>NZ_JADPJG010000015.1:0-131975 GCF_023073335.1 Bradyrhizobium sp. 21
GGCGGCGTCCACCGCCTCGACGGACAGCTCATGGTCGTCCTCGATGTCGATCGCGTCCTCGAGCTCAAGACCGAAGTGCAAATGGCTGCGTGAGCCCCAAAAACATCGAAGCCGGAGAACCAAAATGAAGACGTGTTTGGTGGTCGATGATTCCAGCGTCGTGCGCAAGATCGCACGCCGGATCCTGGAAGGCCTGGAATTCGAAGTCACCGAAGCCGAAGACGGCTCCAAAGCGCTCGAGGTCTGCCAGCGGCAGTTGCCCGACGCGGTGCTGCTCGACTGGAACATGCCGGTGATGGACGGCTTCGAGTTCATGGGCCACATGCGGCGCCTGCCGGGCGGCGATCAGCCCAAGGTCGTGTTCTGCACCACCGAAAACAACGTGGCTCATATCGCTCAGGCGCTCAGCGGAGGCGCCAACGAGTACATCATGAAGCCCTTCGACAAAGACATTATCGCCGACAAGTTCGCCGAAGTCGGCTTGATCCCGGTCGGACAAGCCATGGTCTGAGTGTCTGGCAGAGTGTTCCAGCCAGAGTGTTCCCAGTACACCTTCCGAGAGGCCAATCCGTGACCCCGACCGAGTATGAGTATCTGCGCAAGTTCCTGAGGGATCATTCCGGGCTCGATCTGTCCGCCGACAAGCAATATCTGATTGAGAGCCGGCTGCTGCCGCTCGCCCGCAAGGCCGGGCTCTCCGGTATCGGCGAACTCGTGCAGAAGCTGCAAGGTGCCGGCGCCAGCGCGCTCGTCACCAGCGTGGTCGAGGCGATGACCACCAACGAGACCTTCTTCTTCCGCGACAAGGTCCCGTTCGATCATTTCCGCGACACCATCATGCCCGAAATCATCAAGGCCCGCGCCGGTCGCCGCAGCGTGCGTATCTGGTGTGCCGCCGGCTCGACCGGGCAGGAGCCCTATTCGCTGGCGATGAGCCTGAAGGAGATGGGTGCGGCCCTGACCGGCTGGCGCGTCGAGATTATCGCGACCGACCTGTCGCAGGAGGTGCTCGAAAAGGCCAAAGCCGGCATCTACAGCCAGTTCGAAGTGCAGCGCGGCCTGCCGATCCAGATGCTGATGAAATATTTCAAGCAGACCGGCGAGACCTGGCAGATCAATCCCGAACTGCGGGCGATGATCCAGCACCGGCAGCTCAATTTGCTGCACGATTTCGCCCAGCTCGGCACCTTCGACGTCATCTTCTGCCGCAACGTGCTGATCTATTTCGACCAGGACACCAAGATCAACATCTTCAACCGTCTGGCGCGCCAAGTCGAGGGAGACGGCTTTCTGGTGCTGGGCGCGGCCGAAACCGTGGTCGGACTGACCGATACTTTCAAGCCGCTTCCGGAGCGGCGTGGCCTTTACAAGCCGAACGATCCGCGTACCGCAGCCGCTAAGCCGGCTCTCGCCGGCGCGGCGCCGCGCGTGGCGGTGATGGCAGGACGATAGACATGTCCGAGGATGGCAAGGGTTTGGAGCGCGTGACGTTCAGTCGCGGCTATGACGTCTGCATCATGGCCATCGACGGCACCTGGCGCCGCGACTGCAAGCTCAACGCGATCTCCGACACCGACGCCATCCTCACGGTCGAAGGCTCGATTCAGGGCCTGAACCTGAAAGAGTTCTTCCTGCTGCTGTCGTCTACCGGCCTCGCCTACCGCCGCTGCGAGCTGGTGCGCGTCAACGGCGCCGAAATGGACATCCAGTTCCTGCGTGGCAAGAACCGGAAGAAGCGCGGTGCGGCCGGTGGCCGTGACGAGGCGGCGTGAGCTTCACCTGCGTCTCGTCGTCCTTGTCGGGACGTTGGTTCATATTTGCTGAAACTTCGGACTGAATTTGCCGTAGCGGCTTTACGTCACCTAAGCGCGAGCCGTGTATCCATTGCCGGTCTCAATCGCAGGATACGGTAATGCCCAGAAGCTCTCTCTCCCCCCTCCCGTCAAACCTGCCCGACGGCACCGAGCGGCGCGCACTTCAACTCCTGGTGGTCGATGACGACGCCACGCAGCGGAGCCTGATCACGGTCGCCGCCAGGCAGGCCGGCCACGAAGTCACGGGGGCGCCGTCCGTGGCGGAAGCGATCGAAAAGCTGCGCGCTGCGCGCTTCGACTGCGTGACTCTCGATCTCGTGCTGGAGGATGGCGACGGCATCGACGTGCTGGGCGAGATGGCAAAGGCGAAATTTGCCGGCGCCGTGATCGTCATCAGCGGCATGGACGGCAAGCGCCGCAGCGCCGCTCGCAGCTTCGCCCGTTCCGTCGGGATCGAGCTCCAGAGCCTGCCCAAGCCGCTGGATCTGGCGGCGTTGCGCATCAGCCTCGCCAATCTCGGCAAGACCGCAATGGGCCTGCCGGCGATCCACACCTGGGGTGGTGTCGCCACCGACGCAATCGTGGAACGGCACCGCGCCTGAGCTGCGGGGCTGGCATGCGATGACATGCGGCCGCCGAGCCGCGCCGATCGCGATCTACACGGCGCTGCCGGGCTCCGACAGGCATTGCAGGGCGTGGCCAAGGCCCGCCCGGCAGGCGTCCAGGGCGGCGCTCGCCGTGACATAGCGAGGCGTGACGTCGTCGAGTACGAAGACGTCAGCGGAACCTTCCTGATCGCTGCCGTGTTCTTGATCCATGGCTGTGGCGATCCGGCGCATGCTGGTCTCGATCTGCGAGATCAGCAAGCAAAGGTCAGCCGCAATCAGCCGACGGCTCACGACTTCGGGCATTGGGACCAGAGGCGGCGTACCGGCCAAATTTAGCATGGATATTCTCCGTCCCCTGCAATTAGGCGCGTTGCCGCTACTTGTGCGTTGAGTCCATGTCCCGTACAAATACGGGTGGGCCGAATCCGCGCCTAACGCCATAACGGTTGGCGCGGACGCGAGTCCTTCATGCCAACCGGATGTGTGGCACATGGCCGAACAAAGCTCTCGCGGTGAAATCTTCGTGGTCGATGACGACGCTGCCGTTCGCGACACCTTGTCGATGGTGTTGAAGGCGGCGGGCTATGAGGTGATCTGTTTTGCGGACGGGGCAGCGTTGCTCTCCGTCGCGCGAAACCGGACACCTGCGGCGATCCTGCTCGACGTGCATATTCCCGGCAAGGGCGGGCTCGACATTCTGAAGGAGTTGCACGGCGAGGACTATCCAGCGCCGATCTTCATGATCTCCGGGCAGGGCGACATCGCGATGGCGGTGGGGGCCATCAAGAGCGGCGCGCTCGACTTCATCGAGAAGCCGTTTCGCGGCAGCGAGATCGTCGGCCGGCTCGACGAGGCGATCGGAGCTTATGCACGCAGGCAGGCAGAGAGCGCGTCGCCGAAATTCTCTTCGCTGCATTTCCCCGGACGCGAGCCGTTGACGCGCAGGGAGCGCGAGGTGCTCGAACAGTTCGCTTCCGGTGCGTCCAACAAGGAAGCCGGCCGCACGCTCGGCATCAGCCCGCGCACCATCGAGGACCACCGCGCCAACATCATGAAGAAGCTCGGTGCGCGCAATGCCGCCGATCTCATCCGCATCGTGATGACCGCGGCCCAGCGCGCGTCCTAGAACGGCATTTCTCTTTCGTGCCCGGGCCCCAGCGCACGCGCTGCGGCTTGTCCGAGGCACGAGCCGCCCCTCACGCTTGCAGTGCCTTGCGGATGATCCGCGCCAGGTCCGATTTGCGATAGGGTTTCGCCAGCAGCAGAACGCCTGAATCCAGCCGACCGTGATGGATGATCGCGTTCTCGGTGTAGCCGGACGTGTAGACCACCCTGAGATCGGGACGCGTCCTCTGGAGTTCGTCGGCGAGCTGTCGTCCGTTCATCTTGCCGGGCATGATGACGTCGGTGAACAGGAGGTCGAACGGCTTGCCGGCGGCGACGATTGCGAGCGCCTCCGCGGCGTTCGCGGCCTGCAAGGTGACGTAACCCAGCGAATGCAACTGCGCCAGCACGTAGTCGCGCACGAGCCGGTCGTCCTCGACCACCAGGATCGTCTCGTGTCCGCCCTCGATCGTCGCCGGTGTCACGCCCTCGCCGACCACCGTCGGCGTCTTGCCGGGCGGCAGGTACATCTTGATCGTGGTGCCGTGGCCTTCCTCGCTGTAGATCTTGATATGGCCCGCGGACTGCTTGACGAAGCCGTAGACCATCGACAGCCCGAGCCCGGTGCCCTTGCCCGGTCCCTTCGAGGTGAAGAAGGGGTCGAAGACCCTGGCCAGCATGTTGGCGGGAATTCCGGTGCCGGTGTCGCTCACGGCGATCAGCACGTAGTGGCCCGGCCTGATGTCGTTGAGGCTGGCATAGACCTCGTCGAGATAGGCGGAGCCCGTCTCCACGATCAGCTTGCCGCCGCCGGGCATGGCGTCGCGGGCATTGAGCGCGAGATTGAGGATCGCGGTGGTGAGCTGGTTGGGATCGACGATTGCGACGCAGCTCTCGGTCTCGAACACGGACTCGATCTGGATCTGCTCGCCCAGCGTCGGCCGCAACAGCTTCGCAGTGTCGATGATCAGCGAGTTGATGTCGATCTCGCGCGGCTGGAGCGGCTGCTTGCGCGCAAACGCCAGCAGATGCTGCGTCAGCTCGGCGCCACGTCCCGCGGCCTCGTCGATCATCTTGGTGATCGCTGCAAGCTCCGGTTCCTTGGCCACCGCGTCGGCCAGGATCTCGATCGTGCCGGTGATGACGGTGAGGATGTTGTTGAAGTCGTGCGCCACGCCGCCGGTGAGCTGGCCGACGGCCTCCATCTTCTCGGCCTGACGGATGCGCTCCTCGGCCGCGATCTTGTCGGTAAGGTCGCGGTAGAACGAGTTGAAGAGAACGCCTTCGCGTCGCCGGAGCGCCGTGACACTGAGCTCGGCCCTGAATTCCTTGCCGTCGCGCCGACGCACCAAAAGCTCCCGCCTTGGACTGGCCAGTTTTTGATCCTCGGATTCAAGAAAGCTCTGGAGCTTGGCCCTGACGCCTTCCCGCTCGCTTGGAGCGACGAAGAGATCAATCGCATTCCGGCCGATTGCCTCCTCACGCGGCCAGCCGAAGAGCTTCTCGGCCTGCGAGTTCCAACTCAGGATAGTACCGGTGTGGTCGGTCTGGGTGAATGCGTCGAGCGCAGTCTCGACAATGTCGTGGGCCAGCCGTTCGCTCTCGCGCAGCGATTCCTGCGCGAGCCGGGCCTCCGTCATGTCGCGCCCGACGAAGAAGAAGCGCTTCGCCTGTTCGGACCAGCTTCCAAGCCACGACAGCCAGACCTCATACCCGTTCTTGTGGAAGCAGCGGGTGTCGGCGAGCGCGCGGCGATCGCCGCGCCGCAACGCGCGCATTTCCGTGCGGGATTGCTCCAGATGATCGGGATGAATGAAATCCGTGCCGCTGCGGCCGATCATCTCCTCCGCCCGGAAGCCGAGAATGGTCTCGCTGCTCGGACTGATCTGCGCGATATGGCCGCGCGCGTCCATCACCATGATCAGGTCCTGCGAGGTCTCGAAGATCTGCCGCCGTTCCTCGAGCTGCTGCTGCAACGCCCGCTCGGCCCGCCGCGCCTCGGTGAGGCTGCGCGCGGTGCCGGAGGCGCCGACAATCTCGCCCGATGGCCCCCTGATCGACGAAAGGCCGAGTGAGATCTCGACCGGGGTGCCGTCCTTGCGCAGGCGCACCGTCTCGAAGCGCTCGATTGGCTCGCCTCGGGCGATCCGCGCCAAATAGTCCTTGCCCTGCTCGCGTCGGTCGGGCGGGACGATGATCGAGGTGCACTTCCCGATCGCCTCATCCGCCGAATAACCATAGAGGCGTTCGGCGGCAGGATTCCAGCCCGTGATGATGGCGTCGAGAGACTGCATCACGATGGCATCGTCGGATGATTCGACCGCGGCGCTGAACAGGCGCTCGCGCGCTTCATGATGGCTTCGCGCGGCCTCGGTGCGACGATGCTCCTCGACCTCGCGTTCGAGAGCCGCCGTTTTCGCTTGGGTTTCTTCGACCATCCGGGCAAAGGCCCGCGCCAGCACGCCCGTCTCGCCGCTGGCATCGACGGGAATGTCCCCGGGCCGCCCGCTGCCGATTGCCTCCACCGCCGCGGTCAGACGTCCGATCGGGCGCGTCAATGAGCGCGCCAGCAGCACCGCGAGTGAAGCCGCGGCGAGCACGGCAAGCACGCCGACCAGCAAGGACGTTTTTTGAATGGCGGCCGGCACGCGGCCGAACACGGACGGGGGAACGGTCACGATGATTGCGACCCATTCCTTGCCCGCCAGCAGCGCCGGTGCGATCGCCGCTCCGCTCGGCCGGCCCGACCCATCGGTCATGAGTTGCGTGGATACTTCCGGCGTGCCGGCCAGGCCGGAAAAAAAAGGAAAATCATCGCGCCAATTGGTGGGATGGCCATGCAATGAGCCGAATTCCCGCGCGCGATCGGGATGGACGAGATAGTCGCCGCGCGAATTCACGACGTAAATCTCTCCCCCTGCGCCCGCCGTCGAGCGGACGCGGTCGAGTGCCGGGCGCATGTCGATATTGGCGATGATGATACCGAACGGCTTGCCGTCCGGCGTGAACAGCGGCGTCGCAACGCGCAACGTCGGGACGTGGAGCTCCGTGGTCCCCCCCTGGCGGGTGGCGAGATCGATCGACGAAACATAAATCTCGCCCGGCGCCAGTCGTATCGTGTCCTGAAAGTAGGGTCGCTCGCTCTTGTGCTCCAGTTCGCTGTTGGGGACGGTCCGTGCTGCGCCATTCGGGCCGGAGCGGTCGACGCGGACCAGTTCGCGCTGGTCGTCGTCAAGGCCGATGATTCGAAACTGCCCGTAGCTGGGTTTGGCGTCGATCTCGGCTGCGAGGCGCGCTGCGATACGCTCGCGCCAGGTCTGCTCCGCAACGCCGTCGAGAGCGTCGACGCCTCCGCTGATGTGGGCGCGGATCAGGCCATTGATGGCCGCGGCGGAGCGATAGCCGAGCAGATCGCCGCGGGCGCCGGCAACGTAGGATTCGAGATTGGTCGCCAGCAGGCGTGACTGGGCTTCGACGCGTTCCAGGACCCGCGGAATGACGGCCTGGGTGATGTTGCGATAGCCCAGCCAGCCGACTGCGCCCACGGTCACCGCCACCAGCAGGATCATCGCGATGGCGAGCCGCGTAGCGAGCGTCATGGGGATATTTGCACCGCTTCCCAAATTGCCGCGCCTGTGCTGGCTTGGAACAGACCGAAGATTTTTGTCATCGGCGGCCGGTGCTGACATCCGGATTCCCCACCGATACCGTCCGCGCCGCGTCCAGGCAGCCATTGACCGCGGCGAGCAATGTGTCGGCCCGGAACGGCTTCTGCAAGCTTGCCACCGCGCCGAGCTTGGTCGCCATCTTCAGGAAATCCGGCTCCGCGTAGGCGTCCGGCGTGATCGAACGGCCGGAAATGACGATGATCGGAATGGCCGGCGCTCGCGCCCGGATGTGACGCATCGTCTCCAGCCCGTCCATGCCGGGCATGAAGATGTCAAGAAACAGCAGGTCGAACTCGCTGGCCTCAAACAGCGCAAGTCCCTTGCGGCCGTCGCCGGCGACGGTGACGTGATGACCGGCCCGCTCCATCAGCAGCCGGATCGTCATCTGCACGGCCGGGTCGTCATCCACGATCAGGACGTTGGCCACGTCTGATATCCTCCGGGCCGGATGGGGATCTCCCAGCGACCGCAAATCAAACCGTCAAATGCGAAATTGTTGCGCGGATTCCATCCGGCCTGCAAGGACTTCGCGGGCGAACGGACGATTGCTCGCAAAAGGCGAAGTCGGCGCGTCATGATATGCACGCTTAGGTGCATATGCACGCGTGAAGAGGGATGGCCGTACGCCTAATCGGTCAGGTATTCGGGATAGTGGCTTCGGATCGTGTCGAGCTCGCTCAGCGTGCCCGACAAATGCTTGCGCAGATGCTGCTGCGCGGCATCGGAATCTCCGGCCTCGATCGCGCGCGTGATCAGTCTGTGGTGGCGGACGATGTTCTGGGCCTTGCCGGGTGAGGGCAGGTGCAGCCGGCGCAGCCGGTCGATATGTCCGCTGCGGCTGCGCACCAGCGTCCAGAGATCCTGCTTGTCGGCCGCGTCATAAAGCTGCGCGTGAAAATCATTGTCGCCGGCGATGAAGCTTTCGAAGTCTCCGGCCTTGGCGAATTGCTGTTGCAGCGCGATCGTGTGGTCGAGGCGGATGATCAGGGACCCGTCGGACTTTTCCGCGAGCAGCCGGACGATTTCGAGTTCCAGCGCCTGGCGCAGGAAATGGGCCTGCTCGGCGCGGCCGACATCGACCCGGCTGACGACGGTCGCGTGTTGTGGAAACACGTCGACCAGCCCGTCTTCCTCCAGCCGCATCAGCGCGTCGCGGATCGGCGTCGAGCTGACGCCGAATTGCGCGGCGAGGTCGGTGCGCGACAGCGGCGAGCCAGGCGGCAATTCGAGCGCGAGAATGGCGTTGCGCAGCCGCTCGAACACCTGCGGTGCAGCCTGCCGGGCCCGGTCGAGACGTGCGCCGGGGCGGGCGGCCGCGCGGGAGGCAGGTTGGGCTGGTTGCATGCGAGAATTCCGGCGGCCTTGCCTTTGATGCACTAATGCATTAGTGCATTAGTCAGATCGCTCGTCAATGGCGGCCGGAGGAAACCAACAACAATGATGAAGCAATTGCAGTGCGGCCTAGCCGCCATCGCCCTGATCGCCGCGACGGCGCTCGCGGCACCTGCGAAGGCGCAGCAGAAGTCGGAGATCTCGCTGTCGCGCCAGCCCGGCATTTTCTACATGCCGAGCCACATCATGGAAAAGCAGAAGCTGATCGAGAAGCACGCAGCGTCGCTCGGGGTAGCAGGCGTCACCACCAAATGGGTCACCTTCTCCGGCGGCGGCGCGCAGACCGATGCGCTGCTCGCCGGCGGCGTCGACATCCTCAACACCGGCACCGGCAATCTCTTGTTGCTGTGGGACCGCACCCGCGGCGGCGTCAAGGGCATCGTTGCGACCTCGGCGCAGCCGATGACGCTGATCAGCCGCGACGCCAATATCAACTCGATCAAGGATTTCGGCCCGACCGACAAGATCGCAGTGCCGACGGTAAAAGTCTCGACCCAGGCCATCGTGCTTCAGATCGCGGCCGCTGAGGCTTTCGGCGCCGACCAATGGTCGAAGCTGGACTCCAACACCGTGCAGCTCGGCCATCCCGACGCCTATGCGGCGCTGTCCAATTCCAAGCACGAGGTGCACACCCACTTCTCGATTCCGCCGTTCACGTTCCTGGAGCTGAAGAACGTGCCGGGCGCGCATGTCGTGCTGTCGTCGCCCGACGTGATGGGCGGCCCGCTGAGCCAGGCGCAGTTCTTCACCACGACCAAATTCGCCGATGCCAATCCCAAGATCATCCAGTCCGTGCGCGACGCCACCAAGGAAGCGCAGGATTTGATCCGCAGCGACACCAAACAGGCGGTCGAGATCTACAAGGAGATTACCGGCGACAAGACCTCGGTGGAGGATCTGCTCGGGTTCTTGAAGGAGCCCGGCATGATGGAGTGGAATCTCGAGCCGCAGGGCACGATGAAATTCGCCGCCCATCTGTTCAAGACCGGTACGCTGAAGATCCAGCCCAAGGCCTGGACGGACTATTACCTGCCCGTCGCGCATGATCTGAAGGGTAACTGATGGCCCTGCTCGACGTCAGCTCCGTGACGCTGCGCTACAAGACCTCCAGCGCCGTCGTCACCGCCACCGAAAGGGTCTCGTTCACCGTCGACAAGTCCGATCGGTTTGTGCTGCTCGGACCGTCCGGCTGCGGCAAGTCGACGCTGCTCAAGGCCGTCGGCGGCTACATGAGCCCGAGCGAAGGCCGCATGACCATCAACGATCGCGAGATCCGTGATCCCGGCGCCGATCGCATGATGATCTTCCAGGAGTTCGACCAGCTCCTGCCCTGGAAGAGCGTACTCGCCAACGTGATGTTTCCGCTGCTCACCGCGCGAAAGCTGTCGCGCAAGGACGCCGAGGCGCGGGCGCGGGCCTATATCGAGAAGGTCGGGCTGACGCGCGTGGTCGATGCCTATCCGCACACGCTGTCCGGCGGCATGAAGCAGCGCGTCGCGATCGCGCGCGGCATGGCGATGGAGCCGGACATCCTGCTGATGGACGAGCCTTTCGCGGCGCTCGACGCGCTGACGCGGCGAACCTGCCAGGACGAGCTGCTCCAGCTCTGGAGCGAGACCAAATTCACGGTGCTGTTCGTGACCCATTCGATCGCGGAAGCGATCCGCATCGGCAACCGCATCCTGTTGCTGTCGCCGCATCCCGGCCGCGTCAAGGCCGAGGTGGTCGACGTCGACAAGGTCTCCAACGACGACGGCAGTGCCGGCCGGCTCGAGAAGGAGATCCACGATCTCCTGTTCGCCTCCGAAGCAACGGCGCATTGAGGGAGCCTGCCATGGGCGAAGCGAGAATATTGCTGCGTGACGCGACGGTCGCCGGCACCGGCGCAGGCGAGGTCGAGCGCAAGCTGAGCGTTGCCGAGCTGCTGTGGAACGACGGTTTTGTCCGCAAGACCGCCATCATCCTGTTTCTGGGCGCCGTCTGGGAGGCCTATGGCCTCTCGCTCGACAATCCCCTGCTGTTTCCGACACTGCACGACACCATCGTGACGCTGGTCGATCGCGTCAAGGACGGCACCATTCCGATGCGGGCCTGGACCTCGCTGAAGGTGTTGTTCATGGGCTATTCGGCCGGCATCGTGCTGGCGGCGATCTTCACCGTGCTCGCGATCTCCACCCGCATCGGCACCGACTTCCTCGAGACCGTGACGGCGATGTTCAACCCGCTGCCGGCGATTGCGCTGTTGCCGCTCGCGCTGATCTGGTTCGGGCTCGGCAATGGCAGCCTCGTCTTCGTGCTGATCCATTCGGTGCTGTGGCCGGTCGCGCTCAACACCCATTCCGGCTTCAAGAGCGTGTCCAACACGCTGCGCATGGTCGGGCGCAATTACGGCCTGCGCGGGCTGCCCTATGTGGCGAAAATCCTGATACCGGCGGCCTTCGGCTCGATCCTCACGGGTCTGAAGATCGGCTGGGCCTTTGCCTGGCGCACGCTGATCGCGGCCGAGCTGGTGTTCGGCGTATCCTCCGGCCAGGGCGGGCTCGGTTGGTTCATCTTCGAGAATCGCAACCTGCTCGACATTCCTGCGGTCTTCGCAGGATTGCTGACTGTGATAATCATTGGGCTCTTTGTCGAGAACCTGATTTTCCGCGCCATCGAGCGGAACACCGTCCAGAAATGGGGCACCCAATCATGACCAAGAAGAAAATAACGCCCGACCAGCTCCGCAGCGCGCGCTGGTTCGCGCCTGACGATCTGCGCTCGTTCGGCCACCGCTCCCGCACCATGCAGATGGGCTACGCGCCGGAGGAGTGGAAGGATCGGCCGATGATCGCGATCCTCAACACCTGGTCTGATGCGCAGCCCTGCCACATGCACTTCAAGTCGCGCGTCGATGACGTCAAGCGCGGCATCCTGATGGCCGGCGGCCTGCCCATCGAGCTGCCAGCGCTGTCGCTGTCGGAATCGCTGCTCAAGCCCACCACAATGCTCTACCGCAATCTGCTGGCGATGGACGCCGAGGAGCTGCTGCGCAGCCATCCCGTCGACGGCGTGGTGCTGATGGGCGGCTGCGACAAGACCACGCCGGCGCTTTTGCTCGGCGCGACCTCGATGAACATCCCGGCGATCTATCTGCCGGCGGGTCCCATGCTGCGCGGCAATTGGAAGGGCAAGACGCTCGGCTCGGGCTCCGACGGCTGGAAATACTGGGACGAGCGGCGCGCCGGAAAGATCTCCGACAAGGACTGGCTCGACATCGAAGCCGGCATTGCGCGCAGCTACGGCACCTGCATGACCATGGGCACCGCCTCGACCATGACCGCGATTGCGGAAGCGATCGGCATGACGCTGCCGGGGGCGTCGTCGATTCCTGCGGCCGACGCCAACCACATCCGCATGGCCTCGGAATGCGGCCGCCGCATCGTCGAGATGGTCTGGGAGGATCTGACGCCGAAGACGATCCAGACCCGAAAAGCCTTCGAGAACGCGATTGCGGTCGCGATGGCGATGGGCTGCTCGACCAATGCGATCATCCATCTGATCGCGCAGGCCCGCCGCGCCGGCCAGGACATTGGCCTCGACGATTTCGAGATTGCGAGCCGCAAGGTGCCCGTCATCGCCAACGTGCGGCCGAGCGGCGATGCCTATCTGATGGAGGATTTCTTCTACGCCGGCGGCCTGCCGGCCCTGATGGGCCAGATCAAGCCGCATCTGCATCTCGACTGCATCACCGTCACCGGCAAGACTCTCGGTGAGAACATCGCGGGCGCCGAGGTCCACAATGACGACGTGATCCGCTCAGTCGACAATCCCATCTACAAGGAGGGCGCGCTCGCCGTGCTCAAGGGCAATCTCGCGCCCGACGGCTGCGTCATCAAGCCGAGCGCCTGCGCGCCGCGCTTCCTCAAGCACACCGGGCCGGCGCTGGTGTTCGACGACTATCCCGCGATGAAAAAGGCGGTCGATGATCCCAACCTGGACGTCACCGAGGATCACATCCTGATCCTGCGCAACGCCGGGCCGCAGGGCGGGCCGGGCATGCCGGAATGGGGCATGCTGCCGATCCCGACAAAACTCGTGAAGCAGGGCGTGCGCGATATGGTGCGCATCTCGGACGCCCGCATGAGCGGCACCAGCTACGGCGCCTGCATTCTGCACGTCGCTCCCGAATCCTATGTCGGCGGCCCGCTGGCGCTGGTGCGCAACGGCGACCGCATCACGCTCGACGTCGCCGCCCGCACCATCAATCTCGACGTCTCCGAAGCCGAACTCGAAAAGCGTCGGGCCGAATGGAAGCAGCCCGAGCGCCGCTTCGAGCGCGGCTATGGCTGGATGTTCACCAAGCACATCAAGCAGGCCAATGACGGCTGCGACTTCGACTTCCTCGAGACGGACTTTGGCGCGCCGATCGGCGAGCCGTCGATTTACTAGAGAGCATGACATGACAAAACTCAGCGAAGCCACCCGCAGCAAGCTCAAATCCGTCTCCACCGCCACGGTCGCCACCGCGCTGTTCAAGCGCGGCCTGCGCATCCAGATGATCCAGGATGTGCACCCGCTGGGCGCAGACCAGCCGACCATGGTCGGTGAGGCCTTCACGCTGCGCTACATGCCGGCGCGCGAGGATCTCAACACCATCGAGGTCTTCAAGGACCGCTCGCATCCGCAGCGCAAGGCGGTCGAGGATTGTCCGGCAGGCAGCGTGCTGGTGATGGACAGCCGCAAGGACGCACGCGCCGCTTCCGCCGGTGCGATCCTGGTCACGCGCTTGATGAAGCGCGGCGTCGCCGGCGTCGTCACCGACGGCGGCTTTCGCGACTCGGCCGAGATCGCCAAGCTCGATATTCCCGCCTACCACCACCGCCCGAGCGCGCCGACCAATTTGACCCTGCATCACGCGATCGAGATCAACGTTCCCATCGGCTGCGGCGATGCGCCGGTGTTCCCCGGCGACGTCATCCTCGGGGACAGCGACGGCGTCATTGTGATCCCCGCGCATCTCGCCGACGAGATCGCCAACGAAACCTTCGAGATGACCGCGTTCGAGGACTTCGTCACCGAGGAAGTCAACAAGGGCCGCGGCATTTTCGGTCTCTATCCGGCGACGGATCCGCAGACGCTCACCGACTTCGCGGCATGGCGGAAGGCGAACGGGCGGTAAGGCAGCTCGCGCTCACGTCACGACAAGGAACGAGCCAGCGCAGCAAGCGCCGGCCTTGCATCACCCAGGGAGGATTTTTATGAATTTCACGCGACGTAATATCGTGGCCAGCGCAGGCGCAGCCGCGGCTTCCACGCTTCTCGCCCGCGCCGCCGGCGCCCAGTCGTTCTCGTTCACGCCCAACCAGCGCTATCCCGATCCGGCGGTCCAGATCCTCGATCCGAGCTTCGGGAAGTATCGGCTGTACTCTTCGACGGTCGAGCAGGTCGCGACCGGCATGCGCTGGGCCGAAGGCCCTGCCTATTTCCCCGAAGGCGGCTATCTGCTGTTCTCCGACATTCCCAACAACCGGATCATGAAGTTCGACGAGAAGACCGGGCAGACCAGCGTGTTCCGGGCCAATGCCAATTACGCCAACGGCAATGCACGCGACCGCCAGGGCCGCCTCGTCAGCTGCGAGCACTCGGTGACCCGCCGCATCACCCGCACCGAGAAGAACGGCAAGATCACCGTGCTGGCCGACAAGTTCGAGGGCAAGCGGCTGAATTCGCCGAACGACATCGTGGTGAAGTCGGACGACAGCATCTGGTTCACCGATCCGCTGTTCGGCATCAACGGCGAGTGGGAAGGCAAGAAGGAAAAGGCCGAGCAGGCCACCACCAATGTCTACCGCATTGCCAAGGACGGCAAGCTCACCGCCATCCTCACCGACTTGGTCAATCCGAACGGCCTTGCCTTCTCGCCGGACGAGAAGAAGCTCTACATCGTCGAGTGGAAGGGTACGCCCAACCGCAGCATCTGGAGCTACAATGTCGGCGACGACGGCAGCCTCAGCGGCAAGACCAAGCTGATCGACGCGGCAGACCAGGCCTCGCTCGACGGTTTTCGCGTCGACCGCGACGGCAATCTCTGGTGCGGCTGGGGCTCCAACGGCGCGCTGCAATCCGAGCCGGCCGACATCGGTGGCCGCAAGGTCTATCAGCTCAAGGGTAAGTCCGAGGATCTCGACGGCGTCATGGTCTTCAACGCGGACGGCAAGCCGCTCGCCTTCATCAAGCTGCCGGAGCGTTGCGCCAATCTCTGCTTCGGCGGCCCGAAGAACAACCGTCTTTATATGGCGAGCAGCCACTCGGTGTATGCGCTGTATGTGGAAACGCACGGCGCGGTGTAAGGCGGCTTGTGTCTCACACTCTATGTCGTCCCGGCGAAGGCCGGGACCCATAACCCCAGGGAATAGTTTGGCGAAGGCTTAGTTGAGAGGCCTCCTGCGGTACTGCTCCCGGCGAATTGCTGATAAATCACGCGGTATGGGTCCCGGCTTTCGCCGGGACGACGGCGGTGGGCGGAGCTACACCCCAGCCTCCGCCATCCCTGCCGCCCACAGCGCGAACGCATACACGATCGCGACTTCATCGAGCCGGTTGAAGCGCCCTGAGGCGCCGCCATGGCCGGCGCCCATGTTGGTGCGGAGCAGGACGGGACCGCCGCCGCTCATGGTCGCGCGCAGGCGCGCGATCCATTTGGCGGGCTCCCAGTAGGTGACTCGCGGATCGGTCAACCCGCCCATCGCCAGGATCGCCGGATAGTCTTTCGCCGCGACATTGTCGTAAGGCGAGTAGGACAGGATGGTGCGGAAATCCTTCTCGCTCTCGATCGGATTGCCCCATTCAGGCCATTCCGGCGGCGTCAACGGCAGCGTGTCGTCGAGCATTGTGTTGAGCACATCGACGAACGGCACCTCGGCGACGATGCCTGCGAACAATTCGCCGGCGCGGTTGGCGACCGCGCCCATCAGCATGCCGCCGGCCGAGCCGCCATGGCCGACGATGCGCTTTGCGCTGGTGTATTTCGCGTCGATCAGTGCACGGGCGCTGGCTGAGAAGTCGTCGAACGAGTTGGTCTTCTTCTCGCGCTTGCCGTCAAGATACCAGCCCCAGCCCTTGTCGGCGCCGCCGCGGATATGGGCGATGGCGTAGACAAAACCGCGATCGACCAGCGACAGGCGGTTGGCGTTGAACGAGGCCGGCATTGCCATGCCGTAGGAGCCGTAGCCGTAGAGCAGCAGCGGCGCCGCGCCGTCGAGCTTGAGCCCGCGGCGATACAGGATCGACACCGGTACCTCGGCGCCATCCTGCGCCTTTGCCATGATGCGCGTGGTGACGTAGTCGGCCGCGTCGTGGCCGGACGGGATCTCCTGGCGCTTGCGCAGGGTGCGCGTGCGGCTGGCCATGTCGTAGTCGTAGACTTCCGACGGCGTCGTCATCGACGAGTAGGCAAACCGCAGCGTGGTCGTCTCGAACTCGTAGGAGCCCATCGTATCCAGCGAGTAGGCCGCCTCGTCGAAGGCGATGGCGTGCTCCTCGTTCGAGGCGAGGTCGCGGATCACGATGGAAGGCAGTGCGTTGGCGCGCTCCAGCCGCACCAGATGGCCGGCATAGAGATCGAGGTCGATGACATAGATGCCGGGACGATAGGGGATCAGATCGCGCCAGTTTGCGCGCTCGGGCTGGCCAAGCGGCGCGGTGACGATCTTGAAGTCGATGGCGTCGTCGGCGTTGGTGAGGATGAGCAGCTCATCGCCGCGGTCGGCGAGCGAATATTGCACGCCTTCCTCGCGTGCTGCGACCAGGCGCGGCGGCGCCTCGGGGTTGGCGAGATCGATCAACCGCTGCTCGGAGGTCTCATGGTCGCCGCCCGCGATCACGCAGAAGCGGCCGCTGGTGCTTTCGTGCAGATGGGTGAACCAGCCGGAATCCTGCTCCTCATAAACGAGCGAGTCCTCGGCCTGCTTGGTGCCGAGCCGGTGCCGCCAGACCTGCATCGGCCGGTGATTGTCGTCGAGCTTCACATAGAAGAACGATTTCGCATCCTTGCTCCACACCACGCCGCCGTCGGTCTCCTCGACGACGTCGTCAAGGTCCTTGCCGGTCGCCCACTCGCGCACGCGGATGGAGAAATATTCCGAGCCCTTGGTGTCGGCGCTCCAAGCCTGCAGCTTGTGGTCGTTGGAGTGCCGGCTGCCGCCGAACTTGAAATATGTGTGATCCTTTGCGAGCGCATCGCCGTCGAGCACGATATGCCCGTCGCCACCGTCGCGCGGCATGCGGCCGAACAACTCGTGCTGGCCGCCTTCGCGGAACTTGCGGAAATAGGCAAAGGGGCCATCCGGCGACGGCACGCTGGAATCGTCCTCCTTGATCCGCCCGCGCATCTCGCGCACCAGCGTCTTCTGCAGGACTGCGGTATGGCCGAGCAGGCTCTCGGTGTAGCCATTTTCTTCGTCGAGATATTTGCGGATGTCGGGATCGAGCACCGCGGGATCCCGCAGCACCTCCTGCCATTTCTCGTCCTTCAGCCAGGCATAGTCGTCGGTCACATTGATGCCGTGCCGCGTGAAGGAATGCGGCCGGCGCGGGGCGACGGGCGGCTGGGAAGGCGTCTTGGCTTGGGTCACTCGATCCTCATTGAGATGCGTGTTCCCCCTTATATCGTCCCGATTCCGCGAATTGCCAGCGCTGCTGCGCCAGGGACTGCGCCAAGAACGGTGCCAAGAACTGTGCCATGTCGCGCGGGTTGTTGATCGGCCCCGTGTGTGCTTTAGGGGCCCAGTCCTTAGTGAGCATGTCCCCGCCGCCGGCCAGCCCGATGCTGTTCAATTCCTACCCGTTCATTCTGCTGTTCCTGCCGGCCGTGCTGGCCGGCTATTTCTGGCTCGGGCGGCGCAGCAATCTGGCCCCGGTGATCTGGCTGGCGGCGGCCTCGCTCGCCTTTTACGCCATCGGCAATTGGCAGTTCGTGCCCTTGCTGCTGCTCTCGATCGCCTTCAACTACGGCGTCGGACACCTGCTCATCGTGGCGAAGCTTACTCCGTCGCAGCGTCGCGCGGCGCTCGCGCTTGGCGTCGCCGGTGATCTCCTGGTGCTCGGCATCTTCAAATATGCCGGTTTCGTCACCGAGAACGTCAATGCGCTGGCGGGCACGCACTTTGCGGTCCACATCCTGCTGCCGGTCGGCATCTCCTTCTACACCTTCACCCAGATCGCCTTCCTGGTCGATGCCTGGCGCGGCCGCGTCGCGGCTTACGCGCTGCCGCACTACGCGCTGTTCGTGACATACTTTCCGCATCTGATCGCGGGACCGATCCTTCACCACAAGGACATGATCCCGCAATTCGAGCGGGAGGAAACCAAGCACCCGGACGCGCATCTTATTCTCTGCGGACTCATCATCTTCGCCATCGGCCTGTTCAAGAAGACGTGCCTCGCCGACGGCATCCAGCCGCTGGTGGCGCTCGCCTTCGATGCGCGAGCGCCGAGCTTCGACCAGGCCTGGCTCGGTGCGCTGGCTTACACGTTCCAGCTCTATTTCGACTTCTCGGGCTATTCCGACATGGCGATCGGGATATCGCTGATGTTCGGCATCTTCCTGCCAGTCAATTTCAATTCGCCCTACAAGGCTGCCAGCATCGTCGAGTTCTGGCGGCGCTGGCACATGACGCTGTCGCACTTCCTGCGCGACTATCTCTACATCCCGCTTGGGGGCAATCGCCGCGGCCGCCTGCTGCGCTACATCAATCTGCTGATCACGATGCTGCTCGGCGGGCTATGGCACGGCGCCGCCTGGACGTTTGTCGTCTGGGGCGCGCTGCATGGCGCCTATCTCTGCGTCAACCACGCCTTCAACGCGCTGGTGCCGAACAGTCCGGCGATCCTTGCGCGCCCGGTCCGTATCGCAGGCGCCGCGCTGACTTTCCTGGCCGTCGTCGTTGCCTGGGTGTTCTTCCGTGCCGAGCGGGTCGATTGGGCGCTGCGGGTTCTCCGCGCCATGGCCGAGCCTTCGAACATCGTCCTCGGCCGCGAGGAGATCGCGGCGCTGGTGCAGGTCACGATCTATGCCGCGCTGGTGTGGCTGGCGCCGAACACGCAGGGAATCATGGGATACGATCACGCCAATCGCAGAGTCGGAGAGGGCCTGATGGCGGGACGGATGCGGCCTCTGGTCCTCTACGGCGCGTCGCTGGTGCTCGCGTTCGGGATCTTGGGCATCCAGAGCCACAGCGAATTCATCTATTTCCGGTTCTGATGCGGGGCACGTTCACACATCCAGGCCGTCTTCTCCTCGCGAGCATCGCGTGCGTGCTGGGGGCGGCGGCGCTCACTTTCGCCGTCGATCCGCTGCAATTGTTTCGGCCCTCGCGTCTCGTCGCGCCCTTCTATTCCGAAGACACGCGCGTGCAGAATGCCGGGCTGATCCGCAGCCAGTCGTTCGACACCGCCTTCATGGGCACCTCGCTCGCGATCCATTTCCGTCAGAGCGACATCGACCATGCGCTCGGCGTGCACTCGCTCAAGCTGGCGATGACCGGGTCCAATTCGCGCCAGCAAAGTTTTGTGCTGGAGCAGGCGATCGATCGCGGCGCGAGGCGCGTGATCTGGCAGATGGACGATTTTATCTTCGTCGATGCGGCCGGCATCGAGACCGACCCTTATCTCTCCGTCGATCTCTACCGCAAGACGACAAAGGGTATCGCGTCCTATCTGTTCAGTGCGGCGATGGCGAAGGAGTCCCTGTTCGCGCTGCTGCGATCGATCCCGCCGTTGCGAGCGCCGTTGACCCGGGCCGCGCCTTATCTGCCCGTCAAGTTCGCGCTGTCCGACGTCGACGACATCTACGCGCTGCCACGGGATTTCGACGTCGCGCGTGGCTACAACGCGGAGAAGACGCTCGCCGCCTTCACCTACATCACAAGTCCCGTGCGCAGCCGATTTCTGGGTGAAGGCTACGGTTACGACGCCATGGTGCGGCACTTCGAGCGCGATGCCGTCGGCCTGATCACGCGTCATCCGGACGTGTCCTTTGACATCTACTTCCCGCCCTATTCGATCCTGCAATTCGTCGCGATGCGCGATGCCTCGCCTGCGACGCTGAAGATCGTCACCGATCTCACGACGGTCGTTGCGACCCGCCTGACGCAGCTTCCCAATGTGCGCCTTCACGATTTCCGTGCGATCAAGGATATCACCCACGACCTCGGCAATTACAGCGACGTCATCCACCATTCGCCGGTCGTGGATGCGAAGGTGCTGAAGTGGCTGGCGAGTGGGGAGTACCGGGTCGATCCGAACAAGCCCACTGCCTTGCTGGATGAGCTGAAGGCGCAGGTCGAGGCGTACAAATTGCCTCGTCGTCCCGGCGAAGGCCGGGACCCATAACCCCAGGGCGGGGTTTGGCGAAGATTCGCCGTGAAAAGGCCTTCGGTACTGCGACCGCGCCTTATCGATAGATCACGCGGTATGGGTCCCGGCTTTCGCCGGGACGACCGCGACACTACACCGCCACCTCTTCGCCGAGATACGCCACCGCGGCCTCGAGCCCGCCCTTGCCATGCGGGATCTTCAGCGCGTTGAGGCCGACCTCGATCACTCCGAGCGTGCCGAGCAGCATCGGCGCGTTGACATGGCCCATATGGGCGATGCGGAAGGCTTGTCCCGAGAGATCGCCGATGCCGGTGCCGAGCACCACGCCGCACTTCTCCTTGCAATAGCGCTGCAGCACCGCCGGATCATGGCCGTTGCTCATGGTCACCGTCGTCACGGTGTTGGAGCGCTCGCTCGCCTCTGCCACGTTGAAGCCGAGCACCTGGCCTTCCGACCATGCGGAGACCGCGCGGCGTGTGGCTTCTCCGAGCAGGCTGTGGCGGCGGAAGGCATTCTCCAGCCCCTCCTCGTGCAGGAGGTCGATGGCCTGGCGCAGCGCGAACAAGAGATGCACCGGCGCGGTGCCGGCGTATTTGCGATAGTTCTCGGCGCCCTCGCGCTCGCTCCAGCTCCAATAGGGCGTGCTCATATTTGCTGTCTTCTGCACCTCGCGCGCGCGTGCATTGGCGGCGACGAAGCCGAGGCCGGGCGGCGTCATCAGGCCCTTCTGCGAGCCGGACATGGCGACATCGATGCCCCATTTGTCCATCTCGAACGGCATGCAGCCGAGCGAGGCCACGGTGTCGACCATGTACAGCGCGGGATGGCCGGCCGCCTTGATCGCCTTGCCGATCGCCTCGACGTCGTTCTGCACGCCCGAGGCCGTGTCGACCTGGACGACGACGACGGCCTTGATGGTGTGCTCCTTGTCGCGGCGCAGGCGCTCCTCGACCTCGTTCGGCCGCACCGCGCGGCGCCAGTCGCCCTTGAGCACCTCGACCTCGGCGCCCATCAGGGCGGCCGCATTGCCCCAGCCGATCGCAAACCGTCCGCTCTCCAGCACCAGCACCTTGTCGCCGCGCGACAGCACGTTGCTCAAAGCGGCTTCCCAGGCGCCGTGACCGTTGGCGATGTAGATGTAGGACTTGCCCTCGGTCGCGAACAATTTCGAGATGTCGCTGAGCAGGCTCTCGGTCAGATCGTGCATCTGCTTGGAGTAGATGTCGATCGCCGGACGATGCATCGCCCGCAGCACCTCGTCGGGCATGTTGGTGGGCCCGGGGATGGCCAGAAATTCCCGGCCCGCGCGAACGGTCATTGCTGTTGGTCCTTGTTGCTTGAGAACAGGCTGGTGGGTCGCTGATTCAGACTTTTACGCGCCGCTGGCGCCCGAGAAAAGCACGTAAAACGCAGGGCTGGGGCCCTATCTCTTCGTTTCGCGGCAGCCGGCGGCCTCCGCCTCGTCGACCGAGCAGAACCAGCGGGTGCCCTTGCTGATCTTCATCTTGATCTGTGCATACCAGCGGCTGGTCGGCTGGTGATAGATGCACTCGCCGGCGGTGTTGACGTTGCCCTTGATGGTGCAGTCCGGCGAGGGCGCGACGGGCCCCGAGGCCGAGGCCTGCAGGATCGCATGCGCGCCCTCCGGCGGCTTGGTGGCGCCCAGGATCGTCGTCTTCTTGTTGCGCTCGCGCCAGTCCCAGGGCGCGATGAAGGCGCCCTGCCACATCCCGGCTTTTGCCTCGCGGGCGGCAGCATCGTCCGCTTCGTAGTCACGGGAGACGCGGGTGTAGGCCAGCGCCCAGCCGCTGCGCACCAGCCATTTCTGGATGTCCTCGCCGCCGACCTCGCAGCGCGCCACGGTGCGGCCGCGCCGGTCGACCGACCTTGCATGGCAGACCCAGCTCTTGCCCTCGGTGTATTTGGCGAGTTCGTCGCGGGCGGCGATGCCGCAGGTCCAGCGCTCGCCCTTGGTGTTGAGGCAGAGCTGGTCGACCGCGGGCGCGTCGATGCCGCCGAGCCGGATCCGTGTGTTGCCGATCATGACGGCGTCGCCGGCGCGGACCTTTGCGGTGCCGGTGATGTCCGCGGCCTCAGCCAGCGACGGCGGGCATATAACGAGGAGTGACAGCGCAATCAGGAATTTTCGCAACATGCCGGCCCGCGTGTGATGAAAATTGCGATAGACGCCGCAATTGTGGTCGGCTTTTGTCCGCCCGGCCAGCGTTTGCCTGACAGATGGGCTTTCAACTTCCTGTCATTGCGCTGGTTGTCGTGTCCCGGACGCGTTGCGCTGCGTCCGGGGCACGGGACCTGAGCGAACCTACCCCCGCCCCGCCATCGCACGTTTCGCCACCGCCAGCCCCATCAACACGAACGCCGACGTCACCTCCGGCCCGCCCACCAGAATCCGCGTCGGCGTTTTCATCTTGTTCCACTCATAGGCGCGGAACGGCCCGCGGCGGCCGCCTTCGCCGAGGCTCGCAACGATGACGTTCAGCGCCGGCGCAAAGGCGCGCGGGTCGGCGCCGAGATGGCCGAGCGCGATCAGCGCCAATGCTGCGTCGAACACGTTCATCTCGGCGGCCATCAGCTCGCCCTGGACGTAGGAGAGCACGCGGTGGCGGATGAAGGCGAAATCGCCGTCGGGATCGATCGCGGCCTGCGCCGCCAGCGGCAGCGCCAGGAGGGCCGCGTAACAGCGACCGAAATAGGCGCTGTAGAGCTCCGGCAGATAATAGATGTGCGAGCGCGGATTGGCGAAGGCGCCGCTCGCGGCAAGCCGCTTCTGGAAGCCGATGATACGGTGCACGGTCGCCAGCCGCGCCGGCGTCTCCAGGATTTTCCAGCGCGCGAGGTTGCGAAAGCTGACCTCGAGAACGTCGAGATTGAGCGTGGGATCGAGATCATTGCCGTAAGGCCGTTCGCCTTTGAGGTTGTCGATCCAGGTCGCAACCCCGCCCTCGTAGTCGATATTGTCGTTGATCGGCACGGTCACGCGCGGCTCGTTGACGCCCGCGCGCACCTGATAGCCGGCGTAGAAATCCAGCAGCGGCTGATCGAGAATCGGATCGGTGCAGCCGGCCTGCGTCGCTGCCGAGATCGAGCAGGCCGTGGTGTCGCAATCCGGCACGTAGACGCCGAAGCCGAGGTCCTGCTTGATCTGCGCGAAGAAGCGCGAAAAGCGCGGATGCGGCGCCGGCGCAAGCGCGGTGATGACGTTGAACCGCGCGCCGTCAATGCCTTCCACTTCCTCGCGGCTGATGTTGACGCAGAAATCGACCATGTCGGCGACCGCGCGCTCCGCCGCATTCTTGTCGGCGGGTGAGGCGAGCCCGGTCTCGACGTAACTCAACAGCGCTTCGATGAAGAACGCGTCGTAATAGGCCGAGCGGTGGCGGATCTGCACCGGCTCCCACATCGGTTCGGCAATGCCCGTCCATGGCGGGTTGACGACCGCGCGCGCCGGCGAGCGCGCGATGAAGACGCGGGCGAGGTTGAACAGCAGCGAGGAGTTCTTGTAGCCGCGCGCGTTGAGGCCCGTGAGCGCCATGGTCAGCTCGCGCCCGCGGAAATCGGGATCGCCGATCAGGTTGAACGCGGCATAGGTCGGCAGGAAGCCGTTCTTGCGGTACGAGCCGAGCAGATGCTGCGCGCAGTCGCGGATCACGCTGTCGATTTGCGATTGTTGCGGCATGGAGCCGTTGAACGTGGCCGGCGGCGGCTTGGGATGATCCAGCGCGATGCTGTCGACGAGATCGGCGACGGGCTGGCCGACCGCCGCCCAATCGGGCTCGGCCTCGTCGCGGGCGCGAACCAGCGCCTCGCGCAGTCGGGCCAGTTTCCCTTCGTCGCGCAACTCGGGCAGGCCCGCGCGTCGCAGCAACAGCCGCAATGCGGGATTGCCGAGCGCGGTCTTGTAGAATTTGGCCAGATGCGGATCGCCGCTGGCTGTCACGGACAATACGGGATCGCAGACGTCGTAAAGCGAGGGGCCGTCCTTCCGCGCCGTCAGCGCCCGGCAGGCGGCGCCGGCAAAATATTGAATGTTCATGAAATACCTGATCGCCGGGCCTTGTTGGGGGGCCAGCCGGCACGCTCCCATCTGCGCGCCACCCCCTGCAAGTCGTTGAAAAGGCTACCCGGATTCGCAGGAAATACAAATGTGATGGCGGTCACGGAAAAAGCCGGCATGAGGGCTGCATGATCAGACCCCGGAAGGCTACGGGGACGCACAAAAATGACACATCGGGCTCGGAGAATTAGCCAATATATTCAGTGATTTAGCTCAATTTTCAGGCAATCTATTGCCGGGGAGGCGATATCCGGTTAAAGGTTTGTTTGGTGCGGCGCCGCAAATTGCGCGCAGTTCGGGGGCACATCCCCGGCCAACCCCTCAAACCTAAAGACGCTATCGCGCTACTCAAACACTGTGCGTGCGCTTGGCTGGTCTTTGGCACAGGAACGAACCGAGATGAATGTAAGGCAGCTCGACCTTTCCAGACGTACGATCGCCGTCGCCGCAGCCCTCATCGGCACGGCGTCGCTCGTGATCGGCGCCCATGCTGCCCTCAACATGCGCGCGCTCGATGCTGCCAAGGCCGTCTCGACCGACCAGGTCACCGGCTCGATCGGTCAGACCTCGCGCCTCGCCCTCGTCATCGGCAATGGACATTACCCCGACGCCAGCGCGCCGCTGACGCAGTCGATCAACGACGCCCGCGCGCTGTCCTCGTCGCTGCGCAAGAGCGGCTTCGACGTCGACATGGTGGAAGACGCGACCAGGGATGACATGGTCCGCGCCGTCAATCGCCTGAAGTCCCGGATCAAGCGCGACACCGTCGTCATGCTGTTCTTCGGCGGCTACGGCGTGCAGGCCGGCCGCGAGAGCTACATGCTGCCGGTCGATGCCGTGATCTGGAAGGAGAGCGACGTCCGCCGCCAGGGCGTCTCCATCGACGGCGTGCTCGACATGATGAAGGAGCAGGGCGCCAAGGCCAAGCTCCTCGTGGTCGACGCCTCCCGCCGCAATCCCTATGAGCGGCGCTTCCGTTCCTACAGCCACGGCCTCGCGCCGATCGGCACGCCCGACAACGCCCTGATCCTCTCCTCGGCTTCGCCCGGCAAGGTCGTCGACGATGGCAAGGGCGAGCACAGCGTGCTGGTCAGCGAGTTCCTCACCAACCTCGATGCGCAGGGCAGCGCCGAGAGCGTCTTCAACAAGACGCGCGTCGCCATCTCCCGTGCCAGCGAAGGCGATCAGGTCCCGTCCGTCTCTTCCTCGCTGCTCGAAGACGTCCATTTCGGCGAAGCCGGCGGCTAGTTTCGCTCGGTTCGTAGGGTGGATTAGCCGAAGGCTTAATCCACCACGTCTCTCTCGTCAGCGCTGAAAGCAAAGAGGTGGGTTACGCCAGCGGACCGCGCTTCGCGCGACCGCGGGCTAACCCACTGTACGATATGCGTGTTAACGCACGTCCGCCCCTATATCGGCTGCTACTTCGCCGCTTCCGCGGCCATCACCGGGCGCACCGGATCGCCTTCGCGCAACAGCGCACCGGCGCGGGCGACGACGATGTCGCCTTCGATGAGGCCGTCGCGCACCTCGATATTGCCGCCCGACATCAGTCCGACCTCGACGCGCTTGGTCTCGACGCGGTTGCGGCGGATCACCTGCACGACGGTGCCGGCGGAGGAATACTGCACCGAGGTCAGCGGCACCGCGACGTTGCAGCTCTGGCCGGACTTGATCAGCGCGCGGCCGCTCGCGTTCAGCAATAGCCGCTTCTGCGACGAGATGCCGATATAGACCATGCCCTGCTGGATGTTCGGCTCGACGGTCGGGCCGATGCGGCGCACCTTGCCGTCGAGATCGCCGGCGCCGGCGATGCGCACGGTCGCCTGCTGGTTGACCGCGAGCTTGCGCATATCGGAGGTCGCGACGAGGCCGACGAGATCGTATTCGCTGCGCGCCACGATGGTGAACAGCGCCTCGCCTTTGGCCGAAGCGAGGCTGCCGATCTGCGCGGTCGAGGTCGCGATCACGCCGGCCACGGGGGCGGTGACCTGAAGCGTGCCGCCTTCGGGCAGCGCCAGCCGCGCAAGCACCTGTCCGGCGGTGGTGGTCTCGCCGGCTTCCGCCAGCAGTTCGGTCACCTTCAGCCCGGGCCGCTCGGGCCGCACGGAGGTTTCTTCCCGCGCGATGATCGTGCCGGTGGCCTCGACGATGTCGGAGAAACAGGATTTTGCGACCTTCAGCACCGTGACTGCCGGCCCCTTGGGCGCGTCGTCATCGGCGGCAGGCGCGGACTGGGCGGACAGCAACAGCAATCCGGTGAGCGCAACGAAATGTCGGGACAGGGAACGCGCAGGCAAAGGACGCATCGGTTATTCCGGTTGGGGCCTTGACGGCCTCATCGATAGCAGAAGCGACCGCGATGGGCCAAGGGCAGGTCAAGAGCAGGTCAAGAGCCGGCCGGATGAGAATGCCGCAGCAGCACGGGCGGCGCGATGCCGCCCGTTAATTAGTCGCCGCACAAGCCAAGAGGTTCGCTGGCCTGCATGGTTCGCTTCGGCCGGCTCCTCACCATGAGGGTCTGATATCTTGCCGCAAAACCGACCTCACCCTGAGGGCCCGCCACATGCGGGCGTCTCCAAGGGTGGGCTACGGGTGGGCTACGGGTGGGCTACGGGCGCGCTATCCGCCGTGCTTTACGTCTGCAAGGGAGATGGATGCTCCCCTCATGGCAGGTTCAAGAACTCCACCCAGTTCGGCTTCTTGCCGGTGGCGTAGGATTTCAGCTTGCCGAGCGCGCCGCTGCTCTGGTCGATGGCATAGATCGTCATGCTGTCGGAGAGCTCGCCGACCGCGGCGAGGTAGCGCCCACTGGGATCGATGTGGAAGCCGCGCGGCTGCTTCTCGGTCGGCACGCTGCCGATCGTGGTCAGCTTGCCGCTGGTTGCATCGACCTTGTAGGCAGTGAGCGTGTTGGTGGTGCGCTCGGAGGCGTACAGGAAGCGGCCGTCGGGGGTGATGTGGATGTCGGCGGCCCAGGGTTTGCCATTAAACCCTTCCGGCAGCGCGGTGGTGCGCTGGATCTCGTCCCACGCGCCACTCTTGGCCTCGTAGGCGAACGCCGCGACGTCGCCGTTCAGCTCGTGCACGAGATAGATGAACTTGCCGTTGGGGTGGAACACGAAATGCCGCGGCCCTGATTTCTCCGGCACCTTGTGGGCCGGGGGATCGCTCGGCGTGAGCGTGCCGGTCGTGGCATCGAATGCGAAGGCCAGCACCTGGTCGGAGCCGAGATTGGTCGCGAACACGAAGCGGTTGTCGGGCGAGGGCAGGAAGGCGTGCGCGTTCAGCCCGGTCGGAATCACCTGCTTCGGCTCGCCCGCGACGCCGTTGGCGAGCAGTGGATTCAGCGCCACCTTGTTGCCGCCATAGGAGGCGCTGAACAGGAACTTGCCGCCGCGGTCAAAGGCGATATTGGCCATGCTGTCGGCGAGCGGGCCGTTGCCGACATGGCTGAGCTGGCCCGTCTTGGGATCGATCGCAAAGCTCACCGCCTGGAACGGCTGCGAGCGAACGCCGGCGATCAGCACGCGGTGGTCGGGCGTGATCGCGAGCGGCGTCGAGGAGCCGGGCTTTTCGACGCCCGGAAACGCGGCCGTCTGCACGGGCGTCATCTCGCCGCTCTCGGCCATCTTGAACACGCTGATGTCGTTGCTGTCGGCGTTGCCGACATAGGCGAAGGTCTCGGCCATGCCGGCGCGGACTCCAGAAATGAGAGTGAGGAAAGCGAGGGTGGTGGCGATCGCAGCGCGGGGTGCCCCGGATGCGATGCGTCGGGTCGGTCTCAACATGGGATCCTCCTGAAAGCCGGTGCGGCCTTGTTGTTTTCCAGCGAGGATAGCGGGAGCCGCCCCGCCGCACCAAATTCCAATTGAGATCGATCGATGCCGAAATGGTATCGGTGGCAAAGCGTTTCGAGCGAAGTGGATGCCGGTTCGCGTAAGGAAACGCGTCAAAACGAGAACCCTACCGCATTGCCGCGGTGCGGGAGGGCAGATGCGCGCCGGGCGGGCGGTCGGGCGGCCCGAGCACGGTCCACACCGTGATAGCGAGCAGCGCGCAGGTCAGGATGGTCCAGGCGACGAGTGGCTTCCGCATCAGGCCGAATCCGTCCGTCATATAAAGGTCAATACGCCGGGGGGCGCCACGCGATCGTGCACTGCAAACCGCGGCGATCCTATGAACTCGTTCACAGGCGAAAACGAACCAATGCCGCGCCGGCGCATTGAACCGGCATGCCCCGTGAAAACGATCTCGAAGGTAAGCCCGACATGGGCGGCAAGCATGGCGGCCAGGCCGGCCAGCCCGAGCCGCCGCCGCGCCCGCACGCAGGCGAGCGCGACGAGGATGTCGTGGCAAAGCGCCACACCGGTCAAACCGATCGCGGCTCCCCGCCGACCAAACCAAAATAGCGCCTCGCCCGCGCCGCGCGCCTATTGGGAACAGCAGCCTCGTCCTGCCGTTAGCTTGATCCTGCGGGTGGAGGAGACCGAAACGGAGGCTGGTCACGTGTTTTGGATTTATTGGGACACCGCCTGGTCGCTCATCATCAGCGGCATCATGTTCACCACCATCGTCACCCATCCCGACGCCGAGTTCGCCGAGATCCGGGCGGCCAAGCAGATGAAATAAGCCGGCTACGCCGGCGTCTCTCTCCTTGGTTCACTTCGGCCGGCCCGCGCACTGCGGCGGCGCTACATTGGTGAACGAAATCTTAGGAGCCGATCGGTATTTTTCTGCATCTTTTCCGCAGAACCCGGCGCTCCCCCATGGCATTGTTTGGCAATCCCTCGATTCGCTCCGTCCTCGGGGCCATCATCGGCGTCTTAGGCCTGTTCCTGGTCGGGCAGCTCGCGACCGGTCTGTTCGGGGCCATTGCGCGCGACGGCGCCGCGCAGAAGGTCGAGCGCTTCGCCAGTACCGACCAGCAGCTGTTTGCGACCCTGCTCGGCTTCCGGCTCGAGCGCGGCACCTTCCTGTCGGCGCTGGTCGCTGAGGGACCTGCCAACGCCAATGCCGACAACCGGATCGCCAGCAACCGGCAATTGTCCGAAGCGGCCTACAAGAGCGTGCTCGAGCGTCTCGAGGGCGTGTCGGATTCGCGCCTTGCCGGTGCCGCGAGCAGGCTCGTCGCTGTCCATGACGCGCTGGTGCCGCTGCGGTCCAGGGCGGAAACGGCCATCCACCAATCGAAGGTGGAGCGTGACGCAAAGGTCGGCGACGAGTTCCGTAAAACCGCGCAGGACTATCTCGACGCTCTTCTGGCGCTGACCGCCGAGCTCGAGAACGCGCTCAAGCTCACCGATCCCGTGGTCGATCATCTTCTCGGCATAAAACAGTCGGCCTGGGCCGCCCGCAGTTTCGGCGGCCTTGTCGCCATTCGCCTGGAAGCTGCGGCAGCCAGTGGAAAACCCTGGAGCGCCGCCGACATGGTCGGCGCCGCCGAGGATACCGGTCGCGCGAAGCAGGCCTGGAGCCAGGTGGTGGACGCTGCCGGACGCAGCGACGCGCCCGCGAGCCTCACCGACGTGATCGCGCGCTCGAAACAGGGCGAGGCCGCCGCCATGGCCGAGCGCCAGCAGGGCTTCATCAAGGCGCTCAGCAACAACCAGACCATCGACATCAAGGTCGAGGATCTCTCCAAGCTCAACACCGCCACGCTCAACTACAGCGTCGAGGCCGGCCAGGCCGCGCTGGCCGAAATGGTCGCCCGCGCCGGGCAGCAGATGACATCGGCGAAATGGAGCCTGGCCTTCAACGGCACGATGATGCTGGTCGCGCTCGCCATCACGGTGTTCGGCTTCATCCTGGTGCAGCGCCGCGTCAGCACACCGATCCGCAAGATGACGCAGGCGATGCGCCGACTTGCCGAGCGCGATTATGCGATCGAGCTCGCAGGCATCGAGCGCGGCGACGAGATCGGGGAGATGTCGCGCGCGGTGTCCGTCTTCCGGGAGAACATGATGACCGGCGACCGCCTTGCCGAGGAAACGGCGGCGGAACAGGCGAAGAAGGAGCGGCGCCAGCTCGCCGTCGAGCGGCTGATCGGAGAGTTCGAGAAGTCCGTCACGGGATCGCTGCACACCCTCGCCTCGGCTTCCGGCGAACTGAACGCCACCGCACATTCGATGTCGTCGACGGCCGAGCAGGGCTCCTCCAAGGCCGCTTCGGTTGCGAGCCTGTCGGGCGATGCCTCCTCCAACGTGCAGACGGTGGCCGCCGCCACCGAGCAGCTCTCGGCCTCGATCAGCGAGATCAGCCGTCAGGTCGCCGAATCCTCCAGCATCGCGGGTGCCGCCGCCAGCGAAACCGCGCGCACCAATGCCGAGGTGCAGGCGCTGGCCGACGCCGCGCAGCGCATCGGCGACGTCGTCGCGCTGATCACGGGCATTGCCGAGCAGACCAACCTGCTCGCGCTCAATGCCACCATCGAGGCCGCCCGCGCCGGCGAGGCAGGCCGCGGCTTTGCCGTGGTCGCATCGGAAGTGAAGAGCCTCGCGACGCAGACCGCGAAGGCGACCGAGGAGATCACCGGCCAGGTTGCCGCGATCCAGGGCGCGACCCAGTCGTCGGTGACCGCGATCCAGTCGATCGCCACCACCATCCAGCGCGTCAACGAGATCGCGGCCGCGATCGCCGCCGCCGTCGAGCAGCAGGGCGCCGCGACGCGCGAGATCGCGCGCAACGTGCAGCAGGCCTCGCAAGGCACCAACGAAGTCTCGCGTCACATCTCGGGCGTGTCGCAGGCCGCCGGCGAAACCGGCGCGGCTGCCGGCGAGGTGCTGGACTCCGCCAAGATGCTGGCGCGCCTCTCCGATGACCTCAAGCGCGACGTCGACCGCTTCGTCGGCGATCTCCGCGCGGCGTAGGCTCTCGCGGCCAACCAACCCAGCGAATTTCCTGAACGCTCAAATCATGCTGCCGGGCATGAAGCAGCGGATCATGGCGCGGCCGTTGATAAAATACGGCCAGACCATGGTGCGGCCGGCGCGGTTCGGCTCGGTGATCACGGTGTCATCCGGCACCTCGATCCAGTCGCCCAGAAGCCTGACGCGATAATGTCCGTTGCGCGTGTCCCAGTCGACCTCGTCGAGGGCGGTGCCGTCGGCGTCGGCACAGCAGGGACCGCCGCCCTTGCTGTGCAGGCTTTCGAACCAGCCCTTGAGCGCGGAGTTTGCGTAGCGACCGTCATCGCGGGCCTCCACCGATGCGCCGATCATGGCGGCAACCGCTACGAGCGTGATCGTCCTGAAAGCCGCAATTGCCATATCGCCTCGCTCGATCTCGCGCGCGCAAGTGTGCAGACGAGGAGCCGCCTGCGCCGCGCGTAACGCAATGTCGGCTGACGCCCACCGACCGGGTTCCAGCCGTCTCAGCGGGGCGATAACCGCGAGGTCCGAGGTTTGATCCTATTTTAAGGGGCGCGAACTCATCGATGCCATGAGTCCGCGCCTGCGTTGAATCTGACCCGGCAAGCGGTCAGTAGTCCCAGAACACCGGGACCCACCGGAAGGCGTCGCCATCGACTGCGACCCGGCCCACGGACGGGAATGGCAAGTGAGTGGCCACCAGCATCTCGCTGGTGCTGGCGAGCTCTCGCAAGAGATTGACGCGAACGCGCGCCGCCTCCTCGGGGTCGTGTTCGAAACCGTTGTGCCAGTCGGGTTGCTCGAACCCGACGGTAAACACGGCGTCGCCGGCAAATGTCAGCGCGTCGCCGCCGGACGCCATACGAACCACGCTGTGTCCGGGGGTGTGGCCGCCGGTGCGACGGGCGATGACGCCAGGCGCAATCTCGTGCTCGTCGTCGAACAGCCGCAGCTGAGGGCCGTACTCCTTCACGAACCGCTTCGCGGTCGATCGCAGCGCGTCCGGGAATCCTTCCGGCATGGCAGTGCGGGAGAAATCAGGCTCTTCCCAGAACTTGACCTCGGCGGCCGCGACGTGGATCCGCAGATCCTTGCGCAGCTGCTCCTTCACCCCGTCGACCAGGAGTCCGCCGATGTGGTCCATGTGCAAATGGGTCAGCACCAGATCGGTCACCGACGCAAGATCGATCCCGGCGGCCGCCAGTCGCCTGATCAACTGCCCCGCGCGCGGCAAGTGCAAGTTGGGGTCCGACCCGAGGCCGGCGTCGATGAGGATGGTCTTGCCGCCGCTGCGGACCATCACCGCGTTCAGCGCCCAGTCGAAAGCGTCCTGCGGCAGGAACATGTCGTGCAGCCAGGTCGCCCGGACGGCCGGGTCGGCGTTGTGGGCCAGCATCGTGGTTGGCAGCGGCAGCACGCCGTCGCTGACCACCAGCACGTCGATCTCGCCGATCTTCAGCGCATAGCGCGACGGAACGAGCTCTTCGGGCCCCGATGTCTCGGGATATGAGGTGTTGTGCAGATTCATGTTGGTCTCCTGTTTCAAGGTCAAGGCTCCCGGCTGGTCTTGGTTGAGCTGCCCGCGCAGCCGGGAGGAGCGCGGGCGTCATCGCCTGGAACGTCTAGAGATCAGTCACGCGCTCCGGATCGGCGGCCGCGAGCGCGACGGCGCGCTCGGCCTTCGGCGGGTAGATCCAGACGGTGTTGATTTCCTGCTTGGTCTTCTTGGCGGTGGCGCCGACCATCTCGACCTCACGCTCCCATCCGCGCGTGAACAGCGCGCCGGCTTCGCCGAGGTCGAGGCAGGTGACATAGGCTTTCTGGTGATACGGCCTGGTCGGCACGCCGAGCAGATCGGCCGCGGCGTTGTTGCCGGCAAAGGCGCCCATCCGCGTGGCGTGCTGGCACGACATCAATGCGTGATTGCCGTCATCATCGCAGGCGGCGCGCGCGGCATCGCCGGTTGCGAAGACGCCCGCGACACCGGGCACGCGCAGATCGCGGTCCACCAGCAGCCGGCCGAAATTGTCGCGCCCGGCGGGAATCTGCGTGGTCAGCGGCGCGGCGCGAATGCCCGCCGCCCAGATCACGGTCCCGGTTTCGATGTGCTCGCCGTTCGATAACGTGACGCCGGATTCATCGAGTGAGGCGACCCCGGCGCCGAGCCTGGTCTCCACGCCGAGCTTGCGCAGGGCTTCCACGATGATCGGGCGGGCGCCTTCGCCCATGTCGGGCGCGATCACATTGTTGCGCTCGACGATGACGATGCGGGGTCTGGCTTCCTTGCCGAAGATATCGCGCAGCCGCGCCGGCATCTCCGTTGCCGCCTCGATGCCGGTGAAGCCGCCGCCGGCGACGACCACCGTGTCGCGTCCGTTCGCGGCGGGACGCTTGGCAAGGCCGTGCAGATGCCTGTCGAGCGCAACCGCGTCGTCGAGCGTATCGACGCTGAAGCCGTGCTCGGCCAGGCCCGGAATGTCCGGACGGAACAGCCGGCTGCCGGTGGCCACGACGAGGCGATCGTAGGAGAGCGTCTTCCTGGTGCCCTTGGCCGTGGCGATCTGCACCATGCGCGCCTCGGTGTCGACGGTCTCGGCGCTGCCTTGCACGTAGGTGACGTCGATGGCCTCGAACACGTCGAACAGGGGCGCCGTCAGAGTCTCGGGCTTCGCTTCATAGAGCCGCGGGCGAACCACGAGCACAGGCGCGGGGGCGATCAGCGCTATCTCGAGCTGGTCTGGCGAGACGCCCTGGATCTCGCGTTGACGGGCTGCGGAAAGGGCAGCGTACATCCCGGCGAAGCCGGCACCGATGATGACTATTCGCATGCGATTGCTCCTTGGTGTGAACGTTTCGAAAGGCCGCGCGCGTCCGCTCGCTGCTCTCCTTGAGGGTCGCGTTTGGCGGCGGCACGTAGCGGTGAAGTGGTCGCCGGTCTTACGGCGTCATGCAGCGTTGCAGCGGCGAACGCGGCGGCAAGCCGTAGCCAAGGACGAACGCTTGAGGCTCCATTGGACCCCAGTCCTGATAGGGAAGGCCGGGGCCATTTCGGGTCATGATGGAAACCAGCTGATGCGTCGGGTGCATGGAGTAGGTCGGAATTTCCACCTCCTCGCCGGTCGCCGACGTGAAGCGAACGGCCAGCGAGAGTCCGTACAAGGTTGCGCTGGCGAGGCTTCTGCGGCGTGATGCAATCAGTCGTCGGCTGACGAAGTTTTTCCAGGTCATCTCTGGTCTCCTTCGATTGGTCTGGACATGGTGATGATGTAGCCGACCCGATTTGCCGCTGCCCCAGCGCGATTGCCGTCCCTGTCGAGAGATTGCGGCTAACGCACGCGCCTGCGCCAATCGCTCGGGGTCTCGCCCGTCAGCTTCTTGAAAGCCGCGGCGAAGGCAGTCTGCGAGGAATAACCAAGCGCCGCGGCGATCGAGACGACCGATTCGTCGCTCTCTCGCAGCATGTTCATGGCCTGCTCGAGTCGATGCTGGCGCAGCCAGGCATGCGGCGAGAGCCCGGTGCTCTCCTTGAAGGACCGGCAGAAATGGAAGCGCGACAGGCCTGCGTCGGACGCCAGCGCATCGAGGGAGACGTCCGCGTCGCTGTCGGAGCGCAACCGCTCGATCGTACGGAGCAGGACCTTCGGCGACAGCCCGCCCATGGTCGGCTGGAACGTGGTCGGTGCACCGGTGTGCGCAGCCAGCACGCGCGTCGCCAGAAGATCCGTCAGCTGATGCCGGAACAGCGCGTCCAGGGCCCCATTGCCCTCCAGCGCATCCGCTGCGCTCAAGATCAGTCTGGACGTAATGGGGTCTGGATGCGCCGTCCGCTCCAGCAGGCTGGGCGTTCCAGCCGTCCCGGCTTCGTCAGCAATGCGCTTCAGTGTTGCATTCGGAAGATAGAGTTGAACAACATCGACAGGCTTCGGAATATCCCATCGCGAGCTCGATCCTTCCGGAATGATGATCAGCACTCCGGGACGAAACGTGCCGATCGCAACCGATTTTCCCGACCGGCGCTCCATGCGCTGCATCATGCCGTTGTACGCCATGATCACGTGGTGGCTCATGGGCTCGACGACGTCGTGCAATGGATCATGTCTCCAGTGCGCGATCCCGGCGCCGGAGGAATCCAATGCCATGCGCGTCGGTTCGGTCCTGAGCACGCGCGCCATCTCCGCATCGGCGGTGCGCCGCTCGGAATTCGGGCCGTCGTCCGGCTGTACGCCAGGTGGGGGTGGCAAGCGCTTGTGCGAGGGGTTGCGCATGGGTGCGGTGTTCCCGGTCATGGTGTGGCTCCTCCTGATCACCTCGAGCTTTGGATCAGTCGTCCGTATTTGAACGGAACGGCGCGCGTTTTATGCGCCGCGAATGCCCGGTGTATTTCCTGAAACGGGCATGCTTTTCCCGATCCTGCTCCCGGCCCGCGCGCGCTTTCGCGAACGCACGATGGGCGGGCGATCGGTGAATTGTCTTTGGTGACGACAGAGGCGAGAGCCCGTTGCAGGGGCTGTTGCGATAGCTCGTTTGGTGAGGCGGGGATGACCGGGTCGTTTCCCGCGGTCGAGCGGGCGCTTCGTGTTCTCGGCAAGAAGATGCAGCGCGAGGGCGTCATCCGGGAAATGAAACAGCGGCGCTCCTACGAAAAGCCGTCGGAGAAAAAGGCCCGCGAGAAATCCGAGGCCATTCGCCGGGCTCGCAAGCAAGCAGTCGATCAAAAAGGGATTGCTACCCGCGCCACCGAAAGAAGCCTTTGCAGCGCAGGGCGCCCTTGCCGGAGATCAAGGCGCGGGCCAAGTCGCGCGTTCGGCAGAACGCCGCATGTCGCGCTATGGCCTGAAATCGATGCCTCGCAGCACGATGCCCGGCGGCGTGCCTTCGAACTCCGTTGCGCGATATTTGCTGGCCGCGCGTGCTTCGATGCGGTCCTGCAAGCGCGTGAACTGGGCTTCCCGCTGCTCGGGCTTGACTTGCGGGCCGCGCTCGAGGTCATCCATCGCGGAGGTCGAGATCGCGCAAGAAATCTCCCTGGTGCCGTCATGCATCGAGAACCGGACGACCATCCGGTCGTATTCGTGGCTGATGAACCGGCCGCTGGTCAACGTCATGGCCTACCCCGTTACATGATTGCTTGTTGACGCACGCCGCTTCCCGGTCGCGTCGAGTGCGGCGCGTGCCGAAATCCAGGCGGCCAGTCGCTCGCTTCAGTCTTCGCCCGATAGCCGGACGAAATCGTCGAGCAGCGCCGCGACCAGCGCGCGGTGTCGCGTATCCTCGGCGGGCAGGCTCGCAGCATAGAGGTTGAGCAGATGGCGCGCCTTCACCGCAGCCTCAGGCCAGGACGTCGCAGGCACCGTCATCATGCGGTTTTCGAGGTCGGCCTCGCGCTCGCGCAGTTCCCTGACCTGGGCCTCGACCTCGCTCAGGGCGCGGCGCAGGTCGGTGGCTTTCTGCGCGGCCATGCCGCGGTGCTTGTCGAGATCGACCGTCTGCTCAGTCATTGGCGGATGCTCGCGTCTGCGGCCTGCGCGTTCGCAAGATCAACCGAGCCGATCGTGGCAATTCGGCGATAGGCTGCGAAGGAGATGCGCTCGACGCAGCGGATGCGGAACGGGTGCCTGAAGGTGACGGTTTCTCGCCGCGAGCGGATGGTCATGAACGCCTGCCTTTCGGATGTGAAGCGCCAACCGATGCCGGCCACTGCAACCATGCTCCCTTGGTCTGGCAATAGCCAGCACTATCGGCGCGCGCCGGCGAACGGCAATGTCACGGCGCGACCATCGCGCAAGGCATTTAACGCTCGCTATTGGCTGGGCGCGGACCTAGGATTGCTGCCATTACCGCATGGCTCGACGGGCCGCGTGCCTGCGACGATCGCGTTACGCCTCGCACAAAGTGCTGCGCGATGGTGACGTGGACGAGAGGTCTGCACCTTGCGTGGACGGGTGCTGCAGTCGGATGAATTCGACGAACTCAAATCACCCAGACGAACTCGAACCACCAAGAACTCGAACCACCAAAAGGAGAGCGAGATGGCGAAGGGTCAGCAACGCAGCAATCGCGAAACCAAGAAGCCGAAGAAGGATAAAGCCAAGCTGGTCGCCGCGGCCCCGAGCCGCAAGGAGCCCGCCTGGCAGCCGGATTTCGGACCTACAAAGAAGAAATAGCGGGAAGCCCGCACGCAGCGGGCGGGTGCCAAAGCCTTTCCTGCCTCACGCGCCGACAATGGCCGCTCGAGCTCGCCGCGGCCATCTCGACAGGCTGGCCGCTGAAGCCGAGACGGCGATGGCTGAAGACCGCAGACGCAAAGTCCCTGAGGTTTGATGATATAACGGGTCTCATCGAGGCTCTGGTGATCCCTGTCGATAGCGGATGCGACGGAATTGAACTCCGCCTCCCTTGCGTCTCGCGCCGATCCCGATTTCCTGGGCCTCGCGCTCGATGCGCCCGGCTTCCCACAGCCGATCGAGCGATTTGGCCACCTCCAGCGTTTCTCCGCCGCAGATGCGCTGGATCTGAGCAGCCGTCTGCCACTCGTCGTCGAGCAGCTTCACCAGCTTTTCGTCGAGGGAATTGCTCCGAACTCTGTCCATGCCTTTAAGCAAAAGTTCTTTCGCGCGCGTTCCATGTCCCGCTGCATTTGGCGGAGACGGAATAGCCGCTCGATGTGCGACCGAGCAGTCCCCGGCGAGGAAAGGGTCGCTCGGAGAGCGGCCCTTTCCTCGCTCACCAGCTCCGGGTGCCGAAGCTGAAGCCGATGCTCGGGCCGCCGCCATAGTAGCCGTAGCCACGATCGCGGTACTCAGGACCGCCATAATACCCGTAGCTTCGGCGCGCCGCGTAGCCGTCGTCACCGCCGTAATAGCGCTGGACGTGGCGGGGCCCGCGGGTCCTGTAGCAGCGGCCGTACTCGTCACAGACAAGCCGTACCTGATCGATGCCGGCTGCCTCGGTTGAGCCGGGTGTAGCAGGATTGAGCGGGGCGGCGAGCGCCGCGGAGCTCACGACGGTGGCCGCCAAAAGTCCCAGTACAATGGTTTTCATGGTCGTATCTCCTCCGTGACGAATTCAGTCGATCTCTTCGATGACGCGACGCTCGCGGGGCTCCACGATGTAGGTGCGGCTGTCCCGGTTGATGTACCGGTATTCCCGCAAGCTCGGCGCATCCCGATAGACGTCGTCGGAGAAGGCCTCGATCTCCACGCCGTCCGGCACGCGCTCGCCAGTGCGGATTTCGGTGCGGACGGTGCTGCCCGTGGTGCGCCCCTCTCGCTCGACGGGCCGCGCCTTGGCGTGTTTACGAATGACCTCACGGTCGCGATCGCTGAACGTCGTCTTGTGCTGTTCGGAGCGAACTGGCGCAGCCGCCGTCGAGCGGCCTGAATAGGGCATCACGGCGACGATGTTGTAGCTGGACGGATCCACGATCACGATCTCGTCCTTCACCAGGACGAAATTGTAACCGCGATACTGTGGCACCACCTCGACGACTTCGGCCGGCAGCGGCTGGAGACGCACGTCGCGGGGCACCGCCGTGCCGACCGACAGCGAAAAATTGACGTTGTTCAACGGCTGAACGTTGAGATGCGAGATCGAGGCGCTGACGCGGGTGCGCTGCTGGTCGTTGAGGTTGACCGATGCGTTCACGTTGGTGTTCGACGACTGACCGGCGGCGTTCTGCTGCTGGGCCGTGTTGGCCGCGCCGCTTCCCGAGGGTGACTGCGCCTGGTTGCTGTTTGAGGCTGGCGGGTTTGCACTCTGGGTCTGGTTGTTCGTGGGCGAATTGGTTTGCGCCTGGCTGGGCTGGGTGGTCGGCGCCTGTGTGGTGGGCGTGGCGGCGCCGGTGCCGGAATTCGTCGCTTGATTCGTGGTGGGCTGCCCCGACGAGGATGGCGTCTGCGTCTGAGCGGAATTCGACGAGGGCGTTGAGGTCTGTGCGGATCCCGACGGCGTCGCCGACGACGGCGGCGGCGTCGTGGCCGACGTGGAATTCTGCTGCTGCGTGGCCGGTGGGCTGGAGCTCGACGGGCTCGGAGACGATTGCGCAAAGGCGGACGTGGCGATCGCGACGGCGGCTGTCGTAGTCAACAATAAACGCTTGTTCATCTGAACCTCCTGAATGCGGTTGCCAACAACACCGGTCAGGGTCCGGCAGTTCCAATTCGGGAAAACTCGGCAATAATCCGCAAACGGAGGGCTTCGACCACACGAGGGTTAGCCGATCGATTGGCGACCAATTCGCGCCAGATCGGGAGAAAACGGAACATTTGGATAACCGAACAGCAAGCGCTCCGTAACAGATGACCCCCTAATCGGCCCGCCGATGTGCGGCCGTTTTCATTCGGGTGCATCAGGCGATAGCTCGGTGCGGTGAGCCGGGCCAGGTTTGAAGCTGATCGCGGGGACTGGGGTGAGGTCGCTAAGCCGCCGCCTGCGCCGACAATAGCTGCTTCAATTTCGCCGCGGGCACGGCGGGGCTGAACAGCCAACCCTGCATCTGGCTGCATCCGAGCCGGCGCAGCACCTCGCGCTGGGCTTCGGTCTCGACGCCTTCCGCCGTTGTCACCATGTGGCGGGCGGCGGCCATGTGCACAACGGCCTGCACGATCGGCGAGGAATCCTCAGGTTCGCCGATGTCGCTGATGAAGCTGCGGTCGATCTTGATCTTGTCGAACGGGAAGCGATGCAGATAGCTCAGCGACGAATAGCCGGTGCCGAAATCGTCGAGCGCGATACGCACGCCGAGCTCGCGCAGCTGATGCAGGATCGTCAGTGCCTCCGCGTCGTCACGGATCAGGACGGTCTCGGTGATCTCGAGCTCGAGCCGCCCCGGCGCAAGGCCTGATTCCGCCAGCGCGGTTGCGACCTTGAGCGCCAGCGTCCTGGAGCGGAACTGCACCGGGGAGACGTTCACCGCGATATGGATATCGCCGGGCCATGAGGCGGCCTCCGTACAGGCCTGCTTCAACACCCATTCGCCGATCTCGCCGATCAGGCCGGTCTCTTCCGCGACCGGGATGAAGTCGACGGGCGAGATCATGCCGCGCTCGGGATGGCGCCAGCGCAGCAGCGCCTCGCAACCGTTGACCACATTGGCCGCGAGATCCACCAGCGGCTGGTAGTGCACCTCGAACTCGCCGCGCGTGAGCGCCTGGCGCAAATCGAGCTCGAGCTGTCGGCGCAGCCGCGCCTTGGCGTCGTATTCTGGCACGAAGACACGGAAGGTGCGGCGGCCTTCCGACTTCGCCGCATACATCGCGAGATCGGCCCGCTTGAGCAGCGCGTCGAGGGTATCGCCGTGGTCGGGCGCGATCGCGATGCCGATGCTGGCATCGGTCGGGATTTCCTGGCCGTTGCAGTCCACGGGCGTGCGCAGCGCCTTCAGGATGTTTTCCGCGAGCTCCGTCAGTTCGGCATGGTCGTTGGTGCCCGCCTTGACGATGGCGAATTCGTCGCCCCCCAACCGTGCGACCAGATCGTTGCCGCTGACGCAGGCGCGCAGGCGGTTTGCGACCTGGCGCAGCAGCTCGTCGCCGACCTCGTGACCGAGCGAATCGTTGACGCCCTTGAACTCGTCGACGTCGATATAGAGGATCGCGAACGGCTTGCCCTGGCTGAGCTCCGCGACGCGGCGCTCCAGATGGCCGCGCATCAGCACGCGGTTGGGCAGGTCTGTCAGTGCGTCGTAATGCGCCATGTGCGCGATGCGTTCGTCGGCGCGGATGCGCTCGGTGACGTCCTCATGGGTAGCGAGCCAGCCGCCGGCGGCGCCGGGCTGGTTCTTGATCTCGATCAGGCGGCCGTCGGCGGTCTCGACGATCGTGCTCTGCGTCTGCCCGGCATTGTTCAGGATGCCGTCGCAATAGGAATCGACGTCGCCCTCGAACGAGCCGGTGTCGTGGCGATGCTGGATCACCTCGCGGAAATGGGCGCCGGGCTTCACGACGTCGGGCGACAGGCCGTACATCTCGATGTAGCGGCGATTGCAGACGATCAGCCGTTCATCCTGATCGAACATCAGGAGGCCCTGCGTCATGGTGTTCAGCGCGGTGTCGAGCCGCTGTTTCTCCAGCGAGAGCCGGCGCGTCATCTGGCGGAAGATCAACGTGAGCGTGAGCACGAGCAGGCCGATCGACAGCACGGCGACGGTGACGAAGAATTTGGTTTGCGTGCGCCAGGTCGCCAGCGCCGCATCGAGCGATCTGGTCGCGACCACGACCAGCGGCTCGCCGGTGAGGAGGCGCGAAGCGACGATGCGGTCCTTGCCGTCGATCGGGCTTGCGAGCTGGGTGGTGACGTAGGTGCGCTCGAACACCGCCATCTGCTCGCGCGTGCCGTTGCGGAAATTCTGACCGATCATCGCGTCGACATGCGGAACGCGCGCGAGCAACTCACCGTTCTGGTGGTGCATCGCGATCGAGGATTCCTCGCCGAGCCCGCTCGAGGCGAAGAAGGATTCGAGCTGGTCGGGCGTGATCGCACGCGAGACAATGCCGAAGAACTCGCCGTGCGGACCGGACACGCGCCTGGCGAACACGATCGCGGGGCCGCCGCCGAACCGTCCGGCCACGACCTCGACCTCTTCCTGCGCGGCCGGATCGTTCTTGAGGCGCTTGAAATAGCCGCGGTCACCGACCGAGACGTCGGCGACCGGCCAGCGCCGCGACGAGTTGATCAGAACGCCGTTGGAATCGAAGACGTTCGCGCCGGCCACATCGGACCAGCCGCTCGCCTTTGCCCGCAGCACCTCGTGCATGGCGAGCGTCGCCACCTCGCTGCGGAAGACATCGGCGGAACCGATGCCGCGGCTTTCGAGCTCCGCGATGACGCTCTTCTGGAGCACCGCAAAGTCCTCGAACTCGCGGTCGAAATGACGGGCGAGCAGCCGGACCGCGCTCTCCAGGCTGTCGCGGCCGCTCTCGATCGCATTCTGCCGGAAGCGGTCGACGGTGAGCGCGGTGCCGATAGCCATCGCGGCCATCAGCACGCAGCCGCCGACGATCAGCCATGTCAGCGGCGCTCCCCGCCAACGGCGCAGCAGCGCGCGTAGTCGCGCGCTCCATCGCATCGATGTGCCCATCCAGCCCTCCCGTGGGATGGAAGATGCAGCAAAACCGACAAGAGCGCGTTACCAGCAAGGGTTAGGAAAACATGAATCGGAGCGGAATCAGGGGGTTGGTTCCCTTACCTGCGGATCTCCCACTCCAGCGCTTCCGCATTGGTCTTGGCGAAGGTCTTGGGCACATCGAACTTGCCGGTCTTGAGATCATAGCGGCATTGCCAGCCGCCCAGTCCCTTCACGGCGACGTTCTTCGGGTGCTTGTCGAATGCGCCGCCGAGCGAGATCACGAGGTAGCGGTTGTCGGGCCAGTCCACGCCAAGCCAGCGATAGCCCTCTTCCGCGCCCTTCATCAGATTGGCCGTGATGTGGTAGTCGATCTTGGCGAAATGCTTCGTCTCGGGCCGGGCGTAGAAATAGGCCCAGGCGAGATCGCTGAGCGATTTCTTGGTCGCGCTGACGAAGGCGCCGTTCTCGACATGGTAGAGGAACAGATCCTGCTCGCCGGAGCCGGTCTTCTGCAGCCGCACCAACCATTGCGAGTCGTTGGTGAAGCGGAAGCCGGCGCCATAACCCTGCTCCGGCTTCAGCTCCGTCATCTGATCGCCGCGCCGCGCCCAGACCTGCCATTTGACGCCGAAAAGGTCTTCACTGTCCTTCATGTACTGCTCGAGCCTGGTAGCGCCGTCGGGCGAGGTGAAGGCGAGATCGGCATTGCCGGTGAGGACGAAGCCCGGCGGTGGACCGGAGGCGGCGAGAGCGGGGGCGGCGGCCAGCGTCAAGGCAAGCGCCAGCCATGGCGCCGGGCGGCGAAATGGGTTCACTGGGAAAATCCTCGAAAAAATGTCGCGTTGCGGTCTCGCTCGTTTGACTCCGGCAGGGCCGCGCCGGTTCATTTTGAGGGGGAGATCATCGCTTCGACCGTCTTGCTGCCGGTGCCAAATCGGCGCAATTTGCCGCCCTCGGCTGATTTGGTACCCAAGGTTCATTCACAGATGATGACCGCATCCAAGGCCCTCATTGCATTCTGTCTGCTCGCGGTGGGCGGGACCGTGCTGGTGGTCGGCCCCACCGAGCTGCGCCGCCTGCTGCCTGGCGGCGCGAAGACCGACATCGCGGCGGTCGCGAAGCCTGAAGGCAAGGTCGAACCCAAGACCGAGGCGAAAGCCGCATCCAGACCGGAAGAGCCAAAGCCAGCCGCCAGCGCAGCAGCCCCGTCGCCGGCGCCGAAGGCGGCTGCGCTGGCCGAGACCGAGCGGCAGGTCGCCGCACTCGCTGATCTTGCGCCGGTCAAGCCGCCGCCGGCGGTTGCGGATACCGGCCCCCGTTTCGACGTCGCCCGCGTCGACGATCACGGTGAGGCGGCGGTGATCGCGGGCCAGGCCGCGCCTGGTGCCAGGGTCGAATTGCTGCGCGACGGCAAGCCGCTCGATACGGTCGTGGCCGATGCGTCGGGCCAGTTCGTGATGACCCCGTCGCAGCTTCCCGCCGGTTCCTATGAACTGACCCTGCGCGCGAAAGCCCCCGACGGCACCGTCACGCAATCCGCCCGCACCATGCCGGTGACCATCGCCGAAGCCGCGCCGCCGCCCGCGCGCCCCGCGCCGGTCGCGAAGCAGGCCGAGAAGTCCGACGACAAGTCGGATGTCGTGGCGTCGCTGCCGTCGCCCCGTCTGGCCGCGCCCGCGGACAAGCCCGTCGTCCGGCCCAGGCTGATGGGTGCACCGAAGCCGAGGGTGTTGGCGCGCGCGCCGGCGCAGCCTTCGAGCACGGCGGTCGCGTCGGCTTCGCCCGCGGACGTCTTCAACGCTGCACCGGCGGAAGCAGGCGGCAACCGGGTGATCTCCCGCGGCGACAGCCTGTGGACCCTCAGCCGACTCGCTTACGGCGACGGCAACCGCTACGCAGTCATCTTCAACGCCAACCGCGGCAAGATCCACAATCCCAATTTGATCTATCCCGGCCAGACCTTTGTGCTGCCACAGAAGGCGGAGTGAGGTTTCTGCGACGCTTTGACCGTCGCGCGCCCGGAACCATTGGTTCCGCTCCGCGTCTTCTTCCTGCGACACGATGCGCGCTTGGCGCTGGAGGAGGGCCAAGAAGTGGTCAGCTCGGTTGTCATGTCGACATCACGCCTGGGACTGGCGCTGGCCGGTGCGGTCCTCGTCAGCCTGGTGGTGCTGCTGCCGAATAAAGCCGAGGCGCAGTTCGGCCTGCGCGGCGGTCCGCTCGGCGTTGCACGCTTCGCCGTCGGTCACGTGATCGGCATGTCGCGCCTGCGCCACGCCCGCATGGCTGTGCGGGGCGGCCGATACCGCTCCGCCGCGTTGCGATCGCAAGATCCTCGACAAGATCCGCGCCAAGATGCGCGCGGTGTCGAGCGCGGGCAACCCCCCAATCCTTATGTGCTCCGAGCGGCGATCACGGCGCAAGCTGCGCTGTCGGGCTGGCATGGCGGCCGCCGCCCGCAGGGCTGGTGGCGCCATCCCGACGGCAGCTATGGCTGGGTCGGCCCGGTGTTCTGGCCGTTCGCGCATGACGACCTCACCAATGCAATCATCCTTGGCGATGCGACCAGCCTCTCGCTCTACGGCTATGGCGACATCTATGCCGCGATCTTCGCGCCCTACGCGGCGACGGAGCTCGTCGCCTACACCGCGCCGCAAGGCAGGCGCGGACGGCGAGTGCCGACCGCGGAGGCCGTCTGCGATGCCAGCGACACCGGCGGCCTGCCGGTCGATCGCATCGCCGCCGCCGTGCAGCCGAACGAATTGCAGCGCGTAGCGCTCGACGAGCTCGCAACGGCCTGGAATGGCGCGCGCGACACCATCCGCGCCGCCTGTCCAACGCAGGTCCCTGCGACGGCCACCGAGCGCCTCGGCCTGATGCGTGAGCGCCTCGAAGCCATGATCAAGGCAACGGACGCCGTCGCACCGCCGCTCGCAAAATTCGAGGGCCTCCTCGACGACGGCCAGAAGACAAAGCTCGACGGCCTGGCCAGGGAGCGTCGCGCCGCGCTTGCAGCCATTCAACACAAGGACACGCAGGCGGCGGCAGCTTGCGACGCGGACAGCGATCCCCGCTATGACGAAAAGCTGCAGCGTCAGTACGAGCAACTCGTGCAGCAGCAATGGCCCACCAATGACATCGCCTCCACGCTTAAGCTCGACGACACCGCCCGCGCCCGGCTCGACGTCCTTCAGGACACCACGCTGCGCACCATGCAGACACTGAGCGCCTGCCCGTCAAAGCCCGCCGCGACACCGCAGGCCCGTCTCACAGCGGTGAAGGCGCGGCTGGAGACGATGCTGCAAGCGGTGGGCGGCATCAGCGAGGCGCTCGACGATTTCGAGGCCGATCTGAGCGACGAGCAGAAGGCGGGGTTTGAGGCGATGGGACCGAAGCGCGGGGTGTGATCACCCGCATGCCCAGTCGAATTTCATATCCTTGAAGTCGAGCTGCGCATTGCCGCCGCCGAAATTGTAGCCGCCGAAATATTCCTCGAACTCGATGTAGAACGGGCTCATCTCCGGCATCGCCTGGCAGGGCCGCATCGTGCCGCCGAGATGATTGTGGGCGTGGTCCTTGCCCCAATCGTGCAGGCGGAAATTGTCACGGCCCGGCACGTCGCCGAGATAATAGTAATAGGGCTGGTAGCCGGTCGGCGGGTTGCGCCTAGTGTGCGCGTCCTGCGGGCCCTTGCCGGCATTGGAATCACTCGCGCGCGGCGTCAACGCGATCGCGCAATTCTCGGCCAGATCGGCGCGCGGAGGGTTGGCGAACATCTTCTTGGCGTAAGGCGCGGACGCCTCGAAGAAAGCGCTGGCGCCGCCGACATCGAGCCAGCGCGGCCGATCGGCCGTCGCAAGTGGCAGCGGAGCCGGCGGCGTCGCGAACGCACCGTCATATTCGGCCTTGCTCAGCAGCAGTGCGGCATATTCGTAGTCGAGGATGTCGGTCATGCGCGAAAGCCGCGGATGCGAGGCGCGCGCCATCACCGCCTCGCGGATTTCAGGATCATCAGGCGCCCCGCCGTCATTGTGATCGGGCGCTGTCGCGAAGAACGACACCGCGACGATGTCCTCGCCATGCACGCGATAATCCTCCGGCAGCAAAAGCGTAAAGCCGTGCATCAGCGAAAACCCGGTGACGGGATCGAGCGGCCATTGTTCGGATGCGATGCCCGGCGGCAGGCCAAGGACCCAGCCCTGATCGCGCGCACGATCCGCGAGACGGTCCAGCATCTGCAAATCATACGCACGCGAAGGCAAGGCAAACGCCACGATCGTCTCCATCCGGATTTGAGGCGATGGTTGGTCGCGGGGAGGAGGGATGTGGTTCGTGGGGAGGTTGCCATCCTGCCGGTGTTTTGCCCGACGAGTCAAACTGCTTTGGTACCCACTTCGGCACCCGCGTAAGTCATTGATCTTGCAGCCCCCGGCTACTGTGCATGGGGTTGTTTTCGCACTTTTTTGTTTTGGCTACCCTCGTCGCCTTGCTGCCGCGGCATCCACGACGTTCTCCACCTCCTCGCGCCACGACAAAATCTCCATCGCCAGCACGGGGTGATTGAAGCCCTTGAGCTGGAGATCGTCGAGGGCGCGGGCTTCGACCCAGGGCTCGACGATGCCGTAGACGCGCCGGCTCACCACGATCTGGTTGGGCTGGGCCTCGCCGCAGAGACGGGAGGCGAGGTTGGTGACGCTGCCGATCGCGGCATATTCCAGCCGCTGCTCGAAGCCGACCTGACCGAGCGTTGCATAGCCGACCGCAATGCCGACGCCGAAGCCGAGGCTATGCCCCCGGTTGCGCCAGCGCTCGGTGAGCGGGCCGATGGTCTCGCGCATCTCCACCGCCATCTTCACGGCGCGCTGGGTGTGGTCCTCGAACTGTATCGGCGCGTTGAACAGGATCATCACGCCGTCGCCGGCATATTTGTCGAGCGTGCCCTCATATTTGAAGATCAGCTTGCCGAGCGCGGCGTGGTATTCGCGCAGCACGTTCATCGCCTCTTCCGGCTCGGTCGCTTCCGTGAAGGCGGTGAAGCCGCGCAGGTCGCAGAACACTACGGTCACCTCGCGTCGCTGGCTGGTGAGCAGGCCCTCGGGGCTGTCGGAGGAGGCGATCAACTGCGCCACTTGCGGCGCCAGGAAACGCTCGAGCTTGCGGATGCGCTCGATCTCGCCGAGCTGGGTCGCGACACGCTCCTCCAGCGACTTGTTCCAGTCCTTGAGCTGCTCGGTCTGCTCCTGCAGTTTTGCCGCCTGCTCCTGCACGGTTTCGTGCGCAGCCGCGAGCTCGCGGCCTTTGTGATCGACCTCGGTGAACAGCCGCGCATTGCGCATCGCCAGCACGGCCTGGTTGGCAAAGGTGCGCATCAGGCCGATGATGCTCGCGGCGAACTCGCCGCTGGCGCGGCGCAGCACCACCAGCGAGCCGAGCGTGCCCTGCTGGTCCACCAGCGGCACCACCAGCACCGAATGGAAGCCGGCCTCGATCGCGACATCGCGCAGCGGCTGCTCGGTGGCTTGGTCGAGGTCCGCGATCGCGATCGGCTCGCCGCTCGCCGCGGCATCGCTCAGGATACTTTCGCCTTCCTCGATCGTGACATGCGCGCCCTCGGCCGATTTGTCGATGCCGTTGGCCTCGACAAGGTTGAAGCGGCGCGCCTCGGCGTCATAGCCGTAGATCAGGACCGCATCGGCATGGGTGATCTCGATTGCGCGCGCGGCGATCGTCGGCAGCACCGCGTCGAGATCGAGCGAGGCGGCGACCGCGCGGCCGACCTCTTCCAGCACCTTGAGCTCGTTGATCGACTGCGCGAGATCGCGGGTGCGCTCCTCGACCTTGGTCTCCAGGTTCGAATAGGTCTCCTGGATCTGGCCGGCCATGCGGTTGAATTGCCCGGCGAGGTCTTCCAGCTCGTCCGACGTGTGCACGTCGATGCGGTGGCTGAAATCGCCCTCGCCGAGCTTGTGCGCGCCGTCGCGCAGCGCCGTGATCGGAATGATCATGCGGCGGGCGAGCAGCGTGCCGGCGAGGATCGCGACCATCAGGCCCATCCCGATCAGCAGCGCGATGCGCACCAGCTGGTCGCGGATCGGCATCAGCGCCTGCGTGGTCGACTGCTCGAACATCACACTCCAGCCGAGCTTCGGCACGGTGCTCGCGGCAGAGAGCACCGCATGGCCGTTGAAATCCGTGCCGGACGTGTCGGGCTGGTGGCCGGGTGCGACCGCGGCTGCAACCTGCGGCAGATTCGACAAATCCTTGCCGACATCGGGCCCCTTCGAGGAGGTCGCCAGCACGCGGCCGCGCGGATCGACGACATAGGCGAAGGCGACCTTGCCTACCTGGGCGTCGGACAGGTATTCGGAGAGGAAGCTGAGATCGATCTCGGCCACAGTGACGCCGGCATTGAAGCCGGAATGCGCCACCGAGATCGACATGTACGGGGTGTGGTCGACGAAATAGGGCGGCGCATAGCTGACGCCGCGGGCGACCGCGTCGGTGAAGCGCATGTCGCGGGCAAGGTCGGCATTGCTGCCCGTGGTGGTCGACTGGCGCGAGACGCGCAGCACCTCACGGCCGTCGCCGTTAAGCTGGAATAGCTGCGAGACGACGGCGACCTGCTGCAAGAGCTGGGCGTAGTCGGTGCGACGCTTCTCCAGCGTGTCCCGGCTGGCCGTCGTCACCCGGCTGATCTGGCGCTCAAGCTCGGAGATCGACTGCTCGATCTGCCTGGCGGTGGCCTGCGCCTTGTCCTCCAGCCTGTCGGTCAGCGAGGTCGTGGTGGCGCGGTAGGAGATCCAGCTCTCCATCGCGCCGTTGACGGCAAGCACGAACACGACGAGGCCGACAAGGGAGACGACGTATTTGGCGAACAGGCCCTCGCGCAGAAACCGTGTCTTGTCGTTCGCTCCTGCCATTCCGATCCTCTCGCGCCGCCATCGACCCCGGCGCTACGGGCCGTACGGACCCTGCAAGCCTTCTACCACAATTTGGGCCAGCGGACTGGAAGGGACCGTTTGACCAGCCGGTGTGGTTACCCGCCGGGGACGCCGGAGCAGGCGGAAGGATGGTGAATTGTCGCAGTCTCATCCCTTCGGATGAAGCGGCGGACGGGGAAGCCGATGTAAGGGATTGGCTGGAGTCCGGCGCTTTGGTCCTGCAATCATCGATTAAAGAGCTGCCGCAGCACGTCGTTCATCGGCTGACTGTCCTGCTGGGCCGCCGGCGGGTCTTCCAGGGCGGGGGACGCTGGCGAGGCCTGCGGCGGCAGCAACGTGGATGGTGCGGCCGGCAGGCCGCGGCTGCGGCCGGTGCCACCAGTGGCGGTGCCGGTGCCGTTTCCCGCGCCACTGGAAAGCCCCTGCTGGATCAGATTGCCGATCGCCTCGCCCAAGGGGCCGCCGAGCAAATTGTTCTGCCCCGGCTGCTGGGTTTGCGGATTGGCATTGCCGCCACCTGGCGCGGTGGTCCCCCCGAGGCCAAGATTGCCGCCTGGGTTACTGCCAAGGTTGCCGCCAAGGTTACCGCCAAGACTGCCCAAAATATTGCCGAGCCCGGCACCATCAGGGCCGAACAGGCCCTTGCCCATCTCGCGCAGCTTGGCATAGGCGGCGTCCGGATTGTCCAGCATGCCGGCCATGTCAGGATAGATCTTCGGCTGCGACCAGGTGCCCTGGATCATCACGGGGATGCCGAAGCCGACAGGGTCGGAGGCACGGCCCTGGCCTTCGGTCGTCATCACCAGCTTCGGCTCGACGCGAAAGCCCATCATCTTGGTATCGAGTGCGATCGTGCCCGCGCCGGTCACGCGGACCAGCGGTCCGATCAGATTGAGATCGGTCGTCACCGCCTGGCCCTTGTCGATACGGAAGGACGCCGAGAGCTGCGACAAATCCGTGCTCTGCGCCCGGCTGTTGTCTGGGTTTTCCTGCCAGCCGGACAGCGTGCCCGATGTCAGCGAGCGGACCATCTGCGCGATGTTGATGCCGCGAATGGCGCCGTCCTGGAACGTGACGAAGGCGGTGCCCTGCATGTTGGCCATCAGCGCGCGCTGGCTGGTGCCGGCGCTGCGCAGCGCGAGCTTGGCCTGCAGCTTGCCGTCGATCCGGTCGAATTCGGCCAGGCCCTGGAGCAGCGGCAGCGCGCGCACGCCGGTGAGGTCGGAATGCATGGCAAAGCTCGGCGCGCCGCTGGTCGCATCCAGGATCACCTCGCCCGAGACCTGTCCGCCATAGGCGCCGAGATTGGCCGTGCCGGCCTTCAGCACTCCGCCGGCCAGTTTTGCATCGAGCGCCAGCGGCGCGAAGCGTGCATCGCCGATCACGGCCTCGTGCGCGGAGATCCTGATTTGTGCATCGACATAATTGAGCCCGGAGACGTCGATCGGCGTATCGCTCCAGGGCTGCCCGGACGCGCCTTCCGAAGTCTTCGCCAGCGGAATCGCGAGCCGCTGGAAGTCGAGATCGAGCTTGACCAGAGGCTTGCTCGCGATATCGACCGAGGCCCAGCCGTTGAACGCGCCATCGCCGAGCGTGCCATTCACGCCGTTGATCATCACGACATCGCCGCTCAGCCGCATCTCGGCCCGACCTGCGAGCTGAGACTTCAGCACATCAGGCATGTCGATGGTGAAATCCACCGGGATCGTCGGCCGGTCGGCTGGCGAGGCCGGCGTCGTCGCCTTGATGTCGAACTTGGTCGGGTGCTCGCCGACCCGCGCGGTGCCGGTGATGTTGATCTTGCGGTCGCGACCGACGATCGCATCGGCATTGATGGCGCCGATGCGACTCTCGACGCGATCGCGCCCGCGCGCAAATGCCACCTCGCCATCCGTGACCTTGATGCGGTCGATGGTGGCGCCATCCGTATCGAGCGCGATCGGCTTCGACGCGCCTCCGGCATTCGGCAGGCGCTCGCGCAGCAGCGGCTGGTAGAGCACGGGATGGGTAACGACGAGCTCGGTGATCTTCGGGCGGCCCGACCAGACGCTCGAGAGCGACATGTCGGCCTGCACGCTGTCGATGGTCAGGCGCGTTATGCCGCTGCGGTCCTTGGGGTCGGCAAGCGTGAGGTCGTTCAGAGTCACGTTCAGCGTCGGCCACAGGCTGAGCCTGGTGGTGCCGTCGATCGAGAGGCGATACCCGGTCGCGCTCTCGACCCGCGAGGCAATCGTCGAGGTCAGGAAGCCCGAGGGGATCCCGACCACCAGCAGGAGTGCGATCACGATGACGACGGCGGCCAAAGCCGCGCCGGCGAATTTCACTGCTCTCATGTCGACTTTCCAACGACGGACAAGCGGCGCCGAATCCGGCAGACTGCCGTCCTTTGCACCCATCCTTTGCGCCTGAGTTTATCCCCGGACGGGAAGCGGCTCCAAGCGCGTAAAAATAGTCGGGGGTGCTGCAAAGTTATGTGACTTATGACACACTTCCTCGGCGCGGTTTTACGCGATCCTGATCTTGATGGTTCCAAGCGATTTGCCAAGGAAGCGGGCCAAGGAAACTGATCAGGGAAACTGGTCAAGGACATTCACAAGGACATTGAAATGAGCAAGCAGGCCGAATTTGCGGTCATTCTGAAGATGAACGCGATGTTCGCCGATCTCGGCGTAGACGAGCTCCAGCGGCTGGCGAATCTCTGCCACACCCAGCATCTGGGGAACGGCGAGGTGCTATTCCAGAAGGGCGATGCGGGCGATGCGCTGTTCGGCGTGCGTCGAGGCCAGGTCCGTATCGAGACCGGCGCCTCCGACGGTAGCCGGCTGACGCTGAACTTCATGGGGCCAGGCGACCTGTTCGGCGAGGTTGCGGTGCTGGACGGCCAGAGCCGGACTGCGGATGCGACCGCGGGCGAAGCCAGCGAACTGTTCGTGCTGCGGCGTGAAGACTTTCTCGCTTTCCTCGAACGCGAGCCGAAGGTCGGGATCAAGATCATCGCGCTGCTGTGCCAGCGGATCCGCTGGCAGAGCGAACGCATGGAAGAGTCCATGCTCCAGCCGCTGCCGGTTCGCCTCGCGCGGCGCCTTTGCGCGCTCGCCGCCGATTTCGGCTCCGAGGTGCACATCTCGCAGGAGCAACTCGGCGTCTTCGTCGGTGCCGCTCGCGAAAGCGTCAATCGCCAGCTTCAGGCCTGGCGCAAGGAAGCGATCCTCGATCTCCAGCGCGGCCGCATCCTGCTCAGGAACATGACCAAGCTGACGGCGATCGCGCGGAACGAGTAGCGCATCAGGTACGCGCCTCGCGGCCGTGCCAGAGCCGCGTAATGAGAATATCGCCTGTGTCGGGACCTGCGACGTATCGCACGATGTATGCCGACGACCCAAAGCGGACGACAATCTGACGGATATCCGCGTCGTCAGTCGGCTTACCCAGCGCTGGAAATTCCGGCAGCCGGTCGATCGCTTTCCAAATCAACGCCAAGGCGCGCTTTGCCGCGTCCGGATCAACTGCGTCGAGAAAGGTTCGCAGCCGCTCGATGTCTTCGACAGCGGCTGGCGAAAGCAGGATCATTTGATCTTGCGCGGTTGGGGACGCGGCAACTCGCCGACAGAGCCCCAGCTTGCCACCCACGTCTTGACGTCATCGAGCGAGACAGCAAGCCCGGTGCGTTTATACTCTTCGTAACGGTTGCGATCTTCTTCGAGATCCGGGTCGGAAAGATCGACGACCGAGTCCAGCAGTGCGACGGCCTCGGCCAGCACCGTTGCGATATCCTTCCCGCGCTCGGAAGCCATCTCTCTGAGACGGGCATCGGTGTCAGCGTCGATCTCAAGCGTGCGGCTTACGAGGTTCATGCTCGAAAGATAGCACTTGGCTCACTCATGTCGAGCCCCGGCTTCCGAGGGATATCTACTCCGCAGCAGGGTGCACGATGGCCTTCGTCGCCACTGCCGCGCCCGCGGGCTCCGGTCCGTGATGACCGGCATCCTCCGCATCTTCGCTGTGCACGACCAGCCGCTTGCCGAAGCGCCAGATCAGGGCGCCGAGGTCGTCCATCACCATGAACATCGCGGGCACGAACACCAGCGACAGGATGGTCGAGAAGATCAGGCCGCCGATCACGGCGAGCGCCATCGGCGAGCGGAACTCGCCGCCGGCGCCGACCGCGAGCGCGCTCGGCATCATGCCGGCGGCCATCGCGATCGTGGTCATGATGATCGGGCGGGCGCGCTTCATGCCGGCGTCGATCATGGCTTCCTCGCGGGGTTTGCCGGCGTGGATGGATTCGATGGCGAACTCCACCAGCATGATCGCATTCTTGGTGACGATGCCCATCAGCATCAGGATGCCAATCCACACCGGTGTCGTGAGCTGCTTGCCGGTGATGAGCAGGGCCGCAATGGCGCCGCCAATCGACAGCGGCAGCGAGAACAGGATGGTGATCGGCTGCAGGAAGGTGCCGAACAGCAGCACCAGCACGGCGTAGACCATCATCAGGCCTGCCGTGATCGCGGTTGCGAAGCCGTCGGACAGTTCGGCCAGGCTTTCGGCGTCGCCGGACGGGTTGACCTTCACGCCCTTCGGCAGGCTCTTCTTCACCGGCAGGTCGTCGATCTTCTTGATGGCATCGCCGAACGCGGCGGAGCCGACGAGATCGGCTGCGACCGTCGCCTGTCGCTCGCGATCGTAGCGGTTGATGCTGGTCGGACCCTGGTCGAGCTTGACGTCGGCGATGACCGAGAGCGGCACGCCGCCCTTCTCGCCATGCTCGCCGAGCGGCACGCGGAGCTGTTCGAGCGTCTTCAGATTGCCGCGCGCGGCATCCTCGAGCTGGACGCGGATCGGCACCAGACGGTCGCCGACGTCGAACTTGGCGAGCGCTGGCCCGACGTCGCCGATGGTGGCGACGCGAATGGTCTGCGACAGGCTTTCGGTCGAGACGCCGAGCCGCGCGGCGAGGTCGGCGCGCGGTTCGACGCGCAGCTCGGGCCGCTCCAGCGTGGTTTCGGAGATGACGTTGGAGATGGTCGGAATCCGCTTCATCTGCGTCGCGAGCTCGCTGGCGACGTTGTTGACGATGTTGGCGTCGGCGCCGGTGACCACCAGCGCGATCGCGCGCAGGCCGTTTTCGTCCAGAAACCAGAAGCGGATGTCGGGAACGTTCTCCAGCTCCTGGCTGATCGAGAATTCGAGCTCGCGCTGGGTGATGTCGCGGCTATCCTTGGGCGTGTAGTTGATGATCAGGGCCGCACGCCGGACTTCCTGGGTCCCCGGTGGAACGCGCCCGCCGTCGACGAAGATGCTTTTCACTTCAGGCCGCTTGCGCAGGCGCGCGACGATGTCTTCAGTGACCTTTTCGGTGTAGGCGAGCTGTGTGCCCGGCGGCAACTCGAGGGCAACCAGCGAGCGCGAACTATCCTGCGCCGGCAGGAAGCCCTGCGGCAACAGCGTGATGCTCCATATCGAGGCGGCGAAGACGCCGAAGCCGATCAGCACCGTGATGAAATAGTGCTTCACCGACCAAGCCACGATCCCGTGATAGGACCGCAGCACGCGGCCGGGCGGCGGCTCTTCGTGATTGCCATGTTTGAGGAAGTAGGCGGCGAGCACCGGCGTGACGAAGCGCGCCGCGAGCAGCGAGAAGAATACCTGTACCGAGACGGTGATGCCGAACTGCTTGAAGAACTGTCCGGCGATGCCCGACATGAAGCTCGCGGGAGCGAAGATCGCGATGATCGTCAATGAGATCGCGATCACCGCGAGGCCGATCTCGTCGGCGGCTTCGAGTGCGGCACGATAGGGCGACTTCCCCATGTTCATGTGCCTGACGATGTTCTCGATCTCGACGATGGCGTCGTCGACCAGAATACCTGTCGACAGCGTGATGGCGAGGAAGCTGACGAGGTTCAGCGAGAAGCCGAGGAGGTCCATCGCCCAGAACGCCGGGAAGATCGACAACGGCAGCGAGATCGCGGCAATGACCGTGGCGCGCATGTCGCGCAGGAACAGCAGGACGATGACGACGGCGAGGATGGCGCCTTCGAACAGGGTCGAGATCGCCGCGTGATAATTGCCGTTGGTATATTCGACCGAGGTGTCGATCACCTTCAGGTCGACGTCGGGATAGGTGGCCTTGAGCGCGTCGATGCGCTTCTGCACGGCCTCGGCCACCTTCACGTCGCTGGCGCCCTTGGAGCGCTTGATGCCGAGCGCGACGATCGGTTCGCCGTTGAAGCGGGCGAAGGTACGGCGGTCGGCGATGGTGTCGGTCACGGTGCCGAGATCGTCGAGCCGGACCTCGCCGCCGCCGAACAGCGGAATCATGGTGCCGGCGAGGTCACTCAGCGTCTTGGCGCCAGCCAGCGTGCGGATCGCCTGGTCGTTCTTGCCGATCTCGGCGCGACCGCCGGCGACGTCGACATTGGTGCCGCGCAGGCTCTGGCTGACATTGACGGCGGTCAGGCCCATCGCCTGCAGGCGGTCGGGGTCGAGTGAGACCAGGATCTCGCGCTCGACACCGCCGATGCGCTCGACCTGGGCGACGCCGCGCACGCCCTGCAGCGCGCGCTTGACCACGTCATCGACGAAATAGGAGAGCTGCTCCGGCGTCTTGCCCGGCGAGATCGCGGCGTAGGTGACGATCGGCAGCCCGATGACGTCGACGCGCTGGATCAGCGGCTCGGTGACATTCTGCGGCAGGTTGGAGCGCACGCGCGTCACCGCGTCCTTGACGTCGTTGAGCGCGCGGTCGGTGTTGGTTTCCAGCGCGAACTGGATGGTGGTCACCGACAGGCCGTCGGTGATCTGCGAGGTGATGTGCCGAACGCCCTCGACACCGGAGACGGCGTCTTCAACCGTTTTGGTGACCTGGGATTCGAGCTCGGCGGGTGCCGCGCCGAACTGCGATACCGCGACCGAGATCACGGGAATGTCGGCCGATGGCAGCCGCGTCACCGCGAGTTTCGTGAAGGACACCCAGCCGAGGATCAGGAGGATGATGGAAAAAACCACCGACGGCAGCGGATTGCGGATCGACCATGCCGAGATATTGAGAGCCATCAGCGTACCCGCGTGCGATCGAGTTCATCGGCGAACATGGTCTTGATCTGGTCGCCGTCATGCAGCGAAGAGCCGGCGTCGGCCACGACGATTTCGCCGACGTCGAGGCCCTGCAGGATTTCCGTCGCGCTGTCGGACGACAGTCCGACCCGCACCTTGCGCGTTTCGACAATGTTGCCCTTGACGACCTGCACGGTGAGATGGTCGATCGCGGTCTTGGGAACCGCGACGCCGCAGCTTCGCTTGGCGTCGATCGAGGCGCGGGCGAACACGCCGACTTTCAGTGAGGGATTGTTGGTGACGCTGATGCGGACCCGGCCGAGCTGGGTGGCACGGTCGATTTCGGGCGCGACCAGGCGGACCCGTCCGATCAAATCGGGCGCGTCATCGCGGCTGATGCGCACGGTCGCGCCGGAGCTGAGCTTGGGCATGTGCACCGCCGGGACCTGCGCGTCGAGCTCGATCTCATTGTTGACGGCGATGCGGAACATCGGTCCGGCCTGCGGTGAAGCGGGCGCGCCGACGATGGTGCGAACTTCTGTGACGAGGCCCGGCGCAGGCGCCTTCAGCGAGACCGGGCCTTGCGGACTGGGCCGCTGCGGCTGGCCCGGGATCTGGGGCGGCGCGGTCAGGCGCGCCAGTTCCTGATTGTCGGTGACAACGGTGCCCTCGGTGACGAAGAGGTCGGTGACCCTGGACCCCTCCTGGTCGGCGACGACCACGGCTTCGCGGCGCGGCACGAAGAAGCCGGTCACCCGGACCAGGTCGGAGAAGCAGGCATTGGTCGACTTCGTCACGATGACCAGCGCCTCGCTCGGCGTTTCCTTGGCCTCGGGGCGATGGCGGTGCTCGAACAGATAATAGCCGACGCCGAGCACAACGACGAAGACCACCGTTCCGGCTGGCTTGAGATATTCGGAGAAGTTCATCGCCGGATCGTCCTGGCCTGGCTCACGGCCATCCGCACGCGGCCCATCGAGAGCGTTTCCCTGCAATAAAGCTGCGTCCCGCAAGGCTGCGGGACGCGCTCTGGAAGCGGGACTTTACACCACATCACGACTTGTCACTTCAAAGGATTACGTCGTGGTCACTTCGATGCGGTGGTCTTGTTTTCCATGTTGACGACCTGCACGCGACGATTGACCTCCGCCATCGGCTGGCTCGGGTCCTTCAGCTTGCTCTTGCCGTAGCCGACGGTGACGAGGTCGGTCGCGGAGATGCTGTACTTCTCGACCAGGTAGCGCTTGATCGAATCTGCGCGGCGCTCCGACAGGTCCTGGTTGTAGCCCTCGCCGCCGGCGGCGTCGGTGTGGCCGGCGACCACGAATGTCGAGCCTTTCAGGTCGGGGCTGGTCAGCGCCCGGCCGAGCGCCTGGACCGAGGCAAGCGACTTGGTGCTGATATTGGCGGAATTGTAGTCGAACGTGATTTCCAGATCGATGTTCGGCTTGTCCTTCGCCACCGAGGCGATTTCTTCACGCTCGGTCGACGATAGCGAACGTGTCGAGCGGCCGCGCACGGACTGGATCAGCTTGGTTTCCGCTACGTTCGGCGCGGGATCGGCCTGCGGCGCGATCGAGAGGCCGCGGGTGAGCGGCTTTTTCGGCGGCGGCGCCAGCGCGCGGACGATCTCGTCCTCGGTGACGTTCTTGCTGTTGCCGTCGTCGCCCGCGAATGCGAGCGGGGTCGTCAGCGACAGCGCGGCGCCGACGGTGATGATGGACAGGATTGCGGTAAGTCCCTTTGCAGCCAATCTCATAGCAAGTCCCTCCTGCGCAGCCAGCTAGCGCGGTTCCAAATTCTTGCAATAAGCCCCCGAAAGGCGGCCTGCGGCATCCGTTCGATTAGTCTTCGCGAGGCCATCCAGGGTTCGAGACACATCGGCCCCGATTCAAAAAAATATCAACGCACTCCGTAGCTTGCGAATTCCTGAACAATGTTCGGATCCATCGCCTTGGCATTGGCGATGTCGAGCGCACCTTCCTGGGCAGAGCCGTTGCGCTGCTTGGCGATCCCGCGTCCGAACAACGAGGAGGTCAGGCGCGGATTGATCCTCAGGGCCGCGTCGAAATCGGCGATGGCGTTCTTGACCGCTCCCGACTTCACATTGACCAGCCCCCGGCTGTCCAGCGCATCGACGAAGTTCGGCCTCAGCCGCAGCGCCTCGTTGCAATCCTTCAGCGCGCCCTGGAGGTCGCCGACCACGGCGCGGGTCCAGCAACGGTTGTTCAGAGCCTCGACGTCCTTCGGGTTGATCCGGAGCGTCTCGTCAAAATCCTTGATGGCGAGGCTATAGGCGCCCTTGCTGGCATAGACCTGGCCGCGCCGGTAAAGCGCGTTCACGTCGTCCGGATTGGCCGCGATCTTGGCCGTCAGGCCCTTGATGGTGGGATCCTCCGCCAGGGCGGCCGCACTTGGCCCGCTATCCATGCTCGGACCGGGGGCGGGGTCGGCCGGTATCACCGGCGGTGGCGCCGGCGGCAAGGCAGCATCGACCTGCGGTTTCGGCGGCAGAACGGGTGCATGCACAGGAGGCAGAACGGGTGCAGGCACGGGAGCAGGAGCCGCAGCGTTGTCGGCCGGCTTCGGCGGCGGAGGCGGCGATGGCGGTGCGGGTGGCGCCAGCGGTGGGTTGTTGGCGACGACCGGCGGCGGAGCGGGAGGCGCGGGTGGCGGTGCCGTTGTCGGACGCGAGCCGCCGGCCCCCGGAATGAACGAGAAATCTTCGGCCAGTGAAGAGGAGATCCACGGCACCTGCTCGCCCCGCGAGGCGCGGGTGACGCCCATCTTGGTGCGGTTCAGCGTCTCCTCGGCCATCAGGTCGGGCACGCGGATTTCCTTCAGGAGTTCCTGGACGAACAGGCTGTGCTCGCCGCCGGCATCCGACACCACCGAGGCCAGCGCCGCCGAATACATCACCAGCGTGCCATTCGGCGCGATGACGGGGGTGAGGCCGGCCGAGAAGCTGCGGAACCGGCGCTCGAACGGGTTGCGTCTGGAGGCATCGATGAGCGCGATCTTGACGCCGGCGCCGCGGGTGTTGAGCTCTCCCAGTACGGTCTCGAGGCTGATGCCGTCGCGGCGTACGTCGGATTCGGTCCAGATCTGCGCATCGATCGGCAGCAAATAGCTCTGCCGCGCCGACTGGATGCCGAAGCCGCTATAGAACACCAGTGCCACCGAGCCCGGTTTGATCTTGCTGTACAGCTTGTCGAAGGCGCGGCGCATGCCGTCGCCGGTCAGGTTCTCATTGATCTCGACGGAAAAGCCGTCGCGCTTGAGCTCGTCGGCGACGTCGCGCGCGTCGTTGAGCGGTTCCTTCAGCGGAGCGTCGGCATCCGGGTATTTGGCGTTGCCGATGACCAGCGCAAAGCGCTCGCCGGCCGCAAGCGACGGAGCGGTCGGGATAAGCGTGACGAGCAAGGGCAGAAGGAAAAGCAAGCGAATTTTCATAATAAGCGCGGTCCAGCCAAAAAGGCGCCGTTCCCAGCTTGCGCCGCGGCGACCTTAACTTACGCAATGTGCATTATCAAACCGGGGAAGGGGGGCGTCAACCGCTTGCAGATTCGGCGCTATCGCGACAATTGACCGCGACGCTTGGGCAGGTGGCGAAGGGAATAAACCGGCGGTCACGATTATACTCGACACAGTCTGGTTGCCATTACGAATGCATATTAGGGCAGTCATGGCGACAACAATGTGATTGGACTCACATTGCGGGCCGGCGTCCCTCGCAGCCCCCGGTGTTTGACCTTTGCGGCGGACAATGGCTTGGTGCGATCGATCGCCCTGGAGGTCCCCCCAGAAAAAGAGCAAGATCAAAGCCATGGGAAACGCCTACGAGATCTATGCACTGCGCTATGCGACGATGTCGCCGCGCACGCCCAACATGAACTTCCTGGCGCCCGACCCCCATGACAGCGCGGCGCAGGATCTCGACTATTTCGTCTGGCTGGTCCGCGGCGGCGGCCGCGACATCCTGGTCGATACCGGCTTCAATGCCGAGGAGGCGAGCGCGCGGGCGCGCAAGCTGACGCTCAATCCGGTCGATGCGCTCGAGCGCTTTGGCGTCGCGGCGTCGGCAATTGCCGACATCATCGTGACACATCTCCATTATGACCACGCCGGCAATCTCGACCGTTTCCCGAACGCGCGCTTCCATCTCCAGGAGCGCGAGATGGCCTACGCGACGGGGCGCTGCATGTGCAACGGACTGCTGCGACATCCATTCTCGGTCGAGCACGTCACGCAGATGGTGCGTCATGTCTATGGCGAGCGCGTCAATTTCTATTCCGGCGACGGCGAGGTCGCGCCCGGCGTCACCGTGCACCGCGTCGGCGGCCATTCGGACGGCTTGCAAGTGGTCAAGGTCGAGACCGCGCGCGGGCCCGTGGTGCTGGCGTCCGATGCCGCGCATTACTACGCCAATATCCAGCGCAGGAGCCCGTTTCCGATCGTCTACAACATCGGCGACATGGCGCAGGGCTGGGAGACGATCGAGCGTCTCGCCGGCCATCCCGACCGCTACATTCCCGGCCACGATCCTGTTGTGACCGAGATCTATCCGCGCGCCAGCGACAAGGTCGATGCCTGGGCGCTGCATTTGCCGCCGTCGCGGTCGTTTGCGAAGTGATCAATACGCCTGCTTGGCGTCGGCCTCTTCGCTGGTCTGGATTAGGTCGAGGCTCTGTTCGATCTTGCCGAGCAGGGCCGAGAGCTGTTTGCGCTCCTGCGCGGTGAGGCAGGCGAGGATCTCGTCTTCCCGGCGCAGCAATTGCGGGAACAGCTCCTCGTAGAGCGCGCGGCCCTTCTTCGTCAGTTGCAGGCGAAATTCGCGGCGGTCGGCTTCGTTCTCGACCCGCTCGATCAGCTCCGCATTAAGCAGCGTGGTCACCGCGCGGCTGATGGTGGATTTGTGCGTACGGGTGCATTGTGAGACATACTGCGCGCTGCAGGCATCGTTGCGGAACCCTAGCGTCGCAATCACGCGCCAAGCCGGGATGTCGAGACCGTGGCGCTCCTGATATTCGAGCGAAAGCGCGGCACTGACTTCCGCCGCGAGGCGGTTGAGGCGGAACGGCACGAACTTGAACAGGTCGAGCCGTGTTTTTGGCAGCGGTGAAGCCTCGTCGGCCTCGCGTGTCTTCAGCGCGATGTCGCTGGATGTCCTCGCCAAGGAGAGCGCTCCGAATTCCAGTTGACGGCCGGCCGGTCCCCGGTCCAAAATAGTTGCACGTGAGACTATCTAGCAGATCAGTCCTCTCCTGACCAGAGCCGAGGTTAGCGCATGGCGCAAGCCAAGACCCAGCAGGCCAAAACCCAGTTCGGCTATCGCCGCCATTCCGATCAGGATCGTCCCGGCCAGGGCCCGGCCGAGCATCCGGTCGTGATCGTTGGTGCTGGTCCGGTCGGGCTGTCGCTGGCAATTGATCTCGCCCAACGCGGCCAGCGCGTCGTACTCCTGGATGATGCCGACCGCATCGGCGAGGGCTCCCGTGCGATCTGCTTCTCGAAACGTTCACTGGAATATTGGGACCGGCTCGGCGTCGGCGACCGCATGGTCGAGAAAGGCGTGGTTTGGAGCGTTGGCCGCATTTTCCATGGCGAGTCACAGCTCTACCAGTTCAACCTGCTGCCGGAGGACGGCCACAAGCGGCCCGCCTTCATCAACCTCCAGCAATATTACGCCGAGGCGTATCTGGTCGATCGCATCAGCGATCTGCCAGATATCAACCTGCGCTGGCGCAACAAGGTGACGGCGCTGGAGAGCCGCAACGATTCCGTTGCGCTGACGATCGAGACGCCGGAGGGGGCCTATCGACTGCATGCGCAATATGTCGTCGCCTGCGATGGCGCGCGCTCCTCGCTGCGGCAGATGGTCGGCGCCGACTTCGCAGGCCAGGTGTTCGAGGATCAGTTTTTGATCGCCGACGTCAAGATGACCGCGGAGTTCCCGACCGAGCGCTGGTTCTGGTTCGATCCGCCGTTTCATGCCGGACGTTCGGCGCTGCTGCACCGGCAGCCCGACGACGTCTGGCGCATCGATCTCCAGCTCAGCCGCGACGCCGATCCTCTCACCGAAAAGAAGCCCGAGAACGTGCGGCCGCGGATCGCGCGCATGCTCGGGCACGACAAGTTCGAGTTCGAGTGGATCTCACTCTACAAATTCCAGTGCCGGCGGATGGATCGCTTTCTCCATGGTCGCGTGGTTTTTGCGGGCGATTCCGCGCATCAGGTCTCGCCCTTCGGCGCGCGCGGCGCAAACTCGGGACTCGAAGACGCCGAAAACCTCTCCTGGAAGCTCGACCGCGTGCTGCGTGGGACTTCGCCTGCGAGCCTGCTCGAAAGCTACCATGTCGAGCGCAGCGGAGCTGCCGACGAGAATATTCGCGAGTCCACCCGCTCGACCGATTTCATGGCGCCGAACTCGCATCAGGAGGCGCGCCTGCGCAAGGCGGTGCTGTCGCTGGCCAAGGAAACCGAGTTCGGCAAGCGCATGGTCAACGGCGGACGGCTCTCGGTGCCGTGCAGTTATGAGTCGCCACTGTCATCGCCCGATACGGAAGCGTGGCGCGGCGGACCGTCTCCCGGCTGTTCCATGCTCGACGCGCCAATTGCGGAGCAGGCCTATCTGACGGATGCGTTCCGCAAGGGTGGAACGGACTTCACCTTGCTGTCGTTCAGCGATGGCGGTGCGATCGATGCGCCGGATGGTGTCAGGGATATCCGCATCGGCGGCGAGGGCGGGCTCGCGGGTCCCTCGGGCCTTGTTGCAAAGCGCTACGACGCCGAGCCGGGCGCGGCCTATCTGCTCAGGCCTGATGGTTACGTCGCGGCACGCTTTCGCCATCCGACGCGCGCGGCGATCGCGACAGCATTGGCCCGGGCCCAAGGAATTGAGAAGGGTTTGAATTGAGGTCTCGCATGCCGCTTTCCACCAGCTCCAATTTCGGGCGACCCGACGATGCCTTTCGCGCCATTGTCGAAGCGCATCGTGGCTTCACCGACGAGCAGAGCGCCGATTTCGATGCGGCCCTGGTGCTGATCCTCGCCAACCATATCGGCGACATCGACGTGCTGCGCGAGGCGATCGGGCTCGCCAAACGCCGCATGATCGACGGCCAGCAACAGCAACAGCAACAACAATAGCCCTGTGACTCAAAGGATGAACTGATGGCGAAGAACTTCGCATCCACTGGCGATCTCTCCGAGAAGACAATCACCTTCTCCGAGATCGGCACCGATCTCTACGCCTTCACCGCGGAGGGCGATCCGAACACGGCTATCATCGTCGGCGACGACGGCTGTCTGGTGTTCGACGCGCAGTCGACGCCGGCGATGGCCAACAAGGTGATCGAGCGCGTCAAGACCGTCACCGACAAGCCGATCAAATATGTGGTGCTGTCGCATTATCACGCCGTGCGCGTGCTCGGTGCCTCCGCCTACAAAGCGCAAGGCATCGTCGCTTCGCAGGAAACCTATCGGCTGATCGAGGAGCGTGGACAGCAGGATTGGGATTCCGAATACGGCCGCTTCCCGCGTCTGTTTCAGGATGCCGAGAGCATTCCCGGCCTGACCTGGCCGACGCTCACGTTCGAAGGCGAGATGTCGATCTATCTCGGCAAGCGCGAGGTGCGCCTGATGCAACTCGGCGCCGGCCACACCTCCGGCGATATCGTCGCCTGGGTGCCGGATGCCGAGGTGATGTTCTCCGGCGATCTCATCGAATATCATTCGGCCTGCTATTGCGGCGATGCGCATCTGCGTGAGTGGCCGCTGACGCTGAACGAGATCCGCAACTTCAATCCCAAGGCGATCGCGCCGGGCCGCGGTGATGCGCTCAACGGCGTCGCCACCGTGCGCGAGGCCATCGCGATGACGCGCGACTTCGTCACCTCGCTCTATGGCGCCGCAGAAATCTCGGTCGCCAAGGGCCGCACTCTGAAGGAATCGATGGCGGCCACGCGCGAAGTGATGGATCCGAAATTTTCGAGCTTCGCCATCTACGAGCACTGCCTGCCCTTCAACGTCTCGCGCGCCTATGATGAGGCCTCGGGCATCGACGATCCCGTGATCTGGACCGACAAGCGCGACCAGGAGATGTGGGCGAATTTGCAAGGAGCAGGATAGCCATGAACATCAATACCTCGCCCGATCAGATCATCCGCAGCTCGGCGCAGGTCACCCCGGGCTACATGTCCGGCTTCGGCAACAGCTTTGAGACCGAGGCTCTGCCCGGTGCGCTGCCGATCGGCCGCAACTCGCCGCAGCGCTGCGCCTACGGCCTCTATGCCGAGCAGCTCTCCGGCTCGCCCTTCACCGCGCCGCGCGGCAGAAATGAGCGCTCATGGCTCTATCGCATTCGTCCGTCGGTCAAGCATTCGGGCCGTTTCGAGAAGGCCGATTCCGGCCTGTGGCGCTCGGCGCCATGCCATGAATACGATCTGCCGATCGCGCAACTGCGCTGGGACCCGGCGCCGATCCCGAAGGAGGATACGACCTTCCTTCAGGGCGTGCAGACGATGACGACCGCGGGTGACGTCAACACGCAGGCCGGCATGGCCGCGCATGTCTACCTCATCACCCAATCGATGGTAGACCAGCACTTCTACAATGCCGACGGCGAGCTGATGTTCGTGCTCCAGCAGGGCAATCTTCGCATCGTGACCGAGTTCGGTCGCATCGACGCCGAGCCCGGCGAGATCGTCGTGATCCCGCGCGGGGTCAAGTTCCGCGTCGAGATTCCGAACGGGCCGGCGCGCGGCTATCTCTGCGAGAATTACGGCGGCGCCTTCACGCTGCCGGAGCGCGGGCCGATCGGTGCCAACTGCCTCGCCAATGCGCGCGACTTCCTCACGCCGGTCGCGCATTACGAGGACAAGGACACGCCGACCGAGCTGTTCGTGAAATGGGGCGGCGCACTGTTCAAGACGCAGCTCGCCCATTCGCCGATCGACGTCGTCGCCTGGCACGGCAATTACGCGCCCTACAAATACGATCTGCGCACCTTTTCTCCCGTAGGCGCGATCGGTTTCGATCATCCCGATCCCTCGATCTTCACCGTGCTGACCTCGCCTTCGGAGACCGCGGGCACTGCGAATATCGATTTCGTCATCTTCCCGGAGCGCTGGTTGGTCGCCGACAACACCTTCCGGCCGCCTTGGTATCACATGAACATCATGAGCGAGTTCATGGGCCTGATCTACGGCGTCTACGACGCCAAGCCGCAAGGTTTCGTGCCGGGCGGCGTCTCGCTGCACAATTGCATGTTGCCGCACGGGCCTGACCGCGACGCCTTCGAGCACGCCAGCAATGGGGAGCTGAAGCCGGTGAAGCTCACGGGCACCATGGCCTTCATGTTCGAGACCCGCTACCCGCAGCGCGTGACGGCGCACGCCGCGAACGCCTCGACGCTCCAGGACGATTACGCGGATTGCTGGAAGGGACTAGAGAAGCGGTTCGATCCGAACCGGCGGTAGCATTCCCGCCCACTACCCTCCGTCATGCCCGGGCTTGTCCCGGGCATCCACGTGTTGAAGCGCAGAAGAAAGTTCGTAGATGGCCGGGACAACCCCGGCTATGACGGTCTCAATCTCGGAGAGTCATTTGCCCCACCCCAACGACCCCAGCCTCCGCTCCTTCATCGACGTTGATCCCGCCTCCGACTTCCCGATCCAGAACCTGCCCTATGGCGTGTTCTCGACCGCGGCCAATCCGACGCCGCGGGTCGGCGTTGCGATCGGCAATTACGTGCTCGATCTCTGGGAGCTCGAGCAGGATTCGCGGCTCGATGTCGGCCCGCTCGGCGTGTTCTCGGGATCCTCGCTCAATTCCTTCATGGCGCTGGGACCAAAGGTCTGGGCCAAGACGCGGGTGCGGATCAGCGAGCTGTTGCGTCACGATCATGCGGAGCTGCGCGACAACGAGGAGCTGCGTCAGCAGGCGCTGGTACCGATGCGCGAAGCGCAGCTGCATCTGCCGTTCGCTGTGTCCGGCTACACGGACTTTTATTCCTCCAAAGAGCACGCCACCAATGTCGGGGTGATGTTCCGCGGCAAGGACAATGCGCTGCAGCCGAACTGGCTGCATATGCCGATCGGCTACAATGGGCGGGCATCCACCGTCGTGGTCTCCGGCACCAAGGTGAAGCGCCCGCGCGGGCAGCTGAAGCCGCCGAACGTCGAGGTGCCCAGCTTCGCCCCGTGCAAGCGGCTCGATTTCGAGCTGGAGATGGGCGTCGTGGTGGGCCAGCCCTCAGCCATGGGCGGCATGCTCAGCGAGCAGCAGGCCGAGGAGATGATCTTCGGCTTCGTGCTGCTCAACGACTGGAGCGCGCGCGACATCCAGCAATGGGAATATGTGCCGCTCGGCCCGTTCCTGGCGAAAGCGTTTGCGACGTCAATCAGTCCGTGGGTGGTGACGCGCGAGGCGCTCGAGCCGTTCCGGCTGAAGGGGCCGGAGCAGGAGCCGGTGCCGCTCGACTATCTCAAGCAGGCGGAGCCGCAGAATTATGATCTGGAGCTCGACGTCTCCCTGCGTGTCGCCGGCGCCAATGCGCCTGCCGGCATCAGCCGCACCAACTTCAAATACATGTACTGGTCCTCGGTGCAGCAGCTGATGCACCACGCCTCCTCCGGCTGCGCCATGAATGTCGGCGATCTCCTGGGCAGCGGCACCATCTCCGGCCCGGAGAAGAACCAGCGCGGCAGTCTTTTGGAAATCAGCTGGAATGGCACCGAGCCGCTCGAATTGCCCGGCGGGGCCAAGCGGTCGTTCCTGGAAGACGGCGACAGCCTCGTGATGCGCGGCTGGTGCCAAGGCAACGGGTATCGCGTTGGTTTCGGTGAGGTCGAGGGGACGATCTTGGCGGCGGAGTAGGATACCGCCGTAGAAATTGCTCCGTTGCCCAAGGGAAGGGCAGGTGCATCGCAAACAAATGCAACAGCTTCAATCTATGAGGTGCGATAGTACCACTTGCCTCGCAATTAACAGAACCGCGAGCTAGCCTGCAATGCAGCATAAGTCGTTTAAATCTAATTACTTTTCGCCGAGGACTTGACCGCTAATATCGAGCATGGAACCTTCCAATCAACCCTTGATTGCTCACACAACCTCGTTGCCGTGCAAAGCAAACATTAGAACAGAATAATACTCACAGGCAGGATTACAATTGTGCCGAAGCCACACTCTCAGAAAAAAGTTAACAAGGCGAAAAATGGCGTTTTAGGGGCCTCACGTGAATCAAAGAGCGGCCTCGCTTGGTTGCACATTTCGGATTGGCATCAAGGCCTCCCCGATTTCGATCGCAGCGTCTTATTGCAGGGGATGTTGGAAGATATTCGCGCAAGAAGTAGCTTCGATCCCCAACTCTCGGACATCGATCTCGTAATCTTTAGCGGCGACGTAGCCTTTTCCGGAAAAGCTACAGAGTATGCTCTCGCAAGAAAAACCTTAATCGATCCAATTCGAAAGCTTCTTGGAGAGCGAGCCAAATTTGTTTTTGCGCCGGGAAACCACGATTTAGAGCGCGACAAGACTTCCGAGATTCCGCCCGATTGGGAAAAGCTGTTGTCGTCTAAGGCGCCGGAGCGTCAGAAGCAGCTTGGGGATCTGCTCTACGATAAGAAGAAGTCTCCAATGATGCTGTCTCCGTTTCAGAGTTTCTACAGTTTCTCCAAGGAGAATGGCTGGCCATATCCAGATGGTGATTTGGTTCACTCGTTTATTCTAGAGCGGGGCGCAAGCAAGCTAGGTATAGCAACCATCAACACAGCTGTCTGCTGTGGGCGTCACGCGATCCGTGCTAAGGGAGAGGTTGCCGATCATCCTTACTGGGACTATGGCACGCTTGCCATTACCGAAAGGCAACTCCGCGATGCAATCTCGCGACTGAGGCACACCGACTTCAGGATGCTCGTGATGCACCATCCCTTGAGCTGGGTGCACGAAGACGAGCAAGCTGTCCTCGAGCAATTGATCTCCTCGAATTTCGATCTTGTTCTGTACGGACACGAGCATTTGCCGAGATTTAGTTCGGTCTCAGGCAATTTCGGTGACATCAAGTTTGTCCCGGCTGGATCAGCATACGCGGGCAGATCGCCGATCAATCCAAGATACACAAATGCATTCAATTTCGGTCTTTTGAATTGCACCACCGGCGAAGGTGCGATCCATCATAGACGGTGGATGGAGGAACGCGATTGTTGGGCCACGGATGATAGATACTGGCCTGATGGAGTCGCCCGCTTTCTGATTCAAAAGAAGCTACTGTCGCAAAATTCGAAGTATATCTTCCACGCCTTGCGTCGATTTAAACCATTCCATTCGAAGCGCGCGGGAAAAAAGGCGGAAATAACACTTAAGCACCGGTCCTTGAGCCTACCAGAGGGGGACTTTATAGACGCCACCGTACGTTACCGAATCGAACTCTATCCGGGGCCTGCGGAACTCTTCGAATTTAGAACTATCACAAATAAGCGGGTGGAAAATCATCCCTCCAAAGATATTCGCGATCGCGCATTTTCCGTCGTGAAAATGTCCCCCAAGCCGAAAACGCAGAAACGGGACAAGATTCTAAATAACAGAATTGCAGGGGCGTCTCAGATTTCGCCGCAGACCGCGGTCGTCGAGTATCAATATCGGATGTTGGAAATGGACAATGGCGTCTGGTACTTCGCGCTCGGGCGCTTCATAGATCAAGTCAAGATATTCATTGAGAAGGCTGAGGGCTTTGAGTACGAATTTCAGCCCATCGGCGGCTTCCCGGATTTGCAGCCCGGTCCGGATGGGCTTCTAAGTTTCGAGACCATCGAGAGCGAAGGCGGCCATTTACCTGGACAAGGCTATCTGGTGCAGTGGTATCCAGCCGTTAGAAAGACGAAATAAGGTAGCGATAGCTTTGCAAGGCCCAGCAAGGCTGAAGCAAACAACTGCCCGCCCAGATCGGACCAGAGCGCGCGCCTAGCGCTTTTCGGGTTGAATTCTCTTGATCCTCGCGCAATGCGCCGCGACATCCTCCACGCTGTACTTCAGATGCACCCTCTTGTCCGACGGCGCCTGCTTCGTCGTGCACAGGCCCGGCCGCCATTCCTGGGTCGGCCTGATCGGACGCGGCGCAAAGCCGCCGCCGCAGTTCGGGCAGACGTTGGACAGCTTCGTCTCCACGCATTCCGCACAGAACGTGCATTCATAGGAGCAGATCCGCGCATCCGTTGCATCAGGCGGCAGGTCGCGGTCGCAATATTCGCAGTTCGGTCGAAGCTGGAGCGCCATAGCCTATTGTCCCGGATTGGCAGGGATCATCGCAGATCGTGCGCGTCGCGCGAATGCCGTAGTTCCCTCGAATTCAGCCGGGCTTGATTTCCTTGAGCGGCAGCCGTGAGCTTTCCTTGAGCCGATCAAGCACGATCGAAGAGCGCACATGCGCCACGCTCTGGTGCGGCATCAGCACGTCGTTGACGAGATTGGAGAGACCCTTGAGATCGCGCAGCACCGCTTTCAGCACATAGTCGGCGTCGCCCGTCAGCGAATAAGCCTCCTGGATCTCGTCGATCCGATTGACCAGCGTTCGGAAGCGTTTCGAATTGTCCGGCGAGTGGGTTGCCAGCGTCACCTGGATGAAGGCGATCATGCCGAAGCCGAGCGCTTCGCTGGAGAGGTCGGCATGATAACCCGCGATCACCTTGTCCTCCTCCAGCCGCATCCGCCGCCGCGAACATTGCGAGGCCGAGAGGCCGGCGAGCTCGGCCAGCTCCTGGTTGGTGAGGCGGCCGTCATCCTGGAGCGCGCCCAGGATCTTGAGGTCGAACGCGTCTACCGAAATCATGCGTCTGTTGTCCATCCTATGCACGGATCGTGCACACAATAGCCAAATCGTGTCCCGTTTGCACGCTCCTTGCGCGGGCAATGAAGGATAGTTCGGGTCAGCAGCAATTTGGGAGAGCACCATGGGTCCGTTTCCGCACGATGCACCGGCGGCCACTGTCAGCGCCGACAATCCGATGGGCACTGACGGGTTCGAGTTCGTCGAATACGCGCATCCCCATCCGGACGAGTTGCACGCGCTGTTCAAGCTGATGGGCTACACCCCCGTGGCGCGCCACAAAACCAAGAAGATCACGGTCTATCGCCAGGGCGACATCAACTATCTCGTCAACGACGAGCCCGGCACCCACGGTCACGATTTCGTCGCCGCGCACGGCCCCTGTGCCCCGTCGATGGCCTTTCGCGTGGTTGATGCGAACGCGGCCTATGAGCGCGCAATCTCGCTCGGTGCGGAACCCGCCGATGTGTCCTCGGCGCAGAAGACGCTCGATGTCCCCGCGATCAAGGGCATCGGCGGCAGCCTCCTCTACTTCGTCGATCGCTACGGTGCAAAGGGCTCGGCCTATGATTCCGAGTTCGAGTGGCTCGACGCGCGCGATCCGCGGCCGCTCGGCGCCGGCCTGTTCTATCTCGATCACCTCACCCACAACGTTCATCGCGGTCGCATGGATGTGTGGACCGGCTTCTACGAGAAGCTGTTCAACTTCCGCCAAATCCGCTTCTTCGACATCGAGGGTCGCGCCTCCGGCCTGTTCTCGCGCGCGCTGACCAGCCCTGACGGCAAGATCCGGATTCCGATCAACGAGGACGCCGGCGATTCCGGCCAGATCGAGGAATATCTGAATATCTATCGCGGCGAGGGCATCCAGCACATCGCCTGCGGCTGCCGTGACATCTACAGCACCATCGAGGGCCTGCGCGAAGCCGGCCTGCCGTTCATGCCGCCGCCGCCCGAGACCTATTTCGAGCGGATCGATGCGCGACTCCCGAAGCATGGCGAGGATATAGCGCGGCTCCAGACCAACGGCATCCTGATCGACGGCGAAGGTGTCGTGGAAGGCGGTGAGACCAAGGTGTTGCTGCAGATATTCTCGGCCAACGCGATCGGCCCGATCTTCTTCGAATTCATCCAGCGCAAGGGCGACGACGGTTTCGGCGAGGGCAATTTCAAGGCCCTGTTCGAATCGATCGAGGAGGATCAGATCCGGCGTGGGGTGTTGAAGGTGGAGGATGCGGCGTAGGCTGCGTTGAACGCGAGCCGATCCTGCATCACGGCCGTCGTCCTGGCGAAAGCCAGGACCCAGTACCCCAGGGAGTGGTTTGGGGTGAACCGGCAACCACGAGTCTTCGTCGAACCACGTTCGGTGGTTATGGGTCCTGGCTTTCGCCAGGACGACGGCGGAGTACGGTGCGACAGCGGAGTGTAGCCAGGTAGTTGAATTTACCTTTTCCACGCCTTCGTCACCGCTCCGATCTCCGCTCCCTCGGGCTCGCGCACCGCCGACGGCGTTCGCGAGAATCGCGGCGCCGGCGCGGGCTGCTTCACGCCGTGGCGCTCGACAAACACCTGTCGCGCGACCATGTGCGGATGCTCGGTCGCTTCCGACATGGTCAGCACCGGCGCGAAACAGATGTCGCTGCCTTCCATGATCTTGCACCAGTCCTCGCGCGTCTTGCTCTTGAACACCGCCTGCAGCTTCGCCTTCAGCGCGGGCCAGGCCTTGCGGTCCATCTGCGCGTCGAAATCGGCGTCGGTCAGGCCGGCATGCTCGCGCAGCAGCGCGTAGAACTGCGGCTCGATCGAGCCGATCGAGACGAAATGGCCGCAGGCGCATTCGTAGACGCCGTAGAAATGTGCGCCGCCATCGAGGAAGTTCTGGTTGCGCCCTTCGGTCCAGCGGCCGAGCGTGGTCATGTCGAAGAAGAACGACATCAGTGATGCCGCGCCGTCGCACATCGCGGCATCGACGACCTGCCCCTTGCCGGACTTTGATGCTTCCAGCAGCGCTGCGAGCACGCCGACGACGAGATAGAGCGCGCCGCCGCCGAAATCGCCGACCAGATTGAGCGGCGGCACCGGCGCCTCTTTCGTGCCGATCGCGGCGAGCGCGCCGGTGATGGAGATGTAGTTGATGTCGTGGCCGGCTGCGTTTGCAAGCGGGCCTTCCTGGCCCCAGCCGGTCATGCGGCCGTAGACCAGTTTCGGATTGCGCGCGAGCACCACATCAGGGCCGAGCCCGAGCCGCTCCATCACGCCGGGGCGAAAGCCCTCGACCAGCGCGTCGGCATTGGCGAGTAGATCGAGCGCTTGCGCGATCGCCGCCTTGTCCTTGAGGTCGAGCTCGATCACCTTGCGGCCGCGGCCTGCGACCGACTTCATGCTTTTCCTCGCGCCGACGCGGTCGAGCATGACGACTTCGGCGCCCATGTCGGCCAGCATCATGCAGGCGAACGGGCCCGGTCCGATGCCGGCGAATTCGACGATGCGGAAGCCCGACAGCGGGCCGGAGGTGCGGACTGAAGAGCCGCGGGCTGGTTGATCGAGCACGTTGTTGTTTCCTCGGATCCGAGGCGCTTATTGCCGATCGGCAAGCACCAGGGCGTTCCTCTGTGGAGCGAGTTAATTGACTGATTAACTTTTCTCGCCTTCACGCCAGCGAGGCAAGCGGTTTTCATGCCGCTTGGCCAAAATAAACGGCGCGCACCGAAGTGCGCGCCGCGGAAAATTTGTGTCGAGGCGCTAAGCGCGATGATTAGCCGGCAGCAGCCACCGCGCGTTGCGCCATCACCTTGATCAAATTGGCGCGGTACTCGGCCGTGCCGTGGATGTCGGCCAGCAGATTGCTCGCCGAAATGCTCACGCCATCGATCGCAGATGGCGACCAGTTCCCCTTCAGCGCGGCTTCGATTGCGGGCACCCGCATCACGCCGCTCTGCGAGGCGCCGGTTGCGGCCACCCGAATCTCGCCCGACTTCGTCTGCGCGACGAACACACCGGTCAGTGCAAATCGAGACGCAGGGTGCCGCATCTTTTCGTAGCCTGCCTTCGCCGGGACAGGGAAGGACACGGCGGTGATGATCTCGCCGTCTTCGAGCGCGGTGGTGAACAAGCCCTGGAAGAAGTCGTCGGCCGAGATCGACCGCTTGTTGGTCTTCACGGTGGCACCGAGTGCGAGCAGCGCGGCGGGATAGTCCGCGGCGGGATCGTTGTTCGCGATCGAGCCGCCGATCGTGCCGCGATAGCGCACGGCGGGGTCGCCGAGCACCGAGGTGAGATAGGCAATCGCAGGGATCACCTTCTTCACATCGGCATTCTGCATGATGTCGAAATAGGTCGTGCCGGCCTTGATGGTCAGCACATCACCTGACAGCTCGACGCCTTGCAGCTCCTTGATCTTGCCGAGGTCGATTACGTCTGAGGGGCTTGCGAGGCGCTGCTTCATGACCGGCAGCAGCGTCTGGCCACCGGCGAGGAATTTGGCCTCGCTGCTCTTGCCGAACAGGCTGACGGCTTCGTCGACCGAGGACGCGCGATGGTAAATGGTCTGGTACATCTTCGTTCCTCCCCTTTAGGCCGCGTGGATCGTGCGCCACACCCGGTCCGGGGTTGCGGGCATTTCCAGATTGTTCTTGCCGATCGCATCCGTGATCGCGTTGATCACGGCCGCAGAGGCGCCGATCGCGCCGGCCTCACCGCAACCCTTGATGCCGAGCGGATTGCCGGGACACAGCGTCGTGGTGTGGGAGAGGTTGAACGAGGGCAGATCGTCGGCGCGCGGCATGGAGTAATCCATGAACGAGGCCGTGATCGGCTGGCCGCTGGCATCGTAGATCGCGTGCTCGAGCAGTGCCTGCCCGATGCCCTGGGCAAGGCCGCCATGGACCTGCCCTTCGACGATCATCGGGTTGATCAGCCGGCCGAAATCGTCGGCCGCGACGAAGTTGACGAAGGAGGTCTTGCCCGTGCCGGGATCGACCTCAAGCTCGCAGATATACGCACCAGCGGGGAAGGTGAAGTTGGTCGGGTCGTAGAAGGCACTTTCCTTCAGGCCCGGCTCCATCCCGTCAGGCAGATTGTGGGCGGTGTAGGCCGCGAGCGCGACCATCGGGAAGGCGATCGCCTTGTCGGTCCCCGCCACCTTGAACTCGCCGTTCTCGATGACGATGTCGCCTTCCGATGCTTCCAGCGCATGCGCGGCGATCTTCTTGGCCTTGGACTCCATCTTCTCCATCGCCTTCAAGATCGCGGTGAGACCCACGGCCGCGGAGCGCGAGCCATAGGTGCCCATGCCGAACTGCACCTTGTCGGTGTCCCCATGGACGATCGAGACCTGGCTGATGGGAACGCCGAGGCGCTCGGCGACGAGCTGGCAGAACGTGGTTTCGTGACCCTGGCCGTGGCTGTGCGATCCCGTGAGGACCTCAATGGTGCCGACCGGGTTGACGCGCACCTCGGCCGATTCCCACAGGCCGACGCCGGCGCCGAGACTGCCGACCGCCTTGGACGGCGCGATGCCGCAGGCCTCGATGTAGCAGGACACGCCGATGCCGCGCAGCTTGCCGTCGGCCTTCGCCTTGGCCTTGCGGCCTGCGAAGCCGTCATAGTCGATCGCCTTCATCGCCGCGTCGAGCGATGCGTTAAAGTCGCCGGTGTCATAGGCCATGATCACAGGTGTCTGGTGCGGGAACTGGGTGATGAAGTTGGTCCGGCGCAGCGCGGTCGGATCGACCTTCAACTGCCGCGCCGCCGTCTCCATGAGACGTTCGATGAGGTAGCTCGCCTCGGGGCGGCCTGCGCCGCGATAGGCATCGACCGGGGTGGTATTGGTGTAGACCCCGATCACCTCGGCGTGGATCGCCGGGATGTTGTACTGGCCCGACAGCAGCGTCGCGTAGAGATAGGTCGGCACCGACGACGAGAACAGCGACATATAGGCGCCGAAATTGGCGTAGGTCTTCACCTTCAGCCCGGTGATCTTGTTGTTGGCGTCGAACGCCATCTCGGCGTGGGTGACATGGTCGCGGCCGTGCGCGTCGGTGAGGAAGGCCTCGGTGCGGTCGCCGGTCCATTTCACGGGACGGCCGACCTTCTTGGAGGCCCACAGCGCCACCATCTCTTCGGGATAAATGAAGATCTTTGAACCGAAACCGCCGCCGACGTCGGGTGCGATCACGCGCAGCTTGTGCTCAGGTGCTATGTTGTAGAACGCCGACAGCACGAGACGGGCGACGTGCGGGTTCTGCGACGTCGTATATAAGGTAAAGTGCTCTTCCGCCGCGTCGTAGTCCGCGATCGCAGCGCGCGGCTCCATCGCGTTCGGCGCGAGGCGGTTGTTGGTGACATCGAGCTTCACCACGTTGGCGGCCTTGGCGAAGGCTGCGTCCGTCGCGCCTTCGTCGCCGATCACCCAGTCATAGACCTGGTTGCCGGAGGCTTCGGGGTGAAGCTGCGGCGCGCCCGATTTGATCGCGGCGTGGACGTCGGCAACCGCCGGAAGTTCCTCGTATTCGACCACGACAGCTTCCGCCGCGTCACGAGCGAGATTCTTGCTCTCGGCGATCACGACCGCGACGGCCTGGCCGACGAAGCGCACCGTCTCCGGCGCCATCGCCGGCCATGCGCCCATCTTCATCGGGCTGCCGTCCTTGGAGGTGATGGCCCAGCCGCAGATGAGGTTGCCGACCTTGTCGTCGACGATCTCTTGCCCGGTGAGCACTGCGACCACGCCCGGCATCTTTAGCGCCTCGGCCGAATTGATCCCCTTCACCTTGGCATGGGCGTGCGGGCTGCGGATGAAATGGGCGTGGGTCATGCCCAGCAATTTGATGTCGTCGACGTAGCGGCCCTTGCCGGTAATGAAACGCTTGTCTTCCTTGCGCACGACGCGCGCGCCAATGCCTTCAACACCCATGTCTGGTCCTCCCGACCGGAATTATCTTGACCGCGCTTTCCCTCGAAAGCAGCAGTGGTGGTTCTTATTTCGGGCGCGCCGCTTTACTCGGCCGCCTGCGAGACCTTCATGCGACCGGCTGCGTCCAGCACGGCCTTGACGATGTTGTGGTAGCCGGTGCAGCGGCAGATATTGCCTTCGAGCTCGTGACGGACGGTGGTTTCGTCGAGCTGGCCACCGTAGCGATGCACGATGTCGATCGCCGACATGATCATGCCCGGCGTGCAATAGCCGCACTGCAGGCCGTGATTGTCACGGAAGGCGGCCTGCATTGGGTGCAGCTCGTCGCCCTTGGCGATACCTTCGATCGTGGTGATGTTGGCGCCGTCGGCCTGGCCCGCCAGCATGGTACAGGATTTCACCGCCTTGCCGTCCATATGGACGACGCAGGCGCCGCATTGGCTGGTGTCGCAGCCGACATGGGTTCCGGTGAGGTTGAGGTTTTCACGCAGCAGCTGGACCAGCAGCGTGCGGTCCTCGACGTCGACAGCAACGGCCTTGCCGTTCACTGTCAGTTTGACTGTAGACACGGTGAAGTCCTCCCGGGGATTGATTTTGATTATTTCTAATTAGAGACAGCGCCCCCGGACTTTGCAACTAGGATTTTGGGCGCCCCGGTCGGCTTTTGGCCGACAGAGCGGGAAATGGCATGAGCACGCCGAATTTACCGCCCCTTATCCATTGTGCCCTAGTTTTGCGCAGCGAGGTCTGGGGGCGGGGCGCCACCGGATCGCGGCTGAATGAAAAATGGGGGTGGGAATGTCCGGGCGTATCGCGTCGTCGTCGAAGCGCACAATAATGCCGACCCTCAAGTTCCGCGCCAAGATCATCCTGGGTTTTGCCGCCGTGCTGGTGATCTCCGCCGGCAGCATGGCCTTCTCCTATTTTGGCTTCGAGCGGGTCTCGTCCGGGGTCGGGTCCTACCGCACCAGCGTCACCGAGGCCGATCTCGCCCGCAACATCGACCGCGAACTGCTGGCCTATCGTTCGGCCGTCAAATATTTTGTCGTCACCGGCAAGGAGGACGACGCCAAGGCGGCGCTGGACACCGAGACCGGCCTGAAGAACGCCATCGACCAGGCTGTCAAGAGCGCCAAGAAGCCGGCGCGCCAGGAGAGCCTCAACAAGCTCGCCAAGGAGTATTCCAACTTCTCCGCGACCTTCGCAAAAGTCCTCCAGGCCAAGCGTGACAGCGCGTTGCTGGTGCAGAATCAGCTCACGCGCAACGCCAACCTGCTGAAATACAAGCTCGACGACATCGGCAACAACGCCTCTGACGCCGAGGCCCAGTCGATCGAGTTCGGCACCAAGCAGGTCAACGCCCAGTTCCAGACCGCGAGCGCGGCGGCGACCAATTTCGTTCTGACGTCCGACCAGGCGATTGCGACCAGCGCGCTGGCGCGGCTGAAATTCGTCGAGAACTCGCTCAATGCGGTCTATTCCATGGACGACAAGATCGTCGCGGGCCTGAAGGACGCGAGGGGGCTGTTAGGGGCCTATCGCGAAGCGCTGGAGAAGCTAATTGCCAACGCCAAGACGGTCGACGAGCTCGTCACCGAAATGGGCGGCTCGGCGGGAGCGATCCTCCAGGGCGCCACCGCCATGAAGGCGGACCTCGTTGCCGAACAGCAGCGGCTGGAGTCTGAATCGGAAGCGACCATCGGGAAGACCGAGCAACTGGTGTTGATGCTGGCCGTCGGTGGCACGCTGTTGGGGGCGGTCCTCGCCTTCCTGCTCGGTACCGGCATCTCGCGTCCGATGATCGCGATGTGCAAGGCGATGCGCGAACTTGCCTCGGGCAATTTTGAGGTCGTGCTGCCGGGCCTGGGGCGCAAGGACGAGGTCGGCGAGATGGCCGGCGCGGTCGAGGAGTTCAAGGTGCAGGCCGTGGCCAAGGCCGAGCGCGACGCCGCCGCCAACGAGGCCCAGAACAAGGAAGCGAGCGCCGCCCGCCGCTCCGAGCTGATTCGCTTTGCCGACGATTTCGAGAGCGCGGTCGGTGCCATCGTCTCCAACGTTTCGGCCTCCGCCGTGCAGCTGGAATCGGCAGCCTCCACGCTGACCCGCACCGCCGAGACCACGCAGAGCCTGTCCAGCCAGGTCGCCGATGTCTCCGAGCAGGCCTCCAGCAACATGCAATCGGTGGCGACCGCGACCGAAGAACTCTCGGCCTCGGTCGAGGAGATCGGCCGCCAGGTCCGGGATTCCAGCCGAATCGCTGAGGCTGCAGTCGTGCAGGCCAAGGAGACCGACGGCCGCATCGGCAAGCTCTCGCATGCCGCCCAGCAGATCGGCGAAGTCGTCAAGCTCATCACGGCGATTGCCGAGCAGACCAATCTTCTGGCGCTCAATGCCACCATCGAGGCGGCACGCGCCGGTGAAGCCGGCCGCGGCTTCGCCGTGGTGGCCAGCGAAGTGAAGTCGCTCGCGAGCCAGACCGCGAAGGCCACTGACGAAATCTCCTCGCACATCACCGGCATGCAGGGCGCCACCGCCGAATCGGTTGCGGCGATCAAGGAGATCGGCGCGACCATCGGCCAGATCTCGTCGATCTCCACGTCGATCGCGAGCGCAGTCGAGCAGCAGGGCGCGGCGACCCAGGAAATCGCGCGCAGCGTCCAGACCGTCGCGCAGGGCACCCAGACTGCCGCCACCGATATCGGTCAGGTCAACCGCGGCGCCGCCGAGACCGGCTCGGCCTCCGAAGAGGTGCTGCATTCGGCCAAGACGCTGTCATCCGAAAGCACCCGCCTGCGCGCCGAGCTCGACCGCTTCATGGGAAATATCCGGGCGGCGTAACGATCACTTCCGCCCGAACACTCTCTTCAATTCCACCTTCGCGCGCTCAAGCCGCGCGCGTTGCGTCTGCGGCAGCGTCTTGCCGGCGCGATTGATGTAGAACGTCAGCATCGACAGCGCTGAGCGGTAGGCGCCGGTCTTGCGCCGCGAGCTGAGTTCAGCCGAGCGCTTCAGCGAGGCCGCGATCTTCTTCGCGCTGGTCAGCTTGAATACGCCTTGCTTGAGGTCGAGGGCGTCGCTTCCCTTCGTCACGCGCTGCGACCAGCGGTTTGACTTGGCGCGCTTGGTGCCTTTGCGCGCCGCCGTACTGCGTCTCGGGCTGGTCTTCCGACGCGCGGTTTTCCGCGTCCCGGCTTTGCGCGAATGTGTCGTCTTTCTGACATGAGCCATGCGTTAACTCCTTGCGGCTCAATCGGAAACGGACGACCCCATGCGCCGTTCCTGCGGGAACCTGCCCTTGCCGGAGACGTTGTCGCAGGTGGCAGGCCTATTGCCGCACCCCCATGATCGGAACGCCCCCGTCCACACGTCACGTGAACCGGGGCTGCTTTCATTGGCGAGATGCAACATCGCGATGGAATTACAGCAGAACACAGCGCTGAACTATGGATCCGAGATCCCGGCGGTCGCGAGCGAGCGTATCGTCGAGACCAGCATTCCCGCGCGGCTCGATGCACTGCCATGGAGCGGTTTCCACACCCGTGTCGTGCTGGCGCTCGGCATCACCTGGATCCTCGACGGGCTCGAGGTGACGCTGGCCGGCGCGCTCTCGGGCGCGCTGAAGCAGAGCCCGACGCTGCACTTCTCCAATCTCGATCTCGGCATCGCCAACTCGGCCTATCTTGCCGGCGCCGTTCTCGGCGCGCTCGGCTTCGGCTGGCTCACCGACCGGATCGGCCGCAAGAAGCTGTTCTTCATCACGCTCGCGCTCTATCTCTCCGCGACGGCCGCGACCGCCCTGTCATGGGGCATCGCGAGCTACGCGCTGTTTCGCTTCCTTACCGGCGCCGGCATCGGCGGCGAATACACCGCGATCAACTCCACCATCCAGGAATTGGTGCCGGCGCGCTATCGCGGCTGGACTGATCTCGTCATCAACGGCAGCTTCTGGATCGGTGCGGCGATGGGCGCGGTCGCAGCCATCGTGCTGCTCGATCCCGCGGTGATCGGCCCCGACCTCGGCTGGCGCCTGGCCTATCTCATCGGCGCCGCCATCGGCCTCGTCGTGCTCTTGATGCGGATGTGGATTCCGGAAAGTCCGCGTTGGCTGATGATCCACGGCCGTCCCGACCAGGCCCACGCCATCGTCGACGAGATCGAGCGCTCGGTGATTGGGCACGACCAGGATGCGGGCGACCGACGCTTCCCCAAGATGCGCCTGAAGATGCGCGATCACACGCCGATCAGAGAGGTCGTCCATACGCTGTTCGTTACCTATCGCGCGCGCGCGATGGTCGGGCTGGTGCTGATGATTGCGCAGGCCTTTTTCTACAATGCAATCTTCTTCACCTTCGCGCTGGTGTTGACCGATTTCTACGGCATCAGTGCCGATCATGTCGGCTGGTACCTCCTGCCGTTCGCCGCCGGCAATTTCCTCGGTCCGCTATTGCTCGGCCGCCTGTTCGATACGCTCGGCCGCCGCACCATGATCATGTTCACCTATGGCGTGTCGGGGCTGCTGCTGGCGCTGTCCGGCTATCTGTTCTCGATCGGCGCGCTGAGCGCACAGGGGCAGACCATCGCCTGGATGGTGATCTTCTTCTTTGCCTCGCCCGCCGCGAGCGCGGCCTATCTCACCGTCAGCGAGACGTTTCCCCTGGAGGTCCGTGCGCTGGCGATCGCGGTGTTCTACGCGGTCGGCACCGGCATCGGGGGCGTCGCAGGTCCGGCGCTGTTTGGCGCGCTGATCGATACGGGATCACGCACCAGCGTGTTCGCCGGCTATTTGCTCGGGGCGGCACTCATGATCGCGGCCGCGGTCGTGGCGTGGCGCTATGCCGTCTCGGCGGAACGCAAATCGCTCGAAGAAATTGCACGGCCACTTGCCTCTATGGAGTAAGCTGATGAAATCAGAACTGGCGGAAATGCCGATGGTCGACGAACGAACCACGCGCAACGACAATGAGGCGCCGGACGCGGTGCCGGTCCCGCATGCGCTGGTCCCGCATCTTCATGAAACCGCGATCCTGCTCGACATCGACGGTACGCTGCTCGATCTGATGCCGACGCCGCGCGAGGTGTGGGTGCCGCCAGGTCTGTCGGACACGCTCAACCGGCTGACGGAGCGCACGTCGGGTGCGCTGGCGATGGTCAGTGGGCGTTCGCTCAACGACATCGACCTGATTTTCGCGCCCGATGTCTTTCGTGCCGTCGCCGGCCACGGCGCGGAGATGCGCCTGTCCATCGGCAATGAGGCCGACGACGTGCACGCGCCGCCGATGGACAAGGAGCTGAAGCGGCGGCTGGCCGCGATCGCCAAGCTCAGCCCCGGCATTCTGCTCGAGGACAAGGGCTATTCGCTGGCGCTGCATTACCGTCTCGCACCACATGCAGAGAAGGCGATCTACGAAGCCGTCTCCTTGATCCGCGCCGATATCCCCAATGCGCCGATCGAGGTCTTGCCCGGCAAGTTCGTTTGCGAGATCAAGCATTCCGGTTTCACCAAGGCGACTGGCGTGCGTGAGCTGATGAAGCACGAGCCGTTCAAAGGCCGTCGCCCGATCTTCATCGGCGATGACGTCACCGACGAAACCGTGTTCGCGATCATGCCCGACATGAACGGACTCTCCTTCTCGGTCGGCCGCCGAGCCGTCGGTGTCAACGGCCATTTCGATGCGCCGAACGATGTGCGCGCGTTCCTTGCGCGGCTGCTCGACGACACAAGGCTGGACTAAGGCAGCCCCATCTGGCAGCGGCGTTCCGCGCGCGTAGTTCCGCTGCGCGCAATTCACGCTGCAATACAGCTCGAATCGACTTGATTCAGTGAAATGCCCGGTTCCGTAAGGGAAACTGGTTCCAACGCGCATGCCCGATTTTGGTTTCAATTCGTTGAAATGATGATCAGGAACCATATTGATGAACGGCAGTTAAATGGGGTGGAATGAAACAGGAGGGGACGACCTGTGAATTTAGTCGTCGTTTCGAATCGTGTTGCGCGCGGCAAACCCAACGAGCCCATGACGGGCGGCCTCGCTGCGGCATTGTTGCCGGTGGTGGAACATTCGGGTGCGATCTGGGTGGGTTCCTCGGGTCGCGTGCGTGATGGCCATCAGAAAGAGCCGTTCGCCGAGATCGAAGCGCTGGGTTCGGGTGCGATTGCAACGCTGGATCTCCCGGCGGCGCATTACGGCGGCTATTACGAAGGTTTTGCCAATTCGGCACTCTGGCCGGCCCTGCATTCCCGCAGCGATCTGATCCGCGTCTCGCGTGATGACTATGTCAGCTATCGCGAGGTCAACGCCTTCATGGCGCGGGCCTTGATGCGCTTCCGCAAAGACAAAACGGCGTTCTGGGTGCAGGATTATCATTTCCTCGCGCTCGGCGCGGAGCTGCGCGATCTCGGCGTCGACGATCCTATCGGCTTCTTCCTGCACACGCCTTGGCCCGTCGCCGCGGTGATGCAGGGCGTGCCCAATCACCGCGAGCTGATCACGGCGATGCTGGCCTACGATCTGCTCGGCTTCCAGACCGAGGAGGATCGACAGAATTTCCTCGGCTATGCCGGCGGCGAACTCAGCCTCACCGTCGAAGACGGCGTCGTGAGTTCGCAGCATGGCCGCACCCGATGCGAGGTGTTTCCGATCGGTATCGATGCGGAGAAATTCGCACAATATGCCGCAAAATCGGTCTCGCATCCGGACGTTTCGCGGCTGCGCCGCAGCCTCAACGGCGAGCGGCTCGCGATCGGCGTCGACCGGCTCGACTATTCCAAGGGGCTCGTCAACCGCATTAGCGCGTTCGACCGGCTCTGGACCGAGCATCCGCAGTTTACACGCAGCATCTCGCTGCTCCAGATCGCCAACCCCTCGCGCGGCGCGATCGAGGCCTATGGCAATCTTCAGAACGAGGTCGCGCGCCTCGTCACCGACGTCAATGGCCGCCATGGCGAGGTCGATTGGACGCCGATCCGCTACCTGAACAAGGGCTTCAGTCAGGCCGTGCTCGCGGGCCTCTACCGCACCGCGCTGGTCGGCGTGGTGACGCCGTTGCACGACGGTATGAACCTGGTCGCCAAAGAATATGTCGCCGCGCAGAACCCGGCCGATCCGGGCGTGCTGGTGCTGTCGAAATTCGCCGGCGCTGCCAACGAGCTCGACACCGCGCTACTGGTCAATCCGCACGACATCGACGGCATGGCGCGCGCGATCGCGGTCGCGGCCGCGATGCCGCTGATCGAGCGCAAGATGCGGTGGGAAGCGATGATGAAGAAGCTGCGTGGCCACACCATCCAGCAATGGGCGGCCGATTTCGTCGCGGAGCTGGAGAAGTGCCGGACCGAGAAGGCCGCGGTCGCCCCGCTCGCAGCGCAACCACCGCAGGCATTGCGCTGGCTGAAGTCGGCGATCTCGGGTGTGCGGTTGATCTAGCCCAGTCTCCTCGCCCCGTTGTTGCGGGGGGAGGCGACATCAATAACAATACGACACGCCCTCCAAAATTGCGCAACGCCGCTTGTTCGGGGCATTGGGATCGTCCATCGGCACGATGCCCTTGCCCTGGCCGACGAACACGCCCGGTCCGACATGCACCGCGCTCTTGTTGCCGATGATTACGCTCGGATGCGGCGAGGCGCTCGAGCGCGTCCCGTCCGGCCAGAGGATGGCATCTCCCGAAAGCAGTCCGCGCCGTCCGTCGTCACAGCTGACATCGACCCCTTGCCGGGTGCAGACCTGCGCGGCGGCCGGCCCGGCGCAGGCGGCGGCAGCGGCCGAAATCAGGCCCAGCGCGGCGATGGTGTTGCGGATGGTCATGGTGTCCCCGGTCATGGCTGACGGTCTCCAGTGAATCGTCGCCGCAAACCCGCCGCCGGTTCAGCCGGTGAGCGGTTCCAGCCGCCAATGTCACATCAGATATTGTCTATGAAATACAACGGCTTACGGAAAATTCACCCGATTTCCCCGCGATCCCTTGCAAAATCATCGGCGCCCCTTCAAGAGAGGGCGCTCCGGAGAGATGGCCGAGTGGCTTAAGGCGCACGCTTGGAAAGCGTGTGTGCGGGAAACCGTACCGTGGGTTCGAATCCCACTCTCTCCGCCATTAGCGCGATTTTGTACGCCAAACTACGCTTTTGAACTATTTTGTGCGCAATCGGGCCCTGTTACGCACATCAGCCAACATGTCATCTTGGTCGGATTTTGCCTACGCCATTTCTTGGCAGACTCCGTCACCTGCATGCGCGCGTTTGATTTCCGACAGGCACAAGGCCCAATTCGCCGATGAGAATGTCACGCTGACGCGCATTCTCGGGCGGGAAGACGCCTGATGGCCCGAACCATGAAAAAGCTGGGTCGCATGGCGAAGCAGATTGCAGACTGACGATCACTACTAGGTCGCAAAGGTGAGAGGGACCCCGGCCGCCGGAAACACCATTCGCATGCAAGCGCCGCCGGACGGTGCCTGATCGACTTCAATGTGACCGCCGTGCAGCCGCATGATGTTCTGCACCAGATCGAGGCCGAGGCCCGCGCCGCGTCCGCCCTGATGCAGCCGATGGAACGGCTCGAAGATTTGCTCGCGCTCCTCGATCGGGATGCCATCGCCGTCGTCGCAGATTTCGATGCGGCCATCATTCGTCACCCGAACCAGGATCGTGCCGCGCCGCCGCCCGTGATCGAGGGCGTTTTGCACCAGATTTGTAAGGGCACGTTCGAGCGAGGTCTGGTCGCCTGCCACGACAACGGTTTCATCCTCGTGTTCGAAGGACATTTCATAGCTCGCTGCGAAGGCCAGCGGTGCCAGATCGAGGACCACCCGCCGGGCGACGCCAACGAGGTCGACGGCAGCGAACGCGTCAGTTCCCTGGTCGAGGCGTTGCAGATCCAGAAGCTGGCCGGCCATGACGCTGAGGCGGGTGGCGTCCTCGAACAGAAGCGTCTTCTCCGGTCCGGCCTCAAGCGAAGACACCCGTGTTGAAAGAATTGCGATCGGGGTCCTGAGCTCGTGCGCAGCATCGGCGAGGAAGCGGCGGTGGCGCTCATAGCCCTTGTCGAGGCGGACGAGCGCGTCATTGATGGCCTTGACGAGCGGGATGATCTCGATCGGTACCTCGTCGAGCGGCAACTGCACGCCGCGCCGGTCGATGTCGATCCGCTCGGCCTGCGCCGCAGCCTGCCCAAGTCCCTTCATGGTCCGGCGCACCACGAAGGGTGTCGCGACCAGCGTGGCCAGCGTCATCAGGACGATGATCGGGAGAATCACGTTCAGGAACAACACCGGCGTGCCTGCCAGCGCCCGCCACACCGAGAGCTGACCGTATGTTCCGGTCAGGATCTGGACCCGTCCGGCGGCGCTATCGACCCATTTGACCAGCGCCGACGGCGGCGAGGCTTCCGCCGCATTCCATCTGAGCCGCGCGTCGCTCACATGATCGAGCGCGGATGCGATCGGCGCGAATTGTGGCGGCACCGCGCCTTCGGCGAGCTTGTGGCCGTCGGCGTCGCGGATCACGAACCAGAGGTCGGCGTGTTCGGATCGAAGGGCCGACAATTCGGGCGTTTGGCGCAGCGACAATCCGCCCGCGACGTCGCGCGCAATGGCGTCCCTCAGCGCATCGAGGGTGCTGCCTTCATAGTCGTCGAGCAAAAGTCCGGCCTGCAACAGCACGATCGCGGCGAGCCCGATCAGCAGGATCAGCAGCGTCAGCATGATCGCCTGCAAGCCCGCCAGCCGACCAACCAGGCGCCAGGCGAGGGACCGCGGTCGGAGCGCGCTCATGGGATCTCCCGCAACACATAGCCGAGGCCACGAACGCCGTTGATCGTCACGCCGGCGTTGGACTCCGTGAGCCGGCGGCGCAAGCGCGACGCATGCGTGTCCAGCGCGTTGGGCTGAACCTCGTCGTCGAGACCGTAAACCGCCTCCATCAGTGCGGCGCGCTGCACCATGCGCCCCATGCGATGGGCGAGCGCCTCAAGCAACAGCAATTCGCGACGCGGCATGTCGAGTGGCCGTCCGTCGACACTCGCCTCGCGATGGCCAAAGTCGAACGACATGCGGCCGATCCGCGCGACATCGTTCTGCACATTGGCAGGACGGCGCAACAGCGCCCGCAACCGTGCCAGCAATTCCTCGAACGCAAATGGCTTCGCAAGATAATCGTCCGCGCCGCTGTCGAGGCCGGACACCCGGTCTGCAAGCTCGCCGCGGGCGGTGAGCACCAGCACCGGCACCGCATTGCCGCTCTCGCGCAACTTCGCAATCAGTGACAGGCCGTCGCCGTCCGGCAGCCGGCGATCGAGCACGATCGCGTCGTAATTGCCTTCAGCGGCGATCACCTCGGCCTCGGACAGATCCGGGGCATGATCGACGAGCATGTCATGGCGCGCGAGCGCTGCACGCAGCGCCGTGACCATTTCCGGCTGGTCCTCCACCAACAGAATCCGCATCCGCAATCTTTTCCTCGCACCCGCTCTTCATCGCGTCTGCCAACTTTACGTCCAATTCATTGCGGCAACCTTGCGGCCATCAGACGAAAACGCCGCGGGTGATTTTTCCAAGACACGCATTCGCGACAGACTAGGGCAATGTTCGCGTGAGACTGAAGGCCACCGGTCGGACTTGGCTTGATCATCCTGCTGCGCCGGACACCTGCAAGAAGGACACGTGAATGGCCTCGTTACCCAACCATCGTCGCGGATCCGGCCGCGCTTTCATCGTCCGGGAGATCCAGCATGTCGGCCGCTGACATCCTGCCGTTCTTCCGCGCGTGGATTCGCGATCCGCTGCGTGTCGCCGCGGTTGCGCCGTCGGGGCCCGCCGCGTCGGCGCTGATGGCGCAGGAGATCACGGCCGAGACCGGCCCTGTCATCGAGCTCGGTCCCGGCACTGGCGCATTTACCCGCGCGTTGCTCGATCGCGGCGTCAGGCAACAGGACCTGACGCTGGTCGAATACGGCTCCGATTTCATCCCGCTGCTTCAGCGCCGCTTCCCCGGAGCACGAGTGCTGTGGATGGATGCAGCCTGGCTGCACAAGGAAAAGCTGTTCGAGGGTGCGCCGGTCGGTGCCGTCGTCAGCGGGCTCGGGCTGCTCACGATGCCGCCGGAGAAGGTGCTTTCGATCCTCGGCGGTGCGTTCTTCTATCTCCGCCCGGACGGTGCGTTCTACCAGATCACCTATGGCCCGCGCTGTCCTGTCGCTGATGCGATCCTGGATCATCTTGGTCTGCAGGCAAGCTGCATCGGGCAGACCTTTCGCAATCTGCCGCCGGCCTCGGTGTTCCGGATCAGCCGCCGCCAATCCCACGTTTGATCGAGGCACCATGGACACGTCGAGCACGATTACAATGTTTCTCCATTTCGGCCTGCTGGGCATTGGTTGCCTGGCGGTGGCCGAGAAGTTCATCCCGCTGTTTCCGTCTTATGTCCTGCTGATGCTCCTCGGCCTGACGGTTTCTGACGGCTCGATGCTCGCCATGACCATCATGGCAACGAGCGTCGGATCTGTGATCGGGGCGCTCGGCTGGTACGGGCTCGGGCGGGCGCTCGGCTCCCAGCGCATCGAAGGGCTGGTGACGGCATACGGAAAATACGTGCTGCTGCGGCCCTCGCTGTATCGACAGCTGACCGACGCCTATCGCGGCAACCATTTCTGGGTGACGCTGATCGGCCAAACCCTGCCGACTGTGCGGATCTATCTGGCCTTGCCGGCCGGCGTTCTGCGGCTGGAGCCGCGGGCATTCGTCGCCGCCACGGCAATCGGCACCGTGATCTGGAACATGCCGTTCCTCAGCCTTGGCTACGCGCTGCGCGGCAGCAGCCACGATCCCGTCGGCATCGGCTTCTGGGTGGTGGCCATCCTCATCGCCGTGGAGGTCGCGATCATCCTGGGGCTTCGCTTCTACAAGCGGTCGATCGCGCGGCCTTGCCTCACACGAGCACGCGCCATCGCCGCCCCTAGGCCTGCCGAGGAGGTTGCATGAGAGCGCTGTTGTCCCGTTTCAGGCCCGGCTCCCACGCCCTCGAGCATCTCTTGGCCGCGGTACTGACCGTGCTCTCCAGCCTTCAGTTCGGTGTGGCGGCGTCCGACGGACGGCATCGTGGCGCCCAACTCGCGCTGCTCGTTTTTGCCGTCGGCGTCTATTGGCATCGCTCGATCTTCCGGCGACGGGCCAATCGTGATGTGACGAAAGCCGTGGCAGGATTGGCGGAAGCCGCGGCGATGGCGTTCCTCCGCGAGAGCAGCAACGGCAACCGGCCGGCGCAGCGTATCGACGAGGCTCGCCCTTCGCCGCGCGATGTCATCAAGGTCAGGAGCCTATTCATTTCCGATGTCCATCTTGGCACCAGGGGATGCCAGGCCGATCAGTTGATCGACTTTCTTCGCCATCATGACGCTGAAACCTTGTTCCTGGTCGGCGACATCGTTGACGGCTGGTACCTGAGGTCGAGCTGGTACTGGCCAAGCGCGCACAACGCGGTCGTGCAGGAGCTCGTGGAACTCGCGCGGAGAGGCAAGCGGATGGTCTACGTGGCCGGCAATCACGATGAGTTCGTGCGCGATTATGTCGGCTCGACCTTCGGCGGCGTCGAAGTGGTCGAGCATGCGATCCACCGCGGGATCGATGGCCGCGACTACCTGGTCGTCCATGGTGATCATTTCGATCTCGTCGTGCGTCACGCCCGATGGCTCGCCCTCCTCGGCGACTTTGGCTACCGCACAGCGCTCGCTTCCAACGTCTGGCTGAACAGGATCCGGAGCCGGTTTGGGCTTGCCTATTGGTCGTTCTCGTCCTGGGCGAAGTTGCGGGTAAAGAATGCGGTCAACCACATTGGCCGGTTCGAGGAGGTGCTGTCGTCGGAAGCAAGGCGCCACGATGCGCAGGGCGTGATTTGCGGCCACATCCACCATGCAGCGATGCATGACGATTTCGGCATTCGCTACATCAACACCGGAGACTGGGTTGAATCCTGCACGGCCGTCGTCGAGCACCATGACGGCCGGTTCGAGATTATCAGGTGGACCGAGGCGCGGCCACACCGGATGTCCGGCGAGGCGAGCGTGGTGCCGTTCGCGAAGGCGGTCGCCTGATGCGCGTGCTGGTGGCAACCGATGCCTGGCGTCCGCAGGTCAACGGCGTGGTTCGCTCGCTGGAATATCTCGCCAGCGAAGCACCCTCGTTCGGCGCTGAAATCGACTTCCTCATGCCGAGCGATTTTCGCACCGTGCCGCTGCCCGGCTACCGGGAGATCCGCCTTGCGCTGGCCTCGGCCGGGCGGATCGATCGCGCGATCAAAAGGATACGCCCGGACTCGGTGCACATTGCGACCGAAGGGCCGATCGGGTGGGTCACGCGCTATGTCTGCCAGACGCGCGGCTATCCGTTCACGACTAGCTATCACACCCGCTTTCCCGAATATCTGGCGGCGCGGCTGCCGGTGCCGCTGAAGTGGAGCTATGCGGCCTTGCGCCGCTTCCACAACAGCGGTGACGGCACCATGGTTGGCTCACCGACGCTGGAGCGGTCGCTCAAGGTGCGTGGCTTCCGTAACCTGATGCTGTGGTCGCGCGGCGTCGATGCCGAGCTGTTCCGTCCCCTCACCGAGCGGCCGCTTGCCTTCCCGGCGCCGGTGTTCCTGTATGTCGGCCGCATCGCGGTCGAGAAGAACCTCGATGCCTTCCTCAACCTCGAATTGCCGGGTTCAAAGGTCGTGGTCGGGGACGGGCCGTCGCGCGCCAGCCTGCAATCGCGATTTCCGCAGACACACTTTCTCGGCACGCGGACCGGGAAAGCGCTTGCCGATGTCTACGCCTCGGCCGATGTCTTCGTCTTCCCAAGCCGGACCGATACGTTCGGGATGGTGATCCTCGAGGCGTTGGCGTGCGGTTTGCCGGTCGCGGCATTTCCGGTGATGGGACCGCTCGACGTCATCGGCAAGTCGGGCTGCGGCTGTCTCGACCTCGATCTGCGCCGTGCGGCGCTGGCTGCACTACGGGTGCGGCGTGAAGAATGCCGGGCCTACGCCTTGACCTTCACCTGGCGCGAGAGCGTGCGGCAGTTCCTCGACAACACCAGACGGGCGCACGGCGTGCTGGCCAGAGCTGCGCGGCCGTTGCTCGCGAACACGTGTTGACGTCATCCTTGGGCTTGACGATTCGGTCCTCGATAGTCCCGCTCGACGATATTGTTGGCCGGCGACGAAATGCCGTTTCAGGCCGTAGCCCAAGCGGTGGGTTTTGGCCCAGGAACGTCGAAAATGCTTGATCTTTCAATGGGGGTTGACTGACACTCTCTCCGCCAGCCAGAATTTTCTCCGAATCTTAACTACCCGCGAATTGGTCCAGAGGATGTGGTGGGCGTCGGAAGCGCCTCCGGCGGCCTGCTAGGAGCTGGCACGTCAGAGCTGAGCTTCAAGCGATCATAAAGTTCGATGCGTGCAACTGGCTGATCGCGGCGTCAACGAAGTCGATGGAGCCCGCGTGATCACCACTCCCCAGCGCAAGCACGGTCCCGCCGTGTCCGTCGCTCTTTAGCGCGCTCATGATCTCGGCGACGGAGTGGTAATTGCCTACGCCATTCGCTAGGGCAACGACGCCGAGCGCATCACTTCCGAATCCGGAGATCGTATCGATCTGGCTGCCCGAATTGATCAAAACGGTCAGGCCCGTGCTGTGATCGCTGATGTTGACATGGGCCGCGCCATTGATGGTGGCGTGACTGCCAAATCCGACAAAGTTGAACTGATCTGACCCGCCATTGATCGTAATGACGTCTTGGCCGATTTGGTTTGTCACACTTGCCTCGGACCCGTTGAGCACCACGTGATTGGCAATTCCGCCAAGTGTGATCGTATCGTGGCCCGCGCCAGCGACGATGTTGTCCAATCCGCTGCCGGCGATGATCGTGTTTGTTCCGGAACCGACCGTGATCTGGTTGCCCATCCCGCCGAGGTCAACAATGTTGTTGCCGTCGCCGAGCGTGATGCTGTTGGTGCCATCTCCGCCCGTGACGACATCATTGCCAGTCCCAAGCGTGACTGTGTTGCCATATCCGGATAAATTCACGTGGTCGTTGCCGTTGCCCGCCGTGACGCGGCTCGCGCCCTCACCAGGGTGGACAAGATCATTGCCGTTGCCCAGCGTGATGATGTTCCCATATCCGCTGGCGTCGATGGTGTCGTTGCCATTGCCGAGCTCAATCGTGGTGGCGCCCGTCGATCCCGTCACCGTGCTGTTGCCGTCGCCGCCCGTTACGTGGTTGACGATCCCCTGAAGATGGACGGTGCCGTCGCCGCTCGACACATCAACCGTGCCATATAATCCGGCGTAGATCGTGTCGTTCCCGCCATTGCCGTGGATGATATTGAACATGCCATAGGCGTGGATGATGTCATTGCCCGCGGTGCCCTGAATGGTCGCATAACCGGATGCCGGGCCGTCGATCGTCGTAGACGCGGCTTGATGCGTGTCGATGACGGAAGTGCTGGCATCGCTGACGGTCAAGCCGACACTGCTCGTGTCGCTCAGAGTGAACGTGGTCGTCGCGCTCCCGTCTCCGTGCGGCGAGGCTACAAAGGTGAGGGCGTGCAGCTCGGCGGTCAAGTTGGCAGCGCTGGTCGCGAACAGTTCGCAGGTTCCGTTTCCAAGCGAGACCAATCCCGTTCCGGACAGGATGCCAGCCGCGCCCGCGAGCGTGATGATGAGACTATCCGTTGCTGCCGGGTTTGGATCCGTGATCGTTACGGTCGCGAATGGATTGATCGCAGCTTCGTTTCTGGTCGTTTGTCCCGATAGGGCCCCGGTGATTGTCGGTAGGGCTGCGGCCGTCAGCAGAATGCCGCCGGAGCTGTCTTTCGCGATACCGAACCGCGTGATCGAAGTATCCGCCAGTGTGAAGGTCTCGCTGGCCAAGCCGTTGCTCACCGTGAGCTTCGAACCAGATACCGTCGCCGTTGCGCCGCTCGCATAAGACAGCCCGGAAAGATCGATGGAGTCACCGAGCGCAATGCCTTTGATCTGGCTTGCGAAGGCCGATGGGCCCGACACCAGTTTCTGTTCGATCTCGAGTATGCCTTGGCCGGAGAAGGTGATCGCGTCGTCGGAAACCGCGCCCGCCTTGAGGTCGAGCGTGCCGCCGGCGATCGTGGTCGCGCCGACGATCCCTCCGGCCTCGACGAGCTCCGTGGCGCCCAGATGAATTGTCGAAGCGTTCGCGGTGCCCTGATTGAGCACGTCGAGCGTGCCGCCGTTGAGAGTCGTGGAGGTGATGATGCCGCCGTCCGAGACGGAAAGGCTTCCTGAATTGAGGATCGTTCCGCTCGCCGCGCTGGCGTCGACCGCAGGTGCGCTTGGATCATCGGTCAGAGGATCCGCGATTGATCCAGAAACCGTCATCACGCCGCCATTGATGATGGCGTTCTTGGCGATCCCCGCGCCGGACAGGTGCAATTGGCCGCCGCTGCCGACAACAGCTGAATCGAATTCGCTTCTGATGATCGTGGCGAATTGGCCCCCGGGGGAATGATAGACAGTCTCTCCCGAAGCATTGATGACACCGCCTGATTTAACGATGGTGCCGCTGGCAATGCCCCCGTTGGTAAGATTCTGGACACCGCCGGCATTGATGGTGGTTGACGTGACGATGCCGGTATCGACGTCCTGCTCGCCGCCATTGTTGACGGTGGTGTGATCGGCTCGCCCTGGACCCGGCTCATCGTGTAAATAAATGCCGGTGACACGCTGAACGCCGCCCATGTTGATCGTGGTGAAGCTCGCGGTGGAGCTGAGCCCGACGTCCTGCTCGCCGCCGTTGATGACCGTGTTGCTGGCGACGCCTCCTTCGTCGAAGTGACCGACGATTTGCTTGCCACCCGCCGATATTGTCGTGTTCGTGGCCGTGCCGAGGACCTCAAACATGATGCCACTCGACACCGTGAAGCCGTTTTCCGTGTAGCCATAGCCGACAATGAAAGTTGCGCCGCTCTGGAAGGTCGTATTGGAGAACGTTGCGCCAGCATCAAGGATGAGCGTTCCGCCTGCGGAGACAATGCTGTTATTGAGGACACCGCCGTCCAAAACGGCCAAGGTCACACCGTTTGCGACGGCAAATCCGCTTTCAATCGTGCCGTCGCCGATCTCGAAGGTGCTGCCGGCGTTGAATACCGTCCCAGAAACGTTGGCGTTACCCCGCACAATGAAAACGCCATATTGATTGACGGTTGTATTGATCGCCGTCGCGCCGGCAGCCAGCTCCATCGTCCCGTAATCGATCGTGGTTCCGGTTGCTGTGCCACCTGCCTTCACATCCAACGTGCCGAAGTTTTGGAGTATGGTGCCGGAAACCAATGCTCCGTTGGACACCGTCAGGGTTCCAAAACCTTCAACGGTCGTGCCGGTCGCCATGCTGACATCGACGGCCGGCTGGCCGGGAACATTGGCGAATGGATCCGGTATGGATCCTGAGACCGTCATGACGCCGCCATTGACCGTAGCGTTCCTTGCAGTCCCGCCGCCGGTGACGTCGAATTCGCCCTGATAGTTGACGGTTGCAGCGGTCGCGACGCTTTGGATAACCGGTTCCGGATACACGGGCGCCGTTTCTACAGCTTCACCGGAAACCTTGAGAACACCGCCGGCATTGACGATCGTGCCGCTGGCGCTGCCACCGTTCGTCACGTTCTGCACGCCGCCGGAATTGACGGTCGTCACCGTTGCGGTGCCGGTGTCGATGTCCTGTTCGCTGCCGCTATTGATCGTGGTGTGATCAACCTCGCCGGGGGTTGGGCCTTCATGAACATATTGGCCAGTTACACGCTGGACGCCGCCTGCATTGATGGTTGTATAGCTGGCGACGCCATCAAAGACGACGTCCTGTTCTCCGCCATCGATGACAGTATGGGTTGCCGTGCTGGTTGCGGATGATCCGCCGACCCTCTGTGAGCCGCCCGCCTGGATCGTCGTGCTATCGACGGAAGCGCCGCCACTGACATCCATTGTGTCGCCATCGTGGAGGGTGATGCCACTGGCGGGAGGAATAGCCGTCATGAGAATGCTCCACGATCGTGTTTGGAAAATCAAACTAAGCAAAATCGTGTGACGGCTTTTCAACTAGAAACTGCGTGAGCGGAAAGTGTCTGTCAAGCAGCCGAAAAAATTCCCTCCTATGCGACGGCACGCGAGTGCATTCGCGTCGGTCGCGTCGCCCTTGCTGATGACGATTTGGAACCCTCATTTGTGACGTAACGGTGGCCGTGCGACCGACATATGACTTCCCTGTCAACATCGCAGACGCGTGCCTTTCGCGCGTAGCTTGATGAACGCGCGTGCTCGGGCGGGCAGGAGGGCGGTGTGGCCGACATAGACGTCGCGGATGTCCTCTCGGTCGCCGGGATTGCAGGTTTGCAGAACCGGCAAGAGCGGCCGGCTTGGATGTCGGAACCGGTGCTGTCGCGGCGTGCCCCGCCGGGTAAAGGGCATGACTATGGAATGTCGGCGTCTAGTAGAAAGCGGCGATCGCTGTGGCTAATCCTTGCGGAAGATTGGGCTCGCTCGTCAGCGTTTCCAGAAAGGCGCGATCGTCCACGACAGTGAGGGCATCGAGCTTGATCGGGTGCAGCGGCTCGGCGGCGGCCGCCACGGCGCGCAAATCGGGTCCGGTAGGGCTGCCGTTATAGTCAAGCCGCGGACGCAGTTCGACATTGTTGCCGAACTGCTCATCCAGCGCGAGACGCCATCCGGTTCGTGATACCGTTCCGCTGGCGATCGCAGCCGTCATGGTGACGCTGTGCTGCTGGAGCGTGCCGAGCTTGCCGAGCGCGGCGCTCAACCGGGTCGTCGCCTCCGCCAAACTGATCTTCTCGATCCCCGGATCCTGGTCGGGCGACGTGAAATCGATGAGCCGCGCGCTGCTGCCGATGTCGAGAGCCTCGCCGCTTGCCCCAGCCTGTTGCATCGCCTTCTTTGTTCCGTAGCGCGGCCGTCCGCCGATCGTGACCAGGACGATATCCTGCTCGCGGGAGCCGATCAGGTGACCATAGGGATCGTCAGCGCTCCCTTTGACGACCAGAAGGTCGGCGAACTTGCCCGCGGCGATCGTTCCCAGCTTGCCATCCCACTTCAGGATCGCGGCTGGATTGCGGGTCGCCATCGAGACGATCTCGTAGTCGCTGAATCCGAGGCCGAAATGCGCGGACACGACCTTTGCCGCTTTTAGTTCTCCCAGCAGGTTCTTGCTGCCGGACGGCGACCAGTCCGAGCCAAGCGCGATGGTGAGGCCGGCTGTACGCGCAGCGGCAACGTCCGTGGTTTTCCCATAGAGCAACAGATTGCTCAGCGGAGACCAGACGACCTTGGCCTGGTGCTGGGCCATCGTTCCGAAATCGGTCGCCTCCAGCGCCGTGCAATGGATGCCGGCGAGCGACGGCTCGATCGCCCAATCGCCTGCGGCATTGCGCAAGGCGAGAAAGTGGCTATGCGCCTTGGTGTCGATGCCTTCGCTGAGGTGCAGCAGGAAGCATGCCGACGATTTCAGCTCCTTGTTGAACTTCGCCCAATCTTTGGCGTCTATGTCGGGGATTTTCGAGTGCGCCCGCGGAAGATCGGGAGGGCTGCCGATCTCGGCAGCGCGCAACGCCCCCTTGTAGTATTTGTGGATCGTTCCGCTCCAGTTTGATAGCGTGATCCCCTGGCTCGTCGTCGTTCCCGCAACCAGGCATTTGGCTTCGACATAACGAACCAGCGCCGGCAGCAGCGAGCCGTCGTCAGCGAGAGCTATTGCGCTCATGGGGCCGGTCACGGACGTCTTGTAAGATTTCGCGTTCTGCCACTGATCGCGATTTCCGAACGCCTGCGGCACGCGCCAGAGCGGCAGGATGTTGTAGCTCAAATGGTTATGCAGCTCGATCAGGCCCGGGTAGATGCTGCCGCCGGTCTTGATCGCCTGAACGGCCTCGAAACCCGCCGGAGCCGGCTGTCCCTTGGGCGCTATGCCGGCGATGCGATTGTCTTCGATGAAGATCGTCCCGTTCTCGATCACGTCGCCCTCGGCGGCCATCGTCACGATTCGCCCGGTCAGCGCCCATCGCTTCGGGCCTGCAGCCGGACTCATGGAATCACCCCATCGGGGATCGTGATCGTGATCGTGCGTCGCTTGGCCGCCGCGTCGGCGCCTTGACGTACGGCCCATGCCGCATCGCCGCGCATCCACGCCGGCAGCCCCGCCGGAAGATCCTTCGCAATGATGTCGACGAGCTCGGCAGGCTTGAAGGCGTCGCCATATGGCACGAGTGTCGTCGGCACGTCGGGATGCGCGATCTGCGGCGCAAGAGCGGCGAGAGCGGCATTCCACTTGGTCAGCATGATCTTGGTATTGGCAATCCGCGTGGCGGAATCAGGGGCGGAGCTTTCCGGCCAGGTCGGATGAGGAATGTGCTGATACGCGAGGGGCCTGGACGCTGCGCCGTCGGGGGTCTTGAGCCATGCTTTCCAAGCCTCGTCCGCGAGGCCGCCTAGCGAGACGACGGCCTCGATGCTGCCGGGCCCGAGCACGGCCTTGAACCATGTGTTGCGATAGTCGACGATGCCGGGCTCGTTCTTGTGCTTGGAGCCGCCGCTCTGTCCGTAGACGCTGTACAGGAACGTGTTCACCATCACGTAGCTCCTGTTGATGCCGAGCTTCGCCAGGAAACCTTGCGTCCGGCGGCCTGCGGTGCCGACGAGAATCCTGCGCACGATCGTCTCGTGCTGGGCGGGATCCTGGCCGACGACGAGCACACGTGCCGATCCGTCGAGACGGCCGCGGTGAAAGATCGGGCCCCATTCGATCCGGAAGTCGTGTGGGTCGTAGGCCTCGGCGCCGGGGTAGTTGGCGCACAGATCGCGAAATGGCTGCTGGTCGTATCCGCTGTCGAATTCCACGAGCATGGCAAATGCTCCGATTTGTTGCTGTCAAAATAGCTGCGTCAAAAAACCTGATCGCAATGCGGCAATCTTAGCGGTAGTTTTTCGTGTGGTTCAACCAATCTATGGGTCAAGGGAGAAGACCGAAAGGTTCACGAGGATCTTTCGCTTCGTATTCGGGCCGTGACAGAGCGTTGCGACAGCGCGCCATGCAGAATCGCGCCTGTACACGGTCGCGTGACCTCCATAACCTCCGCGGCGCAATTTCAGGAGATGCGACGTGGCGAAGAAGACGGCAACCAAGAACAAAAGCGCTTCAAGGAAGACAGCGAAAACCTCTGCCAAGAAAGGCACCGTTCGCAAGAGCGTGGTCGCGAAGGCCGCAGCCAGGACTGTCAAGAAGGCCGCTCGGCGCAAATCGTCCGCACCACGTCGCCCCAAAGGGCCGGCCTGGCAATGGTCGGCGGTCGAGACCGCAGCCGCAATCCGCTCCGGCGCCATCTCCGCGGTCGAAACCGTCGAGGCGCATCTCGAGCGGATGCGCGCCGTCAATCCGAGGCTGAACGCCGTCGTCGTCGATCTCTCGGAGGAGGCGTTGGCTGCGGCGCATGCCGCCGACAAGCAGCGCGCGAAGGGCGGCGAGCTCGGCCTCCTGCATGGCGTACCGATCACGATCAAAGAGAATGTCGACTACGAAGGCCGTCCGAATTTCAATGGCGTTCCCGCCAACAAGGCCCTCGTCGCGCCGTCGGATTCCCCGGTGGTGCGCAATCTGAAGAAGGCCGGCGCGATCGTCATCGGCCTCACCAACACGCCGGAATTCTCCTTCCGCGGCTTCACCGACAATCCCTTGCACGGGTTGACGCTCAACCCCTGGGATCCGAACATCACCTGCGGCGGCTCCTCGGGCGGCGCAGGTTCGGCGGTCGCCGCCGGCATCGGCACCGTCGCTCATGGCAACGACATCGGCGGCTCGTTGCGCTGGCCAGCGCATTGCAACGGCGTTGCGACCATCAAGCCGACGCAGGGGCGTATTCCGGCATTCAACGCAAGCGCAACCGCCGAGCGGCCGATGCTGGCGCATCTGATGTCGGCGCAAGGGCCGCTCGCCCGCCACGTCGCTGACGTCCGTCTTGCGCTGGAGGTGATGAGCCAGCGCGATCCGCGCGATCCCTGGTGGGTGCCCGCGCCGCTGGCCGGGCTCAAGCCGAAGGGCCCGATCAAGGTCGCGCTGGCAAAAATTCCTGGAGATATGGACGTCGATCCGTCGGTCAGCGCGGCGCTGCGCCAAGCCGCCGATCACTTGGAGCGTTCGGGCTATCGTGTCAGCGAGGTCGAGGTCCCCGACATCGATGGCGTCTGGCAGACCTGGTGCGACATCATCACCAACGAGACGATGGTGATGCAGGAGGAAGCCATGCTGAAGGTGACCTCGGAGGACTTCCACAAGGCCTGGGGCGGCATGAGGGCCAAGGCCAATGTGCTCGATCTCAAGACCTGGATGCAGGCGGTGGCCGCGCGCAACGGCCACATCCGGGCCTGGCAATTGTTCTTCGAGGACTATCCGGTGGTGCTGGCGCCGACCACGGTGAAGCCGACGCCGGGCCCGCGCGAGGACACCGTCAGCCCCGAGCGGGTGCGCGAGATCTTCTGGGGTGAGATCCGCTTCATCTCCGCGATCAACGTGCTCGGCCTGCCCGGCGCGGTGGTGCCGGTGATGCTCCACGATGGTAAGCCGATCGGCGTGCAGCTCATCGCGGGGCGGTATCGCGAGGACCTCGCGCTTGATGCGGCGGCCGCAATCGAGACGCGGGCCGGCGTGCTCGTCCATCGGCTGTGGGAACAGATGGGCTGATAGCGCGCGATGATTCCCCTTCTCCCCTTGCAGAAGGGGGGAAGGTCGCCAACCAGCCGCTGTGCAAAACTTCATTAATCCAAATCACCTCGAATTTTAGCCAATTCACCAATAACCGTTAGGGTTACTTCCTCGATCTCTATGCGAATTATTGTCCGCTTTACCGCCCGCCTCTAACAGAGGGACGGCGGACAACGCACATGCCTCATACAGGCCAATAAGTGCGGCCCGCTCCACGCGGAGGTGGCACGATGCGCAACGAGACGATCGCTATTCACGCCGGCTACGAGCCCGAAGCCACCACGCATGCGGTTGCCGTGCCGATCTACCAGACCGCTGCCTACGCCTTCGACAGCGCCGATCACGGCGCGGCGCTCTTCAATCTCGAGACCGAGGGTTACCGCTACAGCCGCATTGCCAACCCCACCAGCGCGGTGCTGGAGAAGCGTATCGCCGAGCTCGAGGGCGGCGTCGGCGCGCTTGCGGTTGCGACCGGGCAGGCGGCGCTGCATTTCGCCTTCGTCAACGTCGCCGATCACGGCGGCAACATCGTTTCGGTGCCGCAGCTCTACGGCACCACGCACACGCTGCTTTCGCACATCCTGCCGCGGCAGGGCATCATTGGCCGCTTTGCCGAGAGCGACAAGCCCGTGGCGATCGAGAAGCTGATCGACGAGAACACCCGCGCCGTGTTCGCCGAAACCATCGGCAATCCCGCCGGCAATGTCTGCGACATCGAGGCGCTGGCCAAAATCGCACATGCGCATGGCGTGCCGCTGATCGTCGACAATACCGTTGCAACGCCCATCCTGCTCAAGCCGTTCGACTATGGCGCCGACATCGCCGTGCACTCGCTGACCAAATTTCTGGGCGGTCACGGCACCACGCTCGGCGGCGCCATCGTCGATTCCGGCAACTTTCCCTGGGCGAAATACGCCGATCGCTTCCCTGGCTACAACAAGCCGGACGCCTCCTATCACGGGCTCGTCTATGCCGAACGTTTCGGCAGGACCGCCTATATCGAGCGCGCACGCAGCATCTATCAGCGCACCATGGGCTCGGTGCTGTCGCCGTTCAACGCCTTCCTGCTGCTTCAGGGCATCGAGACCGTGGCGCTACGCATGGAGCGTCACTGCGAGAACGCCCGCAAGGTCGCCGAATTCCTGCGCAAGGATCCGCGCGTCGCCTGGGTCAACTACACCGGCTTCCCGGATAGTCCCTATCATCCGCTGGTCGAGAAATATCTGGACGGCAACGCGTCCTCGCTGTTCACCTTCGGTATCAAGGGCGGCATGGAAGCGGGCAAGACCTTCTACGACGCGCTGAAGCTGATCACGCGCCTCGTCAATATCGGCGACGCCAAGTCGCTGGCCTGCCATCCGGCTTCGACCACGCACCGGCAGATGTCGGTGGAGCAGCAGCGCCTCGCCGGCGTGCTGCCGGAAACGATTCGCCTCTCGATCGGTATCGAACATTCCGCCGATATCATCGAGGACATCGACCAGGCGCTGGAAAAGGCCTGCCCGTCCGCGCGCCTCCAGGCCGCGGAGTAGGCGGCGGCGCCGATGACGATCTTGATCGACAGGGATCAAGGCATATCGAGCCCGGCGCTGGTGCCGGGCGAGGGCGATCTAGCGCGCGAGCGACGCGGCGCCGAACTCACCATCGGCCTGATCAACAACATGCCGGATTCGGCACTGAAGGCGACCGAGCGGCAGTTCATGAAGCTGCTCCAGGCCGCCGCGGGCCCGCGCCGCATTCGCTTCCACTGCTTCTCGCTGCCCTCGGTGAAGCGCTCGCCGGAAGCGCAGTGGCACGTCGAGAGCGAATATTCGGAACTCACCGAGCTCGGGCGGCACAAGTTCGACGGGTTGATCGTGACAGGCGCCGAGCCGGTCGCGCCTGAGCTGGACCAGGAGCCGTACTGGCGCGATCTCACCGATCTGATCGACTGGGCCAAGGTCAATACGCGCTCGACGATCTGGTCGTGCCTGGCTGCGCATGCCGCGGTGCTGCATCTCGATCGAATCGAGCGGCGGCGGCTGCCGGCCAAATGTCACGGCATTTTCGACTGCGAAGCCGTGACCAGCGATTCGCTGACGCGCGCCGCTCCCGCGCCGCTCAAGGTCTCGCATTCGCGTCTCAACGAGATCGCCGAGAGCGACCTCGCGCAGGCCGGCTATCAGGTGCTGACGCGCTCGGCAAAGGCCGGCGTCGATATCTTCGTCCGGCAATATGCCAGCCGCTTCGTGTTCTTCCAGGGCCATCCGGAATATGACGCGCTGTCGCTTCAGCGCGAATATCTGCGCGACATCGGCCGTTATCTCGCCCGCGAGCGCGACAATTATCCGCATTTGCCCGTGAGCTATTTTGACGCAGCGACGGAGGAGAAGCTTGCCCGCTTCGAGAAGCAGGCGAGGCACCAGCGTCACCCCGCGCTCAGCAACGAATTGCCTGCGCTGAATTTTCGCCACGATATCGCCGCCGGCAGCGCGGCGGCGGCACTGTTCAATAACTGGCTGCAATATCTCGGCGCGGAAGCCGACGCGTCGATGCTTGCGCGCTAGGTCGGGCGACGGGTCGATATTAGGACTAATGAAGTGTGAAGCTTGCCTCAAGCAGCGCACGAATGCTTCAGTGAGGGCGGCGGGACAAACAGGGCATGCGATTCGTGTGGTCGGCACTCCAGGGACGCGTGAGCAATCGGCTGGCCCGGCACTTTCGTGCCGCGCCGCACCGGCTGCCCGCGCATGCGCCCATGGTGAGCTTCACCTTCGATGATGCCCCCGATAGCGCCGCAGGCGAGGGCGCGGAGTTGCTGGAGCAGCATGGCGGCCGCGGCACGTTCTATCTCGCCGGCAGCCTGATCGGTCGTCCCTCGGACCACTGGCACGGCCTGTCGAACGACGCCATCGTGCGGCTTCACCGGGCCGGGCACGAGATTGCCTGCCATACCTTCTCGCACCAGAGCTCGGCCAATCTCGATGAGGCCGCCATGGCCCGCGAGATCGAGCGCAACCGCAGCCATTTTCGCGGCATCGATTCCTCGATCGCGCTGGAAAATTTCGCCTATCCCTATGGTATTGCCTCGGTCTGGCGCAAGCCGCAGCTTGCCAGGGCCTTCCGCTCGGCGCGCGGCATCCTGCCCGGCGTCAATCGCGACGTCATCGATCTCCAGTTCCTGCGCGCCTCACCTTTGGTCAATTTCGAGATCGATACGGCGGGTGTCGATCGCTATTTCGACGAGGCGGTCGCAAGCGGTGGCTGGCTGATCTTCTACAGCCATGACGTCGTCGATGCGCCAAGCCCCTACGGTTGCACGCCACACCTGATGCGCCACGCGTTGCAGGCAGCCGGAAAGCGCGACATGCCAATCGTGACGGTCGCGGAAGCGCTGCGACGGATCGGGGCGTAGTCTCTTCTTCCCTTCTCGCCTTATTGTGGGAGAGGGAAAGAGGCCGCCGTGCCGCGCAAACGGCCTTGCCACGCCCGCGCGGTCATGCGACTGGCCTTGTGACGAATCTCACGGCCGTGGTTCCTGCTCACTCATGTCCGCTCCCTCCACCGCCCCGCTGCCTGCGCCGGCCACCGGCCGCGATGCGCTGTCGGTGCTGCATTCGGTGTTCGGCCTGCCGGGTTTCCGCGGCGCGCAGGGCGAGATCATCCGGCACGTCACTGACGGCGGCAATTGCCTGGTGCTGATGCCGACCGGCGGCGGCAAGTCGCTCTGCTATCAATTGCCGGCGCTGCTGCGTGAAGGCTGCGGTATCGTTGTCTCCCCCTTGATTGCACTGATGCGCGACCAGGTCGCAGGCCTGCTCGAAGCCGGCGTCAACGCCGCCGCGCTGAACTCGTCGCTGACCCCGCAGGAAGCCTCCGACATCGAGCGACGCCTGATCGGGGGCGATCTCGATGTGCTCTACGTCGCGCCGGAACGCCTGGTCACGCCGCGCTGCCTGTCGATGCTGGCGCAGGCCAAGGTGGCGCTGTTCGCGATCGACGAAGCCCATTGCGTCTCGCAATGGGGCCACGACTTCCGCCCCGAATATGTCGGCCTCTCCATCATCGCCGAGCGCTTTCCCGACGTGCCGCGTATTGCGTTGACCGCGACCGCTGACGATTTGACACGAAACGAGATCGTCGAGCGGCTTCAACTTGGCGGTTCTCCGCAATTCGTCTCCAGCTTCGACCGGCCCAACATCCGTTACGAGATCGTCGACAAGCGGAACGCGGTGACGCAGCTCAAGGAATTCATCAGGGAGCGTCACGCGGGAGACGCGGGCGTCGTCTATTGCTTGTCTCGCAAACGGGTCGAGGAGGTCGCTGCCGCACTCGCCGACGCCGGCATTGCGGCGCTGCCCTATCATGCCGGGCTTGACGGCAGCGTGCGTTCGCGCAACCAGGACCGCTTCCTCAATGAGGACGGCATCGTCATCGTCGCGACCGTCGCCTTCGGCATGGGCATCGACAAGCCCGACGTGCGCTTCGTCGCCCATCTCGATCTGCCCAAGAGCATCGAGTCCTACTACCAGGAGACAGGCCGCGCCGGCCGCGATGGCAAGCCGTCGGCGGCCTGGATGGCCTATGGGCTCTCGGACATCGTGCAGCAGCGCCGCATGATCGACGAGTCCACCGGCTCCGAGGATTTCAAGCGGGTCTCGATCGGCAAGCTCGATGCGCTGGTCGGGCTCGCCGAGACCGCGCAGTGCCGGCGCAAGCGGCTGCTCGGCTATTTCGGCGAGACGCTGCATGGGGTGAATTGCGGCAATTGCGACAACTGCCTGACGCCACCGCAGATGCGCGACGGCAAGGTGCTGGCGCAGAAGCTGCTCTCCTGCGCCTATCGCACCGGGCAGCGTTTCGGTGCGATGCATCTGATCGACGTGCTGATCGGGCGGCTGACCGAGAAGGTGAGCCAGTTCGGCCACGACAAGCTGTCGGTATTCGGCATCGGGCGCGAACTCAACGAGAAGCAATGGCGCACCGTGTTGCGGCAGCTGGTGGCGATGGGGCATTTGCAGAGCGACAGCGAGTCCTTTGGCGCGCTGAAGCTGACGGAGACCGCGCGCGGCGTGTTGCGCGGTGAGACCGAGGTGTGGCTGCGAGAGGAGGCGCCAGGCACGCGTGTTCGCAGCAGCCGAGCAAAATCCCGCCGCGGGGATATCGCGCCGGCGGCCAATGCGCCGCAGGGCGATGTCGATCCGGAATTGCGCGCGCGGCTGCGCTCCTGGCGCTCAGACGTCGCGCGCGAACGCGGCGTACCGGCCTACGTGGTACTGCATGATGCAACGATCGACGGCATCGTCCGCGCCTGGCCGACGACGCTGGACGAGCTGCGCAACGTGCCGGGCATCGGCGACAAGAAGCTGGAGCATTACGGCGACGAGCTGCTCCTGATCATCAAGACGCGGTAGCGCGTCTCGCTCACCCATTCCGGAACGCATACCCGTAGCCGTTGAGCGCCGGCGCGCCGCCGAGATGGGCGTAAAGGATCTTTGCGCCCTTCTCGAAATAGCCCTTCTGCGTCAGGTCGATCAGGCCCTGCATCGACTTGCCTTCATAGACGGGGTCAGTGATCATGGCTTCGAGCCGCGCGGCGAGGCGGATCGCCTCCTTGGTCTCTTCCGACGGCACGCCATAGGCGGGATAGGCGTAGTCCTCGATCAGCACGACGTCGTCCGCGACGAGATCCTTGCCGAGCTCGACGAGCTTGGCCGTGTTCTGCGCGATCGAGAGCACCTGCGCCTTGGTCTGCGCCGGGGTGAAGGAGGCGTCGATGCCGATCACTTTTCGCGCGCGCCCGTCGGCGGCGAAGCCGACCAGCATGCCGGCGTGGGTAGAGCCGGTGACGGTGCAGACCACGATGTAGTCGAACTTGAAGCCGAGCTCGGCTTCCTGCTGGCGCACTTCTTCGGCGAAGCCGACATAGCCGAGGCCGCCGAATTTGTGCACGGAAGCGCCGGCCGGAATCGCGTAGGGCTTGCCGCCCGCCGCCTTGACCTCGTCGATCGCCTCTTCCCAGCTCTTGCGGATGCCGATGTCGAAGCCGTCGTCGACCAGGCGCACGTCGGCGCCCATGATGCGCGACAGCATGATGTTGCCGACGCGGTCATAGACGGCGTCCTCGTGCGGCACCCAAGCTTCCTGCACCAGGCGGCACTTCATGCCGATCTTGGCAGCGACCGCCGCGATCATGCGGGTGTGGTTGGACTGCACGCCGCCGATCGACACCAGCGTGTCGGCGTTGGAGGCGATCGCGTCGGGGATGATGTATTCGAGCTTGCGCAGCTTGTTGCCGCCATAGGCGAGACCGGAATTGCAGTCCTCGCGCTTGGCATAGACCTCGACATTGCCGCCGAGATGCTTGGAGAGCCGCTCCAGCTTCTCGATGGGCGTCGGACCGAAGGTTAGCGGATAGCGCGCGAATTTTTCGAGCATCGTGAGGTCATCCCGATTGGCGTTGGTGTCTGGAGAAAGGCTAGCATCGCGCTGCAAAAAGGTGCTTTCGAATATTGCGCTCATATTGCGCATAGTCTTGCGTAAATTTCGCAGTTCGCTAAGATTTCTCTCGATACAAAGCCCGATAACGGAAGCTTCTTCCATGCCTGCTCGTCTCGACCGCATCGACCTTAAGATGTTGAGACTGCTGCAAAATAACGGCCGGCTGAGCAACGCCGAGCTGGCGGAAACCGTCGCGATCAGCCCCGCCACCTGCCATCGCCGCACCCAGCGCCTGTTCGAGCACGGTTTCATCGCCGCGGTCCGCGCCATGGTCGCCCCGAAGAAGGTGGCCAAGGGCACGCTGGTCATGGTCGGCGTCGTGCTCGACCGTTCGACGCCGGAGAGCTTTGCGATCTTCGAGCAGGCGATCACCAGGCTGAAATTCGTGCTCGACTGCCACCTCGTCGCCGGCGACTTCGACTATTTCCTCAAGATCCGCGTCGGCGACATGGAGGATTTCAACCGCATCCACGGCGAGCAACTCATCGCGCTGCCGGGCGTGCGCCAGACCCGCACCTTCTTCGTGATGAAGGAAGTCGTCGACAACGCGCCGCTGGAGTTTTGAGCGGGAGCTATTGATGCATGATCAACATCATGAGAGATTCAGCTGATGCCGATGCAGCCACTTCCCTTCCGTCAGCAAGAGCCGGGCGCGCCTGCCTATCGGCGCGGCTGGGTCGACGAGGCCGTGGCCGCGATCGAGGCCGATCAGTGCCGCACGGCCGACACGCATCTGATCCGGCTGATCGTGCCGGCGCTATCAGGCATCGACATCTATCTCAAGGATGAGTCCACGCATCCGACTGGCAGCCTGAAGCATCGCCTGGCGCGCTCGCTGTTCCTCTACGCGCTCTGCAACGGCCACATCCGCGAAGGCACGCCCGTCGTCGAGGCCTCTTCGGGATCGACCGCGGTGTCGGAGGCCTATTTCGCGCAGATGATCGGCGTGCCCTTCTACGCCGTGATGCCGCGCACGACCTCGGCGGAGAAGGTCGCCGCGATCGCGCATTATGGCGGCAACTGCCATCTGATCGACGACGGTCGCGCGCTGTATGCGGAAGCCGCCGCGCTCGCTGCCCGGCTGAACGGCCATTACATGGACCAGTTCACCTTTGCCGAGCGCGCAACGGACTGGCGCGGCAACAACAACATCGCCGAGTCGATCTTCACCCAATTGCAGGGCGAACCGCGTCCGCTGCCGGACTGGATCGTGATGGGTGCAGGCACCGGCGGCACGTCGGCCACCATCGGACGGTACTTGCGCTATCGCCAGTATCCGACGCGGCTGTGCGTTGCGGATGTCGAGCATTCCGCCTTCTTCGACTGTTTCCGCACGCAGGACCGCTCCCATGTCTGCGATCGGCCGTCGCTGATCGAGGGCGTCGGCCGGCCGCGCTGCGAGCCGTCCTTCGTGCCTGGTGTGGTCGACCGCATGATGAAGATCCCGGACGCGGCAACGATTGCGGCAATGAACGTGCTGTCGCGCCGGCTGCGCCGCGCGGTCGGCGGCTCCACCGGCACCAACTTCCTGGCGCTGTGCCGCCTCGCCTCGGAGATGCGCAAGGCGAACGTGATGGGTTCGCTGGTGACGCTGATCTGCGATTCCGGCGAGCGTTACCGGCAGACCTATTATGAGCCCGAATGGCTGAAGGCGCGCGGCCTCGATCCGGCGCCCTTCGAGGCCGCGTTGTCGTCGTTCCTCGATACCGGGCAGCCATTGGTGTTAGCGGTCGACGACGTCGTCAATCCGGAGAACTTAGAGGGCATTCGGGCTTCATAGCCGACTCTCCGCGCGATTTGCAAAATTGAACGGTCGTCACGGCAACTTCACTTGCCTTGCATCGTCACGCGGGCGAGCCTCGGCGCTCAACGAGGAGATCCCACCGTGCGCCTTCCCATTCTCGACCCGAAAGACCTGAGTGCCGAGCAGAAGCCGCTCTATGACGACATGCGAGCCGGCATCACGGACCATTTCAAGGGCTTCATAAACATGCGCGACGACGGCGCGCTGCTTGGGCCCTGGAATCCCTGGATCCGCGAGCCGCGCTTCGGCAAGCCGGTGTGGGAGCTGGTCAAGGCGATCGCCTCGAACCCGCTGCTGCCCGCGCCCGTGCGCGAGGTCGCGATCCTCGTCACCGGCTCGCATTTCCGCTCCGGCTACGAGCTCTATGCGCATGTGCTGGTCGCCGAGCAGCGCGGCCTCTCCGACGAGAAGCTCGCCACCATCGTCGCCGGGCAGCGGCCGGTGGATCTCACCAAGCAGGAAGCGATCGCCTACGACGTGGCGTCCGCACTGGTCAGCGGCGGCGTATTGCCGGAATTGACCTGGCGCGCGGCGGTGAAGGAGTTCGGTGAGCACGGCGCGGCCGAGCTGTCCTATCTCGTCGGCGTCTATTGCATGGTCTCGGTCACGCTGAACACGTTCGACGTGCCGGTGCCGGAGTAAAAGCTGCTCCGACGGTCACTCCGCGGCCTTGCTTGCAGGCGGCGGAGGTGCCCAGGCGATGCAGCGATTGCGGCCTTCGGCCTTGGCCTGGTAGAGCGCATGGTCGGCTGCGCTCATCAGCGCGTCGATACCTGACATGCTGACGGTGGCCTCCGCGATGCCGATGCTCACGGTGACGCCGAACTGGATCTCGTCGGCGACAATCTGGGCGCCCATCACGCATTTGCGGATGCGGTCGGCGACGATTCTGGCGCGGGACAGGCTGGTCTCGGGCAGGAGAACGGCGAACTCCTCACCGCCAAGGCGGCCGACGATGTCCGACTTGCGCTTGCCGTCGAGGCAGGCAGCCGCCACCGCCTTGATCGCGGCGTCGCCCACCGCATGCCCGTAGCGATCGTTGACCGACTTGAAGTGGTCGATGTCCAGCATCAGCACCGAGACCGAGCGATAGTAGCGCTGGAAGCGGCTCCACTCCGCATCGAGGCCGTCGAGGAAGTGGCGGCGGTTGTAGAGACCGGTCAACGGATCGGTGGTGGCGAGCGTCTCCAGCATCGCGGCCTTTTGCGTCAGATCGGTGATGTCGACATAGGTCAGCATGCGGCCGCCACTCGACATCGTGGTGCAATGCGCCCTGATGCGCCGGCCGTCCGGCGTCTGCAGGTCGCGCACATGATCGCCGGCCTTGACCTCGGCGACCCGCTTGGTGGGAAATTTGGTCAATTCGGTTGGCGGGAGATTCGGCGCGCTCGCGCGATGGGCCCGGCTCACCAGGGATGCATAGCTCGGATGGCCGGCCGCTTCCTGATCGCTCACGTCCCAGAACCGCCGCATCCGCCGGTTCATGAAGTTGGCGTTGAGATAGCGGTCGAGCAGCAGGACGCCATCCTCGACGGACTCGAGTGCGTCGCGCAGCAATTTCAGCTCGTCGGAGTAGCGCACGATGTCGGTGACGGGCGTATAGGTCAGCATTCGTCCGCCGTCGGGCAGCGGTGTACATTGCATGCGAACGACGTCGCCGCTGGTGCGGCGCAGATCGAGAGGCGATGCATCGCCCGCCTTGACCTGCCGGACACGCTCGGCGACATAGGCTTCGAGTTCCGCCGGCGGAATCTCGTAGGCGAGCGTATCGCGGCCATGGTGCATCAGGGTCACGAATGACGGGTTGCTGTTGGCGACTTCATCCGGCAACAGCCACATCTGCCGGAACGCCCGATTGATCAACTGCGCGCGGAGATTGGCATCCAGCAGCACGATGCCAAGCGGGACAAAATCAAGCGCGGCCCGAAGCGCGAGCATCTGCCCACGCACCAGCGAGTCGGTGCTTCGCCCCTGCTCGTTCTCGGTTCGGGATTCGACATGATCATCCGCTTCGAGCGCAACCCCGACCTGACGGTCCGATCGCCAGATCACGCGGCAGGTCAGGATCTCGCGCCCTGCGAGCCTGAGCTGGAATCGCTCCGGCACGCCGAGGCCGCTCTCCATCTCGAGCGTCGCAGCCTCCTCGGACAGCCGACGCACGACGCAATCGATCGACGACTGGCCGAAATTGAAGAAGATCTTTCCAGCAAGGAACGTCCGTTCCGGGACCAAGCGGGACATTCGCAGCCTCCAACTCGAAAACACGGCCCAGTTTCGCGCAAGGTCCCTTGCAGCGATGTAACGCAATCGGCGTTTTCGGATGAGGATTAACGATCGGTTGACGCGATGCGCAGCGGTTCATGCGAAAAGCTGCTCGTCATCAGGGGAAGGCGCCCGTTCCGACCCCCCCCAATCCGGTCAATTGCGTCCGCAGCGCTTTACCGAAAATCTACCACGACCCCAGTCAGTTACGCACCGCATAGAGGGGCGTCCGCAGAGTCACCTGATAGGACGGCTTCGGCATCCACGCGATCTGGGCAGTGATGCCGAACAGGCGGTTGTCGTTGTCGTCCATGCGGTCGAGGTCGAGCCGCAGGATCGGCTGGGTGAAGGACTCCGCCAGCGTCCGGCCTGCGATCTGCGCGCCACCGAACGACTGGACGCCGAGGCGTCCGGTGAATTTCCAATTGCTCGGCCATTGGTAATAACCGCCGGCATAGAGGATCGTGTTCGGCTTGATCCGGGCGAGCTGGCTGGCGACGTCGGTGTGGGTGTATTGCACGCCGGCAAGCCAGCCCCGCGTCTCGTCCTCGTCCAGCGCGTAGTCGAATTCCAGGATATTGTTGAAAGAAGTCGTCATGCCCTGCTCGTTCGGCACCGATTGCGTCAGGGTCGATTGCAGTGTGATTGTCGGGATTTTTCCGCCGTTCTGCTGATAGAGGTCGGCCTGCGCGCCGATGTTCCAACTGGTGATGTCGAACGCCGACCAGCCGCCACCGATATCGGTCGTCGAGCCGGACACGCCGCCATAGAGCGAGACGCGATCGCTGACGTCCACCGTCAGCGGCAGATCGACAGCGATCGATTTTGCGGCGGGCAGGCCGCCCGGCAGCGTTGCGCCTCGTCGCGCCGCCAGCGCTTCGAACGCGGCCGACAATGATGTATTGCCGAAGCCGAGCCCGAGCGTGCCCGCGGGAATCGTCGCATAGATCGTGCGCAGATCGAGATAGATGTTCGGCACGGCCGGTCTTGTGTGCTCGTCCTCCCCGGCCTCCGTGGCGAAGGCGGCGCTTGCTGAAATCGTCAGGCAAAGCAGCCCCATCGCGACGGCGCGCAAAGCCTGATGATGCGATGGGCTGCGATGGGACATTTGACAATCCGACGCGTGGCAATTTGATGACGGAGCCGTCGTTAGATGGAACGTGATCGCTCATGTGGTCAAGCGCTATCCGCAAGCGATGGACTGCACGGATGTGCGCGGCTACCCTGCCGTGATCGCACTGACACTCTCGCTGGCCAGAGTGCGGGCCGGACAATGGAAGGACGACAGCCATGAACACGTCACGCCGCATCCTGCTCGCTGGTCTGGCGGGGCTCGCTGTTGCTCCGACGGCTGTGGCCGCCGCCGTATCGTCGCCCGAGCCCGGCGACGTGACGGTCGCCGAGGAGCGCTTCGCGCGCACGATCGCCGCCGCGCACGCGCCAGACGTCACCTGCGCACGGCAGGCCGAGCGATATGCGGACGCGCATTGGCCGGAGTATGTTGTTGCAGCTCGGGCCGTGCTCGACGCGCGCGTGTGATTCGCGCTTTTACTTTTCCACCGCGCGCCGCACCTGCTCGCCAATCTGCGACAGCACGAGCTGCGCCTGCGGCAGGATCGCGCCCAAGGCGTGGAAATTGTGAACCATGCCGTCATGGCAGACGTGCTCGACGGCGACGCCCGCGGCGAGCAGCTTGCGCGCATAGGCATTGCCCTCGTCGCGCATCGGGTCGAATTCGGCGGTGTGGATGATCGCCGTCGGCAGGCCGGCGAGCCGCGTCGCGCGCAAGGGCGAGATGCGGGGATCGGCGGCATCCAGGCCTTCCGGCAGATAGTCGGCGAGATCCGCTTCGATCGTGATGCGATCGATCAAATGGCCCTCGGCGAAGGCCTCGCGCGAAGGGGAGGCTTCCTCGAAATCCAGCACCGGGCAGATCAGGCATTGCGCGACGATCGAGAGGCCGGCGCTCTGCGTGGCTTCCTGGCATACGATCGCGGCGAGCGTGGCACCGGCGGAATCGCCGCCGACCACGAGGCGTTCGGCATCGATGCCGAGCGATGACGCCTCGCGCGCCACCCATTCGGTGGCGGCGATCGCGTCATCGAGGGCGGCGGGATATTTGTGCTCGGGCGCCAGCCGGTAGTCGACCGAGACGAGACGGCAGCCGGTCGCGTGCGCCAGCGCCGCCGCTATTCGGTCATGCGTGGCAATGCTGCCGGCAACGAGCCCGCCGCCATGAAAGAACACGAAGCCCGGCGCGCCCTGGCCGGCAGAAGCGGGTGAATAGAGGCGATAGGGCAGCGCGCCGCCGGGACCGGGCAGCGTGCCGTCGGACGTCGTCACGTCAGGCGCATCGGTGCGCGCAAACTGCATCAGCTTTGCCAATGACTGGCGCCGTGCCTCCACGCTCGGCCGGCTCCGCGCTTGCGGTGCGGCCGCAGCCATCATGGTCAACAGACGCTTTGCGAGCGGATCGAGCGGCATGCTGCTTCCTTTTCCCCCGGTGGGAGAGGGTAACTCACGATTTTCCCGCAGGGAATCATTTAGAAATTGCGATCAATAGTGGCGCTATATTGCGGCGTCACGCCAAGGGAGGCCGGTCATGGCCGAGATCAAAAAGTCCATCGAATATTCGCCGAGTTGGACCTTCTTCGAGGGCAAGTGGCATGACGGCAATGTGCCGATCATGGGCCCGCGGACGCACGCGGCCTGGCTCGGCTCGGTCGTGTTCGACGGCGCGCGCGCGTTCGAAGGCGTCGCGCCCGATCTCGACCGTCACGTCGCCCGCGCCAATCAATCCGCGATCAATTTTGGCCTGAAGCCGGTGGTCGATACCGGCACGTGGCTGACACTCGCAAACGAAGGCATCGCGCGCTTCGCGGCGAATGCGGAGCTCTATGTCCGTCCGATGTACTGGGCGCAGAACGGCGCGGGCGGCGGCGTGCTGTTCGACCCCGAGACCACCGATTGGTGCCTCTGCATCTACGAGGCGCCGATGCCAAAGCCGGTCGGGAACGCCATCACGCTGTCGCCGTTCCGCAGGCCCACCGCCGAATGCGCCCCGGTCGAGGCCAAGGCGGCCTGTCTCTACCCGAACAATTCACGCGCGCTTGCAGAAGCAGCTTCCCGCGGTTTCCAGAACGCGCTGATGCTCGACATGCTCGGCAACGTCGCGGAGTTCGGCAATTCCAACGTGTTCATGGCCAAGGATGGCGTGGTCTATACGCCGGTGCCGAACGGCACCTTCCTCAACGGCATCACGCGCCAGCGCGTCATCAGCCTGCTGCGCGGCGACGGCGTCACCGTGGTCGAGAAGACGCTGCGCTATGCCGATTTCCTCACGGCCGACGAGATATTCTCCACCGGCAATTTCGCAAAAGTCGCGCCTGTGATCCGCATCGACGATCGCGAGCTGAAGCCGGGCCCGCTCTACACCAGAGCGCGCAAGCTTTATTGGGACTTTGCCCATGTGGTAAGGCTGGCGGCCTGAACGCCCTGTTTCCGCGAACTCCGTCATTGCTTCGCTTCGCTGCGCTCGCAATGACGAGTTCGTGGCGGTAGCCGGTCAACGCGGGTAAACGGCGCCCGCGGCAGGCGGGCGCCGTCGCGTACGAAAGGACTTACTCGTCCTTCTTCGACATCCGCTCGAGGCGTTCCTGCATGTCCTTCATCTGCTGGCGCAGATCGTCGATGTTGCTGTCCTTCGGCGCTTCAGCGGTCGCATCGGGCCCCGGCTCCGCAGAGGCCACTGGGCGGGCCGCATTGGGGGCGAATGGCTTGAACATCGAGAAGGTCTGCTGGAACAGCTCCATGTTGCGGCGGACCTGTTCCTCCAGCGGCGCAAACGGGGTTCCGGACAGCGAGTTGGCGACCTGCTTGCGGAACTTCTCCTGCTCCTGGGTCAGCGATGCGATCGCCTGCTCCAGATATTTCGGCACCACCATCTGCATGCTGTCGCCGTAGAAGCGGATCAGCTGGCGGAGGAAGGTCGTGGGCAGCAGGTTCTGGCCGGCCTTGTTCTCCTGCTCGAAGATGATCTGGGCCAGGACGGAGCGGGTGATGTCGTCGCCGGTCTTGGCGTCGTAGACCAGGAAATCTTCGCCGTCCTTGACCATGGAGGCGAGGTCTTCCAGCGTCACGTAAGTGCTCGTTCCGGTGTTATAGAGCCGGCGGTTCGCGTATTTCTTGATGGTGGTGGGCTGGTCTGATTTCGCCATGGGCTCTCACATGATAGACGCTGAGAACGGGAACCCTGCGGCAGTGCCGCAAGGCGGGACGAGTACGCAACGCAACAAAATAAGCATTTTCAAAGGGGTCACGCTACCGTTTTGTGCGCCACGGTTAATCGCGCAGCAAAAACTTGCTTGCGAAAGCGCCAGGAACGCTATTTTGAATGCGTTGCGGCATGAATTCGGCCACCAATCGATTGACATGCCTCCACGACGTTAACAGGATGCCGTCCGAGACTGGCGAGCCGTTTCCCAGCCCCGTCTGCCCCCTTTCAAACCCAGGAGATGCCCATGTCAGACGATGTCGTCATCGTCAGCGCCGCCCGCACACCGGTCGGAAGCTTCAACGGAGCGTTTGCGACCCTTCCCGCCCACGATCTCGGCGCCATCGCCATCAAGGCCGCGCTGGAACGAGGGGGCATTGAGCCCGGCCGGGTCTCCGAAGTCATCATGGGCCAGATCCTGACCGCCGCCCAAGGCCAGAACCCGGCCCGCCAGGCCTCGATCGCCGCCGGCATCCCGGTGGAAAGCCCGGCCTGGGGCGTGAACCAGCTTTGCGGCTCGGGCCTGCGCACCGTCGCGCTCGGCTACCAGGCGCTGCTCAATGGCGATTCAGAAATCGTGGTCGCCGGCGGCCAGGAATCCATGAGCATGGCTCCGCATGCGCAGTATCTGCGTGGCGGCGTCAAGATGGGCGCGGTCGAGTTCATCGACACCATGATCAAGGACGGCCTGTGGGATGCCTTCAACGGCTACCACATGGGCAACACGGCCGAGAACGTCGCGCGGCAGTGGCAGATCACCCGCGCCCAGCAGGACGAATTCGCGGTCGCCTCGCAGCAGAAGGCCGAGGCCGCGCAGAAGGCCGGCAAGTTCAGCGACGAGATCGTCCCCGTCACCATCAAGGGCCGCAAGGGTGATGTGGTCGTCAGCGCCGACGAATATCCGCGCCATGGCGCAACGATCGACGCGATGGCGAAGCTTCGTCCCGCTTTCGAGAAGGACGGCACCGTCACCGCGGGTTCGGCCTCCGGCATCAATGACGGCGCTGCCGCCGTGGTGCTGATGACCGCCAAGCAGGCCGCCAAGGAAGGCAAGCAGCCGCTCGCGCGCATCGTGTCCTGGGCGCAGGCCGGCGTCGATCCGAAGATCATGGGCTCGGGCCCGATCCCTGCCTCGCGTGCCGCGCTGAAGAAGGCCGGCTGGAACGTCGGCGATCTCGACCTGATCGAGGCCAACGAAGCCTTCGCGGCGCAGGCCTGTGCCGTCAACAAGGACCTCGGCTGGGACACCTCCAAGGTCAACGTCAATGGCGGCGCGATCGCGATCGGCCATCCGGTCGGCGCCTCCGGCGCGCGCGTGTTGGTGACCTTGCTGCACGAGATGCAGAAGCGCGATTCGAAGAAGGGTCTCGCCACGCTGTGCATCGGCGGCGGCATGGGTATCGCGATGTGTCTGGCGCGCGACTGAAGATCGCTGACGCGTAACTGACGCGTGCGCTGCACGCGTCAGTGCGTGCGTTGCACACGATTAAAAAGAGGGCGGTTGCAAATCAAATATTCTTCGCAACTGCGCAAGCCTCGACTAAATACAAACGCCCGGCTCAACGCCGGGCGTTTTGTTCTTGATGTCCGTCAAACCAACCGCATAATCCACCGTTAAAAACGATCACTCAGAAGCGTCCGAAGAGTCCAAGGGAAGGAATGAGATATGGCACGTGTTGCATTGGTGACGGGTGGTACACGGGGCATCGGAGCTGCGATCAGCAAGGCACTGAAGGCCGCCGGCTACAAGGTTGCGGCGAGCTATGCCGGCAATGACGCCGCGGCGGAAAAGTTCAAGGCCGAAACCGGCATCGCCGTCTACAAATGGGACGTCAGCAATTTCGACGCCTGCGCCGAAGGCGTGAAGAAGGTCGAAGCCGATATCGGTCCCGTCGACGTGCTCGTCAACAACGCCGGCATCACCCGTGACACCGCCTTCCACAAGATGACGCTCGACCAGTGGAACGCCGTGATCAACACCAATCTCGGCTCGCTGTTCAACATGACGCGCCAGGTGATCGAAGGCATGCGTGCCCGTAAGTTCGGCCGCGTCATCTCGATCTCGTCGATCAACGGCCAGAAGGGGCAGTTCGGCCAGGTCAACTATTCCGCCGCGAAGGCCGGCGACATCGGCTTCACCAAGGCGCTTGCGATCGAGAACGCGAAGGGCGGCATCACCGTCAACGCGATCGCACCAGGCTATATCAACACCGAAATGGTGCAGGCCGTGCCGAAGGACGTTCTGGAGAAGAACGTGATCCCCCAGATCCCGGTCAACCGGCTCGGCGAACCCGAGGAGATCGCGCGCGCCGTGGTGTTCCTCGCGGCCGACGAGGCCGGCTTCATCACCGGCTCGACCCTGACGATCAATGGCGGCCAATATCACGCCTGATATGGCGCCAGGCCATTAAGCCAAAAGCCTGTAGCCTCAGGCACCACAAGGCGATAGTGAAGACGAAAATGCCCGGCCTCGTGCCGGGCATAAGCGTCCTCAGAGCCTTGCATCGATGACCCCGCGCACAGCCACGCTGATCGGATTGACCGCGATCCTGATGTGGTCGCTGCTATCCGTGATGACGGTGGCGACCGGAAAGATCCCGGCGTTCCAACTGGCCGCGATGACCTTCGCGATCGGAGGTCTCGTTGGTCTGCTCACCTGGATCGGCCGCGGCGAGGCGGCAAAAAGCCTGCGTCAGCCGCTCGCCGTCTGGGCGGTTGGCGTCGGCGGACTGTTCGGCTATCACGCGCTGTATTTTCTCGCGCTACGCTTTGCGCCGCCGGCCGAAGCCGGCTTGCTCAACTATCTCTGGCCGCTGCTGATCGTGCTGTTCTCGTCGTTCCTGCCCGGCGAGCGGCTTGCCGTGCATCACATCGTCGGTGCCGTGCTCGGCCTCGTCGGCACCGTGCTGCTGTTGGCCGGCAACACCTCCGGCTTCACGCCCGGCCAGGTGCCGGGACTGGTCGCAGCCTTCATCGCTGCCTTCGTCTGGGCCGCCTATTCGGTGCTGTCGCGGCGGTTGAAGGCGGTGCCCACCGATGCGGTCGCGGGATTCTGCCTCGCGACCGCCCTGCTCGCCGCGCTGATGCATGGTCTGCTTGAAACCACGGTGTGGCCGGAGACGAGCTTGCAATGGCTCGCCGTGATCGCGCTCGGCATCGGCCCCGTCGGTGCGGCGTTCTATGCCTGGGACATCGGCATGAAGCGCGGCGACATCCGCGTGCTCGGCGCCGCCTCCTACGCGACGCCGCTGCTCTCGACCGGTTTCCTCATCGCCGCGGGGTTTGCAAAAGCCAGCGCCAACATCGCCATCGCCGCGATCCTGATCGCCGGCGGCGGCCTGATCGCGGCGAAGGACATGGTGCTGCGCAAGCGATGAGACGTTCGTTCGCCATACCGCTGATGCTGGTCTCGGTGCTCGCTGCTCCGGGCGCTATGGCGCAAGTCAGCGCGACTCCTGAAACGTTCACGGGCATTCATCGGAACGAGGGGCTGAACGGCCGACCTGAGACCGTTACGATAACTGATGGAAAATCCTACCTCCAACTGACAGAAGATGAATATCGAGCCGGTCGTTATCGGCCGGCCTACGAAAAGCTTCCGACGAGGATTGTTCGCCGAATACCCGTGCGGAAGCCTATTCCAGCCGACCAAGATTGATCCGCGGCTAAAGCGTCGGCTGCCAGCCCGGCGGCCGGTACATCGCTTCCGGAATCTGGCCAAGCTCGGAGCGCCGCAAGCGTTGCGGCGTCAGGCCATAGAATTCCTGGAAGCTCAGGATCAGCGGCCGCCATTTGTCGGGATCGATGCGGTTGGGTGCGCCGTCCATCATGATATCAGGGTGCGCATGAACGCGGGTGATGCGAACCTCGATGGCGGCAAGGTTGCCGCGCCAGACCGCATCGTCCTGTGCCATCTCGTGCACATGCGCGACCTTGGCTTCCATCTGCACCGGGCACTCGATCGCGCGCGGTGCGCCGACCGTTTCGCCCGGTTGCGCCGTCAATCCACAGAGGCCGAACTTGTTCCTCTCGTGCCGGTAGCCGCGATAGAGCTTGCCGGGCGGCACCGGATCCGAGCCCGTGGTGCGCGCGAGGCGGTCGACGGCGGCGACGAGGTCGGCCGACGGCAGATTGAGCACGCATTCGCCGGTGCGGATCATGTTCTCAGTGGTCCTGGAGTTGCGCGCGAGCCCGAGCATGCAGCGCCATCCCACCCACCATGCCGAAGACATCGGCGCGAGATTGCAAGAGCCGTCTTCGTTGGTCGACCCGATCAGGACGACAGGTGTTCCGAAATATAAGATGGCCGGGTCGATCTGGACGGCTGCGGATCCGAGTGGTCCGTGCATCGTGCGCTCCTGTTGATTGGAGGCGCAGTCCTAAAGTGTGGCGCGGATCGAACCCACCCGATTCCAGATCGCGCCTTAAGGCTCCCAGCCCTTCGGCGCGAGCTCGAACTTCGCGAACTCGAATGCGGGCGCCACGGTGCAGCCGACCAGCGTCCACTCGCCGGTGGTCTCGGCCATCTGCCAGGCGTTGGCCGGCACGATTCCCTGCGGCCGCTCGCCGCTCACGAGGTCGGTGCCGAGCCGCACCTCGTGTTGGGAGCAGCCCTCATGGGCGATGCGCAGCATCAGCGGGCTGCCGGCGTAATAGTGCCAGATCTCGACCGCATCGATGCGATGCCAGTGCGAGCGCTCGCCGCGCGCGAGCAGGAAGTAGATCAGGGTCGAACGCGAGCGGCTGTTGGCGTCCGTGCTCTGGTCGCGAAACGTCTCGCGGTAATGCCCGCCTTCGGGATGCGGGCGGAGTTCGAGGCGTGCGATGATCTCGGCTGCGGTCGGCATCGATTCCCGCCAGAATTTGTGCGTCAGGATTTGGTCTTCAGGACTTGTTCTTGCGCTCGCGCAGCTCGCCGAACACCGCGGCGGCATCCGCGCCCTTCATGTGCAGCCTGGCTGCGACCGAGGGTTCGTCGGCGCGCAGGAACACGTTTGCCCGCTTCTCGTCACCGAGCAGTGAGGGAATGGTCGGCTTGTTCTCGGCCCGCAGCTTCGTCACCTCCGCTGCGCGCGCCTGCAGCGCCGTATTGTCCGGGTCGACGGTCAGCGCGAACTTGACGTTGGATGCCGTGTATTCATGGCCGCAATAGAGCCTGAAGTCGTCGGGCAGAGCCCGCAGCTTCAAAAGCGAATCCCACATCATTGGATAGGTGCCTTCGAACACACGGCCGCAGCCGATCGAGAACAGCGTGTCGGCGGCGAACACCGTCTTCTCGGTGTCGAACACGTAGGAGATGTGGTCGAGCGTGTGGCCGGGCGTCTCCAGTACGCGGGCCAGCAAGCTGCCGACCTTGACGATTTCGGCATTGGCGACGCGTAGGTCGACGTTGGCGATCTCAGTCGTCTTGTCATGCGGCGCGACGACGCGGCAATTGAATTTCTGCTTGAGCTCGGCGACCCCGCCGACATGATCGCCATGATGATGGGTGATCAGGATGTCGGTGAGCTGCCAGCCCTCGCGCTCCAGCGCCTTCAGGATGGGGCCGGCCTCCGGCGCGTCGATCGACGCCGTTGCCTTGGTTTCCACATCGTGGATCAGATAACCGAAATTGTCGTTTAAACAGCTGAAAGTACGAATTTCGGCGGCCATGTCATCTCCATCGGGCTCAGCCCCGCCAGACAAATATGGCGTTAACGTTGCGCAGGCAATGCAATATTCCGCGCGCGGGGGTCGCCTCGTGCATGTTACATTGCCATCATGACCATTGATGTCGTCGACCTCCGCGAATTCTACTCCCGTCGCCTCGGGATTGTGGCGCGGCAAATGATCAATCGTGGCATCCGGGAGCGCTGGCCGCGTACCGGGGGGCAGCGCGTGCTCGGTATCGGCTACCCCACGCCCTATCTCGGCTTGTTCCGCGAGGATGCGGAGCGCTGCATCGCCTTCATGCCGTCGGCACAGGGTGTCTTGAAATGGCCGACGGGACGGCCGGCGCTCGCCTCGCTGGTGGATGAATTCTCGCTGCCGCTTCCCGACGCCGCGGTCGACCGCATCCTGCTGGTCCACGCGCTGGAAATGTCGGACGACCCGGCCGCGCTGCTGCGCGAGGTGTGGCGCGTGCTGTCGCCGTCCGGCCGCGTGATTGCGGTGATCCCGAACCGGCGGGGGGTGTGGACCCGCACCGACAGCACGCCGTTCGGTCACGGCCGGCCCTATTCGCGCTCGCAGATCACCGACCTGCTGCGCCAGACCTGGTTCACCCCGACCGCCTGGGGTGAGGCGCTGTTCATGCCGCCCTATGCCGGCGGCTGGGTGCTGAAATCCGCACAGATGTGGGAGCGCGCCGGCGCGGCGCTGTCGCTGCCATTCGCCGGCGTGCACATCGTCGAGGCGACCAAGCAGGTCTACCGCGCGATCCCCGCCAAGCGCGAGCGGGCCCGGTTGATTCCCTCGCTGGCGAAGCCCGTGCTGGTGCCGTCCTCGACGACGGCGACGCGCGGCTAAAGATTCTTGTCTTGACGCGTTTTCTTCACGCGAACCGGTATCCACTTCGCTCGAAAACGCTCTAGAAAACAAATCGTCCCGGCGAGGCCGGGACGATTGAGTTCAGAATATCTCGCGAAAGGGTTGCGGCTTACTCGCCGGGGGCCACTTCGTCGCTCGGGGCGGCCGGAGCAGCTTCGCGCTCGGGGCGCGGGCCATTCGGCCGGCGGCGCCGTCGCGGAAAGCGTTCGCCGCCACCACCGCCCTCGAAGCCGGCCTGGCCGCCATTCGCGGCACCATTCACTTGCGGCTGCGGGCCGGTGATGAAGGAGGGCAGACGATCGACGTTGCCAGCGTCGGCGACGACGACGGGCTGCGGTTGGTTCGGCGGTTGCGGCTGTGGCTGGGGCTGATATTGCGGCTGCGGACGATGGTCGCGCTCGCGATGCTCGCGCGGCTGCTGATTGTCGCGCTGATAAGGCTGGTTGTCGCGCGGCTGATGATCGCGCTGCTGGTGATCGCGCTGGCCATCGCGATCACGCATGAATGGCGGCTGCGGCGGCTGCGGGACGAAACCCGGCTCCTGGCCGAAATTCGAGAAATTCTCGCCGTCATCTTCGCTGTCGTCGCCGCTGCTGTTGCCGATCGGCTCGTCGCCGCGCGGCTGCTGGTTCTGGCGGAACTGTTCCTGGGCCGTCGCGATCAGGCGGAAATAATGCTCGGCGTGCTGGTAGTAGTTCTCGGCCGCAACAGGGTCGCCGGAGGAGCGCGCGTCGCGCGCGAGCTGGAGATATTTTTCAGCAATATGCGAAGCCGTGCCCCGGATCTTGATGTCGGGTCCGTTGGACTCGTAGACCCGCGTCATCGGGTTCTGGCCGCGCCGGTTGTTATTGTTGTTATTATTATTGCTATTGTTGTTGCGGTTGCGCATCCGCTGCTTGTTCTGACCGTTTCTCATGTCCTGCCTTTAATTCCAGCCCTAAAGGTTGCACGCATCACTGATTGCTGAGAGTGACCTGGTGACAGTGGTTCACATCGCTTGCGCGCACCGCACGCAAGAGCGGATTGATCCCTGCCGATGTTCATCGACCGCCGCGTTCAACAAAGACGCGTTCCCCACCGCCAGCATTCATTGCCAGCGAACCCATTCATATCGCCTGCCGAAACAAGCCCTGCTTTGTTGCGTAAGTCTTCAAGCGCAATATCAGGCTTTCGTTCACGTTGGGGTCGGTAGGCGGCGCAGCTCAAATGGCCATCGCGCTCAACAGGACCTGCGGCTTGGAACCTTTATCAGTAAGCTCTCGCCCGAGAGCCCGGCTTTCGCCCGTAGGTCTACGGGGCCGGCACCGATGTGTTGATCCGAAGGTAGTCGTTCCCAAGGGATATTCCAAGAGGTTTTTTGCAGCCCAATCCGGCTTTTATGGGAGTATTTTTCGGGCCGAAACCGCCCGCGGGGTGCCCGCCAGATCGGCCTTGGGCGGCCTGTCCACAATTAACGCGGCGGCCGTCATCAAGGTTTCAATATTTCGGGCTTGGCCCTGTCCCGCCTCGACGATCAGTGTTCCGCCGGGGGCGAGACGTTCAGTCGCCTGCGGGATCAGGGCGCGATAGGCGTCGTAACCGTCGTTGCCGCCGTCGAGCGCCAGATGCGGATCGTGCTCGCGCACCTCGATGCTCAGTTTCGGAATTTCGGCCGAGGGAATATAGGGCGGGTTCGAGACGATGAGGTCGAACGGGCCGCTGAGCGCCGCCACGTAGGAGCAGGCGACGAAGGCGGCGCGGTCGGCGAGACCGAGAGCTGCGGCGTTGTCTCTGGCGCTGTTGAGCGCGGTCAGACTGAGATCGGTGCCGACGCCGAAGGCGCCGGGAATTTCGTGCAGCAACGCCAGCAGGATTGCGCCGGATCCGGTACCGATGTCGGCGATGCGCGGTGGGGAAGGCGCTTTTTGCGCGCGAAAGATTTCGAGCGCGAGCTCGACCACGGTCTCGGTATCGGAACGTGGGACCAGGGTTGCTTCCGACAAGCGGAACGGCAGTCCCCAGAATTCGCGTATACCGAGAATGCGCGCCACCGGCTCGCCGGCGATGCGGCGCCGGGCATGCTGCGCGAGCCGCGTCGCTTCGGCTTCAGTGAGCGGCCGGAGGGCCTGCGCAATCAGGCCCGTGAGATCGAGGCCGACGGCCGCGCCGAGCAGGATGCGGGCATCGAGCTCGGCCTCGTCGGGCTGTGCCGATCTCAATTGTGCAGCCAGCGCGCGCCGCGCGCTCTCGAGGGATTGTCCTGTGAAGGGATTGCTCACGCGTCACGCCGCCGCGCCTTGGGCAGCAAGCTGCGCCGCCTGGTGCTCGGTCGTCAGCGCGTCGATCAACTCGCCGATCGCTTCGCCCGCGATCACCTGCGGCAGCTTGTAGAGGGTCAGATTGATGCGGTGGTCGGTGACGCGGCCTTGCGGGAAATTATAGGTGCGGATGCGCTCGCTGCGGTCGCCGGAGCCGACCTTCTCCTTGCGTTCGGCCGAGCGGGCGGCGTCGAGGCGCTGCTGCTCGGCGTCATAGATGCGGGAACGCAGGATGTTCATGGCGGAGGCGCGGTTCTTGTGCTGCGAGCGGCTGTCCTGCATCATCACCACGATGCCGGTCGGGATGTGGGTGATGCGGATCGCCGATTCCGTCTTGTTGACGTGCTGGCCGCCGGCGCCCTGTGCGCGCATGGTCTCGATGCGCAGATCGTCGTTCTTGATGTCGACGTCGACCTCCTCGACCTCGGGCATCACGGCGACCGTCGCGGCGGAGGTGTGGATGCGGCCTTGCGTCTCGGTATCGGGCACGCGCTGCACGCGGTGCACGCCGGATTCGAATTTCAGCTTCGAGAACGCGCCGCGGCCCTGCACTTCCGCGATGATTTCCTTGTAGCCGCCGACGGTGCCTTCGCTGGCCGAGATGACCTCGACCTTCCAGCCCTGGAGGCTGGCGAAGCGCTCGTACATCCGGAACAAATCGCCGGCGAACAACGAGGCCTCGTCGCCGCCGGTGCCGGCGCGGATTTCCAGCACCACGTTGCGGTCGTCCATGGCGTCCTTGGGCAGCAGCGCGACGCGGATTTTCTGGACCAGTTCCTCGATTCTGGGCGTCAGCTCGCCGCGCTCGGCTTCCGCCATACCGCGCATCTCGGCATCCGTCGCGGGATCGGCGATCAGTGCCTCGGTGTCGGCGAGTTCCTTGACGGCCGAACGATAGGCCTTGACCGCTTCGATCAGCGGCGTGAGCTCGGCGAGCTCGCGCGTGATCTGCACATAGCGTTCGGAGGCGAGCTGTCCGAGCGATTCGGCCTCGAGCGAGGCGTGATGCGCAAGCAGGACGTCCAGTTTGGTTTCGGGGAGTGACGACATCGGTTCAGTCTCAAAATGCGGAAAAGGACGAGGCGGCGGGGAGGGGCGACAGGCCCGCTACAACGCCAGGCCTTCGGCCTCGGCAAATTCCGTCAGTTTCTGCCGGATCGAGACGCTCCCAGCGGGCGCGTCCAGCAAGGGGCCAAGCATGGCTTCGGCCTTCTTTGCGTCGAGATCGATCACCATCGCCTTGACCGGGCCAAGTGCGGTCGCCGAAAGCGACAACGAGCGGTAGCCCATCGCGATCAGCGCCAGCGCGCCGATCGGCTTCGAGGCCATCTCGCCGCAGAGCGACAGCGATTTCTGCGCGGAATGCGTCTTGCGCGCGATGTCACGTAGCGCGCGCAGGATCGGCGCCGACATCGTGTCGAAGCGCTCGGAGACTTTGGCGTTGCCGCGGTCGACCGCGAACAGGAACTGGAACAGATCGTTGGAGCCGACCGAGATGAAGTCGACCTTCTTCAGAAGTTCGTCGAGCTGATAGAGCAGCGCCGGCACCTCGACCATGGTGCCGATGTCGATTCGCTCCGGTAGCGTGTGGCCGTGCTGGCGCAGATAGGTGAGCTCGCGTTCGACCAGCGCCTTCGCGGAATCGAATTCGGCGACCTCGGAGATCATCGGGAACATGATGCGCAACGCGCGGCCGCCGCCGGCGCGGAGCAGCGCGCGAATCTGGCCGCGCAACAGGCCGGGACGGTCGAGCCCGAGCCGGATCGCGCGCCATCCGAGCGCGGGATTCTCCTCGATCACCGCTTCCATATAAGGCAGCGCCTTGTCGCCGCCGATGTCGAGGGTGCGGAAGGTCACGGGCTTGGGGCCGGCGGCATCCAGCACGGTGCGATAGAGCGCGAGCTGGTCGCTGGTGCGCGGCAGGCTCTGGCCCACCATGAATTGCAGCTCGGTGCGGAACAGGCCGATGCCGGCGCTGCCGGTGTCCTCGATGTGCGGCAGGTCGATGGCGAGACCCGCATTGATCATCAGCTCGACCTTCTGGCCGTCCTTGGTGACGCAGGGCCGGTCGCGCAGTGCCAGGTATTGCGCCTGGCGGCGGGCGCGGAAGCGCACGCGCTCGGCAAAGGCGGCCTCGACTTCCTGCGAGGGCCGGACATAGATCGAGCCGGAGGTGCCGTCGACGATGATGGCGTCGCCGGGGTCCGCAATGCCGGGTGCGTTCGGCACTTCGCCCACCGCGGGAATGCCGAGCGCACGCGCGACGATCGAGACGTGGGAGTTGGCGGTGCCTTCCTCCAGCACGATGCCGCGCAGGCGCTTGCGGTCGTAGTCGAGCAGCGCCGCCGGGCCCATCGCGCGCGCGATAACGATGGCATTGTCGGGCAATTGCTCTCGCGAGGGCGCGTGATCCTGGCCGACCAGCTGCCGCATCAGGCGATAGCCCAGGTCCTCGAGATCATGCAGCCGGTCGCGCAAATAGGGGTCGGTCGAGCGCAGCATGCGCGCGCGGGTGTCGGATTGCACGCGCTCGACGGCGGCTTCCGCCGTGAGGCCGGTGGCGACAGCCTCGTGCAGCTTGTGCGACCAGCCCTGGTCGTTGGCGAACATGCGGTAGGCTTCCAGCACCTCGCGGTGCTCGCCTCCTTCGGCGACATCGCCGCGCTCCAGCATGCGGTCGAGGTCGGCGCGCAGCTTGGTGAGCGCGGTGTCGAGCCGCTTGATCTCCTTGGGCAGATCCTCGGCGATGTAGTCCTTGATGACGACCCGCGGCTCGTGCAGCACGACATGGCCGAGCGCGATGCCTTCCGACAGGATGGCGCCGACCTTCTGCGCCGAATGGCGCGCGGCCGGCTCCTGGCCCGGCAGGGCCAGTGCAGAGAGCTCGCCGGAGGCGATCAGCTCCGCCAGCACCATCGCGGTGGTCTGGAGTGCCTCGAGCTCCTCCTCGACATAATTGCGCTTGGCGCGGTTCTGCACCACCAGCACGCCGAGCGTGTTGCCGGCGCGCAGGATCGGCACGCCGAGGAAGGAGTGGTAGATTTCCTCGCCGGTCTCCGGACGGAACGAGAAGGCCGGATGGCTCTGCGCATCGTTCAGATTGAGCGGGGTCGCCTCGCTGGCGACGAGGCCGACGAGGCCTTCATGGGCGCTGAGCACGGTGTGGTGCACCGCCTCGCGGTTGAGGCCTTCGGTGGCGTAGAGCTCGAGCGTGTTGTCGATGCGCAGCACATAGACCGAACACACCTCGGCCACCATGTTGGCGGCGATCAGCACCACGATCTTGTCCAGCCGCTCCTGGGCCGAGACCTGCTCCGCCATGGTTTCGCGGAGCCGTCTCAACAAGACGCGGGGACCTCCCGACGCGCTCCGCATGAACCGTCAATCTCCTCCGTCTGCCGGGCCCGGCGGTATCAGCCGGCGGCTGGCCCAAAATTCCAGAAAACAACCAATTTGTTCGTCCGGCCAAGGCACAAGCCCAAAATCCACTTGAGACTTAGCGCTTGCACCGAATCAGCGCCGCCTGAACTGGGACACAGTCTGCGGCAGCCCACCCTCTTCGCCGTATAGCGAATTGGGGCTTGTTTTGCCAAGCAAAACGCCTGCCAGACGCGAAGGTGTGTACACCTTCGCGTTTGCTGCGGCCGCTAAGAGAAAATTAGTCTAAGTCTGATCGAGGCCGTAGAGCGTGTGCAGGGTGCGCACCGCAAGCTCGGTATAGGCGGTGTCGATCAGGACCGAGAACTTGATCTCGGAGGTTGTAATGGCCCGGATGTTGATATTCCGTCCGGCGAGGGCCGAGAACGCCTGGGCGGCGACGCCGGCATGGCTGCGCATGCCGCTGCCGATCACCGAGATCTTGGCGACGTCGGTGGCGGTGTCGAGCCGGGCGTAATTGATCTGGCTCTTGGCCGCGGTGATCGTCTCTTTGGCCCGGGCGTAGTCGGCGGCAGGGACCGTGAAGGTGAGGTCGGTGGTCTTGCCGTCTTCGGAGACGCCCTGCACGATCATGTCGACGTTGATGTTGGCATCCGCGAGCGGGCCGAAGATCGAAGCGGCAACGCCAGGCTTGTCCTCGATCTGGCGCACAGAGATCTGGGCCTCGTCCTTCGAAAAGGCGATACCGGTGACGACGTGGCTTTCCATGATCTCCTCCTCGCTGCAGATCAGCGTGCCGGGCGGCTGGTTGGCATGCGGGTCGATATCCTCGGGCTTGTCGAAGCTCGAGCGGACGAAGATCGGCATGTTGTGGACCATGCCGAGTTCCACCGAGCGGACCTGCAGCACTTTCGCGCCCTGGGACGCCAGTTCCAGCATGTCCTCGAACGCGATCTTGTCGAGCCGGCGCGCCTTCGGCACGATTCGCGGGTCGGTGGTGTAGACACCATCGACGTCGGTGTAGATGTCGCAGCGGTCGGCCTTGACGGCGGCGGCGATCGCCACGGCCGAGGTGTCGGAGCCGCCGCGGCCGAGCGTGGTGATGCGATTGGTCTCGGGATTGATGCCCTGGAAGCCGGCGATAACAGCGACCTCCTTGCGTTCCCTGAAGCGCTTGATGATCTCGCTGCCGTCGATACCCTCGATCCGGGCCGAGGCATGGGCGTCGCTGGTCTTGATCGGGATCTGCCAACCCTGCCAGGAGCGGGCCTGGATGCCCATGCCCTGAAGCGCGATGGCAAGCAGGCCGGACGTCACCTGTTCGCCCGAGGCGACCACGGCGTCGTATTCGCGCGCGTCGTGCATGGGCGAGGCCTCGGTGCACCAGGCCACCAGCTCGTTGGTCTTGCCGGACATCGCCGAGACGACCACGGCCACTTCATGGCCGGCGTCGACCTCACGCTTCACATGGCGTGCGACGTTGCGGATACGTTCGATGTTGGCGACGGATGTGCCGCCGAATTTCATCACGAGGCGGCTCATGACGACGCGTGCATTCCCTTGTAAGGATCAGTATGGTGACCCGTGCTGGACGGGTGCCCCGCGGATACCGAACGCGCGTATACATAGCGGCGGGGCCGGGGGCAAGCGGGTTCCTGCGGGGGCAGGCGCGGGGTATGGGTTAGACGAGATCATGGCGCGTTATATCGACGAGATTCTGCAACCGGGCGAGCGGGTGCTGTATTCGACCAATGCGCACTGGATCTTCTATTTTCCGGCCATTCTGGCCTGGATCGTGGCGCTGGCCCTGTTCGTCCTGTCCCGGCAAACCATCGTCGAGGGGCTCGTCCTGCTAAGTCTGGTCGCGTCCGGCCTGGTGGCTCTGGCGGCGCTGTACTGGACTGTAAAAGGCTGGTTCCATCGCTTTACGACCGAGACCGACGTGACCAATTTGCGGGTCGTGCACAAGACCGGCTTCATCAAGCGCCGCACCTTCGAGATGGCGCTGGACAAGGTCGAGAGCGTCGATGTGAATCAGACCATTCTTGGACGTATTCTCAACTATGGCGACGTGACCATCAATGGCGTGGGGGAAGGTCGCGAAACCATCCGGACCATCGCCTCGCCGCTCGCCTTCCGTAGTTCGATCACCACGCGGTAGGACCGCGGTTACCGATGAGCATGCAGCCAGACACTTCCGCAACCGCAAGCCCGCAGCCGGGCTCGACCGTCGACGCCGCCGAGATCGCGAAATTCTCAAAACTTTCGGCCGAGTGGTGGGACCCCAACGGCAAGATGGCGCCGCTGCACCGGATCAACCCGCTGCGGCTCGGCTACATCCGCGACGCCGCCTGCCGCAAATTCGAGCGGAATGTGCGCAGCCTCAACTGCCTCGGCGGCCTGCGCGTGCTCGACATCGGCTGCGGCGCCGGCCTGCTCTGCGAGCCGCTGTCGCGGCTGGGTGCGCAGGTCATCGGCGTCGATCCGTCGGTCAGCAACATCGCGGCCGCAAAATTGCACGCCGACAAGGCGCATCTCGCGATCGACTACCGCTGCACCACGGTGGAGGAGATCGACCCGCGCGAGCGCTTCGACATCGTGCTGGCGATGGAGGTGGTCGAGCACGTCATCGATGTCGGCGTTTTCCTGAAGCGCTGTGCGTCGATGCTGAAGCCGAACGGGTTGATGGTGGTCTCGACGCTGAACCGGAACTGGAAGAGCTTTGCGCTCGCCATCGTCGGCGCCGAATACGTCCTGCGCTGGCTGCCGCGCGGCACCCACGAATGGAACAAGTTCGTCACGCCCGACGAGCTGACGAAATACCTGCTCGACAACCGCCTGGTCATCACCGAGCAGACCGGCGTCGTCTACAGTCCTTTCGCCGACAAATGGACGCTCTCGTCGGATATGGACGTGAACTACATGGTGGTGGCGGAAGGCATGGTGTGATGCAGCGCCGCTTCCAAACATTCGGCGTCGTCCTGGCGAAAGCCAGGACCCATTACCCCAGGGTCCAGTTAGGCGAAAACTGATAACCACGAGCCCTCGCCAAACCACCCCCTGGGGTAATGGGTCCTGGATCTGCGCTTCGCTTGTCCAGGACGACGATTGAGGTTGGCGAGAGCATCGCTCCCATGACGTTCGTGTGGTTGACCCGTTGAACAGCTGGCGGCACGTTGGCCGCAATCATTGGCCCTCCCACCCATTTCCCCATGCTCACCATCGCCAGCCTCTGGATTCCCTTCACCGTCATCGCCGCGTCCGGCCAAGTCGCGCGCAATGCGATGCAGCGGTCGCTGACCAAGCCGCTGGGGACATGGGGCGCGACCAATATCCGTTTCCTGTTCGGCTTCCCGTTCTCGCTGCTGTTTCTCGCGGTGGTACTAACGGTCTCCGGCGATCATCTCGGCATGCCGCCGCCGGTGTTCTGGCCGTGGCTCCTGCTCGGCGCGCTCAGCCAGATCGTCGCCACCGGCTTGATGCTGCTCGCGATGAACGATCGCTCCTTCGTGGTGACCACGGCCTACCTCAAGACCGAGGCGATCCAGACCGCGATCTTCGGCTTCGTCTTTCTCGGCGATCACCTGACCTGGCCAAAGGTGCTGGCCATCGTGATCGCCACCGTAGGCGTCGTCATCACCGCGCTGCGGCCCGGCGGCGAGAAGAGCTTTGCCGAGTTGAAGCCGACCATCACCGGCCTGGTCGCGGCCGCGGCGTTCGCACTGTCAGCCGTCGGCTTCCGCGGGGCCATCATCAACGTGCCGGGCGTGTCTTTTGTGACCGCAGCATCGTTCACGCTGGTGCTCGGCCTGTTCGTGCAGACGCTGATCCTGACGATCTATCTGCTCTGGTGCGCACCAAACATCTTGCAGGCCATCTTGGGCCTGTGGAAGCCGTCGCTGCTCGCCGGCTTCATGGGCGCCTTCGCCTCGCAGTTCTGGTTTCTGGCATTCGCGCTGACGGCCGCCGCCAATGTCCGCACGCTCGCTCTGATCGAGGTGCTGTTCGCGCAAGGTGTGGCATATTACTCGTTCAAGCAGCCGATCGCGCCGCGCGAGATCTTTGGCATCATGCTGATCGTGGCCGGCGTGGCGTTGCTGGTGGGAGTCTAGTTCCGGTCTTCCGGCAGCGTCGGCAGCGGCGAGACCTCGATGCCCTCGTCGATCAGCGATTTTGCTTCGTCGGGGGAAGCCTCGCCGTAGATCGGGCGGTGTTCCTTGTCGCCGTAATGCATCGCACGGGCTTCGTTGGCAAAGCGCTCGCCGACATTGTCGGCATTCTTGACGATGTGATCGCGCAGCTCCTTGAGCTTGGTGCGAAGCTCGCGCTCCTGCGCCATCAACAGCGAGGTCGGCGCGGATTGCGCAGCCTCGGGTGCGGTCGTCGTGGCGGTGGGCTCAGGCGGCGTTGCGCGTCCGCGGCCCTTCTTGCCGACGATGCGCGGTGCCATGATCGCCTTGTCGACCTTGGCCGAGCCGCAGATCGGACAGGTCACGAGCTTGCGCTTCACCTGCTGGTCGTACGCGGCCGAGCTCTGGAACCAACTCTCGAAGTCGTGGCTCCGGTCGCAGCGGAGCGCGTAGCGGATCATACCGATCCCCGCACCAGGTGCAGATGGTCCGGCCCCGCCTTGGGGTCGGCGACGCCGAAGCGGCGGCCGTGCTGGAGCGAGGGGATCGCGCGGCGCGCGGTTTCGACCTTGGCCGGATCGATTTTTGCCATGATGATGCCGGGCTCGACATCGCCTTCGGCGAGGATCTCGCCCCAGGGATCGATGATCAGCGAATGGCCATAGGTCTCGCGCTTGTTCTCGTGCAGGCCTGCTTGCGCCGCGGCGAAGATGAAGCACCCGGTCTCGATCGCGCGCGCACGCAACAGCACGTGCCAATGCGCCTCGCCGGTCTTGCGGGTGAAGGCCGAGGGTACCGTGATGAAGTACGCGCCGCTTTCGGCCAGCGCGCGGTAGAGCGCGGGGAAGCGCACGTCATAGCAGATCGTCAGGCCGACGCGGCCCCAGGGCAGGTCGGAGATCACGGCCGTTTCGCCCGGCTGGTAATTGGCGGATTCGCGATAGCTCTCGCCGTCAGGCAGCTCGATGTCGAACATGTGGATCTTGTCGTAGCTCGCGAGCACATTGCCCTCGGGCCCGATCAGGAAGGAGCGGTTGACGGCTTTTTCGTCCGAGAAGCGCAGCGCCAGCGAGCCGACATGGATGTGGATCTTCAGTTCCGCTGCGAGCGCTCGGTATGCCTTCAACGAGTTGTCGTCGTCTTCGCTCTGGAGGTGCTCGAACAGCGCCTTGCGGTTGAGCTGCATCATGTTGCTGACTTCGGGCGTCTGCACGTAGTCGGCGCCATCGGCCGCAGCCTGCCGGATCAGTTTGGTGGCCTGCGCGAGGCTCGGCTCGGGCATCAGGCCGGTGCGCATCTGCACCAAGGCGGCGGTGAAGGTCCGATCTTGAGTCTGAATCTCGCTCATGACTCCGCCTTGACGTTGCCGAGCATGCCGTCGAGCTTGCCTTCGCGATCGAGCGCATAGAGTTCGTCGCAGCCCCCGACATGGGATCCGCCGATCCAGATCTGTGGGAAGGTCGAGCCCTCGCCGGCGCGATCGTACATCTCCTGGCGCCAGGACGGGTTCTTGGCAATGTCGAACTCCGTGAACGTCGCCTTCTTGCGGGTCAGCAGCGACCTGGCGGCGGAACAATAGCCGCAGCCCGGCCTGGTGTAGATCTCGACAGCAGCGGTCATGTTGTCTGGCGCTCTCATGTCATGAATTCGTTGAATTATATGGGACTTCACCGGCTCTCGACAACCCGGGCGAACACCAGCACGTCGACCTGGGCCGCCTTGGCGCGGAGCAGGGCTCGTGCGCAGGCATCCAGCGTCGCCCCGGTGGTCAAGACGTCATCGACAAGGACAACATGCCGGCCTTGGACCTCAGCCTGACGGTCGGGGGATACCTGGAATGCGCCCTGCACATTGGTGGCCCTCTGGGCCCGCGACAGGCCGATTTGCTGCTCGGTGGCGCGTACCCGGCGCAATACCTCAGCCGTCACTTTCACCCCGCTCTGCCGCTCGATGATCCGCGCCAGCGCTCCGGACTGGTTGTAGCGGCGGCGCCAGGCCCTTCGCCAATGCAGCGGTACGGGCACCAGCATGTCGGCCCCGGCGAGCAGCTCGCCGCCCGCACGCGCCATCCAGCGGCCCATGGCGGGCGCCAGATCCGTGCGGTCCTGGTATTTCAGCGCGTGCACCAGCATGCGCGCGACGTCGTCATAGCGCACAGCCGCGCGCGCCCGCTGGTAGGCCGGCGGGCTCGCGATCGCCTCCATCGACAGCATGTCGGGGCCGGGATCATACACGAAGGGAATGCCGAGGCGCGGGCAATAAGGCCGTTCGATGAACGACAGCCGCGCCCAGCAGGCCGCGCAAACGCCCTCGCCGTCGACCGGCTCGCGGCAGGACACGCACAGGCTCGGCAGCGCGATGTCGAGCGCGAGC
>NZ_JADPJG010000015.1:132019-339157 GCF_023073335.1 Bradyrhizobium sp. 21
ACAGCATGTGACGGCCGGCCGCCCACGCAGCCCGCAGCGGCGCGGCGATGGAACGGGCGGGGGCGGAGGCTTCCATGAGACGAGGCTAGCGTCATGCGATTGGCCGCTCAAGCGGGGTTTCGTGCCCCGGACGCAGCGCAGCGCGTGCACGGAAGCCTGGGTCCAGGTTCTGCGCAGCAGCGTAAGAGCGCTGCAGCGCGTCCGGGACACGAGAGATTGCCATCGCCCGCATGTTCGGCGTAACCAGCGGCATGGCTCAGACCTCGCAAACCCCGCCCGCTCTGTTCGACCGCGCCCTGCTGCATGCAAGGCACGGGCGCGCGCAGGGGCAGGGCCAGGTCACCTTCCTGCTCGACCGTGTCGCCGAAGACATGTCCGACCGGCTGGCTGCGGTGATGCGCGAGTTTCACGCGGCGGCCGATCTCTGGACGCCCGGTGAGGGACTTGCGGCATTGCGCGTGCGATTGCCGTCGATCCAGCGGATTGCGCTCGACGCCGCGGGTTCAGAGAAACTTCCCTTCGCGCCGGAAAGTCTCGACCTCGTTGTCTCGGCGCTGGCGCTGCAATTCGTCAACGACTTGCCGGGCGTGCTCGCGCAAATCCGCCGCGCGCTGAAGCCGGACGGCCTGCTGCTGGCCGCGATGATCGGCGGTGACAGCCTGACCGAGCTGCGTCAGGCCTTTGCCGCGGCGGAAGCCGAATGCGAGGGTGGCGTGTCGCCGCGCGTCGCGCCGTTTGCTGACTTACGCGACATCGGCGCATTGTTGCAGCGGGCGGGCTTCGCGCTGCCGGTCACCGATGTTGACCGCGTCGTGGTGCGTTACGCCAATGCGTTCGCGCTGATGCAGGATCTCCGCCGCATGGGTGCGGCCAATGTGCTGATCGAGCGGCGGCGCACACCGAGCCGTCGCGCAACGCTGCTGCGGATGGCCGAGATTTATGCCGAGCGCTTTGCCGATGCCGACGGCCGCATCCGCGCGACGTTCGACATCATCTGGCTCTCCGGCTGGGCCCCACATGCGAGCCAGCAGCAGCCGCTGAAGCCGGGGTCGGCCAAGGCGAGCCTGGCGGAGGCGGTGAAGAAGGCGGGGGAGACCTGAGCGGGATACCGCTCATCGTCGGTATGACGGTTACCCGCCTGTCCATGGATGGTCACGTCGCAAACCGTCTTGATTCAAGGGTAATCGAGCAGGCTGCTTGACGAACCTTTGATTCGCGGGCAGGCTGTGGGAGCCTTGCCATTCGGCAGGCGCATCCTGCAGGGGCGTTCCCTCAGGCTGTTGACCGCACAGGGCCATGCCCTTGCAAAGGAGAACTAACATGCAGCTTTCGAAGCTGACCTTTCCGGTTGTCTCATTCCGGAATCTTGAAGCCCCTCAACATATTCATAAGCAAGGTTATCGCGACTATTTCGCGATGGTCGATTTGCGCGATCTGCCGGATCTTTCGGAGTGGCGGAAGATCAACGTCCGCGATCCGAAGTTGAGCGGGGCGGTCCCAGCGAAAATTCGTGCAAGCGTTAGCGATCAGCCAGAGCTTTTCGTCTTCATGAACCGTGGAATTGTTCTGTCAGTCGAGTCGGTTCAATTCGACAACAAGAGCGGAAAGCTCACAGTCAGTCTGCGTGATCCCGTTCTGCATGGGCTCCTTGATGGTGGGCACACATACAACATCTTGTTGGAAGAACGAGACGCATTGGAAGAGCCGCAGTATGTGCGGATAGAGATACTGGAAGGCTTCAGGCCGGAGGATATCCCTCAGCTGGTTGATGCACGCAATACATCCAATCAGGTTCGCGATCAGAGCTTAATGAATCTGAGTGGCGAGTTCGATAAGCTAAAGAAGGCGCTCGCAAAGGAGTCCTACGCCGAAGCAATCGCGTACAAGGAGTATGAGGTTCTTCCTAACGGCGATCAAAAGCCAATCGACGTGCGGGATATTATCGCCATACTTACTGCGTTCGAGCGAGATCACTTTGATGACAAGGTCCATCCCATCAACGCTTACCGCTCGAAAGCTGCGTGCTTGCAGCACTTTAAGGATCACACCAAGTCGTATCAGAAGATTTACCCGCTCGCAGCGGACATCCTAGAGCTCTACGATCTGATCCAGCTCCAGCTTCCAGACCTCTACAATAAGGTTCGTGGTGGCAAGTTTGGCCACCTTACCGGCGTCACAACTTACAAGGGGAAACACAAAGCGCATCTGGAATTCATCAACAAGGATTCCAAGTATGGCGTTCCGGCAGGTTTCACCTATCCCATTCTTGGCGGCTTCCGTGCTTTGATCGAAGAAAAAGGCGGTCGGTATGTGTGGGGTAAGGGTCTTGATCCGCGTCAAATGCTCCAAAACGGTCTTGGTGAGACACTTGCCGACACGATCGGCAATTTCGCTCTCGACGCTCGAAATCCATCCAAGACCGGTAAGTCACCGCTCGTTTGGCAGGCCTGCTATCAGGCGGCGCGCGTTGCCTACCTTGAGACCAACTAAAGCAACGCTCCGTACTGGGAGCTATGGCTCCCAGTACGTCACATCAGCAAATCAATCAGATGCGGGATCAGCGGAATATCCGCGGGCGGCATGGGATAGTCGCGCAGCTTGTTGGCGCGAACCCAGGCCAGGGTCTGGCCCTCGCGCGGCGTGACCTGTCCCTCCCAGCGCCGGCAGATGTAGAGCGGCATCAGCAGGTGGAAGGTCTCGTAGCCGTGGCTCGCGAAGGTCAGCGGCGCCAGGCAGGGTTCGGCGACGGTGATGCCGAGCTCCTCCTGGAGCTCGCGGATCAGGCTCTGCTCCGGGCGCTCGCCGGGTTCGCACTTGCCGCCGGGAAATTCCCAGAGGCCGGCCAGCGTCTTGCCCGGGGGACGCTGCGCGATCAGGACGCGCTTGTCGGCGTCGACAAGCGCGCAGGCCACCACCAGTGTCAGTTTGAGATCGGCCATGCCTGCGATGTCGCTCACTGAAGATCGTCCGAAACGATTCGTTAACCCCGTTACGGTCCACGTTTCCGAGGTCTCCATAAGTCATATTTAATCGACCGTTCCTAGAGTGGAAACGCTTTAACCATTCCGGGCCCGATCCATGCGCGCTGCGTTTCGCACCATCATCCGCCGGTTCGTCCGCGACCGACGCGGCAATATCGCGGTGATCTTCGCAATCTGCTGCGTCCCCCTGATCAGTTTCGTCGGCAGTGCGATCGACTACTCCCGCGCGACGCAGCTCCGCTCGAAGCTTCAGGCCGCGGCCGACGCCGCCAGCGTTGGCTCGCTTGCCAAGGCTTCGCCGGGCTTTGCCGCCGCGGGCTCGATGACGTCGGATGGCCCGATCCCGGTCGGCGTCACCGATGCCCAGAACATCTTCAACGCCAATCGCTCCAATCTGACCGGCTACACGCTCAATAGCGTCACCCCGAGCATGGTCAAGACCGGCTCGACCATCACCTCGACGATTTCGTTTACCGCCACCATCAACACCATGTTTCTCGGCCTGATCGGCAAGTCGTCGCTGGTCATGAGCGGCACGTCGACGTCAACGGCCAACATGCCGCTCTACGTCGATTTCTACCTCCTGCTGGACAATTCGCCGTCGATGGGAGTTGCGGCGACGCCGACAGACATAACGAAGTTGCAGGGAAAGACGGGTGGATGCGCGTTCGCGTGTCACGACACCTCCAAGAGCGCTGGCACAAGCAACTACGACATAGCCAAAGCAAATGGCATCACGACCCGAATCGACGTGGTTCGCCAGGCAAGCGCGAACCTGATGGACACGGCCAAGAACACGCAGACCTACTCGAACCAGTTCAGAATGGCGATCTACGATTTCGGCGCCGCGTCGGCGACGATCGGATTGAGAAATCTATTCTCGCTCTCATCAAGCCTGACGTCCGCCAAGACCGCGGCGGGAAACATCGACCTGATGGCGGTGGCCGGTCAGAATGACTCGTATACCGCCGATAAAGACACGCCCTTCACGACTATTTTTCCTGCGATCAATACCGAAATCGCCTCGTCGGGAACCGGCACATCCGCGTCACCGCTGAAATATCTGTTCTTTGTATCCGATGGCGTCGCCGACGAAACCAACTCGAGCACGACGGCGTGCAGCGTCTGGCCCGGCTCGTATCCACTTTACACGCCAACGAACCGTTGTCAGTCGCCGATCAATCCGGCGCTCTGCACGACCCTCAAGAACCGCGGTATCAAGATTGCGGTGCTGTACACGACATATCAGCCCCCTACCGACTCCTGGTACGACATGTGGGTCGCGCCCTTCAACGCCGGGACGTGGGGCCCGTCTCCGAACAGCAAGATCGCGCAGAACATGCAGAGCTGCGCTTCGCCGGGATTCTATTTCGAGGTCAGCCCGACCCAGGGAATTTCGGACGCGATGGACGCGCTGTTCAAGAAGGCGCTTGCCGACGCGCGAATCTCGGGGTGAGGGTGTAGCGGACGCTACGACCGGTAATCCCCGTTGATCGCGATATACTCCTTGGTGAGGTCGCAGGTCAGCACGCGGTCGCGGCCCTTGCCGAGGCCGAGCGAGACCTTGATCGCGATCTCCGGCGCCTTCATCGCCTCCGACACCTGCGCTTCGTCATAGGACGGATCGCGCGCGCCGCTCTTGGCGACGCGGATGCCGTTGAAGGAGATCGAGAGCTTGTCGCGATCGGCCGGCTCGCCGGCCTTGCCGACCGCCATCACCACGCGGCCCCAATTGGCGTCCTCGCCGGCGATCGCAGTCTTCACCAGCGGCGAGTTCGCAATCGACATCGCGATCTTGCGCGCAGAGGCCTTGGTCTTGGCGCCCTCGACCGTGATCTCGACCAGCTTGCGCGCGCCTTCGCCGTCGCGGGCCACCTGCTCGGACAGATTGGCGAGCACCTGGTTGAAAGCCTTGACGAAGGCCTTCAGGCGCGGGTCGCTGGCGCGACTGATCTTTGGCGCGCCCTGTTCGGCGGCAGCACCGGTCGCAAAGGCCAGCAGCGTGTCCGAGGTCGAAGTGTCGCCGTCGATCGTCACCGCGTTGAACGTGTCCTCGACGCCGCTCTTGAGCAAAGCTTGCAGCGCGGCGGGCCCGATCGGCGCGTCGGTGAAGATGAACGACAGCATCGTCGCCATGTCGGGCGCGATCATGCCGGCGCCCTTGGCCATGCCGTTGATCGTGACCTTGGCCTTGCCGAGCTTCACGGTCGCGGTCGCGACCTTCGGGAACGTGTCGGTGGTCATGATCGCCTTGGCGGCTGCCAGATAGTCGCCGGCCTCGGCGGTTTCCGCCAGACGCCCGAGCACGCCGTCGAATTTGGTCGCATCCAGCGGCTCGCCGATCACCCCGGTCGAGGCCAGGAAGATTTCGCCCTCGGTGCAACCGACCGCCTTGGCCGCGATCTTCGCGGTCAGCGCGGTGGAGCTGCGGCCGGTCTTGCCGGTGAAGGCATTGGCATTGCCGGAATTGACCACCAGCGCGCGCGCCTTGCCGCCCTTCAGCTTGGCGCGGCACCATTCCACCGGCGCGGAGGGGCATTTCGATTTGGTGAAGACACCCGCGACCGCAGTGCCCTTGTCCATCACCGCCAGCAGCACGTCGGTGCGGTTCTTGTAGCGGATGCCGGCCTCGGCCGTTGCAAGGCGGACGCCCGCGATGGTGGGCATGTCGGGAACAGATTTCGGGGCGAGAGGGGAGACGGCTGAGGACATCGTTGGGCGCGCCTTGGTGAGGTCTGGATATGCAGATGGCCGGGCGATGCCCGGCCATTGCGATGCTTAGATACCCTTGGCGTCACCGAAGTGACAGCAGATTCTTACTTCTTGGCGGGAGGCGCCATCTTGCTGTCGGAGGGCTTCGCCGCATCGGCAGGCTTTGCATCCGACTTTGCATCCGACTTGGCATCCGGCTTGGCGTCCGCCGCCGGCTGGTCCATCCGCTCGACCTTGGCTTCCGCGCGCAGCTTGGCGACGTAGTCGGCCTGGGCCTTGCGGGTCACATACTGCTCGATCTGGGCCTTGACCTGCTCGAAATCAGGCGCCTTGCGGCTGCGCTTTTCCTCGACCTTGATGATGTGCCAGCCGAACTGCGACTTCACGGGGTCGGAGATCTTGCCCGGCTCCAGCGCAAACGCCACGGTCGAGAATTCCGGCACCATCTGCTCCTTGGTGAAGAAGCCGAGGTCGCCACCGTCAGCGGAGCCCGGATCCTTGGACTTCTTCTTGGCGAGCTCTGCGAAATCTGCGCCCTTGTCGAGCTCGGCCTTCACCGCCTTGGCCTCGTCCTCGGTCTCGACCAGGATGTGGCGGGCGCGCACTTCCTGCTCGCCGGTGATCTGCTTGGAGGCCTCCTCATAGACCTTCTTCATGGCGTCTGGGGTGGTCGCGGCCTTGCCTTCCTGGGCCAGCAAATTGTCCATCAGCAGGCGGTTGCGGGCGAACGCCATGCGCTTCTTGAACTCCTCGCCGTCGGCGATCTTCTTGTCCTCGGCAGCCTTGCCGACGATCTTCATGTCGATCAGGAAGGACAGGACGTTCTCGTCCTTGGTCGCGGGGTCCATCTGGGCGAGGCTCGGTCCGAGTTCCTCCTCGGCCATGGCGACGTCACTCTTCTTGATTTCAACGCCATTGACCTTCGCCAGCACCGGATCGTCGGCGGCCCGGAGCGGGCCTGCGAACGCCAGGGTCAGCGCCAGGGCAAGGCTGCCAGCCAGGGCCGACGCGTGGCGGAAACGCTGGCCGGTGATTACCGGGAACGAGGTGGTCATGGAAAATCCTTTTGTTGAAGCAGGGGGCTGCTCGAGCGCGGCGGACACTCGCCCAATTCAGGGGGCCTTGGCAACGCGAAAAGTCTGTCAAAATGATGAATTAGCCGCAATGCGCCCGCCGTTGACAAGGCCCTGACCGGGCCATATCTCTGGCCGGTCGCGTCCATGGCGATGGCGTTTATTTTGCTGCGTTTTTGGCCGTTGAACCCGGACTTGCCCAACTCCCACCCATATGGCGGATGGACCCCCGACGTCGGGGCTCCGGCGCCATCAGGCGTCACGGTGAGTTGATAGGCAGGCGGGTGACAACCTCTTGGCTGCAACGCGGTTGAATCGCGAACACAGGAACTAGTCATGATCGGCGCGCTCGCCCGCAAGTTTTTCGGCTCCGCCAACGACCGGCGGGTGAAGGGATATCAGTCCCGCGTCAACGCGATCAACGCGCTGGAGCCCGAGGTCTCGAAACTCTCCGACGAGGCGCTCAAGGCCCGCACCGCCGAGTTCAAGCAGCAGCTCGCCGAGGGCAAGACGCTCGACGATCTGCTGGTGCCCGCCTTCGCCACGGTCCGTGAAGCCGCCAAGCGTACGCTCGGCCAGCGCCATTTCGACGTCCAGCTGATCGGTGGCATCGTGCTGCACGAGGGCGACATCGCCGAGATGAAGACCGGCGAAGGCAAGACGCTGGTGGCGACGCTTGCGGTCTACCTCAACGCGCTCGCCGGCAAGGGCGTCCACGTCGTCACCGTCAACGATTACCTCGCCCGCCGCGACTCCGGCTGGATGGGCCAGATCTACGGCTTTCTCGGCATGACCACCGGCGTGATCGTGCACGGGCTCGACGATTCCGAGCGCAAGCTGGCCTATGCCTGCGACATCACCTACGGCACCAACAACGAATACGGCTTCGACTATCTGCGCGACAACATGAAGTACCGGCTCGAGGACATGGTCCAGCGGCCGCACTTCTACGCTATCGTCGACGAAGTCGACTCCATCCTGATCGACGAAGCGCGCACGCCGCTGATCATCTCCGGTCCGCTCGACGACCGCTCCGATTTCTACAACACCATCGACGGCTTCCTGCCCAAGCTCGACAAGACCGATTACGACGTCGACGAGAAGCAGCGCACGGTGACGCTCACCGAAGCCGGCATGGAGAAGATCGAGTCGCTGCTGCGCGATGCCGGCCAGCTCAAGGGCGAATCGCTCTACGACGTCGAGAACGTCTCGATCGTGCATCACATCAACCAGGCGCTGCGCGCCCACACGCTGTTCACCCGCGACAAGGACTACATCGTCCGCGACGACGAGGTCGTCATCATCGACGAGTTCACCGGACGCATGATGGCCGGACGGCGTTATTCCGAGGGCCTGCACCAGGCGCTGGAAGCCAAGGAGCACGTCCAGGTCCAGCCGGAAAACCAGACGCTGGCCTCGATCACCTTCCAGAACTATTTCCGGATGTACGAAAAGCTCGCCGGCATGACCGGCACGGCGCTGACCGAAGCCGACGAATTGTTCGACATCTACAAGCTCGAGGTCGTGGAAATCCCGACCAATCTGTCGGTCGCTCGTCTGGACGAGGACGACGAGGTCTATCGCACCCAGAACGAGAAATACGCCGCGATCCTGGCCGAGATCGAGCGCGCCAACGCGCGACTGCAGCCGGTGCTGGTCGGCACTGCCTCGATCGAAAAGTCGGAAGTGATCGCCGAATATCTGAAGAAGCACGGCTACCGGCAGATCGATTTCGGCAACGAAAATTCGATGCAGAAGCTGTACGCCGCGGCCCGCGCCGGCAAGCCGGCAAAACTGTTCGCGGTGCTGAACGCGCGCTTTCACGAACAGGAGGCCTACATCGTCGCGGAAGCCGGCGTGCCCGGCGCGATCACGATCGCGACGAACATGGCCGGCCGCGGCACCGACATCAAGCTCGGCGGCTCGCTGGAGATGCGCATCCAGCAGGAGACTGGGGGCATCGAGGACGAGGCAGAGAAGGCCAAGAAGATCGAGCAGATCAAGGCCGACATCGAGCACTTCCGCGACATCGTGCTGAAGGCCGAGGAAGAGGTCGAGATCGAGCCGGCAAAGGGTTCGAAGCCCGCCAAGACCGTGAAGAAGCCCGGCGGCCTCTACATCATGGGCTCCGAGCGCCACGAATCCCGGCGCATCGACAACCAGCTCCGCGGCCGTTCCGGCCGTCAGGGCGACCCCGGCCGCTCGAAATTCTTCCTGTCGCTGGAAGACGATCTGATGCGCATCTTCGGCTCGGACCGCCTCGACAGCATGCTGCAGCGTCTCGGCCTGCAAGAGGGCGAGGCCATCATCCATCCCTGGATCAACAAGGCGCTGGAGAAGGCACAGCAGAAGGTCGAGGCGCGCAACTTCGACATCCGCAAGAATTTGCTCAAGTTCGACAACGTCCAGAACGACCAGCGCAAGGTGATCTTCGACCAGCGCGTCGATTTGATGAAGGACGACAGCGTCGCCGAGACCGTTACCGACATGCGCCACGCCTTCATCGACGATCTCGTCGCCAAGCACGTGCCCGAACATGCCTATGCCGAGCAGTGGGACGTCGCGGGCCTGAAGGAAGAGCTGAAGCGCGTGCTCGATCTCGACCTGCCGGTCGACGACTGGGCCAAGGAAGAGGGCATCGCCGACGAGGAACTGCTCAACCGCATCGAGACCCGCGCCGACGAGCACATGGCGGCCAAGGTCGGGCAATGGGGTCCCGACGTGATGCGTTACGTCGAGAAGACCATTCTGCTCCAGACGCTCGACCATCTCTGGCGCGAGCATTTGATCATGCTCGACCATCTGCGCCAGGTCATCGGCCTGCGCGGTTACGGCCAGCGCGATCCGCTGCAGGAGTACAAGACCGAGGCTTTCAACCTCTTCCAGGAGATGAGCGCGCATCTGCGCGAGGCCGTCACCGCGCAGCTGATGCGGGTCGAGATCGTCCCGCCGGAGCAGGAAGCCCCGATGCTGCCACCGATGGAAGCGCACAAGTTCGACCCGAACACCGGCGAGGACGAGATGGCCATCGCCAACGTCTCGCTCGCCCCGCAAGCCACCGACGCGGCGCTTCGCGATCCGAAGAACCCCGCATCCTGGGGCAAGATTGGCCGCAACGAGGACTGTCCGTGCGGCTCAGGCAAGAAGTACAAGCACTGTCACGGGCGGTATGCGTAAGCCTCGCATTCAAGTCGACGGGTCCAGACGACAGCTCGTAAAGCGCTGATCGCCTGGGCCGGTAGCAGCGAGTCGTGGGCCGGCCCGGAACCGTATGCGGCGAACGGTGTTGTAGACATCGTAAGTTTTGCGCGGGCGCTTTGGTAAGTTTTGCGCGGCGCGCTTTGGACTGCATCGCGCAAAAGACGCGGTGGGTGTTGGTCCGGACCAAGTTCAGACATGCGAGATGCGGGTAGGGATGGCTCGACGTGATGATGCCTCCACAGGTCAGGTGACGGGCTTGATTGCGCGGGATGATGCATCCCGTAGCGCCGCGCTGAAGACTGCTTCATGACATCCTTGGACCCTCCGCCGCGGTCCCGGTCGGCGATCCTCGAAGCGCATGAACTTGCGGATTTTTCGGATGACGGGGGGTTCGACGAACTCACGGCGTTCACTGCCGCTCTCTGTGAAACGCCGATCTGCCTGGTGAGCATCGTGGGCGACGCGACGCAGCGCTTCCTGGGGAAGCAGGGCCTCGACGTCAGCGAAACTCCCCGTGAAACGTCATTCTGCGCGCATGCCATGCTGGGGTCCGATCTCATGGTCGTTTCGGATGCGACCAGGGATGCGCGGTTCGCCGACAATCCTCTGGTGACGGGAGAGCCGTTCATCAGGTTTTACGCAGGGGCCCCACTCGTAACCGATGAGGGATTTCCCCTCGGCTCGCTCTGCGTCATCGATCGTATTCCAAGGGAGGGCCTGACGCCGCTGCAGCAGCAGGGTCTCCGCGTCATGGCCTCGCAGGTGATGGCCGCCCTGGGATCTCGCAAGTCGACGAAGCTTCAGCAAACAAATGAGGCAGTTGCAAAGCAGGCGCTGTCGGAGACCGAGCAGAAGTTTCGCATCCTCGCCGACACGATGCCCCAGATGGTGTGGTCGACGCTGCCCGACGGGCACCACGATTACTACAATGCGAGGTGGTACGAATTCACGGGCGTTCCCGAGGGCTCCACCGACGGTGAGGGCTGGAACGGCATGTTCCACCCGGACGATCAGGACAGGGCCTGGGAGCGGTGGCGGCATTCACTGAGAACGGGCGAGCCTTACGAGGTCGAATACCGTTTGCGAGACGCCGAGGGTAAATATCGGTGGACCCTCGGGCGGGCGCTGCCGATCCGCGATGCCGAGGGTCACATCACCCGCTGGTTCGGAACCTGCACCGACATCCACGACCAAAAGCTGCTGATGGAGCAGCGGGAAATGGTGAGCCAGGAGCTAAGCCATCGCATCAAGAACATCTTCTCGGTCATCAATGGGCTGATAGGCCTGTCGACACGCAGGCATCCCCAGCTCAAGGACCTCGCGAACGAGCTTCGCGCGCGCATCATGTCGCTCGGACAAGCCCACGATTTCGTGCGCCCTCACAGCGCCCGATCTCGGCCAGCCGCAACGCAGGCGACGCTCAAGGGTCTGTTGGAAAAGCTCCTGTCGGCCTATCAATCGGAGACACGACGCGTGCGCATCTCGGGTGAGGATTTTCGCATTGACGACCGCTCTGCGACGCCGCTGGCCCTGATTTTTCACGAGCTGGCGACCAACGCCGCAAAGTACGGCGCGCTCTCGACCCACGAAGGATGCGTCGCCATCGCGATCGGCGAATCGCCCCATGACATCATCATCGAATGGGGCGAGAGCGGCGGTCCGAAGATAGAGCGTGTCCCGAACGTGGAAGGATTTGGTTCGAAGCTGATCGATCTCAGTATTTCAAATCAACTGGGTGGAAGGATTTCCAACTCCTGGAATCCGGGTGGCCTGCAGGTTGTGGTCACTATCCCAAAGAATTCGATGAGCCGCCCGCCGCCTGAAACAGCGTGACTTCCGGACAGCTGCAACGATCCATGTTGCCCGATGCGTGATGGATGGCGGTCAGGATCGCGTCATCGCTGAACGGCTTGCGGATAAAGCCGATCGCGGTCTCTGCCTTGGGCAAGATTTGCGTGGGATTTGCCGTGACGTAGAAGATCTTGATCCCGTACTTCCGCGAGAGATCCAAGGCGATCTGCGGTCCGGTCGGGCCGTCGCGCAGATTGACATCCACCAGGGCGATTTGCGCCTTTGGCCCGGCTTCGAGGGCTTGTTCCCGATCCGCCGCGATCGCGGCGACGTGATAGCCCGCATCTTCGATAATCCGAGCGATGTCGGTCGCGACGAAGATTTCGTCTTCAACAATCAGCACTGTGGATGACATTCGCGACCCGGCCGTTGCTCAAATCGGACTCGAACAGGGCTCGATGGAACGAGCGGAAATTAACCCGCCGTTCCAGATTTTGTTCCGGCAATGAAAATTGCGTAGCGGCGCTGCCGACGACCGCGGTTGGATGAGCCGGCAGTCGCTCAATTCGAACTGTCGATCAAGCTCTCCAGCAGCCGCTTCAACTCGCTCGTCGACTTGTCGCCGTAGCTCTCCAGGATGTGCTCCTCCTGGTCCACCGCGAGCGAGTTGAGCTTCTTGCTCAGCACCTTGCCGCGGTCGGAGATGAACATCAAAACCTTGCGGCGGTCGTTCGGATCCTGCACGCGATAGACCAGCGTGTCCGAGACCATGCGGTCGATCATCTTGGTCAGCGTCGGATGGTTGAGCAGCACGGCATCCGCGAGCTCGCCCATCGAATGGCCGCTACCATCGGAGAGAACCTTGAGGATGCGCCATTGCTCGACGGGCACGCCCTCCTTGCTCAACCGCAGTTCCAGCTGCCGGTTGATCTCCCGGTTGGCTTGCGCGAGCAAATAAGCGAGGTGTTCGGTGATCGGGGTGTTCGGTTTTGCCACGGCTAAGACTTCGTCTTGACCCAAATGAGTGAATGTCTTGCAATCAATGCTGCATCTATATGCACTTCAATTCTTGAATATTCAATATTTTCAAAATAGGATGATTGCCTAACAAAAGGGCGGAAGCCGCGGCCGCCTGCTCAATGTGCTTTCAGGTCTGGTGCCAGACAGGAGTTGGCGTGCGCGCGACGGTAAACTTCCCGGCTCACGACGGTCCGGCGATGCCGCCGTCTTTGCTGTTCAGGAATCTGTCGTCGGCGGCAGCGGATTTCGGCCTGTCGCCGGCGGACGCGCATTTCATGAAGCGCCGCGGCGCACACAACAAGCTCCGCATCGGGGGCTTCATTTGCTGCACCGGCTCGCCCGGTGTTTGGGGGCCGTGCGCGACAAGCAGTGCGCAGCTCGCCGTCGCCGAGATCAACAAGCGCGGCGGCATTCTCGGACGCGAAATCGAGCTTTCGATCTATGACGCCGGCGGTCCGCTCGACGAGATTTTGAGCCGTGCCGAGCAGGCGATCGCTTCCGATGAGATAGACCTCATCGTGGGACTGCATACCAGCGCGGTGCGCATGGCGCTGCGCAAGGTCACCACCCGCCACCGCATCCCCTATATCTACACACCCGTCTACGAGGGCGGCGAGCAGACGCCGGGCGTCATGGCGATCGGCGAGACGCCGCGCTGGCAGAGCCGCCCGTCGATCCACTGGCTTGCCGACGTCAAGAAGGCGGCGCGCTGGTACCTGATCGGCAGCGACTATGTCTGGCCCTGGCAATCGCACCGCGCGGTGAAGCGCTACATCAAGGAGGCCGGCGGCCACGTCGTCGGCGAAGAGTTCGTTCCCCTCGGCGAAGATAACCACGAGCCCCATCTGGAGCGCATCCGCGCAGCGCGGCCGGACGCCGTTCTCATCTCGTTGATCGGCACCGACAGCATCACGTTCAATCGCGCGTTCGGCGAATGCGGTCTTGGTGCCACGACGCTGCGGCTCGCCGGGGCGATGGACGAGACCGTGCTGCTCGGCATCGGCGCCGACAACAGCGAAAATCTGTTCTGCGCCTCCGGCTATTTCCCCGGCATCGGATCGCGGGCCAACGACGACTTCCAGAGCCGCTATCGCGCGATGTTCGGACCGAACGGCCCCCCGATCGGCTCGCTCGGTCAATCCAGCTATGAGGGACTGCGCTTCCTCGAAGCCGTGGCGAACAAGGCGGGCACGTTGGCGATGGGGCCTATGCTCGCGGCTGGCCGCAACATCGTCTATGGCGGCGCGCGTGGCCCCGTCACCGTCAGGAACGGTCACACCCGGATGCAAATGTATCTCGCCGGGGCAGATGGTCTCGATTTCAAGCTGATTAAACCGGTCTGATACCGGCGCGGCGATCCGCACACGCTCGAATCCAAAATAATACTTGAAAAGGAAAATATTTCCGTCTGTAATATCGACGTGAAGCCGACTGGCCCGCGCCCTGCAGGCGCGTCCATGAGGCTCCGATGCCAGGGACCAAGAAGCCTCAAGGAGAGCGCCGTGACAGTTGCCCTTCCCACGCCAGCCCAACTTCGCAGCGTCGCCGAGCAATGCGGCCTCGCGCTGACCGATGAAGACGTGGCCTCGTTCCGCGGCCTGATGCAAGGCTCGATCGAGGCCTACAATCTGGTCGGTGCGATGCCGGATGAAGTGCCCGAGGTCAAATATCCGCGCACGCCGGGCTACCGGCCGTCGGCGGAAGAGAACCCGCGCAATGCCTGGTATCGCAAGTCGACCGTGAAGGGCGCTGGCTCCGGCAAGCTCAAGGGCAAGACCGTCGCGCTGAAGGACAACATCATGCTCGCCGGCGTTCCCATGATGAACGGCTCGGCGACGCTGGAGGGCTATGTGCCCGATTTCGACGCCACCATCGTCACACGCATGCTCGATGCCGGTGCCGAGATCGCCGGAAAAGTGCATTGCGAATCCTTCTGCATGTCCGGCGGCAGCCACACCAATGCGGTCGGTGCCGTGCACAATCCGCACAAGATGGGTTATTCGGCCGGCGGCTCGTCCTCGGGCTCAGGCGTCGTCGTCGCGCTTGGCGAGGTCGACATGGCGATCGGCGGCGACCAGGGCGGCTCGATCCGGATGCCATCCTCGTTCTGCGGCACCTACGGCATGAAGCCCACCTGGGGCCTCGTGCCCTACACCGGCATCATGCCCATCGAGATTTTTGTCGATCACACCGGTCCGATGACGGCGACGGTCGCCGACAACGCGCTGTTGCTCGAAGTGCTCGCCGGCGACGACGGCTACGATCCCCGCATCAAAGCACCGAAGGTCGAGGACTACACCAAGGCGCTCGGCCAGGGTGTGAAGGGCATGAAGATCGGCATCCTCAAGGAAGGCTTCGAGCAGGCGAACGCCGAGAGCGCCGTCAACGAAAGCGTGCGCGAGGCCGCCAAGCGTTTCAAGGATCTGGGTGCAACGGTCGAGACCGTCTCGATCCCGATGCACCTCATGGGCCCGGCGATCTGGACGCCGATCGGCACCGAGGGCATGACCCAGACCATGATGTATGGCGACGGCTATGGCCTCAGCCGGTCCGACCTGTACTCGACCTCGCTGATGGATTTCCACCGCGGCTGGCGGCGCCAGGCGGACTCGTTGTCCGAGACCACAAAGCTGTTCCTGCTGCTCGGCACCTACATCAACAACAATTTCGGTCCCCGCTACTACGGCAAGGCGCTCAACGTCTCCCGGCGCCTGACCGCGGCCTATGACAAGGCGTTCGGGGAATACGATTTGCTGCTGCTGCCGACCACGCCGATGAAGGCGACGAAGCTGCCGGAGCCCAATGCCAGCCGGGAGGACTATGTCGCCCGTGCGCTGGAGATGATCTCCAACACCGCGCCGTTCGACATTACCCATCATCCCGCGATGTCGCTGCCCTGCGGCATGGTCGACGGCCTGCCGGTCGGCTTGATGCTGGTCGGCCGCATGTTCGAGGAATCCACCATCTACCGCGCCGCTCACGCCTTCGAGCAGGTCGGCGACTGGAAGAAGATGTGAGCGAGGTTTTGATGAAGACGGACGGAACAAAGCGTTTTCGAGCGAAGTGGATCCCGGTTCGCGTCAAGAAAACGCGTCAAAACAAGAATCCCACGCATGGCTAACGCGTTCGTCGCGGCGTTCGAGATCCTGAGCTTTGGCGCGATCATCGTCCTGATCGTGCTGGGACTCGGGATCATCGCCAGCATGATGGGCATCTTCAACTTCGCGCAAGGCGAGTTCGTCCTGCTCGGGGCCTACATCACCTATCTCGCCCACGCCAAGGGCCTGCCGATCTGGACCGGCATGGTGGCGGCGCCCTTCGTGGTCGGTGCGCTCGGCTTCGTGCTGGAGGCGCTGATCATCCGCCGTTTCTACGCAGCACCGATCGTGGCCATGCTCGGCACCTATGCGCTCGGCCTCATCATCCGCGAATCCGTGCGTGGCTTGATCGGCGGCTTCTATCTCACCGTGCCCGAACCGATCGGCGGCTCGATCGACATCGGCGCCATGCACATCTCGGCCTGGCGCTTCACCATCATCGTCATCACCCTGCTGGTGATGGTGGGCTGCTATCTCCTGCTGTCGCGCACGAGCTTCGGCCTGCGCATGCGCGCCACGCTGGAAAACCCGTCGCTGGCGCGCGCGTCCGGCATTTCCACGCCCTTGATGTACGGCGCCACCTTTGCATTTGGCTCCGCGCTCGCTGGCCTTGCCGGCGCACTGATCGTGCCGGTGTTCAGCCTGTACGCCGATCTCGGCCTGCGCTTCCTGATCCAGGGTTTTGTCGCGGTCATGGTCGGCGGTGTCGGCTCCTTCATCGGCCCGGTCGCGGGTGCCGGCGTCATCGGCACGCTGAGTGCTGCACTGCCCTGGGTGATGGCGCCCGTCGTCGCCGACGTCCTCGTCTTCGTTCTCGCCATTGTCTTCATCAAATTTCGCCCGCAGGGCCTCATCGCTGGAAAAGGGGTTTAGTCACATGTTCGATCGTCAGCTCTCACGCCGCCGCTTTCTATCCAATTTCGCCTTTGCGTCCGGTGCGGTCGCAACCGGCGTCGGCAGCTGGGTGATCCCGGCCGGCTGGGCCAATGCGGCCGAAGGCCCGATCAAGGTCGGTATCGCCACCGATCTCACCGGCCCGATCGCCTATGCCGGCACGGCGGACGCCAACGTTGCCAAGATGCTGATCAAGCAGATGAACGATGCCGGCGGCCTGCTCGGCCGTCCGCTCGAGCTTTACATCGAAGACACCGCCTCGAATGAATCCGTCGCCGTCGGCAACGTGCGAAAGCTTATCCAGCGCGACAAGGTTGACATGGTGCTGGGCGGCATCACCTCGTCGATGCGCAACGCGATCAAGGACCCGATCGTGGCGCGCGGCAAGACGCTCTACATCTATCCGCAGCTCTACGAAGGCAAGGAGTGCACGCCCTACCTGTTCTGCACCGGACCGACGCCGGCGCAGCAATGCGACGAATTCATCCCCTGGCTGATCAAGAACGGCGGCAAGAAATTCGCGCTGCCGAGCGCCAATTATGTCTGGCCGCACACGCTCAATGTCTACGCCCGCAAGGTGATCGAGGCGAACGGCGGCGAGGTCGTGTTCGAGGAATACTATCCGCTCGACCAGGTCGACTTCTCCTCGACCGTCAACCGCATCATCTCCAACAAGGTCGACGTCGTCTTCAACACCGTCATTCCGCCGGGCGTCGGCCCGTTCTTCAAGCAGCTCTATGAAGCGGGCTTCCTCAAGAACGGCGGGCGTCTGGCCTGCGTCTACTATGACGAGAACACGCTCAACATCAATCAGGCCGCCGAGATCGAGGGGCTCGCAAGCTGTCTCGATTATTTCAAGGTGCTGACCAAGGAGGATGCGTTCAACGCAAAAATCCAGGCGGCGTATGAGAAGGATTTCCCGGGCAACTTCCTGTTCGCCGCCGGCAGCGCCGCCACCGGCACCTATCGCGGCCTCAAGCTGTGGGAGGCGGCCGTCAAGGAGGCCGGCAAGGTCGATCGCGACTCGGTTGCCGCCGCGCTTGATCACGCCAAGATCGCCGAAGGTCCCGGCGGACCCGCAGAGATGGTGCCGGGCAAGCGGCACTGCAAGATGAAGATGTACACCGCGGTCGCCAAGGGCGGGAACTACGAGATCGTCGGACGCAGCGACGGTCTCGTCGATCCCAAGGAATGTTAAGGCGGAATGCTGAAGTCGATGGGCGCAGTGAAACAGGCGATCCCCGCCGACATCGGCGGGGAGGCGGACGTCGTAATGACTGAGCATGGACCCACGAAGCAATCCGCTTCGGGACAACAAGTCCTGCCGATCGTGGAGGGCGTCGTGCTCGTCGCGGCGCTGCTCGCGCCGCTGCTGCTGCAGGACTATCTCACGGTGTTCGCGACGCGCGTGATCATCCTCGCGCTGTTCGCGCTGTCGTTCGATCTGGTCTGGGGCTATGCCGGCATCATGAGCTTTGGCCAGGCGCTGTTTTTCGGCTCGGCCGGCTACGGCGTCGCACTGCTCGCGCGCGACCTCGACGTCACCAACATCTTCCTGGTGCTGCCGGCGGGCACCATCATCGGCCTCACCTTCGCGTTGCTGCTCGGTGGCTTCCTGCTGCTGGGACGGCATCCCTCCAGCGTGATCTTCGTCTCGCTTGGCACGCTCACCGGCTCCTATGCCGCCGACCGACTGGCGCGCGGCTGGTACTATCTCGGTGGCCAGAACGGCATCCCCTCGATTGCGCCGATGACGCTCGGTGGTTACGAATTCTCGGAAGGGCCGTCCTTCTATTATCTCGTGCTCGGCATCCTCGTCGTCGTCTATCTGCTCTGCCGTTTCCTGGTGCGCTCGCAATTCGGCTTGGCGCTCGCGGGGCTGCGCGAGAACGAGCAGCGCATCGCCTTCTTCGGCTACAAGGCGCAGCACCTGAAGGCGATCATCTTCGCGATCGGCGGCGCCGTCGCGGGGCTCGCCGGCAGCCTCTATGCCTTCCACGAAGGTTTCGTCTGGCCCAACATGGTCGGCGTCGTGATCTCGACGCAAGTGGTGCTCTACGTCCTGTTCGGCGGCTCCGGCACGCTGATCGGCGCCGTCATCGGCGCTGTCATCGTCGAGGGCGTCAGTTTCTGGCTGTCGGACAATTACCGCGATATCTGGCCGATCATTCTGGGATTGCTGCTCCTGCTCGTGATTCTGTTCCGGCCGCTCGGCCTGATCAGTTTTGTGCTGGGAGAGCGTGAGCGCGTCGGAAGCTTCGGTGCGAAACCCAGAGAGACCAAGGAGAAGCGCAATGCCGCTCCTTGAAGCCGCGGGCATCAAAAAAATCTTCGGCAAGCTCACCGCGCTCGACGGCGCCGCGCTCACCGTCGGCGAGAACGAGTTTCACGGCCTGATCGGCCCGAACGGCTCCGGCAAGAGCACGCTGATGAAGTGCATTGCAGGGGCCGAAGTGCCGACGCTGGGCAAGGTCTCCTTCGTCAACACCGACATCACCGCGTTCACGCCGACCGAGCGCGCGCGGGCCGGCATGAGCCTGAAATTCCAGATCACCAGCGTGCTGCCGTCGCTGACGCTCTACGACAACATCCTGCTCGCGCTGCAGGCGCAGTCCTCGCTGCTCGATCTCCTATTGTCGCGCACCCGCGTCGCGCTGCACGATCAGGTCATGACCATGCTCACCCAATTCCGTCTGGCCGATCGCGCCTTCGACGCGGCAGCAGCCTTGTCGCATGGCCAGCAGCAATGGCTGGAGATCGCGATGGCGCTTGCCGGCAAGCCGAAACTTCTGCTGCTGGACGAGCCGACCGGCGGCATGAGCCTGGAGGAGCGCCGCGTCACCGGCGAATTGCTGCAGCCGATCAAGCAGCATTGCTCGCTCGTCATCGTCGAGCACGATCTCGATTTCATTCGCGACATCTGCGACCGTCTCACCGTGCTCGACCAGGGCAAGGTGTTGGCGTCCGGCACGGTGTCCGAGATCCAGGCCAACAAATCCGTCCAGGAGATCTATCTGCGCCGTGCCTGAATTTTTGGACATCAAGCATCTCGACGCCGGCTATGGCCGCAGCCAGGTCCTGTTCGATGTCAACCTCGGCATTCCCTGGCGCGGCGGTGTCGCCGTGCTGGGCCGTAACGGCGCCGGCAAGACCACGTTGATGAAGACTATCGTCGGCGAGCTGCCGGCGTGGAAGGGCGAGGTCGCCTTCGACGGCCGCGACATCAGCCGCCGCGCGACCCAGGAGCGCGTGCGCGCCGGCATCGGCTATGTGCCGCAGGAGCATTCGGTGTTCGCGCGGCTGTCGGTGCGCGACAATCTCGCCGTCGGCTCGCTCGCGAGCAGGAAGGCCGACGTCGTCGACCACGTGCTGACCATCTTCCCGAAACTCGGCCAGCGCCTGGACCAGCCCGCCGGCACGCTCTCCGGTGGCGAGCGCAAGATGCTCGCGATCGGCCGCGCCATGCTGGGCGATCCAAAACTGCTGCTGCTGGACGAGCCGACCGAAGGCGTCTGGATCGGCGTCATCGAGGAGATCACCGAACGCCTGATCGAGCTGGCGAAAAACATCGCCGTCATCATCGTCGAGCAGCACCTCGACCTCGCGCTGCGGGTCGCCGACTACGCCTATGTGCTGGACCGTGGCCGCGTCGCGCTGCAGGGCAAGGCGGGCGAGGTGAAGGGCAATCCGGAGCTGCTGCGATATCTGGCGCCGTAGGGAGTTCAGCTGCAGTCAGATCGCTTGATCGCGCGTGTTCACGGCGCGCTTCCGACAAACGGATTGACGATGGTGAGCCCGCCGATGCTGCGGCCATGCTGCATGTCTTCGCTATAGAGCGTGTCACAGCCGGCCTCGATGGCGGAGGCGACGATCAGCGCGTCGTAGAAGGCGAAGCCGTGAGTTCGTGCAAGCGCGAGAGCACTGAGATGGGTATCCAGAGTGATCGGCGCGATGTCCTCGAGGGACACGCGAAGCTGCTGAAGCGCCAATTCGATGAGTGGCCAATCCTGGCGGAGTTTCCGGCGGGCAACGTGGACGAACTCGTTCAACACCTGAACGCTGATATAACCGCCACCACTCAGACAAGCGGCAGCCTGCTGCCGTCTTGGATCCGACGTTGCCGTGTAGACGAGAATGTTGGAATCGAAAAACGCTTTCAACGCTCGTTGGCCTCGTCGCGATCGAACTTGTAGTCGGCAGGAAGCGTCCAGTTCAGGGAGGCGAGCCGCTCTATCGCGCGCCGGCGCCGCTCTTCTTTCGTCTCGACCTCGATCGCGCCCTTGCGAGCGGCGACAACGTCGAGCTCATCGCCTTCCTTGAGGCCGAGTTCGTCCACCAGCGCCTTGGGTAATCGGACAGCGAGGCTGTTGCCCCATTTGGAAACCTGCATCGCTTGCCTCCATGATATCAAGCCTGCACATGTATATCATAGGCAAGATATTGTTTGAGGCAAGTGACCCGGAGAGGCTGAACCGAAGGTCGCGGTGTCCATATTCCCGCGTCGGTTGTGGCCGGCTTTGACTCAGAAAACGGCGCCGCCTACTTCACCGCCCCAAACCGGCTGTCGAACGAGTTCGACGACACCACCGGCGCGGCGCCCATGATCTGCGTCGCTTCACCCGCACCATCGTTCACTGAGGGCTTCAGCGCCGGGCGCGTCGCCGCGAGGCGCGTATCGGGCTTTGTCGGCTCGGCGGGCTTGGCGGCTACTGTCGGCTTCGGCGCATCTTTTGACGTGTCGTGCCCCGGGACGAACCGGGTTACTGCGGCCTTCAGCCGGGATGCGGCGGTGGGCGGCGTTGTTGTTGTGGACGTCGCGGCCGGGGCCACGGACGCGGTGGCCTGCGGCGGAGGCGTAGTCGCCGTCGTATCGGCGGTGCCCATGCCCATCTTGCGGCCGAGGTTCGAGAAGAAGCCGCCGCCTTGCGATTTCTCGGCCGGAGCGGCGGTGGCGACCCGCGTGCTGGCGGCGGGCGCGGTGACCGCGACGACCGGCTCTTCCTGCGGGGCGGCTGCGATCGTGTCGAGATTCGGCTTCGGCGGATTGACGTGTCCAGGGATCGTGCCCGGCGCTTTCGCCATCGCCAGCATCTGGAGCGTGGTGCCTTCGGCCCCCTCGGACAGGCCGGTCGAGCCTTCCGGAATCTTCGCGGCGAAGATCTTGTTCATGCCGCCGTCGATGCCGGTGTTCATACGCGCCACGGGCGTGCCGCGCGAAACCAGCTTGTTGTACTCGGCCTGGTCGCGCTGGTCCTTCTCGCGCACGGCGCTGACGATGTCCTCGGGGATCACATAGGCCGGACATTTTGCCGAGGCATCGAACACCGGATCGCGCTTGGCGTCGGGCGCCTTGGTCGCGTCGAAGACGTACTTCTTTTCGCAGAAATCGACCTTCGGCTCCTGCCGCGTCACCTCGAAATGATCATAGCCTTCCTTGATCATCTTCCAGAACGGCATGTTCGGATTGTTCCGGTGCTTGGCCATGTTCACCGGCGTCATCTTGAACGGATAGGCCTGCAGCTGGAACGCCTTCTGGCCGCCGAAGAAGGATTCGCGCCCGAGCGAATAGATCTCGGCGATTTGCTCGTCCGTCATCGCGTAGCAGCCGCGCGAGGAGCAATCGCCATGCACCATCAGCTGCGAGCCGGAGCGGCCGAGCGCCTTGTCGAATGCGTTCGGATAGCCCGTGTTGAACGAGAGATAATAGGCCGACTGCGGATTCATCTGGCCCGGATTGATCGAGTAGAATCCCTCCGGCGCCTGGCGGTCGCCCTCGCGCACCTTCGGGCCGAGATCGCCCGACCAGCGGCAGATCGGATAGGTCTTGAGCAGCACGAACTGGCCGTTGCGGGCCTGCTTCCAGACCTCGAGCTCGGCCTCTTGCTTGAACAGGCGCACCAGGATCGGCGATTGCAAATCCATGTCCTTCTCGACCATCGCGGCGAGAAGCTTTGGCGGCACCGGCTGGTTGGCCTTGGCGTTGGTCGCGAGCGAAACCTGGTCGGTGTCGCAGCCGGCCAGCAAAATGCTGGCGGCGAGCGCAACCGAAGCCAAAAACGCGCGCGCAAGCGAACGAGAAATCAAGACGGACCCCACACCGTGCCGGGCGACGCGCAAACCCCGATCTCGAAGCACGATCCGACCGGACATCCGGGCCCGCCGTGGCGGGTTTGTTCAGACCGCGCTCCAGCGCTATGCCCTGAAGCCATTGATTAAAATTCTAACCTCTGGGGCATGTCGTCGCAACCCGAGCGGGGATCACGAGCCCGTTGGCCCAGTGGCATGGTCAACGAAGACTGAATGGACGCGACTTTGGGCCTTACTTGGGCCGTTTGGCCCGATACGGACAGAGATCGCTGATTTGGGCAAAAAAAGGGTTAACGCGGGGTTACCCGGGTACCAAACTCGGCGTCGTCCTGGCGAAAGCCAGGACCCATTACCCCAAGGCGTAGTTTGGCGAAGATGCGTTCGGTACGCCCAGCGTCCCAAATCGAGAGATTCCGCGGTATGGGTCCTGGCTTTCGCCAGGACGACGAGCTGGGCAAATCGCGTATTGCTGGTCCAAAATCGCCCGAATCAGGCCAGTTTCCGGCCGATATCGAGGAATTTCTGCCGCCGGTGCTTGCGGATGGCATCGCCGTCGAGGCCGCGGAGCTCGTCAAAAGCCTTGGCGATGGCGTCGCCCGTGGTGGCGATCATGGCGGCGGGGTCGCGATGGGCGCCGCCGACCGGCTCCTTCAAGATGCTGTCGATCACCCCGAAACGGAGCATGTCCTGGGCGGTGATCTTCATGTTGTTGGCGGCTTCCTGCGCCTTGGTGCCGTCGCGCCAGAGGATCGAGGACGCCGCTTCCGGCGAAATCACGCTGTAGATCGCGTGCTCCAGCATCAGCACCTTGTTGGCGGTGGTGATCGCGATGGCGCCGCCCGACATGCCCTCGCCGGTGATGATGGCGACGTTCGGCACGGTCAGCGCCAGGCAGGCATCGGTCGAGCGCGCGATTGCCTCGGCCTGACCCCGCTCTTCCGCGCCGATGCCGGGATAGGCGCCGGCGGAATCGGCGAGCGACAACACCGGCAGGCCAAACCGCTCGGCCATCTCCATCAGCCGCACGCATTTGCGATAGCCCTCGGGCCGCGCCATGCCGAAATTGTGCTTGATGCGGCTCTCGGTCGAATCGCCCTTTTCCTGGCCCATCACGCAGACCGGCTCACCGCGGAAGCGGCCGAAGCCGGCAACCAGCGCCTCGTCCTCGCCGAACTTGCGGTCGCCGGCGAGCGGGGTGAACTCGGTGATCAGGCCCTTGATGAAGTCGTTGAAATGCGGCCGCTGCGGATGCCGCGCGACCAGCGTCTTCTGCCACGGCGTCAGGTTCGTATAGAGGTCGGCCAGCGCCTGCGCCGCCTTGTCCTCGATCCGCCCGATCTCGTCAGAAATATCGGTGCCGGAGGCCGCGAGCGTCCGCAGCTCGTCGAGCTTCGAGTCGAGCTCGGCGACGGGCTTTTCGAAATCGAGATAGCTGCGCATCTGGTCTGGCATCAACTCAATATAGGGAGGACGGGGCGAGGCGGCGAAGCGGATTCGATGTCGCGGAAAGAAGTGTAGGTTCTTCAATGAGTTGGCTTGTGTGCTCGTAACGAGCGCAGGCCAATCATCGTGAGGCCCCGGCTCTTTCTGCGGAGATGTGGCCGAAGTCAAGGCGGTTTCGGGGTTGGTCTGTAGCTTGGCTACGTGCCGCTCTACTTTTCCGCCAGCGGATGTAGGTCGCGCACCAGGCTCTTCAGCCGCTCCTCGACCACATGGGTGTAGATCTGGGTCGTCGAGATGTCGGTGTGGCCGAGCAGCGTCTGCACGATGCGCAAATCGGCGCCGTTGTGAAGCAAGTGGCTGGCAAACGCGTGGCGCAGCACGTGCGGGGAGACCAGCCGGGCCTGGAGGCCCGAGGCGACCGCGAGCTCTTTCAGATCGCGGGCAAAATGCTGCCGCGTCAGATGTCCGCTCTCGCCGAATGAGGGGAATAGCCATTTCGAGGCGGCGAGGCCGTTCTTCTTGTCGGTCTTGTTGTTTTCCTTGGCGGCCTCCGTCGCCGCGAGATAATCGGCCATCGCCTGCCGTGAGACCTCGTTGAGCGGTACCAGCCGTTCCTTGTTGCCCTTGCCCCGCACCACGATCATGCGGGCGTCGCGCTTGGCGGCCGTGCGCGGCAGCGCCATCAGCTCGGACACGCGCAAGCCCGTGGCGTAGAGCACCTCGAGCAGGCAATAGAGTCTCAGAGCGCGCAGCCGTTTCGAGGGCGAGGCATCTTCCGCCTCGCTCAATTCCTTGGCGCGGCGCAGCATGCGGTCGACATCCGCGATCGACAGCACCTTTGGCAGGCCGCGGCCGCGCTTGGGGCCGGATAGGATCGCCGCGGGATCGTCGGTTCTGATCCGTTCGTTCAGAAGGAAGCGGTAGAGATGCCGCATCGCCGACAGCCGCCGCGCGACGCTGGTGGATTTGAAGCCGCGCGTGTCGAGATCGGCGAGATAGTCGCGCAGCGTCTGCGTCTCGGCGTCCGCAAATGTATGGCCGACGCGGACCAGAAATTCCGAGAAATCGGTGAGGTCGCGGCGGTAGGCATCGAGCGTATTGGGGCCGGCGCCCTGTTCCGCCGCGAGCATGTCGAGGAACAGGCCGGTGAGCTTGGCATCTAAGGGCTTGTTTGCGGAAGATTTGGCACGCATGCCCGGCAGCCTAGCTCCTATTTCTTGAGAAACTTGTCCGGCGGGATCGTCACCGTCATTTCCCGCGGCTTGGGATTGACGAAGTTCGCCAGCGCGAACACCACGCCATAGACGATGCCGGCGATCACGGCGACGACCGTCAGGAAGCGGAACAGGCTGGGCATCGCGTTGGGGTCCAGACGGGCAAATTAATCAATGAAATCATCCAACATGTTCGCCGTTTCGTGGCAAGAGTCCTCTGGCGAGGCCCCCCGCGGGGTCGTATAGGTGGCCAAAGCGTGCCGTCTTTGGCGGCAAATCGAGCGAGATCCATTCGAGCGAGACCCATGTCTGACGCCGCGTTGCCGATCCAAGCTTCGCCCGAGGCCGACATCCTGTCGGCGCTGGGCGCGCGCTCGATCGTGCTCGTCGGCATGATGGGGGTGGGCAAATCCACCATCGGCCGCCGCATGGCTCTCAGGCTCAAGCTGCCCTTCATCGATGCCGACACCGAAATCGAGGCGGCGGCCGGCATGACCATACCTGAGATATTCGAGCGCCACGGCGAGCCGCATTTCCGCGACGGCGAGGCCCGGGTGATCGCGCGCCTTCTGGATGGCGGCCCCCTCGTGCTGGCGACCGGCGGCGGCGCCTTCATGCGTGAGGACACGCGCGCGCGCATTGCGACCAAGGCGATCTCGATCTGGCTCAAGGCGGACCATGACGTCATCATGCGCCGCGTCCGCCGCCGCGCCGACCGTCCGCTGCTCCAGACCGCCGATCCCGAAGGAACCGTGACGCGCCTGCTCACCGAGCGCGAGCCGGTCTACGGCAATGCCGACCTCACCATCGCCTCGCGCGACGTGCCGCATGACAGAATCGTCGAGGAGACCATCGAGACGCTGCGCGCCCATCTCTGCGGCGAACAGGCGTCCCCGCCACCAGCCGACGTCGCGAGTGCTGTACGATGACCGCGCCCTTGAAACATTCCGATCCGGTCAACGTCGAGGTCGCGCTGGAGAATCGCGCCTATGACATCGTCATCGGCCGCGGCGTGCTGGCCTCGCTCGGCGAACGGATCGCAGCTTTACGTCCCGGCGTGCGAACCGCTGTTGTGACCGATCGCACCGTCGCAAAATACTGGCTCGAACCCGCCGAGGCCTCGCTCGCAGAGGCGGGTATTCCGACCTCGCGAATCGTCGTCGAGGAAGGCGAGATCTCCAAGACCTATGCGGGCCTGGAAAAGGTCAGCGAAGCCCTGATCGCCGCAAAGATCGAGCGCAACGATCTCGTCATCGCGCTCGGGGGCGGCGTGGTCGGCGATCTCGCCGGCTTTGCCGCCGCGATCCTGCGCCGCGGCGTCGATTTCGTGCAGGTGCCGACCTCGCTCCTGGCACAGGTCGATTCCTCCGTCGGCGGCAAGACCGGTATCAACTCGCCGCAGGGCAAGAACCTGCTCGGCGCCTTTCACCAGCCGGTGCTTGTCATCGCCGACACCGCCGTGCTCGACACACTGTCGCCGCGGCAATTCCGCGCCGGCTATGCCGAGGTCGCCAAATACGGCGTGCTCGGCGACGAGGCCTTCTTCAACTGGCTCGAGAAGAACCATTCCGACATCTTCAAGGGCGGCGCGGCCCGCGAGCATGCGATTGCAACCTCCTGCCGCGCCAAGGCGGGCGTTGTCTCGCGCGACGAGCGCGAGACCGGCGAGCGCGCGCTGCTCAATCTCGGCCACACCTTTGGTCACGCGCTGGAAGCCGCGACCGGTTTCTCCGACCGTCTTTTCCACGGCGAAGGCGTTGCGATCGGCGTGACCTTGGCAACGCAATTCTCGGCGAAGCTCGGCATGATCAGCGATACCGATGCGGCGCGCGTCGAGCGCCACCTCATCGAAGCGGGCCTGCCGACGCGCTTGCAGGATATCGCGGGCTTCGCGCAGGAGGGGCTTGCCGATGCCGACGCGCTGATGGCCCTGATGGCGCAGGACAAGAAGGTCAAGCGCGGCAAGCTCACCTTCATCCTGCTGGAGGCTGTGGGGCGGGCCGTCATCGCGAAGGATGTCGAGCCGGCGCCGGTGCGCGATTTCCTGAAAGAGAAGCTCGCCCTCAAGGCGTGATGACGCGGCTCTAAAGCGTTTTCGAGCGAAGTGGGTGCCGGTTCGCGTCAAGAAAACGCGTCAAAACTAGAAACTCGAGTGGTTCATGGATTGGCTCGGATTCACCATCGTCATTCTCTGCCTGCTCGTCTCCGGCTTCTTCGCCGCGAGCGAGACCGCGCTGACCGGCGCCTCGCGCGCCAGCATGCTGCGGCTCTCCAAGCAGGGTAATCGCGACGCCGACGTGGTCTCGCAGCTGCTCGACATGCGCGAGCGCTTGATCGGCGCGCTGCTGCTCGGCAACAACATCGCCAATATCAGCGCATCCGCCCTGGCCACCAGCATCTTCACCGCGTGGTTCGGCGATGTCGGCGTGCTCTACGCCACCGGCCTGATGACGGCCCTCGTCGTCATCTTCGCGGAGGTGCTGCCCAAGACCATCGCCATCAACGCGCCCGACCGCATGGCCCTTGCGGTGGCGCGCCCGATGCGGATGACGATGTACGTGCTGGGGCCGCTGCTCAGAATCGTGGAAGTCATCGTGCGCCTGTTGATGCGCCTGTTTGGCCTGGCCGGCGAGCACCAGGCGATCCTGTCGCCGACCGAACGCCTGCGCGGCGCGGTCGACCTGCTGCATCACGAGGGCAAGGTCGAGAAGCAGGACCGCGACATGCTCGGCGGTCTGCTCGACCTGCGCGAGCTTCAGGTCTCCGACGTCATGATCCATCGCACCGAGATGATGATGATCAACGCCGACCTGCCGCCAGAGGAACTGGTGCGCGAGGTGCTGGCGACCGAATACACCCGCATCCCGCTCTGGCGCGAGAAGCCGGAAAACATCATCGGCGTGCTGCACGCCAAGGATCTGTTGCGCGCGATCCGTGCCGCCGACGGCGACACCTCGCGCATCGACGTCTCCACCATCGCGCTGCCGCCATGGTTCGTGCCGGAGATGCGGCCCGTGTCCGAGCAGCTCAAGGCGTTCCGCCGCCGCAAGACCCACTTCGCGCTGGTTGTCGACGAGTACGGCGAAGTTGAAGGTCTCGTGACGCTGGAAGACATTCTGGAAGAGATCGTCGGCGACATCTCCGACGAGCACGACGTCGTGGTCGCGGGCGTGCGCGCCCAGCCGGACGGCTCGGTGGTGGTCGACGGCTCGGTGCCGATCCGCGATCTCAACCGCGCCATGGACTGGCACCTCCCCGACGAAGAGGCGACCACGGTTGCCGGCCTCGTCATTCACGAGGCGCGGTCCATCCCGGATCGCGGCCAGAGCTTCACCTTCCACGGCTTCCGCTTCCGCGTGCTCCGCCGCGAGCGCAACCGCATCACCGCGCTCCGTATTTCACCGGTGCCGCGCGACGCGGAGCTGGAGGAGGCTAAGCCGAGGCGGGCAGGGACGTCGTTCTGATGCAGCACGGCGGAGCTTAAGTCCCGCCTTCCCCCGGCGCCTGCGCGTGGATCGCCAGCGCGTGCACGCTGCCGGAGAGTTCCGCCGCCAGCGCCGAATTTATCATGCGGTGGCGGTCGACCCGGCTCTTCCCTTTGAAGGCCTGAGACACGATATAGACACGGAAGTGCGTCTCGCCGCTCGGCCGATGGCCAGCGTGGCCCTCATGCAAATGTGACTCGTCGACGACCTGCAGGCTTTCCGGCGTGAAAGCTTCCTGCAACTTGTTGCTGATAGTGTCTTTGGTAGCCATGTTTGCCCATTAATCTGCGCGGCCGCACTCCGTCAATTGCCGGGGTTGTGCGCTAATTGCAATGTCAAGACTTGAAGGTTTTTGCATTGCGTAGTCAAAGTTGGTCATGCCGATCGATTCATCCAAATTCTTCGACTCCATCCGCGTCAAGCCGAACAAGGGCAAGCCGGAGGCGAAGCCGCGCGACACCGTGGCCAACTGCGAATGGACCGGGTGTCAGAACAAGGGCGCGCATCGTGCGCCCAAGGGTCGCGACAACCAGCGTGAGTACTGGCACTTCTGCCTGAACCACGTGCGCGAGTACAACCAGAACTACAATTTCTTCTCCGGCATGAATGCCGACGCGGTCGCGCGCTACCAGAAGGATGCGCTGACCGGCCACCGTCCGACCTGGAAGATGGGCGCCAATGGCGGCGTCAAGAAGGGCGCGGAGGCCGAGATCGACGGCGCGTTCGATCCGTTCAGCATGTTCCAGGAGCTCAACGGCCGCACCGGCTGGCGCGCCGGCCCGCAGGCCGCGCCCAAGGCCGAGACACGCAAGATCATGAACGCCGAGCGCAAGGCGCTCCAGGTGATGGGCCTCGGCCCCTCCGCCACGCTCGCCGACGTCAAGTCCACGTACAAGGCGCTGGTCAAGCAGCACCACCCCGACGCCAACGGCGGCGACCGCTCGACGGAAGATCGCCTGATCGAGATCATCAAGGCGTATAATTATCTGAAGACCGTGGTGCGGGAGGCGTAAGGCCTCCCGCCGTTGCACCTCATTCCGGCATCGCCCCGACATAGGACGAGCTCGGCCGGATCAACCGCCCGGTGCGCTGCTGCTCGCGTGCATGCGCGGTCCATCCGGCTGCCCGTGCCACCGCAAAGATCGGCGTGAACGCCTGCCTTGGAATTGCCAGCGCATCGAGCAGGATCGCGGTGAAGAACTCGACGTTCGTCTCCAGCGGCCGCTCCGGATTCTTCTTGCGCAAGGCGCTGCGGATATAGGCTTCGACCTCGCCGGCAAAGGGCAGGCCGGCGCCGTCCGAGGCGAGCGCCTCGATGGCGGTCTTGAGCACGTCGGCGCGGGGATCGCGCACGCGATAGACGCGGTGACCAAAACCCATCATCCGCTCGCCGCGTGCCAGCGCCGCATCCACCCAGGGCTGGATACGCTCGCGCGATCCGATCGCATCGAGCATCTCCAGCACCGGTTCGGGCGCGCCGCCATGCAGCGGACCGGTGAGCGCGCAGTAGCCGGCGGTGACGGCGGCAAACAGATCGGCCTGCGTCGAGGCCACCACGCGCGCGGTGAAGGTCGAGGCATTCATGCCGTGGTCACTGGCGGTGACGAGATAGGCGTCGAGCGCGGTGACCTCTCGCGACGCGGGCGCGCGTCCATGCAGCATGCGCAGCGTATCGGCGGCGTGGCTTGCGCTCGGATCTGGCGCGACCGGACCGAGCCCCTTAGCACGCCGGACCAGCGCGCCCGCGATCACCGGAAACGCGCCGACGATCGTCGCCTCGTGCTCGAGGCCAGCCTCCGCGCGAAGCCCGGCGACGGCGGCGCGAAATCCGTCGACGATCCCCATGCCGCTTGTCCCCGGCAAAAGGTCCGGCAATCGCGCGAAGGCGCGTTCGCGTGCCGCGCCCAGCTTCGCCCGCACATTGGCTTCGCTCAGCGTGGTCTGGCTGGCGCCGTTCCAGAGCCGGGCGGTGACGCCCTCGAAGCTCGTTTGGCTCGCCAAGCGGCCGATATGCTCGCCGGCGATGATTAGCTCGCCGCGCTCGCCATCGACATGGCTCAGCACGGTTTCGGCCGCGGGAACGCCGTCGAGCCCGATCTGGCTTTTGGTGAGGTGGATGTTCATGGCCCAATCTCCTTTGCACTGCGCCAGGGAAAGGTCGGGCCTCTCGACAAGTTGATCAATCTTGATTACATAAATCAACATGAAAAATTCCGAGGGGCTCTATCTCTCTGCCCGGGAAGCCGCCGCCGAGCTCGCGATCTCGCCGGCCACGCTCTACGCCTATGTCAGCCGCGGCCTGATCCGCTCCGAGCCGACGCAGGATTCGCGCAAGAACCGCTATCGTGCCGAGGACGTCCGCGTCCTCAAGGAGCGCCGGTTGCCGTCGCCGGAGCCGCGCGGTCTGCGCAGCTTCGACGCCGATTTGCCGGTCATGGACACGGAGATCTCGACGATCACCGAGGACGGGCCGATCTATCGCGGCGTGAACTGCGTCGATCTCGCCGAGCGCGACACGCTGGAGCACACCGCGACGCTGCTGTGGGACGTCTCCGGCGTCGATCCGTTCGATCAGGACAATCTTCCCGCGATGTCCGATGAGATGCGCTTGATCGCGGAGGCCGCGCGCCGCGCGGCGCCGATCGACCGTGCCATCGCCGTGCTGGCGCTCGCAGCGAACGCCGATCCCCGCGCCTTTACCCGCGCGCATGACGGGCGTGCGCTGGTCGGTGCGCGCATTGTCCGGCTCCTGGTAGCAACCATGCTCAATGCCGAGCCGTCAGCCGAGCCGTTGCACCAGCAGATCGCCAGGGCCTGGGCGCCCGACAACAAGCCCGCGGCCGATCTCATTCGCCGCGCGCTGGTGCTGCTCGCCGAGCATGAATTGAACGCATCCACTTTCACCGCGCGTTGCGCGGCGTCGACCGGCCTCAATCTCTATGACTCGGTGATCGCCGGCCTCGCCGCGCTGAAAGGCCCAAAACATGGCGGCGCCGGCGTGCTGGCCTCGCAGCTCGTCAAGGCGCTGGTGGATCGCGACGTCGAGCCGATGGTCCGCGAACGCGTCGCGCTCGGCGAACGCTTTGCCGGCTTCGGCCACGGCGTCTACAAGCGTGGCGATCGGCGCGCGCAATCGCTGCTGAATGCTCTCGCCCGGGCCGGCGCACCGCGCAAATTCACCAAGGAGGTGCCGGAGCGCATCGCCGAGGCAACCGGCGAGCTCGTCAACATCGACTATGCACTCGCGGTGCTCGTGCACGCGCTGCGCCTGCCTGCAGGCAGCGAGCTAGCGCTGTTCGCAATGGCCCGCAGCGTCGGCTGGATCGCGCATGCCAGCGAGCAATTGCAGCACGGCAAGCTGATCAGGCCGCGGGCACGGTACGTGGGGCCGGCACCGGGGCGGAGGACGACGGTGTCGGCGAAGGGCTAGCGCCGCATCGGGCAAGGCGGCCGCCGATGGTCTCTTGGCGGGCTGGCCCCCGGTCCGTTCCTGGAAATTTCGTTGGCGCGGATAGGACCGGGAGCCCTGCCAGGACAGAGGCGTGGTCCAACTGCGCATCTATACCGCAGCGTGCTTTTCAGGTCGGTGCCCGGCTGCTAAAAACCACCAGCAGCAGCAACGTTGCGTAGCCCCTGAGCACTAGGTGCAAGGACCATTTGGCAATGACTAAACCGAAACGCTCCGCAGAGCAGCAGGTCGCGGATGAGGCGGACCGAAAGGCGCAAAACCCGGTTGGAACGCGGCAAACGATAGCGGACAGCCACGCCGATCCCGCGTTCCAGGAAAATCACAGGCGTCTCCGAGCGGAGCGGCTGGCGCGAGACGGCGGTCCCAAGGCCAGCAAGTGAGGCATTCCACCGACGTCCGGCTTCCAGCACCGTGCGTGACACGGCGGCGCTGGTCGTCTTGAATTCTGCTAGTCCTCAAGAATGGATTTCGTCGCTTCGAAGACTTGTTCCGCCGTGCCCTTGATCGTGCCCTTTGCCCAGGCCTGAAACACGGTGACGTAGGCGTTCTTGTAGGCCTCTTCATCCGCAGAAAAGTAGACTTCGTCAGTCACGGTGTCCAACACCAGCGCCCCTTTATCGATGCAAATTTCCTCGACCAGAACCAGGCGCTCTTCGTGTTCGGCCAGATGACGCTTTACAATGCTCATTGATTTTCCTGTCTTGCGCTGACCATACGACTCTCCTCGGACGCTCCGGCGCCTGCCGACCTCGCTGAAGGTGCACAGAGAGGCTGAGGAATTCCGCATCATGCGAGAAGCCGGTGAGAAGGACGTGAAGCTGACAAGCTCGCTCCGACTGCACCAGGTTGATGAAAAAACCCGCCCCCGATCACTCGGCGGCGGGTTGGGACCACAGGCTCTGCCAGTACATCCGTGGCTAGAGCGACAGGTCTGTCATGCTCTCAATCAAGCAGCCCGAAGATTTTCGGCGGCCGACTTGCCGGTGCGACGATCTGCGACGACATCGTAAGACACCGTCTGACCTTCGTTCAGGCCCCCCATACCGGCGCGTTCAACGGCGCTGATATGAACAAAGACGTCGCTGGTGCCATTTGCGGGCTGGATAAAACCGAAGCCCTTTTGGGCGTTAAACCACTTCACTGTACCTGTATTCATCAGGTGTCCTTTCGCGCATGCGCAGGAACTGGCCGCAGAGTTGCGGCCATTGTTCCGGATAGTCGATTTGGAGAATGTCTGAAACGTGCGCGCCGTCAGGATCTGAGGCGAAAGCGGAACAGTTGTTCGGCCAGTATCGATCGTCACCACATACAATAGCAGTGGAAAGAATTCAAGAAGAATGCCAACCGGGCTCCGCTTGATGGTCGGCGGCTTCGTTCGAGTAGTTAAGAGCCCTTCCAGCCGGTGACTTGGGTGAGGCCTTACCTTACGAGAACCGGCCCATCGCCTCACGCGCGTCGGACAATGGGCCGTTCCGGGTGGATGGCGCGAACCTGGAGGGTCCAGGTGTTGCGTCACAGACCGATATTTCAATCTGCTGGCCAACGAGTCGTTCCTGTCAGATCGCCTTACGCGAGGCGATCCAGGCCGCTTGAGACAATAATACGTTCATCGCGGAGGATATCGACGTCGATGAAACCGATCGCGCGTGAGCCCTAGGCCCGCGTTTTGGCGACGACACCGCCGCCGTGCCTGCGGCGAATGGTCCACACAGCCAGCCCCAGAACAATCGCAACACCGATCACAGTGAGGATCCAGATGTGCTTGCCGATATGCCCGTGGTGCGGCAGCCCGGCATATTCGTGCAGGGCGGACACCGCCAGCACGCCCGGCAGCACGTGCGCCGGTGCCCAGACCAGGATCGCGGGGATGTTGATCGCGTAGAAGCGAGCCGGCGCCATCCCCAGCGCGCCGGCCGTGACCGGGACAAACGCGCGGATCGGCGGCACGAAGCGGGCGAAGAACACGGCCCAGGAGCCGAACCGGCGGAAGAAGTTTTCGCTCTGCTCGACCACGCGGGGATAATTGGTCAGCGGCCAGGTGTTGAGGATCTCGCGTTGCTGCCGGTGTCCGATCCAGAAGGCCGCGCCGTCACCGAGCACAGCGCCAATGGCCGCCGCCAGCAGCACCCATTGCAGCTTCAGCTCCCCGCCCGGAACCAGCGCACTCAGCGCCAGGATGATGGTCGAGCCCGGGATCACCGATCCCACGACCGGAACGGCCTCCAGCAGGGCCGCCAGGAACAGGGTCAGATAGGCCAGCCACGCATGGGCCGAGACGAATGAAATGAGGGGATCGAGAAAGGACGTCACATCGTCTCTGTTGTGGGATTGGGCTTTGGGGTTCGGACCCTACATAAGTAACGGGCGGCGGTAAAAGTGCCACTCGCGTAGGCAGGGCCGCGTATCCCGCGCGAAATTCAGGCGTGATTCGCAGAGCAGCCTTCCAAAAATCGCGTTCCTTGCCTATCTAAATGAAAAGACAACGGAACTTTGATTGGGGCGCGGGCTTCTGCCCGCACCTTGTCTCTGATAGGTTCGCGACCGCACCCAGCCGCAGCCAACGTGCAAATAACTGGTCTCGGGACCGCCCGGGGCCTCGGAGGATTGATGACGACCGCCGCCCTGTCCAAAGTTGAGGAAGTTTCCGGTCTGCCCGACATGAAGGTGTCGGTGCGCCAAGTCTTTGGGATCGATACCGATCTCGAAGTGCCGGCCTATTCCGAAGTCGATCCTCATGTGCCGGAAGTTGATTCCGACTACCGCTTCGACCGCGCCACCACGCTCGCCATTCTCGCCGGTTTCGCCCGCAACCGCCGCGTCATGGTCACCGGCTACCATGGCACCGGCAAATCCACCCATATCGAGCAGGTCGCGGCGCGCCTGAACTGGCCCTGCGTCCGCGTCAACCTCGACAGCCATATCAGCCGTATCGACCTCGTCGGCAAGGACTCGATCGTGGTCCGCGACGGCAAGCAGGTCACCGAATTCCGCGACGGCATCCTGCCCTGGGCACTCCAGCACAACATCGCGCTGGTGTTCGACGAATACGACGCCGGCCGTCCGGACGTGATGTTCGTGATCCAGCGCGTGCTGGAAGTCTCCGGCCGCCTGACGCTGCTCGACCAGAACAAGGTGATCAAGCCGCATCCGGCGTTCCGGATGTTCTCGACCGCCAATACGGTCGGCCTCGGCGACACCTCGGGCCTCTATCACGGCACCCAGCAGATCAACCAGGGCCAGATGGACCGCTGGTCGATCGTCACCACGCTGAACTATCTCAGCCATGACGAGGAAGTGGAGATCGTGCTGGCGAAGGCCAAGCACTATCGCACCCCGGAGGGCCGCGACATCGTCAACAAGATGGTGCGCCTTGCCGATCTCTCCCGTAACGCTTTCGCCAACGGCGATCTGTCGACGGTGATGAGCCCGCGCACGGTGATCACCTGGGCTGAGAACGCCGACATCTTCGGTGATATCGGCTTTGCCTTCCGCGTCACCTTCCTCAACAAATGCGACGAGCTCGAGCGTCCCCTGGTCGCGGAGTTCTACCAGCGCTGCTTCAATGCGGAGCTGCCGGAATCGGCAGTGAACGTGGCGCTCAGCTAGACCATGCCCACAATCACCGTCGAGCGCACCATTGGGACGACCAAGAAGGCTGTGCTCGCCGGGCTCGGCGCCTACAACGACGAGCAGTTCGGGAAGCAGAGGGTCAAGAGTATCGCGGTCTCGTTAAAGGACGGCCGCAAGATCGTCGGCGGCATCGTCGGGCACCTCTGGGCCACGGTTCTGTTCATCCAGTATTTCTGGATCGACCAGAAGCAACGCGGCAAGGGTTTTGGCACGAAGCTGATCGCGGCGATCGAAGACGAGGCAAGACGGCAGGGCGCGGTCCAGGCCCATGTCGACACGATGAGTTTCCAGGCGCCGGGCTTCTATCGTTCCTGCGGGTACGAGGAATTCGGCGCCCTCAAGGGCTATCCCGGCGGCGTGACGCGCCATTCGTTTACGAAGTCGCTATGAGCACATCATCATCAAATTCCAAATTCCGTAACACCAAGGAAGCTCCGACCGAGCCGTTCAAGCGCTCGGTCGCGTCCTGCCTGAAGGCAATCGCGAAATCGCCCGAGCTCGACGTCTCCTTCGCGGCCGAGCGTCCCGGGCTTGCGCCGGGCAAGGCCCGCTTGCCCGAGCCCGCGCGAAAAATGACCAAGCGCGATGCCGCGATCGTGCGCGGCCATGCCGATTCGATCGCGCTCAAGCTCGCCTGTCACGATCCGAAACTGCATCGCAAGCTGATGCCCGGCAATCCGCAGGCGCGCGGTGTGTTCGAGGCGGTGGAGCAGGCCCGCGTCGAGGCAATCGGCGCGCGCCGCATGGCCGGCGTTGCGAAAAACCTCACCGCGATGCTCGACGATCATTTTCACCGCGGCAAGTTCGACGAAATCACCGACCGCGCCGACGCGCCGCTGGCGGACGCGCTGGCCATGCTGGTGCGCGAACGCCTGACTGGCATGGCGCCGCCGACGGCTGCGAAAAAGGTGGTCGATCTCTGGCGGCCGATCCTGGAGGACAAGATCGGCAGGCGGCTCGACCGGCTCGACGGCCTGGTCGAGGACCAGACCCGGTTCGGCGACGCCGTGCATGATCTCCTGACGGCGCTCGATATCGGCGATGAGCGCAACGCCGACAGCGAGGATAATGACGACCAGGACGAGAACCAGGACGGCGACAACGATCAGTCCGGCGCCGAGGGCTCGCCCGATTCCGACGCCGCGCAGGAGATGAGCGCCGACCAGGCGCAGGCTTCGTCGGAAGAGATGAGCGAGAGCGCGATGGAAAGCGCGCAGGCCTCGACCTCGGATACGTTCGACGACGGCGAACTCGGCGATGATGAGACGCCGGGCGAGGCGACGCGTCCCAACTCGCACGGCAAGAACGAGCCGCGCGGGCCGGAATATCATGCGTTCGCGCCGAAATTCGACGAGATCATCGCCGCCGAAGACCTCTGCGACCACGACGAGCTGGAGCGCCTGCGCGCCTATCTCGACAAGCAGCTCGCGCATCTGCAGGGCATCGTCGCCCGCCTAGCCAACCGGCTGCAACGCCGGCTGATGGCGCAGCAGAACCGTGCTTGGGAATTCGATCTCGAAGAGGGCATTCTGGATCCCGCGCGCCTGTCGCGCGTGGTGACCGATCCCTATCATCCGCTGTCCTTCATGCACGAGAAGGAGGCGACATTCCGCGACACCGTGGTGACGCTGCTGCTCGACAATTCCGGCTCGATGCGGGGACGTCCGATCACGGTCGCCGCGACCTGCGCCGACATTCTCGCCCGCACGCTGGAGCGATGCGGCGTCAAGGTCGAGATTCTCGGTTTCACCACCCGCGCCTGGAAGGGCGGGCAGTCGCGCGAGGCGTGGTTGGCCGCCGGCAAGCCGGCCAGTCCCGGCCGTCTCAACGATCTCCGCCACATCATCTACAAATCCGCCGACGCCCCCTGGCGCCGTGCGCGAAAAAATCTCGGGCTGATGATGCGCGAGGGGCTGCTGAAGGAGAACATCGACGGCGAGGCGCTGGACTGGGCGCACAAGCGCCTGCTCGGCCGGCCCGAGCAGCGCAAGATCCTGATGATGATCTCGGACGGCGCCCCGGTCGATGATTCAACTCTGTCGGTCAATCCCGGCAACTATCTCGAGCGGCATCTGCGCCACATCATCGAGGAGATCGAGACCCGCTCGCCGGTCGAGCTGATCGCGATCGGCATCGGCCATGACGTGACGCGCTACTACCGCCGCGCGGTGACGATCGTGGATGCCGAAGAGCTCGGCGGCGCCATCACCGAGAAGCTCGCGGAGCTGTTCAGCGAGACCAATACCGCGCCCACGCAACCGGCCGGTCGCCCGCGACGCAAACTGCATTCGTGAGCAAACCTTCATCCCGCCGCAGCTTTATCGGCCACGCGGCGGCGGGATTTTCCACTCTCTTAACTCATCGACTGGCGCAGGCGCAGTCCGCGACCGAGCCCCAGGCGCGCACCTCGCTGATCGAGCACGCCGTCGCCGCGCCCGTCCGCATCGAAGTCAATGCGCGGCCGATCCCCAATTTCGCGCCGCGCGATCATTCGCGCACCCGCTTCGGCTCGCTGGAGTATCGCAGCGGCCTCGTGCTGACCTCGCCGCATCGCGGCTTTGGTGGCCTGTCCGGCCTCCGCTTCCTCGATACCAAGGGCGAGCGCTTCCTCGCGATCTCCGACCAGGGCACCTGGTTCACCGGCGCCATCCGCTATTCCGGCGGCAAGATGGTCGCGCTCGACGACGTCGAGGCCGCGCCGGTGCTGAATGCGGAGGGGCGGCCGATCACGGAAAAACGCTATTGGTACGACACAGAGTCGCTCGCGCGCGACGGCAGCCTCGTCTATGTCGGGCTCGAACGCGTCAACCAGATCATGCGGTTCGATTTCGCCAAGGGCGGCACGCGTGCGCCCGGCGAGGTGGTGCCGACGCCCGCGGGCGTGCGCAAGCTGCCCTCCAACAAGGGGCTCGAGGCGCTGGTGTTCGTGCCGAATGGCCAGCCGCTCGCGGGCACGCTGATCGCCTTCTCCGAGCGCGGGCTGGACGCTGACGGCAATCTGGTCGCGTTCCTGATCGGCGGCCCCACACCCGGCCCGTTCAGCGTGCGCCGCACCGAAAAATTCGACATCAGCGACGCCGTGCTGCTGCCCTCCGGCGACCTCTTGATCCTCGAACGCAAATTCTCCTGGTTCAGCGGCGTCAACATCCGCATCCGCGCGATCCCGCTGAAATCGATCGCGCCCGGCGCCGTGGTCGACGGCCCCGCGCTGTTCAAGGCCGATCTCGGCCAGGAGATCGACAATATGGAAGGCATCGACGTCCACGTCACGCCGGGGGGCGAGACCGTGCTGACGCTGGTGTCCGACGACAATTTCTCGCTGCTGCAGCGGACGCTGTTGTTGCAGTTCGCGCTGGTGGAGTAGCCGCGCCCTCCTGGCTTTGGCCGGGACGACATGTTTGTTTGATGAGCCGCGCCCTAACTCATCCGCAGCATTGCTACGAATTCCGCCTCGTCGCATTCGTGGCAATCGCCGCCGCCGCAGTCCGGTTCTCCACCCCGAGCTTGGCGTAGATCTGCTCAAGATGCTTGTCGACCGTGCGGGGGCTCAATCCCAGGATCTGCGCGATGTCGCGGTTGGTCTTGCCCTTGCTGAGCCAGGCCAGCACCTCGCCCTCGCGGGTGGTGAGGCCGAGCTCGCTGGTGAATTCCGGCGGCAATGATGTGCCGGACTCCTTGGACAGCCGCAGCAGGAACTCGTTCGGCGCGGTTTCGCCCATGTAATAGAACCGGAGTTGCGGATTGTCGGGCAATGAGGCCGCCTGAGACTTCGAGCTGCCCTTGCCCTTGGCCTGCCCCAGCCATTGCAGCAGCGACGGCGGCAGGACGAAATCGTCGGCCTGCGCGCCGTGATGATCGGCCAGCAGCTTCTGCGCCTGCGGGGTCGCCCACAACATGTTGCCCTGGCGATTGACCGCGAACAGGAATCGGCCGGAGACGTCGAGCGCGGCGCGCGCGCTCTGCGTCAGCCGCGCATTGCCGAGATGCACGCGGATGCGCGCCAGCATCTCCTCGATCACGATCGGCTTGGTCACGTAGTCGACGCCGCCGGCTTCCAGCCCGCGCACGATGTGCTCGGTCTCGGCGAGGCCCGTCATGAAGATCACGGGGACATTGGTAAGGTCCGCATCGCGCTTGAGCCGGCGGCAGGTCTCGAACCCGTCCATCCCGGGCATCACCGCGTCCAGCAACACGATGTCGGGCGTGATCTGGTCGACGATGCGCATCGCGGCTGCGCCGTCGAGCGCCACCATCACCGTCATTCCGGCGCCGTCGAGCGCGTCGGTCAGCAGCCGCAACGTCTCCGGAGAGTCATCGACAACGAGCGCGATATCGCGCTTTTTCGACTCAGTGCTCATACGCATGCAACGTCTTCAATGTGGCCATGTACTGGTCGAGATCGAATCGATCGACCAGCGAACGCATTTCTGCGACAAAATCAGCATGCTCCGGGTGCTCGCTGCCGATCTCGTCGAGCTTCAACTGGATAGCCTTGACGTAGCCGATCTGGCCGAGCCCGATCAGCGCCTCGACGTGCCGCACCGGCGGCCTCGATCCGCTCTCGGGCCGCCAGAACGGGACCGCGATCTCGTCCGAGCCGTATTGCCATTCAATCTTGAGAAGCTGGCGGATGCTTTCCAAAAGCCGCGGAATGTCGATCGGCTTCATCAGATAGCCGTTGTGGAAGGGCTGCGCCAGCGGTGTGCCGTGGGCCTCCAGCGCGCTGGCCGACACCATCAGGATGCGCGCCTGATGATGGCCGTTCGCGCGCAGCGTCTCCGCGACCGTCCAGCCGTCCATGCCCGGCATGGAGATGTCGAGCAGGAACAGATCGGGCCGGCAGTGCTGGGCCAGCGCCAGGCAGCCCGGTCCGTCGGGGGCACTGAGCAGGATGAAGCCGAGCGGGGTCAGCACCTCCCGCAGGAGGTCGCGATGCACGGGGTCGTCGTCGGTGATGAGGATGGTCTTGCGCGCGCCGTGATAGCCGGAGACCGGGGCCTCCACCGGCGCAATGCGCTGCGGATTGGTGACTTCCGATAGCAGCATCTTGACCTTGAAGGTGCTGCCGCTGCCGACCTTGCTCAAGACCTTGATGTCGCCGCCCATCACGCCAGCCAGCAGCCGGCTGATGGTCAGGCCGAGCCCGGTGCCGGTCTGCGGCTGCGAGACGCCGAGCGCGCCGCGTTCGAAGGGTGCAAAGATGCGTTCGAGATCGTCACCCCGGATGCCCGGGCCGGTGTCGATCACCTCGAACTCGGCAACGGGGCTGCGGTAGTGCACCACGAATTGCACACTGCCGGTCTGGGTGAATTTGATCGCGTTGGAGAGCAAATTGATCAGCACCTGGCGCAGCCGCTTTTCATCGGCATAGACGACGAGCGGCAAATGCGGTGGCCGCTTGAACACGAAGTCGATGCCCTTGGCGGCGGCCTGAAGGCGGAACATGCCGACGAGCTGATCCAGAAATTCGCTGAGCCGCACCTCGTCGCGCGACAGATACAGCCGCCCCGCCTCGATCTTGGAGATGTCCAGAATGCCGTCGATCAGGCCGGAAAGGTGATCGGCGCTGCGCCGGACCACGCGGACCTGGTCGCGCGGCTTGGTGTTGAGCGTTGCATCCTGCTCCAGGAGCTGGGCATAGCCGCTGATCGCATTCAGCGGCGAGCGCAGCTCGTGGCTCAGGCCCACCACGTAGCGGCTCTTGGCGAGGTTGGCGGATTCGGCGATTTCCTTGGCGCGCTGCAACTCGGCGTCGGTACGTTTGTGCGCGTCGATCTCCTGGATCAGCAGCGTGGTCTGTCGCCGCGTCTCGGCCTCGGCAGCCCGGCGGCTCTGCTGGGCCAGCACGAACAGCCAGGCCACCACGCCGATGATGATGCTGAGCGAGAAGAACACCTTCCAGAGCACGTTGGAGACCAGCATGTTGTCGCCATGCACGCTCACCGAGGTCTGGAGATAGATCAGCCCCAGCACCAGTGCGACGAGGCCCGCGGAGACCACGAACACGCCGATATAGTGGCCGAACTGCGAGTTGATCCGCTGATAGATCGGCTGCGGCAAGATCCTGCTGAGCGCGTCGGCGAATTGCACCTGCGCCCGCCCATGCGGCTTGCAGAGATCATGACAGCGCGCATCGAGCGAGCAGCAAAGCGAGCAGATCGGGCCGGCATAGGCCGGGCAGGAGGCGGTATCCTCCGGCTCGAAACTGTGCTCGCAGATGCAACACTGGATCGCCTCGATATTCGCCCAGCTCCGCTTCGGCTTGCGCGCGATGTAGTACTTGCCGCCGGTCAGCCAGGCGATAACAGGCGCGGTGACGAAGGCGACCGTCAGCGCGACGAAGGCCGCGAGTGCCTTCATGGTCGGGCCGAACAGGCCGTAGAACGCTGCGACCGAGACGATGATCGCGAGTGTCATCGCGCCGACCCCGACGGGGTTGATGTCGTAGAGATGGGCGCGCTTGAACTCCATCTGCGGAGGACGCAGGCCGAGCGGCTTGTTGACGACGAGATCGGACACCAGCGCGCCGACCCAGGCAATCGCGACGTTGGAGTAAAGCGCCAGCGTCTGCTCCAGCGCCTTGTAGACGCCGATCTCCATCAAGAGCAGCGCCACCATCACATTGAACACCAGCCAGACGACACGGCCGGGATGGCTGTGGGTCAGGCGCGAGAAGAAGTTCGACCATGCGATCGAGCCGGCATAGGCGTTGGTCACGTTGATCTTGAGCTGTGACAGGACGACGAAGAAACCTGTCAGCGCGAGGGCGAGGTCCGGCTCCGACAAGACGTATCGAAATGCCACGAGATACATATGCGCGGGCTCGGCGGCCTCCTCGGGCGGCACGCCGTGGCTCAGTGCAAAGAAGGCGAGGAACGATCCGGCCAGGAGCTTCAGGGCGCCGAGCACGATCCAGCCAGGCCCTGCGCTCATCAGTGCAATCCACCACGAAGCCTTGGAGGTGCGGCGGTCGCGCGGCAGAAAGCGCAGGAAGTCGACCTGCTCGCCGATCTGCGCCACCAGCGAGAACACCACCGAGGACGCGACGCCGAACAGCAACAGATCGAAATGGCCAGCGGGGTCGCCGTGCTCGCCGGCGAACTTGTGCCATTCCGTGAAGGAGTGGGGATTGGCCCATGCGATCGCGGCAAAGGGCAGGATATGCAGGACAATCCAGAGCGGCTGCGTCCAGAGCTGGAAACGGCTGATCAGCGTAATGCCGTAGGTCACGAGCGGGATGATCGCGACGGCGCTGATGAGGTAGCCGATCGGGCGCGGGATGCCCAGGCACATCTCCAGCGCGGTCGCCAGGATCACCGCCTCGATCGCGAAGAAGATGAAGGTGAAGGAGGCGTAGATCAGCGAGGTGACGGTTGATCCGATATAGCCGAAGCCGGCGCCGCGGGTGAGCAGGTCAATGTCGATGCCGCATTTGGCGGCATAATAGGCAATCGGTACGCCGCAGCAGAAGATGATGGCTGAGACGACGAGGATTGCGGCAGCGGCGTTGGTGACGCCGTAGTTCAGGGTGATGGTGCCGCCGATCGCTTCGAGCACCAGGAAGGAGATCGCGCCGATGGCGGTGTTGGCGACGCGGGCGGCGGACCACCGGCGTGCGCTCTTGGCAGTGAAGCGCAGCGCGTAGTCTTCCAGCGTCTGGTTGGCGACCCATTGGTTGTACTGGCGCCTGACGCGGTCTATTCGCTGCCGCCCTGCCACTTAACCCCACTCCCGAACTACCCGGACCCCTCGCAAATCCCGTACCAAAAGCCTACGTCGTCATTTTGCGGTGCAGTATACGCGATCTTGCGTATGCTTGCAGTGCACAAATTCGAGCCATCCTCACGGCACCAAACGCGTGTCCTCGAACAAACAGTGGGGTGCTCATGTCAGACGAAGCGAACAAGGGCCTTTTGTCGCCGCTCCGGCGCAAATTATTGATGGGAATGGCGGCCCTGCCGGCCATCACGATGCTGCCGAGGGCATCTTTTGCGCAGGCCCCGGCGACCTCGGCGATCAACACGACAGGCCTCGCGGTCACCGACACCGAGGTGACGGTCGGCATCCTGCATTCGGCGACCGGCACCATGGCGATCTCCGAGACTGGCTCGATCGAAGCCGAAAAGCTCGCCATCGAGCAGATCAACGCCATGGGCGGCGTGCTCGGACGCAAGATCAAGTTCATCCAGGAAGACGGCGCCAGCGACTGGCCGACGTTTGCCGAAAAGGCCAAGAAGCTGCTCGTCAACGACAAGGTCGCGGCGATCATGGGCTGCTGGACCTCGGCCTCGCGCAAGGCCGTGCTGCCGGTCATGGAGCAGTATAACGGCATGCTCTATTACCCGACCTTCTACGAAGGCCTCGAGCAGTCCAAGAACGTGATCTACACCGGCCAGGAAGCGACCCAGCAGATTCTCGCCGGCCTGAACTGGATCGCCAAGGAGAAGGGCGCCAAGTCGTTCTTCTTCATCGGCTCCGACTACATCTGGCCGCGCACCTCGAACAAGATCGCGCGCAAGCACGTCGAGAACGTGCTGAAGGGCAAGGTCGTCGGCGAGGAATATTATCCGCTCGGCAACACCCAGTTCAACTCGGTCATCAACAAGATCAAGCTGACCAAGCCCGACGTGATTTTCACCGACGTCGTCGGCGGCTCGAACGTCGCGTTCTACAAGCAGCTCAAGGCCGCCGGCATCGACCTCTCCAAGCAGGCGCTGCTGACGATCTCGGTGACCGAAGACGAAATCGACGGCATCGGCGGCGAGAACATCGCGGGCGCCTATGCCTGCATGAAGTACTTCCAGTCGCTCGACAATCCGAACAACAAGACCTTCGTCCCGGCGTTCAAGAAGATGTGGGGCGAAAAGACCGTGATCGGAGACGTCACCCAGGCTGCCTATCTCGGCCCGTGGCTGTGGAAATTGACGGTCGAGAAGGCGGGCTCCTTCGACGTCGACAAGATCGCGGCGGCCTCGCCCGGCGTCGAGTTCAAGGGCGCTCCGGAAGGATACGTGCGCATCCACGAAAACCATCACCTCTGGTCGAAGACCCGGGTGGGACGCGCCAAGCTCGACGGCCAGTTCGAGCTGATCTTCGAGACCGCCGATCTCGTCGAGCCGGATCCGTTCCCCAAGGGCTACCAGTAAGAGCGGCGCTCGTCGCCGTTTCCTTCAAGACCATGCAGCTCCCTGGCGTGGACAGCAAATCCACGCCCAAGACCCCCGCGTCGCGAGCCTGCTCGCGACGCGGGACCCTTATCCCCGACGGAGGACATCGATGTTCGGCGACTATTCGCTTGGTGATCTCGGCTCCATCTTCGTCATGCAGGGTTTTGCAGGACTGATCCTGTTCTCCGTCTACGTGCTGATGGCGCTCGGTCTTGCGATCATCTTCGGCCAGATGGGCGTCATCAACATGGCCCATGGCGAGTTCATGATCCTCGGGGCCTACGTCACCTGGATGACCTCGAATTTCTTCCAGTCCTACTTGCCGAGTCTCTTTAGCGGTTACTTCTTCCTCGCGATGATCCTGGCCTTTGTCGCATCCGGTGCATTGGGAATGCTGGTGGAGTGGGTGCTGATACGGCATCTCTACAAGCGCCCGCTCGACACGCTGCTCGCGACCTGGGGCCTCAGCCTGATCCTGCAGCAGGCCTATCGCTCCGTGTTCGGCGCGCGTGAGGTTGGCGTCGAGCTGCCGCAGTGGATGCTCGGATCGCTGCACGTCACCGAAAGCATCGAAGTACCGATCAACGGCGTCTTCGTGATGTGCCTGACCCTGCTGATCACGCTGGGCGTCGCTTATGTCATGTACAAGTCGCGCTGGGGCCGTCAGGTCCGCGCCGTCGTGCAGAACCGCATCATGGCCGGCGCGGTCGGTATCAACACCGAAAAGGTCGACCGTTACACCTTCGGTCTCGGCTGCGGCATCGCCGGCGTTGCCGGCAGTGCCTTCACCATGATCGGCTCGACCGGGCCGACCTCGGGCCAGCTCTACATCGTCGATACCTTCCTGGTGGTGGTGTTCGGCGGCGCCGCAAGCTTGCTCGGCACCATCGCCTCCGCGTTCTCGATCTCCCAGACGCAATCGACGCTCGAGTTCTTCCTGTCTGGATCGATGGCCAAGGTGCTCACGCTGCTCGCTGTCGTCGGCATCCTGATGCTGCGGCCGCAGGGCCTGTTCGCCCTCAAAGTCCGCAAATAACGGAAGCAGGCAACGTCATGATCATCAGCTCACGCTTCTTCAACCGATCCGAGCTCATCGGCTTCGTTGCGCTCGCAGCGGTCCTGTTCCTGATCCTGCCGCTGACGCTGGATGTCTTCCGCCTCAACCTGGTCGCGAAATACCTGACCTACGCCTTTGTCGCGGTCGGCCTGGTGCTATGCTGGGGATATGGCGGCATTCTGAGCCTCGGCCAAGGCGTCTTCTTCGGCCTCGGCGGGTACTGCATGGCGATGTTCCTCAAGCTGGAAGCCTCCAGCGTAGAGAACACGAAAATCCAGTCGACGCCGGGCATTCCGGATTTCATGGACTGGAATCAGATCACGTCGCTGCCGTTGTTCTGGCAGCCATTTCATAGTCTCTCGCTCACCATTCTCGCCATCATCCTGGTCCCCGGTCTCTTCGCCCTGATCATCGGCACCGCGATGTTCAAACGTCGTGTCGGCGGCACCTATTTCGCGATCATCACCCAGGCCGTCGCCGCCATCCTGACCATCCTGATCGTCGGGCAGCAGGGCTACACCGGCGGAATCAACGGCATGACCGACCTGCGGACGCTGAAGGGGTGGGACATCCGGCCGGACCATGCCAAGGTCATCCTGTACTTCGTCGAGGTGGTGTTGCTGTTCGCCTGCATCGGCATCGCGCAATTCATCCGCCTGACCAAGCTCGGTCGCATTCTGGTGGCGATGCGCGAACAGGAAGACCGCGTCCGCTTCTCCGGCTACAGCGTCGCCAATTTCAAGATTTTTGCCTTCTGCATGTCCGCAATCTTCGCCGCGATCGGCGGCGCCATGTTTGCGCTCAATGTCGGGTTCATGTCGCCGTCCTTCGTCGGCATCGTGCCGTCGATCGAGATGGTGATCTACACCGCGGTCGGCGGTCGGACGTCGATCTTCGGCGCGGTGTGGGGCGCGCTTCTGGTGAACTTCGCCAAGACCAGCCTTTCGGAATCGTTCCCGCAGCTCTGGCTGTTCGGCCTCGGCGCGCTGTTCATCGCGGTCGTGCTCGCCTTCCCGAATGGCCTGTCCGGACTCTGGGCCGATTACGTGCAGCCCCGCATCGATCGGCTGCTGCCGTCGCGCAAGGCGAAGTCGGGCGCGTGGGTCGATAATTCCGTCGCCGATGGCGCGCCGGCTGAGTGAGGAGATCATCATGCTCGTGGGACATCAGCCCAAGGATTTTCTGCTCGCGGTCACCGGCCTCACTGTTTCCTTCGACGGCTTCAAGGCGGTGAATGATCTCTCCTTCTATGTCGAGGAGAACGAAATCCGCGTCATCATCGGTCCCAACGGCGCCGGCAAGACCACGGTGCTCGATCTGATCTGCGGCAAGACGAAGGCAACCACCGGCTCGATCCAGTTTCGCGGTACCGAGCTGACGAAGCTGAAGGAGAACGAGATCGTCAAGGCAGGTGTCGGGCGAAAATTCCAGACGCCGTCGGTATTTGAGGATCTCACCGTGTTCGAGAATCTCGAGATCTCCTTTCCCCGCGGTCGCACCGTGTTCGGCTCGCTGACCTTCCAGCGCGACCAGCCGGTGAAGGACCGCGTTGGAGAGGTCGCCGAGATGATCTTCCTCAAGGACAAGCTCAATACCTTTGCGGACGAACTCAGCCACGGCCAGAAGCAATGGCTCGAGATCGGCATGCTGCTGATCCAGGACCCCGATCTGCTGATGCTCGACGAGCCCGTCGCTGGCATGAGCGTGTCCGAGCGCGCCAAGACCGCCGAGCTGCTCAACCGCATCATCAAGAATCGTTCGGTGCTGGTGATCGAGCACGACATGAAGTTCGTCGAAGACATCGCGCACAAGGTTACCGTGCTTCACCAAGGTCAGATCCTCTCCGAAGGGACCATGGAGAAGGTGAAGAACGACCCCAAGGTCATCGAAGTTTACCTGGGTCATTGAGGAGCACGCTGATGCTGGCTATTTCCGATCTTCACGTCGCCTATGGTCAGAGCGAGGTGCTGCACGGGCTCAATGTCAAGGTCGCGCCCAACGAGATCGTGGCGATCATGGGCCGCAACGGCATGGGCAAGACCACGCTGATGAAGTCGCTGATGGGCATCCTGCCGACCAAGAGCGGCTCGGTGACCATGGACGGCGCCGAGCTCGGCAATTTGCCGAGCTATGATCGGGTGGCCAAGGGCCTCGCCTATGTGCCGCAGGGCCGCATGATCTTTTCGACCATGACGGTGAAGGAGAACATCGAGACCGGCCTCGTGGTCTCCGGCGGCACCGAGGTGCCGGCCGACATCTACGAGCTGTTTCCGGTGCTGCTGGAGATGAAGGGCCGCCGCGGCGGCAATCTCTCCGGCGGCCAGCAGCAGCAGCTCGCGATTGCGCGTGCGCTCGCGACCAAGCCGAAAGTGCTGCTGCTGGACGAGCCGACCGAAGGTATCCAGCCGTCGATCATCAAGGAGATGGCGCGCACGCTGAAGCGCATCCGCGACGAAAAGGGGTTGTCGATCGTCGTGTCCGAGCAGGTTTTGAGCTTCGCGCTCGATATCGCCGACCGCGTGCTGGTGATCGAGAACGGCGAGATCGTGCGCGACGATCCGCGCGCCAGCGTCGATGCCGCACAGGTCTCGAAATATCTGTCCGTCTAACCAACCGTGTAAAAGGGGAGCATCTCGATGCCAGAGACACTGATCAAGGTCGATCTCACCAAGTCGCCCTATGAAAATGACATGGTGCACAACCGCTGGCACCCCGACATTCCGATCGTGGCCTGGGTCAATCCCGGTGACGACTTCATCATCGAGACCTATGACTGGACCGGCGGCTTCATCAAGAACAACGACTCCGCCGATGACGTGCGCGACATCGATCTCTCGATCGTGCACTTCCTCTCCGGCCCGATCGGCGTCAAGGGCGCCGAGCCCGGCGATCTCCTCGTCGTCGACCTGCTCGACGTCGGTCCGATGAAGGAGAGCCTGTGGGGCTTCAACGGCTTCTTCTCCAAGCAGAACGGCGGCGGCTTCCTCACGGATCACTTCCCGCTGGCGCAGAAGTCGATCTGGGACATCAAGGGCCTCTATACCTCGTCGCGCCACGTGCCCGGCGTCAACTTCGCCGGTCTCATTCACCCCGGCCTGATCGGCTGTCTGCCCGATCCGAAGATGCTGGACACCTGGAACAAGCGCGAGGCCGAGCTGATCGCGACCAATCCGACCCGCGTGCCCGGCCTTGCCAACCCGCCGTTCGCGCCGACCGCCCATGGCGGCCGCGCCAAGGGCGACGTCAAGGCCAAGATCGGTGCGGAGGGCGCGCGCACCGTGCCGCCGCGCGAGCACGGCGGCAATTGCGACATCAAGGATCTGTCTCGCGGCTCGAAAATCTATTTCCCCGTCTACGTGCCCGGCGCCGGGCTCTCGATGGGCGACCTGCACTTCAGCCAGGGCGACGGCGAAATCACCTTCTGCGGCGCCATCGAGATGGCCGGCTGGCTGCATCTGAAGGTCGAAGTGATCAAGGACGGCATGGCCAAGTACGGCATCAAGAACCCGATCTTCAAGCCGTCGCCGATTACGCCGAACTACAAGGATTATCTGATCTTCGAAGGCATCTCGGTCGACGAGGCCGGCAAGCAGCACTATCTCGACGTCCACATCGCTTACCGCCAGGCCTGCCTCAACGCGATCGAATACCTGAAGAAGTTCGGCTATTCCGGCGCCCAGGCCTATTCAATCCTCGGCACCGCACCATGCCAGGGCCACATCTCCGGCGTGGTCGACGTGCCCAACGCCTGCGCCACGCTGTGGCTGCCGACCGAGATCTTCGACTTCGACGTGATGCCGTCGTCGGCAGGACCGATCAAGCACATCACCGGCGATATCCAGATGCCGATCTCGCCGGACAAGTAATCCCTGCGCGACGGGATGCGGGACGGCGAATCTGCCGCCCTGCATCCCGTCGCGGCAGTTCTCTCACAGGCAACAGCGTAGGGATGATGCGATGCCGGTCTATGAATATCTCTGTGACGATTGCGGTCCGTTCAAGGACCTCAGGCCGATGGCCGAATGCGACGATCCGCAAGGCTGCCCGAATTGCGAGACGATGGCGCCGCGCGTCATCCTGACCGCGCCGAATTTCTTCTGCATGCCGTCGGAGACGCGCAAGGCTCACGCCGTCAACGAGCGCAGCACGCACGCGCCGCAGACGCTCGCGCAATACAAGGCCTCGCACGGCCCCGGCTGCGGCTGCTGCTCGTCGGGCAAGACCGTGAAGGACAAGAGCACGACCGACAAGAAAAAGCCGGCGCGGCTGGTGACCAAGACCAGGAGCGGCGCCAAGGGCTTTCCCACTGCGCGGCCCTGGATGATCAGCCACTAATTCACGCGGCAATCTCAAACAGCGTACAGGAGCGACTCAAAATGCTTCATGGTGACATTTCCAGCAGCAACGACACCGTCGGCGTCGCAGTGGTGAACTACAAGATGCCCCGCCTGCACACCAAGGCCGAGGTGCTCGATAACGCCCGCAAGATCGCCGACATGGTGGTGGGCATGAAGACCGGCCTGCCCGGCATGGACCTGGTGATCTTCCCGGAATACTCCACCCAAGGCATCATGTACGATTCCAAGGAGATGTACGAGACCGCTTGCGCGGTGCCGGGCGAGGAAACCGCGATCTTCGCGGAGGCCTGCCGCAAAGCGAAAGTGTGGGGCGTGTTTTCGCTCACCGGCGAGCGTCACGAGGAGCATCCGCACAAGGCACCCTACAACACCCTGATCCTGATGAACGACCAGGGCGAGATCGTCCAGAAGTACCGCAAGATCATGCCGTGGGTACCGATCGAGGGCTGGTATCCCGGCAATTGCACCTATGTCTCCGACGGTCCTAAGGGAATGAAGGTCAGCCTGATCATCTGCGACGACGGCAATTTTCCCGAGATCTGGCGCGACTGCGCCATGAAGGGCGCCGAGCTGATCGTGCGTTGCCAGGGCTACATGTATCCGGCCAAGGAACAGCAGGTCATGATTTCCAAAGCGATGGCGTGGGCCAATAATGTCTATGTCGCCGTCGCCAACGCCGCCGGCTTCGACGGTGTCTATTCCTATTTCGGTCACTCCGCGATCATCGGCTTCGACGGCCGCACGCTCGGCGAATGCGGCGAGGAGGACTACGGCATCCAATATGCCCAGCTGTCGAAACATCTGATCCGCGATGCCCGCCGCAACGGCCAGTCGCAGAACCACCTCTACAAGTTGGTCCATCGCGGCTACACCGGCATGATCAATTCCGGCGAAAGCCCGCGCGGCGTCGCGGCCTGCCCGTATGATTTTTACAAGAACTGGATCGCCGATCCCGAAGGTACGCGGGACATGGTCGAGGCGATGACCCGCTCGACGCCGGGGACCGCCGAATGTCCGATCGACGGCATCCCGAATGAAGCGGCTGCCAGCAACTACTAAGCCATAGCGGCCGATATCCGGTCGGCCGCGCAAGCCACATCTGACGCGCAATGGTAACTGCGCTGGGCAAAACCGTGGCCCGGTTGCAACATGGCCGTTGGATTCTGCCTTGGTTGTGCGCCAAACGGACGCATTTGGGTCGGGTCGTAGTTCTACGGGACCTCCTCATGGCCTAAGTTCCCTGGGAACAGTGGGGAGAGTGGCGTGAGGGGCGGGGTGCCATGGAGGCCGCAGGGTGGGCTGCGCGGGCATGGCTCCGTGTCATCCGCTGGTGCATCGGCAATCCTGGCGCTCGTGTGCGGCCTTGGCCTTTCGACGACGCCGGTCAACGCGCAATGTGCGCCTGACCCGGCTTCGAGTGGCCAGACCGTGACCTGTAGCGGCACCGATGCGGACGGCTTCCAGGCCGGCCCCGGCATCGATAGTCTGAGCGTCAACGTGTTGTCCGGTGCGACCGTGACCGACAACGGGGCGGTCGCGATCGGCGTCAACGATTTCAACACCATCACCAACAACGGCACGCTGTCGGCGGGCTCGGGCCTTACCGGCATCAGCGTCGGAAATTTCAACACCGTGACCAATAACGGTAGCATCACCGCGCTCGACAACGGCCTCGGCATTTCTGCGCTCGACCACAACATCATCACCAATGCCGGAACGATCACGACGGGTGACGGCGGCGCTGCGATCTCGGTAGGCGACAACAACACCGTCACCAATAGCGGCGCGCTGTCAGTCGGGGCCGGGGGCTCAGGCATCTTCGGTGCCGTGAACAATACGGTGACCAACGCAGCCGGCGGCACGATCGCCGGGCTTGACGACGCGATCGGCATTTTCGTCTTCGGCAACGCGACGGTGACCAATGCTGGCGCGATCACTGTCGGCGATTCCACCGGATTGTCCGGCGGTATTCTCGCCATCAGCGACAACAACACGGTCATCAACACGGCTACCGGCACGATCTGGGTCGGACAGAACGCCGCCGGCATCTTCATGCAGGGCAACTTTCAAACGGTCAGTAATTTCGGCGCCATTACAGCCCTGGACTTCGGCGTCGGCATTGCCGTGCAGGGCGATGACGCCAAGGTGACCAATGGCGGTTCGATCACGACGGGCGATAGCGGATCGGCGGGCATTTCGGTGCAGGGCGATCGGGCCGCGATCAGCCAAAGCGGCACGATCAATGTCGGCCTGGGTGGTTGGGGCATCGCCTATAACGGCTCGTCCTCCACGATCACCAACAGCGGGCGGATCACGGGCGTCGATTTTGCCGAAGGCATCATTGTCTCCGGTGATTCCAACACCGTCATCAATAAGGGCACGATCGTCGTCGGCGATACCGGCATCGGCATCGACGTAAGCTCGTTCGGCGCGACCAACCAGATCGTCAATACCGGCACCATTACCGTCGGGTTCAACGGTATCGGCATCAGCGTGAGTGGCGGGGCGGATGTCTTCAACTCGGGAACAATCAACGCCGCGACCGGCTTTGCCGCGGTCGAATTCTGCATCTGCGGCCCGAACTCGCTTACGCTCGGGCCCGGTAGCATCATCAACGGCCTGGTGCTCGGCACCGGCACCGACACGTTCCAGCTCGGCGGCATCGGCAAGGATACGTTCAATCTCGACCTGATCGGCGCCGGCCTCCAATACGACGGCTTCTCGACCTTCAACAAGATCGACAGCTCGACCTGGACCGTGACCGGCATCGGCAATCAGGACTGGAACGTGCTTGGCGGCACGTTGATGCTGGCCGGCACCATCAACGGCAATGTGGCCGTTGCCGCGGGCGGCACATTCGGCGGCGTCGGCACGGTCGGCAACATCGTCGTCAATGGCGGCACGCTGGCGCCGGGCAATCCGACCGGAACGCTCACCGTGTCCGGCAACCTCACGTTCACGACCGCGTCGAGCTATATGGTGCAGGTTTCCGGTGCGAGCAACGGCATCGCGGTCGTCACCGGGACATCCACGCTCAATGGTGCTACTGTCACGGTCGTACCGGTCGGCACGATCACAAATCACTACAAGATCCTGACCGCGGGAACGCTGCCCGACACGTTCAATCCGGTCGTCGGCGGTTTGTCGCCGAACCTGCGTGCGACGTTGAGCCGCGATCCCAACAACGTCTTCCTCGATCTCGTGCTGGGCTATGGCGGCGGCCTCAACATCAATCAGCAGAACGTCGCCAACGTCCTGACCCGCACCTTCAACAATGGTGGCAGTCTGCCTGTGGCGCTGGCGAATCTCACGCCCCAGGGTCTGACGCAGGCTTCCGGCGAGTCGGCAACGGGATCGCAACAGTCGACATTCAATGCGATGAACCTGTTCCTCGGCCTGTTGACCGACGTGTTTGGCTCGGGACGCGGCGGCGCACCGGGAGCGACGCCATTCGCCGACGAGGCGAGCGCGAACGCGTATGCCGGGAGCGGCAAGACCGCACGGGACAAGAACCCACGCGACGCCCTGGCCTCGATCTATCGCAAGGCGCCGCCGGCCAATTTCGAACAGCGCTGGGATGTGTGGGCGGCCGGCTACGGCGGCTCGCAGACCACCGACGGCAACGCTGCTCTCGGCTCGAACACCACCAGCAGCAGCGTCTATGGCACCGCGGTCGGCCTCGATTACCGCTTCTCGCCGTCGACGATCGCCGGCTTCGCGCTTGCGGGCGGCGCGACCGGCTTCAACGTCAACGGGCTCGGCTGGGGCCGCTCCGACCTGTTCCAGGCCGGCGCCTTCGTGCGCCACACGGCGGGACCGGCCTATATCACGGCCGCGCTGGCCTATGGCTGGCAGGATGTCACCACCAACCGCATCGTCACCGCTGCCGGTGTCGATCAGTTGCGGGCGCAGTTCAACGCCAACGCGCTCTCTGGCCGGATCGAAGGCGGCTATCGCCAAGCCACGCAGTGGATCGGCCTCACGCCCTATGCGGCGCTCCAGGCCACCATGTTCAGCCTGCCGAGCTATTCGGAGTTCGCTGTGGTCGGCAGCAACGTCTTCGCGTTGAATTATGCCGCCAAGGACGTGACCAGCACCCGCACCGAGCTCGGCTTGCGCGCGGACAAATCATTCGCGGCGGCCGGTGGCCTGATGACCCTGCGCGGCCGCGTCGCCTGGGCGCATGACTATAATCCGGACCGCAGCGTCGGTGCGGTATTCCAGACGTTGCCGGGATCGGCCTTCGTCGTGAACGGCGCCGCGCAGGCGCGCGACTCCGCGCTGACCACGGCATCGGTGCAGATGAGCTGGATGAACGGCTGGTCCGCGTCGGCGACCTTCGAGGGCGAGTTCTCGAACGTCACCCGCTCCTACGCCGGCAAGGGCGTCGTCCGCTACGCCTGGTAGGCTCTACCGCTTCTGCTGCGTGGGCTTGCGTGGCGGGCGCGTGGCGGCGGGGGTCGGCGTCCCGCTCATCTTGTTGGCGGCCTCGCTGACGTCGAGCAGCGAGCGACGGATGTCCTCGAGGAAGTTCGCCGATTTCTTCTTCATGGTGTCGGCGAGCTCGCGCAAGTCCTGTATCTTTTCAAACAGCTCATCCGCCTTGCCGTCGACGAAGCCCGGCACCACGCCCTCGATCTTCGTGACGGCCTTGTCGAAGCCCGCGAAGGCGCTGTCGACCTTGGCCATGACGGAATCGATTTCGCCGCCCTTGCTCCTGAGATCGGCGGTGTGGTTCTCGAACGTGCGCAGGCCCTCCTTGATGGCCGGGGCGTTGCTCACGATCGTGCGATCGACACTATGCAGCGTGTCGACGATGGATTCGGCGTCGCTGAGATCGGCAGTCAGCACGGGGACGCCGTCCGAGTCGAGCGGCACCGGCGGTGCGGAGGGCGCGCCCCCGATCAGCGAGATCGCGGCGACGCCGGTGAGACCCTGGAACTCGATGCCCGCGACGGTGTCCTTGCGGATCGGCGCGGTGTTATCGAGCGATACGAGCGCCACGACCTTGCGCGGATTGTCCAGCTTGATCGACAGGATCTGGCCCGCGGGAATACCGTCGAAATTGACCGGCCCGCCGCGGCGCAGGCCGCTGGCGGAGCCGCCCTCGAACACCACGCGCAACTGGCTGCGGCTCTGGGTGGTGCGCCATTTCTGCACACCGAGCAGGCCGCCGAACGCCACGGCGATCGCCGTCAGCGTCGCCGTTCCGATCACCAGATTGCTCGCGCGTGCCATGCGGGGCTATTTTACGGCCAAAGCGGGGAAGTTGGAAGGAGCCCTGCCGCCCTGCTGGCCATCAATGTTCCGCAGCGCGTTTTGCTGCAGCATTGTTCAGCACGATCAGGGCATCGACGGCCACGCCGGTCTTGGCATTGATCAGGAACGGATTGACGTCGATCGAGGCGATCCGGTCGCCGGCATCCGCGATCAGGTTGGACAGGCCGACCAGCGCTTTCACGGCGGAGGCCTCGTGCAAGGCGGGCTTGCCGCGATAGCCGCGCATCTTGATGCCGGCCTTGGTGCGGCCGATCAGGAGCCGCGCTTCGGCCTCGTCCAGCGGCGCGCCGGCGAGCGCCACGTCCTTCATGAGCTCGATGTCGATGCCGCCGGTGCCGAACAGCACGACCGGTCCCATCTCGGCATCGAGCGAGGCGCCGACCACGAGCTCGAGATCAGCCTTGACCTGTTGCGCGATCAGGATGCCGTCGAGCTTGGGCCTGCCCTTCAATTTGTTCACCCGCGCGGTGATGTCGGTGAATGCCTTCTTCACCTCGGCCGCGCTGGTGAGATTCAGCACCACGCCGCCGATGTCGGATTTGTGCAGGATCTCGGCGCTGACGAGTTTGGCCACGACCGGGAAGCCGATTTGCTTGGCGATCTTCGCGGCCTCGGCTGCCGTCTGTGCGATCGCCTCCTTCGAGATCGGAATGCCGTAGGCCTTCAGGAGCTTCTTCGAGGCGACCTCGTCGAGCGCGGCGCCGGTTGCCGATTTCAGCGCCTTCTCCAGCACGACACGCGCGGCAGGTTTCGAGCTCGAGACGATGTCGGGCACTTCCTTGCGCAGCTTGGCATAGTCGAGCAGCGACTTGATCGCAGTCACCGCGCGATCCATGCCCTGCATGACAGCGAGATTCGGCAGCGATTTGCGCAAGGTTTTGGTGAATTCGGTGAAGCCGATCGACATCGCGCTGATATAGATCACGGGTTTTGAGGCCCGGCTCGCCATCCCGTCGACGATGCGCAGATTGCGTTCACGTAGCTCGTGCGGCGCCTTCGGCAGCTCCGCATCGATGATGACGATGTCGATGTCGGGATCGTCGATCATCAGCTCGATCGATTTCATGTAGACGGAGGGATCGACCACCGCGGCAAAGCCGGCATCGAGCGGATTGCCGACGATCGAGCCTGGCCCAAGCATTTTTGCCAGCTCGGAGCCGACGTGCGGGCTCAGCGGTGCAAAATTCAGGCCTGCGGCATAAAAGGCGTCGAGCAGCATGCCGCGCTTGCCGCCGGACAGCGTGACCGCAGCGAGCCTGTCTCCTTTCGGCACCGCGGCGTGGACGAAGCATTCGGTGGTCTCGATCAGCTCGTCGAGTCCGTCGACCCTGATGACGCCTTCGCGCGTCGCAATGGCGTCGAACGTCTCGATCGAGCCCGCGAGTGCGCCGGTGTGCGCCATCGCTGCCGCGCGCCCCCCTTCCGACGAGCCGAGCTTGAGCGCGATCACCGGCTTGCTGGCGGCGCGCGCCGCCTTGCAGGCGTCGCGGAATGCCTTGGTGTTGCGCACGCCTTCGAGGTAGACCACGATCACCCTGATGCTCGGATCCTCGGCGAAATAGCGCATCAGGTCCGGCGTCTCGAGCCCGGCCTCGTTGCCGGTCGTCACCATGTAGCCAACCCCGACGCCGCGATCTTCCAGCGCCTGCCGGATCGCCATGACGATGGCACCGGATTGCCCGGCAATGGCCACCGCGCCCTGCTCCATGGTGACGATCCGGTCGTCGATATTGGTGAAGAGCTTTTCGCCGGCGCTCAAATTGCCGAGGCAGTTCGGACCAGTGACGGCGAGGCCCGTCTCGCGCACGGCCGCCTGCAATTCAGCGGCGAGCCTCTGGCTCTCCTCATCCTGCAATTCACTGAAGCCCGAGGTGACGATGGTGGCCGAACGCGCGCCGGCCGCGGCGGCATCGCGGATCACCTGCACGGCAAAGCGTGCAGGCACCAGAACCAGCACGTGATCGGGCTTTTCCGGGAGGGTCGCAAAATCCTTGTAGCAGGGGACGCCCCAGATGGTGTCGCGTTTGGTATTGACCGGATAGAGCCCGCCCTCGTAGCCGTATTTGACCAGATTGTTCCAGATGCGCTCGGCATAGTTGCCCGGCTTGTCGGTCGCGCCCACCAGCACGATGTTGCGCGGGTGCAGCATGGCGTGGATGCCCTTGACGATGTCACTGGCGTCAGCCGATGGAGACCATGGGCGCGGAAAAACGGACGCAGCAGACACCTTGTCTTCCATGGCGTGACCTCAACTGTTGTTGTTCTTGGCGGCGCGTCACGCTGTTCTATGGCGAGTTCTTTGGAGTAGCAACCGTGCGGGTGTTAATGCCGTGCGATGGAATGAGTGCGCATCAAGCACGGGTTGATCGACGTGTTCGGAACGCAGTCCGCGTTGTCGTTCAGTATTTCAGTATCCCGAGCTTGCAGGCGTAGTGATAGGCCAGCTGCTTCGCGAGATAGGGAGCGATGGCGCGTCGGATCTGCATCTGTGTCGGATCGAAGCCGAGAACGCGGCGCCGCAGGATGCCCATCTCCCTGACACCGACCGCATAGGTGGATGCCGTCTTCTGTGCGTCATGGATTCGGAAGCAGGCGAGAAATCGCGGCAAGCGCGCGAATTTGAATCCTGCGGCTTGCGCCCGCAGGATGAAGTCCCAGTCCAACGCGTAGTGAAAGCTCTCGTCGAGCGGGCCGATCGTGTCCCACACGCGCTTGCGCCAGAACATTGTCTCCTGCGGAATGTAGTCGGCATATCGTAACGCCTCGCTGTCATGGGGCGGCAGCACGGCGCGTCCGACCTCGAGGCCTTCGCGGTCGATGAAGACGCGATGGCCGTAGACGACGTCGACATCGGGGTGCGACATGAAGTAGTTGGCGACATAGGCGAGCGTTCCGGGCAGCAGCATGTCGTCGCTGTTGAGATAGGCCATGATCTCGCAGTCGGCACCGGCGAAGCCGAGATTGATGGCGTTCGACTGTCCCTTGTCCGGCTCGCTCTTCCAACTGACGCCCTCGCCGAGTTTTTTCAGCAGATCGCGCGTGCCGTCGATCGAGGCGCCGTCCTGCACGTGATAAGTCAGGTTCGGATAATTCTGGCTGACGATGCTGTCGATCGTGGCGCCGAGATATTGCGCATGGTTGTAGCTCGGCGTGACCATCGCGATCCGGGGCGGGCTCGCATCGATCGCAGGCGCTGGCGGGAAAGCCGTCAGGTTGAGCAGGCGCGGCGGATATTGCTCGAAGGTCCACATCGGGGGACGCCGCCAGAGGCTCCGAAGCGAGGAGCGTCTTTGCCCGGCGGCAATGAGATCCTGGTTCCTCTCAAAGAGCGCGACGCGGTTTTCGAGCTGTTCGAGACGCCGCCTGAACTCCTCGTCCATCACCGTTATTCTCGCAAGTTGCAGTGCAATATGATCAACCGGCCATTCTTTGTAAGTCTCCGGCCGACGACGCCAGTTCAGCGGTTCCATCAGGCGCGACCGACGGGGAGGTCAGGCGCGGTTTCAGAAGCGGGCGGTTGATCCCGGACAGAACCGATTGCGAACCGCTATTCACCGGTTGTAATCAAGGTGGCATGCAGGACATAGCGCTCCGGGCCGGACGTGACGGCGTCGAACGGCCAGCAGGTCGCGAGCACCAGCTCGAAGTTCTGCGTTGCGGGATCGATGCCAGACTCATCGAAACGGACGACCGCGGAGGAATCCGCGCGATAGCGAAAGTATTTGCCGTCACTGCGTGTGACCTCGATTACGTCACCAATCGCAACATTCCGCAGGAAACGGAAATGTGTGTCGCGGTGCGCTGCATATACCGCAATGCCGCGCTCGCCGGCATCAACCGTTTGGTGGATATGGCCGGGTCCGAAGGCGAGCGCCTGGCCGCTGGTGCCTTCCAAGACGATGGCGCTGGCGCCGATCCGCCTCACCTCGATCCGCGCGACCGGCCAAGTGTCGGCCCATGACCAGGGCCTGATCATCTCGCCGGTCGCAACGCTCCTGTCGAACGCGCGCTCCAGCAGCAGCTGCGCCAGCCAGGCTTTGGCATGGATATAGGCGCCGTCGCCGAACAGGAGGACGCCGATCAGTGCGAGTGCCAGGGGGGAGATGAGGCGGGGCATTGTGTCAATTCCCGTCATTGCGAGAAGCCCTTGCGACGAAGCCATCCAGACTGCCTCAGCGGATGGATTTCTGGATTGCTTCGCTTCGCTCGCAATGACGAATTCGGTTGAGATGGCGTGTTCAAAAAAGGCGCGCGCGGCCGTTGGTGTGGGACGGGCAGCCGCGCGCGCTAACAGAGGAGATCGGGGGCTCCTCTCTCAAGCGGCGTCAGTGAGCAAGGTCTGACGCCGGTTGAACACGAACAGGATCAGGGCGAGCAGGATCAGGATCAGGCCTGTAATCAGCTTCAGCTCGGCCGAGGTTGCAGTCTTGGGCAGGCGGATCGCATCCGGTGCGGCGGCCGGCTGGCTGCGCGCATCGGCGTGCCGTTCGCGGAGCTGCGCCGGGACCTGCGGTCGTTCGCCAAACAGCTTCGCGAAATTCCAGCCGGCCGGCAGGTTGATCGGCAATTCGCTGAGCTTGAGCGGCGCGTCTTCGGGACGGCTCGGCGTCTTGTCGACCGCGACGAGGCTGGTCAGCCGCGTGACGATCTGATGGTCGAGCGCCAGCGCCAGGATCGCCTTGTCGGAGTCTTCAGGCGTCATCTCGCGCAAGGTGCGCGCCACTTCGGCATCGCCGATCTTGCGCTTGGCCCAGAGCTTCGACAGGCCTTTGCCTTCAGCCGCATTTTGCAGCGGCAGTGTCACCGACCATGGGCGGTCGCCGACGCGGCCCTTGATCTCGAGCGAACCCGCGAGCTTGTCGAGCTTTGCCGCCAGCACCAGCGGCTCGTCGCGATAGACGTCGGGAATGATGGCCGGTGTGACGTCGGCCTTGGCCTCGGAGAATTTTGCGCTGAGGCCGGTTACGGCCGGGTTCTCGAGCTTGGCGAACAGGCCCCGCATGCGCTCCTCGACCTGCTCGACGGAGCCGATATGAGTGAAGGCGCCCCGGCCGAGCTCGGCGGCGCGCGTCATCAGATAGGTGTTGGGCGCGGACCCGATGCCGACCATGAACACGCGGGAGCGGCCCAGCATTGCCGTGATCGTTTCGAACAATTGTTGCTCGTTGCCGATCGCGCCGTCGGTCAGGAACACGATTTGGCGAACCATGCTGGTGTCGCCGAGCTTGTCGGTCAGCGCCGCGCGCATCGCCGGCACCATCTCGGTGCCGCCACGCGCCTGCAAGGCGCTGACGAACGCGGTGGCGTCATTGACGTGTGCGGCGTCAGCCGGCACGGGGGCCGGAAACAGCACGTCCATGGTGTCGTCGAAACGGATGACATTGAAACGATCGGCCGGTTGGAGACGAGAGAGCGCATAAGTGAGGCTCGCCTTGGCCTCAACGATCGACGTGCCGCCCATCGAGCCGGAATTGTCGATCACGAACACCACCTCGCGCGGCAGCGGCTTCTGCGTCGCCTGCTCGGCGCTGGGCGGGGTGACGAAGGCGAGCAAATAGTCGGCGTCGCCGACGCGCTCCCGGAATAGGCCGACCGACGGCGCCTTCGCAGCGGCGGGTTTCCAGGTCAGCTCGAAATCGCGGTCGGCCGGCACGGCACCGTCGGCAAGCGTGACGATGCGCGTCGTGGTGTCCGGGCTCTCGATCTTGACGTTGTGGTGGGGGCTCTTGACCTCGCCGAGCGCAAAGCCGGCCTTTAGGCGCACCGTGATGCTGGTCGGGTTGACCGGCGCGTTTTTGGCGGGATCCAGCACGGGCGGCGAGATGCGGTCGCGGTCCGGCACCGGGTCCGACGTCGTCGCACCCCAGCCGGAGCCGTCGTTGCGGAAGTCGACGCTCTGCACGATCGGCGCCGGATTGTACCGCGGCCCGGCCACCAGCGGCAGGCGCAGCGAATATTCATTGCCGGATTGATGCACCGGCTCCTGGTATTCGATCTGCACCAGCACGGTTTCGCCGGGACCGATATTGGCGACCGAGTTGGTGAAGATGTTCGGCCGCTCCTGTTCGGTGAGCGCGGCCTTCTGGCCGGTGCGGCGCGCCTCTTCGTAGATCACGCGCGCCTGTTGCCGCTCCTTGATGTCGCCGACGATGACGCGATTGCCGACCACCATCTTCAGCGAATCGACGGCGCCGCCGGCGGGGAGCGGATAGACATAGGTTGCTTCGACCCAGTCCTTGGTCGGGTTGCGGAAGACCTGAGTGATGCGGGCGCGCAGCGTCGGACCTGATACCGTGATGTCGACGTCGATGCCGAGGCGGATCGCCTCCGTGGTCACGTCGTCGTCCTTCAGGAGGAGGCTGCCCGATTTGGCATCGCCGGGCTGCAGCAGGCTCGCCTGCTCAGTCGTCGCCGACCAGCCGGGCTCCAAGCTCACCAGCAGCGCCACGACGGCGACCAGCATCACCGCGATACCTTGCGCCAGAAGGAACAGTCCGACCACGATCAGTCTGCCCAGCCAAGGGTGTTCGTTGCTGTCGACTGCGCCGTAATTGTCCATTTGGCCTGCTCCCGAAGAATGTTGACGATGGCGAGCATCGGTCGGGAGAGGGGGATTCCGCGAGCAGAATGATCGGCAATGTTCCGCCACGGCCGGCCCGGACGGGCTGCCTCCCAGATGGCCAAGTGCGGTTTTGTGCTGGTTTGTCCGCCCTGCTAGGATGTCGTCCTGGAGCAGGGCCACGATGCAGACGCAGGATAACCTCCCCGACAAGCAGCTTTCGGACGAGCAGAGCCGCGAGATTGCGGAGACCGTTCGCGAGGAGCTGGCCCGGCGCCGGATCTCCCGGCAGGCGCTGGCCGAGCAGGCCAAGCTCAGCCTGTCGACGCTGGAGAAGGTGCTCGGCGGCCGACGGCCGTTCACGCTGGCGACGACGGTGCGGCTGGAGCAGGCGCTCGGCGTCTCCTTACGCAAAAGCGCCATCGTGGCGGCGCCACCGGCCGCAAGCGATGTCGCGCCCGACAGCCTCGGCTCCTATGCACATCGCGCGGTGACCTGGCTCGAGGACGTCTACATCACGCTGCGGCCGTCGTTCGGCGACAAGGACGCGATCTTCGCCTACCGCACCGAGATCGTCTGGGAGCCGAAGGTCTCTTCACTGATGTTCCGCGAGGGTGAGCGCACCGATGCCGCCTATGAGCACACCGGTCAGGTTGCGGTGCCGCATCAGTCCGGGTTCATCTATCTCGTCATCATCAAGCACGGCCAGCATCGCGTGATCACGGTGTCGCGGCCGACTGTCGCCGGCGAGATGTACGGGATCATCTCGACGCTCCGCGCCGGCCCCGGCTCGCAATTGACGCCGATCGCAGCGCCCATCGCCTACGTGCCGCTCCGCAACGTCCCGAAGCCGTCGCTGGGACGGGTCGGTCCGGAAGACCCCAACCACGAATTGTATCGAAAGCACCTGCGCCGTACGGTGGAAGAGGCGTTTGCGTTGTTTCTGCCGGGATAGTTAAGTTCGTTAACAAATTAGTCGGCTATCGGTCGCACATCCGTTTATAAAGCGGGTCATGTTCGACGCGACTGCAGAACCCGGCGGCGAATCTCCGCTGTTTTCCATCATCATCCCGCTCGAATATCATCGCGGGCAGTGGGAGCTGTCCTGGCTCGGCTGGACATCGCAGACCGCCGACAAATCGCTCTACGAGATCATTCTGGTCGTGCCGCCGGATTTCACGGCACGCGAGCAATTGAAGGCGCTGGCCGGCGACAAGGCCCGCCTCGAATTCACCGATTCCGGGCACGACATCGGGCTCTGCGCATTCGGGGCGACGAAGGCGCGCGGCAGCTATCTGTTCTTCACGGAATCGCACTGCCGGCCCGAACCCGACGTCGTCGAACTCTGCATTCGCGCCATCGATGCTCATCCCGACTGGGCCGGTTTTTCCTGCCGTTCGATCCCGATCTGCCATAATCGATTATCCGTGGCGGAGGCCGCCATGTACCAGGCCGATATCGAGTTCGGCATGAAGCAACATCCCTGGCGCAAGGTGCTGGATCAGTGCTTCGTGACGCAGCGCGACGTCTATCGGGAGTGCGGCGGCCTGCGCGAAGATCTCGGCCATTTCGCCGAATGGGTGCTTGCCGCCGCGTATCATGCGAGGGGGTATGCAATCGGCTATCTCGAAGAGGCGCGCTTCCATCATTACTATATCGGCGAGATCGGGGAGCTGAAGAAGTTCACGCTCGATTTCGTGCAAGGCGAGATTCGCTATCTCGGCGAAGCTCGCAACGAACCCGGCAGCGAGCTGCTCGAAATTCCGGTGGAATGGGCCTGTCAGGACAATTTCGATCCCGCGCTGGCGCGCGAGGCCGTTCGGGTTGTCGTGCGCAGTGGCTTATCGCGCCATGCGTTGGGAAGGCCGCACCAAGTATTGCTCGCGCTCTGGCGCTGGGCCGAGCCGGCCCTGTTCGGCGATGGTCCTGCGCGGTGCCGCGCGCTTTTCGCCGCGATCCGGGCGCGCTGCATCCTGACCGCCGTGGCGCTGACTGGCCCACCCGAAAGAATCTCTCGCTGGCTGAGGCGCTACATTGCCGCACTGATCGATGTCCAGCGGCTCGGCTGTATCCGCGATGTTCGGAGGGGTGCACGCGCCGCATCGGCGCAATTGGGCGTGCTTGCGAAGGCCGGCTTCCATGCTGAGGAGACGTGGCACGGCCGCAAGTTTCGCTGGAGCGAGCCTGAGGCCGTCGTTTGGATCCGGGGGACGCCCGGCGGCAACATCGTCCGGATCGACTCCCCGGAGATACGCGAGCCCCAGGCTCGCATCGGCGTTCGCTTCTATCTGGACGGTGTCCGCGTCGCGGATCCGTCGATCGCGATTGATGGCGACGGCTTTACGCTCAGTCTCGATCTGCCGAATAGCGGGACGGCCAGGCTAGCGTGGACTTGCCCCCGGTTTCCGGCCGGCAACGATGCGCGGCGGCTTGGCCTTCCCATTATGGCCATCGCAATCAGTGCGAGCGCGCCTTCCGGCGTCAACAGCAATGCTCGCGATCAGCTGCTGATCAAGCAGCCGGCTGACATCAGAACAGCCTGAGCTTCGCCAGCGCAAAGCCAAGCTGCCGCAGATCAGACGGTGCGTCATCGACCCGGGGCGGGCATCCCATCACCGGACAACGGAACGTCAGCAAGGCACGATCGGCATCGGCACTCCAAACATGGGCGGGAACGTCGCCTTCGAGCAGGATGCCGCCTTGCACCGCGCATCTGCGCAGCACGAGCGGCTGGCCGTTCAGCGATATGTCGAGCTGCCGGAGCGCTTCCTCGTTGAGGACATGGGACAGCAGGCATTGCAAGCGCGAAGGACGCGCCGTCGCGGTCCGCAAGTTCAGGGTCGCCTCAGCGGCAGAATTCCAGCAAAGCCAGCGGCCTTCGTGATGCTCCCGCTCGTGCCAGCCGAAGCCATGCAGAGGCTGGTCCGGGGTGAAACCGTCGGCCCCGATCGCGGTCGCAAGCTCCGGAACAGCCCCGCTGGCGCCGAGCCTGTCATCGAACAGCCGGCATGCCTCCGCGTAAAGCTGTAGATCGAGCGCGTTCCAGCAACGCAGGATCTCGCGTGACTCCGGATCGACGGGTGGAAGGTCGGATCGTGGCGTGCGGTTGAGATGCAGCAACGGGCCGAACTGGCTCCAACCCATCATCTGTCCGAGCAGCTGCAGCGTATCCGCTTCGCGCTCTAAAATTCCGGCGAGATCGACGCGCATGATATGTTGCAGCGCAGCCTCGAGCAGGCGCGGATCATCATCGCTCAAATCGGCGCCCGCAGCTCCGGCCAGCTGTCGCGTCTGCACGTTGGCAAGCCAATGGCGCGCCAGCGTCTCCTCCTCGACGAGAAAACGCGCCGTGCCGAGGCTGCGGGCCTTCTCCTGAAATCTCCGGCGAGCCTGGTACTCTCCAGAGCTGAGTTCGGTCGCGAGCGTGTGGAAAAACGTTTCGCTGTGACTTTGAAAGAACGTGCAGGCTGAGACACAGCGTGCCACCGGTTCACGCAGCACTGTGAAAATCACCGGCGCGACACTGAACCGCGCGGCATAGTCGAACCCGACATGTCCGGTCGCGAACAACGCATCGCCCGGCTGCTGCGGACCGCTGACCGAATGGGCCTGGAACAGGACCCGGTCGGCGGGGAAACGGTTGGCGAGCAGACCACGCAGCGAGACGCCGGCCGTCTTGCGGATGTGAAGAAAGAAAAACGGCCCTTTGGCCCTCGTTTCATCATGGCGCGGAGCCGCCCCCGCGCGGGACGGCTCCGGATCCTCGGGCTGCCGCGCCGGCGGAAAGCTAACCACCTGTTTCGGCGCTGATGACGTCGCCGATCAGATCCCATTTGCCGCCCTTGAACTGAATCATCTTGAGCTGCTCAATCGGGGCGAAGTCGGTGGGCGAGGTGTTGATCTTGATGCCTGGGATCAGGACCTCGGGCGCGAAATCCTTCAAGCTCGCGGCTTGCTTCATCACGTTCTCCCGGGTCAGATCGTCACTGCACTGCTTCAGGACCTGTACCATGGTCTGCGCGGCGGCGTAGCCGTAGACGAGATTGAGGTCGGAGAGGTTGGCGCCCGGCATGTATTTGTCGATGAAGGCGGTAAATTTCATCATGCCTTCGTCGTTCTTCCACTGCGGGTCGGAGGCGTCCTTCAGATAGGTCGCCGACAGCACGCCTTCGGAAGCCTGCAGGCCGGCCGGCTGCATGACCGCGCCGATCGAGATCGAGACGTCGGTCATCACCTGCATCGGCTTCCACTCCAACTCGGCGATCTTCTTGATCGCCTGTGCCGCGAACTTTGGCGTTGCGATGTTGACGAAGACCGTGGCCCCGGTGTCCTTCAGCTTGACAATGTGGGAATCGATCGAGGGCTCGGTGGTCTCGTAGCTCTCCTCCGCGACGATCAGCGAAGATGCCTTGTCGCCGAAGATTTCCTTGATGCCGGCCACGTAATCTTTGCCGAAATCGTCGTTGGCATAGAAGATCGCGACCTTAGCATCCGGCTTGGCCTGCAGGATGTATTTCGCGAAGATCCGGGCCTCGACCCGGTAGCTTGGCTGGAAGCCCATGGTCCAGGGGAAGCCTTTTGGGTCGTTCCACTTGCTGGCGCCGGTGGCGAGGAAGAGCTGCGGCACCTTCTTGGCGTTATGGTACTTCTGCACGGCGGTCTGGGTCGGCGTGCCCAGCGCGTTGAAGACCAGGAACACCTCGTCGCTCTCGATCAGCTTGCGGATCTGCTCCACGGTCTTGGGCGGCGAGTAGCCGTCGTCATAGGAAATCCAGTTGATCTTGCGGCCGTTGATGCCGCCCTGGTCGTTGATCATCTTGAAATAGGCTTCCTCGGTCTTGCCGATGACGCCGTAGGCGGAAGCGGGACCGGAATAGGCCTCGACATTGCCGATCTTGATTTCGGTGTCGCTGGCGCCGGTGTCGTACTTCTTTTGCGCATACGCGGCTTGAGTTGTGAGCAGCGCCAACGCTGTTGTTGCAGCAAGCAGGGAGAGTGTCTTGTTCATGAAAAATTCCTTGAAACTTCCTTGAGGGTTTCTTTGAGCTGGAGCAGGCATGTGGAAAAAGAGAGCGCCCGCGAGAGCGGCGCTTTGATCAGGCGTTGGCGACTTTCTTGTCGATTTCGGAGGTCACCGAAAATTCCTTGCGCAAGGTCGGCTTGTGGATCTTGCCGGTGGCGTTGCGCGGTAGCGCCTCGACGAAGCGAACCTGGCGCGGGCATTTGAAACGCGCCAGATTGGCCGCGCAATGCGCAAAGACATCGGCCTCCGTCAGCTTTTGGCCCGGCTTGACCGCGACGATGGCGAGGCCGACCTCGCCCCATTGCGGATCGGGAATCCCGATCACGGCGGCTTCGGCGATGGTCGTGAGCTGATGCAGGACGTTCTCGACCTCGGCCGGATAGACGTTTTCGCCTCCGGAGATGTACATGTCCTTCCAGCGGTCGACGATATAGTAAAAACCTTCTTCGTCGACGCGGGTCGCGTCGCCGGTGTGCAGCCATCCGTCGGTGAACGACGCTTCATTCGCCTCCGGCTTATTCCAGTAGCCGGGCGTGATGTTCGGTCCCTTCACCCAGAGCTCGCCGAGCTCGCCGACATCGGCGTCGCTGCCGTCAGGACGCACGATGCGGACTTCCGTGTGCAGAACTGGCTTGCCGGCGGAGCCGGCCTTCCGTGCTGCGTCCTCGCGGTCGAGCACCAGCACGGCCGGCGAGGTCTCGGTCATGCCGTAGCCTTGCTGGAGCGCGACGCCGCGCGCCTCCCAGACCTTCAGCAGCGGCACCGGCATCGGCGCGCCGCCGACACCGCCGACGATCAGCCGGCCGAGGTCGGTGGTCGTGAAGGCCGGGTGCTGCGCCATGAACTGGTAGATCGCGGGCACACCAAAGAACACATTGATACCCTGCGCGGGATCGTTGATCAGGCCGAGCGCCGTACCGGGATCGAAGGCGCGCATGATCATCACGCTACCGCCGGCATGCAGCACGGGGTTGGTGTAGCAATTCAGCCCGCCGGTGTGGAACAGCGGCAGCACGGTGAGCAGCACCGAGGAGGGCCCGATGCAGGCGGGGCCGCCGAGATTGACGCAATTCCAGAAGGTCATGCCATGGGTGATGGTCGCGCCCTTGGGATGACCCGTGGTGCCCGACGTGTACATGATGGTCGAGAGATCGTCGAGCGTGACCTCCTCGATTGCCTCGAGCGGCTTTGCCGCGGCGATGCCGGCCTCGTAGGAGCCGCCGGATCCGAGCAGCAGGCTGCTGGTGACGCCGCAGAGTTTTGCGACGCCAAGCGCCGTCTCGGCCAGATCGGTATCGTGGATCATCACCTTCGGCGCGCAATCGCCGGTGATGAACTGGAGCTCGGGAACGGTGAGGCGGGTGTTCAGCGGGACGAAGATCGCGCCGAGCCGCCCGCAGGCAAACTGCACCTCCAGCGTATCGGTCGTGTTCAGCGCCAGCACCGCGACACGGTCGCCGCGCGAGACCTTCAGCGTGTGACGCAGAACTGAAGCGAGACGCGAGATGCGGGCATCGAGCTCCGCATAGGTAAAACGGCGCTCGCTCGCGAGGTCGATCACCGCAACCTTGTTCGGCGTGCGGCGGCCATGATGAGCGATCCAGTCGTAGTAACGAACGGCCAAAAATCCCTCCCTCGGCGGTCTGGTGCCGCCCGCATTCTTTGCCGTGCACTATGCCCGGTGTGGTCCCTGGGGCCAGCCGGAGTTTTGTGCATGGACGTCTTTTTTTGATCCGGAGTTGGCGCGCGAGCCGTGAAAATCGTCTTGCGTTGAGTTGCTAGCTGCCGCCTTGCCTGGAGCGTTGGCCCCAGCCAGCCACTCCGCGCAAGTGAGCCGCCAAGGTTCCGGCCATGGTGGACGAGACGAATCCGCCAGCAAGGCGAGACCGCCATGAAGAGCCCGTTCTATACTGCCGAGCATGATGCCTTCCGCGACATGATGCGCCGCTTCGTCGACAAGGAGATCGCGCCGTTCGCCCATGACTGGGACGAGGCCGGCGAATTTCCGCGCGCGCTCTATCGCAAGGCAGCCGAGATTGGGCTGTTGGGGCTCGGATTCCCCGAGCAATATGGCGGGATCGCCGCCGACCAGTTCATGAAGATTGTCGCCAGCCAGGAACTGGCGCAAGCCGGCGCCGGCGGCATCAGCGCCAGCCTGATGAGCCACACCATCGGGGCGCCGCCGATCGCACGGGCGGCGCGCCCCGAGATCAAAGCGAGGTTGCTGCCGCAGGTGCTCTCAGGCGAGAAGATCTCCGCGCTTGCGATCACCGAACCGGGCGGCGGCTCGGACGTTGCGAGCTTGCGCACCAAGGCGCGGCGCGACGGCGGTCACTACGTCGTGAGCGGCGAGAAGACCTTCATCACCTCTGGGATGCGCGCCGACTATCTGACCGTTGCGGTGCGCACCGGCGGCGAGGGTGCCGGCGGCGTCAGCCTGCTCCTGATCGAGGGCGATACGCCCGGCCTGTCGCGGACCAAGCTGAAGAAGATGGGCTGGTGGGCTTCCGACACCGCCACCCTGCATTTCGACGAGTGCCACGTGCCGGTCGAGAACCTGATCGGCGAGGAAGGCCAAGGCTTCAAGATCATCATGCAGAATTTCAACAGCGAGCGCATGGGCATGGCCGCGGGCTGCACGGCGTTCGCCCGCGTCTGCCTCGACGAGGCGATTGCCTACGCCAAGGAGCGCCAGACCTTTGGCAAGCCGCTCGCCCAGCACCAGGTCATCCGCCACAAGATCGTCGACATGGCGCAGAAGGTGGCCGCGTCGCAAGCAATGCTGGAGATGCTGGCCTGGCGGCTCGAGCAGGGCGAGAGCCCGGTCGCCGAGATCTGCATGATGAAGAACCAAGCGACGCAGACCATGGCGTTCTGCGCCTCGGAAGCCGTGCAGATCTTTGGCGGCGCCGGCTTCATGCGCGGCATCAAGGCCGAGCGCATCTACCGCGAGGTCAAGGTCAACGCCATCGGCGGCGGCACCGAGGAGATCATGAAGGATCTCGCGAGCCGGCAGATGGGGTTGTGACGAGAGGACAAAATGCTGTTCACCGCCGAACACGACGACATCCGTCGAAGCTTGCAAAGATTCATCGCCAACGAGATCAACCCTCATGTCGACGAATGGGAGAAGGCCGATATCTTCCCGGCGCATGAGCTGTTCAAGAAGATGGGCAGCCTCGGTTTTCTCGGGCTGAACAAGCCGGTCGAATTCGGTGGCTCCGGTCTCGACTACTCCTACGCGCTGATGATGGCGGAGGAACTCGGCGCGATCAATTGCGGCGGGGTGCCGATGGCGATCGGGGTGCAGACCGACATGGCGACACCGGCGCTGGCGCGGTTCGGTTCGGACGAGGTGAGGCGCGAATTTCTCAGCCCCTCGATTGCGGGCGATTTCGTCGCCTGCATCGGCGTCTCCGAGCCCGGCGCGGGTTCGGACGTCGCCTCGATCAAGACCAATGCGCGCTCCGACGGCGATGATTACGTCATCGATGGCGGCAAGATGTGGATCACCAACGGCACCCAGGCCGACTGGATCTGCCTGCTCGCGAACACCGGCGAGGGGCCCGTTCACCGCAACAAGTCGCTGATCTGCGTGCCCATGAAGAGCAAGGGCGTCACGGTCGCGCGAAAACTCGACAAGATGGGCATGCGGTCGTCGGATACCGCGCAGATCTTCTTCGACAATGTCCGCGTGCCCAAGCGCAACCGGATCGGCGAGGAGGGCAAGGGCTTTACCTACCAGATGATCCAGTTCCAGGAGGAGCGGCTCTGGGGCGCGGCCGCCTGCCTGAAGGCGCATGAATACATCATCAACGAGACTATCGCATACACCCGCAATCGCAAAGCCTTCGGGAAGTCGATCCTCGACAACCAGGTTGTGCACTTCAAGCTTGCGGAGATGCAGACCGAGGTCGAGCTGTTGCGCGCGCTGATCTATCGCGCCGCCGAGCAGCTGGTCGCCGGCGAGGACGTGACGAAGCTTGCGACCATGGCCAAGCTGAAAGCCGGCCGGCTCGGCCGCGAACTCACCGACGCCTGCTTGCAATATTGGGGCGGAATGGGCTTTACCAACGAGACGCCCGTCAGCCGGGCCTATCGCGACAGCCGCCTGACCTCGATTGGCGGCGGCGCCGACGAGGTCATGCTGATGGTCCTGTGCAAGATGATGGATACGCTGCCCGGAAGTCGTAAAGTCTGAGCATGATCTTGTCGGAAAACCGCTTCATACTTTTCCGGATCATGCTCTAAAGGAAATGCCTGATGATCACGCTCTATCATTGCGATGCTGCGCGCTCGTTCCGTCCACTCTGGATGCTGGAGGAGATGGGGCTGCCATATGAGTTGAAGATGCTGCCCTTCCCGCCGCGCGTCTTCGCCAAGGAATACCTCGCGCTCAATCCGCTGGGCACGATTCCCTTCATGGTCGACGGCGAGACCAAGATGACGGAATCGTCCGGCATCTGCCACTATCTCGGCGTCAAGCATGGACCGACGCCGCTGATGGTCGGGCCTGAGGATCCCGCCTATGGCGCGTTCCTGAACTGGCTGTATTTCAGCGATGCCACGTTAACCTTCCCGCAGACGCTGGTGCTCCGATACACCCAGCTCGAGCCGGAAGAGCGCCGCAATCCGCAGGTCGCCGGGGACTATGCCAAATGGTTTCTGGGAAGATTGCGCGCCGTTGAGGCCGCGACTGCGGCTGCCGAAACCTTATGCGCCGGCCGCTTCACCGCCGCTGACATCGTCATCGGCTACGCGCTCCGCCTCGCCAGCAATATCGGGCTCGCCAAGGACTTTGGGCCAAATGTCGCAGGCTATTGGGCGCGGTTGCAGCAGCGCGACGGTTTCAAGCGCGCGGTTGCTGCGGAGCAGGCGGCGGGCGTCGAGCAAAATATTGCGCCGCGCGTGAGGGCGTAGCGGTCGTCCTGGCGAAAGCCAGGACCCATGACCCAAGGGGGGGGTGGCGGAGGCTCGGAGTTGTCAGCTTCGCGCCGCAACCCTTCCTTGGGGTAATGGGTGCTGGATCAGCGCTCCGCTTCGCTGCGCTTGTCCAGGACGACGGTGTAGAAAGTTCCGGATATGGCCTTCGCCTTCCAGGAACGCCAGCCTTTTGCGTGCCATGACAGCGCTACCGCGCCGTGACAGCGCCCAAATTTGCGCTAAGGTGACCTCCGTCCGCAGCGGCCAGAGAGCCGCGCGAGGAGGACCGCCAATGGAAGATCTGGGTCGCGAATCCGACCATTTGATGCTGATCACGCCGGAGCGGGTGTTCTATGCCGGCTTGCTCGGCCGTCCCCGTAAGCGGACCCCCGGTTGCTGCCACGTCTATGTCGCGGTAAAAGGCAACCTGCATCTGACGGTCGACGACGTCCTCGCCACCGGCGAGCTGTTCGTCACCTTGCCGAATCAGCGGCATTCCATTGCCAGCGACTACCGCACTGCGATCAGCGTGACGCTCGAGCCGGAGAGCATGCCGGATGGCGCGATCGAGGCCCTGGCCGAGCGGCTCACCGGACCGGACCGGGCTGCTTACGCCCGAAAAATCCTCGCGGCCTATGCGCTGCTGCGGCAACGCCGCTATGGCGACATCACCACCGCCGAATTCGATGAGATGTGCTTCGGTGAGGCGCTGCCGCGCCGCGTGCTCGATCCCCGCGTGATGCGCGCAGTGGCCCGCATCGGCCGCTTCACGGGCGAGCCGGTGACGGCGGACACATGCGCGGCGGACGCCGGACTTTCCGCTTCGCGCTTCCTGCATCTGTTCAAGGAAGAGACCGGCATCTCGTTCCGCTCCTTCCGCGCCTGGAAGCGCGCGCGGCATTTGCTGCACTTCGCCAACCAGGACCTCAACCTCGCCCATCTCGCGCAGGACATCGGCTATCCCGATTCGACGCATTTCAGCCACTCGATCCGCCGCTTCTACGGATTGAAGCCGCGGGCGATCTTCGTCGGCTCGCGCGATCTCGCGATCTATCGCAGCAGCGAGACGGTGCGGGAGCTCGCGAAGGCGAGCTGATGCCGCTCTCGTAGGGTGGATAGCCCGCGGTTGCGCGAAGCGCAGTCCGCCGGCGCAATCCACCAATTCTGCACCCGCGGTGAGATGCGCTGGTGGGTTACGCTACGCTAACCCACCCTACGAAAGCCCGCTATTTTTCAGCTTCTCCGCGCAAGAAGCCGCATGCCACCCATCACATGATCGCAAACGTTGAATTCTCAACGTGCGAGACATGAGTGGCATGAGCGACAAGGCCGTCATCACCTGCGCGCTGAACGGCGTGCTCACCGACCCGAAGCAGCACAACGTGCCTGTGACGCCCGAGCAGATGGCGCGCGAGGCCAGGGCTGCATTCGATGCCGGCGCGTCCATCATGCACATCCATCTGCGCCAGCAGGCCCCGGACAAGGGACATCTGCCGTCCTGGGAGGTCACCGTCAGCAAGGAAATCCAGCAGGCGATCCGCGAAGCCTGCCCCGGCGTCATCATCAACCACACCTCGGGTGTATCAGGGCCGAACTACAGCGGCGCGCTCGATTGCATCCGCGAGACCAGACCGGAGATCGCAGCCTGCAACGCGGGTTCGCTGAATTATCTGAAGGTGAGGGCCGACAACAATTGGGCCTGGCCGCCGATGATGTTCGACAATTCGGTCGAGAAGGTGAAGGACTATCTCGACGTCATGAACGCGGTCGGCACCATTCCCGAGTTCGAATGCTTTGACGTCGGCATCGTGCGTTGCGTCGGCATGTACCACCAGGTCGGCATGTACAAGGGCCCGCTCGAATATAACTTCGTGATGGGCGTGGCTTCCGGCATGCCATCCGATCCCGACCTGTTGCCGATCCTGATCAAGCTGAAGCGCCCCGAAGCGCATTTTCAGGTCACCGCGATCGGCCGCGAGGAGATCTGGCCGCTGCACCAGCGCTGCGCCGAGCTCGGCGGTCATCTGCGCACCGGTCTCGAGGACGCCTTCTATCTGGCCGACGGCAAGAAGGTGGCATCGAACGGCCAGCTGATCGAGGCTATCGCCGCCTGTGCCCGCCGCGCCGGCCGCGAGATCGCGAGCCCGGCCGAGGCGCGGAAGATTTTTGGGACGAATCGATAAGGTATCGCCTCAACCGTCGTTGCGAGCGACTTATCCGCCGAAGCTCGAGGAGTGGAGGGGAAAGCTGGTAATGACGAGCAGGATAGAATTATGTCCATTCTCGAGAACACCATTTCCCCCGGCAGTGCCGCCTATCACGCCAACCGCGACGGCATGCTCGGCCTGATCGATCGCATGCGCGCGCTGGAAGAGCGCACGCGCGGGGCGTCGGCCGCAGCAAAGGATCGCTTTCACAAGCGAGGGCAGTTGCTGCCGCGCGAGCGCGTCGCGCTGGTGCTCGATCCCGGCGCACCTTTCATCGAGTTGTCGACCCTCGCGGGCTACATGTTCGACGTGCCGGATGCGGCCAAGAGCGTGCCCGGCGGCGGCGTCATCGCCGGCATCGGTTTCGTCTCGGGTATCCGCTGCATGGTCAGTGCCAACGATGCCGGCATCGACGCGGGCGCGCTCCAGCCCTATGGCCTCGACAAGACGATCCGCGCGCAGGAACTGGCGCTGGAGAACAAGCTGCCTTACGTCCAGCTGGTCGAAAGCGCCGGTGCCAATCTGCTGCGCTACCGTGTCGAAGATTTTGTTCGCGGCGGCAACATCTTTCGCAATCTCGCGCGGCTTTCTGCGGCAGGACTGCCCGTCGTCACCGTGACCCATGGCTCGTCCACCGCAGGCGGCGCCTACCAGACCGGCCTGTCCGATTACATCGTCATGGTCCGCGGCCGCACCCGCGCCTTCCTGGCCGGGCCGCCGCTGCTGAAAGCCGCGACCGGTGAGGTCGCGACCGAGGAAGAGCTCGGCGGCGCCGAAATGCACACCCAGATCTCCGGCCTCGGCGATTATCTCGCCGAGGACGATCGCGACGCACTTCGCATCGCGCGCGAGATCATGGCGGCGCTGGAATGGGAACGGGCGGGCAGGGGGGGGACGCAATTCAAACCGCCCCGCTACGACCAGGACGAGCTGCTCGGCATCATGCCGATGGACCACAAGCGCTCCGTGGACATGAAGCAGGTGATCGCGCGCATCATCGACGATTCCGATTTCACCGAGATGGCACCCACTTACGGTCCCGCCACCATCTGCGGTCATGCCCGCATCGAGGGTCAGGCGATCGGCATCATCACCAACAACGGTCCGCTCGATCCTGCTGGAGCCAACAAGGCGACGCATTTCATTCAGGCGTGCTGCCAGACCCGCACGCCGCTGCTCTACCTCAACAACACCACCGGCTACATGGTCGGCAAAGCCTATGAAGAAGCCGGCATGATCAAGCACGGCTCGAAGATGATCCAGGCGGTGACGTCGGCAACGGTGCCGCAGATCACGATCTATTGTGGCGCCTCGTTCGGCGCCGGCAATTACGGCATGTGCGGGCGCGGCTTCCATCCGCGCTTCTGCTTCTCCTGGCCCAATGCCAAGACCGCGGTGATGGGCGGTGAGCAGGCCGCCGAGACGATGGCGATCGTAACCGAGGCCGCAGCAGCTCGTCGCGGCAAGCCGATCGAGAAGGACAAGCTCGATGCCATGAAGGCGCAGATCGTCGGCGTGTTCGACGGCCAGATGGACGTGTTCTCGACCAGCGCGCGCGTGCTCGACGACGGCGTGATCGATCCGCGCGACACCCGCGCGGTGCTGTCGGAAGTGCTCGCGATCTGCCGCGAGGGCGATGCGCGCACGCCCCAGCGTATGCAATTTTCGGTGGCCCGCCCATGAGGAACGGATCAGTGCTGAACCGGCCGTTCTTCAAGGTGTTGATCGCCAATCGCGGTGAGATCGCGCTGCGCGTGATGCGCAGTGCGCGGCGGCTCGGCCTTGGCGTCGTCGCGGTCTATTCGGACGCCGATCGCGATGCGCTGCATGTGCGGCAGGCCGACCAGGCGGTGCGCATCGGCGAAGCCTTGCCGGCACATTCCTATCTCAACATCCCCGCGATCATCGCCGCGGCCAAGACGACCGGTGCGGATGCGGTGCATCCCGGCTATGGCTTCCTCGCCGAGAACGAGGATTTTGCGCAAGCGTGCAAGGATGCCGGCCTCGTCTTCATCGGCCCATCGCCGCAGGCGATCGCCGCGATGGGCAACAAGGCCGGCGCCAAGGAGATCATGAGGAAGGCCGGCGTGCCCTGCGTGCCCGGTTATCAGGGCGCCGACCAGGGCGACGAAATCATGCTGGGGGAAGCCAAAAAGATCGGCTTCCCCGTGATGATCAAGGCGGTCGCCGGCGGCGGCGGACGCGGCATGCGGCTCGTCACCGACGCAGCATCCTTCGGCGACGCGCTGCGCAGTGCGCGCTCGGAGGCGAAGGCGGCGTTCGGCGATCCCACCGTCATCCTCGAACGCGCCATCCAGAATCCGCGGCACATCGAGATCCAGGTGTTCGGCGACAGCCATGGCAACGCCATCCATCTCGGCGAGCGCGATTGCTCGGTGCAGCGGCGGCACCAGAAGCTGATCGAGGAGGCGCCGTCGCCCGCGGTCACGCCCGATTTGCGCGAAAAAATGGGCGAGGTCGCGGTCGCCGCGGTGAAGGCGCTGCGCTATGAGGGCGCCGGCACGCTGGAGTTTTTGCTCGATACGAGCGGCGCGTTCTACTTCATGGAAATGAACACGCGCCTCCAGGTCGAGCATCCCGTGACTGAGGCGATCACCGGGCTCGATCTCGTCGAACTGCAGCTGCGCGTCGCGCGTGGCGAGCCTCTGCCGGTGAAGCAGCAGGACATTCGCTTTGCAGGTCACGCCATCGAGGTGCGGCTGTGCTCGGAGGATGCCGCGCATGATTTCATGCCGCAGTCCGGGCGCATGGCGCGCTGGCAGGTGCCTGACAGCATCCGCGTCGAGCATGCTCTGCAATCGGGCTCGGAAATCCCGCCGTTCTACGATTCCATGATCGCCAAAATGATCAGCCATGGCGCGACGCGCGAGGAGGCGAGGGGGCGGCTGATTGTCGGCCTGGAGCAGCTCACGGCCTTTGGTGTGACCACCAATCAAGCGTTCCTGGTCTCGTGCCTGCGTCATCCCGGCTTTGCCATGGGCGAGGCGACGACGGCCTTCATCAGTTCACATCGCGACGAATTGCTGGTGCCAGCGGCGAACAGCTCATTCAGTGCTGCACTCGCGGGCCTTCTGCTCTATGTCACCAATCCGCAGGCACCGTCGTGGCGCAGTGGACGGAGCCTTGCGGCAACGTTCCCATTGCCGGCGAAAGTCGAGATCGCAGGCCACGCACATGAGCTCGAAGTCACGCGGGACCGCGATGGCAGCTACACCGTCGCCAGCGACGGGCGGCAGGACAAGTTCGAGATCGACCAGTTCGATGCCGACACCATCCGCTTCCGCCATGACGGCGTGATGGACAGCGCCAAATTCCTGCGCGACGGTGACCGGCTCTATCTCCAGCACCGTGGCATCCCGCTCGCGGTCATCGATCTCACGCTCGCAGCGCCGAAGGCCGCCGCGAGCAACGGCGGCGACGGAAAAGTCCGCGCCGCCATGAACGGCCGCGTCGTCGCCGTTCTGGTCAAGCCGGGTGACCGCGTCACTGCCGGCCAGCCGGTAATGACGCTGGAGGCGATGAAGATGGAGCACGTCCATAAGGCGGGCATCGACGGCATGGTCGCAGCGATCGATGTCGCCGAGGGCGAGCAGGTGACCACGGGCAGGATCGTGGCGGAGATCGGGGCGGGATAGCGCGGCGAGCGCGGTATCTTAGGGTGGGTTAGCCTTGCGACTGCGCGAAGCGCAGTTCGTTGGGCGTAAGCCACCTTTTTCTCCGCAATGACGGACAGTGGTGGGTTACGCCTACGCCTAACCCACCCTACGGGATCGGGTTCTTCTGCCCCGTCCCCTCATTCAGCAGACACGCCACCTGATGTCCGTCACCGGCCTCCACCAGCGCCGGCCGGTCGATCTTGCACCGCTCCATCGCAAACCGGCATCGGGTGTGAAACGCGCATCCCGGCGGCGGATTGACCGGGCTCGGGACGTCGCCATCCACCAGCGGCGCAAGCTTCTTCGCGAGCGGGTTCGCGACCGGCACGGAGGCGAGCAGGGCCTGCGTGTAGGGATGGCGCGGGTTCCTGAACAACTCGTCCTTGTGGGCGATCTCGACGATGCGGCCGAGATACATCACGGCGACGCGGTGACTGATATGGGCGACCACGGCGAGATCGTGCGCGATAAAGAGATAAGAGAAGCCGTGCTGCCGCTGCAGATCGATCAGCAGGTTGATCACCTGCGCCTGGATCGAGACGTCCAGCGCGGAGACCGGCTCGTCGCAGACGATCAGGCGCGGCTCCAAGGCAAGTGCCCGCGCGATACAGATGCGCTGGCGCTGGCCGCCGGAGAATTGATGCGGGAAATTGCGCATCTGGTCGGATCGCAGCCCAACCTGCTCGAACAGCCTGGCGGTGCGCGCCTCCAGTGCCTTGCCGCTGGCGAGACCATGTACCGCAAGCGGCTCGCCGACGATGTCGCCCGCGGTCATGCGCGGGTTGAGCGAGGCGAACGGGTCCTGGAACACGATCTGCATCGAACGGCGGTGCGGGCGCAGCGCCGTCTTGGAGAGGCGCGTGATGTCCTCGCCGTCGAGGCGGATCTGCCCCGAGGTCGGTTCGACCAGCCGCAGCACGCTGCGCGCCACCGTCGACTTGCCGCAACCGGATTCGCCGACCAGACCCAGCGTCTCGCCGGCGCCCACGGAAAACGAGACGCCGTCGACCGCGTGCACGGTGCCGACCTGCCGGCGCAGCACGCCGGCGCGAACCGGATAGTGCTTCCTGAGGTCGGTGACTTCGAGCAGCGCTTCGGTCATGCCACCTCCGCCACTTCGGCCGCCCGCCAGCAGGCAGCGAGATGGCCGCCACCCCAATCCGTGAGCGGGGGATATTCCTCGCAGCGCTTGATCGCGAGCGTGCAGCGCGGCGCAAAGGCGCAGCCTTTGGGCAACCGGACCAGTGAGGGCACCGTGCCGGGAATTTCGTTCAGCCGCGCCTGCGCGGGGAGGCCGGACGCCGGCACCGCGGGGATCGAGGCCATCAGCCCGCGCGTGTAGGGATGCTTTGGCGCGGCGAACAGCGCCTCGACACTGGCTTCCTCGACCTTCCGTCCCGCATACATCACGATCACCCGCTGCGCGGTCTGGGCGACGACGCCGAGATCGTGCGTGATCAGCACGAGGCCGGTGCCGAGCTCTTTCTGGAGATCGAGGATCAGCGCCAGGATCTGCGCCTGGATGGTGACGTCGAGCGCGGTGGTCGGCTCGTCCGCGATCAGCAGCGCCGGCCGGCACGCCAACGCCATCGCGATCATCGCGCGCTGGCGCATCCCGCCGGAGAGCTGATGCGGATATTCGCGCGCGCGCCGCGCCGGCTCGGGGATGCGCACCAGTCGCAGCATCTCGACGGCGATGGTTCGTGCCTCTCTCGACGATATAGTCCGGTGCAGCCGCACGGCTTCTGCGATCTGGTCGCCGATCCGCATCACCGGATTGAGCGAGGTCATCGGCTCCTGGAAGATCATGGAGATGCGATTGCCCCGGACAGCGCGCATCTGCGCTTCGTCCAGCGCGAGCAATTCGGTGCCTTCGAGCGAGACGGAGCCGCCGACGATCCGCCCTGGCGGATCGGGCACCAGCCGCATTAGCGACAGCGCGGTGACGCTCTTGCCGCAGCCGGATTCGCCGACGATCGCCAGCGTCTCGCCGCGCCGGACGGTGAAGGAGACGTCGTCCACGGCTTTGAACAGGCCGGAGTTCGTGAAGAACACCGTCTTCAGGTTCTTCACATCGAGCACGATATCGGATGTGTTCGCCATCAGCCGCGCTGCCGGGGATCGAGGATGTCACGCAGGGCGTCGCCGAACAGGTTGGCGCCAAACACGGCAAGGCTGATGGCGATGCCCGGGAAGATCACCAGCCAGGGCGCGGTGCGGACGTATTCGGCGGCGGATTCCGAGAGCATGCGGCCCCACGACGGATAAGGCTCGGGAATGCCGAGGCCGAGGAAGGAGAGCGAGGCCTCGGTGAGGATGGTCGAGCCAAGCTGGGCGGTCGCGAGCACGATCAGCGGCGCCAGCGTATTTGGCAGCACGTGGCGGACCGCGATGCGCATTTCGCTCATGCCGATCGACTTGGCGGCCTCGATGAAGGGCAGCTCGCGCAGCGCCAGCGTATTGGCGCGGATGACGCGCGACACCGTCGGGATCAGCGGAATGGCGATTGCGATGATGACGTTTGGCAGCGATGGGCCGAGTGCGGCCGTCATGATCAGCGCGAGGACCAGCAGCGGCAGCGCCTGAAGAACGTCGGAGACGCGTTGGAACACGAGATCGACCCAGCCGGAGAGATAGCCGGAGGTAAGGCCGACGACGACACCGATCGAGCCGCCAAGCGCGGTCGAGCCGATGCCGACCGCGAGCGAGATTCGCGCGCCGTGGATGATGCGGCTGAACACGTCGCGGCCGAACGAATCCGTGCCCATCCAGTGCGAAAGGCTTGGGCGGCCCAGCGCCCGCGCGGCGTCGATCGTCAGGGGATCATAACGCGCGATGAAGTCGGCGAAGATCGCGGTGAACACAAACAGGGTCATGATGACGAGCCCGGCCGCGCCCAGCACATGCCGCTGCGCCAAAAACAGCACGCGCCGCCAGCCGCCGGGCGCGTAGGCGCCGGCGCGCCTCAGTTCAACCTCATAGTCGATCGCGGCCAAACTGATCTCCTAATCCGTAAATCGGATGCGCGGGTCGAACACCGCGTAGAGCATGTCGACAATGAAATTCGCGCTGACCACCACGATAGCTATCAGCATCACCAGGTTCTGCACGATCGGATAGTCGCGCCAGCGGATCGCCTCGACCAGGAAGCGGGCGACGCCGGGGATGTTGAACACGGTCTCGGTGACAATGAGGCCGCCGATCAGGAAGGCGGCCTCGATGCCAATCACGGTGATGACGGGCAGAATCGCATTCTTCAGCGCATGCTGATAATGCACGGCGGCATCCGAAGCGCCCTTGGCGCGCGCGGTGCGGATATAATCCTGCCGCAGCACCTCCAGCATCGAGGAACGCGTGATGCGCGTGGTCAGTGCCGCGCTGCGGAAGCCGACGGCGGCGGCGGGCACGGCATAAGTCGCGAAAGCCTCCAGCCAGGTCGCCGGATGGGGATTGAAGATCGGCATCTGGTTGAACATCGCAACCGACGCGGTGAGGATGAGCAGGCCGAGCCAGAACGAGGGCAGCGACAGACCGCTGAGGCTGACGACGCGCAATGCGTAATCGAGCCTCGTGCCCTGCTTCACAGCGCTGATGACGCCCAAGGGAATGCCGATCGACGCAGAGAACAACAACGCCAGGCCGGCCAGCCGTGCGGTGATCGGAATGCGTGGCAGGATCTCCTGCAGCGCCGGCTTCTCCGAGACGTAGGAGTAGCCGAAATCCCCACGCAGGAATCCGCTGATCCAGTGCCAGTACTGCACGATCAACGGCTGGTCGATGCCGAGCTCCTTCTCCAGATTGGCCTTGTCGGCGGGGTCGACATAGCCGGCCGCCGCGAACAGGATGTCGACGATATTGCCGGGAACGATGCGCAGCAGGAAGAAGATGACGACCGAGATCCCGAACAGGGTCACGAGCATCAGGAACAGGCGCCGCACCAGATAGGCAAACATGCATCGCCTCCCGTCGAACCCGTCAGCCGCCCGCGCTACTTGTCCATCCAGACGTCCTCGTAACGATACCCATTATAGGAGCTGTTCGACATCACCGTCACGCCCTTGACGTAAGGCTGCCAGCAACTGCCGGTCCGCGCGTGGAAGATGATCGGGCGGGCGACGTCCTCCTGCAACTTCTTATCGATGTCCCACACCAGCTTCTTGCGCTTGTTCACGTCGGCTTCCTGCGACTGCACGTCGAACAGCTTTTCGATCTCCTTGTTGCAGTAATTGGTGTAGTTGCGCTCGGAGCCGCAGGAGTAATTTTCGTAGAACGACTGGTCGGGGTCGTCGACGGCATTGCCGGTCAGATTGAGCCCGAGCATGTAGTCCTTGCGCGCGATCTTCGGGAACCAGTTTGCGGTCTCGACCACGTCGAGCTCGCCGTCGATATAGATGCTCTTGAGCTGGTCGATCAGGATCACCGCGGGGTCGCGGTAGACCGGGATGTTGCGGGTCGAGACCTTGACGGCGAGATGCTTGTCGGGGCCGTAGCCGGCCTTCTGCATCAGCTTCCTGCCTTGCTCGCGGTTGGCGTTGATGTCCGGGCCATAGCCCGGAATGCTCTCGAGCATCTCTTTCGGCATGCCCCACAGTCCGTTCGGCGGCGGCAGCAGGGTGCCGCCGACGTCGCCCTGGCCCTCGAACATGATCGAGATGAACGCCTTGCGGTCCAGCGACAGCGCCATGGCGCGGCGGATGTCGATGTTGTCGAACGGCGGGGCGGACGAATTGACGATGATGTTGGTGGCGACATTGTTGGGCTCGACCACGCAGACGGCGTTCGGCGCCTGCGATTTCACGTCCTTCAGCAGTGGAATGCTCACTTCGGTCGGGAAGGCCATGTCGAACTTGCCGGCGACGAAGGCGAGGATGGCGGTCGAGCGGTTCGGGATGATGGTGAATTCGATGCCGTCGAGATAGGGACGGCCCTCGCGCCAATAGTCGGGATTGCGGACGAGCTTGATCGATTCATTGGCCTTGAACTCGACAAATCTGAACGGCCCGGTGCCGATCGGATGCGTGCGCATGTCGCCGGGCGAGACGTGACAGGGATAGACCGGCGTGTAGCCCGAAGCGAGCAGGGCCAGCAGCGAAGGCTGCGGCCGCTTCAAATTGAAGGAGACCTCGAGATCGCCGTTGGTGGAGACGTCGTTGACCTGTTCGTACCAGGTCTTGCGCGGATTCTGCCGGAACTTCTGCTGCGACTTGCCCATCAGCATGTCGAAAGTGCATTTGACGTCCGCCGACGTGAACGGCTTGCCGTCGTGCCATTTCACGCCCCGGCGCAGCTTGAAGGTCAGCGTCTTGTTGTCGTTCACCCACGCCCAGCTCTCGGCGAGCTCGGGGATGATGGTGTCCATGCTGTTCTGCGCCACGTCCTGCTTGTAGATGACGAGATTGTTGAACACAGGCATGAAGGGAACGTTGAGCGAATAGGTCGCGCCCTCGTGGATCGAGGCGTTGCCTGGACTGTCGCGGTGATACATCCGCAGGATTCCGCCCTGCTTCGGCTCGCCGGCGAACGTGATGGTGGAAAACGCCAGAAAAGATAGCGCCGCCATCGCGGCGAGCGCCCGCACGCTCCGCATCCTCGTCCTCCCTGGACATCGGCCTTTTGTGGCCTGTTTGTCCCGACGATAGCGACGCAGGGGGAGCGAGGCAACCGGCAAGGCCGCTCGCTCTCTCGACAATTCGGATGACGGAAGGCCGCAGGGTTTTTCTCTCACAACGTGAGGGAAGCTCCTTGGACGTCGTCCTGGCGACGGCCAGGACCCATTACCCCAGGGAGACGTTTGGCAAAGACCTCTCGTTGGTACTGATGCCGACTGCAATCGATGGATCACGCGGTATGGGTCCTGGCCGTCGCCAGGACGACATCGGGGCTCACACGATCCGCGACGTCTTGTTCCCCCAATACCGATCCCGCAGCAGCCGCTTGTACAGCTTGCCGGTTGGCAGCCGCGGCAGTTCCTTCTCGAAATCGACCGAACGCGGCACCTTCTGCCGCGACAGCGACGCGCCGCAGAAGGCGATCAGCTCCTCGGCGAGGGCCGGCCCGGGCACCACGCCGGGCATCGGCTGCACCACCGCCTTCACCTCCTCGCCGAGATCGGGATTGGGCACGCCGAACACCGCGGCGTCGGCAACCTTCGGATGCGTGATCAGCAAATTCTCGCATTCCTGCGGATAGATGTTCACCCCGCCGGAGATGATCATGAAGGTCGCGCGGTCGGTGAGATAGAGGAAGCGGTCTTCGTCGACATAGCCGACGTCGCCGACCGTGCTCATGCTGCCGTCGGCCGAGCGGGCCTCTTTCGTCTTCTCCGGGTCGCTGAAATATTCGAACGGCGTGGCCGTCTTGAACCAGACCTGACCGGGCGTGCCGGTCGGGCATGGCTTCATGTTCTCGTCGAGAATGTGGAGGTCGCCGAGCAGAACCTTGCCGACGGTGCCGCGATGGCCAAGCCATTCCGCGCTGTCGCAGGCAGTGAAGCCGAGGCCTTCGGTGGCGCCGTAATATTCGTGGATGATCGGGCCCCACCATTTGATGATGTCGTCCTTGACCAGCGCCGGGCAGGGCGCGGCGGCGTGGATCGCGATCTCCAGCGAGGACAGGTCGTAGCGCTTTCGCACCTCCTCGGGCAGTTTCAGCATGCGCGAGAACATCGTCGGCACCAGCTGGGTGTGCGTGATGCCCCATTGCCCGACGAGCTGGAGATACCGCTCGGGATCGAAAGTCTCCATGATAATCACGGTGCCGCCCATGCGGATCGTGAGGTTCACGGCGGCCTGTGGCGCGGAGTGGTAGAGCGGCGCCGGCGAGAGGTAGACCATGCCCTCGCGGTACTGCCAGAGTTTGGTCAGGAAATCGAACAGCGGCAGATTGTGCTTCGGCGGCTCCTCAGGCAGCGGCCGCAGAATGCCCTTCGGCCGTCCCGTCGTGCCCGACGAATAGAGCATGGGGGTGCCGAGCCACTCGTCCGCGATAGGTGTGTTCGGCAAATCTGCGGTCACCTCTGCGAGGCCGACGATGCGCTCACTCTCGCCTGGGCCGTCGGCGACGATGCACAGCTTGATGTCGGGGCAGGCCCTGATCGCCTCCCGCGCGATGTCGAGTTTGGCAACGGACGTGATCAGGATTTTAGACTGGCTGTTGACGAGGAGATAGGCGAGCTCGCCCGCGGTGAGGAAGGAGTTGATGCAGGTATAATACAGACCGGACCGCTCGCCCGCGCTGCAGGCTTCGAGGTAGCGGGAATTGTTCTCCATGAAGATCGCGTAGTGGTCGAGCCGCCTCAAGGTGTGCTTGCGGAACAGGTGCGCCAGTCGGTTGCTGCGCGCATCGAGCTCGCGATAGCTGACGGCCTCGCCCGTCGCCGCCATGATGAAGGCGGGCTGCAGCGGGCGCAGGCGGGCATGCTGACCTGGATACATCAGTCCTCCGGCTTTGGATCAGGCGGCGAGAAGCAGGATTTCGCGCAACTGCGCAGGGCCGTCGATCTTGCGCGGATTGCGCGGGACCCAGGGCGTGCGCATCGCCTGTTCGGCGATGGCGTCGAAATGCTCCGGCGCGACGCGGACGTCGGCGAGGCTGCGCGGCATGCCGAGCGAGCGGATGAAGGCATCGAGCACATCGGCCGCTTTGTGGCCGGGAAAGCCCATCGCGGCCGCGACGATCATCTGGCGCTCGGCATTGTCGCGCGCATTCCAGCGCATCACCGCCGGCAGCATGATGCAGGAGGTGTAGCCGTGCGGCACGTCGAAGGCCGCGCCCAGCACGTAGCCGATGCCGTGGCTCGCGCCCATCGGCACGCCGGCGGCGAGCGCCCCCATCGACAGCCAGGTGCCGATCTGCGCATCCATCCGCGCGTCGAGGTCGGCGGGGTCGGCCTTGACCCGCGGCAGCGCGTCGGCAAGCATGGCGAGGCCCTTCACCGATTGGGCGTCGGCGTAAGGATGCGTCTCGCGCGAGCAGATCGCCTCGACGCAATGATCGATGGCGCGGATGCCGGTGGAGAGGAACAGCCATTCCGGCGTGTGCACGGTGATGGCGGGATCGAGGATGGTCGCACGCGGCACCGTGAGCGGATGCCGCAGCATCTGCTTCACATGGGTATTGAGGTCCGTGACGCCCGCGATCGCGCTGAACTCGCCTCCGGCGATCGTGGTCGGCACGCTGATCTGGCGCACGCTCGGCGCCGTCATCTCGGGCGCGACACCCTTGTGCACGCGGATACGCTCGATGCCGTCGACATCGTCGATGCCGTTGGCGAGGCAGAGCTGCACCGCCTTGGCGCCATCGGTAATCGAGCCGCCGCCCACGGTGACGATCAGGTCGGCTTCTGCTTCGCGCGCCGCATTGGTCGCGGCGATCACCGCCTCGCGCGGGGTGTGCGCCGGCATGGCATCGAAGACACCCGCGCAGCGTGCGCCGAGGGCCTGTTCGATCTTCGCGATTTCGTCGGTCTGCCGCTTCAGTGTGCCGGAGACCATCAGGAAGGCGCGGCGCGTCCCCAGCCGATCCATCTGCGCGACGATGGCCGCGGCCGCAGGATGGCCGAACACGACCTCCTCGATCGCGCCGTAAACGACACGTCCCTGGTGCACGCCTGTCCTCCCCGGACAATTCGTCTTGTTTTGTGGGGATAGTCTAGCCGAGCCGGCCGTGCCCGTCATGTGTGAAGACGCTGGGGGGTCTCTCTCGTCCCCTTTCCCGCAGGCGGGGAGAGGCGAAGAAGGCCGTGTCAACCCGCCATCCGGCCAGGGCCTTCCCGCGAGCATTGCGCGCGCTTTGGTCTTGAAGAGTTCATCATTGCCACCCATCTTGTGCCGCCCGCGCGTAGGCGAGTAGCCTGCGTTTTCCGCGGCTTTTGTGCGAGGACTTGGGATGACTGGACCGGACGGAAGCGAGCCACTTGTCAAAAAGCACGATTTCGTCCAGCCCCGACCTTACGCAATTGCGGGTCTCCTCACCGCGGCATTCGCTCTCGCCGGCTGCGGCCAGCCGACGTCGCAGGCAGGTGCCCCGCCGCCCGCGCCGGTGACCGTCGCCCAGCCGGCCAAGCGCACCGTCACCGATTGGGACGAATTCACCGGCCGCTTCGAGGCGATGGAGGAGGTGCAGGTCCGCCCGCGCGTCGGCGGATTCGTCAACTCTGTCGAGTTCCAGGATGGCGCCATCGTGCGTCAGGGCGATCTGCTCTATGTCATCGACCCACGTCCGTTCGAGGCGGTGGCCACGCAGGCGGAGGGGCAGCTTTCGGATGCGCGTGCCAAGGTGGAGCTTGCAAAGCGGGAGCTTGATCGCGGTTTGAGCCTGGTGCAGACCAGCGCCGTCTCCGAGCAGGTGGTCGATCAGCGCCGTCAGGCCTTGCAAGCCGCGCACGCTGCCGAAACACAGGCCGAGGGTGCGCTCAAAGTCGCCAAGCTTAATATCGAATTCACGCATGTGACGGCGCCGCTGACCGGCCGCGTCGGCCGCCACCTTGTCAGCCCTGGCAATCTCGTGCAGGGCAGCGATACCGGAACGTCGACGCTGCTCACCTCGATCGTGACGCTCGACCCGATCTATATCTATTTCGACATGGATGAGGCGACCTTCATCAAATACAGCAAGCTGTGGTTCGAAGGGCGCCGCCCGAGTTCGCGCGATACGGCGAACCCGGTGCAGGTGACGCTCGCCGGCGAGACGAAACCATCCCGTGAAGGCAGTATCAATTTCCTCGACAACCGCCTCGATGTCTCCACCGGCACGCTGCGCAGCCGCGCCGTGATCAAGAACACCGATCTGTCGATCCTGCCGGGTCAGTTCGGTCGCGTCCGCCTGATCGGCAGCGCGCCCTATGAGGCGCTGCTGATTCCCGACGTCGCGGTCGCGACCGACCAGTCCCGCAAGATCGTGTTCGTGGTGAAGCCGGACGACACCGTCGAGGCGCGTCCCGTGACGCTGGGGCCGCTCGATGACGGCCTGCGCGTGATCCGCGAGGGGCTGAAGGCGGAGGACCGCGTCATCGTCAACGGCATCCAGCGCGCCCGTGTCGGCGCCAAAGTCGCCCCGCAGACTGCGCCGGCGCCGGCCGGTGGCAAGCCTGGTGACAAGTCATGAATCTCGGCCGTCTCTCCATCAACCAGCCCATCCTCGCGATGGTGCTGTCGATCGTGCTGCTGATCGTCGGCGCGCTCGCCTACACCACGCTGCCGGTCTCCGAATATCCGCAAGTGGTGCCACCGACCGTCGTCGTCACCACGCAATATCCCGGTGCTTCCGCACAGACCGTGTCCGACACGGTCGCAGCTCCCATCGAGCAGGAGATCAACGGCGTCGAGGACATGCTGTATCTCTACAGCCAGGCGACCTCGAACGGCCAGCTCACCATCACCGTTACCTTCAAGCTCGGCACCGATCTCGACAAGGCCCAGGTGCTGGTGCAGAACCGCGTCGCGATCGCGCAGCCGCGCCTGCCCGAAGAAGTGCAGCGCAACGGCGTCACCACGCGCAAGAACTCGCCCGACATCCTGATGGTCGTGTTCATGCTGTCGCCCGACGACACCTTCGACCAGCTCTACATCTCCAATTACGCGCTGCTGCAGGTCCGCGACCAGCTGCTGCGCATCGACGGCGTCGGCGACATCCAGATTTTTGGCGCACGTGACTATTCGATGCGGCTGTGGCTCGATCCCGACCGGATCGCCAATCTCGGCTTGACCTCGACCGAGGTGCTCGCGGCGATCCGCGCGCAGAACGTGCAGATCGCTGGCGGCCAGATCGCCGAGCCCCCGATCGCCGATCGCGCCTTCCAGCCGAACCTGACGTTCACAGGGCGTTTGAAAGATCAGAAGCAGTTCGAAGACATCCTGATCAAGGCCGGTTCCGACGGCCGCACGGTGCGTCTGCGCGACGTCGCCCGCATCGAGCTCGGTGCGCTGGCGTACTCCACCAACAGCTTCCTGCTGCGCAAATCGGCGGTCGCCATGCTGGTCACGCAGCGGCCGGGATCGAACGCGCTCGCGACCGCCAAAAACATCTCCGACACGATGACGAAGCTCAAGGCAAGCTTTCCGAAAGGCCTCGACTACAATATCGGCTACAACCCGACCGAGTTCATCGCGCAATCCGTCCACGAGCTGATCAAGACCATCTACGAGGCCATGCTGCTCGTGGTCATCGTGGTGCTGGTGTTCCTGCAGGGATGGCGGCCCGCGATCATTCCGATCATCGCGATTCCGGTGTCGCTGGTCGGCACCTTCGCGGTAATGGCTGCACTTGGCTTCTCCATCAACAATCTCACTTTGTTCGGCCTCGTGCTCGCCGTCGGCATCGTGGTCGACGACGCCATCGTCGTGGTCGAGAACGTCGAGCGGCATCTCGAGCACGGCATGAGCAGGAAGGATGCTGCGCTCAAGACCATGGAGGAGGTCGGCGGCGCGCTGGTCTCGATCGCGCTGGTGCTGTGCGCGGTGTTCGTGCCGACCGCGTTCATAGGGGGCATTTCCGGACAGTTCTTCCAGCAATTCGCCGTCACCATTGCGGTCGCGACCGCAATCTCCTGCTTCTGCTCGCTGACGCTGTCGCCGGCGCTGGCCTCGCAGATTCTCACGCCGCACGAGGAGAAGCGTCCGCCGGCAAGCTGGAATGTCATCGCGCGCGGCTGGAACGCCTTCACCGGTGTCTTCAACCGGGTGTTCGACCGGCTGGCGCACGGCTATGCCGGCCTCGCCAATTTCGTGATCCGGCATTCGGTGGTGATGATCCTGATCTATGTCGTGCTGATCGGCAGCGCCGGCTGGCTGATCGCGACCACGCCGCAGGGCTTCATTCCCGCGCAGGACCGCGGCTACGTCATCATCTCCGTGCAATTGCCGGGCGCGGCTTCGCTGGCGCGCACCACCGAGGTCGTGCGCGAGATCGAGCGGATCTCGCTGGATACGCCGGGCATCGTTCGCGTCGCCGCCTTCGCCGGTTTCTCCGGCGCGACACGCACGCAGGCCGGCAACGCGGCGGCCTTGTTTCCGGTGTTCGACGAGCCCGAGGCGCGAATCAAGAAGGGCCTGACCGCGAACGCCATCACGGTCGAACTGCGCAAGCGGCTCGCCGCGATCCAGGGCGCGTTCATCATCGTCATTCCGCCGCCGGCCGTGCCCGGCATCGGCACCGGCGGCGGCTTCACCATCCGCGTCCAGGACCGCCAAGGCCGCGGGCCGGAGATGCTCGCCGCGGCCACCGACGAGCTTGTCGCCGCGGCGCGCAAATCGCCCTCGCTGCTCGCTCCCACGGTGTTCTCGCCGTTCTCGGCCAACACGCCGCAGCTCTTCGTCGACATCGACCGCACCAAGGCGCAGAAGCTCGGCGTCCCCATTGCGAACATCAACGACACGATCCAGACCTATTTCGGATCGACCTATGTCAACGACTTCAACCTGTTCGGCCGCACCTATCACGTCACCGCGCAGGCCGATTTCCCGTACCGGAAAGAGCCCAGCGACCTCTCGCGTCTGCGCACGCGCAACGCTTCGGGTGACATGGTGATGCTGGGCAGCGTGGTTGAGTTCAAGGATGTCTCGGGCCCCGACCGTGTCGCGCGCTACAATCTCTATGCGGCGTCCGAATTGCAGGGCGAGCCGGCGCCGGGCACCAGCTCGACCACCGCGCTCGACGCCATGAAGAAGCTCGCCGATGACACCCTGCCGAGCGGCTTCACCTTCGAATGGACGGACCTCTCCTACCAGCAGGTCACCGGCGGCAATGCCGGCCTCTACGTTTTCCCGATCTGCGTGCTGTTCGTCTATCTCGTGCTCGCCGCGCAATATGGCAGCTGGACCTTGCCGTTCGCGGTGATCCTGATCGTGCCGATGTGCCTGTTGGCTGCGACCATCGGCGTGCGCATCATGGGGCAGGACGTCAACATCCTCACCCAGATCGGCTTCGTCGTGCTGGTGGGGTTGGCGGCGAAGAACGCGATCCTGATCGTCGAGTTCGCCCGCGACATCGAGAAGGAAGGCAAGCCACGGCTGGAAGCCGTGATCGACGCCTGCCGGTTGCGGCTGCGTCCGATCCTGATGACGTCCTTCGCCTTCATCCTCGGCGTGCTGCCGCTGGTGATATCGTCGGGCTCGGGCTCGGAGATGCGGCAAGCCGTCGGCGTCGCCGTGTTCTTCGGCATGATCGGCGTCACTTTGTTCGGACTGTTGTTCACGCCGATCTTCTATGTGGTGGTGCGGAATCTGGCTGAGGGGAAGAACGAGAAGAAGCCCGAGGCGGCGGCTTGATGCTTCTCCAACGTCGTCCCGGCGAAGGCCGGGACCCATAACCCCAGGGAGGGGTTATGCGGCGAAGTGGTAACCACGAGTCTTCGCAAAACTCAATTCGGTGGCTATGGGTCCCGGCCTTCGCCGGGATGACGCCATTTGCGGAGCTCCCTTCATACTAACGACCAACATGCAATGGATGGGCACGCGCGGGGTTCTTCACTACTATCCGCGCGATTTCAAAACAGAACAATGCTGGGAGCTAACCTATGAAATCAGGACTTTTGGCCGCGGCTGCCATATCAGCTTTGCTGCTGGCAGCGCCGGCCTCCGCGCAAGGCGTCAAGATCGGCATCCTCAACGACCAGTCCGGCGTCTATGCCGATTACGGCGGCAAATGGTCGGTCGAAGCGGCCCGGATGGCGATCGAGGATTTTGGCGGCGAGGTGCTGGGCCAGAAGATCGAGCTCGTCACCGCCGACCACCAGAACAAGCCGGATCTCGCGACCTCGATCGCGCGCCGCTGGTACGATGTCGAGAACGTCGACATGATCACGGAGCTGACGACCTCCTCGGTCGCGCTGGCGATCCACGAACTCTCCAAGGAAAAGAAGAAGATCGACATCGTGGTCGGCGCCGCGACATCGCGCCTCACCGGCGATGCCTGCCAGCCCTACGGCTTCCACTGGGCCTATGACACCCGCGCGCTCGGCGTCGGCACCGGCGGCTCGCTGACCAAGGCGGGCGGCGACACCTGGTTCTTCCTCACCGCGGACTACGCCTTCGGCTACGCACTGGAGAAGGACACCAGCGAGATCGTCACCGCCAATGGCGGCAAGGTGGTCGGCTCGGTGCGCGTGCCGCTCAACTCCTCGGACTTCTCCTCCTTCCTGCTCCAGGCGCAGAGCTCGAAGGCGAAGATCGTCGGCCTTGCCAACGCCGGCCTCGACACCACCAATTCGATCAAGCAGGCGTCCGAATTCGGCATCGTCGCCAGTGGCCAGAAGCTCGCCGGCTTGCTGATGACGCTCGCCGAAGTGAACGGCCTCGGCTTGCAGGCCGCGCAAGGCCTGGTGCTGACCGAGGGCTATTACTGGGACGTCAACGACCGCACGCGCAATCTCGGCGAACGCTTTCTCAAGCGCACCGGGCGGATGCCGAACATGATCCAGGCCGGCACCTATTCGGCGACGCTGAGCTATCTCAAGGCGGTCAAGGCCGCGGGGACGAAGGACTCGGATGCGGTCGCCAAGAAGCTGAAGGAACTGCCGGTCGACGACGACTTCGCGCAAGGCGGCAAGGTGCTCGAGAACGGCCGCATGGTCCACGACATGTATCTGTTCGAGGTCAAGAAGCCCTCGGAATCGAAGAAGCCCTGGGACTATTACAAGCAGCTCGCAGTCGTCCCTGGCGACAAGGCGTTCTTCACCGCCAAGGACAGCGGTTGCCCGCTGACGAAGTAGACCCACGGCGGTTCAACAATTTTGGTGTCGTCCCGGCGAAAGCCGGGACCCATACCGCGTGATCTATCGGGTGCGGAAGATAGACGTACCGAACGACCAATCTTCGCCAAATCATTTCTTGTGGTTGTGGGTCCCGGCCTTCGCCGGGACGACGGCTGAGGTCGGAGCGGCGAGCTCTGCACTCACACCAGCCGCAACACCACCGCCCCGATCGCCCCCGCCCATAGCGTAATGGCGGCGATGCCCTGGATCATGAAGCCCGGGCCGCGCTTTGCGGCGGCCTTCGAATAGCCGATGAAATAGACAATGCGCCCGATGATCCAGATCGCGCCGATCCCGGCTGCGATGGCGTCGCCGATATAGACCGCGAACAGCCAGGGCGCCGGCAAAAAGATCGGCAGCCATTCCAGCGTGTTCATCTGGATGCGGAAGGCGCGCTCGAAATCCGGATGGCCCGACATCGCGGGCACCTTGACGCCGGTCTTGGTGCGCGAGCGCGACACGTTGACGGAAGTGAAGAAATAAAATGCGATCGCCAGCAGCGTGACGAGGGCGGTGAAATGATACATCGCGGGTCCCTTCGAACAGATTGCGCTTCAATACCCGGTCAGCTCGAGATAGCCAACGCCGTCATGCGTGCCGGAAAAGCTGATCGGCCCTTCCCAATAGGAGAAGCCGGTCCCCATCCAGGCCTTGGGATTGAGCGGCTTGCAGAGGATCGAGAACGACCGCGATGGGATCGCGATCTGCCATTCCACCGGCAGCTTATGTCCCGCGACCTCGGCCGTCGCCTTCGGAATCATCTGGATGTCGTTGCCCGCAATCATCTGCGTGTCGCCGGCGGCGCTGATCCAGTTGCCGAACGGATAATCCTTCCCGTCCTTCTGCCGCAGCCGGTACAGCATCAGCTTGTCGCCGGATGCGAGATGCAGCGACAGCCAGTCCCAGCCGGTCTGGTCCGCGTCGAGCGGCTGGCTGCTCCATTCCCGGTCCATCCAGGCCTGGCCTGAGACATCGACGGGCTTGTCGTCGATCGTGAGATTGCCGCGGGCGCGGTAGAACGGCTGGCTGTAATAATAGGAGGCCTGCCCGCGCGCCGACTTGCGGCTGTAGCCGCCGTTGCCCTGAAGCACGACCGGACGGTCGGCCTCCAACGTGAGTGCGTAACTGAAGTCGGCACCCGAGGCCTTCAGCGTCAACGGCGCCAGAGTGCGATCGCCGGTGCGCTCCGTCCCGCTCATCTCCCAATCGTCGATCCAGGCCGCAAACGGCTTTGCCGTGACGCCGGCCTGCCCGATTCCGCCGCGCGAGAACACCTCGCTGAAGCGATGGGTATCGGCGCGCGTCACCGCGGCGTGGGCCATCCACACCTGTTGATTGGCCCAGCCCTCGCCTTGCGGCCCCGGCTGCGCCGCCTGGCGGAACAGCGTCCATTGCAGACCGCAAGCGGCGCCGTTGGCGTCGACGAGATTCGCCGTAAGATACCACCACTCGATACGAAACTCCGGATGCGGCCCGTGATCCCCAGGAAAGGCGAAAAGCTTTCCAGGCGTGACCTGCGCAAAACCTTCAGCTGTCGCGCCGAGCCCGGCATAGCCCTGCGCGCCCGCGCGGCGGACGGCCGCGAGCGCGGCGATGCCGCCGGCGAAGGCGCGCCGCGAGATCCTGTCAGCGCTCATTGGCAAACACCTTGACGAGGCTCGCCGGCTGCATCCGCGCCAGTCGTATCATCGGCAGCAGGGCGGCAAGCAGCGCCGCCAACAACGCCACCGCGACCAGCTCGACAAGCTGCAGCGGAAACACATGGAACGGCAGCCGCCAGCCGAACGCTTTGACGTTGACGATCGCGATCAGGCACCACGCCACCAGGAGCCCGAGTGGCACGGCCAAGAGCGACGTGAACAGCGCAGCCGCCAGCGTCTTGGTCAGCTCGATCGCGGCGAGGCGCGGCCGCGTGATGCCGATCGCCCAGAGCGGCGCGAGTTGCGGCAGGCGCGAGTTCGCCAGTGTCAGCAAGCTGGTCAGAAGCGCGATGCCGGCGACGCCAAGCGTGAACGCATTCAAAGCGGACGTGACTGCAAAGGTGCGGTTGAAGATGCGGATCGATTCCGCCTTCACCGTCGCCTGATCGGCGACACTGCGGTCGTCGAGCGCAAACTGCTTCTGCAACGCCGCGATCAGGTCAAAAATATTTTCCTTTGCAACGATCAGGCCGATCCGCGTCTGCGGCGTCTGCGGAAACTGCCTGATCAGCGCCGCGACGTTCACCGCGAGTTGTCCCTTGGGGTTGCCGTAGTCGGCATAGATGCCGACGATGTCGAGCTCCCAGGTCCCGCCAGGTGCCGGCACCTCGATGACGTCGCCGACGCGGATTTTGAGGCGGCGGGCCAGCTGCTCGCTGATGAAGGCGGCATTGCCCGGCACCAGCTGGGTCCAGGCGCGCGGCGCTGCTTCCAGCAGTGGCCAGCGCTCGCGATAGAGCGCGTGATCGGGCAGGCCGAGCAGCTCCACCGGCTGGCCCCGCACCTGCGCCTCGGCGCGCCCGCCCGACAGGATCGCCTGGACGTCGCTGCGCTCCTTCAGCCAGTTGCGGATCGCGACGCCTTGCGCGTTGTCGGAGGCGCTGATGTAGACGTCGGCTGCGAGCCGCCCGTTGAGCCAGCCGACGAAAGTGCGGCTGAACGTCTCCACCATGGTGGACACCCCGACATTGACCGCGAGCGCGAGCAGCAGCGCCATCAGCGCCAGCGACAATCCCGAGAGCTGTTGCCGGCTGTCCGCCCAGAACCACAGCGCGAGCGGTTTTCGCGCGAGACGCTGCCCGACCAGCAGGATGAGTTCGAGGAAGGCCGGCAGGATCAGCGCCGCGCCGAGCATCAGCGCTGCCAGCACGCCAAAACCCGCGATCAGCGATTGTCCGTACTGGAGCAGCAGCAGCGCGACCGCGAACACGGCGCACGCGGCTAGGCTCTGCAGGATCAGCCAGCGGCGCTGGCTCTGTTGCCAGGCCTGGGGCTGCGCGGTCGCCAGCACCGGCATCCTGATTGCCTTGATCAGGCTGGTGGCCGCGGCCACCAACGCGCCGGCAATGCTGATACCGATTCCGGCGAGCCACCATTCAGGTCGCAAGCTGAGCTGTCCCGGGATCTGCGCGCCATAGAGCCCGCGCAGCGATGCTGCGACGTCGGGCAAGAGCGCTGCGGCGATGAAATAGCCGCACACGAGCCCAATCAGGCCCGCGACCAGCGCCAGCGCCACGAGCTCGATCACCAGCACGGTGTTGACCAGTCGCGCCGAGGCACCGCAGGCCCGCAAGGTGCGCAGCATCGGCAGCCGCTGTTCGAAAGCGAGGCCGACGGCCGAATTGACGATGAACAAGCCGACGAAGAACGACAACAGGCCGAACGCCGTGAGGTTGAGATGAAAGCTGTCGGTGAGACGCTCCAGCTCGGTCTCCGCATTGGGCTCGACCCGCTGCAACTGATTGCCGACGACGCTCGCCAGCGGCGCCGGCTTGCCCTTCGGCTTGCCGATCAGAAGCCGCGAGATTTGGTCCGGCTTGTTGAGCAGCCGCTGCGCCACGCCGATATCGACCACCAGCACGCCGGGCACGAGTTGCGGCAGCACGCGCAGCGGTGGCAGGTTGGCGCCGCTGCTGATCGGCGGCGCGGTCCCCTCCTGCTCCTGCAAATCGCTCAGCGTCTCCCGCGCCACCAATGTCTGGCCCGGCGGTGCAACAAAACTGCTCAGATCCGAAGCCCCGAGGCGCGGCGCGTCGCCGACATCGGCCGGCAGCGTCACCGGCTCGATCCCGAGCAATCGCACCGAGTGCCCGTTGACCTGGACCCGTCCCTCCAGCACCGGCGAGACCGGCCAGCCCGCGCGGCGGAGCTTGACGAACAGCTCTTGCGAGAAGGTCGCCGTGTCAGGTGCGACCAGCATAGGCGTACGCGCGCCGCCGAACGTTGCCGCAGCGCGATCATAGGCGTTGCGGGCCTGCTGGTTGATCGCCTGCACGCCGCTCCACAGCGCGGTCGCCGCGATCAGCCCGATCAGCAGCGTTGCAAACTGCATCTTGTGGCGTCGCCAATGGCTGAGCAGCACGGCGAGCACCCACAGCGCGCGCTTCATGCGATCCGCCCCGCATGCAAGTTGACCTGGCGATCGAGTGTCGCGGCCAGATGCAGGCTATGCGTCACCATCAGGAAGCCGCAGCCGGTGCGCGTGACGAGATCGCGCGCCAGGGCCAGCACGTCCTCCGCGGTAGCTTCATCCAGATTGCCGGTCGGCTCGTCCGCCAGCAGCAGCAACGGCTTTGTCGCCAGCGCCCGGCCGATCGCGACCCGTTGCTGCTGTCCGCCTGATAATTGCTCGGGATAACGCTTGAGCAGATTGCCGAGTCCGAGCCGCTCGATCAGCTCGCTGGACCAGGCTGCGTCGTGCCGATCGGCGATCCGCGCCTGGAAGGCGAGATTATCCGCGACCGACAGGCTCGGAATCAGGTTGAACTGCTGAAACACCAGGCCGATCCGGTCGCGCCGCAGCCCCGCGCGCCCCGCGTCGGAGAGCTTAGTGATCTCGGTGTCTTCCAGCCGGATCGTGCCGCCATCGGCGACATCGAGCCCCGCGATCAGGTGCAGCAGCGTGCTCTTGCCGCTGCCGGATTCGCCGGTCAGCGCGATGCGCTCGCCCGCCTTGAGGTCGAGATCGATGCCACGCAGCACGTGGACCGGCTCGCCGGCCGAAGCGAACGTCTTGGAGAGGTTTCGGATGCTCAGCACGATGAATGGCGCCGGACGGAATTAACGGAAATGCTGCGTAGCACACTTGCTGCGGAAATGCCGGGGTTGCGTTGGTCTCGAAGCCGTTGTTAGCTTCCAAGACGGCCAAATCAAAAAAGTGCCAAGGAAAAGATGGGGGAGACGATGAGCGCTCAGGGAACGCCCATGGTGGCAGGCAAAATGACGACATCCAGAGCGACGCCAAAGGGCGCCTGGACGATCACGTTTCTGCTGTTTCTGTTCATGCTGGTAAACTTTGCGGACAAGATCGTCGTCGGCCTCGCCGGCGTGCCGATCATGACCGAGCTGAAGCTCGAGCCGGAACAGTTCGGCCTGCTCGGTTCCTCGTTCTTCTTCCTGTTCTCGATTGCGGCCATCGTGGTCGGCTTCATCGTCAACAAGGTGCCGACGCGCTGGGTGCTGCTGACACTCGCCGTGATCTGGGCGCTGGCGCAGTTTCCGATGGTGGGCACCGTCAGCTTCACCACGCTGCTGATCTGCCGCATCGTGCTCGGCGCCGGCGAAGGCCCGGCGGCTTCGGTCGCCATGCACGCCATTTATAAATGGTTCCCGGACGAGAAGCGCACGCTGCCGACCGCGATCCTGTCGCAGGGCTCGGCGTTCGGCGTGATCCTGGCGGTGCCGGCGCTGAACTGGATCATCGTCAATCATTCCTGGCACTACGCCTTTGGCGCGCTCGGCGTCGTCGGCCTGATCTGGGTCTGTGCCTGGCTCACGCTCGGCAAGGAAGGCCCGCTGGAGAATACGCAGGTCCTCGCTGCGACCGAGCCAAGGATTCCCTACATCCAGCTTCTTACCTCGCGCACCTTCATCGGCTGCGTCGCCGCGACCTTCGGCGCCTATTGGGCGCTGTCGCTCGGGCTCACCTGGTTCACGCCCTTCATCGTCAAGGGACTCGGATTCTCGCAGCAGCAGGCCGGCTTCATCTCGATCCTGCCCTGGGTGTTCGGCGCCACCATCGTCATCCTCACCGGCTGGTTCTCGCAGGTGTTGATGGCGCGCGGCGTGACCACGCGCCTTGCCCGTGGTGTGTTCGGCTCGGTACCGTTGGTGATCGGTGGCCTGATCCTGGCGACGATGCCGCATGTTCAGGGAGCCGGCTTCCAGCTTGGCTTGCTCGTGGTCGGAACGGGCCTGTGTGGCGCGATCTATGTCGTCTGCCCGCCCATGCTTGGCGAGTTCACCCCGGCCTCGCAGCGCGGCGCGGTCCTCGCGATCTATGGCGCGCTCTACACCCTTTCGGGCATCATCGCGCCGCTCGTGATGGGCACCGTGATCCAGCGTGCCGGCAGCATGCTCGACGGCTACATGACCGGCTTCACCATCAACGCCGTGATCATGGTCGGCTCCGGCCTGCTCGGCCTGTTGCTGCTCTGGCCGAACACGGAGAAGGCCAGGCTGACCGGGGGTGCGGCGGCGCAGGCCGCGCCGCTGAAGGGCGCGGTGTCGCCGACGTAAGGGGCGGTCCGATACTGCTCGCCTCTATCAAAATTGTCGCCCTGGACAAGCGAGCGAAGCGAGCGCTGATCCAGGACCCATTACCCCAATGAGTAGTTTGACGAAGACTCGCGGTTACCAGCTTCGCGCCACAACTTCTCCCCGGGGCAATGGGTCCTGGCTTTCGCCAGGACGACACCGTGGTTACGCCTTGCCTCGCGTCTTCCGCTCCGTGAATGGCGACAGCACCACCGTTGCCAGCATGAAGATCACGGAGGCCCCGAACACCCAATGCGGTGCGCTCTGGTCCATGATCCAGCCGAACAGCAGCGGGCTGATGATGCCACCGAGATTGAAGCCGGTGGAGACGATGCCGAAGGCGCGGCCCGCTGCACCCGGAGGCGCCGCATTGCGCACCAGCATGTCGCGCGAGGGCGCGATCACGCCGGAGAGGAATCCCGCGGTCGCCATCGTGGCGGTCAAGGCCCAGCTCGGCAGCGTCACCAAAGCGATCAGCAGCACGATCGCCGCGTTTGCAGCAAAGCAGGCCGCGGCGACATAGCCGTGGCGCTCGGTGTGGTCGGCGAGGAAGCCGCCTGCGAGCACGCCGGCGGCGCTGGCGCCAAGAAACGCGGTGAGTGCGACATTGGCGGCGGAGTAGGATGTGCCATAGCCGCTCATCAGCGCCACCACGCCGAAATTATTGATGCCGGCAACCGACAGGCTGAGCAGCATGAAGAGCGCGGTCAGCGTGATCAGCGCCGGCGTGATCACGGCCGGCTTCGGCAAATTTTCGTTGCCCGGCTTTGTCTTGTGGGCGCCGGCGTCGGGTATGCTCATGACGACCAGCAGAAACGCCACCGCAACGCCGATCGCGCCCGATGCGATCAGCGCACCCCTGCCGCCAGACACGGTGACGAGCGCAGCAACGATCGCTGGCGCCACCGCGCCACCAAAATAACCGGCAAAGGTATGGATCGAGAAGGCGCGGCCCATCCGCGCTTCGTCCATGTGCTCGGCGAGGATAGCGTAGTTGGCGGGATGGTAGACGCTGTTGGCGAGCCCGAGCAGCACGGCGCTGGCGATCAGCGAGGCGTAGCTCAGATGCAGGCCGAGCAGGATCAGCGCGATGCCGCCGAGCGTGAGGCCGCCCAGCAAAATTTTTCGCGCGCCAAAATGGTCGACGAGATAGCCGGTCGGCGCCTGCGTCAGCCCCGATACCACGGCTGATACGGTGAGCGCGAAGCCGAGCTCGACATAGCCGACACCGAGCTGGCTTTTGAGGAACGGAAACAGCATCGGCAGGACCAGCAGATGGAAATGGCTGACCCAATGCCCGATCGAGATTCCCGTCAGCGTGCGCAGCGCGCTGTCCGCCTTGCCTTGCTGCGATGCGGCGAGAACGTCGACCATTGCTGTTCCGTTTCACTCCCTGGTGGCGCGCAAACTATCGGAGAGCGGTTATTTGTCCATGAACGCAGGTGCATGGCAGGTAGCGCGGGCGGTTGAGGGGTATATCGCGCTAACACGCGCCCAAAAGACCCTCGCGCCAACCTCACAACGGCTCATCATCATCGCCCTGACGATCGCGCTTGGGCGTAGCGATGTCGCCGTCGTCGTAATCGTCGTCGATCTCGCGTGGAGGCGGAGGCTGCTTGGCCTTGTCCCCAGCCGTCTTCGTTTTTGGCGGCTCGCTCGGCTTGCCGATCTTGGCCATGGCTGATCCCGGATGGTGATGCTGCACCCGATTCTACCGGGACATATGTGCGGTCCCTGACTTATCTCAAGGGTCTTCAACGAGGCGTCAGTGCACCACTGGCCCGCCGGCCTTCTTCCAGGCATCGATGCCGCCGGCGATGTGCGCGGTATTGGTGAGCCCGGTCGCCTTGGCGGCGGCCACCGCCATCGCCGAGCGTTCGCCAAAGGCGCAGAAGAACACGACGCGACGGCCGGTGGCGGCCGCGACCTCGCGCAGCATGCCGCCGGGCTTGAGGCTCTCCTCGACGGACGGATAGGGCGTATGCAGCGCGCCTTCGAGCATGCCGTGCTTCATCCGCTCGTTGGTCTCTCGCAAATCGACCAGCAGGATGTCGGGACGGCCGAGGGAGCGGATCGCCTCGATGGCGTTGAGCGCGCGGCCCTCTTTCTCCAGCTCCTCCTGATGCAGGCCGACATGCATGTTGGCGGGCACTGCGACATCCATCATCTTCGGATTGGGCAGCTTCAGGTTCGCCATGAGCTCGATATAGTCGTCGACCGAGCGCACCTGGAGCCGCGGATTGTAGCGCTTCTCCTCGCCGATGGTGGAGACGGTATCGCCCTTGTAGTCATGCGCCGGGAACACCATCGTCTCGTCCGGCAGCTTGAGCAGGCGGTTGAAGATCGATTCGTACTGCGCGCGCGACGAGCCGTTCTGGAAATCGGTGCGGCCGGTGCCGCGGATCAGCAGCGTGTCGCCGGTGAAGACGCGGTCGCCCATCAGATAGGAATAGGAATCGTCGGTGTGGCCGGGCGTGTACATCACGTCGAGCGACAGGCCCTCGATCGTCACCTTGTCGCCGTCGGCGACTCGCATCGCCACCACGTCGGCCTTGGTCTGGTCGCCCATCACGGTCATGCAATGGGTGCGGTCGCGCAGCTCGCCGAGGCCGGTGACGTGGTCGGCGTGCAGATGGGTGTCGACCGCCTTGACCAGCTTGAGGTCGAGCTCGCGCAGCAGCTGGCAATAGCGGTCGACCTTCTCCAGCACGGGATCGAGGATCAGCGCCTCGCCGCCGGGGCGGCTCGCCAGCAGGTAGCTGTAGGTGCCTGAAACGCTGTCGAAGAGCTGTCGAAAGATCATGGCAAGACCCGGCGTGGAACTGATTTCGAGGATTCTACTACAGCCGGGACTATAAAGAGAAGTAATCTACTGCCAAGATAAGAAAATTTAGAAGATTTTTATTGCCCGTGATCAGGCTGCGTGGAGACCGGATCCGGCGCACGGGTTTGTCGGCGACGCTGAGCCGGTGCCCAATCACGGCTGTCATTCCCCGCGAAGGCGGGGAATCCAGTACGCTGCGGCTTCTCCGCATCCTCTCGATGTCTCTGGAATACTGGATCGCCCGCTCCAGTGCGCAATTGCGCACAAGGCGTGCGATGACACCGAGTGTGTTGCGGCGCTGTGCCACGAAAGGGCTTGCGGCCGTGCCCTATCCCGCAATGCCTGGATTGCCCTCGACGCCTTTCAGCGTGACGCCGGAGCCGAGCCGCTCCTGAAGCATCCGGCCCGAGCGCAGGTATTTGGCGACGACATCCCACACCGGCGCGCCGTGCTGGCCGTTGACCGAGGCCCAGCCCGCGACCTTGTAGCGTTGGTTGGCGCTGAGCGCCTTGCCGCCATTGAGCTTCACTTCGGAGATGCGGTTGCCGATCGCAGCCGTCGGCGTGCAGGTGTAGCTGAGCCCGCCGGCGCGCACCATGTCGCCGCCCTGCTGGTAATAGGGATCGGCGTTGAAGAGATTGTCGCAGACGTCTTCCAGCACGTCCTTGATCTCGACGCCCGTCATCTCCTGCACATAGGTCTCGGGATAGGTGATGGCGGTTTCCGCGAGCAGATCCTCCATCGTCAGCGCCTGACCGGGCAGCGCGGAGACGCCCCAGCGGAAGCCCGGCGACAGCGCGATCTCGGCGTCGAGCTCGGTGCGCAGCGCGGTGCAGATCAGCTCGTCGACCGGGCCGGCGAAATTGTCGCGGCGATACAGCAGGCGATCGGGCGTTGCGATCTTCTCCGACCAGTCGGTCACGAAGGGCGCCCGCAACCGGCCGATCAGTTCGGCCATCGCGGGATCGGGCTTCAACAGCTCGGAATAAACAGGCAGCAGATGATATTTGACGTCGCTGACCTTGCCTCTGTCGAGCGCGAGGTCGAGCACGGCCAGAAATTTTCCGTTGGAGCCGGCATTGGTGACGAGCGTCGTACCACTGGCGTTCTTCACCGGGATTGGCTGCGGGATCGCGTCATGGGTATGGCCGCCGAGGATAACGTCGATCCCGGTGACGCGGCTTGCGAGCTTGAGATCGACGTCCATGCCGTTGTGCGACAGCAGGATGACCGCGTCGACCTTGTCGGTGCCGCGCAAGGCATCGACATGCTTCTGGAGCTCTTCTTCGCGGATGCCGAAGGTCCAGTCCGGCGTGAACCGTTTGGGGTGCGCGATCGGCACGTAAGGGAAGGCCTGGCCGACGATCGCGACGCGATGACCGCCGAGCTCCTTGATGACAGAGGGCTTGAACACGCGCCCCGTGGCCTTGTCGAAGGCGCGGGCGTCGTTGAATGCGGCTTCCTCGGTGAGAAAAACATTCTGCGCCAGAAACTCGCCCTTGAAGCGCTCGAGATTGTCGCGCAGCGCCGCCTCGCCATAGGTGAATTCCCAATGCCCGGTCATCGCCTCGATACCGAGCAAATTGGCGACCTCGACCATGTCGCGGCCCTGCATGATGTTGGCGAGCCCCGTGCCTTGCCAGAGATCGCCGCCGTCAACGAGCACGGAGTATTTTTCGCCGACATCGCCGCGCAAGCGGTCGACCAGCGTCTTCAGATGGGCGAAGCCGCCGAGCTTGCCGAAGCGGCCCGCGGACTTCTCGAACTCGAAGCAGCTGAAGGCATAGGCATCGGCGCTGTCGGGCCGGATGCCGAACCGTTCGAGGAAGGCGCGGCCGACCAGATGCGGCGGCCGTCCCGCCATCTCGCTGATGCCGATATTGACGCTTGGCTCGCGGAAATAGACCGGATTGAGCTGCGCATGCGTATCGGTGGTGTGCAGGATGCGCGCATTGCCGAACCGTTCGAGATCGTAAATGCTCGCTGCTTCAGCGCCGTGCGCAAGCCGCGGCAGGCTGAGCGTGGTGGCGACTGCGGCTGTGCTCTTCAGGAAATCGCGGCGGCGGATCGCCATCTCGAATTCTCCGCCCCTCAATGATCGCTCGACTGTTTCAACATGATCAGTCTAGCGGATTTCCATGGCCTTCCACGCCTCTTTTTCAGACGTAGCTTGAACGATCGACGCCTTCGCCAGCGCCTCTGCTTCCTTCGAAGCGGCGGTCGCGCGGTCGAAATCGCCGCCATCGGCCGCTTTCTTTGCCGCCGCCAGCGCCGATACGGTCACGGTCCATTGGTTGCGCATACCGGCTGCCTCCTTCGATGCGGCTTCGGCGGCGGAATAGGCCGCCTTGAATTCTGCTTCATTGGCCGCGCGCGCCGCCGGCGCGAGGCCCAAGGTGAGCAGCAAGGCAAGCAGCATGGCGAGAGGAAGTGATTGCTTCATGGCCGCGCTCCCGGTCCAGAAATCGGCAGGCCGTTGGCGACGTAAGAGACGAAATATTCGACGTCGCGATACTCATCCGCCTGCGGCTCCAGCGGAACCGCGCGGGTCTGGCTGTTGCAGGTGACGAAGCGGCGGCTGATCGTGCCCATGCCGCTCCATTCGGAGCGGTAGATCGGCATCGCGTTCAAGATGCCGAGCGCCGGTGCCAAAATCTCGGCGCGGATGCGCTCGCCCGGGCTCTGCACGTGGCAGCTCGCGCAGGAGAAATTCAGCTGGCCGCGCCGCGTGTAGAAATAGCGCTTGCCGTTCTCGTACGCTGCGAGCGCGCGCGGATCGTCGGGAATCCTGATGTCCATCGGCTTGCCGCGCGAGGTGAAGGCCATGTAGGCGGTCAGCGAAGCCATCTCGTCCTTGACGTAGGAATAGGGCGCTTCGCCATTGGCCTCGCGGCAGCGGTTGAGCGCGAGCTCCAGCGTGACGACCTTGCCTTCCTTCTCGTCGAAATAAGGATAGGTCTGGCGGATGCCGATGCCGCCGTTCGGGAAGCAATCGGCATAGCTCTTGCCGTTCTTGAACGGGGTCGCGAACATCTCCTTGCCGGCGTCGAGCGCGAACTCGTAAGGCGGGAACTCCTCCTTCTCCTGCCACTGCCGCTTCATGTCCTCGTTCATCGAATAAGGACCGTTGACGAAATCCTCGTGCTTCACGGCCGGGAATTTCTGGAAGAAGAAATTCTGGAATGCTTTCGCATCGGCGGCGGGATCGACCTTGTCGGCCGCCACCACGCGCGGAGAGGTGAGGGCGAACGCAATGAGCGCGGCGCTCAACGAGCCAAGCAGGAGGGCGGACCGGGCCTTCATCACGAAATTTTCGCGGTGGTCGTGTCCGATCCACCCTTGTTGTCGGTCCAGGAGATCTTGAGATCGTCGCCCTTCTTGGCGCCCTTGAAGCTGAACTTGACATAGGGGTCCTTGGAGACCGCGGTGCCCCAATTGGCGACAAAGACGTCCTTGCCGTTACATTCGAACTTCAGTTCCTGGATGTAGTGCGCGGGGATCAACTCGCCCTTGGCATCCTTGACCAGGCCGGTATCCATGGGGTGCTGAATGAGCGTCTGCACCTCGGTGATGTCGCCGTTGGATGTTGCGCGTACGCGAATGGTGGATGCCATCTGTCTCTCCCTCGCCGTTAGCCGCCGCAGCCGCCGACGGTGACCTTTACTTCCTTGGTCGCGCTGTAGAGCTTGCCGTCGGCCTCAATGATCGCGACCACGTTGCTGGTCTTGGCCATCTTCAGCCGGTTGGCGACACCAGGGATGGTGCCGTCGGGAATCTTGTAGGACGCGGCCAGCGCGCTCGGGTTCTCGGCCACGAGGAGCGAGATCGAGGTGACCTTGTCGAGCGTCGTCGTCACCGAGATCGGCACCACGCCGCCATTCTCGGCAATCTCGGGCGCGTCGAGCTTGACCTTGTCGGAGGGCTCGGCGGTCTTGCCGTAGAGCGCCTTGATCGCGTCCGCCTCGCCCTTCTGCTTGAACGCCTCGTCCGGATATTTATCGTTGGCCGCGGCGAGCGCGGGAGCCGCGCCGAACGGTAGGTTGCCGAGGCCGAGCAGCGCGACCGAGGCCGCGCCCAGAAGGATCAGGCGCCGCGTCGCGCGTGGGCCGGTGCGTGTCGTCATCTCAAATCTCCTGCACAGTCGCTTGGCGTGCCTGAAGTCACAGGGTTTGCAGGAAATCAACGATCGCGCTGATCTCCTGTTCGGTCAAAATCCTGTTCCGGCCGAACGGCGGCATCATGGTCTGCGGATTACGCTTGGTCTCGTCGAAGATGATCGCGACCAGCTCGTTGCGATCGGGGTATTTTGACTTGAGGTCCTTCAGTTCCGGCCCGATCGTTCCAGGCAGGTCGCCGCCCTTGATGACGTGGCAGGTCAGGCAATTGCCCTTGCCGCGGTCGAAAGCGAGCTTCTGGCCCTCGGCCGCGGCGGACTGCGCCCGCGCCGGGCTGGCGAGGCCGGCGGCAATGGCCAGCAGGAGCAACAGGACGGGCGTTCGGGAAAAAACGGTCAAGGCATCATTCCGAGCATTATGTCGATGGTCTCGATCGCGAAATAGATGCGTTCCAAAGCACAAAGGGCATCGCCTGACAATCGAGACTATGCAGACGACAAAATGGCGTTAATATCTTCCGCATTGCAACTAAAGAGATTATCTGTTCAGCCGATTTTGCCCCAAGCGTAAGGGGCAGTGGCGCGGGCCGGCTGTTTCCGGGGCGTTTGGGCGCTCATCCCGTTTTCATCGCGTTCTCGTTTTTTTAAGGGGACCTCACTTGGCTGAATATGTCGTCGAATTCGGCAGGGATGGCGGACGGGTCGAGTCGGATGGGCGGCTCGACGCGCCGGCATTTCATCGCAATCACGAACCGCTCTGGGCGGCGCTGGAAAAGCATCTCGCAGGCCTGACCGGCAACGTGGTCGAGGTCGGCAGCGGAACCGGGCAGCATGTGGTCCATTTCGCCCGCCATTCGCCCGACCTGGTCTGGTGGCCCAGCGACCTCAACCAGCGCCACCTCAAGAGCATCGAGGCCTGGCGCGTTCATGCCGGCCTGCAAAACATTCGCAGTCCGCTTCGCATCGATCTCACGGATCCCGACTGGTGTCCGGAGATGAAAAGCGGGCAGGCGCCGACAAGTCTGGCTGCATTGTTCTGTGCCAATGTCATCCACATTGCGCCGTGGGCCGTGGCCGAGGGCTTGTTTGCCGGGGCCGGCCGCTATTTGCGCGCTGACGGCAAGCTGGTTCTCTACGGGCCGTTCAAGCGCGACGGCAAGCACACTGCGCTGAGCAATGCCGTGTTCGACACATCGCTGCGTCAGGGCAATCCCGACTGGGGCGTCCGCGACATCGGCGATGTCGAGAGCCTCGCCCGCGGCGTAGGCCTTCGCCTCGTCGATACGATCGACATGCCTGCGAATAATCTGACGCTGGTGTTTTCGCGCTAAGCCGCGAAGGCGGTGCACTCCCTCTCCCGCTTGCGGGAGAGGGTTGGGGAGAGGGTGTCTCCGCAACGGGATAGTCCCCAAGAGGAGAGAACCCTCACCCGGCGCTTCGCGCCGACCTCTCCCGCAAGCGGGAGAGGTGCACCGCCTGCTGGGCGCGCATTGGTCAAATCAAGCGGCCGTCACGCCCCGCCATCTACCCACCCGATCTTCTCCTTCAAGAACCTGAAGCCAAGCACCTCGAAGCCGGCGCGCTCCTTGTTGTCCTTGCCGTAGCCGTGGCCGCCTGCTTCCGGCTCGTAGAACCAGGCCTCGTAGCCCATCGCCTGGAGCTTGGCCGCCATCTTGCGCGCGTGGCCGGGATGGACGCGATCGTCGCGCCGCGTCGTCGCGATCAGGATCGGCGGATAGGGTTGGCCGGCTTTGACGTTATGATAGGCGGAGTACGTCTTCAGCCAGTCCCACTCCTCCGGCTTGTCAGGATCGCCGTATTCCGCGATCCAGCTCGCGCCCGCGAGCAGCTTTGTGTAGCGGCGCATGTCGATCAGCGGGATAGTGCAGAACAGCGCGCCGAAGCGCTCGGGGTATCGTACCAGCATGTTGGTGATGAGGATGCCGCCGTTCGATCCGCCCTGGGCTGCGATGCGCTTTGCCGTGGTCACGCCACGACGGACGAGATCGGCAGCAACGGCCGCGAAATCGTCGTGCGACAGTTTCTTGCCGGCGAGCCGGCCGGCATCGTGCCAGCGTGTGCCGAATTCGCCGCCACCGCGCAAATTCGCCTGCACTGTCGTGCCGCCGCGCTCCAGCCACAGCTTGCCGAGCGATGCGTTGTAATACGGCTTCACCGAGAGTCCGAAGCCGCCATAGGCGCTCATATACACCGGCGCATCACCGCTCTGGTCAATGGGGCCGGTCTGGACATAGGGAATGCGCTCGCCGTCGATCGAGATCGCCTCGTGCTGGGTCACCACGAGGCCGTCGGCGGTGAATGTCTTCGGCGCCTGCTTCAACACAATCGGGCTCGCGACGCCGCGCTCCATCAGCAGTAGCGACGGCGGCGTCAGCGGATCCTGCACATTGGCGAGCAAATCGCCATTGCTCTCGGACGGATGGCGGTCGAGCGGCCAGATGTCGACGACGCCGATGTCCGGAAGACCGCCGAGCATCTCGCGGCTCCAGCCTGTGGCGGATGGCGTGCAGATCTCGAATTGCGGCTTCAACTCGTCGAGGATCGACAGCACCAGCTTAGCCCCTGCCCAGAACAGGCCTTGCAAAGCGCGTCGCGGCTCCGGCTCGAACAGGATCGCAAAATCCCGGCTGCCGGCGAGGAATGCCGAGAGCGACATGCCGAGCACGGTGTCGGCGGCATAGGTTCTCCCCTCGATCGACCAGGCTTCGCGCAGCTTCATCGCGAACCAGTCGCCATGCGCCTGCATCCAGATGCCGGTCGGCAGGTCGAGCTTCGTCGTCGTGCCGTCGGCATCGCGCAGCCAGATCGCATGATTGAAGAAGTCGATCTGGTCGATGATCCAGCTGCGCGGGGCCGCAGCGGTGTCGTCGACCATGCCTGATATCGCCATATGATCGGCCGTGGTCTCGATGATCGTCTGCGCCTGATCGACAGGCTGGCTGCGCCGCCACACGCGAACGGTCCGCGAATATCCCGAGCTCGTCGCCATGCCTTTGCCATGGGCGCTCGACAGCAGCAGCGTGTCGGCATCGAGCCAATCGGCGCCGCCCTTGGCTTCCGGCAGCGCAAATCCGTCCGCAACGAAACTCTTGGTGCCGATGTCGAATTCCCGCAAGGTGACGGCGTCGCTGCCGCCGCGCGACAGGCTCAGAATCGCCCGCGAGCTTCCCTTCTGTGTGGTGATGCCGCTCAGCAGCCAGTCCTCGCCTTCGCGCGCCGCGAGCTGGTCGATATCCAGCATGGTCTCCCACGCCGGATGGGGTTTGCGAAACTCCGCAAGCGAAGTCCGCCGCCACAGACCGCGCGGGTTGGCGGCATCCTTCCAGAGATTGTGAAGATCATCTCCGCGCCGGCTGACATAGGGAACGTTGTCGGGGCGATCGTAGATCGTCGCGAGGATGTCGCGATCGCGCTCAAAGGCCTTTCCACCAAACGCCTCGCGCGTCAGGCTGTTCTGCCGCGTGACGAAATCGAGCGCCAGCTTGCCCTCGATCTCCTCCAGCCAGAGCCAGGGATCGTCGTCGGGAGCGCTGAGCGTGGGCCTGTCGTCGACGGACATGAACGAAACTCCTGATGACCGCAGCTCTTGGAGAATGCGGCGGATAGGATTTGATCGAGCGCAAGCCGTCAAGGGCGCGGCCCGTTATAGTTTTGCCGATTATAGTCTTGCCGATTGCGTCAGAGGCATGGCCTGCGCCCGTTTGCGCCGGTTGCCCGCCCTCCCGCGCCCCGCCATAGTGCCGGGAATCAACGAAGCCCTTTTGGGCGGAAATGCCGAATGTTAGACGTGACTGCAGCCAATGAGATCGCCGCCGACGCCCGCGTGCGTGCCAATGTGGTGCGCCTTGCCGCAGCTCAAGCGCTGACCGGCGCCAACTCGGCGGTGATCTTCGCCACCGGATCGATTGTCGGCGCCACGCTTGCGCCCGACGTCTCGTTCGCGACCGTGCCCATCTCGATGTATGTGCTGGGGCTCGCCGCCGGCACGCTGCCGACCGGCGCGATCTCGCGCCGCTTCGGCCGCCGCACGGGCTTCGTCATCGGCACGGGCCTCGGCGCGCTCACCGGCCTGCTCGGCTCGTTCGCGATCCTGCACGCCTCATTCGCACTGTTTTGTCTGGCGACCTTCCTCGGCGGCCTCTATGGCGCGGTAGCGCAGTCCTATCGCTTCGCCGCGGCCGACGGCGCCAGCGCCGCCTACCGCCCCAAGGCAGTATCCTGGGTGATGGCCGGCGGCGTGTTCGCCGGCGTGCTCGGTCCGCAGCTCGTGCAATGGACCATGGATGTCTGGTCGCCCTATCTGTTCGCCTTCAGCTTCCTGGTCCAGGCCGCGGTCGCGTTGGTCGCGATGGGCATCGTCGCCGGGGTCGACATGCCGAAGCCGGCGCCGGCCGATCTGCATGGCGGCCGTCCCTTGCTCGACATCGTAACCCAGCCGCGCTTCATCGCGGCGGCTTTGTGCGGCGTCATCTCCTACCCCATGATGAATCTGGTGATGACCTCGGCGCCGCTCGCCATGAAGCTGTGCGGCTTGAGCCTTTCCGATTCCAATTTCGGCATTCAATGGCACATCGTCGCCATGTACGGGCCGAGCTTCTTCACGGGCGCGCTGATCGCCCGCTTCGGTGCACAGAGGGTCGTTGCCGCCGGCCTGCTGCTGGAGGCCGTTGCTGCCGGCATCGGCTTGTCCGGTATCACCGCGATGCACTTCTGGGCGACGCTGATCGTGCTCGGTGTGGGGTGGAATTTCTCCTTCATCGGCGCCTCCGCGCTGGTGCTCGAAACGCACCGCCCGCAGGAGCGCAACAAGGTGCAGGCCTTCAACGATTTCCTGGTGTTCGGCATGATGGCGATCGGCTCGTTCTCGTCCGGCCAGCTGCTCGCAAACTACGGTTGGTCCGCGGTGAACATGGTGGTGTTCCCGCCGGTGGTGCTCGGCCTCGCCGTGCTCTCGCTGGCGTCCTTTGCCCGCCGCCGCAAGGCGCGGCTCGAGGCCGCGATGGGCGAGTTCCCGGATGCGATTTAAGGTGGCAGGAGGCTGTCAGCAACGTTGATAGTTCGACCCCGGTCGAAGTGATTTCCGGGGCCTGGTTGTTACATGATGCTCGTCATAGACAGGCGGGCGTGAAGCACGGCGCTCGCGGGGGAAACACAGGAGAAGCGCAAATGCTCGACAATCCCCGGCACGACGCATCCATCGACGAATCCTCCCTCCGCTACGAAGGCTGGCGCATCGTCGCGGTCTGCTTCCTGCTCGCGACCTTCGGCTGGGGGCTCGGCTTCTACGGCCAGAGCGTCTATGTCGCCGAGCTCCAGCGCGCGCACGGCTGGTCGGCCTCGCTGATCTCATCGGCCACGACGTTCTTCTATCTGTTCGGCGCGCTGCTCGTCGTCTTCGTCGGCGAGGCCGTCAACAAATATGGTCCGCGCCTCGGCCTGATCGCGGGCACGCTGGCGATGTCGGCGGCCGCGGTTGCGATCGGCGCGGTGCGCGAGCCGTGGCAGCTTTATCTCGCCAACGCCGTGCTCGCCTTCGGCTGGGCCGGCACCAGCCTGGCCATGATCACCAACACGATCAGCCTGTGGTTCGACCAGAAGCGCGGCATGGCGATCAGCCTGGCGCTCAACGGCGCAAGCTTTGGCGGCATCGTCGGCGTGCCGCTGCTGGTGACCTTGATCGGGCATATCGGCTTCGCCAGCGCGATGTTTAGCGTCGCCGGCACCATGCTGGTGCTGCTCGTGCCGGTCATCCTGATCGTCGTCGGCCGCCCGCCCGATCTCCATGGGCGGCGCGCAGCGACGAAAGCAAAGCCGCAATCCTCAGGCGAGATCCGCAGCCAGGCATTGCGCGATATCGGCTTCCTCACGGTGACCATCGCGTTCGCGCTGGTGCTGTTCGCCCAGGTCGGCTTCATCGTCCACCTGATCTCGTTCCTCGATCCCGTGATCGGCCGCGAGCGCGCCGCTGTTGCCGTCGCGGTGCTGACCGCGATGGCGGTGGTCGGCCGGGTGCTGTTCTCGCTGGTGATCGACCACCTCGATCAGCGCCTTGCCTCGGCGCTGTCGTTTCTGAGCCAGGCGGCGGCGCTTCTCGTCGTGATCAATTTGCACAATGATTACGTGCTGATCGCGGCCTGCGCCGTATTCGGCTTCTCCGTCGGCAACCTCATCACGCTGCCGTCGCTGATCGTGCAGCAGGAGTTCGAGTCCGCCTCGTTCGGCGTGCTGATCAGCCTCAACACCGCGATCAACCAGGTGACCTACGCGTTCGGCCCCGGCGTCGTCGGCGTCCTGCGCGATTGGTCCGGCGGCTATTCGCTGCCGTTCTATCTCTGCATCGCGCTGGAGGTGGTTGCGGCGGGGTTGATCATGGTGCGGGGAAGGCCGCGTCGGGACTTCGTAGGGTGGGTTAGCGAAGCGTAGCCCACCACTGTTTATCTCCGCGGAGGCGAAAGAGGTGGGTTACGCCTTCGGCTAACCCACCCTACGCAATCACTCCGGCATCACGCCTCACGGTCCTTCAGCAATCCCTCCAGATCTAGCCTCTTCGTGACCATCGCAAGCTTGCCGTCCGGCCCGAACGGCCATTGCTCCCTAGGCCTGTCCCGATACAGCTCCACGCCATTCTGGTCCGGATCGCGCAGATACAGCGCCTCGGACACGCCATGGTCGCTCGCGCCATCCAGCGCAATGCCGGCCGCGAGCACGCGATGCAGCGCATCCGCCAGCGCCGGCCGCGTCGGATAGAGGATCGCGGTGTGATAGAGCCCGGTCGTACCAGGCGGCGGCGGCGAGCCGCCCTTGCTCTCCCAGGTGTTGAGCCCGATGTGGTGATGATAGCCGCCGGCCGAGATGAAGGCCGCGCCCGAGCCCATCCGCTGCATCAGCTCGAAGCCGAGCACGCCGCAATAGAAGCCGAGCGCGCGATCGAGATCGGCGACCTTGAGGTGGACGTGGCCGATCCTTGTGCCGGCATGGACGGCTGGGCTTTGCGACATGGTGCTGCTCCGTTGACCAATCCCAGATAAGGCTGGCTTCGGGACAGCGCTACGGGCCTTTCCCGAAACCCATCGTTTCCGGATAGGAAACTATGAGAGCTCGCGAACTTCGCCCTCGGGCAGTTCGAACTCGAACGTGTTCAGCGTCATCGACACCATCGTGTAATAGCCGCACAGCCCGATCACCTCGACGATTCCGCGTTCGCCGAGCAGCTTCACCGCGTCATCATAGAGGCCCTTCTCGATGCCGTGACCCTCGTGCAGCGACTTCGCGACGTCGTAGATCATCCTGCCCTTGGGGTCGTCGAAATCAGGCGTGCGGCGATCGCGGATGGCGTCGATGATTTTCGGGTCCATGCCGCCGGCGAGCGCGAGGCGCTTGTGTGCATACCATTCGTAATGCGCGGTCCAGTGCCGCGCCGTCACCAGGATCGCGATTTCCGAGAGTTTTGCCGGGAATATCGTGTCGTAACGCAGGACCTCGCCGAGCCGTGTGGCGTGACGGGCCATGTCGGGGCTGTTGAGCCAGGCCATCATCGGCGCCGGCGGTTTGCCGCGCTTGCCGGCAATCGACTCGTCATAGGTCTGCCGCTGGCTCTCGTTCATTTCGCCAGGCGAAAGAAGTGTCAGGCGCATCGTTGTTTCCTCTTTGTTTTCAAGCTTCGCCGTCGTGGTGACTATAGCCGAATGCGGAGGCCGCGCGTCACGGAAGTGGTTGAATTCCACGAGGCGATGGCTCAGAGTCGCGGCCAACAAGTCGATTTAGAAATGATGGAAACGACCATGAGCGACAAAGCGAGCGATGCCGAGACCGCCGATCTCGAACAATTCCGCAACGAGACGCGCGCCTGGCTCGAGGCGAACTGCCCGCCGGAAATGCGCAAGCCCGCGACCTCCGACGCCGACGTGTTCTGGGGCGGACGCAATACGAAATTCGCGTCCGAGCCACAGCGCATCTGGTTCGAGCGCATGCGCGACAAGGGCTGGACCGTGCCGGACTGGCCTAGGGAATATGGCGGTGGCGGCTTAAGCGCCGCCGAGCACAAGGTGCTGCGCGCCGAGATGGCGAAGATAGGCGCACGCCCGCCGCTGTCGAGTTTTGGCATCTGGATGCTCGGACCCGCGCTCTTGAAATACGGCAACGAGGCGCAAAAGAAAGAGCATCTGCCAAAAATCGCGGCGGGCCTGATCCGCTGGTGCCAGGGCTATTCCGAGCCGAACGCCGGCTCCGACCTCGCCTCGCTCCAGACCCGCGCCGAGAGCGACGGCGATGATTTCGTCATCACCGGCTCGAAGATATGGACGTCCTACGCCAACTACGCCGACTGGATCTTCTGCCTGGTGCGCACGGATCCCTCCGCGAAGAAGCACGACGGCATCAGCTTCATCCTGTTCGACATGACCTCGAAGGGCGTCTCGACCAAGCCGATCCTCTTGATCTCCGGCTATTCGCCGTTCTGCGAAACCTTCTTCGACGGCGTCCGCGTGCCGAAATCGCATGTGGTCGGCACCGTCAACCGTGGCTGGGACGTCGCGAAATATCTGCTCCAGCATGAGCGCGCGATGATCTCAGGCATGGGCGAGCGCGGCGTCGGCCGTCCGCTCGGCCAGATCGCGGCCGATTCCGTCGGCACCGATGCGCTGGGGCGGCTCGACGATGTGATGCTGCGTGGCCGGATCGCCAGCTTCGACGTCGATGAAGCAGCACTCGCGGCCTGCGCCGAGCGCGCGGTCGATCTCGCCAAGGCGGGTCAGGCGCATCCGGCGTTCTCGTCGGCGATGAAATATTACGGTACCGAGCTCAACAAGCGCCGCTACGAAATCCTGATGTCGGCCGGCGGCGTCGACGCGCTGGAATGGGAGAGCGAGCGCTCCAGGCAAGGAGCGCGCCCGCGCGCCTGGCTGCGCACCAAGGCCAACTCGATCGAGGGCGGCACCACGGAGGTGATGCTCGGCATCGTCGCCAAGCGCATCCTCGATCTGCCGGGGGCCTAGGATAAGCCTCATCCTGAGGAGCGGCCCTCAGGCCGCGTCTCGAAGGATGGCCACGGCCTGCATGGTTCGAGACGGCGCTTCGCGCCTCCTCACCATGAGGGTCACCACCGAATTCAGCGAACCGCACTATGTTGGAGCCCCGCCATGGCCCTCGTCCTCACCGAAGAACAATCGATGCTCCGCGACAGCGCGCGCGGGCTGATCAGCGACAAGGCGCCGATCTCACATTTGCGTCATCTGCGCGACAGCAAAGATCCCACCGGCTTCTCCAGGGAGTTTTGGCATTCCTTCGCCGAGATGGGTTTTGCCGGTCTGCTGGTGCCCGAAGAATTCGGCGGCAGCGGCCTCGGCTATGTCGAGGCCGGAATCGTCATGGAGGAGATCGGCCGCACGCTGATGCCGTCGCCCTTCCTCGCCACGAGCGTGGTCGCGGCCTCGGCCCTGAACCGAGGCGGCAACGCCGCGCAGAAATCCGAGTATCTGCCAAAAATCTCTAATGGCTCGCTGCTCGCGACGCTCGCGATCGACGAGGGCGCAAAGCATCGCCCGCTTCAGACCGGCCTTCAGGCCGTACGCGCCGGCAACGGCTTCAAGCTGAGCGGCGCCAAGGCATTGGTCGTCGACGGCCATGTCGCCGACCTCCTCATCGTCGCCGCGCGCACCGCGGGCTCGGCCGGCGAGCGCGAAGGCTTGACGCTGTTCCTGGTCAATCCCGCGGCCAAGGGGGTTGCGGTCGAGCGCACCATCATGGTCGACGCACACAACGCGGCACGGATCGAGCTTGCCGATGTCGAGGTCGATGCCGACAGCGTGCTCGGCGAGGTCGATCAGGGCGCTGGCCTGCTCGACGGTGTGCTCGATATCGGTCGTGGTGCAGTGGCGTCAGAGATGGTCGGCCTCAGCGAGAAAGTCTTCAATCGCACCGTCGAGTACCTCAAAAGCAGAAAGCAGTTCGGCAAGCTGATCGGCGAATTCCAGGCGCTGCAGCACCGTGCCGCCGAGCTCTATGTCGACATCGAGATCACCCGTGCCGCGACAATGAAGGCGCTTCAGGCGCTGGATGCTGATGTCACCAAGGCCGCCGCAGCCATCGCCGTCGCAAAGGCCCGCGCCGGCACCACCGCGACCCGCGCGGTGCAGGAGGGCGTGCAGATGCATGGCGGCATGGGCATGACCGACCAGTTCGACATCGGCTTCTTCATGAAGCGCGCCCGGGTCTGTGAGGAGTTGTTCGGGGACGCGAATTACCACACCGAGCAGTTGGCAAGGGCGCGGGGGTACTGAGGCGTACCGTCACGTCACACTGGATGTCATCGCCCGCGAAGGCGGGCGATCCAGTACGCCGCGGCCCCTCCGCATACGATTGACGTCTCGGACTACTGGATCGCCCGGTCAAGCCGGGCGATGACAGTTGAGATTGTGGATAGCGCCTGCCCCAAGCTCGTCATTGCGAGGAGCACTTGCGACGAAGCAATCCAGACTGTCGCCTTGGAAAGACTCTGGATTGCTTCGCTCCGCTCGCAATGACGGCGGATAGTGCTCCTTAACGCACCGGCGGCGCGTATTGCACGCCGCCTGCATTCCACAACTGGTTCATGCCGCGCGGGATCTTCAGCTTGGACTTCTCGCCGATATTGCGCTCGTACATCTCGCCGTAATTGCCGACGTTGCGGATGATGCGGACGACCCAATCCTTGGTGAGGCCGAGCTGCTCGCCGTAATTGCCCTCGGTGCCGACCAGCCGCATCACTTCCGGCTTCTTCGACTTCAGGGCCTCGTCGATGTTCTCCGAGGAGACGCCGAGCTCTTCGGCGTTGATCATCGCGTACAGCGTCCACTTCACGATCATCATCCAGTCGTCGTCGCGCTGGCGCACGACGGGGGCGAGCGGCTCCTTGGAGATCATGTCCGGCAGGATCATGCTGTCGCCGGGCTTGGACAGGTTCAGCCGCAGCGCATAGAGCTGCGAGACGTCGGCAGAGAGCGTGTCGCACTTGCCGGTGTCGTAGGCTTTCACCACGTCATCCAGCTTGTCGAACTTCATCTCTTCATACTTCATGTTGTTGGCACGGAAGTAGTCGGCGACGTTGAGCGCTGTGGTGGTCCCGGTCTGGACGCAGACCTTGCTGTCGGTCAGATCCAGCGCGGTTTCCTTGTTGCGCGCGCGCGGCAGCATGAAGCCCGCGCCGTCGTAATAGGCGACCGCGGGGAAATAGAGGTCGTAGTCGAGCTCGCGCGCCATGCTCCAGGTCGAGTTGCGCGAGAGGATGTCCACCTTCCGGCTCTGCAATTCCTTGAAGCGCTCGCTGGCATCGAGCGCGACGAACTTCGCCTTACTCGGGTCGTTGAAGATCGCGGAGGCCACAGCGCGGCAGAAATCCACGTCGAAGCCGGTCCAGTTGCCCTTGTCGTCGGGGATCGAGAAGCCCGGCAGGCCCTTGTTGACGCCGCACAGCACTTCGCCGCGGCGCACGGTGCGCTTCAGGGTGCGGGTGTCGTAGAACTCGTAGATCACCGCCAGGACGCCGACCAGCACGGCAACCGCGAGCCCGATCAGCAGGCCGCCTCGAAATGTGCGCATCATGTTGCTCTCTCGAAATAATCGGGAAAAGGAATTTGGATGAGGGCGGAAGGCATGATCCGGAGGATCATGCTCAAACCATAGCCCTAGAGTTCGGGCTTCTGCCGGATGACAACTTTGGTGCCGACCGGGACGCGATCATAGAGATCGGCGACGTCGCGGTTGACGAGCCGGAAGCAGCCCGAGGAGACCTTGGTGCCGATCGTGTCAGGACGGTTGGTGCCGTGGATGCGGTAGACCGTGGTGCCCAGATACATGGCGCGGGCGCCGAGCGGGTTGCCGGGGCCGCCGGCCATGAAGCGCGGCAGATAGGGCTGGCGCTGGATCATCTCCGGCGGCGGCGTCCAGTCCGGCCACTCCTTCTTGTTGGTGATGTTCACCAGCCCCTGCCACTGAAAACCATCGCGGCCGACGCCGATGCCGTAGCGGATGGCACGGCCGCCGGGCTGCACCAGGTAGAGATGCCGTTCGGCGGTCGAGATGATGAGGGTGCCCGGCGCCTCGGTGGTGCGGAAGTAGACGACCTGCTTCTGCCATTCCGGGTCGAGCTCGTAGGCGTCGTCGGCGACCAGGCCCGGCTCGTCGCCGCGGTCGGGTTGCTGGGCGGAGGCATGCGGCGCGAACAGGATCAACCCCACCGCAGCCAGAAACGCGCCGGTCAGGCGACGAAAATCCGTCATATCAAGCTCTCCCCGCTGCCACAGCGCAATTCATCGGAACTATCAAAGCTCAGGGCCATGTTCATGGCAAGTTGATGGCGCGCCCAGCTGGTATGTCACTAGAATGCTTTGATTTTTTGACGGGCCGGGAAATGCCACAAACAGGGGATGGCGCGAAAAGCATAGGTTACTGCCGCGAGGCCGGTGCGCTCCCTCTCCCGCTTGCGGGAGAGGGTCGGGGAGAGGGTGTCTCCGCAATGGGATACTCCCGATGGGGGCGAGAGCCCCCCACCCGGCGCTGCGCGCCGACCTCCCCCGCAAGCGGGAGAGGTTGCAGCGAGTACGTGGCTAAATCATCCGCGCCAACAGGCATCGATTTCAAATCTGGTCATTCTCCGGCGCAATCCCGAGCCGCCGGACGATCTCGGCGCCGACGGCCCGGGCCTCAGGCCGCGAACCGATGCGGGGGCTGCGAAATCGCTGCCCTGCGAGCAGCCTGATCACGATGATGCAGTGCTCGTCTTCGGACCGGCCGCGGCGCTCGACCGTGATCGCTTTCACCTGGCGCCCTTCGATATGGTCCACGCGTAGCGTGCCGTCGCCCCATAGGCGCTCAACGCGAATATCGCCTTGCCGGATGATCCAGAAGGCGCCCGTCACCAGATTGGCGTATCGGTGCACGGCGAAAGCGGCGATCGCGCCAACCGGCAGCAGCATCATGTCCACCGGCCCGGGCGACAGGCCGCGCCAGAGCTTGTAGGCGTAGGGAACGGCGCAGATTGCGACGGCGATCAGTGCGACGATCCCTTTGTCCCTCGCGGAAAACGGCTCGAGCGGGTCGCCGAGACGCATCTCGGGATTGCTGGCATCGAGCGGATTGACCGGAGATTCGACGTCGGGAACGTCGAATTGCGCGGCGATCCGCGCCACGGTGTCGTGCACATGCGTGACATCGGCGATCGGCGGCGACGTCAGCCGTTCTCCGGAGGCCAGCGTGAAGGCCAGTTGGAAGCGGGCTTTCGCCCTCTTGCTGCCGGGAACCTGCAATCCCTTGATGTCGTCCTTGGCGACCACCCGCGTGCGGAGCTTTCCGAACGGGCGCTGCTCCCCGATCAAGATCTCGTCCGGCGTGATGATCCACACCACCGCCGGCGCCAGCATGATGATTCCGACGAACGCGGCTCCCACGAGGAGGGCGACCACGGAGATGATCACCTCCAGCGGATCGTGGGTGAACAGGCCCGGCGTGAAGCAAAGCGCCACGGCGGCCGCAAAGCCGGACATGACCAGCCGCTGCGCGATCGAGGCGCCTTCACGAAGGCGAATGTCGGTGCTGGTGGTCGCGTCGTCCATCGCGGGCGGCTGATTGCGAGGCCTGCGAAACTCCACGGACAGGTCCATGGAGTCAAGCAACAAGGACGAGACCGCCGCAACCAGGTATCAGCTGCTGGCGTTCAGCAGCCGGCCCACCGTCCGGTCGATCTCGTCGTAGCGGCCTTCGCCTTCGTGCTGGAACACGATCTTGCCGTTCTGGTCGATGATGTATTGCGCCGGCCAATACTGGTTACGGTACGCGTTCCAGGTCCTGGAATCATTGTCCTGCGCCACCGGATAGGTGATGCCGTGGCGCTTCAGCGCGGCCTGCACGTTGGCGGCCGAGCGCTCGAACGGGAATTCCGGCGTGTGCACGCCGACCACGACGAGGCCCTTGTCCTTGTATTTTGCATAGAGCTCGGTGACGTGCGGCAGCGTGTTGACGCAGTTGACGCAGCCATAGGTCCAGAAATCGACCAGCACGACCTTGCCGCGGAGATCGGCGATGTTGAGCGGCTTTGAGTTGAACCAGGTATTGATGCCGGTGAAGTCGGGCGCCGTCCCCTGGGTTGCGGCTGCGACAGTGATCGGCGTCGTGGGCGCGGCCTCGTCGCAGACGCCGGGGATGACGGCCCCGGTCACGGCGATGCCGATCAGCGCGGCAGAGACGGCGAGCAGTTTGAAAGTCATGGAAAAATCCTCCGGTGAAGGTGAGGGTTGATCACAGGCCGATCTGGCCGGTGGGATAGAAGCCGGTGAGCCACGCCACGATCAGCGTGTCGTATTGGAAATAGGCGGCGAGCGCGAAGCCGATCACGACGATTCCAAAGCCCTGCTGCAGCCGCGGCGAGATCTGCGCGAGACTGCGCACCCGCGTGGTGGCGGCCTGTCCGCCATAGGCTATCGCCAGCATCGGGATCGCCGCGCCGATGGCATAGGCAATCAGCAGCGTGCCGGCCCAGCCGGGATTCCTCGTGGTCGCGACCAGCGTCAGGATCGAGCCGAGCACGGGGCCGGCGCAGGGCGTCCAGACCAGGCCAAGCGTGGTGCCGAGCACGAGACCGCCGAGCGCGCCCTCGCGCTGCGTGGCGCCGGAATTGCCGAGATCAAGCCAGCCGTTGAGCCGAATCGACAGCCATTCGAACGGCGCCGGCCACAGCATCAACAGGCCGAAGCCGAGCAGCAGGATCGCCGCCGCCTCGCGCAGCACGTTCGGATCGAAATCGAACAGCCGGGTGATCGCCCCTAACAGCAGAGCCGTCGCGGAGAACGAGACGACGAAGCCGAGCGCGATCATGGCGGGGCGCAGATGCGAGGTGCGGCCGATCGAGGCGCCGAGCAGGATCGGCAGCATCGGCAGCGTGCAGGGCGCGGCGATGGTGAGGATGCCGGCAAGGACGGCGAAGGTGAGTTCGAGCATCGGGGCACTCGTGAATGGGGGTCACAAGGTTGGTTCGGGCGGGGTGGGGCGGTCGTTACGTGGCGTCACACGTTCGTGACGGGAGAGGTGCCGGCCACAGTGGCGGTGCGCTCCCTCTCCCGCTTGCGGGGGAGGGTTGGGGAGGGGGTGTCTCCGCGCCGGGACGCTCCCCAAGAGGAAAGAACCCTCACCCGCCGCGCGCGGCGCGAACTTGGCCCCAAATACAAAACGACCCGGCGGGGGGCATCCCGTCCGGGTCGTTGGAGGTCCTTGGGAGGTTTAAGCAAAACCGTATGTGAGCTTTATAGGAGGGAAGTTTTTCCGCCTGATGTTGTGCTTTGTTTCAATTGTTTCGTCGGCGGTAACACTTCCGTGTCCGGGGAGAGGGCCGCATGGGCGATCTTATCCCCTTGAAATCACTTGTGTTAGGCAGCGAAGCGCTCGACGCCGGCGCCCTTAAGCAATTCGGCCAATTGCTTGCGGGCGTAGAACATCCGCGTCTTCACCGTGCTCTGGGGGATGCCGATGATCTGACCGACCTCCTCCACCGACTTCTCATGGTAGTAGACGAGGTTGATGATTTCGCGATGCGCGGGTGACAGCTTCTGAACACAGGCGCGCAGGATGGCGCTGGTGTCGCTGCGGTCGAGCGAAGTCTCCGGCGTGTCGCAACCGTCCGCGATCTGTCGCACGTCTTCCTGGTCGATGTCTTCGAAGCGGCGCTGGCGCATCGCGGTCAGCGCCTTGAAGCGGGCGATCGAGAGCAGCCAGGTGGAAACCTGCGAGCGGCCCTGGAATTGGCCGGCGGTCCGCCACACGTCCAGAAACACCTGGCTGACAAGGTCTTCCGCCGTGGTGGCGTCGCGCACGATCCGCAGGATGAAGCGGTAGACGCGCACATTGTGCCGGCAATAAAGGATGTGCATGGACGTCCGGTTGCCGTCGGCAATGCTTTCGAGAAGCATGACGTCCGAGGTCGCCTGAGCGGCAATGATGCTCTGGCTGGCTTGGGCGTTGATGGCGATGACGTTCGGCATTGACTTGGCTCCCCGTAGCGCCGCAACCGAGCGGCGTTTCCTTGGACCGAAGTGTTAATGAGCCAACGTTTCGGGACGTCTGCACGAAAAGGGGAAAATGGTTTCGTGCGCCGCCAAATTGTTTCGTCGGACAGGGTGCGACGAAACATTCGGGGCAAAAAAGCGTGGAATTTCAATATACGGAAAATACGGGGTGGGGAATTAGAGGCGGACGGAGGCGCCGGGAACGTATTCCGGGCTTTTGCGTTCGATGTCGCCTCAATCCCAGCTGTCGTCCCGGCGAAGGCCGGGACCCATAACCACAGGGAGAAGTTTGACGAAGACTGGCAGTGGAGAGGTCTTCCCACGGTACCAGAACCTGCACCCACGATGGATCACGCGGTATGGGTCCCGGCCTTCGCCGGGACGACACAGGAGGGAGTGCCGCCCGCCCCTACGCCTTCTCGCCGACCGGTGAAAACAGATAGCCGCCGCCGCGGATGGTGCGGATGACGGCGGGTTTTGTCGGGTCGGGCTCGATCTTGCGGCGGATGCGCATGATGCGCAGATCCACGGCGCGGTCGAAGGCTTCTGCGTCGCGCGCATTGGCCAATTCCAGCAGCCGCTCGCGCGACAACACGCGCTTCGGATTGGCCGCGAACACTTTGAGCAGCCCGAACTCGGATGCGGTCAGCGGGTGCTCGTTGCCCTCGTCGTCGCGCAAGGCCTGCGCTTCGAGATCGAGCCACTTGGTCCCGAACCGTACCAACTGGTCCTTGTCCGATTTCGTCGCCGCCGTTTCCGCCGCCACGGCTTTCACTGGCGTGCTCCGGCGCAGCACCGAGCGAATACGCGCCATCAGTTCGCGCAGCTCGCACGGCTTTGCCACGTAATCGTCGGCGCCGAGCTCGAGGCCGACGACGCGGTCGATCGGGCTCGCGGTCGCGGTGAGCATGATGACAGGCACGTTGATGCGGCTCTTGAGGTCGCGGATGATCGAGAGCCCGTCTTCTTCGGGCATGTTGAGGTCGAGCACGACCAGATCGGGCATGCCGCCCTGGATCGCGGTGCGCAAGGATTTGCCGCCGTCGCACAGCGTCACGGTGAAGCCGTGCATCTTGAGGTAATCGCCGACCATCTCCCGGGCCGGGGCCTCGTCGTCGACGATCATGATGTGCTGGCTTTGGGTCATGGTCTTGGGGTCACGGTCTTGGGGTCATGGTGTTGGGGTCATGGTCTTGAGATCACGGTATTTCGGTCGCGGGGAGGGTGATGGTGAAGGTCGAGCCCTTGCCGGGGCCGTCGCTGTCGGCGGTCACCTCTCCACCGTGCATGTCGATAATACGCTTGACGATGGACAACCCAAGCCCCGTCGAGCTCTCGCCGGCGGTCGGTTTTGCGGACAGCCGCTGGAACCGGCCGAACAGACGGCCGAGATCTTCCGGCGACAGGCCGGCGCCCTCGTCGCTGACGCGGATGACGGTGTCATGGCCCTCATGGGTGACGGCGACGCCGATCTTGCCGCCGATCGGTGAGTATTTGATGGCGTTGCTGATGAGATTGTCGATCGCCTCGCGGATGCGGTCGGTGTCGCACATGGTGACGATGTTGGCCGGCGCGGTGACGCTGATGGCCTGCTGCTTGTTGACGGCGAGCGGCTGGTTGGCCTCGGCGACTTCCTTGACCAGGGCCGCGACGTCGACCGGCTCGCGGCGGATGGTGATGTCGAAGGCATCGGCCATCGCGTCCGAGATCAGATGATCGACCATCGTGGTCAGGCGCTTCGTCGCGTCGCGGATGTGATCGACCTGGGCGACCACGCCGCTTGACGACGCGCCGGTCGAGATCAGCTCCTTGAGCATCTCGGTGCGGCCGAGAATGACGCCGAGCGGATTCTTCAGGTCATGGGCGACGGTGCCCAGGATCTCGTTCTTGAAGCCGTTGGCGCGCTGCAGCCGCAGCCATTGCGCCGACAGGCGGCGGTTGGCCTGCATCAGCGCGCGGGTGCGCTGGGCAACGCGGTCTTCCAGCTGGGTGTTGGCGGCCTGGAGCTGCTGGTAGAGGATGACGTTGTCGAAGGCGATCGAGAGCCGGCTGGAGAAGATCTCGACCAGCGAGCGGTCGGTCTCCGACAGCTCGCGCTCGGCCTGCAGCAGCACCACGACCTCGCGGCCGCTTCCGGTGCGCAAGTAAATCACGCTGCGATGGTCGGCGAATTCGTTTTTGCGGCCCTGGAACGCGGCTTCCACCATCGCGCGCAAATCAGGGTCGAGTGCCTTGGATGACGTCATGCCGATGAAGCGGCTGTAGCAGCCGCTGCCGGCGAGCACCGAGAGCTCGGGGTCGATGCCGCCATTGTCGCGCAAAACCAGTATGCCGGCGCAATCGACATTGAGCAGCGAGGCGAGCTGGGTCAGCACGCCCTCGGCGAGCCGCTGCATCGACTTGAAGTCGTACAGCGTCGACGCCGCATCGATGATGATCTCGAGCCCGCGCCTTGTCTGCACCATGCGCTCGAGCTGCTGGTAGGAGCGCAGCGCCGCGGTCAGCGAGGTGAACAGCTTGTCGGCGGTGAGCTCGGTCTTGGCCTTGTAGTCGTTGATGTCGTACTGCACGATCACGCGCCGCTCGGGCGCCTGGCCGGGCTGTCCGGTCCGCAGGATGATGCGCACGGTCTCGTTCTTGAGCTCGTTGCGGATGAACTCGACCAGTTCGAGGCCGGCGACATCCGTCTCCATGATGACGTCGAGCAGCACGGCGGCGATGTCGCCGTGCGCGGCCATCAGCTTGCGACCTTCGGCGGCGGAATGGGCGGAGAGGATCTCCAGGCCCTGGCCGTTGAGATTGTAGTCCGAGAGCGCAAAACGCGTGCCGTCATGCACGGCCTGATCGTCGTCGATGACGGCGATCTTCCATTTCCGGGTGTCAATATCCTCCGACGCGGTACCGGTGTCGTCGATCAGGTGGAGGACATCGTCCTGTTCGGCCATTGAGAAGTCCCGTCAGTCTCTGTGCTTTGCCCGCCGCCCTTGGCGACCCGGGGCATGATAATGCGAAAAGTAGTGCCTTGTCCCAGCTTGGATTCCAGCATCATGCGACCGCCGAGCTGCTGGGTGACGAGGTTATAGACGATATGGAGGCCGAGTCCCGTGCCACCTTCGTTGCGCCTCGTGGTAAAGAATGGGTCAAAGGCCTGGCGCTGCACGTCCGGGGTCATGCCGGCTCCGTCATCGGTGAAGATGATCTCGACGTCGTCGGCCCCGCGCGGCCGCGCCGAGATCGTGATCGTGCCGGCACGGCCGTCGGCAAAGGCGTGGTTGGCGGCGTTGAGGAACAGGTTGGTCAGGATCTGACCATAGGAGCCGGGATAGCCGTCGAGCAGCAGCCCCTCGGGCATGTCGACATGGAGCGTGATCGGCGAGCGCTTCAGCACCGGGCGCAGGCTCGCGATGATCTGGTCGGTGGCCTCGCTCAATGAGAACTGCCGCCGCTCGGCATGGGAGCGGTCGACCGCGACCTGCTTGAACGACTGGATCAATTCGCCGGCGCGCTGGAGGTTGGCAACGAGCTGCTGCGAGGCGTCGCGTGAGGATTGCACAAATTCTTCCAGCTGCGAGCGGCGCAGGCCGCCTTCGCCCTTGAGCTGGGCCTCGAAGATCTCGGTGCGCCGGGCCAAGCTCGAGGCGACGGTCAGGCTGATGCCGATCGGATTGTTGACCTCGTGCGCGACGCCGGCGACGAGGCCGCCGAGGGCTGCCAGCCGCTCGGCATCGATCAAATTCTGCTGCGCGGTGTTGAGCTCGAGCAGCGCGCTCTCGGCCTTCTCCTTGGAGGCGCGCAGCTCGTCCTCGGTCTGGCGCTTGGCGATCGCGTTCTCACGAAATACTTCCACGGCGCGCGCCATGGCCCCGACCTCGTCGCGCGCGCGCGTGCCCTGCACCTCGCGGCCGAGATCGCCGAGCGTGATCGCGCGCATCGCCGCCATGATCTGCTGCAGCGGCAGCCGGATCGACAGCCCGATCAGCACGCCGGCGGTGAGGATGATGCCGAGGAAGATCACGGCAATGGAAAGAACACGACGGGAGATGTCCGCCAGCGTGCGGTCGAACGTCTCCTGTGCCTTCTGCTCGCGCTGGCGCATCTTGGTGGAGAGGTCGTCGATGGCGCCGATCGCCTCGGCCTGGTTGGCGTCGATGGTGTTGCGCAGCAGCTCGGTGCGGCTCGTGAGCTGCTCGGAGAGCTTTGCAAAGCCCTCGCGCAGCGCGGCGGTGCGGGCCCCGAGCCGTTGCAGCGCCAATCTCTGGAGATCGTTGTCGGCGAGATCGATCATGACGGGGATGGTCTTCTCGATCGTCTCGGTGTTGCGGCGCGCGTCGTCGGCCGCACCCGATGACAGCGACAGATAGTAGGAATTGGCCGCGACCAGCATCGCGGTGAAGGCCTCGCGCGACTTGCCGAGCGAAGGCCAGATCAGCGCGTCGCGATGGCCGGTGGCGCCTTCGATGACGGAGTAGAGGCCCGCCATGTCTCTGGCCGGTCCCTGCACCTGCTCCTCATAGGTCCTGGCGATGGTGGCCTGCACGCCGCGCAGCTCGCCAAAGCCGTTGAGGAAACGGTCGGTGGTGCGCTCCAGCTCCTCGACCGAGCCTGATAGCATCGGGTCCTTGGCGGCGCGGTTGGCCAGCGTTCCCAGCACCGCCTCGCGCAGCAGCAGGATCTCGGCGAACAGGTCCGGGCTGGGCTGGTTGATGTAGCGGTGGATCAGATTGTGCAGCCGCCCGGTCTCGCTTTCGAGCAGCGCCAGAATCCGGTCGGACTCGCGCACCTGGCGCACGTCGTCCCAGGCCGAGCCGAGCACCTGCGAGCCGTTCCAGATCAGCGCGACCAGCACCACCACCACGGCGGAGTTCAGCGCCGCGATCGACAGGATGCGCCAGCGGATCGGCACCGCCCGGAGCACGCCGACCAGCCGCGCGCGCAGCCGCCCGATCGGGCCGGGCGGCCTGTCTGCGTGCTCGCTGTGTCCAAGCCCGGGCAAGAGGCTCACTCCACCTTGCGAATGCGTTCGATCAGGGCGGCCGCGGCCGGATCTTGCCCGGCCTTGGCGTAGATCGCGGCCATCGCGTCCTCGAACGGCTTGCGGTCGATATCCCTGACGATGATGACGCCGGCCTCTTCCGCCTTGCGCTGCGACTGCTCCTCGAGGTCGCGCCACTTCTCGCGCATGAATCGGCTGGAGCGGCTTGCGGCTTCCCTGAAGATGGTCTGGTCGTCGGCCGACAGGCTTTTCCAGGCCTTCAGCGAGATCACCAGCACTTCGGGGCTCATCGTGTGCTCGGTAAGCGCGAGGTAGCCGGCATGCTTGTAATGGTCCGTCGTCACGAAAGACGGCCAGTTGTTTTCGGCGCCGTCGATCAGATGGTTGGCAAGCCCGGTGAGCACCTGCCCATAGGGCATCTCGACCGGCTCCGCGCCGAGCGCGCGGATCATCTGGCTCATCAACTCCGACTGCTGCACCCGGATCCGCAATCCCTTGAGGTCGGCGATGTTTCTGACCGGGCGGACGCCGTTGTAGATCGACCGCGCGCCGGAATCGTAGAAGGCGAGCCCGACGAAGCCGTAGGACTCGAAACTGCCGAGGATCTCGCCGCCGATCGGTCCGTCGAGCACCTTCTGCATGTGCTCGATGGACCGGAACAGGAACGGCATCGCCAGCACGTTCATGGCCGGAACGAAATTGCCGATCAGCGCCACATTGGTCCGGTTGAGGTCGATCGCGCCGGCCCGGGTCTGCTCGATGGTCTCCTTCTCCTCGCCGAGCTGGCGGGAGTGGAACACCTTGATCTCGTGCCGGCCACCGCTGCGCTCGGCGATCAGGGCGCCCATGTAGCGCAGCGCCTGCACGGTCGGGTAATCCTCGGTCTGGGTGTCGGCGGCGCGGAATTCGCGCGCAACGGCGCCCGTCGCGCAGATGGCGATCAGAAGCGCGACGAAAACCACCCCGGTCCGCGAGCGTTCGGCACGGTTCAACACTGGCACACTCAACCCCTCAGTGGTGGAGTCTATGGCGGGAGGAAAAGGTTCAATGCAATCTAGCAGATGGTCAAGGGAAGGCCATCCCGCGTGGGCCCGCGGGGTGATTGTGTGTCGCGTCTGGCCCTCATTCCCGGTTGAAACTGGAAATGCCCCGCCTTAAGCAGGAGGCGGTCGCCTTTTGCCGCGCGGGATGGGAAGAGCCGTCGTGAATTCAGCATTGCGCTTTTTGCAGGTCGTTGCCGCCGCCGCGGTCTTCACGTTCACCGCACAGGCGCGCGCTGCCACGGACATCGCGTGGTGGCACGCGATGTCCGGCGAACTCGGCCGGCAATTGGAAAAGCTCGCCTCCGATTTCAACGCCTCGCAATCCGACTACCGCATCGTGCCGAGTTACAAGGGCAACTACACCGAGACGGTGACGGCCGCAATCTTCGCCTTCCGCTCGCGCAGCCAGCCTGCGATCGTCCAGGTCAACGAGGTCGCCACCGCCACCATGACCGCGGCCAAGGGCGCGATCTATCCGGTGTTCAGCCTGATGCGCGATATGAACGAGCCGTTCTCGCTCGCTGATTACCTTCCCGCCGTCTCCGGCTATTACACCGACGCGGCCGGCAATCTGTTGTCCTTCCCGTTCAATTCCTCGACTCCGATCCTGTATTACAACAAGACCATGTTCCGCGACGCGGGCCTCGATCCGGAGACGCCGCCGAAGACCTGGCCCGAGCTTGGGGCCGCGGCAAAGCGCCTGCGCGATCGCGGCGCGGTGTGCGGCTTCACCACGTCCTGGCCGTCCTGGATTCACGTCGAGAATTTCTCCGCCTTCCACAATCTGCCGCTGGCGACACGGACCAACGGTTTTGCGGGCCTCGATGCGGAGCTGACCATCAACAATCCGGTCGTGGTCAAGCACATCGCCCAGCTCAGCGAGTGGCAAAAGACAAAATTGTTCGACTATAGCGGCCGCGGCCAGTCGGCCGAGCCGCGCTTCCAGAACGGCGAATGCGGCATCTTCATCGGCTCCTCGGCGACGCGCGCCGACATCAAGGCCAATTCGAAGTTCGAGATCGGCTACGGCATGATGCCGTATTGGGCCGACGAGAAGGGCGCGCCGCAGAACTCGATCATCGGCGGCGCCACGCTGTGGGTGCTGCGCGACCGCCCGCGTGAGGAATACAAGGGCGTGGCGCGGTTCTTCGCCTATCTGTCGCAGCCAGGCGTTCAGGCCGCCTGGCACCAGAACACGGGCTATCTGCCTGTGACCCGCGCCGCCTTCGAGCTGACCCGCGCGCAGGGCTTCTACGAGCGCAATCCGGGCTCGGCGATCTCGTTCGAGGAGATCACGCTGCATCCGCCGACGGAGAATTCGAAGGGCATCCGGCTCGGCTCCTTCGTGCTGATCCGCGGCGCCATCGAGGACGAGCTGGAGCAGGCGTTCTCCGGCCAGAAGAGCGCGCAAGGAGCGCTCGATTCCGCCGTCGATCGCGGCAACAAGCTGCTGCGCCAGTTCGAGCGCGCCAGCCCGGATAGATAGTGGCAGTGGGATTTGGCCTCGGTGTAGTCACGAACGAGATGCGCTCCCTCCCCGCTTGCGGGGGAGGGTTGGGGAGAGGGTGCCTCCGCATCGGGACACTCCCCAAGAAGAAAGAACCCTCACCCGCGCCTTCGGCGCGACCTCTCCCGCAAGCGGGAGAGGTGCACCGCTTTCCTGGCATGCACCTCATCAACCAAAGCCGGCTTGCATGAGCGAGCACTGATGACGAACGTTCCATCGCAAATGCTTCCGGCTTTCACCGACGCCAAGAGTTTTCGCGCCTGGCGCTCTGATCCCTCGCGATGGCTGCCGATCGCGCTCGACATCGCGCGCGGCCATGATCTCGATGTCAGCGCGCCGCATGTATTTTCGACCGGCACCAATCTCGTGGTCGGGCTCGGCGACCGCGTGATCCTGAAGATCTTCCCGCCGCAGCTCGCAGCGCAATTCGTCTCCGAGCGCGGTTCGCTGACGCAGCTTGCCGGCCGCCTTCATCTGCCGATCCCCGAGATCGTCGCGGAAGGGATGCGTGACGGCTGGCCTTATCTCATCATCACGCGGCTATCAGGCACGCTCGGCGCGGAGGTCTGGCCGCAACTTCCGGAAGATCAGAAGGAGCGCGTGCTGCGCCAGATCGGCGAGACCATCGCCGCCGTGCAGCGCGCGCCGCTCGGCCCGCTCGCGCAGATACAGCCGCGCTGGGACGATTTCATGGGTGCCCAGATGCAAGGCTGCAAGGCCCGGCACACGCGTCTCGGCCTTGCGCCAAAATTCCTGGCCGGCCTCGACGACCTCCTGCGTGATGCCGCCGAACTGATCCCGATGGACGCGCCGCCGGTGATCTTGATCGGCGAATACATTCCCGAGAACTTTCTGCTCGCCTGTCATGACGATCAATGGTCGCTCGCCGGCCTGTTCGATTTCGGCGACGTGCTGGTGGGATGGCGCGACTACGATCTGCTCGGCCCCAGCGCCTTCATGGCCGCAGGCCGGCCGGGGAGGGTGCGCAACCTGCTCGAAGGCTTTGGCTATGCGAAACTAGATTTCGCGCTGAAGCGGCGGCTGATGGCCCTGATGCTGCTGCACCGCGCCAGCGATCTCAACAGCCACATCTGCATGGAGGGCTGGCAGGAGCAGGCCGACGATCTGGTCCAGCTTCAGGAGCTGATCTGGGCGGGGTGAGTGGCCGGAGCCAATCTTCGTGTCGTCATGGGCAAGCACTGCGAACGGAGTCAATCCAAACTTATCACCTTAGGGAGACGTTTGGTAATGGTTCGCGGTTGATACCTCGCAGAAAACTTTGGATGCGTATAGAACCACTTGCGCCGCACCAAGCACCGAAATTCACGCAGTATTTGATTACTTGGGGCCGAATGTCATCCCTCGCCGGGCCGTGCGGCGAGTCCCAATCAGACTTGTCTATCTTGCCGAAGGGCGCTGAATAGATGTCGTATTTTGCGTTCGACTGCCGCACGATCTGTGCTGTCATCATCAAGACGTGCCAACATTTCGCGAGCTTTGTAAGCTGCCGCTGCTATGCTGATCCCGTTTGAACTGCACACATCGTGACTGGCTTCCAGCAGGAAGATAAGTTGAGTGAGTAGATCCCGAACGGCTCTTTCATCGGTTGCTGGGGCCTCAAGCTCTCGTATTTGTGTCGACGCCCTATCTTGTTGTCCGCTCGTCTGGGGATGGCTCCTCTGGTGAGGTTCAGATCGCTTCATGGTAGCGCTCCATTAGTGGAGCGGCAAAACCATCACACTAATCGATCCTAGTCGGCGGCCCGAATTTTGGCAGGAGAATAAGTTGACAAAGCGCCCAGGTGTTGCTGACCGGCGGGGCCGGTCAATCGCTCTACCTCCATCGCGAATTGGACGCTTGCTTGTGGCCCTGCGGGAATCAGTAGGGAGGCGAGTGCTAAATCTTGAGGCTGATCCTCGATTTCGTGAGGAGGCGCAGAAGCTTGGGAAGCTCGGGCTTACCCGCGCCGAAGTGCCTGATTGGGTTCTGAAAGTGACTGGGTATCAGCTGAATACTGATCACCTTCGCAACGTCGAGACGAGCCGATCACGTAACCCCTCTCCGGCACTAATAAAAGCGTTGCTCACGGCTTATGGGCTCTCCGTGCACGAGGTCCGAGCCGTACTGGACGATCCGAACCTCAATGCCGTTTCCGGTGCAAATCCACACCTAATCGCCGGATGGCGCATGCGAAATCTGGCTATTGGCGAATTTGGGCCGGCCATTGGCGATGCGTTGCGTGTTGGCGATCAGGTGTCGACCTGGCTTGAGGTGGAAAAGGCCGCTTCCGGCGGATTTATGCCAGGTGAAATCAACGTCGTTGTTGAAGCATCTGAGGTTGCTCCCCCTGATGACTTCAAGAACTTGGCGAATCAAGCCTTGGCGCAGAATGAGCAGAAAAAAGCGGACGGCGTTCGTGGCTGGACTGATAACCCAACCTTTTGTCTTCTATCGGCGAAAGGGATGCCCGGCGTCTCACGCGACGAGCCCGACTTTGCTGTTCGGTCCATTGTCACGGACCTTGGTAAGGACGTAGAGGAGCGCCCCCATCTTACGCTAAGGCTTCAGCATTCCTGGTATCGCTACAACGTAATCGCCAAGCAAGCAGCCGGCGCAGGTCACCGTTGGCGAACTCTGCAGGAGGCTACTATTCCACTCAAGCCAGTAGCCTTCCTCGCTTCTGGAATTGGTGTGTGCGTCAACGTCATTTGCGATGACGCAAAGTCCATCGTGATTGGTCAAAGGTCGTTCGATGAAACGTTCAGAAAAGGCGAGTATGACATTGCTGTTGTAGAAGGTATACGTCCGGGCGCGGAAGGAGCGGGGTCGACAACGATACACGACGCTGCCTATCGCGCGCTCTCCGAAGAACTGGGTGTGAATAGGAGCATCCTTAAGCGTCCGTTGGAGGACATTATCAAGCGGCTAGTTATTTTTGAGTTCGGCTGCGATCTGGAGTTCTATCAGTTTAATTTTCTGGCGTTCGCGGAGGTCGATCTCGATTTCGATACGCTGTATGGCGCATGGCAGAAGGCGAAAGACCGGAAAGAAAACCAAACATTACATAAAGTTTCTTTCGACGAGGGAAGTGTGAAGCGTTTCATCGCCGAGCGCCCAATTTGGTCGTCCGGTGCTGCCTGCGCCCTTCGAACATTCGACTACTTCTGACAGCGACGTCGGTTGCATACAGGCTTAGTGCGAACCGGCCGCTGCCAATTTTTCCTGGAACTATGCGTTTTGGCTTTTGCCAAACGACAGCGACTGACGCTCGGGAGCCAGCCGGAGGCCGATGCTCGTCGTCTATTTTCTAAGCAAATATGCGTCTTTGTATGCAATTCCCTACAATCCGGGCTGCGCTCGGATCCTGGGTCGAAAAGATATAATCATACGTATAACCAATAGCTTAGTGAGCTTCCAAAGCCCCGTTAAGCCTTGGCACGAACCTTGCGAATCCAGTTCCAGCCAGAAACTTTTGTGTTGGAGCCATTTCATGAAGCGCCGCGATTTCCTCAAGTCCGTTTCCGGATTGGCCGCTGGCGCGGCGCTTCCGGCCATGCCGTCCGTGATCTCCTCGGCCTATGCCGACGCGCGCTCGGAGACGCTGCTGATCGTCTCGGAGGGTGGCCCCAACAATCTCGACATCCACGGCGTCGGCACCAACGTCCCCGGCTATGAGGTGTCCTGGAATTGCTACGACCGGCTGATCAGCCACGAGATGAAGAGCGGCCCCGGCGGCGTGCCCTATTACGACCGCGACAAGCTCAAGGGGGAGCTCGCCGAGGACTTCAAGATCGACGACATGTCGGTCACCTTCAAGCTGAAGAAGAACGCCAAATTCCACGACGGCGCGCCGGTGACCGCGAAGGACGTGAAATGGTCGCTTGATCGCGCGGTGAGCGTCGGCGGCTTTCCGACCTTCCAGATGAGCGCGGGCTCGCTGACAAAACCCGAGCAGTTCGTCGTCATCGACGACTATACGATCCGCGTCGATTTCGCCAAGAAGGACCGGCTCACGATCCCCGATCTCGCGGTCATCGTGCCCTGCATCATCAACTCTGAGCTGGTGAAGAAGAACGCCAGCGAGAAGGACCCGTGGGGTCTCGAGTACACAAAGCAGCAGACCGCGGGCTCCGGCGCCTACAAGGTGACGAAGTGGACCGCCGGCACCGAAGTGGTGATGGAGCGCAACGAGGATTGGGTCGGCGGTCCCTTGCCGAAGATCAAGCGCGTGATTTGGCGCATGGTGCCGCAGGCCGGCAACCGCCGTGCGCTGCTGGAGCGCGGCGACGCCGATATCTCCTACGAATTGCCGTTCAAGGATTTCCAGGAGATGAAGGCGAGCGGCAAGCTCAACGTGGTGTCGCTGCCGTTCTCCAACGGCATCCAGTATATCGGCATGAACGTCACCAAGCCGCCGTTCGACAATCCCAAGGTGCGTCAGGCGGTCGCCTACGCGATTCCCTATCAGAAGATCATGGACGCGGTGATGTTCGGGCTGGCGAACCCGATGTTCGGCGCGGCCAAGGACAAGCCGACCGAAGTCGCCTGGCCGCAGCCGCATAAATACAACACCGACATGGAGAAGGCGAAGGCGCTGATGGCGGAAGCAGGCCTCGCCAACGGCTTCGAGACCACGATCTCGTTCGACCTCAACTTCGCCGGAGTCAACGAGCCGCTCTGCGTGCTGGTGCAGGAGAGCCTCGCCCAGATCGGCATCAAGACCACCATCAACAAGGTGCCCGGCGCCAACTGGCGCACCGAGTTGAACAAGAAGGAGATGCCGCTCTTCACCAACGTGTTCTCGGGCTGGCTCGATTACCCCGAATACTTCTTCTACTGGTGCTATCACGGCAACAATTCCGTCTTCAACACCATGAGCTACGAGTCGCCGGAGATGGACAAGCTGATCGACGGCGCGCGCACCGCCGCCGCCACCGGCGACATCGCGACCTACGACACCGACGTGAAGGGCTTTGTCGATCTCGCTTACAGTGACATCCCGCGCATTCCGCTGTACCAGCCCTTCGTCAACGTCGCGATGCAGAAGAACATCAGCGGCTACCAATACTGGTTCCACCGCCGCCTCGACTATCGCGCGATGGCGAAGGGGTGAGGTGCATGGGTGAGGTGAGCACGCTCTTCAGGCTCCCTCCCCCCTTGCGGGGGAGGGTTGGGGAGAGGGGTAGCCACGAACTCCGATCTCTCCCGGAGCCACCCCCCTCCCTAGCCCTCCCCCACAAGGGGGGAGGGAACGCAGCGACGCAAGCCGTGCGATCCAACTCCCAATCGCTATGCAGAAGGAGCGTCCCATGCTGACCATGATCGGCAAGCGCCTGATGTTCGCGATTCCCTCGCTGATCGGCGTCGTCATCGTCACCTTCCTGCTGACGCGTGCGCTGCCGGGTGATCCCGCCGCGTACTTCGCAGGCCCCGCCGCGACGAAAGAAGCCGTCGAGCAGATCCGCAAAAAACTCGGCCTCGACAAACCGCTGATCGAGCAGTTCTTCCGCTACAGCAACGATCTCGCCCATGGCGATTTCGGTAACTCGCTGACGACCGGCCAGCCGGTCGCCGCGGAAATCCGCAACCGCCTGCCGGCCTCGGCCGAACTGACCTTGCTTGGACTCATCGTCTCGATCGTCATCGCCATTCCGCTCGGCGTGCTGGCGGCGACGCGGCCGGGATCATGGGTCGATCATTTATGTCGGGTGACGACGACAGCCGGCGTGTCGCTACCGGTGTTCTTCACCGGCCTCGTGCTGGTTTACGTCTTCTACTTCCAGCTCGGCTGGTCGCCCGCGCCGCTCGGCCGGCTCGACGTGTTCTACAGCGCGCCGCCGACGGTCACCGGCTTCTACCTGATCGACACGCTGATCGCGCGCGATCTCGAGGCGTTTCGTTCGGCGGCGAGCCAGCTCATCCTGCCGGCGACGACGCTCGCGATCTTCTCGCTGGCGCCGATCGCGCGCATGACGCGCGCCTCGATGCTGGCGGTGCTGTCGTCCGAATTCGTCCGCACCGCGCGCGCCAGCGGCCTGTCGCCGGCGACCGTCATCGTCACCTACGCCTTCCGCAATGCCATGCTCCCCGTCATCACCACGCTCAGCATGGTGTTCTCGTTCCTGCTCGGCGCCAACGTGCTGGTCGAGAAAGTGTTCGCCTGGCCCGGCATCGGCTCCTACGCGGTGGAAGCGTTGATCTCGTCGGACTTCGCGCCGGTGCAGGGTTTCGTGCTGACCATGGCGGTGATGTACGTGCTGCTCAATCTCGTGATCGATATTCTCTATGGCGTGATCGATCCACGCGTGCGGCTGGAAGGCTAGGGGGACACAATGAGCACCGTTGCGCCTGCTGTTGAACCCGTTGGACCCGCGCGCACATCGGGATTTGTCGCGCTCCTCGAACAGACCCGCTACGTGCTCGGCGAGAACAAGGTCACGGGCTTTTCCTTTGCCCTGCTGATCGTGATTCTCCTGGCCGCGATCTTCGGTCCCTATGTGGTGCCGTATGATCCGCTGGCGTCCGACACCGCCGCGTCGTTGAAGCCGCCCTCGATGGCGCACTGGTTCGGCACCGATCAATTGGGCCGCGACATCTTCAGCCGCGTCGTCGTGGCGACGCGGCTCGATACGTTCATCGCGGTTGCCTCCGTCGTGCTGGTGTTCTTGATGGGCGGGCTCGCCGGCATTGCGGCGGGCTATTTCGGCGGCTGGACCGATCGCATCGTCGGCCGCATCGCCGACACCATCATGGCCTTCCCGCTGTTCGTGCTGGCGATGGGCATCGTCGCGGCGCTGGGCAACACCGTGCAGAACATCATCCTGGCGACCGCCATCGTGAACTTCCCGCTCTATGCCCGTGTCGCGCGGGCCGAAGCGAACGTGCGCCGCAACGCCGGCTTCGTGCAGGCCGCGCGTCTCTCCGGCAACGGCGAATTCCGCATTCTCCTCGTGCACATCCTGCCGAACATCATGCCGATCATGATCGTGCAGATGTCGCTGACCATGGGCTACGCCATCCTCAATGCCGCGGGCCTCTCCTTCATCGGCCTCGGCGTCCGCCCGCCGACGGCGGAATGGGGCATCATGGTCGCGGAAGGCGCGGGTTTCATGGTGTCGGGCGAATGGTGGATCGCGCTGTTCCCGGGCCTCGCGCTGATGATCGCCGTGTTCTGCTTCAACCTCCTCGGCGACGGCCTGCGCGACATCGTCGACCCCCAGCGGAGGACGTGATGGCCGGCTTCCGCGTAAATTTCCGCCAAAAATCCCCCAGTAATTTCAGACCCTTCTCTACTGTGCATGGGGTTGTTTTCGACCTTTTGAGTGACGGGAGGCACCCATGACCGCGCAGCCCCTGCTCGACGTCCAGGACCTCACCGTCGAATTCACCACCCGCCGCGGCATCGTCAAGGCGGTACAGCACGTCAACATTTCCGTCGCCAAGGGCGAGACCCTGGCCATCGTCGGCGAGTCCGGCTCCGGCAAGTCGGTGACGTCCTATGCGGTGATGCGCATCCTCGACCGTGCCGGGCGGATCGCCGAGGGCTCGGTGATGTTCTCGGGCATCGACGTCAAGGCCGCGACCGAAGACCAGATGCGCGATCTGCGCGGTCGCGAAGTCTCGATGATTTTTCAGAACCCGCGCGCGGCGCTGAACCCGATCCGCAAAGTGGGCGACCAGATCGAGGACGTGCTGCGCACCCATGTGCAGCAGGCCATGGTTTCCGACCGCGGCGAAAAGGCGATCGAGGCGCTGGAGCAGGTCAAGATCGCCCGCCCGCGCGAGCGCTACCACGCCTATCCGTTCGAGCTGTCAGGCGGCATGTGCCAGCGCGTCGTCATCGCGCTGGCGCTGGCCTGCAATCCGCAGCTTTTGATCGCGGACGAACCGACCACCGGCCTCGACGTCACCACCCAGAAGGCGGTGATGGACCTGATCGTCGAGCTGACCAAGCGCAAGGCGATGTCGACCATCCTGATCACCCATGATCTGGGCCTGGCCGCCGCCTATTGCGACCGGGTCGTGGTGATGGAGAAGGGCCGGGTGGTCGAGACCGCAAAGGCCGCCGACATTTTTGCCAACCCGCAGCACCCCTATACGAAGAAGCTGATGCGCGCGACGCCGCGGCTTGGTGTGAGCCTGCGTGATCTGCTGCCGGAGGAGGAGGGCGCTGCGCTCGCTGCCGCAAGCGCGGCGCACGAAACCGCTCCGACAGTCGCAGCGGGCGCGGAGAAGGCGCCCCTTCTCCTCATCGAAAAGCTGGTCAAGGAATATCCCCGCCAGGGCGCGACCGCGACCCTCGGCAAGCTGTTCGGTCGCAAGCCGCCTTTGGAGCCCGATGTGTTCCGCGCGGTCGACGGCATCAGCTTCTCGATCGGCCATGGCGAGAGCGTCGGTCTCGTCGGCGAATCCGGCTGCGGCAAATCGACCACCTCGATGATGGTGATGCGTCTGCTCGACCAGACCTCCGGCCTGATCCAGTTCGACGGCGAGGACATCGGCGCCATGGCGCCTGCCTCTTTTGCCCGGCTGCCGCAGCGCAGCCGCATCCAGATGGTGTTCCAGGACCCGACCGACAGCCTCAACCCGCGCTTTACCGCCGTGCGCGCCATCGCCGATCCCATCTTGCAGCTCGACAATATCAGGGGGCGCGACGCGCTGCGTTTTCGCTGCGAGGAGCTCGCCACCATGGTCGGCCTGCCGCACAATCTGCTGGATCGGTTTCCGCACCAATTGTCCGGCGGCCAGAAGGCCCGCGTCGGCATCGCCCGCGCCATCGCCCTGCATCCCAAGCTCGTGATCCTGGACGAGCCGACGGCGGCGCTCGACGTCTCCGTGCAGGCCGTGGTCCTCAACCTGCTCCAGGACCTCAAGGCGCGGCTAGGTATGAGTTATTTGTTTGTCTCGCATGATTTGAACGTAGTGCGCTTGTTGTGCGATCGTGTCATTGTCATGCGGTCGGGTCGAATCGTCGAAGAAGGCTCTTCCGAGAGGGTTTTGAGCGATCCGCAGGACGACTACACCAAGGAGCTGCTGACGGCGATCCCGCATCCGCCGTTGCCGGCGCACTGAGAGATTGTTTGGGAGCGTGATGGCCGAGCCGCTGGACGACTATATCGATGCCGTAGCGAAAGCGCTGGCGTTGCCGGTCGAGGAGGCCTGGAGGCCGTCCATTCGCGCCAATCTCGAAGTTTCGTTGCGGCTTGGCCGGATGGTCGACGAATTCGCGCTGCCGGACGAGACCGAGCCGGCGCCCGTATTTACTGTCTGACGCCGCCATGACCACCAAGCCAGAGATGACGGCCGCCGAGATCGCAAGTGCAGTGGCAGGCCGCAGGATGTCGGCGCTCGATGCGACCGAAGCAGCGCTTGCGCGCATCAAGCAGCACGACACCGTCCTCAATTCTTTCACCGACGTCACCGCCGATCGGGCCCGTGCCAAAGCGCGCGCGATCGACGCCGATCTCGCGGCCGGCAAGTCCGTCGGCCCGCTCGCCGGCGTCCCGTTTGCGGTGAAGAATTTGTTCGACGTCGCGGGCCTCGCCACCCGCGCGGGCTCGAAGATCAACCGCGATCGTGCCCCCGCGAAGCGCGACGCGACACTGATCGAGCGCATGGAAGCCGCAGGCGCCGTGCTGGTCGGCGCGCTCAACATGGGCGAATACGCCTACGACTTCACCGGCGAGAACGTCCATGACGGTCCCTCGCGCAATCCGCATGACACCACGCGCATGAGCGGCGGCTCGTCCGGCGGCTCCGGCAGCGCCGTCGGCGGCGCGCTGGTGCCGATCGCGCTCGGGTCGGATACCAACGGCTCGATCCGCGTGCCGTCGTCGTTCTGCGGCATTTTCGGCCTGAAGCCGACTTATGGCCGGCTCTCTCGCGCGCGCTCGTTTCCGTTCGTGGCGAGCCTCGATCATCTCGGCCCGTTCGCGCGCTCCGCCACCGATCTCGCGCTCGCCTATGACGCGATGCAGGGACCGGATGCGGACGATGCCGCCTGCACGACGCGCGGGCTGGAGCCGACGACGCCGCTGCTCGCCAATCCGGTTTCGGACCTGCGCATCGCGATCGCCGGCGGGTACTTCCAGCAGAACGTGTTTCCGGAAGCTGTCGAAGCGATCAGCCGCGTCGCCAAGGCGCTGGGCGCAACACGCGTGGTCGATGTGCCCGAAGCCGCGCGGGCCCGTGCGGCGGCCTATGTCATCAGCACCACCGAAGGTGCCTCGCTGCATCTCGATCGCCTGCGCAAGCGTCCGAACGATTTCGATCCCGCCGTGCGCGACCGGCTGATTGCGGGGGCCATGGTGCCGGCGCCGCTGGTCGACCGCGCGCAGAAATTCCGCCGCTGGTACCGCGCGCAGCTCGCCGAGATCTTCAAGTCCGTCGACGTCCTGCTCGCGCCGGCAACGCCGTGCACCGCGCCAAAGCTCGGCCAGGTCAATTTCAATCTCGACGGCGTCGAGCTGCCGGTGCGCGCCAATATCGGCATCCACACCCAGCCGATCTCGTTCATCGGCCTGCCCGTGGTGGCGGTACCGGTGCCGCTCGAGCCGCTGCCGATCGGCGTGCAGATCATTTGCGCCCCTTGGCGCGAGGACATCGCGTTGCGCGTCGCCTACGCGTTGGAGAAGATGGGCGTCGTCGCCGCGCCCAGCCCAAAAGGATTTTGAAATGGAGATCGATCTCCCCGACGTGATCGCAGAAGTCAAAGCCGCGTTCGAGCGCTATGAGCAGGCGCTGATCACCAACGACGTCGCCGTGCTCGGCGAGCTCTTCCGCAACGATCCTCGTACGCTGCGCTACGGCATCGGTGAGAACCTCTATGGCTATGAGGCGATCTCCGGCTTCCGCGCCGGCCGCTCGCCGGCTGGCCTCAGCCGCCGCACCGCCAAGACCGTCATATCGAGCTATGGCCGCGACACGGCCGTGGCCTCCACCTTGTTCTATCGCGACACGGCTCCCGGCAAGGTCGGCCGGCAGATGCAGACCTGGATTCGCTTCCCGGAGGGCTGGCGCGTCGTCGCCGCCCATGTCAGCATCATCGACGAGTCGAAAGAGACCTGACCGTATGACGCTTGACGATCTTCCGCCCGGAACACTGCCGGCCGAGCCGGTGGTGCCACGGGTCGACCGGGCGCAGCCAAGCGTGCACAAGGTAACGCGCGCCGAGGAGCTGCGCCTTCAGCTCGCCGACGAGATCGTGCGTGGAACGCTGGCGCCCGGCGCGCCGCTGGACGAGACCGACATCGCGCGGCGCTTCAGCGTCTCGCGCACGCCGGTGCGCGAGGCGTTGCGCCAGCTGGTGGCGAGCGGCCTCGTCGAGGCACGGCCCCATCGCGGCGCGGTCGTGGCGCAACCCTCGTTCGAGCGGCTGACAAGCATGTTCGAGGCGATGGCGGAGCTCGAGGCGCTGTGCGCCGACCTTGCCGCCGAGCGCATGTCCGCGGCCGAGCGCCACGGCCTGGAGGCCATCCACGAAGAGCTGCGGGTTCTCAGCTACGCCGGCAATCCCGATCGCTTCCACGAGGTCAACGAGCGCTTCCACAACGCGATCTATGCGGGCTCGCAGAACGGCTACATCGCCGAGATCACATTGGCCACACGCGTGCGCGTGCAGCCGTTCCGTCGCGCCCAGTTCCGCAACCTCGGACGTCTTGCCAAGTCGCAAGCCGAGCACGACCGCGTCGTCGTCGCCATCATGCGCGGCGACAAGCAGGGCGCTGCAGCTGCGATGCGCGCGCATATCGAGCTGGTGCGCGGGGAATACGAGATCTACGCGGTGTCGGTGTAGGGCTGCGCACGCGGTGCCGTAGGGTGGGTTAGCCGAAGGCGTAACCCACCACTGTTCGCATCCGCAGAGACAGAAGAGGTGGGTTACGCTGCGCTAACCCACCCTACGAATTACCCCGTCGCCTTCTCCGCCATATACTTCCGCCAGCCGCCATAGCTGGTGATATCGCGCGCTGCGCCCAGCACCTCGGGCTCGACGAGAAATCCCTTCAAGCTGCGGCCATCTGCCAGCCGTACCGTGCCGATCGCCATCGGCGCGGGGATCGCGTTGACGAACTTTCCGAAGGCGGACGACGACAGCGACCAGATCTCCAGCTCGATCGACGCGCCCTTGCCGGCTTCGACGCGCAGCAGGCCCGGCTTCGGCGGCGTGGTCCCGAGGGCATAGAGCTTGTAGTCAGCCGCGGTCCGGGTCGCTTCGACCAACCGGCCGTTCAGTGCCTGCAACTCGCCGTTCAGCGCCATGCCGGAGAGATGCGCGCCGACCACCGCGATCGGAATCTCGTCGTCGCTGTTTGCGGGAAGGGGCGCCAGCGGTGCTTGCGTTACGCCCTTCGCACCAAGAGTCAGCTTCGTATCGGCATGGAACACGCGGCCGATGCTCGCGAGCAGCGCATCGCGTCCTGCGGGCGCGAGCAGTGTGATGCCGAACGGAATGCCGTCGCTGCGCACCTCTGCCGGCAGCGCGAGGCCGCAGAGGTCGAGGAGATTGACGAAATTGGTGTAGGTGCCGAGCCGGCTGTTGAGCTCGACCGGATTGGCCAGCACCTGCGCGGTCGTATAGGCCGTCGGCGCCGTCGGCAGCACCAGCGCGTCGATATTGGTGAAGGTGCGTTCGGCGATCCTGCGCAGGCCCTGCAAGCGGTAGAGCGCGGAGAAGGTTTCGGCCGCCGTCAGCCGCGCACCGGCCGCGGTGATCTCGCGTGTCACCGGGTGGATCGAATCCGGCGCCGAGGCGAGCAGGTTGCGGATCACGAGATAGCGTTCGGCGACCCACGGTCCTTCATATAGCAGCCGCGCCGTCTCGTAGAACGGCTCGAGGTCGAACTCGACGAGCGTTGCGCCGAGTGATGTCCAGCGCTTCAGCGCATCCGCGTAGGCGGCTTCGGCCTTCTTGTCGCCGAAGAAGATCAGCTGTCCGTTGCGTGGCACGCCAAGACGCAGGTTTGCCGGGAGCGGCGTGAGCGGGCCCAGCGGCCGGTCGCGCGAGAACGGATCGGCCTGGTCGGGACCGGCCATCACGGAGAGCGCCAGCGCGGCGTCGTCCACCGTCAAGGCGAATACCGAGATGCAGTCGAGCGTGCGGCAGGCCGGCACCAGGCCGGCGGTCGAGATCATGCCGAGGCTCGGCTTCAGCCCGACGATGTTGTTGAGCATCGCCGGCACGCGGCCCGAGCCGGCCGTGTCGGTACCGAGCGACAGTGGCACCAGCGCCGCGCCGACGGCGGTGGCCGAGCCCGAGCTCGATCCGCCGGGAATGAGATCATCGCGGATCGAATTCCTGGGAATGCCGTAGGGCGAGCGCACGCCGACGAGGCCGGTCGCGAACTGGTCGAGATTGGTCTTGCCGATGATGATGGCGCCGGCGGCGCGCAGCCGCAGCACCGCGGTCGAGTCATGCGTTGGCGTATAGGAGAAGGCCGGGCAGGCGGCCGTGGTCGGAAATCCCAGCGCGTCGATATTGTCCTTCACCACGACCGGCACGCCGTAGAGCGGCAGGTGTGCTGCATCCTTCGCGGCGAGCTTCTCGGCCTCCGCGATCGCGTCCTTTTCGTCGCGCAGGCTGATGAACAAGGCGGGGTCGTTGTGGTCGCGGATGCGCTGATAGCTGCGCGCGATCGTCTGCGCCGGCGTCAGCGTGCCCGCGCGATGCGCGGCCACAATCGCGGCGATCGTTTCAGGCTGCTCAGCCCCCATTTCAGCCCTCATGGCGACAAAACTCCGGCAACAGGTCTCACGCGGATTGAAGCAAGCGATGTGCCATTGTGTACACAAACCGGGCAGAACGGCTGCTCTGGATATTATCGACAGATCAGTGGCTTGGGGATATTTTGAGGGCCGCGCCGGCCATCGCGGCGCCGCCCTGTTACGGGCATTTGCGTAAATATTAGGCAGCCTGGCTCAGGTCAGGTGAAGTCAGCGAGGATCCGCAGCAGCCGCTCTCGGTTCTCCTTGCCGATCCTGTCCTCGACATGCCGCTCGTGCTCCGCGGCGAGGCGCTTGAATTTGGCCAGCGCCGTCTCGCCTTGGGCGGTGAGGTGCAGGGCATGAGAGCGCCGGTCCGTCTTCGACTTGACCCGCTTCACGAGCTTGCGCTGTTCGAGGCTGTCGAGCAGATGCACCAGCCGCGCGCGCTCGATGCCGAGGCGCTTGGCCACCGCCATCTGCGAGAGGCCCGGATTGGCCCCGATCACCGTCAGCACCGAATATTGCGTCGGCCGGATGTCGACATTGCCGAGCGTTTTGACGAAGTCCTGGAAAATCCAGATCTGGAAGCGCCGCACGGCATAGCCGGCGTGGCCGACCAGGGCGTCGAGGCCGATTTCGTCCGCGTCGATCCGCCGCGTCGCGCCGTTGCCGGCGCGTTTGCGTGCGGAAGGGCGGGCATCGGCTCTGGCTGCGAGGGCTGTCACGTTGCGTCTCCTGGCGGGCCATTGTTGTAGCGCCTTCCCCGCGTCGACGGAAGTTTGTTGTTGACGACAACAATCGTCATGCCCAACATTATGGCCAATGCGGCCCGCGACGAGGCTGCGGCCGATCCCGGATCCGGGCGGAGGAGGAAACCAATGACAACCGCCACACGCGGTGATGCTTCAAGCCTGTTCGCAACGCCCAGGACCGTTGCCGAGCATCGCGCCGACGGCAGCATCGTGCTGCGTTCGCCCGATCCCTTGTGCAATGGTGCGCGCTGCATCGGCGACTGGCTGGAGCAATGGGCGCGGCAAAGGCCCGATGCGATTTTCCTCGCAGAGCGCAGCAATACCGAATCGCCATGGAGCAATGTCACCTATGCGCGGGCGCTGCGCCAGGTGCGCGCGGCAGCGTCCTGGATGCTCGCGCAAAGTCTCAGCGCCGAGCGCCCGGTCGTTATCCTCTCGGACAACAGCATCGACCATGCGCTGCTCGCGCTTGCCGCGCAGCATGTCGGCGTGCCCTCGGCGGCGATCTCGCCGGCCTATTCGCTGATGTCGAAGGACTTCGACAAGCTCAAGGGCATGATCTCGCTGCTCCGACCGGGCGCGATCTACGTCGCCGCGACCAAGCCGTTCGCGGCGGCGCTGGCCGCGATCAAGCCGCTGCACGATGCGCAGATCATCAGCGGCAACGTCGACGATGCCGATGCGCTGGCCTTTGGCACCATCGCGGCGACGTCCGAGACCCCCGAGGTCGCAACGGCCTTCGCCGCGGTGAGGCCTGACACCATCGCGAAATTCCTGTTCACCTCGGGCTCGACCGGGACGCCGAAAGCCGTCATCAACACCCAGCGCATGCTGACCTCGAGCCAGCAGGCCAAGGCGCAGACCTGGACTTTTCTGGAGCAGCCGCGCGACGATCTCGTCATTCTCGACTGGCTGCCCTGGAGCCACACGTTCGGCGCCAACCACAATTTCAATCTCGTGCTGCGCAATGGCGGCTCGCTCTATATCGACGGCGGCAAGCCCGCGCCCGGTCTGTTTGCGACGTCGCTGGCCAATCTGAAAAGCGTAATGCCGACGGTCTATTTCAACGTGCCGCGCGGCTTCGACATGCTGATCGCGGCACTGCGCGGCGACGAGGAGTTGCGTCGTCGTTTTTTCGGCGAGGTGAAATTCGCGTTCTACGCAGGTGCCGCGCTGCCGCAGAATCTCTGGGACGCGCTCGAGGAGCTCTCCGTCGAGACCGTCGGCCGCGCGATGCCGATGGTCTCGGCGTGGGGCTCGACCGAGACGTCGCCGCTCGCCACCGACTGCCATTTCCTTGCGGAGCGCTCGGGCAATATCGGTGTGCCCATCCCCGGCACGGAGCTGAAGCTCGTCCCCTCCGGCGACAAGCTGGAGGTGCGCGTGCGCGGCCCCAACGTCACGCCGGGTTACTGGAAGGCGCCGGAGCTGACTAGGCAGGCGTTCGACGACGAGGGTTTTTATCTCATCGGCGACGCCGTGAAGTTCGCCGACGCCGACAGGCCCGAGTGCGGCCTGTTCTTCGACGGCCGCGTCGCGGAGGACTTCAAGCTCAATTCCGGCACCTGGGTCAGCGTCGGCACGCTGCGCGTCGCCGGCATCGCCGCGTTGGCGCCGCTCGCGCAGGACATCGTCGTCACCGGCCATGGCGGCGACGAGGTGCGGTTCCTGGTGTTTCCGAACATCGCCGCCTGCCGCGCCCACGCCGGCCTGCCCGAGACGGCGGGCGTAAATGACGTGCTGGCGCACGACAAGGTCCGGACCGCGATCGCGCAAGGGCTCGCGAAACTGAAGCAGGAGAGCGCCAACTCGTCCGGCCACGCCACACGCGCGCTGCTGCTCCCCGAGCCGCCGTCGGTCGACGGCGGCGAGATCACCGACAAGGGCTACATCAACCAGCGCGCGGTGCTGACGCGGCGTGCCGATGCCGTGGTGCGGTTGAACGATGAGGCGTCGGGCGAGTGGATCGTCTCTAGATGAAGACCCTCTTCGTTCGAAACTCTCGTGCCCCGGACGCAGCGCGGCGCCTCTCAGCGGTGCGCTGCAGAGCCGGGTCCCGTACCCCTGCATGCACTCGGCTTTTTGGGTCCCGGCTCAGCATCGCGTCATTTCATGCCGCGCCGCGTCCGGGACACGAGAACGGGCGAAGCAGCTAGGCCAACCATCCTGCCGCATCATCCTGCAGGATTCCTTTGTTGCCTAAGCAACTAATTTGTGCGAACCGTTACGGACAGGGAATGATGGCGGGGGAACCGCTGCGCTGATCTGGGAGGAAACATGCTTGGCAGGAATGATGCCGTCGGCGAACGCCGGCGCATGCCCGAGAATGGCGCGGGATCGCGGCTGACGCGCGGCCCGTCAGGTCTCGGTGCCGCCGGTCACCGCGCCGAGATTTTCGTGCAGCCGGCGCAACAAATCGATCAGCACCTCGCGCTCGTCCTTGCCCAGACAGGACAGCAGCCGCCGTTCGCGCTCGAACGCCGCGACGATTACCTTGTCATGGGTGGCGCGGCCCCGCGCCGTCAGCGAGATCGAATGGGTGCGGCCGTCGTTCGGGTCGGTGCGGATCGACACCAGCCCGCGCTTCTCGAGACCGGCGAGCGTCCGGCTCACCGGACCCTTGTCGAAACCGATGACGTGGCAGATGCGCGAGGCGGGAATGCCGGGCTCGATCGCCAGCAGCGACATGATCCGCCATTCCGTGACGTTGACGCCGAACTGCCGCTGATAGAACGCGGTCGCGCTGTTCGAGAGCTTGTTGGCGATGAAGGTGATGAACGCCGGGACGTAGCGGTCGAGATCGAGCGTCGGTCCCACTTCAGCGGGCGCAGGCTTCTGGCGGGGTCTGGTCGACGACGGCATATCGGACTTCTGACTCGCGGCGGGCCCGCTGACCTAAAGGCATGCGGCGCTCTTTCACAAGATCAAAATACGGGAGGTCTTCCATGAGCGCATCCGGCTCCTCAACAACCGGCGTCCCGCATCTCGACGTCGATCCCTTCGACATGAGTTTTTTTGCCGATCCCTATCCCACGCATGAGCTGCTGCGCGAAGCAGGCCCGGTCGTCTATCTCGACAAATGGAACGTCTATGGCGTAGCGCGCTATGCCGAGGTCCATGCCGTGCTGAACGATCCCGCGACATTCTGCTCCAGCCGCGGCGTCGGCCTTTCCGACTTCAAGAAGGAGACGCCGTGGCGGCCGCCAAGCCTGATTCTGGAGGCCGATCCGCCCGCGCACACCCGCACCCGCGCTGTGCTCTCAAAGGTGCTGTCGCCGACCGTGATGAAGGGGCTCCGCGACCGCTTTGCCGCGGCAGCCGAGGCGCGCGTCGATGCGCTGCTGGAGAAGCGCAGCTTCGACGCGATCACGGATCTCGCCGAAGCCTATCCGCTCTCGATCTTTCCGGATGCGCTGGGCCTGAAGCCCGAAGGCCGCGAGCATCTGATTCCCTATGCGAGCCTTGTGTTCAACGCTTTCGGTCCGCCGAACGAATTGCGCAAGGAGGCGATCGCCCGCTCGGCGCCGCACCAGGCCTACGTCACCGACCAGTGCCAGCGCGACAACCTCACGCCCGGCGGCATCGGCGCCTGCATTCATGCTCACGTCGACGAGGGTGCCATCACGGCCACGGAAGCGCCGTTGCTGGTGCGTTCGCTGCTGTCGGCCGGGCTCGATACCACCGTTAACGGCATCGGTGCCGCCGTGTATTGCCTGGCCCGCTTTCCCGATCAGTGGCAGCGGTTGCGCAACGATCCCACCCTCGCGCGCAATGCCTTCGAGGAGGCCGTGCGGTTCGAGAGCCCAGTGCAGACCTTCTTCCGCACTACCACGCGCGACGTCGAGCTTTCCGGCGCGACGATCGGGGAGGGCGAGAAAGTGCTGATGTTCCTCGCTGCGGCCAATCGCGATCGGCGGCGCTGGGACAAGCCCGACAGTTACGACATCACCCGCCGCACATCAGGCCATGTCGGCTACGGCTCGGGCATTCACATGTGCGTCGGCCAGCTCGTCGCACGGCTTGAAGGCGAGACGATGCTCTCGGCGCTGGCCCGCCGGATTGCAAAGATCGAGATCAAGGGCGAGCCGAAACGCCGCTTCAACAACACGTTGCGCGGGCTCGATAGCTTGCCGGTGACGATCACGCCGGCCTGACGCGACCGGCAGCGAAAACAATAAATAGGGGAGGGAATGATGAAGCATCTGACATGGACGCTGGCGCTGACCGCGAGCCTGGTAAGCGGCGCGGCGAGCGCCGAGATCTCGGACAATGTCGTGCGCGTCGGCGTGCTCAACGACATTTCCGGCATCTTCCAGGACACCAACGGCATGGGCTCGGTCGAGGCCGCGCGCATGGCCGCCGAGGATTTCAACGGCGGCGGCAAGGGCATCAAGGTCGAGATCGTCTATGCCGATCACCAGAACAAGGCTGACGTCGGCAACGCCATCGCGCGAAAGTGGCTCGACGTCGAGGGCGTCGACGCCATCGTCGACGTGCCGAACTCGGCCGTCGGCCTCTCCATCAACACGCTGCTGCGCGACAGCCGAATGACGTTCCTGGCCTCGTCTACGGCAAGCTCGGACCTCACCGGCAAGGCCTGCTCGCCCAACACCATCCAATGGGTCAATGACGCCTGGGCGACGGGCAACACCACAGCGGCCGCGATGATGTCGCGCGGCGGCAAGGACTGGTACTTCCTCACGGTCGACTATGCGCTCGGCAAGGGCATCGAGGCGGAAGCCCAGAAATACATCGAGGGGCATGGCGGCAAGGTGCTGGGCTCGTCAAAGCATCCGCTCGGCACCTCCGATTTCGCATCCTTCCTGTTGCAGGCGCAGAGCTCGAAGGCGCAGGTGATTGGGCTTGCGAACGCCGGCGGTGACACCATCAACGCGGTGAAGCAGGCCGCCGAGTTCGGCATCCAGCAAGGCGGGCAGAAGCTCGTGGCGTTCCTGCTCTTCATCAACGACGTTCACGGCATGGGCATCAAGGTCGCGCAGGGTCTCCAGCTCATGGAAGCCTTCTACTGGGACATGAACGACGACACCCGTGCCTTCGCAAAACGCTTCGCGGCGCGGCCCGGCATGAACGGAAAGATGCCGAGCGGCAACCAGGCCGGGGTCTATGCCTCCACGCTCGCTTATCTCAACGCCGTCGCGGCCACCGGCAGCGACAGTGCCAAGGACGCCGTGCCCGAGATGAAGAAGTTCAAGGGTAAGGACAAACTGTTCGGCGACACCACGATCCGCCAGGACGGCCGCGTCGTGCACCCAATGTATCTGTTCGAGGTCAAGAAGCCGGAAGAGTCGAAATATCCCTACGACTATTACAAGCTGGTCTCGACGATTCCCGCGGAGCAGGCGTTTCGCCCGTTGGCGGAGGGCGGGTGCGAGCTGGTGAAGTAGGCTCTCATGCCCCGGACAGTGCGGCGCGCAGCTCTGCGTCGCGTCATTTCATGCCGCGCCACGTCCGGGACACGAGAGGCCCGTCCCTACACCACCTTGCTTGACCCCTGTGTGATCAGTCGCGCGGCGCGCTGGTCGCGGGCGTAGATCCAGAGCCAGCTGAGCGCAACGCTGAGCCGGTGGCGCAGGCCAATCAGGAAGTAGATGTGGGCGATGCCCCAGATCCACCATGCGATCGTGCCGCGCAGTTTGACCTTGCCGAAGTCGATCACCGCGAGCCGTTTGCCGATCTGCGCGAGGCTGCCGGAGTGCTTGTAGCGGAACGGACCGGTCGGCGCGCCCCGGAGGCGCGCCGTGATGGTCTCGGCGACGTGACGGCCCTGCTGCTTGGCGGCCGGTGCGATACCGGGCACCGGCTTGCCGTCCCAGGCGTTGATCAAGACAGTGTCGCCGATGGCAAAAATCTCGGGATGGCCGGGGATCGTCAAATCGTCTTCGACCTGCACGCGTCCGGCACGATCGGCCGGTGCGCCCAGCCATTCGGCGGCAGGTGAGGCGCGGACGCCGGCGGCCCAGATCTTGGTTTTGGCGTCGAGCCGCGTGCCGCCGAACACCACGCCGTCGCGGTCGATCTCGGTGACGGCCTGCCCCAGCACCACCTCGACGCCGATCTTTTCCAGCGAGGCCTGCGCGTAGGCCGAGAGGTCGTCGGCGAATCCCGCGAGCACGCGCGGCCCCGCCTCGATCAGCACCACCCGCGCCTTGGTCGTGTCGATGTTGCGGAAATCCGCCGGCAGGGTCTGGTGCGCCATCTCGGCGATGGTGCCGGCGAGCTCGACGCCGGTGGGGCCGGCACCGACAATGACGAAGGTCAGCCGCGCCGCGCGCTTTTCCGGATCGGTCTCGCGCTCGGCGCGCTCGAATGCCACCAGGATGTGACGGCGCAGCGTGGTGCCGTCCTCCAGCGTCTTCAGGCCCGGAGCCCACTGCTCCCATTCGTCGTGGCCGAAATAGGCATGTCGCGCGCCGGTGGCGAGCACCAGCGTGTCGTAAGGCACCTCGCTGCCGTCGTCGATCAGCACGCAACGCCTGCCGGCATCGACGCCACTGACGGTGGCAAACAGCGTCGTCACGTCGCGCCGGTCGCGCATCAGGTGCCGGATCGGCCAGGCGATCTCGCTGGTGGCGAGCGAGGCGGTCGCGACCTGGTAGAGCAGCGGTTGGAACAGATGATGGTTGCGGCGATCGATCAGCGTGATCGCGACCGGGCTGCCGGCGAGCCGGTAGGTCGTCTCCAGTCCGCCGAAGCCGGCTCCGACGATGACGACGCGATGCGGTGTCGTGGTCATGATGCCCTCGAATCTCGCTGCTCTGCTTACTCATTTAAGGGCTGATTGGACGCCGCGGTCCAATAGCCGTCATCAATCGGGAGATAGGCCGGATATATCGATATATCCCGTGAGAAAGCGCCGCAGCCTCCGACGAAGTAAGTAGAATTATATTTCTTGCTAACGTCGATGGGGGCGAAATATGGTGCAGGGCGGGCGCTGAGCCATTGGCGGCGCGACAGATTTTGCGTTCAATAGAGACGACCCGGGGGCGGCGATCACCTCGCTGCCGGGCACAATAATAAGGAGGGGAGTGGTTATGAGGACGGCATTTTGGCTGGCGGGCGCTGCGGCGCTGGGGCTGGCAAACCAGGCTTTCGCCGGCGACACCATCAAGATCGGTTTCGTTTCGACCTTCAGCGGCCCGACCGCCGTGATCGGCAACGACATGCGCAACTCCTTCGAGCTCGCGCTGGATCACATCGGCCGCAAGATGGACGGCAAGCCGGTCGAGGTGATCTACGAGGATGACGGGCAGAAGCCCGACGTCGGCAAGCAGAAGACCGAGAAGCTGGTGCAGTCCGACAAGGTCGATTTCATAGTCGGTTACATCTGGTCGAACGTGCTGCTGGCCTCGCTCAAGACCGCGGTGGATTCGCAGACCTTCCTGATCTCGGCCAATGCCGGCCCGTCGCAGCTCGCAGGCGAGCTCTGCTCGCCCTACGTGTTCTCGACCTCTTGGCAGAACGACCAGACGCCGGCCGCCATGGGCCTCAACATGAATGCGAATGGCGTCAAGAGCGTCTTCCTGATCGGCCCGAACTACGCCGCCGGCAAGGACATGCTCGCCGGCGTGAAGAGCACCTTCAAGGGCGAGATCAAGGGCGAGGAGTACACGGTCTGGCCGAGCCAGCTCGATTTCTCCGCCGAGCTCTCCAAGGCGCGGGCCTCCGGAGCCGAGTCGATCTTCGTGTTCTATCCCGGTGCGGCCGGCGTGCAGTTCCTCAACCAATATGCACAGGCCGGCCTGAAGAGCACGATGCCGCTCTACACCGCCTTCACCATCGACGAGCTCTCACTGCCACTCCAGAAGGAGAACGCACTCGGCGTATCCGGCGCGCAGGAGTGGGTGAACGACCTCCCGAACGAGCAGAATAAGAAGTTCGTCGCCGACTACCGCAAGAAGTACCCCAGCGCCCGGCCGAGCTATTACGGCGCGCAGGCCTATGACGCGGCGCAGCTTATCAACAGCGCGGTGGTCGCCGTCGGCGGCGACACGTCCAAGAAGGATGCGATGAAGGCCGAGATGGAGAAGGCCAATTTCAAGTCTCTGCGCGGCTCGTTCAAATACGGCAACAACCACATCCCGATCCAGAACTTCTATCTCCAGGACGTGGTGAAGGGCGCCGGGGGCGAGCTCTCGCTGAAGACCGTCGCCACCATCGTCACGGACGACCAGGACCGCTTCCACGAAAAGTGCCCGATGAAGTGAGCTGATTGTAACTACAATCAAGCTGCGTTCCCTTCTCCCCTTGTGGGAGAAGGTGGCGCGAAGCGGCGAATGAGGGGTTCGCCGCTACGCGACGAGCCACCCTCTCACAAGGGGAGAGGGGAAGAAGCCGCTACATCCGCGGCATGCTCACCGGGCGCACCTCGCGCGATTGCGCCGCGAGCCTGATCCCGGCATTGGCCGCGCCAAACCCCCGATAATTCCGCCGCTCGACGATCTCGAAGAAGAAGCGCTCATCAAAAATGTGGGTGTAGACCTGGAAGAACTCGCCGTCGCCTTCGCGATCGTAGAGGATGTGGTTGGCGCGAAGCTGCGCCATCAGGTCGGGCGCGAGGTCGTATTTGGCTTCGATGTCGTCGTAGTAATTGTCAGGGATGTCCAGGAAATCCGCGCCGCGCTTGCGCATTTCCGCGACCGCCGCAAAAATGTCCCGGCAGGAGAACGCGACGTGCTGCACGCCCGAGCCGAAAAACTCCGAGATGAAGCGGGCCGGCAGCGTGCGGTTTGCGGATGAGCCGTTGAGCACGAAGCGCAGGCTCTGGTCGCCGTTGATGACGGCCTGGCTCTGCACCAGCCCTCGGGGATCGGCGATCTCCATCTGCGGCAGCCGCTTGAGGTCGAGGATGCCGGTGTAGAACAGCAGCCAGGACAGCATCTCGTCATAGGGCATCGACTGCGCAATGTGATCGACGGCGAGCAGGGCGTCCGCGCTCGTATCGCTCGGGACGTGTTCGAAATCCGTGTCCCAGTTCTTGCCGGCCTGGTCGAGGAAATACAGCAGGCTGCCGCCGACGCCGTGGATCGCGGGAATCTCGAGTTCGCCCGGCCCGACCGGCTGGTAGAAGGTGCGTGCCTTCAGCGTCTCGGCCCGCTGCATGGCAAGGCCGGCATTGTCGACATCGAGCGCGATGGCGCAGACGCCGGGGCCATGCGTCACGTAGTGCGAGTGCGCGAAGCCGTCGGTCTCGGAGTTGATGACGAGCTCGACCTTGCCTTGCGACCAACGTTCCACCGCCTTGCTGCGATGCTTGCCGGTCTTTCGGAAGCCGAGCTGCGAGAGCAGGCGGGCGAGCTCGCCGGCCTTGGTCTCGTTGACGGCAAACTCGATGAAGCCCGTGCCGCCGCTCTTGGCCTTCGGCGCCAAGGGTTCGCTGACGAGCTTCGGCCAATCCGGTGCGAGTTGGTCCTCCAGCAGGATCAGCGAACGCAGTCCGTCGACCGCGGTCTGCGCAGCCGAGCCGGCGCGGAACTGGTCGTTGAAGATCTCGAGCGAGAGCGGCCCGGCATAACCGGTCGCCGCGATCGCCGCCATGAACTCGCCGACCGGCAGATCGCCCTGACCGGGGAAGGAGCGGAAGTGCCGGCTCCAGGACAAAATGTCGAGCTCGAGCTTCGGCGCATCCGCAAGCTGCACCAGAAAGATCTTGTCGCCGGGGATCGAGGCCATCGCGCGAACGGGAAAGCCCGGCGCCAGCGCATGAAAGCTGTCGAGGATGACGCCGATCGCCGGATGATCGGCGCGCCGCACGATCTCCCAGGCGTCGCGATAATCGTTGACATGGCGACCCCAGGCCAGCGCCTCGTAGCCGACGCGCAAAGACCGCTTGGCCGCACGATCGCCAAGCTCGCGAAAATCATCCGCAGCGCGGTCGATGCCGCCGAGCGAGGCCGGCGAGACGTTCGAGCAGATCAGCAGCAGGTCGGTGCCGAGCTCCTGCATCAGGTCGAACTTGCGCTCGGCCCGAGCGAAATTGCGCGTCCGCTGCGGCTCCGGCATGCCCTCGAAATCGCGGAACGGCTGGAACGCGCAGATTTTGAGATTGAGATCCTTGCAGAGCTGCGCCACCTCGCGCGGGCCTGAACCAAACGACAGCAGATCGTTCTCGAAAATCTCGACCGCGTCGAAACCGGCGGACGCGATGGCGCGGAGCTTTTCGTCGAGGGCGCCTGAGAGGGAAACGGTAGCGATCGAGCGTTTGTTCATGCCGCATTGTCCTCCATGACGCCACCGAGGAAAAGTTGCCCGATGCGCGGGTCGTTCAGGATGCGCTTCGCGTCGTCGACCATGCGGGTCTGGCCGAGCTCGAGCACGATGCCGATGTCGGAAATCTCCAGCGCCGAGCGCGCGTTCTGCTCGATCATCAGGATGGTGACGCCGCGGTCGCGCAAGCCTTTGAGGATGTCGAAGGTCTGTTGCACCATCAGCGGCGACAGGCCGATCGAGGGCTCGTCGATCAGCACCAGCTTTGGCTCGAGCAGCAGCGAGCGGGCGATCTCGAGCTGTTTCTGCTCGCCGCCGGACAGCGTGGAGGCCTGCTGCGTCGATTTCCGCCGCAGCGCCGGGAACAGGTCGAGAGCGACCTCGATCCGTGTGGGCAGGTCGATGTCCTTCCCGGCGGAAACGCCGCCGAGCTCGATGTTGTGACGCACCGACAGTTCGGGAAAGATGTTGCGGCCCTGCGGCACGTAGCAGATGCCGGCATTGAGCAGCGCGCGCTGGCTCAAATTGGTGACGTCGCGGCCGGCGAAATTGATCTTGCCCTCGCGCAGCTTCAACAGGCCGAAGATTGCCTTGAAGACCGTCGATTTGCCGGCACCGTTCGGGCCGATGATCGTCGTGATCGTGGCCTGCGGCACGGCAAAGGTGGTGCCGTTCAGGATCGTCATCTTGCCGTAGCCGCCGACGAGATTGTGAACCGAAAGGATCGGGTCGCTCATGGCTCGCTCGCTCCTCAATGTCCGAGATAGGCTTCGATCACGGCGGGGTTCTTTCGTACCTCGTCCGGTCGTCCCATCGCCAGCACCTTGCCCTCCGCCATCACCATCACGCGCGAGCATAGCGACATCACGAATTCCATGTTGTGCTCGATCACGACGAAGGTGGCGTTCTTCTCGCGGTTGATCGCGACCAGGCGCTCCTTCAGATCCGTCAGCATCGACGGGTTGACGCCGCCCGCGGGCTCGTCGAGCAGCACCAGGCGGGGGCCGCCCATGAAGGCCATGGCGGCGTCCAGAAGCTTCTGCTGACCGTAGGACAGGCCGCCGGCCGGCTCGTCGGCGAGATGATCGAGCTTGAAGAAGCCGATCATCTGGTTGGCGGCCCCTGTCAGTCCTGCATCGGAGCGACCGACAAGGCGCGAGGCCATGCTGCCCTGGTGCTCCTGGCCAGCAAGGATCAGGTTCTCGCGCACCGAGAGCTTTGGAAACACCTGCAACAGCTGGAAGGTGCGGCTGACCCCGAGCTTGTTGAGCTCGGCGGGCCGCAGGCCCGTCACGATCTTGCCGTCGAGCTTGACCTCGCCGCCTGACGGGGTGAGTTGGCCGAGGATGCAGTTGAACAGGGTCGACTTGCCGCAGCCGTTCGGCCCGATCAGGCCGAGGATCTCGCCTTCGCGGACGTCGAACGAGACGCCGCCGACGGCGCTGATGCCGCCAAAGTTCTTCTTGATGTCGGTGACTTCGAGGACCGCGCTCATTGCACCGTCTCCAGTCGGGATTTCGCGACGGCGCGCAGTGCGGAGGCCGCCTTGGTGCGGCGTTCGGCGAGATAGCGGTCGAGGATCCCCAGAATGCCGGTCGGCGACCAGATCAGCAGGCCCATCACCGCGATCGCGTAGAGCATCAGATAATAGCCTTCGGTGAAGCGCAGCCATTCCGGCAACAGCACGGCGATCATCGCGCCGAGGAATGGGCCGAGGAAGAATCCAGCGCCGCCGACGATCACCATCATCAAGAGGTCGAGCGAGAGCGACAGGTTGAACGGCACGGGATCGATATATTGCGTCAGCGGCGCATAGAGCGCGCCGGCGACGCCGCCGAGCGCGGAGCCGATCGCGAACGCCATCAGCGTATAGCGGCGCGTGTCGATGCCCAGCGACTGCGCGCGCAGGGGGTTTTCGCGCAGCGCCATGAAGGCGCGGCCCCAGGGCGAGCGGATCAGCCACCAGACCGCCAGCGACACGATCGCGAGCGAGCCGAGACAGACATAGTAGAACGGCAGCGGCTTATTGGTGGCGATGCCGAAGATGTGCGGGCGCGGAATGTTGGAGATGCCGTAGATGCCGCCGGTGAGCCAGCTCTCGTTGCGGAACACCAGGAAGGCCAGCGTCGAGAAGGCGAGCGTGACGAAGGCGAGATAATGGTGCTGCACCCTCAGCGCGGGATAGCCGAGCACCCAGCCGACCGCGAAGCTCAAGGCGATCGCGACCACGATCGCCGCCGGCAGCGGCCAGCCATGGGTGGTCATGATCGCCGCCGCGTAAGCGCCGATGCCGACGAAGGCGCCCTGTGCCAGCGAGACCTGGCCGGCATAGCCGAGCGTGAGGTTGAGGCCCATGGCGGCGATCGCCATCACCGCCCACTGGCTCAGAATGAACAGGCCATAGCGGTTGAAGTTCATGGGGACGACGATCAGCGCGGCGATGACGGCGAGGCCGAGGGCGATCTTCAGAGGTTTGGCGAAGCCGCTCATACGGTGCGCTCCTCGGCGCGGCCGAGCAAGCCCTGCGGCCGGAACAGGATGACGGCGATCAGGAAGATCATCGGCACGGCGGCGCGGTACTGCGTCGAGACGTAGGCGGCCGCGAGGTTGTCGAGCACGCCGATCAGCAGGCCGCCGGCGATCGCGCCGCGCACCTGGTTGAATCCGCCGACGATCGCGGCGATGAACGCGGCCTGGCCGAGCACCTCGCCGGATGTAAACTTCGCGAGGTAAATCGGCGTGATCAACAGCGAGGCGAGCGCGACCAGGAAGGCGTTGATCAGGAAGGTCAGGAGAATCATGCGCTCGACCGGCACGCCGATGATGCGCGCCACCGTCGGGTTCTGCGCCGCCGCCTGCATCTGGTGACCGAGCGAAGTGCGGTTGAGGAGTGCGGTCAGGCCGAAGACGGCAAGGATGGCGAGCACGAGGACGCCGATGCTTTGCAGCGAGACGTTGTGACCGAGGATTGCGATATCGCCCGTCGGCACGATCGAGGGGAAGGGCGAGGCCTCGGCGCTGAAGAACTGTTTGACGGCCTCCTTGAGGCCGATCGCCAGCGCCATGGTCGCGATGGCAAGCGGCAGCACGCCATGGCGCATCATCGGATCGACCAGCAGCATCTTGAAGGCGAGGCCGAGCAGGAGCATCGAGAGCAGGATGCCGAGGATAATCGCGAGCCAGAACGGCGCGCCGGCATGCATCGCCGCCAGCATCAGGAACGCCGGCAGCATCACGAACTCGCCTTGCGCGAAATTGATGGTCTGAGAGGTCTGCCACAGCAGCGTGAAGCCGACCGCGACCAGCGCATAGATCGCGCCGGTGGCAAGTCCCGCGACCAGAAGATCGAACAGATTGGACATGTTCCCTCTCGTGTCCCTAGCCCCGCTTTATCGGCTCCCTCTCCCCGCGAAGGGCGGGGAGAGGGAGGAGAAAGGTCGCCCCTCCCCGCGCGCGGGGAGAGGCGAAGACCACCTCACTTCACCTTCGGCAGCACCTGCTTCACGACCTGCTTGCCCTCGACCACCTCGACCAGAAAGCTCTGGCGGTCGATGTCGCCGGTGTCGCTGAAGGTGACGTCCATCAGGATGCCCGGCTCGTCGGCGGCCTTGATGGTCAGGCCGTGCAGCGTATCGGCGAACGCCTTGCTGTCGACCTTGCCCATCTTGTCGGTGGTGGCCTTCACCATGTAGACGGCGAGATAGCCCTTCAGGCCGTTATGGTCGGGCACGTAATTGTACTTCTTCGCGAACTTGTCGCGGAACGTCTTGATCAAATCGACCGGCGCATCGGTGGTGAGGCCGACATGGCCGCGCGCGCCGTTGGCGGCATCGCCGGCGAGCTCGATCACCTTCTGGCCGATCAGCGTGGTCTCCCCCATCAGCGGCGCGGTGACGCCCTGACGCTTCAGCTCCTTCAGGATGCGCGCGCTCTCTTCCTCGTTGAGATAGACGAACACGGCGTCGGGATTGGCGGCCTTGATCTTGCCGACGTCGGCGGCGAAATCGGCCTGGCCCGCTTCGGTGGAGAGATCGGCGACCACCTTGGAGCCGAGCCGGTCGAGCTCCTTGACCACGACGTCGCGTCCGCCACGGCCGAAATCATTGTTGACCCAGACCACCGCGACCGACTTCGCCTTCATGTCGTCGTGGATGTATTTGGCGACCTTCGGCATCGAGGATTGCTGGCCGAACGAGGTGCGGAACAGGAATTTGTTTCCGGCCTGCGTCAGCTCGGCGGCTTCGCCACCCATGATCTGCGCGATGCCGGCCTCAGCCGCGAGCGGCGCGGTGACCTTGACTGAGCCGGAATAGCCGGGCCCGAGCAGCACATAGGGCTCGGCGTCGAGCGCCTTCTGCACCTGCGCGCGGGCAACGCCGGGGTTGGATTGCGAATCGGCATGGGTGACCTCCAACTTGCGGCCGAGCACGCCGCCCTTGGCGTTGATCTCCTCGATCGCGAGGTCGATGCCGTTCTTCCAGTTGGTGCCGACGGTGGCGCCGCCACCGGACAGCTCGGCGACGTCGGCGAGCTTGATCGCCTGGGCGAAGGCGCCCGTGGTCGTGATTGCGGTGAGCAGCGCGCCCACCAGTAGCGTTGATTTCATCGTCCTCTCCTCCGGGTTGAATTTTGCAAGCGGCCTTGTGTCCGGCCGCTTTGTCTCAAGCTGCCTGATAGGCGGCGCTGCGCGCGGCCATCACGGCGTCGAAAGCCTCGCCCATGATTTCGATCGATGGCGCAAGGCCGGTGAACAATTCGAAAGCGTCGGCCGCCTGGTAGATTGCAAGCTCCCGCCCCGTCATGATCCGCGCGCCCTTCTCTTGCGCTGCGGCGAGGAGCGGCGTGATCAGCGGCGAATAGACGGCGTCGGCGATCCACAGGTCGGCGCGGAGCAGCGCCGGCGGCACCGGCGTGTTGCGGTTCGGCAGCATGCCGACCGGCGTGCCGTTGACCAGACCGGTTGCCCCCTCAACGGCATCCTCGACGCTTGTGGCCACCCGGGCGCCACCAGCCAGCAGCGCAGCGAGCTTCTCGGCGCGCTCCAGGTCGGTGTCGAAGATGCGGATGTCGGCGACTTTCAGGCTCGCCAGCGCAAAGGCGATCGCCTTGCCGACGCCGCCCGTGCCGATCACGGCGACCGCATTTCCGGACGGTGCCAGCAGCGGCGCCACCGCGCGCGCGAAGCCGGTGGTATCGGTGTTGTGGCCGATCAGCCGGCCGTCATTGACGACCACGGTGTTGACCGCGCCCATGGCGGCCGCTCCCTGCGCCAGCTCGTCGAGCAGCGGCACCACGGCCTCCTTGTAAGGAAAAGTCACGTTGACGCCGGCAAAGCCGAGCCGGCGCACGCCTTCGAGCATCATGCGCAGCCCGGTCGCATCGGCGCCGGCGACCTCGATGAGCTGGTAATGGCCGCGCAAGCCAAGCGCCTCGGCGGCGCGCTCATGCATGGCAGGGGATGCGGAATGCGCGATCGGCGCGCCGATCAGGCCGGTGAGAAGCTTCTTGCTGGCTGCGTATCCGCGCTTGGACATGGTTTGCTATGGTCTCGATTGGAGCGTTCGGTCCACGCCATTAGCGGGGAAATCCGCGCCATTCCAAGGGGGCTTCCATGTCGGACGATAGCCTTTCCCCCGCCTAACACAATTACCCATTTATCGGACAAACCTAACATAATGTTATTTCTTTCGCCCCCGCGCCGGAACGGCCTTGCCGTTGCTGCGGGACGGCTCCACCGCGCGCATCTCGGTGCGCAGGGCTTCGATGAAATACTCGACGTGAAGCGACAACGGCGCGCCGCGCTTCACCGCGATATAGGTGTCGAACCGCGTCGGCTCGGTGATCTTCAACAGCTCGATTCCGGGATAGCCGCCATGGGCCACCGTGAACTGGTCGATGATGGCGATGCCGAGCCCCGCCTTCACCAGCGCGCAGACCGTGGTGCCGAAGCGCGCGCGGATGGTGATGTTGTAGTCGAGCCGGTTGCGCGCGAAGATCTCGGCCATGATCCGGCCGTAGGGATCGTTGGGATCGATGCCGATCAGGGGATAACGGGTGATCTCGGCGGCCGAGACCTGCTTGCGGCCGGCGAGTTCGTGGCCGGGCGGCACGATACAATAGAGCTCGCCGGAGGCGAGCGGCATGAAGTCGAGCCCGGAATGCTCGAGCCGGTAGCTCATCGCGACGCACTCGCCGCGGCCGAGCAGAAGATAGTCGATTGCTTCCTCGATCTTGAGGATGTTGATGTCGATGCCGAGATCGGGATAGCGGCGGCGGACCCGCTCGATCGCGCGCGGCACCATCACCTGCGAGATGCTCGGCACCGAGCCGATGCGCAATTCCGACAATCCGCCGCGGCCGATCTTGGAGATGAGCTCCGAGAGATCGTCGACCTTCTTGTAGACGCCGTTGATCTGCTCGAAAATGTTCTCGGCTTCCGGGGTCGGAAAATAGCGGCCGTTCTGACGCTGGAAGAAGCGGATGCCGAGCGAGCGCTCGGTGTATTTGACGAGCCGGCTGATCCCCGGCGCCGAGACGTTGAGCAGCTTGGCCGCGCCGCCGATGGTGCCCGTCACCATCACGGCACGGATCACTTCAACTTGGCGCAGCGTCATCATGCTCTTGGCACCCGAAAGATAATCGTGGTCGCGCTGCCCTTCCCTCTCCCCTTGTGAGAGGGTGGATCGCCGCGATAGCGGCCGACGCTTCGCGCCACCTTCTCCCACAAGGCGAGAAGGAAAGGCAACGACCTGATTGTTTCGGCGAAAATCGGCACGTTCGAATGGAGAGGCGTCGCTCGCGCAGGACGCACGCCTTGCTGCAACTGCGTTCTAGCTCGCCGGTCCTTCCGGCGAGGCACTCTCTGCCGGCTTGGTGCGCTCGCTTTGCAGAATCTCGCGCGCGAACTCGATGATCTTCTGCTTGTTTGCCGTTTCGAGGACGGCGAAAAACACGCGGTTGAGTTCCAGGCCGAGCACGCTGTTGAGGGCGATGTTCTCGTCGTCCATCGGGGTTTTCTCGCTCTGTACGCCGCAGGTGTAACTTGACGTCACTTCTTCCACAAGTAGATTAAAGCTTCCGCGCAGACGCCTACCGGGGAACTACGGGAGCAGCGAATTGAGGCAGCCCCCAAAGTCGTGCTATAGCGAACGGCGAGGGTCAGGAAACGCACCGATGTCCGCCGTGGATTATGGCCGGGAAGCGCTCGACTTCATTGAGGGGCTAGGAGCCTACACCAAGGTTCCGGACGCCATGGACGCGCTTGCGACCGCGTTCGGACGGTACGGCTTCGAGCATATCATCGTCACCGGCTTGCCGAATCCCGATCAGCGCTTTTCCCAAATGGTGCTCGCCAAGAAGTGGCCGGCGGAATGGTTCAGCCTCTATACTCAAAAAGGCTACGACCGTGTCGATCCCGTGATCCGCAAGTGCCGGCAGACGGTGAACCCATTCGAGTGGTCTGAGGCGCCGTACGATCCGGAACTGGAGCCGGGCGCGGTAGAAGTGATGCGGCGCGCTGCCGATTTCCGAATGTCGCGCGGCTTCGTGGTGCCGATCCACGGGTTGACCGGGTATGAGGCTGGCGTTTCGCTCGGTGGCGTTCATCTCGATCTCAATGCGCGCAGTAAGCCGGCGCTGCACCTGATCGGAATGTACGGCTTCGATCATATTCGCCGTCTGCTCGATCCGGTACCGCATCCATCGATGCGTCTTACCCCGCGCGAGCGCGAGGTGCTCGCCTGGGCGTCGCAGGGCAAGTCGGCCTGGGAAATCGGCGAGATCCTGCACATCACGCAGCGCACAGCCGAAGAACATCTTGCAACTGCCGCGCGCAAGCTGGGTGCGGTCAACCGGACCCACGCGGTCGCGATCGCGATCCGCCACAGAATCATCACCCCCTGAAATCCGCGCCTACTGGGAAATTTCCCAATAGTCGGTCTGGTCGTTTTCCGTGAGGATTCCCCTTTATTTCGAACAATGGGGGAATAAATGATTCATGTGATCTCTGCCGTTAACCGGCACCTCTATGAGGACGTGCTCGAGCAACATTTCAGGGTGCGTCACGAGATTTTCGTCGAGGAACGGAAATGGGAGGCGCTCCGCAAGCCCGACGGCCGCGAGATCGACACCTATGACAATGAGGACGCGATCTACCTGCTGGCGCTCGATAACCGCCGGGTGCTCGGCGGCTCCCGCCTGTATCCGACCACCAAGCCGACGATGCTGAGCGAGGTCTTCCCGCATCTCGCCGCGGTGCGCGGGTGCCCCTCCGACCCGCTGGTCTGGGAGTGGTCGCGCTTCTTCGTTTCGCGCGAACGCCGCGACGGCGCGTTCAATCTGCAATTGATGGCTGCGGCGCAGGAGTTCTGCCTGGATCAGGGTATCGAGCGTCTTTGTCTCGTCATGGAGACCTGGTGGTTGCCGCGCTTCCACGACATCGGCTTCGTCGTTACCCCGCTGGGATTGCCGGCACTGATCGAGAATTCCTGGACCATGGCGGCGTCCATCGAGGTCCGACAGGAATCGCTCGATGTCGTGCGCGACCGTATCGGAATGAAGAATGTCGTGCGCCACGACGGCCCGCGTCTGGACGCCGTCGCCCGTGCCAACCTCTGCGGCCTCGCCGCCCAACGAAGGAGCGCTTGAGATGTCGAACATGATGCGAGACAGCCAGATCATGGCGCAGACCAAGGACGAGAATCTCGGCTACATGTCCGACATGGCGCTCGAATTGGCGCAGATGGCGGAAGACACCGGATTGGCGACGCTCGCCTATCTGTTCCGGATGGCGGCGCTGGAAGCCTCGACGGCCAACAGCGTGCTCGCCGAGCCGGATGATCTTCCCCGGCAGATGACGTCGCACTAGACGCGTCCTCTTTACATTCCGACGACCATCGCACCCTCCCTCCGGCCAGCCGGGGGGAGGGTGATCGTTTTGGGTGCGGCACGTTGCCCCAGCCCGCACGGCAGTCTTTTTGCATCGCCCAGTTCGATCGCATGCACCGGCATGCAACAAAGTGCATGTTCGGTGTCGAATCGCTCTTGCCTCGGAACGATACTGCCATTACCCATTTTTCCGCCTTGTAGAGGCAGGGGGAGCTCTTTCACTGATGGCGACCGTGTTCGGACATCGGCGCGAAGCTGCGTGCGCCTGAAAGAGTTTTGATGCTGCTCGTCGTCGAACAGTTCTTGAACGGGTTGCAGTTCGGCCTGCTGCTGTTCCTGCTCGCAGCCGGCCTCACGCTGGTGTTCGGGATCATGGATCTCGTCAACCTCGCGCACGGCTCGCTCTACATGATGGGCGCCTATTTCGCCGCCACCTTCGCGGCCTGGACCGGCAGCTTCCTGCTCGGCGCGCTGCTGGCGCTCGGCGCGACGCTGGTGCTCGGCATCGTGCTCGAGATGAGCGCGCTGCGGCATCTCTATGGCCGCGACCATCTCGACCACGTGCTCGCGACCTTCGGGCTGATCCTGTTCTTCAACGAGGCCGTGCGGCTGGTCTGGGGTCCGGCCGGCCTCGCGCTGCAGCTGCCGAATTGGCTTACCGTGCCGGTACCGATCCTGCCGGGCATTCACTATCCCGCCTATCGCCTCGCCATCATCGCGGTGGCGCTGCTGGTCGCGCTGCTGCTCTATCTCGGCGTGATGCGCACCCGCATCGGCATGCTGATCCGCGCCGGCGCCTCCAATCGCGAGATGATCGGCGCGCTCGGCATCAACATCAAGCTGCTCTACACGCTGGTGTTCGGCCTCGGTGCCGCGCTCGCAGGCCTTGCCGGGTTGATGCAGGCACCGATCCTCACCGTGCAGATCGGCATGGGCGAGAACATCCTGATCCTCGCCTTCGTCATCATCGTGATCGGCGGCATCGGCTCGATCCGCGGCGCGTTTCTCGCCGCGATCTTTGTCGGCATGATCGACACGCTTGGCCGCGCCTTCCTGCCGAACCTGTTGCGGCAGGTGCTGAGCGGCGCCGCCGCCTCCACCGCCGCGCCCGCGCTGTCGTCCATGCTGATCTACCTGTTGATGGCGATCGTGCTGGTGGTGCGGCCGGAGGGGCTGTTTCCGGCCAATCGTCGATGAAGGCTTTCACTGTGAGCAAGGCCGTCACGGCCCTTCTTGTGGTAGGCCTCGTGCTGTTGCCGCTCTACTCGCAAGCCTCCGGCAACATCTTCATCCTGACGCTGTTCACCCGAATCATCATCCTGGCGCTGGCGGCCGCCAGCCTCAACCTCATCATGGGTTTTGGCGGCATGATGAGTTTTGGCCACGCCGCCTATCTCGGCATCGGCGGCTACGCGGTCGGCATGCTGGCACAGGAAGGCATCGGCTCCGGCTTCATCCAGTTTCCGGTCGCGCTCGCGGCGTCGGCGACTTACGCGCTGGTGATCGGCGCGCTCTCCTTGCGCACCCGAGGCGTCTATTTCATCATGATCACGCTCGCCTTCGCGCAGATGGCCTATTACGTCGCCTCGGGACTGGCGCGTTACGGCGGCGATGACGGCCTCACCGTCTACAAGCGCAGCGACTTCTCCGGGCTGGTCAATCTGTCGAACCGCACGCAGTTCTATTATCTCTGCCTCGCCTGCTTGTTCGCAATGATCTTCCTGATCTGGCGCGTCGTCAATTCGCGCTTCGGCCTCGTGTTGCAGGGGCTGCGCTCCAACGAGCAGCGCATGCAGGCGATCGGCTTTCCCTCGAAACGCTACCAGCTCGTCTGCTTCGTCATCTCAGGCACCATGTGCGGCCTCGCCGGCGCGCTGCTCGCCAACAACACCGATTTCGTCAGCCCGGCCATGATGTACTGGACCCGTTCCGGCGACCTCATGGTGATGGTGATCCTCGGCGGCATGGGCACGCTGTTCGGCCCGGTCATCGGCGCGGTGGTATATCTGCTGCTGGAAGAGTTTTTGTCGCAGCTCACCGAATATTGGGCGCTGATCATGGGGCCGCTGCTGCTGCTGATCGTGCTGTTCGGCCGTGGCGGGATCATGGGCCTGCTCGGGAGGCTCAATCGTGGCTGAACCCTTGCTCCGTGTCGACAGGCTGGTGCGCCGCTTCGGCGGTATCGTTGCGACCGACAACGTCTCGCTCGACGTCGCGGCCGGTGAGCTGCACGCCATCATCGGCCCGAACGGCGCCGGCAAGACCACGCTGATCAGCCAGCTCACCGGACATCTTGAACCGCATTCCGGAACCGTCTCGCTGGGCGGTCGCGACATCACCTATCTGCCGGCCTATCGCCGCTGCGCGCTGGGCCTGGCACGTTCGTTCCAGATCACCTCGTTGCTGCTCGATTTCACCGCCGCCGACAATGTCGCGCTGGCGGCGCAGGCGCATGCGGGGCACTCGTTCCGCTTCTTCGCCAATGCCCGCAAGGAGAAGGGCCTGCGCGATGCCGCGCATGCCGCGCTCGACCGCGTTGGTCTGGCCCATCGCGCCGACGTCCTGGTGTCCAGGCTCAGCCATGGCGAGCGTCGCCAGATCGAGCTTGCGGTCGCGCTCGCGAGCAAGCCGAAATTGCTGCTGCTCGACGAGCCGATGGCGGGTCTCGGCGTCACCGAATCCCAGCGCATGGTGCAACTGCTCCAGGAGTTGCGGAAAGAAGTCTCGATCGTGCTGGTGGAGCACGACATGCCGGCGGTGTTCGCGCTCGCCGACCGCATCTCGGTGCTGGTCTATGGCCGCGTCATCGCCTCCGGCGATCCGGCCGCGATCCGGGCGAACGAGGACGTCAAGCGCGCCTATCTCGGCGAGGCGCATGTGGTGACGCACCATGGCTGAAAAAGTGGTGGCCGACACGCTGCTCGAGGTCGACGGCATCGAGACCTGCTACGGCCTGTCCCAGGTGCTGTTCGGGCTGTCGCTGTCGATCAAATCAGGCGAGATGGTCTCGTTGATGGGCCGCAACGGCATGGGCAAGACCACGACCATCCGCTCCATCATGGGCCTAACCCCGGCGCGCGCCGGCAGCATCCGCTTTGCGGGCACCGAGGTGCGGACGCAGCCGTCCTACCGAATCGCAAAGCTGGGCGTCGGCCTCGTCCCGGAGGGGCGGCAGATCTTCCCGAACCTCACCGTGCGCGAAAACCTGGTTGCGGCCGCCGCCGATCGCTTCGGCAGCGCCAATCCCTGGACGCTGGCTGCGATCTACGGGATGTTTCCGCGCCTCGCCGAGCGCGCCGCCAACATGGGCAACCAGCTCTCCGGCGGCGAGCAGCAGATGCTTGCCATCGGGCGCGCCCTGATGACCAACCCGAAGCTCCTGATCCTGGATGAAGCGACCGAAGGCCTCGCGCCGCTGATCCGCGAAGAAATATGGACCTGCCTGTCGCTGCTCAAGAGCCGAGGACAGTCGATCCTGGTCGTCGACAAGAACGTCGACCACCTCGCCCGCATCTGCGACCGCCACACCATCATCGAGCGCGGCAAGACGGTGTGGAGCGGCACCTCGGACGAGCTGATGGCCGAGCCGGATCTGCAGCACAAATATCTGGGGATTTGACGATACGATTAGGGGCGGGATGCTCGCGCCGCCCACTCGGTGTCGTCCTGGCCTAGTGCGCAATTGCGCACGGGGGCCAGGACCCATACCGCGAGGTCTACCTATTTTGGGCAGTATCAGTACCGAACAACGGTCTTCGCCAAACCCCTTCTTGGGGTAATGGGTCCTGGCTTTCGCCAGGACGACATCGGGGCAATCACCAGTAAATCCCATGCCGATGCAGCTCGCGGATCACGCGCGCCTCGGTGGAAGGCTGGCGACGTTTCGTTTTGGCGACATCTGTCGTGCTGGCAACCGGTGCACCAGTGGACTGAGTTGCGGCCGGAGGGGTCGCGGTTGTCGTGGCGGCCGCCGCCGGAGGCGTTGAAGTCGGGGCGGTGGTCGCCGTCTGGACATTCGCCGGCTGCGTTGCCGCCGGGGCCTGCGTCGTCTGCGGTGCGGCTGTGGGCGAGGCCGGTTGCCCGGCGGCCGGTTGGTTTGCGTTGGTCGCCGCGAGGCTCAGACTGCGCGGACCACCGGCATGGGCTTGTGCTGCGAACAGCGAGATCGAAGCGATCAGGATCAGCTTGCGCATGAAATCCCCGTCATCTGGTCAAACCGTCTTACCTATTAGCGCCCGACCGGCCCAATCACCGCGTAAGCCGATGCGCGCCGATCTCGGTCAGAGTGGTCCGGCAGGACAGGCGATAGATCAGGCTGAACAATTGACCCCACATGACCGAACTCCACTGTTGATCACAGGAGCAGGTTAACCCCGGTGTTTTTCCGGCGGTTTTCGGGACGTGCGGAAAATGGTTTCGTCGGCCCGCGATGTGATGTCGTCGGAATAGGTGGGACGAAGTCACCTCACGGGGGTGTGAGCATTGAGCCGCGGCGGCTCCGCCTCCGAGGGAGGAGGGCGTCAAAACACCTCGAAATATTCGCGATGCTCCCAATCCGTCACCTCCGCCAGGAAGCGGTCGATCTCGGCGTTCTTGATGTGGGCGTAATAGTCGACGAACTCCGCCCCCAGCTTCTCGCGGAAGAACGGATCGTCCTTCAGCGCGCTGACCGCGTCGCGCAGGGATTTCGGCAATAGCGGCGCCTTGGTCTCGTAGGGCGTGTCGGCCGACGGGCCGGGATCGAGCTTGCGGTCGACGCCGTCGAGGCCCGAGAGAATCTGCGAGGCCATGTAGAGATAGGGATTGGCGGCGGGCTCGCCGATGCGGTTTTCCAGGCGCGTGGCGGCATCGCCGGCAGCCCCGAGCACGCGGATCATCACGCCGCGATTGTCGCGGCCCCAGATCGCGCGATCCGGCGCCAGCGAATAGGAGCGGTACCGCTTGTAACCGTTGATGGTCGGGGTGGTGAACAATGTCGAGGCGCGGGCGTGGTCGAGCAGGCCGGCAAGATACGCGCGGCCGAAGGCGCTGAGCGGCTCGCCGCCGTCTTTCGCCATGAACTGATTCTCGCCGCTCGCGCGCGACACGATCGACTGATGCAGGTGCCAGCCGCTCGCGAAAAGGTTCGGCAGTTTTGGCCGGCACATGAAGGTGGCGTGATAGCCGTGGCGGTGCGCGATCTGCTTCACGGCGCTACGAAACAGCACCATGTTGTCGGCGGGCTCCATCCCCTTCTTCGGCGCGAAGGTGAATTCGCACTGGCTCGGCCCGAACTCGACCTCGACCGAGCGCAGGGGAAGGCCGAGCGCGACGATGTCACGGCGCAAAATCTCCAGCACCGGCTCCATCTGATCGAAGCGCTGCTCGGTGAGGTATTGGTAGCCGTGGCTGAGCAGGCTCACCGACGGCGGCGTGCCGGGCTGTCCCGCATCCTCGGGGCGCATATGCGGATCGTCGAGCTTGAAGATGTGGAATTCGACCTCGAGCCCCGCGACGAAATCGTGGCCGCGGCTTGCGAGCTCGTCGAGCACCTTGCGATAGAGACCGCGCGTCGCGAAGGGCACGGGACGGCCGTCATTGAAATAGAGGTCGCAGAGAACCCAGCCCGTGGCCGGTGCCCATGGCAGCACGCGAAACGTGGTGGGATCGGCGACCATCAGTACGTCGGCCGCGCCCTCCATCTCCTTCATGCCAAAACCGCCGCCTGATGTGAACACCGGAAACACCGTGCGGTGCGAGGTGTCCTTGGCGAGCAGGGTGGTGGTGATGGAGCAGCCGCTTTCCAGCGAGGCAATCGCCTCGGACGCGATGATGGTCTTGCCGCGCAAGATGCCGTGCTGGTCGGGGAAAGCGAGGCGGATGACCTCGAGGTTCTTCTCCTCGACGAGACGGCGCAGCCGTGTTGCGGCGTCCTTCTGCTCATCGGACCACAGCGCATGACGCGCGACGAAACTCACTTTGAACGTTCCTTCTCGCCCGGTAGGAGTATAACCCTCGCTGCCATGGTCCGCGAAAGCGGACGATCCAGTATTCCAGAGACGGCCGTGTGTCCACGAGAGGCCGCGGCGTACTGGATGCCCCGCTTTCGCGGGGCATGACAACGAAGAATGTGGAGCCGCCGCCGCGCCTCGCTGGTCGGAAGCGTCACCCTCACTCCGCCGCCGTCAGCCGGTGCACGTTGTCCGCGATCTCCTTCGGCACCGGTGCCGCCCAAGGCGCACCGCGGCGGCGCTTGACGTCGACTTCCATCCAATAGGTCTCCCAGCCCCGCGTCGGCCCGATGCCGTCCATGGTCGCCGGTCCCTGGATGCTGCGTGCGTTGGCCTCGTCGAGAAACAGCATCGGCTTCTCGCCGCCGCCGACCTTCTCGATCTCCTGCCGCAGCAGGCGGCGATATTGCACGATCGCCTTGTCGCTGGTGCCGAGATGCTCGCTGGTGCGGTCCTGGATCGCGCCCATCGACTCCACCGCCCACTGGTCGTGGACGTTGATGTCGCTGCCCATGCCGGTATAGGTCGCGGTCTGCTGCTCGTGCGGATCGAAACCGTAATCGTTGGTCTTGTTCTTGCGCGATTTGTAGTCGGGCAGCTCATAGAGCTCGAGCCGCTGGTCGCGCATCTTCTGTTTGTCGACCGGGTTCGCATAGCTGGTGAAGATCGCGTACCAGTAGCAGTTCTCGTCGTCGACCGGCACGTGCCACTGCGTGATCGTCATCTCCGTGCTCATGGGGATGACGAAGCCGTGCGGGAAGAGCTGGTTGGTGACGCGCACATGGGTGCGCTCCTCGTCGATCTCGCGCAGCGCGATCAGCCGCAACCCGTATTCGGTGTGCTCGACATTGATGATCGGGCGATCGTATTCGCGCAGGATCTTGGTCATCGGCAGGTCGCTGCCGGCGGACGCGCCGCGGAACTGCTTTCCGTACGCGGTCGAGGTGTCCTCGTCCTCGAAGAAGCGATGCAGATAGGAGGCGTGCGCGGGATCGATGCCGACCTCCAGCGCCTGCAGCCAGTTGCAGGCCATGTGGCCCTTGAACGCGAAAATATGCGTGCCGGGCGCGACGAAGCAGTCGAGCTCGGGGAATGCCGGCGGCTCACCTTCGCCGAGATAAGCCCAGAGGATGCCGCTCTTCTCCACCACGGGATAGGAGCGCTGGCGGACGTTCTGGCAGAGTTTGGAATCCTTCGGCTCGGCCGGCGTCTCGATGCACTGGCCGGTGGCGTCGAACAGCCAGCCATGGAAGGCGCAGCGCAGGCCGCCATGTTCGAGCCGTCCAAAGGCGAGGTCGGCGCCGCGATGGGCGCAGTGGCGATCGATCAGGCCGTAGCGCCCTCGCTCGTCGCGGAACAGCACCAGATTTTCGCCGAGCAGCTTGACGGGGCGGATCGGACGATCGCCTTCGAGCTCATCCACCAGCGCCGCCGGCTGCCAGTAGCTCCGCATCAGCTTTCCGCAGGGGTCCTTCGGCCCGGTGCGGGTAATCAGGTCGTTCTGCTCCTGGCTCATCATGGCGAGGGCATCCTTTTGGGTGAGGTTTGTTCGCCTATTGAACGAATGGGCGAATTATGACATGACCCGATCCGGCAGCAAGCACTATTTTGCAGGACAATCCCGACACCATGCCAAAACTGAAGCGAAGCGAGAGCGACGAACGCGCGACGGATTTCGTCGAGAGCCTCGATCGCGGGCTGCGCCTGCTGCAATGCTTCGGCACCACGGCCGGCCCGATGACGCTGAGCGATCTCGCCCGCGCCGCCGAGCTTCCGCGCGCCACCGCGCGCCGCATGCTGTTCACGCTCCAGCGCGGCGGGTTCGTCGCCGGCGACGGCAAGCTGTTTTCGCTGACGCCGCATGTGCTGACACTGGCCGCGTCGTATCTGCGGTCCAGCCAGCTCGTCACGGTCCTGCAACCGGTGCTCGATCGCGTCGCGACCGCGGCCAACGAAATCTGCTCGCTCGCGGTCCTCGACGGCGATGAGGTCGTGTTCATCGCGCGCAGCAGTCCGGCGCGGATGTTTTCCGGCGGCCTCGAGATCGGTTACCGCCTGCCGGCGTTCTGCACCTCGGTCGGCCGCGCCATGCTCGGCCAGCTCGACGATGCCGATCTTGCTTCGCGCCTGAAGGCGATGACGCGCGAGGCGCTGACGCCGCAGACGGTAACCGATCCCAAGGCCTTGCTCGCGCGCATCGCTGCCGACCGCGCGCAAGGCTATGCGTTGGTCGATCGCGAGGCCGAGCCGCATTTCCGCTCGATCTCGATCCCGGTGCGCCGCTACGACGGCGTCATTGTCGCCGCCATCAACATGGGCGCCCATGTCGACCGCGTGCCGGCGCAGGAATTGATCGAGCGATTTTTGCCGTTGTTGCGTGAGGGTGCGGACTCCGTGGGCTCGCAGCTGTTGTAGCTTGGCTACCGGTTGCGCATCCAGTCGGCGAGACCCGACAGGGCGCGATCGAGGTCCTCCCGCGCCGCAGCGTCCGCAACACTTTCCTCCAGCGCGCCGCGCATGCAGAGCATCCAGGCGTCGCGCTCGGCATCGCCGATGGCAAAGCCGATATGGCGCTGGCGCAGCCGTGGATGGCCCTTCTCGACCGAATAGAGTTTCGGGCCGCCGGTCCATTCGGTGAGATAGCGCTTCAGCACGTCCCTGATCAGGCCGAGATCGGCGGCGTGCATGGCGCGGATGACCTGTGCCTCCGGCAGGGTATCCATCCGCTCGTAGAAGCGATCGACCAGCCGATCGATCGTGGCACTGCCGCCGATCCGCTCGAACATGGAAACCGTAACGCCGCTCTCGGTCATGCCGCGCCCCGGCCTACAGCGCCACGCTGCGCAGCCCAAAGCTGCGCGCTTCGTTCTGCAGCACGGGGCGTACCGCATCGATCAGGCGCGCCGCGGCGGCGTCGACGGAAAGTCCCGCCGTGTCCACCACCGCCGTCGCGCGCGCATACAGCGGCTCGCGGCTAAGCAGAATGTTGCGCAGCTCGGCCATTGCGGAGCGGTCATCGGCCATCGGCCGCAGATCGCCTTGGCGGCGGACGCGGGCCATGTGCTCCTCGGGCTCGGCCTTCAGCCAGATCGTGTAGAACGACGACAGGATCTGGTCGAAGGTCAGAGGCTCCGAGACGATGCCGCCGCCGGTCGCCAGCACCATCAGCTCATTGCGCGCGAGCAACTGTTGCAGCGCCGCCTGCTCCATGCGGCGAAAGCCTTCCTGGCCGTAGAGCGCGATGATCTCGGCGACCGAGAGCCCGTTCTGCTGCTCGACCTCCTTGTTGAGCTCGACGAAGCTCCAGCCGACCTTCTTCGCCAACACCTTGCCGAGCGTGGATTTGCCGGCGCCGCGCAGGCCGATCAGCGCGATGCCGCAGAACGGCGCGCGCCGCGGCGCCGAGGCGCTGCCGCCGGCGAGCAGATCCTTGGCCTGCGCGATCTGCGCCGGCGTCGCCTTGCGCAGGAGATCGCGAAACATCTGCCAGTCCGGGGTCGGATCGGCGGAGGGCAGCAGGTCTTCCAGATGCGCGCCCATCGCGACCGAGACGCGGCGCAACAGCACGATGGAGACGTTGCCCTTGCCGCTCTCGAGCTGCGCGATGTAGCGCTCCGAAATTCCCGATACCTTGGCGAGCACTTTGCGCGACATGCCGCGCAGCGCGCGCATGGTGCGCACGCGCTGGCCGAGCTGTTCGAGAAATCGGGATTCGGCGTCGGGACTGTCGGTCATGAGCCTTCTTGAGCGGATGTCTTCTTTTAAGAAGGTCCTGCGGCGCGGTTTAATGAAACATAATGCCTGCTGGCATTGACAGCAAGCTGCCGCAGTGTCTTTCTATGAATTATAATTCTAAAATCAGGGGAGACGTCCGTGGTCGAGGGATCCTATAACGCGGTGACCTGGCTGCTCGACCGTAACGTCGAGGAGGGCCGCGGCAACAAGCTGGTGTTCGACGACACCGTCTCCCGGCTCACCTATGGCGAGCTCCAGCGTGAGACGCGGCGCGCCGCCAACATGCTGCGCCGCCTCGGTGTCCGCCGCGAAGAGCGCGTGGCGATGATCATGCCGGATACGGTCGATTTCCCGATCGTGTTCCTGGGTGCGATCCGTGCCGGCATCGTGCCGGTGCCGCTCAACACGCTGCTGACCTCGGACCAGTACGCCTACATCCTCGCCGACTGCCGCGCGCGCGTGCTGTTCGTCTCCGAAGCGCTCTATCCCGTTATCAAGGACGTCGTCGACCGCATGCCGGATATCGAGCACGTCGTGGTGTCCGGAGCCAAGGCGAACGGCCACAAGCAGCTCGCCGAAGAACTCGCGCGCGAGAGCGATCAGTTCACGACCGCGGCGACGCATCCGGATGAACCGGCGTTCTGGCTGTATTCGTCGGGTTCGACCGGCATGCCCAAGGGCGTGCGCCACATCCATTCGAATTTGCAGGCGACGGCCGACACTTATGCGAGCCAGGTGCTCGGCATCCGCGAGAACGACGTCGGTCTCTCCGCGGCAAAGCTGTTCTTCGCCTATGGCCTCGGCAATGCGCTGACCTTCCCGATGTCGGTCGGCGCCACCACAATCCTGAACAGCGAGCGCCCGACGCCGGCACGCATGTTCGACCTGATGAACAAGTACAATCCCTCGATCTTCTACGGCGTGCCGACGCTGTTCGCCGCGATGCTAAACGACGAGGCGAGGAAGGCCGAGCGCGGCGGCACGTCCTTGCGCATCTGCACCTCGGCCGGCGAGGCGCTGCCGGAATCGGTCGGCAACAGCTGGAAGGCGCGCTTCAACGTCGACATTCTCGACGGCGTCGGTTCGACCGAGCTGTTGCACATCTTCCTGTCGAATGCGCCGGGCGACATCAAATACGGCTCGTGCGGCAAGCCGGTGCCGGGCTACGCGGTTCGGCTCGTCAACGAAGCCGGTGAGGCCGTGGCCGACGGCGAGGTCGGCGAACTGCTGGTCGATGCACCCTCCGCCGGCGAGGGCTACTGGAACCAGCGCCACAAGAGCCGCCGCACGTTCGAGGGCCCGTGGACCCGCACCGGGGACAAATATATTCGGGATGCCGAGGGCCGCTACACCTTCTGCGGCCGCGCCGACGACATGTTCAAGGTCTCCGGCATCTGGGTGTCGCCGTTCGAGGTCGAGAGCGCGCTGATCACGCATCCAGCCGTGCTGGAAGCCGCCGTCGTGCCCGAGGCCGATCCGGAAGGCCTGTTGAAGCCGAAGGCCTTTGTCGTGCTGCGCCCAGGCGCCACCACGAGCAACCTTCAGGAGATGCTCAAGGACCACGTCAAGCAGAAGATCGGCCCATGGAAATATCCGCGCTGGATCGACGTTGTGGAGTCCTTGCCGAAGACCGCGACGGGAAAGATCCAGCGGTTCAAGCTGCGCGAAGGTGCGAATTGAGCGCGTGGGTGCCGAGTGTGACCAACGCTGTTGCTGCGAACTCCACTGCGCTCCCTCCCCAACAAGGGAGAGGGAACGACTGAGCGAATGGCGCGCGATGCGTTCCACGTTGGATAAGACGGAAGAATAGGGCGACACAGCATGACCGACCTCACCCCCACAGGCTTCCTCGGCATCGGCAACGCCAGTCTCGAATACAAATGGCTCGCGCCCGAATCCGCCGACGCGCCCACCATCGTCATGCTGCATGAAGGCCTCGGCTCCGTCGGGCTCTGGGGCGACTTTCCGGAAAAGCTTCGCGAGGCCACCTCAGCCGGCATCTTCGTCTATTCGCGTGCGGGCTATGGCCAGTCGAGCCCGGCGACAATGCCGCGGCCGCTCGACTACATGCAGCGCGAGGCGCTGGACGTGCTGCCGAAAATTCTCGATGCGATCGGCTTCAAGCGCGGCCTCCTGCTCGGCCATTCCGACGGTGCCTCGATCGCGACGATCTATGCCGGGGCACATCAGGATCATCGCCTGAGCGGCCTCGTGCTGATCGCGCCGCATTTCATCGTCGAGGACGTCTCGGTCAAATCCATCGCCGCGATCAAGACTGCCTTCGAGACCACCGATCTCAGGACAAAGCTCGCGCGCTGGCACAAGGACGTCGACAACGCCTTCCATGGCTGGAACGGCGCCTGGCTCGATCCGAGATTCCGCGACTGGGACATTTCCGAATATCTGGCCTACATCCGCGTTCCCATCACGATCCTGCAAGGCGTGGATGACCAGTATGGGACACTGCGCCAAGTCGAAATTGCGCAGGACGAGTGTTATTGCCCGATTGATCCGAAAGTCATTTCCGGCGCGGGGCATTCCCCGCATCGTGAAGCGCCGGGGCCGACGCTTAAGGCGATTGAGCAATTTGCAGAAGCAGCCCTCCGCGATGATCAGGGACTTCAGGGCCGCGCCGCGTGATCATGAAACAAAGTGCATAGACGGAGCGTTAAAACCTAGACATCCTCCAAAATATGCATTATTGTGCATATAACGATAAGCCAGAACGCATAAACAGCTCAAGGGTGGCCCATGGCCGGGGAAGATCGGCGCCTCGCAGGCGGCGCGACATTCATCGATTTCCAGACCGAGCCGTCCCGCTACCGGCACTGGAAGCTCGCTGTCGACGGTGACGTCGCGACCTTGACCATGGATGTCGACGAGAATGGCGGCCTGTTCGAAGGCTATCTGCTCAAGCTGAACTCGTACGATCTCGGCGTCGATATCGAGCTTGCCGACGTGGTCCAGCGCCTGCGCTTCGAGCATCCCGAGGTCAAGGTCGTGGTGATGCGCTCGGCCAAGAACCGCGTGTTCTGCGCCGGCGCCAACATCCGCATGCTCGCGGGTTCGACCCACGCCCACAAGGTCAACTTCTGCAAATTCACCAACGAGACCCGCAACGGCATGGAAGACTCGTCGGAAAATTCCGGCCAGCGCTTCATCACCGTCGTGAACGGCTCGGCCGCCGGCGGCGGCTATGAGCTTGCGCTCGCGACCGACCACATCATCCTCGCCGACGACGGCGCGTCTGCAGTGGCGCTGCCCGAAGTGCCGCTGCTCGCGGTGCTGCCGGGCACCGGCGGCCTCACCCGCGTCGTCGACAAGCGCAAGGTGCGCCGCGACCATGCCGATTTCTTCTGCACCATCGAGGAAGGCGTGAAGGGCAAGCGCGCCGTGCAATGGCGCCTCGTCGACGAGATCGCGCCGAACAGCAAGCTTGAAGGCAAGGTCGCCGAGCGCGCCAAGGAGTTTGCGGCTGCGTCGAAGCGCAACGGAAGCGGCAAGGGCATCGCGCTCACGCCGCTCAAGCGTGTCATCGACGAGACCAGCCTGCGTTACGGCTTCGTCACCGTCGATATCGACCGCGCCGCGCGCATCGCCACGATCTCGATCAAGGCGCCGGAGACGGCACCGCCCGCCGATATCGATGGCATGATGGCGCAGGGCGCTTCGTTCTGGCCGCTCCAGGTCGCCCGCGAGATCGATGACGCGATCCTGCATCTGCGCATCAACGAGCTCGAGATCGCGATGCTGGTGTTCAAGAGCCATGGCGACCGCGCCCATGTGCTGGCATCCGATGCCTTCCTCGAAACCAACAAGGCGCATTGGCTGGTCAACGAGATCAGGCACTATTGGAAGCGTGTGCTCAAGCGCATCGACGTCACCTCGCGCACGCTGGTGACGCTGGTCGAGCCCGGCTCCTGCTTCGCCGGCACGCTCGCCGAGCTCGTCTTCGCCGCCGATCGCTCCTACATGCTGATCGGCACGCGCCAGGGCGACAACCGTCCGCCGCCGTCGATCGAACTCTCCGCCATGAACTTTGGCCCGTATCCGATGAGCCATGGCCTGACGCGGCTTCAGTCGCGCTTCCAGGCCGATCCGTCCGATGTCGAACGCGCGGAAGCCACCATGGGCACCGCGCTCGACGCCGAGCAGGCGGAAGAACTCGGCCTCGTCACCTTCGCGCTCGACGACATCGACTGGGATGACGAGGTCCGCGTGTTCCTGGAGGAGCGTGCCAGCTTCTCTCCCGACAGCCTCACCGGCATGGAAGCGAGCCTGCGCTTCGTCGGTCCCGAGACGATGGAATCAAAGATCTTCTCGCGTCTCACCGCCTGGCAGAACTGGATCTTCCAGCGCCCGAACGCGGTCGGCGAGGAAGGCGCGCTGCGCCGCTACGGCAGCGGCCAGAAGCCGAAATTCGATATGACGCGGGTTTAACTTTTTGTGTCCCGGGCGCGGCGCAGCACGAAGTGATGCGACGCAGAACCGGGACCCACACAGACCGAGCAATAGGTCCCGGCTCAGCAGTGCAGCACTTCGCGCCGCACTGCGTCCGGGACAAGAAATCGCAAGGAGCACGGCCATGAGCCTGAACATCATGAACGTCGACTACTCGACCAAGATTCCGAACAACGTCAATCTCGCCGAAGACCGCCAGGTGCTGAAGGCGCTGGAAGGCTGGCATCCCGGCTACATGGACTGGTGGAAAGACATGGGGCCGGAAGGTTTCCAGGAATCGCTGGTGTATCTGCGCACCGCCTACTCCGTCGATCCGCGCGGCTGGGCCAAGTTCGACTATGTCCGCATGCCCGACTATCGCTGGGGCATCCTCCTTGCTCCCCAGGAAGAAAACCGCGTCGTGCCGTTCGGCGAGCATTTTGGCGAGCCGGCCTGGCAGGAAGTCCCGGGCGAGTATCGCGCCATGTTGCGCCGCCTGATCGTGATCCAGGGCGACACCGAGCCGGCTTCCGTCGAGCAGCAGCGCCACCTCGGCAAGACCGCGCCCTCGCTCTATGACATGCGCAATCTCTTCCAGGTCAATGTCGAGGAAGGCCGCCACCTCTGGGCGATGGTCTATCTGCTCCAGAAATATTTCGGCCGTGACGGCCGCGAGGAGGCCGATGATTTGTTGCGCCGCCGCTCGGGCGACGCGGACAGCCCACGCATGCTGGGTGCCTTCAACGAGGCGACACCGGACTGGCTGTCCTTCTTCATGTTCACCTACTTCACCGACCGCGACGGCAAGATGCAGCTGCACTCGCTGGCGCAGTCCGGTTTCGATCCCTTGTCGCGCACCTGCCGCTTCATGCTGACCGAGGAAGCGCACCACATGTTCGTCGGCGAGACCGGGATCACCCGCGTCGTGCAGCGCACCTGCGATGCGATGCGCGAAGCCGGCATCACCGATCCCACCGACATCGCGAAGGTCCGCGCGCTCGGCGTGATCGATCTGCCGACGATCCAGAAGAAGCTGAACCTGCACTATACGCTGTCGCTCGATCTCTTCGGCTCGGAGGTCTCGACCAACGCGGCCAACGCCTTCAACACCGGCATCAAGGGCCGCTATCACGAGACCCAGATCGAGGATGATCACCAGCTCAAGAACGCGACCTATCCGGTGCTGAAGTTCGTCGACGGCGAGATCAAGCTGGTCGACGAGCCGGCGCTGACCGCGCTCAATATGCGCCTGCGCGACGATTACAGCCAGGATTGCGTCAAGGGCATGCTGCGCTGGAACAAGGTGATCTCGACCGCGGGCTATCAGTTCCAGCTCAAGCTGCCCAACGTCGCCTTCCACCGCCATATCGGCGAGTTCAAGGGCATCCACGCGACACCCGACGGTCTCCTGATCGACGATGCCAATTGGGCGAAGCGCAAGGACGAATGGCTGCCCTCGACCGCCGACGGCGACTTCATCACCTCGCTGATGCAGCCGGTGACCGAGACCGGCGAGTTCGCCTCCTGGATCTCGCCGCCGAAAGTCGGCATCGACAACAAGCCGGGCGATTTCGAGTACGTGAAGATCGAATCGTAGAGGCTCGCGAGGCGCGACGACCGCGCCTCACTTTCCCTGTCGTCCCGGCCCCCCGTGCGCAATTGCGCACTAGGCCGGGACGACGCCGGAGTGTGAGGCGAGGGCGCGCCGCGCTCGCAGTCAGCCTCAGCTATCCCACCCGCTCCCCTTGATCCCCGCATTCGCGTAAACGATGCCGCCATCGACCGCGATGGTCGCGCCCACCACGTAATCTCCCGCGCGCGAAGCGAGGTAGATCGCGGCGCCCGCCATGTCCTCGTCGGTGCCGATGCGGCCGGCGGGAACGCGCGTTGAGACCTCATCGGCATGATCGCGGGCGGCGCGGTTCATGTCGGATTTGAACGGGCCGGGCGCGATCGCGGTGACCACGATGTGGTCTGGAATGAGCTTCACCGCCATGCGCCGTGTCAAATGGATCAGCCCCGCCTTGCTCGCCGCATAGGAATAGGTCTCGCCCGGATTGACGAAGATGCCGTCGATCGAGGCGATGTTGATCACCTTCGCCGGCCGCTCCGCGCTCGCGGATGCGCGCAGCGTGGGCGCCAGCGCCTTGGTCAGGAAGAACGGCGCCTTGACGTTGAGGTTCATCACCTTGTCCCAGCCGCTCTCCGGAAATTCGTCGAACTCCGCGCCCCAGGCCGCGCCCGCATTGTTGACGAGGATGTCGAGCTTTGGCTCGCGCTTCCCAAATTCACTCGCCAGCAATTCAGTGCCGGCGAGCGTCGAGATGTCGATCGGCAGTGCGACGCACTCGCCGTCATATTGCGCGGTAAGCTCGTTCGCGGTCGCTTCGCACGGTCCGGCCTTGCGCGCGGTGATGTAGACCTTCGCAGCGCCGGCGCTGAGAAATCCCGCCGCGATCATCTTGCCGATGCCGCGCGAGCCGCCGGTCACCAGCGCGACGCGGCCTTTGAGCGAGAACAGATCGTTGAACATGGTGCCTCCCTTGGTTTGCCGCTGGTTGTGAGCGGGGCGGGGAGGGGAGTCAAGAAACCGTCGTCAGTTCCGCCTCATCCTGAGGAGCGCGCGCTTGCGCGCGTCTCGAAGGATGCGGGCGGCCATCCTTCGAGACGCGCTCCTTTGGAGCGCTCCTCAGGATGAGGGCGAAGTGTGCGGACGGATCAAGCCGCCGCAATCCTGCGAAAGCCGTTCCACATCGCCGTCGCGGCGCCCGAGGTCAGCACCGGGAGAATCCGCGCGTCCTGGTAATTGCCGTTGAGCGAGACGCGTGGCAGCGCCGTCATGTGGCCGGCGCTCTCGGCGAACAGCATGCCGGGGCGTGTCGTCACCGCGGTCTTGAAACCGGCGGCCGACGCAAGGACGAATTCGCGCGCGCCCGCCGCCTCGCGATCGCCATAGGGATAGGCAAAATGCTGGACCTTGCGGCCGAGCGCCTGCTCGATCCGCGCGCGGCTCACGGCCATCTCCTGCGTGGCGATCTCTTCCGTCTGCTTTGCGAGATTGCAATGACTGACGCTATGGGCGCCGATCGTGACCAGGGGATCGGCGGCGAATGTCTTCACCTCGTCCCAGGACAGACACATTCTGCGGCACAGCGCGGCGATGTCGACGCCGTACTTCGTGCACAGCGCCTCGATCTCGCGCTTGAGATCATGCTCGCCCGGCAATGCGCGCAACCAGTCGTGCAGGCGGTCGAAGGCCGTCTGCTTTGCGGCTGGCGTCGTCGCATCGAGCCGCAGCGCGGCGTTGCCGACCTGCACTTCGATCTGGTCGGCCTTTGCGATCACGGCCTCCAGCGCCTCCCACCACAGCCGTCCCGTGCCTTCTGCGAAATCGCTGGCGACATAGACCGCCAGAGGCGCGTCAAATTCGCGCAACACCGGCAGGGCAAAGTCGCGATTGTCGCGATAGCCGTCGTCGAGCGTGAAGGCGGCGAAGCGGCGGTCGAACCGGCCTCGCACCAGCCGCTCATGCAGCTCGTCCATGCTGACGATGTCGATCTCGCGCGAGCGCAAATGGCTCAGGGCTGCACGCAGAAATTCGGGAGTGACTTCGAGATGCCGATTCGGCTGGAACGGGACGTCGCGGGCCGGCCGCACGTGGTGCAGCATGAAAATAGCGCCGACGCCCGACAAAAGCGGGCGCAGCAGGTGGTGCGCCCCGCTGAAATAGAGTGCTCCCAGCCCGGCGCGGATGACGTTGTTACGCAGTTGTTTCATGACCGCCTGGCCGACCCCCGGCATTCCACCCTCAACTTAGGGTGACACCCTTGAAGAAAAAGTTATTCCAATTGTCCATGCATGGCTTCCGGAAGGGCACCATTTCCGGTTTGACAGCCCGCCAAGGGTTTGTTTTGTCTCCGGTTCCAGAGTTCGGGTCGTCGAATGCAGAAGCTTTTCAGGTGGGCCAGCAAATGGTGGCCGGGGTTGATCCCCCTGGCCGTCATGTGGGGATTTGCGGCCTGGAATAATACCTTGCCGGTCGAGGCGGACCTTTCCGCCCGCAGTTCGGCCGCCCTCAAGGACACCGTTCTGGACAAGACCCGGATCGCGGTGGACGGCCGCGACGTCGGCCTGGCCGCGGAGGCGTTTTCCGAGGAGGGGCGTCGGGACGCTGTGGCGGCGGTCGAGACCGTCCCCGGCGTGCGCCTGGTCGACGACAGGACCCGCCTCGTTGCCGAGGCAAAACCCTTCGTCTGGAACGCCGAACGCGACGTGGTGCGGGTGACGCTGTCAGGCTCCGCGCCCTTGCCGACGATGAAGGGCCGCCTGACCGAGGCGGCCCGCAAGGAGGTCGGCGGGGTCGAAGTGGCCGATCAGATGGGCCTGGCGCGCGGCGCGCCGCCCCGGTTCGAGGCGGCTGCGATGCTGCTGCTCGACCAGATCGGCAAGCTCAAGGACGGCAAGATCACGATCACGGATACCAAGGTCAATCTGTCGGGCATGGCGCGCGATCTCGGCGGCCGCGAGGCGATTGCGGCGGCGCTCAAGAACCTGCCCGAGGGTTTTTCGATCGCCGCCAACGACGTCAAGGCGCCGCCCTACGTCTTCCAGGCCTACAAGGATCCGGTGGCCGCGACGGTGACGCTGACCGGTTATGTTCCCGACAACAATGTCCACGCGGCCATCGCCACCAGCGCGTCGCGGAAATTCTTCAACGAAAAGGTCGTCGACAATCTCAAGGCCAGCATCGGCGCGCCCGGCGCCTTCAGCCCCGCCGTGGTCGCAGCGTTGGGCGCGCTGTCGCGGCTGTCGACCGGCACGCTCGTCGTCTCCGATCGCGAGGTGAAGCTGTCGGGCGATGCGCTCTATGAAGGTGCCGCCAACGACATCCGCGCAGGCCTCGGCAAGGACTTCCCGAAAAACTGGCAGTACAAGCCGGAAATCACGGTGAAACCCGCGGCCGGTCCGGTCGACGGCACCGTGTGCCAGCAATTGTTCTCGGAGCTTCTGGCCAAGGCCAAGATCCGCTTCGGGGCGAGGCGCGCCGACATCGATCCGGATTCCGCCGGCATTCTCGATCATCTGATCGAGACGGCGCTGCGATGCCCCGCCACCAATATCGAGGTCGCCGGGCACACCGATGCCGACGGCGAGGATTCCTTCAATCAGGCTCTCTCGGAGAAGCGCGCGCAGGCGGTGATCGACCATCTGATCAAGGCCGGCCTGCCCGCCGACCGCTTCACCGCGGTCGGCTATGGCAGCACGCAGCCCGTCGCCGGCAACGACACCGAAGACGCCAAGGCGCAGAACCGCCGCATCGAATTTCTGGTGAGGTGACGATGCCCTATCTCGTCTCATTCCATCTGGGCTGGTTGATCGGCTCGCTGCTGCTCGGCTTTTGCATGGGCTGGATCTCGGTGGTCCAGCGCGGCAACGGCACCTCGAAAGTGACTGCGCGCTGGCTCGCTGCGCTTGCGGCTGCCCTGGTCGCGGCCTCGTTCGCGCATGTGGTCCCCGGCCGCTTCGGCTACTGGCTCGACCTCGCCCTGGTCATGTTCGCCTGCTACCTCGTCGGCTGCACCATCGGCGCCTGGCTGCGCGACCGGGTGGTCTCGCGCACCGCGCCGCCTGCCGCTCTGTGATGTTGCCGTGCACCCTGACTGCGGGAGTCAGGGGTGTAACTGCGCGGCCCTTCGGCACATCGGAAAACCGTGAACGATCGCGCCGGTCACCCCTCTTTCAACAGGGGGGCGCGGCCCATAGATTGAGATCGGCTTAAGCCGGGACGGAACATTGTGCGGCCGAAATCATCAAAACTTCATGGCGACTGCGCAGGATTGCCATGGAGATTCGCGTCAGTCTTGCCGTCGAAAGCGCCAAACCGTGCATCAGGAGCCCGCAACCCTGCCTAAAATACTGAAGGCACGAGTTTTTGTTCGAATTGCCGAATTCCACTCCGCGCGAAAACGCGCTAGGGGAGAGGTAGGGGGCATGCGCGATGCCGGAGCCGGCGGCGAGGGTTCGTTGAGTGCCTGTACGTCGTCTGCCTGTCCGCCGGCCACCCTGGCCGCTGAAGCGTTGTTCGAGGTCTAGATGCTGGAAGCCATACGCAGGGCGATGACGTTTCTGCGCCAGAAGCAAATCCTGCATAAGCTTGGCGTTGTGATCAGCGTCGCGGTCATCGGCATCGCTTGCTTTGTGCTCTACCGCATGCTTCGCGGCATCGACACCAACGAGGTGATCGAGGCGATCAAGAGCACCGAGCCGCGCCAGATCGCGATGGCGGGGCTGTTCGTCGCCGCCGGCTATTTCACCCTGACCTTCTACGATTTGTTCGCCGTGCGCGCGATCGGCCACGCCCACGTGCCCTACCGCATCAACGCGCTCGCGGCCTTCACCAGCTATTCGATCGGCCACAATGTCGGCGCCAGCGTCTTCACCGGCGGCGCGGTGCGCTACCGCATCTATTCGGCCTACGGCCTGAACGCGATCGATGTCGCAAAAATCTGTTTCCTCGCCGGCCTGACCTTCTGGCTCGGCAATGCCGCCGTGCTGGGCCTCGGCATCTCCTATCATCCGGAGGCCGCCGCGGCGATCGACCAGCTGCCGCCCTGGCTGAACCGGACGCTGGCGATGATGATCATCGTCGGGCTGGTCGCCTACGTGGTCTGGGTCTGGACCCAGCCGCGGATGGTTGGCCGCGGGCCCTGGACCGTGATGCTGCCGGGCGGCCCGCTGACCCTGCTCCAGATCGCGATCGGCATCATCGATCTCGGCTTCTGCGCGCTCGCGATGTACGTGCTGGTCCCGGACGAGCCCAATCTCGGCTTCGTGGTGGTCGCGGTGATCTTCGTCTCGGCCACCCTGCTCGGCTTTGCCAGCCATTCGCCCGGGGGCCTCGGCGTGTTCGACGCCGCGATGCTGGTGGGGCTCTGGCAGATGGACCGCGAGGAGCTGCTGGGCGGCATGCTGCTGTTCCGCGTCCTGTATTATCTGTCCCCCTTCGTCATATCTGTAATCTTGCTGACGTTTCGCGAAGTTATCATCGGCGCACGATCCAAGCGCTTGCAGCAGGCCGCGCTCAAGCTCGACCCCGGCCCCGCGCGTGAAGCCGCCTATGTGAGAGAGCGCAGCGACAGCGGCGCCTGACCGCCGCAATTAGTCTCAGGAGAAGCCCGCCCCGATGGCGATCGACGCCCCATCGTCTCCCACCGCCCGGCCCTGGTCCGACCGGCTGCGGCACTCGACCATCATCCTGATCGCCGCGGCGCTGGCGCTGTCGGTGGTGGTCTCGCTCGGCGAATTGTCGGTGATGCGGGCGGCGACGGTGTTCCTCTGCATCGCGGCCGCAGCGCTGATCCCGTGGCGGCTGCACGATAATTCCGCCTCGCGCGAGGACACCCGCCGCGTCAACCCCGTCGAGAGCGCGGCGGTGGCCGCGGTCGTCGCCGGCATGCCCGATCCTGCGGTGCTGCTCGACCGCGCCGGCCGCGTCATCCATCTCAACGCCGCGGCTGCACAGCTTGCACCGGCGCTGCGCCGCAACGAGCTCGCCCAGTTCGCACTGCGCTCGCCGGAGATCATCACCGCTCTGCGCGAGTCGATCGCGAGCACCGAGCCGCGGCGCGCGACCTATCTCGACCATGTCCCGGTCGATCGCTGGATGGAGCTGACCATCACGCCGGTGCCGGTGCCGACCACCTTTGGCGGCGCCGACAAATGCATGCTGATGACCTTCCACGACCAGACGCCGCTGCGCCGGGTCGAGGAAATGCGGGCCGATTTCGTCGCCAATGCCAGCCACGAATTGCGCACGCCGCTGGCCGCGCTGTCGGGCTTCATCGACACGCTCCAGGGCCAGGCCAAGGACGACCCCAAGGCGCGCGAGCGCTTCCTCGGCATCATGCACAACCAGGCCACCCGCATGGCGCGCCTGATCGACGATCTGCTGTCGCTGTCGCGGGTGGAACTGTCGGCCCATGTGCGGCCCGACACCCTGGTGGACCTCCTGCCGATCATCTACCAGGTCGCCGACGGGCTCGAGCCGCTGGCGCGGGAACGTCAGGTCGAGGTCGAGACCCATCTGCCGGAGGGTCCGGTGCTGATCGCGGGCGACCGCGAGGAGCTGCTCCGCCTGTTCGAGAATTTGATCGAGAACGCGCTCAAATACGGCGCCTCCGGTGGTCGCGTCATCGTGTCGCTGACGTCCAGCCCCGCCACGGATGGAACTCAGGAAATCCGGGTTCTGGTCCGGGATTTCGGCCCCGGCATCGCGCCGGAACACCTGCCGCGGCTGACGGAGCGCTTCTATCGCGTCGATGTCGGCGACAGCCGCTCGCAGGGCGGCACCGGCCTCGGATTATCGCTGGTGAAACATATTGTTAACCGCCATCGCGGCCGGCTTCTGATCGAAAGCGTGCCCAAACAGGGCGCCACTTTCACCGCCTGTTTTCCCCAGGGGAAATCCACGACGCTGAGTTAAATCCCAGCAGTTTCAGCCGCTTAGGCCTGTCATCCGACTGTCACGAAACCTTCGTAAAAGCTCAGCTGTCCGCTCCTAAAGGGGCGGTGCGGGGAGCGCGATCGGGCGCTGATGGCGCTTCGCTCCCCTGTATGGAGACCACCATGAATTTCATCAAAACGATCGTCGCTGCCGGCTTGGTCGCCGCATCGACGACGGCGGCCTTTGCTGCCGACATCACCGGTGCCGGTGCGACGTTCCCGTTCCCGATCTATTCGAAGTGGGCCGACGCCTACAAGAAGGAGACCGGCAACGGTCTGAACTACCAGTCGATCGGTTCCGGCGGCGGCATCAAGCAGATCCAGGCCAAGACCGTGACCTTCGGTGCCAGCGATGCGCCGCTCAAGGCCGAGCAGCTCGAAAAGGACGGCCTCGTCCAGTGGCCGATGGTGATGGGCGCCATCGTTCCCGTCGTCAACATCGAGGGCGTGAAGCCCGGTGAGATGGTGTTCGACGGCGAGACCCTCGCCAGCATCTATCTCGGCAAGATCACCAAGTGGGACGACGCCGCGATCAAGAAGCTCAACCCGAACGTGAAGCTGCCGTCGGACGCGATCACCGTGGTCCGCCGCTCGGACGGCTCGGGCACCACCTTCAACTTCACCAACTACCTCGCCAAGGCCAGCGCGGACTGGAAGAGCAAGGTGGGTGAGGGCACCGCGGTCGAATGGCCGGTCGGCGTCGGCGCCAAGGGCAACGAAGGCGTGTCGGGCAACATCAGCCAGACCAAGAACTCGATCGGTTACGTCGAGTACGCCTATGCCAAGCAGAACAAGCTGACCTATACCGGGCTCGTCAACAAGGCCGGCAAGCCAGTGCAGCCCACCGTCGAAGCCTTCCAGGCGGCCGCCTCCAACGCCGACTGGGCCAAGGCTCCCGGCTACTACGTCATCCTGACCGACCAGCCCGGCGAGAAGTCCTGGCCGATCACGGCGGCGACCTTCATCCTCATGCACAAGGACGCCACCGACAAGGCGGCCTCGCAGGAAGCCATCAAGTTCTTCCGCTGGGCCTTCAAGAACGGCGGCAAGGCGGCTGAAGAGCTCGACTACATCCCGATGCCCGAGGGCGTCGTGACCCTGGTCGAGAAGACCTGGGCTGCCGAGATCAAGAGCTAAGCGCGTCTGTCCCGGACACCGCGCCGGGATCTCGAAAGACTTCCGCTCCGGATCGGCATCGCGCCGTATCCGGAGCGCAAGACCAACCACAAGATCTGCAAAACACGACCTGCAACAAGCGTCTATAAAATGGGTACAGGGGATCGGCGTGGCTGAGATGGCTGTCGAGAGCAATGTAATTGATGCCGCCGGACCGTATGATCGCGCCAAGGCGTTGAGCGCGTTCAAGCTCGGCGACGTCACTTTCTACTGGATCACGCGGCTCTCCGCGATCTCGGTGCTTCTGATCCTCGGCGGCATCATCATTTCGCTGATCGTCGGCGCCTTCCCGGCGATGAAGGAATACGGCTTCTCCTTCCTGTGGACGCAGCGCTGGGCGCCGTCCGCCGATCCGCCGGTGCTCGGAGCGCTCGGGCCGATCTACGGCACGCTCGTGACCTCCTTCATCGCGATGCTGATCGCCATTCCGGTCGGTCTCGGCATTGCGATCTTCCTCACCGAGCTCTGCCCGCAATGGCTGCGCCGCCCGATCGGCATGGCGATCGAGCTGCTCGCCGGCATCCCCTCGATCATCTACGGCATGTGGGGCTTCTTCGTGCTCGGCCCGTTCCTGGCCAACACGTTCCAGCCCTTCATGATCAAGATCTTCGACGGCGTTCCCGTGCTGGGCGCGATCTTCGCAGGTCCCCCGTCCTATCTCAGCCTGTTCAACGCGGCGCTGATCCTCGCCATCATGGTGCTGCCCTTCATCACCTCGATCTCGGTCGACGTGTTCAAGACGGTGCCTCCGGTGCTGAAGGAAGCCGCCTACGGCGTCGGCTGCACCACCTGGGAAGTCGTCCGCAGCGTGGTGATCCCCTACACCCGCGTCGGCGTCATCGGCGGCATCATGCTGGCGCTGGGCCGCGCGCTCGGCGAGACCATGGCGGTGACCTTCATCATCGGCAATTCGTTCCGCATCTCGTCGTCGATCTTCGCCCCGGGCACCACAATCTCGGCGGCGATCGCATCCGAATTCGCCGAGAGCGACGGCCTGCATCAGTCCGGCCTGATCCTGCTCGGCCTCCTGCTGTTCGTGCTGACGTTCTTCGTGCTCGCAGGCGCTCGGCTGATGCTGATGCGGCTCGACAAGAAGGCGGGGAAGTAACGCCATGGCCATCAATCCGATCTATTCGCGCCGCCGCCGCAAGGACATCGTCATCCGCGGGCTCTGCTTTGCCGCAGCCGTCTTCGGCGTCACCTGGCTCGCGCTGATCCTGATGACACTGCTCATCAACGGCCTCGCCGGCCTCAATCTCGAGCTCTTCGTCGCCGATACTCCGCCTCCGGGTTCGACCGAAGGTGGCCTGCGCAACGCGATCGTCGGTTCGATCATCATGACCGTGCTCGGCGTCGGCATCGGCGCGCCGCTCGGCATGTTCGCCGGCACCTATCTTGCCGAATACGGCCGCAACGACAAGCTGACCTCGGTGATCCGCTTCATCAACGACATCCTGCTCTCGGCGCCCTCGATCATCATCGGCCTGTTCATCTACGGCGCGGTGGTCGTGCCGATGCGCGGCTTCTCCGCGATCGCCGGCGCGCTGGCGCTCGCCGTCATCGTCATCCCGGTGGTGCTGCGCACGACCGAGGACATGCTGCTGCTGGTGCCCAACGCGCTGCGCGAAGCGGCCTCCGCGCTCGGCCTGCCGCGCTCGCTGGTGATCAAGCGCATCGCCTATCGCGCGGCACGTTCCGGCCTCATCACCGGCGTGATGCTGGCGACGGCCCGCGTCGCCGGCGAGACCGCGCCGCTGCTTTTCACCGCGCTGTCGAACCAGTTCAACAGCCTGAGTCTGACCAAGACGATGGCGAACCTTCCGGTCACCATCAACAATTTCGTGCAGAGCCCTTATGCCTATTGGAAGCAGCTGGCCTGGAGCGGCGCGTTGCTGATCACGCTGACCGTGCTTGCCCTGAACATTGGCGCGCGCATCCTGAGCGCCGAGAGGACCGCAAAATGACCGACATGTCCGTATCCGTGAGTTCGAATGCTCACCTGGCCGCGCAGCAGCCGCTGCCGGAAGCGCCCGCCAAGGTGACTGTTCGCAACCTCAATTTCTATTACGGCGAGCACCACGCGCTGAAGAACATCAACCTGACGCTCGGCGCCAACCGCGTCACGGCGTTCATCGGCCCGTCCGGCTGCGGCAAGTCGACCCTGCTGCGCATTTTCAACCGGATGTACGACCTCTATCCGGGCCAGCGCGCCACCGGCCAGCTCATGCTCGACCAGACCAACGTGCTCGACCCCAGGCTGGACCTCAATTTGCTCCGCGCCCGCGTCGGCATGGTGTTCCAGAAGCCGACGCCGTTCCCGATGACGATCTACGAGAACATCGCGTTCGGCATCCGGCTCTACGAGAAGATCTCGAAGTCCGAGATGGACGGCCGCGTCGAGAAGGCGCTGCGCGGCGGCGCGCTGTGGAACGAGGTCAAGGACAAGCTCAACGCCTCCGGCCTGTCGCTCTCCGGCGGCCAGCAGCAGCGCCTCTGCATCGCCCGCACCGTCGCGGTGAGGCCCGAGGTCATCCTGTTCGACGAGCCCTGCTCGGCGCTCGACCCGATCTCGACCGCCAAGGTCGAGGAGCTGATCCAGGAGCTGTCCGAGGACTACACGATCGCGATCGTCACCCACAACATGCAGCAGGCGGCGCGCGTCTCCGACAAGACCGCCTTCATGTATCTCGGCGAGCTGATCGAGTTCGACGACACCAGCAAGATATTCACGTCGCCGTCCGACCGGCGCACGCAGGATTACATCACCGGCCGGTTCGGCTGAGGAGACGGGACATGGGTTCTGAACATACCGCAAAGGCCTTCGATACCGACCTCCAGGAACTCACCCGCCTGGTCGCCGAGATGGGCGGCATCGCCGAGCGCATGATCGTCGATTCCGTCGATGCGCTGATCCGCCGCGACGTCCCGCTCGGCCAGCGCGTCGTCAGCATCGACACCGAGCTCGACGCGCTGCAGAAGAAGATCGAGGAGCGCGCCGTGCTGACCATCGCCCGGCGTCAGCCGATGGCGGTCGATCTGCGCGAAATCGTCGGCGCCATGCGCGTCGCAACCGATCTCGAGCGCATCGGCGACCTCGCCAAGAACATGGGCAAGCGCGTCGCGGCGCTGGAGACGGATTTCCATCCGCTCAAGCTGTTCCGCGGCCTCGAGCACATGACCGACCTCGTGCAGCAGCAGGTCAAGTCGGTGCTGGATGCCTATGCCGCGCATGATCTGCCGGCGGCGATGGCAGTGTGGAAGGGCGACGAGGAAGTCGACGCCATCTGCACCTCGCTGTTCCGCGAGCTCCTCACCTACATGATGGAGGACCCGCGCAACATCTCGTTCTGCATCCATTTGATGTTCTGCGCCAAGAATATCGAGCGGATCGGCGACCACGCCACCAACATCGCCGAGACCGTGTTCTACATGATCGAGGGTCAGGCGATCACCGACAAGCGGCCGAAGGGCGATATGACGACCTTCGCCACGACGGTACCGAACACCTGATTACGTAAGGAGCGACGACGCGATGGGCGCACGCATTATGGTGGTTGAGGACGAGGAAGCCCTGACCGAGCTTCTCCGCTACAACCTCGAGGGCGACGGCTATGACGTCGAGACGGTCATGCGCGGCGACGACGCCGACACCCGTCTCAAGGAGCACATCCCGGACCTGATCGTGCTCGACTGGATGCTGCCCGGCCTGTCAGGCATCGAGCTCTGCCGGCGGCTTCGCACCCGTCCCGACACCAAGCAGCTCCCGATCATCATGCTCACCGCGCGCGGCGAGGAGAGCGAGCGGGTGCGAGGTCTCGCGACCGGCGCCGACGATTACATCGTCAAGCCGTTCTCGGTGCCGGAGCTTTTGGCGCGCGTGAAGGGCCTGCTGCGGCGCGCCAGCCCCGAGCGGCTAGCTACCGTGCTCGCCTTTGGTGACATCGAGCTCGACCGCGACAAGCGCCGCGTGGCGCGTTCGGGCCGGCCGATCGATCTCGGCCCGACCGAATATCGCCTGCTGGAGTTCTTCCTGGAGCATCCGGGGCGGGTGTTCTCGCGCGAGCAGCTGCTCGACAGCGTCTGGGGCCGTGACATCTACATCGACGAGCGCACCGTCGACGTCCATATCGGCCGCCTGCGCAAGCTGCTCAATCTCGGCCGCGAGCAGGACCCGATCCGCACCGTCCGCGGTGCCGGCTACGCGCTGGACGATCGCTTCGCCAAGGCGGAGCCGGCGCAAGGCGTGCAGGGATGATCTAGCGAGTTGTCACTACATCACAGTCACAGTGTCGTCCCGGCCTGGTGCGCTATTGCGCAGTAGGCCGGGACGACACTGAATTTCTGGAAGCGTCATCCTGTGACGGCGCCGTCCTTGCCGTCAGCCAAATCCGCTAGCTCAGCGCGGCCCCGGCTTCACCGGTGCACGCCGCCGATCCGACGCGGGCTGATACGCGACGCGCGAGTGCTGGGCGCAATAGGGCAGGCCGGAGAGCGCCTTGCCGCCGCAGAAGAAGAAATCCGGGCTCGAGGGATCGCCGACAGGCCAGTGGCAGGTCGCCTCGTTCAGCTCCAGCAGCGACAGCCGCTGGCTCATCGGCACCACGTTGTCATAGGTGACCGGTTCGGCCTCCACTTCGACCTCGAAGGCCTGTGCCAGCGCCGTGTTGCCGCGCGAGATCGGACGGCTCACCCGCATCATATGCTGCGCGGGGCGCGCCTTGCGCGGCCGGGGCGCTGCCGATGAAGGGCTCTTGGCGCGGCCCGACAGGCCGAGCCTGTGCACTTTGCCAATCACGGCATTGCGGGTCACATTGCCGAGCTCAGCCGCGATCTGGCTGGCCGAAAGTCCGGCCTCCCAGAGCTTTTTCAGCTGCTCGACGCGATCATCGGACCAGGTCAAAACCGTCATTGCACCCTTTCCCTCGCTGTCGGCCTGCCATCCTGGCGCCTCGCAGCGAATGCTTAAGCCTTGAAAAACCCGTGCCGCCAGAATCCCTTAGGGCTCGCCGGGCGCGACTAGAACGCCCGAACGTTTACGCCGGTACATGAGGACTTAGAGATCAGAACCACTGCACGAGATGTCGTATCTGACAATCCAAACGCTACAATATGGCGTGACTCCCGCGCAAGAGTCCGCCGACTCGCTTCCACATGTTCCGTGGTGAAAACCCGCAAAATCGGCACCGCAAGACTACGGATTCTGCGTTTCGCGGGGCTTTCCGGGCGGCATTGACACCGGTTTCCCCGGGCATAAGATAGTGTCACGTGCCGCCCTTAAAAGGCGGCACGTTTCGTTTTCCGGGCCGGTCAATGGTGCGCTGCGTAATGCGCGCTCCCACCGTCCGCAACTCAAGTGACCGTCATGACCAACAGCGCCGCGCCGCATCTGCTTCCCGTTTTCGCCAGGGCCGACCTCGGCTTCGAGCGCGGCGAGGGCTGCTGGCTCATCGCGACCAATGGCGAGCGCTACCTCGATTTCACCTCGGGCGTCGCGGTGAACGCGCTCGGCCATGCCCATCCGGTGCTGGTCAAGGCGTTGCAGGAGCAGGCGACCAAGCTCTGGCACATGTCGAACCTGTTCCAGAGCCCGGACGGCGAGAAGCTCGCGAACCGCCTCTGCCACGAGAGCTTCGCGGACTTCGTGTTCTTCTGCAATTCCGGCGCCGAAGCGCTGGAGGGCCTGATCAAGCTGGTCCGCCATCATCACTTCTCCAAGGGTCATCCGGAACGTTACCGCATCATCACCTTCGAAGGCGCCTTCCACGGCCGCACGCTGGCGACGCTGGCCGCGACCGGATCTGCAAAATATCTCGAAGGTTTTGGTCCGCCGATGGACGGCTTCGACCAGATCCCGCATGGCGATATCGAGGCCGTGAAGAAGGCGATCGGTCCGCAGACCGCCGGCATCCTGATCGAGCCGATCCAGGGTGAGGGCGGCGTGCGTTCGGCGACGCCCGCTTTCCTCAAGGCGCTGCGCCAGCTCTGCGACGAGAAGGGCCTGTTGCTCGCGTTCGACGAGGTGCAGACTGGCATGGGCCGCACCGGCGATCTCTTCGCCCACAGGCGCACCGGCGTCACACCGGACGTGATGTCGCTGGCCAAGGCGCTCGGCGGCGGCTTCCCGATCGGTGCGGTGCTGGCGACCGCGGACGCGGCCTCCGGCATGGGCCCTGGCTCGCACGGCTCGACCTTCGGCGGCAATCCGCTCGCGATCTCGGCTGCGAACGCCGTGCTCGACGTCATGCTCAAGCCCGGCTTCTTCGACCACGTGCAGAGAATGTCGCTGCTGCTCAAGCAGAAGCTCGCCTCCGTGATCGACCGTCATGGCGATGTCGTCAGCGAAGTGCGCGGCGAGGGCCTGCTGATCGGCATCAAGGCCGTGGTGCCTTCTGGCGATCTCGTTGCCGCCTTGCGCGATGAAAAACTGCTCACCGTCGGCGCTGGCGAGAACGTCGTGCGTTTCCTGCCGCCTCTGATCGTCACCGAAGCCGAGATCGAGGACAGCGTCGGGCGGCTCGAGCGCGCCTGCACCGCGTTGTCCGGCACCAAGCGGGCGGCAAGCTGATGAGCAAGTCGCCCGACAAGACACCGAAGCATTTCCTCGACATCAACGAGCTGCCGCTGTCGGAGCTCAAGCGCATGCTCGCCGCGTCCTCCGCGATGAAGGCGAAGCAGAAGGCGCATCAGCCGGTCAGGCCGCTCGAAGGCAAGACGCTGGCGATGATCTTCGAGCGTCCATCGACCCGCACCCGCGTCTCGTTCGATGTCGCCATGCGCCAGCTCGGTGGCGAGCCCATCATGCTCACCGGTGCCGAGATGCAGCTCGGCCGCGGCGAGACCATCGCCGACACCGCGCGCGTGCTGTCGCGCTATGTCGACGCCATCATGATCCGTATCCTCAATCACGATGCCCTGCTGGAGCTCGCGGAATATGCGACGGTGCCCGTCATCAACGGCCTGACGCGGCGCTCGCATCCGTGTCAGGTGATGGCCGACCTCATGACCTACGAGGAACATCGCGGGCCGATCGAGGGCAAGACGGTGGCCTGGACCGGCGACGACAACAACGTGCTGGCGTCCTGGGCGCATGCGGCCGAGCGCTTCAAGTTCCAGCTCAATGTGGCAACGCCGCCGGAGCTCGCACCGAAGAAGGTGATGCGCGACTTCATCAAGGCCACCGGCGCGCCGATCGTGCTGGGCACCGATGCCGAAGCCGCCGTGAAGGGCGCCGATTGTGTCGTCACCGACACCTGGGTGTCGATGGGCGACAAGGAAGGGGAGCACCGCCATAACGTGCTCAAGCCCTATCAGGTCAACGCCCAATTGATGTCGCTGGCCAAGCCCGATGCGCTGTTCATGCACTGCCTGCCCGCCCATCGCGGCGAGGAGGTCACCGACGAGGTGATCGACGGCCCGCAATCGGTCGTGTTCGACGAGGCCGAAAACCGCCTGCATGCGCAGAAGGGCATTCTGGCCTGGTGTTTTGACGCGGTGAAGTAGCGCGGGGCACGGCGAAGTAGGTTTGGATCGTCGTCCTGGCGAAAGCCAGGACGACACCGAGTGTGAGGTGGCTGCATACATGCGACCTGCATCAGGAACACACCGCCCTCGCGCCCCCTTCCATTTCCGCCCTCCGACCCCAGATAAGCGACATGGTTTCCCAATCTCCTGACATGAAAACCGGGCCTGAAGGCCCGGTTCGCGCACCATCAGCGGTTCCGATCGACGACGCCGTGCTGCCCTACGAGGTCGACGCGCTCGACGTGCGCGGCCGCCTGGTGCGGCTTGGTCCGGCGCTCGACGAGATCCTGACCAAGCACGATTATCCTGCTGCCGTCGGCAAGCTGCTCGGCGAGGCCATCGTGCTGACCACGCTGCTCGGCTCGGCGCTGAAGTTCGAGGGCCGCTTCATCCTCCAGGCCCAGACCGACGGTCCGGTGTCGTTCCTGGTCGTCGATTACGTGGCGCCGGATCGCCTGCGTGCCTATGCACGTTTCGACGCCGCGCGCCTCGGCGACACCAAGGATTCCGGCGCGCTGCTGGGCCACGGTCATCTCGCCATGACCATCGACCAGGGCCCGGACATGAGCCGCTACCAGGGCCTGGTCGCGCTCGACGGCGGCAGCCTGGAAGACGCCGCTCACGAATATTTCCTGCGCTCCGAGCAGATTCCGACGCGCGTGCGCCTCGCGGTCGGCGAGGAGTGGCGCTCGAACGACGGCGGCAAGCATCGCTGGCGTGCCGGCGGCATGCTGATGCAGTTCCTGCCGAAGGCCCCGGAGCGGGCTCGGCAGGCCGATCTGCATCCCGGCGATGCGCCCGAAGGCGTCGAGGTGCACAGCGTTGCTGAAGACGATGCCTGGGTCGAGGCACGCGCGCTGATCGACACCGTCGAAGACGTCGAGTTGATCGATCCCGAGCTCTCCGGCGAACGGCTGCTCTACCGTCTCTTCCACGAGCGCGGCGTGCGCGTGTTCAATCCACAGGTCCTCAAGGCGCAATGCTCCTGCTCGCGCGATGCGGTCGCCTCCATGCTGAAGAGTTTTTCGCCCGACGACCGCGCCGCCATGGTCAAGGACGACAAGGTCGTCGTGACCTGCGAGTTCTGTAGCTCGGTGTACGATTTCACGCCGGACGAGGCGGGCGTGGAGAACGCTTGACGCGCCATCCTGGTCATTGCGAGCGAAGCGAAGCAATCCCGTCTGCCGTCGCGGGAAGATTCTGGATTGCTTCGCTGCGCTCGCAATGACGATGTGGATGGAGTGTGCGCGGCATCTCGCCGTCGTGCCCCGGACGCAGCGCAGCGCTTCTTCAGCGGTGCGCTGCAGAGCCGGGGGGCCATCTCACCGCGCTACACCCGTGTTGCCTTCTGGGTCCCGGCTCTGCGCCGCAACGCCAAAAGCGTTGCAGCGCGTCCGGGACACGAGAATGAGTGACGCCCCGGAAACGCCGCCCGCCCCCTAGTTCAACACCCGCTTGTTGTCCGGGCTGTCCAGCGAGAACGTCGGCACGTCGATCTCGAAGCGTTCGCCGCCTGCGCTGACCATCTGGTAGCGGCCGGTCATGAAGCCCGAGGCGGTCGTGAGCGGCACGCCGGAGGTGTATTCGAAACGTTCGCCGGGGGCGAGCGTCGGCTGCTCGCCGACGACGCCCTCGCCCTTCACCTCCTGCTGCCGGCCGGTGGCGTCGGTGATGATCCAGTGCCGCGTCTTGAGCTGCACGGTCTCGTCGCCGGAATTGGTGATGACGATGGTGTAGGACCAGAAGTAGCGGGAACGGTCGGCCGACGACTGTTCCGGAACAAAGTTCGGCTCGACGGTCACTTCGATGTGGCGGGTCACGGCGCGGTACATGGTTGCCATCATACCGAAATTCCCCCGGGAACCAAACGCCGGAGGCGCCTTTGGCGACATCGTCCCGCCAGAATTCGAAGGGAAGTACACCCGCATGTGATCCGGCCGCTTTGCGAGACGACGACCGGATCGGTACACTCCTTGACACGTCGCGATTTGCGGAAGGGTTTTTAGGCCCCGATGACCATTGCCGACCAAGTGACTGGCTCGACGATCGCGGGAACCGCGGGCGCCAAAGCCGTGGAGGCCAAATCCGCGGGGGTCAAGCCGCGCGCCGCCGCGCCGGCCATTTCGCTGCCGGCCATCGGCGAGCGCGAGCTCCGGCTCGACCTGTTCCGCGGCCTGGCGCTGTGGCTGATCTTCATCGACCATTTGCCGCCGAGTCTCCTGACCTGGTTCACGATCCGCAATTACGGCTTCAGCGACGCCACCGAGATCTTCATCTTCATCTCCGGCTATACCGCCGCCTTCGTCTACGGCCGGGCCATGCTGGAGTCCGGCATCGTCATCGCCACCGCGCGCATCATGCGCCGCGTCTGGCAGATCTACGTCGCCCACGTCTTCCTGTTCACGATCTTCCTCGCCGAAATCTCCTATGTCGCGACCAGCTTCGAGAACCCGCTCTACACCGAAGAGATGGGCATCATGGATTTCCTCAAGCAGCCCGACGTCACCATCGTGCAGGCGCTGCTGCTGCGCTTCCGTCCCGTCAACATGGACGTGCTGCCGCTCTACATCGTGCTGATGCTGGCGCTGCCCTTGATCCTGTGGTCGATGAAATGGAAGCCCGATCTCACGCTCGGCCTCTCGGTCGCGCTCTACGCGGTGACCTGGGAATACGACCTCTACTTCTCCGCCTATCCGAACGGCTTCTGGGCCTTCAACCCGCTGGCCTGGCAATTGCTTTTCGTCTTCGGGGCCTGGTGCGCGCTCGGAGGTGCGCGGCGCATGTCACGTATTCTGGCGTCACCGGTGACGATGTGGATCTCGATCGCCTATATCGTCGCGGCGTTCTACGTGACGCTGACCTGGTACGTGCCGCAGCTCTCCCATTTGATGCCGAAGCGGCTGGAACAGTGGATGTATCCGATCGACAAGACCGATCTCGACGTGCTGCGCTTCACGCATTTCCTGGCGCTGGCCGCGCTCACTGTGCGCTTCCTGCCGCGGGACTGGCCGGGCCTTAAATCGCCCTGGCTGCGGCCGCTCATCCTGTGCGGCTCGCATTCCCTGGAAATCTTCTGCCTCGGCGTCTTCCTCGCCTTCGCCGGTCATTTCATCCTGGCCGAGGTCTCCGGCGGCGCAGTCATGCATGCGGTGATTAGTCTCTCCGGAATCCTGATCATGTGGGGCGTGGCCTGGGTGATTTCGTGGTATAAGCGCGTAGCTGACAAGAGCGGTGCGAAAACCAAAATCGCCGTCAGCAACGCCGATATGGCGGGAGGGGGCTGATGAAGGCGAAGGTTCTCCTGAGCCTGATCCTGCTATGCGGTAGCCTCGCCGCGCCGCCGGCGCGCGCGGGCGATGCTGCGCCTGCTGCTCCCGCAGCCTGCGAATTGCCATCCTATCTGCTCACCAGCGAAAGCCAGCTTCCCAAGGTCGCCGATGCCGTCAAGGCCGGCAAGCCGCTCGAAATTCTGGTCATCGGCAGCCGTTCGACCACGATTCCAGCCTCCGAGGACGCCTCCTATCCGGCGCGCATGCAGGCCATTCTGAAGGACAAGCTGCCGCCGTCCGAGACCGTGCACGTCTCCGTAGAAATACAGAGCAAGAAGACGGCCGAGGAGGCGGCCGCCAGCTTCGTTAAGCTGATGGAAGCAAAAGCACCTACTTTGGTTATCTGGCAGACCGGGACCGTGGATGCTATCCGAGCCATCGATCCCGACGATTTTCGTGGCGCGGTGACCGAAGGGGTTACCGTGCTGCAAAAGGCAGGGGCGGACGTCGTCTTGATGAACTTGCAGTACAGCCCGCGTACCGAAACCATGATCTCGGTGCCGCCATACCTCGACAATATGCGGGTGGTGGCGCAGGAGCATGATATCCCGCTGTTCGATCGCTTCGCGATCATGCGGCAGTGGAATGATCAGGGCCAGTTCGACCTGTTCAGCCCGTCGCGCGGGCCTGAGCTGGCGAAACAGGTCCATGACTGCCTTGGCCGGGCGTTGGCACAGTTCGTGATTGACGCAGCCCATCTGGAGCCGGCCCAGCAGCAAAATTGAGGTCTAGCGTTAATGAGTTCTTTCCGCCCTTTTTGCCTGACGGCATGGCTGGCTGCGTCCGCGGCAGCTTTGCTGCTGTCGCTGGTTCCGGCTTCGCCGTCGCGCGCGCAGGCGCAGGCCGCGCCGGCAACGCCCGCCCCGCAGCAGTCGGCTAATCCCGCTTCCGCTTTGCCCTCGCAGACCACCGTGGCGGCGACGTCCCCCGACCAGCGCGGCATTACCGCGCGCGCCATCGACAAGGTGAAGCAGGTCGCGAAATCCGCCGGCGACGTCTTCAACCGTGTCCCCTGCCTGTCGCCGAAGGGCGGCTCGAAGGCGATGGGCACGCTCCCGCATGTTGCGGGCAAGCTCGTCGCCGGCAAGCCCGTCGTCATCGTCGCGTTCGGCTCATCGTCGACCGCGGGATTCGGCGCGAGCTCGCCGGAGTTCAATTATCCGAACCGGCTGGCCGCCCAGCTTCATCGGCAATATCCGACCGCCGACATCACGGTCGTCAACGCCGGCGTCGGCGGCGAGGATGCGCCCGAGATGATGAAGCGGCTCCAGAAGGAGGTGATCGACGTGCATCCGGATCTGGTGATCTGGCAGGTCGGCACCAACGCCGTGCTGCGCAATCTCGATCCCGGCGACACCGCGAAGATGGTCGAGGATGGCATCAGCCGCATCCAGGCGGCCGGCGATGCCGACATCGTGCTGGTCGATCCGCAATATTCGCCGGCCGTCAACCAGCGCGCCGAGAGCGCCGGCAAGATGGTGAAGCTGCTCGGCAAGGTCGCCGAGCTCCGCCACGTCGGCATCTTCCCGCGCTTCGAGGTGATGCGGGACTGGCACGAGAAGCAGGCGATTCCGGTCGAGAGCTTCGTCATCGCCGACGGCCTGCACATGAACGATTGGGGCTACGCCTGCTTCGCCCAGCTCCTCGGCGACGACATCATCCGCTCCGTCGGCCAAATCAAGCTCGGGGTCAACGTGCCGGGGGATGTGCGGACCTACCGGCCGATGTAGGCGAGGTGCTGTAGGGTGGGTTAGGCGAAGCCGTAACCCACCATGCTTCAGCGAATGTGGAACGAAGTTGGTGGATTACGCCTTCGGCTAATCCACCCTACTTGCCTCATGCCTTCTCCAGCGCCGCGGTCAGATCCTCGATCAGATCGTCCGCGTGCTCGAGCCCCGCCGAGAAGCGGATGAAGCCCTCGCTGATGCCGAGTGCGGCGCGATCCTCGGGCTTGAGGCGCTGATGCGTCGTGGTCGCCGGATGCGTGACGAGGCTCTTGGCGTCGCCGAGATTGTTCGAGATCTTCGCCAGCTTGAGCTCGTTGAGCACGCGGAACGCCCCCTGCTTGCCGCCCTTGACCTCGAAGCCGACCAGCGTCGAGCCGCCGCGCATCTGCTTCTTCACCAGGGCTGCCTGCGGATGATCGGCGCGGCCGGGGAAAACCAGCCGCGAAATCTTCGGATGGCTCGCCAGCACGTCCGCGATGCGCGCCGCGGTTTCGGTCTGCGCGCGCACGCGCACGGCCAGCGTCTCCAGGCCCTTGAGCAGGACCCAGGCGTTGAACGGCGAGATCGACGGGCCGGTCTGGCGCATGAAATTGTGGATGTGCTCGGCGATGAAGGCTTCCGAGGACAGGATGATGCCGCCGAGACAGCGGCCCTGGCCGTCGATGTGCTTGGTCGCGGAATAGACCACGACGTCGGCGCCGAGCGCGAGCGGGCTCTGCCAGATCGGCGTCGCGAACACGTTGTCGACGACGAGCCGCGCGCCGCCGCTGTGCGCGATCTCGGCAATGCCGGGAATGTCGAGCACGTCGAGGGTCGGATTGGTCGGGCTCTCCAGGAAGAACGTCTTGGTGTTCGGCTTGAGCGCGCGCTGCCACTGGTCGAGATCGAGGCCGTCGACCAGCGTCGTCTCGATGCCGTAGCGCGGCAACAAATCCTGGATGACGTAGAGGCACGAGCCGAACAGCGCGCGCGAGGCCACCACGTGATCGCCGGCTTTCAGCGGCGCCAGGATCGCGGTCGTCACCGCGGCCATGCCGGTCGCGGCCGATCGCGCGGCTTCGGCGCCTTCGAGCTCGATCATGCGGCGCTCGAACATCGCAATGGTCGGGTTGGAGTAGCGCGAATAGATGAAGCCGGGGTCCTCGCCCTTGAACCGCGCCTCGCACTCCTCAGCGCTGTTGTAGACGTAGCCCTGGGTCAGGAACAGCGCCTCCGACGTCTCGCCATATTGCGAGCGCAGGGTGCCGGAATGGACCAGACGGGTTTCGGGACGGTAGTGCGCGGTTGGCGTCGGGGACTTCGACATAGGACCTCCTCTGCGTGACCATCGAAAATGGTCACAAAAAACCGGCCTGGAATATTTCCACAGGCCGGGATCACAGAGGTCCCCGGCCTGTTTAGCGACTTATTTAACGTGGCTGCAAGCCGGCCGGCTCAAATCACCACGGGATAAGTCATGCTCATATTCCGCAATGCCCTTTCCGTCAAGACGTCCATCGGATAGCCGTAAAACGCTGATATTTCCCGCATGTCGGGCTGCATTCGCCCCCTGATGAGGACCCTCGGTTGACGTTCACGGTCGCCGCCGACGCCAATGGTATCCTGCCCGACCGCATGATCGCGGCGATGGCGGAGGGCGGTCTCATCCTGCCCGCTTACGATTTCGTCGAAAGCCAGATCCAGCCGGCGAGCCTAGATCTGCGCCTCGGCGACATCGCCTATCGCGTCCGCGCCAGCTTCCTGCCCGGCCCCGGCGCCACCGTCGCCGAGCGCATCGACGAGTTGAAGCTGCACGAGTTCAGCCTCGCCGACGGCGCGGTGCTGGAGACCAACTGCGTCTACATCGTGCCGCTGCTCGAAAGCCTCGCACTGCCGCCGGAGATCGTCGCGGCCGCCAACCCGAAAAGCTCGACCGGCCGGCTCGACGTCTTTACCCGCGTGATCGCCGACGGCACCCGCCGCTTCGACATGATCGGTGCCGGCTATCACGGTCCGCTCTATGCCGAGATCAGCCCGAAGACGTTTCCTGTGTTGGTCAGCGAGGGCTCGCGCTTGTCGCAAGTGCGCTTCCGCACCGGTGACGCCATCCTGAACATCGACGAGCTCGAGGCGCTGCACGCGACCGAGCGTCTCGTCGACCTCGACGATGCCGATCTCACCGGCGGTGTCGCCGTCTCCGTCGATCTCTCCGGCGAAAAGAGCGGCGGCTTCGTCGGCTACCGCGCCAAGCGCCACACCGGCGTCATCGACGTCGATCGCCGCGCCGGCTACGCGGTGGACGATTTCTGGGAGCCGATCCCCGCGCGTCCCGACGGCAATCTGATCCTCGATCCCGGCGAGTTCTATATCCTGGCGTCGAAAGAGGCGGTGCAGGTGCCCCCCGATTACGCCGCGGAGATGGTGCCGTTCGATCCGCTGGTCGGCGAATTCCGCGTGCATTATGCCGGATTCTTCGATCCCGGCTTCGGCTATGCCGGTGCGGGCGGGCTGGGATCGCGCGCCGTCCTCGAAGTGCGTTCGCGCGAAGTGCCCTTCATCCTCGAGCATGGCCAGATCGTCGGCCGCCTCGTCTACGAGAAGATGCTGGCCCGCCCCGACGCGATGTACGGCCAGCGCATCGGCTCCAACTACCAGGCGCAGGGGCTGAAGCTGAGCAAGCATTTCCGGGTGTAGGGATAGCCTCACCCTCCGCTGTCATGCCCCGGCTTGACCGGGGCATCCAGTACGCCGCAGCCTATCGGCTCGAAAACATCCGCCTCTGGAATACTGGATCGCCCGATCAAGTCGGGCGATGACACCGAATCTGTGTCAGGATGAGAAGTGAAATTCGGGCTATGTCCGAGGTGGCGAGATGATTGCTCAATCCCAACTCGACGCAAAAATCCTCGACGACGTCGCGGACGCGCTGATCTATTCGGATCGCTCCGGCACGATCATGCGCTGGAATCGCGCATCGTCCGCACTGTTCGGCTTCTCCGCGGACGAAGCGCTGGGCCAGAATCTCGACCTGATCATTCCCGAACATCTGCGCGCCGCGCACTGGAAGGGTTTTGAGGCCGCGCTTGCCAGCGGCGCGATGAAGCTTGCGGGCAAGCCGACATTGACCCGCGCGCTGCACAGGGATGGACGCAAGCTCTACATCGAGATGACCTTTGCGTTGGTGCGGGATGCCGCTGAAGTGGTGCAGGGATCGGTGGCGATGGCCCGCGACGTCACCGAGCGCGTCGAACGCGAGCGCGCCGCCAAAGCTGCGCAAAATTAAGCCCGCGCAAGATTCGTGATGCGGAATTGGCGAGCCGGCGTGCAGGGCGCCCTGCGTGCGGCTCAGCTTGTCCGTCGCCGGCTGCGGTGACACACTCGATCAAAACAACGATTGGGAGCGAACATGACCGCCGTACCAGACACAGCGCTGCAGGAAGCCCAATGGCAACGCTGGCGCGCGGTCGCCGATCTCTATCACGCCTACTTCACCGGCCTGATCCTCACCGTGGTCACGCGTCGCGGCACGGCGGATGCTGCGGAGTTCGTCTATCGCGTGTTCCGCCGCCAGCAGCAGGAGCGCTTCCTGCCGGGGCTGCAAAAGCTCGGGCTGAGCCATCTGCCGCCGGCCGTCGCCGCCGCGCAATATCACTACCTGTCCAACTGGATCGGCGGCGTGCATGTCGAATACATGTACGAGAGCGACACCAAAGCCTGGATCCGCTATCCGCCGCCGCGCTGGATCTGGAAGGGCACCGCGATCTGCGGGGTGCCGGGCGAGGTCTCGCGCGCGATGCTGCGCGGCTGGCACGCCAACAACGGCGTCGCGCTCGGCGATCTCAGGTTGGGCTTCGTCTGCACCAAGCAGAGCGTCGACGGTCAGGACGGGCTCGAAGGTTATTACCATCAATACGACCATCCGCTCGAGCTCGACCAGCGGCTGGTGTTTGCACGCCATCTCGAAGCGCCGCTGTTCGATGCAAAGACAGCACCAGCGCTTCCCGTCGCGAGCTGGCCAAAACCGCGGCTCGAAAAGGCCTATCGCAACTATGCGATGGAGTATGTCCGCACTGCCGCGCCCGTGATGGTGCAGCTGTTCGGCCCGGAGGATGCCGGCTATCTCCTGCACCTCACCGGCAAGCTAATCGGCATGCAATATTTCGATGAGGTCGCTGCCGCGCTGTCGGTAGGCCGCGGCGGTGCGAGCGAATTCGCGACGTTCCTCAATGCGCTGTTCGCTGCGCAGGACGATGCGGCCGAGATCACGCAATCCGAAGGCGGCTTCGAAATCCGCCAGCAAAGCTGGAAGCTGATGGACGACGTTGCCGATTATCACCGCGCCTGCACCAAGGTGCTGGAGGGACTGTTGGAAGGGCTCGCTGCCGGATGCGGGCGACACATCGGCGTGCATCTGGGCTCGACAGTGGGCGGCCATCGCCCGTTGGTCTGGACGGTCGGGTAATTCCACCCATTGAAATGCGCCGCCGCAGGGCACGCCTGCATCCGGCGCAGGAGGAATCGCAGCGTCTCGTGCTAACAAGTCTCTCGTTGCGCCCTGCGCGCGAACAAATTATTGGCACACCTACTCATTGCTGCGCCGCAAACGGCGCCTTGCATCCCGGAGAGGACATGTCCGACATCGCCGAAATCCCGGTCGATGAACAAGAGCGTCCGCTGCCGCCGCCCCCACGAAGCGTAAAGAGCGCGCTGCTGGACGGGCCGATCCTGCGTACGCTGCTCGGCCTTGCCTGGCCCAACGTCATGGCGCTGTCGGCCGGCACCTGCGTGGTGATCGCGGAGACCTCCTATATCGGCCGGCTGGGCGTCGAGGCGCTGGCCGCGATGGCGCTGGTGTTTCCGACAGTGATCCTGACCATGACGATGTCGGGCGGCGCGATGGGCGGCGCGGTGGCCTCCGCCATCGCGCGCGCGCTCGGCGCCGGCGATCGCGAGCGCGCCGGCACGCTCGCCGTGCATGCGATGCTGATCGGCATCAGCTTCGGCGTCGTCTTCATGCTGGGCATGCTGATCTTCGGGCCGCGCGTTCTGGAAATGCTCGGCGGCCGCGGTGATGTGCTGACGCATGCGGTCGCCTACACCCAAGTGTTTTTCGGCGGCGCCGTGCTGCCCTGGCTGCTCAACACCATGGCGGGCGTGCTGCGCGGCACCGGCAACATGAAGCTGCCATCGTTCCTGATCCTCAACTCCGCGGCCTGGCAGGTCGTGCTCGGCGGCACCCTGGGCCTCGGACTCGGACCGGTGCCGCAGCTCGGCATGCGCGGCGTCGCGGCCGGCGCGTTGATCGCTTATTCCATGAACATCTGCATCATGGGCTGGTACCTGTTCTCGGGCCGCGCCCGCGTCGTGCCGAAACTGCGTGGCCTGCGCATTCAATGGGCGATGTTTTTCGACATCCTGAAAGTGGGCGCCATCGCCTGCTTCTCGCCGCTGCAATCGGTGCTGACGATCTCGATCTTCACCCACATGCTGGCGAAGTTCGGCACTGCGATCCTCGCCGGCTACGGCATCGGCGCCCGGCTGGAGTTCCTGCTGACCTCGATCGCGTTCTCGTTCGGCATCGCCTGTGTGCCGATGGTCGGGATGGCGATCGGCGCGGGCCGCATTGCGCGCGCCCGGCGCATCGCCTGGATTGCCAGTGCTGCCGCTTTCGTGGCGGTCGGCGCGCCGGCGTGCCTCGTTGCGACCTTCCCGGATCTCTGGGTCAATATTTTCACCGACAGCGTGGCCGTGCGTGCGGCGAGCCATCAATATCTCTCGACGGTGGCGCCGTTCTACGCCTTCATCGGCCTTGCGACGACGATGTATTTCTCATCGCAAGGGGCGGCAAAGGTCATCGGCCCGGTGCTGGCGCAGACCGTGCGGCTGATCTACATCGCGGCGGTCGGCTGGTGGCTGTCGACGCATGAGGCCACCGCGCAAAACTTCTTCTGGCTGGCCGCCAGCTCGATGGTCGTGCTCGGCCTGCTCTCGTGCTCCAGCGTGCTGTTGACACGCTGGGCACCGCGTGAGGCGAAAGCGGCGATCAGGCCTGCTCTGTCGGCCGCGGCCGACTAGCGGTGCCTGTGGCGGCGATGGCCGCCAGCACCGACATTGGCAAGCCGCATCAGTTGCGGAATCATCGCCATCATGTCGCCGCCGCCGGCGCCGCCGAGCATGCCCATGATATCGCCGCCGCCCATGCCGCCCATGCCCGTCGGCATGGTGCCGCCTCCAGCCATCGGCGCGTAGCCGCCGTAATTGGGCGCACCGAAACCGCCGCCGAGATTGCCGCCGCCGAGGCCGCCAATTCCGCCGCCGCCCATCATGCCACCAAGACCACCACCGCCATTCTCCATCATGCGGCTCATCATCGGGCCCATGGTCTGCATCATCATGCCGAAGCGGCGCTTGCCCATCTTGGCCTTCATCATCTCCAGCATCGGCGCCATCTGGGTCATCATGTCCTCGCCGCCGGCACCTCCGCCGCCGAGGAACTGCGCCTTTGCCGGCGTGCTCGAAATCGAAAACATCAGCAGCACGACGGCCGCCTGGCAGATCACCTTGTCCGCACCTCTCATGGCCTGCTCCTCGCGTGCGTGGCGCCGCCGGGAGAGCGGAGCCAACCGGGCGCACGCCGCCATGGTTACGGCTGGTGAGGGCAGGGCTCTGTGAGAAAGATCACGCAGCCACGAGCATGATCCGGACCCGAAGGACCGCGTCAGCGCAAACTGTGCAGCGGTTATCCGGAAAGATCATGTCCAAATAAAAAGTTACGTTCGCGCCGGAAACGCCTTGTGCATGGCGATCACGGCGTCCTTGGTCTGTCCTTGCACGTAAGCCGCAAGCTCATTCGGCAGCATGTCGATGATCCAGACCAGGCGGCATCGCGTCTCGCTCTCGGCGATCACCTGCACGGAGGCGCTGTAATGTTTCAGCCGCTCGTTGTCGATGGCATAGACCAGCCGTCGCCGCGCATCGTCGCAATCGACCAGCACCTCGCGCGCCACCGAACCGTTGGCGAAGTTGACGATGCGCGCATCGCCGTCGAGCTGACATGCGGTGACGAAGCCCGGCGCCAGCCGCTGATGCAGCGCGCCGAAATCACGCACCGCGTCCCAGACGTCCTGCGCTGAGGCGGCGAGGGGAATGTCATTGTGGATGGAGGCCATGGTTGAATCCTGGTTGAGTCCATTGATGGAGAGAAGCGAGCGATAGCACCGCCATCTCAGTTGTCATCGCCCGACTTGATCGGGCGATCCAGTATTCCAGTGGCCGCTGTGATTGAAGCGAGAAGCTGCGGCGTACTGGATGG
>NZ_JADPJG010000015.1:339199-470136 GCF_023073335.1 Bradyrhizobium sp. 21
GGTCAAGCCGGGGCATGACGGCGTTTGTGGAGTGAGGGCTGCCGCGCTCACGTGCAAACCGCCTCGACATTGTTGCCGTCAGGATCGATCAAAAATGCCGCGTAATAGGTCGGGCTGTAATCCTTGCGCGGGCCGGCGCCGCCATTGTCGCGGCCGCCGCTCTTCAGGCCCTCGCTGTGGAACGCCTTGACCGCGTCATGATCCCTGGCGCGAAAGGCGATATGCGCCCCGTCGGCCTTCCGTCCCTTGTTCAGGTGCAGCCACAGCGCCGGTTCGCCCTTCGGCCCGAAGCCGGCATAGCCGTCGCCGCTGGAGCACAGGACGTAACCGAGCGGTGCCAGCACCGCAGTGTAGAAGCGCGTGGCGGCGTCGAGGTCGGCAACGCGCAGCCCGATATGGTCGTACATGGTCGTCTCCATTTCCAAAGCGCGCCGCAAACGGCGCGCGCCGGAGACGAACCTAGTCAGTTGAGGGCGAACTGCTCTTGGAGAATCTTGCGCTTCCCCTTCGAAGCCTGCCGGAACTTTGTCGGCGAGACGCCGGCGGCGCGGCGGAAGGTGCGGACGAAGTTGGAGAGGTCGCCGAAACCGACGTCATAGGCGATGTTGGTGACCGCGATGTCGTCCTCGGTGAGCAGGCGTGCCGCATGCCGCAGGCGTGAGCGGACGAGGTATTGATGCGGGGTGACGCCGAGCACCGCCGAGAACTGCCGCAGGAAATGGAACGGGCTGAGGCCCGCCTGCCGCGCCGCCTGTTCGAGGTCGACCTCGGCATGCGAGTTCTCGTCGATCCACAGCGCGGCTTCCACCGCGCGGCGTCGGTCGCGTGCAGTCGGCGTCGTCGACTTGCGCGCCTTGCCCGAGACGACATCGACGAAGCGCCCGGCGAGCATCTGACCGACCTCGTCGAGACCGAGGTCACTGTTGCCATCTGCCGCCGTCTGGGCGAGCTCGCCCAGCACCATCAGCTCGGGCAGCGGCGGCGTCGCGCCGACATGCCAGATGTCGCGACGTCCCCCGAGGGCGTCGACCAGATCCTCGCCGAGGAAAAAGCACAGGCAGACGTCGCCAGAGACATGCTCATGCGTGCAGGTGTATTCCGCGCCCGGCGCGCCGACCAGCATCGAGCCCGCCACCAGCTCGAAGAAGCCGGCGCGGCACTGACAGCCGAAACTGCCCGCGCGGACATAGGCCATGGAATAGCCGGTTCGGCACTCCGCAAACGGCGCGTCGTCCGGTCCCGCATCGCAGCGAAATTCGGAGACCGTCATCGATGGGGTCGTCAGCAGCGTGGTTGCATCCATGCCGCCTATCTAGGTAGGTGCGCGGGGTGGGGCAACGGGCAGCAGCACCTCGAACAGCGTCTTGCTGGCGACGGGATGAGCCCCCTCGAGCGACAGCAGCCGCCGCTTGGAGATCACCCCGCCATAGGGCGAGAGCCGGTCGGTGTAATTGCCCGCCTCCAGCACCCGGTGGCAGGGCACGATCAGCATGTAGGGATTCTTGACGATCGCCTGCGCCACCGAATACGCGGCGCCGGAGGCGCCCAGCGCCTTGGCGATCTCGTGATAGGTGCGCGTCTCGCCGCGCGGAATCGTGCAGGCCGCCTCATAGACCCGCCGGTTGAAGCCGGGCACCGCGCTGGCGTCCAGACTGACCTCGGAAAAATCAGGATCGTGGCCTTGCAGCAAGCCCACGATACCCTCGATCGCAAGCTCGGCGTTCTCGGATGGCCGCTGCTCGCGCGCCTCGGGATGGACCTGGAAAATCCGGCGGCGGGTGTCGATCTCCCGCGCCTCCGGCAATTGCACGGCGACCACGCCGGTGCTGCTCCAGATGATGCCGCAGCGCCCTATGGTCGTGTCGAATATCGAATAGCCACGCCCCACCATGCACACGCCCCACTCAGTGCACGTCTCTCCCCAGACACGAGATCATAACACCGCCACAATCCGGCGCACCTGGAATCTTATCGAAACGTTAAAGAAGCGTCCGGCCGGGCGCGCCAAAGCGCTTGGCGGGCGGCGCCGTCTCGGCTAATCAGGAGCGCGCAGGCAGCGCATCCGCGGGCGTAGTTCAATGGTAGAACGGCAGCTTCCCAAGCTGCATACGAGGGTTCGATTCCCTTCGCCCGCTCCATCTTCCCGAAATTTCCATTCGAGCCGACCTGACGAGTGCACGCGCGCCGATCACCCATCGCGCCAAGTTTCTAATATATTAGCCTCGCGCCCCCGGCACGCACCGTCCCTCGCCTTAAGCTCATCTCGCCCGGCGGCGGCGGTGATCCCTACGCCGGGCAACGCTTGGACAAAGCCATGGACCAGCAAAAACTCGATCGCGCCATCGGTCGCCGCTTGAAGACGCTGCGGACGCAGGCGGGCATGACCTTGAACGAGCTCGCTGGCCGGTCCGGCGTCAGCCGCGCCATGATCGGGCGGGTGGAGCGGGCGCAGAGCAGTGCGACGGCTGCGCTGCTGGGAAAGCTTTGCGCGGCGCTCGACGTGTCGCTCAGCGATGTCGTCGCGCTGGCCGAGAAGCCGCCGGAGCGGCTGGTGCGGTTGGCCGACCAGCCGCACTGGCGCGATCCCGACAGCGGCTATCGGCGCCGCCACGCTTCGCCCACGGATGCGGCGAGCGGCCTCGAGATCATCGTCGTCGACCTGCCGGCCGGCGCGCGGGTGCCGTACAGCCCGTGGGGCCGCAACGCCTTCACCCAGCAGCTCCTGATGCTGGAGGGCGCGATTGCCGTGCACATCGACGCCAAGGCGGTGCGCCTGCGCGAGGGCGACTGTCTGGATTTCGACGTGATGCGCGCGGTGATCTTCGAGAACGAGACCAAGCAGGATGCGCGCTATGTCATCATCACGCGCCGCGGCGCCTCCTACGGGAAGATGTGAAAGCGAAGCGAGGCCCGACCATGCAGATCCGCATTGGCGACACCTTTGATCCGCGCGTCATCGCGCTGCTCGATCATCACGTGACGGCTGCGCGGGCGCAGACCGCGCTGGGCAGCGCCCATGCGCTCGATCTCTCCGGGCTGCGCGCTCCCGACATCGCGTTCTGGACCGGTTGGGACGGCGAGACGCTGGTGGCCGTCGGCGCGCTGAAGACGCTCTCGTCCGCGCACGGCGAGGTGAAGTCGATGCACACGCTCCAGACCACGCGCCGGCGCGGCTTTGGCGGTGAGATGCTCCGCCACATCATCACGCAGGCCCGCGCCCGCGAGATGACGCGACTCAGCCTTGAGACGGGCTCCTGGGACTATTTCAAGCCTGCCCATGCGCTCTACCAAGCCCATGGCTTCGTCCTCTGCGGTCCGTTCGAGGGCTATGTCGAGGACCCCAACAGCCTGTTCCTGACGCTCGACCTGACGGGCGGCTAAGGAGGCTCTGATGGAACAGAGATTCGAAAATAACCCCGCATCCCTCAAAATGAGTTGCGCACCTCAAAACACCTCTGCTAGCCTTCAGCCATGGCCGAGACCCTCACCGCCGCGCTGACGCTGAAGGACATCGCCCGTCAGGCGGGTGTCAGCCTCGCGACGGTCGACCGCGTTCTGCACAATCGTCCGGGCGTGCGACCGGATACGGTCCGGCGCGTCAGGGAGGCGATTGAGCGCAATTCGTTCCAGCCGCACGTCGCTGCCGCGGAGCTCGCCCGCGGCCGCGCCCGCCGCTTCGCCTTCGTGATGCCGTCGGGACCGAATCCGTTCATGCAGCAGATCGAGGACTATCTCGGCGAGATGTCGGCCTGGCTGTCGTCCCGCCGGCTCAGCGTCGAGATGGTTGCGACCGACGTGTTCGATCCGTCCGTGCTCGCAGGCACGCTGGAGGGGCTGTCGGACGATTACGACGGCATCGCAATGGTGGCGCTGGACCATCCCGGCGTCCGCGCCGCCATCGACGATCTCGTCGATGCCGGCACCAAGGTCGTGACGCTGGTCTCGGACGTGCCGTCGTCGCGGCGGCATCATTATGTCGGCATCGACAATATTGCGGCCGGGCGCACCGCCGGCGCGCTGGTCGGGCGACTGGTCGGACAAAAGCCGGGCAAGGTTGCGATCGTCGCGGGCTCGCGGGGTCTGCGCGACCATGCCGAACGCATTTTTGGCTTCAACCAGGTGATGGCGTCTGAATTCGCCGGCCTCAGCGTGCTGCCGGTGCTGGAAGGCCGCGACGAGGACGCGCGCTCCGAACAGGTGCTGGCGCGGCTATTGAGCAGGCATGCCGACATTGTCGGCCTTTATAACGTCGGCGCCGGCACGCAGGGCGTCGCCACCGCGTTGAGCGATGCCGGCCGCGACAAGCAGGTGGTGTTCGTCGGGCACGACGTCACCGCGCTGACGCGCCGGCTGCTGTTGCAGGGCGTGATGGATGCCGCGATCTCGCAGAACCCCGGACATGAGGCGCGCGCCGCCGTGCGCGTGCTGCTCGCGCTCGCCCGTGGTGAGCCGATCTTGCGCGAACAGGAGAAGATCAGGATCGACATCGTGATGCGGGACAATCTGCCTTAAGCGCACGGTGGATTCGAAACGACCCGTTGCGGGCAAAGGCGACTCTGAGCTCGCGCACCGCAACAGGCCAAAGGGAGGACGGCGTGTATCTCGGACTGGACATCGGCACATCAGGTGTGAAAGCCGTGCTCGTGAGCGAAACCGGCGCGATTGTCGCGACGGCGGCGCGCGAGCTTGCGCTGTCGCATCCCGCGCCGCTGTGGTCCGAGCAGGATCCGGATGGCTGGGTCGCTGCCGCGGTCGGCGCGGTCGACGATCTCGCCGCCCGCTATCCGCGCGAGGTCGCGCAGGTACGCGGCATCGGGCTATCCGGCCAGATGCATGGCGCGACGCTGCTGGATGCGGACGGACGGCCGCTGCGGCCCGCGATCCTCTGGAACGATGGCCGCTCGCACGCCGAATGCGGCGAGCTGGAGCGGCGCTGCCCATCGCTGCACGCGATATCAGGCAATCTGGCAATGCCCGGCTTCACCGCGCCAAAGCTACTCTGGGTCGCCAGGCACGAGCCCGACATTTTCGCGCGCATCGCAAAGGTGCTGCTGCCGAAGGCGTATGTGCGCTATCGCCTGACCGGCGAGATGGTCGAGGACATGTCCGATGCCGCCGGCACGCTGTGGCTCGACGTCGGCCTGCGCCGCTGGTCCGCGCTGCTGCTGGATGCGACGGGGCTCGATCTGAATCAGATGCCGCGCCTGGTCGAAGGCAGCGAGGTCAGCGCGATGCTCGCGCCGGACTACGCGCAGCGCTGGGGCATGGCTCGGGATGTCGTGGTCGCCGGGGGCGCCGGCGACAATGCCGCGAGCGCGATTGGGCTCGGCGCAATCGCACCGGGCGATGCCTTCCTGTCGCTCGGCACATCCGGCGTGGTGTTCCGCGTCACCGATCGGTTTGCACCGGCGCCGGCTTCCGCGGTGCATGCGTTCTGTCACGCGCTGCCCGGGCGCTGGCATCAGATGGGCGTGATGCTGTCGGCCGCGGCTTCGCTGGCCTGGCTTGCGGGCGTGATGGAGGTTCCGGCCGCCGCGCTGCTGGCGCCGCTCGGCGATCGTGTCCACGGACCGAGCCCGGTCAAATTCCTCCCCTATCTCGACGGCGAGCGCACGCCGCACAACGATGCCGCCGCCAGCGGCGCCTTCGTCGGCTTGCGCAGTGCGGCCGGGCGCTCCCAGATCGTGCAGGCCGTGCTGGAAGGCGTCGCCTTCGCCGCGCGCGACAATCTCGCGGCGCTGAGCGCGGCCAGCGGGCCGCTTGCCGAGCTCGATCTCGTCGGCGGCGGTTCGCGCTCGCCGCTGTGGGCGCAGATCTGCGCCGATGTGCTCGGCATTCCCGTCCACCGCGTCGAGGAAGGCGAGGTCGGGGCGGCGCTCGGCGCCTCCAGACTCGGCCGGCTCGCCGCCACCGGCGAAGACGCGGCTGCGGTTTGCACCCGTCCGCGGCGGCTCGCGAGCTTTACGCCTCGGCCATCCGTCACTGCAGCCTACGACGAGGCCTATCGCCGCTGGCGCGAACTTTATCCCGCGTTGAAGGAGTGTGCTTAAGTGAACGCGTCAGTGAAATTCTTCGATGCAAGCGCGCCAGTCGCCTTCGCCGGCAAGGATGCGGGGAACACGCCCGCCTTCCGCTGGTACGACAAGGACCGCCTCGTCCATGGCCGCAGGCTGGAGGACCATTTGCGCTTTGCGGTCTGTTACTGGCATTCGTTGTGCTGGCCGGGCGGCGATCCCTTCGGCGGCGAGACCTTTCTGCGTCCCTGGCATCACGGCACCGATGCGATGGCGCAGGCGCGCGCCAAGGCCGATGTCGCCTTCGAGCTGTTCCGCCTGCTCGACGTGCCCTTCTTTACCTTCCACGACGTCGATGCGGCGCCGGAAGGCGCTTCACTCAGCGAGTCCGTCGCCAACCTCAATGCCATCGCCGATTTGTTCGAAGCGAAGATGGCCTCCGCCAAGGTGCGCCTGCTCTGGGGCACCGCCAATCTGTTCACGCATCGCCGCTACATGGCGGGCGCCGCCACCAACCCGGACCCCGACATCTTCACCTATGCCGCCGGCCAGGTCCGCGCCGCGCTGGAGGTGACGCACCGGCTCGGCGGCCAGAACTACGTGCTCTGGGGCGGGCGCGAGGGCTACGAGACGCTGCTCAACACCGATCTCAAGCGCGAGCTCGACCAGCTCGGCCGCTTCATCTCGCTCGTCGTCGAGCACAAGCACAAAATAGGCTTCAAGGGCCCGATCCTGATCGAGCCGAAGCCAAAGGAGCCGACCAAGCATCAGTATGATTTCGACGTCGCCACCTGCTACGGCTTCCTCGCGCGCTATGATCTGCTCAACGACGTCAAGCTCAATATCGAGCAGAATCACGCGATCCTGGCCGGCCACTCCTTCCACCACGAGGTCGCGCTCGCCGAGGCGCTCGGTGTCTTCGGCTCGCTCGACGTCAACCGCGGCGACGATCTGCTCGGCTGGGACACCGACCAGTTCGCGATGAACGTGCCGGAGCTGGCGCTGGTGTTCCACGAGATCCTGAACCGCGGCGGCTTCACTTCGGGCGGGCTGAATTTCGACGCCAAGATCCGCCGCCAGTCGATCGATCCCGACGATCTGATCCACGCCCATGTCGGATCGATGGACGCTTGCGCGCGCGCCTTCCTCGCCGCTGCGGACATGCTCGACGCCGGCGCGCTCACTGCGCCGCTCGCCAAACGCTACGAGGGATGGGCCGGGCCCGAGGGCCGCGAAATTCTCGGCGGCCAGCGCTCGCTCGCCGATCTCGCCGACCGCGCGCTCAGTCCCGGCTTCGACCCGCAGCCGCGCTCGGGCCGGCAGGAATATCTGGAATCCCTGGTCAACCGTTACGTCTGAGGAAGGCCGCTGATGACAAGTACTGAAGCGACACCGGTTCTCGAGCTGACCGGCATCGGCAAGGAGTTCGGCGCAATCCGCGCGCTGCACGGCGTCGACATGCAGGTCCTCCCCGGCGAGGTGGTCGGCCTGATGGGCGACAACGGCGCAGGCAAGTCGACGCTGGTCAAGATCATCGCCGGCAATTTCCGCCCCAGCCAAGGCGAAATCCGCTTCGCCGGCAGCGCGGTGCATTTCAACCGGCCCGTCGATGCGCGCGGCGTCGGCATCGAGGTTGTCTATCAGGACCTCGCGCTCGCCGACAATCTCACGGCGGCGGCCAACGTCTTCCTCGGCCGCGAGCTGAAGCGCAAATTCGGCCCACTCGCGCTGCTCGACCACAAGGCGATGGCGGCGCGTGCGCTGGAGCTGTTCGGCGAGCTGCGATCGGAGACGCGGCCCGATGATCTCGTCAAGCAGATGTCGGGCGGACAGCGCCAGGCGGTCGCGATCGCGCGGACGCGGCTCTCCAACGCGCGGCTGGTGATGATGGACGAGCCGACCGCTGCGATCTCGGTGCGTCAGGTCGAGCAGGTGCTCGGCCTGATCCACCGGCTGAAGGAGCAGGGCGTTGCCGTGATGCTGATCTCGCACCGTATGCCCGACGTGTTCGCGGTGTGCGACCGCGTGATCGTCATGCGCCGCGGCGAGAAGCGGGCCGACAAGTCGATCCACCAGACCTCGCCCGAGGAAGTCACCGCCCTGATCACCGGCGCGAAGGAGGCGGCGTGATGGCCATGCCCTTGGAATCTCCGATCAGCTTCACCAATGTCGGCCGGATCAGATGGTGGCAGCGCGGCATCTTCGCGTCGCAGACCGGCTATGTCCTGCTCGCGCTGGCGGTGCTGCTGGTGGTCATGCATTTCGCCAGCCCCTACTTCTTCACCGAAGGCAACATGCAGAATGTGGCGAAGAATTTCTCCTTCATCGCCATCGCCACCCTCGGCGTCACCTTCGTGATCATCACCGGCGGCATCGACCTGTCGGTCGGCTCGATGATGTGCTTCTCCGCCATGATCACCTCGATGGTGATGACCGAGCTGTCGGCGCCCGGCTCGCCCGCGGGCTCCCTGTTCGTGCACATGGCGGCCGACGGCAAGACCGTGCTCGCCAATGTCCCCGGCCTGATCCTGCTGGTCTCGCTCCTCGCCGGCCTCGGCGTGGCACTGCTCGCCGGCCTCGTCAACGGCTTCTGCATCGCGGTGCTCGGCCTGTCGCCCTTCGTCACCACGCTCGGCATGCTCTCGATCGTGCGCGGGCTCGGCTATGTCGTCTCCAACGGGCGCGGCAGTTTCCCTGGTGGGCCGGATGCGGATTATTTCTACGCACTTACCTCGGGTGACGTGCTCGGCGTGCCCGTGCCCTTCATCTACCTCGTGGTCCTCGCGGTGGCGATGGCCGTGATGCTGCACCACAGCGCGTTCGGCCGCCACGTGTTCGCGCTCGGCGGCAACGAGAAGGCGGCCGAGCTCACCGGCATCCCGGTGGTACGGGTGAAGATCGAGGTCTACGTGATCTGCGCGCTCGCCGCAGGGCTCCAGGGCATCATCATCTCCGGCTGGCTCGGATCGGCGCCCGCCAACATGGCGACGTCCTACGAGCTCAACGTGATCGCGGCTGCGGTCATCGGCGGTGCCAATTTGGCCGGCGGCATCGGCGGTCCGCTCGGGGCTATCGTCGGCTGCGTGCTGCTGGAAGTGATCCGCAACGGCCTCGTGCTGGCCCAGGTCAGCTCCTATTGGCAGCAGACCCTTGTGGGCGTGATCATCATTCTGGCCGTGCTGGTCGACCGCATCCGCTCGCGGATGATTTGAGGTGACGTCGTTCCGGGAGGGCAACGAAAATGTCGCCTGTCCGCTTCCCGGACGTTTCAAAGAGGATGGGCGCCAGAGAAGGGTGGAGGAGACGATGAGGAAACTTCTTCTTGCCGGCATCGCGGTGGCGATGATGGCGACGCCGGCGTTTGCCGCGAACTACCGTTTCGTGATCGTGCCCAAGGCGATGAACAATCCGTTCTTCGACTTCGCGCGCGACGGCTGCCTGAAGCGTGCCAAGGAGCTCGGCAATATCGAGTGCATCTACAAGGGTCCGGTCGAGCACGAGCCGGCGACGCAGGCGCAGATCATCCAGGACTTCGTCACCCAGAAGGTCGACGGCCTCGCGATATCGGTCGCGGACGTCGCGGCCATGACCAAGACAATCGAGGCGGCGACCGCAGCCGGCATCCCCGTCATCACCTTCGATGCCGATGCACCCGGCTCCAAGCGGATCGCCTATATCGGCACCAACAACAAGGAGTTCGGCGTCGCGCTCGGCAAGCAGCTCGTGAAGATGCGGCCCGACGGCGGCAAATACGCCATGGTCTCGGGCGGTCCCGGTGCCAAGAACCTGGCCGAGCGCGTCGACGGCGTGCGCGAGGCGCTGAAGGGTTCGAAATGGACCGAGGTCGCGGGCTCGCCGACGTTCTGCAACGACGATCCCGCGCTGGCGGTCCAGCAGATGACCGACATGCGCACCGCAACGCCCGACCTCGCGGCCATTGTTCCCATCGGCGGCTGGCCGATGTTTGCCCCCGAAGGCTTCAAGGCCTTTGCCTCGAGGAGCAAGAAGGACATCGATTCCGGAAAGTTCACGCTGGTCGTCGCCGATACGCTCAAGATGCAGCTCGAGCTGCTGCGCGACGGTTATGCCAACGCGCTGGTCGGCCAGCGTCCGTTCGAGATGGGCGAGAAGGCGATGGACACGCTGCTTGCCATCAAGAAGGGCGAGAAGGTGCCTGAGATCGTCTACACCGGCCTCGATCTCGTGACCAAGGACAACGTTGCGCAGATGTTGAAGTAGGAGCGTCCCCAGCCCCGCGCTCCTGCGGTCCTCTCCCGCTTGCGGCTTTCGCAAGCGGGAGAGATGATTTTGGCTGTTGCAAGCGAGACTTGCGGAAGCGAGACTTCCAAAAAGACTGTTGGAAGGCAATGGGAATGAAACGCTCGCGGCTCGGCCCTCTCGACGTTACCTCACTGGGCCTCGGTTCCGCCCCGCTCGGCGGATTGTTTACCCCCGTCAGCGATGCCGACGCGGAAGCCACCATCGCCAGCGCCTGGTCGCTCGGAATCCGCTTCTTCGACACCGCGCCGCTCTACGGCTTTGGCCTCGCGGAACGGCGGCTGGGCGCATTCCTGCGGCAACGTCCGCGTGACTCCTACGCCATCTCGACCAAGGTCGGCCGTCTGCTGCGCGCGCCCGATGGCGCTGCCGCCGAGGACGAGCACTACAAGGGCGCGCCGCGCGAGCGGCCGATGTTCGACTTCTCCTATGACGGCGTGATGCGTTCGGTGGAGGAGAGCCTGGCGCGCCTTGGGCTCGACCGCGTCGATGTCCTGCTGGTGCATGATCCAGACGATCACTATGACGAAGCCGTCGCCGGCGCCTTCCGCGCGCTCCGGCGTCTGCGCGACGACGGCACGGTCAAGGCGATAGGCGCCGGCATGAACCAGTCGGAAATGCTGGTTCGTTTTGCGCAAGCCGTGCCGGTCGATTGCTTCCTGCTCGCCGGCCGCTACACGCTGCTCGACCAGGGCGCGCTGGATGCGCTGTTTCCGGTCTGCCGGGAGAGGGGCATCGGCATCCTGCTCGGCGGCATCTACAACAGCGGAATTTTGGCCAATCCGCACACGGGCGCGAAGTTCGATTATCAGGACGCCGATGCGGCACTCGTCGACCGCGCGCTCGCGCTCGACGAGCTCTGCCGCAAGCACGGTACCGAGCTGAAGGCCGCAGCGCTGCAGTTCTGCATGGCCCATCCGGCCGTCACTGTCGCCGTGATGGGCGCGCGCAACGCCACGGAAGTTGCCGACAACATCGCGATGTCGGAGATGGCGGTGCCGGCGGCGTTCTGGCAGGAGCTGCGTGCGCGAAATCTGGTCGATGCGCGTGCGCCATTGCCGGGCGGAGCGTAAGGCATGGTCATCGACGCCCATCAGCATTTCTGGGACCCGGCGCGCGCCGATTATCCCTGGATGGACGCGCCCGAACTTGCGCCGCTCCGCCGCGCTTTCGGTCCAGCCGATCTTGCACCGCTCTTGAAAGCGAACGGCGTCGACGCGAGCATCGTCGTGCAATGCCGCTCTGCGCTGGAAGAGACCGAGGAGTTTTTGCGGATCGCGCACGAAAACCCATTTGTCGTTGGCGTCGTCGGCTGGGCCGATCTGACCGACGCTGCACTTGGCGACACGCTGAACCGGCTGCGCGCTAAGCCCGGCGGCGACAAGCTGGTCGGCATCCGCCACCAGGTCCATGACGAGGCCGACCCGGATTGGTTGCTGCGCGAGGACGTCCAGCGTGGCCTCACGGCATTGTTCGCGCACGATCTCGCCTACGATTTCCTCGTCCGCAGCCGAGAGCTGCCGGCCGCGATCGCAACCGCGCGGGCCTTCCCGCAGGCGCGCTTCGTGCTCGACCACGCCGCGAAGCCGCCGATCGCAGATGGCGGCAGCAACGAATGGTCCGATCGCATTGCTGCGCTCGCCGCGTGCGGCAACGTCTGGTGCAAGATCTCGGGGCTGGCGACGGAAGCGGTGTGGAGCGATTGGGATACGGAAAGGCTGTTTCCGTTCGTCGCGCACGCCGCGCGATGCTTTGGTGAGGATCGATTGATCTTCGGCTCGGACTGGCCGGTGTGTCTGCTCGCCGGGAGTTACGGGGAGATCAAGGGGGCGCTGGAGGCGTGTTTGGTGCGGCTCGGCGCGAATGTGCGGGAGGAGGCGTTTGGTCTGAATGCGAAGGCTGCGTATCGATTGCCAACTGCCTAAGCAACGCTCGCCCCAAACCCCAGGTGTCGTCCCGGCCTAGTGCGCAATTGCGCACGGGGGCCGGGACGACGACCGCGCGTGAGGGCGCGCGCTCGCCCCCTCACGCGCTCGCGGGCACCTGATCCAGAAATCCCGTCACGCTCCTGATGCGGCCGTCCTTCAGCACGGCAAAATCCGTCCCCTTGATCGGACTGTCGACACCATCGGGACCGAGGCCCCAGCTGAAACGGACATGGTCGCCGTAGCCGTTGGGCTCGCCGATCAGCTTGAACTGGAAGTCCGGAAAGCGCTGCTGCACGCCGGCGATCAGCGCGTCGACGCCGTCATGGCCGTCGCCCTTCATCAGGGGATCGACATAGCTCGCATCCAACGTCCAGGTCTCGCTGAGCAGTTCGCGACGGCGGCCGGTGGCGCGCTCGTTCCAGAGATCGATGTAGCGGCGGGCGACGGTGATGGGGTCGGTCATGGGGTGCTCCTTCGATGGCGCCGTGTTGTCCGGCTGACCTGACTATCGAAGGTTCACGCGCGCTGATCGATTACCTCGGAGGTCATCAACGCGCGTGAATTTCTTGCGAATTTATTTCGCCGCGGTGACCATGATCTCGACGGTGTATTGCGCCGCTGCGAGCTTGGCTTCGACGGTGGCGCGCGCCGGGGTGTTGCCGGGCGAGACCCAGGCGTCCCACACCGCGTTCATCTCGCCGAACGTCTTCATGTCGGTGATGTAGATCGTGGCCGAGAGCAGTTTCGACTTGTCGGTGCCGGCCTTGGCGAGATGGCTGTCGATGGTCGCCAGGATGTCCTGGGTCTGCTTGGTCACGCTTTCGCCGGCGGCGTTGTTGGCGACGACACCGGCGAGATAGACGGTGTTGCCGTGCACGACGACCTGGCTCATGCGCGGGCCGGTTTCAAGACGCTGAATGCTCATTGGGGATCTCCTTTGAATGGCGGCCCTGTCTAGCGTAGCGGCTTGCTCCGTGCCACCCCAGGCACGCATGCACCGCCGTTGACGCATGCGTCACCGGCGGTGCATGCGCTCCTTACGGAAACTGACTGAAAAATGTCCAGATCGTCTCCGCGCCGTCGATATCGCCGTTCTGCGGTCCCAGCAGGCTGGTTGCAAGCTTTGGGAAGCGGGCGTCCGGAGCAAATCCCGGCGTGCGGTGGCCGCCCTGGTTGATGCGATAGAGTACGACGTCGTGGCCTTTGGGACAGCGCGAGGTGATCCGTGTGACCGTGGATTGGTCGGCGGGCGCCCGGTCAGGCATGTCAGTCACGCTGGCGTCGTCAGTCTCGCAGCCATTGAGCTTGCGCCAGAAGGCCAGCGTCTCCTCGGTCGACCAGAACCCGTCTGCGGCAAAATAGCTCGATCCGCGTCCACCCTCGTAGGGAATCAGCGGGTCGGCCGTGCCGTTCATGAGCAGCATCGGCAGCGGCCGTGACGGATGGCAGGTGACCGCGGCCTCATCGGTGAGATTCATGATCACGCTCGCGCCCGCCGCAAACAGATCGGCGCGGGCGCAAACGAGCGTCATCGCCATCGCACCGCCATTGGAGATGCCGGCGACATAAACGCGCTTCGGATCGGCCGTGCCGTCGGCCACCAGCTTTGTGATGAGCTCTGCGATAAACGCGACGTCATCGGTGCCAACGGGTGGTCCACGCAGCTCAGGTCCCGCCTTGGTCCTCGCATCGGCCCAGGCGTGGTTGAGGCCATCCGGAAAGACCACGGCAAAGCCTTCGCGCTTTGCGACCTGCGGCCACGCCGTCCGCGCAATCATGTCGGCACCGCGCTGGGTCTTGCCATGCAGCACGACCACGAGCGGCACGAGCCGCTTCGCCGGCAGTTGCGCGGTGTAGGACCGCTTCACGCCGTCGACGTCGACCGAGTCGGCGGACGCAGCCGAGGCTGCGGCCGATGCCGCAACCAACGCCGCGATGCGCATCCACCGCCGCCGCATGGTCTAGCCCACCGCCTTCGCCGCGGCGCGGCCCGCATTGCGGCCCGAGAACAGGCAGCCGCCGAGGAAGGTGCCTTCCAGCGAGCGATAGCCGTGCACGCCGCCGCCGCCGAAGCCGGCGGCTTCGCCGACCGCATAGAGGCCGGGAATGACGCTGCCCTCCGCGCCGAACACGCGCGAGTTCAGATCGGTCTCGAAACCGCCCAGCGTCTTGCGGGTAAGGATGTTGAGCTTGACCGCGATCAGCGGCCCCTGCGCGGGATCGAGGATGCGGTGCGGGGAGGCGGTGCGGATCAGCCTGTCGCCGATATAGCGCCGCGCATTGTGGATGTTCATCACCTGCGCGTCCTTGACGTAAGGGTTGGCGATCTCGCGGTCGCGCGCCTCGATCTGCATCCTGATGTGCTCGAGCTTGAGGAGGTCGCTGCCGGCAAGCTTGTTCATGGCGGCGACGAGATCCTCGATCTTGTCGCGCACGATGAAGTCGACACCGTGGCTTTTGAACGCTTCCACCGGCGCCGGCGCGCCCTTGTTGATGGCGCGGCGCAAGGTCATGCGCCAGCTCTTGCCGGTGAGGTCGGGGTTCTGCTCCGATCCCGACAGCGCAAACTCCTTCTTGATGATGCTCTGGGTGAGGATGAACCAGGAATGATCATACCCCGTGGACACGATGTATTGGAGCTGGCCGAGCGTGTCGGAGCCGGGGAAGAGCGGAGCCGGCAATCGCGTGCCCGTGGCGTCGAACCACATCGAGGAGGGGCCGGGCAGGATGCGGATGCCATGGCGCGGCCAGATCGGTGACCAGTTCTGGATGCCTTCGACATAATGCCACATGCGGTCGCGGTTGATCAGCCGCGCGCCAGTCTTCTCGGTGATGCCGATCATGCGGCCGTCGACATGCTCGGGCACGCCGGAGATCATGAATTTCGGCGGCGCACCGAGCCGCTTCGGCCAGTTCTGCCGCACCAGCTCGTGATTGCCGCCGATGCCGCCGGACGCCACGATCACGGCCGGCGCCTTCAGCGCAAACTCGCCGACGACGTTGCGCGACGAGCTCTTGCCGCGCTCGACATTGTCGGCGGCGAGAATGACGCCGCTGACGCCGTCCACCGTGCCATTGGTGATCGACAGCGCGTCGACACGATGGCGGAACCTGAAGCTCAGCCGGCCGCTCTTCATCGCCTCGCGCGCGCGGCGCTCGAACGGCTCGACGATGCCGGGCCCGGTGCCCCAGGTGACATGAAAGCGCGGCACCGAATTGCCGTGGCCCATCGCGTCATAGCCGCCGCGCTCGGCCCATCCGACCACGGGAAAGATGCGATGGCCCATCGCGCGCAGCCAGTCGCGCTTCTCGCCCGCCGCGAATGCCACATAGGCCTCGGCCCATTGACGCGGCCAGAAATCCTCGTCGCGGTCGAAGCCGGCGGTGCCGAGCCAGTCCTGCATCGCAAGCTCGAAGCAGTCCTTGATGCCGAGCCGGCGCTGCTCCGGCGAATCGACCAGGAATAATCCGCCGAACGACCAGAACGCCTGGCCGCCGAGCGACTGCTCACCTTCCTGATCGACCACGAGCACGCGCTTGCCCGCGTCCGCGATCTCGGTCGCGGCCACGAGGCCCGATAGGCCTGCGCCGACAACAATGACGTCCGCCTGCTCAGTCATGAGTTCCCCCCTGTAGTTGCCCGGGATTGAAGCCAGCGGTTGCAACTGAGATCAAGGGCTTGGCGCATAAGAGTTCGTTAACTTGTTCCACTTTGGGATTGAAGCGGACCTGAGTGCAGCGCGGACGCAACACTGGATTTGAATTTGTTTTGAGCGAGCCGGCATGCCTAGACAAAACCTCGGTTACGACAGACGCTAGGCGTGCATCACCACCTGACACACAGATTCGAATTCGACTGGGGCGGGGGATAATGAAGGTTCTGACGGGGTTGCTCGCGGCGGTTGTCCTGATCGCGAGCATGGGGGCTTCTCAGGCGGTGGTCCGGATCGCGGATGACCGCGGCGGCCGGATCGGGACCTATGTCGACAAATACCAGGACCTGCGCCAGTCCGGGGACACCGTCATCATCGACGGCCTCTGCGCCTCGGCCTGCACCATCGTCCTTGGCGCCATCCCACGCGACCGGATCTGCGTCACCTCGCATGCGACGCTGGGCTTCCACGCCGCCTGGGATTTCGGCAGCAACGGCCGCGCCGTCACCAATTCCGAAGCGACCCAGATGCTCTATGCGATGTATCCCTCGCAGGTGAAGCGCTGGATCAACCAGCGCGGCGGCCTCACCCCGCATATGCTGTTCCTGAAGGGCAGGCAGCTCCAGGCCATGTACAAGCCCTGCTACCTGGACGCGCAGGCCTCCACCAACAAGCCCGCCGCGCCGCGCCCTTCCCCGAAAGCGGAAGAGCTGGAGTCCGCTCGGGGCCAGCTGCTTCACTGAGACCGTCCAAGACTGATCTTTGGTCTGATCTTTGGTCCGCCCGCGGCGCTTGCCCGTCGGCGGGCTAAAGCCTATTTGAAAGCCAGGGAACCGGGGCCTTCGCCCCGAGCGTTGCCCCGATCGTTGTTATGGCTCAACCGCTGCACACCACCCGTCCGTTACAGGACAATTCGCCCACTGCCGGCCGGACACCGTTTGTGCTGCTGTTCGCCGGTGCGGTGATGGGTGGCCTCGCCGTGATCGGCGCGCTGGCGCTGTGGTTCCATTACGGCACCCAGATGTTCTTCGAAATGATCAGGACCGGCTTTGCCGCCTGCTTCTGACCCGCGACAGGAAGTTGTCCCCTCATGAGCTCCACCGCCCGTCCGCTGGTGATCGCGACCGCCTTCGCCGCAAGCCTCGTCCTTGGGCTTCTGATCGTGTTCTGGACCATGGGCGGGATCAGCAAGGTGGCGCAGCCCGCCGCAATCGGCGGCCCATTCCAGCTCACCGACCAGAACGGCAAGGCCGTCACCGACAAGAACCTGAAGGGCAAGCCGACCCTGATCTTCTTCGGCTACACCCATTGTCCCGACGTCTGCCCGACCTCGCTGTTCGAGATCTCGGAAGTGCTGCGCGCGCTGGGCAAGGAGGCGGACAAGGTCAATGCCGTCTTCATCTCGGTCGATCCGGAGCGCGATACGCAGGCCGCGATGAAGGATTATCTGTCGAGCTTCGACCCGCATCTCGAGGGGCTCTCCGGCGATCCCGCCGAGACCGCTAAGGTGATCACCGCCTACCGGGTCTATGCCAAGAAGGTCCCAACCAAGGACGGCGACTACACGATGGACCACACCGCGCTGATCTACCTGATGGACCGCGATGGCCGCTTCGTCTCGCCGTTCAACATGAAGCGGAGCCCGGAAGAGGCGGCGGCGGAGCTGAAGCGGTATCTCTGAGGTTTACCGCTCCTGCAAGCGGGAGGGGGGAGCGCACCTTCACCGTGGCCATAATCGGCGCTCGCGTTCCGGGCGGGATGGTCTATAACGCCCTCCGATCCCAATGACATTCGTTCATTTCCGGCCGATGGCTCCATCGCAACAGGCGAAATCGTCCAAATCTGCCCGTGGCTTGCTGGCCGGGCTGATCGTCGGCGTCTGCCTGCTCGCAGGCCTGACCTCCGCAAAGGCTCAGGCCCCGGCCAAGCAGCCTCCAGCAGCCCCGCAAGCGACGCCGCAGGTCGCGCCGCAGGCTGCCCCTCAGGCCGTGCCCGGCTTCTGGGACCCGCGGCGGCGGCCGGAGCGGCCGGATCTGTCGCGCCTGACCGTGATCCGCTTCCTGACCGAGACCGACTATCCGCCGTTCAACTATACCGGCGCCGACGGCAATCCGGCCGGCTTCAACGTCGATCTCGCCCGCGCGCTGTGCGAGGAGATCAAGGTCACCTGCACCGTGCAGATGCGCCGCTTCGAGACGCTGGTGGACGCGCTCGCCTCCAACCGGGGTGATGCCATCATCGCCTCGATGGCGGTGAGCCCGCAGCTCCGCGCCCGTGTCGATTTCAGCGATCCCTATTACCGCGTGCCGGCGCGCTTCGCCTCGCGCAAGGATGCGGTGATGCCGGAAATTCGTCCCGAATATCTCGAGGGCAAAAAGGTCGGCGTCATCGCCGGCTCCGCGCATGAAGCCTATCTCAAGGCGATGTTCACCGACGCCGAACTGCACGCCTATCCCAATGACGACGCGGTGCGGAGCGCTCTACGCAAGGGCGAGGTCGATTTCATCTTCGCCGACGCCATCTCGCTCGCGTTCTGGATCAACGGCTCCGATTCGGGCGATTGCTGCGCCTTCTCCGGCGGCCCCTTCGTCGAGAGCCGTTTTTTCGGCGAGGGCATCGGCATCGCCGTGCGCAAGGGCAACGACGTGCTGCGCCAGGCCTTGAACTGGGCCCTGTTCCGCGTCTGGGAGAAAGGCCGCTACACGGATCTGTGGCTGCGGTATTTTTCGGTGAGCCCGTTTTAAGCTGCGCGCGCCGCCCTCAATTCCCTCATCCTGAGGAGCTTGTGCAGCAAGCGTCTCGAAGGATGAAGGCCCCGCTGGTGGCCTCGCCCTTCGAGACGCGCGCGAAGAGCGCGCTCCTCAGGGTGAGGGTCTGACACCACCCCACAAAATTGCATTCTGCCCGGAAATCGCTATTTTCCGCGGCCCGGAGGCCCCTCAATGTCCGTTATCGATCTTGCCGCGAACTCGAGCGATCTGCGTGCGCTCGCCGAACAATCCAACGCCTGGCCGTTCGAGCAGGCGAAGGCCATTGTCGCACGGCTGAAGAAAAGTCCGAAGGACGAGGTGCTGTTCGAGACGGGCTATGGCCCGTCCGGCCTGCCGCATATCGGCACCTTCGGCGAGGTCGCGCGCACTTCGATGGTGCGGCATGCCTTCCATGTGCTGACCGAAAACAAGATCAGGACGCGCCTGCTCGCGTTCTCCGACGACATGGACGGGTTTCGGAAAGTGCCCGACAACGTCCCCAACAAGGAGATGCTGGCCGCGCATCTCGGCAAGCCGCTGACGCGGGTGCCGGACCCGTTCTCCAACGAGTACCCGTCGTTCGGTCACCACAACAATGCGCGCCTGCGCGCCTTCCTCGATCATTTCGGCTTCGACTACGAGTTCGCGAGCTCGACCGACTATTATACGTCCGGCCGGTTCGACGCGACGCTGCTCAAGATGCTCGCGGCCTACGACAAGGTGATGGCGATCATCCTGCCGACGCTCGGCCCCGATCGCCGCGCCACCTATTCGCCGTTCCTGCCGATCAGCAAGACGACGGGTATCGTGCTGCAGGTGCCGATGATCCGCCGCGACGTCACCGCCGGCACGGTGACCTATGTCGACCCTGACACCAACCAGGAGGTCGAGACGCCTGTGACCGGCGGCAACGTCAAGTGTCAGTGGAAGGCCGACTGGGCGATGCGCTGGGTCGCGCTCGGCGTCGACTACGAGATGGCCGGCAAGGATCTGATCGACTCGGTCAAGCTCTCCGGCGCGATCGCGAAGGCGCTCGGCGCCACGCCGCCGGAAGGTTTTAACTACGAGCTCTTCCTCGATGACAAGGGCCAGAAGATCTCGAAGTCGAAAGGCAACGGCCTGACCATCGACGAATGGCTGCGCTACGCCTCGCCGGAATCGCTGTCGCTGTTCATGTATCGCGAGCCGAAGGCGGCCAAGCGGCTGTATTTCGACGTCATCCCGCGCAACGTCGACGACTACCAGCAGTTCATCGACGGCTTTGCGAAGCAGGACGCCAAGCAGCAGCTCGGCAATCCGGTCTGGCATGTCCACTCCGGCCATCCGCCGAAGGTCGATATGCCCGTCACGTTCCAACTCCTGCTGACGCTGGTGTCGTCGTCGAATGCGGAGAATGCCGAGACGCTGTGGGGTTTCATTGGCCGCTACCGTCCCGGCGTGTCGCCGCAGACGCATCCCAAGCTCGACGCAATGGTCGGCTATGCCATCAACTATTACCGCGACTTCGTGGCGCCGACAAAGACGTTCCGTGAACCCACCGAGACCGAGCGCGCGGCGCTGCAGGATCTGCGCGATGCGCTGTCGCAGCTGCCGCAGGAGGCCTCCGCCGAAGAGATCCAGAACGTCGTCTACGAGATCGGCCGCCGCGAGCCGTTCCTCGACCAGGTCAAGAAGGGCAAGGACGGCCGTCCCGGCGTCACGCTCGACTGGTTCAACATGCTCTACCAGGTGCTGCTCGGCCAGGAGAAAGGCCCGCGCTTCGGCTCCTTCGTCGCGGTGTATGGCGTGCAGAACGCGGTGAACATGATCGACGGCGCGCTGGCGCGGAGTGCGTGAGGCGCGCTGTAACAGCGTGATATTTCCGCATCGTCGTCCCGGCGAAGGCCGGGACCCATAGCCACCGTCGGAAGTGGTTACGGGGACTCGGAGTTCTCACTTCGCGCCAAACTTCTCCCTGTGGTTATGGGTCCCGGCCTTCGCCGGGACGACACTGAGAGCGCGGCGCCCTCACTGGCTCGCCCACACGATCCTTGCGATCCACGCCACCTCGCCCGCCGCCATCGTGCGGCCAGCCTGTGAGGCAGCGAGCGGCTGCAACTCCAGCGCCTTTGCCGTGCGGCGCGTCAGCGTCGCCACCGTCACTTCGCCCGCTCTGGTCTTCACCACCACGCGATCGCCTTTGCGGATCGGCGCGCCGGGTGAGACCAGGATGACGTCGCCGTCGCGATAGGCGGGCTGCAGCGCGTCGCCGGAAATCTGAAGCGCGAAGCCGTGGCTGTCCTCTGCGGTGGGAAGCGCAAATTCGCTCCAGCCCTTGCCGATAGGAAAGCCGGACTCGTCGAACGCGCCGCTCGCGCCCGCCAGCGGGAAGCCGAGCAGCGGCACCGCGCGGCCGTCGCCTGTCTCGTCGCCGACCAGCCTGGCAAAAATGTCGATCGACGAATCTGCCGCCGCCAGCGCTTTCGCGATCGATTCGGTCGAGGGCCAGCGCTCGCGTCCGTCGGGGGTGACGCGCTTGGACCTGTTGAAGGTGGTGGGGTCGAGCTCGGCGCGTTTGGCGAGGCCGGACGGCGATAGGCCAGCGCGCGCGGCCAGCCGATCCAGTGCGACCCAGATCTGGTCGTGTGTCAGCATCCTCTGCGCTTTGGCCTGCCTGACCATGGAAAGGTCCAGCCCGTCGCAACTCAGGAAAACTATCCTCAAATCAACCGGTTTTCCGTTTTTCGCGCAAGGGGTGGCGAGGAAAGCGTTTTCAAGCGAAGGGGATGCCCGGTTCGCGTGAAGAAAACGCGTCAAAACAAGAATTTAGAGCCCCGCTCCGATTTCATCGGAGCGGAAATGGCTCTAAGTCTTGAGTTCGGAGGGGGCGGCCATTACGGTCGCGCCGGGTTTTGAAGACCCGTTCGAGACGAAAAAACCCAAAAGACTCAACGGGCAAACAGGGCTGCGGTAGCGGTGGTCAAGATCTACAAAATCTGTCCGGCCTCGGCCTGGCGCGAGGCGGAACGGCAGGGCGTCTATCGGGGCAGCGCGGACGACACCCGCGACGGTTTCATCCATTTTTCGACCGCCTCCCAGGTTCCGGAGACCTTGCGAAAGCATTATTTCGGCCAGCGCGCGCTGTTCCTGGTCGAAGTCGACGACGAGGCGCTGGGAGCGGGCTTGCGCTGGGAGCGTTCGCGCAATGACGAGCTGTTTCCGCATCTCTATGGCGAGCTCGATCTCGGCGCGGTGATTGCGGTGACGAACCTCAACATGCGCTCCGACGGCGGCCACGATGTCCCGGAGCTTGCCCCGTGATCCGCGCTTTCGACGCTCTCTCGCTGCCGGTGCTGCGCTGGCTCGATCCAGAGGATGCCCATCGCCTGGCGATCCAGGGCCTGCGCTTCCTGCCGCCGGTCAAGCCGCGGCCCGACGATCCCAAGCTCGCGGTGCGGGCGTTCGGGCTCAACTTTTCCAATCCGATCGGCATGGCCGCGGGGTTCGACAAGAGCGCCGAAGTGCCGGATGCGCTGCTGCGGCTGGGCTTCGGCTTCGTCGAGATCGGCTCGGTGACGCCGAAGCCTCAGAGCGGCAATCCGCGGCCGCGGCTGTTTCGTCTGGAGCGCGACGAGGCGGTCATCAACCGCATGGGCTTCAACAATGACGGCGCGGAGGTCGCGTTGCGTCGGCTCGCGGCGCGCGCGCAGCATGGCGGCATCGTCGGCGTCAATGTCGGCGCCAACAAGGACTCGCCGGATCGCGTCAATGACTACGTCAAGCTGATCGAGACCTTTGCGCCGGTAGCGAGCTACTTCACCGTCAACGTCTCCTCGCCGAACACGCCGGGCCTGCGCAATTTGCAGGAAGGCGCGCTGCTCGACGAGCTCCTGGCGCGCGTGATCGATGCGCGCGAGCGGGTGCGGCAGAAGGCCGGCGATACGCCGGTGCTGCTCAAGATCGCGCCGGATTTGAGCCTCGCCCAGCTCGACGACGTCGTGCAGGTCGCGCGCTCGCGCAAAGTCGACGGCATGATCGTGTCGAACACGACGATCGCGCGCCCGAGCACGCTGCGCGAGGCGACGCGCGCCAAGGAGCAGGGCGGCCTGTCCGGCCGGCCGCTGTTCCGCCTGTCGACGCGCATGGTCGCCGAGACCTATGTGCGCGTCGAGGGCGCCTTCCCCCTGATCGGCGTTGGCGGCGTGGACTCGGGTGGCGCGGCGCTGACGAAAATCCGCGCCGGCGCGAGCCTGATCCAGCTCTATTCGTCGCTGGTCTACAAAGGCCTCGGCCTGGTCGACGAGATCAAGCGCGACCTCAGCTCGACGTTGCTGCGCACGGGCCGGGATTCGCTGTCGGAAATCGTCGGCGCCGATGCGGCGACGCTCACGGCGGAAGACTGGCCGGGGATGTAGGTCACCCGTAGCCCGGATCGAGCGCAGCGCAATCCAGGATTCTCTCCGCGAGCACGAAGGCCCCGGATTGCGCTGCGCTCGATCCGGGCTACGACTCTTCTACGATTTCGAAAACGTCTTCCTGAACTGCGCCGGGTAGCGCGCGGCCTGCAAGCCGCCGCGCGCGACGTAGGAGGCAATCAGCGCGCTCCACAGTCCGGCATTGCCGAACGATTGCAGCGCCCACCATGCGGCGAGGAAGATCGCGAGCGAGGCCAGCATCAGATTGCGCATCTCGCGCGCCCAGGTCGCTCCGATATAGATGCCGTCGAAGCCGAAGGCGAACACGCCGGGAATGGGCGCGAGCACGACGAACGGCAGGAATTCGCGCGCGCTGCGGCGGACAGCCTCGCTTGCGGTCATGAAATCGATCAGGTTCGGCCCGAATAAGGCGAACAGCACTGATACGACCAGCGCGAAGCCGAGCCCCCATAGCAGCACAAGCCGGGTGGAATCCGCAAACCCCTTGGCGTCGCGTGCGCCAAAGGTGCGGCCGCAGAGCTGCTGCGCCGCGTTGGCGAGACCGTCGAGGAAGAAAGCGCTGACCAGCAGGAAGTTATTGAGAACCGAGTTCGCCGCCAGCGTGACGTCGCCGGCGCGCGCGCCCTTGGCGGTGAAGAACAGGAACACGGCGATCAGTGCCGCGGTGCGGATCAGGATGTCGGAGTTCACCGCCAGCAGCCGCATCAGTTTTGCGCGATCGAACAGCATTGCGCGGGGCACGGCGAAACCGCCGTCGGCATAGCGGCGACACACGATCACGCCGAGCAGAAAACCGATTGTCTCCGAGAGCAGCGCCGCGACCGCCGCGCCCGCAATGCCGGTTTCGTAGACCAGCACCAGCAGGATCGTCGCCACCATGTTGACGAGATTGATGACGATTTGGAGCCCGAGCGCTGGATTGGCGCGGGCTTGGCCGACCAGCCAGCCGAGGATGACGTAATTGGCGAGCGCCAGCGGCGACGACCAGATCCGGATCATGAAATAGGTTTTGGCGGCGCGCGTCACGCCCTCGCTGCCGCCCATCAGATCGAACAGCCCGGCGGCCAGCGGCAGTCGCAGCATGATCAAGGCGACGCCGATCAGGCCCGCAACGATGAAGCCGCGCACCACGATCGCGGTCAGCTCGCGGGTCTCGCCGGCGCCGAGCGCCTGCGCGGTGAAGGCGAGCGTGCTCATGCGCAGGAAGCCGAACAGCCAGAACAGGCAATCGAAGATCACGGACGCCATGGCGACGCCGCCGAGCAGCGCGGCATCGTCCAGCCGTCCGATCGCCGTGGTCGACACCACGCCGATCAGCGGCGTGGTGAGGTTCGCGACCATCGCGGGACCTGCGATGGTGAACACCTGGCGGGAGCCGACCTTGGGATGAACGGGGGCGTGCATCAGCTGCGTCTACCTGACCAGCCGCCCGATTGCACCATCGCGGCCGACATGACGCGCTTGCGCCGGCCGCGCACTCCCGAAAGCCTTAGCGGCCGCGCGGCGCGCCGAAAACGCGCATCAGCAGCCAGATCGGGATCACGATGACGGCGCCGAGCAGGAAGTAGCGCCACAGCCAGTTCACGGTATCGAAGCCGAGATCCCACAAGCGCTGGAACAGGAGCCGGATGCTGTTGATGATATTCCAGGGGTCGAAGCCGATCGCCGCCAGCACGACGCCGACCAGGATCGAGAGCAGCACCAGGCGAAACGCGACCGCCAGCGGCGAGCCGCCGAGAAAGCGGTTCAGGCCGTCAGTACGGCCGGCCGGCAAATCTCTGACGTCGTGGGCCATCGCAAAAAACTCCTTGGGCGGATTCGAGCCCCATTATAGGGCACGGCGAGGCAGATGGGGAACCCGCATCCCGGCGTCAATCGGCTTACGGGAGTTTAATTCGCGCAAGCGCGCCAAAGCTTCGATTTGGGTGCGCTGTTGGCTGAGGGCTCCCTAACCTCTCCCGCTTGCGGGAGAGCTCGCGCCGAAGGCGCGGGTGAGGGCTCTCTCCTCTTGGGGAATCCCAATGCAGAGACACCCTCACCCCAACCCTCTCCCGCAAGCGGGCGAGGGGGCGCATCGCCTTCGTGGCGGCAATCGAGCCTCATCACCTTCACGCCTCAATCTCGGCCGCCTCCGCCTTCAGCATCTTTTCCAGCGTTTCCAGCCGGTCGGCCTCGCGCGGCGGCTTGTCCCAGCGCAGCCGGCTGATGCGGGGGAAGCGCATCGCGACGCCCGATTTGTGCCGTGGCGAGCGCTGCAGGCCCTCGAAGGCAACCTCCAGTACCAGCCCCTTGTCGCCCTCGTGCACGACGTGGCGGACGGGGCCAAATTTTTCCGTGGTGTTGCGACGCACGAAGCGGTCGATCTGGAGCAGCTCCTCGTCAGTGAAGCCGAAATAGGCTTTTCCGACCGGCACCAACTCGTCGCCGCCCGCGCCTGCGGTCCAGACGCCAAACGTATAGTCGGAATAAAAGGACGAGCGCTTGCCGTGGCCGCGCTGCGCATACATCAGCACGGCATCGATGATGTGCGGATCGCGCTTCCACTTCCACCACTGTCCTTTCGGCCGCCCCGGCAGGTAGGGCGCATCGCGCCGCTTCAGCATCACGCCCTCGACGGCGTCCGCGTCGTCGCCCGCACCGGCGCTCGCGGGATCGGCGCGTGCGGCGGTCAGTGCCTCCCAGCTTGCGAAGGGGACGGTGGGCGAGAGATCAATGCGGGGATCGTCGAGCTGCTTGATGAACGTCTCCAGCCGCTCGCGACGCTCTGCGAACGGCAATTCGCGCAGATCGTTCGCGTCGTCGCCGAGCAGATCATAGGCGCGAAGGTGGATAGGAAATTCCTTGATCAGCTTCGGAGACACGACCTTGCGGTTGAGCCGCTGTTGCAGAACGTTAAAGCTCTGTACCCGTCCCTCGCGCAGGATCAGAAGCTCGCCGTCGATTGCGCCCGGCAGACGCAGCGACGGAACGAGGTCCGGAAAGCTGCCCGTGATGTCCTCGCCGGTGCGCGAATAGAGTCGCGCCGTGATGTGGCCGTGCTCGTCACGGCCGGCGACGGCCTGCACGCGGATGCCGTCCCATTTCCATTCGGCGATGTAATCGGCGGGATCGAGTGGTGCGAAATCGGTGTCCTCGATCGCATGCGCCAGCATGACGGGGCGGAACGGCGCGGGATCGCGGTTGACCGGCTTGTCGCCGCGGCCCTCCAGCCAGGCGAACAGCTCGAGATAGGGTGGCGCGAGACCGGGCCACATCAGCTCGACATCATGCGGGTCCTTGTCGCCGAGCGCCGCGGCCGCGGTCTTTGCCAGGCGCGCGGAGATGCCGATGCGCAGAGCACCGGTAACGAGCTTCAGCAGCGCCCAGCGGCCGGTTTCATCGAGTTCGTCGAGCCAGCGTTCGAGTTGCTTCGGCAGCTCGGTCTTGCCGAGCGTGCGCAGGGTGGTGACGACTTCAGTCAGGGTCGGCGGTGGTGGATTGTTGTGGGCGGCCATCGCCGCTTTCGGCCACATCAGCGCCACCGTCTCCGAGAGGTCGCCGACATAGTCATAGGAGAGCCCGAACAGCACCGGATCAGTGCGTGAGGCGATCAGGTCGCGGATTAGTGCGGGCTTGGCGTGCTTGAAGCTGAGCGCACCGGTGAGCGCGGCCAGCGCATAGCCGCGGTCGGGATCGCCGACCTCGCGGAAATAACCGGTGATCAGCCGCAGCTTGTTGTTGCGGCCGGGCTCGTAGGCGAGGCGGTCCAGCAGTTCGGCGAAGCGGTTCATGCCTCGGCCTCGTCGGCGAGCGGCGCCTCGGTCTCCTCCTCGTCGCCATAGCCGACGAGATCGAGCGGCTGCGCCCGCAAACCTTTGCTTTGGCACCAATGCACCAGCGCGTCTTCCTGGCCGTGGGTGACCCAGATCTCGCCGGCGCCGGTCGCGGTGATCGTGGCGGTGAGACCGTCCCAATCGGCGTGATCCGAAATCACCAGCGGCAGCTCGATGCCGCGTTGGCGCGCGCGGGCGCGCACCCGCATCCACCCCGAGGCGAAGGCGGTGACGGGATCGGGAAAGCGGCGCGTCCAGAGATCGGAGGTCGCCGAGGGCGGCGCCAGCGTGATGGTGCCGGCGAGAGCCGCCTTCTTCACGCCCTTCACCGGCCGCAGTTCGCCGAGCTCGATCCCGCGGCTTTGATAATAGTGCGTGATCTTCTCCATCGCGCCATGCAGGTAGATCGGCGCGTCGTAACCCGCCTGCCGCAGCAGCGCGATCACACGCTGTGCCTTGCCGAGCGAATAGGCGCCGACGAGATGCGCCCGCTCGGGAAACAGCGCCACCGACGCCAGCAGCTTCTTGACCTCGTCCGCGGCATCGCCGTGGCGAAACACCGGTAGCCCGAACGTCGCCTCGGTGATGAAGACGTCGCAGGGCACGAGTTCGAATGGCGTGCAGGTCGGGTCGGGCGCGTCCTTGTAGTCGCCGGAGGCGACGATACAGATATCCTTGCAGGTGACCGCGACCTGCGCAGAGCCCAGCACATGGCCGGCGGGGTGAAACGTCACGCTGGTCTCGCCGAGCCGGATCTCCTCGCCATAGCTGATCGCCTGCGTCGAGCCGGCAAAATTCTCGCCATAGCGCAGCCGCATCATGTCCAGTGTTTCCTGCGTCGCCAGCACCGCGCCGTGGCCGGCGCGGGCGTGGTCGGAATGGCCGTGGGTGATCACGGCACGCTCCACGGGGCGGACAGGGTCGATATGGAAGCCGCCGGGCTTGCAGCACAGGCCGCTCGCGACTGGCATCAGGATGTCTTGCGGACGCATGCTTGATATATAGGGTGCGCCACCGCGTCTTCGAGTCACCCGCCGCTTCCCTTTCTGGTTCCAAAATGCCCCTGCGCCTGTTCCTGACCTCCGGCGATCTCATGGCCGACCGCCGCTTCGAGTTCGCGCGCGACCTCCAGCTCAAGGGCGATCTGCCGGCCGCCGCCGACCTGCTGGAGCAGACGCTCGAGCTTGCGCCGAATTTCACCTCGGCATGGTTCACGCTCGGCGAAATCCGCAGCCAGCTCGGCGAGCGCGACAAGGCCATCGCGGCCTTTCGCAAATCGCGGGAGTCCGATGCGAGCGATCAGCATGGCGCCCATTTGCATCTGATACGCCTCGGCGACGCGCACTTGTCCGAGATGCCCAAGGCCTACGTGCAGGCCCTGTTCGATCAATACGCGCCGCGCTTCGAGCACGTGCTGATCAACGATCTCGACTATCGCGCGCCGTCGCTGATCTTCAAGGCGGTGGTGGCCGCCCGCGTCGCCGCGAAGAAATCCGCCTTGTTCAAGCGCGCCATCGATCTCGGCTGCGGTACGGGGCTGGCGGCCGCTGCCTTCGCAAAACAGGTTGATCATTTCATCGGCATCGACCTGTCGCCCGGCATGATCAAGGAGGCGCGCGCCACCGGCCTCTATGCCGAGCTCGAAGTCGCCGACATGATCGAAGGCCTGCGCGGCAGGGGCGAGGCGAGTACAAACCTCGTCGTCGCTGCCGACGCGTTCGTCTATCTCTCCGATCTCGCGTCGGTGCTCAGCGAAGCCAGGCGCGTGCTCGCCCCCGGCGGCGTGCTCGCCTTCACGCTCGAGACGCATGACGGCAGTGGCATCGTTCTCGGCGAGGGCCTGCGCTATGCCCATGCTGCGGAATATGTGCGTGGAGCCATCGCCAAGGCGGGCCTCAAGCTGCTGACACTGGAGCCCGCCTCGCCACGTATCGAGAACAACGAGCCAGTGAGCGGCCTCGTCGGCGTGGCCGAGAAAACTTGAGTCTAGGCGCTATACGCGAGGCTTTGAGCGTCATTGCGTCGCAAAGCGGCGACTTCCCACTTGCGGCCCGTGCGGCGATGCCAGCACAATGTCCTCGCTAGGGAGAAACAAACAATGACCAGGAATCCATCGCGGCGCGATTTCAGCGCCGGCGCGCTCGCAACCATCGCGGCATCCACCTTGCCCGCGCCCTACGTCTGGGCCGCGGACAAGAAATATGATGCCGGTGCCAGCGACACCGAGATCAAGATCGGACAGACGGTGCCACATTCCGGCCCAGGCTCGCTCTATGGCGTGCTCGGCCGCATCGGCGAAGCCTATTTCCAGATGCTGAACGAGAAGGGCGGCATCAACGGACGCAAGGTCAAGTTCCTCACGATGGACGACGCCTACAGCGCGCCGAAATGCGTCGAGGCGACGCGACGTCTCGTCGAGCAGGAAGAGGTGCTCGCGCTCTACGGCTCGCTCGGCACCGCGCCGCAGACCGCCGTGCACAAATACCTCAACTCCAAGGGCGTGCCGCAGCTCCTGCTCAACACCGGCGCCTCCAAGTGGAACAATCCGAAAGAGTTCAAATGGACGATGGCGGGCCTGCCGCTCTATCCGACCGAGGCGCGCATTCTGGCGCGGCACGTCCTCAGCGTGAAGCCCAATGCCAAGGTCGGCATTCTCTATCAGAACGACGATTTCGGCCGCGACTTCCTCGGTCCCTTCAAGAAGGTGCTGGCGGATGCGGGCGGCGCCGCGCAGGTGATCATGGAGCAGACCTACGATCTGACCGATCCGACCGTCGACTCCCAGCTCATCAATCTCTCGAAGTCCGGCGCGGACGTCTTTTATAACATCAGCACCGGCAAGGCGTCGTCGCAGTCGATCCGCAAAGTCGCCGAACTCGGCTGGAAGCCGCTCCAGCTGCTGTCGGCCGGCTCGACCGGCAAGTCCATCCTCGGCGCCGCCGGCTTCGAGAACGCCGTCGGGATCGTCGCGATCCGTTATTCCAAGGATGCCGGCCCCGGCCCTTGGGAGAACGATAAAGAGGTGGTTGCGTTCGACACGCTGCGCAAGACCTATTTGCCGAACGTCGATCCTGACAACACCATCGCCTACGCCGGTTACGGCCAGGCGGTGACCATGGGCGAGATCCTGCGCCGCTGCGGGGATGAGCTCACGCGCGAAAACGTGCTCAAGCAGGCCGCGAACCTCAACGGTTTCCACTCGCCATTCTTCCTCGACGGCGTCAATTACAACTACACGCCCGAGGACTACACCCCGATGAAGACGTTGTTCATCTCGACCTTCAACGGCAAGGACTGGGTCGTATCCGACAAGCCTGTGACGGAGTAGGGCTCTCCGCTGCTGCTTCTCCCTCGCCCGTGCTTACGGGCAGAGGGTTGGGGTGAGGGGTTCTCTCCGCGAATCCAATGTCGGTTGGATTCGCGGAGGCTCCCCCTTGCCCGGTCGCTCCGCGACCGACCTTTCCCCGCAAGCGGGCGAGGTAAACGGCCCACCCCCTCGACGAACCCGCCGCCACGGCTTACCTGTGATCCCGTGCCGCCCCGCATCCGCAAAATCCCGGCCGAGATGCCAGCACTGCTGCCCGACCCTTTCCAGCAATGGTTCGCGGCGCGCGGCTGGTCGCCGCGCGCGCATCAATTGGCGCTGCTGGAGAAGGCGCGCGAGGATCGTTCCGCGCTGCTGATCGCGCCCACCGGCGCGGGCAAGACGCTGGCGGGATTTTTGCCGACGCTGGTGGAGCTGAGTTCTTCGCCGGCATCTTCGGCGAAGTCCGTCGTCTCCACAGGCCGCACCCTACAGCGCACCGGCGGCCTGCACACCCTCTACATCTCGCCGCTGAAAGCGCTCGCGGTCGACATCGCCCGCAACCTCGAGCGGCCGGTCGCCGAGATGGCGCTGCCGATCAAGATCGAGACCCGCACCGGCGATACGCCGACGTCACGGCGGCAGCGGCAGCGGCGCTATCCGCCTGACATTTTGCTGACGACACCCGAACAGCTCGCGCTGCTGCTCTCTTCCGATGACGCGCCGTTCCTGTTCTCTTCGCTCAAGCGCATCGTGCTCGACGAGCTGCATGCGCTGGTGACGTCCAAGCGCGGCGATCTGCTGTCGCTCGGGCTGGCGCGGCTGTGGCGGCTGGCGCCGCAGATGCGCGCCATCGGACTGTCGGCGACGGTGGCCGAGCCGGAATCGCTGGCGCGCTTCCTGGTGCCGCAGCCGGGCGGCAAGGAAGCTGCCGCCGACATCGTCATCGCCGGCGGCGCGGCGCCGCCGCTGGTCGAGATGATGGACACGCGCGAACGCCTGCCCTGGGCCGGCCACAGTGCGCGCCATGCGCTCCCTGAAATCTACGAGCTGATCAAGGCGAACAAGACCACGCTGGTCTTCGTCAACACCCGCAGTCAGGCCGAGATGCTGTTCCAGAATCTCTGGAGCATGAACGACGACAACCTCGCGATCGCGTTGCATCACGGCTCGCTCGACGTCGCGCAACGCCGCAAGGTCGAGGACGCGATGTCGGCCGGCAAGCTGCGCGGCGTCGTCTGTACCTCTTCGCTCGACCTCGGCGTCGACTGGGGCGACGTCGACCTCGTCGTCAATATCGGTGCGCCCAAGGGCTCCTCGCGCCTGATGCAGCGGATCGGCCGCGCCAATCACCGCCTCGATGAGGCCTCGCGCGCGGTGCTGGTGCCGGCGAACCGGTTCGAGGTGCTGGAATGCCGCGTCGCCATCGATGCGATCGCGGAGAATGCGCAGGACACGCCGCCGCTCCGCACCGGCGCGCTCGATGTGCTGGCCCAGCACGTGCTCGGCTGCGCCTGTGGCGAGCCGTTTTTCTCCGACGAGCTTTACGACGAGGTCCGCACCGCCGCCCCCTACGCCGATCTGGCGCGACAGGATTTCGACGACGTCGTCGATTTCGTCGCCTCCGGCGGCTATGCGCTGAAGACCTATGAGCGCTTCGCCCGCATCAAGCAGGACAAGCAGGGCCGCTGGCGCGTCGCCAACCCGAAGGTGCGGCAGAGCTACCGGATGAATGTCGGCACCATCGTCGAGGACGACATGCTCAAGGTGCGGCTGGTGCGCTCGCGCGGTGGCGGGTCGGGCTCCACTGGCGTGATCGCGCGCGGTGGCCGTTTGCTCGGCGAGATCGAAGAGGCCTTCATCGAGGGCCTCAGCCCCGGCGATACCTTCGTGTTCTCAGGCGAGGTGGTGCGCTACGAAACCCTGGTCGAGGACCAGGTCTATGTCTCGCGCGCCAACGACAAGGACCCGAAAGTGCCGTCCTATATGGGCGGCAAGTTTCCGCTCTCGACCTATCTCGCCGAACGGGTTCGCCGCCTGCTCGATGACGGGCGCGCGTGGGGCGCCTTGCCGGAGCAGGTGCGCGACTGGCTGTCGCTGCAAAAGGACGTCTCGCGCGTGCCGGCGGTGCGCGAGCTGCTGGTCGAGAGTTTTCCCCGCGCCAACAAGCATTACATCGTCTGCTATCCCTTCGAAGGCCGCCTTGCGCACCAGACGCTCGGCATGCTGCTGACGCGCCGGCTGGAGCGTGCCCGCGCCCGGCCGCTCGGTTTCGTCGCCAACGAATATGCGATCGCGGTCTGGGCGCTCGGCGACATGTCCTTCATGATCCGGGACGGCAGGATCGACCTCGACGCGCTGTTCGATCCGGACATGCTCGGCGACGATCTCGAAGCCTGGCTCGCCGAATCCGCGCTGATGAAGCGCACCTTCCGCAGTTGCGCGATCATCTCCGGCCTGATCGCCCGCCGCCACACCGGCGAGGAGAAAAGCCGCCGCCAGGTGCTGTTCTCGACCGATCTCGTCTACGACGTGTTGCGAAAACACCAGGCCGACCACGTGCTGTTGCGCGCTGCCCGCGCCGACGCCGCCACCGGCCTGCTCGATCTGCGTCGTCTCAGCGACATGCTCACCCGTATCCAGGGCCGCATCACCCACCGGGAACTCGACCGCGTCTCTCCGCTCGCCGTTCCCGTGATGCTGGAAATCGGCCGCGAGTCAGTTTATGGCGAAGCGGGCGACGAGCTGTTGGCGGAAGCCGCCGAGGAGCTGGTCAAAGAGGCGATGGGATAAGAGCAGGTTTTGACGTGACGGCAGGCGCGCTGGTTTCAGGAGATGTCGAGGACATGCGCGTTTCGAATGTCAGCATCAGCGGCGTGACGTTCGCCGCTGATCTCTCCGGCGCCCTGTTCTGGGAGGAGCAGCGCCTGCTGGTCGTGTCCGATCTGCATCTGGAAAAGGGTTCCAGCTACGCCATGCGCGGCGTGCTGCTGCCGCCTTACGATACGATTGCGACACTCGGCCGTCTCGCTGCTGTCATCTCCCGCCATAATCCGTCTGTCGTCATCGCACTCGGCGACAGTTTTCATGATCGCACCGCGCATGGACGGCTATCGGCGGAGGACCGCGAGTCCGTCGGCGCACTCCAGACCGGCCGCGACTGGATCTGGATCTCAGGCAATCACGATCCGGCTCTGCCGCGCGATCTCGGCGGCGCCGTCGCCGACGAAGTCGCGATCGGTCCGATCACCTTCCGCCATGAGCCGACCGGTGCGTGCGGCGAGATTGCCGGCCATCTGCATCCCAAGGCGCGCGTCTCCACCCGTGGCCGCTCGATGGAGCGCCGCTGCTTCGCCGCCGACGGGATGCGCGCCGTGATGCCCGCCTTCGGCGCCTATGCCGGCGGTCTCAGCATCCGCGACGTGGCGTTTGCAAAGATCTTTCCGAAGAACGGTTTTGTCGCGCATCTGCTCGGCGACCGCCGCGTCCACGCCATCGCCGCGTCGCGGTGCTCTTAAGCCGCCTTCGCCTGTACATCGTCGCAAAACTCCGCCAGCCGATCCGCCAGCCGCAATGTCGCGGGACTCGCGCCCGGCGCGGCCATCAGCGCCACCTCGGTCCGGTTGATCGGCGCAAAGCCGTCCTTCGCGGTCAGTACGCGGTGGTCGGATTGGATCGACATCTCCGACAAAATGCTCAAGCCCATGCCGGCGGCGACCGCGGCCTGGATGCCGGCGAGGCTCGATGACGTATAGGACATGTGCCAAAGGCGGCCCGCGCTTTCCAGCGCGTGGATGGCGCCGGCGCGGTAGAGGCAGCCGAGTGGAAAACCGATCAGCGGCACGGAGGCGACATCGGCATGGATCGGATGGCTCTTGCTGGTGACCCAGTGCACCTGCTCCGGCCACACTGCGATCGCGCCCTTCTCGCCCGCCCCGCGCTTGAACAGCGCAAGATCGAGCTCGCCGCGTTCGAGATCGCGGGCGAGATGCTTGCTCTGGTCGGCCCGCACGTCGAGCCGCAGGCCCGGATGCGAGCGCGAGAATGCGCCGAGCAGTTTTGCCAGCCGGTACGCCGCAAAATCCTCGGGGATGCCGAGCCGGATCGCGCCTTCGCTGTCGGGCTCGCGCAGCACGTCGCGCGCCTCCTCCGCGAGCGACAGCAGCCGCCGTGCGTAGGACAATAGCCGCTCGCCGGCCTCGGTCGGGCGCACGTCCTTGCCGTCGCGATGCAGCAGCACCTGGCCGACATCCTCCTCCAGCCGCTTGATCTGCTGGCTGACCGTCGATTGCGTGCGGTGGACCCGCTCGCCGGCGCGGGTGAAGCCGCCGGAATCGACCACCGAGACGAAGCTGCGCAGAAGCTCGAGATCGAGCATCGATGACTCCATTCGAAAATCCACTGACAGGCAGTTAATCATTTAATTTCCAAATGGCAAGCTGCGTCCCTAGATCGAGGGCTCAGGAGAATGCCCACATGTCGCTTGCCCCCTCGATGTCGGCTCCCCGCAGCCGTTTCAACACGCTGCCGCTCGTCATCGGCGTGTTCTGCCTGCTCTGGAGCTACGCCTTCGTCGCCGGCAAGATCGGCGTCACCCATTGCCCGCCGCTGATCCTGCTCGCCGCCCGGTTCTCGCTCGCCGGCATTTTGATCATCAGTGCCACGATGGTTCGTGGTGACTGGTCCTTGTCGTGGCGCGATGCCGCGATCTTCGCGGCGCTTGGGATTGCCAACAACGCGCTCTATCTCGGGCTCGGCTACACCGGCCTGCAATCGGTCTCCGCCGGCCTCGGCGGCCTGATCGTGTCGGCCAATCCGGTGTTCACGGCGGCGCTCGCGACGCTGCTGCTTGGCGAAGCCATGACCTGGCGCAAGGCGAGCGGTCTCCTGCTCGGCATCATCGGCGTGACGGCGATCGTCTGGCACCGCCTGGCGGTCGGCACGGATTCATTCCACGGCATCATCTTCACGCTGGCCTCGCTGGCCTCCCTCGTTGCCGGCACCATCCTGTTCAAGCTGCTCGCGCCGAAGGGCAGCCTGTGGATCGGCAACGGCGTCCAGAATCTCGCCGCCGGCATCGTGCTGACGCCCGTCGCGCTCACCTTCGCCGATATCCATGCGATCGATGTCACGCCGGGCCTGATCGGGGCTTTCGCATTCCTGGTGCTCGGCGGCTCGATCCTCGGCTACTGGCTCTGGTTTCATCTCCTGAAAGTGTGTGGCGCCACCGCTGCGAGCGCCTATCATTTCCTGATGCCGCCGCTCGGCATGCTGTTCGCCTATATCGTGCTTGGCGAGCATGTCGAGGCGCGCGACCTGCTCGGAATCATTCCAGTCGCACTCGGCATTTACCTGGTAACGCGTCCCGCAAAGCCGGTCGCGTAAGAGGAGTTCATCATGCCCATTTCCATCACCCTGATTGGCGGCCCGACCGCGCTGATCGAGATCGACGGCTTTCGCTTGCTCACCGATCCAACCTTCGATGCGCCCGGTGCCTACCAATTGCCGCATGTGAAGCTGGAGAAGACGATCGGCCCTGCGCTCGAGGCCGATGCGATCGGCCCGATCGATGCGGTCCTGCTCAGCCACGATCAGCATTCGGACAATCTCGACAATTCCGGCCGCGATTTTCTCAAGCACGCAAATCGCGTGCTGACGACGCAGGCCGGCGCCAAGCGGCTCGGTGGCCATGTCGAAGGCCTCGCGCCCTGGAGCACGGCGCATCTGAAAGATCGCGACGGCAATTCGCTGACGATCACCGCGACCCCGGCGCGCCACGGCCCGGCCGGCATCGAGCCGCTGTCCGGCGACGTCATCGGCTTCGTGGTGTCGTCGAGCCGCAAGGACACAACCTCGGTCTATATCAGCGGCGACACCACCTGGTTCGACGGCGTCGCCGAGGTCGCGCGCCGCTTCAAATGCGGCGTGGTGCTGCCCTTTGCCGGCGCCGCACAGACGCGCGGGCCGTTCCATCTCACCATGGACACCAACGACACCATCGAGACCGCGCGCGCCTTCCCCGATGCGATGATCGTGCCTGTTCATACGGAGGGCTGGGCGCATTTCCGCCAGAACAGCGAGGATCTGCGCAAGACGTTTGATGCGCTCGGCTTCGGGACGCGGCTGCGGTTGCTGGAGCCGGGTGTGCCGACGGTGCTGCAGGCGCCGTAGCCTCAACTGTCGTAGTTTCCCAGCGTCGTGGTTTTCTAGCGTCGTCCTTGCGAAAGCCAGGACCCATTACCCCAGGGAGCAGTTTGACGCTTAGTGGTAACTCCGAATCCTCGTAACCACGACTGCCTGTGGTTATGGGTCCTGGCTTTCGCCAGGACGACGGCGGAGAATTCGTTGGGCGCCTGCGCTCGCAATGACGGAGTCTGCCCCTCAATCCTTCCTGAACACAATCGACGCCATCCATCCCGTCATCAGAGCCATCGCGGCGGTGACGAGGCCGTAGATCAGCCCGTTCTGCCGCGCGGTGGTGGCCACGAATTGCTCGAAGCCGACCTTGACGATCTCGAACGCGGTCTCGGTCTTGCCGATGAATGCGCCGTCGGCAAACAGCTTGATCTCGACCTCATAGGTGCCGATCGGCACCTCCGCCGGCAGGGGAATGCCCGTGCGGAACAGCGTCGGTGTCAGGAACGTCACCGCGCTCGAATCCTCGCGATAGAGCCCGCGCTGGGTGCGCAGGCGGATGAAGGCCGAGCGGAACGCGTCGTTCGGCACCACGTCGGCATAGTCGCCGCTGACGCGCTGGGTCAGCAGCACGTTGTTGAGCCCGATCTGTTGCCGCCGCGCGATCTCGGGCGAGGTGATGACGTCGAACGGGCGGTTGGCGAACAGCGCGAGATAACTCGGCACCTCCAGGAACTGGCGGTAGTCGGTGTTGATCCAGATCCCGAAGGTGCGCTCCCTGCGCCGCGTCACCATGTCGGCGCGCGGGCCTATCACGGTGACCACGAGATCGTAGGTCTTGCGGTCCGCGGGCGTGGTGGCGTCCTTCTCGACCGAGCCGAACAGCACCAGCTCCTCGCCGGAATAGTTCGGCGTCACCGTGACCCGATGGTTGGAGACCGACACGATCAGCCGCTCGGCGCGTGCGGCGGAGCCGAGCAGCAGAACGAGCAGGACTGCGAGCACAGCGCGCATCATCCGCTCACCCCCACTTCGCGGATGGTGAAGAGATCCGCAGGTTCGATCACCAGCTCGACCGCGAAGCGGACGCCGACCGAGAGGATCAAGAGGCCGAGCAGCAGCCGCAACTGCTCGCCGCGGATCTTCTGGCCGGCGCGTGCGCCGAATTGCGCGCCGGTGACGCCGCCGACCATCAGGATCAGCGCCAGCACGGCATCGACCAAATGGTTGGTCACCGCATGCAGCAAGGTCGCAAACAGCATCGTGACCAGCGTCAGGACCATCGAGGTGCCGATCACCGTCGAGGTCGGCACCCGCAGCACATAGATCATGATCGGCACCAGGATGAAGCCGCCGCCGATGCCCATGATGGCGCCGATGAAGCCGATCACGATGCCGACGATCACGACCGGGATCACCGAGAGGTAGATCTTGGAGCGCTTGAACCGCATCTTCAGCGGCAGGCCATGGATCCAGTTATGGGTGCGTCGTGGCGGCACCGCGCCGCGCCGGGTCCGCATCAGCGCGCGCAGGCCTTCCGAAAACATCAGGCTGCCGACGGTGGTGAGCAGCACGACATAGGACAGCGCGATCATCAGATCGAGCTGGCCGAGCGCGCGCAGCTGCGTGAAGGTCCACACGCCGAGCGCCGTCCCGGTGACGCCGCCGCATAACAACACGCTCGCCAGCGCCGGATCGATCGCGCGCCGCCGCCAATAAGTGAGGGCGCCGGAAAACGAGGAGGCGGCGATGTGGCTCGCGACGGAAGCGACCGCCACCGCCGGCGTGATGCCGATGAAGATCAAAAGCGGCGTCATCAGGAAGCCGCCGCCGATCCCGAACATGCCGGAGACGAAGCCGACCGCGGCACCCATCGCCAACACCAGGAAGATATTGACCGGAAGATCGGCGATCGGGAGGTAGAGCTGCATTGAACCACGCAATGGCGAGACGGATCGAGTGCCGCGTCCCTCAATAGCGGAATTCATCGCGGGGAGGGATCAGGAATTTTGCGCGTGGTGAATGATCGCGGAGAGAGTGATCGAGGCGCCGTAGCTCTCCAACGTCGTCCTGGCGAAAGCCAGGACCCATTATCCCGACTGGTTGTTGTCGTGGCAAGCTGTGGCCGCCGCGTCCTTCAACAACGGCTGCTTGTGGTAACGGGTCCTGGCTCTCGCCAGGACGACTTGGAGAGATTTGTCGTCAGGGGAGGCTGAGCGACCGCTCAGTGCACCGCCGACGCCGACTTCTTGGTTGCAACCGCCTTCGGCGCCGGCTTTGCGCTCGCCTGCGGCGCGCTGTCCCAGCCGCCGGCCGGCGTCACGACATTGACGGCGTCGTCAGGCTGCGGCTCGGCACTGAAGGTCTGGATCGCGAGCTTGGCGGCGGCGAGCGATTGCGGGTCGAGGCGCTTGGCGACATCATCGCGCTTGCCGGCCGCGTCCGCGTCGCCCTGGGCGGCCGCGAGGGTGAACCATTTGTAGGACTCCGCAAGGTTCTGCTCCACGCCGATGCCGCGGGCATAGAGGATGCCGAGGTTGAACTGGCTGTCGGCGACGCCGCGATCGGCGGCTTTCCGGAACCACTGTGCCGCGCTCTTGTAGTTGGCGCCACGTCCGCCGCCGTCGGCATCGAGCACCGCGAGATTGTGCATCGCCTTGGCGTTGCCGCGCTCGGCTGCCTGCGTGTAGTAGCGGCGGGCGATGTCGGCGTCCTTCTTCACGCCAAGACCCTTTTCGTAGAGGGTGCCGAGGCGGAAGGTCGCGGGCACCACGCCGGCCTGCGCCGCGCGGTCATACCATTTGGCGGCTTCGTCGTAATTCGCGGCCACGCCCTTGCCCTCGGCAAAGCGCACGCCGATCTCGTAGGCGGCCGTCGCGTCGCCCTTCATCGCGGCGGTGCGCAGGCCGGGGCCGCCGATGCCGTCGGGCAGCTTCTCGCTGGGCGGCACCTGGATCATGCCGAGCCTGGCGCGACCGGTGCCCGACAGGGCGCCGGTGACGTCGCTGGAAGCAGGTGGCGGCGCGGCGGGAGCCGGCGGGATTTCAACCGAAGCCGAGCTGCCGGAGTTTGCGGGCAGGGCGGGCGTGGCATTGTTCTGCGATTGCTTGCCGATCGGCGTCGGCGAGGTCATCGACGGCGTGATCTGCTCGGGCGCGGACGGCTTGGTCTCGACCGGCGGCGGGGCCTGCGGTGCGGGCGCGGGCGAGGAATTCTCCATCGCCTGCGGCGACGGTGGCGGGCTGCCGCCATCGAGCAGGTTCATCGCCATCTTGAAGGTGCCGAGCACGATCACGACCACGCTCGCACCGACCAGCAGCGAGCGGATCTTCGAGGTGATGGTCGAGGCGCCTTCCTGACCCTGACTCTGGCCCTTGTCCTTGGCACGGGCGATTGCGGCCTTGGCGCCGCGGGCCGGCTTTTCCGGCGGTTGCGCCGCGGCAGCCTGCGCAGCGCGGCGTGCGGCGGCGATGAAGCTCGACGACGACACCGGCTCCTTCGGCGCGGCGGGGATTTCGCTGATGGCGCTCTCGGAGGCGGCAATGCGCTCCGAGGGCGTGGCGACGCGAGCGCCCGGCCGAGTGCCCGGCTCGAGCGGATGATCCGGCGGCAGTTCGGGCGCGATCGCGGCGCGTGCCGGCGCCGCATGCGGCTCCAGGATTTCGCTGATCGCGCGCGGCGGCAAGGGGGCTGTGCCTTGCGCAGCCATCGGCATCGGCATCGGCGGCGGCGCGGCGGGGGCTGCGGCGTGGAATTCGCGCGGCGCAGCGACGAATGCGGACTGCGCGTGTTGTGCAGCGGCCGGGTTGGGAAGCTCCGGCTTCGGATCGTATTTCGGCTGCTGGTGTTGCTGCTGTGGCTGCGGCCGCGGCTCACGCGCCATCGGCGCGGGCTCCATGGGCGCGGCCATCGGCATCGACATCGGCTGTGCCGCAGGAGCCGGCGGCGTGCTGCGCACCGCGCGCAGATCGCCTTCGATCATCGAGAGACGGTCGACGACATGCCCGAGCGCGCTGTGGACGGCGTCGAGCGAATCCTGGGTGCTGCGGTTGGTCTCGGCATGGCTGAAGCGGATGTCGGAGAGCTCGCGCTTGACGAGATCGACCATTCCGGAATCGGCAGGCGGTGCGGAGTTGCGGCTCTCGGCCAGCGCGGAATAGGTCGCCTGTTGCCGTTCGAGGTGCCGCAGGATGTCGTGCAGCCCGTCCTCGACACGGCTCAAATTGCCGTTGCGCGGATCGGAGGCGGCCTCGATCCGCTCCAGCAGATACGAGACCCGCTGTTCAAGATGCGCAAAGGTCGAAGCCGAGTCGTTGCCGACCTGCATGCGGTCGAAACGGTCGGACAGCGCGCGGATAGCGCTTTCCAGATGCTCGCTGCTCTCGGAAGGCTGAGGGCGCTCGCGCGTTTCCAGAGCGGCGGTGAGCGCTGCGATGCGCTGCTCCAGCACCGCGAAACTGTCGCCATTGCCGGAGGCACGGGTGACCTGGTCGACCTTGGATGACAGCAGCTGCACGTCATCCGACAGCCGTGCCAGCGCTTCGTTGGAGGCGACGTTGGAGACGATGCCGCGCAACGCGGCGATCGCGCCTTCGAGCTGGCGGACCGTCGAGGGATCGTCATTGGCGCGCAGGATCAGATCGAGCTTGGCGCCGAGATTGCGGATCGCCTCGTCATAGCCGGTGAGCTGCTCGGCCGGCGTCAGCGTGCGCAGCACCTGCTTGATGTCGGACAGCGCGTGCTCGATGCCGGACAGGACCTGGCCGTCGGTGCCGTTGGAGCGGGTCTCGTCGATGCGACGGTGCAGCGAGCGGATCTCGTTCTCGATCGATTCGATCGCGCGGCGCGGCATCGCCTCGGTGATGGCGTTGCGGATCTCGGCGAGCTCGGAGCGGAAGCCGTTGATCGCTTGCTCGGTATTATCAGGGCGCTGCAGCGCTTCGATCTGGCTGGTGATCTTGAGCAGATGGCGCTCGAGCGCGGAGAAATCAGGGCCCGCTTGCGGCGGCGGCGGAGCGTAGGCGGGCGCGGAGGGCGCCACCATTGGTGTCATGGGGGGCGCGTAAGGCATTGCCGCAGGCGCGATCGGCGGCGCGGCGCGCGGCGGCATCTGCCTGGGCGTAAAGCCGTCGAGCTCGCTCTGCCGCGCCGTGATCTCGGCGACGGCAACGTCGAACGAAGCAGGGCTCAAGGGCGGTGAGTTGCGATAGACCTGCGCTGCCGCGCGCTCGACAGCATCGGCCTGGCGCTGGCGTGTTTCAACGGGTGTCGGTGCCTGCCGCGGAGCCTGAGGCTGTTGCGGCTGCTGCGGCTTCGAGATTTGCGACAGGCGCGCATCCAGCCGCGAGATTGCGTCGTTGAGCTGGCGCGCAACGCCGTGCTCGCGCGAGACGTCCGGTCGCGAAGCGTCCTGTCGTGAACCGTCCTGGCGCGGCGCGGGCTTCGAAATCCGTTCGATCTGCTGGGTGATCGCGTCGAGCCGCTGATGGATGTCGGCGACTTCGCGGCTCTCCTGGCTCGGTGCTTGACTCGGCATCTGCTGCGCGCGCGGATCATGACGTTGATCGCTACGCTGATCCTGGCGCTGATCGTAAGGTCCGCGATAATTTGGCGGGGCAGTCTCGCCGAGCGTGGAGTTCAGCCAATCGTTGAGTGACATGCCGGCGCGACGCGCAGCAGCTTCGGCCCGCTCCCTGACGGATGGATCGATACCGTCCACACTCCACGATACGCGCGAATTCATGACTCTGTCCGGTTCCGACTCCGGCGCCCCACCCGGCGCCTCCAGTCTCCCCACGCGTGCCGGTTGTAAGACAATCGAATTTGGCGCGGGTCGTCTGCCTCGAAAACCGACTTTTGTCTGTTACGGTAAATAACGGGTTAAGGAACCCGTTGACGGTGTCTTAAAGTTGGGCGGCGGGAACCGCGGGGGCTTCGCCGCATGGTCGGTGCGCTCCCCCCGCTGCAGGGGAGGGTCGGGAGAGGGTGCTTCCGCTAGCGAGAACCCTAAGAGGAAAAAGCCCTCACCCGCGCCTCCGGCGCGACCTCTCCCGCAAGCGGGAGAGGTGCCGAGCACCGCCGTTGTCCTCACCCCTTGCCCTCGCGCTTGCCATCCTCCAGCGGCACCACCGTGCCCATTCCCTGGTCCTTGGCGTTCATCGCCGACAGCGCCTCGAGGGCCTCTTCGCAGAAATCGGCGACCATCTGCTCGTGCCGGGCGCCGAGCTGCAGCAGCAGCAGATTACCGAGGTCGAGCACGCCGGACGCCGTCCCCTCCGGAAAACGCTTCTTGAGGATCCGTTCGTAGTTCTCGTGCCGGTCGCGATGGTGCTCCAGCCGGGCCATCAAATCGGTGCGCATGGGCTCGATGTCGATGCTGTCGAGCGCATGCAGGCGGACCAGGAGGTCGTCCTTGATCGAGGGCGGCGTGCTTGGCCGCGCGGCCCAGTGCCGCAGCGCTGTTCGGCCCTCGGGAGTCAGCGTATAGATCAGTTTATTGGGTTTTCCCGATTGCACGACCTCGCGGCCCTGGATGTAGCCGCGGTCGCGCAGCTTGGAGAGTTCGCGGTAGATCTGCTGGTGGTCGGCCTTCCAGAAGAAGCCGATCGAGGAGTCGAATGTCTTGGCGAGCTCGTAGCCCGTCATCGGACGCTCTGTCAGGCATGCGAGGATTGCGTCGCCCAGTGCCATGACTGGCCTCCTTCTTCTTCGACCGTGACCAACCGGCTTGACTTTATGCGCATTGGCGCATATGCGTCAATGTGCATATGAGGGCGGCGCCGGAACGGGCCAAAGACCCGACCGGAAAACCCTGTGGAATCAGACTTCGCGCTACTGTGCATGGGGTTGTTTTCGCGTTTTTTTGTCCAGGCCTTTTAGGGAGGCACCCGAAAATGACCGGCCTCGATTCCTGGTACGGCTACATGAAGTCCCACGACCGCGCCGCGCTCTGGGACCTGCTGCACCCTGACGCCGTGTTCGAAAGCCCCGTTGTGCATTCGCCGCAGCGCGGGCGCGACATCACCTTCAAATATTTGTCCAGCGCCGAGAAGGTCCTCGGCGGTCCCGGCTTCCTTTATGTCGGCGAGTGGAAGAGTGAGAGCGGCGCCGTGCTCGAATTCAAGAATGTGATCGACGGCATCGAGATCAACGGCGTCGACATCATCACCTTCGACAGCGAGGGACGCATCACCCATTTCAAGGTGATGGTGCGGCCGCTCAAGGCCGTCAACATGCTGCATCGCCTGATGGCGGAGCAGCTTGCCGCCCCATCATAAAGAATTCCACCACTCCAGAGCCCAATGACTTTCAAGGCTCTTGCCGGGAGAATCCCATGCCGATCTATAAAGCCCCCGTCGAAGACGTGAACTTCCTGCTCAACGACGTCTTCCAGATCGACCGCTACGACAATCTGGCCGGCTTCTCCGATGCGTCGAGCGACGTGCGCGAAGCCATCCTCGGCGAAGCTGCCAAGCTTGCCGAAGAGGTGCTGCAGCCGCTCAATCGCGTCGGCGATCTCGAGGGATGCAAGCGCGCCGATGACGGCAGCGTCACCACGCCGAAGGGCTTCAAGGAGGCGTTCAAGCAGGTCGCGGAAGGCGGCTGGCTCGGCCTGTCGGCCCCGACCGAGTTCGGCGGCCAGGGCCTGCCGGTGACGCTGAGCCAGGCGGTCAACGAATTCCAGATCTCCGCCAACATGGCATTCTCGATGTATGGCGGCCTCACCATGGGCGCGACCGCGGCGCTGATCGTCCACGGCACGCCGGAGCAGAAGCAGACCTACGTGCCGAAGATGGTGGCGGGCGAGTGGACCGGCACCATGAACCTGACCGAGCCGCATTGCGGCACCGATCTCGGCATGCTCCGCACCAAGGCGGTGCGGCAGGCCGACGGCAGCTTCAAGATCACGGGCACCAAAATCTTCATCTCGGCCGGCGAGCATGACCTTGCCCCCAACATCATCCACCTCGTGCTGGCCCGCATCGAGGGCGCGCCCGCCGGCATCAAGGGCGTGTCGCTGTTCGTGGTGCCGAAATTCCTCGTCAATGGCGACGGTTCGGTCGGGCAGCGCAATGGCGTGGTCTGCGGCTCGATCGAGCACAAGATGGGCATCCACGGCAATTCCACCTGCGTGATGAACTACGACAACGCCGTGGGCTGGCTGATCGGCGAAGAGAACAAGGGCATGCAGGGCATGTTCGTGATGATGAACGAGGCCCGCCTCGGCGTCGCCGTGCAGGGTCTCGCGCAGTCCGAGGTCGCCTATCAGAACGCGGTCGCCTATGCGCGGGATCGCATCCAGGGCCGCTCGCTCACCGGCCCCAAGGCGCCGGACAAGGCGGCCGACCCGATCATCGTGCACCCCGACGTGCGCCGGACGCTGCTGTCGATCCGCTCCTTCAACGAGGCCGCGCGTGCCTTCGTGATGTGGACCGCGCTGAAGAGCGACGTCGCCCATCGCTCCGAGGATCCCAAGGACCGCCAGGCCGCCGACGATCACATGGGCCTGATGACCCCCGTGCTGAAAGGCTTCCTCACCGATTACGGCTTTGCCAACGCGGTGCAGGCGCAGCAGATGTATGGCGGCCATGGCTACATCGCCGAGCAGGGCATGGAGCAGTTCGTGCGCGATGCGCGGATCGCGATGATCTATGAAGGCGCCAACGGCATCCAGGCGCTCGATCTCGTCGGCCGCAAGCTGCCGCGCGACGGCGGCCGCGCCATCATGGCGTTCTTCGGCGAGGTCATGGCCTTTGCCAAGGAGAACGGCGGCGACGAGGCGATGAAGCCGTTCATCACCCCGCTGTCGGCTTCGCTCGGCCATCTCCAGCAGGCCACGACGTGGCTGATGCAGAACGCGATGGCGAAGCCGGACAATGCCGGTGCCGCCGCGGCCGATTACCTCAATCTTTTCGGTTTCGTCGCGCTCGGCTACATGTGGGCGAAGATGGCGAAGGTGACGTTAGGCAAGATTGCCGAGAGCGGGGCGACGCCCTATCTCTCGACCAAGCTCGTCACCGGCCGCTTCTTCATGGAGCGGATGCTGCCGGAGACCGCGGCCAATTTGGCGCGCATCCAGACCGGCTGCGCCACCATCATGGAATTGCCGGCGGAAGCGTTCTGAGGATTTTCGCCCACGAATGATCGCGGCCGCGCAACGGTCGTCACCAATAACCGCAATCAGGAGGCTCCCATGGCAGATGCCTATATCTATGACCACGTCCGAACCCCGCGCGGCCGCGGCAAGGCCGACGGCGCGCTCCACGAAGTCACCGCGCTCGCACTCGCCACAGTGCCGCTGAAGGCGCTGAAGGACCGCAACAACCTCCCGGAAGATTGCGTCGATGACGTCATTCTCGGCGTGGTCGATCCGGTCGGCGAAGCCGGCTCCGACATCGCGCGCTTTGCCGCGCTCAAGGCCGGCCTCGGCGAAGCCGTGCCCGGCGTGCAGATCAGCCGTTTCTGCGCTTCCGGCCTGGATGCCGTGAATTTTGCCGCCGCGCAGGTGATGAGCGGCCAGCATGAGCTCGTGATCGGCGGTGGTGCGGAATCGATGAGCCGCGTCGGCATCGGTGCCTCCGGCGGCGCCTGGCCGATGGATCCGTCGATGGCGGTGCCGGCCTATTTCATGCCGCAGGGCGTCTCGGCCGACCTGATCGCGACCAAATACGGCTTCTCCCGCGACGACGTCGATGCTTATGCGGTGCAGAGCCAGCAGCGCGCGGCGAAGTCCTGGGACGAAGGCCGCTTCAACAAGTCCGTGGTGCCGGTGAAGGACATCAACGGCCTCACCATCCTCGCCAAGGACGAGCATATGCGTCCCACGACGACGATGCAGTCGCTGGCGCAGCTGCAGCCGTCGTTCACGATGATGGCGCAGATGGGCGGCTTCGACGGTGTCGCGGTGCAGTCGCACCCCGAGATCGAGCGCGTCAATTACGTGCACCACGCCGGCAATTCGTCCGGCATCGTCGATGGCGCGGGCGCCGTGCTGCTCGGCAACAAGGAAGCGGGCGCGAAGTACGGCCTGAAGCCGCGTGCAAAAATCCGCGCCTTCGCCAATATCGGCTCCGAGCCCGCGATGATGCTGACCGGCCCGGTCGACGTCACCGAAAAACTGTTCGCGCGCTCCGGCATGAAGAAGTCGGACATCGACCTGTTCGAGCTCAACGAGGCCTTCGCCTCCGTCGTGCTGCGCTACATCCAGGCCTTCGACATCGACAACGCCAAGATCAACGTCAATGGCGGCGCTATCGCGCTCGGCCATCCGCTCGGCGCCACCGGGGCGATGATTTTGGGCACCGTGCTCGACGAACTCGAGCGCACCAACAAGTCGACCGCGCTGGTGACGCTCTGCATCGGCGGCGGCATGGGCACCGCGACCATCATCGAGCGCGTCTAACGAGCTGCCGTAGGGTGGGTTCGCGCAGCGAAACCCACCACTTCTCTGTCCGCTTGGAAAGTAAAGAGGCGGATGACGCGTTCGGCTAATCCACCCTACGAGATCCAGATCAACCGCCGCGCCTGAGATCGGCTGCGGCACCGAGGAGCAACCAACATGGCTTACAAGAATTTCAAGGTTGAGACCGATTCCGACGGCATCGCGCTCGTCACCTGGGACATCCCGGGCCGTTCGATGAACGTGCTCGACGACACCTCGACCAACGAGCTCGAGGCGATCGTCAAGGAGACGACCGGCGACGCCGCGGTGAAGGGCGTTGTCATCACCTCTGCCAAGGACGCCTTCTGCGCCGGCGCCGACCTGTCCATGCTCGAAGGCATGAACCAGGCCTACGCAAAGGTCTTCAAGGAGCAGGGCGAGACCGCCGCGAACCAGATGCTGTTCGAGCAGAGCCGGCGCTTCTCGCAGGTGCTTCGCGGAATCGAAACCTCCGGCAAGCCGTGGGCGGCGGCGATCAACGGCCTCGCGCTCGGCGGCGGCTTCGAGATCACGCTGTGCTGTCACTATCGCGTCGCCGCGGAGAATCCCAAGACCCGCCTCGGCCTGCCGGAGGTCAAGGTCGGCCTGTTCCCGGGCGCCGGCGGCACGCAGCGCGTGCCGCGCCTGGTGCCGCCGCAGGACGCGATGACGATCCTGCTCAAGGGCGATCCGGTCACGGTCGAGAAAGCCAAGGCGCTGAATTTGATCCACGCCATCGTTCCCGCTGCTGACCTCGTCAAGGCGGCGAAGGACTGGATCAAGGGCGGCGGCAAGGCCGTCGCGCCCTGGGACGAGAAAGGCTTCAAGCTCCCGGGCGGCCCGGTGTTCTCCAAGGCCGGGATGATGATGTTCCCGGCCGGCAACGCGATCTATCGCCGCGAGACCTACGACAATTATCCGGCCGCGCGCGCGATCATGAGCTGCGTCTATGAGGGTCTCCAACTGCCGATCGACGCCGCGCTGCGGGTGGAGTCGCGCTACTTCACGTCTGTGCTGCGTTCGAAGGAAGCGGCGGCGATGATCCGTAGCCTGTTCCTGTCGATGCAGGAGTTGAACAAGGGCGCGCGCCGTCCAAAGGATGTGCCGCCGACCAAGGTGAAGAAGATCGCCGTGATCGGCGCCGGCTTCATGGGCGCGAGCGTCGGCTACGTTTCGGCCCGTGCCGGCCTCGACGTCGTCCTGATCGATCGCGACCAGGAGAGCGCCGACAAGGGCAAGGCGCATGCGCAAAAGGTGATCGAGGAGCAGATCAAGAAGGGCCGCGCCAAGCCCGGCGATGCCGAAGCCCTGCTCGCCCGCATCACGCCGACCGCCGACTATGCCGCGCTGAAGGACGTCGACCTCGTCATCGAAGCCGTGTTCGAGGACCGCAAGGTCAAGGCGGATACCTTTGCCAAGGCACAGGAGCACATGAAGCCGGACGTGATCTTCGCGTCGAACACCTCGACGCTGCCGATCACCTCGCTGGCCGAGGGCTTCAAGGACCAGGGCAGGTTCGTCGGCATCCACTTCTTCTCGCCGGTCGAGAAGATGATGCTGGTCGAGATCATCAAGGGCAAGAACACCGGCGATCTCGCGCTCGCGACCGCGCTCGACTACGTCCGGCAGATCGGCAAGACGCCGATCGTCGTCAACGACAGCCGCGGCTTCTTTGCCAACCGTTGCGTCGGCCGCTACGTCGCCGAGGGCAACGAGATGTTCCTCGAAGGCGTGCCGCCGGCGATGATCGAGAACTGCGCCAAGATGGCCGGCATGCCGGTCGGCCCGCTCTCGCTCTCGGACGAGGTCGCGCTCGACCTCGGGCTCAAGATCATGAAGGCGACCGAAGCCGACCTCGGCCCCAACGCCATCAATCCCGATCAGAAGAAGCTGATGGTGGAGCTGGTCGAGAAGCAGGGCCGGCTCGGCCGCAAGAACAGCAAGGGTTTTTACGATTACCCCGAGAAGGGCAAGGGCCAGAAGAGCCTGTGGCCGGGGCTGTCCGCGCTGCAGCCGAAGCAGCTCGACCCCGACACGCTCGACGTCGAGGAGCTGAAACAGCGCTTCCTGGTGGTGCAGGCGGTGGAAGCCGCGCGTACCGTGGAGGATCACGTCATCGTCGATCCGCGCGAGGCGGATGTCGGCTCGATCCTCGGCTTCGGCTTCGCGCCGTTCACCGGCGGGACGCTGTCCTACATCGACTTCATGGGCACGAAGAAATTCGTCGAACTCTGCCACAGGCTGGAGGCGAAATACGGCTCGCGCTTCACCCCGCCGAAGCTGCTCGAGGAGATGGCCGCGAAGGGAGAAACCTTCTACGGCCGCTTCGCCCCGAAGAAGGCCGCGGCCTGATTCTCGGAAACGCGCAGCCGGGATGGAAAAATACGAAAGGCCGGATCCTCGATCCGGCCTTTTCGCAGTTTTGGGCAGCCCATCACGGTTGCGTCAGAATGGTCCCGGTTTGTGGAACCCGTCTCAGAACTCGCGTAGGAACCGTGGCAGAGTCCCGTTGCCGCGGCGTCGCGCAATTGTCACAGGCGCGTCAAAGCTGCGCCGTTCTTTTGCTCGGCCCTGGCACTAGTCTTGCTCCGGGTCAGCCTCACGAACCCCCCCCCGTTGGGACGCTTGCCGATCCATCGGCAAGTTGCAGCAAAATAAGCAAAATAAGAAAGTGTCCTTGATGAACTCTTCGGTGCTGCGGAAGACCGCGCTTGGTCGCGATCTGACGGCGAAACATGCCGTTGCGTCCGCAAACGGCCGCCTCTCGCCGCAACAGAAGCCGGCGCGCCTGCGCCGCAAGGGGCCGGTGCTTTGGGCCGCTTTGGCCTTACTTGTGCTGGCTGCCGATTTTCTGCTCGCCGGTCTCGCCTGGCTCGCCGTCGATTTCGTCATGGGATGAGGCGCCACGCGTGTGCAGCACATAGGCTGCCGCGAAATAGGCGAGCTGGCAGACGGCGAGGCAGATGGCTATGACGGTCACACCCGCCATCATCCCGAACTCGTACACGCGCAGGATTATCGCCCAGAAAACTGCCATTGACGGCGAGATCACAACCAGCGCCCAGACCCTGAAAACGTAACCCGTCGCTATTCCCGCCAACGCGCTTGCAACGATCAGGACGAAGGCAATCGCCAAGTTCAACTCCGATGCGAGTCCAAATATTCTTCAATCAATTCCATCAAAATCGCCCGCTTTGCGGGTGGTGACAAGACAGCACTACTTACGTTTGGCGAACAGTCATTCATAAGTCTAATGCGAGGTACGATGATCCGCCGTAGTGGTTTCGCGCTGCGCGGTGAGGGCAGCAAAAAGGGCCGGATCGTGGCCCCGGCCCTTCGGAGATTGATCGCTGTCGCGTCTCAGGCGGCCTGGCTCAGTCCTTCCTTCTTTAGCGCTTCCTGCACCTGCGGCCGCGCTGCGACGCGGGCCTTGTAGGCCGTCAGGTTCGGCATCGTCGAGAGGTCGAACTTCATCCGCTCGCCCCAGGTCAGCATCGTGAACAGATAGCCGTCGGCCACCGTGAACTGCTTGCCCATGAGGTAGTCGCGGCCGGCGAGCTGGCTGTCGATGTATTTCAGCTTGCCCATGACGCGGTCCTTGAAGAAGGCCTTGGCCTCGTCGTTCAGGGCCGGCGCGAACAGCGGACCGAAGCTCTTGTGCACCTCCGAGGTCAGGAAGTTCAGCCACTCCAGCAGCTTGTAGCGTTCCGAACTGCCGTGGGCCGGTGCCAGCGCCTTGGCGGGTGCTTGATCGGCAATCATCTGGACAATAACTGGGCCTTCGGTCACGATCTCCCCGCTATCGAGGCCCAGCGCAGGGACCTGGCCCTTGGGGTTCAGCTTCAGATAATCCTCACCATTTTCGAGCTTCTTGGCCCGGATATCGACCTTGACCAGTTCATAGGGCAGGCCGGCTTCCAGGAGCGCGATGTGCGGGGACAGGGAGCAGGCGCCGGGCGTGTAATAAAGTTTCATGGAATTTCCTCCTCTTGTTGCTTGGCTTGGGCGAAAGAACGCCTACATGCATCTGCTTGAAATGGTGTAGATTGATGCAGGTGCATCGAGTGGGTTAAGAGACGGGCGACGAGTTTGAGCGGGACCATGAAACGGAAACCATCGACCGAGGCAACCTCTGCCTGGATCCGCCTGATGCGGGTGCAGAGCCGTGTGCTCGACTGCGTCGAGCAGGACCTGAAGAAGGCGGGGTTCCCGCCGCTGGCATGGTACGACGCGCTGCTCGAACTGTCGCGGGCGCCGTCGGGCGAATTGCGGCCGGTGGAGCTCGAACGGCAGATGCTGATCCCGCAATATTCGACATCGCGCCTGATCGACCGGCTGGTCGACGAGGGCCTCGCCTGCCGGCGCGAATGCAAGATCGACAAGCGCGGCCAGTTCGTCGAGATCACGGAAGCCGGCCGCGAGTTGCAGAAGCGGATGTGGGGCGCCTATTCGGCCGCGATCGAGAAATATGTCGGCTCGAAATTGTCCGATGCGGATGCCGTCAAGCTCAGTGGTCTGCTCGATCGCCTGGGCTGCGCGTGCGGCGAGATGAAGCTGCCGCCCGTCGCCAGCGTCAACGAAACCACGCCGTTGCGATGATTGCGCGGCAAACCAGCTCGTCCGTGCGACCTCAGGGTTCGCGGACCATCCCTGTCACCCGCGCGCGTTCGGTCGAAGCGCTTTTGATTAGAGTTTGATATGGCGCGAGACCAGATCGATATGACGCCGCTGCAATCGCGCGACGAGCTCGTCGCGTGGTTCGAGGCCGGCTGCAAGGACCCGTCCGAATTCCGCATGGGCACCGAGCACGAGAAGACGCCGTTCACGCTCGAAGGCCACCGTCCGGTGCCTTATGAGGGCGCGCGCGGCATTGGCGCGCTGCTCGAAGGCATGAAGCTCCTGCTCGGCTGGGAGCCGATCATGGAGAAGGGCAACATCATCGGCCTCTACGACGTCACCGGCGGCGGCGCGATCTCGCTCGAGCCCGGCGGACAGTTCGAGCTCTCCGGTGCGCCGGTCGAGAACGTGCACCAGACCCAGAGCGAGCTGATGGCGCATCTGGCGCAGGTGCGCGAGATCGCAACGCCGCTCGGCATTGGCTTCCTCGGGCTCGGCATGACGCCGTCCTGGTCGCGCGCCGACATCCCGGTGATGCCCAAGGGCCGCTACAAGATCATGACCAATTACATGCCGAAGGTCGGCCAGTACGGCCTCGACATGATGTATCGGACCTGCACGGTGCAGACCAATCTCGACTTCTCCTCCGAAGCCGACATGGTCAAGAAGCTGCGTGTCTCGCTCGCGCTCCAGCCGGTCGCGACCGCCTTGTTCGCCAATTCGCCATTCACCGAAGGCAAGCCGAACGGCTTCCTCTCCTTCCGCTCCGAGATCTGGCGCGACACCGACAATGCACGCTCCGGCATGATGCCGTGGGCATTCGAGGACGGCATGGGCTTCGAGCGCTATGTCGACTACGCGCTCGACGTGCCCATGTACTTCGTCAAGCGCGGCGAGGATTACATCGACGTCTCGGGCTCCTCGTTCCGCGCCTTCTTCGACGGCCGCAACAACAATTTGCCCGGCGAACGTCCGACGCTGTCGGACTGGGCCAACCATCTTTCGACGATTTTCCCGGAGGTGCGGCTCAAGCGCTATCTCGAGATGCGCGGCTCCGATGGTGGCCCGTGGGGCCGTCTGCCGGCGCTATCGGCGTTCTGGGCCGGGCTGCTTTACGACGATGTGTCGCTCGATGCCGCCTGGGACCTGGTGAAGCACTGGACCGCGCCTGAGCGTCAGGCCCTGCGCGACGACGTGCCGCGCTTCGGCTTCAAGTCGCGGATCAAGGACCACTATCTGTTCGAGATCGCCAAGGAGTGCCTCGTTCTGGCACATGCCGGCCTGCGCCGGCGCGGCCGGATCGACCAGCTCGGCCGCGACGAGACCCGGCATCTGGAGCCGCTCGATCGCATCATCGATTCCGGCCGCACGCCGGCCGAGGAGCTGCTCGAAAAATTCAACGGCGCCTGGAACGGCTCGGTGGAACCGGCCTACGCGGAATACGCGTTCTAGGTCGATAAGCGCGCAGGACCGGAGCCGTTCATCGCCCATACAGGTTTGCGGCGATCAAATGGCCGGCTGAAAAACCTGAGCGTCGTCAATAACTCGAAAGCTGTTCCGATGGGGAAGGGCCGCCTGGCCGTCATGGCAAGCGTCCTGGCAAGCGCCACGCTGCTTTCGCTCGTGTTTGCGAGCGTGCCTGCGCGTGCCCAGACGGCGTTCGATCGGCCTGGCGGAGACTATTTCAGCACGCCGGTCACGTCGGGCGATCCCGAGGATTGCGCGCTGCAGTGCGAGCGCGACCGCCGCTGCCGCTCCTGGAGCTTCAGCTATCCCGACGTCGAAGGCGGCTCGGCGGTATGCTGGCTCAAGAATACGGTGCCGGCGCGCGTGCCGGGAAGCTGCTGCATCTCCGGTGTGCGCGGCGCGGGCGTGATCGAGCCGCGCGTCGAGGGCGTGGAGACCTCGATCGACCGCCCCGGCGGCGATTTGCGCAATTTCGAGATCAAGGACGGCGAAGGCGAAGAGCCCTGCAAGGCCGCCTGCACCGCCGACAACAAATGCCGCGCCTTCACCTATGCGCGCCCCGGCTACACCGGGCGCGAGGCGCGCTGTTTCCTGAAAAAGGAAATCAAGCCGCCGCGCCGCAAGGCGGGGTTCACGTCGGGCGTGGTGCGATAGGCGGCTGTGCCGTGGGGCGGGCAAAGGCGCATTTGCGCCGTGCCCACCACTTTTCCTCACGCAGGCAGAATTGGTGGGCGAAACATCCGCCTTCGCTCTTCGAGCGACGGAGGATGTTTTCGCCCACCCTACGGCATCTCACTCTGCATCGTAGTTCGTCCGCGCCGCTTTGGACGCGAGTGCGCGCCAGCGGCGTCGCAGCAACGGCTCGACGATTGCACGCTTCGCCTTCGACAGGCGGATCAGCACGATCGGGTAATCAGCGTAGTGATCGGTGAAATAGAAAATCTTCGGCTGACTTTCGACCAACATCGCGCGCTCGTCGACCGGCACGTCCGGCATCACCAGGCCGTCGCCGTCTTCCTTCAAACGCGCCAGCATCTTCTTACGAACCTTGAGCGCCGGCGTGCCGTAGGACGTGCCGTCTTCGACCTCCGGCCACGCCAGCGCCAATTTTCTGACGTCGTCGAAGGTCATCGGCCAACTCCAATTTCCCCCTCATCCTGAGGAGGCGCGAAAGCGCCTGCTCGAAGGATGGGCCATTGGCGAGATCGGGGCGGCGCCTCATGGTTCGAGACGCGCGAGGACGCGCTCCTCACCATGAGGATCGACATCAATGCACGGCGGTGAAAAACCGCGCCATGCGAAATCCGGACAGCCAGGTCCACACCGGCTGGCCGCGCATGCCGAGATCCCAGGATCCGAGCACGGCATCGGCGCGACCGATCAGATTGTCGATCGGCAACAGGCCGACGCCGCCGGAGCGCAAGGGCACGCGGCTGTCGGCGGAGTTGTCGCGGTTGTCGCCGAGCACGAAGAGATGACCTGATGGCACCGTCACTTCCTGCGTGTTGTCGAGCGGACCGTTGTCGCGCATCTTGAAGATCAGATGCGAGACGCCGTTCGGCAGCGTCTCGACATAGCGATAGGCGGGCTCGCTGCCGCCATTGTCGTCCTCGGCAGCTCCAAGGCCGTCCGGCTTCAGTTCGGCGGGACGGTCGTTGATGAAGAGCTGGCCCTGCCGCAACTGGATGCGATCGCCGGGCAGACCCACGACGCGCTTGACCCAGGCCTGCGAGCGGTCGCCGGGCCAGCGGAACACGACGACGTCGCCTTGCTTCGGCGTTTCCGCGAAGACGCGGCCGCTCTCGGGCAGGTTGATCTGGATCGGCAGCGACGAGGTGCCGTAGCCGTAGGGGAATTTCGAGGCGATCAACGCGTCCCCGATCAGCAGCGTCGGCTCCATCGAGCCCGAGGGCACGTAGAACGGCTCGGCCAACGCGCCCTTGGCGATGAACACCGCGACGACGATGCCGGCGAGCTGCACGAGCTGGCCGCCCCAGCCGCTGCTCTTCGGCTTGGCGGTGACGGTTACTTTCTCAACGCTCATGCGCCCGTTCCACCCACTGTAATGCGTTCCATCAACAGCGACGGCTGGCCGACGCCGACCGGCACGCCCTGGCCGTTCTTGCCGCAAGTCCCAATGCCGGTATCGAGCGCGAGGTCGTTGCCGATCATGCGAATGCGATGCAGGTCGGTCGGCCCGTTGCCGATCAGCATGGCGCCCTTCAACGGCGCGCCTAACTTGCCGTTCTCGATCTTGTAGGCCTCGGTGCACTGGAATACGTATTTGCCCGAGGTGATGTCGACCTGGCCGCCGCCGAAATTCGCGGCGAACACGCCGTTCTTCACCGAGGCGAGGATCTCGGCCGGATCGCGGTCACCCGCGAGCATGTAGGTGTTGGTCATGCGCGGCATCGGCACATGGGCATAGCCCTGGCGGCGGCCGTTGCCGGTCGGCTTCATGTTCATCAGCCGTGCGTTCTGACGGTCCTGCATGTAGCCGACCAGGACGCCGTCCTCGATCAGCACGGTGCGGTTGGTCGGCGTGCCCTCGTCGTCGATCGAGAGCGAGCCGCGCCGCGAGGCAATGGTGCCGTCGTCGACCACGGTGACGCCCTTGGCCGCGACCTGCTGGCCCATCAGGCCTGCAAACGCCGACGTCTTCTTGCGGTTGAAGTCGCCCTCGAGGCCATGGCCGACCGCTTCATGCAGCATCACCCCGGGCCAGCCGGCCCCGAGCACCACGTCCATCTCGCCGGCGGGCGCCGGAATCGATTCCAGATTGACCAGCGCCTCGCGCAGCGCGCCGTCGGCGGCGTCGCGCCAGTTCTTGCTCTCGATGAATTCGGCATAGCCGGCGCGGCCGCCATAGCCCTTGCTGCCGCTCTCCTGGCGGTCGCCCTGGCCGGCGACCACCGAGACATTCACGCGCACGAGTGGGCGGATGTCGCGATAGCTCTCGCCGTCGGGCCGCAGGATCTCGACCACCTGCCAAGTCGCGCCGAGGCTGACGCTGACCTGCCGCACCCGCGGATCCTTGTCGCGCAGATAGGCGTCGATCTCGGCGAGCAGTTTTACTTTCGTCTCGAAGCCCGGAGCATCGAGCGGATTGTCGTCACTATAAAGCCGCACGTTGGTATGCGCTGGCGGGGCGGCGAAGCTGCCCGAATAGCCGCCGCGGACGGCTGCGACCGCGTCGGCGGCGCGAATCAGCGCCGGCAGCGACACGTCGGAGGAATGCGCATAGCCGACCGCGTCGTCCTTGACGGCGCGCAGGCCGAAGCCTTGCGAGGTGTCGTAGGTCGCCTGCTTCAGCCGCCCATTGTCGAACATCAGCGCTTCGGTCTGGCTGTATTCCAGGAACAATTCGCCGTCGTCGGCACCGGCAAGCCCGCGCGCAAGCTCGTTGCGAACCTGGTCGCGGTCGAGATTGGCGCGGTCGAGCAGGGAGGTTGTGGCAGGGTTTGTCATGCGTGCATCCATTATCGGAAGATGTGAGGCAAGATAATGGTTTTGGACCGGTTCCGCGAGGGGCGGGCTGTCACATTACGGAAACAACATGATTGAAATCATTGCAATATCGGGAGCGCATATCGAAAGCTATCATCAGGCGCTGGATACGGTGGCGCGGGAACGGCGCTATCTCGCCTTTCTGGAAGCGCCGCCGCTGGAGGCGACGCGCAGCTTCGTCCTCAACATGATTGCGCAGCGAAATCCGCAATTCGTCGCCCTCTCCGGCGCTGTCGTCGTCGGCTGGTGTGATGTCCAGCGGTTCTCGCGCCCGATTCATGCCCATGCCGGCAGCCTCGGCATGGGCCTTTTGCAGCCATTTCGAGGCCAGGGTCTGGGAACCTGGCTGATTGAGCAGACGCTGGCAGCCGCGCGCGCCGCGGGCCTGTCGCGGGTCGAACTGTCCGTTCGCGAAGGCAACACACATGCGATCGCTCTCTATGAAAAGGTCGGCTTCGTCATCGAGGGCTTGCAGCGCAACGCCGACAGGATCGACGGCGTGTACGGGAATGTGGTCCTGATGGCGCGGTTGTTTTAGCGCGATCGGCCATGTGCCGCGGCATTGATGCCAGTCGGAAGAGAGTGTGGCTGCAAACTGCTACGGCAGTTTGTCATAGCCCTCGCCGAGCCCGTTCAGGCTGAGCGGGAAGCCGATGCCTTCTTCGGGGGTCTCGAAGATGATGAAGGTCGCGGTCTTGGCGGTGCGGAGCTGGCCGAGCAGCTTGTCGTCCATGACGACTTCGGCGACGCAGCCATTGGGCAGGCAGCGGACGAAGCCGGCGCGGCCGACGTCCTGGTTGTCGAGCTTCAGTCCGAGGCCGGAGGGCAGGAGGACGCCGAGCGGGGCGACCACCCGCATCAGGCGGCTCTTCTGGTCGGCGGTCTTGAGCACGATCACGGTCAGGCCGGCATTGGAGCGGTCTTCGGCGACCACGCTCTGGATCAGGGCGCATTGCTCGCTCTGGGCGCCCGGCGGGGTATCGCAGCGGATCTGCCAGTCGCCATGGACGGAGCGCACCGCGCCCTGCGCATGGGCAAGGTCAGGGAGCGCCAGGACGAAAACCGCCATAACGGCCGCCGCCAGCAGGGCAGCCGGCATCGTGAGGCCGCTAGCCTGCCTCGTAGCCACCCTTGCCATCCATCTCGAAAACCCCATCGGGTCGGTCCCTTTGCTCGCCTGGGTCGCATTTGGCGGACTGATACGGGAATGACGGCGTCTTGAAGGCGATTCGCAAGCAAATTCCACGCCGCCACGGCCGCTGTCGCCCGCACGAATCAGGTTCCTGTGCGGCTGTCTGCCAGTGCCTATCGCGGGCAATTCCGCTGTCAAGCCACGGCATCCCGGGAAACGGTATTTTTGTCTGATGTTACTGGGAAATATCTTGCGGGTGATGGCTGGCAGGCAGGCTCAAGACTGCATTGCGATAGATCGAGAATTATGGTTTGAGAGGCTTGATTTCGGCGTTCTCGCGATCTGGCCCCAATTCCTCTTAGAGGTATTCTTGCGTGGCGGTTTGTCAGAGGGGCGGATCGAATAAGCATTTCCCGGAAATAGGGGAATGCACTTGGGGATTTCGTAAGGGGAGCGCGAACGGCATGAAGATGTCGATGGGCCCGGTGGGCCGGCACTTGCTGGGATTGGCCGTGGCGGGTCTGACGTGGGCCGCGGGCGGTGCGGCATTTGCCGCGGAGCTCGGGCAACCGGCGCCGTGGGAGTGGACGCTTCAGCAATCCGCGTCCCCGGTGATGGACAACATCGTCTGGTTCCACAATTTCCTGTTCGTGCTGATCACGCTGATCACGCTGTTCGTCCTGGCGCTGCTCGTGGTCGTGGTCGTCAAGTTCAACGCGAAGGCCAATCCGGTGCCGTCGCGGACCACCCACAACACGCTGATCGAGGTGGCGTGGACGCTGGTTCCGGTGCTGATTCTGGTCGGTATCTCGGTGCCGTCGTTCCGCCTGCTGTTCCTCGAGCTCGACGTGCCGAAGGCGGATATTACCATCAAGGCGACCGGCAAGCAGTGGTACTGGTCCTACGCCTACCCGGACAACGGCAAGTTCGAGTTCGACTCGCTGATGGCCCAGGACAAGCAGCCCCGTCTGCTCGGCGTCGACAACGAGATGGTGGTGCCCGTCAACAAGGTGGTTCGCGTCCAGGTCACCGGCGCCGACGTCATCCACGCCTTCGCGCTGCCGGCTTTCGGCGTCAAGATCGACGCCATCCCGGGCCGGCTGAACGAGACCTGGTTCAAGGCCACCAAGACCGGCATGTTCTACGGCCAGTGCTCGGAGCTCTGCGGCAAGGACCACGCCTTCATGCCGATCGCGATCCGCGTCGTGGAAGATCAGGAGTTCGCCTCCTGGGTTGAGACGGCGAAGAAGAAATATGCGAGCGGCGGCACCGGCACTTTCGCCTCCGCGGCCGGCCCGACGCAGTAGGCGCCGGGCGAAGGCTCGCGGAGACTGAAGCGACATAAAGGGCGGGACCTTCAAAGGTCCGAACGGGACGCAAGGCAGGATTTGAAAATGGCAACGAGCGCAGCGGCACACGGCGATCACGCGCAAGACCACGGACATGACGAGCACGCCCATCCGACCGGATGGCGCCGCTACGTCTATTCGACCAACCACAAGGACATCGGCACGATGTACCTGATCTTCGCGGTCATCGCCGGCGTCATCGGTGCCGCGATGTCGATCGCGATCCGGGCCGAGCTGATGTATCCGGGCGTGCAGATCTTCCACGAGACGCACACCTACAATGTGTTCGTGACCTCTCACGGCCTGATCATGATCTTCTTCATGGTCATGCCGGCGATGATCGGCGGCTTCGGCAACTGGTTCGTTCCGCTGATGATCGGCGCGCCCGACATGGCGTTCCCGCGCATGAACAACATCTCGTTCTGGTTGCTGCCGGCCTCCTTCGCGCTGCTGCTGATGTCGACCTTCGTCGAGGGTGAGCCGGGTGCCAACGGTGTCGGCGCCGGCTGGACCATGTACGTGCCGCTATCGAGCTCCGGTCATCCGGGCCCGGCCGTCGACTTCGCGATCCTGTCGCTGCATCTGGCGGGCGCCTCGTCGATCCTCGGCGCCATCAACTTCATCACCACCATCTTCAACATGCGCGCGCCGGGAATGACCCTGCACAAGATGCCGCTGTTCGTGTGGTCGATCCTGGTGACGGTGTTCCTGCTGCTGTTGTCGCTGCCGGTGCTCGCCGGCGCGATCACCATGCTGCTCACCGACCGCAATTTCGGCACGACGTTCTTCGCGCCGGAGGGCGGCGGCGACCCCGTGCTGTTCCAGCATCTGTTCTGGTTCTTCGGCCACCCCGAAGTGTACATCCTGATCCTGCCGGCTTTCGGCATGGTCAGCCAGATCGTCTCGACCTTCTCGCGCAAGCCCGTATTCGGCTATCTCGGCATGGCCTACGCCATGGTCGCGATCGGCGGCATCGGCTTCGTGGTGTGGGCGCACCACATGTACACGGTCGGCATGTCCTCGGCGACGCAGGCCTATTTCGTCGCGGCGACGATGGTCATCGCCGTTCCGACCGGCGTGAAGATCTTTTCGTGGATCGCCACGATGTGGGGCGGCTCGATCGAGTTCCGCGCCCCGATGATCTGGGCCGTGGGCTTCATCTTCCTGTTCACGGTCGGCGGCGTCACCGGCGTCGTGCTGGCGAACGCGGGCGTCGATCGCGTGCTGCAGGAAACCTACTATGTCGTCGCGCACTTCCACTACGTGCTGTCGCTCGGCGCGGTGTTCGGGATCTTTGCCGGCTGGTACTACTGGTTCCCGAAGATGTCGGGCTATATGTACAGCGAGACGCTGGCCAAGGCGCACTTCTGGGTCACCTTCATCGGCGTCAATTTGGTGTTCTTCCCGCAGCACTTCCTCGGCCTGTCGGGCATGCCGCGCCGCTATGTCGACTATCCCGATGCCTTCGCCGGCTGGAACCTGATCTCGTCGCTCGGTTCCTACATCTCCGGCTTCGGCGTGCTGATCTTCCTCTATTGCGTGATCGACGCCTTCGCGAAGAAGGTGCCGGCAGGCGACAATCCGTGGGGCGCGGGTGCGACCACGCTGGAATGGACGCTGCCCTCGCCGCCGCCCTTCCACCAGTTCGAAGTGCTGCCCCGCGTGCAGTAAGCCAACTCCCGCGGCGCCCGTGACGGGCGCCGCGGCTCTACAACAAAGCGAGTTAAATTAGTGTCCGTCCTCGACCACAACGCCGTCGACATCAATCCCCGCATCTCCGAAGCGGAGGTTGGCGACTACATCGCGCTCCTGAAACCGCGCGTGATGTCGCTGGTGATCTTTACCGCGCTGGTCGGAATGGCGATGGCGCCCGGGCATTTCCACTGGGTGCTGGCGATCACCTCGCTGCTCTGCATCGCCGTCGGTGCCGGCGCCTCCGGGGCGCTCAACATGGCGCTCGAAGGCGACATCGACGCCAAGATGTCGCGCACGGCGAACCGGCCGATTCCACGCGGCCGCATCACCCGTCCCGAGGCGATGGCCTTCGGCATGACGCTCGCCTTCTTCTCGGTGATGACGCTCGGCATCCTCGTCAACTGGATCGCGGGCGCGCTGCTCGCCTTCACCATCTTCTTCTACGTCGTGATCTACACGATCGGCCTGAAGCGCTGGACCGCGCAAAACATCGTGATCGGCGGTGCCGCCGGGGCGCTGCCGCCGGTGGTGGCCTGGGCCGCGGTGACGGGCACGGTCGATGTCGAGCCGCTGCTGCTGTTCGCCATCATCTTCTTCTGGACGCCGCCGCACTTCTGGGCGCTGGCGCTGTTCCGCTCCGACGATTACGCGCGCGCCGGCATTCCGATGCTGCCCAATGTCGCCGGCCCCGACGCGACGCGGCTTCAGATCCTGCTCTACACCATCGTGCTGATCGCGGTCGCCGCTGCGCCCTGGGCGCTCGGATATTTCGACGCCGTCTACGGCATCGTCTCGCTGATCCTCGGCGCCGGCATGCTGGCGTTCGCCATCAACGTCTATATCCGCCGCGAGCGCAGCCAATCGCTGCGCGCGACGCGAAAGCTGTTTGCGTTCTCCATTCTTTACCTGTTCGCGCTGTTCGCGACCCTGCTGGCCGAGGTCGTGTTCCGGGCGCTTGCTCCGATGGCAGGGGGCGCATGATCACAGGGATGGCCGACAAACCCGAGATAGACGGAATCGTCCTCACCGAGGCGCAGAAGAAGAGCCGTCGTCAGCGCTCCATCGCCATTGCTTTGGCGCTCGGCGTGCTCGTGGTGCTGTTCTTCGCCGTCACCATGGTCAAGGGACCGGCCGTGCTCATCCGGCCGATGTAGGGAAGATGGACCGAGAGCCCACCATATCGCGGGATCAGAGCCGGACGGCCAAAAAGGGGCGTGGGCCTTTTGGGGGTCTTGGCCGCGATGTGCTGGTCGCCTCGATCTGCGGCGGCGTGGTCGCGCTGATGGTCGGCGCCTCCTACGCGGCGGTGCCGTTCTACAACTGGTTCTGCCGCGCCACCGGCTTCAACGGCACGACCCAGGTGGCGATCTCGGCGCCGGCCAGCGGTCCCATCGCGCGAAAGATCGCGGTGCGCTTCGATTCCAACGTCGCGCCCGGCCTGCCCTGGAAGTTCGAGCCGGAGCAGAGCGAGATCGAGGTCAATATCGGCCAGGTCGTGACTGTCTTTTACACCGTGACCAATCAGGCCGCGCGGACCACCGCAGGCCAGGCCGCCTACAATGTCGCGCCGCTGACGGTCGGATCCTATTTCCAGAAGATCAACTGCTTCTGCTTCACCGAGCAGACCATGGCGCCCGGCGAGACGCGCGAGATGCCCGTCGTGTTCTACGTCGATCCGTCGATCGCCGACGACCACGAGAACGACGGGCTCAACACCATCACGCTGTCCTACACGTTCTATCCGGTGCGCGATCCGGTGGTGAAGCCGGTCGCAGCCAGTGAAGACGACAAACGCAAGGGAAATCTCTGATCGCCGGGCGCACGCCCGCGGGGTTGGAAACAAGGGGATAAGTGCCGGACAGGCACGGGATTGAGGAGCGAGACCGCAAATGGCAACGGCGCACACCAAGCATCACGACTACCATCTGGTCGATCCCTCCCCGTGGCCCGTCGTCGGCTCGATCTCGGCCTTCATCATGGCGGTCGGCGCGATCACCTGGATGCACCACATGTTCTCGGCTGCGCCGATCATCTTCGGCGTCGGCACCGTCGGCGTGCTCTACACCATGGCGAGCTGGTGGGGCGACGTCATCAGGGAAGCCCAGTACAAGGGCGACCACACCCGCGTGGTACAGATCAGCCACCGCTACGGCATGATCCTGTTCATCGCCTCCGAGGTGATGTTCTTCGTCGCCTGGTTCTGGGCCTATTTCAACGCGGCGCTGTTCCCGGCCGATGCCGTTCATGCGACCCGCGAAGCCCTGTTCGGCGGCGTATGGCCGCCGAAGGGCATCGAGACCTTCGATCCCTGGCATCTGCCGCTTCTGAACACGCTGATCCTGCTGACATCAGGCACCACGGTGACCTGGGCCCACCATGCGCTGCTCGAGAACGATCGCCAGGGCCTGAAATATGGCCTGATCCTCACCGTCGTGCTCGGCGCGCTCTTCACCTGCGTGCAGGCCTATGAGTACAGCCACGCGGCATTCTCGTTCGGCGGCAACGTCTACGGCGCAACTTTCTTCATGGCGACCGGCTTCCACGGTTTCCACGTGCTGGTCGGCACCATCTTCCTGCTGGTCTGCCTGTTCCGCGCCTATGCCGGCCATTTCTCGCCGACGCAGCATCTCGGCTTCGAGTTCGCCGCCTGGTACTGGCACTTCGTCGACGTGGTCTGGCTGTTCCTGTTCCTCTGCATCTATGTCTGGGGACACGGCGCCGAGACCATGGCCCACGGCGCGCATTGAGCAAGCCGAAATCGGATCGAGCGAGGGCGGCCGCAGGGCCGCCCTTTTGCTTTCCTGCTGCCGCGGGCGGCGGCAGAAACTGTGATAGAGTCCGCCATCATGAACGACACTGCCGGCCCGTCCGAGCCTGAGACCACCGTCCTGCAAAGCGCGCTGCGCGGGCTTGCCTGCAAATGTCCGCGTTGCGGCCAGGGCAAGCTCTATGCGGGCTTCCTGACGCTCGCGCCTTCCTGCGACCGTTGCGGCCTCGACTATGCCTTCATCGACACCGGCGACGGTCCGGCGATCTTCATCATCATGCTGGCCGGTGCGATCGTGGTCGGCTGCGCGCTCGTCGTCGAGGTCAAGTATCAGCCGCCGTACTGGCTGCACGCGGTGCTGTGGCTGCCGCTGATCCTCGCCACCACGCTATTGCCGCTGCGCGCGATGAAGTCGCTGCTGATCGCGCTGCAATTCCATCACAAGGCGGCGCCGGGCCGGCTGGTCGACCGCGCGAAATGAACGAGACCGCGCGCAAGCCCCGCGTGGCCGGCTTCGCGCTGTTCACGCTCTTCCTGGCCGCGATCTGCGTCGCGCTCGGCCTCTGGCAATTGCAGCGCCGGACCGCCAAGCACGACCTCGTTGCCGCACTCACCGAGCGCCTTGCGGAGGCACCGGTCGCGCTGCCGCCACCGGCGCAATGGGCCGCGCTCAAGCCCGCGCGCGACGAATTCCGCCGCGTCAGCTTGACTGCGACTTACGCAGCCCTGCCCGATGCGATGGTCTATTCCTCCGGATCCGCCGTGCGCAAGGACGCCTCGAGCCCCGGCACCTGGGCGTTCCTGCCGGCGCGGCTTCCAACCGGCGAGGTGGTCGTGATCGATGCGGGCTTCGTCGAGAACACCATGCAGGACCGCAGCGTCGAGGATCGCGCGGTGAAGAAGCTCGTGACCGGCGCGCCTGTCATGCTCACCGGCTATCTTCGCTTTCCAGAGCCGCCGAGCTGGATGACGCCCGCCGAGAATCGCGACAAGCGGCTGTGGTTCGTGCGCGATCATCTGGCGATCGCAAGTGCGCTCGGCTGGGGCGCGGTTGCGCCGTTCTACATCGATCTGGAACACCCCGCGCCGGAGAATGGCATCCCGCGTCCTGGGCCGCTCGACGTGCATCTCAAGGACGATCATCTGCAATACGCCATCACCTGGTTCGCGCTCGCGGGCGCGGTGCTGATCGCGTTCGGCGTCTGGGTGAGGGGACGGCGCCCGGCTTGAAATATCCGTAGGTTTCCGGAGGGAACCCGGTATCGCCCGGGGTTTATTATTCAGCGCATATTCACGAGTGTGGCCCTAAGCCGCAGGAAATTTTCGCGGCAGTCAGGATTTTGGCGTGAGCGATTTCGACCAGATGGGAATTGTCGTCGACTGGGTGGACGCCTGCCGCAATGGCGACCTCGCGACGCTGCTCGACCTCTATGCAGACGACGCCCAGGTCGAATGCACGTGCAATGGCACGCAGCATTATCGCGGCCGGGGCGAGCTCGAAGCCTATTGGGGACCGCGGCTCAGCACCTTCTCGTCGGCAGGCTTCGGCCTGGAAGAGATCAATCCCGTGGCCCACGGCGTCGATCTCGAATATTCCGTCGCCGGCGCGCTGCGCATTCGCGCCTCGTTTTGCTTCAGCTCCGAAGGCAAGATCTACAGCACATTGTGCGAGCCGGCGCGACAGAACGCGCACAGCGGCTGCGCGTGCTAGCTAGCCGCGACTGGCGCCTCGCGTGCCGGTTCGGCGGGAAGGCGGCAGCGCACATAGGTTCGTTCGTCCGCGCGCAGCAGTGACAGCGATCCGCTGAGCGCGCGCACGCGCTCATGCATGCCGGTCAGGCCGCGGCCGAAGACGTTGTCCTCGGGAAAGCCGCTACCGTTGTCGGAGATCTCGATGGTGAGCACCTCGCCGGCAATTGTCGCCTGCACATGGGCGTTGCTGGCTCCGGCATGGCGCAGCACGTTGGTCAGCGCCTCCTGAATCAGGCGATAGACGGTCTGGGCCAGCGGTCCGTCGATCTCGTTCAGCGCAGGATCGATCGTGTCCGTCAGGCCGATATGCGGTGCCTGCCTGCGAAAGTTACGGAGTAGCGTCTGCACGCTGGTCTCCAGGCCCAGTTCCTCGATGTAGAGTGGCCGCAACCGGTCGAGGATACGGCGGTTGGTCTGCTGCAGCGCCTCGACTGATTGCAACACCTCCTGAGCCGAACTGCCCAGATCTCCTGCCGAAGGCGAGGCCTCGACCAACGCGATCGTGCCGGCGCGGATGCCGAACAGCAGCGGGCCGAGCTCGTCGTGCAGTTCGCGCGCGAGATCGCGCCGCTCGTCGTCCTGGAGCGACACCAGGCGGTGCAGCAGGTCGCGATTGTCCTGGCTCAATTGCGCCAGCGTCGCGGCCAGCGCATTGGCCTCCTCGCAGCTTTGCCGGATTTCCGGCGGTCCGGCGACCGGGATCGGCGTTGCGTAGTCGCCGCCCCGTAACCGCGTCAGCCCTTCGGCGAGATATTGCAGCGGACGCAGGGCCGATCCCGCGAACACATAGGCAATGGTGCCGGTGAGCACCATCAGCATTGCGATGAGGCTGGTGAGCGCTAGAAAGCCGATCCACTTCTCGAACAGATCGGCCGACAGGTCCGGCAGAAAGACGAGATCGCCGACCCGCTGGTCGTCGATCATGACCGGAACTGCCACGCCCATATCCGGAATGGTGAGCCGATCGACAAACCATCGCGGCACGCCATGCGGCCTGCGCAGGCCGTCCCTCGCTGAGGGCTTAGGACCCCCTGCCACAGCCCGGAATTGGATATCGGAGGAGATGTCCAGAGAGTGGACAAAGGCCTCGAGGGTCTGCTGCGGATTGTTCGAGCTGCGCAGGGTGTCGTTGAGCGCCGCGGCCACCGTTCGGGTCAAACGCCGCGCCGGCTCGTTCTCGTCGGCCAGTTGGTCGGTTGTGAAGGTCTGGAGCAGCACGCCGCCCATGATCAGCGCGGCGAGGAAGCTCATGCCGAGCGGCAGAAACAATTGGGTCCTGAACGAGAGGCGTTGCCACATTAGGTCAATTCTAACGCGCATTGGCCGGTTTTGCTCTTTCCATTTGTTCCCGGCGGTTTATGAGTCGAAAAACAAGAGAGCTGCAATGCAAGATACTGCCAAGCCGGCAACCAGAGTCCTGATTGTCGACGACCATCCCGTGGTGCTGTCAGGTTGCCGGACCCTGTTCGCATCCGACCATTCGATCCGGATCGACGAGGCCAGCGACGCCAAATCCGGGCATCGCGCCTATGTCAGCAAGCGGCCGGATGTCACCGTGATCGACATCAGCCTGCCCGATGTGTCCGGCTTTGAACTGATGCGGCGCATTCGCAAGGACGATCCCGACGCCAAGATCATCATGTTCAGCATGAACGACGATCCGGCCTTCGTGGTGCGGGCGGTCGAGCTTGGGGCGCAGGGCTATGTCTCCAAGGGCGACGATCCCAGGATCCTGCTCAAGGCAGTGCGCAAGGTGGTCGCGGGCGATAATTTCATCTCGCCGCAGCTCGCGGAAGCCGTGACATTCTCCGGCGCGGCGATCAAGGCCAATCCTGCCTCGCAGATGACGCCGCGGGAGCTCGAGATTCTTCGCCTGCTGGGTCGAGGCGACAAGATCGTCGAGGTCGCCGAGGCGCTCGGTATCTCCTACAAGACCGTCGCCAACACCACGTCCCTGCTCAAGCAGAAGCTTGGCGCCAAGAACCATTCCGACCTGATCCGGATCGCGGTGGAAATCGGGATGAACTGACACCCGGGGTACTGGCGGCGGGGCACTGGCGGCCCGGAGACGAGACACTGGCGGGCCAGGGGAGTGGCGCCCGAGGCGCCGAACCGGCTGCTCCAGGATGCCGCCGGTTCGGCGGGGCGGATCCGTCTCTGCGCCAGCCGGGCAATGCATGGAGAGCGCCGACACCATCCGCCGACACAATGGGTCGAGCTGGCATTGGTTCCCCAGCTGTCCGCTTGTTTCGGGATAACATGGCAATATGTGGCGAGTAATGGCACGGGCGCGTTGGCCGCAGTCGGCAGGTGTCGGGAAAAACAGGAACATTTTTTTGCCGACGCGGTTTTCACCCTTGACGATTTCGTGACAGGCGATGAAAGCTTGTGCGAACAGTTTAGCGGGTCAGCGACCCCGACGAGGCAAACCGGTCTGCACACATCAACGACAGACCTTCCAAGAGAAAGGGCTGCGGCATTGCCGCAGCCCTTTTTCGTTGGATGGTCCCAGACGGGAAGCGGTTTCCCGATGCCGCAAAACACTTTATGGTGGCCCAAAGCCTCCGGCTGTTAACAAGTAATTTCGTAAAATCAAAGGCTTGCGGATCGAGTCCAGGCTCGACCGGCCTTTGGAGGGCAGTTTGACTCGTTATATCTCGACCCGGGGCGAAGCCCCTGAGCTCGGCTTCTGCGACGTGATGCTGACCGGGCTTGCCCGCGACGGCGGCCTGTATGTGCCGGCCATCTGGCCGCAACTCTCGACTGAGGCCATCGCCGGCTTCTCCGGTCGTCCCTATTGGGAGGTCGCGGTCGACGTGATCCGGCCCTTCGTCGGCGGCGAGATCCCGGACGCCGAGCTCGGCCGCATGGCGAACGAGGCCTACGCCACTTTCCGCCATCCGGCGGTGGTGCCGTTGCGCCAGATGGCGCCGCATCAGTTCGTGCTGGAGCTGTTCCACGGTCCGACGCTCGCCTTCAAGGACGTGGCGATGCAGCTGATCTCGCGGCTGATGGACCATGTGCTGGCCAAGCGGGGCCAGCGCACCTCCATCGTGGTCGCGACCTCCGGCGACACCGGCGGTGCCGCGGTCGATGCCTTCGCGGGGCTCGAGAATGTCGATCTCATCGTGCTGTTTCCGCACGGCCGCATCTCCGATGTGCAGCGGCGGATGATGACGACGACGGGCGCGGCCAACGTCCATGCGCTCGCCATCGAAGGCAATTTCGACGACTGCCAGGCGCTCGTGAAGGGGATGTTCAACAACCATCGCTTCCGCGATGCGACGGCGCTGTCCGGCGTCAATTCCATCAATTGGGCGCGTATCGTCGCCCAGGTGGTCTACTATTTCACCTCTGCCGTCGCGGTCGGCGCACCGTCGCGCGCGGTGGACTTCGTGGTGCCGACCGGCAATTTCGGCGACATCTTTGCCGGCTATGTCGCCAAGCGCATGGGCCTTCCGGTGCGGACCCTGAGCATCGCCGCCAATGTCAACGACATCCTGGCGCGCACGCTGAAGACCGGGATCTACGAGGTGCGCGAGGTGCACGCGACGGCGTCGCCATCGATGGACATCCAGATCTCGTCGAATTTCGAGCGGCTGCTGTTCGAGGCCGGCCGGCGCGATGCCGCCGGCGTGCGCCGTCTCATGGACCAGCTGAAGCAGTCGGGACGCTTCGTGTTGCCCGACGCGACGCTCGCCGCGATCCGCGAGGAATTCGACGCCGGCCGCGCCGACGAGACCGAGACCGCGGCCGCGATCCGCGCTGCCTGGCGCGAGGCGGGCGAACTGGTCGATCCCCACACCGCGGTCGCGCTTGCTGTCGCCGACCGCGACACCACCGACACGACGGTCCCAAGCATCGTGCTGTCCACCGCCCATCCGGCCAAATTCCCCGACGCGGTCGAGGCGGCCTGCGGCCAGCGGCCGCAACTGCCGGCCTGGCTCGACGGTCTGATGACCAAATCCGAACACATGAAGGTGATGAAGAACGACCAGGCCGAGGTCGAGCGGTTCGTGCTGTCGGTCAGCCGCGCCGCAAAACAGGGAGTTGCCGGATGAGCGTCGAGATTTCCAAGCTTGCCTCCGGCCTGACCGTCGTCACTGACAAGATGCCCCATCTCGAGACTGCGGCGCTCGGCGTCTGGGCCGGCGTCGGCGGGCGCGACGAGAAGCCCAACGAGCACGGCATCTCGCATCTCCTGGAACACATGGCGTTCAAGGGCACGACGAAGCGCTCCTCGCGCGAGATCGTGGAGGAGATCGAGGCGGTTGGCGGCGACCTCAATGCCGGCACCTCGACCGAGACCACGTCCTATTATGCGCGGGTGCTGAAGGCCGACGTGCCGCTCGCGCTCGACGTGCTCGCCGACATCCTCGCTAATCCGGCTTTCGAGCCCGACGAGCTCGAGCGCGAGAAGAACGTTATCGTGCAGGAGATCGGCGCCGCGCAGGACACGCCCGACGACGTCGTGTTCGAGCACCTCAACGAGCTCTGCTATCCCGACCAGCCGATGGGCCGCTCGCTGCTCGGCACTGCGAAGACCTTGCGGGCCTTCACCCGCGATTCGCTGCGCGACTATCTCTCGACGCATTATCGCGGGCCCGACATGGTGGTGGCGGCGGCAGGTGCCGTCGATCACAAGCAGGTGGTCGCCGAGGTCGAGCACCGCTTTGCCAGTTTCGAGGCGACGCCGGGTCCCAAGCCGCAATCCGCACAGTTCGGCAAGGGCGGCACCAAGGTGGTGCATCGCGAGCTCGAGCAGGCGCATCTGACGCTGGCGCTGGAAGGCGTGCCGCAGAGCGACTTGTCTCTTTTTTCGCTTCAAGTTTTCACCAACATCCTCGGCGGCGGGATGTCGTCGCGGCTGTTCCAGGAGGTGCGCGAGAAGCGCGGCCTCTGCTACTCGATCTACTCCTTCCACGCGCCCTATACCGACACCGGCTTCTTCGGTCTCTACACCGGCACCGATCCGGCCGACGCGCCCGAGATGATGGAGGTCGTGGTCGACATCATGAATGATTCGGTGGAGACCCTGACCGAGGTCGAGATCGCCCGGGCCAAGGCGCAGATGAAGGCGGGCCTGCTGATGGCGCTGGAGAGCTGCTCGTCCCGCGCCGAGCAGCTCGCCCGGCATGTGCTGGCCTACGGCCGGCCCCAGACCGCCGAGGAGCTGGTGGCCCGGATCGACGCCGTCAGCGTCGAATCGACCCGGGATGCAGCGCGTGCACTGCTTTCGCGCAGCCGCCCTGCGGTTGTCGCATTGGGCAGTGGCAGGGGTCTGGACACGGCGGTATCTTTTGCGGAAGGATTGACCCGGGCACGCGCCAAGGCGCGGCTGCATTAGGAGCCGCGCACGGGCTGACCCGCCCCGGGAAGCATCACCATGGCCCTCTTTCGCCTGCCATCCAGTGGACCTGCCGCCCTCGCGCCGCGCGGCAACGGCCTGTTGCTGCGTGCGCCGCAGATGTCGGACTTCTTGCAGTGGGCGCACCTACGCGAGTCCAGCCGCGATTACCTGACGCCCTGGGAGCCGATCTGGCCGTCGGACGATCTCACCCGCTCCGGCTTCCGTCGTCGCCTGCGCCGCTATTCCGAGGACATCTCGGCGGACCGCTCCTATCCCTTTCTGGTCTTCCGCGAGCTCGACGGCGCCATGGTCGGCGGCATCACGCTCGCCAACGTCAGGCGCGGCATCGTCCAGGCCGGCACCATCGGCTACTGGGTCGGCAAGCCCCACGCCCAGCGCGGCTACATGACGGCCGCGCTGCGGGTGCTGCTGCCAACGCTGTTCGGCGAGCTCAATCTGCACCGGGTCGAGGCCGCCTGCATCCCGACCAATGCGCCGTCGATTCGGGTGCTGGAGAAGTGCGGCTTCTCCCGCGAGGGACTGGCGCGCCGCTATCTCTGCATCAACGGGGTCTGGCAGGACCATTTGCTGTTCGGCCTGCTGCACGAGGATTTCCGCGGCTGAGCCCGTTCATCCCTGCGGCCGAAGCCTCCTTGTTTGCGTGCCGTTTTGCCTGTCGTTTTTCTTGCCGTTTTCCTCGCCTTTTTGCTTGCCTTGGGTTCGCCGGTTTTGACGATATAACGGCGCAAGGCCGGCCGGCGATCGGCCGCGATGTTGTCATGGAGTACGGGCGTTGATGGTGAAGGAGCTTCGATCATTGCGGAATGTGCTGCGGCAGGGTCCGGTGATCGTACTGGCGCTCTCGGTGTCGCTTGCGGTCGTCTCGCCGGCCTCGGCGCAGTCGCTGACCGACCGTTTCAAGGGCCTGTTCGGCGGCAAATCCGACGAGCCGGCCCAGCCCAAGCCGGCGCCGGCGCCCGGTCAGCCGGCGGATGACGACCTCGACTGCCCGCAGGTCACGGTGCGTGCGGGGGCCTCGACCTACGCGGTCGGCGCCAACGGCAAGCCGGCCGTCGGCAATGAGATCCGCTTCCAGGCGACGATCACCAAGATGGCGCGTGAATGCGCCCGGAACGGCGGCGATATCACGGCCCGGATCGGCATTCAGGGCCGCGTCATCGCCGGTCCCGCCGGTGCGCCCGCGACCGTCGAGGTACCGTTGCGTATCGCCGTGGTGCATGGCGGCGTCGGCGAGAAGGTGATCGCCTCGAAGGCCTACCGGACCACGGTCGAGATGTCGGAGGGCGGCAGCGTGCCCTTCACCTTCGTCGCCGAGGATCTGACCTATCCGACCCCCTCGGCCGCGACCGCCGATTCCTACATCTTCTATGTCGGCTTCGACCCGCAGGCGCTCTCGCCCGAGCCGAAGGCGAAGGTGAAGAAGAAGTAGGGCGAGGTCGCGCGACAACCTCAACCGTCATTGCCCGCGAAGGCGGGCAATCCAGTATTCCAGAGGCCGCAGTGCTTGAGCCGAGAAGCCGCGGCGTACTGGATCACCCGCCTTCGCGGGTGATGACACCTGTTTCGTGATGGCAATTCGTGGCCAACAAAAAAGCCGGCGCTTATTGCGCCGGCTTTTCGACTGGTGAAAGCGAAACCCCTCAGTTCAGCTTCTGCCGGACCTCGGTGATGCCCTTGGCGAGCAGATCGTCGGCGACCTGGCCCTTGACCGACTGCGACAGGATCGTGGAGGCGGCCTGGACGGCGGCTTCCGCGGCTGCGGCGCGGACATCGGCCACCGCCTGGGCCTCGGCGAGCGCGATCTTGCTCTCCGCGGTCTTGGTGCGGCGCGCGACGAAGTCTTCCATCTTCGCCTTGGCTTCGGTCGCGATGCGCTCGGCTTCGGACCTGGCGTTGGCGATGATGTCGGCAGCCTCGCGTTCGGCCGAGGCGGTGCGCGCCTTGTAGTCGGCGAGCACCTTGGCGGCTTCCTGCTTGAGGCGGGTCGCGTCGTCGAGTTCGGCCTTGATGCGGTCGGCGCGATGATCGAGCGCAGTCATTGCCTTCTTGAAGACCCCGAGATAGCCAAACACGACCATCAGGATCACGAAAGCGATGGCGACCCAGGTTTCAGGATCGAAGAACATATCGACTAACCCTTCAAGGACGCATCAACGGCGGCATTGACCGACGCCGCGTCCGGTATCACGCCCGTAAGCTGCTGCACGATCGAACCTGCCGCATCGGCCGCGATGCCGCGGACGTTGCTCATGGCGGTCGCACGGGTCGAGGCGATGGTCTTTTCCGCCCCGGCGAGCTTGGCCGCCAGCTGCTCTTCCAGCACCTTGCGCTCGGCGTCCGCCTGCGCATTCGCCTTGTCGCGGGATTCGTTGCCGATCGCCTGCGCGCGCGAACGTGCCGAAGCAAGCTCACCTTCATAGGCCTTCAGCGCCGCGTCGGACTGGTCCTTCAGCCTCTGCGCTTCGGCGAGGTCACCTTCGATCTTGTTCTGACGTGCCTCGATCGCACCGCCGACGCGCGGCAAAGCGAGCTTGGACACGATCACGTAAAGCGCGACGAAGAAGATCGCGAGTGACACCAGCTGTGAAGCATAGGTGCTGCTCTCGAAAGGCGGAAAACCGCCACCGTGACCGCCTTCGGACTCGGTGTGGGCGCCCGCCGCCGGACTTTTCGCCCCGCCATGACTCTCAGCCATGGATTACTCCTGTTGCCGTCATGCGCGCCGCTTCGGTTGAAGCGGCGCGAAACATCGTCCTCAGAGCGGAACGAACAGTAGCAGCAGCGCGATCAGCAGCGAGAAAATGCCGAGCGCTTCGGTCACGGCGAAGCCGAAGATCAAATTGCCGAACTGGCCCTGAGCGGCCGACGGGTTGCGGACGGCTGCGGCGAGGTAGTTGCCGAAGATCACGCCCACGCCGACGCCCGCGCCGCCCATGCCGATGCATGCGATGCCCGCGCCGATAAGTTTTGCTGCTGCCGGATCCATTTTAGACTCCTTGGAAGAAAGATTGGGTTGTGGGTGGAAATTCCCCGGACCGCTCAGTGTCCCGGATGAATGGCGTCGTTGAGGTAGATGCAGGTCAGGATCGCAAACACATAGGCTTGCAGGAACGCGACCAGAATCTCGAGAGCGTACAGCGCGACCGTGAGTGCCAGCGGCAGCACGCCGCCGACCCAGCCGAGTGCGCCGAGCGAGAAGCCGAGCATGGCGACGAAGCCCGCGAACACCTTCAGCGCGATGTGGCCGGCCAGCATGTTGGCGAACAGACGGACGCTGTGCGAGACCGGCCGCAGGAAGAACGACAGGATCTCGATGAACATCACCAGCGGCAGGATGTAGCCGGGGACGCCGTGGGGCACGAAGATCGAGAAGAATTTCAGGCCGTTCTTGGCGACGCCGTAGATCAGGACCGTGAAGAAGACCAGCAGCGCGAGCGCCGCGGTGACGATCAGATGGCTCGAGATCGTGAAGGTGTAGGGGATGATGCCGACCAGGTTCGAAACGCAGATGAACATGAACAGCGAGAAGATCAGCGGGAAGAACTTCATGCCTTCCGAACCGGCCGTCGAACGGATGGTCGAGGCCACGAACTCGTAGGAGATCTCGGCGACCGACTGGAGGCGCCCGGGGACCAGCTGCGTGCCGCTGGCGAGCATCAGGATCGAGATGATCGCGACCGCCACCAGCATGTAGAGCGACGAATTGGTGAAGGCGATCGTGTGGTTACCGATATGGCCCAGGGTGAAGAGAGGCTCGATGTTGAACTGGTGGATCGGATCGATTTTCATCAGCGCGGCATCTCTTGGTCTGCCGGGCTATACCGGCGGGTCTCGGTCTGCCGGCCGGGCCGGCCCGTACCGGCACAAGGCTGGCACGATCATTCCTCTCCTGTGCGGATCGCTTAAGAACCACCGCGCCTGTTCTGACCCGCGCCCGCCGTCCTCACCACATTCACCACGCCGGCCACGAAGCCAAGCAGCAGGAACACGATAAATCCGAAAGGCGACGTCGACAGCAAGCGGTCGAATCCCCAGCCAATCCCCGCTCCGACAACGACCCCGGCGACCAACTCGGAGGATAACCGGAAACCAAGCGCCATCGCCGAAGCTCTGGCCGCTCTGTCTTCACCGTCACCTGCGGGTTGCTCGGTCTTGACGTGGCGGCCGCGAAATTCGGACAACCGCTGGTCAAGATTTCCGAGCCGTTCGGAAAGCGCAGCTTCCTCGGATGATCTATCGCGATCTCCATTCCCGCCGTGTCCCGTGCCCTGTGTCATGCAACGAAGACCCGAAACGCCGCGGCTGAATGGAAATTACGCCCGCCACCCTCAAAAGCCGCGCGGACCATACTGATGGCCCATAATCAAGTCAAGCCAAGTCACGATTGTGTCGATTTCTGTTATGTATCTGATTTAATTGACGTTATTGGCGCATGCGGCAGCGCCGCACACAGCGTGACGCCGCACCGCAGCAGCTCTCCGCATGATCGGCGGATGCCGTCGCCATTTCGTCCGTCCGCCGGGATCAAAGGGGGCGCCGTGGTCGTTCATGTCAGGGGCACGTTTTGGGCGGCGGATCGCCGCGCCGGGGTGTAGAATTTGCGAGAATGCCACCTTTCGCGTCGTGGCGGAGAGCGCGATGAGACCTGCGAATTCATCCACAACATCATGGCTCGCGGCGGCGGCGCTCGCCGCGGCGATGACCATCAGCGGCGGCTGCCTCGCTGCGCAATCCGCGCCGGACAGCGAAAACGGCCGCTACAGCATGACCCCCATCCCCGAGGGCGTGCTGCGGCTCGACACCCGCACCGGCACGATGTCGACCTGCACCAGGAGCGGCGCCGGCTGGGCCTGCTATGCGGTGCCCGATGAACGTTCCGCGCTCGACGCCGAGATCGGCCGGCTCCAGGCTGAGATCGAGACTCTGAAGGGACAGCTCGCGGCAGGGCCGACCGTCTCAGGCAAGGTCGACGAAGCCTTGCCGAAATCCGATCCGCTGAAGAAGGCGGAGCCGCAACCACGCGAACCAAAGGTCGCCGAGGGTGACCGCAGGATCGAGATCCCGCTGCCGAGCGACCAGGACGTCGATCGCGTGATGTCGTTCCTGGAAAAGGCCTGGCGCCGGCTGATCGACATGGCCAACCGCGTGCAGAAGGACGTGTCGGGAAAGATCTGAGGACCAACAATGTCGTCCTGGCGAAAGCCCGGACCCATACGCCGCGGCCACCTGTTTTTCTCGATGCACGTTGCGACTTTTCGCTATCACAAGCGCTCGGGGCAATGGGTCCTGGCTTTCGCCAGGACGACGAACCAGGGATGTTGATGACATCAGGCAAATCCATCACGCGCTCGGCGCCGTCGTCCGTGCGGGCCACCACCATCGCATCATCGCTGCTGACCGTGCAGACCCAGGGCCGCGGCTTCACCGATCTCACCAGCGAAGCCGCGAAGTTCGTCGCCGAGGCCGGCGCGCGAGATGGCGCGTTGACATTGTTCATCCGTCACACCTCGGCGTCGCTGACGATCCAGGAGAACGCCGATCCCTCCGTGCTCGTCGATCTCACCACCGCGCTGTCGCGGCTCGCGCCGGAGAACGCCGGCTGGACGCATGATACCGAGGGACCCGACGACATGCCGGCGCACGTCAAGACCATGTTGACGCAAACCTCGCTGCAGGTGCCGGTCCTGAACGGCAAGCTCGCGCTCGGCACCTGGCAGGCAATCTATCTGGTCGAGCACCGCAAGCGCCCGCACCGGCGTGAGGTCGTGCTGCAATTCATCGGTGGCGATCAGTAGGGATAAAACAAAACCGGCCGCGGAGCGATCCGCGGCCGGTTGATGTTGTCGATCGGTGCTTGCGATCAGGTCGCCTTGATGTCGACGTCCTTGGTCTCGGGCAGGAAGAACAAGCCGATCACGACGGTAATCGATGCGAAGATGACCGGATACCAGAGGCCCGCATAGATATCGCCTGTCGAGGCCACGATGGCGAAGGCGGTCGCTGGCAAGAGGCCACCGAACCAGCCGTTGCCGATGTGGTAGGGCAGTGACATCGAGGTGTAGCGGATGCGGGTCGGGAACAATTCGACCAGCATGGCGGCGATCGGGCCGTACACCATGGTGACGAAGAGCACCAGGACGAACAGCAGTCCGACGACCGCGGCCACCTGCGGACGGAAGATATCGAACGGATGCGCCATCTTCACGATGCTCGCATCGCCGGGCTTCGGATAGCCGGCTCCCTGCACGGCGGCGAGGACTGCCGGGTTGCCGTCCTTGGCGTTGGCGTAGGCAACTTCCTTGCCGTTGACCATCACCTTCACGCCGGAGCCTGCCGCACCCGGCGTGGTCGAGTACTTGACCGACGACTGCGACAGATAGGCACGTGCGGTGTCGCAAGGCGAGGTGAAGACGCGGGTGCCGACCGGGTTGAACAGGTCGCCGCAACCTGCGGGATCCGCCACTACGTCGACCTTGACCGTCTCGATCGCTTTTTCCAGCGCCGGGTTGGCGTTGGTGGTGATCATCTTGAAGATCGGGAAGAAGGTCAGCGCCGCGATCAGACAGCCGCCGAGGATGATCGGCTTGCGGCCGATCCTGTCGGAGAGCATGCCGAACACGATGAAGAAGCCGGTGCCGAGCAGGAGCGACCAGGCGATCAGCAGGTTGGCAGTGTAGCCGTCGACCTTGAGGATCGATTGCAGGAAGAACAGCGCGTAGAACTGGCCGGTGTACCAGACCACGCCTTGGCCCATCACGCCGCCAAGCAGCGCCAGCAGCACGAGCTTGCCGTTCTGCCAGTTGCCGAAGGCTTCCGTCAGCGGGGCCTTGGAACTCTTCCCCTCGTCCTTCATCTTCTGGAAGATCGGGGATTCGTTGAGGCGAAGCCGGATCCAGACCGAAACGCCGAGCAGCAGCACCGAGACCAGGAACGGAATGCGCCAGCCCCATGCCGCGAACTCGGGTTCACCGAGGGCGGAGCGGGTGAACAGGATCACCAGCAGCGACAGGAACAGGCCGAGCGTCGCCGTGGTCTGGATGAAGGAGGTGTAGTAGCCGCGCTTGCCGTTCGGAGCATGCTCCGCGACGTAGGTCGCCGCGCCGCCATATTCACCGCCGAGCGCCAGGCCCTGGGCGAGGCGCAACGCGATCAGGATGATCGGGGCCGCGATGCCGATGGTCGCCGCGTTCGGCAACAGGCCGACGATGAAGGTCGACAGACCCATGATCAGGATGGTGACGAGGAAGGTGTATTTGCGGCCGACGATGTCGCCGACGCGGCCGAACACGATCGCGCCGAAGGGGCGGACCAGGAAGCCCGCGGCAAACGCCAGCAGCGCGAAGATGTCGCGGGTGGCCGGCGGATAGGCGGAGAAGAACTGCGCGCCGATGATGCTGGCCAGCGACCCGTAGAGATAGAAATCGTACCACTCGAAGACGGTACCGAGCGAGGAGGCGAGAATGACGAACCGTTCGTCCTTCGTCATCCCTCCCGCGCGTGCTTGAGACACAGCTATCGTCGACATGTTGAGTCGCTCCCCGAAATGCGTTTCCTCGCGCCCCGGATGTCCGGTCGTACCGGATCGACCCAGGTCTTGGCTTCAAGGTAACATCGGCGTGAAAGCCGCCCCAATACGACTTTCGGCCTTTCGCACTGACGCGCAGCTGACGGCCGGAATCGGGCACCGCCGCGGGGCCGCGGGGCCTCCGGATTAACCCCTTTGCAGCAAAGGGATAATGTGCACTTGCATGCCACGGCCGCTCGGGGAAGAATTGAGGTGTCGCGGCATCGACTCGCCGCCCGGCGCAAACGACAGCAAGAGAACAATGAACGCTGCCTCGACCCATCTCGTCATTGCCGATGACCATCCGCTGTTCCGCGACGCGTTGCGGCAGGCGGTGGCGGGCGTCCTGACCACGGCCAGGATCGACGAGGCCGGATCGTTCGAGGATCTGACCGCGCTTTTGGAACAGACCTCCGACGTCGACCTGATCCTGCTCGACCTCTCGATGCCCGGGATCTCCGGCTTTTCCGGCCTGATCTATCTGCGCGCACAATATCCGGCGATCCCGGTGGTGATCGTCTCGGCTTCCGACGACAGCGCCACGATCCGCCGTTCGCTGGATTTCGGTGCCTCGGGTTTCATTCCGAAGCGTTTCGGCGTCGAGACGCTGCGCGATGCCATCCTCAAGGTGATGGAGGGCGACGTCTGGGTTCCCGCCGACACCGACCTCTCGGCCGCCGCCGACCCTGACATGACAAAGCTGCGCGACCGCCTGGTGACGCTAACGCCGCAACAGGTCCGGGTCCTGATGATGCTGTCGGAGGGATTGCTCAACAAGCAGATCGCCTATGAGCTCGGCGTCTCCGAGGCCACCATCAAGGCGCATGTCTCCGCCATCCTGCAAAAGCTCGGCGTCGAGAGCCGCACCCAGGCCGTCATTGCCGCCGCCAAGATCGCCGGCGGCCAGTGGAAGCAGGGTACCCCGACGGGGTGAGGCGTTTGCTCGTTCGCTCGCCGATGTCCGGTCTTGAGGACAGAGCGGAATGATTCGGTAGTTGAGAGGTTTGCTGGTTTTGACCCGAAGCAGCCTACCTCTGTTCATGGAAAATTGAGCATCAGCCGTGGTCACGGTTGATTGCCTGCTGTTTCGCAACCCAAAGAGGTTCTTAGTATCGGAAATCTTGCTCGACAGTCAGAATTGAGCCCAAACGTGAGCCTTATCTGCAAAGCCGCGCTCTTAGGCCCGGTAAAAAAGCAAAATCGCAAGATCGGCGCTGTGGATAGGGCTGCCCTCTGGTTCTCGACGGGCAGCGACATTGACGGGCTTTGGGTAGGGACTCAGGAAAGTAAGCGCCACCCCGGCTTGCGCCGCGTCGAGGACGCGCTTCAACTGATCAAACGCCATGACTCGCTTCACTATTCTCGCGTCACTTATAACTTAGAGCGGGTATGGGTGAGCATACTTCCGACTGCTCGTGCTTGCTATGACACGGCACTGAAGGCTTGCGTGCTGGATGAGCGATATGTTCTTCTTGAAACAACGACGCTCGAACAGATTGCTTGCACAATAATCCATGAAGCGACCCATGCAAGGCTGGAGCGATGGGGTATCAGCTACGAAGAAAAGAAACGCTCTCGGATCGAAGCGGTCTGTCTTCGGCGAGAACTACACTTCATAGCCAAGATAGCGGGCGGTGAGGAATTGTCGGAGGAGAGAGCGCTCATATTGGAGTGGTGCGCTAGCGATCACGATCATTTCTCCGATCTGAGCTTTCAGCAGCGTAACCTGCAAGGCGCGGTTGAAACTCTGCGCTACTTGGGCGCACCAGACTGGCTCATCAAAATTTTACTGAAGGTGCGGGCTGTAGTTTCCCGGGTCCACCAATTGGTTCACCGCTTCGCCGGGCGTCCCCGGCTACAAGCTTAGGGCCACGGCCGACGTCTGCTCCTGGCCCATTCCGGAAGTCCGACAACGCCCCGTTTTTGTGCCGCTGTTGAAGGCTTAGCGGACATCCGGAGCCCCGAAGCCCGTCGATTTCCCCGCTAGTGACGAAGCATGATGGGTTTGGCCAACCCATCCCGCGAGCTATAGCGAGCCTCGACCCGGGCTACGCGGCCGGCCTGTGTCGCCCTTCTGTCAATCGGCATCTGCAAAAATATTCCACTTTACCGAAATTCGGAAACGGCGTATGTGTCGCCCCATCCCGGCTTGGTCTTGAGGGGCGATCTCGTGTCGTGACTATCGAGAGCCGGGTTGCGGTGGACGCGGCAGCGTCGGGCGCGAAAGGCGTGGGCAGGGCGGATTGCTCTCCGTGAGCCCAAAACCTCGTGCCGACGAGCGGCGCTGTTAGGTTCGTCTCGTCTGTAAGTTCCCGGCTCCGTCGACAGGGCTGGGAAAACTGCGGCGAAATGGCGAGCCGTGCGTACGGCAAAACCGTGTGGTCCTGGCCGTCGTTGCTACGGTCAAGCCTTGGCGGAAGCGGTAGTCGCGTCAACCGGCGCGGTGCCGGTGAGTTTCGCGGAGGCGAGGGAGGCCAGAACGAACTCGGCTCCCGGGAGAGCACGGCATAAGCCGTCCAACCACTGCGCAGGGAAGGCCGTGTGTTGGGCTTCACCTGTATGCTGCTGTGCGGTTCTTCCTGCGTGTGCTTTTCGCGCAGCGGACCGCGGGTGCCAGCCGGCACCGGCCTTCCCTGCGCCCTCTTGGCTTTGCGAGGGTGGAGCGACGAAGCAAAACTCGGGCGAAATGCGCCGCGAGGAAAAAGAGGCGTGTCTGGCGTTTGAAGTGCCGAAATCGATGCGGCGGACGAACGGAGCCCGAGACCTCACAACTTCTCACAAGTCCAAACGGGTGTATCGCGGCAGCCGCTGCTAGTCAGTCGCGCGACGGCAAGGAGGCCTTCATGACGCAAGCGGCAAAACTGCTCTGCACGGCCCGGACCCACACCGACGAGGGCGCTTGTTCGCTGGACGCCTCGCTGCGAGCCTGCCCTGCCTCGATCCCGAGATCGCGCGCGGCATGATCGATGAGGCGCGCCAGACCTGCCTGTATTCCAGGGCACTCCGCCGCAATATCGACGTCAAGGTCGCGCTGATCTGACGCTCGATCACCATCAACAAGGTAGCCCCCATGAAACAGATCATCGACCAGCACCGGCGCCAGTTTTTCGGCGTCGCCGCGGGAACTGTCGCCGCTGGCCTCGGCGTGGTCGGCCTCGCCCGCGCCGAAACGGAAGCGCCGCGCTCCTCGGCAGCGAATGCGTCGTTCGCCGCGATCAAGCAGATCGATGCCGGCGTTCTCAACGTCGGCTATGCGGAGGCTGGCCCTGCGGACGGTCCCGTCGCGATCCTGCTGCATGGCTGGCCCTACGACATCCACGCCTTCGTCGACGTTGCGCCGATCCTGGCAAAGGCCGGTTATCGCGTCATCATCCCTCACCTGCGCGGTTACGGCTCGACGCAATTCCTCTCCAGCGAGACACCGCGCAACGGCGAGCCGGCTGCGCTGGCCTCCGACATCATCGCGCTGATGGACGCGCTCGACATCAAGAAGGCTGTTATCGCCGGCTTTGACTGGGGCGCGCGCACGGCCGACATCATCGCTGCGCTGTGGCCGGATCGCTGCCGCGCACTGGTGTCGGTGAGCGGCTACCTGATCTCCAGCCAGGCCGCAGGCAGCGCGCCGCTGCCGCCGTCGGCCGAACTGCAATGGTGGTACCAATTCTATTTCGCGACCGAGCGCGGCCGCGCCGGATACGAGAAACACACGCACGATTTCGCAAAACTGATCTGGAAGCTCGCCTCGCCGCAGTGGAATTTCGACGACGCCACGTTCAACCGGAGCGCGGTGGCGCTGGACAACAAGAATCATGTCGCGATCACGATCCACAATTACCGCTGGCGGCTCGGGATCGCCCAGGGCGAAGCGAAATACGAGGAGATTGAAAAAAAGCTCGCAGCGGCTCCCGTGATCAGCGTCCCGACGATCACGATGGAAGGCGACGCCAACGGCGCGCCGCATCCCAACCCCAGCGCCTATGCCAAGAGGTTCTCCGGCCGGTACGAGCATCGCCTGATCACCGGCGGCATCGGCCACAATCTGCCGCAGGAAGCGCCGCAAGCCTTTGCCAAGTCGGTCCTCGACGCCGACGCGGCTTGAGGATATTGGCAGCACCGCGGTCTCACTCCGCCGCCGTCACCATCTGCTGCGTGCGCCACTGGCCGAGCAGGGCGCGGAGCGACGCCGGCTTCACCGGCTTGTTGAGCACCGCGACCTTTTCATCCCGCGCAGCCATTTGCACGGCGGGGCTGCGGTCGGCGGTGATCAGGATCGCGGGAATGCCGTCGCCGAAGCGGCGGCGGATGTCGCGGATCGCGGCGATGCCGTTGCCGCGGTCGAGATGATAGTCGACCAGCAGGCCGGTGACGCGGCCGCCGGCAGTTTCGATCGCGGCGATCGCGCCTTCGGGATCGGCGACCGCGATCACTTCGGCGTCCCAGGCCTTCAGCAGCGTGCGCATGCCGTCGAGGATCGCCGCGTCGTTCTCGATGCAGACGATGAGGGCGCCCGAGATCGGCGTGCGCGCCAATGGCGTCGCGCTGGTCACGGCCGCGGTGTGGGTGATCGCCTTCGCCGTCGGCACCGTCACGGAGAACACCGAGCCGCCGCCGACATTGGAGTCGATGGCGATGCCGTGGTTGAGCACGCGCGCCAGCCGCTCGACGATCGACAGCCCGAGCCCGAGGCCGCGCGCGATCCGTGCGCCCTGCTCGAGGCGGTGAAATTCCTTGAAGATCTCGCCGCGCTTGACCGGCGGGATGCCGACGCCGGTGTCGTAGACGCAGATCTTGAGCGAGGCGCCGCGGCGGCGGCAGCCGACCAGCACGCGACCGCGCGGGGTGTATTTGATCGCGTTGGAGATCAGGTTCTGCAGCAGCCGCCGCAGCAGCAAGCGGTCCGACTCGACCGGCAGCGAGCAGGGCACGAAGGCGAGCTCGAGGTTCTTGGCGCGTGCGACCGGCGCAAACTCGATCTCGAGCGAGCGCATCAGATCGGCCATCTTGAAGCTCGAGATCGAGGTCGTCATCGCGCCGGCGTCGAGCCGGGAGATGTCGAGCAGCGCGCCGAGGATCTCCTCGATCGCCTGCAGGGATTCGTCGATGTTCTCGACCAGCCGCGTCTCCTCGCCGCTGTGCTGGCGCTCGACCAGGCTCGTGACATAGAGCCGCGCCGCGTTCAGCGGCTGGAGGATGTCGTGGCTGGCGGCGGCCAGGAAGCGCGTCTTGGAGATGCTGGCGTCCTCGGCCGCGCTCTTGGCCAGCGCCAGCTCGGAATTGAGCCGGGTCAGCTCCTCGGTACGGTCGCGCACCCGCTTTTCCAGCGTCGCATTGGCGCGCTCCAGCGCTTCGGCCGCCTCGAAGGTCGGCGTGACGTCGGTGAATGTGATGACGAAGCCGCCGCCCGGCATGCGGTTGGTCAAGATCTCGATCACCATGCGGCGGTCGGGCAGGCGCTCGAGATAAGGCTCGCTGTCGGTGGTGTAGGCCGCGAGCCGGCGCTCCAGCATGGCTTCGCGTTCGACCGGATCGTCCGGCTCGCTCACACCCATGAATTCCAGGATTTCACGCAACGGCGTGCCGAACTGGATGAAATGCGGGGGAACGTTGAGGAGATCGCCGAACTGCCGGTTGGAGCAGATCAGCTGCAGATCGGCATCGAACACCGCGATGCCCTGGCGCACATGGTTGAGCGCGGTCTGCAGGATCTCGCGGTTGAAATGCAGTGCTGCATGGGAATCGTCGAGCAGCTTGAGTGCCGCTTTCGCAGAAACCGTCCGCTTGCGCAGCAAGAGCGACATCACGAGCCGCGAGGAGGCTGCGCCGATCGAGGAGGCGATCAGGTGCTCGGCGTGCTGCAACAGCTCGAAATCGGCGGGTGCGCCGGTCTCCAGCCGCACATTGCGCCGCGCGGAGAATGCCTCGAACGAATGCCGCGCGCGATCTGGCCCGAGATATTGCGCCACCGTGGTCTGGATGTCCTGCACCGTGATGGTGGTGCGCCAGCGGCGGAAGTTCGGGGCGATCGGCGCGAGCGTGTTGGGCACGAACAGATCGGCTTGCACCAGCTCGATGGACGACGGACGGCGCGCCAGCGACAGCAGCACATAGGTGAGGATGTTGAGCGACAGCGACCAGATGACGCCGTGCATCAGCGGCGGCAGGTCGGCGCCGAACAACGCCTGCGGCCGCAGCGCCTCGATTCCGAACGGGCCGTGCTGGAGCCACAGGATGCCCGCCGTCGAGGAATCCACGAAGCTCGGCATGAACAGCGTGTAGAGCCACACCGCGAAACCGACCAGCATGCCGCCGATGGCGCCGCGCGCGGTCGCGCGCCGCCACAGCAGCCCGCCGAAGAAGCTCGGCGCGAGCTGGGCGATGGCGGCGAAAGAAAGCAGGCCGATCGCCGCGAGCTGGGTGTTGCCGAGCGCACGGTAGTAGAAATAGGCCATCACCATGATGGCGAAGATCGCGAGCCGGCGCGCGCGCAACAGGAAGTCGCTGAAATCGGCGCCGCCGGTGCGTCCTTCCGGCCGACGTTGCAGCACCAGGGGCACCACGAGGTCGTTCGAGACCATGATGGAGAGCGCCACGCATTCGACGATCACCATCGCGGTCGCCGCCGACAGGCCGCCGACGAAGATTGCGACGCTGAGCAGATCCGCGCCGCCCTCCATCGGCAGCGCCAGCACGTACATGTCCGGATCGGCGGCGCCGAACGGGAAGCTGACGAGGCCGGCGAGCGCGATCGGGATCACGAACAGATTGATGGCGACCAGATAGAGCGGAAACAGCCAGCGCGCGCGGCCGACCTCGGCGTCCGAGGAATTCTCCACCACGCTGACGTGGAACTGGCGCGGCAGCAGCATGATCGCGCACAGCGACAGCAGCGTCATGGTCAGGAAGTTGCCGATCGACGGCGAATAGTTGATGGCGCGCACCGCCTCCGGCGTCTTCATCGCGCGCTCGATCAGTTCGTGCGGCGAGAACATCCAGAAGGTGACGAAGATGCCGGCGGCGAGGAAGGCGACCAGCTTGATGATGGATTCGGTCGCGACCGCCAGCATCAGGCCGTGCTGGTGCTCGGTGGCGTCCGTCTGCCGTGTGCCGAACAGCACGGCGAAGGCCGCCATCGCCAGCGTCACCATCAGCGCCATGTCGCCGACGATCGGGATGTGGGAAAAGGCCTGGTCCTCGCTCAGAATCGTTTCGAGCGAGGACGCCACCGCCTTGAGCTGGAGCGCGATGTAGGGCACCGAGCCGATGATCGCGATCAGCGCGACGGTCGCCGCCACCGCCTGGCTCTTGCCGTAACGCGCGCCGATGAAGTCGGCGATCGAGGTGATGTTGTGGGCTTTCGCGAGCTGGATCACGCGGCGCAGCACGCCCGCGCCGAGTCCGATCATCAGCATCGGGCCGACATAGATCGCCAGGAAGTCGGTCGACGTGCGGGTGGCAAAGCCCACGGAGCCGAAGAAGGTCCAGGAGGTGCAGTAGATCGCCAGCGACAGCGGATAGATCAGCCCCGAGGCGCGACCGCGCCCGGCCGGCGAGCGGCGGTCGCCATGGCTCGCCACCAGGAACAGAAAGCCGATATAGCCGAAGGCGGCGGCAATCACGCCCCAATCGTGCAGCATGGCGAGCGTGCTTCTCCCCCGGGGCGCAGGCGGCGCCCGATCGCATTTTCCCTGCAAATCTAGCGCGTTGGACCGGCGCAGGCGACAGCGAAATGCCCGGTGGGGCCGGGAACCGGGGTTGTCGTTAAGCGGTGAGGCAGGGCGCCAGCCCTAACGTCGTCCTGGCTTTCGCCAGGACGACTGAACCTACTCCGCCGCCAGCGACTTCTCGCGGAGCGGCAGACCCAGGCGATCCCACACCTGCAGCAGCGCTTCTGCGAGCTGATCGATCAGGCCGTCGTCGTGATAGGGCGAGGGCGTGATGCGCAGGCGCTCGGTGCCCTTGGCCACGGTCGGATAGTTGATCGGCTGGATGTAGATGCCGTGCTGTTCGAGCAAGAGGTCGGAGGCCTGCTTGCACTTCTCGGCATCGCCGATGAAGAGCGGCACGATGTGAGTCTCGTTCGACATCACCGGCAGTCCGGCGGCGTTGAGGATGGCCTTGACCCGCGCGGCGCGGTCCTGGTGGCGCTCGCGCTCCCAGCTCGAACTCTTCAGATGCTTGATCGCGGCGGTCGCGGCCGAGCAGATTGCCGGGGGCAGCGCGGTGGTGAAGATGAAGCCCGGCGCGTAAGAGCGCACGGCGTCGATGATCTGGCCGTTGGCGGCGATGTAGCCGCCGAGGCAGCCGAACGCCTTCGCCAGCGTGCCCTCGAGAATGTCGATGCGATGCATGACGCCGTCACGCTCGGCGATGCCGCCGCCGCGCGGGCCGTACATGCCGACGGCGTGGACCTCATCGACATAGGTCATCGCGCCGTACGTCTCGGCGAGGTCGCAGATTTTTGCCAGCGGCGCGACGTCGCCGTCCATGGAATAAAGGCTCTCGCAGGCGATCAGCTTCGGCCGGCTCGGGCCCGCAGCCTTCAACAGCGCTTCGAGATCGGCGAGGTCGTTGTGGCGGAACACGAGCCGCTCGCAGCCGGACTGGCGGATGCCCTCGATCATCGAATTGTGGTTGAGCTCGTCCGACAGGATCAGGCAGTTCGGAATGAGCTTGGCGATGGTCGCAATGCCGGTCTGGTTCGAGACGTAACCGGAGGTGAACAGCAGCGAGGCTTCCTTGCCGTGGAGATCGGCGAGCTCGGCCTCGAGCTGCACCAGCGGATGATGCGTGCCGGCGATATTGCGGGTACCGCCGGCGCCGGTGCCGACCCGGGTCGCGGTCTCGACCATGGCGCCGACCACCTTCGGGTGCTGGCCCATGCCGAGATAATCGTTGGAGCACCAGATCACGACGTCGCGCTTGCCCTTGGGCGAATGCCAGAGCGCATGCGGGAACCGGCCGGCGATGCGTTCGAGATCGGCGAACACGCGGTAGCGCCGCTCGGTGTGGAGACGGTCGAGGGCGGAATTGAAGAACTGGCTGTAATCCATCGTCAAACCTGCAACGGAACCGACCAAAGGGCCGCATCTTTTTAGAGCTTTTCCGGCTCCAATGTCTATGCGCTATCCCACACTTGGACCTGCGGGGCATTTGGGCAAAATGCCCTATCGTGCGATTTGAAACTTGATCCGGATCAAGTTCGCGCGAGGCTCAATGTTGCTCTGCACCATTGCGCCCGGGCTAAATGCGCGCCCCGATCGCCTGATGGGCCTGCGCGGCGGACTTGCGCACATGTCCGTCGTCATCGTTCAGCAGCGGGGTCAGCGCAGGCAGGACGTCCGGATCGCCGAAAGTGTTGGCGATCTCGCAGGCCCACAATCTATGCCGGGGAAGCTCATCCCTGGAAAAAGCATCGAACAGCAGCCGCCAATTGCCCGCAGCGGCGCCGCGCCGCAAGGTCCACGCGGCTTCCTTCCGAACTCCGATTTCCGGATCGCGCCTGTAGAGATTGAAGATCGAATGGAAATCCGCCTCATGCCAAATCTCAGCAAGGGCGCGAAGCGCGCACTCCCGCGTCGATGCTTCGGGCGCCCTCAGAAGGGGCAGCACGAGATCATGAGCTTCGGCAAGCTTCCATTGCTCGACGATGCCGCAGGCGGTGCGCCTGACGTAATCCGACGTGTCGGAAAAGGCAGCGGCAATGCTCGTGCGGAGTTCATGCCCCCGCTTGTGTTGTCCGATGACCTCGATTGCGGTTCGCCGCACAAAGGCATCGCTCGCCGTTGACAGTGTCCGAAGCTCGCCCAGCGCTTCGTCGTCGTCCCGTGCTAGCAGGTTGCGGATGGCCTCATGGGTCATCGGCGGCCCCTGAAACTCAAGTCGTCCTGAACTGCAGCACGCCGTCCTTCGTCTCCGCCGTCAGCCGGCCCTCGACGATCATGTAGTTGACGTGGGCGACCAGCTCGCCGGCGGCAAAACCCATCTGGTGTTCGTCGAGCACGTGCTTGTTGAACACGACGGGCACCAATGCGCGCGAGGTCTGCGGCACCTCGCGGCAGGCTTCCGCGATCAGGCGGCAGCGCTCCTCGTGGTGGTCGGCGAGCTGCTTGATGCGGGTCTTGAGCCCGTAGAACGGCACGCCGTGGCCCGGCAGCACCAGCATGTCATAGGGCAGCGTCGTGGTGAGGCTGGCGAGCGAGGCCAGATATTCGCCGAGCGAGTTCTGGTCGGGTTCGACCGCCCACACGCTGACGTTCGGCGAGATCTTGCTCAGCACCTGGTCGGCCGAGAGGAACAGCTTGTCGTCGGCGCAATAGAGCATCACCTGGTCGAGCGCGTGGCCGCCGCCGGTGATCACCTTGAAGCGGCGCGTGCCGATCACGACGTCATCGCCATGCGAGACGCGGCGGTAGGACGGCGGCAGCACCGAGACGCGCTTGAGATAGTCCTGGCCGCGGCCGAGCAGTTTTTCGGTGAGCGACTCGTCCATGCCGTGGCGGCGGAAGAACAGCCGCTGCGCTTCCTGCCGCTCCGCGGTGCCGCGGTTCTGGTGATAGACCGATTGCAGATATTCGACCTGCGACATCACCAGCGGGCAGTTGAACCGCTCGACGATCCACCCGGCCAGACCGACATGATCGGGATGGGAATGGGTCACGATCAGGCGCGTGATGTTGACGCCCTTCAGCGGCCCGTCGAACAGCTTCGTCCAGGCTTCGATCGTCTCCTCATTGCCGAAGCCGGCATCGATCATGGCATAGCCGTCGCCGTCGGCGAGCAGGTAGATGTTCACATGGTTGAGGCGGAACGGCAGTTTCAGCCGCGCCCACAACACGCCGGGCCTGACCTCCACGACCTCTTCGGGGCCGGGATGCTGGTCCCAGGGGTAACGCAGCGTCTCGGCGGAGGACTGTGCGGTGTCGGTTTTTGCGTTCATGCTACCGACTTAAACCCACTGGCTGCGGCGCGCCAGCCGAAAAAGGACGCGAGGCGGCCGTCGCATGGCCGTCATTCCGGTCGTTTTCCGTATCCCGGATGAAGCCAACGGCCGGCGATTTTACGCCGCCCGCATGTTGTTGAGGAACGCGTCGATCTCTCCGCGCAGCATGTCGGCTTCGCGGCGGAGCGCGTCGGAGGCGCCCAGCACTTCGTTCGCTGCCGCGCCGGCTTCCGCCGAAGCCGTGGAGACGCCGACGATGTTGCTGGAGACCTCGCTGGTGCCGCCGGCCGCATGCTGGATGTTGCGGGCGATCTCGCGTGTGGCCGCGCCCTGTTCCTCGACCGCGGCGGCGATCGTGGTGGTGACGTCGTTGATCTCGCCGATGATCCGGCCGATGCCCTGGATGGCGCCGACGGCCGAAGTCGTCACTGACTGCATGCTGGCGATCTGGCTACGGATCTCCTCCGTGGCTTTCGCGGTCTGGCTCGCGAGGCTCTTCACCTCGGAGGCGACCACCGCGAAGCCACGACCGGCTTCACCCGCGCGCGCCGCCTCGATGGTGGCGTTGAGCGCCAGCAGATTGGTCTGTGACGCAATCGTCTGGATCAGGTCGACGACGACGCTGATGCGGCTCGCGCTGTCGGCGAGACTCTGCATCGTGGTGTCGGTGGCGCCGGCCTCATCGACCGCCTTCCTGGCGATCGCAGCCGAGGTCACCACCTGCTTGCTGATCTCCTCGATCGAGGACGACAGTTGCTCGGTGCCGGACGACACTGTCTGCACGTTGACCGAGGTCTCTTCGGCTGCGGAGGCAACCGCGTTCACCAGCGCATTGGACTGGTCTGCCGTGTTCGACATGCTCTGCGCGGTCGATTGCATCGAATTGGCTGACTGCGCGAGATTGTCGAGTGCGGAGCGCACCGTACTCTCGAAATTGGCGATCTTCGCCTCCATCTGCGCCGCACGCTCGGCTTTGGCGACGCGATCCCTGTCCTGCTCGCTCGCAAGCGCCCGGGCTTCGATCATGCTGTCGCGGAACACCGTCAGCGTTTCCTTCATCGCGCCGATCTCGTCGTTCTGCCGGGAGCGGACGATCTCGGTGTCGAGGTCGCCGGCCGAGAGCAACTGCATGGCGCGTTGAAGCTCGCGAATGCGGCGCAGGATGTTGCGGCCGACATAGAGCCAGACGAACAGCGCCGAGCCGACCAGCGTCAGAGCGCCGAGTGCCAGCATCGCGGTCGTCGCCAGCGAGATCTCCTGCCGCGCCTGGAAGGTCGACGCGTTGGTCTCCTTCTGAACACCCTCGACCAGTTGCTGCACGCTGATGCCGAGGCCGACATTGAGCTTGCGGGTCTCGTCCAGGATGGTCTGGCCGTAGTCGATCGCGTCGAGCTCCTTCTGGCGGATCTTGAACACGCCGGACTTTCCTTCGCCGAAGGCGAACAGTTTTTGCACGGTGTCGCGCACCGTCTGCATCGAGGCCATGTTCGGCAGATCCTCGAGGTTCGACTTGACGCGGTCGCGCGTTGCCTTGAACTCCTTCTCGATCGCCTCCAGCGTGTCGCTGTTGTTGGCCGACAGCGCCGCCATCATGTCGGCGGCCATCAGATTGCCGTTGGCGGAGATGGTCGCGACCTGGGAGACCGTGCGGGCGGCTTCGGTGGCGTCATCGGCAGAGACCTCCGCCGCGCCGAGGATCGCGTTCAGGCGCGTTTGCGCATCCAGCATCGCGGGACCGGCCGCACCGACGAAGGTGAGCTGCGCCTTGCGGAGTGCTTCATACTGCTTGTCATGCAGCGCGCCGGTATCGAGCCGCTCGCGCGCAGCCGACACCAGGCTCTGGGTCGCCTCGTCGATGCTCTTGGCGGTGTCGCGCAACGCGGTTGCGATCTGCTTGTCGGCGCCGAGCTCGATGATCTCGCCGAGCTTGGCCATGGCGAGCTGCTGGATCTCCTGCACCTTCTTGGTGCGTTCGTTCAGCGCCTCGTCGGACGGCGACGCCAGGAGGCCAGGCCCCTGTGCCGCGAGCGTTGCGCTTTGCGATGCGAGTTGAAGGCTCGCGGAGAGGCGCGGGATGTCGCGACCGCTCAGGTCCATCATGGTGCTGCCGAGATGGTTGAAGACGAAGCCGGCGCCGGCTGCAATCACGAGGCCCATGCCCGCGATGACCGCGAAGGCCGTGAACAGGCTGCCGCGCACGCCCCATGTCGGCATTTTGAACCGAGGCCGGATACGACCAAGCAAACGGCCAAGGCCCAGACGGATCGCCATCGAAATTCCCCCACGCGTGATCTTTATGTTTTCGCCGCGGAGTATCCTCGGGGCAGGTTAAAAAATCGCAAGTTGCTCAATTGGTTGCGCACGTTCCGCACAGCGAAAAAAGAAGGGCCGGCATCGATGCCGGCCCTTCATCACGATAAGAACTTGGTAACTGTTCAGTAGCGCGCGACCGCGGAGTTGGCCCAGTTGAAGCGGTAGTTGACGCCCGCCTTGATGGTGTGGTCGTCGGTGGTGAAGTTGCCGGTCCCCGCCAGCGGGCCCGCAGTGAAGTGCGCGTCGCCGAAATTGTAGTACTGGTACTCGGCCTTGGCCGACCAGTTCGGGGCGAACATGTATTCGAGGCCGGCGCCGACGGTGTAGCCGTTGCGGTGGTCGCCGGTGATGATGAAGCCGGTCGGCACGCCGCCGACGGTCACCTTCTCGTTGTTGTCCGAATAGGCGTAGCCACCCTTCACATAGAGCAGGCCCGGACCCCAGGTGTAGCCGACGCGGCCGGTGATCGAGCCGAGACCGCGCTGGTCGTTGGTGTAGGCGATGCCGCCGGGGAACACCGCGCCGACGCTGCCGGAGAGCCAGGAATACTGGCCTTCGACGCCGACAACGAAGTTCGGGTTGAACTGCCAGTCCGCACCAGCCTGCAAGCCGCCGAGGAAACGGCCATTGCCGTTATTGCCGGTGGAGAGGCCGCTGAAATTGTTGTCGCTGGAGAACGCGCCGCCGACATGGCCGCCAATGTAGAAGCCGGTCCAGTTGTAGATCGGCGCGGCATAGGCGGGCGCGGGCGCCTTGTAATAGTTGCGGTTGCCGAGATCGGCACCGATCGCCGGCGCAGCAGCGCCCACCACGAGCAGCGCAACGGTTGCAAACAGAATCTTCTTCATCGTCTTGAACTCCAACACTCATGTCCCCGGCAGGCGCGCTTTCCGCGCCGCGTTGGTTTTGCAGATAGCTCGCTTTTGACGAAAATGCTGTCACATCCATGGCACAACGGTAGCCAACCTAACTTATTGGGCCGCAAACGATTTTCGTGCTTAATGGCCGCTTAAGAAATGCTGAAGGAAGGCTTAACGTTGCGGGCCACGGGTAACCCGCGCGCCCGTTTCGTTAACCAAGACGCCGCCGCGCCTCATCCCGCATCTGCTCGCGGAATGCAGCGCGCTTTGCGGGCCGGTCTTCCTCGCGCACGTCATGACGATCGAAGACGTCGAATTTCTCCAAGATCGGATAGCGCTCGCTCGCCATCGCGAGGACGCGCAGCACCTTGGTCGCGGGCGGCGTCGGACCGCTGACCTCCCAGCGCCGGATGGTGTCGGCGCCGCCCTTCTCCGGCAGTCCGCACAACTTTGCCATGTCGGCCGCGGTGAGCTTGCGCGCGAGGGCATCGGAAAGGTCGTTGCGGAGTTGCTTCAGTTCAGGGCCGGTCATGCTGCCTCAATACGCGAAGTCGATGAGGTCAATGCACTAACGCTGATTCGGGTCCATCCGAAGGCGAGGCGGTCCGCCCCTGGTGTCATTCATGTCGCCGCGCCAGCGCAACGCAATCGACCTCGACGTCAAATGGCCCGGGCCACGACGGAACGTGCACGAAAATCCTTGCTGGTGATTGGTCCTGGAAGTAGCGGGCGTACACCTCGTTGAACGTGGCGAAATACGCGGGGTCTGGTGTGCAATAGACATTGCACTTGATCACCTCCGCCAGCGATGACCCCGCTGCTTCCAGGCAGCATTTCATCTGGTCGAGTACGATCTCGGCCTGTCGCTCGAACGGTAGCTCCCTGACGTCGCCAGTTTCGGGGTCGAATGGCGGCAGGCCGGATAGATAGACGAGGCCTTCGGTGACGACCACCGGATAGATCGGGCCTTTGCGGCGACGCTCGAGATAGGTCGATATCGGCTCCACGCGGATGCGTTTCATGCGGCGTCTCCGGATTGTGTCGGCGCCACGGTAGAGCGCGCTCCGCGCCCAATGGTTCGGCCGCGGCCAAACCATCATTGTTGTCGTGCCGGGGCTGTCGGGATACGCTTTCTCATGGTCGCAGCGGCAAACATGGTCGAGGTAGCGGCGCTGGTCGGCGATACCGCGCGGGCCACGATGCTGGCGGCGCTGATGGGCGGGCAGGCGCTGACCGCAAGCGAGCTCGCGTCGCGCGCGCGGATATCGAGATCGACGGCAAGCGGTCATCTCGGCAGGCTGGTCGACGCACGGCTGCTGGCCGTGACGCAGAAGCGCCGCAATCGCTACTACCGCATTGCCTCGCCCCTGGTCGCCAGGATGCTTGAGGGCATCAAGGCCGTAGCCGCCATAGAGGTTCCGCAGCGCCACCAGCCGCGATCGATCGCCGACGACCAACTTCGTTTCGCGCGTACCTGCTATGACCATCTGGCCGGTTATCTCGGCGTCGCCATCGCCGACGCTCTCGTCGCCAAAGCGCACGTCGTCCTCACCGATGACGGCGGAGAAGTGACGGCGTCCGGAACGCATTTCCTCTCCGCGTTCGGCGTGGTGCTGGTGCCGAAATCCGGAAGCAGGCGAATCTTCTGCCGTCCATGCCTGGACTGGAGCGAGCGTCGCTTTCACGTCGCCGGTCACGTCGGCGCAGAGATTCAGCGTTGCTGCCTCGAGCGCGGCTGGCTGAGGCGGGACCGCGACACGCGGATCGTGCACGTCACGCCAGCCGGGCAAATCGGCTTGCGCAGGACATTCGGCATAAGCCTGAGCGGCAACCGCGGTCCCGCTCTGGCACCTTCGCCCGCACACGGAGTTATGAGCGGGAGCCCATGGACATCTTCCACTGAATGAACAGATGGCGAGGGGCTGAAGCGAACGAAGGGATCGGCCATGACACGCATCAAACCTGCCATAGCGGCGCTCGTTACCATCGGGCTGCTCGCCGCGCCGTTCGCGGCTGAAGCCAAAAAACACCGGTCGGCCCGATCCTACAGTACCGGCGTGGTGGCGCCGGCCTATGGGAGCGCCGGATCGCCGGCCGCGCAGCCCAGGACCTATGGATCGACCGGACAGTCCGTCGGGACGGTCACGGCGCCCTCCATCGGCACGTATAATTCGCCGTCGGTTGGCGTGACCAACACGGTTCCGACCTGGAGCAACACCAACCCGCCCGTCAGGTAGGGAGCGTTTGCACGGCGCGCCGATGCCGGTCACCGTGTGCCGGTCGCCAGGCCAGAGAGAAGATAGAGCGCGACCAGCAATGTCGCGACCGACAGCATTGTCGTGACCGAGACGGGGCACCGCCGCGCAGACTACGGCGGCGACCGTGTAGAGCGGGTTGAGGCTCAGGACCGCAGAGTGTCCGTAGACGAGCAGCGGCATCGCCGCCAGTTTCACGGCGGCGAGGCGAACGATGCCTTCAGGTTGGATCGCAGACCTTCGACGGACAGACCTAGTCCGATGGCCAACAGCGCGCAGGGCGTGAGCGCGGCGGCAATCATCTTCAGATAGGCTGCGGCGGGCGCCGGAATCGGCAAGCCCGTGATCGCCCACGCGCCGAGGCCAGCACCCTACATCGCGTTGGAATGATACCCATGTGGCGATGACAGCAAGCGTGTGGTCCGTTGTGGAGCGGGCGTCATTCCAGGTCGAGGAAGTAGCGCCACTCGGTGCCCATGTTGTCGTCGGTGATCGGCATCTTGCCTTTGGTCGCGGCGAGAAGCTGCGGGCATTGCTCGACCATCGGGCCATCCTTGCGGTAGTCGGCCATCAGGGTGTCGAGCATCGCGCGATCCGTCTCGTTGCCGGCGGAGAACTCGGACCTGCCGTCGATGCTGTAGGCCTCGAGGATCTTGCGCCAGCGCGCATAATTCCACTCGACCGGCGACGGCGACACTACCATGTGGTTGAGGAATCGGGCGCCGTAGGGGAACGCCATGCAGGCGCTGCGCTGGGCTCGGCGTGAATTGGTGGTGTTGTAGAAATAGATGCCGCCCTGGTTCAGGTGTTGCCCCACGAGCCCCAGGAACTCCGACGATAGCAAGTTGGTGGCATTGGCACGGAAGTGCCAGGTCGTATTGGAGACGATGACGTCGAAATGCGCCTCGGGATGATGGCTGAGCCAGCGGCGTCCGTCGTCCTCGACGATCCTGACTTTGGGATTGCTCAGGATGGATTTCACGTCGTTCTGCGCTGCGACGATCGAAAGATAGCCGCGGTTGATCTCGACGATGGTGAGCGACCTGACGTCCGGGTTGTTGGCGATGACCTGTGCCCAGGAACCGGAAGCGAGCCCGATCATAAGTACATCGCGCGGCGCGCCGTGGAACAGGCTGAGCGCGTAGGGGCGGACGATGCCGTTGCGATCGTGCTTCAGGTCGGTATTGAAGCGGCCGTCGTACATGCCGTTGCCGGACACGGTGCCGTCGGTGTCGACGGTGATGATGCCGCTGTGGTTCTCCACGATCTGCGCGAAATCATGGTCGGAGATCGACTTGCTCTGCAGATTTTCGAGCAGCCGCTGCGCGAACAGCGAGTTCGCCAGAATTCCGGCGGCGAGCACCGCGACTGCGATGGCGCCGAAGCGCAGCCGCTCCCGCGCCGTTGGTCGGGATGCGAAGGCGAGCACGAGGGCACACAGCGTGCCGGCAACGAGCAGCAGCACGGCCATCTGTCTCAGGCCAAAGTAATCCGTCAGCACGAAGCCGGTCAGCACCGCGCCGGTGGCGCAGCCGACGATGTTGGAGAAATAGAGCAGGGCCGTCTGTTGGCCCGCACGGGCATCGGCAGCAATCCCGAACTGTGAGAGGTAGGGCAGCAGGGCTCCCCATTGCCGAGCGATCAGGTATGTCGTGATCAGGGCGACGACCATCATGTTGACGACGTTCGAGGCCATGTGCGTCATCAGCGGCAGGAGCGCCGCGGCGAACACATTGGCCCAGACCAGGCCCATCGCCGCGCTTGCCATCGCGCCGCTGGCAGACCGGGTCTCACAGACCTGACCGGCATGCCGTGCGCCCACGGCAATGCCGATCAGGAAGCTGCACAGCGTGATCGCAAAGGCGAGCGAACTCGAGCCGGAGGCGAAGGAAATGGTGCGGAACAGGTAGATCTCATAGGACAGCGAGATGAAGCCGCCAGCAGCGGCAAGTACGGTAACGAAACCCATGCTGAGGATGGGGGCCGCCGTGCGATGGACGGCTCCCTCCGGCGCCGCCGCGGCCGGCGCGTGGCCGATGACATGCGCTGCGATGGCGCCGAGGCCGACCGCGACGTTGATGCCGGCTGCGATCATGATCGCGCCCTGCATGCCAATGAAGGGGAAGATCAGCACGGCGGAAACCAGGCACGCGGTGCCGGCGCCGAGCGTGTTGACAAAATAGAGCGTGCCGACCGCGCTGCCGATCCGGCCGGACATCCCGACGAGATACGACACCAGAATCGGAAGCGTTGCGCCCATCATGAGCGTGGGGAGCAGGACCAGCAGCAGATTGATGACGGCGATCGCAGGCAGGGACATGTCGGCGGTGAGCCGGCCGACCAGGTCGAAAATCGCCAGCGAGACTAGGCCGAAGGCGGCAGTCGCAAGCTCGATGATCCCGAGCAGCAGCATTGGCTTTATGCTGTCGCGCTTCGAAAGCCAACCGCCGGCGAGGCTGCCCAAACCGAGCCCCAGCATGAAGGCAGTGACGACGATGGTCACCGATTCCGTGTTGACGCCGAAGATTCTAAACAGGCTGCGCTGCCAGGTGAGCTGGTAGATCAGCGCGGGGAAGCCGGAGAAAAAGAAGAGAATGCAGAGAGTACGGATACGCGCTGGAGCCGCAGCATGAGGCGGCGATGCCGCAGGCAGATCGATTGTCGTCATCTCTGGCTTCCCGGTTTTGACGACAACCTAGGGAAGAAAGGTAAGCAAAGGTTACGGGCAGTTGCGTAATATGTCCGAATGTGCCGGTCCGCCGCTAGCGTCGCGGCGTCAGGGTTAAACGAATGCCAATGTGAGGTCCATTTCGGGACAGGACCGGTGATCAGGTTCCGTCGGCAGTCGCGCGGGAGCGGCGTGGTAGTGTTCCCGCCGCCGGTCGAGCGTCAGCGAGGGGAATCGTATGCCCGTGTTCAAGCTGCCCCTGTCGGGGGATGTCGTCCAGTCCATCTATCCGTCGTTCTTCAGCCCTACCGGCGGCCAGTTCGGCCTCGTCAACATCACGGTGGGACAATCCTCCGCGCCTGATGTCGAGAAGGACGTGCTGTCGGATGTCGCCGGCTACGGCAAGCAGATCGGACAGATCGCGGACGCGTTGCTGGCCGTGATCGAACATCTGGAGGCACGGCCGGACCACGCGTTCGCTGACGACAAGGCGATCGCCGCCTTCAAGGAACTGATGCACTCGGTCGCGACCGTGAAGGAGCGGCATGGCCGTAGGGCGTGCCGCCCGAAGCGGCGGTGACCGCGGCGCGCTGCCCCGGGGGCGGGCACATTCGTCCGCGCACGAAGTTATGAACGTGGGCCTATGGAAATTTCCCGACGAATGAACAGCTGGCACAATGGCCTGGCAGCGAATGGGGCTCGCAGCGAGTGCAGGGAACCATCATGACAAGCATGAGACTCGCCATTGCCGCACTCATCATGACTGGCCTGCTTGCCACGCCGTTTGCGACTGAAGCCAAGAAATACCGGTCGAGCCGACATTACAGCACGAACGTAGTGGCCCCGACCTATAGCGGCGCCGGGGCGCCGGCGGCACAGCCCAGGACCTACGGGTCGTCCGGACAGACGGTCGGGACTGTCACGGCGCCGTCGGTCGGCACGTATAATTGGCCCTCGGTCGGCGTGACCAATTCGGTCCCCACTTGGAGCAATACCAATCCGCCTGCCAGGTAGGAGGCGGCCTCAAACATCAGGCGCCCCGGCCGCCCTGCTGGCCGATCACGCAGCGCCATCCGGCGAGGCGCTCGGCCGGATGCTGGCTCATCCATTCGGCAAGCTGCGGCGCGCCCATCATGCAGGACTGCATCGAGACGTCGGCGAAGTCCGACGTCGTGACGATCTGCTCGTGGCAATTGGCCGGGGAGGCGAGGTTGCAGAGCACGGCGATGATCTTGATCACGCGAAATTGCCCCCGTCGCTGCGGCGAACACCGGCGCCGGCCTGCTGCTCGCTCGCCGGAACAGCCGACGGGAAGATGCTGTCGTAGATCGCGCGTGCTTCGCGAATGAGGCGCTCTCGCTCGCGCTCCGATTTCGAGACAAACTGAATGACTTCACCCATGATCGCTCCAAATTTGGTCGTCACGTCATCATGAGATGACGTGCATCATGTCATGCATGTAGGGCTCCGCTCGCCGCTTTGAAGCCGGAGCAGTGCTGATGAAGCAATAACAAGCGCGTGACTGCCCTGTTCCTCGCGGAATCGGCCGAATACCGGTGGCGGGCGCAGAACCGGATACCGCTCGCCTCACGCAGCCGGCGCACGCTCCTTGCGGCCCGGCACCGCCGCCAGCAGCTCGCGCGTATAGGCGTGCTCAGGTGCGGCGAAGAGCTGTGCGGTCGGCTTCAGCTCGACGATGGCGCCGCGCTGCATCACCGCGATGCGGTCGCAGATCTGGGCTGCGACGCGCAGATCGTGGGTGATGAACAGCATCGAGAGGCCGAGGCGTGCCTTGAGGTCCTCGAGCAGCCTCAATACCTGCGCCTGTACGGAGACGTCGAGCGCGGAGACGGCTTCGTCCGCGACGATGATCTCGGGTTCGAGCGCGAGCGCGCGCGCAATGCCGATGCGCTGGCGCTGGCCGCCGGAGAATTCATGCGGATAGCGCTCCAGCGCGCCGGCGTCCAAGCCGACCATCCTGAGGAGATCGCGGGCGCGATCGAATGCCACTTTCGGATCGGTGCCGGCGGCGATCGGGCCGTCGGCGATGATGTGACCGACCTTGCGGCGTGGATTGAGCGAGGCGAACGGATCCTGGAAGATCATCTGGATGCGATGGCGCTCGGCGCGCAGCGCCCTGCCCGAGAGTGAGGTGAGATCGGTCTCGCCGATCCGCACCGTGCCGCGGTCGGCTTCGATCAGCCGCATCACCAGGCGCGCCACCGACGACTTGCCGGAGCCGGATTCGCCGACGAGGCCGAGCGTCTCGCCCTTGAGGATGTTGAAATTGACCTCGCGCGCGGCATCGACCCGGCGATCTTCGCGAAACCAGCCTCCCGACGTGACATAGGTCTTGTCCAGCCCGATCACTTCGACGGCCCTGGCCTGGTCATCGAGTGGCGTGCGCGCCGGCGGGTCCATCGACGGCACGGCGGCGAGCAGCGCCTTGGTGTAGTCGTGCTGCGGCGCGTTGAAGACGGTCGCGGCGGGGCCTTCCTCGACGACCTTGCCGTGGCGGAGCACCACGACCTGATCGGCGATGTCGGCGACCACGCCGAAATCATGGGTGATGAACATCACCGCCATGTTGCGGTTGCGCTGGAGGTTGCGGATCAGTTTCAAGATCTGCGCCTGCGTGGTGACGTCGAGCGCGGTGGTCGGCTCGTCCGCGACCAGCACAGCGGGCTCGAGCGCCAGCGCCATCGCGATCATGGCGCGTTGGCGCTGGCCGCCGGAGAGCTGGTGCGGATAGGCGCGCACGATGCGCTCGGGGTCGGGCAGGCCGACCTCGCGCGCCAGTGACAGTGCCCTTGCGCGCCGCTCCCTCGGCGTGAGCAGGCCGTGCGCTTCGAACATCTCCGCCATCTGGTCGCCGATCCGCATCAACGGATTGAGCGCGGTCATCGGCTCCTGAAAGATCATCGCGAGCCGGCGGCCGCGCAGATCGCGCCAGCCGTCGTCGTCGAGCTTGAGCAGGTCGCGGCCTTCGAACTGGATCTCGCCGGAGGTGACGGAGACGGTGTCCGGCAACAGGCCCATCAGCGCATGCGCGCACATCGATTTGCCGGAGCCGGACTCGCCGACAACGCAGACGATCTTGCCGGGCCGTAAGTCGAGCGAGACGCCGTCGACGGCGAAGGGACGCTCGGCGCCCTTGGGCAACGCGATCCGCAGGTTCTTGATGGAGACGGCGGGCGGGGCGGTCATCATCTAGCGTCCCTCCCGCGACAGGCGCGGATTGAGCGCGTCGTTGAGGCCTTCGCCGATCAGGTTCAGCCCCAGCACCGAGATCAGGATGGCGACGCCGGGAAACACGGTGATCCACCAGGCCTGGCGGATCACGGTTCGGCCGGCGCCGACCATGTAGCCCCAGGAGATCAGATTGGGATCGCCTAGTCCGAGGAACGCCAGCGAGGATTCCAGCAGGATCGCGGTCGCCACCATCAGCGAGGCCAGCACGATCACCGGCGACAGCGCGTTCGGCAGGATCTCGCGCATGATGATCCAGGTGTTGCTCTGGCCCGTGACCACGGCGGCCTGGACGTATTCGCGCGTGCGCAGCGACAACACCTCGCCCCGCACCAGGCGCGCGACCGGCGGCCAGCTCACCACGGCGATCGAGGCGACGATCGAGTAGATCGAGGGCTGCAGGATCGCGACCAGCACGATCGCGAGCGCGAAGCTCGGAATGGTCTGGAAGAACTCGGTGAAGCGCATCAGGGCGTCGTCGACCTTGCCGCCGAAATAGCCGGCCATGGCGCCGATCGGCACGCCGACGACCAGCGCCACCAGGGTGGAGACGAGGCCAACCAGCAGCGAGACGCGTGCGCCAAAGATCATGCCGGCGAACACGTCGCGGCCGAGCGCGTCGGTGCCCAGCGGCACGGTCGAGAGCGTGAACGGCGGCAGGAACGGCCGCTGCACCATGCGCCAGGGCGAATTCGGGAACAGCAGCGGCCCGAACACCGCGATCCCGATCGCGAGGATCAGGATGATGAGCCCGATGACGCCGCTCGGGCTCCTCAGCATCGATTTCCAGAACTGTTTCATGTGGTGAATTCGATGCGCGGGTCGACCAGGCGATAGACCAGGTCGGTGATGAGGTTGAAGGTCAGGACCATGGCGGAGCAGATCACGAAGACACCGAGCAGCAGATTGTAGTCCCGCTGCAGCAATGCGTCGTACATCAGCCGTCCGATGCCGGGCCATGCGAACACGGTCTCTGTGATGACGGCGCCGCCGATCAGCGTGCCGGAATGCACGCCCGCGAGCGTCACGACGGGCAGCAGCGCGTTGCGCAGCACGTGGCGGCGCTGGATCACGGCATCGGAGAGGCCCTTCGCGCGCGCGGTCTTGACGAAGTCGAGCCGCTGCACCTCCAGCATCGAGGCCCGCGTCATGCGGGTGTAGGTCGCCATGAAGAACAGGCCGAGCGTCATGGCGGGCATGACCAGATGCTTGGCGACGTCGATCACATGGGCAAGGCCGGTCAGGTTGGCGCCAACCGTCTCGTAGCCGAAGCTCGGCAGCCAATCCATGGTCACCGAGAACAGCAGGATGCCCATCAACGCCACCCAGAAGATCGGCATGGCGTAGAAGATCAGCGCGAACACGGTGATGGCGGTGTCGAGAAAGGTTCCGGCAAAGCGCGCTGCGAAGGTGCCGAAGAGGACACCGAGCATCAGCGAGATCGCGAACGCCGTCAGCGTCAGCAGCAGCGTCGCCGGCAGCCGCTCCAGGATCAGTTTTGCCACCGGCTCCTGCTGGCGGAAGGAGAAGCCGAGGTCGAGGGTCACGATGCCCTTGACGTAGATGAAGAGCTGCTCGGGAAGCGGCTTGTCGAGGCCGAATTTCTCCCGGAGCTGCTTGACGAAGACCTGGTCGCTGGCGCCGGCTTCGCCCGCCATCACGACCGCGGGATCGCCGGGCGCAAGCCGGATCAGGAAGAAATTGAGGACGACGATCGCGAGCAGGACGATCACGCCCTTCACGGCACGCTGGGCGACGAAGGAGAGCATTGTTAGAGCGACGCTTGTTTGACGTGAGTGTCACCGCGGCGACAGTGCGCCCCCTCTCCCGCTTGCGGGGGAGGGCAGGGGTGGGGGTGCTTCTGCGGAGAGGCTCTTCGCGTGGAGAGAACCCCCACCCGCAGCGCTTCGGACGATGCTTCGCATCGCCGGGCGCGCGTCGACCTCCCCCGCAAGCGGGAGAGGTGCAGCGAGTTTGCGGCTCGATCGGAGATCATTTGGCGAGAGCCATAGCAGAAGATCAGGCGCGTATCATCCTCACTTGTCGAGCCATGCGTCCTTGAAGCCGTCATTGACCCCGATCCCCGTGGTGATCAGGTTCTTGACCTTGCAGCGGGTGATGGTCGGGAATTGCAGCTCGAGCATCCAGGCCACCGGCACGTCCTCGACCAGGATCTTCTGCGCCTTCTCGTAGATCTCCTTGCGCTTGGAGTCGGGTGTTGCGACCGCGCCGTCGGCGAACAGCTTGTCGATTTCCGGGTTGGAATAGCCCTCGACGTTGTTGAACACCTGGCCCTTGGCGATGGCGCTGGAGACGTAGTTGCGGCCGACGCCGAGTGCGGGATCGCCGTACTGGTAGAGATAGGTGAAGGCGATGTCGTAGTCCCAGTCGCCGATCTTCTGGTTGCCGCCGGCAACGTCGGTGGCGATGGTCTCGATGTTCATGCCGACGTCCTGGAGATTCTGCTTCACGGCCTCACCCCAGCGCTGCCAGGTCTCGCCATAGGCGAGCGGCAGAAGGCGGATCTTCTCGCCCTTGTAGCCGGCTTCCTTCAGCAGCGCCTTGGCCTTGGCGGGATCGTAAGGGTATTTCGGCACGTCGTCGGTGTAGAACTTGATGGTCGAGGCCGACGGGCCGGTGGCGACCTTGCCGAGCCCGTTCCAGATCACGTCCTTGGCGAAGTCGCGGTCGATCGCGAACATGACCGCCTGACGCACCCGCTTGTCCGCGAGCGGACCCTGGCGGTTGTTCAGCCACAGCCAGGCGAGAGGCGAGAAGAACTCCCAACCGGCACCGGTGACGCAGGTGTCCTTGAGCTTGGACAGTCGTGGCACGTCGAAATTCTCGACCGAGCCGCCGGGCAGCACGTCGACCTTGCCGGTCTCATACGCCACCGAGCGCGCCGCGGCATCGGGAATGACCTGCCAATAGATCTCGTCGAGATAGGGCTTGCCCTTCTCGTAATAGTTCGGGTTCTTGACCAGGCGGATGAAAGAGCCCTTCTGCCATTCCTTGAACATGAAGGGGCCGGTGCCGACCGGGGCGTTGTTGTAGGGATTGGTCTTCCAGTCGGTGCCCTCATAGAGATGCTTCGGCACCATCGGCATCGAGCCGACTTCGAAGATGCCGAGGAACGGGCCGAATGGCTGCTTCAGCGTGAAAACCACCGTGTAGTCGTCGGGCGCCTCGACCTTGTCGACCTGCGCGAGGTTGTTGCGGGCACGCGCGTGGGTCTGCTTCAGCATCTCGATCGAGAACAGCACGTCGGCGGCGGTGAAGGGCTTGCCGTCATGCCAGGTCACGCCCTTCCTGAGCTTGAAGCTGTAGGTTTTTGCGTCCTCGCTGACGCTCCAGCTCTCGGCGAGCTCCGGCAGCGGTTCGAGCTTGGGGCTGTAGCGAAGCAGGCCTTCGAAAATATTGCCCGACACCATCTGCACCGGGCCGTTCTGGACCATCGCCAACATCAGGCCGGGCGGCTCGGGCTGGATCACGACATTGATCGCACCCCCCGTTTTCGGCTCTTGTGCCAGTCCAGGGGCCGTGAGGCCGCAAGCCAGGAGGAGTCCAAGCAACACTCGTTTTGGCATGTCGTATCTTTCTCAAGCGAGACCAGCCGCAAACGCTTCGCACGTCGTGGCGCGCAAAGCTACGGCCGGCCCATCCCAGTCCCCATCCGTTATCGAGGCTCACATAGTCCCATTCGGCGCCGCAAGATGAAAGTCTCGACAGTGTTCGCACAAAAAATGTACAGCGCGTCCTGTTTTAGCGGGCCTTTCGTAACAGCGGATCGGCTTGCAATCAGCCCGCCTTGCTTAAGTCGTGGGGATGCGATGGTGATTGCACGAGCCTGGGCCTGCGAACAAATGCATCAGGCCGCCGACGTCGCCGACTGCCTGGTTTCACCAAAGTGCCCGAAGGGCTTCCCGGCCACGAGATCAAGCGGCTCGACGTCCTGATCCATCTCCACAGGAAGCGGCGATGTAGCCCGGGCCGGACGGTCTTCTACCTCAATCCCGCCCGCCGGAATCCTTCCAGATAGTGCTCGCGATCGGCCGCATTGGCCCACGGCAATTGCGTCGCGATCCAGTGCAGCGAGATGTTGGGCTGGGTGCGACGGAGCTCGCCCAGCGCCATCTCCGCGAGCACGCCGTCGCCGGTCATGCCGGCAGAAACCGCGAGGACGCGATAGGCGCCGGTGAGGTCGCCGCGGTGGCGGATCGCCTCGCGCGCCAGCGCGATCGCATCGTCATAGTTCCGCTCGGTGAAGCGCGCATAGCCGGCGATACCGTGATAGATCGCCAGCGACGGGTCGCGCGGCGAGAGCCGGATCGCTTTTTGCGCCGCCTCGAACGCATCCTTCGGTCGCCCGGCATAGGACAGCGCCAGCGCGTAATAGCCCTGCGCCAGCGAGAAGTTCGGATTGAGCGCGAGCGCCTGCTCGAACGCGGACAGTGCGTCCGCAAGCCTTCGCGTCGAGAAGCAGACGGTGCCGAGCGCGGCATGCGCCCAGGCATCCTCGTGGTCGCAGCGCATCGCGGCGAGCGCGGCGGCTTCTGCCGCCGGCGCCACCACGGCAAGCTCGGCCCAGCCGAGATGCACAGCGAACATGTGGTTGGCCGCCAGCACCGACAGCGCCTGGCCGTAGTTGGGGTCGATCTCGACGGCGCGTTCCAGCAGCGTCCGCGCGGTCTCGTGATCGCGTCGCGTCACGCGCCAGTAATGTGACAGCGCCCGCATGAGGAGATCCCAGGCATCCAGGCTCGCGGGGGGCTTGCGGTGGGCGCGAAAACTCTCCGCCGCATGGATCTGCGGCTCGATCGCCGCGGCGATCGCGTTGGTGATCTCGTCCTGCACGGCGAACACATCGACCAGCTCGCGGTCGTAGCGCTCGGCCCAGAGATGGCTGCCAGATGTGGCGTCGTTGAGCTGCGCGGTGATGCGCACCCGGTTGGCCGCCTTGCGCACGCTGCCTTCGACGATGTAGCGGACGCCGAGCTCCTCGGCGATCTGCCGGATGTGGACCGCGCGTCCCTTATAGGTGAAAGACGAGTTGCGGGCGATCACCATGAACCAGCGCTGCTTCGACAGCGCGGTGAGAATGTCCTCGCTGATCCCGTCGCCGAAATAGTCCTGCGCAGGATCGCCGCTCATGTTCTCAAAGGCGAGCACCGCGATCGCCGGACGGTCGGCCAAGGTGCGCGGCAGGGCAGCGACGGACTGCGCGGGCGCAGCCGCGGCTACCACTTCTTCCCGGACTTCGCCGACGAAACGAAAACCCTTGCGCGGAATGGTCTTGATCAGCCGCTGGCTCGCGCCATCGTCGCCAAGCGCCTTGCGCGCGGCGTTGATCCGGCTGTTCAGGGCGGAATCCGAGACGATCCGATCGCTCCAGATCTGGCTGATCAGGTCATCCTTGCTGACCACACGGGTGCGCTGCGCCACCAGATAGAGCAGGAGATCGAACACCTGAGGCTGCAGCGGCACGGCGGCTCCGCTGCAGGTGAGTTCCCGCAGATCGCCGTCGAGCACGTTGTTTTCAAAGCTAAATCGCACGTTTCTGTCGTCTCAAGCAAAAATCAAAGTCGTCTCAGGCGAAAATCAACCGTCCGCGAAAGTCAGGGGACGTCGGATGCGGCATGGTGCAGCGACCAATGAAGTGCCGGCGTTTTGGCACAACGGAGCTGTTTATGACCCAAATTGATCATCAGGTTGATCCTATCGGCCCGGTTGCGGGCTCACGCATTTTCAAGTTCATCGCCTTTCTGTACGGAATTGCGGCGTATCTCGTGTTTTTCGCCACCATTCTCTACGCCATCGGCTTCGTCATGGGGCTGGTGGTGCCGAAGACCATCGACACCGGGACCGACACGCCCGTGGCCGAGGCCGTCATCATCAATCTGCTCGTGATGGCCGTGTTTGCGGTCCAGCACAGCGTGATGGCGCGCCGGCAATTCAAGGCCTGGTGGACGCAGTACGTCCCCAAGCCGGTCGAGCGCAGCACCTATGTGCTGTTTGCGAGCCTGTCATTGCTCCTCCTGTTCTGGCAGTGGCGTCCGCTTCCCGCGGTCATATGGGACGTTGCGAACCCGGATCTTGCTGTGACGATCGTCACGCTGTCGCTGGTGGGCTGGATTTTGGTGTTCACCTCGACCTTCATCATCAATCACTTCGAGTTGTTTGGATTGCATCAGGTGACCAATCATCTCATCGGCAAGGAGGCGTCGCCGCCGCGATTCAAGACGCCGCTGCTCTATAAATTCGTCCGTCATCCGATCTATCTCGGTTTCATCATCGCGTTCTGGGCGGCGCCGGTCATGACCGCGGGCCATCTGCTGTTCGCCGCCGTGACCACGCTCTACATCTTCGTCGGCATCGCGCTGGAGGAGCACGACCTCATCGATCTCTTCGGCGACGAGTACCGGCAGTACAAACAACGGGTCTCGATGCTTATTCCCTGGCGCAAGTCGGTATAGCTTGCGCGTCGTTCGGCCGCGTCCGCCGAAAGGAGGACGCGCGGCGGCGCAGAGGCGCGTAACGGATCTTGCCGGACGCAACCTTCAACGCTTCTCGGGGTGATCCCCCTCACGTCCACGTTACCTGCGCGATCGAAGCTCGTCGCGACCCCCGCATTCGTTTTTGCCGAGTTATCGGCAAACAGGAGCGGGGATAGGAATCTAAACAATCATCAACGGAGACGACCAAATGAAATATGTCGGAAATTGCTTCTGTGGCGCGGTCACGGTCGAGGTCACGGGCGCGCCGGAGGCGATGGGCTATTGCCATTGCCGCTCCTGCCGCTCGTGGTCGGGCGGTCCGGTGAATGCCTTCAGCCTGTGGAAGCCGGAAGCGGTGCGCATCACCGAAGGCGCAGAGAACGTCGAGACCTTTGCCAAGACGCCGCTCAGCCAGCGCAAGTTCTGCAAGAAGTGCGGCGGCCATCTCATGACCAACCACCCGCCGCTCGACCTGGTCGACGTCTTCACCGCCACCATCCCCACGCTGGCGTTCGCGCCCGGTGTCCACGTCAACTATTCCGAGACGGTGCTGCCCATGCGCGACGGCCTGCCCAAGCTGAAGGACTTTCCGGCCGAGTTTGGCGGCAGCGGCGAGATGATGCAGGAGTAGCGGCGGTTCTTCCCTTCTCCCCGCTTGCGGGGAGAAGGACCTATTCGCTACCCCATCCCCGCGCGCCGCAATCCTTCCAGGTAATGCTCGCGATCCTCTTCCCGCAGCATCGGCAGTTCGCGCGTGATCCAGGCGAGCGAGATGCCGGGTTGGGCGCGGCGCAAGCCTTCCAGGGCGGACGCCGCGCGCGCGGGATCTCCCGACATGCCGGCGGCGGCCGTCAGTACGCGATGCGCGCCGACGAAATCGGCGCGCTGCCGCATCGACTCCCGCGCCATCTGCACGGCTCCTTCGTAGTCGCGGCCGATGAACCGGGCATAGGCGGCGACGCCGCAATAGATCGCCGCGAGCGGGTCGCGCGGGCTGAGCCGCAGCGCACGGCGCGCGGCAGCATCGCCGTCCTGCCAACTCCCGGCGTAGCACAGCGTCACGCCGTAGAAGGCGTGCGCCATCGCAAAGTTCGGATTGAGGTTCAGCGTCAGTTCGAACTCAGCCAGCGCGTCGTCGAAGCGGCGGCGGAATAGATAAGTATAGGCGAGGCCGTGATGGGCCCAGGCATCTTCACGATCGGCCTCCACCGCGGCGAGCGCCGCGCGTTCGGCGACCGGCACGGTCGCAGCCATGTCGGCCCAGCCCATATGCGCGCCGAAGATGTGGCTGGTCGCGAGCAGGCCGAGCGCCTTGCCATAGGCGGGATCGAGCGCGACGGCCTTTTCGAGTAGTCCTTGCGCGGCCGCGTTGTCCTCGCGGGTGATGCGCCAGTAATGCGACAATGCGCGCATCACGAGGTCCCAGGCATCCAGGCTTCCCGGCGGCTTCTGCTGGGCGCGAAAATTCTCGGCGGTATAGAGCTGCGGCTCGATCGCGGCGACGATCGCCTCGGTGATCTCGTCCTGCACGGCGAAGATGTCGGCAAGCTCGCGGTCGTAGCGTTCGGCCCAGAGGTGGCTGCCGGTGGAGACGTCGTTGAGCTGCGCGGAGATACGCACGCGATCACCGCTCCGCCGTACGCTGCCTTCGATCACGTAGCGCACGCCGAGTTCGCGTGCGATCTCGTGCATGTGCACGGCGCGGCCCTTGTAGACGAAGGAGGAGTTGCGCGCGACGACGAAGAACCAGCGCAGCTTCGAAAGCGCGGTGATGATGTCCTCGCTGATGCCGTCGGAGAAATAATCCTGCTCGCGGTCACCGCTCATGTTGGTGAAGGGCAGCACCGCAATCGCCGGTCGGTCCGGCAGTGCGAGCGGAGCCTGCAGAACCTTCGTGCCGAAGCCGGGTTCCGGCGCGGTCGCCCCGCGCTTGGTCTCGACGTCGCCGACGAAACGAAAACCCTTGCGCGCGATGGTCCGGATCAGCGCCTGGCTCGCGCCGCTGTCGCCGACCGCCTTGCGTGCCGCATTGATCCGGCTGGTCAGTGTGGATTCGGAGACGCTGCGCCCGTGCCAGATCTTGTCGATGAGCTCGTCCTTGCTGACCACCCGGTCACGGTTCTCCATGAGGTGGACAACGAGATCGAAGACCTGCGGCTCCACGGCAACAGGAACCTGCTCGCGGCTCAGCTCGCGCAAGTCGGTATCGAGCAGGTGATCCCGGAACAGAAACCGCACGTGGAAAACTCAGACCTCACGACAACATCGGCAATGATAAAATCAAAACGGATTTCGACTGAAGTCTGTGAGTCCGCCGAACGGTCGAACCGGTTCACCACGATCGCGTGATGGCAGCCATGCGGTTTTCGAGTGGGAATGCAGCCTGGGTTAGAAAAAGGCGGTTTCGGCCGGATTGTTGCGGCGTCCTCCCGTCATTGCGAGCGCAGCGAAGCAATCCAGAATCCCGCCAGGGAGATAGTCTGGATTGCTCCGTCGCAAAAGCTCCTTGCAATGACGACGTTGGACGCCCGAATGCCCATTGCCGAACCGCGCCCCCTGCGTAAGCTGCCCTCCATACCAAACGCCAACCATAAAGAAACGTCCATGCCCGCTTTTCATGCCTCGACCACCGTGCTCGATTCCATGTTGTTCCGCGATGCTTTCGGCACACCTGCGATGCGCGAGGTGTTTTCCGACGTCGCGACGCTCGGGCGCTATGCCGAGGTCGAGGTAGCGCTGGCGAAGGCGGAAGCGAAGTGCGGGGTGATCCCGCAGCAGGCTGCCGACCAGATCGCGGCGCGGACCGATGTTGCCGCGCTCGATTTCGATCTGTTGCGGCTGGAGACCGATGTCGTCGGCTATCCGATCCTGCCCCTGGTGCATCAGATGGTGAAGCAATGCGGCGAGGCCGGCCGCTACGTGCATTGGGGCGCGACCACGCAGGACATCATGGACACCGCTGTGGTGCTGCAACTGCGCGCCGGGCTCGAGATCGTCGAACACGACATCGCCGCGCTGCGTAAAATCCTCGCCGACCTCTCGAAGCGCCATCGCGACACGCCGATGGCGGGCCGCACCCATCTCCAGCAGGCGCTGCCGGTCACCTTCGGCTACAAGACCGCGATCTGGCTTGCGATGTTCGACCGCCACGCCGAACGTCTGGCACAATTGAAGCCGCGCGTCCTGGTCGGCCAGTTCGCCGGCGCGGCCGGCACGCTGGCGTCGCTCGGCGACAAGGGGTTTGAGGTGCAGGAAGCGCTCTGCGCTGAACTGAAGCTCGGCGTCCCCGCCTCGACCTGGCACGTCGCACGCGACGGCTTTGCCGAGACCGTGAATTTCCTTGCGCTTGTCACCGGCTCGCTTGGCAAGATCGCGCTCGACATCATGATCATGGCCTCGACCGAATTCGCCGAGGTCTACGAGCCCTTCGTCAAGGGGCGCGGCGCTTCCTCGACCATGCCGCAGAAGCGCAACCCGATCTCCTCGGAACTGATGCTCGCGGCGTCCAAGGCGGTGCGCCAGCACGCCGGCCTCATGCTGGATGCCATGGTGCAGGATTTCGAGCGCGCCACCGGTCCCTGGCACGCCGAATGGATGGCGATCCCCGAAAGCTTCGCGCTGACCGCCGGCGCCTTGCACCAGGCGAAGTTCGCGCTCGCCGGCCTCATCGTGGACGAAGCGAAGATGAACGACAATCTGGCCCTCAGCCGCGGTTTGATCGTGGCCGAGGCGGTCATGATGGGGCTGGCGCCCGAGATCGGGCGGCAGGAGGCGCATGACGTGGTCTATGACGCCTGCCGGCTCGCCAATGAGAAAGGTCTGAGCCTGGCGGACGCGCTCTCGTCCGACGCCCGCGTCTCTGCCAGAATCGACCGTGCCACGATCGAGGCGCTCACATCACCGAAAAATTACCTCGGCCTTGCTCCCGCCATGGTCGATCGGGTGCTGAAATCGGCAACGCGTTGAAAACCAAAATGCGCGAAACTGCGTATCTCCCGTGTCGCAAGGCACTCGCACACTTGTGTCTCGCGATGCTAGACTTAGATGAAGCGAAAGACGTTCTGCAGAGGATCTGGCATGACTGATCAACGCATCACCTCCACCCCCATCGATCCCGTGAAGCTCGACCGGCTGGCCGAGGTGGCGGTGAAGGTGGGCCTGGGCTTGCGGCCGGGACAGGATCTGCTCCTGACGGCGCCTGCGATCGCGTTGCCGCTGGTGCGGCGGATCGCCGTGCATGCCTACAAGGCCGGTGCCGGCATCGTGACGCCTATACTCTCCGACGAAGAGATGACGCTGGCGCGCTATCGCCACGGTCACGACAGCAGCTTCGATCGCGCCGCCAACTGGCTCTATGAGGGCATGGCCAAGGCGTTCTCGGAGAATACCGCGCGGCTTGCCATCGTCGGCGACAACCCGATGCTGTTGTCGGGCGAAGATGCGTCCAAGGTCGCGCGCGCCAGCAAGGCCAATTCCATCGCCTATCAGCCGGCGTTGGAAAAGATTGTCAATTTCGACACCAACTGGAACATCATTGCCTATCCGAGCGCAGCTTGGGCGAAGCTGGTGTTTCCGAACGATTCCGAGGACGTCGCGATCGGTAAGCTTGCGGACGCGATCTTCGCGGCGTCCCGCGTCGATCGCGAGGACGCGCCGGCCAATTGGGCGAGCCACAATGCGGTGCTGCGCGAGCGCACCAACTGGCTCAACGGCCAGCGTTTTCGCGCGCTGCAATATTCCGGTCCCGGCATCGATCTCACCATCGGACTTGCCGACGGCCATGAATGGGAAGGCGGCGCCTCGCTCTCCAAGAACGGCATCAGCTGCAACGCCAACATCCCGACCGAAGAGGTCTTCACCACGCCGCATTGCCGGCGGGTCTACGGTCATGTCGTGAGCTCGAAGCCCCTGTCCTACCAGGGCACGCTGATCGACAACATCGCGGTGCGCTTCGAGGACGGCAGGATCGTCGACGCCAAGGCCTCGCGCGGCGCGGAGGTGCTGAACAAGGTGCTCGACACCGACGAGGGCGCGCGCCGTCTCGGCGAAGTCGCGCTGGTGCCGCATTCCTCGCCGATCTCGCAGAGCGGGCTGTTGTTCTACAACACGCTGTTCGACGAGAACGCGGCCTCGCACATCGCGCTCGGCCAGTGCTATTCGAAGTGCTTCGTCAACGGCGCGCAGCTCACGCCGCAGCAGATCGCCGCGCAAGGCGGCAACCAGAGCCTGATCCATATCGACTGGATGATCGGGTCCGCCGAGACCGACATCGACGGTATTCTCGCCGACGGCAGCAAGGTGCCGGTATTCCGCAAGGGCGAGTGGGCGAAGTAGGATTTTTTCTCACGCCGCCGCGTTGCGCAGCATCGGGCTGCTGTCGATGCTGAAGCGGTTGAACAGCGTCGTGAACGGGCTGCCGTCGGTGGCCCGCACGATGGCGTCGGAAGCCGCGACCGCGTCGTAGAGCGCGCCGACGGGATCGTTCGCCTCGGGCAAGGCGAGGCCCCTGCGGATTTCCTCGCGGGCCTCGTTGATGTCGTCCTCGTCGTCGAGCGTCGCCTCCAGCGCATCGGCCGCGCGCCGCATCTCCTCGAGGTCACCGCCGGCGGAAAATTTGAGGATGTCGAGCCAATAGGGGCGCGCCACGACGAGCTGGACGAAAGCCTCGAAATTCTCCGCGATAATGCCCGCGCGGCCTTCCGATGAGACGTAGAGCATATGCTGTGACGGCAGCAGCATGAAGGCGCCGCCGGAGCCGTCGCTGCCGATCTGGCGGGGGCTGTCGATGCCGTCGACGGTGAACCATGGCTCCTCGTCGGTTGCGAAGGAGACGTCGAGGCTGCCGAGCCAGGCGACGGCCTCGCCTTGGGCTGTCAGAACCTCCGGGGTGAGGGGCATCGGCATGGCTCCTTCGATTGTCACTTACGCGCACTTTGTCGCACCCCGAAAAAGATGGGTTCATGTGCACGAGAATGCAGGGGAATCGCGACGTTAACCGCTTCGCGTCTGCAACTTGCGGCTGATTGTCGGGGCCTGCGTAACAAAGAATTAAAAACCGGCTACTAGCGTTCCAACATCTTTTGAAACAATCCGGGCCGAGACCCGGCCGTTCATATTATCCCTTGGGGAAACAGATGTCGCGCTCATTGATTGAAATTGGTAGTTGCAATGTGGACCTCGAGCTGCGGCCGATCGAGCCGTCCTGGATCATCGAGGGCAACCCGGTGTCGCGCTCGCACATCCTGTCCACCAGCGTTGACGGCACCGCCTCAACCATCATCTGGGCCTGCACCGAAGGGCGCTTCAACTGGTACTACGATATCGACGAGACGATCATGATCATGGAAGGATCGATCGTGCTCGAAAGCGACGGCATGCCGCCGAAGCGCTACGGCCCGGGCGACGTCATTTTCTTCCGCGACGGCGCGCATGCCAAATGGCATGTCGAAGGCCACGTCAAGAAGATCGCCTTCTGCCGCAAGACCAATCCCGTGATGATCGGCTTCCTGATCCGCGTCGTCAACAGGCTCAAGCGGATGTTCGTCTCCGCCGGCGAGCGCCGCCCAGCCTCGCTGATGGGTGCCGGTTAGAGCTCCAACAGCAACATTTCAAGGACGCTTCCCAGCGGCTACGACGGAAGTGGGGTCGGGATCAACATCCCGGCCCCTCCTCTCGTCATGACGGCAATTCGAGCCGGTAGACGTCGGTCGCGGTTTGCGAAAACAGCGCCATCTTCTCGGCCTCGCTCAGGGACGCTGCGATGCGCTTGAAGGCGTTGAAGATCACCTGGTAGCTGCACTGGCCCTTGTCCGGCGGGAAATTGCTCTCGAACATCGCGCGCTTCGCGCCGAATGCCTCGATGCAGGTCTCGACATAGGGCCGCCAGGCCGCGGCAAGCTCCTCGGATGACGGCGGCCTGTCGCGCAAATGGAAGTCATAGCCGAGCAGGCACATCGCGAGCCCGCCGAGCTTCACCACCACGTTCTCGCATTTCGCGATCTCCTGGATCGCGGCGCGCCATTGTGGAAACACCTCCCCGCGCCGCCCGGCAAAGCGGCCGATGCCGGCCGGCCCGCCGCAATGGTCGAGCACGATTTTGGTGCCGGGGAATGCGCGGGCCAGTTCAGTCAACTCGCCGATCTGCGGATGGAACAGCCAGGCATCGAAGCTGAGATTCAGCGGTGCGAGGCAGGCAAAGCCTTTGCGAAACGTCGGGTCTTGCAACAATCCCTGCGGTCGGTTCGCATACATGCCGGCGACGATGGGGTCTTCGTCCCAGGCCGAGGAATGCCGGATGCCGCGGAAGCGCCCGTTGCCGGCGGCAATCTCGGCCTCCAGCACCGGCTTTGCGGCGTCGCCGAGCAGCAGATTGACGTGGCTGACGATGCCGGCGCAGATCGCGGCCCTGCCGTAACCGCCGCTTGCGCTCATCGCGGCGACGCCGTTGGCGAACTCGACCTCGCCGACGGGCCGGAATGCCTCGGGCCCGTGTGCGCGATACATCGAGCGGCAGTCGACATAGACGGTGGCGATGATGTTGTGCCCGGAGGCGATATCGGCCGCCATCTCCTCGATCAGATAGCGGTGCCCGCGATTCCAGAGATGGTGATGGGGATCGACGATCGGCCGTGCGGGATCGATGATCTCCTCCTGATGCAGCGCGAGCCATTCCTCGCGCGGCGCGACGAATAGCCCGCTCGTGTTGGCGGGCAGACCGCTTGCTGCCATCGGCGTTCGCTCCCTCTATGCATGCTTCTTGGGCCGGGAGCCTAGCACCTCGTCCTCCGACACAGCAGAGCGCGTTGCGCAACCGCACCCGTCATCGCGAGCACAGCGGCCGTGTGGTCAACCCTTGCGCCGCTTCGCCCTCACATCCACCACCAGCCGCCAGTCCTTTGCCGTGGCAGGCTTGACCTCACCAAGCCAATGGAAGGAATCGGCTGTGATCTCTGTAAAGCTCCAGCGCGTCAGGTCGCCTGTATCGGTCGTGCCTTCCTGCACGATGTCGGCGCCGCGGGCACGGCCGATCTGCTGACGGAATACGCTGCGGCCGGGATCGAACCAGGAAATCCGCCACGCATCGATGGAGGGATCGTAGACCCGCAACGTCGTGCCGTACCAATTGCCGGCGATCGGCAGGGCTGGGCTGCCTGCCGGGCGCGGAATGATCCAGACGTCCTGCACGGCGCGGCCCTCCAGCACCCAGCCGAAATGGATCTCGCCGGGGGCGGTGTGTTCCGTACCATCGGGCCCATGGGCGGTGATCCCGGCCTCCCAATCGCCGACGAAGCGGCCGTAGAGCTGAAGCGCTGCCGCGTGCTCGGGATTCGGTCCGTCCGCGTGCAACAATCTCGCAAAGTCGGTCATGGCGGTCTCCTGTTGCGAGGAGATCAGCACGACCGGCCGACAGCCGACTTGGAGAAAATTGCGCGTCAGACGCCGTCGAGGATGATCACGGTCGGCGTCGTCGGCAGCGCATCCCGTGTGATCCGAAACGAGCGCTCGCTGCGCCGGTCGATCTCGAACTGCTGGCCGATCAGCCGCATGAACTCGTCGAGCGGGGTGGCGAAGCGGTGCATCGGCAGCACCACCGAGGCGCGCAGCCGCTTGGTGATCTCGGAGACACCGTCGAGCGACATGGTGTAGGTGCCGTCGATCGGCACCATCACGATGTCGAGCCGCCCGATCTGGGCGAAGTGGCTGTCGTCGAGCTTGTGGTGGAGATGGCCGAGATGGCCGATGCAGAGGCCCGCGACCTCGAAGATGAAGATCGAGTTGCCGTCGCGGATCATGTTGGTGCCGGAATCATCGCCGAAATAGCGGCGGATGTCGGTGGTGACGTTGCGGATGAAGGTGTCGCCGATCCGCTCCGACACGATGGCCGGCTTGCCGTCCTCGCCCCAGCCATGCAGCACATGGGGAATGCGCTTGTCGGGAAATAAGGAGTAATGCGTGCCGTGCGCCCGGTTCATGGTGACGACGTCGGGCAACCGTCCGACCTGGTAGGCGCCGCTATAATCGGTCGCGATACGCAACCCGCCGGGCGTGTCGATGAAATAGGTGGAGTGGCCGGCATAGGTGATCTCGACTTCCGCCGCGGCTGCCGTCTGCCGAAACGTCACCGGCATCGCGCGCGGCGCCGCATTCGCCATCGCCAGGCATTCGCTGCGCTGGGGCTGCTGGGCGACGGCAGGTGAGAGGAATGCGCCTGATAGCGCCAGAGCCGCCGAAACCAGTCGCCGCATGATCCGTCCCCGATGACTTCAGGGGAAAGTCTAGCGTGCAATGCAGCGTGTGGCCAACTGGGCGCGATCAACAGCGCGTCAGTGTCGCACCCTCACGCCGGCCTTTTATGATTCACGCCGTGGGCTGAACTTCCAGGTGATGGCGACGAGGCTGGCGGTGATCAGGCCACTGATGAGACCGGCGATGGGGAGGGCGAGCAGCAACGCGGCGCTGGCGGCCCAGCCGATCGATGAGAAGGCTTCGGCAAAGGTCGCAAGCCGTGAAGAAGTCTGGCGGCGGCGGAATTGGCTGCGCCGGGCCTGGACCCGGAACCAGAGCTGGATCGCGGTTGCGGAGGCCGCGCTGATGATGACAGCGCCGGCGCTGACTACGGCCTGGAACGGTGAAGCGAAAGCGAGGGCTGCGATCAGCGGGCAGAAAATGACCGAGATTCCGATCAGCACCACCTCGATCTTGGCGCGGATGACGCCTGATGGCGTCAGCGGCGCGGTCGCGACCAGGTCGGGCGCGTCCTCGCCCGAAATCGTCAGCCAGGCGAGCCCGCCGGCAAGCTGTCCCGCCGCCATGACGATGACGGGCGTGATCAGCGTGAGCGCGGCAGAGCTGTCGGCAAAGCTGCGCCACAGCAGCAGCGCCGGCGGCACCAGATAGAGCAGCTGCATCAGCGTCTGCGAGATCAGCCAGGGATCGCGCCGGAGCAACATGAACTCCTTGCGCCGCAGCGCCTGCTGCCGCGATCCGCCGCGGAACGGGCGCTCCTTCGCGCGCTTGCTGCCGGCCTTGCCGTAGGCGGCGGCATCGATCGCGGTGTCGGCAAAGCGGCCCGAGAAGATCGCCATGACGCTGCCGAGCAGCACCAGTCCGAGCGCCAGAAGCAGCATCAGTGCCGCGGTGTCGCCCATCGTCGCCCGCGCTGGCCACCACCAGATGCTGTCGACATCGGGCGCGTGGGCGGCCACGCTCCCCGAGGTCAGGATGGTGAAGCGCGACAGCGTGCCATAGGACATGATCGCCGCGACCTGGAGCGCGATCACGAAGCCGGCGCCGATGATCGCGGCGAGGATCTGCGCGACGAAACGTGTCCGCGCCGGTCCGATCAGGCGGAACAGGACGATGGTGATGGCGATCGCGACCGCCGCGGCCGACAGGCCCATCGCGACCACGACGCCGAACGCCGCAAGCCAGCGCGGGCCGCCGCCGAACACCAGCACGTCGATGAAGGGCGTCGAGAACAGCAGCGCCATCACCGTGACGGTCAGCGCGATCGCGGCAATGCGCACCGAGAACAGATTGGCCAGCGTCGCGGGCGAGGACATGATCAGGTCGAGGTCGGCGCGGGCGTAAAACACCCGCGTCACCGATTCGATCGCCTGTGACAGCATCAGTGTCCAGGCGAGGAAGATCGTCGCCGAGATCACGATCAACGAGGATTTGTCGAGCGGCAATTGCAGGTCGGCGAAGCGGCCGATCACCGCCCAGGCGGGCACGTGCAGGAGTGCTGCGAAAAACAGCAGGCCGATCATTGCGGCGCGCGTCCGCTTGCGCCGCCCGCCGGTCATCATCGCGAACCATTCGCGCCAGGCGAGCCGGAGCTCGTGGCGGGCAAACCAGGAGAGCGCGGTGGCCGAGCTCATGCAGCTTCCTGGAGCGTCACCAGCGCGATGAAGAGATCTTCCAGGCTGGTGTCGGCGTGGCCGTTCTGCTGACGCAGCTCGGTCAGCGTGCCCTCGGCAACGAGGCGGCCCGAGGCGATCACGCCGATGCGGTCGGCCATGCGTTCGGCGACCTCCAGAATATGTGTCGTCATGATGATGGTGCAGCCGGCCTGAACGCGCTCGCTGAGGAGGCCCTTCACATGGCGGGCGGAGACGGCGTCCAGCCCCGTCAGCGGCTCGTCGAGAATGATGAGGCGGGGATCGTGCACCAGGGCGCCGGCGAGAGCGACCTTCTGGCGCATGCCTTTGGAAAAGCCTTCGCAGCGTTCGTGCCGGTGCGGCTCGAGCCCGAGCGAGCTCAGAAGTTCCTGCGCGACCGGTTCCGAGACCGATGGCGCGATGCCCCAGAGGCCGGCGACGAATTCGAGATATTCAAGCGGGGTGAGCTTGTCGTAGATCATGGGCTCGTCGGAGACCCACGCCATCACCTGCTTGGCGGCAACAGGGTTTTGGAGCGCATCGATGCCGAAGATCGAGACCGCCCCGGCATCGGGCCTGAGCAGGCCTGCAACCATGCGCAAAGTCGTGGTCTTGCCGGCGCCGTTGGGGCCGACCAGCGCATAGAATTCGCCGGCATGGATGGTGAGACCGAGGTTATCGACCGCCAAACGGTCAAAACGCTTCGTTAACCCCAAAATTTCGAGCGCCGAGCTGTCCGGCTTCATGACGGCCACACCATGCGGTTTTGCATCGCCCGCGACCATGACCCCAAGATGTTTCGGCACCGTGAATCGCGCTGCCGCTAATTCCGGCATGCCCCTTGGACCAATGGCAAGTCACCGTTTGTTGACAGCGCTTGGCGGTTCAGGCTGAATTGGCGAAGGGACGAATGGCGCGAACGCAGCGAAACGACTGCGTAGCGACTGAACACAAGATGCGGCAAGGCGGTCAGGAAGAACCGCCGGTTGTGTCGGGAGGATGCGCGGCGATGCTGGATTTCGTTCAGCAGCTGGTCAGCGGTGTTGCGCTCGGCTGCGTCTACGGCCTGATCGCGCTCGGCTTCGTGCTCGTCTACAAGGCCACCGAGGTCGTCAATTTCGCCCAGGGCGATTTGATGATGCTGGGCGGCTTCTTCGCCTTCACCTTCATCGGCATGATGGGCCTGAACTACTGGATCGGCTTTGCCGGCGCGGTGGCGGCGATGGCGCTGTTCGGCATGCTGGCCGAGCGCGTGGTGGTGCGGCCGATCCTCGGCTATCCGCAATTCTCCATCATCATGGCCACCATCGGGCTCGGCTATTTCCTGCGTTCGGTCTCCGGCATGATCTGGGGCACCGACGATTTCAAGATCGACACGCCCTTCAGCCAGGGCGTGCTCCGGATCGGCGCGCTGGTGCTCGCCCACGACAAGCTCTCGGTGATCGCGGCCACGATCATCCTCTGCACGCTGCTCTGGCTGTTCTTCAACAAGACCACGCTCGGCACCGCGATGCGCGCCAGTTCCGAGAATATGCTGGCGGCCTATTACATGGGCATCCCGGTCAAGCGCGTGGTGTCGATCGTCTGGGCGATCAGCGCGGCGGTTGCGACCTGCGCCGGCGTGCTGCTGGCGCCGATCACCTTCATCCATTCCAATGTCGGCCTCGTACTTGGCCTGAAGGCCTTTCCGGCCGCCGTGCTCGGCGGTTTCGGCTCGATCCCCGGCGCGGTCGTCGGTGGCGTGCTGATCGGCGTCATCGAGAGCATGGCCGGCTTCTATCTGGCCGAGGGCTGGAAGGACGTCGCGCCCTATGTCGTGCTGCTCGCCGTGCTCTTGCTCAAGCCCGAAGGCCTGTTCGGCCGTCACGTCCGCAAGAAGGTCTGAACGCATGCGCTTCCTGTTCAAGACCGACTACGAGGACGACATCAGGCTGTTTCCGCATTCGGGCTATGTCGTCTCCTACGGCATCCTGCTGGCCGTGCTGCTGATCGCGCCCTATGTGGTCTCAAGCTATCTGATGAGCCAGCTCGTCTTCGTCTGCATCTATGCGACCGTCGGGGTGGCGCTGCTGATCTTGACGGGCTTCACCGGGCAGGCCTCGCTCGGGCATGCGGCGTTTCTCGCGATTGGCGCGTATACGGCGGCCTATTTGCAGAAATATGGTGTGCCGTTTCCCGTCTATTTCCTTGCCGCGGGCGCCCTGACCGGCCTGATCGGCGCGTTGGTCGGCTTCCCTGCGCTGCGGCTGCAAGGCATCTACCTCGTCATCGCCACCATCTCCTTTGCCTTCATCGTCGAGGAAATTCTGGCGCGCTGGGAAAGCGTCACCAATGGCAACGAGGGCATGCGGGTCAAGGCGCTGTCGCTGCTCGGGGTCACAGTCTCACGCGACAGCCCGGCCTTCTATTTCCTCTGCCTCGCCGTGCTGGTGCTGACCATCGTCGGCACGCTCAATCTGCTGCGCTCGCCGACCGGTCGCGCCTTTGTCGCGATCCGCGACAGTGAGACCGCGGCGCGCAGCATGGGCGTCAACGTCGCGCTGTACAAGGTGAAGTCCTTTGCGATCTCGGCGGCGATCACCGGCTTTGCCGGCGTGTTGTTCGCCCACAAGCTCTCCTTCATCTCGCCGGAGATGTTCACGCTGCAGCTCTCGATCGAGTTCATCATCGTGATCCTGATCGGCGGCACCTTCAGCCTGCACGGCGCGGTGCTGGGCGCGATCTTCATCGTGATGATCGATCCGTTCCTGACCTACCTCAAGGACGACATGCCCGGCATCATCGCCGGCATGGCAGCGACCTTCGGAGCGGGCACGCAGAGTGCCGCCAACGTCCAGTCCAAGGTCGCGGCCTTCGCCTCGCTCAACGGCCTGAAAGGCGCGATCTACGGCATCATCATCGTATTGTTCGTGCTGTTCGAGCCGCTCGGGCTTTACGGCCGCTGGCTCAAGATCAAACTCTTCTTCCAGCTGTTCCCGCTCTACAAGCGCGCCACCTTCAAGCGGCAGAAGATCTACGTGAAATCGGAGCGCAACCGATGAGCTACTTTCGCGCCGAGAATCTCTCATTGCACTTCGGCGGGCTGAAAGCGGTCGATGCGGTGTCGTTCGCGGTGGAGAAGGGCGAGATCCTCTCGATCATCGGTCCGAACGGCGCCGGCAAGAGCTCGATCTTCAATTTGATCTCGCGGATCTACCGGCCGACCTCGGGCCGAATCTTCTTCGAGGACCAGGACATCACGGAAGAGCCGCCCTACGACATCGCAAGGCTCGGCATCGCCCGCACCTTTCAGAACATCGAGCTTTTCGAGAACGCCACCGTGCTGTCGAACCTGTTGGTCGGCCGTCACCGCCATTCCACCACGCAGCTCTGGCAGGAGCTGCTGTTCCTGCCGAGCGTGCGGGCCAACGAGAAGGTGCATCGCCGCAGGGTGGAGCAGGTGATCGAGTTCCTCGATCTCGAGCCTTACCGCGACAAGCTGATCTCGGGACTTCCCTACGGCGTGCGCAAGGTGATCGAGCTCGCGCGTGCGCTGTGCTCGGAACCGAAGCTGATCCTGCTCGACGAGCCGTCCTCCGGCCTCAATGTCGAGGAGACCAGCGACATGTCGTTCTGGATCCGTGACATGAAGAGCGAGCTCGGCGTCACCGTGCTGATGGTCGAGCACGACATGTCGCTGGTCAACCGCGTTTCCGATCGCGTCATCGCGCTGAACTACGGCCGGGTGCTGGCGATGGGTTCACCCGCCGAGGTTCAGCAGCATCCCGACGTCGTCGCCGCGTATCTGGGAGCCTGACGCGATGGTCGCTGCTGTCACACCCGAGATCATCCTGAAACTCTCGAACATCGAGAGCTATTACGGGCCGATCATGGCGATCCGCGGCATCTCGCTGGAGGTGCCACGCGGTCGCATCGTCACGCTGCTGGGCGCCAACGGCGCCGGCAAGACCACGGTGCTGAAGACCATCTCCGGCATTCTCGACCCGCAGAAGGGCTCGATCGAGTTCATGGGCAAGCCGATCCAGCGTATGGAGGCTGACAGGATCGTGCGGCTCGGCCTCAGCCACGTGCCGGAGGGGCGTGAAGTCTTCCCGTTCCTCTCCGTGCGCGAGAATCTGATGATGGGCGCCTATCCGCGCAGGGATCGGGACGGCGTTGCGGAAGATCTGGAACGCGTCTACGGCTATTTCCCGCGGCTGAAGGAGCGCATCAACCAGCCGGCCGGACAGCTCTCCGGCGGCGAGCAGCAGATGTTGGCGATCGGGCGTGCGCTGATGAACCGGCCGGCGCTGCTGCTGCTCGACGAGCCCTCACTCGGGCTGTCGCCGATCCTGGTGAAGGAGATATTCACCATCATCCGCCGCGTCAACGAAGAGCAGGGCATGTCGATCCTGCTGGTCGAGCAGAACGCCAAGGTGGCGCTGGAGACGGCGCATTACGGTTATGTCCTGGAGATCGGCCGCATCGTCATGAACGACACCTGCGACCGCTTGATGCATTCCCAGGATATCCAGGAATTCTACCTTGGCGCCAAGGAACAAGGCGCGAGAGGCGAGCGGCGCTGGAAAAAGAAGAAGACGTGGCGCTGAACATTTGATGCTAATGGATTGGCCCATCCGTACAGTAGACCGCCGGCAAGGCGGCAGCGGAGGGGAAGGCGACAAGGAGGAGACGCGCATGGCCCGACCGGCGGTGCTGACGGTCGCTGATACGATCGCGAAGAGCTTTTTGTGCGCCGCGGAGACGCGGGGCAGCAGGCCGGCTATCCGCGAGAAGAAATTCGGCATCTGGCAGCCGACCAGCTGGCGCGAATGGCTCGCGATCTCGAAGGAGATTGCCTACGGGCTTCGGGCGACCGGCTTCATGCCGGGTGACGTCGCCTCCATCATCGCCAATGCCGTGCCGGAATGGGTCCATGCCGACATGGGCATCCTGTGCGCCGGCGGTGTTTCCTCCGGCATCTATCCGACTGACGCATCGTCCCAGGTCGAATATCTCGTCAACGACTCCCACACCAAAGTGATCTTCGCCGAGGATGAGGAGCAGCTTGACAAGATTCTCTCCTGTCGCGCGCGCTGTCCGTCGCTGCAAAGGATCATCGTGTTCGACATGGAGGGCCTCAGCGGGTTCTCCGACGACATGGTGATGTCGCTCGACGAGTTTCGCGCGCTCGGCCGCAACCATATGGCCGGCCGCGAGGCGCTGTGGCAGGAGATGATCGACAGCCGCAGCGCGAGCGATCTCGCGGTCCTGGTCTACACGTCGGGCACCACGGGGCCGCCCAAGGGCGCCATGCACGCCAACCGCAGCGTCACGCACCAGATGCGGCACGCCAACGATTTCATCCCGGCGCGGGAGGATGAGGACCGGCTGATCTTCCTGCCGCTCTGCCACGTCGCCGAGCGCATCGGCGGCTATTACATCTCGGTCGCGCTCGGCTCGGTGATGAATTTTGCCGAGAGTCCGGAGACCGTGCCGGACAATCTTCGCGAGGTGCAGCCGACAATCTTCCTCGCGGTTCCCCGCATCTGGGAAAAGTTCTATTCCGCCATCACCATCGCGCTGAAGGATGCGACACCGTTCCAGCAATGGGTCTACCGCCGCGCCATCGACATCGGCTACCGCATGGTCGATTGCAAGATCGAAGGGAAAGCGCCGCCGCTGTCGCTGCGCCTCGCCAACAGCCTTGCCTACCGGCTCGCCTTCCGCAACATCCGCCGCACGATCGGCCTCGACCGCTGCCGCATCGCCTTCACCGGCGCGGCGCCGATCGCACCGGAGCTGATCCGCTGGTATCTCGCCCTTGGCATCGGCATCCACGAACTCTACGGCCAGACCGAGAATTGCGGGGTCGCCACCATGATGCCGGCGGAGCGGATCAAGCTCGGCTCGGTCGGCAAGGCGGTGTCCTGGGGCGAGGTCGCGCTGTCGCCCGACGGCGAGATTTTGATCAAGGGCGACTTCCTGTTCATGGGCTATCTCAACCAGCCGGATAAGACCGCGGAGACCATCGACCATCGCGGCTGGCTGCATACCGGCGACGTCGGCACCATCGACAACGAGGGCTTCGTCCGCATCACCGACCGGATGAAGGACATCATCATTACCTCGGGCGGCAAGAACATCACGCCGTCCGAGATCGAGAACCAGCTCAAATTCTCGCCTTATATTTCGGATGCCGTGGTGATCGGCGACCAGCGCCCATACCTCACCTGCCTCGTCATGATCGACCAGGAAAATGTCGAGAAGTTCGCGCAGGACCACGACATCCCCTTCACCAACTATGCGAGCCTGTGCCGCGCGACGGAGATCCAGGACCTGATCTGGCGCGAGATCGAAGGCGTCAACGGCAATTTCGCCCGCGTCGAGACCATCAAGAAATTCTATCTGATCGAGCGCCAGCTCACGCCGGAGGACGAGGAGCTGACGCCGACCATGAAGCTGAAGCGCGGTTTCGTGAACAAGCGCTACGCCGCCGAGATCGACGCGATGTATCTCGCCCGGGCGGTGGCTTGAATAATCGTTTTCGAGAAAGCGAAGGAGCTATGGCCCCCGCCCTTCGTCGAACACGGGCCTTCAGGAGAGGAGACGTCAATGTCGAGATCGTTGAGAGCGTTCGGCCTTACTATGGGCGCAGTCGCGCTCACCTGTCTGCCGGCCGCGGCGCAAACCAAGGTTACGAATGAGGGTATCTCGGCATCCGAGATCGTCATCGGAACTCATCAGGATCTGTCCGGACCGATCAAGGTCTGGGGCGTGCCTGTTTCCAACGGCATGAAGATGGCGGTCGAGGAGATCAACGCCGCCGGCGGCATTCATGGACGCAAGATCAGGATGATCCTCGAGGATAACGGCTACGATCCGAAGAAGGGCGTTCTGGCCTCGCAGAAGATGGTCGAGCGCGACAAGATATTCGTCATGATCGGCTCGATGGGATCGGCGCCGACGCTCGCCGCCCAGGACATTCTGTTCGATGCCGGCGTGCTCCAGCTCTTCCCGCTGACGGCGGCCGAGTTCACCTTCAAGTTCGACCCGGCCAAGCCGCAGGAGCGTCTGAAGTTCAACAACCTGTTGCCCTACGTCGAGAGCACGCGCGCCGCGCTGAAATACATGGTGGAGTGGAAGAATTTTGCGAAGCCCTGCATCATGCATCAGGACGACGAGTACGGGAAGAACGTGCTCGACGGCTTCACCCAGCAATTGACGGCCATGAAGCTGCAGCCGGCGTCGGTGACGAGCTACAAGCGCGGAGCTTCCGACTTCAGCGCGCAGATCGCCAAGATGAAGTCCGACGGCTGCGACCTCGTCGTTCTCGGCACCGTGATCCGGGAAACCATCGGCGCCATGACGGAAGCGAAGAAGCTCGGCTGGGACGTCACCTTCCTGGGGGCGACGCCAACCAACGTGCTGGAAGTGCCGGCGCTCGGCAAGGACGCCGTCGAGGGCCTCTATGCAGCGAGCGGCTTCGAAATCCCCTACGAGGACACAGCCAAGGGCAAGGTCCACGACTGGCTCATCAACTACAAGAAGATGTTCAACACCGACGCCAACACCCAGGCGATCATCGGCTACAATGCGGTGACGACGTTTGCGTTCTACGCCAACAAGGCGGGCAAGGATCTGACCGGCCAGAAGATGCTGGACTCGCTGGAGTCGGGCGACAAGTTCCTCGACATCTTCAACTCGCCGCCGACCAAGTTCTCCAAGACCGACCACCTCGCCAACACCATCACCCAGGTGCAGCAGGTCAAGGGCGGCCGCTGGGTTCTGGTGAAGGACAATCTGATGTTTTGATTTTTCCGCCTCTCCCCGCGCGCGGGGAGAGGCCAGAATTTGCGCCAGCAAATTCCGGCCGAGAGGCGGTCTCCGCGAGTCCGTCTTCTCGCCGTCTTTGCGGAAGCACCCCCCCACCTCGACCCTCTCAGCGCGAGCAAAGCTCGTCGCGGCCCCGTAAGAACGGGGCGAGGGAGAGGGGGAAGCCCTTACGACCCTCCGCCCGCGGTGCCGGAATTCACCGGGGCCAGTTCGTCTTCCCGGCAGCGCCAGCCGTCGGCGGCTTTCACGAAGGCAAAGGTCCGCTGGATTCTCAGGCGGCGCGTGACGTTGAAGGCTTCTCCGGAGCGCTCCTTGTTGCCGGCGCTCGGCTGCGGACGGCCCGTCCTGGAATCCCAGCAGGTGCCGGTACAGGTGGTGGCGACCTTGCTGCAGGTGGCGAAAGGCGCCAGCACGACCATCTCGATCTCGCCGGTGACCTGCGCCTCCTGATCGATCACCTGGCTGTCGAGCGCGTAGACGCGGTTGATGCGGAGGAAATTGCCGCAGGAATTGGCGGCGTGAATCCGCGCCGCGCAGAAGTCGACGGCGTCGGAGTCGGGCAGGCGGGCCGCAACCTGCCGGCCGAACACTTTCTTTGCATCGCCCTTGGCGGCGGCGATCTCGTCGGTCCTGTGCTTGAGATAGCCGGCGAGACAATCTTCCGCGGACTCGAGCTCCCCGAGCGGCACGTTCTCCTTACCGACCAGACCGCATTTGCGATCGCGCTCCCGCGTCCACCGGCCATATTCGGCGAAGGCAAACCGTGCCGCGGTCGGATCGAGCTTGCCGATCAGGCCGAGCACCTGGCTGTTCAACTCGGTCTCGGCGAGCGCCAGCGTCGGGTCCGCACAGATCAGCGCGCCCGCGGCGGTGTTGGCCGCGAGACAATCGAAATCCGGATCGCGCACGATGGCGGCGCGCTCCTCGGTCACCTTGAGAAGACATGCCTTCACCCGGTCGAAGTCGTCGGTGCGGATCGCTGTCTGGCCGACGATGCCGCAACCGAGATTGCGCTGGTGGATCCAGATCGCATTCTCCTCGATTCCAGGCAGGCGATCGGGCAGACGGGCAAGCCGCGCTTCGATTCCGCTGCTCAGCTTCTCGGCGGCGGCAGCAAGCTCGGCATCACCGCAGAACAATTGATTGCCGGGGTCACGGATCTGCTGGCAGTTGTTTTTTGCAAACAGCGGCAGCCTGTCGGCGATGGAGCGGTCGGATGGGCCGGATTGCGCGAAGCCTGATGCCGCCGGAAACGCCAGCAGCGCAAGCACAGTCAGCACGATGAACCGCATTCCAGTCGCCCCCGCATAGCCCGCGCCATGCTAGCGTCCCTGATCGTGCGGCGAAATGGGTTTGTGGTGGGTTACTAGATCGTTCAATGCGCCTGGGGGACGACCATCGAGAACCGCACGGGTTCGTCGACATATTTCATCACGGCCGACTGGTAGAGCACGAAAAGCGGCTGGTAGCTCCGTGCAGCGTCGTCTTCGACCATTGCCATGCGGCGGTTGTCGAGCATTAGCCAGCGGCCGTCGAGCCGTGCGGCTGCAACCGCATGCTCTTCGCCGGCCCTGACGTCGCGCACCACGACGATGCGGAGGTCTTCGGTGGCGACGCCCGCGAGCCGCAACGCGGCGAGCTTGGCAATGGCATAGTCCTCGCAATCGCCGGCACCGCGGGCAAAGGTCGCCAGCGGCGAGCTCCAGACATCCTCGGTACCGTCATCGGCGGCGCGGATGGCAAGGTTGATGGCGCGGTTGGTCTCACCCAGCTTCGCGCGGCCGTCACGGCTGCGGGCCTGGTCGACGATGGCGAGCAGTTTCAGCGCGGCGGGCGAAGCGCAATTGTCCCGGTCGCCGTCGCACAGTGCGAGCTGTACCATGTCGTCGTCGAGCCTGGACTTCAGCGCGAGCCATTTCTGTTGCACGCCTCCGGCGGAGATGGCGAAGGCGAACACGCCGAACGGCTCGGCGGATTTGCGCACGAGGACACCGGCTCCCGGCGACAGCAGCGTGCCGGCGCGAAGCTCGGCGGCCGATCCGCACAGGATCAATCCGCACAGCACAAGGATTGCGCGCCAAGCGCGCGAGCGAGCAGCGGTCTCCATCTGACATCCCCTTCCGGCTTCGCCAGGTCCCCTGGTCGTGCCGGGCTTTGTTGCTTTCGCGGAGATAGTGCGAGACGTGCCGTTTTGTTCTGCTTAACGCGCCCGGCTGGGGTCCCAAAACCGGGCAACAGGCTGAAACCGGCCTGTCCAAATTGCGTAAAATTTTACGAATCGGGGACTAGTTGGAGCGTGCCTGCCGCGAAATGGAACCAATTGCAGGTACTGGTTGTGCCGCCGCCGATTCCTCGCCCTATGGCTAACGACCCGCTATTTCACCGGTTCTGTTAATTGGGTCACAGATTTGGTTCCGTATTTGCCGCAGTATGCTGCGGGGCACCACGAACGGAAGATGATGCAAGTATTCGCTGCCCGATTTATACAGTCGAATACATAGGGGTACCGAAAATGGGCTCGGATAAGCAAAACTCTACTTATAGATATTTCCGGAAATACCCCGCTTCCTCTGGGGAGGCGTGGCCGGGAAGGGGCGCCGACCGCTGGGTGATGCGAAATCACACAAGCAATAGATGGTTTCGCTAAGGACTTGGTAATGATAAGCAAGCTTAGGCGATCGATACTTACTTAGATTTTAACTCTTTTTTTGGTGCCCTGTTGAATTACGCTGGCAAATTTGACGCCGCGATTTTCTTGGATGGCGCGGGTCCTCACTCGCTTGCCGACCCCCATGTCGATTCCTTTACGGCCAAAGCGCATGGTCACGTGCCTGACGGCGCGTTCGTTGTTCCCGATCCGAACCTGATCTTTCATGGTGACTTCAAGCGCGCGGGCAGCGATCTCGTGCTGTCCCACGACGGTCACGAGTTTGTGGTTCACGATTATTTCCGGGGCGACAAGCGCGCGGCGCTCTCGTCGCCGGATGGCGCTCACCTCACCGGCGACATCGTCAACGCGCTGACGGGCCACGTCCAATATGCACAGGCCGCGTCCGGCATTGCCGCGGCCCAGGTCATTGGCCACGTCACCAAGCTTTCCGGCAGCGCGACCGCGGTCCGCAACGGCGTCTCCGTCATCCTGAACAACGGCGACAATGTCGAGAAGGGCGACGTGGTCTCGACCGGCGGGGACTCCACGCTCGGCATCACCTTCATCGACGGTACGGTGTTCGGCCTGTCCTCCAATGCGCGGATGGTGCTGAACGAGATGGTCTACGACCCCAACGGGTCGAGCAACTCCTCGCTGCTCAGTCTGGTCGCGGGCACCATCACCTTCGTCGCCGGCGAGACCGCCAAGCACGGCGACATGAAGATCGACACGCCGGTCGCCACCATGGGCATCCGCGGCACGGCGGTGCTGAGCCAGATCCGTTTCGTCGTTCCGCCCAGTGGCGGCGATCCGCAGCCGGAGGCGAGCTTCCAGGTGCTGGTCGAGCCGAACGGCACGACGGGCTCCTACATCCTGTTCGACAAGGTCACGCTGCTGCCGATCGCGACGGTCAACCAGGCCGGCCAGATGATCCAGATCAGCGGCGGCAACGTCTCGATTTCCAATGCGCTGATGTCACCGGACATCCAGAAGCTGATCACGGACGTGTTCACGCTGAAGTTCACGGACAACAACAGCAACACCAAGCTGACCACGAACTTCACCGACTCGATCACGCAGACCAGCGACGGTCTCCTGATCAAGACGCCGACCGGCGCCACCGCGACTGTGACTTTCGCGAACCTCAATCCGCAGGGACCGCAGGGCCCCGGCACCTCCACGCCGACCAACGACCGCATTCCCGGCCCGCCCGAGTCGCGCAGCCTCGATCTCAACGGTAATGTGACGTCGGCATTCGCGCTGACCGAGCGCGCAGACACCACCGGCGACACGACGCATTCCGACACGATCTCGGGCCGCATCACCTTCGTCGATCAGAATCTGGGCGACCGGCCGACAGTGTCGGTGAGCCTCGCCGGCGCGCCCAACTACGTCTACAAGGACGCGGGCCTGCACGATGTCACCGGATCGCTCACCACGCTCCAGATGCAGGACATCGCGGCGACGCAGATCCAGATCGACGTGGCCGCCAATGCCGCGAACAACAACAACGGCTCGGCGGTCTGGACCTACACGATTCCCGACCACGTCTTCGACTTCCTCGCGGCCGGCGAAACGCTGACGCTGACCTACACGGTCCGCATCAGCAACAATTTCGCGGTAAACCCGGAATCCACCTCCTTTCCGATCACCATCACGATCACAGGCACCAACGACAAGCCGGTGATCACCACCAACGTGCCGACCATCACGTTCGAAGGTGGCACCAGCGTGCCGGGTGGTCCGCTCGCCAGCGATGTGCCGACATCGGGTACGCTGAACTTCAAGGATGTCGACCTCACCGATAGCCACACGGTCGCGGTCAAGCTGACAAGCGCGACGCTGCCTGACGGCACCGTTCCGCCGGGCCCGCTTGCGGCGTTCCAGAGCGCGATGTCGGTTGCGATCGCGGCGGGCGCCGACAGCAAGGGCAGCGGCACCGGCACCATCAACTGGTCGCTGGCAGACCTGCCGGTCTATCTCGCCGACTTCATCCCGAAGGGCGAGGTGCTGACGCTGGTCTACACCGTGACGCTCACGGACTCGCAAGGCGCCATCTCGCAACAGACCATCACCGTCACGATCACCGGCACCGATGCCGCCGCGGTGGTGTGGATCGCGACCGACAAGGCCGGCGCTCCCTCCGGCGGCTTCTGGAAGGACGCCGCGAACTGGGAAACCGGCACCGTCCCGACCATCGACGACGACGTCATCGTCATCACCGATCAGCTGCACGGGCTGACGCCGTCCTATCCGGTGACGATCGACGCAGCCGCCTATGCCAAGTCGATCACGATGAACGATTTCGGTGGTCCGCCACCGAAAGTGATCAACCAGAGCTCGCTGACGATTTCCGGCGCGCTCAACATGAGCGCCGACTCGATCTTCACGAACGCGGCTTCCGGCGTGATGTCCGTCGGTGGCAAGGCCGAGATTCTCGGCACGAGCGTGCTCACCAATGCGGGCTATCTGACGCTCGCGGGTGGCGGCGATTTCGCCCAAGGCACGACGATCACCAATTCGGGCATGATCGAGCTGTCGAGCGGCACGCTGAAGACGCTCGCCTTGATCCACAATGCCGGCGGCACGCTGAAGGCCGATGCCGGCACGACGCTGATCGTCGATACAGGGACGGTCGATGGCGGCACCGTCGCCATTCTGGGCACGCTGGAGCTCGACGGCACCAGCCTGATCGAGAACGGCACGCTGAACAATTCCGGCACGGTCAACGTCAAGGGCACGGTCGCGTTTGCCCACGAGACCGTCTCCAATACTTCCAGCGGCACGATCAAGGTGCTGGCGGATGGCTGGCTGACCGTCGACCAGGGCTCGAGCGTCACCAACACCGGCAACGTCACCGTCGATGCCACCGGCAAGCTCACCG
>NZ_JADPJG010000004.1:0-111237 GCF_023073335.1 Bradyrhizobium sp. 21
GAAGATGTTATCCAGGATCTTGGCGTTGTTCGGCTCCTGCTCGAACTTCACCAGCTGATTGTCGACAGTGTCCAGGCTCTCGCTGGTCTCCGTCAAAAACTCCCGCAACAGATCATCCATGAAAACAGGCCTTCATACAGGAGGGGCGCGCACGTGACGTGATGCGCCATTTCGGAATGAGGCCAGCTTCACCGCAAAGCGTTTAATAATGGTTGAGTATGTGCAAAAGAACGGAACCAACAAAGAGATAAGGCGCTCCGGACAAGCCGAAGCGCCTCGTAAAGGATAGATTAACGTTTGCGAGCGGCCGCGCGTTTACGAAGCGGTAACGGTGATGGCTTCGCCTTCGTGCGCGAGCCTCACGGTGAGCCCGCAAGCCTCTGCCAACAGCCGCGTATAATAAGGCTGGATCGCGTGCGCATCAGCGGCAGGGCCCCGCTCGCCGCTCAGAAGCTCGGAGATGTTCTGCGGCAGCCGCGCATTGTGTCCGGTCGCGGTGATGCGAAAGCTCATCGTCTCGCCCTCGCCGATCGGATCGACCGTCAGCATGCCGCCGCGCGGGATCGTGTGCTGGGAAACGACCAACATGTTGAGCAGCAGCTTGACGCGGTTCTTCGGCAGCAAGAGCCGCGGCAGATTCCACGTGATCGAGCACTTGCCGTCCTCAATGTGGCCGCGCGCCATGGTCTGGGCATCGCCGACATCGATCTGCGCGCCCGACGAGCCGGCCGCGCCAAAGGCGAGGCGGCAGAACTGGAGGCGGGCGGAGGCCGTCTTGGCGCTCTTGCGAATCAGGTCGAGCGCAAACTCGCGGTCGTCGGGCTTGGGATCGTCGTCGAGCACTTCGAGCCCATTGACGATGGCGCCGACAGGGCTGATGAGATCGTGGCAGACCCGCGAGCACAGGAGCGCAGCGAGTTCGAGCGCATCTGGAGCGGTAGCGGTAGCGGGTGACGAAGCGTCAGACATAAAGGGGTCCTGGAGGGTTCCTGGAATTGCTCGGCGCGGACGCGGCGAATCACGCATGCTTGACGAATGCCGCGGGTTCTAACATTCGCAAGCCCGTGGCAGCTAGCTTGCGATCGGTTCGAAGCGGCCATAAAGCCGCGGCGAATCACTCGGGGAGGGATGGAATTGCCGATGAATGAGGCATGCAGGTGAAGCGGATCATCGACGACGCGGCCGCATTCGGCCTGATGGAGCCGCTCACCGCGCTGGTGGTGAGAGCGGGCGAAGCCATCCTCGGCGTCAACCGCTCGGCGATGCGGGTCGACGGCAAGCAGGACGGCTCGCCGGTAACCGAGGCCGACCTTGCCGCCGACCGCATCATCGCGGACGGGCTGGCGCAGCTTGCGGGCGACGTCCCGACGCTCTCGGAAGAGCGGACTGAGCTCGCCTCGCCGCCGTTTCGCGACAGCTTCTTCCTGATCGACCCGCTCGACGGCACCAAGGAGTTCGTCGCCGGGCGCGACGAATTCACCGTCAACCTCGCCATCGTGACATCAGGCGTGCCGCTGCTGGGCATCGTCAGCGCCCCGGCGCTTGGGCTGCTCTGGCGCGGCATCGTCGGCCGCGGCGCCGAGCGTGTGAGGTTTGACGGCGCTACCATCGGCGCTGTCGAGCCGATCCAGACCCGCAAGCTGCCGGCGCCGGGCGAGCCCTGGATCGCGGCGGTGAGCCGCTCGCATGGCGATCCCAAAAGCGAGGCGTTCATCGATAACAGGCCCAATGCTGTCAGAAAGACGGTCGGCTCGGCCGTGAAATTCGGCCGGATCGCAGAAGGCAGTGCCGACATCTATCCCCGCTTCGGGCCAACCTCGGAATGGGACGTCGGGGCCGGCTGCGCGGTCGTCACCGCGGCCGGCGGCAGGGTCACCGACGGCAAGGGCGGCGAGCTCCGCTTCGGCGCGCGGCACGAGAGCGGCTTCATCATCCCGGAGTTCATCGCCTGGGGCGACCCGCAGGCGGTGGTTACTGGCTGAGCTTGTCCTGGAGGGCCGGCCAGCGCTTGCCCACTTCATAGAGGAAGCGCTCGGGATTGGCGGCGAAGGCGTCGCGATTGGCTTCCCGGCTGAACAAATAGAGCCGCTGGTCCGCGATCACATAGAAGCGGGGATTGGCGGCATTGGTCACGCCGCGGGCGATGTCGACCGGGTCGTAGCCGCCGAACTGCGGCCCGTAGACCTCGGGATGGGCGATGAAAGAGGCCCGGTTGCCCTCGTTCCGAAAGCGCCACACTGCGCCCCAGAGATTCGCCTCGAACTCCGCCGTGCCCTGTTCGGCGCCGCCATCGACGAAATAGGCCACGGGATCGAAACCCTCGATCGCCACGCCGCTGAAACGGTTGACGACGATCCGCTCGGTGGTGGCCGCCTCTGCCGGCAAGCAGATGATCCAAATGCCCGACAGCAGGCAGACCAGAAGGCCGATCAAGGCAATTCCGGGGCGCAAAGGGCTGGCTTCCTGCCGTTGTGCCGTCATAGTTGCTGCGGATAACATCCGAGTCGAGGGGACATCCGGCGCAACCTAGAGCCGTGCCTGTTGGCGCCAGGTTAAGGAAGCGACCGGATTCGATACCAGGGGTTCTTTTATGACTTTCGCATCACGCCTTGCTGCGTTCGCGCTTGCCGCGATGGTCGGCTTGATCGTGCCGGCTTCCGCCCAGCAGCCGCCGCCGCCCGATTTGCCGCCGCCGCAGCGGACGCCGACGCCCAGCACCTATGGGCCGGACGAACTCGTGGGCGCCGGTCACCGCTTCTTCGGCAACGTCTCGCGCGGGCTTGCCTCGATCATCGAGAAGGCGGTCAGCCAATGGGGCCTGCCGAACGGCTATATCCTGGGCGAGGAAGGCTCCGGCGCCTTCGTTGCCGGCCTGCGCTACGGCGAAGGCACCCTCTACACCAAGAATGCCGGCGACCTGCGCGTCTACTGGCAGGGCCCCTCGCTCGGCTTCGACTGGGGCGGCGACGGCGCGCGCACCATGACGCTCGTCTATAATTTGCCCGCCACCAACGCGATCTACCAGCGCTTCGCCGGCCTCGACGGCTCGGCCTACATCATCGGCGGCTTCGGCATGACGGCGCTCACCGCCAACAACATCGTGCTGGTGCCGATCCGCTCGGGCCTCGGCCTGCGGCTGGGAGCCAATATCGGCTATTTGAAATTCACCCCGCGCGCGACCTGGAACCCGTTCTAGGACTCGCTGTTCCGATCCAGTTTCCGGATTCACGTTAACAACAGGGCGGGGCTGGCTTTTTGCCGGCCGCCATGCATTGTCATTGGTAAATTTTTCCTTAGCTCTCGGAGTTCTGGCCGATGGTCGAACCGATCATGTACCTGGCGATCGGTTTCCTGCTCTCGATGCTGTGCGGGCTTGCGATCGTGCCGCTGGTGCATAACCGCGCGGTCCGCCTGACCACGCGCCGGCTCGAGGCTGCCACCCCCTTGTCGATGGCCGAGATCCAGGCCGACAAGGACCAGCTCCGCGCCGAATTCGCCATGTCGGCGCGACGGCTCGAGATGAGCGTCGACCAGCTCAAGAACAAGACCACGAGCCAGCTCGCCGAGCTCGGCAAGAAGAGCGACGCCATCAACCGCATGAAGATCGAGCTCGGCGAGAAGAATGCCACGATCTTCGCTCTCGAAGCGCGCGAGAAGGCGGTGAAGGAGCAGCTCCGCGCGACGGAAGAGGAATTCAACACCAAGACCGAGGCGCTGCGCGCCGCCGAGCATGCGCTGACCGACAAGCAGGGCGAGCTCGCAAAGATCAACTCCGAGCTCTCCGACCGCTCGATGATGGCGGAGAGCCGTCAGGTCGAGCTGGTCGCGGTCCGTGCGCAGATCGAAGAGCTGAAGAACCGCGTCGGCGATGCCGAGAAGGAATTTGCCGCGACACAGGCGCGGCTGGCGCAGGAGCGTACCGACTCCGAGACCGCCTCGCGCGAGCTCGGCGATGCGCGCGGCCGCGTCGAGAATCTGAGCCAGCGCGTCACCGAGCTCGATCGACAGCTGATGCTGCAGGTGAAGGAGGCCGAGATGCTGTCGAGCCGCCTCGCCGACCTCGAAGGCCGCCTTGCCACGCAGGGCAAGCTGCTGGCCGAGCGCGACTACGAGAACAACCAGCTCCGCCAGGCCAACGAGGGCAATGAGCGTACCGTCAAGGAGCTGCGCGTCGAGATCGCGGCCCTGAGCGGGGGCAAATCGTCGGCCGCAATGGAATCGCTCCGCGCCGAAAAGACCGCTTTGGAGGAGCAGCTCCGCAGCGCCCGCGACGAGCGCGCAAAACTCCAGCGCGACATCAACGCGATCCAGCAGCAGGCCGAGGGTTCCTGGGCGACCGAGCGGATGGAGAACGCGCTGCTGCGCGAGCGCATCAACGACATCGCCGCCGACGTGGCAAAGCTCGCAATGCAGCTCGAAGGCCCGAACTCGCCGATCGAGGCCCTGCTTGCGGCCGAGGCCGGCCAGCCGCCGAGGCCGGCGCCCCGCCCGGCCAATGACGCCGCGACCAACGGCGCGGCCGCAGCCACCCTGCCCGAGGGCGGCGGAACGCTTGCCGAGCGCATCCGCGCACTCCAGGCCCACGCCTCCCGCGCCCGCCAGCAGGGCGCCTAAGCGGCCCCAAAGCGGTCTCACCGCCGAATTGCGTGGCCGGGTGCGGTTTTCGGGCCGCTTTTAACGTCTTGGGGCGCCTCGAAACTTGACACCTTCGGCCCGCACTTCTAAATCGCGGGCTCCAATGCGCCGGCCGGCCGAAAGTCCAGCCTGCATGATGGTCTCGGGTGCATAGCTCAGCGGGAGAGCGTTCCCTTCACACGGGAGAGGTCCAAGGTTCGATCCCTTGTGCGCCCACCATTCAGCTTTCCAACCAACAGCTAAACGGCTTCTTCCCTTGAAGTGCGTCCCGACAAAGCTGGGGCTCACGGGGCGCTGACGGGCGCCAGCGAGGCTCACCCCCTTCCTTGTTGGCTGGTCCGAGGCCAAGCTCATTCCCGCCGCCGGCCCGACGATAGCGAAAAACCCATGACCTTCCGCCATTGATGCCGATCAGCAGGCAGAGCCCGCCACCGTCACTGTGCCGTCCAGCCGCCTTGATCTTCTTCGACTTCCTCCGCGGCGCCGAGCTTACGCAACCAGAAGGTGCGGAATTCTGCCCCCGGCTCAAGAATCCCGCTTGCACAGCATCCTCTGCTTGCTAGTGTCAGATAACGCACTTTAAAAGGGAATGGCGATTGGCCGACTTCCCCCGCTGGGCAATCTTGAGAGGACGTCCAAGCGGAAGTCACGTCTGCCGATGCCTCCTGAAGTTTGTCTTTCGCGGCTCTCCTGATTTCTGGAATTTCGTGGATATGAAAAGGGCTGAACCGCTGTGAATTGCGATAATTCGGCCAACCGCGATGGCGGCTCGGTGACACCGATCGCCAACTTGATCGTCGCAATGGCGGTGACTCCCCCAGATGAGACCTGCGCCAGCACAGGCACAACGCTGAGGCATCTCCCTGCATTGCTGGATGCCGCCGGGCAACTTCGCGGCCTGCTCGCCGCGCGGTGCGTTTCGCCGGTCCGCCGCGGCTTCTTGCAGAAGGCGAGACCCCGATTCAAGCAAGAGGACGTCAAGCTCCATTGGAGCGGTTGGCTGGGGATGCGCTAGGTCTGCGGGATGGTGAAGCGGATGATCAAGACCAATAGCAGCGCGCCGCGCATCGCGGTCATAGGCGCCGGGATGGCAGGACTCGAATCCGCGCTACAGGCGGCCAATCGTGGATGTCACGTCGAGATCTTCGAGGTTGGCCCGCGGACGCGCGCGCACCACGTCAATTGGGACACGAGCTTCCATCCGGGTGACGAGAAATCGCGGAGTTGGATCTGTGAGGGATGGGGGCCTGGCGGCGGCCTGTCCGAGCGTTTCGGTGGACGCACGCTGTGTTATCACGGCGTGCTGCTTGAGCTCGAGCCTGATGAACTGGCGGATTGGGGACCAGTATGGCAGCGCCGACTAGGCGCCGAAGGCGGACTTTATGCATCCGTCCTGTCCCGCTTGAGACGAGACTATGCTGATCTTCATTCTGACGGTTTCAACGGTGCCGCGAGTGGCTATGGGCTCCGCAAAGTGCCGCAGGCCGCGCGCGTCGATGCGGCTGGACGGTTCGAGGCATACAGCCCGGTTGCATCGATCAATGCAATGATTGAATCTGGAAAGATTGTGCTCAGGCGGGGACGCGTGCTGGCCGTATCTCCCGGGACCGACAAAAGCTGGGATGTCCAGACGTCGCAGAACGGCGGGCACGAGCGCATCGTGTGCGCGGGCTTTGACGCCTGCATCCTAGCGGCTTCCGCGATCGGCAACATCCAAATTCTGGCTCGCTCGCTTGCGCGCAACATCAGGACCACTATCACCGACCATTTCTGCGCCGGCGCCTTTTTGCGCCTTCCGGCGGGGAGTGGCCTTGCTCCATTCAGGCATTCCATGTTGTGGAGCGGGTTCGCGACCATGCCGGAACTCAACACCAATATTTTCTTCCTGGAATGCCCCTCGCTGGCAAATGGAGACCGCCTTGTCGAACTCTATGCCGTCGCGGAGCAGCAGGGCGGCGCGAACGCTTACAGTGAGCTGTTCGTCGAGCTCGCGGGAGAGGACTCGCTACGTACGCATATCAGAGCGAAAATTTCCGCGCGCGACGAAGCGCGGCTGAACGACGTGCATCGAAGAACCTCGGATTGGGCGGCGCTGTTGGCAGGCTCCAGCCTGGAGGAACTACATTCGCGGCACGACACGGCTACGGAGGCGCATAGCGACAAGCATGACGGTTCGGACATACGATGGTTCAAACACGACGCGGCGCAGATCGCAGTTCGGCAGAGCGATCGCTGCAACGCCTATTCCCGCTTCGAACTGCCCTATGGGGCCTTCGAACATGAAGCCTGCACCCATCCGATCGGCGATAAGGGGCCGGTTCCCATCTCAACAGACCTGGAGGTGATGGAGCTTCCACGCGTCTACGTTGCCGGGCCTGGAATTTTTCCGCGACTCGGGGCCGCCAACCCCGCTCTCAGCATCATTGCCACTTCGCACTGGCTTGGCAACCACGTGGCAGAGGATTTAGGCGCATGACCCGGGAGTCGAGGGCGGCGAACCTGATGCGCATCCTCGCCCCGGCGAAACGGCTAATTGCGGCGTAGGGCTGTCGTTGCGCGAGACCGAAGGATCTCCGGCCTCTCAGCGCTAAGCGTTCATGCCAAGCCGGACGCCCCATCCGCGAGCCGTCGCCGAACAGTTCGGCTCCTTCGGGCTGTTGCGCCTCTTTCCGCGCACGGCGTTCGTGCTCGTGCTTATAAAGCGGCGCCACCGCGCCATTGGATACGCTCGACAGCAAGACGCTGCCTATGCATCGCATGGCCGTCAAGGACATTGGCGGCATTGGCGCGGAACGCGCGTACGGAACGCAGTTCCGCCGTTAAGTATAAGAAGACATAGCGAAGCAGCGCAACAATACATCTACAGGTTGACTTCGACGAGCCGCACATGCGATACATATTTTCGACCAACCCGGCGTAGCGTCAGGGGACGCATATGAGCAAAGGCCAATCTTACGCAGTATCGGCGCTGCTCCTCGCCATGCTTCTCAATGCGACAATGGATGTGTTGACGAAATGGTTGGCGAGCAATCATTCCGTTCTTGAGATCATATTCTTCAGAAATCTCTTTAGTCTTCTTCCGGTCGCGGTGATTGTTGCACGTGATGGCGGCATTCCAGCTTTGCGAAGCAACCGGGTCCCCCTCAACGTACTCAGAGCTCTGTGCGGGCTCGCTGCGATGGCGCTGTATTTCATTGCTTACACTTTGATGCCGCTCGCGAATGTCATCGCGATCGGGTTCGTTGCTCCCCTGATTGTCGTCGCATTGTGCCGCCTGTTCTTGGACGAGCCGGTTTCCCTTGAGCAGTGGACGGCCGTTGTCCTTGGCTTTTGTAGCGCTCTGGTTATTCTTCAGCCCGACTACATCGTCCTGCAATGGCGGGCGCTGTTGCCCATCGCCGGCGCATTCTTTCTGGCAGGATACGTGCTGCTGCTGCGCGTTCTGTCCAAGACAGAAACGCGGAGCTCGATGGCCTTCTACTTTCCGATCGTCAGCGTTGTCTGTACCGGTGCCACGCTTCCCTGGGTTGCAAGCTCCAGCAGCCTGATGGATCTTGGCCTGCTGCTGGTCACAGGTTGCCTCGGGGGCATCTCGCTCTATCTACGCAATGAGGCCTACACTGCCGCACCCGCAAGTGTTCTTGCACCCTGTGAGTATACAGGCCTGCTCTGGGTCGCCCTGTTCGGCGTGATGATTCTTGGTGAGCACCTCTCTATGCAGCTTCTGATCGGCGCCTCAATGTTGATTGGAACCAATTTGTTCGTGCTTGTGCGAGCCTCTAGGGCAGGCAAACGCGCTGCGGCTTAATCGTTTGAGCCAGACGAAGAACGGAGGCAGTGGTGAATCCAATCTCTATGTACTTCAGCTGGATCACGGTAAAGGAAGAGGGCGCCTATTTCCCGCACGGTGAAAGCTTCCTTGACTGGCTGATCGCAGAAGGCCCGTCAGTGCCGAAGGTGCGCGAAGTGCTGTACACTTGCCGCTCCGTGTATGGCGTCGATCTGTTTGAGTTGCTGCGCGCCAAATACGATTCGAGCGTCACCTTCGCGGGCCGACCGTTCCAGGCGGCTCTCTTTGTCGCGGTGGCTCACTTCTTCGAAGAGGTCGAGCGCTCGGAAATAGGGGCGGTCGGCTTCTGGTCCGCCGGTGCGGGTCCTGCATATGTCTATTCGGACGTGTTTTCTCTTGCGACCTATTTTGAAAAGGTAATGCCGTTTCTGCGCGAGGTCCGACGCGCATTCGAGGACACCGCCAAGCGGATTCCGCTTTCCGAGGTGATGATCGAAGGCGAAGAGGGCGAACAGATAGAGGCGTATGTATCGACAATCGTGCAGGACACCGGCTTATCCGAGCGAGTGTTTCTCAAGGACCGGCGCCGGAGCAACACTGTGCATCTTGCAGGAGTTACCGACGGTGTTGCTGCTGTCCGAAAGATGATCTGGGCTCGATTTCCTGGCTCCAGACAATCAGGCTTGACCCTTCATCCAACCGTTGCGGCACATTTGCCGCTTTACGATCGACAACCAATTGACAGCATCCTGGACGGCCTCGCATTCGAGCCGCCAAGATTTCAGCTGGTGACCACGACAGGAGAGATCATAGCCCGAGGATCGTCGGATCAAGATATCCTGAGACGTCACTTTACGAATGCGTGTCAGGGACCATTGGATACCGCGGCAGCGTTCGACACTCTGGCGGCGGCAGGACGGAGTATGCTCGTGGTAGGGACGCCATTCGGCGCGAAAGTCTTGCGAAGACTTGAGCAGGGTACCTACCCGCAGCCAAAGCTGATCACCGATGCGATGCTCCAAAGACGTGGGGCTTCGCAGACAGTCTAGGGTGCTCACCTGTGCGAACTGCAGCCGTCCCGAGACTGGTGGTAATCTGACCGGGAAGAAAGCCAGCTTCTATGAGATAGATCGGCCCGATCGTGTAAAACACGTGATGCCCCTCAAAATTAGGCTGGCAGTTTTGCCGTGAAGATTGAACTCACGCGATGGAAAACAGCACGGCGGATGCGTCGTCCTTGAGCTTTAGCCGAGGATATTGTTCTGCATTTGGATCGCTATCCTCCACAGAACGAATACGGCTTATTATGCCGCCAACGCCCTCCGTCTCAACGAGCTCGAAAATATTGTCCAGGGTCGATATCCCATATAGGCTGAATGCTCTCGCAAAGCCATCAGACATGGCAAGCAACCGACCCATGGCTGAGATTGGAAGCAAGACCCGCTCGAACTGAATTCGCTCACGATCCGTCGGCTCAACGACGTTGTAGCCGAATTGGACATTGCGTTTCGCGCGATTTTTATCGAGCTTCGGCTTGAGCATGTCGAAAGCCGCAGCATAAGAAACCGTCGGATCGCGTAGTTTGCGGAATGCCGAGATCACCTCGTGATCCAGGTCAGTGACCGTGCTGTAGCCGAAGCTCGCAACGCGACCATCAATTTCATACAACAACGAACAGTCACCCATGTTTACCAGCTCGATCGACTTCTCGAAAATGCGAGCCAAACCAAGACAAGAAAATGGCTTGTCGAGCGGCTTCGCCGGCGCTTGTGCTACCAAGGCTTCATATTCGCGATGAAGTTTCTGCTGAGCAGCGACGATTGCCGTATCCGACGGCACGGAAGCGTCCAGGTGATCCATGAGAACTTGGGCGAATCGCCGGACAAACCATGTCGCGTCGTTCGCGCACGATGAAACACGTGTCGAGCCGAATGGCGTCGCACCATCCATCCAAATGATGCAATCCGGTCGAGTTGTGATCCAATCGGCATTTACTTCGCCATTTGGATCGGTGCCCTGATCCAGGATCCGGAAGTACGCCATCAGGAGCAAACTCTCCACTTGATTCAAAGGCAACTGAAGGAAGTATGAGGCGAGACGCGCCATAGCGTCAAGCGGTCAGCGATTCTTGTCGGATGTCACCAGCACGTTCGTGTGCGAATGCTGGCTAGACTTCGCGAAGGGACATCGCGCGCACGAATATCTCGCATCTCAATCGGGTCTGCCATATCCGTTTACGGCATCGACATAGGCAAGCTGCAGCCCATCGCGGGAATGGCGATCGCTTCGGAAGCGCGGGTTTCAATCCTCGGCCATCGTCCTCGTCGACGATCCTGTCGGCGCCGGCGTCTGACATCACGCCATTGACAAAGCCGGGAGCTGGCGAGGTAATGCCCGACCGTCAAGGTTAGCGTGACAAGCGCAGAGATTGGAATTCGTGGTGGATGCCGGCAATGCTCGTAGACCTTGAAAGCGGCGCCTCTCGCGCCTGCGTAGATCTTCGTGGCGGTGAACTGCGCAGCTGGTCCGCCGGCGGCAACGAACTGCTCTGGCATGGAGATCCCGTCTGGTGGGATCAATCGGCGCCGATATTGTTTCCGATTGTCGGTTGGGCCGGCGGAAGTCAGATTCTTGTCGATGGCAGCCGAAGGCCGATGGCCGTTCACGGTTTCGCACGGCAGCACGAGTTCGCCCTGTCGGGCCGCGATCGCGCCAGCGTAACGCTCACGCTGACAAGCAATCGGGAGACCCGGAAGGTCTATCCGTTCTGGTTCCAGCTCTCGGTGACCTATGCACTCGCCGGTTCGACCTTGATGGTCAACTTTTCCGTCGAGAATTTGGATCGCCGGAACATGCCTTATGCACTCGGCTTTCATCCAGCGTTCCACTGGCCTTTCAACGACGTTCCCAGGCACGAATACAAGATCCGGTTCGAAGCAGAAGAAAGCCCGCTGGTTCCCGAAGTCACACCCGACGGACTGATATCGGCACGGAGAAGGCTCCTGCCGATCAAAGGCCGGATTCTCGATCTCGCCGACGAACTCTTCGCGTCCGATGCCATGTGCTTTCTGGATGCCAAGAGCGGTTCGTTCAGTCTTGACGCAGGGAGTAGCGGCTCGAGCATCACGCTGCAAACGACGGCTTTCCGGCATCTGGCGCTGTGGTCACGCCCCGGTGCGCCCTTTGTCTCCATGGAGACATGGACGGGTCATAGCGATCCCGAAGGGTTCACCGGAGACTTGTTCGAAAAGCCCTCGATGCGCATCCTCGCTCCCGGCGAAACTGCTGATCATTGCGTGCGTTTGTCGTTTCGCCGCGCCGATTGATCGCGGGCCTCTCGGCGTCAGGCATTCATGTCCAGCCGAACGGCGCTGCCTGTGCTGTTCGAGATCGCGGCCGCCGCCAGCATCCGGTCGACCAAAATTCCGCCGCTCAAATCGCAGGCCGGCGCGTGTTGATTGCGAACCGCGAGCTCGAAGTCGCGGACCAGCGGCTCATGCAGGTTTGGAGACCCCGGCAGCTCCAGCCAATCCGTCCGACCGTCTCTCCAAGAGATCTGAGCCGTCCCTCCGTCGAGCGGGTCCAGCACCAGTCCCGCGCTCTCGAACTCGATCTCCAATCGGTCTTGGTGGTGCGCTCGCCAGGCTACATCGAGCTGTGCGACAAGGCCATCTTGCCAAGCCAAAGAAACTTGTGCGGCACGTTCGCATCCTCCGGCTGTCACGTCCAGAAACCTGGCAATCAAACTGACGGGCGGACCGAATAGAATCGACAGAATATCCAGTCGATGCGAACCGGCGTCGGCAAGAACGCCGCCGCCTGCGATCATACGGTCGTAACGCCACACCATTGGATCATTCGGCGAGGGCGTGTAGGGCATCGAGAACTGAACCAGAGCCGATCGTGATCTGCCGAATCGCCCCGAACGAATTTCTTCCCCTAGCCACCGAACGGCTGGCAGAAGACGCCGATAATACGCAACGCCGATACACAGCGATTTCGAACGAGCAAGCTGTGCCAACGGCGAGACCTGCCCAAGCCCGGCGCTGAGCGGCTTCTCAATCAGAACGTGGCAACCGGCGCCAGCCGCCAAGGTGGCTAATTCCATGTGGCTGCTGACCGGCGTTGCGACATACAGCGCATCGATACTGTCGCACAACGGGGCGATGGCATCGGTTGCGACCGTGCCGAAGCGCACGGCGGTCTCGCTTGCGCGAGCAAGTGTTCGTCCCCAAATACCCGCGAGCACGACGTTCTCTCCCGCCAGGATCGCAGGAGCGACACGCCGTTGAACAACGTCTCCGTAACCAGCGATCGCCCATCGGAATGGCTGCCGCGATGCGTCGATGCTCCGATTGCGAAGGGAGCTAGTAAACGCCTTCGACATTGCGGCTGCGCTCGTCATTTACATTCGTATAGGGACCCACGTCGGCCACGCCGCGGAATGGAAACCAGGGGTGTGGCGCCACCGACTTGGCCACGTCACGCTCCAGCAGATTTGGGATGAACAGGTCCCGATGGAGCGTCTGCAACAGCACCCGCCCGCATGCGCCCAGGTCACGCTCTGAACGCCAGTTCTCCGGATCGACGATCTTAATGAAAGCCTGCGGAGACGGTAGATAATAGGCACGTCGCCTATCGCCAGGCCGAGGATCGGCCTGGAGCGCGTGCCCCATGAGCGTATTGCCGTAGGTATCGATCCACTGGACCTCCTGGAGGAAGTTCTCGCGAAGGTATCGCTGCTCCTCGCTCGAGCAACTGGTGCCGCCCGTGCATACCGCCTTGATTCCGTAACTGGAGAGCGGCCGGTCCAGAGCGGCAACGAGAGCTATCAGAAGTTTGGACGTCGTGAACAGCAGCGCGGGCTTCTGGCTATGCAAGAGCTCGATAGTCTGACGCAACAGGTGATCGACATACGGATCGGCATCCCGCCCTTCTCGGATCAGCTCCTTGATCCAGCGCGGATCGAAATCGATGTAACAGACGTTTCCGCCCCAGGTGTCGGCCAGCCGACCGACAAAGGTCCCATAGGCATGCGGGCCGCTCGGCGTCATGGCGAGGATGTCTCCGCCCTCCAATCCACGCACCTCGAGCATCACCCGATAGAGTGCCACGTTGTAGGTCCCCATGGTCACGTCCACGACACGACAGGGTGGGCCGGATGTTCCACCCGTTTCGAAGATGCGGCGGGGTTTTCCGTCAAAGGCCTTCGGGACGAGTTCGACGACATCGATGCTGCGAAGCACTTCCTTGTCGAACAGATCGAAGAGCAACAGGTCGTCGACACGGCGAACATCCCCGATTGGGTCGAAGCCGAGGCCGCGCCGCCGCTGAACCCAGTATTGCGACCCCGTGTCATCGGAGAAATGCCAACGCATCATCATGCGGACCCATTCGTCGGGATCGACCGCAAGTTCGGGGACGCGACGACACATCTCGCCGAAGACATCCTGAGACAGGAGACTGCTCATGGTTGATCCGTAGCCGGGTCGATCGTGGTGACGGACACATGGCCCGGAAGATTCAACGTGCCGGGTCCGGAACGATCGCCTATGAGGTAGACAAAGCCGGCATCGCCGCAGAGGGATGATTGCCGTGCCTCCGGCACCTCCGCGATGCAGGCCACCGGAAATGGCAGCTCCATCCCAATCAAGGGGTGCCCTTCGGCCCTTCCAAGCTTGATCAATGTCGGCGCGAGGTACACGGCATCCCCCTCCGCGACCAGGATCGGACGCGACGTCAATTGCACGTCATCGTCGCGGATGCGCGAGTTCAGCCAATCCGCATGGCCCTGGCCTTCGTCCCGGCTCGTATGCATCGCTTGCGGATACGAGCGATCGGGCACAGGTCCCACGACGATCCGGTCCAAGGCTGTGGCGATCGAGCGGCCGAGAAGGTCCACATTGCCGGCGCACAGGATCGTGCCGACGTTGGTGCAGAACCGACCCGACTGGCTCGCAATCTGCCTGACGAGAATACGGCTCACCCGTTCGAGATCAAATGTCTCGCCGACCAACGCTCGCGTTCGGCCTGGGCCGCGGACGTCGACGTCGTTCCTGCGGTACAGGGAGCTTGGGAGCTCACTTCCGCCGAACACGATGGCACGGTCCGCGATGGCGACGCTGGCGACAAGTCCTTCGCGCCGGGTCGGGTACAGCCCCAGCCGTTCCGCCGGCCAGCCAGCTTCGAGCAGACAGGTGAGGAGACGTTGCGCGCAAAACGGCTCCCGCCGGCTCGGCCGGATCCAGACGGCATCGGAGCGCATCAATGCGGCAAGCCAGGCTTCCAGACAGACGAACGTATTTGCAGGCAGCGAGATAAGTTCGATCCCGCCGCGATTTCCGTCCGGCAGCCGATTGAGGCTGCCCTCCAGAAGATCGATCCAGTCGTCGACAAGCTGCCCGGGCAGCCCGCAGGCTCGACGCAGAAGCTCACGGAACGGATCCGCCGTTTGCGCAGAAGAACCGATCTGCACCTGCGCAGGCCGGAAGCGTTCGAGCGCCACCCTGATCAACTCGCGCCGGTCTGCGGGCGGAGGCAAAGGAGGAAGCCGTGGTAGCTCTCGCCGCAGCCATCGTGCATCATCCCCGAGCATCAAAGAAGGGGCGAGTCCGATATCGACCGATACTTTTCCGATGTCGATCACGTCGCGATCACGGGAATGATAGACTTTTCCCCGCCGAAAGATCTCGACCTGCATTGAGCCAGCCGGATCGTCGAACTCATGACGCGCAAGCACGTTCATGGACAAATCGCTACTTTCAGCGTTTCCGGCGGCGGTCCGGGATACCGCGCAGGGCCCTTCTCCGGATCGAGGACCGAGCTTTCCGATAGTTTCGCGATCGCTTTCGGCAACTCTTCGAGCGGCATGACGTGGGTCAGCATATCGGGCAGACGGATGCGGCCGGCATCGACCAGTCGCTGCGCCTGCCTCATCGCAGCCCGCCGTTCCTCGTCGGTCGCCTCCGCGGAGCTGTGCACGCGAAGACCCTTATGCTCCCACTGCACGAGATCGACGGTGACCCTTGTGTCGACGTGATGGGTACCTAGCATGACGACAAGCCCGTGATGACGCACGAGATTCACGCAACTGTTCAACGTGCTCGGCGTGCCGACCGCATCGATGGCAACGTCGATCTCGGCAACCACGTCGGCCCAAGCGGCCAGATCGGCGGCAGGCGCCTTGATCGTGTCGTCCGCACCCAGCGCAGTCGAACGCTTGAGCCGCCAATCGTCCAGATCGGCGACGATGATGTGGGAGGCCCCTCTCAGGCGCGCCACTTGCAACGCCATCAGGCCGACCGGCCCCTGACCGACGATCAGAACACGGTCGCCGAGCCTGACGCCGCGCGTGGCATTGATCGCAAGCGGAAGCAGTTGAAGGATCGCCCCCTGCTCGAACGGAATTGCGGCCGGCAGTCTTCCCAACGCGACCTCGCGGGCGGCTGCATATTCGGCATAACCTGTCGTCCGCGGCGTCCGGATGAAGACACGTTCGCCGAGCCAGCCGCGACCGACCTGCCGCCCTACCTCCACCACCGTTCCCGCGATCTCGTGGCCGAAGCATCCCTTGCCGCAATGATCCCGCTCACCCAAATAGTGATAATAGGTCAGGTCGCTTCGACCACATATCGTGCAGGCCTTCACCTGCACGAGCACTTCGTCTTCGGCAGGAGACGGTACGGCGGCGCAGGCGTTGAAATCGAGCTTCCTGCGAGCAACCAGTTCAAACCGACGCATGGACTTTTACCCCTGGCGATCTGATCGACCCGGCGCTCAGTTGAACGTCAAGCTCCTGTTGCAATCCGTGTGCGACGCGGTCCTGCTGGGCGCGCGTCATTCCGGCAAAGATCGGCAGGCAAATGTGTCGAGCGGCAAACCCGAGCGCGACCGGAAAGTCCTTTGCTTCAAATCTACCTTCAAGTGCTGGCTGCAAGCAGCAAAGAGTATCGTAAACCTCGCCCGACAGAGACACGCCGTGCCGCTCGCGCAGAGCCGACTTCAATTGGTTGCGGTCGACGCCTTCGTCGAGCAGTGCCATGTATTTGTAGTAGTTGCTGCTGGATCCAGCGGGTTCGCGCACCACGGTCAGCCCGCGCATCCCACCCAGGAGCTCGTCGTAGCAGCGCGCGGCAGTACGCCTTTCGGCGACGAAGGCCGCCAAACTTTCCATATGCGCCAACCCGATCGCTGCGTGGACCTCGCTCATGCGCCAATTGCTGCCAATGCGATCATGGACATTGGCCAAGAAGCCACGCTTGCCATGGTCCCTGAGCGAGCGCGCCACGGCGGCGTCGGCCGAATTGCGCGTTGCTATGAGGCCTCCCTCGCCGCTTGTGATGATCTTGGTCGGATAGAGCGAGAACGCCGCCATGCGGCCGAATCCGCCCGCCTTCCCACCATCGAGCAGGCTCCCCAATGCATGGGCGGCGTCTTCGATCAGCGGAATACCGTGCTCGGCGCACAGAGCGATCAATTCACCTATCCGGGGCGAGATGATGCCGCCGATATGCACCGTGATCACGGCGGCCACATCGTCCCGCCGTTCGAGTTCCTGCCGGACGCCGTCCGGGTCGATCCCGAGGCCGAGGGGCTCGGTATCGACAAAGCCGACCTCGGCTCCTGCCGCGAGGGCCGCCGACGCCGTCGCAAAGAACGTATTCGCGGGAAGTAGAACGCGCCGCCCGCGCACCCCGACAACCCTCAATGCGGTTTCGATCGCCGAGGTGCCCGAGTTGACGGCGACGGCTTCGGGAGTCCCCATCCACATCGCGGCCGCCCGCTCGAATTCAATCCCGCAAGAGCCGAGCGTCAACTCGCCCGTCACGAGCGAACGATCTATCCGCTCAAGTATCTGCCGGCGCGCGGCCGCCGAAAATTCGATGCGCACGGGCGGGACCAGCGGCCTTTGCGTCATCGCCGGCACGGAAAATGCTCGTTCAAAGAACGCAGCCGCGACATCAGAATTCGTGCCATGGCTCATCGTCAGAATGCTGGACTCGAACCGCTCCGGGACGTTGTGCCGCGCATAGATCTGTGCGGCCCGCTCGATTGCGATGCCGGCGTCCGCCATCGGCAGAAATGGATCGCGATCGCCGTGCTGAACCTGCAGGAAAGCGGGCGCCAGCGCACCCATGAGATCGGGCAAATCAGCATATTGCAGGATTCCCGGAAGCGCGTGCGCTCCTCCGGCCACCGCATCTCGCTCGAACATGCTTCGGTAAAGACCGGCACAACTTGCCAGGACAATTGGAACCGGCTGGTTGTATGCAAGGGCGGCATACAAGGCCATGTAACCGCCGAGGCTGTGGCCGATAATGCCGAGACTGGACTTGTCGACCCACGGCTCGGCGGCGAGCCAGCGGAGGGCAGCAACGGCATCGGAGGCGAGCAGAGCAGCCAGCGAGCGCCCCTTGAGCGCCATTGCATGCGCGATCAGGCTGGTCTCGTCGCGGCCGGCACGCTTTTCGTCGGAGTAGGCATCGCGCAGGCCAAAATCAATCGTCAGCGTGGCAAAGCCTGCCCGAGCCAGACGCTCTGCGACGTTGCGATCGGGGAAATCGGGAGGCTCGAGCCCAATCACCTGTTCATGCCGCCCGTTTCGGCCCGGCAGCACGAGAACGGCCCGCGACGGCCTCGACACAGAGGGATAGAGCAAAGATGCGCGAAAATGACCGTCGGGACCGGCGCCAAATGCAAGACGCTGAAGCGTGAGATCGCCAATGCGACGCTCTTCAAGCTTCGAGACCTCAGGCACGCTCTCCGTCGAATAGTCCAGAAGCCGCCGTACCGCCAGACGAACGCTTCGATTCCATTCAGCGATGACCGCGTCATCGGCTCCGTCAGGGAAGGCAAGACGCGGCGTGCCGTCAAGCATTCCGGCCAAACGATCTCCGAGAGCCGTATCCATCTCAGACGAAATCCGCGTGCAGCGTATCCGGCACCGCCAGTTGATAGCCTCGCAGCGCTTCCTCCAGCTGAATGTCGCCGCGCTTCAGGAGTTCGAGTAGCTCATTCTGCGGACGGTAGAAGCAGGTCTTGCAGAGATCGGTCCGCATCGGATTGGACGCCTCCCATACTTCTCGCGGGCCGCCGGACAGTACCGTCTCGTAGCCGAGATCCACGACATCACCGATCCTGTAGCGCTCGTTAAGATGAACCTGCGGACATGGATAGAGGTGGCCATCCGCTCCGACGGCCGTGACAAAGCGACTGTAGTGACAATGCTTGAAATCGCCTTCCACATTGTCGCTCTGATCCATGGGGCCGCGGACCAGCTTGGGGATAGAGACCTCGAACTCGGTCGTCTGGTACTCGGCCGCGCGCCGCAGGCGCTCGGCGATTTCATCCATCCGCTGTTCGATGGTTTCGTGCCCGAGGGCCGAGTAGAACTCCGGCTCGAATCGGACATAGTGTGCACCCGACTCGCCGGCCAAGCGCGCAGCCTCGGTAACTTCGGCGTAATTTTCGAGCGTGATCACGTAGTTCAGCCCGATCCTGAATTCTGGATCCGCGGCGTTGACCCGCAGGTCCCTGATTGCCCCCAACAAGCGCCCGAACGATTCAGGCCGATGATGGGTGATCCGCGCGAACGTCTCGGGCGTGCCGGCATTCATGCCGATACGGACCCACGTATGAGTCTGCTTGATGCAGTCCGCAACGTCCGACTTGTGCAACCGCGTTCCGTTCGTGATCAACCCCAGGCGGAGGCCTTTTCCGAAAGCTTGTTGGCAAATCTCGACATAGCCGGGATGAGTCGTGCACTCGCCGCTTCCGCAAAAGGTGACCGCGCGCCCGCCGTTCAACGCAAACTGGCGCATCAGGACGACGGCCTTGTCGGTCGCGATGGAGTCCTTGTAGGAGAAGCGATCGTAGAACTGGGTTTCGTAGGACGAATGGAAGTTGCAGAAATTGCAGCGCATGTTGCAAGCACCGGTGATGCCGATCCGCATATGCACTGGGTTAAAGCTCTCTCCCTCGACGAATTTCCGGAGAAGATCCGAATGCGCCAGTACCTTGAGCGGCGAATGGCTCTCATCCAACGATACGCCGGGCAGGTGATCGGGGTTTTCCGGCAAAGCAGCTGTGAATGTCTCGTCGTTCAGCCTGAGCATCGCGCACCTCCAACACAACCCGTAATAGAATTTAGCATCCTCCCCCGAGTTCGTCTAGAGGTTGTGGAGATATAAATGCACATGTCGTGACATGCCGCGCATCGCGGTTCATGCAAACGAGTTACCTGCTGCGGCAAAGATCTCATACCAATCCTGCCGGTCGAGATCGAGGAAGCATCCGCGCGCGGCTTGCGTCAGCCGTTCGGGGTCGATCGTTCCGAGCACCGGCGTAATTTTGGCGGGCAGCCGCAATATCCAGGCAATCGCGACAGCTGTAATCGTGGCACCGTACCGATGCGCAACGCTTGCCATGACGTTGATGAGCTGTTCGTTCGCGGGATCGGTGAACAAACGCCCTCCTCCCAAAGGAGACCACGCCATCGCGACAATGCCACGCAATCGAATGTCGTCGAGAACGCCGTTGCCCAGGGCATCCGTCTTGAGAACGGACAACTCGATTTGATTGGTAACGAGTGGAAACGGAAGCGCTGCCTGCAGGACAGCGAATTGCGAGGAGGAAAAATTGGATACGCCAAAGCTCCTGACCTTCCCCTGCTCCGAAAGCTGCGTGAATGCCTCGGCAACCTCTTCACATTGCATCAAGACATCCGGCCGGTGGAGCAGGAAAACATCGAGATGGTCGGTACACAGCGCTCGCAGCGATCTCTCCGCCGACGCAACAATGTGCTCCCTGCTCCCATCGAGATGCAGGACGCGATGCTGCGGACTGAGCACGGAGGCCGGGGCGATCCCGCATTTTGATATCAGCTGGATCGAGTTCCGCCGGCCGGGGCGTGCGCGCAACGCGGCACCAAACATCTCTTGTGCCTCTCCACGCCCGTAAACATCTGCATGGTCGAAAGCGGAGATGCCGCATTCGACGCTGCTCTCTATGAATGCTTCGACCCGTTTGAGTTCGCCCCGCGATTGCTGCACGATTCGCCAGCAGCCCGCCACCAGGCGCGAAATGATCACGTCGGCCGCAATCTCCATTCTTGGGACGCTGGTTGCAGCCGGCATTGAGGGCCCCATGGATCAGATCGGTTGCGAAACGTTTCGGCACAGCAGCATCGCATCGGTTGCGAATTGCGCGGCGGGATATGAGTTTCGCTCCAGCCTGCGCAAGACTTTGGCTCCAAGGGGCGTCCCGACAACGAGGCTGCTCTTCGCCGATGCCGCGAGCCACTCGAAAGCCGTTCCGGTGTCCGTCGGAGTGTGGCTTGCATCGGCGCAATATCTCCCGAGCAGACCTGCAAGATGTGCGGCATTGCGCCGACGGCGGTCCTTTAGGAACACCCGTTGGGTTAGCCCCTCTCCCCGCACAATGGTCAAGAAATGGTCTTCAATCTCCTCGCTCTCGTCGCCCTCGATCATGACTTCATCCGACGGGACATAATAGGCCACGTAGCAGCAGCAGTAACGGGATGGCTTGGGAAAACGACGACCACCATGGCGAACCGTCGGAGCGCCCCACTGTCAGACCGCACGGATGAAGCGAATGTACCGGCTCTCCGGCTCACTAGCCGGACCCTGACGCTGCGCTTTCCTACTGAACGTATTGCAGGCTTGCATCTTCGTCAACTTAAAGATCCATTCCGAAGTTTCTCTACTTTACAGTGTGGTAGCAGGTAGTCGGCTCAGGAGGAACTGCCGAGAATCTCTCGAATGCGGCCCCGCGCCCACTCCGGATCGATGTCAGGACGCGCCCGTCCAAGGCGAATCCGCTCCGCCGCCTTGATGTCACTCAGAAGGCGGCTGGACATTGGTCTCGCAACCTTGGCAATGCTTTCCATCTCGGCCATGTCGCCATTGCAGTGAAGCGCCAAGTCACAACCGGCCGCCAGCGCCTGCGTCACGCGAGCGCTCACCTCGCCCGTCAACGCGTTCATCGACAAATCGTCCGTGATCAAGATGCCCTTGAATCCGATGCGTTGCCGGATGACGTCATTGATCACGAAGGGCGACAGGGTTGCGGGGTGATCCGGATCAACCACTCGAACGAGCGCGTGGGCCGTCATGCCCCACGGCATGGAAGCGAGCGCTCTGAATGGCACAAAATCTGTCGCATCGAGCTGATCGAGACCTTCCGCAATGACCGGCAGCGCCAGATGGCTGTCGACCATCGCGCGGCCGTATCCAGGCAAATGCTTGATCACGGGAAGAACGTTGGCATCGAACAGGCCCTCGCAGACGGCCCGCCCCATCTCGCTCACCAGAACAGGATCCGGTCCATAGGCGCGACTTCCGATCATTTCGTGCGCACTGGGGATGGGGACGTCGATCGTCGGCGCGCAGTTGACTGAAATTCCGACCGAATTCAGATCGAGGCCGATCAGCATGCTGTTCAACCGGACCGCCTCGAGCGCCGCCGCGCGGTCGGCACGTGCTGCATCGCCGAATGCGCGCGCAGCCGGATAGGCAGGCCAGTGGGGCGGCTTAAGGCGAGAAACCCGCCCCCCCTCCTGATCGATCAGCACCGGCGCATCGCCACGGCCAATCGAACTTCGCAAATCGTCAACCAGCGTTTTTATCTGATCCGGGGCGACGCAATTGCGTCCGAACAAAATAAAGCCGAGCGGATTGGCCTCCCGGAAGAAGCGGACCTCAGCGTCGCTGAGCACCGGGCCGGCGCAGCCGAATACAACCGGCAAGGGGTTATTCGTCATCGTCATTTCTCCCAGCGAGTTTTCATCGCAGCACGCGATGTAATGCCCTCGATCATAATCCTTCGTCCAGCCGAACTGAAGATTGCCGCGCGAGCTTTTCGCGCATCCGGACAACTCGCCACAGGTTTTAGGTACTGTACAACCCCAATTTATGGTTGTACGCTATCTACGGTTGTTTTTTCTTAGAGAGACACAATGACCGGGACGCTGACATCCAATTCCGCCAAGATCCCGTTCAACGATCGATACTTTGGCGATCTCCGCGCAACGCCGTGGACCAACCGATCTCCCGAAAGCCTGCGGCAGGCGTTCCGTGATCAAGGCTACCTGTTCCTGAAACGCTATCTCGATCGCGGAGAGGTACTCGATCAGCGCAGCAAGTATTTTGCGGGCTTCCCATCGTCGCTTTTCAAGCCGGGAACCAGGCAAGAGGACGGCATCTTCTCCGGCGCATTCCCGACCGATCTGCCACCGCACGGCGCATCCGATCATCCGGCGCATCCCTTCGTGCGCACCAGAGAGTTCGAGCGCTTTGTCGACTCCGAGCGACTGCAATTCCTTTCGCAAATCCTGCTGGAGCACTCGGTGACGCGCCTGCGGCGCACACCGCTTCGCCATTTTGTTCGCGGGCGCAGCGTCGCGTCGCGTGCGCATATCGACTTTTCCTATCTCGATTGCGGCACGTCCGAGCTTGTCACCATCTGGATTCCAATCGGCGATTGTCCGCTGCGCGCAGGCGGACTGATCTATCTTGAGGATTCTCAGCAAATCGAATTCGCGTCGGTGCGAACGGCACTCTCGTCGGATCGCGCGCATGATCACAGACCCCTCACACACGAGTTGCAGGAGCTCGCCGACCTCACCGGCCGACGTTGGCTCTGGGCGGATTTCGAGGCGGGCGATATCGTCGTCCATTCGCCCTTCATGGCGCACGCTTCGGTGAACAGCGAGACCGACTTGATGAGGGTGTCTACCGACGTCCGATATGCACGCAGCGATGCGCCGGTCGACCCCAGATGGAGAAGTGACTGGAGCGCGACCGATGGTTTCTGAGTCGGGCTGGCGATAATGACCGTGCTGGTCACGGGTGGCGCAGGCTATATCGGTAGCCATACCGTATTGGCCTTGCTGGACGCCGGAGAGCCCGTCGTCGTGGTCGACAACCTGTCTACCGGCTCTCCCGACGCATTGCCTCGACACGTCCCCTTGCTCGTGCAGGACATCGGGGACGAGGCAATGATGGCGGGGATCATACGATCGTACGGCGTCGATGTTATCATCCACCTCGCCGGATCCGTCGTCGTGCAGGACTCGGTTCGCGATCCCCTCGCCTACTACCGCAACAACACGGTGGCGGCTCATGGTCTGCTAAGTGCGGCAGTCCGGTGCAAGGTCAAGCACTTCGTCTTCTCCTCGACAGCGGCTGTCTACGGAAACCCCGCCCAGCTGCCTGTCCCGGAAACAGCGGCGACGGATCCGCAATCGCCCTACGGTGCATCAAAGTTGATCGTCGAGCGAATGTTGCAGGACGTCGCGGCTGCGCACAGCATGCGATACGTAATTCTGCGATACTTCAATGTGGCGGGGGCAGACCCGGACGGTCGAGCCGGTCTTTCGGCTGCAAACGCGACACATTTGATCAAGATCGCAGTCGAACTCGCGACCGGACAGCGCTCGCAAATGGATATATTCGGGACCGACTATCCGACTCCGGATGGCACTTGCATCCGAGACTTCGTCCATGTGAGCGATCTCGCCCAAGTTCATCGCATCGCCGTGTCGCATCTTGCCCGGGGTGGCCGATCCGCGATCCTAAACTGCGGGTATGGACGAGGATACTCCGTCCTTGAGGTACTCGCTTGCGTTCGCAAGCTGTCTCGGAAGGATTTCACCATAAGACACGCTGAGCGCCGCCCCGGGGACATCGTCGCGATGGTTGCCGACGTCAGACGGATCCGGAGCGAACTCGGATGGGTGCCGCAACATGACGATCTCAACGCCATGATCGCCGACGCGCTTGCATGGGAAAACAAACTGGTTGCGCTCCGCAACCTCCGCAAGGATAGCGCTGCCTCCGCTTGAAATGACGACAGACATGTCACTTCGCCCCGCTCTCCAGCCGAATGCCTCTCGCGATGGCGCCATGCCTTCTCCTGGCGCCGCACCGCCATGAGAGAGCCCCGCTGCACAGAACCGCAGGTCATCGTGCCCAACTTGCACTGGCACTACTCCGGGGTGACAGCAACGAGCCAGGCGTTGCTGCCGATCATCGGCCGCATGATCAACACCGCTTGGTTCGGGCCGGACGCCCCGGCTGGTGCCAGCCGGCTAGGCCTCGCAGCCCTCCTCAGGCTTCGGGCCAAACGCGGGCTCGTCGTTTGGCACGCCCGGCGCAACAACGACATGATCGTCGGTGTGCTCTTGAAATCGCTGGGTTGGCCACTCAGACTGGTCTTTACCTCGGCCGCGCAGCGAAAACATAGCAGGATGACCCGCTGGCTCATTTCGCGCATGGATGCCGTCATATCTACCAGCCAGATATCGGCATCGTACCTCGCCCGACAGTGTACAGTGATTCATCATGGCGTGGATCCGGAGAATTACAAGCCGGCCGACGATCGCGCCGTTGCCTACGCGGAGACAGGTCTGCCGGGTCGCTACGCGATCGGCTGCTTTGGGCGCGTACGAAAGCAAAAAGGCACCGACATCTTCGTGGATGCCATGTGCAGCCTTCTGCCGCGCTACCCCGAGTTCAGCGCCGTCGTTGTCGGCGCGATTGCAGCCGATGAAGCCGGATTCGCGGCCGAGCTCAAGGCGCGGATAGCGGACGCGCATCTCCAGTCACGCATCGTTCTTTGCGGCAATCTCTCCACCGAGGAAGTTCGGCGCTGGTATCAGAGAATTGTGATATTTGCCTTCACCTCACGGAACGACGGATTCGGGATAACCCTGATCGAGGCGATGGCGGCAGGTGCCGCAGTGGTGGCTTCGAGAGCCGGCGCGGCGGAGATCGTCATAGAGAACGGCAGCCTCGGGATTTTGGTGCCCGCAGGCGACGCGCAGGCGCTCGGCTCGGCAATCGAAACGCTCATGCAAGACCCCGTTGCACGGGCAGCCATGGGAGCCCGGGGAAGAACGCATGTCGTCTCAAAATTCAGCCTCGACGCCGAGGCCAGCAGGATTGTGGAGGTCTATCGCTTGCTGCTCGCATCCCCAGGCGTATGCGAGGCCGAAGGCTACGCGGAGAGCAGCCGATGACCGTCATATCGCCTCGATCGACAGGACTTCTGCGCGCCGCGAACGTGGCAACGTATGTGCGGCTGTTCCTGCTCGCTCTGGTATGGCTTCTCGCTCACAACGGGCTGATGGCCTCCGCCGGGGCCGTGGCGGCGGCGTGCCTCGCCTTGGGCCTTCTGACCGGATTCATTTCCCGACGTGACGGGCGAAGGGAGACGAGCGAGGCGCGACTTACCGCTGCACCTGACGTCGTCATGCTGATATCCGCGCCGGTGTGGCTCTATTGGCTGGATCCGAAAGCGGTCAGCGAACACGCCGGCCATTTCGCACTGTTCTGCAGCTATCCCATTTCGGCCTGCGTGCTCGTGCTCATCAGGCGCCGCCGCAATATCAGCGGATACTCCTATCTCGGAAAGCTCGGAACGTTCGTCGTGTGGGTCTTCATGATCTACATATTCGAGACGGGATTGAGCTGGCCGATCATGATCGGCGCGGTGATTCTGTCCCATATCTACCTGGCGGAAGACCTGATGCTCCTCGCGCTGAATGACGATCTCGATGACGAGTCCAAGCAGATCATGTTCGGACGGGTGGTGCTTTCACGCCTATTTCAGAAGAAATCCGACGGGAGGGAGCTGGAAAGCTAGCCGGGCCAGCCCGGGTTGTCCGACTCGAATTTGTTGACTGATAGAATCCTTGTCGCAATAGTTACGCCGGTTGTACAAGAGCAGGGCTGGGTCAATGAGCGGACCGATGATCGGCATCGACATCGGCGGCAGCAAGATACTTATTTGCGTCATTTCGCCGTCCGGTGACATCTGCGTCAAGTTCAGTGGACCAACCACATTGGGGACATCCAGCGAAGACCTCGCCGGGGTTATCAATGATGTTATCGGTCAGCTGCCCAATCCGCCGGTGGCGATCGGCATTGCCGTGCCGGGGCTTGTTCAAGACGGCAGAATCGTCGTTTCCGACGTCTTGCCGAAGCTATCCGGCTGGAGTCCCGCCAGATCGGTTGCCTTCAAATGTCCGATAGTCGTCCTAAACGATGCCGAAGCAGCGCTCGTGGAAGCTGCGACCGGTCTTCCTCAAGGATCCACTGCAGCGATGGTGATGGTCGGCACCGGAATCGGTGTCGCTCTCCAGATTGAAGGGCGTATTTTTCGCGGAGCGCGCGGTTGGGCCGGTGAGCTCGGCAGCGTTCCGACGTCTCCAGAGGGACCGCTTGTCACGCTCGACAGTGTTGCCGCCGGAGGGCCACTCCTTTGTGAACTCGGAATCGAAACCGCTGGTACGCCGTTCGGTCCCGATCGCGTTACCCAGTCCGACCGGACCAAGATCGAGCGCGCCGGCAGAGCGCTTGGTTTCGGCCTTGCTACGCTGATCAATATTCTCAACCCGGACCGGATCATCCTGGGGGGCGGCACGTTTCGCTTTCCCGGATATCTCGACAGCGCACTCGAAGCCACCAGGATTCGCTCGCTTCCACAGCTATGGGATGCATGCGTCATCGAGATGTCGAGTGAAAGTGAAGCGCTCGTTGCGCGAGGGGCAGCCAAGCACGCACGCAGCCTGCTTTGACGCGGCGTTTTCGACCTAAAGTGCAGCCCCATGTTTCGGGAAGCCACGTGCGGCACGTTGATGGCTGGCGACCTTCGGAACAGAGGCCCGTCCAAGCCATGAAAATTTGCGGTGGCCATTTGGCGGACGTTTACATCAGGTAGTAATAGGAGCACATCACAACCGAGCGCGTTTTTGCTCAATCATTCGCTCTTGATGGAGACCTTCGATGGCAGACAAGATCGGAATGAACGACCTGGCCGAACTCTATGCCAAGGCGGCAAAAGAGAGGCACGAAAATCTTCAAGCGATCATCATCGAAACCGCGCAACAGCTTAGCGCTGCCGAAGGTGCGGAAGCTTTCGTCGCGGAGGCAAGAACCTTGATCGACCGCGAGATCGCGGTGGGAGAGACTGCCGCGGTCGAAGCGGGCGAAGCTGCCGCAGCCGAAGCGTTGGCGATAGAGGCTGGCGACATGAAGGCCGCCGAAACCGCCGGCGCCAAGGCGAGTGAATTTGCATTTGCAGAGTCGATCGCTATCGAAGCCGCCGAAGCAATTGGAGCCGAGGCTGCCGTTGCGGAAGCGACCTTTGCCGAGGCTTCGGAAGCAACTGAAGCAATCGGCTCATTCCTGAAGCAAATCTAGACTGCGCGGTATATTGGTGACACCTTCCGGCCGAAGGCCGGAGGTGTTCCCTGATCCTCTCACGGTGCCTGGGTGAGCGAGCGTCAATCCTCTTCCATTTCGAACTTTCGTGACGCGCTTTTGCGCGACACGTTTCAATGGTGCGTCGAGCACTCTGCATTCTACCGCCGGAGATTTTCAGCCATTTCCCAATTCGGCGGCCTCTGCGATCTGCAGCGGCTGCCGATCTTGCGTCGGGACGAGATTATCGCCGAGCATTCGGACTTCCTTTGCGATGCCGGCCCACCTGCCTATGTGCAGTATACGACCGGCACAACTGGCACGTTCCTTCCACTCTTTCGCAGCTACGCGGAAGCAGCCTTCATCAGCGAATTCTACAATGCGCGTGCCATGGGGCATCCGGGAATCACGCGCTCCAAACGCCCGCTCCACTTAACGTTGACCAGCGCCTACCATGGCGCAGGAACTCCGATTCCGGGCGTCGCGTATGTTCTTAGCGCGGGTGTGTATGATCGCACCCAGGCAGTTCAGGCAAGGAACCTGCTCGAAAGCACGTATCGGTTTCCCGGGGTTGAGGAACGTGTCTCCGCTATCGTCGGCGGGGATATTCTGATTCGCGCGCTGACGGCCTTCTTGATGGACGAAGGCATCGATCCCTCCTGTTTCTCGGTCAAGACGCTGATATTGACGGGCGGGTACACTTCGACCCGCACCAAGTCGCTGCTCGGCAACCTGTGGAACGCGACGGTGATCGATCGCTACAGCTTGTCAGAGATATTTGGAGGCGCAGTCCAGGCCTATCCCGGCGGTCCCTGGATCTTCGACGTGGAGATCATTCCGGAATTGGTAAATCCCGTGACGCTTCAGCCCGTTGCTGCGGGAATTGGTGTGCTGGTCCTCACGAGCTTGTTTCCGTTCTCACAGATGATGCCGATGGTTCGGTACTACACGGGCGACCTCGCCGAGATCGTCGCGGGGAGGAGCGCCGGCGACGATTTTGCGATACGCCTGCTCGGCCGAGAGAGGCGGTCGGCAATCGAGAGCAGGTGCAGCACCGTGAGTCCGCTGGTGCTGTCCGCGGATCTTCACGACATCCTCGAATCCCTTCCGGACGTCGCCGCGACGCCGCGCTTCGCAGGCGTCGCATCGGACGCGGCGATGGAGTTTGCAGGCAAGCACCATTATAATTTGGATGTTCATAAGGATGCGCACGGCCTGATCGACAAGATCCGCATCGATGTTGGCCTGCGCTATTCGCCATGGCTCCACAGGGATCGTGCGGATCTCATCGCAACCCAAGTCAGGGATGCGCTTTACGAAAAATCGCCGCGGTTGCGCGAGAGAGTCCTGACCGACGACCTCGAATTCACGGTCAATCTCCTGCATGGCGGAAAGGTCGCTCCTTTCTCGATGAAATAGGTTCGCTCCTCATGCTGCGGATGCATCTCATTCGTCACGCCATCTACGAGGGCTATTGTCCAGGTTCGGCGCGCTACATCGGACGTACTGACCCGCCATTGTCCGCGGAAGGCCGCACGCAGGCTATGCAGCTCGGACAATCCATGCCGGAACTCCCGAACGTGCAGGTCTTCGCGAGTACCGCACGGCGGGCCAGCGAGACCGCCGCGCTGGCGTTTCCCCGGGCCAACATCCGGAGGATTAGCAACGCAATGGAAATCGACTATGGAAGGATCGAAGGCCTCAGTGTGCCGGAAGCCGCGCGTCTCTATCCCGAACTATTCTTGCCAGCTCCTGGGCGCGACAGCCCGATCGATTTCAGGTCGGTTGGCGGCGAAGCGATAGGCGATCTGATCGTCCGCGTCAGGCAAGTGGCCGCCGACGCGGAGCCATTCGACGAGGTAGTCCTGGTCAGCCACGCCATCTTCCTTTCAGCGATGTGCCACCATCTCCTAGGCGGCATCCCCACAGACATCGCGTTCGGCTTCTGCACCCGGGTAACACTGGACAAAAAGGGAGGCGAATGGTCGCGCGCACGCTAGCGGCTTCCACAACGTCGCATGAGACGGCTGGGTTGGCCCCGGGCCATCCGCGCAGCCGTGCCACTTCCGCATAGTGCCCGTTTCGACATTGATACGCTGATTGAGACTATCCCAAGCCGTGGCCGTCTCAGGCGATATGGCTCTGGGTCCGTGCGTGTCGACGTCGACATCGCCCAGATGCAACTCCATTTTGGAAGAAGAGGCCAGGCGCCGCAATTGGATCGGCCCCGGTCGTCTTCCACGATCTGACTTCCGCACCGTCTGCCACAAGGCAAAGGTGCGGCAACTTTTCCGGTCTCGTCTCCCGCGCCACGCCCTCCGGATGGCCGTCGAAGGGCCGGCACCTCGCGGATGCCGAAGTGCGACGACAGGGAACGCACGGGATGCAGCCACGGCGGACGGCTGTCCGGACCCGTCCGATTAAAAATCGAAAAACAACCCCATGCACAGTAGCCGGGGCGAGCGAAAACAATGGGTTACGCATTTTCCGAACTGAATTTGACCCGTCGGGCAAAACAGGGGCAGGATGCGATCATCTGCAATGATTGAAGGCTGCTTCGCGCCTGCCCGAAACAGGAGGCCGACTTGATGGCTTTGACGCCAAACGCGTGTGCAAAGCGCTCCGGTGGGCTTGCAAACGTCGTGTCCGAAGATTCCGGGCTGATCGCGTTTGCTCTGGATCGAATGGCCGATGGCGTGGATTTTGCCGACGCACTCCACTTGGGCGAGCTGCTTCCTGCGATGCCTTCCTGACGTTTGATCAGCGCTTCGTCAGATCAGCGAAGGCACTTGGCTTGGCCAAGGTCCGGTTGCCGTAATCGCGTTCTGCGCGCCAGAGGCTGCGACATCTCCAACGGCCTTCCACCATCAGAGACCTCGCGAGCGGCGCCGCGAACGAGATCAATCCCGCCGCCATGCCGCGTAGAGACCGACGAGAGTCCCGATGGCGACCAGCCCTGCCGCAAGCAGCACCTGCAACTGCCCATCGTCGGTGGCGCCTACGGAGGACACCAGTCTGGTCGCGACGACGAACAGAATGCCCACAGCGGCCGCTGCACCCACGCTGAGATAGGCGAGCTCTCGCGCCAGGTTGCGGCCGAGAAGTCCGAGTGCCGTGAAATACATCGCGCAAGCGTTGGGATGAACGAACAAGGCAATTCGCGCGTAAGGACCGTAGGCGTCGAGGAAGGACTCACATCGGCTCAGTCCCGCTTTAGAGGCAACCCGCTGCAACAACGGTCTGAAAAAACGAGCCTGTCCATAACTCAGGACGGCGCCCACAATGATGGCCAGCCACGCCATCATGAAAACAGAGACATCCGCAGGTTTCGGATTGAGCGCCACGGACATCAGGATGAGGGCGGTTCCGGGAAAATAGCCAAAATACGGGAAGACCGACTCCAGGAGCACGCAGACGAACATGAAGACCGGAAACCATGGTGAACCGGTCGCACCCTGGACGATGGCGTTCAAGTCGAAGAGATCAGTCTTGTACAAGACGATGTACATGCACATGGCCAATCCGGCCAGCGCGTAAAACGGCAAGGCTCCCGACAGAAACCCTCTCATCCAACGGGGCTTTGCTTCGCGGACACAGCGGGGATCATCGATATCAGCCCGACGTGATCGAGAGAATCTCGATCTCCTGCGCACCTGAGCCCACGACGTCGCCAACCGCTTTTCCCATCAGCGACTTCGCGACTGGTGCTACGAACGAAATCGAGCCCTCCTTCGGATCGGCTTCGTCCTCACCGACGATGCGATAGGTCTGCACGCGGCCGTCGGCGCGGCTGAAGGTCACCGTGCTGCCGAAGGCGACGATATCGGTCGAGGCGGGGGTGGCAATGACCTGCGCCGTGCGCAGTCTTTCCGTCAGATAGCGGGCGTCCCGCAAGGGCACCGCCGACTGCCGGCGCTTTTCGTTGACGTCCTCGATTCGTTGCGCGGCTTCATAGGCCTCGCGCGCGGCTTGAAGCTGCGTCTGCAACGCCTGCAAGCCTGCTTCCGTCACGAGGTTGGGATGAGGCGAGACCGGCCGATCGGGCAACAGCGTCTCGGCGGCGGTCTCTGCGCTCTCTTCTTTGGTAAAGGCGACGCTCAACTGATATCCCATCGAACTGTATCGAGTGAAGGCTTTGTCCCTCGGTTTCCAGCAACCGAAGCGATTAATGAGCGCGAGAAACCGGGGCAATCCCGTCGTTCTGCCACAGCATAACGCTCAGAATTTGACGCCCGGTCGTGCAATTGGCGTTCAAAAAACCGGCTTGCCTTCCTGGTTCCATTGTTTCATATTGCAATGCAATATTTCTGTGCTTTTGTGCTGAATTTCGGTAGGTTTTGATGTCTGGCGTGACGATTGCGGCTCGTATCGACGAGGTTAACGGGCGTTCCAGCGGCTTCGATTATCTGCGCATCCTTCTCGCGTTCGGGGTGGTTGTCTATCACACCCTTCTCACGACCTATGGGCTGGACGCCGAGGACGAATTTGTTTCCGGCGTTTTTCATCCGCTTATCGCGCTGATCCTGCCCTGTTTTTTCGCGTTGAGCGGCTTCCTCGTCGCGGGAAGCCTGGAACGATCAAGGAATCTGGCGGAATTCCTGGCATTGCGCGTGCTGCGGATTTTTCCGGCGCTATCTGCCGAGATCTTGCTGTCGGCTCTCTTGGTCGGTCCCGCGGTCACGAGCCTGGCTTGGAAGGATTATTTCTCCGATCCACTCTTCTTCAGATACTTTTTCAACATTGTCGGTCACGTCCAGTTCAAGCTTCCGGGCGCCTTCGATAGCAATCCATTTCCGCAGATCGTGAACGGCCAACTCTGGACAGTGCCATTCGAGCTCGAGTGCTACATCGCGCTCAGCGTCATGACCCTGATCGGCGCGGTCAGATACAGATATGTTCTGCTGCTGCTCGTTGCCGGCCTGAATTTGGCGTTCGTTGCGAAAAATATCATCTCTCCGCCGATTGTCGGCGTTCATGGCGTTCTCACCGGACGTCAACTCGTCATGACATTCTTCTACGGCGTCATGATCTACCGCTTCAAGGACAAGCTGGTCTGGAGCAGCTGGGCCTTCGCGATTTGCGCGCTCGCGTCAGTCGCCCTTCTTTGGCGGCAATCCACTGCCTGTGACTACCTGGCCCTTCCGTTCATCGCGTATGTCACGGCATATTTGGGGCTCACTGATCCGAAGCGCCTCCTGATCGTCAAAATTGGCGATCTGAGCTATGGCGTCTTCCTGTACAGCTTTACGATACAGCAGTTGGTGGTTCACCTTGGGGCAAAGCAATGGTGGACAAATCTGTTGGCAACCATTCCGCTTTGCCTGCTGTTCGCTCTGTTTTCGTGGACATGCGTTGAAAAGCCGTTCCTCGGATTCCGCAAGCATCTGGTCAAGCTAGATCCGCTCGTGGATTTTTGCACCACCACGTTTGGCAGGTTCATCGATCTCGTCACGAAGAAGCGTACGTCCTTACCGCCCGGCGGCGAACGCCTGGCAGACGGTTAGTTCTGACTGCGTGCTGAGCGAAATTCAGTCCGAACAAACCCGGTGTCGCTCGCGTTAAGGAACGCGCCCGGAGATTTCCGGATCATATCTCAAGTTCGACGAAACGGCGCAGCTTGAAGACGAGGTCCGGCATGGTCTGGCGGAACCGCGTTGCATTCTGAAAACTGGTCGAGAACGGCGCGAAGGTGATCATCGCGTTCCAGTGCCTGTAACCGTAGACCGTGACGGACGCACCCGTCGCCGGAAAATTCTCCATCTTGCGCAGCTCGCTCAGCACGAGATCGGCGATCGCTTCAGCAGGGAGCAATTGCTTGCCATCAGGCGTCGTGGCGATCTTCGCTGGCGGCTCGACCGGCTTGGTGACAGCCGGCGCGGCGTCGGACGTGTTCTTGGGCGTGGCCGGCGCTGCATCGGCGATGGGCGGCTCGACCGGCTCAAATCCGTTCGCGGGCGCTATCGGCGGAACATCGAAGAGCGGCGGCGGAGCAACGAGGTCTGCGCGCTTGCTGCCTCCCAGGATGCTGCTGATCATGGCCACAAGGCCAGCATCCTTCACGTCGTCGCTCATTACTCCCCCCAAGCTTCGGCCTACTCTAGCACCGCTCGCGCCGACCGCCACCGGGGATGTATGGCAGGATTCCGCCCGGCCAAGGCGCTATCTTAAAAGCCGTCACGCGATGGCACCGGCGGCGCAACGCCTGATCACGACGCGCCGCCTGCGATCCGCTACTGCTTATCGAACGGAACATATTGCTGGTACTGCTTGGGCACCGAGCTGCGGTAGCGCGCGGGCACAGTGCCGCTGTCGACCGAGTGATCGATCTCCTGCTGCCGCGTCATCTTCTTCTTCGCCGGCTTCTTCGACGCGCTCTTCTTGGAGTCGGTCGGCTGGCTGGAAGCGTCGTTGGTGACAGCCGGCGCTGTCGTCGTCGCTGTTGGCGCGGTGGTTGTCGTCGCAGGCGCTGCGGCTCCGCCGGCGGCTGGTGCGCCCTGGGCCTGCGCGAACGATGTTTGAATGAGAAGCGCCAGCGCTGCTGTCGCAGCCAGCAAGTATGACCTTTGCATTAGTACCTCCAAAATACCTGATCCGAATGAGACAAGCGTAGTTCTCCGGGAACGACGCGTGCAACTCTAGTCACGTGAAGCCTGTCCACGTGAAGTCTGCTCACGATAGGCCGGAACCCCATCGTGAACTGTGGCCGAGATCACATTGCCGGCTGCCGGCTGCGTCATGATGTACCTCGTCGCGAACGCAAGCCATTCCGCCGACACCAAGACAGGCAAGACCATGCATCAGACGAGCTCTTGAGGCGAGATCCTGAAGCATAGAACTTGGCTGATCGTCCTATCCACCCGCTCTCGAAGGAGACTGAAATGCGTCGCACCATCCTCACTCTCGCATCGCTCGCGGCCCTGATGGCCGTAGCATCTCCGGCCGCCCAGGCACATCCTGCGAACGATCGATATTGCCTGCAGGGGCGCATGTGGGGCTTCCCCGGCAACTGCCAGTTCTCGAGCTATCAGCAGTGCCTCGCCACCGCCTCCGGCACGTCGGCTTATTGCGGCGTCAATCCGCGCTACGCGTTCTCGCAGCAGCGCGACTACTGACGACGTGGCGGCGTGCGCGCGCATGACGCGCACGCCGCCACGATTTTTAGGTGAAGACTTCTTCCTTAAACTTGCCGCTTCGCCGACGGTCCGGCGAATTGACACGGCACGAACTGCTCGCGCCGGTCGATGACGAGAATGTTATCCGTCATCCTTCCGGGAAAATCTGCAAGGCGCGCCCGCAGCTTGTTCGCAATGCCCTCCTCCAAAACAGCACGATGCCGCGCGTTGTGTGAAGCAGTTCGCTTGTGGCGTCGCGTCCCCTGATCTAGCCTGAACTGCATATTATGCTGAAAACAACTTTAGCTTTATTGGCACCGTCGTGACTTTTCAGGGAGGTTTTTCAAATGAGCAGCCGCCACGCAATTGTTCCGCGCGGACTGAACGCAACGCGTTCACCGCTTTCCCAAGGCCGCTTCGGCCGCATGTTCCGCATCAAAGCCGCGACGTTCGGCCAGAATGATGCCGACAATGTCGCAAACCTGTCGGCCCTGGCCGACAAGATGGTCGCCAGCTTCGACGTACCGAAGAACGGGCCGGACGCGGAGGAGAGCGGCATTCCCGCGCTCTACACCTATTTCGGACAGTTCATCGACCACGACATTACCTTCGATCCGGTAAGCTCGCTGACCAAACAGCAGGATCCTGACGGGCTCGTCGACTTCCGCACGCCGTCGCTGGACCTGGACAATCTTTATGGCCGCGGTCCGAACGACCAACCCTATATGTATGACGGCATCAAGTTCCGCCTCGGCGAGACGTTGAGCGGCGCCGGGGTGCCGGATGCCATCGACCTGCCCCGCTTCAAGGGTCGTGCGCTGATCGGCGATCCCCGCAATGACGAGAACACCATCGTCTCGCAGTTCCAGGCCTTGATGCTGCGCTTTCACAACCGCATGGTCGACGATAACGACAGCCTGTCGTTCGAGGACGTGCAGCGGCGCGTCCGCTTCCACTATCAATACGTGGTTCTGAACGACTTCCTGCCGCGCATCGTCCACGCCAGCGTGCTCGACGCGCTGAAGACCGGGGGCAGATACGACCGCAGCAAGCTCGCCCACTACCACTGGAAGACCTATCCGTTCATGCCGGTCGAGTTCTCGGTCGCGGCCTACCGGCTCGGGCACTCCATGATCCGTCCGGGCTACCGGCTGAACGACGCGGACAACATGCTGCTGCAGATCTTCCCGGACCCCAACAATCCCGACAAGAACGCACTGACCGGCTTCCGCGCGATGGGCCCGGGACGCGCCATCGACTGGGGTCGCTTCATCGACCTCGACATGCGCGCTTTTGGTGACGAGAACGACGACACCAGTCCCGACAACAAGCGGCGGCTTCAGTTCGCCTATCGCATCGATACCTCGCTGGTCGATCCGCTCCGCAAGCTGCCGCCGGAAGTCGCCTCTAATCCGTCGTCGCTGGCGCTGCGCAATCTCGAACGCAGCTGGCGGCTCGGACTGCCGTCCGGCCAGGACGTCGCCAGGGCGATGCAACTGACGCCGCTGACCGACGACAAGATCATCATTGGCAAGGCCGTCGACGAGGCAGGGCCGGGCGACCCGCAAACCAAGATCGCGACCATCGCGAACGGCGTATTTGCCGGCAATTGTCCGCTCTGGGCCTACATCCTGGCCGAGGCGCGGCACTCGCAGGCCGACGTCCCGATCCCCGTCACCGGAGGGCCCGGCACCGTCAAGACGCCGCAGCTCGGCCCCGTGGGCGGTCGCATCGTCGCCGAAGTCTTCCTCGGCATGATGTTCGGCGACCACTCCTCCGTGCTGTCGCTCGATCCGCAATGGACGCCGGTGACCGGCCCCGGCTTCGCGCTGAAGGATATCGTCGCCTACGCTCTCGGCCAAGGCGATCCGCTGCACTGAGCGCGTGACGATCGATGATACAAGGGCCGCTCGTGTCATGCGAGCGGCCCTTTTGCCACCCGGTCCCGACGGGAGGGCTATCGCATATGAAGAAAAACGTGGCGGGCAGCTTACCCGCGGCGCATCCTTCGAGACGCCCGCCTACGGCGGCCCTCAGGATAAGGACGGAGTGCGTGGCAACATTTCGACCGGCAAAGCTGCCGCTCAGCCTCATCCTGAGGAGACCGCAAAGCGGTCGTCTCGAAGGACGAGGCACTTGCTCAGGCCCTTCCGAGATGTAGCATCTGCCATGCCTCAGAAGCTGACTTGAAAGCGACGACTTGAATGGCCTTCTTGTCCTCAATTGCAGACCGAGGATTGAGCTACTGAACCTCGGCGATCTTCGGTCCGGATGACGGCGTCTGCGCGTTGGCTGCCGAGAGCCGTTTCGGCAGCGATGCCGGGTCCGGCAATCGGAAAGCGGCGTCGGCCGGCGCCGGCTGGAATGGCCGGCGGGCAGCATTTGCCGGAAGCACGATCACTTTCGCGCCGACTTTCACCCGCTCGTAGAGGTCCACGACGTCGTCATTGGTCAGCCGGATGCAGCCGGACGACACCTTCTTCCCGATCGTATCGGGGTTGTTGGTGCCGTGAATGCGATATTCGGTCTCGCCGAGATACATCGCGCGGGCGCCGAGCGGATTGCCGGGACCGCCGGCCATGAAGCGCGGCAGATAGGGCTGACGTCCGATCATCTCCGTCGGCGGATGCCAATCCGGCCATTCCGCCTTGCGGGCTACGGTCTGCTCACCGGACCATGTGAAACCTTCGCGGCCGACACCGATGCCGTAGCGCAGTGCTTGCGCGTCGTTCAGAACGAAATAGAGGAATGTGTTCTTGGTATCGATGATCACGGTGCCCGGCGTCTGGCGGCTGGCGTAATCAACCACCTGCCGAACCAATGCCCCGGGACCGTCAGCGGCTTTTGGTGGCTCGACCAGAGGCGCAGGGATCGGGGCCGGAATCGGAGCCGGAGCCGGCGCCGATGCATGAACTGGCGTTGCCACGTAGACCGGGGTTGACGATGCCATGGCTTGGTGCGCTGACGGCTTCCCTATCGGCTGCACGCTCGCCGGCCGAGACAGCCAGCCGTACCCCACCGCGGCGACGGCTACGACGCCAACTGCGACTCTCGCGGCCATCGGTAGCGCGAACGTCTTCGCCTTTCCACGTTTGGCTCGCTTGCTCATATCTTTCCCCAGGTCACCATGCCCAAGAGAGGTACCCGGCAAGATTTAAGAAACCTCGAAACGATTTCGCTCCGGCTGGAACCGTTAGCCGTGGTTAACGCCGGATTCTTGTTGGGCAAGTGGGACGAGTTCCGCTTCGCCCTAATGCGCGGCTCCGAGTCCGATCTCCGCGAGCCGGGTCGCGAACCAGCGCGACAGCGGCTGATCGATGACGCCGCTGACATACACCTCCGAAACCGTCACATGGTGCCTGTCCAGCACCAGCAGCACGCCGATCCAATAGGCGAACCAGACATGCGCATCGGTCAGCGCCATCAGCTTGTGCCGGTCGTGCTCGAGCGAGGTGTGATTGCTCGCCTTGCGTATCTCGACGGTGAGGAGGTTGTTCGGGATCTCGCGCTGATGCACGACGACATCGGGATAGATCGACTTGCCCAGATGATCATCGGTGGAGATGATGGTGCCGTGCGGCAGATGCAGCGTGCGCTCGCCGAGCCGGTCGTAGTTGCAGTCGACCGACCAGCCGGAGAATTGCTTCTCCAGATGCACGGCGAAGCGGTGCGTGATCGCACGCTCGCCGATGTCCTTCTCGAACAGGAATGCTTCGTGCGCGTAGAAGTCCCGGAGCGCCGCGATCACCTTGTTCAGCTCGGTCTGCATCGTGCCTCCGGGCCCTCGCGCGCATTCCGATGCGCCGTCACCAGACCCTCATGGTGAGGAGCGCGGAACGCGCGTCTCGAACCATGAAGGCCCGTATCCCGCCTGTCACCATCCTTCGAGACGCCCGCGTAACGCGGGCTCCTCAGGATGAGGGCCGGAATTCGCGGCGCGATCGACCAGTCCCTACATCTGGACTTCGATCAGCCGCGGCCCGGGCTCGGCGACGGCTTCGGCCAGCGCCTTGTTGAACTCGTCGGCGTTGGTGACGGCGCGGCCGGGCACGCCCATGCCCTTGGCCAGCGCCACGAAATCGAGCGTCGGACGGTCGAGCCGGAGCATGTCGTTGGCGCGCTGGCCGGGCTCGCCGGCGCCGACATTGTCGAACTCGCCGCGCAGGATCTGGTAGATGCGGTTGGCGAACACGATGGTAACGATGTTGAGGTTCTCTCTCGCCTGCGTCCACAGCGACTGGATCGTGTACATCGCGCTGCCGTCGCCGACCATGCAGATCACCTTGCGGTCCGGACAGGCGATCGCGGCACCGATCGAGAGCGGGGTCGAGAAGCCGATCGAGCCGCCCATGTTCTGGAGCCAATCGTGCGGCGCGGCGGCCGCCGTCGGCGGGAAGAAGGCGCGGCCGGTGGTGAGCGATTCGTCGACCATGATCGCGTTCTCGGGGATCGCGTACGCAATTGCCTGCGCGATCGAGGCGTGGGTCAGCGCGCCGGTCGGCTTGAGCAGTTCAGCCAGGGCCTGCGGCTTGACGTCCTTGGCGCTGGCCTTCACCGCGCCCGCAAGCGCCTCGAGCGCTGCGACCGAATTCTCACCCCAGGAGGTCATGCGATGCACGTCGCAGCCCTCGGGCTTGAGGATGCTCGGCTTGTTCGGATAGGCGAAGAAGGCCACGGGATCGTCGGACTCGACCAGCACGATGTGGCGGAACTTCGCCAGCATCGAGAGCGCGTTGTCGATCACGTAATGGATGCGGTCGATCGAGAAGCGGCCGCGGCCGCGCGCCATCCTCGGACGGAAGGTCGGGCCCATCACGGTGCAGCCGGTCTTGGCGGCGATGCGCTCGGCCAGCGCCAGGCCCTGCTCGCTCAGCGCACTGCCGGTCATCAGCAGCAGCGTGCCCTCGCCGTCGCCATGCAGGATTTTTGCGGCCTGCTCGACCGCCTGCGGCGAATAGCTCGCGCGCTGCTGCTCGGCGGGAACCTCGGCGATGCCGTCGGCCTCGTTCCAGGCGGTGTCGGCCGGCAGGATCAGGGTCGCGATCTGCGGCGGCGCGCTTTTCGCGGCGGCAATCGCTGCGGCCCCGTCGGCGGCGACCGATTTGGCGTTCGGCGAGGTGCGGACCCAGGACGACATCGGCCGGGCCAGGCCCTCGATGTCGGAGGTCAGCGGCGCGTTGTAGCCGATGTGGTAAACGGCGTGCTGGCCGACGATGTTGACGATGCCGGAATTCGCCTTCTTGGCGTTGTGCAGATTGGCAAGGCCGTTGGCGAGGCCGGGACCGAGATGCAGCAGCGTCGAGGCAGGCTGGCCCTTCATGCGGAAATAGCCGTCGGCAGCACCGGTCACCACGCCTTCGAACAGGCCGAGCACGCAGCGCATGCCGGGCACCCGGTCGAGCGCTGCGACAAAATGCATCTCGGAGGTACCGGGGTTGGAGAAGCAGACGTCGACCCCGCCCTTGACCATCGTCCGCACCAGACTTTCCGCACCGTTCATCCCAAGGCTCCCGTCATTTCAAGGCTCCCGCAACCGGCAATGTCCAAAGATCCGTTCGATCAATCATTGTTCGCCGCCTCCGTCAAAGCAATAGCAGGCCTTGCGGCCCTGCCCCGCGTCGGGATGCGCCGGTTTGGCTAACGTTTTTCGGCAAACTGGTCTGGTTGCCGATTTGGTAACGCCAATCGTTAAGCATGGCCTTTCTCCAAAGACGGGCCTCACGGGGCCGTGGCTTGCGAAAAGCCCGCAAATATGGCCTGTAACTTCAGTTGAATCGATTTTTTGCTGGGGGAAACAATGATCCGGTTTTTTGCCGCGCCGATTGCCGCCATCGCACTGCTGTCGGCCACCGCCGGCGGCGCATTGGCCGAGGAATTCGACTCGCGCGACATCATGGGCGGCGGCCCGAACTTCTTCCGCGGCGGCTCGAGCCCGGTCCCTCGGACCACCGTCATGTACAACGGCAATTACGCCCCCGGCACGATCGTGGTGAACACCTCAGAGCGCCGGCTCTATCTGGTGCTCCAGAACGGCCAGGCGCTGCGCTACGGCATCGGCGTCGGCCGCGACGGCTTCCGCTGGGGCGGAGTGCACAGGATCACCGCCAAGAAGGAATGGCCGGACTGGACGCCGCCGTCGCAGATGCTGGCCCGCCGGCCGGACCTGCCGCGTCACATGAAGGGCGGCGTCGAGAATCCGCTCGGCGCGCGCGCGATGTATCTGGGCTCGACGCTCTACCGCATCCATGGCTCCAACGAGCCGGAGACGATCGGCCAGGCGGTCTCCTCGGGCTGCTTCCGCATGACCAATGACGACGTCAGCGACCTCTATGGCCGCGTCGGCGTCGGCACCACCGTGGTCGTGCTCAACAACTAGCGGGCGGCCATCTGCGGGAACCCGCGGCCGCGTGAATATGCGGTCTTGTGCGTCGCTTCCGAATACGGCAGCGTCATCTGGCAATGAGCGCATTGGCCCAGCCTTCGTCCGGCTTTCGCATCGCCCTGCTGGCGCTCGCCACCGCCGCGTTCGTCCCTGACACCGCTACCATCGCCGTCGCGGGCGAGCTGCCCGCGATCGCCTCGCGCCAGCGCGCCGAGAAGAAAAGCTTTACCGACGGCGAGATCGTCGATGGCTTTCTGAAGACGGCGTTCGGCGCCGAATACCACCTTGCCGGCCGCGTCGACCGCATTCGCAAGTTCGACGGTCCGGTGCGCGTGTTCGCCGACAGCGACCGCGCGGACCGCAAGGCGCAGCTCGCAAAAGTCGTGGCCGACATCGGCAAGCACGTGGAGCATCTCGACATCGCCATGACCGGGACCAGCGAGGCGGCCAATGTGCGGGTGAAGCTCGTGCGCGACCGCGATCTGTTTCGCACCATCTCGAGCTTCTACGGCGCGGAGAAGGCGCGCGAGATCCGCACCTCGCTCGATCCGCAATGCCTGTCCGGTTTTCGCAAGAACGACAATTTCGAGATCGAGCATTCCGACGTCATTCTCACCGTCGACAACGGCGATTTTACCTTCCTCGACTGCGCCTATGAGGAACTGCTGCAATCGCTCGGGCCCATCAACGACACCGCGAGCGTGCCGTGGACGATGTTCAACGACAACGTTTCGATGGGCTATTTCGACGTCTACGACCAGTACATCCTCAATCTGCTCTACGATCCCCGCATCAAGCCGGGCATGACCGTGCAGGAGGTCAGGGCGGTGATGCCCGAGGTGCTCATCGATGTACGCGCCTGGGTGAAGCGCGTGAACGATCTGAAAGAGTGAGGCCTTCTCCCACAAGGGGAGAAGGCAAAGCAGTCACGCTTTCCTCGCCTTTGTCATCAGGAACTGCTGGCGCATCACGTTGTTGCTTCCGTCGAAATATTCGGAGATCAGCGCCTCGAACTCGCCGCGGAAGCTCCGCAGCTTGTCCGGCTCGTCCTTGTACTGGGCGAGGAGCTTGATCAAAGGCCCGATCGTCGTTTCCATGGTGCGACGGAAATGCTGCGGGCTCAGTGCGGACGGATTCATGATGTCCATCTCGAAGGAGATGTCCTTCACTTTTCCTGCGAGACGTTCGGCGACGATCTTCGGATCACCCCACGACACCGGTGACGCCACGCCCTCCGGCGGCGGCATGTGGCGGCCGATCAGCGCGAACATCCGTCCGACGTAGAGATGCGGCGGCCAGCTGGAGAAGGCGATGGTGCCGCCGGGCTTCAGCACGCGCAGCATCTCGCCGATGGCGACGTCCGGACGCGGCGCGAACATGTGGCCGAACTGGCTGAGCACCACGTCGAACTCGTTGTCGCCATAGGGCAGGCTTTCCGCGTCGCCTTCGGCGAAGTCGAGATCGAGGTTCGCCAGCTGCGCATGCTCGCGGGCGCGCTCGATCAAAACGGGCGACAGGTCGAGGCCCCTGACCTTCGCACCGCGGCGCGCCGCCGTGATCGCGGCAACGCCGGTGCCGCAGCCGACGTCCAGCAGCCTTTGGCCGGTCGCGACCCCGGCGAAGTTCACGAGCTTGGCGGCCGACGGTGTCGTGAACACTTCCATCGGCGTGAACAGCGACCAGGCTTCCTTCTGGACTGCCTTGAAACCGGCAAACGGGTCTTGCGCGGTCATGGAACTCTCCCTTCGCTCGATGTCAGTTTTCATGAGGCTGACGATGAGCGCCAAAGGTTCAACGCGAGCTCACGATGGCGACGGCACAGCTTCGCATCCTCGCGGTCCTACTGCACGAGATCGGCAACTGTGGTTGCGGCCTTGAGGCCCGTGCCGGTGAGGACCGCGACCGTGGTTTCGCCCGCCTTGATGGCGCCGGTGGCGGATAGTTTGTCCAGCGCCGCGGCGGCACTTGCGCTGGTCGGCTCGGCGAACAGGCCTTGCCGCGCAAGACGGCGCAGGGCGGCGACGATCTCGTCCTCGGTGAGCGCAACCGTGCCGCCGCCGCTCTCGCGCAAGGCGCCGATGATCTCGCGCAGGCGCAGGGGAGCCTTGATCGCGGTGCCTTCGGCGATGGTCTTGCTGACCTCGCGGGCGACAGGCGTGTCGACGCCGGCCCTGAAGCTCGCATCGATCGGCGAGCAATTGAGTGGCTGCGCCGCGAACAGCCGCGGCAGCTTTGCGATCTGGCCTGTCTTGAGCAGCTCGCGGAAGCCGAAGGCGCAACCGAGCAGGGAGCTGCCGGCGCCGACCGGGACGATGACGTTGTCCGGCGCGCGAAAGCCGAGGTCCTCCCAGATCTCATAGGCGAGCGATTTTGTGCCTTCGAGGAAGAAGGGTTGCCAATTGTGACTGGCATAGAAGGTCAGCTGCGACTGGCGGATGGCCTCGGCCTCCGATTCCTCGCGCGGGCCCTCGACGAGTTGCACCGCGGCGCCATAGGCGCGGACCTGCGCGATCTTGGCCGGCGAGGTCGATGCCGGCGCCAAAATCTTCACGCGCATGCCGCCGGCGGCACCTAACCCCGCCATCGACGAGCCGCCATTGCCGGAAGAGTCCTCCAGAATGGCGTCGACACCGATCTGGCGCAGGAAGGACAGCATCACCGCCGAGCCACGGTCCTTGAAGCTGCCGGTCGGGTTGAACCATTCGAGCTTGAAGAACGGGCGCAGCTCGCCCCAATCCTGCTGGACCAACGGCGTGCAGCCTTCACCGAGCGTGATCGGCTTGGCGATCTCGACCGGCAACGCCGCCCGATAGCGCCAGAGCGAGCGCGTGCTTCTGTCGATGTCCTCGCGCGATATCCCCGCCCCCGACGTCACCAGCAGCGGCGTGCGCTCGTCCGAGCACCAGCGCGGCTGGTCGAGCGGATAGAGCTTTCCGTTGCGGGGGTCGACGTAGCTGGCGGCAGGCATGGCGGTCTCCAAGGCAAAGGCGGATCGATACGATTGGTCTGATGACACGATTTGTCCAGAAACTCGACGCCCGTCGGGCAAAACACGCCGCGCCCCTTGAAAACATGAAAAACATAAATACTTCAGTCTCTTACGTCGATCGCGCAGGCAGAATAGCGAGGTCGTCCGATGCGGCGCTGTGCGCTTCCGTAGGCCCTGCCGGCTCGCTGATGACGGGAATTTGGCAGCGAACGGCCCAGCCCGCGCCGCACGATTAACTTGTCTGTCGCGACTGCCCGCTACAATATGTTGGATTGATCTTGCGTCGCCGGCGCTCCGCAGCCGGCAACGCGACCGAGCCAGGCCCGTCCGAGCGGCGGGCCGTTGGCTTTTTGGGAGTTTGGTCATGAGCCGCGCGAACCGTACCGACCACATCCGCCTGACCTCCCATCCGGAGCCGGGCCGGAAGGCTGCCTTCCCGATCCACTGGGGCGCCGCCGACGCGCGCGCCCGCGGGCCGATCATCGGCACGGTGTCGCGCGCTGGGGATCGCAACGTGATCGGCAGCCATGGCGGCTCCTATGCGATGTACCGGGCGCTCGCGGTGTCCGCCGGCGCGCTCGATCCGATTCGCAGACCCGATCTCACCAACACGTTTCCGGCGGCGACCATCGGGCCATTCCCGCAATGGAGCGATCCCGCAAAAATCGTCGCACTCGATCCCTGGGGGCATCTGGTCGCGGAGAATTTCGGCAAGGAGATCGCCGAAGGGTCCGACATCAGGCCGAGCATCGCGGTGACGCGCGCGCGGCTCGACCTGCCGGAGATCCGCGAAGCGCTGGCGAAAAAGCGCCTCCGCGCCGATGGCGACGTCGTGCACGCCAATGGCAGCGTGTCGGTGGTGAAGATCGCGATCGATCCGGTCTGGTATCTGCCGGGCCTTGCGCAACGCTTCGCGACCAACGAGACCGAACTGCGGCGCACGATGTTCGAGCAGACCGCCGGCATGTTCCCCGAACTCGTGACCCGGCCGGACTTGAAGGTGTTTTTGCCGCCGATCGGCGGCACCACAGTGTACATGTTCGGTGATGTGACAAAACTGCCGGACCATCGCACCAAGATCACCTGCCGCGTGCATGACGAGTGCAACGGCTCCGACGTGTTCGGCTCCGACATCTGCACCTGCCGTCCCTATCTCATCCACGGCATCGAGGAATCCGCGCGCGGCGCCCAGGAGGGCGGCCTCGGGCTCGTGATCTACAACCGCAAGGAAGGCCGCGCGCTTGGCGAGGTCACGAAATTCCTGGTCTACAACGCGCGCAAGCGCCAGGAGGAGGGCGATGCGGCCGCGACCTATTTCGAGCGCACCGAATGCGTCGCCGGCGTCCAGGATGCGCGCTTCCAGCAATTGATGCCAGATACCATTCACTGGCTCGGCCTGAAGCGCATCGACCGCTTCCTGTCGATGAGCGACATGAAATATGACGCGCTGACCTCGCAAGGCATCGACATAGTCGAGCGCGTGCCCATCCCGCCGGAACTTATTCCCGCTGACGGTTATGTCGAGATGGCCGCGAAGAAGGCCGCCGGCTACTACTCGACCGACATCGCGCCCGAGAAGGACGTGAACGGTGTGGTCGGGCGTTCGCTGGAAAAATACTGATACGTGATGGCGGACGCTTCAGAACTGCAGGCATGCTCGCTGCTCACCGCAAAGGCGGTTCGCGCGCGGGCCGGCGAGATGCTCGAACTCGGCTTGAACGGCGGGCTCACGCATTTCACCATTGATCTCGATCGCATGGACGGCGTCGCGGAGGCCGTGGTGGCGGTAACGCGAAAAGCCTATCCAACGCTGGAGATTCCCTTCCATGCGCGGTGGCGGCACTTCGTGCTCGGCGGCGTCGACCGCTGGGCGCGGTTTGCGGACGCGGCCTCATGGCCCGATCGCGCAGCGCGGGCGCGCGCGGAGTTCGACCTCGCGATCGTCAGCGTGCTGCTCGATGCCGGCGCTGGCCCTGTCTGGCGATACCGCGACGCCGTGACGGGACAAGGCATCGGCCGATCGGAGGGGCTCGCGATCGCAAGTCTCGACATGTTCGCCAGCGGTCTGTTTTCCGGCGAGGGCCGCGCGCCCTTCAGGGTCGATGCGGACGCGCTCGCGCAACTGCCGCTCGCAGCGCTTACAGCCGCCTTTCAGGTGAGCGACACCAATCCGCTGCTCGGGCTTGAGGGGCGCACCGATCTGCTGCGGCGTCTGGGCCGGCTGGTGGCGGAGCGAGCGGACGTGTTCGGCTCGCACGACACGCCGCGGCCGGGCGGCCTGTTCGATCACATCGCCGCGCAGGCCAAGGGCGGCGCGCTTCCCGCGCCCGCCATCCTGTCCGCCGTGCTCAACCAGCTTGGGCCGATCTGGCCATCGCGACTCGAGCTCACGGGGATTCCGCTCGGCGATTGCTGGCGCCATCCGGCCATCAAGGCTGACGACGCGACCACGGGCCTCGTGCCTCTGCACAAGCTGTCGCAATGGCTGAGCTATTCGCTGATCGAACCGCTCCAGCGCGCCGGATTTAATGTCACCGACATCGACGGCTTGACCGGGCTTGCCGAATATCGCAATGGCGGCCTGTTCGTCGATCACGAGGTGCTGCGGCTGCGCGATGCGGCTGATGCCGAGCGCGCGCATGCGGTGGATTCGTTACTCATCGTGGAATGGCGTGCGCTCACCGTCGCGCTTTTGGATCGGCTTGCCGCATTGGTTCGCGCAAAGCTCGGCCGCTCGCCGGAGTCACTGCCGCTCGCCAGCATTCTGGAAGGCGGCACCTGGGCTGCTGGCCGAGCCATCGCCTTCGCGCGCCGGTCCGACGGCGCGCCGCCGCTCAAGGTGATCAGCGACGGGACGGTTTTCTAATCCATTCATCCGCAGCGACATTCATTGCGTATCGATGAATTTCAGGAGCATCCGATCATGGAAGGCGTCACGATCGTCGATCATCCGCTGGTGCAGCACAAGCTGACGCTGGTGCGGGACAAATCCATCTCGACAAAGTCGTTCCGCGAGCTGATCAAGGAGATCGGCATGCTCCTGTGCTACGAGGTGACGCGCGATCTGCCGCTCACCGATACCGTGATCGAGACCCCGCTGGCGACGATGCACTCGGCCAAGATCGCGGGCAAGAAGCTGGTGTTCGTGCCGATGCTGCGCGCCGGCACGACCTTCGTCGACGGCATGATGGATCTGGTGCCGACCGCGCGCGTCGCCCATATCGGGCTCTACCGCGAGCCGCACAGTTTTGCGGCCGTCGAGTATTTCTTCAAATCGCCGTCCGATCTCAGTGAGCGGCTTGCGATCGTGGTGACGCCGGTGGTTGCCACCGCCAACACGGCCGTCGCCGCAATCGACCGGCTGAAGGAGCGCGGCGCCAGGGACATCCGCCTCGCATGCCTGATCGCCGCCCCGGAAGGCCTGGAACGTCTCCGCGGATTGCATCCTGATGTCCCCATCTGGACGGCCGCGATCGACGAGGGTCTCGACGAGAACGGCTTTATTTTGCCGGGCCTCGGCGATGCCGGCGACCGCGCCTACGGCACGAGATAAGCCGCGTCGGGCACCCTTCCCTGCGGCGTCAGGTCGGCGGCCTCGCCGGCAGATCCTTTGCATCTGTCGGCGCCGGGTTTGTCTTCAACTCGGCGATCAGCTTCTCCATTTCACCGATCTCCCTCACCTGGGCTTCGATGATTCCGTCGGCCAGCTTGCGAACGCGCGGGTCCCTGATGTGCGCGCGTTCGCTCGTGAGGATGGCGATCGAGTGATGGGGGATCATCGCCTTCATATAGGCGACATCTGTCACGGTCTCTTGGCTACGGACGAGCCAGAGCGAGAGCATGAACACCAAGACGCTGGCGGCCATCACGGCGATATTCGCCGCCCGGTTCCCGTACATCTCCCACATGAAACCTAGCATCACGAGAGCCATGACGGCGCCCATCAGCAATGCCATCCATGTTCGGGTCTGGCTGTACCAGACGTGATCCACTGCAAAAGTGTTAAGATACATCAGGCCGAACATGATGATGGTGGAAGCAGCGATCATCGCGGCGAAGCGACCGTAAGTCATGCGCAAGATCCCAATCCTTGTTCGCAAGGATAAGCCCTCCCGGAAGAATTGTTCCTCTGCGGCAGACGAATTTGGCCGTCCGTCCGGGCCGATCAGATCTTCCCGCTGCCGCAAATTCCCTTCAGCGACTGCCACTCCGCATCCGTCAGCAGCGGCGGGCCGCTGGCTGCGCGATCTTCCTTCGTCATGCGGGCGAGACGATCCTCGGTCAACGGGTGGCTGGCGAGGATTGTGATGAGGCCCCCGCCTTCCTTGCCGGTGATGCGGAACATCAGTTCGGCCGCAGGCTTCGGCGAGCGGCCGAGCGCATGCATGATCTCGATCGCGAATGTATCGGCAGCGGTCTCCGCCTCGCGCGAATAGGAGGCCTCGACCACGCTGCGCGAGGCGAAGATCACGGCGCTCGAGCCGGTGACGTCGCCGAACAACAGGCCGATCAGGAACGAGGTGCCGCCATTATAAATCAGGCCGCGCATGTTGTCGTGGTGCTTGAGGTGACCGAGCTCGTGGGCGAGGATGCCGGCGAGCTCGTCCGGGCTTTCGGCCTTGTCGAGCAGGCCCTTCAGCACGAAGACCTTGCCGCCGGGCAACGCGAACGCGTTCGGCACCGGGGTCGGCAGCACGCCGGCGGTCATGGAATCGTCGTCGAGACCGGCGGCATCGCGCAGCCGATTGACGAGCTTGATGAAGGCCGCTTTCCCCGCCGCACCCTCGCATACCTTGGGGCCGAAGATGGTCTTCACCTGGACCTCTGACGCATCGCCAATGCGCCGCTCGATCGGTTTCGGGACCAGCGGCGCGAGACGGTCGGCAGCGAGCGGCACCCCAAACACCACGACGCAGACAATGGAGACGGCGGCGGCCATCGACCAGCCGACGACTTTTGCGATGCCCCGTCGCGAGGTCTGGTGCTCGTCGAGCCGTACGCAACGGGCGGTCACGTCTGACGCAAGCAAAGCGTCGCGGATTTCGAGCCGCGCCAGGGACGGCGCGGTTGTGCAGGCAAGACGCAGGACGCCGCCCGGACTGTCGGCACGCCGGATGTCGGCATAGGCCCAGCGCACCGACGCTCCGCCCTCTTCAAGGATCTCGAGCGCGTCGCCGAGCGTCAGCGCCACCTGCCGCTTGCGGCTCGACACGCCGTCGAAGAAGATCGTCGATTTTGCGGACTGCGCCGGGGCCTCGTTGGACAACTCACTCACAGCTCAGAATCCCGCGACATCGAGTCCATCGGCAAAACCTTCGCCCAGTGCGCTGGCAAGCTCACCGCTGCCACGCACATCCGCCGCGGCCCCGATATCGTGCACCTCGGCGGTCTCCAGCACCTTGGCCCAGAGATCGCGCTGGAGATAGACGCGCATGACGATATTGAGGGCAAGGGCGAGAGCAGAGTAACCGACGACCATGATCACCAGCAGCGGGATGTTCTCGAAGGCACGGCCGGGGCCGTACATCTGCTCGGGTGAACGGCCGCTCAGCTTGACGACGAGCAAGGTGGCCCCGCCAAGATAGAATGCGAAGATGGTCGAGAGCAGTATCCACCAGCCGATCACCTTCCAGTAGAGGCCGTAGAAGGCATTGTGCGGCAACTGCGACGACAGGCTGACGCCGCCGATGCGGATGCCGTCGAGCCACCAACGCCATTCGCGCGCCTTGAACTCGGCATAGAAGAACGGCGCGATCGGGAAAATCAGGACTGCGATCGGGCTGAGCAGCCACAGCCACCAGCCACGCTTGAAGAACGTCCAGCCGTTGCCTGCGAAATCGCCGCGCAAATCGCCGTAATGGGTGTGCCGCATCTTGTAGCGTTCGAGCGAAGCCTCGCGCCAAGGCAGTGCGAGACCAAGCGTCAGGAACACCAGCAGGCCCCACAGCATGGCGCGGAACGAATAGGCCCAGCCCGAGCCGTCCATCCAGAACCGCACGCCGCGCCAGACGGTGCGCGTCAGGCGATAGCGCCGCGCGCGAAAAATCGCGAACTGACCGAAGGCGTAGAAGCTGATGAACAGCGGCGTCGAGGCAAAGCCCTGCCAGCGCTCGAACTCGATGCCGACGAGGAAATAGGCGAGGTAGATCGGCACCAGGATCGCGAGCGCGAACAGGAAGCCGACCAGCAGCTCCTTGGCCCGGCCGGTATATTCGGCGGCATCGCCGTCGATCGCGGTGTTCGCCCACAGATGACGGCGGATGTCGGTGACGAGCCAGAACCGGTAGAAGCCAAAGGTGACGAGCTCCAGCAGGGCACCCTTGGTGACCAATTTGCGAAACTCGGTACGGTCGCCGGTGAAATCGACCCGCGTGGGCGGCAGCGGCGGGGGTAAGGGTTCGGAACCGATGGGGGTCCATTGCATGTCGTTCACGGCGGCAACCTCGGGGTGCAGACCTGTTACGGTCAAACTATAGATCAGAGATTGGTCGATCCCCAAGATGGGCGGGTTCGATTTCCCTCGATTCCAGTCGATTTCTTGCACGATTCCTGGTCAAACGGCGTGCGCAAGATCACGTTCGCATGGCGGCGTGACGACCGTCCGACGCTCTCGTAAGGGTTGGATGTGGCAAAACTCTCTCTTGCTCCGGCGCAGACAACCGGCTGTAATTGCAAATCAAATACCGCAGCGCAGAATTCAACGAGAACGCGCGGTTCATGTCAGGGAGAGCGGTCATGCATGGGACCATCGAGAGCGCGGCAAAGCTCGACGCGTTACGCGAGCGCGCATCATCACTTCCGCTGGAGCGGTTCGATCCGGGCGATCCCGAATTGTTCAGGACCGATACGTTCTGGCCCTATTTCGATCGCCTGCGCCGCGAAGATCCCGTGCACTATTGCAAGGATTCCATGTTCGGACCGTATTGGTCGGTGACGCGCTACAACGACATCATGGAGATCGAGACCAATCATTCGGTATTCTCCTCGGCCTCCTCGCTCGGCGGGATCACCATCCGCGACATCGATCCGGATCTGCGCCGCGAGAGTTTCATCTCGATGGACCCGCCGCGCCACGCGGCGCAGCGCAAGACCGTGGCGCCGATGTTCACGCCGACGCATCTGGATAATCTCGCCCTCAACATCCGCGAGCGTTCGGCCGAGTGCCTCGACAATCTGCCGCGTGGCGAGGTGTTCGACTGGGTCGACCGCGTCTCGATCGAGCTCACCACGCAGATGCTCGCCGTGCTGTTCGATTTTCCGTGGGACGACCGCCGCAAGCTGACGCGCTGGTCGGATATCGCGACCACCATTCCCGGGCCCGACGGCCTCGTCGCCACCGAGGACGAGCGGCAGGCCGAGTTGACGGAATGCGCCGGCTATTTCGCGCGGCTGTGGAAGGAGCGCATCGCGCAGCCTCCGAAGAGCGACCTGCTGTCGATGATGGCGCATGGCGCCGCGACGCGCGACATGGACGCGAAAAACTTCCTCGGCAATCTCGTGCTTTTGATCGTCGGCGGCAACGACACCACCCGCAACACCATGTCCGGCTCGCTCCACGCGTTGAGCCAGCATCCGGAACAATATCGCAAGCTGCGCGAAAATCCCGCGCTGCTCGACAGCTTCGTGCCGGAAGTGATCCGCTGGCAGACGCCGCTGGCGCATATGCGGCGCACCGCGCTCGCGGATTTCGAGTTCCGGGGCAAGCAGATCAGGAAAGGTGACAAGGTCGTGATGTGGTACGTCTCGGGCAACCGCGACGCCGAGGCGATCGAAAAGCCCTACGATTTCATCATCGACCGCGCCCGCCCGCGCACGCATCTGTCCTTCGGGTTCGGCATCCACCGCTGCGTCGGCTTGCGGCTTGCCGAACTCCAGCTCAAGATTATCTGGGAAGAGATCCTCAGGCGATTCGACCATATCGACGTGGTCGGTGAGCCCAAGCGGGTCTATTCGAGTTTCGTGAAGGGACTCGAGACGCTGCCGGTGAAGATTGCGGCGTGAGTTTTCTCCGTCGCCCCCCGGGGAGAGGCGAAGGAAGAACCAACTGGAGCCACGACCATGAACATTCAAGCGCCGGTTCAAGTGGACAAGGCCGAACGCATGCGCAAGGCGCGCGAGGAAGCCTATGCGACGCCGCTTTCGCAATTCCACCCCGGCGCGCCCCGGTTGTTCCAGGACGACACCTTGTGGCCGTGGTTCGAGCGGCTGCGCAAGGAAGAGCCGGTGCATTACTGCACCAACGCGCCGATCGAGCCCTATTGGTCGGTGGTGAAGTACAACGACATCATGCATGTCGATACCAACCACGGCCTGTTCTCCTCCGATTCGACGCTCGGCGGCATCGGGATCCGCGACGTGCCGGAAGGGTATGACTGGCCGAGCTTCATCGCCATGGACCAGCCGCGGCATTCGTCGCAGCGCAAGACGGTGTCGCCGATGTTCACCCCGACCCATCTGGACGAACTGTCAAAACTGATCCGCCAGCGCTCGCAGACCGTGCTCGACAATCTGCCGCGCAACGAGACCTTCAATTTCGTCGAGCGCGTCTCGATCGAGCTGACGACGCAGATGCTGGCCACCCTGTTCGACTTCCCCTGGGAAGAACGGCGCAAGCTGACGCGCTGGTCGGATGTCGCGACCGCCCTGCCCAAGAGCGGCATCGTCGCGTCCGCCGAAGAGCGCCGCCGCGAGATGGACGAGTGCTACGCCTACATGTCCAAGCTCTGGAACGAGCGCGTCAACTCGGCGCCGCGCAACGATCTGCTGTCGCTGATGGCGCATAACGACGCCACGCGCTTCATGGACCCCGACAACCTCATGGGCAACATCATCCTGCTCATCGTCGGCGGCAACGACACCACCCGCAACACCATGACCGGCTCGGTGCTGGCGCTGAACGAGAACCCGGCGCAGTACGAGATGCTGCGGCAGAACCCGGCGCTGATCGATTCCATGGTGCCGGAGGTGATCCGCTGGCAGACGCCGCTGGCGCATATGCGGCGCACCGCGCTCGCCGACACCGAGATCGGCGGCAAGCACATCAAGAAAGGCGACCGCGTCGTGATGTGGTACGTCTCGGGCAACCGCGACGAGGAGATGTTCGAGAGGCCGAACGATTTCGTCATCGACCGCCCGCGACCGCGCAGCCACCTCTCCTTCGGCTTCGGCATTCACCGTTGCGTCGGCATGCGGCTGGCCGAGCTGCAGCTCAAGATCGTCTGGGAAGAGATGCTCAAGCGCTTCGACCGCATCGAGGTGGTCGGCGAGCCGAAGCGGATCTATTCGAGCTTCATCAAGGGATATGAGTCGCTGCCGGTGCGGATCCCGGGGTAGAGCGCTCGCTATTCGGCAGGTGCTTCCTCAACCTCAGCTGTCATGCCCCGCGAAGGCGGGGCATCCAGTACGCCGCGGCTCCTCGATTCTAGCCGCGCCGTCTCTGGAATACTGGATTGCCCGCCTTCGCGGGCAATGACAGTTGAGCGCGAGGCGCGATGAACCCCAGCTATAAAATTTCGGCATGACAGGTCGCGCCAGATGCGAAGGCAAGGCGGCGCGCGGCTGTTCTAGGACATGAGTGCATCTAACTCAACTTGATGTCCCACACGCCTTCCTTGCGGCAGGCGGCGACCTCCTCGCGCAGGAGGGCGGTGACGGCGAGCGAGGCCGTCGAGACCTGACGGTCGATCGGAGAGGCGAATATGAGCTCGCGCGTCATCGGCTTCGAGACCACAGCGGTTTCCAGCCGCCCGTCCGCGACTTCGCCGTGGACCGACGACGGCGGCAGCAGTGCGAAGCCGAGGCCCTCCTCGACGAGACTCGTGAGCACGCGGAACGAATCCGCTTCGAGCTGGACGGTGAGCTTGATCTTGCGTTGCGCGGCCGCATGCTCGATCAACGCGCGGAGACCGTGCGAATGACTGGGCAGCACCAGCCGCTGCCGCAGCAGCCAGCCGATATCGACATTCTTCTTGCGCGCGAGACCGCAGCCGCGCGGACCGACCGCAACGATGTTGTCGCGACCGAGGCTCTGCACATTGAGGTGCAGATCGGCGGAACGGCCGTAGAGGATGGCAAGATCCATCTCGCCGCGATGCAGCCATTCGACGATATGCCCGCTGTAGCTCTCGACGATGCGCAGCGAAATTCCGGGATACTTTTCGACGCAGCGCCGCGCGAAGCGTGCCGACAGCACGCAGCTCACGGTCGGGACCAGACCGAGCACCACCCGGCCGGACGGCGGCCCCTTGGCCGACTGAATGTCGTCGCGGATCTGGTCGAGTTGCCGCACGATGCCGGAGGTGCGCGCCAGCAACAGCTGCCCGGCTTCGGTCAGCACCATGCCGCGGCCGTTGCGGGTGAACAATTCGGTGCGCAGCTCGTGTTCCAAGAGCTTGATCTGGCGGCTGAGCGCCGGCTGCGCCACACGCAATGTATCGGACGCCTTGGAGAGGCTGCCGAGCTCCGCCACGCAACTGAAGGTTCTGAGTTGACGGAAATCCATGCTTGCCAATCCTGGAAGGCTACTCCATACGCTATAGCAAATGAGCATAGGGGGCTGGCATTGTTTTCACAACGCCAGAGGATCGGCCGGCGTTATCTTAACTGCCGCACATACGGGAAACCCCATGAGTGAAGACCACCACGCCGAAGATCATTCCGACATCCGCGAAGCCGTCGCTAAGCTCTGCGCGCAGTTTCCCGGCGAATATTGGCGCAAGCTCGACCGCGAGATGGCCTATCCCACGGCGTTCGTCGACGCGTTGACCGAGGCCGGCTATCTCTCGGTGCTGATCCCCGAGGAATATGGCGGCGCGGGGCTCAAGCTTTCGGCGGCCGCCGCGATCCTCGAAGAGATCCAGCGCGCGGGCTGCAACGGCGGCGGCTGTCACGCCCAGATGTACACGATGGGCACCGTGCTGCGGCACGGCAACGACGAGCAGAAGGCAAAATATCTACCGAAGGTCGCGAGCGGCGAATTGCGCCTGCAGGCCTTCGGCGTCACCGAGCCGACCAGCGGCACCGACACCACCTCGCTGAAGACTTTTGCACGCAAGGACGGCAATGCCGGCTACATCGTCAACGGCCAGAAGATCTGGACCAGCCGCGCCGAGCATTCCGACCTGATGCTCCTGCTGGCGCGCACCACGCCGAAGGACCAGGTCAAGAAGCGCACGGATGGTCTTTCGGTGTTCATCGTCGACATGCGCGAGGCCAAGAGCAAGGGCCTCGAGATCCGCCCGATCCGCACCATGATGAACCATGCCACCACCGAAGTGTTCTTTACCGACATGAAGGTGCCGGCGGAGAATCTGATCGGCGAAGAGGGCAAGGGCTTCCGCTACATTCTCTCCGGCATGAATGCCGAACGCATCCTGATCGCGGCCGAATGCGTCGGCGACGCCAAATGGTTCATCGCCAAGGCCACTGCTTACGCCAAGGAGCGCAGCGTTTTCGGCCGGCCGATCGGCCAGAATCAAGGCATCCAGTTCCCGATCGCCAAGGCCTACGCCGCGATGCGCGCCGCTGAACTGATGGTGAAGGAAGCCACGCGCAAATACGAAGCCGGGCTCGACTGCGGCGCCGAGGCCAATATGGCCAAGATGCTCGCGGCCGATGCGTCCTGGGAAGCGGCGAATGCCTGCGTCCAGACCCATGGCGGCTTCGGCTTCGCCGAGGAATACGACGTCGAGCGCAAATTCCGCGAGACGCGGCTGTACCAGGTGGCGCCGATCTCGACCAACCTCGTGCTGTCCTTCATCGCCGAGCATGTGCTCGGCATGCCCCGCTCGTATTGAGGCCGCATCATGGGAGCTCTTGACGGGATCAGGGTGATTGCGGTCGAGCAGGCCGTGGCAGCGCCGTTCTGCTCGTCGCGGCTGGCGGATGCCGGCGCGGAGGTGATCAAGATCGAGCGGCCCGAGGGCGATTTCGCCCGCGGCTATGACGCGGCGGCCAAGGGCCAGAGCAGCTACTTCGTGTGGCTCAACCGCGGCAAGCAATCCGCCGTGGTCGATCTCGCCACCAAGGAGGGCTGCGCCGAGCTGGAAGGGCTGATCGCGAGCGCGGACGTGCTGATCCAGAACCTCAAGCCCGGCTCGATGGACAAGCTCGGCTTTTCGCGCGAGCGACTGGTGAAGGATTATCCCAGGCTGATCTCCTGCACGATCACCGGCTATGGCGACGAGGGGCCCTATGCGCATCGCAAGGCCTATGATCTGCTGATCCAGGCCGAGAGCGGCCTTGCCTCGATCACCGGCAATCCCGACGGCGCCTCGCGCGTCGGCATGTCGATCGTCGATGTCGCCACCGGCGCCACCGCGCATGCGGCGATTTTGGAAGCGCTGATCGGGCGGGGGCGCACCGGCAAGGGCGCCGACATCCGCATCTCCATGTTCGACGTGATGGCGGACTGGTGCACGGTGCCACTGCTCAATTCCGAGGCCGGAAATCCGCCGAAGCGCATGGGGCTGCGTCATCCCTCGATCGCGCCCTACGGCGTGTTCACCTCCAGCGACGGCAAGGACATTCTGATCTCGATCCAGAGCGAGCGCGAGTGGAAGACACTTTGCGCAAAAGTGCTGGACCAGCCGGATCTGCCCGCCGATCCCCGCGTCGCCAACATGGTGGAGCGCGTGCGCAACCGCGACTTCACCGACAAGACGGTCGCCGATAGTTTTGGCGGCATGACGCGGGACGAACTGCTCAAGCGGCTGTCCGATGCCGATATCGCCTTTGCCGAGGTCAACACCATGGCCGACCTCACCAACCATCCGCATCTGCGCCGGATCGAGGTCGACACGCCGCGGGGACGCGTCAGCTATCCCGCGCCGGCGCCGATCATCGTCGGCGAGACGCGCAGCTATGGTGCCGTGCCCGGCATCGGCGAGAATCCCCAATCCAGGAAGTAAGAGAGCAAGGTCATGACCGGGAAGCTCGACATCGATCACATGCGACAATGGATCGGCCGCAGCACGGAGGCCACCGACATCGTCACCGCGCAGCTCGTCATGGGCTTGCGCGCAACGCTGTTCCAGGAGATCGGTGAACCCAAGACGGGTGACGCCGCGCCGTTCACCGTGCACTGGTGCCTGGCCCAGCCGGTGTTTCCGATGTCGATGCTCGGCCCCGACGGCCACCCCACCCGCGGCGGCTTCCTGCCGCCGGTGCCGCTGCCGCGCCGGATGTGGGCCGGCGGCGAGATCGAGTTCCTGCAGCCCCTGCGCGTCGGTGATAAATCGACGCGCACCTCGCGCATCGCCGACGTGCAGGTGAAGACGGGATCGACCGGCACGCTGTGCTTCGTCTCGGTCGAGCACAGCATCTCGTCGCCGCGCGGCATCGCCATCCGCGAGCGCCAGGACATCGTCTATCGCGAGATGACGGGCGGTGCGCCCGCAACAGCAAAGGTCCCGCCGCCGAAGGCGCAGCACCGCGAAACGCATGTGTCGGATCCCGTGCTGCTGTTCCGCTATTCCGCACTGACCTTCAACGGCCACCGCATCCATTACGACCGCGACTATGTCACCAGAGTCGAAGGCTATCCGGGCCTGATCTTCCATGGGCCGTTGCAGGCGACGTTCATCATCGAGATGGCGGCAAAGCTGCACGGCGGCAAGGCGCCGAAGAAGTTTACCTATCGTGGCGTGCAGCCGCTGTTCGAGGGCACGGAGTTCTCCGTCAACGCCAACGAGACCGAGGCCGGCATGGAGCTGTGGACCGCGAATGCGGAGGGACAGCCGACGATGAAGGGCACGGCGGTGTGGTGAGCACCACTGCTGCCTCGTCGTCATTGCGAGCGCAGCAGCAATGTAGGAACCTAGACCCTCACCCTGAGGAGCGCGCCCTTCGCGCGCGTCTCGAAGGGCGAGGCCACTAGCCGGGCCTTCATCCTTCGAGACGCGCGAAGACGCGCTCCTCAGGATGAGGAATTAAAAGGGGACGGAAACCATGGCCAAGAACGGCAAGACCGGCAATAAGTCAGTCACCGTCAAGCAGGCGACCCTCAACCTGCTGCGCTCGTTCGGCATCAAAAAGGTGTTCGGCAATCCCGGCTCGACCGAATTGCCGTTCCTGAGCGACTGGCCCGACGACATCGACTACGTGCTGGCACTGCAGGAGGCAAGCGCCGTCGGCATGGCCGATGGTTACGCGCAGGCAACGCGCAATGCCGGCTTCGTCAATCTGCATTCTGCAGCCGGCGTCGGCAATGCGCTCGGCAATATCTACACCGCGCATCGCAACCAGACGCCGCTGGTGATCACCGCCGGCCAGCAGGCGCGCTCGATCCTGCCGCTGCAGGCGTTCCTCTATGCCGAGCGCGCGTCCGAATTCCCGCGGCCTTATGTGAAGTACAGCGTCGAGCCGGCGCGGTCCGAGGACGTGCCGGCCGCGATCGCGCGCGCCTATTACACCGCGATGCAGCCGCCCTGCGGGCCGACCTTCGTGTCGATCCCCGTCGACGACTGGGCGCATGCGGCTGCTCCAATCGAAGCGCGCAAGGTCAGCCGCGAAATAGGTCCCGAGCCTGACGCGATGAAGGCGCTGGTCGCCGCACTCGGTGCGAGCAAGCACCCCGCCCTCATCGTCGGCCCCGGAATCGACCGCGCCGGCGCGGTCGATCTGATGGTGCGCGTCGCCGAGAAGGCGAAGGCGAGCGTCTGGGTCAGCCCCTTCTCGGCGCGCTGCTCGTTCCCCGAGCGGCATCCGCAATTCGCCGGCTTCCTTCATGCCTCGCCCGCGCAACTCTCGGACGCGCTGCGCGAGCACGATCTCGTCGTCGTCATCGGTGCGCCGGTGTTCACCTTCCATGTCGAAGGCCACGCTGCGATCTTCGACGGCGGCGCCACCATCTTCCAGATCACCGACGACCCCGACGCCGCCGCGGTGACGCCAGTCGGCACCAGCATCATCGCCACGATGAAGCCCGCGCTTAGCGCGCTGCTCGACCTCCTGCCGGAGAGCAAACGCGCGCCACCGAAGGGCCGCACGCTGCCGCCGGCTCCGCAAGCCGCCGAACCGTTGCCGGTCGAATTCCTGCTGCATTCGCTGGCGCAGGCGATGCCGGACGGCGCGTCCCTGGTCGAGGAAGTCCCCTCGCACCGGCCGGCGATGCAAAAATTCATGCCGATGCGCGGCCAGGACAGTTTCTACACCATGGCGAGCGGCGGCCTCGGCTATTCGCTGCCCGCCGCGGTCGGCATGGCGTTGGGTAAGCCGACGAGCCGCACCGTGTGCCTGATCGGCGACGGCTCCGCGATGTATTCGATCCAGGCGCTGTGGACCGCCGCGCAACGCAAGCTGCCGCTGACCATCGTGGTCATCAACAATTCCGGCTACGGCGCGATGCGCTCGTTCAGCCAGGTGATGCAGGTGCGCAACGTGCCGGGGCTCGAGCTGCCGGGGATCGATTTCGTGCGGCTTGCCGAGGGCATGGGCTGCCATGCGGTGCGTGTGACGAAGGCTGCGGAGTTGGGTGAGGCGCTCGAGCGCGGGCTGGCGTTCGAGGGGACGAGCCTCGTCGAGGTCGCCGTGGATTCGGCGGTGCCGGTATTGTACGGGCAGAAGCATTAGTTAGTCGTCCCGGCGAAGGCCGGGTCTCATTCCCCCAGGGAGAAGTTTGGCGAAGACCCGTGGTGGTGGGCGACTTTGCACCACAACAGCTTCCTGTGGTTATGGGTCCCGGCCTTCGCCGGGACGACATTGAATATGTGGGTCGACCGCACACTACGAAGCCAGAAATCCCCCATCCGCCGCCAGCACATGCCCGACGACGTACGACGACGCGTCGGACGACAGCCACACCACGGCCTCCGCGACCTCCTCCGGGCTCCCCATGCGCCGCAACGGCAGGCCTGCGCTGACGGTCGCGATATCGCCGACGCCGGCGCGCAGCATCATGTCGGTGACGACGCGGCCGGGTGCGATGGCATTGATGCGGATGCCGCGCGGGGCGTTTTCCATTGCCGCCGAACGCATCAGCGAGATCGCGGCGGCCTTCGAGGCCGAGTAGAGCGAGAAGCCGGGATTTGGATTGCGCACGCCGCTGACTGAGGCGTTGACGACGATGCTGCCGCCCCCCTGCGCCAGCATCACCGGCAGTTGATGGCGCAGGCACAAAAACAGCGCGCGGACATTGGTGTCGAACACGCTGTCGTAGACGTCCATGCCCTGCTCTTCCAGCGGCGCGCGACGTTCCTGGAAACCGGCATTGTTGAAGGCGACATCGAGCCGGCCGCAACGCTCAATGGCCGTGCACACGAGACGTTCGACCTCGTCTTCCCGCGTGATGTCGGCCTTGAGCGCGATCGCGTTCGCACCGAGTTCGCGGCAGGCAACAGCGGCAGCCTCGATCTCCGCTCCGCGCCGGCCAGCCACGACAATCGCTTCCGCACCTTCGGATGCCATCCGCAGCGCCGTGGCGCGGCCGATGCCGCTGCCGCCGCCCGTCACCAGGCAGACCTTGCCCTTCATCCGCATCCCGGCCGGCAAAGTTCCGCTCATGGTCCACTCCGAGACGCTTGCGCGCGCCGCTGCGCGCATATAGTTGTATGGTACAACTATACTGGAGTCAAGATGGCCGAGCTTTCGCTGATCGACGACATCCGCGCCGCCTCGCGCCAGATGGTGCGCGAGCTCGGCTTTATGGAGGCGACGGTGGCGGCGACGAACTATCCGCCATCGGCGGTGCACACCATTCTGGAGATCGGCATCCGCGGCCCGATGACTTCAGGCGAACTCGGCGATTTCCTGCGGCTGGAGAAATCCAGCGTCAGCCGCCTGGTGCGCAAGCTGATCGATTGCGGCGAGCTGCGGGAGACGCAGGATGAGCTTGATGCACGCAGCAAGCGGTTGTCGCTGACGGCAAAGGGCCGGCGCACACTGGAGGCGCTGCATGCCTTTGGCCGGCAGCAGGTGAGTGGCGCACTGGCGGCGCTGACTGAGGCCGAGCAGCACACGGTGCGCGAGGGGATGATGCTGTATGCGCAGGCGTTGCGGCAGAGCCGGGTGGAGGATGAGGGGGCTGCGTAGCTCCACTCTCGGTGTCATCGCCCGGCTTGACCGGGCGATCCAGTACTCCGAGACAGTCGTGGTTCGATCGACAGGCCGCGGCGCACTGGATGCCCCGACTTCGCGGGGCTTGACAGCGTCAATTGAGGCAACAGCCTCGCCCTACGTCCCGAATTCGTCCCGCATCCTGGCCTGGATCTTGGCCATGCCGCCGATCCAGCGGTCGTAATTCTCGGTCTTCTTGCGCATGTAGCCGAGCACCTGGGGGTGGGGCAGGATCAGAAACGTTTCCTGATCGAGGCCGGCGAGCACGTCTTTCGCGACCTGCTCCGGCGTCAGATCGCCGTCGCCGGATTGCGGACCCTTCGGGATCGCGCGCAGCATGTTGGTGTCGACGCCCTGCGGGCAGAGGATCGAGACACGGATGTTGTGCGCCTTGTGCGAGATCGCGAGGTTTTCGGCAAAGCCGACCGCGGCATGCTTGGTGGTGGAGTAAGCCGGGCTGCCGACCTGCGACAACAGGCCCGCGGCCGAGATCGTGTTGAGGAAATAGCCGCCGCCGCGCGCCTTCATGCGCGGGATCAAATGCCGCGCCGCATAGACATGCGCCATGACGTGGATCGCCCAGCTCCGCTGCCACGGCTCATCCGAGGCGCCGCCGGCGTTGACCGACATCGGATCGAAGCCGCCGCCGATGCCGGCATTGGAGCAGAACAATTCGATCGGGCCGAACTGCCGCTCGGTCTCCTCGATAACGTGCGAGACGTCCTTTTCCTGCGCGACGTCGCATTTGAAGGCTGCGCCATCCACCGTGGCGGCGACCGTCCTCGCGTTGTCGGCGTCCATGTCCGCGACGACGACCTTCGTCGCGCCGGCCTTGTGAAACGCCTCGCACAGCGCCTTGCCGATGCCGTTGGCGCCGCCCGTGACGACCACGACCTTGCCGGTCACCTGCATGCGACGTCTCCTCTCTTTTTGTACAGCGCTTCGCTTGTATGCCGCGCCGCTTATACCGCCTCGCGGAGCTTGCTCAGCTCAACACGAGGTCGAGCACCGCGGTATAATGGCACGCCGCGCCGGCCAAGACAAAGCTGTGCCAGATCGCGTTCTGGAAGCGCAGCCGTCGCCAGGCGTGGAAGATCACGCCGAGGCTGTAGAGTACGCCACCCGCAAGGATGAAGCCCAGCACCAGCGCAGGCAGCGCCTTGACCACGGCATCGTAGAGCATCACGCCGCTCCAGCCCATGGCGAGGTAGATGCCGACCGCGACGCGGTCGAACCGGCCGGGGTAGAGAAGTTTCAGCACGATGCCGAGGATCGCGACGCACCAGACGCCGGCGAGCAGCACAAGCGCGAACACGCTGTCCTTCACCTCGAGGATGAACGGCGTGTAGGTCGCCGCGATTAGCAGATAGATCGCGGAATGGTCGAACCGCCGCAGCAGCCATTTGGCTGGCGAGACCGGCCAGAGATTATACGTCGCCGACAACACCAGCATCGAGAGCAGGCCGGCGACATAGATCGAGACCCCGACGATGTCGGTGGCGTCGGCATAGAGCGCCGTCAGCACCACCAGCACGGTCGCGGCGATGATGCCGCAGAGCACTCCGATCGCGTGGATGATGCCGTCGGCGATCAACTCGGCGCGGTCGTAATTCCAGCCGACCGCATCGGCGGCGGCGTGGACGGAAGTGGATGCGAGCTGTTTGAGCTGGAAGACGGTCATGGCAATCCGCAAAAGTGAGACAATGTCCTCTTGTATGGGTCTTTCGGGCTCGGCGCGTCGTTCAAACGGCTGATTTGCCGACAAAGGCGGTGGAAGTATGAAGCTTGATTTTTTTCACACAATTGCCATTTCTGTGAACGATCGCACATTTCCGGCCGCCCGGGATTCCCAACGTTCATATGGCATTTAGTTTCCAGGATATGGTCGAAGAGGCGCGCCTGTCGGCGAGGGCGCTGATCGACTATGGCGAGCACTTCTTCAACCCGACGGTGCGGTTAGGCGTTACCGGCCTTTCGCGGGCCGGCAAGACCGTGTTCATCACCGCGCTGATCCATGGTCTCACCCGCGGCGGGCGGTTTCCGGTGTTCGAGGCCTATGCCTCGGGGCGGATCGCGCGGGCGCATCTGGCGCCGCAGCCCGACGACGCCGTGCCGCGCTTTGCCTATGAGAGCCATCTGCGCGCGCTGATCGAGGAGCGGCTCTGGCCGAGCTCGACGGTCGACATCAGCGAGCTCAGGCTCGTCATCGACTACCAGCGCCACAACGGCGCGGATCGCACGCTGACGCTCGACATCGTCGACTATCCCGGCGAATGGCTGCTCGATCTGCCGCTGCTGCAGAAGAGTTTCGAGCAATGGTCGGCCGAAAGCCTCGCGCTGTCGCGCGAGGCGCCGCGGGCGCATCTGGCCGCGGACTGGCACGCCCATCTTGCAACGCTCAAGCCCGAGGCGAGCGAGGACGAGCAGGCGACGCTGACGGCCGCAAAGCTCTTCAGGGGCTATTTGCAAGGCTGCCGCGACGAACGCTTTGCGATGAGCCTGCTGCCACCCGGCCGCTTCCTGATGCCCGGCAATCTCGCCGACACACCGGCGCTGACCTTCGCGCCGCTCGACCTGCCCGCAGGCAGAGAGGCGCCGGAGGGATCGCTGTGGGCGATGATGGTGCGCCGCTATGAGGCCTACAAGGACGTCGTGGTGCGCCCGTTCTTTCGCGATCACTTTGCCCGGCTCGATCGCCAGATCGTGCTGGCCGATGCGCTCGCCGCGTTCAACTCCGGGCCGGAAGCGCTGCACGATCTCGAAGCCGCCCTCGCCGGCATTCTCGATTGCTTCCGCATCGGCCGCAGCACGTTCCTGTCCGGCCTGTTCCGGCCGCGCATCGACCGCATTCTGTTCGCGGCAACCAAGGCCGATCATCTGCATCATTCCAGCCACGACCGGCTCGAGGCCGTGCTGCGCCGCGCGGTCACCCGCGCCGTGGCGCGCGCGGAAAACACCGGCGCGCAGATCGACGTCGTCGCGCTCGCCGCCGTCCGCGCCACCCGCGAAGCGCAGGTCGCGCATGGCCGTGACAAATTGCCGTCGATTTTGGGAACGCCGGCCGCGGGCGAAAGCGCGGGCGGCGAATTCTTCGACGGTAACACGGAAGTGGCGACCTTTCCGGGCGACCTGCCGCTCGATCCCGAGCCGTTGTTCAACGGCATCGATGCGTTCCGCGGGCTCTCGACCGAGGCCGCCGAGAAAAGCGATTTCCGTTTCCTGCGTTTCCGTCCGCCGAAGCTCGAGCGCGAGGGTTCCGACGCGCCGGCGCTGCCTCACATCCGCCTCGACCGTGCCTTGCAGTTCCTGATCGGAGACAAGCTGTCATGAACGACCGATCGAAGCCACGGCGGCCGGCGACGTTCCGGCTCGACGATCCCGGCGTCGTCGTGACCGAAGCGGACGAGACGGCGCGGCTCGGCCGCACCACCATCCAGATCACGCCGGAGCCCGATCCGGCGACATTGCCGGTGCCGATCGAAGTCGCGCTTCCGGCGCGACGCGGCTTTCCCTGGGGCACACTGTTCTGGTCGGGCGTTGCCGGGCTGACGCTGCTCGGCGCCGGGCTCGGCGTGGTCCATCTGATCGAGGATTTGTTTGCGCGCAGCGAAAGCCTCGGCTTTGTCGGACTGGCTCTTGCCTTCGTCACCGCGCTTGCGCTCGCGGTGGTGATCGGACGCGAGGCGTTCGGGCTTGCCCGTCTGGCAACGATCGAGAAGCTGCATCAGCGCGCGGCCGCTGTCCTTGCCAGCGACGATCGCAAGGAGAGCCGAATCATCGTGCAGGATCTACTCAAGATCGCGCACCAGAACCCGCAGCTCGCGCGCGCCCGCGCCACGCTGGAAAGCCATTCCGGCGAGATCATCGACGGCGCCGACATGATCCGGCTCGCCGAGCGCGAATTGATGTCGCCGCTGGACATTGAGGCGCGGCGGCTGGTGTCGTCAGCCGCGCAAAAAGTCTCGATCGTCACGGCGGTCTCGCCGCGCGCGCTGATCGACGTGCTGTTCGTGTTCGTGGCGTCGCTGCGCCTGATCCGCCAGCTTGCCCGGCTCTATGGCGGCCGTCCCGGCGCGCTCGGCATGATCCGCCTGCTCCGCCACGTCATCGCCCATCTCGCCATCACCGGCGGCATGGCCGCGAGCGACAGCTTGGTGCAGCAGATGCTCGGCCACGGCATTGCGGCGAAGCTGTCGCAGCGACTCGGCGAAGGCATGCTGAACGGACTGCTGACGGCGCGGCTGGGCTTGGCCGCGATCGACGTGACAAGGCCGCTGCCGTTTGCGGCGCTGCCGCCACCGAAGTTGTCGGACCTCGCGACGGATCTGCTGCGGAAGAAGGACGAGGAAGAATAACGCGCGCCACGTTAGCCGAAGACGCGCTTTTCGAATTCCCCGGCCAGCACGCGCCACTGGAATAGCGGCGAATCCTTTGGCGGCGAGAGCTCAGGAGTCCAGCCGGTGAGCTTTTCAAGCACATAGGTGTCAGTCAGAACGCCGCGCCAGCGGCGCGCGACCTGACCGAGCTGCTCGCGCTTGGCCGGGATCGAATCCCACAGCGATGCGCGGTTGTCCGGCTCTCGCCCGACATAGATGCCCGCGTGTCCTATGATCCGGTCCATGCCGGGATCGCGGAAATCCTGGAAGCGGCCGCGCTCGTTGATCTCGACCACGGGCACGCGGCCCCTGAACATCCAGCGCATCATGGCATAGGTGCGGTAGTCCGTGGTTGCGATCCAGGTCGCGCCGGTCTCATCCAGCGCGGCCTGCGCGCGTGCCGCGACCTGCTCATAGCCAAACTCGGCACCGTTCGGATCGATCTTGCCGAGAAAATTCCAGGGCGCGGCAACATAATATAAGAACACGATGACGACGAAAGCGATGCCCGAGACCACCGCCGCGTTGGCCCAGAACAGCGACGATCTGATCATCCGCGCCGACCATTTCTCACGCGACAGCATGGTGAGGTTGACAGCGGCGGCGGCGAAGCCGACCGGCCACAGGAACATCGGCCAGGTGTCGCCGACCCGGAGGGTCAGCGATTTTGCGAAAAAATAGAGAAACGGCACCAGTACCGCGGTCGACAGCAGAATCGCGACCGGCTCGCGCGTGCGATAACCGCGCCATGCCGTCAGCACCACCCCCGTCAGCACCACCGGCAGCATGACGAAGCCGACGAGGCCGAATTGCAGGCCGATGTAATCGCCGACAGTGCGCCATGAGACGCCGTAATTGGTGGTAGCGCGCACGCCCTGGAAGCGGATCGAGGCCCAATCGTGCTGCACATTCCAGATCAGAACCGGCGAGAACACCGCGATTGCGATCAGGACCGCGAGATAGGGATAGGGACTGCGCAGCCAGCGCCAACGCCAATCAGGCACCAGGACAAACGCGGCAACCGCCGGCGCGAACATGATCACGGTGAATTTCGACAGCATCGCCAGCCCGGCGAACAGGCCGGCCGCAAGCCACCAGCGGCCGTCGCCGCCCTGCGCAAGCCGCACCAGGGACCACATCATCGCCACCGCAAACGGGATCATGGCGACGTCGGGCGCGACCTTGGCCATCAGCAGGCCGTAATAGAGTGCGGCCTCCGGCATCAGCACCGCGAGCACGACGGCGCGCAAATCATGGGTGAGGCGGCGGACGATATCGGCGAGCAGACACTGCGTCACCAGCATCGCGACGATGCCGCCGAAGCGCACACCGAGCGTGGTGTCGCCGAAGATCGCGGTGCCGAACCGGATCAGCCAGGCAATGCCGGGGGGATGATCGAGGAAGCTGAGCGCTGCCTCCTGCGACCAGGTCCAGTAATAGGCCTCATCCGTGCGCAGCTCGATTGCGAAGGCGTAGACGATGCGCAGCAGCGTCATCGCGGCGATGATCGCCGCGGCCATGACGAGGGGCCGGCGCGCGGCGCCATGGAGGGGCACGGTGATGTCTGGGGCTGTCGTCACGGCCGCGCTTTTCGCCAACCTGGGAGGGGGAGTCAATGTTGGAGGCGGGCCACAAATGCCGGTGTCGTCCCGGGCAAGCGAAGCGCAGACCCGGGATCCATAATCCCAGGGAGGGGTGTAGCGCGGAGCTGGCAACTCTGAGGCTTCGCCAAATATCTTCCTGGGGGTATGGATCCCGTCTCGGCGCGCGCTTGGGGCGCGCTTGTGCGGGACGACGGAAAGTTGCCGCGTATGTGATCCCGCAAGCTGTCGTCCCCCGGAATTAAACGCGACACTGGCTGTTCTCCTTCAGGAACTGATACAACCGAATCATGGCCGCGACCGCACCCTCACGATTTTCCGGGCTTTCCCGCAGCATCAGCGCGCGGCAGGTGCGGCTGGTTTGCGGCGTCATCCTGTTCGCCTACGTCGTCAGCCATCTCCTCAACCATGCGCTCGGCAACATCTCGGTCGATGCCATGGAGGTCGGGGTCTACTACCACATGGCGTTCTGGCAGTTCCTCCCCGTAGCGATCGTGTTCTACACAGCGGCGTTTACGCATATGGGGCTCGGCATCTACGCGCTATATCAGCGCCGACAGTTCCGCTGGCGGACGATCGAGCCACTGCAACTCGTGCTGGGCTTGAGCATCCCCGCTCTGGTCATGGCGCATGTGATCGGCGTGCGGCTCGGCCAGACACTGTACGGCCATGAGAAGCTCTATCCGCAGGAGCTCTATTTGTTCTTCGTCGGATCGCCGGAGCGGATCTGGACGATGACGATCCTGCTCATCATCGCCTGGATACACGGCTGCATCGGCATCTTTTTCTGGCTCCGCCTCAAGCCGTTATTCACACGCGCCGCGCCCTATCTGCTCGCGGCAGCCGTACTGATCCCGACGCTGGCGCTGCTCGGCGTCTATCAGGGCGGCCGCAGCATCGTGGTCGAGGCTGACGACGGGGAATGGCGCACGCACAATCTTGCCCGCCGCCAGCTTGGCACGATCGCCGAAGCCGCGACGCTCGACCGCATCACCGGCGGCCTCACCGCCGGTTATCTCGGACTGCTGGGGCTGGCGCTGCTGGCGCGCGGCGTGCGCGCGGTGCGCGAACGGCGCCGTGGCATGATCGCGCTGTCCTATGGCAACGGCAAGACGGTGCGCGTGCCCAAGGGTCTTTCCGTGCTGGAAGCGAGCCTGCGCCACAGCGTGCCGCATGCCAGCGTCTGCGGCGGCCGCGCCCGCTGTTCGACCTGCCGCATCCGCATCATCGGCGACCACGCTGTCTTGCCTGAGCCATCGCAGCGCGAAGCTTTCGTCCTCGCCCGCGTCGGCACCACCGATCCGTCGATCCGCCTCGCCTGCCAGTTGCGACCGATCTCCGATCTGTCTTTCTTCCAGCTCTTCACGCCGCACACGCTGTCGGCCAACGCGCACACCTCGACGCCCGCCAGAATCGGCCAGGAGCGCTATCTCGTCAGCCTGTTCGTGGACATGCGCGGCTCGACGCAACTCGCCGAGAAGCGGCTGCCGTTCGACACGGTCTTCATCGTCAACCGCTTCCTCGGCGCGGTCTCGCAGGCCGTGATCGAGAATGGCGGCCAACCGAACCAGTTCGTCGGCGACGGCATGCTGGCGCTGTTCGGGCTGACCGCCGATCCGCAAGAAGCCTGCCGGCAGGCGCTGAAGGCCGCCGCCGGGATCGCGACGAATATCGACGAACTGAACCAACTCTTGAGCCACGATCTGCGCCAGCCGATCCGCTTCGGCATCGGCATCCACGGCGGCGAGGTCATCATCGGCGACATCGGCTATCGCGATCACATCGTCTTCACCGCGTTGGGTGATGCCGTCAACGTCGCGGCCCGCCTCCAGGACATGACCAAGACACTGGCCTGCGAAGCGATCGTCTCGGAGGAAGTCCGCCGCGCCGCCGGCCTTGCCGACGATGCACTGCCGCAGCAGGAGGTCGCGATCCGCGGCCGCGACGAGCCGATGGCCGTACGCGTCGTCGCGGACGCAAGGGGGCTGTCGGCGCTCGTCGATCGAAGCGAGCGCGTGGCGGCGTGAGGCAGCCACGAAGGCGGTGCGCTCCCTCTCCCGCTTGCGGGAGAGGGTTGGGGAGAGGGTGCTTCCGCAATGGGACAATCCCCAAGAGGAGAAAACCCTCACCCGCGCCTTCGGCGCGACCTCTCCCGCAAGCGGGCGAGGTGCACCGTCGTCGCGGCTACGGCTCGGCTCAATCTCTTTACAAGCGTAACACCGGTCTGCTGCAACGCAGCGGCATGGGCCTGCTGCGAAAGCACGAATTGACTTCATCCGAGTCGTCGCGACAGATGAGCCCGGGATCGCGGTGATGACCGCGGTCCAACGAAAAGCTCCGGGAGGAGACCACATGTTCGATCGACGCGACCTGCTCAAGGGAGCGGGACTTGCCGCTCTTGCGGCCACGATGAATTCGACCAAAGCGCTGGCGCTCGAGACCGTCACGCTGCCATTCGTCAATGGCGAACGGCCGCTGGTGAAATATCCGCAGAAGCGGCCGATGATTGGGCTAACCAGCCGGCCGCCACAGCTCGAGACGCCGTTCGCGATCTTCAACGACGGCCCGATCACGCCGAATAACGCGTTCTTCGTGCGCTATCACCTCTCCGACCTGCCCTACAATCTCGACCCCGACAAGTTCACGATCGAGGTCAAGGGCAAGGTCGACAGGCCGCTGAAACTATCGCTCAAGGACATCCGGAAGATGAAGGCGACCGAGATCGTCGCCGTCAACCAGTGCTCGGGCAACAGCCGCGGCCTCGTAGAGCCGCGCGTCGCCGGCGGCCAGCTCGCCAACGGCGCGATGGGCAATGCGCGCTGGCGCGGCGTGCCGCTGAAGGCCGTGCTGGACATGGCGGGCGTGCAGAGCGGCGCCAGGCAGGTCACCTTCAATGGGATGGACGGCCCCGTCAGCGACAAGACGCCCGATTTCGTCAAGGCGCTCGATATCGATCACGCCACCGATGGCGAGGTGATGCTGGCCTATGGCATGAACGGCGAGGATTTGCCGTTCCTCAACGGCTTTCCGCTGCGCCTGATCGTGCCCGGCTATTACGGCACCTACTGGGTCAAGCACCTCAACGAGATCACCGTCATCGACAATGTCTATGACGGCTTCTGGATGAAGTCGGCCTATCGCATCCCGGACACCCCGAACAATGCGATCGAACCGGGCACCGCGCCGAAGGCGACGATCCCGATCAACCGCTTCACCATTCGCTCCTTCATCACCAGCGTCCCCGATGGTGCCAAGCTGAAAGCAGGCGGCACGACGCTGCGCGGCATCGCCTTCGACGGCGGCAAGGGCATCAAGGAGATCCAGGTCTCCACCGACGGCGGCAAGACCTGGACCAGCGCGAAGCTCGGCAAGGATCTTGGCAAATACTCGTTCCGTGAATGGAAGCTGCCGGTGAAGCTCGTGGCCGGCACCGTTGAGCTCAAGGTGCGCGCCACCGGCAATGGCGGCGAAACCCAGCCGGATACGCCGCGCTGGAATCCGGCGGGTTATCTGCGCAACGTCGTCGAAACCGTCCGCGTCACCGTGGCCTGAGGGGAATGATCATGCAGCGCACCGCTCTTCTCGCCATCTCGCTCGCCGTCGCCGCATTGGTGGGTTCGGCACTTGCAGCGCCGGTTAATTACAAGACCCCCGATGAGGTCGCGGCGTTCAAGCCCGGGCCCAATCTCGAAATCGTGCAGGGCAATTGCAGCGCCTGCCACTCGGCGGACTACATCAACACGCAGCCGCCGATGAAGGACAGGAAAGGTTTTTGGCAGGCCGAGGTGACCAAGATGATCAAGGTCTATGGCGCCCCCATCGACGATGCCGATGTCGGCAAGATCGTCGATTATCTGGCTGCGACTTATTGACGGATGGCGCGCGGCGTGCGGACCAATTGACCGCGAAACGGGCAAAACCGGTAAAAACGCCGCGAAGTTGAGCGGAATTCGGCGATAGGCCGATGTGGTTTGAGCTACCAAGCCGGCCACATTCCGCGTATCTTATTAGGACCGAACCGGCCGGTTGGCGGGGACTGGCGGTTCGAGATCTCGGAGGAAGACCCGCGGAGAGACGTGATGGCTAAAGGTACGGTCAAGTGGTTCAACCCGACGAAGGGTTATGGATTTATCCAGCCTGCATCGGGCGGCAAGGATGTGTTCGTGCATATCTCAGCAGTGCAGAAAGCCGGTCTGTCGTCCCTGAACGAAGGACAGACGGTGGAATATGAAGAGATCGCAAACCGAGGCAAAAGCTCCGCAGAGAACCTCAAAGTATAAGCCCGCTAGCTTTTGCTAACTCCCGGACAGATCCGGGAGCCGGGCCAAGAAAATTTCAGAAGACGGTCAGTGCATTCGACGACGGGCGTTGCGATTGCACACGGAGAACTATTTTCCCCGCGAAGGCCGCTCGTTCGACGCCACGGCAATGACAATCGCGACAGCACTTCGTTAGTCCACCGGCAATGGTGCGTCGCGCTTGATCTCTTCCATCACCGCATAGGTCCGCGTCTCGCGCACGCCCGGCATCGACAGCAGGGTTTCGCCGAGGAAGCGTCGATAGGCGGTCATGTCTGCCAGCCGCGCCTTCACAAGATAGTCGAAGCCGCCGGCAACCATGTGACACTCCAGCACTTCGGGCGCGAGTTTCACCGCGCGCGCAAAGCGCTCGAAATTGTCCGGCGTGGTCTTGTCGAGCAGCACCTCGACGAACACCAGGAGCCCGAGGCCGAGCCGGTGCGGGTTGAGCCGCGCGCCATAGCCTTCGATAAAGCCCTCGCGCTGTAACCGCTTCAGCCGCTCGCCGGCCGAGGTCGGAGACAGCCCGATGCGTTCGGCGAGCTCGACATTGGCGATGCGCCCGTCCTGCTGCAAAATCGAGAGGATTTTCCGGTCGATTCGATCGAGTTCCATATTTTCTGAGGTCAAATTACCAAGAGCCTTCAATTTCTAAGGCAAACCGGTTAATTTGTCTATCGAACTACGGTAGCGCGGGGATTATCCTGGATTTCAGCCACAGGACACGCCATGCCGAACATTCCGCCTCCCTTCACCGCTCCCTACGCGCCGGATGATTCCGATATCGCCGCGCGCCTTTTGCCGGCGTCACATCTCGGCCCGCCACAGGAGGCGCGGATCGATCGCACCGCGACGCGGCTGATCGAGGCGATCCGCAAGCGCGACGACCGGCTTGGTGGGGTCGAGGACATGCTGCGGGAGTTCGCGCTCTCGACCAAGGAAGGACTCGCCTTGATGGTGCTGGCCGAGGCGCTGCTGCGCGTGCCCGACGCGCGCACCGCCGACCAGTTCATCGAGGACAAGCTCGGCGAGGGCGACTTCATCCACCACGAGACCAAGTCCACGGCGTTCCTGGTCAACGCCTCGGCCTGGGCGCTCGGCCTGTCGGCACGGGTGATCCAGCCCGGCGAGACGACCGACGGCACCATCGGCCGTCTGGTGAAGCGGCTCGGCGCACCGGCCGTGCGCACCGCCACGCGCCAGGCGATGCGGCTGATGGGCAATCATTTCGTGCTTGGTGAGACCATCGCGCAGGCGCTGGAGCGGGGCCGGCCGCGCTCCGGCCAAAAAACGCGCTACTCCTTCGACATGCTCGGCGAAGGTGCGCGCACGGCCGCGGATGCCAGGCGCTATTTCGACGCCTATGCCAGCGCGATCGAGACCATCGGCAAGGCGGCGGGCCCCCATCCCCTGCCCGACCGCCCCGGCATTTCCGTCAAGCTCTCGGCGCTGCATCCGCGCTTCGAGGCGATCAGCCGCGACCGCGTGATGGCTGAGTTGGTGCCGCAACTCCTGGACCTCGCGCAGCGCGCCAAGGCCCATGATCTCAACTTCACCGTGGACGCCGAGGAAGCCGACCGGCTGGAGCTGTCGCTCGACGTGATCGCGGCGACACTCGCCGATCCCTCGCTTGCCGGTTGGGAGGGGTTCGGGCTGGCGATCCAGGCCTATCAGAAGCGCGCGAGCGCGGTGATCGACTATGTCGATGCGCTCGCCCACGCGCATGACCGCAAGCTGATGGTGCGGCTGGTCAAGGGCGCCTATTGGGACACCGAGATCAAGCGCGCGCAGGAGCGCGGGCTCGACGGCTATCCCGTGTTCACGCGCAAGGCGATGACGGATCTGAACTACGTCACCTGCGCGCAGAAGCTTTTGAGTCTGCGGCCGCGCATCTTCCCGCAATTCGCCACCCACAACGCGCTCAGCGTCGCGGCCGTGCTGGAGCTTGCCGGCGAGAACGGCGGCTTCGAATTCCAGCGCCTGCACGGCATGGGCGAAGCGCTGTACGAGCAATTGGCCAAGGATCACCCTGACATCGCCTACCGCACCTACGCCCCGGTCGGCAGCCATCGCGACCTGCTCGCCTATCTGGTGCGGCGGCTGTTGGAGAACGGTGCCAATTCCTCCTTCGTGGCGCAGGCCGCCGATTATCGCGTGCCGCTCCCGGCGCTGTTGCAGCGTCCGACGGATGCCATCGTGCGGCCGCAGCAGGCGCCCCATTCCAAGATTCCGCTCCCCTGCGATCTCTTCGCCCCCGAGCGGCGGAATTCGCGCGGCGTCGAATTCGGCGCGCGCGCCGCGCTCGATCGGCTGCTGACGGCGGTCAAGGCCGAGACCGCCGATCTCAAGCCGATCGCGGATGCAACGGCAGATCAGGCCAATGTGACGGTGACTGCTGCGCGCGCCGGTTTTGCCGCCTGGAGCCGGACGCCGGCAGGCACGCGCGCGGCGGCGCTGGAGCAGGCCGCGCATCTGCTTGAGAACCGCGCGCCCCATTTCATCGCGCTGCTGCAAGCCGAGGGCGGCAAGACGCTCGACGATGCGCTCTCAGAGCTGCGCGAGGCCGCCGACTTCTGCCGCTACTATGCCGCGCAGGGACGAAAGTCGTTCGGCAACGATGTGGCGATGCCCGGCCCGACCGGCGAGAGCAACGCACTCGTCATGCGCGGCCGCGGGGTCTTCGTGGCGATCTCGCCGTGGAATTTTCCGCTGGCGATCTTCCTCGGCCAGGTCACGGCGGCGCTGGTGGCCGGCAACAGCGTGGTGGCCAAGCCCGCAGAGCAGACGCCGCGCATCGCGCGCGAGGCCGTAGCCCTGCTGCATGAGGCCGGCGTCCCCAAGAGCGCGCTGCACCTCGTCACCGGCGACGGCCGGATCGGCGCGGTGCTGACCGCTCATGCTGATATTGCCGGTGTGGTCTTTACCGGCTCGACCGAGGTTGCACGGCTGATCAACCGGACGCTCGCCGCCAAGGACGGGCCGATCGTGCCGCTGATCGCGGAGACCGGCGGCATCAACGCCATGATCGCGGATGCCACCGCGCTGCCCGAGCAGGTCGCCGACGACGTCGTCACCTCCGCGTTCCGTTCCGCCGGCCAGCGCTGCTCGGCGCTGCGGCTGCTGTTCGTGCAGGAGGATGTTGCCGACCGCATGATCGAGATGATCGCGGGCGCGGCGCGCGAGTTGAAGATCGGCGATCCCTCTGACGTCGCCACCCATATCGGCCCGGTGATCGACGCCGATGCCAAGCAACGCCTCGATGCGCATATCACACGGATGAAGACCGAGGCGCGGCTGCACTTTGCGGGCACCGCGCCAAAAGGCTGCTTCGTCGCGCCGCATATTTTCGAGCTCAAGGACGCCGGCCAGCTCACCGAGGAGGTCTTTGGTCCGATCCTCCACATCGTGCGCTACCCTGCCGAGAAACTCGAACGCGTCCTGCAAGCGATCGAGCGCACCGGCTACGGCCTCACCCTCGGCATCCATTCGCGCATCGACGACACGGTCGAGGCCATCATCGACCGCGTCCAGATCGGCAACATCTACGTCAACCGCAACATGATCGGCGCCGTGGTCGGCGTGCAGCCGTTCGGCGGCCATGGCCTGTCCGGAACCGGCCCCAAGGCCGGTGGCCCGCATTACCTGACGCGCTTTGCGACCGAGCAGACCGTGACGATCAACACGGCGGCGGCCGGCGGCAACGCTGCCCTGCTCGCAGGGGAGGAGTAAGCCCGGAAGCAGCGTTGCATCCCACCGAAACATCGGTCTAATGCTGCCATGACTTGGCCCACGCCAATTCCAGCGCGCGGGAAACAACAAGAGCGAGGGAGCAGCGCCGCGATGGAAAAGGGCATTTTTGCAGGGCTCAAGGTTCTGGACTGCGCGAGCTTCATCGCAGCGCCCGCGGCCGCGACCGTGCTGTCGGATTTCGGCGCCGACGTCGTCAAGATCGAGCCGCCCGGCGCCGGCGATCCCTATCGCAATCTGCCGAACCTGCCGGGCTATCCGAGCAGCGAGCACAATTTCGCCTGGTTGCTGGAGGCCCGCAACAAGAAGAGCCTCGCGCTCGACCTCGTAAAGCCCGAGGCGCAGGCCGTGCTCTACAAGCTCGTCGCGGAGACCGACGTCTTCATCACCAACATGCCGCCGCCGGTGCGTGCCAAGCTCGGCATCACCTATGATCACCTCGCCCATCTCAACGACCGGCTGATCTACGCCTCCTTCACCGGCTATGGCGAGAAAGGCGAGGAGGCCAACAAGCCCGGCTTCGACAGTAACGCCTATTGGGCGCGCTCCGGCCTGATGGACCTGGTCCGCGCCGACACTGACACCACGCCGGCCCGCTCGGTCGCCGGCATGGGCGACCATCCTTGCGCCATGGCGTTGTACAGCGCGATCGTCACCGCGCTCTATCAACGCGAAAAGACCGGCAAGGGCTCGCATGTCGCCTCCAATCTGATGGCGAACGGCGTGTGGGCGGCGAGCGTGCTGGCGCAGGCCAAGCTCTGCGGGGCCAAGTTCAGCGAACGGCGGCCGCGTGAACGCGCGCCGAATGCGGTGGGCAACCACTACCAGTGCAAGGACGGCCGCTGGCTGATCCTATCGCTGCTCAACGAGGATAAGCAGTGGCCGACGCTTGCCCGCTGCATCGGGCGCGAGGACCTGATCGCCGATCCGCGCTTTGCCACCAAGCCCGATCGCCACGCCCGCTCGGCCGAGCTGATCAAGGTCCTGGACGAAACCTTTGCGACCAAAGATCTCGCCGAATGGCGCAAGATCCTGGACGGCAACGGCCTGGTGTTCGGCGTCGTCGGCATTCTCGACGACATCCCGAACGACAAGCAGATGCTCGACAACGAGGTGCTGGTGCCGTTCCAGAACGACACCATGCTGACCATCTCCAGCCCGATCTGGATCGACGGCACCAAGAAAGTGCAGCCACGCAAGCCGCCCGGCGTCGGCGAGCACAGTGACGAGATATTGCGTGGCGCGGGATACGACGAGGCCGCGATCAAGCAGCTGCGCGGGTCGGGGGCGGTGGGGTAGGCCCGACGGCTCGCTGCATCTCCTATGTCGTCCCGGCGAAGGCCGGGACCCATAACCACGGGGAGAGGTTTGGCGAAGACCCGTAGTTCGGTACGCCTACCAACCGCAATCGATGGATTCCGCGGTATGGGTCCCGGCCCTCGCCGGGACGACGTTGGGAAGGTATCGTGCCCCAAGACGCTTCGGTATGATCGATACAACTTCACCAGTACATTCACCTCGTGAGGTCCCATGCCCAACTACCGCCTGCATTACTTCCCCGAATCCGGCAACAGCTACAAGCTGGCGCTGATGCTGACGCTTTGCGGCGAGACATTCGAGCCGGTATGGACTGATTTTGGCGGCGGCGTCACGCGCACGGCGGAATGGCGCAAGGCCGTGAACGAGATGGGCGAGATTCCCGTGCTCGAGGTCGACGGCGTGAAGATGACCCAGACGGCGCCCCTCCTCTTGAGGCTTGCCGAGCAATATGGCCGCTTCGGCGCCGAGACGGCGGAGGAAAAGTTCGAGCTGTTGCGCTGGCTGTTCTGGGACAACCACAAGCTCACCGGCTACATGGCAACCTATCGCTTCATGCGCGCCTTCACCCAAAACAACGATCCGCAGGTGCTGAAGCACTTTCGACGGCGGCTCGAGGACTTCCTCGGCATTCTCGAGGGCCATCTCCAGCACAATGCCTTCGCGATCGGCACGAGGCCAACGGTCGCCGATATCTCGATGATGGCCTATCTGCACTATCCGAGCGACGAGCACGGCTTCGATTTCGCGACCAGCCATCCTGCCATCCACGCCTGGCTTGGCCGCATGGCCGCCCTGCCCGCTTGGAAGCCGGCCTACGAACTTCTGCCCGGCAAGCGGATGACGAATTATGCGAAGTGAGAGCGTCGATTACTTCAGCGCCAGCCAGCCGAGTGTGAACAGGATTCCGCCGATGATGACGACCGCTACGATGGCCGAGATGCTGACGCGAACGCTGCCGGTAACCTGCTTGGCCTCTTCATTCTGCGCGATCTCGCGATTGCGCTCCTTGTTGGCTTCGCTGGAGTCCGTCATAGGTCATCCAAACCGGTTCGAGACAGCTTAACGCGTCTTGATGAAGCACATGCCGATGCGGCGCGATGCCGAAGCAGCCTGGCAGGCCAGTCCTTTAGCACAGCTCCATGACGTAAAACTCCTGTCAGCCGATCCAGATCCCGCAGTTTCCAGGGAACAATGCGCGCCCCAGCCGTCCTGATACTCGGTGCCGGCCAGCTCATCGCTGCCGCGGGTCTGCGGCCGGCTGGCAAATCCGCGTGAGAAATCAGGGCGTTTCCCCGCCGCGAATGCGGTCATGATGTCGCGGCGGCGGACCTGATCGCCGAGAAAATGCGGCGAAGCCGGCACGATGGCGGAGTTGGCCGGCTTATCCCCGAGCCAATCGACGCCCGGGAAATGGAAGCCGCCGATGCCGCGGGTCTGGTGGCAGCCGGCGCAGGTGACGTCGTTGAGGCGGCGCTGGAAACCTGCGACCGAGCGGATGTTCTGCATGTCACCGCGCGCGGCAGCCTGTTTCAACGCACCGACCACGTCGTCGTTGGTGAAGAGGGGATCGCCCTTGTTGTTGTCCTTGTTGTTGTCCTTGCCTTCCCCCTGCATCATGCCGAACTCCGGCAGCAGCGGGGAAGCATCGAGGCCGGCCGGCGTCGGCACCACCGCGGCCATGGCCAGGAATTTTTCCGGGATCAGCACCGTGCCGCGATCGAACGCGCGAAGATGGTCGGGCGCGAGCAGCCAGGTCTTGAAGTCGCGACGGAGATCATCGTCAGCCAGGATCCGATCGCGGTCGATCTGGTTCTCCAGCGTCGATTCCTCGAACGTCTTCATCGCGGCGTCGTATTTGAACACCTTGAGCAGATAGTCCGAGCGGAAATCGTGCAGCGGCGATTTCGCGGCGATGGAGATCTGGATGTTGGTCTCGATGCGGTCGAGCATGGCATCGTAGGGATAGAAGGGGCTGCCGATCAGCCCCTGCCAGTCGCCATTGTCGAGCCACCGCCTCGCGATCTCGGCACAGGTGACCGGCTTGCCGTTCGCATCCATCTGGCGGGCATCGCGCGCCTTCATCACCAGATTGAACGTCATCGGCAGGCGCGTCGCGGTCTTGCTGCCGTCCGGCTTGCTGTCGAAATGTGCGAGACGGTAGATCAGCCTGATCTCGCCGCAAGAGTCGTCCGCGACATAGGCGCGATCCATGCGGTTGACGATGCCGGCCAGCACGAAACGCGTGTCGCGGGACTTTAGATTGGCCCGATCGAACAATTGCACGTCAAAGCCTTCGCCGACGCCGATGGTCTCGGTCGGATATGCCGCCTTCTGCCGGGCGATGTAACGATCAAACTCCGCGTCGATCGCGGGCGGAATGTCCTTGAGCTGCGACAACCACGAAAACATCAGGTCGGTCGTCAGCGGAAAGTTCGCGTTCCGCTCCGGCCACAACAGGCGTGAGATCGTCAGCGCGTCGTGCTGGTCGAGCTCGCGCAGGAGATCCGGATCGGTGATCGCCGTGCCGCGCGTGAATGGCACGGTCTCCGCGGCTGATAACGACAAGACGCCACCGAGAAATACGGCGGCAGCAACGAGAATTCGCAACGCGCGGCTCATGCCTTAGGTAACACCGCGCGGCGAGAGCTATTCAAGCAAAAAGGCGCTTCACATGGTGGTGAAGCGCCTCCTCGGCAGTCAGGTATCGGCCGCTCAGCGCGCGACGATCAGCCCCTTGCTGGTGACGACCACCCAGCGGCCGTCCTGGCGGCGGATCGCATCGACACGGCCGACCCCCGGGATGGGGTCACCGGCATAGACCTCGTAGAGGCCACCGCGGCCCTGGACCAGCGCACCGCCATTGGAGACGTCGCGCAGCACCCAGCCTTCGACCGTCGGAAGCCGGCCGATTTCGGTCTTGGGCACGGCGGGCGCCGGGGCAGTTGCGGCGGGCGCCGGCGCAGCTGCGGCGGTCGCAACCGGGGTCGGCGCGATCGAGCCGGTGGTCTCTTTGGCGGGCACGGCGGCTGCGGCCTGTGCGGGCACCGCGGGCGGGGTGGCACGGAGCTTGTCGACGCTCTCGGACAGCTTGGCGATTTTGGCCATCGGCTCGGCCTGCGCCTTCTCGAGCTTGTCGAGGCGGTCGTTGGTCCGGTTGAACTGACCGAGGCCGGTCTTGGATGTGTGCTCGACATTGGCCTTGAGCGCGACGACATCGGCGTCGATCCGGGCGACCGAGGATTCCAGCGCGCTGGTATCGGCGACCTGCGCCGGCGCGGGGGCTGCGAAGTGCATCATGCCGGCGGTCGCGAGCGCGCCGCTGATGGCGCCGACACTGGCCGCGATCGCCACCACCGCGGCCATCGCCGACAGGCGGCGCTTGCCGCCGGCCTCGCGCGGCTCGTCCGCCTTCACATGCGGCGCAAAGTCCTCGCGGTCCCAGGAATGCGCGGGTGCCATGACAATGAGCTTGCCGGGCTTCGGCTCGGGCTTGCTCTCGGGCTTGGTCTCAGCTTTGGCTTCGAGCTTCGGCATCTCGATCTTCGATGCCTCGATTTTTGGCGGCTCGACCTTGACCGGATCGGGCTTGGGCGGCGTCTCATGGTCGGGGGCAATCGAGGGGGCCTCGATCGCGGCAGCCTTGATGGCCGGCGGCGCGGTCGCTGCGGCTTCAACGGCGCCAGTATCCTGGACGGCCTGCTCGGGCATTGTTTCGCTCACGGCTCAAATACTCCAGTCTTGGTTGACCTTTTGGTAACTTTCATTGCTTGCGAAATCCTTACCTCCTGCCCCGCTTACGGAAATTTTAGGAAGTCATCCGGGGCCGAATTTGGCCGGGAAAGTGGAACCGGTGTGACGGCGTGCAACAAATTGTAATCGGATGCTGCCCTGCGGGAGGCCGCCAGCTGGCCTAACGCCTTGTTGCCGGAATTAATTCCCCGGTTAACATGACCCGACCGTATCCCATCGGCCAGAAGGCCGTGGGTGCCAGGGAGGCACAATGACGATCGAGAAGTGCATCAACGCGTTTGGTGTCGATGACGTCATATTCGAGGAGGGATCGACAGGCCGCGAACTCTTCGTCGTACTCGACGGTGAAGTCGAGATCGCCAAGATCAACGGTGCCAGCAAGACCAGCATCATCAAGCTCGGAAAGGGCGAATTCTTCGGCGAGATGGCCGTGATCGACGGCTCGGCGCGCTCGGCGACCGCGATCGCGGCGGCACCGAACACCAAGGTGATGAGGATCAACCACGCCCGCTTCGTCTATCTCGTCAGCCAGCAGCCGGCGTTCGCACTGATGGTGATGGACGCGCTCTCCAAGCGCCTGCGCGCATCCAACGATGTCACCTACCGGGCGGCACAGTCATGAGCGAGCGCAAGCCGACGGCCTTTCCGATCCTGATGAAAAACGACACCTGTTCGCTGATCCAGGCTGCGGACAACGTCTTCCAACTCCGCTTCTCCAACCGTGCCGCCAACGCTTACCTTGTACGCGGCTCGGCGCGCACCATCCTGATCGATGTCGGCCTGTCCTCGAATTATCCGGCGATGGTGGAATGCCTGAACTTCGCCGAGTGCCCGCCCGAGAAGATCGACATGGTGGTGCTGAGCCACGAGCATCTCGACCACATCGGCGCCGCCTGGCACTTCAACGAGCGCCGCACCTTCGTCGCAGCCCATCGGCTTGCCGCCAACAAGATCATGCTGCGCGACGATTTCTCGATGCTGCGCAAGATGTTCAACGAGCCGAACGTGCCGATCAATGTCGACATCTGGCTCGAGGAAGGCAATCTGATCGACCTCGGCAATTTCCGTCTCAACGTGATGTACACGCCCGGCCACACCTCGGCCTGCATCACGTTGTTCGACCAGGACAAGGGCCTGCTGTTCGCCGCCGATACCCTGATGCCCGGCGGCGTGATGGGCGGCGTGTTCGGTTCTGGCAGCATCTCCGACTACATCCAGTCGCTGGAGCGCATCAAGGGGCTGGATACCAAGATCCTGTTGTCGGGACATGGCCGCTTGTCCGATACGCCGCAGGAGGACGTCCGCATTGCGATCGCGCGGTCGCATGGCCTGCTGGACGATACGGCGCAATTGTTCGACGCGCTGGACGCGCGCTCGAACTTCGAGCCGATCATGCAGTCGGTGAGGGATCTGAACAAGCTGGATGATTAGGGGGGCTTTCGCCAGAACGTGCATTCGCGAGGCAAGCACGACACCACCGCAATGTCGTCCCGGCGAAGGCCGGGACCCATAACCACAGGAAGTGGTTTGGCGAAGACTCGCCGTCTGGGACTCACACCGTCCGCGATCGATAGACCTCGCGGTATGGGTCCCGGCCTTCGCCGGGACGACACTGGAGTCACATCACCACCGGCGCATCCGGCAATTCGTTGCGATGCGGTCCGCCCGGCGGGAAATGCCGCGCCAGCTCCCGCGACACCGCCTCGATGCCGCCGATCACGCCGTGCTCGAACCGGCCAGACCCGAACTCGGCTTCCATCGCACGGCAGATGCTCTCCCAACGCTCTCCACCAACCTTCGAATCGATGCCGCGATCGGCGACGATCTCGACGTCGCGGTCGGCGAGCAGGAGATAGATCAGGACGCCATTGTTGTGCGCGGTATCCCAGATCCGCAAATGCGAGAACACGTCGATCGCGCGCTCGCGCGCTGGCTGGTTGCGAAAAAGTGACGCGCCGTCGAGCGCGCCTTCGACCACGAAGCGGATTTGGCCGGAATGACCGGCTTCGCCGCGCCTGATCGCCTGCTCGATGCGGTCGAGCACGCCTTTCGGAAACACCTGCTTGGCCCGCCAATGGTGCTGGAGCAGATGCCGGGTGATGCGCTTGATGCTCATGACCTACCAGCTCCCCGAGGCGCCGCCGCCGCCAAAACTGCCGCCACCGCCGCTGAAGCCGCCGCTCGACGACGATCCGCCGCTCCAGCCGCCGGATGAGGAGCCGCTCGACCATGAGCCGCCGCGCGACGATCCCGTGCCCGTCCCCGTGAACAGATCGGCGATGAAGGTCAGGATCGAGCCGAGCATGGCGACGCCCAATCCGATGACCGCAGAGCCGATCACCAACCAGGCCAGCCCGCCGACGACCGCGCCGGTCACCAACGAACCGAGCAGCCGCCCGAATAGGCGCCGCAGGATGCCGCCGATGACCAGCGGGCCGAACAGCACGAAGTAAAAAAGCGGCTCGATCTCGTTCCAATTGCCGAAATTCACGCTACGCGAGGGCGTCGGCAACGGCTCGCCGTCGATGACGCGGATCATGCGATCGACGCCAGCGACGATGCCGCCGGCGAAATCGCCGCTCCTGAATTTCGGCGTGATGTCTTCGTCGATGATCCTTCGCGAGGTGACGTCGGTGAGCGCGCCCTCGAGGCCGTAACCGACCTCGATGCGCAAATGCCGGTCGTTCTTGGCGACCACCAGGACCGCGCCGTCGTCGATCTTCTTGCGCCCGATCTTCCAGGCCTCCGCGACGCGGATCGAGAATTGCTCGATCGTCTCCGGATCGGTCGTCGGCACGATCAGGACAGCGACCTGACTACCCTTGCGCGTCTCGAAATCCTGCAGCTTTTGCGACAGCCCGGCGATGTCGCCGCTGGAGAGCGTGCCGGTCTGATCGACCACGCGGCCGGTCAGCTGGGGTATGGCGACGTCTGCCGAGGCGGGGAATGCTGAGCCAAGCAACAGCGAGAATACGACTATCGTGCGCCACAACTTCGCTGTCATCGCCCGGCTCGACCGGGCGATCCAGTATTCCAGAGACGACAGCGGGATACGGTGATGCCGCGGCGTACTGGATTCCCCGCTATCGCGGGGAATGCCGGCGGTGGGTGGGGCGAAACGCATGCGCAAGACGGTGCGCGCTTACTTCGACGGCGCTGGCGCGGGGTTGAAATCGACCTTCGGTGCGGTCGAGATCTCCTTCTCGTTCGCGACCGAGAAGTTCGGCTTCTCCTTGTAGCCGAACATCATCGCGGTAACGTTGCTCGGGAACGAGCGGATGGTGACGTTATAGTCCTGCACCGCCTTGATGTAGCGGTTGCGCGCCACCGTGATCCGGTTTTCGGTGCCTTCGAGCTGTGACATCAAATCCTTGAACAGCGCATCCGACTTGAGCTGCGGGTAATTCTCGGTGACCACGAGCAGCCGCGACAGCGCGCTGGAGAGCTCGCCCTGGGCGGCCTGGAACTTTTGGAACGTGGCGGGATCATTCAACACCTCGGGCGTCGCCTGGATGCTGCCGACCTTGGCGCGGGCATTAGTGACGCCAAGCAGCACGTCCTTCTCCTGCTGCGCAAAACCTTTCACCGAGTTGACGAGGTTGGGCACGAGATCGGCGCGGCGCTGATACTGGTTCACGACCTCGGACCAGTTGGCCTTGATCTGCTCGTCCTCGCTCTGGATCGCGTTATAGCCGCAATTGGTGAGGCTCAACGAGGCCAGCGCCGCCAGCACGGTCAGGATCTTGCGCATCAAATTTCTCCCGGTGGAATCGGGCGCAAGCTACCAGATTGCGCGCGCGAGATGCCAGACATCTTGCGTCCCAGCCGTGGCCTGTGAAAAGCAGCCGATGTACGCAAGCCTCTTGCTTAATCCCGGCTGTAATAGTCAACTTGAGGGAACAATAATGCCAGGTCGGGAACGCCAGGGGAACGCGATGAGCTCGTTCGAGACCATCCTCGTGGAGAGGCCGGAGCCGGCGATTGTCCGGGTCGTGATGAACCGGCCCGACGCGCGCAACGCGCAGAACCTGCAAATGACCTACGATCTCAACGCCGCCTTCGATCAGGCGGTGCAGGACGACGCGGTCAAGGTGATCATTCTCGCCGGCAATGGTCCGCACTTCTCCTCAGGCCATGACCTGCGACCCGGCAGCAAGAATGAAGCGGGCGTGGATTTTCCGCCGATCGGAAATTGGGGCGGCTTCGCCGAAGCAAACGCTCATGGCCGCTACGCGCGCGAGCAGGAGATCTATCTCCAGATCACGCGGCGCTGGCGCAACCTCGCCAAGCCGACCATTGCAGAGGTGCACGGCAAGTGCATCGCCGGCGGGCTGATGCTGGCCTGGGCCTGCGATCTCATCATCGCCAGCGACGATGCGCAGTTCTGCGATCCCGTGGTCACCATGGGTGTCTGCGGCGTCGAATGGTTCGTGCATCCCTGGGAGCTCGGCCCGCGCAAGGCCAAGGAATTTCTGTTCACGGCCGATAGCTGGAGCGCGCAGGAGGCGCATCAACTCGGGATGGTCAACCGGGTCGTGCCGCGCGCAGAGCTGTCATCCGCCGTGCTGGCGCTGGCGCGCAAAATCGCGTCAAAACCGTCCTTTGCGCTGAAGCTGACCAAGGAGGCGGTGAATCGTTCGGTCGACGTCATGGGCCAGCCGGCCGCGATCGACCAGGCCTTTGCGCTGCATCAGCTCTGTCACGCGCATAATCTTCAGGAGTTCGGCATGATCGTCGATCCATCCGGCCTGCATCCCTCCGTGCGCAAGCCGCCTGCGGCCGCGGAGTAGACGCGATGGATCTCAATCCCAGTGACGAGCAACGCCTGCTGCGCGAAAGCGCGGAGCGCTTCGTGGCCGGAAGCTACGATGCCGATCACCGCCGCAAGTTGGCGAACGACCCTCTCGGCTTCAGCCCGGCGGTCTGGAAGCAGTTCGCCGAGCTCGGCTGGCTGGCGTTGCCGATCGCGGAAGAGTTCGGCGGGCTCGGCGGCGGCGCGGTCGAGATCGGCATTTTGATGGAAGCCTTTGGCCGCGGGCTGGTGTCGGAGCCGTATATCGCGACGGTCGTGCTCGGGGCTGCGTTGATCGAGAAATGCGGCAGCGCGCCGCAAAAGCAGGCGAGACTGCCGAAGGTCGCGGACGGATCGCTCAAACTCGCGTTTGCGCATTCCGAGCGCGCGGCGCGGTTCGATCTCGCCAAGGTCGCGACCGTCGCCCACAAGACGGCGCAGGGCTGGCGCCTTGCCGGCAGCAAGATCGCGGTCCTCGACGGCCATGCTGCCGACGAGATCATCGTCTCCGCCCATATCCATGATCATCAGGGACCGTCGGGACGGATCGGCCTGTTCCTGGTGCCGGCGAAAACGCCGGGCGTTGCCGTCAACGACCATGAGCGCCTCGGCGGCGGGCGCGCCTGCAACATCGAGCTGTCCGATGTGCAACTGCCGGAGGATGCCCTCCTCGGGGACCGCAGCGATGCGCTGCCGGCGATCGCATGGGCCGTCGACCGCGCCATGGCCGCGCTCGGCGCGGAGGCCGTCGGCATCATGCAAGTGCTCCTGGACACCACGCTGGAATACACCAAAGTCCGAAAGCAGTTCGGCCGGCCGCTCTCGGCCAACCAGGTGATCCGCCACCGCCTCGCCGACATGGCGATGCAGGTCGACGAGGCGCGCTCGATGGCGCTGCGCGCGGCGCTGAAGGTCGATGCGGAGCCGGTCGAGCGCGCACGGGCCGCCTCAGGGGCGAAGGCGAAGATCGGCAGATGCGCGCGCTTCGTCGGCGAGCAGTCGATCCAGCTTCACGGCGGCATGGGCGTCACCGAGGAGCTCGAGGTCGGCGCCTATTTCAAGCGGCTGGTCGCCTTCGACACGCTCTTCGGCGGCAGCGCGCACCATTATGGCCGTCACGCCCAGCTCGGCCGCACCGCCGTGCCGGCCTGACAAGGAGGCATCATGGATCTGTCGTTCACCACCGCGGAGCGCGCCTTTCAGGACGAGGTGCGCAGCTTCATTGCCAAAAATCTCACCGAGGAGATGAAGCGCGCGACCGCGCTGACGCCCTCGGTATTCTCGGACCCCGATATCGGCATGGCTTGGCAGCGCACCCTGCACAAGCAGGGCTGGGGCGCGCCGGGCTGGCCGATCGAACATGGCGGGCCGGACTGGACGCCGGCGCAGCGCTGGATCTTCGAGACGGAATCCGCGCGCGCCGGTGTACCGAACGTCAACGTGATGGGCGTGAAGATGGTCGGCCCCGTCATTATCGGCTTCGGCAGCCCCGAGCAGAAGAATTTTTACCTGCCACGCATTCTCTCCGGCGAGGATTATTGGTGCCAGGGCTATTCCGAGCCGGGCTCCGGATCCGACCTCTCCTCGCTGAAGACGCGCGCGGTGCGCGATGGCGACGACTACATCATCAACGGCACCAAGATCTGGACCACGCATGCCCATCACGCCAACCGCATGTTCGCGCTGGTGCGCACCAGCGACGGCCCGCGCCAGCAGGATGGCATCAGTTTTGTCCTGATCGACATGAAGACGCCGGGCATCACGACGCGCCCGATTCTCACCATTGGCGGCGACCACGAGGTCAACCAGGTCTTCTTCGACGATGTACGCGTGCCCGTCGCCAACCGCGTCGGCGAGGAAGGCAAGGGCTGGACCTACGGCAAATATCTGCTCGAGTTCGAGCGCGGCTCCGGCATTGCGTCGGCAAAGCTGCGCGAGGGACTGAAGGCGATCGCGGAGCTCGCCGAGTCCGACCTGACGGGACGCGCGATCGACAGTCCCGATATTGCGACACGCATCTCGGAGGTCGAGGTCGATATCGACGCATTGGAAATGACCGAGCTGCGCTTGCTCTCGGCGTTGCAGACCGGACAAAATCCCGGTGCAGTGTCGTCGATCCTGAAGCTGCGCAACAGCGAGATCCGGCAAGCCGTGACGCGGTTAGGCGTCGACGTCATCGGTCACGACGCGCTCGCGGTCGAGCCGATGCGCCCGCTCTACAAGCTCAACCACGCGCCGGCGCTGCCGGAGGAGATGCTGACAATGGTGCCGGAATATCTCAACGGCCGGGCGTATACGATCTTCGGCGGCACCTCGGAGATCCAGCGCGATATCATTGCGAAGATGATGCTGGGGATTTAGCCTGAGCTGCGCAACACTCCGCCGTCGTCCCGGCGCAGGCCGGGACCCATAACCCCAGGGAGGCGTGTGGCGCGAGCTGCTAACCACGAGCCTTCGCCAAACTCCGCTGGGAGGCTATGGGTCCCGGCCTGCGCCGGGACGACGAGTTGAGATTGGCGCTGCAGCCGGTGCAATAAGCTATTCGCCCACCTTCGCGTCCCGGATCGCCTGCCAGATCTTCTGCGGCGTCAGCGGCGTGTTGAGCTGGGTGATGCCGAGCTCGGCGAGCGCGTCCATCACGCCGTTGGTGACGCAAGGGGGGCCGCCGATGGCGCCGGATTCGCCGCAGCCCTTGGCGCCGAGCGGATTGGTGCGGCAGGGCGCGGAATCGTCCAGCGTCACCACGATCGGCGGAACGTCGTCGGCGCGCGGGATGCAGTAGTCCTGATAGCTCGCGGTGAGGAGCTGGCCATCCTCATCGTATGACACGCCTTCATATAGCGCCTGGCCGATGCCCTGCGCGACACCGCCATGGATCTGCCCCGTCACCAGCATCGGATTGACGGCGACGCCGACATCGTCGACGGTGGTGTAGCGCACGACCTTGGAGACGCCGGTCTCCGGATCGATCTCGACCTCGCAGATATGCGTGCCGTTCGGCCAGCTCGGCCCGTCGACCTCGCCTTCGGAATCGACGCTGAGTTTTGCGCCGCCTTCCTTCTCGGCAAGATCGAACAGGCTGATGCGGCGGTCGGTGCCGACCACGGTGAGCATGCCGCCTTGATACTCGATGTCCTCCACCGAGGTCTCCAGCACGTTCGCGGCCTTCTCGCGCGCCTTCTGGATCAGATCGTTGGAGGAGACCGCGACCGCCGTGCCGCCGACGAACAGCGAACGCGAGCCGACGCTGCCGAAGCCGGTCGCCAAGTCGGTGTCGCCCTGGACCACGTCGATCTTGTCCATGGGGATACCGAGCGAGTCGGAGATCATCTGGGTGTAGGTGGTCTGCAACCCCTGCCCCATCGCCATGGTGCCGGAATGCAGGATAACGCGGCCCTGCGAGGTCGCGTGCAGGCTGACTTTCTCGGTATGGGCGCGGCCGCCGGTCCATTCGATGTAGGAGGTGAGCCCGCGGCCGTAGAGCAGGCCCTTCTTCTTCGCGGCCTTCTTGCGCGCGGCAAAACCGTCCCAGTCGGCAAGCTTGACGGCGCGATCGAGCATGTGCGCGAAGGCGCCGGAATCGTAAACCTGCCCGGCTGCGTTGGTGTAGGGCAGCTGCGCCGGCTTGATGTAGTTCGCCTTGCGGATCGCGCGCGGATCCATGCCGATTTTTCGCGCGGCGGCGTCGAACAGGCGCTCGACGATGAAGACCGCCTCGGGACGCCCCGCGCCGCGATAGGCCCCGACCGGCGCGGTGTGGGTCATCACCGACTTCACCTCGAAATGCACCAGCGGCAAATCATAGACACCGGTCTGGACGAACGGTCCGAGCACCAGCGGGATGATGTTCGCCGCACCCGAGGAGTAGGCACCGGTGCAGCCGATCGACTTGACGCGATAGGCCAGCACCTTGCCCTTCTCGTCGAGCGCGAACGAGGCCGTCGAGGTCAGATCGCGGCCGTGGGTGCCGCCGACGAATTCGTCGGTGCGGTCGCCGCGCCAGCGGATTTTCTTGCCCAGCTTGGTCGCGGCATAAGCGACGATGCCGTCCTCCGGATAGAGGTTGGTCTTCTGGCCAAAGCCGCCGCCGATGTCGCCGACCAGCACGCGCACGCTGTCCTTGGGGCGCTTGAGCACGGCTTCCGCCAGCACGTCGCGGGTCGAAGCCGGCGTCTGCGACTGCACATGCAGGAGGAGCCGCCCGGACGTCTTGTCGATCTCGGCGATGGTCGAGCGCGGCTCCATGGCCGACGGCACCAGGCGCTGGCTGACGAGATCGAGCTCGACGGTATGCGCCGCCCTGGCAAAAGCCTCGTCGACCTTGGCCGCATCGCCATAGCTCATGGCGCCGACGATGTTGTCGGGCGCCTCGGGCCACACCAATGGCGCACCGGGCTTGACGGCCTCGACGGGATCGACCACCGCGGGCTGCACGTCGTATTCGACCACGATCGCTTCGGCTGCGCTCTGCGCGTCAGTGCGCGAGGAGGCGACCACGGCGACCACGGCCTCGCCGGCGTAGCGCACGATTTCATGGGCGAGCAGGCGGCGCGGCGGCACCGTCATCGGCTTGCCGTCGGGGCGCTTGAAGATGCTCAGCGTCGGGATGGTGCCGATATCGTCCTTGACGAGATCAGCACCGGTATAGATCGCGGTGACGCCGGGCATCGCGGCGGCGGCGCCGGTGTCGATCGAGACGATCTTCGCGTGGGCATGCGGCGAGCGCAGCAGGTACAACCACAGCGCGCCCTCCTCCGGCTTGTCGTCGATGAACTGTCCCTTCCCGGTGAGCAGCCTGAGGTCTTCCAAACGCTTGACGGGCTGCCCCGCTCCGAAACGCAAATTGCCGGGAAGAATGTTCATTCCGTGGGTCCCTTGATCTCTCAAATGCGGCCGCCTTTTAGCGGATCGAGGCATGCGAGACCAGCCGCGGTTTTGGGCGGCATATCCACGATTTCATCATGCCGGGTATGGCGCCTAGCCAAGCTCCCGCAAGGCCGCTTCCACGACTTTGCGCGCATCAGCGGTGAGCGCGGCCTGCGGCGGGACGGGGTCGCCGACCTCGTAGCCCTGGATGGCCAAGCCGGCCTTGATGCAGGCGGCGAGGTTGAAGCGGGCAAAGGCTTCGTTGATGCGCCACAGCCTGCGCTGCAGCGCCATGGCTTCGTCCCAGCGGCCGGCCTTGCAGAGATCGTAGAGCGCCACACTCTGGCGCGGGATGATGCAGGCAGGGCCCGCCATCCAGCCGAGCCCGCCGATCAGCATCACGGCGGCCGGGATGTGGGCGGAGGCCGAGAACACCCGCAAGGCATCGCCGCAGCGGTTCATGATCGAGAGCAGCCGGCCGGTATTGGTCGAGGCGTCCTTGATGTAGCCGATGCGCGGATGTTCGGCGAGACGCGCGATGACATCGAGCGTGAGATCGGAGCGCTGGAATTGCGGATTGGTGTAGATGACGACGGGGATGTCCACGGCATCCGCGATGCTGCGGAAATAGGATTCGACCTGGGCATCGGCGAGCGGGAAATAGGCTTCCAGGATCGCCAGAATGCCGTCGGCCCCGAGCTTCTGATACGCTTTCGCCTGCGCCATTGCGTCCGCCGTCGAGGTCGAGGCGACGCCCGCGATAACAGGCACACGTCCCTTCGCCGCCTCGATCGTGGTCTGCACGATCGCGGTACGTTGCGCAGCGTTGAGATAGGCGAACTCGCCGGTTGAGCCGAGCGGCGTCAGCCCGTGCACCCCGGCACCGATCAGATCGTCACAGAGCTTTGCAAGCACCTTCGTGCGCACCGCACCGTCGGCATCGACGGGCGAGACGAGATAAGGGAAGACGCCGCGAAAATCGGACATTGCAGGGAGTGTTCCGAAAGGTCGGGCGCCGCGCGCACCGTGATCGGTGCTAACACGCGGAAATATCGCCAGCAAGTTGCGCATTGACGACGTCTGATGGACGCCGCGCAGCCGGGTGTCGCGGGAATGCGCTGAAGTCCTCGCCCACAATCAAAAATATTTGACACGATGATATACATCCTTCCGGTGTGAACGGCTTCACACGGGGCTTTGCCATGCGGGTCTAGCGTCGCGACGCTGCGAAAGCGAGCGCAGCGATCTCTTAGCGAGGAGACAGGCTATGGAAATTTGCATTACCTTCGGTGGCAAAAAGCACTGCTTCTTCCTGCCGCTCTTTCAAATCCCGATCCACTGGGGCAAGCCCGGCCCCGACCCGCACAACTACCCCGCCCTGTTCCAGGATTCCATGATCCTGGCCGCAGTGGCCAATGTTGCAAAACAGATCACCGACGAGAATGTGCGGAAATCAGTCGAGCAAGGGATCACGGCCGGTTTCCAGGCCGCGCAGAAGCACGCTGGTCCGGACGTCACGATCAACGCCGTGGCGCGCGGCTGACCGCACGCTGATCACAATGCGCAAGATGTGAGCCGTTCATGCGAGCGGCTCACGCCTTGAGCAGCCGCACCCGCGTGCCCCAGGGATCGATCGCCTCGACGCCATTCGCAAGCGCCATGACTTGCGCGCCGCCCTTGCGCAGGCGTTCGTCCTGCGCGGCAAGCAGGTCCGGCTTCTCCGTCACCAGCGAGAACCAGGCGAGGCCCGTCGTCTGGTCATCGCGTTGACCGGCGCCCTGGCTCTGCCAGACGTTCATGCCGAGGTGATGGTGATAGCGGCCCGACGACAGGAACGCAGCGCCGTTGCGGCTGCGGGTCGGGTCGAGGCCGATCGTGCCGTGGTAAAAGCTCTGCGCCTGCGCGAGATCGCCGACGCGCAGATGCATGTGGCCGATGCGCATCCCGTCCGGCGCATGGGCATAATCAGGCACGCGCGTATTGGTCAGCGACAGCAGGTCGGGAATGTTGAGCTCGTCGGCCGCCATCTTCACGCTGCCCTCGCTCCACTGCCATTGGGAGGGATCGCGGTCGGCATAGACCTCGATGCCGTTGCCTTCGGGATCGTCGAGATAGACCGACTCGCTGACGAGGTGATCGGCGAAGCCCGACATCGGCACCCGATGCGAGGCCGCGTGCACCAGCCAGCGCGCGAGGTCCTTGCGCGTCGGCATCAGGAAGGCGGTATGGTAGAGGCCAGCGGCGTTGCGCGACTCTATCTCGGCATTAGGACGGGCCTCCAGCACCAGCAGCGTGATGCCGGCCGTGCCGAGCTTCGCGGCCGTGGCCGAACGTTCCATCACGGTGAGCCCGATGACGTCGCGGTAATAGTCCGCGACCTTGTCGAGATTCTTCACCCGCAGCGTCACCATGCCGACCCGCATCGGCGTGCGGGTGGCATAGGTCGGCCCGCCACCCTGCGGTAAGCCCTCCGCGCGCGCCGCGCCTGCGGCCGCCATTGCGAGCGAAGTGGCGCCGGCGAGTTGAAGCAAGGTGCGGCGGGTGAGATGGATGGTCATCTGTCGGGGCTCGCTGAAAATCGTTGAGGCGGCGTAATTCCCGGATTGCTACACGTTCCCGTGAGCGGCTCCCAATCACATGTTCGTCGGCCGTGGTCTTACGGACCAGCTTTCCTTGTCAGCTTTCCCTTGCCAGTTTCCTGGCCATCCGGCCAGTTTCGCAATCGGCCGCGACATCCCAGATTGGAGGCAGCTTACAGGAGCTTTGATACCCTGCAGGAGTCTTGCATGACCGACCCCACCCCCCTGTCCTCACTGTCGTCGGCGCTCGCGGACGTTGTGGCGCGCACTGCGCCGTCCGTCGTCAGCGTCCGTTCGCATCGCTCCCGCGCGACCGGGTTCGTCTGGAAACCCGGCCTGATCGTCACTGCCGACGAGGCCCTGGCCGACGAGGGCGACGTCGAGATCGGCCTCCCTGACGGCAGCACCGCGGCCGCCACGATCGCCGGGCGCGACCATACGACGGATATCGCATTGCTGCGCGCCGATACCGTGATGACGCCGGTCAAGCTGGCCGCCACGGTCCCGCCCCTCGGCGCGCTGTCGGTCGTCATCGCCACCAACCGCGAGACGCCGAGCGCAGCGCTCGGGATGGTGTCGCTGTCCGGCAAGAGCTGGCGCTCCTTGCGCGGCGGCGACATCGACGCGCGGATCGAGCTCGACGTCGGTCTGCGCTCCAGCCAGCAGGGTGGCCTTGCGGTCGATGCGTCGGGCGACGCTTTCGGCATGGCCGTGCTCGGCCCGCGGCGTGTGCTGGTGATCCCGACGACGACGATCGAGCGGGTCGCGGCCCAGTTGGAGGCGCGCGGCCGCATTGCACGCGGATATCTCGGCCTCGGGCTGCAGCCGGTCCGGCTCGACGACGGCGTCGGCGCGATGGTGATGAATGTCGACAAGGCCGGACCTTCCGCCGCGGCCGGCATTCGTCAAGGCGACGTCATCGTCGCGGTCAACGACCAGAAACTGTCCGGCGTGCGCGCGCTGTTGCGGACGCTGGGCCCGGCGAGCGTCGGTGCGGTGATCGACGTGGCCGCCCGCCGCGGCGGCGAGCCGGTGAGCTTCAAGGTCACGGTCGGCGAAAGGCCGGAGGCGTGAGCGAGGACACCACGCCCGAGATCGTGCTCGCCTTGGAGATCGACGATCCTGCGCTTGCCGACCGCCTCGCGACACTGCTCGGCAGTGTCGCGGGGCTTCGCCTTGCTGCGGCCGGCGAGACCGCTGCAGCGACTGTGGTCGCGCGCGACCCGCGCGTCATGCCGGAGGACATCGCGCTGACGCAGCGCGAGCTCGACGTGCTGGCGCTGATGGCGGAAGGCGCCTCCAACAAGATGATTGCGCGCCGGCTCGACATCTCCGTGCACACCGTGAAGTTCCATGTCGGCTCATTGCTCGACAAGCTGGATGCGACCGGCCGCACCGATGCGGTGGCGCATGCGGCACGCCGCGGCGTGATCGAGCTATGATGTCGTCGGGAAGCTGAGCCGGACCGTGAGCCCCGGCGCATTGTCATGCAGCGCAATCCCGGCGCCATGGAGGCCGGCAACGGCAGCGACCAGGCTCAAGCCCAGCCCGTTGCCCGGCGTGTAGCGGCTCTGCTCGAGCCGGTAGAAGCGCTTGAACACGCGATCGCGCTCCTCAGTGGGAATGCCCGGACCATCGTCGGCGATTGCGATCGTCGCACCACCGTCGGCCCGGCGGCAGGTGACCGTCACCCGTCCGCCTTTGCAGCCGTGCTTGATCGCGTTGTCGACGAGATTGGCGATGGCGTCGAACAGCAGGTCGCGATCGCCGGTGATCGCCACCTCGCGATCGCTGCCCAGGCTGAGCCGCGTCGCGACCTGCTCGGCGGCGGCATCGTAGAGCTCGACGACCTCGCCGGCAATTTCAGCAAGGTTCAGCGTGCGAAACGCGCTGCGGCGGGCGCGGGTCTCGATCTCGGAGATGCGGGTGATGGAGGCGAACATGCCGAGCACGGCGTCGAGATCGGAGATGGTGTCGCCGATCAGCGCCGCGTCTGCCTCGCTGTTGCGCGGGGTGTGATAGGCCTTTTCCAGCCGGCCGCGCATGCGCGTCAGCGGCGTGCGCAGATCGTGGGCGACGTTGTCGCTGACCTGCTTGACCTCGCCCATCAGTGTCTCGATGCGGTCGAGCATCTGGTTGAGGTTCTCGGCGACGCGGTCCCACTCGTCGTGGCTGCCGCGCAAGGGAATGCGCTGGTCGAGGCCGGACATCATGATGGCGCGGCTGGTGGCGTTGATCTGTTCGATCCTCCCGACCGTGCGCCGCGTCACCAGTACGGCCGCTAGCCCGGCAAGCACGAGCATGAGCACGGCAACCGCGGCCATCGCGAGCTCGATCATCGCTGTAAAGCCGCTGTGATCGCCGGCATCGCCGGCCCGGCTCTGCACATAGGCGATCGTGCCGAAATAGACATAGGCCATGATCGCCGCGACGATCAGCCCGAATGCCGCAATGGCGATCAGAGCCAAGCGGAAGGTCGAGGAGCGGAGCGTTTTAACCAGGAGCACGGAGACAATATCCGATGCCGCGGATGGTGTGGATCAGCGGATAGGCCTGGGCATCGTCGACCTTGCGGCGGACGCGCCCCACATAGACGTCGATGATGTTGGTGGAGGGATCGAAGTGCAGGTCCCAGACATGCTGGAGCAGCATCGCGCGGGAGACGACGCGCCCCTCGTTGCGGACGAGATATTCGAGCAGCTGGAATTCCCGCGGCAATAGCGGAATCTTCCGGCCGCGGCGACTCGCGTTGCGCGCGATCAGGTCGATGGCGAGGTCGCCGACCCGCAGAAGCGTTTCCTTGGCAACGGTCTCGCTGCGGCGGCCGAGCGCTTCCAGCCGCGCCAGCAACTCTGTGAAGGAGAACGGCTTGACGAGATAGTCGTCGCCGCCGGCGCGCAGGCCACGCACGCGGTCGTCGACCTCGCCGAGCGCGGAGATAATCAGGAACGGCGCGGCGATGCCGCCGTCGCGCAATTGCCGCATCACGCTGATGCCGTCGATGTCGGGCAGCATGCGGTCGATGGTGATCACGGCATAGTCGCGCGCGGCGCCGTGGCTCAGGGCTTCGCGCCCGTTAGCTGCGAGATCGACGTCGTAGCCGGAGGTCGTCAGCTCCTCGACAAGCTGGCCAGCGGTTTCCGGATCGTCCTCGACGACCAGGATGCGGCGGTGACCTCCGGTCATGACAAACTCCGCGCGACGATCGCCACCAGACTATCCCGTTCCGGGGCTGAGCGGAACCGCCCGATGGCGATCGCGACAATGGTGCGGTACGGCGATGCGACTACCAGTAGTCTCCGCACACATTGACCCATTGCCACCCATAGGGCGTCAAGCTCCTGCGCCAGCAACCGTCATTGTAGCCGGCGTAATAGTAGGGCGCGCCGAAGACGGCGAAACGCCGGAAATGATGGTGGTGGAAGAAGGCGTGGTGGCCGTGCCAGCCGGCACCCGCAAAGCGTGGTCCGATCGCGGCATGCGCGAAGCGGGCCCCGCCAAACGCTGGCCCGCCGGCATGGGCGAAGCGCGCGCCGCCCATGCCGCCGACATGCATGCCGCCGAAGCCGCCGGCGTGCATGCCACCGCCGCCAAAATGCCCGCCACCGCCAAAGCCGCCATGACCCCCGCCGCCGAAACCACCACCGTGGCCGCCGCCCCCGCCTCCACCTCGAGCTAGAACCGGTGAAGCGAGCGCCATCGCTGCGGCGATTGTCACCGCGGTGAGGCCCTTGAGAAGCCTGTTGTTCATCGAAGCATCCTCCATGCAGCGCGGCGACACGCCTGCCGCGCCAGGAGGATCAAATGAGAGGAAGGGACAGGCACCTTCAACTTACAAACGCGCCAGATTCTGACGCGGAAGTTAGGGAGGCGGTGCTCTCTCGCTCCCTCGCCCCTTTCTTACGGGGAGAGGTTAAGAGTCACGCGCGCTTGCCGCCGTTCTTCTCCGCTGCGCGGCGCAGCGCTTCGGCGAGGGCGCCGCCGGCGGAGGATTCCTGTTGGCGCGGTGCCGACGAGGTCATGCGGGCGGGTTTGCGCGAGCTGTTGTCGCGCTGCATGCCGGGCGCATCCTTGTTGGAGCCGACCTCGTCGTCGAGGCGCAGGGTCAGGGAGATGCGCTTGCGGGCGACCTCGAAGTCCAGCACCTTCACCTTGACGATGTCGCCGGGCTTCACCACCTCGCGCGGATCCTTGATGTAGGTCTTGGACATCGCCGAGATGTGCACGAGGCCGTCCTGGTGCACGCCGATGTCGACAAAGGCGCCGAAGGCGGCGACGTTGGTCACGGTGCCCTCGAGGATCATGCCCTTTTTGAGATGCTTGATCTCCTCGACGCCGTCCATGAACACCGCGGCCTTGAACGCCGGTCGCGGGTCGCGGCCGGGCTTCTCGAGCTCGCGCAGGATGTCGGTGACGGTCGGCAGACCAAACGTCTCGTCGACGAAATCCTTCGGCTTCAGCGTGCGCACGATCTCGCTGCTGCCGATCAGCGCCTTGATGTCGCTCTTGGTGGCGCTGAGAATCCGCCGCACGACGGGATAAGCTTCCGGATGCACGCCGGAGGCATCGAGCGGATCCTCGCCGCCGAGGATGCGCAGGAAGCCAGCGCACTGCTCGAACGCCTTGGGCCCGAGCCGCGGCACCTCCTTCAGCGCCTTGCGCGACTTGAACGGGCCGTTGGCGTCGCGGTGTGCCACGATGCTCTGGGCAAGGCCGGAGCCCACGCCCGACACGCGCGCCAGCAGCGGTGCGGAAGCGGTGTTGACGTCGACGCCGACGGCGTTCACGCAGTCTTCGACCACGGCGTCAAGCGATTTTGCAAGCTTGGCCTGGCCGAGGTCGTGCTGATACTGGCCGACGCCGATCGCCTTGGGCTCGATCTTGACCAGCTCGGCGAGCGGATCCTGGAGCCTCCGTGCGATCGAGACCGCGCCGCGCAGGGTGACGTCGAGGCCCGGCAATTCCTCCGAGGCGAAAGCCGAGGCCGAATAGACCGAGGCGCCCGCTTCCGACACCACGATCTTGGTCATCTTCAGCTCGGCCAGGCCCTTGACGAGATCGGCCGCGAGCTTGTCGGTCTCGCGCGAGGCGGTGCCGTTGCCGATCGCGATCAGCTCGACGCGATGTTTCAGCGCGAGCTTGCCGAGGATCGCCAGCGCCTCGTTCCACTGCCGCTGCGGCTCGTGCGGATAGATCACGGCGGTATCGACGACCTTGCCGGTCGCGTCGGTGACGGCGACCTTGACGCCGGTGCGGAAGCCGGGATCGAGCCCCATGGTGACGCGGGTGCCAGCGGGCGCGGCGAGCAGGAGGTCGCGCAAATTGGAGGCGAACACGCGCACGGCCTCGGTCTCGGCCGCATTCCACAGCCGCATCCGCAAATCGATGTTGAGATGCACCTGGATCTTGGTGCGCCAGGCCCAGCGCACGGTGTCGATCAGCCAGCGGTCGCCGGCGCGCTTGAGGTCCGCGATGCCGAACCGCTTCATGATCTTCAGTTCATAGGCGCTCGGCACACCGGGCGGCGACACCTCGATCTCGGCCTGCATTTGCAGGTCGAGGATCTCTTCCTTCTCGCCGCGGAACATCGCGAGGATACGGTGCGAGGGCAGCTTGGTCAGCGGCTCGGAGAACTCGAAATAGTCGGCGAACTTTTCGCCCTCGGTCTTCTTTCCCTCGCGCACCTTGGAGGCCATGCGCGCATTGGTCCACATCTCCTCGCGCAGGGCCCCGATCAAATCGGCGTCCTCGTCGAAACGTTCGACCAGGATGGCGCGGGCGCCGTCCAGCGCGGCAGCGGCATCGGCGACGCCTTTCTCGGCGTTGACATAGCTTTCGGCCACGACCTTGGGATCGTTCGTGGGCTCCGCCATGAGCTGATTGGCGAGCGGCTCGAGGCCGGCTTCCTTGGCAATCTCGGCCTTGGTGCGGCGCTTCGGCTTGAACGGCAGATAGATGTCTTCGAGGCGGGCTTTGCTGTCGGCGGCGAGGATGGAGGCTTCGAGTGCGGCATCGAGCTTGCCCTGCTCGCGGACCGATTCGAGGATGGCCTTGCGGCGGTCTTCGAGCTCGCGCAGGTAACCCAGGCGCTCCTCCAGGGTGCGCAATTGCGCGTCGTCGAGCGCACCGGTCGCTTCCTTGCGGTAGCGCGCGATGAAGGGAACCGTGGCGCCGCCGTCGAGCAGCGTCACCGTCGCCTCGACCTGCTCCGCTCGGACCCCAAGCTCCTGCGCAATTTTCTGGTTGATGTTTGCCACGCGAGAATCCCTCTATCCAAGCACGCACCGCGGGGCGAACCACCGGCTGCGGGACGCCGCTTATGGACCAACCGGGGTTGATTCATCAAGGTACCGCGGACGACCGTCGACAGGGGATTTTTTGTTGAAGCGATGTGATCTCGCCACATTCGTGGGGGTGTCGGCGCGTCGCTTGTGGCTTGACAGATGCCGCTGTTCCACGGCTGGTTGAGCCGCCGGACCACCGAACTGCTTATGAGGACTCAATGCGGACGACATCGGTCGGCGTCTTCAAAGTCGCCACCAAGGGCCCCGGCGACGTCTCCGGCCTCATGGCCATGATCGGCTCGGGCACGATCGATCCAAAGACGATTCTGGCCATCCTCGGCAAGACCGAGGGCAATGGCGGCGTCAACGACTTTACCCGGGAATATGCCGTCGCCGCGCTGTGCACGGCGCTGGCGCCGCAGCTCGGCCTGTCGCCGCACGAGGTCGAGCAGCGCATCGCTTTCGTCATGTCGGGCGGCACCGAGGGCGTACTCAGCCCGCACATCACCGTGTTCACGCGCCAGGACGTCCCGCAGCGGCCGGCAGGCATCGCAGGCAAGCGGCTGAGCATCGGCATGGCGCACACCCGCGATTTCCTGCCTGAAGAGCTCGGCCGCTCCGCACAGATCACGGAGACAGCCAGGGCCGTGAAGGCGGCAGTGGAGGATGCCGGTATCACCGACCCCGCCGACGTCCATTTCGTGCAGATCAAGTGCCCACTGCTCACCAGCGATCGCATCGAAGCGGCAAACGCGCGTGGCAACAAGACGGCCACGACCAGCGCTTACAGCTCGATGGCCTATTCGCGCGGCGCCTCCGCGCTCGGAGTTGCGGTCGCGCTCGGCGAGATCGCAACTGACGTCCGCGACGACGACGTATTACGGCGCTACGATTTGTTCTCGAAGGTGGCCTCGACCTCGTCCGGGATCGAGCTGATGCACAACGTCGTCATCGTGCTCGGCAACTCGGCGGCGTCAGCGAGCGAATGCGAGATCGGGCATGCCGTGATGAGCGATGCCATCGATTCCGCCGCAGTCATGTCCGCGCTGAACAGCGTTGGGCTCGGCATCGCGCCGCAGGTAACCGCGGGCCGCGAGCTCGTCAACATCTTCGCCAAGGCCGAGGCCTCGCCTGGTGGCAGCGTGCGCGGCTTCCGCCACACCATGCTGGAAGACACCGACATCAGCTCGACTCGCCACGCCCGCGCGGCGGTCGGTGGCTTGATTGCCGGCCTCGCCGGCACCGGCGCGGTCTACGTCTCCGGCGGCGCCGAGCACCAGGGCCCCGCCGGCGGCGGGCCGATCGCGGCAATCGCAAAGCTCTCGAATTGATGCGTGCGCATGCAATGCGGGATTACCTCTCCATCCGGCGCAACCCTGCCCTTCGCGCCGCCTCAGTTGATTAAAATGTTCCTGTGCGAAACTAAGGTGGCGCCGCACGAAGAGGTTTGGATCGCATGACTTTGCCGATGAGCTGGAATGAATGGGCGCAGCACGACGGCGTTGGCCTCGCGGCCCGCGTCCGCAAGGGCGAGCTGTCGGCAAAGGAATTGGCGCGGCAGGCCGCCGCCGGTGTGGCCAAGGTCAATCCGGCACTGTCGGGCGTGGTCGAGCTGTTCGAGGACGTGATCGCCGATCCGGCCAAGGACGGCGCCAATCTCGCCGGCCCGTTTGCCGGCCTCCCCTTCCTGATGAAGGACCTCGGCCCCACCATGAAGGGCCGGCTCCAGGAAATGGGCTCGCTGCTGATGCGCGGCAATCGCGCCGGCGCCGACACCTTCCTGACCGGCAAATTCCGCCAGGCCGGATTGAACCTGATCGGGCGCACCACGACGCCGGAATTCGGCGTGTGCAGCTCGGCCGACAATCCGGCCGTCTACGTCACGCGCAATCCCTGGGATACCGACTACACCACCTGCGGCTCGTCGGCAGGCAGCGCCGCGATGGTCGCGGCCGGCGTGGTGCCGATCGCACATGCGACCGACGGCGGTGGCTCGATCCGCATTCCCGCCGGCGTCAACGGCAATATCGGGCTGAAAGTCTCGCGCGGCGTGTTCTCGCTCGCGCCGCACATGTCCGACCTCACCGGCCTCGTCTCGATCCAGGGCTGCCAGTCACGCTCGGTGCGCGACACCGCAGCCTTCGTCGATCATGCAAGGGGACCCGCGCCCGGCGAGTTCATGCCGTTCTGGACCACGGCGCAGCCCTATTCCGAGATGATCAAGCGCGATCCGACAAAACTTCGCATCGCATTGTCGCACACATGGGGCGATTACACCGCGACGCCTGAGATCGCAGCCGAACTGGAGAAGGCCGGCCGCTTCCTCGAAGGCCTCGGCCATCACGTCGACTACGCCCTGCCCGAGCTCGACTTCCGCGCCGCGTTCGCGGCGCAGACCACCTGCTACATCAGCAATTTTGCCGTGGTGATCTCCAACATGCTCGCCGCGCGCGGACTGGAAAAGCCGCCGGAAGATTTGATCGAGCCCATGAACATCCGTATCTGGGAAGCCGGCCGGCACACCAGCTTTGCCGAGCGCGCGAAGATGCAAGGCGTGTTCAACACGACCTCACGCGCCTTCGGCGCCTTCTTCGAGCAGTGGGACGTGATCCTGACGCCGATCACCGCGTTGCCGACGCCGAAGGTCGGCACCAGGGAATATCTCACCATCTCCGACAACCCTGACGTGCTCGACTGGTTCGGTAATCTCTGGCGCTTCTTCGCCTTCACGCCGCTGGCCAATCTCTGCGGCATGCCGGCGATCTCGATGCCGATGGCAACCCAGGACCACGGCCTGCCGCTCGGCATCCAGGCCCTTGCCAAGCAGGCCAATGACGGCCTGCTGCTGCAACTCGCCGCCCAAATCGAGCGCGCGCTCGACGGCAAGTGGAATGATGGCAGGAAGCCGAAGGTGCATGTGAGCTAGCGACGGGCCGCACTTGCGGCCATCCTTCGAGACGCCCGCCGATGGCGGGCCCTCAGGATGAGGACTTGTTTCGCGGCAAGACATTAAACCCTCATGGTGAGGAGCGCCGCCTTGCGGCGCGTCTCGAACCATGAAGGCCCGTTCGATTATGCTGGCCGCCTCAGTTCTTCACCGCCGGAATCTCCTCCGGCCTCGGCTGCTGCTGGCCCTGCTGGTACATCGCCAGCGCCTTGTCGAGCGCTTCGCGCAGCGCCAGCGCCGCGGCCACGCTGCAGCGGAGATGCGCGGTCTGGACGACGTCGACCCTGACGGCGGCGCCGACAGGCATCAGCAGGTTCGCGGCGAGCTCGATCTGGATCGCGCCGTTGTGGTGGCCGAAGCAGGATGCACCGTCGAAATAGATGATCGGCGCCCGCTCGGAGCTCGAGCTCGAAATGATGACGGGGCCCTGGCTGGTGGCGGGCGCTTCGGGATCGACCATGGGCACTCCTTGCGGCTAGTCGGACGAACAAGGCGCTCACCATCGTTGCTTCGGCCCGCCCTGTCGAGGCCAAACCGCCCCGGCACGCCGTCCGAAGCGTATTCGGGATTTTGCGCCGCGCCCGACACTGGTCTAGAACGTCGTCATGTCCAGCTCACCGACCACACTTCCGTTCGAGGAACTTGCCGAGGCGATCAGGGGCCGCCGCTCCGATTACGGCCATATCAGCGGGCTCCAGCTCGACCGCTTTGCGCCTGGCGAGGCCTGGTCCAGCCTGCCCTACCGGCCCGTCTTCGTCGGCGACACCGAGACCGGCGTGCTGCATGGCGGCGTCGTCACCGCGATGCTGGACGAGAGCTGCGGCATGGCCGTGCAGCTTGCGCTCGACGGCACGCACGCGATCGCAACGCTCGACCTGCGCATCGACTATCAGAAGCCGGCGACGCCGGGGCTCGACATCAAGGCGCATTCGGTCTGCTACCGCACCACGCGCTCGATCGCCTTCGTGCGCTCCACCGCCTATCAGGACTCCGAGGACGATCCGGTCGCGACCGCGACCGCCTGCTTCATGATCGGCGCCAACCGCACCAACATGCTCGCGGACCGCAGGATGGATGCGCGCAACATCCCGTCGCTGGAGGCGCCGGAGGATCCGGACGGGCCGTTTGCCAACAGTCCGTTCGCGCGCTGCCTCGGCATCCGCGTCAACGCCGACGGCACGCTGACGATGCCGTTCTCGCCGAAGATCATCGGCAATCCGATCCTGCCCGCGATCCATGGCGGCATGACCGGTGCCTTCCTCGAGACCACCGCGATCTTCGGTGTGGCGCGCGAGCTTGGCGCCGCCGCATTGCCCAAGCCGATCGGACTAACCGTCAACTATCTGCGCTCCGGCCGCGCGCTCGACACCGTTGCCAATGTCTCGATCGTGAAGCAGGGCCGGCGCATCGTCGCCTTCGAGGCGCGCGCCTGGCAGGACGATGCGGACAAGCCGATCGCCACCGCCTTTGGCCATTTCATGCTGCGTCCGACGCCAGGAAACGGCGAGGAATAGGCGTATTTTACTTGACGGACACGGGCCCTGGCCACAACGATAGCACGTTCCCGCGAGAGGTATTGGGTTGCGGCATCCGCTCGACATCGTCGCCATGTTCGCCGCGCTCTGGCTGCTGGCATCAATGGTGCTCGACGCGCTGACGCCGAAGGAGCTGACGGCGGTGATGATCGGCATCGCCATCGGACCCGCCATCGTCATCACCGCCGTGTTCTACTATCTGCGCTGCCCGCGCACCGATTTCGCGGTGATGTTCGCCGCGTTGTGGCTGATCTCGGATATCGCCATGGCGTTCATCTCGCCGACACAGCTGCCGCATTTCCTGATCGCGCTCGGCTTCCTGCCGGCGCTGCTGATCGGCATCGTGCTGCACTGGCAGCGTTTCCAGAACCGCCACGAGCGGCTCCCCGCGCCGTCGGTGAAGCGGGGCTAACGCGGCAACAGATTTGTCTTGGCGAGATCGAGCACCTCGTCGCCGCGGCCGTTCATCACCGCGCGCAGGACCCAGAGGCTGAAACCCTTGATCTGCTCGGGCGTGATGGTCGGCGGCATCGACAGCTCCTGCTTGGCGGTGACGACGTCGAGCAGGGCCGGGCCGTTGTGGGCAAGCATCTCCTTCATCGCGCCGGGAAGCTCGCCGGGGTCCTCGACGCGTTTGGCAAAGATGCCCATCGCGCGCGCCATCGCCGCGAAGTCCGGATTCTCCAAATCGACATTGGTGTCGACGAAGCCCGCCGCCTTCATCTCCAGCGCGACGAAGCCGAGCACGCCGTTGTTGAAGACGACGATTTTCACCGGCAGCTTCATTTGCGTCAGCGTGATCAAATCGCCCATCAGCATGGTGAAGCCACCGTCACCGGAGAGCGAAATGATTTGGCGGCCGGGCTGCGCGGCCTGCGCGCCGATCGCTTGCGGCATGGCATTGGCCATCGAGCCGTGCACGAAGGAGCCGATCAGCCGGCGGCGGCCGTTCATGTCGAGATAGCGCGCGGCCCACACCGTCGGCGTGCCGACATCGGCGGTGAACACGGCATCGTCGGACGCATGGTCGCTGATGATCTTTGCAAGATATTGCGGATGGATCGGCTTGCTGCCCGGCTTGCCCTTGGCAAGCGAGTCCAGGCCTTCCCGCGCTTTCTTGTAGTGCGCAATGGCATCGTCGAGATGCTTGCGCTGCGTCTTGGGCTCGAGCAGGGGCAGCAGCGCCTCGATGGTGAGCCTGACGTCGCCGACGAGACCAAGATCGATCTTGCAGCGCCGCCCGAGATTTTCCGGACGGATGTCGATCTGCGCGACCTTGCAATCGGTCGGGAAGAACTGCTTGTAGGGAAAATCCGTGCCGAGCATCACCAGCGCGTCGCAGGCGTGCATGGCGGCATAGCCCGAGGAGAAGCCAATGAAGCCGGTCATGCCCACGTCGTAGGGATTGTCGTATTCGACATGCTCCTTGCCGCCCAGCGCATGCACGATCGGGCTCTTCAAGGCCTCAGCAAGCTGCATCAGCGTCGCATGCGCGCCGGCGCAGCCGCGGCCGCAGAACAGGGTGATGCGTTCGGCCCCGTTGAGCAGGTCCGCGAGCGCCTTCAGCTCACCCGCCTGCGGCACGATTTTTGGCGCCGACAGCGTAAGGCCACGCGCCGTCGACAGCGCGCGCTTGGGTGGGCTACGGAAAGCGACGTCGCCGGGCATGGCAACGACTGCAACGCCGCGCATGCCGACCGCCGCGCGGATGGCGTTTTCCAGCACGTAGGGAAGCTGGCTGGGGTCGGAGACCAACTCGCAATAATGGCTGCACTCGCGGAACAGGTTTTGCGGATGCGTCTCCTGGAAATATCCGCTGCCGATCTCGGCGGTCGGGATTTGCGCGGCGATGGCCAGCACGGGAACGCGGCTGCGATGCGCGTCGAACAGGCCGTTGATCAGATGCAGATTGCCGGGACCGCAGGAGCCCGCGCACACCGCAAGGCTGCCCGTCATCTCCGCTTCGCCGGCAGCGGCGAAGGCCGCCACTTCCTCGTGCCGGACATGGATCCATTCGATCGTGCCGCGCCGCCGCAGCGCTTCGGTCAGCGCATTCAGGCTGTCGCCGACGATGCCGTAGATGCGCTTGACGCCGGCCTGTTCGAGCGTTGCCACGAACAGATCGGCTACATTGTTGATCGCCATGTCGGTCTCCTGATCTCACTGTCGCAGCAAGATAGGACAACGCGCGACCGTGACGGCATCACGGCTTGTTTATTGCAGGCTCAGTCTTTCGCAATCGCCCGATCATAGGCCGCGATCGTCAATTTTGCGCGAGCGGCAACGTCCGTTGCCGTCATGCCGGGCTTGTAGAGGCTGGAACCAAGCCCGAACGCCGTCACGCCGCCCTTGATGTACTCGGCAAAATTCTGGTCGGAGACGCCGCCGACCGCGGCGATCATCACGCCGGCAGGCAGCACCGCCCGGATCGCGGCAATGCCGGACGCGCCGAGCACACCCGCCGGAAAGAACTTTAGGCCCGATGCGCCGGAGCGCGTCGCGAGCAGCGCCTCGGTCGGCGAGAACACGCCCGGCAACGTCACCATGGCATACTGATGTGCACGCGTGAGCACCTGCGTATCCACATTCGGCGAGACCATCAGCTTGCCGCCGACGTCATTGAGACGATCGACATCCGCGGTGGCGAGCACCGTGCCGGCGCCGATCAGCACACCGGCCGGCGCGAGCTTCGCGGCGGTCCCGATCGAACGGAACGGATCGGGTGAGTTCAAGGGGATCTCGATCGCGGTCATGCCGGCTTCGATGAGCACGCCGACGATGGCTTCAGTCTCCTCCGGCTTGACGCCGCGCAGGATCGCGACCAGCGGACGCTTCATCGGTGGAAAGGGAACGGTCATCTCAAAAATCCTTCCTAACTCGTCCAGATCGCGGCCGCCGCCATCGCCAGGCCGCGGCGGACCGCTTCATCGGCATCGACCGGTTGCACGGTGATCGACAGCGCGTCGAAGGCGAGCCGATACAGCATCGCCAGCCGCCCCGAGGCGATCAGCGTGATGCCTGCTTTCGGCACCGCGCCGGCGAGCCCTGCCGCAAGCTCGACGCCGATCAGCGTGCCCGACAGTGTTTCGCGCGCAGCAGCCGGCGTGCCGCCGAACAGCAGTTGTCGCGAGCGCGCGCCGAACAGAAGATTGGCGGCAAAAGCCGGCGCTTCGTACGCAGCCTTCACCGCAGCCTGGAAGCTCGCGACATCTTCGGCGTCATCAGCGCCGGCGACCGCGAGCGACAGGATCGTCTCGCGCGAGACGACGCTGAACAGCTCGCCGGTCATGAAGGTGGAGAAATGTTCGACCGTGCCGTCCTTCACCCGCACCCATTTCGAATGCGTGCCAGGCATGCAGACCAGCGCTTCGCCCGCGGCATCCAGACCGAGCGCGCCGAGCAATTGCGTTTCCTCGCCGCGCATCACGTCCGGCGCCTTGGCGTCACGCTGCGCGATGCCCGGAAGGATGCGGATATCGCGCGTCTCTCCCGGCACACGCGCGGCCTGCTTCAGAACGGCAGAGAGCGGCGCCGGCGTGTCGACATAGCCGGCCTCGACCCAGCCGGTACGCGCACCGGCCATGCCACAGACGAGGACCGGCAGATGACTGGGCGACTCGACCGCCGCAAGGTGCGATTGCAGCACGGCGGGGAAACCGGCCTTGGCCGCCGCCAGCATGCCCTCATCGCTGCGCCGCTCAGTCAGCACCTGGCCGGCGGGGTCGATCAGCCACAGCCGAAAACTGCTGGTGCCCCAGTCCACCGCGACATAGGCGGGTTCGGTCATCTCGAATCGTGTCCTCGTCTCACGGTCAAGACGCCGTCTCGCGACAATGAGACGGCGCTTGGCAAATCTGCCCCGGGATATCGGCTATTGCCACCCCAAACCAGCCTTTTCTCGCAGGTCTGGGGCGCTGTCTGCGCTGGCACACCGCTTGCTAAAACTGTCGTGTTCAAGTCCAGCAACGCGCAACAAGACGCGTCAACATCAGATGAGGAAACCCATGGAGATCGGCTATTTCACGATGCCTTCGCACCCGCCGGAGTGCGGCCTGAAGGAAGGGAACGACTGGGACCTGCAAGTCATGCGCTGGCTCGACGAGCTCGGCTATCAGGAGGCCTGGGTCGGCGAGCACCACACCGCGCCCTGGGAACCCAATCCCACGCCGGATCTATTGATCGCGCAGGCGCTGATGCAGACCAAGAACATCCGCATCGGACCGGGCGGATTCCTGCTGCCCTATCACCACCCGGCCGAGCTCGCCAACCGCGTGGCGATGCTCGACCATCTCTCCGAGGGCCGGCTCAATTTCGGCGTCGCTGCCTCAGGCCTGCCGAGCGACTGGGCGATGTTCAACGTCGACGGCATGAGCGGACAGAACCGCGACATGACCCGCGAGGCGCTGGAGATCATCCTGAAGCTGTGGAGCGATCCAGCGCCCTTCACCTACAAGGGCAAGTTCTGGACGGTGACCAAGCCGGACACGATGTTCGACTTCCTCAAGCCCCATATCAAGCCGCTGCAGGCGCCGCATCCGCCGATCGGCGTCGCCGGGCTGTCGAAGAACTCGGACACGCTGAAGCTCGCGGGCGAGCGCGGCTTCATTCCGATGAGCCTCAACCTCAACCCGGCCTATGTCGGCAGCCATTGGGACTCAGTTGTTGCAGGCGCCGCCAAGACCGGGCGCAAGCCGAACCGCGCGGATTGGCGGCTGGTGCGCGAGGTGTTCGTCGCCGACACCGACGAGGAGGCCTGGAAGCTCTCGACCGGCGACATGATGGGCCGGATGATGGGCGAGTACTTCCTGCCGCTGCTCGGCCATTTCGGCTTCAAGGACTATCTGAAGCACGCGCCCGAGGTGCCCGATAGCGACGTCACCGTCGAATATTGCGCCAAGCGGAACTGGATAGTCGGCTCGCCGGCGACCGTCGCCGAGAAAATCGAGAAGATCTACGACGAGGTCGGCGGCTTCGGCGTGCTGCTGGTGTTCGGCTTCGACTACAAGCACAAGGCGGAGGCCTGGCACCACTCGCTCTCGCTGCTCAGGAACGAGGTGATGCCGCGTTTGAAGCATCTCGGCTCCGCGCAGAAGGCAGCTTGACCTGAGGCGGGTGCGGCGCGAACGTACCGCACCCGCTTTTTTCGGGAGATCATCGCGTGAGCGTGGACGCAAAGGATTTCAAGCAGGCGATGCGACAGTGCGCCGGCGCGGTTGCACTGGTGACGGTGGGCGCCGAGCATGGCAAGCGGACGGGGCTGACGGTGACGTCGGCCTGCTCACTGTCGGACAATCCGCCGTCCCTGATCGTCTGCGTCAACCGCAACGCCAGCGCGCATGCGCGCATCCGCGAGGAAGGCGCCTTCGCGATCAACTTCCTGCACGAGGATCACGCGCTGCTCGCGCTCACCTTCAGCGGCCAGAAGGGCGTCAATGGCGACGACCGTTTCGCGTTCGGTCAATGGACGCGCGGCGTGACCGGCGCGCCGGTGCTGACGGATGCGGTCGCTGCCTTCGACTGCGTGCTGGCGCAGGAGTTCGAGACGAAGACGCATTCGATCTTCGTGGGCGAGGTGCGCGGGGTGTCGCATTCGACCGCGGCCGCGCCGCTGGTGTATCTGCACAGCAGCTTCCACACCCCGCGCGAGATCCGCGACACCGTGACCGTCGGCGATCTCGACTCCCGCCATCTGAGCTGGAGCGACTTTTCGTGATGTGAGCTGGCCGGGAGTTCGCGAAGAGAGGCTCGTTCAACGCGATTTCTAGCGGGGATGCGATCGCTTCGGGCCGTTCCTCCCCGCCGGCCTTGGCAGTCGCGCCTTCTGGGCGACGGACTTGCCCCGCGGCTGGAGGAGATCGTCGGGCCCGGTGACCCCTGCAGCCCGGAGGTCGCGTAGCAGCTTCCGTACCAGCAACATGTTGGTCATCTGGAGTTCGTGATTGTTGCCGAAGCCGTAAGCGTTGCCTTCTGCGACGATCAGCCCGGAGCTGGTCTCGGTTAAAATCTCGAGTCGCTTCAGTCCGGTGACGCGGCGTCGGATCGTCTCCAGGGGCACATTCAGGAATCGCGACAGCGCGGCCCGCGACACGCCGCGCTTGATTGCATCGGGCTCGACAGCATCGATCCCTGAAAACCTTTCATTCAGGTTCACGTCGCTCATGACGTTCGTCACATTGGCGTTGAGGATGCCGTGGATGATGAGCAGGTCCATGGCAGCGAAGTCGCCGTAGTGCCGGAACATCTCGCTGACCGAGCACAGCATGTAGGACAGCGTGTGCCGCGAAACCGCGCGTGTGACGTCTGAGCTCTTTGCCATGGCACCGACACGCTTGGTTTGTGAAGATTTAGCACACTTCCGGCCGCGCGACTGCCTTACCTACCCGGAATGGGTACGTCCAGTCTGGACAATGCAGGGGCTGATCCCTCATCTACCGGGACGCCATGGTTGACATTCGGCCGCGCGCAGGGACCACCGCACATGAAGCATGCCGGTCGCCTCATCGACCAGGGGATGTTGTCGGTCTTCCAGATACGTCTCGCCAGGATGTGGGAGCGCACCAAGGGGACGCAGCCCCTGCCCGAATTCCAGGCGTTCGATTTCGACAGCATTCGGGACCTGCTCGAGAACCTCATGATCTGCGACGTGGACGGATCGAAGCATCCCCTCGAATTCATCGTCAGATCGCAGGGAAAAGTCGTCACCGAACTTTACGGCGGGGATCGTTCCGGCCGCATGATCGACGAGATCACACCAGCTTCGCTGCGGCCCGGCGCTCGGGAAGACTATACGGCCGCCGCCCGACGCATGGTGCCGATGTTCAGGCGGAAGGCGATGACCGACTGCGCCGGGCGGCCCGTGAGCTTCGAGCTGTTGCTGTTGCCATTTACGGTCTCGCGGCAAGGCACCGACCGGATCATCTCGGCGGTCTACCTCTTCGCCGAGGGAAACGGATTCAATCGCCGCATGCTCCTCGCGGAGCGATAGCGTTCGCTCGGCCAGCGTCATCGGTTGGATGAGACGGGGCCGATCCGGAACTGCTTGATCTTCCGATACAACGTCGCGCGGCTGAGCTTCAGCGCGCCCGCAGCTTCAGTCACGCGGCCGCCGTGCTTGCGCAGGGCCTCGACAATCGTCGCACGCTCAGCCGTCGCGAGATCCGGCTCGCCGGTTCTCCCGCCGAACGGCGGCAGATCGAGGTCGGAGTCAGTGATGACGCCGTCCTCCGCCGTGCAGCCGGCAAGCCGCAGCACGTGGCGGAGCTGGCGCATGTTGCCGGGATAGGGATAGGCCGAGAGCAGCGACCAGGCCTCGTCCGTGAGGCGGCAGTTCGGCGCCTCCTCGCGCGCGATCTGGCGGATGACGTCGTCGCGGTCGGCGCGCTCGCGCAAGGCAGGCAGCCGCACCTCCATGCCGCGCAGACGGAAATAGAGATCGGTGCGGAAGGCGCCCTCCTCGGCCATGCGGCCGAGATCGCGATGGGTCGCGCTAATGAGGCGAATGTCAACCGGCACGGGCTTGAGCGCGCCCAGCGGCCAGACTTCGCGGTTCTCCAGCACGCGCAAGAGGCGCGTCTGCAGCGCGATCGGCATGTCGCCAATCTCGTCGAGGAACAGCGTGCCGCCGTCGGCCTGCACGATCAGGCCCTTCGACCCGTCGCGCCGCGCGCCGGTGAAGGCGCCGGCCTCGTAGCCGAACAGCTCGGCGTCGATCAGGCTCTCCGGCATCGCCGCGCAGTTCAGCGCGACATAGTTGTGACGCGCGCGGTTGCCGGCAGCGTGAATGGCGCGGGCGAACACGTCCTTGCCGACGCCGGTCTCGCCATGCAACAGCAGCGGCAGATTGTGATCGCCGATGCTCTCGAGCCGCTTCACGCTTCTGATCAGGCCGGGATCGCGGCCGGCGAGCCGGTACAGCGCGTCGAAGCGATCGGCGGCCGCATCGCGGCGCGGCGCCAGCGG
>NZ_JADPJG010000004.1:111281-205472 GCF_023073335.1 Bradyrhizobium sp. 21
TGGCCTCGCCCGCAGCGGCGGCGCGACATGGCCATGCCCCAACCGACTGCCATCGGCCCGGCGCAACTCGACGATGTCGTCCGCATTCTGCGCGGTGGGATGATCGAACTTGACGTAACGCGACAGATCGATGCCGGATGCGATCAGGCCGTCGGTGAGACCCAGCAGTGCGCGCGCCGAACGGCAGGCGCCGACGATGCGGCGATCGTCGTCATAGGCGAGCAGGCCGCTGCCACCGTCATCAGGCACGGTCGCGATCCAGGCGTTGCGGAAGTGGCTGCGGAAGATCGCGCCCTCCATGCGCCGCGTCGCCTCCATCGTCACTGCGAGCGCGAGCTGATGCGCGGCGCGTTCGAGATCGTCGCGGCATGAGGTGATGTTCACGGCACCGGCGAGGCGACCGGCCTGGTCGAACAAAGGCGCCACGGCGCAGGAGAACATGTGCCACTGCGCGCGAAAATGCTCGTCGCGATGCACCAGGATCGGCTTCTGCTCCGCAAGCGCCGTGCCGAGCCCGTTGGTGCCTTCGAAGGCCTCGGAAAAATTCGAGCCGGTATAGACCTTCCAGCGCATGAAGATCTCGGTGTCGGCCGCGCCGGGCAGCCGGCTCCACAGCATAGTGGCGCTGGGGTCGGCGAGATTGACGCAATAGCCGGTCTGGCGCAGCACGCGGGCGAGATCTTCCAGCTCCGGCGTTACGAGCCGGATCAGTTGCTCCATCGGCTCGGCGACATTGCGGACCTCGGCTTCGGTCAGCGTCTGCGGCGGGCCCTGACGGGCGGGATCGAGCTTGTGGCTGATCAGGCAGCGCCGCCAGGAATCGGCAATGCGCGAAGAGGCATCGACGTCGGCCACTTGGTTGGCGACGGACAAGACACGGGCGACATGGTTCGAGGCCGAAAGGCTGGCCATCGCGGACGTCTCCACCCTGTATTATTGTGCAAAGTCTGGCACCACAGGCCGGGATGTCAATCGGGAACCGGGCCGCAAAACTTGCTGCACCGCCCTCACCACGTATCGATGCATGGCCGCTTCTTCCCCGTCCTCGGCGGTGGCTTCGGCACTGATCGCAGCCCCGCCATGATCCAGCGCCGCGTCTCCGCGGGATCGATGACGTTGTCGATCTCGAACACGGAGGCGATCGAGACCGCTTTGCCGTTGGCATAGAGCTCGGCGACCTTGTTGCGATAATAGGTCTCGCGTTCGACGGGGTCGGCGATCGCTTCCATCTCCTTGCGGAAGCCGAGGCGGACGTAGCCTTCAAGACCCATGCCGCCGAACTCGCCGGTCGGCCAGGCCGCGGTGAAGAACGAGGCGTGGAAACCGCCGCCGATCATCGACTGCGCGCCGAGCCCATAGCCCTTGCGCAGCACGATGCCGAACAGCGGCACGGTGAGGCTCGCGCCTGTCACGAACATGCGCGAGACGTGGCGGACGATGGCGGTCTTCTCCGCTTCCGGGCCGACCATGAAGCCGGGTGTGTCGCAGAGCGAGACGATGGGTAGGTCGAAGGCGTCGCAGAGCTGGAGGAAGCGCGCGGCCTTGTCGCCGGCATCGGCGTCGATCGCGCCGCCGAGATGGCGGGGATTGTTGGCGATCAGGCCGAACGGTTTGCCCTCGATGCGGATCAACGCGGTGATCATGCCGACGCCATAGTCGCGGCGCAGCTCCAGCACGGACTCCTTGTCCGCGACGAGGTCGATCACGCTGCGGATGTCGTAGACGCGCAGGCGGTTCTCGGGAATCGCGCGGCGGAGCAGGCGCTGGTCGGCCGCCTGCCACTCCGTCAGCCCGCCCTGGAAATAGGACAGGTATTTTTGCGCGGCCCGCGTCGCCTCCTCCTCGTCCTCGACCAGGAGGTCGATGACGCCGTTCGGCGACTGGAACGTAACAGGGCCGACTTCGGCGGGATGATAGACGCCGAGGCCACCGCCTTCGATCATGGCGGGGCCGCCCATGCCGATCGAGGCGTTTTTCGTCGCGATGATGACATCGCAGCAGCCGAGCATCGCGGCATTGCCGGCGAAGCAATAGCCGGAGACTATACCGATCACCGGCACGAGGCCGGAGAGTTTTGCAAATTGCACGAAGGACGGGCCGTCAAGGCCGGTCATCCCGAGCCGGTCGGTATCGCCGGGCCGGCCGCCGCCGCCTTCGGCATAAAATACCAGTGGAACGCGCCAGTCTTCGGCAAGCGTCAGCATGCGGTCGATCTTCTTGTGGTTCATGTGGCCCTGCGTGCCCGCGAGCACGGTGTAGTCATAGGCCACGACCATGCAGCGCCCGCCTTCGGGACCAAACTTCTCGGCGTTGACGGTGGCAACGCCCATGACGAGGCCGTCGGCTGGTGTGTTCTTGACGAGATCGTCGAGCTTGCGCCGGCGCCGCTGCGCCGCGATCGCAAGGCTGCCGTACTCCATGAACGAGCCGTCGTCGACGAGCTGCGCGACGTTTTCGCGCGCGGTGCGCTGGTTGGTGTTGCGGCGGCGCTCGACCGAGGCCGGGCGATTTTCGTCGAGCGTATTGGCCTGGCGCGCGATCAGCTCGGCGAGATCGGGACGGATGTGGTCGAGATCGATGTCGGCCTCCGTTGCCGACGCATCGGCCGCGACATCGAGCGGCTCGAGATAGAGGATCGGCTCGCCATGCATCAGCGTGACGCCGTCGCCGGCGACGAGCTTCATGACCCGGCCGCCTTGCTCGGCCATGACCAGATGCTCCATCTTCATGGACTCGATCACGGCGAGCTGCTGGCCCGGGCGCACGACCTCGCCTTCCTTCACCTGAATAGTGACAATGGTGCCTTGCAGGGGCGCCGCGACCATTACCGTCCCTTCGGGCACGGTCTGTGCCGTATGCGCCTCGGTGCCGGGACCGCCGCTTCGCTCCGTCGCCGCAAAATAGAGTGGTTTGGCCGCGCCATCCGCGGCTTCGACGAGCTTGCCGATATTGCGGTCGATGAAATCGGTCGCGATGCAGTTGGTCCTGAAATCGGGATGCGCCAGCACGGCCTGGAGGAAGCCGATATTGGTGACGACGCCGTCGATCCTGAATTCGCGCAGGGCGCGCGAGGCCTTGGCGGCCACATCGTGCCAGGCTTCACTCGGCGTGTGGACGATGACTTTTGCCAAGAGCGAGTCGAAGGCGGCGCTGGTCTTGTAGCCGGCGTAACCGAAGCTATCGACGCGGACGCCCGGTCCCGACGGCGGCTCGAACACGGCAAGCACGCCGCCGGTGGGATGCGTCGCCCCTACCTCGTCCAACGTCTCCATGTTGACGCGGAGCTGCATGGCATAACCGCGCGGCTTCGGGATGGCCCCTTGCGCCAGCCCGAGCGACGCCAGCGACGCGCCGGCAGCGACGGCGAGCTGGGCGCGGACGAGGTCGAGGCCGAGCACCTCTTCGGTGACGGTGTGCTCGACCTGGAGCCGCGGATTGGCCTCGATGAAGGCAAAGCTGTCGTCCGCAGTGCCGTCGACCAGGAATTCGAACGTGCCGAGATTGTCGTAACACGCGGCAGCGGCAAGTTGCTTCGCCGCCTCGATGATACGGCCGCGCAAACTGTCGCTCAGCGACGGGCTCGGCGCCACCTCGATCAGCTTCTGGTGCCGGCGCTGGATGGTGCATTCGCGCTCCCAGAGATGGGAGATCGCGCCCTGGCGGTCGCCGATGATCTGCACCTCGATATGGCGCGCCTGCCGGATCAAGCGCTCGGCATAGACGCCGTCGAAGCCGAACGCGGCCTTGGCCTCGGACTGGCAGCGCGCGTAGGCCTCCGCGAGATCGGCAGCGCACTCGACCACGCGCATGCCACGACCACCGCCACCGGACATCGCCTTGATCACGATCGCCGCATTGCTGCCGAGGGAAACGAAGAACGCCGTGATCTCCTCAAGGCTCGACGGCCCGCTGGTGCCAGCAATGATCGGCACGCCACAGCGTTTTGCCAGTTGCCGTGCTGCGACCTTATCGCCAAACAATTCGAGCGCGGCCGGTGTCGGTCCGACGAAAGTTATGCCTGCATCCCCGCAGATTCGGGCGGACGCGGCGTTCTCGCTGAGAAAGCCGTAGCCGGGATGCACGGCATCGCAGCCGGCGTTGATCGCCGACTTCACCACCGCGTCGATATCGAGATAGGCCCGCGCGCCGCGACCGGGAATTTCGATCGCCTCATCAGCAACACGCACATGCAGCGACAGCGCATCGTCCGCCGGATGGATCGCGACCGTCGCAAGGCCGGAATCGGCCGCGGCGCGCGCGATGCGGATGGCGATCTCGCCGCGATTGGCGATCAGGAGCTTCTTGAACGACATGCAGCGTCTCCATGTCCGCGCGCCGAGGCGCGGGTCGGCAAGTCCGATGGTTCTGCTTCGTCACTTTAGCCGAGGCCGTCAAGCGCAAGGAAGCTGGTCGCTGCGGCCGTTCCCGCGGCCCGGAATATCAGTTGGTTGCACGCGCCGTGATGAGGCGGATAATCCGCGCCACGGCAGACGGAATCGGCGCGATGACCGGGACATTGAACATCGGCTGAAGCTCGCGCGCGGCTTCGCCCAGCGGCCCGCCACCGATGATGACGGCCTCGGCGCCATCCTGCGCGATGCAGGCCTCGACTGCGCCGGCGAGCGCTACGCGCAGCCGCGCGGTATCGCGCATCAGGTCGTGCGGATCGCCCTCCGCGAAGCGGGTGCCGGTGTAACGCGATCGCAACCCCAGCGCGTCCGACAAGGCGTCGATCTTCGCCTCGAGCAACGGCGTCGTGGTCGCCACGCCGAAACGGCGGCCATTCTCGGCGGCTGCCAGCATGGAGGACTCACCGATGCCGACCGCGGGCAGTTTTATCGCGGCCTTGATCCCGGCAAGGCCGGGATCGCCGAACGCGGAGACGATGATGCCGTCGCAGGAGCCTGCATGCGCCCGCGCGATCTCACCGACTTCGGGCGCGGCTGCGTCGAGCGCATCCGGCGACACGATCATCGGCGGCGCCCGCGTTGCCGTGGCGCCGACGATGTCGAAATTATCAGCCACGGCCGACGTCGCGATGGCGACCATCATTGCGGTGGTCGCCTCAAAACTGTTCGGATTGATCAGAAGGATGCGCGCCCGACGATTGGAGTTTTGGTCCATCCCCCTGCTATACTAGGCCGCCCGCACCCCCGCAACGAAAGCGCTGACTTCGTCTTCCAGCGATTGCAGCTTCTGCGTCAGCCGGCCGCTCGATTGCAGCACGAGGCCGGCGGCCTGGCCGGTCTCGGCCGTGGCATCGGTAACGCCGGAGATATTTTGTGAGACCTGGTCGGTGCCGGAGGCGGCCTCCTGGACGCTGTGGGCGATCGCCGCGGTCGCGGCGCCCTGTTCCTCGACGGCTGCGGCGATCGAGGAGGAAATCTCGTTGACCTCCATGATAGTGCTGCGGATGCTCTCGATGTTGCCGACCACCTGGTTGGTCTCGGCCTGGATCGCCGATATCTGCGCGCCGATCTCGTCGGTCGCCTTCGCGGTCTGGCTCGCCAGCGATTTGACCTCGCTTGCCACCACCGCAAAGCCCTTGCCGGCCTCGCCGGCCCGCGCCGCCTCGATGGTGGCGTTGAGCGCGAGCAGATTGGTTTGCGAGGCGATCTGGTTGATGAGGTCGATGACCTCGCCGATCTTGTGCGCGGCGGCAGCAAGTCCCTGCACGGTGTCGTTGGTGCGCTGACCGTCGGCGGCGGCCTTGTCGGCCACGCTTGCAGCCTGCGCGACGCGCTGGCTGATTTCGGCGATGGACGCCGACAGCTGCCCGGCGGCGGAGGCCACCGTCTGCACGTTGCTCGAGGCCTGCTGGCAGGCGGTGGCGACGAAGCTCGCACGGTCGGTCGCCTTGTTCGCGGTCTCCGACATGCCCTGCGCGGCCTGCTGCATCGCCCGCGCCTCGTTGAAGACGTCGCGGACCACGGCCTGAACGTTCGCCTCGAACTTGCCGGCGAGATCGGTCATCGTCTTGCGCTTCTCCTCGTCGGCCTTCTGCTTCGTCGCCTGCTGCTCGGCGTGCATCTGGCCGACAGCCGACGCATTGTCCTTGAACACGGCGAGCGCCTTGGCGAGCCCGCCGACCTCGTTGCTGCGGTCGGTATAGGGTACCTCGAACGCGCTGTCGCCGGCGGCGAGGCGCTCGGTCAGCGCGGTGATCTTGGCCAGCGGCCGGGTGACGCTGCGGCCGATCACAAAGGAGGCGCCGAGCACGAGCACGAACACGACGAGGCACACCAGCGCGAAGGTCGTCGCATCCTGGCGGAAGACGGCGTCGACGTCGTCGAGATAGATGCCGGTGCCGATAATCCAGCCCCAGGGCGCGAAACCCTTCACATAGGAGATTTTCCCGACCGGCTGGTCGAAACCAGGCTTGGGCCAGAGATAGCTGTAGAAGCCCGCGCCCTGCTTCTTGACGACGTCAACGAAGCCCGAGAACAGACGATTGCCCGTCGGGTCCTTCATGTCGGAGAGATCCTTGCCGTCAAGCTCGGGCTTGATCGGGTGCATGATCATCTTCGCGGCCATGTCGTTGAGCCAGAAATATTCGACCTTGTCGTAACGCAGGCTCTTGATCTCCGCGATCGCGCCGGCCTGCGCCTGCTCGCGAGGCAGCTTTCCATCGCTCTCGAGCTTCTGGTAGTGGGCCAGGATGCCGTAGCCGACATCGACCATGTGCTGCGTCTTGGCCTGACGGTCCGCGATCATCTGCGTGCGCAGGGTCGAGAGCGCGATCGGCGCCAGCGCGATCATGCCGAGAAGGCTGATGCCGACAATCAGGACCAGCTTGAAACTGATGCGGGAGAAAAACATCGGTGCTCGCAAGAATTGGAAGGGCTGATATGCCAGTTTATCCCGCTCCCCTTAGCAAAGCTTTAAGCATTCGGGTTCCCGAAATCCCCGCAAAACTGCGTGGAGAGGCCGCAGGCTGCCGGGGACGGCCGCATCCGAGATGCGAGCTCTTCAAAACTAGAAGGCCTCGATATCGCCCCTCCGAGCGTTGACTTGCCGGGGGCTCCGGCGGAACGATCGGCGCAGATCACCAGCGCCGGAACTGGCGTGAGCGCAGCCGAAGGCGAGAGGCTCAATGCATCAAACGACATCGACAGGGTCCCTCGATCTTCCCGCGCTGAGCGCGGCCGAGCGGCTTTTCATCTGGGGATTTCGGGCCAAAGCCCGCAGCGGAAGCGTCGTTCCGACCGCGGCCGACATCCGGCAAGTGTACGACCATTTTCGCGTGGGCGATGCCGTGCCTTCGCTGGAATCCATCATCGAGATCTTTGCGTGCACGGCGCATACGGCCATCGAGGTGCACTGCCCGACCTGCCCGCGCATGTCCGACTGCGAGCACGGAATCTTGCGGGCGATCGCCGCGGCACAGCAGCAACGCATCGACGCCGCGCGCGCGCAGTTCGAATGCTGGCTGCCGCCGGTCGGGGCCGATTGGGCGCTCGCACCCGTCCGGGGGCTTGCAACGATCTTCAGCATGGCGGGTCTCATCCTGCCCGACAGACAGGCTCCGCCTTTCGGCCATGACCGGACGATGGCGATGAAACGCTGGCTGGTCGGTAGCCCCACATTGCACTGACGAGATCGCTCATAATGCAGGATATTTGCGGCTCCGTGCCTGTCACGGAAGCCGGCCAGCCGCGGCTCTGTCCGCTCCAGGCCGCGCTTGCGGCGCGGCCTGACGTCGAAAGCTACGATGATTTTTGCCGCGTCGCGCTTTCGCTGTTACGGTTCATCGCAGCTGCCTATGCGACCGGCGCGTCCGATTGCTGGGAGGCGGCCTATCGCTTTGCCGACGAGGCGCCTGGTATCGCCGACAGCCCGCTGCTGGTCGCGCGCGTTGCCGCGCTCGTCAGAATCCTGCGCAGCGGAAGCCCATGCGAATTGTGCTTCATGCCGCCGTCGTGCCGGCGCCTGTCGAAGGACGAAACAGAGTTGATGCGACTGCTGGCGGTGGCGCGCCGCAACCAGCCCGGTGAACTCGAATCCATCGTCTGCCAGGTCGTCGGTCCCGGCAAGGAGGACGCGGCGACGCGGGCGGTCAACGCGCTCGCCTTGTGCTGACACCTAGCCTCCCTTCTTGCCGAGCACGAGATCGATCGTGTGGGCGGCGATCTTGCGCAGCTGCGGCTCGTCGCCGAAGGCGCGTTCGAGCACGGCGAGTCCGCGCGTCACGGTGATGATGTGCAGTGCTGCGGCCGCGGCATTGCCGTTGAATTCGCCGCGCGCTGCGCCCGCCGCCAACGTTTCCTGAACCAGAGCAGTGATGCGCGAGACGAGGTTCGCAAACGCCTGGCGCGCCTCCTCATCAAGCCCTTCGCCTTCGGCTGCGCCGAGTTCCATCAGTCCGCGCGTGGTCGGGCATCCGCGCGGCGGCGAGCCGGAGCGGAAGTTCGTGATGGTGAGGTCGAAGAACGCGGTGAGGCGCTTGCGCAACGAGCCCGCGCCGAGCGCCTTTTGCAGGGCGACGAGATAGTCGCCCGCATAGCGCTCATAGGCCTGGAGGAACAGCGCTTCCTTGCTGCCGAAGGCGTTGTAGAGGCTGCCGCGCTGAACACCGGCGTCGCGCGCGATGTCCGACAGCGACGTGCCACGGACGCCTTTGCGCCAGAACTGGTCGAACGCGATGCGCAGGACGTCGTCATGGTCGAACTCGCGCGGCCTCAAGACTTACTCCTCTGCCCGACAAATATATTTGACACGGTGTCAAGAATTTGATTTCTAGACATCGTGTCAAAAACTAACTGGGATTGATAGCCCGTTTCGTCAATGGGCCGAACGGCCGCGCCTGCATGCGCCCAGGCCGAACGAGCCCGCATGCAAAGGGACCAGCTCATGCCTCTCCTTCACATCTCGATGCGCGCCGGGAAGCCGGAAGCCTACCGGCAGGCGATTCTCGACAGCCTTTACCGCGCCATGCGCGAGGCGCTGAGCGTCCCTGAAGGCGACGAGTTCATGACCATCAGCGAGCATGCGCCTGCGAACTTCCGCTGCGGCAATGCCTACGGCGTCATTCGCAGCGACGACGCCGTGCTGATCCAGATCACCGTGTTCGCCTCGCGCACCCCTGAGCAGAAGCAAGCGCTGTACCGGCGGATTGCAGACCTGCTCGGCGAAAGCCCGGGCATCCGCCCCGAGGACGTGTTCGTGAATGTGCTCGATGCTCCCGCGGAGAACTGGTCCGTCGGCCACGGCATCGCGCAATTCGCGTGAGGCGGTTACAGCTTCACTTCGCAACACACGTCTCCATGATCCCGTCGAGCTCGGCCTTCGAGAGCACTCCGAGCTCGGCGATGAAGACGATCCGCGCGCGCGGCACGCCTAGCGTCGGCGCATCGCCAGAGGCGAGCGCGGCATCGCCGGGAGCGAGCGCGGCATCGCAAGGGGCGAGCGTCGCGCGGCCGGCGGCGAACTGGAACACCATCTGGCGCCCGGGCTGCTCGACGGTCTCGAACAGGCCTTTTGCGCGCGCCAGCTTCGGCGCCAGCCGGCCGATGGCCTGCTGCAAACGCGGCAGCGAGAGCGGCTGGTCCGAGGTCCAGCTCAGCGTTTCGAAGCGCTCTTCTGCGGGCCGTCGCGGTCCGGGCTCGCGTGGCGCGGACGCGCGAGCCGTGGTCGGGGGGAACAGCAACGCGGACGGAATCTTGCCCTGCTGGGCATCGACCACCACGGCGGGGACGCGCTGTGCGCGGACGGCCTCGCGCATCCGGATGCCCGCGCCCTCGCCCGCCAGATCCAGCTTGCTCAACGCCACGATATCGGCGACGCGCAATTGCGAGCGCTGGAGCGCATCGTCCAGGGCGGCTGGCGGCGCCGTCGCATCCAGCACGCAGAGCACCGTCTCCAGCGGCGCCTCGCGCAGGATCACGGGGTCCATCAGATTGCGGACGATGTCGGCGGGATCGGCGACGCCACTGGTCTCGATCACGATGTAGTCGGGTTTCGGATCGCGCCGCAGCAGCGTCGACAGCGTGCGCAGCAGGTCGCCTTCGAGCGAGCAGCAGATGCAGCCATTGGCGAGGCTGACCACGCCGTCGCTCGCGCCCGCGATCAGCTCGGCATCGATATTGATCGCGCCGAAATCGTTGACCACGGCGGCGATCCGCCGTCCCTCCGCATGCGCCAGCAGATGGTTGACGACGGTGGTCTTGCCGGCCCCCAGAAAGCCCGTCACCAGCAGAATGGGGACCGGCATGTCTCAGCTCCCGACGACGGGGCGGCGCACGGGGCGGCCGGGCCGCGCCGCCACGTCCAGCACGCCGTCCGTGATGAGCATCTCGCCGCTGACGACCAGATGCCGCACGCCTTCGGAGGGACGGTTCATCGCCGTGAAGGTGGCGCGATCAGAGAGCTTCTCGTAGTCGAACACGACGATGTCGGCATCGGCGTCCTTCGTGAGCCTGCCCTTGGCGCGCATCGCGGGCGTGCTCTGCGACAGGATTTCCGCCGGGATCAGCGCGCATTTGCGCACGCCTTCAAGCAGTGACACGGTCTTGCGCTCGCGCACCCATTCGCGGATGAATTTCGTGAAGCAGCCGGCCGAACGCGGATGCGAGGTGGCGTCATCCGGCAGCGGCCAGGCGTCGCCGGTGTAGGTCTTGCCGTCCGACGTCGTCCACGGCATCGCGTCGGATGCGATCGCGCCGCCGGGATAGAGCACCGACATGTCGAGCAGGTCGCGATGATGCGCATTGTTCTCGGTGTCGAGGATGTGCCAGAGCACCAGCGAGGACGGCTCGTCGGCCTGCGCCTTCAAGAGCTCCTCGCGATCGCTGAAGCGGTGGCCGTCGGTCACGCGCTGCACGGAGTCGTAGCCGGTGCCGTTGCGCGCGACGAATTCCGGGTCGCTGAAGAACGCCGCCGCCAGCACGGTCGAGCCGGTGCCGTAGGGATAGGCCTCGACCGTGATGGGCAGGCCCTGCGCCTGCGCCTTCTCGACCAGCACGCGGCAGCGTTCGATGTCGGTCTTGCTCGACGAGTTGAAATGGCAGATGTGCATGTGCGCGCCGGTGGCGCCGGCATAGCCGATCAGGCGGATATAGGCTTCCGCCGCGCTTTCGGGGTCGACGCGCGACATGTAGGCGACGTGGGTGAAGGTCGGCACGTCCTGCTTCGCCGCGAGCTGGCAGACCGCCGTCAGCTCCTGCACGCCGGCGCCCGGCGCATAGGCGTTGAGGATGCCGATGCCGATGCCGCCCTCGTTCAGGCCGCGCGCGAGTCGCTCCAGGATGCCTGAGACCTCCGCATCGCTCGCGACGTTGTCGATCCAGCGCCGATCGCGCATCGCGTTGCCAAACGCCTCCAGCGAGCTCTCTGCATTGGAGCCCGTCATCGCGCCAATCCGCGCGAAGGCCCAGTTGGTGGCGGCGCCGTAGTTGAGCACGCGGCCCTTGCGCGCCTGGCGCTCGTACCAGGAGCCAACCGGCAGCACGCCGGCCTCGAGATCGAGCGTCGTCGTGACGCCGTCGAACGCCTGCATCCGGTCCGCGGGGATCGACTGGCCATGCGCGTGCAAATCGATGAAGCCGGGCGCGACCACGAGCCCGGTCGCGTCGATCACCCGCTCGGCACCGCCGAGCGAGGTGCCGACCGCGGCGATCTTGCCGTCCACCACCGCCACGTCACCGATCGCATCCATCCCGCTCGCGGGATCCACCACCCGCCCGCCAGAAATCACCAAACCGCTCATATCGTCACTATCCTCCGCGCTGAAACCGCATCAAGGCAGATTCCGGGAGTAACGACCACCTCCACTGAAGCCGACGCAGCATGCTCGCACGGAAGGTCATGTCGTAGGAAAAATGTGGACAGGCGCGCGCGCTCTCGCGGCAGGTTTGGCCCGAGCTATGCTTCTCGCTTCACCCCTTCGCGAAGAAAGGGCGCAGGGAAGACCGGGCGCCGACTGGCACCCACAAAGCCCCCATGCGAAATGATTGCACACGCAATGCACAGGGGAGACACAGGGCAGCCGAGACCAGGCCTTCCCTGCGCGATGGTTTGACGGCCTATGCCGCGCTCTCCCCGGAGACGAGTTCCTTCTTGCCTCCGTCACCTCCGCGAAATGCACGGCACCGCGCCGGTTGACGCGCTGACGCCTTCGCAAAGGCTTGACCGTAGCAACGACGGCCAGGACCACACGGTTTCGCCGTACGCGAGCTGCCCTGCGTCGCCAAAGCTCCGCAAGACTTGAGCGCCGTCCGTCGATGCGGTTTGTGCCATGCTCACGAGGTTCATCTCGCCCTGCACGCACAAGCCCGCCTTTAACGCCGCCCGCGTCCACCGCACTCCAGCCCGCGTTCGTGACGACGTACGACCGCCCCTTTGGTGGGCTGGGATGGGTGATGGTTACGATATTTCCGAATTTCGGTAAAGTGGAATATTTTTGCGGGGAGGGGTTGACAGCAATCCTTGGTGTTTCGCCCGGCCGACACTCAGCGCGAAAATAAATCTGGGCCGGCGGCCTTCCGAGCATCTCGTTAGTCCCAAATCATGCAAATGTGAATCGCTCAGGGGCGCGAAATTGCGCCTGGATTCACCAGCAATCTCAGAGGGTAAACGGCCGCACAAATGATTATCTTGACTACGCATTGAGGCGAAATCCGCGTAACCCTTTGTAATTAAAAGCGCGGGGTCCAGACCGTGCCAGCGATTTTGTGAATATTTGCGAGCCGTGGTCCCGATAGAAGGTCGCCCAGATGGATTCGCTCTCTGATTTTTAAAGGAGAGCTAGGTCATGTCTGACCACCAGTTGCGTTTTAGAGGTCCCGGCTTTGATCTCGACGCCAAGGGTCCATTGGGGATTCTTGCTGCCATCATCATTGTCGGCATGGTGATGTGGTGGCTCCGCTAATCGGATTGGTGCACAGTCGCCGTAACCCGCTTATGCTTTCACCTTGCTTGGCATCAGACCATAGTCCTGTGTTGCCCGTCGACCTGTTCGCTCGGGCCGGCCCCAACCAAGCGCGGCGCCAACCTATAGTATCGCGCCGAGATACGAAGACCTTGCAATACGTATCCCAATGAGATACGTATTGCCATGATCAGGAGCTTCAAGGGGAAGTTCGCCGAGACGATCCTTCAGGGCCGCATGGTCCCGAAGGGATTTCCGGCGGACCTCGCAAAAGTCGCGCGCCGAAAAATGATCATGGTGGATGCCGCCGACTTTCTCGGCGCCTTGAATTCGCCTCCGGGCAATCGCCTTGAGGCCCTTAGAGGCGAACTGGCGGGCAAGCACTCGATCCGCATCAACGATCAATGGCGGATCGTGTTCAAATGGACCGATGCTGGCGCCGAAGACGTCGAGATCGTGGATTACCACTAATCAGACGGGCACTTGTGTCCGACCAAAAGGAGTTCGCTGATGGCAAGGAAATTGCCGCCGATTCACCCCGGGGAAATCCTGCGTGAGGAATTTCTCGTTCCGCTCAAGCTGACACCCTACGCCGTAGCGGCTGCCCTGAACGTGCCGCGCACCCGGATCGAGCGCATTGCGCGCGAAGAAAAGCCGGTGACAGCCGACACCGCGCTGCGGCTCGGCAAATTCTTCAAGACCGGCGCTGCCTTCTGGATGAACATTCAGACGCGTTTCGACCTCGAAACGGCCGAAGACGTGCTCGCGCCGCAGATCAAGAAAATCGCGTCTTACGAGGCAGTTTGAGCGCGATGCAGTCGCGCTGACGCCGGAAGGACCGGTCAAAATTGCAAGGCTGTCGGCAGTCTCTGCTCAGCGATGACCCGCACTGGCGGAAAGGCAACGCAATCCACCACGTCGAACACCACTTCAATGCTGCGATCAAATGCCCGTGCAAAGGCAATGGCATCATCGCGCCGTTCGTCGGCGACGCCAATGCCGAGCGTACAATGCGGCGTCCATGCGCCAGGCCGGTAATAAGGACGGCAATGTTCTGGATCGATTGCTGCGCTGATGGAGGCATGGATACGGGCCAGGTGCTCGTCGACCGCCGGCTGCGCCCAAACGACAAGGGGAGGACCTTCGAACCAGCGAATTCGTGTGAATTCGACGCGCAGTTGCGTTTCGCCAGTTGCGGCTGCCAGCATGGCGTCCCATGCGGCCTGCTCGTCGATCGTAGGCTCGTCGTAGATCGCAAATGTAAAATGCGGCAGGTAGCCGAGGGCACGCATCGACAGCTCGATTTCGAATGCGCCGACCTGCTCCCACAGCCGCTCGATCTCGCCTGCTGAACTATTGTCGGCCCGGATGTTGATCGCCAATGCCACAGGCTCACCCGAAGGGTGGAACAATCAAATCGAGATCAAGGCAAGGTTGGCTTCAGGCAAATGGCGCTCCCTAGGGGAATCGAACCCCTGTTTCAGCCTTGAGAGGGCCGCGTCCTAACCGCTAGACGAAGGGAGCGTGTGGGGGAGGACATAGCTGCGAATTTTGCCGGCGGCAAGGTGGGATTCACGGGTTTCGAGCGGCCTCTCGCCACCGTCGTCCTGGCGAAGGCCAGGACCCATTACCCCGAATGGTAATGGTTAAGGCACATCGGAGGGACGATCTCGTTCACGCAACTAGCGCCGGTGGTTATGGGTCCTGGCCTTCGCCAGGACGACGGCTGAGATTTGGCGGGCGCCCGGGTCTGCTACAGGGCGAGTTCCCGACCCCGGCCCTACGGCTCATTGGCGAATTTCAGCTTTCCGGCCGGTTTCAACGTGTGGACGTCGAAGGTGCGGATCTCGGTGACGCCGCCGATTTCGAGCGTGACCACGAGGCGGTCGCCGGCGACCCCGGTCGCCACGATCTTGGCGCCCTTCGGCAGGGCGGCGGTGACGTCGCCTACCGGTTCGGCCGCCCTTCCCTCGGACTTGAAAAGGCGGTAGCCCACGCCGATCAGGACGGCGCAGATTGCCAGCGCCGTGGTCAACCCCGCGATCAGCATCATCCGACGCACCCGCGCGAACAGCGCGGCCTGCTCGGGGCTCGGTTCGGGAACAGCGGTATCAGACGTCGTCATGGAAAATTCAGGCTCTGCGCAAAGGTTGGAGGTTGCCGTCACCGGCGACGAGGACTCGACCCGGCTCGACCGCGTGCTGGCAGCGCACCTCGCCGACCTGTCGCGATCGAGGCTGAAAGCCCTGATCCTGGCGGGCGCGGTAAGCCTCAAGGACGCCGCGATCCGCGACCCCGCTTATCACGTCGCATCCGGCGATACGATCACAATCGACGTGCCGGAAGCTATCCCGCCGGAGCCGAAAGGCGAGGACATTGCGCTGGACATCGTGTTCGAGGACGACGACATCGTCGTGCTCAACAAGCCAAAGGGGCTGGTGGTGCACCCCGCGGCCGGCCACGAGACCGGCACGCTGGTGAATGCGCTGATCGCCCATTGCGGCGGCTCGCTGTCCGGCATTGGCGGGGTGCGGCGGCCCGGCATCGTGCACCGGCTCGACAAGGACACGACGGGGCTGATGGTCGTCGCCAAGAACGACCTCGCCCATGCCTCGCTCACCGCGCAATTCGCCGACCACGGCCGGACGGGTGCGATGCGCCGCGGCTACATGGCGTTCGCGTGGGGGCTGCCGGGCCGCCATCGCGGCACCGTGGACGCGCCGATCGACCGCCACCCGCATGCACGCGAGAAGATGGCGGTGCGCCAGGGCGGCCGCGAGGCCGTGACGCATTGGGAGCTGCTGGAGACTTATGCCGGGCGGGACGGCAAGCCGATCGCCGGCCTGCTCGCCTGCGAGCTCGAGACCGGGCGCACCCACCAGATCCGCGTCCACCTCGCCCATATCGGCCATCCCCTGCTGGGCGACGGCGTCTACGGCCCGCATTTCAAGACCAAGGCGAACCAGCTAGGCCCTGAGTCGCAAGCCGCGCTGGCCGCCCTCGGACGGCAGGCCCTGCACGCTTATCTGCTGGTATTGGAGCACCCGAGGACCGGAGAACTTCTTCACTGGGAGGCGGCTTTGCCGGAGGATTTGCTTCTCCTCCAAGGGGCTTTGAAAGCGGCGCTATGACGCAGGCCGATTCAGAAAACCTTGACATTACAAAAAGTTATAGCTGCCACACGGGGACGTGACGTCAGCAATCCTTCCCTTTTTGCCCCCTCATGGGGTATATTGCGCCTGCGTTGGAAAGGACCAACGCGGAACATCGCAGCTACGGCCGGCTTTAACCCAGCGGTCGTCTGCCTGGCCCGCCGCTATCGGGGGCCTGAACCTTGGAGGGCTTCATAATGGCCCGTACCGCTACCCTGCCGGTCCTCAATGGAGAATCCGGCCTCTCTCGCTACCTCGGCGAAATCCGCAAGTTTCCGATGCTGGAACCCCAGCAGGAATACATGCTCGCCAAGCGTTGGCGGGAACATGATGATCGCGACGCCGCACATCAACTCGTCACCAGCCATCTCCGGCTCGTGGCCAAGATCGCCATGGGCTATCGCGGCTACGGCCTGCCGATCTCCGAGGTCGTCTCGGAAGGCAATGTCGGCCTGATGCAGGCGGTGAAGCGTTTCGAGCCCGAGAAGGGCTTCCGTCTCGCCACCTACGCCATGTGGTGGATCAAGGCGTCGATACAAGAGTATATTCTGCGTTCCTGGTCGCTCGTGAAGATGGGCACCACCGCGAACCAGAAGAAGCTGTTCTTCAACCTGCGCAAGGCGAAGAGCAAGATTTCGGCGCTGGACGAAGGCGATCTTCGCCCCGACCAAGTGGCCATCATTGCCAAGCGTCTCGGCGTCACGGCTCAGGACGTGGTCGACATGAACCGCCGCCTCGGTGGCGACGCGTCGCTCAACGCTCCGATCCGCGACGACGGCGAAGCCGGGGAATGGCAGGACTGGCTGGTCGACAACTCGCCCAACCAGGAAGCCATGCTGGCCGAGCACGAGGAGTATGATCACCGCCGTGACGCTCTCAACGGCGCCATGGGCGTGCTCAACCCGCGCGAACGCCGCATCTTCGAGGCCCGTCGCCTCGCCGATGAGCCGATGACGCTGGAAGACCTTGCGTCTGAGTTCGGCGTATCGCGCGAACGCGTCCGCCAGATCGAGGTCCGCGCTTTCGAAAAGGTGCAGGCCGCGGTCAAGGGCACGATTGCAAAGGCCGAACAGGCCGCGCTGGAAGCCGCGCTCTAAGCGCGGTTGCTTCCAGCCCCAAGAGGTTGGCGGATCGACAAGAGACAGAAAGCCGGCGGCAACGCCGGCTTTTTTGTTTGCGTGGGCATCATTTCGCATTCGACGTCATGCCCCGCCTGGTGCGCAATTGCGCACGGGGGCCGGGGCATCCAGTACCCCGCGGCGATCGTGACTGAACCGAGACGCTGGGGATTGCTGGATCGCCCGGCTTCTCCGGTCTAAACACTTCGCGGGCGATAGCAGCGGTGAATGAGACGGCCATCACAGTCTCCTTCCCTCAGCCGAAGTACAACCGAGTTCACCTTGAACCGACCCCGCCGGTCAACCGACCCAGAATGATCGGACCGACTGCGCCAATTGGACGACCTCCCATCGTGTCGATCATTTTGCAATCCACCGTCGGCGGCTTTTCCGCCCAGTTCATGCGCAAGCTGCCGCTGGTCGAGCAGGCGATGCGCGACCACGGCCTCGAGCCGTCGGAGTTCGTGATCTCCAAGGACTATGCCTCGACCGCGACGATCCCGATCATGGGACCGTTCTTCTTCAATTACAGCGTCTTCTTCGGCGAAGAAAAATTCACCGTCACCGAGCCGAACGACATGGTGTTCCTGGATTACTTCTTCAAGCGCGTGCTTGCGGCGGATGGGCCACCGGCCGTGCCGCGGCGTCCGGGATTGATGCGGCGCTTCTTCGGGTGGATGGCGCAGCCGGTGTGACGCGTCACTCGCCCCACATCCGCGCCAGCGTCGCGAGCCAGCAGCCCTCGCAATAGCGCGCATCCTTGTAGTCGATCCAGTTGTGCGCATAGACGTGGTCGAGCGGGATGCCGTAGCGCGCGCGCAGGACTTTTACGAGGATCTTCCACGCCGCGACCTGCGCCTCGGTCGGGCCCGTCGTGACGTCGGGATAGTTGCCGGCGAACTCGACGCCGATCGAATTGTCGCGCACCACCTGGCGATAGGTCGGTTTGTTGTCGATGTATTTGTTGTCGTTGCGGTTGGCGCCGTCGCCATGGGTCGGCATCAGATTCTCCGCGACCGCCCAATAGACCGTGCCGTCGGTTTCGACCCACAATGTGACGCCGCGCCGCGTGGGATTCTTCGATTGCTCTTGTGCGCCGCCGCGGGCCGAACCTGTCGGCCCCTCGGTCTGGTGCACGATGATGTTGCGCCAGGGTCTGGCGTTGCCGACATCGCCCCATGGCGCCAGCCATACCAACTTCAGGCCGGGAATGTCGGGCGTGCCGGAGACCCGCGCGAGCTTTGCGAGCTCGGCGTCGGTTGCGGCGGCGGGTGCGATCAGAATGAGGGCGGCGAGAATGGCCGCGAGCAGGCGGGGCATCATCATGAGGGTCCAACAACGGACCCAGCGTAGCAGGCTTTACGCGAATTTGCGCGCGGCCTCACTGAGCCCGGCCGGCTCGGGCGAGAGTGGCGGCCCCGGATCGTAAACCGCAAAATCGTTCTTGCCGTTGTTCTTGGCCGCATAGAGCGCGTGGTCGGCATGTGCGATCAGGCGGTCCGGATATTGGCCGATGTCGCGATCCCACTGCGCCACCCCGATCGAGATCGCGATCGGGATGTCGCCGCCTGTGCAATTGGCTGCATCCTGACGGCAGACCTCGAGCACGCGGCGGGCGATCGCGGCCGCCTCGCGGGAGGACGATGACGGCAGCACCACGCAGAACTCGTCTCCGCCGGTGCGGGCGAGCATGTCGCCGGGCCTGAGCCGCGTCTGCGCCATCAGGGTGAAATGCCGCAGGCAGGCATCGCCGGCGGCGTGTCCATGGGTGTCGTTGATGGTCTTGAAGCCGTCGAGATCGATCACCAGTAGCGAGAATGGCTCGCCGCTGCGCTCCGAGCGGGCGCATTCTTCACCCAGCCGCTGCAACAGATGCCGCCGGTTGGCGACGCCGGTGAGATCGTCGAGCAGCGCGAGGTCGGCGACCTCGTTGCGCAGACGATCCATCGCCATCAGCAGGAAGCCGAAATTGAGAGTCATCGACAGGAACAGGAGCCCCAGCACCATGACGGCATGCGCCTGACCGCCGGCCTTGGCCGAGAAATCGGCGCCGAGCAGATTGCCCACCGTGCGGACCGCGAGGATCGCGATGATCGCGAGAATGACGATGCCGGACAATCGGGCGCCCGGACTGACGCGGCCTTCGGGCGGCGACAGCAGGAGACGCAGCGCCAGCACCAGCGGCAGGCCCTGACCGAGCGTGTAGCTGAGCATGCGCAGCGGCATGTGATCGAAGCCGACCATGAAGACCACGACGCCGGCGAGGCTCACGCCTCCCGCCGCGGTCATGATGCGCCACGAGACCGGCCGGTGATAGAAGCGTTGAATGCCCATGGCGGCGAGGCAGCTCGCCGCGATGACACCGGCCGCGCCGAGCAGGAGCGGCAGGGGAGAATCGACCAGCAGGCGGATCAGGGCCGTCATCGCGCCGGTCGCACCGACGAAGGACGACGCCATCCAGAACCGCGCGGCCGCAAATTTCGGATAGGAGCGCGTCACGTAGGCCCAGATCAGGCCGAGCGCCAGGAAGTTGACGACGAACACCATCCAGAGTGTCGGCACGTTCAGCATGGCGCGCGCAGCCTCGCGCTCCCCGTCCCTCGCAGCCGTCCGTGCATGACCCGTCCCCGTTTTCTTGCCGGGAACAATGCCGCTGTCGCGCTTAACGGAGTCTCACTGCGGTCCTCGAAAGCGCGCCTTTGGTTTTGGATTCATGAACGGCCGGCCGCGGTTGTCGAATGGTTAGGCATGTCGCCCGCGATGACGCGACCGACGCGGCGAAGCGGATTCGCGAGCCAAAATCACCTGAAAACGCATCTGAGCTGTGGATAACGCGATGACACGGATGTGACAGCGCGGGGCAGACGGGCGCGAATCTGCTGAGCTTGTCGTCGAGGATGTTGCGAGGCTGGCCCTCCGCCGAGCATCCCTCGTGTCGCGTTTAACCATGAACCCTTAAGAGGATACTATGGCTAAGAAAGCGAAGAAGGCGAAGAAGGCGACGAAGAAGAAGGCCAAGAAGGCAGCGAAGAAGAAGTAACGAGGCTTCTTATTCTTTGCCCGGGTGGAGCACGCTCCGCCCGGGCGTCGGGTGGGAGTTCTGATCTAGAAGATGGCGGGCGCAAGGCCCGCTTTTTTATTGGGCGGAGGATCTACCGCTCGGCGAACGCGAGCTTGGCGCCGAGCGCGGCGAAGCCGGCGGCAAAACTGCGGCGCAGCCAGGCCATGACGCGCGGGCGGGAGATGACGCGCTCGCGTACCGAGGCGGCACACAGGCCGTAGACCACGAACACCGCAAACGTCATCGCCATGAAGGCGCCGCTCAATTCCAGCATCCGCCCCAGCACATTCGCCTCGTCCGCGGCGATGAACTGCGGCAGGAAAGCGAGGAAGAAGATCGACAGCTTCGGATTGAGGATGTTGATCAGGAAGCCGGTCACGATGACGCGGCCGGCCGAATGCTCGCGGATCTCGCCGTCGACCGCCAGCGCCCCGGTCTCGCGCAGCGCCTGCCAGGACATGTAGAGCAGATAGGCGACGCCGCACCATTTCAGCGCGGCGAAGGCGAGCGCGCTGGTGTGCAGCACGGCGGCGAGCCCGAGCATCGCGGCCATCATGTGCGGCACGATCCCGAGCGTGCAGCCGAAGGCGGCAGCGATGCTCGCGCGCGAGCCGCGTGTCAGCGCAGCAGCCAGCGTGTAGAGCACGCCGGTGCCGGGCGAGGCGACCACGATGAGCGAGGTGAGCAGGAAGGACAAGGTCATGGACGAACCTTATCACCGCTCCTTGCGGCAAGAAAGCGGGGCCGAGAAAGCGAACCCTAGAAAACAAGCCGAAGAAAGCTGGTCCGGGCTCCGCCTTCAAGACAGCGCGATCTCCGCCTCGCGGAGCACGTCGAGCGGCGCCCATGGCTTGGCCCAGAATTTGGCGCCGTCGGGCAAGGGCTGCATCAAGGGGCGTCCGGAGGTGACGACGACGTCGAGCTTCGGATGGCGGTCCTTGGCGACGTGCGCGAGTTCGACGCCGCTCATGCGGCCGGCAAGCTGCACGTCGGTCAACATCAGGCATAGCGCTCCGCCGTTCTTGTCCAGCACGCGCTCTGCCGCTTCGGCGCTTTCACACTGAATGACCTGGTAGCCGCTCTCTTCCAGAAGGAGACAGAGCATCTCCCGCTGCATGACGTCGTCTTCGACGATGAGTGCAGTTGCAGGAAATGGCTTTGATTGTCCCATCGATCGCTCCCAATGCTGCGTGCCGCCGCCCAGGTCAGCCCAAGTAACTTACGTTAAGGACCCAACTCGGATACGGTTCGGTTCCATTCTGAAAAAATGTAAATCTTGGTTCCCGATGCGGGGCTTGACGGGAGAGAACATGACGATGATTCGCGGTGCGGCCGCCATCACGGGAGCGGCGAGCGGCATCGGCCGTGCGCTTGCGATCGAACTGAGCCGACGCGGCTGCGATCTCGCGCTCGCCGATCGCGACGAGGCCGGGTTGAAGACGCTCGCGGCCGAGATGGGGCAAGGACCCAGGGTCAGCCTGCATCGCGTCGACGTCAGCGAGCCCGCCGACATCGCGCAGTTCGCGACCGAGGCGACAATGGCCCATCCCGCGCTCGGCATCGTCGTCAACAATGCCGGCGTGGCGCTGATGGGCTCGTTCGAGGAGATCGACCAGGCGCAGATGGACTGGCTGTTCGACATCAATTTCTGGGGCGTGGTGCACGGCACGCGCGCCTTCCTGCCGCATCTGAAGACGATGGCAGAGGCGCACATCGTCAACGTCTCCTCGATCTTCGGCATCGTCGCGCCGCCGGGCCAGTCGGCTTATGCCGCCGCGAAATTCGCGGTGCGCGGCTTTTCCGAGAGCGTGCGGCACGAGCTTGCGGTGGCGGGAAGCCCCGTCAAACTCTCGGTCGTGCATCCCGGCGGCGTCGCCACCGCCATCGCGCGCAATTCGCGCACCGGGGTCGGCGTCACCGACAACGCCCGCCGCTCGCAATCAATCGAGCGGTTCGAGAACGCGGCAAGGACCACGCCGAAGGACGCCGCGCTGCGCATCATCAGGGGCATCGAGAGAAACGAGCCGCGCATCCTGATCGGCAACGACGCCCGCTTCATGGACCTGTTGCAGCGTTTTCGCCCCGGAACGTACTGGGCGCCGTTGCAGCGTAAGCTGGAGAGGATGGCGAAGGGGACGAAGTGAGGCACGACGCGATGGCGCGATGACAGACGTCACCGGTGCGCCACACCCGCCGCCGTCGTCCTGGCGAAAGCCAGGACCCATAGCCACCGAATTCAGTTTGGCGAAGACTGGCAGTTACTCAGCATGTGACTGTGAGTCGTTGTAACGAGTCGCGCCTGGGGTAAAGGGTCCTGGCTTTCGCCAGGACGACGGCGGAGAGGCATCACGCCCTCACTGTCCCGCCAGCCGATCGGCAAAATACCCGATGGTCTTGCGATAGATCACCGCCCTGTTCCATTCGCGCATCGCTTCGAAATTGGCGGTGCCTTCGCCGTAAGGCTGGCCCATCTTGAAGCCGCTGGTGTGGAGCAGGTTCGCGGTCGAGGCGAGCACGTCGGGGACGCTGTGGCGGAGATCGACGTGGCCGTCGCCGTCGAAGTCGACGCCGTATTTGATGTAGGAGGACGGCAGGAACTGGGTCTGGCCGATTTCGCCGGCATAGGCGCCGATGAGGTCGCGCAGCGGCAGGTCGCCACGCTGCACGATCTTCAGCGCCGCGAGCAGTTCGCCCTGAAACAGATCGGTACGGCGGCAGTCATGCGCGAGCGTCGCCAGCGTGCGGATCACCGGCAGCTTGCCGATGTCGCCCTTGCCGAAATCGCTCTCCAAGCCCCAGATCGCGACCAGGATAGTGCGGGGCACGCCGAACTGCTGCTCGATGCGCGAGAGCAACGCGGCGTGACGCTGCAACAGCGCCTTGCCGCCATTGATGCGGCCGGGGCCGACGCGGGTCGAGACATACTGCTCAAAACTCTTGTTGAAGGTGTAGCGCTGGCGCCGGTCGAAGGCGAGCACCGCGCCGTCCTGAGCCACCCCGCTGAGCGCCGCGCTGGTCACGCCTGCCGAGACGCCGGCTGCCTGCGCTTCCGCGGTCATGCTGGCGACAAAGCTGTTGAAGTCGCCGCCGCAACGCGCGGCCTGCGCCGATCCGCTGGCGAGACAAACAAGGAAGGCGGTGGCCAAGCCTCGTCCGAACATCGGGGCGTGTCTCAACATGCGGGAAAATCCTTTGGAACTATGCGGGAAAGGCAGCGCGATCATGCCCGGGAACAGGATTCGCGTCAAAGCGGCAAAACCTGGCCAGAACCCATCACGTCGTGGCCGCGACAAAGGAGCAGCGCTCCCCCCGTCCCCAACCGAACGAGATGACCATGCCCATTCCGCGCCGGATGCTCGCTGTCGTCGCTTTGCTCTCCTTCACCTTCACCGTCACCGCCGCATCCGCACAGACGCGCGATGTCGCCGGCTCCCGCGACTATCCCGGCATCGGCCGCTTTGCCGGCAGCGTCATCACCGGCTATGTAATGAAGGATTTTGACGCGGCGCGGATGCAGGCGGCCCCCTTCAAAGACGGCCAGCCGGCCGATGCGCGGCGGCTCGAGGGCCGCGTCTTCCGCATCGCCTATCGCACTAATCCCGGCCCCTCGATCCTGGAGGTGTCGCGCAATTTCGAGACGCAGTTGGCGAAAGCCGGCTTCGAGACCCTGCTCGCCTGCGACACTGATGCCTGCGGCGCCATACCGTTCACCGAGGCCATCGACACGCTGCCCGTGCCGCAGATGTGGGTCGATGGTTTCAACTATCGCTATTACGCCGGCCGCAAGACCGAGGGCGGGCGCGAGACCTATGCCAGCGTCCTCGTCAGCCAGAACAACCAGGAGATCACCGCGCAGGTCACCGTCGCCGAGTCAGGCGCCATCGCGAACAAGATGGTGGACGCCGCCGCGATGGCGAAGGGCCTCGGCGAGACCGGCCACATCGCGCTCTACGGCATCTATTTCGACACTGACAAGGCCGTGCTCAAGCCGGAAAGCCGTCCGACGCTCGAGCAGATCGCAAAGCTGCTGACGAGCCAGCCGCAACTCAACGTCTTCATCGTCGGCCACACCGACAGCCAGGGCGCCTATGAATACAATCTCGACCTGTCGAAACGCCGCGCCGAAGCGGTCGCAGCCGAGCTGGTGAAGAGTTTTCGCATTACGCAGGCGCGGCTGCGCACTGCCGGCGTCGGCTTGCTGGCGCCGGTCGGTTCGAACGCATCGGACGCCGGCCGCGCGCTGAACCGGCGCGTGGAGCTGGTGGCGCCGTGAGAGCGCACCTCTCGGGCTGACAGCGCGCGTACGTATTGAGATGTGCGTCGTGTTGAGGGAACTCGCTTTCCGCGCAACTCGCTTTTGCACATCGGATCACACAATCTGCACGCAGGCGGGAAGACATGCAGGCGGGAAGACATGCAGGCCGAAGACATGCAGGCCAACGCGCTTTCCTACAAGGCGGAAAACGCTCGCTGCGTTGCGGCAGCGCGAAGATGAACAAAGTGATTTGTTCGTCCAAGCAGATCGTTTGGGAACTCAACGCGCGCGGGATCCAACGCATATCTGATCCGCTGGCAGCGACTCGACGCCGTCATGATTGGCCTTGCCATCGCATGGCGCAGCCTATAGCCTTCTATTCTAGGTTGTCGCCCCGCCAGCCCCGGGCGACGCTGGAGACCAAAAATAAACGGCGGGCTTCTCGGCCCGCCGTTTATTGAGGAAGCGGCACTAGCCACCCCACAGCGCTCGGCGCCTCCCTCCGGCAAGCGAACCTCGTCGATCGATCGGTCCCGCGGCTTGCCCCCCCGGCCACCCCAAAGCCATTTGACTATGGCGCCCTGATCGACGACAAGCCGCCATGGCCAAAAAACCCGGAACCAATCCCAAAGGCGAATTCGCCTTCTTCAACGTCTTCTATGAAGACGGCTCCCAACGCTCCAACCGGCGCGTGCCCGCGGAATTGCTCGGCGGCCTCGACGGCGACGAACCCGCGCGCGCCTTCATCATGGAGCAGGACCGCGAGATCGCCGAAAAATCCGGCCGCCCGGCGCTCGAGATCAAGAACCTCGAGCGGGTCGGGGCGAAGAAGAAATAGGCCGATCCAAGCCGGCGCTCACCAGCGCCCGCTCCGCTTGTTCCAGGCAAACAGCAGATCGGCAAACCGGTCATAGACGAACCGCGTGAACGGCAGCGCCGCGCGATTGCCGAACAGCGCCGCAAGCCACCCCTCCCCCGGCGTCAGCCGCCAGAGCGCGATCGCCACATCCGCACCGACGATGAGCCCGCCCGCCTCATCGGTCGCGTGCAGGCGGCGCCTGATGTCGTCGAGCGTAGCGCCGAACTGCGCCAGCGCATCGGGCTGTTCGTTGATATCCCTGAATTCGATCGTGCCCGCGCGCACCAGCGCCAGCAGCTTGTTGCGCTGCCAGTCGATGCCCGCGTCGCAGACGGGGCAGCGGGTGTTGTACCAGACGGTAAGCTTGGCCAGCATCATCGAAGCATAGATGTCGATCCTCACGACGTCGAGGCTGGAGCCATCCACGTGGAATTCCAGAATCGATGCGCCTTTCGCGCCGGAAGCATAAGCCGATAGAAAAGCAGATGAGCCTCTTGGCTGAACGCTGCCGACAAGTAGGCACCAACGAAAACGGCGGGCTTTCGCCCGCCGTTCTTGCCTCAACAGACCGCCAAGCAGTGGCGCCTGAACTAATTATCCAAAAAGCTCCGCAGCTTCCTTGACCGCGACGGATGCTTCAGCTTCCGCAGCGCCTTCGCTTCGATCTGACGGATACGCTCTCTCGTCACCGAGAACTGCTGGCCGACTTCCTCCAGCGTATGATCCGTGTTCATGCCGATGCCGAAGCGCATGCGCAGGACGCGTTCTTCGCGCGGCGTCAGAGATGCCAGCACGCGCGTGGTGGTCTCGCGCAGGTTCGACTGGATCGCGGCGTCGATCGGCAGGATCGCGTTCTTGTCCTCGATGAAATCGCCGAGATGTGAATCCTCCTCGTCACCGACGGGGGTTTCGAGAGAGAGCGGCTCCTTGGCGATCTTGAGGACCTTGCGGACCTTCTCCAAGGGCATGCCGAGCTTCTCGGCGAGCTCTTCCGGGGTCGGCTCGCGGCCGATCTCGTTGAGCATCTGGCGGCTCGTGCGCACGATCTTGTTGATCGTCTCGATCATGTGCACGGGGATGCGGATGGTGCGCGCCTGGTCGGCGATTGAGCGGGTGATCGCCTGCCGGATCCACCACGTCGCATAGGTCGAGAACTTGTAGCCGCGGCGGTACTCGAACTTGTCGACGGCCTTCATCAGGCCGATATTGCCTTCCTGGATCAGGTCGAGGAACTGCAGGCCGCGGTTGGTGTATTTCTTGGCGATCGAGATCACGAGACGGAGGTTGGCTTCCACCATCTCCTTCTTGGCCTGACGGGCTTCGCGCTCGCCCTTCTGCACGGAGTGCACGATCTTGCGGAACTCGATGATCTCAAGGCCGGTCAGCGCCGCGAGCTGATGCACCTCGTGGCGGAGGTCCTTGATGCGGTCCTTCTCGTGATGGACGAAGTTCTTCCAGCCCTTGGCCGACAGCTTCGAGACACGGTTGAGCCAGCGCGGATCGAGCTCCGAGCCGGTGTAGTTGCGCAAAAAGTCCTCGCGCGCGACGCCGTGGCTGTCGGCCAAGCGCATCAGGCGGCCCTCATGCGAGACGAGGCGCTTGTTGATGTCGTAGAGCTGCTCGACCAGTGAGTCGATACGCGCCTGGTTCAGGCGCAGCGACTTCACCTCGACGATGATCTCGTCCTTGAGCTTGCGATATTTGCGCTCCTGGTGCGGCGAGAGCGAAGGCCCGTGCGAGGTGCTCTCGAGCTGGTTCTGGATGTCCTGTTCCTGAAGCTTGCGCAGCTTCTTGTAGCTGTCGGCGATCTTGTCGAAGATCTCGACGACCTTCGGCTTGAGCTCGGCCTCGATCGCCGCAAGCGACATCTGGTTCTCGAACTCGTCGTCCTCGTCCATGTCGGCTTCGGCGGCGGACTCGGCCGGGTCCTTCTCGCCTTCGCCGGCATTGCCGGGCGCAGGCGCGGCGCGGAACGGGGTCGGCGACGGCGGAGCGGCGGGCGGCGCCACATGCGCGGGCGCGGCACCAGCGACGGCGGCCTGGCCGCCCTCGGCCGGCGCTTCGCCATTCTCGCCGTTGGGACCGGCGATCATCGCGTTGTTCATGCCGGCCTTGGCGTCGGGACCGGCATAGGTCGCTTCGAGATCGATGATGTCGCGAAGGAAGATCTTGCCTTCGTTGAGCTCATCGCGCCAGATGATGATGGCCTGGAAGGTCAGCGGGCTTTCGCAAAGCCCTGCGATCATCGCCTCGCGGCCGGCCTCGATGCGCTTGGCAATCGCGATTTCGCCTTCGCGGGACAAGAGCTCGACTGTGCCCATCTCGCGCAGATACATGCGCACGGGATCGTCAGTGCGCTCGCCCGGCTCGCTCTTCTTGACCTCGGTGACGGCCTTCTGGGTGACCTCGACGAGCTCGTTGTCGGTCTCGTCCTCGCCGCCCTCGTCCTTGTCCTCTTCGCCTTCGCTATCGTCGGCTTCGGTGACGTTGATGCCCATGTCCGAGAGCATCGACATGATGTCCTCGATCTGCTCGGGCGAGGTCTGGTCGGACGGCAAAACTTCGTTGAGCTGATCGAAGGTCACGAAGCCGCGCTTCTTGGCCTGCTTGATCATCTTCTTCACGGCCGCGTCGGACAGATCGAGCAACGGCGAGGGCGCGTCCTGGGAGTCCTTCTCCGGCGCGTCCGCTGCCTTGTCGTCTTTTTCCTTGTCCTTCGCCTGCAGCGTCTTTGCCTTGGTGGCCATCCATTGCTCCTAAACGCGTTTCACACAGACGCTCGCCGCGCCCGCGCGAAATCACTTGAACCTGTTGCTCGACGCTCTCGCTTCGTCAGATCTCGACACGGAAAGGGCGGCGCGCATATCTCTCGCCACCCCGACCTTTCTCTCGCCGGATTTGCCTAACGCTTCGTGAGCCTCTTTGTCGCAGCGGATGCAGGTGAAGTGCCAACAGCTCTTGCGCGGATTCATTCCTGACGCGTCTGTTCTGCCTGCGGCCGCCTGGTGGCCAAAGTGCTACAAGACCGTTAAGCCTCGATTAACCCTGTTTTTGCCGCCAAACCTCGGATTTGGCGAGTCTTTTAGCGGTTCCGGCCTTGGCCGTCCGCATGATTCTTTCATCACACGCTCTTCTGGAACCGGCCCGACAGCTCGCCAAAACCCTCGATCAGGGCCTCGGTGCCGTCGACTTCGCCTATCCGAGCCTTGACGTCGCGCAGCCACGCCATATTGGCCTCGCTGGGATCTTCCCCCAAGGCCAGCTCGGCGTCTTTCAGCTCTCTAAGTAGTGAATGCCACTGCCGATGCAAGGCAACGAGCTGATGCCAGGTGGAGAGAACGTCGTCCCGTGCGGCGCCCTCGCGGGCGCCCCACACCGCCTGGGTCGTGATGCCGCCCTCAACCCTTTGAATAAGCTGCAAAAAACCACCCTTTTCGAGATCGTCGCGCATCTTTTCGGCCAGCTCGCCGGGGTCCGGTGAATGGTGATGGTCGTTGGCAAAGGCGGCGATGATGCCGGCCCGGAGCTTATGGGCCTCGGGATGGGCCAGCTCCAGGGCCGCGACCTCCTCGAGATGCTCGTGCAGCAGCCAGGGGTGGTTGATCAGGCTCTGCAGGATCAGGGCCTCGCGGCGCGAGATGGCGCTGCGCTGGCTGCGCATGATCGGGCTCGCCGCCAGCTGGGCGCTCGCGGCCTGATAGGGGCCGGAGGGCAAAGGGGCGGATCCGGGCTGGCCGCGGCGTCCCTGGCCGCCAAATCCCTGACCGCCGAATCGATTCGCGCCCCCCCCGCCCCGGGGCTGGAACTGGCGGCCGGCGGCGCCGGAGCGGAAATTGCCACGGCCGGCAAAGCCGCCGCGTCCCCCGTCGGGGGCGAAGGTGCGCTGGAGCCGTTCGGCAAGATCCTGCCGATAATAGCGCCGCACCACCTCGTCGCGAATGCCGTCGGAGAGCTCCTTGACGCGTGCCTCCAGCGCCGCGCGGCGCTCGGGCGTGGCAAAGTTGCCGCCTTCGAGCTCGCGCGACCAGATCATTTCGGCGAGCGGCTTCGCCGCCGCGATCACCTCCTCGATGGCGCCGCGGCCACTGGTACGCACGAGATCGTCGGGGTCCTGCCCTTCCGGCAGCAGCGCGAAGCGCAGGCTCTTGCCCGGGCTCAGGAACGGCAACGCGAGATCGGCCGCGCGGTAGGCGGCCTTCTGGCCGGCGCGGTCACCGTCGAAGCAGAGGATCGGCTCGTCCGCCATCTTCCAGAGCAGCGCGAGCTGGTTTTCGGTGAGCGCGGTGCCGAGCGGCGCCACGCTGCCGGCAAAGCCCGCGGTGACCATGGCGATGACGTCGACATAACCTTCGACCACGATCAGCGCGCTGCCGTCATGGGTGGCCTTGCGCGCGGTCTGGTGGTTGTAGAGATTGTCGCCCTTGTGGAAGAGCGGCGTCTCCGGCGAGTTCAAATATTTGGCCGGAACGTCCTTCTCCAGCGCGCGCCCGCCGAAGGCGATGACGCGGCCGCGCAGATCCGTGATCGGAAACATCACGCGATCGCGGAAGCGGTCATAGGGCACCGGGATGTCGTCGCCGGCCACCAGCATGCCGGTCTCGACCATGTCCTCGACGGAGACGCCGAGCTTACCGAGATGCTCCTTCAGCGCGAAACGATCGGGTGAGGCGTAGCCCAGCCGAAACTGCAATTGCGTCGCCGGCGAGATCGCGCGGTCGGCGAGATAGCCGCGCGCCTTGGCGCCGACGCGCGAGGCCAGCGTCTCCGCGAAAAACTTGGCCGCGAGATCCATGACCTCATGCAGCGATTTGCGCCGCTGCTCGTGCCTGGCAGCGTCGGGCGTCACCGCCGGCAGTGGCAGGCCCGCCATGTTGGCGAGCCGCTCGACGGCCTCCGCGAACGGCAGGCCGTCGGTCTCCATCACGAAGCTGATGACGTCGCCATGCTTGCCGGAGGAGAAGTCGTGGTAAAAGCCCTTCTGGTCGTTGACGTAGAAGGACGACGTCTTCTCCTGCTGGAACGGCGACAGCCCCTTCCACTCCCGCCCGGCCTTCTTCAGCTTGACGCGCTTGCCCACGACTTCGGAGACCGAAAGCCGGGCACGCAGCTCGTCGAGGAATTGGGGCGTGAAGCGCATGATGTTGATTTCTGGGGTGAGTCGGGCGTTAGGCCAGTCGGATAGGCATATAAGGATGGCCCTGGGAAATACGAAGCACTTGGGGCTTCTCCCGGTTATTCACAGGTCGAAAGCTTCGACAGGGAGCTTGAACTGAGCCCGGTTCCACGCTTCCATGGGCCATGTTCAGGACCTTTCGAGGCGGCCAGAGCGGGGGGTGGCGCATCACCTCGATTTCGCCGGTGAAGGGCGAGCCCCTCGCCTTCATGCCGGCGCTGTCGGTCACCGACAGCGAGGCCATCTCATTGCCGCTGGTGCCCTCGCGCAACGCCTGGCGGCTGGTCGGTGTCGCCAGCAGTTTGCGCTACACCGAGCGCGGCGAGAAGCAGCAGCTCACCGCCGTGCAGGCTGGCCTCGGCCGGATCGAGGCCACCTCTGCGGCGCTGATCCCGATCCGCAAGTCGCAGGCCTGGTGGGAGCTGACCCAGGAAGAGCGCCGCCGGATATTTGAAGACAAATCGCACCACATCGCGAGCAGCCTGCGCTTCCTGCCGGCCATCGCACGGCAGCTCTATCATTGCCGCGACCTCGGCGGGCCCTTCGATTTCCTGACCTGGTTCGAATTCGCGCCCGCGCACGCCTCGCTGTTCGAGGAGCTGGTGGCGATGCTCAGGCGAACCGAGGAGTGGACCTATGTCGAGCGCGAAGTCGATGTGCGCGCGGTGAAGGAAGTGCTTTCGGCCTAAATCATGATCCGGAAAAGTGCGCAGCGGTTTTCCGAGAAGATCATGCTCGGCAAATAACTAGTGCTCCAGGAAGCGGCCGGTCTCGATGAGGGGCAGATCGGTCACGGGCCAGTTGTAGATGTAGGTCCAGGCTTTCTCAGCGGTACCGTCCGGCAGCGTGACGTCGATCAGCTTGCGCAGATATTCGGTCGGCTCCGGAAAGCCCTCGCCGCAGGCCTCGTACATGTCGAGCTCGCCCAGGAGCTCGTCGGGCACGCGCATGTGAAAGAGTTCGCCGTGGACGCGGTCCGACGGCCCATCGGATAGCAGCAGCCCCGGATAATGCTTTACCAGGACGAGCCGGCCGCGGCAGGTCGCCTCTCCCAGAAAATCCGCGTGGCCCGCGAGCAGCCGCGCCATCGGATGGTCGAAGCCGCGCATCAGCGTGCCGTAGACGAAAAGACGATCGGAGGTCATGGGCGCTCTATAGCCGTGAATTAAGCGGAGCGACAGCGCTACACATTCGCTGTCGTCCCGGCGCAGGCCGGGACCCATACCGCGTGATCTATCGATGCGGATGGTAGGAATACCGAACGACGATCTTCGCCAAATTTCTTCCTGTGGTTATGGGTCCCCGCCTTCGCCGGGACGACGATGGAGAGATTGTGCGCGCATTTCTTTAAGAAACCTCGGTTGCCAGCGCCCGGCCGCTGCGCTGCTCGTCCGAGACCACCTTGATGCTCACCTCCATGGCGTCGAACGCGTCCTGCGCGCCGATATAGACGCCGTGCAGCGGGATCGCCTGGCGCGGGTCGCGGGCGACCGCGACGCGGATGAGGTCGCGGGTGCCGACGATGCCGTTGGTCGGATCGAATTCGATCCAGCCCGCGCTCGGCAGATAGACCTGCACCCAGGCATGCGTCGAGCCGCCGCCGACATGGCGCTGCGCGATGTCTTCCGGCACGAAGATGTAGCCGGAGACGAACCGCGCGGCGATGCCGAGCTGGCGCAGCGCCTCGATCATGAACAGCGCATAGTCGCGGCAGGTGCCGGTGCCCGATTGCAGGGTCAGAAGCGGATGCTGTGTACCGGGCTCGTGACGCTTGCGGTAATTGAACTGCTTGCGGATGGCGTGCGTGATGCCGCTCAGGATCTTGAAGGTCGGCGACGGCGAATCCTCGTCGAGGAAGCCGCGTGCCCACTCCGCGATCTCGCCTCCGGTATCGGCATATTGCGGCGTGATGTACTGGACGAGATCGGGAAACTCCTCGTCGTCATAGACGAAGGGATAGAAATAGGCGGGATCGTCCGGCGTCAGTGCGAACTCCTCGACCGGATTGTGTTCGACGGTGACGTGCCAGTCAAAGCACAACGTGTGCGCGCGTTCGTCGAAATCGGCGATCGCGACCGAATTGCCGAACACGTCGTGGATCCAGTGCAGCGACATCGGCTCGGGCGAGATTTTGAGCTGGCTGTCGAGCACGCGCAGATCGTGCCCGTCACGCGGACGCAGCATGATCTTGTGTTCGCCGAACGCCACGGGGCGGTTGTAGCGATATTCGGTCTTGTGATGAATGGTCAGCAGCGGCATCGTCAGGCAATCATGATGAGTTAGGGCGGAGCAATCTATAGCGATTTCCGCCCGATTCTTGGAGTGACTGCTTCTACATTAGGCAATCAGGATGGCTTTGGACACAGTCGACGCGGCCGATCAACTCCTCGGCGAGGGTGACATTCCGCCAGTGCATGAGGTGAATGCGCAGGCGACATCGCCTTTTTTGCTCATTTCGGATCATTACGGACGGATCCTGCCTCGCGCGCTCGGCGATCTCGGCGTCACCGAGGCCGAGCTGACGCGGCACATCGCCTGGGACATCGGCATCGCCGGTGTCGCCGATCGGCTGGCTGGGATGCTGGATGCGCATCTGGTCGCGCAGCGCTATTCGCGGCTCGTGATCGATTGCAACCGGCCGCCAGGGGCCGTGAGCTCGATCCCCGTCATTTCCGAGGCAACAGCAATCCCGCGCAACGAGGGCATCTCCGAGGGCGAGCGCGCCGCAAGGCGCCGCGAGATCTTCGAGCCCTATCATCACCGTATCGATGCCGCGATCGACCGCCGCCTGCACGGCCAGCGCCCGACGGTGCTGGTGTCGCTGCACAGCTTCACGCCGGTCTATGCCGGCGTCGCCCGGCCCTGGCACATCGGCGCACTGTACAACCGTGACACCGTGCTGCCGCAGCTGCTGCTCAAGCATCTGCGCAGCGAGAGCGATCTCGTCGTCGGCGACAACGAGCCCTATGCAGTGAGCGACCTCACCGACTACAGCATTCCCGTGCACGGCGAAGCCCGCGGCCTCGTCAACACCGGCATCGAGATCCGCCAGGATCTCATTGCCGACCAGTCCGGCCAGCAGCAATGGGCCGAGCGGCTGGCGCGGATTTTTGCGGAGATCGAGCTGGAATTGCGCAGGGAGCGGCTGGTCGATTAGCCGCCGCGCGTCGCGACGAACATTGCGAGCGCGGCAAAGATCGCGGCGATGCCCCACAGTAGCCAGGCGATGCGGCGGGGGCCACTCGTATCGAGCGTGGCCTCGGCCGGGTTGTCGGGATTGACACGCACCTCGACGGTCGCGCCATCCTGGTAGCGCGCCATGAGCTTCTTCAGCATCGCATCGGACCCCGACGCGACGCGCGCGCATTCATTGGTGTAACTGACGTTGTGATAGCGATAGGTGTAGGTCACGCGCTTGCCGAACATCTCGGTGCCGCGGCGCTCGCCCGGCTCGCTGGCCTCGTGATATTGCTCTAGTCCCGACAGCTTGATCGTGCCCCGCACCACCGGCCAGCGCGTCGCCATCGACGCCTGCCGTCGCACCCCATACCCCATCAGCGCGATGACGAGCCCGAACGCGCCGAGGCCGACGACGAGGCCCGCGAGATCGGGCCGGGCGACGTGGTGCGCGAGGTATGCGTAAGTCTGGTTGAGCCCGAACGCCGAGCCGAACACGATGCCAAGTGCGATCGCCGTGCCGATGCCGAGGCAGCCCCACAGGCCCTTGGGCAGGTCGCGCTCGAGCACGGCCTGATCGGGATGGCGCGGATGGTAATAGACGGTGACGATGCTGCCGGCGGGATATTTCGCAAGCTTCTCGGCGACCTCGAAATTGCCGAGATCCTCGCCGATCGAGATGCGGTTACAGCGCAGCTTGCGGCTGCCCACCGCATATTCATACGTCACGTTGGCGAAATTGCGTTTCTCAAGGCGATAGCCCTCCTCGCGGTCGCTGTCGGAAACCCTGACCTCGCGCGCCTCGGCAACCGAGGTGATGACCTTGCCCGGCGCTTGCGGCCAGTTGCGCGCCTCGCGCACCTGCCAGGTCTTGACGATTGCGGCGACCAGGACCAGTCCGAGCGGTCCGAGCAACATCGCATAGACGAACCAGGGCAGATCGGGCACGGCCAAATTCCTTCGTCAGCGGCAATGCCCGATTGGACGCATCGCCGCGGACGAAGGTTCAACCGGCAAGCTCGCTCACTTAGTCTTGCTCATTTGGCCCGGATCAACGCCAGCCAGATGCCGCCGCCGATCATGAAGCCGCCGGACACGCGCGACACCATGCGGGTGCGGCGCGCCGAGAAAAAGCCGCGAGCCTGACCGGCAAGCAGCGCGTAGATGCCGTCCGTCAGGCCGGCAAGCACCATGAAGGTGACTCCGAGCACCAGGACCTGCGACAGGTGATCCTTGCTCATGTCCATGAATTGCGGAATGAACGCGCCGAAGAACACCAGCAGCTTCGGGTTCGACAACGCCACGACAAAGCCCTGTAAAAGAAAGCCACCGCGTGGGGGAGGCGGCGGCGCGTCGGTGTCGACGCCCTCAACCGGAGAGCGGATCAGCTTGATACCGAGCCAGACCAGATAGGCCGCGCCTGCAAAGCGCACCCAGTTGAACCAATAGCCCATCGTCGCCATGAGCGAGGTAAGGCCGACCGCAAGTATACCAATCACGATCAACAGCCCCACCTGCACGCCGAAAATGTTGGTCAGCGCAGCACGCGTGCCATGACGCAGCCCGTTGGCGATGACGAGAGTGACGATCGGCCCCGGCAGCAGCGCCAGCGCAATGCAGGCGGCGACGAAGGCGAGATAGGCTTGCATGGACATCATGGGGAGGACTCGGCTCGGAGCGGTTTGCGGCATTAATGCATGGCGGAGCCGGGAACGGAAGCTCGTCGTCCGCAACGCTGCGGTCGCAATTGCAGAAGCCGCGTTTTGCGCGCCGTACAGCTCGGCGCCGTCGCAGCGGAACGCGCCGGGCGGCTAGCACCATCTTGACATGCAACCATTTGGTTGCCTATTATTGCCGCCATGGATGACGTCTTCAAAGCGCTCGCCGATGCGTCGCGACGGTCGCTGCTCGACGGGCTTCACGCCAGAAACGGCCAGACGCTGAACGAACTCTGCGAAGGCCTCGCGATGACGCGCCAGGCCGTGACCAAGCACCTTGTCATCCTCGAAGAGGCCGATCTGGTCACGACCATCAGGCATGGCCGCGAGAAGCTGCACTATCTCAACCCGGTGCCGATCCACCAGATCGGCGAACGCTGGATCAAGAAATTCGAGCGCGGCAAGCTCGCCGCGCTCAGCGAGTTGAAACGCCAGTTGGAGAAGCGCGATGAGTAAGCCGGAGTTCGTCTACGTGACCTACATCGAGACCACGCCTACGAGGCTGTGGGAGGCGCTGACGTCGAGTGAATTCACGCGGCAATACTGGTTCGGCGCCGAGGTCAGATCGGACTGGAAGATCGGCTCCCCCTTCGCGCTCCTGATGGAGGGCGAAATCACCGATTCCGGCGAGATCCTCGAGGCAGATCCGCCGCGGCGCTTGTCCTACAGCTTCAAGCACCAGAAATACGAGGAGCTGCGCGGCGAGCCGATATCGCGCGTCGTTTTCACGCTCGAACCGTTCGGTTCGCTCGTGCGTTTGACCGTGTTGCATGACGGCTTCGTCGCGGGCGGCAAATATCTCGGTGCCGTCTCCAATGGCTGGCCGGCGATCCTGTCCGGGCTCAAGAGCCTGCTGGAGAGAGGTCAGGTGCTCGCGATTCCCCGCGCCGCGCTCAACAAGGGATTCGACGCAAAATGAACCTCGAACAGTTCAAGCCGCTCACCGTCTACACCATCTACATCGCCGCAACGCCGGAGCAGGTGTGGGAAGCGCTGACGTCGGCCGAGTTCAGCCGCAAATACTTTTCCGGCTTTGCGGTGGAGATGGAGCCGAAGCTCGGCGGTCGCTTCATCGTGCGCGCACCCGACGGTTCGGAGCACATCTCCGGTGAAGTGTTCGAATACGATCCGCCGAACAAGCTGACGGTGACGTGGAACGTCAACTGGCCCGACCTCGTCGCCAAGCTCGGCACCACGCTCGTCACTTACGCGATCGAGCCCGCCGGTGAGGCCGTCCGCCTCACCATGAGCGAACGCCACGACCGTCCGCTCGGCGACGACATCCTCTCCGGCGGCCGCGCCGGCTGGCCCGCCATCCTGTCGGGGTTGAAGAGCCTGCTGGAAACCGGCAAGGCGCCGCAGATCAAGATGTCGCCGCCGGCGCAGATGCTGGAGGCGTTGAAGGCGATGGGTATCAAGACGCCGTAGCGGACGGCATCTGCGCCCTCATTGCTTCTTCTTCGTCAGCGGTGGATGGATTTCGTCGATCTTGCGAAGGCAATTCGCTTCCGAATCGTGCGGGCCCGAGACAAAGGTCCCGCTGACCTTGATCGCGTACCAGCCCGACTCTACGCCGAGCCGGAGCGCTTCCTCAGTCTTGACGTGCCGTGGGGAGAGAGTTTGCATCAGGTGCTTTCGGTTGGCGTTCGATCTCGGATCGAAGCACGGGGGAATTTTAGCGAGCGTCCGCGGCACGGGCCTGCCGCGTCTGACCCACCCGCTGGCACGGGCATAGGCGCAACGACCGCCTTACGACGTCGCGATGAGTCGGCTCCGCCGGTGCCAGGAATGAGTCGTTTCACGTCGTGCGCGAATAGTCGTGGCGCTGGGTATGCGCAGGGACGACCTGTTTTTCCGACATTGCCGCACCGTGCGCGCAATCAGTGCAATTAGCTATCGTTTTCTCGCCCGTGTCGCGCTTTTGAAGCGCCGAATGCACTCTCGGTCGGATAAGGCGGGCCGCTGCATGAACGGAGGAAGCTGGCAGGTCTTCGATCCGCGCAACACCACGCCGCGGATCGGCCGGGTTCTGATCGCGCAGGGACGTGATGGGCGAATGGCTCGCAGCCGGTCGCGTCCGGCACCAGATAGACCATGCAGCGCACGCGAATGACCTCTATATTGGCGATCTGCGTGCACGCGCGAGTTGAGTGCCGGATGAGAGTATCCCGGTGCCGCCGGCGGAGACCCGGGAACAGCGCCAACTCAGCTTCGACTCGTCCTTCAGAGAGCTCATCCGTGCTGCACGCGGCTCGAATCTTTCCCGCCGAGGAACTTTTTCGGCCCGATGGCTATGGACTGGGCGGAGGGTGGTGCCGCAGATTGGGTCTTTGAACCAGCACGCGCGATGATCCGGATGGACCGCCCGACCGATGAGCTTGCGTACCCGGCTACTGATACTCGTCATCGCGGCCATGCTGGTGCCGGCGAGCCTCGTTGGCTTGCGGTTCGTGCAGAACAGGACCAGCGAAATCAACGCCGCCCTGGCCAATCTGGCGGCGTCGGCCGACGACATTGCGAGCGATCTCGGCGAGAAGATTCAGGGCACCGCGCAGCTTCATTACGGCCTGGCCCGTGCGCGCGACCTCGACACGCGCGACAAGGCGGCGTGCTCGGCGTTTCTGTCGGATGTGCGTGAGGAATACCCCCAATTCACCGGAATCTTGACCATCGATCCGGACGGCAGCCTGTTCTGCGACTCGTTGCGAACCAATCGCACCCTCGATCTGCGGGATCGCGCCTATTTCAAGCAGGCGCTGGTCTCGCGCAGCGTCGTGGTTGAGCCGGTATTCGGGCGGCTGACCGGAATATCGGTGCTCCAGATCGCATATCCGGTGCGAACGGAGGCGGGCGCGCTGAAAATGGTGCTGCTCGCCTCGTTCAACCTGCGCAAATTCGCCGAGTATCACCACAAGCGGCTGCTCGCCGAGAAGGAGATCCTGCTCGTCGACGGCAAGGGCACGGTTCTCGTCGCGCCTTCGGGAGGCGGCTGGACCGAGCCCGTCGGCGCGTCGATTGCGGGATCCGAGCTGCTGCGCTTCGCGACAGCTCCCGATCAAAAGGCATTTCAGGAAGTGACCGGGCGCGACGGCCGCGCGCAGGTCTGGGCCGTCGCCCACTCGCCTTCGACCCGCGATGCCGGCCTCTACATCCTGGTCGGACGGTCCAAGGACGGACTGGTCGCGGCGGCTAGCCGCCGACTCTACGAGGACATGGCGATCCTCGCGCTGGCCTCGCTGCTGCTGCTGGCCGGCGTATGGATCCTCGCGACCGTCAGCGTCGGCCGCCAGGTCGGGCGGCTCGCCAGCATGGCGAAGAGGCTCGGGCTCGGCGATCTCAGCGCACGAATTCCCCCTCCCCATCCGCGCGGCGAGCTGGGCGGATTGATGAGCCTCCTCAACGGCACCGCGGAGTCGCTCCAGCAGCAGCGCGCCGCCATCGCGGACCTCAACCAGAAGCTCAGTCAATCGCAGAAGATGGAGGCCATGGGCCAGCTCACCGGCGGCGTGGCGCATGATTTCAACAATCTGTTGACCGTCATTCTCGGCAATTCGGAGCATCTTGCCGAAAGGCTGGCGGGAAACAAGGAGTTGCACCGGATCGCCAGCGACATCGCGACCGCCGCCGAGCGGGGCTCCGACCTGACGCGGAGCCTGCTCGCCTTCGCGCGCAAGCAGCCTCTGAGGCCGCGAGACATCGACATCCGCGAGAAGATTCGCGAGATGGAGCCGTTGTTGCGCCGTCCGCTGGGCGAGCACATCGAATGCACCTTCGCGCTCGAACACGATGTGTGGTTGACCAGCGTCGATCCCGGCCAACTGACGACTGCGCTGCTCAATCTCGTGCTCAACGCGCGCGACGTCATGCCGCTGGGCGGCAGGCTGACCATCGAGGCGCGCAACACCTCGCTCGGTGACCTCGACCTCGACGTCAACGGCGAGCCGCGGCCAGGCGACTATGTCATGGTGGCCGTGACGGACACCGGCAGCGGCATGACCGCCGAGGTGGCGAGCCGTGCGTTCGAGCCGTTCTTCACCACCAAGGAGGTCGGCAAGGGCACCGGGCTCGGCCTGAGCATGGTCTACGGGTTTGTGCGGCAGTCCGGCGGCCTGGTGCAGATGCAGTCCGAACCGGGGCAGGGCAGCGCCGTCAGGCTGTTCTTTCCCCGCCTTGCCACGCCGCCGAACGCGGCTCCGTCACCCCCTGAGCGCATCGTCGCGCTCGACGGACGCGAGACCATTCTCGTCGTCGAGGACGACGACATGGTTCGGGCCTATGTCGAAAACGAGCTGAAGACACTCGGCTACCGCGTCATCACGGCGGCGAACGGCCCGGCGGCGCTCGACTTGTTGCGCCAGTCCGGGGCCATCGACCTGCTGTTCACCGACGTCGTGATGCCCGGCGGCATGTTCGGGCCGGAGCTTGCCAGGCAGGCAACCCAATTGCGTCCCGGGCTCAAGGTGCTCTTCACCTCCGGCTACAGCCAAAATCCCGTCAAGGCGCCCGACGGGCTCAGTGACGCCCGCATCCTGACCAAGCCGTTCCGGCGACGAGACCTCGCCGCGATGCTGCGGTCGGCCCTGTCGGCGCCGTCGCGGTAGTCAGGAGCGTGACCCGAGGAGAAGCGCCGCACCAAGATTGGCCGCGAACAAAGCCGCATCGAAGACGAAGATCCTGAGCATCGGGCCCTTCAGCACCGGCCAGTAAGCTACCCCGACGCGCCCTCCGCGCATCAGGACCGGAAGGTTGTAGGCGAACTGGCTGAAGTGGCAGGCGGCAAAGAACAGGAACAGCACGAGCTGCGCTTCGACCGGCTGGAAGAAAACCGGACGGGCAACCAGAAGATAGAGCGACAAGAGACCAATCGGCAGATTCATCCCGCCCAGGAAGGCGACGCTGGCGGACAGGGTCGGCGCGATCGGATTGCTGCGCTCTTCCCGCGGCAGCAAGATTTTCAACGTATTGCGCTGGGCAAGACTGAACTGGATGAAAGCGCCGCCGAACCAGAGCGCGTTGAGCAGCAGAACGAAATCCGAAAGGCGCATGACTATTTTCCGTAAAAGGCTATTTTCCGTAAAAGGCTTCGCTGCGCACCACACGGCCCGCATCGTCGAAATCCATGAACTCGCTGGCGCGCGTGTCGCCCAGCTGCCACCACACGGTCAGTCGCGCGATCGCCGCATCCCAGCTCCAGCTCAGGATCTTCAATTCGGCGCTTTCGATGTGGCCATAGGCTTTGCGCCAATAGGCGCGGATGTTCTCGGCGCCCGAGACGGTGGAAGACCCCGTCAGTGTGAGAGCAAGAGGGCTGCGCATCTCCGCGTTATCGGCAAAATGCGCGACGACCGCGTCGATATCCACCCTGCACCAGCTTGCGCACCATGCCGCGACAAAGCGTTCAGCGGCCGTGCGATCCATTTTCAGTGCGCTCATGGCGCGGCCCTCCCCTGGCCCGTTGGCCGGGAAAGTGGCAAAGCTTACGCCTCATGTCAACCATGTTGACTTCAGAGCTCGTCAGTTCGCGTCGGCAATCGCCTCCATGACGCCCATCCACGCCGCCGCACCCGGCGCCCCGACGCGATCGAACGCCTCGCGCAGCACCTTGCGCTCGTGGTCCGAGGCCCGCTGCTCGACGCGCTGTCCCGCGGCCGTCAGGCGCAGCAATTTTGAGCGATGCTGCTCGGGCGAGCGCTTCGACGTCAGGAGCTTGCGCTCCAGCAACAGGTTGAGCGGCCGGTTCAGAGCCTGCTTGGAAATGCCGAGAATCTCGATCAGCGAGCCGATCGCGATATCCGGCCGGCGCGCCACCACGTAGAGGATACGATGGTGCGGGCGCGACAGGCCCTGCTTCGCAAGATATTCGTCGGCCTCCAGCGTCATCCCGCGCCAGCCGTAATACATGAGCTCCAGCGCCGCATCGAGATCGTGCAGCTTCGTGAGCGAAGCGCGGTGAAGTCCCGCGGCCTGAGAGGTCTTTGCCATTGAAGAAGCTACCCCCTCGCCCGCAGCTCGCGCCGCAGCACCTTTCCCGTCGCCGTCATCGGCAGCGTCTCCGCGAACTCGACGAAGCGCGGATATTCGTGGGCGGCGAGCTGCACCTTGACGAACTCCTGGATCTCGCGCGCGAGCGCGTCGCCGGCGGCAAAGCCCGGGCGCAGCACGATCCAGGCCTTGATCGATTCGGTGCGGATCGGATCGGGGATGCCGACCACCGCGGCCATCGCCACCGAGGGATGCTTCATCAGCGTGTGCTCGATCTCGGACGGGCCGACGCGATAGCCGGCGGTGGTGATGACGTCGTCCTCCCGGCTGACATACCAGAAATAGCCGTCCGCATCCTGGATACCGAGATCGCCGGTCAACAGGAATTCGCCGGCATATTTCTTCGCCGTCGCGTCCGGATTGCGCCAATATTCGAGCATCGTGCACGGGCACGGCTGGCGCACGCCGATGATGCCGCGTTGTCCGCGCGGTAGTTCCTCGCCCTTGTCGTTGACGATGCGGACATCGAAGCCCGGCGTCGCCTTGCCCATCGCGCCGGGGCGGATCGGAAATAGATTTGCGTTGCTGCCGATCACGAGGTTGCACTCGGTCTGACCGAACACTTCGTGCGCATCGATGCCAAAGGTCTCGCGCACCCAGCCCAGCATTTCGCCGCCGAGGGATTCACCGCCGGTAAAGATGCTGCGCAGCTTGACGCCCGAATGCGTCACGCCGGCCTGCCGCATCAGCTTAAGCGCCGTGGGCGGCAGGAAGACGTTGCGGACACCGAGATCGGCCATCATCTGCATCGCCGGCTGCGGCTCGAATTTTCGCGCGCGATGACCGACCAGCGGAATGCCGTGATACCAGAACGCGAACAGACCGTTGACGAGGCCGCCGATCCAGGCCCAGTCCGCCGGCGTCCACATGAGATCGCCGGGGCGCGGCAGGAAGTTGTGACACATCTCGACATTAGGCAGATGGCCGAGCACGACACGGTGCGCATGCAGCGCGCCCTTCGGATTGCCTGTCGTGCCGGAGGTATAGATGATCAACGCGGGATCGTCGGCGGAGGTATCGATCGATTCGAAGGCGGGCGATGCTGCCTTCACCGCATCCCAGAATGATTTTGTTCCGACCGGCGCGCGCTCGCCGACGACATAAACATTCTTCAGGTCCGGCAAGCGGTCGCGGATCTTCTGAAGCTTCTCCCAGCCCGCCTCGTCAGTGACAATGGCCTTCGCTTGCGAATTCGACAGGCGGAATTCCAGCGCGTCCTCACCGAACAGCGCGAACAGCGGGATCGAGATCATCGCCGAGCGGAACGCCGCCATATGCGCCACCGGCAATTCCAGCGATTGCGACAGGAACACTGCGACGCGGTCGCCGCGGGCAAGACCGTCCGCCTTCAGCACGTTGGCGAAGCGGCGCGACATCTCCGCGACCTCGTCGAAGGAGGTGCGCGTGGTGGCGCCGTTCTCGTCGACATAGACCAGCGCGAGGCGGCCCGTGCCGTCGGCATGGCGGTCGCAGCAGGCCTCCGCCATGTTGAAACGCGCCGGGATGTCCCAGCGGAAGTCGCGATAGAGCTCGTCGTAGGTTGCAGCTTCGGTGAGCATGGCTACCGCACCGTCCGAAAGAATTTTCTGACCTCGCCGACATACAGCTCCGGCTGCTCGAACGCGGCGAAATGGCCGCCCTTCTCCATCTCGCTCCAATGCGTGATGTTGTGGAAGTTCGGTTCCATCCAGCGCCGCACCGGCGTGATGATCTCCTTGGGGAAGACTGCGACGCCGGTCGGCACCTTGACCACAGGCGACGTCCGGCGCTTGCCAAAACTTTCCCAGTAAAGCCGCGCCGACGAGGCCGCCGTCTCCGTCACCCAATAGAGCATGACGTTGTCGAGCAGCTCGTCCTTGGTGAAGATGTTTTCGGGATGGCCGTCGCAATCGGTCCAGGCCCAGAATTTCTCCAGGATCCAGGCCGCCTGCCCGCTCGGCGAATCTGTCAGGCCGTAGCCGAGTGTCTGCGGCCGCGTCGCTTGCTGCTTCGAATAGCCGGAGTCCAGGTCGACGTAATGCTTGAGGCCGGCGAGCGCGCGCTTCTCTTCCGCCGTTGGTTCGCCCTCGACTTTCGGCGCTGCGTTGAAGGCGAGCGTGATGTGGATGCCGGCGCAATGCTCGCCGTCCTGCATGCCGAGCGAGGTCGTCACCGCCGAGCCCCAGTCGCCGCCCTGCGCGCCGTACCTGACATAGCCGAGCCGGTCCATCAGCTTTGCCCAGGTGGCGGCGATGCGATCGACGCCCCAGCCGGTGCTCTTCGGCTTGGCCGAGAACCCAAACCCCGGCAGCGACGGACAGACAACGTGAAACGCATCCGCGGGATTGCCGCCATGCGCGGCGGGATCGACCAGCGGCGCGATCACCTTCTGGAATTCGACGATCGAGCCGGGCCAGCCATGGGTGATGATCAGCGGCAGCGCCGACGGCTCCTTCGAGCGCACATGCAGGAAGTGGATGTCGAGCCCGTCGATCTCGGTGGTGAACTGCTCGAAGCGATTAAGCTTTGCTTCGCGGGCGCGCCAGTCATAGCCGTCCGCCCAATAGGTGCAGATCTCCTGGATCCATGTCAGCGGCGCGCCCTGGCTCCAGTCGTCAACCAGTTCCGCCTCCGGCCAGCGTGTGCGGGCAAGCCGCGACGTGAGGTCAGCGAGGATGTCGTCACTGACGGCGATGCGGAACGGTTTGATGGCGGTCATCGGTTGGCTCCCGAGCTTCTCGTCATTCCGGAGCGCGCCTCTCGGCGCGTGCCCGGAATCCATTCACACAGAGCCGGCGGCTCGATCGATTCCGGGTTCGACGCTTCGCGTCGCCGCGGAATGACAACCTAACCCGTCAGCGCTGCCTTCACGAGACCAGAGGCCCTGCCGAAATCCATCTGGCCGGCGTACTTCGTCTTCAGCACGGCGATCACCTTGCCCATGTCCTTCATGCCGGCCGCGCCCGTCTCGGCAATGGCGTCCGCGATAGCCTTCTTCACGTCGTCGTCCGACATCTGCTTCGGCAGATAAGCCGAGATGATCGCGATCTCCTCGCGCTCTTGAGCTGCAAGCTCGGCACGGCCGCCCTTGTCGTAGAGCTCGACCGATTCCTGGCGCTGCTTGATCATCTTCTGAAACACGCCGAGCAAGTCGGCATCACTAAGCGGTGGCTTGCCGTTGCCGCGCGCGTCGATGTCGGCGTTCTTGATGGTCGAGTTGACCATGCGCAGCGTGGACAGCTTGCGCTCGTTCTTGGCCTTCATGGCCTCCTTGACCGCATTGTTGATGTCGTCGCGCAGCATGGTCGTGCTCCCCTAGAATATCCGACGCCTGATCTAGGCCGTTCGCGGCCCTGAGACAACCGGGGTTCCCAGCCATTCGACCAGCGCCCGCACCGTTGCCTCGGGCTGCTCCGGCTGCGGCAGATGCCCGCAATTCTCGAGAACGACGAGCTTCGCGCCGGCAATGCCCTCCGCCATCTCCTTCGAGAACGCGTTGGGAATCGTGTTGTCGGCATCGCCGGTCAGCACCAGCGTCGGGCATTTGATCGTCGCCAGCGTCGGCCGTGAATCCACCCGCGCGATGATCGCGGTCTGCTGTCGGAGATAACCTTCGACGCCGACGTCCTCGCCCTGCTCATGCACGAGCTGGCGAATGCCTGAATCGTCGCGGCGCGAGGGATGCACCAGTTCGGGGAACATTTCTTCGCGCGCGGCCCGCAGCTCGCCGCGCCTGGCCCGTTCCATCAGGCCGCGGCGGCGCGCGGTCGCCTCCTCCGCATCTGGCCGCGCCTGGGTGTTGATCAGCGCGAGCTTCAAAACCCGCTCGGGCGCCTGGCGCATGATCTCGAGCGCGATGTAGCCGCCCATGGAATGGCCGGCGAGCGCGAAGCGCGGCGGCGTCTCGCTCAGCACCCGCCGCGCGATCGCCGCCATGCTGTCGTCGCGAATATGGTTGGCGACCATCACCGGGCCGAACCGCCAGAGCGAGGGGATGACCGGGGCGTAGATCCGGGCCGACGACGCCAGCCCCGGAACCAGCACAATAGGGGTCGTCTGGTCCATTATTGCCTCCCACGCCCCGGAATTTGCCGGAAATTATGCCGCCGAGCTTAGGGGCCCGAGGAGAGCTGTCAAATATGCAAAAACGCATGTGAATCGACGCATCTCCGCTTTGACGCCGGCGTCCGCGGAGACTATGAACCGGGCTCATGACACAACATGACAACGATCCCGCCTGGCCGGACCACAAACCGACCGCGCTGTTGGTGCTCGCCGACGGCACGGTGCTGGAAGGTTTTGGCCTCGGCGCCGAGGGCCAGGCCGTCGGCGAAGTCTGCTTCAACACTGCGATGACCGGCTATGAAGAGATTCTCACCGATCCCTCCTATGCCGGCCAGCTCATCACCTTCACCTTCCCGCATATCGGCAATGTCGGCACCAACGAGGACGACATCGAGACGGTGAACATGGCCGCGACACCGGGCGCGCGCGGCGTGATCCTGCGCACCGCGATCACCGATCCCTCGAACTACCGCGCCACCAAGCACCTCGACCAGTGGCTGAAGGCACGCGGCATCATCGGCCTCTCCGGCATCGACACCCGCGCGCTGACCGCGCTGATCCGCAGCAAGGGCATGCCCAACGCCGTGATCGCGCACGCCAGGGACGGCGAGTTCGACCTGCATGGCCTGAAGGAAGAAGCGCGCGAATGGCCGGGCCTCGAGGGCATGGACCTGGTCCCGATGGTCACCTCCGGCCAGCGCTTCACCTGGGACGAGACACCGTGGCTCTGGGACAAGGGCTTTGGCCGCCAGGACAAGCCTGAGTTCAACGTCGTCGCCATCGACTACGGCATCAAGCGCAACATTTTGCGTCTGCTCGCCGGCGTCGGCTGCAAGGTGACGGTGGTGCCGGCGACGACCTCGTCCGAAGATATTCTTGCGATGAAGCCGGACGGCGTGTTCCTGTCGAACGGTCCGGGCGATCCGGCCGCGACCGGCAAATATGCCGTGCCTGTGATCCAGGACGTGATCAAGTCGGGCACGCCGACGTTTGGCATTTGTCTCGGCCATCAGATGCTCGGCCTCGCCGTCGGCGCCAAGACGAAGAAGATGCATCAGGGCCATCACGGCGCCAATCATCCCGTCAAGGACGAGACCACCGGCAAGGTCGAGATCACCTCGATGAACCACGGCTTCGCCGTGGACGAGCACACCCTGCCGAAGGGCGCGACGCAGACCCACATCTCGCTGTTCGACGGCTCCAATTGCGGCATCCAGCTCGACGGCAAGCCTGTGTTCTCGGTGCAGTACCACCCCGAGGCCTCGCCAGGTCCACGCGACTCGCACTATCTGTTCCAGCGATTTGCGGATTTGATGCGGCAGAAGAAGAGCGCGTAAGGCGCGCTATCGCGGTGCATTCGGAAAAGCCCGGGGCTCCTCCCGGGCTTTTTCGTCAAAGGAACGTCGTCTCACACCTCTCGTTGACCCCTGCTACGCTTGCGCAGGAGTCCAGCCATGTCCGCCATCCGCGACAATGCCGAGCCGCTCGCCATCGTGTTCGAGGATGACGGGCTTGTGCCCAACAACATCCTCCCGTTCCTGGTCTACCAGGGTGCGGTAACGCTCGATCCGAAGCGCCCCGAGGAGACGATCGAAAGTCTGTTCGAAGCGAACGGCTGGGGCGGCACGTGGCGCAACGGCGTCTTCGACTATCTGCATTATCACGCGACGGTGCATGAGGTACTTGGCGTGGCGCGCGGCAGTGCGCGGGTCCGCTTTGGTGGCGACCACGGCCAGGAGCTTCAGATCAAGGCCGGCGACGTCGCGATCCTGCCGGCTGGCACGGGGCATCAATGCATCAAGGCGAGCGATGATTTCTGCGTGATCGGCGCCTATCCGCCGGGTGCGAAGATGGTGGTCACGCGGGCAACGGCGGAGAACCACGCCGAGGCGCTGAAGACGATACCGAAGGTCGCGCTGCCGCCGTCCGATCCTGTGACGGGCAAGGATGGGGCACTGATGCGGCTGTGGCGATCATGAGTCGCGAACGCTAGCTGCACACTTCGCCGTCGTCCCGGCGCAGGCCGGGACCCCTACCCACAGGGAGAAGTTGTGGCGCGAGATTGCCCTTGGACGAGTCTTCGCCAAACCAGCTTTCGTGGTTATGGGTCCCGGCCTTCGCCGGGACGACGATGTTGATGCGGTCCGCCTACGCCTCGTTGCCGCCTTCTTGTCTCGTGGCCTCGAACAGGAACCAGGTGCGGCGCTCGGTTTCGTCGATGAAGTTTTCGAGGATGCTCGCGCTCGCCACATCGCCGGCGTCGTCGCAGACCTCGTGCGCCTTGCGCATCGCGCTGGCGACATGCTTGTTGTCCTGCATCAATTCGCGCAGCATCTCGCGCGGCGGGACGTAATCCTCGTTGTTGTCCTTGATGGTCTGGAGTTTTGCGACCTGGCCGATCGACTTCAGCGTGGTGCCGCCGATCTTGCGGACGCGCTCGGCGAGCTGATCGGTGGTGGCGAAGATCTGGTCGGATTGCTCGTCGAGCAGCAGATGATAGTCGCGGAAATGCCGGCCACTGATATGCCAGTGGAAATTCTTGGTCTTCAGGTACAGCGCGAACGCGTCGGCCAGAAGCACGTTGAGCGCCTCCGAGACCTTCTTGACCCCATCGGGCGACAGATCGGTGGGGGTATCGAGGTCGGGCGAGACCTTGCTGGGGGCTTTGCTCACGGGAAACCTTCCTGTTAGGACGCGGACATTGACGGCGCGCCGTCGCACCCCTAACGCAGGCGGGCAGCGCCGGTTCCTTTAGCGGAACCGTTTGGCCGGGACCCTCGGATACCATGGACGATTGGATCGATTATTACGACTCGACGCATACGATCTATGTCAGCAAGTTGCATCGCGATTTGCACTTCCAGATCATCGCGCGGGATATCATCGGCTACATCTCCTCGCCCGAGGCCGTGGTGCTGGACTATGCCTGCGGCGAGGCGCTGTCGGCGAGCCAGGTGGCATCCGCCTGCGGCAAGCTGATCCTCGCCGAGCCCGCGCCCGGCGTGCGCGGCCGGTTGATCGCGCGGTTTGCCCCGAACACGAAGATCCGCGTCCGCTCGCTCGACGACGTCCGCATGATGCAGGAGCAGTCCATCGATCTCGTCGTCATGAACTCGGTCGCGCAATACATGACGGCGGGCGAGCTCGACGGCGCACTCCTCAACATCCGCCGTATCCTCAAACCCTCCGGCAAGCTGGTGCTCGGCGACATCCTCCAGCCCAATGTCGGCATGGTCAGGGACGTCATGGCCCTGCTCGGCTTCGGCCTGCGTCACGGCTTCTTGAAGGATGCGCTGGTCGGGCTGATCAGCACCGCCCTGTCAGATTACCGTCATCTGCGCACGCGCATCGGGCTGCAGCGCTACAGTGAGGAGGAGATCACCGCCAAGCTCAAGGCAGCCGGCTTCGCGGTCCAGCGCGCTCACGGAAATATCGGCCACAATCGGTGGCGCATGACCTTCGTCGCGCGGCCGCCTCTCGTGCGTTAAGCATATCGTCTGCCTGAGGTGGCTTGTCGCACCCCGATCGGTAATGATCGCCGCGGCCCGGTGGCGGAAGCGTTTACGCGGGGGCGATGCATCGCTCTTTATCCTGGTTCAAATCCAGGCCGGGCCTCCACGCTTCGCCCTGCGGGGCTACGCGTGGCGCAGCCACGCCAGACCCGAAGGGGCGAAGCGTGTCCGGCGTAGCTGGAGCGATGCGCAAGCGTAGACGGACTGCCCGCCCGAACCTCAGCTCGCTTCAACCGTTTCGCACTCCGTCAGCAACTGAAGCCGGTCGGCGTCGCGCGTGGCCGATTTGATCACGGCGTCGAGCAGGCCGGGGAAGCGTGCATCCATATCCTCCCGGCGGAGCCGCATGAAGCGGTTGGTGCCGGCGACGCGCGTCAGCATCAGGCCGCATTCGCGCAGCTTGGCGAAGTGATAGGCGAGATTCGACTTGCCGCTGAGCCCGTTGAAGTCGCCGCAGCACAATTCGCTACTGACACGTTCCTGCTGGGCGAGCTGGTACACGATCGCCAATCGGATCGGATCGCTCAGGCAATCCAGAACCATCGGCAGCTCGATCTGCTCGCGGGTGGGGTGGGAAGGCGTGCGGCTCATGATCTGAGGATCATACTGAAGCCGCCGCGATGTTCAATAGTTCTTGAACCAATTGACTCCTGAACCGGCCTCATCGATAGTTCAATAAACATTGAACATAGGACTTTCCAATGAGCGTGTTCTGGCTGGCCTTGGCGGCCTTCGCGATTGGTACCGAAGGCTTTGTCATTGCAGGGCTTTTGCCATCGGTCGCCAGCGACTTGTCGATTTCCGTCCCGGCCGCCGGGCAATTGGTCACCGCCTACGCTCTCACCTACGCGGTCGGCTCCCCGATCCTGGCGGTAACATTGAACAATATCGACCGCCGCACCGTGCTGGCCTTGGCGCTGGTGACCTTCATCGCCGGAAACCTCGCGGCAATGGTGGCATCCAGTTACGTCCTGCTGCTGGCCTCGCGCATGCTGATGGCGCTGGGCTCGGGGCTGTGCATGCCGACCGCGCTCGCGGTGTCCGTGGCGGTCGCCTCGCCGGAGCGGCGCGGCCGCGCAGTGGCGCTGGTCACGTCGGGACTCACGGTTGCGACCGTTATCGGCGTCCCGCTCGGCAATCTCGTCGGCAGCCTGTTTGGCTGGAGTGCGACCTTTGCCATGGTCGCCCTGATCGGCGCCGTCGCGCTCGCGGGCCTGCTGCTCGGCCTGCCCCGAGGCTTGCCGCGCAACACGGCCTCGCTCAGCGAGCGGCTGGCGGTGGCGCGTCACCGCCATGTCCTGGTCGCGCTTGTAATCACGACCCTATGGGCACTCGGCGGCTTCACCATGTTCACCTATTTCGCGGTTCCGCTGCGCGGCCTCGGATTCGACGCTTCGCAGATCAGCCTTGCGCTGCTGGTGTTCGGTGGCGCCGCCGCGATCGGCAACATGCTCGGGGGCGTCCTGGCCGACCGGCTGGGCACGCTTGCCACCGCAGCACTCGGGCTCGCCGGAATGGCGAGCGCGCTTTTCCTGCATTCGTTGGTGCTGAAATTCCTCCCAGGCCAGGCGCATTGCGCGATCCTGGGCCCGATCTTCCTCCAGGGGATTTCGGGCTGGGCGTTCTATCCGGCCCAGATCGCCGGCATCATCCGGATCGAGCCGCAGGCCTCGATGATCGCGCTCTCTCTGAACGCTTCCGCGATGTATCTCGGTTTCGCCATCGGCGGGGCGCTCGGCGGCGCGGTGTTGGCCACCCTCTCGTCAAGCGACCTCGGCTGGATCGGCGGAGCCAGCGTCGCAGCCTCGCTTCTGCTGCATCTCGCCCGGGGCTGGCAGGCCCGGTCAAAACCGGTCAAAATTGCCGGTTGATGGGCATTTTTCGGGGTTTCGCCGCCCCGAAAACTGGTCTAAGACCCACCCGCGCGCAAGGGAGACCACGCGCTCTCGGCCAAGGGACGCGCAGCAAGCGCGCCCTTTTTTTGTGCCCAAATTCCACTTCGGCGAGAGTTGATGCCCAAACGTACAGACATCACCACCATCCTGATCATCGGCGCCGGTCCCATCGTGATCGGCCAGGCCTGCGAGTTCGACTATTCGGGCACCCAGGCGGTGAAAACGCTGAAGGAAGAGGGCTACCGCATCGTCCTCGTCAATTCCAACCCGGCCACCATCATGACCGACCCGGAATTGGCGGACGCGACCTATATCGAGCCGATCACGCCCGAGATCGTCGCGAAAATCATCGAGAAGGAACGTCACGTCATTCCCGGCGGCTTCGCGCTGCTGCCGACCATGGGCGGCCAGACCGCGCTGAACTGCGCGCTGTCGCTGCGCCAGCAAGGCACGCTGGAAAAGTTCGACGTCGAGATGATCGGCGCCACCGCGGACGCGATCGACAAGGCCGAGGACCGCCAGCTGTTCCGCGAGGCCATGACCAAGATCGGGCTCGAGACGCCGAAGTCGCGGCTCGCCAACGCCTCGGCCCTGAAGAAGTCCTTCCGCGACAAACGCCAGGCCGAACGCGAGAAGCTCTCGGGCGCGGCCCTCGAAGAGCACGATCGGCAGTGGACGATGGGCGAGAGCGACCGCCGCAAGCGCTATCAGGAATATGCGCTGGGCCAGGCGCTGATGGCGCTGTCCGAGATCGGCCTGCCCGCGATCATCCGTCCCTCCTTCACGATGGGCGGCACCGGCGGCGGCATTGCCTACAACAAGGAAGAGTTCCTCGACATCATCGAGCGCGGTCTCGACGCGTCTCCGACCAACGAAGTGCTGATCGAAGAATCCGTGCTCGGCTGGAAAGAGTACGAGATGGAGGTGGTGCGCGACAAGAAAGACAATTGCATCATCGTCTGCTCGATCGAGAACCTCGATCCGATGGGCGTGCACACCGGCGATTCCATCACGGTGGCACCGGCGCTGACGCTGACCGACAAGGAATACCAGATCATGCGCGACGCCTCGCTGGCGGTGCTGCGCGAGATCGGCGTCGAGACCGGCGGCTCCAACGTGCAGTTCGGCGTCAATCCCGAGGACGGCCGCATGGTCGTCATCGAGATGAACCCGCGCGTGTCGCGATCCTCCGCTTTGGCTTCGAAAGCCACCGGCTTTCCGATCGCCAAGGTCGCCGCGAAGCTTGCGGTCGGCTACACGCTCGACGAAATCGCCAATGACATCACCGGCGGCGCCACGCCGGCCTCGTTCGAACCGACGATCGACTATGTCGTCACCAAGGTGCCGCGTTTCGCCTTCGAGAAATTCCCCGGCGCCTCCACCACGCTGACGACGTCGATGAAGTCGGTCGGCGAAGTCATGGCGATCGGCCGCACCTTCCAGGAAAGCCTGCAGAAGGCGTTGCGCGGACTCGAGACCGGATTGACCGGCCTCGACGAGATCGAGATCGAAGGTCTCGGCCGCGACGACGACAAGAACGCGATCCGCGCCGCACTCGGCACGCCGACGCCGAACCGGCTGCTCCAGGTCGCGCAGGCGATGCGGCTCGGCTGGTCGGACGAGGAAATCTTCAACTCCTGCAAGATCGACCCGTGGTTCCTCGGCGAGATGCGCGGCATCGTCGTCATGGAGGAGAAGGTCAGGAAGAGCGGCCTGCCCGGCAACGCCTTCGGCATGCGCACGCTCAAGGCCATGGGCTTCTCCGATGCGCGGCTCGCGGTGCTCGCGCAGACGACGGAAGCCGAGGTGACGGCGAAGCGGCACGCGCTCGACGTCCGCCCGGTCTACAAGCGCATCGACACCTGCGCGGCCGAGTTCGCTTCGCCCACCGCCTACATGTACTCGACCTACGAGGCGCCGTTCGCGGGTACGCCTGCGGACGAGAGCAAGCCGTCGGACAAGAAGAAGGTCATCATCCTCGGCGGCGGCCCAAACCGTATCGGCCAGGGCATCGAATTCGACTATTGCTGCTGTCACGCCTGCTTCGCGCTGCATGACGCCGGCTACGAATCCATCATGGTCAACTGCAACCCGGAGACGGTGTCGACCGACTACGACACCGCCGACCGGCTCTATTTCGAGTCGCTCACCGCCGAGGACGTGCTGGAGATCATCGCCAAGGAGCGCACCAACGGCACGCTGCATGGCGTGATCGTGCAGTTCGGCGGCCAGACTCCGCTGAAGCTGGCGCGCGCGCTGGAAGCTGCCGAAGTGCCGATCCTCGGCACCTCGCCCGACGCCATCGATCTCGCGGAAGACCGCGACCGCTTCAAGCGGGTGCTCGACAAGCTGCGGCTGAAGCAGCCGAAGAACGGCATCGCCTATTCGGTCGAGCAGGCGCGGCTGGTCGCGACCGATCTCGGCCTGCCGCTGGTGGTGCGCCCGTCCTACGTGCTCGGCGGCCGCGCGATGCAGATCATCCGCGAGGAGAACCAGCTCAGCGATTACCTGCTCGGCACGCTGCCGGAGCTGGTGCCGGCCGACGTCAAGGCGCGCTACCCGAACGACAAGACCGGCCAGATCAACACCGTGCTCGGCAAGAACCCGCTGCTGTTCGACCGCTATCTGTCCGACGCGACCGAGATCGACGTCGACTGCCTGTGCGACGGCAAGGACACCTTCATCGTCGGCATCATGGAGCACATCGAGGAAGCCGGCATCCATTCCGGCGACAGCGCCTGCTCGCTGCCGCCGCACTCGCTCGATGCCAAGATGATCGGGGAGCTGGAGCGGCAGACCCGCGAGCTCGCGCTCGGCCTCGACGTTGTCGGCCTGATGAACGTGCAATACGCCATCAAGGACGGCGAGATCTACGTGCTCGAAGTCAACCCGCGCGCCTCGCGCACGGTGCCCTTCGTCGCCAAGGTGGTTGGCACGCCCGTTGCGAAGATCGCGGCGCGCATCATGGCCGGCGAGAAGCTCCCCGACTTCAAACTGAAGAAGGCCGACTTCGACCATGTCGGCGTGAAGGAATCGGTGTTTCCGTTCGCCCGCTTCCCCGGCGTCGATACCGTGCTCGGCCCCGAGATGCGCTCGACCGGCGAGGTCATGGGCATCGACCGCTCCTTCGCGGTGGCGTTCGCCAAGAGCCAGCTCGGCGGCGGGACGCGGGTGCCGCGCAAGGGCACGGTGTTCGTCTCGGTTCGCGAGAGCGACAAGACGCGGATCGCCGAGGCCGTTCGCGAGCTGCATTCGCTCGGCTTCAAGGTGCTGGCGACGTCGGGCACGGCGCGCTTCCTCACCGACCAGGGCATCCCGACCGAGAAGGTGAACAAGGTGTTGGAGGGACGGCCGCACATCGTGGACGCCATCACCAATGGCGACGTCCAGCTCGTCTTCAACACCACCGAAGGCCCGCAGGCGCTCGCCGACAGCCGTTCGCTGCGTCGCGCGGCCCTCTTGCATAAAGTGCCGTATTACACCACTCTTTCCGGGGCCGTGGCGGCCGCGCAGGGCATCCGCGCCTATCTGGGCGGGGACCTTGAGGTTCGGACCCTGCAGAGCTACTTTTCGGAAACCTGATCGCGAGCGGAAGGCCAAACCTTCCGCTAAGTGATTGGCGATGAAGCCACAATGGCCGGAGGAACTGTCCGGCCATATGGTCGTTCTGTTCCGGCGCCAAGCCCATATGAACGTCCGGCGGCGGGTGCGTTGAGCCTCCGGATAGACTGACGAATCAAGTTGCGTGCGCGCTGACATGTCGGGGCGCGCGCGACCGAAGGACGAGAGAAGAGATGGAAAAGGTACCGATGACAGCGGGCGGCTTTGCAGCGCTCGGGGAAGAATTGAAGAAGCGCCAGTCGGAGGACCGTCCGCGGATCATCGAGCATATCGCCGAGGCGCGCTCGCATGGCGACCTGTCGGAAAACGCGGAATATCATGCCGCGAAGGAAGAGCAGTCCCACAATGAGGGCCGCATCGCCGAGCTCGAGGACAAGCTTGCACGCGCCGACATCATCGACATCTCTAAGCTGTCCGGCGACACCATCAAGTTCGGCGCCACCGTGACACTTGTCGACGAGGACACCGAGAAGAAGGCGGTTTGGCAGATCGTCGGCGAGGTCGAGGCCGACGCCAAGAAGGGCCGCATCTCCATCACCTCGCCGCTCGCGCGCGCGCTGATCGGCAAGAAGAAGGGTTCGACCGTCGAGGTCAACGCACCCGGCGGCGCCAAGGCGTATGAGATCACCAAGGTGGAGTGGCGGTAGGGATTTGCCGCTGCGTATGATTGAAAAGGCCGCGCACTGCGCGGCCTTTATGTTGCGGGGAATGTGAGGTGAAGCGCTCACTCAGCCCTCGTGTCCCGGACGCGCTGCAGCGTTCTTACGCTGCTGCGCTGAGCCGGGACCCAGAAGGCAACGCGGATGCGGTGAGATGGGCCCCGGCTCTGCAGCGCACCGCTGAAGAAGCGTTGCGCTGCGTCCGGGGCACGAGATCGGGCTACCTCCGCCCCTTGACGTCCAGCGGCACGGCGGCCTCGTATTTCGAATTATGCAGCACCAGCGAGGTCCGCACGTTGCGCACGTGGGGGGCCGCGGTCAGGTGCGTGACGAAATCCTGGAAGGTGGCCATATCGGGTGCGACGCATTTCAGGATGAAGTCGACTTCCCCCGACAGCATCCAGCACTCGCGCACCAGCGGCTCGGCGCGGACGAACGCCTCGAAGGCGCGCAAATCCGCCTCGGCCTGGCTGGAGAGGTGCACCGCGGCAAACACCGTGACGTCGAAGCCGAGCTTTCGCGCGTCCAGCAGCCCGCGATAGCCGAGGATATACCCCTCCTCCTCCAGCGCCCGGACGCGGCGCAGGCAGGGCGGTGGCGAGATGCCGACGCGCTTGGCCAGCTCGACATTCGTGATTCGACCGTCGGCCTGAATCTCGGTGAGAATTTTCAGGTCGATCTCGTCTAGGTTCCGCGACACGTGATTGGAACTCCTGGCCTTTGCGGCGGCATTCGGTGGCTTATCGCAATCTCATAGCCCAGACCGCACGACCGGCGCAATTTTATTGCGCGTGCAACGCAATCGACTTTTGTTCCCTGTTGGAAAAATCCGCCGACAGGGAATGCAATTCTTGCATAGCTCACCAGAAGGCTTAGATTAGCTCTGATATTTCAGCGCCTCCGCGAGGCCTCCCGGCACGTTCCGCGCCCGCGCTGCAAATCCCCCGTGAAAGGCGTCCGTCAGAATGTCCGCCCCTGTCCATGCAAAGGTTGTCATTATTGGCTCCGGGCCTGCCGGCTATACGGCGGCGATCTACGCCGCGCGCGCGATGCTTGAGCCGATCCTGATCCAGGGCATCCAGGCCGGCGGCCAGCTCACCATCACCACCGATGTCGAGAACTATCCGGGCTTCGCCGACGTGATCCAGGGCCCTTGGCTGATGGAACAGATGGAGAAGCAGGCGGTGCATGTCGGCACCAGGATCGTCTCCGACCTGGTCATCAAGCTCGACACCTCGCAGCGGCCGTTCCGCCTTACCTGCGACAGTGGGGATGTCTATCTCGCCGAAACCGTGATCCTCGCCACCGGCGCGCAAGCGCGCTGGCTCGGGCTGCCGTCCGAGGCGAAATTCCAGGGCGGCGGCGTGTCGGCCTGCGCCACCTGCGACGGCTTCTTCTACCGCAACAAGGACGTCGTGGTGGTCGGCGGCGGCAATACCGCCGTCGAGGAAGCCCTGTACCTCACCAACCATGCCTCGCAGGTCACCATCGTGCATCGTCGCGATCACTTCCGCGCCGAACGCATCCTCCAGGAGCGTCTGTTCAAGCACCCGAAGATCAAGGTGATCTGGGACTCGGCGCTCGACGAGATCTGCGGCACCGAGAACCCCAACAAGGTCACCCATGTGCGGCTGAAGAACGTCAAGACCGGCACGCTCACGGAGGTGAAGACCGATGGCGTGTTCGTCGCCATCGGCCACGCGCCGGCGACCGAGCTCGTGAAGGATCAGATCAAGCTCAAACCGTCCGGCTATGTCGAGGTCGCCCCGAATTCGACCGCGACCTCGGTGCCCGGTCTGTTCGCCGCCGGCGACGTCGCGGACGAGACCTATCGTCAGGCGGTCACAGCGGCCGGCCTCGGCTGCATGGCGGCGCTCGAAGCCGAACGTTTCTTGGCCCTGCGCGCCAGCGAGCGCGCGGCAGCGGAATAAAGATCATGGCCCGAACACGCGACGGATTTACGGATATGGACTGGGACAAGCTGAAGGTGTTTCACGCGGCGGCGGAGGCGGGCAGCTTCACGCATGCGGGCGAGCAGCTCGGCCTGTCGCAATCGGCGGTGTCACGTCAGGTCTCGGCGCTGGAGCAGGAGCTCTCGGTCTCGCTGTTCCACCGCCACGCCCGCGGCCTGATCCTCACCGAACAGGGCGACCTCTTGTTCCGCACCGCGCATGACGTGTTCATGCAGCTGCAGGCGGCGCGCGCCAAACTGACCGACAGCCGCGAGCGGCCGAGCGGCGATCTCAAGATCACCACCACGCCCGGCGTCGGCATCAACTGGCTAATCCCCAGGCTCGGCGAATTCACGGCGCTCTATCCCGAGATCCGGATCTCGCTGATCGTCACCGACGAGGAGCTGGACCTGTCGATGCGCGAGGCCGACGTCGCGATCCGCACCCGCAAGCCGACGCAGCCGGATCTCATCCAGCGCAAGCTCTTCGCGATGGGCTTCCACGCCTATTGCTCGCCGGATTACATCAAGCGCTTCGGCACGCCGCGCACGCTGGAGGAGCTCGACTCCCACCGCATCATCACGCTCTCCGACGGCACCTTCGCGCCGCATCTTCAGAACCGCAATTGGCTGGTCGAAGCGGGGCGCAACGGCTCGGGTCCGCGCGAAGCCTATTTCAGGGTCAACAACATCCTGGGCCTCGTGCGCGCCTGTCAGCAGGGCCTCGGCATTGCTGCGCTGCCGGACTATCTGATCGAAGAGCAGAGCCGCCTCGTGCAGCTGTTCGGCGAATCGGATTCGATCCAGCTCGATACGTATTTTGTCTATCCGGAAGAGCTGAAGACGGTCGCGCGCGTGCAAGTGTTCCGCGACTTCGTGGTGAGCAAGGCGCAGCGCTGGCCGTCCTGATTTCCGCATGTCTGACATGCGGCCCAGGCTGTTGCTGCATGCCGCGCGTCAAGCTCATACTGGTTGCACGCTGAGCCTTCGCGTTGCGCATTTGTCCCCCTCCTCCAGTGGCGCGGGAGTTCAGTAATCCCTCTTGGAAGGTGATTGTGTCGGCCTCACGTGGCCAATACCTTAAGCCGGACCCTCTGGGTCCGGCTTTTTTTCTGCCCCGTTGGGCTTTCGCGCTCCGCGTGTATTGACAGTTCCACGCATACCCCGCATCATTTGCAAATGATCACGAAGTCGTGCGCAGCACTCGCGAAAAAAGGTCCCTGCCCGGGGCCTCGGATTTTTGCGCGCGCTAGCTAAGCTTCGTCATCGCTGCAAATCCCGAAAACCCCGCCGCCTGGACGGGGTTTTTTCATGCGCCTCCGTCTCAGGTTTTTTTCCCCGAGAAGGAGATGGAACATGACCGGACTACACGAACAGTTGCACGGGCTCTGGCTGCCGCTGGTGACGCCGTTTCGCGACGGCGCGCTCGACGAGCGGTCGCTGCGACGGCTGGCACGGCATTACAGTGCACAGGCCGTCGACGGCTTCATCCTGGGGGCGACCTCCGGTGAAGGCATGACGCTGCGCGAGCCCGAACTCGAACGCCTCGTCGCCATCGTCCGCGACGAGATGGCCACCGGCCGCAGCCTTCCGATCTGCCTCGGACTGTCTGGCGCGGACACGTCGCGGCTGAGAGACCGCCTCGACGAGACCGCGGACTGGCCGATCGACGGCTATCTGATCGCGAGCCCGTATTACGTGCGGCCGTCGCAGCGCGGGCTCCTGGCGCATTTCGAGGCGCTCGCCGACCATGCCGCCTGGCCGCTCGCGCTCTACAACATCCCCTATCGCACCTCGGTCAACATCACCAACCAGACGCTGCTGCGGCTGGCCGAGCATCCGAACATCGTCGGCCTGAAGGATTGCGGCGCCAGCCGCGAGCAATCCATCGCGCTGCTGCGCGACAGGCCCAAGGGATTTCGCGTGCTCACCGGCGAGGACGCGAATTATTTCGAGGCGCTCAGCGACGGCGCCGACGGCGGCATCGTGCTGTCCGCCCATCTCGAGACCGAGACGTTTGCGGCTGTGTACACTGAACTGAAGCGCGGCAACCACGACGCGGCGCGGGCACGCTGGCAGGAGGTCGCCGAGCTGACGCGCCTGTTGTTCGCTGAACCCAGTCCCGCACCGGCAAAATACTGGCTGTGGCGCACGGGCCTCATCGACAGTCCCGAAGTGCGCCTGCCGATGGTGGAAGTGGGCAGCGAGCTCGCGGCCACGATCGACCGCGAGATCGAGCGACGGATGAAAGTCGCGGCGTAGTTCGCCCGCCTCACACACGCCGCCTCCTTCTCCCCTCGCTTGTCGTGCTTGCGGGAGACGGCCCCTCACCCCACCCCCTCAGCGCGAGCGAAGCTCGTCGCAGCCCCGCAAGAACGGCGCGAGCGGGTGGGAGAGTGTGCCCGTAGTTAACCGCACACGAATGTCCTTCGCAGTCGCCGCATGATGCATCCACGCCTCGTTTACGCAATCGCGCCTATCGTTTTCGTTCAAAGTCTTTTCAAAAGGGGGAATGACCATGGGGCATCGCACCCGGCCGACGGCCGCGGAAAATTTCGCGCCCGCCGATCTGTTGAAGGGAATTCTGGTGGTGTCGTCGTTCGGGTTCTGGGCCGTGATGCTCGGCCTGATGCCGGTGCTGGTGTTTCGGGTCTGGCTCGCCTGACACCGCCGGCAGCGCGGATGGTTAATCCGTGGTAGCACGTGTGTTCGAATGCGCGCGAGATTGCGACCCGGAATCTTAAAACATCCCGCGCATCGTTCATGCCCATAAAGCGAAGAAATCGCGGGGGCGTTTGTGAATAATCATAACGAAGTGGCGTCGCATTACGACGCCGGACAGCAGGGCTTCACCACCGGGGACATTCTCTGGGCCGCCGGCATCTGGTCGGTGATCCTCACTTTGTCGCCGGTGATCGTGTTCTACATGCTGATGGTGGCGTAACGTCCATCTTCATGATCCTCAGAAACGCAAAACGCGCGGACATCCGCGCGTTTTTCGTCCGGGGAATGATTTATGAAAACTATGCCGCCTGCTTGTGCATTGCGCCGGAAGCCGACGCCGTGCCGCGAATAGCCTTCACCGAACGCTCGATCGCCGCCCACAGCCTTGCGATTTCCTGCGCCGCACGGCTCTCGGCCTGATATTCCCGCGCGCCTTCGCCATGGCTGAGTGCCATCAGCAAATCCGAGCGGTTGGTGATCTGGCCGCCCCACACCGGAGCACGAAACTTCGCCAGCGCCTCGCGGGCGATGGTGACGATCGGGCTTTCGGATTCGTCGCGGCGGGCCGGCGCACCGTTGAGCACGACCGCATAGGGCTTGCGCGCCGCACGGCACATCTGGATCGTCTCCTGCACCGCGTTGACGTCGAACACGCCGGGACGGGCGGGAATCACCACCATGGTGGCATTGCGGATGGCGTCGTCGACGACCGCCGACAGGTTCGGCGGCGTGTCGATCAACACCCATTCATAACCGTCGCGCTTGGCAGCGGAGACGATGCCGCTGACCGAGTTCACCGCGGACTTGATTGGCGGTTCGTTGGTGCCACGCAGCTTGTGCCACAGCGTGAGCGAGCCTTGCGGATCCGCATCGACGAGCAATATCGGCTTGGTCGCCTTGATCTGCGCGGCGAGATGCGCGGCCAGGGTACTCTTGCCCGAGCCACCTTTACGCGATGCAAAAACAATAACGTTCATACCTCTGCCTCCAGATTGACCCCAGGCGGCGAAAATGAATCAGCGCGGTGATTCGGGAAAGAAAAATTTGTCGAGAGTTGCGTCGCCGTCACGAAATAACAAAGCGTGTTGGCTTTTGAGTCACACTGCTTCGTGCGACGAAGATCCAAACCGCAAGGAAACGCACTTCACACAAGCAATCGTGCGTTTTTTGAGCAGCGCCGCGGGACAAAGCGGAACGCAACCTGGCCGGGCAAACCCTGATCCGACTGTTTTCGATCGCGCGCGCTCGTCATTGTCGCAAGCGACTGCACGCCGACGCGAACAAAAGGAGTCCGGTGGCTGTCGCGTGGCTGATGCCGGAAACGCAAATGCCCGGGACATCCAGCGCGACGACACGTCGCGCTTGCCCGGGCATGATGGAGTTTCAGAAATGGAACGGGGCGCGCCGCGTTCAGCTTTCGCTGGATTTCTTCTTCTTGGCCGCCTTCGGCGCCGGCTTGGTGCTCTTCTTCGCGGTCTTGGGCGCGATGCTGGTCGGCCTGCCGGCGCGGGACGCGGCCGCCTCGCCCGGCTCGGGTCCCTGCCGGAAGAAGGCCCGGCACTGCGGCGAGAGCTGCGACTTCTTCTGGATCATGCAGGCGGTGATGGCGTCGACGTTCGGAACGAACTCGCCGCACAGCCGCATCGCATCGGGCGTGCAGGCCTGCTGCTCCTCCTGGGAGTAGGCAAAGCCTTCACCCGGATGGATCAGGACGGCCAGGGCGATCCCCGTGATCGCGGCAGCGAAAGATTTCTTAAAGCGGAACGCCGGCATCGATCCCCCCAAAATGTCGAGTCGGAGCGGATAGTGGGTGAACGGGGGTTCGTTGGCAACGAGGGCGGGTGCGAAAGGCGGGACGTGTGCGGTCTCGGCAACAGGGTGCCTCTCGAACGAAAACCGCGAAAACAACCCCATGCACAGTAGCCAAGTCCATGTGCCGATTGAACTTTGCGGATCGCAATTTGCGGATTTTACGAAATCGATTTGACTCGTCGGGCAAAACAGGGGCATCATGCCATCATCACAGAACGTGCGTGGGGTGGTCGGCTTGTCTCCTGCGCTGGTCGAAAGCGTGAGCGGGAGCGGAGACGATTGCATGGAGCGAAATGAGGCGGACCTGCCGCTGTCGGGCGTGACCGTGGTCTCGCTCGAGCAGGCGATTGCGGCTCCTCTGGCCAGCCGGCATCTTGCGGATTGGGGCGCGCGCGTCATCAAGATCGAGCGGCCGGGCGATGGCGATTTCTGCCGCGACTACGATCACGTCATGAACGGGATGTCGAGCCAGTTCGTCTGGACCAACAGGTCGAAGGAGAGCCTCGCCATCGACATCAAGAGCCCTGATGGCCAGAAGGTGCTCGAAGCCCTGCTGCCGCAGGCCGACGTCTTCATCCAGAACCTGGCGCCCGGCGCGGCGGAACGACTGGGCCTCGATGCCGCTTCGCTGCTGCGGAAGTTTCCCCGGATCATTGCCTGCGACGTTTCGGGCTATGGTGCGGGCGGACCGTACAGCAGCAAGAAGGCTTACGATCTCCTGGTGCAGTGCGAGGCCGGTGTCCTCGCCATCAACGGGACCGAGGCGGAGCCCGCCAAGGTCGGACTTTCCGTGGTCGATATCGCCACCGGCATGTACATCCTCAACGGCGTCCTGATGGCGCTGTATCGTCGCGAGCGGACCGGCATTGGCACCGCCTTCCAGGCCTCGCTGTTCGATTCCATCACGGACTGGATGAGCTATCCCGCCTTCTACACGCAGAGTACCGGCCGGCCCCTGCCGCGCACCGGGGCAAGGCACGCAACGATAGCGCCATATGGCCCTTTCCGCGTCGGAGACGGCAACACGATCTTCTTCGGCATCCAGAACGACCGGGAATGGCGATCGCTGTGCGCGATCGTGCTTGACGACGCGGCCTTTGCCGCTCACCCCCGCTTCCGCACCAATCCGCTGCGCATGCAGAACAGGGACGATTTGCAGGTCCATATCGAGCAGCGTTTTGCTGCGATGACCAGTGACGAGGTGCTGCGGCTGCTCGACGAGGCCTCGATCGCCAACGCGCATCTGAATTCGGTCGAGGCTTTCCTGGAGCACGAGCAACTCCGCGCCCGCTCACGGGTGCAAACGGTGGGCTCTCCGTGCGGTCCGGTGATGAGCTTCCTGCCGGCCCTCACCATTCCAGGGCTGTCGCCCCGGATGGATCCGGTGCCTGACGTCGGGCAGCACAACCAATCCATCCTCAGCGAACTCGGTCTCGCAAAGGAGACATGACGATGGCCCCTCAGCGGCCGACGCGGGTCTACCTGGCCGTTCCCGCGCATCGCACCCGTCTCGTCGCCAAGGCCGCTGCCTCGGCCGCGGATGCGGTGTTCATGGACCTCGAGGACGCGGTGCCGCCGTCCGAGAAGGGTGCGGCGCTGGAGGAAGCTGCGCGGGCGCTGTCCTCGCTGGATTGGGGCAGCAAGGTCATCGCGGTCAGGATCAACGCCGTCGACAGCCCCTTCATCGCGCATGAAATCCGCAAGCTCGCTGCGCTGCCCAGACTGGATTCTGTAATCGTGCCGAAGGCGGAGCGTACGAGCGACATCGCCGCCATCGCCGATCAGCTGCGCGCAGCAGCGCCGGATCGCGCCTCGCCTGTGGCGCTCGAGCTGCTGATCGAGACCGCGCTGGGTCTCGTCAATGTCGACGCGCTCGCGGCCTCGCATCAAAGCGTCGCCGCGCTTCATCTCGGCGTCGGCGATTTCGCCGCCTCGATCGGCGCCCGCTCCTCGGAAATCGGCGCGTCCCCGGAAGGCTACCGCCACGTCGGCTCCGCCCAGAGCGGCTATGCCTCCGCCCCGCTCGATCTGTTCGCCTATCCAATGATGCGCCTGCTGGTCGCCGCGCGCGCGTTCGGCCTGCGCGCCATCGACGGTCCGTGCGGCGCGTTCCGGGATGCCAGACTGACTGAGAGCAGCGCGCTCAAGGCCGCGGCGATGGGTTTTGACGGCAAACAGGTGATCCATCCCGACCAGATCGAACCGACGCTGCGGGCGTTCGTCCCGTCCGACACTGAGCTCGCGCACGCGCGGCGGGTTGTCGAGGCCATGGAGCAGGCCGAGGCCCAGGGCCAGGGCGCGGTGACCCTCGACGGCAAGATGATCGACTATGCCAATGTGCGGATGGCGCGCCGGATCATCGAGATGGGGTCGTAGCCGCGCATGGCCACAATGTTGATCGTCGCGCCGGTGTTTGCGCTGATCGCGGCCGGCTATGCCGCGGTGCTGTTTCGCTTCGTCACCGAGAGCGCACACAAGGGCATCTCCGAATTCGCCTTCAGCATCGCGATCCCCGCTTTGCTGTTCCGCACCATCGTCGTGTCGGAATTCCCCGACGTCAGCCCCTACAGGATGTGGGGCGCCTATTACGGCGCGCTGGCCATGATCTGGATCGCGGCGCTGGTGCTGTCGGCGTGCTTGCGCGAACGGCGCGAGGACCGCGAGGACGGCGTCGTGTTCGCGATCGGCTCGGTCTACGGCAACATCGTTATGCTCGGCATTCCGCTGACGCTCTCGGCGCTGGGCAACGAGGCCGCCGGACCGATGGCGCTGATCCTGTCGGTGAACACGCCGCTGCTCTGGCTCTGCGGCATCCTGCAAATGGAATGGGTTAGCCGCAAGCAGACCGGCTCGGCCCTGTCGGTGATCCGGCCCGTGCTCACAGATCTCGCGCGCAATCCGCTGATGCTGGGAATCGGCTTCGGCGTCGTCTGGCGTTTTACGGGGCTCGGCCTCAATCCCGTCGTCGACAGGACGATCGAGCTGCTGGCGCAGGCGGGATCGCCGGCGGCGCTGATCGCGCTCGGCATCAATCTGTTCCGGTTCGAGGTCAAGGGCGAGAAGCTCGGCATCGCCGTCATGTCCGCGCTCAAGCTGCTGGCGATGCCGGCCGCGGCCTACGTGCTGGCAAAGCTGTTGGACCTGCCGCCGGTCGCGGCCGGCGTGGTCGTGCTGTTCGCGGCGATGCCGACCGGCGCCAACGCCTATATTTTCGCGGTTCAGTACCAGCGGTTGGTGAACCCGGTGTCGGGCGCGGTGGCGCTGGGGACGCTGCTGGCGGCGGTGACGTTGCCGGTGGTGGTGATGATCGTGGCGGGGGTGAGGTAGTCTGGCAGCGGCGGTGCCGCGTAATCAGGCAATCCGAGCGGCTATGTTCCTATCGTCGGTGCCGAGGGTGTGATAGGTCCTGCAACTCGCCCAGTTCGGCGACGAACGCGCGTCCAGGTAAGGGTAGATCATGCAGCAGTTGACGGACGAAGGTCGGCGGATCGTCGATGATGTGGCGCGTCGGCACGGATTTTCGAGTGACGCCGTGCTGTGCATGCTGCTGGCGGTTTCGGCCGGATACGGCAACCAGGCCCAGTTCAATCATCCGGAATTCGGCGGCATGGGCCAATGGTCGATGGGCGGGATGATCATGATCGGCGACATGTTCAACAACTACCTGAAGGGCCGCGTCGATTCACTGTGCCAGGAATTGTCGAGCCTGATCCAGGGACAACCGCTGTTCCAGATGCCCGCCCAGAGCCAGAGCCAATCCCAAGGCGGTGGCGGCGGCTGGCAGGGCCAGGCCGGAGGCAGCCACCAGCAGCAGAGCAACGGCTACGGCAACACCGGCTACGGCGGCAGCGGCTCGAGCCTTTTCGTGCCCGCAGCGTCGAGCAATTGGTGGCCCGCTGATCTCGGCATGGCTGGTTCGACGGGCGGTCAAAACAATCTGCGCTATGCCTACTTTCCCGCGGCGCGGCGGCTGGCCGTCGACATCAATGGTCAGGTGTCGGTCTACGATACGGGCCAGCACCAGATCGGCGGTTTTTCGCAACAGCAAAGCGGCGATCAGTCGATCACCTTCACCAGTCAGTTCGGGCTGGTGCGCGTGGCCGACCTGCCGCGGGTCAGCCCTGTGAATACGGGTGCCGCCCCGCAGCAGGCCGCCCCGCAGCAGACCTATGCCAGCCAACCCGATCCTTTGATGCAGGCAGCGCCTTGGGTACAGCCCGCTCCGAGCGCGCCGACGCCAGCGCCGCCCCCGCCCATGGCGAGCTCGCCGCCGAACCAGTTCGGCGCGCCGCAGGCTCAGCACGACGAGATCGTTTTGCTGATCGAAAAGCTCGCGGACCTGCACAAGAAGTGCATCCTGACGGATAGCGAATACGAGTCGAAGAAGGCCGAATTGCTCAGCCGGCTCTAAGGTCGTTTGCGCCGAACGTAGAGTCTCGTGCACCGTCGTAATCCGGGACACGGACCAGGGCGATGACCTCCGGGTTATCAGCCCGATGATTGCCGAAAGGGCTGTTCAACACGTTGGCCCTCGCGCCAGGCCATCTCCCAGAAGTCGGCCTCGAGTCGGGTGGCTTCCTTGAAGATCGCAATCAGCTCTGCCTCGCGGGCCGGCGTGGCGTAGAGATCGGCGAGATGCTCCATGTGGGCCCGCGCCTTGGCAGCGACCTCCTGGTACGGCGCGCCGGCGTACTCGGCGATCCAGACGCGGTAGGCGTTCGTCGCAGCGTCCGCGAGGGGGAGCGAGGCGAGCCGCGTCGCGATCTCCGCGTACCCGATCACGCAGGGGGCAAGCGCCACCTTGAGGGCCAGCAAATCGCCGCGCATTCCCGCGTCGAGCACGTAGCGCGTATAGGCCAGCATCTCGGCCGCCGGAGGGGCCTGTTCAAGGTCGGTCGGGGACAGACCCCAATCGGCACAGAGCTTCACATGCAGATTCATCTCGACATCGAGGATGGCCGAAAGGCCGGCCGCGGCTTCACGCATGTCGGCAAGCCTGGGCGACTTGTAGACCGCGAGCGCGTAGGCGCGCGCAAACTCGATGAGGAACAAATAGTCCTGAACGAGGTAGTGACGAAACGCCGCTTCGGGGAGCGAGCCGTCTGCCAATCCGTTCGTGAAGGGATGCTCGGTATAGGCCCGCCACTCAGCGGACGCTTCTGTCTTTAGACGCTCGAAGAAACTCACGATCTTTTTCGCCTGGCTTGCTTTTCCATGACCGTCTTTGGCTCGCTACCGATAGCGCATTGCGGACCGGGGAGCTACGATGACCGCGGACAAAATTGGCTTTGAGCAGCGTTGCGGATGGGACATTCCCCGCGTCGGGAGTTTTGTGCACTGCCCCCGTAATCTGAGGACGACGATTTGCGCGAGGTGCCGCTGTTCGAAAAGCAAGACCCGCATCAAGAATATGCTGGCGCGCCGCCCGGAAGGATCTTCGTGGCGCCGTTCGAGAAGGGCGAGATCGCTCCCGCGGCGGACGCGCTGAGCTGACACCGCTGGTGCTCGCCTCAGGCGTGCACTACAATGCTCTCTCAACAAACAGGAGGGAGCCGATGCCCAAGAATGATTATAACGATCCGGAACTGACATTTCCGAGACTGCAAGTGCAGATGTACACGGTCGACGGCACAACACAGCTGGTCGATATCTGGCTTTGGAAGAAGCCGGGGACCGAGCGCCTTCAGATCGCGAAAGGGCAGCGCGGTGGGACGGTCGAAGAAGCCCATCAACTGATCGAAGAGTTTAAGATCAAATACGCCGCTGAGTGCGATCCCGACGATATCGACGCTAGTCTGTCGACTTAGACGTGGCGGACTGAAGGAGAGTTCGATGTCTATCAAGCATGCCGCACTTGAGACCGTTTACAGCGTCCTCGAAAGTCCAATGGCCGAAGATCATCGCCAGATCAGGTCGGGGAGCTTCATGGCGAATGCGGCCAATAGGGACGTCGCTCAAAAGATCGTTGCCGCGCTTCTGAAATCCGACGTTCTGCGCGACGAGACGGGTGAATTTCCGAGCGCGCTCCGATCGACCCCGCTAAAAGCAAAAACAATTGATCTCAACGGCCCCGGACCGGCTGAAGTCCCTGAAGTCGCCTACCGGCGCGGATATCAGCAAGGGGCGCTCGACGCCGTGGCGGCAGTGCAAGTCCATCCCATCACGAAGGTGCTTGATTGGGTCAATGTAGCCCTTGCGAAATGGCGCTTTCACGACGTCACTCACGATCGGGGCCATCGACCTCCACGCCTCTGATGCTCGGGCCGCGGATAGCACCGAAATTCTTTTTCGGATTATTCGCTAGGGCGTTATGGTGACGGTCCAGTACTGCCACCGTAACTCGGCGCTCTTCGAAACGCGTCGGGTCAAGGATGCAGTTCAGCATGTCGAAGAAATTTCGTGCACTGTCACCGCAGGCGGGCTCCGCAACCAATCAGGCTTCCGCCTCTTCCTCATACTCTCCGATTACCGTGTCGTTGAGGTGCGCCAAGTGCTCAATGTTGCGGATCGCGCTCACGCTTTCATAGGAGATGAAGGTGCAGCTTTTCGAAAGCGGTCGCCTGTCCAATAGCGAAAACACTGGCCTCAACATTTCGCGAAATACCTTGTCTCTCCGCTCATCGGGCGCAACTATATGGAGACGAATATCCATATTCGGTTGGAGCGCCAACAAATCCGCCATTCGAAGAAGGCCGGAATAAATCGCAGTCGTATGCTCGACCTCGAATGCGCGAACGATCGACCTTCCTCTCAGCCAGATCACATCGATTTGCTCAATTGTATCAAGGGTTGTCTTCTCGTAATTTAACGGGAGAACTTCTAGAAGGCCAACTTGATCGACCTTGGATACCAAATCGCACACACGCCCCTTATCATTTCGGGGCAGCCACACCTTGAACCCCATACGCACGCCAATTTCGGCAAGCTTTGCTTGAACGTGGAAGGAAGGTCGCAATTCATTCGGATCAGCCTTGGATACGTCGACCTCGTCCTCTTCGTCATCATCGCTTGGAACCACCACGGTAACTTCACCGTCCACCGTCTTTATCTTTTGATCCTCCGACCATCTGGGCTTCAGCACAGGGTCATAAAAATCAATCGTTTCGCCTGGACGTTGCTGCTGAAGATCATCTCTCAGTTTCTTGAGAGCCTTATCCAGATCAGTATCGGACCACGACTTAATTATCTTCGATGTTGCTACACCGAAAGCATCCAATATTTTTCGGCGGTCACGATTGGACGAGATGCGTTCGACTACATCAGGAAAAGCAAAGAATCGTAGCATGTGTCGAAACTGACGATTCCCTTTGCGAGGGACGCGGCCCATCCAAACCACAAAGGTGTCGTAGTTTCCAAAGATCTCACGTCGCTCTTCGACACTCCGGCGCTTCAGATCGTCCGTTAGGCAGATCAAAAACTCGAGTTCATCCGGCCGATAATTGTTGAATCCTGGTCCACCTGACCCAATCCCGGTGAGTACAAGATCGCTCAACAATGGTTGAGGATCTGGCAACCCCTCCCCTGTGAGAGCCCACACTGCTCGAACTTGCTGCCGTTTGGTTGCGGCTTTCATATTGGACGGAAATAGTAATAGCGCCCATAGCATTTCTGACATCAGTCGCTGCGCGTCGGCTGACGAAGCAGCCATCTGTCCTTTAAGCTTAGCTGAGAATCCTTCATTCCCGAAGTCCGGATTTCCTATGAAAGCTTTTGAAACCTCATCGACATTAGCCGAGGTCCATAGCTCCGAAGAAAGAAAGAGCGAACCATCCTCGATCAAGCACCGCTTAATCCAAGTGCTGGCTGCAAGTAGGACGGGGCCTATGTCTCGGTTATGAATCTCTCGCGCCATATCACCTCCAACAACGTATCCTGCTAACGCTAGCAACTGAAGCACGCTCGAAAGATCGAAGGCGAGTTTCTGGCACTGTCATCGTAATTGCCAAGGACAGAATGAACAGCCTCTGCTAGGTCATCGACGCTGACGAGATATATAGCTTGTGCAATTCACCGTTTTTGAGCGTGGGCTTTGCGGTCACGTGGAGCGTTTGCCCTTCGTTGAGGGCACGTGTGTAGATGTTGTTCGGCTGATCGAGTGCCGCGTCTGAGATTTTACCTAAGACGACCTTATCGCGGCCGCGCAGCTTCACACGACACGCGCCGTTGTTCTTGAACACCCCTACAAGCTCGACGTCGTACTCGACATCGTCGCCCAACTCCAAACCTTCGTGCGAGCGCAGGACCTCCGCAACCGGCTCATCTACCACCAGCGGATCATCTTTCCCTATGGCCATGGTTCGCACCGTTCTGCCGATAGGATCCGGCAGTTCTCGCAGCGGGCGGCGGTTTTCGCGGACGAGTTCGGTAACAAGACCTTGGAGCCACGCCTTATCGCCCATGTGCCCTTCGTGCATTGAGTGGGCTAAGGAGCTGAGTTGCGCTGATTGCTTTTCAATAACTTCGAGCGCCTTGTTTACTTCCGATGGCTTCTTGATGACCGAATTTATCATCGCCTTCGTCATCTCCAGGACGAACACGCTTCCTAACTTCAAAATGAAAGGGCTGAACATTGGCATGCCCGACATCAGGACAGCCACAAGCTCCTGCAAAAGTCCGTTTTCGCGGCTTGGACCGACACAGTAGCGGACTTGATATTTACGAGGGTCGTGCGTCACATGCTCGAAGAGCAGTTCATGGCAGACGCTATTGGCGATCTTGCTCGCCCCGATAATCGACCGACCAAACTGATGGGCATCGACTAAATGCTGATCGGCGACGAGACCTCGATACGCAATCGGGAAAGGCTCAAACAAAATTGCGGCCACGAATCCCCCTGTCGGCGAGAGGGATGTAGTCTACAACCCCAAATAGGGACTCCGGGACGACTAGAAGACCTTTTCCACCCTTCTTATCGCGAGCCGACACGCGCAAGGTAATCAGAAAGAGCAGATGTGGAGGCCAACCCGCTGAGCCTTTGAAAGCTGGTACAGTTGGGTGGGCTCGAACCACCGACCTCCTGTTCCACAGACAGGCGCTCTAACCAACTGAGCTACAACTGCATCCTTGCGAGCCGCCTCTGGGGGCGCCCTTGATAGGGCCGTGACCTAAGGGGGCTGGACGGGGCGGAAACTAGGTGCAACCGCCGTTTTTGGCAAGGCCGCAAACGGACGAAAAACCGGGGTAAATCACCCTCAGCGCAATGAAATCGGGCTTGATGGCGACCGTAGCGAGGTTGCGCTCCCCTCGCCCGCGTGATGGCGACACTCTCGTTGAGGAAAGAGCCCTCTCCCGGCCTCTCCCGCAAGCGGGAGAGGTGAAGAAAAACCCGGGCTTTCGGCCCGGGTTTCTTAATTCAGACGTCCCAACCAGATCAGGCGGCGGGGTAGAGCTTCGCGGCAGAGGCCTTGATCGGCTCGGCGGCGGCAGCGGCAGCCCGCTGGGCGATCTCGGCGAGCTCCCTGGCCTGAGCCTGGAAGGTCTCGAGCTGGGTCTTGGAATGGCCGGTCCACAGCGCGAACGCATCGGACGGCGACTTCACGCTGAACAGCTCTTGGGTGAAGTCGAGATGGGCCTTGGTGTTGGCCTTCGCGAACTCCATCAGCTTGGCGGTGTATTCGCTCGCGCCCTTGTGGGCGGAGGTGAACACGGCCTCGATGGTGCCGTTGTGGGTTTCGGCCGCGTCCTTGAACTTGGCGTAGCCCTCGCGCGCCTGCGAAACGCCCTTTTCGGCGAACGCACGCATCTGCTCGGGAACCTCGAACGGAATGATCGAGGCAGAAAACGGATCAGTCGCACCTGTCATGGTTGGTCCCTCACACTAATGAAAAAACGGAGTGAGCCTTCTGGCGCGCCCGCCGGCCCCGAGTTCGGGCCTTCACATTCAGCGGGTACGAAGACTGGAAACGCGAAACGAAATGAGATGGCTCGCCCAGCGCCGGTCTTATCGCTGCCTAACATGTCAACATTGTGCACCGCAATGCGCCAAGGGGTGCGTTGCGATAATTTAATCCCGGTCAGGATGAGGTTCCAGGTCGGGGGAACCGGTGGTTGAGGCAGTTGGGTTGGCGGCGTGAGCGCGCCTCGTCCTTCAAGGCGACCCGCCCTCGAATCCTGCGGATGCCGGGCGGGGGCGGCTTGCGGGGTCAGGCATATTAAGGTTATCGCGGCTTTCGGCCGACCCTCGCGGGCCGGGCCGTGGACCTGCCCGCGCCCGCGCGCGATACTAACCCTTTCTTAAGGCTGCCATTCCCCGGCAGCCTTGCCCTGATACGTGACAGCGAGACTTGAAGCCGGTCGGATGACGAGTTCGGATTTCCAGTTGCGAGGCGTGGGCGATCCCCGGCTGGCCGTGCACGCGACCTCCCCGCTGCCCGCCTGGCTGTGGTCGATCGACGGCACGCGCGTGCTCTGGGCCAATCCGGTCGGCGCAAAACTGTTCGGCGCGGCAAATAGCGCGGCGCTGGCGGAGAGGATTTTCGGCCCGGCGGACAGCCATCGCCGGCAAGTTATCAGGCTCGCGCGGCAGTTGCCGGCGAATGGCGCCATGCGGCTCGAACGGCTGCGCGGTTTTGGCGCCCGCCTCGGCACGCTGATGACCTGCGCCTGTGCGCGGCTCGACTTTGCCGATGGAAGCCATGCGGTGCTCGTCACCGCGATGGACCCGAGCTTACGCACCATGCCGCTGGTCGAGCGGCTGCTTCGTCTCGTCGATGGCGCCAAGGTGCCGATGGCGGCGTTCGCGCCCGACGGCCTGTTCGTCGGCGCCAGCGAGGCCGCGCGCCCCCTGCTCGGCTTCCGCGATCTTACCGAGGCCGGCCTCGAACAGGCGCGCAGCGATGCGCTCGCCCAGGGCCGCGCCGAGACGCCGATCGGCATCGGCCAGATGGTGCTGCAACGGGTCGGCAGCGGGGCCGATGTCGGTCTGGTCGCGCTGATCGAGCCTGCCGTGCAGCAGGCTGCGCCCGCAGAATCTGCGCCTGAGCGCACACCGGACGCAGCAGCTGAAGCGCCGGTTGCAACCGTGCAGCAAGACGCCGAGATGCCGGGCGCGCCGCCGCCTTCGCACGAGGCGCCGGATGGTATCGCGTTGTTCGACGCTTTCGCCGAGCCGGTCGAAGCGCCTGCTACGGCCGAGACGATCGCGCCCGCGCCGCCCCAAGGCGAGGCGGCGTCGGAGATCGTCACGATCCAGGAAGCGGTCCAAGAAGCGGTCCAAGAAGCGACCGCCGAAGCGGTCGAAGCTGCGGACGAAACTCCGGTTGAAAACTCCTCCGAAGCCATTGTGTCGCCGCCGCCCGCGCCGATCATGATCGGCATGGTCGAGCCGCCGTCGGGCCACCAGGAGCCGCCCGCACCGCGTCAGCATCCGCTGCGCTTTCTCTGGCAGATGGATGCCGAGGGCCGCTTTGTGCTCGGCTCTGACGAGTTCATCCGCCTGATCGGCCCGCATACGGCCGCCGGCTTCGGCCGGCCCTGGCAAGAGATCGCCGACGAATTTGCGCTCGATCCTGAAAGCCGCGTCGCGCAGGCGCTTGAAAGCCACGACACCTGGGCCGGGATCACCGTGAACTGGCCGGTCGACGGCGGCGAACCTCTCGCGGTCGAGCTTGCAGGGCTGCCGGTCTATGACCCGGAACGCAATTTCGCGGGCTTCAGGGGTTTTGGCGTCTGCCGCGATCTCGACGGCCTCAACCGGATCGAGGCGCTCAGGCGTTTCGAACAGCTGGTCGAAGCGCCGGCGCCGCAAAGCCTGTCCGCCGACATCGTCGAGCCAGATCCCGAGCCGGAGCCGGAGCCCGTGGCAGAGGCACCGCCTCCGCCGATCGAGCCGCCCGAGCCTGAAGCCGAACTGCCCGAACCCGTCATCGAAGCGAATTCACACCCAACCGATCCGGAAACGCCCGTGGAAACGCCCCCCAACGTCCTGCCGTTCCGCGCGCCCGGCGATGTCAGATCACTCGGTGATCAGAGATCGCCGACGCTGACGCCGGTCGAGAACAGCGCGTTCAACGAACTCGCCCGGCAATTGTCGGAACGCCTCGAACGCGAGCGCGAGACGATCGCGGCCGAGCCGCCGGACGCCGAGATCACGCCCGAACCACCCGCGCCCGAGCCTCCGCACGCACCGGCGCAATGGCTGACCGAGCCCGCGCCGCCCGCGCACGGCCACAGCACACGCGACCGCGCGCTGCTCGACCTGCTGCCGACGGGCATTCTGATCTATCGGCTCGACCGCCTGCTCTACGCCAACCCCGCCTTCCTCGCGCGCATGGGCTATGCCGACCTGACCGCACTGGAGAACGCCGGCGGGCTCGACGCGCTCTATGTCGAGCCGGGCGTGTCGCAGGCCTCCAGCACGTCGCAGGCAGGCACGCCCGTCACGATCAGCGCGACGCTCGCCAATGGCGAAGCACCGCTTCCGACCACCGAGGCACGTCTGCACACCATCGACTGGGACGGCGAGAGCGCGCATGCGCTGATCTGCGCGCTGCCACAGGCTGTGACCGCCGTGGCCGCGCCGGCCGCCAGCGCGCCCGCCATCGCGGAGCCCGTTGTCGCCGAGACCATCGTCCCGGAGTCGTTCCCCTACGCGCTCGAGCCCGAGGCCGGCGACGCGGACGCGGAAGATCTCGCCGCGATCCTCGACACCACGGCCGAAGGCATCGTCATGTTCGACGCCGAAGGCAACATCCACGCCTGCAACCGCAGCGCCGAAGCGCTGTTCGGCTATGACGGCGAAGCGCTGATGCAGCAAAATCTGGTGACGCTGTTCGCACCCGAGAGCCAGCAGATCGTCACCGACTATCTCGAAAGCATCAAGAGCCAGGACATCGCGAGCCTGCTCGATCACGGCCGCGAGGTGCTGGGGCGCGAGAAGAAGGGCGGCGTCATTCCGCTCGCGATGATCATGGGCCGCACCAGGCCCGACGGCCCGAACTTCTTCGCCGTGTTCCGCGACCTCTCGCAGAGCAAGCAGGGCGAGAGCGAGCTGACGCAGGCGCGACGCCTGGTCGACGGCGCGGCCAATGCCAAGGCCGACATGCTGGCGCGGATCAGCCACGAGATCCGCACGCCGCTCAACGCCATCATCGGCTTCTCCGAGGTGATGATCTCCGAACGCTTCGGCACGCTCGGCAACGAGCGCTACGGCGAATACATGAAGGACATCCGCGCGTCCGGCGAGCGCGTCATCGCCATCATCGACGATCTGCTCGAGCTGTCGCGGATCGAGACCGGGAAGCTCGACCTCCACTTCGCCAACCTCAACCTCAACGATCTCGTCGAAGCCTGCGTGGTCGTGATGCAGCCGCAGGCCAATCGCGAGCGCATCATCATCCGCACCTCACTCGGCCATGCGCTGCCGCAAGTGAGCGTGGACGCGCGCGCGATGCGGCAGATCACCGTGAATCTGATCTCGAACTCGATCCGGCTGGCCAGCGCCGGCGGCCAGGTCATCGTCTCGACCGCGCTCTCCGACCGCGGCGAGGTGTGCTTGCGCATCCGCGACACCGGCCACGGCCTCACCGAGCGCGAAGTCGCCGCGGCGATGGAGCCGTTCCGGACGCCACCGCCCGGCGATGCCGAGGACAATTCGGCACTGAGCCTGTCGCTGACCAAGGCCCTGGTCGAAGCCAACCGCGCCCGGTTCAACATCAAGCGCGCGGCGAATTCGGGAACGCTGATCGAGGTGGTGTTCGCGCCGGTGCTGGCGGGGGCTTAGCACAACCAAGACGCCTTTTTCCGGACCGAGCTTGCGCGCCGTACGGCCCGGCGATCGCGGCCCGGCGTCGCGTGCTGAGCGGCGGGTCTGCTCCCGCCAGAGCCGCCATGACATTGCAACGCGTTCCCGACCGGAACCGGATGCTTCTTTGCGGCTTAAAGCCCAGCCACATCTTGTGTTCTTGCTGATCGATTGCAAAGCCGCAGCCCTCGCACTTCGCGTGATTTCAAATGACCGACCGACTGAAATCCGGGGCATCGAAGAAGCCTCCGCTCAAGAAGATTGACGGGGGCAACGCCGCCGAGCAAAAGCCGCTGCCCACGGGCGCGGCGGCTCGCATGAACGCCCGGGTCGTGCTTGCCCTCGCGCTCCTCGCGCTTGCGTTGTGGACGGCGGCCGGCTTTCTACCCGCGCTGATTTGGGCCGCCATTCTCGCAACCAGCCTGTGGCCGGCCTATATCAAGTTTGCGACGCGCATCACGTCGAGCCCGTCAAGCCCGGCTGCGCTCGTCTTCACTCTCGTCGTCGCACTGATCCTGTTTACGCCGATGTCACTTGCGATCTATCAGATCGCGCAGCAAGGCGACTTGCTCGTCGGCTGGTTGAAGCGGGCTGGAGAGAGCGGGATCGACGTGCCCGATTGGCTTGCCCGCCTGCCGATCGCAGCGGAGAGCCTGCAGCAATGGTGGCGCAGCAACCTTTCCGATCCAAAGGCCGCCACTGAATGGCTGAAAAGCATCAATGCGGACAATGCATCGGATCTCTTCCGAACCTTCGGCGGACAGTTGCTCCACCGCCTGTTTCTGCTGTTCTTCTCACTCGTCGCCTTGTTCGTCCTGCTGCGCAATGGTCGTTCGATCGCGGGCCGCGTGCTGGAGACTTGCGATCGACTTTTTGGCGAGGCGGGAGAGGGTCTCGCAGAGAAAATGGTTGATGCCGTGCGTGGCACCGTGAACGGTACCGTGCTGGTCGCTGCCGGCGAAGGGCTTTTGATCGGCGTCGGCTATCTCGTCGCGGGCGTACCGCAGGCCATCGTGTTCACGATCCTGACGACGGCGTTCGCGATGCTTCCGTTCGGCGCCTGGCTGGCCTTCACCACAGCGGCGCTGGTCCTGGTCTCAGGCGGAGGCAGCGGCCTCGCCGCCGCGGGCGTATTCATCTGGGGTGCGATCGTCATGTTCGCCGGCGATCATTTCGTATGGCCGACCCTGGTAGGTGACTCCGCGCGACTGCCGTTTCTGTTCGCATTCATCGGAATCTTCGGCGGCCTTGCCGCCTTCGGCCTGCTTGGCTTGTTTTTAGGCCCGGTGATCATGTCGGCGTTGCTGGTGGTCTGGCGCGAGTGGATATTCCGGCCTGTCACCCACGGGAAGGCAGGTTGAATCACCGCGTCGTCGTTGCGGGCCTACATCACCGAGCACGGGCCGAATAAAAAAGGCACGGCGCTTGCGGCGCCGTGCCTTTCGCATTCGTGTCAGGCTATCTCAGCTATAGATCTCGAACAGCCCCGCGCCGCCCTGGCCGCCGCCGATGCACATGGTGACCACGCCCCACTTGGCCTTGCGGCGCGCGCCTTCCTGGAGGAGGTGGCCGGTGAGACGGGCGCCGGTCATGCCGAAGGGGTGGCCGATCGCGATCGAGCCACCATTGACGTTGTACTTCTCGGGATCGATGCCGAGCTTGTCGCGCGAATAGAGGCACTGGCTGGCGAAGGCCTCGTTGAGCTCCCACAGATCGATGTCGTCGATCTTCAGGCCGGTGCGCTTCAACAGCTTCGGGATCGCGAAGACGGGACCGATGCCCATCTCGTCGGGCTCGCAGCCGGCCGTCGCCCAGGCGACGAAGCGGCCGAGCGGCTTGAGGCCGCGCTTCTCGGCGTCCTTGGCCTCCATCAGCACCACGGCGGCGGCACCGTCCGAGAGCTGGCTGGCATTGCCGGCGGTGACGAACTTGCCGGGCCCCTTCACCGGCTCGAGCTTGGCGAGGCCTTCCAGCGTGGTCTCGGGGCGGTTGCACTCGTCGCGGTCGACGACGTAATCGACGATCGATTCCGCCTTGGTCTGCTTGTCGACGACCTTCATCTTCGTCTTCATCGGGACGATCTCGTCCTTGTACTTGCCCGCCTGCTGGGAGGCGGCCATTCGGCGCTGCGATTCCAGCGAGAACTCGTCCTGGTATTCGCGGCTGAGCTTGTAGCGCTCGGCGACGATGTCGGCGGTGTCGATCATCGCCATGAAGATATCGGGTGCGACCTTGAGCAGCTCCGGATCGATCGTCTCCTTCGGTGTCCCGCCGCCCGGCATCGAGATGCTCTCGACGCCGCCGGCGACGATGCAATCGGCGCCGTCCGAGCGGATCGAGTTGGCGGCCATCGCGATGGTCTGCAGGCCCGAAGAGCAGAAGCGGTTCACCGAGACGCCTGCGGTGGTCGTCGGCAGGCCGGCGAGCAGCGCCGCCTGGCGGCCGATGTTCGGCGCGCCATGGGCGCAATTGCCGAGATAGCAGTCCTCGACGTAATCCTTCTCGACGCCGGCGCGGTCGACCGCATGGTGGATGGCGTGGGCCGCGAGGGACATCGGCGGCGTGATGTTGAATCCGCCGCGGCCGGATTTTGCGAGGCCCGTGCGTGCATAGGAAACGATGACGGCTTCACGCATTGTCTTCTCCCTTTTCGAACGATTTTTGAATGGGGCGTCTCTCGAGGCCTTCTCGGCGCCATTGGTACACAAAGTTTGCGCAGCGCGGGAGAAATAAAGCGCGGCGCCGCAGCAACAAAAAAGCCGCCCTCGCGAGAGGGCGGCGTTTGTTCCGCGGGTCGGACTATGTCGGTGTCAGAAGGTCAGCGCCTTGACCTGCTTGACCTGCGGCAGGGCCTGCACCTTGGCGAGCAGATCGGCCGGCACCGCGCCGTCGACCTCGATCAGCGCGATGGCATCGGAGCCCGGCGCGACGCGGCCGAGATGGAAGGTCGCGATATTGATCTTGGCATCCCCCAAGAGGCTCGCGAACCTGCCGATGAAGCCCGGCTTGTCCTCGTTGGTGACATAGATCATCGACTTGCCAAATTCGGCGTCGACGCGAATGCCCTTGATGTCGACGAGGCGCGGCTTGCCGTCGGCATAGACCGTGCCCGAGACCGACCGCTCCTGCCGCTCGGTGGTGACGGTGACGGTGATCAGGCTTTCATAATCGCTCTGCGCGGCGCGCACGATCTCGTCCACCACCATGCCGCGCTCCTTGGCGACGACGGGCGCGGACACGACGTTGACTTCGCCCAGCATCGGCCGCAGCAGGCCCGACAGCACGGCGGAGGTGATCGCCTTGATCTTCATCTCGGCGACGTGGCCCTCATAGGTGATCTCGACCTTGAGGATGCCGGACTCGGTGAGCTGGCCGGCGAACGAGCCGAGCTTCTCGGCGAGCGTGATGAACGGCTTCAGCTTCGGCGCCTCTTCCGCGGTGATCGAGGGGAAGTTGACGGCATTCGAAATCGCGCCGGTGAGCAGATAGTCCGACATCTGCTCGGCGACCTGGAGGGCGACGTTCTCCTGCGCTTCGGTGGTGGACGCGCCGAGATGCGGCGTGCAGATCACGTTGGGATGGCCGAACAGCACGTTCGCGGTGGCGGGCTCCTCGACGAAGACGTCGAAGGCGGCGCCCGCGATGTGCTTGGAATTCAAGGCGTCGACCACGGCCTGCTCGTCGACGAGGCCGCCGCGGGCGCAGTTGATCAGGCGCACGCCCTTCTTCATCCTGGCGATCGCGGCCGCGTCGATGATGTTCTTCGTCTTCTCGGTCAGCGGGGTATGCAGCGTGATGAAATCGGCGCGCTTGAGCAGATCGTCGAGCTCGACCTTCTCGACGCCGATGTCCCTGGCTCGCTCCGGCGACAGGAACGGATCGAACGCGATCACTTTCATGCGCAGGCCGAGCGCGCGGTCGGCGACGATCGAGCCGATGTTGCCGCAGCCGACGACGCCGAGCACCTTGCCGGTGATCTCGACGCCCATGAATCGGTTCTTCTCCCACTTGCCGGCCTGGGTAGAAGCGTCCGCCTGCGGAATCTCGCGGGCCAGCGCCAGCATCAAGGTGATGGCGTGCTCGGCAGTCGTGATCGAATTGCCGAACGGCGTGTTCATCACGATGATGCCCTTGGCCGTTGCCGCGGGAATCTCGACATTGTCGACGCCGATGCCAGCGCGGCCGATCACCTTGAGGTTGGTGGCCTTCTCGAGGATCTTGGCGGTGGCCTTGGTCGCGGAGCGGATCGCGAGGCCGTCGTAATTGCCGATGATCTCGGCGAGCTTGTCCTTGTCCTTGCCGAGATTGGGCTGGAAGTCGACCTCGACGCCGCGGTCCTTGAAGATCTGCACGGCGGCGGGAGAGAGCGCGTCGGAAATGAGAACTTTGGGTTTGGTCATGGGAATATGTCCTCTGCCTTCCTCAAAGGAAGGGCCTTAGACCGATGGGGTGAATGTCTCGGAACACTTCTCCCTCTCCCCGTCCTGACGGGGAGAGGCTAAGAAAGAAAGTTCACGCCGCCTTGGCGAGCGCCGCCTTGGTCTCGGCAAAAGCCCAGTCAATCCACTGGGTCAGGATCTCGACGTCCCTGGCCTCGACGGTGGCGCCGCACCAGATCCGCAGGCCGGCCGGCGCATCGCGGTAATAGGCGAAGTCGTAGCCCGCGCCTTCCTTCTCGACCAGCGCGACCAGCTTCTTCGAGAACTCCGCCTGCGCGTCTTCGGACAGCGAGGTGAGCGCGGGATCGGTGAACTTCAGGCACACCGAGGTGTTGGAGCGGATCGCGGCGTCCTTGGCCAGGAAGTCGATCCACGGCGTCTTCGCCTTCCAGTCGGCGAGCACCTTGGTGTTGGCGTCGGCGCGCGCGATCAGCGCCTTGAGGCCACCGATCGACTTGGCCCAGTTCAGCGCGTCGAGATAGTCCTCGACGCAGAGCATCGACGGCGTGTTGATGGTCTCGCCGACGAAGATGCCTTCGTTGATCTTGCCGCCCTTGGTCATGCGGAAGATCTTCGGCAGCGGCCAGGCCGGCTTGTAGCTCTCGAGCCGTTCGACGGCACGCGGCGAGAGGATCAGCATGCCGTGCGCGGCTTCGCCGCCGAGCGCCTTCTGCCAGGAGAAGGTGACGACGTCGAGTTTTGCGAAATCGAGCGGCTGCGCGAAGGCGGCAGAGGTCGCGTCGCAGATCGTGAGACCTTCGCGATCCGCCTTGATCCAGTCGGCGTTCGGCACCCGCACGCCGGAGGTGGTGCCGTTCCAGGTGAAGATGACATCGCTCTTGGGATCGACCTTCGAGAGGTCGGGAAGTTCACCATAGGCCGCATTGAGCTTGGTGACGTCCTTGAGCTTCAATTCCTTGACGATGTCGCTGACCCAGCCCTCGCCGAAGGATTCCCAGGCGATCGTGGTGACGGGCTTTGCCCCGAGCAGCGACCACAGCGCCATCTCGACCGCGCCGGTATCGGAGGCCGGCACGATGCCGATGCGATAATCCGCGGGGACTTCAAGCACTTCGCGCGTCAGATCGATCGCGAGCTTGAGCTTGGTCTTGCCGACCTTCGCGCGATGCGAACGGCCGAGCGCTGCGTCCTTGAGATTTTGTGCGTTCCATCCGGGGCGCTTGGCGCAGGGACCGGAGGAGAAATGCGGCACGTTGGGCCGCGAAGCGGGCTTCGCTACAGTCATGATCTACCCTTCCAGATAGTAAGCCTCCCGTTGGGGGGAGGTGTCCCGCCGCGGCTGATACGGGAATCGGGAAGACCAGTCAAGGAAGTTCCGGGGCCTCACGCGCGAGTGATGGCGCCTCCGGCACGATCCTGGGGGACTCGACGGTGGCGAGCGCGTTCAGCAAGTCAGTGGCTTCACTGATCAATTGCGCGGCTCTGCGGCGGCTGCCGACTTTCAAAATGCATTTGTCATTGGCCTGCACGACGTAGTCGTTGCCGACCTTGATCATCGAATAGCTTGTCATCGAAATCCCCGAACCGACCGAGCCCGGTTTTGACGCTGCGTAGCACCATTCGTTCCTCGATCTACGTGAACGACGGACGGGTGGTTTACCAGCTCTTAAGATGAACGAATGCGCGATCCGATTTCGCTGATCGCGCAACGCTCGCGGCGCACTGCCTCAAAAGCGGACAGTCATGCCGACGTGACTCGATGTGAATCCGAGACGCTTGTAGAAGCGCTGCGCATCGGCTCTGCTCGCATGCGTCAGTAGTTCGACCAGATTGCAACCGCGCGCTTTTGCTTCACCCACCGCCCATTGCACCAATTGCTCGCCGATGCCGCGGCTGCGGCAGTCGGAAGCGACGCGGACGTCTTCGAGCAGACCGCGCACGCCGCCTTGCGAGCTCAGTCCAGGCAGGATCGCGAGCTGCAGGCAACCGACCACCCTGCCCCCGCTCTCGGCAACCACGAGCGTGAGATTTTGATCGCGCTCGACCCGCGCAAACGCAGCGTCATAGGACGCGGGCAACGGATCTTCCACGCGCTCGCGTGCGCTGCCGAGATGATCGTCGGCGAGCATGGCCACGATCGCGGGGACGTCCTCGCGTCGCGCGGCACGGATGGAGACCGATTTATCGTTCATACGGGAAACTCCTGGACCCAGCGCCAAGACTCAGCGCGCCGACGGCAGGCCGAGATAGGTCTCTACCTCGGCGATCCAGCGGCGGATGGCCGCGTGGCGGCTGAGATCGAAGCCACCTTCATGCGCAACGCGGGTATAGGCGAGCAGCGACACGTCAGCGAGCGAAACCTCATCGCCGGCTAAGAAATGGCTCGCGGCCAGATACTGCTCCATGCGGTCGAGCGCCGCATAGCCGCGCTTGACCTTTTCAGGATCGAGCTGGGAAGCATCCTTGCCGAGATAGACAAGCTGGAAGCGGCACACCGCGATATAGGGCTCGTGGCTGTATTGTTCCCAGAACAGCCATTCGTCCATCTTGGCGGCAATGAAGGCATCGCGCGGAATGAGCGCATTGTCGCGGGCGAGATAGCGGATGATGGCATTGGACTGCGCCAGCGTGCGGCCGTCGTCGAAGGCGACGGTGGGCACCTGGCCGGCGCCGTTCATCGCGAGGAATTGCGGCGTGCGGGTCTCGCCCTTGCGGGTGTCGATCTCGATCCACCGATAGGGCAATGCGAGCTTGTCGCAGACCCACTTCACCTTCAGACAATTGCCGGAATTGGTATCGCCGTAGATCCGCATCGCTGCCCTCCGCGCGTCCGGCGACAGAGCATCAGGACGGAAGGTAGCTGTCAACCGCGGCAGGTCGAGGTCGACTCAGAACTTGTAGCCAAGCCCAAGGCGCGCGTTGTTCAGTGTCACCGAGGTGTTCATGACGGGCGAGAATTTCACATATTCGTATTCCACGCGCGCGAACAACCCCTGCCACAGGCAATATTCCAGCCCGAGGCCGGCGACCACACCGACCACGAAGTTGTTGGTTCTATGCTGGGTCTGCGTCTGGGACTGCGCCGGAACGGGGTTCGTCGCGCCGATCGTGGTGTTCGTATTGCCGAAGATGTCCGTCGTCGTAATATCCTGGCGCAGGGTCACGGTGCTCGTCACTGTGCGCGAGACATCCATTCGGCCGACGGCAGCCCCCGCGAAGGCATAGGGCATGAAATCGCCGCCGTCCCAACCGACGCGACCGCGGAGCGAGATCATGTCCTTGACCTTCGCCGCGGCGGTGCCGGTCAGCGTCACGCCATAATTGTCGGTGACGCCTGGAGGCGGCGTGTCGCCGGGGGGATTGACGATCAACAGCGAGTTGGAGCCGCTCGTCTGCGTGGAGAGATTGTTGAAGGAGCTGTAGGTGCCCTCGAGACCGAGAATGGCATCGTACCATTGCCAGTTGCGACCGATGAAACCGCCGAAATTGGTGCTCTGCGTGGTGGTCTTCTTCATGAGCGACCACGTCGAGGTCGGCTGCTGAAGCACGCTGTCGCGAAAGATGAAATTGGTCAGGCCGACGACGCTCTGGGTAAAGTCGGTCGTATTGGCGGTGTAGCCGGCGTTACCGCCGACATAAAAGCCATCCCAGTTGTGGCTGGTCTTGGACAGGCCGTCGGTAAAGCCGCCGCGCAGGATTGGCAGATCCGGCATGTCGGCCGCGTGCGCGGCAGACACCGTCCCCAACATCGCCGCCGCCAACAAAAGCCTACGCATCGAACGCTCCATCGAACTCGAATTTTCGCTCGTGATCATGGCTCGTTAACCTTAACCAATGGTTGCGCCGGAGGCTTTCATCGCTGCAAGCCATGAAAAATACGCAAAGCAAAACGGCGCGGGATGATCCCGCGCCGTTAAGGGAGTTTAACCGATGAGGCTGAGGATCAGCCCTTGGTGACGAGCGGCGGCATATAGGCCGGCGGGCTGTTGAGATCCCAGCGTACGCCGAGCTTGACGTCGTGCGAGGTGAGCTCCCTGATCTTGATCGTGGACGGACCCGAGATGGTATTGTCGAACGCGCGATAGTTGCCGGGAGCGGCATCGCCAAGGTTCATGTAGCTGTAAGCCAGTTCGACAGTGAAGCCGGGGTTGACCTTGTAAGCGAGGCCGGCATGGGCCGCCCAGGCAAGATTCCACTTTCCGTTATCGCCGAAGTAGGTGACGCTATTGGTCAAACCGTCGACCGGATTGATGCGAGTACCGTTGTCGCGGAAACCGCTCAGCTTATTGTAGGATCCGCCGACGCCGGCGCCGATAAACGGAGTGATGCACCACCATGTGCCGAGGTCGACGTAGGCGTTGGCCATGACGACCCATTCGGACTTGCTACCGCTGTAGTTGTTCGCCCCGAAATCGGTTGCCGAATAAAAGACGTTGTTCGCTCCGTGCAGGTTGGCCTTGCCCCGGTATTGGCCGATAACGTCCGTCCGGAACCAGTTGTTGAATCGATAGCCGACACCGAGGTCGAACAGCGGCGAGGAGTCGAAGCCCAATCCCTCGGTCGTGGTCGGGTACGCCTGGGCGGTCGAACTCTCGATGCGCTTGGCGCTCTGGTTGGTCATGCCGACGTCGCCGCGCAGATACCAGCCGCCAAAGTCGGCGGGCGGGGCCGGCGGCGCGTACATCGGAGGGGGCGCCGCGATCGGCATATCGGCGGCGAACGCCATCGACGAGATCAGGGATGCCGCACCCGCGGCAAGGAGAGACTTAACGCTACGCATTGGCTTCGTCCTTTTGGCCGGTGAGGCAGTTACGGCGCCTCACGTTCTGGAAACTCACGGCCCGGACGATGGCAGCAAATGTTTAAGCGCCACTTAACCCTAATTTTTAAGGTTGATTTTTTCTGACTACACACGCGGATGCGGCGCAAGCGTTGCAAAAATGCGGCACCCCGGCGCCCCAATTGCTAACGATTGATGAAGCCGCAATGCAGCGAAAGAAGATTTGTTAACGCACGTGGCGCGGCAGCTTGGGCAGGAACACCGCAAGCAGGCCGATCGCCGGAAGATAGGCGCAGACCTGGTAGACGAACGCGATCGAAGTGTGGTCGGCGAGCTTGCCGAGCACGGCAGCGCCCAGGCCGCCGATACCGAAGGCGACGCCGAAGAACACGCCCGAAATCATGCCGAAGCGATGTGGCACCAGCTCCTGCGCGAACACGATGATCGACGACGTCGTCGAAGAGATGATCAGGCCGATGACCACCGAGAGCACCGCGCTCGCAGTGAGCCCGGCATAGGGCAGCGCCAGCGTGAACGGCAGCGCGCCCAGGATCGAGATCCAGATCACGATCTTGCGGCCGAAGCGATCGCCCAGGGGACCGCCGAGAAAAGCGCCGACCGCGTTCGCCGCGAGGAAAATGAAGAGATACATCTGCGCCGCCTGCGTCGACACGCCGAAGCGGTCGATCAGATAGAAGATGTAGTAGCTCGACAGGCTCGAGACATAGAGCTGCTTGGAGAACAGCAGCGCGACGAGCACGAGGAGGGCAACGACGACACGACGCGAGCTCGGCGCGTCGGGATGGGCCTCGATCGCGACGGTCTTCTTCGCCTTGATCTGCGGCTCGTACCAACGGCCGATGCGCCAGAGGATCAGGATCGCGAGGAAGGCGATCGAGGAAAACCAGGCGATGCTGCCCTGCCCGAACGGCACGACGATGAGCGCGGCCAATACCGGTCCCATCGAGGTGCCGAAACTGCCGCCGAGCTGGAACACCGATTGCGCAAAACCGTAGCGGCCGCCGGAGGCCAGCCGCGCGATGCGCGCGGATTCGGGGTGAAACACCGCCGAGCCGAGACCGACCAGCGCGGCGGCAACGAGGATGACGAGATATTGGTGCGCGGCGCTGAGCAGCAGGAGACCGAAGAAGGTCGACGCCATGCCGATCGACAGCGAATAGGGCTGCGCCTTCTTGTCGGTGTAGTGGCCGACCACCGGTTGGAGCAGCGAGGCCGTGAACTGGAAGGCCAGCGTGATCATGCCGATCTGCGCGAAGTCGAGCGCGTAAGTGTCCTTCAAGATCGGATACACGGAAGCAATCAGCGACTGCATGGTGTCGTTGAGGAAGTGCGAGAAGCTGATGCCGGCAAGCACGACATAGGCCGGCCCCGCGGCCTTGGCAGCGGCGGGCGCGACGTCGCTGACGACGACGGGCCCGGTCAGCGTTTCCTCTGAGACGACGACAGGCTTGTTCAATGGAGCATCCCGGCAGGCGCGGCGAACCGCCGCGTCCGCTAGTTACGATGCAAGGAACGGTGGAACCACCGCCAATCGTCGATGGCTGGGATGCGCGTCGCGCCGCAACCTGTGCGGCCTGCATGGTTCGAGACGCCCGCTTTGGGCGGGCTCCTCACCATGAGGGTTTAAGATTTCACGGTCTTGGATCTCGCGGCGAAACAAGACTCATCCTGAGGGCCCGCCAAAGGCGGGCGTCTCGAAGGATAGCCTGCGGGCGTCTCAGGCCGCGGCCTGCCCGAGCGCGGAGACGATGGTGTCGACGACGTCCTCGACCAGGATGCGGTCTTCGCCCTCGCCCATGACGCGGATCACGGGCTCGGTGCCGGAGGAGCGGATCAGCAGGCGGCCGTGGCCGTTGAGCCGCTTCTCGCCGTCGGAGATCGCCGACTTGACGTCGGAATCGTCGAGCGGCTTGCCGCCCTTGTGGCGGACGTTCTTGAGGATCTGCGGCAGCGGATCGAAGCGGTGGCAGACTTCCGACACCGGGCGGCGCGATTTCTGCACCACGGCGAGCACCTGCAACGCGGCAACGAAGCCGTCGCCGGTGGTGGCGTAGTCGGACAGGATGATATGGCCGGACTGCTCGCCGCCGAGATTGTAGCCGCCGTTGAGCATCTGCTCGAGCACGTAGCGATCACCGACCGGCGTGCGCACGAGATCGAGCCCATGGCCTTTGAGGAAGCGCTCGAGGCCGAGATTGGACATCACGGTGGCGACGATGCCCGCCCGCGACAGCCGTCCGTCTTCCTTCCAGCTCTGCGCGATCACCGCGAGCAGCTGATCGCCGTCGACGATGTGGCCGCGCTCGTCGACCAGGATGACGCGATCGGCGTCGCCGTCGAGCGCGATGCCGATGTCGGCGCGCATCTCGCGTACTTTCTTCGACAGGGCTTCGGGCGAGGTCGAGCCGCATTCCTTGTTGATGTTGAAGCCGTCGGGCTCGACGCCGATCGGAATGACGTCGGCGCCCAATTCCCACAACGCTTCCGGCACCACCTTGTAGGCGGCGCCGTTGGCGCAATCGACCACGACGCGCAGGCCGTCGAGCGAGAGATCGCGCGGCAGCGTACGCTTGGCGAATTCGATGTAGCGGTCGTGCACGCCGTCGATGCGGCGGGCGCGGCCGAGACTGGCGCTCTGCGCGAGGCGCTTGTCGAGAGATTCGTCGAGCAGCAGCTCGATCTGCTTCTCGACGTCGTCGGACAGCTTGAAGCCCTGCGGGCCGAACAGCTTGATGCCATTGTCCTCGAACAGATTGTGCGAGGCGGAGATCATCACGCCGAGATCGGCGCGCATCGACTTGGTCAGCATCGCAACCGCCGGCGTCGGCATCGGGCCGACCAGCAGCACGTCCATGCCGACCGAGGTGAAGCCCGCGACCATCGCGTATTCGATCATGTAGCCGGACAGGCGGGTGTCCTTGCCGATTACCACCCGGTGGCGGTGGTCACCGCGCTGAAACGCAAGGCCTGCGGCCTGGCCGACCTTGAGCGCGAGCTCCGGCGTGATCAGTCCGTTGGCGCGGCCCCGAATCCCGTCCGTCCCGAAATATTTGCGGCTCATATCGTCCCCCACGCAACAACCAGGGATCCCCGCTACAACCTCCGGGTGCCCCAACGGGCCCCGCATCCCTGATTTGCTAGGATCTTATAGAGCCATCGCGGCTAACTTGGCTTCAAAAAATATGATGAATCATTACGGAACCAGGCCGCCCCCCGGAGCCGATAACATCTTGTTAACGTTATATTTCCAGCGAAGGCGCCGGGACAGGGCGGAACCCGCCCTCAGCTGGTGCGCTTCACATGGCCGTCCCCGCGGCTCGGCGCCGGCTGGGTGACGTTGACGGGATCGGAGCCTGGAAAGGTCTCTTCGAGCCCTTCTTCCAGCGCCTCCTCGAGATCCTGCTTCTCCTTGATCTCCTCCGCCGAAGGTCCAGCGTGCGGCTTCGTCATGGCGCCCTCCTCTCCACAAAGGATTTTGCAAACGATTTGGCTGTGCATCCAACCATGCTAGATGACCCCTCGATCTTCCGATGCAAGACTTGTCTCGCAAGACTTGCGAGACAAGTCTTCCGAGACAAGACGGGCCGGGAAAACGTTCATGAAGCACATCACCTGTATCGACGATCTTCGCACACTGCATCAGCGCCGCGTGCCGAAAGCGTTCTTCGATTATTGCGACCGCGGCTCCTACGCCGAGGAAACGCTGCGTGCCAACCGCGACGACATGCAGGGCATCAAGTTCCGCCAGCGCATCCTGGTCGACGTCTCCAAACGTGATACCTCGACCACGATCCTCGGCGAGCCCTCGACCATGCCGCTGATGCTGGCGCCTGTGGGCCTGCTCGGCATGCAGCATGGCGACGGCGAGATCCATGCCTGCCGCGCCGCGCAAGCCGCCGGTATCCCGTTCACGCAGTCGACGATGTCGATCTGCTCGATCGAGGACATCGCGGCCAATGTCGAGAAGCCGTTCTGGTTCCAGCTCTACGTGATGAAGGACCGCGGCTTCATCAAGGAATTGATCCAGCGCGCGATGGCCGCCAGATGCAGTGCCCTCGTACTCACGGTTGACCTCCAGGTCATCGGCCAGCGCCATGCCGACATCAAGAACGGCATGACCATCCCCCCCGAGTGGACGCTGTCGAAATTTCTGGATTTCGCCACAAAGCCTGCGTGGGTCTCCGGTGTGCTGCGGGGCAAGCGCCGCACCTTCGGCAACATCGCCGGCCACGTGAAGAACACCGAGGACCTCAATCGCCTCGCCGAATGGACCGCCTCGCAGTTCGACACCTCGCTGAACTGGAAGGACATCGAGTGGGTCCGCAGCATCTGGCCGGGCAAGCTCATCATCAAGGGCATCCTCGACGTCGAGGACGCCGAGGAAGCCGCCAAGACCGGCGCGCAGGCCCTCGTCGTCTCGAACCATGGCGGCCGTCAGCTCGACGGCGCGCCGTCATCGATCGAGGTGCTGCCCGAGATCGCCGAGGCGGTCGGTGACAGGATGGAGATCATGTTCGACGGCGGCATCCGCTCCGGCCAGGACGTGATGCGCGCGCTCGCGCTCGGCGCAAAATCCTGCATGATCGGCCGCGCCTACGCCTACGGCCTGGGCGCCGGCGGCCAGGCCGGCGTCGCCAAGGCGATCGACATCATCCAGAAAGAGCTGCTCACCACCATGGGCCTGTGCGGCGCCAACAGGATCGACGAGATCGACGATCATATCATTGCGATGTGAGGTACCTGGCAGGATGCAGCACAATAACGGCCGTCGTCCCGGCGAAGGCCGGGACCATAACCACCGAAAGTGGTTTGGCGAGGACCCGAAGTGAAAGGTCTTCGCGCGGGACCGATACCTGCGCCAATCGATAGATCACGCGGCATGGGTCCCGGCCTTCGCCGGGACGACCGCGGAGTGAGCCGCGCGACCGCGCCCTCACATCGGCGGCGTGATGCCGTCGCGGCCGACATTCACCCGGTTGGCTTCCAGCGAGCCATCCTCCTTCTTTGCCGCACCGAAGATGATCAGCTTGGCGCCCGGCTTGATCTCGGATTTGTCGCTGGCGATGAAGGTGACGATCGGCGTGTCCGGCGGCACCACGACTTTCTTCTCGCCGTCCTTGTACTTGACCGTGATGTTCTGGCCGTCGGTGCCCTTCACCGTCTGCGAGACCGTGGCGTTGGTCATGGTCGAGTTGGCGCGCGCATCCCAGGGACGAAAGCCTTCGGCCGCGCCGCGCTGGTTCTCCGGGAAAATGTGCACGGCGATCGCTTTCTGCGTCCCGTCGGGCTCGGGCAGGCCGGTGACGCCGATATAGGAGCCATCCTTGATTTCCGATAACGGCGTCTTCACCACCGCGAAGATGGCGACGTTGTCGGTCATGCGCACCTTTACGTCGCTGCCTTCACGCGTCTTGATGCCGAGCGTATTGCCGTCGACGCTCTCGATGGTGCCGCGGATGCGCACCGTCGGCGTCTGCTGCGCAGAGGCCGAGACGATGGACCCGGCTGCAAACGCAGCCACGACAAGGCGTGACATCCAGGTTGATTTCGACATGTTGTTATTCTCCATCACATTGGCGGTGTCAGGCCGTCGCGGCCGACGCTGACGCGGTTGGTCTCGAACGAGCCGTCCGGCAATTGTTTCATGAAGGCGATCACCTTGGCGCCGGCCTTCAGATCGGATTTGTCGCCGGGCACGAAGGTCACCACCGGCGTGTTGTCAGCGACGAACACCTTCTTCTCGCCGTCCTTGTACTTGACCAGCAGTGTATAGCCGTCATTGCCGACCACGCTCTCCGACACGGTCGCATTGGTCATGCTGGAATTGGGCTTGAGGTCATAGGGCCGCGAGCCTTCGCCGGTGCCGCGCATGCTCTCCGGAAACACGTGGACCTCGACGGCGTTCTGGGCGCCGTCCGGTCCCGGCACGGTGGTGGCGCCGACAAAGGAGCCGGCCTTGATGTCGGCGAGTGAAATCCTGCTAATGCCTGACACGCTCACGTCGGAGGCGATGTGCAGCTTGACATCCTCGCCGCTGCGCGACTTGACCTGCATCGTGTCGCCATTGACGCTTTCAATCGTGCCGCGCACGCGGGTCGGCACCGGCGCCCTTTGCGCCAATGCCGAGAGAGTCGAAATGGCCACCATCGCGACGGCGATGAGCGGACGCGTGAAAGTTGCACGTTGAACAGACATGATGGTCTCCGATTGTCCCTATCGCCCTTACGGATAGAGAACTCCGGAGGTTACGCGCTATTCTCTCAAGTCTTCGTGAGATCGGCCTCGACCAGCGCGCGCAGCTCGGCCGTGACCTGCGGCCTCTGGCCGAACCAGAGATCGAAGCCGCGGACCGCCTGATGCAGCAGCATGCCGAGCCCGTCGGCGGTCTTCAGCCCGCGCGCCTTTGCGGCCGCCAGCAGCGGCGTCACCAGCGGGACATAGACGAGATCGGCGACCACGGCGCCATCCGGCAGGCGCGCGACGTCAACGTCGAGCGAAGGCTGGCCGTGCATGCCGAGCGACGTCGTGTTCACGAGAAGGTTCGCGCCTGGCAGCATGTCGTCGATCGCGTGCCAATCAACGGGATGCACGCTCGGGCCGAATTCTCTCGCAAGCGTCTCGGCCCGCGCGATGGTGCGGTTGGCCAGATGGATGCGCTTGACGCCGCGTTCGAGTAGCCCGAACACGATTGCGCGCGAGGAGCCGCCGGCGCCGAGCACCAGCGCCTCGCTGGCTGCGTCCCAGCCGGGCGCGCTGGCATCGAGATTGTTGATAAAGCCCTCGACGTCGGTGTTGGTCGAGTGCAGCTCGCCGTCCGCAAACCACAGCGTGTTGGCCGCACCGACCGCCCGCGCGCGGGCATCGGGCGTCGAGAGCTCAAGCACACCCTCCTTGTGGGGGATGGTGACGTTGGCGCCGACGAAGCCGCGCAGCGACAGCCGGAGCACGAAGTCGCGCAGATTATCGGGTGGAACCGCCTCGATGACATAGCCGCCCTCGATATCGAGCGTGCGCAGCCAATAACGATGGATCAGCGGCGAGCGCGAATGCGCGGCCGGCCATCCGATCAGACAGGCTGCGGGAGCCTTGGTCACGGTCGTCCTCCCCTGGGGTCGTTTCGGAGGCGATCCATTTCGCGTCCCGCAAGCCCTGTCAAGCGCGCGGGCCCTCTCGGGAGAGGCTCGACGTCAGGTCGTGCCCGCCTCACCGGCCGCGGGCTGCGCCGCGCCACCCTTGATGTCGGCGACCGCACGCGCGATGGTCTCGCGATAGCGGGCGCGTGGCGGAGTGACGCCATGGGTGAGCAGCGCGCGGCGCACCGCAGGCGACGCCCCCGTGATGAACAGCCGGATGCCTTGGCGGTGGGCCTTGGCGGCGACGCGGCCGAGCACGTTGGCCGCGGTCGAATCCAAAAACGGCACCGCGGCGAAATCGACCACGAATCCCTTGCGCTTGTCGGCGATGCCGTCGAGCACGCTGCCGATCGCCGAGGCCGCGCCGAAGAAGAACGCGCCGGTGATGCGATAGACCAGCACGTCGCGATCGACCGCGAGCGCGGGGTCGTAAGGCACGCGCTCGCCATTTTCGTCGTCGGGACGATCGGCGGCCACCATCGGCGAACGTTCCTCGATGCCGGTCATTTCCGCCATGCGATGGATGAACAGCACCGCGCCGAGCGCGAAGCCGACCAGAATCCCCTCGGTCAGATCGCGGAAGATGGTGAGCAGGAAGGTTGCGAGCAGCACGACGGCATCGCCCCATGACGAGCGCAGCAGCGTCGCGAATTCGTGCTTCTCCGCCATGGTCCAGGCCACCACGACGAGCACGGCGGCGAGCGCGGCCAGCGGGATGTAGCTCGCGAGCGGCGCTGCGATCAGCATGAACAGCAGCAGGAAGATCGAATGCAGCATGCCCGCGAGCGGCCCCCGCGCGCCGGCGCGGATGTTGGTCGCGGTACGCGCGATCAGCCCCGTGACGCAGATGCCGCCGAACAGCGCCGCGCCGACATTGGCGGCGCCTTGCGCCACCAGCTCGCAATTGGAGCGGTGACGGCGACCGGTCATGCCGTCGGCCACCACCGCCGACAGCAGCGATTCGATGGCGGCGAGCAGCGCGAAGGAGATCGCATCCGGCAGCACGGCGGTCGCCTTCGCGAGCGAGAACGCAGGCAAGGCCGGCGAGGGCAGTTCGCGCGGAATGCCGCCGAAGCGCGAGCCGACGGTCTCGACCGGCAGCGACAGCACGGCACATGCGACCGCCGCGAGCACGACCGCGATCAGGATGCCCGGCCAGGACGGCAGCCAACGTCGCAGGCCGGCGATGATGGCAATGCTGACGATCGCGACCGCGACGGCCGACGGATTGACGGTGTGCAGGCCGCCGGCAAGCGCGATGAGTTTCGGAACGAACTCGCTCGGCTCCTTCGCGAGGAGCGTGATCCCGCCGAGATCGCGCAGCTGGCTGGCGAAGATGATCACGGCGATGCCGGCGGTGAAGCCGACCGTCACCGGATACGGAATGAACTTGATATAGGTGCCGATCCGCAGGAAGCCCGCAGCGATCAGGAACAGGCCCGCCATCAGCGTCGCCAGGATCACGCCGTCGACCCCGTGACGGTCGGCGGTCGCCGCAACCAGCACAATGAAGGCGCCGGCAGGACCGCCGATCTGGAACCGGCTGCCGCCGAGCAGTGACGCAATGAAGCCGCCGACAACAGCGGTGTAAAGTCCGCGGTCCGGCGTCACGCCAGAGGCGATTGCGATCGCCATCGACAGCGGCAGCGCGACGATCGCAACTGTGAGGCCCGCAAACACATCGGCGCGGAAATCCGATAGGCCGTAGCCCTCGCGCCATACGGTGACGAGCTTTGGCAGATAGAGTTCGGTGAAGGTCGGCCGACGAAGCTGGTGCAGCTTGCCTGCGTGTTCGCCTGTGATGCTCATTTCAGCAAAATGCTCCGCTGCCCACGACGCTCCGATGCATCGTGCGGCCGCGTATCGGGGCGCGACGGTGCGTTAGTTAAGACTGCTTCCGAGCATGATCATTTGCGGGATCACGCCCCCACCCGACGCGGCGGCCCCGGCTCCTTGAGCCGAACGCCACGTCCGCCGCCTTCGCTGCGCGCCTGTTCGCCGATCAGCTCGACGCCGGCCCGATCAAAGGCTTCGACCACCTTCATCAAGGTCTCGACCACGCCACGGACGTTGCCGGTGCTCGCCTCCATCCGCTGAATGGTCGGCAGCGATACGCCTGCAAGCTCCGCCAAAGCCCTCTGGTCAATGCCGAGCAGCGCGCGCGCTGCCCGCATCTGGAACGACGTGATCACCTTGGCCTCACGTATGAACGGTTATAAATGATGTCTGGAGCATGCACAATGATGTAAAATACATCAAGTTGAGCCGAACGCAAGAGGGCCCTCGCCGCCACGTGCTCCGCGTCGCCCTCTCCCCGCACGAACGGAGAGAGGGCGAGAGCAGTACGTGCCTCACTGCGAGAGGCAGCTCACGCCGCGTGCTGATGCGCTGCGATGATCTGGTCGGCGGCGCGGCCCGTGACTTCGGCCATGTGGTCGAACTGGCGGGTGAAGCTGCCGGCGCCCGCCGTGGCCGAGC
>NZ_JADPJG010000004.1:205529-273165 GCF_023073335.1 Bradyrhizobium sp. 21
CGCTTCCGGCATCATGGCGCGGACGCAGTCCCAGCCGCTCCAGCCGTCGCGGGTGTCGAAGCCGAGGATCTGGCCGCGCCGTGCCGACAGGATCGCGTTGATCTTGGCGGTGGCGTCGGTCGGGCAGACGATCTCGACCACGTGGATCGGCTCCAGCAGCACCGACTGGCATAGCGGCAGGCCTTCGTTGAGCCCGACCCGCGCCGCCGTGCGGAAGGCGAGGTCGGAGGAATCAACGCTGTGATAGGAGCCGTCGGTCAGCGTCACCTGCAAATCGGTGACCGGGAAACCGAGCGGGCCGCGTGCGAGCCCGTCGACGACGCCCTCTTCCACCGCGCCGATGTAGTTGCGCGGCACCGCACCGCCGACCACCTTCTCGGCGAACCTGAAGCCCTCGCCGCGCGGCAGCGGCCTGATGTCGAGCACGACATCGCCGAACTGGCCGTGGCCGCCGGACTGTTTCTTGTGGCGGCCTCGCTGGACGATCGGCTTGCGGATGGTTTCCTGATAGCCGATCGCGGGTGGATGCGAGGCGACCTTGACGCCGAAACGGTCGCGCAGCCGCTCGCTCGCGACGCGCAGATGCATCTCGCCCTGCCCCCACAGCACGGTGTCGTGAGTCTGCGCGTTCATCACGAAGACGAGCGAGGGATCCTCCTCGTGCAGCCGCATCAGCGCCTGGCCGAGCTTGACGTCGTCCTTGCGGTCGGTGGCCGCAACCGAGATCGCGAGCACCGGCGGAGTGGGTTCGCTGGCGGCGAGCGCTGCCGGCTGGGTCTTGCCGTTCGAAACCGTGTCGCCGGTCTTGATCGGGTCGAGCTTGGCGAGTGCCACCGTGTCGCCGGCTTCCGCCACAGCGCGCTTGGTGTCGTAGGCGCCGGTGACGGCGAGGATGCCGGAGATGCGGCTGGCCCCGCCGGAGGAGGATTGCAGCGTGGCACCGTCGTCGAGATGGCCGGCGAGCAGCCGCGTCAGCGACAGCTTGCCGCCGTGCTGCGAATGCAACGTCTTGAAGACGAAGCCGAGTGCGTCCCTGGTCTCGGGCACGCCAAGGCGTCTTGCAGTCTCCGCGACACCAGGCGCCTCGTGGCGCAGCGCTTTCATCAAGCGCAGCACGCCGTTTTCGCGTGCGGCGGCGCCCAGCAGCACGGGGCAGATCAGCCCCTCGCGCAACTCGCGGGCGAGATCGTCGAATACGGCATCGCGCGGCGGCTGGATGTCCTCGAGCAGCTGCTCCATCAGCGCGTCGTCGTGATCGGCGAGTTTCTCCAGCATCGAGAAGCGGGCCTCCTTCTCGCGATCGAGATCGCCGCCTTCGAGCGTGACCACTTCGGAGGCCTTGTGCTCGCGGTAGATGAACGCGCGCTCCAGCGCGAGATCGACGAAGCCCTCGATCAGCTCGTCCTTCCAGATCGGGATCTGGCGCAGCACCAGCGGCACGCGCGAGGCGGGCTGGAGCATCTCGAGCGTCTCGCGGATGCGCTTGTTGGCGCGGTCGATCTTGTTGAGGAACAGGAAACGCGGGATCTTCAGCTCCTCCAGCTCGCGCAGGATGATCTGAAGCTGCGGCAGCTTCTTCTCGTCGGCTTCGCAGACCACGATGGCGGCGTCGACCGCAGGCAGCGCCGCGCGCATGTCGTGGGCAAACTCGACGGAACCGGGACAATCGAGGAAGGTGTAGCTGTCGCCCATGAAACTCGTGGTGGCGGCAGTCAGCCCGACGGTCATCTTGTGATGACGGGCCTCGGGCGTGGCGTCGCCGACGGAAGTTCCGGCATCGACGCTGCCGGCGCGGGGGATTGCGCCCGTTCGCGCCAGTATTGCTTCGAGAAGTGTGGTTTTACCGCTTTGGAAAGGGCCCACCAGCGCGATGCACCGTGGACCTCGGGGACTTCTGACGTCTTGTCCCATTTCGCCGCCTCCTTGGTGTGGAGCTCGGCCCATGATTGGGTCGGCAAACGCCGATGCTCTGCCCGTCCCCGAGATTTGGCAAGCATCAAACGTCGCTGCGGTGCGTCGTCGCTGGGGTCGCGCCAGTCGCGCGCGATCCCCGCGCGAAACCGTTAACGGCCCGGACGAAGTTCCAGGCTCTCGAGCCCGGCGGCGACGTTGAGGCCGACCTGGCCCTGCACGCTGAGCGGCTGCAGCGCGATCGAATTGTTGGAGCCGCCGACCAGCACGTTGCCACCGAGGCCGACGCCGACAGACGCACTGCCCTGCGCACCGGCGTAGTTGCCGGCGAGGTCGCCGGGTCCGAGCCGGTTCACCGGCGCGAACACACCCCACGCGAGTGCGGTTTCCTGCGTGATGCCGAGGTCGAGGCCGACTTTACGGATCGTGGCGACGTAACGGTCGTCCGGCAGACCATCGACGCGCAGGACGCAGCCGAGATTGGTCACCGAGCCCACGATGAAGCCGACGCTGGCGCCGCCGCGGCATTCGAGCACGCCAACCTGCACCAGCCGCGACTGCGCGCTGGCGCCTGCGACCGAAGCAACAAGGCTCGCAGCAGCGAGCCCGGCGAGAAGGAGTGAGCGGCGCATGAATGATCTCCGGCGATGAATGTGATGCGAGCAGAGAGGGCACCCCACCCGTGACGCGCGATGGTCTATGCCACAACATTCCTTGCGGTGCCAGATTGCGTGGAGGAATAAAAAAGGCCCGCGCGAAGCGGGCCTTTTCGTTTCAGTTCGTTTCGGAACGCGCTCAGCGCAGATTGCCGCAGAAGCGCTGGATGCGCTTGCAGGCGTCTTCGAGGTCCGAGGTCTTGGTGGCGTAGGAGATGCGGAACGCCGGGCCAAGGCCGAAGGCCGAACCCTGCACGACGGCAACGCCTTCGGTCTCGAGCAGCTCGGTCACGAACGTCTCGTCATTGTCGATCACCTTGCCGGACGGCGCGGTCTTGCCGATCGTGCCCGCGCAGGACGGGTAGACGTAGAAGGCGCCCTCGGGGCGCGGGCACTCGATGCCCTTGGCCTGGTTGAGCATGGAGACGACGAGGTCGCGTCGCTCCTTGAACACCTTGTTGTTGGCGGGGATGAAGTCCTGCGGACCGTTCAGCGCCTCGACCGCGGCCCATTGCGCGATCGACGACGGGTTCGACGTCGACTGTGACTGGATCGTCGACATCGCCTTGATGAGCTGCGCGGGACCACCGGCATAGCCGATGCGCCAGCCGGTCATGCAATAGGCCTTCGACACGCCGTTCACGGTGAGGGTGCGGTCGTAGAGTTTCGGCTCGACCTGCGCGACCGTGGTGAACTGGAAGTCGTCATAGACGAGGTGCTCGTACATGTCGTCGGTCATCACCCAGACATGCGGATGCTTGACCAGCACGTCGGTGAGCGCCTTCAGCTCGGACCTGGTGTAGGCAGCGCCCGTCGGGTTCGACGGCGAGCACAGGATCACCCATTTGGTCTTCGGCGTGATCGCGCGATCGAGCGCCTCGGCCTGGAGCTTGAAGCCGGCCGCGGCGGTGCAGACCACCGGCACCGGCTCGCCGCCGGCGAGCGCCACCATCTCGGGATAGCTGACCCAGTACGGTGCGGGGATGATCACCTCGTCGCCCGGATTGATGGTCGCCATCAGCGCGTTGTAAAGCACCTGCTTGCCGCCGGTGCCGACGATGATCTGGTTCGGCTTGTAGACGACGCCGTTCTCGCGCTGAAACTTGCCGATGATGGCTTCCTTCAACTCGGGAATGCCGTCGACCGCGGTGTACTTGGTCTTGCCGGCTTCGATGGCGTGGATCGCGGCCAGCTTGATGTTGGCGGGCGTGTCGAAGTCGGGCTCACCGGCGCCGAGGCCGATGACGTTGCGGCCCGCCGCTTTCAGCGCACGTGCTTTATCCGTGACCGCGATGGTCGCGGACGGCTTCACACGGTCGAGCGCAGCGGCAAGGAAGGGCATCGTCATCTCCTGACAAGCGTCGTGAACCCTTTGGCTTCACGACTCCGATTGTGGGAATGAGACACCCTAAAACGAGTGCCGTTGCACCGCAAGAAACTTCGCTCCGATCTCGCAAAAGTTTACGGGTCGGGAGCGCTTCTAGCCACGATTTGCAGCAATTTTCCGCAACTTTGCCGGGCAAATCCCATATATCCGACAAGGCTTGTCCTCGGAGCAATTTTGCTGCCACGTGTCGCCGTGAAAACCAGCGCGTCGTCATGCCCGGGCTTGTCCCTCCTGCGCTGCCGAAGCCGCTTCGGCGAGGCGAAGGCCTGGGCATCCACGTTCTTTGCGTCAGAGGGAGTTCATGGAAGCTTCACTGCCCGAACGCGATTGCCCTGGCTCGCACACAACAGATCGATGTCGTCTGGTCCGCGCGTTGACGCAAGCGTGAACTGAATTGCATGGTCGTACGGAAATGATCTTCCGCCGCGTTGCAATGCGGTAGGGATTTTGAGTTTTTCTATTGGCCGGCCCTTGCAGCGGATTCGCATCGGCATCATTGTTTAGCCGCGTTGCGGGGCAACAAGCGCCGCGCCTTCCCGTCTTCCGGAATCATCCTCAGAATGTACAAGCTCTATTCGATGCAACGCTCCGGCAACAGCTACAAGGTCCGCCTTGCGCTGGCGCTGCTGAACTTGCCCTATCAAGCGGTCGAGGTGGACATTCTACGCGGCGAGAGCCGCACCCCGGACTTCCTGGCCAAGAACCCGTCCGGTCAGGTGCCGCTGCTCGAGGTCGGCGACGATCGCTATCTCGCCGAGTCCAACGCCATCCTCTGGTATGTCGCCGTCGGCACGCCGCTCGCGCCGGAGAACCGCATCGATCGCGCCGACGCGCTGCAATGGATGTTCTTCGAGCAGCACGCGCTCGAGCCGAATATCGGCGCGGCCTATTTCTGGCTGTCGCTGGTGAGGGGCGGCCGCGATCTGCAGACCCACTCCCTGGAAGACTGGATGGAGCGCGGCTATGGCGCGCTCCAGGTGATGGAGAATCACCTCAAGACCAACGCCTATTTCGCCGCGCGCCAACTCACGGTCGCCGACATCGCGCTGTACGGCTACACCCACCTCGCCGACCGCTGCGACTTCGACCTCTCGACCTTCCCGGCGATCCGGGACTGGCTGAAGCGCGTGGAAGCGGCCCCCGGCTTCGTCGCAATGGACTGGCGGCCGGCCGACATCGAGGATCCCGCCAGCATCGCGGCGGGTGCCTGAGGGCGATCGCGCTCTGGCGAATAGCGGGCATAAGGGTCACCATTGCCGCAATCTCGCCATTTTCGCTCGATTGGCCGCCGCAATATTGCCGGTTGAAACAGGGAAATTGTTCGACGTGGCGGGTGATTCGCTCGCGCGTTGAAGGATTTAGACCATGATTCGGGCGTCCGGCACGGCAGGCTTTCAGGGCCCACCCGCTACGGTATCGTCTTCCCGGCTTGCCAACGCGGTCGCAGCCTCGCTTGCCGTCGCCGCGCTCTCGCTGTGCCTGATCGTCACCCTGACGGTGCTGTCGACCAAGGCGGCCATGGCGATGGGCCTGCCGGTCTGATTCCCGCTTCATCCTGGACCCGCTTTCAAGGCGCCGCGGGACTCGCGCCAACAGGCATCGCGACAGGACGTCGATGAAATCACCCGTGGTAGTCGTTGCCATCACCCTGACTGCGGCCATCCTGGTCGCGGTTTCGCTGTTGATATTCGTCGGCACGCGCAAGGGCCCGGGGACGTCCACGCTGAATGCGCCCGCGCTGCTACAACGTGTCCAGCACGCGCATTTGGTCTAAAATCATCCGAAAGCTTTGCGCTTGAGCGCAAGTTCCCCTTAAGCGCGCCGCGCGAAACCGCATCGCATTGGCGCAACGATCAGTCAGTGTTGCCGCCTTACCTCGTTCGGGAGGAGCGAGACTGGCCCATGCGGTTCGGATGGCGTGCGATCTCCGGTCCGGCGCTGACGGCAGCGACTGTGCTGCTGGCGATGCTGTTCGATCTTTTTGTCCCCACTCCCTCGCCCGCGCCGCTGTTCGTCTGCATCGTCGCGCTTGCCGGCGCACTGTCGGGTTTCGCCTCCGCCATGACCAGCGCCGCCATCGCGGTGATCGGCGCGACGCTGGTCTTCCTCAACCACCGCGCCGGTCCCTTCCATGCGACGGCGGATCTGGTTCAGCTCGGCCTCCTGGCAGCGACGGCCGCGGGCACCGCAGGCATCACCGGCCTGATGCGCGAGCGGCTGCTCGGCACGTTTGCCGCCGAGCGCCGGAGCCACGCCACCGCCGCGCGGCTGTCGGCCGCGCTCGACCGGGTCGATATCGGCATCGTGCTGCTCGATGCCGAGACGCGCGCCGAATTCATCAACCGCGCCTTCCGCGATTATTTTGCGGTGCCGGACGACATCGCCGACGGCAAGCCGCCGTTCATCGCATTGATGTATCACGGCCGTGACACCGGCGCGTTCGAATTGCCCGAGGACGAGCTCGGCACCTTCATCGCGCAGCGCATGGAGATGGTGCGGATCGGCGATACAACACCGATCAACATTGCCTTGCGCAATGGCGAGGTGCTGCGCTTCGTCTGCGCCGTGCTTCCCGATGGCGGGCGCATGCTGAGCTACACGCCCGTGACCGACCTCGTCCGCCACACCGATGCGCCGTCCCGCGCCGACTACTACCGCTCGCTGCGCGACCCCGCCGGCCGCAAGCTGATCCGCTATCTGCGCGTCGCGGAGTGATGCGACTGGGCGATTGATCGGCAGTGCGATCATCACGTATGAAGGACACCTCTCCATCGTGCGGCCCCAAGATCGCGGAAATTTCACATGCCCCTCACCATTCGCTCCGCCACCAGGCAGGATTACGATCAATGGCTGCCGCTGTGGGACGGCTACAACGCCTTCTACGGCCGCTCCGGCCCGACCGCGCTCGCAGGCGAGATCACGCGCGTGACGTGGCAGCGCTTCTTCGACGCCTATGAGCCGGTGCATGCGCTGGTCGCCGAGAGCGACGGCCGCTTGCTCGGGCTGACGCACTATCTCTTTCATCGCAGCACCACCGCCATCGAGCCGTCCTGCTATTTGCAGGATCTGTTCACGAGCGAGGCCGCGCGAGGCAAAGGCGTCGGCTCGGCGCTGATCCATGGCGTCTACGAGCGCGCGAAGCTCGCGGGATCGCCGCGGGTTTATTGGCAGACGCACGAGACCAATGTCACGGCGCAGAGCCTGTATGACAAGGTCGCGGAGCGCTCCGGCTTCATCGTCTATCGCAAGATCTTCTGATCCCGCCGCGGCCGCCTGTGGATAACTTTTCCTGTCACCGGCGCGTAACACACCGGGGTTAAGTTGCACCTGCGTCTGATCAGGCCCCCCGTCACCGATCAAGCGCTCCAAAGCGGTCCCCGTCAGTCGCCGCGTCTGACAGGGGCCGCATTTTTTTGCGCCAGGCTCATCGCCAGCATGGCAGCAGCGCGGCCGGCGCCTTGCTGGCGCGGCGCACCGCGGTCACAATGGGTCGCTGCCTTCTCCTGACAGGACCTCCCATGGAAATTCGTAATCTCGGCGCCTCCGGCCTGCGCGTGTCTGCAGTCGGGCTCGGCTGCAACAATTTCGGCCAGCGCATCGACCTCGAAGCCTCGCGCAAGGTGATCCACCGCGCGCTCGATCTCGGCATCACGCTGTTCGACACCGCCGACATCTATTCGAACATGGGCGGGTCGGAGAATGTGCTCGGCGCCGTGCTGGGCGATCGCCGCAAGGACATCGTGCTGGCGACGAAATACTCCAAGCCGATGGCGGAGGACGGAACCAGGCAGGGCGCCTCGCGCCGCTACATCATGGACGCCGTGGACGCGAGCCTGAAGCGGCTGAAGACCGATTACATCGATCTCTACCAACAGCACGATTATGACCCGCTGACGCCGATCGAGGAGAGCTTGCGCGCCCTCGACGATCTCGTACGCCAGGGCAAGGTGCGCTACATCGGCAATTCCAACTTTCCGGCCTGGCGGGTCGCCGAGGCGGAGTACGTCGCGCGCGCGATGAATGTCAGCCGCTTCGTCTCCTGCCAGGACGAATATTCTCTCGTCGTGCGCGACATCGAGAAGGATCTGTTGCCGGCAGCAACGGAATACAAGCTCGGCCTGTTGCCGTTCTTCCCGCTCGCAAGCGGACTTCTGACCGGCAAATACAAGAAGGGCGCGGCCGCGCCCGGCGACACCCGCTTCGGCCAAACTCCGCGGCTGCGTGACCGCTACGTCACGCCGCGCAACGAGGACATCGTCGAGAAGCTCCAGGCCTTCGCGAAGGCGCGCGGGCACAGCATGCTCGAGCTCGCCTTTTCCTGGCTCGCCGCGCGCCCGCAGGTGTCGAGCGTGATCGCCGGCGCCACCCGCGTCGAGCAGGTCGAGGAGAATGTGAAGGCCATCGCGTGGAGGCTCGGCGCGGACGATCTCGCCGAGATCGACAAGATCACGCTGGGCTGATCTTCACGGCGCGGCGCTTACTTCGCGCCGCGTCCGACCGTCTGCATCACCTCAAAACCTTCGAACTGGGGATGGCCGAGATACAGCGGCTTGTTGTCGCCGGCGCGCTGATGCGCGGCACGAAACGCTTCTGACTGGGTCCATGCCTCGAACGCCGCATGGTTCGCCCAGATCGTGTGCGAGGCATACAGCGTGTGGTCCTCGAGCTCGGGCCCGCGCAGCAGATGAAACTCGACGAAGCCCGGCACCTTGTCCAGATGGGTGTCGCGGGTGAGCCAAACCTGCTCGAAGGCGGCCTCGGAGCCTTTGGTCACGCGGAAGCGGTTCATGGCGATGTACATGCGAATGGTCTCCTGATGTAAGGCTGATCATGTCGTCATTCCGGTGCGCGCCGCAAGGCGCGGGCCCGGAATGACAGTTTAGACCACCAGTCCCTTCATCGGACGTGCGCTTGCGCTGTCCGGGAACACCGTTTCCGCCAGCGCGCGATCGGACAGGCCGAACTGTCCCTGCAGCACGCCCTTGATCACGGAGCGCAGATCGGTGGTGGGCTTGAGGTCGCGGCCTTCGTAGAGATTGGCGAGCTTGAGGCCCGGCCAGTCGGAGATGACGCGGCCGCCCTTCACCGCACCGCCGGCGAGCAGTGCGATCGTTCCCGTGCCGTGATCGGTGCCGTCGGTGCCGTTGATGCGCGCGGTGCGGCCGAATTCGGTCGCGACCACGACGACGGTGTTACGCCAGCGATCTCCAAGACCGCTTTCGAATTCGGCGAGCGCGCCGTCGAGCCCGCCGAGCAGGAAGGCAAGACGCCCGACCGGACCGCCTTCATTGGCGTGCGTGTCCCAGCCGTCGAAGGCGAGCGCGGCGATGCGTGGGCCGTCATCGGCGGCCATCAGTTTTGCCGCGCCGCGGGCGACCTGGCGCATCTGCGCGACCTGGTTGCCGGGCTTCGGCTTCATGTCGTCGCCGCTCGCGACCTTCTCGAGCTGAAGGCCCTGCGACAGCGCCGATGCCAGCGCGGGGTCGCGGTGACGGTAGAGATCGACCAGACGCATCGCGGTGTCGTCGTCGGCCTGCGGCAGCGCCACCGGCGCCCAGCCGACGGTCGGCGCATTGCCGCGCAGCACCAGCGGCGTGGTGGGACCCACCGCGAGTCCGCTCGACACACGCTCGCCGCGCGGCAGCGCTTCCAGCGCACGATTGAGCCAGCCGGATTGCACGCGACCCGGACCAGCGTAGCCGCTTTCGAGCACGTCCTGGCCATCGAAATGCGAGCGATCGCGATAGGGCGTCGCGACAGCATGGATCACCGCGGCATGCATGTCGCGATACATCCGCGCGAATTCGGGCATCGCCGGATGCAGCGCGAAGAAACTATCGAGCAGGATTGCAGGATGCGCGCCGTCCGCGGTGAGCGCGATCGATCCGTGCAGGCCGGCATAGTCGGGGTCGCCGACCGGCGCGACGGTCGAAAGGCCGTCGAGCGCGCCGCGCAGGATCACCACGATCAACCGGGGATCGCGGCCGTCGGCCGCGCGCGCGAATTTCGGCAAATAGGCCCAGGCCGCGAAGGACGCGCCGCCGAGCAGGAGGCCGCGGCGCGAGGTGAGGAGCCGGTTTTCAACGCAGTCGATCATCGTCATCTCCGCTGCATTTCAGGCGACATCAACAGCAGCGCCAGCGCCTGCTGGCGCGACTCCGCACGCTCGATGGTTTTGCGCGTTTCGATGGACGCCGCATCCGCCGCGGCGAATTCCAGGAGGTCGAGCGGGTCGATGTTGGGCCCGAGCCGCGCGCCCATTTGGGCGGCGATGTCGAGCCGAAGCTTCATGCCTTCGGGCGCGGCCCAGGCGGCGCTGGTATCGGCGAAACCGTTCGGGCCGGCCGGCGACCACAGCGGCTGTCCCAGCAGATTGAGGTTGTTGAGATAGAAGCCGGGATCCTCCGGCACGCGCGCGAGCAGCCGGCCGCTCGCGACCACGAAGTCGTAAGGCGAGCGCATCTTGGTGAGTGGCGCCTTCCACGCCTCGTCGGAATCGACGAGCGCCGTCGCAAGCGCCTTGAGATCGCCATCGGTCTTGACGAAAACATCGCGCAATCGCGCCACCAACGCCGGCGGCGGATCGTCGGCGACGAAATGGCGGACGAATTTGGTGGCGATGAAATTCGCTGTCGAGGGATGGCGCGCGATGTCGGCGAGTGCGGCTTCGCCCTGCGCCAGCCCCGTCGGCTCGTAGCTCTTGCCGAGCAGCATTTGCGGTCCGGGCTGGTGCGCATTGACGTTGAACACGAAAGAACCGGGCGCCCCCAACTGCCCCTGCCTTCCGGCAAAGGTCCAGCCGGTGATGATGCGCGCGAGCGAGGTGACGTCTTCCTGCGTGTAGCCGCCGCCGACGCCGAGCGTATGCAGCTCCATGATCTCGCGCGCGAGATTCTCGTTCAACCCGCGCTTGCGGTTCTGGCCCGCGCGCGAGTCCGGCCCGAGCGATTGCTGGTTGTCGAGGAAGAACAGCATCGCCGGGTGCTGCTCGACGGCCCGGAGCATGTCGGCGAAGCGCCCGAGCACATGCGGCCTGATCGCCTCGCGCTCGAAGGCGCCGGCCCATATCCGCGCCAATTCGCCCTTGCTCGCGGAGATGCAGAAATGGTTGGACCAGAACACCACCAGACGCTCGGTGAAGCCGCACTCGACCAGCGTCGCGCGCTGCAACCGCGCCAGCGCCTCGGCGCGAAAGGTTTTCTGGATGACGTTGAGCGGCTGCGGGGCGGGCTTTGCGGCAGCCGGTGTCGCCGCGTTGGGCTGCATGGCGTCTGGCTTCGCCATATTGTCGGCCGGCTTGTTATCGGAGGGCTTGTTATCGGACGGCTTTTTATCGAACGGCTTGGCCTCGGCCATCTGGCCGGCGATCTCGGTCGCGACCGTGTTCAGCGACAGATTGCGGCGCAGTCCGGGCTTCTGTTCGGCTTGTGGCGGTGGCGTTTCAGTCGGCGTGCCGGCTTTGGCCGCGGCCTCGCGCGCCTGTTTGATCTGGTCCTGATAGGCAAACACGGCCTGGCCGAGCTGCGGCGTGGATTGCAGGCCGGGCGCCTCCAGCAGCACGCCGTTGGGACGCGCGAGTTCCGCCTTCACGAAACCGCGCGGGTCGGACGCCGCATTGATGAGATCGCCGGACGTCCCGCCGCGGGCCCCGAAGCCGAAACGATTGAGCGCGACGAGGGCGGCTTGCGAATCGCGGGCCATCGATTTGTCCTTCGCGCGTTGCCAACCGCTTTCCTGATACGTGCGCGAGGCATAATATACCGCAGCGGGAGATGAACCCGACATGAAAATGACGGCGAAGCTTTTGCGTAAATCATGACAAATCCGCAAGAATCTCCACTGCAAGAACCTCCCCTGCAGGAATCTCCATTGCGGGAACCGCGCCGCATGGCTTGCTCCGGCTGCGGCGCCGAGTTCGGCTGCGACCTCTCGGGCACCTGCTGGTGCGCGGAGGAAACGGCGCGGCTGCCGATGCCGGTCAAGGGCGAGGATTGCCTGTGCCGGGCGTGCTTGCGCAAGGCGGCGGGGGACGCGAAGTAGTGCGCGTGAGGCGCGGCACGCAACCACATCTCCGATGTCGTCCCGGCGAAGGCCAAGACCCATAACCCCAAGAGGAATTTTGGAAGACTCGTAGTTTGATACTGCAACCAACCGCAATCCAGGGATCACGCGGTATGGGTCCCGGCCTTCGCCGGGACGACGCTGGGGGATGTTACGCCGCGTTTAAACCGCAAATCCCGGCGATCTCCGCGCCATGCCGTCGAACGCATCCAGCAGCTTTTCGCGCCAGGCGTAGACCGGGTCGTCCGCCTCGAGCAGCCTAAAGGGGCTCGTCACGCGCGCCCACTGAAAACCCCCGAACACGATGTAATCGGCATAGTTCGGCGCGCTGCCGCCGATGAAGGGCTGCTTCTTCAGGGTCTGCCGCATCACCTCGAGCGATTTGCGGAACGCGACCACGCCGGTGTCGCGGCTCGCCATCACCTCTTCGAGCGTCTTGCCGCCGAAACGCGCCTCGCGCGACTGCCGGAAATAGGCGGCGTCGACTTCCGCCAGATTCTTCGGGATGTCGGCGATGATCAGCGGGAAGATGCCGCCGACGATGGCGATGTCGCCCCAGGCGTTGAGCATGCGCGCCATGGCGCGGCCGCCCTCGCCGCCGAACAGCGACGGGCTGTCAGGGAACCTGTCTTCGAGATAGTTGGCGATGGTCCAGGAATCGACCACCGGCTCGTCGTGATGCAACAGCACCGGAACCTTCTCCGAGCCGTGCGGCGCGATTACGCTCTTCTCGGTGAAGCGCCAGGGCAACGATTCCGCCGCCAGCCCCTTGTGCGCCAGCGCCATCCGCGTGCGCCAGCAATACGGGCTGAACGGGCGCGCGGCGTCGGTGCCGACGAGTTCGAAGAGTTTGAGTGACATGCAACGCGCCTCCATTCGCTCCGTCATTGCGAGGAGCCCTTGCGACGACACAATCCAGTCTGCCGCCGCGGAGGCATTCTGGATTGCTTCCCTCGCGCTCGCAATGACGATGTGGCGAGAGCTAACGCCCGTTCGTGCGCAGCAGCCTCTCGCCGTCCTCCGTCACCGCGATGACCAGCCCCATGCCGGGCAGCGTCTCGCGGGCGACGTAGCCGTGGTCGGCGGCGTCTTCCCAGATGGTGAGGCGCGGGCACGAGGTCTTCCAGGTCGCGATCACCTCGGCATAGGCGCGCGGCTCGCGCGCGACCCATTCGACGAAATCCAGCACCAGCGGGTCGGCAGTCTCGCTCATTGCAAACCTCCCTTGGTAAAGGCTGCCAGCACCGGTGCGCGCACGAAGAGCCAGCCGCCATAGGCGATGTAGTAGCAGGCAATGGTGGTGATCAGCTTGTTCGACCAGGCCACGAATTGCTGGTCGGTCATGGCTTCGAGGATGCGCCGCGCCAGCGTGGTGCCGAGCATCGAGGCTGCGATCGCAACGCCGGCGAGCACCGGATCGAGGCTCGCCGCTTGATCGATGATTCCGCCGAAATAGATCAGTTTTGTGAAATGGCTGACGAGCTGGCACATCGCCTTGGTCGCGACCTTCTCGCGCCGGCCGAAATCGCCGCCGAGGAAGAAGGTGTCGAGCAGCGGGCCGGACACGCCAGTCATCAGCATCAAGCCCATGCAGATCGTGCCATAGACCGTGCCCTGCCAGAGACGGTCGGGATCGGGCTTGATATTCGCGGGCATGAGCCGCGCCATGAACGGGGTGATGCCGAGCAGCAGCAGCGCCATCGGCTTGTCCGGCACGTAGCGGGTGAGCGACCAGGCCGCGAGCGCGATGGCAGCCCCGACCATATAGTTCGCGACCGGCCGCCAACGGATATGCGCGCGCCACAGGAAGGCGCGCCAACCATTGGACGCCATCTGCGTGATCGCATGCAGCACCATCGCGGTCGGCAGCGGCATCAAGGCCAGCAGCACGCCAATCAGGATCAGCCCGCCCGCCATGCCGAACAGCCCCGACAGGAATGCGGTGCCGACCATCAGCAATCCGAGGGCAGCGATCATGATTGGTGTCACGAGGGGATTCTCCGGTCGGCAAGTCAGGACGAGGCTGTTTCCCTCCCTCGCCACGCTCTTGCGGGGAGAGGGTGGGGTGAGGGGCTGCTTCGGCGATGGAGAACGTGCCCCGCTTGCCCCCCGCGCGCAAACTGAGTTATCTTGGCCTGGCATCAGCTTTCCTGAGGGTCGGTGATTTGCGGCGGCTGCTGTTTCTCAACGGCATCAAGGCATTCGAAGCGGCGGCGCGGGCCGGCAGCTTTGCCGCGGCCGGCCTCGAGCTGAGCGTGTCGGCGGCCGCAGTCAGTCGCATGGTGCACATCCTGGAAGAACGGCTTGGCGTCGCGCTGTTCGAGCGCAAGGCCAACAAGCTTCTCCTCACGCAGGCCGGCCGCGCCTATCAGAGCGGGCTGACCCCGATCTTCGATGCGCTGGCGAGCCTCACCGCGCAGGTGACGGCGCCCTCGAGCGTCCGCGTCCTCACCATCGGCGTCGGCCACACCTTTGCGATGCGCTGGCTGATCCCGCGGCTGTCGGAGTTTCGCAGCGAAGAGCCCGACATCGAGGTGCGCTTCACCACCGGCGGCGCGTCGGTGCCGTTCGGCGAGGACTGGAGCTGCGGCATCAAGCTCGGCACCGGCGACTGGCCGGGGCTGGTCGCCGAACCCTTGTTCGCCGGCGACCTCACGCCGGTCTGCGTGCCTCGTCTCGCTTCCTCGCTGAAGCGCCCGGCCGATCTCAAAGGCCCCAGCCTGATCCGCGTCGAACATTCGCCCGAGGACTGGCCGATCTGGCTGAAGGCCGCTGCCCTCCCCCGGATCAACGCGCGCGGGCCGGAGTTCCAGTTCTACGGCCAGGCGCTTCAGGCTGCCGCCGACGGGCTCGGCATCGCCATGGGCATCCGGCCCTATATTGACGACGATCTCGCCGCCGGCCGGCTGGTTGCGCCATTCGATCTCTCGGTGCCCAAGGGCATGCGCTGGTACCTGCTCTATCGCAGCTTCCAGACCGAGCAGCGCGACTTCGCCGCGTTCCGCCGCTGGATCATGCGCGCGGCCTCCGGGCCCGCCGCCCGGCCGGCGAAGCGGATCGGCCGCGGCTCGCCACGGAACTGACACCCTGTCCGGTTCCCCGGCAAAAAAGCCGACCTCTTGTGAACGGCTTCACATATACGAATCCGCAGATGTGGTCCCCTAACCGTCCGACAAGACACTTTGGGGACTGCAATGACGACCATCTACGACGGCTTTGACATCGAATCCTTCGAAGCTGGCAAGGGGCTGTGGCACGCCCGTATCCGGCGTGCCGATTTCAGCCCGGTTGCCATCGACGGCGTGCTGTTTCCGGCCATGGAAGTCGGTTTCGCCTGGCCCGATCCCGACGCCGCGATTGCCGATGCCAAGCACCACATCGACCGCTTCCGCCGGCGCGCCGACGACAGCGACGACGAATAAGCGAGCGGGACTGCAAGCAAACCAAGGGACGGCGCAGGGTAAAAAGGGGAAACCGGTCATGTCAGTCATCGAATTCGAAGACGCGCCGCGGCAGAGGATTTACGCCCGCAATGTGTTGTCCTACTGCCCGGAATGCGACGGCGATCTCACGGTGCTCCGCGTGATCGGCGGACGCGCCGGATGCGAGTATTGGACCATGCGCTGCACCGATTGCGGCGGCATCCATCTCGACATCCTCGAGCCGCGTCCGGCGGTCGGGGGCGACGAGGGCCCGCTGCCCGCGGCGTAAGACGCAATGCGTTGATAGCGTCAGCGGCTCAGAAACTCTGCTGGTGCGCCGGGTATGTCGACGAGGTCTATTTCGAGCTGCGTTTCGTCTTGCTCGATGAGTACTCCGACTGTGAATGCACCATAGGTCCAGAACCGCAAGACGGCCTCGCCGTTCTTCACCGGCTCCCTGAGGGTGGACTTGGGGAAGGTATCGTGTAGATGGAACACCACGTGGCCGGAAAGCGATTTTTGTTGCCCGCGCTCAGCGGACACGACGAGTTCGATCCTGACCCATTCCGTGTCCGTGCCGATTATTTTTGCTGAGACGGTCCAACCGCACCGCGTTTTTTTTCCGCCCCATTGTCCCTTTTGCGGATCGCTTGGATTAATCGGCGGACGGGGAACCCTAGGTTTTGCATCGCTCTCGATGACGCTCGTCGACTGCTCTACGATGCTTGACGAGGTTGCAGCCGCCGGAGGCGCTGTCGTCCGATATCCCTGGATGGCCACCAGGCGATGCGACAACCCGTCCAGATCAGCCATCATCGCGGCGTGATGGATGCCGCTGGCATCGAGTTTCCGCCTGAAATCGGCTTTGCATTTTTTATCGATGGCGAACTGCCGAAGTGCGTCGTTTCTGTAAAGTTCATCCGGTCGCGAATGCACGGTGAATAATCCGCGTTGCGAGACCAGCCGAAGGGTCACGTATCCCGGATAGAAGAAAGCGATTTCTTTCTCCTCGAACGGGGGCTTCTTGGAATCGGCAACCTCGTTCGGGCGAGGCAGGATGTAAAGGCTGGCATCCTTGTCCTCAGCGCTCCACACTGCAAAAAACAGGGCAACAAACGGGGACTCTGACCAGTCGAGCAACCGGGTGGGTACGCCGTGATGCTGCGCCAAGGCGAGCCAATCCCATTCGGTCTCCGGGCGCACCGGCAGATATGGCAACGCCTCGCGCCTGAATTGCTCGAACCAATTCTTTTCCCGCTTCGGGCAATATCCATACTTGGTGCCGTCAGCATTATCCCTTTGACGGCCAACGGACGGGACAAGCCCATAATTCACAGAAGCGACACCACGGAACAAAAAATCGCCCGTCAGATACGGCTCAATAGTGGTCTGAAATTCGAGCCAACTCCCGATGCGAGAGAGGTTCGACGGCCCTTTGGCGTCATCGCCAGTCGCGTCGTCCATCGACGGCTCCAAATCTACTATTCGAAATCGAGTAAATAAGTCGGGTCTACAGAATATGCGGCGGATCATGGCTCACGGTGGTAATACAATCAAGAGATGCTCCGTATCGCCGTATCCCGGGTTGCGATTGAGGTTCCTGGCCTGGAGTTAGCTGCCTCGCCGCAATGACGCGCGCCCGAACTCTCTGCTGCCAACCTGCTGTCAGCAGGCTGCATAGCGACCGGGATTCGCCCTTTATTGCGAGCCGGACTCGCCCCATATTCGGGGCATGGCGAAGAAACCGGCTCCCCCAAAATCCCCCAAGACCAAGGCCCCGAACTCGAAGGCGCACCGCCCTGACGTGCAGCCGATCGGGCCGGCGCTGGCCGAGCTGCTCAACCCGGCGATCAATCGCGGCGATGCCGGGCTTGGATCGGGAACCGGGCTGCAGCAGCCGCCGGACAATTCGCGCGACCGCCGCTCCGGCGGCGAGGCCGCCGCGCATCGGGCACGGGCGTCGACGCCAAAGGAGTTTCCACAGGATACGGCCAGGACCAGGCCGATGCCGCTGCGGCCCAATCCGCAGCCGCCCCGCGACGCGGGTTTCGACGAGGCGCCCCAGGCCAATTACGGGACCGCGGCCACGATCCCGACGCTCGATCCGGAACTGGCCCGTCAGCTCGGTCTCCCGACTGAAGAGGACGATGCCGAGGCCCTCGCGCGTCCACCGCGCAGCAAGATGGAGGCGCTCGGCGTCAAGGCGACCGCGGACGCGCTGGAATCGCTGATCCGCGAGGGCCGTCCGGAGTTCCGCAAGGACGACGGCTCGACACAGGTGTGGGCGCCGCACCGGCCGCCCCGCCCGGAAAAGTCCGAAGGCGGCGTGCGCTTCGAGCTCAAGTCCCACTATGAGCCGCGGGGCGATCAGCCGACCGCGATCGCCGAGCTGGTCGAAGGCATCAAGCGCAACGACCGCACCCAGGTGCTGCTCGGCGTCACCGGCTCGGGCAAGACCTACACCATGGCGCAGGTGATCGAGAAGACGCAGCGGCCCGCCATCATCCTGGCGCCGAACAAGACCCTCGCCGCCCAGCTCTATGGCGAGTTCAAGAGTTTCTTTCCCGACAACGCGGTCGAATATTTCGTCAGCTATTACGACTACTACCAGCCCGAAGCCTACGTTCCTCGCACCGACACCTATATCGAGAAGGATTCGTCGATCAACGAGCAGATCGACCGCATGCGCCACTCGGCGACGCGCGCGCTGCTCGAGCGCGACGACGTCATCATCGTCGCGTCGGTGTCCTGCATCTACGGTATCGGCTCGGTCGAGACCTACACCGCGATGACGTTTGCGCTGAAGAAGGGGGAGCGCATCGACCAGCGCCAGCTCATCGCCGATCTCGTCGCGCTGCAATACAAGCGGACGCAGGCCGATTTCACCCGCGGCACGTTTCGCGTGCGCGGCGACGTCATCGACATCTTTCCGGCGCACTATGAAGACCGCGCCTGGCGCGTGAATTTGTTCGGCGACACCGTCGAGAACATCGAGGAGTTCGATCCGCTCACCGGCCACAAGCAGGACGAGCTCGAATTCATCAAGATCTACGCCAACTCACACTACGTGACGCCGCGCCCGACCTTGGTGCAGGCCATCAAGTCGATCAAATCCGAATTGAAGATGCGGCTCGACCAGCTCCACGACCAGGGCCGCCTGCTGGAGGCGCAGCGGCTGGAGCAGCGCACCACCTTCGACCTCGAGATGATGGAGGCGACCGGAAGCTGCGCCGGCATCGAGAATTATTCGCGCTATCTGACCGGGCGCCTGCCCGGCGAGCCGCCGCCGACGCTGTTCGAATACGTCCCCGACAACGCGCTGGTGTTCGCCGACGAAAGCCACGTCACGGTACCGCAGATCGGCGGTATGTTCCGCGGCGACTTCCGCCGCAAGGCGACACTGGCCGAATACGGTTTTCGTCTGCCGTCGTGCATGGACAACCGTCCGCTGCGGTTCGAGGAATGGGACATGATGCGGCCGCAGACCGTCGCGGTGTCGGCGACGCCGAGCGGCTGGGAGCTGAACGAGAGCGGCGGCGTGTTCGTCGAGCAGGTGATCCGCCCGACCGGCTTGATCGATCCGCCCGTCAACATCCGCCCCGCCCGCACCCAGGTCGACGATCTCGTCGGCGAGGTCCGCGCCACCGCACAGGCCGGCTATCGCTCGCTGATCACAGTGCTGACGAAACGCATGGCGGAGGACCTCACCGAATATCTGCACGAGCAGGGCATTCGCGTCCGCTACATGCACTCCGACATCGACACCATCGAGCGCATCGAGATCATCCGCGATTTGCGCCTCGGCGCCTTCGACGCGCTGGTCGGCATCAACCTGTTGCGCGAAGGCCTCGACATTCCCGAATGCGCGCTGGTCGCGATTCTGGACGCCGACAAGGAAGGCTTCTTGCGCAGCGAAACGTCGCTGGTCCAGACCATCGGCCGCGCCGCGCGCAACGTCGACGGCAAGGTGATCCTCTATGCCGACCAGATGACGGGCTCGATGGAGCGCGCCATCGCGGAAACCAACCGGCGCCGCGAAAAGCAGGTCGAGTACAACACCGCCCACGGCATCACGCCGGAGAGCGTGAAGAAGTCGATCGGCGACATTCTCAACTCGGTCTACGAGCGCGACCACGTGCTGGTCGAAATCGGCGGCCACGACATGACCGACGACGTCATCTCGATCGGCCACAATTTCGAAGCCGTGCTCGGCGATCTGGAAACACGGATGCGCGAGGCGGCCGCCGATCTGAACTTCGAGGAAGCCGCCCGCCTCCGCGACGAGGTCAAGCGCCTGCGCGCCACCGAGCTCGCGGTCGTCGACGACCCCACCGTCAAGCAGCGCACGGTGCAGGGCAAGGCCGGCGCCTATGCGGGCGCCAAGAAATACGGCGACGCCGCAAACCTGCCGGTCAGCGCGATGAAGAAGAAGACGGTGAGCTCCGCGCTGAAAGCCAGCGGCGGTAGCGGCAGCGGCTCGAAGGTACACAAGCCGCATCTCGACGAGATGCACGGCCCGGAATCGCTGCCCTATCGCGAGAACCGCGCCCTGCCGGCAAAACCGTTCGGCGGCGAGAGCCGGATCATCCAGCCGACGGACTCAAAGCAGTCGGGGCCGGAGTTCGGGCCGGCGCCGCGGTCGAGCGGCGGCGCGCCGGGGCATAGAGGTGGGTGGAAGAAGCGGTAGGGGCGTAGAGCCGCCGGCACCGCCGGTGGTTATCGATTCCGGGCTCGCCGTTGGCCGCGCCGAGAATGACGAGAAACGCCCACTCACCCCACGCCCATCGCCAGAAGTGACAGCAGCAGCACCGACGCCACCAGTTGCACCGACGTCCTGGGCCTGGCGCGCCAGCCGGCGATCTTGTCGGAGAAGGACAGGCTGGCGTCGAAGAACAGCGGCTCGTAGCCGTTTTTCGCGAATCTCGGAAATCTCCTGCCGGCCCAAATCGCAAGCAAGCTGTAGAAGATCGTCGCCATCGTCACGGTGAGGACGGGGTTGGCTCCGCTGTGGTCGCCCAGGAGCTTCAGCATCAGCGAGGTGGCGGCGAAGATCGGAAATCCTTGCAGGATCGCCGTGAGGGCAAAGCCTTCGAGCCAGTTGAGGGAGCCGGATTTTGACGCGGTGATGGAGGTCATGACGTTGGTCCCGTGATTGATCGCGTTCAGGAGATATCGAGATTGTGCGTGCGCCCCAGGCGCGACAGAGAGCGACTGCCTCACCCCACGCTCGCCGTCACCACGGCCATCACCGACAGCAGCAGCACGATGGTCATAAGTTGCAGCGAGGCGACCGGCTGGGTGCGCCATGCCGTGATCTTGTCGGCGAGCGACAAATGGGCTTCGAAGAATTTTGGCTCGTAGACGGTCTTGAAGAAGGCCGGAAAGCTCGGGCCCAGGGTCACCGCAAGCATTGCGTGGGCGAGCGAGGCGATGGCGACGAAGATGGCGACGCCGGGGTCGCCGACGAGGTCGTGGTTGCCGACGAGCTTGAGCAGGAAAGCGGCGACGGCGAAGGTCGGGAAGCTCTGCAGCGTGGCGGTCAGCGCGAGGCCTTCGATCGCGTTGTGCAGGTGGGACTTTCTCCCGGTGGCGATGGCGGCCATGACACGTCTCCCTGATGACATGGGAACGACGATAGTCCCGGTGTCAGAGGGGGGATGTGAGATGGGTCACGCGGTGCGGCGGCCTTCGCGCCCGGCAGCGGGCGCGGCGTGCGGCTTCAGAGCTGACGGAAGAATACGAGGTAGATGGCGAGTCCGATCGTCGAGAAGGACAGCAACACGCCGAGCCAATTGTATTTGACGCCCCGCGCGCGAAAGACGCTTCTGATGAAAGCAACGAGGAAGCCCACGAACAGGATCGCGAGGACGACGCCCCACAAGAACTTCCCGACGTCCATCGTCCCCTCGCCCGGCTCAACCCCCGCGTTAGCGAGTGTAACTTACGATCGGGGCATGCCGGACAGAAGACCGCGCGCGAAGCTTTCCGGGCCTCTAAAGCTTGCCCTGCCCGTTCACTTGGCTCTGCTGTTGCCGCTGCCTCTCCTGTTCCTGCTGCTCCTTGGCCTGGTGCCGGCCGTAGAGGCAGCCGGCGGCGGCCCCGAGGACGCCGTGATGGCCGGCATAGTGGCCGGCGACGCCGCCGACGACGGCGCCCTTGATGCAGCCCTTGGCGTTGGCGGCGGAGGTCGCTCCCAGCATGAGGAGCGCGGCGGCGATGGCGAGAAGCGGGGATTTCATGGGTCGATGTCTCCGGATGCGGTGTCGGCGTCTCAACGAGCTTGGATGGGTCCGGGTTCCCTTTTGCACACGCTCAACCCGCAACTGTACCCTATGAACCCGGCATTGGCCCGGCGCGTCTCAAGCTGCAGTCACCCTGTGTTTTTTCGGATTGCTAGTCCCGCGAACCGCAGGATAGCGTTTGCGATCCACGGCCAATGAGGGCGGGAGCAGCATGACGGTTGAATCGCTGAACAGGCAACGCGTGCTGCATCTGCTCGACGCCTTCGCGCGCGGCGACATCGAGGCCGCGCTGGCGTGCTGCACCGACGACGTCGACTTTCTCACCCACGCGCCGATCGACGTGCTGCCGCATTTGGGTCCGCGCCACGGCAAGCAAGAGCTGCGCGAGCTGTGGCGCACGGTGCAGACGCGCTATTCCGAGACCCGCCACGAGGTGCCGCAGCTCGTCGCCGAGGGCAACACCGTCGCGGCCTATCTGCGCGTGTTCTTCAGGAAGCGCAGCAACGACCGCGTCGTGCAGTTCGACATGGCCGTGTTCTACACGTTCCGCGGCGGGCAGGTGGCGCAGATCCGCGAGATCATCGATTCCTACGATCTGGTGCAGCAGGTGCTGGAGCGCGAGATCGGGCCGCTGATTGCGGGCGTGCGGGTGGATGAGGGGTAGCTCCCACGGCCCGGCGGGAACCCGCGCCGCGAGAACCGGGAAACTACGGGGTTCTATTGTAAATCTCACACGCCGCGATCAATTGTGCATTGCGAAAACGTGAAGTGCGTTTTGGCCGAAATGGCGTATTTTGTTCGTATACAAATGAGTTGAGCGGCCCCGGGGGCGCCTTTGCGGCGCATGGGGTTGTTTTCCGTTTTTTTTGCAAGCCAGCTTCAGGACGCCCCAAAATGACAGAGCACAGCCTCTGGCGTTTCTCGCGTGCTTTGCACCGCGCGATCAACGACCGGCATTTCGAGGACATCGAGGCCCTGATCGACGAGGACGTCGAGTGGGCCCTGTACGGCCCGATCGACATGTTTCCGTTCCTCGGCGCGCGCCAGGGCAAGGACGCCGTGCTCGACGTCATCCGCCAGCTCGCCGACAATTTCCAGGTCCGCCGCTTCGACCGCGAGAGCATCATGCTGGGCGTCGATTCCGCCGCCTCGATGCTGCGCTATTCGCTAACCGCGCTCGATTCCAACAAGCCGATCAGCTTGCGGGTCGCCCAGTTCGCCCAGTTCAAAGCGGGCAAGCTCACCAGCATGCGCGTGCTGATCGACACCTTCGACCTGGTCGAGCAGGCACTCGGCCGCGCCATTCATCTGCCGAAGATGACCGGCGTCGGCTGAGGGGGACACCAACGGGCCCCGTTTTTCGGGACCGACGACTTGATGCTCTCCGCGACGCGCCCTGGCCTCCAGCCCCGCCGGATGCCGCCGTGGAGAAGCTCGTCATCGGGCGCGCACTTTTCGCGCGGCCCGTTGGTTGATTATTCGGCGGCATGGCCGGCGCCACAATTTTGCAACGATAGTTCCGCATCCTGGCCGCGAACTGGGCTGACGGGCAGGACGATGGAATTTTCGACGGGTTTTGGCTGGGCCAGGCTGCCGGTGCTGGCGGCTGCGTTCATTTTCGGCTCGGTGCTGACGGTTTCGGCGCAGATCATTCCGCCCTTCTCCCCAGCCGCAACCGCGCCTGACGAGGACGCCGAGGAGGCGGCCGAGGCTCCCGACGTCAACGATCCCGACGTGCTCAAGGGCATCGACGTCGACAAGCTCGACTGGGCCCAGCTCGCGATCGACGCCGGCACGCTCAACGACATCATCGCCGCCAAGAAGCGCGCCCAGGCCGCGGCCAAGGACGGGCTGAACTGGTCGACGAACACCAATGCCAATGGCTCCTCGGCGGTGACGGTGAAGCAGTCGGTATCCTCGTTCTGGGACGCCCGCGTCGGCGCCGACATGACGGTGACGAGCGAGCCGCGGACGATGTCCGAGCTGCTGGCCCAAAAGGCCACCAATGGCGGCAACGTGCCGCAATCCTCCGGCAGCGCCTGGGCGGCCGCGACCGCGCCGGGCGCGGGCCGGATCTGGGACAAGACCGCGGTCGAAGCCCGCGTCGATCCCGGCTCTGAACAGAGCAAGCTCGGGGCGTCGCTGATCAAATCGGTGCCGCTGTCGAACGACACGTCGCTGACGCTCCAGCACGGCTACAGCGTCAACCAGCAGGGTACCACGGCGCTCCCCGGCATCGGCGGCCACATCACGCGCAATTACGAGACCGATCAGTCGGCCAAGGTCACCCTCACCGACACCGGCACCAGCATCACCGCGGGCCAGACGCTGTCGACCACCGACGACAAATGGCTGCGCAAGGTCGGCGCCGAGCAGAAGCTGTTCGACAACGTCACCGTCTCGGGCTCGGTCGGCGAGACCTCGCAGGGGGCGATCAACAAGAGCCTGACGGCCGGCTTCAAGAAGAGCTGGTAGCCAAGCGTCCCAATTTCTCTCCTCATCCTGAGGAGCGCTCCAGAGGAGCGCGTCTCGAAGGATCGAGGTCCCCGCTGCGAGAGCCGGGCCTTGCATGGTTCGAGACGCGCGCGAAGGGGCGCGCTCCTCACCATGAGGGGATAGGTTCTTCTCCGCGGGGCCGCGTTCAGACTCTCGTAACCATACGCCACGGCAAAACCGCCGAATGGTCCGCCCTTGCCGCACCTCTGCCAAGTTGCGGTCAAAATCCGACGCCCTAGTCGCTCTACAGACGTCGTCGTGCGGGGGACACTCGCGCCGCGCTCAACGCGAACAGGGGAACAACGATGAACGCCATGCGTCCGGAAAAGACCGAAGCCACCGAGACCGAGACCATCGACACCAACCTCGCCGCAGTGACGGAAGTCGAAGCCGGCATCCGTGACTTCGTCCGCAACGACATCGCCTATCTGCGCCGTCCGGCGGCCACGACCACCGACGCGCCGCCGCTCGACCCGAGCGCCGAAGCCACCGTCACCAACGTCAACTCGCTGATCCAGCGCGTCGCCGGCACCTCGCTCGCCGAGATCGAGAATTTGATTTCCGAACTCGAGAGCCTGCGCGACCTGCTCCACGCCGAAGGCCAGCGCGTCCAGCGCGAGATCTCCGGCTACGCCCAGCTCAGCCAGGCCGCGATGAAGTCCACCCGCATGATCGCCGACAACGTCTCGCAGTGGAAGCGCGCCGCCGACGGCCTGCGCAACAGCTAAGCGCCGGGCACCAAGCATCACCGGCCGCCGCGTTCCCGAAAAGGGGGCGCGGCGGTTTTGATTCGTGGGGATGTGAGAGCGCCTTCGCGCATGGAGCCTACCCCATACCAGTGTCGTCACCCGCGAAGGCGGGTGACCCAGTATTCCAGAGACGGCGGTGATTGAACCGAGACGCCACGGCTGGATGCCCCGGTCAAGCCGGGGCATGACAGCCGAGGGTGCGGCAGCGCGGGGCATGACAGCGGCGGGTGCGGTTTGAACTTCCCGCTCCTCCCCGGCGACCAATGCCAGGCGCCCGCAGCGGCCGGGCCGGGGGACATTTCATGGAAAGCATTCGGCCCGACACCACCGACCCGATACCGCTGCGGCCCGCGCCGAACCAGTTCGGCACGATCATGCTGCGTTTTGTCGGATTGCTGGCGGTTGCGATCGCGATATTGGCGTTCGTCTATAGCCGCTGAGGGCGGAAGCCGCGTTGCGGCCCCGCGGAGTTAACGAAATCTTACCGGGTGGCTTCCACCGTCGAAGCTTCCAGGGTGTAGGCGCCATCGGCATAGCCCTTCACCACCATGCCGGCGACCAGCATCACCGCCAGCGTCGCGGTAGCAAAGATAAATCCGACCAGCTTGAGTGCGCCGCGGTCTGCCATGGTCCTCGTCCCCTGTACTCTGCCCAGTTCGTTCAAATAGACAGCGACAGGTTCATAATTGGTTAGCAACTCGATGGTTCCGCCAACTGCTTCGCGGGAAAACCATGTTGCGCAGGCTTATGGCAGCCACCCGGAATCGCGTCCATAGCGCGCGAGCAACACTCGCGCACTCATTTGGACCGTTCATCTTGGAACGAATCTAACCGTCCTTCACGCGCATCGGCACGAAGGCGCTGGCGGTGATGGCGTAGACCTCTTCACCACGCTGGTTGGTGCCGGTGGTGCGGGCCGTCAGAATGCCCCAGCCCGGGCGCGAGGCGGAGTTGCGCTTGTCGATGACGACATTGACGTAAGCGACGGTATCACCGGCGAGCACCGGCCTGATCCAGCGCAGGTCGCGAAAGCCCGGCGACGGACCCCACACCGCGATCTCCTCGCCGCGCGAAGCGGCCTCCCGCGCCAGACGCTGGCCGTCGGCGACAAGCAGGCTCATGCAGGCCGAGCCGACATGCCAGCCCGAGGCCGCAAGCCCGCCGAACAGCGAATTCTTGCCTTCCTCCTCGTCGAGGTGGAAACGCTGCGGATCGAACTTCGCGGCGAACGCCTTGATGGACTCGGCCGTGAAATTGTAGGCGCCGATCTCGCGGCGATGGCCGATCTCGATCTCCTCGAAGAACGGCATCAGACCGCCCTCTCGCGCCGCTTGATCAGGATCGGCGAGGTCATCTCGCACAGCGCCTGCCCCGTCGCGTTGCGCGCGGTGCATTTGAACTTGACGATGCCGAGCTCCGGCCGGCTCTTCGATGTGCGGGCCGCTACGATTTCGACGTCGAGCATGAGGTCGTCGCCGGGTCTCAGCGGCGACAGCCAACGCACCTCCTCGACGCCGGGAGATCCCAGCGAGGCTGCGCGGGTGATAAAACCGTCGGCCATCATCCGCATCATCAGCGAGCAAAGATGCCAGCCCGACCCGGACAGGCCGCGCAGCATGCTTTTGGCCGCGGCCTCCTCGTCGAGATGCATCGGTTGCGGATCGAACTCGGCGGCGAAAGCCAGAATCTCGTCGCGGGTGACATGGCGCGGGCCGAATGTTCCGAACCGGCCGGGCGGGAAATCTTCGAAGGTCAGGGTCATCTTGGAAAGCTTTGAGGGAATGACAGATTGTGGCCGCACTTTGCGGCAATCTCAACCCCGCTGGCCCGCATGGCTCGTGCTACATTCGAGGCGGCGGCTTGATTTGAGTCGGATCAGCCGCGGGCCGGTATCCATGTGAAGGCCCGATTTGCCGTGGGGAGAGCCATGTTTTCATTCAGCGATCTGTTTCAGTGGGACCGCTTCATTACGCCGACGATCATCAAGACCTTCTACTGGCTGGTTATCGCGCTGATCTGCCTGTTCGGCCTCTCCGGCATCTTCTCCGGGCTCGCGATGATGGCGATCAGCCCGTTCGGCGGCTTCCTGATGCTGCTGTCGTCGATCGCGAGCGTCGTCGTGGGCATCGTGTTCTCGCGCATCATCGCCGAGCTGATCCTGATCATCTTCCGCATCAACGAGCATCTCGGCGCGATCAGGGATCAGGGCGGCGGGTTGCGGTGAGGGCTGGTTTCGTAGGGTGGGTTAGGCAAAGCCGTAACCCACCTCTTCCGTTTCCGCGGATCGAGACAGTGGTGGGTTACGCCGAGCAAATGCGCTTCGCGCATCTGCTCGTCTAACCCCCCTACGGCACCGAGGTTCGCGGCTTACGTATTGAACCGGAAATGCATCACGTCGCCGTCGGCGACGACGTATTCCTTGCCTTCGAGGCGCAGCTTGCCGGCATCGCGAGCGCCGGCTTCGCCGTTCAGCGCGACGTAATCCTCGTACGCAATGGTCTCGGCGCGAATAAAACCCTTTTCGAAGTCGGTGTGGATCACGCCGGCCGCACCCGGCGCCTTGGTGCCGCGATAGATGGTCCAGGCGCGCGCTTCCTTCGGGCCCACCGTGAAATAGGTGATGAGGTCGAGCAGCGTGTAGCCGGCGCGGATCAGGCGATCGAGGCCGGCTTCTTCCAGCCCCAGCGTCTCCAGGAAGTCGGCGCGTTCATCGCGCGAGATGGTCGCGATCTCGGATTCGATCTTGGCGGAGATGACGACGGCAATGGCGCCTTCCTTGGCGGCCTGGTCCTGCACCGCCTGCGAGAACGAATTACCCGTGGCGGCCGAGCTTTCCTCGACGTTGCAGACGTAAAGCACGGGCTTCGACGACAGCAGGCCGAGCATGCCGAAGGCACGCTCCTCCTCCGCCTTGCGCTCGACGAGACGCGCGGGCTTGCCCTCGCGCAGCAGGACCAGCGTGCGGTTGACGAGGTCGAGTTGCTCCTTGGCGTCCTTATCGTTGCCCTTGGCCTTCTTGGTGAGGTTGTCGACGCGCTTCTCGAGGCTGTCGAGATCGGCAAGCATCAGTTCGGTCTCGATGGTCTCGATGTCGGCGAGCGGGGCGATCTTGCCCTCGACATGAGTGATGTCGGAGTCCTCAAAACAGCGCACGACATGTGCGATGGCGTCGGTCTCGCGAATGTTGGCGAGGAACTGGTTGCCGAGGCCTTCACCCTTGGAGGCGCCGCGCACGAGGCCGGCGATGTCGACGAAGGTCAGCCGGGTCGGGATGATCTGCGCCGATTTGGCGATGGCCGAGAGCTTGTCGAGCCGTGGATCCGGCACCGCGACCTCGCCGACATTCGGCTCGATGGTGCAGAACGGATAGTTCGCGGCCTGCGCCGCGGCCGTCTCGGTCAGCGCATTGAACAAGGTCGACTTGCCGACATTGGGCAATCCGACGATCCCGCATTTAAATCCCACGAGCGTTATTCCTTGCCGTTCTCGTCCTTGGTCAAAAATCCCTTCGCCTGCATGGCGAGATGCACCCTGTTGGCGAAGGTCGCGTCCGTGCCTTTGGCAACCAATGCCGCGTGCTCGGCCACGGCGTCGCACAGCGTCGCCACCCAGTCGTTGTCGGCCTTGGCGAAGTCCGACAGCACATGGCCGTGCACCAGTTCCTTGACGCCGGGATGACCGATGCCGAGCCGCACCCGGCGGTACTCCTTGCCGATATGCGCCGAGATCGAGCGCAGACCGTTGTGGCCGGCGATGCCGCCGCCGATCTTCACCCGCACCTTGCCCGGCGGCAGCTCGAGCTCGTCATGGAACACGGTGACGTCGCCCGTCGCGATCTTGAAGAAGCTTGCCGCTTCCTGAACACTGCGGCCGGAATCGTTCATGTAGGTCGTCGGCTTGAGCAGGATTACGCGCTCCGTGCCGAGCGTGCCTTCCGAGGTCTCGCCCTGAAACCTGCGGCGCCAGGGTGCGAAACCATGACGCCGCGCGATCTCGTCGACGGCCATGAAGCCGACATTATGCCGGTTACGTGCGTATTTCGCGCCGGGATTGCCGAGCCCAACAAACAGTCGCATGACGCGGCGCGCCCCTCGCTCGGCGCGCGATCAGAGACCGCGCGCCGGCCTTGAGAGATTACTTCTTCTTGTCGCCGCCGGCGGGAGCTTTGGCAGCAGGAGCTTTGGCAGCCGCCGCCGGAGCAGCACCCGCAGCAGGAGCGGCAGCACCAGCCGCCGGAGCAGCAGCACCCGCAGCCGGAGCAGCAGCCGCGGCCTTCTGCTCTTCGGCGTAGCCGGAGGGCGGCACGATGGTGACGAGGGTCGCGTCCTCGGAGGTCAGCGCCTTGACGCCGGCCGGCAGCTTGATGTCGGAGAGATGCAGCGAGTGGCCGATTTCGAGCGAACCGACATCGGCCTCGATGAACTGCGGGATGTTCTCGACACCGCACTCGAGCTCGATCGCATGCGCAACGATGTTGACGGCGCCGCCGCGCTTCACGCCGGGCGAGCCTTCCGCCTTCACGACATGCAGGGGAACGCTGATGCGGATGGTGGCGCCTTCGCCGAGCCGCATGAAGTCGACGTGGATCGGGAAGTCCTTGACCGGATCGAGGTGGTAGTCGCGCGGAATCACGCGGTGCTTCTTGCCGTCGAGCTCGACGTCGACCAGCGTGGTCAGGAACCGGCCGGCGAGAATGCGCGAGCGCAGTTCGCGATCGTCAACCGAGATCGGCAGCGGGGGCTGGTTGTTGCCATAGATCACTCCGGGCACTCTCCCGGCGCGACGCTCTGCCCGGGCGGCCCCCTTGCCGCTCTTCGGACGTGCGGTCGCCTTCAATTCCTTGACGGTCGTCGCCATAGTCTAAGTCCTTGTTTTTGCAAAAGTTAATGGGCCGCAGCGCGGCCCATGGCATCGTCCACAGCAAGCCTCCAGGGGTGCGGGGGCCGCGGACGTGGCGGGCTTTTACCCGGAAGACGCGGAAATGACAAGGATAATGGGCTGCCGGGCGGAACCGGGTCGCCCGGATAGAGCCGCCGTCGCTACCCGCCGAGCTTGGCCTCCAGCGCCGTAATCCGCGCCTTCAGCGCCTCGTTCTCCTCGCGCGCGAGCCGGGCCATGTCCTTGACCGCCTCGAACTCCTCGCGCTTGACCAAATCCATGTCGCGCAGGAATTTTTCGGCCTGGGTGCGCAACACGGTGTCGACCTCGCGCTTGACGCCCTGGGCCGCACCGGCGGCGTCGTTCATCAGTCGGCCGATCTCGTCGAAAAACCGGTTGTTGGTCTGGGTCATGTCGGTCTCCTGGCGGCTGCCGATAATCTTTGCGCGAACACTTGGAAAGACAATGGCAATCCGCGCCGAACGGTTCAAGTGCCGATCGGCGGTATCCTTGTCACGCCCCGGTTTCCTTGCAATCGTATTCAACGTCCCTGCATAAGAAGAATCACAAAGGCGCTCGAGATGATCGACCAGCAGATCGCGATCCCCACCAAGGACGGTCACACCGCAACCTACATCAGCCATCCCGAACGCGGCGGGCCGTTTCCGGTCATCCTGTTCTACATGGATGCGCCGGCGATCCGCGAAGAGCTGCGCGACATGGCGCGCCGGCTCGCGACATCGGGCTATTACGTGATGCTGCCGAACCTCTATTACCGTTCCGGGGTGATGGAGCTCGGCGCGCTGCCGGCCGATCCGAACGCGCCGGAGCGGAAGCGCATGTTCGCGCTGATGGGATCGCTCACGATCCCCATGATCATGGACGACACGCGCGCGCTGCTGACCTATGCCGAGGGCCAGGCGGCCGCGAACACCAAACTGATCGGCACCGTCGGCTACTGCATGAGCGGCCGCTACGCCGTCAACGCCGCCACGCATTTCCCCGATCGCGTCAAGGCCGCCGCCTCGGTCTACGGTACGCAGCTCGCAACCGACCAGGACGACAGCCCGCATCTCGCGGCAGCCAAGACCAAGGCCGAGCTTTACTTCGCCTGCGCCGAGACCGACATCTACGCGCCCGCCGAGATCATCGAGAAGGTGAAGCAAGGCATGAGCGGCGCCAAAGCCGAAGTCGAGATCTATCCTGGCACCCATCACGGCTTCGCCTTCCCCAAGCGTCCGGTCTATGACCGCGACGCCGCCGAGCGGCATTGGGAGCGTCTGCTGGCGCTCTATCGCCGCAATCTCGTCTAGACATAGAAGGCGCGATGCCCTTTCTGCTCATCGACTTTCCCGCCTTCAAGCCGATCGCGATCGAGATCGGTCCGTTCGCGATCCGCTGGTACGCACTGGCCTATATCAGCGGCATCGTATTCGGCTGGCTCTATGCGCGCTCGCTTCTGAAGAAAGAGCGGCTGTGGGGCGGGCCCGCGCCGATGTCGCTGCTGCAGATCGACGACTTCATCCTGTGGGTCACGCTCGGCATCATCCTCGGCGGCCGCACCGGCTATGTGCTGTTCTACAATCTGCCCTTCTTTATTGATCACCCGGCCGCGATCTTCAGACTGTGGGAAGGCGGCATGTCGTTCCATGGCGGCTTCCTCGGCTGCGTCGTCGCGGTGATGTGGTTTGCCTATCGCAACCGCATCTCGATCCTGTCGCTCGGCGACATCACCACCGCGGTCGCCCCGGTCGGTCTGCTGCTCGGGCGCATCGCCAACTTCATCAATGGCGAATTGTGGGGCCGTGCTACCGACCCCGGCCTGCCCTGGGCGATGATCTTTCCGAATGATCCCAGCCAGCTGCCGCGCCATCCGAGCCAGCTCTATGAGGCCGGCATGGAGGGCATCCTGTTGTTCACCGTGCTCGCGATCATGATCCGGTTCGGCGCCCTGAAGCGGCCCGGAATGATCCTTGGCGCCTTCATCCTGATCTATGGTCTGAGCCGGATCGCCGGCGAGCATTTTCGCGAACCGGACGTCCAGCTCGGCTTCCTGTGGGGCGGATTAACCATGGGCATGCTGTTGTCGATCCCGATGCTTATTGTAGGCCTCATACTTATTGTATTGGCAGTGAGGCGCGGCGCGCCGAAGCCCGTAGGGGCTATTCGTTAATTCCTTTTGAGAAGACAGACCGTGACCGAGCAGCCGTTACTCAACGAGATCAAGGCGCTGATCAAAGCCTCAGGCCCCATGCCGGTCTGGCGGTACATGGAACTGTGCCTGATGCATCCGCGCTATGGCTATTACGTCTCGCGCGATCCCCTGGGACGAGAAGGCGACTTCACCACCGCGCCCGAGGTCAGCCAGATGTTCGGCGAGTTGCTCGGGCTCTGGACCGCCTCGGTGTGGAAGCAGATGGGGTCGCCGCAATTCCTGCGTCTGATCGAGATCGGCCCCGGCCGCGGCACCATGATGGCGGATGCGCTGCGCGCGCTCCGCGTGCTGCCGCCGCTCTACCAGGCGCTTCACATCCACATGGTCGAGGTCAATCCGGTGCTGCGCGAGCGGCAGAGTGCGACGCTGTCGGGCGTGCGCAACATCGCCTGGCACGACAGCGTCGACGACGTGCCCGAAGGACCGAGCATCATTCTCGCCAACGAATATTTCGACGTGCTGCCGATCCACCAGATGGTCCGTCACGAGAACGGCTGGCACGAGCGCGTGATCGAGATCGATCCCAACGGCAAGCTTCAATTCGGCGCGGCCGCCGAGCCGACGCCGCGCTTCGAGGTGCTGCTGCCGCCTTTGGTGCGCGCCGCGCCCGTTGGTGCCGTGTTCGAATGGCGGCCCGATTCCGAGATCATGAAGCTCGCGAGCCGCGTGCGCGACCAGGACGGCGCGGCGCTGATCATCGACTACGGACATTTGCGCAGCGATGCCGGCGACACCTTCCAGGCGATCGCCCGCCATACCTTCACCGATCCCCTGAAGGCGCCGGGCCAGGCCGACGTCACCGCCCATGTCGACTTCCAGGCGTTGGCGCGCGCGGCCGAGGACGTCGGCGCCCGCGTGCACGGCCCGGTGACGCAGGGCGACTTCCTCAAGCGTGTCGGCATCGAGACCCGCGCCGCCGCGCTGATGCAGAAGGCGACGCCCGAAATCGCCACCGACATTTCTATCGCGCTCAAACGCCTGACCGAGACAGGACGCAGCGGCATGGGCTCGATGTTCAAGGTGCTCGGCATCTCCGAGCCGCGGCTATCAGGCCTTGCGGGCCTCAGCGATCTCGACCAGGCCGGAGGCGACTCATGACGCTCGTTTCGTCGCTGCTGTCGGCCGTGCCCGGCCTGCGGCACGCCTTCTTCACCCGCGAGGGCGGCGTGTCAGGCGGCATCTATTCCGCGCTGAACGGCGGGCTCGGCTCCAACGACGATCAGGCCCTCGTCGCGGAGAACCGCCGCCGCATGGCCGAGCATGTCGGCGTCGCGCCGGAGCGCTTTCTCAGCCTGCACCAGATCCATTCGCCCGACGTCCGCGTCGCCGACACCCCGTGGCCGAGCGGGCCGCGGCCGAAGGGCGACGCGCTGGTGACGAAAGTGCCGGGAATCGCGCTCGGCGTGTCCACCGCCGATTGCGGGCCGGTGCTGTTCGTCGATCCCAACGCGCGCGTGATCGGCGGCGCACATGCCGGCTGGAAGGGCGCGCTGACAGGCGTGCTGGAAGCGACGATCTCGGCGATGGAGGAACTCGGCGCCACGCGCGGCGGCATCATCGCCGCGATCGGCCCGTTGATCCGCCAGAACAGCTACGAAGTCGGCAACGAGTTCGTAGCGCGCTTCATCGAAGCGGATGCGGACAACACGATGTTCTTCATCCCGTCGGTGCGGGACGGACGCGCAATGTTCGACCTCGCCGGCTTCATCCGCAAGCGTCTGGACGCCGCGGGTATCCTGATGATCGACGATCTTGGGCTGGACACCTATTCCGACGAACGCTTCTTCAGCTACCGCCGCTCGGTGCATCGCAAGGAGCCGGATTACGGCCGCCATGTGCACGCGATCGCGCTCGAAGCATGAACACACGGGCAACGTCGTCTCATTCCGGGGCGATGCCCTGGGCGTGATGACAGTGGGCTATGGCGCCTCCGCCCTAGACCTTAATCGATTTTAACGATATCGCTGCCCTCCATAATGAGGGATGCGTCATTCATCTTGCGCCGCGCCGGCTCGCGCGTGCTGGCGGTCATGCTGCTGGCGGCTGCGACCGCGCTTGGCGGCTGCGCCGGTGGCGGTGGTGCTGCGAACTCCTATGCGATGGCGCCGAGCGCCGGCTCGGGCGCGACGGTCGCCTTCGAATCGATCGACGGGCCGCCGCCCCCGGTGTTCGACCGCATGGTCGGCGTGCTCGACAGCGAATCCAAGCTGCGCAGCCTCTCCGTCGTCTCCCGTGAGGGCTCGGCTGCCTATCGCGTGCGCAGCTACCTCTCCGCCCAGATCGTCCGCGGCAAGACCGTGATCGCCTGGGTCTGGGACGTCTACGACGCCAACCAGCAGCGGGCGCTGCGCCTCTCTGGCGAGGAACTGACCGCCGCCAAGGGCGGCCGCGACCCATGGGGCGCCGCCGACGACTTGGTGCTACGGAAAATCGCCCAGGCCGGATTCAGCGGACTTTCCAACATGATCAACGGAACGCCGGAGGCTCCGAGCCCTGCTCCCGGCTTGCGGGGACCGGCGGTGGCGAGCGTGATGTACCCGGCGGCCGCACCGGACATGCCAGCCTCAGCGCTCGGCTATGCCGAGCGATAACCACCGCTAAACCACGGCCCCAAGTTACGGCCAAACCGTTGGCCGGACTCAGGATTTCGCAGGGACAACGTAGCATTCCGGGTTGCCATTGCAGCCCCCGGCCTGATATTTCCTCGCCCGTCGTAACCGTGCTGTCTGTGGGTATTCTCTGATGTTGAACGTCGTATCCAGCAAAGCGCGGGAGGAAGCGTCCATGTCGGCCAAGAACGGCTCCATCAAGCTTGTCGCCGGCAACTCCAATCCGGCTCTCGCCCAGGCCATCGCGCAAGGTCTCGACCTGCCGCTGACCAAGGCGGTAGTGCGGCGCTTCGCCGACATGGAGATCTTCGTCGAGATCCAGGAGAATGTCCGCGGCTCGGATGCCTTCGTGATCCAGTCGACCTCGTTCCCCGCCAACGACCATCTGATGGAATTGCTGATCATCACCGACGCGCTGCGCCGCTCCTCGGCGCGCCGCATCACCGCGGTGCTGCCCTATTTCGGCTACGCCCGGCAAGACCGCAAATCGGGTTCGCGGACGCCGATCTCGGCAAAACTCGTCGCCAATCTGATCACGCAGGCCGGCGTCGACCGCGTCATGACGCTCGACCTGCATGCCGGCCAGATCCAGGGTTTCTTCGATATCCCGACCGACAATCTCTACGCGGCGCCGCTGATGGTGCGCGACATCAAGGACAAGTTCGACCTCTCCAAGACAATGGTGATCTCGCCCGACGTCGGCGGCGTGGCGCGCGCGCGCGGGCTTGCCAAGCGCATCAACACCCCGCTGGCGATCGTCGACAAGCGCCGTGAGCGGGCGGGCGAATCGGAGGTCATGAACGTGATCGGTGACGTCGCCGGCTACACCTGCATCCTGATCGACGACATCGTGGACTCCGGCGGCACGCTGGTGAACGCGGCCGACGCGCTGATCGCCAAGGGCGCCAAGGACGTCTACGCCTACATCACCCACGGCGTGCTCTCCGGCGGCGCGGCCGCCCGGATCACAAACTCCAAGCTGAAGGAGCTCGTGATCACCGACTCGATCCTGCCGACGGAGGCGGTGAGCAAGGCGCCGAACATCCGCACGCTGCCGATCGCCAGCCTGATCTCCGACGCCATCGCACGCACGGCGGCGGAAGAGTCGGTGTCGAGCCTGTTCGACTGATTTCTCCTTCGCCTCTCCCCGGAGGCTGGGCGAGGGAGCGCGAGCAGCTCCCGCCCCTCACGACGCGCCGCAGCACCTCCCCCGACCCCATGGGTTGTTGCAGGCAACGGCACATGACATCATCCGGGTACCGAGTCACCTCCTGGATGCCTGATGCCACGCCCGAAATTCACTTGGGAAAAGCTGTCGGATGACGAGTTGCTCAAGCAGCGGCTCTCCAGCCTGAGGGTCACGGTCGAAGGCACCTGGCTCGAAGCCTGCGTCGCCACGCTCTACGAGGAGCTCGAGGAGCGCGGCATCCGGCTGCGGCCGCACACGTGGATCTCGAGCGAATGGTTCAGTCCGGGAGGCGTCCCCGGCATCGCCATCCCCTTCTATCTCGCCCATCCCCGCCTGATGAAACTCGAGAAGAAGATGATGTTCGACGTCGAGGGTGGCACCTGGCGCGAATGCATGGCCATCCTCCGTCACGAGGCCGGCCACGCCATCCAGCACGGTTATCAGTTGCAACGCCGCCGGCGCTGGCAGCAGCTATTCGGCCCGTCGTCGAAACACTACCCGCGCTACTACCGGCCCAATCCGGCGAGCCGGCGTTACGTCCAGCATCTCCGGCTGTGGTACGCGCAGAGTCACCCGGACGAAGACTTCGCCGAGACGTTTGCTGTGTGGCTGCGGCCGCGCTCCAACTGGCGGACGCGATATGCCGGCTGGCCGGCGCTGAAGAAGCTCGAATATGTCGACGAGCTGATGGGCGAGATCGTCGGAAAGCGGCCGCCGGTCACGACGCGCGAGCGTGTCGACCCGTTGGGTCGGCTCAGCCAGACGCTCGAAGAGCACTACAAGAAGAAGCAGGCGTTCTACGCCTTCACACCCCCGAAGACCTACGACCGCGATCTGTCCCGGCTCTTTTCCGCCGATCCACGGCACCACCGGTCGAAGCCGGCTTCGGCCCTGATCAGACGTCACCGCGCCAAGATCAGGCGATTGGTCGCGCGATGGACGGGCGAGAACCAGCTCACGCTCGATGCCGTGATCGACGACATGATCTTCCGCTGCCGCGAGCTCGACCTGCGCGCCGTCGGCCCGGAACAGAAGCTCGTCCTCGACTTCATTGTCCTCGTCACCGCCAAGACGATGCACGCGATGTTTGGCCCGTCCCGGCGCAAATGGATCGCGTTATGAGACGGCTTCGCATTCTCGTGCTGATGCATCCGGACTTCCTGCCTCCGGATTCCTCCGACGGATACACACCGCAGGAAATCAACAACTGGAAAACGGAATACGACGTCGTGAGCACCTTGCGCGCCGCCGGCCATGAGGTTCGCGTGCTCGGTGCGCAAGAGGAAATCAGGCCGGTCCGCGAAGCGATTGAGCAGCTCAAGCCGCATGTGGTCTTCACGCTGCTGGAGGAATTCCACAACAACGTCGCCTACGACCAGCACATCGCCAGCTATCTCGAGCTGATGAAGGTCCCCTACACCGGCTGCAACCCGCGCGGCCTGATCCTGGCGCGGGGCAAGGACCTGTCCAAGACGCTGGTACATCACCGACGCATCGCGGTGCCTGCCTTCGCCGTTTTCCCGATGCGACGCAAGGTCAAGCGGCCGAAGCATCTTGCGCTGCCGCTGATCGTGAAGAGCCTGAACATGGATGGATCCGCCGGCATTTCTCAGGCCTCCATCGTCGATACCGACGAAAAGCTCGCGGAGCGCGTCGCCTTCATCCACGATCGGAGCGAAACCGCAGCCATCGCCGAGCAGTTCATCGAGGGGCGCGAGCTCTATGTCGGCGTGCTCGGCAACAACCGGCTGCGCGTTCTGCCCGTTTGGGAATTGAAATTCGGCAACATGGGCGGGCGCAGCTCACGGCACATCGCCACCGAAAAAGCCAAGCACGACACCGATTATCAGGAGCGCGTCGGCATTGTCGACGGGCTGGCAAAGGACCTCGCGCCCGAAGTCACCGCCCGCATCCAGCGTGCCGCGAAGCGCATCTACCGGGCGCTCGGCCTCGATGGCTACGCGCGCATCGATTTTCGTCTCGCCGCCGACGGCACGCCGTATTTCATCGAAGCCAACCCAAATCCCGAAATCGCGAAGAGCCAGGAGTTCGCCACGGCGGCCCTGCATGCCGGGCTCAAATACCCGGAACTCCTGCAGCGCATCCTGACGCTTGGGATCAGCCGGGCGAAGGCGGGTGTATCGTTGGGGTGAGCCGGTTCGGCTTGCACCCTTATCGTGGGGTGGGCGCGGGCGCAAAGCGCGGCGCCCACCTTTTGTTGCGGCGAAAATGGTGGGCACGCTTGCGCTTTGCCCACCCTCCAGTCGTCTGCCTACCCCACGATGCCCGCCGCGACCTGGCCGCGCAGGCGTTCAAGCCCTAGCAATGTCTCCGCGCAGGCGGCCGCGACCTCGACGCCCTTGATCGCAAAATGCCTGCGGAAGAAATCGTAGTGCACCTCGGTCTCGTGGAATTGCTGCGGCGTCAGCACCGCGGAGAACACGGGCACCTCGGTGCGCAGCTGCACGTCCATCAGCGCCTTGATCACGGTGTCGGCGACGAACTCGTGGCGGTAGATGCCGCCGTCGACGACGAGGCCGGCCGCGACGATCGCGGTGTAGCGCCGTGTCTTGGCGAGTATCTGCGCGTGCAGCGGGATCTCGAACGAGCCCGGTACCTCGAACACGTCGACATGGTTGAGATGGCGCGCTTCCGCCTCCTTCACGAAGGCGATGCGGGCCTCCTCGACCACGTCGCGGTGCCAGCAGGCCTGCACGAAGGCCACCCGCTGCGGTTTCGCGAAGCGCGGGTGGTCGGGCGCCGGGTCCTTCGGAACCGGCGGTTGGGTGGTCTGGGACGTTTCGGTTTGGGGATCTTGCAACATCTGATTCATGGCTTTCCTCAGTTAAGGACCAGAATCAGGGCACACGGAACGACAAACAGCCGCATCCTGCGATGCGTCTGCCACCGACCGTTCTCTTTCATCCGGACTTTAACCGTCGGCTTCGGAGTTGCACCGAATCTGCTGACCCTTCCCTTTGGCAAAATTCCTTTTCAGGAAGATTCCGGAGGAAGGCGCTCGCGGGCTTAGGCCTTTCGGCCCTTACCGCCGGTGGGGACTTTCACCCCGCCCTGAGAACATCGGCCGTCCGGAATGAACGGCCTGAACGGAAATATGACGCCGGTTCGGGGCCGCAGCAAGCGTGTTCCGCATGGGAAAACCGCATGGTCCCATGCCGACTTGGAGGTCCTGGTGGCGGCCTGCCCCTCGCGCGGCGGAATTAACGATCGGGACGCGGTCCGGGAGTCCGATTCCCGTTTGTTCTTTTCGTTAATAATTGTGGCCGAGATGAGCTGTGGACGAACGAGTCCTGGCTTGTGGACGGACTCGGCAGCCAGTTGCGCAGATTCCGCAAATCACATCACTTGATCCGCGACAAGCCCGCGCTGATCCCGGGATCGCAACAGCGACGCCTAGGGATCGCCTTAGCAATATTTAAGGGAGCGCGCGCCGGACCAACCGCGTGCGTATCAAAGACAACAAAAAGGCAAGAGGTCGAGACGGCATGTCCCTGCTCGAAGGCACTATCGATTCCAAAAGCCATCCGCTCGCGGTGGTCGAGGATATCGCTGCCAGCAACAACTGGCCGTTTGAACGCTCCGGCGAAGACGAACTCACGATTGTCTCCAAGGGACAATGGACCGACTACCAGATCTCCTTCACCTGGATGGGCGAGATCGAGGCGTTGCATCTGGCGTGCGCGTTCGACATGAAGATTCCGGTCGCGCGGCGACCGGAGGTCCAGCGGCTCGTCGCCGCGGTCAACGAGCAGTTGTGGGTCGGGCACTTCGACCTGTGGACCACCACCGGCATGATCATGCACCGGCAGGCCCTGGTGCTGCCGGGCGGACTCACCGCCTCCACCGCGCAATGCGAAGCCATGCTTGCCGGCGCCATCCACGCCTGCGAGCGCTATTTTCCGGCGTTCCAGTTCGTGGTGTGGGCGGGCAAGAGCACGACCGAAGCCATGGACGCGGCGATGTTCGACACGGTGGGCGAGGCGTAAGGCCTCTTCCCAAGCGCGGAGAGGGAACCATGGCTCCTCCTCGCCGTCGTCCTGGACAAGCGACGGCCGCGCGAAGCGCTGTCGTCGCGCAGATCCAGGACCCATACCGCGAGGTCTCTCCGTATCTCGCGATGCTTGTTGCTCTGCCCTCCATCCACTAGAACCCCTCGGGGTAATGGGTCCTGGCTTTCGCCAGGACGACGGGATGCATTGGCAGCAGCGATGACCAACAACACTCTCCAGAACATCACCGGCACCATCCTGCTCGCCGGTGCCGGCAAGATGGGCGGCGCGATGTTGACCGGATGGCTGGCGGGCGGACTCGACCCGCGCCGTGTCGCGGTGATTGAACCGTATCTCTCGCCCGAGATCACCGCGCTTGCCGCCAAGGGCGTTGCTCTGAACCCCGACGCGACAGCGGCAGGCCTGGTCGAGACGATGATCGTCGCGGTGAAGCCGCAGATGTTCCGCGAGGCCGGCGCCAGGCTGAAGCCATTCGTCTCCGACAACACGTCGGTGGTGTCGATCATGGCGGGAACCACGATCGCTTCGCTCGAAGAGGTCTGCGGCGGCGCCGTGGTGCGCGCGATGCCGAACACGCCGGCCGCGATCGGCCGCGGCATCACCGTCGCGGTCGCAGCGAACAATGTCAGCGCCGGCCAGCGCGCGGTGGCGGATGCGCTGCTACGCGCCACCGGCGCGGTCGAATGGGTCGACGATGAGAGCTTGATGGACGCGGTGACCGCCGTCTCCGGCTCGGGCCCGGCCTATGTGTTCCTGCTCGCCGAAGAGCTCGCACGCGCGGGTGTCGAGGCCGGCCTGCCCGAGGCGCTGGCAACAAGACTCGCGCGCGAAACCGTCGCCGGCTCCGGTGAACTTCTGCACCAGTCGGAGCTTGCCTCCGGCACGCTGCGCCAGAACGTCACCTCGCCCGGCGGCACCACGGCCGCGGCGCTCGGCGTGCTGATGGGCGAGCCGGGGCTGCGCGATCTCATGATCCGCGCGATCGCAGCGGCGACGCAGCGATCAAAGGAATTGGCGAAGTAAGGACGTGCCGTAGGGTGGGCAAAGCGAACAGTGCCCACCAATTCGAATGCAGTCGCGGAAAGATGGTTGGCACGGCGCTGCGCGCCTTTGGCCACCCTACGATTTCGAGCCTGTAGCCAGCCGCTTGTTGAACATCTCGACATTGACGAGCCCACGCGCATGGCGGCCTTCGCCGAGCTTGCGCGTGCCCTCGAAGGCCTCGACCTCGAAACGGATGACGCGGCGCTCGACCGCGACCACTGTTGCGGTGGTCCGCACCGTTGCGCCGACGAGGCTTGCTGCAAGATGGCGGATGTCGACCTCGGTGCCGACCGTGACCCAACCCGGCTGTAGCGCGCTGCGGATCGCGTCGCCCGACGTCATCTCCATCTCCAGGATCATCATCGGCGTCGCATAGACAAAAGGCATGCCGGGCACGAAGTGCCCGACGGTGCGCTCCAACGGCACCACCAGCGTGCGCTCGGCGCTCATGCCGATTGTGATGAAGTCGCGTGCGTCCATGCTTGGATCACCGTCGTCCCGGCGAAAGCCGGGACCCATAACCACCGAATTGGGTTTGGCGAAGACTAGGAGTTATCAGCTCGCGCCTATAACCACTTCCGTGGGTATGGGGTCCCGGCTTTCGCCGGGACGACGGCTGTGATTGCAGCTACGGCTGTGCTTCCCCGAACCAGCCGAGGCTATTTCTTCGCCGCCGCCGCGCGTTCCACGAACGTCTTGCCGCCCTTCATCTTGTGGCGGAGCGGGGCTTCGTTGATCTGGATGACGACGGCATCGGCGTCGACGCCGAGATTCTTCACCAGCGCCTGGGTGATGTCGCGCATCATGCCGGCCTTCTGTTCGTCGGTGCGGCCTTCGGCCATGCTGACGGTGATCTCAGGCATTTTTCTCTCCCTTGCGGCCGAACACCGGCCATTGACGGGCGCCATCAAACAGGAGGCCGCTGCGCGGGACAAGCCCGGGCATGGCGGCCTGCCGGAATGGCTATCCCCACTTTACGTCATGGCGGTCCAAGACCTCGCGCACTTTCGCGACGAGGTCGGCTTCGCTGCACGAGAACTGCGCCGGGCGGCTCTCGCGCCATTCCTGGTTGGAGGCGATCGCGGCTGCGGCCCTTGCGCCCTCGATCAGATCCTTGATCTGCAGCTCGCCGCGCGCCTTTTCATCGGAGCCCTGGATGATGACGCAAGGGCTGTTGCGGCGGTCGGCATATTTGAGCTGGTTGCCCATGTTCTTGGGATTGCCGAGATAGAGCTCGGCGCGGATGCCGGCGGTGCGCAAGCTTGCGACCATCTTCTGATAGTCGGCGACGCGGTCGCGGTCGAACACGGTGACGACGACGGGACCGAATTCGGGCCGCGTGTCGAGCTTGCCGAGCAGCGTCAGCGCGGCCTGAAGCCTGGACACGCCAATCGAGAATCCGGTTGCAGGCACCGGCTCACCGCGGAAGCGCGAAACGAGACCGTCATAGCGCCCGCCGCCACCGACCGAGCCGAAGCGCACGGGACGGCCCTTCTCGTCCTTGGTTTCGAGGAGGAGTTCGACCTCGTAGACGGGACCGGTGTAATATTCGAGACCGCGAACGACGGTGGGATCGATCTTGATGCGATCCGCACCGTAGCCCGACGCGGTGACCAGTTTGGCAATCTCTTCGAGTTCGCTCACCCCGGCCTGACCGACTTCGCTCTTGGCGAGGTAGGTTTCTGCCGCGGCAATGGCATCTCTCCAATCATCGCGCGGCTTGGTGATGGCCAGAACAACGTCAGCCTCAGCCGCGCTCAAATTGGCGCCTTTCGTGAAGTCGCCCTTGCCTTCTTCGCCGCCATCCCATCGTCCGGGACCGAGCAATTTGCGCACTTCATCGGCGGAAAACTTGTCGAGCTTGTCGATCGCTCGCAGCACAGTCAGTCTGCGCCCCGCGTTCTCTTCACCGCCGAGCCCGATGGCTTCCAGTACGCCGTCAAGCACCTTGCGATTGTTGACCTTCACCACATAGGAGCCGCGCGCGATCCCGAGCGCTTCCATCGTATCCGCGGCCATCATGCAGATCTCGGCATCCGCCGCCGGCGTCGCCGAGCCCACCGTGTCGGCATCGAACTGCATGAACTGGCGGAAGCGGCCGGGGCCGGGCTTTTCATTGCGGAAGACGTAGCCGACGCGATAGCTGCGATAGGGCAGGACAAGGGCGTCGGTCCCGTAGCGCTCCCCGACATAGCGGGCGAGCGGCGCGGTCAGATCGTAGCGCAAGCTGATCCATTGCTCGTCGTCGTCCTGGAACGAGAACACGCCCTCGTTCGGACGGTCCTGGTCGGGCAGGAATTTGCCGAGCGCGTCGGTATATTCCATCGCCGGCGTTTCCACGGGCTCGAACCCGTAGAGCTCGTAGACGGCGCGGATCTTCTCGACCATCTCGCGCGTCGCCCGGATCGCGGCGGGGTCGCGATCCTCGAGCCCGCGCGGCAGGCGTGCCTTTAATTTCTGCGTTTTTTTAGGTTTCTCGGCCATGCGCGGCATTTACCAGCCGCCGCGGGGTGCGGCAACCGCTGGCTTGCCCCTACGGCTGCTCCATCCGCGCCCGGAGCGCATCCGCGTCCGCTTTCGGCATGGATTTGAGCAGGGGCTTGATGGTCTCGCCGCCAACGATCTTGTCGTTGCGCATGAACATCCAGTCCGAAATGTCTCCTTGCGCGAACTCGACCAGGTCGCCCGCCCGCTTGCCGGGCAGATCGCGCGGCTCATTGGCGAAACGGCCCGAATAGGTTCCGCTCGGGAGCTTCTTCACCTCGGCCAGCCAGATGTGCTCGGCGCCTTTGCGGGTCGGGAAGCGCACCTTGAGGGAGTGCCCGGCCTCGCTCGACTTCGGCGCGTCGTAGGAGGCCCAGAAGGTCGGCAGGGTATCGCGAGCGCGCGCGATGGCGGCGTTCATCTCGGCGTCGGCGGTGCGCACGTCGACGATGGGCGAGCGGTCCTCGGCTGCGACCTCCGGCTTGGGGCCGATGGTCAGGATGCCGAAGACGCTGACGCCGGTGACGGCGGCGAGAACAACCCATTTCAGGGGCTGGGGGAGCGTGGATGCCATGATCGCGATGTCCGGATGCTTTGATGTCTCGGGCTTTGTCGCATCGTCGCGAGCGAGAGTTCATGGCGGTTGGTGGTCCCCGGCTGCTGCGCAGCGCGCCGCCTCTTGGCGGCGTGGTGCGCTGCTGATCCGGGGTCCAGCAATTGGCACTCCGGGTCCCCGCTCGCGCTTTGCGCGTCCGGGACATGAGAGATCAATCCAGCTTCCTGATCCAGTTGTGCGGATCGTTGGTGCGGCCGTACTGGATGTCGACGAGCTGCTTGCGCAGGCCCATCGCGACGGGGCCGGCGGCGCCGCCGCTGATGTCGAAATCGCCGCTGACCGAGCGCACCTTGCCGATCGGCGAGATCACGGCCGCGGTGCCGCAGGCAAACGCCTCCTTGAGCTTGCCGCTCGCCGCATCCTTGCGCCATTGGTCGAGCGAGTACGGTTCCTCGCGCACGGTCTTGCCGGCATCCCGGGCCAGCGCGATGATGGAATCGCGGGTGATGCCGGGCAAAATCGTGCCGAGCGGCGGCGTCGACAGCGAGCCGTCCTCGAACACGAAGAACACGTTCATGCCGCCGAGCTCCTCGACGTAGCGGCGCTCGACCGCATCGAGGAAGACGACCTGATCGCAGCCGTGCTGGATGGCTTCGGCCTGCGCGCGCAGGCTCGCTGCATAATTGCCGCCGCACTTGACCGCGCCGGTGCCGCCAACGGCAGCGCGCGTATAATTCTCCGAGACCCAGATCGAGACCGGCGCGGGTCCGCCCTTGAAGTAGGAGCCGACCGGCGAGGCGATCACCGCAAAAATGTATTCGGACGACGGCTTGACGCCGAGGAAGGTCTCGCTCGCGATCATGAAGGGACGCAGGTAAAGACTGCCCTCGCCGCCCGGCATCCAGGCGCGATCGATCCGCACGACCTGCTCGACCGCCTCGATGAAGACGTCCTCGGGGATCTGCGCCATCGCCATGCGGTCGGCGGAGTCCTTGAAGCGCCGCGCATTGGCGTCCGGGCGGAACAGGTTCACACCGCCGTCGTCGCGCTTGTAGGCCTTGAGGCCTTCAAAAATTTCCTGGGCGTAGTGCAGGACGGCACCGGCTGGGTCGATCTGGAAATTGGCGCGGGCCTCGACACGCGCCTCGTACCAGCCGCCCTTGGCCTGGTTGTAGCGGACCACCGCCATGTGGTCGGTGAAGACCCGCCCGAAGCCGGGGTCCGCCAGCTTGGCGACGCGGTCCTTCTCGGGGGTGGGATTGGATGCGGGCTGGATGTCGAATTTCATGCTCATGTCCTTGCCTCCCGCTGCCGGCGGCGGCGCTGTTCTGGCGCCCACCTGCCCTGATTTGGGCCCGGCTGGCTTGATTGGTTTCTGGCCGGACCGCCGCCAGCCTTGTTACGGCCGGTTTCCGTGGCCAGCATGTCGCCGAGGACATGCTTTTGCGGAAGGCGGAAGTCCAGTATGTTTTGCCGAAATGCCGTTCGACAATCGCACGGTAGATCTGCTCCGGCCGTCGCCGCCTCTCGCCCTCTCCGGCCGCCCTGCTTCGATGCCACCCGACGCGAAACGATCTAAAATTTCGTGCGGATTGATCGTTTTGTAACATTGAACCCAAGATACGTCAATATGCCTGACATAAATTTCGCGACTTCCTCTCAAGACGCTGCCGAGCCTCGGCCGGCCGCAGGCGATGGAGGCAATTTGCGCTGGGATATCATCGAACTGCTGTTCTTCGCCTATCGCGATTTCGTCGGCGATCCCGACCAGGAGCTGGAGGCGTTCGGCTTCGGCCGGGCTCACCACCGCGTCATGCATTTCGTCTATCGGTATCCCGGCCTCAAGGTCGCGGACCTCCTCGACGTCCTGCGCATCACCAAGCAATCGCTCGGCCGGGTGCTCAAGCAGCTCCTGGACGAGGGCTATATTTTACAGAAGACCGGCGACAATGATCGCCGCCAGCGCCTGCTCTTTGCGACGCCGAAGGGCGAGGCGTTGGTGCAGAAGCTCGCCGGCCTGCAGACCACGCGGATCACCAAGGCGCTCGCCGAGATGGCGCCGCAGGATGCCGACACCGTCAAGCGCTTCCTGCGCGCGATGATCGACCGCGACGATCCGGACAAGGTGCTCGAGACGATCTTCGCTTCCGTCAACCACGACACCAAGGAGTGACCGTGCCGTTCGCTGCCACGCTCGCCCGCCCGCCGGTGCAACCGGCCGACGATGCCCCGCATCTCCTGCTGGTCGACGACGACCGCCGCATCCGCGATCTGCTGTCGCGCTTTCTCGCGGCCGAAGGCTATCGCGTCTCGACCGCCGCCAGCGCCAGCGACGCGCGTTCCAAGCTTTTGGGCCTGCACTTCGATCTCTTGATCCTGGACGTCATGATGCCCGGCGAGACCGGCTTCGACCTCGCCCGTTTCATCCGGACTTCCTCCTCGGTGCCGATCGTGATGCTGACGGCGCGGCATGAAGCCGAAGCCCGCATCGAAGGCCTGCAAATCGGCGCCGACGACTACGTCGCAAAGCCGTTCGAGCCGCGCGAGCTCGCGCTGCGCATCAACAACATCCTCAAGCGCGCTGCGCCGCCGCCGCAGGCCGCGGCGGTCGAGAAGATCGCGTTCGGTCCCTACGTCTATCATCTCGAGCGCGGCGAGTTGCGCCAGGGCGAAGACGTCATCCACCTCACCGACCGCGAGCGCGAGATGCTGCGGATCCTGTCGGAGACACCGGGTGAGACCGTGCCGCGCAGCGCGCTGACCGGAAATGGCAGCGTCAACGAGCGCGCGGTCGACGTGCAGATCAACCGTCTCAGACGCAAGATCGAGACCGATCCCGCCAATCCGCTGTTCCTCCAGGCGGTGCGCGGCATCGGCTACCGGCTGGTGGCCTCGCCTTAGAGTTTGAGAGAGTGAAGCGCCACCGATGAGCACGATCGATACCGGCCTGACGCTGTTGAAGAGCGCCGCCGGCCGCGTCTCCGCCGCCAATGGCTGGATGGGCAACGCGTTCAAGGGCTGGATGCCGACCGGCCTCTATGCCCGCGCGCTGCTGATCATGATCGTGCCGATGGTGATCCTGCAATCGGTCGTCGCCTTCGTGTTCATGGAGCGACACTGGAACACGGTGACGCGCCGCCTGTCGGCCGCGGTGGTGCAGGACATCGCCGCGCTGATCGACGTCTACAAAGGCTATCCGCAAGACAAGGATCGCGACCAGATCCGCCGCATCGCGCAGCAGCGCCTCGGCCTCGTCGTCGATTTCCTCCCGGCCGGCGACATGCCACCGCCCGGGCCGAAGCCGTTCTTCTCGCTGCTCGACCAGACGCTGTCGGTGCAGCTCGGCCGCCAGATCGGGCGCTCGTTCTGGATCGACACGGTCGGCCGCTCCAACCTCGTCGAGATCCGGATCCAGCTCGACGACGCCGTGATGCGCGTGTTCGCGCAGCGCAGCGCCGCCTATGCCTCGAACTCGGAAATCTTCCTGTTCTGGATGGTGGGGACGTCCTCGATCCTGCTGATCGTCGCGGTGCTGTTCCTGCGCAACCAGATCAAGCCGATCCTGCGGCTTGCGGACGCCGCCGAAAGTTTCGGCAAGGGCCGAGAAGCCCCGAACTTCAGGCCGCGCGGCGCGCGCGAGGTGCGGCGCGCGTCGATCGCCTTCCTCGAAATGAAATCGCGCATCGAGCGCACGATGGAGCAGCGCACCGCGATGCTCGCCGGCGTCAGTCACGATCTGCGCACCATCCTGACGCGCTTCAAGCTCGAGCTGGCGCTGATCGGCGACAGCCCCGAAATGGAGGGCATGCGCAAGGACGTCGACGAGATGTCGATGATGCTGGAGGATTACCTCGCGTTTGCCCGCGGCGATTCCGGCGAGCAGTCGCAGCCGACCGACATGTCGCAGGCGCTCGAGGAGCTTCGCAGCGACGCCGAACGCCACGGCCACACGGCGACCGTCGCGTTCAACGGGCTGCCCGTGGTCACGGTGAAGCCGGCCTCGTTCAAGCGCTGCCTCGCCAACCTCGTCACCAACGCCGCGCGCTACGGCAAGGCCATCGCCATCACCGGCCAGCGCGATCACCGTTATCTGACCGTCACGGTCGACGACGACGGGCCCGGCATCCCTGCCCATTTGCGCGAAGAGGTGTTCAAGCCGTTCCTGCGGCTGGACAACGCCCGCAACCAGGACGAAGGCGGCACGGGCCTTGGCCTCGCCATCGCCCGTGACATCGCCCGTTCCCATGGCGGCGACATCACCCTCGGCGACAGCCCGATGGGAGGACTAAGGGCGAGCGTAAGGATACCGGTTTAGCCGCTCTTACCTCGCCCCGCTTGCGGGGAGAGGTCGAATTCGATCGTAGATCGAATTCGGGTAAGGGGGACTCTCCGCGGGTCCGACTCTCGCCATGAATGCGGAAACGGCCCTCACCCCGGCCCTGTAAGAACAGGCGAGGGAGCGCAGCATCACCTCGACGCGTCGCCTTACTTCGGCAGCAGCGCCTTCAGCTTGTCCATGTCGCGCACGTTCATCTTGAAGCCGCCGGGCATCACGATGTCGCCGGGCTTCTGCTCGGGCTTGCAGGCCCCGAGCCACTTCGCCTCGAGCGTCATGGTGCTGTCGCGGCCTGCCGCGCCGGCGCCGCCGCCCTGTGCGTGCGACGACGTCTTCACCGTATAGACTGAGTTGAAATCGCCCGTGATCTCGGCATGCGAGGTCGTGCTGATGCCGGCGACGTTACACTCGGAATCGCTGACATAGCCGGTCGCGGTCTTCCTGATGTCCTGCCTGGCGCAGATCTGCTTGGCCATCGGGGAGACGTTGTTGTTCATCTCCCTGTCGACGGTCTCGTCGGTGCAGTGCTGCATGGTCATCTCGGGCACCGGCGTGCCGGTCCTGACCATCTTCAATTCCCAGAGACCGGCCTTGCGCACCGGCAGATCGTCGGCGGAGGCTACGCCTGCCGACAAGACGAGGCAAAGGGCCGAGCCGAGCAAAGCCAGTTTGCGCGTCATGTGAGAAGCTCCCGGCTGAGAGATTGCGGCGTTACGAAAACGCCTCAGTAGAGCGTGCGGATCGGCTGGTCGGCGGCGCCATAGGGCACCCAGCGGCAGGAGAACGAGATGTAGCCGCCCTCATAGGCCTGCACGGCCAGGAATTTCGCGACCTTGCCGTAGCGCGCGCAGTGATCGACCGCGACCTGCCGCGCATCGGTCTGGGTCGCCATCGAGTAGGCGATGATGCCGCCGGTGTCGTTGCCCTTGAACGGGGGCACCGGAAGGATATCGGCCCGCGCCGACTGGCTCGCCATCATCCCCGAGACAACAAGGCCGGCAAGAAGGCCCGCGGCCGCAATGATTCGCATTCCCGTCACTCCGATTGGTTGGCGGCAGTTTACGGTGCCGGCGCGGCGGTGGAAAGAACCGAAGGCCGGCTGCTGCGACGTTGCAGTCAACTCTTGGCCAAGTGTTGCCGCGCTGCACTTGACCCCGCGCGGCCTTCGCGGCACCGTCCGCCCCTCGCAGATCATGCTGTCTGGATTGCCCATGCGCGCCTCGACCTCCCTGAAATCGCTCCGCTTTGCCGCCGTGCTCGGCCTCCTGTTCGGGGCGCTGTCGCTTGGTGAGGCCAGGGCCGCCAATCCGCTGGAGCTGAACTTCTGGCTGAGCGGGCCGCGCTATGACGGTAACGTCTCCGAATGCGACAGGGCGCTGCCCACGATCGCCACCCAGTTCTGGGAGAAAGAAAGCTCGTTCTGGAATTCCTCGTTGAAGATCACCGGCTTCGCCGCCGTTCACGAGACCGCGTTCCGGCCCTGGGCGTCCGATAACATTCCGCGCCGCTTTTGCAGCGGCGAGGCCATGCTTACCGACGGCAAGATGCGCAAGGTGCATTTCTCGATCATCGAGGACGGCGGCTTTGCCGGCTACGGCCAAGGCGTCGAATGGTGCGTGGTCGGGGTCGACCGCAACTGGGCCTATAACCCCGCCTGCCGCGCCGCCAAGCCCTAATCCATGAAGCTCCGATTCGGCGGGCTGAACGGCCAGCTGAATTTTGTTCTTGAAATGTTCTTATCGCCTGCTAGGCTTGCTTGCACAGTCTAGTTGAGGGGCGTCGCCATGTTTCATTCCAGATTGCATTTCTTCTCCCGCCTGATGATCTCGCTGACACTTGCGGCCGGGTTGGCTGCGCTGGCCGGCGGCGCGAAGGCGGAGGACAAGCGGCAGAATGCGCCCGGCGAGTTCGATTTCTACGTGCTGTCGCTGTCGTGGTCGCCCTCGTTCTGCGAGGAGGCGGCCGAGCGCGGCGGCCGCTCGCAGATCCAGTGCAGCGGACGGCCCTACGCTTTCGTGGTGCATGGCCTGTGGCCGCAATATGAGAACGGGTTTCCGGAATATTGCCAGCGGCCGTCGCCGCGGCTGAACCGCAGCATCGTCTCCTCGATGCTCGACCTGATGCCGGCGCCGGGGCTGATCTTCAACGAGTGGGACAAGCACGGCACCTGCTCGGGGCTCGCCGACCGCAGCTATTTCGAGACGATCCGGAAGGCGCGTGCCGCGATCAAGATTCCGGCCGAATATCTCGATTTGTCGCAGGCCAAGACCGTGGCGCCGACAGAGGTGGAGGAGGCCTTCATCAAGGCCAATCCGGGGCTGAGCAGCGCCGCCGTCTCGATCACCTGCAACCGGACGCGGCTGTCCGAAGTCCGCATCTGCCTCAGCAAGGATCTGCAATTCCGCGCCTGCGAGGAGATCGACCGCCGCGCCTGCCGCCGCGACCAGCTGACGATGCCGCCGATCAGGGGTGGGTAGCGCGGGCGTCGTGCCCCTTTGCTCAAGCCGTCACGTGGCGTAGTGCTCTTGCATGAATTACCGCCACGCCTTTCACGCCGGAAGCTTCGCTGACGTCATCAAGCACATCGTGCTGGCGCGCATCATCACCTATCTGCAGGACAAGCCGGGGGCCTTCCGGGTCATCGACACCCATGCGGGCGCCGGCCTCTACGATCTCGAAAGCGACGAGGCGCACCGTGGCGGCGAGTGGCTGACGGGCATTGCCCGGCTGATGCAGGCGCGTTTCTCGAACGACACCATCGCGCTGACAAAGCCCTATCTCGACATCGTCCGCGCCTACAATCCGAAGGGCGAGCTCAAGGCCTATCCGGGCTCGCCGTTGATCGCGCGCGCCCTGATGCGGCCGCAGGATCGCCTCGTCGCCTGCGAAATCGAGCCGAAGGCGCGCAAGGCGCTGATCGGCGTGCTGCGCCACGACGAGCAGGCCCGGGTGGTCGATCTCGACGGCTGGATGGCGCTGCCGGCCTTCGTGCCGCCCAAGGAACGGCGCGGGCTCGTGCTGATCGACCCGCCGTTCGAGGCAAAGGACGAGTTCGACAAGCTTGGCGAGGCCTTCTCGGCGGCTTTCGTGAAATGGCCGACCGGTATCTATGTAATCTGGTATCCCGCCAAGAGCCGGCGCGCCACCGACGCACTGGTGCAATCAGTGGCGCGGCTCGCAGCTGCAGCAAAGCCGCCGGGAAAATGCCTGCGCCTCGAATTCAGTGTGGCGCCCCAAGCCGACGGCGCAGCTCTCACCTCCATCGGGCTCTTGATCGTCAATCCCCCTTACACGCTGCACGGTGAGCTCAAGACGATCCTGCCCGAACTGGAAATGCCGCTCGGTCAGGGTGGCGCTGCCAGATTCCGACTAGAGGTACCGAGGCCGTAACACTCCGGCATTCTTGGGAAAAAGATGCAGGAGCGGTAGTCAATCTGCAATGAACCGTATTATGCTGTTTCCGTGACTGGCTTTACGTTCCGCTTCCGCGAATGGTTGCGGCGGAGTGAAGGCCTAATAAAGATCCGACCGGACCGAAAGGTCCGCCCAAGGATGGCCAGCTCCCGGGCTTCGTAAGGCCCGGTCATGTCGTGACGTGCGTCTGCGTCGCGACGGAGGAGCAATGAGGGGGAGTTTCCCGATGGCCATGACGGGAACGGTTAAGTTTTTCAACGGCGAGCGCGGCTACGGTTTCATCAAGCCGGACGACGGAGGCCGCGACGTCTTCGTGCATATTACTGCTGTGGAGCGGGCCGGACTGAAGGACCTTGCCGAAGGACAGCGTATTACTTTCGAAGTCGAACCGGACAAGAAGGGGAAGGGGCCGAAGGCGGTCAATTTAGTGATCGTGTCCTAGCGGGCCTGACGCAAAACCCCTGACGCAAAATACCTGGCGAAAAAAATCCCGGCCGCGAGCGGCCGGGAGGCTGTTGTCCGGTATTTTCTTCTTTAGCTATCAGAAGTGATAGTTCACGCCGGCGCGCACAACGCTGGCGTTATAGCCGTTTGACACGCCTGTAATTGCGAACTGACTCGTCGACAGATCGATGTAGAGATATTCGAGCTTGGCGCTCCAGTTCGGCGCGAACCCAACTTCCGCGCCGGCGCCAATGGTCCAGCCGGCGCTGGTGTGCGACTCCGTCCAGCCGAACGTCTGCGCGCGCAGCTCGCCGAAGGCGAGGCCCGCGGTGCCGTAGAACAGCACGTTGCTGAAGGCGTAGCCGGCGCGGCCGCGCAGGGTGCCGAACCACGGGTTGGAAAACTTCCACGGCGCGAAGGTGTCGTCGGCGCCAGCGGCCTGGACGTCGCCCTCGACGCCGAACACCCACGGGCCGTTCTGGAAATTGTAGCCGGCCTGAACGCCGCCGACGAAGCCGGACGGCTTTGCGGGGTTGTTGCTCACCGAGCCCCATTCGTAGCCGAGATTGGCACCGAGATACGGACCGGCCCAGCTATAGGCATTGAGCGGCTGATTGACCGTGTAGGGCGCGCGCTGCCCGTAATTGAGATCGGCGGCCTCTGCCGAAGCCGTCCAGCCGGCCGCAACCAACGCGGCTGCGCCCACAACGAGCCTCTTCATCACACACTCCAACGCAACTGTCGCAACCGGTGCGTTGCCTGCGCCGCCGCGCGGGGCAAAACCGCATGGTTACGAAACCACCACTTTTTCGCGTAAGATTTATCGCGAGTTTTAGGTTAAAGGGCTGTTAAGCTGGGTTACCGCGCTGTTAACAGGCTTAAGCAAGCGTTACCGGGAACTGCCGCGTTCCTGTGCGTGCCGCAAGGCCGGAACTTCAAATCGGCACACCCAGCACCTAAATTCGCACCATGGTTCACGATTCCACCGACAATCCGGACGACACCCGCGCGCGCAAATCGCCGCGGGCTGGCGCTGCGACCGACGCTCCGCCCGAGACGCTGACGCCGCCGGACCTCGATCCCGCGGCCGCCGGCGGCGACGACGAGGACGATGCCCGGCTGCCGGATATCCTGGAAGAGAGCGGTGCGGTCGGTGAAGGGCCGCTGGCGACCGGCCATGAGGCGATCGAGCGCGCGGTCCGCCTCGCCCCCACCTCGCCCGGCGTCTACCGCATGCTCAATGCGAATGCCGACGTGCTCTATGTCGGCAAGGCCAAGAACGTCAAAAAGCGCCTGTCGAACTATGCGCGCCAGAGTGCGCCGCAGCCGGCGCGCATCCTGCGCATGATCGCGGCCACTGTGACCGTGGAAATCGTCTCGACCAACACCGAGACCGAAGCACTGCTGCTGGAAGCCAACCTCATCAAGCAGCTCCGGCCACGCTTCAACGTCCAGCTGCGCGACGACAAGTCGTTTCCCTATATCCTGATCACCGGCGACCATTGGGCGCCGCAGATCCTGAAGCACCGCGGCGCGCAGACGCGACCCGGTCGCTATTTCGGCCCGTTCGCCTCCGCCGGCGCCGTCAACCGCACCATCACCGCGCTGCAGCGCGCGTTCCTGATCCGCTCCTGCACGGATTCCTTCTTCGAGAGCCGCTCGCGGCCCTGCCTGCTCTACCAGATCCGCCGCTGCGCCGGCCCCTGCACCCGCGAGATCGACTTTCCCGGCTATACGACGCTGGTGCGTGAGGCGAGCGATTTCCTCTCCGGCAAGAGCCAGGCGGTGAAGCAGGAGCTCGCCGGCGAGATGGAGAAGGCTTCCGGCGAGCTTGAATTCGAGAGCGCCGCGCTCTACCGCGACCGCCTCGCTGCGCTCTCTGCGATCCAGTCGCAGCAGGGCATCAATCCGCGCACGGTGGAAGAAGCCGACGTGTTCGCCATCCACCAGGAGGGCGGCTTCTCCTGCGTCGAGGTGTTCTTCTTCCGCACCGGACAGAACTGGGGCAACCGCGCCTATTTCCCGCGCGCGGAGAAGACCTATACGCCGGAAGAGGTGCTGGGGTCCTTCCTCGCCCAGTTCTACGACGACAAGCCGCCGCCGAGGAACATCCTGCTCTCGCACGAGATCGAGGAGAGCGAGCTGCTCGCCAATGCTCTGTCGATCAAGGCCGGCCGCAAAATCGAGGTTTCCACGCCCAAGCGCGGCGAGAAGAAGGAGCTCGTCGCCCACGCGCTGACCAATGCGCGCGAGGCGCTCGGCCGCAAGCTCGCAGACACCGCGACACAGAGCCGCCTGCTGGACGCCATGGCCACGACGCTGAGCCTGCCGCATCCGCCCAAGCGCATCGAGGTCTACGACAACAGTCACATCCAGGGCACCAACGCAGTCGGCGCCATGATCGTCGCCGGCCCCGACGGATTTGTGAAAAACCAGTACCGCAAATTCAACATCAAGTCGGAAGGGCTCACGCCGGGCGACGATTACGGGATGATGCGCGAGGTGCTGGAGCGCCGCTTCAAGCGCCTCATCAATCCGCCCGAGGAGGGTACGGCCAAGGCCAAGGACGACGATTTCCCGCAATGGCCCGATCTCGTGATCATCGACGGCGGCCGCGGCCAGCTCAACGCTGTCAGGGAGATCTTTGCAAATCTCGGCCTGACCCAGGTGGCGCTGATGTCTGTGGCCAAGGGGCCGGACCGGGATGCCGGCCGCGAGACCCTGTTCATGCCCGAGCGCGAGGCGATCAAGCTGGAGCCGCGCGACCCCGTGCTCTATTTTATCCAGCGGCTGCGGGACGAGGCGCACCGCTTTGTCATCGGCTCGCACCGCACGCTGCGCAAGAAGGACATCCGCGAGGCCGGCTTGCAGGAAATTCCGGGGATCGGTCCGTCACGCAAACGTGCCTTGCTGCATCATTTCGGAACTCTGAAGGAGATCGAACGGGCCTCGATCGTCGATCTCGGCAAGGTTCCGGGGGTCAGCGCCGAGAGCGCTCGTAGGATTTTCGAGTATTTCCATCCCCAGCCGGGGTGAACTAAAGGGGGGCCGCGGTCATATGGTCGTCGCATCCCGCACCCCATTTGGGGAGCGGAACGGTTGACCTTCAGGCTGCAGCGGTATTGGTAGGACGAATGAACATCGCCACGACACGAGGGACGACCAGCCGCGCGATGTCCCTCCCGAACCTCCTGACCTACGGCCGGATCGCCGCAATCCCGGTCGTGGTCGGGTGCATCTACGCGCAGTCGATCATGGACGGCCCGCTGTGGCTGCGCTGGCTCGCGGTCGCCATCTTCATCGCGGCCGCGGTCACCGACTATCTCGACGGCTATTACGCGCGGATCTGGAATCAGCAATCGGCATTTGGCCGGATGCTCGATCCGATCGCCGACAAGCTGCTGGTCGCCTCGTGCCTTCTGATGCTGGCCGCCGACGGCATCATTCACGGCTGGTCGCTGTGGGCCGCCATCGTAATCCTGTGCCGCGAGATCCTGGTCTCCGGCCTGCGCGAATATCTCGCCGCGCTGCGCGTCAGCGTGCCCGTGACCAAGCTTGCGAAGTGGAAAACGACCGTTCAGCTCATCGCCATCGGATTCCTGCTGGCTGGTCCGGCCGGCGACGAGGTGGTGCCCATGGTCTCGATGATCGGACTGGCGCTGCTCTGGGCTTCGGCGATCCTCACCATGTACACCGGCTACGACTATTTCCGCGCCGGCATCCATCACCTCATCAAGGAGGATGAGGGATGAAGGTGAAGTATTTCGCCTGGGTGCGCGAACGCGTCGGCAAGGCCGAGGAGACGATCGAGCCGCCAGCGACCGTGCTTACCGTGGAAGAGCTGATCGCCTGGCTGTCCGGCCAAAGCGAAGCTTATGCGCACGCCTTCGAGAAGCCGAAGGTGATCCGCGCCGCGATCGACCATGCCCACGTCAAAGCGGACGCCACGATCGCAGGCGCCCGCGAGATCGCGTTCTTCCCGCCGATGACCGGCGGCTAGGCCATGTTCTCGAACAGACCAGCGTACGGTGTCGCCTCACCTCTCCCCGTCGGGGAGAGGTCGGATCGCGTAAGCGATCCGGGTGAGGGGGCACAGGTCTCACGAGAGAGCGGATCCCCTCACCCGCGCCTTCGGCGCGACCTCTCCCTATGGGAGAGGTGTGGCACCGTCCGAGCGGGAAGAGCATGAGCTGCCCCGTCACCATCCGCATCCAGCCGGACGATTTCGACATCGCGCGCGAGATCGCGGTCCTGACCGGGAGCCGCACCGACATCGGCGCGGTCGTGAGCTTCTCCGGCATCTGCCGCGCCGATGAGGACAGCGCGAAGATCGCCGCGCTCACGCTCGAACATTATCCCGGCATGGCGGAGGAAGAGATCAGGCGTCACGCCGTCGAAGCCATTTCGCGCTGGCCGCTGAACGGCGTCACGGTGATCCATCGCGTCGGCCGCTTCATGCCCGGCCAGAACATCGTGCTGGTGCTGACCGCCTCGCAGCACCGCCAGGCGGCGTTCCAGGCAGCCGAGTTCCTGATGGATTATCTCAAGAACAGCGCGCCGTTCTGGAAGAAGGAAGAGAGCGCCACCGGCACCGGCTGGGTCGAGGCCCAGGCCCGCGACGAGGAAGCCGCCGCACGCTGGACCCGCCGCTGATGGCAACAACATCCAAAAAGACCGTGCGCGGCCGCGCCGCGCCAAAGCTCGCGAAAGTGAGCCGCGGCGAGCTTCTCACGCTGGTCGATTTCGTCCGCTATGCGGTGAGCCGCTTCAATGAGGCCAAGCTCTCCTTTGCCCATGGCACGACCGACCCGGTCGCGGAAGCAGCCTTCCTGGTCTGTGAAGCCCTGCATTTGCATCCGGAACAGTTCGAGATTTTTGCCAACGCGCGCGCTACGGCCGCCGAGGGCAAGACCATCGTCGATCTCATCCACCAGCGCGTCACCACGCGCAAACCGGCCGCCTATCTCGTCAACAAGATCTACATGCGCGGCCTGCCCTTCTATGTCGACGAGCGCGTCATCGTTCCGCGCTCCTTCATCGGCGAGCTGCTGGAGTCGCATTTCGGCGGTGACGGCGAGGCGGGCTCGCTGATCGACGACCCCACGGCCGTCGAACGGGTGCTCGATCTCTGCACGGGATCGGGATGCCTCGCGATCCTCGCGGCGCATCATTTCCCGAACGCCACGATAGACGCCGTCGACGTCTCGAAGGGCGCGGTCGAAGTCGCCAGACGAAATGTCGGCGAATACGGGCTCGATGACCGGATCAGCCTGCATCGCGGCGACCTGTTCGCCCCGCTCGGTGACACCAAATACGACTTGATCATCACCAACCCGCCTTACGTCGATGCGGAAGGCATGGCGGCGCTACCGCCGGAGTGCCGGGCAGAGCCGAAGCTCGCCTTCGACGGCGGCGCCGACGGTCTCGACGTGGTCCGCCGGATCCTGCGCGATGCGCCCGACCACTTGGCGCCGGACGGCGGACTGATCTGCGAGATCGGCCGCGGCCGCGAATTGGTCGACGAGGCCTTTCCGGAATTGCCGCTGCTCTGGCTCGACACCGAGGACTCCGAGGGCGAGGTGTTCTGGATCGCGGCCGGCGATCTCGGCTGACCCGTCACGACGGGCACGCCGCGTCGGAACAAGTCAAATACCGCCACGTTCATCCTCGACGAATGTCTCGCTCTTGGAGGATATCCGCATGCTCGCGCCATCGGGCGAATTGCTGCGCGCCGGCATGGCGCTCAAGCTCAACCATCTCAAGCGCGCCGCCCAGTCCTATCTGCGTGACCGCACCAACCAGGCCACGGGCCGCGCGACGTCCTACGCGGTCGCGGCAGGACTGTTCGCGGTGGCCGGGCTGTTCCTGGTTGCAACCTTCTTCGTCGGCCTGATCGCCCTGTATCGCTGGATCGCAATTACCCACGGTCAATTCTGGGGTTTTGGTGCCGTCGCGGCCGTGCTCCTGGTGCTGGCCGCGTCCTGTGCCGGGGTCGCTCTCGCTCAGATGAAGCGTCGTGACAGGCCGATCGTGCCGCTTGCCAGCCGTATGCGCGTCGCGATCGCCACCCCGCGGATCCCGCGCGGAACGGTCAAGCAGGCGCTGAAGGAGGTCGCGACGACGATTCCGCTGGCACCGCTCGCACCCGGCGAACGCGGCCATGGCGGCAATTCTTTGCCGGCTCGGACTAACCGGCCCGTGCAACTCGGACTGATGCTCGCAGCCGTCGGCTTGGTGGGGTTCACGGCGGCGCGCCGAAGGCGTCACGGTCAAAGATTGGGCGCCTGAATGCCAGCGCGGGACTCCGAGCAGTTCGATAGTTGGCTGTTGGTCGCCGCGACGGCCGTCTTCGTGCTGACCGCCGAACGCTACTTTCAGGAATCCGGCTTTGTCCGCGCCGGGCCACCGCAAGACCATCGCAACAGCGAGGGGAATTCGCCGGAAACCAGCCCGACAGGCGCAGCTGCGCAGCCAGGCCGCGGCCGCCGCGCGAAAAGCCCGTTCACGATCCCCTGGGCTGGCTGGAAGGATATTTTCTGGCGCACCTATCAGCGCATCGACGACGACCGTCTGCTCGCGACCGCCGGCGGCGTCGTTTTCTTCGGCCTGCTCGCGATCTTTCCGGCCGTGACCGCGCTCGTCTCATCCTACGGCCTGTTCGCCGATCCCTCTACCATCAGCAAAAATCTCCAGACGCTCGCGGCGATGATGCCCGAAGGCTCGTTCCAGATCGTCCAAGACCAGGTCGCCCGCGTCGTGTCGAATGGCAGCGGGACCCTGGGGGTCACCTTCCTGTTCGGACTCGTGCTCGCGATCTGGAGCGCCAATGCCGGCGTAAAGGCGATCTTCGATGCGCTCAACGTCGCCTACGAGGAGCGCGAGAAGCGCAGCTTCATCAAGCTGAACATGGTGTCGCTGGCCTTTACAGTCGGCGGCATCGTAGCGCTGCTGGTGATGGTGGGTGCCGTCGTCGCCTTCCCGCTCGCGCTCAATCACCTCGGCATGGCGCCTGAAAGCAAGCTGATCGTGGCACTCGCCCGATGGCCGGTGCTGTTCCTGATCCTGCTCGCGGCGCTGGCCACCCTCTACCGCTTCGCGCCCAGTCGCGATGCCCCCCGCTGGCAATGGCTGAGCCTCGGCGCGGTGACGGCCGCGATCCTCTGGATCGCGGGCTCTGCCTTGTTGTCCTGGTATCTGTCCAAATTCGCCAATTACAACGCGACCTACGGTTCGCTCGGCGCGGCGATCGGCCTGATGACGTGGATGTGGATGTCGGCCATTGTCATCATGTTCGGGGCCGAGCTGAATTCGGAGATCGAACGGCAGACCCTGCGCGACACGACCACTGGGCCGCCGAAGCCGCTCGGCACCCGCCAGGCCGTCTCGGCCGACACGGTCGGCGCCACCGCGCCATCTTGACTCTGCGACAGGCCGCTATCCCCTCGAATCAACAATGATGTTAGGGTCATGCCGCTTGGGCGAGCATGGGGGCGGGACGGGTTCGAAATGCCCCCCGTGTTTTCCCGGTGAGGCAGTCAGCTCTTGAGGCTTAACGCGCGGCATGATTCGCATTTCGACGATCTTCATCGCCATCTGCATGGTTCTGGTCGCGGCATCGCTCGGGCTCGTGCTCTACGCCGTCGCCGGCATCACCGGCACCGAATCCGCGATCGTGGCGCTGACCGCGCTGACCTTCCTGATCCTCTACAACGCCGTGTCGATGCGGCTGCGCGACCGCAGCGACGTCGGCGGCCAGATCGCTGACCTTTCGCGCGGCACCGCCGACCTCGCTCGCCAGGTGGCCGAGTTCGGCCGCCGGCTTGCCGCGATCGAGGGACGCATCGCCTCCGCCAATTCGACCAACTCCGACCGTGTCCAGTCGGTGGTCGGAGAGATCAACGAGCTCGGTGGATTGGTCCGACAGCTCGCCACCACCGTCTCGGCCCATGAGGATCTGTTGGCCGGCAACGCGCCGGCTCCCGTTCCCGTCGCGAGGCTGGAGCCGCAACCGCCGCTCGACCTGATGGCGCCGTTCGAGGAGCGGCCGGCTGCCCCTCCCCCGGTTCCTGCGCCGCCGCCCCGGCCGGCAGCACCTCCAGTGATCCAGTCCCAGACCGGCAATCCGGTTCAGACGGCCAACGGCCGCAACCAGACCCAATTGCTGGCGACGCTGCGCAACGCGATCGACGAGAACCGCATCGACATCTTCCTCCAGCCGATGGTGACGCTGCCGCAGCGCAAGGTCCGCTTCTACGAAGCCGTGACGCGCCTGCGCGACGAGCGTGACCAGCTGGTCGCGGCCGAGGAGTTCATCAGCATCGCTGAGGCCTCCGGCCTGATCGGGCGCATCGACAACATGGTGATGCTGCGCTGTGTGCAGGTGCTGCGGCGCCTGATGGTGCGCAACAAGGATGTCGGCGTGTTCTGCAACGTCGCGGCGTCCACGCTCGGCAATTCCACGACCTTCGCGCAATATCTCGACTTCCTCGAAGCCAATCGGGCGCTGGCGCCCTCGCTGGTGCTGGAATTCAAGCAATCGACCTTCCGCAATCTCGGCCCGGCGGAGACCGAGAACCTCGCCGCGCTCGCCCAGCGCGGCTTCCGCTTCTCGATCGACCATGTCACGGATTTGCGCATCGAGCCGCGCGAGCTGGCCGACCGCGGCGTGCGCTTCATCAAGGTGCCGGCGACGCTGCTGCTCGACCCGATGCAGGCTTCGGCCTCGGACATCCATCCCTCCGACCTCTCCGACCTGCTCGGCCGCTTCGGCATCGACCTGATCGCCGAGCGGATCGAGGGCGAGCGTGCCGTGATCGACCTGCTCGACTATGACGTGCGGTTCGGCCAGGGGTTTCTTTTCGCGCCGCCCCGACCATTGCGGCCGGATGGGGCATCTGCTACCGGCGGGGCCTCGCCGAACCAGGCGCAGGATATTCAGGGATCCAATGGCTCCGCTTCCCCCAGCCAAGGCGCTACATCTGGCGCGACGTCAGCCGCACCTCCGGCCCAACGCGTCACCGGCAACGCGGCGCTCGCGCGCCGCATCTGATCGGCCGCGCGCATCATGACCACGCTGCATTTCGCCGAAAGCCTGCGCGACCTCGTGGGTGGCGTGGACGTCGTGCTGAGCGACATCTGGGGCGTGGTCCATAACGGCCTCGAATCCTTTCCCGAAGCCTGCGAGGCGCTGCACACCTATCGCAGCCGCGGCGGTACGGTGATCCTGATCACCAACGCACCGCGCCCGGCAGACTCCGTGCAGCGGCAATTGCGCAAGCTCGGCGTTGCCGACGAGACCTATGACGCGATCGTGTCCTCGGGCGACCTGACGAGGCTCTATGTCGCCGAGCATCCCGGCCGCAAGATGTTCTGGCTCGGCCCCGAGCGCGACAACTCGATCTATCGCGGCCTCGATGCGGTGACCGCGCCGCTGGAGGAGGCAGATTACATCGTCTGCACCGGCCTCTACGACGACGAGACCGAGACGGCGGAAGACTATCGCGGCATGATGCTGAAGGCGCGCGAGCGCAAGCTGACGCTGGTCTGTGCCAACCCCGACATCGTGGTGGAACGCGGCGACCGGCTGATCTATTGCGCCGGCGCGATCGCGGAGCTCTATCGCGAGCTCGGCGGCGAGGTGATCTTCTACGGCAAGCCGCACCGGCCGATCTACGAGCGCGCGATGGCGCTCGCCGGCGAACGCCAGGGCCACCAGATCGATCGCAAAAAGGTGCTCGCGATCGGCGATTCCGTCCGGACCGACCTCACCGGCGCGCGCGAATTCGGCATCGATTGCCTGTTCGTGACCCGTGGCATCCATGCCGAGGAGTTCGAGGGTCTCGACCAGCTCGACCCGGCCTCCGTGCTGGAATTGTTCGGCCATCCGCCAAAGGCGCTGATGCGCGAACTGAAGTGGTAGTGAGCTGATCGTCATTCCGGATTGACGTGGAGCATCGAACACAGAAAGCCCGGGACAACCGCCCGGGCCTTCCGAATTCAACTGATGGCTTCGATCGCGCCTTACGCGCTCGCCATGTCCGGGAAGACCGCCTCGATCTTGGTCTTCAGCGTCGCCGCGTTGAACGGCTTGACGATGTAGTTGTTCACGCCGGCCTTCTTGGCCGCGATCACGTTCTCGGTCTTCGATTCGGCGGTGATCATGATGAAGGGCGTGGTGGCGAGGTTCGGATCCGCGCGCACTTCACGCAACAGGTCGTAGCCCGTCATCGGCTCCATGTTCCAGTCGGAAATCACGAGCCCGTACTTCTTGCCGCGCATCTTGTTCAGCGCTGCCGAACCGTCGCTGGCATCATCAATATTCTCGAAGCCAAGCTGCTTCAGGAGGTTCCTGATGATACGGATCATGGTGCTGTAGTCGTCCACCACCAGAACCGACATCGACAAATCAACCGCCATCTCGACTCCCCCAACGCAAACCAGGAAATATTACGATCGGACCTGCCAGGCCGGAGCTCGGCGGTTCCACGCTCAAGGACTAACACCAAGGCGTTAAACAGCGCGTTAACTGGGGACACCCCCGATGGACTGAAATCGCATTCGATGCGGCCGCCCCCTCCCGCTTGACTTCATCCGGCCGGTCGCGCCACGGTCCCGGCCGGTCCCGCCGGCTCGAGAAATTCCCCTGATGGCCCCGCCTTTTACCGTTATCCGCGACACCACGCCGGTCTCCGTGATCCCAACGGGCGCCGTCGTTGCCATGGGCAATTTCGACGGCGTTCATCTCGGCCATCGCGCCGTCATCGCTGCGGCCCTGGAAATGGGCCGAACGCATGGCCGCCCTGCGTTGGCACTCACCTTCGAACCGCATCCGCGGCGGTTTTTCAGCCCCAACACCCCGCAATTTCGCCTGACGGACGAGCGGGCCAAGCTGCGGCTTTTGGCCGGCACCGGGCTTGCCGGCGCCGTGGTCATGACCTTCGACAAGGCCCGCGCCGGGACCAGTGCGCAAGATTTCATTCACCATGAGCTGATCGGACGCCTGGGCGTCAGCGGCATCGCCGTCGGCTACGACTTCCATTTCGGCAAAGGTCGCGTCGGCTCGCCGAGCCTGCTGGTCAACGAGGCGCCCCGGCTCGGCATCGAGGTCGACGTGCAGCCGCATGTCGATATCGACGAGCGGCCGGTATCCTCCAGCGCGATCCGGATCGCACTCGCCGAAGGCCAACTCGACGAGGCCACCACCATGCTGAGTGCCCCCTGGTTCATCACCGGTGAGGTCATTCATGGCGAGAAGCGCGGCCGCAACCTCGGCTATCCCACCGCCAACATCCGGCTCGACGCCAATTGCGGCCTCAAGCACGGCATCTATGCGGTACGGGTCGGCCGCGGCGCCGAGCGCCTCGACGGCGTGGCCAGCTTCGGACGCCGCCCGACCTTTGATAATGGCGCGCCGCTGCTGGAAATCTTCCTGTTCGACTTCAAGGGCGACCTTTACGGCGAGATGCTCGACTGCGCCTTCGTCGGCTTCATCCGCGAGGAGCTGAAATTCGACAGCCTGGAGCCCCTGATCCGCCAAATGGACGACGATTCCGCCCGCGCCCGCGCCATGCTGGCCGCCGCCCCGGACGCGTTTCCGCGGTTGGGAACGATCGGCTGAGGCCGAAAACCGGGCCGCCGAACCTTTTGCGCTTCCCTTAGCCCCCTGCTATGGAGAGCCCATGTTTGCGCGGCGCATCATAAGGATTAGCGGCCCGGCTTCCGCCTGAGCCTTTTGGCTCGGCGCAAGACCGGGATGTCGTCGTTTCACCCCGCGATTCCGCATCGCCATCCGTTCCCGCGCCCTTCCGAGCCAGTCAGCCCCATGTCCGAAAAGCCGCAAAAGTCCGACGCCCAAAAATCCGACGCCAAGGACTATTCGAAAACCCTCTTCCTGCCGCAGACCGATTTCCCGATGCGCGCCGGCCTGCCGCAGCGCGAGCCGGAGCTGCTGAAATACTGGAACGACATCGGCCTCTACGACAAGTTGCGCCAGGAAGCCCGGGGCCGCGCCAAATTTGTGCTGCATGACGGCCCGCCCTACGCCAACGGCAACATCCATATCGGGCACGCGCTGAACAAGATCCTCAAGGACGTCGTGACCAAGAGCCAGCAGATGCTCGGTTTCGACTCCAATTACGTGCCCGGCTGGGACTGCCACGGCCTGCCGATCGAATGGAAGATCGAGGAGGAGAACTACCGCTCCAAGGGCAAGCAGAAGCCCGATTTCCGCGACTCCGCCGCGATGGTGGCATTCCGGAAAGAGTGCCGTGCCTATGCCACGCACTGGATCAACGTGCAGCGCGAGGAGTTCAAGCGCCTCGGCATCATCGGCGACTGGGATCATCCCTATCAGACGATGAGCTATCCCGCCGAAGCGCAGATCGCCCGCGAGCTGATGAAGTTTGCCGCCAACGGGACGCTGTATCGCGGCTCCAAGCCGGTGATGTGGAGCGTGGTCGAGAAGACCGCGCTCGCCGAGGCCGAGGTCGAGTACGAGGACTACACCTCCGACATGGTCTGGGTGAAATTCCCGGTCACCTCGCCCGCGCATGGCGCGCTTGCTTCCTCCTGCGTCGTGATCTGGACCACCACGCCCTGGACGCTGCCCGGCAACCGCGCGATCTCCTTCTCGCCGAAGATCGCCTATGGCCTCTACAAGGTCACGGACGCAGCCGCGGACAATTGGGCCAAGACCGGCGATCTCCTGATCCTGGCCGATGCGCTCGCCGCAGAGGTGTTCAAGCAGGCGCGCGTCACGTCTTACGAGAAGGTGCGCGACATTCCCGGCGACACGCTGGACGCCGTGGAGTGCGCCCATCCCTTGCGCGGCTTCAGTGGCGGTTACGAGTTCATCGTACCGCTGCTCGCCGGCGAGCATGTCACCGACGATACCGGCACCGGCTTTGTGCACACCGCGCCGAGCCACGGCCGCGAGGATTTCGACGTCTGGATGGCCAACACCCGCGAGCTCGATGCGCGCGGCATCTCGACCGCGATCCCCTACACCGTCGACGAGAACGGCGCCTACACCGCGCAGGCCCCGGGCTTCACCGGCAAGCGCGTGCTCAACGACAAGGGCGAGAAGGGCGATGCCAACGAGGCCGTGATCAAGGCGCTGATCGAGGCCGGCAAGCTCCTGGCGCGCGGCCGCCTCAAGCACCAATACCCGCATTCCTGGCGCTCGAAGAAGCCGGTGATCTTCCGCAACACGCCGCAATGGTTCATCGCGATGGACAAGGACATCAGCGAGGATGGCCATGCGAAGAAGGGCGACACGCTGCGCGCCCGCGCGCTGCAGGCGATCTCGGTCACGCAATGGGTGCCGCCCTCGGGCGAGAACCGCATCAACGGGATGATCGCCAATCGTCCGGACTGGGTGATCTCGCGCCAGCGCGCCTGGGGCGTGCCGATCGCCGTGTTCGTGCGCGAGACGAGCGACGGCTCGGCCGAGATCCTGCAGGACGAGATCGTCAACCAGCGCATCGCCGAGGCCTTCATGGAGGAAGGCGCCGACGCCTGGTACATGGACGGCGCCCGCGAGCGCTTCCTGGGGTCGCGTGCGAGCGAAGACTGGAAGAAGGTCGACGACATCTGCGACGTCTGGTTCGATTCCGGCTCCACGCACGCCTTCGTGCTCGAGGATCGGCAGAACTTCCCGCAGCTCGGCAACATCGTCCGCAAGATCGACGGTGGCAGCGACACCGTGATGTACCTCGAAGGCAGCGACCAGCACCGCGGCTGGTTTCATTCCTCGCTGCTGGAGAGCGCGGGCACGCGGGGCCGCGCGCCGTACGACATCGTGCTCACCCACGGCTTCACGCTCGACGAGAACGGCCGCAAGATGTCGAAGTCGATCGGCAACACCGTCGAGCCGCAGAAGGTGATCAAGGATTCGGGCGCGGATATCCTGCGCCTGTGGGTTTGCGCCACCGACTATGCCGACGACCAGCGCATCGGCCCGGAGATCCTGAAGAACACCATCGAGACCTATCGCAAGCTGCGCAACACAATGCGCTGGATGCTCGGCACGCTGCATCACTTCAAGGCGAGCGAGAAGGTCGCTTATGCCGAGATGCCCGAGCTCGAGCGGCTGATGCTGCACGAATTGGCCGGCCATGCCGAAACCGTTCGCAAGGCCTATGCCGCCTTCGACTACAAGACCGTCGTGGCAAGCCTCGCGGCCTTCATGAACTCGGAGCTGTCGGCGTTCTACTTCGATATCCGCAAGGACACGCTGTATTGCGATCCGCCGTCCTCGCCGGCGCGCAAGGCCGCGCTGACCACGATCGACCTCTTGTGCGATGCCCTCCTGAAGTGGCTCGCACCGATCCTGAGCTTCACGACCGACGAGGCCTGGCGGATGTACCGGCCGCAGGCGGAGCCGTCGGTTCATTTGACCCTGTTCCCCACGGATATCGAGCAGCTCCGCGACGACAAGCTCGCCGCGAAGTGGGAGACGATCCGCAACGTCCGCCGCGTCGTTACCGGTGCGCTGGAGCTCGAACGCGCCGCCAAGAACATCGGCTCGTCGCTGGAGGCATCGCCGGTCATCTATGTCGCCGACCGCGACGTGCTGGCGACGCTGTTCGACACCGACCTCGCCGAGATCTGCATCACCTCGAACTACGAGGTGCGCGAGGGCGAGGCGCCGGCTTCCGCATTCCGTCTCGATGCCGTTCCAGGCGTCGCAGTCGTGGTGGAGAAGGCGGTCGGCACCAAATGCGCCCGTTCCTGGAAGATTTCGCCGATGGTGGGTGAAGACCCCGAATATCCTGACGTCACCCCGCGAGATGCCCAGGCGCTGCGCGAATGGAAGGCGCTGGGGGTCAGCATCTAGGTCTCACCGTCGTCCTGACGAAAGCCAGGCCCCATAACCACCGCCGCCAATTGCGCCGAAGGCTGATGACCACAAGTCTTTCAAACAACGACCGCCTCGGCGTATGGGTCCTGGCTTTCGCCAGGACGACGACGGAGCGTGTTGTGGCCGCCTGCCCATGACCCCGCTCCGTGCCGGCATCCTCGCGGCCCTGGTCACGCTCGTGGCCGACCAGGCCTCAAAGCTCTGGCTGCTGAACGTGTTCGACCTCGCCCGTCGCGGCGCGGTCGAGGTGACCCCGTTCTTCGACCTGGTGCTGGCCTGGAACATCGGCATCAGCTTCGGCTGGCTCCAGAACGACGGTCAGGCTGCGCAAATGGCGCTGATGGCCGTGAAGGTCCTCGCGGTGGTTGCGCTGGCGATCTGGATGGCCCGCTCCCACACCCTGCTGGCAACCATCGCGCTCGGCCTGATCATTGGCGGCGCCATCGGCAACGGCATCGACCGCCTCGCCTATGGCGCGGTGGTCGATTTCGCCCTGTTTCACATCAATATCGGCGGAAATACCTATAATTGGTACGTGTTCAACCTTGCGGACGTGGCCATCGTTGCTGGTGTGGCGGCGCTATTGTATGATTCCTTCCTGGGGGTACCCGCCGCAAAAGCGCCCTGATCCCGGCCGATACGGACCGGCAGG
>NZ_JADPJG010000004.1:273213-291811 GCF_023073335.1 Bradyrhizobium sp. 21
GATTATGCCGCGCGAGAGCGGCAAACTGCCACATTTTGGAACAGGTACAGTGATGCGCAGCTCGAAGACCAGCGGTTCGATGGTTGAAGACCCCCGGCAGGGGTTCTGGCGGGCGTTGAAATTGTCCGCTGTCGCGCTCGGCATCGGTCTCGTCATGTCGGCTGGCGCCGCCCGCGCCGGTGACGACGGCGAGGACGACGACGACATGACCTTCGAAGAGAAGCTCATCGACAATCTGATGTCGGGCATCGGCGCCAAGAGCATGGAGAAGAAGGGTATCGAATACCGCGAGCGGTCGCCGCTGGTGGTGCCGCCCAAGCTCGACCTGCCGCCACCCGCCGGCGTTGAAGCCAAGAACGCACCGAACTGGCCGAAGGACCCTGACGAGAGACGCCGCAAGGAGGCCATCGCGCAGCGGAAGAAGGCCGTCAAGGCCACCGAGAGCTGGCAGGCAGGCCGGGCGTTGTCGCCCGCCGAGATGGAGGTCGGCAGAACAGCCGCACCCGAGCGCACGAGCAATGATCCTATTCAGCCGGGCACCAACGGCAATCCGTCGCTCAGCCCGGCCCAGCTCGGTTTCACCGGCGGTCTGTGGGGCATGATGTCGAACAACAAAGGCGAGGCCAAGCAATTCACGACCGAGCCGCCGCGCCAGTCGCTGGTCGAGCCGCCGCCGGGCTACCAGACGCCGTCGCCGAGCTACGCCTATGGCGCCGGAGAGGACAAGACACGGCGGACCTATTTCGACATCATGTCCGGCAAGGACAAGGAACAATAGCCTCCTGTCCCTTTGCGACATTCCCGACAGACGCGGTCCCGCGCCAGCGGCTCGTGCGCGCCGGACGCGGTCTTTGATTGCTTATCAGTAACTTGCGCCCGAGTTGAGTTCTCTGCTTCGTGACGCGAAGCGTTTGCCGCACGGTGTACCATGCCGTGCCTCCGAGCCGGACATCCGGGCTCGGCCTTTCATAAGGATCATGATGTCCTCTTACCGATCGGCTGCCCGCCTCCTTGCCGCGCTGCTTTCGACGAGTGTCCTCACGGCCGGCGCATCGCTTGCGCAGACCACGGTGACATCGGCTCCACCCGCCAGCTTCACGCTCGGAAACGGCATGCAGGTCGTGGTGATTCCGGACCACCGCACGCCCGTCGTCACGGAAATGATCTGGTACAAGGTCGGCTCGGCGGATGAGACGCCGGGCAAGTCCGGGCTCGCGCACTTTCTCGAGCACCTGATGTTCAAGGGCACATCGAAGCATCCGGTCGGCGAATTCTCCCAGACCGTGCTCCGCGTCGGCGGCAACGAGAACGCTTCGACCTCGGTGGACTACACCAACTATTACCAGCGGGTGCCGAAAGAGCAGTTGCCGACCATGATGGAATTCGAGGCCGACCGTATGACCGGCCTGATCCTCAAGGACGAGAACGTGTTGCCCGAGCGCGACGTCGTGCTCGAAGAATACAACATGCGCGTCGCCAACAATCCGGACGCGCGGCTGAACGAGCAGATCATGGCCGCGCTCTATCTCAACCATCCCTACGGCCGACCGGTGATCGGCTGGCACCAGGAGATCGAGAAGCTCGATCGCGAGGATGCGCTCGCCTTCTACCGCCGCTTCTATGCGCCGAACAACGCGATCCTGGTGATCGCCGGCGACGTCGAGCCCGCCGACATCCGCCCGCTGGTCGAGCGTAATTTCGGCCCGATCCCCGCCCAGCCTGCGATCCCTGCACAGCGTGTCCGTCCGCAGGAGCCGGAGCCGGCCGCACCGCGCACCGTCACGCTGTCGGATCCGCGCGTCGAGCAGCCCAGCCTGCGGCGCTATTATCTGGTGCCCTCGGCCACGACGGCCGCGGCCGGCGAAAGCGCGGCCCTCGACGTACTCGCGCAGTTGATGGGCAGCGGCAACAATTCCTATCTCTACCGCGCACTTGTGGTCGACAAGCCGCTCGCGGTCTCCGCCAGCGCCAGCTATTCGAGCATCTCGCTCGACCCGACCCAGTTCGCGATCTCGGCTTCGCCCAGATCCGGGGTCAGCTTCGCCGAGGTCGAGCAGGTGGTCGACGGCGTCATCGCCGACATCGCGCAGAATCCGATCCGTGCCGAGGATCTCGAGCGGGTCAAGACCCAGCTCATCGCCGAGGCGATCTACGCCCAGGACAACCAGGCGGTGCTGGCGCGCTGGTATGGCGGCGCATTGACCACGGGCCTGTCGATCGAAGACATCCGGAGCTGGCCAGATCGCATCCGCGCGGTCACCGCCGAGCAGGTCCGCACGGTCGCGCAGAAATGGCTCGAGAAGAAGCGCTCGGTGACGGGCTATCTGATCAAGGACACCGGCGCCGCCAAGCGCGAGGAGAAGCGTTCGTGACCTATCCCTTCCTTCGACGTGTCTCATTCTCCCTCGTCACCGGCGCGGCACTCGCGCTTGCTACCGTCTCGCCGTCGCAGGCGGCAGCAAAGATCCAGCATCTGACCTCGCCGGGCGGCATCGAGGCCTGGTTCGTGCAGGATGCGACCGTGCCGCTGATCGCCATGGAATATTCCTTTGCCGGCGGCTCGGCACAGGATCCCAAGGACAAGTCGGGCGTCGCCAATCTGGTCGGCGATCTCCTCGACGAAGGCTCCGGCGACCTCGACTCCAAGACCTTCCATGAGCGGCTCGACCGCCGCGCCATCGAGCTCTCCTTCAGCGCCACCCGCGACACCTTCCGCGGCAGCCTGCGCATGCTGCGCGACAACAAGGACGAGGCCTTCGACCTGCTGCGAAGCGCGCTGACCTCGCCGCATTTCGAAACCGCCGATGTCGAGCGCATCCGCTCGCAGGTGATCTCGGGCCTGCGCCGCGAGACCACCAACCCGACCTCGCTGGCGAGCCGCAAATTCCTGGAGCTCGCCTTCGGCGATCATCCCTACGGTCGGCAGTCCAACGGCAACCTCGACAGCGTTCCGACCATCACGGTCGCCGACATGAAGGATTATGTCGGCCGCGTGCTCGCCAAGGACACGCTGAAGATTGCAGTGGTTGGCGACGTGGATGCCGATACGCTCGGCAAGCTGCTCGACCACACGTTTGGCAGCCTGCCCGCCAAGGCCAATCTCGTGCCGGTCCCCGACGTCGAGCCGGCCAAGCCGCCGCAACGCGCCTTCGTGACGCTCGACGTTCCCCAGACCGTGATCACCTTCGGCGGCCCCGGGGTGAAGCGCAGCGATCCCAACTTCATGGCGGCCTACGTCGTCAACCACATCCTCGGCGGCGGCGGATTGTCCTCGCGGCTCTATCGCGAGGTGCGCGAGAAGCGCGGGCTGGCCTATTCGGTGTTCGAATCGCTGCTCTGGATGGAGCATTCGGCGGTTTTCATTGGCAATACCGGTACCCGGGCCGACCGTGCCGGCGACACCATCGACGCCATCGAGAAGGAAGTGCGACGCATCGCCGAGGAGGGCCCGACCCAGAAGGAGCTCGACGAGGCCAAGTCCTATCTGAAGGGCTCGCAGATGCTGGCGCTGGACACCTCCTCGAAGCTCGCGCAGGCACTGCTGCAGTACCAGCAGGACAAGCTGCCGATCGACTACATCGAGAAGCGCAACGGCGTCGTCGATGCGGTCACCATGGACGACGCCAAGGCAGCCGCCAAGCGCCTTTGGGGCCAGGGACTCCTGACCGTTGTCGTCGGCCGCGCCCCTCAGGCCGCGGCGCAGCCGGCGGCAGCACCGGCGACGAAGTCGAACTGACGTCCGCCAAGTTTCCTGCGCTACATCTCCTGAAATGGCCGGGCTCGCCCGGCCATTTGCGTTTCCGATGATGCACCATTGCCGAACCTAGACGTCCGCGATATGTCCGGACATCACGGATGGTGCCACCATGCTGCGGATATCCCGCGATCTCGTCATCGACGAGGACGACATCGAGATCATCTTTGTCCGCGCCTCCGGCCCGGGCGGTCAGAACGTCAACAAGGTCTCGACCGCGGCGCAGCTGCGCTTCGACACGCGCAAGCTGACCATTCCGGAGGATGCAATGATTCGGCTTGTCCGGATCGCGGGCCAGCGCATGACCAAGGACGGCGTGATCGTGATCCACGCCCAGCGCTTCCGCACCCAGGAACGTAACCGCCAGGACGCCATCGATCGCCTTACGGAGATGCTCGGCGAAGCCATGATCCGGCCGAAGCCGCGGCGCGCGACAAAGCCGACCTTTGGCTCCAAGCAGCGCCGGCTCGAGGGCAAGAAGCGCCGCAGCGACATCAAGTCGAAGCGCGGGCGCGGTTTCGACGACTAGCAGACACAGCAAAAGAACTCCGGCCGCAGGGCGACCGGAGTTCTGCCGTTTCACTCCATTGGCTAGTACCGCTTGCCCGTGGCTGCACCGCCTGTCACGGAATCGTCGGCGGTCCCTTTGTGCGCAGCACTGCCCGCGGTGCCAACCGTGCCCCTGGTGCCCTTCGTCGGCTTCATGCCCGTCGTCTCGCCCGCCGCGCCCGGCTGGGCGCTCATCTCCTCGTCGCCGCTGCCCATCGTGCTGCCTTGCATGGGTTTGCTTTGCACGGTGCCGCCAGGCTTGGCGCCAGACGACGTACCCTGCGCGAGAACGGGCGTCGCAATCAGGGCCGAGACGGCGCATGCGATCACAGAGGTCTTCACCAACTTCATCCATTTCTCCTGGATTTTCGCGATGATCGGTTCGGCGGCCTGATGCGCCGTCCGCCTGAGCCAAACCAGTCCATCGCGTTAAGTGCTCGAACGGCGCGACCGCGATGCAATCTGCCTCGTGTGGTGATCGTTTAGGGATTTGACGGCGGTTTCGCGGAATTGTCCTCCGCATATGCGGCAGCGCGGAACAACGCGGCCCGCGCGCATCTCCGCACGCAGCGAAACAGCCCGCTACTACCACCGCATGTTTTGCAGCGCCTAGAATTTGCGCACGCTGATTGACGTGGATGGGCGGGCTTTTGACAATGCGCGGGATCGTGCTGGGATTGTGCACCGCGACGGTGCGGGTGGCCGAGGCGCAGATGCCCCTGCCGGCTGCAAAGCCGCCGGATGGCGCAACACTGTTCAAGCAGCAATGCGCGGTGTGCCACACCACCAACCTGTCAGAACCGGTGCGGCAGGGTCCGCCGCTGGTCAAGATCGTGGGACGAACGGCCGGCAAGGTCGCTGGGTTTCGCTATTCGGAGAACCTCGCGAAGGCCGACTTTGCCTGGGACGAGACAAAGCTCGACGCTTGGCTGACCAATCCGCAAGCCGTCATTCCCGGCGTGGTCATGGTCTACCGGCAGGCGAAGCCGGAGACGCGTGCCGCCATCATCGCCTTTCTGAGGGAGCAGAACTGAATGGCAAAGCCAGTCCATTCCATGATCCGCGTGCTCGACGCGACACGCTCGCTCGACTTTTACAGGCGCGCCTTTGGCCTGGAGGTCGCCGACCATCTGAAATTCGCGGACTTTGCCCTGATCTATCTGCGTCACCCGTCATCCCCTTTCGAGGTTGAGCTGACGGTCAATTTCGATCGCAAGGAAGCGTATGCGCTCGGCGACGGCTACGGCCACCTCGCCGTGGTGGTCGAGGACCTCGATGCCGAACATGCCCGCTTCGAGCGCGAGAAGCTCGCGCCGGGGCCGCTGCGCGACTTCAAGCACAACGGCAGGACGCTGGCGCGCTTCTTCTTCGTCAGTGATCCCGATGGCTACAAGATCGAAATGATCCAGAGGGGCGGACGTTTCAACTAAACACAACAAAATCAAATCCACGGAGGAACACCATGAGAGAAGTCGATCGTCGAAGCAAGCATAGCCGCCGCGTCTTTCTCAAGGGCGCGGCGAGCGCCGTGCCGGTCGCGGCTGTGGCGACCAGCGTCGCCGTCAGTATCGAGGGGGCCTGGGCCAATGAGACAAGCGCACTTTCGCCCGCGACCATGAAGACGCTGCTGAAGGTCGCGCGCGACATCTATCCGCACGATGTGCTCGGCGACAGCTACTACATCACCGCGATCAAGCCGTGGGACGGCAAGGCGGCGAAAGATCCCGCCGTCAAGGTGCTGATCAGCGACGGCATCACCAGGCTCGATCAGAACGCGCGTGACCGTCACAAGGTGGCTTACGCCGAGGTGCCCTGGGAAGCCGACCGCGTGGTGCTCTTGAAGGAGATCGAGCAGAGCGACTTCTTCCAGAAGGTGCGCGGCGACCTCGTGGTCTCGCTCTACAACCAGAAAGAGGTCTGGCCGCGGTTCGGCTACGAGGGCCCCTCCGCCGAGCACGGCGGCTACATCAACCGCGGCTTTGCCGACATCGACTGGCTGCCGAAGGCTTAATTCGCATCCCAACGGTTCAGGAGAACGCAGATGGCAAAATTCGATCTGAACGACTCCGGCGTTGTGGTGATCGTCGGCTCCGGTGCCGGCGGCGGCACGCTGGGCAACGAGCTCGCACAGAAGGGCGTCAAGGTCGTCATTCTCGAAGCAGGTCCCCGCATCGAGAATCAGGACTTCGTCAACGACGAGTGGGAGAGTTTTTCCCAGCTCGCCTGGACCGATGCGCGCACCACGTCGGGGACATGGCGCGTCGCCAAGGATTTTTCGGGCCTTCCCGCCTGGATCGTCAAGGCGGTCGGCGGCTCGACGACGCATTGGGCGGGCGCGTCGCTGCGCTTCGACGAGCACGAGTTCAAGGTGAAGAGCACCTACGGCAGCATTCCCGGTGCGAACCTGCTCGACTGGCCGGTCACGCTTGCCGAGATGGAGCCGTGGTACGCCAAGGCCGAGAACAAGATGGGCGTGACCCGCACCAACGGCATTCCCGGACTTCCCGGCAACAACAATTTCAAGGTGCTCGAAGCCGGCGCAAAGAAGCTCGGTTACAAGACCGTGCATACCGGCAACATGGCGATCAACAGCCAACCGCGTGACGGGCGCGGCGCCTGCCAGCAGATCGGCTTTTGCTTCCAGGGCTGCAAATCCGGTGCGAAATGGTCGACGCTCTACACCGAGATTCCGAAGGGCGAGGCGACCGGCAATCTCGAGGTCCGCCCCGGCAGCATGGTGGTCAAGGTCGAGCACGATGCCAGCGGCAAGGTCACCGGTGTCGTCTACGCCGACGAGGCCGGCGCGATGCAGCGCCAGAAGGCGCGTATCGTCGCGGTCGCCGGTAATTCGATCGAAAGTCCGCGGCTGCTGTTGAACAGCGCCTCCACGATGTTCCCGGACGGCCTCGCCAACTCATCGGGTCAGGTCGGCCGCAACTACATGCGGCACATGACCGGCAGCGTCTACGCCGTGTTCGAGAAGTCGGTGCATATGTATCGCGGCACCACCATGGCCGGGATCATTCGCGACGAGGCCGTCAACAACCCGAAGCGCGGCTTCGTCGGCGGCTACGAGATGGAGACGCTGTCGCTCGGCCTGCCCTTCATGGCGGCATTCCTCAACCCCGGCGCCTGGGGACGTCCGTTCACTGCGGCGCTCGACGGCTATCCGCGGATGGCCGGGATGTGGCTGGTCGGCGAGGACATGGCGCAGGAGACCAACCGCATCACGCTCGACCCGACAGTGAAGGACAAGTTTGGCCAGCCGGTCGCGAGCGTACACTTCGACGACCATCCCAACGACGTCGCGATGCGCGCCCACGCCTACAAGCAAGGCGCGGCAGTCTATGACGCCGTCGGCGCCACCGTGAGCTATCCGACACCGCCCTATCCGAGCACCCACAATCTCGGCACGAACAGGATGAGTGAGAAGGCGCGGGATGGCGTGGTCAACAAGTTCGGGCAGAGCCACGACGTCAAGAACCTGTTCGTCTCGGACGGCAGCCAGTTCACCAGTGGTGCTGCCTGCAACCCGACGCTGACCATCGTCGCGTTGGCGATCCGGCAGGCGGATTACATTGCCGGCGCGATGCAGAAGAAGGAGATCTGATCTCTCGCTCTCAATCGTCATCCTGGCGAACGCCAGGACCCATTATCCCAGGAAGACATTTGGTGAAGACTCTTTGACCGGTACTCGTACCGCGGATCATCGATAGACCTCGCGGTATGGGTCCTGGCGTTCGCCAGGACGACAATGAGGGTGGAACGGCTATTCCGCCGCATCGAGGATTGGCCTCACCGTGGCCCTAAACTCCTGGGCCGGCGCGACGCCTCTGGACCGGTAGATCAGGCAGGAGCAGCGCAGCAGCGAGGCGAAATTGTTGACCTCGCCGTGATGGTCGAGCACCTCGTTGTAGAGCGTCGTCAGGAACTTGCCGACGCTCATATTCTCCTTGGCCGCGATCTCCTCCAGCGTGTCCCAGAAGGCCATTTCCAGCCGGATCGAGGTGCAATGCCCTCCGATCCGCAGCGAGCGCGTCTGGGATTCATAGTCGCGTTGGGGTTGGTGCGCGAACAAATGGCACATGGCGTCCTCCCGTCCTGTTGCTGTTTTTTTCACGATGCTACACCGCTGCCCCGCACCCCACAATCAGGACCGAAGCGGGAGACCGGTCCGTCCCGGTTTGCGCGATTTTCTCGAACGTCCAATCTCTTCAATGTGATAGACAGCCCTCTTCCCCAGCCCGTCACGTTCCTGTTGCCCAACACATGCTTTTGACGCAACACGGCCTAGAATAACGCTGGCAGCGAATCCGAATCGAAAGCCTCAAGTCGAACTCATGCCCGTCCGCCAATTGCCAGAACAGGTCGTCAACCGCATCGCCGCCGGCGAGGTGGTCGAACGTCCCGCGAGCGTGGTCAAGGAACTGGTCGAGAACGCCATCGATGCCGGGGCGAGCCGGATCGACGTCTTCACCGATGGCAGCGGACGGCGCCGGATCGGCATCACCGACGACGGCGGCGGCATGACCGCAAAGGACCTCGCGCTCGCGGTGGAGCGCCATGCAACGTCAAAGCTCGACGACGAGGACCTGCTCCAGATCCGCACGCTCGGGTTCCGCGGCGAAGCGCTGCCCTCGATCGGCTCGGTCGCACGGCTGTCCATCACGACACGGCATGCCAGCGAGCCGCACGCCTGGGCGCTCAATGTCGAGGGCGGCGAGAAATCCGAGATCATGCCGGCGGCGCTCGCACACGGCACGCGGGTCGAGGTCAACGATCTCTTTTATGCGACGCCGGCGCGGCTGAAGTTTCTCAAGACCGATCGCACTGAGGCGGAAGCGATCCGGGAGGTGGTGCGACGGCTGGCCATGGCGCGGCCTGACGTCGCCTTCACGCTCGCCGGAGAAGAGCGCGCGCCGGTGACCTGGGCTGCCGCGCTGCCCGGCGTTGCCGGCCGCCTGACCCGGCTCGGCGACATCCTGGGTGCGGAGTTTCGCAGCCACGCCATCGAGGTCCATGCCGAGCGCGAGGGTGTGGTGGTCGCCGGCTATGCCGCAGCGCCTGCGCTGACAAAAGCCAACGCGCTCGGGCAATATCTTTTCGTCAACGGCCGCCCGGTGCGCGACAAGCTGATCCTCGGCGCGGTGCGCGGCGCCTATGCGGACTATCTGCCGCGCGACCGCCATCCGGTGCTGGCGCTGTTCGTCACGCTCGATCCGCGCGAGGTCGACGCCAACGTCCATCCCGCCAAGACCGAGGTGCGGTTCCGCAACGCGGGCCTCGTCCGCGCGCTGATCGTGCATGGACTCAAGGAGGGGCTCGCGCGCGAGGGCCGGCGCACGGCGGCCAACAGCGGTGAGAGCGTGCTGTCGTCGTTCCGCCCCGCATTCACGCCGCGCCCGGCAAGCTGGGACTGGCGGGCCTCGCCGTCCGCCCCGGTCGCGCCGACGCCATCGTTCGACAGCTCGGCCGCGCCCGCCTTCGCGGAGCGCGCGCAGGCCGCCTTCGATGTCGGCGCGCCGAGCGCTGACGTGCGGTTCGAAACACTGCCCGTGGCCGACCTGGTCGATCGGCCGCTCGGCGCCGCGCGGACCCAGATCCACGAGACCTACATCGTCTCGCAGACCCGCGACGGCTTGATCATCGTCGACCAGCATGCCGCGCATGAACGCATCGTCTATGAGCGGCTGAAGGCTTCGCTGGCCGCCAACGGCGTGCAGCGGCAGATCCTCCTGATCCCCGAGATCGTCGAGATGGACGAGGCCACGGTGGAGCGCCTGCTGGAACGCAGCGAGGAGCTTGCTTCCTTCGGCCTGGCAATCGAATCCTTCGGCCCCGGCGCGGTCGCGGTGCGCGAGACGCCATCGCTGCTCGGCAAGACCAATGCGGGCGGGCTATTGCGCGATCTTTCCGAGCACATGGCCGAGTGGGACGAGGCGCTGCCGCTGGAACGCCGCCTGATGCACGTCGCGGCGACCATGGCCTGCCACGGCTCGGTGCGCGCGGGCCGAAGGCTGCGGCCGGAGGAGATGAACGCCCTGCTCCGCGAGATGGAGGACACCCCGAACTCCGGCCAGTGCAATCACGGCCGGCCGACCTATGTCGAGCTGAAGCTGTCGGATGTGGAGAAGCTGTTCGGAAGACGGTGAGTTTTCGTAGGGTGGATTAGCCGAAGGCGTAATCCACCTCTTCTCCATCCGTTGGCGCAGACCTTGGTGGATTACGCTACGCTAATCCACCCTACGCACCGAGTGTGAGACTACGGCCTCTTCAAAAACACGAACTCCGTGTCGTCATACACCCGCCGCTCCAATTCCTCGAAGCCTTCGGGCGCCACGAACTGCGCGGCCTTCGCCTCTTCCACCACGAGCAGAGCGCCCGGCGCGAGCCAGCCGCCATCGCGCAAGCTTGCCAGCGACTTCTCCGCAAATCCGTTGCCGTAAGGCGGATCGAGAAACACCAGCGAGAACGGCTCGACCGGATGCGCAGGGCCGAGATCGGTGGCATCGCGGCGGTAGACTTTGGTCACGCCGCCGAGGCCGAGCGATTCGACATTGTTACGCAGCAGTGCCCGCGCCTCCGCGCCATTGTCGACGAACAGCGTGAACTTCGCGCCGCGCGACGAGGCTTCGATGCCGAGCGCGCCGGTGCCGGCGAAGAGATCGAGCACGCGCGCGTCCGGAATCGGATTGTCATAGGCGTGCACGAGGATGTTGAACACGGACTCGCGCAGACGGTCCGCCGTGGGGCGGATGTCGCGCGAAGACGGTGAGGCCAAATTGCGCCCCTTCAATCGACCGCCGACCACGCGCAACGTTAGTCCTCCTTCGGCGTCAGGTCGCGCTTGCCGTGATAGCCGCGCTTGGGGCGGCGCGGCGGGCCGTAGCCGCTCGCCTCAGCCTCGTTGCGCTCGCGCGCCTCCTCGCTGCCAGTGCGCTGCACCAGCACGCGGCGGCCCTTGCGGTCGTTGATCACGCCGCGCTTGGTCGCCGGCTTCTTCTCGCGCGGCGCGTCGTCCCCCTCATGCGAGACAGATTTCTGCGGCACGTCGAACTGCGCGCCCGATTTCTCGATGATCTTTTCGCCGAGCTGGTCGCGCAGCACGCGGGACTTGATCTCCTCGACCTGGCCTTCCGGGACCTCGCCGAGCTGGAACGGGCCGTAGGATACGCGGATCAGCCGGTTCACCTCCAGCCCGAGATGAGCGCAGACGTTGCGCACCTCACGGTTCTTGCCTTCGCGGATCGCGAACACCAGCCAGATATTGGCACCCTGGTCGCGTTCCAGCGTCGCTTCGATCGGACCGTATTTGATGCCCTCGACCTCAATGCCGTTCTTCAGCTCGTCGAGCTGCGCCTGCGTGACGTCGCCATGGGCGCGGACGCGGTAGCGGCGCAGCCAGCCGGTGTCCGGCAGCTCGAGCGTGCGCGCGAGCCCGCCGTCATTGGTGAGCAGCAGCAGGCCCTCGGTGTTGAAGTCGAGCCGGCCGACACTGATCAGCCGCGGCAGACCTTCAGGCAGATTGTCGAACACGGTCGGACGCCCCTCGGGGTCGTCATGCGTCGTCATCAGCCCGCGCGGCTTGTGATAGAGGAACAGCCGCGTGCGCTCACGCTCCGGCAATGGCTTGCCGTCGACAGTGACGACATCGTTGGGCGTGATGTCGAGCGCCGGCGAATTGATGATACGGCCGTTGACGGCGACGCGCCCTTGCGTGACCATCTCCTCGGCATCTCGGCGCGAGGCTAGCCCGGCGCGCGCCAGCGCCTTGGCGATGCGCTCGCCGGCCTTCTTCGGCTTGGTCTCTTCTTCCCGGCGCGGCCGGCGGTCGAAATCACGATCGCGTTCGCGATAGGCGCCACGACCGCCGAAGGCGGGACGTTTCACGAAGATCCGGCTGTCATCCTCGTTTTCGCGGCGCGGACGATCGCCATCGCTGCGCGGATGCTCGTGCCAGTCGGAACGGCCTTCGGAGCGCGGCCGAGCGAATTTCGGGCGGTCACCGGACTCGCGCTTCTGCCAGGGCTTGTCCCCACCACGGTCGCCATCGCCGTCGCGACGAGGCCGGTCGAACTTGGGACGATCCTCGCGCGGGCGATCGAACTTGGGCCGCTCGCGGAACGGACGATCGCCCGACGGACGATCGTCGCGCGAACGCTGGAAACGCGGACGGTCATCGCCGCCGCCTTCGCGCTTCTGCCAGGGCTTGTCGGCGCCGCGGTCGCGGCCGCCGAAATCCTTACCGAAATTCTTGCCGAAATCCTTGCGCGGCCCGCGATCCGGCGCGCCACGCGAAAACTTGCGCTCGCCGTCGAATTTGCGTTCCGGACGGTCGCCGCGCGGTGCGCGATCACCGCGATCGAAATTCGGGCGGTCACCACGCGGCTTGAAGCTGCGCTCGCCACGATCCTCGCGCGGCCCGCGATCCGGTCCGCCCCGCGAAAACTTGCGCTCGCCGTCGAACTTGCGCTCCGGACGGTCGCCCCGCGGCGCATAGGGTTTCTTGTCGCCAAATTTTCTGTCACTGGTCCGGCCGGCGGGACGGGAGTCGTCGCGATCCCGGCGCGGCGGACGGTCGTCGCGGCCAAAGGACGGACGATCACCACGCGGCTTGAAGGGCCGCTTCTCGCCATCGCGCGAGGAGCGATCGGAAAACGGACGGTCTTCACGCGGCTTGAACGGACGGTCGCCACGCGGCTTGAAGCTGCGCTCGCCACGATCCTCGCCGCGCGGCCGGTCTTCGCGCTTGAACTTCGGGCGGTCGCTGAAATCGCGACGCGGCGCATCGCCGTCTTGGCGGCGGAACGGTTGACCCTCGCGGACCGGACGGCTGTCGCGGTCGCCGCGGGGCGGCGGGCGGCTGTCGCGATCGCCCCTGCCCTCGGGCCCGCGCTTGGCGAACTTCTTCTCGGGGCCACGCGGCTTGCCGGAACGGCCTTTCGGCGGTCCCTTTGACGCTCCCCTGGGGGGGCCTCGCCGGCCGCGGGAATCGTTGTCTTTGTCGCTGTCGCGAGGCATGAATAATCTCACTCAGGGGGTGGCCAGAAAGCATTGTGCGCGCTCACTCGGAGCCGCATGCTCAGGCAAAATCGGTAAGCACTTCTGCTGAAGGCGCAGCTACTAGCAGGTTTCTTCGGATGATACGAGGCTTGAAAGCCCCCTCTTTCATGGATTTGGCGCTCAAAACGGCCGAAAACGCCGGAAAGTCGGGCGAAGTTCCGATCGGGTGCGTGGTGGTCCGCAATTACGAGGTCATCGCCACCGCGGCGAACCGGACGTTGACCGACTATGATCCGACCGCCCATGCCGAGATTGTCGCGCTGCGCGAGGCCGCGAAACAGATCGGCAGCGAGCGCCTGGTGGACTGCGACCTCTACGTGACGCTGGAGCCGTGCACCATGTGTGCGGGCGCGATCTCGTTTGCAAGGGTCCGCCGGCTCTATTACGGCGCGGCCGATCCCAAGGGCGGCGCCGTCGAGTCCGGCGTGCGGTTCTTCGCCTCGCCGACCTGCCATCACGCGCCGGACGTCTATTCGGGCGTCGGTGAAAGCGAGTCGGCACGGCTGCTCAAGGAGTTCTTCCGGGAACGGCGGTAGGTCGCCGCACACCGCTGTCATGCCCCGCGAAGGCGGGGCATCCAGTACGCCGCAGCTTATCGATTCAACAAGCACCGTCTCGGAATACTGGATCGCCCGGTCAAGCCGGGCGATGACAGTTGGGCCTAAACAGCAAAGAACTCGCGCAGCGCCTTTGCGGTGACGTCGGGGTTCTCCTCGGTGAGGAAGTGGCCGGAGTCCACAGGCATGCCGACGACGTTGGTCGCCCATTGCTTCCAGATGTCGAGCGGGGTGGCGGCGGCTTGCGCCACGCCGGCATTGCCCCACAGCGCCAGCATCGGAATCGTGATCTTCTTGCCGGCCTCGAAATCGGCCTTGTCGAGATCGTAATCGAAATAGGCGCCGGCGCGATAGTCCTCGCACATCGCGTGGACGCGGGCGGGATCGCGGAACGGGGCGATGTAGTGTTCGAGTGCGCGCTTGTCGATGGCATCGAGCGTCTTCGACCTGGTCTGGCTCGCCATCTTGAAGCGCAGGAAGAACTCGCCATTGCTCGAAATCAGCGTTTCCGGCAATGGCGCGGGCTGGGCCAGAAAAGTCCAGTGATAGATCTTCAGCGCGTAGGCGCGGTTCATCCGCTCCCAGTAATTATAGGTCGGCAGGATATCGAGCACGGCAAGCTTCGACAGCCGGCCGGGATGATCGAGCGCGAGGCGATATGAGACGCGGCCGCCGCGGTCGTGGCCGGCGAGCGCGAAGTGCACGTGACCGAGGCTCTCCATCGCCTCGACCATGGCCTTGGCCATCGCGCGCTTGCTGTAGGGAATGTGCAGCGCATCGCTCTCGGGCATGTCGGACCAGCCATAGCCGGGCAGATCGGCGATGATCAGCGTGAACTTGTCGGCCAGAAGCGGCGCGACGCGGTGCCACATCACGTTGGTCTCGGAGAAGCCGTGCAGGAGCAGCAGCGGCGGCCCGCTGCCGCCGACGCGGGCGAAGATGCGGCCGAAGGAGGTGTTGATCCATTCGGCGGCAAAGCCGGGATAGAGGTCGGCGAGATCGGACATCTTGTGCATCCTTATCTGGTCATTCGGCGGGCGCCCGACCAAAAACGTCGAAAACAACCCCATGCACAGTAGCTAAGCTGATGATCTACTTGTGCAATTTTTTTCGTCAGATCCGGGCCTTCTCGGCGTCCACCGCCTGCCAGCCGATGTCGCGGCGGCAAAAACCTTCCGGCCAGCGAATGCGGTCGACGGCCTGATAGGCGCGGGTTTGCGCTTCCGTCACGGTCTTGCCGAGCGCGCAGACATTGAGCACGCGGCCGCCATTGGCGAGGATGGCGCCGTCCTTCTCGACCGTGCCGGCGTGGAAGATCTCGGCGGTCTCGACCTCTGAGGCGTCATCGAGCCCCTCGATCCGCGTGCCCTTCTGATAGTCGCCGGGATAGCCCTTCGCGGCCATCACCACCGTGAGCGCGGAATCCGGATGCCAGCGTAGATCGAAATTCTTCAGCTGCCCGTCGCAGGCCGCCAGGAACGCCGGCACGATGTCCGACATCATCCGCAGCATCAGCACCTGGCACTCGGGGTCGCCGAAGCGCACGTTGAACTCGAACAGTTTCGGGCCCTGCGTCGTCAGCATGATCCCGGCATAGAGGATGCCGCGGAACGGCGTGCCGCGCTGCTTCATGCCTGATACCGTCGGCAGAATGATCTTGGCCATGATCGCGTCGTGGACCTGAGGCGTCACCAGCGGCGTCGGCGAATAGGCGCCCATGCCGCCGGTGTTCGGGCCGACGTCGTGGTCGAACACGCGCTTGTGGTCCTGGGCGGACGCCAGCGGAATCGCGGTCTCGCCGTCGCACAGCGCGAAGAAGGAGATCTCGCGGCCCGGCAAAAACTCCTCGACCACGACTTCAGCGCCGGCCTCGCCAAAGGCGCCCTCGAACATCATGGCGATGGCGTCCTCGGCCTCGCGCACGGTCTTGGCGACGACGACGCCCTTGCCGGCGGCAAGACCGTCGGCCTTGACCACGATCGGCGCGCCCTGGCTCTGGACGTAAGCCCGCGCATCGGCAGCGTTGGTGAAGCGCTGGTAGGCGCCGGTCGGAATGCCGAATTCGGTGCACAGCGCCTTGGTAAAGCCCTTCGAGCTTTCGAGCTGGGCGGGGATTTTGTTGGGCCCGAACGCCTTGATGCCGGCGGCGGTGAGGTCATCGACGATACCGGCCGCCAGCGGCGTCTCCGGGCCGACCACCACGAGCTCGACTGCATTCGTCTTGCAGAAGGCGATCACGGCGGCATGGTCGGCGACGTCCAGCGCCACGCATTCCGCCTCGCGCGCGATCCCGGCATTGCCCGGCGCGCACCAGAATTTGGTCACCAGGGGAGAGGCTGCGATCTTCCACGCCAGGGCATGTTCGCGGCCGCCGGAACCAAGCAGGAGAATGTGCATAAGAGGCTCAGAAATGAGGGGTTTTGCTGGGGCGGAGGTCGCACGAATCGGGGCGGGGCTCAAGGGGGGCTGACCGCCCATTCCCCGTCATTCCGGGGCGCGGCCAGGTCGCTGCTGTCCCTTCACCCCTTGTAGGAGAAGGTAGCGCGAAGCGCCGGATGAGGGGTATCTATCCACACGCACAAATGCTCGCGGAAACAGCCTCCCTCACCCGAGTGACCTCGTCGACGCTTCCTTCAATCGACTCCCGGTTTGCAATGCGAGCATTGCCCCCGGTCAGTGAATCGAGGAAATTCGCGTTCCATGTAAGCCTCAGCTTCGGCAAGGGTCGCTATCGGCGGAGACCAGCCTGTCGCTCCCGAGCCAGTTTTTTCCTGGTTTTCTTGGCCTTGCCCCTCACGGCAATGAACGCAAGAGCCCTTATGAACTCGTGCGCGCTTGTGGGGCGTCATGTGAGACACATAAAAATTCATGATGCAGCCCTCCCGACAATAATCTCCCGCGCGCTCGGCAGGGATAGCACGGGCGGATACAATGGCAACAAAGCTACCCCAATGCCTCTAGGCTCTCTGGGGTATTACGGTGCGACGCACTAATTTCCAGAACCTGCGCAGTTCATGCCATTTAGTGCACTGTTACCCTAATTCCTGAGCGCGTTGGGAATCACTGGGACGATATAGGACATTCGTCTGATAGCTTTGTCCTACCTTTTGGCAGCTCGGTATACGGGCTGTGGGCGCGCAGGAAGTCACGCCAGAACCGCATCACCGCCTCGAACAGCATGCCTGCGGGTGCGATATTCGGTAGACCTTCGTGAACGCCCACATCCATGACGAAGTAGGAATAGCCGTCGTTGTAGGCCTCTTCGTTGAAGGCGAAGCTGTTAAGCGATCCAACATCAACGGTGCTGATGTGCGGGCCACTCGCCGGACGAAAGTGCTTTGATCCGTTAGCCAGCGGCTCCATTTGCGCGTACCAGATACTGCGGCTGTCCAGCCACTTCCGGTATGCCTTGAAGTCCTTTTCGATACCCATGACCTGCTGCCGAGCGGCATCGTTCTTGAGGTAATCCTTCCAGATCCACTCATGCAAGTGATAGGCGGTGATGACGAAGTTCATCGCGTGCCGTGCTGAGCCCTGATTCTCGTAGAAATCATCGAACTCTTGGACGAGTTTTTGGTAGAACTGCAGAGCATTCGTAATTCCGAACATGCCCGCCCCCGACAAGCTGCCAAAGCACCACTATATCCCGGTCCTGTATTTGAATGAATGGCGCCGCCCCGACGGCCGCCTGACCGAATTCAGCCGCCCAACTGGCCAGGCCGTTATCCCGCGCAGGACCAGCCCCAAGGGGACCGGTTATGTCCGTGGGCTCTATCGGCTGGACGGCTCGTCGGAAGAGACCTCCGAGGCGTTCGAGCGCGTCTTCTTCCACCAAGTCGACAACCTCGCCAAGGATGCTCTCGATATCTGCCTGGGGCGCAGCAGGTGGAACTGGACGATCCAGACCCGCAGCGCTTGGTCGAGGTTCGTGCTGGGACTGCTTTTTCGCAACCCCGAGCGCATCGCTGCGACACGTAAGTACGTCGAGGACATGGCGCTGGAGAATTACGAAGAGAACGAAGCCGACTATAATGCGAAGAAGAAGCTGGAAGACCCGAGCTTCCTAGATTACGTCCTTGGTCGAGTCCAATTCAATACCATGGATTTCGCCACGTCGGTCATCGACAACACCGGCATGGGTACGCACATCAACCAGATGCGCTGGTCTATACGCGACGTGTCGGATAGCGGCATCAGCCTGTTCACTTCCGATCGCCCGATCATCATGACCAACGGGCTCAACGGTCCTGACGCCCATCTCGCCCTGCCAATTAGCCCGCACAAGGTGTTTCTGGCCTGCAAGAACAAGGACCAGGAGCAGAAACTGCTCGCTGCCCGATCATCGGACTTCGCTTCCGAGTGCAACAAGAGCGTGCTGCGCTTCGCGATGAAGTACGCTTGGAATACCGACGACACCATGATCAACCGGGCGAACGAGCATTTGGGTAAGGATACCGACATCGGGGAAGAGTTTTGGCAGGCGCCGATCAACCGCGCCCTGTCAAACGTAGAAGATCATCCCGCTATTGAGCCTGCAGCCGAACGGTGATGCCGCCGCACGTCACCGTAATTACGGCGACTCCAAAGCCTGAGCATTAGCTGCCCCCGTTTAGTGCACTGAAGATCATCTAGCCGGCCTCCGCGACCGCGGGGGTGGTGGAGCTAAAGTGAGTTC
>NZ_JADPJG010000007.1 GCF_023073335.1 Bradyrhizobium sp. 21
GTGCACTGAAGATCATCTAGCCGGCCTCCGCGACCGCGGGGGTGGTGGAGCTAAAGTGAGTTCGCAATGAACGAATCACTTTTGACCGCGAGGAGGCGAAGATGATGTATGGCGGGATTGATCTGCATTCCAACAACTGCGTTGTGGTGATTATCGACGATGCTGATCGAGTAGTAGCGCAGAAGCGTTTGCCAAACGACATCACGAAGGTCGTCGGCTTTCTGGCTCGATGGCAGGGCCAGTTGGCCGGTGTCGTGGTCGAGTCGACCTACAACTGGTATTGGCTGGTCGACGGATTGCAGGACGCGGGCCATCACGTGCACCTCGCCAACACCGCGGCGATCAAGCAGTACGAAGGACTTAAGCATAGCGGCGATGAGGCCGATGCGCAGCATCTGGCCCACCTGTTGCGGCTGGGTATCCTGCCGACGGGCACGATCCTGCCGCGTGAGCAGCGGGCGGTGCGCGACCTGGCGCGCAAGCGCATGCAGTTGGTACAATTGTGCACGGCAAATGTCCTTGCGGTCGAGAACATCATGGCCAGGCAGTTGGGCCGGCGAATGACCAGCAACCAGATCAAACGACTGGCCGGCGACACTATCGACAGCTTGTCTGTGGCGGCTGATGTAGGCTTGGCAATCAAGGCGAACGTCGCGGTGATCGCGACACTGCGGTCGCAGATCGAGGTTCTCGAGAAGCGCCTGCAAGAACGCGTCAAGCCCCGCCCGCAATACGGCTTGTTGACCAGCGTGCCTGGCATCGGCCAGACGCTAGCCACTGTCATCCTTCTGGAAACCGGCCCGATCGATCGGTTCGCCGACGTTGGCAATTTTGCGTCCTACGCGCGTTGCGTCGATAGCGTGCACACCAGCAATCGCAAGAAGAAGGGCGAAGGCAACGTCAAGAACGGCAACAAATATCTCGCTTGGGCATTCGTCGAGGCGGCGAACTTCGCCAGGCGGTTTTGCCCCGAGGCCAATCGATTTCACGAACGAAAGAAAGCCAGGACCAACAATATCGTTGCGACCAAAGCGCTGGCACACAAGCTGGCGCGGGCCTGCTACCACATCCTGAAGGAGGGCAAGCCGTTCGATGTAACGCGCTGCTTTGTCTGAGGGACGACGACGATCCGGTGAGCCAGGTACGGTGACTGGGGCCGCAACCACCTGCACTGAATTGGACGCCGGATCGCCGTCACCAGCTGCGTGATAACGGATCGCCCGAACCGCAAGCCACCCGGAGATTGGCGCCGGCACGCCGGCAACCACGGCTCTGTGAAACTCCCTTGGATGCGGGCCGGTACCAATGTTCTTCTGGGGCGGCAATGCCGCCAGGGCAAGGTCTCGATTGGACCGATGCTTGATCCCAATGGGTGTCTGGCGCGATCCGCGATGCGGTCGCAGCCATCAACTGAAGAAACGGGTGCGGTTCAAAACAACGTAGCTGGGCTGTAACGACTGAAACGGATTTGGCAGCTCGCGCTGCCAAAAAAAAGATCTGCGCCACTTGACGAACGGCCGGCTAATGGGTGTCACCGTAAT
>NZ_JADPJG010000014.1:0-34110 GCF_023073335.1 Bradyrhizobium sp. 21
AGCGCCTTGACCTCGGAAGCGACCACGGCAAAGCCGCGGCCGGCCTCGCCGGCACGTGCCGCCTCGATGGTGGCATTGAGCGCCAGCAGATTGGTCTGGCCGGCGATGGTGTTGATCAACTCGACCACGTCGCCGATCCGAGCCGCCGCCTTGGACAACTCGCCGACACGGTCGGTCGTGGTGCGCGCCTGGCTGACCGCCTCGCTCGCGACCCGCGCCGATTCCTGCACCTGACGGCTGATCTCGGTGATCGAGGACGACAGCTCTTCGGTCGCAGAGGCCACCGACTGCACGTTGGTCGAGGCCTCCTCGGAGGCCGCAGCCACCATCGTCGTCAGTTCCTGTGCACGCTCCGCCGTCGAGGTCAGCGTTGACGCCGAAGCCTCGAGTTCCGTCGCAGCGGAGGAGACGGTATCGACGATCTCGCCAATCGCGGATTCGAAACCGTCGGCCAGTCTTCGCATCTCGGCCTTTCGCTGCTCGGCTGCACGCTTCTCGGCTGCTACGTGGTCGCTGCGCATGCGTTCGACTTCGAGACCGTTCTGCTTGAACACTTCAACGGTACGCGCCATCTCGCCCACCTCGTCACCTCGGCTGATGCCGGGTACGTCCGTCGTGAAGTCGCCGCTGGCGAGTCCGCCCATCGCAACCGAAATGGCTGAAAGCGGTTTGAGAATCCGCCAAAAGGTGATCCAGAAGCTGAAGCCGGCGAGCATTGTGGAGGCACAGAGCAACACGACCGTGAAAGCGAAATTGCGAGTGCCGAATTCTGCCTGCATCGTGGCTTCGCGGTCAGCGGCGGCGCCGATAGCCTCTCCAAGCTTCAGCACCGCATTGATCCCGGCGGTCGCCCGCGCGAAGTACTCGGGTCCCGTGATCCTGTAGTCGCCGCCTTCGCCCCCGGCGAGCGCAATCAGCCGCGTTTCGCCGTAGACTCCGAAATACCTCTGCTCGACCTCGCTCATGGCCTCACCTACCTGCACGGGAAGATCCGAGCGCAGCCGCACCGGCAACACCGTGTCCCATGCGAGTTCGACCTTCGCGCGGAGCGCGGAAAGACGCTCAAAGCCCTCCGGGCCAAGCTTCGCGCGCGCACCGACGGCCCCGGCCAACAGGGCGCGCTCTCTTCCGGCATTCTCGGCCATCTGAGCAGTCAGATGTCGGAGGCCGATGAGTTGAGCCAGCCTTGCCACAGGTGGACTGGTGAGCGTTTCTAGTGTCAACCGCAACCGGTTGCTCGCGACGTCGATTACGTCTGTAATGGTCGGAACGAAGCCATCTACGAGGTCAGGCTCGCGTTCGGCGCGCGGGCGCGAAAGGCTCGCGTCGACCTTCTCACGCAAATGGCGCAACGCTTCGAATTTCGACGCAGCGTCCGCAATCTGCTTTTGCCCTACCGCCATTTCGGGAACTGCGTTGATATCGAGGACCGCTGCGCGAAAGGCCTCGTCGGCCGTCGCGCGCGCCTTTCCGATTTCGGCACGGCGCTCGGAGCTGACGACATCGGGAGACTTCAACACGGCGTTGGTCAACCCGCGTTCAATTGCCCAATGTCCTGCGCTGCGCAGCAGCAGACGAGCGACTCCATTGACCTTCAGGAATGCTTCGGACTCTCGTCTCTTGGCGATGGCCTCGTAGGCAATGAATCCCGCCGAGGCTAATCCCAGCATGACCAGTGCAGCGATGATGATTGGCAACATCGTGCCGATCCGAACATTTCCAAGCCGGCTCCACGCGCCGGCGCCTTCGGTTCGGATCTGCTGACTATGAGCAGGGCCCAACATAGTACGTTCCCCCAACGAAACACGCAGCCAAGTCCTTGCTGGCTACTTGGACGTTGCTCGCCCTTGCCAGAGAAGCTAGCGCCCTGGTTTCGCATTCTGGTTAACAAACGCCTTCGGAGAAATACTGAGATTTTAGGCCAAATGGTTGAAACACAAGGGAAAATTTCGCGAGAAAGTTGTAAATTTCAGCCGCAGGTCGCTGCTGCGCGCCTATGCAGCCGCACTCTCTGAAAGGCTTGCGCTAGGTCTTAGCTGACGATAGCGGCGCAAGCTTCCTGTGACGAGGCAGTACGTCTGGCGAACTGCCTCGGACAAGGTTCTTAGGCGGCGCGCACGGTGTCGAGGAATTTGCCGACTTCGAGCTTCAGGCGGTTGCTGTCGCCGGACAGCGATTGCGCCGCCGCCAGCACCTGCGAGGACGCCGATCCGGTCTCGCCCGCACCGCGCTGCACGTCGGTGATGTTGGACGACACCTGATGAGTGCCTTCCGCCGCCTGCTGCACGTTGCGGGAGATTTCCTGCGTCGCCGCGCCCTGCTCCTCGACAGCCGCCGCGATCGTCGACGAGATCTCGGACAGCTTCTCGATGGTGTTGCTGATGGCGCTGATGGCGCTGACCGAGTCTTGCGTCGCCGCCTGGATGCCGGAAATCTGCTGGCCGATTTCGCCCGTCGCCTTCGCGGTCTGCTCGGCCAGCGCCTTGACCTCGGAAGCGACCACGGCAAAGCCGCGGCCGGCCTCGCCGGCACGTGCCGCCTCGATGGTGGCATTGAGCGCCAGCAGATTGGTCTGGCCGGCGATGGTGTTGATCAACTCGACCACGTCGCCGATCCGAGCCGCCGCCTTGGACAACTCGCCGACACGGTCGGTCGTGGTGCGCGCCTGGCTGACCGCCTCGCTCGCGACCCGCGCCGATTCCTGCACCTGACGGCTGATCTCGGTGATCGAGGACGACAGCTCTTCGGTCGCAGAGGCCACCGACTGCACGTTGGTCGAGGCCTCCTCGGAGGCCGCAGCCACCATCGTCGTCAGTTCCTGTGCACGCTCCGCCGTCGAGGTCAGCGTTGACGCCGAAGCCTCGAGCTCCGTCGCAGCGGAGGAGACGGTATCGACGATCTCGCCAACGGCGGCCTCGAACCCGTTTGCAAGCTTGTGCATATCCGCTTTGCGTTGCGCGGCTGCGGCCTGGTCATGCCTGATCTTGGCCTCGGCCTCTTCGCGCGCCTTTTGCTCAGATACGATCTTGAATTTCTCGACGGCCGCGGCGACGCCGCCGACCTCGTCCTTGCGGCCGAGCCCGGGCAGCACCACGGAGAAATCGCCGCCGGCAAGCTTGTCCATGGCGACGGTGAGCGCGCGGATCGGCCGCGCAATGGTCAGGAAGGACATCAGCCACGAACCGATCAGAACCAGCACGGCGAATGCGCCGACAACCATCCCGATCTGCTCGCTCGACGCCATCTCCTGCCGAGAGCGGGCGACCTCCTCTTCACTCCTGTGTTTGGCGAACTCGGCGATCTGGCCCGCGAGAGCGTCCATTTCGGTCGCCGTCGGTAGTGTGACTTCGCGCGCGATGCGTGCCCCCTCTTCGGTGAGCTTGGCGACGCGACCGGCGTCTGCGTTGGTCGCAGCGATAGCCTCGCCCCGGAAAGACGCGATCTGCTGCCCGCCCTTCAAATAATCCGCGGAGAGGCTCTTGAGCTTTTCCATGCGGGCGCGGTTCTCGGCAGAGTGGGACAGTTTGAGCATGCCGTCCGCCATGTTGCCCAGCGATCTTGATCGCTCGACAACAGTGTCGCTCGCCTTTTGCAGATCGGCTGGATTGTTGGCGAGACGGATATCCCGGACGCTGAGCTGCAGGCCGCGCAGCAAGAGCTTGGCCTCAACCGCATCCCGTGCCAGCTCCTGCTGGACGAGCGCGGCCTCGCTGGAATGACGCACATTGCCGTTGCCGACGAACTGGCTCGCGATCATGGAAAGGACCAGAAGGATGCCGAAAGCCGACGCAATCGCCAGCTTGGTACCGATCCGCAAATTCTGAACAAGGCTCGACATGGGCGTGTTTCCTCCAGGGAAATGCGCAGCCAAATCATTGTCGGCCGCCCTGGCGTTGATCGCCCTTGCCCAAAAAATAAGCGGTCGCCGTTCTAATCTGGTTAACGACGACTCCCGTGGGAATACTGGATCGGCGCGCGAACCCCTTGAAATCCAGCACGGTGCGCGCGCTTAACAAGTTAATCACACGCAGTGATGGGATTGTCATGCGGCGCGCTCGGTGCCGCAAGATCAGTCGATTCGGTTGGGAAGCGGATGGCTCTCGCCGACGAGACTGATACGGAAGACCGGCTTCTTGTTCTCGTCGAGCAGCTCCATGCGCCACTCGGCGTTCTGCTTCAGGCTGCGCGAGATGCCGCCGAGCAAATTGGCGCAGACCTCGGTCATCTCGGTCCAGGCGGCGGCGCGATCCTCAAACTCGTACGGCTGGTCGGCAGCGCCGGAATAGCGGCCCGTGCTGATACGGAAGAAGTACAGCGACATCGTTGAACCCTTTTATCGGGCCGCACCCCCCGGCCGTACGCAAAATGGGGCGCTAACAGCTACCAACGCATGAAAGCCGCCGTCCGTATGACTACGGCGCGGCGGCTTCGTGTTCGATGGAAGTCTTCAACGACAAAGGTGGGCGGACTGGCCCGCGCAGCCAACTCACTGGGTCGAGCGGCGAAGCTCCAGCGGGGCGTCGTTCCTGGCAGGTTCGGACTTAACTTCGGATCTGGCTTCCGGCTTGACCGGCTCGAGCCGGCTGCTCTCGACGCGCGGGGTCTCGACACGCGCGGCGACTTCGGTGTTGGACGCACCGACCGACCCGGTGTGCTCCGATGAACGCAGCGAGCGCGGCCGCGCGACGGCGCGCGCCATCAGCATCTGGTTGCCGCCCTGGTGGTGAAAGTCGCAATAAGCGAAGCCCATCCCCGACACCGAGCCGCGGAAGCTGCGATCGTCGGTCTTTTCAAGGTTGAAACAGGGCTCGAACGGAATGCCCTTGATCGAGGCGCAGACGTTCTGGCCGCGGATCTGGAGCGTATTGCCGGGCAGGCGGAGATGTTTCACCGGGCCTGCGCCCGAGAACTGCACGGCGCCGGCGGCGCCGAGATCGTCCAGGATGCGGCCTGCGCCGCGGGTGCCGTCAAAACAGGTGAAAGCAAACACCTTGCCGGCCACGAAGCGGCGCGCCTCGTCGGCGTTCATGCCTCCAGCGATGGCCGGCGCAAACGTTACTGCCGCCGTGACAGCCCCCAACACAAGACGCGCAAGCATGCTCAACTCCGAACCAACCCCGCAGCGGGCTATGCCTTATCTCTTTACCCGCTGCTTACCATAACAACCAAGGCGACATTGAAGCAGCTTGGTTGGTAAAGTCTGAACGCCGTTAGACAATTTTTACCACGATGCGGCCGCGGACCTGGCCGGCCAGGATTTTCGCACCCCACTCCGAAACTTCGGAAAGCGGAATTTCTTGAGTAATTTCAGATAGTTTTGTCCGATCCAGATCGGACGCCAGGCGTTGCCAGGCGGCTTTCCGAGGCTCGATCGGGCACATCACGGAATCGATGCCGAGAAGGCACACCCCGCGCAAAATGAAGGGTGCGACAGAAGACGGCAGGTCCATGCCGGCAGCCAGACCGCAGGCCGCAATCGCACCGCCATATTTCGTCATCGACAGGAGATTTGCGAGCGTGGTCGAGCCGACGCTGTCGACGCCCCCCGCCCAGCGCTCCTTGGCAATGGGCTTGGCGGCCCCCGACAATTCGTTGCGGTCTATGACCTCCGTCGCGCCGATCTCTTGCAGATAATCCGCTTCCGAGGCACGGCCGGTGGACGCGATGACGTGATAGCCGAGCTTCGAGAGCACGGCGGTCGCGACCGAGCCGACGCCGCCGGCCGCGCCCGTCACCACGACCGGACCGCTCTTCGGCGACAGACCGTGCTTCTCCAGCGCCAGCACGGACAGCATTGCGGTGAAGCCGGCGGTGCCGATCGCCATGGCGTCGCGTGCCGACAGGCCCTGCGGCAAGGCGACCAGCCAATCGCCCTTCACCCGCGCCTTCTCGGCATAGGCGCCGAGATGGGTCTCGCCCATGCCCCAGCCGGTGCAGACGACCTTGTCGCCTGCCTTCCACTGCGGATGCGAGGACGCTTCGACCGTGCCGGCGAAATCGATGCCGGCGATCATCGGGAAGCGGCGCACCACCGGCGCCTTGCCGGTGAGCGCGAGACCATCCTTGTAGTTCAGCGTCGACCATTCGACGCGAACGGTGACGTCGCCCTCCATCAGCTCGGCCTCGTCGAACTGCGTGAGCGCGGCGGTGGTGCCCTTGTCCGCCTTGTCGATCCGGATCGCCTTGAAACTGGCCACAGCAAAACTCCCTGACTTGTTTCAGGGATGTTTAGCCGATCAGGCAGGCTGCGCAACCGCTCGGACGACAGGTTTCTCCACGATCGGAAGATTGATCAGCGCGGAGAGCACGCCAAACAGGATCGAGAGCCACCAGATCGGCGTGTAGGAACCGAACCGCTCGAACACGATGCCGCCGAGCCAGACGCCGAGGAAGCCGCCGACCTGATGGCTGACGAAGGCAAAGCCATAAAGCGTGGCAAACCAGCGCGTGCCGAACATCAGTGCGACCAGCGCCGAGGTCGGCGGCACCGTCGACAGCCAGGTCAGGCCGGAGACCGCGCCGAACGCGATCGCCGAGAACGGCGTGATCGGGAACGAGATGAAGGCAAGTGTCGCGAGCGCGCGAGTGAAATAGATGGCCGAGAGGATGTAGCGCTTGGGCAGCGAGTTCTGGAGATAGCCGACGCTCAGCGATCCCATGATGTTGAACAGGCCGATCGCCGCGATCACCCAGCCGCCGGTTTGCGTGGAGATGCCGCTATCGACCAGGAAGGCCGGCAGATGCACGGTGATGAAGGCGAGCTGGAAACCGCAGGTGAAGAAGCCGAGCACCAGCAGCACATAGGAGCGATGGCCGAAGGCCTCGGCGAGCGCCTTGGTGAAGCTCTGCTGATCCGCAGGCGCCTTGCTTGCGGAGCTGTCGACCGGCGGCGTCGAGAGCGCGAGCGCCAGCGGGATGATCAGCAGCATCAGGAAGCCGAACACGGTGAGGGCCTGCTGCCAGCCGAAATTGTCGATCAGGGCCACGCCGATCGGCGCGAACAGGAACTGGCCGAACGAGCCCGCCGCGGTGCCGGCACCGAGCGCGAGGCCGCGCTTCTCGGCCGGCAGCAGCTTGGTGAAAGCCGACAGCACCAGGTTGAACGAGCATCCGGCCAGGCCGAAGCCGACCATGACGCCCGCACCCAAGTTCAGCGACAGCGGCGTCGAGGAGTAGCGCATCAAGAGCAGGCCGCCGGCATAGAGCAGAGCGCCGACGCACATTACCCGGAACAGGCCGAAGCGATCGGCGACCGCGCCCGCGATGGGCTGGCCCAGTCCCCACAACAAATTCTGAAAGGCGATGGCGAGGCCGAACACGTCGCGGCCCCAGGCATATTCATGGCTCATCGGCTGCACGAAGAAGCCCAGTGCCGAGCGCGGGCCGAAGCCGAGCATGCCGATCGCGCAACCACAGAGAATGATGACGGCCGGCGTCCGCCAGCTGGAGGAACGCGAGACCGGACCGGGCTCGCCCACTTGCGTCGACATGGTGTTCCTCATCTGTCGTTGGCGGATCCGGGATCAGGCAGCTTGCCAAGGGAGGCATTTAATGCAGATGCATGAAAGTCCCAAGTCAAAAATGATTGCGTTTCGCGAAGGGCTGCGGTGGGAGCATTGCGTTTCCCCGAGACCTCTCGGACGAGATGAGGTCGCGCTTTAACGAGAATGTGTGCGGCAGGACCTGGCGGCCTTGCCACCGCCGTGTTATCTTTGATTTACTCAGATTGAGTATAATATGTTCTGATGAAAGACCCCAGCCCGGCCCCTCGGCCGGATTTCTCAGGCGCCTAATATACTCATATTGAGCATATTAAGACATGCACGGGAGGTTCTGATGCCGATCACTGGAATTTACGGTCCCGACGATTTCGCCAACCGGCCGCAGGGCAAACCTGTCCCCATCCGCGTCGCGCCGGCGCGAACCGGACCTCCGCTGCCGATGCCTTCGCTGGAATGGACGCCGGAGGTCGAGCGCGCCACCGCGCCGCTCTATGACCGCGTGAAACATGTCATCCCGCCCATCGAGTGGCCGCTGATGGCGCCGACGATCAAGGCGATCAACGAGCTGAAGCGCGCGCGGGGCGCGGTGATCCTGGCGCACAATTACCAGTCGCCCGAGATCTTCCACTGCGTCGCCGACATCGGCGGTGACTCGCTCCAGCTCGCGGTCGAAGCCACCAAGGTGAAGGCCGACATCATCGTCCAGTGCGGCGTGCACTTCATGGCGGAGACGTCAAAACTGCTCAATCCGGACAAGACGGTGTTGATTCCCGATACGCGCGCCGGCTGCTCGCTCGCGGCCAGCATCACCGGCGCGGATGTGCGGCTGCTTCGCGAAAAGTTTCCCGGCGTGCCCGTCGTCGCTTACGTCAACACGTCGGCTGAAGTGAAAGCCGAGGTCGACATCTGCTGCACCTCGTCGAACGCGGTGCAGGTGGTCGAGAGCCTGAATGCGCCAACCGTGATCTTCCTGCCCGATCGCTATCTCGCGACTTATGTCGCTTCGAAGACCGACGTGAAGATCGTCGCCTGGAAGGGCGCGTGCGAAGTGCACGAGCGCTTCACCGGCGCTGAGCTGCGCGCTTACCGCGAGGCCGATCCCTCCGTGCAGATCATCGCCCATCCGGAATGCCCCCCGGACGTACTGGGGGAAGCGGATTTTACCGGCTCGACGGCGCACATGATCAACTGGGTGCGCGCGAAGCGGCCGCGGCGGCTCGTCATGATCACGGAATGCTCGATGGCCGACAATGTGCGCGCCGAGCTGCCCGACGTCGAGATTCTGCGGCCCTGCAATATCTGCCCACACATGAAGCGCATCACGCTCGCCAACATCCTGGAGAGCCTGCTGACGCTTCGCGAGGAAGTCACGATCGATCCCGCGCTAGCGCCGCGCGCGCGGCGTTCGGTCGAGCGGATGATCAATCTGAAGAACTGAGAGAGAAACACCGCAACGCCCCCGTCGTCCCGGCGAAGGCCGGGACCGATAGCCACGGGAACATGGGGCCGCAAACAACGACGTTGAACAGCTTCCCACGACAACTTCCGCAGCGGCGTATGGGTCCCGGCCTTCGCCGGGACGACGATGAGGAGAAAGCCATGACCAACAACATCAACACCCTCGCTCCCTCCGACGATGTCGTCATCGTCGGCGGCGGCCTCGCCGGATTGTTCTGCGCGCTGAAACTCGCGCCGCGGCCCGTGAGGCTGATCTCGGCGGCGCCGCTTGGACAAGGCGCATCGTCCGCATGGGCACAAGGCGGCATCGCCGCAGCGGTCGCCGACGGCGATACGCCCGAAGCGCACGCCGCGGATACGATTGCGGTCGGCGGCGGCATCGTCGACGAAACGGTCGCGCTGGGTATCGCGCGCGAGGCAGCGCCGCGGATCCACGACCTTCTCGCCTATGGCGTGCCGTTCGACCGCGATCTCGAAGGCCGGCTCGCCGTGGGACGCGAAGCCGCCCACTCGGCGCGGCGCATCGTGCATGTGCAGGGCGATGGCGCAGGAGCCGCCATCATCGCGGCGCTGAGCGATGCCGTGCGGCGCACGCCGTCGATCCGATTGATCGAAGGTTTCGTCGCCGAAGCGCTGCTCACCGAGGACGGCGCCGTCACCGGCCTTCAATTGCGTCAGGCCGGCAATTCGGCAGCACGGCCGGTCCTGCTCGCGTCGCGTGCGGTCGTTCTCGCCACTGGCGGCATCGGCCATCTCTATTCCGTTACCACCAACCCGCCCGAGGCCAGCGGCTCCGGCCTTGCGATCGCCGCACGCGCGGGCGCGCTGATTGCAGATCCCGAGTTCGTGCAGTTTCACCCGACCGCCATCATGGTAGGCCGCGATCCCGCACCGCTCGCCACAGAAGCGCTGCGCGGCGAAGGCGCGACGCTGATCAACCGCCATGGCGAGCGTTTCATGGCGGCGCGCCATCCGCTCGCGGAGCTCGCGCCGCGCGACATCGTGGCCCGCGGCGTGTTCGCCGAGATCGCGGCCGGGCGTGGCGCCTTCCTCGACGCGCGGCAGGCGCTGGGCACGCGCTTCGCCGCCAAATTCCCGACCGTGCACGCCAGCTGCATCGCCGCCGGCATCGATCCCGCAACGCAGGCCATCCCGATCGCGCCGGCCGCGCACTATCACATGGGCGGCATCGCGGTGGACGCGCGCGGCCGCAGCTCGATCGACGGGCTCTGGGCGGGCGGCGAAGTGTCGTCCACCGGCGCGCATGGCGCCAATCGCCTCGCCTCGAATTCGCTGCTGGAGGCCGTGGTCTACGCCGCGCGCATCGCCGACGACATTGCCGGCCGCACCATCCCCTCACCCGCCCGGCTCCCCGATGCGCTGGTGACATCGCGCGCCGGCGCACCCGATGCAGCAGCCGTGAAACGGCTGCGGACGACGATGGGCGCGCATGTCGGCGTGATCCGCGATGGTGACGGGCTTGCGGAAGCGGTTCGCAGCTTTGCCGCGCTCGAACGCGAGGCCACGAGCATCGCAGTCCGCAACATCGCGACATCAGCCCTGCTCGTGGCGGCCTCGGCCTGGAACCGGCGCGAGAGCCGCGGCGCGCATTTCCGCTCCGACCATACCGCGGACGTTCCCGCGCTCGCGCAACGCACCATGACCATGCTCACGGCGGCACGCGAGGTCGCGGAGAGTCTAAGCGACCGCCCTCTGCCGCGCACCGCGCAACCCATGATCGCCTGACGGAGTCTTCCATGATCATCCCGACCTCACTGCTCTATCCCGACGCCTTCCTCTCACCGCTTGCGATCGACGAGGCCGTGCACCGCGCGCTCGACGAGGACCTCGGCCGCGCCGGCGACATCACCTCGCTGGCGACGATTCCCGAAGCAACCACGGCGCAGGCGATCCTGGTCGCACGGCAGTCCGGCGTGATCGCCGGCTTGCCGCTGGCGCTGGCAACCTTGCAAAAGCTCTCACCCGACATCGAGGTGCGCGCGCATGTCCGCGACGCCGCGCGCGTCGCCCGCGGGCAGCAGGTGCTGACGATCTCGGGCCCTGCGCGCGCCATTCTCACCGCGGAGCGGACTGCGCTCAATTTCGTCGGCCGCCTGTCAGGCGTGGCGACACTCACGACCGACTACGTCGCGCGGACTGAAGGTACAAAAATGCGCATCTGCTGCACGCGCAAAACCACACCGGGGCTCCGCGCGCTGGAGAAATACGCGGTGCGCTGCGGCGGCGGCTTCAACCACCGCTTCGGTCTCGACGACGCGATCCTGATCAAGGACAACCACATCGCGGTCGCCGGCGGCATCCGCCCCGTGCTGGAGCGCGCCCGCGCGCATGCCGGCCATCTCGTGAAGATCGAGATCGAGGTCGACACGCTCCCGCAGTTGCACGAGGTGCTCGACACCGGCCTTGCCGATGCCGTGCTGCTCGACAACATGGACATTGCGACGCTGCGCGAAGCCGTAAGACTCAACGAGGGCCGCCTCGAGCTGGAGGCCTCCGGCGGCGTCACGCCGGACTCGATCGCGGCCATTGCAGCGACCGGTGTCAACTACGCGTCGGCAGGCGCGCTGACGCATTCGGCGCCGAATTTCGACTGCGCGCTGGATATCGAGGCGTGAGGCGATCTACTCCCTCTCCCCGTTCTTACGGGGAGAGGGTTGGGGTGAGGGGCCTCTCTCCGCACTTGAGATGATCGTGAGACCTGTACCCCCTCACCCGGACTGCATCTCCGATGCAATCCGACCTCTCCCCGCAAGCGGGGCGAGGTAAAGGAAGACTAGCGCCGCTCGGTCGCGCCCATCTCAGCGGAGCTCTTGGCTTCCTGCGCAAGCTCGGCAGAAAGCGCCGCGGTCTGCGCCGGCGTGCCCCAGCTCGGCTCCTCGGCGCCGTCGCCCCAGGCGCGCGGGCGATAGAAGGTGTGCACGCCGGTCTTGTACATCTTCTTCATCTCGGCGACCCAGGACGGGCGCACCCAATAGGCGTGGTAGTGCGTGGACTTGCCCACTTCGGGCAGCCAGATCTGGCCGTCGAGCATGGCCTTCGAAATCTTCTTCGCGCGCTCCCACATCTCGGGCTCGCGGATCACGTCGGCATTGTTGTCGCAGGCGAAGGTGAACTGGCAGGCGAGATGGCGATGCTTGTTCTGATAGACCGCGCCGCACACGGTATCGGGATATTTGCCGGAGAACACGCGGTTCATCACGACCTGCGCAACCGCCATCTGGCCGCGCACGGCCTCGCCACGGGACTCGAAATAGACGGCCTCCGCGAGGCACTTTTCAGACTTCGCGCGCGACTTGTCGTCGAGTGCGAGCCGCTCCGCCGGCGATCTGGCGCGCTGGTTGTCGGCGTTGACCTCGCCCTTCGGTGCGACGCTCTCGCCGCTGTCGATATCCTTCGCAATATCCACCGTCGGCGGCGACAGCGAGGCCGTCACCTTCATGTCGGGATCGGGCATCACGATCAGCGGCTCGGCACCGGGTTGCCAGCTCTCCATGCTCTCGATATTGCCGCCGAGCGAGGAACTGCCGAAGAACAGGTTCGAGGTCTTGACGCGGAACGGGTCGCGCGGCGGGGCAGCCGGAAGGGTGGCCTGCTTCAACGCTTCGAGCGGCTGGAGCGCGAGCGAGCGCGCAGCATCACTGGCTTGTGGCGTATTGGTATATTGCGGCAGCGGCGGCGCACGCAGCGCTTCCGCGAGCTCGGGATCGAGCGCGGCTGCGGACTCCGGCGACATCGCCTGTGGCAACGCCCGCGGCAGCGCGACGGTCTTGGCGCCGAACACCGAGCTGTTCGACGTCGCGGGATCTTCCTGCGCGGGCGCTGCCGTCGGCGCGCCCGCCTCGGGAGCCTGCGTCGGTGAGATCATTGCAAGGCGATCACCCTTCATGGAGCGATCGACCTTGGGAAAATCGGCGGCCTGGTAGCGCGGCGGCGCCTGCAGTGCCGGATTGCGGCTGATCGCACCGGTGACGTCGCGGCCATCGAGGCTTGCCAGGCGCACCATCGCGCTCTGCGGAATTGAGGTGCCCATGGGGCGGGAAAAACTGTAGGTGGCGAGCTGGATCGAGGACGCAGCAGAGAACACCTGCTTCTGCCAACGCTCTGCGACGCCGGGTTGGCGCGCCAGCAGCGAGGCAATGTCCTGATAGCCGGTCTCTCTCGGCATCAATGCGAAGATGCAGAGACCGATGCCGAAGGACGCGAACCGCGCGCCCTTCGGATGGTTACGCAACAAAAACATCGATACGCTCACGCTAGGCTTACGCTAGAAAATCGAACCGCAGTACATCCGTACAATTCGATCTTTATCGTGAGTATCCAATTTAGGTTGCCGGGGCGTTAATCGGCGTTGCGCATGCGGCACACGCAAGCGATCGCAGGTGTTTTCACGGGGTGATGATGCGCATTGGTAAACGCCGCCTCTCGTGAAGCGGTAAACAACCGGTCAATGCGAATGGTGAAGGAACTCTTGCGCGCACGTATCATTACGGGACGCGTGCGGTTCCGTTGGTTGCGCGCCGTGCGTCCCCACCACCGATGTCATGCCCGCGAGGGCGGGCATCCAGTACGCTGCGGCCTCTCGGCTCAACCGCCGGCGCTGGTGGAATACTGGATCGCCCGCTTTCGCGGGCGACGACAGTGAGAGAGTGGAAAGAGCGTCGCCTCAAATGAAAAGAGGCGGGATCTGCCCGCCTCTTTCGCATCAACATTTCAATTCCGCTTACGCCTGGCTCGCGACCGCCTTGCCGAGAGCGGCTTGCGCCGCTGCCAGCCGCGCGATCGGCACGCGGTAGGGTGAGCAGGAGACGTAGTCGAGGCCGATCGTGTGGCAGAAGGCGACCGACGCCGGATCGCCGCCGTGCTCGCCGCAGATGCCCATCTTGAGCGAGGGGCGCGTCTTGCGACCGCGTGCGACGCCGATCTTGACGAGCTCGCCGACGCCCTCCTGGTCGAGCGAGACAAAGGGATCGACCGCGAGGATGCCCTTCGTCACGTAGGGACCGAGGAAGCTCGCCGCGTCGTCGCGGCTGATGCCGTAGGTCGTCTGCGTGAGATCGTTGGTGCCGAACGAGAAGAACTCGGCCGACTGCGCGATCTCGGCCGCGAGCAGGCAGGCACGCGGCAGCTCGATCATGGTGCCGACCTGATAGGCGAGCTTGGTGTTGGTGTCGCGCATTACCGCCTTCGCGGTGGCGTCGATGCGCGCCTTGACGAGGTCGAGTTCCATCTTGGTGGCGATCAGCGGCACCATCACCTCGAGGCCGACGGCCTTGCCGGTGCGCTTCTCGGCCTCGACCGCGGCTTCGAAGATCGCACGCGCCTGCATCTCGGCGATCTCCGGATAGGCGATTGCGATGCGGCAGCCGCGGAAGCCGAGCATCGGGTTGAACTCTGAGAGCTCGCGCGCACGGTCGGCCAGGCGCCGCGGATCGGTGTTCATGGCGCGCGCCACTTCCTCGACCTCGGCATGGGTGTGCGGCAGGAACTCGTGCAGCGGCGGATCGAGCAGGCGGATCGTGACGGGCAGGCCCTTCATGATCTCGAACAGCTCGACGAAATCGGCACGCTGCATCGGCAGCAGCTTTGCCAGCGCGGCACGGCGCGACTGTTCGTCCTCGGAGAGGATCATCTCGCGCACCGTGCGGATGCGCGTCTCCTCGAAGAACATGTGCTCGGTACGGCACAGGCCGATGCCTTCCGCACCGAACTTGATCGCGGTGTGGGCATCTTCCGGCGTGTCCGCGTTGACGCGCACGCCGATCTTGCGGACCTGGTCGGCCCATTGCATCAGCGTACCGAACTCACCGGACAGCTCCGGCTCGATCATCGGCATGCGGCCGGCGAGCACCTGGCCGAGCGATCCGTCGATGGTGATGACGTCGCCGGTCTTGTAGGTGCGCGAGCCGATGCTCATGGTGCCGCGGCCGTAATCGACGCGGACGGTGCCGCAGCCGGAGACGCAGGGCTTGCCCATGCCGCGCGCGACCACCGCAGCGTGCGAGGTCATGCCGCCGCGGGTGGTCAGGATGCCTTCGGCGGCGTGCATGCCGTGGATGTCTTCGGGGCTGGTCTCGATCCGGACCAGAATCACCTTGCGCCCGTCGGACTGAAGCTTGGCCGCTTCGTCCGAGGAGAACACGATCTCGCCCGAGGCAGCTCCTGGCGAGGCCGGCAGGCCGGTCGCGATCACGTCGCGCTTGGCGTTGGGATCGATGGTCGGATGCAGCAGCTGGTCGAGCGAGGCGGGATCAATCCGCGTCACCGCTTCCTTCTTGGTGATCAGGCCTTCATTGGCGAGCTCGACCGCGATGCGCAGCGCAGCTTTCGCGGTGCGCTTGCCGCCACGGGTCTGGAGCATCCACAGCTTGCCCTGCTCGACGGTGAACTCCATGTCCTGCATGTCGCGGTAGTGCTTCTCGAGCAGCGTATAGATCCGCGTCAGCTCCTTGAAGGCCTCCGGCATCGCCGATTCCATCGACGCCTTGTCGGAGCCGGACTCCTTGCGCGCTTCCTCGGTGATGTCCTGCGGCGTGCGGATGCCCGCCACCACGTCCTCGCCCTGCGCGTTGATCAGGAACTCGCCGTAGAGCTTGCTCTCGCCGGTCGAGGGGTTGCGGGTGAAGGCAACGCCGGTCGCGGAGGTCTCGCCCATGTTGCCGAACACCATGGCCTGCACGTTGACCGCGGTGCCCCAGGATTCCGGAATGTCGTGCAGTCTGCGGTAGGTCACCGCGCGCGCGTTCATCCAGGATGAAAACACCGCGCCAATCGCACCCCAGAGCTGGTCGTGCGGATCCTGCGGAAAATCCCTGCCGGTTTCGCGCGCGACCGCGTCCTTGTACTTGCCGACCAGCTGGACCCAGTCGTCGGCGGTGAGGTCGGTGTCGAGTGCGTAGCCCTGGACATCCTTGAAGGTGTCGAGGATTTCCTCGAAATGATGATGCTCGAAGCCGAGCACCACGTCGGAATACATGGTGATGAAACGGCGATAGCTGTCATAGGCGAAGCGGCGGTCGCCCGACAGTTCCGACAGCGCTTCCACGGTCTCGTCGTTGAGGCCGAGATTGAGCACGGTGTCCATCATGCCCGGCATCGAGGCGCGTCCGCCCGAACGCACCGAGACGAGGAGCGGATTCTTGCCATCGCCGAAGATCTTGCCCGTCAACTTGCCGACATAGTCGAGCGACTTCTCAACCTGCGACTGCAATTCCTTCGGATAGGACTTGTCGTGTGCATAGAAATACGTGCAGACCGAAGTCGGGATGGTGAAGCCCGGAGGCACGGGAAGGCCGAGATTGGCCATCTCGGCGAGGTTGGCGCCCTTGCCGCCGAGCAGGTCGCGCATCTCCGCCTTGCCCTCGGCCTTGCCGTCACCGAACGTATAGACCCACTTGCCGGCCTTGGCCGCGACAGGCGCAGGCTTGGCAGGGACCGCCTTCTTCGGCGCAACCGGTCTGGTCACAGCCTTTGCAGCGGCCTTGGCGGCCGGCTTGGCTGCGGGCTTCGCAGCCGGCTTGGCAGGAGCCTTGACAGGAGCCTTGGCGACAGCAGCCTTGGCGACCGGCTTCGGCGCGCTCTTGGCAAGCGCCTTGCGAGCCGCCGGCGCGGCTTTCGCCTTGGCGGAGGACTTTGATTTCGCTGGCATTTTCGCTGGCATCTTATTGGGCTTCGAGGCGGCTTTGGCCATAGCTTGCACACAACCTGCGAGAGGGAAGGAAATTGCGCGCTTACACCACTTTGGGCGGGCCCGCGCAAGTCGAAGAGTTCCGGAGAATCAAGGCCTAGAGATGGAGCCACTTCAACAATCCGAGCCCGATCGCACCATTTACGATGAGAAAGATCGCGACGATCAGATTCAGGAGGCGCGGCATGATCAAAATCAGCACGCCCGCAAGCAGCGACAGGATCGGTGAAATGTGGGCGACGGTGATGTGCATGAATGGTCTTTCCGTGTGGTGAGGCGAATCGCTGGCCGATCATAGCGGACCGGGTTCCGCGGGTAGAGACGCGCTGGGGACGCGCGAGTTCCCCATCCGCGAAAACTGCCTGAAAATGCCGCGAATGCGGCGGGGCATTTTCCGGAACATCGCGAAGACGCATGCATTGGCAACCGGTCGCGCCAGTGGCGCTTCCCGAAAAACGTATCGAAGGAGTTTTTCATGCGGAACAGGATGCTTGCTCTTGCAGCGCTCGCGGCCGCGATCGGCTCGCCCGTCGCGGCGCAGGCGCAAACCGGAATCACGGTAGGACGCGCGCCCGTCGTGGTCGACAGCGGCCCGACGATAGCGGTCGAACAGCGCCCGGCCTTCCGCGACTATGTCGTCGAACAACGGGTGCCGGCCTTCCGCATTCCGGATCGCGTGGTGGTCGGCGCCACCTTACCCGAAAGCGGCGTCACCTATTATGACGTGCCGCAACGTTTCGGCGCCACCACCTATCGCTACACCGTCGTGAACGGCGAGACCGTGCTGGTCGAGCCGCGCTCGCGGCGCATCGTTGAGGTGATGGACTAGCGTTCAACTCGATGTCCGTCGCGCCACTTCAATCAGGCTGGCGCGAGCAGCGCTAAATCGGACATCAGGCCCCGCCCGGTCCTCCCCCCGCCGGGCGGGGTTTTTTTGTGTTTCGTGTGTGCGTGCTCTCGTGTCCCGGACGCGACGCAGCGCGTAGCGGTGCGACGCTGAGCCGGGACCCAGAATCTTTTGTGCATGCGGCATGGGCCCCGGCTCTGCAGCGCACCGCCAAGAGGGCGCTGCGCCGCGTCCGGGGCACGAGAACCTAGTCCTGGATCTTCGAGAAATCCGCCACCGCACGCGTGGCGCTGCGGATCTCGTTGAGCAGCTTCAAACGATTCTCGCGCACCTTCGCATCGTCATCGTTGACGCGCACCTTGTCGAAAAACGCATCGACCGGCGGACGCAGTTTTGCCATCGCGCTCATCGCGGCGGCAAAGTCCTCCTTGGCGACGGCAGCGCTTGCTTCCGCCTTCACCTCGCCGATGGCCTTGGCCAGCGCCTTTTCCTCATCGAGGCCATAGAGCGCGGCATCGGGGGCGCCATCGAAGCTGCGCTTGTCCTTCTTCTCCTCGATGCCAAGGATGTTGCTGGCACGCTTGATGCCCGCAAGCAGGTTCTTGCCGTCGTCGGTCTCGAGGAATTTGCCGAGCGCCTCGACCCGGCGGACGATCATCAAGAGATCGTCCTGGCCACCGAGCGCGAACACGGCATCGACGAGATCGTGCCGTGCGCCCTGCTCGCGGAGCTGGACTTTCAGCCGGTCGGCGAAGAAGGAAAGGAGATCAAGAGATCCCATTCCTACGCCAAACGTCCGCCCTGCACTGCGCAAACGCTCCGCGATGGATTCAAGTACCGTATCGTAATGCCGGTCAAAGAGCTTGGTGAGATTTAGCCGGACACCGTTCTCAACAAGCAGCCTGATCACACCCAGCGCCGCCCGACGAAGCGCATACGGATCCTTGCTGCCCGTCGGCTTCTCGTCGATCGCCCAAAAGCCGACCAACGTGTCGATCTTGTCAGCGAGCGCGACCGCAACGCTAACCGGATCGGTCGGCACGCGATCGGCCGGCCCCTGGGGCTTGTAGTGCTCCTCGCAAGCGGCAGCCACGGAAGCATCCTCGCCTTGCGCCAGCGCGTAGTACTTGCCCATCAGGCCCTGCACCTCGGGGAATTCGCCGACAACCTCGGTCAGCAAATCCGCCTTCGCCAGGTGCGCAGCGCGGGTTGCCTTGGCGACGTCGGCGCCGACCATCGGCGCGATCTCGGCGGCGAGGCGCTCGATGCGCTTGATGCGCGCGGCCTGGGTGCCGAGCTTCTCGTGGAACACGATCTGCTCGAACTTCGGCAGCCGATCTTCGAGCCTGGTCTTCAGGTCCGCCTCGTAGAAAAACTTAGCATCCGACAGACGCGGGCGGATCACGCGCTCGTTGCCGGCGACGATGGTCTTGCCGCCGTCGGTCGCCTCGATATTGGCGGTGAGGACGAACTTGTTGGTCAATTTGCCCGTCTTGGCATCCCTGACGACAAAGCACTTCTGGTTGTTGCGGATGGTGGCGCGGATCACCTCTTCCGGAATCGAAAGATATTCCGGCTCGAACGAACCCATCATGACAACAGGCCATTCGACGAGGCCGGAGACCTCGTCCAGCAGCACCTGATCCTCGACCAGCTCAAAGCCTTGCGCGAAGGTCAGTTCCTTGGCGTCGGCAAAGATGATGTCCTTGCGCGCCTGCGGATCAAGAATGACTTTTGCAGCCTTCAGCTTCGCCTCATAGTCCTCGAAGCGGCGCACCGAGATCGGCGCCGGCGCCATGAAGCGATGGCCGTAGGTGGTCTGCCCGGTCTCGATGCCGTCGACCGAGAATTTCACGATATCAGGCTCTTCGGTCTCAGGTCCGAACGTCGCCGTGATTGCATGAAGCGGACGCACCCAGCTCAGCGAGCCCGGCTTGCCGGAGCGCGCGCCCCACCGCATCGATTTCGGCCAGGGGAAGGTGCGGATGATGACGGGGAGGATTTCCGCGAGCACATCGATCGCGTCGCGGCCGGGCTTCTCGATCAGCGCGATGTAGAAGTCGCCCTTCGGGTCGCGCTGGATCTTGGCTTCGTCGAGCGACGTCAAACCTGTCGCTTTCAGAAAACCCTGCACGGCCGCATCGGGCGCGCCCATTTTCGGTCCGCGGCGTTCGGTCTTGAGGTCGGGCTGGCGCGCAGGGATTCCGTGCACGGTCAGCGCCAGGCGACGCGGCGTCGAGAACGCCTTGGCACCCTCGTAGACGAGGCCTTCGGCGACGAGCTTGTCGGTGACCATGCGGCGCAAATCGTCGGCCGCCTTGGCCTGCATCCGCGCGGGGATTTCTTCCGAGAACAGTTCAAGCAACAAATCAGGCATCAGGCCGCTCCACCGGCTTCGGTGTGTATCCAGGCCTCGCCGCAAGCCTTTGCCAATTCGCGCACGCGAAGAATGTAGCTCTGCCGCTCGGTCACCGAGATCACGCCACGCGCATCGAGCAGGTTGAACACGTGACTCGCCTTGATGCACTGGTCGTAAGCCGGCAGCGCCATCAGATGCGCCTCGCGCTTGCTATCCTTCCAGCCCGCGTCGAGATATTTTCGGCAGGCTGCTTCCGCCATCTTGAATTGCTCGAACAGCATCGTGGTGTCGGCAATCTCGAAATTGTGCTTCGAATATTCCCGCTCGGCCTGCAGGAAGACGTCGCCATAGGTGACCTTGGCGTCACCGTCGCGGCCGTTGAAATTGAGGTCGTAGACGCGGTCGACGCCCTGCACATACATCGCCAGGCGTTCGAGGCCATAAGTGAGCTCACCCGCGACCGGCGCGCATTCGACGCCCGCGACCTGCTGGAAATAGGTGAACTGGCTGACTTCCATGCCGTCGCACCAGCATTCCCACCCCAGGCCCCAGGCGCCCAGCGTCGGGCTCTCCCAATCGTCCTCGACGAAGCGGATGTCGTGCACGGCGGAATCGATGCCGATCGCGGCGAGCGACTTCAGGTACAGATCCTGAAGGTTCGGCGGCGACGGCTTCATGATCACCTGGAACTGGTAGTAGTGCTGCATCCGGTTCGGATTCTCGCCGTAGCGACCGTCCTTGGGTCGGCGCGAGGGCTGCACATAGGCGGCATTCCAGGGCTTTGGCCCGAGCGCGCGCAGCGTGGTCGCCGGATGGAAGGTACCCGCGCCCATCTCCATGTCGTAGGGCTGCAAAATCACGCAGCCCTGCTCGGCCCAGAACCGCTGCAGCGCGAGGATAAAACCCTGGAACGAGCGTTCAGGGCGCATATGGGCGGGCAATGAGGCGTCCATCGTCAGATCGGGCTCTCGCGGGGGTTTTGAATCGCGCGGGACCGTATCGACGGCGGGGGTGGGAATCAAGGCAAAGGGGCTGCTTCTTACCTCTCCCGCTTGCGGGAGAGGAGGGTTCTGTCCTCTTGGGCATTTCCCGCTAGAGGAGAGACCTCTCCCCAGCCCTCCCCCGCAAGCGGGAGAGGGAGCACACCTTCCGTGGGGCGGCTAACCCGGTCGGTAAGCTCCGGTCGCGGGGTCACGCTTCAGCGTCTGGATGTCCCCCCTATGGGCGGCCTCGGCGACGCGTGAGAGGCGCATCTCCTCCAGCTCATGGTTGATCCGGAGGGCGGTCTTGTACGCCCAGCGGACCGCGGCAAGCCCACCCAGGACGCCTGCGAATGCGACGAACGGCATCGGTCGTTCCTTGTTCACAATGCTCAGCCCCACGCGCATTCTTGCGCAGACCGGGCCGCGCCGCAATTGGCTCGGCGAGGGACCAAATGGCGCGGGCGGGTCCCGCCTAGAACCCGAATTTCGCCCAAATCGCGCGCGTCTCGACCGCAGAGATCAGATCGTCCGGCAGCCCAGCCATTGATTCCATGGCCGAAAGCTGCCCCGCGCCGGGCGATTTCCGGCCCAAAAGCCCGGAGAGCAGACCGGTCGGCTGGGCAATCACGGGGGTGAGAACCTTCTCGCCAAAACGGGCACGAAGAGTTGAGCGGAGATCGCCGATGCTGTCGGCGAGCCCCAACGCGACCGAACTCTCGCCGGCCCAGTACTCGCCCGTGAACAGGGTGTCGTCGTCGCCCTTCAACCGCGCGCCGCGGCTCTCCTTCACCAGCGAAATGAAGATCTGGTGGATCTCGCGCTGGATCGCCTTCAGCTTGGCGACGTCGTCCGGATTTTCGGGCAGGAAGGGGTCGAGCATCGCCTTGTGCGTGCCGGCCGTGTAGAGGCGCCGCTCGATGCCGAGCCGCTTGATCGCCTCCTGGAAACCAAAGCTGCCGCCGACCACGCCGATCGAGCCGAGGATCGAGGACGGATCGCAGATGATCTCGTCGCCCGCGCAGGCGATCATGTAGCCGCCGGACGCCGCGACGTCCTCGACGAACACCAGCACCGGCAGCTTCTTCTCCGCCGCGAGCTGCTTGATGCGCAGATAGATCTGGCGCGACTGCACCGGCGAGCCGCCGGGCGAATTGATCACCAGCGCTACCGCCTTGGCATTGCGCATCGAAAACGCCCGCTCCAGCACCCGCGCAACCGTCGCGAGCGTCATGCCCGGGCGCAGCGGCGTCACCGCGCCGATCACACCGGAAAGCCTCACCACCGGCACAACGGCCGTGCCGGGGCGGAAGCGCGCCGGCAGATATTGCATGAGCTTGTCGGCCAGGCCGGAACTCTCACGATCGTTCAATTGTTCGGCCATGCCGCTACCTCTGGTTAACCATTTCTTATCACGCGACTGTCATTGGAAGTGCCTGGAACGTGTTTTGCAGATTCCTCGTTGGGAAGCTGCAATGAAGCAGCGGAGGAAATGCCATGAAGATCTATCTGCTGATGCTGCTTGTCGGTGCGCTGTTCATGGCGATCCGCCTGACGACCCCGCAGGAACAGCAGTCGGAATCGCTTCCGCAATAGGTCATCACGGCTCCACCAGGGGTAGAACCGCCCTTCCCTCCAGAATATCCATCACCTCTTTTTTAGGCACGCGTGACTCTTCGTTGAGCATGAGGCCCGGCAGCAATCGCGTCGGAGCCCGGCCGCCTTTGACCGCGCGCACCAGCACGCGGATCGCAGGCCGTCCCGCCTCGCCGTGAACCGGCAGGATCGACAGGCTGCCGAAGCCGCGTGATAGCGCTGCCAAGACATCCGCTATCCCATCCGCACGCCAAATCAAAGTGAGCGCGCCATTCGATCGGAGGATGCGCCGCGCCGCATGCACCCACGCATCCAGCGTCTCGTCCGTCGCCACATGCGCGGTGTGTCGCATCTGGTCCGGCGAGCCGCGATGCCGAGCGGGATCGTTGAAGGGCGGGTTCATCAGCACCGCGTCGACGCTGTCGGGCAACAGCCCGATTGCCGCGAACGCCTGCGCGTCGGCCGTGACGTCGAGCACGATCGTCTCGGCGGCGATCGCGTTCGCCGCCGCATTGGCGCGCGCGAGCCCCACCAGCTCCGGATCGATCTCGACCAGGCTGAGCCTGAGACCGGCAACGCGCCGGGCGAGCGCCAGCCCGGCCGTGCCGATGCCGGCGCCGAGATCGACCACCCGGTCGCCCGCCCGTGCCTCCGTCGCCGCCGCGAGCAGGACGGCGTCATGCCCGGCGCGATGGCCGGACCGCCTTTGCTTCAGCCGCAACTGCCCGCCGAGAAAGGCGTCCTCGGTGATGTCTGTCAGGATCTCAATCATCGCCGCGCAGTTCGTGGCTGAGGCCGGCCTCGGTCAGGAGCTGCCGGGCCTCCCGGGCGTCGTCCTCATGGACCAGGATCCGCCGCGGCAGGATGCCCAGCGAGCCCTCGATGATGCTCATGTTCTGGTCCAGCACCAGATGATGGATGTTGGCGCCGTCGAGCAGCGCGCCGATCGCCGACACCAGTACCATATCGTTGGTCCGAACCAGTTCGCGCAAAACACAGGCCTCCTGCGTGACGGGGGTTAAGGGGCAATGTCAATGGTTCCACGGCCCTTGCCGCATCCCTGTCCAGTTTCTATTGTCTTTGCATCAGAATAGCCCCTCCGGGGCAAATATTGGAGACCGGCGTGGCCGTCATCGTACCTTTCGAAACTCCCGGCGCGTCGATCGAAGAGCTGGTTGCCCTTCTCGCCGGTGACATGGAGCGCGTCAACGCCACGATCCTGTCGCGGACCGGCTCCGACGTCACCATGATCCCCGAGGTCGCCAACCATCTGATCTCCTCCGGGGGCAAACGCCTGCGGCCGATGCTGACGCTGGCCATGGCCAACCTCGCCGGCTACACCGGCGACGGCCACATCAAGCTCGCCGCCAGCGTCGAGTTCATGCATACCGCCACCCTCCTTCACGACGACGTGGTCGACGAGAGCGAGATGCGCCGCGGCAAGCTCTCGGCGCGCATGCTCTGGGGCAATGAGGCGAGCGTGCTGGTCGGCGACTTCCTGCTCGGCCAGGCTTTTCGCATGATGGTCGAGGTCGGCTCGCTCCGCGCGCTCGACATCCTCTCCGCGGCCGCCGCCACCATCGCGGAGGGCGAGGTGATGCAGCTCGCAGCCGCCAAGAACACCGCGACCACCGAGGACGAATATCTCGCCGTGATCCGCGGCAAGACCGCCGAGCTGTTTGCGGCCGCCTGCGAGGTCGGCCCCGTGATCGCCAACCGTCCGAAGGCGGAGCAGACCGCCTGCCGCTCGGTCGGCATGAACCTCGGCATCGCCTTCCAGCTCGTCGATGACGTGCTCGACTATGGCGGCAAAAGTGCAAAACTCGGCAAGAACACCGGCGATGATTTCCGCGAGGGCAAGATCACGCTGCCCGTCGTGCTCGCCTTCCGCCGCGGCAACGACACCGAGCGCGCCTTCTGGATCAAGGCGCTCGAGCGCGGCGAGATCGGCGATTCCGATCTCGACCACGCCATCGGGTTGATGAACAAGCATCGCGCGCTCGAAGACACGCGGAGCCGCGCCCAGCACTACGGCGCCATGGCGGTCGATGCGCTGGCGCTGTTCCCGTCCTCGCCGATGAAGAGCGCGCTGGAGCAGGTGGTGGCGTTCTGTCTGGCACGGTCGCATTAGGCGACGGGCTTAAGCTTCCATCGATTTCGCACCGCTCTTGATCCCGTCATCCTGAGGCGCTCGCGCAACGAGCCTCGAAGGATGCACGGCCGAGATGCATCCGGCCGTCGCCTTTCGAGGCCCCCGCTGCGCTCCGGCACGCCTCAGTGTGACGGATTGAATTGGTGTGCGCGGCTCCCCCCCCGTCATTGCGAGCGCAGAGGAGCCGCTCACCCCGGTGACTTGCATTCTGCAAGTCACTCACCTACCTTCCCACCATGCAGCCCAAATCCCCCTCCATCCTCGAATGCCCGGTCGGCCGCGCCGTTGAAACGGTCGGCGAATGGTGGAGCATTTTGATCCTGCGGGATGCGTTCCAGGGCGCGACGAAGTTCGACGAATTTTCGCAGAGCCTCGGGATCGCGCCGAACATCCTGTCGCGGCGGCTTGCCCATCTCACCGAGAGCGGCATGTTCATTCGCCGCCGCTATCACGAGCGGCCGCCGCGTTATGAATATGTCCTGACGGACAAGGCGCGGGATTTCTTCCCCGTGATCGTCGCGCTGCTCGCCTGGGGCAACAAGCACCTCGCGCCGAAGGGCGAAGCCATTTTGCTGGCGAACCGCGACGATATTCGTCCGTTCGATCCGATCGTGGTCGACGCTGCCGACATGCGGCCGATCACGCTCGCGAATGCGGTCGTCATCGCAGGCCCCCGCGCCAGCCGCGGGATGCGGAAGCGGCTCACCTCGCTCAAGGCCATGAACCCGGCCATCGCGCCGGCTGGAGACTGACATGCGTCGTATCGTCGTGACGGGAATGGGCGCGGTGTCGCCGCTTGGCTGCGGTGTCGAACTGTCTTGGCGCCGGCTGCTCGCCGGCCAAAGCGGGCTGCGCCCGCTGCCGGAATGGTCACAGGCGTTGCCGGCCCGCATCGCAGGCCTCGTGCCCGACAAGGCCGATGACGCGGACGGCGGTTTCGATCCCGCGCAGGCCGCCGCGCCAAAAGACCAGCGCAAGATGGACCGCTTCATCCTGTTCGCGCTGCTCGCGACCGCAGAAGCGGTCGCGCAGGCCAAATGGACGCCGCAGGACGCGGCGGCTCAGGAACGGACCGCGACGATCATCGCCTCCGGTGTCGGCGGCTTTCCGGCGATGGCTGAAGCAGTACGCATCACCGAGCAGCGCGGCGCGCGCCGGCTGTCGCCATTCACGATCCCCTCGTTCCTCGCCAATCTCGCCGCGGGCCACGTCTCGATCAAATACGGCTACAGGGGTGCGCTGGGCACGCCGGTCACGGCGTGCGCGGCCGGTGTCCAGGCGATCGGCGATGCCGCGCGCATGATCCGCGCCGGCGAAGCCGATGTCGCGATCTGCGGCGGCGCGGAGGCCTGCATCGACATCGTCAGTATCGGCGGCTTCGCGGCGGCCCGCGCGCTGTCGAGCTCTTTCAACGACGAACCCGCGCGCGCCTCGCGCCCGTTCGATCGCGACCGCGACGGTTTTGTCATGGGCGAAGGCGCCGGCATTCTGGTGATCGAGGAACTGGAACATGCGCTCGCGCGCGGCGCGACACCGATCGCGGAGATCGTCGGCTACGGCACGACCGCGGACGCCTATCACATGACCTCGGGCCCGCCCGACGGCGACGGCGCCCGCCGCGCCATGGAGATCGCGCTCCGGCAGGCGAAGCTTGCGCCCGGGGATTTGCAGCACCTCAACGCGCATGCGACGTCGACGCCGGCCGGCGACGAGAGCGAGCTTGGCGCCATCGGCGCGCTGTTCGGCCGCAACCGCGGCATTGCCGTGAGCGCGACCAAATCGGCCACCGGCCATCTGCTCGGCGCGGCCGGCGGGCTGGAAGCGATCTTCACCGTCCTTGCCCTGCGCGACCAGATCGCGCCGCCGACGCTCAATCTCGAAAACCCTGATCCGGGTGCTGAAGGCATCGATATCGTCTCAGGCAGCGCCCGGCCGATGCCGATGCAGCATGCCATCTCCAACGGCTTTGGTTTCGGCGGGGTGAATGCCAGCGCGATCTTCCGCCGGATGGGCTAAACGACAGGCCTTTGCGCCAGAGACCTTGCAATCGCGGCACGCTGCGCTACGAAAACAGGATGATCGAAACGAATTTCTGGCTGTTCCTGGCCGCAGCCTGTCTCATTGCCGCCGTTCCCGGCCCCGGCATTTTCTATGTCGCGGCGCGGACCTTGTCTGAGGGGCGCGCCAGCGGTTTCGCCTCGACCACAGGCACGGCGCTGGGCGGGCTGGTTCACGTGGTGGCCGGCAGCCTCGGCATCTCCGCGATCATCCTTGCCAGCGCCGAGCTATTTGCCGCCGTGAAATTCGTCGGCGCGCTCTATCTGGTCTGGCTCGGCATCAAGACGTTTCGCAGCGCCGGCCGCCCGTTGCCGCTGGAGAGCGAGCCCGTCGGCGACAAGCGCGCCTTGCGCGACGGCGTGCTGGTCGAGGCGCTGAACCCGAAGACCGCCGCGTTCTTCCTCGCCTTCATTCCGCAGTTCCTCGACCCGGCGGGATCGAACCCAACGCTGCAATTCATCATGTTGGGTGCGATCTCGGTGACGCTGAACACGCTCGCCGATGTCGTGGTGGTGCTGATGGCCTCCGCGACACGCACGCAGCTGATCGGACGGCCGCATCTGATGCGGCGTCTGGCCCAGGGCTCCGGCGTCTTCATCGCGGGCCTCGGCCTCTCGCTCGCGCTGGCGCGGCGACCGGCAAATGGATAGCCCCCCGCAAAGCCGCTTCTATGAGTCGCACGGCCTGCGGCTGCATTATGCCGACTGGGGCAATGAGGGCGCGCCGGTCGCGATCCTCGTCCATGGTGGCCGCGATCACTGCCGGAGCTGGGACGTCATCGCCCGGTCGCTGCAGCCACATTTTCATGTGATCGCGCCCGATTTGCGCGGTCACGGCGATTCCGACTGGACCAAGGGCGGCAGTTACGCGCTGACCGAGTATGTCTACGATCTCGCCCAGCTCGTGCGCGCGATCGCAGCGCCTCAAATCACTCTCATCGGCCATTCCATGGGCGGCATGGTGAGCCTGATCTTTTCAGGGTCGTTCCCCGAACTGGTCTCGAAGCTGGTCGTGCTCGACGGCGTGACGATGCTGCCGGATACGCCAAAACCGCCGGCGCATGAGCGCATCAGCAAATGGGTCGGGCAACTCGACAGGCTGCACGACCGCACGCCGCGCCGCTATTCGACCCTCAAGGATGCGGCGGCGCAGATGGTGCTTCACAACAAGCGGCTGTCCCGCGACCTCGCGCTGCATCTTGCAACCCACGGGTCGCGAAAAAACGACGACGGCACCTATAGCTGGAAATTCGACCCCTACCAGCGCGCCAGCGCGCCGCACCGGCTCTGGCCCGACGATCACGTCGCGCTGTGGTCGCGCATCGCCTGCCCCACGCTGCTGTTGAATGCCGGCGAAAGCTTTCTCGCCGGCGCCAGGGCGGCAGGCCTGGAACGCTACTTCCCGCAGGCGCGCGTCGAGACCATAGCCGAGGCCGGACACTGGCTGCAGCATGACAAGCCGCAAGAGGTGCTCGGTGCGATCCAAAAATTTCTCGCGCTTGCGGATGAAGTCGCAGGCTAGCTCAGCCGTCGTAGGCCGGGCAAAGCGAAGCGTTCCCACTTGTTCTATTTCGACGATCGAGAAACTGATGCCACGATGTTCCACGGAGGCCCTCCGCTGACATGAGTTGCGCGGATGAAGGCACCGTCGCTGGCGAAGGTCCAGCCCGTAGCCTGCGTGAGCGCAACGACAGGCGAGAGAGTGCAAGGACGTCCCCGCGGAAACCTAACTCAACGTCCCCGCATGCACCCACCAGCCGGGGTGGTCGCGCCGGATCTTTTCGGCGGCGGCGTGCGCCTCGGCGGACGCGCCATGGATTGCAAAGCAGGTCGCACCCGAGCCGGACATGCGGGCGAGCTTGACGCCTGCGGAGTCGCGCAAGGCTTCCAGCACGCCGCCGATAACAGGCTCGATGCGCATCGCAGGGACTTCGAGATCGTTGGGGACGGTTTCGAGAACATCGACCCAAGCGGCAATGGAGGCGCCCTCGTCCGGCCAGGCCGGAGCGTCGAGAACGGAGGTGGCGCCGACCAAGAGTTCGCCGTTGCGCAGGCCCAGCGCCTGGAACACGTCCTTCGTCGCGACCGGCACGCGCGGGTTGACCATCACGCAGGGCATGCTCGGCAGCATCAAGGGCAGCAATTGCTCGCCGACACCGGTCATGTCGCAGGCGCGCGAGAACAGGCACACCGGCACGTCGGCACCGGTCGCAAGCGCAACCTTCTGCAAACGCGGATCGTCGAGCGACAGGTTGTTGAGACGCGCCAGCAGCCGCAGCCCCGCGGCGGCGTCGGCCGAGCCTCCGCCGATGCCGGCCGCGACGGGGAGCACCTTGTCGAGCGCGAAGGCGCCCAGCTTCAGGTCCGGCACGGCTTCGGCCAGGAGCTTGGCCGCCCGGAACACGAGGTTGTCGGCCATATCGCCACAGGCCGCCGCGAGCGGCCCCGTGGTGGTGAGCTTCAGCTCGCCGCCGGGCTCCAGGGTGAGCCGGTCCGCGCAGTCGGCAAAGGCGACCACGCTTTCGAGATCATGATAGCCGTCGGCACGACGGCCGACCACGCGAAGGCTCAGATTGACCTTCGCGCGTCCTTCTTCAATCAACGCCGACATTGGCGACCAGCCCCCAAACGAAACCTCAACCGCCCTTGCCGTCGTCCTTCTTCTTCTCCGCCTGTGCAGCCGAGGAATTCGAATTCTCCTCGGTCATGCCGTTGGCGATCTTGGCCTCGATCTTCGGAAGCTCATCCGCCTCGGGCTTGAGATCGCGGGCGTGTGCCCATTGGAACTTGGCTTCCAGCGTGCGGCCGACGCGCCAATAGGCGTCGCCAAGATGGTCGTTGATGGTGGGATCTTCGGGCTTGAGGTCGATCGCGCGCTCGAGGTTCTTCACCGCCTCCTCGTAATTGCCGATGCGATAATAGGCCCAGCCGAGAGAGTCGACGATGTAGCCGTCGTCGGGACGCTGCTCGACGGCGCGCTTGATCATCTTCATGCCCTCGTCGAGATTGACGCCCTGGTCGATCCAGGAATAGCCGAGATAGTTGAGGACGTGCGGCTGGTCGGGCTGCAGCTCGAGCGCCTTCTTCATGTCGGTCTCGGCCTTGCCCCACTGCTTGGAGCGCTCCTCGCAGATTCCGCGATAATAGTACCAGACGCTGTTGGCCTTGTCGTTGCCGGCCGGCAGCACATCGACGCCTTGCGAATAGGTCGCGCCGCATTCGCCGAACTTCTTGCGGCCGCGCTCGATATTGCCGAGCGCCATGATGGCTTCGAGGTCCTTGGAATCCTCTGACGTGACACCCTTGAGAATCTTAATCGCCTCGTCGGTGCGGTCGGCGGAATCGAGATCAATGGCGAGCTGGATCTGGGCGTTGCGCTTCAACGGTGAGGACGACGGCACCCGCTCATAAACCTTGATCGCCATCTGTGGCCGCTTCACCGATTCATAGAGATCGGCGAGCGAGAGCAGCGCCAGCGGATGGGTCGGCTGGAGGTAGAGCGAGAGCTGGAGATAGACCAGCGCCAGATCCTCGCCGCCGCGGCGGGTCAGCGTGGCGCCGATGCCGTAGAGTGCTTCGGCGGCGCCGGCTTGCGCGGAATCGGCCAGCGGCGGCATCTTCTTACCGGCCTTGGTGTCGCGCAGGCCTTCCACGATCAACGGATGGCGGGCAAGCTTCTTGTCGAACGCCTGGTAGACGGTGGTCGCGGCGGCCGAGTCCTTGTTGCGCGACAGCCAGCGCGCATAGGCCTCGGTGATGCGCAGCATGGAATCGTCGAGCTTGTAGGCGCGCTCGAACCGGACGCCCGCGTCCTTCTCCTTGCCGGAGAGCTCGAGGATCATGCCGGCATGGAGATCCTTGAACAACGGATACCATTCCGGGCCAGCCAGCTTGTCGATGGTGGCGACCCCGCCCTTGGCATCGCCGGCACCATAGGCGGCCCAGCCCGACAGCAGCGTGGCGACGAGATCGGTGATCGGGCCGCGGATCGACTGGTTGATGTTGGTCTGCGCGGTCGCGTACTTCTTGAACTTGAGATCATGTACGCCGACGACGAGGCGCGCAACGCGGTTGGTCTTGTCGATGGTGAGGATGCGCTCGGCCAGCTTGACGGCCTCGTCGATGTCACCGTCGGCGACCGACGAAATGAAGGCGCGGTCGAGCAGTTCGTTGTTCTTCGGATCGGCGCGCAGAGCGGAGCGGTAGAACGCGGCGGCGGAGGCCGCGTCGCGCTCGACGCTGGCGTGGCGGGCGGCGAGATAACTGCCGGAGGTGGTCAGCGCCTTCAGGTCGTTTCGGGTCGGAAACTGCGCCGCCGTGTCGGACGGATGATCCGGCGTCTGCGCCAGGACCGCGCCGGGGACCACCGCGATCGCTGTGCCCATGAGGGCGATGGCAGCAACAGTCCAGCGGTTGAAACGATTTGAAAGCATCAGGGCTCGCCTTGAGTTGGTAGTGCCTGGGTATGCAGCAAAAGGCCGTATCGCATGCGAACGCGGCCGGTGGCATCGGGACCCGGAACCGTCAGGCCGACAATGCCGCTTTTGGCGCTTCACCGCAAGGATTCGGGCCGGCCGATTCCCCTCCGCGCGCCCCAAATCGGCCAAATGAACCGAGCGGGAGTGCCCCAAGACGCTGCTAGTATGGCCTTATCGTGGCCAAGGACCGCAATCGCCGCCCGGTTCTCACGCGAACGTGCGTCACAAGACCTGGGTCACGTCGCAGCGGCCCCGGCTTGATCGCCCTCGTCCAAGTGTCCCGGTTTACATCGCCTCGTAGTTCGGGCCGCCGCCGCCCTCCGGGGGAACCCAGGTGATGTTGCCGTTGGGGTCCTTCACGTCGCAGGTTTTGCAGTGGACGCAATTCTGGGCATTGATCTGGAAGCGCGGGCTCGAACCCTCCTCCACCCACTCATAGACGCCGGCCGGGCAATAGCGATTCGAGGGACCGGCGAACACGTCGTGCTCCGAGGTCTTCTGCAGGTTCATGTCCGCGACCTTGAGATGGACCGGCTGGTCCTCCTCATGATTGGTGTTGGACATGAACACCGACGACAGCTTGTCGAAGGAGATCTTCCCGTCGGGCTTCGGGTAGTTTTTCGGTGCATGCTGCTTGGCCGGATCGAGGGTGGCGCGATCGGGCTTGGCGTGCGACTGGGTGCCGAACAGCGAGCCGCCGAACAGCGTGTTGCACCACATGTCGAAGCCGCCCAGCGCGACGCCGAGCACGGTGCCGAATTTCGACCACAGCGGCTTGACGTTGCGGACCAGGAACAAATCCTTGCCGACCGAAGAGGAGCGCCAGGCGTTCTCGTAGTCGACGATCTCGTCATTGGCGCGATCGGCGGCGAGCGCCGCCGCGACATGCTCGGCGGCAAGCATGCCCGTGCCCATCGCATTGTGCACGCCCTTGATGCGGGGAACGTTGACGAAGCCGGCCGCGCAGCCGACCAGCGCGCCGCCGGGGAAGGTCAGCTTCGGCACCGACTGATAGCCGCCCTCGGTGATGGCGCGGGCGCCATAGGCGAGCCGCTTGGCGCCCTCGAACGTGCCACGGATCGAAGGATGCGTCTTGAAGCGCTGGAACTCGTCGAATGGCGACAGATACGGATCGTCGTAATTGAGATGCACCACGAAGCCGACGGCAACGAGATTGTCGTCGTAGTGATAGAGGAACGAGCCGCCGCCGGTCTTCAGATCGAGCGGCCAGCCGAACGAATGCTGGATCATGCCCTTCTGGTGCTTGGCGGGATCGATCTGCCAGACTTCCTTGAGACCGATGCCGAACTTCGCCGGCTCGCTGTTGGCGTCCAGCGCGAACTTCGCGATCAACTGCTTGGTCAGGCTGCCGCGGGCGCCTTCCGCGAACAGCGTGTACTTGCCCAGCAATTCCATACCACGGGTAAAGGAGTCCTTCGGCTTGCCGTCCCGGCCGATGCCCATGTCGCCGGTGGCGATGCCGCGCACCGCGCCGTTGTCGTCATAGAGCACTTCGGCGGCGGCAAAGCCCGGATAGATCTCGACGCCGAGCGCCTCGGCCTTGCGCGCCAGCCAACGGCAGACATTGCCGAGCGAGCCGATATAGCAGCGATGATTATCCATCAGCGGCGGCATCATGAAGTTCGGCAGCTTGATCGCTCCGCCGGCCGTCATCCAGAAGAAGCGGTCGTCCTTCACGTGCGTTTGCAGCGGGCAATCGGAATCCTCGCGCCAGTCCGGGATCAGCTTGTCGAGCCCGGCCGGATCGATCACGGCACCTGAGAGAATATGCGCGCCGACCTCGGAGCCCTTTTCAACCACGACGACATTGAGATCGGCATTGATCTGCTTCAGCCGGATCGCCGCGGCCAGGCCCGAGGGGCCAGCGCCGACGATGACGACGTCAAATTCCATGGATTCGCGCGGGGGAAGTTCTTCGATGCTCATCTGATCTCAGCCCTTGAGACGGTCCTTGGTCGATTGCGCCCTCTTGTTTCCGATTTTTCCGGGTAGGACAACCTAGGAAATGCGTTTCGCTGGGATACAAGGCAGTCTAAACTGGACTAATAGTCAGACTTTCCAATGATCCCAGATCCCGCACCCACAGTCCGAGAGCTTCTCGCCTTCTATCTGGAGGCCGGAGTCGATTGCGCGCTCACTGAGGAACCGATCGACCGCCTGGCGGAATTGGATGCTCCGGCTCCGCGCGCGGCACCTCCGGTCGAGGCGCCGCGCCCTGTCGCAGCGCCCGCGGTCATGCGCGGCGAGGCTGCACCTGCGCCAGAGGTCGCGATCGCCTCCGCGCGCGAGGCCGCGCGCACCGCGCCGACGCTGGAGGCGCTGCGCGAGTTGATGCAAAATTTCGAAGGCTGCGCGCTGAAGCACACGGCGACACGATTGGTATTCGCCGACGGCAATCCACAGGCGCGCATCATGTTCGTCGGCGAGGCGCCTGGACGCGACGAGGACATCGAGGGATTGCCCTTCGTCGGGCGCAGCGGCAAGCTTCTCGATCTGATGATAGGCGCCATAGGCCTCAACCGCACCACTGCCTACATCGCCAACGTGATCCCCTGGCGGCCGCCCGGCAACCGCACGCCGACGCCGCAAGAGACGCAGATCTGCCTGCCCTTCATCCAGCGCCAGATCGAGCTCGTGAATCCCGACGTGCTGGTGACGCTGGGCAATCCCTCGACGCAGACGCTGCTGTCGACGCGCGAAGGCATCATGCGCACCCGCGGGCGCTGGTTCGACTACGAGACCGGCGGGCGCACCATCCGCGCGCTGCCGACCTTCCATCCGGCCTATCTGCTGCGCTCGCCGTCCTACAAGCGGCTGGCCTGGCAGGATCTGCGGGCGATCGCGAAGGTGCTGGCGGGCTGACCGCCGTCAGGTCTTGGCCGCCGCTCCCGGCGTGACTTGCGGGAGCGCGTAGCGGCTCGCCAGCAGACGAGCCAGCCACTCCCGTTCGACCTC
>NZ_JADPJG010000014.1:34157-44492 GCF_023073335.1 Bradyrhizobium sp. 21
ACGCGCTTGGCGCCGATATCGATGGTCAGCCGATTGCCCTCGTCCGTTTCGCGCAGGCGGAGCGATTGAAGCTCCGGGCGACCCAACTCGGTACGAAGCCGCTTCGCAAAGACCGAGCTCCAGTAATTCTTTCTTTTCTGATGGGAATTCAGCTCGAGCGGCGGAATTCCGGAATCGTAGTCGATGCCGCCACGCTTGAGCAGCAGCGTCTCCGGCACGCAGGGGCGAAAGATCCGAAACGCAGTGTAGGCCGCAGCAACCCCACCGGCTGTCCAGCCGCCGAGCCAGAATATTATGAAGGCGTTGCCACTTCCGGACAGCAGCGTCGTCAGCGCCGATTTGAAGCCGAAGGCCCATCCGCCCAGCCAGAACAGCAGGAACAGGCCGCCGAGATAGCGCGTCGGACTTCCCTTGGCCGGAATGATGATGGCGGGCCCTTGGTCACCTTGTCTGATCGAGATGTCCGACCCAGTCGGCGGATTCAATCCATTCACGAGTCCCCCTGTTTGCGCTCTAGCTTCCCTTCGGCCGCACGATAGCCCAGCCGATGCGCAGGAGTTGCTGGCGTCCGGTCACCAGCCATTCGAAGGCGCGCGGGACTTCCGGGACGATGCCGGGAAAGCGCGCGAGGATTTCCGGCGGCGGGGTGCCGGCGGTATCGGAGGCGCGCCAGACCACGACGCCGCCGGTCTCGCTGAACTTGGCCTGCGACATCCACGGCGTCCGGGCAGGCTCGACATCGATGAATAGATGCGGCCGGCCGGAATGCAAGCTGATCAGGCTCGCAAGCTGGGTCTCGCCGGCGACCGCGCGCAGGCGATGGTTGGTGCGGCGGGCAAAGCTCTCGTCGAAGAAGTCCGAGATTGCCCGCGCCGGCATCGAGGTCGCGATCTCGTTGGCGCCGGTCCAGGGCAGGAACAGGACGGCGAGCACCACGCCGATCGCGGGCGCCACGACGGCGGCGGCCCACACCATCCGCAGCATGCGCGCGCGGCGCATCGCGATCAGATCGCCGGCCAGCACGACCACGGCGAGGCCCGACATGACCAGCACGACGCCGGCGCCGCCAACGACGGCGTCGAGGCCCAACAGGCCGGAGATCAGCACCGCGCCGAGCGCCGGCGCCAGGGCAAAGAAATAGACGAAGTTGCGCGCGAGCGGCGCGACCGGCGGGCGGTAGATGATCGGCGCCTCCTCGCTTCTGGGAACGAACAGGCCTGTGTTGAGGACCGTCAGCGCCGGGATCGCCGCGGCGCCGAGCACGAGCCCGCCGAGCAGCCAGGCCGCGTGCAGCGCGCGAGCATTGAGATCGGCGACCTCAGGCAGGGCCGGCAGGACCAGCGCCTCGGCGCGCATCAGCCAGACGGCATAGGGCAATGCCAGCACGGCGACGACCACCAGCGCAAACAGCGGGTCGAATGCGCGCAACGTGCGGCGGCCGCCCGCGGTTGCCAGCGCGAAGACAATGAGCAGCAGCAGGAGAAAGATCGCCGCGGGCGTCGTCAGCAGCAAGAGGCCGGCTTCGATCGACCAGGCGAACCAGGCATTGCCGCGGCGCTGGCCGATGATCTGCCAGGAATGCAGCAGCAGCAGCGCCCAGAGCGGCCGCGCCAGCACCAGGGGGCCGAAGTCGAGTGCGGCCGACGAGAAGGCCAGCACCGTCATGGTCAGCAGCACGGCCAGTACCGCCTGCTGAGGGCCGACCACGGCGCGGGACAGATGATAGAGCGTGATGAAGGTCGCGATCTCACAGAGTTCGGCCAGGACGTAGACGCCGAACAGGTGGCCGCCGGCGGCACGATAGGCGATGTCGGCAAGCCAGACCGGCAAGGGCGGGCCCAGATCGGTGCCGACCTGGTATTCGCGGCCGAAGGCCAGCAGGGTCGCAAGGCTGCCGGGCGGACTGCGATAAAACGCCACCGCCACGAACAGCCACATCGCGGCCTGAAGCAGCACGGCGATCCACACGATCAGCCGTGGCCGGGCGCGAATGAGCTCGATGACCAGGGAGGTAAACCGCATACAACGTCCGAAAGATGCAGCCAACCCGTCCAGCCGGCCCTATTCGCTCACGAATGTTTTGATAGAGGGCGCTGCGCGCCGTGGCAACCGAGTCTCGTCTAGAGATTTGCCGACGCGTCGATGTCCAAGCTTGCTTCCACCTGCACCTCCGTCTCAGTGACGCAGAACAGGTCCTGTACCGGCTCGACCGTCCAGGGCATGTGCTTGGCGCGGGCGGCAGCGACGGGGGCGAAGAAGCTGCGGTGGTGGACGGTGGGACCGAGGCGGTTGAGCGCGTCGAGATGCTCGGGAACGCCGTAGCCCTTGTGCTGCTCGAAACCGTAGCCGGGGCAGTCCTGCGCCAGCGCGCACATCAGGCGGTCGCGCGTCACCTTGGCGACGATCGAGGCCGCGGCGATCGACAGCACGATGCCGTCGCCGCCGATCACGGCCTCGCAATCGCATTCGGTATCGAGGCGGTCGCGGCCGTCGACGAAGACGTGGCGGGGCGCCTCAGGCAACGCCGCCACGGCGCGCTTCAGCGCCCACAGCGAGGCGCGCAGGATGTTGTCGCGGTCGATCCGGGAGCGCGAGGCGACGACGACTGAGACCTGCGCGGTGGCGCAGATCTTGTCGAACAGTCTTTCGCGCGCCTCGGCCGTCAGCCGCTTCGAATCGTCGATGCCGCGCGGGATGCGGTCGGGATCGAGAATCACCGCCGCCGCCACCACAGGACCGGCCAGCGGCCCGCGGCCCGCCTCGTCGCAGCCCGCCACCGGCCAGACGCCGCGCTTGATCAGCGCGCGCTCGCGGCGGAAGCTCGGGGCGACGATGATGGCGTTCTTGCCGTCCGGCGCCTTGACCAATGTTTTGGGTGCAGCCTTCTTTTTTTCGGGCGCAGTCTTTTTGGGCGCGCCTTTGGCCGGCTTGTTAGCGGATTGATCCCGAATCATGGCTGGGATCGTGCGCAAGGGGCCTCGCCTGCGCAACCGGGAACCCGGGATAATTCCCGTTATTCAGGCCAGCCGCTTCATTCCGCCAAATGCACCCGCCGGTCCTCGCCGACATCGATGCCCGGCGCGACCACGACCTCCCAGGGATGGCCGTCAGGATCGACGAAATAGCCGGAATAGCCGCCATAGTCGGTCTCATGCGCGGCCTTCAGCAGCGCGGCTCCCTGGCTGACGGCGAAAGCCAGCACCGTGTCGACCTCTTCACGCGTGGCGCAGTTCCAGGCGAGCGTCATGCCGCGGAAGGTCGTTGGCCTCGGATTCTCGGGCAATTTGGCATCGGCCGCGAGCTGATCCCAGGGAAACAGCGCGAGCACAGGGCCGCCGGTGTCGAAGAAGGCAACGGCCTCGCCGGTCCCCTTCAGCCGGCGCGAGAAACCGAGCGCGTCGTAAAAGGCAATGCTGGCGCTGATGTCGCCCACGCCGAGCGTGATGACGGTGAGCCGCGGCACCGGCGCCGGCAATGTCTGGCTCATGCTACACCCTCTTTCACTTCCCGATCAGAACAGGCTCAACTGATCGCCGTTCCGCTTCGGCCTCGCAAAATGATCCGTCGTCAGCTTCGAGCGCCGCTTGTTCAGCCCGAGCCTGTCGCAGGCGATCTCGAAGCGGCGGCCGATGGTCCAGGCCATCGGTCCCGTGCCCTTCATCCGCTCGCCCCACTTCGCGTCGTAGTCGCGGCCGCCGCGCATGTCGCGGATCAAGGTGAAGACGTGGCGGTAGCGGTCCGGATAGTTCGCCATCAGCCATTCGCGAAAGAGGTCGCGCACCTCCAGCGGCAGCCGCAGCAGCACGTAGGAGGCTTCCTTGACGCCGGCATGGGCGGCGGCATCGAGAATGCGCTCGATCTCGGAATCGTTCAGCGCGGGGATCACGGGCGCGACCATGACGGTAGTTGGAATGCCGGCGTCCGAAAGCTGCTTCAGCGCCTCCAGCCGCTTCGGTGGCGTCGAGGCCCGCGGCTCCATGGTGCGTGCCAGTTTCGGATCGAGCGAGGTGACCGAAATCCCGACCTTGGCGAGGTTGCGCTTGGCCATGCGCGCGAGAATGTCGATGTCACGCACCACCAGCGCCGATTTGGTGACGATGCCGACGGGATGGCCCGTGCGCTCCAGCACTTCGAGAATACCGCGCATGATTTTGCGGTCGCGCTCGATCGGTTGATAGGGATCGGTGTTGGTGCCGATCGCGATCATCCGCGGCTCGTAGCCGCTCGCGGCGAGCTCCTTCTCGAGCAGCGCGGGCGCGTCGGGCTTCACAAACAATTTTGACTCGAAGTCGAGCCCCGGCGACAGGCCCAGATAAGCATGCGTCGGCCGCGCGAAGCAGTACACACAGCCGTGCTCGCAGCCGCGATAGGGATTGATCGAGCGGTCGAAGCCGATGTCGGGCGAATCGTTGCGGGTAATCACCTTGCGCGAGGTGTCGATCCCGACCGTGGTCTTGAACGGCGGCAGCTCTTCAAGGCTCTGCCAGCCATCGTCGAAGGCGACGCGTGCCTCGGCCTCAAAGCGGCCGCTGGCGTTTGATTGCGCGCCCCGTCCTCGCCTGCGCGCGCCGTCGATGGCGACCGCGAGCTCAGGGAAAGCGGCGGGAAAATCGGAAGGCGCACCCGCCGGCTCGGAGGGCGCCGTGACCGGCGGGTGCTTGAGGGCACGAGAGGATGCTCGACTCATGAAGCCAAGATAGCACGAGAAAGGAACAAATCAAGAACAAGAACAAAAATCCGCAAAACAACCCCATGCACAGTAGAGCTGCCCAAAATTTGCGCGCCGGCCCTTGACCTCACGCAACGTCACCAACTTCGCAATTTCGTTTGGTGGCGCCGAAGGATCAATCGCGCCGGAGCAGGGTTGGTGACGATCGTTGCGCGAAGGTCGGCACAATATGACAATTCAACAACAATCGGCCGCCGCGAGCAGCCAATTCGAGCTTCTCGATCGCTACTGGCGTGCCGCCAATTATCTTTCGGTCGGACAAATCTACCTGCTCGACAATCCGCTGCTGCGCGAGCCGTTGCGGCCCGAGCACATCAAGCCGCGTTTGCTCGGCCATTGGGGCACAACTCCGGGTCTGAACTTCATTTATGCGCATCTCAACCGCGTCATCCGCGCGCTGGACCTGAACGTGATCTATGTCTGCGGTCCCGGCCATGGCGGTCCGGGCATGGTCGCCAACACATATCTGGAAGGCAGCTACAGCGAGATCTATCCGGATGTCGCGCGCGACGCGGACGGATTGCGCAAGCTGTTCCGGCAGTTCTCCTTCCCCGGCGGCATTCCGAGCCATGCAGCGCCGGAAACGCCGGGCTCGATCCACGAGGGCGGCGAACTCGGCTACGCGCTGGTGCATGCCTATGGCGCGGCGTTCGACAATCCCGATTTGATCGTGGCCTGCGTCGTCGGTGACGGCGAAGCCGAGACCGGACCGATTGCCGCGTCCTGGCACTCGAACAAGTTCCTGAACCCTGCGCATGACGGCGCTGTGCTGCCGATCCTGCATCTCAACGGCTACAAGATCGCAAATCCAACCGTGTTCGGACGAATGCGCGACGAGGAGATCCGTGGTCTCTTCCGCGGCTATGGCCACGAGCCGCTGTTCGTCGCGGGCGACGATCCCGAACTGATGCACCAGGCCATGGCGGACGCGCTCGATGTCGCATTCGCCAGCATCCGTTCGATCCAGCAGCACGCCCGTGACGGGCGCACGAGCGTCGAGCGGCCGCGCTGGCCGATGATCGTGCTGCGCAGCCCGAAGGGCTGGACCGGCCCGAAGGAGGTCGACGGCAAGAAGGTCGAAGGCTTTTGGCGCGCACATCAGGTTCCCGTTGCGAGCTGCCGCGAGAACCCGGCGCATCTGAAAATTCTCGAAGACTGGATGCGCAGCTACGAGCCGGAAAAGCTGTTCGACGCGAGCGGCACGCTCGTTGCCGAACTCCAGGCGCTTGCGCCCGAGGGCAGTCGCCGCATGGGCGCCAATCCGCACGCCAATGGCGGCCTTCTGAAGAAGGAGCTGAAGCTGCCGGACTTCCGCAGCTTCGCGGTCGAGGTCCCTCAGCCGGGCGGCGTCGTGGCGGAGGCAACCCGCGAGCTCGGCAAATTCCTGCGCGACGTCATTCGCCTCAACGCCGACGCCCGCAACTTCCGCATCGTGGGCCCGGACGAGACCGCGTCAAACCGGCTCGATGCGGTGTTCGATGCCACCGAACGCGTATGGATGCAGCCGATCGAATCCTACGACGTGCATCTCGCGCAGGACGGCCGCGTGATGGAGGTGCTGAGCGAGCATCTCTGCCAGGGCTGGCTCGAAGGCTATCTGCTCACCGGGCGGCACGGCTTCTTCTCCTGCTACGAGGCCTTCATCCACATCGTCGATTCCATGTTCAACCAGCACGCCAAATGGCTGAAGGTGACGCGGCATCTCGCATGGCGGCGCCCGATCGCCTCTCTCAATTATCTGCTGACCTCGCATGTCTGGCGCCAAGACCACAACGGCTTCAGCCACCAGGATCCCGGCTTCGTCGATCTCGTCGCCAACAAGAAGGCCGACATCGTCCGCATCTATTTCCCGCCGGATGCCAACACGCTGCTGTGGATCGCCGATCACTGCCTGCGCACCTATGACCGCATCAACGTGATCGTCGCCGGCAAGCAGCCGGCGCCGCAATGGCTGTCGATGCAGAACGCGGCCAACCACTGCGATGCCGGCATCGGAATCTGGAGCTGGGCCGGCACCGAAGACGCGAATGGCGAGCCCGATGTGGTGATGGCCTGCGCCGGCGACGTGCCGACATTGGAGACGCTTGCCGCCGTCGACCTCCTGCGCAAGGCGCTGCCCGACCTGAAGATCCGCGTCGTCAACGTCGTCGACCTGATGACGCTGCAACCGAACGAGCAGCACCCGCACGGCCTCTCCGACCGCGACTTCGACGGCCTGTTCACGCGCGACAAGCCGGTGATCTTCGCCTATCACGGCTATCCTTATCTCATCCACCGTCTGACCTATAACCGCACCAACCATGCCGGCATGCATGTGCGGGGCTTTGCCGAAGAAGGCACCACGACGACGCCGTTCGACATGGTCGTGCTCAACGGGCTCGACCGCTATCATCTCGCGATCGAGGCGATCGAACGTGTGCCGGGGCTCGCGGCCAAGGCGGCGCAGGTGAAGCAGCAATTCCGTGACAAGCTGATCGAACATTCGCGTTACGTGCGCGAGCACGGCGAGGACATGCCGGAAATCCAAAAATGGGTCTGGCAGAACAGCTCAGGCGGCAACACTCCGGCAGAGGCAGGCGACTGACAGCGGCCATGCCAGACGCGGTTCTCGTTCTCAACTCGGGATCGTCGAGCATCAAGTTCGGCCTGTTCGATATGTCGGCGGCCGTGCCCACACTGCTCTGCAAGGGCCTGCTCGACGAGCACGAGACCAAGCCGCGGCTCGTCGTGAAGAGCCCCGCGGGCGACGATTTGTTCGAGACGCGGCGAGAGGCGCCCGACGTCGACGGCGATCATCTGTTCGCCGACGTGCTCGGCTTCATCGAGGATCGTTTTGGCGACCATCCCTTGCGTGCTGTCGGCCACCGCATCGTCCATGGCGGTCCGGACTCTTCCGGTCCGGTCGAGCTGACGGATGATGTCTACGCGAAGCTGGAGGCGTTGACGCCGCTGGCGCCGCTGCACCAGCCGCGTTGTCTGGCGCCGGTCCGCACCATCAGGACGATCCGGCCGGCGCTGACGCAGATCGGCTGTTTCGACACCGCCTTCCATCACAGCATTGCGCCGCCCGCGAGCCGCTTCGCGATCCCGCGGCGCTATGAAGAGCGCGGTGTCCGGCGCTACGGATTTCACGGCCTCTCGTTCGAATATGTCGCGGGACGGCTCGCGGGGATCGCGCCGCAGCTCGTTGCGAAGCGCACCGTGATCGCGCATCTCGGCAACGGCGCGAGCCTGTGCGCCCTGCGCGATGGCCGCAGCATCGACACCACGATGGGCCTGACGCCGCTCGACGGCCTGGTAATGGGCACGCGGAGCGGCACGATCGATCCCGGCGTGCTGCTCTATCTGCAGCACCACGAGAAGATGTCGGTCGAGGATGTCCAGCACCTGCTCTATCACCAGTCAGGCCTGCTCGGCGTCTCCGGCATCTCTTCGGACATGCGCACGCTGCTCGCGAGCAGCAAGGCGGCGGCGCGGGAGGCGGTCGATCTCTTCACTCTCCGCGCGGCGCAGGAAGTGGCGATGATGGCGACCACGCTTGGTGGGCTGGACTGTTTGGTCTTCACCGGCGGCATCGGCGAGCACGCGAAGGAAATCCGCAGTGCAATCGCCGAGCGTCTTGGCTGGTTTGGCATGCGGATCGATGCCGCGACGAATGACGCGGCGCGCGAACGCATTAGCGGTGGCGACAGCGCCATCGAGGTCTTCGTCATTCCGACGAATGAGGAACTGATGATCGCGCGGCATTGTTCGGCGATGCTGCGACAAGGCAATCGCATTTGAGAGAGCGTGGCAGGCAATCTTTTCGTTGGCCATCCTTCGAGACGCCCGCTGTTGGCTCCTCAGGATGAGGTCCTAACGCGCGGCGAAATCTTAGACCCTCATGGTGAGCAGCGCCGCCTCACGGCGCGTCTCGAACCATAAGGCCCCGGACGCTCACAGAGTCAGTGCGTCCCCGACCAAATCTGGAAACAGCCGATCGCGACCTCGATCACGATCAGCACCACCACCGCGATTTCGAGGCGCAGCGAGCGCTGGGTGTCGATGATGTCGGTGAGCGCGTTGGCTGTCTCCGACACGGCGGTGAGCTTGCGCTCGAGCGTGTCGAGGCGCTCCTTCAGTTCGTACTCGTCTTCGAGACGGCCATAGAGCCGGTCGAGCTCCGGCTTCTCCCAGAGCACATCGGGCTTCTCGGCCACCGCAACGCGGCCCGCGACGCGCTGCTGGACCAGAAGCGCATTGCCGATGAGTTGCAAAATGCTCTTGCGCCGCGGCGGCGTGCGGCCCTGCTCGGCGAGCTTGCGCGCAAACGGCTCGATCACGTCGAAGACCGCGGCGACTCGCCGCTCGTCGCGGGCGAGCGAGGTGCTCTTGGCGAGCGCGTCCGCAATCAGCAGCAGCCGGTCGTCGGAGAATTTGGCGAGGCAGATCGGGCCGCCGGGCTGGATGGCCTCGGCGCTTTCGTCCTTGCAGAGCTGCGCCTGCGCGATCTCCTCCTCGAAGGGGCTGAGCTCGCCGGTGACGCGGGACTTCAGGCTGTCGAGCAGCACCTTCTCCTCCGAAGGGAGGAGACCGATCAGCACCACGACGCCGTAGCGGAAGATCACCGCAAGGCCGGCATGGACGCGGAAGGCAGCGGGCGTCGAAGAGACGGTCGACCCCAGCTCGAGCCCGGCGGGATTGATGCGTTCGCCGAGCATCACGGCGCGAATCCGCAGGGTCGGCGCCCCCGGCTTGGGAGACGGTGCCGGCGTGTTAACAGCAAGTTGGTCGACGTTCATTCGAGGCCCTTGTCCGCACCGCAGATTGCACGTTTTTCCCGTTTCCGCGCTCGCTAGGTATCGCAGCCTCTTCTTGCAGGATTGCGAACGGCCTGCGCGTCGCGCAATGTTGCGGCAACCTCCGGACTAATACGGTGAAGCGAGGACGGCGCCGAAACATTCGGCAATATCGCCGCCCGCACGAGACATATTTGGATGCGATGGCTCCAGCGGTTTACCATCGTATACCGAAGCGCGGCCGAAAAGTTGCACTCGGCAACGCTGCATGTTTATGACAACATCATACCTAGCTAGCTTCTCCCGAAATGCGGAGACTGAAGCCTCAATCATGCTGAGTGTCATCATTCCGACCGAAGGCGTCGAGCAGACGGCGGTCGCAACTCTGGCCGCGCTGGTACCCGGTGCCGCTGCGGGCGTCATCCGGGAAGTGCTCCTGGTCGACGGCACCCGCAACGGCGTTATCGAGCGCGTTGCCGACGTGGCAGGCTGCCGTTTCATCGGCTTCGAGGGATCCTCGCAAGGCGCCGCGCTCGCTGCCGGCGCACTCCAGGCCCGTTCGGCCTGGCTGATGTTCCTCCCCGCCGGCGCCGTACTGGAAACCGGCTGGATCGAGGAGACCACGCAGTTCATCCACTCCGTCTCGTCCAGCGGCCGGGACCGAGCGGCCGTCTTTCGCTATGCGCGCTCGCCATACGCCCATGCCGGATTCCGCGACCTCCTCCGGGCCGTGACGCGCAAGCTGGTCGGCCCCTTCGGCGATCAGGGCCTTTTGATCGCGCGTGATCATTACGACCGGATCGGCGGCTATCCGCCCCAAGCCCGCCG
>NZ_JADPJG010000014.1:44571-85271 GCF_023073335.1 Bradyrhizobium sp. 21
TCATGCTGCGCAGCCGGATCGTCATGGTGGGGTGAAGCCGCCAGATACTTGCCAGAGTCAAATAATTGTTTGACAATGGCAATTATCGAGGTGACCCATGCCAGTTGACGGTACCGACGACCAGATCGCTGCGGTTCGCGCCTTCAACCGCTTCTATACCCGCAAGCTCGGCGTGCTCGACCAGCATCTCGGAAGGAGCCCGTTTTCGCTCAGCGAGGCGCGCGTGCTCTATGAACTCGCGCATCACGACGACCTTGCGGCAAAAGAGATCGGACATGAGCTTGGTCTCGACCCCGGCTATCTCAGCCGCATCGTCCAGAACTTCGACGAGAGGGGGCTGATCACGCGAAAGCCCCTGCCCGCAGATCGCAGGCAATACCAGCTCAGCCTCACCGCCAAGGGCCGCCAGAGCTTCGCCAAGCTGAACCTGGCGTCGCAAAACGAGGTCGGCGCCATGCTGGCTCAGCTTTCGTCCGGCGATGCAACGCGGCTCACGCGGGCCATGGCGACGATCGAGGCCGTGCTGGAGCAACGTCGAAGCCAGCCAGCTTCTGTCGTCCTGCGCTGCCATCGCGTCGGCGACATTGGCTGGGTCGTCTCCAAGCAGGCCGCCGCCTATGCCGCGGACTACGGCTGGGATATCAGCTATGAGGCGCTGGTCGCCGATATCTGCGCGCAATTCATCAAGAATTACGACGCCGCACGCGAACATTGCTGGATCGCGGAATTGGGTGGCGAGCCGGTCGGCTCCATCTTTCTGGTCAAGGCCACGGACGAGATCGCCAAGCTGCGCCTGTTGCAGGTGGAGAAGCAAGCACGGGGGCTCGGTGTCGGTCGCGCGCTGGTCGAGCAATGTCTCCAGGGCGCACGCGAGAGGGGCTACAGCAGGATGACGCTGTGGACGCAGAGCATCCTGGTCGCGGCACGCGGCATCTATCAGGCCGCCGGCTTCAAGCTCGTGAAGGAAGAGAAGCACCACAGCTTCGGTGCCGATCTGGTCGGTGAGACCTGGGAGCGCGATCTGTAGCTGCACGAAGCGAGATGCGCGCATTCCGTTTGGAGAGAACTTCTCATCCGGCGCCATAGCCGAAGCTTCGCTTCGGCGTCCTCTCGAGAACGGCGGCCAAAGGCCGCCTACACCAGCTTCTCCCACAACGAGGGGAGAAGGAAGAAGAGCACCTGCGTTCGCATCTACGCCGTCGCGCCCTGGGCCTTCGGTCGGCGCAGATGCTCGTCCAGCCGCGGCATGATCTCGACGAAATTGCACGGACGCGTACGGTAGTCGAGCTGGGGGGCGAGAATGCCGTCCCAGCCGTCGCGGCAGGCGCCGGGCGAACCTGGGAGGCAGAAGATATAGGTCGCACCGGTCACGCCCGCGGTGGCGCGGCTCTGGATCGTCGAGGTGCCGATCTTGGAATGGCTCAGCATGTGGAACGCGATCGAGAAGCCGTCCATGCGCTTCTCGAACAAAGGCTCGATCGCCTCCGGCGTGACGTCGCGTCCCGTAAAGCCGGTGCCGCCGGTGGTGATGACGACGTCGACGCCGACGTCCGCGATCCAGCGGCGGATGACGGCGCGGATCGCCTCGACGTCGTCGGTGACGATCTCGCGCGCGGCGAGATGATGGCCGGCAGCAAGGAGGCGGTCGGCGAGCGTCTGGCCGGATTTGTCATCCGCAAGCGCGCGCGTGTCGGACACCGTGAGCACCGCGATGTTGAGCGGGATGAATTGTTTGGTTTCGTCGACGGACGCCATCGCTCTTTCCTCTCGTGTCCCGGACGCGGTGCAGCGCGTCAGCGCTGCTCCGCAGAGCCGGGACCCATTTCAGTGGCTTGGGAGACCCGCGTTGTGGGCCCCCGCTCTGCAGTGCACCGCTGAAGAAGCGCTGCGCTGCGTCCGGGGCACGAGCACTTGTCGCTACTGCTGCCCGCCGCCGAACGTGTTGCAGGCCTGGACCGTGCCCTGCTGGTAGCCGGTCATGAACCACTGCTTGCGTTGCGCCGCCGAGCCGTGAGTGAACGAATCCGGCACGACGCGTCCCGTAGCCTGGCGCTGCAGCGTGTCGTCGCCGATCGCGCTCGCCGTGGTCAGCGCGGCGTCGATGTCGCCGGGCTCGAGGAAGTTCGGCCGCTTTTTCGACTCGCGATTGACCCAAACGCCGGACAGGCAATCGGCCTGCAATTCGACCTTGACCTGGAGCGCATTGGACTCGGCCTTGCTGCCAGCCTGCTGCTGCAGCCGCGTCACGCGCGGAATGATGCCGAGCAGGTTCTGGATGTGATGGCCGGCTTCATGCGCGATGATGTAGGCAGTGGTGAAGTTACAGGCGGACTTGCCGGAGCAGCCGCGAAAGCGCGTCTCGACCTCGCGGAAGAATGCGGTGTCGAGGAAGATGGTACGATCGGGCGGACAATAGAACGGTCCCATCGCCGACTCTGCCCGGCCGCAGCGGCCGCCATTGGTGACGTTGCGGAACAGCACGACCTTCGGACCGGTGTAGGACTGGCCCGAGGCCTGGAAGATTTCGCTCCAGCGATCGTCGATCTCGCCGAGAATGCCGGAGATCATGCTGCCCATCTCGTCGGTCGGCGCGCCGCGCTTGGCGGTCGAGGACGACTGACGATCGGTCTGGTAGGACGGCGCCTGGCCGCCACCGGTGAGGATCTCGGCGCCGCCGATCAGGATGCGCGGATCGATGCCGAAGGCATAGCCGACCAGGCCGAGCACGATGATGGTGCCGATGCCGAGCCCGCCGCCGCCCATGGGCAGGCCGAACCCGCCTCCTCCACCACCGCCGCCGCCATCGTCGCGACGATCCTCGATATCGTCGCTGCGGCGGAAATCATCGTAGCGCATGGCGGCTTCCCTCAAGATCCCGGATTGCAAATCGTGGCGCGCAAGAGCGCGAAAAGCTCAACGCGCCACACACGTAAAATTTCCGTTGCACTTATCAATATCTTGGCCGGCAAAAATTGCCTAGTGCGACAGCATGGCGAAGCCAGCAATTTTTTCCGGGGGCAAGCAATTTTTTCCGAGAGAAATTTGGAGTCTTTTTGCGCTCCCATCGCTCCCGCAACGCGAAGAGATACGAAATACACGGCAAAACACGGCGATTGCGCGCAACGAACCGTACATAACGCGCCGTGCGAGGCCTGCTCACGAAAGCAGCGGGTTAAGTCGATTTTTACTTTGCCGCTTCAATGTACTGATCAGTCGGTTGTTTGGTCCCGCGTCGCCGACAGCGTCGCCTGAGTCAGAGTTCTTGAGTCATGGTAGAGTCGCGTCGCGGGGCGTCTGCAAGGGCGCCCCGCACAAATTTTGAGTCTGCTTCGCACAGCATCGTCCTCGGCGATTGCGTCGCCGAGATGTCGAAGCTTCAGGCTGGTTCGGTCGACCTCGTGTTCGCCGATCCGCCTTACAATCTCCAGCTCAAGGGCGATCTCAAACGCCCCGACGAATCCCATGTCGATGCCGTCAACGACGACTGGGACAAGTTCGATTCGTTTTCCGCCTATGACGATTTCACCCGCGCCTGGCTACTTGCCGCCCGCCGTGCGATGAAACCGTCGGCGACGATCTGGGTGATCGGCTCCTATCACAACATCTTCCGCGTCGGCGCGATCATGCAGGACCTCGGCTTCTGGCTCCTGAACGACATCGTCTGGCGCAAGACCAACCCGATGCCGAATTTCCGCGGCCGCCGTTTCACCAACGCGCACGAGACCATGATATGGGCCGCGCGCGACGAGAAGGCCAAGGGCTACACGTTCAACTACGAGGCGCTGAAGGCGGCCAACGAGGACGTGCAGGCACGGTCCGACTGGCTGATCCCACTCTGCACCGGCGAGGAGCGCCTCAAGGGCGCCGACGGCAAGAAAGTGCATCCGACGCAGAAGCCGGAAGGCCTGCTCGCGCGCGTGCTGCTGTCGTCGTCGAAGCCCGGCGACCTTGTGATCGATCCGTTCAACGGCACCGGCACCACCGGCGCAGTCGCAAAGCGCCTTGGCCGCTCCTATATCGGCTTCGAGCGCGACAAGACCTATGCGAAAGCGGCCGAAGCGCGCATCGCCGCAGTCGAGCCGCTGCCGGAAGCAAGCCTCGCCCCGTTCATGACCGCGCGCGAAGCGCCTCGCGTGGCGTTCGCCGAGCTGATCGAGCGCGGCATGATCATGCCCGGCACCAAGCTGTTCGACGCCAAGAAGAAGCTCGGCGCGCTGGTCCGTGCCGACGGTGCCATCATGTTCGGCGACAAGGTCGGCTCGATCCACCGCATGGGCGCGGTGGCGCAAGGCGCGCAAGCCTGCAACGGCTGGACCTTCTGGCACATCGAGACCAAGAAGGGTCTCAAGCTGATCGACGAGCTTCGCGCGGAAATCCGTGCCGGGATGGCGGCGGGGTAGTCCGACTTCGATCTGGTAGGGTGGGCAAAGGCGCTCTTGCCCCGTGCCCACCGCTTCTCTCCTGCGACGCAAAGTTGGTGGGCACGCTTCGCTTCGCCCACCCTACGGCGTCTTGAATGCCGAAGCCGACAGGATTAGATTTCCGCGATCAGCCCCGTCCTGACCGGTTGGCTCCCATGCAACGACATCCCGAGACATTGCTGCTGGTGCCGCTGCTGCCGATCTTCCTGATCGGGATGTTTCCGATGTTTTTGATCGCGCTGTTGGGATTTTTCGGCCTCGCCTTGTTCGGCGTGCTCGTGATCTGCGTCGGGCTCGCCAGCAGCAACGAGGCTCACGACAATTTCAATCACGATGTCATCGTCCACGGCTACGCGCGCGGGTCCGAGCGTGCGGCGCGGGCTTCCGACATGCATATCGCAGCCCGGCTCGGCTTGCGCCTCGAGGCGGTCGGCGCGGCGATGGTCATTACGGCGGCGATCGGGCTTTGTTACGCCGGCTGACCTGCGCCCTGCGCAGGTACCGCCCGGCAAACTCGCCGGTTGCGCCCCCGGACCAGGTTCAGGCAAGAGAAGGCCGCCTTGCGGCAATGACGCTGCGTCGCTCAGCAAGCGAACTGGTTAGAGAAAATCGGGGAGACAAACGATGCTCAAATTCTATTTCAACGGGTCGCCGAACCCGACCAAGGTCGCGCTTTATCTCGAAGAGGCCGGCCTGCCCTTCGAGCCGGTCAAGATCGACACCCGCAAGGGCGAGCAGTTCACGCCGGAATTCCTCAAGATCAATCCGAACGCCAAGGTGCCGGCGATCGACGACAACGGCACCATTGTTTTCGACAGCAACGCCATCCTGCTCTATCTCGCCGAGACAACCGGCAAATTCCTGCCCCCTCCCGCCGTTCGCGGCGAGACGCTGTCATGGCTGATGTTCATCGCCACCGGCGTCGGGCCGTATTCGGGCCAGGCGGTGCACTTCAAGCATTTCGCACCGAAGGACCAGAACCACGACTACGCGCATAACCGCTACCAGTTCGAGACCGATCGCCACTACACGATTCTCGACGGTCACCTCAAAGGCCGCCGCTACATGGTCGGCGACAGCTATTCGATCGTCGACATGGCACTGTGGGGCTGGGCGCGGATGGTGCCGTTCAAGCTCGGCGACGACGCCTTTGCGCGATACCCGAACGTGAAGCGGCTGGTGGACGAGATCTCGGCGCGGCCGGCGGCGGCGCGCGCGATCGCGCTGAAGGACAAGTTCACCTTCAAGGCCGAGATGGACGACGAGGCGAGAGCCAACATGTTCAAGCACATGACGACCAAGGTCGCCTGATCGCGACAAGCTGCCGTTCGAGGCCACGCGCATGCGCGTGGCCTTTTGCTTTTATGCGGCGTGGACCGAGTTCAGGAATTTGGCGACTTCCTGCTTCAGCCGGTTGCTGTCTGACGACAGCGATCGTGCCGCCGAGAGCACCTGCGAGGAGGCCGAACCGGTCTCGGAGGCCCCGCGCTGGACGTCGCCGATATTGGTCGAGACGCGCTGGGTGCCGTGAGCTGCCTGCTGGACGTTGCGGGAGATCTCTTGCGTCGCCGCGCCCTGTTGCTCCACGGCAGCGGCAACCGTCGACGAGATCTCGGACAGCCGCTCGATGGTGCCGCTGATCTCCCTGATCGCGCCGACCGATTGCTCGGTGGCGGCCTGGATGCTCGAAATCTGCTGGCCGATCTCGCCGGTCGCCTTCGCGGTCTGCTCTGCGAGCGCCTTCACCTCGGTGGCGACGACCGCAAAGCCGCGGCCGGCCTCGCCGGCGCGTGCGGCCTCGATGGTGGCGTTCAGCGCGAGCAGATTGGTCTGGCCTGCGATGGTGCTGATCAGCTCGACCACGTCGCCGATGCGAGCCGCCGCCTTGGAGAGTTCGCCGACCCGGTCGTTGGTCCGGCTCGCCTGCCCGACGGCGTCCTTGGCGATGCGGGCGGATTCCTGCACCTGGCGGGCGATCTCACTGACCGAGGAGGACAGCTCCTCGGTTGCGGAGGCAACGGCCTGAACGTTGGCGGTCGCTTCCTGCGACGCGGACGCGACTTCCGTGGACAGGTCCTGGGCGCGCGTCGCTGTCGCGGTCAACGTGCCGGCCGAGGCCTCGAGCTCGTTCGATGCCGACGACACGGTGTTGACGATCTCGCCAACGGCCTGCTCGAACTGGTCGGCGAGCTTGACCATGTCTTTTTTGCGGTCCTCGGCCTGCCGTGCCTCGACCTCCACCTGCTCGTGGCGCAGGCGCTCGGTGTCGATCATGTTGGTCTTGAAGACCTCGATCGCCTTGGCCATGTCGCCGATCTCGTCTTGCTTGCCGCGGCCGGGAATCGCGACTTCGAGATTGCCGCCGGCGAGCAGCCCCATTGCGCGCGTCATCGAGGTCAGCGGACCGACGATGCTGCGGGCGATCAGGAAGGCAATGATCAATCCGAACAGGGTGGCGAGGCCGCCCGCGATCTCCTGCACTTTTGTCGTGCCCTCAATGACGGCTTCGGCCTGGCTGCGCGAATCCTTGTAGTCCCTCTTCAAGGCGGTCTCCGCGACCTTGAGCTTGGCGATGCTGTCGACGATGAGGGGGGCGAGGTTCTTGTGGTAGATCTCGTCGGCCTGAAGCATCGCCGCCGAGGTCGTCTCGAACGCGGATTTGTAGATTCCGAGCGAGGTCTTCACCGGCGCGAGCGTGGTTCGCAATTCGGTCGCCTGCGGGCTCTTTTCGAGCGCTGTCAGCCGCTGCATGGCCCTGTCGACGTTCGTCCTGAAGTTGGCGGGACCCTTGGTGTCGCGCAGAGCCAGGAACCGCCAGTTTGCGATTTGAACGAGGAGCAGCCTGGATTCGAGGTCCCCGACCAGGGACGCGGTGTCTTCATCGACAGCTGCGCGTGCCACATCGACAAGCTTGCCCATCTTGACGGTGAGTTCGTCGCCGCTCGGCAGCAGCGTCGCCTTGCCCGTTCGCGCCTCGTTGACGGCGTCGCCGAGATTGTCACGCAGGGTCTTCATTTTCGCGATATCGGCGATCAGGTCGTTGTAGAGTTTGCGCCGCTCCTCGGAGGCCGTGCCCTGCGCCCCCACCTTCAACAGCTCGCTCGCCGCGGTCTCGCGCTCGGAGGCCTCCCTCATCGCGGGCTCGCTGGCGTCATAGATGTATCGCAGATTGGCCCGCTGGATCGCCTGGAGATGGGTCGAGATCTCCAAAACCCGCGCGGTGCTGTCCGAAAGTGCCGATTGTCTTCCGACCTGGTCCTGCACGGACCGCAAATTCCAGATGGCAACCACCGCCATCACGAGACCAACCGCCACCAAGGCCAAGAAACCTGCGTACAGGCGTCCCCTGATACGCAAACGAAAGTTCGGCATTCCCACTATCCACCCAGATGCATGTCAATTCGAGCGGCCGGCCTAATCCGGCGATCGTCACCGGCCACCCCCGGCAGCCGCGCGTCGCGTCCTGGCGACCCACGCTGCACCGCGACACAATGGGGGACACTCGTTAATTGAACCTTCCCATTTTTCGCGCGCGCCAAAGTGGCGCACACAAAATCTGCTGATTTTATAGCCAGTTGCGCCATGTCCTGGGGCAAGGCGGGCAACCCCTTGCAGATCTCTGCAGGGGGTGCCCCGGATGTATGCTTGTCAGACGGTGGCCTGCTGCGATCTGCCGCCCTGCATCCCTCCGCTCGCTATTTTCGGCGGATGATGCTCGAGTCGGTCAGCTCGCGGCCCTGGCGGGCGTCTGCGGAAACGGGCCGAGCGCCTTCTCGGTCAGCACCGAATCGCAATATTCCCGGATCTCCTTGATCTTGCCGTCCTCGAGACGAAACACGAGACAATAGTCGTTATCGTAGCGCACGCCCTCGGGCGTGACGTTGTCGCCCTTCGCTTCGACGACGACGATATCGTCGTCGGCGATGAAGCGGTGGGCAACCGTTCGGGTTCGGTCGACAAGACGGGTCCGCACATAGGCGTGCAGATCGTTGAGGATCGCCTGCTTGCCCGAAAAGGTGCGCGACCAGGAATATTGCCCGGTCACGACCCATCTGGCGTCCTCGGCTAGACTTGCGGCGAACAGCGCACGGTCGCGCGCGGCTGGATCCTGGCTGGCGGCGGCGGCAAAGATATCCTGCATCAGTTTCTTGTTGGCGCTCGCGCTCATGGCGGCATCTCCGTTTGGTGGCAACACGGAGAAGATCGCTGGGCGATGAGAATTCTTCAAATCGATAGCGAATATGATATCTATTCGCCTCATGAATTTGAATTCGCTTGACCTCAATCTCCTGACGGCGCTCGACGCGCTGCTGCGCGAGGCCAGCGTCAGCCGCGCCGCATTGCGGATCGGGCTGTCGCAGCCGGCGGCGAGCCATGCGCTTCAGCGCCTGCGCGACATCTTTGGCGATCCGCTCCTGGTGCGCACCGGCGCGCGGATGGAGCTGACGCCGCGGGCGCAAGTCTTGCGTGCGCCGCTGGCGCAGGCGCTGGACCAGGTGCGCGGACTGTTCGTGCCCGAGGAGTTCGATGCCGCGCGCAGCGAGCGGCAATTCCGCCTGATGATGCCGGATCTCGCGGTCGAGCTCCTGATGCCACCCCTGATGGGGAAGGTGACGCAGGCCGCGCCCAATGTCCGCATCGAAATCGTGCCGTGGCGGGGGCCGGCGATCTTCCACGCCGAGTTCGCCCGCACCATCGACCTCGTGATCTCGATCGGAAACGCCTTCAAAGGCTTTCATCGCCAACTGCTCTACACCGACAGCGACGCACTGGCGGTGCGGCGCGGCCATCCCATGGGAGCGAAGCTGAAGCGGCGCGAGACGTTCCTCGCCGAGCGCCATGTCGGCGTGATCATTCGCGGCACCAGCGAGGATTTGATCGACACCTGGCTACGCGCCAAGGGCATCGAACGGCACATTTCGCTGGTGGTGTCTGGCTATCTCGAAGCGCTGCACGTCGCCGCCCGCACCGACCTCGTCGCCTTCGTGCCGCGCCGGCTGATCGCGGCGCTGTCGAGGCAGCTCGGTCTCGTCACGGTGACGCCGCCACTCGATCCCGGCATCGACGAGCAGTTCATGTTCTACCCAACGCGGGCGCAGATGGACCCGGGCTCGATCTGGCTGCGGCGGCTGATGCTGGAGACGGGGCGGGAACTGGAGAAGAAAGAACGGCGTGCGGGATAGGATACAGCTTCGGCAACAATGGTGTCGTCCCGGCGAAGGCCGGGACCCATAACCCCAGGGAGGGGTTTGGAGAAGACCTGCCGTTCAGTATTGCTACCGAACGACATCGATAGAATCCGCGGTATGGGTCCCGGCCTTCGCCGGGACGACGGCGGAGTTAGTTACGCCTTCTGCGCGTCCATCACCTTACGGACGGCCGGACGATCCGACATGCGCTTGAAATGATCGGCGATCTTCGGCGTGGCGTTGATGTCGACGCTGTCGCCTTCGAGCCAGGTCGACAGGGTGTAGAGATAGGGATCGCAGACCGTGTACTGCTCGCCCATCACCCAGGGCCCCCGGTACATCTTCTGCTCGATCAGGGAGAAGCAGGCGCCCATCGTCTTCGGGATCATCGCCTTCATGTCGGCGAAAGAACTCTCCTCGCTCGCCCAGCGCGCGCCGCGCATCTTGTGGGCATGATTGATGTGCACGGTCGAGCAGAGATAGGAGTTGAACGACTGCACCTGGGCAAAGTCGAAGGGATCATCGAGCGGCGCGAGCCTCGCCTTGGGGAAGGTTTGCGCGAGATAGGCCAGCATCGCCGGCGTCTCGGTCAGCACGCCGCGATCGGTCACCAGCGCGGGCACGCGCCCCTTCGGGTTGATCGCGAGGTAGTCCGGGCTGGTCTGCTGGTTGGTCTTGAAGCTCAGCCGCTCGGCCGTGTAGTCGGCACCCACTTCTTCCAGGGTGATGTAGGTGGCGAGCGCGCAGGTGCCGGTGGCGTAGTAGAGCTTGAGCATGTCGGACCTCATGGGAAAAATGGAAATTAACGGCTGCCGGCCCCGAGGTCCATAGCACGACGGCCTCCTGCTTTGCCCTTCGCAGTTGCCCACCGCCGCCCGCTTGTGCCAAGACCCTCCAATTGGAGGGGTTTTCTCATGACCGTACTCATCGCCGGTGGGGGGATCGGCGGGCTGACGCTTGCGCTCAGCCTGCACGGAATCGGCGTTCCCGTAAAAGTGTTCGAGAGCGTCGCCGAACTGCGGCCGCTCGGTGTCGGTATCAACGTGCTGCCGCATGCGGTGCGCGAGCTGATCGAGCTCGGCCTGATGGACAGGCTCGATGCCAGCGGCGTGCGCACCCGCGAGCTCGCCTATTTCTCCAAGCACGGCAAGCCGATCTGGAGCGAGCCGCGCGGGCTGGAGGCCGGTTATGATTGGCCGCAATTCTCGATCCATCGCGGCACGCTCCAGCAACTCCTGCTCGACACCGCGATCGAACGCCTCGGCCGCGACAACATTCTCACCAGCCATCACCTCACCGGCTGGAGCGAAACCGCTGACGGCATACGCGCCGATTTCATCGACAAGGCCACCGGCAAGGCCGCGGGGACGTACGACGGCACAATCCTGGTCGCCGCCGACGGCATCCATTCCGCCGCGCGAGAAAAACTTTATCCCAACGAAGGCCCGCCGATCTGGAACGGCCGCATCCTCTGGCGCGGCGTCACGCCGGCAAAGGCCTTCCTCACCGGCCGCACCATGATCATGGCCGGGCATGAGATCCTGAAATTCGTCTGCTATCCGATCTCGAAGGCGCCGGATGCGGCGGGCAATCATCTGATCAACTGGGTCGCCGAGCGCCACATGCCGCCGACCTATCAATGGCGGCGCGAGGACTATAACCGCAGCGCGCGGCTGGAAGAATTTTTGCCCTGGTTCGAGAGCTGGCAGTTCGACTGGCTCGACGTGCCCGGCCTGATCAGGAACTGCCCGCACGCCTATGAATATCCGCTGGTCGACCGCGATCCGGTCTCGCAATGGACCTTCGGCCGCGTCACGCTGATGGGCGACGCCGCGCATCCGATGTACCCGATCGGCTCCAACGGCGCCTCGCAGGCGATCCTCGATGCCCGCACCATCACCCGCGAGATTTTGGCGCATGGCCCGACGCAGGCGGCGCTGCTGGCCTATGAGGCGGAGCGGCGGCCCGCGACCACCGACCTCGTCCTGCTCAATCGCAAGAACGGCCCCGAGCAAGTGATGCAGCTCGTCGAGGAGCGCGCGCCCGACGGCTACAAGGTCGTCACCGACGTACTCTCGCAAAAGGAACTGGAAGACATCGCCGCCAACTACAAGCGCGTCGCGGGGTTTCAGGTGGAGGCGCTGAATGCGAAGCCGCCGATCGTCAGCGCGGGTGCGAAGCGCGCCGGGACGTGAGTTAGACAATGAACGAGCCGCGAACTCCCTTCACCTCGCCCCGCTTGCGGTGAGAGGGAGCGAGAGAGGGTGACCGCCTTACCGCACCACCCTCGCCGCTTCGAGCAGCCGCTCGCTCGCGCTTGCCGTCGCCAGCACCGTGCCGTCTTTCGCCGTCAGCCTGGCCTCGACGAACGCAATCGTCTTGCCGAGCTGCGTCACCTTGGCCTCGCCGATGATCGGTCCGGGCTTTGCGGGGGCCAGGAAGTTCACGGTCATGCTGATGGTGGTGGTGTAGAGCCGGCCCTCGCTCATCACCAGCACGGCGGGGCCCATGGTGTCGTCGAGCATGGCCGAGAGCATGCCGCCCTGGATGAAGCCGGCGGGATTGCAGAACTCCGGCTTGCCGTCGAAGGCGAGCTTGATCCAGCCTTCCCCGGGACGGGCATCGAGCAGGCGCCATCCGAGCAGCTCGGCGCAGGGCGGCCTTGGAAAGTTGTCCAGCGCGGTCTTGACCATCGGGAGCCTCCGTATCGCGCTTTGATAGCGTAGCGCTGCTGCCAGCGTGCTGTCAGGAGGATGGGTCCGATGACCGGTCCAGCGCGTGCGCAATCACCTTGCGCATGACGTTGGGCAGCGCCTCGCCGGCAAGGGTGGCGATCGATACCCAGCGCATGCCTTCTGGCGCGTGCGTGCGCGCTTCAGCCTTCGCCGTGTAGACCACGAGCTCCAGCGGAAAATGCGTGAAGACGTGTGTAACGACGCCCACCTTGCGATGCCAGCGCGACAGTCCCTTCAGCTCCGGCGCCTGCTGCTTCGCCCTCGCCTCGTCTTGCCCGGCTAGCCAGTCCGAACCCGGCACCTCGGTCATGCCGCCGAGCAGGCCCTTTTCGGGCCGGCTGCGGACGAGAAGCTCACCGCCGCGCGTGACCACGAAGGCCGCGCCGCGCCGCAGCGTGCCGGTCTTCTTCGGCGCCTTGCGCGGAAACATTTCCTGCATTCCCTGCGTGCGCGCCGTGCAATCCTCGTTCAAAGGACACAGCGAGCAGGCCGGCTTCTTCGGCGTGCAGATCGAGGCGCCGAGATCCATCAGCGCCTGCGCGCTGTCGCCGGCGCGAGACTTCTCGTCGCGGGCGCGGGTATCGGCGAGCAGCGTCGTTGCCAATTGCTGGATCCGCGGCTTGGCCTGCGGCAGCTCCTCCTCGACAGCGAACAGGCGCGACACCACACGCTCGATATTGCCGTCGACCGGCATGGTGCGACGATCGAAGGCGATCGCCGCGATCGCTGCCGCCGTATAGGGGCCGATGCCCGGCAACGCGCGCAAGCCCTCCTCGGTGTCGGGAAACACGCCACCATGGTCGCGCGTCACCGCCACCGCGCAGGCGTAGAGATTGCGCGCACGCGAATAATAGCCGAGCCCGGCCCACATCCGCAGCACGTCATCCTGCGAGGCCCGCCCGAGCGCCGTGACATCCGGCCAGCGCGCGACGAATTTTTCGAAATAGGGCCCGACCGCCTTCACCGTGGTCTGCTGCAGCATGATCTCCGACAGCCAGACGCGGAAAGGGTCCGATGCCTCGCCGGGTGCGGCCCGCCAGGGCAACTGGCGACGGTGGCGGTCGTACCATTGGAGGAGCAGCGTGGGTCGCGACGACGTTTCCGGCAGAACTGGTTCCGACTTGTCCTTGAGGGCGGATTTGGGGCTCATGCGGCTACTGTAACGGCGTCGCGCCGATCTCTCCATGCCGTGCTCGCGCTCGTCACGCGCATCCACCCCTTTCTTCGCGGCGAAGAGCCTGTAGCTCGCGTTCCCGGGTGCTATAAGGGTCCATGTCCAAATTCCCCGGCAAACCCGGTCCCATCAGCGCAAAACCGCTGTCGCTCCTGCTCAACGACGTCTTTGCCGAGGCCTATGCCAAGCAGGGGTTTGCCGCGCGCGAGCTGGTGACGCGGTGGGCGCAGATCGCCGGGCCGGAGATCGCGGCCCATGCCGAGCCGCTGAAGATGCAATGGCCGCGGCCGGTCGAGGGTCAGCCGCAGGAACCGGCGACGCTGGTGCTGCGGGTCGAGGGCCCGATGGCGCTGGAGATCCAGCACTCCGCCCACGTCATCCTGGAGCGGGTGAACCGCTTCTTCGGCTGGAGCGCGGTCGGCAAGCTCGCCTTCCGCCAGGCCCCCCTGTCGCGCGTCCGCAAGCCGGCCCGGCCCGGTCCGCCGGACCCCAAGAGCGTCGCCAAGGTGGCGGAGAGCCTGGGCGACATCGAAGATGAACAATTGAAGACCGCGCTGGCGCGGCTTGGGGCCGCCATCAAGCGAAATTGAGCCTCATTCCCCGGCTAATCTGGACCCGTCCTCGCCGCTCGCCATTGCCACAAACGACGTTTCAAGCTAGCGACAGGCCGCCCGGCGGGAACTCGAAAAAGCCCTTGGGGCGAGACCACATCAATTCGGGAGCCGACCTTGATCATCACCCGCCGCGCCTTCACCACGATGCTGTCGCTGACCGGGCTTGCCGCGGTCGCCGGGTTCTCGCCGCTGCGGTTGATCTCCGAAGCAATGGCGCAGGCCGCCGGCGATGTGGCCAAGCCGGTGTCGCTGCCCGACATGGTGCTCGGCCCGAAGGATGCGCCCGTTACCATCACCGAATTCGCCTCGATGACCTGCCCGCATTGCGCGGCCTTCAACGAGCAGGTGTTCCCCAAGATCAAGTCGGAATACATCGACACCGGCAAGATTCGTTACATCTTCCGTGAATTCCCGCTCGACATCAAAGCCGCCGCCGGCTCGATGCTGTCGCGCTGCATCGCCAATGGCGACGCACCGAAATACTTCGCCGTCACCGACATGCTGTTCCGCCAGCAGAACGACTGGGTGATGAAGAACACCACCGAGACGCTGACGCGGATCGGCAAGCAGGCCGGCCTCACCCAGCAGCAGGTCGAAGCCTGCCTGAAGGACCAAGCGCTGCTCGACAAGATCGCCGCCGACCAGAAATATGCCAGCGACGTGCTGAAGGTGGATTCGACGCCGACCTTCTTCATCAACGGCGAGAAGATCAAGGGCGAGACCTCGTTCGAGGAATTCGCCAAGAAGATCAATCCGCTGCTGAAGAGCTGATCTTCACGCCGAAAGCCTGATTCGCATCTCGAAAGCCGTATCTTTCCCGGCATAAATCCCTTGGGAAAAGCGGCTTTCGCCGGTTGCCCTCGCGGCGCACCGCGGCCATTGTCCAGCCGCATGAGGCGCCTCGCGCGACTCGCCCGGATAGCGACATTGCCTTCCATGGTATTGTCCCGGCAGGGGGATTCGCGCCTGCCAACAGAGATGCGTGCTTATGAAAATCACCCGCCTGCGCCTTCACGGCTTCAAGTCCTTCGTTGAGGCCACCGACTTCGTCATTGAGCCCGGCCTGACCGGCGTGGTCGGACCCAACGGCTGCGGCAAGTCGAATCTCGTCGAGGCGCTGCGCTGGGCGATGGGCGAGACCTCGTACAAATCGCTGCGCGCCGCCGACATGGACGCGGTGATCTTCGCCGGCTCCGGCAACCGCCCCGCGCGCAACCACGCCGAAGTGACGATGACGATCGACAACACCGATCGCACCGCGCCTGCGGCGATGAACGACAGCCAGCTTCTGGAAATCTCCCGCCGCATCGAGCGCGAGGCCGGTTCGGTCTACCGCATCAACGGCCGCGACGTGCGCGCCCGCGACGTGCAGATCCTGTTCGCCGACGCCGCCACCGGCGCGCGCTCGCCGGCTCTCGTCCACCAGGGCAAGATCGGCGAGATCATCCAGGCCAAGCCCGAGCAGCGCCGCCGCGTGCTGGAAGACGCCGCCGGCGTCGCCGGCCTGCATGCCCGCCGCCACGAAGCCGAACTGCGGCTGAAGGCGGCCGAAACCAACCTCACCCGTGTCGAGGACGTGATCGGCCAGCTCGCAGGGCAAATGGAGGGGCTGAAGAAGCAGGCCCGCCAGGCCGTGCGCTATCGCGAAGTTGCGGCCAAGGTCCGCAAGGCCGAAGCCACCCTGTTCCATCTGCGCTGGATCGGCGCCCATGCCGACGTCAACGAATCCGGCCAGACCCATGATCTCGCGGTCCGCGAGATGGCCGAACGCACCCAGCACCAGGCCCAGGCCGCCCGCATCCAGGCGATCCGCGCCGCCGAAATGCCGGCGCTACGTGATGCCGAAGCGCGCGCGGCGGCCGGGCTTCAGCGCCTGACCAACGCCCGCGAGCTGCTCGACCGCGAGGAAGAGCGCGCCAAGGAGCGCGTTGCCGAGCTCGAGCGTCGCCTTGCTCAGTTCGAAGGCGACATTTCCCGTGCTCAGCAACAAACCATGGACGCCGACGTCGCGCTGCAGCGCCTGGACGCCGAAGATTCCGAGCTCAAGGAAGAGATCAAGTCGCGTGTCGAGAAGCGCTCTGGCGTCGATGAGCGTGTCGCCGAAGCCGAGGCGGTGCTGACCGAAACCGAGCAGCAGTTTGCCGAGCTCACCACCGCGCTCGCGGACCTCACCGCCAAGCGCAATCAACTGGAAGCCAACGTCCGCACCCATCGCGACAAGCTCGCCCGGCTCGACCAGGAGATTTCGAACGTCGCGGCGGAAGAGCAGAAGCTCGCTGAGCAGACCGGCGGCTTCGGCGATCTCGACGAGCTGACCGCGACGGTCGAGAACGCCGAGCAGACGCTGGCGGCCTCGGAGGCCGCCGCTCAGGCGAGCGAAGCCGCGCACCTCGCTGCTCGCCAGACGCTGGAATCGTCGCGCTCGCCGCTGGTCGAAGCCGACAAGCGCGTGCAGCGGCTCGACACCGAGGCGCGCACGATCTCCAAGATCGTCAACGGCGAGACCAAGAATCTGTGGCCGCCGATCATCGACGGCATCACCGTCGACAAGGGTTTTGAAAAGGCGATCGGCGCCGCCCTCGGCGACGATCTCGACGCGCCGGTCGATCCGTCCGCGCCGATGCGCTGGACCAATGCCGGCGTCACCGACGGCGATCCGGAGCTGCCCGAGGGCGTCGTGCCGCTCGCGAGCCATGTGCAGGCGCCGGCCGAACTGGCGCGCCGTCTGGCGCAGATCGGCGTGGTGCCGCGCGAGCGCGGCGCTGAGCTCGTCTCGCAGCTCAAGACCGGCCAGCGGCTGGTCTCGCGTGAGGGCGACGTCTGGCGCTGGGACGGTTTTGTCGCCGCCGCCCACGCGCCGACCGGCGCCGCGCGGCGGCTTGCCGAGCGCGCCCGCCTCGTCGACATCGAGAACGAACTGGAGCAGGCCCGCATCGACGCGCAGATCAAGCGTCAGGCGCTCGAAGACGCCGAGTCCGAGCTGCAGATGGCCGCCAGCACCGAAGGCGCCTCTCGCGAAGCCTGGCGCGCCGCGCAGCGCGAGCTCAACGTCGCCCGCGAGCGCCATGCCACGGCCGAGCGCGAGATCAGCCGCCACGCCGCGCGCAAGGCGACGCTGTCGGAAGCGCACAGCCGTCTCGCCGCCGACCGTGCCGAGGCCGAAGCCGCCTACGAAACCGCCGAAGCCGGGATCTCCGAGCTGCCGTCGAGCGAGGACACCGAGACCCGTCTCGCCGCCGTCCGCAGCGACATCGAAGGCCATCGCCGCATGGCCGCCCAGGTCCGCGCCGAGGCGCAGGCACTGGCGCGCGAGGCCGAGCTCGCCGACCGCCGCGTGCAGGCGATCCTCGCCGAGCGCAGCGAATGGCAGAACCGCAAGGAGAGCGCTGCCTCCCATATCGACACCATCCAGGCCCGCATCGCCGAGCTCACAATCGAGCGCAGCGAGCTCGAGAATGCCCCCGCCGTGTTCGCCGAGAAGCGCAGCGCGCTGATCACCGAGATCGAATACGCCGAAAACGACCGCCGCATGGCCGCCGATGCGCTCGCCAGCGCGGAAAGCGCGATGGCCGAGACCGATCGCGTCGCCAAATTGACGCTCGAGGCGCTCTCCAGCTCCCGCGAGGCCACCGCCCGCGCCGAGGAGCGCATGGAAGGTTCGCGGCGCCGGCTCGAAGACATCGAGCGCGAGATCCGCGACATGCTGGAAGTCGAGCCGCAGGCCGTCGCGGGTCTGGCCGAGATCGAGCCCGGCGCGGAGCTGCCGCCGCTGCACGACATCGAGGAAGACCTCGAAAAAATGCGCCGCGACCGTGAGCGCCTGGGCGCGGTCAATTTGCGCGCCGAGGAAGAGCTGCGTGAGGTCGAGACCCAGCACAACGGTCTGGTCACCGAGCGCGACGACCTCGTCGAAGCCATCAAGCGGCTGCGTCAGGGCATCCAGAGCCTCAACAAGGAGGCGCGCGAGCGGCTGCTGACCTCGTTCGAGGTCGTCAACAGCCACTTCAAGCGCCTCTTCGTCGAGCTGTTCGGCGGCGGCGAAGCGGCGCTGCATCTGATCGAGAGCGACGATCCGCTGGAAGCCGGTCTTGAGATCATCGCAAAACCCCCGGGCAAGAAGCCGCAGACGCTGTCGCTGCTCTCGGGTGGCGAGCAGGCGCTGACCGCGATGGCACTGATCTTCGCGGTGTTCCTCACCAACCCCTCGCCGATCTGCGTGCTGGACGAAGTCGACGCGCCGCTCGACGACCACAACGTCGAGCGCTATTGCAACCTCCTGCACGAGATGACCAGCTCGACCGACACGCGCTTCATCATCATCACGCACAATCCGATCACGATGGCGCGGATGAACCGCCTGTTCGGCGTCACCATGGCCGAGCGCGGCGTCTCGCAACTGGTGTCGGTGAACCTGCAAGAGGCAGTGGACATTCTCGACCAGAACGTGGCGTGAGACTGCGGTCGTTTCACACCCATTGACGTCATCATCCGCCAAGGCGGATGATGACCACGGATGATGATCTCACCTGCTCTCCCAGCCGAACTGAAGGCCGCCCTGGACGCCAAGCTCCAGGGCTTCTCCCGCACCGATGCCGCGCAGCGGTCGTCGCGGATCTCCAATACCTATCGCACGGGCGGCGGTTCGGGCACGATCAAGTCGGACGCCGATGCGCTCGCCTACGCGCTCGCGCGCATGCCGGCGACCTACGCGGCTGTGGCCGCCAGCCTCAACGCGCTGACCGAGATCGCGCCGGGCTTCGCCCCGGAAACCCTGCTCGACGTCGGCGCAGGCCCGGGCACCGCGAGCTGGGCCGCCGCGGAAGCGTTTTCCTCGCTGCAAGATTTTACACTGCTCGACGCCAACGCCACGCTGAGCCGGCTCGCGCTCGAACTGGCGCGCGACAGCTCGCGACTGGCGGAGTGCCGCTATCTGCCGGGCGATGCCGGCGCGAACCTCGCCGAGGTCTCGCAATCCGATCTCGTCGTTGCGAGCTATGTCATCGGCGAGCTCAGTGAGGGCGATCAACGCAAGCTCGCGGAAACGATGTGGACGAAAGCGCGCCACGCGCTGGTCGTGATCGAGCCCGGCACGCCGGCCGGCTACGCGCGGATCCTCGCTTTGCGCCAGCAATTGATCGCGGCGGGCGCCTATGTCGCCGCGCCCTGCCCGCACGAGAAACCCTGTCCGCTGTCGGCGCCCGACTGGTGCCATTTCTCCCAGCGCCTGCCGCGCTCCCAAGCGCACCGCCAGATCAAGGGTGCCGAGGTGCCGTTCGAGGACGAACGCTTTATCTACGTCGCCCTGACCCGCAGCCCGCCCGCGACGCGTGCCGCACGCGTGCTGGCGCCGCCGGATGCCAGCAAGGCCGAGATCACGGCAAAGCTCTGCACTGAGGACGGCGTCGCCATCACCAAAGTGCCGCGCCGAGACAAGGTCGCCTATGCGGACGCAAGGCGTTGGCGCTGGGGTGCAACCGCGAATTGAGGTAGCATCGCCTTATGGCTGAAGGCTCCTCACTAGTCCTCGTATTTGATCGGAAGCGCTCCCTGGCGATCTGGCTGATTCCAGCGGGCCTGGTGGCGGTTGCGGTGGTGGCAGCCAGCTCAGGGGCGGACGTAGCAGGAGCTAGCGCCATCCTATGGCTGCTGCTGGCGAGCATGTTCTTCACCATTGCATCTCAGCGAACGACCGTTCACGTCGATCTTCGTGCAAGGAGGCTAAGAATCATCCGTCGTTTCTTCGGTCGATGGAGCAAGACAATCGTCGATTGCCCGTTCGACCAATGCCGCAAGCTCGGTCGTATCGAGTACGAGAGCGACGGCCATGCCTCGTATGGCGTTTATGTCGAACTGCTCAGCGGGAGGCGGCACGACATTCCTATAAAAGAAAAGACCGTCCGGGAAGCTGGCAGGGTCGCCGCCCAATTATCCGATGCCACTGGCATACCCAGGCTCGATGCGAGGTACTGAGGCGCAGCCCCTTGCCGTCCTGTCCGAAAGTTAACCTCGTTCCGGGCTTTTGCCTTGAACTTGGATGGTTCCAGATCCGACCAAGTCTTACCTTCCGTCTGCGCCGGGGCTCTCGCCTTGCGCCAATTTGGTCTAGGCTGCGCCCGCCTCAATCCCCCTCAGGAGTTCTCCATGTCGACCGGCTGGATCGTTCTCGGCGTCATCGTCGTCCTCGTGTTCTTCGCCTTCAGCGCCTACAACCGTCTGGTGGCGCTGGGCCAGCGCGTGGGCCAGGCCTTTGCCGACATCGACGTGCAGCTCAAGCAGCGCCACGATCTGATCCCGAACCTGGTCGAGACGGTGAAGGGCTATGCCTCGCATGAGCGCGGCACGCTCGACGACGTCATCAAGGCGCGCAATTCGGCGATGTCGGCGCAGGGCCCGACGCAGGTGTCCGCTGCCGAGAACCAGCTCTCCGGCGCGCTCGGCCGGCTGATCGCGCTGTCGGAGGCCTATCCCGACCTCAAGGCCAACGCCAATTTCCAGCAGCTCGCCAGCGAGCTCTCCGACCTCGAGAACAAGATCGCGGCCAGCCGCCGCTTCTTCAACAGCGCGGTCCAGGAATACAACACCGGCATCCAGCAAATGCCCGCAGCCGTGTTCGCCGGCATGTTCGGCTTCACCAAAAAGGACTTCTTCGATCTCGGCGCCAGCCGCACCGAGGTCGAGGCCACGCCGCAGGTGAAGTTCTGAGATGAGCCGATAGGCCGGCAGGGCATCGCGTCATGGCCGCGTATGGTCTCTACACGCACATCGCCTCGAACAAGTTTCGTTCGATGCTGCTGCTCGCCGGCCTGTTCGCGCTGATCTACGTGCTGGTCTATGCCGGCGCGCTGATCGCCGAAGTCGTCATCAACAGCGATGAGACCGTCGTCTATTATCTGAGCCGCGCCTTCTATGATCTGAAAGTCGCCGCACCGGTTGCGACCGTCGTGGCAGCGATCTGGATCGTGATCGCCTATTTCTTCCACCAGTCGATGATCGATGCCGTCACCGGCGGCCACGACGTCACCAGGCAGGAACAGCCGCGGCTCTATAATCTGCTCGAAAACCTCTGCATCTCGCGCGGCATCGCGATGCCGAAGCTGAAGATCATGGAAAGCCCGGCGCGGAACGCGTTCGCGACCGGCCTCAACCCGCGGCAATATGCGATCACCGTCACCACCGGTCTCCTCAAAGCGCTGAACGACAAGGAGATCGAGGCGGTGCTGGGCCACGAGCTGACCCACATCAAGAATGGCGACGTGCAGCTCATGGTGGTCGCCGTCATCATCGCCGGTGTGGTCGGGTTCTTCGGCGAATTGTTCTTCCGCCTGTTCACGAATTTCAGTTGGAGTTCCGGCTCCGGCGGATCGTGGTCGTCGGGTTCCTCCTCGTCATCGCGATCGTCCTCCTCGTCGAGCGACAGCAAGGGCTCCGGGGGCGGCGCGGTGATCGTCGTCATCATCGCGGTCGTGCTGATCGTGGTGGCCTGGCTGTTGTCGCAGGTGGTGAAGCTCGCGCTGTCACGGTCGCGCGAATATCTCGCCGATGCCGGCTCCGTCGAGCTGACGAAAAACCCGGACGCCATGATCTCGGCGCTGCGCAAGATCGAGAACCGCGGCGAACTGCCGGGCGCGACCTCGGCGGTGATGGAGCTTTGCGTCGACAATCCGCGCGAGGGCTTTGCCGATTTGTTCGCGACCCACCCGTCGGTGCAGTCCCGGGTCGACGCGCTGGTCAAATTCGCCGGCGGCCGTGATCCCGGCCCGCTGCCGCCACCTGGCTACGAGACGGAAGAATCGGAAGCGCAGGTCAGCCAGCAGCACACTCCGCCGCCGCTGCGCCAAGGCCCTTGGAAGGATGCCGGCGGCCCGGCCAGTCCGCCGCCCGTGCCCGCACCCAGCCCCGCCGGAACCGCAAGCAGCAATCCAACAGGCAAGCCCAAAGGCAATCTCATGGGTCCGTGGGGCCGCCATTGAGCGCGTGATTCGACGCCACGCGCGGCAGGTTTCGCCGCGATTGGGAAAAACCTCGGGAATTGCCGTAACTGCATGCCGAGGAATTGAATTCTCCCTTGTTTCTGCCATGTTCGCGCCCAACAGCAGACTTGGGACCTTCTTGGGACATCGATTTGGGGGCCCGGCCGATTGCGACCTCGCGATCGGGGGCGCGCGTTAGGGGACAGCAATGGCAAAGCCGGCAGTGGTTGTGGTGGGCGCGGACAAGGGCGGGGTCGGCAAGACCACTGTCTCGCGCACCCTGCTCGATTATTTTTCCGCCAACAACGTGCCGACGCGCGCCTTCGACACGGAGTCGCCGCGCGGAACCCTGAAGCGCTTCCACCCTGACATCACCGAGATCGTCGACATGACGACGACCTCCGATCAGATGAAGATCTTCGACACGCTCAACGCGACGAGCCCGTCGGTGACCGTGATCGACGTCCGCGCCGGCCTGCTCTCGCCGGCGCTGGCCTCGCTGCGCGACATCGGTTTCCTCGACGCCGCCAAGGCCGGCCAGATCACCTTCGCGGTGTTCCACATCCTCGGACCCTCGATCGCCTCCCTGGACGAGATCGCCGAGACCGCCGGCTTCATGACTGGCGCAAAGTATTTCCTGGTGAAGAACTTCATCAACGACACCCAGTTCTTCCAGTGGGACCAGGCGACCTACAATTCCTACTTCCACCGCATCAAGGATGCGACCGAGCTGACCATCCCCAAGCTGAACGAAATGGCCTATGAGCAGGTCGAGGTGTCCTCCGTCCCGTTCCTGAAATTCGTCGCCAACAAGGGCATCAACGACGAAGCCGCGAACTATTCGTTCGTGCTGCGCGGCTATGTCCGGCACTGGCTGGCGAATGTCTGGAGCGAATTCGACCGGATCCGGCTGACCGACATCGTCGGCTCGAAATCCGCGACCCGCAACAGCGAAAAATAGTTGCGGAGCCCGGGCGGATACGGCTGGATTGGGCGGTGAATTCGCTCAGATAATAGTTCGTGATGCCCGCAACGCCCCTCTACATCATCTGCTCGCCCCGCCCGCAGGTCGGCAAGACCTTGCTGGCGCGGCTTTTGAGCGAATTCCTGCTGCTCAAGAACGGCAACGTCACGGCCTTCGACGTCAACCTGAAGGAGCCGTCGCTGCTCGACTATCTGCCCAAGATCACCGAAACCGCCGACGTGATCGACACCTACGGCAAGATGCAGCTGATGGACCGCGTCATCGTCGATGACGGGCTTGCCAAGGTGATCGACCTCGGCTTCCACGCCTTTGACGAGTTCTTCAAGATGGCCGACGAGATCGGCCTGCTGAAGGAAGCGGCACGCCGCCACGTCGCCCCGATGATCCTGTTTGTGGCCGACACCGACCGCGTCTCGGCCCGCGCCCACGAGATGCTGTGCGGCCAGATCCCGCGGATGAACCTGATCACGGTGGACAACGAGCACATCGTGCGCGGCGAGCTGCCGGCCGCGATGAATGCCGGCCGGGTGTTCCGCCTGCCCGCGCTGCCCGGCTTCCTCAAGACCTATGTCAACCGGCTGAACTTCTCCTTCACCGGCTATCTGCGCCAGGAGAAGGACGCCTCGACCGAGCTGCACCAGTGGACCCGGCGCAATTACCTCGCCTTCCGCGAGCTCGAGCTCAGCCTGATCCTGCAACGCTCATAGGTAAGAATTCACCCGGGCGTTATTCTTCCCGTCCCGGCTCAGTGCCCCTCGAAAGTCATCAGCGTGCGCACCGGCACGTCCATGGCGCGCAGCTTGGCGGCGCCGCCAAGCTCGGGCAGGTCGATGATGAAGCAGGCGGCGACCACGTTGGCGCCGATCTGACGCAGCAGCTTCACGGCGCCTTCCGCGGTGCCCCCGGTGGCAATGAGGTCGTCGACCAGGATCACGCGCTCGCCGGGCTGGATGGCATCGACATGCATCTCCATCTCGTCGAGGCCGTATTCCAGCGAGTAGGCGATGCGCACCGTGGTGTGCGGCAGCTTGCCTTTCTTGCGGATCGGCACGAAGCCCGCGGAGAGCTGATGCGCCACTGCGCCGCCGATGATGAAGCCGCGCGCCTCCATGCCGGCGACCTTGTCGATCTTGTTGCCGGCCCAGGGGTTGACGAGCTCGTCCACCGCGCGGCGGAACGCGCGCGCATCCGCGAGCAAGGTCGTGATATCGCGGAACATGATCCCCGGCTTGGGATAGTCGGGAATGGTGCGGACACTCGCCTTCAGGTCGTGGTCAAAGGTCATAGATTCCTCTCAACTGACCGGCGCATCCAGCCGGAACGCATTCTCGACAATCTTCAAGCCCACCTCGTTGCCGAGCGACATCAGCGATTCCGGGTGGAATTGCACGCCACCGACCGGCAGGGTCTTGTGCTCGATCGCCATGGCGACGCCGTCCTCGGTGCTGGCAGTGACGGACAACACCTCGGGCATGCTGTCGCGCTCGACAAACAGCGAATGATAGCGGCCGATCACGATCTCGTTCGGCAGATTGCGCATCAGGCGCCCGCCACGCACCTGCACCCGCGAGGGCCGGCCGTGGGCGGGATGCGTGAGCTGACCGAGTTCGCCGCCAAAATATTCGCCGATGGCCTGCACGCCGAGGCAGACACCGAACACCGGCAGCTTGTTCTCCAGCGCCGCGTCGATGGTCTTCTTGATTCCGAAATCCTCAGGCCTGCCGGGCCCGGGTGACAGCACCAGCAAATCCCACCTCTTCCGCTTGAGCATGTCGAGCGCATGCACATGGCGGACCACGGTGACATCGGCGCCGACCTGGCGGAAATAATCGGCCAGCATGTGCACAAAACTGTCGTCATGATCGATCAACAGCACCCGCTTGCCCGAACCGGTGGCATCAGGTGCGAAGGTCGACAAAGGCTTCGGCGGATCGCCGCGCAGCGCCTGGAACAGGGCTGCGGCCTTGACCTGGCACTCGCGGTCTTCGGCGGCGGGATCTGAATCGAAAAGGCAGGTGGCGCCGACGCGCACTTCGGCGAGGCCGTCCTTCATGCGGATAGTGCGGATGGTGAGGCCGGTGTTGATGCTGCCGTCAAAATTCACCGCGCCAATCGCGCCGGCATACCAGCGCCGCGGCGAGCGCTCGTGGTCCTCGACGAACTGCATCGCCCAAAGCTTTGGCGCGCCTGTCACGGTGACGGCCCAGGCATGGGTGAGGAACGCATCGAGCGCATCGAAGCCGGGACGCAGCATGCCCTCGACATGGTCGACGGTGTGGAAGAGCTTTGAGTAGGTCTCGATCTGCCGCCGCGCCAGCACCTTGATGGTGCCGGGGACGCAGACGCGCGCCTTGTCGTTGCGGTCGACGTCGGTGCACATGTTGAGCTCGAACTCGTCCTTCTCCGAGTTCAGGAGCTGACGGATCTGCTCGGCATCGCCGATCGCATCGGTGCCGCGCGCGATGGTGCCCGAGATCGGGCAGGTCTCGACGCGGCGTCCGTCGGAGCGCACGAACATTTCCGGCGAAGCCGAGACGAGAAACTCGCCCTCGCCGAGATTCATCAGCGCGCCGTAAGGCGACGGGTTGATGACGCAGAGTCGCTGGAACACTTCGGCCGGCGAGCGGTCGCAGGGTTCGGCGAAGAGCTGCCCCGGCACTGCCTCGAAGAGATCGCCACGCGCAAAAGCCGCGCGCGCGGTCTCGACGGTGGCCTGATATTCGCCGGGCGCGTGATCGGCAAAGCCCTGGCGCGGTGTCTTGAGGTATGGGCTCTCCGCGGTCTCGTGCGGCAGGCCCGCGGTCGACTTGCCCTTCCACGCGAAATCGTAAGTGAGCACGACGCCGCGACCGGTGGCGCGGTCGTAGGCCAGCAGGCGATCGGGGACATAGAGCACGATGTCGCGCTGATCGCTCTCACGTGCGCGCTTCTGCACGATGTCCTCGATCTGGAACACGAGGTCGTAGGCGAAAGCGCCGAACAGGCCGAGCAGCCCGTCGTCATTGGCCGAGAAGGCGGCGACGAGATCGCGCACCAGCGACATCACGCTGGCGCGCCGCGTGCGTTGGTCTTCGTCGATCGGGGCATCGCCGCGGATGATGTGGCCGGACAGGCGCGTGGCGGACTTCTCGGAGACCAACACACAGGGCTCGCGCAGCACGTCAGCGAGGAAGGCGATCAGCACCTCACCGCGCGCGTTCAGCGCTTCCAGCTTGAAGTTGATGCCAGTGGTTTCAAGCTTGAGCGGCGGATCGGAAAAGCCGAGGTCGAAACTCTCGTAGCGGCCGGGCACGGTCGTGCCCGAGGACAACACCACGCCGCGGCGACGGTCGAGCAGGCTGACGAGATCGTCGAGCCTGTTGGCGCCGCCGGTAAACTGCTCGGCCACGCGCGTGACCGCGAGACCGCCGCGGGTCACGTACTCGCTTCTGGCAGGGAGGGCAAAGACTGTCCTGTTCATGGGGTCCTCTTACGAAACTTGCCGAGGGAACGCCACACAGGACAAACGATCAGGCCGCCGCACTGTGCAGGCGACCTCAGACGATTTGGGAAAGGAAAATCGCACCGGCCACCTCTTCAGGAGGTGCGCCACCAAAGACGGGTTGGGCGGACGGCGGTGCTCATGGGGCGGATACTCACCATGGCGCGGGGACGGCGTCAAGGGTGGCTAGGCTGCCTCGACCGGCAAAATGGCGCAAATCGCAACGAGGTTATCGCCGGTCTTGCAGGCTGTCGCGCCCCACGGCCGCCTCTGCGGCATGACGTTCGATTTCGTCTCGCACTGCCGTGAGCAAGAGCTCTCCGTCAGATCCGATGACTTGGGCGCGGTCGCCAAAGGTTTCGACCATGACGCCGGTCTTTCCTGTGACCGCACACCATGTGGCCCGATCTTCGCTCACGCTCAAGGCCGTGATCACCGCGACGGAATCCAGACTTAACTTCCGCAACAGCAGGTCGATCGCTTCGGCCGCAAGGTTTTGTTTGGCATTTCTCGAGAAGTTCTGGATGGTGTCAGTCTCCACAGTCGACAGCCACGCGCCCACCATCGGACTGCGCGCGGCAAGTTCGTAAAGTCGTCCACCCTCCTCGTTAAAGGCGCATAGCCGCGAGCCCTTGTTGGTCTTTACGCCGAACGCCTTGCATTTCTGCCCCTCCACATCTGTGTCGAATCCTGGCAGCACCATGAGCTTGAGCTCTGGCTCAGGCATCACGGCCCCGCAGGCCGCCGCGACCGTGATCTGCAAGTCGTCAGTCATTTGAAAGCTGATGTGGCGAACGCTTTGCCAGATCCGCCGCTGCAACAGATGTGGCTGAAGTTGCGCAAGCCGCTCGATTTCGGAAAAATACTGCTCCTGCGCAACGATGTGCAATTCGGGCCAGCTTGCGATCCATCGGGCCGCGAGTTGTGTCATTGGTTGCTGTCGTTCTGCCTCATAGAAGCGACTATCAAGCGCATTGAGCACAGCGGGGCGATTTTCGAAGCCGTTCTGCTGTGCAGCCTCGCTCGGATGTTCCTCCACCCAGGCGATCATCTCTTGCAAGATCTGGTGTTGCGCGCTCGCTCCCATCGCTTCCAATCCAGCGAGTGCATCGCCGGACGTCGTTGTGAGCATCGCGATTCCCGTGTTACCGATAAACTGACTGTGACCGCCGTTGTTGACCTGAGCGAGATAGTAGTCAGCGTGATAGGCCTGCATAGCCGCGGCCGGGAGCTCACCTCTCGTGTAGACGCCGACGCGCTGGATCTCGTTGACGTAGTGGACCACAGCGCCGGTGAGATACTCGGCCTTCTCGGGGTCCCGGGCCGCTTCCAGTTCCTCGCGGGGCACCACAACCTTGGTCAGGCGGCCATCCACAATCATCGTGCTCCCCCGCAGTCGCATGGCGAATGCCTTGCGACTGCAGCTTATGATTGCGGCGGTCGATTTTCAATCGTGACGCGGCAGTAGCGCTGATCGCGGCTTGCCGGCGCCCAGCCTACCCCAGATGCTTCCGGAAAAACTCCGTCGCCCGGCCCCAGGCGAGCTCGGCGGCTTCGCGGTCGTGCACGGCCTGGCGCTGCTCGTTGACGAAAGCGTGCTCGGCGTCATAGCGGAACAGCTCCAGCGACTTGCCGGCGGCCTTCATGGCCTTTTCGAAGCCATTGACCAGCTCCGGCGTGCACCAATCGTCCTTGTTGGCGAAATGGGCCTGGAGCGGAATCTTGACGTCGGCGGGCTTGGCCGCCTGCTCCGGCGGAATGCCGTAGAAGACCACGCCGGCCGCAAGCTCCGGGATTTTGGTCGCGCCGATGATGGTGACGGCGCCGCCGAGGCAGAAGCCTGTCAGCCCGACCTTGGCGCCGTTGCGCGACAGATATTGCGTGGCGCCGCGCACCGTCTGCGTGGTGGCGTCCATGAAATCGAGCGAGTTCATCTCTTTGCCCGCGGCGTCCGTGTCGTGGTACGGCACCACCTTGCCCTTGTAGAGATCGGGCGCCAGCGCATCGAAGCCTGCCAGCGCAAAGCGGTCACACAGGCCCTTGATCTGGTCCGACAGGCCCCACCATTCCTGGATCACCACCACGCCCGGCGCGTTGCCGCGCGCGGCGTTGGCGAGATAGCCCGAGGCGTCCTTGCCGTCCGGACGCTTGAAGGTGATGGCGGTTCCCATGGTGTCCTCCGATGAGTTTCTGGGGGATGGTTGGCGGCATTTTGGCCGCTGCGAGCGCGATAGGCAATCGCGCCGGACAACACACGCGCGTGTGCAACAAAAAAGCCCCCTCGCGGGGGCTTCTTCATTCTCGTCTCGTGTGCGCCGCTCAGTGCGAGTCGGCCCAGACCTTTTTCTTGGTGAAGTACATCAGGAACGCGAAGATGATCAGGAACACGAACACCTGCGCACCGAGGCGCTTGCGCGATTCCATGTGCGGTTCGGCGGTCCACATCAGGAACGTGGTGACGTCCTTGGCGTATTGCGCGACCGTGGCCGGCGAGCCGTCATCATAGGTCACCTGACCGTCGCTGAGCGGCTTCGGCATCTTGATGGCGTGGCCCGGGAAGTACTTGTTGTAGTAGGAGCCCTCCGGGATGGTCACCCCCTCCGGCGCCTTGTCCTCAAAGCCCTGGAGCACCGCCGCGACGTAGTCCGGGCCCTGCTCTTGATACTGGGTGAAGAAGTCGACGATGAACATCGGGAAGCCGCGGCCATAGGAACGCGCCTTGGTGATCAGCGACAGATCGGGCGGCGCCGCGCCACCGTTCGCCGCACGGGCCGCCTGCTCGTTCGGGAACGGCGAGGGGAAATAGTCTGCCGGCCGGCCGGGACGCTCGAACATGTCACCCGTGTCGTTCGGACCGTCCTTGACCTTGTAGTCGGAGGCAAACGCCGCCGCCTGCGCCACGGAATAGCCGGGGCCGCCGGCTTCCGCGAGGTTACGGAAGGCGATGTAGGACAGGCCGTGACAGTTCGCGCAGACTTCCTTGTAGACCTTCAGGCCGCGCTGGAGCGCGCCGCGATCGTACTTGCCGAAAGGCCCGGCGAACGACCATTTGTTGCCCGGCGGCTTGTCGCTGCCTTCGTTGGCGCGGGCACTGTCGATCGAACTCGCGAATAACGAGCCTGCGAGCGCCAGAACGATGGCGGTAGAGACCATCGGCGTCGATCTGCTGCCGGTCTTGGCAAGCACTGCATCCGAGATCGAGTTCGGCACCGGCCGCGGCTTCTCGATGCGCGCAAGCAGCGGCAGCACGATCAGGAAGTAGGCGAAGTAGCAGAACGTCAGGACCCGGCCGGCGATCACATAGATGCCTTCCGGCGGCTGCGCGCCGAGATAGCCGAGCAGGATGCAGACCGCGACGAAGATCCAGAAGAACTGCTTGGCCAGCGGACGGTACTTCGACGACTTCGTCCTGGCGGCGTCAAGCCAGGGCAGGAAGCACAGGATGATGATCGCCGAGAACATCCCGATCACGCCCGCGAGCTTGTTCGGGATCGAGCGCAGGATCGCGTAGAACGGCAGGTAATACCATTCCGGCACGATGTGCGGCGGCGTCACGCCCGGATTCGCCGGAATGTAGTTGTCGGCGTCGCCGAGATAATTCGGCATGTAGAAGATGAACCAGGCGTAGAGCAGCATGAAGCAGGCGACGCCGAAGCCGTCCTTGATGGTCGCGTGCGGCGTGAACGGAACCGTGTCCTTTTCCGTCTTCGGCTCGACGCCGTCGGGATTGTTCTGGCCGGCGACGTGCAGCGCCCAGACGTGGAGCACGACGACGCCCGCGATCAGGAACGGCAGCAGGTAGTGCAGCGAGAAGAAGCGGTTCAGCGTCGGGTTGCCGACCGAATAGCCGCCCCACAGCAGCGTCACGATGCTCTCGCCGACATAGGGAATGGCGGAGAACAGATTGGTGATGACGGTGGCGCCCCAGAAGCTCATCTGGCCCCACGGCAGCACGTAGCCCATGAAGCCGGTCGCCATCATCAGGAGGTAGATGATGACGCCGAGGATCCACAGCACCTCGCGCGGCTCCTTGTAGGAGCCGTAATAGAGGCCGCGCAGCATGTGGACGTAGACCGCGAAGAAGAACATCGACGCGCCGCAGGCGTGCATGTTGCGCAGCAGCCAGCCGTAATTGACGTCACGGACCAGAAGCTCGACCGACTTGAAGGCGAGATCGGCATGCGGCGTGTAGTGCATCGCCAGGATGACGCCGGTCAGGATCTGCATCCCCAGCATGAAGGAGAGGATGGCGCCGAAGGTCCACCAATAGTTCAAATTGCGCGGGGTGGGATAAATGACGAAGGAGGAATGGACGAGACCGAGGATCGGCAGACGTCGCTCGATCCATTGCAGGGCCGGATTGCTCGGCTGGTAGTCGGATGGTCCGCTCATGATGCGATCCTGAGGAATAAGACGACGAGACGGCGCGAAGCTTCGGACGCGGGTCCGAAGCTCAGCCGATCTGGATTTTGGTGTCGGAAACGAACTGGTACGGCGGCACCGGCAGGTTCGCGGGCGCGGGCCCTTGGCGGATGCGGCCGGACGAATCGTACTGCGAACCATGGCAGGGGCAGAAGAACCCGTCGTAATTGCCCTCATGAGCGATCGGGATGCAGCCGAGATGGGTGCAGATGCCGATCACAACCAGCCACTGGTCATGGCCGGACTTGACCCGGGCCTCGTCGGCTTGCGGATCGGGCAGGCTCGCCACGTTGACGGCGCGCGCCTCGTCGATCTGCTTCTTGGTGCGGTGGCTGATGTAGATCGGCTTGCCGCGCCAGAACACCTTGATGTCCTGCCCCTCGGCGACCGGGCTGAGATCGACCTCGATCGGCGCACCGGCCGCGATGGTCGACGCATCAGGATTCATTTGAGAGATGAAGGGCCAGAGCGCGGCTGCGCCCCCTACTGCTGCAGCTGCCCCCGTTGCAACGAATAAGAAATCACGGCGTGTCGGATGGTCCGCCGAAGACGCTGTCGTCACGATTCCAACCCTTTCTTCTTATGCTGCCAGCGGAACCGCTCCAGAGGCCCCCAAGGCCCCAGAACAGCCTGCCGGCGCCCGCGGCCCCCCGCGGCGGCAGAACTTCGCATGTCCCCACCAAAACAGGTCGAAAACAGCAGTCCAGAATCGTTCTATTCGCACCCTTGCCGGGCGAGCGCAAGCCCGCTATCGGCGCGGGAGCGTGCAATGCACGCTTTCCCGGCCAAGCGATGTTTTATTGAGACAATTCTGTCCTCTTCACCCCGGTCGTCACGCCATGCAGATCGCGCTTTTCCAACCCGACATCCCCCAGAACACCGGCACAATTCTCAGGCTCTGCGCCTGTCTGGACGTGGCCGCCCATATCATCGAACCGGCAGGCTTCCCCGTCTCCGACCGGCATTTCCGCCGGGCGGGAATGGATTACCTCGATCAGGTCAGCATCGTCAGGCACGATTCCTGGTCGAAATTCCAGCAATGGCGGGCGGCCCAGGGCTGCCGCCTGCTGCTGTTCACCACCAAAGGGGCGACCGACTACCGCGATTTCCATTACCAGACGCCGGACATCCTGCTATTCGGGCGCGAGAGCGCCGGCGTCACCGACGCGGTGGTCGAGGCCGCCGATGCGCGGCTGCTGATCCCGATCGCGCCGGGGCTGCGCTCGCTCAATGTCGCGATGAGCTTGGCGATGGCCGCAGGCGAAGCGCTGCGGCAGATCCGGAACCAGCAGGTTTGATAAGGTTGAGGAGAGACGGTTGAGTTACGCGGTCAAGGAAATCTTCCTGACCCTGCAAGGCGAAGGCGCCCATGCCGGGCGCGCGTCCGTGTTTTGCCGTTTTGCCGGCTGCAATCTCTGGAGCGGCCGCGAGGCCGATCGCGCAAGCGCGACCTGCAAATTCTGCGACACGGATTTCGTCGGCACCGACGGCACGCTCGGCGGCCGCTATGCCTCGGCTGAGGAACTCGCCGGCACCATCGCCGCGCAATGGACGGCCTCGGCCTCCAACCGCTACGTGGTGCTGACCGGCGGCGAGCCGCTGCTGCAGGTCGATGCCGCGCTGGTCGATGCGCTCCACGCGAAAGGCTTCGAGATCGGCGTCGAGACCAACGGCACGATCGCTGCGCCCGCAGGGCTCGACTGGATCTGCGTCAGCCCCAAGGGCGGCAGCGAGCTCGTCCAGCGCCGCGGGCACGAGCTGAAGCTGGTCTATCCGCAGGCACTCGCCGCGCCCGAGGCCTTCGAGGGCCTCGCCTTCGAGCGCTTCTCGCTGCAGCCGATGGACGGGCCCGAAGCCGCCGAAAACACCGCCCGCGCGATCGACTATTGCCTGCATCATCCGCAATGGCGGCTCAGCGTGCAGACGCATAAATCGCTGGGCATCAGATAGGATTGGTTTTCGAACAGATGTGGGAATTGACGAAATCGTTCCGCTTCGAGGCGGCGCATTCTCTGTCGGGAACGACGTTCGGTGCGGACAGCGAAGAGATCCACGGCCACTCCTTTCGCGCCGAGGTGACGTTGCGCGGCACGCCGGACCCCAAGACCGGCATGGTGGTCGATCTCGGCCTGGTCCAGCGCGCCATCGAGGACGTGCGCGTGATGCTGGACCACAAGTACCTCAACAAGATCGAGGCGCTGGGCAACCCGACGCTGGAAAACCTGTCGCGCTTCGTCTGGGAGCGGCTACAGCACATTGGCAAGCTCACCCGCGTGAGCATCCACCGCGACAGTTGCAGCGAGAGCTGCACCTATTACGGTCCGCAAAGCTGACGACAAGGCTGATAGAATGACATCCACATTGGACCCGAGCTTGATCGAAGACCGCAAGACCCGCGCCCGCGCCTGGTTCGAAGCTTTGCGCGACGACATCTGCGCAAGCTTCGAGCGGCTGGAAGATGACGCGCCGCAAGGCTTGCATCCGGGCGAGGCCGGCCGCTTCAAGCGCACGCCCTGGCAGCGCACCGATCATACCGGCGCGGCCGGCGGCGGCGGCGTGATGTCGATGATGTCAGGCCGCCTGTTCGAAAAGGTCGGCGTGCACTGCTCGACCGTGCACGGCGAGTTCGCGCCCGAGTTTCGCGCGCAGATTCCCGGCGCCGCGGACGACCCGAAATTCTGGGCCTCCGGCATCTCGCTGATCGCGCATCTGCGCAATCCGCATGTCCCCGCCGTGCACATGAACACGCGCTTCGTCGTCACCACAAAAGCCTGGTTCGGCGGCGGCGCCGACCTCACGCCGGTGCTCGACCGCCGGCGCACGCAAGAGGATGCCGACAGCATCGCCTTCCACGCCGCGATGAAACAGGCCTGCGCGCAGCCGAACGGAATCGCCGATTACGACAAGTACAAAAAATGGTGCGACGAATATTTCTACCTGCCGCACCGGAAAGAAGCCCGCGGCATCGGCGGCATCTTCTACGACTGGCACGACAGCGGCGACTGGGACGCCGACCTCGCCTTCACGCAGGATGTCGGCCGCGCTTTCCTGAAGATCTATCCTGACATCGTGCGGCGCAATTTCGCGACCGCCTGGACGCCGGCAGATCGTGAGGAGCAATTGATCCGGCGCGGCCGCTATGTCGAGTTCAATTTGCTTTACGACCGCGGCACCATCTTCGGGCTCAAGACCGGCGGCAATGTGGATTCGATCCTGTCGTCGCTGCCGCCGGAGGTGAAATGGCCATGAGCACCGCGATGCCGCCGCTGCCGCGCGCCATGTTGATCGACATGGACGACACCATCCTGTCGGCCTATGGCCGGCCCGAGATCGCCTGGCACACGATCACGACCGAGTTTGCCGAGGAGTTCGCACCCCTGCCGCCGCAGCAGGTCGCAACCGCGGTGCTGGCCTTCGCACGAAACTTCTGGGCCAATGCGGACGCCGCGTGGCGGCTGAAGCTCGCCGAGGCCCGGCACCTGACGGTCAAGGGCGGCTTTGCCGCGCTTGCGGCCGCCGGCCATCGCGCACTATCAGACGATCTCGCCATTCGCCTCGCCGACCGCTTCACCACCTATCGCGAGGAGGAGATGTTCGTCTTCCCCGGCGCGCATGAGGCGATCGACAAATTGAAGGCGCTCGGCGTCAAGCTCGCGCTGGTGACCAACGGCGCCGCCGACACCCAGCGCGCCAAGGTCGAGCGCTTCGAGCTGGCGCACCGCTTCCACCACATCCAGATCGAGGGCGAGCACGGCTTCGGCAAGCCCGAGGAGCGCGCCTATCTGCACGCGATGGAAGCGCTCGGCGTCACCGCCGCCGACACCTGGATGATCGGCGACAATCTGGAATGGGAAGTGGTGACGCCGCAGCGCCTCGGCATCTACGCGATCTGGATCGACGTGCATGGCGACGGCCTGCCCGAAGGCTCGACCGTCAAGCCCGACCGCATCATTCGTTCGCTTGGCGAACTTTTGCCGGAGTGATCAAGGCCTCGAAAACAAAAACGTTGAAAACAACCCCATGCACAGTAGCCGGCTGCAGCAAAACCAAGGACTTACGGCGGGCGCGCTTTTCTTGCGGATTTTACGAAAACCTTTGACTCGTCGGGCAAAACAGGGGCATGGTGGTATCATCGCCGCGCCCAGGATCGAAGAGTCCTTGCGTGCCCTCGAGCGATCCCCCCACTCGAACCTCCGTCATCGACGTTTCAGTCTGCGCGGCGGACACGCGCAGCCGTAGCGCATCCGCGGACCCGCAGCCGTGATCGGCATGTCATGACGGCTTGCTAGCCTCTTCCGTCAATCAACTCTCTGACAATCAACCTGAAAGGACCATCCATGGAACTGAAAGCCGGCGACATCGTAATGCTGAAATCCGGCGGGCAGCCGCTCACCGTTGCTGAAGTGAAGGGCGACGACGTGCTCTGCCTCTGGATGGGCGTCGAAGGCGATCTGTTTCGCGAGACGCTGCCGCTCGTCGTGCTCGAGCAACTGGAAGAGCTCGACGACGATGAGGACGAAGATGATGAGGACGAAGACGAGGAGTAGGCACGGCTAAGGCCGCAGCCCAATTGATCGGAGCACTCGTCTCCGGCGCTCTCGATGTCCGCTTCTCCGCCAATAGCGGCGCATTAGCGGACATCGCTGTTGCCACAAGTGGTCTCTTCGATGAATTCATGGGCGCGCGGTGACATCAACCTGCAAAATGCGCCCGAGGCAGTCGCGTGCACGGGCACCTTCGCAGCACATTTCATGCTGCGGTGCTCATCGGGCAGCGCAAGCAGTCTTACCCAGGAAATGCCCTGGCATGTCCCGCGACAAGCTTGATCAAGTCAGCCTGACGGCGCACGCCAGTCTTTCCAAAGATGTTTTGGAGATGAGTTTTCACGGTGGCCTCACTGACGCCAAGCGCCTCCGCCATCTCCGATACTCCGCTGACTCTCAGCAACGCATCCAGGACCCGCGCTTCGCTCGGCGTGAGCTGGAATTGTCGCGCCGCCACTTCGGTCGGATAAGACGCCGCCACTGATATCTTCCGGACGAAGACGGCAGCGACCGCGGAGTGATGGCCCCCGGCTTGACGACGCGTGCCCGACGTCAGCGGAAGGATATCAGCGACCCAATTGTCGCCAGGCTTGCTGGAGAGCGGAATGGCAACACCGTCCGCGCCGATCGCAGCATCGCCACCGCTCGCGGCGGCGACAACATTGCGCAAGACCTGCGCCGCATGCGGCTCCACGGCAATCAGATTATTGTTAGCGGTTCGAAGGACCGCCGCCTCACCAAGCAGCGCTTGCGCCGCCAGGTTGGCGAATGCGATACGACAATGTTCGTCCAGCAGAAAAACGCCGACGTCGAGCCGGTTGAGCGCATCCGACAGACTTCCAGCCTTTTCCTTGTGAAGGTCGATGACCTTGCCGATCAGCACCGCGCGGCGCACGTGGGGAACCAGCAGTTGCATGCGCTGTCGCATATTGTCGTCGGCAAGCCCCTGGCGCTCGCTTCGAAAAACTCCGAACTGAGCGAAGCTCGTTGCGGTTTTGTCGAGCGTGGCAGCCAGATGATCGGCCCACCCGTTCGGCTTGACCCACTCCTTGTAGAAAATCGTCTCGACGAACTCATCATAAGGCAAAACGTTGGTCGTGCTGTAGATCTCCTCAACGTTGAAAAAGAATTGAGCCGTCAAGCTGGGATCGAAACGGATATACTTATTGAAGTACGCATCCACACTGGACGGTTCAACATTGTAGACGAAGTGAAGTTCGCCCTGAACGGTGATGTCCTTCCAATAGATTCCAGCTGCAGTTCCGCCGACGAACTGCGTCGCCTGATCGAGAACGCCGACCCACAAGCTGGAGTCGAGTGCTGCGTCGTAGATATTGCCGATCAGCTGCGACAAAAGTTCCGGATCGACCATTCCCGACACCGCTCATTCCACGGACTGCAACATCGATGCGGACTATCGCATCGACCAATCTGTGGGATACCAGTGCACTCGAAGACCTATGGCCTTCAGCGTGTGTATGGCGCGAGTTGATTGCCTCCCACCTTGGTCGAGCGTTGTACAGGACGTGGGATATCGCAGGCCAGCTTAGATTTGATGCACCATGATCATGGCAAACTGCTTGACGGCGCGACGAACAGGCATTTGGTCGAAGGGACGGCGGTGACAGTGCGTCAACCCATGCGCTTTCCAGCTCTGCAACCAGGATGAAGAGGACGACGAAGACGAGGAGTAGGCACGCCTGAGACCGCGTCCTCGTTGGATCGGAGCGTTCGGCTCTGCCGAACCCTGATGTCCGCTTCTCTGCCAATATCGGCACAGGAGCGGACATCGCCGGATGCTTCAAACGTCAATCCAAGGGAACGTTCAAACTGGTCCCTTTGGTGACAATGCCGCCACGATTGCCAATCTCAATCGAGCCATAGCGCTGCTTGAAACAATTGGGCAGCGGCCGGTCGCCTTCCATGCTGAGCCAAAGGCGCAGCAGATGACGTTTTTGACCTGCATTGGGCCAATCGCGGAACCCGGTCCGATCATGCAACAAGGCATGATTGTAGACGAACTGCATGTCACCTGGCTGAAGCCGCATGCCGAAATGCAGAGCGGGATCATTTGCGAGCGCGTCGAAGAGATCGAGCGCCTCGACGTGAGCCGGCGTCAGTCTTGGCGCATCGGGAAAGCGCTGCGCACTATCGATATACTGGCGCTGATAGAACCCGGTCAGGAACCGCGCATGCCAATTCAGCACCGGGATCTCAAGATATGGCTTTTCGTTCTCCGGCACCTCGCCGCGCCGGTCCGTCGCGATCGGATCAAACAAGAGAGCGGCGAGGTCGGGACGTCTGTCAAACATCTGGTTGTAGATGGTCGTCGTACTGACAAGGAGAGAATCCCCTCCCTCCATCGCCTCGCGAATGCATAGCAGTCCGACCACGTCGGAGGAATCCGTGTGAAATGTTTGTCGTTCCGACGTTTGGTAAATCCGGGTGTTCGGATCCTTCGCATCGGCGCCTGTGTCACGGACGTGACCGAGAATGTGCCCCGCTGCATTTTGCGACCGCGCCGATCCCAGATGCGCGCCCACTCCGCAAAATATCGTAGCGGCAAACTCCTGGCTGTATTTTTCCACCGGCAGGCCCCGTATGACTTCGAAGCCCAGGCCGACCAGCAGATTTCTCTTGAGCTCCTCCAGGTGCACGCCGAAGCGAGGAAGCGAAAAGCTCTCCTTCGTGATCTCAGCGATGGTCTTGCTCCGGCCGAGATAGGATTCGGCCGCGTTCTCGAGTTCCGCGATCTCGCTGGCCCCAAGCGATATCAGCCATCGATCAGGATTGGCCTTCATCTCAGCGCCTTGCCAGGCGGACGGGATGTCGATCTTCCCTGGAGGGCGATTGATCCCGCCGGGCGCTGAGATCGCGTTCATAGTGTTGGCTCCTGGAGAGGATTGGTCGTCAGAAAAGGGGCGGAGGCTCGAGGGTATTGTGCGGACCGCTTGTTTTCAACTTGGCCAGGGTAACTGCCCTGATCACGAGAGGTAACCGTCGCACGTAACGTTGAAGATCGAAACTTACGCCGCAACGCAAACTGATGACTCGCGATATTACGTATCACGGTGACAGTGCACTTAAATTGCCTCGTTCCGCTTTAAGCCCGGCAAGCGCGGACCGAATCCGGCCAGCACGGTCTGACGGTGATGATTAAGTGCCCTGTCGCGTAATTCCCATTGCGAGCCAACCGGTGCATAGTGCGATATGGCTAAAAAGTGACATTCAGAATCCTACGTGTCGCAGAGGGCGACCGGAAGATACTCGCCGAGTATCTGGACAGCGAGCAACGTGAAATTATCGCATTTGCCAGCAAGGCGGATGCCGACGGCTGGATCAACGGTGACCGCAAGATCGCGTGGCTTCACACCCAGGGCTACGCCAAGAGACTTGAGAGCAAGTGTCCTGACAGGCCGAATCGCAGCGACAGTGCCGGACTACACCCCGCAATCAGGGAAGCGCGGGCACGACGCGAACGGCTTGCTCGAAAGGTGATCTGTTCGGCGAAAACGTCCGGATGAGTATGGCCTTGGTTCCGTCGGTACCAACGTTGAACCACAATAGCTTTCGATTCTTCGGACTAGTAACCATTTCCTGGAGGCGATTTGAGAGAATTACATTTTCATTGTTTGCGAACGTCTTGATATCCTGCGACGAAAATTGTGGACCAAAACCAAAGGATGGATATACCCCGTTAGTTGGGAGGCCATGCCAGTGTTTGCCAATGTACTTGATATCGTCGTCGCTAGGCTTTTCGACAGTCATTCCTTCATGAATCAAAAAGAAACTTGAAACGGAAATATTGATCTTTTGATCGTCGATAGTCGGAAGGACATCGCTACCCCGCATCCACTCTCCGAAGCGTGAGATTTTCAGGCGTGTGTCTTGCTTACTATCTTGCAACTTCGCTACCTGTATAGAAACAAAGGTCCTTTGCTCAGAGTCGGTTATCGGGACTATTGCATTGCCTATCGCGAAAACTAGCCTTGACCTGTCAAACGGGATTCGCACGCAGCCATAGAGGGGAAGAAGTGACGCGCCTTCGAGACCGTTTGGAAGCCAGTAAAGCTGACCAGCCCAGTCTAGACTGGACGTGAGCTTACCGGGAGTGAACGACGTTTCAGTTGGGCTGTGGCAATCGTCGGCTTGCACAGAAGAACAATTCGTCAAAGCTGCAATGACGGTGCAAACAAACAAGGAAATATGCCTCATGGATTTTTGTCTCCCGATTTCAGGACTGCCGGAACAAGCAGCATGACCCATATGACGAGAATACCTTTGATAAAGGTTGGATCGAAAATGAACTTCAATGCGGCGCTATCGGTCGTGTCCTTGAGCGCGACGATTTTCACGATATCGATATTGGCTGCCCAAACGACATAAGAAAAGGTCAAGAAGACGACCTGCAATAGGTTTCTAACGCCAAGGACTCGGTAATAGAAAAAAGGGGCGATCACCAAAATTACAATTGCAAAGAAAAGGAGAAAGCCATCTTGGGAATTGTTTTCGGGAGTTATGAGAGTTCGAATCGCGATATATGCCCCCGTAATTTCGGCCGGTAACAGCTTGTAGAGTCGATCTAGATTATTATCCGTTTTTTTGATTTCACGTGACATGCCCACCACCCCTTGCTTGAACTTTAGGTTGTTATTCCAACTTCACACAGGGACTTTCGTTAGACAAGAGCAACCTAAAGCTAGGATAGGCTGGGATTACGGTGACTGTTGCACTCAACTTTCCTCGCGCGCCCCGCTCGGCTTCGGCCGGCGCTTGGCCGGCTTGAGAAGAATTTTGGATTGCCGAGGGGGCGGCCTATGGGTCTCGGCGCCGCGTAGCCGCTCGATCATGCCGGGGTCGCTCCTCGGACAGAAAGCTCGAAAAGTCCAGATAGCATTCGCGGATCGGCGCGTTTGCGGTGATAGCGTCGCCGCGGCCGCCGACATGGGCGCGGACGCTAGACCAGCGCCAGTCGCGGCCTCGTTCGACGAGCCGCGCCCGCACCGCGATTACGGTGACGGTGCACTCAATTGAACCCGCTCCGCTTCAAACCCAGCGAGCGCGGACCGAAGCAAGCGCTGTCTGGCTGTGATGATTATGTGCACTGAAGATCATCTAGCCGGCCTCCGCGACCGCGGGGGTGGTGGAGCTAAAGTGAGTTCGCA
>NZ_JADPJG010000012.1:0-160355 GCF_023073335.1 Bradyrhizobium sp. 21
CTCGCGCTGCCAAAAAAAAGATCTGCGCCACTTGACGAACGGCCGGCTAATGGGTGTCACCGTAATTCCGTCGACGCTGCGTTCGTTTGCCGCCTAGTTGGGCGCACTTTCCGAGCACGCGCCGATGGCCGCTTTGTGTCGGCTAACGAATTTGCAGAGGTGCCGATAGGTCGACGGCCCTGTGACCGATTCACTGATTGCGCTGTGCCAATGGTTGAGCTTCTTCAGTAGTACGATGGAATCGATCAGCTTGTCGTTGACGATTTCCAAGGTCACGCCAGTCAGCAGGCCTTCGTTAGCCGCCGCAGAATAGACCTCGAGAAAGTTCATAAACTCAATGAACGCGTGCCGTTTGTCACCTGGCGCTTCGGCCAGTGCAGCTTCCCTCTCATTCGTTGCCTTGTAGAATTCCTGCAGGCTTTGGAGAGCGGCAACCGAACGCGTTCTGGAAAGCTGCCGTGCTGTCAGCAACAATCCCGTCGCAGTAAGACAAAGGCCAATAGCAGCAGCGAAACTGCTGGCAATCTGAGCGTACGGAACGTAATCCGCTATCGGCACTTACGAGCCGTTTCCAGCCTTTGTAGGTGCGGCGCTTGTCGCTGGTTCGGCAGGCGGAGATGCCGGTGCGGACGGTGTCGGGGTGGCGACTTGCGCTAACGCCGCGGCCACGTTCGCGTTCGAGAGACCTTTTTCCAGTAACGCCTCTCGCAAGTTTGCAGTGCTCACGCCACCCTGAATGCCACTTACCCCGCGTACACTTCCTAGCTCGCCACCAAAACCCCGAACCTTGAACATTGCGCTCTCCGAATCACGGTAGGGAAGCCCGAAGCTTACCACCGATGCCCTAACTACCTCGCTCTTTGGAGACCATGGGGGCGGGACTTTTAGCCTGCTGATCCGGTGACTTTGCGGGAGCTTCAGTACGGGTCTTTTGGAGTGCGGCCAAGAGATTGCCATTGCTCAAGCCGTCTGCCCTCGCTTCTAAGGCAGAACGCAGGTTTAGGTTGCTCATGCTGTCGGCTGTGCGTTCGCGGATCGCCGGGCGCGGTGTTTGTTTTGAATTGTCTGGCATCGATCTACTTCCCACTGTGTTGCGGAAGCTTCTTCTACCACGACTTGCGTGAAGCAGCTTTTGCGAAATACAAAACCCTGCTACGAAAGCAAGTTTCCCGCGCAGAAATTCGTGTGATTTATCAACGCTGAAAATGCTTGTTGGCAGGACGTACCCAGATGCACCGTTCTTGCCTAGGGGCCTACACTTGCCTCCCCGCAATAATCTCCTGCAACGTCGCCACATGGCGTGCGAAGGCGCCGCGGCCGGTGGCGGTGGCGGTGACTGTGGTTTGCGGCTTCTTGCCGACAAAGGCTTTCTCCACCGACACATACCCCGCCTTCGCCAGCGTCTCGATATGCGCGCCGAGATTGCCGTCGGTGGCGCCGGTGAGCTTTTTCAGCCGGGAAAACTCCAAGCCTCCGGTGGCCGGCAGTGCGTTCAGCGCCGCCATGATCTTCAGCCGCAACGGCTGGTGAATGATGTCGTCGAGCTCGGCCATTAGATCCGCCGCATCCAGAGGCCGCCGACGACCAGCCCGCCGCCATTGACGACCGCCATCCACAACAGGAACGGAAGCCCGGGGATGTAGACATAGCCGATCAGCGTCAGAGCGATGATCGAAGCGCCGATGACGATGAAGGCATAGCCGAACCACGCGCCGGCGATCATGTAGAACATCATGATGTAGACCGGCCAGAACGTGGTCTGCTGGCGCGGTGAGAATTGGCCGAAGACGCAGCAGAAGATGCCGAAGGTGACGATGAACAGCAGCGTCAGCATATAACGGCGGTCGAAGGTGCGAATGCGGGATTGCGCATAATTGCGCGCGCTGATCGCGAAGAGGCCGGCCGTCGCCAGGACATAGACTGCGATCCAGAAATAAAGCCCATAGCGAGGCCAGAGCCAGCCCGAGATGTTGCCTGCGAAGACGAGAACTCCCCACATCAACATGATGGTGCTGGTGAACCGGTAGATTAGCGACTGCCGCAGACGGCGAACGGTATCGTCGATGTCAGCCAGCGCATCCGTGGCTTGCTTGCTGTCAATCATGTCACCCCCCAATCAACTTGGCATCGGCGCGGCATCGCGCGGCCGAACGCCGGCGAGACGCCGTTTGCGTGCAACGGCAAATGCGCGAATGACCGTATAACTGATCAGGAACATCGCAGCCTTGCTGACGATGCCATAGATCGACATGGTCGCCGACCACGTTCCAACGTCGAAATTGAGGGCCACGATCAGGTTCAGCGCCGCCGAGAAGAACATCAAGCCTGACCACGCATAGCCGACAATGACGGCGACGTCCGGCACCAGCTCGACCGCAATCGGCGGGAGATAGCGATTGAGCCATCCCCGCTTCAGCATCACGACGCCCACGATGACGTAGATGACGCTCGGCTTGGTCATCATGAAGCGCGGATCGTCGGTGATCAGCGTGACCGTGCCGGCGCCGAGCACCAGAAACAGGCTCATCCATTGCATGGTATCGACCGGCTTGCGACGCGCGAATTGCCAACCGATCTGGGCCAGGCCCAGCATCATGCCGAGCACGACCGACAGGGTCACATTGTGGGTCAGCAGATAGAGCACGAGAAAGAACAGCGTCGCCGCCATATCGAGCAGCAGCAGTTTTCCGGCTTCGAACAGGTTTTTCATGGGAGCCCCCACGGCTTGCCGGCAAATGCAGGGCCATCGCATATGGGTTTCAGGCGGACTGCGCGGCTTGCTCCCGCCTCTCCCGCTTGCGGGAGAGGCCGACGCGCCCCGGGCGATGCGCCAGCATCGTCCCGCGCGCGGCGGGTGAGGGCTCTCACCACTCTGGGGTTTTCTCCGCAAGTCTCGACGATTCCAGTGCGGAGACAGCCCTCTCCCCAACCCTCCCCCGCAACCGGGGGAGGGAGCCTACCGCCGATGCCGCTCCATCGTTCGCTCTCATATGCGATTGCCGTTCCACCAATGGATCGCATCATGACTGCCCCGCCCCGCGCGTTGCCACATCGTCGGCGATGATCGAGATCGCCTTCGGGTTGGTGACGATGCCCATGTGGTTGATGCCGTCGATGATCCTGACGTCGACCGACGGTTTGATGGCCTGCACGGTCTCCGCGTATTTGTCCGAGATCATCATCTCGTCCTCGGCGCCGCCGAAGATCGTCAGCGGGTGGGTCGCCGCCGCAAGATCGATGCGATAGCCGCGCGTCGCGAAATTGCGCATCAGGCGGTCGGAATAGGTGGAGACGAGGATCTTGTCGAAGTTCGGCGGGACCGCGAAGGCCAGCGTCGGGAGCTGCGCGCAGCAGTCGATGCCGAGCTTGCGCAGCGCTGCTAACCCAAGGAAGCGCGGAATGTCCGCCTTGGCCCAACCGCCGGAGTCCGGCCGGTTGGTCGGCGCGTCATAGCCGAGGTAGGGCGCCAGCAGCACCGTGCGCACGAACATGTCCTGCATGATCGGCGTCGCGGCGACGCGCAGCGAGAAGCCGGCGCCGGCGGAATGGCCGATCAAAGTGAGCGGCAGCTCCGGCGCGGTCTTGCGGATTTGTACGACGAAATCGACGAGGTCGTCCTCGAGCTGGCCGACATAGCCGATGTCGCCGTGCGTGCCGGAGCCGCCATGGCCGCGGATGTCGAGCGCCCAGGTCTCCACCCCGCGCGCGGCGATCGCATGGGTCAGCGCATGATTGACGGTGCCGCTGGAGCCAGAGGAGCCGTGGATGAAGATCGCGCCACGGCCCGTCGCGGCTCCAATGGGGGCGTAGTGGCGGAAACCGATCCAGGTGCCGTCGCGGGCCTGAAAGCGCTCCAGGGCCGGCAGCGTGGACCAGTCGATGCCCTTGGCGGAGTCGGAGACCGATCGCATCTCCGGCGGTCGCTCCAGCGGCGTTGCGATCATCGCGGCCAGGATCAGCGCGACACCGCCGACCGCACACAAGGCCCATTTCAGTCCGCTCAAAACGCCGCGTAGCAGTCGGATTGCCATGATCTACTCCCCTCAAACTAATCAAATATAGATAACTCTATAGTACAGAGTACTCTTCTGGTCAATCCCCGGATTGGCGCCGCGCGGCGAAAATCCTTAACGTCGGGTCTGACCCCAAAATGCCGAATCGTTTGCCGATGCCGACTGCAGAGCCTCTGCTCAACACCCCCGAATTCACCGTTTCCGAGCTCTCGCAGTCCCTGAAACGGACGGTGGAGGACACCTATGGCCACGTCCGGGTCCGCGGCGAGATCTCCGGCTTCCGCGGGGCGCATTCCTCCGGCCATTGCTATTTCGCGCTCAAGGACGAGAGCGCCAAGATCGAGGCGGTGATCTGGAAGGGCGTGCACGGCCGCATGCGCTTCAAGCCCCAGGAGGGGCTCGAGGTCATCGCCACCGGCAAGCTCACGACCTATCCGGGCTCCTCGAAATACCAGATCGTGATCGAGGCGCTGGAGCCGGCCGGCATCGGCGCCCTGATGGCGCTGATGGAGGAGCGCAAGCGGAAGCTCGCCGCCGAAGGCCTGTTCGACGAAGCGCGCAAGCAGCTGCTGCCGTGGCTGCCGGAGGTGATCGGCGTCGTGACCTCGCCGACCGGCGCCGTCATCCGCGACATCCTGCATCGGCTGGAGGACCGCTTTCCCCGCCACGTGCTGGTGTGGCCGGTGAAAGTTCAGGGCGAAGGCTCGGCAGAGCAGGTCGCGGCCGCGATCCGCGGCTTCAACGCGCTGCCCGAGGGCGGCAAGATTCCGCGGCCCGACGTGCTGATCGTCGCGCGCGGCGGCGGCTCGCTGGAGGATCTCTGGTCGTTCAACGAGGAGATCGTGGTCCGTGCCGCGGCCGAGAGCATGATCCCGCTGATCTCGGCCGTGGGGCATGAGACCGACATCACGCTGATCGATTTCGTCGCCGACAAGCGCGCGCCGACGCCGACGGCGGCGGCCGAGATGGCGGTGCCGGTGCGCAGCGATCTCTTCGTCGAGGTCGCCGATCTCGGGCGGCGCACCCACGCCTATTGGCTGCGCGCCCATGAGAGCCGCCGCAGCGAGCTGCGCGCCGCCGCGCGCGCACTGCCGGCGGCGGGCGATCTGCTCGCAATCCCGCGGCAGCGGCTGGATTCCGCGGGCGCGTCCCTGCCCCGCGGGCTCAAGGCCAACACGCACGCGCATTTCCGCAGGTTCACCGCGGCCGGCGCCAAGCTGACGCTGCGGGTGCTGCACGGGCAGATCTCGCAGGCCGATCATCGTCTCACCGTGTGCGGCGAGCGGCTGGGGCTTTCCGCACGCGCGCTGCTGCGGCGGCGGCGCGACCGCTTTGCGGGGCTGGAGGTGCGCCTGCGTGCCTCAAAGCTCTCCAATGCGCAGGCGCAGCGCAACGCGCTTGCGCGCCAGCGGGAGCGCACGCAGCGACTTGGCGAGCGCGCGGGCCGTGCGCTGGTCACGCTGTTGCAACGGTTGGATGCCCGCGTCGAGAACAGCGGCAAGCTGCTGTCGGCTCTGTCCTATCGCGGCGTGCTCGCGCGCGGCTTTGCGCTGGTGCGCGATGAAGCCGGGCACCCGCTGCATGCGGCCGACGCGATCGGGCCCGGCGCGCGCGTCGAGATCGAGTTCGCGGATGGCCGTGTCGGCGCGACCGCGGATGCGGATCGGCCTGCGCCCGCGGCGAAGCGTGCGCCGGCACAGCCGAGGCCCGCCGCGCAAGACGCCAAGCCTGCGCCGAAGCGCGTGGCCAAGCCGGTGGATCAGGGTAATTTGTTTTAGAGGCGCGACGGACGGCGCTCTCTGTCATTCCCCGCCTTGTGCGCAATTGCGCACTGGAGCGGGGAATCCAGTACACCGCGGCCTCTCGATGAACTACAGACGCCTCGGAATACTGGATCGCCCGGTCAAGCCGGGCGATGACAGTGAGTGCTTGGCATGCACGTGCCACACACTCGCCGTCGTCCTGGCGAAAGCCAGGACCCATAACCACAGGGAGGAGTTTGGCGACGACCCGTCGCTCGGTACTCCTACCATTCGCATCGATGGATCACGCGGTATGGGTCCCGGCCTTCGCCGGGACGACGCTGGAAGAGAGACCGTCACCTACCGGCAGGACAATCCCGCGTCGATCGTGGTCCAGAAGCCGCAATGATCCGGCGCGAGCTGCGGCGCGCCGGCATGGACCTCGAACAGATGGGCCTCGAACAGGAAGATCGCGACGGTGAAGACGATCAGTGCGGAGGAGAGCAGGACGTAGCGGTTGCGCATGGAGATGCGTTTAATCGACATCGTGGTCGAATGATGGCGTCGTCCCCTTTTGAAACCGCATCAGCAGGCGATCCGTAGAGTCACGGTCGGCCATCAATGTCCGTGCAGGGCGGTGGTCGATGCGGGGCTGTCCGCTGTTGTTCCTCGGGCGGCCCCGCCTTCGCTCTCACGAGCTACGGCGCGGCGAGCCCTCATCCCAAGCCTACCGCGCCAGCCACTCCGTGACCTCTTTCTGCGATTCCGCGCGCGCCATCGCATCGGTGCCGAGATGGCCATGTTCGGGTGTAGAAGCGTCGGTGCTGCCGGCGAGCGCGTGCAGCGGCGTGTTGGCGCGGTCGAAATCGTGATAGGCGCCGGGATAGACCACGATGCGCGCGAGCGCGCTGCGGCCATGGGCGGCCTCGACCATCTGGCGGCAGGCCGTCGGCGACGAGACGTCGTCATCGGCGCCGATCAGCACCAGGGTCGGGACTCGTGTGCTCCAGCCCAGCCCAGCTGAAATCCTGCAGTCCGGATAGAACGCGATCGCGGCGCGGAAATCCGGGCCGACATCGCGCGCCGCGCCCTGCGGGCGCACGGCCCAGAGCAGCGCGCTCGCGCCGTTGGCCCAGCCCATCAGGCTGATGCGGTCGCGCGCCACCCATGCCTGCTTCATCAGCCAGCCCCGCGACGCCGCGACGTCGGCAACGCGTTCGCGACGCGCCTTGACGCGCATCTCCTTGACGCGGCATTGCGGCCCGAGCTCGCGCGAGCCGTAGCTGTCAGGGAGCAGCACGGCATTGCCGGCCTTCAAGAGCCGCTCGGCCCAGTCGCGATAGCGCGGCAGGACGGAATCGGAATGGCCGCCGAGCCCGCCGCAACCATGCAGCGCGATCACGGTCGGAAACGGCCCCGTGCCCTCGGGCTTGTAGAGCTGCGCATGCAGCACGCCGGACGCCAGCGGAATCTCGACCTGCTGCGGCACCGGCGAAGCGTGCGCGGCCGACATCAGCAGCGTCAGGAACAGGGCGGTTAACGGAAGGCGCATCGGACTCTGCCGTTGGATCTTCGTCCCAGCACTATCACGCGAAAACGGCGGCAAAACATCACAAACCGGTGGGTTTACCGGGCGGACAAGCCACCCTATCTATGCTACATCCCGTCCAACACATCGTGCCCTCCAGGGTTTCCCACGGAGAGGCCTTCCACGGAGACTTTCGACCGTGCTGAACAAGTTCGGCCCCTCGGCCAATGGCGAAGCGCAGGTGCAATATCTCGACGGCGATTTCCGTGTGATCTCGCCGGGGACCTTCGTGCGCTGCGCGATCACCGACACGCGCATCCCGCTCGACGAGTTGAAGTACTGGAGCGTGGACCTGCAGGAAGCCTACGCCACGCCCGCCGCCGTGCTGCAGCGACACTACCCCGACGCGCCGAAGCCGCAGTCGTAAGGGCGCGGGCGCGTGGCTATTGCTGCTCAGCGCCATTCGCGCCCACGCAGGTCTTGATGAAATTCTTGCGCGGCTCGCCGGCGATCTTCTGATCGATCGCCTGCTTCAGGCAATCGACCCGCGCCTGCGCCATGCAGAGCTGCATCTGGTCGCGCTTGTCCTGCCCCTTGAGATTTTGCGTCGTCGCGAGGCACGTCACGCGCTTGGTCGCGGGGACCGGCACGGTGGCGGGAGCCGCCGGCGGCGTCGTCTGTGCAAACACGGGCGCAATGATCAGACACGCAAGGCTGGCGGCAACGGCGGCAGAGGGCAATTTCATCGCATTCTCCTGATCCTGAGGGATATGAAATGTGCGATGAATGTCGCCTGAATGGCGAACTGCCGTAGGGTGGGCAAAGCGCAAGCGTGCCCACCAATTCGACGTTCGACGGTGGAAAACAGCGTTGGTGGGCACGCGGCGCTTTGCCCACCCTACGAGATCAGCGCCGGCGGCGAAATCAGCGCCTTGAAAACCGCCGCTCGCGCGCCTTGTAGAGATGGTCGCTGATCAATTGCCGGAGCGTTGCCGGGTCATCGAACTCGAGTTGCACGGCGAACGGCACGATGCCGTCGGGGACGTCGTCGCGGCCGCGCAGGCGCGCGAGATCCTTTTCCGTCGTCACCAGCGTGAGCTGCTCGCGCTGCGCCCCGGCTACGAGAGCTGCGATCTCGTCGTTTGAAAACATGTGATGATCGGCGAAGGGGCGCGTGCGCGCGACTGCGACGCCGCAGGCACGCAGGGTGCGGAAGAAGCGTTCGGGATCGCCAATGCCGGCGAACGCGAACACCGGCTTGCCCGACAGTCTTGCGACCGACTCGGCGTCGGGTCTCAGCCGTGCGCGCAGCTCGGGCTTGTTGCGCTTGGCAAGCTCGGCCGCGACATCGTTCGCGGCACGGCCGTCGCCGATCAGCACCAGCGCGTCGGTGCGCGCGAGCTGCGCCTTCAGCGGCGCACGCAGGGGGCCGGCCGGAAAGACCTTGCCGTTACCGATGCCGCGCTCGCTGTCGATCACGATCAACGAGGTGTCCTTGAGCAGGCGCGGGTTCTGGAAACCGTCATCCATCAGGATCACGGTGGCGCCTTGCGACTTCGCCAGCACGACGCCGTCGAGGCGGTCGCGCGCGACCGCAACAGGGACGTCGCGCGCCATCATCAGCGGCTCGTCGCCGATGTCGGACGCGGTGTGACGCATCCGGTCGACCATTACCGGGCCCTTGAGACTGCCGCCATAGCCGCGGCTGAGCACCACCGGCGTCTCGCCGAGCTCGCGCAAGAGCCCGGTCAGCGCCAGCACGGTCGGCGTCTTGCCGGCGCCCCCGACATGGTAGTTGCCGACGCAGATCACGGGGATGCCGGCGTCCACGCCCTCGCGCAGCATGCGTCGTCCGGTGATCGCGCCGTAGAGCGCACCCAGCGGCCCCAATGCCTGCGACTCCAGGGAACGTGGCCGGTACCAGAAGGCCGGCTCACGCATTGGCGGCCCCCATCTCGATCCGCAACTGCAACAGATAGGGCTCGAGCGCGGTCATGGTGCGGTTGAGCGCGCCGCCGAGATCCTCGACCACGCCGTGGCCTGCGCGCTGCATCTTGTCGCGCACCGCCGGATCGGCCAGCAACTGCCCGAGCTGCTTGACCAGCGCCTCCTGCGTGTCGGCCTGGCGCGCGCCGCCGCCGTGATCGAGCGCCGCGTAGACATCGGCGAAGTTGAAGACGTGCGGACCGTGGACGATGGCCGCGCCGAGCTTGATCGCCTCGATCGGATTCTGGCCGCCATGGCGGATCAGCGACCCGCCCATGAACACGATTGGCGAGAGGCGGTAGAACAGGCCGAGCTCGCCCATGGTGTCGGCGACATAGACGTCGGTCGTAGCTGACGGCAGTTCGTCGCGCGAGCGCAGGCCCGGCTTCAGGCCCGAGGCGGTGATCATGCCTGATATCTGGGAGCCGCGATCCGGATGCCGCGGCACGATCACGGTCAGAAGCTGCGGGAAGAAGCCGGAGAGGCTGCGATGCGCCGCCACCAGCATTTCCTCCTCGCCCGGATGGGTCGAGGCCGCGACGATGATCGGCCGCCCGCGCGTCATCGCCATCAGCCGTTCGAGCCTGGCGGGATCGGCCGGCGGCGCCGGCACGTCGAGCTTGAGATTGCCCGTGGTGAGAACGTCGCGGCCGCCAAGCGCCGAGAAACGTTCGGCATCCAGCTTCGACTGCGCGAGGCAGATGTCGAAGCGCGACAGCAGCGCCGAGATGGTGCCCTGCATGCGGCGCCAGCGCGGGAAGGAGCGCGGCGACATCCGTCCGTTGATCAGCACCATCGGCACGCGGCGCGCCGCACCCGCCAGGATCAGGTTCGGCCACAGATCGGATTCGATGAACAGCGCCAGCGACGGCTTCCAATGGTCGAGGAAGCGCGCGACATAACGCGGGGAATCATACGGCACGTATTGATGGATGACGTCGGGCGGAAAGCGTTTTGCCACGACGGCGGCCGAGGTGACCGTGCCGGAGGTGAGCAGAATGCGCAGGTTCAGATCCCGCAGTCGCTCGATCAGCGCGGCCGCGGCCAGCACCTCGCCGACGCTGGCGCCGTGAATCCAGACCAGCGGGCCGTGCGGCCGGACGTCCCGGGACAGGCCTCGCCGCTCGCCGACCCGCGCGGGATCTTCCTTGCCCTGTTTCAGGCGCCGCTTGATCAGCACGGGCGCAAGCGGCACCAGGCCGCGCGCCAGGCGCCGATACATCCGCAGCGTCATCGGCAGCGAGCCGGGCAGCGATTTAGGCATCTGCAGGTCCCGGGCGGCCGAGCTGCGCATAGGCGCGGCGGGTCGCCTCGTTCAAGGTTTCTTCCAGCTCGAGCCGCAACGCTTCCATGGCGGCGGCGTCGGCATCGGGCGGAACGTGGATTTCCTTGATGCCGACCAACGCGCCCCGCCCGAACGGCAAATTGATGGTGGTACGGTCCCAGTTCTTGAGCCGGACGAAGCGGCTGGTCGCCATCGCAAAAGGCATGATCGGCCGCCCCGATTCCCGTGCCAGCATGATGATGCCGAGCCCGGCCACGCGCGAGCGCTTGGGAACATCGGCGGTCAGCGCGACATTACAACCGTCCTCGAGCGTCCGCACCATTTCCTTGAAGGCGCCGACGCCGCCCTTGCGGTGAAACGCGCCGCCATGGTCGCCGGACCCGCGGATGGTGCCGATGCCGAGCCGCTCGGCGGCAATCGCGTTAAACTCGCCGTCGCGGTGACGGGAAATCAGGACCCTGGCCTTGTAGGAGTCCTTGTTCTTGATGAAGGGGGTGAGGAAATGCTGGCCGTGCCAGAAGGCGAAGATCGCCGGGATCTGCGGCTCGACGCGGTCATAGACGTCAGGCGGATCGAACGTGAATCTGTTGGTCCGCCAGACCAGACGCAGATATTCGGCCGCCAGGACCCCGACGGCACGCTGAACGAAGCTGCTTCGCAGCGCGTCGCGAAGCAGCTTTTTCAACGCGCCGGTTCTTGATTCGGGTCGAGCAGCCGATGGAGATGGACGATGAAATAGCGCATCTGCGCGTTGTCGACCGTGCTCTGCGCCTTGGCGCGCCAGGCGACGTGGGCGGACGCATAGTTCGGATAGAGACCGACGATTTCGACATCGTCGAGATTCTTGAAGGTGTTGTGCTCGAGATCGAGCAGTTCGCCTCCAATCACGAGATGAAGCAATTGTTGCGGGGCGCTATCTGGCATGGCTTCGGTTCCTAACGGGCTGCCCGGCAAAGCAGTGTTCGACAAGCACGACGAAGCGCTTCACGGCAAGGGACGATTTCGGAAATGCGCGACAATGTCCGCATGACGATCGCGCCCCGCTGCCACCAGCACCCCGTGCGTTACTTCCCGGCGGTTATAGAGGATGGGATCTCCGGAGAGGTCGCTCATCCTACCATCCGCTTCCTGCACGATCAAATCGGCCGCCGCAAGGTCCCAATCATGGCTGTTGCCTCCCGCAAACGCCGCATCCAGCGCACCATGGGCGACCCGGCACAGCCGCAGCGCCAGCGAACCGATTCGCGGATGCAGCTTGATCTCGCCCAGCGACGGCTTCAAGCGCTCGACCAGGGGCTTCGGGCCCGCGACGCGGGCGAAGTCGAGCTCGGATCCGCTCGTCGCCCGCACCAGCTTCTCGTTCAGCGTCGTGCCCTGCCCGCGGGCCGCGAAGAAGAACTCGTCGCTGGTCGGCGCGAACACTGCCCCCAGCACCGGCGAGGCATCCTCGACCAGTGCGACGCTGACGCACCATTCGTCATGACCATTGAGGTAGTTGCGGGTGCCGTCGATGGGATCGACGACCCAGGTCAGCCGCCGCGACAGCCGCACCGCGTCGTCGGCGCTCTCCTCCGACAGCCAGCCATAATCGGGCGTCGCTGCGCGCAGGCGCGCTTCGAGCAGATCGTTGACGGCGATGTCGGCTTCGGAGACCGGCGAGGACGCGCCCTTGGTCCATTTCTTCAGCTCGGTGCGGAACATCGAGCGCGCGAGCGCCCCCGCCTCCCGCACCGTATCTCTCAGCAGCGCCGCATCGCGCGTCAGGATGGTCGCGTCCAGGGGTTGCGCGTCAGCGTCCGCCAAGCGTCAAACCCTCGATGCGCACCGTCGGCGCATTGACGCCGTAGCGGAACTCGAGATTGTTCGCCGGCTGCATCGACTTGAAGATCTCGAACAAATGGCCTGCGATCGTCACCTCGCTGACGGGATAAGTGAGCTCGCCGTTCTCGATCCAGAAGCCGGAGGCGCCGCGGCTGTAATCGCCGGTGACGCCATTGACGCCCGAGCCGATCAAATCGGTGACGTAGAAACCCTGCTTGATGTCGGCGATCAGCTCGGCCGGCGTCGGCGTGCCGGGTTCGAGATGCAGATTGTAAGCCCCGGGTGAGGGCGAGGAGGAGACGCCGCGATGGGCATGGCCCGTGGTGGTGAGGCCGAGCTCGCGCGCGGTGGCGCAGTCGAGCAGCCAGGTCGTCAGCACGCCTTCGTCGATCAGCGCGATCTTCTTCACAGCCACGCCCTCGGCATCAAACGTCTGCGAACGCAGGCCGCGCTTGCGCAGGGGATCATCGATGATGCGGATGTTTTTCGAGAACAGCTGCTGGCCGAGCTTGTCCTTGAGGAAGCTGGTCTTGCGCGCGATCGAGGCGCCGTTGATGGCACCGACGACATGGCCGACCAGCGAGCCCGCGACGCGCGGATCGAATACCACAGGCACCTTGCAGGTCTCGACCTTGCGCGGATTGGCGCGCGCCACCGTGCGCTCGCCGGCGGAACGTCCGACAATCTCGGGCGACAACAGATCGGCACCATGCGGCGCCGAGGTGAAATCGTAATCGCGCTCCATGCCGGTGCCTTCGCCAACGATCGCGGTCGCCGAGATGCCCTGGCTGGAACGCAGATAAGAGCCGTGGAAGCCGGTGCTGGTGACGAGCACCATGCCGCCCATCCCGGCGGAAGCCGAGGCGCCGCCGGATTTGGTCACGCCCTTCACGCCGAGCGCCGCAGCCTCGGCTTCGAGCGCGCGGCGCTCGAGCTCCGGGGTCGCGGGCACGTCGGGATCGAGCAGGTCGAGATCGGGGAAGTCGCGCGCGAGCAGCGCCGGATCGGCAAGGCCGACATATTTGTCGTCGGGTGCGACGCGCGCCATCGCGACCGCGCGTTCGGCAAGCTTGGTCACGGCATCGCCACTGGCGTCGTTGGTCGAGACCACCGCCTGGCGCCGGCCGACCAGCACGCGCAGGCCGACATCGTCGCCCTCCGAACGCTCGGATTCCTCGACGCGGCCATCGCGCACCTCGACGCCTTGCGAGACGCCCCGCACAGCGACCGCATCGGCCGCATCCGCGCCGGCGCGTTTGGCAGCCTCCACCAGCCGCTGCGCGAGATCGGAGAGCGCGGACTGGTCGAACAGGTCGCGATTGGCTGTGGGCGAATCCTTGGGCGAAAGCGTCGAGCTTGGTGAAGGGTTCACAAACGAAATCCTGTTGGGGCGAGGTTCGGGACCGGAACCCACAGATGTGCCCTGATAGCGCGGACTTCAAGCATTTTCAGCCCACCAAAAGCTCAGATTCGCACCTTGCGCGCAACGTCTCGTCAATCATGCGTGCCAAGGTCTTGTCAATCATGAGCCGCAGTGACGGTGGGTTAACCAGCCTTTTTAAGCGGTTTCGGAAAGGCCCGCGCTAAGGTCCTCGCATCGACCGGGAACATAATCCTGGCGGGGGAGAACTAAAGCCGTGAGGCGTCAAACAGCAACAAGCGGGATCGCTCCCGCCGGGTCGAGCCGCAGCTTGCGGCTCGACCCCCTTTCCCTTCCGGTCCGCTTCGATGCGCATGATCCGCGCGCCGACGGCTACACCAGGCAGATCGAGCTTCATCGCGAACGCGTCGTGCTGCGCCGTGCCGTCCGCGGCATGCGGATGGCGATCAACGTCCGCGTCAGCGACTTCACAGGCGTCGCGCTGCGCGGCACCGACGAGGCGCAGACCCTCGTCCTCGTGCATCGCGACCCCTCGCTCTCCGTTCCGCTGCTGGTCAGCGCCGATGGCGACGAACTCACTGAAGCTTGGGCGATCTGGAGCGAGCTGTTCGCGCTTCCGCAACTCGACGAAGGTGCACGCAGACCCGCAGCCCGCCGTCGCCGCGCCAACGCGATCCGCGCCCGCCGTCCAAAATTCCTGATGCGCCGCCGCGCCGGCATCGCGCGCGAGCTGTCGGTTCATCGCGAAGAGCGCGAGATCATCGCGAGGAACTAGGCCGCCCGCATCACGGCATCCACGAGCAACCCTGCAAACAGCAGCGCTCCCGCATATTTGTTCGAATAGAACAGGCGCTTGCAGAGTTCGGGATCGTCGATCCTGAGCCGCGCGATCTGCCACGCCAGATGCATGGCGAAGGCGGCAAGCCCGAGCCAGGCCGGCCAGCGCGCATCGCCCGACGCAATCGCCACGCCGATCAGCATTACCGCAAGGCCATAGAACAGGATCAGCGCCTGGTGCGTATGCGCGCCGAACAGGCGCGCGGTGGACTTGACGCCGATCAGCGCGTCGTCCTCGGCGTCCTGATGCGCATAGATCGTGTCATAGCCGATCACCCAGGCAATCGAACCGGCATAGAGCACCAGCGCCGTGACGTCGATGCGGCCGAAGGTGACAGCGAAGCCCATCAGCGCGCCCCAGGAGAAAGCGAGCCCGAGGAAAACCTGCGGCCACCAGGTGACCCGCTTCATGAAGGGATAGACGGCGACGACCACGAGCGAGGCGATGCCGGTCACGACGGCAAAGCGGTTGAACTGAAGCAGCACGACGAGCCCGACGAGCGCCAGAGCGACCAGGAAGGCCAGCGCCTGCTTCACGGTGAGTTGCCCCGACGGCAGCGGCCGCGAGCGGGTGCGCTCGACCTTGTCGTCGAGGTCGCGGTCGGTGATGTCGTTCCAGGCGCAGCCCGCCCCGCGCATCGCGAAGGCGCCGATGAAGAACAGGACGATGGTGAGCGGCAGGCGCCGAACATCGTGCGCCATGCCGGCGGCGAGCGCTGCCGACCACCAGCACGGCATCAACAGGAGCCAGGAGCCGATCGGACGATCGAAGCGCGACAGCCGCAGATAGGGCCGCGCCCATTGCGGCGCGCGCGTATCGACCCAGTTGCCGGTGGAATCGGCAACCCGGGCGGACGCGTCGCTCATCGGGTCAGGACGTTGCCGTTGAGTGTGTCGAAGGTGCTGCCGCCCTTCTTGCCGGCATTGGCCTCGGGCGCCGAGCCCGAACCCAGCACTTCGCTCAGCGACGGCCCGACCGGACCGCGCGGCTGGTTCTGCATCTGCTGCGCAACGTTGCAGACCTTCGTCGTCATGGCCTCGGTGTTCTTGTGGCCGTCCTTCATCTGCGCGCCGACATTCGGCGGGATTCCGCATTTGGCGGCGTTGGACTCGATGTACTTGATCATCTTGACTTCAGCCTGGCTGAAGTTGCGGATCAGCTTGCAGGCCTCGTCCGGCGCGGCATGACGGTCGCTCGCGGCCTTGATCAGCTTGCCGCGCTTTTCGGCTTCCTCGCGCAGGGGCATGAAGGCCTTCATGCAGTCCTCGCCGGGACCGCCCTGCGTCGGTGGGGCCGCGCTGAAAGCGCCGCCACCGCCACCGACGGGCGCAGCGCCGTTCACGGGGAAGGACGACTGCGGCGCGCCGCCGACGGAGGCGGTCGGCGCGGCGCCGTTCACGGGCGGAAACGCGGAACTGGTTGGGGCCTGGCCGGGCAGCGGCGCCGGGAAGGCGCTTTGCGCATAGGCGCCCGCGGCACCCATGACAACCATAGGGACGGCGACCATGGCGGCAGTGATCGGAACCATCAGATGACGGATCATCAAGGCAGTCTCTCCGGCAGGAGCTAACGGGGTTCGGCGTCTTCCCAATTGAAGCGCAACCAGCGTGTTCGCATTTTACGATTCCCGCCGGCCCTTAACAACCCGTCGAATAGGGCAAGAGCGCGGCGCGCCGACGCACCAATTTGGCAATATTTACCCCGAAAGTACTGCTTTCGGTTAAGAACGGCGCAAATCGGACCTTCGAGCGATGCCCTCCCACGATTTCCGCGGCCCCCGCCTGTTCGTCGACGCCCCCCTTGCCCAGGACGGCAGGGTCGAGCTCGACCGCGACCAGAGCAACTATCTCGGCAATGTGCTGCGGCTCGCCGCCGGGGCCGAGGTTTTGGCGTTCAACGGCCGCGACGGCGAGTGGCAGGCCGCCATTGAAGGCCGTAAGCGGCCGGACGGCCTGGTGATCCTCCAGCAGACCCGGCCCCAGGACCGGCTGCCCGACCTCGCTTACGTCTTCGCCCCGCTCAAGCATGCCCGGCTCGATTACATGGTTCAGAAGGCCATCGAGATGGGCGCCGCCACGCTTCAGCCGGTCCTGACCCGGTTCACCCAGGCCTCCCGGGTCAATACAGAGCGGATGCGCGCCAACGTCGTCGAGGCAGCCGAGCAATGCGGCATCCTCAGCATTGCCACTGTCGCCGAGCCGGTGCCGCTGGACCGCTTCCTCAGCCAGCGCGCCGCAGGCCGCCTGCTGATCTTCTGCGACGAGGCGGCGGAGGTCGAAAACCCCATTCAGAGCCTGCAAGGCGCGCGTGAGGCCGAGGGCATCGACGTGCTGATCGGCCCCGAAGGCGGCTTTGCCGAGGAAGAACGTGCGCTGCTGCTGCGCCAGCCGAAAATCCTGCGGCTGGCGCTGGGACCCCGGATCATGCGCGCCGACACGGCCGCGGTGGCTGCGCTGGCGCTGGTACAGGCCGTGCTGGGCGATTGGAGCGGCCAGAGCACCTGATCCCGGCATTGGCCGACCGTTAAGCGATTGATCCTTTGGAGGTCGAAACCACTATCGGGCCATGCTAAGGCCTGCGCCAATTCCTGTTCCTTCCTGCCCTGCCCGGTTCCGCCGGGACGATGGACCCCCGAGATGACCGCGACTGCCACCCCAAATGCTGCCGGCTCCGCCGCCTGGGCGGACACGCTGCTGCTGTCGTTCGCGCAGGCCGGCTATGTCAGGGCCGAGCCCGCCATCCTGCAACCGGCCGAGCCGTTCCTGGATCTCTCCGGCGAGGACATCCGCAAGAGCCTGTATTTGACCACCGACCTGTCCGGCGAAGAGCTCTGCCTGCGCCCGGACCTGACCATTCCCGTTGCCCGCGATTACCTCACCTCCAGCCGCGCCGGCCAGCCGGCCGGGTTCAGCTATCTCGGTCCGGTGTTCCGCTACCGCAGCGGCCAGACCAGCGAGTTTCTGCAGGCCGGAATCGAATCGTTCGGCCGCCAGGACCGCGCCGCGGCCGACGCCGAAATGCTGGCGCTGGCGCTGGAGGCCACCGCGGCCTTCGGCGTCCGCGATGTCGAGATCCGGACCGGCGACGTGGCGTTGTTCAATGCGCTGCTCGACGCGCTCGACCTTTATCCGGTCTGGCGCCGCCGTCTGGTCAAGGATTTCAACCGCAAGATCAGCCTGGAGCAGGATCTGGAGCGGCTGGCGGCCGCGACCACCGCGACCCGCAGCGAATATGAAGGCGTGCTGGCAGCACTCGCCGGCTCCGACCGCAAGGCGGCGCTGGCCTTCGTCACCGATCTGATGTCGATCGCCGGCACCACCAATGTCGGCGGCCGCACCACGGCCGAGATCGCCGACCGCTTCCTCGAGCAATCGACGTTGAAGGGCGGCGCGCTGCCGCGCGAGGCGATCGCCGTGCTAAAGCGTTTCCTGTCGATCTCAGGGAATCCCGACGAGGCCGTCGCCGCGCTGCGCGCCCTCACCAATGATGCCAAGCTCGATCTGACCGCTGCGGTCGACCAGTTCGAAAGCCGGGTCGGCTTCATGGCGGCGCGCGGCATCGACGTGAAACAGACGCGCTTCTCGACCGCGTTCGGACGCGGGCTCGACTATTACACCGGCTTCGAATTCGAGCTGCATCACCGCGGCAACGGCGCCGAGCCGCTGGTGGCCGGCGGCCGCTATGACGGGCTGATGACCCAGCTCGGTTCAGTCGCGCCGATCCCCGCGGTCGGCTTCTCGGTCTGGGTGGACGCGCTGACCGGGATCGGCCGCAAGGTGGGAGCTTAAGTCATGAGCGCGCCATTCGTTCTGGCCGTTCCCTCCAAGGGCCGCCTGCAGGAAAACACCGAAGCCTTCTTCGCCCGCGCAGGCCTCAAGCTGTCGAAGGCCGGCGGCGCGCGCGACTATCGCGGCACGATCCCAGGCCTCGACAATGTCGAAATCGCCTATCTCTCGGCGAGCGAGATCGCCTCGCAATTGTCCCGCGGTTCTGCGCATCTCGGCGTCACCGGCGAAGACCTTGTGCGCGAGACCATCGCGGATGCCGACAGGCGCGTGTCGCTGATCGAAGGGCTCGGCTTCGGCTATGCCGACGTCGTCGTCGCGGTGCCGCAAGCCTGGATCGACGTCCGCACCATGGCCGACCTCGACGACGTCACCACCGGCTTCCGCGAGCAGCATCACATGCGGATGCGGGTCGCGACCAAGTTCATCAACCTCACCCGCGCTTTCTTCCAGAGCCAGGGCATCACCGATTACCGCATCGTCGAAAGCACCGGCGCGACTGAAGGCGCGCCGGCGGCCGGCGCCGCCGAGCTGATCGTCGACATCACCACGACCGGCGCGACGCTCGCCGCCAATGGATTGCGGGTGCTCGACGACGGCGTGATCCTGCGCAGCCAGGCCAATCTGGTCGCCTCGAAGGAGGCCGACTGGTCGCCGCAGGCACGCGAGACCGCACGAATCATCCTTGATCACATCGCAGCAAGGGCGCGGGCCAACAAATATCGCGAGGTCCGCACCCGCTTCCGGCAATGCGACGAAGCCCTGCTCACCGAGGCCCACGAGCGCTTCGGCGTCCAAGCCCCGTTCGGCGGGCCGACCTCGTCGGGCATGCTCACGCTGCACTGCCCGCCGGGCCAGCTCTACGCGCTGGCGAGCTTCCTGCGCGAGCATGGCGCCGAGACCGTCTCGGTGGTGTCGCTGGACTACGTGTTCGACCGGGACAACCCGCTGTTCGCCAGGCTCGAGGCGTTCCTGCGGCAGTGAGCCCAAAGTTTGTTGAGCGGTTTCGTTCAGCGTAGCGACAGCAAACGGCAGCTACCATATGCTGTTGAGATGACCTTGCAAGAAAACCTGAACGCCTCTGGAACCTCGATCGATGACGCTGGGCTCTGACCTTTCCGGCCTGACGGCCACCGCGGCGAGCGCCGCCGCGAAGGGACTGTCGATTGTCGTCCCCGTCTACAACGAGGCGGCGGGACTAGCCTCCCTGCACCAGCGCGTCTGCGATCTCGCAAAGACCCTGCGGCAGCGTTATCGCCTCGCCTGCGAAGTCGTCTATGTCGACGATGGCAGCGCGGACGCGACGCTGTCGATCGCCCGTTCGCTGCCGGCCGATGCAGTCGACGTCCAGGTGGTTTCGCTGTCGCGCAATTTCGGCAAGGAGGCGGCGCTGATGGCCGGCCTCGACCATGCCCGGCTCGGCGCGGTGCTGTTCATGGACGGCGATGGCCAGCATCCGCCGGCCCTCGTCGAACAGCTCGTGCGGCACTGGATCGATGACGGCTACGACGTGGTCTATACCGCCAAGGCGCATCGCGACAACGAGCCTTTCCTGCGGCGGCTCGCCGGGCGCGGCTTCTACGCGCTGATCAATTGGGGCGCCCGCCAGAAGATTCCGGAGGACGCCGGCGACTTCCGCTTGCTGTCGCCGCGCGCTGTCGCAGCCCTCAGGCAACTGCCGGAGCGCAACCGCTTCTTCAAGGGTCTCGCGAGCTGGATCGGCTTCCGCCAAATCCGCGTCGACTACGAGCCGGCGCCGCGCACCCATGGCGTGACGACCTTCAGTGCCGCGCGTCTGCTTGGTCTTTCGATCGAAGGCGTAACCTCGTTCTCGGTGGCGCCGCTGCGCTTCGCCAGCCTGCTCGGCGTGATCCTGGCCAGCGGCGCCTTCCTGTTCGGCCTCTCGATCCTCTGGGAGGTCCTGACCACCGGCAAGCAGGTGCCCGGCTATCCCTCGCTCGTGATCGGCCTGATGACGATCGGCGGCGTGCAGCTCATCATGATCGGCATCGTCGGCGAATATATCGGCAAGATCCTGTCCGAGCTGAAGGCCCGCCCGATCTACTTCGTCGCCGAGCACAGCGAGAAGCGTTTCGAAGGTGAGAAGGCCGACGACGCGCCGAGCAGGACGGCGGCCGAATGAGCGCGGCCGCGAGCCTGCGGCGAATCTGGCTCTGCGCCGACGATTACGGCATCAGCCCCGGCGTCAACCGCGCCATCCGCGACCTGATCGAACGCGGCCGCCTCAACGCGACGTCAGTGATGATGGTGGGACCTGCAATCGAGCGCAGCGAGGTCGAGGCGCTGCAAGCTTCGGTGAAGACGAGCCCACGCTGCGCGATTGGATTGCACGTGACGCTGTCGGCGCCGTTCCGGCCCTTGACCATGCATTTCCGCCCGCTCGACGGCGACATGTTTCTCCCGTTTCCGAAATTGCTGCGCGCGGGCCTGATGCGAAGGCTCGACCGCGAATTCTTTCGCAACGAGGTGAAGGCGCAGCTCGGGGCGTTCGCGGAAGCGTTCGGGCGCACGCCCGATTTCGTCGACGGCCATCAGCATGTGCAGCTCTTTCCGCAGGTGCGCGACGGCTTTGTCGATGCGGTCAGTGAGATCGCGCCCAAAGCCTGGGTGCGCCAGGGCGGCCGTGACCTGCCGCTGAAGCAGCGGCTCGCCTCGCCAAAAGCCGTGGTGCTCGATATCCTCAGCGCGCAATTCCGCCGCCGCGCCGGCAGCGCGGGCCTCAACTTCAATCCCGGCTTCGCCGGCGCCTATGATTTTACGCGCGCGGCCGATTTCGGTGGGTTGATGCGACAGTTCCTGGAAGGCCTGCCCGATGGCGGCCTCGTGATGTGCCATCCCGGCTTCGTCGACGACACCCTCGCCGGCCTCGACCCGATGACGGATGTCCGCGAACGCGAGCACGCTTATCTCGCCAGTGAAGCCTTTGCGCGCCTGCTGACGGACAGCGGCGTCACGCTGGGATGAGACCGGTGGAAAGCGTCCCGCGAGGCAGCTTGTCGCATACCGAAATTTAATCCGCCCGGCACTGTTGGGGCCACAATGGAACCCTACATCTGCCTTGCGCTTGTTTTGCGCGAGGGAGACTGACCATGACGCCGCAGGAACGCCAGCTCGTCGACGAGCTTTTCGACCGGCTTTCGAAACTGGAAAATGCACCGCGCGATCCCGACGCGGTCGCCGCGATCTCCGACGGCCTGCGCAAGGCCCCCGGCGCGGTCTATGCGCTGGCGCAGACCGTGTTGCTGCAGGACGAAGCGCTGAAACGGGCCCATGCCCGCATCCAGGAGCTGGAGGCGGCGCACGCCCCCGAGCCAGCGCAGTCTGGCGGCTTCCTAGATAGCATGCGCGACACGCTGTTCGGCGGGGGCCCGTCGCGCGGCTCGGTTCCGAACGTGCCGCCACGGGACTCACGGCCGGTCTGGAACAGCGGCCAGGCGATGCAGCAGCCCCAGCCCGGTTACGGCCAGCCGGTTTACGGCCAAGGTCCCGGTCAGGGCTACGGCCCCATGCCGGTCGGCGGTGGCGGCGGCTCGTTCCTCGGCACCGCGGCGGCAGCCGCAGCCGGCGTCGTCGGTGGCTCCCTGCTGCTCTCCAGCATTCGCGGCATGATGGGCGGATCGCACCAGCAGGCGTTCGGCGACACCAACGCGCTCGGCGACCGTGGCGGCCCCTGGAGCGGGAGCGACCAGTCCGGCGGCTCGCTCGCGCGCGACGCCGGCCTCGACGACATCGGCTCGAACCGGGATTCCCGCCAGGGCTTGCTCGACCAGGCCTCGAACGACCGCGACAACAACGACGATAACAGCGGCTACGGCAATGTGGACGTTGCCGACGACAGCGATTTCGGCGGGGGAGACGACGGCGGCAGCGACTACGCCTGACGCCTCATGTTCCCTGCGCCAAATGAAAACGGCCGCCGATGAGGCGGCCGTTTTAGTTTCGAACGCGATGCGCCTACATCACCACGACCCTGGTGCCGACATTGACGCGGCCGTAGAGATCGATGACGTCCTCGTTGCGCATGCGGATGCAGCCGGAGGAGACGTTGGTGCCGATGGTCCAGGGCTCGTTGGAGCCGTGGATACGGTAGAGCGTCGAACCCAGATACATCGCGCGGGCGCCGAGCGGATTTTCCGGGCCGCCTTCCATGTGCCGGGGCAAGTCAGGGCGGCGCGCGATCATTTCCGATGGCGGTGTCCAGTCCGGCCATTCGCGCTTGGCCGTGATCGACTTTACGCCGGACCAGGTGAAGCCCGGACGGCCGACGCCGATGCCGTAACGCATCGCGCGACCGTTGCCCTCGACGAGATAGAGGAACTTGTTCGGCGTATCGACCACGATGGTGCCGGCACTTTCCTTGCCGCTATAGTCAACAGATTGTTTCTCGAATCTCGGATCGAACTGACGCTGCCGCGGGTCGACAGCTTCCTGCTGAACCGCCCCCTGCATCTGCGGCTCGCCCATCGGCGGCAGGCGACGCTGGTCGTAATAGCCTGGCTGCTGCTGATAGACCGGCTGCTGCGGGGCGTAGGCCGGGCCGCGGCCGGGTCCGTCGCTGAACAGAAATTCGATGAAGCCGCCGCCCATGCCGGAATTGGAGGCGACGCGCACCGGCGCCGGCGGCACCTGCGGCTGGTAGAGCACCGCGGGCGGATCATTCGACACCGAATTGTCGAAGGCGCTCGCGTTGTTTGCGCCGGCAATGAAGGTGCAAGCGCTGCCGAGCAGCGCGACAGACATTTTTTTGAACATCGACGTACTCTGTACTGTTTCGTCTAGTTGCATTCGCCGCCGAACGCGCTGGCTTGTTCACGCTCGCGACGTGGTCAATAAAGAGCAAAAGCCGTTTCGTTTGGTAAACGTTTCAGGCGTTTTGATTCACCACGTCGCGAGCGAGCTGCAATTTGGCGATCAGCGTTTATTTTCGATGAACGCCGCGCACGCATGGTTAATCGCCCGTTTGCAAGCCGTCGCGCACAACCGCACGACAGTTCCGGCTGTGAACTTCGTGTTAAATCGCTTCAGCCTACAAAGACGCGTGAGTGAGGTGGGGGGAGTTCTTGATGGCTATTCACCGCAAACGTTTTCGTGTCGAGGAGGCTATTGTCGGCGAGATGCCAAGCCCCGAAATGATCGAGGAGGCCGCGCCGATGCATAGTGAGATCATGGCCGAGCTGCGTGCGATCCGCGCACAGATGGCGAAGGGCAGCGTGCCCTTGTCGGGCAGCGCAGCCATGGCGGCGATCGACGCCTCCACCGCCCACGAGCTCTCCGAAGCTCGTACCATGCTCGATACCTACCGCGCGCAGATCGAGCAGTGCGAGAAGCTGAAGGTCGAGCTCGACCTCATCCACGACGCCATCGACCGCACCAAGCGCGAGATCGCGACGCTGCACGGCAAGAGCTTTGATGGCGGCGAAATGGCCAAGGTCAATGGCGAGCTTGGCGCGGTCGTCGGCGGCACCGAACAGGCCACCCAGCAGATCCTCGAAGCCGCCGAGTCAATCGACCAGGCGGCGACCGCGATGTCCAAGGTGCAATCGGCCGATCAGCAGAAGCTGCTCGCCGACGACATCCAGGAACGCGTCATCTCGATCTTCGAAGCCTGTAACTTCCAGGACCTGACCGGCCAGCGCATCAGCAAGGTCATGAACACGATGAAGTTCATCGAGCAGCACATCAACTCGATGATGGAGATCTGGGGCGGCGTCGACGCGATCAAGTCCCACGTGCCTGCGCCGGCCGCCGACACCCGCAGCGAGGACGAAAAACTCCTCAACGGGCCGAAGCTCGCCGGTGACGTCGGCCACGCCTCGCAGGACGATATCGACGCGCTGTTCGACTGAGCGGACGCGACACTCTGAAAAACAAAACGCCGGCGCAAGCCGGCGTTTTTTGTATTTGGCGCCTCACTGTCATCGTCCGCGAAGGCGGACGATCCAGCAATCGCGGACGTCTCGGCTCAAGCGCCGGCGGGGATTACTCGATGCCCCGCCCCCGTGCGCAATTGCGCACTAGGCGGGGCATGAGGGAAGAAGAAATCACGCCCTTGGCGCGCAGCGGACGTAGACCATGTTGCCGTAGCGGGTGGCGGCGTCCTTGTCGATGAAGCGGGTGATCAGGACGCGGCCGTCGAAGGAGACGATTTCGCGGTCCTGCTCGCCGGGCGTCGGACCCGCCGGCCCGATATAGTTCTTGCCGCTGGGCGAGCCCTTCAGCCGCAGCTCCTGCGGGGTCGCCTGGTCGGCCAGATGCATGATCACGCCGCCGGACGAGCCGGCGGTGATCACGTAGGGATTTTTGCACTGGGCCCGGGCGGCAGCCTCGGTGCGGGCACGGTCGGCCGGGTTCTGGAACGAGGCGAGGCCCCAGCGGCCGACGATCTCGTCGGCGCGGATCGACGCGGGCATTTCCGGACCGGTGCCGGGCTCGGCCTCGGGCGGCGGTGAGGACGAAGAGAAGGACGGCAGGCTCATGCCGCCGCCGCACGCGCCCAGCAGCAGCGCCAGGCAAGAGGCCGCCGCCAGATTGGCGATCGTGCGTGCGTGAGCTGAACTGATCATGGCATTCCCCCGAACAAGACCATGGCCGCACCCCACCCGCAGCCAAGCGCAAAACCGCTGCCGGAGCAATGACGTCCTTCGATACGCCGGCGCCCCGAACAAGTTTCCAATGCCACCATCCTATATCCGCCTCACCAATCGCTTAACCACCTTTGCTTGACAGGATCGCGGCCAAGCCATATTCCCGGGCGCACCATTAGCACTCGGAAAGACCGATTGCTAAGCGCACCGTTCGATCCTTGGCAAGAGGGTGGACGGAAGCGCCGCCCCACCCAGTTTTTCCGCTACTTCCGAAGCGAGCCTCCAAAGGGAAACGTCATGGCTAAATCCAAATTTCGTCCGCTGCATGACCGTGTCGTGGTCAAACGTATCGACGCCGAGGCAAAGACCAAGGGCGGCATCATCATTCCGGACTCCGCCAAGGAAAAGCCCTCCCAGGGCGAAATCGTCGCCGTCGGCCCCGGTGGTCGCGACGAGGCCGGCAAGCTGACCCCGATCGACCTCAAGGTCGGCGACGTCGTGCTGTTCGGCAAATGGTCGGGCACCGAGGTCAAGATCGACAACGAAGATCTCCTGATCATGAAGGAGTCGGACATCATGGGCGTAATGGCCTAAGGCCATCAGCCTGAACAGCCGCTGAATGTCATGCCCGGGCCAAAGCGCGAAGCGCGTCTTCGCGCTGACGATCCGGGCATCCATCATTCCGCCGGGTTCGATTGCGGACCCCGGACATGATGCGAGGAAGCCAGCGGCAGACACATCACGAAACAACAGGGACTGCAGAACATGGCTGCCAAAGACGTCAAGTTTTCCGGAGACGCGCGCGATCGCATGCTGCGCGGCGTCGACATTCTCGCCAACGCCGTCAAGGTGACGCTCGGCCCGAAGGGCCGCAACGTCGTCATCGAGAAGTCGTTCGGCGCGCCCCGCATCACCAAGGACGGAGTCACCGTCGCCAAGGAGATCGAGCTCGAGGACAAGTTCGAGAACATGGGCGCCCAGATGGTGCGTGAGGTCGCCTCCAAGACCAACGACCTCGCCGGCGACGGCACCACCACCGCGACCGTGCTGGCCCAGGCCATCGTGCGCGAAGGCGCCAAGTCGGTTGCCGCCGGCATGAACCCGATGGACCTCAAGCGCGGCATCGACATCGCGGTCGCGGCCGTCATCAAGGACATCGAGAAGCGCGCCAAGCCGGTCGCCGCCTCCTCCGAGGTCGCCCAGGTCGGCACCATCTCGGCCAACGGCGATGCCGCCATCGGCAAGATGATCGCGCAGGCGATGCAGAAGGTCGGCAACGAGGGTGTCATCACCGTCGAGGAGAACAAGTCGCTCGACACCGAGGTGGACATCGTCGAGGGCATGAAGTTCGACCGCGGCTATCTGTCGCCCTACTTCGTCACCAACCCCGAGAAGATGACCGCCGAGCTCGAGGACGCCTACATCCTCCTGCACGAGAAGAAGCTGTCCGGCCTGCAGGCCATGCTGCCGGTGCTGGAAGCTGTGGTGCAGTCGGGCAAGCCGCTCGTCATCATCGCCGAGGACGTCGAGGGCGAGGCCCTGGCCACCCTGGTCGTCAACCGCCTGCGTGGCGGCCTCAAGGTCGCCGCCGTCAAGGCGCCGGGCTTCGGCGACCGCCGCAAGGCCATGCTCGAGGACCTCGCGATCCTCACCGGGGGCCAGCTCATCTCCGAGGACCTCGGCATGAAGCTCGAGAACGTCACGGTGAAGATGCTCGGACGCGCCGGCAAGGTGGTGATCGACAAGGAGAACACCACGATCGTCAAGGGCGCCGGCAAGAAGCCGGAGATCGAGGCCCGCGTCGGCCAGATCAAGGCCCAGATCGAGGAGACCACGTCGGACTACGACCGTGAGAAGCTCCAGGAGCGCCTCGCCAAGCTCGCCGGCGGCGTCGCGGTGATCCGCGTCGGCGGCGCCACCGAGATCGAGGTCAAGGAGAAGAAGGACCGCGTCGAGGACGCGCTCAACGCCACCCGCGCCGCGGTGCAAGAAGGCATCGTCCCGGGCGGCGGCGTGACCCTGCTGCGTGCCAAGAAGGCGGTGGGGCGTCTGACCAACGCCAATGCCGACGTGCAGGCCGGCATCAACATCGTGCTGAAGGCGCTGGAAGCCCCGATCCGCCAGATCTCGGAGAATGCCGGCGTGGAAGGCTCGATCGTTGTCGGCAAGATCCTGGAGAACAAGTCCGAAACGTTCGGCTTCGACGCCCAGACCGAGGAGTATGTCGACATGATTGAGAAGGGCATCATCGATCCCGCCAAGGTGGTGCGCACCGCGCTCCAGGACGCCGCCTCCGTGGCCGGCCTGCTGGTGACCACCGAGGCCATGGTCGCCGAATCACCGAAGAAGGAAGCCGCGCCCGCGATGCCGGGCGGCGGCGGCATGGGCGGCTTCTAAGCCCATCCTTTCGTTCCAGTGCTACGAAGGCCGCCTCCGGGCGGCCTTCTTTTTTGCCGATCATTCTGCACGCTTTCCGATTCAACCGGCGGCCAAAACCCACTACGGTGGCGCCGATTCTAGTTGTTTGGGCATGATCTTATCGGAAACCCGCTTCACACTTTTCCGGATCATGCCCGATTGCCCGAGGATTTCGTCGATGCGCGCGCTTCTGGTTTGCCCGACAGTTTTATTGGCGGCTCTGCTTGCAGTGTCGCCCGAGATCGCCTCCGCCCAGATGAAGCTGTCGCCGAAGGCCACGGCGCCCGGCGGCGCCGAGACGCGCTATTTCACCTCGATCGACGGATTGATGGACGGCAATGCCGACGTGATCCTGAAGGAGACACGCCAGGGCAAGACCGTCACCGCGGCCGTGCTCGACGTCTGCTATCCCGTCGCGAAGAATTCCGACCGCAAGGACCGCTTCGTCGTCAATCTCCAGGTCGCGGGCCAGAACCTGACCGGCACGACGCAAAGCCTCGGCGCGAAGGCGCCCGTCACCGTCAAGCTGCTGCGCAAACAGGCCGGAGACACCTTCGAATTCCGCGGCCAGATCAGCATCGGCCAGGCGGTGACCGAGGTCACCTCGCCCGACAATTCCGATCTCAGCGAGAAGGAGTTTCTGGACAACCAGACCTCCGACGACGGCATCACGCCGCAGCCGAAGGATTTCACCGACGTCTCGCCGGAAGCGATCGCGGTCAAGGTCAAGCTGGACGCCGCGACCGAGTTCCTGAAGAGCCTGAAGGGCCAGGACGTCGAAGTGACGCTGGCGAGCCTCAATGTCGGCTGCGATGCGCTGCGCGCTGGCGAGCAGACCATCAACATGTCGGTCGATCCGGAGCGCGCAGGCGCGCTGCTGGCAAAATTCAAGGCGATGCCGGGCGTCACCGCCGCGGGCTGGACCGCGGGCATGACCGAGATGGACCGCACCATCCGCATCCCCGCCGCCGACTGGCGCGACGGCGACAAGATCAACCGCGACAAGCTCTCGGCCGCCGTGGCGGGCGTGCTGGCCAGGACACTCGCGGCAAAGCCGGTCTCGCAAAGCTTCAACCCCGCCACCGGCAAGCTCAAGCTGGTCTTCAAGCGGCCGAACCAGGATTTCCCGGCGCTCGAGCTCACCGACACGATCGAGGTTGCGGGTCTCGTCTCGCCCGACAAGCCCGGCACGACCGACAAGCTCATGCTCTGGATCGGCAGCCCCGCGACTACGACCACCGATGAGAGCAGCGGCGCCAAGCTCAATCTCTCGGACGAAGCGGCAGCCGACGAGGAAGGCGATCAGCCCGACGACAACGGCTCGGTCGAGGCGCTCGCCAAGGAGCTGAAGGGCCAGCGTTGGGACGCCGACAAGTCGGTGTGGAAATAAGCTTGTCTATCGTGCCCCGGACGCAGCGCTTAAGCGCTGCAGAGCCGCGGCCCAGGAGCCGCACGCGAGATCGTGGATGGACATCTGGGTCCCGGCTCTGCGGCGCAGCGCTTGCGCGCTACGCCTTGTCCGGGACACGAGGGCCGTGCCTAATTCCCGTTGACGCGAAAGCGCAGCGGCTTCGGGCCGACCAGCGTCAGCACGTCGCCCTGGCGCTTCCAGGTCTCGACGCTGCCGAGCGCTGCGACGAGCTCGTCGTCGGCCTGCGCCCTTGCCGGCGGACAGGAGCGGTCCTGGATCGGGCCGGGCATGAAGATCACGGTGTTCCCGGCGACCGAGAACTGGCCCTTGCCGCCCTTGCACCAGAGCTCCAGCACCACCTCGCCATTGTCGCCGATCTCGATGTTCGGAATCCGCTTCGAGCCCGGCTGCGGCAGCGCCTCCAGCGTCATCTCGGTGCCGAACGGAAAACCGTCCTCCGCACGCGCGAGCGTGGACATCGCGAGCATTGCAACCGAGACACACACCATCTGCCTGAGCGAAACCATGAGACCTCTCGACCGACCTGATCTGCGGCACCTTCTATAAGACCGCGGCGCCGTTGAGAAGGTTCGCTCGACGTGGGCGCAAAAATCCCCGCAAGGCGGCGAAGCCGTGCGGGGATCTACGTCGAGGCCGGGCGTGGCCCGCTACTTCAGCACCATCGTCGTGAACGGATAGACATAGGCCTGCAACGTCACGAGCACACCGACGAGGCAGGCCAGCACGATCGAGTGCCAGAACACGAAACGCAGGATCGTGCCCTCGTGGCCGTACCAGTTGGTCGCCGTGGAGGCGACCACGATCGACTGCGCGTCGATCATCTTGCCCATGACGCCGCCGGACGAGTTCGCCGCGCCCATCAGGATCGGCGACAGGCCAAGCTGCTCGGAGGTGATCTTCTGCAAGTTTCCGAACAGCACGTTGGAGGCGGTGTCCGATCCCGTCAGCGCCACGCCGAGCCAGCCGAGCAGCGTGCCGAAGAAGGGATAGAGCACGCCGGTCGCGGCGAAGGCGAGACCGAGCGTCGCGTCGACGCCGGAGAGCCGCGTCAGCGTGCCGATCGCGAGCATCGCCGAGATCGTGATCAGCGAGATCGCGCACAGCCGGATGGTGCGGCCGTACTGGATCAGCAGGCTGCCGGGACCGACGCCCATGAGGAAGCCCGAGATGATCGCCGCAATCAGCATGCCCGTGCCGGTGAAGGACAGGTAGGTGAAGCCGAACACCGCGCTCTCTTTCGTCGGCCCTGGCGCGACCGGCGGCATCTTGTTGATCATCTGGTGCAGCTCGGGAACGGGGTAGTTCCAGGTGAAGATCGAGTTCGCCCAGGTCTTGAAGCCGCCATTGCCCCAGATCAGCATCACGATACAGACGATGATCCAAGGCAGCAGCGCGTTGAACAGCTCGCTCTGCGTCAGTGGTGTCTTGTCGAGCGGTTTTGCCGCCGCCATGGTGGCGGCCGATTCGTCGCGGCCGCGCAGCGCCGGCGACAGCCAGAGCTGCCTCGGCTGCCAGACCTTCAGGAACAGGATCAGCGCGCCCATCGAGATCAGCGACGCCCCGATGTCGACGATCCAGGGATTGACGTAGTTCGAGATCACGAATTGCGGGACCGCGAACGACACGCCGGTGACCAGGATCGCCGGCCAGACGTCCTTCATGCCCTTCCAGCCCGCGAACGCCCACACCACCCAGAACGGTACGATCAGCGAGAAGAACGGCAATTGTCGGCCGACCATCGCACCGAGGATGTAGGGATCGAGCCCGGTGACCGAGGCAAGGCCCTGGATCGGCGTGCCCAGCGCCCCGTAGGCGACCGGCGCGGTGTTGGCAATCAGCGACAGGCCGGAAGCTGCGAGCGGCGAGAAGCCGAGGCCGATCAGCACGGCGCCGGTGATCGCGACCGGCGTACCGAACCCCGAAGCGCCCTCGAAGAAGGCGCCGAACGAGAACGCGATCAGCAGCAGTTGCAGCCGGCGGTCCTCGGTGACGCCGCCGACCGCGCGCTTGAGCAGTTCGAAGCGTCCGGTGGTCACTGTCACCTGGTAGAGGAAGATGACGTTGAGAACGATCCAGCCGATCGGGAAGAAGCCCGTGACGATGCCCAGCACCGAGGCGCGGATCGACATGTTTGCCGGCATCGTGAACACGAAGATCGTGATCAGATTGGCAACGATCACGGCGATGACTGCCGCGATATGAGCCTGGACGCGGCCGCTCGCGATCAGGACCAGCAGTGTGACGACAGGGATTGCCGCCGCAATCGTCGACAGCACAGGGCTGTGCAACGGGTCATAGACTTGATTCCACATGGTCTTCCTCCCCCACGCATGTGTGCTGCAGGCGGCCCGCGTGGACAGCCGATCCTGCTTGACGCTGAAGCGATAACCCCCGAGTTGGACGCGAATTCCTCGCGAATGCAGCGGTTCCCGTCCCGCTCACAAGCTCGCGAAATCTCGAAGGGCCCCGCCCCGCGCCGTTGAAGCCCATGCTAGGGTTGCAAGCTGCGACACGGCAACGCAAATTGCAGAACTTGCGACTTTAGTCTAAGCGCGCCATTTCCGCCCTCGTCTCAAGTCTTTGGCTCAGGGCAATTGTGCGCATCCCCTCAGGAGACCCCGCTCTGTGAAGAACATCAGCGCCACGCTCGCGACCGTCTGGCGAATCGCCATCCCTTATTTCCGATCGGAGGACAAATGGGCCGGCCGCGGCCTCCTCGCCGCCGTTGTCGCAATGGAGCTGGCACTGGTCGCAATCGACGTGCTCGTGAATCAATGGCAGAACCGGTTCTACAGCGCGTTGCAGGCGAGCGACTGGGACGCGTTCGTCACGCAGATCTGGATCTTCATCGCCCTCGCCTCCACTTTCATCGCGCTGGCGGTTTACAAGCTGTACCTGAACCAGTGGCTCCAGATCCGCTGGCGGCAATGGCTGACCCGGCACTATCTCGGCGAATGGCTGCAAGGCGCTACGCATTACCGCATGCAGCTCAAAGGCGATGCCGCCGACAACCCGGACCAGCGCATCACCGAGGACGTCAGGAACTTCGTCGAACAAACGCTGACCATCGGGCTCGGCCTGCTCTCGTCCATCGTGACGCTGTTCTCCTTCGTGATCATCCTCTGGGGTCTCTCCAATGCCGCGCCGCTGCACCTGTTCGGCAGCGATCTCATGATTCCCGGCTATCTGTGCTGGGGCGCAATGATCTACGCGATCTTCGGCACCGCGCTGACGCACTGGATCGGCGCACCGCTGGTGAACCTCAATTTCGAGCAGCAGCGCTATGAGGCCGACTTCCGCTTCAACCTCGTTCGCGTCCGCGAGAACTCCGAGCAGATCGCGCTGCTCAAGGGCGAGGGCGCCGAACGCGCCCGCCTGCTGGATCGTTTCGGCTTCGTGATCGGCAACTGGTACGCCATCATGAGCCGGACCAAACGCCTCACTGCGTTCACTGCGAGTTATCAGCAGGCCGCCGTGATATTTCCCTATGTGCTGGTGGCGCCGGCCTTCTTCGCCAAGAAGATTCAGCTTGGCGACATGATGCAGACTGCATCCGCCTTTTCCAGCGTACAGGGCGCACTCTCATTCTTCGTCACGGCTTACCGGTCCCTGGCGGAATGGCGCTCCATCGTTGCGCGCCTCGACGGCTTCGAGATGTCGGTCGATGCAGCCGCGAACCTGCCGGCGCATGAGCCGGCGATCGCCCTCAAGGTCGCCACCGGCGGTCGCAATATCGGCCTCGAGCAGCTTTGTGTGAACCTGCCCAACGGCACGCCGCTGGTGGCCCTCGGGGCCTTTGCCATCCAGACGCCAGAGCGCGTGCTGGTGACCGGACCGTCGGGCTCCGGCAAGTCGACGCTGTTCCGGGCCATCGCCGGCATTTGGCCGTTCGGTACCGGCACCATCTTCGTCCCCGAAAAGGCGAAGCTGATGATGCTGCCCCAGCGCCCCTATTTCCCGGTCGGCGTGCTGCGTGACGCCGTCGTCTATCCGGCCGCGCCCGGCGCATTCGAAGGGGCATCCGTCAGGGACGCGCTGATCGCGGTCGGGCTGCCCGACCTCGCCGAGCGCCTCGAGGAGGAAGGCCACTGGAACCGGATGCTGTCGCTGGGCGAGCAGGAGCGCCTAGGGCTCGCCCGCGCGCTGCTGCACGCGCCGGACTATCTATTCCTGGACGAGGCCACCGCCTCGCTGGACGAACCGTCAGAGGCCCGGCTGTACCGGCTGCTGACTGAGAGGCTGCCGCAGGCCACCCTCGTGTCGATCGGCCACCGCTCGACGCTCGACGCCTTCCATACCCGCAAGGTGACGATGGTGAAGCACGGCGCAGTCCACGTCCTCAGTGACGGTGGCGCGCCGGTCGAGAAGGAGCCGAGCGCGGCGCGCTGAGGCGTTGGCGGGGGCCGCCGAGCTAAGGCCCTTTGTTGCGGCCATCCTTCGAGACGCCCGCCTTTGGCGGGCCCTCAGGATGAGGTCATCATCGTGGAGAAAGCCCCGACCCTCATGGTGAGGAGCGCCGCCCTACGGCGCGTCTCGAACCACGAAAGACCCGGCCCCTCTCTCGGACACCACCAAAAGCAGTCACCCAAAGCAAAAGGGCGGCAGGTTGCCCTGCCGCCCTCATCGAGTCGCTTCGGGAAGAAGCTTACTTCAGGTTGGCCATCGCCGTCAGATCGAAGGACAGCTTGGCGATACCAGCCGCGCCGCACCAGTTGGATCCAACGCCGGTCGGGTTGATGGAGGTGACGCTGGTGGTGCCCGAGCCGTTGAAGGCGCTGGTGAAGGCGTTGCAATTGCCCTTGTTCAGGTCGGTGTCGGAGTAACGCAGATCAAGGGTGAACACCTTGTAGGTGAAGCCGATGCCGACGTTCCAGGTGTTGTAGTCGGCGTACTTGATACCGTTCGGGAACGGACCAGCGAAGCCGGGATTGGTGAAGCCGGTGCCGTAGAACGAATCACTGGTACCGAGGAACTGACGGCCGAACTCACCCGACACGTACATGCCGACGCCGCTCGCACCAAAGACCGTGCTCGGCGCGATGTACTTGGCGGTGACTGACAAATAATCGCCCCACGCGCCGGAGTTCAGGAAGTTCGGCGAATAATATTCGTTCAGGCCGAACGCCCAGTTGTCGTTAACCGTATAGGTCACCTTGCCGTAGACTTCGAAGAAGCTGACGTCTTTCTTCATGACGTTGCCGTTGAGAAGGAAGTTGGTGGCGCACTCGGCGCTGAGCGCTTTGCCGGCCGTGTCGACGGGAGCGCCGTAGTAGCAGGTGCCGCCCGGGTACAGGTAGCCCCAGACGCCGATGTCGAAGGCAAACGCGCCGAAGGTCGGGCGGATACCGCCGTAGATGTCGACTTCAGCAGCGGCGCGGTTGGCGAAGGAGATGCTCTCGGCCGAGACGCCGACGTAGAGCTGGAGGTCCTTGTTGACGTTGTAGCGCGGCTCGAAATAGGCCGCGACCGACGGCTTGTGGTTCGACTGGGTGACGCCGCGGAAGATGTAGTCGCTCATGATGGCGCCGCCGAAGGCGATATCCCAGGGGTCAAACGCAACCACCGGCGGGGCTTTCCGAGCCTTCACCGCCATGTCTGCCGCGAAAGCCGAGCCCGTCACCATTGCCAGCGCCGTTGCCAACAAAGCTACTTTTTTCATTTCGATCCCCATCACCAGTTCTTAGACCCCAGTCGGATCCCGGAAGCCCCCCGGGGTGCACGACCTGATTGCAAATTTCCTAACTGCGGCAATTTGGATTGAGGGATGTCCGCCGTGAAGCAAAAAACACAGGCATCTGCCGACTTTTTGGGCTTTCGGACGATTCCACGAAAGGTTGTCAGGTTGTGTTGCTTCTCGATCACATTATTTGCCTTCCAAAGTGCACAAGCAGGTCCGGGTTAGTACGGACCTGATGGCACCGTGCTGTCCGGGCTACGAATCAGGCCGCTCCCCGACGTGACCGTCCGGGCAAGCCGTCGCGGCGATGCAAAAAGGCCGCAACGTCACCGCTGCGGCCTTCCTGTTGTCGACGACGATCGTCGGATTGGATCCAGCCTTGGATCCAGCCTTGGACCTAACCTTGTCCCTCGGCCGGCGTCGCTTCCGCAGAAGACGAAGGCATCGCCCAGCTTGTCTCGGCGGCAGGCTCGGGAGCCGGAGCTGCCGGCGCTGACGGCTTCGGCGCGGGAGCTGCCTTCGCCTTCTTCGGTGCCGCTTTCTTCGCAGCCTTCTTGGCGGCCTTCTTTGGGGCAGCCTGCTTAGCGGACTTCTTGGCCGACTTCTTGGCTGCCTTCTTCGGCGCAGCCTTCTTCGCAGATTTCTTCGTGGCCTTCTTGGCAGACTTCTTCGCGGACTTCTTGGCTGCCTTCTTTGCGGTCTTCTTCGCCGCTACAGCCTTCTTGGCCTTTTTGGCCTTCTTGCTTTTTTTCTTCTTCGCTTTCGCCATCGTGGTCCTCCTGTTGCCGCCGAACAATGGTCGATCGGGCGTCTTCAGCCGTCACCTCCGGACGAAAGCTCAGCCTTTGAAAGCTTAAACTTGCGCGTTCAATGCCGGCCGCGACCCGCCCGTAGCCCAATCGAGAAGCTCAATCGTGTGTACGACCGGAACTGACGTGCCACTGGCAATCTGCACCATGCAGCCGATATTGCCTGCGGCAATCATGTCCGGCTTGACGCTTGCGATGTTGGCGACCTTGCGATCGCGCAACCGACCCGCAAGCTCGGGCTGGAGAATGTTGTAGGTCCCCGCCGAACCGCAACACAAATGGCTCTCCGGCACATCTTTCACCACGAATCCATTCTTGGAAAGCAATTCTTTCGGAAGGCCCGTGATTTTCTGCCCGTGCTGCAACGAACATGCGGAGTGATAGGCGACGACGATGTTGTCCTGTCGCGCAGTCGGTTCGAGTCCGAGGGCGGCGACGTATTCGGTGATGTCCTTGGTGAGCGCGGAGACCATCGCCGCATCGGCGGCAAATGCGGCGTCCTCTCGCAGCAGATAGCCGTAGTCCTTGATCACGGTGCCGCAGCCGGACGCCGTCACCAGGATGGCGTCGAGCCCCTCGCCGGCCGCTTCCGTGCGCCACGCCGCGACGTTGGCGCGAGCCCGCGCCAACGCGTCCTGGTCGTTGCCGAGGTGATGGGTCAGCGCGCCGCAGCACTGCTCGTCCCTGACAAGGACGACCTCGATGCCATGGCGCGTGAGGAGACTGATGGCGGCCTGGTTGATGCGCGGCGCCAGCACCTGCTGGGCGCAGCCCTGAAGCAGCGCGACCCGGCCACGCTTCTTGCCGAGCGCTGCGAACACGCTGCCGGCGGCGGGCCCCGGCGGCGGCAGCCGGTTCGGCGCCAGCGCCAGCATCGCCTTGAGGCGCTGAATCAGGCCGGGCGTCGCCGACGGCCGGGGCGTCGGCAGGAGCACGGCCAGCGGACGGGCCAGCCGCGCCAGCCACATGCTCATGCGAAAGCGCTGCGGATCCGGCAGAACGAAGGCCAGCACCTGGCGCAGCAACCGCTCGGTGAGTGGCCTCTGATAGCGCTCTTCGATCCTGACCCGGGCCTGGTCGACCAGGTGCATGTAGTTCACGCCTGAGGGACAGGTCGTCATGCAGGCCAGGCACGACAGGCAGCGGTCGACATGCTTGACCACCTCGGCCGTCGGCGCCTGGTCCTTCTCCAGCATCTCCTTGATCAAATAGATGCGACCGCGCGGGCTATCGAGCTCGTCGCCGAGCAGTACATAGGTCGGACAGGTTGCGGTGCAGAAGCCGCAATGGACGCAGGCACGCAGGATCTTGTCGGCTTCGGCGATGTCGGGGTCGGCGAGCTGCGCGAGTGAGAATTCGGTCTTCATTCAGCAAGCGCCCCGCGTCAGCCGTCCCCGGTTGAGGATGGTCTTCGGATCGAAACTGGCGCGCACCCGCTCGCTCAACGCGGCAATGCCAGGCGCCTGCGGATGGAACACGTCGACACCGCGCCTGACGTCGTCAGCGGCCCGGATCAGCATGGCATGCCCGCCGACGGCGTTCGCGCGCTGACGCACGGAAGGCGCATGCGCGTCCGGCTTCGGTGGCAACGCCGCCCAGATCAGTCCGCCGCCCCAATCGTAGATCACGTCGCCGCCGGTCTCGCGCGTCAGTTGAGTCCCGAGCGCCGCGCCCGACGCCGGCGGACAGACGATTCGCCAGACTGGCCAGGCCCCCAGCGCGCCGCCAGCCGCGAACGGCAGCACGTCGCGGATCGCGGCCCAGAGCGCCGCGGACGCGATGTCCTCGACCAGGGTCGCGGTTCCGAACGGGACCAGCAATTCGCGCAGCGAGCCGGCACGGTGGGCGACTGAGGCGGTAATGCCTTCGAGCCGCAGCACTGTCAGCGCCTCGCCCTGGCCCGCGATATCGCCAAGCCCTTCGGTTCTGGTCCGGAACGCCGATTTGGGCAGGTGCGCGGCCCCGGAGACATCGAAGGGCGAGCCCAGCGCCGCAATCATCGCCTTGTTGGCGGCGGCATCGTCGAGCCCGCGCAGCAGCAGCGTCCGCTCGGCCTCCGGCTTCGGCATCACCTTCAGCGTGACCTCGGTCATCACCGACAATGTGCCCCAGGACCCCGCCAGCAGCTTGCAGAGGTCGTAGCCGGTGACGTTCTTCACGACCTTGCCGCCGGTCTTGAAGCTGTCGCCGAAACCGGAGACGGCATGTGCGCCAAGCAGATGGTCGCGCGCACCGCCCGCCTTGATCCGGCGCGGACCGGCGAGCCCGGCCGCGATCATGCCGCCGATGGTGCCTGATACCGGCGTGCCGAGCAGCGGTGCGGTGTTCATCGGCTCGAAGGCGAATTGCTGGTTCTTGGCATCGATCAGCGACAGCACGTCGGCGAGCGGCGCGCCGGCCTGGAGCGTGATGATCAGCTCATTGGGTTCGTAGGCGGTGACCGCATTCAGCGCGGAAACGTCGAGCACGGCGTTGGTCGCCATCGCATGGCCGATGCCGCGCTTGGAACCATGACCGATGATCTCGAGCGGCTGCTCATTGGCAATCGCCGTGCGCACCACCTCTTCGACGTCTTTGGCGTCTCTGACCTTGAGCGTATCCACAGGAAAAGCCGGTAGCGAAATTCGCCGCGAAAATCAAATGCGGCGTGATGCTGGCTACCATTGCCGGCGCGATCGGATTCACCGCGGGCCACGGCGACGCTTCGATCAGGATCGAAGCGTTCACGACATCGACACTTCGATCACCGGCGAACCAAAGCCGGCTGGCCATCGCTACAAGTCTGCTCCGATCGCGATCGAGACCAGCCGATGGAGACGGACATCATGGACCACTATGCCGCGCAAAAATCTCTGAGCGCCGCCGTCGACGGCGGCGGCCTGCTCGTGGTCGCACAATGGGAGGCCAAGCCCGGCGAGGCCGACAAGATCGCCGCCATCCTCGACCGCTTCCTGCGGAGGCGCAGCGTGAGGACGGGGTCAAGCTGTTCCTGATCTCGCGGGCTAAGGACAATCGGGCCCAGTTCCTGTTCTACGAATTGTTCCGCGACGAGGCGGCGTTCAAGGCACATCAGGAGAGCGCGCACTTCAAGACCTACATCGCCGGCGAAGCGCTGCCGCTGTTGGCAAAGCGCGAGCGGGCGCAGTACGGGCTGCTGTAATAGCCTGCTTGCACGCCGCGGCTCAGACGGGCCGCGGCGTACCGTTAGATGATCGCGCGCAGCGGTGATTTGCGCAGGATCAACGCCGAGACGGCTAGGCTGCCGATCGCGGCCAGCATCGTCAGCAGGAGCGCCTTCGTGAGTGCGAACAGCGGCAGCGCGTGCAAGAGGAGCGCGAAGCCGATCAGGATCGGCGGGTGAATCAGATAGACGCCGAAGGCGTTGTCAGAGAGCCATTTGGCGACCGGACCCTGCGCATCGAAATGGCGACGGTAGACGGCCAGCATGAGGAGGCCCATGCCGACGCAGACCAGCGCCTCCCACAGGCATTTCCCGGCACTGACGAGGTTGAAGCCGCCTGCATAGAGCGCCGTATCGCCGTGCAGGCCGCCACCGAACAGCACAAGTGCTGCAAACAGCGGCGCAGAGAGGGACAACGCGAGCAGTCCCCAGCGAATGCAGGAGCGTTCGGCAACCCCAAGCATCCAATTGCCGCGATAGCCGAAGCTGCCAGCTGCGAACATATGAAGATATTGAGGGATGTCGCCAGGGTGAACGTTGAGCACGGAGGCATCGGCGGGGATCGCAATGCGGACGGCAAACGTGCTCGCCGCCATGGCCGCAACGAACGGGACAATCCCCGTGGCGCGCAGCGCGACCTGGGGCTCCCGCCATCCGGTCCGGCGGATCAGGCCATAGAGGAGCGAGACCAGCAGCAGCACCGCGCAGAACCACATCGGCCCCGTCTCGGAGAGCCATTCGCCGTCTTTCAGATGGGTCAGCCATTGATGGCCGAAACCGCCCTTGCCCCATGTCCAAGACAGAAAATACTGCGTCAGCGGACCGATCACCAACATGTAGAGCAAGGTCGGCAGACCGAGCCTAAGCAGCCGATCACGCGCAAATCTCGAAAGTCCTTTCCGATCGAAGGCGCCGGCGGCGAAATAACCGGCGATGAAAAATAGCGCCGCCATGAAGAAGGCCTGAAGAAAGCTCTGGTAGACGCCGAGGAACAAGGCCGTGCCAAAGCCGGTCTCCTGCCTGTCGACATAGTACCAATTGCCGAATGGGCTGTAGGTGTCGGCCGCGTGCATACTCAGCACGAGAATGATCATCGACCAGCGGATGTTGTCGATGAACAACAGGCGCGACTTCACCTGCGTCCTAGCCGGTGCTTCCTCCGTGACACTGATCAGAACGTCCGCCATGTCGTAGCCAGATCGGATATCCCGCGTCAGAACCGCGGAATATCGGGAAACGCCAGCTTGCCTGCATGGACATGCATGCGACCGAGCTCGGCGCAGCGGTGCAGGGTCGGAAACACCTTTCCGGGATTGAGCAGGCCTTGCGCGTCGAAGGCGCATTTCAGGCGCTGCTGCTGGTTGAGGTCGATCTCCGAAAACATCTCCGGCATCAGATCGCGCTTCTCGATGCCGACGCCGTGCTCACCGGTGAGCACGCCGCCGAACTCGACGCAGGCGCGCAAAATGTCGGCGCCGAAGGCTTCGGCGCGCTCGATCTCGCCGGGCTTGTTGGCATCGTAAAGGATCAGGGGATGCAGATTGCCGTCGCCGGCATGGAACACGTTGGCGCAGCCGAGCTGGTATTTTTCCGAGAGCTCGCGGATGCGCGCCAGCGCCTTCGGCAGCGCGCCGCGCGGAATCGTGCCGTCCATGCAGAGATAGTCCGGCGAGATGCGGCCGACGGCGGGGAACGCAGCTTTCCGGCCGGCCCAGAACAGATTGCGCTCGGCCTCCGAAGTCGAGATCTGGCAGGTGGTCGAGCCGCAGGCGTTCGCGATTCCCTCGACGCGCGTGATCAGTTCGTCGACCTCGATCTTGGGACCATCGAGCTCGATGATGAGGAGCGCCTCGACATCGAGCGGATAACCGGCATGCACGAAGGCCTCCGCGGCGTGGATCGCAGGCTTGTCCATCATCTCCATGCCGCCGGGAATGATGCCGGCGCCGATGATCCGCGCTACGCATTCGCCGGCCGCCTCGACTTGCGCGAAGCCGACCATCAGTGCGCGTGCCGTCTCCGGCTTTTGCAGGATGCGCACCGTGATCTCGGTGATGACGCCGAGCAGTCCTTCCGAGCCGGTGATGACGCCCATGAGATCGTAGCCGGCGTTCTCCGCCGACTTGCCGCCGATGCGCAAAATCTCGCCGCTCATCAGCACGATCTCGCAACCGAGCACATTGTTGGTGGTCATGCCGTATTTCAGGCAGTGCACGCCGCCGGAATTTTCCGCGACATTGCCGCCGATCGAGCAGGCGATCTGCGAGGACGGATCGGGCGCGTAGTAGAACCCGGCATGTGCCACGGCCTGGCTGATCGCGAGGTTGGTGACGCCGGGTTCGGTGACGACGGCGCGATTGTCGAAATCGATCTCGCGGATGCGCTTGAACTTGCCGAGGCCCAGGAGCACGCCGTCTTCCAGCGGCAGCGCGCCGCCGGACAGCGAGGTGCCGGAGCCGCGCGGCACCACCTTGATGCCCTGCTCTGCACAATATTTCAGGACGAGCGAAACCTGCTCGGTCGTATCGGGCAGCACCACGACCATCGGCGGCTGCCGATAGGCCGTCAGCCCGTCGGATTCATAGGCCCGCATCTCGGCAGGCGTATCGATCACGCCTTCGCCCGGAACGATTGCGCGCAATGCAGCCACGATCTCAGCGCGGCGCGCGAGTACGGCCTGGTCGCTCGCAGGCATCATGATGGCCATATCAAATCCTTCATGGCATATCCGTCCGGCTGACGCCGCGCGGTCGATTTGTGGCGGCAAATCAACCACGTCCGCGCTGGTTTGGGTAGGCCGTCCGAAAGTCGGAGCACGATCTTGCGCAAGTTCGCTCTGGGACAAGTCGGAAATCGTGAAACCTGTCATGGTTTCGTGGCTTGTCCAAGCCGAGCAGGCCTGCCAAAACGAGCAGGCCCGATGATCGCCGACCATGAGACCCACCAGGGAAGAGACGAAGAGCACCCGATGAAAAAACTGACTTTTGGCGCACTGATGATCCTCACCGTGACTGCCACGGCCACCTCCGCGATGGCGCAGGATGCCGCGGCCGGCAAGTCGTCCTTCAACAAATGCCTGGCCTGCCACGCGATCGGCGAAGGCGCCAAGAACAAGGTCGGCCCCGAGCTCAACGGCCTCGACGGCCGCAAGTCGGGCACCGCGCCGGACTACAATTATTCGGATGCGAACAAGAATTCCGGCATCACCTGGAACGAGGCGCAGTTCAAGGAATACATCAAGGACCCCAAGGCCAAGATCCCCGGTACCAAGATGGCGTTCGCCGGCATCAAGAACGAGACCGAGATCAACAATCTCTGGACCTACGTCTCGCAGTTCGACAAGGACGGGAAGATCAAGCAGTAAGCGCAGGACGGCGGTCGCCAAAGCTTCGGTTCTGATTGAATCAGAACCGTAGCTCTGGCTTCTTGTTTTGACGCGTTTTCTTCACGCGAACCGGTATCCACTTCGCTCGAAAACGCTCTAATTGGCGACCGCCTGCATGGGAGCGATCCTCCCGATCATCGCCTCGATCTCCGTCTTCACGAGATCCGGCACCGCGTTCTGCACCATGTGGCCGAGATCAGACAGCACGATCAGCTTCGCATTCGGTACAGTGGCGGCGAACGGGCGGGCGTGGATGTCGGTCTTCACGGTCTTGTCGGGCTCGCCGGCGATGATCGTGACCGGCGCCGATATCTCGCCATAGCGCGCAACTTGCGCGGCGACCGCTTGCTTCAGCGTCACCAGATCATAGGCATTGGCGATGAACTCGCGCGGGCGCAGCAGCAGCGGCGTCGCGGAGTCCCGCACGAAACCATCGGGCATCATTTGCGGCAGAAAGACGTTGCGTGCGCCGGGCTCGCTGAGGAAATAGCCGAGCGGCAGGGTTATGGTGTAGGCCAGCAGCGGGCCGATCACGGGCGTTGCGATGATCTCGTTGTAGCGGCCGACGCCGCCGCGCCAGGGATGAGTGACGGGCGCGAGCATCACAAGGCCCGCGACGCGGCCGGGATGATCGAGCGCCAACCGCGCGCCGAGCGCGCCGCTCCAGGAATGCACGACAAAGACCGCGCGATCGATCCCGAGCTTGCCGAGCGCCTCATCGATCATCCGCGCCTGGACCTCCGGCGTCGAATCCTGCCGGCGCGCCCGCGTGCTCCAGCCATGACCGGGACGGTCGATCAGGATGACGCGGTGGTCTTTGGCCAGGAGGTCGCCGAGCGGACGCCGCATCGCTTCGAGGTTGGAACTCGCGCCGTGCAGCATCACGATCGGCAGGCCCGAATCGCGCGGGCCGATATCGACGACGTGCAGCACGGCGCCTTCGACCTCGACCATGCGGCCCTGAGGTGGAAAGGCGCGTTGGACGGCGAGGATTCCGGCCTGCGTGACCAGCGCCAGCAGAACCAGCGCGGTCACGACTGACATCACGATCATGGAGAGAATCCGGGCGATCCTGGGCACAGGGCAGTTACGAGGCTTGCGGGCGGCAGTTTCGCCCGGTGAGACCCCGCGCTCCACCTGAAATGCCGGGGCTGTGGATATGTGCATAATTCCGGCAGGGAAAAGGCAACGAAATCAATGACGCCCCCCTCAGCGCGCAAGCCCCGGACCAGCTTCATGCAGTCGTCATCGCGGCTTCCATATAATCGCCACGGTCGGTTCCGCCATTTAGACGCGGGTGGGCGCCGATCCTGCTCGCAACCCCCGGGGATGCGGGAAAGGCCGGCAGGATTGTCCTGATTTGAACCGGAGAATGTCGATGAGCCTCAGATCCAACGACACTGCGATCGACGAGATCGTGGCAAGCTGCAACGGCGACCTGCGCGGTGCCGTTCGCGCGCTGCTGCTGATCAACGAGCACCTCGAGACGGAGCTTGCAAAGGCTTACGCCGCAGCGGTCGATCGCGGCCTCGCGGAGCGCGACGGCAGCGTTTTGCACTAGGTCGCTATCGACCTAGTTCGTGCGGTCCTCGTCCTTTTGCTCGTCAGGCGTGAGCGCCGGACAGGCGCGAATCGTCGAACGGGCAAGCCTGGCATCGGCCCTGGACTTGTAAGGACCGTCGCCGAACCAGACGTCACCGATGATCACGGGATTGCTGGTGATGATGTTGCATTTTCCGGTGGCGCGGTTGCCGACCACCCAGAACAGCCCGTCGGCGAGGCTGACCGTTCCCGACGCGAGCAGCAATACACCTGCAAAGATCAAACGCTTCATGGCTGTGCTCCTGCCAAGAAGGTAGGCCCGCGGCGGCGTCATCCATACCCTTGTAGCGCGGCGCTTGTCATCGTGGTTAATCCGCCCGCGCCGCATTCGCTCGAGCAATGATCGACTTGTCCGCTAAATATCGCGGCCTTCGACCTTCTCGGTCAGCGCCTTGACCTGGTCGGGGATCTTCTCGAGATGCGGATTGACGGCGAGCGCCTTGCGGTAGGCCTCGAGGGCGCGCTTCTCGTCGCCAACCTCCTGCATGATCATGCCGAGGCCGGCGAGCGCGCCGAAATGACGGGGCTCGCGGATCAGCACCTCGCGGATGTCTGCAAGCGAGCGGCCGTAGTCGTTCTGCATGTAGTAGAGCGTCGCGCGCCGGTTCCAGGCCTCGATGTAATCGGGCCTGAGCTTGACGACCGAATCCAGCAGCTTGATCGCGACCTCGATCTTCTTGGCGTCGACCGCGGTCTTGGCCCGCGCCATCAGCAGCGCCGCGGTGTCGCTCGGGGTCTGGATCCAGATCGCCCAGATCCGCGCCTCGACATGCTTGGCGCTGGCCTCGTCGGGCGCAGCTTTCAGCGCGCCGAACAGAAAATCGAGATTCTTGGTGCGGTCGACCTTGGGCAGCTTGGCCGGCGCTTCCGGGAGCTTCTTCTGATTGCCGGGGGCAGCCGGCGGATCATTCTGCGCCAGTGCCGGAGCGAGGCCGGCGGTCGCGAGAACGAGGGCCAGACACAGGGTGCGCGCGAAAAGGAATCTCACTGCCATGGTCGAAGTGTAAACGCGCAAAGCCGCCCTTGCATAGCAGGGGCGGCGTCAAACTCGTGTGAGACCGTGGTCTTGCGGGGCGCGCGTCGGGCGTCCGGCAGGGCAATCAGCCGCTTAGATCAGCCTTGGCGAGCCTTGAAGCGGCGCTGCACCTTGTTGATCACATAGACCCGGCCCTTGCGGCGGACCAGGCGGTTGGCGCGATGGCGACCGCGCAGCGATTTCAGCGAGTTACGGACCTTCATGGCAGAATCCTGAACGTTCGAAAGGCCGTGTCCGGCACTACCGTTTCGGCGCGCGCGAATGTGGCAAAATGAGATTTTTCCCGCTGGCGGACCGACCGCCCGGGACGGGGCGGTTTCTAAGGCATGGTGGGAGGTGATGTCAATGTTAACTGGCCCGTTCCCAGCCAGCAAATTCTCGAAAACAACCCCATGCAAAGTAGAAAGGACCGGTTCGGTCCAATCTATCCGGTTTCGGCCAACCGTCGCAAAGACTTTTGCGGGCTGCGACTTTGCCTCCGGCGACGCCTTGCCAATTTCGTTATATCATATAATCAATTCGGCAACCCGTCGGGAGGACACCCATGCCGAAGCTGAAGCTGCCCAACATCGACGACGTCGTCGCCATCGACATCCATACTCACGCCGAGGAGCCCTGCGGCACCCATCCCGACGACGGCTATGACGATTTCCAGGCGCAGATGGCGGACTATTTCAAGTCGCCGCACAAGCATCCGCCAACCGTGCCGGAGACCGCGGCCTATTACCGCTCCAAGAACATCGCCGCGGTGATCTTTCCGGTCGATGCCGAGCGCGAGACCGGCTTCCGCCGCTACAAGAATGAGGAGATGCTGGAGATCGCCTCCGACCATCTCGACGTCCTCATTCCCTTCGTCTCGATCGATCCGCACAAGGGCAAGCTTGGGGTGCGCGAGGCGCGCAAGCTGATCGAGGAATACGGTGTGCGCGGCTTCAAATTCCATCCGACCATGCAGGGCTTCTACGCCAACGACCGCATGGCCTATCCGCTCTACGAAGAGATCAACAATGGCGGCGCGATCGCGCTGTTCCACACCGGCCAGACCGGCGTCGGCTCCGGCATGCCCGGCGGCATGGGCATGCGGCTGAAATATTCCAACCCGATGTACATGGACGACGTCGCGGCAGACTTCCCCGACCTCAAGATCATCCTCGCCCATCCCTCCTTCCCCTGGCAGGAAGAGGCGCTGTCGGTCGCGACCCACAAGCCGAACGTCTATATCGACCTCTCCGGCTGGTCGCCGAAATATTTCCCGCCGATTTTGGTGCGCTACATCAACTCGATCCTGCAGGACAAGATGCTGTTCGGCTCGGACTGGCCGGTGATCACCCCGGACCGCTGGCTGTCGGATTTCGCCAAGATCGAGATCCGCGACGAGATCCGGCCGAAGGTGCTGAAGGCGAACGCGCGCAAGCTTCTCGGGATCTAAGCGCGTACTCGTCAGCGCGTTGAGGGCTTCGGTCCCGGTGACCGAAGCCCTCACGCTCAGACGCTCATGCCCTCAGACCTGCGCAAGGCCTCCATCGACAAAAACCTCACCGCCGGTCATGAAGCTGCTGTCTGACGACGCTAGGAAAGCGGCCACCGCCCCTGTCTCGCTCGGGTCGCCGACGCGCCCGATGGGCGTCATGCTTCCGAGCGCATCAAAGGCTTCCTCGCCGACAATCTCCAGCGCCAGCTCCGTCTTGGTCGGCCCCGGAGACAGTACGTTGACACGGATGCCCGTGCCGCGCAGGTCCTGCGCCCAGCTCCGCGCCAGATTGCGGACCGCGGCCTTGGTCGCGCTGTAGATGCTGAACTGCGGCGTCCCCATCACGCCCGTGCTCGAACCGGTCAGGATGATCGACGACCCCTGCTTCATCAGTGGCAGGGCCTTCTGCACCGAAAACACCAGTCCTTTCACATTGACGTCGAAGATGTGATCGTAGTGCTCGACCGTGATCTCGCCGAGCGGCGCGAACAACCCGGTGCCAGCATTGGCGAACAGGATGTCCAGCCCGCCGCGTTCGGCCTTCACCGCCGCGTACAGCCCGTCGAGGTCGGACAGATCCGTCACCGAGCCCCTGATGGCGCGCGCCGAGGGACCGAGTTTTGCAACGGCCGCGTCGAGCGGCTCCTGCCGCCGCCCGAAGAGGTAGACGAACGCGCCTTCGTCGATGAACCGTTTGGCCGCTCCAAATCCGATGCCGGTTCCACCGCCCGTCACCACTGCCGTCTTGCCTTTTAGTCTGCTCATGATGTGCTCCTTCACTAGGGTTGCACTGAGCTGGCGGCGTGCCCACTTATCGACAAGTATGCACCTTTTGGTAAGTACCCAAAAAATGTCGACAGATCTCTCAGAGCCAACCTTCACACCTGCGCCGTCTTCACCACCGGTCCGGAGCTGCACGCCGACTTTGCCCGGTTTTACATGCGGTCTGGATGCGACCTTGCGGGTCATCGCCGGCAAGTGGAAGCCGCTGATCCTCTACTTCGTCGCCCAGGATGGGCCGACCCGGTACGGCGAGCTCCGGCGCGCCGTGCGCGACGTCAGCGACAAGATGCTGATCCAGCAGCTCAAGGAGCTGGAGGCCGACGGTCTCGTGAAGCGGACCGACTACAAGGAAGTGCCTCCGCGGGTGGACTACAGTCTCACCCCCTTGGGCCACAGCCTGGCCCAGGCGCTGGTGCCGCTCTGCTCGTGGGGCACGGAGCATATGGCGGATGTCAGCCGCGTCTTCGCCGAGCGCGAGGCCTGGAATGCAAAAGGGCGATAGGCTGATGGACGCGTTGCGTCCGATCAGTTCACGCTTGCCAGATAGCCCGCCAGAATCGTGCGGCTTTGGCTGAGCGTCTCGATGCGCTCGTCGATCAGGCCGACCTGCTGGGCGAGTATTCTTCGCAGCTCGTTGCACGGCGTGAACGCCGGATCGTTGTTGCGCACGCACGGCAGTAAGCGCTGGATCGTTTCGAGCGTCATCCCGGCTGCGCCAAGCATCTTGATCCGTCGCACGGTTTGCTCTTCCTCCGACCCGTAGTCGCGGTAACCGGCCTCGGTCCGCGACGGCGCCAGCAACCCTTCGCCTTCGTAGTAGCGCAGCATTCGAACGCTGACGCCCGTCCGCCTGGAGAGCTCGCCAATTTTCATCTGAAAACCTCTTGACCCTTACAGCGCTGTCAGACCTTACAGACTCTGCTCATCCAAGTGAATGCCGCTCGAGAGGGAGCAAAGATGAAAGCCTACCATCTGAACAGCCATGCCGGTGCTGGCCGCCTTGTGCGAGCCGACCTCAGCAAACCCGAACCCGCCAGTGGCGAGGTCCGCATCCGGGTCGAAGCGGTCAGTCTGAACTACCGCGACCTCCTGATCCTCGATCGCGCAGACCAGAACAAGCTCAATGGCCGCGTTCCGCTCTCCGACGGCGCGGGCGTCGTTGACGCCATCGGTTCCGGCGTCCTGCAATGGCGTCCCGGAGACCGCGTTGTTGCGTCGTTCTTTCGCGATTGGATCTCGGGGCCGTTCAAGTCCAGCTATGTTCAGTCATCCCTCGGTGGCAACACCATGGACGGAATGCTGGCAGAGTATGTCGTGCTGCCGGCACATGCGCTCGTTCCCGTGCCGGCGCATTTGTCCTCGATCGAAGCCGCGACCTTGCCCTGTGCCGGCGTCACCGCTTTCCATGGCCTCATCGCGCGCGGCGGGATGGCCAAAGGCGACACGCTGCTGGTCCAGGGAACAGGTGGCGTCGCGCTGTTTGGCCTTCAGTTCGCAGCAGCACTGGGCGCGCGCGCGATCGTGATCTCCTCCTCGGACGCAAAGCTCGCCCGCGCGAAGGCGCTGGGTGGCTCCATCCTCATCAACTATCGCGACACGCCCGACTGGGACGTCGCCCTGATGAAAGCGACGGATGGCGCAGGCGCCAGTCATATCCTCGAACTCGGCGGGCCCGGCACCTATGACCGGTCGCTGCGCTCGGTCGCGTCGGGCGGCAAGATCGTTCAGATTGGTGTTCTGACAGGGTTCGGCCCGAAGCCCGACCTCGCGCGCCTTCAGTGGGAGAATGCCGACATCATCGGTGTCACCGTCGGATCAGTGGAGCACTTTGCCGCGATGAACGGCTTCCTGACCGAACATGCGATCCACCCGATCGTCGATCGGATCTATGGCTTCGACGAGGTCCCCGAAGCGTATGCCCACCTCCGGACCGGCTCACATTTCGGCAAGATCGTCGTAAAGTTCTAGAAGCCAAGGCCCCAATTCGCGTTTCCGTCTTGGATCGATATCGCTGCGCCGGATATAGTCCATACGCCCGCAGCGATCCGGAGGACTGGTCAATTGAGTCTGAAAGCCATCGTCTTCGACGCCTACGGAACGCTCTACGACATCCAGTCGGTGGCTGACATCACCGAGGATGCGTTTCCGGGCTATGGCGAGATCGTCACGCAGATCTGGCGCATCAAGCAGCTCGAATACACCTGGTTGCGCTCGCTGATGCGGCGTTACCAGGATTTTGCCGCCGTCACGCGCGACTCGCTTGCCTATACGTTGCGCGTGCTCGGGCTCGCTTACGACAGCGAGACGTTCGAGCGGGTGATCGAGAAATATTTGCATCTCGATCTCTATCCGGACGCGGTCGCAGCCCTTGAAGCCTTGAGGCCGCGAAAACTCGCCATCCTTTCCAACGGCAGCCCGGACATGCTGAACGCGCTGGTGCGCAATTCCGGCCTCGACCGCCTGCTCGATGCCACTATCAGCGTCGATGCGAAGCAGATCTTCAAGCCGAGCCCGCAAGCCTATGAGCTGATCGGGGAGGTGCTCGGCACGGAGCCGAGCGAGGTGCTGTTCGTCTCCTCCAATCCCTGGGACGTGGCGGGCGCGAAAGCGTTCGGGCTCAACGTCGCCTGGATCGAACGGGTGACGCCCGAGGCGATGGCACTGGCTTGCGTCGAGAACGAACTCGTGGCACCGCTGACGATGTTCAAGGCGATCCGCACCCAGATGGACGAGCTCGGCTTTGCGCCGGACCACCGCGTCCGCGCGCTTTCCGAGCTGCCAAGGATTGCCCAAGAATCGCCGCCCGCCGATAATTCTGGAATGAGCCGACCTGAATGAGCCTTCAATCCGTTCGCGATTTCTTCGCTGAAAAAGCCCCCGAGATATCAGTCATCGAATCCCCCATCAGCTCCGCGACCGTGCCGCTGGCCGCCGAAGCCTATGGCGTCGAGCCGGGACGCATCGCCAAGACGCTGTCGCTGCGCATCGGCGAGCGCGTGATCCTGATCGTCGCGGCCGGCACCTCACGCATGGACAACAAGAAGGTGAAGGCTGCGTTCGGCGGCAAGCCGAAGATGCTGGGGCTGGAAGAGGTCGCGGAGATCACCGGCCACGAGGTCGGCGGCGTCTGCCCGTTCGGGCTGAAAGCGCCGTTGCCAGTCTATTGCGACGTCTCGCTCAAGGCCTTTGACGTCGTGGTGCCAGCCGCGGGCTCGACCCACAGCGCGGTGCGCATCACGCCCGAGCGGATGGCCGAGCTGACGGCGGCTGAATGGGTCGACGTCTGCGAGATCAAGCCTCCCGGCGGCTAATCATCCTCATCGTATGGCCGCGGCTGCGCCGGCGCAGCGTTGTAGCGCGGCGGGGGCGCAACGCGATTCCGCGGAACCTGCTGCTGTGGCGGCATCTGATTGTTGGATTGGAACACCGCACGGCAACCGCTCGAGAGTTGCGGCGTTTTCTGTTGTAGACACGCCGTGATGCGGCTCACGTCCGGAATCTGGTCGCTGCACAGCCGCCATACGTCCGGCGTGCAGGCCATCTGCTGTTCCATGGTTCCGCGATATTCCTCGGCGGACGCAGCACTCTGTGCAACGATGCCGCCGATCGCGAGCGCTATACCCAGCGCAATCCGCTCTGTCCGCATGTCCAGATCCTTCTCGAGTCTCTCGAATTCTCGTCAATGAATGAGACACGGGGAGGTTCTGAACCAACAAAAAAATGTGAAGATGCGGCAGGAACCTACTCGACCTTGCCGATCTTCTTCACCGCCGCAATCAGCCGTGCGCTGTCGGTCGCCACGAACTCGGCGAACGCCGGCGCGTCCTGATAGGCGACGAGACTGCCCGAGGTCTCGAAGGCCTTGAGCACGTCCGGACTCGCCATCACCTGCGCCATGGCTTCGCGCAGGCGACTGGCGATCGGCGCAGGAAGTGAGCTCTGCGCGAAGAGCCCGGCCCAGATGTACATCTCGACATCCTTGTAGCCGAGCTCCTGGAAGGTCGGCACGTCGGGGAAGCTCGCGATGCGCTTCGCGCCGCTATTGCCGAGCACCCGCAGCTTGCCGTCGTCGACCTGCGGCTTCAGCGTGCCCGGCGCCGCAGCGATCGCCTGCACGGTGCCGCTGAGCAGCGCGGTCAGCGCGGGACCTGCGCCGCGAAACGGAACATGCAGCAATTTGATATCGGCGTTGCTCGCGAACATCTCCATCGCAACATGCAGAGTCCCGTAAGGACCGGACGAGCCGTAAGTGATCTGGCCCGGTCGCTTCTTCGCATCCTCGACGAAATCCTGCGCCGTCTTCCACGGCGCCGAGGCCGGCACCGCCAGCAGCGTGGGATCGGCCAGCACCCGCGCGATCGGCATGAACTGCGAGACCTCATAGGCGACCGGACGGTCGAACAGCCGGTCGGCCTCAGGGAGCACGGCAAGCGAGGACAGCGTCATCAGCAGCGTATAGCCGTCGGGCTCGGCGCGTGCGGCTGCGGCATTGCCGACCGATCCGCCGCCACCTCCGGCGCGGTTGTCGACGATCACGGGCTTGCCGAGGATCCGCTCCAACGCCATTGCCACCGGGCGCGCCGCGAGATCGGCCTGGCCGCCGGCCGGAAACGGCACGATCATGGTGATGTTGCGCACCGGATAGGCTTGCGCGAAGGCCGGGCCCGACAACACCGGCAACAACGGCAATGCTGCAGCGGCGCGCAAGACGTCGCGACGATCCATGGCAGGCCCCCTCCTCGATTTTTCTTGTTTCGCTCCTAGCCTAACGTGGCGACCGGCAAGAACAAGCCGCGCGACGGCATTTACCAGGCATTAACCATGCTCCGCCCGGCCAGGAACGCCCTTTTGGACCAACCGTTGCCTCCCCGGGAGTGGAGCAATGAACAGACTTCGGACCATTGACGTGGCGTTGGACGACATGCTGGTGAATCTCGCCGCCATCGTCTTGCAGCTTTCAAAGCCTGAAGTGACGCGAACGCCTGAAGCGCGCCAAGCCCTGGCGCGATCCGTGCATCAATACGCGGTCTGCGCGAAACGCTCGAGCGACCCGCGCGTTCAGGAATTGAAGACGCAGCTCGAAGAGACGTTGAAGCCGAGCTTACGCGTGGTCGCGCGTAATGGTGAGAAGGTGTCTTAGTCGTCCTACTGGGCGATATGACGTAGGGTGGGCAAAGGCGCAAAGCGCCGTGCCCACCAATCATTCGCCGAAGTGCCCTGCGATGTCATGCACATCCCCTCCCCAATCCACGGGAAGGGCGCCTTGATCAACATAGCGATGGAAGCTGCTGAAGGACCAATCGCACACACGCGTGACGAGGCCATGCTTCACAGGATTGAAGTGTATGTAATCAACGTGCCGCTCCAAGTCAGCATCGTCGCGAATTGCGTGCTCCCAGAAGCGGCGTTGCCAGATGCCCTTCTCTCGCTTTATCGATTTACTCATTGAACGTTCGCCAACCTCCAGCCGTCGCGAAAAGTTGCCCTTGATCAGATTCCATCGCGACGAAAAGTCTGCGTCATCCTCAGGCAACGCCCAGATCGCATGGAGGTGGTCAGGCAAGATACAAATCGCGACGGTCTCGAACGGCCGGCGTTGCACGACCGTTCGGTAAATCTGGCGTAGACGATCAACCTGGTCGACGAGTAACGTACTTGACCGATCGGCTAGCACGACGGTGAAGAAGAACATGTTGCCTTGAGCTCGGCGATACTGAGGCACTTGCGATCCCCCCATGAATTGGTGGGCACGCTTCGCTTTGCCCACCCTACGGCACCTACGCTGTTCGCTCGCTCTTCTTTGCCCGCCGCTTGCATGTGCCCGGCAGCTTCGCCGCGAGAAAATCGCCGAGCGCCTCGACGCGGGCGGGGCGCGGGCCGCCGGGTGGCGTCACCAGATGCACGGCGCCTTCGGCCTGCTTCCAGTCTTTCAGGATGACTTCGACCTCGCCTGACGAGATCGCCTCTCCGACAATGAATTCGGGCAGCTCGGCGATGCCGAGGCCGGCGATCAGCGCCGGCATCAATGCTTCGCCGTTGTTGACGCGAAGTTGTCCGCCCGGGCGCACGCTGGCCTGCTCGCCGGCGGAATTGGTGTAGTGCCAGACATTGGGCGTCGAGAGATAGGCGTAGCTGAAGCATTTATGCTCGGCCAGATGCATCGGATGCGTCGGCCGTCCATGTTGTTTGAGGTAGGACGGCGCGGCCACCGTGAAGCGCGGCATGGTGAAGAGCCGCCGCGCGATCAGCGAGGAGTCCGGCAGCCGCGCGATCCGCACCGCCATGTCAAAGCCCTCGCCGATCAGGTCGATGGTCGCATCGCTCAAATGCAGATCGACGGACACTTCAGGATAGGCTTCGAAGAACTCCGGCAATAGCGGCGCCACCGCCTTGACCCCGAACGTCATGGGCACGGCGAGCCGCACCAGCCCGCGCGGCGCCACCGATTGCGCCAGCGCCTCGTTCTCCGCCGCCTCTCCATCGCTCAACAGGCGCGTCGCCCGCTCCGCGAGCTTGTGGCCGGCGTCGGTCAGCGCGAGCCGGCGCGAGGTGCGGTTGAACAGCCGGGCGCCAAGCCGCTCCTCCAGCCGGGTCACCGCCTTGGACACCGTCGCCTTCGACATCAGGAGCTCGCCGGCGGCGGCCGCAAACGACCGCAATTCCACGACTTTTGCGAAAATCGCGAGCGCCTCGAAATCGGGGAGTTTTGCCATGGGTGCCGCCCAACAGGTCGATTTAAGAAACAATTCGTTTCAACAGTTTCTATTTCTATACCACAGGCGGAGGCTTATCCAAGGGTCAATCGCAAACCTACGGAATGGAGAAATCCAATGACCAAGAAGCTCTCAGGCAAGGTTGCCCTCGTCACCGGCGGGTCCCGCGGCATCGGCGCGGCCTCTGCCCGCGCTCTCGCCGATGAAGGCGCGGATGTCGCCATCAGCTATGTCGCCTCGCCCGAGAAGGCCGAAGCGGTCGTCGCCGAACTGAAAGCCAGGGGCGTCAAGGCACGCGCCTTCAAGGCGGACCAGGCCTCCGCAAAGGACGTGACGCAGCTCGTCAACGACGTCGCGAAGGAATTCGGCCATCTCGACATCCTCGTCAACAACGCCGGTGTCGCCGCAGGCGGCGCGATCGACGACGCCAAGGCCGACACGGAAGCCCTGACTCGCCAGGATGCGATCAACGTGCATGGCGTGATCGCGGCGATCCGCGCCGCCTCGCAATTGATGGGCGAAGGCGGTCGCATCGTCACCGTCGGCTCCATGCTGGCCGACCGCGCCTCGTTCCCGGGCCTTGCCGACTACGTCGCCACCAAGGCGGCCGTCGTCGGTTACACCAAGGGCGCGGCGCGCGACCTCGGCCCGCGCGGCATCACCGTGAACGTGGTGCAGCCCGGCTCGATCGACACCGACATGAATCCGAAGGACGGCGGCGAGTTCGCCGAGACCCAGCGCAAGCAGCACGCGCTGCAGCGCTTCGGCCGCCCCGAGGAAGTCGCAGCCGGCGTCGTCTTCCTCGCAAGCCCGGAAGCCTCCTTCGTCACGGGCACCGTGCTCAACGTCGATGGCGGTTTCGGCGCCTGATCAAGACGCCGACCGTTCCAACAAGGAATTACGCAGATGATCGAACTCAGACCTTTCGCAAAGCTCGGCGGCGCCGATCACGGCTGGCTCAACGCCAAGCATCATTTCTCCTTCGGAAGCCACTATGACCCCGACAACATGGGTCACGGCGCCCTACGGGTGTGGAACGACGACGAGATCGCGCCGAACACCGGCTTCCCCGCTCATCCCCACGCCAACATGGAAATCATCACCTATGTGCGCGAGGGCGCGATCACCCATCAGGACAGCCTCGGCAACGAGGGCCGCACCGAGGCGGGCGACGTGCAGGTGATGAGCGCCGGCAGCGGCATTCGCCACTCCGAGTACAATCTGGAGCCAAACAAGACCCGGATCTTCCAGATCTGGATCGAGCCGACCGCGCGCGGCGGTCAACCTACCTGGGGCTCGAAGCCGTTCCCCAAGGCGGATCGCTCGGGCAAGCTCGTCATCATCGCCAGCGGCGACGCCAGCGACACGGACGCGCTGCCGATCCGCGCCGATGCGCGGGTGCTCGCCACCACGCTGAAGGCCGGGGAGAGCGCAGAGTACGAGCCGCAGAAATCGCGGCACCTCTACCTCGTGCCCGCGGCGGGCTCAGTGGAGATCAACGGCGTGCGCGTCAATGCCCGTGACGGCGCCGCGATCCGCGACGAGGACAGGCTGAAGATCACGGCTCTGGAAGACACAGAGCTCGTGCTCGTCGACGCGGCGTAACGACGCTCACACGGAATAACTCAACTCATCATTCAACGGAGACCATCATGACCAAAGTTCTCGTCCTCTATTATTCCGCGTATGGCCACATCGAAGCGATGGCCAATGCCGTCGCCGAAGGCGCGCGCGCCGCCGGCGCCACCGTCGACATCAAGCGCGTGCCCGAACTGGTGCCGGCCGAGGTCGCCAAGGCGTCCTATTACAAGGTCGATCAGGCCGCACCCATCGCCAAGATCGAGGATCTCGCCAACTACGACGCGATCATCGTCGGTACCGGCACCCGCTTCGGCCGCATGGCCTCGCAGATGGCGAACTTCCTCGACCAGGCCGGCGGGCTCTGGGCCAAGGGCGCGCTGCACGGCAAGGTCGGCGGCGCCTTCACCGCGACCGCGACCCAGCATGGCGGCCAGGAGACGACGTTGTTCTCGATCATCACCAACCTGCTGCATTTCGGCATGACCATCGTCGGGTTGAACTACGGCTTCGCCGGCCAGATGAAGCTCGACGAGGTCACCGGCGGCGCGCCCTACGGCGCGACCACGATCACCGGCGGCGACGGCAGCCGCCAGCCCAGCGTCAACGAGCTTGAAGGCGCGCGCTATCAGGGCCGCCAGATCGCAGAGACGGCCAGGAAGCTGCATGGCTGAGCCACATGGCTGACGCGAGGGGGCTATTTTTCAGCGCGCCCCTTTGCCCAACGCCTGCGCCGCGAGAGCGGCAAGCCTGGGGTGGCGGCGCAGGCCCTGCGCGGCGTGGTCGCGCCATGCGAATGGCATGCCGCGCCAGGACAGCGCGACGCTGGCATCGGTCAGCGGCACGGGCTCGGCGCCAAAACGGCGCTTGTAGTCCTGGTTGCCGATGCTGAGGTCGAAACGGCGAACGCCCTTTGCATGCAGTGCCGCCATGGTGCGCTCGGTCACGAGCAGCCCCGGCGAGCAGCTGGACCATGAATCCCCGGCGTGGCTGATGCGCAGGAGGAAATAGGTCGCGCCATGCCTGACGCCGAGCGTGGTGGCAACGACGCCCTCGTCGCACACCAGCGCCGAGATGACGGCGTAACCGTCCGTGACACCCTGGCGGGCGACCTCGCGATAGAACTGCGCATGGGATTCGTCATTGAGGACGAAGCGCGAGCCGAGCTTCCGCATGCGCGCCTGCTGCTGGACATCCATGACATCCAGCAGCTCGCGCGCACGCGCGACACCGGTGGCGATCTCGAACCGCGCGCCGGCATGACGGCTGAACACACGCCAGCAGCGCGGCATCTGCATACGTTTGATCGAGGCCTGGTAGCCTTCATAATCGTCGCCCGTCAGCACGAGATTGCCGTTGAGCGAGCAGGATCCGATCCGGCCGAGCGACACCAGCGGGTTCGGATTGCCGCCGACATGGGCCGGCATCTTCTTCAGACGCAGCAGATCGAAGCGGTCGGGCAAGGCGCGCAAGGCGTCGATCAACGCCTTGCCGATCGTATCGGTCGCCGCCGCGTCCAGCGCGCCATCGAGGGCCAGGATCGGCGCGTTGTTGTCGGAGACGCCTAAATCGGCGAATTCGACGATGCGGACGCCGCGCCTGAGGTGGCTGATCATCGGCACCACCGCGATGTCCTTGCCGGTCGCGGCATCGGAGATCAATGCAATCAGCGGCGCGAGATGGTGGAACGCCTCGTACCAGGCGCTGAGCCAGTAACCATGCTGGAACGCGGTGCGATGGCCTGCGTTCAAGCGCGATGCGGCCTGTCGCCAGTCACGCACGAACTCGACCGCGATTCCTGACGTCCTGGAGACAAGGCCATCTGGTTGCTGGACGCTGAGGAACGTCATCCGCGAGGACGCCCCGGTTGCATCTGCTCGACGCATTGGAACCTTGCCAGGAAGTGCAGGCCGGCCACGGCGAGAGCGAACATGAACCAGATCGGATTCTGCCGTTCGAGCAGGAAGGTCTCGGTGGCCCCGTAATACAGGCCGAACAGCCACACGGTCAGGAACAACTTTGCCAGCGCACCACTGCGGTTGTGAGTCCGGGCCGACTGGAAATTTCCAAGCGGCGCGAGCACGAAGACAAGGATGACCAGCAACAGTCCCGGCAGGCCGATAGTGACGGCGAGGTCAAGGTAGCTGTTGTGACTGTGCGCGGCGGTCGTCGCCCATTCGGCGCCCTGGGTGGTCTGCCGCGCGGTCACGTCGTCCCAGAAGGCCGCATAGCCGTGGCCGATGATCGGCTTTTCGGCGACGGCTGCGAGCGCGAACTCCCAGATGGCGGAGCGGCCGGTGAAGGTGGGGTCGAGCGGGAGCAGCCGCGTCATCGCCCCGAGCGCCGGGCTCAAGACGCTGCCGACCGTCAGCAGATTCATCACGATCAGCGGCACGAAGCAGATGATCCGCTTCAGCCACAGGCTTGGCGTGACGCAGACCAGCGAGGCGAGCGCGTAGATCGCAAGGCACAGCACCGACGACGTCTTGCCGCCGGTGAAGATCAGGAAAATGCCGGCAAGTGCTGCGATCGCCGGGCCCATCACGAACGAGCCGACGGCGGACAGGTAAATGCCGACATAGACCAGGATGGTCATCACGGGCGAGGCGATGTTCTTGTGGCCAAAGCTGCCGCGCCAGTCGCCGGCCAGTTGCGGCTCGGTGACGTCGAGTGCGGTGTGCATCGCATATTGCGGCGCGAGGAAGACGCCGAGATAACAGAGCGCGAGCAGTACGAGCGCCGCACAACCGAGGCACAGATTGAAGCTCCGCTGGGTCGGCGGCAGCAATGGCAACAGGACGGCGAGCGACATCACGCTGGCCGTAAGCACGAAGCGCTGGATCGAAACGCCGCGGTTCTCGGAGAAGACGATGTTGAACAACAGCCAGCCGACCAAACAGAGATGCAGCGGCGTCACCAGGCTCTTCAGCGCGGGCGCATCGGTCGTGGCGACAAACAGCACAGCGACCGCAGCCAGCAGGCCCCAGGCGACATAGGTGAGCGCCATTCGCCCGCCGACGACGGTGGTGACATCCGCGCTGCGCAGGTCCTGAAATGGATCGAGCGTGATCAGCACCAGCAGCAACGCCGCAATCGCGACGAGGCAACGCGCCACCCGCACGGCATTCAGCCCCGCCAGTCCATCGTGCAGGGCGCGGCTGAACGATCGGGCGTCGACGTCACTCATGTCGGCGCGCTGCGATCCATGGCTCAAGGCAGATGGTGAAGCCGGGGAAGCCACTGGTCTTAGCCGATCCCTGTCAAGTATCCGTCAATCCTTACACCGGAGGTCCGCGGCACCGCCTGCTGCCGCACGATGCTCCGCGCGATCTCGTAATATTGCAGCGCCCGCTGTTCCAGCGTCAGATTGTCCAGGACGAAGCCGCGGGGATCGAACCTATCAGCGGCGCACCCTGCCCAGAAATCGTCCCACCCGGCCTCGAAGCCCTTGATGTCGACGAACTTCGCGCCGCAGCGCTCGTCCCAATACGGCACCGACGACACCGGCGCGAACTGGACGCGGTGCGGATAATAATCAGGGTCCCGCCAGGGGCCGCCGGGATCCCAGGCGAGCACCGGTACGCCGCAGGACAAAGCTTGCTGATAGGCGATGCCCTGGCTCTCGTTCTGGCACAGGAAGATCATCGCGCGCGAACGCGCGAGCGCGGCCTGATAGTCTTCTTCCTTGTAGCTGCCGTAACGCAGTTCCGTGAACGAGTGGCCCTCCCTGGTGAGCCGGGCGCGGACGGGCTCGATCAGCTCCGACGCATAGCGCTCGCGATCCCAGTGGACCTTGTCGTAGATGAGGACGTCAACGCTCTTTTGCGGCGTCGGCGACGGCGCCCACAGATCCGTGTCGATGCCGACCGGCCAGGCCTCCGTGTCGGGCCAGTACGGCCGGTACATGTCGACATACCACGGGCCGGGCACCACGACCTTCTTCACCGGCAGGCGCTTGAACAGATCAGGGTCGTCGAGCGGATGATTATGCGCGGCGACGCCGAGCAGGATGGGATTCTTCCACGCAAACTTGTCGAGCAGGAAGGTGCGGCCGATGATGCAGGCGAGTTCGCGCGGATGCTGCGCGATGTAGCCATAATCGTTGACGCGGTAGCGGATGCCGAGCCGGTCGAGCCCCGCACAGAGATTGAGGAACACGCGGAGCTGCCCGCTCATGCGCGGCTCGCCGAGCAGCATGCGGCGCGCCATGCGCCGCAGATGCCGGTCGCCGGGAAACCAGCGATCGTCCTTGTCCTCGTAGAACAGGTTGAGGACGATGTCGTCGGGGTCGTAGTCGAGTCTCTTTGCGGGCACTGGATCCATCCGCGGCAATCCGGTCCGCATTCTCGCACGGGACCGGCAGTCGCACTCTTCCAAATTTGCCACAGGCTTAATGCCGCCGGCTTAACGCTATTCTACGAAACCGCCGCCGCCCCGGCCTTCGCGGCAACGATTTGAGCGTGATGCGAGTATCATGCGCGGCGGCCAAGGTTGCGATCGGTCGCATTGCCAATTCGCAGATGCGCGCTGGTTAACAGACCCTTAAAGGCGAGCCGTAGCTTGATTACCGCCGAAGAAATTCTCGATTTGCCGGCCACGTCACGCGTCGCTCCGGCGGCGCGCGTCCCGCTGCGGGTCGGCTCGACCACATCGGTGTCCGTCGTCATTCCGGCCAAGAACGTCGCGGCCTATGTCGGCGAAACCCTCGCCAGCGCACTGGCGCAAGCCGAAGTCACCGAAGTGATCGTCGTGGACGACGGCTCGACCGACGACACCACAGCCATCGTCCGCGCCATTCGTGACCCGCGGCTGCGCCTGATGACCAATGATTCCGCCGGCGTATCGGCTGCGCGCAATCTCGGGGCGCAGCATGCGGGCGGCCAATGGCTGCTCTTCCTCGATGCCGACGATCGCCTGCGGCCCGGCGCGGTCGCAGCGCTGCTGGCGGCCGCGCGTGGTGCTCCGCGCGCGGTTCTCGTCTACGGTGACTACAACACCATCGACAGCGAGGGACGGCAGATCGGCCGCCGCGCCCTCTTGAAAGGACGCCGCAAACCGTCCGGCGACGTGCTGACGCGGCTCGCGGCCGGCAATTTCATCGTCAATGGCGGCATTGCGCTCGCACGTGCAGAGGCTTTCCGCGCCATCGGCGGCTTCGACGTCTCGCTCAGATATTGCGAGGACTGGCACTGCTGGTGCCGTCTTGCCGCGATCGGCGAGTTCGAATTTGCGCCAAACCTTCTGCTCGACTACCGCCTGCACACCGCCAACACCATGAACGCAGCAGTGCGCACGCCGCAGGATTTCTTCCCGGCGATCGCGCGGGTGTTCGACGACGGTCTGATCATGGCGAGACTACCCGCGGGGATGGCAGCCGGGCTGCGCCGGGCCGCCGAGGTCCATCTCGTCACTTATTCGGCGATGCAAGCGGTCCGCTTCGGCAGATATCGCCAAGCCTTCGCCTATCTCGGGATGGTCGGCCGCCGCTCCCTCAAATCGCTGCCGCGCGCCGCCGTCAGGATCGCTCTCGCCTGCTTTGGCATCTAGGACACGATCTTCGAGGCCTCATAAGGCTTTGGCTCGATGCCGAACGCCGCAAGCATGGAGCCTAGCGCCACCAGCGCGGGGTGCATGGCAACGACGGCCCTCGTTGTCGGAAGCAGGCGAGCCGAGCGAACCAGTGACAGCGGCAATCGTCCGAGCATCTGCGCAAACACCCGCGCCCGCGCGCCAACGCTCTGTGCGGCCTTGGACTGCACACGATAGTTGATCGCACCGATGCGCAAGCCGCGCTTGGCGATCCAGCTGAACTTGGTGCGGCTTTGCGGCACCGTCTCGGTGATGACTGCCCCCGCCGTCCAGTGGAACGTCATGCCGGCATCGCGGCATCGCACGAAGAAATCGCAGTCGCCACCGCCGAGAAAGTTGAAGCGGAGGTCGAAAGCCGGACGGTCGAACAGCTCGAACGCCGCGCGCGTAATCAGGCAATTGCCGCAGCCATAGATCAGCGGCACCGCGCCGCTGTAATCATAGGCAGGACGGAAGGCGGGATGATCAGCAAGCCAGGGCTTGCTGTCGTCCTCGAAGACCGGCAGCACCGGCCCGCCGACCACATCGGCGCCGGTCGCCTCCGCGGTGCGAACCATCAGCTCCAGCCAATCGGGCGACGCGATCTCGTCGTCGTCGATCATCAGGAAGCGGGTCGCGGCGGGAAACAGCGCCAGCGCCGTCTCGAACGCAGCGTTGATCGCCTGGCAATTGCCCTGTCGTTTCTCGACCAGACAAACGCCCTGCAGCCTGCCGTCGGCGAGATACTCCGCAGCAACCGGTGCGCTTTCGCGCCCTGCCGCGTCGTTCTCGACCATGACGACGGCGAAGGAGCGCGAGGTACGCTGGCCGGCGAGCGAGTCCAGCGTCAGCCGCAGATGCTGGGGGCGGCGGAAGCAGGGGATGCAGACGACGATGCCGACCGACAGGTCGATAATGCGGGAGCTCGCCGCGATCTCCCGGTTGGGATCGCGCACGGCATCCGAGATGCGCGCGGCGGACAGGTCTGTCGGGATCAATGTCATGACGCTCTAGATGTCCGAGATAGATTGAAAAAGCCCTGCTACGATCATGCAGGAATCGGCACTGTCCTGCGTCGGCACATTACGGCGGGACAGATGCGTCCCAAGATGAACGGCAGGCCCGGGGCCCAAAGCGGCGCCAAGAAGCCGATCTCCCCGCACACACGCGCTTAACCGCTTTCCCGCGTTTCTCCTGCGAAACCTTCCGCATGTGATAGTGCAATTCGCAGTCCATTGCGCCAGCCACGGCCCGACATGAACGATGCCGTAGTTAACGCCTGTGCGCATTAACCCAAGCGTAAGCACCGCGACCGGTGACGAGCCGCGGCATCAGATTTGCTCTTCGAGCATGCGCGATTTTTCCTGTAAATTTGAGTCGAACAAGCGCGGTCAGAGAAAAATGAACAAGCCAGCCACGATCGATTTCGCGACAGCCGCGGCGATTCTAGTCCCCGCGGCGACTGCCCCCACCCAGGCGCTGCACGATCTGGTCCCCGGCGAAGCCCGCGACAGCCTGCTCGCCGTCCATGACGTACTGCGCCGCGAACTGCCGCAGGGTCCGCTCGCCATCTATGAAGCCGGCGGCGGCTCATGCAGCGTTTTGCCGCCGGAATTGCCGGGCCGCAGCAAGGTCACCGTCGTCGACATCGACGAGGACCAGGTCCGCAACAATACCTACGCGGACGAAGCAATCCTCGGCGACGTCCAGACCTACCGCTTCGGGCACGAAACCTTCGATCTGGTGATCTGCTACAACGTGATCGAGCATCTGCCCCATGTCGACGCCGCGCTCCTGAATTTTCGCGATGCGCTCAAGCGCGGCGGGATGATCCTGATCGGCGCGCCCAATCCGCGCTCGCTGTCCGGCGTCGTCACCAAATATTCGCCGCACTGGTTCCACGTCTGGTTCTACCGGCACATCCGCGGAATCAAGGATGCGGGCCAGCCGGGCGAGCCGCCGTTCCCGACCTTCTTCCATCCCCTGGTGACGCTGCCGAGGCTCGAAGCGTTCGCCGCGGCCAACGGCCTCGATATGATCTACTGCCGTGAGGTCGAGAGCCCGCGTTATCCCGAGATGCGCCGGCGCAAGCCGCTGGTCGCAGCCCTGGTCGACGCCGGCGCCGCCGCGCTGAACGCCGTATTTCCGCGCGGGACCGACGTCCGCCGCGGCGACTATCACGTCATCCTGCGAAAAAGCTGACCGCCATGGTGCACGTGCGGCCGATCGCAAGTCGAGCGAAGCCTCGCGGCCGCGCTGCGCGCGGTAACGAACCGTTAATTTCTGAGGGACCTCAGCCTCACTGCGACGCGTCGAAGAGTGGCATGCGCTTAAACGCTTTGTTTGCCATTTCGGTGAATAGTCCCTCAATGAGTATGGTTAATTTTCCCTGTTGCGTTGATTGGGCACCTATATCTGAGGTGCGTGGCGTAGAGCGAAGAGTAACCCCTCAGCACGCGACAGTTGGAATGAAAGCTGGGGATTATGCTTGACTACAACCAGCCGATAGATCGGGCCAGACCGGAGGCCCCTCAACAACGGCCTCAGGCCGGCTTCAACGTGCTGGAGCTCGTCAATTTACTGTGGCGGCGGAAGATCGCGATTGCCGCTGCCGCGCTGCTCGGTGCCACGCTTGCCGTCACCGCGGGCAAGAGCCTGGCGCCCCGCTACACCGCCACCGCCCAGCTCTATGTCGATCCGCGCGAGCTTCAGCTCGTCGATCGCGAGCTCACGCCCCGCGCGCAGGACGTCTCCGGCATGTCCATGGTGGTGGAGAGCCAGGCGCGCCTGATCACGTCGAACAGCGTGCTGCTCCAGGTGATCCAGCAGGCCAACCTCGACAAGGATCCGGAATTCGGCGGCGGCGGCGACGCCAAGAGCCTGATGTCCTCGCTGCTCGGCCTGATCGGCCTTCAGCCTCCCGCGCCCTCCACTGCTGAGAAGAAGGAAGTGCAGCTCGCGGCCCTCGAGGCGCTGAACCGGCACATCACCATCCGCAAGACTGAAAAGAGCTTCATCGTCGACATCGAGGTCTGGTCGACCGATCCGGCGAAAGCGGCGATGCTCGCCAACACGCTGACCACCGCTTACCTCGCGGAGTCCCGCAACTCGCAGGCTTCGGCCGCACGGCGCGCCACCAACGATCTCTCCGGTCGCCTGAAGGAGCTGCGCGAGCGGCTGCGCAACGCCGAGACCGCGCTCGCCACCTACAAGGCCCAGAACAATTTCGTCGGCACCCAGGACGCCCTGATCAGCGACCAGCAGCTCTCCGCCAGCAACCAGCGGCTTTCCGCCGCCCGCGCGGCGACGATGGATGCGCAGGCGCGGCTCGACCAGATCGAGGCCAGCCGGCGCACAACGGCGGATGCGGGCGCCAACACCGAGGCGCTGCAATCGCCGACCATCGCGAATTTGCGCGCGCAATATGCCGACGCACGCAAGAAATATGCGGAGCAGGCCGGCGAGCTCGGCCCGCGCCATCCGGCGCTGCGCCAGACCGAGAAGCAGGTCGAGGATCTCAAGCGCACCATCAATGAAGAGATCGACCGCTTCGCCCAGTCCGCCAAGAACGATTTGACGCGCGCCCGCGACTTTGAAGCCTCGCTCAACCGGGCGCTCGAAGCGCAGAAACGGCAGAGCGTCCAGCTCAGCCAGGCCGCCGTTCGCCTGCGCGAGCTCGAGCGTGAGGCCGATGCCAGCCGCGACGTCTATCAATCCTTCCTCAAGCGCTCGCGCGAGACCGAGGAGCAGGAAACGCTCAATACCTCGGCAGCCCGAATCATCGGCGAAGCCACCGTGCCGCAGCGGCGCTCCTTCCCGCCGGCGATGAGCATGTTCGCCATGATCGGCTTCATCGTCGGCGCGCTCGCCGCCGCAGGCTGGTTCGTTGCCGCCGAGCTGCTGTCGACCGGTGTGATCACGCCGGCGCCCGCACCGGCCCGCCGTGAGCGCACGCTGGCGCCGCAGACTCCCCGAGCGCCAGAGCCTCCGCGGGCTCCGGAGATTGCTCAGCCCCAACCGGTTTCGCGAGCCCCCGAAGTTGCACGGTCTCTGCCGGAAGTTGCCGCGCCATCGCTGCAGCCCGCCATGGTCGAAAAGCCGTTGATCGAAAAGCCGCTGATCGCGCGCCTTCAGGAAGCCGACGTCATCCACACGCTCGGCGCTATTCTCGCCACCGGCAGCGGCGTCGATCTCACCCGGCTGGGCTGGCCGACACTGCGCCCCGGCTTTCCGCTGACGACGCTGCTCAACGCCTGGCGCGACACGCGCGCCGCGGTGGCACGCCGTACCGGCGGCAAGGTGATGCCGGTCATCGCGCTGGTCGGTGCCGGCGAGACCACCGGGCGCAGCGTAACTGCCCTGAATTTCGCGCTCGCGGCCGCGCGCGACGGCGCCCGGGTGCTGATGATCGATGCCGACCATCAGGCACATTCGCTCTCGAACAAGGTCAACCGTCCCGGCAAGAGCGAGGCGAGCAAGCTCGGCTGGCTTTCGATCGGCAGCAACGCCGCGCGCGAAATCAAGACGGTCAACGGCATCTCGGTATTGCCGGCCGCCGGGGGCGATGCCGGCAAGGCCGCAGACGCCATTCGCAAGGCCATTGAACAGGCGCGCTCCGCCGGCGGTTACGACCTGGTGGTCCTCGATGGCCCCGTGACGCCGCTCGCGGCCGGCGGCCGCAAGCTGCTCGATGACGCCGACGCTCTGGTGGCCGTGCTGCCGACCAGCCTCGACATCAACGACGGCCTCGAAGAGATCCTGAGCACGCTCGGCCGCGCCGAGCGCAAGCTCGTCGGTGTCGTCCTCGACGAGCTCACCCCTGCAACCCAAGCGCGCCAGCGAGGCAGACAATATGCTTGAGCGCCGCGTCAATCTGGACGGCCGGGCCGCAACCGTCGACGTCCCCCGGATCACCGTCGGTGGCCTTCGCATGGCCGCGCTCGACCTGGAAGCGACCGCCGATTTCATGATCGAGGCGACTGATCCGCGCCATCGCATCGGCCGCCCGCTGTTCCTGACTTCGGCCAATGGCGAGGTTCTGGCACGCTGCTCGACAGAGCCGCAGACCGAGCGCCTGTTCCGTGCCGCCGACCTGATCAACGCCGACGGCCAGCCGCTGGTGGCGGCCTCCAAACTGCAATCCTGGTTCCCGCTGCCGGAGCGCGTCGCGACCACGGACTTGTTCCACGTCGTCGCGCGCAAGGCGGAAGCGCTGGGCCGCACCTTCTACATGTTCGGCGCCAGCGAGGCCGAGAACGCCGCGGCGGTCGAGAACGTTCGCCGCCTGTATCCGGACCTCAAGATCGTCGGACACAGCCACGGCTATCTCCGTGGCGAGGCGCTGCGCGCGAAAGTCCAGGAGATCAACGCGCTTGCGCCGGATTATCTGTGGGTCGCGTTCGGCGTGCCCAACGAGCAGGCATTCGTTGAGGAATTCACCCCGCATCTGACCAATGTCGGCGTCATCAAGACATCCGGCGGCCTGTTCAACTTCTTGTCGGGCAGCCGGTCCCGCGCGCCGCAATGGATGCAGAAGATCGGGCTCGAATGGGCTTGGCGGACCTTGCTCGAGCCACGCCGCCTGTTCTGGCGCTATTTGACCACCAACCCCCGCGCGCTCTATCTTCTCTTCAGCCGCAAACGGCCCTTCAATCGCTGAGAGAAGCGTAGAATACGACATGACCGACCGACCGACTGTCCTCGTCACCGGAGGCGCGGGCTATATTGGCTCGCACGCCTGCCGCGCACTGACCGCGGCCGGCTATCAGCCCGTCGTTTATGACAATCTCTCGACGGGTCATCGCAGCTTCGTTACCGGTCCTCTGGTGACGGGTGATCTGCTCGACGGCGCGGCGCTGGCACGCGCCTTCGCCGATCACAAGGTCACCGCGGTGATGCATTTCGCGGCGGCCAGTCTCGTCGGCGAGTCCATGACCGACCCGCAGAAGTACTACATCAACAACGTCCAGGGCACGCTATCGCTGTTGCAGGCGATGCGGAACGCCGGCTGCCGGCGCATCGTGTTTTCCTCGACCGGCGCCGTCTACGGCAACGCCGATTCCAAGGAGTTGCCGGAAGACTTCCCCTGCGCGCCGATCAATCCCTACGGGGCGTCGAAATGGATGATCGAGCGCATGCTCGCCGACTATCGCGCGGCCTATGGCTTCGGCGCGTTCTGCCTGCGCTATTTCAACGCCAGCGGCGCCGATGCGGCCGGCGGTATCGGCGAGTTGCGTGACAACGAAACCCATCTCATTCCGCGCGCCATGATGGCGCTGCAGGGCCATGTCGACTTTGCCGTATTCGGCGAAGACTACGACACGCCCGACGGCACCGCGATCCGCGACTACATCCATGTTACCGATCTCGCGGCGGCGCATCTCGCGGCGCTGAGGCTTCTGGAGGAAGGACACTCCGGCGGCAGCTTCAATCTCGGAAGCGGCTCCGGCTTTTCAGTGCGCGAGATCCTCACCGCGATCCGGCGGGAGACCGGGCGCGAGGTGCCGCATACCGTCAAGCCGCGCCGCGCCGGCGATCCCACCTATCTCGTCGCGGATCCTTCTGCTGCGCGAAAGGTGCTGAACTTCGTGCCGCGCCATTCCGACTTGCCTACGGTCATCCGCACCGCCTGGGCCTGGCACCAGACGGCGCATCCGCTCAAGCCGCGCTAATCTGGACGCTGCGGTCGCCGGCGCCTTGCTGCCGGGGACTTGAGGGGCTAAAGAGGTTATGGTCGACGGCGCCGGCAAGTTTCCAGGCCGCCCGCGCATTTCCCCTATGGCCGACGCTGGTAGCGCGGCGCGTGGCTCCTCGAATTGAGCGAGCCTATTTCTCAGCGACAACAGAGTCTGCCCGTCGGCCCTGCCTCCAGGTGCCGGCGAGGGAGTACGGCAAGGAGTCGAAAGCGAATGCATCAGGCCGCGAGCCTGCAATTCGAGCGCGTGATGGACGAGCTCGTCCTGTGGCACGCCGTGCCCGGGGACGAACGCTCGCCGGCACCGGCCTGGTGGTGGGGACCGGCGATGGCCGTGTGCGACGCCCACGAGCCGATGCGGCACGCCTGGTGTTATGAACTCGGCCTCCACGACGATTCGAGCTTTGCCGAAGGCGCGCATGCCCTTCTCGAGCTGTTCGTCGACCAAACCTCGCTGACCTGGCCGGATGATTTTCCGCGCAAGGCGGAAGTCAAGGACGACGACGTCCGCGAGCTGCACCCGTAGCCGTCAGACGACAGCGCGTTTCAACCGTAGCGCCGCGGCCTCGGTGGCGGCATGGTCCGGCTCCGGCTGGAGCGGTGGCGCGACAGGCAGCTCCATCGGTCGCAGCAACTCGGCCATCTGGCGCGCCGGCAGCGGCCTGGCGATCAGGAAGCCCTGCATCTCGTCGCAGCCATGGGCGCGCAGGAAAGCCTCCTGTTCGGCGTTCTCAACGCCTTCCGCGACGACGGTCATGCCCAGCGCCTTGCCCATGCTGATGATCGCCTGTGCGATCGCCTGGTCTTCCGAATCCTGTGGCAGGTCCCGCACGAAAGAGCGGTCGATCTTGATGGTGTCGATCGGGAAATGCTTCATCAGCGACATCGACGAATAGCCGGTGCCGAAATCGTCGATGGCGAGGCGAATGCCGCGACTCTGGATGGCGTCGAGCACCTTCAGCGCGCGCCCGACATTGCGCATCATCATGCTCTCGGTAACCTCCAACTGGAGCAGCACCGGCGACATGCCGGAGGCCGCCAGCGCCTCGTCGACGTCCTGCAACAGATGCTCGTCGACGAACTGACGCGGCGACAAATTGACCGCCATCGACACCGGCAACAGGCCGCGGCGCTGCCAGGCCATGGCCTGCGCGCAGGCCTCCCTGACCACCCAACGGCCGATCGGCACGATCAGCCCGGTCTCTTCCGCGAGCGGAATGAACTGCGCCGGCGAGATGCTGCCGAGATCGGGGTGGTTCCAGCGCAGCAGCGCTTCCACGCCGGTGATCTGGCCGGTCTCCATGTCCACCTTGGGCTGGTAATTCAGCGAAAACTGTTCGCGCTCCAGCGCCCGGCGCAGCGCGCTCTCCAGCGACAGCCGTTCGATCGACTGCGTCTTCACTTCCTTGGAGAAGAAGCGATAGCCGTTCTTGCCGTCTTCCTTGGCGAGATACATCGCCATGTCGGCGTTCTTCGTCAGCGTCTGTGCGTCGGCGCCGTTGGCCGGATACATCGCGATGCCGATCGAGGCCGTGGAGTGGCACTCGTGTCCGGCCAGCTCCATGGGCTGGCCAAGCGCCGTCAGCAGCCCGGTCGCGATGCGCTGGACGTCGTCGATCTCGCCGCACTGGTCGAGGATCACCACGAACTCGTCGCCGCCGAGCCGCGCCACCACGTCGCTCGCCCGCAATGCGTTGCGCAGCCGGCTTGCGACCTCCAGCAAGAGCAGGTCGCCGGCCTCATGGCCGAGCGAATCGTTAATGACCTTGAAGCGGTCGAGATCGATGAACAGCACCGCAAAACGGTGGTCGTGGCGCTGTGCCGCGTCGATCGCCTCGCGCAGCAGGGCGTTGAAGGTCTCGCGGTTCGGCAGGTTGGTCAGGCTGTCATGCGAGGCGAGGTACTCGATCCGCTCGTCCGCCTTGTTCTTCTCGTCGGCCCGATCGAAATTCTCCATCGCGAAGGAGACGTTGTCGGCGAGACGCTGCAACAATTCCGCGAACTCGCCCGTAAAGGTATCCGGCTCGGTCGACATATAGATCATGACGCCGACAGCATGGTCGTGCGTAACCAGCGGGAACGCCGCTCCCGACCGTGCGCCATCGCCGCGGACGACGGCGTGGAAAGCGCGGACGCGATCGTCGTTGAGATAGTCGTTGCTGATGCAGGGTTGGCGGGTGCGGAACGCCGTGCCGCTCATCCCGCGGCCCTCGGGACGATCGGGGTCGACGGAAAGACGGACGTTACGCGTGGTTTCGGCGGACGGTCCTGCCGAGGCCACGATCTCGAGCTGATCGCTGCCGGCTTTGGCGAGCGCGACAGTTGTCGAGGTGAACTTGGCGCCGTTCGACGCCGCGAGGCAGACGAGATCGAACAACTCTGCGCGGGACTTCGCCCGCATGATCGCCTCGTTGGTCGCGCTCAGCGCCGCGAACATGCGCGTCAGGCGCTCCTTCTGCGCCTCGGTGCGGGCCTTTTCCTCGGCGCGCTCGAAATTGTCGAGCGCGAACGACACGTTCTCGGCCAGGCGTTCGAGCAGCTCGACGAGGTCGGGCGTGAACGTGTCTTGCTCCGGGGCCAGAAAAAGCAGGACGCCTGCGGGCTCGCGACCGGCGCGCAGCAGCGGGAAGCTCGCGGCCGCATTCGTGCCATCCTCGATCGCCTTGGTGCGCCAATGCTCGGACCGCGGGTCGTTCAGATAGTCGTTGATCACGCAGGGCCGCAGCGACCGCAGCGATGTCCCGATGATTCCCTGACCCTCGGGGTGGTCGGCTGAAATCGCGCTGATCCGGCCGCACATCTCTCCGTGCTTGCGCCCTTTCGCCGCGACGACGTGAACGAATTCCCGTTTCGGATCCACGATCGCAATCGTCGCCGAGGCGAACAGGCCGCCGAGCACGGCCGCCTGGCACGCCACCTCGAACAGCTCCTCGCGCGTCTTGGCACGCATGATGGCTTCGTTGGTGGCGCTCAGCGCCTCGAACATGCCGCTCAGGCGATTGCGCTGCTTGTCGGCCCGGGCCTTCTCGTCGGCGCGGTCGAAATTCTCCAGCGCGAAGGCGACATTGGCCTGGAGCTTGCGCAGCAGTTCTACGAATTCCGGCGTGAAGGTGCCGCGCTCCGGCGAATTGAACAGGAAAACGCCTTCCACCCGGTCGCCATTGAAGAGAGGCAGTGCGGCGGACGACGCGATGCCGTTGCGGCGCGCGCTGGCTTGCCAGGGCTTGATGCGGTCGTCTGTCAGGACATCGTTGCTGATGCATGGCTGCAGGGTCCGGAATGCGGTCCCGGTCAGCCCCCGTCCCTCCGGCACCTTGTCGCTGACTGCGAACCTGAAGGTTCGTACCTCGTCCGCGTTCGGCCCAAAGGATGCGACGACGCGGAGCACCCCGGCGCCCTTGTCGAGCAGCGCAATCGAGGTCGAGGCAAACTTCGCGCCCTGCACGGTGGCTTCGCAAACCAGATCGAGCAGTTCGCTGCGCGACTTGGCCCGCAGGATGGCTTCGTTCGTTGCGCTTAGCGCAGCGTACATCCGCGCCAGCCGATCCTCCTCCAGGGCGATCTGCGACCTTTCCTGGTCACGATCAAAATTCTCGAGCGCGAAGCACACGTTTTCGGTCATGCGCAGCAAGAGGGCGACAACGCCCTCGTCCCTGGCCCAGGATTTGCTGACGAAGAAGAACAGCACGCCGACGCTGCTTCCTCGCTTGATCAACGGAGCGGCCACGCAGGCGACGGCGCCGGCATTGACGTTGGTCTGCTCCCAGGTTGTCCCCTTGGTACGACTGAGGAGGTCTTCCTCGACGATCGCTTTCTGCGTCCGGAACACCTGGCCGGAGATGCCCTTGCCATAAGCGCTCTCCGGATCGATCGAATATCGCGACTGCCTGATCAGATCGAGGTTTTGTCCCGTCGCGGCCACAGGCGTCAGCCAATGGGAATTCGCCTCGCGCAGCAGAACGAAAGTGGCGAGCGACTTGCCGCTATAGACGGATGCGTCGCAGACCCGCTGATACAAATCCAACTCAGTGCTAGCGTGCAGGATTGCTTCATTCGTCGCGCTCAGCGCGCCGAACATGCGGTTGAGCCGCCGCACTGCCCGCTCGCCATCCAGGCGCGCTCTCTCCCTCGCGAAATTCTCCAGCGCATGGGAGATATTGGCCGACATCCGCTCGAACAGCGAGACCATCTCCTTGGTGAGGGAGCCAGCCTCTGACCGCGTGATGTACAATACGCCGATACTGCGCCCGCTGCAGATCAGCGGCAGCGCCGCAGCCGCGCCGACGCCCGCCCTGACTGCGCCCTCGCGCCAAGCCAGCGAGCGGGGATCATTCAGGAAATCGTTGCTGACGCAGAGCTTCTGATCGCGAAACGCTTCGCCGCCGACGCCCGATCCTTCGGGTGTGCCCGCGTCCGTGGTGATCTCGATCGCGCGCAGCCGCACGATGTCGTCGCCGCAGCCGGCCGCGAACCGAAGCCGGCCGCCATCCGGTCCCGTCAGGAACACGGCAACGGCCAAAAAGTCCCCGCTCGAAAACCCGGCGTCGCAAACCTTCTGATACAGTTCGTCCGGCGATTTCGCGTAGAGAATCGCTTCGTTGATGGCGCTCAACGCCGCAAAGGTGCGCGCGAGTGTCGTCGGCACGATCTTAACTCCCGGGCATTTCTGCCTATTTCTCCCGGATGACGTTATGAATGGCGATCACCTAAGTGGTCGTTATTGCGCCCCGCAAACCGTCAATCAAAGTGAACGAGCTGCGAACAACCGGCGCGAAACTGTCCGGAATCCCGCTCGGCGGGATGGCACCTTCGACCAAAGGCGCGTTCTCTCTCCGAATTTGCAGCCCTGTATTGGTTTACGGGAGATTGATATCGCAGCCGCGCTTTGAGACGATGGCACCGAACAAGCAGCCCGTTAAGGGCACCAAGCCGAGGGAACGCCATGCCGATCGTTAGGGCCGACCGCCTCACGCGCATCAGCGCCGCACTGCTCCGCGCCGCGGGCACCTCGGAGGAAGAGGCTGACGCGGTCGCAACCGGCTGCGTCAACGCCAATCTCGCCGGCCACGATTCCCACGGCGTGATCGCTGTTCCCACTTACATCGACCGGATCAAGGCTGGCCACATCGTGCCCGGCGCCAAATGGAGCATCGTCCAGGAATCGCCGACAACGACCGTGATCGACGGCCATTGGGGTTTCGGCTTCCACGTCAACGCCAAGGCGATGGCGCTGACGATCGAGAAGGCGAAGACGGCGAACGTCGCCGCCTGCACCGTGTTCCGCCAGAGCCATGTCGGCCGCCTCGCAGCCTATCCGCTGATGGCGATGCGCGAAGGCATGATCGGGATTGCAACCGCGGACTCCGGCCGTTCACCGAAACACGTGGCACCGTTCGGCGGCAAGGAAGCCCGCCTCGGCACCAATCCGATCTCGATCGCGGTGCCGTCCGATCTCGATGCGCCCTTCTACCTGGACATGGCGACCTCGGCGGTGGCGGCCGGCAAGATCCAGCTTGCCGTCGCCCGCAGCGAGGAGATTCCGACGGGCTGGATCATCGATGCCGAAGGACGGCACACCACCGACCCGACCCAATACCGGAAAGGCGGCGCGCTGCTGCCGCTCGGTGGCACCGAGGGCTACAAGGGCAGCGGGCTCGCCGCCATGGTCGAGGTGCTGTGCGGCCTGCTCACCGGCCTCGGCTTCGGCGTCGAGCCCACGGGGCGGCACAATGACGGCTGCTTCATGGCGGTGTTCAACGTCGCCGCGTTCCGCCCGCTGAAAGATTTCAAGCACGAGGTCGCGGAATTCGCGCGCTATCTGAAATCGACGCCGTTGTCCGAGGGCAGCAAGGGCGTGTTCTATCCCGGCGAGATCGAAGGCATGCGTGAGCAGCAGCGCCTGCGCGACGGCATTGAGATCGAGGATGCGACCTGGGAAAAACTGCGCGCGCTGGCCCGCGAGTACAGGCTCGATACGGTCCTCAATCTGGCCTGACGGAATTTTGGAGAACAGCAGCATGACGCGGCAGATGGTACTGGTCGGCTTCCTCCAGGCGCAGAATTGCACGAATTTACCGAGCTCGTGGCGGCATCCGGACTCGCGCGACGATTCGATGTCGGCCGACTACTATCAGCAGATCGCCAGGATCCTCGAAGCCGGCAAGTTCCACATGGCCTTCTTCGACGACCGGCTGGCGATGCCGGACCGCTATGGCAACGACCACGCCCACACCGTCGAATACGGCATCCGCTGTGTGAAGATGGACCCGCTGATCGTGCTGACCACGATGGGCCTGGTCACCGAGAAGCTCGGCCTCGGGGCAACCTGCTCGACTACCTATTACGAACCCTTCGACGTCGCCCGCCGCTTCGCAACGCTCGATTTGATGTCGGGCGGTCGTGCCGGCTGGAACGTCGTGACGTCGCTCAATGACGGCGAGGCCCTCAACATGGGCCGGGATTCCCATCCCGAACACGACTCCCGCTACGACCGCGCCGACGAATTCATGGAGGTCGTGCTCGGCCATTGGGATACCTGGGAGGACGGCGCACTCATCATGGACAAGAGAAGCGGCCGGTTTGCCGATCCCAGCAAGGTGAAGCGGCTCGATCACAAGGGACCGGCATTCAAGTCCCGTGGTCCCTTCACCGTGCCGCGCTCGGACCAGGGCCATCCCGTGATCATCCAGGCCGGCGCGTCCGGCCGCGGCCAGCGCTTTGCAGGACGATGGGGCGAGGTGATCTTCACCGCCGCGCGCAACCTCGCCGGCGCCAAGGAAGGCTATGCGGCCGTGCGCAACGAGGCCGCGAAAGCCGGCCGCGATCCCGATCAGATGCGCCTTTGCAATTTGACGACGCCGGTCTGCGCCGCGACCAAGGCCGAGGCAGAGGACAAGATGGCGCTGATCAACAAGCTGCCGCTGCAGATCGACGCGCTGTCGCTGCTGGCGGAAGCACTGAATTACGATTTCGCCTCCAAGGATATCGACGAGCCGCTGACGACGGACGAGTTGAAGAGCATGCAGGGCATTCTGGGCATTCGCGATGGTGTCCTCAGGAATTCGGGCAAGAGCAATCCGAGCGCGCGCGACTTCGTTACCTTCTCCGGCCGCGGCCAGGTGCAGGATGCGATGGTCGGCGGCCCCAAGGAAGTCGCGGACAAGCTCGAAGAAATGTTCGTCGAGCGCGGTTGCGACGGTTTTGTCATCGCCGCGACCTATGTGCCCGGCTCCTATGCCGACTTCGTCCAACATGTCGTGCCGGAGTTGCAGCGCCGCGGCTTGTTCCAGACGGAGTATCGCGGCAAGACGCTGCGGGAGAATCTCGGGCTGCAGCGACCGGCCGCCGGTGCGTGGAAGTCACAGCCGCGCGACGCCGCGGAATAACAACGAGGACACACTATGCGCTGGCTGAAATTTACCGCCTCGGACAAGACGTCCTGGGGGATCATCGAAGGCGACCAGGTGATTGCGGTCGACGGCGATCCTTTCGGCGAATGGCAGCGCACCTCGCGCACGCATCCGCTCAGCGACGTCAAGATCGAGCTGCCGCTGATTCCGCGCACCTTCTATTGCGTCGGCTTGAACTACCTCAAGCACCTGAAGGAAGCCGCCGACAAGCGCGGCGAGGTGCCTGCCGTGCCTGATCGGCCCGAGATCGGCTATCGCGCCCAGAACGCGCTGATCGCCCATGGCGAGGAGGTCGTGATTCCGTCCCTTGCGACGGACAAGATCCACTATGAGGGGGAGCTCGTCGTCGTCATCGGCAAGAAGGTGAAGCATCTCACCAAACAGAACGCGATGGATTGCGTGTTCGGCTACACCATCGGCAACGACGTCAGCGAGCGAAGCTGGCAGAAGGCCGACCGCAGCCTGTGGCGCTCGAAGAATGCCGATACGTTCAAGCCGATGGGCCCATGGATCGAGACCGAGGCCGATCTCGCGAGAATGGAAACCGTCGTTCGGGTCAATGGCAAGGAGACCAACCGTTTCCACACCAATGACATGATCTTTGGCGTGGCGGTGTTCCTGGTTGAGCTCACGAAATACTTTACGCTGTGGCCGGGCGACGTGATCTGGATGGGCACGGACGGCGCCTCGCCCGATATCAGGCACGGCGACGTCGTGGAGATCGACATCACCGGCGTCGGGACGCTGCGCAACCGGTTCGTGCGGGAGCAGCGGTAGTCGCATTGCGCGATGTCGCAGGATCTTCTGCGCCCACTCAGGGAGCAGAAGTCCGTATTCAGATCAGCCCGTCCCCCCTGAGCGGCCCTTCACGTGCTCGATGAAGGCTCGCAACTTCGGCATGATTTGTCGATGGCCGGGATAATAGAGAAACACACCCGGGGTCATCGGCACGAATTGCTTCAGCACGGGGACGAGTTTTCCCGTTTTCACGGCGTCTGTGGCCAGCGGCCCAGGCACTTGCGCAAGTCCCACGCCTTCGACGGCGGCTCCGAGCATCGTGGGAAAGTCGTTGGCGATAAAAGGCCCCGAAACCGCAATCTCGATCGGACGACCGTTGTCGTTGAGCGACCACGCGGCGAGCGCACCGTTCGATCGTCGCAATCTCAAGCACGCGTGCTCACGCAAATCGTTCAGGCGCTCGGGCCGGCCGCGGCGCGCGAGGTAAGCCGGGCTAGCGACGATGACGAATGGTAATGGCTTCGTCAGACGCACCGCGACCATGTCAGGGGTTATGAACTGGCCCATCCTGATGCCAGCATCAAAACCTCCGGCTGCGAGGTCGACCAATTCTTCGCTTGCCGCAAGCTCCACCTCGATCTCGGGAAATGCCCGGCAGAACGACGCGATGAGCGGCTCCAGCAGGATCGGCACGACCGAGCGCGGCACGGTGAGACGCAGGAGCCCGGCCGGTCGCTGTCCGAGTTCACGCGCGGCACCACTGGCCGCGATGAGCTCTTCGAAGGCAGGCCTTGCGCGCGCAAAAAACCTTTCGCCGGCATCGGTCAGACCGACGCTGCGGGTCGTGCGGAGGAAGAGCACGGCACCGACGCGCGCCTCGATGGCTCGTATCGCCTGACTGATCGCCGACGGCGTTACCCCGAGTTCAGCCGCAGCCCGGCGGAAACTGCGGTGCTGGGCGACACTCAGAAACGCCTCGACGCCGTCGAGCGCTCCGTGCCTGACTGTGAAGTTCTGCTTCATGGCCCATCAACATTATCGCGAATAGTCGCCCACGGAAAGCGGCCTTAGATCCAAATTGCAAATGAAGCCGCACCGGAGAGACGAAACCGATGAAGGCAATCCGTAACCTCATCTTGGCACTCACCCTCACACTGACAGGCGCTACGTCCATGGCCGATCCGTCCCTTGCCCAAACACAAGCCACTTCACCGACAACCGGCGTTATGGTCATCCTGACCGTCAAGGCCGGCGTCACGCGCGAACAGGTCATGGCCGTCATGCCCGATGAAATCAGGCAGACGGTGCAGCTCTATCTCGGCGGAAAAATTCGCGAATGGTATTCGCGATCCGATGGGCGCGGAGCCGTCTTCCTGCTGGATGTCAAGGATGTCGCCGACGGACAGGCGATCATGGAGGGCCTGCCGCTGGCCAGGCAGAATCTCATCGACCACGAGTACACCGCAATCGGTCCGCTTATGCCGCTCCGCTTGCTCATGGCCACACCCTGAGCGCCGCCGACGTCGCGCAAATCGAAGGGCTTCGACCTTGCCCGACCGGATGGTCAATCACAAGGAAATCTGAACGTGCCACCGAGCTTCAACCTTCCGTTCGTCCTGAGCGTCATCGGAGCCTTCCTGACAAGCTCGGTGGTGGCCGCCGTCTACGTTTGGCCGGCGGTCCGCACAATGCCGCGTTATGACGCCCTGAGACTTCTCGCAGCTTTCCATGCGTTCAGGTTCTTTGGCATGAACTTCATGGTCGCCGGATTCGTCTCTTCGGAGTTGAGTTCTAATTTCGCCAGCCAGGTCGGATGGGGCGATCTCATCGCCGCTGTTCTCGCGCTCCTGTCGATGGCAGCACTGTCGTTGCAATGGTCGATCGCCATTCCGATCGCTTGGATATTCAACGTCTGGGGTACGCTGGATCTCCTGAATGCGTACTACCTGGGCGTGACGAAGATCCCGGACCCCGGCCTTTTCGGCGCCGGCATTTATATTCCGGCCCTCTATGTGCCCCTGCTGCTCGTCAGCCACGTCCTTGCCTTCATGATTTTGTCGAGGGCCGGAGCTGAGGAAAAAACAATGTGACGCTGCGAGGGGACCGGATTCCACATCGGGGAATGCTGATGAATACCGATACTGTTTCCGCTGCCGTGACTGCCCCACATCCCGTCTGGCTCAGCCTGACGTGGACCGTTCCATTCACGATGCTGTGGACCTTGTTGATCTACGCGCTGCCCGTACTTCCGGAAAGCGGCTTTCCGGCTCTTGGCGTTCGGCTGATGGCCTATGGGCTCATTGCGCTGGGCTTGTGGCTCGGCCTCGAAAACACCGAGCTGACACCAAGACAACGCCGAGCGACCTGGTTGGTCGTCATGATCGCTTTCACACTTTGGGCCGCCGTCGCATGGACGGCAGCCATCAACGGCGCATTCCGCACGGGTGCCTTCCCCCTGCCGCTGCTTCCGGCGGCGATGCTGCTGCCGGTGATCGTCGGTGGTCCGCTGTTGCTATGGTCGAAGCGGGTCGGACAGTTGCTGGACGCAATGCCGCCGACTTGGCTCATCGCGCTTCAGCTTTATCGCATCTTTGGCAGCCAATGGCTTGCTTACTGGCTGCAAGGAGCGCTGCCGGGCCTATGGGCGTTGCCGGCAGGAACCGGCGATGTGCTGACCGGCCTGTTCGCCGTGCCGGCGGCGATCGCGCTCGCAACCGGAACGATCGAGGGGCGGAAGGGGGCGATCCTCTGGAACATCTTCGGCCTCGCGGATTTCGCCGTCGCGATCGCCTTGGGAATGATCATGTCGCCGGGCCCGTTCCAACTCATCGTTCCGGATGGCCCGAGCATGGCCGTAGACACCTTTCCAAACGTGCTGACCCCTGCCTTCGTGGTGCCAAGTTCGATCCTGTTGCATGCGTTGTCGCTGCGGCAACTGCTCCGGCGGAATCGGGCAACGGCGGTGTGAGCCACGGCTCGCGGATGAAGTTGCCTCAAAACGGCAGAGCCACGCTCGTCTTGATTTCCTTCAGCACCACGTTGCTTCTCACATAGCGGATGCCGGGAATGCGGAACATGAACTCGTCGAGGAATCTGTTGTAGGCGGCCATGTCCTGCACGACGACGCGCAAATGGTAATCGGCATCGCCAGTCGTGGCAAAGCACTCCAACACCTCACGCCGCGTCGTCACTCGGGCGACGAACTCGTCAACGAATTTTGCATCGTGCCGTTCCAACGAGACGTGGAGGATCGCGGACATCGCAAAGCCCGCTTGCTCGCGCGCGATGAGGGCTGCATAGCCCTGGATGACACCGCTCTCCTCCAGCGCGCGCACCCGGCGCCAGCAGGCCGAAGTGGACATGCCGACCTCGTCCGCGAGTTGCTGATTGGTGGCGCGGCCGTCCTTCTGGAGATGCGCGAGAATCCGCGCGTCGTGGTCTTCCATCATGATGACTGCCAAACTGGATCACTTTGCCAAATTCTAGCCCATATCGGATAATTCTACCAGAATTCGTATGCTGCGAGGTACAATAGGTAAGACCTACCAGTCGCCCCGGCCTACCCTTCGCCTATCCGGCACGGATGCCGCGAGAGGCCCGCCATGGACGCCATACCATCACTCGACGCCTACGAGCTCTCCGACCGCTACGATCGCGAGGAGGGGCGCGTCTTCCTCACGGGCACGCAGGCCATCGTCCGCATCGCGCTCGACCAAGCCAGGCGTGACCGCGGCAGCGGACTCAACACGGCAGGCTTCATCTCCGGCTATCGCGGGTCGCCACTTGGCGGCATCGACCTCGAGCTGTGGCGCGTCAAAGAGCGGCTCAAGCGGGACCGCATCGAATTCCTCCCCGCAGTGAACGAGGACCTCGCAGCCACCGCGGTCCTCGGTTCGCAGCAGGTCGAGACGCAAGGCGATCGCGAGGTCGATGGCGTGTTCGGGCTCTGGTACGGCAAAGGCCCCGGCGTCGACCGCTCCGGCGATGCGCTGAAGCACGGCAACGCCTACGGTTCCTCGCCGCATGGCGGAGTTCTGGTGGTCGCCGGCGACGATCATGGCTGCGTCTCGTCCTCGATGCCACACCAGTCCGACGTCGCCTTCATGAGCTGGTTCATGCCGACGCTGCATCCGGCGAGCGTCAGCGAATATCTCGAATTCGGCGAGTATGGCTACGCGCTGAGCCGCTTCTCCGGCATGTGGGTCGGCTTCAAGGCGATCTCCGAGATCGTGGAATCCGGTGCATCCGTCGCGCTGCGCCCGCCGCGCGCCTTCCGCGCGCCCGACTTCACGCCGCCGCCAGGCGGCCTGCACTATCGCTGGCCCGATCTGCCGGGTCCGCAGATCGAGGAGAGGCTGGAAGCCAAGAAGCACGCGGTCTACGCCTTCGCAAAGGCCAATCCGATCGATCGCCACATCTACGAGATTCCGGGTGCCACTTACGGCATCGTCACCACAGGCAAGGCGCATCTCGATTTGATGGAGGCGCTGCGGCTGATCGGCCTCGATGAGGCGGCGTGCCGCAGCATCGGCATCGACATCTACAAGGTCGGCATGGTCTGGCCGCTGGCGCTGCATGACGCGATGGCGTTCGTGAAGGGCAAGCGCGAGATCCTCGTGGTCGAGGAGAAGCGCGGCATCATCGAGAGCCAGTTCAAGGAATATTTTTACGACTATCCCGGCGCCAAGCCCGTGCGCATGGTCGGCAAGCACGACGAGCGAGGGGCACGGCTGATCTCCTGGATCGGCGAATTGTCGCCGCGCGCGCTCGCATCCGTGTTGGCGCGGCGGCTCGATCCGATGTTTCCGGGCCTCAATCTCGCCGCACGCACGGCCGCCCTGCTGCCGGAAGCCGAGCGCACGATCAATGTCGCGGGCGCGACGCGCACGCCCTATTTCTGTTCCGGTTGCCCGCACAACACATCGACCAAAGTGCCCGAGGGCTCCAAGGCGCTGGCCGGCATCGGCTGCCATTTCATGGCGAGCTGGATGGACCGCGAGACGTCATCGCTGATCCAGATGGGCGGCGAAGGCGTGAACTGGGCGGCCTCGTCACGCTTCACCGGCAACAAGCACATCTTCCAGAATCTCGGCGAAGGTACCTATTATCATTCGGGCTCGATGGCGATCCGGCAGGCGATCGCGGCCAAGACCAACATCACCTACAAGATCCTGTTCAACGACGCCGTCGCGATGACCGGCGGCCAGCCGGTCGACGGCCCGATCAGCGTGCACGCCATCGCGCACAGCGTCCGCGCCGAGGGCGTTGCGCGCATCGCGCTGGTGTCGGACGATCCCTCGCAATTCTCGCCAGGGGACCTGCCGGTCGGCGTGTCCATCCATCCGCGCGAGGAGATGGACAGCGTGCAGCGCGAGCTGCGCGACATCTCCGGCGTATCGGTGCTGATCTATCAGCAGACCTGCGCGACAGAGAAGCGTCGTCGGCGCAAGCGTGGCGAGATGGCCGACCCCAAACGCTTTGCCTATATCAACGATCTCGTCTGCGAAGGCTGCGGCGACTGCTCGGTCGAATCCAACTGTCTCAGCGTCGAGCCCAAGGAGACGCCGTTCGGCCGCAAGCGTCGGATCAACCTCTCATCCTGCAACAAGGACTTTTCCTGCCTCAACGGGTTTTGCCCGAGCTTCGTCACCGTTGAGGGCGCGATGCGCCGAAAGAAGGGCACGAGCCAGATCGACGTGGTCGGTCACGCGGCCGCGCTTCCCCTGCCCACGCCCGCGACGCTCGACCGTCCGTACGATCTGCTCGTCACCGGCGTCGGCGGCACCGGCGTGATCACGGTCGGCGCGCTGATTGGAATGGCCGCGCATCTAGAGCGCTGCGGCGTCTCGGTCCTCGATTTCACCGGCTTTGCGCAGAAGTTTGGGCCCGTGCTGAGCTACATCCGGCTTGCTGCGTCGCCCGACGCGCTGCATCAGGCCCGCATCGACCAGGGCGCGGCCGACGCACTGATCGGCTGCGACCTCGTGGTCAGCTCCTCGCCAAAGGCATCCGGCACCTATCGGAAAGGCACGCGCGCCGCGGTCAACACCGCGGAGATGCCGACCGGGGACGTTGTCCGTTTCCGCGATGCCGATCTCGCCTCGCCCGCCCGGCTGCGTGCGATCGGCCGGGTGATCGGCGACCGCAATCTCGACACTATCGACGCCAACGCGCTGGCCGAGCGCCTGCTCGGCGATGCCGTCTATGCCAACATCATCATGCTCGGCTTCGCCTGGCAGCGCGGGCTGGTGCCGGTCTCGCTTCCGGCGCTGCTGCGCGCGATCGAGCTCAACGGCGTCGCGGTCGAGCGCAACAAGCAGGCTTTTGCCTGGGGCCGGATTGCGGCCGCCGATCCGGACTTTCTGCCGAAGACGGACGAGGCGCCCAAGGACGAGGTCAAGGCCGAAACGCTCGACCAGCTCATCGACCGCCGCGCCGATTTCCTCACGGGCTATCAGGACCGCACCTATGCGACGCGTTATCGAGCCCTCGTTGCAAGGGTTCGCAAAGCCGAAGCCAGCCTGAATAGCGAGGGGTTGACCGAGACGGTCGCGCGCGCGCTGTTCAAGTTCATGGCGTACAAGGACGAATACGAGGTGGCGCGCCTGCACATGCAGAGTGGTTTCCTCGACGAGCTGAAGCGCGAATTCGATGATGGCTTCAGTATCGCGTACCATCTTGCTCCGCCCTTCCTGCCCTCCGAACACGACGCCCGCGGCCGGCCGCGCAAGCGCGCCTTCGGCCAGTGGATCCAGATGCCGCTTTCCGTGCTGGCGCGGCTGAAGCGATTGCGCGGAACGCCGTTCGATCCGTTCGGCTACTCCGCCGAACGGCGCGCGGAACGAGAGCTGATCACCTGGTACGAAGGCGTGATCGAACGCATACTCGGCCAACTCGACGCAGCGCGTTTGCCCAACCTCGTCGCCATCGCAAAAGCGCCGATGGATATCCGTGGCTACGGACCAGTGAAGGACACCGCAATCGCCAAGGTGAAGCCCGAGGTCGAGCGGTTACTTACGAATTTGACAACATCGGTCACGCAAAAGATGCATGCCCACCGTTGACGCGACGCCGGTGAGGCCTCAGCCTCGGGACTTGAGATGGCGCCCTGTCGGCGCCACTGCAATCAGGTGACGCATCATGGATTTCGATCAGTTGACCCTGACCCAGGCCGTAGCCGACCTCCGCGCCGGAAAAGTCACGAGCAACTCGCTCGCCATGGAAGCGATTGCCCGCGCCAAAGCCAATGCCGACCTCAACGCCTTCGTCACCCTGGACGAGGCCGGCGCCCTGAAGGCCGCGGCCGCATTCGACGCTGCGGGCGACAGGACAAAACCGCTCGGCGGCGTGCCCATCGTGATCAAGGACAACATCGAAGTCGCGGGACTACCGTGCAGCGCCGGCACGCCCGCACTGAAGGATTATGTCCCAAAGGCGGACGCGCCGGTTGCCGCAAAACTGCGCGCCGCAGGCGCGGTCATCATCGGCAAGACCAGCATGCACGAGCTGGCCTTTGGCATCTCCGGCTACAACACCGCATTCAAGACCGGCCCAGATTTCGGCGTGCGCAATGCCTACGACCGCGCCCTGATCGCAGGCGGCTCCTCGTCAGGCACGGGCGCCGCGATCGGCGCACGAATCGTTGCGGGCGGGCTCGGCACCGACACTGGCGGATCGGTCCGTGTACCTGCCGCGCTGAATGGATGCGCCTCGCTGCGCCCGACTATCGGCCGTTATCCGCAACAAGGTATCGCGCCGATCTCGCACACCCGCGACACCGCGGGCCCGATGGCCGCGACCATGGCGGATGTCGAACTGCTCGACCGCGTCATTGCGGGCGGAGAGGCGGTTGCGCCAGCCGATCTGAAGCGAGTCCGCATCGGCATCGTGAAGACAATGCTGACTCATCTCGATGCGGACACCGAGGCCGCCTTCCACGCCGCGGTCACGCAGATGAAAGCGCAAGGCGTTGCGCTGATCGAGATCGAGATGGCGCAACTGGCCGAGCTCAACGGCCAGGTCGGCTTTCCCGTCGCGCTGTACGAGGCCTATGACGACATGGTGGCCTATCTCGCACACACCGGCACCGGCATTACCATCGAAGCACTGGCGCAGGAGATCGCGAGCCCCGACGTCAAGGGCACCTATGACGGCCTGGTGATCCCACGCAAACTGCCTGGTCCCGACAATACGCTGGTCGATGCCGAGCCGATCTATAGCGCCGCCATCCGGTCCGCGCGTCCCGCCCTGCAGGCGCTCTACGGCAGGACCTTTGCCGATAACCGGCTCGACGCCATTGCCTTTCCGACCACGCCGCACGTCGCGATCGCGTCCAATCCCGACTCCAGCAGCCTCGTCAATTTCGGCCTATTCATCCAGAACACCGATCCCGGCAGCAATGCCGGCATTCCCGGCATCCAGATCCCGATTGCGCTCGGCGCGGCCAGCAAAATGCCGGTCGGGCTCGAGCTGGATGGTCCCGCAGGCAGCGATCGCCGCTTGCTTGCGATCGGGATGGCGCTTGAAAACGTGTTCGGCCGGCTGCCGGCGCCGTCCCGATCATGAATACGGATTGATCAGCTTTTGCTGCTCGGCGCTATGATGCACGAGCATGTCGATGAAGGTCCTGACCTTTGCCGACAGATGATGCCGGTGCGGATAGACCGCGTTCATCGACATCTCGACGGGACGATATTCCGGCAGGAGGCGAACGAGGTGACCGGCTTCGAGATCGTCCTGGACGAGGAAACCCGCCATCAGGCAGACGGCAGCGCCTTCCAGCGCCACCTTCCGCAAGGCCTCGCCGCTGTTGGTGATGAAGCTGCCGGAAATTCGCACCGATGCCGGCGTACCCTTGCGATCGAAGAAGCGCCAATCGTCCCCGAACGGGTAATTCAAGTGACGGGCGCAATTGTGCGCGGCGAGTTCATCGAGCTTCTGCACGCGACCATGCCTTTGGAGATAATCGTGCGAGCAGCACAGCACGTGGCGCCAGGTGGCGAGGCTGCGGACGATCAGGCTCGAATCCGGCGGCGCGGTCATGCGCAGGGCAACGTCATAGCCTTCTTCGATGAGGTCGATTTCGGCTTCGCCCATGCGCAGATCGATCTTGAGCTCCGAATAGGTCGACAGGAGCTTCGTCACCACGGGCACGACGAACGGCACCATGTGCGTGGCGACGTGGATCCGTAGCGTGCCGCGGGGCACCGACTGCAATTCGCTCGCGATATCGTCGGCCTGTTCGATATCGGCGAGTATCTGGATGCAGCGGTCGTAGTAGGCCCTGCCGATTTCGGTGAGGTTGACCTTGCGGGTGGTGCGCTGAAGCAGCCTCACCCCGAGCCGATCTTCCAGCGCCTGGACGTGATTGCTCACCATGGTGGTCGACATGTTGAGCTTGCGGGCTGCTGCGGAGAAGCCGCCGGTCTCGACCACCCGGCTGAAGACTTCAAGGCTTGTCAATCGGTCCATGCCGCCTGATTATCCGCTCTTGATCGATAATCGCAAGAAATTCCCTCGGATTATCCATCAGATCATCTCCCATGCGGGCATGGCGCATGCGTTAGCAGCAATCGCTCGACGGACGCGGCAATCGCTCTGGGGCGGTCACACCTCTGGTTCGGTAGTCCTACACGCCAAGGCGAGGTGCCCCTGACTATCCACTGCCAGCGGATAATCCTTTCAGCATTTCGCCGATTATCGCACGAACCAGAAAGACCGATAGTCTCGACCAGCCGATAGGAGACCGCCATGTCCGAGATGCCCCGCACCGAAAAATTCCAGCAAGCGACTGAAATAACTCAAGATTATAAAAAATCGTCGCCGCCTGTGCCGAGGCGGAAGATGGTCCGGCGCGCAGCTTTGGTGCTCGCGCTCCTCGCGGGCACGGCAACGATTGTCTATTGGGGACACGACTATTGGACCATCGGCCGCTACCTCGAGACCACCGACGACGCCTATGTGAAGGCCGACTCCACGATCATCGCACCAAAAGTCTCGGGCTACATCGCCAAGGTGCTGGTCAGCGACAACGAAAGGGTCAAAGCGGGCCAGGTGTTGGCGAAGATCGACGACCGCGACCTCAAGGCGGCGCTCGACCAGGCCCGCGCCGATGTCGCCGCCGCAGAAGCCTCGGTGCGCAACCTCGATGCGCAGCTTGAACTCCAGCAGCCGATCATCGAGCAAAGCACGGCCGACATTACCGCGGCGGACGCCAATCTGAAATTCGCGCAGGAGGAGCGCGCGCGCTACGACGACCTCATGAAGTCGGGCTCCGGCACGATCCAGCGCGCGCAGCAGACCGATGCAGCGCTGCGCGCCAGCAACGCGCAATTGCAACACACGAAGTCGGGCCTCGTGGCCGCACAGCGCAAGGTCGACGTGCTCACCACCCAGCGCGCCCAGGCCACAGCCCAGCTCGAGCACGCCCGCGCCGTCGCGGAGCAGGCGACGCTGAATCTCTCCTACACCGAGATCACCGCGCCGGTCGACGGCACGGTCGGCGCCCGCTCGCTGCGCGTGGGGCAGTTCGTGCAAGCCGGCACGCAATTGATGGCGGTGGTGCCGCTCGATGCGGTCTATGTCGTCGCCAATTTCAAGGAGACGCAGCTCACGCATGTTCGCGCCGGCCAACCGGTCAAGCTGCACGTCGACAGTTTTCGGAACCAGCCGCTGCGCGGCCATGTCGACAGCCTGTCGCCGGCGAGCGGGCTCGAATTCGCCCTGCTGCCGCCGGACAACGCCACCGGCAATTTCACCAAGATCGTGCAACGTGTGCCGGTGAAGATCGTGCTCGACGACCGCAGCCTGACCGGGCTGTTGCGGCCGGGCATGTCCGCGGTGCCGACCGTCGACACCAAACAGGCGGTGCTGGCCGAGCGCGAGAGCGCCAAGCGCGTCGCCGACAACGCGGCACGACCGAGCGGCGGCTGAGTCTAGGAAGCCGGCGGCATTATCAAGTCCTGCCGGACGATCCTTCCCACGCTTCCTCGATTATCGAAACGATCCGCCCACTGCATCCTGTCTCCGTGACCGAGACGAGGCTTCCATGACCACGCTCCACCCGACCATCAACGCCGCTTCCACTGCCAGCATTCCCGCCCCTGCTGCGCCCGCCACGCCCGCGGTCTCCACAAAAACCTGGATTGCCGTGATCGGCGCGACGCTCGGCGCCTTCATGGCGGTGCTGAACATCCAGATCGTCAACGCCTCGCTTGCGGACATCCAGGGCGCGATCGGCGCCGGCATCGACGACGGCGGCTGGATCTCGACCTCCTATCTGATCGCGGAGATCGTGGTGATCCCACTGTCCGGCTGGCTGGCACAGGTGTTTTCGATCCGCATCTATCTCCTCACCAACGCGGTTCTGTTCCTGGTCCTGTCGGCGGCCTGTGCGCTGGCGCAGGACCTGCCGCAGATGATCGTGTTGCGGGCGGTGCAAGGCTTTACCGGCGGCGTGCTGATTCCGATGGCGTTCACGCTCATCATCACACTCTTGCCTCGTGCGAAACAGCCGGTCGGCCTTGCGCTGTTCGCGCTGTCGGCGACATTCGCACCCGCGATCGGCCCGACCATCGGCGGCTATCTCACCGAAAATTTCGGCTGGCAGTACATCTTCTATGTCAATCTCGTGCCCGGCGCGATCATGGTCGGCATGCTCTGGTACGCGCTCGACGCCAAGCCCATGAATCTTGCACTGCTACGCGAGGGCGACTGGGCCGGCATCATCACCATGGCGATCGGCCTGTCCGCGCTCCAGACCGTGCTGGAGGAAGGCAACAAGGACGACTGGTTCGGCTCACCCTTCATCGTCGAACTGTCGGTCATCGCGGCCGTGACGCTGACCGTCTTCCTGATCATCGAGCTCACGGTGAGGAAGCCGCTGCTGAACCTGCGCCTGCTCGTGCGCCGCAATTTCGGCTTCGGCATGCTCGCCAACTTCCTGCTCGGAGTAGCGCTCTACGGCTCCGTGTTCATCCTGCCGCAATATCTGGCGCGCATCCAGGGCTACAATGCCGAGCAGATCGGCATGGTGCTGGCATGGACCGGATTGCCGCAGCTATTGCTGATCCCGCTGGTGCCACGCCTGATGCAGCGTTTCGATGCGCGGATCATCATCGGCGTCGGCTTCGTCCTGTTCGCGGCTTCCAACTTCATGAATATCACTATGACCAGCAACTATGCCGCCGATCAGTTGCTTTGGCCCAACGTGGTTCGTGCGATCGGCCAGGCGCTGGTGATGGCGCCGCTCTCAGCCGTGGCGACATCAGGCATCGAGCCCGAGAATGCCGGCTCGGCCTCCGGCCTGTTCAACATGATGCGCAATCTCGGCGGCGCCGTCGGCATCGCGCTGTTGCAGACCCTGCTGACCAAGCGCGAGCAGTATCACTCCAACGTACTGATGCAGTCGGTCTCGGTCTTCGAACAGGCGACGCGGACGCGGCTCGAACAGCTCACTCAATATTTCGTCAATCACGGCGTCCTCGACCCTGCGGACGCATCGCATCGTGCGTACGTTGCGATCGGCCATATCGTGCAGAAGCAGGCCTATATCCTCGCTTTCAGCGATACCTTCTATCTACTCGGCATGGCGCTGATCGTGGCGCTCGCCGCCGTCCTGTTTTTGAAGAAATCCGGCCAGGCCTCGGCCGGCGGAGCCCACTGACCCCAACTTGAACCAAGGAGAACGACCATGAAACCCCGCATGAATTTCTACCAGGCCGCCCCCGACACGATGAAGGCGCTGATGGCGCTGGAAGAGCAGATCCAGTCGACGGGACTGGAGAAATCGCTGAGCGAGCTCGTCAAAATCCGGGCATCGCAGATCAACGGCTGTGCCTTCTGCATCAACATGCACACCGAGGACGCCCGCAAGCGCGGCGAGACCGAGCAGCGCATCTATCTGCTCAACGCTTGGCGCGAATCCCCGCTCTATACGGACCGCGAGCGCGCTGCGCTGGCCTGGACCGAGTCGGTGACGCTGATCACCGAGACACACGCGCCGGACGAAGTCTACGCGCAGGTCCGCGCGCAGTTCTCCGACGCGGAGACGGTGAACTTGACCATGCTGATCGGCGCCATCAATGCCTGGAACAGGCTGGCGATCGCGTTCCGCGCGGTGCATCCGGTGAAGGTGAAGGCGTCGGTGGCGTGAGCCAAAGCGGCTAACCCGTCATTCGAACTCTGCGGCGGCAGCCCCTCACCCCACCCTCTCCCCGTAAGAACGGGGCGAGGGAGTGAGAGAGCGACGCGTACCTAACAATGCAGTCTATCGAGATGCACTTAACCTCTCCCCGCTCCTTGGCGGGGAGGGGTCGGATCGCGTAGCGATCCGGGTGAAGGGCAAGGCAATACGTAGCCGAACGAAAAGCCTATCCGACTCGTAAAACAGCCTAAACCGCCGTCGCCTTGGCGAACTCCACATAGATCTCGCGCAGGCGCGTCGCCATCGGGCCGGGTTTGCCGTCGCCGACCTTCTTTCCATCGATCGCCACCACCGGCTGGACGAACAGCGACGCCGAGGTGGCAAAGGCTTCCTTGGCGGCGAGCGCTTCGGCGACCGTGAAGGACCTCTCTTCGACTCGGAGCTGGCGCTCTTCGGCGAGCGCCACCACGGCCTTGCGCGTGCAGCCCGGCAGGATCGCGTTGGAATTCTGTCTGGTGACGATGACGTCGTCCTTGGTCAGGATGAACGCCGTGGACGAGCCGCCTTCGGTCACATAGCCATCTTGCAGCATCCAGGCCTCGCCGGCGCCGGCTTCGGCCGCAGCCTGCTTCGCCAGCACTTGCGCCAGCAGTGCGACGCTCTTGATGTCGCGCCGCTCCCAGCGGATGTCGGGCACCGTGATCACATTGATACCGGTCTTGGCTGCCGCTGAGCCGATGATGTCCTTCTCCGAGGTGAACATCACCAGGCTCGACTTGACCTCGCCCTTGGGGAACGGGAAGTCGCGGCCCTTGTCGGCGCCGCGCGTCACCTGGAGATAGACGAGACCGCTCGCGACCTTGTTGCGCGCGATCAGCTCCTTCTGGATCTCGGTGATGCGTTCGACCGTCTCCGGCAGCTTCAGCTTGATCTCGCCGACCGAGCGCTCCAGCCGCGCCAGATGCGAGGCGTTGTCGACCAGCTTGCCGTCCAGCACGGCAGAGACCTCGTAGATACCGTCGGCAAACAGGAAGCCGCGATCGAGCACCGAGATTTTGGCCTCCGAGAGCGGGACGAATGAGCCGTTGACGTAGGCGATCGAGTCCAAGGCAGGTCTCCTGGGGAGGGAGGTGGATTTACTCACCCGTATAGGAGATTTGGCGAGCCCGATAAACCCTCGATCCGTCATTCCGGGGCTTTCGCAAAGCGAGTGAGCCCGGAGACCATCGTCCCCCGGAATGACGAGAGAGAGTTAATGCGACAGAATCTTCGACAAGAACTTCTGCGCACGGTCGCTGCGGGGCTTGCCGAAGAAGTCCTCTTTCGGTGCGTCCTCGACGATCTCGCCGCGGTCCATGAAGATCACGCGGTTGGCGACCTTGCGGGCAAAGCCCATCTCGTGGGTGACGACCATCATGGTCATCCCCTCATGGGCGAGGTCGACCATGACGTCGAGCACTTCGCTGACCATCTCGGGATCGAGCGCCGAGGTCGGCTCGTCGAACAGCATGACGATCGGGTCCATGGCGAGCGCGCGCGCAATCGCGACGCGCTGCTGCTGGCCACCGGAAAGCTGCGCGGGAAATTTCTCGGCCTGCTCCTTCAGCCCGACGCGCTCGAGCAGCTGCATGCCTTTTGCCACCGCCTTGTCAGACGACCGGCCCAGCACCTTCTGCTGCGCGAGGCAGAGATTGTCGATGATCTTCAGATGTGGGAACAGCTCGAAATGCTGGAACACCATGCCGACCCGCGAACGCAGCTTCGGCAGATTGGTCTTGGGATCGTTGACCTTGGTGCCATCGACGCTGATATCGCCTTCCTGAAACGGCTCCAGCGCGTTGACGCATTTGATCAGCGTCGACTTGCCCGAGCCCGAGGGACCGCAGACCACGACCACCTCGCCCTTGGTGACGCTGGTGGTGCAGTCGGTCAGCACCTGGAAGGTCGGGCTGTACCATTTGTTGACGTGGCTGATTTCGATCATGTTCGACGAACTCTACCGGATGATGGCGATGCGCGACTGCAGGCGGCGGACGCCGAAGGACGCAACACAGGAAATGGTGAAATAAACGACGGCAGCAAACAGATACATCTCGACCAGACGGCCGTCGCGCTGCGCGACCTTGCTCGCCGCACCCAGGAAGTCCGGGATCGAGAGCACGTAGACCAGCGAAGTGTCCTGGAACAGCACGATCGTCTGCGTCAGCAGCACCGGCAGCATGTTGCGAAACGCCTGCGGCAGCACGACGTAGCGCATGGTCTGGGCGTAGGTCAGGCCGAGCGCGTTGGCCGCCGCCGGCTGGCCGCGCGAGATCGACTGGATGCCGGCGCGCATGATCTCCGAGAAGTAGGCCGCCTCGAACATGATGAAGGTGATGAGCGAGGAGGCGAACGCGCCGACGCTGATCGGCCGCGACGCGCCGGTCACCCACTGCCCGATATAGGGCACCAGGAAGTAGAACCAGAAGATCACCAGCACCAGCGGCAGCGAGCGCATGAAGTCGACATAGAAGCCGGCGATGCGGCCGAGCACCTTATAGCCCGACAGCCGCATCAGCGCGATCGCCGTGCCGAAGATCAGGCCGCCGAGGCCGGCGAGCGCCGTCAAGGTCACCGTGAACGTCATGCCCTCGTAGAACAGATAGGGCAGCGCGCGGCGGATGACGTCGAAATCGAGATTGCCGAACATTGCGCTATTTCCCCGTGATGTAGCCGGGGATCGCGACGTAGCGCTCGAGGAAGCGCATCGCGGTCACGACAACGGCGTTGACGAGGAGATAGATCAGGGTCGCGGCCGTGAAGGCCTCGAACACCTGGAACGAAAACTCCTGCATCGAGCGCGCCTGTCCGGTCAGCTCGAGCAGGCCGATCGTGATCGCGACCGCCGTGTTCTTGATGGTGTTGAGGAACTCGGAGGTCAGCGGCGGCAGGATGATGCGGAACGCCATCGGCAGCAGCACGTAGCGATAGCCCTGCAGGGTTGTCAGGCCCAGCGCGGTCGCGGCCATCCTCTGCCCGCGCGGCAGCGAGCCGACGCCGGCCTGTAGTTGCACTGCGACGCGCGCCGACATGAAGAAACCGACACCGATCGCAGCCGTCCAGAACGGCGCGTTCGGCAGTTGCTTCAGCCAGGTGCCGGCCGATTTCGGCAGCAATTCCGGCAGCACGAAGAACCACAGGAACAGCTGCACCAACAACGGCATGTTGCGGAAGAATTCGACCCAGCAGAAGCCGATCCAGGACGCGGTCTTCGACGGCAACGTGCGCAGCACGCCGACGATCGTGCCGAAAATCAGCGCGATGATCCAGGCGAGCACGGCCGTCTTGAGGGTCAGCGCCAGTCCCGACAGCAGCATGTCGAGATAGGTGCCGGTCCCCATCGGGTTCGGCTCGAAGAATATTCCCCAGTTCCAGTGGTAGTTCACGTGTCCCCCGCGCGAACGCGCCAATCACGGATGCCTTGAGAAAGGTCCCGGCCTTCTATGCAAATGTCCGGCCACTCCGGTGTCAAGAGTGGCCGGACATGATCCCGATCGAAAGATCGAGGTTATCTTACTTATAGTCGTCCGGGTTCGGCGAGTCCGAAGGCTTTGCGAACTCGTTCTTCAGCTCCGCCGAGATCGGGGTATTGAGGTTCAGGCCCTTCGGGGGGATCTTCTGCGTGAACCACTTCTCGTAGATCTTCTGGCCCTCGCCGGAGGTATAGAGCGCGGCGGTCGCCGCATCGACCACCTTCTTGAACGGCGCGTCGTCCTTGCGCAGCATGATGCCGTAGGGCTCGGGCTTGGAGAACGCGTCCTTGGAGATGACGTAGTCATCCGGCGACTTCGAGCCGGCAACGAGGCTCGCGAGCAGGATGTCGTCCATCACGAAGGCCACCGCGCGGTCGGTCTCGACCATCAGGAAGGATTCGGCGTGGTCCTTGGCCGGAATGATGTTGGCACCAAGGCCCTTCGCGACGTTAGCCTCGGTGAGCTGCTTGATGTTGGTGGTGCCGGCAGTCGAAACCACCGTCTTGCCCTTGAGATCATCGATCGACTTGAGGCCGCTCGACTTCTTGAAGACGTAGCGGCTGGCGGTCAGGTAGTGGGTGTTGGTGAAGGCGACCTGCTTCTGGCGCTCGGCATTGTTGGTGGTCGAGCCGCATTCGAGGTCGATGGTGCCGTTGGCCATCAGCGGGATGCGGGTCGCCGAGGTCACCGGGTTGAGCTTGACCTCGAGCTTGTCGAGCTTGAGCTCCTTTTTCACGGCGTCGACGATCTTGTAGCAGATGTCCATCGCAAACCCGATGGGCTTCTGGTTGTCGTCGAGATAGGAGAATGGGATCGAGGAATCGCGGAAGCCGAGCGTGATCGCGCCGGTGTCCTTGATGTTCTTCAGCGTGCCGGTCAGCTCCTGGGCCCCGGCCTGGCTGACGGCAAAGGTCGCGGCGAGCGCGAGGCCGATGCTACGGAAATGTTTCACTTTTTGGTCCCCTTTCAGGATGATGCCGGCGGGATGCAAGCACAAATCGGCCCGGATTAGAATGTGACTTTCGACTGGATGGCGGCTCAGCTTAGCGGTTTTGGCAATTCCCCGAGATCCCAGAACAGGCCGGCCATCACGGTCAAGGCCTCTTCGGTCAAAGGCAGCAGGATGTGCTCATTGGGCGCATGCTGGGAGCAGCCCGGATAGGAGTGCGGCACCCAGATCGTCGGCAGGCCAAGAATCTCGGAAAACACGTCGTTCGGCAGCGAGCCGCCGAAATTCGGCAGCACCGCCGGCGTCTTGCCGGTGGTCTCCTGCACCGAATCCGCCGCCCATTTGATCCAGGGGCTGTCGAAATCGGTGCGCGAGGCTGCAAAGCTCTGCGCCGCGCGCACCTCAATCATCGGAAAGCCCTTCTGGACCAGATGCGCACGGATGGCATCGATCAGGCCCTCGATCTTCGTGCCGACGACAAAACGCAGTTGCAGCACGGCATTGGCATGGCCGGGAATGGCGTTGGCCGGCTTCTCGATATTGCCCGAGGACATCGCCAGCACCTCGAGCGTATTCCAGGCATAGAGCCGTTCGGCTGCCGACAATCCCTCCTCGCCCCAGTTCTCGGCCAACGCCGGCTCGTCCTCGGTCGGGACCACCTGCACGTCGGCGAGATAGCTGCGGATTTGGTTGGTGAGGCGCGGCGGCTTCAGCGCATCGAGCTGGAGCCGGCCGCGGCCGTCGACCAGCGTCGAGATCGCGTTGGCCAGGATGGTCGCGGGGTTGGCGAGCACGCCGCCCCAATTGCCGGAATGATGCCCGCCGTCACGAAGGTTCACATCGAGATGGATGCGGATGCCGCCGCGGCAGCCGAGGAACAGTGTGGGACGGTCGGCGGACAGGCGCGGCCCGTCGGAGGCCATGAACAGATCGGCCTTGAGCGCGTCGCGATTGAGATCACAGACCTTGCCGAGATCGGGGGAGCCGATCTCCTCGCCCATCTCGACGATGAATTTGGCGTTGAAGCCGAGCTTGCCGCCGCGTGCCTCGCGCACCGCACGGAGCGCGGCCATATTGATGCTATGCTGGCCCTTGTTGTCGGCGGTGCCGCGGCCATAGAGGCGCGTGCCCGCGACCGTCGTGCGCCAGGGATCGCGGCCCTCGCGCCATTCGCCCTCCATGCCATCGACGACGTCGCCATGGCCGTAGATCAGCACGGTCGGCGCCGTCTCGCTCTCGATATGCTCGGCGAACAGGAACGGCGCCTTGCCGCTGGGGGATTCGACCAGGCGAGTTTGGAAATCGAGCGCGGCGAAAGCAGGCACCATCTCCTGTTCCAGATAGCCGCGCAGCTCAGCGCCACGCGACGGATTCTGGCTTTCGGTCTTGAAAGCGACGCGGCGGTCGAGCTCAGTGAGGAACGCGCCGGATTTGAAATCCTCGCAGGCGCGGGCGATGGCGTCGGCTCTGGTCATTACTTGCTTTTTCGTGGGTTCGAGACGGAGGAGCCTATCCCAGACAGGCAGCCCTTCGAAAGTGGCGGGGACATGGATAGTTCTTCGAGTTCGCTTGGGATTTCGTTGTTGCTCTCTTGAGATTGGCTTGCCAAGTGCGGCAGCACCGCTGATTTTGGCCTTGCCAAGGTCGCATGCTATGCAAGAACTCCGCCAAGTTGGGGCGCACATCTATCATTCGAAGAGCGCTCAGTACAGAGCGCCGGGGGACCATCATGGCCAAGCAGATCAGGCTCAACGCTTTTGCGATGAATTGCGTCGCGCACCAGTCGCCGGGCCTGTGGACCCATCCACGCGACCGCACCGCCGACTATAACCGCCTGCCCTACTGGATCGATCTCGCCAAAACATTGGAGCGCGGCCGCTTCGACGGCCTGTTCCTGGCCGACGTGCTCGGCGTCTACGACGTCTATGGCAATAGTCCTGACGCAGCCTTGCGCAATGCAGCTCAGACGCCGTCGAATGAGCCGCTGCTGCTGCTCTCGGCGATGGCGGCGGTGACGCAGAATCTCGGCTTCGGCGTCACCAGCAATCTCTCCTTCGAGCCGCCCTATCCGTTCGCGCGGCGGATGTCGACACTGGATCATCTCACCGAAGGACGCATTGGCTGGAACGTCGTCACCGGTTATCTCGACAGCGCTGCACGCGGCGCCGGCAAGGAGAAGCAGACCGGGCATGACGACCGTTACGACATTGCCGACGAATATATGGAGGTCGTCTACAAGCTCTGGGAAGGGAGCTGGGAGGACGACGCGGTGGTGCGCGACCGCGAGCGCGGCATCTTCACGGATCCCACAAAGGTCCATCGCGTCAATCATGAGGGCACGAATTACCGCATCAACAATATCATCCACCTGAGCGAGCCGTCGCCGCAGCGGACGCCTGTGCTCTACCAGGCCGGCACCTCACCGCGCGGACGGCAGTTCGCCGCACGCCATGCCGAATGCGTGTTCATGTCGGGACCGTCGGCCAAGGTGATCGCGCCGCGCGTCTCCGCAATCCGGCAGGAGGCTGCCGCGTTCGGACGCAATCCGGCTGAGATCCTGATGTTCTCGATGATGACGATCATCCTCGGACGCACCGAAGCGGAGGCAAACGAAAAATATGCCGACTATCGCCGCCACATCAGCCCCGAAGGAGCACTGGCGCTGATGTCGGGTTGGACCGGCGTCGACTTCTCCGGCTACGACCTCGACCAGCAGGTCCGCCACGTCCAGAACGATGCCGGCCGCAGCGCCATGGACAACGTCACCCGCGCCGATCCTGACCGCATCTGGACCGTGCGCGACGTCATCGAGCATGTCGGCATCGGCGGCGCCGGTCCCGTGGTGGTCGGCACGCCGGAGATGGTTGCCGACAAGATCGAGGCATGGTTCGAGGCGACAGATGTGGACGGGCTCAACGTTGCCTTTGCGATCTCGCCCGGCGATTTCGAGGACATCGCCGATATGCTGGTGCCGGAGTTGACGCGGCGCGGGCGGTACAAGCCGGACTACGCGAAAGGGACGCTGCGGGAGAAGCTGTTTGGCGAGGGGCGTGCGCGGCTAGGAGCGCCGCATCCAGCGTCGGGATATCGCGTGGGGAGGCAGAGGTAGGCCCGCGCCACACCCACAGTATCGTCCCGGCGAAGGCCGGGACCGATACTCCCAGGGAGTGGTTTGGCGAAGACTGGTCGTTTGGGACTAACACCACCCGCAATCGATAGATCACGCGGTATGGGTCCCGGCCTTCGCCGGGACGACGCGGTGGATGAAGCCTGCCCTACACCTTTCCGTCCACCATCACCTCGATCAGCTTCGTCCCCGATCGATTGAACGCCGACGACAGCGTTGCCGTCAGCTCGCGGGGATCGCTGACCTTGATCGCCTCACAGCCGAGCGCCTTCGCGACACCGGCAAAATCGACCGGCGGATCCACGAAATCCATTCCGACGTAATTGTCATCACCATGGAAGGCGAGAAGGCGCTGCTTGATGATGCGATAGCCGCCATTGTTGGCGATGACGACGTTGAGCGGCAGCTTGTGATGCGCCGCAGTCCACAGCGACTGAATCGAATACATCGCACTGCCGTCACCGGAGAAGCACACCACAGGGCGATCCGGATTGGCGATGCTGGCGCCGACGGAGGCCGGCAGGCCCCAGCCGATGCCGCCCGAGGCGAGGCCGTGATAGCCGAAGCGGTCGCGATGCGCGCGGAGCGCCGTGATCTGGCGGCTGGAGGTGAGGCCTTCGTCGACGAGGATGGCGTTGGCGGGCATCGCCTCGACCATTTGCAACACCAGCCAGTCCGGATCGATGGGGCTGCGGTCGGCGGCTTTGCCGATCTGCTCGACCAGCGCGGCGCGCCGCGCGGTCCAGTTCTTCGGCGCGAGCTCGGCGAGACGCTGCTTTGCGCGTTGCGCCAGCGCCGCACCGCCCATCTCCTTCAACACGGGAATCAGCGCGCGCAGGGTCTCCCTGAGATCCGCCTTCAGCGCGATCTCGGCGCCGTAGTTCTTGGCGATCTCCCAATCGACGAGGCCGATTTGCACGATGCCGAGTCCATCAGGCAGCGCGTCGACTTCGCTATAGACCGACATCCGCAGGGGATCGCCGCCGAGCGCGATCAGGAGATCGTATGGCGCGAGCGTATCTCGCGCGACCTTCTGCACGCGTGCCAGCGTGCCAACGAAGCTCGGGCTCTCCGAGAGGAAGTGCGATCCATAAGGCGTCGAGGACTGGTAGGCGGCTGCGCCCAGCAGCTCGGCGAGCTCGGCGGCCTCCTTCAGCGCGTCGCTCTTCACCACCTCGTCCATGGTGACGATCGCGGGACGTTCGGCCTTGAGAAGGCGTGCGGCGAACGCCTTCAGCGCCTCGTCCGATGGCCTTGTGCGCGCGTCGATGCGGGTGGAGCGGCCGAGATCTATCCCGGCCTCGCTGTTGAGGATATCGCCGGGCAGCGAGATGAACACCGGTCCGGTCGGCGGCGTCATCGCGACCTTGGCGGCGCGGCGCACGATACGCGGCAGATCCTCCAGCCGCGTCACCTCGACCGCCCATTTCACCAGCGGCTCGGCCATGCGCACCAACGGGCCATAGAGCACCGGCTCCATCAGGCCGTGGCCCTGCTCCTGCTGGCCCGCGGTGAGGATCATGGGTGTGCCCGTGAACTGGGCGTTGTAGAGCGAGCCCATCGCGTTGCCGAGGCCGGGCGCGACATGGACGTTGCAGGCGACGAGCTTTCCGGAGGCGCGGCTATAGCCGTCGGCGATCGCGACCACCAGGCTCTCCTGCATCGCCATCACATAGGTGAGGTCGGGATGGTCCTTCAGCGCATGCATGATCGGCAGCTCGGTGGTGCCGGGATTGCCGAACAGATGCGTGATGCCCTCGTCCTTGAGCAGCGCGAGAAAAGCCGAGCGGCCGGTGATCTTGTTCTTCATGTTTCCTCCAGAAGCGGGCGTTGCCGCAAGGACGGAAGCATGATGGCCGAAGTCGCGGGATGCACGCAATGGAGCGCGGTCATGGCTGCGTTGCGCGGGCGCGCAGCGCCCTACATTTCCTCCCGCCCCAGCTCGAACGGGTCCTCGCCGCCTGCGCGTTTCTTCTTTTTCGAGCGCTGCCAGACCACGCCGGGAAAACCCTTCAGCGGCACCAGCGGCTCGCCGGTATAGGCCCATTCCTGCAGCTCGTCGATCGCGATGTGATAGAGCGGCTGGCGGCCGGTGCGCTCCTTGAACAACGCACGGGGGATGTTGACCATGTGCGGGCCACGTGGGCGCTCATAGGCGATCGGCGTGCCACAATGCGAGCAGAAGCTGCGTGCGGTCTTGGTCGCGACATCCTCATAACGGGTGATCGCACTTTTGCCCTTGGTGATGCGAAAGCGCTTCTTCCAACTGCCGACATAGGTCGCGTAGGCCGCGCCGTGGGCGCGGCGGCTGGCGGCGGAGTGATCGTGCCAGGCCCAACGCGCGGGGACGTCGATCTCGAAGGTGACCTTGCCGCAGAGGCATTGGCCGGTGGCGATACCTGCGGCGACCGCGGCTTTGGCCATGATCTGTCTCTGTGGGGACTACGCCAGCGTCAATTCGTCATACACCGGATAGTCCGTATAGCCCTTCTCTTCACCGCCATAGAACGTCGCGCGGTTGTACGGCGTGATCGGGTAGCCGTGCTGCAGGCGGCGCGGCAGATCGGGGTTGGAGATGAAGATGCGGCCGAAGGCGACGATGTCCGCATGCCCCTGCGCGATCGCGGCGTTCGCCGTCTCGCCCGTAAACCCGCCGGCGGTCATCAGCACGCCGCTATAGAGCGGACGGAACAGCAGCATCGCCGAGGGCACGTTCTGCCAGTTGACCTCAGCGCGCCCCGAGCCGCTGGAGCGGGGTTCGATGAAATGCAGATAGGCGAGACCGAGCTCGTCCAACGCCCTCACCACATCCGTGTAGAGCGGCATCGGATCGGGCTCGCCGGAATCATTGGCAATGCCGTGGGGCGACAGCCGCACGCCGACGCGGCCCGCGCCCCAGACGTCGATCGCCGCCTGCGTGACTTCGAGCAGAAGCCGCGCACGGTTCTCGATCGAACCGCCATATTGATCGACGCGCTGGTTGCTGCGCGACTGCAGGAACTGCTCGAGCAGATAGCCATTGGCGCCGTGGATCTCGACGCCGTCGAAGCCGGCGGCCAGCGCGTTCTTCGCACCCTGCCGGAAGGCCTCGACGATGTCCTTGACCTCGTCCGTCTCCAGCGCGCGCGGCGTCTCGTAGTCGGAGATCTTGCCGTCGGCAGTCATCGCCTTCATGCCTTCGGCCTTGATCGCGATCGCCGAGGCCGAGACCGGCAGCGCGCCGCCGTGGAAGGAGGAATGCGAGACGCGGCCGACATGCCAGAGCTGGAGAAAGATGATGCCGCCCTTGGCATGCACGGCATCGACCACCTTGCGCCAGCCCGCGATCTGCGTCTCCGAATAGATGCCGGGCGTCGCCGGATTACCGCGGCCATGCGAGAGCACGGGAGACGCCTCGGCGATGAGCAGGCCGCCTGGGGTGGCGCGCTGACCGTAATATTCGGCGTTGAGCGGCCGCGGCGAAAAGCTCTCGCGCTCGGCGCGCATGCGCGTCAGCGGCGCCATCGCGACGCGATGCGCGAGCTTGTACGGACCGACCTGCAACGGTTTGAACAACGCCTCGAATATCATGCTGGCCCCAAAATGGTCGATGAGAGGACGAGGATCATATGAGAAAGAGCAGCAGCCCGGAAGCCGCTTGGGTGGATGGCTGGCCAGCCAAAAGATGCGGCGGAATCAAAAAAGCCCCGGGCCGGGCCCAGGGCTTGTTGTCCGTTCAGAACGGCAGATCAGTATTTCGCGACGACCTGGCCTGAGCCGAACTTGTAGTTCAAGCCGACCCTTGCGATGTGGCCCGCGAAATTCGCGGTTGCGTCAAAGCCGCGAGCCGGGCCCGGGGTGAACGGGAACAGCGGATTGAAGATGGTGTATGTCTCGCTGCCGAGATCGTAATAGAGGTATTCGAGCTTGACGCTCCAGTTCGACGCGAAGCGATACTCGCCGCCGCCGCCGACCGTCCAGCCCACGCGCCAGCTTTCCACCCCGCCGACGCTACATATCACATTGAGGCAGGGCGTGCCGCTCGCACCCGTGGGATCCACGATCGACGTCGACGCCTTGACGTGCCCATAGGCAAGACCGCCGGTCGCGTACAGCATCAAGTCGGGTACGACGGTGGCTCCGATCCGGCCGCGCACGGTCCCCAACCAATCGACTTTCTGATCTTGCGTGGTCATGATCGTCGGGAAGACCGGCAAGGTTCGGGTTACCGTCGAGCTACCCTTGATGTCGGCACCCGCGATATCGGCTTCGACGCCCCACACCAACGAGCCGGTCTGCACATTGTAGCCGGCCTGCACGCCGCCCAGCACACCACGCGCGTTTGTTGCCAGCGAGGGCGGGACAAGGCCGCCCGCCAGTGCGACGTCGAGCACGCCCGCGGTGAAGACCGGATCATGCGGCGCGAGATCGTTTGCACCATCGCCCCAACCATACCCGACATTCACGCCGGCGTAGAAGCCGGACCAGTTGTAGGCGACGGGCAGTGGCGATGCCTTGTACGCCGGCGCACGTGCGGTCATATCGGCCGCGAGGGCGGGCTGCGCCGAGGCGACGCCCAAAGCCACAAACACGATCGGAGCAAAGCGAAGCATTGTCGATATTCCAATTCCGAAGATTGACGGTGACCAGAACTAACCGGCCGACATTCGAAATGGGATAGCAAGTCTTGTAATATCGCGAACGAAGCACGCTTTCGAACCGCTTGTAGCGGCCGGGCAACAACCTCTGGTCGCCGCAAGCGGACTCGCGTCGCCGCAGGCAAGACCCATCGCTGAAGTCCGGACGCGATGGCGCGCTAAGCCGTCTTGATCCACACGGCCTTCACGTTGAGATATTCCTCGACGTGCTGCTTGCCGGATTCGCGGCCGTAGCCGCTCATCTTGTAGCCGCCGAAGGGCACGGCCGGATCCATTGCCTGGTAGCAATTCACCCACACCGAGCCGGCGCGCAGGCGCTTCGCAACCGCATGCGCCTTGCTGACGTCGCGCGTCCACAGGCCCGAGCCGAGACCGAACGTGGTGGCGTTGGCACGCTTGACCAATTCGTCCATGTCCTTGAATGCGATCGCGGAGATGACGGGACCGAAGATCTCCTCTTGCGCGATGCGCATGTTGTCCTGGACGCCCGCAAACACCGTCGGCGAGACGAAGAAGCCTTTTGCAAGCGCGCCTTCCGTGACGCGACCGCCGCCGGCGAGCGCTCGCGCGCCTTCCTTCTCGCCGATGCCGAGATAGCTGGTGACGCGCTCGAGCTGCTGCTCGGAGACCAGCGGACCGATCTGGGTGTTGGGATCGAGGCCGTTGCCCACTTGCAGCTTCTTGCCGAACTCGGCGACGCGGCCGACGAACTCCTCGTAGATCGACTGCTCGACGAACAGCCGCGTGCCAGCGCTGCAGATCTGGCCGGAATTGGCGAACACGGCCATCGCCGCGCCCGGCACGGCGGCATCGAGATCGGCATCCGCGAACACGATGTCCGGCGACTTGCCGCCGAGCTCGAGCGAGACGCGCTTGAGGTTGCCGGCCGAGGCACGGATGATCGACTGCCCGGTGACATGCGAGCCGGTGAAGGCGACCTTGTCGACGTCATGATGCGAGGCAAGCGCGGCACCCGCGGTCTCGCCATAGCCGGGCACGACGTTGATGACGCCGGGTGGCACGCCCGCTTCCATCGCGAGCTCGGCGATGCGCAGCGAGGTCAGCGGCGCTTCTTCGGCGGGCTTGAGCACGACGGTGCAGCCGGTCGCGATCGCCGGACCGATCTTCCAGATCGTCGCGGTCAGCGGGCCGTTCCAGGGAATGATGGCGCCGACGACACCGATCGGCTCTTTCAGCGTGTAGGAGAAGATCTCGCCAGGCAGCGAGTTCTCGATGGTCTCGCCGTGGATTGCGGTGGTCTGGCCGGCATAGTAGCGCAGCATGCCGACGGCGCGCAGGCGATAGGCGCGGGTGCGGCTGAGCGGCGCGCCCATGTCGAGCGTGTCGAGCTGCGACAGTTCGTCGAAATTTTTCTCGACGAGGTCGGCGAGCTTGAGCAGCAGGTTCTGCCGCTCGAACGGCTTGACCTTGCTCCAGGGTCCTTCGAAGGCACGGCGGGCGGCGGCGACCGCACGGTCGATGTCTTCCTTGTCGCCCTCGGCGACGGTTGCGAGCAATTCGCCGGTGGCGGGATTGTGGGTCTCGAAGCGCTTGCCGGAGGCAGCATCAACCCATTTCCCGTCGATCAGCATCTGCTTGTAGGACCCGTTGGCGAACGGATGGCGCGTGATCGGAATAGCCTGCGACACAGCCATGGCTGCACTCCCTGGTCAGGTGATTGATTGTTCGATCTGGGCGGGATCGTTAGGTCGAAAAGGATACAGCGGTGCCGGAGGGGCGTAAAGGCGGCGTGGAACGAAGACCTCCCATGCCGACTTATGCAGGGTCGCGCGAGCGCCATGTTATAGCTCGACCGAGCCCCTCCCCGGAGACGATCCATGCCGCACCCCGCCATCGTCAAAGACAATGTTGCCGTGATCACCGGGGGCGCGTCAGGCATCGGATTCGCTGCCGCCACCGCCTTCGCGCGTGCGGGCGTGAAGGTGTGCATCGCCGATGTGGATCAGGCACGGCTGGCGGAAGCCGCAACAAAACTGTCATCCGTTACTTCTGCCACACATGTGATGACCCTCGCGGTCGATGTCAGCAATGCCGAGAGCGTGGAGGAACTGGAGCGCGCCGTGCGCGAGCGCTTCGGCGGCACCGACATCCTCATGAACAATGCCGGCATCCAGCCTGGCAGCACGCTGTTCGGCGAACCCGACAACTGGCAGCGCATCATCGCCGTCAACATGTGGGGCATCATCAACGGCTCGCGCACCTTCGCGCCCACCATGCTGGCGCGCGGCAAGCCAGGCCTGATCATCAACACCGGCTCGAAGCAGGGCATCACCACGCCGCCCGGCGATCCCGCCTACAATGTCTCCAAGGCCGGCGTGAAGGCGTTTACGGAAGCGCTCCAGCACGAGCTGCGCAATACAAAGGATTGCCGCATCACCGCGCATCTGCTGATCCCCGGCTTCGTCTTCACCGGCTTGACGGCAAAGGGACGCACGGAGAAGCCGGCCGGCGCCTGGACGGCTGAGCAGACCGTGGATTTCATGCTGACGCGGCTGGAGGCCGGCGATTTCTATATCTTGTGCCCGGACAACGACGTGCCCCGCGCGCTTGACGAAAAGCGCATGCTGTGGGCCGCCGGCGACATCGTCGAGAACCGCCCGCCGCTGTCGCGCTGGCATCCGGACTATGCGGATGCATTCAAGAGATTTGTCGAGGGTAAGTAGGCTTGCGCCGCTCCCTCATTCCCTCGCCCAGTTCTTGCGGGGAGAGGTTAAGAAGCTACAGCGTTCCCTGCTGATGCCCGCACTCCTTGCAGGCGAACTTGACCCGGGCCTGGCCCTTTTCCGCCTGAACCCGGTTCGGCGCGCCGCACTTGCCGCAGACGGCCTCGATGCGGGTCGAGCCCTGCTTCACAACGATGGTTTTCTTTTCCATCGATTCGCGGATCAGGCGCTCGGCCTCTTCACGCAGGGATTGTTTCGACAAAGCTCGTCTCCGCCTCTGGAAAGCGCGAGAGCCATATCGCACCTGCGTCGAAATCACAATCGGCAATGCCGGCTCAGACCTCGACGATCACGTAACTATCCTCGACATGCACCGGAAAAGTCTCGGCAATATACGGGCCTTTCCGGAGTTCCTCGCCGCGCTCCACCGCGACCGGATAGGACCTTATCTTGACGCGCTTCGGGTCGAACCAGGACTGGCCGTTGCGCATGTCAAACTCCCAGCCGTGCCAGGGGCAGCGCAGCATTTCGCCGACGCGCGAGCGCTGATAGATGCCGGGCTCGGGCGAGGTCAGCCGCGCGACGCAGGCGGCTTTCTCCAGCGGCGCGCCCTCGTGCGGGCAGCGGTTGAGCAGCGCGAAGAACTCGCCATTGACGTGGAACACGACGATGTCGCGGCCGGCGATATCGACGACCTTGTTGCCGCCGGGCGGGATCTCCGAGGTGCGGGCAATGATGTGACGGGCCATTCCCGTTGAGACCCCCTCTCAGAACTTGTAGACCGCGCGGGCATTGGCGCTGAAGATCTTCCTCCGCTCAACCTCCGTCAACGGCGTCTTGAAGGCGAAGCGCGGATCGTCGAAGTCCCAGTGCGGATAGTCCGACGAGAACAGCAGCCGGTCGATCCCGACCCACTCGATCAGCGAGCGCAAATGCCGCGCGTCATCCGGCTCGTCGATCGGTTGCGTCGTGAACCAGAAATGCTCGCGCACATACTCCGACGGCTTTCGCTTGAGATGCGGCACCTCGCTGCGGAAGCGCTCGAAATGCTGGTCCATCCGCCACACCGCCGAGGGGATCCAGCCGAAGCCACCCTCGATGAAAACGAACTTCAATTTTGGAAACCGCTCCGGCACGCCTTCGATCACAAGACTTGCAAGCTGCGCCGCGATGGTGTGCGCGTTGGACTGGTGCTCCTCGACATAATAAGACGGCCAGCCGCCGCCGGTCGGCGCGTGGCCGCCATAGCCGCCGACATGGATGCCAAGCGGCAAATCCAGCGCCTGCGCACGCTCGTAGATAGGCCAATAGCGGCGGCGGCCGAGCGGCTCGTTGGCGCGCGGCGAGACGTTGATCTGGATGTATTCGCCGATTTTCGCGCAGCGTTCGATCTCCGCGATGGCAAGATCAACGCCATCCTGACCGACCAGGATCGAGGCCTTCAGGCGCGGATCTCTATGCGACCAGAATGCCAGCTGCCAGTCGTTGATGGCGCGCTGGATCGCGGCGCCGAACTCCAAATTCTGCTGCGAGAAGATGAAGAGATCGAGCACCTGCAGGATGCCGAATTCGACGTCGAGCGGATCGAGATGCTGCTTCTGCATGAAGGCGAGATCGGAGCCGGGCGGCCCGCCGGTCGGCGGCCAGGCGTCGCGACGCGCGATCAATGGCGAAGAGCGCGGATAGGGCGTTGTGAAAAGATAGGGCGTGCGCAGATGGCTGCCATATTCCTTCAAATGCTGCTGCCAGCGCTTTGGCAGGAACTCGTTGAGATCGTCGGTCGAACGCAGGCTCGGATGCACGTCGCAATCGGCGATGCGCAGCCGCGAGGCGGCGGGCTTCTCGTCGTCACGCAGCGGACGGTCGATGACTTCACTCATGCGATCCTCCAACGATCAGTTCAGCGACAGCCGCGGGAACGTCTCCAACGGATTGTCGACGCACATCTTGTCGATGATGCTCTGCGGCAAATGCGGCGGGATCGGATCGTCGCCGTCGAACTGCCAGTGCGGATAGTCGGACGCGAACAAAAACATCTTGTCAGAGCCGATCTGGTCGATGATCTCCTCGACGCTTTTTGCATCGGCCGGCGCGTCGAACGGCTGCATGGTGACGCGAAAATTGTCGCGGACGATCGCGGCGGGCTCGCGCTCGACCCAAGGCACCTCGACGCGGACACCGCGCCAGGTCTTGTTGGCGCGCCACATGAAGGCCGGCAGCCAGCTGACGCCGGACTCCATCAGCACGACCTTGAGGTTTGGAAACTTGCCGAACACGCCCTCATAGATCAGGCTCAACACCTGCGCCTGAAACGCCTGCGCCTCGACGAAGTAATATTCGTAGCGGTGCGACGGCCAGCCGGCCGAGCTCGGCGCCTGCCGATATTGCGTGCCGGCGTGGATCGCGAGCGGCAGCTTGTATTTCTCAGCGAGCCGATAGACTGGCCAGAAATGACGCCGTCCCAGCAGCGTTTCGCCCTGCGCCAGCACCAGGATCGAGACGAAGCGGTTGTCGCCGGCGCGGCGCTCGATCTCCTCGATCGCCAGATCAGGATCCTGCATCGGCACCACGATGGAGGCCCGCAGGCGCGGATCGCGCGACAGCCATTCAGCCGCAATCCAGTCGTTGATCGCCTTGCAGAAGTCGGCAGCCATGTAGGCATCGAACACGGCCTGCGCGCCATAGAGGACGTTGAGGATCGCGTGGCTCGCGCCGAGCTGATCGAATGCGCCCTTCTGCACCATCGCCAAATCGGAGCCGGGCTTGGCGCCGTTCGCCGGCCGCCAGTCGGCGCGGCTGGTGAGCGGCATGCTCGGCGGATACGAGGTGAGATCGAGCCCGTCGATGGCGCGGCTCACCACCTGCTCTTTCCAGTGATCGCCGAGATAGGGCAGCAACGTCGTGCGCGTGCCACCAACCGCCGGGTGGATGTCGCAGTCGATCCGCGTCGCCGCCATGAATGCTTCCTCGCCGAGATCTTGTTGGCAGATCTTATTGGCGGCGTTCGTGTGCACCGCTCGCGCAGAGTGCTCCGGCCGCCGCCGCTGCGCAAGACCGCGCACCCGCACGATCCGTCATGGCTCGGATGCATTTCGCAAGCGCGATATGAGATTCGGCGGAACTACGCCGGCGCCGAAGCAGCGGTGCGAGTTGCACCGCTGCTTCCCTGCGTCCTGTCCATGCCATCAAGCCGCCTTGGAGACTTCCATCAGCAGACGTTCTGCCTTGGCATCCTCGATGCGGTTCACCATCCGGCTGCTCTCGTGATTGTCGCGGACGGTCTTGGTCAGGGTGATGCAGGTCTGCATCAGCATGACGATGCCCATGGTGAGATAGCCCTTCATCCAGAGGTCGATCGGCAGGAAGAAGATGCCGATGGCGACGAGGAAGGCGGAGGCTGCGAAGGACACGTAAGTGAAGGTCACCCAGGCGCCGCTGTGGGGCTGGCCGTTCTGGTTCATGATGGTCTCCTGTTGGTTCGAATGAGGATTGGTTTGAGAGATTGAGGTGAGATCAGGCAGTCGGCATGCGCTTGGACTTCAGCCGCGCCAGCACGTCGTCCGCGGTCGTCTTGAGCCGGGGGCCAAAGCCCTGCTCGGCAAGCTTCTCGGCGACCGCGAGCGGACCGGTGGCCGCATCGAGCTCGACCAGCGCGTCGTCGGCGGCCTGGGCTTCCATTTGCCGCTCGCGAAGCCGCCTCAAGGTGCTCTCCGCCTCCGGCAGCGTGGATTCGTAGGGGCGTGCCGCCTCGATGCCGCTGCGGCGAAGCGAGCGCACCGCTTCCGAGGCGCGGGCGACACGGCGACCGCGGTCGAGGTCGGTGATGCGGGCCTGCGCGCTCGCGACGTGCCGCTTCAGCCGGGCGATCTCGGTTGCGAACAAGGCGCGTGCCGTCATTGCCGCATCGCGATCGGCCTCCAGGTCTGCGATGGCTTCGGCGGCATCCTTGGCGAGATCCTCGCGGCCGCCGTCGAGCGCCGCAACCGCGCGGGTCTCGATATCCGCGATGCGGGCGACGGTCGCCTCGAGCTTGCGGCCTTCCTGCTGGTCCTGGGCGATCGCCAGCGCCAGCGTCCGCTTGCCGCGCTCGACGGCGGCAGCCGCATCGCGCATCTGCTGGTCGAGGATCAGAAGGGCCGTCCGGTCCTCCAGTTCCTCGCCGGCGGCGGCCACGCTGCCGCGGAAAAGTGTCACTACGGTCTTGAACATCTGCTACTCCCTGTTATGAGCGTTGCTCACACACGTTTAGTAGCAGCGAACTTGAACATCGTTCAAGAAATATTTGAGCGCCGCTCAGGAATTTAGTTAGTATGGCTAAGGCCCTGGAACGACGGGCGAAACTTCGGTCTGATCTGATTCAGGCGGCCGAGCGGATGATCGCCGAGCGCGGGTTGGCGGGTCTGAAAACCCGCGATCTCGCCCGCGAGATCGGCTGCGCCAATGGCGCGGTCTATAATCTCGTGACTGATGTGGACGAGTTGATCCTGCGCGTTGGCTCCCGCACCTTGCTTCGCCTGGACGAGGCGCTTAGCGCGGCGGAACAGGCGGGCGAGCGCTCGCCGCAGGAAACGCTGGTCCGCATCGCCCTCACCTATTGCGATTTCGCCGCCGAAAATCTCGAGCTCTGGCGCGCGTTGTTCGAGCACCGCATGGAGGTCGACAAGGCCCTCCCCGACTGGTCCGTCAACGACCAGATGCAGCTGTTCCGCCACATCTACCAGCCGCTGACCGCGCTGTTTCCAAAGCGCAGTCCGGAAGAGCTCGGCATCACCGCGCGCAGCCTGTTCTCGGCGGTGCATGGCATGGTGGCGCTGGGACTGGAGCAGAAGCTGGTCGCCGTTCCGCTGCCGGCGCTGCGGAAGGAAATCGCAGCGCTCGTGCGCGCGATGATCGACGGGCTGGTCGCGCGGGCGGCGTAGAGGCCGGGAGAGCACAACTGTCGGCGGCGCCTGACTAAAATTTCGCCTGTCACATCGCATGCAGCGCGCTTAGCTTCGCGAGATCCTCCTCTCTCTTTCGGAGCCTTCCATGCCCCTCCTCATCCGCGGCGGCACCGTCGTCAATCACGATCATTCGCGCCGCGCGGACGTGCTGATCGATGGCGAGACCATCGTCGCGGTCGGGGCATCGCTCGAGAGTCCGACTGGTAGCGAGATCATCGACGCCGGCGGCGCTTACATCATCCCGGGCGGGATCGATCCGCACACCCATCTCGAGATGCCGTTCATGGGCACCGTCACCGCCGACGATTTCGAATCGGGAACCAAGGCGGCGCTGGCCGGCGGCACCACCATGGTGGTGGATTTCTGCTTGCCCGATCCCGGCCAGTCGATGCTCGCGGCCTATCAGGAGTGGCGGCACAAATCCGAGAAGGCGGCAGCCGACTACGGCTTTCACATGGCGGTGACGTCATGGTCGAAGCAGATCCATGACGAAATGGAGACCGTGGTCAAAACCTACGGCATCAACACCTTCAAGCACTTCATGGCCTACAAGGGCGCGTTGATGGTGAATGACGACGAGCTTTACAACTCGTTCGCGCGCTGCGCCCATCTCGGCGCCATGCCCGTGGTGCACGCGGAAAACGGCGACGTCGTCGCCCTGATGCAGGAGGCGCTGATCGCACGCGGCGTCACTGGCCCTGAGGGACACGCTTATTCGCGGCCACCGGAGGTCGAGGGCGAAGCCACCAACCGCGCCATCATGATCGCCGACATGACAGGGACGCCTGTTTACATCGTGCACACGAGCTGCCGCGAAGCGCATGAGGCGATCGCGCGCGCACGCGCGGCGGGAAAACGCGTCTATGGCGAGCCGCTGATCCAGCATCTGCTGCTCGACGAACGTGAATACCAGAACAAGGACTGGAATCATTCCGCGCAACGCGTGATGTCGCCGCCGTTCCGCGACAGGTCGCACCAGGACAGCCTATGGGCCGGCCTGCAATCCGGTTCGCTGCAGGTGGTCGCGACCGACCACTGCGCCTTCACCACCGAGCAGAAGCGGTTCGGGCTCGGCGACTTCAGAAAGATCCCGAACGGCACCGGCGGCCTCGAAGATCGCCTTGCGCTGCTATGGACCGCGGGTGTCGCTACGGGGCGGCTGACGAAAGAGGAATTCGTCGCGGTGACCTCGGCGAACATCGCCCGCATCCTCAACATCTATCCGCGCAAGGGCGCGGTCGCCGTCGGCTCGGATGCAGATGTCGTGGTCTGGGATCCCAAAGCGAGCAAGACCATCAGCGCCAAGCAGCAGATGAGCCGGATCGATTACAACGTGTTCGAGGGCTTTGCCTGCACCGGCGGACCGGCGGCGACGCTGTCGCGCGGCCGCGTCGTCTGGAAGGATGGCGATCTGCGTGCCGAAGCCGGCGACGGCCGTTACATCGAGCGTCCCGCATTCTCGCCGGTACATGTCGCGAACTCCACCTGGAAAGAGCTGACTGCCCCGCGCGCGGTGGCACGCGGAGCGGTGACGCCGTAGGGAGTGCGGCTCGCACAGCACGCGGCGCCACGAAGCGCAGCCAATGGCATGCGCCTTGCCTCTTTATGTCGCAAATTTCTCTTGAGGAGGCCGCGATGAGCGCATCACCTTTCGATTTCAGCCGCCGCAACCTCGTCCTCGGCGGCCTCGGTGTCGCCGGAATGACGGCGACCTCGCGCTTCGCCTGGGCGCAGGGGCGCGGCGAGACGCTGCTGGTGGTGCAGGAGTTGGGCCCGAATTCGCTCGACATGCAGGGCGTGGGCTCCAACCAGACCGTGAACGGGCTGTCCTGGAATTGCTACGACCGCCTGCTGAGCTACGCCTCAAAGACGCTGCCTGACGGGACGCTGTCCTACGATCGCGAGAAGCTCGCGCCCGAACTGGCGGAGAGCTGGGAGGTTGCCGCCGACGGCATGTCCTGCACTTTCAAGCTGCGGCAGGACGCAAAATTCCACGATAGCACGCCCGTCACCGCCAAGGACGTCAAATGGTCGTTCGACCGCGCGGTGAAGGTCGGCGGCTTCCCGACCTTCCAGATGTCGGCGGGATCTCTGGAAAAGCCCGAGCAGTTCGTCGCGATCGACGACCACACCTTCCGCATCGACTATGTGCGCAAGGACAAGATGCTGCTGTTCAACGTCGCGGTGGTCGTGCCCTTCATCATCAACTCCGAGCTTGCGAAGAAGAACGCGACGGCGGAAGACCCGTGGGCGCTCGCTTGGCTCAGGACCAACGAGGCCGGTGGCGGCGCCTACAAGATCGAGAGCTGGAAGCCCGGCAGCGAGACTGTCTTCACGCGGTTCGACGACTGGAAGAGCGGCCCGCTGCCGAAGCTTAAGCGCATCATCGCGCGCGACGTCCCTTCCGCCGGCACCCGCCGCGCCATGCTGGAACGAGGCGATGCGGATATCTCCAGCGGCTTTGCGCCGCGCGACTTCGAGCAGATCATTAGAGAAGGCAAGGTCAAGGTCTCGGGCGTGCCGATCCCGAACGCGCTCTGGTCCGTCGCGCTGAACACGGCAAAGCCGCCGTTCGACAATGTCAAGCTGCGCCAAGCCATCGCCTGGGCGATGCCCTATGAGCAGATCCAGAGCAGCGCGTTCTTCGGACGCGCCGTGCCCATGTATGGCGGAGCGGCCGACGTCGCGAAGCCAGTCTGGCCGCAGCCCTTTCCCTATGTCACCGATCTCGACAAAGCCAAGGCGTTGATGAAGGACGCAGGCTTCGAGTCCGGCTTTGAGACGACCTTGTCGCTTGACACCGGCACTGCGACTGTCGGCGAGCCGACTGCGATCCTGATCCAGGAAAGTCTCGCCAAGATCGGCATCAAGGCATCGATCGAAAAGATTCCCGGCGCGAACTGGCGCACGACGCTGAACAAGAAGGAGCTGCCGCTCGCGCTCAACCGCTTCAGTGGCTGGCTCGATTACCCCGAATATTACTTCTACTGGAATTTCCACGGCAACAACTCGATCTTCAACATCTCCTCCTACCAGAACAAGGAGATGGACGCGCTGATCGACAAGGCGCGGTTCACCACGGATGCAGCCGAGTACGACAAGGCTGTGAAGGATTTCATCGCGCTCTGCATGCGCGACGTTCCCGTCGTCCCGCTCAACCAGCCGATCCACGACGTCGCCATGCAGAAGGCCATCACCGGCTACGAGTTCTGGTTTCATCGTGAACCTGACTACCGTCAGTTCGCGAAAGGCTGATTCCTGTCAACGACACGCACAGCGCGTGAAGCGGCTCGCGCCTGCTCCGTTGGAAAACCTCTTTCCAGTCGTGCCTCGCTCGCACGCAGCATCGCCGCGTCGAGCTTGCCGTGCCGCGATCCCTCCAGGGCGCAGGCAAAGACCCGGTTGAACTGCGCGCCGTGCCGACCTCAGGAGCCGGTTTCCGGCCAGCACAATCTCGGCCGGCGGCAGCCTCGAGCGGACGATCGGCATGTCCGGCGAGAAGGCGCTGATCGTGCTGTCGCACCTCGCCGACAACGCGGTGCGCCACAAGGCGGGGTCAATCCGGCTGGAGGCGGTCGACGAGCGCACCACCCTGCTTCTGACGGTCAGCAATGACGGCGAGCCGATCTCGGCGCCGAATCGTAACAGGATCTTCGACGCCTTCTTCACCACGCGCCGCGACCAAGGCGGGAGCGGGATGGCAATCGCGCGCGCGGTGATGGCGAGCCATGGCGGCTCGATCAGGCTCAAGCCGGCCGACGAGGGTGCGACCTTCGAGCTACAGTTTCCCGTCACCTGAGGCTAGATCGCAAACACCCAGGCGGCGACAATGGTGCCGATGGTGACCAGACCGGCGATGGTCCATCCGGCGGCGTATTCCAGCTCGGGATGACCGGTCGCCCGCATGATCTCTGCCGGATCGGCGGTATGCTTATGTGCCATGACAGCCTCGCACGTTACTTTCCGCGTCATATGTAAGTCGCATCAGCACCCATTAGGTTCCATCACGGAAGTGCGAGGAATGACGCAGCTTGGTTTGTTCGCCAATCCGCAAGCAGGGCCCGCCGGCCTTCGCTATGCCGATGACTTCGTCGAGGCCGCCGCCGAGCAGGCGCTCATCGACCGCATCGCAGCATTGCCGCTCCAGCGCTTCCAGTTCGGCGCCTTCGAGGGCAACCGCCGGGTGGCGTCCTTCGGCTATCGCTATGACTACACGCTGCAGCGGCTGGCCGAGGCCGAGCCGATCCCGGACTGGGTCCTCCCTGTCGCGCGGCAAGTCGAGGCATGGGCGGGGCTCGCCGGCGGCAGCGTCCGCCAAGTGCTCTGCACCGAATACGAGGCCGGCGTCGGCATCGGCTGGCATCGGGACAAGCCGCACTTCGACAAGATCCTCGGCCTGTCGCTTGGCTCGTCCTGCAAATTCCGCTTCCGCCGACGCAGCGGCGACAAATGGGAGCGCCACACGCTCGAAGCCCTGCCACGCTCGCTTTACATGATGGATGGCGAGGCGCGATCGCAATGGGAGCACAGCATCCCGCCGGTCGAGGCGTGCCGCTATTCCATCACCTTCCGGACCATGAAGCAGGCCTGACCGACTGGCCAAAACAAAAAACGCGAAAACAACCCCATGCACAGTAGAAGACCGTTGCCGGCTCGAGGCTGGGTCGCGCCACGCAAGCATTTGACGCCCGGGTGCAAAACGGCCGCTCCGTGCAATCGCCGTGTGACCTGCACCTTGCCTTCCGAATCCGGTTGCATGCTAGACTGGATGCGATCCACGGCAGGAGGGAAAGCATGGCCGATAACAAGGTAAAACGGGGCGGAGCGGATCGCGCGCTGATCGCGCTCACCGAGAAATACGAAGTCGCCTACTGGTCGAAGAAGTTCAAGGTGACCCCGGCCAAACTGAAATACGCCGTCAAGAAGGTCGGCCACTCCGCCAAAAAGGTCGAGGAATACATCAAGATCCAGAAGCACCGCGCCGCCGACAAGAGCCGGATCGCGCTCAGCGAGGCCTATGAGGTGCGCTACTGGTCGAAGAAGTTCAAGATCACCCCGGCGAGGCTGAAGGCCGCCGTCGCCGCAGCCGGCCATTCCGCCAAGAAGGTCGAGGCCTATCTCGCCGCGCAGAAGGCGGCGAAGAAGAAGAAGGCGGCCAAGAAGGCCACGAAGAAGGCCGTCAAGCGCAAGAAGGCGGCCTGAAGGCACGCCGCCACCTCTCTTGCGGCGCACACGGCGGAACGCCGGTAGTAGCGGCGTCGCCCTCGACTCTCCCTAAAATTGTACGTTAATCTCGGTACTATCCGTCCATTTCCGGCGGGCCTCGTCGCATTTGTGAACAGGGCGGCCACAGCGCCGCCCGGCAGAAGACATTTTCAGGGGAAGCATCCGATGCGTTCGCTGTTTGCGCGGCTGCACCGGCGTTACGGGCCCAGGATTTCGGGGGCGGAGCGCCAGCGGCGGGTCAAGGACAAGCTCGCCCTACAACCCGCCCTACCCGCAATCCGCTCACCCGTCGCTCGCCGCGCGCTGGCGCAGCGGCGCCCGAAGGTCGCGATCATCGGCGGCGGCTTCGCCGGGCTGATGGCGGCATCCGAGCTCGTCGCGCATTGCGACGTCACGCTGTTCGAGGCGCGCGACCGCTTCGGCGGCCGGGTTTTCAGCAAGAAGAAGCCGAGCGGAATCGTCGAGGCTGGTGGCGAGCTGATCGGCTACAACCATCCGCTCTGGCTGAAATACGCCAAGCGTTACGAGCTCGGCCTGTCCGTCATCACTTCGGACACCAATTTCGACGCGCTCGAGCTCGACATGCCGCTGTTCCTCGACGGCCACAAGCTGTCCGAGGGCCAGATGAAGCTGGTATATCGCGAGATGGACGACGCCTTCGGCAAGCTCAGCCGGTGGGCCGGCAAGGTCGACCCTCGCAAGCCCTGGCGCACCAAGGGCGCAAGGAAGCTCGACGCAAGAACGATCGCGGAGTGGATCGCAGACCTCGACTGCTCGAAGCTCACCCGGCATGCCATCGAAGAGCAATTCTCCAACGACGCCGGCCAGCCGACCACCGAGCAGAGCTTCCTCGCCAACCTCGCCGTCGTCGCCGGCGGACGGATGAAGCATCAGATCGACGCCTTCTTCACCCAGACCGAAACGCTGCGCTGCTCGGAAGGCAATCAGGAGCTCGCCATTCGTCTCGCCGATGACATCGGACGTAACGGCGCCGGCACTCACCTGTCGACACCGGTGCGCGCCATCCGCATCGACGACGAGGGCGTGACCCTGGACTTCAGCCCTTCCAGGAACGGCACGACGCGCGCCGCCTTCACTGTCGATTACGCCGTGCTCGCGATCCCCCCGAGCCTGTGGCCGGCCTCACCGAACGCCAAAATCGCCATCACGCCCGAGCTGCCGCGCGACTACTACGTCACGATGGGAACGGCGGTGAAATATCTCAGCCCGCTGAAGCGGCGCTTCTGGATCGGCGAGGGCCTTGCCCCGACGGCAACCTCGAACCGCTTCGGCGTCACCTGGGAAGGGACCGACAACCAGATTGGGCCGCCCGAGCGCCCGGTCGAGCTCAGCCTGTTTGCCGGCGCCGACGCCGCGAAGGAAGCGCTCAAGCACTACCAGCCCGGCAACCAGACGCAGGTCGACGCGTTCTATGCGCAGCAGATCGGCGGCGTCTACAAGGGTTACGTGGCGCATTTGGCCGATAAGCCCGAATTCATGGCCTGGCCGCGCGACGAATGGACCGCTGCCGGATATTCCTGTCCGGCTCCCGGCGAAGTTTGCCGCGCCGGGCCGCTGCTGGCCAAGGGTTTTGAGGACCGTCTGTTCTTTGCCGGCGAGCACACCTGCTTTGCCTATTTCGGCTACATGGAAGGCGCGCTCCAGTCCGGCCAGACGGCCGCCGCTGCGATCATCAAGGCCATCGACAAGCAGGCTGGAGCGCAAGGCTCTGCCACGAACGGCAATTCTGTCATAGGATCGAGACCTCTCGCGGCGTCGAAGCCGTGATGCGGGGAGGCGCGACGCGAATGACATTCACGACCTGGTCTCGACTCAAGATGTGGGGCTGCACCGTCCCTGCCCTCGTTCTTGCCGGCGCCTCCAGCATTGCCGGTGCCTCCGGCGCGGCGCCCGCAAACGTCTCGGGCTCGACGGCGCTGGCGCTCGCGGGGGTGATCGCGCCGCTGTCGCCGATCCTGTCGGGCGCCGAGAAGAAGGCAATGGCGATGCTGTTCGCCGCCAACAGCGACATTCCCTACAAGAAACCGATCGTGGTGACCGCCGATAGAATCGTCTGTCGCACCGGCAATGTCGACATCACCGTGCGGAGCTGCGAGGTCACCTTCGGCAAGAAGACGAGGACCGTGAACGGCTCCACGGCCAACGAGATCTTCGCCACCGAAGCGCTGGCCGGCATTCCGCCCGACGGCGCCGCGGGATCGAATTTCGAGAGCCTGAGCAAATTGAGCTGCACGATCGACCCCAACGCTATCAGGCGAAAGGACGGAAGCGGGGCCGATTGCACGTTCCAGCCGGGAAATTGAACCGAACATGGAGGACGAACGAAGGTGCCGTGAAATCGCCTCAAGGCCAACTAACTAATAAGGCGAATTGAAAAGACAGGCCAAACGCGCGAGCCCATATCGGGCACGCAAGGCCAGCACCGGTATGATGAAGAATTATCTCGCATTTCTCCTTGTTCTGACCGTGACAACGGCGTCCGCGCACGGCCCGTTGCCGGTGCGCCCTTCGGCGCCCTCCGATCTTGTCCAAACAGGCCTCACCGACAACGACACCACGGCCGGCGGCACGGCGCGGCTGTGCGAGCAGGTCACCTTCTCGCGCGGCCTGCGCTACGGCGACAGCGAAGCCAATGTGCTCGATGTCGCCACCAGCACGACCAAGGCGGATACGCCGCGGCCGGTGCTGTTGTTCGTGGCCGGTGACACCTTCACCGGCGACCGCGCCGCGCCGGAGCTGTCGCGCCAGATCCAGGACCAGGCCATGTGCTTTGCCGCGCGCAACGACATGATCGGCGTGCGCGTCAACTACCGGCTGGCGCCCTCGGCGACGTGGCCCACCGGGGCGACCGACGTGGCGTCGGCGCTGTCCTGGGTCCACGGCAATATCGACCTGTTCAACGGCGATGCCCGCGAGATCGTCGCGGTCGGCTACGGCGCCGGCGCCTTCCATGTCGCCACCCTGCTGGCGCATCCCGAGCTCCAGACCGACCGTGCCGACGTCGCCGCCGTGGTCCTCGTATCCGGCGTCTACCGCGCGGGCAAGGACGCCAGCGACAGTGAGAAGGCCTATCTCGGCAGCGACGCCAGCCAGTACAACAAGCGGTCGGTCTTCCCCGGCATCCTCAATGTCGATGTACCGATCGTGCTGGCCTGGGCCGCGGACGATTCCGCCGGGCTCGTGGCTCAGGGCGAGATCCTGAAGAAGACGCTCTGCGGCGCCGGCCATTGCCCGCGCAGCGCACTGCTGCGCAGCCGCGACGGCATCGCCGCCGCCTTCGGCCTCGACGGCTCCGGCGACAGCCTCGCCGAACCGACGCTGCTGCTGGTGAAGCAGCTGGAGGCGCGGGGGCTGCCGTAGCGGGCTGTTGCCGGCGGCGCGTCAGCACGCCTGTCGTTTTCGTTCGGGGCTGATAATTGCGCCGCCTTGAAGCGGCCGCTCAGCCACAGGAATGACAAACGCTTGACCTAGATCAACCGGCCCTGGTGCGGATTGAGCCGACCTCGATGAGGGGGCCAACGTCAAGGTGTCGAACATGCGCGTCATCGGCAAGATGCTGTTCGTTTCGATGATCGCACTCGCATCGCTCGGCGCGATGTCCGAGCAACGCGCGGACCAACCCACCAGCGACAAGGAAATCCGCATCGGCAATGTCATGCCGTATTCGGGACCGCTCTCGGAATTCGGCGCCATCGGCCAGGCGGAGGCCGCCTATTTCGACATGATCAACGCGCGCGGCGGCATCAACGGCCGCAAGATCCGCTTCATCACCCGCGATGACAATTCCGATCCCACGACCGCGTTGGAGCTGACGCGCAATCTGGTCGAGACCGACGACGTGCATTTGATGTTCGGATCGTTCGGCACGCCCGGCAATCTCGCCACGCGCTGGTATCTGAACGAGAAGAAGATCCCTCAACTTTTCGTCGCCTCCGGCGACGAGGAGCTGAGCCAGGCCAAGGCGTTTCCCTGGACCATGGGCTGGCAGCCGTCGTTCCGGTCGGAGGGACGCATCTACGCGAACTACATCCAGGCCTATTACCCCCGGAAGAAGATCGTGGTGCTCTGGCAGAACGACCAGTTCGGGCGTGCACTTCTCAAGGGCATGGAGGAAGGTCTTGGCGATCTGAACCGTCTCGTCCTCGTCGACATCGCCTTCGACCTTGCCGATGAGCATCTCGATGGACACGTCTCGATCCTCAAGCGCGCCGGCGCCGATATTTTCGTCTTTCTCGGCGTGCCGTCGACGGCGTCCAAGGTGATCAAGCTGGCGGCGTCGTTGAAATGGCGCCCGGTCTTCATCGTCAACGACGCCTCCGCCTCGATCGCCAACGCGATGGCGCCCGCGGGGCTGGAGAATTCCTCCGGCGTGATCTCGGCCGCCTTTCTGAAGGATCCGAGCGATCCCGCATGGAAGGACGATCCTGCCATGAAGGACTGGTTCGCCTTCATGGACAAGTACCATCACGTCGAAAGCATCAACAACAGCGCCGCGCTCTATGGCTACGCCGCGGCCGAGGCGCTGACGCAAGTGCTGAAGCAATGCGGCGACGATGTCTCGCGCGAGAACATCATGCGTCAGGCGGCCTCGCTCAGGGACCAGCACCCCTCTGTCGCCTTGCCCAATATCAGGATGAACACCTCCCCGAACAGCTATCTGCCGATCAGGCAGATGCGGCTGGTCCAGTTTGACGGCCGGTCATGGCAGCCGTTTGGTGAGGTGATCGAGACCGCGTTTACGGAAGGCGCGGCAAGGTGAGCGGACTTGGGCTCTGCTGGTACGGTAGTTCGAGACGCGCGGGCTGCGAAAGCAATCTGGCCTTATTTGGGCTACAGATGGGCCCGCGGGCTCGACCTCTCCCGCTTGCGGGAGAGGTCGGCGCGAAGCGCCGGGTGAGGGCTCTATCCGCTCGCGGGATATCGCTTATGGAGGCAGCCCCCTCCCCAGCCCTCCCGCAAGCGGGAGAGGGAGCGCACCTTATTTGTGGCCACAGGTCAGGCTCAATCAGACCGATCGTGAACTGCCTCACGCCGCATTCAGCGAGGCCAGCGCGCCCTCCAGTAGCGAGCGCACCCGTGCGGCATCACCGGACTTCACGACGGCCGGGTCGAGATAGAGCTCCAGGCCCGGTGCACGCTCGGTGATGACCCCGCTTCGCTCCGCCGCCGCGTCGTTCAGCGCATCGACCGAATAGGGAATGATTTCGCGGCTGATGCCCTTCATCGTGATCCCAGGCAACGCGTGGGCGCGAACGATGTCGCTGACCAGCGCAAAGGTCTCGTAGCTCAGCACGATGCCGCCGGGCTCGGCGATCGATTGCAGGCGCGCGGCGAGGTTCGCCTCGGCACCGATGATCGTGTAGTCCATGCGGTCGCTGCTGCCGAAATTGCCGACATTGCAATAGCCCGAGTTGATGCCCATGCGCGCCTTGAACGGCAGCTCGATGCCGGAGGCGCGCCACTTTGCGTTGAGCTCGCCAAGGCGCTGCTGCATGCGCCAGGCCATCTGAAGGCAGGCCTGCGCATCGATGCGGTCGCCCTTGGTCTCGGGGTCGCCGAAGAAAATCAACATGGCATCGCCGATGAACTTGTCGATGGTGCCGCCATATTCGTGCGCGATCGCCGACATCTCCGTGAAATATTCGTTGAGGAGCTGGGTCAGCAGCTCCGGCTGGAGCCGCTCGGCGGTCGCGGTAAAATTCTGGATGTCGGAGAAGAAGATGGTGAGCTTCTTGCGCTCGGTGTGGATGGTGACGTCCTTCTGGCCGGAGAAGATGCTCCTGTAGACCTGCGGCGGGATATAGCGCGAGATCTTCATGGAGAGCGAGGCGAGGAAGTCGTTGGCGGATTCGAGCTCCTTGTTCATGATTTTGATGCGGCCGGACTGACGGCGCTGGAGCGAGAGGAACGACAGGCCGCTGCCGGCGGCGATCAGGAAATAAGCCAGCAGGAACTTGAACGAGAAGATGTTGGCGGCGATCGGCTGGGCGATGATCACCTCCTGGATGCCTCTGATGTCGCCGACCTTCCAGTCCTTCTTCGGGCTCTCGGGGTGGCTGTTGTGGCAGCTGACGCAGGCTGGACCCATCGTCACCGGAGCGATCAACCGGACCTTGTCGTTGAACAGCGAGGTCTCGGTCTCGACGATCTTCCGCTCGGGATCGGCGCGCAGGGCGTCCAGCGCGTCCTTCTCGAATTTGTCGAGCTGGTGCGGGGCGCGGTTCTGGAACGGGAAGTCCGAGACGAAACGGTAGGTGATGTTCTCCTGTTGCGCGCCGATCACCCGCCCGAGCTCCAGCGATAATGTCGCCGGGATCGGAATCGCGCCGGGGACGGATTCGTAGTTGTGAACGACCTTGGTCGAGCCATTCGGATTGGCGAGGACGCGGCCGACCACGTTGGCCGCATAATAGCTGCGCACGCTGGTAATGACCGAATTGAGATCGGCAGCCTGCCGGCGCAGCGCCGTCTTGCTCAGCTCCGTCAGGTCCAGCCACACCGCCAGCGGCAGGGCGAGCAGCAGGAAGGCGATCACGGCGCCGGTCAGGATGCCGCTCTTGTGCTGTTCTTCGGAGATCTCTTGCTTCACGCTGTGGCTCCGTTGTGGGCGTTTTGTCGCAAATTCGGGGGAATTTCTGTACGACAGGCGGCGGCACGGAACCCGCGAACGCAGGCCGGCACAACCCCCTATGATGGGAGTCGCGGCAGGCAGCTTTTCGTTTCACAATGGACGTTTAAAATCAGCATCGTCCTGTACCTGCGCCGCCTGGAGACCCCATGACCGAGACCATCCGCATCAAGCGCCTTATTGCGCGGCCCGTGATCGTGCCGATGAACCTGCCGCTCCAGACCGCCACCGGCGCGGTCGACAAGGCGCCGCTGGTGCTGATCGATTGCGAGACCGACCAGGGCGCGATGGGGCACGCTTATCTGTTCTCGATCACGCCCTCGGCCCTGAAGCCGCTGACGGCGATGGTCACGGAAATGTCAGAGCTCGTCGCCGGCGACGAGCTGCTGCCGTTCGAGATCGAGCGCAAGCTGACCCAGCGCTTCACGCTGCTGGGCCTCGCCGGCCTGCAGCGGCTGGCGCAATCCGGCATCGACATGGCGGTGTGGGACGCGCTGGCGCGGGCTCGAGGCCTGCCGCTGGCGCGGCTGCTCGGCGGCGCGCCGAAACCGGTGAGGGCCTATAATTCGAAGGGGCTCGGCATCATGCCGGCCGGCGCCGCGGTGGAGGAAGCCCACAAGCTGCTGGCCGAAGGCTTTCAGGCCGCGAAGATCCGCGTCGGCCGGCCCGATGCACGGGAAGACCTGAAGGTGGTCCGCGCCGTGTGCAAGGCGGTCGGCGACGACGTGACCTTGATGTGCGACTATAACCAGGCGCTGACGGTCACCGAGGCAATCCGCCGCGGCGAGATGCTCGACGACGAGGGCCTGACCTGGATCGAGGAGCCGATCCGCCACGACGACTATGAGGGTTGCGCCCGCATCGCGGACGCGCTGCGCACGCCGGTCCAGATCGGCGAAAATTTCGACAGCGCGTTCGCGATGCAATCGGCGCTTTCCGCGGAAGCCTGCGACTATGTGATGCCCGACGTGCAGCGCATCGGCGGCGTCACCGGCTGGCTGCGCGCCGCCGCGCTGGCACATGCCGCCGGCATCGAGATGTCGACGCATCTGTTCTCGGAGGTCAGCGCGCATTTGCTCTGCGTGACGCCGACCGCGCATTGGCTGGAATATGTCGACTGGGCCGACGCGGTGCTTTCGACACGGCTGCAGATCAAGGACGGCTTTGCGTTGCCAGGCGAGGAGCCGGGCAACGGCATTGCGTGGGACGAGGCGGCGGTCGCCAAATATCTTGTGACATAGGACCCAATCCTACGCCCGAACAGCGGCCATCATATTCAGCTCGACCGGAGCCCCTCGCGGCAACTCGGCGACGCCGACAGACGTACGCGTGTGACGACCGCGATCGCCGAGGCGTTCGATCAGCCGGTCGGAGGCACCGTTCATGACTTGCGACTGCCGAGTAAATCCAGGCGCCGAGGCAATGTACCCAACGAGCTGGAGGACCTGGACGATCTTGTCTTCTCCGCCTGTTGCTTGGTTGATGGCCGAAATGCAGAGATCAGCACAGAGGGCTGCGGCCTCCTGTGCGGACTCGATATCGACACCCGCCCCGACTTTGCCCGCGTACAGCAGGTCTTCACCACGTCGCGGCAGCTGACCGCTGACATATGCAATTCCGCCATGGATGATCACCGGCAAGTAGTTACCGCCCGGCTTGTTCACGCTGCTCATCTCGATAACCTGCCTTCTTTTCACGTCCAGCTAAGCGATATCTCGCCGAACGCCTCAACCTCGATCTCACCAGACTCATTGCCGTGGTAGATGACGAGACAATGGCAGGCGGCCAATAGCGGATCAAGACAGCGAAGCTTTGCAGAAGGCGGAGCGGATCCGGCCCGGCAACAGCTCCCCTCAGCGCATTGCGCAGCGGGCGGCGAGCACTATAACGATCTCCCCATGACCACATGGCGCCCTCACCCTCACATCCGCGTCGTCGCGATCGGCCTGCACTGCCGGGATGGGCGCCTCTTGGCGGCGGAAGTTCGTGACGATGCGGGCCGGATCAAGGGCGTGCGTCCGCTCGGCGGCGAGATCAAGTTTGGCGAAAGCTGGCGCGCGGCGCTGGTGCGGGAATTCTATGAAGAGCTCGGCATCGACATCACCATCACGGGCGAGCCGTCGATGATGGAGAACATCTTCATGCACGAGGGAGCGACCGGGCACGAGGTCATGTTCGTCGCGGAGGTCGCGTTTCCGGACGGCGCGTTCAGCGGCCAGGACCGCATCGATTTCCGCGAGGATAACGGGGAGCAGATCGTCGCCCGCTGGTTCGACCTCGCCGATCTCGACGGCGCGGGCGGACCGAGCCTCTATCCGACCGGGTTGAAGGACTTGCTGCTCGGGCGGAAGAAGACGTCCACCTGACGATCCCCTCGCTACCAGGTCTCCGCGCCGGGAATTTTCTTGCGCACCGCCATGCGCTGGATCCAGATGCAACGGCGGACGGATCTGTTGGAGCGGCCGACGGCGGATATTCCCTCGCCGGCCTGCAGCAGCGGCGCCACGCTTTCACGCAGCGTCCGGCAGCGCTGGAGTTCGGCCTGCCAGTCGATGATCGCCGCGTCGGCGCGCGACGCGATCAGCACCGATATGGTCAAGGCGAGACAGCTCGCCCGCATGATTCGCATTGCCTTCACTGTGATCCCCTCGCCTCGTGACGGTAGCGGAAATTGCAATGATCGGCACCCTGCATGATCGTTTGCGCCCGCGTGAGCTTGACGTCGCGACCAAACCCTTCCGCAGTCGCAAAGTCGGCGGTGCAGGTCAGCAGGAAGCCAAGCTCCGACACTGATGTGGTGCGGCCTTGCTGGTTTCCTGTTGCTGCGACTCTTTGGCCAAGTGAAATGGAACACATTTGCGACCATCTTAAGGTTGTATGATCGCATCTTATATCTGTCCCTTACCGGGCAGGCACGCGCCCGAAATCCATTCTTGATGATCTCATTTTCGCGCACGGAGTCGGAGGAGGCAATGCCTTCACCCCAACTCGCAGTGCTCACCCTGTTGCTCGACCTCATACTTGCAAGAACCATAAGTTGAAAATCACGATCGATTCACGCAGTCCCGTTCAGCATATCACCGGGCCGGCGACGTAAGGCCACTCAATGTTCTCCGTGACTACGCGCGCATGAGCGCGCGTGAACGACGTGCCATGCCCGGCGTCGGGCGGGATCACGATGCGCGATAACGAAAGACTCGCCTGCCCGGAAGGCCGGCCCGGGAGAATGCCGGCATCGACAGTTGCAGCATCACGAGGATCACCATGGACGAGCCCAAATCGCTGACGAGTACATTCGCGAAGACCGCAAACTTCTCCATCCACCAGGTCGATAACGTGTTCAGGGACGCCGCACAGCCCGCCGCGGCGGCCGCCGCCCGGGTTGCGCCTCCGCAGGTCACCCCGCCGCCGATCCTCGGTCCGCTATCGGCTTTCACGGGCACGTTCACTGGACAGGGATTCAATACGATCTTCCGGCCCGACAGCAAGATCACGCCGACAGCGATGCCGGGACCGATCAACACCACGGACCCGGACGACAACGTGCTGGAGCTGAACCTCACCGACGAGACGATGTCCTTCTCGAACAATCTCGGCTCGATCCCCAATCGCGGCTCGCAGCAGCAGGCAGACGCATTCCTGAACGGCGTGCCGTATCTTCAGACCATCAACGACGTCACCACGGGAACGCCTGTCGGCATCCACTTCGAGCCTGGCATCTGGCTGGCAGTGCCGGCCACCACCCATCCGAACGAGCCGTTCACCGTTGCGCGCATGGCATCTATCCCTCACGGCACGACGATCACCGCGCAGGGGACTGCGCTGCCACCCGTCGCCGGCAAGCCGACGATCGCGGCGATCGACATCACCCCGTTCATCGGCGGCAATCCGAACAACAAGATCCCGTTCCAGAACCAGACCGCGACTAACAAGAACACCCGCAGGCTGCCGCAGGATCTGACCGCGCTGATGGCCTCCGGCAAGCTCACCCAGGCCATGATCACCGACCCGAACACAATGCTGCGCGATCAGATCGCCAATCAGACCATCACCCAGACCATCGTCATCGAGACGTCGACGAAGCCCGGTACGCCGCTGTCCGGCGGACCTTTGCCGGCCATCCCCGCGCCCGGCCCGCATCCGCAGGCGCCGAACTTCGCCGGCGGCACCTCGAACATCGCATTCCTTCAGGGCTTGCCCGTTCCGCCGCCCGGCGGCAACGGCGCGAACGCCAACGCCTTCCAGATGGACGCGGTGTTCTGGATCGAAACGGTGGTTTACGACATCGACGTGCCGCACCTGCCGCCGGGAACGCCGCCGGTGATCCTGCAACCGCGCCAGAGAGGCAGCGTGCCGCTGGTTCCGAGCTTCGTCGCCGCGATCCCGTTCGTCCCCAACAAGGGCTTCAAGGGCGGCCACGTCAGGGTGGCGACGACGCAGATCCAGTACTCACAGAAGGTCATGCTGGATTTCGCCGGCCTGACCTGGCCGCACGTCTCCGTCGCATCGCTGGTGCCGGCCGCGCCGGTGCCGATCCCGGACCATCTTCTGCCGCTGACCTGAGCGGAGGCTGAGGCGGGATGCGGACCTCGGTCACTGGGAATGAGCGGCAACGCGCCGCCCGCATCTCGTCAGGAGGTGCGGGCCGTGCCCGGGATCGCGAAGATCCCTTGCCGGAGCGGCGAAAGAAAATCGGCGCGGTCCTCAGTTCGTTGAGGCTGTGCCTGACGCGCTTGGCCTGGATCGATTTGACCGCCGCAAGGGAGGATCGCGGTGGCTTGCGATCAAAAGTACACCTGCGCCCGTTGGGCTTGGGCGTGGCATCCTTCTCTCGGCTATCGCGAGCGAAGGATGGTGGGCGCGACAGGGATCGAACCTGTGACCCCTACCATGTCAAGGTAGTGCTCTCCCGCTGAGCTACGCGCCCTAGATGTCGTCTAGATCGGGTCGGGTCCCTATAACGGCTCAGCGGAGCCGGTGCAAGGACGGAAGGGGGCCGATTTAGGCCGCCAGCATCTTGTTCACTTCGCTGACCAATTCGCGCAGATGCACGGGCTTGGACAGCACCTTGGCGTTCTTGGGGGCGTCCGAATCCGAGTTCAGGGCGACCGCGGCGAAGCCGGTGATGAACATGATCTTGATGTCGGGGTCGAGTTCCGAGGCCCTGCGGGCGAGCTCGATGCCGTCCATCTCCGGCATCACGATGTCGGTGAGCAGCATCTCGAACGGCTCTTCCCGCAGCCGCTGATAGGCGGCCATGCCGTTGTCGTGGGACGAAACCTGAAAACCGGCGTTTTCCAGCGCCTTGACCAGGAAACGGCGCATGTCGTTGTCGTCTTCGGCGAGCAGGATTTTTGCCATAGCGGAAACGTCGAATCCCCAGAGGAGGTCAGCAGAGGTCACTAAGCCCGACGGAGGGTAAATTTGGGGTGAAAATCTTTACCCTCGGCAGCTCGCGCTGCGGTCCCTTCTGAACCGGAATGCGGCACGAAGCAATCGAGCCGCGCCTGCCGATCCCCACCTCGCTGCCCGCAGGGTTAAGACATGTTCCAGCGCAGATCACATCTTTTCGCTTGGCAGGATGGTTGCGATTCCGGACAATGGCGACACATAAGAGCCGCTCGACCGGCCGAATCAATTCGCCAAAGCCTTTGCCGGCCCAGCCGGATCCTGTGGCGCCAGATCTTGACGTCCAGATCTTGGCGTAAAGATCTTGGCGTAAAGGGACGAAGCGTGAGAAAAAGGGACGAAGCCTGAGAAGATGACCCGGTTTGACGGCGACACGTCGCCAGCTTTCGAGATCGTGGAGCCCGCGCAATGGCGCGCGCCTGTCATCTTCAACTCGCCCCATTCCGGCTCGACCTATCCGGACGAATTCCTCAGCGCCTCCAGGATCGACCTGCCGACGCTGCGGCGGTCCGAAGATTCCTTCATGGACGAGCTGATCGGCCATCTGAGCGAGCGCGGCTTTCCGACCGTGCGGGTCAACTTTCCGCGCTCCTATGTCGACGTCAATCGCGAGCCCTATGAGCTCGATCCCCGGATGTTCACCGGCCGCCTGCCGAGCTTTGCCAACACCCGCTCGATGCGGGTCGCCGGAGGGCTCGGCACCATTCCGCGCGTGGTCGGCGACGGCCAGGAGATCTATCGCGACCGCATCCTGGTCGACGATGCGCTGGCGCGGATCGAGACGCTCTACAAGCCCTACCATCGTGCGTTGCGCCGGCTGATCAACAAGGTGCACCAGATGTTCGGCACCGTGGTGCTGGTCGACTGCCACTCGATGCCCTCGGTCGGCGTCAGCAGAGACGAGCCGCGGCGGCCCGACATCGTGATCGGCGACCGCTACGGCACGAGTTGCACGCCGCTGTTGCCCGACAGGGTCGAGGAGACCATGGCGGGGCTCGGTTATTCGATCGGCCGCAACAAGCCCTATGCCGGCGGCTTCATCACCGAGCATTACGGCAACCCGGCCAGCGGCCTGCACGCCGTGCAGCTCGAGCTCAACCGCGCGATCTACATGGACGAGCGGCGGCGTGAGCGCACTCCGCGCTTTGCGCAAGTGGCGTCCGACTTCGGCGTGCTTGCCGACGTGCTGGCGACGACGATCCCGTTCGGCGATCTCGGCCCGTTCCAGGCCGCAGCGGAATAGGCCGAAGCTTTTCTTCGGACGATCTGGGGTGTGCGAGCAGTGCGGGCATGTTTTCGCTTCGCATCCGAGCGCGCGTCAAAACGAAACATAGGCCCAAAGAAAAAAGGGCCGCTTCTGATGAAGAAGCGGCCCAAGTCTAGGGAGGAAACGCCCAAGGAGGGCAGCGGTAACGCGAGAAGCGCTACCGCACCGCAACAATATGCGGCCGCGACGCACAAAGTGCAAGGGCTTTTCAGCGGTTTCCCATGCAGAACGCACATGGCTCGGTTGCTTCTACGGAAACCCAGATTCAGTTTCTTTGATAAGGAAATTCAATGGGTTGATAGTCATTTGCATACGAACAAGGCAAATCCGGAACTAAGTTTTCAACTCAATGATCGATTTTTGGCGGCCATGTGACGGGCATGAGGCAGCCCCTCTCGGCATCCAAAATACCAGGGTGAAAATCAAGAGAGGCGCTGCCCGCGAGCGGCGAATTGAGCTAGGCAGGAGCGAGCTTCACCCGACTTTCGTTTTGAGGATGCGCCGTGACGGTGATCGACTTCTCCGCCTTCATCGGACGGCTCGCCACCGCTTCCGGCGAAACCATCCTGCCGTTCTTCCGCACCTCGCTGTCGATCGACGACAAGAGCAAGACCAAGGATTTCGACCCCGTCACCGAGGCCGACCGTGCCGCGGAGGCGGTGATGCGGCGGCTGATCAAGGCCAGCTTCCCCCAGCACGGCATCGTCGGCGAGGAATTCGGCAACGAGCGCGAGGACTCGGACTATGTCTGGGTGCTCGATCCCATCGACGGCACGAAGTCCTTCATCGGCGGCTTTCCGATCTGGGGCACGCTGATCGCGCTCTTGCACAAGGGCACGCCGGTGTACGGCATGATGCACCAGCCCTTCATCGGCGAGCGCTTCTCCGGCGACAACGGCTCGGCCAATTATAAAGGCCCCTCCGGCGAGCGCCGGCTGCAGGTCCGCCGTTGTGCCTCGCTGTCGGTGGCGACGACCTACACGACCAGCCCGTTGCTGATGAACGAGCGCGACCGCGCCATCTTCGGCCGCATCGAGAAGGGCGCGCGGCTGTCGCGCTATGGCGGCGACTGTTACTCCTATTGCATGCTGGCCGCAGGCCACGTCGATCTCGTGGTCGAGACCGAGCTGAAGCCTTACGATATCGCAGCCCTGATCCCGATCGTGACCGGCGCCGGCGGCGTCGTCACCACCTGGGAAGGCAAGCCGGCCCAGGGCGGCGGCCGCATCATCGCGGCCGGCGACGCCAGGGTTCACGAAGAAGCCCTGAAACTGCTCAACGGATAGGTGCCCTAAAGCGCGCCTTCGCGCTTTAGGTTATCGTTTGCGCATGATCCTTTCGGAAAACCGCTGCACACTTTTCCGGATCATGCTTCAAGGAGCCTGCATGACAAACCGGCAAACGCTCCTGCTCGCGGCTCTGCTTCTGTTTCCCACCCTCGCCTCCGCCCAGAATTTTCCCGCCAAGCCGATCAAGCTGATCGTGCCGTTCCCGGCCGGCGGGCCCAATGACATCATTGCCCGCGTGATCGGCCAGCGCATGTCCGAATTGAGCGGCCAGCCGGTGCTGATCGACAATCGCGGCGGCCAGGGCGGCGTGCTCGGCACCGACGCCGTCTCCAAGGCCGCGCCCGACGGCTACACCATCGCGATCTCCAGCGCCGGCGCGCTGGCGATCAGCCCGAGCATGGAGAGGGTCGCCTATGATACGCTCAACGACCTCACACCGGTGACGCTGGTCGCAACCGTGCCGGAAATGTTGGTGGTCGCCACCAATGTAGAGGCCAAAAACATCGGCGAGTTGATCGCGCTCGCCAAGGCGCAGCCCGGAAAACTCAACTTCGCCTCCTCCGGCCCCGGCAGCCTGCCGCATCTCGCCGGTGAATTGTTCAAGCTGACCGCGAAGATCGACATCGTCCACGTGCCCTATCGCGGCGCGGCTCCGGCCGTGAACGATCTGTTGGGCCAGCAGGTGCAGATGACGTTCCTGGACCTGCCGGTGCTGCTGCCGCAGGTCAAGGCCGGCGCCCTGCGGCCGATCGCGGTCGGCTCGGCCGAGCGCGCACCGACCGCACCCGAGGTGCCGACCACGGCGGAAGCGGGCTTTCCGGACCTCCGCATCGAGAACTGGTACGGCATGGTCGCGCCGAAGGGCACGCCGAAGGAAATCGTCGCAGCACTGCACGACCTGGCGACGAAGGCCATGGCGGATCCCGCGGTGAAGGAGAAGCTCGCCGCCCAAGGCGCAACGCTGGTCGGCGACGAGCCAGACCATTTTCGGCAGTTCATCGCGGACGAGACCAGGAAGTGGGCGAAGGTGATCAAGGACGCCGGAGTGGAGACGGCGAAGTAGCTCTGTCTTACCCTCCCCTCACACCGCCGCCGCCCGCAAATGCTCCACCAGCATCTTGGCCGGCCGGGGCAGCGCCTTGAAACTCCGCGCGCAGATCACGAGCCTCCGGTTGGCGAAGGCGTCGCGCAGGCGGACCATGGTGAGCGGCATCAGCTTGGCGCAGCGGCGGGCGGCGGCTTCGGGCACCAGCGCGACGCCGACATCGGCTGAGACCAACTGGCAGATGGCGTCGAAATCGCGCAACCGTGCACGGAAATGCGGACGCATGCCGAGCCGCGCTGCGTGCTTCGAAATATGCATCTGAAGCGCGGTGGCGCTGGTCAGCCCGACGAACTCGCAAGCGCCCGCCTCCTGGAAATCGATCTGGCGGCGGCCGGCGAACGGGCCGCGCCTGGATGTCACCAAGGTCAAACGATCTTCGCTGAACACAAAGCGCTCGATATGATCGGGCAGCGCGTGCTCGGCGGCGAAGCCGAGATCGGCGGCTCCCGCGGTGATCGCAGCTGCGATGTCGGTGCTCTCGCGCTCCTCGATGTCGATGGCGACGTCGCGATGCTCGCGCAGGAAACCGGCGAGCGCCTTGGGCAGATGCTCGGACAGGCCCGAGGTGTTGGCGAGGAAATGCACGCTCGCGCGCACGCCGCTGGCAAAGCCGGCGAGATCGCCGCGCATGGCGTCGATCTGGTGGATGACGACCCGCGCATGGTCGAGCAGGCTCTCGCCCGCCGCGGTCAGCTCCACGCCGCGGCGCCCGCGCTTGAGCAGCGCGACGCCGAGCGCGCCCTCGAGCCCCTTGATGCGCGCGCTGGCCGAGGCCAGCGCCAAGTGCGACCGCTCGGCGCCGCGGGTGATGCTGCGCTGGTCGGCCACCGCGATGAAGAGCTGGAGATCGACGAGGTCGAAGCGCATGGTATGTCTCCGGCAAGCCTTCGCCCAAGACGAAGGCTTGCTCCGTAACCTGCAGATTGTGCCGACGCGCGGCTTCGGTCAATGTGCGAGACATGATCGACCCCCTCCTCATTGTCATCGCCGCCGTCTTCCTGATCGCCGGATTCGTCAAGGGCGTGGTCGGGCTCGGCCTGCCGACGGTGTCCATGGGCCTGCTCGCCGTGAGCATGGCGCCGAGCCGCGCCATAGCCATCGTCATCGTGCCCGCCATCGTCACCAACATCTGGCAGACCTTCGTCGGCCCTCATTTGCGCGACATCCTCAAGCGGCTGTGGCCGCTGATGATCGGCACCGTGATCGGCTGCTGGCTCAATGCCGGCGCGCTGACCGGTCCGCATGCGCGCTACGGCACGATCGTGCTCGGAATCCTGCTTGTCCTCTACGCGGTCATCGGGCTGAACAAATTCCAGTTCCGCGTCGCGCCGCAGAACGAGAAATGGGTCGGCGGCGTGGTCGGCGTCATCACCGGCGTGATCTCGGCCTCGACCGGCGTGCAGGTAATCCCCTCGATGCCGTTCATGCAGGCGATCGGCATGGAAAAGGACGAGCTGGTGCAGGCGCTCGGCGTGTTCTTCACGACGGCGACACTAGCGCTCGCCTTCAACCTGACGGCGGGTGGATTGCTGACGCCGGCCAATGCCGTGCCGGGTGCCGTGGGCATGGCTTGCGCCTTTGCCGGCATGTTCATCGGCCAGTCGGTGCGCGCGCGGATGCCCGCGGAAGCGTTTCGCCGCTGGTTCCTGATCGCGATGATTTTGCTCGGCCTCTATCTCGCCGGCAGCGCGCTGCTGCAGGAATTCGCCTGAAGGAAATTACCGCGTCTCCAGCATGGCGACGCGAATGCCGAGATAGATGAAGAGGCCGCCCAAGGCGCGGTTGACCCAGGCGATCGCGCCCTCGGATTTGCGCAGCCGGTGGGCCGCCTTTGCCGCGAACGCCGCCAGCACCAGACACCACAGCGTTCCCGTGCAGATGAAGATCAGGCCGAGCGTCAGGAAGGCCAGCGGCTTGTGCGGTGAATCGGCTGCGACGAATTGCGGCAGGAAGGCCAGAAAGAACAGCGCGACCTTGGGATTGAGGGCGTTGGTGAAGACGCCCTGGAGGAAGACCCGCCGCAGCGAGCTCCGCACCGGCTCGTCGATGGCCGAGGCCAGCACCGGGCGTGACCACAACATCTGAAGCCCTGTCACGACGAGATAGGCCGCGCCGACCAGCTTGAGGATCGAAAACGCGGTCGACGAGGCCATCAGCAGGGCCGAAAGGCCGATCGCCGCGGCCGCCACGTGGAAAAAACAGCCGCAACTGATACCCAATGCGGCAGCGGCGCCGCCGCGCCAGCCCATCTGCATGCTGCGGCCGATCACATAAACCGTGTCAGGTCCGGGGGTAATGTTGAGCAGCACGCCCGACAGGACGAACAGCCAGATTTCGTGGATGCCCAGCATGTGTGAGGTGCCTCCGCCGCCCGACCGTCGCCCTCAGGGGCCGGCTTAGTCGGTTCGCTCGTCCCCGTCCACCGCCGGAATTGCGGAGGATTTGCATCGAATTTGCAATGCGGATCATGCTTTCGCTCGGCCTCATCTGCTCTATAAAGACAGGGTTCTTGAAATACGGGATTCGAGGCGACTGCCACGCCGTGGCCGGTCCTCGATCTCTTCCAAGTCTCTTGGAGCTCCGGAATATGGAAAGACGTCTGGCCGCCATCGTCTGCGCCGATGTCGCCGGCTATTCGCGCATGATGGGCAGCGACGAGGCCGGCACCCATGCCGCCTTCAAGGCCCATCGCAGCGCGATCCACCCCATCATCCTCAATCATGGCGGCCGGGTCGTGAAGAACACCGGGGACGGATTCCTGCTGGAGTTTCCCTCTATCGTCGGCGCCACCGAGGCTGCAATCGCGATGCAGACGGTGATGGCGGAGCGTAACCATCATCTGCCCGCCGATCGTGCCATGCAGTTCCGCCTCGGCATCCATATGGGTGACGTCATCGCCGATGAAGACGAGGTCTTCGGTGACGATGTCAACATTGCCGTCCGCCTCGAATCGGTGGCGAGCCCCGGCGGCTTCGCCATCTCGGCCAAGGCCTACAAGGAAGCGGGCAAGCACCTCACAGTGCCGCTGGCCGATGCAGGCAATCACCGCTTCAAGAACATCAAGGATCCGGTCGGCATCTGGACCTGGACGCACGAGGGCGCACCGGCGCTTGCGCCCGCGCTGAAGGAGGCATCCGCCCTCTCGCAGCAGTACCGGACCGCCATCGTCGGCGTGCTTCCCTTTGCCAATCTCAGCGACGCCCAGGACGAATATTTCTCCGACGGCCTGACCGAGGATTTGATTCACGCGCTGTCGCTGCAATCCTTCTATCGCGTGCTGAGCCGCAACTCGACCTTCGCGTTCAAAGGCAACAACACGAGCACGCGCCTGATCGCGCGGGAGATCGACGCGACCTATTTGATCCAGGGCTCGGTGCGGCGCGCCGGAGCCAAGATCCGCGTCACCGCCGAGTTGATCGCGCCGGAGACCGGCGAGCAGCTCTGGACCGGCCGCTACGACCGCGACATCGGCGACCTCTTCGCGATGCAGGACGAGATTACGACGAACCTGTCCGCCGCCATCGCCACCGAGATCGTCCGGGCCGAAGCCTCGGCGCCGGCGCGGCTCACGACCGACGTGACCGCCTGGGACCGCTTCCTCAAGGGGCTGTCGCACTACTACCGGCAGACCAAGGAGGACCTGAACCTGGCCGTCGCCCTGTTCAGGGAGGCGATCGCGGTCGATCCGAAGCTGTCGATCGCGCACGCCTATCTCGCCACGATCCAGATCCAGAGCATCCAGTTCGGTTGGGTCAAAGGCACGCGGGAGATGTGGGCCGAGGCGATGAACCTCGCCGAAACCAGCGTCCGGCTCGATCCGCGCTCGTCCTTCGCGTTCTCGTGCCTGTCATGGGCCCACGCCATGGAGGGGCATTACGAGGCCGCAATGGACGCCGCCAAGCGCGCGGTCGCGCTCAACCCCTACGACAACGGCGCGCGCGGCGTGCTCGGCATCTGCCATTTCGTCATCGGCGAGCACCGCGAGGCGATCGAGCTGTTCTCGATGGCCGCGCAGCGCGACAACAGCGATCCGCGCTACCAATGGGCGGCGCTGAATGCCTTCAGCCACTATCTGCTGGGCCAATATGACGCGACCCTGTCATGGGCCCGCGAGCAGCTCTACATCAACCCGAACCACATGCAGGCGCTGGCGATCCGCGCCGCGGCGCTGGCGCAATTGGGGCGGGACGCTGAGGCGAGCGAAGCGACCCACGTGCTCATGGGTAACTACCCGACCCTGAATGTCGACCGTCACTTGCGCAACTTCAACTGGAAGCGGCCCGAGGACCTCGCCCATTACCGCGACGGACTTCTGAAGGCCGGCGTACCGCTCGGCAGGCTGACCCTGGTCCAGAGCGACGTCAAGCGCGCCGCCGAATCCTGAGGGCGAGCCGCGGCCACGCGGCAATTTCCCGAGCACCTTTATTGACACGAGAGTGAATTCAGCCACACTTCGCTACACGCTGAAGTAGCATAATGCACCGCCGGTTTGTTAGCACTTTCCGCGCTTGATCGCGCGTCTGTATTTCACGATTAGCTGTTTTCAGGATTTTGGGCCATGCATGACCTCGCTTCGAAGCCCCCCTTCGACCCCTCGATCGCAGTCTCGCCGGACAATCCCTGTCCATTCCTGCGCGGCCTCGTCGGCGAAGGTTTTGTCGACGGCGGGACCGTCCCGCTTGGCACGCTGTCGCAAACGATCGCGAATGCGAGCGGCGAGACCGGGCTGAAGAAGGCCTTCGCCCGCATCCAGGTCCGCGGGGTCGCGCTCATCGCCAACGGTCTCGGTCACATCTTCAAGAGCATCTTCTCGGGCGCGCAGCTCGACGCGCTGCGTGGCGGCCCGCTGGACAAGCTCGGCGCCGGCTCGCGCATCCTCGGCGTCGACGGCAAGGTCGATGAGGGCGAGCTCGCGCGGTTTGCGAGCTTCGGCCGGAATTATCAGGATCCGAACGGCGGCGGCTCCGAGCCGGGTCTCAACGCCTCGGAAATCGGCGTCTTCATGGGCGACAACCTCAAGCGCGCCGGCAGCGCCGCGCGCTGGTACTACCCCCTGCTGATGAAGTTCGAATGGCCGATCCTCCTGAAGATCGTGGGCAAGGGCGAGGGTGAGGACCGCTATCTCAGCGTGGCCGACGTGCGCACGCTGTGCAACGAGCGCCAATTCCCAGCTCGCATCAACCAGCGGCTCGTATCGCAGCCGGTGCTGTCGACCTGCCAGCGCGTGGTGCGGGGCGCCCTCAAGTTGGCGGCACTGCTCGTCGCCCTCGGTCTCGTCTTGCTCGTTGCCGTCGCCGAATTCCCCAACCAGGTCCGCGCCATGCTGCCGCAAAAGGGCATCCTGGTGAATCTCCTGCCGCCACCCCTTCCCACGGTCCCCGAGACGAAGGCCGCCTTCTGGCTCGAGCAGAACTGGTCGCTCAAGGACCGGCACTGGTTTCACCATGCCAGCCAGGGCACCGCGACCTTCCCGGTACCCTATGAATGGTTCATGGCACTGGAGCAGCCGCGTCTGCATCTGTTCTCGCGGCCCGGCATGATGAAGGACAGCGCCTATCTGGAGCGCTTCGGCTTCATCCCGAGCCCGCAGTCGATCCAGACCGACACGACGACGCTGCGCCGCTACGGTTACGCCAATGTCTACGAGACGACGCAAGTGCCGGACTGGTCGACCAGGTGGACGCCGGCGGAGAACGTCGACGGCCTGCCGGTCGGCTTCGCACGGATGACCGGCGTCACCGATCCCGCGACCGGCCGCCAGGAGCAGGACAAGATCGGGCTGACTTGCGCGGCCTGTCATACCGGCCAGATCCATTACCAGGGCATCGACGTCCGCTTCGACGGCGGGCCGGCCATGACCGACCTGAAGAAGCTCGAGCTCTCCACCGGCCTGTCGATCGCCTACACGCTCTACGTCCCGTTCCGCTTCCAGCGCTTCGCCGATCGCGTGCTTGGCCCCGACGCCAGCAAGACGGACCGCGATGCACTCAAGCAGAAGCTCGGCGCGATCGGCGGCTTCCTGATCGACTGGGCGAAAACCCAGCAAAAGACGATTGAAGGCAAGAAGACCTGGAACGGCAGGCAGCAGCAGGACACCGAGGAAGGGTTCGGCCGCCTCGACGCTCTCAATCGCATCGGCAATCAGGTGTTCTCGCAGGATCTCGCGCTGAGCGGGCTCAAGGGGTTCGAGAAGAATCTGCATGCCGAGGATGCCCCGGTCAGCTACCCCCCGATCTGGACCGTGCCGTGGTTCAAGTTCGCCCAATACGACGCCTCGATCGAGCAGCCGCTGATTCGCAACGCCGGCGAAGCGCTCGGCGTGACCGCCCTGCTCAACCTGTCCGACGCCTATCCGGAGGATCGGCTGTGGCGGTCCTCGGTTCACATCAACACGCTCGGCTGGATCGAGGATATGCTGAGGGGCCCCGATCCGTTCAAGACGGCCGAGCCGAAGTTCGGCGGCCTGCTGTCGCCGAAATGGCCCTCGCAGATCCTCGGCGACGCCTGGAGGATCGACAAGGACAAGGCCGAGAGGGGCCGCAAGATCTACGCCGAGATGTGTTCCGGATGCCATTTGCCGGCCGTCGACACCCCCGCCTTCTGGTCGTCGGGACATTGGGAGCCAAGCGGCGACAGCAAGGTGCTGAACGCGGTCACGATCCCCCTCAAGGAGATCAACACGGATCCCGAGCAGTCGCTCGTGCTCAGCAACAGGATCGTCGATATGCCCGGCTTCCTGAAGGTGAATACGGCCGACCTCCAGAAATGGTGGCAATGCGACGTCTCGACCGCGAGCTCGCCGACCGAGATGGTGTATGCGCTCGGGCTCATGACGGTGGTCGACCTCGTCGCCCGCAAGTGGATGGACGATGAGAAGACCCCGGAGGCCGAGCGGGCGAAATTGTGGAATCTCGCGCGCAAGAACTGCCTCAATCCGGTGGGGGGAGCACGCTATCGCGCGCGACCACTGAACGGCATCTGGGCCACCGCGCCCTATCTGCACAATGGTTCGGTGCCGTCTCTCTACTGGTTGCTGAAGCCGGCGAGCGAGCGCCCGCAGACATTCTGCATGGGCCGCCGCGACTATGATCCCGTGACCGTCGGCTTTGCGGTCGGCACCGACGAGCGCTGCAAAACGGGCGAAACGCAGTTCTCGGCGGGGTCGGAGAAGGATCCGGTCCAGGGCAACAGCGTGCTCGGCCATTCCTTCGAGCGCAAGGAGGGCGAGCCGAAACGCGACGGCGTGATCGGCCGCGTGTTGAAGGACGACAACGAGCGCTACGATCTGATCGAGTATCTGAAGACGCTGTGAGGTCGTTTTCTTGCCTCGCCCGTAAGAACGGGCGAGGCAGCGCACTCTCACTGTCCCCTCACTTGAACAGCGGCGTGCCCGGCACGAAGGCGTCGAAGGCAGCCCAGAACTGCGAGCGGTAGCGGTCCTGCTCCTGGAGGATCTCGTGCTTGGCGCCGGCGATCACGAGATGGGAGCCGGCGCGCAGATGATAGGCGAACTCCTCGATCGCCGCGGTCGAGACCACGGCGTCGCTGGAGGCCGCCAGCATCAGGATCGGCTGGCGGATCTCGGAGGGGTAGTCCTTGCCCTTGAAGGTGTGCATCGCGCGGAAGGCGGTATCGGCCCAGGCGACCGTCGGTGACGCCAGCCCCAGCGTCGGATCCTCCTCCAGGATCGCGGCATTGCGCGCGTAGCGCACGGGATCGCTGGTCAGCGGATTGTTGATGAAGGGATTGAGCCCGGTGATGTGGTCGGTGCCGCCGGGGACGTAGCGGCCGCCCATTCCCATCATACGCATCGTCTTCAACAGCGCCCGCGCCGGAAACGAGGTGGCCCGGCCGGGCAGATCGATCATCGGCGCCGACAGCACCATGCGGTCGAACCAGCGCTTGCCGGCATGCGCCACCCGCAGCATCACCGTGCCCCCCATGGAATGGGCCAGCGCGAAGAACGGCGGCGGACAATCCGGCAGCACCACCTGCTGCACGAAGGTCTCGACGTCGATCTCGAACTCGGCGAAGTCGCGCACGTAGCCCTTGCGCGGATCGCGCAGCCGGCGCGAGGAGTGGCCCTGCCCGCGCCAGTCGATCATCGCCACCGCAAAGCCGCGGTCGCGCAAGTCGCGCACGGTCTCGAAATATTTCTCGATCTGCTCGCTGCGTCCGGTGAAGACGCAGACCGTGCCCTTGCGGTTCGCCGGCGGTGCCCAGCGCGCAAAGCGCAGCTCGGCGCCATCGGGCGTCTTGATGGTGCCGCTGACGACGTCTTCGGGAACGGGATTGGACGGAATCGAGACCAGCGTCATGATTGGAAGTGCTTGGGCGCGAAGTGCTGCAAATGAAGGGGCGGGAGCGTCAAAAAGGCGCAACTTGCCGCCCTCTTGAACGCCGTTCCCCAAAACCCATATCACCATGGTGCAGGCCGCTACCAGTGTTTCGGAACCGGAACATCAGGCTGCACACAGACTAAAGCCCGGCCCGATAGGCGGGCGGGTTACTTGAAACAGTCGCTCAATGGAGGACTTGACCATGCGTACCTACGACCTCACCCCGTTCTACCGTTCCACCGTCGGCTTCGACCGCCTCTTCAACCTGCTCGACCAGGCCGGTTCGGACGGCAGCCCCGGTTATCCCCCCTACAACATCGAGCGTACCGGCGAGAACGACTACCGCATCACCGTTGCGGTCTCGGGCTTCGCCAGGGATGAGCTCTCCATCGTCGCGAAGGAAAACACGCTGACGATCAAGGGCGAGAAAGTCGCAAACGAGAACTCGAAGGCCGAAGTGCTCTACCGCGGCATCGCCGCGCGGGCCTTCGAGCGCGCCTTCCAGCTTGCCGATTTCGTGCAGGTGAAGGACGCCTCGCTCGAAAACGGGCTGCTTCACGTCGACCTTGTGCGCGAGATTCCCGAGGCCAAGAAGCCGCGTCAGATCGTGATCAACACCAGCGCGCCGAAGGCGCAGGTGATCGAGAACTCGGTCGCCGCCTAAGTACATCGACAGCCACCAAGTTGCGAAAGCGCCCCGGTGCCCCGGGGCGTTTTTTTGTTTGGCCCTCCTGGTCCCGGTTGTCGTCCCGGCGGAGGCCGGGGAACCCCTGCCGCGATATCTATCAATCGTGCGCGGAAGAAATACCGAACGACGGATCTGCCATACCTTCCCTCAGGTGATGGTCTGGGTCTTCGCCAGGACGTCACCGATTGCTGAACTGCGTTGCTGGGGCTGTTGCGCCGCATCACAGAGCCGTGAAACGGCGTAACGCTACCGCCCTGTGCCTCGTCCTGTGGATATCGAGCCCAAAACAAGACGGAGAACGATCATGACTTTCTGGCGCAGCCTTTTCGTCGCCGCGAGCCTGCTGGCGGCCCCCCTCAGCCTTGCTCACGCCCAGACTTCGCAGAGCGTAAAGGCCAAGAATGTCGTGCTGGTGCACGGCGCCTGGGCCGACGGCTCGAGCTGGTCGGAGGTGATCCCAATCCTCCAGGCCGCAGGCCTGCACGTGACTGCCGTGCAGAATCCGCTGTCGTCGCTGTCGGAGTCCGTCGAGGCGACGAAGCGCGCGCTGGCCGAACAGGATGGTCCGACCGTGCTGGTCGCGCATTCCTGGGGTGGCACCGTGATCAGCCAGGTCGGCACCGACCCGAAGGTCACGGGACTCGTCTATGTTGCCGCCCGCGCACCCGATGCCAACGAGGATTTCGTCGCCCTGTCGAAGCAATTTCCGACCGGCCCGGTGCGCGCCGGCATCGTCGAGCACGACGGCTACACAAAGCTGTCGGAAGACGCCTTCCTGAAGTATTTCGCCAATGGCGTGAAGCCGGAGCAGGCCAAGGAGCTCTATGCGGTGCAATGGCCGACTGCGGCCTCGATCTTCGCCGGTCGCACCACGGAGGCGGCATGGCACGCCAAGCCGAGCTGGTACGCGGTCTCGAAGAACGACTACACCATCAATCCCGATCTCGAGCGCTTCCTCGCCAAGCGCATGAACGCAACCACGGTCGAGCTCGAGGCCGGCCACCTCTCGCTGGTGTCGCATCCGAAGGAGGTCGCAAATCTGATCCTGGAAGCTGCGGGGTATCCGCGCAGCTGAGCGGCGGTTACAGGGATGCAAAAGGCGCCTGAATGCTCAGGCGCCTTTTGTCTGGCTAACTCTCTCCCCAACGTCGTCCTGGCGAAGGCCAGGACCCATTACCCCAAGGGGATGTTTGGCGAAGACTAGCAATCCGGTACTCACACCACGCACAATCGACAGACCTCGCGGTATGGGTCCTGGCTTTCGCCAGGAGGACACCGTTGGTGTGACGCGCAGGTTTCCTAGTCCAACCCTTGTGCGGCTGGCATCTCTTGCGTCGGAAGGATCGTCGGCGCGGCCTTAGCCTGACCTACCGTTGGGGCGGCGACAACTTGCGGCGCGGTGTCGGCCGGCTTGGGCTGGACGGCAGCCGTCTGCTGTGATGGCTGCGCTGGCTGAGGCTGCGCCGCCTGCGGCGTCGCAGGCTCGGCCGGCTTGGCGGCGACCCGCGCCTCGTGCGGGGGCGCGGCCTTCGGCAGCGGCACATTGCGGCTGGCGACATGCGGGATCGGCGCGGGCGGACGCGGCGGGCCGCCACGGACCATGGTCGGCGGCGGCAGCGCGCTTTGCGGGCGGTAAGGCGCAACCGCGGGCTGCTCGTAGGCCGGCGCCATGCCGTAGGCGTCGGCGGACGGCATGAAGCGCAAAATTCTCCCGTCGCGGGCGTCGATCACGAGCCGGCCGTCTTCGCCGCGGCGGTCGATCACCGCGATGGTGTAGACGCTGCCGCGCAGGCGCGGGATGCCGAGCGGCGAGAAGCCGTTTTCGCGCAGCACCGCATAGACCTCGGTTGACGGCAGCAGTGCCGGCGCAGGGCCACGCTCTTCGTAGCCATAGCCGTAGCCATAAGGGGAGCCTTGGCCGTAACGCGGCGGCGGTGGAGGCGAGGCATCCGATGGACCATAGGGTCCGCCGAAATCCGACACCGCGATAGCGGTCCCGCTCCTGATACCATTCGCTGGAACTTGCGCCTGCGCCGCGGTTGCAGCCAGCGCCAGCGTGGCAGCGGCCAAACATCCTGTGAAAAACTTCATGGTCGACACGCTCCTGTCAGGCCCCGGATGGCTCGCGCTCTTTCGCTTCTTGCGGCGTGGCGCACCTTTCGAAGGGCCGATCCGAAGCATCATTGGGGATTTCGGCGGCGCGTGGGCCGGATCAGGGCGCGTTTGCTTCAAAATCGGGGCCGCGCAACTTTCGGAAAGCGATTGATTGACAGATCGGGAATCGGGACTTGCGCGCGCTTGTGTGATAGACAAAAGTTTGGCAAGGTGATGGTTAGGACAGGTAGACTGTCTCAATTTTGCTTGCGGTTCCGGCATAGGGATTGCAACGAAAGTTGGTGCTTTCGAGCGCCAGGAAGGCAACAGGCAAAGCCGTTCTCGGGGACGAAGAACGCCTTGGTCTGAATTCTTGGCCTGAATTTAAGAAAATGCGGCTCGCAGCGGACGAGCGGTGACCCAGAGGCGGGTGCCGCGGAACGCCCAAGGTGCGCCGATGATAGCGGTGAGGCAGCTTGCCGCATGGAGAGGACAGAACCATGAACGGGTCGCAATTCGAGCGCGCAAACATCGTGGCAGAAGAACTGTCGGCGACGGTCGCCTCGAAAACGACCGATCCGATTCAGGAACACAATTCGCGTCCGCCGGCCGAAGGCCTCTACGATCCGAGCCTGGAAAAGGATTCCTGCGGCGTCGGCTTCATCGCCAACATCAAGGGCAAGAAGTCGCACGAGATCGTCGCCGACGCGCTCAGCATCCTCTGCAACCTCGAGCATCGCGGCGCAGTCGGCGCCGACCCGCGCGCCGGTGACGGCGCCGGCATCCTGGTGCAGATCCCGCACGCCTTCTTCAGCCGCAAGGCCAAAGAAAACGGCTTCGCGCTGCCTGCGCCCGGCGAATACGCCATCGGCGCGTTGTTCATGCCGCGCGACACCGCCTGGCGCAACGTCATCAAGAGCATCATTGCCGACCAGATCAAGGAAGAGGGCCTGACCCTGCTCGGCTGGCGCGACGTGCCGACCGACAATTCCTCGCTCGGCGTCACCGTGAAGCCGACCGAACCGGCCTGCATGCAGGTGTTCATCGGCCGCAACGGCACCGCCAAGACCGAGGACGAGTTCGAGCGTCGGCTCTACATCCTGCGCAAGTCGATCTCGCAGGCGATCTACCAGCGCCGCGACCGCGGCCTTGCGGGCTATTACCCCTGCTCGATGTCGTGCCGCACCGTGATCTACAAGGGCATGTTCCTCGCCGACCAGCTCGGCAAGTACTATCCCGATCTGCACGAGGCGGACTTCGAGAGCGCGCTGGCGCTGGTGCATCAGCGCTTCTCCACCAACACCTTCCCGGCCTGGTCGCTGGCGCATCCCTACCGCATGATCGCGCATAACGGCGAGATCAACACGTTGCGCGGCAACGTCAACTGGATGGCGGCGCGCCAGGCGTCCGTGAGCTCGGACCTCTACGGCAAGGACATCAACCGGCTCTGGCCGATCTCCTATGAAGGTCAGTCGGACACCGCCTGCTTCGACAACGCGCTCGAATTCCTGGTGCAGGGCGGCTACTCGCTGCCGCACGCCGTCATGATGATGATTCCGGAGGCGTGGGCCGGCAATCCGCTGATGGATGAGACCCGCCGCGCCTTCTACGAATATCATGCAGCCCTGATGGAGCCGTGGGACGGCCCCGCCGCGATCGCCTTCACCGACGGCCGCCAAATCGGCGCCACGCTCGACCGCAACGGCCTGCGGCCCGCGCGCTATCTCGTGACCAGGGACGACCGCATCGTGATGGCGTCCGAGATGGGCGTGCTGACGATCCCGGAAGACCAGATCATCACCAAGTGGCGGCTCCAGCCCGGCAAGATGCTGCTGGTCGACCTCGAACAGGGCCGCCTGATTCCCGACGACGAGATCAAGGCCGAGCTCGCCAGGAGCCATCCCTACAAGCAGTGGCTGGAGCGGACCCAGATCGTGCTGGAAGAGCTGCCGAAGGTGCCGACCACCGGCGTGCGCTCCAATTTGTCGCTGCTCGATCGCCAGCAGGCGTTCGGCTACAGCCAGGAAGACATCTCGATCCTGATGACGCCGATGGCCTCCATTGGCGAGGAAGCCGCGGGCTCGATGGGCAACGACACGCCGATCTCGGCGCTGTCGGACAAGGCCAAGCCGCTGTTCACCTATTTCAAGCAGAATTTTGCGCAGGTCACCAACCCGCCGATCGACCCGATCCGCGAGGAATTGGTGATGAGCCTGGTCTCGATCATCGGACCGCGGCCGAACCTGTTCGACCTGCAAGGCCTCGCCACCACCAAGCGTCTCGAAGCGCGCCAGCCGATCCTGACCGATGCGGACCTCGAAAAGATCCGCTCGATCTCGGACGTCGCTGAATCGCACTTCAAGTCGCGCACGCTGGACACCACCTTCCACGCCGGCCTCGGCGCGGCCGGCATGGACCAGGTGCTCGACGAGCTCTGCGCGCGCGCCGAGAGCGCAGTGCGTGAAGGCGTCAACATCATCATCCTGTCCGACCGCATGGTCGGTACCGACCGCGTGCCGATCCCGTCGCTGCTGGCTTGTGCGTCCGTGCATCATCATCTGATCCGCACGGGGCTGCGCACCTCGGTCGGCCTCGTCGTCGAATCCGGCGAGCCGCGCGAAGTGCATCACTTCGCGTGCCTTGCGGGCTACGGCGCGGAAGCGATCAATCCGTATCTGGCGTTCGAAACCATCATCGCGATGAAGGACCGCCTGCCCGGCTCGCTCGACGACTACGAGATCGTCAAGCGCTACATCAAGTCGATCGGCAAGGGCCTGCTGAAGGTGATGTCCAAGATGGGCATCTCGACCTACCAGTCCTATTGCGGCGCGCAGATCTTTGACGCCATCGGCCTGAAGGCGGAGTTCGTCGGAAAGTTCTTCGCCGGCACGCACACCCGCGTCGAGGGCGTCGGTCTCGCCGAGATCGCGGAAGAGGCCGTGCGCCGCCATGCCGACGCGTTCGGCGATGCGCTGGTCTACAAGACCGCGCTCGACGTCGGCGGCGAATATGCCTACCGCAGCCGTGGCGAGGACCATGCATGGACCGCCGAGTCGGTGGGGCTGCTCCAGCACGCCGCGCGCGGCAATTCGCTGGACCGCTACCGCGCCTTCGCAAAAATCCTCAACGAGCAGTCGGAGCGTCTGTTGACGCTGCGCGGCCTGTTCCGGATCAAGAACGCGGACGAAGAGAAGCGCAAGCCTATCGCCCTCGACCAGGTCGAGTCGGCCAAGGACATTGTCAAGCGTTTCGCCACGGGCGCGATGAGCTTCGGCTCGATCTCGCGCGAGGCGCACACCACGCTCGCGATCGCCATGAACCGGATCGGCGGCAAGTCGAACACCGGCGAAGGCGGCGAGGAATCCGACCGCTTCAAGCCGATGCCGAACGGCGACAGCATGCGTTCGGCGATCAAGCAGGTCGCCTCGGGCCGCTTCGGCGTCACCACGGAGTATCTCGTCAACTCCGACATGATGCAGATCAAGATGGCGCAGGGTGCCAAGCCCGGCGAAGGCGGTCAGCTGCCCGGCCACAAGGTCGACGCGACCATCGCCAAGGTTCGTCACTCGACGCCCGGTGTCGGCCTGATCTCGCCGCCGCCACACCACGACATCTACTCGATCGAGGATCTGGCGCAGCTCATCTACGACCTCAAGAACGTCAACCCGGACGGCGCGGTCTCGGTCAAGCTCGTCTCGGAGATCGGCGTCGGCACCGTGGCCGCGGGCGTCGCCAAGGCACGCGCGGACCATGTCACCATTGCGGGCTTCGAGGGCGGCACTGGCGCATCGCCGCTGACCTCGATCAAGCATGCCGGCTCGCCCTGGGAAATCGGCCTTGCCGAGACGCACCAGACGCTGGTGCGCGAGCGGCTACGCAGCCGCATCGTGGTCCAGGTCGACGGCGGCTTCCGCACCGGCCGGGACGTCGTGATCGGCGCGCTTCTCGGCGCCGACGAGTTCGGCTTCGCCACCGCGCCGCTGATCGCGGCAGGCTGCATCATGATGCGCAAGTGCCATCTCAACACCTGCCCGGTCGGCGTCGCGACCCAGGACCCGATCCTGCGCAAGCGCTTTACCGGCCAGCCCGAACACGTGATCAACTACTTCTTCTTCGTTGCGGAAGAAGTCCGCGAGATCATGGCGAGCCTCGGCTTCCGCACCTTCAACGAGATGATCGGCCAGGTGCAGCTGCTCGACCAGACCAAGCTGGTCGCGCATTGGAAGGCCAAGGGCCTCGACTTCTCGAAGCTGTTCGTCAAGCAGAAGGAAGAGAAGGGCCAGAAGATCTATCACTCCGAGCGCCAGAACCATCATCTGGAAGCCGTGCTCGACCGCATGCTGATCGAGAAGGCGAGGCCTGCGCTCGACCGCGGCGCGCCGGTGAAGATCGAGGCCACGATCAACAGCACCAACCGCTCTGCGGGCGCGATGCTGTCGGGCGCGATCGCCAAGATCTACGGCCATGCCGGCCTGCCGCAAGACACCATCCATGTCAGCCTCAAGGGCACCGCCGGCCAGGCATTCGGCGCGTGGCTTGCCAACGGCGTCACCTTCGAGCTCGAGGGTGAAGGCAATGACTATGTCGGCAAGGGCCTGTCGGGCGGCAAGATCATCGTCAAGCCGCCGGCCAACAGCGGCATCGTGCCGGAAGAGAGCATCATCGTCGGCAACACCGTGATGTACGGCGCGATCCAGGGCGAGTGCTACTTCCGCGGCATCGCCGGCGAGCGTTTTGCCGTGCGCAATTCCGGCGCCGTGGCGGTGGTCGAGGGCGCTGGCGATCATTGCTGCGAATACATGACCGGCGGCATCGTGGTCGTGCTCGGCAAGACCGGACGCAACTTCGCGGCCGGCATGTCCGGCGGCATCGCCTACGTGCTGGACGAGACCGGCGACTTCGAAAGGCTGTGCAACATGGCGATGGTCGAACTCGAGCCGGTGCTGTCGGAAGAGCTGATCAACGCAGGCACCTATCACCACTCGGGTGACCTCGAGGCGCACGGCCGGGTCGACGTGTTCAAGAACCTGCTTTCGTCCGACGTCGAGCGGCTGCACGTCCTGATCACGCGCCATGCGAAGGCGACCGGCTCCAAGCGCGCCGCCGACATCCTCGCCAACTGGAAGGAATGGCTGCCCAAATTCCGCAAGGTGATGCCGGTCGAGTACCGGCGTGCGCTGCGCGAAATGGTCGCCAACGCGGACGCCGAGCCGAAAATCGCGATCGGGGCGTAGATAAGAAAGCCTCATGGTGAGGAGCGCGAAGCGCGTCTCGAACCATGAAAACCACCAGCGGGGCCTTCATCCTTCGAGACGCGGCGCCAAGCGCGCCGCTCCTCAGGATGAGGGGAGAGAGAAACAGAACGAATTTAAGCGGCAGGGACTTCGGGTTTAATGGGCAAGATCACGGGTTTTCTCGAAATCGAACGGCACGACCGCAAGTACACCCCGGTCGCCGAGCGCGTGAAGCATTTTGGCGAGTTCGTCGTTCCCCTCTCCGAGAAGGAAACGCGCGACCAGGCCGCGCGCTGCATGAACTGCGGCATTCCCTATTGCCACGGCACCGGCTCGGTCGCGCCCGGCACGCCCGGCTGCCCGGTCAACAACCAGATCCCCGACTTCAACGACCTCGTCTATCAGGGCAACTGGGAAGAGGCCTCGCGCAATCTGCATTCGACCAACAATTTCCCGGAGTTCACGGGACGCATCTGCCCGGCGCCGTGCGAGGCGTCCTGCACGCTCAACATCGACGACAACCCCGTCACCATCAAGACCATCGAATGCGCGATCGTCGACCGCGCCTGGGACAATGGCTGGCTGAAGCCTGAGGTCGCGTCCGTCAAGACGGGCAAGAAGGTCGCTGTGGTCGGCTCGGGTCCGGCCGGCATGGCCTGCGCGCAGCAACTCGCGCGCGCCGGCCACGACGTGCATCTGTTCGAGAAGTTCGCCAAGGCCGGCGGACTGCTGCGTTACGGCATTCCCGACTTCAAGATGGAAAAGAACGTCATCGACCGCCGCGTCACGCAGATGGAAGGCGAAGGCGTCACCTTCCACTACAACAGCCATGTCGGCGCTGACGGCAATGTCGATCCGCGCGAGATGCTCAACGAGTACGACGCCGTGGCCCTGACCGGCGGCGCGGAAGCCCCGCGCGACCTGCCGATCCCCGGCCGCGATCTCCAAGGCATCCACTACGCGATGGATTTCCTGCCGCAGCAGAATCGCCGCATCTCCGAGGAGCCGCTCGGCGGCGTCACGGAGATTTTGGCCGGCGGCAAGCATGTCGTCGTCATCGGCGGCGGCGACACCGGCTCCGACTGCATCGGCACCTCGCTGCGCCAGGGCGCGCTCTCGGTGACCCAGATCGAGATCATGCCGGCCCCGCCCGAGCACGAGAACAAGGGCCTGACCTGGCCGAACTGGCCGCTGAAGATGCGCACCTCCTCCAGCCAGGCCGAAGGCGCGATCCGCGAATTCGCGGTGCTGACGCAGAAGTTTTCCGGCGAGAACGGCCAAGTCAAGAAGCTGCACTGCGTCCGCGTCGACGACAAGTTCAAGCCGATCGCCGGCACCGAGTTCGAGCTCGACGCCGACCTGGTCTTGCTCGCCATGGGCTTCGTCCATCCCGTGCACGAGGGCTTGCTCAAGCTGCTCTCGGTCGACCTCGACCCTCGCGGCAACGTCAAGGCCAATACGCTGGACTACCAGACCTCGCGCCCGAACGTGTTTACCGCCGGCGACATGCGGCGGGGACAGTCGCTGGTGGTCTGGGCCATCCGCGAAGGGCGGCTGTGCGCAAGGTCGATCGACACGTTCTTGATGGGGAAGACGGATCTGCCGCGGTAGCTGCTCGGCTCTGCTGTCAGTCTTACGATCTGTCATTGTCCGGGAATGCGGGCGATCCGGCGCGAACGCTCGCAGGTGCTTCGACGGCGTCCAGATTCTGGCGATCTCTATTTCATACCTTTTACATCTGCAGCGAGCTTAACGAGGTAAGTGTAGTACAGCTCACGAATATCTCGCGCGCTGAGTTCATCCCAAACCGCCTTTTTGATACGCTGAATTTCCTTCTCGCGGATATCTTTCCCTACGTTTCCCGCTCTAAGCCACTCGCCTATGGCATAAAGCGATCCCTGCGGGCCGCCCCATTTCTGGTCGTCAAAGTCGGTAATCCCTAGTCGATCGCGAGCGTCTTGCAAGCCCGGCTTGAACGCAGCGATCTCTAGAAAATCTTCGCTCGTTACGATGCCGATCGCCTGCTCGGCATCCAAGACCTCGTCGTATCGCTTCCAGAGGCCATATCCACGGCTCTCAACGTGGTCTCGCTGCCTTTCCCGGGCTGGACCATCGCCATCACTGATGATCAAGCAGTAGCGATTTGCCAACTCCATCATCGGGGTAATATTTCTGATATCCTTGACGCCTTTTGCATGACAGACGCCGACTTCTGCTAGAATCCTCGCTGCCGAGACCGCAGATTTAGGCATCCGCGTTATCGCGACCTGAAATAGATGCTTGTCGCGCCAGCCCTCGAAGACCAAATTTTTCTTCCGAAGACTTTCAAAAATGGAGTAGCCAACTGCGTTGAATAGAACCTCTTCATCTACGACGTTCGATTCATTCGCCTCTGAAAGCCGGGTCTTCTCGTGCTGTTTAGTTACGATTATGTGGCGACCCACATTCTCTCGATCGATCATAAAGATTGAGTGAGTGCTGTACACCACCGTATTTGTCTTCGATATTTCTATTAGCTCATCGCGAAGAAACCGCGCTCCTGATGGATGCAAGCTAATGTCAGGCTCATCAATAAGCAGGACCGTATCCGATAGATCACCGCTCTTCACCTTTGCAGAAATAAGCAGGAGAAAGCTTACAAACCTCTTGAAACCGTCACTTCTCTTCGCGAAGTCAAACCGGTTTTTCTCCCGCACGCCAGCGATCAATTCAGCTCCATCTGGGACCAATTCGAATTCAATCGACTTGTGTTCTTTCCAGACACTCCGAAAGTGCGCAGTAGTCTTGCTCGCAATGTTAGAAAAGAAATTGTGGAGCGTGTTTCGCGATCCTGCTCGGGCCTTAGCAACCGCCTCGGGTATGTCATCTATGTCCGCAAGTGCGAACATATTCATGAGGGGCAGGCAGGAAGTGGGGTCGGCGATAAATCCGTCAAGATTGATGGAGCCGGGCAAAAGGTTCTGTTCAGTATATTGCCAAAACAGCACCTCAGGAAGATTTGCTTTGATCTGACTAGCTAGAGCTCCTCCTACAAGAGATTCAAGGTCACCGATATCGGCAGGCTCGAGCCACTCAACCGCCTGCGGACAATCGGCAGCTCTAAGGAGCCGCAAGTTCTTTAACCGGACTTTCGTCCCATCTCTTCGTGTAACGTAATGGTCATCGGGACTGGCCTTAGAAGGGCGACTCCATCCCTCTGCTAATGCGAATTCACTTCCGATCGTCCAATATTTTGAGTTTTTTTCCTCGTTCAGCAAGTCAGCTTCATAGAGGCCCGTACTTCTTGATTGAACAAAGGCATTCAGAGAAAGCGGCTTGCCCTTAAAAGTAGCGATCGCACCACGGGTCAAATTGGTAGCAAAGATAGAGTTTGAAACGATCCCGATGAGCTTTTCAACTTCTTCTTTCTCCAATGCAAAACAGAATCTAACAAAAGATTCTTCGATCGGACCTTCTCCTGGCGCGGGCTCTCGAACGTCATCTGACTTTGAAGGAGTAAAATCCCCAAGTGACGAAATGGCGCGCAGGATATTGGATTTACCAGACTCGTTTATACCTACAAGGATTCGGCAACTAGGAGTCAGCTCTAAATCTACACTCTGAATAGAACGAAAATTTTTAATCTGAACTTTCTCAAGTCTCATACCCTCTCCACACAAAGATAGGTCCGCAGCCTCGCACTATGCTCGCCAAAGTAGCGGAAGTCTGCAATATAGGCCAGCTACTAGAAGCTTACTGATTGAGAGTATCTTCCTGCCTCGACACGAAATGCCGCACCGCAAAAGACCTGAGAGGAAGACGGCTACCTTAATTCTGCAGCCTCACCCCGACCATCACCACCGTCGCCTGCGAGCTCGATCCCGGCTGGTTCGAATCCAGGATGTCGTGACGTAGCGTGCCCTTGATCCAGATGTTGCGGTTGAGCTTGTAGATCAGATTGCCTTCGAGCGAGTAGGTCTTGTCGTTGCGGTTCTGGCCCTGGTAGTCGAGCGTGCCGTAGGTGAACTTGCCAACTGCGGTGAGCCAGCGGCGGAAGTCGTGGTCGACTTCGGCTCCATAGGTGCGCACCAGCACGCCGGAGGAGCCGGGGATGGTGGTCTCGGCGATCTGCGTGTCGGTGACGAATTTCACCGTGGTGAGGCCGCTGGCATTCCAGATCAGCGAACCCGAGGTGAGGAAGCCCGCGAGCTGGCTGAGGCGCGGGTCGGTATAGTTGCGCGCGGAATAGCCGACCGAGACCTCGCCGGTGAGGATGCGCGAGAACTCGAAGGACGAGCCGACCTTGGCATAACCGCCGTTTGAATCGCGCAAGTAGCCGTTGCGATCGGCTGGCTGGTCGTGCACGCGGGTGTCGCCCTGGATCTCGACGAACGGCTTCAGCCCCGGCTTGAGCTCGTAGGAGAAGCGCCCGACGCCGCCATACTGGTTGAAGTCGCGGTCGTCGTTGCTGAAGCTCGAGCCATCGGTGAGCTTGGAATTGGTGTAGGCGGTGCGATCCACGGTGGCGCCGGCGGCGACCTGGAAGCGATTGAAGGTCTGGTCGAAGCCGACGGTGCCGCCATAGGTGGCGTAAACCGGATATTTCTGCAGGCCGGCCTGCACGTTCGGGCTGCCGGGATTGTCGGTGGCGAGCCGCAGCCGGAACTGCGACGTCAGCTTGAGATCGCGGTTGACGTCGAAGCGGCCGTCGACATGGCCGTTGAAATCGGGACGATCGACCTCGACCGGCGAGGGCGAGGCAAAGCCGTCGATCGTGGCCGGCATGTTGTTGGTGTAGCCCGAGAACGAGCCGCGCAAATCGGCGACCAGCGCGTGGCGCTCCCAATCGGACATCACGAGAAGGTCTGGCGCGACCACATAGGCCGGCGAGCCGACCGGCTTGTTGAGGCGCGCCGGGTTGGTGTCGTAGCCGGTCGAGAGCTCGAGCCCGCCCTTGATCAGGAAGCTGCCGGCATAGTCGCCGACGGCGCCGAACGGATCCTCGTCGAGCTTGAGCCGGCGGCGCAGCGGCTGGCCGGGCACGTTGCCGGCCATCGCCGGCGGCACCGGCGTCTTGTGCGCGGTCTCGGACGGCGGCGGCGCGATGCGCGGCGGGCCGAGCGTCCGATCCGGTGTTGCCGGCGGCACCGGCGAGCCGGGACCGACCGGACGCTTCGGCTTCGGCTGTCCGGGATAGAGCTTGGGCTGCTGTCGCTTGCGGTTGAGCGAATCGTAGCCGGAGGCGCTGGCGCCATTGGCCGCGGGCAGGCCGTAGATCGGGACCTGGTTGGTCGGGTTTGGGTTGGTCGGGTTCTGGCCCGCGCGCGCTGGCGTCTGCTGGCGCTTGCGCAGATCGGCGTTGGGATCGGGCAGCACCGGCAGCGCATCCGACGGTGCCTGCGGCACGCCCGCGGTGCGGCGCGTCGGCAGCGTGTCGGGCGAGGCGAAACCGCCGCGGCTGGGATTGAACAGGTCGGGGGTGAGGCTCTGGGCGGTTGCCGGCAAACTTCCCAAGGCCGTCAGCGCAAGACACGGCAAAGCAGCGCGCAGGAGATGCGCGCGTTTGCTCCGGCTCGTGCCTGGAGACGACCCCACGATGGAAGAACTCCAACGAAATCAAACACTTTCGCGATGGCCGCCGACCGACTGACGGAGACCATCGTTAATGGAGTTAAAACAATTATGGTTAACGACCGGTTGAGGGCTGGGACGCCCTCGTCGCCTCGAAGGCCGCGGCATGCTAAGCAGACGTCAACGGGCGAACGTCCCTCCTCCCTGGACCAGAACATGCCGAGTTCGAAACCGCTGATGACCCAATCATCCGGCCCCATCCCCGACAGCGTCGAATCCGCACTCCGCACGCTGGAGACCGAGAGCGGCGGCATCAACGCGCTCGCCGCCGCCCTGCGCGGCCCGCTGGGCGCGAGCTTCGCCAAGGCGGTCGATCTGATCCGCAACGCCAAGGGCCGCGTCATCGTCACCGGCCTCGGCAAATCGGGCCATATGGGCCGCAAGATCGCGGCGACGCTGGCCTCGACCGGCACGCCCGCCTTCTTCGTGCACACCGCCGAAGCCGCCCATGGCGACCTCGGCATGATCACCACCGACGACGTCATCATGGCGCTGTCCTGGTCCGGCGAACAGCCGGAGATGAAGACGCTGGTGAACTATTCCGCGCGCTTCGCGATCCCCATGATCGCGGTGACGTCGAGCGCGGCATCCTCGCTGGGACAGGCCGCCGACATCGTGATCGAGCTGCCGAAGGCGCGCGAGGCCTGCCCGCACAATCTGGCGCCGACCACCTCGACCATGATGCAGGTCGCGATCGGCGATGCCATTGCGATCGCGCTGCTCGAAGGCCGCGGCTTCACTGCGCTGGAGTTCGCGCATTTCCACCCCGGCGGCAAGCTGGGCGCGATGCTGAAATTCGTCCGCGACTACATGCGCACCGGCGCCGAGATTCCGCTCAAGCCGCTCGGCACAAAAATGTCGGACGCGGTGATGGAGATGTCGGCCAAGGGACTCGGCTGCGTCTGCATCGTCGATGATTCCGGCGGGGTTGCGGGCATCATCACCGACGGCGACCTCCGCCGTCACATGCGGCCCGACCTGCTGACGGTGGCGGTCGACGACATCATGACCAGGCAGCCGAAGACCGTGCCGCCCTCGATGCTCGCGACCGAGATGATCGAGGTGCTCAACACCCGCAAGATCACGACGCTGATCGTGACCGAGGCGGACAAGGTGGTCGGCATCGTGCATCTGCACGATCTGTTGCGCGCGGGCGTGGCGTAAGGCGCTCTCCACTCGTCATTGCGAGCGCAGCGAAGCATCAGAAGACCCTCACCCTGAGGAGCGCGCCCTCCGCGCGCGTCTCGAAGGGCGAGGCCACCAGCCGGGCCTCCATCCTTCGAGACGCGCGAAGACGCGCTCCCCAGGATGAGGGATTGAAAGCTACGCCGGAAATCTTGCCGCGCTCTCCTCCAGCGGCAACCGCAGCCCGTTCGCCAGATACGACACGGTGCGATAGAAGCCGCACAGCAACATGATCTCCAGGATCTGCGCCTCGTCATAGTGCGCCGACAGCCCGGCGAACTCCGCGTCGTCGAGCGTCGCGCGATGATGCAGCGCGTCCACCGCCGCGATCAACGCCTGCTCGGCCGGCGACCAGCACGACGACGTCGCGTCGCCCTGCACTGTGGCCCGCACCTCCTCCTTCGTGAGCTTCGCAGGCCCGGCGAAAATCGCGGCATGCACGCCCCATTCATACTCGCATTTGTTCAGCGCACAGGTGCGGTCGATGACGATTTCGCGTTGACGCAAAGACAGCGGGCCCGGATCGAGCAGGCCGCCGGCGCGAAACTTGTCCCAGGCGCGGGTCTGGCCCGCCATGACCCGGAACAGCAGCAGCGGCGGCGCACCGCGCATGATGCGGTCGAACTGCGCCTGGATCTCCGGGGGATAAGGCGGGTTGAGTGGCGCGATGCGGGGTGTGGCCTGGGACACTGGCCGTCTCCGTTGCTACAATTATTGTAGCATCACGCTACATTATCTGTAGCAAGACGCAAGGGGCGACAATGGCGAAACAAGCTGCATCAGGGAACGTCCGCGGCTCACGCACCGGACGGCCGATCATGGCGCTTCTCGACCTGCTCGGCCGCCGCTGGTGCCTGCGTATCCTGTGGGAACTACGCGACGAGCCCCTCACCTCGCGCGAATTGCGAACAGCCTGCGACGAGGCCTCGCCTACGGTGCTGCAAGCACGGCTGACGGAATTGCGCGAAGCGGGGTTCGTCGAGCTGGGCGAAGGTGGCGGTTACGGGCTGACGCCGTTCGGGCGCGAGCTGCGCGAGACGTTCATGCCGTTGCACCGGTTTGCGGAGAGGTGGCGCAGCAAGAGCGGTGCCAGAGTCTAGCGGCGCCGCGTCAGCAAGCTCGTCATTGCAATGACGGTGGCCTACGCCGCAGCCACCGTCAAGTTCGCGCCATCCACCTGCACGACCTTCACCCGCGTCCCCGCCGGCGTATCCGGGCCGGCGACGCGCCAAACCGTGTCGCCGATGCGCACGGTGCCGTTGCCGTCGATGATCGGCTTTTCCAGCGTGAACTCGCGCCCTAACAGCGCCTCGGTGCGCTTGTTGAGGAACGGGCTGGCGCTCGCATCCAGGTTCGGCCGCGCGAGCCGGCGCCACACCGGCACCGCGGCTGCGGCGAACACCGCGAACATCACGAGCTGGATCTGCCAGGACACGGCAATGCCAAACGAGATCAGGCCGACCAGCAGCGCAGCGAGTCCGAGCCAGAACAGGAAGACGCCCGGCGCCAGCACCTCCAGCGCCATCAGGACGAAGCCGAAGATCAGCCAGTTCCAGGTGCCGAGCGATACGAACATGTCGGTCATGACACGACCTCTTTGTAGTGACGCATGCCCTTATCGGAAAACCGGCGTCCACTTTTCCGGGGCATGCGACTATCCCTGCCGCGGCGGCACCGCCGGCGGCGTAGGCGCCGACGATGGCACCGAGCCGCGGCGGGCGGCGGCTGAAGCGGATGCAGCGCTTTCGCCGAACGTCGCCTTGGCGATCTCGCCGATGCCGGCGAGCGAGCCCAGCAAGCTCACGGCCTCCATCGGCAGCATGATGATCTTCTGGTTCGGTGCATCCGCAAACTGGCCGAACGCCTTGATGTATTTGTCGGCGATGAAGTAGTTCAGCGCAGCCACATCGCCTTTGGCGATGGCCTCGCTGACCATTTGCGTCGCCTTGGCCTCGGCTTCTGCCGACCGCTCACGCGCCTCGGCGTCGCGGAAGGCGGCTTCGCGGCGGCCTTCCGCCTGGAGGATCTGCCCCTGCTTGGCACCCTCGGCGCGCAAAATCTCGGATTGCCGTGCACCTTCGGCCTGGAGGATGTCGGCGCGCTTGACGCGCTCGGCCTTCATCTGCCGGCCCATGGCCTCGACGAGGTCAGCGGGCGGCACGATGTCCTTGATCTCGATGCGGTTGACCTTGAGGCCCCAGGGCGAGACCGCGGCATCGACCACGCGCAGCAGGCGCTCGTTGATCTCGTCACGGTGCGACAGCACCTGGTCGAGATCCATCGAACCCATCACCGAACGGATGTTGGTCATGGTCAGCACGATGATCGCCTGCTCGAGATTGGAAACCTCGTAACTCGCCTTGGCCGCATCGAACACCTGGAAGAAGGCAACGCCGTCCACCGTCACGGTGGCGTTGTCCTTGGTGATCACCTCCTGCTCGGGAATGTTGATCACCTGCTCCATCATGTTGATCTTGCGCCCGACCCGGTCGAAATAGGGCACGATCAGATTGAGCCCGGGGCTCAGCGTCTGGGTGTATTTGCCGAACCGCTCGATGGTCCAGTCATAGCCCTGCGGCACCGTCTTCACGCCAGCGACGAGCGTGACGATGACGAGCAACACCAGAACAATCGCGAAAATGTCGAAACCGCTCATATTTCCTCCAAGGCGGGAAAAAGCCCTTTCCCGCGCTGTCATTGGTCGGGATCACGACCCCAAGGGTTCAGGGGAGGGTTCAGTAAAGGGTTCAGCGATGGGTTCAGCGGTCGCGGATAATTTCGGCATCGGCGCGATTCTACACAAGACGTCAGGAGAGGGAATGGTCGCGATTATGTATTTGCGAGATGCTCTTGAAAGCGTACGGGCGCAGACCTAGCGGCGAACGTTAACGAATCCCGCCAGCCCGGCGGCCGCAACCCAATCCTACTCGATAACGTCGTTCGCGGTTGCGAGCAGGCTTGGCGGAAGCGTGACGCCGATCGCCTTGGCCGTCTTCAGGTTGATCGCCAGCTCGAACTTGGTGGGATTCTGGACCGGAAGGTCGGCTGCCTGTGCGCCCCTGAGGATGCGATCGATATAGGAGGCGGCGCGGCGGATCTGCTCGGCGCTGTCGGTGCTGTAGGACATCAGCCCGCCCTCGTCGACGAAGGTGCGGCTCCAGAACACCGCCGGCACGCGCGCTTCCCCGATCGCGGCCAGAAGGAGCGCGCGGTTGGCCAGAGTGAAGAAGTCCGGCAGCACCAGCAGGCCGCCGTCCTTTCGCGAGGCCAACGCGGCGATCGAGGCCGCGTCATGGACCGGCGCCGGCTCCACCGTCACATGGAGCGCGCGGCCAGCGTCCTCGATCGTACGCAGCATCAGAGGCGCGAACGGCGCGGTGGCGGGATTGTAGACGACGAAGACACGCGACAGTTTTGGCGTGACCTGCATCAGCATCTCCAGCCATTTGCCGGCGAGCGGACCGTCGTAATCGGTGAAGCCGGTGATGTTGCCGCCGGGATGGGCGAGATTCTCGACAAAGCCCTGGCTGACAGGATCGGTGACGACGGCGAACACGATCGGGATCGTCGTGGTGCGCCGGCGCAGCTCCTCCACCGAGGGCGTCCCGACCGCGAGCAGGATGTCGGGCTTGAGCGCCACGAGTTCGTCGGCGAACCGCGCGATGCGCGCGCGGTCGCCGCTGCCGTTGCGCCAATCGATGTTGAGGCCAGCGTGCTCCTTCCAGCCATGACCGGCAAGCGCCTCGACCAGGATGGCGCTGCGCGTCTGCCCGATCGCATCGTCGGCCGCGGTGACCGAGAGCACGCCAAGCCGCCGCGTCGCAGTCGGCTGCTGCGCTACCACCGAGGCCGGCAGCGCCGCGGTTATCCCAAGAAGCGCCAGAATCTCGCGGCGGTTCATGGCGCGCCCATCAGATCCAGCCCTGAAGCTCGCGCAGCACGAGCGTCCGGATCACATCCATGCCGGGATCGCTGTCGTTGAGACAGGGGATCGCCGAAAACTCCTCGCCACCATTATGCTTGAAGATCTCGGCATTCTCCTGCGCGATCTCCTCCAGCGTCTCCAGGCAGTCGGCGGAAAAGCCGGGCGTGACCACCGCGATGCGGCGCACGCCCTCTTTCGCCAGACGCTCCATGGTCTTGTCGGTGTAGGGCTGCAGCCACTCGTCGAATCCGAAGCGCGACTGGAACGTCAGCAGCAGTTTCGTCTCGTCCATGCCGAGCCGGCGCCGCAGCGCCTCGGTCGTGGCCACGCAATGGCCCCGATAAGGATCTCCCTTGTCCACGTAGGCCTTCGGCATACCGTGGAAGGAGGCGACGATCAGTTCCGGCTTGAACGGCAAGTTCGCCAGATGAGTCTCGATCGAGGTGGCGAGCGCCTCGATATAGGCTTCGTCCTCATAGTAAGGCGGTGTCACCCGCAGGGTCGGCTGCGCGCGCAGCCGCGCAAGCACGCGAAACACCTCGTCGCAGACGGTGGCCGAGGTCGCGGCGGAATATTGCGGATAGAGAGGTACGGCAAGGATGCGATCGCAGCCCTTCGCAATCAGCGCATCGACGCCCGATCTGATCGAGGGATTGCCGTAGCGCATTGCCCAATCCACCACGACGTGGTCGCGATCCGACAATGCGGCTGCAAGCTTGTCGCTCTGGGCGCGCGTGATGGTCTTCAGCGGCGACTCGTTCTTCTCGTTGTTCCAGACCTTCAGATAGTCGCGCGCCTTGGCGCGGGGGCGGGTGCGCAGGATGATGCCGTTCAGCACCACCTTCCAGATCAAGCCCTGATTCTCGATGACGCGGGCGTCCGAGAGGAATTCCTTCAAATAGACCCGCACGCCGCGCGCGTCGGCGGTATCGGGCGTGCCGAGATTGACCAGCAGCACGCCGACGCGCGAGGGGACGGGCTGCGAGGCCGGCACCGCGGTCTCGGTGGGGGCGATTGTCATCATGATCCGTTGCGTCGCGCGTTGTTCCGAACTTGTCAAGATTGGGCCGGTTTCGCTAGGGTCAGCGTAGGGGGGAAGAACCATGACGCTGGCGGAATGGTGCGTTCTCGGGGCGCTGCTGCTGTATCTCATAACGATCGTCTCGATCAAATGGATCAGATTTGGCGGATTCGACAATTCACGGCCGCGCGACCCTGCCTTCTTCGAGGACGCCATCGCGCAACGCGCGCTCGGCGCGCACCAGAACGGCATCGAGACCTTTCCGTTCTTCGCCTTCGCGGTGCTGCTCGCCGAATACAGGGATTCGCCGCAGCGCCTGATCGACGAACTCGCGGCGCTGTTCCTGATCGTACGGATCGCCTATGTGCTGACCTATCTCGGCAACCGCCCGACGCTGCGCTCGATCCTCTGGAGCATCGGTTTTGCGATCAATCTCGGGATCTTCTTCATGCCGGCGTTGAAGCAGTTTCTCCCGGTGTGAGGGACCGTGTCCCGGCTCTGCAGTGCATCGTCGAAGGGACGCTGCCCTGTGTCCGGGGCGCGAGAGTTCGGCTCAAAAACACGTCGTCCGTTCGGCCGCGATATAGCCGAGCAACAAACCCGCGCCGAACAGCAGCACGAGGGCGGCGGCAGCGAGCTCGATGCCGCGCATAAAGAGCGCGCCGCCGCCGTCGCGCCCGGCGCTGAGGCGGGCGGCGATGTCCTTGGCGGAGACGGCGACGACGGCGATGGCGGCGACCGTGATCGCGGTGCCGAGCCCCATCAGGAAGGTCGCGGCGATGCCGGCCCAGAACAGGCCCTGGGCCAGCGCGAACACCAGCACCAGGATCGCGCCCGAGCAGGGACGGATGCCGACGGTCAGGATCGCGGCAAACCCGCGCCGCCAGCCGCCGGGGCCGGCGAGCTCGCTCGGCGTCGGGCCATGGGAATGGCCGCAATGCTCGTCGTGGACGTGGTCGTGCCCGTGGTGCTGTTGGGCCTGCGCGTGGCCGTGGCTGTGATCGTGCTGGCCATGATCGTGCGCATCATGATGATGGTGGCCGTGATCATGATGGTGATGCGGCGCGCCCGCGATCGCCGGCACCGGCTGGGCTGCCTGGAGGGCACGAATGAAAGTGCCGCCCTTGACCCAGACCAGACGCAACCCGAACAGCGCGATCAGGCCATAGCTCGCGATCTCGATCGCGCCTTCCGCCTTGCACATGGTCTTGGCCGTCGCATTCAGCACCCAGGCCGAGATGCCGACGATCAGGATCGCTACCACCGACTGCATCAGCGCGGATGCAAACGACAGGGCGATGCCGCGCCGGGCGGTCTCACGATTGGCAACGAGATAGGAGGCGATCACCGCCTTGCCGTGGCCGGGGCCGGCGGCATGGAAGATGCCGTAGGCGAACGAGATGAAGAGCAGCGTCCACACCGCCGAGCCGTCGGTCTTGGCGGCGCGGATGGTCGCCGACATCTGGCGATAGAACTCCGACTGTTTTGCCAAGAGCCAGCCGATGAGGCCGCTGGCCTCGGGCTCGGCCGCCTGCGCAGGGCGCGGTGCGCCGAACGGGTTTTGCGCGAGGAGATCGTGAAGTGCGGCATCGGCCACGGCCACGACGAGGAGAACCGCAGTGCAGGCGAGCAGCGCGCGTGCAAGCGGAGAGTGAAGACGACCGATCAAGGGCAATCCACCGTGATCTTGTTGGCGAACATTATGCCAAAATTCGAGTTCTCGCCGTTCATGAAGGTCTGTTCGTTGAGCTTCTGGGCGGTCGCCGAGCCGTCGCTAGGCCGATCCAGCTTCATCTGGCAGCCGGCGGGCGCGCCGACCAGCTTGACCGGATTGTCCTTGGCCATCTGGAAGTCGATGAAGAAGGAGCGGTCGAACACTTCGAGCATCAGCTGCTTGGGCTTGACCGGATTCTTCAGCGGCAACGTGAAGTGCAGGGTCAGCACCGTATCCTTGTAGTCGAGGAAGTAGTCGACCGGCTCCTGGAATCGCTCCTTCTTGCCGTCGGCTCGCGCAAAGGTGAAATAGGCATATTCCTTCAGCGACTCGACATTGGTCTGCGCCAGCGGCCCCAGCTCCTCGCGCGTATAGGCGCCCTTGGTCTTGCTTTCGAGCCCCTGCACCGCATAGGCCGAGAACATGTCGTCGAAGGTCCAGGCGTGGCGGACGCCGGTGATGGTGCCGTCCTCGGCGTAAAGCAAATCGCTGGTCGCGGTGATCCAGACATGCGGATGGGCACTCGCCGCACTTGCCGCCAGCGACAGGCCGACGGCGAGCAGCCATCTGAGCAGGGCACGCATGCCGATCAGGCCGCCTTGGCGTCGTCGAGCAGGCCGCGACGGCGGAGCAGCGCGTCGGGTTCCGGCGGACGGCCGCGGAAGGCCTCGTAGGCCGCTTCCGGATCGACCGATCCGCCGCTCGAATAGATGTCGTCGTGCAGGCGCTTTGCGACCGCAGGATCGAAGATGTCGCCGGCTTCCTCGAATGCACCGAAGGCGTCGGCGTCCATCACCTCCGACCACATGTAGCTGTAATAGCCCGCGGCATAATGATCGCCGATGAAGATATGGCCGAATTGCGTGGGCCGGTGGCGCAGCGAGATCTCCTCGGGCATGCCGATCTTCTCCAACTCCTTCTTCTCGAAGGCGCGGACATCTTGCGCGGCGGAGGCCGGCTGGGTGTGGAATTCGAGATCGACCAGCGCCGAGGAGACGAACTCGACCGTGGCAAAGCCCTGGTTGAATTTTCGCGCGGCGAGGAACCGTTGCAGCAGGTCGTCCGGCAACGGCTCGCCGGTCTGGTAGTGGCGGGCGAAGCGCTGCAGCACCTCGGGCCGCTCCTG
>NZ_JADPJG010000012.1:160404-220404 GCF_023073335.1 Bradyrhizobium sp. 21
GAGCTGCGAGGGCAGCTCTACGAAGTCGGTGAACACGGAGGTGCCGGACAGCGACGGATAGGTCACATTGGAGAGCATGCCGTGCAGGCCGTGGCCGAGCTCGTGGAACAACGTGCGAGCGTCGTCGGGCGATAGCAGCGAGGGCTCGCCCTCGGCCCCCTTGGAGAAGTTGCAGACGTTCATGACCAGCGGCGCGATCTCGCCGTCGAGCTTCTGCTGGTCGCGCAGCGAGCCCATCCAGGCGCCGGAGCGCTTCGACGGCCGGGCGAAGTAGTCGCCATAGAACAGCGCCTTGTGCCTGCCGTCCTTGCCCTTCACCTCCCAGACCCGGACATCCGGGTGCCAGACCGGAACGTCCTTGCGCTCCACGAAGGTGATGCCGAACAAGCGCGTGGCGCAGTCGAAGGCGGCGGCGATCATATTGTCGAGCGTGAGATAGGGCTTGATCGCGGCATCGTCGAAATTGGCCCGCTGGAGGCGAAGCTTTTCGGCATAGAAGCGCCAGTCCCAGGAGGCGAGCTTGAAATTGCCGCCCTCTGCCGTGATCAGCGCCTGCATGTCGTCGCGGTCGGCGAGCGCGCGGGCGCGAGCCGGCTTCCAGACGCGCTCCAAAAGACTCCGCACCGCTTCCGGGGTCTTGGCCATGGAATCCTCGAGCCGGTAGGCGGCGAAGGTCGGATAGCCCAGGAGATTGGCGCTTTCCTCGCGCAGCTTCAGTATCTCGACGATGGTCGTGTTGTTGTCATTGGAATTGCCGTTGTCGCCACGCGCGGTGAAGGCCTTGTAGACCTTCTCGCGCAGGTCACGCCTGGCCGAGCTCTTCAGGAACGGCTCGACCGAGGAACGCGACAGCGTCACGATGGCCTTGCCGGCCATGCCGCGTTCTTCCGCCGCAGCCTTGGCGGCGGCGACGAAACTCTCCGGCAGGCCCTGACGGTCGGCCTCGCCGAGCTCCATGAACCACTCCTGCTCGTCGCCGAGCAGATGATGGCTGAAGCCCGTGCCGAGCTGGGCGAGCCTCTCGTTGATCTCCGCCATCCGCATCTTTGCCTCCTCGGCGAGGCCGGCGCCGGCGCGATGGAAGCGGGTGTAGGTGCGCTCCAGCAGGCGGAGCTGCTCCGGGTCGAGAGCGAGATTGGCGCGGTTCTCGTGCAGCTGGGCGATGCGGCCAAACAGCACGGCGTTCATCATGATCGGATTCCAGTGCCGTGCCATCCGCAAGGAAACCTCCTTGTCGATTTCCAGGATGGCCGGATTGGAGTGCGCCGAGACGAGGTCGTAGAACACCGGCGCGATCCTGTTCAGCAGCTTGCCCGAACGCTCCAGCGCCGTGATTGTGTTGGCGAAGTCGGCTGCGGCCGGATCATTGGCGATCGCCGCGATCTCGGCGGAGTGGTCGGCGAAGGCCTGCTCGAAGGCCGGGAGGAAGTGGTCCGGCTTGATCTCGTCGAAGGGCGGGGTCGCAAACGGCGTCACCCAGGCCTTCAGCAGCGGGTTGGTCTCGGAGTCCGTAGTTTGGCGGGGTTCTGACATCACACGTCCCGATTTTTGTGGCTCGATTGTTGCGGCCAGCTATAGCATGCGATGGGGCTTTTTTGGGCCATTTGGCCTTGCCCCCGGCCGCCTTTTCGGGGAGATTGCGGCCCTCCAAGCCTAGGGACCCCCGAGCTCATGAACGCGCCTTCCTCATCTTCCCGTCAGATCGTCTGGCCCAGCGTCATCACTGTCATCAGCGCCGCCATCCTGATCGGCGCGGAAGTGTTCGGCGCCGCGTTTGCCGGCGGCTGGGCGCTTGCGATCCTGTTCGGGCTCGGCGATCAGGGCGCGCACATCCTTCAGGCCGCGCTGTTTGCGCTCGGCGTGCTCGTGATGACGGCCTTCATCCGCGCAGCTCAGCGCGTCGAGCCCTTCACGAAGCGCGGCTGACGCTTCTCCCGCGTGCGAGAGACACGCGCGCGCAGAAAACTTAACGCGCGTTCATCTTCCGCGTCGCTCGCGCAACACTGCGCAAGCAGATGTTAGGCAATTCTCTCCGCAGCCTAAAAAAAATCTTGCGAAGCAGAGTCAAAACCCTTATGTGCGGTCTTGCCCAATTTCGCACGTGCCTGTGGTCGTGTGTCAGTCGGTAGGTATCCGGACAAGAGGCCGGACAGCCGCCAAGGGGTGAAGAAGCCGAGGGGCTCTTCGGAAGTGCGGAAGTTGGAAGGCTCATTGCCAGAAGACTGAAGGCAAACCCGGAGCGTCCAGCATCTCTCTCAAAGAGATGCCTTGTCGAAGGTGACTTCACTTTTTGCAACCGTGACTGGCAGCCGGAGGCGAACCGGCGCACCCCGCTCTCAACGGGGGACGCGACTTAAAGCAACGACGGATCGGGCTTTTTTGGTCTCTACCGGCGGTCCAACGCCGGCGCGGGCTACTGAAAAGGCTTGTCCTTCATTGCCAGGTGTGCGGGCGGGAACATTCCCAACCAATCCACGGCAGCACAGTCTGGTTTGAGTCTCGTGGCTTTGTCGCGCCTCCATCGCGCGATCTGGCCGGAGCGCTCATATCCGACGCTATTTTTTTGAGCGGATCCCCGTCGCTGGGCCGTTTGGGAGAGTGCTATGACCGATCGTATCCAGGAATTCCTGCGCAACCGCCGCAGCGAGGGCCTCGACACCGAGCCTTGCCTCGTCGTCGACCTCGAAGTCGTGCGCGACAATTACCAGACCTTCGCCAAGGCGCTGCCCGACAGCCGCGTGTTCTATGCGGTCAAGGCGAACCCGGCGCCGGAAGTGCTGGCCTTGCTCGCCTCCATGGGCTCCTGCTTCGACACCGCGACGGTCGCCGAGATCGAGATGGCGCTGGCCGCGGGTGCGACGCCCGACCGCATTTCCTTCGGCAACACGATCAAGAAGGAGCGCGACATCGCGCGCGCCTTCGCGCTCGGCATTCGGCTGTTCGCCGTGGATTGCACAGCCGAGGTCGAGAAGGTCGCCCGTGCCGCTCCCGGCGCAAAAGTGTTCTGCCGCATCCTCTACGACTGCGCCGGCGCCGAATGGCCGCTGTCGCGCAAGTTCGGCTGCGATCCGGAGATGGCCGTCGACGTGCTCGACGTCGCCAAGGGTCTGGGCCTGGAGCCGTGCGGCATCTCGTTCCATGTCGGCTCGCAGCAGCGCAAGGTGAAGGCGTGGGACCGTGCGCTGGCGATGGCCTCGCAGGTGTTCCGTGACTGCGCCGAGCGCGGCATCAACCTGACCATGGTCAACATGGGCGGCGGTTTCCCGACCAAGTACCTGAAGGACGTGCCGCCGGTGGTCACCTACGGCCGGTCGATCTTCCGCGCGCTGCGCAAGCACTTCGGCAACCAGATTCCGGAAACCATCATCGAGCCGGGTCGCGGCATGGTGGGCAATGCCGGCATCATCGAATCCGAGGTCGTGCTGATCTCGAAGAAGAGCGACGAGGACGAGGTGCGCTGGGTCTATCTCGACATCGGCAAGTTCGGCGGTCTCGCCGAGACGATGGACGAGTCGATCCGTTACGCCATCCGCACCCCCCATGACGGCGCGGACATGACGCCGTGCGTGCTCGCAGGTCCGACCTGCGACAGCGCCGACGTGCTGTACGAGAAGAGCCCGTATCCGCTTCCCGTCACGCTCGAGATCGGCGACAAGCTGCTGATCGAAGGCACCGGGGCCTATACGTCGACCTACTCGGCGGTGGCGTTCAACGGCATCCCGCCGCTCAAGACGTACCACATCTAAGCTGCCTCCATTTCGGAGGCCTGACGAACCCGGGAGCCGGCTTGCCGGCTCCTTCCCTGACATTTCGATCTGACGACGTCTTGAGCCGGCGTGCTTCTCGCACGCCAGTTCAAGCGGGGACTGACGCGATGACTGCTTTTCGGAAGACACGGGTTGACCTCACTTCGAATGCCGCTCCGTTCGCGATCCGTGCGGAGCGTGCTGCCGACGTCGCAATGCGTGAAGCGCTGCTGGATGCCAGCTTTGGCGAGACCCGCCATGGCCGCACCTGCCAGCGCCTGCGCGACGGACGCGCACCTGCTGCCGGCCTCGCGCTGGCTGCCGTGCGTGAGGGAAAGCTCGTGGGAACCGTGCGTCTCTGGCACGTCAGCGCCGGAGGCAGGCCCGCTCTGGTCCTCGGACCGCTGGCGGTGGACCCTGCCTGCCGCGAGCTCGGGATTGGCGCCGCGCTGATGCAACAAGCGCTGGCCGCCGCCCGGGCGCGCGGGCATGAAGCCGTAATCCTGCTCGGCGATGCCCCCTATTACGCCCGCTTCGGCTTCACGGGCGAGAAGACCGGCGGGCTGTCGCTGCCCGGCCCGTTCGAGCGCGACCGTCTGCTCGCGATCGAATTCGCCGACGGTGCCCTCGATGGCGCCGAGGGGATGATCGTTCCGACTGGCGCTGCTCTTTCCAAACGGAGGTTCGTTCGCCCCCTCCAGGCGCACGCGGCCTAAGGGATTGCCATGACGGCGACGACCGAAGCCGCGTTAAGCGGCAGCACCCGGCCGCGCCTGCGCCAGGCTCCCTTGGTTTGGGGTTGCGCGAGCCCCGGAAACGCCCTTTAACCCCACGAATTCCCCCCTTTCAGTCGAGGCCGAACCCATGTCCCGTCGCCTGATCTCCACCGGCTCTCCTCTCGAAAAGACGGTCGGCTACAGCCGCGCCGTGATCGACGGCGATTTTGCCTTCGTCGCGGGAACCACCGGCTATGACTACACCACGATGTCGATGCCTTCAGATGTCACGAGCCAGTCACGCAACTGCTTCAAGACCATCGAAGCCGCCCTGAAGGAGGGCGGTTTCGAGATGGCCGATATCGTCCGTGCGACCTACTACGTCACCGACGCCGGCTACATCGATGCCCACTTCGCCGTCTGCGGTGAGGTTCTCGGTGACATCAGGCCGGCGGCGACGTTGCTGGTCGTCACCGCCCTCGCCAAGCCCGAGATGAAGGTCGAAATCGAAGCGACCGCCAAGCGCCGCAGCATCTGAAAAGCGCCGCAGCGCCTGATCCACCCCTCACCTTTTGTCCGCCAGCACGTTCCGGAGAAACCATCCATGAGCCCCACCCCGCAGATCTACGCGAAGATCACCGGTCCCATCGTCATGGTCGGCTTCGGCTCCATCGGCAAAGGCACGCTGCCGCTGATCGAGCGGCATCTCGACTACGACAAGTCGCGCGTCACCGTGATCGATCCCAAGGACGAGGGCCGCAAGGCGCATTGCGAGAAGCAGAATGTCCGCTTCATCCAGAAGGCCGTGACCAGAGACAATTACCGCGAATTGCTGACCCCGCTGCTCACCGAAGGCGGCGGCCAGGGTTTTTGCGTCAATCTCTCGGTCGATACCGGCTCCACCGACATCATGGAGCTCTGCAACGAGCTTGGCGCTCTCTATATCGACACCGTCAACGAGCCGTGGCTCGGCTTCTATTTCGATGCCTCGAAGGGCCCGGAAGCGCGCTCCAATTACGCACTTCGCGAAGTGACGCTGGCCGCCAAGAAGGCGCGCCCCGCAGGCTCGACGACGGCGGTCTCGTGCTGTGGCGCCAATCCCGGCATGGTCTCCTTTTTCGTCAAGCAGGCGCTGCTCAATGTCGCCGCCGATCTGAAGCTCAATGCCCCCAAGCCGAAGACCAAGGCCGAATGGGCTGATCTGATGCGGCAGGCCGGGATCAAGGGCGTCCACATCGCCGAACGCGACACCCAGCGCTCGAAGAAGCCGAAAGATCCTGACGTTTTCGTCAACACCTGGTCGGTGGAAGGTTTTCTGTCGGAAGGCGTGCAGCCATCCGAACTCGGCTGGGGCACCCATGAAAAATGGATGCCCGAGAACGCGCACACCCACGAAGCCGGCTGCGGCGCTGCCATCTATCTGATGCAGCCCGGTGCCAATACGCGCGTGCGCACCTGGTGCCCGACCCGCGGCGCGCAATATGGCTTCCTCGTCACCCACAACGAATCGATCTCGATCTCCGATTACTTCACGGTGCGTGACGCATCAGGGAAGGCGGTCTATCGGCCGACGTGCCACTATGCCTATCATCCGGCCGACGATGCCGTGCTGTCGCTGCATGAAATGTTCGGCCGTGCCGCGAAGATGCAGGACAAGCACCACATTCTCGACGAGAACGAAATCGTCGACGGCATCGACGAGCTCGGCGTGCTGCTGTTCGGCCATGACAACAATGCCTATTGGTACGGCTCGCAGCTCTCCATCGAAGAGACCCGCAAGCTCGCGCCCTACCAGAACGCCACCGGCCTGCAGGTGACCTCCGCCGTGCTCGGCGGCATGGTGTGGGCGCTGGAAAACCCGAACGAAGGCATCGTCGAAGCCGACGAGATGGATTTCGATCGCCTGCTGGAAATCCAGCTGCCGTATCTCGGCCCGGTGAAGGGTTTTTACACCGACTGGACCCCGCTGACGGATCGCCCGCGACTGTTCCCGGAGGACATCGACACGAGCGATCCCTGGCAGTTCCGGAACGTGCTGGTGCGGTAGCGTCAGGCGTCGGCGCATCGAAAATCAAAAACAGCGAAACAACCCCATGCACTGTAGGCGCGCACCCGCTGCTGTCATGCCCGCGAAAGGGGGCATTTAGTATGCTGCGGCTTCTCTGAGTCGCGCGGTCTCTCGAATGCTGGATGGCCCGCCTTCGCACGCCGAGCCCATTTTTCGGTTTTTGCAAAACTGATTCGACGCCTCGGGCAAAACAGTGGCAGGACGGCATCATCACCCATCCAGAGCGCCGTCTCTGACAGCGCTGACGAAGATCGCGTCCGGTCAGCCCTATTGCAGCAGAACCGGCATATTGAGCGGGCCACGGAAACCGAATCCGTGCCAGCGAACGCCCGCGGGATCCGGCAGCGACATACGGGGGAAGCGCTCGAACAGCATGGGGAGAAGGATGGCGCCGACCGTGCGCCGCGACAGGTGTGCGCCCGCGCAGTGATGCGGGCCGTTGCCAAAGGCCTGATGAGGAGTGGGTTCGCGCAAGGCGTTGTAGTGCTCGCCGTCCTCGAAGACCTCCTCGTCCCGGTTGGCGGACGCCTGTATCGTCATCACCGTATCGCCCTTCGGGATGAAGCAGCCGCGAATCTCGGTGTCTTCCATGACGAGCCGCGAACTCGCCTGGATCGGCGCCACCCACCTTACGCCTTCCTCGAAAGCAGATCGCCATTTGCCGCCTTGCCGGACGGCTTCAAGCTGGTCCGGGTTCGTCAGCAAGCCGTAGATGATCGTCAGCAGCGCATCACGCGGCTCGTTGATGCCACCCCCGATCGCAATCTTGACGTTGGCGATCATCTGACTTTCGGCAATCGGATTGGCCGCATTCACCATGAAGGACAGCGCAGAGGAATCCGGTTCGATGCGCACGCGTTCGATATTGGCACGGATGCATTCATCCATCTGCGCATTGGCAAGGTCGCTTGCTTCGAAAGGCCCCGGCGTCCAGCCGAAATTGCCGGCGCCGTCGATAAGGGTCTGGGACCATCGCTGCATGTCCTCATCGCTCGCGTCCGGAACGCCCATGGCATGGGCCAGAATGCGCGCGGCAATCGGTCCCGCGAGCGTGGGGAAGAGATCGACCACCTCGCCGCGGGGCAGACGGTCGAGATACGCGCCGGCCAGTTTCGCATAGAGCGGTGTCCAGACGGCCTCGATCGTCTTCGGCATCAGAGCCGGCATCATCGCCATCCGCTCGCTCCGGTGCTCATCGTGGTCCTTGCGCATCAGCGTATGGGCCAGGAAGGCGCGCTTCATCGGAGTGTTGGGGTCGTCGGAGCTGAATAGCGCCGCGTTGTCCTTCACGTATTTCGTGTCGGCCGCCTTGGTGAGGAAGGTGCGGCCCACGGATTTGACCCGCAGCACGGGCGCTTCGCGCCTCAGCCGCCTGTAGATCGGATAGGGATCGCGCGCGAGCTCTGCGATCGAAATGGTCTCGTCGAGAGGGGCCAGGCTCGCGGTCGGCATGGAGTGATCCTGTGGGGCTGCAGGCCGATTTCCATTTCCGGATTATACAGCAGACATAGTGGGCGTGCCCTACTTCTGCTGAATCGGGGGGGCCACCTTCTCGGCGGGGGCAGGCGGCAGTGCCGGCTTCGCCGCGCCTTGCGTCTGCGGATCGGGGCGTGCGGGTTCGGGGGCTGGCGTGGTCGGCCGGTCGCCGCCGGGCTTTGCTTCCGCAGGGGTCTTGTCCTGATCGGTAGACGGCGTGCCCTGCAGTGGCGGCGTGGCCTGCGCCAGTTCCATGCGGCCCTCGGCGCGAATCTGCGCGATCGACACGCCTGAGATCGCGACGCCCGCCGTCAGCAGCGAGCAGGCGATGATGAAATCTAGTTTCAGTCTACGCTTGTCGTTGCCGGTCATGTCGATCACCGCTTTTGTTCAAGGGATCAACGAAATGGGGGCCGACGGGTTCCGTGCCAGTCGGGAACCATCCATCGGCGCTCCAGCCCGCCCGGCTAGTCTGTGGTGCTGATTTCCCAAGTCGCATGCCGCACGCCCGGCAGGTGCTGGAGGTCGGTCGCCACATTGTTCAGCTCGTTCGGGTCGACCGCTGTTGCGACCAGCTTTGCGACGATTTCAAGCATATCTTCCCCGATCTCGACGACGTCGACATCGGCCACCGGATATTTCGCGCTCTCGAGCTTCTCGACCAGCCGGTCGCGCATATCAGGCAAGGCATCCGCCGCGACCGCGAGCTTGAAATAGTAGGTCGCTTCCGAGGTCTTCTCGTTCAGCGGAATGCGGTTGATGGCGTTGACCAGCGGGCGCAGCAGCGTGTTGCCGGCGATGACGAAAACGGTGAGCGCCGCAGCTTGCGCGATCATGTCGGCCCCGGCACAGGAGCCGACCGCGGCCGAAGCCCACAGCGTCGCCGCGGTGTTGAGCCCGCGGACGTCCATGCCCTGCTTCATGATGACGCCGGCGCCGAGGAAGCCGATGCCGGACACGACGTAGGAGATCACCCGCACCGCGCCGTCGGCGCCGGTCAGGTGCATGGCGAGATCGACGAAGGCGGCGGCGCCGACCGCGACCAGCACATTGGTGCGCAGGCCCGCGGTGCGCTGGCGGTACTGCCGCTCGGCGCCGATCAGCGTGCCCAGCACGAAGGCCGTGAACAGGCTGACGAGGGTGTCCGCGAAGTCTGCAATCTGGAAGGTCGTTAGAAACCGCATGGTCCCCTATACGGTCAGAACGATGACAGATTATAGCTCCAGAAGACCGCCATCCCCATTTTCGTCGGCGAACGCCAGCAGCGTGCCCTTGGCGTTCCAGGCGATTGCGGCGGCCGGCGGCGTGCCGTTGCGGCGGACCAGGATTTCCGCGCCGTCCTCGAGCCGCACCATCAGCACGGTGCCGTCGCTGTAGCCGGCGGCGAAGATGTCGTTCTTCGGATGGCAGGCAACCACCGACACGCGCGCCTGCAGCGGCGCGAGCATCGCGGGCTCCTTGCCCATCGGGCCGTCCTTGCTGGCGAACGGCCACAGGATGACACTGTCGGCGCCCGACGTTGCCAGCGCCTTGCCACCGGCGCTCCAGGACATCGAACGGACACGACCGGGATAGCCGGTCATGCGCATGTGCCTGTTGTCGGCAAGCCGCCAGCCGTGCAGCGCCGACTCGTGCATCGTGGTGACCAGAAATTTGTTGTCCGGGCTGAAGGTGACGCCGAGATGCGAGCCGGCCCAGGGCAGGAATTCCGCCGATCCCGCCATGTTCGGAAACCACAGCGTCGCGCCGTTATAATGGGCGATCGCGAGCCGCAGGCCCTTCGGGGCGAACGCAAGGCCGCCCACGGTCGAGGGCACCTCGATCGATTTCTCGTCTTCCTTCCCGCTCTTGACGATGGCCGTCTTGCCGGCCGACCAGGCGAAGGCACCGTCCGGATGCAGGGCCACCGCATCGATCCAGCGCCGCTTCGGGTCGGTCGCAAGCAGCGTCACCTCGCCCTTGGGATCGAGCGATACGACCTTGCCGTCGTCGCCGCCCATGACGAGACGCTTGCCGTCGGACGCGACGGAGAGAATGCCGCCGCTGTGAACGGCGACCGTGCCGATCTCGCCCTGGCTATCGACGAAGGCGACGTTCTCCTCGGCCCCGACGAAGGCGGCGCGGGGCCCAAGGAAATGCACCGCGGTCACGCCCATGCCGAGCGTAACCGGCTTGACGCGGTCGGTGACGGAAACGATCGATGTGGAATCGGGAGCCGGCGTAAACTCTTTCATCACGAGACGATGCAGCTTTCGAAGCCCGTGCGAATGAGCTCTTCGGGCAATTCGCGGCCGATGAAGACGAGGCGGCTCTGGCGCGGCTCGCCGTCCTTCCATTTCCGCTGGTGGTTGCCTTCAAGCATCATGTGGACGCCTTGGAAGACGTAGCGGTCGTCATCGTCGTGGAAGGCGAGGATGCCCTTGGAGCGCAGGATCTTGCCGCCCTCCACCTGCACCAAATTCTGGAGCCAGGGCATGAACACGTTCGGATCGAGCGGCTTGTCGGTCTTGAGCGAGAGCGACTGCATGTCCTCGTCGTGATAGTGCTTCAGGCCGTGACCGTGATCATGGTGGTGATCATGGCCATCGTGATGGTGATGATCGTGGTCATGATCGTCGGCATTCAGAAAGTCCGGCTCGATGTCGAGGATGCGGTCGAGGTCGAAGGCGCCGCGGTCGAGCACGTCGGCCAAAGCCACCGAGCAGCGCTCGGTGCGATGCAGCTTCGCATAGGGGTTGATGGCGCGGATGCGGGCCTCAACCTCGGCAAGCTCCGCCTTGGTGACGAGATCGGTCTTGTTCAGCACGATGACGTCGGCAAAGGCGATCTGGTTCTTGGCCTCGGGCGCGTCCTTGAGCCGGTCGGACAGCCATTTGGCGTCGGCAACCGTGACGACCGCGTCGAGGCGGGCGTTCTTCTGCACGTCCTCGTCGACGAAGAAGGTCTGGGCGACGGGCGCGGGATCGGCAAGGCCGGTGGTCTCGACGATGATGGCGTCGAACTTGCCCTTGCGCTTCATCAACCCGTCCATGATGCGGACGAGGTCGCCGCGCACGGTGCAGCAGATGCAGCCGTTGTTCATTTCGAACACCTCCTCATCGGCGCCGATGATGAGGTCGTTGTCGATGCCGATCTCGCCGAATTCGTTGACGATGACGGCGTATTTCTTGCCGTGGTTTTCCGACAGGATGCGGTTCAACAGCGTGGTCTTGCCGGCACCGAGATAGCCGGTCAGGACGGTCACGGGAATTTTTTGGGAGGTCGCTTCAGACATAACAACTCCGGACTTCAGGCTTTTCGCGCGACGCGAGGCGGGGTGGCCCCTGCCCTAGTGGTCAAGCGCGCTGGTCAGGGCCTTTATATTGTGCCTGACCATATCAATGTAAGTGGGTGCAGACCCCTTTTCGCCGGTCAAACCGTCCGAAATCAGGGTCCCGCCGACCTTTGAGCCGGTCTCCGCCGCGATCCGCCGGATCAGCCGGTCGTCGCTGATATTTTCCAGGAAAACGGCCGGGATTTTCTGGGCCCTGATCTGGCCGATGATGCCCGCGATATCCCGCGCGCTGGGCTCGGTTTCCGTGGAGACCCCCAGGGGCGCGATGAACTGGACGCCATATTCGGCGGCGAAATAGCCGAAGGCATCGTGAGTGGAGATCACCTTGCGCCGCTCCAGTGGGATCTTCCCCACGGCCTCGCGGACCTCCCGGTCGAGCGTTTCGAGCTTTTCCAGATAGGCCTTGGCCCGAACGCGGAAGAAATCCGCGTCATCCGGGTCGGCCGCGGCCAGCGCATCGGCGATGTCTCTCACGTAGATTTTGGCGTTGAGGACGGACTGCCAGGCGTGGGGATCGGCGGCCGAGCCGAGCTTGAGCGGCGCGATACCTGCGCTCGCGGTGACTACCTGCGCCTTGCTACCTGCGGACTGCACCAGGCGCGGCAGCCAGCCCTCGAGGCCGAGCCCGTTGACAATGACAAGCCTCGCATCCGCGACCCGCTTCGCATCGCTGGGCGCGGGCGTGTAGACGTGCACGTCACTGTCGGCGCCGACCAGGGTCGTCAGATTAATTTTGTCACCGCCAACGTTGCGGACGAAATCGCCGAGGATCGAGAAGCTCGCGACGACGTTGAGCCGCTCCGCGGCGTGCAGCGGCGAGATCAGCAGCGAGGCAAGGAGCAAAAGGAAGCGCATCGCTGTCACGCTTCCAGATGCCGGCCGGGAAACATCTGCCTGACAACGCCGCCGACGCGGCCGAACAGCACGGAGACGATGTAGAGCCCACTCGCCACCAGAATGATCGCAGGCCCGGATGGCACGCGCGTCTGGAACGAAACCACGAGGCCAGCATAACCGGAGACAGCGGCCGCGACGACCGCGATGCAGATCATGACGGTGAGATCGCGCGACCAGAACCGCGCGATGCCGGCCGGCAGGATCATCAGCCCGACCGCCAGCAGCGTACCGAGCGCCTGAAAACCGTTGACCAAATTGATCACGACGAGCGCGAGGAAGGCGAGATGCGCGGGTCCCCCAGCGCGGCTCACGGTGCGCAGGAACAGGGGGTCGACGCTCTCGATCACCAGCGGCCGGTAGATCACCGCGAGCACCAGCAACGTCACGGTGGCGTTGAAGGCGACGACCAGCAGCGTCTGGTCGTCCATCGCGAGGATGTTGCCGAACAGCACGTGCAAGAGGTCGATATTGGTGCCCTTGATCGAGACGATGGTGACGCCCAGCGCCAGCGATGCCAGATAGAAGGTCGCGAGTGAGGCGTCCTCCTTGAGCCCGGTCGCGCGCGCGACGACCCCGGCCAGGATCGCCACCGCAAAGCCCGCGATCAGGCCCCCGGCCGTCATCGCGAACAGGTTGAGGCCGGAGAGCAGGAAGCCGACGGCAGCCCCGGGCAGGATCGCATGCGCCATGGCGTCGCCGACCAGGCTCATCCGCCGCAGCATCAGGAACACGCCGATCGGCGCGCCCGCCAGCGACAGCGCGATCACGGCGGCGAGCGCGCGCCGCATGAACTCGAATTCGGTGAACGGACCGATCAGCGCGTCATAGACCATCGGGGTGTCAAGCCGCCCGCGAGGGAGCATCGTCGGCCGCGCAGGCCGCCGCGCTGTCGTCGAAGGCCTCGCACATCCGCATCGCGACCATCAGATTTTCCGGCGTCAGCACCTCCGCGGTCGGTCCCCACGCCACGGGGCCGCGCGCCAGCACCAGCGTCTGGCTGAAATGGGCGCGCACCATCTCCATGTCGTGCAGCGCGGCGAGCACCGTGCGGCCCTCACCGTGCCAGTGCTTCACCAGCGCGAGCAGGTCGGCCGTGGTCTTGCTGTCGATCGCGTTGAAGGGCTCGTCGAGCACGATCAGGCGCGCATCCTGGAGCAACACGCGCGCGAACAGCACGCGCTGCATCTGCCCGCCCGAGAGCGTGCCGATCGGGCGGTTCTCGAAGCCATTGAGGGCGACGGAGCCGATCGCCCGCAAGATCTTCCCGCGCGCGACCTTGCCGATGCCGCCGAACAGGCCGGCGTCGCGCCACAGGCCGGTGCCGACGAAATCGAACACCGAGATCGGGAAGCTGCGGTCGATGTCCACACTCTGCGGCAGATAGGCGACGTCCCTGCTATCGAGCCCGCCGAGATGGATGCTGCCGTCGAGCGGCCTGAGGATGCCGACGATGCCGCGCAGCAGCGTCGACTTCCCCGCGCCGTTCGGACCGATCACGGCGACCAGCGCGCCGGACGCGACCTCGCCGTTGAGATGGTGCACGGCCGGGTGACGGTCATAACCGAGCGTGACGTTGTGGAAGTGCACGGCCGCCATGGTCACCTCATCGCCAGGAAGACCACGCTCCACAGCACGGCACAGACGGCCAATGCGGCCGCAAGGCGGCCGGCCATGGTCATGCGCAGGATCGACCAGGGCGCGTCCTGGGCCGGATGCGGCGAGGCCGCATCGTGGACATGGGCGTGGCTGTGGTCGTGCCCGTGCGAATGCCCGTCGGCACCGTCAGAATGGCCATGAACATGGTCGTGATGATGGGGGTGGGACGCGGCGGGAACCATGCGGAAGACGTTATATTATAACATTACGGCTGTCCACGCCGGGCTCAGGGCTTGCCGATCACCATCGCGATGGCGGCGGCCAGGAACGGGAACGGCACCGAAACCGCGCAGCGGAACCAGACGAAACGGGCCGGCATGAAGGGGATTTCCCACAAAATCACCCGTTGGAAGGCGAACAGGGCCCAGGCGACGACATAAGCGACCACCTGCGGCACCCCGCCGCCAGACTTCAGCGCCACGGTGCCGATGGAGAAGCCGATCACGGGCCCGCCGGGCGTGGCAGCGCCGGCGACCACCGCGGTCGCAACCCCAAGCCAACCGCTGTCCGGCCCGAGCCAGCCGGTGATCACCTCCTGCGGGATGATGGCGGCGATGTAGCCGGAGCCGATCACGCCGAGGGCGATGCGTGGCACGATGTTGATGAAGTCCATCGAGCCCTCGCGCAGCGAGGCCTTGAACACCGGAGGGCCACGGCGGAAGGCGATCAGGCCGACGCCGAAGACCGAGCCCCACAGTAGGATGTCGATGAAAAGCGCGGCGCTCAATTCTCATCGTCCTTCGCAGGCAGCTGCGGATAGATCCGGACATAGACGAAGCGGCCGAGGGCGCCGGCGAGCACCGGCAGCGGCAGCGAGATCAATATCCGCCACAACGTGAAGTCGGTGCCCATGATCGGGATTTCCCAGGCGACCGCGCGGCCATAGCCGATCAGGGTCCAGCTCACGACCATGGCGATGGTGGCGCCGAAATCGGCGCCGACCGCAAGCAGCGCGCTCGCGACGGGATAGGCGGTGAAGGGACCGCCAGGCAGGATCGCGCCGAAGGCGGTGCCGATCAGAAGGCCCTTCAGGCCGGATTTCGGTCCGAGCGAGCGCGAGACTTTTTCGTGCGGCAAGATCTCGGAGATGAACGCGCCGAGCAGGCAACCGGCCAGCACGCGCGGCAGGATGCCGCCGAACAGCGAGAGATCGTGGGTCAGAATTTCGAGAACGCCGTCGGTGCCGTCACGCCGCCAGACCAGCGCCGCGCTCACCGCCACCAGCACCGCGATCATGATCGTCGACCAGCCGATCGGCTTGCGCACGCGGCCCGGCCGCGGCTCGGACTCCACGTCGTCGGCAGGCGCCGGGTCTTTCGGGGAAGGTTCTGACAACGGGCTCGTTCGGCTCGAGGGTGATGCCCGTCCTGATTAAGGGCGCCGTGCTTGCGATGCAAACAATACGGCGGCGCGAGCATTGCGCGCCCTGCGCAGGGCCATGCGAGGCACAAACGAATGCCATACAGCAAAAAGGCGGCCGCTTATGCGACCGCCTTTTCAATTCCGTCATTCCGGGGCGGCAAAGCCGAACCCGAAATGCGTGAAGCCTCAGGCCTTGTCGAACAGCGACTCGACGTATTCCCAGTTCACGAGGTTCTCGACGAACGCCTTCAGATAATCCGGACGACGGTTGCGATAGTCGATGTAATAGGAGTGCTCCCAGACGTCGACGCCGAGGATCGGCGTGGCGCCGTGCACCAGCGGATTCTCGCCGTTCGGGGTCTTGGCAATCTCGAGCTTGCCGTTCTTGACCTGAAGCCAGGCCCAGCCGGAGCCGAACTGGCCGACGCCGGCCGCCTGGAAGTCCGTCTTGAACTTCTCGAAGCCGCCGAGATCCTCGTCGATCTTCTTCTGGAGCTTGCCCGGCAGCTTGGTGCCGCCGCCATTGGGCTTCATCCAGCTCCAGAAGTGAATGTGATTGTAGTGCTGGCCGGCATTGTTGAACACCGCGGGGTTCTTGCCGAACGAGCCCTTGACGATTTCCTCAAGGGACTTGCCTTCCCATTCGGTCCCCTTGAGCGCGTTGTTGCCGTTGGTAACGTAGGCCTGATGATGCTTGTCGTGGTGGAATTCCAGCGTCTCCTTCGACATGAACTGGCCGAGGGCGTCATAGGCGTAAGGGAGTGGGGGCAGCGTGAATGTCATGGCTTTGTTGTCCGCAACTGATGGGGAACGAGGCTTAACGGTCACCCCTTATAGAAGGTTCCGCGGCCGTTAAATACCGCCAATTTGCGAAAAGGGGTGATGCGGACGCTGGGCCCAATTGCATAAAATCGACGCAAGGATGTTGGGCGTTTCAACCGGGCCGTAAAATATCATTGCCTTTGAGGTGCTTATGGCAGAACGAAACGCACCGACGGCGCGGAGATGCGAAAGAGAGAGAGCGATGAGCATCGAGATCGATATTTTGAACGGCGACGCCTCGTGGCGGATCGCGGAGCCGCTGCATCAGGCGGTCTGGGGCCCGAACATGCTCGCGGACAAGCCTTGGGCCCGCGTCAAATGGGCCAATGCCGACCTGCGCGTCTTGATCGAGACGCCCGAAGACGGCCTCGTCTGCCATGTCGGCATCTATTTTCGCACCGTCATCTGGAACGGGCAGAAGGTTCATATCGGCGGCATCGGCGGGGTCTGCACACGCGAGGATCAGCGCGGCCGCGGCTACGCCACTATGGCTATCGACGCCGCGATGCATACCATGCGCGCCAATGAAGCCGTTCGCTTCGCGCTGCTGTTCTGTGAACCGCACAATTTTTCATTCTACCAGGCCCGTAGCTGGCTGCCCTTCGAGGGAGAGGTCTATTGCGAGCAGCCGGAGGGGCGGATCCGCTTCGACTACATGGCGCCCTATGTCTTCAACATCGTCCGCGCGCCGACACTCGGCACCATCGACCTCTGCGGCCTGCCGTGGTGAGCCCTGCGTAACGGCTGGCTGGCGCGGGCGCGGGCGACCCGGTAATATGTCGATCATCATCTGAATTCCGCCCGGTGAACATGACGATCGACGCCCCGATAGATGCCGCCCCTCCGCGCGCACCGGTCGCCTCCCCCATCGCCGGCCTGCTGACGGCACCGATCCTGCCGACGCTGCTGCGGCTCGCGATCCCCAACATGATCGCAATGGTCGGCAGCACATTGGTTGCGATTGCCGAGACCTCCTATATCGGCCGGCTCGGCACCGTTCCGCTGGCCGCAATCGCGCTGGTATTTCCGTTCGCGATGTTGACGCAGATGATGAGTGCGGGCGCGATGGGCGGCGGCGTCTCGTCTGCAATCAGCCGCGCGCTCGGCGCAGGCGATCGCGACCGCGCCGCAACGCTGGCGCTGCATGCGGCCATCATCGGCCTTTGCGGCGGGCTGTTCTTCACGGTGACGATGCTCGCCTTCGGCCGCTCGTTCTTCATGCTGCTCGGCGGCCGCGAGCGCGTGCTCGAGGAGGCCAGCGGCTATTCGCAGATGCTGTTCTCGGGCGCGGTCGCGATCTGGCTCGTCAACACGCTGGCCTCTGTGATCCGTGGCACCGGCGACATGCGCCTGCCCTCGATGACGCTGATCGGAGCAAGCACGCTCCAGATCACACTCGGCGGCACGCTGGGGCTCGGCCTGTTCGGCGTGCCGCAATTCGGCATGCCCGGTGTCGCCGCAGGCCAGCTGATCGCGTTCACCTGCGCCGCGATTTTCTTTCTCTGGTATCTCTTGTCCGGCCGCAGCCGGCTGCCGCTGAAGGTCCGCGCGTTCCGTTTCGAGCGCGCGATGTTCCTCGACATCCTCAAGGTCGGCGCGGTCGCCTGCCTGTCGCCGCTCCAGACCGTGCTCACCATCCTGATCTTCACGAAAATCCTCGCCACCTTCGGCACCGAGATGCTCGCCGGCTACGGCATCGGCTCGCGGCTGGAATTCTTGCTGATCCCGATCACCTTCGCCTTCGGCATCGCCTCGGTGCCGATGGTCGGCTTGGCGATCGGCGCAGGGCAGTTGAAACGCGCGCGGCGCGTGGCCTGGACCGCGGCTGCGGCCTCGGGAATCACGGTCGGCCTGATCGGCCTCGTCATCGCGCTCGATCCGTCGCTGTGGGTCGCGCTCTTCACTGGAGATCCCGGCGTCACCGCCGCCGCGCACAGCTATTTCCACTGGGCCGGTCCGGCCTTCGTGTTCTTCGGCTTGGGCGTGTCGCTGTATTTCTCTTCGCAAGGCGCGGCGCGCGTCGGCGGACCAGTGCTGGCCTCCACGGCACGGCTTCTGATCGTCGCGCTCGGCGGCATCGGTCTGATGACGGCGCAGGCGCCGGCCTGGACCCTGTTCGCGCTGGTCGGCGTCGCCATGGCCGTGTTCGGGCTCTCGACCGCGGCCTCGGTCGCCTTCGCGCGCTGGGGCAAATGAGCGCAGGCAAATAAAGCGCAGAAATGTGATTCCATCCAGCGTTGCACTATCCTGCCGGACTGCTATGGAGGCGCCTCCATTTTCGGGGCCTCTCCATGTTCAATAGATTCGCCGTTCTTTCAGTCCTCCTGACTGCGCTGTTTGGCGCGACTGCCGCCCATGCACAGAGCGCCGACGGCACCTGGCTGACCCAGGCCGGCGATGCACGCGTCAGAATCAGCAAATGCGGCGGCGGCATCTGCGGCAACGTCGTCTGGCTGCGCGAACCGCACGACACCGCGACCGGCCAGCCCGCCACCGACAGCAAGAATCCCAATCCCGCGCTCGCCAGGCGTCCGATGATCGGCCTGCCGCTGTTCAGCGGCATGCAGCCTTCAGGGCCGAACAAATGGTCGGGCCAGATCTACAATGCCGACGACGGCAGCAATTATGCGAGCAGCATCAGCGTGACAGGCGCGGATTCGCTGCGGGTCGAAGGCTGCGTCGGCGCGCTGTGCGGCGGCGAGACCTGGACGCGCGCAGGGCGCTAGCTCGCTGACGCCACCATCGCCTTCAGCGCCGTCGCCGCCGAGGCATAGCCGCCCCGCGCCCCGTCGATGAAATGCACGTGGTCGCTGCGCAGCGCCGACGGCGTGAAGCAGGTCATCATCGCGGCGTCCTGCTGGTAGAGACCGTAGCGGACGATGCCGTCGCGCGCGGCCGCAGCGAGCCGATCGCTGATGGCGCGTTCGAGCTCCGGCGTACAGTCGAGGATCATGCGCAGGCCGTCGTCATATTTCCTGAAGTCCGAGTTCTCGACCACCTGACGTCTATAGACGTTTGGCACGAAGCCGCCGACCTTGAGGTCGAAGCGCACGATCAGATAGACGAACAGCGTATAGACCAGCACGCTGGCGCGGCGTGCGAGCAGCGGCCCTCCGCGCCTGGTGCGGGCCTCATAGTCCAGCCCCCGCGACGGCCATGTCAGCGGCGGCCCCTGCGGCGGCACCGGGCGGCCGCCATCCGGACTGCGCTCGACGAGGTGGATGACGTCCTCGATCACCTTGCGAAAAAGATGCGGATCGGCACCGCGCGCCGGCATCACCAGCACCGACAGGATCAGTCCGCGTGAGGCCGGCATCACCTCGAAGCGGCAGGACAGGCCGGACAGATCGGGCTGTGTGCCGGCGGGCGCCTCCGCGACCGCAAACTCGCCGCGCTTCATCGCGGCGTCGGCCCAGGCCAGCCCGCCGCCGGAGAACATCGCGTAGGACATATTAGCCGACGGACCGAAGCGCGCGACGCGTACGTCGAGGCCCTGCGCGCGGATGGCGCTCACCGGCACCAGCGCGACGCGCATTCCCAAATCGAGATCTTCCCGCACCCAGGTCGCGGTCGCGGCCAGCGCCTCATGGGCCGCCGCGATGTCCTGAGGCGCAACCGCAAAGCTCGCGCCGTCGCCGCCGAACACGAAGGGGAATTCCCGGCCCTCCAATGCATTGGTCACCGCCGCGATGACCGCCGCGCCGGCCATATTGACCGCCTTGTAGCGCTGCGCGGCGATCGCCTTGGTAGAATCGACGATGTCGGCAACACCGATGCTCCAGTCGTCCGGCAGCGGCGCATAGAGCGCTGGATCCATCAGGCTGGTGAAGCCGCGGAAGACGGGAATGCCGCCATAGAAGGATTCGCCAGAAGTCATCGGGGGATGCCGGATGGTTGGGAAGTGCGTCCGAAGGAGATACGAGGCAGGGTCGATCAAGGTTCGTTTCCCGATCATTGGCTGAAATGGACCCGGACAACAAGATCGCACCGCGCCGCAATACCGCAGCCCGCCATTGATCCGCATCAAACAGCGCACCGAAAGTAGCGCCTATGGTTGGTAGATCTGAAACGGTTGTTCGGGATCATCGAGGTGTCTGACTTTGGCAACAAGGACTCGACGTCCCCGCAGCACCCGCGCACGGGAACTGAGCCGATCAGCGCGGTGAAGATGCCGGAACGACTGACGGCGGCCGTCGATGCCTGGGCTGAAACCCATCACCTGACCCGCTCGGATGCGATCTGCAAGCTGGTCGAACTGGGCCTGAAGACCGCGCCCCCGACAATCACGTCAACGCACGCGATCGCATCGGACGCCGCCAGGATCGAAGAACTGGCGGTGCACGAGATCGAAGCGCTGCTGGATCCCGCATTGCCCGTGGACGAACGTGAGCGCCGCATCCGCCGCCTCACCGAGGGGCCGCCGGAATTCTCACACGAACGGGTCGATCTGCCCAAGGATCTACCGAAGCATCGGACGTGACAGGCTAGTGCAGCTTTTCATCCTCGCGCTTGCGCAAGGCATCGAGAGACGCGTCATGGCAGCCGACCAGGCGGACGAATTGCTGCGGATACATTTCATGGCCGTGACTGCCGGAATTCTGATGCGCCATCGGCGGGCAATGGACGTCGTCCGCCTTGGCGCGAGATGGCTCCGTTTGGCCCTGCTTTGGAGCGGTCATGCTTGGCGTGGTCATGGACTGCTCCCTGTCGATTGGGGCAGATCGATTGACATAACCCAATCGATTGCGGGGCATCTTACGACCAAATCCGGCTGAATGTCATTGCGCCGGATCAACTCAATTATGGCGACCGGGTTCCGGTTACGCCGTATTCCCCGCGTCGATCGTAAACACGGTGCCGGTGACATTGCGGCCGCCTTCGCCGAGCAGATATTCCACCATGCGCGCCACGTCATCCATTTCCGGCAAGCGGCGTAGCGCGCTGCGGCCGGCGATGCGCTTGCGCCCCTCGTCGGAGAGATTGTGCGTAAGCTCGGTGTCGATGAACCCGGGCGCGATCGCGTTCACGGTGATGCCGAGTTTGCCGACCTCGCGCGCGAGCGAGCGGGTAAAGCCGGTGGCGGCGGCCTTGGTCGCACCGTAAACGGAGAGGCCGTTGTAGCCGGTGGTCGCGATGATCGAGGAGATGTTGATGATGCGGCCGGCACCATCCGCCATCATCTGTCGCGCGACATATTTGGTGAGGATGATCGGCGACAGCACATTGAGCTGCACCAGCGCCTCGATCTCGGAATTGTGCATGGTGGCGAGCAGGCCTTCGGTGCCGAGGCCGGCATTGTTGACGAGGCCGTAGATCGGGCCGAATTCGTCGCGCACGAGTTTTGCGTAGGCCGGGATCGCGTCGATTACGGCGAGGTCGCAGGCGCGAAAATGCAGGCGCCCCTCCGACCCGGCAATCGCAGCCTTGAGCTCGTCGCTCTCGCGCCGCGCCGCGGCGATCACGTTGTAGCCGGCACCGACGAGGCGCCTGCCGATCGCCAACCCAATACCGCGGCTGCCGCCGGTGACGAGAACATTATGCATCGGTGCGCGCCAGTTTGCCGGCCGGGGTGACGTCGAGCGCCGCGACGAAGCGGATCACCGCCGGCACCTTGTGTGAAGCGAGCTGCGCGCGGCACTGATCCATGATCTGGTCGCGGATCTCTTTCGCGCGCGCCGGATCGGTGCCGTCGGCGAGGATCACGTCGGCGACGACGATGCCGCCGGTGATCGGGCTCTTGCGTGACTTCGCCCGCGACATCCGCACGTCGGGATGACGGTTGATCACTGCCTCGATCTCTTCAGGATGAACCTTCAGCCCGCCGATATTGATGATGCCGCCACGGCGGCCGACGAAATAGTACCGGTCGCCGCGCAATTCGACGATATCCCCGCTGTCGACAAACCCGTCGCCGTCGGTGAGGGCGGCCACGTTGCGGCCGATGTAGGCGTGGGCGGTGCGGCTCGAACGGATGCACAGCGAGCTGTCGACGACCTTCATCTCGACGCCGTTGCGGTTGCCGAGATAGCCGGCTGGAAAACCTTCGAGCCCGTCATTGACGGCGAAGCCGACGCCGGCCTCGGTCGAGGCATAGGCATGACCGACGGAGGAGTTCGGGAAGGCCGCCTTGAGGCCGTCCAGCACCGCCTGGTCAGCGATCTCGCCGGAGAGGCGCACGTAACCGGGCGCGAAGCGCGCGGCCGAGCCGCTCATCAACAGCTTGCGCCAGTGCGAGGGCGTGCCGGAGATGTGGGAGACGCCACGCGCGTTCAGTCGCGTGACGTGATCGGCGAGCGTCTCATGCGGATCGGACAGCACCATCGAGCCGCCGGAGAGAACGGCGCGGAGGAAGATTTGCAGGCCGCCATAGCGGCGGATGTCGTAGAACGTCGCCCATACCGGCGCGGGTCCGCGCACGGGGCCTTCGGCGACGATCGCGCCGGTGAGTGCTTCCAGCGTATGGCCGGCGATCTTCGGCACGCCCGACGTGCCCGACGTGAGCATCAGCCATTCCGTGGCGCGTTCGGTCCCGGCCGGCTTGGTCGCTTGAAGCGGCAGTTGCGCGGTGACAATCAGGGGCACGCCGGTATCGGCCCAACGATCGGGCTCGTCGGTGACGACGGCATCGATTCCGGCATCCGCGATCAGCGCGTCGAGATGCGCGGGGTTGAGATCGGGCGGGCACAGCAGCATGCGACGGGCGATACCGTCGAGCTCGATCATGGCAACGCCGGACCGGAGCTGGTCGGACAATTTCAGCAGCACCGCGCGGCCGGACAATTCACCCAGCCGGCCGCCCAGGACCGTGTGCGACAGGATATCCGACAGCGACACGACATCGTGTGCGTCCGACAGCGTGCGGCCGGTCAGCTCCGCGCCAAGATGGTCGCGGAGTGCAAAGATCTCACGCGGGGACATTTTCGTAGGCCCGCACGAAATCGCCCACGGTGGCGGGGAACGCTGCGTCCTCGGAAATGGTGAAGGGGTCGACGCCAGTCTCGTCTTCGAGGCGCGCCACCAGGATGGCGAAGGCGAGCGAGTCGAACCCCGTCTCGTGCAGGGACAGGTCGTCCGAGAGTGCGGGAAGCGTGACGTGCTGCTCCTTGGCGATCTGCTGGATCGCCTCGATGACCTTAGACCGTACCGACATGGCTGGCTCGCTTCTGTTGTCGTTCGTGTTGCGGCGGCTCTTGATGGCCGCCTCCCATGGCCGCTTGTTTACCCGACAGAAGTAAATGGCTTCTTGGACAATTCGGATAAAATTGGACCTATCTCCGGATTTTCGGTCCGCTACAGCCTGAGCGCACCATCGTTAATTTGCGTGTAGGTCTCGGCATCGACCGCGGCATAAGCGCCGGATTTCGGGTCGAGCATGAACAGCGGATCGCCTATCGCGCCCGGGTCAAATCCCGCGCGCGCGAGATCGCCCTTCTTCTGCTTGAACGTCTCGGTCGCATCGAGTTCGCGCGAGATCCGGATGAAGACAGGGCGGGCATAGGCCGGCAGACGCTGCGCCAGATGGGCGGGCAGCGCTTCAACGTCAAAGCCCTCGTTGACGACGATCGCGCTCATGCCGGCGCGGCCGTCGGTGCCGGGGATCCTGACGCCGTAGGTGGTGGCGTCGATCACGCCGGGGAAATCGCGCACGGCGTCGTTGACCTCGGAGGTCGCGACGTTCTCGCCTTTCCAACGGAACGTGTCGCCGATGCGATCGACGAAATGAAAGAAGCCCTTGTCGTCGAGCCGCATCAGATCGCCTGTGCGGAACCAGGAATCGCCCTTGGCAAAGACGTCGCGCAGGATCTTCTTCTCGGTCTCGCTCGCGTCGGTGTAACCCTCGAAGCGGCCGCCGCCCTCATCCGCCGTGCCGATGCGGCCGATGGCCTCGCCGGCTTCGCCGCGCGCGCAGGCGATACAAAAACCCTCTGCGTTGCGCAGCGGCGCGCCGCTATCGGGATCGAGCTTGACGAGGCCAGCCGGGAAACGATGCGCGAGCAGTGGCGGAATGCGGCCGATCGCGCCGGGCTGGCCCTCGACGTTGAACAGCGAGAAATTGCCTTCGGTTGCCGCGTAGAATTCGAGGATGCGGGGAATGGCGAAGCGGGCCTGAAAATCTTCCCAGATGTCGCCGCGCAGGCCGTTGCCACAGACGAGCCGCAGGCGATGGCGATTTTCGTATTCCGACGGCGGCGCCTTGAGCAGATAGCGGCAGAGCTCGCCGATATACTGGAACAGCGTGCAGTCGTGACGCACGATGTCGGGCCAGAAATGCGAGGCCGAGAATTTTTCCGCGATCACCACTGAGCCGCCGGCAGCGAGCATGCTGCACGGCGCGACGATGCCGCCGACCGAATGGAACAGCGGCAGGCAATCATAAAGCCGATCCTGCGGCGTCGCGCCGGTGAGGCCGGCGAACCAAAGGCCCCAGTTGAGGATGCGGCGATGGCTGATGCTGGCCGCTTTCGGCAGGCCGGTGGTCCCGGAGGTGTAGATCAGCAGGGCACGGTCGTTGATCGTGACGTCGCCATGCTCGTCCGGCGAAAGCGGACCGTCATCGAGGGCGGCAAGCGCAACATCGATCGCGCGTTCACTGCGGGTATCGCCGTGGGTCCAGACTTTTGCGTCCGTCGCTAGGTGCGGCGACGCGCTATCCAGCGCCTCCGTGATCTCGTGCGCGACGATGATTTGAGCGGGCTTTGCGACGTCGATGCAATGCGCCAGCGACTGGCCGACGAGCTTGGTGTTGATCAGCGCGACCACGCCGCCAACGCGGCTGATGCCGAGCCATGCCGCGACATAGTCGATGCCGTTCGGCATGATCAGTGCGACAGTCTCGCCCTTGGCCACACCAGCCGAGCGCGCCCACCGCGCATAACGATTGATGCGTTTCGAGAGCCCCTCATAGTCGAGGCTTGCGCCATCGGTGATCAATGCGACGCGATCGGGCTGGCGCTGCGCCCAATCGTCGACGACGTCGGCGAACAGCCGGCCCGGCAGCGTCTCAATCCGCGCGGTGAGCTCGATCGCCTTCAGCCAGATTTTCGAAGCCGAAGGTGCGCGCGCGGTTGTCGGTTGCTCGATGACGCCGGTGGTCATGCCGTTCATTCTTTCGGAACGTGTCTGCTGTTTCCCTAAGCTTAGCTCGCACGCCCTGCCCAGGTGTTAAGAGACAAGGTAAAACCCCGTTAGTGCGCGATTAACTCTGGTCATCCTTTACCAAGCCAGTGGGATCGGCGTGCGCGACCGCGCAATTCTTGCAATAGCAAAGCCAGTTGCCGGGGCGCGCAACGCGTGTCCCCCCGCCCTGCTTGCGGGCCGAGGTGAACTGGAGAGCGTCATGATCACCAAGCGACAATTCGTTCAGGCTGCTGCCTCTGCCGCAGCCGTGCTCGGCGCGCCCCGCGCCTTCGCTCTCGGCAATCCCTCCTATCCCTCCCACAGCGTGAAATGGGTGGTGCCCTACGCGCCGGGCGGCGCCACCGACGTGCTGTCGCGGCTGCTCTGCCAGCGCCTGTCGGACCGGCTCGGCCAGACCTTCGTGGTCGAGAACAAGCCCGGCGCGGGCAGCAATATCGGGACCCAAGCGGTGATCACGTCCGCCCCCGATGGTTACACGCTGCTGCTGACCTCGACCGCGAACGCCATCAACGCCTCGTTCGATCCGGCGCTGCCTTATGATTTCGCCAAGGGCATTGCGCCGGTCGCGGGCGTGGCGCGGATTCCGCTGGTGCTGCTCGTCAACAACGATCTGCCGGTGAAGAACGTCGCCGACTTCATCGCCCATGCCAAGGCCAATCCCGGCAAGATGTCGATAGCATCCTCCGGCATCGGCACATCGCTGCATCTCTCCGGCGAACTGTTCAAATCGATGGCCGGCGTGCAGTTCACCCACGTGCCCTATCGCGGCTCGGCACCCGGATTGACCGACGTGATGAGTGGCCAGATCCAGGGCATGTTCGACAACGTCACCTCATCCTTCGAGCTGGTGCGCGCCGGCAAGCTGCGCGCGCTCGGCGTCACCACACGCGAGCGTTCGGAGATTCTCCCGGACGTGCCATCGATCGCCGACACGCTTCCCGGCTACGAAACCTCCTCCTTCTACGGCGTCGGAGCTCCGCACGACACGGCGCGCGAGATCGTCGACCTGCTCAATCGCGAGATCGACGCAGCACTGTCAGATGCGGAGATCAGGCTCGGATCGCCGAACTCGGCGCGATCCCACTGCACGGCAACGCCAATGAATTCGGCGGCATGCTGGCGGCGGAGACTGAGCGTTGGCGCAAGGTGGTCGAGCTGTCGGGGATCAGGAAAGAATAGCGACCTGGCCGAGCGGCTTCGGTCTCACGAGGCTAGGCTGCGCCGGGCAAACGGGCTAGGCTTTCTACCCTGCGTTGTTCGACTACGAAAGGGAGACGACCCGTGGCTCTCGACTCCTCGGAATTTCCTGTCCAGGCAGCCCCGTTCGAGCAGCCGCTGACCAATTTTGCCGGCCGCTTAAAGCACGGACAGGTCAAGGTGATCGCGATCGGCTCGTCGACCACGGCCGGTGAAGGAGGCATCGCACCCTATCCGCAGCGGCTGCTGGCTGACCTTCGGATCAAATTTCCAAATGTCGAAATCGAGGTGATCAACCGAGGCGTTGGTGGCGAAGACGCTCCTTTGGAGCTGAAGCGGTTCGACCATGACGTCTTCGATCTGAGACCCGATCTCGTCATCTGGCAGGTCGGCACAAATTCGGTTTGGCAACCCGCCGGCCCCTCGTTCGCGGACACCACGAAAGACATCCGTGAAGGTGTTGACCGGCTGCTCGACGCCAAGCGGATCGACGTGATCCTGATGGACCTGCAATATGTGCCTGCGGTGCTGACACCGACCACCCGCAAAAAGGCAGACGCCATGGTCGAGGCAATCAGCCAGATCGCACACGAGAAAGGCGTCAACGTCTTCCGCCGCTTCGCGCTGATGAAGGGTTGGCACGATGTTGCAAAGATTGCGTTCGACCGCATGGTCGACCCGGGCGATGACACCAGGCTGCACGCCAGCGACTGGACCACCGACAAGATGACCTGGCAATTGACCGACGCGATCTTCACCGCGGTCAACAAGGCGCCTCACGACACCTAGTTCTCCATGCTGCAGTGGGCGCTAGCCGCTTCGCCTGTGGCGCAAGCGCTGAGGCGGCGCGTTGACCGGATAATACGGATTGAGTTCGCAGCTCGCGGCGCGGCCTGTCGCCGTGGCGTGGCACTGCGGCAGCGAGGTGAAGGAGCAATCGTACCACTCCCCGCCGCCACCGCTCGAGCCGGAATAGACGTGCATGCAGACGGGATAGCGGGGATCGAAGGTTTGCGCGCGCGACGGCGTGGCTGCAAGCAATGCACCGGCGATCGCGATCAAGCCGAATGAGCGACGCATAAAAAATGTCCCGGAAATTCGCAATCGCCGATCGCTAGTGCACCTTCTTGTGACGCCGGCGCGGCGCCGGCGGCGGTTCGTCGAAGGCGTAATAGGGATTGACGTCGCAGCTCGCCGAGCGGCCCGACGCCGTGGCGCGGCACTGTGGGACCGAGGTGAAGGAGCAGTCGTAATAGTCGCCGCCGCCTCCCCTCCCGCCCGGCGAATAGACGTGCATGCACACCGGATAGCGCGGATCATAGGTCTGGGCGCCGGCATCTGCCGCCACGAACAGCGTGGCAATCGCAGTGAGGGTCAGGATCGGCAAACGCATGGAAAATCCTCGAATCGGTCGTGTCGGCGGCCCGGATACCGGCCGCCTCCTATGGCATAACACCACGGTAGAGGCGACTGTTCCTGCGTGCAGATGACGGCAAGGTGAGTGCGGTGCGCCGCCCTCGTTACCCCCCGAGCCCCTGCAACACCAGCCGGTTCAACCTCGCTGCAAACGCAGCCGGATCTTCCGGCAATTCGCCGTCCAGGATCTGCGCCTGTTCGAGCAGGAGCAGGCTGAGATCGTCGACCGCGTTGGAGCCGGCCTGAGCCTTCGTGATCGCCGTGACCAGCGGATGGCGCAGATTGATCTCGAGGATCGGCTTGGTGCGCATGCCGCGGTTCTGCTGCGCCAGGATGCGCTCGAGTTCGCGACTCGGGCCCTGGCTGTCGGCGACGAGGCAGGAGGCGGAGCTGGTGAGACGCGTCGAGGCCTTGACGTCGCTGACGCGCTCGCCGAGCGCGGCCTTGATCACGGCGATGGTGGCGGCCTCGTCGGCGGCCGGCTCGTCCTTCTTCGCCTCCTCCGCCGCATCGACGCGCGGGATCAGGTCGACATTGAGATCGCCCTGGCTCAGCGACTTCAGGGGTTTGCCGTCGAACTCCGACGGCATCGAGGTCCAGAAGGCGTCGACGGGATCGGACAGCAGCAGCACTTCGATGCCGCGCGCGGTCGCCGCCTCGAGCCGGGGGCTCGCCTTCAGCCGCTCGATGCTGTCGCCGACGAGATAGTAGATCTCGGTCTGGTTCGGCTTGAAATCGGCAATGACGTCCTTGAGCGAGCGCTTCTCGCCCGAGGTCGTGGTGAAACGCGACAGCGCGAGCAGCTTTTCGCGGCGCTCGAAATCCTCGTAGATGCCTTCCTTCAGCACCGCGCCGAAGGCCTCCCATATTTTCGCAAAGTTCTCCGGATCTTTCTCCGCAAGGCTTTCGAGCTCGGACACCACGCGCGTCGCGACCGCCTTGCGGATCTGCGCGAGTTGCGGATTGTTCTGGAGCATCTCGCGGGAGATGTTGAGCGGGAGATCCTCGCTGTCGACGACACCGCGGACGAAGCGCAGATAGCCCGGCAGCAGATCGGCGTCATCGGTGATGAAGACGCGCCGGACATAGAGTTTGACGCGCCCCTTGCGCGAAGGCTCGAACAGGTCGAACGGTTTTGTCGAGGGCGCGAACAGCAGCACGGCGTAGGAATAGCGGCCTTCCGCACGGTAATGCAGCGTCATCGCGGGATCGTCGAAGGCGGATGCGATCTGCTGATAGGCCTTCTTGTAGTCCTCGGCCGTCAGCTCCGATTTCGAGCGCTGCCACAGCGCGCTTGCCGAATTGATCTGGCGCGGCTCGCCCTCTTCAGGCACGAGCTCGATCGGAAACAGGATATTGTCGGAATAGGCGCCGACGACGCGCTCGATCTCGTAAGCTTCGAGATATTTCTTCGCGTCGTCCTTCACATGCAGGACGATCTCGGTGCCCCGCGCCACGCGCGCCGCTTCCTCGTCACTGGCCCGCGCGATCTCGAAGCCGGAGCCGCCGGACGAGGTCCAGGTCCAGACATCGCTCTCGCCGGCGCGGCGGCTGACGACGACGATCTTCTCGGCGACCATGAAGGCGGAATAGAAGCCGACGCCGAACTGGCCGATCAGGCCAAGGCCCTCCTTGGCCTCCTTCAGCTTCGAGACGAAAGCCTTGGTGCCGGAGCGGGCAATGGTGCCGAGATGGTCGATCAACTCCTGCCGCTCCATGCCGATGCCGTTGTCGGCGATCGTGAGCGTTCCGGCCGTCTTGTTCGGACTGATCCGGATCTTGAGCGGGTCGCCCTCGCCCAGCAGCGCCGGATTGGCGATGGCCTCATAGCGCAACTTGTCGCAGGCATCCGAGGCGTTGGAAACGAGCTCGCGCAGGAAGATGTCGGTCTCGGAGTAGACCGAGTGCACCATCAGGTGCAAAAGCTCGGAAACTTCGGCCTGGAATGGCTGTGTATGCGCGGCCGTATCTGACGTCGTCATGCGTTTACCCGGTCAATCAAAAGGGGGAAGAAACCCGGGATATAACGCGATGGGATAGGGGATCAAGTGGACAAGAAAGATCGCCCTCCCGTGGGAAAGGCGATTTGTCCGTGGGGCCCAGGCGTGGGGGCCCAGGTCGGGCGCAGGCAGATCAGGTCACACAGCGGCCGGGCTGGAGCAGCTTGGCGACCTCGGTCAGGGAGCTGACCATCGGCTCGCAGGCAATTGTCGGCTTGCTGCGGCCTTGCTTCTGGGTTTTCTGGCTGGGGAGCAGCACCGGTGGCTTGGCATTGCCGATTTCCATGACCGCGGGGACCCGCAACAAGACCGACGTGTCGGCGAGGTCGTTCAGGCGCATCGACACGGTGCGGGTGGGAACCGCGGTCTCCTTGAGATTGGTGAGCCGGTCAGCTTTGCCGGCACGATTGACGACATCGCCCGACTTGTCCCCGACAGCCTGCCAGCGGCCAGCGAGGTCATGGCCAAAGGCCAGTTGCGCGGCGCCGAGCGTGGCGGCAATCGCGACTGCCGCCAAAAATCCCTTGTAAATCTGTGACATGGCTGTCGATCCCTCGCCCCATGGCGATCGCGGGAACAACGCAAGGACAGGACCAGGAGTTCTGAGTCGTTAAGATCACTTAACCGTGTGCCAAACGCACCGCAGGCGGCGTAAAAAAATTTGCCCCTGCCTGGAACGACTTCCGCGCCCGGGAGTCTGTTCAACAGCCGGCTATTCCCCCCTGCCCCATAAGCCGGCGACGTAGGGCGCGACTGTGGTGATGCCAGTCGCGCCTTACTTTTGTCTGGAGTTCACTTCGCCTTCCCAGCCAGCCACTCCCGCCCTTCACTGTACAGCTTCTCGACCTCGGCACCGATCAGACCCGGCATGTCGCGCTTGACCTTGTAGCCGATGAGCTCCTGCATGTAGGCGAGGTGGCGGTAGCCCTCGGGGAGCGTGGCGAGCGCCTGCTGGTCGAGGCGAAGTGTCGCTGCGGGATCAACCGGGTCGATCCGGTCCTTCTCGTAGATCGGCTGGCGGCGGACGATGCCCCACGCGCCTGACCGCTTCTCCAGAAAATCGTAGAAGCGCCCGGTGCAGACGACGTCGCAGAGCACGTCGTGCACCGGGGCGCGCTGCGAGATCGTCATCTTGGTCTGGGCGATGGCCCGCTCGCCCGCGAGATCGATGCTGGTGCCGCCCAGGAAATGCAGGATGCGCACGCCCTTGGCAAAGCCTTCTTGGCTGACCCGCATGAAATCCCGCGCCGGCCCCTGAAACCAGGTGGCGGACATCCAGCCCTCTTCGTGCCAGACGGTGGCAAAGCGCTCCCAGTCGCCGGCATCGCGCCAGACCGCCCAGTTCTCGACGAGGTCGCGGATGGCGAGGCGATCGAGGAGCTGCTGGTCCATGAACACGTCTCCGATGGCACTGCGGCTGCCACGCGGCCGCTGCACGAGGTATGAGTTGCGAATTCGATGGCCGTCAAGCGTGGGCAACCCGGTCAATAAAAATCCGGCACACCTTGCGGCGCGCCGGATCAGATCATCTTCCGTCAAATGCGGGGCGCTGGCGCCTTACGCCGCCGGCACCTTCGGCGCGCGGTTGCGCGAGTTGCGCTGGAAGAACAGAGCCTGACTCGCCACCGCCGACACCATCGCGGGCTGGAACGGCTTTGAGATCAGGAACGCCGGCTCGGGGCGCTCGCCGGTGAGGAAGCGCTCCGGATAGGCGGTGATGAATACCACCGGCACCTCGAAGGTGCGGAGCAGCTCGTTGACGGCGTCGAGGCCCGACGATCCGTCGGCGAGCTGGATGTCGGCGAGGATCAGGCCGGGCCGCTTGTTCTTGGCCAGCGCCACCGCATCGGCGTGGGTGCGCGCGACGCCCACGACATTGTGGCCGAGATTCTTCACCAGGCTCTCGAGGTCCATGGCGATGAAGGTCTCATCCTCGATGATCAGCACGTCGGTGGCGATCTCGGCGGCCATCTCGCGTCCCGCGGCGTCCGCAAGCCGCCGCGTCTCGGCGACGTCGGTGCCGAGGATGTAGCCGACTTCCTCTTCCGAAAATCCCTCGAGCGAGAGCAACAGGAAAGCCTGTCGCGGCAGGGGCGTGATGTTCGACAGCCGCCGCTCCGGCGGCATCGGCAGGGTCGTCACCTCGGCATCGTCATTGACGGAAACGGAATTCCAGATCTGGGTGAACAGCCGGAACAGGCCGGCGCGGGGACCATGGGTCTCGTCGAGCACCGCCGGATCCCCCAGCATGGCTTCCAACATGGCTGCGACGTAGGCGTCGCCGGAAGACTGGCTGCCCGTCAGGGCGCGTGCGTACCGGCGCAACAACGGCAAGTGTTCAGCAACAAGCTGTGAACGGGACATCCCCACTCCATTTATTTAATCTTCGGGCCAACCTTGAGATGCAGGCGTATGCGGGGGGGCCGGGTTCCCCTGCTGGGCTGATTACGCCTCAGCCTCACAAAAGTTCCGCAGCGGGGCGGAACTTTTTCTCGCAGCTCGCATTGAGCCTATCTAGGGAACGGCTCCCGGTTGAGAGAACTTCTCGATTTTACAGTCACTTAACTCGGGGAAACGCGGAACAGGTCATGAAAGATCTCAAGTCTCAAGCCAGCAAAAGCACGACCCCCGGTAAGGGAGGGCTCACTCCAGAGATCCAATCCCGGATCGGCCATCAGTTGCGCGCCATGTATGACGACGTGGTGCGGCAGGGGGTTCCGGACCGGTTCGCGGAACTGATCAAGAAGCTTGATGCGCCGGGAGCGACACCCCAAGTGGAAAATGGTGGCGGATCCAACGACAACAATGGGAGGGATTGATGCCTCTCACGGACTCCCTGCGTAACGACATTCTGGCGGCCGTGCCCAGCCTGCGCGCGTTCGCCATCTCGCTCAGCGGCAATGCCGACCGCGCCGACGACCTGGTCCAGGAGACGCTGTTGCGCGCGCTCGCCAACATCGACTCATTCCAGCCCGGCTCCAACCTGCCGGCGTGGCTGTTCACGATCCTGCGCAACCTGTTCCGCTCCGACTATCGCAAGCGGCGGCGGGAGGTTGAGGACGCGGAGGGCAACTATGCCAAGACGCTGAAGACGCAGCCTTCGCAGAACGCTCATCTCGAGTTCGAGGAGTTCCGCACGGCGCTCGAGAAGCTTCCACAGGACCAGCGCGAAGCGCTGATCCTGGTCGGCGCCTCCGGATTCTCCTACGAGGATGCGGCTTCGATCTGCGGCTGCGCAGTCGGCACGATCAAGAGCCGTGTCAACCGCGCGCGCTCCAAGCTCGCGGCGCTGCTCTATGTCGACGGCGCCGAGGATTTTGGGCCGGACGAGACCATTCGGGCCGTGATTGGCGGCAGCGGCGGTTAGCGGCCGGCGTCAACGGACACACCGAACGAGACGTGAAGACGGCCGTTGAAGCGGCCGTCTTAGCGCGTGTCACTCCTCCACGAACGTCACGGTTTCAGCGACGCTGGCCCGCGAGGTGCGGTAGCTGTTGACCTTGTGGGCGTCGTCGGCGTAGCCGAACGAGATGCCGCAGACGATGCGGCGGTCATCAGGCAGATTGAAATGGCGGCGGATCAGGCCGGAGTGGCGCGCAAGCGCCGCCTGCGGAACCGTGCCGAGCCCGAGCGCTTGCGCGGCCAGCATGAAATTACTGACATACGCACCGCAATCGATCGCACCGTAAATGCCGAGCGGTTCGTTGGTGTGGATGATGGCGACATGTGGCGCGCCGAAGAAATTGTAGTTCTCCAGCGCCTGCTTGGCATAGGCCATCCTGTCGCCCCTGATGATGCCGAGCGTGTTGTAAAGCTGGAAGCCGCTCTCGCGGCGGCGTTCGAGATAGGTGCCGACATATTCGCGGGGCGGCGTGAAATCGTAATCGTCGCCGAGCCCGCCAGATGCTTCCGCGTAAATCAGCTTGCGGAAGCGTTCCTTGGCCTCGCCGCTGGCGATGACGACCTGCCAGGGCTGGCTGTTGCACCACGACGCCGTGCGCTGCGCGGTGGTCAGCACGTGTTCAATCGTGGCGCGATCGACTTCCTTGGGGAGAAAGGCGCGGACGGAGTAGCGCTCGTTCAGGAGCTCTTCGAGCACGCCGATGCGGTCTTCGGTGGAGTAGTTTGCGTTGGGCACTTTGGCGTCCATGATCTGCCTCGTTTTCGTGCCCCGGAGCGGCGCATTGCGCCGTGTCCGGGACAGGAAGAATCTTCACCGTCCCTTGGTCGGGATCTTGTTATACGGCACGTCCTTGTCGACACGGATGTCGCCCGGCAATCCGAGCACGCGCTCGGCGATGATGTTACGCAAAATCTCGTCGGTTCCGCCTGCGATGCGCATCGAGGGCGAGGACAGCAGCATCTGCTGGAACTGGCCCTGCGCGGCCTCCTCGTCGCTGCCTGTGAGAACTCCGGCCGCACCCTGGAGGTCCATGGCGTAGGTCGCGATGTCCTGGAGCATCATGCCGGACACCAGCTTGCCGATCGAATTCTCCGGGCCCGGCCTGTCGCCCTTGGACAGCGCCGAGATCGCGCGGTAGCTGGTGTATTTCAGCCCGCTCGACTTCACCGCCCAGCTCGCAAGCTTTGAGCGCACGGCGGGGTCGTCGATGGCGAGGCCATCCTCCAGCATCAGATTGGAGCAGAATTCGAACATCTCGGGGACGCCGGTCGCAAGCCGCGCGCCGATCGACATCCGCTCGTTCATCAGCGTGGTCAGCGAGACGCTCCAGCCCTCGCCGACGGCGCCGAGACGTTGGCTGTCCGGAATGACGACGTCGGTGAAATAGACCTCGTTGAACTCCTGCATGCCGTTGGCCTGCTTGATCGGACGCACCTCGACGCCGGGGCTCTTCATGTCCAGGAAGAACATGGTGAGACCCTTGTGCTTGGGCACATTGGGATCGGTGCGCGCGATCAAAAGGCCATAGTCGGAATAGTGCGCACCCGACGTCCAGATCTTCTGGCCGTTGACGACCCAATTGTCGCCCTTCTTTTCCGCGCGTGTGCGGAGGCCCGCAACGTCAGAGCCGGCCGAAGGCTCGGAGAACAGCTGGCACCAGATCTCCTCGCCCGCGGCGAGCTTTGGCAAATAGCGGCGCTTGGCGTCTTCGTTGCCAAAAGCCATCACGGTCGGGCCGCACATGCCCTCGCCGATCTGGAACGGCTGCGTCAGCTTGCCGTAGACGCCCTCCTCCTGCTGCCAGATCACGCGCTCGATCGGCGTTGCGCCGCGGCCGCCATACTCTTTCGGCCAGTGCAGACAGGCCCATCCGCCTTCGGCCTTCTTCTTCTGCCAGGCCTTGCCGACATCGACGATGTCCTGGTGAGCGAGCCGGATGCGGCCGAGCGAGGATTTTGACAGCTCGGCCTCGAGCTCTTTGGGCGCGTGGGCCTCAACCCATTTGCGCGCGGTCTCGCGGAAGGCGGCTTCCTGCGGGGTGTCGTCGAAATTCATCTCGAACTCTCCTGTCTCGTGCCCCGGACGCTGCGCAGCACGAAGTGATGCGCTGCTGAGCCGGGGCCCATTGTGGCTTTCTGGGTCCCGGCTCTGCGGAGCATTTCAGCCGCACCGCGTCCGGGACACGCATTCATCTTCCCTTCGTCGGGATCTTGTTGAACGGCACGTCCTTGTCGACCCGGATGTCGCCAGGCAGGCCCAGCACCCGCTCGGCGATGATGTTGCGCATGATCTCGTCGGTGCCACCTTCGACGCGCGTACCCGGCGCGCGCAGCAGCATCGCCTGGAAACGCCCGGCGACTTCGGCATCTTCGGGACCGCTGATCACGCCGCTCGCGCCCTGCAGGTCCAGTGCGTAAGTCGCGACGTCCTGGATCATGGAGCCTGCCACCAGCTTGCCAATGGAATTCTCCGGCCCCGGCCGTTCGCCCTTCGACAGTGCCGAGATCGCGCGCATGCTGGTGTATTTCAGCCCGCTCGCCTTCACCGCCCAGTTCGCGAGCTTCGAACGCACCGCGCGATCCTCGATCGCGGGACCGTCATTGAGCATCAGGCTGGAGCAATATTCGAACAGCTCGGGAAAACCGGTCGAAACGGCTGCGCCGATCGCGCTGCGCTCGTTCATCAGCGTAGTCAGCGAGACGTTCCAGCCATCACCGACCTCGCCGAGGCGCTGATGATCGGGAATGCGGACATTGGTGAAATAGACCTCGTTGAAGTCGGAGGCGCCGCTCGCCTGCTTGATCGGTCGCACCTCGACGCCCGGGCTCTTCATGTCCAGGAAGAACATGGTGAGGCCCTTGTGCTTGGGCACGGTCGGATCGGTGCGGGTGAGCAAGATGCCGTAATCGGAACAATGCGCGCCCGAGGTCCAGATCTTCTGCCCGTTGATGATCCATTCGTCGCCGTCCTTCTCCGCGCGCGTGCGCAGGCCCGCGACGTCGGAGCCGCCGGCGGGCTCGGAGAACAGCTGGCACCAGACCTTTTCGCCGGAAGCGAGCGGCGGCAAATAGGCGCGCTTATGCTCCTCGCGCGCGAACGCCATCATGGTCGGCCCGCACATGCCGTGGCCGATGATGAACATGCGGGACAGCTGGCCGAACGGCCCCTCCTCCTGCTGCCAGATCACGCGCTCGATCGGTGATGAACCCCGGCCGCCATACTCCTTCGGCCAGTGCAGGCAGGCCCAGCCGGCACCGGCCTTCTTCTTCTGCCAGCCCTTTGCCACTTCCAGGATGTTGGCATTCTTGAGCTGCGTGCGGCCGAGCGAGGACTTTCGCAGCTCGTCCTCGTACTGCTTGGGCGCGTTCGCCGCGATCCAGGCGCGCGCGGTTTCGCGGAACGCGGCTTCCTGCGGGGTGTCGTCGAAGTTCATGGTCTCAGTCCTCGGACGCGCCGTTCATTTCGTAGGATGGGTAGAGCGCAGCGAAACCCATCGCTTCCAATCTTCGTGCGACGATGGGTTTCGCTTCGCTCTACCCATCCTACGCAGGGGTGCCTACGCCGCGTTCTTCTTGCGCATGCGGTCGATCAACTGGTCTTCCCAATAGGACAGGCTGCCGAGTCCGAGCGCCATGGCGTTGGCGCGGCGGTAGTACATGTGGCAGTCGAACTCCCAGGTGAAGCCCATGCCACCGTGAACCTGGATGTTGTTCTTGGCGCAATGCTGGAACGCCTGCGTCGCACTGATGCGCGCGGCGGCTGCGGCTTCCGGCAGCTCGCCGGCGTTGGTCGAGAGTGCCCAGGCGCCGTAATAGCTGTTGGAGCGCGCCAGCGTCGCCGAGACGTACATGTCGGCGAGCATGTGCTTGACCGCCTGGAACGAGCCGATCTGGCGGCCGAAGGCAATGCGGTCCAGCGCGTAGTCACGGCCCATCTCCAGCGCACGATCGGAGCCGCCGACCTGCTCGAACGCACAGAGCACCGCGGCGCGGTCGAGCACCTGGGTCAAAATGCTCCAGCCCTCACCGGCGGCGCCGAGCGACTCGGCCTTGCAATCCCTAAAAGTGATCTCGGCCTGCCCGCGGGTCGGATCGAGATTGGTGAGGCTTTTGACCTCGACGCCGCCGGCTTTGAGATCGACAATGAACAAGGAAATGTCACCGTCACGTCTGCTCGATCCCGTGCGTGCCGCAACCACCGCGAAGTCGGCGACCGCGCCATCGGCGACCGGCTTCTTGACGCCGTTGAGCACGCCGTTCGCAGCCGTCAGCTTGATGGTCTTCGGCGATGGATTGCCGCTGCCCTCGAACAGCGCCAGCGTGCCGATCGCCTCGCCCGACGCAATCGCGGGCAGCCACTTCTTTTTCTGCGCGTCGCTGCCCGCGATCAGCAGCGCTTCGGCGGCAAGATACACCGTCGAGGAGAACGGCACCGGCGCATTGGCCCGGCCCATCTCCTCGGCGATCACGCAGAGCTCGAGATGGCCGGCGCCGGCGCCGCCAAAATCCTCAGGAATCGCGACGCCGAGAAAGCCCATCTCGGCGAGGCCCTTCCACAGCTCCTTGTCATAGGGCGCCTTGCCGTCGAGGACTGCGCGCACCGCCTTGGGCGAGCACTTCTCAGTGAGGAATTTGCGCGCCTGGTCGCGGAGCTGTTTCTGGTCGTCGGAGAAATCGAAGTTCATGGCGCGTACCCTGCTATTGTTGTTCTGTAGAATGGGTGGAGCGAAGCGCTACCCATCGATTGTCACACTAGGAGCGATGGGTTTCGCTGCGCTCTACCCATCCTACGGCGTTCATTTCAGCACGATGACGTCCTGATCCGGCTTGTCAGCATAGAGCCGCTCGACCAATGCCGCACGTCGTTCCAGGCCGGCGCGCTGGTTGATGTAGCCCTTGTCGGTGAGCTCGTTGCCGTCGATCGAGGGCGGCTCTGCCATCAGCATCGCGCGCGCGATGGTGCGGCTGCTGGCGCCTTCACACTCCTTGTTGTGCACTTCGAGCCCGCGCCTGAAGCAGGCGATCACCTCGAGGTTCTTCACCGCATCCTCGAAGCTCAGCTCGGGATTGCCGACGAGTTGGCGGCAGGCGTGCAGGTTCGGCCAGGCAAGCAGTCCGATAGAGCAGCGATCCTGCCCCGCGACCAGCGCGTCGTGCACGACGGGCGTCGCAGCCGCGATCGCGTCGGTACGGAGCGAGCCCACATGCACGAAGGTTCCGGTGGTGAGCTTGAAGTCTTCCACCACGCGCCCGGCGAACATGATGCCCTGCACCGGATCTGAATCGTCGACGAAGATGCCGGCGTCGCCGATGCAATAAAAACCTTCCTCGTCGAACATCTTCCTGGTCAGGTCCGGCTGGCCGAAATAGCCGGGCGTGACATTGACGCCGCGCAGACGCAGCTCGTATTTCGAGCCGCACGGCACCATCTTCAATTCCACGCCGGGGAACGGCAGGCCGATCAGGCCGACACGCTCGGTGTCCCAATAGGTGCCGGTCGAGGTCGGCGCGGTCTCGGTCGAGCCCCAGCCGGTGTAGAACACGATGCGCTCGCCAGTGGTCTTCACGGCGAGGGCCTGCATGCGGTCGTAGAGATCGTCAGGCAGCCGCGCGCCGCCATAGGCCATGATCGAGAGGTTCTTGAAGAAAGAGCGGCACAGCGCATCGTCCTTCTCCATCGCCGCCGCGAGCGCGGCATAGCCGGCGGGCACATTGGCGTAATAGGTCGGCGAGATCTCGCGCAGATTGCGCAGCGTCTCCTCGAACTGGCCCGGCATCGGCCGGCCGTCATCGATATAGAGCGTGCCGCCGTCGACCAGGATCGGGTGGAACGCCGCGTTGCCGCCCATGGTGTGGTTCCAGGGCATCCAATCCAGCATGGTCGAGATCGGACCCGCGGGATCGCGCGGCCGCACCTGCATCATCATCGCTGCATTGGCGCACATCATCGCTTGCGTGTTGATGACGGCCTTGGGCATGCCGGTCGAGCCTGAGGTAAACAGCAGCTTGCCGACGGTGTCGGGCGTGATCTTCGCGATCGACGCTTCGACGTCGGCGGTCACTGGCGTTGCCGCGAGCTCGGCAAAGCTGACGCTTGCGATACCCTCGCAGGACCGCAAGACGTGAACGACGGTGACGCCGGTGAGATCGAGCGCTTTCAGCGCCTTCTCGAAGGTCGGACCGTCCTGCACCATCACCACGCCGGGCTTGATCAGATCGAACAGATATTTCAGCTTGACGTGATCATGGCTCATCAAGGAGTAGGCCGGCGACACGGGAGCGGCCGGGACCCGCGCCTGCATCGCGGCCTGCGTCATCAGCGCATGCTCGATCGAATTGCCGGAGAGGATCGTAACCGGCCGTCCCTCGAGCTTGAGATTGAGCAAACCTTGCGTCAGCGCATCCACGGTGCGCTTGGCTTCGCCGTAGGACAACTTGCGCCATTCGCGGTTGGGACCGCCACGCTGGGCAAGCCAGATGCGCTCGGGCGCCTGCTTCGCCCATTTCGCCAGCGAAGCCGGGATATGCTTTTCGTAAGGCTGCAGCGGAATGCGCGACTTCAGCACCACCGTGCCGTCGTCGCGGCGCTCGACGTCGATGTCGCGCGCCAGCCACTCCACCTTGCGAAAGGCGGGCTTCGTCAACACCGCCGCCGCGCTTCCACTCATTTTGCGTCTCCCGGAATTATCGTCCTTTACGGATCTTCTCTGTCAACGCTTGATATAGACAGGCTTTCGCTTCTCAAGGAAGGCCCTGATGCCTTCCGAAAATTCCTCGGAGCGGCTGCACAGGACCTGGTTGCGGTCCTCCATCGCGATCACCGCTTCCAGCGATCCGGCATCGACGCTCATGTTGAGGCATTCTTTTGATAGGCGCAGGCCCACGGGCGACGCCGTGATCATCGCGTCGACATAGGGTCCGGCAGCGTCATCTAGCTTGTCCTCGTCGACGACCTCGGAGACCAGCCCGACCGCCAGCGCGCGTTCGGCGCCGATGAAGCGCCCCGTGAGGATCAGCTCCGAGGCAACGGAGACACCGACGAGGCGCGGCAGGAAATAGCTGGTGCCGATGTCGCAGCCGCCGAGGCCGAGCTTGATGAAGGCGCAGTTCATCCGCGCCGATTTCGTCGCAATGCGGATATCGGAGGCGAGCGCCAGCGCAAAGCCGCCGCCGGCCGCAGCGCCCTGCACCAGAGAAATGATCGGCTGCGGGCAGCGCCGCATCAGCATCACGATGTCGGCAATGCGCCGCTGCGAATCCAGCGACTCGGTGACGTCGGGCGGCTCCTGCTGTCCGGCACGACGCGCCATCGCCGCCTTGAGATCGAGGCCTGCGCAAAAATTCTTGCCGGCGCCCTTCAGCACCACCACGCGCGTGTCGCGGTTGCGCTGAAGGCCCTGGAAATAAACGTTGAGCGCGTCGATCAGCGCAGGGTCAAGCGCGTTGAGGCTTTCAGGGCGATTGAGCGTCACCCGGTCGACGCCGTCGTGATGCTCGATCAGCAGCGGTTGGGACATGCGAAATCTCCCCATCGTCGTCCTGGATAAGCGAACGCTGATCCAGGACCCATAACCACAGGCCCTTGTTGTTGACCACCGACGTCGGTCGAGCGAGCCTCGCGACTTGCCGGTGATAATGGGTCCTGGCTTTCGCCAGGACGACGGCTAGCTACCGCGGCGCCATACGGATGGCGCCGTCGAGACGGATGGTCTCGCCGTTGAGCATCGCATTCTCGACCATGTGCACGGCAAGCGCGCCATATTCATTGGCATCGCCGAGGCGCGAGGGATGCGGCACCTGGGCGCCCAGGCTCTTGCGGGCCTCCTCGTTCAGACCCATCAGCAGCGGCGTCATGAACAGGCCGGGCGCGATGGTGTTGACGCGGATTTTCTGACTCGCAAGGTCGCGCGCTGCCGGCAGCGTCAGACCAACGACACCGCCTTTCGAAGCGGCATAGGCGATCTGGCCGATTTGGCCTTCATAGGCTGCGACCGATGCCGTGTTGATGATGACACCGCGCTCTTCACCTATGGGTTCTGCGGTGACGAGGCGCTCCGCGAACAGGCGCAGGCAGTTGAAGGTGCCGATCAGATTGACGTTGATGATGCGCGCGAACTTCGCCAGCGGATAGACGCCGTCACGACCGACGATGCGCTGCGAGCCACCGATGCCGGCGCAGTTCATCAGCACACGCGCGATGCCGTGCGCGGCCTCCGCCTTGGCAATCGCAGCCTTGATGCCGTCCTCATCGGTGACGTCGGCATGCAGGGCAACGCCGTTTACTTCAGCGGCAACCTTCTCGGCGTTTTCCTTGCTCTGGTCGATCACGCCGATCCTGGCGCCCTTGGCGGCCATGGCGCGGGCGGTCGCGGCACCGAGGCCCGAACCACCGCCGGTGATGAGAACGGCTACGTCTTTCAACTGCATCGTAAGCTACCTTTCCTCTACCTTTTCCTTGGGCGTTTCTTCTCTAGACTTCTGCGTTCTGGCCGGATCATCCGGCCGCGACAGCTTCCTCGCCTTGCGTGAGGATGCCGCCGCAGATCAGCGTTTCCATGTGCTTGATGTATTGCCGGCAGACGTCGTCGGTGACCGGGCCGACGCCGGTGGCGCGTGACATCGCATGCCGGCCGAAGAACAAATGATCGCAGGCGCCGATCAGGCTGGTGTAGAACAGCACCGGATCGGTCGCGCGAAACTCGCCCTGACTGACGCCTTCGGCGAGCAGGCGGCGATGGAAATCCAGCAGCGGCGCGACGAAGAATTTCGAGACCTCGTCGGCGGAGCCCGCGACGCTCTCGTGCAGCAGATAGTGGATCAGCCGGTTCATGTAGGGAAACCGGTGATAGGCGCGGATAATGCCGCCGATATGCAGCTTCAGCTTCGCAGTCGGCGTGATCGGCTGCGCCAGCAGGTATTCGAGATTGGACAGTTCCGTTCCCGCGTCGCGCTCGAGCAGCGCCAGCAACAGGCCGTCCTTGTTGCCGAAGTGGTATTTGACCAGCGCGGCGTTGGCGCCTGACTTCTGGGCGATGTCGGAAAGCGAGATCTCGATCGAGGAGCGTTCGATCATCAGCTCGCTCGCGGCTACGAGCAATTTCTCTGCCGTGGAATTCTTTCCGCTGGGGAGCCTGTTCGGTACGCTGATAGTCACGGAGAACCCTGATTTTGGCGCGAGAGCGGCCGCAGATAAGCCCAAGCAGCGCCTCCCCACAAGAGTTAATTGATCGATTGACTAAACAACCAGTCGCCCCTTAAATCCCGCCCCGACAATCAACCGTTCAAAATAATCCAGGGAGAAACCGACATGGCCGAGGCTTACATCGTCGCCGCTGCGCGTACCGCGGGCGGGCGCAAGGGGGGCCGCCTCGCCGGCTGGCACCCGGCCGATCTCGCCGCCAAGGTGCTGGACGAGCTGGTCGATCGCACCAAGGTCGATCCCGCCCTCGTCGAGGACGTGATCATGGGCTGCGTGATGCAGGTCGGCGAGCAGTCGAACAACGTCGCGCGCAACGCGATCATGGCCTCGAAGCTGCCGGAGAGCGTGCCGGGCACCTCAATCGACCGCCAGTGCGGCTCCTCGCAGCAGGCGCTGCACTTCGCGGCGCAGGCCGTGATGTCAGGCGCGATGGATGTCGTGATCGCCGCCGGCGTGGAATCGATGACGCGCGTGCCGATGGGCCTGTCGTCGCAGCTTCCCGCCAAGAACGGCTTTGGCAATTACAAGAGCCCGGGCATCGAGGCCAGGTATCCGAACATCGTCTTCAGCCAGTTCACCGGCGCCGAGATGATGGCCGAGAAGTACGGCCTGTCGAAGGATGATCTCGACGAATATTCCTACAACAGCCATCAGCGCGCGATCGCGGCAACCCAGGCCGGCCACTTCAAGACGGAGATCGTGCCGCTCGAGATCACCCGCGCCGACGGCTCCAAGGACACTCACCACATCGACGAGGGCATCCGCTTCGACGCCACCCTCGACGGCATCAAGGGCGTCAAGCTGATCGCCGAGAACGGCAAGCTGACCGCGGCCAGTGCCAGCCAGATCTGCGACGGCGCCTCCGGCGTCATGGTGGTGAACGAGCGCGGCCTCAAGCAGCTCGGCGTGAAGCCCTTAGCGCGCATCCACCACATGACCATGATGGGCGGCGATCCCGTGATCATGCTCGACGCACCGCTGCACGCCACCAAGCGTGCGCTGGAGAAGGCCGGCATGAAGATCGACGACATCGACCTGTTCGAGGTCAACGAGGCCTTCGCCTCGGTGCCGACCGGGTGGCTGAAGACCACCGGCGCCGATCCGGAACGTCTCAACGTCAATGGCGGCGCGATCGCGCTCGGCCATCCCCTCGGCGGCTCCGGCACCAAGCTGATGACGACGCTGGTCCACGCCCTGCACCAGCGCGGCAAGCGCTACGGCCTGCAGACCATGTGCGAGGGCGGCGGCATGGCCAATGTGACGATCGTGGAGCGGCTGTAAGCCGTTACTGCTTCCAAACAAAAGGTGTCGTCCCGGCGAAGGCCGGAACCCATAACCACGGAAGTTCATGGTTAGGGCGAGCTGGGGCGGCAGCTTTACTTCAACAACTCCGATTTGTGGTTATGGGTCCCGGCCTTCGCCGGGACGACAGCGTAGCTTGCCGCGAGACCTTCTCATGACCCACCCCTCCATCCACGCCCGCACCACTCCCGACAAGATCGCCTATCAGATGGCCGGGACCGGCAAGGCGATTACCTATCGCGAGCTCGACGAGCTCTCGAACCAGGGCGCAAACCTGTTCCGCTCGCTCGGGCTGAAGGCCGGCGACCACATCGCACTGCTGATGGAGAACCGCCTCGCCTTCATGGAGATCTGCTGGGCGGCACAACGCAGCGGGCTCTATTACACCGCGATCAGCCGCTATCTGAAGCAGGACGAGATCGACTACATCATCGCCGATTGCGGCGCCAAAATCGTGATCACGACACCGAAATGCGCCGACCAGATCAAGGCCCTGATCAAGGGGACCGCAGGCGAGCCGCTCTTCTACATGATGGACGAGCCCCTGCCCGGCTTCCGCTCTTACGACAAGGAAGCCTCAGCGCAGCCGACCACGCCGATCGCGGACGAGATCGCCGGCTACGACATGCTGTATTCGTCCGGCACCACCGGCCGGCCCAAGGGCATCAAGAAGGCGTTCGAGGGCAAGCCGATCGACGAGCCGAACGCGTTTCTGCGCGTCCTCTGCGCCGGCATGTGCGGCATGAACGCCGAGACCATTTATCTCTCACCGGCCCCGCTCTATCACGCGGCTCCCTTGCGCTTCAACATGATGGCTACCGTGCTCGGCGGCACCTCCATCATCATGGAGCATTTTGACGCCGAAGAATTCTTGAAATTGGTCGAGAAATACAAGGTCACCCACGCGCAGCTCGTGCCGACCATGTTCGTGCGCATGCTGAAGCTGCCGGACGAGGTCCGCAACCGCTACGACGTCTCGACGCTCAATGGCGCGATCCACGCCGCCGCGCCCTGCCCGGTCGAGGTCAAGGCCAAGATGATCGAATGGTGGGGGCCGATCCTGATCGAGTATTACGCGGGCTCCGAAGGCAACGGCGTCACTGTCTGCAACTCGAAAGAATGGCTGGAGCACCGCGGCAGCGTCGGCCGCGCCGTGGTCGGCAAGATCAAGATTCTGGACGAGAACGACGAGGAGCAGCCGACGGGCGAGATTGGCACGGTCTATTTCGCCGATGCGCCTGTTTTCACCTATCACAACGATCCCGAGAAGACGAAGAAGGCCTACAACGCAAAAGGCTGGTCGACGCTCGGCGACGTCGGCTATCTCGACAGTGACGGCTTTCTCTTTCTCACCGACCGCAAGTCCTACATGATCATCTCCGGCGGCGTGAACATCTACCCGCAGGAGACCGAGGACGTGCTCATCACCCATCCCGAGGTTGCCGACGTCGCCGTGTTCGGTGTGCCGAACGAAGAGATGGGCGAAGAAGTGAAGGCGGTGGTGCAGCCGCACGACATGACGCGCGCCGGCAAGGAGCTCGAGGCCGATTTGATCGCCTACTGCAAGACGCGTCTCTCCGCGATCAAATGCCCGCGCTCGGTCGATTTCGAGGCCGAGCTGCCACGCACGCCGACCGGCAAGCTGGTGAAGCGACACTTGCGCGACAAATATTGGCCGAAGGCGGCGGCGAAGATTTAGGCCAGGATTCGTAGGGTGGATTAGCGAAGCGTAATCCACCATTGTCTGTCGCCGCGGATACGAAAGTGGTGGATTACGCCTTCGGCTAATCCACCCTACGCTTCCCGCCCCCCTGCAGCTTCAATCAAACAAGCTCGGCGTGTGGTTCACCAGCGCGCCTTCGATCTCCAGCATCTTCAGCTTCGTCACCACGCCGCCATTCGCGGAGAAGCCGCCGGGCTTGTTGCCGGCCGCCAGCACGCGATGGCAGGGCACGACGATCGGGCACGGGTTGTGCCCGAGCGCCTGGCCGACATCGCGCGACAGCTGGACGCCGCCGAGTTGCTTGGCGATGTCGCCATAGGTGACGGTCTTGCCGGGCGGAATGGCGCGGGCGATCGCGTAGACGCCGCGGTTGAACTCGGGCACGCCATCGAGATCGAGCGGGATGTCGGTGAGGCCATCGGGCTCGCCCGCGAGCAGCTTTGTAATGCGGTCGATCGCCCGCTGCAACTCGGCCGTCGGCCCGGCTTCGCTGGCGTCAGCATGGCGCTGGCTGATGCGGGTTCGGATCTTCGCCTCGCCGCCCATCGGCAATTGCGTGCCGTTGATGCCGCGCGGACCCCAAGCGATGGCGCACAGGCCAATCCGGGTGTCGAACAGGGCAAAATGCTGGTCGGTCATGACTTGGTTCCTGGCTTGCGACCCCTCGCATGCCCCCATTGTGATCTCAGGCCATATCTAGGCTTGGAAATAGTTGCGATCCACCCGGATTCCGGGAATCGTGCACAGGAGTTCCTGTTCCTTCCCGCGAGCCCCGAATGCAAAGCCTCCACGTCAACGGATACGACATGCCCTATCTCGACGTGGGCGAAGACCGAGGCCGCCCGCCGCTGGTGTGCGTGCATGGGTCGCTCAATGACTTCCGCGTCTGGAGCTGCGTGCTGGGGCCGCTGACGCAGCGGCACCGGGTGATCGCGGTCAGCTTGCGACACTTCTTTCCCGATCGCTGGGATGGCGTCGGCGACACCTATTCGATCGCACAGCATGTCGACGATGTCGTCGCCTTCATCGAGAAGCTCGACCTCGGGCCGGTTGATCTGATGGGCCATTCCCGCGGCGGGCACATCTGTTTTCGCGTGGCGCAGCGGCGGCCGGAGCTGCTCCGGCGGCTGGTGCTGGCCGAACCCGGCGGCGAACTCGATGCGAGCCTCGACCCCGATTATGCCGGCGGCCCCTCGCCGCTGCTGGCGCGCTTCACGGCCTCGGCGGAGAAGATCGCAGCTGGCGATGTCGACGGCGGCCTCGCCGTCTTCGTCGACACGCTGGAGGGAGCGGGCACCTGGCCGCGGCTGCCGGCGATGGTGAAGCAAAATCTCCGCGACAACGCCTATACGCTGATCGGCCAGGTCCGCGACAATCGCCCGCCGTTTTCGAAGGCTGATGCGGAATCGATCAAAATGCCGACGCTGTTCATCCTGGGCGCACGGACCAAGGGGCTGCTGCCCAAGGTGCTGCATGCGCTCGCCGCGCATGTGCCCTATTCGAAGACGGCGATCATCCCGAACGCGACGCACCCGATGTTCGAGCAGGCGCCGCAGAAATACTCCGAAGTGGTGCTGGATTTTCTGGCGGGCTGATCATGCAGACATTTCGCGTCAATGGTTACGACATGGCCTATCTCGAAGTGGGACGAGGACCGCCGCTGGTTTGCGTGCATGGCACGCTCGGCGATTTCCGCACCTGGTATTCAGTGCTCGGCCCGCTGTCGAAAGCGCATCGCGTGATCTCGGTCAGCCTGCGGCATTTCTTTCCCGAGCATTGGGATGCCGTCGGCGACGATTACAAGATGGCGCAGCACGTCGCTGATTTGATCGCCTTCATCGAGCAGGTGAGGCCCGGACCGGTCGATCTCATGGGCCATTCGCGGGGCGGCCACATCGCTTTTCGCGTCGCGCAGACGCGGCCTGATCTGTTGCGCAAGCTGGTGCTGGCCGAGCCCGGCGGCGATCTCGATGCCAGCCTGCCGGTGCCTGCAGGCACGCCCGCGCATCCGCCGCTGGCCGCGCGCACGGCGCGCTCGGTCGAGATGATCCGCGCCGGCGACATCGAGGGCGCGCTGCAGAATTTCTACGAAGGCATCGAAGGCGAGGGCTCGTGGCGCCGCGTGCCGGCGGCGGCGAAGCAGCAACTGCGCGACAACGCCATCACCTTCCTCGGCCAGATCAACGAGCAGCGCAGGCCCTACACGCGCGCGGACACGCAGGCGATCAGGACACCGACGCTGCTGATCGGCGGCGGCGCGACGACGGGGAGCCTGTCGGTGATGTGGCGCGTACTGGCCGAGCACATCGCAGGCAGCAGGACGGCGGTGATCCCGAATGCCGGCCACTGGATGTTCGAGCAGGCGCCGCTGGAGTTCGGCGAGGCGGTGAGCGCGTTCCTGGCGGAATAAAGGGCCTCACACTCTTTTTCCTCGAAAACAACCCCATGCACAGTAGCCGACCCTAGTAATATCAATGGTTTAGAAGAGCGCAAAACGGGGTCGGACGCGACGTTGATCGCGCTTGACGCCCTTATCCTCCCGCTATATTTTTGAATACAGAATTCCGTATTCCCTTTTTTCAGTCCTCGGAGCTGCCGGCGTGATCCCTCTCGACCCGCTTCCGAACTTGATCGACCAGGTCTATGCGCGGATCCTGGAGGCGATCTCCGACCGCACGCTGCAGCCCGGACAGCGCATCCGGCAGAACGATCTTGCCGACAGGCTCGGCGTGTCGCGCCAGCCGGTATCGCATGCGCTGCATCTGTTGCACCGGCAGGGGCTGGTCGCCGAGAGCGGCCGTCGCGGCTTTGAAGTCACCCAGCTCGATCCCGCACGCATCCGCCAGCTCTACGAGGTGCGCGGCGCGATCGATGCGCTGGCCGCCCGGCTTGCCGCGGAGCGCGCTGGCACCGATGCAGCGGGACGCGCGCGGCTGGAGGCGGCGCTCTCCGCCGGACGCCGCATTGACCGCAACACGAATCTCGCCGAGCTGATCGCGCTCGACGTCGCGTTTCATCGCGCAATCTATCGGCTCTCCGGCAATCCCGTGATCGAGGAGACGATCGCGCCGCAATGGCCGCATATGCGCCGCTCGATGGCGACAGTGCTTTCGGAACTCGACTATCGCGGGAGCGCCTGGGCCGAGCATGCCGAAATTGCCGGACACATTTTCGCAGGCGATGCGAAGGCGGCCGAACGTGCGGCGCTTGCGCACGCGCAGACGGCGGGACGGATGACCGAGGAGAGATTGAGGGCGAGCGAAGAGGCGGCGGCGTAGGCATTCACGCCGGAACGACAATCAAAAACGAACACAAGGAGGACGACCATGAAACTGTCCGAAGCACAATTGGAGTTCTTCCATCGCGAGGGTTGGCTGTTCCTGCCCGAACTGTTCAGCCCGGAGGAGGTCGACCTCCTCGCGCGCGAGGCGGTCGGCATCTACGACGCCAACCGGCCGGAGGTCTGGCGCGAGAAGAGCGGCGCGCCGCGCACGGCCTTTGCCGCGCATCTCTACAACGAAGCCTTCCGCATTCTGGGCGCGCATCCGCGCATGATCGACCCGGTCGAGCAGCTGTTCGGCGAAAAGGTCTACATGCACCAGTTCAAGATCAACGCGAAGTCGGCCTTCACCGGCGACGTCTGGCAGTGGCACCAGGATTACGGCACATGGAAGCGCGACGACGGCATGCCCGAGCCGCGCGCCATGAATATCGCGATCTTCCTCGACGAGGTGATGCCGATCAATGGCCCGCTGATGCTGGTGCCGCAGAGCCAGAATGCCGGCGACCTCAAAGCCTCGCACGATTTGGCGACCACGTCCTATCCGCTATGGACGCTGGACGAGGACACGGTGACACGGCTGGTCAAGCAGGGCGGCATCGTCGCGCCGACCGGCAAGCCCGGCGGCATGCTGATGTTCCACGGCAATCTCGTGCACGGCTCCAGCGGCAACATCACGCCCTATCCGCGCAAGATCGTGTACCTGACGCTGAACGCGGTCTCGAACTACATCCGCACGCCGACAAGGCCGGAGTACATCGCGCATCGCGACTTCGCGCCGATCAAGACGGTGGACGACGATGCGCTGGTGCGGCTCGCCCGTGCGCCGCGACAGGCGGCGGAGTAAGACAGGTCTTGTGCCCCGGACGCAGCGCAGCGCTTCTTTAGCGGTGCGCTGCAGAGCCGGGGCCCATCCACAAGCATTTCTTTTTCTGGGTCTCGGCTCTGCGGGGCGGCACTTCGCGCCGCACCGCGTCCGGGACACGAGAGTTAATCGGGTAGCGACATGAACCTCTTCCGCCTCCTCCAGGCCCGCGCTGCCGCCGGCAAGCCCGTCCGTGTGGCGCTGATCGGCGCCGGCAAATTCGGCTCGATGTTTCTGGCGCAGGTGCCGCACACGCCGGGGCTTGAGGTGCCCATCATCATCGACATCGACCGCGACCGCGCGCGCGAGGCCTGCCGCACGGTCGGGTGGGACGCGGCGCGGATCGCGGCCACCGTCTTCACTGATGACGGCGCGCGCGCCATTGCCGGCGGGGCGATGGACGTGGTGGTGGAGGCGACCGGAAATCCGGCCGCCGGCATCAAGCACGCGCGTGCCGCGATCGCGGCCGGCAAGCATATCGTGATGGTCAATGTCGAGGCCGACGTGCTGGCGGGTCCGCTGCTCGCCGAGGAAGCCCGCAAGGCCGGCGTGGTCTATTCGCTCGCCTATGGCGACCAGCCGGCGCTGACGGCCGAAATGGTCGACTGGGCCCGCGCCACCGGCTTTCGCGTGGTTGCCGCCGGCAAGGGCACAAAATATCTGCCGGCCTATCACGACGTGACGCCGGACAGTGTCTGGCAGCATTACGGGATGACTGCGGGCGAGGCGCAATCGGCCGGGATGAATCCGCAGATGTTCAACTCCTTCCTCGACGGCACCAAATCGGCGATCGAGATGGCCGCGATCGCGAACGCGTGTGGGCTCGATGTGCCTGGGGAAGGACTGCTGTTTCCGCCCTGCGGCGTCGACGACTTGCCGCATATCATGCGTCCCCGCGACAAGGGCGGCGTGCTGGAGCGATCAGGCGTGGTGGAGGTGGTGTCGTCGCTCGAACGCGACGGCCGGCCGGTGTTTCGCGATCTGCGCTGGGGCGTCTATGTCGTACTGGAGGCGCCGAACGACTATGCCGCCGACTGCTTCAGGCAGTACGGGCTGAAGACCGACGCCAGCGGACGATTTGCCGCGATGTACAAGCCCTATCATCTGATCGGGCTGGAACTGAACATTTCGGTGCTCTCGGCCGCGCTGCGGGGCGAGCCGACCGGGCAGCCCTACGGCTTCCGCGGCGACGTCGCGTCAGTGGCCAAGCGTAACTTGCGCGCCGGCGAGATGCTGGACGGCGAAGGCGGCTACACGGTATGGGGCAAGCTGGTGCCGGCCGCCGCGAGCCTCAAGGCCGGCGCCCTGCCGATCGGGCTGGCGCATCGGTTGAAGCTGAAGCACGACGTCGCCCATGGCGGGATCGTGCGCTGGAGCGACGTCGAGTTTGACGCAGGCAACGAGACGATCAGGATGCGGAAGACCATGGAAGCGGCGTTCATAAACGCTGATCAGGCGGCGCACTCGTAGATCGAGATTCATCAGTGCGACCTGAGCGATGTCCGCTGTCCCAGGCTTTGCGGACTCAAGCTAAATATTGTCTCAGGTCAGCTATGGGCACTAGCGGAGCTCGCTTTTCCATAGATTATCGAAGCGGCATTAAAAAGGTGAAGCAAGTTTCCTCGCGTGTTGAGCTGACGGTCAGCGTACCCTCATGGGCTTTAGCTATCTGCGCCGCAATGTGAAGACCCAGGCCAAGACCTTGCCGACTGGCGCGCACCTCGCCCCGGAAGAACGGCTCGAACAGCTTGGCCATGGCGGCCTCAGGTATGGGTTCGCCGCCGTTGGCGACTGACAGTCTGAATAAACCGTCCTCCGTCACCGCGCGCACGCGCACCGGTTCGTTGGACGCGCCATGGCTGAGCGCGTTTCCGACGAGGTTGGACACAAGCTGCCCTATTCTGCTCCTATCGCAATCAACGGGAACATCGATCGCATATTCGGCTTCGATCCGGCGACCGGGCGAAGCCAGCCGCAGTTCATCGATCACTTGGTGCAGCACAGGTTCGAGCGGTCTGCGGGTGTTGCGATCAAGTGTGATACCTCCACCGAGACGGCCCCGCGCGAAATCGAGCACGTTGTCGATCAGCCCCGCCATCCGGAGAACGGTCGTCTCCAACATTGCGATGACTTGATGCTCCCTGTCGCTCTTTGCCTCGCGACCGAGGATGCGGGCCCCGGCACTTATCGAAGCCAGAGGATTTCGGAGGTCATGACCGAGCACGGCGATGAACTGCTCGCGCAATTCCGAAGTCTCGCGTTCGCTTTGCAGATTGATCTTTGCGACGTCGCGCGCTTGCAGAAGCTCATGCTCGTAGCGTCGCCGATCCGTGGCCTTGATCAATGCCAGCCGGGTGAACAGTGCCCTGCCGGCGGCGTCCCGCCCTTCAAGAGCGTTCGCAATCATCTGGAGCGGCTCGCCTGCCGTCGTCACCATGTCGATCGCAAATTCGTTGAAAAAGCCTTGCATTCGTAGCAGCGGTGCTATGTGGGTTTCGAAATAGATGCGACCTGCCATGTTCAGAAAGTCGCTGAACCGTTTGCCTGCCATGTGCTCGGCGGTGTGGCCGATCCAGCCGAGAAGCGTCTTGTTTACGCGCTCGATGCGTCCGTTAGGCAGCAGAGTGATGTACGCGCACGGAGCGTTCTCGAACATGTCCTCGAAATCGTCGATCCGCGGATCATCCACCGAAGGCCTCAGACAAACGTTCGCATGGCCGCAACAACTTCATCGGGCGCGCTGAGATTGGGGCAATGGCCGGTCGCCTCAAGGAAGACGATCTCGCTGTTCGGGATTGCGCGATTGACGAATTCGCCAACTGGTTTCGACGCGATAATGTCGTCGCTGCACTGAAGGATCAGCGTCGGAACATCGACTTTACCGAGGTCCGCGCGGTTGTCGGACTTGAACGTGACCCGGGCGAATGCCTTCGCGATGTCCGGATCAGTTCGGCAGAAACTGTTGGTCAGCTCCTGGCCAAGCTCGGGCCGATCGGGATTGCCCATGATCGCGGGTGCCATCTGTACCGACCAGCCCATGTGATTGGAGTCGAGGAACTGAAGAAGCTCGTCGATTTGTCTTTCGGTGAAGCCGCCAAAATAGTCGCCCTCGTCGATGTACCGCGGCGAAGGACCGACCATCACGAGCTTGCCGAACATGCCCGGCGCCTTCTGCGCCGCCAGGGCGCCGATCATGCTGCTGACCGAATGGCCAACGAATACCGCATCCGCCAGACCAAGCTCGCGCCCGATCTCGACGACATCGTCGGCATAGCCCGCCAATGACGAATATTTCTCCTTGTCGTAGGCTTTCAGGTCTGAACCGCCCGCGCCGACGTGGTCGAAGAGCACCGTTTTGAACTCGCCTGCGAAGGCAGGCTCCACCAACCGCCACATGTTCTGGTCACAGCCGAAGCCATGGGCAAAGATCATGCTGCGCCCGCCCGATCCGCGAACATGCACGTTGTTTCGTTCGATCACGCGCATAGCTGCCCCCGGTCACCACTGGTGAATCAAATCGTAGCACCGCTACGCTCTCGGGTGCCAGCTGACGAATTGGTTGGAAGGCATTCCCAATCAGGGGATGGAAACGTTTCTTAACGGACAATTTCGCCCAAGTTGGAAACGGAAGCGGCTTGCCGGCGGCAACAGCGTCGGTTTGCCCGTGAGCCGGAGAACTCAGAAATTACTTCGGTTGCTGTAATCCTGGCGAGCGCAGCCATTCGTTTAGATGCGCCCCGGTCTCCGCCAAACGGGCCCTTCTAAGGAGGACTTCGCGCTCGATACTAGCTGGCAGGCGATTAGCCTGATCTTTGAGCTTTGTGGCTAGTTCGGCTAATCGTTCCTCAAGCGAGCTGGTTTGCTTCACTCTGCTACGGCGCTCTGGCATGGCGCGCTCCTTGTTGACGACTCTCTCAACGTCAGAAGGTAAGTTCAGTTCCGCGATCGGAACGATTCAGCTATTTTGGCCTGCGGCGGGTCAGTCTGACCGCGTCGGCTCTGGGTCAAAAGCGGGCGTGCCGGAGCGCGCCGCTGGCGTCCGATAAGCGCCCTTAACGGACTCCAGCTTTCGGCTGTAGCTCTTCGAGAGCGCGCTTCAGACCCGAGGGCGTCAAACTGTAGGCCACGTCGGGCAGCGAAAGCGTGGTGCTGGAGAGCCATCCAAGCTCTTTGAGCCTGTCATAGGGGCGATGATCGACATTGCTGTTTGCGCGCACGCTATGCCCGTTGGCGTGGATATGTTGCAGAAGCGTGATGTCGTTGTCTGTCGACTGCATTGTGACAGGTCTCCAAATCAGGATGCAGCATAGTGCGCGCCGGCGCTTTAGTCGATCCGATGGCGTCGGTACGGGCCCATCTCGACGCGGAAAAGTCTTTCACTACTCGGAAGGGCGAACACGCCCGCGAACCGCGCAAACTGCAGCTTCTATGAAAGCGCCAGAATCGCCCGTAATTTCTCTTCCAATTGTTCGATTGAAAACGGCTTGCCGATTGCTGGCGCGTTTCTGAACTCTTCCTCAAGTGACGGTCCGCCGTAGCCGGTGCTGAACAGGAAAGGAATTCTCCGCTCGCGCAGGATGCGCGCTACCGGGAAGACACGTTCACCTGCCAGGTTCACGTCAAGGAGCGCAAGATCGAACGATGCCCCGCTGGCAAGTTCGCACGCCTTTGGCACGTGGGCGGCCGAGGCGACCACCTTCAAGCCCAATTCCTCGAGCATGTCTTCGATCATGAGGGCCACCAAGCCCTCATCTTCGACCAGGAGCACCCTGGCGCCCGGCAACTCAACCATTGGAAGCGGCAGCCGCAACGGGAAACACCATACGGCAGCGGGTGCCCTCCGGTTCGAATACCAGATCGAACTCCCCGGCGAGGTCATGCTCGACGCAACGCTCCATCAGCCGCGTGCCGAACCCGCGCCGCTTTGGCGGGGTAACAGGTGGTCCGCCAACTTCCCGCCATTCGCACTCCAGCACGCCCTGTGAGCGCTCGCCGGCACCGATCCGCCAGGTGAGCGAAACTGATCCTTTCGGCACCGAGAGTGCGCCGTACTTCACCGCATTGGTCAGAAGCTCGTTGAGCACCATGGTGATGCTCAGGGCCATGCGCGCGTCTAGATCGACGTGCGGGCCGCCAGTCACCACCCGTCCGCCCGACACCGGAGCGATGACATCGTGGACCAGCTTTTCGAAAGGCGCATCCTGCCAGTTTCGCTTCGTCAGCAAGTCATGTGCGCGGGCGAGCGCGAGCAGCCGTCCCATGAAGGTCGGCAGAAACTCCTGCAGATCGCCGGCATGACGAGCGGTCTGGTTCGCGAGGGACTGCACCGTGGCCAAGGTGTTTTTCACGCGGTGGTTTAGCTCGTCGATGAGAACTTTCTGTGCGTTCTCGGCGTTCTTCCGCTCGCTGATGTCGACGAGCATGTTGATGGCGCCGACCAAGTTACCGGCGGCGTCGCGCAGGGGCGTCGGATAGGGAATGAACGGCACGCGTCGTCCATCCGGACGCTCCGCCACCGCTTCGGCACCACGGACCGGCCGGTTTTCGCGGAGCGCGACAGCCATGGGGCATTCATTGTGCGGCAGCGGTGAGCCGTCCGGCCAATAGAGTTTCCAGGTCACACACCACTCGTCGCCGGGCTGGGGAGTTCTTCCAGCCATCTCGACCGCTGCACGATTATAGAAATTAATGCGGCCCTCGGCGTCGGTCGTGTAGATGGCTGCCGGCAACGCTTCGAGGAGATCGCGCATGCGCTGCTCGCCTTCGCGCAGTCGGTCCTCCAGCTGCTTGGTGGCGGTGACATCCTGTGCGACGCGCACGCCGTAAAGGAAGCGGCCTTCCGAATCGCGCACCGACGAACTGAAGATGTCGAGATGGCGCACGGATCCGTCGGGCCGCAGTGCGCGCTTGCGAACCGTGTAGTTCTCGATGTCGCCACGGACCTGGCGCGCGTAAAGCTCGGCGTCCTCGGTCTGGTCGTCGGGATGGGTATAGTCGAAGAAGGTCATCCGCAACAGCTCGTCGCGCGAACGCGCGGAGATGCGGCAGAGGGAATCGTTCACCCGCAAGAAGCGGCCGTTCTCGTCGGTCTCGGAGATGCCGACGCTAGCGGCCTCATAAGTCGCCGCGAGCCGGGCTTCACTGGCGCGGCGTGCCTCTTCGGCGGCATGCAATTCGCTGACGTCGGTGGTGAAGCAGCGCGTGTTGACAAACTTGCCGTCCGCAAAACGGCTGTTCGACGTAATCAGGGCGTGCTTGACAGAGCCATCACGCGCCCTCAGTCGCGCAGGATAGCGATCGAGCGGCTCGCCACATGATAGGCGCTGAAGGATATCGCCGATCACCGGCGCGTCGACATGAAACTCGGCGACGTGGCGACCAATGTACTCCTCGGGCCTGTACCCGAGCAGATCCAGTTCGGCTTTATTGGCGCGAAGGATGATCCCTTCTCCGCTGACGATATGTAGGCCCACCGCGCCGTTGTCGAAGAAATCCTCCAGGTCCTGCGTCTTCCGGCGGACGTCCTCCTCGACCTGCTTACGTCCGGTGATGTCCTGGAAGCAATTGATGGCGCCCTGGATCCGGCCAGAATGGTCGCGCAACGCGCGGATGTTGACCAGGGCCGAGAAGCGAGAGCCATCCGGCCGCGCCATTATCACTTCGGCATTGCGCGTCGGCGTTCCCACACGGATCGCGGTGGCCATGGGACAGTCGGCATGGGCAAGCGGAGTTCCATCGAGCAGATAGAGCTGGTGTGAACCGCAGAAGCGCTCTTTCCTGGCGATATCAGGTGTTCGCCCCCACAATTCCAAGGCCTCGGTGTTGAAGGCGACGAGCACTCCCTCCGCGTCACAGAGATAGACTGCGCCGGGAATGGCATCGAGCGCGGCGTGACCGGCAGCGACCAGCGCCTCGAACTCCGTGGGCCGGTGGCGGGCGGAGAGCGGGAATTCTTCGACGTTTGACATGCGCTCGGCTCTCGGGGGGCCAGAGGAGCGACGGTCCGATCCGGCCCTCGCTTGAGATGAACATGGGCGGACGCCCCCTGCGGCCCACCGAACCGTCCCCAACGTACGTCGCGCCATTTGGTTCCATAGTGGATCGCTGGAGTCCGCTTCGGGTCAAAATGCGAAGAACTCACCCTGAGCAAATGTAGTCCGCGTCTCTCCGCTCAGCAGACCCGGATGAGACATGCCGCCACTTCGCAAATGGGCCACGAGCGGAGGCCTGTCTCAGTTGCAAGACGAGCGCCCACTGACGCGGCCTTACTTTCGTTACTGATCGGGTAGGCGGAAGCCCCTTCAATTTGATGTGCTGTGGAGCCTCACATCGTGTTTGCCTAGATGCTATCGCCTGCCGGGCCTCACTACTGCAGTGTCGGTCTTGGGGCTGAACGGTTCCGGCAAAGAGAGCACCACCGTAATGTCCTCATCCTTGTTCTTCGGGATGAAGTTCGGCCCTCTTTGCGATCAGCTCTGCGCGTCAGTTGGTCAATGTCGTCGCAATCTCATCATTCATGCGGGGAAGCCATCTCTCTGTATCGATCGATCTTCTTGTCGAAATCGATGCACTTCGCACACAGGGGCCGCCCGGTTGCGGGTCTACAAAGTTCCTTAATTTAACAAATGATCAGAGCGTTCCAAACGCAGAGTGGCCACGTGTAGCTGCCGCGCTACAGCAAATCCGGTGAGTTAGGCTAGCGTTTGCCACCGCTTTTGAAACCTGAGAGACCCAAAATGAAAAAGTTCCTTCTCGCTACTGTCGCCTTTACCGCCCTCGCGGGTACAGCATCGGCAGCTGATATGGCCGCGCGTCCTTACACCAAAGCTCCACCGATGGCGGCCTCGCCGATCTACAACTGGACCGGCTTTTACATCGGCGGTCACGTCGGCGGCGCATTCGGCGGCAGCAACAACATTCTGGCCCCCGGCTTCACCGGCACCAGCAGCAACGATGGTGTGTTCATGGGCGGCGCGCAGGTCGGTTACGACCATCAGTTCTCGCCGAACTGGGTGCTGGGCATTGAAGCGAACTACAGCTTCCTCGACACCAACAACAATCCCTTCGTCAACCGTGGGCTCGGTTCGGTCACCGGTCGCCTCGGCTACACCTGGGGTCCGGCGTTGCTGTACGTCAAAGGCGGTTATGCCTGGGCTGACTCCCGCCTGACGAACGGTTTCGGCGGTGGCACCTTCACCAACAATGGCGGTGGTCGCGACGGCTACACCGTAGGCGCGGGTCTCGAATATATGTTCGCCCAGAACTGGTCAGGCAAGGTCGAATACCAGTACTATGACTTCGGCACGCGGAACGCTCTCTTCACCAGCGCCGCTGGTGTTGTTACCGCCGTCGGCTTCCGCAATGACGAGCACACCATCAAGGCCGGCCTGAACTATCGGTTCAATTGGGGCGCGGCGTCGGCTTCTCGTTACTGACGGCTCACAGAATATACTTAAAGGGCCAGCCATAGGGCTGGCCCTTTCTCATAAGCCGGTGACTGGCGCGAGGATTGCGTCTCTATCGGCTTGAGATTTGGATCTGACCCGCTTCTGATGCAGTTCGCTGGGGGGTGCGGTTCTTGACGGTCGCCGGAACCAAGGGCGAGCATCAGGGCAGCAGTCGCTCTTCCTTGGCTTGTTTGAACCACTTCCGGAACATGTCCTCGGTGTCCATCATCTCGGTGAAGCCGGCGCGGTTGATCTTCACGGTTGAGACGATGGAGGGCGGACCGAATTCGGTGTGGCCGTAGCGCATACTGTAATCGGCGTATTGGAACGAGAGGCCGACGAATTCAGCCAGCGCAGGCGATACGAGGTCGTGCTTGCGCCGCAACGCGTCCCAAGGGCCGACCCAGGATGGAAACTCCCTCGCGAGTGAAAGCGGGACCGGCTTGCCCGGCTTCATCTCCAGTGCATCCGCGACCGCAGGCCAGATGTTCTCCCAGGTAAAGACGTCGCCATTGGTCACGTTGAAGGCCTCGTTCCGCGCGGCCTCGGCCTCGCCCGACCAGGCGATGGCGCGGGCGAGGAGATCGACATCGACCGCCTGCCCCACCCGCGCGGCGCCGCCGGGGTAATCGAGCGGCCTGGCCTGCTCCCGCAGCATCGCGGCATAGACGCCGAGCGGCGGAATCAGGTCCATGGCGCCGCCCATGGCGAGGCCGACGATCAGCACCGGCCGCAGGATGCTCCAATGCCAATCCTTGCCGGGTTGGAGGTCGCGCAAGAAGTTCTCCTGCGCCCAGTAGAAGTTGGGCTGCTCGTACATTTCGGAGCGGCCTTCGCGGGCGGGCACGGTCAAGGGGCGAACGTGGACACCGTAGGCCTTGGTGCCCTGCAGCAGGGCGACATGCCTGAGGCCGGGCGCCACAGGCTCGAGTGCACCCATCAGATTGCGCAGCATCAGGTCGTTGGTCTTGATCTGCTGCGAGTCGCGCCAGCCGTCGACAAGCTGCGGCGCCTCGTAGAGCGCGGCGTAGATCAGATGCGTCGCGCCGCTCAGTTCCGAGGCGGCGCGACGGCAATCCGCTGCGCTGGTCAGGTCGATCGGGACATGGCGGGCACCGTAGAGATCGCGCGGCTTCCGCCGCGACAGGGCAATGACATCGCACCCGCGCGAAATGCCGAAGTGTCGCAACGCGGCATTGCCGACGAGACCGCTCGCTCCGGCAACCACGACCGTCTTGCCCGTCATGCGCGAGCCTCCCTGGTTTTTGCGCGACTGAATAGCAGATCGCGTGCCGACCCGACTTGCGTCAGGCCGGCGTTCGCAGCTGCGAGGTGCCCGTGAGGCTTGAGACTTGAGGCTTGATTCTGGCCAAGCGCCCGGTCATCCTCGCTAGCGGAACCGCAACGATCGGAATTCCATCAACGAGTGCCCCTCAAGGGCCGTTCGGAAACGCCACACCGTCTCAACAGAACACGTCGAGCGTCGACGACGACAAGACGACACCAAGATCGTTCCCTGGTCGAAGCATCGACTTAACGGAGGGAAGCGCATGGAACGTCGTAAATTCCTCACGGCAGGCGGATTGGGCCTGGCCGCGAGTGCCGTCGCTGCGCCGGCGATCGCGCAGTCGATGCCCGAGATCAAATGGCGATATGCCGCGAGCTGGCCGAAGGCGCTGGATACGCTCTACGGCGGCTGCGAGTATTTCGCCAAGCGCGTCGCCGAGATCACCGACAATCGTTTCCAGATCCAGGCATTCGCCGCAGGTGAGATCGTGCCGGGCCTGCAGGTGCTCGACGCCGTCGCCAACGGCACGGTCGAGATGGGCAACACTGCGCTGTACTATTATTGGGGCAAGAACCCCGCTTTCACGTTCGGTACGGCGCTGCCGTTCGGATTGAACACGCGCCAGCACATTTCGTGGCTGCAGTGGGGCGGCGGTCAAGACCTGAT
>NZ_JADPJG010000012.1:225404-288521 GCF_023073335.1 Bradyrhizobium sp. 21
CCCAGCTTTCCTGACTGGTTCCGATTGTCTTTGATGTATCACTGGCCTGGTCCGCGTTCGCTCGCCACTACTAACGGAGTCTCTGTTGATGTCCTTTCCTCCAGGTACTTAGATGTTTCAGTTCCCTGGGTTTGCTTGAAACCTCCTATGTATTCAGAAGTCTCATACCTTCTCTTGATAACCGGAAATCCAAAACCTCTTCGATCGAAATCTAAAGGCTTAGGCATCTCACATTTCTGTTCGAACCCCACACCAATGTCTTTCGACAAAGGTCTTGGAGTTCCGGCTATCGAAGGTGGGTTTCCCCATTCGGAAATCCATGGATCAAAGCTTCTTCGCAGCTCCCCACGGCTTATCGCAGCGTAGCACGTCCTTCATCGCCTCTCAGCGCCAAGGCATCCACCGAACACCCTTAAGGCACTTGATTGCTCTCATTATCAATGTCCACACACTCGGCAGAATGTTGTCTGCAGAATTGCCAAGAGATCGAAATCTCTAAGGCACGCGCCCTCGATGAACGCTATCTGCAGCCGGACAATGATTAGAAAGACCAGCTTGCTTCGTAAGATCGTTCCGATAGCGAGGCGGTCAAGCTTCGCTAAAAGGATCATTTACAACTCGCATGTCTTTCAACGCAGCCTTGTGAGCTACCCTGGAAGACGCACGAGCGCCGAAATGATCCGGAGATAATGGAGTACCGCGTAGCAATTGCTTGCTGCACGATCCAACTCGGATCGATCTCCTCTTTACGATGTCAGAAATCACGCAACTTGCTGTCTATCCAGACTAGCAAGATGCGAAGTGATGTTTCGCGGACGATTTAGGTGCACGATCAGCCGATGATCAAACCATCTGGTGGAGCCAGACGGGATCGAACCGACGACCTCATGCTTGCAAAGCACGCGCTCTCCCAGCTGAGCTATGGCCCCGTAACCAGAAGACGAATGCTCACTCGATGAGTGTGGTGGGCCTGGGAAGACTTGAACTTCCGACCTCACGCTTATCAAGCGCGCGCTCTAACCAACTGAGCTACAAGCCCCTAACGCATATCCAGTCAAGGACCAGGGATCTGCAAGCCTGCAGCCCCAGCGCGTGTTCGTCCGCGAAGAAAGAGAAACGAAGACGGCGAAATCCCGCCAATGCAGCTCAACGATCCTGACGACCGTTGGCCACTGATGTTTCTAAAACGATCCGATAGTAAGCCGAAGCTCGCTGAAGGATCATCCTTAGAAAGGAGGTGATCCAGCCGCAGGTTCCCCTACGGCTACCTTGTTACGACTTCACCCCAGTCGCTGACCCTACCGTGGCCGGCTGCCTCCATTGCTGGTTAGCGCACCGTCTTCAGGTAAAACCAACTCCCATGGTGTGACGGGCGGTGTGTACAAGGCCCGGGAACGTATTCACCGTGGCGTGCTGATCCACGATTACTAGCGATTCCAACTTCATGGGCTCGAGTTGCAGAGCCCAATCCGAACTGAGACGGCTTTTTGAGATTTGCGAAGGGTTGCCCCTTAGCGTCCCATTGTCACCGCCATTGTAGCACGTGTGTAGCCCAGCCCGTAAGGGCCATGAGGACTTGACGTCATCCCCACCTTCCTCGCGGCTTATCACCGGCAGTCTCCTTAGAGTGCTCAACTAAATGGTAGCAACTAAGGACGGGGGTTGCGCTCGTTGCGGGACTTAACCCAACATCTCACGACACGAGCTGACGACAGCCATGCAGCACCTGTGTTCCAGGCTCCGAAGAGAAGGTCACATCTCTGCGACCGGTCCTGGACATGTCAAGGGCTGGTAAGGTTCTGCGCGTTGCGTCGAATTAAACCACATGCTCCACCGCTTGTGCGGGCCCCCGTCAATTCCTTTGAGTTTTAATCTTGCGACCGTACTCCCCAGGCGGAATGCTTAAAGCGTTAGCTGCGCCACTAGTGAGTAAACCCACTAACGGCTGGCATTCATCGTTTACGGCGTGGACTACCAGGGTATCTAATCCTGTTTGCTCCCCACGCTTTCGTGCCTCAGCGTCAGTATCGGGCCAGTGAGCCGCCTTCGCCACTGGTGTTCTTGCGAATATCTACGAATTTCACCTCTACACTCGCAGTTCCACTCACCTCTCCCGAACTCAAGATCTTCAGTATCAAAGGCAGTTCTGGAGTTGAGCTCCAGGATTTCACCCCTGACTTAAAGACCCGCCTACGCACCCTTTACGCCCAGTGATTCCGAGCAACGCTAGCCCCCTTCGTATTACCGCGGCTGCTGGCACGAAGTTAGCCGGGGCTTATTCTTGCGGTACCGTCATTATCTTCCCGCACAAAAGAGCTTTACAACCCTAGGGCCTTCATCACTCACGCGGCATGGCTGGATCAGGCTTGCGCCCATTGTCCAATATTCCCCACTGCTGCCTCCCGTAGGAGTTTGGGCCGTGTCTCAGTCCCAATGTGGCTGATCATCCTCTCAGACCAGCTACTGATCGTCGCCTTGGTGAGCCATTACCTCACCAACTAGCTAATCAGACGCGGGCCAATCTTTCGGCGATAAATCTTTCCCCGTAAGGGCTTATCCGGTATTAGCACAAGTTTCCCTGTGTTGTTCCGAACCAAAAGGTATGTTCCCACGCGTTACTCACCCGTCTGCCGCTGACGTATTGCTACGCCCGCTCGACTTGCATGTGTTAAGCCTGCCGCCAGCGTTCGCTCTGAGCCAGGATCAAACTCTCAAGTTGGACTTGAACTTTGAACCGGCTGATCACAACGTTTTGACGAGGTCCCACCATTTTTCATCGACCGAAGTCGATGAGCTGCCCGCGATTCACATCGCTGGCAACGATGGTGTAACCTTAAAACGTGTACCGCCGAAGTCTTTCGTCCGGTCCCGATCCAAAAAGCCGAAGCTTCTTAAATGCGAGACCCGCAAGGACTCCGCCGTCCACGTTTCTCTTTCTTCATCTTCACTTGTCAAACAGCCCGGGACCAGGAGGCCCCAACCTTCCAGAGAGGAAGGGTTCCGACACCCTTACCGACGATGAATGAACTCCAATCGACTTACGTCGACTGTTGTGTCACTCAACAAGGTGAGGAGCATCAGTGGCGCGTTCGCTCGCCTTGGTCAGTGACCCGGCGGCGCCGCGCTCAGTGGTCGGGTTATAGGCCCCACCCATCGGAGTTGTCAACGCCCATTGTCAGAAAATCGTCGCACGGTGGATCGTCGAGAAAATTACTATGATTCCAGTCGGTTAGCGGCCCGCTGAGCGAGCGGACCGAACCGATGTGGTGAAAAAATCCAAAAAAAGTTTGAGCCTGAGTGGCGTCCTGAGGCGGCCTGCTGGGCCCCTCTCGGCGAGGCTCCTCGCGCCGGGCCGTTCAGGAAACTTTTCCGGATCAGGCGCCGTACTAGAGCCACAATCCCGCGGCGTTCTGGTACAGACAAAGCTTGAATCGCATGGATGCCAGTGGGGGCTGCCGGCGGTTTGCGCGGGTCAGAGGAAGGCGATCATAAGATGAAGCGGCCTTCTTCAGACATTCGAGAGACATCGAGAGATCTTTTTTCCGCTTAGCTGTTCGTGATTTCGGCCGGCCCGTCATCAGGGCCTTCTGACCGCGGACGCCTGTGCGGCTTGCTCTTTTCGAGCGTCGCCCCTGAAGAGGGCGGCGGGACGAGGGGCTCGAAACCGGGCTGCTCGACATCGGGCTCTTGGGTCGTTGATGGGGGATTTGGGTTGAACCACAGGACGTCACGCGGCGCTTACGGACGTGAGACCGGGATCATCGATCTCGGCCACGAGCCGCCGCTATCCGTCGATGGTTCCGAAGCCGCCGTCATCGATCGCCGCCGCGTCTCGGTGCAATGGTTCAGCGGGACAATCTTGACCGGACTCTGCGGCGCAGCCCTGATCGGCGGCGCCGTTTTCGCATCCCTCGACGGCGAGATGACCTTCGCCAAAGTGCCGGAGCGCGTCGAAGGTGCGCTGCGCGGCGCATTCGGCGCCGCCGACCGCGCTGCAACGCTGCACAAGAGCGACCGCCTGCCGCCGCCGAACGAATCCACGGCATCGCGCAACATCGTGCGCGTCTCGACGGTTGCCCGCGTCGGCAACCGCGACGTGATGCGGGTGCGTCCCTTCATCCGGATCGCTGGCAATCTGTCGATGACGACGAGCGATCTGTCGGCGAAGATCCCGCCGTTCAACGCCCAGCGCCTGCTCACCGATGTCGGCTCCGACCCCAAGACCGCCGCCGACGATCCCAACAATCCCGAAGCCGTCGAGCCCGATGCCGAGGTCTCCTTCGTCACCAAGGATCTCTCGTTGGTGCTGCCGAAGGCCAAGATTTCCGCCGTGGTGGCGCTCGACGACATCCTGATGCGGGTGCGCGACGCCGCCAACTGGCGCGGCAATGGCGGCGTGCGCTACGCCGCGCTCGCCAATGCCGCCGCCGACGTTTCCGGCGCGGCCGGCGGCTCCGACATCAGGAGCGCCTACGCCCCCGAAGCGTCGCCGTCGGATCCCTATGCCGGCTTCGAGACCCGCGTGGTGCCTGAAAACGTCACGCTGCTGCCGAAGACCAAGGAGCAGATCACCGGCGGCAATCCGAACGGCGAACGCGTCCATCTGGTCAAGAAGGGCGACTCGGTCGGCTCCGTCCTGCGCGATCTCGGCGCCACGGCGGAGGAGATCAAGGCGATCGCCGCGACGCTCGGGCCTCGCGGCCGCGACGGCGGCCTGAAGGAAGGCGAGAAACTCCGCATCCTGATGGCGCCCGCAAGCCCCGGCGCCCGGCTGCAGCCCTATCGCGTCGTCGTCGCCAACGAGACCATGGTCGAGGCGATCGCGGCGCTGTCCGATCTCGGCAAGTACGTCGCGGTCGACGTCTCCAGCATGAACACCGTCGCCGACGCGACAGCCAACGCCAACAGCGACGACGATGACGACGATGACGGCACGGGCGTCAGGCTCTACCAGAGCATCTACGAGACCGCGATGCGCAACAAGGTGCCGATGCCGGTCATCGACGACATGATCAAGATCTACTCCTACGACGTCGATTTCCAGCGCAAGGTGGCGCCCGGCGATTCATTCGACGTCTTCTACGCCGGCGAAGACGAAGGCGTGACCGCGAGCGAAAAGAACGACGTGCTGTTCGCTTCGCTCACGCTCGGCGGCGAGACCAAGAAATACTACCGCTACCAGAGCCCTGACGACGGCGTCGTCGACTATTACGATGAGACCGGCAAGAGCGCGAAGAAGTTCCTGGTGCGCAAGCCCGTCAACAACGCCATCATGCGCTCTGGCTTCGGCGGCCGCCGCCATCCGATCCTCGGCTACGTGAAGATGCATACCGGCGTCGACTGGGCCACCACCTACGGCACGCCGATCTTCGCCTCCGGCAACGGCGTGATCGAGAAGGCCGGCCCCGAAGGCGGCTACGGCAAATACATCCGCATCAAGCACAACAACGGCTACGAAACCGCCTACGGACATATGTCGGCCTTCGCCAAGGGCATGGAGCCCGGCAAGAAGGTGCGGCAGGGCCAGGTGATCGGCTTCGTCGGTTCGACCGGCGCGTCGACAGGCCCTCACGTCCACTACGAAATCCTGGTCAATGGCCGCTTCGTCGATCCGCTGCGCGTGAAACTGCCGCGCGGCCGCTCGCTGGAAGGCCCGATGCTGACCGGCTTCGAGAAGGAGCGCGACCGGCTCGACGGCATGATGAGCGGCCGCGCCGGCGCCATCGCCCGGATGTCGGACGCGACGGGTGGTCCGTTGCAGGTGACGAACCGGTGATCAAATAGCCGGCCAGGAACGACCGGGCATCTTCGAAAATCGTTTCGCTGCCCCGCAATTTCAAGTTTCGTTTGCTCCGCGTCCATAGCTTGCTATGGAAGCTTGTTCTCCATGATGGCAAAGAGAAGCTTCTCCTGGATTTTTACGCCTTTGACGAAGCCGCCGGCGTCGAGAGCAAAGGTTTGTCTGCTGACGGACTGTCCGACGTTTCCCCCGATCACATCGATTTGGGTGGGACGAACCGCGACCACGACGTCGCAATGGCCGTCGTAGTCACCGTCTTTCTGGTGATCATAGTCGACACCCTCTTCTCGGGCCCAACAGATGAGGTCACCCGGCTTCGGCGCATGATCGGTGAGGCGCTTGCACCAATAGGCCACGTCCGCATTGGTGGCGTCGAAGTCGCGAATTGCCTGACTGATGTATACCGAGTGGCGCGCGGCTCCGCGGAACTTGGTACCGGCCCCGCCCCCGTTCACGCAGAACGAGATGAACGCCGCCGACCAAGGTGTTGGGTCTAGACCATTTCGGTTGATGCCAAGCGCCTGCCAATAGTCTCCGACCCGCTCGGAGAATTCCGGCTCCCCTTCGTGGTGACCCGCATGGGTCAGGTGCCCCTGGAGATTGAGCGTATTTTTCCCGAAGAACTCCCATTCCGCTGCTGCCCCCGTGCAGAGCCTGCCCGCAAAACCCGGGCCTGTCGCGGGGTCGAGATCGGGCTCGACCTTCTTGAACAGTTCATCCGCGCGAACGTAGCCAAAATCCATTCTGCGCGCGATCTTCTCCATCGCCGTCTTGACGTCGATCGGCGCGCCAAACAACCAGGGCCGGTTGCCACTCAGGATTGCAAAGGCCGCGGCGCCGACCTCGTTGGTGATCGCAGTCTGAAAGGATGCCGCCATATTGCTCAAAACCCTGACGGCATGAGTGGCGCCGACGAGACGGGCCAGAAAGAGTTCGGCGGACGTCGGTAGCCTGTTGTCAGGCAGCGTGGGTTGCAGAACGCCGGCGTCCGCCGCCGCCGCCTTCGCCGCGACTGCAGGTTGCTTGATCGGGTCGAAGCGGTCATTGGCCGTCGAGCCGGTGCCGGGGAGGAGCGCGACCCAGTCGGCCTCGGTGATCAGGAACGGACCTGCGCCACCTCCCTGATCTGCCGCTACGTTCTTGATGCCTGTCTCGGTGTCCGCGAGTGCGACGAGATGGTGCGCGCTGGTTTTCAATTCTCGCGCCGAGGTGAGGCACATCTGCGCGAAGCTGTCGAGGTCTACCGTATCGTTCCCGTCTACCATCGGCAGGAATATGCCGCCACGCGCAAACCCTCGGCGCGGGGGCGTGGATTGCACCTCGATTTCCCAGATTTGCGCTTCTCCACTGGGGCCGATTTCGCGGAGCTTCTTGCAGAGCAGAACCGGGTCGATCAGGTCGGCGAAATCCGGATCGTCCGAGGGCACGGACGTTGCCGTCTTGAGCAACTCGAAAGAGCCAATGGGCTGAAATATTGCCGTCTCCAGCTTCTTCGTCTTAGCCGTCGCCGTCCCATCAATGCCGCCGCCTCCTGCGCCTCCTCCCCCGGCACTGCCGGCAATGTCGATTCCGAGTCCCCTGGCCTGCAATGCCTTGATCACTGCCATGGCGCCGGGCTGACTGCTCTCCGCATCTGCCTTGAACACGTGATCGGCGATGAACCGGCCCTTCGAATGATGATTGGTCCACGCCCACAGGTAGGGCGTGTTGACGCCCGTGTGCTGCAACCGATAGCCGAACCCGTTGTATGCCTCGAGTTCGAAGGCAATGCGCTCCATCGACCAGTCCTTGACTGTGCCGAGCACATGCGGCCGCACAGTCAATGCATCGACGGCGCTGTCGACCCAATCGAAGGGAGGCGATCCAGTCGCCGGCCGGCCCCGCGGCTCGTCCCTCGTTCGTGCCGTCAGAGGATTGCCATTATGCAAATGGCCCGTGAACTTGCAGCTGCCTTCCATAGCGTGGATGGCAGCGATCGCAATGATCGGCATACCGCCAACGCGCTGCGACACTTGCTTGTACTTGTCTTGGTTGGCCAGGATCGTGGTCACAAGCGCGTTGATGTCCGCGACCCTCAGGGCGGCGGTATCGACGACCATGCTTCCTATAAGCTGGGTATATTCGTCCTTCAGGTCCTCAAATTCGAGGTTGGACATGGCAATTCTCCAAAGCGCTATTGAACCCGGCCGTCCTTCCCGAGTTGCTTCCACACCGCTGCGTTTATCGAGGTGCCAGCCGTGATCTGCAGGTTTTCTGTGGCATAGGTCGAGCGGAGCGCGGTGATCACACCGCGGATGGTATCCCCCATGGTCGCATCGGGATTCCCAAAATCCGCCGGGGGCTCGATCTTGGCGGTGGGCACGCGTGCGTTGACCCGTACGATCGCGCGCGCGATTTGATCATGCACGATCTTCTTACCGACCTTGGCGAACAGCCCGGATTCGTAGCCGGTCTCCAATTTCTGGATCGCGCAGGACTGAATAGCCTTCTGCGCAGCCGTCAACTGGGCGAGATCGTCCAAGGTCTCGATTTTCCCCGCACTCGCCCGGCCTTGCGCGGTCATGAAGTCGACCATGGAACTGCGCGTCGGCGAATCCAGCGCACCGAAATCACCCGTATCCGAGACGCAAAGAGTTCTCTGAATGGCCCTGGCTTGAGGGACCGTCAGTTTCTCTTCCAACGGCGTCAGGGCGCCGGGCAATTTCGGCGGCGGTGGCGTTACGACGATCGGCTTGTCGGCGCGCTGCGACGGAATGGTCTTCGGCGTAATCAGCGGCCCCTTGTTGTCCAGTCCGCCGGGACCGACCGACTGGAAGACCGTGATGGTCGTGTTGATATCCGTCTCGATCGTGAACGGCGTGCAGATGTTGAGATATGAGCGCAGGGCGTAAATGGCAGCGGGTCTGTTGGCGATGCTGACAGTCTGCAGCGTAACTCTGTATTCGTTTCGCCGCCGCAGGACCAATGTCTGCACCGTCGTCTTGTCGACCTCGAGCAGCAGGCGCGAATTGACGTTAATGAACGTATCGGCGGCGAGTCCGAATGCGAGGCCAGCGAGCGTGATCGGGTTGGCACTTACGCCAGACACGCGCATGATGGCCTGAGTGGCAACAGTGAGATCACCGAGTTCCTTGAGAACCGCCGTGTTGGTCCTCCGTCTGTCGTCGAGCCAGGCCAGATAGGAATCGCAGCGCCGATCGACGTCGTTGAGCCCTGCCTGAACGAGCAAGGTCCAGTCGTTCGGGCTCAACTGCACATTCACGCACTGCCCTTCTGTGGTGGATGTAACTGACAGCGTTTGCCGGCACAGCTCAGTCAGGTAGATATCCTGATATTGCGTCGTCGCACCGATATCATCGGAATAAAGATCCGTTCCGATCCCGTATCGGAAGTAACGCGTCTCGGTCCTATCGCAGGCGCCCAGCAGCAGCCCCAGACCTAGGAACACAATGATTCCCCAAACGTTACGCATCGACATCATCCCGCAAAATAAATGGGGACGGTAGCGAGCCTCGATCGAGCGGCTCAAGATGATTCACGTGCCTCCAACCATCGAAGCACCGTATGGACGGCCGCCGGCGGCTCACTATGTCATCGATCTTGCGCACGGCTTGTCTCTCACTGTTCGGGCGTTGACGGATCGACGTCGACTGGCGCCCGCTCTTCATGTGCCTCCGCCACGACGTTCAGATTGGCGGAGACGATCGCGAAAGCGCGCTGCACGTCGTCGACCACGTCGCGCCGCCGCGTATTGATGTTGCGGACGAGAACACGCCAACGGCCATCTCCGCTGGCATCGGCGGTTTCCCGCCAGAAACGCAGAATGAAGACCTGATCCAGTAGCGGCTGATGCGAACTCATAGGTCGAGCGTCGCATGGCGCGAACTCGTGGAGATCGCGCCATCGTTCCGGGATGCTGCCCCTCCAGTCACGGCGGCTTGCGGGGAAAATTCCGCAGCGATCGCGTCGCGATCACGGCAGAATCACGGTGCGGCCGGGCAAGGCAATGCCTTGCCCGGCCAACCCCTGGCCAGGTTCGCGATATCAGATGGATTCGGGGACTGCGGCGCCTAGTTTGTAGCTCGCCGCTTCTCATCGCGGCCCATCAGCCGCATGCGCAGATGCTGGGCATCATCGGCGTTATGCAGATTCCTGATCTCTTCAATGATCGCACGCGTAGCTGGGAGCGGAGAAATTCCCAGCTCCTGCTGGATCATGCCGATCCAGTGATCGTAGTACCTGATGGCGTCGATCCGCCTCTCATCGAGCGCGAGCAAAGTCAGCAGATGCCGGACCAGCTCCTCCCGATAGGGATCGAAGCGGAGAGCATGACGTGCGAGCAAAATCGCATCATGATATTGACCGCAGAGTCCTAGATGACGAACGAGGATCATTGCCGACTGCACAAATAGGGAATGCAACCGCTCGCGTTCCTCCAAGATCCAGTCGGCATCTTCGCCGTCCAGGAATGGCCCCTCGTAACGGTAGAGGACGGCGAGAATCTGCTTCATCCTGGAAGTATCAACGTGGACCTCAGCACCGGCGAGAGCCACCTGTGCCGCTTCAAGCAGTGCCCAGGTGTCGACGTCCAGCCAAGGCGTCCTCTCGAGAATGGTCTCCGAGCCAACGGTCCGGAGGCCATAGCCATCCCTGTACTCCGGGGCGGATGCGAGCAATTTTCGCAAACGCCAGATCGCCGAGTTCACGGCTCGGCGTCCTCTGTCCGCGTCCAGCTCCGGCCAAAACAGGTCGATAAGTCGGTCGCGACGGTGCGGGCGGTCCGGAAAAGTGAAAAGAAAGCCGGCCAATCTCCGTCCTGATGGACCGAGATCCAACCACATCTGCTCGTTACCGCGCGTAACCCGGCTTGCTCCCAGCAAACTAACGGTCAACACCGTCGCCCCTCCACGCAAAACACAACAAAAACAGTCTGTGACGTTCAGTCATCGCAGCTCGAAATTGCGAGCTCAGTCTAAAAATGCCGGTTTCTCAAAGATTCGCGTGAAACCTTGAGTTCGTGGCCGCCGGAATGCGCGCCGACCGAGACGCAAATTATGAACGAAGCTTTTGGTTGTTCAACATCAATTTGTATTCCAAGCGAACAACCGCACTGCGTGTGGCTTTCGAACGACACCCCACTACGCTGGTACCTCACTTCCTTCATAGACGAGAAAGCCCTCTCCGCGCGGGCGGAGAGGGCTTCGTAGTATCCGAATTCCCGATCGGATCAGTTCAACTTTCGCTTCGACACCGGCGCCTCGAACTGGGCGATCTCCGCGGTCTGCGCGGCCTTGCCGTTGAAGGTTAGCACGTTGCCTTCGGACGAGATCGCGACATGATCCCCGTCCCTGACGTCGCCGGCCAGGATCATCTCGGCGAGCGGATCCTGGAGGTGACGCTGGATCACACGCTTGAGCGGCCTTGCGCCGTAGGCGGGATCCCAGCCCTTGGCAGCGAGCCAGTCGCGGCCGGAGGCGTCGAGGGTCAGCACGATCTTGCGATCGGTCAAAAGCTTCTGCAGCCGCGCGAACTGGATCTCGACGATCCGGCCCATCTCGCTCTTCTGCAAGCGGTGGAACAGGATGATCTCGTCGACACGGTTGAGGAATTCGGGGCGGAAATGCCCGCGCACCATCCCCATCACCTGCTCGCGCACGGCGGAGGTATCTTCGCCCTCCGGCTGGTTCACCAAATATTCCGAACCGAGGTTCGACGTCATGATGATCAGCGTGTTGCGGAAGTCGACGGTGCGGCCCTGGCCGTCGGTGAGGCGGCCGTCGTCGAGCACCTGCAACAGGACGTTGAAGACGTCGGGATGCGCCTTCTCGATCTCGTCGAACAGCACCACCTGGTAAGGCCGGCGCCGCACCGCTTCGGTGAGCGCACCGCCCTCGTCATAGCCGACATAACCCGGAGGCGCGCCGATCAGCCGCGAGACCGAGTGCTTCTCCATGTACTCGGACATGTCGAGGCGGACCATCGCGGTCTCGTCGTTGAACAGATACTCGGCGAGCGCCTTGGTCAGCTCGGTCTTGCCGACGCCGGTGGGACCCAGGAACATGAAAGAGCCGGTCGGCCGGTTCGGGTCCTGCAGGCCCGCACGCGAACGGCGCACGGCGGTCGCGACCGCACGCACGGCCTCGGCCTGGCCGACGACGCGCTGTCCGAGCTGCTCCTCCATCTTGAGGAGCTTCTCCTTCTCGCCTTCCAGCATCTTGTCGACCGGCACGCCGGTCCAGCGCGAGACCACCTGCGCGATGTGGTTGGCGGTCACAGCCTCCTCCATCATCTCACCGGAGCCTTCACGCGCCTCGATGTCGGCGAGCTGCTTCTCGAGCTGCGGGATTCGGCCATAGGCCAGCTCGCCCGCCTTCTGGAATTCGCCGCGCCGCTGGGCGTCGGCGAGATCGACGCGCAGGGCGTCGAGCTCGGATTTCAGCTTCTGGGCGTCGGAGAGCTTGTTTTTCTCTGCACTCCAGCGCGCGGTGAGCTCCGCGGATTTCTCCTCGAGCTCGGCCAGCTCCTTCTGGAGCGTCTCGAGACGGGACTTGGAGCCGAGATCGGTTTCCTTCTTGAGCGCTTCCTGCTCGATCTTGAGCCGGATGATCTCACGGTCGAGCGAATCCAGCTCTTCCGGCTTGGAATCGACCTGCATCTTCAGCCGCGCAGCTGCCTCGTCCATGAGGTCGATGGCCTTGTCGGGCAGGAAGCGGTCGGTAATGTAGCGGTTGGACAGGGTCGTGGCGGCAACAAGCGCGGAATCGGTGATCCGCACGCCGTGGTGCTGCTCGTACTTGTCCTTCAGCCCGCGCAAAATGGAGATCGTGTCCTCGACCGAGGGCTCGCTGACGAAGATCGGCTGGAAGCGCCGCGCTAGCGCCGCGTCCTTCTCAACATGCTTGCGGTATTCGTCGAGCGTGGTCGCGCCGATGCAGTGCAGCTCGCCGCGGGCGAGCGCCGGCTTGAGCAGATTGGAGGCGTCCATCGCGCCGTCGCCCTTGCCGGCGCCGATCAGCGTGTGCATCTCGTCGATGAACAGGATAAAGTTGCCTTCGCCGGCAGTCACCTCCTGGAGCACAGCCTTCAGCCGCTCCTCGAACTCGCCGCGGTATTTTGCACCGGCGATCAGCGAGCCCAGGTCGAGCGACAGCAGCTTCTTGTCCTTCAGGCTCTCCGGCACGTCGCCGTTGACGATGCGCAGCGCCAGGCCCTCGGCGATGGCGGTCTTGCCGACGCCGGGCTCGCCGATCAGGACGGGATTGTTCTTGGTCCGACGCGACAGCACCTGGATGGTGCGGCGGATCTCCTCGTCGCGGCCGATGACCGGGTCGAGCTTGCCGTCACGGGCCGCCTGGGTCAGATCACGGGCATATTTCTTCAGTGCGTCATAGGCGTTCTCGGCCGTCGCGGAATCCGCGGTGCGGCCCTTGCGCAACGCCTCGATGGCCGCGTTGAGATTTTGCGGGGTGACGCCGCCCTTGGCGAGGATCGCGCCGGCTTCGCTGGTCTTCTCCAGCGTGAGGCCGAGCAGCAGCCGTTCGACAGTGACAAAGCTGTCGCCGGCCTTCTCGCCGGCCTTTTCGGCGGCATCGAAGGTACGGGCGAGCTCGGGCGCCAGATAGATCTGGCCGGCACCGCCGCCAGAGACCTTCGGCACCTTGTTCAGGGCATCCTCGGTCGCCTTCAGAATTGCACGGGAATTGCCGCCGGCGCGGTCGATCAGGCCGGCAGCGAGCCCCTCGTTGTCGTCCAGCAGGACTTTCAGGACGTGCAGGGTCGAAAACTGCTGATGCCCCTCGCGCACCGCAAGCGACTGCGCGGACTGGACGAAGCCTCTGGAGCGTTCGGTATATTTGTCGATGTTCATGTCTTTTCTTTCCCTCGGCCTGCCCCTGGAGCCCTCTAAGGCACTCCAAACGGCATCTTCATTGGGTTTCCAATTACCGCATTGACGTTTCTCAACCGGTAACGGTCGTCTTTTTGCAGGCGTTGCCGCCGGCTGAGGCAGATGTGGGAAGCGAGTTGTGGATGCGAAAGAGGCGAGTTCACAATTTCGTGCGTTCATCGCCGGCTTGGCACGGGCCGGTCGAATCCCGCTAAGTAGCGGCATGACACCCAGCCAAAACGCCGAAATCACGGGCCTGTACCGCTACCCGATCAAGGGCCTGACGCCGGAGCAGCTCGCCCGGGTCCCCTTGCGGCGAGGGGAGACCCTTCCGGCCGACCGCCGTTACGCCATCGAGAACGGCCCGAGCGGTTTCGATCCCGAGGCGCCCCAATGGAAGCCGAAAATCCTGTTCCTGATGCTGGCGCGCAATGAGCGGCTGGCGACCCTCGACAGCCGGTTTGAGGACACGACCAACCGCCTGACCATCCGCAAGGACAGCCAGATCGTCGCCTCCGGCGATCTCGAGACCGCTGCCGGGCGCGCCGCCATCGAGGGTTACTTCAGCCAGAACTTTCAGCCGGAACTGAAGGGACCGCCAAAAGTGCTGTCGGGCCGCGACCACAGCTTTTCCGACGTCGCCCGCAAGGTCGTGTCCATCATCAATCTCGACAGTGTCCGCGCCCTCGAGACCATGCTCGGCGGCGCCGCGGTCCACCCCCTACGCTTCCGCGCCAATCTCTACGTAAAGGGATGGCCGGCCTGGTCCGAGCTCGACCTCGTCGGCCAGACGCTCGCAATCGGACAGGCCCGGCTGCAAGTGGTCAAGCGCATCAAGCGCTGCCCGGCCACCAATGTGGACCCTGATACCGCCAGGCGCGATCTCGAAATCCCGGCCACGCTCTCAAACAATCTCGGCCACATGGATTGCGGCATCTATGCCGAGGTCATCGCCGACGGCGACATCGGCGTCGGGGATGCGATCGCGGTGGAAGCGCCGAGATTGGTGTGAGCCAAGGTCGGCTCGACACACTCCGTCGTCATTGCGAGGAGTTCTTGCGACGAAGCAATCCAGACTATTTTCCGCGGAGGGATTCTGGATTGCTTCGCTTCGCTCGCAATGACGAGGTGAGACCTCAATTCGGCATCACATACGCATAGATCCGGCCGCGCGAGACCGGCGCCTCGCGGACGCGGTTGCCGTTGTTGCCCGAGATCATGATCGGATTGCCCTGCGCGTCGACGCCGGTGATGATACCGACATGGCCGCCGCGGCCGCCACGCGACATCACCGCGATGGCACCGACCTGCGGACCGGACACACGCGTGCCGTAGCGCGCGAACGAGCTCGCCATATCGGAGCCGGTGCCCTGATGGCCGGTATGCTGCAGCACCATGTTCGTGAAACGCGCGCACCACAGGCTGCCGCGGCCTGTCGGATTGCCGCCCACATAGCGGCGCGCCTCTGACACCAGGTCCGATCCGCCACCGAAGCTTCCGCCGCTCATCGCCATGCCTTCGCCGTTCGCGGCCACTCCACCGCGACGGCTCATAGCCATTCGACGGCTAACGCGCGGGGTCGTTCCACTGCTGCCACTCATGGCCATTACACCACCACCGCTCATGCCGATGCCGCCGCTATTGGCGTTCGGATCATAGCTGGCGAAGGTGTTGCCGAAGCCGCTGGCCTGCAATTGCGCCGCGCCGCGCTCGAAGCGCGAGTTGCGTGCCTGATACCGGTCATGATGATGTCTGCTGGCGTGATGCGCGTAAGCGTGCCGCTCTGCGCTATGACGATGGGACCGCGCTGACGCCGGAGAGGAGAACGCGGCAACCGCCGCGAAGAAAACAGCCAGCGCGACGATACAACGCGACAGGCGAGACGCAAACAACTCGAACATTCTTCATCCTTCGTTGACACCCCCAGTTCCCAGGTCGGCCCGTGCGGTAGCCGACATCCGCGGCTGTATCAGTATCCTGATGTGGCGAGAACAAGACGAGGTCGCGAAGATTTTGGGCGATGATTAACAAGTGTTAGGGTCGCATGCGCTGACCGCAGAACGGCATTCCAATGCCGCAGTTGTAGAGGAAGGAAGTTCGCATGCCGCACGCCCTCACGAAGGACAACCACCGTCTCTATTTCGAAGAAGCAGGCGCGGGCACGCCGATACTTTTTCTGCACGAATTCGCGGCCGACTACACCAATTGGGAGCCGCAGATGCGTTACTTCTCGCGCGGCCACCGCTGCATCACCTATTCCGCGCGCGGCTACACGCCGTCGGATGTGCCGGCTGGCGATGTCTACACCTACACGCATTTCTACACCGATGCGCTCGCGGTGCTCGATCATCTCAAGATCGAGCGCGCGCATCTCGTGGGACTGTCGATGGGCGCCTATTCGTCGCTCCAGATCGGATTGAACGCGCCGCAACGCGCGCTGTCGATGATTCTGGCCGGTATCGGCTCCGGTTCGGAGATCGAGAACCTCGACGCCTGGCGCAAGCAGTGCCGCGCCAACGCCGAGCAGTTCGAGACGCTGGGCTCGGCGGAAGTCGCAAAAGTCACGCGCGAGGCGCCGAGCCGGATTCCCTTCCTGGTGAAGGACCCGCGCGGCCACGCCGATTTCTACGCCGCATTGGCTCGCCACGACGCCAAGGGATCGGCGCGCACGATGCGCGGCTTCCAGGGCGGCCGCCCCTCGATCTTTGCGATGACGGACGCGATCAGAGCCGCCGCGACGCCGGCACTCATCATCTGCGGTGACGAGGACGATTCCTGCGTCGGACCGAGCCTGTTCCTGAAGAAGCACCTGCCCGCGGCAGGGCTCGCGATGTTTCCGAAGTCAGGCCACGTGCTCAATCTCGAAGAGCCAGCACTGTTCAACGAGATGGTTGAGCGGTTCGTGACGCTGGTGGAAGCGGGACGATGGCCAGTGCGCGATCCGAGGTCGCTGGCTGGGCATTAGAGCGAAGGCGTCACCACGCGCCCGCAATGACGGGAAACTACTTCCTGCCGCCACGCGTGAGCAGAAACACCCCCTGCTCGCCGAACAGATTCCACACCCACCACGGCATTCGCAGCCGCAGCGGTCGGCCGTAGAGATCGAGCGCCTCGGCGCGCTCCATCTTGACGTCGATCGCGTCGCAGAGCTCGACGAAATCCTTGATGGTGCAGAAATGGATGTTGGCGGTGTCATACCAGCTCGCCGGCAAATTCTCCGTGCGCGGCATGTGGCCGCCGACCAGGAGCTGAAGCCGCATCTTCCAGAAGCCGAAATTCGGGAACGAGACGATGGCGCGGCGGCCGATGCGCAAGAGATTCTCCAGCACCACTTTCGGCTGCCGCGTCGCCTGCAGCGTCTGCGACAGGATCACATAGTCGAAGGCGTCATCGGGATAGTTGACGAGGTCGGTGTCGGCGTCGCCCTGCACCACCGCAAGGCCCTTGGCGACGCAGCGGTTGACGCCCTCGCGCGACAGCTCGATGCCCCGGCCGTCGATGCCGCGGGTCTCCAGCAGTTGGAGCAGGTCGCCCTCGCCGCAGCCGACGTCGAGCACCTTCGAGCCCGGCTTGACCATCTCGGCGACCAGCACATGGTCGGCGCGAAACTGGCCGGATTGCCCGGTCACAACGCCGCCTAGCGGCAGTACTTCCTGTACAGACATCGCTAGCCGTCCCTGTTAGTCGTCCTTGCTGGTGAGCCCTCGGGCCTTGCCTGCCGATTGCAGGAAGGCACGGGAGATGTCGAAGAATTCGGGCACGTCGAGCAGGAAGGCGTCATGGCCGCGGTCGGTCTCGATTTCGGCGAACGACACCCGCGCGCTCGACGCATTCAGCGCATGCACCAGCGCGCGCGATTCCGAGGTCGGAAACAGCCAGTCGCTGGTGAAGGAGACGACGCAGAAGCGCGTCTCGATGCCCGCGAACGCCTTCGCCAGCACGCCGCCATGGTCGCCGGCGATGTCGAAATAATCCATCGCGCGGGTCAGATAGAGATAGGAATTGGCGTCGAACCGCTCGACGAAGGACGAGCCCTGGTAGCGCAGATAGGACTCGACCTGGAAGTCGGCGTCGAACGAGAAGGTCGGCAACTCGCGGTCCTGCATGCGCCGTCCGAATTTTCGATGCAGCGCCGCATCAGAGAGATAGGTGATGTGCGCCGCCATCCGCGCGACGGCGAGCCCGCGATGCGGATGGAGGCCGTGATCGGCATAGCCGCCACTGTGCCAATCGGGATCGGCCATCACGGCCTGCCGGCCGAGCTCGTGGAACGCGATATTCTGCGCCGAGTGCCGCGTCGAGCAGGCAATCGCCAGCGCGGAGAACACGCGGCTCGGATACGCCGCAGTCCATTGCAGCACCTGCATGCCGCCCATCGAGCCGCCGACGACGGCAAACAGCGTGTCGATGCCGAGCCGGTCGATCAGCATCGCCTGCGCGCGCACCATGTCGGGGATGGTGATGACGGGAAAATCCAGGCCCCAAACCTTACCGGTCGCGGGATTGATCGAGGCAGGACCGGTCGAGCCCATGCAGCCGCCGATCACGTTGGAGCAGATGATGAAGTAGTGTTGAGGATCAAGCGGGCGGCCCGGTCCGACCAAGGTCTCCCACCAGCCCGGTTTGGCGGTGACGGGATGGACGTTGGCGACATGCTGATCGCCGGTCAGCGCATGGCAAATCAGAACAGCGTTGGAGCGAGCGGCGTTGAGCACGCCATAAGTCTTGTAAGCGATCTGGAACGGGGAGAGATCGACACCGCAATCGAGGCGCAGCGGCTGCTCATTGCCGAAATGCGTGACCTCTGAACTCGGATGATCCACCTCGTGCGACCGTTCATCGGCACTGATCGCGGGACTCGGAATTGACTTGACGCCAACCATCTGACCATCGACCTCGTTTGCGATCGTCGTGGTGACCGCATTGACATCAGGCCATGAAAAACCCGGCCTGAACGATAGGTTCGGCCGGGATCGAAAGGGTCCCCGGCCTGTTTAGCGAGTTTTTTAACGTGGCTGCAAGCCGGCCGGCTCAAATGACCACGGAACAGGCAAAACCTACCGGCTTGAACGGATTTCGTCAAGTCGCGGCCCGGATCAAGCAAATTCGGCTGTCGCGCCGTTGGCGGAAAGGGCCCTATTTGCCTTTGCATTTCTCTTTGCTTTCGCCGCCCTGACTGCCTAATCAGGACATCGACCGCAGCGGTGACGGCTCGACTGATCCGCATTGGAACGCCTCTCAACAACGCCTGTCAGACATGTCCCAACGTCCGCCCGCGCCACCATCGCTCCAGGAATTGCGCAAGGAGATCGACGCGATCGACGAGGGCATGCATCGCCTCCTCATGCAGCGCGGCGACATCATCGACCGCCTGATCCAGGTGAAGCAGACCCAGGAAGTCGGCTCGGCGTTCCGCCCTGCGCGCGAGGCGGCCATGATGCGTGACCTCGTCCAGCGCCATCGTGGCATCCTGCCGCTCGACACCGTGGAGAGCATCTGGCGCGTCATCATCGCGACCTTCACTTACGTCCAGGCGCCGTTCTCGGTGCATGCCGACATCTCGGCCAGCGAGCCGGCCATGCGCGATTCCGCGCGATTCCATTTTGGTTTTACGGTGCCCTACGTCGCGCATTTCAGCGCGCAGGCGGCGGTCGAGGCTGTCGCGAAGTCCAAGGGTGATCTGGCGCTGGTCTCGGCAACCTCGAGCCGGACGCCGTGGTGGCTTTCGCTGGAGGAAACAGGCGCGCCAAAGATCATCGCGCGACTGCCCTTCGTCGAGCGTGCCGATCATCCGGCGGCGCTGCCCGTGTTCGCGGTCTCGCGCGTCGCCGACAGCGCCCTGGTGACGGAAGTCGAGACCTTCAGCGTGCGCGTTTCGGGGTGGAACGCCGAGGTCGCGCGCGCGCTGTCGCCGCTTGCCGAGATTGTGGCGGTGCCCGATACCGCCTTCGACGGCGCCGCGCTGCTGGTCTCGATCACCGCGGCGAGCAGCCTCGATAAAATCAGGGCTGCCCTGATCGAAGCGGGGGCCTCGGTGCGCTCCACGGCCCTCGTCGGCAGCCACGCAACGCGCTATACGGTGCCCCCGACCGGGTCGAAATCGTAAGTCGCGAACCGCTTAAGCCTTAGCCGGAGTTGAAGATGTCCCGCCCCGTGCCGAATCCCGGCATTCTCGATATTGCGCCCTACACGCCCGGCAAGAGCCCGGTGGCGGAGCCGGGCCGCAAGGTGTTCAAGCTCTCGGCCAACGAGACGCCGTTCGGGCCCTCGCCGAAGGCGATCGAGGCCTTCAAGAACGTGGCGACGCATCTGGAAGACTATCCGGAAGGCACCTCGCGCGTGCTGCGCGAGGCGATCGCCCGCTCATTCGGGCTCGATCCCAACCGCATCATCTGCGGCGCCGGCTCGGACGAGATCCTCAATCTGCTGGCCCACACCTATCTCAGCCATGGCGACGAGGCGATCTCGACGACCCACGGCTTCCTGGTCTACCCGATCGCGACCATGGCGGTCGGCGCTAAGAACGTGGTGGCAGCCGAGAAGAACCTCACTTGCGATGTGGACGCCATCCTCAAGGCGGTGACGCCGCGCACCAAGCTGGTCTGGCTCGCCAACCCGAACAACCCGACCGGCACCTATGTGCCGTTCGACGAGGTCAAGCGCCTGCGCGCCGGCCTGCCGTCGCATGTGCTGCTGGTGCTGGACGCCGCCTATTCCGACTACGTCTCGCGCAACGATTACGAGATGGGGATCGAGCTCGTCGCCACCACCGAGAACACGGTGGTGACGCATACCTTCTCCAAGATCCATGGTCTTGCGGCGCTGCGCATCGGCTGGATGTTCGGCCCCGAGCACGTCATCGACGCGGTCAACCGCATCCGCGGTCCGTTCAACGTGTCGACGCCGGCGATGTACGCTGCCGTTGCCGCGATCGAGGACACCGCGCACCAGGCGATGTCGAAGCAGTTCACCGAGACCTGGCGCAACTGGCTCACTGAGGAGGTCGGCAAGCTCGGACTGAAGGTCACGCCGGGCGTCGCCAATTTCGTGCTGATCCACTTCCCGACCGAGGGCAAGACCGCGGACGCGGCCGACGCCTTCCTCACCAAGCGCGGGCTGGTGCTGCGCGGCTTGAAGAATTACGGCCTGCCGCATTCGCTGCGCATGACCATCGGCACCGAGGAAGCCAACCGCCTCGTCGTCGAGGGCCTGCGCGACTTCATGGCCGGCAAATGAGCGCGAATCCGCACTTCCAGCGCGTCGCGCTGATCGGCTTCGGCCTGATCGGCGGCTCGATCGCGCGCGCTGCGAAGCTCCAGGGCCTGGCTGGCGAGATCGTCACCACCGCGCGCTCGGAGAAGACGCGCGCGCGGGTGATGGAACTCGGCATCGTCGACCGGGTCGTGGCGACCAATGCGGAAGCCGTGAAGGACGCCGACCTCGTCATCCTCTGCATTCCCGTCGGCGCCTGCGGGCCGGTGGCGCAGGAGATCGCGGCGCATCTGAAGCCGGGAGCGATCATCTCCGACGTCGGCTCGGTCAAGGGCGCCATCGTCAGGGACATGGCGCCGCATCTGCCGCAAGGCATCCATTTCGTGCCGGCGCATCCCGTCGCAGGCACCGAGCATTCGGGCCCCGATTCCGGCTTCGCCGAGCTCTTCATCAACCGATGGTGCATCCTGACGCCGCCGGAAGGTGTCGATGCGGCTGCCACCGAGCGCCTGCGCGCGTTCTGGGCGGCGATGGGCGCCAAGGTCGAAATCATGACGCCGGATCATCATGATCTCGTGCTCGCGATCACCAGCCATCTGCCGCATCTGATCGCCTACACCATCGTCGGCACCGCCGACGAGCTACAGCAGGTGACGGAGTCCGAGGTCATCAAGTTCTCCGCTGGCGGCTTTCGCGATTTCACCCGTATCGCTGCGTCCGACCCGACGATGTGGCGCGACGTGTTCCTTGCCAACAAGGAAGCCGTGCTGGAGATGCTCGGCACCTTCACCGAGGATCTGGCAAAGCTTACCCGCGCGATCCGCCGTGGCGACGGCGAGGCGCTGTTCGACCACTTCACCCGCACCCGCGCCATTCGCCGCGGCATCGTCGAGATCGGCCAGGATTCGGCCGCGCCCGACTTCGGCCGGCCGCATGCGGCGCTGAAGAAGCCGTAGCGCTCAAGTAGCCCGGATGGAGCGAAGCGCAATCCGGGACTCTGTTTGCCGCATCGAAGAACCCTGGATTACGCTTGCGCTCCATCCGGGCTACGTGAGCAGCGCTACTGCTTCGCGCTGCGACCAAACTTTCCCGGCTTGAACAGATCGAGGTCGATGGCCTGCCCCATCGCCAGATATCCGGTGCGGTTAGGATGAAGCTTGTCGCCGGCGCCGCCAGTCGTGCTTTCGGGAACGAACTCCGGCTTGAGGCCACCTGAGGCCGGATCGAGCGTCGCCCGATCAAAATCGATCACACCGTCGAATGTCCCCGAGCTACGGATGAATGCGTTGAGCGCCTTGCGCTTGTCATCCTGCTCGGAAAAACCATGGGCCGCGCTGGTGCTGCCCAATGCCGAAACGACGGTGGCGCCAATGATCCGGGCTTGCGGCCATTTCGCACGTAGCTTCGCGACGCCGTCCTTCATCGCGGCGATGACCTGGTCGGCGGTAAAATTTCCGTTCTTGCTGAAATCGTTGATGCCTTCCAGCCAGATCAGGCTCGATATGCCGGACAGCGACAGCACGTCGCGATCGAGTCGCTGGCCCGAAGCGGGGCCGCCCGCGTACGGTTTGTCGGGACCATATTCGGCCGGGCCTGCGATTTGGTTGCCACCGATGCCGCCATTCACGACGGCGACCTTGTTGCCGTAGACCACCTTCAGGCGACGCGACAGCACGTTGGGCCAGCGATCGTCGCCATTCATCGTCGAGGCGGTCCCGTCGGTAATCGAATCCCCAAACGCCATGATCGCGAAGGCATCGGCAGGCGCAGTCATCTCGATCGCATCGAGGAAGAACCACGACGCGGTCGCATAAGGGAAGGAAGCCTCGTCTTCGAGGGCGCCCTTGGCGCCGGCGCCGGGCGCACTGACATAGGAGGTCGTCAGCGCTTTGGCGTGCCAGGTCATCGGACCGCTCTGGCCGGCAACATGAAAACTGACCGCAAGCCGACGGCCGGCGAGGTCATCAGGCCGCTTTGCAAACGGCAGCGCGATCGCATCGCTCCAGACCGAATTCCCCGGCGACACCGTAACGGAAGCCGTGCCGGCGAACGTAATGGGAGTGTTGGAGCCTCGGATCAACGCGGCACTGCCCGACTGCAGGCCGGCGTAAACGCCGTCAAACGTGACGGGTTTGGTGCCGAAGGCGTTGCTGAGCCGGATGCGGGCCTGACGGCCCCAGATATCCGGTCGCACAATCAGGCGAAAGGTCTGGTCCCGCGCACCGGCCGCAGGGTCGGGAAACGCGAATTTCTGTTCGGGCTGGGCAGACGGATTGCCGACGGGGTATGGGCCCTGAACCGCGCCCGTCCAGGACACCACCCAATGTTCGCCATCCTTTGCGATTGCGGTCTGAAGCGAGGCGACGAGCAGCGATGCTGCCACGAGACAATTCAACGCGTGCATTGTTTCCCCCGACCCTCAGATAATTTGGGCGCGACCCTAGAGCCGTCTAGTTGGCCTTCAATAGGGCGGCAGAACGCTACCTGTCCAGACGCGCTGACGCACTCTCGCCCGACGCAGGAGGGGACCTCGCAGGTTGCGTCACCGCTGCCGACAAGACGCGCTTCGGAAGCGATCTGTTCATAGCTTCGAATGCGTCAGGCGGACCGGGCTACGCGCCCGGCAGATTTATGAATTCGCGACCTAATACAGCGGCGGGATCAAGCCAACCTTGACGGGGCCGAGCAGCACGGCGCCGTCGACGAATTTCAGCGGGAAGCTGCGGGCCTTCTTGCCTTCCAACATGCTCTCGGTGCCGATCGAATTGATGCCGGCAGCGACGCCGGCGTTGGCGTTCTGCTTGATGACCTTGCCGAGGCCGGGAACGGCGCGGTCGAGCGCGCCGAACAGATTGTTGAGGTCCTGCGACTTCACGCCGGGCGCGACGCGGTCGAGCGTTGCCTGCGGTACGCCCTCCTCCAGCATCTTCTCGATACCGAGTGCCGGAATGACGCGCTCGAGGCCCGTCACCGTCATCTGCAGTTCGCCGTCGAGTCGGCCATTGGCCGAGAGACCGAGCGTGCCGGCCGCAATCGCGATCATCTCGCCCTGCTGGATGCGCGACTGCACAATCTCGATGTGACCACCGGCGGCCTGGATCTCACGGAAGCGCTGCGGCCAGGGTTTTGGCGTGAGGTCGGAAAGGCCGGTGATCTTCGCGCGTGTATCCGCCTCGAACGGCTCGGCGAGCAAGGGATGAACGCCCTGGATGCTGCCCTGCGCGATCTGGAGCACGGTCTCGATAACAGGATGATCGGACGGCGATCCATCCGCGAGGCGTCCATGCAGCTCGATTTGCTTGGCGCGCGCGAGCGGCACCTGCACGCTGCCGTCGAGACGGTTGACGGTCGGCTCCTCGAACACGATCGAGGCGCGCTCCGGCACCGCGGGCAGGCCGACCACGCTGCTGCGAGCCTTGCTCCAATTCACCACGAAAGTGTTCTGCGTAATGCCGTCGGTCAGCGTCGCGGGTGCGGAGAATTCGGCGATGACGCGCTTGGGGTCGTAGACCTGGGCGACGACCAGGATGTTGTCGAGCTTCGCCGTGAACGGCGTCTTGCTGGCGTTCTGCGACACCAGGGCGACGCTGGCGCCGGAACACTGGACCTCGAAGCGGAACGGGAAGCCCGCGATCGAGCGCTTGGCGCAATCATAGATGCGGCCGGATTTGGCCTCCTGCGCACGCCAGGCGTCGGCGGCGATTTCGGCCTGCGACGCCGCATAGAACCAGAAGCAGCTCCACGCCACGGCGAGGATCAGGAGGAGAACGGGAGCGATGAAAAGGCCCCAACGGGAGCGCCGGCCTGCGGCAACGGTCATATCGGACATGGAGCGACCCTTTGACCCCTGATTTTGTCAAATGTAAGCGAGGTTGGCTTGCTCCGAAAGGCGGAGAATTCGCTTCGCTTGGAGGCGCGGTTCTGGTAGCCGTGCCCGAAATGTCGGACATCACCCTCCCCTCCGTCACCACAGCCAAGGGCGACCTCTGGGTGTTCGGCTACGGCTCGCTGATGTGGCGGCCGGGCTTCGAATTCGAGGAGCGTGTCCAGGCACGGCTGGTCGGCGAGCATCGCGCGCTCTGCGTCTATTCCTTCGTGCACCGCGGCACCCCGGAGAAGCCGGGCCTGGTGCTCGGGCTCGACCGCGGCGGCGCCTGCCGCGGCATCGCCTTCCGCGTCGCCGAGAAGAACCGTGCGGACGTCGTCGCCTATCTGCGGGCGCGCGAGCAGGTCACCTCGGTCTATCGCGAGGTGATGCGGTCGGTGTGGCTGGAGAACGACGCGCGGCAGCGCGTCTCGGCCCTCGCCTATGTCGTCGACCGCGGCCACGTGCAATATGCCGGCCGGCTCTCGCTCACCGACCAGCATCGCCACGTGATTCAGGGCCACGGCCAGTCCGGCGCCAACCGCGACTACGTGACCGCGACCGTGAAAGCGATCGAGGCCGAAGGTTTCCGCGACGCCCAGCTGCATCAGCTTGCGACCATGCTGCATGGTGATGCGCATACCCGGCACGCTCCGTCTCCCGCAAAAGATCGAGAGAGCCGCTAGCTCTCCGATGGCGCGTAGCTCGGCGAGCTGCCGATCAACTGCTCCTGCTCCTCGCGGCCGGCTTCGACGAGGCGGCCGGTCGCGTCTTCGATCGCCGTTTGCACGCGGGCGAGAAATTCATCCTTCGCCAGGCCCGGCGGCAGCGGATCGAGGAACTCCACCACAAGCGTTCCTGGATAGCGCATGAAGGTGCGGCGCGGCCAGAACAGGCCGGAATTGAGCGCGATCGGCAGGCACGGCGCGCCGCAGGACGAATAGATTTGTGCAAAGCCGGTCTTGTAGTCCGGTGGCGCGCCCGGTGCGCGGCGCGTGCCTTCGGGAAAGATCACGAGCTGCGCGCCGCTGCGCACCGCCTCGCGCGCCCGCCGCGTCATGTCCAGCAGCGCCTTGACGCCGGCGTTGCGGTCGATCGCGATCATCCCGGTCTTGACCAGGAACTGGCCGAACACCGGGATCTGCATGAGCTGACGCTTGAGGATGAAGATCGGACGGTTGAAAAAACCCGGCAAGACGAACGTCTCCCAGAACGACTGGTGTTTTGCGGCGATCACCAGTGGTCCCTGCGGGATCTTCTCGACGCCCCGGAATTCGACCTTGATATTGCAGACCACGCGCATCAGGAACAGCGTCGCCTTCGCCCACCATTGCGCGACCGTGAGCATGGCGCGCGGCGGCAATGCGAAGGTCGGCAGCGCCACGATCGCGAGGCACACCAGCACGGTGTAGAACAGCACGTTGAACACGAGCGATCGCAGGAAAATCAAGAACATCGAGGATCCGATCAATTGCCGATCAGTAGCCGATCAATTGGCCTGTGCGGTGGCGGGCCGCTTCGGCTGCAGCCCGGGAGGCTGCTCCGACATCTCGGGCGAAAGGTCAATCCCGAAATCCTCCAGCCGCACCCTGAGCTCGGCCGCGATGTACTTGACATATTCCGACAGCAGCAGCCGCAGTGTGGAGGCCGAGGTCCACCACGGCTCCTCGCGCCATTTGTCGCCGACCACCGCAAACGGGATCAGATTCGTCTCCGGCATCGCATGCGAGAATTCCACCAGCGCGCGCGGCATGTGATAGTTCGAGGTGACCACGATCAGCGATTTGAAGCCGCGTCCCTGCGCCCAGCGCCGCGCCTCGGCGGCGTTGCCGCGGGTCGAGACCGCGGTGCGGTCGAGATCGACGCAACAATGCATGAAGGACTGGCTCTCCGGCAACGTCCGGGAAATGTCGCTCGCCGTCGAGGTCGGGTGCACGCCGGAGATCAGGAGGCGCCTGCCGTAACCGGCAGCGAGCAGCTCCATCGCATCCGACACCCGCGAGGAGCCGCCGGTCAGGACCACGATGCCGTCCGCCTTGCGGTCCGGCGCGATCTCGGCGCCGTGCAATTGCGACAGGAACGCGATGAAGCCCGCCGCCGCGCCGACGAAGGCGAACGCAATCGTCGACATCAATGCCGCGCGCGGCCAGCCGCGCGGCAGTTTCGGCGATCGATCGTCGGTCGGCGAGGTCATGCGATGTCGGTGATCCCTTCCCTGGATGATTTTAGGACGTTTTGAGGCGAAGTGGAGTCCGGTTTATCGGACTCAATCGACATCATTCAGCGTCGCGAACAGGGTCTGGCGCGAGGCCACCGCGGTGATGGCGCCGATCAGCACCGCCTGCACCGCGAGCACGATGTAGCCCGACGGCCGCAGCGAGAAGGTGCCGAGCAGCGCGGCGAACTGGTCGCCGACGGGGGTGCCGGAAAACCACCCGGCGATCGACTCGGAGAAGCCGAACACCAGCATGGCGGCGCCGCCGCCGATCACGCCGCCCTCCAGGCCCAGCCTGAGGAAATGCCGCAGGAAGCGGTTGGCGATGTAGCGGTCGCCGGCACCGACGAAATGCAGGACCTCGACGATCGGACGGTTCGCCGCCATGGCGCCACGGGTCGCGAACGAGACCGAGATGATGGTCGCGATGATGACGAGCGCGAGGATGCCGAGGCCGGCGAGAACGGTGGCGTTGGTCATCGAGCGCATGCGCTCGATCCAGGCGCGATGATCGTCGACGCTGGCGCTTGGCGCCGCCTGCATCACGCGGGCGCGCAAGGCGCCGAGATCGAGCGGCGTGCCGGGTTGCACGCGCGCGATGATCATGCGCGGCACCGGCAGATCGTCCATCGACAGGCCGGTGCCGAGCCAGGGCTCGAGCAGCTTGCCGCTCTCGTCCTTGGTGAACGGCTTGACCTCGACGATGCCGGCCTGCGCGCGCATGGCTTCGGTCACCGCCGCGGTGTCGCGGTCGAGATCGCGACCGGTCTGCGGCCGAACCTGGATGGTGATTTCGCTGGCAACGTCCGACTGCCATTCGGCGGCGGAGGCGCTCACCAGCAAGACCGCGCCCGTCGTCATCGACGCCAGGAAGGTCATGATGGCGACGACGGCGACCAGCGCGCGGCCGTGGATCGAGGCGCGCGGGACGATCGGCGACATGTTGCGCGCCCTGGCCGGAAGCTGCGGACGCTCCTGTCCGAGATCGACCAGCACGCCGCGCTCGTCGGGCCTACTCATAGACGTGCAGCCGTCCCTGGTGCAGCACGAAGCGTCGCGCCTCGTACTGGTCCATCAGGGCGATATCGTGGGTGGCGATGATGACGGCGGTGCCGGATTTGTTGAGCTCGATGAACAGCCGCAGCAGGCGGCGGCCGAGCGTCGGATCGACGCTGCCGGTCGGCTCGTCTGCCAGCAGCAGCTGCGGCCGCGAGATCACGGCGCGCGCGATCGCGGCGCGCTGCTTCTCGCCACCGGACAGGATCGGCGGCAGCGCGTCCATGCGCTCGCCAAGCCCGACCCATTTCAGGAGGTCGATGACCTCTTTGCGATAGCTCGATTCACTGCGGCCCATGACGCGGAACGGCAGCGCGACGTTCTCATAGGTCGTCATGTGGTCGAGCAGCCGGAAGTCCTGGAGCACGATGCCGATGCGCTTGCGCAGATCCGCGATCTCGTCCTTGCCGAGCTGCGAGATGTCGTGGCCGAACAGATTGACGAGGCCCCGGGTCGGCCGGTGCGAGAGGAACAACAGGCGCAGCAGCGAAGTCTTGCCGGCGCCGGACGGGCCGGTGAGAAACTGGAACGAATGCGCCGGGATCTGGAAGCTGAGGTCGCGCAGGACCTCGGGCCCCAGACCGTAACGCAATCCGACATTTTCGAACCGAACCACGCTCAGCTCCGTTCGAGAGGGGGCCGCGCTGCGGCGCCCCGCCACACGCGATCAAGGGGTTGTGCGACCGTTATGGTTTCCGGTTCGTTAACGGTCGCCCTGTAGCATTTGGGGTGCCCGGCTCTCTCCGACCGGGGCATCGTCAAGACCAGTCCGTGCATCAAGGCTCGTGTCCATGCATATCGTCTGCCCCCATTGTACGACATACTACGCGATCAAGCTTGCGAGCCTGGGGGCGAACGGACGGACGGTCCGCTGCTCCCGCTGCAAGGAGACCTGGGTTGCCTATGCCGAGGATGCCATCGAGGAGGCATCCGTCCCGGCCCTGGCCGGGGCGGGCCAGAGCGACGACCAGAGCGACCTCGCCGCGGAATGGAACTCCTACGCCGAGGACGACGGCACCGCTGATGCGCCCGTTGTCGACAGCCCCTCGATCGCCAGCGATTGGCCGGCTGAGGAGGCCAGCGACGCCGAGGACGAGTGGTCTTCGGCGGCCCGGGCCGCCGAAGATGATGTCGTCGGCGCGCAGCACCAGTCCTGGGTCCGCGGCCTGTTCAGCCGCCGCGGGGCACGGGTGAGCCGTCCAGTCGCCACCGCGGTGCCGCGAAAATCCCATTTCGGCCTGCCGACCGCCTGCGTCGCCATGGGCGCGCTGGTGCTGGCGCTGGTCATCTGGCGCGGCGACATGGTGCGGCTGCTGCCGCAGACGGCCGCTTTCTACAAGATGGTCGGCCTCGACGTGAACCTGCGCGGACTGGCCTTCAAGGACGTCAAGCTCTCCAGCGAGACTGTGGACGGTAAGCAGGTGCTGGTGATCGAGGGCGTGATCGTGGGCCAGGGCAAGAAAACGCTCGACATTCCCAGGCTGCGCTTCGCGGTGCGCAACGCACAAGGCGCGGAGATCTACGCCTGGAACACCGTTCTGGAGCAGACCGTGCTGCAGCCCGGGGAGCGCGCCTTCTTCCGCTCGCGCCTGGCCTCGCCGCCGCCGGAGGGCCGCAATATCGACGTTCGCTTCTTCAACCGGCGCGACATCGCCGGCGGCAGCGTATAATCGATTTTGCAGGTCTCGCAGGGAAAGTTGGTCGCGAGGTTGGTCCCAAGGTTGGTCTCATGCCGAAAATCCTGATCGCCGACGACGAGGATTCGATGCGCCAGCTGGTGGCGCGCGCCATCGCGATGGACGGCCACGAGATCGTCACCGCGCAGGACGGCGCCGAGGCGCTTGAGATCCTGACGCGCGCGGACGGCGGCTTCGATCTGCTGCTCACCGACATCCAGATGCCGGTGATGGACGGCATCGCGCTGGCGTTGTCGGTCGCACGCGATTTCCCCGACCTGACCATTCTGCTGATGACCGGCTTTGCCGACCAGCGCGAGCGCGCCTCGAACCTCAACGCGCTGGTGCATGACGTCGTGACCAAGCCATTCTCGGTCGCCGACATCCGCACGGCGGTGGCGGATGCCCTGGCGGCGAAGAAGGGGTAGCGGCCGATTGCGATTGCCCGGCGTGTCCATCCATGGGCCACCGCGCCAGCCAAATTTCCAGTGTCGTCCTGGCGAAAGCCAGGACCCATACCGCGAGGTCTATCCTCCTGGAAATCGATAGGCGTACCGGGCAACGAGTCTTCGCCAAACACCTCCCTGGGGTAATGGGTCCTGGCTTTCGCCAGGACGACATCGGAGATAGCCGCTCGATCGTCTCTAAAAATCCTTCAGCAGCCGCTCGATATAGTCGAGCTCGATCTGCGGGCGCGAGCTGTCGCCGAGGCGGCGGCGGAGCTCTTCGAGGATGCGGCGGACGCGCTGGGCGTCGATCTCGCCGGGGATCTTGACCGTGTAGTCGTCGCTCAGATCGCGGCCGTGAAGGGGACGGCCCAGCGGATCGGTCTGATTGCCGCCGCTCTGCTGGCGGCCGGCACGGTTGCCGGGACCATCGCCCTGCCCGTCGCCGTCGCCCTGTTGCATCGCCTCTGCCATCTTCTGCGCGCCCTTGCGCAAGGCATCGAGAGCTTTCCCTTGCGAGCCCACGGCGCCGTCCGAATTGCCCTCGCCGAGCTGCGAGCCGGCATCGCCCATGGCCCCGTCGGCGGTGTCCAGACTGCCATCGTCATCGCCCTGGTCACCGTCCTGATCGCCATCCTGGCCCGGCTGTCCCTGCTCGCCTTGCTGACCCTTCTGCCCCTTCTGATTCTGGCCCTTTTGCCCCTTCTGCGCGAGGCCGCGCTTGGCGAGCTCGTCCTGCAGCTTCTTCAGGCGGTCGCGCAGCGACTGCTGATCCTGCTGGAGGTCCGACATCGACTGGTCGCCCTGCTGCTTGCCGCGCGAGCGTTCACGCCGGGAATCCTGACCCTGCTTGAAAGTCTTGTCACGCAATTGCTGCTGCTTGCGGATCATGTCGCTGAGCTCGTTGAGCGCCTGCTCCATGTCGCTGTCGCCGGATTGCCCGGGCTGCGCCATCTGGAGATTTTCCATGATCTGCGCGAGCTGCTCGAGCAGGCGCTGCGCCGCCTCTTTATTGCCTTCCTTGGCAGCTTTCTCGATCTGCTTCAGCAGTTCGTCCAGATCGCGTTGCGTGATGACGGAACGATCGCGATTGGAGGATTGGCTTTTTTCCGTCGCGCGCTTGTAATCCTCGAGCTTCTGAATGGCATCGGATTGATTGTTCAGGCTCTTGCCGGATTCCTTCTGCCTGAGGCTATCGCCGGAATCCTGCATCGCCTTTTCCGCGCTATCGAGCAGCGCGTCGGGATCCTGATCCTGCTGGGCCGAGACGGCAGCGGGGAAGCCTCCCAGGAGGAGGGCAAGACAGGCGATCGACATCGCCTTCAAGACTGGCAAGCCTGCTAGCTTCCGCATTTCCGGTCCCGCGTAAACTGATTGGCCCCGTCGTCCCCCTTCGCCCGGCTGTTCGCCGACTTCCGATAGGTCTGCAGCTGCTGGCGCAAGACGTCCTGCTGCTGTGCCAGCTCTTCGAGCTGCTCGGGGGTGGCATGCTGGGTCTTCTGGCGCAGCTCGACGGCCTTGTCGAGGATGAGCTGAACCTCTGCAGGGAACGGCTGCCGGGGTCCCAGCGGATTCTGCTCGGCGCGCCGGGCGAGATCGCGCACCTTGCCGGCCATCGCCTCGCGGAGCTTTTGCGTCAGCGCCTTGATCTCTTCCTCGCTGGCGCCGCGTTCCAGCGCCCGCTTGAGCGCGTCCTGCGCCGAGCGCAGCGCGGCGTTGACGCTGCCGGCGACTCCGTCGTCCTCGATGGTGACCGCGAACGTCCACATGCTTCCCACCACCTCGCGCAACGCGTCGTCGGTGCGGGCGGCTTCGAGCTGGAGCGCCAGGCTGCGCAGGCCGAGATAGCAGCCCGCATCCGGCGTGAACAATTCGGGCGCGATCATCAACGCGTCGAGCGCGGCGAACACATCCGAGTTCTTGTTGGCATCGAGCGCGAGGATGCGGCGCTGCTCGATCAGCGCGCGCGCGAGCGAGTTGGTGAACAGCCGTTCGGGCAGGCGCATGTTGAAGGGCTCGCTCCTGGCCTCGTTGCCGGCCTCGTCCTTGGCGGAGAGCGTCAGCGTGACGTCGGCGCCCGCATAGGGGTCCTCGCTGAGGTCCTTCACCGTCTGACCGACGCCGTTGCGGGTGCGCGCATTCGGCAGCACGAGCGGGAATTGCGGCGGCTGGAACAGCGGCCGCGCGGCTGCCCTGGTGTCGTCCTTGCTGCCATCCTTCTTGCCATCCTTGGCATCGGCGGGGCGCAGCCCGATTTGCGCGTCGGCGCCGGTGACGCCGTAATCGTCTTCGATTTTGTAGGAGAGCTGGAGTCCGCCGCGCGCCTGGCGCTCGGGATCCTTGGCCAGCGCGATCGTCGGCGCGCGGTCCGGCGTTGCCGCAAACGCCCATTGCGGCTGGCCGGAAGGCGCACGGACATGCGCGGTGCCGTCACCGGTGATGGCGAAATGCTTCTCGTTGGTGCCCTTCGGCGTGGCTTCGGTGGGCGCGACCTCCTTGAGGCCGCCGGAGACGACAACATCAAGGCTGCCGCCGGAGGAGCGCACGATCAGGGTCGAGCCGGCGGGAACGGCAAGCGGGCCGCTGGCCGGCAGCGCCGCAGCCTCCTTGTTCGCGGCCGACAGGATGACCGGCGGCTTGCCGGTGTAGAGCGGCGGCGTGACCCAGGCATCGACGCGCACATTGGTCGGCGCCAGCACGCCGTTCCAGTCGAAGGCGGCGCCGAGGCGCATCGCACCCTCGTCGCCGGCGGCGAAGAAGGTCGCGACCAGCATCACCATGACCAGCGCGCGCAGTGCCCAAGGATCATGCAGAGCGAGCCGCGGGGTAGGCAGACCGGCGCGGATGCGCTTGATCGAAGCCAGCGTGCGCTCGCGCTGCGCCTGCCACAATGCCTGCGCAACCGGGTCCTGCGAGGTCAACGTGTCCGTCAGCGTGGTGGCCGGCCGATGACGGATGCCGGAGCCGCGGTCGAGCCGGGCAAGCGCCTCCTCGCGGCTCGGCCAGCGGAAGCGAATCAACGGGAACAGGACGGCAATCACGATGCCGGCGAAAACTACGAGAGCGATGGCGCGGGCAATGATCGGCAGCGCCAGCCAGAGGCCGGCCCAGGACACCACCAGGAACAGGCCGACGACGGTCAGAAGTCGTGCCAGATCCGGCCAGGCACGCTCCCACGCGATGGCATAAAGGGCCCGCTGCAGGGCCTGCGCCAGCTTCAGCCGCGACAGAGCGTCGCCATCGCGGATCGGGTCTGACGGGTCGGGGGTGACGCCGTTCAATCAACTCTCCAGGTTGCCCGGGAGAGAAGCGTACCACAACGGCAGCACTGAGGCATCCGTTCCCGTACGGGAGAGACCCCTTTTCCCGCATAACACGAGGACGTGACTGGCCCGCCGTAACCCCGTAATTTCCGCGCCGCCATCCAAGGAAAACGCAAGGGATATAGAGGAAACGCCATGGACAAGAAGATGCACGACAAGGGCCTGGAAGTCCGCAAAGCGGTGCTGGGCGAGGCCTATGTCAACAACGCCCTGAAGAGCGTCGACGATTTCAATCGTCCGTTCCAGGAGATGCTCAATGAATATTGCTGGGGCACGGTGTGGGGCCGCGACGAGCTGCCGCGCAAGACCCGCAGCATGCTCAACATCGCGATGATCGCGATCCTCAACCGCCAGCACGAATTCCGCGCGCATCTGAAGGGCGCACTCACCAACGGCGTCACCCGCGACGAGATCCGCGAGATCCTGATGCAGGTCGCGATCTATGGCGGCATGCCGGCCGCGGTCGACAGCTTTCGCATCGCGCGCGAGGTGTTCGCGGAGATCGACGGCAAGGCGTGAGGGGCGCGTTGCCAATGGGGAGGCGATACGCCTCTCCATGGTCGTCCTGGCGAAGGCCAGAACCCATAACCACCGGCGGATGTGATGCAAAGACTGGTGGTTGCGACTGCGCGTAGCGACTGCTCCTTGGGGTAAGGGGTCCTGGCTTTCGCCTGGACGACATCGAGTGTGTGGCGCGGCGATCGACAAACAAAGAACAACCAAAACAAGGAAACACCATGGACATCGGATTCATCGGCCTCGGAAACATGGGCTTCCCGATGGCGCGGCGGCTGGCCGAGGCCGGCAACCGGCTCGTCGTGTTCGACACGCGCAAGGAGGTCGTCGACAGACTGGTGGCGCGTGGCGCCACCGCGGCGACATCGCCCAAGGACGTCGCCGACCAGGTCGAGACTGTCATGGCGAGCCTGCCCTCGCTGCAGGCTTCGCTCGCGGTTGCGACAGGGCCGGACGGCGTGATCGAGGGAAGCCGCGTCAAACGCTTCATCGATCTCTCCACCGTCGGCTCGCAGATGGCGGCGAAGATTCACGGCTTGCTCGCCAAGCATGACATCGTGCAGATCGACTGCCCCGTCTCCGGCGGCGTCGGCGGCGCAGAGAAGGGCACGCTGGCGGTGATGGTGTCGGGGCCGAAGGCCGAGTTCGAGCTGCTCAAGCCCGCGCTCGACATCATCGGAAGAGTGTTCTTCATCGGCGAGAAGCCCGGCGCGGCGCAGACCATGAAGCTCGCCAACAACTTCTTGTCCGCCACCGCGATTGTTGCAACGTCGGAAGCCGTCGTGATGGGCGTGAAAGCCGGACTCGATCCCGCCGTGATGATCGACGTCATCAACGCCGGCTCCGGCATGAACACCGCAAGCCGCGACAAATTTCCGCGCGCGGTGCTGCCGCGAACATTCGATTTCGGTTTCGCCACCGGACTGATGGTGAAGGACGTGCGGCTGGCGCTCGAAGAGATGAAGCAGCTTGGCCTGTCGATGGAGGTCGCCGATGCGGTCGGCCGGCTGTGGGAGACCGTGATCAGCGCGGAAGGCGCCGAGTCCGATTTCACCGCGGCGATCAAGCCGATCGAGAAGAAAGCGGGCGTGGTGGTTGGCGGGAAGTAAGAGCGCCAGTCCGCAGGCCGGAGGCAGCGGAGCGAAATCCGGGCCACATTTTCACAACCAAGGCGCGCGCTTGCTGTTTTTGCTCGACGCCGTCCTTCATCCTTGAGTTGTATTCGTTGTGGGCTATCCTGTGCGCCCTACACGACTGCAAAAAAATCAGGGAGGACGGAATGAAGCGTCATCGACACTTACTTGTCGGTGCGACCATGGCCCTATTTGCCTGTGTCGCAATCGGCAGCTCGCCCGCCATGGCGACGCCGTGCACCAATCTTCGATCCTTGCAACTGCAGCACACGGTGATCAATTCGGCGGACGACAACACGACCGGCACCTTCGTCCCGCCTGGCTCAAGCCCGATCACCGGCCTTCCCGCGTTCTGTCGCGTTACCGCAACGCTGATCCCCAGCTCGGATTCCAGCATCAGGATCGAGGTCTGGCTGCCCGAGAGCACGTGGAACGGCAGGTTCCTTGGCACCGGCGGCGGCGGCTTCCAAGGCGTGATCACCTACAACGAGCTCGCCAGCGGCATCCAGGCCGGCTTCGCCGCGACCAACAGCGACCTCGGCACCGGATCATCGGGATGTAATCCGCTGTTCTGCGGATCGGCCGGCAACATGGGCAATCCGCTCGCGATCGAATTCGGCGATCCAGCGGCACCGTCGACGGGCCTGTTCGGGCATCCCGAGCGGATCAAGGATTTCGGCTATCGGGCGATCCACCTGATGACCGAGCGGGGCAAGGAGATCGTGAACGCATTCTACGGCCACCGCTCGCAAAGGGCCTACTTTGCGGGTTGCTCAACCGGGGGCCAGAACGCCCTGATGGAAGCGCAGCGCTTCCCCAATGATTATGACGGCATCCTTGCCGGCGCCGCCGCATTCAACCGCACCCATTTGCACATGGCGGGGCTCTATGGGTGGCAGAACACGCATGCAAGCCCCGGCCGGTTCATCCAGGCTGGCCAGATGACGCTGATCAACCAGGCCGTGCTCAAGCAATGCGTCGGCCAGGACGGCGGCGCCAAGACTGATCAGTTCCTCACCGATCCGCGCGATTGTCATTTCGACCCGAAGGTCCTGCTCTGCAAAGGTGGCAACGCGCCGCCCGCCTGCCTGACCTCCGATCAGGTCACGACCATGCAGCGATACTACGCCGGCACGATCGACCCGGTGAACGGGCAGATCATCAATCCCGGCTCGGAGCGCGGCAACGAGACCGACGACATCCTCGCCCTTGGGCTCGCGTTCCAGGAGCGACTGCCCGAGCCGGCCTTCGACGGCCTGTTCTACTGGGTGTTCGGCCCGAGCTTCGGCTATCCTGCAAGCGCCACCAATTTTGCCAATTTCGATTTCCACCGCGACGTCGACAAGGTCGATGATCAGCTTGCCGCGGTACTCAACGCCACCAGCACCGATCTCGGCGACTTCCGGGCGCATGGCGGCAAGCTCCTGATGTATCACGGCTGGGCTGACCCGCTGATCCCGTCACAGAGCAGCATCAACTATTTCCTGGCGCTGGTGGGGAATGAGGGCCCAGGATTCCAGCAAGGGGCCCAACCGGTCGGCTTCTTCGATCATGGCAACGGACCCAGCAATCCGGCGCTGCGACGGACCCAGAGCTACGCGCGTCTGTTCATGGTGCCCGGGCTGTACCATTGCTCCGGCGGCCCGGGTCCCAACACGTTCGACGCGCTCACGCCGCTCGTCAAATGGGTCGAGGCCGGCGTCGCGCCGGACACGATCCTCGCAACGAAGTTCGTGGCCGATACGCCGCCCGCGGTTCAGATGACCCGGCCGCTCTGCGTCTTCCCCAAGGTCGCGAAATATAATGGCAGCGGCGACGCCAACAATGCGGCGAACTTCACCTGCGTCACTGACGAGAACGATTTTAACCAGAAGCCGGCGCCCAAATACGGGCCGTGACGGGCGTGCAAGCGCCGGCGAGCGCATGCTCGCCGGTGCCTTGCTATCTGGCCGATGCGGATTCTCGTGCGAGGATCGCGCGGCTCACAACCACGGCGCCGGCGTGTCCATCGCGATCAGCTGCTCGACCGCGATGCGCGGACGCACGACTGCGTATTGGTCGCCCTTCACCAGCACCTCGGGCACCAGCGGCCTGGTGTTGTAGGTGCCGGCCTGCACGGCGCCATAAGCGCCTGCGGTCATGATCGCGATGAGATCGCCGGGCTTGGGCGTCGGCAGGGTGCGGTCGAGCGCGAGGTAATCGCCGGTCTCGCAGACCGGGCCGACGACGTCGGCCGCGATCGTGGGAGCGCCCTTCGCTGGCTGCGTCACCGGCAGGATGTCGTGATGGGCTTCATACAGCGTTGGACGGATCAAATCGTTCATCGCGGCGTCGATGATGACGAAATTCTTGCCGTCGCCGTGCTTCACATAGATGACCTTGGCGACGAGGATGCCGGCATTGCCGACGATCATGCGGCCCGGCTCGAACATCAGCGTGCAGCCGAGATTGTGGCTGACGCGCTTGACCATGGCGGCATAGGCGTCGGGCGCCGGCGGCGCCTCGCGGTCCATGTAATATGGAATGCCGAGGCCCCCGCCGAAATCGACATGCGAGATGTTGTGGCCGTCGGAACGCAGCGTCTGCACAAATTCCGAGAGGATGCGGAACGCGGTCTCCATCTTGGAGAGATCCGTGATCTGGCTGCCGATATGCACGTCGGTGCCGGTTACCTCGATGCCCGGAAGCTTGGCCGCACGGGCATAGACCTCGCGGGCATAGGCGATCGGAATGCCGAACTTGTTCTCGGACTTGCCGGTCGAGATCTTCGCATGCGTGCCGGCATCGACATCAGGATTGACACGGATCGAGATGCGCGCGGTCTTGCCCGTCTCGGTCGCAAGCCGCGACAGCAGCTCGAGCTCAGGCTCGGATTCGACATTGAGACAGAGGATGTCGGCGGCCAGCGCGGCACGCAGTTCGTCTTCCGTCTTGCCGACGCCGGAAAACAGGATTTTGCTGGCGGGAATGCCGGCGGCCAGCGCGCGCTTCAATTCGCCGCCGGAGACCACGTCGGCACCGGCACCCAGCTTGGCCAGCGTGCGCAGCACCGACTGGTTGGAGTTCGCCTTCATGGCGTAGCAGACCAGCACCTTCTCGCCGGCAAAGGCGTCGGCGAAAACCCGATAGTGCCGCTCGAGCGTCGCAGTCGAATAGCAATAGAACGGCGTGCCGACGGTTGCGGCCAGCTCGGACAGGTTCACCGCCTCGGCGTGCAGCACGCCGTTGCGATAGTCGAAATGGTTCATGGCGTTGGCTCAGTTGCCCCAGCCTATCGGCTGGGTCTTTCGTCCAGGAGCGGGTCGAGGATGAACGGTCTCTTTTTGCCCTTGGTCGCCGCCGGTGCGGCGTCCGCGCCATAGGTGGGATTGAACACGCTCGGCGTCTTCTGGGCTTCGGTCTCGGTGTCGGTCGGCGGCGCGACGTTGGCCGTGGACGCGCTGGAGGCGGTCGGCGGCAGATCCAGCGGGCCCTTGCGGCCGCAGCCGGCAAGCGCGAGCGCCGTTAGGCTCAAGACAATGATGGCCCACCCCGAGCCGGCCGGGCGAAACTTTGACGTCACGACGAAATCCCCACTACGCGCGGCGCACCATACAGAGATTGGCGCGCTCTGGCGAGAGCCGGATGACCATGAAACATAAGCGAAATTTTGCCCCTCAGCCCAATTTTCGCTCTTTTTCCAACCGCTTCAGCCAAGCCTTGGCCTGGCTCGCCACGTTCTTCGGTGCGGTGCCGCCAAAGCTGGTCCGGCTCTTCACCGACGATTCGACCGAGAGCACGCCGAGCGCGTCCTTCGTGATCTTGGGCTCGATCGCCTGCATCTCCTTGAGCGGCAGATCGTGCAGCGCCACGCTGCCCTCGGCGGCCTTGGCGACGATACGGCCGGTGACGTGGTGGGCATCGCGGAACGGCATCTTCAGCGTCCGCACCAGCCAGTCGGCGAGGTCGGTTGCGGTGGCATAGCCTTCGCCCGCGGCCGCCTTCATCTTGGCTTCATCGGGGACGAGATCGCGGACCATGCCGGTCATGGCGCGGATCGCGAGCGACAGCGCCGCGAAGCCTTCCATCGCGCCCTGCTTGTCCTCCTGCATGTCCTTTTGATAGGCGAGCGGCAGACCCTTCATCACGATCAGGAGACCGTTGAGCGCACCGATGACGCGGCCGGTCTTGGCGCGCACCAGCTCGGCGGCGTCAGGATTCCGCTTCTGCGGCATGATCGAGGATCCCGTGGTGAACTTGTCGCTGAGGCGGATGAGGCCAACCAGCGGCGAGGTCCAGATCACGATTTCCTCGGCAAAGCGCGACATGTGCACGGCGCAGATCGAGGCCGCCGCCAGCGTCTCCAGCACGAAATCGCGGTCGGAGACCGCATCGAGCGAGTTCGCCATGGGACGATCGAAGAGAAGCGCCTTCGCGGTGGCGTGGCGGTCGATCGGGAATGAGGTGCCGGCCAGCGCCGCAGCACCGAGCGGAGATTCGTTCAGCCGCTTGCGCGCGTCCTGGAAACGGCCGCGATCGCGCGCGGCCATCTCGACATAGGCAAGCAGATGATGGCCGAAGGTGACCGGCTGCGCCGTCTGCAGATGCGTGAAGCCGGGCATGACCGTTCCGGCATGCTCCAGCGCGCGCTCCACCAGCGCCTGCTGAAATGCGGCGAGCGCCGCGTCGGTCTCATCGAGAACGTCACGCACATAGAGACGAAAATCGGTCGCGACCTGGTCGTTGCGGGAACGCGCGGTGTGGAGGCGGCCGGCGGCCGGGCCAATCAGTTCGGACAGGCGGCTCTCGACATTCATGTGAATGTCCTCGAGCGCGCGCTTGAACGTGAAGGCGCCCTTGCCGATCTCTGACAAAATCGTGTCTAGACCCTTGCCGATATTTTTCGCATCAGAGGCCGTGATGATGCCCTGTGCGGCAAGCATCGCGGCGTGGGCCTTGGACGCGGCAATGTCCTGGGAAAAGAGGTGACGATCGACGTCGATGGAGACGTTGATCTCTTCCATGATCTCGTCGGGACGTTCCGAGAACCGGCCGCCCCACATCTTGTTGCTCATGATCCCCTGCTCACGCCTTGCCTGTCGCCACCGCACGTTTGCTGGCCTCGACCAACCGTATTAAGAGGCCTCTGATAGCCATATCTGCGACCGGATGACAAACGATATGCTCGACTCCAACGACATGCTCGACCAGAGGAAAGCGCGATCGGCCACGCGCAGGATCCCCGTCGTCATCGCCACCGTGGTGGTCGGGGGCCTGGCTGGCTTTGCCGCGTTGTACGGGCTGGGCCTGAGCAGGGCCCCATCCGGCGATCCGGTCTGCCGGGCGGCCGTGGCAACGGCCTCGCGGATCGCCCCCCTCGCCCATGGCGAGGTGGCGGCCCTGACCATGGCGAGCGCGCCGTTGAAGCTGCCGGACCTCGCCTTCGAGGACGCCGACGGCAAGCCGAAGAAGCTGTCGGATTTTCGCGGCAAGACACTGCTGGTGAACCTCTGGGCCACCTGGTGCGTGCCCTGCCGCAAGGAGATGCCGGCGCTGGACGAGCTTCAGGGCAAGCTTTCGGGCCCGAATTTCGAGGTGGTGGCGATCAACATCGACACCCGCGACTCCGAGAAGCCCAAGATTTTTCTGAAAGAGGCCAGCCTGACCCGACTCGGCTATTATACCGATCAGAAAGCCAAGGTTTTTCAGGATCTTAAGGCGATAGGCCGAGCCTTGGGCATGCCCACCTCGGTACTGGTCGACCCGCAGGGCTGCGAGATCGCCACGATCGCGGGACCGGCGGAGTGGGCGAGCGAGGACGCGCTCAAGCTGATCCGGGCGGCGACAGGCAAGGCCGCTGCGGCGTTCTAGGAGTTCAGGCGGTGATATTGAGGTTGCCGCCGACGCCAGCGCCGACATTGGCGAGCGAGGGCTGACCGGCGCCGAGCAGCGTCAGGACGGTGGATTTCTCCGCATCCGCGTTCTGCTTCATCAGCGTCGCCGAGATATTCGACTGCAGCGCGCCTTGCTGAGAGGCCAGCATGCTGCTGACCATCGCCATCATGTCCATTACGCAAACCCTTGTACCGGCCGTAACCTAGGGCCGTGAGGTTAATGGGAGGTGGAGATTTTGGACGGTTTTGGGGCTCGGATATATCCAGACACAAGATGCCGTAGGGTGGATTAGCCGAAGGCGTAATCCACCTCTTTGCTGTCCACACGGAGAGAGAAGTGGTGGGTTACGCCCCGCGAACTGCGCTTCGCGCAGTCGCACGGCTAACCCACCCTACGACGTTACCTTGTCGGAACCGGCTTGGCGCCGCGGTAGTCGTAGAAGCCGCGCTGGGTCTTGCGGCCGAGCCAGCCGGCTTCGACGTATTTCACCAGCAGCGGGCACGGACGATATTTGGAGTCGGCGAGGCCCTCATGCAGCACCTGCATGATGGAGAGACAGGTATCGAGGCCGATGAAATCGGCGAGCTCCAGCGGGCCCATCGGATGGTGCGCCCCGAGCTTCATCGCCGCGTCGATCGCCTCGACGTTGCCGACGCCTTCGTACAGCGTGTAGATCGCCTCGTTGATCATCGGCAGCAGGATGCGGTTGACGATGAAGGCCGGGAAATCCTCGGAGACCGCGACCTGCTTGCCAAGCTTGGCGACGAATTCCTTGGACGCCTCGAAGGTCTGGTCGTCGGTGGCGATGCCGCGGATCAGCTCCACCAGCTCCATCAGCGGCACCGGATTCATGAAGTGAATGCCGATGAAGCGCTCGGGCCGGTCGGTCGCCGCGGCAAGCCGCGTGATCGAGATCGAGGAGGTATCGGAGGCGACGATCGCCTCCGGCTTCAACACCGCGCAGAGTTCGTGGAAGATCTTGCGCTTGACCTCTTCCTTCTCGACCGCGGTCTCGATCACGAGATCGCAATCGGCGAGGTCGTCGAGCTTTTCAGCGAGCTTGATGCGCCCCACCGCCTTGGCCTTGTCGTCCTCGCTGACGCCTTTCTTGGAGACCTGGCGTGCCAGATTGCCGTTGATGGTAGCCATCCCCGACTTGAGGCGGTCGGCCGAAATGTCGTTGAGCACCACGTCGAAGCCGGCCAGCGCAGCGACATGCGCGATGCCATTGCCCATCTGCCCCGCGCCGATCACGCCGACCTTCTTGATTACTGCCGCCATAATGTCATCCACCGGAACGGCGCGCATGTCGCGCCTGCCTTGATTCCCTGAGCCGGGAGGTCTGATTTAATCAGAAGCTTGATCTAATCAGAATCCCGGCTCGAAACCTAGATTGGATCGCTTCGAAGGCGTGCCCCACGCCAAAGAAAACGCCTCAAAAAGCAACACCGGCCGGAGTTTATACCTCCGGCCGGTGTTTTAACGCCTTTTACTTGCCGAGCTTGCCGAGTTCGGCCGTCAGCTCCGGAACCGCCTGGTAGAGGTCGGCGACCAGACCGTAATCGGCAACCTGGAAGATCGGCGCGTCCTCGTCCTTGTTGATCGCGACGATCACCTTGGAGTCCTTCATGCCGGCCAGATGCTGGATCGCGCCGGAAATACCGACCGCGACATAGAGTTCGGGGGCCACGACCTTGCCGGTCTGGCCGACCTGCCAGTCGTTAGGCGCATAGCCGGCATCCACGGCGGCGCGCGAGGCGCCGACGCCGGCGCCGAGCTTGTCGGCGAGCGGCTCGATATACTTTGCGAAGTTCTCGCGGCTCTGCATGGCACGGCCACCGGAGACGATGATCTTGGCCGAGGTCAGCTCGGGACGGTCGCTCTTGGCGACCTCCTCGCCGACGAAGGACGACAGGCCCGGATCGGCGGCCGCTGCGACGCTCTCGACCGATGCGCTGCCGCCTTCACCGGCTGCGGCGAAGGTCGAGGTACGGACCGTGATGACCTTCTTGGCGTCCTTGGACTTCACCGTCTGGATGGCGTTGCCGGCATAGATCGGACGCTCATAGGTGTCGGGCGCGACCACCTTGGTGATCTCCGAAACCTGCATGACGTCGAGCAGGGCTGCGACACGCGGCATCACGTTCTTGAAGCGCGAGGTGGCAGGCGCGACGATCGCGTCATAGGACGCCGCGAGCGAGACGATCAGCGCGGCCAGCGGCTCGGCGAGATCGTGCGCGTAGAGGTCGCCCTCGGCGACGAGCACCTTGGCAACGCCGCTGAGCTTCGAGGCCGCCTCGGCCGCAGCCTTGGTGCCCTGTCCGCCGCCGGCAACCAGCACGTGGACGTCACCGCCGAGTTGGGAAGCCGCGGTCAGCGCCTTGTTGGTGGAGTCCTTGAGGACCTCGTGTTCGTGTTCGGCAATCAACAGCGTCGTCATCAGAGCACCCCGGCTTCGTTCTTGAGCTTCGACACCAGCTCGGCGACGTCCTTGACCTTGACGCCAGCCTTACGGCCCGAGGGCTCCGTCGTCTTCAGAACTTCGAGACGCGCGGTGATATCGACGCCGTAATCGGCGACGCTCTTGTCCGCGATCGGCTTCTTCTTGGCCTTCATGATGTTGGGCAGCGACGCGTAGCGCGGCTCGTTGAGACGCAAATCGGTGGTGACGATCGCCGGTCCCTTCAGCTTCACGGTCTGCAAGCCGCCGTCGACTTCGCGGGTGACCTTGAAGTCGCTTCCGTCGACCTCGAGCTTCGAGGCGAAGGTCGCCTGCGACCAGCCGAGCAGCGCAGCCAGCATCTGGCCGGTCTGATTGCTGTCGTCGTCGATCGCCTGCTTGCCGAGAATGATCAGGCCCGGCTGCTCTTCGTCAGCGATCTTCTTGAGGATCTTGGCGACGGCGAGCGGCTCGACGATGCCGTCGGCCTTCACCAGGATGCCGCGGTCGGCGCCCATGGCGAGACCGGTGCGGATCGTCTCCGACGCCTGCGCCGCCCCAATGGAGACCACCACGACTTCGGTCGCCTTGCCGGCTTCCTTCAGGCGCAACGCTTCCTCGACCGCGATTTCGTCGAACGGGTTCATCGACATTTTGACGTTGGCGAGTTCAACGCCCGATCCATCGCTCTTGACGCGGACCTTGACGTTGTAATCGACCACCCGCTTTACCGGCACCAAGACCTTCATCGATCCTCTTTCACTCAATCTGGGAGGGGATTATCAACTGGCGCGGAACCTAAAGGCCTGATCCGGCCCGGTCAACGCGCGAAGGACCCCATTTTAGACCTTAGAAATGCGCTGCTCAATGGGCGGCTATTTGGGCCGGCGATTTTGGGTCAGCGGTTCTGGCCCGGAACCCAGAGCACGTCGCCGGCGCCGTTATGGTTGGCGGCGCGGCTGGCCACGAACAGGAAATCCGACAGGCGGTTCATATATTGGATGCCAGCAGCTCCAACCGGCTCGCCGGGACGGGCCGCCAGTTCCACCATCATGCGTTCCGCCCTGCGGCAAATCGTGCGGGCAACATGGAGATAAGCGGCGGCCGGAGTGCCGCCCGGCAGCACGAAGGAGGTGAGCGGCGCGAGCTTGTCGTTGAGCGCGTCGATCTCGCGCTCCAACCGCTCGACCTGGCTCGCCACCACCCGCAGCCGCTCGGCTTTCCCCTCACGCTCGGGCACCGCGAGGTCGGCGCCGAGATCGAACAGATCGTTCTGGATCCGGCCCAGCATAGCATCGAGCTCGGACGCGCCCTTTGTGTACAGACGAACGACTCCGACCGCGGCATTGGTCTCGTCGACCGTGCCATAGGCCGCGATGCGCAGATCGTATTTCGGACGCCGTTCGCCGGAGCCGAGCGCTGTCGTGCCGTCGTCACCTGTCTTCGTATAGATGCGGTTCAACGTGACCATTTAACGCCCCATCGCCCAGACCGCGACCATGGCGATGACGATCGCCACGAACTGAAGCAGCACGCGCCAGCGCATCAGCTTCTGCGAGGTGTTGGGCGAGCCGCCGCGCATCATGTTGATGAGACCGAGCAGCAGCACCAACGCCACGGCGCCGGCTGCCACAGGCAGAATGAAGGTACTCAGGAGAGATGCCATTTGGGGTAGATAACACTGTGAGCGCGGGTCCGCCATGGCGTTCCCGATCTGGCTTTCAAGCCAATAATATCAGAAGCTAGCAGGATGATTTTCGATTTGCGCGTGCCACCCGTCTTCTTCGCCTCTCCCCGCCTGCGGGGAGAGGCCGGTATGCGCGCGCAGCGCGGATTCCGGGCGAGGGATTCTCTCCGCGAATCTCTCTGTCACCGTCACCGCGGAGAGTCCCCCTCACCGCAACCCTCTTCCCGCAAGCGGGGCGAGGGAGCGGCGACAGCGGTGTAGGTGGCGCGGTGAAGGCAATCCGCACCACCTATATCGTCGTGATGGACGCGTTTTACACGTTCCTGGCGGACGACGGCTGGGCGATCGCGAGCCATATCGCGCTGTCGACGCTGATGGCGCTGTTCCCGTTCCTGATCGTGCTGACCTCGCTCGCCGGCTTCTTCGGCTCCAAGGAACTGGCCGACCAGGCCGCCAGCCTCATGCTCGAGGTCTGGCCAAAGCAGGTCTCCGATTCGATTTCGGGCGAGGTGCACGATGTCCTGACCACCACCCGCACCGGCGTGCTGACCGTCGGCGCGGTGCTGTCGGTCTATTTCGCCTCGAATGGCGTCGAGGCGCTGCGGGTCGCACTCAACCGCGCCTATGCGGTGGTCGAGATGCGGCGCTGGTACTGGCTGCGGCTGGAGTCGATCGGCTACACGCTGATCGCGGCTTTCACCGCGCTCGCCATGGCGTTCCTGATCGTGCTCGGCCCGCTCCTCATCGAAGCGGCGCGGCGCCACATTCCGCTGTTCGTCGAGTCCAACGAAAGCATCCTCACCTGGCTGCGCTACGGCATCACCATCGCCGCTCTGATCGTGGCGCTGATCATCCTGCATGCCTGGCTGCCGGCGGGACGGCGCGGCTTCCTCCAGATCCTGCCTGGCATCATCTTCACCATCGTGGCGTCGCTGATCTCGGGCATCGTGTTCGGGCAATATCTGGCGCGCTTCGCCAACAACTATGTGACGATGTATGCGGGGCTCGCCTCGGTGATCATCGCGCTGGTGTTCCTGTACTTCATCGCCGCGATCTTCGTTTACGGCGGCGAGCTCAACGCCGCGATCATCAAGTCGCGGCTTCCTCACGGCGTGTCGCTTCAAGCAGCGCAGTCGCTAGATCCCGCGGGGACACAGGCTTGAGGAGGAAGGCGTCGGCGCCGGCCTCCCGCGAGGCCGCCTCGTCCTCGCCGCGGCCGGAGACCCCGATGATGGGGATCTGAGCCAGCGGCGTCGCCATGGTGCGGATCCGCCGGATCGCTTCCACGCCATTGATGCCGGGAAGCACCATATCCATCAGCACGGCGTCGAACGCGCCCTGCGCCAGCCGGTTCACCGCGTCCTCGCCGCGTCCGATGAACTCGGCATGATGGCCGAGCTCGGTCAGTATGGTGTTGAGCACGACGCGGCCGAACGGATTGTCTTCGACGCTGAGCACGCGCAGCGCCGCGACCGCATCCGCCTCGGCTTCGCCCTTCGACTTGCGGGACTTGCCGGCCCCCGTGGCATCCAGTGACACTGTCAGGGTGAAGGTGGCGCCGCCGCCGCGGCGCGGGGCGACGGAGATGTCGCCGCCCATGGCGCGCGCCAGTTGCTTGACCGAGGACAGCCCGAGGCCGGCTCCGCCGAAACGCGAGGCAATGGTGACATTGGCCTGGGTGAACGGACGGAACAGGCGATTGATCTCCGCCATGGTCAGGCCGATGCCGCTGTCGGAGACCGAGAAGGCGACGCCGATCCTGCCTTTGCCCTTTGCCTTGTCTTTCGCCTTGTCTTTCGCCTTGCCCCTGTCCTTGGCGGGACGCCAAGGCACGACCGCAAGCGCCACGCCGCCTTGGTCGGTAAACTTCACGGCGTTGTCGATCAGGTTTTCGAGCGCGGCGCGCAGGCGGACAGGATCGCCCACGACCAGTCCGGGAAGCTTTTCGGATATCTCGACCTGGGCCTGGAGACCCTTGGCTGCGGCGCGACCGGCCAGCGAATCGCCTGCTCTGCGCGCCAGCGCCTGCAGGTCGAACAGGTCCTGCCGCAGTGTGCTTCCACCGTTACCCGTCCGGGCGGCGTCCACGAACAGGGTGGCAAGGCTCGCCAGATGCTCGGCACCGGCCTTGATGGTGTCGGCCCAGCGCCGTTCCCGTTCACCGAGATCGGAGGTCGCGAGCAGGTCGCTGATCGCCAGAATGCCGGTCAGGGGGGTACGGACCTCGTGGGCAAAGGCAGCGAGCGCCGCCTGGACCACGTCCGGCATGGCGGCCTTTGCGCTGCGCTTGCGCACCTTGGCAGCCGCCGTTGTGCGCTTCTGAGGCGACTGCAGCCTGAATGTGCGTATCGTGCGCGCTGAGCGCGGTTTCGCCGCCATGTATCCCTTTGAACCCCGGCTGCCAGCAAGCATGCCACGGAGGGCAGGGCCGAGTCACGGCGGTGTTTGGCTAAACCCCAGAGAAACTTAGCCTAATCCCACCAGCTGACGGATGGCTGCCGGTGCGACGCCCGCCGCGCGCAACTCGCGCAGACCGGTCGAGCGGCTCGATTTCGACAGCTTCCGCCCGGCCTCATCGCGAATCAGCGGGTGGTGGCGGTAGACCGGCGCGGGCAGGCCGAGCAGGACCTGCAGCAGGCGGTGCACCGCAGTGGCGTAAAACAGGTCGTGGCCGCGCACGATCTCGCTGACGCCCTGGAGCGCGTCGTCGACGACCACGGACAGATGGTAGCTGGTCGGGATCTCCTTGCGGGCCAGGATGACGTCGCCCCAGGCCTCCGGCCGCGCCGGGACGATGCCGCGCTCACCATCGCCCCCCTCGCCCAGTTCGTTCCAGGTCAGGCCGGCGGGCCGCCCGCAGGCGGCCGCCATGTCGAGCCGGAGCGCATAGGGTGCGCCTGACACGATGAGCCGCTCGCGCTCCTCGGCGGACAGTGATCTGGCGTCGCCGGGATAAAGCGGCGCACCATCAGGATCGCGCGGCCATGGCCCGTCCGCTTCACGCGCCGCAATCAGCCTTGCGATCTCGGCGCGACTTTCGAAGGCGGGATAGACCAGGCCGAGCGCCGAGAGCCTGTCCAGCGCCGCGCGATATTCGCCAAAATGCTCCGATTGCCGCCGCACCGGCGTCTCCCAGGCGATCCCGAGCCAGGCGAGATCCTCGTAGATTGCCGTCTCATATTCCGTCCGGCAGCGCGTCGCATCGATGTCCTCGATCCGCAGCAGCAGCCGCCCGCCGGTCTCGCGCGCGCGGTCGAAATTGAGCAGCGCGGAATAGGCGTGGCCGAGATGCAGGTGGCCGTTCGGGCTCGGGGCAAATCGGAAAACGGGTGGCATCGATTCTCGCAACACTTGTCGTGGCCGGGCTTGACCGCGATCCATCTTCCACGACTCTGTTACGATAGGAGATGGATGCGCGGGTCCCGCCTGCGCCGAAGGCTTCGACGGGCTTTTGGGTATCGGACCAGCGTAGCATTAGCAGAGACGGCAAGCCCCGCGCATGACGAGTTGAGCAGGCCATGACCATCCACCTCGAAACCCAGTCCGATCTCGAAGAGGCCGTCCAGGCGCTGATCAAGCGCGATCCGCGCCTGAAGCCCGTGCTTGCGATCGCGGGCATGCCGGCGTTGCGGCGGCGGGAGCAGGGTTTTGCCGGGCTGGCGCATATCGTCTGCGGGCAGCAGCTGTCGACTGCGAGCGCGGCGGCGATCTGGGGGCGGCTGTCCACAGCCTTCGATCCATTCGACCATGTGGCGGTCCGCCGCGCCCGCACCGACCGGCTGGGGCGGCTCGGCCTGTCCGCCGCCAAGATCAAGACGCTGAAACATCTCGCGCGCGAGATCAGTGCGCAGCGGCTGAACCTCGAGGTGCTGGCCGAAGAGGATGCCGACGCCGCGCATCACACGCTGATCTCGCTGCCCGGCATCGGGCCCTGGACCGCGGACGTCTATCTGCTGTTTTGTCTCGGCCATGGCGATGCCTGGCCGGCCGGCGATCTCGCCGTGCAGGAGGGCATCCGCATCGGGCTCGGGCTGCCAGCCCGGCCGACGGAGAAGCAGATGGCGCCGCTCGCCGAACCCTGGCGTCCCCTGCGCGGCGCGGCGGCGCACCTGTGGTGGAGCTATTACCGTGCGGTGAAGAAGCGCGAGGGCGTGATCTCAGGATCAGCCTAGCCCCGTAATTTCGCACGGTCGGCGCGGGCGCATTCGGCGACGAAATCGACCACCGCGCGCACCGCCGGGAGTTCGACGAGGTCGGGATGGGCGAGCAGCCACAGGTCCGCCACGCTGGTAAGCTTCTGCGGCGCGACGCGGACGAGATCGGGATAGCTTTCCGCGACGAAGCACGACAGCGCGGAGATACCGATCCCGGCGCGGACCGCCGACAGCATGTCGCCCTGGGACGAGCAGCGCATCACCACCCTGGCCTGACGCGTGACGACGTCGCTCCAGCGCGCGAGCTGCACATTGGACGCCTGGTCGGCGAAACCGATGACGCTGTGTCCCTTCCAGTCGCCGCGCCGTTCCGGCAGGGGCCCGGCGGCATAGTCGCGCGAGGCATAGAATCCGGTGCCAAGGCGACCGATCTTGCGGCCGACCAGGTTTTCCTCGCCGCTGTCGAAGGGCCGCAGCACCACGTCAGCCTCGCGCCGGCGCACGCTCGCCGGAAACGGATGGGTGACGATCTCGAGCTGGATGTGATCATGTGCGCGCAGGAAGGACGGCAGGCGCGGCATCAGCCAATGCGAGGCCAGCGTCGCGCCGATCGACAGCTTGACGGTGCCGCGCGCCTTGTGCCCTCCGGCCGAGACCGCCGTCTCCGCCCGCAGCGCCGCCGCTGCCATGGCTTCGGCGTGCTCGCGTAGCGTCCGTCCATCCGCGGTCAGCGCCAAGCCGTCGGCGGCGCGCGCCACCAGTCGCGTGCCGAGCTGGGCTTCCAGCGCCGCGATTTTGCGGCTGACGGTCGGATGGCTGCTGTGCAGGCGGCGTGCAGCCGCGGTGAAGCTGCCGGTATCGGCGACCGCGACGAAGGTCTTGCAAAGGTCCCAATCCACGCCCAGCCCCTGTTCAAATCTGAAAGGTCACGCGTTCAATATTGAACCATCCGGGTCCGCTGTCCAAGCCGTATAGTGACGTCAAATAAACTCGGGGGGAAAAGCCGCCCGCGCGACAATCAACAGGGAAACGCCTCGTCATCCGCCTGCCGGCGGGGCGCGTTTCCGGGAGGACATCATGGCGCTGCCCGCTCTCTTGAAGGATACGCTCGAGCTGCCCGTGGTCGGCTCGCCGCTCTTCCTCGTCTCCGGACCGGAACTGGTGATCGCCCAGTGCAAGGCCGGTGTCGTCGGCTCGTTTCCGGCGCTCAACGCCCGTCCGGTGGAAAAGCTCGACGAGTGGCTGAGCCGCATCGAGGACGAGCTCGGCGAGTATAAGTCACGCAATCCCGGCAAGAAGGTCGCGCCTTACGCGGTCAACCAGATCTGCCACGCCTCCAACGACCGGCTGATGAAGGACATGGAAACCTGTGTGAAGCACAGGGCGCCCATCATCATCACCTCGCTGCGGCCGCCCGCCGAGATCGTCGAGGCCGCGCATTCCTATGGCGGGCTGGTGTTCCACGACGTCGTCAACGTCAAGCATGCGCGCAAGGCCGCCGAGCAAGGCGTCGACGGGCTGATCCTGGTGTGCGCCGGCGCCGGCGGCCATGCCGGCACGTTGTCGCCATTCGCGCTGGTGCGCGAGGTCAAGCAATGGTTCAAGGGCACGATCCTGCTGTCGGGCGCGATCGGCGACGGCTTCGGCGTCGCCTCCGCCGTGACGCTCGGCGCCGATCTCGCCTATATCGGCACCCGCTTCATCGCGACCGCGGAGGCCAACGCCGCCGATGACTACAAGAGCGCGCTGGTGCAGCATGCGGCCCACGACATCGTCTACACGAATCTGTTCACCGGCGTGCACGGCAACTATCTTGGGCCGTCGATCGCCGCCGCCGGGCTCGATCCGGATAATCTGCCGGTCGCCGACAAGACGAAGATGAACTTCGGCTCCGGCGGCAACATGAAATCCAAGGCGTGGCGCGACATCTGGGGCTCAGGCCAGGGCATCGGCCAGATCGCCGACGCGCCGCCGGTGGCCGAACTCGTCGAACGGATGAAGCGGGAGTTCGACCAGGCACGACAGGATTTGCTGGTCCGCGCCAGCGCCTGACGTCTCGGACCGACAAGAAGAACGGGAGGACACCATGAAGCTGGCAGCCGCACTGATCGGCATGTCGTTGCTGACGCTCGCCGCGGGCCGCGCCCATGCCGAAGGCAGCGACGAGATCCGCATCGGACAGACCCTGCCCTACAGCGGTCCGGCATCGGGCTTCGGCGCGATCGGACGCACCCAAGAAGCATTCTTCGAGAAGGTCAATGCCGAAGGCGGCATCAACGGCCGCAAGGTCAGGTTCATCACGCTGGACGACGCCTACTCGCCGCCAAAGACGGTCGAGCAGACCCGCAAGCTGGTCGAGCAGGAGGAGGTGCTGATGATGTTCGGCTCGCTCGGCACCGCCACCAACAGCGCCGTGCAGCGTTACCTCAACGCCAAGAAGGTGCCGCAGCTGTTCGTGCTCTCGGGCGCCACCAAATGGGCCGATCCGCAGAAGAACCCGTGGACGATGCCGGGCATGGCGGCCTACGAATCCGAGGGCGCGGTCTATGCCAAATACATTTTGCAGACCAAGCCCGATGCCAGGATCGCGATCCTGTCGCAGAACGACGATTTCGGCCGCGACTATGTCGCGGGCTTCAAGCGTGCGCTCGGGGCCAAGGCGGCCGGCATGATCATCGCGGAAGCGAGCTACGAAACCAGCGCGCCGACGATCAGCTCGCAGCTCTCGACCTTGAAGGCCTCGGGCGCCAACGTGCTGTTTGGCGTCGTGCTCGGCAAGTTCACCTCGCAAATGGTCAAGGGTGTGGCCGAGATCGGCTGGAAGCCGGAGCTGTTCTTCGTGCCCACCTCGGCCTCCTCGATCTCGTTCCTGGAACCGGCGGGGCTGGACAACGCGATCGGCCTGATCTCGTCGAGCAACCAGAAGGACACGATGGATCCGCAATGGGCCCCCGATCCCGGCGTGAAGGAGTATTTCGCGTTCATGAAGCAGTACATGCCGGCCGCGGACCTCTCCAATTCCAACTACGCCGCGGGCTACCATTATGCCACGCTGCTGATGACGGTGCTCAGGGCGTGCAAGGACGATGTCAGCCGGGACAACATCATGCGCCAGGCGGCTTCGCTCAAGGACGTCAAGCTGCCGCTGCTGCTGCCGGGCATGTCGGTCTCGACGGGCCCTGACGACTATCTGCCGTTCCAGCAGCTTCAGCTCCGCCGCTTCAACGGCAAGAGCTGGGTGAGTTTCGGCGACGTGCTGGACGACCGCTAGTACGAACGATGGCGACAACACATCCATCCGCGACGGCAAGCATGAAAGACGCCCCATGATCATCAGCGGCCAACGCCAAGTCGACACTCCCGAACTCCATGCGCGGGTCAGACGGGCCGCGGGCGGAATTGGCGCGCTCGGCGAGCGCGAGGGCACGCCGGTCGCCATGATGCTGCGCAACGATTTCGCGCTGTTCGAGGTGGTCGCGGCTTCCGCCACGCTGGGCAGACCGGTGGTGCCGATCAACTGGCACCTGAAGGCCGCCGAAGTCCGCTATATCCTGGCCGACAGCGGCGCCGACATCCTGATCTGCCACGCCGATTTGCTGCCGCAGATCAGCGACGGCCTGCCCGACGGCCTGGCGCTCATGGTCGTGCCGACGCCGCCCGAGATCGCCACGGCATTCGACATCCCGGCCGAACGCACAGAGGTTCCGGACGGACTGACCGACTGGGACAGATGGCGCGACAGCCAGGCGGAACTCGCGCAGCCGCCGCGCCGCGGCGCGCCGATGTTCTACACGTCGGGCACGACGGGCATGCCGAAAGGCGTGCGGCGCATGCCGATGGCGCCTGAGCAGATCGCCGCTTCCGAGCGCGTCGGAGCGATCGCCTATGGCATCAAGCCGAACGAGAACCAGGTCGTGCTGATGAACGGCCCGATGTATCACTCCGCCCCGCACTCCTACGGCATGCTGGCCTATCGCTGTGGCTGCACCATCGTGCTCGAACCCCGGTTCGATCCGGAAGAGCTGCTGCAACTGGTCGAGCGCCACCACGTCACGCACATGCATATGGTGCCGACGATGTTCGTGCGGCTGCTGCGGCTGCCCGCCGAGGTCAAGCGCCGCTACGATCTGTCTTCGCTGCGCTTCGTCGTTCATGGCGCGGCGCCCTGCCCGCCCGACGTGAAGAAGGCGATGATCGATTGGTGGGGGCCCGTCATCAACGAATATTTCGGCTCGACCGAGACGGGGATTCCGGTGTGGCATTCCGCCGGGGAGGCGCTGAAGAAGCCCGGCACCGTCGGCCGCGCCATCGAGGGCGGCGTCGTCAAAATCTTCCGTGCCGACGGCAGCCCATGCGGCGTCAACGAACCCGGTGAGATCTACATGCGGCAGGCCTCGGTGCCGGATTTCGACTACCACGGCAAGGCCGAGGCTCGCGCCGAGGCCGGCCGCGACGGTCTCGTCAGCGTCGGCGACGTCGGCTATCTCGACGAGGACGGCTATTTGTTCCTGTGCGACCGCAAGCGCGACATGGTGATCTCCGGTGGAGTCAACATCTACCCCGCCGAGATCGAGAACGTCCTGATTGGAATGCCCGGCGTGCGCGACTGCGCCGTGTTCGGCATTCCCGACGCGGAATTTGGCGAGCGGCTGTGCGCCTTTGTCGAGCCCGAGCCCGGTACTGAACTCTCGGCCGCCGCGGTCCAAACGTTCCTGCGCGAGCGACTGGCCAATTTCAAGGTGCCGAAGAACGTCGAATTCCGCGACACGCTGCCGCGCGAGGCAACGGGAAAGATCTTCAAGCGCAAGCTGCGGGAGCCGTATTGGGCCGGCATGACCTAGGACGATCATCTTCGGCCTATCATCGTCGCCACAAGCGCGAAGATGCCTGAACGAAGAATACTGCCGATTGTTCCTAAGCGTCTCCGTGCCCGGGCGTTGCGCGGTATTCGCGCGGAGCGAATTCAAAACCGAGTAGAGACCAAGCGATAGATAGCGCGACGTGAACCTCACGCAGGGCGCAACTTTCAATGCGCGAAGCACATTGTTCACGCGCGCTTTGATCGCCGGGGCCGAGCAACCAATTTGAATCTCGTCTGTTGTCGACCGGCACAATCAACAGCCGGAGGACAAACCATGTCACGTCTAACCACGATCGCCGCAGCTCTCTTGCTGCTCGGATCTGTACCCGCAAGCGCACAGTCGCAGCCGGCGCAAAGCGGGCCGGGCAACAACGCGGTCAACAGCTCTGATCACAACAACTCGAAGGCACCGGTCGCGGGCCGCAACAGCTTCACCGAGGGCCAGGCGAAGTCGAAGATCGAGTCGGCCGGATATTCCAACGTTTCCGGCCTGCAAAAAGACGACAACGGCGTCTGGCGCGGCAAGGCCGACAAGGCCGGGACCAAAGCGGACGTGAGCGTGGACTTCCAGGGCAACGTGAACCCCGCCAAATAAGCAGGAGGATGAAACATGACGACCACCATTTCTCGACTCTATGACAATTATTCGGATGCGGAACGTGCGGTCAGCCGTCTCGAGGCCGCTGGCGTGCCGCATTCCGACATCAGCATCGTCGCGAACAATTCCGACAATTGGTACGGCTCATCGACCGGCAAGGTCGATCGCGATCGCGACGGTGTCGACGATCGTGCCGAAGGCGCTGGCACGGGCGCCGGCATCGGCGCTGGCCTCGGAAGCGCGGCGGGCCTGCTCGCAGGACTCGGATTGCTGGCTATTCCGGGCCTCGGCCCGGTCGTCGCTGCGGGGTGGCTGGCTTCAACGGCAGTTGGCGCCGCGGCCGGCGCCGCAACGGGCGGCATTGTCGGCGCGTTGACCGAAGCCGGCATGTCGAAGGACGATGCGTCGCGCTATGCCGAGGGCGTCCGTCGTGGCGGAACCCTGGTCTCGGCGAGGGTCGCCGATCAGGACCGCGCACGCTTCGACGCCCTTCTACAGGAGAGGTCCGTGAACCTGCAGGATCGCAGCACCGCTTGGCAAAAGTCCGGCTGGAGCGGCTTCGATGCCGCAAGCCCGCCGCTGTCTCCCGACGATATCGGGCGTGAGCGGGAACTGTACGGCGCGGGCACAAGGACCAGGTAGCAACACTACGTCCCGAACGACTCGCCTCTACGCAAGCGGCGAATATCAGGACTGCAGGAAGGCCCCGACGAGGCGGGGCCTTCCTTGTGCAGTCAGGTCGCAACAGCAAAACAACGTTTAAAACTATGTTGCTGTTGCAAAAGCATTCTCGGTGAATGATGAGATGCCGGCGTGGACCGAGCCCGGATCAAAGTCATGACATCGATCGACTTCGTCGTCGCGAAAGATGACCTCGCCCAATGCAAACTGGTCGCAACCGCGCTTCCCGCAGCCGACGGGCTACCGCCTGACGCCCTGCTCGTGAAAGTCGACCGCTTCGCCTTCACCGCCAATAACATCACCTACGCGGTGCTGGGCGACGAGCTGAAATACTGGCAGCTTTTTCCCGCGCCGCAAGGTTCTGACAATCAAGCCTTTGGCAGTCAAGGCTCTGGCAATCAAGGTTTTGGCAACATTCCGGTATGGGGCTTTGGCGAGGTGATCGCGTCCAGGCATCCGAACGTTGCCGTGGGCGAGCGGCTGTTTGGATACTTTCCGATGGCGACGCATCTCGTCATCGAGGCCGCCGAAATCAGCAAGCGCGGCTTGCGCGACGGTGCCGCGCACCGGCAAGGCGTGGCGCCGGTCTACAATGCCTACGCGCGCGTCACGGGCGATCCCGCTTACGCCGGACGGCAAGGCGACTACCAGGCGCTGCTGCGGCCGCTGTTCATGCTGTCGTTCCTGGTCGATGACTTTCTCGCCGAGAACGACGATTTCGGCGCGCGCGCCGTGCTGTTGTCGAGCGCCTCGAGCAAGACCGCGTTCGGGCTTGCTCATCTCCTGCGCACGCGCGGCCGCAAGGTGATCGGGCTGACATCGGCTGGGAACGCGGGTTTCGTGACGTCGCTCGGCTGTTATGACGAAATCGTCACCTATGACCGCGTGACGTCGCTGCCGCCGGACGTTCCCGCAGCCTTTGTCGACATGGCCGGCAACAGCGCGCTACGCGCCACGCTGCACCGGCATTTTGGTGACCAGATGAAATGCTCGGCACGCGTCGGATTGACGCATCGCGCCACCGATGCCGACGAGGGCGAGATGCCCGGCGCAAAACCGCGCTGGTTCTTCGCGCCCGACTAGATCCGCAAGCGCGCCAAGGAATGGGGCCCGGGCGGCATCGAGCAGCGCTTTGGCGCGGCATGGTCCGGCTTTGCGCCGCTGCTGGAGAGATGGCTGACCGTGGTGGAAAGCCGCGGTCCTGACGCGGTGCGGCAGGTCTACCTCGACACGCTGAAGGGCCGTATTCCGCCTGAGCAGGGCCACATGCTTTCACTGCTCGGGTAAACCGCTTTTGGCGTAGGCTGATCCAGTATAGCGTCGACCTCAGAGGAAACGCCGCGAAGACGGCAAGAGGCCGCGCATGCTCGACAAGACCAAGGACATTTCTGCATCTGCGCAGGCTTGGCTTGATCAGTTCGCGCGCACCCTGGGCGAGGCCGCCGCGCTGGACAGACTCTTTCTCGCGGACAGCTATTGGCGCGATGTGCTGGCGCTGAGCTGGAACCTGCAAACAATCACAGGCCGCGATGCGATCGCGCAAGCGCTGACTGTGTTCGCGCCCCAGGCCGCGCCGAGCAATTTCAAGATCGCACCCAACCGCGCGCCACCACGCTGGATCACGCGCGCCGGCACCAACACTATCGAGGCCATCTTCGATTTCGAGACCGCGCTCGGCCGCGGCAGCGGCATCCTACGGCTTGTTCCCGATGCCGCCGACGGCGAGCGGTTGAAGGCGTGGACGCTGCTGACCGCGCTCGACGAATTGAAAGGTTTCGAGGAACAGCTCGGCATCTCGCGCCCGCGTGGCCAGGCCTATTCGCGCGACTTCCGCGGGCCGAACTGGCTCGACCTGCGCAACGCCTCGCGCCACTACACCGATCGCGATCCCGCCGTGCTGGTGGTCGGCGGCGGCCAGGCCGGGCTCGCCATCGCGGCACGGCTGAAGCAGTTGAAAATCGACACCCTGATCGTCGATCGCGAGAGCCGGATCGGCGACAATTGGCGCAAGCGCTATCACGCGCTGACCCTTCATAACCAGGTGCAGGTCAATCATTTGCCCTACATGCCGTTTCCACCGAACTGGCCGGTCTATATCCCCAAGGACAAGCTCGCCAATTGGTTCGAAGCCTATGTCGATGCGATGGAGCTGAATTTCTGGACCGGCACCGAATTCGCAGGCGGCGCCTACGACGACGCGAAGGACCACTGGACAGTGACGCTGCGGCGCGCCGACGGAAGCAGGCACATCATGCATCCGCGCCATGTGGTGATGGCGACCGGCGTCAGCGGCATCGCACATGTGCCTGACATTCCGACCCTGGAGAATTTCAAGGGCACGCTGCTGCATTCGAGCCGCTACGAGGACGGCGAGACCTGGACAGGCAGGCGCGCTATCGTCATCGGCACCGGCAATAGCGGCCACGACATCGCGCAGGACCTCCACTCGAGCGGCGCGGAGGTGACGCTGGTGCAGCGGTCGCCGACCCTGGTCACCAATATCGAGCCGTCGGCCCAACTAGCCTATGCGATCTACAATGAGGGTACGCTCGAAGACAACGATTTGATCGCGACCTCGATGCCGACGCCGCTGGCGAAGAAGACCCATGTGATGCTGACGGAGCGGTCCAAGGAGCTCGACAAGGAGCTGCTCGACGGATTGCGGCGCGTCGGCTTCAAGCTCGATTTTGGCGAGGCCGGCACCGGCTGGCAGTTCAAATACCTCACGCGAGGCGGCGGTTATTATTTCAATGTCGGCTGCTCCAACCTCATCGCCGAAGGCGCGATCAAGCTCGAGCAGTTTGCCGACATCGAGGGTTTCGTCGCCGAAGGCGCGCGGATGAAGGATGGCACGATCAGTCCCGCCGATCTCATCGTGCTCTCGACCGGCTACAAGCCGCAGGATTATCTGGTGCGAAAGCTGTTCGGCGACGGCGTGGCCAACCGCGTCGGGCCGGTCTGGGGCTTTGGCGACGGCCTCGAGCTGCGCAACATGTACGCGCGCACCAAGCAGCCCGGCCTCTGGTTCATCGCCGGCAGCCTCGCCCAGTGCCGGATCAATTCGAAATATCTCGCGCTCCAGATCAAGGCAATCGAGGAAGGGATGCTGGAGACGTGAGGTGGGCGCGGATTGAGCCGCGTCATTGCCGGCGCAGCGAAGCAATCCAGAATCTTTCCGCGGAGACGGTCTGGATTGCGTCGCTGCGCTGGCAATGACAGTGTGGAGACGACCGCCCGCCGCTGAACCGAACAAGAAGGAAAAACCAATGCCAGCCATTCTGGGCACCGGCGAGCACCGCTACCGCGTCGTCGAAAATTTCGCGAAGCTGCCGGACGGTTGGACGCTGACCGACGTCGCCTCGGTCGCCGTCGACAGCAAGGACCGCGTCTACGTCTTCAACCGCGGTGCCCATCCGATGGTCGTGCTCGACCGCGAGGGCAATTTTCTCCGCAGTTTTGGCGAAGGCCTGTTCTCGCGCGCCCATGGCCTGCACATCGACGCCGACGATAATCTCTATTGCACCGACGACGGCGACCACACCGTGCGCAAATGCACCACCGACGGCAAGGTGCTGCTGACGATCGGCATCCCCGAGAAACCGTCCCCGTTCATGAGCGGCGATCCCTTCCATCGCTGCACCCACACCGCGCTGTCGCCGAAGGGCGAAATCTACGTCTCCGACGGCTATGGCAATGCCCGCGTGCACAAGTTCACGCCCGACGGCAAGCTGATGAAGAGCTGGGGCGAGCCGGGCACCGATCCCGGTCAGTTCAACATCGTGCACAATATCGCCACGGACGCCGACGGTTTTGTCTATGTCGCCGACCGCGAGAATCACCGGGTGCAGGTGTTCGACGGCGAGGGCCGATACGAGACGCAGTGGAACAACCTGCACCGGCCCTGTGCGCTCTGCTGTTGCGGCGGCGGCAAGAGCCCGACCTTCGTGATCGGCGAGCTCGGCCCCGGCCTCGCGATCAACCGCGACGTTCCCAATCTCGGCCCGCGGCTCTCGATCGTGGACGCCAAGGGAAAGCGCATCGCGCGGCTGGGCGGCGAGGAAGGGCCGGGCGTTGCGAGCGGGAAGTTTCTGGCGCCACACGGTATCGCGCTGGACTCCAGAGGCGACATCTATGTCGGTGAGGTCGGCGTCACCAACTGGGAGACCAGCTTTCCGGGCGAGGAGATGCCGGCCGCGGTCCGCGCGACGCGGTGCCTGCAGAAGCTGGAACGGGTGCGGGAGTAGTTGCGCGGGCAAGGCCGATGCGCTGTCAGGTCGACGCTGCCTCCCGGCGTCGCCCGGCCCCAAATCACGGCGTTTTGAGCGCTTTGCCACCCCGTAGCCGCATTGCTCGCGCCCGAATAAGTCGCTCAACGGGCTTCACAATCCCGTCACGCTGCATGTAGTATGTCAGTACGTGCTGCTTCGCAGCGTACATGGAGGCCGGGAGCGTTACTTGAACGCACATGTCTCGCAAGGCAGTTGGCCGGTGCTGGTCCTGAATGCGGACTTCCGGCCGCTGAGTTACTACCCGCTGTCTCTCTGGTCGTGGCAGGACGCGATCAAGGCGGTGTTTCTCGATCGCGTCAACATCGTCGCGCATTACGATCAGGCGGTTCATAGCCCCACGCTGCAAATGCAGCTGCCGAGCGTCGTCTCGCTCAAATCCTTCGTCAAGCCGACCACCCATCCCGCCTTCACACGATTCAACGTCTTCCTGCGCGATCGTTTCGCCTGCCAATATTGCGGCTCGCCCGAAGACCTCACCTTCGACCACATCATCCCGCGCAGCAAGGGCGGGCAGACAACCTGGGAGAACGTGGTCGCGGCGTGTTCGCCCTGTAATCTGCGCAAAGGCAATCTCACGCCGGTGCAGGCCAAGATGTTTCCGCGCCAGCATGCCTTCGCCCCGACCGTGCACCAGCTCCACCGCAACGGCCGCCTGTTCCCGCCGAACTATCTGCATGAGAGCTGGCTGGATTATCTCTACTGGGATACGGAGCTGGATCCGTAGGGCGACCTCTCGCGCTCATATCCCGATCGCATTTCTTGCCACCACATCCCGATAGAACGCGGCGCTCAGCTTCGGCACCCTTGCTTGCGTCTCGAAGTCGACCCGGTAGAGGCCAAACCGCTTGCCGTAGCCAAAAATCCACTCGAAATTGTCCATCAGGCTCCACAGGAAATAGCCGCGGATCGGGACGCCCTCGGTGATCGCGCGCTGCATCTGGGTCAAATAGTTGCGCAGGAACATGATGCGATCGAGGTCGTAGACCTGTCCGTCGGCGGCGATCTTGTCCTCGGACGAGGTACCGTTCTCGCTGATATAGATATTCTCGATGTCCCAGATATTTGCGGCAATGCGCGGGGCCCAGTAGATCACCTCGGGACCGACGCGGAGCCATTCCGAACATGTGCGGGAACGAGGTCGGGAACGGCAGCACGTGGAAGCCGGGCGCGCGGTCGGAGGCGGTGACGTAATATTGCGGCGCGTAGATGTTGAGGCCGACGAAATCGTTCGGCGTGCCGATGATCTTCAATTCCTCAGACGTGAATTTCGGCGCGTCCGCGCCCGCATAGGCGAGAAAACCGTCGGTATATTTGCCCTCCAGCACCACGCCGAGGAAACCGGCATTGAGCTCGCGCGTCGCGATCTCGGCGGCGCGGATGTTTTCGGGCGTGGCGATCGCCGGCACGCAGGCGGCGATGTTCTCGGCCGCACCCACACGGGTTCCGGCACGCCCCGACGCGCGGATCGCCTGCACCGCCAACCCATGCCCCAGCGCGACGTGATGACGGGCCTAGTTGAGCTGCGCGGTCGACAGCCTGAGGCCGGGGGCGTCGATGCCCCAGCCATAGCCGAAATTCAGGAAGCGGCCGACCTCGTTCACGGTGAAGATGTTCTTCACCCGATCAGTCAGGCGCGCGGCGACGTATCCGGCGTAGTCGGCAAAGGCTTTTGAGGTGTCGCTCGACTGCCAGCCGCCGACGCGGTCCTGCAGCGATTGCGGCAGATCCCAGTGATAGAGCGTAGCATAGGGCTCGATGCCATTCGCGAGCAGCTCGTCGACGAGGCGATTGTAGAAGTCTAGCCCCTTGGGATTGGACTGGCCCGTTCCTTCCGGAAACACGCGCGGCCACGCGATCGAGAAGCGATAGGCCTTGACGCCGAGCGCTTTGATCAGCGCGACGTCCTCCTTGTAGCGATGATAGTGCTCGTTGGCGCGGTCGCCGGTGGTGCCGTCCTCGATCTTGCCGGGCGTGTGGCTAAAGGTATCCCAGATCGACTTGCCGCGGCCATCCTCGTCGACGGCGCCTTCGATCTGATAGGATGAGGTTGCCGTGCCCCAGAGAAAATCCTTCGGGAAAGGCGCGGGCGCATGGCGGTCGGCCAATGCGCCCCCTTCATTCTCCGCAGCACTCACTCTTGCCGCCGCGCCAAGCGCGGCGAGGCCCGCGAGCTTGGCAAGATCGCGCCGCGAGACATCGATTGCCATCGCTATCTCCGCGCCTGCTGCATATCGATTCTGATAGGCGGAAATCCGGTCGATCTCGAACGCGACGCTCGGGGGCGATTCCGCGTCCACGGGACCTACGCCGAGAAAGAATTTCGATCCGATCGCGAGATTGACGATCATGTACATGGGATCGTCGAAGCCGATCGGCACCTTGATGTCGGACACCGGCCTGCGGTCGATGAAATAGACCAGGCGATCTTCCTCCCACAGCACACCGTAAGTGTGGAATGTGCTCGAGGCGTCGCCGACCGCGAAGTCGAAGCCGCAGGACTGGATCTTCTGGGTCGAGGGAATCCGCCAATGCGTCGTCATCACCAGATCGCCCGGCTTTTCGCCGCGCCCCTCCAGCACGTCGACCTCCGGCGGCCAGCCGCCGTCATCGGCCAGCATCCAGAACGCCGGCCACACCGCATGCCCCACCGGTACCTTGGCGCGGATTTCGAAATAGCCGTGCTTTTGCGCGAACGTGCCCTGGGTGGTCAGGATCCCTGAGATGTACTCGTTGTTGAACAGCGCCGGCTTCAATTCCGGCGGCGTGCGGCTGGCGACGATCGACAGCACGCCGTCCTTGACCTTGAACGGATCGAGCCCGAGCGGCGCCGCGGCGCGCCCTGCATAGCGCGGATCGACATAGATCTGCTGCTCGCCATTGGCGCTGGTCTTGCGCTTGAAGTCGGAGCCATCGCCGCCCCAATAGCGCGCCTCCGGCCACGCCGCGCCGCCGGCGTAATGCGGCACCCAGCGTCCGTTCGTCAGCGGATGCTCGTCAAAATCCTCGTTGAAGGTTCGGCGCAGCGGAAGGAACACGAGCGAAGCCGGATTGATCGTCTCCAGCCGGCGGCACGCGATGGTGGAGGGATCGGTCGTCACCTGCAGCGACATGCTCGCCAGCGCACCATCGAGATCGTCCTGCGCGATGTCCGGCGCAGGCACGACGCAGAGACCGATCGCAGCCAGAGCGCTCATCGTCCAACGCTCGATCATCACCGCACTTCGAAGATGCCGGAGGAATGGCCAAGGTTAGCTCGCTCGCATCGGAACGGGCAAGAGCTGCCCCGCGACCATGCGCCCATTCGGCAGCGCCGCCCGCACACACGACCCACATTTTCGTGCACTTACAAAAATGACACCCGCCTATGGACACCGTCCGGCAGGCGAGCGGCAGGCGCTCGCCGGGG
>NZ_JADPJG010000012.1:288570-361796 GCF_023073335.1 Bradyrhizobium sp. 21
CCGACATCCGTTCACACTTGGGCCGGACGTCTCGCGAGCGCCGACTGTCCGCGACAGACATATCCGGGCCTGCCGCAGCGCAACCAACGGAGGACTCAACCATGCCCACGAGCGAGAAGGATCACGTCTACAAGATCCTGGAACTGGTCGGATCGTCCGAGACCTCGATCGAGGATGCGATCAAGAACGCGATCAGCCGCGCCGCCAAGACCATTCGCGAGATGAAATGGTTCGAGGTGGTGCAGACGCGCGGGCACATCGAGAATGGCGCTGTGCGGCACTATCAAGTGACTCTGCGCGTCGGCTTCACGCTGGCTGAGTGAGGCGACCCCGCCAGCCGCAGCCTGCGCGCGAAGTTACGTGGTTAACATCCTCCGACGATAACCCGTCGAACATCGATGATGTCTTCCGGCCGAATACGAAGTTCGCACAATCCGCGCGGATGTTGCAACAGGCCGTTAAGGCCAAAATGAGAGGTTTGCGCCGAAAACGGAGCAAGCCTGATGACCACGGGCCGCGAACTCGGAAAGACGCGCCTCCCGCACTGGGCGGCGGGTTTTGTCGTGCTGACCTGCTTCGCCATCCTGGGCTTGAGCGGCTGGCGCGAATGGGAAACGCGCAACACCGAACTCAGAAACGCCGAGATCGACGTCGCCAATCTCGCGCATTCGCTGGTCCAGCATGCGGACGACACGTTCGAGCTTGTCGATACGGTCCTCATCGGGCTGGTCCATCGGCTCGAAATCGACGGGACGGGTCCGGACACGATTGCCAAGCTTCAGGCCTATCTGCCGACACGCAAATCATCGGACCGCATCCGTGGCATCTTCGTCTACGACGCGACCGGGCGATGGCTTGCCACGACCGAACACGTCGACTTCTCCAAGCTCAACAACAGCGACCGCGAATATTTTCAGCACCATCGCGACTCCCAGGACAAAGGCACGCTGATCGGACGCCCTGTCAAGAGCCGCGCCGGGGGCCAATGGATCATCACCGCGTCCCGCCGGATCAACGATGCTGACGGCGGCTTCGCCGGCGTTGCCCTGCTCACGATCGACGTCAGCTATTTCGTCAAGTTCTACGAGCGGTTCGACATCGGTCAGAACGGCTCGGCGTCGCTGCTCAACACTAGCGGCATCATGCTGGCGCGCAGCCGCGACGAGAGCGGCGCCTTTGTCGGACGCGATCTGTCGAGTACGCCCTTGTTTAAGGGTTGGGACAGCCGGCCCGCCGCGGCAGTCTACTATTTCAAGTCGCCGCTCGATGGCGTGCAGCGGTTGAGCTACTACCAGCGCAGCACCCGCTATCCCCTGATGGCACTCGCGAGCAAGTCGCAGGACGACGTGCTGGCGCCCTGGCGGCGCGCGGCGGCCATGCGCACGACCTTCGTCGTCGGCCTCGTGCTGCTGATCGCGGTGATCGGCTCCCACCTGGTCCGTCAGCTCATGCAGCGTCAGCGCATGGCCCAGGCCCTCGTCGCCAAGGAAGCAAATTTCCGCCTATTGGCCGAGCAATCCAGCGACATGGTGACCCGGATCGGGCTGGATAATCGGCTGCTCTACGTCTCGCCCTCGTGCGTGCGCATCACCGGCTGGTCCGCCGACGAACTGCTGGCCACGTCCGCCCTCGCCGGCATTCACGCCGACGATATGGAACGCGTCGAGCAGGCCATTGCCGCGCTGAAGAATGGCGAGGCCGAGGAGGCGAGGTTCGTCTATCGCCAGCGCCATCGCGACAAGGGCGAGGTCTGGGTCGAGGCGGCGCTGCACGTGACCCTGGCGTCGGACAGCGGCGAGATCGACGGCGTCGTCGCGGTCGTGCGCGACATGACCGAACAGAAGGACCTTCAGGACAAGCTCGCTTCGCTTGCAACGACCGACGGCCTGACCGGACTCGCCAACCGGCGCGCGTTCGACGAGCGCCTCGCGGAGGAATGGGCGCGTGCCCGGCGCGACGGCACGCAGCTCTCGCTTCTGCTGATCGACGTCGATCATTTCAAGAAGTTCAACGACCATTACGGGCATTTGGCGGGCGATGGTTGCCTGCGTGCGCTGGGCCGGATTCTGTCCGCCCAAGCCAGGCGCCCGGCCGACCTCGTGGCGCGCTACGGCGGCGAGGAATTCGCCGTGCTATTGCCGAACACCGGTCCGGAGGGCTGCGCCGAGGTCGGCGAAGGGATACGCCAGGCGCTGCACGATCTCGCCATGCTGCATGCGCAAAATCCGCCCTCCCGCCTGGTGACTGCAAGCGTTGGCGCCGCGACGAGCCTTCCGTCCCAAAACACGACGGACAGTAGCACGCTGGTCGCCGCCTCCGATCGCGCGCTCTATGCCGCAAAGGACAGCGGCCGGGACCGGCTGGTGATGTCGGGACAGGTTGTGCCCTGGCCCGCGAAGAGCGCGTGACGGGAAGCGACCGCTCACTGGGCGAAGCGAATGAACGCCGCGTCAAGCGATATCTGCCGTACCCCTCTCCCTCAGGCGAGATGGCACGCCACGAAATGCCCGCCGGCGCCTTCCTTCAACTCCGGCGCGCTTTCCGAGCAGCGCGGCTGGGCGATGGGACAGCGGGTATGGAAGTGGCAGCCCGACGGCGGCTTCATCGGGCTCGGCACGTCGCCCTTGAGGCGAATGCGCTCACGCTTGAGTTTTGGATCAGGCACCGGCACCGCTGATAATAGCGCCCTGGTGTAGGGATGCTGCGGGTTGCGGTAGAGGTCGCTGGCCTTGGCGAGCTCGACGATACGGCCGAGATACATCACCGCGACGCGATCGGAGATGTGCTCGACCACCGACAAATCGTGCGCGACGAAGAGATAGGTGAGGTTCAGCTCGGCCTGGAGATCTTCCAGCAGGTTGATGACCTGGGCCTGGATCGAGACGTCGAGCGCGGACACCGGCTCGTCGCAGACGATCAGCTTCGGCTCGACCGCGAGCGCACGCGCGATCACGATACGCTGGCGCTGGCCGCCGGAGAATTCGTGCGGGTAGCGGCGCATATGCTCGGCCTTGAGGCCGACCTTCACGAGCAGGCTCGCGATACGTTCCTCGCGCTCCTTCGCCGATGACCCAAGCTTGTGGATGATCAAGGCTTCGCCGAGGATCGCGCCGATCGTCATGCGCGGGTTGAGCGAGGCGAACGGGTCCTGGAACACGAGCTGCATGTTCCGCCGCATCGCGCGCAAATCGGTGCCGCTGAGCTCGCGCACGTCCTGCCCGTCGAACACGACCTCGCCGTCGGTCGGCTCGATCAGGCGCAGCACGCAACGTCCCGTCGTCGACTTGCCGCAGCCGGATTCGCCGACCAGACCGAGCGTTTCGCCACGGTTGACCGAGAACGAGACTCCATCGACGGCGTAAACGCTGCCGACCTGGCGCGACAACAGGCCGCCGAGCACGGGAAAATATTTCTTCAGGCCGCTGACGCGCAGCAAGGGTTCGCTCATGCTGCACCTTCCAACTGCGCATCTCCCAAATGACAGGCCATGCGGTGGCCGGGCGCGATCTGGCGCAGCAGCGGCTCCTTCTCCGTGCAGACGCTCATGGCGTGGCGACAACGCGGGGCGAAGCGGCAACCGACCGGCGGATTGATCAGGATCGGCACCGAGCCGGGGATCGATTCGAGCCGCATCTTGTGCTCGGCAGCGAGATCGATGCGCGGGATCGAGCGGATAAGTCCTTGTGTATAGGGATGGCCGGGATTGCTGAAGAGGTCGTCGACATCAGCCTCCTCCACCACCTTGCCGGCATACATCACGACGACCCGCTGCGCGGTCTCGGCGACCACGCCCATCGCATGGGTGATCAGCATCACCGCCATGCCGAAGCGCTCCTTCATGTCCTGGAGCAGGTCGAGGATCTGCGCCTGGATGGTGACGTCGAGCGCGGTGGTGGGCTCGTCGGCGATGATCAGCTTCGGCTTGCAGGCGAGCGCCATCGCGATCATCACGCGCTGGCGCATGCCGCCGGAGAACTGGTGCGGATAGTTGTGCACGCGGCCTTCGGCGTTCGGGATCTGCACCAGTTTCAACATCTCGATGGTGCGCTCAAGCGCTTGCTTTCTGGTGACGTTCTCGTGGCGGCGCAGGCTCTCGGCGATCTGCTCGCCGATCGTCAGGACCGGGTTGAGCGAGGTCATCGGCTCCTGGAAGATGAAGCCGATCTCCTTGGCGCGGATCTCGTCGAGCTGGTTGCTCGTCAGCGGCACCAGATCGCGGCCCTCGAAGATGATCTCGCCCGCCGCGATACGGCCCGGCGGCATCGCGATCAGCTTGAGGATCGACATCGCGGTGACCGTCTTGCCGCAGCCGGATTCGCCGACGACGCAGAGCGTCTCGCCTCGGTTGATGGAGATGTCGACGCCGTCGACGGCCTGGAGGATGCCGTCGTCGGTGGAGAAGTGGGTTTTCAGTCCCTTGATCTCGAGCAGCGGCGCCATCAGATCACCCGTCGCGCATCGAGCGCGTCACGCAGGCCGTCGCCGATGAAGTTGATGGCGACCACCGCGATGAAGATCGCGCCGCCCGGAAACAGGGCCCAATGCGGGCCGATGTCGAGGAAGTCCTTGGCATCATAGAGCAGCCGGCCCCAGGTCGGCGTATCCGGTGGAAATCCGAGACCGAGGAAGGACAGCGTCGATTCCGCGATGATGGCGGCGGCGACGTCGATGGTGCCGGCGATGATCACGGGGCCGAGCGCATTGGGCAGGATATGGCGCACCACCTGCCGCACCGGGCTCGCTCCGAGCGCGCGCGCAGCCTCGACGAACTCCTTCTCGCGGATCGACAGGAATTGCGCGCGAACGAGGCGCGCGACCGGCATCCAGCGCAAGCCGCCGATCACGAGCACGATCAGGATGAAAATGCCGCCCTCGGGACCGAACGCGGCCTTCAGCCCGTCGCGGAAGAGATAAATCAGCAGCAGCAGCAGCGGCAATTGCGGCAACGACAAAAACAGATCGGTGAGCCACATCAGCCCATGACCGAGCGCGCCGCGCGACATGCCGGCGAGCGAGCCGATCAGCACGCCGACAAAGACCGAGACCAGCATCGCGGCGAGGCCGACCGCGAGCGATATCCGCCCGCCATAGATCATGCGGGCGAGGATGTCCTGTCCGAGATCGTCGGTGCCGAAGGGATGGGCCAGCGACGGCCCCTGCATGCCCGCCACGATATCGATGTCGTCGATCTTGACCCGCCAGACGAAGGGACCGGCCACCACCGCCAGGATCAGAACGAGAAGCAGGAACGCGCTGACCACGGCAAGCCTGTGGCGGCTAAAGCGCCGCCACGTCTCGCGCCAGGGCGAGTAGACGCGCCGCTCAGCGGAGGGAGATGCGAGGGTCAAGCCAGCCATAAAGGACGTCCGCGATGAGATTGAACAGCACGACGAGGCACGCAAAGACGAAGGTGACGGCCATCACCACCGGCGTGTCGTTGGAAAGGATGGAGGAGATCAGCAGCGAGCCGATGCCGGGGATGCGGAATATCTGCTCGGTGACGATGGCGCCGCCGAACACCGCGGGCATCTGCAACGCGATCAGCGTCACGACCGGGATCATGGCGTTGCGCATGACGTGCTTGACGATGACCTTGGCCTGGCCGAGACCCTTGGCGCGCGCCGTGGTGACGTAATCGAGCCTGATGACGTCGAGCATCGCCGAGCGCACGAAACGGGTCATCGACGCCGCCTGGAACAGGCCGAGCACCGCGACCGGCATGATCGCCTGACGGATCATCTCCAGCACCCAGCGAATGCCGGTGCCCTTGATGTCGGTCGTGTAGACGAAAGGCAGCCAGTCCAGCGTGACCGAGAAGATCAGGATGAACAGGATGCCGGTGAAGAAGGTCGGCAGCGAGAAGCCGACGAAGGCGAGCGTGTTGGCGACCTGGTCGAACAGAGAATAGGGTTTCGTCGCCGCATAGACCCCGACCGGGATCGCGATCAGGAGTGCCAGGATCTGCGCCGAGCCGATCACGTACAGCGTAGCCGGCAGGCGCTGCAGGATGAGCGTGTCCACGTTCATCCGGCTGACGAAGGAGAAACCCCAGTCGCCGTGCAGCATGGCGTTGAGCCAGTGCACGTAGCGAAGATAGATCGGATCGTCGAGGCCGAACTTCGCCCGAAGCGCGAGAGCGACTTCGGCCGGCACGTTTGGATTGGTCGCCAGCTCCGAGAAGGGATCGCCCGGGGCGAGTGCGAGCACGACGAACAGCACGAGCGAAATTCCGAGCAGGCTCGGAATCGCGATCAGGAGGCGACGCAGGACATACTGACTCATGAGGGAGGACCCGCTCTAGGCGTGCGTGATCATTCCTCGCGGTACCAGTCGAAGATGTTGTCGGATTCATTGGCCCAGCCGGAAATGACGGGCCGCAGATTATTGGCAGCCGCCTCCACCTTCAGGCGGTGCTGCACGGGGATGAACACCGTGTCCTGGAACATGATATCGTTGGCCTTGATATAGTGAGCCGCACGCTTGACCGGATCCATCTCGCCTTCCGCGGCTTGGATCGTCGCGTCGTAGTCCTTGTTGACCCAGCGAGGGAAGTTCGTGCCCTGCCACTTGTTCTCCTTCGTGGAGACGTTGGTCGACATATAGCGGCGCATGTGCTGGGACGGATCCGGCTGGCTCAGCGGGATCTGGAACATCTCGATATCGGCGTAGAAATGCGCATAGGTGTCGGGGTTTGCGACGTCGGAGGAGAAGAACACGGACGCCACAACCGACTTTAGCTCGACGTCGATGCCAGCCTTCTGGCAGGCCTGCTTGACGATCGCCTGGGTCTTCTGGCGCGGGCCGTTGATCGAGGTCTGGTAGACGAGCTTCAGCTTCTTGCCATCCTTCTCGCGGATGCCGTCGGCGCCCGGCTTCCAGCCGGCATCATCCAGCATCTTCGAGGCCTTCTCGACGCTGAACTCCCACGAGGTGTTCTTGGACACGAATTTTTCCGGCCCATTGAGGAAGTTGGCGGTGGTGCGGCCGGCGCGGCCGTAGATCGCCTTCTTGACCGACTCGCGATCGATCAGCAGCGAGAGCGCCTTGCGAACTGCCGGATCGGAAAACAGCGGATGCTTGGTCTTCATCGAGGAGCGTTCGCCATCGACCTCGGTGTTGGGATCGGTGAAGTTCAGTGCGATGAACTCGGTGTCGCCACCGACCGCGTAGACGGTCCTTCCCTTGCCGCCCTTCTCCAGGCGCAGCAGCACATCGTCCTCGACCTGAATGTTCCAGCCGAAATCATACTCGCCGGTCTGGATCACCGCGCGCGCGGCAGAGACGGCATCGCCGCCGCCCTTCATCTCGATCGAATCGAAATAGGGGCGGTTCGCCATGTGATAGTCGGGATTGATCACGCCGCGAATGAGATCGCCCGGCTTGAACTCGACGAACTTGTAGGGGCCGGTGCCGACCGGCGAGAGGTTGGTCGGCGCATCCCGCGATTTGGACCCCGTATAGTCCTTGAACAGATGTTTCGGGATGATGGTATTGGGAGCCCCGACAAAGGCGTCGGCCCAGAACGGCGTCGGCTTGTTGAAGAGGATGCGGACCGTGAGGTCGTCCACCTTCTCGACCGTGATGTCGCGGAGCGTCGCGATCGTCAGCGCGGAGGTCGCCGGATCCTTGGCGTATTCCCAGTTGAACACGACATCGTCGGCTGTGAACGGCGTGCCGTCATGCCATTTGACGCCCGGCTTGAGCTTCCAGGTCACCGACTTGCCGTCGGCGGCGAGGCCGCCGTTCTGGATTGAGGGAATTTCGGCGGCGAGAACCAGCTTCATGTTGCCGTCGGGATCCCAACAGGCGAGCGGCTCGTAGAACAGGCGCGCGCCGTCCTGGTCCTTGGTGCCGGTGGCGAAATGCGGATTGAGCAGGGTCGGCCCCTGCCACCACAACAGCTTGAGCGCACCACCGCCGCCGCGCTTTGTCGGCTTGTAGGTCGAGGCCCCTTCAGCCATGGCGACGCCGCCAAGCGCGAGGATCTGGTTGGCCAAAGGCGCGGTGAGACCCACCGCAGCCAGGCGCTGAATGAAGGCGCGGCGATCCATCCGCCCGTCCTTCACGTCACCGATCATCGAACGCAGTTCTTTATCCAGCATGGTTGTCCCCCTGTCTGGTTCCCGTATGGATGCAGGCGATCGCGCCGAGGCGACCGCCGGGCTTGGCTGGCGGTAGATGGCACACCGAATGGGGCGCCCGTCAACTGCGACCGTATGTATGCAAACGGTCTTCTGACTGTCTGTTGGGCAAAACCATATTCCGCAGCCCATACGTTCGGCAATCCGGCATCAAAACACGCCAGATTCCGCGCTGCACTGCAGAAAATTTGTTCGCCGGATCAGACGAAGTATCGAGGCGAAATTCTACGCCACGGACATGTCGAGCGGCGGCGCGACGTGGTCCGGCAGCGGACAGACGTAAGGCGTCTTGGCGGTCCGCTTCGCGAGGTCAGCCTTGGCGGCCTTGATCAGATCCGGGTCCGTCAACGCCTTGATGCCGATGCCGGCCATCGCCTTGGCGGCCTGCACCATGGCCTTGTGCGCATGCGCGCTCTTGCCCTGCGCCACCACCTGCCAGGTGTGGAAGGGCGTGCCGATTGCAACCGTGGGTGCGTGAACCTGCACGGTCGGCACCACCCAGCTCACGTCGCCGACGTCGGTCGAGCCGACCAGCGGGTTGCGCTTGGCATCGAGCGGCACCAGGAAGTCGGCCAGCGGCCGATCGGTCTGCTCCATGCCGATCGCGTAATAGACCGACTCGATATCCTTGTCGCTCAGCGTCGCGCGGATCTGGCTGGCAAAACCCTTGTCCGCTTCGTCGAAATGCGGCGGTCCAAGCTCTTCCATGACCCGATGCAGCGCCTGCTCCAGCGGCGTGTTCGGCAGAATGTTGGAGACCGCGGAGATGATCTTCATCTCGACCTTGGTCTCGGTCATCAACGCCGCGCCGTCCGCGATCTTGCTCACGCGCCCGACCAGCTCGTTCATGCCGGGGAGATCACGGGCGCGGATCGAGTAGCGCACGCGCGCATGCGCCTGCACCACGTTGGGGGCGATGCCGCCGGTGTCGAGCAGCGCGTAATGCACGCGCGCGTCGCTCGGCATGTGTTCGCGCATGTAGTTCACACCGACATTCATCAGCTCCACCGCGTCGAGCGCGGAGCGGCCGAGATGCGGCGAGGCGGCCGCATGCGAGGTGCGGCCGGTGAAGATGAAGTCGGCGCGCGTGTTGGCGAGCGACGGCGTCACCGCGACTTCCCAGAAGCTGTGCGGATGCCAGGTGATGGCGATGTCGGCATCCTCGAACGCGCCGGAGCGCACCATGAAGGCTTTTGCCGCGCCGCCTTCCTCTGCAGGGCAGCCGTAATAGCGCACGCGGCCGGGCACCTTGTTCTCGGCGAGCCAGTCCTTCACCGCGGTCGCGGCGAGGAGAGCTGCGGAACCGAGCAGATTATGACCGCAGCCATGGCCATGGCCGCCGGTCTCGACCGGACGATGCTCCGCGACGCCCGCCTCCTGGCTGAGGCCCGGCAACGCGTCATATTCGCCCATGAAGGCAATGACCGGGCCGCCCTCGCCCCATTCGCCCATCACCGCTGTCGGGATGCCCGCGACGTTCTCGGTGATGCGGAAACCCTGATGGCGCAGCTCGGCGAGATGTTCTGCGGCTGACCGCGCCTCGGTGTAGCACACCTCCGGCATGCCCCAGACCTTGTCGCTGAGGTCGATGAAACGTGCCTTGATCGTGTCAATGCCACGCCAGATGTCGCTGCGGTTGTCCATGCTTCGGTCCGTGATCCCTGGGTCAAACGAAGCGGCAATGGTTAGCAGCTTCATTGTACCGCGCCTAGCACCTCGCCGGACAGCAGCCATGCGGCCAATGCCGGAGGCCAACTTTGTCGACCGTGCATGAACCGTTCCCGTGCCGTTCGAAGATTTCACACGGCGTTCTCCGGAATTGTTGGGGGACGAGGCTTTCAAGATGGCCTCCTCCAGCCTAAATTATGCGTGCTTCGCGCGTCGTCCGCAGCATCGGCGGAGCGATGCTCTCAGCCAGGAGAACTCCATGCCCGCCCTGACCGAATGGAGAGTGCCGCCGGCCAATCAACCGCGGGCCAGCGATTACGGCTTCGATCTCGACCGTGCGCTCGCCTCCGTCGTCGGCCTGCATGCCATCATCCCGCCGGACGCCTTCAGCGCCGAGACGCTGGGCACCGAACGCGCCGGCAACGGCGTCGTGATCGACGACGGGCTGGTGCTCACCATCGGTTATCTCATCACCGAAGCAGAGTCCGTGTGGCTCCACGTTGGCGACGGGCGTGTGGTGGAAGGACATGTGCTCGGCTTCGATGCCGTCACCGGCTTTGGCCTGGTGCAGGCGCTCGGCCAGCTCGACGTCGAGCCCCTGCCGCTCGGCGTCTCGGCCGAGACCCGGCTCGGCGATCGCGTCGTCGTCGGCGGCGCCGGCGGGCGCACGCGCTCGGTCGCGAGCCAGATCGTGGCCAAGCAGGAATTCGCCGGCTATTGGGAATATCTGCTGGACGAGGCCGTCTTCACCTATCCCGCGCACCCGAACTGGGGCGGCACGGCGCTCCTCAACGAACGCGGCGAGCTGATCGGCATCGGCTCGCTCCAGCTCGAACGCGAGCGCGACGGCAAGGCCGAGCACGTCAACATGATCGTGCCGATCGATTTGCTGAAACCGATCCTGGACGATTTGCGCAAGTTCGGTCGCGTCAACAAGCCTTCACGGCCGTGGCTCGGACTCTTTTCGACAGAGATCGACAACCGCGTGGTGGTGATCGGGATCTCCGCCAACGGTCCGGCCGCCCGTGCCGAACTCAAGACCGGCGACGTCATTCTCGCCGTGGACGGCGACAAGGTCACGAGCCAGACCGCCTTCTACAAGAAGCTGTGGGGGCTGGGAGCAGCCGGCGTCGACGTGCCGCTGACGGTACATCATGAAGGCGTCACCTTCGACGTCACGGTGACCTCGACCGATCGCTTCAAGCTCTTGAAGGCGCCGAAGCTGCACTGACAAACCGGACTGAAGCAAGGAAGCGACGATGAGCGAGGCCGTCGTTGACGACATCGTGGCCGTGCTACCGCCGCTGCTCAATGCGCTGGAAGCACTCGGCTTCTTCGCGCGGCATCTGCATCCGCCTGCCTTTGCCTCGATGATGAATGCGATCGGCACGCCGGACGAGGCGCTGCAAACGGCGCGCGCGGCAATCGGCGACTGGCCGGAACAGTTCACCGGACTGCGCGAGCAACTCGATCGTGCCTGCGACGAGACGCTCGCCGCCTTTGCCGGCATCCGCGAGGTCGAGCGTGGCAATGGCGATCTCATCGCGGTCTTTCGCGCGCTGCGCCATGTGCCGCGCGCGCAGGAGGCGCTGTATCCACTGGCGGCTCAATTTCCGCCGGTGAGCAGCTTCTTCCTCAACGCCGCCAATCGCGAGAATGCCGGCCTATTGTCGCGGCTGGAAGCCGGCGCGGGCGAGCACACCGGCATCGTCCACGATCACAACGAGCCCGGCAGTCGCGGCGGCTTTTCGCTCTACGTGCCTGAATATTACACGCCCGACCGCGCCATGCCGCTGGTGATGGCGCTGCATGGGGGCAGCGGCAACGGCCGCGGCTTTCTGTGGAGCTGGCTGCGTGACGCCCGCAGCCTGGGTGCGATCCTGGTGGCACCGACCGCGACCGGCCCGACCTGGGCGTTGATGGGTGACGACGCCGACACGCCCAACCTCATGCGCATTCTCGAAACCGTGCGCAGCCGCTGGACCATCGACGCCTCGCGCATGCTGCTCACAGGCATGAGCGACGGCGGTACCTTCTGCTACGTCACCGGGCTGGACGGCGCCTCGCCCTTCACGCATCTCGCGCCGGTGTCGGCGACCTTCCATCCGTTGATGGCGGAGATGGCCGACGCCACGCGCCTGCAGCGCCTGCCGATCTTCATCACCCACGGCAAGCTCGACTGGATGTTTCCGGTTCAGACCGCGCGACAGACCCAGGCCACCCTCTCCGCCGCCGGCGCCGACGTCACCTATCGCGAGATCGACGACCTCAGCCACACTTATCCGCGAGAGATCAACGCCGAATTGCTGCATTGGCTGAATGGAAAATGAACAACCTCTCCTTACCTGCGCCGCACTGCCGCGGAACCATCACTCCGGGCCGACGTTATCGCCCGTCACCGGAGGTTCGCAAATGCAGACGTTTTTCGGAATGATCTTGGGTGCCCTGCTGCTCGGCTGCGGCGTGTACGTCTATGACTCCATGCAGACGTCGTCGGTCGCCAATGGCGAGGTCGCGACCACCAATCGCACTATCGTGAACTGGGATGTCGCCAAGGCCGACTGGGACGCGCTGCGCGATCGCGCGCACAAGGACTGGGTCCGGATCTCGTCGAAGTAACAAAGCCGTATCATGAACAAGGCGCCGTCGCGAGTCCGCGGCGGCGCCTTTGTGTTGCGCGCACCGAATGCGTCAGTTCATCTTGGCCTTGCGGGCGTCGGCGATGACCTGCTCGAACTCGTTCATGCTGAGCACGCCGGGCACGCGGTACTTGCCGACGATAAAGGACGGGGTGCCGCGGAAGCCGAAGGCTTCGGCCTGCTCGTTGTTGCGCTTGAGAAGGGCATCGATGTCCGAGCCATGGTCGGTGAGATCGCGCTTCAGTCGGTCCATGTCGACGCCGGCGGCCGCGAGCAGCTCGTTGATGCGGGGCTCGGTCAGGCGCGAGCTGACGCCCATCATGGCATCATGGGCCTTGTGGTACTTGTCCTGGTATTTCGCCGCGAGCGCGATCCGCGCCGCGGTGACCGAGACCGGCCCGAGGATCGGCCAGTCCTTCATCACCAGCCTGACCTTGCCGTCGTCCTGGACGACCTGGCGCAACTCGGGCTCGAGCTTGCGGCAATAGGGGCAATTGTAGTCGGACCATTCGACGATGGAGATATTGCCGTCGGGATTGCCGGCGACGGGAGTATCGGGATCGCGCAGCACCCTGGTTTCGGTCAGGACCTCGTCCTCGCCGGCCGCCGCCAGCGCCGAGGTGATCGCGCCCGTCGCGAGCGCGCCGGCTCCGATCAGCGTCAATGCCGCGCGCCGCGTCGGCACGAGGTCCTTCTTGTTCCTGAATCCAGCCATATCTCGTCCCGTTTCGGTCCCATCTCCGTCGATACGGTTCGAGACCCGGAATTGTTACAGGTCATATAGAGTGTCGCGACGGCGATGTCATCGCACCAGCAGCGTGACCGCCAAGGGTACCAGGAACGACGTCACCAAAGCGTTCAGGCTCATGGCGATGCCGGAAAAGACCCCGGCAATCTCGTCGACCTGAAACGCCCGTGCGGTGCCGATACCGTGCGCCGCCAGACCTGCCGCAAACCCGCGTGCCCGGTAATCGGTGACCCCGGTACGATTCATCAGCGGCGTCACGATGATCGCGCCCATGATGCCGGTGAGAATCACGGCGACCGCCGCGAGCGAGGGATCGGCGTGCAGGGATTCGGCGATCCCCATGGCAACGCCGGCCGTGACGGATTTCGGCGCCAGCGACAGCACCACGTCGCGCGGCAGGCCGGCGAGCTCGGCCAGCAACACGACCGACACCACCGCCGTGACCGAACCTGCGACCAGCGCCACCAGCATCGGCACGATGGAGGCAACCACCCGCTTGCGATTCTCATAAAGCGGCACGGCCAGCGCAACAGTGGCGGGCCCCAGCAGGAAGTGCACGAACTGCGCGCCGGCGAAATAGGTCGTGTAGGAAGTCCCGGTCGCGAGCAGGAACGCGCCGATGATCCACATCGCGTGCAGCACAGGATTGGCCACCGGATGGCGCCGCGTCGCCAGCGATACCGCATCCGTGGTCGCATAGACCAGCAGCGTCACGGTCAGCCAGAGCAGCGGCGACTGCGAGAGATAGACCCAGAGCGAGAACGGATTGTCGCTCATCGCACGTCCTGTTGCCTCAACAGGCGGCTGACGAAGCGGAAGCTCAGCACGGTCGCGAGCAGCGTGACAACCACCGAGAGCGCCAGCACCAGGACGATGGCGATGCCGTGGGATGCGAGCAGGTCGAGCTTCTGCACGATACCGACCCCGGCCGGCACGAACAGCAGCGACAAATGTGCCAGCAAACCCTTGCTGGCCGTCTCCACGCCGTCGTTGCGGAGCGGCCCGCGCGCGAGACGGGAAAAACGGTCTCGGGCCAGCAGCAGGATCAGGAGCAGCAGCAGGCCGAGCACGGGTCCGGGCAATAGCAGGCCGAGGCCGCGCACGACGGCTTCGCCGATCAACTGGCAGAGCAGGATGAGGCCGAGACTGGCAAGCATGACGCTCGCATCAAGAGATGCGCCGGCAGGCTTGTCAATCGCCGCATTATGCGCGGGCTGCGGTCCGCGCTTGCGGGGCAGCAGAGCGAGGCAGCATCGCCATCAGCGTCCCGGTCATGGTCGCGATCAGCGTGGTCTTGCCCTCGTGTTCGGCAAAGGCCCTGGCCTCACAGAAGGTCAGCGTGCGGCCCGGCTTGACGACCTCGGCCTCGAAGACGAAGCGCGTGCCCCGGGCCGGCGCCAGCAGCGTGGTCTTGAACTCCACGGTGAGGATGTCGGCCTCGCGCGGCATCAGGGTGAAGGCGGCCACGCCGCAGGCATTGTCGAGTCCCGCGGTGATGATGCCGGCGTGGACAAAACCATTCTGCTGCGTGAAGGCCGGCGAATACAGCATCGCAAGCTCGGCTTCGCCTGGCCCAAGGCGGACGATCACGATGCCGAGCGTGCGCATCGCCGGCTGGCCCTCGAACATGGCAATGGTCGCCGTGCGATAGCCGGGATTCTTCGGCTCGAATGCGGTCATCGCTCAGACGGATAGACCGTGCCGCGATAAGTCGCCTCCTGCACCATCGCCGCTCCTCCCTGGCCCGTTCTGCCTTTTGATTGTTGATACGGTAGCGTATCAGCCGCCTTCCGCGTTAGCAATACGGCACCGTATCAAGAACTGGCGAGGCTTCCTGCATGAGCGACGGCAAGGGCGATGTCTGGGTCGAGGCGGGGTTCACCGAACTCGCCCGATCGGGGGTCGAGGGGGTGCGGGTCGAGGTGCTCGCCAAGAACCTGGGCGTCACCAAGGGCGGCTTCTACCGCCGCTTCGCCGACCGTGCCGCGCTGCTCGGTGTCATGCTGGAGCGCTGGCGCGAGGGACGCTCAACGACGATCGCGCAGCAGACCAGCCTCGACGGCCAAGCGCCCCGCGAGCGGCTGAAGGCGGTGATCCAGCTCTATTCCGAGCGGGTCAATCCGGAAGGGATGGCGATCGAGCTTGCGATCCGGCAATGGGCCCGCTCGGACGAGGACGCCGCTGCAGCGGTGGCGAGCGTGGACGCGGCGCGGCTGAAGCACGTCGCCGAGCTCTATCGCGCCACCGGCCTCGAGGCCGAGGCGGCCGAAGCGCAGGCCTTTCTGTTCTATTGCTTCATCTTCGGCCAGAGCCTGCTGTTCGTCGAGCGCGGCCCGCGCAAGCGGTCGCAGCTCGTGGCGAAATCGGCCGAGAAGCTACTGGATTAAAGCAAGAGGCCGGGGCTCTGCCCCGGCCTCGCGCATCGTCTTGAAGCTTCAGGCGGCGCCCTTCAGCTTCTTGTTGCATTCGCTGTAATAGCCGCCGCCCTTCTCGATCCACTTCATGCCGCCATTGCCGTTGGTGGTCTTGTTGGCGTTGTACTGGTCGACGCAGGTGTGGAGGCGCGCCTTGCCGGCGGTCTCCTTGGCATATTTCGCATCGACCGCATTCGGGAAGACGGCGTTGCCCATCGGCATGGTCGGTGCCGGGGCGGCAGCGGGGGCCGCGTCCTTCTTCGCGGCCGCCTTCGGCTCGGCGGGAGCGGCGGGCGCAGCAGGAGCAGCCGCGGTCGGCGCAGCAGCCGGCGTTGCATCCGCACCGCACTGGGCCTTGCGGAAGTCATTCCACTTCGTGGTGCCGAGCGAGCCGTCCTTCTTGGCGGCCTGATATTTCGCGCTGCACTCCTGCGAGGTCAGCGCCTGCGCCGGCGCGGTGGCCATCAACGCGGCAACACCCGACACCGCAATCGCACACAACAATCTTGTCTGAATGGTCATCCTGAGGTCTCCTCCTTGGTCTTCCCCGACGGAAGTGAAACGAGGATTGCTATCCTAGCTTGCCGCCGGCTCGGGACAAGGAGCGATGGCTTCTGCCGCCAAAATATAGTGATCCCTCCCGTTCAGATTATTCATGTCGCGTTCAGCAACGCGAGCCGACGTTCCCAACCCTTCGCAATTCTCGCAAGATGAGTGCAACATCATGACCTTCACCTCTCGCCTCACCGTCGTCGCCCTCGCCTCCCTGCTCGCCACCGGAGCCGCTTTCGCCCAGACTGCGGCCCCGGCAGCCAAGACCGATACCAAGACCACGACCGCCGCCCCCACCGACAAGAAAACGCCGAAAGAGCACACGGCCGAGTCGCTCGAATGCTCCAAGCAGGCCGACGCCAAGGCTCTCAAGGGCAAGGAGCGCAAGAAATTCCGCCGCGAATGCATGAAGGAAGCCAAGGCCGGCACCGCTGCCCCCGCTCCGGCCTCAGCCGACAAGAAGTAGCCGCGGACATTTTGGGCTTCATCCTCCTTCGGACTCGGGGGAGGATGAAGCCGATGATTGAACAGGTACGGGCCAGGGGGTCGAATGTCCGGATGGAAGAGGATTCGCCTGCTCGGTGTTGTAGTTGCCGTGAGTGTCGCCGGCGCAGCAGTCGCTCAGGTCGAACCGAACTCTCCTTCTTCTCTTGCGCTGGAATGTTCAAGGCAGGCCGATGCCCGTGGACTGCACGGGCCCGAACGGAGCGCATTTCGCAAGAGCTGCAAGACCGGAGCGACGGCGCCCGCCACGCATTCGGTGACGCCCCGGGAGCAGGACACCGCCGCGACGAAACGCGAGAGCCGGCCGCCCCAACAGACACCGCTTCCCCTCACGCCCCGACAGACGGAATCCGAACATCGCGTCGCGCTGGTGCTGGGCAATTCCACATACAAAAATGTGCCCTCGTTGCCCAATCCCGAGCGTGACGCTGCCGAGGTTGCCGACGCGCTCAGGGCGACGGGCTTCGAAAAAGTCACGCTGCGGACCAATCTCGGCCGCGATCAACTCATCCAGGCGCTGCGCACTTTTGCCACACAAGCCGAGAGGGCCGACTGGTCCGTGATCTATTATGCAGGTCACGGCATAGAAGTTGGCGGGGTCAACTACCTCATCCCCGTCGACGCGACGATCGGTTCGGATCGCGACATGTCGTTCGAAGCAATTGCGCTCGATCAGGTCCTCAACGTTGCGGAACGGGCCAGGAAGTTGCGGCTGGTCGTTCTGGATGCATGCCGGAACAACCCGTTCGCCGCCCGCATGAAGCGAACATTGTCCGTCGCCTCGCGCTCGGTCTCCCGCGGGCTGGCGCCGATCGAACCCGACGCCGGGACGCTGGTCGTGTTCGCGGCCAAGGACGGCGAAGTGGCGCTCGATGGAGACGGCGCCCACAGCCCGTTCACCACCGCGTTCGTCAAGGACATTCGGGTGCCGGGGCTCGAGGTCCGGCGGCTGTTCGATACGGTCCGCGACGACGTGATCGAGATGACCGGCGGCAAGCAGAAGCCGTTCAGCTACGGCTCCGTATCCGGCCGACAGGATTTCTATTTCGTTCAGAAATAGTCGGGACGCATTGCGGCATGACGAGCTTGCAATTGTGCGCCTCTCGCCGATTTGCAATAAGGTGGCGTGAAGCAAATCACCGCCTCCCTGACGTTCGAATGGCCGAGCCGTGCCGAGCTATTGAGCACGGCGGAAACGCTGGTCATCGGCACCGCCGGCGGCTTGATGTTTCTGCTTGCCGGCCTTCCCGGCGGGCTGATCTCGGGCGCGATGATCGCGGTCGGAATTGCCGCGATCGCCGGACGCAAGCTGATGCTGCCGCCGATCCTGACCCAGACCGTTTTGGTGCTGCTCGGCATTTCACTGGGGTCGGTCGTCTCGCGCCATCTGCTTCAGCAGGTCAGCGCCTATCCGCTCACCATCGGCCTGCTCGCGCTCGCGACCTTCTGCTCGACCTTCGGATCGAGCTATTACCTCCAGCGCGTCCACGGCTGGGACCGCACCTCGGCCTTCCTCGCCGGCAGCCCCGGCGCGCTGTCGCAGATCACGATTCTGGCGGTCGAGCGCGGCGCCGATTTGCCGGGCATCGCGGTGGTGCAGACCATGCGCGTCATCATCCTCACCGCGGCGCTGCCGATGGTGCTGGCGTTCGCCGGCGTCGCGCCCTCCGTCGCGCCGTCGCTGACGACCACGATCGCCTCGCCGCTCGACCTCGTCGAGCTGGTCGCGGCCTCGCTGGCCGCGGCGCTCCTCTTGCGGCTGATCAAGTTTCCGGCGAGCTGGATGTTCGGCGCGATGATCGGCTCGAGCGTGCTGCATGGCGCAGGCTGGGTCGAGGGCGGCCTGCCGGACTGGGTGCGCGGCGTGGCGCTGGTCGGCATCGGCGCCCTGATCGGCAGCCGCTTCGCGCGGATGCAGATCAAGACGCTCGCCGGTCACATCAACGCGGCGCTCGGTTCGTTTGCTGTCGCCATCGCCGTCTCCGCGATCTTCGTCGGCATCGTGGCACTCACCACACAGGTGAAATTCTCCGACGTCGTGGTCGCCTACGCGCCGGGCGCGATGGACGCCATGCTGGCGCTGGCGCTGACGCTGCACATCGACCCGATCTTCGTCGGCGCACATCACCTCTCGCGTTTCGTCTTCGTGACGATCGCGACGCCGGGCATCGTGCACCTGTTCGGGCGCACGCAGGACGATGTGGATGATTGAAGCTTAGCGCTTCGCCGTCGCCGCAAATCCCAACGCGGCGATCGCGGCCATCAACAGCGAGATCAGCAAATTGTAGCCGGCAAGCGACAGGCCGAGGAAGCGCCACTGCACCTCGTCGCAGCGGACCACCTTCACGCTGTCGAGCCGCGACAGCAGGTCGGTGGCGCTGCCGAGATTGACGACGGGACCGGAGCAGTCGGTCGGTCCTTTCCAAAAGCCCCATTCGACGCCGGCATGGTAGGTGCCGAGCCCGGCATTGGCGAGGCTCGCCAGCGCGAGGATCGCAAGGCCTGCGAGCAGCAGCGGCCTCGGCGCGCCGCCCCGTGCCGCGAGAGCGATCAGCAGACCGAGCGGGATCGCGAGGTAATAGGCGTAGCGCTGCTCCAGGCAGAGCGGACAGGGCACGATCCCGAGCACCAACTGGAAGAACCAGGCGCCCGCAATGGTCGCCGCGGCGATCAAGGTGACGAGAAGCGAGGCGGTCAGCGCGGGACCGGCGCTGGCCTGCTTGAATGCAGGTATTGCGGCACTCTGGGTCGTCACGGCAGCCTCTTCCGGTAGGTCGCTTTCCTTAGCCTCTAGCCCCGGCCCATGCGGCTGTCGAGAACGGCGAACATCACTTTGGCGCGGGTTGACCCCGTCCGGTCCATGGCTATAGTCCGCCGGCTTCGCGACGCCCCGTTTTGGGGCCGACCGAGGGCCCCTGTGGCGGAACTGGTAGACGCGCTCGACTCAAAATCGAGTTCCGCAAGGAGTGCTGGTTCGATTCCGGCCAGGGGCACCAGCCTTCGCCGCTTCGCGGCTACGGCTAGGCAAGCCGGACGTAACTCGATTTGCGCGAAGCCGCGAAGGCTGTCGCGCCGAAGCCTTGGCGAAGGCGGACTGTCGCAACAGGCTCGGTCACCTCCCCCTCCCTAGCAATCGTCACATCCCGCCTGTATAAGCCGGTAGCTTCTTCCGTCACTCGAAGAGGCTGATATGAACGACCTGCACACGTGGCTTTCGCAACAGCACCACGGCCTGCGCACTTTCCAGACATTCCAGCAAAAGCTCGAGACGCTCAGTCGGGACGATCCGTCCCAGCGCGGGCTGTGCCGCTTGTTGAGCGACCTCGTCGGCGATTATGTCGAGACCTTTGACGAGGCTCCGCTGCCGGTCGAAATCGCCGACGGCGCCTATCACCGCCTGCTGGGGCTGGTGGCGAGTATCGATCTTGAGGGCGACGCCAACCGCCGGCTCGCCGACATCAACCGCGTGGCGACCTGCGAGTTGTCGCGGTGATGGGCAGGACGCGCGCGCGCAATTCAAGTTTCAAGCAACGGTAAAACATGCCCATATAGTCTCGCGGCGCATGACGCCCGAGTCGTGTGCTTCTCTTGACGCCCCTTCCGTGGAAAGGGCGCAGGGAAGGCCGGGCGCCGGCTGGCACCCGCGGTCCACTGTGCGCAAATAGCAAAAACAAAGGCACAGCGGCATACAGGGCAGCCTGGACATCCCGGCCTTTCCCTGCGCAGTGGTTTGACGGCTTATGGCGTGCTCTCCCCGGGGAGCGATGCACTATTGCCCCCGTCGCCTTGCAGATGACTGATGTTGCGGACCCGGTCGGGCCGCAGCACCACCGCAAGCCTTGACGCACAGACCCCGGGCGTCAGGACCACACGCTTTTGCCGTACGCGGACCGCACCGGTCGTGCGCGCGCCGCTCTCTCGCTCACGGGCAAACCCACCCTGCGAGTGCCTGCGCGCCGATGTGCTCCACGTCCACCGCCACCCGGCCCGCGTATCGTGACGGTCGCGAACGCCCCTTATCCTTGGGCCGGGATAACGAAGTAGATACGATATTTCCGAATTTCGGTCAAGCAGAATTTTGAAAGAGACCGTTGACATCAACCGCACGGTCTTGCCGTTCAGTGAGATCTGTTGCCGAGGAAGCCGACCAGCGCCTCGTTCACGATCTCCGATGCCTCAAGCTGCGGCCAATGGCCCACGCCCTCGATCGGCAGGAACCCCTTGAGATTCGGCACGCTACCGGCGAGATCCTCCTTCGTCAGCGCCCGCATCCTGGCCATGCCGTCCGCTGTGCCGAACGCGTAAAAGGCGGGCTGCTGGATCTTCGCCCCGATGAAGGCTCCCGCCTCGTCGAAGTAGGACTGCATGGCGCGGTAGATGTTGAGTGGGCCGTGGAAGCCGTCGCGTTCGAAGCCTGCGATCGCCGTCGCCACATCCTCCCGGTTGGCGAAGGGCGGGATGCCGATCGGCGACGGCCGGTTGAGGCTCTTGCTTGGGTCCATCGGATTCCACGCCTCGGAAGCTTCGGGCAGCCCCGACGTCCAGTAGAGCATGCCGGGCAAGGTCGTGGCGGCGTCCGCCCACTCCCGGTCGGCCTCCGGGCGCATCTGTCTGAACATGTAGAAGTCGTCCTCCTTGCCGGCGGCCTTGAGCCGTTCGAGCATGCTCGGTCTGGCCGGCAGCACCGGCGGGACGCTGAGGCAGAAGACCGCATCGAAGACATCCGGCCGCATCATCGCCGCGTTCCAGCTCACCGTCGCCCCGAAGTCGTGGCCGACGAGGGTGGCGCGCTCGATCCCGAGCTTCGCGAGAATGCCGACGAGGTCTCCGACGCCGTAGAAGACCGTGTAGAGCGCGGGGTCTTCGGGCTTGGAGCTGTCGCCGTAGCCGCGCGTGTCGAAAGATATCGCGCGGTAACCCGCGGCCGCGACCGCCGCCATCTGCCGGCGCCAGCCCCGCCAGCCATCAGGAAAGCCGTGCACAAAGAGGACCGCCGGGCCAGCGCCTTCCTCGACGACGTTCAGGGTGATGCCGTTGGTCTCAACAAAGGTCTGTTTCATGAAGATGCTCCGATCCGCTACCGATCGGTAAAGATCACGACAGCCGCCCTCCGGTCAAGGCTAATCTTTACCGGTCGGTAGATCGGCGGATGCGGTCCACATGGCCAAGCCACTCTCAACGAGCCCCTCGAGCTCGCTTGGGCTTGCGCCTGCCGCTCCCTGCATGAGGATGCCGTGCATCAGGGATTGGATGAAGCGCACAAGGCCGGGGACATTGACAGTCGGCAACAGGTCGCCCTCGCGTTTCGCCTGCTCAAAGCGGGCGGCGAGCAGCTCGCGCCCGATGGCCTGGCGCCTGAGGATCTCGTCGCGGATCACCCGCGCCTCATCACCCCCCTGCATCGCGTTGAGGACCATGAGGCAGCCGCGCGGTTGCCCCTCGTCCAGTTGGTAGCGTAGCGATCCCCTCAGGAGTGTTTCGAAAACGCCCCGCGCCGTCGGGGCCTGGAGCGCTTCGGCCATATCGTCTTTCCGAAGCGACTGGTAGAGGTCGAGTGCCCTGAAAAAGAGCGCCTCCTTGTTGCCGAATGCGGCATAGAGACTGGGGCGCGTGATCCCCATCGCCTCGGTGAGATCATTGAGCGACGCACCCGCAAAACCCTTGGTCCAAAAAACCTTCATGGCAGCATCGAGTGCTGCGTCTGCAGAGAACCGGCGCGGGTCGCGACTTCGCTCATCGGCCGGCGGCGAGCCCTTCGCTGCGATGCTCGCGGCGACCGCAACGTCGCTGATCGCCCGCCAAGCCGCGACCGCCTGCCCGGCGGCCTCGCGTAGTTCGCCGGGAAGTGCACCGCCGGCGGCCTTCATGGCGAGACCGTCGTGCACCGCCGTCACGTAGCTCGCCAACCTGGAGGCATCAGCCTTCGCGGGGAGGTCACCGCCCCGCTTCGCTTCTTCGAACCGGTCTCGTAGTTTCAGTTCTGCCGACTGGCGGCGATGCAACAGCGCAGCAGGGATGTCGGCGTTCTCCGTGCCCATCACCAAGCCCGCATGGCCGAGGACGCGGCTGGACGCCTGCTCCGGCGAGGTCGTCAGCAAGCGTTTGACGACCCCTTCGGCCGTTGGCGCTGCGAGCGCCCACGCCCAGTGCTCGTCCTCGCGCGCGCCACAGCGCCTGAGAACGGCGTCGAAGAGCCCGCGCTTGCTTCCGAAGGCGGCGTAGATGCTGGGGGCGTTCAGACCCATCGCAGCCGTCAGTTCCACCATGGTTGAGCCGTCGTAGCCATGGCGGCCGAACACGTCCGCCGCGCGATCCAGCACTTCGTCTTCTTCGAACGCACGAGGACGGGCCATTGACGAGCACAATTTTGTAATTTACGTTACATAACAGGACTGATCGCCCACGCCAAGGATCGCGTGCGCGCCAGCCGTTTTGTAGCAGGCGTTCGGCCTGCCTGCCATAAGAGTCAGTGAATTAGGAGGTACGACATGAGTTCGTTCCGCTTCGAGCAACATGGGACGGTGGGCAAGCTGATCTTGCTCGGTGACGCGGCCAGCGAGCCGGGAGCCGACTATCCCTCGTCGCTGAGGGCTGGCGTGCGCCAGGCATACGAGAGCAACATCCGCGTTCTTCACGTGATGTCCGCGTCCGGCAGCTTCGCCATAGCTGACAACCCCGGTGACATCGGCGGCAAGGGATCGAAATTCCTGGAAGCGTTCGCCGCGGACGTCCTGGCTTCGTTGCGCGCGATTGAGGAATTGCCGATACCTACGGTTGCCTCTGTGAGCGGTATGGCGCTGGGAGGCGGTTTTGAATTGCTTCTCGCGTGCGATTTTCTGGTGGCGGCAGAGTCTGCACACCTTTTCTTCCCCGAGGGAATGGTCGGTGGAGTCCCCATGACGGGCGGCGTGCAGCGACTTGCCGATCGGGTCGGCAGTGCGCGCGCCACGCGCCTGGTCCTGCTCTCGGAGATGATATCTGGCAAGGCCGCGTTGGATCTGGGTGTCGCAACCCACCTGGCTCCCGACGCCGAACTGGAGAAGGTCGCGGACGATCTCGTGCAGCGCCTCGCGAACGGACCGACCCTTGCCTACGCGAAGATGCGCTCGCTCATACGAGCCTGGTCGTCGGGCGGGGTGTCCGCTGCAGACGTCATCACCCTCCAGGTCACCGCCGGCATCCTCGACACCAAGGATGGCGCGGAGGGAATGGCCGCTGCGACCGCGGCTATCCAGAAAGGTGAGCCGATTCCACAGATCCAGTTTTCTGGACGGTAGCTGCATCAAGCCTTGATCATCATTCCTCCGAGTTACGAATGACGGTGAAGGTGCATTCAAATCGTCAATCCTGTTGAATGCACCGGTCACGACGAAGATCTGCGCCCGCTGGGGAACGCCGATCGGGACGACGCTGCTGAAGGAGCTCTGATCCGCAAGCCCGGGCATGGCGAGGCGACGAAGTTGCGCGCGCATGTGCCGGCTGGCCGTCAATGCAGGGATGTCCTGACACGCTGCGACGCGTAAGGCGTCGCGGCGTGTGTCTCGGCCCGGATCTGTGCCGAAAACACCTCCCGCGCGCGCGCTCCAGGCGTTCGACTTCGCCGCGCCGATACCTATATCCTGCATCAACGCGGATCGATGCAGCGAGCAGCTTTGATGGCCAGCAGACGCGCGACGGAAGCGAACGCCGACGACCTCCCTCGCTTCTTCGTCTGGGTCCGTGGCCTCGAAGGCCCCGAACCGCAGAAATGGATGGCGATGGATTTCGGCGTCGGTGACTGGAAACGGCCGCTCGTGCTCGCCTATCTGGAGCTGCCGGACGACGAGCGGCATCTGCCGCTGTCAGCGCTGGCGCGGCGTTATCCGCCGCCGCGGGGAGAGGCTTCGTAGAAGGGCCATCCTGGACGGACGCGAGGATCTCACCAGCGCTCCTCAACCCACGGCGAGCAACGCCGTATCACTGGCAGTACTGCTTTCCGCCATAGGTATAACATTTGCCGCCTTCGTTGCCGGCCGGAGCAGACGGCGCGCGCGGGCTCGGTTCGTGACGGGATACGGCCTTTGGCTTCTGGGGCGGCAGATCGGGACGCCGCTGGCACACCCCATGAGCGTCCAGCACGAAATTGTTGTCACAGACGATCTGGACGCAGCGGTCGCCGACCGCTTTTTGTCCCCTTGCACAAACCAGCGGACAAATGCGATCGGGCCGGACGCGCACCGCGTCAAGCGCATCGAGGCTTGCGACTTTGACGTCGAATTTGGTGCCGGCATATCTGTTGAAGCTGTCGAGCGCCTTTTGCGACGGTGCGGTCCAGGCGCCATCGACCCCACCGGGATCGCAACCGACGCGCTTCAGGTGCGCCTGGAGCAGGCGGGCGACATCCGCCGGATCCATCGCCGGCACGACGACCGGCGCCGGGGCAAGAACTGATGCAGGAGCCGGGCGAGCCGGCGGGGCCAGCGCGGCAAGTGCGGTCTGGCGCTCCGTCTCGCGCCGCTCTGCCTCGCGCTTCGCCGCCTCGATCTGCTGCTGTGCATCGAGCGCGGCCTGCTTCTTCGCCTGCTCGACCTGAACTGCCGCGTCCTCGGCCTGCCGGCGCGCCTCCGCAACCTGCCGCCGGGCCTCGTCGAGCTCGCGCCTGGCCTGCTCGGCGATACGCTGGCGTTCCTTTTCCAGATCGCGCCGGGCCTGTTCGGAGATCTGCTGCGTGGCCCGTTCGGTCTCGCGCGCCGTCTGCTCCTCGACCTGTTTCCTGAAATCGTCGCTCTTCTGCCGGACCTGCTGCTCAGCCTGCCGCTGTACAGCATCGGCGTTCTCGCTCACCTTCTCCGCGGCCTCGAGCTTGTCGAGCGCCGCATGCGCAAAATTGGCGTAGATGCCGCTGGCATGAACGGCGAGAAAAGAAAGCCAAGCCTGCTTGGTGCCGGCCTGCGCTGCAAGCTCGTAATCCCGGCGGACTCCCGCGTTCGGATCGACCGGCGGCGCAACCGGCGGCACCAGCGCCACCGTGTCTCCACCGAGCGATCCGTAGACGAAGGGCTCCTGCCGGCGCCGCGTGCTCTTCAGCACCTCGTCGCGAACCCGGCCAAGCGTCAGGCGAAGGTCGAGGCCCGGTGTCGCCAGATGATTGAGGAGCGCAGCCGCAAACGGACTGTGCTCACCGTCGCCGTCGCCAGCGACCGCGCCGGCCTTGGCGGCGAACGCAATCAGCGTATCCGCGGTCGCGGGCTCGATCTTGGCAAGGCCGCGGTTCATCGAGCGCGTCGCGACCGTTCGTGTCATCCGCTCCGCAAACGGATTGTCGCGGCAGGCATCGAGGATGACGAGCCGCAGACGCTTCGCAGGGTTGATCGCCTGGAGAATGCGATCCAGCGGGACCGCCTCGTCCTCGACGTCGAAATCGCTCTGCAACCGGGCATCTGCCGGAATCAGGAAGTTCGCGCCGTTCACCTCGATGCCGTGACCGGCGTAATAGACCACGGCCATGTCGGAATCTGCCGCGACCGCGGCAAAGTCGCGTACCGCCCGCCGCATCTCGGAGACACCGAGATCGCGGCGCAGGTCCACGATATCGAAACCCATCCGCTTGAAGACGTCGCTGATGGCAGCAGCATCGTTGTCGGGATTGGCGAGCCGCGCAACGCTCTGGTAGTTGGATACGCCAAGGACCAGCGCCACCCGCTTGTCGGCCTGCGCAGTCGTCGCCGCGACCAGCATCCACAGGACCGATAGCGCAAGCCGGCAGGCCACCCGGCTTGAACGCAACGTCGGGACTGAAAGGCTCAACCGGACCATGATGCGGGCTTCGCTCCACGCGTCAGCAATGTCGCTGCAATCGAAATGTGGCTGCAATCGATATGAATACTATTTCGGTAGCGATCCGCCTTCGGGTCTGTGCCGTCGATCACATACCAGGCCCGGCCTTCAGGCGAGACGGTTGCCGCCACGCCGCGTCCTGCCGGCGACTCCCTGCCCGAAATGATAGTGGAAGGGGCATGGCATTGGGAAGCCGTTCTGCAACATTCCGGAGATACTTGCTTCGGGAGATACTTGCTTCGGGAGATACTTGCCTCCCGAGGGCGCTTGAGCTTCTATGTCGGCATAGTCGATTTTTACTTCATTGGCCGCCAAGGGGTTTTGAAAATGAACCGTCCTTTCATGACAGTTGCGCTGTCGCTTGCCACCTCCGCCTTGTTGCTTCTTTCCGACATTGCGAGCGCCGACAAGATGCGCCCGGGCTACAAGAACTACGCAAATGCTCACGGCTTGAATGCCAACACCGCTTGCCGTCGTCCTAATTTCAACGTCTGCCAAGGCTGCAATGTCGTCATCCCGATGCGGGTCGCGCAGGATCGCGGTTGCGGGTTCAATTTCCAGTCGCTGGGTCCGTTCGTGGGACAGGACGTCGTCGTCTCTCCGGCGAACGGATCCTACAGCCTGGTCAACGCGACAAAGGCCGTGTACCGGCCGAACTCCGGATTCACCGGCAGCGACCATTTCGAGAGCCGTCTCTACTTCGAGGACGGCGCCGGCAAGCGCACGTTCCTGAACCTGAAAGTGAACGTCAACGTCGTTCCCAGCCTGTGATCCGGGGCGCCGGGCCATCGGCGCCGGTCTCAATCGCCCTCACAACTGCCGCCGCATGAATCGGCTCCGCCGGACGGACGCGCGCGACCGCGCGGACTCGGCTCTTGGCGCGATACCGCCTTCGGCTCTTGGCGCGATACCGCCTTCGGCTCCTGGCGCGATACCGCCTTTGGCTTCTGCGGCGGCGGATCGGGACGCCGGCGGCACACGCCCTGGGCATCCAGCACGTCGTTGCCGTCACAGACGATCTGGACGCAACGATCACCCTCGACCTTTTGTCCCCCGGCGCACAGCAGCGGGCAGACGCGATCGGGCCTGGCACGCACCGCATCGAGCGCATCGAGGCTGGCGACCTTGACGTCGAATTTGGTGCCGGCGTTTCTGTTGAAATTGTCGAGCGCCTTTTGCGACGGCGCGGACCAGGCGCCGTCGGCGGCGCCGGGATCGCAGCCGACGCGCCTCAAATGGGCCTGGAGCAGGCGAGCGACATCCGCCGGATCCATGACCGGCACGACGACCGGCGCCGGGGCAAGAACTGATGCAGGAGCCGGCGCAGCGGGCGGGGTTAGCGCCGCAAGTGCGCTCTGCCGCTCCCGCTCGCGCCGTTCCTGCTCGCGCCTTGCGGCCTCGATCTGCTGCTGCGCATCCAGCGCGGCCTGCTTCTTGGCCTGCTCGACCTGGACTGCCGCGTCCTCGGCCTGCCGACGCGCCTCCGCAACCTGCCGCCGGGCGTCGTCGAGATCGCGCTTGGCCTGGTCGGCGATGCGCTGCCGCTCCTTCTCCAGATCGCGCCGGGCCTGTTCCGAAACCTGGAGCTTGGCCTGCTCGGCCTGGCGCGCGGCCTGCTCCTCGATCTGCCGCTTGAGGTCGTCGCTCTTCCGCCTGGCCTGCTCCTCGGCCTGCCGCTTCAACTGGTCCGCCTTTTCGCTGGCCTTCTCCGCCGCACCCAGTCTGTCGAGCGCCGCATGAGCGGAGTTGGCATAGATGCCACTGCCGTGAACGCCGAGAAACGACGTCCACGCCTCCCTTGTGCCGATCTGCGCCGCAAATTCGTAGTCGCGCCGGGCTTCCGCGTCCGGATCGACCGGCGGGGCGGCCAACGGCACCAGGGCCACCGTGTCTCCGCCGAGCGATCCGTAGACGAAGGGCTCCTGCCGCCGTCCCGTGCTCTTCAGCACCTCGTCGCGAACCCGGCCGAGCGTCAGGCGGAGGTCGAGGCCCGGTGTCGCCAGATGATTGAGGAGCGCGGTCGCAAATGGGCTATGCGCGCCGTCACCGTCGCCCGCGACCGCGCCGGCCTTGGCGGCGAATGCAATCAGCGTATCCGCCGTCGCGGGCTCGATCTTGGCAAGGCCGCGGCCCATCGATCGTGTGGCGACACTGCGCGTCATCCGCTCGGCAAAGGGGTTGTCGCGGCAGGCGTCGAGGATGACGAGCCGCAGCCGCTTCGCCGGATTGATCGCCTGGAGGATGCGGTCCAGCGGGACGGTCTCGTCCTCGACGTCGAAATCACTCTGGAGACGGGCATCCGCCGGAATCAGGAAATTCGCCCCGTTCACCTCGATGCCGTGGCCGGCGTAATAGACCACGGCCATGTCGGAATCTGCTGCGACCGCCGCAAACTCGCGCACCGCTCGTCGCATCTCGGAGGCCCCGAGATCCCGACGCAGCTCGACGCTGTCGAAACCCATCTGCTTGAAAACAGTGCTGATCGCGGCAGCATCATTGTCGGGATTGGCCAGCCGGGCGACGCTCTGGTAGTTGGACACAGCAAGGACCAGCGCCACCCGCTTGTCGGCCTGCGCATGCGTCGCCGCCGCCAGCATCAGGGCCACCGCCAGCGCAACGCGGCCGGCCAGACGGTGCAGGCGTGACGTCGGAGCCGGTGGGATCAATCCGACCATGGTGCAGGGTTCAATCCGTACGGGAGCCGATAAGCTGGCTTCGGAGATTTCGAGCCTCTTCTCCCGTAAGTCAACCCGTCTGTGGCCCACCTCACCTCCCCCGGGCCGCCGTCGGAGTCAGGCCGAACCTGCGGCGGAAGCAGCGGTTGAAATAAGAGAGGTCGTTGAAGCCGCAGGCGAAGGCGACGTCGCTGATGCGGCCTTCGCGATGGGCGAGAAGATCGGCGGCCTTGCGCAGGCGCAGCTCGTTGAGGCGGGTGGTGAAGCCGGCGCCGGCCTCGAACAGCAGCTCGTTGACGTAGCGTTCGGAGAGGCCGGCGGCGGCGGCCAGTCTTTGCGCGGAAAAATCCGGCTCGTGGAAGCGCGTCTCGAGGATCGACAGCACGGCCTTGAGCCGTACGGCGCGCAGGCCCCGGCGTCGCGCCGCAGCGGCGATATCGCTGCGGGCACCGAGACCGATCGCCGCGAGGTCGAGCAGATGCGCGGCGATGGCCATGCCGGCTTCGTCCGCAGCCGTCGGATGCCGCAGCAGGAGATCGCTGTAGTCCATCGCCAGCGACAGCGCGCCGCCGGGCTCGAGCTCACAGCCGACGAGATCGTCCACGCCGGCCACCGTCGCGCGCAACGTGTCGACCGGCAAATGCACGTTGGTGAAGCGCTTGTGGCTGGCGCCGTCGGCGGCGAAGAACGGCTCGTCCAGCTTGAGCAGCACCATCGATCCTGGGCGCATGGTGAATTCGCGCCCGCGATGGACCACCTGCGACGGACGATCGCCGGTGTTGCGCGCGAGGCAAAAGCGGTCGTCGCCGGTCTCGAGCACCTGGCGCTTTTCGCGCCGGACCGTGACGAAGCTGCCGTCGCAGCGCCCAAGCATGGTGGTGCCGATATGGATCGAGTTCATCGTGGCGCGAAACGGCACGTCGGACGCCGGATCGAGCTCGCCGGTGTTGGAGAAATGCTCGAACAGCTCGGCGAAGCGGATGAAGCGCTGCCGGTCGGACAGGTCCTGCGGCAGCATGTCGGTGGAGAGCGCCTTCCTGATGACGGACATCGAAAGAACTTCCAAAAAGACTTTTGGGAAAAAGCGCGGGCACGAAAGCGTGCCGAAGCCCGTCAGGCCTCAAATGAACGCCTGCAAACACCGGCGAGTGCAGGCTATCAGCACGCCAACGTGAATCAAGCTGCGCCGGTCAGTCCAAGCCGCGCTGCCGTCGGCGCCGGACAGTCCAAGACGGCCCGCACAGGCGAGCCCTATTCAGGCAGCGGGTGCGACTTCCCGGCACATAAGGGACTGCATCCGGGCAACCGGGCGGCCCCAGCCTGACGCCCGCTGGAGGAGACGACGACATGCGAACCTCTCTATCCCGCAGCTTCGTGCTCGGCGGCGCGATCGCGACCAGCCTCTGCATCGGTTACGCGCTGGGCGCGCAACCACACATGGATGAAGCCATCGCGATCCTGCAATCGGCCCGCGCCGAACTCGGCAAGGCCGAGCCGAACAAGGGCGGCCATCGCGAGAAGGCGATCGGGCTGATCGACCAGGCCATCGCCGAAGTGCGCACCGGCATCGCATTCGCCGCCGGCCATTGAAGCAGCGGCAATCGGGAGCACAAGACATGATGCGAACAATGTTTGCCGCAGCCCTCGCGCTCGGCGCGATCACAGGCTCTGCCCGGGCCATGCCGCTCACCCCGCTCGGCGCGGGCGCGAATGGCGACGTCGTCGCGATCGCCGGCGGCTGCGGCCCCGGCTGGCACCGCGGCCCCTATGGCGGCTGCCTCAGGAACTACGCCAACCCGGCCGCGCATGCCTGCCCGCGCGGCTACCATATCGGTCCCGGCGGTGCGTGCCGCGGCAACGGCCGCTGAGAGAGGACCCAATCTGTCTCGGGATGCCGCTGTGCGGCTCCGAGAGACATGTCTCCAAGTTCGCTGGAAGAAGCCCATCGTTTCAGTGAGTACTGCCGCATACCGGGAGGTTGATTAATCTATCAAGTAAATCCGTTTGCGTGCAAGTTCGTCCTCGATATAGTCTTTCGGACACGGGCATTTTCTAAGGACCGGTCGAGCCGGATCCCGATTTGAGGCAGCCGTGGCCGATATTTTCGTCAGCTATACGTCGAAAGATCGTAATTGGGCCTTTTGGATCGGCCAGCAGCTCAAGAACCTCGACCACGTCGCGCGCCTTCATGAGTGGGAGGTTTCCGCTGGTGGCGACATTGTAAGCTGGATGGAGGAACGACACCAACACGCCAACCACATTCTTTGCGTTATCAGCGAAGCCTATTTAAAAGCCCCCTATTCCAGTTGGGAGCGAAGGGCCGCCCTATGGGCCGCCAACGATGATCGACCTAACTTTGCTTTGCCGGTCTTCGTTCAAGATTGTAAGCCTCCGTCGCTCCTGGCCCCCATCAAACATTTGAAATTGTATGGACTGGACGAGCAGCAGGCGCAGCAAGAGCTAGCTGACTTTCTGAAGCCAGCGGCCCCGCCTGTCACCCAAGTGATTTTTCCGGGCGAGCCCGGGCTCCCGACCCGAGGGGGCCCTCCAGCCGCACTCGTTCATCGTGAGCCGCTGGCGGGGCCATCGAGACCAACTGGCGGCATGCCGCCCCAGGACGAGAACCGGGCAATTGCCGCGGCCAACACTCAGACCACTGAGTCTCCTCGCCTTTCCAACGCGAATGACGAACAAGCACGCCAGCAGCCATCTCACCTGTTGAAGCCCGCAGCCCCACCAGCCAGCCCAGTCCTATTTCCCGGCCAACTCGAAGCCTCGAATAAGGAAGGATCTCCGGCTGCATCCGACCCGCTGAACGACGAACAAACAGAGCGTGTTAGTGATGAGCGGATTCAGGACGAAGATCATACCAATAGTTCTAACGATGTCACGATTGACCGGCGCGCCGTCGTTCCCGACAACGGCGACACCTTGGCCACAGGTGACTCGCTTCCGACAAGCGAAGATGGCCACTCTGCCGGCGAAGCTTCGAGTTCCAGCTTGCGCGACCCGACGCGCGACAGCACAACGACGGTCAAGCGTAAATTGGTGTTGTTTGCCGATGGCACGGGCAACGCATTTGCAAAGCAAGAATCGTCGGTGTGGCGTCTCTATGAGGCGCTCGATCACACCGAACCGGACCAGATCGCTCACTACATCAAGGGCGTCGGCACCGCCGACTGGGCGCCGCTCGCAGCTCTGGACGGCGCCACCGGCATCGGCGTGCCTTCCAACGTCCGCAAACTCTATCGTTTCTTATGCTGGAACTGGCGATCGGGCGACGAAATCTACATTTTCGGATTCAGCCGCGGCGCCTTCACCGCGCGCACGTTGGCCGCGCTGATCTCAAGTCAGGGCCTTGTTCCCGCGGCAATCGACGACACGCCAATGTCTCATGAAGAGATGGAGCGCAATTCCATGGCCGCGTGGCGGGAATATCGCCGCAGCACCGTCCCTTGGAACAAAACCCTGCCAACGATCTGGATCGCGCGTTTCGTTCGCGATGTCCTGCTCTATCTCTATCATGCGATCTGCGGGCACCACTCCTACGCCGATGTCCGCGTGGCGATGAACGATCGCAAGGACGTTGACATCGAATTCCTCGGACTGTTCGACACCGTCGAAGCCTTCGGCGTCCCGATTGAGGAACTGCGCATCGCGATCGACTGGGCGATCTGGCCGATTTCATTCCGCAATCACCGGCTCCCTTCAAAGGTGAAGCACGCCTGCCATGCGCTGGCGCTGGATGACGAGCGCACGACCTTCCACCCCCTGAGAATCGACCAGAGCCAGTTGCCGAGCGATCAGATCGTCCAAGAGGTGTGGTTCGCAGGTGTGCATTCCGATATTGGTGGCGGCTACCCCGACTGCACTTTGTCCTTCGTGCCGTTGGTCTGGATGATCGAGCAGCTTAGGGATAAGCTCCGCTTCCAGAAGGGCGCGGTCGAGCATTTCCGGGCGTATCAGTCGGCGATCGGGCCGATGCACGATTCGCGCAGCGGCGCCGCCGTGCTCTACCGCTACGGGCCGCGTCCAATCTTCGCCGGCCAGATCAACGGCGGCCCACCAGTGGTTCATTTCGCCGTCGTCGAGCGTATGCTGCGCGGTTTCGACGACTATGCACCGGTGATGCTGCCCGCGAACGCTTGGGTGTTTCTGCCGAACGGTGACACAAAGGCACTCTGGGAAGCGAATGCGAGGGAGGCGTTGAAAGCCGCTTATCTCGCCCCGGCTCCTTATCGTTTGCGGGAGGAGGAAGCCGAGGCCTTTGTCCTGATGAGCGCGCCGGACTCCGAGATGTCGCGTCTCGTGCGCGACACTGTATGGTGGCGGCGCGTCGTCTACTTTGCGTTGCTCTTCATGGTCGGCGTCATCGCTCTGTGGCCGTGGATCGCCCGCAGCATGGTTGGAACGTCAAAGGACAACGGCCTGCAGGGCACTGTCGCATTACAGATCATCACAACCATCGATTGGCTTACGGGCGCCGTCCTAGGACCGCTAGCTAATCTCCTCAGGAATGTCCTTCCATCCTATGCGGCTCCTTGGCTCGACATCACGCTCTATTACCCGGTCATAACGGCATGTGTCCTTGTTATCACTTGGTGGTTGTGGCGTAAAAACGCCCAGCTACGCGATACCATCCAGCAACGCGCCCGGCTTGCTTGGAATGGCCCCCATCGGAAGGCCCGACCCAGCCACAATGATTGGCATGTGCTGTTGCGCAGGTTCGTCGGCTTGGCAAGGAGCGAAGGACCCGTCCTCCGCGTCGATCGACCTGGCCCGCTGCTCATGCTTGCCCGGTGGATGCGCTTGCACGCGGGGCCAGTCAAATGGCTTTTCGCCAAGCTGGTGCTGCCGAGCATCTTCCTGTTCATCATCTTCTACGCGGCACTCCTCATCGGAGCGACCAGCGTCTTCACCGCTCGCACCGCGACGGGAAATATCTGCACCCCGCCCGGACCCGAGGCCGGAACGCCGGTGCTCGACATCCCGATCGAAGCACGCAGTCTGTTCGCGACAAGAGAGTTTTGCTGGTGGAGCGGCCTTGCCCTGGAGAAGGGCCGCAAATACCGCGTCTGGGTCGAGATCGAGGATCCCTGGTTCGACCGCACCATCATGAGCGGCACAAATGGCTTCAGGACCTATTTCACGCCTCACTACCTCGCGCTGCCGACGCTCCGTCAGTTCGGCGCCGCCTGGTTCCAGCCCGTCGTGCGCGTCGGCGCGAGGGGAATGAGCGACGTTCCGCTCGAGGCCGTCAACGTCATGCCGGCCGACGAATTGCCGCGCCGGATGAATCCGGCCATTCCGGCCGAGGACGATGCGGACAAGCGCAAAGGCAGGTATCCGACCCAGCTCGACAAGACGAAGGAGTTCGAGGCCCTTCCCGACGACAATTCGCTCAAGCTCGCGGTCAGCAGGCTCGGGCCCTTCGAGCCGGTGCCGAAGGACCCCACGGCGCGCGCGATCTGGGAGGGCCAGAAGCTGTCGGGACGGCTGGTCGCGGAATTCGTCGCGCCTGACGCCGGCGATCTGTTCTTCTACGTCAACGACGCCGTGCAGATCTATCCGACCCTGCTGCCGGCATCGTTGCGCCCGGCGAAGCTCGACGTGGTCCAGGGGCCCTACGAGCAGTTCTACAAGAACAATGCCGGCACCGCGCGCATCGTCATCCAGCGACTGCCGAGCCCGCCCATGCCGCCGGACAAGCCGGCCGCGGCAAAGCAATAGGCACCGCGTCGGGAACGCCAGACCGATGCCCTTTCCGCCCCCATGATTATGGGTGTCGCGGCGTCCGCGCCGCGGCTAAACTTGGCCTTGCGCCGCGGGGGACACGCGATGCAGGACGATGATCATGACCGAACAGGGCGAGACGGGTGAAGCCATCACCATCCTCCTCGTCGAGGACGACGCGCCGACTTGCTGGCGGCTCCAGGACGCCCTGATCAAGGCCGGCTACGAGGTACGCAGCGCCGGCACGCTCGCAGAGGCCCGCTCGGGGCTCGGCGAACGGGCGCCGCGCGTGCTGCTCACCGATCTGCGGCTGCCCGACGGCCACGGCGTCGAGCTGATCCGCGAGACAAGGCGGCGCTTTCCCGACACCGAGATCATGGTGATCTCGGCGCTCGGCGACGAGGAGAGTGTGATCTCCGCGATCACGGTCGGCGCCACCGGCTATCTCCTGAAGGATGCGTTCCCCACCGACATCGCCACCACCGTGCGCGATCTGGTCGCCGGCCATTCGCCGATCTCGGCCTCGATCGCCCGCTTCATCGTGCGCAGAACGCAAGGGTCCGCGCAGAATGCGACCGAGCCTCCGCCGGGTCCCGCGCTCAACACCGCTAGGCTCACCCCACGGGAGATCGACATCCTCTGGGGCATCGCCAAAGGTTTCAGCTACGCCGAAATCGCGAGCCATCTCGGCCTCTCCAGGCAAACGGTGCCCGGCCACATCAAGAACATCTATCGCAAGCTCGAAGTCCACACCCGCAGCGAAGCGGTGTTCGAAGCGGTGCAGCAGGGCCTGATCAAGCTGTGAGCGAGATCGCGGCGAAGGCACCGGTCAAACCCGCGCGGCGCCGGCTGCTGGTCTCGCGCCTCGTGCCCTATCTGCTGCTCCAGGCGCTGATATTGGTCGCGACCATCCTCGGGCTGCGGTTGCTCCAGCCCAGCGACCCCGACGACTTTGCACTGAGCGAATTCTCGCTGCGTGAGGACGGCGTGGCGCGTCCCGTGACGCTGCCGCATTTCACGTCGGCACGCTATTCCCTGACCGACCCGCCGCTCTACAGCGGCGCCTTCACGTTTCGCCGCGCCGATGCGGCGTCGGGATGGTCGGTATTCCTGCCGCGCTTCAGCAACGCCGTGGAGGTCGCAATCAACGGCGTCGTCATCCTGGATTCGCGGCGCGATGCCAACGCCAACCGGCCCGACCGCAACACCCCGCAGATCGGGTCGATCCCGTCCTCGCTGCTACGCGAGGGTGCGAACGGCATCACGGTGCGGCTTTTGATTTGGGGACCGCTCAAGGGCTTTCTCGACACCGTCTATGTCGGGCCGGATGCGGCCTTGCGGCCCGCCTACGAGACACGCACGCTGATGTTCGTCACGTTGCCTGTGGTGTTCTCCGCCTGGCAGTCGATCCTCGCCGTCATCCTGGCGATCATGTGGCTGATGCGCCGCCGCGAGCCGGTTTACGGCGTGCTGGCCGTGGCGATGGTACTCGGCGTGGTACAGGCCTTCGCGCCGCCACCGGTGCCCCCCGTCACCACGTCCCGGCTCGCCGCGGTGTTGCTCGCGTCCGCACCGATCGAGAGCGCTCTGGTCGTCGTCTTCGGCGTGCTGTTCTTCGGCTGGCGCTGGCCGCGTTATGGCATGCTGCTGTTCGCCCCGGGGCTCGTCGTGTTCGGTGTCGGGCTGATCGCGGGCCCACCGCTGCCGCGCATTCTGTTTCTCGTGCTCGGCATTCCCACCGTCGGGCTCTGCCTGGTCCTGATGGCCTGCGTCACCGCGGCCGCAGTGGTGCGGCGGCAGGACGCGGCGAGCTTCACGCTCGGCTGCGCGGTGACCATCGTGCTGATATGCTGGGTCCACGACATGCTGTCGGTGTTCGAGATCGTGACCGACGAGCGCATCTTCCTCTCGCGCCTGTCCTATTCGGCGATGCTGGTCGCGATCGGCGCCGGCTTGACCTGGCGGTTCGCCCGCGCGCTGAACCAGGTCGACAGCTTTGCCGGCCAGCTCGTGACGCGCGTACGCGAGGCCGAGGAACGGCTGAAGGCGAGCTTTGCCCGCGAGGAGGAGCGTGCACGGGCCGCCGCGCTCGCCAATGAGCGCACGCGGCTGATGCGCGACCTGCATGACGGCCTCGGCGGCCAGCTCGTCAGCATCGTCGCACTGTCCGAGCGCGGCCATGAGGGCGCAACCATCACCGATGCCGCCCGCGCCGCGCTGAAGGACCTTCGCCTCGTCATCGATTCCATGGACGACATCGGCGGCGACCTCATGCTCGCACTCGGCTCCTGGCGCGAGCGCGCGACCGCGCAATTGCGGCCGCACGACATCGTGCTCGACTGGCACGTGGCGACGCCACAGGGGCTGCCGCTGCATCCCGAGCTCAGGCCTTGGCATGTTATCCAGATCGTGCGCATCCTCGACGAGGCCGTGACCAATGCGGTCAAGCACGCGGAGGCCCGCCGCATCTCGGTCACCATCGAGACGATCGACGAAGGTCAGGGACCGTACGGTGTGATCAGGGTCGCGGATAACGGTAAGGGTTTTGCGAACGCTTCCGCGCTGGCCGCCAGCGGCGGGGCCGCCGACGCGAGCCAGACCGCGCGGGGCCTGCGCAACATGAGGAGCCGTGCCGCGTGCTGCGGGGCCACGCTCAATCTGAGTTCGGATTCCTCAGGCACGCACGTGCGGCTGCAATTGCCGCAGATTTTCCCCGACAGCGATGCCGCCGTCGGCTGAAAAGCCCCCTCTCCGCACGTGTGGGACGCACGGAGAGAGGGACGGGCCGGATGATTGCCTGCGGAGGACGGGGGGGGTTCGTCCGCAAGGCTCCTTCGCCCGAACTCTTTCGTCGTTTTCAGCGCACGCCGACGCGATTGACCGGACCACCGCGATTCATCGGCGTGCCCGCGCGCACGCCGACACCGGGCGCACCGACACCGGGTGTCGCGACCGCGACCGCGGCGGCCGGCGCAACCACCACCGTTGCTGTCGGCCGCACCACGCAGCCCTTGGGTAAGCCGACCGTCTTGCAATAGACCACCGCTTGCGCCGGGCTCGTGCCCAGCGACACGATCGCCGCACCTGCCAGCGCCAAAATCGTCAGCCCGGCGCTCAGCGCTCCCGCTCTTTTCGACATCTTGCTCTCCTGCTTCCCGTTCGGCGTCCCGATGCAATCACCGGGTCTCGCAGCCAACGTGCAGCCTGAATGACAAAAGACGGCGCGCTGATACATGCCATGAAAATGGGGGGACGGCGGCGGGGCGGGCTGGCCGATGCCATGAACATGGCATGGACCTGGGTCCGGCTCTCGCGAGATGGTCCGGCTCGCTTGATCCCAGCCGGGGCCAAAGACATTCCCAAGGAGATGCTCTATGAAGATTTCGGTTCTTGCCGCGCTGCTGCTTGCCGCGACCGCCCAGACCGCCGCTGCACAATCCGGTCCGACGCCGCAGGAGCAGATGATCTGCCGAAGCGACGCGAGCAAATTCTGCGCCGAACACATCGGCAAGCCGCCGCAGATGAATGCCTGCCTGCGCGAGAACAAGTCGAAGCTTTCCGATGGCTGCCGCAAGGTCGTGGAGTCGCACGGCGGGTGAGCAATCGCCGTCCACGGCACAAATCTCGCGGGCGCTAGTGCGTCAGGCCGTAGACGTCGATGCGGCCATCATAGGTCGGGCGATAGATCCGCCCGTTCCAGATCATCGGCCGGTTGAACTTGGGATGCATGAAGGCGTGCTCCGGCCCCCAGTCTTCGCTGTCCCAGATCACCTGGAGCCGCCTGGAGCCGTCCGGATTGGTGGCGAAGTTCTGTGCGTCATAGACCAGGAAGCGGCCGAAGCTCAGCAGCATGTTGCTGTCCTGATAGGGCACCATGGCCACGATGATGCCGTCGGCGCCGTTGTTGGCGGCAAGCGTGATGCTCCAGCCCGGCATGCCGCCCGGCGGCCGCGGCGACTGCGGCGAGGCCGTCTCGTTGGATCCGGCGAGATAGGTCGAGGTCCCGTCGGCTGCAATCGACCACGCCCGCAAGGCGCTGTTCTCACCGCCGACGAAATGCATGGTGCCGTGGACGGTGGACTGGAATAGCAGTGGCGTGCCATGCAGGTGTCGCGTCGCGCCACCTGGAAACAGGTTCAGTTCCATCGGTGACGCCGGCGCCGGCGTCACGCCAGGATCGAAATACGTGTACAGGATGGGCGGCATACGAAGCCTGTCGTAGTTCGCGGCAAAATGGCCGGCCGCAAGATCGCTCGGTTGTGTGTTGCCGAGCGCATTGGCGTTTCCCGTGTAGAGAATTCCATCCTTGCCCGCGGCCAGCACGGCATGGGCGGAAGCGACATAGACCGGACCGCCGGAACCGAAATCCTGGTCGCTCCACATCGACTCGTTCATCGCCTCCATGTGGTGCGCCACGATCGGCGCGATCTGCGCATCGGTTGCACTGGGACCCGAGGTGACCGCGACATGCGGCATCTCGCGCGCATGAAGCGGCTTTAGCGGCATTCCCATGCGCCTGGCATGCGCAATCACGGAAGGCAGGGATACGTTTGACGGTAACGCCGGCTCATCATCGTCGTCTTCGGCCGCCGCGACCGCGGCGGCGCCGACCCGGTTAACGTCGGTCCACGGCGCCCACCAGGACATGACCTCGAAATGCGCATGGGCCCCGGTATGCAGGGCCAGCCGCACGATGCTCTCGCCGAAATCGCCATGTTGCGGCGAGAACGCTCCGTTGCCGGTGATGACATAGATCGAACCGTCGGGGCCGACGGCGGGACCGGCGCCGCTATGCCACAGCCCGCCACCGACACCGGTGACGGTGGAGCACCAGGCGGCTGCAAGATGCCAGGCGTGAACGTCGACCGCGAGCAGCCAGCCTCGCGCGGTCTTCGACGTCTCCGCGATCGTGCCGAAGGGAATCAGCACATGGTCATGGATCAGAGTCAGCGCGCTGCGCTGCTTGCGCTGGGCCGAGACGAATTTCTGCGCGGGCAGGCCCGGCGGAGCGTAGACCGCGCCCTCCAGGTTCATCAACGGATGCGCCAGCGAGCCGTCCCTGATCCGCAGCGCGGCGAGGAAGTGCTGGCCCTTCGCGACACTGCCGTCGTCGCTGATCCAGGTGCAGGCGTAGAGCATGCCGGCGGCCTGGTCGATGACGGGGGTCGAAAGAATCCCCCAATTGACGTTGGTCATGTGTCCATCGATGGCCCGCGTTCCGACGATGGGCCGCCCGAGATGCGTGGCCCAGACCTTCTCGCCGGTCGCCGCGTCAAATGCGTAGACCCAATTGCCCATGCTGGCCTGCAAGATCAAATCGCGGGTCCTGCCGTCGGCCGTATGCACGGCGCCGACCGCGAGCGGCTGCGCCTCGAGCCTCGGGTCGTCGGGAATCGGAATGCTGAACAGCTTGGCGATGCCATGGGTGCGAACGGCCGTCGCCGTCAGCACCGTCTCTGAATCGTTCGCGCCGGTTCTGGCGTTGTCATAGCTGCGCGTGGTGACGGAAGTTGCCATGGTCAGCTCCCGAATGCCAGTGTGCTTCCAGCGGCGAGCAGGCAGGCGCCGGCGAACCACCGTCTGCGTTCGGGACTTACGCTCCACGCACCGAGCGTCACGGCTCCGCCCGCGAAACCGAGGCCCGCCGCCAAGGCGCTCGACAGGGCCACAAGGCCGATGTGGTCAGCCGCGTGCGACATGACATTGTCGATCGCGAGCAGCGGCGGCAGGGCGTAGACCCAGCCCACCGCCTGCGTCAGGCGATGCGCGAGCGGGAGACGCAGGAGCAGCAACGCGCCGCACGCCATCAACGTGACCGCAGCGAGGCCATCGGCGATCGGCACACTGACACCGAGCGCGGCGCCCAGCGCATCGCAGAGTCCAAACATGAGAATGAGCGGCAGCACATGCCGCCGCGGAACGATGAAGGCGAGCGCGAAGGCCGCGATGAGACTGTCAGTGGATGTCGACAACAGATGAAACGACATTGAATCCTCTCAAATGGCTTGTGGGGCAAGGTAGGCGATGTCGATCGAAAAGGCCGAGCCATGCTCCGGCAACTGCCGGCCCGCAATACGGATGTGATGTTCGCCGATCTCGCCGGCCGTTCCTTCTGCGTCGGCATGGTCGCCTGCGCACAGCGCTTCGACCACGGTATGCCCTCGTGCATCGCTGACGATGACCTTGAGCGCGGCGTCCGCCGGCGCGCCGTGGCGATCGAGGCGGACCCGCAAGGCGATCCGGCTGCCCCGCTCCACCCAGATCCGTGCTGCCTCGGTCTCGGCATTGGTAGCCGGCGGCGTGTCGAGATCGGCGGCGCCGAAGATGGTCTGCACGGTATGGCGCGCGTGCCGGATCGACGCGACGTTCAGGCCCGCGCGGGAGAAGCACAGATAGCTCTGGCCCTTGCTGAAGGCGTTGCTGGGAATCGTAAAGCTGGCGACGCCATGTCCATCGGTCCAGATATCATCGTGATGGCCGGTGTAGTCGTGGAGATGGACGTTGGCCCCGAAAGCGGTTTGGCACCTGACGCTGCGGGCGTTGAAGGTGTCGAAGTTGAGCGCGGTCAGCAGGCCGGGCGCGCCGGTCCGCTCGAGCACCACGACCTTGTCATCCAGGAAGCGGGTGCTGGTCGGCCCAGCGGCGAGGTGCTCGTGGATCCAGACCAGATTGTCGATCCACGGCTTCAGCCCGTAGGCGCCCGGCCAGACGCTGGGCGGGAAGTAGTCCTTGCCGTAGACGAAGGGATAGCCTTCGGACGAGAGCAGGAAGGCGTAGGCGAGCAGCTTGTTGCTGATGACCTGCTGGCCCGGCGAGGTATCGGTGTCGGGATTGTCGACGAAGGTGCAGGTGAGATCGGGACGCCAGCTCGTATAGCCGGCGCCATCCAGCACGCGCGCGTTGCCGCCGTCGCAGGCAGCCTGCAACGCCCAATGCATCGGAAAGTCGGCCACGAGCGAACGCCCGCTGAGCGGCGGCTGCGTGGTCCAGCCGTTGAGAATCGCGCGATTGCCGTCGAAGAACTCGGCGTAGAAGAATTTCGAGGCCATGACGCCGTGAGTCATGAACTCCCGGACGAAGGGCGCCCAAGTGCCCTTGACGTCGTCGAAGCGCGCACCGTCCGCGCCCGTGGTGCGGAACACCCATTGCCCGAAATCGAGCGCATCCTCGATCGTGACGCGCGGCGGACGGCAGTGCTGATAGGAGAGCTCGCGGCCAAACGGAAAATCGTCGCGGGGGCTCGGCACGTCGTCGTCAGGCAGATTGTCGGGCGGCACGCCGCGAAACCATCCGGGTGCCGTGGTGCTCCTGCCATTGGGCGTCCGGCCGTCCGCGCCGAGATAGCGGAATATGCCGGGCCCGCCATTCTCTCCGCTGCGCTGATGCAGGACGAGATCGAGATAGACGTCGAGATCGCAGGCATGGGCAACGGCGACGAGCCGCGTCAGCGACACCTTCGACCCGTAGCGCGTGTTGACGGAGCCTTGCTGGTTCTTGCTGCCGAGGTCGCGGGGATCGAACACGCCGTAGCCGTCGCAGCCGCGGCCCGCGCCGCCTTCAGCCTTCGATGTCGGCGGTAACTGTAGCGCGGTGAAACCAGCGTCGCGAAGCGCCCGCGCGTGCCGCGCCAGAAAATCGAGCAGCCAGGGCGCACCGGCTCCATCGACGGGCGCCGGCACGGTCACGCGTTCGCCGTGCGGCCCGAAGAAGCGACCCCAAGCTAACAGCGCTACGCCCATGACGCGGCCTCTGGCTGGCTGCGTCAATCATGCATCGAACGAAGATCATCCGGAAGTTGAAATTTGAGGCACGCGCCTCCCCAGCACGAACCGCCGCTCACGATCACGTGCGCGACGGCGAACAAGGTGGCGTCACGCGCTAGTCGTCGTCGGCACCGAACATCCTGATCTGCGGGAAGCCACTGCGCGGACGGCTCACCACGTCCCGGGTGCTGGAATCTTCACGCACGTTGCGCGCGACGTCGTCCCAATCGGTCTGATCGCGCATGCCGCGTTGTTCGCGGGGGTCGTAGCGACGGCGCTCGGCCCAACGTTCGCGGCGATCCATCCGGCGCCGTTCGGGCGCGGCGCGCTTCACGTCAGAATCCCTGGCCTTTGCATTGGCATTGGCATTATCGGATGAAGAGGACGGCATCGTCGAAGCCTGCTGCTCGGCGGGTTTTACGACTTGCGGAGGGGAAGCGGCCGCCGGCTTGAACTGCTCCTTGGGCGGCTCGACTGCGGCTGCTTGCGAAGGCTGCGGCGCGGGCGATTCAGCGTTCGCCTGGGTAGGCTGCGTCTCAGACTTGGTCTCAGACTTGGTCTCAGGCTTTGCTTCATCCTGCCCCTGCGCAGGCGCGGCGACCATCGCGCCGAAGGCTTTCGAGCCGGTGACATATTGGACCCGTTCGGACGGCGCGCTTGCCGTGGCCGTCGCGGCGGCCGCTGGTTCCGCGCGCTGCGCCATCTTGCCGGTATCCGGCCCCTGCTTGGGCGCGATCGGATGCATGATATTGCCGGCGACGATGCCTCCGCCGAGACCAATGGCGATGGCTGCGACGATCGTACCGGCACCGACGAAATAAGCTACCGAGGCGCGCATCAATCCACTCCCTCTTTGGAGCGGGCAACGCCTTGGGATTGCCAGATGTTCCTGAAGGGAGCGCGGTTCCCTCAGGGAACCCGCGCGTCAGATCTGCTGCGCGACCTTCTCGAGCCCGATGATGCGGGCGAGCTTGCGCACTTCCTCTTTCTGGTCGTCACGCAGTTGGAACAGCAGCGGCATCGCGGCCGATTTCAACTGCTGGACCTCGTCGCAATCGGGATCGATGGGCACGCCCGGCGCGTTCGGATTGGACAGCTTGTTTGCCGAAATCTTGCGGACGACATTGCGCAGCGCGGTCTCGACCGAGGGCCAGTAATATTCCTGCGACGAGGACAATTTCAGACGGTCCCTGATGCCCGAGATCTGCACGTCGGAGAGCAGCGAATAGGATTTCTGCGGCTGAGGCTTGGCCACGACCCGCGGCTTGGCCGGAACTTCGACGGCAGGAACCTCTGAAGCGGCGGGAGCCTGGTTCACGCTCGCCGATGAGGCTGCCTTGGCCATCGGGAAATCGGCTGGAGTTGCGGCCGCAAACGCCTGGCGCAGCGGCTCGGTCAGCACCGGCGCTTGCGAAAGCCTGTCGGCGGGAACCTGGACCGGGTCGATCGCGGCCGAGGCCAACGCCAGCGTTGGAACCAGCCGGTCGGCCTTGGCGGCCCGGTTGGTGGCCAGCGGCTTCGGCCCCGGGGCCTGCGTGATCATTTCAGCACTGACGCTGGGAACGCTGTCACGGCCGAGAATGGCGGTGGTGGCGGCGCCGAGGACGAGGAAGCAGGTCAGCACGACGATGGTGATGGCTTTCGACAAACGTCTCTCCGCGTGCAACTTCAAGTCCACGTGATCACTGCCCGGAAACTGGGCGAGAATTAAGGCTTAACCGTGCCATTGCGGCGGCATTCGCGCGGACTGCGGCGACACCGCCCGGAAAACCAAAGCAAATCAGGCAGCTAGCGCCAGATCGTAAGCGTCCTGGATGTCGGCCACGATCTCCGAGGCCTCCCAGACGCCGCGCGGCTCGACCGATTGCAGCGTCACCGTCCAATTGCCGCCCCGGCGGGTACGGGGGACGCTGAGGATGTCGAAGCGCACATTGCGGCACAGCGGATGGCGGGCCAGAGCATGGGCCACGCGCACGCGAATTTCGTCCAGCGACGCCTGCGTCTTGGCGTTGAGAAAGTCGAAGTCCATCGCCTGTCCCTCTCGGTCCTGATTGGCGCCTTGAGAGGGATTCTGGGCCGGCGATGGTTAATCTGCCGTTAAGTGGCGCGGGGCGGAGGTATGCGGGATTAACTGTGCTGGCGCGGCGAGCACGCGCCGCTCTCTCCCGTCCGTCCCACGGAGGGGCAGGCGAAAAGGCCCTCACCGCTTCTCGATCACCAGGCTTTGCACCGCGCGGCCGAAATAGCCCTGCCGGTCGGCCAGCCGCGACATCGCAAGCCCGGCCCCGTCAGGACCGATCCAGGAATCGCCGTCGAGCAGGATCCACTCGCCGATCGGCTGGCGCGAGAAGCTCACGGTGAGGTCGGCGTTGATGTAGGTCCAGGCGCGGAAGTCGAGGGTCGAGGCGGTGCCGTTGGAAAAATCGGCCGCGACCACGGCGCGCATCGCCTGTGAGAGCGCTTCGCCTGCAATCAGGGGATGGTCGACGCGAAACCAGATCGCGCCCGCACCGGCCCGGCCGAAGCGACCGCGCGCGGCACGCATCGAAACCGAACGTACGAACGGGCTGGTGGCGGCATGACCGTCCTCGACCAGCGAGTCCTCGGGCGCGGGCAATTCGACCGGCAGCGCCTTGACGTCGTCGGGCAGCGCCAGCGCCTGGCGCTTGATCTTGAGCACGGTGGCGCCGACCACCTGCACGCCGTCGGCGAGCAACTTGATTTCGCAGAGCTGGATCTTGCGACCCTCGCGCAAGACCGCAGACGCAATCGTGAGCGGCGCCACCGGCACCGGGCGCATCAGATCGATGGTGACGCGCGCGATGTCCATCGGCACTGATGTCGGGATGCGCTCGGCTGCCCACGTCACCAGCGACGCCGGCGCCGAGCCGTGCTGCATGCGCCGGTCCCACGGCCCCGCGGCGTCCGGGCTGGTGACCACGCTGTTGCCGTCGACGCGGTAGATGGGGGACATCGTTCAAATCTCAGTTGGCGGAAATGCTGGAACTCCAATGTCGTCATGGCGAAAGCCAGGACCCATTACCCCAGGGAGAAGTTGTCGCGTGAGACTGGCAATCACGAGTCTTCACCCAACTAAGCCCTGTGGGAATGGGTCCTGGATCAGCGCTCGCTTGTCCAGGACGACGGTTGAGAGTCCTCGGGAGGACGGTCGTTACAGCGGCGGATCGATCGCTTCCTCGTATTCCTTCTTGAAGCGCGCGATCATCTCGGCGGCGGGCACGATGCCGTCCACGCTGCCGATGCCCTGCCCCGAACCCCAGATCTCCTTCCAGGCCTTCGGCTTGGCGCGCTCGCCGGAGGCGTCGGTGCCGAAGTTCATCTTGGAGGGATCGGAGGTCGGCAGGTTTTCCGGATCCATGCCGGCGGCGAGGATCGAGGGCTTCAGATAGTTGCCGTGCACGCCGGTGAAGAGGTTGGAATAGACGATGTCGTCGGCGCTCGCGCCGGCGATCATCTCCTTGTAATTCTCGACCGCGTTGGCTTCCTTGGTCGCGATGAAGGCGGAGCCGATATAGGCGAAGTCGGCGCCGAGAACGCGCGCAGCGCGGATCGCCTTGCCGTTGCCGATGGCGCCGGACAGCGCGATCGGGCCGTCAAACCATTTTCGCGTTTCCGCGACGAAAGCCAACGGCGAGATCGTGCCGGCATGGCCACCGGCACCGGCCGCGACCAGGATCAGGCCGTCGGCGCCCTTCTCGATCGCCTTGTGCGCAAATTTCTGGTTGATCACGTCGTGGAAAACGATGCCGCCCCAGCCGTGCACCGCCTGGTTCAGCTCCTCGCGCGCGCCGAGCGACGAAATGATCATCGGCACCTTATACTTGGCGCAAAGCTGCATGTCGTGGTCGAGCCGGTTGTTCGACTTGTGCACGATCTGGTTGACCGCGAACGGCGCCGACGGCCTGTCGGGATGCGCGCGGTCATAGGCTGCGAGCTCTTCGGTAATCCGCGCCAGCCACTCGTCGAGCAATTCCGGCGGCCGCGCGTTCAGAGACGGAAACGAGCCGACCACGCCCGCCTTGCACTGCGCGATCACGAGATCTGGCACCGAGATGATGAAGAGCGGCGAACCGATCACGGGGATCGACAGGCGCCCCTTGAACAAGGCAGGCATGGACATTGCGGCGCGACCCTCTGTTGGCGGTCAGGTGGAAGGTTGGGTGTCATACCAACAAGGCAATCTTTCCACTGTCAAGTATTGCGTTTTGGCGCCGAGGCGGACGCCGCTACCGCAATTCCAAGCCGCGGAATTCGTCGCGGAATTCATCGCGGGGGCGACGACGTCACGCAATCAAATCCGGATTGATCAGCCGCTCGAACGAGAACATCTCGTCCCATTTCTCCTGCGTCAGCAGCTTGCGTTCGACCACGACGATCTGGTGCAGCGACTTGCCGCTCTTGTAGCCTTCGCGGGCGATCTCGGCGCATTGCTTGTAGCCGAGCAGCGGCTTCAGCACCGTGACGATGCCAAGCGAGTTAAGCACCATGTTGCGGGTGTGCTCCGCGTTGGCGGTGATGCCGACGACGCAGTTCTCGCGCAGGCTGTTGACCGCGCGCTCCATGGTGCGGATCGAGAAGAACAGCGCGAACGAGATCACCGGCTCCATCACGTTGAGCTGGAGCTGGCCGGCGGACGCCGCCAGCGTCACCGTGGTGTCGAGCCCGATCACGAGAAAGCTGGTCTGGTTGACGACCTCGGGGATCACGGGATTGACCTTGCCAGGCATGATCGAGGAGCCCGGCTGGAGCTGCGGCAGGTTGATCTCGTTGAAGCCGGCGCGCGGACCGGAGGCGAGCAGACGAATGTCGTTGCAGATTTTCGTGAGCTTGCTCGCGGTGCGCTTGAGCACGCCGGAGAGCTGCACATAGGCACCGGTGTCCGAGGTCGCCTCGACGAGGTCGCCCGCGAGAATGAAGTCGACACCGGTCAGCGCGCTGAGGTGCCGGACGGCGAGCTTGGGATAGCCATGCGCCGCGGTGACGGAGGTGCCGATGGCGGTGGCTCCGAGATTGACCTCGCGCAGCAGCGCGCGGGCTTCCGAGATGCGATCGACCTCCTCGCCCATGGTGGTGCCCCAGCCGCGGAATTCGGCGCCGAGCGACATCGGCACCGCGTCCTGCAAATGCGTGCGGCCCATCTTCAGCACGCGGTCGAACTCACGGCCCTTGGCGAAGAACGCCTCCTGGAGCTGGCGCAGCGCCGTCATGTAGCTCTCGAGCCGCAGGATCAGCGCAAGACGAAAGGCGGTCGGATAGGTGTCGTTGGTCGACTGGCCGTAATTGACGTGATCGTTGGGGCTGACGTGCTGATAGTCGCCCTTCGCGAAGCCGAGCGATTCCAGCGCGAGGTTGGCGATCACCTCGTTGGCGTTCATGTTGGTGGAGGTGCCCGCCCCGCCCTGGATGAAGTCGGTGACGAACTGGTCCATCATGTCACCGGCGATGACGCGGTCGCAACCGAGAATGATCGCGTCAGCTACTTTTGCGTCGACCGCGCCGAGGTCGCGGTTGGCCATCGCGGCGGCCTTCTTCACGTAACCAAGCGCCTTCACGAAGTAAGGCTCCTGGTTCATCGGAATGCCGGTGATGTGGAAGTTCTCCTTCCCCCGGATGGTCTGAACGCCGTAATAGATGTCGTCGGCGATCTCACGCTGTCCGAGGAAGTCCTGCTCCGTACGGCTCATGGGCGCTCCTTGCTTGCTCGCGCGACGTCCTCAGTTCTGGCACAGCGCGCTGGTGACGAAGGTATCGGTGCGGCAGTCATCCGGTTTGCGTTGCCTGCCCGGGATCAGAACCTTGGCCGAGCATTTTTCCGCGGAATCGGCGTTCAGGCTCTTGCCTTCCGGGTAGCCCTTGCTCCGGCAGAGCTGGTCGGCGGCGAGCTTGCAGTCGGGCGCGCCGTTCGACGAGGCCGGACAGGCCACGCGTCCCGACACCATGGTCGACGGCTTCGCCAGCCGCGACAAATCGTTCATGGTCTCGCTCGGGCTTTTGATCGGCGGCAGGATCGAGGGCAGCTTGTCGAACAGCTTGCCCATTTCGTTGATCAGCCCGGGGTTTTCCTCAGGCGCCGGCGCAGGTGTCGACGGCGGCGGCGGCGCAGCCTTCGGCCCCTGCTCCTGCAAGCCAAGCGTCCGCGGCTCAGATTGCGGCCATCCGGCCCCGCCCGCACCGAGCAGGAGCAACAATGCTGCTGAAGTCAGCGTCGCGAGCCGCACCGCCGGATTGCCGGACCGAACCATCATGACGGCAACCGTAGCCGAACCGGACGCAGTGGCAAAGCGCGGGTTGTTGTTTGAGCATGATCTTTCCGGAACACCGCTTCACACGTTTCCGGATCATGCTCTCTAGATCAGCTTGCTAGATCAGCTTGATCGCCACCACGAAGCCGAGCACCAGCACGGCAGCACCGATCGCCACCACCAGACCGAGATGCTTCTCGATCCTGACCCGGATCCAGTCGCCATAGCGATTGAGCAGGATGGCGACGATGAAGAAACGTCCACCGCGCGCAACAATCGAGCACAGGACGAAGAGGCCGATATTGTAGCCGGCAAAGCCCGAGGTGATGGTAACGAGCTTGTAGGGAATCGGGGTCAGCCCCTTGAGCAGGATGATCACCGCTCCCCATTCGGCATAGGAGGCGCGGAAGGCATCGACCTTGTCGCCGAGGCCATAGACCTGGATCAGCCAGTGACCGACCGAGTCGAACAGCACCGCCCCGATGGCGTAGCCGAGCAGGCCGCCCAGCACCGACGTCGCGGTGCAGATCGCGGCGTAGAACCAGGCGCGCTGCGGGCGCGCCAGCGACATCGGGATCAGCATCACATCCGGCGGGACCGGAAAGAAGGAGCTTTCTGCGAAAGCCACGGCACCCAGGATCCAGAGCGCGTAGGGCTTGTGAGCGGCGTCGATGCACCAGTCGTAGATACGTTTCAGCATGGCGCCGCGATGAAGCACCATGGGACGGATTTGTCCATCGCGAGTTTTTGAGCGTTTTGTGACGCTTCTAGTGGCGCTTGCGCGTCACACGGCCCTCGAGCGCGACAATTGGCCGCCTGGCCGCGACGCGCGGTGACGCGACTTTGGGCAGCTTCATCGAAGATTTCGGCAGCTTCTCGGCAATGCCGAGCATGTCTTCCCGCCGCGACATCTCACGCCAGACGTCCTCGGGGCGCACGCCAGCCGAGGCCCAGAGCACCGTCAGATTGTAGAGCAGATCAGCGCTCTCCCGGATCACGGCTTTGCTATCGCCGTTGACCGCGTCGATCACGACTTCGATGGCCTCTTCGGCCAGCTTCTTCGCCATTTGGGAGGGCCCACGCTGAAACAGCCGGGCCGTACGCGATGTTGCCGGATCAAGATCTCTGGCCGCGAGCACAGCCAGATATAGCCGCTCGAGCGAATCACTCATGGTATTGAAACTACTCTAAACCAATGGCAGGCGCGTTAACGCGCGACAATAAAAGCGAACACAGGCCGCCGCGGCAAGCGCGACGGCCTGTTTTGGTCAAGACCTGGTAGCCAAAGCTAGTAGCAGTTGGTGTGGTAGCCTTGGCCGCAGAGCTCCGAGGGAGCGGTGCCGCCGTAGCGCTGATACTGGTAATTCGGGCCTGGTCCATAATAGGGGCCGTGGCCGTAATAGGCAGGACCGCTGTAATAGGCGGGGCCCCCATAATAGGGCCCGTCGTCATAGGCGTAGGCGTCGCGGGTTGCCGCGATCGCAAGGCCGGTGCCGACGATGCCGGCAAAGGCCGCGGCAGCCGCTGCGCCGCCACCACCACCACCATGCCAGTGGCGGCCGCCCGCATAAGAGGCAGTCGGGGCGACCGCGGTCAGTGCCAGCACCGCCGCCGTGGCGAGAACGGTTTTGCGGCCGGCAAACTTCGAAAATCTGTCAAACATGTCCTGGACCCTCCTTGGGACCTCGATGGTGCCTGACGACAGGCTCATGTCTCTCAAACACCCGCATCCCATGTTGGGTTCCGCGACCCCAACAGAAGCTGAACGGGGTTGCGTAATCATGACGCAACCGCCGCTCATCCGCCGTTCATATTGCCGCGCGCAGGCTGCCCGCCAGCCGGCGCTGCGAGCGTCACCAAACCACCCCAATGCGGGACCGGCGCCACTGATGTTCGGATTCAAGACGATCGCCCTTCGCGACCTGCTGGCCCTTGCAATCGCGCTTGCCGCGATGACTGCACGCGATGTGACGGCGGCTGAGACCGCCGCGCCGTCCATTGCGATCCACTTCACCTTCGACCGCCCGATCGATGCGAGCATGGCGCCGTTCTTCCTTGCCGCGAAGGACGGCGGCTTCAGCACCGAGCGTCTCAACGTCTCCTTCAACAGCGTGGCCGGATCGGCGGAGGCGCTCGCGCGCGTCGCCAAGGGCGACAGCGAGCTCGCGCTCGTCGACATCAACGAGCTCATTCGTTTTCGCGACAAGGACGATGCCGCGCCGGTCAAGGGGGTGTTCGTGCTGTTCAACCGCGCGCCCTACGCGATCGTCGCCCGCAGGAGTCGCGGCATCCATCTGCTGCCCGATCTCGACGGCAAGACCGTCGGCGTTGCCGATAGCGATCTCTCGATGCGGCTGTGGCCGGCGCTGGCGCAGCAGAACGGCATCGACACGACGCATGTGAAATTCCACAAGATGAGCGCCGCGGTGCGCGAGCCGATCCTCTCCGCAGGGCAAGTCGATGCCGTCGCCGGCTTCAGCTATCTCTCGGGGGTGAATTTGCGCGACCGCGGCGTGCCGGGAGCCGATCTCGTCGTGCTGCGCTATGCCGATTATGGCTGCGAGGCCTATGGCTTTGCCGTGGTGGCAAATCCGGCTTTCGCCACGGCGAAGCCGGACGCGGTGAAAGGCTTCGTTCGCGCCTTGATCGCCGGCATCAACGCGACAGTCAAAGAGCCGGCGCGCGCGGCGGGCGAGGCCGCAAGCCGCATCGACGACGGCGACCGCGACCTGGAGCTGGAGCGCCTGCGCACCGTGCTGGTCGACAACGTCCTCACCGACGAGGTCAAGCGCAACGGCCTCGGCGGCATCGACCCGGCGCGCATGGACCGCTCGATCGACCAGATCGCGCAAGACTTCAAATTCCGCAAACGGCCCACGGCCGGCGAAATCTTCGACGGCGAGTTCTTGCCGCCGGTCGCGAGACGTCTGATCAACTGAGCAAAACCGAAAGCTTCCGCTGTATCTCGCGGGCGATCCCTGCTTAGAATACGGGTCCACCTGTGTACTACGAGCCCGAGTCCGTCGCCCGCATGTCCATTTTCAGCCTCTACACCCGCGTTCTCGAACTGCTCGGCAAGGAGGCACGACTCGGCTGGCTGCTGGCGGTCGCCAATCTCCTGCTCGCCGCCTCGCAATTCGCCGAGCCTGTGCTGTTCGGCCGAATCGTCGACGTGCTCTCGGGCAAGACGGTGGCGGGCTCCAACTCGGCCTGGCCCTTCCTGATGGCCTGGGTCGCGTTCGGGCTGTTCACAATCATCTGCAGCGCATTCGTCGCGCTACAGGCCGACCGACTGGCTCACCGTCAACGGCAGGCCGTGCTCACAAGCTATTTCGAGCATATTTTGCAATTGCCGCTAACCTTCCATTCCGGCACGCATTCCGGACGACTGATGAAGGTGATGCTCAACGGCACGGACGCGCTGTGGCGGCTGTGGGTCGGCTTCTTCCGTGAGCACTTTGCCGCGATCCTGTCGGTCGTAGTGCTGCTGCCGCTATCACTGTACCTGAACTGGCGGCTCGCGATCATGCTGTTCGTGCTCTGCATCGTCTTCACGGCGCTGACGACCTTCGTGGTGCGCAGAACCTTCGGCATGCAGATGGAGGTGGAGGAGCACTACAGCGAGCTCTCCGCGCGCGCCTCCGACGCCCTCGGCAACGTCGCGCTGGTGCAGAGCTTCGTGCGCGTCGAATCCGAGGTGAAGGGGTTGCGCTCCGTCGCCGACCAGTTGCTCGCGGCGCAAATGCCGGTGCTGTCCTGGTGGGCGCTCGTCACCGTCATCACACGCGCCTCCACCACGATCACGGTGCTCGCGATCTTCACGCTGGGCATCGCGCTGCACGACCAGGGGCTGACCTCCGTCGGCGAAATCGTGATGTTCGTGAGCTTCGCGACCCTTCTGATCCAGAAGCTCGAGCAGGTCGTGAGCTTCATCAACAACGTGTTCATGGAAGCCCCGCGCCTGCGCGAGTTCTTCAACGTACTCGACGCGGTGCCCGCGGTGCACGACCGGCCCGACGCGATCGATGCGGGCAGGCTCTCCGGCCTCGTCGAATTCAACGACGTCACCTTCTCCTATGACGGCAAGCGACCGGCGATCGAGGATCTCTCCTTCACCGCGCTGCCCGGCCAGACCATCGCGCTGGTCGGCGCCACCGGCGCCGGCAAGTCGACGGCGATCGCCCTGCTGCATCGCGCCTTCGATCCGCAGTCCGGCTTCATCAGGATCGACGGCATGGACGTGCGCGGGGTGACGCTGACATCGCTGCGGCGGAACATCGGCGTGGTGTTTCAGGAGGCGCTGCTGTTCAACCGATCGATCGCGGAGAATCTGCGCGTCGGCAAGCCTGATGCCACCGAGGCCGAGATGCGCAAGGCGGCGGAGCGCGCGCAGGCGCTCGAGTTCATCGAGCGCAGCGGCGGCTTCGAGACCAATGCCGGCGAGCGCGGCCGCATGCTGTCCGGCGGCGAGCGCCAGCGGCTGTCTATCGCCCGCGCATTGCTGAAGGATCCGCCGCTGCTGATCCTCGACGAGGCCACCAGCGCGCTCGATGCCGTCACCGAGGCCAAGGTGAATGCCGCTCTCGACGAAGTGATGAGGGGCCGCACCACCTTCGTGATCGCCCACCGTCTCTCCACCATCCGCAATGCCACGCGGATCCTGGTGTTCGAGAACGGGCGGGTGATCGAAAGCGGAACTTTCGATGAACTCGTGGTCAAAGGCGGCCATTTCGCCGACCTCGCCAGGGCCCAGTTCATGGTTCAGGAGAACGCACGGGCCAGCGTGACAGCTTCTGAGGCTGCCGCGACCGCGGCCAAGTCGCCTTAGCAAGTCGCCTTGGCAAGTCGCCTTGGCAAGTCGCCTTGGGACCGTCGAAATTCGGCCTATTTCATTGCGGAATACCCCGCTGATGCCCCTATTCCCGGCGCACCAGCCGGTATAGGTTTGCGACGCCGCAAGCGGCGACGCTGGATTTCAGAACCGAACATCAGATCACGAGAGCCGACCGGAACCGGCGGGTCTCCAAGGACCGGAATCGGATAGTGCACGCCCCTCGCCCGCTGCTTCGCAAATCCCTGTTCAACCTGTTCGCTGCGACACTCGCATGCGCCGCATTGCTCGCGCCGCGCGCGGCGAGCGCTGAGGCGCTGCTGCTGATCGAGGCCGACAGCGGTAAGGTGCTGCAGGCGGAAAACGCGACCATTCCCTGGTATCCGGCGTCCGTCACCAAGATCATGACCGCGTATGTGACCCTGAAGGCGGTCAAGGACGGCAAGCTCACGCTCGACACGCTGCTCACGGTGTCGCCGACGGCGGCTTCGCAATCGCCCTCGAAGATGGGGTTCCGTCCGGGAACGCAGCTCACCGTCGACAACGCGCTGAAGATGATGATGGTGAAGTCGGCGAACGACATGGCCGTGGTGCTCGCCGAAGGCGTCGGCGGTTCGATCGACGGCTTCTCGGCGATGATGAACGACACCGCCTCGAGGCTCGGCATGACGCAGACGAGCTACGTCAATCCGAACGGCCTGCCTGCCGACGGCCAGATCACGTCGGCACGCGATCTCGGCATTCTCGCGCGCTCGTTCCTGCGCGACCTGCCGGAATACGAATACTTCGTGCACATCCCGGCGATCCGCTTCGGCAAGCGCGTCACCGGCAATTTCAACAAGCTGATCGGCCGCTATCCCGGCGCCGACGGTTTCAAGACCGGCTTCATCTGCGCCTCTGGCTACAACCTCGTTGCGTCCGCCACGCGCAACGGCCGCCGGCTGATCGCGGTGGTGCTCGGCTCCACCTCCGGCACCGCGCGCGCGGTGAAGGCGGCGCAGCTGCTCGAGCGCGGCTTCAGCCAGGATAATCTCACCTGGCTGCGCCCCTCGCTCGGCACCGTCGACAAGCTGGTGCCGGTCGACGCCTCGCCGCCGAACCTGCGCGAGGACATGTGCGGCGGCCATCGCAAACGGCCGGCCAGCGACGATGACGATGCGCTGATCGCCGCCAATGGCGGCACGAGCGGATCGGCCTCGGCGACCGGCGGCGAAGCCCAGGTCACCTTCTTCACGGCCGGCCTGCAGCCGCCGCTGATGAAGGCCTCCGAGCTGATGGCCTTGGCGCCTGCGGCGGCCGAGCCCGTGCTGGTCTATACCGGCCCGACCCGCACCGGCACCGCCCTGATCGCGGCAGTCGCGGCCGACGCCGATCAGCAGGCCACGCCAAAGCCGCGTGGCAAGAAGTCGCGCGTCGCCAGGAAGCCGGACGCCGCCGACAAGCCGAAAGATGCAGGCAAGGACGCCAAGACGGCGGCGGCGAAGCCGGAGGGCAAGAGCGATACCAAGACCGCGGCCAAGCCGGCCGGGACCAAGCACGCCACGGCCAAGCCTGATGCGGCCAAGCCTGACGGGGCCAAGCCTGTCGCTGCGGCGAAACCTGCTGCAAGCGCCGATCAGCCTGCCAAACCCGCCAAGCCGAAGGCTGCGACCAAGCCTGTTGCCGCGAAGCCAGCCAACAACAGCTAAGGGCCTTCGGAATTAAATCGCAGCCCGCGCTTCGCACTTGCAGCAGCGCGGTTTGCGACGATTCCAGTAGCCACTCCCTGACCTTTGTCTTAAGCCTCGACGGCTTGCCACCCGTTCCGGCAAGCTCGATACTGGCAGGCAATGAGGCAAGCCCGAGACACAACGGGCTCTGGTAAATGAGGGGAGTTTTCCATGGAGCGCATCTGGCTCAAGCAATATCCGCCCGGCGTGCCCGCTGATATCGAGCCGACCCAATACGCATCGCTGGTCGACCTCCTGGAGGAGAGCTTTTCAAAGTTCGCCGACCGCAAGGCGTTCATCTGCATGGACAAGTCGATCAGCTATCGCGACCTCGACCAGATGTCGCTGGCGCTCGCTTCCTACCTGCAGGGACGCGGCCTGCAGCGCGGCGCCCGCGTCGCGATCATGATGCCGAATGTGCTGCAATATCCGGTCGCGACCGCGGCCGTGCTGCGCGCCGGTTTTGCCGTGGTCAACGTCAACCCGCTCTACACCCCGCGCGAGCTCGAGCATCAGCTCAAGGATTCCGGTGCCGAAGCCATCATCGTGCTGGAGAATTTTGCGCACACCGTCGAGCAGGTGATCACGAAGACGCAGGTCAAGCACGTCATCGTCGCCAGCATGGGCGACCTGCTCGGCTTCAAGGGCGTCATCGTCAATCTCGTCGTCCGCCGCGTCAAGAAGATGGTGCCGGCCTGGTCGCTGCCGGGCGCTGTGCCGTTCAACGATGCGCTCTCGGCCGGCCGCGGCGCCACGTTCAACAAGCCGAAACTGTCGCCCGGCGACGTCGCCTTCCTGCAATATACCGGCGGCACCACCGGCGTCTCCAAGGGCGCCACCCTGCTCCACCGCAACATCGTCGCCAACGTCCTGCAGAACGATGCCTGGCTCCAGCCGGCGATGGCCGCGCCTCCCCATGTCGATCAACTCATGGTCGTCTGCGCGCTGCCGCTCTATCACATCTTCGCACTCACGGCGTGCTACCTGCTCGCGGTGCGCGCCGGCGGCTGCAATCTCCTGATCCCCAATCCGCGCGACATCCCGGGCTTCATCAAGGAATTGGCGAAGTATCAGGTCAACAACTTCCCGGCCGTGAACACGCTCTACAACGGGTTGATGCACCATCCCGACTTCAAGAAGCTCGACTTCTCCAAGCTGAAAATCTCCAACGGCGGCGGCATGGCGGTGCAGCGCCCGGTGGCCGAGCAGTGGAAGGCGATTACAGGATGCTCGATCGCCGAAGGCTACGGCCTGTCCGAGACCTCGCCGACGCTGACCTGCAACACCGCGACCAATTCCGAGTTCAACGGGACCATCGGCGTTCCCGTGCCCTCGACCTGGATCTCGATCCGCGACGATGACGGCAACGAGGTGCCGCTCGGTCAGCCCGGCGAGATCTGCGCCAAGGGTCCGCAGGTGATGTCAGGCTACTGGAACAGGCCGGAAGAGACGGCGAAGGTGATGACCGCCGACGGCTTTTTCCGCACCGGCGACATCGGCGTGATGGACGAGAAGGGCTACACCAAGATCGTCGATCGCAAGAAGGACATGATCCTGGTCTCCGGCTTCAACGTCTACCCCAACGAGGTCGAGGAAGTGATCGCGAGCCATCCGGGCGTGCTCGAATGCGCCGTGATCGGCATTCCCGATTCCAAGTCCGGCGAGGCGGTGAAGGCCTTCATCGTCAAGAAGGACCCGACCCTCACGCCGGACGCCGTCATCAAGTTCTGCCAGGAGCAGCTCACCGGCTACAAGGTGCCCAAGCACATCGAATTCCGCACCGACCTGCCGAAGACAAATGTCGGCAAGATCCTGCGCCGGCAGCTGCGCGACGAGAAGAAGGCGGAGGCGGCGTAAGGCGCGCCTTTGATCCATGACTGACATCGGCGATATCACGCCGGCCGGCATTCTCGCCTTCTGGCGCGAGGCCGGCCGCGAGCGCTGGTACAAGCGCAGCGACGCTTTCGACGCGGAGGTCAAGCGCCGCTTTCTTGCGCTATGGCAGAAGGCGGCGGCCGGCGAGCTGGCTTCTTGGGAGGCGAACGACGAGGGCGCGCTCGCGCTCATCATCGTCCTCGATCAGTTTCCCCGCAACATGTTTCGCGCACGCCGGAGGCCTTTGCCAGCGACGCGCTGGCGCGCGATGTCGCCCGCCGCGCCATCGCGCGGGGCACGGATCGCAGGATCGACCCGATCCTGCTGGAGTTCCTCTATTTGCCCTTCATGCATTCCGAGCACCTGCCCGATCAGCTCCACTGCGTCGCGCTGTTTCAAGACACCGACAATGCCGAAAACCTGAAATACGCCCGCGAGCACGCCGACATCATCCAGCGGTTCGGCCGCTTCCCCCACCGCAACGGCCTCCTCGGCCGCGACAGCACCGAGGAGGAGCAGGCCTTCCTCGACGGCGGCGGTTTTTCGGGCTGATGACATAACGGTGAAGGTTGCCCGCCCTCACCCCTCCCTTCGCCGGCAATATTGTGCAGCGCCGCCGCACGGTCTAAAAAGCGGGACCGATTTTCAGGGAGACTGACGATGGCGATCCAGACTGGCGAAAAGCTGCCCGAGGCGAAATTCCGCGTGATGACGGCGGAAGGTCCGCAGGTGAAGACCACCGATGACATCTTCAAGGGCAAGAAAGTGGCGCTGTTCGCCGTGCCCGGCGCCTATACCGGCACCTGCCACAAGATGCATCTGCCGAGCATCTTCCTCAACGCCTACGCCATGAAGGACAAGGGCATCGACACCATCGCCATCGTTTCCGTCAACGACGCCTTCGTCATGAACGCCTGGAAGCGCGACACCGACCAACGCGACGAGGCCATCTTCCTCGCCGACGGCAATGCCGATTTTGCCAAGGCGATCGGCATGGAGCTGGATGCCTCCGGCAACGGCCTCGGCATCCGCTCCAAGCGCTATTCGATGCTGGTCGAGGACGGCGTGGTCAAGAAGCTGAACCTCGAGGCGATGCCCGGCAAGGTCGAGGTGTCCGGCGGCGATACGCTGCTGGGGCAGCTGTAAGCGGCCACCACGTTCAGCCACACTCTCGGTGTCGTCCCGGCGAAGGCCGGGACCCATAACCCCAGGGTAGAGTTGCGGCGCGAGCAGGCAACCGCGAGTCATCGCCAAACCCGATCCTGTGGTTATGGATCCCGGCCTTCGCCGGGATGACAGTGGTGAGTGGGTGCGATGCCGCCGTTACTCCGCCACCCGCTGCTGCAACCGCGCCTTCACGATCCCGTCGCGCGCGAGCTGATCGGCGCGTTCGTTCTCGGGGTGGCCGGCGTGGCCCTTGACCCAGTGCCAGCGGATCTCGTGCGCCTTCAGCGCGGCATCGAGGCGCTGCCATAGCTCGACATTCTTCACCGGCTTCTTGTCGGCGGTGCGCCAGCCGTTGCGCTTCCAGCCGTGGATCCAGCCGGTGATGCCCTGCCGCACATACTGGCTGTCGGTGTAGAGATCGACCGTGCACGGCTTCTTCAGCGCTTCCAACGCGGAGATCGCCGCCATCAACTCCATCTGGTTGTTGGTGGTGTGGCGCTCGCCGCCGTTCAGCTCTTTCTCCTTGTCGCCGAACTTCAGGATAGCGCCCCAGCCGCCGGGCCCGGGATTTCCCGAGCACGCACCGTCGGTATAGATCGTGACGACGGGAAGCTCGCTCACGCGACCAGTCCGGACGGCAGCAGCCCATAGTCGCGCACGCTCGATACGCTCTGGTGGAAGCGCAGCTTGCGAAAATATTCCAGCGGGTCCTTCGGCCTCACCAGCGCGCCTGATGGCACGTTGAGCCAGTCGACCAGCCGCGTCAGCAGGAAGCGGATGGCGGCACCGCGCGCCAGCAGCGGCAGCGCGGCCTCCTCCGCCTCGGAGAGCTTTCGTACCCGGCCGTAAGCATTGAGGAAAGCGCGCGCCTTGGTGACGTTGAAGGAATGATCCGGCTCGAAACACCAGGCGTTGAGGCAGATCGCGATGTCATAGGCCAGCATATCGTTGCAGGCGAAGGTGAAGTCGATGATCCCCGAAAGCTGGTCGCCGAGGAAGAAGACGTTGTCGTTGAAGAGGTCGGCGTGGATCACGCCTTCGGGCAAATGCTTCGGCCAGACCCCGCTCTCGAGGTAGTCGAGCTCGGCGGTGAGGAACGTGCGCAGGCCCGGCTGCACCTCGTCGGCCCGGTCCGATGCCGCATCGAGCAGCGGCCGCCAGCCGGAGACCGAGAGCGCGTTCGCGCGCTTGATCGCAAAGTTGGCCCCGGCCAGATGCATTTTGGCCAGCCCCTCGCCAACGCCGGCGCAATGGCTCGCGTTCGGCTTGCGCGGCCAGACGCCTTCGAGAAAGGTAATGATCGCGGCCGGCCGGCCCGACAACTCGCGCAGCGCCTCGCCGTCTTTCGCCTTCACCGGCAGCGGGCAGTTGACGCCGTGCTCGGCAAGATGCGTCATCAACGCCAGGAAAAACGGCAAATCATTCTTCGCCACGCGCTTTTCATAGAGCGTGAGGATGAACGACGATTTCTTGTTTTCGTGGGTCGTATGCAGCAGGAAGTTCGAATTTTCGACGCCCTCGGCGATGCCCTTGTAGGAGAGCAATCCGCCGAGGTCGTATTGGCCGAGGAAATCCGCAAGCTCGTCGGCGGCAACGTCGGTGTAGACCGCCATAAAAGTCTACTCGGCGGCGGCTTCGGGGCGCACCTGACGCGGCAGCGGGAAGAACTCGTTCTCCTCCGCGGCCGAGACCGTCTCCACATGCAGCGTGTAGCGCTCGGCGAAGGCGTCCATGATCTCCTCGACGATCACTTCCGGCGCGGACGCGCCCGCGGTGATGCCGAGGCTCTTGATGTTGCCGAACCTGGTCCAGTCGATGTCGGTGGCGCGCTGCGCCAGGACCGCGATCCCGCAGCCCTCGCGCTCGGCGACCTCGCGCAGGCGCTGCGAGTTCGACGAGTTCGGCGCACCGACCACGATCAGCGCGTCGACCACCGGCGCCACCTTCTTCACCGCGAGCTGGCGGTTCGTGGTGGCGTAGCAGATGTCTTCCTTGTGCGGCCCGTTGATGTTCGGGAAGCGCTCCTTGAGGAGCGCCACGATCTCCGCGGTGTCGTCGATCGACAGCGTGGTCTGGGTCACGAAGGCGAGGTTGTTCGGATCCTTCGGGGCAATGGTCTTGGCATCTTCCGCGGTCTCGATCAGGGTCACGGCACCGACGGGAAGCTGGCCGAGCGTGCCGACCACTTCGGGATGATGGGAATGGCCGATCAGGAAGATCTCACGGCCGCGCTTGAAATGGATCGCGGCCTCGCGGTGCACCTTGGTCACCAGCGGACAGGTCGCATCCAGCGAGAACAAATTGCGGGACGTGGCGTCGGCCGGAACCGACTTCGGCACGCCATGGGCCGAGAATACGACCGGCGCGGTGGTGTTTGCCGGAATTTCGGCGAGCTCCTCGACGAAGATCGCGCCCTTCTTCTTCAACCCATCGACGACGTACTTGTTGTGTACAATCTCGTGGCGAACATAGACGGGGGCGCCGTATTTATCGAGCGCCCGTTCCACGGTGTCGATCGCCCGGACCACCCCGGCACAGAAGCCGCGGGGAGAACAAAGCACGATCTTGAGGTCTGGTTTGGCTGACATTGAGCGATCTCGGGACCGAATCACCCATTTCGCCTTCTGGCGGGGGCGGTCATTGGATGGATAGGGCTAAAAACGGTCTGCTTTATAGCGACTTCAGAGGGAATTGGGCCCCCTTTCGGGCGCTGTCAAGGCACTATCTATAGCAGAAGCATTGCGTGGCTACCCCCTACGGGCTTATATGGCGCGAATTCCCTGTCATCGCTGATGACCACCGGCTTCGCCTCCTGAGAGGTGGGCGAAGCACAAAGGAGACTTGCCATGAGCAACGCACCTCTGATGCCCAAGGCGACCGCCGTTTGGCTGCTCGACAACACCGCGCTGACCTTCGACCAGGTCGCCGATTTCACCAAGATGCACCCCCTCGAGGTGCGCGCGATCGCCGATGGCGACGCGGCGCAGGGCATCAAGGGCATGGATCCCCTTTCCAACGGCCAGCTGACCCGCGAAGAGATCGAGAAGGGCGAGAAGAACCCGGACTACCGGCTCCGCCTCCAGGAGAGCAAGGTGGTGCTGCCGCCGCAGCCCAAGCGCAAGGGCCCGCGCTACACCCCCGTCTCGCGCCGCCACGAGCGCCCGAGCGCCATTCTCTGGCTGCTGCGCAACCACGCCGAGCTCAAGGACGCCCAGATCATGCGCCTGGTCGGCACGACCAAGAGCACGATCGCCAGCGTCCGTGATCGCACCCACTGGAATACGTCCCAGCTGACGCCGATCGATCCGGTGACGCTCGGCCTCTGCGCGCAGATGGAGCTCGATTTCGAGGTGGCGCGCGCGGCGAAGGAAAAGCCGATCGACGCAGCCTATGGCGGCGCCACCCTGCTGCCCGCCTCCGAGACCACCAAGAAGGACGAGTTCGAGCCCGCCGAGCGATCGAACGACGACTTCAATGTCGACGCCGTCTTCGCCAAGCTGAAGACGCTCGGCGGCAAGAAGCAGGACGAAGAGGAGGAGTAAGGCTCCACTCTTCCGTCCGTCATCGAATGCAAACGCGGCGGGGAAACCTGCCGCGTTTTTGTTTGTGCCAGCGGCTGAATACCGAAGCCAGCCACGCCCTCGGTGTCGTCCTGGCGAAAGCCAGGACCCATTACCCCAGGGAGCAGTTTGGCGAAGACTCGTTGTTCGGTACTCCTACCGCCCGCCCTCGATAGATTCCGCGGTATGGGTCCTGGCTTTCGCCAGGACGACGTCGGACAAAAAGCGCGCGCCTTACGGCCGCTCCGGATGGTTCAGCATGTATTCGCCGAGGTCGCGCTGGCGGCGGTCGGCGCGGGTGGTCGCGGCGCTGCGCTGGACGTCGCGGTCCTTGCGGCAGGCCACGTATTCCGGCGAGCCGACCGCGTTGCCACGGCTCTGGCAGACCGCGTCGTCATCGTCGCCGCCCATCGCCACCGGCGTCTGGTAGCGCGCGGAGCAGGCGGAGAGAGCGATGGCGAGCAGGACGGCTGCAAGCAGGCGCGGCGCGGCGGCGAGTGGCATACGAGGTCCCCTGTTGGCCGGCCCTGTTTAGCGCGGAATGAGGAGATTGTAAGTCCCGGGAGCCGTTCCCCGCTCACTGTCATTCCCCGCGAAGGCGGGGAATCCGGTACGCCGCGGCAATCATTGGTTCACATAATTTCGGCCGCGGAGTACTGGTTCACACTTTCGCGGGTGATGACAGCAGAGGTCGGAAAGGCGGCATCGCGCCTCACCAGAATGACGCCACCTCACACCCTCCCCTTCAGCGCTTCCCCGATCTCGTCCAGCACCTTGGGGTCCTCGATCGTCGCGGGCATGGTCCAGGACTCGCCGTCGGCGATCTTCTTGATGGTGCCGCGCAAGATCTTTCCGGAGCGCGTCTTGGGCAGGCGGCCGACAATGATGGCGAGCTTGAATGCGGCAACGGGTCCGAGCTTGTCGCGCACCAGCGCGACGATCTCTTTCTCGATCTCGGCCGGAGCCCGCTTCACGCCGGCCTTGAGCACCAGGAAGCCGCAGGGCACTTCGCCCTTGATTGCGTCCTTGACGCCGAGCACGGCGCATTCGGCGACGTCGGCATGCGAGGCCAAAATCTCCTCCATGCCGCCAGTGGAGAGCCGGTGGCCGGCGACGTTGATGATGTCGTCGGTGCGGCCCATGACGAAGACATAGCCGTCCTCGTCCTTGTAGCCGGCATCCGAGGTTTTGTAATAGCCGGGAAATTCGGTGAGATAGGCTTCCTTGAAACGTTCGTCCTGATTCCACAGCGTCGGCAGGCAGGCCGGCGGCATCGGCAGCTTGATGACGATGGAGCCCATGATGTTGGCGCCCACCGGCTTTGCGGCCTCGTCGACCACGTCGACCTGGTAGCCCGGCATCGGCACCGTCGGTGAGCCGTGCTTCACCGGCAGCATGCCGAGCCCAACCGGATTGCCGGCGATGCACCAACCGGTCTCGGTCTGCCACCAATGGTCGATCACCGGCACCTTCAACTGCTGCTCCGCCCATTCCACCGTCGGCGGATCGGCGCGCTCGCCGGCGAGGAACAGCGTGCGGAATGTCGAGAGATCGTATTGCCGGATGAACCTGCCTTCCGGATCGTCCTTGCGGATCGCGCGGAACGCGGTCGGGGCGGTGAAGAAGGCGACCGCCTTGTGCTCGCTGATCACGCGCCAGAATGCGCCGGCATCGGGCGTGCCGACCGGCTTGCCCTCGTACATGATCGAAGTCGCGCCGTGCAGCAGCGGGCCGTAGACGATGTAGCTGTGGCCGACCACCCAGCCGATGTCGGAGCCGCACCACCAGACCTCGCCCGGCTTGACGCCATAGAGGTTGAACATCGACCATTTCACCGCGACGAGATGGCCGCCATTGTCGCGCACGACGCCCTTGGGAATGCCGGTGGTGCCTGACGTATAGAGGATGTAGAGCGGATCGGTGGCGGCAACAGGCACGCAAGGCGCGGTCTTGCCGTCGTTCATCGCCTTGCGGCGCAGGCTCGTCCAATCATAGTCGCGCCCGGGTGTGAGGTCGCAAATGAGCTGCGGTCGCTGCAGCACGATGCAGGCCTTCGGCTTCGCCGTCGCCTGCTTGATCGCTTCGTCGAGCAGCGGCTTGTACTGCACGATGCGGCCCGGCTCGATGCCGCAGCTCGCCGACAGGATCAACTTGGGCTGAGCATCGTCGATGCGGCTGGCGAGTTCTTTCGCGGCAAAGCCGCCGAACACGACGGAGTGCACCGCGCCGATGCGCGCACAGGCGAGCATTGCGACCACGGCCTCCGGCACCATCGGCATATAGAGGATGACGCGATCGCCCTTGACGACGCCGAAATCCTGCATGATGGCGGCGAGCGCCTGCACCTCGGCCAGCAGCTTGGCGTAGGTGAATTTGGTGACCGTGCTGGTCAGCGGCGAATCGTGGATCAGCGCAATCTGATCGGCGCGGCCGCGTTCGACATGGCGGTCGAGTGCGTTGTAGCAGGTATTGACGACGCCGCCGCTGAACCAGCGGCCGTAGACGCCCTGCGAGGCATCGAAAATCTTTTTCGGCGGCTCGATCCAGTCGATCTCAGTGGCCGCCTCGGCCCAAAACCCTTCCGGATCGGCCAGCGAGCGCGCATGGACCTCGTGATAACGACTCTTTCCGTCGGCATTTCCTCGGACGTTCATTCCCGCGCTCCCGTTCCCTTTATTCGCCTGGGCTTGACCATGTGGCAGGACAAACGTCCCGCCCTGACAGGGATCAAGTACCGGCCTTGTTGAGGGGTATTGTCCCGGGAACGCGCTGCGGTTCAAGCTGAAAAGAGCAGAGCTCAGCTGTCCATCGCATTCAGCCGCTGCAACCGCTCCTGCATGACCTTCCTGAGATCATAGCCCGGCCGGCCGAAGCTCGAATTTCGGGTGGCAAGGAAATCGCGCTGGGCGCGGCGGAGATCGCTGGCCGAGCGGGAGCCGGCCGACTTCAGCACGCGCTCATAGGTCTCGGCGATCTGGCGATCGAGCACGCCCAATTGCGGATCGGCGCAGATCATTTTCTCGACCTCGCGCCTGGCCGTGGCGCAATCGAACGAGGGGCCGTTGCCGGAATTCGCCGCGATCGGCCGCAGCGGCTCGGTGCCGAATTTAGCGATCTCCGCGATCATGGTCCGCCGGCCGGCGGCAGCGTTGTCGTTGCCGGGATCGAGCTTGAGCGCCGTCTCGTAATCGGCCAGCGCCTTCCGGCGCTCGCCCATCTTCTTGTAGAGCACGGCGCGGTTGTTGTAGGTCAGCGCGAAATTGGGATCGAGCTTCAACGCGGATTCATAATCGCCGAGCGCAGCACCAAGCTCGCCCTTGAGCTGGTAGGAATCGCCGCGATTGGTGAAGAAGTTCGACCGCGGCGCCAGCCGCAGCGCCTGGTCGTAATTGGCGATCGCCTTGTCGTATTCGCCCAGCGCGGCCAGCGACAGGCCGCGATTGTCGTAATATTCGGGCACCCTGGGATCGAGCCTGATCGCCTCGCCGTCATCGGCAACGGCCTTGTCGAGCTGGCCGAGCTTCTTGTAGGCGGCGCCGCGATTGGTGTAGCTGCGCGGCCGGTTCGGGTCGAGCCGCAGCGCCTCGCTGAGATCGCGAATCGCCTTCTCGTTGTCGCCGCCGAGATAATAGGTCACGCCGCGATCGGACCAGGCCTGCGCATTATCAGGCTTCAGCTTGATCGCCTGGTCGTAATCGGCGAGTGCGCGGTCGAGCCGGCGCTGGTTGGTGTAGACCACGCCACGCAACTCGTAGGCTTCCGCATCCTGCGGATCGAGCTCGATCGCCTTGCTGAGGTCCGCCGCGGCGCGATTGAGATCGCCGCCGGCCTCGCGCAGGAGATCGCCGCGCAGGCGCCAGGCTTTTGAATTCTTGCCGTCGAGCGCGATGGCGCGGTCGATATCCCGCAGCGCCTGCGTGAGCCCGCCCGAAATCCGCGCATTGGCGTCGGCGCGAACGAGCAATGCCGCGGCGCGATCGGCGGCAGGATTTGAGGCCTGGTCGATGATGGCGCCGCATGCCGGGATCAGCTCCGCTGGCGCGGCCTTGCTGCCCATCACACAATCGACGCCGGCAGACGCGGGAGCTGCAAGGACAAGGCTCATCGCCGCACTGAGCAGGGCGATACGCAGCGAGATTTTGGCGGACGCAAACATTTGCGCGGAAGAACGCGTGCCGCACATGGCATAGGGCTCCGGGACATCAGGCTTTCACCATTGTCGCGGCGGGCGAGGGATGGGTTCAATTTTGGGCCTGTCAGGGGCACACCAGCGCCTGCACTCCCTCGCCCCGTTTGCGGGAAGAGGCGAAGGAAAACCTCAATACCCGTCCACCCCGTTGATACGCTGCAGCCGCTCCTGCATGACCTTCTTCAGATCGTACCCCGGCCGGCCGAAGGCGGCGTTGCGGCGGGCGATATACTCGTCCTGCTCGCGCTGGAGTGCCTTGGCTTCTGCGGGATTGCGCGCTTCCCGGATCACGCGCGCGTTCGAGCCAAATATCTCGCGGTCGAGATCGGCGAGCTCGCGATTTCCGCAGATCGCCTTCTCCACAGCCCGGGCGGCGCTCCTGCAATTGAAGCTAGGCTTGCCGGCAACCGCCATCTGCGCGCCGATCCGTTCGAGCTCACGCGCCATTGCCTTGTGATTGGCCTTGGCCTTCTCGTGGTTCGGATCGATCTTCAGCGCCGCGCCAAAATCCTGCACCGCCTTGGGCTTGTCGCCCTTCCTCAGCCAGAGTTCGCCGCGCGCGTTGAAGATATCGGCGAGGCCGGAATCGAGCTGCAGGGCACGGCTGTCGTCGGCGATCGCACGGTCAACCTGGTCGTGCCGCGCATAAAGCGCGCCGCGTGCGATCAGTGCCCTGACCAGGTCCCCTTTGGCGGTCTTCTCGTTGTCGATGACGGCGGCGCAGGTGGAATTGGCCTTGTCCATGTCGTCGGCAGCGCTCGCGGCGAGGCACGGCGCGATATCGACCTGCGCGACGGCGGCTGGCTCGCCCCCGGTGGCGGCACGGGCCGCGCCGAGCGAAAGCGCCGAGAGCGCGACGGCGCCTGACAATTGGATGAGTTTCTGAAAACGCATGCTTGTTGCTGTCGGAAAGTCTTCTTCAGTCTTGTTCAGTCTTGCCTTCGGGCCGCACTATCCATCATAGGGCCGGATTGGTGCTAGCTTGTGGCGCCGCTCAAATCGGTTTCGGGGATCAACGTGTCGACATTCGAATGGATCATCGTGCTTCTGCTCGGCGCCGTTGCCTTATCGGCGCTGGCGCGGCGGATCAAGGTCCCCTACCCGACCTTTCTCGCGATCGGCGGCGCGCTGATCGCCTTCGTGCCGTCGAGCCCGTCTTGGGCGCTGGAGCCCGACCTGGCATTGGCGCTTTTTGTCGCACCGGTCCTGCTCGATGCCGCCTTCGACACCTCGCTGCGCGATCTCCGCAACAATTGGGTTCCAGTCTCCACCCTGGTCGTCGCCGCGGTCGGCCTGACCACGGCCGGCGTGGCCTACGTCGCGCACCGGCTGATGCCTGACATGCCCTGGGCCGCCGCGGTTGCGCTCGGCGCCATCGTGGCGCCGCCGGATGCGGCCGCCGCGGTCGCGATCCTGAGCCAGGTCAAGCTGCCTCACCGCATGGTGAAGGTGCTCGAAGGCGAAAGCCTGCTCAACGACGCGACCGCGCTCTTGATCTATCGCATCGCGGTCGGCGCGGTCGCCACCGAGCATCTGACATGGAGCCAGATCGCGCCGACGATGGCACTGGCGCTGGTCGGCAGCGTCGTCGCGGGACTCGTCGCAGGCCGTATCATTCCGCTGTTCATGGAACGGGTGAAGGAGGCCCCGAGCGCGATCATCGTGCAGTTCGCCACCACCTTCATGGTCTGGATCGCCGCGGAGCATCTCGGCCTCTCCGGCATCCTCACCATCGTGGTCTATGCCATGACGATCGCGCGCTCGGCGGGGCTGCGCATGCCGGCACGGCTGCGGGTGCCCTCCTATGCGGTGTGGGAGACCATGGTGTTCGTGCTCAACGTGCTCGCCTTCATGCTGATCGGCATGCAGATGCGGCCGATCTGGACGCGGCTCGATGCGGACGTGCGCTGGGAATATTGCGTGGCCGCCGCCTGGATCCTGCTCACGGTGGTGCTGGTACGGCTGGCCTGGATCACATTCTACCGCACGACGCTGCGCGCGCTGATCGCGCAGGGGGTTTATCACCCGAAGGATCCGAAGCAGGTCGCCTCACCCAAGGGCGGCCTCATCATCTCCTGGTGCGGTATGCGCGGCCTCGTCACGCTCGCCACCGCCTTTGCCTTGCCGGAAAACTTTCCGCATCGTGACTTCATCGTCTTCTCGGCGTTTGCCGTCGTGCTCGGCACGCTGGTCGTTCAGGGCCTGACGCTGCGGCCGCTGATCCTGGCGTTCGGCCTCAAAGATGACGATCCCGTCGGCATCGAGGTCGCGCGCGCCCGGGCCGTCGCCTATCGCGCGGCGCTCGACGCGATCGAGGACGATCCATCCGAGGAGGCTGAAATCCTGCGACTCGAATATCGCGCCATCCTGATGCAGGCGGACGACGATCCGAACGGCGGCATCACCAACGGCGAACTGCCCGCCGATCCGCTGCGCCGCCGAGGTATCGCGGCCGCGCGCAAATCGATCTTCGACCTTCGCGCCAGGGAAGTGATCGGCGACGATGCGTTCCATCGGATCGAGCAAGAGCTCGATCGCGCAGAATTGAGCGCAGGGGGTTAAATCCCAATCCCCCAACAAGAGCCCTGCACAGGTGGCTAGGGGCTTGAACCAAACGCCGCCTCTCCAGACTCATCCCTCATGACGGCCCTTGTCGACGACCTTCGTGTGCGCGCGCGAGATGCGTCGCCTGCACGATATTTCTATCTCCACATGGCCCTGGCCTGTGCGGCCACCGCTTTTCTCGGCTTCGCGCCGACCTATTGGGTCCCGCTCGCGAACCGGACCTTCTCCGCAAGCCCGGTGATTCACTTTCACGGACTGTTGTTCTTCACTTGGTCTCTCTATTTCGTGATCCAGACCTGGCTCGCGGCCTCTGGCCGCGTCGTCAATCACCGCGCGCTCGGTATCGCCGGCGTGTCGCTCGCGACCGCGATGACGATCTTCGGCTTCCTCGCCTCCGTGCATGTGATGCAGCACTCCGCCGCGCTCGGCCAGAAAGAGGCCGGCATCGCCTTCTCGATCGTGCCGATGAGCGGCATCGTCTTCTTCGCTGGTGTGTTCGTGCTCGCGATCATCAACGTGCGGAAGCCGGAAATTCACAAGCGCCTGATGCTGCTCGCCGCGGTCTCGATCCTCGATGCCGCGATCGCGCGCTGGTTCCTCACCTTCCTCGCGCCTCCAGGACCGCCCGGCCCGCCGCCGGTGCCCGTCACCATCGCGCCGGCCGTGGTCGCATCGCTGCTGCTCGTCGTCGCCATGGTGCGCGACTGGCGCACCGAGGGCCGCGTGCATCCGGTCTACATCACCGGCACGCTGGCGCTGTTGACCGTGAAGGTGCTGAACTGGCCGATCAGCGAGACGACGGTGTGGCATTCGTTTGCCGGCGGGATTCTGGCGCTGGCGCAGTAGAGGCGACGAGGGGGGGGGCCCCACCGGCTCTGACACTCATTCGGCGTCGTCCTGGCGAAGGCCAGCCCATACGCCGCGGCGGCCGTCGTTGAGGAAGATCCAACGACGCCGTCACAACTTCGGACGGTGGCTATGGGTCCTGGCCTTCGCCAGGACGACACTGGAATGTTCGGCGATGAATCACGCCCCCGCCTTGCACGTGATCCCGCCGTCCACCACGAGCTCGATCCCCGTCACATATTTCGCTTCGTCCGACGCCAGGAATAGCGCGGCGTTGGCGACGTCAAAGGCGTCGCCCATGTGGCCCATCGGCACCTGCGCATCGCGCGCGCGCCACATCGCCTCGACATCGCCCTTGGCATAGCTGGCGGCGAGACCTGCGGAATGTTCGACCATCGGCGTCTTCATCAGGCCGGGCAGGATCGCGTTGACGCGCACATGGCTCTTCGCGAACTCGATCGCGGTGGAGCGCGTCAACTGGTTCATCGCCGCTTTGCTGACGTTGTAGCTGATGTAAGAAATCCCGACATGCCGGATCGATGCGATCGAGGAAATGTTGATGATCGAGCCGCCGCCTTGCTTCACCATCACGGGGATGACGTGCTTCATGGCGAGATAGGCACTCTTGAGGTTGACGCTGAAGACGCGGTCCCAGCTCTCCTCGGTGGCATCGACAACGCTGCCCATCTCGGCGATGCCGACATTGTTGTCGAGCACGTCGATGCGGCCGTAAGTCTTGAGACACGCCGCCACCATCGCCTCGATATCGGCTGCCCGCGAGACGTCGGCCGTGAACGCGGTCGCCTTGCCGCCTTCGTCCGTGATGATCTTCGCGGTCTCTTCGGCGGCCGCACCGTTGCGATCGACGCAAAACAATTGCGCGCCCTCGCGCGCAAAAGTGACCGCGGTGGCCTTGCCGTTGCCCCAGCCCGGCCCGATCGAGCCGGCGCCCACCACCATCGCAACCTTGCCCTTGAGCCGATCCATGGCGTGTCTCCCTATTTCTGCTGTTCGTCGCAGATGCTCATCTTGGTGACGTTAGCACCAATCGGATGCCCCACAATCTCGGACAGAGTTTGGCACACCCCATCATGACACAGCCGCCATTCCCCGGCCGCACCGGAATTGCCCAGCACGACCTCCGGCATCGGCGCGCGCGCAGGCCTCCATTGAAACCAGCCGTCGACGAGGCGCGCCTCGGGCGGCGGCTCCATGCCGGGGCCGGTGCCCTTCACCCGCGCCTGCACCAGTTCGAGACCGGCGGGGGTGACGCGCCAGTCTTCCTGCCAGTCGACCTTCGCGATCGAATGCGTCCACACCAGCGTGAAGGCAGACAGCGCCAGCGCCTTCACCCCCGTTGCTGTTGCGAGGCAGAGGCTCACACCGCCTCGACCGTTGCCGGCGGACGCTGCCGCCACTGCCACAGCACGATCGCCGCGGAGAGCAGAAAGCCCGCAGTGTCGCTGAACGGAAAGTCGCCGAGCAGACACATCGCCGCCCCGAGCGCGACCAGGCGTTCCAGAAGCGTCAACCGGGTGAACAGGAAGCCGATCGCGACCATGCCGAACAGCGCGATCGCCACCAGCGCCTTAAAGGTCGCGAGCGCCACCGCGCCGTAGAAGCCGAGCTTGGCCGCCATGGGATCGCCGGCCTGCAGCATCAGGGCCGGCGAATAGACGAAGATGAAGGGAATGACGTAACCGGCAAGCGCGATGCGCATCGCCTCCCAGCCGATCTTGTCCGGGTTCTCCTTCGCGATCGGCGCTGCCGCCAGCGCTGCCAGCGCCACCGGCGGCGAGAGGTCGGCCATGATGCCGTAATAGAACGCGAACATGTGGCTCGCGATCAGGGGCACGCCGAGTTTTGCCAGCGCGGGCGCGGCGAGCGCGGCTGTGATGATGTAGGTCGGGATGGTCGGGATGCCGGTGCCGAGCAGGATCGACAGGAACATGGTCATGATCAGCGCCAGGAACAGGCTCTTTTCGCCGAGCCCGATCACCCAGCCGCCGAAGATGGTGCCGACGCCGGTTTGCGACATCATGCCGATGATGACGCCAACGATGGCGCAGGCCATGCCGACAGTGATGGCGGATTTCGCGCTCTCGGCCAGCGCGTCGCGGCACTCACGCAAGGCCTTGAAGCCGCCACGGACGAAGGCCGTGATCACGATAAGGGCGACGACCACGCTCGCCACCGGCACGATCTGAAGGCCGTCACGCGACAGCGCGGCGACGACGAGCGCGAGCCCGATCCAGAAGATGCTGCGGATCACCATCGAGGACGCGCCGGCCGTGATCGCCGCACCGAGGATCAGCGTCACCGTCAGCGCAAGGCCCATGCTGCCGGCATAGAGCGGCGTAAAGCCTTCGAACAGCATGTAGACCAGCGCCGCAAGCGGCAGCACGAGATACCAGCGCGTCACCAGCGCCTTCCAGGCGCTCGGGATCTCCGAGCGCTTCATGCCGACGAGGCCGTGCTTGCCGGCTTCCAGATGCACCATCCAGAACGCGGAGGCGAAATAGAGCATCGCGGGGATCGCGGCGGCCCTGACGATCTCCGAGTATTGAACGCCGAGCGTCTCCGCCATGATGAAGGCGACCGCGCCCATCACCGGCGGCATGATCTGCCCGCCCATCGAGGCCGTGGCCTCGACGCCGGCCGCGAACGCGCGGCGATAGCCGAACCTGATCATCAAGGGAATGGTGAACTGGCCGACGGTGACGACGTTGGCGACGCCGGAGCCGGAGATCGTGCCCATCATGCCCGAGGCGAACACCGCGACCTTGGCAGGTCCGCCGCGGGTCCTGCCGAATAGCCCAAGAGAAACGTCGGTGAAGAGCTGGATCATGCCGGCGCGCTCAAGGAACGAGCCGAACAGGATGAACAGGAAGATGTAGGTCGCCGAGACGTAGATCGGCACGCCGTAAAAGCCTTCGGTGCCGAACGACAGATGCGTGACGATCTGGTCGAAATCATAGCCGCGATGGTTGAGCGGCGACGGCAAATATTGGCCGAAGAACCAATAGAGCAGGCACGCGCCGCACATCAGCGGCAGCGCCGCGCCCATCAAACGCCGCGTTCCCTCGAAGATCAGCACCGCGAGCAGCGTGCCGACGGCGAGGTCGAGCCTGGTCGGATCGCCGTCGCGCGCGATCAGATCCGCATAGAAGATCCACTGATAGAGCCCGCAGAAGAAACCTGCGCCGCCGATCAGCCAGCCGAGCGCGCGGCCGACATCGCTCTTCGCCGTGAAGTTGGCGATCAGGCCGAAGGTGAGGAGAACGAGGAAGCCGACATGGACGCCGCGCACCACCTGGCTCGGCAGATAGTTGAAGGCGGCGACATAGAGCTGGAAGGTGGCGAAGGCGATGCCGATCCAGTAGGCAAGCGTGCCCCACCAGCCCGGGCCAAAGCCTTCCGGGAAACCGTGCTCGAAATTGTCGAATTCGACCTTGACGGGCTCTGCGGAGCCTTCTGCCTGCAACATGCCCGTATCCCCGCGCCCAACACTGCGGCGCTTATAACATTGAGCTTCCGCTCACCACACCGTCATGGCCGGGCTTGTCCC
>NZ_JADPJG010000012.1:361894-394349 GCF_023073335.1 Bradyrhizobium sp. 21
ACAGAGTGAGCCGATCCTACTTGATCAACCCCTTTTCCTTGTAATAGCGGATCGCGCCGGGGTGCAGCGGAACCGGGCTGCCATTGGCGGCCGTCTCGAGCTTGATCTCCTTCCCGGCCACATGCGCGTTGGCGAGCTCGGGCAGCGAGTCGTAGACCAGTTTGGTCATCTGGTAGGCGAGATCATCCGACACCGCCGAGCTGGTGACGAGATAGTTGACCACGGCCGCGGTCGGCACGTCCTTGTCCTGCCCGGTATAGGTGTTGGCCGGGATGATCGCCGCGATGAAGGGCGGGCCGATCTTGTCGACGGTCTCCTTCGGCACCGACACCACGGTGATCGGGCTCGAAGTCGAGAGATCCTTCAGCGAGGCGACGCCGAGACCGGCCGATTGCAGGGTCGCCCCTAACTGGCGGTTCTTCATGAGGTCGACGGATTCGGCGAACGGCAGGTATTCCACCTTGCCGAGGTCCTTGTAGCTCATGCCGGCCGCCGCGAGGATCGCGCGGGAATTGAGCTCGGTGCCGGACTTCGGCGCGCCGACCGACAGGCTCTTGCCCTTGAGGTCTGCCAGCGTCTTGATGCCGCTCTCGGCGGTCGCGACGATCTGGATGTAGTTCGGATAGATCGCACCGATGGCCCTGAGCTTGTCGAGCTTGGTCTTGAAGCCGGCTTCCTCGTCGCCGTCCCAGGCGGCCTTCAAGGAGTCGCCGAGCGTGAAAGCGATCTCGCCGCGGCCCTGCTGGAGCAGGATCAGATTCTCGACCGATGCCTTGGTGGCCTGCACCTGCGTCTTCACGTTCGGAATCTTGTCGCCGTAGATCTTCCCGATCGCGACCCCGAGCGGATAGTAGACGCCGGAGGTGCCCCCGGTCAGCACGTTGATGAAGGATTGCGCATGCGCGCAAGGTGCCGTCGCCGCCAGCGCAAGAGCCGCGACCGCGCCGAATATCGTCCGTTTCATGATTTTTCCACTCCCCAAACCGGCCGGGAAATTGGCCGGACGGGAGGACCGGGTCAACCTATCCAAAAGTCACAACAGGATTGCGGTAAATGGCTGACCCGGCTTGATTTTTGAGGAACCTGGCGGGTGCGGCGACGTGGCGCAGGAGAGACGCGATCGCACCGGCAAGCCTTCACTGGAACGTCATGTCCAGGCACTTGGAGATGTCGGAGCCGAGGCCGGAGGAGATGATGATGCAGCCGCGCACCTTCTGCGCACTGACGTCGGTCGCCCAGACCGAGTAGCCGCCGGGACCGAAGAACGAATTGGTGTTTGGCGGCTCGGTCTCGGTAGCGTCGAAATCGTAATGGCCGTCGGTCTCGAAGATGCGCGGCTTCTTGGTGCAGCCGCCGTCGGTCTGGACGTTGATGACTTCCTTGTTGTCGCGGGTCAGCGCCAGCGAGACCTGGCAGCGGAAATATTCCGAGGTCTTGGTGTTGAACAAGTAAGTGTAGGACTTGCAGGTCGCGGTGTTCAGCTTGCCCGGGGCCAGGCCGCGGCTGCAGGAAATCCGCTGGTTGTGGCTGAGCTGGTAATCATCGGCCCGCGCGGCCGGCGCCAGCGCCGTCAGCGACAATGCAGCAGCCCAGCAAAGTTTAATCACATGGCGCATCCGAATCATCCCTACCCATAATTTTGTCGAGTTGCGTTCTAGACGGAAAGCGGAACATAGTCGCGCGGGGACGAAGGGAAAATCACAAACTGCTGGGCAGGATTTGATGCGCTGCGGCGCTTTCACAAATTGACCTGTAAAAGCCGTTCGTGATTTGTTCAAGAGGGGTAACCCAATGGCGGGGAGGATGAATGATGGCAGCATTTTCAACGAAGACATTTGCACTCGTAACGCTGCTCGGGGCGTTAGCCGCGCCAGTATGCGCACAAACCGCGGCCACGCCGTGGGAGCTCAAGCCCGACACGGGCTATGCCTATGACAAGGAAGGCAAGACCTTCTCCTACAAGATGGGGACCAGCAATGCCGGCGAGCTCTTGAAGGGCGCCAAGAAGGTGCCGAAGGGCACGCTGTTCTTCATCGGCCACAACGGCCAGCTCTACATGCGCTCAGGCCCGTATCTGGAAGGCGACGGCAAGTTCAAGTTCGGGTCGGATCAGTAGGGCGAGGTCGCAGCGACGCCACACGCTGCTGTCGTCCCGGCGAAGGCCGGGACCCATACCGCGTGATTCCTCGATTGCGGACGGTCGCAGTGCCAAACGACTGTCCTCCCAACTACGCCCTGCGGTGATGGGTCCCGGCCTTCGCCGGGACGACGCCTCTAAAATGCCCCTGCCAGCTCGCGTGCGCCGGCATTGTTGCTGTTCGAGTCCATCCGCGTATCCGTCACCGCCAGCAGCTTCGCCACCGTGTTGTGGCGGATCGCGACCGGGTTGCGCTCGTAGCCGCCGCGCTGGAAGAAGTTCGAGGTCGGCACCTGTTCGCGCATCGCCTGCGGCATCGTCACCATGTCGAGGCCGGTGCCGTCGCCGGTGAGGTTCATCATCTCGAGCTCGGCAGCGGTGAGCGGACGGCTGTAACCCTTGGCGCGCGCGAACAGCACCGAGGTCAGCAACTTGTGGGTCTGCAGCATCGGGCCGATGTCGATGTCGAGCACCATGGCGTGCATGGCCCAGCCCTGCGCGGTGTTGCCGATCTTCTCGTGCTCCGACCAGGTGTCGGGCACCGACTTCGCTTGCGCCACCATTTTCTTCAGCACAGTGAGCTTGTGCTCGAGCGCCTGGCGCGCCGGCCCCGAAGTCTTCGCCACCTTGTCGGAGAGCGCGCGGATGAATTCATGGCCTTGCTCGGCCAGCAGTTCGACGCTGTTGGTGGTCAGCAGCTGGTTGTAGCCCATCGCGGTCGAGATCGCGCGCTTGCCGCCATGCTCGATGCCCGCCTGCACGTCGTAGCTGCCGGTGCCGCCGGTCTCGAACGCATAGACCCGCACGGCCTGCTCGCGCGTCAGCCCAGAGGCCAGCGCGTAGCGCGCATAGACGCGCTTGAACTCGACCTCGGAGGGCGGCCGCTGCGGCGTGAACTGGTAGAGCTCCTGCGCCGCGCGCAGCAGATCGGCGACGACGGGTATCGGCTTTTTGCTGGGACGATCCGGCGTTTCCTCCGGCTCCGGGTTCACAGGCCGCTTCGGCCCGTTATAGAGCGGCGGATGCTCCAGCACGTAATCCTCTAACGTCACCTGCTGCCCGCTGCGCCGCTTGGCGTTGCGGCCTTTCCGCTTCTCGGAGATCTGGCTCCAATAGGCGCCGGCCTCCTCGTCGAAGGCGGCGCGCGCCGCCTGATATTCCTGCAGCTTGCGGCGATATTCGAGCACGGCCGGGGATGCCCCACCTTGCGCGAAAAACTGCGACAAGAGCTGCGCTTTGGCATTGCTGACGGCAGGCGGCAGCGCATCGGACTCGCCGCCACGCGCGGCAGGCGCGAGCAGGACGAGCGCGAGTGGAACCAGCCTCACGGCATTTCGAATCGAATGATGCATGCTGCCCTCTTAGCAGGCATCCGGTAACCGTCACGTTAACGCGCCGTTTACCTCTTTTTTCGTCTTTTGGCTCATTTCCAGGCGAACACCGGCTGTTCCAGCTCGGTGACGCGGGTGTGCCGTCCCGCCAGCACCTCGCGGAACTGGTAGATCAGCGCCGCCGTCGGCGCGTGGATCAGGCTCATCTGGTGATGGAAACGGATGACGCGGCGCGTGCTCTCGGGGATCGCGGTAAAATCGAAGGCGTCCTCGCGCTCGATCGTCGCGAGCGCGATGCGGTGAACCGAAGCGACCTCGTCAGGGTTTGGTTTGATCGCGGCATTATCCGCGGCCCAGACCACGACCGGCGTGATCAGATAGCCGGAACGGGTCGGATAATCGTCGAGCGTGCCGAGCACATCGGCGCCCGCGAGGCGAAGGCCAAGCTCTTCATCCAGCTCGCGCAGCGCCGCCTCGACCGGCGTCTCGCCGGCATCGCAGCGTCCGCCCGGCAGCGCCCACTGGCCGCGATGGGCGCGCAGATGTGAGGCGCGCTTGGTGAGCAGGAAGGCGGTGTCGTCGCCGTCACGCGATGCGGTCAGCGCCAGCACCACCGCGGCACGCTTCAATGCCGACGGCGCGGCCTCGTCAGGCAGCCGCGCGAAGGACGCGCAGGCCTCTGCGATATTCCGTCTGGTGGCATCGTCGAAAGCTCTCATGATGCTTGACTACACCAGGACTGCGCTCGATGAAACGAGGAGAGACACGCGGGCGAGGATCGACGCAGAGATGACCAACAAGACCGCCGCAAGGCTGAAATCAGACGGCTGGACCGTCCTGGAGACCACGGGCTTCATGCACCTGATCGGCCCGTTGTGGGAGCGCAAGGTCGACGGCCATCACGAATTCGCACTCGCCACCGAAGACAAGCACCACAACCGCCGCGGCATGGTCCAGGGCGGCGTGATGATGACGTTCGCCGACCGCACCTGCGGCATGACCGCCCGCTACGTCTCCGGCAAGGAGTTCATGGCAACGGTGCAGCTCGACACCCATTTCGTCGAAGCCGGCCAGATCGGCGACATCCTGATCTCCCGCCCGCGCGTGGTGCGCGCGACGCGCAGCCTGATCTTCATGAGCACGGAAGTCTCCGTCGACGACCGCTGCGTCGTGATGGCCAACGGCGTGTTCAAGATATTGAAGGGGCCGGCGTAGGCGCGCTGTTGGGAGCGGTTGTGGCGGGACAGGGCCGCGAGATCACCGCTGCCATTCCCCGCGAAGGCGAGGAATCCAGTACGCCGCAGCCCCTCAATCAATCACGGCCGCCTCGGAGCACTGGATCGCCTGAGCAAGTCGGGCGATGACAGTTGAGAGTGTGGCGAGCTGCCTCCCCAACCTCGTCATTGCGAGCGCAGCGAAGCAAGCCAGAATCTCTCCGCCGACGCATCTCTGGATTGCTCCGCTGCGCTCGCAATGACGGAGTGAGATGGCTATGCTGGTGCCACAAGAGCAGCAAGGACACCCCATGCAATACCGCCAACTCGGCCGCAGCGGCCTTAAAGTGTCGCCGATCTGTTTGGGTACCATGATGTTCGGCGGGCCGACCGATGAGGCCGCATCGAAGAGGATCATTGCAAAGGCGCTTGATGCAGGGATCAATTTCATCGACACCGCGGACGCCTATTCGAAGGGTGCATCCGAAGAGGTCGTGGGACGCGCGATCGGCAACAATCGTCACGCCTGGGTGCTCGCCACGAAACTTGCGAACCCCATGAGTTACGATATGGGCAGCGACCCTAACCGTGTCGGCCTGTCGCGACGCTGGGTGTTGCAGGCGGCGGATGAGAGTCTGAAGCGGCTCGGCACCGATCACATCGACATCTACTATCTGCACAAGGAAGACCATTCGACGCCTCTGGAAGAGACGGTGCGCGCGATGGGCGATTTGATCCGCGCCGGCAAGGTGCGCTATTTCGGCGTCTCGAACTATCGTGCCTGGCGGGTCGCCGAGATCTGCAACATCTGCGACCGTCTCGGCATCGACCGGCCCGCGGTGAGCCAACCCTATTACAACGCCATGAACCGCATGCCCGAGGTCGAGCATTTTCCGGCCTGTTCCTATTACGGCCTCGGCATCGTGCCCTACAGCCCCTTGGCGCGCGGCGTGCTCACCGGCAAGTACAAACCCGACACTGCCCCCGATAAGGAGACGCGCGCCGGCCGTAACGACACCCGCATGATGCAGACGGAGTGGCGGCCGGAATCGCTCCAGCTCGCGCAGGAGATCAAGACCCACGCCGAAAAGAAAGGCATCACCGCCGGTCAGTTCGCCGTCGCCTGGGTGCTGAATTCCGCTTTCGTCTCATCAATCGTCGCGGGCCCGCGCACCGAGGAGCAATGGGACGGCTACATCGGCGCGCTCGACTACCGCTTCACTGGGGATGACGAGGCGCTGATCGATCGGCTGGTCGTCCCCGGCCATCCCTCGACGCCTGGCTACAACGACCCCGCCTATCCGATCGAAGGACGCCGCGCGCGGACGGCGTGAGAGCGGAAGACGACGATGGCGCATGAAGACCGCTACGGCCTGCCACTCTCCACCTCTTCGCAACAGGCAGCGGCCGCCTATCGCGAGGGTGTCGACCTCATGCTCGCCGGCTGGACCGGCACGGTGGAGGCGCTGGAGAGCGCCATCGCGGCCGATCCCGATTTCGCGCTGCCCCTTATCGCCCGCGCCCGCGTGCATGGCTTCTATCAGCAGGGCGATCTGGCCCGCGGCAAGGCAGCGCTCGCGCGCGAGCTCGTGGCAAAGCGCGGCACGGAACGCGAGCGCTCGCATGTCGAGACGCTGGCGCTCGCGATCGAAGGCCGGCTGCCCGAGGCGATCGCATCGACGATGAAGCACGTCGACGCATGGCCGCGCGATGCCGTCGTGCTGTCGCTGCCGCTCGGCGCGTTCGGCCTGTTCGCCTTCTCCGGCATGGCTGATCACGACCGCGCGCGGCACGAGCTGTGCGAGCGCGTCGCGCATCACTATGGCGAGGACTGGTGGTTCCTCACCATGTCGGGCTGGGCGATGACGGAGAATGGCGACGTCGTGCGCGGCCGCGGCATCACCGAGCGCGGTTTTGACCTCCGCCGGCAGAACGCCCACGCCGCGCATGCCGTGCTGCATGCGATGTTCGAGGACGGTTCGATCGAGAAGGCCGACCGGCTCGTCGACGACTGGCTTCCCTCTTACGACCGCGCCGGAATTTTGCACGGCCATATCCGCTGGCATCAGGCGCTCGGCGCGCTCGAGCATGGCGATGCGGCGCGCGCGCTTGCGATCTATGCCGACGTGCTCCAGCCGCAGGCGACGCAGGCCCCCCCGCTCAACGTCATCACCGACGCTGCCTCGCTGCTCTGGCGCCTGTCGGCTTACGGCCACGCCGTGCCGAAGGCGCTGTGGGTCGAGGCCGACACTACCGCGCAAAAACTGTTCCCCAAATCGAGCCTGCCCTTCGCCGACGTCCACATGGCGCTGTTCGCAGCGGCAACGCAAAACCGCGAGGCGCTCGCCGCGCGCCTAGCCATGATCGAGCAGCGGCTCGCCGACGGCAAGCTGCCGGCCGGTCCCGTCGTGCCGGCGATCTGCCATGCGCTCGCGGCCTTTGCCGATGAAGACTACGCGGCATGCGTGCAAACGCTCGCGCCTGTCCTCACCGAGGTCGTCCGCATCGGCGGCAGTCACGCCCAGCGCGAGTTGATCGAGGACACCTTTATCGTCGCCCTGATGCGCGGCGGCGAGCTGCCCCGCGCCCGCACCATGTTGAACGCCCGCCTGCACCGCCGTCCGTCCTTGCGCGACATGCGCTGGCAGGCGGCGATGGGCTAGCCCTGCCACGAAAAAAACATCGGCCTGGCAGCAACTGCCTGCTAGGACGGATTGAGGCGATCGGGGGCGAATCGCCAATGGGTGGCGCGGTGGTATTCCAGGCGGGCTTGGCTAAACAAACGGGATCGCAACCAATTTGCGGTTCGATGGTTGTTGGGCGGAGCCTTTCCCCGGTTCCCTGGCATGTGAGCCTTCCAATGCGCCTCTGCCGACCAATCCTCGCCGCCACCCTGGTCTCCACCCTCGTCGCCTTGGCAAGCCCTTGTTTTGCCGAGTCTTCCGCTCCCATTCCCATAAACAATCCACCGGCGCAGCAGAACGCCTTTGTCGACCTGCTGGCGCTGATGTCCGGCCACTGCAGGACGCTGCAGGTCGCCGGCCGCACCTTCGCCTGCAAGACGGTGGCTTACGCCCATGGCGACGGGGGCCGGGTCAATTTCGCGGTCGCGGTCGACGATCCCTCCGATGACAATCACGTCGTGTCGTTCTCCGGCGAGAACGGCAAGCGCGCCGACGACAATTCCTACGAGCTGCCGATCGATCGCATGCTGCTCAACTCCAAGGACCGGCCGAAGGTCGACGGCCTGCCGGTGCCGGCCGAGCAGACCTCCACCGGCCTCTGCCGCCAGACCGGCAATTTCGCCGCCAGGAAGGTGACTGATGTCACCTGCTCTGCCACGGACAGCGAGGGCCGGAAGTACGAGCTGCTGTTCGTCTCCGACGGCACGCCGGTGAGCGTGCGCCGCATTCGTCAGTCGGCGCCGTCGATCCAGGATCCGTTCAAATAGCTCTTCCTGATCGCGTCGATGCTTCGGAGAGCCGGAATGACGCGCGACCGCCTGTTTCTGCTGCGCCCCGGTTTCGAGGATCCGGCTTTTCCAGGACGGCGCTTCTATTGCTGGCACTGCGCATTGATCGAAGGTGTGCTCGCCTCGTTTCCGCGGCTCGCCGACAAGCTCGACGTCGAGCGCATCGCGTGGCCGCTGCCGAGGCAGCCGGTGATCGCGCTGATCGGCGAGGAGAACCAGTCGTTGCCGCTTCTGGTGCTCGCTGACGGCGCGACCTCGCCGCACCAGACCGGCAGCCATCAGGGACACGCGTTCATTGCCGACAAGGACGCAATCCTCGCCGCACTCTCCGAGCGACATGGGTTTCCCGATCCGCATCCGTGAGCGTGAGAGGGCTCGCGCGGCTCTCTTGTCCCGGACACGCTGCAACGCTCCTGGCGTTGCTGCGCAGAGCCGGGACCCATGCAGCACGGACACGCCTGGAAGCGTGGGCCCCGGCTCTGCAGCGTAACGTCGAAGAGACGCTGCGCTGCGTCCGGGGCACGAGGCGTCGCGAAACGAGGGAAGATTGACATTGTGCGTTGTCTTCTTCGCCGCGCATACTTGCGCAGCAAGCAAGCCTGAAAGCCGCGTCCATGCCCCGCCCCCTCCCCGCCCTCATCGTCGTCGACGTCCAGCGCGCGTTCGACGAATGGGAGGCGGCGGGCAAGCGGCGCAACAATCCGGATGCGGTGGCGCGCATTTCCGATCTGCTGAAGGCGTTCAGAACGGGCGGCGCGCCAATCTTCCACATCCGCCATGAGGGCACGAAGCCGAATTCATCGTTTCTGCCATCGCGTTCCGGCTACGCCGTCAAGGACGAGGCGCGCGAGCATCCGGGCGAGACGGTGATCGTCAAGCGCGTCAACAGCGCCTTCATCGGCACCGATCTGGAACAGCGCTTGCGCGCAGGCAACATCGGCACGCTCGTCATCTGCGGCGCCACCACCAATCATTGCATCGAGACGACGACGCGGATGGCTGGCAATCTCGACTTCGACGCGCATCTGGTGCGCGATGCGACCTGGACGTTCGAGCGGATCGGGCCGGATGGCGACAGGCATTCCGCCGATGAGATCCATGCGATGACGCTGTCGAATCTCAACGGCGAATTCGCCCGCATCGTCACCAGCGACGACGTGATTGCGTCATTCGCGGCAGAGTGATGGCAGAGTTGCGATCGACGTCGGCGATGCGGCAATAAATCTCACGACAGGCCCCATTCGTGCCAATCAGACTCCGGTGAAACTGCGTCGTTTCGACGCCCGCACTGGTCGGAACGCGCAGCAAGCCCATCTGTTGTCACACGACATTCAACTGGAGTGATGACATGAAGTATCTCTTTGTCGCGATGGCCGTCGGTGCTGCGGCGCTTGCCGGCGGATCGGCGGCGCACGCGGACAATAACGATAGCGCGAAGCGAAGCGCGCAAAGCCAGTCGACCGATATCAGCGCGCAGCACAGGTATCATCACGGCCATGGCCACCATCATCACTGGCGTCCTCACCACCGCCATCACGGTTACTATCGCCCGCACTACCGCAGCTACGGCTACTACCCGCGGCATCACGGCTATTACGGCGGTGGACCGTACGGATATTACGGCGGCGGCGGTCCCGGCGTGACGCTCGGATTCGGCGGCAGCCGCTGGTGAGACGAAAGGCCCGCAGATGTGCGGGCCTTTTTCTTGCTCGTCAGCTATCCCCGCAAGATCATCCGCGCCGTCTCCAGACCGCTCGCCAGCGCCGCCTCGACCGTGCCCATGTCGGCGCCGCGATAGAGCGCCTCGCCGGAGAATAGCACCGCGCCGTCGGCGCGCCCGAGGATCGTTTGCGCCTCGCGCGTTCGCGGCGTCGCCCAGGAATAAGCGCCGCGGGCAAAGGGATCGTGCGCCCAGTTGGTCGCTGATGCCGCCACGAGCTCACGCGTGATATTTTCGCGTGGCTGCTTGAAAATGGCCGCCAGCGAGCCGAGCCCGGCATCGATCAGCGCTTGCGGGTCGAGGTGCGCCAGCGCTGCCGTGCGCGGGCCGCCGAACCAGCCGGTGAGCACGGGATGCTGGCCGGGATATCGCGTCCACCACACCGGGATCGTCTGGTCGGACAGCAGGAAGGTCATGTCGGCGAGCTCTCCCTTGCGCTCGCGCCACCAGGACCGCGAGAAGCGCAGCAGGATTTTAATCACATTTCCGAAGCCGATGTCGTCGGCGGCCGCGACCTTCACGCGTGCGCGCTCCGGAAGGGCGATCTCGCGCAGCAACGGCAGCGGCACCGTGAGGATCACGCGATCGCAGCCACGCAGATCGCCGCCGACGCAACGGACGGCAATCGCACCGCGCTCCTCTTCAATCGCCGACACCACACAACCGAGCTGAATCGCAACCCCGAGCCTGCGGCACTCGGCCGTCAGGAAGTCGACCAGCGCACCATAGCCGCCATTGATACGCGCCTGCGGAGCGTGCCCGCCGTCCATCCATTCCTCGCGCAGCGCCAGTGTGGAGGCGCGCTCGGGATCGGCCGCGTCGTAGCCCTCGACCATTCGCTCGATCGAATGCCGCATCGGCGCGTAGTCGTTTCCGGAAAAATGTCGGCGCAGGAAATCGGCGACAGTGAGGTCATCCTTCAAGTCCCGAAGCACGGCTTGCAGCTCGGCCTTGTGCGGATCGTGGTGGTCCTCACGCAGGATGTCTGCGCCGTCAAAGCTCCAATGCTCGCCGTCGATCCCCTGAAGGGACAGTCCGGCCTCACGTAGCAAAGCGCGCGTGACCGGCGCCTCGCCGTGGACGAATTCGGCGCCGCCGTCGGCAGGGTAGCCGAACTGGGAGGCCGGCAGCGGATGGATACGGCCGCCGCAGCGCTCGCGCGCCTCCAGAATCGTCATTGTCCTGCCGGCGCGCGCCAGTTCGCGCGCCGCCGCCAGGCCGGCCGCGCCGGCACCGACGACGACGATGTGCTCTGATTGTCCCGACATGCAGTGCTTTACGTGCTCTCGGCGTGCGGGTCGTTCTGGATCAGATAGCGCAGCAGCAGGACGCCGCCGCCGAGCTCCCGCACGCTCTCCAGCGTCATGGCGGTCAAGGGCGCGCGCCGGTCACCGTCTGCGTCCGTCGAGTCGAACACGAAAGGTGCACCCTTGGCGCCATCGATCGCAGGGCTGAGGATCAGATTGAACTCGTCGATGAGACCGGCGCGCAGGAACGCGCCATTCGCGACGCCGCCGCCCTCGACCAGCAGGCGCTTCACGCCAAGCTCGCGATTGAGGATGTCCAGCGTGAGCGCGAGGTCGATCTCGGATTTGCCGGCAAAGATGTAGGACACACCCTCGCCGCGGAGCCCGGCCAGATGTGAATCGGAGACGCTCTCGGTCAGCACCACGACGATCGGATCGCCGCCGATGTCGGAGCGGCCCCAGCCGATCTTGCCCTGCGCGTCGAGCACGACGCCATAGGTTTTCGCATCCCGTCGCGCGAACCAGTTTTCGCGCGGGACTTTCGCGTCCGTCGCAGGGTAGGCCTTGCCTTTTGCGAACTCCGAGCCGGTGACGCGGCCGATCACCCAGGCATCGCCGCCGAGCTCGTCATGGATCTTCTCGAACCAGTCTGTGCCCGCCCCCTTCGGACGCCAGCGGCTGGGATGCGTGCGGCCGTCCAGGCTGGCGTGCATCAGACAGATCACATAGGGCTTCATGCTTATCTCCGGGCGAAATTCAGGCGGCCGGCCCATTTCCCTTCTCATTCCCCGTCTCATTTCCTTTGGCGCGATCGTTCACGATCAGCGCCAGCGGATTGAGCTTTGGCGGCGCGACGAGCTGGAGCGTGTTGGTGTCGCGATGGTTGAACGGCGCGCCGCGTACGAACAACTCGGTCTGGATCAGATAGGTCCAACTGCCGTTGTCGTTGAAGGTGATGTCGCAGCGGTAAACGTCGGTGCGGAACGCCTGTTCCAGAAAGTCGGTCGAGCAGATCCCGTAGGCGGTGTCGCCGCGCTTCGCAGTGACGGAGATCTCTTTGTCGTCCGGTCCGGCCTTGCCCGAGGCCAGCAGCACCTGCCCGCGGGGGATCGCCAGCGTCTGCATGATCAGCCCGGTCGCGGGCTCCCACAACCAGTAGCCGACCTGGTCGTGGAAGGTGATGTCTTCCTCGGGCGTGTTGATGTGGATGTGATAGCGCAGCCCGTAAAGCAGCTGCGGTCCGTTGGCCTGCGGATCGATCGGGTCCATCCGGATGCGCTCGATGAAGGTCCGCCGCTCCGGACCCTCCGCCTTCGGATTGATGTCGATGCCCTTGTCGGCCTGCCAAACGCCTGCGAGACGACGGAGCGGGCCGAGATTGGCAAGGCTGTCGGGCGAGACGTCCTCGGGCTCGGTGAAGATATCGGCGGGAAGAGGGAGCATGCGTGTCCTCGCGTTATTGCGGGGGCAGCAATAGCACGAGCGCGCTGGCGTGGCTCGTTTCTCAGGCCTCACAATCGCGAATGGACGTAGGCGCCATGCGCAGACGATACATGACGCGAAGCGGAGCCGAACCGCCTCAGTTCGGCTCCGCCGCAAGGACGGCTAGTGGCGGTGATCGCGGACCTCAGGCTGATTCCGGTGGTCCCGCACGATGGGTTGATTGCGATGGTCGCGCACGACGGGCGGATCGCGATGGTCGCGGACGATGGTGGTCGCGTTCGAGGGTGTCACCACGTTCGCCAATGCGATCGCTGCGAGAGCCACGAGGATGTAGTTGCGCATCAGTCTTTCCTTTGCCTAGTGGATCACTGCGATCCACCAGGCAACAGGCTAGACTGATCGGCTGGAATGATATGTGCCGTCAATCACGCGCTGACGGTCGATGCGCTTGCCACTCGCCTCGTGCAATCGGAGGAGAGGCCATCTGCGCTGCTACTTCAACGCAAGGCTGCTGCAGTATGCCGAGGTTTCGCCGGACCGCCAACCGGTGACGCGTCCCGCTTCCTTGCACTCGTCGTAGGTCTTGTAGTTGCCGACGTTACGGCACGTGAACGAATAGACACCGCCCGAAGCGTTGCAGCCAACCCAGGGCTTGTCGCCAGCCTTGAAGCTCGATTGGCAACCGCCGACGCAGCTACCCGTGGCGGCGGCGAGCTTGGCGAGCTTCGCGACGTCCGAGTTCGGCACCAGTGACGCCGTCGAAGCGGCTGACGTGCGCGGTGCGGTCCCGCGCGCTGTCGCATGATGCGCTGGCCGGTGTGGCCGCGCCACGTGCTTCGGCGCATCAACCGTGACGCCGGGAAGCTGGGTGTCGGCGGCGGTCGTGGTCGGCGTCGGTTGCGACATCGCGGTGCCGCCGAGTGCGCACAGGAGCAGTGCAATCGATGAGATGGCGACAGCGGGACGCGCAACGAAGCGTGACGACAAGGTCATGGCCATGTCCTTTCAGATTCGGGGACGGTCAATTTCGGCCCGAGGACCAGGATATCACGCCCTGATCCAGGTCGCATGGAGAAGAACCTTGCAACTTGAAACGGCCTGCCGACGCGCTCCGCATCGCACCTGCCGCAGTTTTGAGCAGGCATCGAGCAGAACAGACACTGGACTTGCGGCAGCAGAGAACGAACGCGGAATTCGTCACGGTTGCCAACAAGCCACCCCAAGGATTTGTGTTCGGTGTTCCCGTTTGCGCCACGGAGTCACGGTGGTAAGATCACCGCCTCGGGATTGTGAAATGCGCCATAGGCGATGAAGCCACTCCTAAACTAGCGTTCAAGTGACGTCGGATTTTCATGTGAGTGGTTGGGAATGCAGCAGCAGGCTTCGGTCGAGAAGTTCTCGGACCTCATCGGCAGTATCTACGATTGTGTGATCGCGCCCGAAGGCTGGACCGAAGTTCTGGACGGGATATGCGCCGAGTTCGGCTTTGCCACGGGCGCACTCTCGGTCGCGAGTCTCTCGAACATGAAGGCCGTCGTCAATGCGGTCTCCGGCACCAGCGACCTCGCCCAGATGTCTCAGAACGCGATCGGCTATGGGGCCGACATCATCGAGCTCTGGGGCGGCGCCGAGCGCATTCAGCAATACCCGCTCGGAGAACCGATCGTTCAATCCCAGGCCGTTCGGCAGGACATCATTTCCAGCAATCGCTATTATCGCGAATGGGCCCTGCCCAAGGGCTTGTTCGACGCCGTTGCCGTCGGCCTCGTTCGCGACAGGACGATGATTGGAAATGCGATCTTCAGCCAGCATCGATCGGCCGGCCCCATCGGCGATGCGCAGCTCGCCGGATTGCGTATTCTGGCGCCTCACGTCCGCCGCGCGGTGACGATCAGCAATCTGTTCGACCTGAAGGCGGTGGAGGCCACGACATTCGCCGCGACGGTCGAGGCCCTGACGGTCGGCGTCGTGCTGGCGGACGAGGATTCGAAGATCGTCCACACCAATGCCGCAGCCACGGCGATGCTCGCAGCCGGCGATCCCATTGTGCTGCGACAGGGCCGGATCGCCGTCCAGTCTGCGACCACCACCGGCACGTTGCAATCGGCGGTCGCACAGGCCGCACAGGACGAGGCAAGGCTCGGGCAAAAAGGCATCGGTATCCCCATTCCCCGCCAGGGCGGTGACCCTCTCGTCATCCACGTTCTGCCGTTACGGCGCAGCCACATGCGATCCGGCTTGATCCAGAGGGCCGCCGCCGCACTGTTCGTGACGTCAGCCTCGGGGCCGCCGCGATTGCCTCACGATGCGCTCAACCAGCTCTATGATCTGACGCCGGCCGAGATTCGCATCTTCGAGCTCATCTGCGAGGGACACACACGCGACGCGATCTCGGCATTGCTCGGCGTCTCCGTCAGCACCGTGAAGAGCCACCTCGTTCACCTCTTCGAAAAGACGGGATGCCGAAGGCAGGTCGATCTGGTCCGGCTGGCGAACTCGCTGACGTTTCCGGTGTGAGGTCGCGGGACTGTCAACGAAGCCCTTCACACGGGGCAATCCCAGACGTCGGACCCCAGCTCGACGACGACCTTACCCTTCGCACGACCGTTCTCGAGGTAGACGAGCGCCTCCTTCGCCTGCGCAAACGGAAAACACCTTGTCGACGACCGGCGCGACGAGGACGCCATCGCGACGCTTGCGTCTCTGGTCGGCGCGCTCGTGCTCGCCCGCGCCGTCAACGATCAAAAACTGTCAGACGATATTCTTCACGCGACCAGGGAAAGGCTGGAGCGGTGACCTGTCACGACCGCTCCCCTCATCGCGCTTCAGGCTCGGCGATTGCGGCGCGGGCGGGCTTTGATCGCCGCCACAGCCGGAGACCGCTCTCAAGCTGCTTCCAAAACTGATTTCGCGCGCTGCTCCAGCACGCCGATCGTGGCGACCAAATTGTCGCGTCGCGCTCGCAAATTGGCCGCAAGCAGCGGGTATGTCGGCTGAAGCACGTCAAACACCCCGGCGCGAGCTTCTTCCTCGAGAATGTCGGTGTTCAACAGCCGTACGCGCCACCACAAATCGGCGATCAACGCATCGAGCCGGAGTTCACCGGCAGCACCAGAACGGGACACTTCTTGCATCACTTGCCTCAACCTGAAACGACCTCTTCGCTGAGGCCCGGCTTTGGTCCTGACTGAGCAAGCAGAGTGCCAAAGGGCTCGGCTCCATGACCTGGCGCCCGCCAAATCGGTCGGAGCCGCGCGCCGGAACATATAAAAGATGCGCCTTCCGCAGTGATCCAGCGCCCGTCTCCGTTCGTTCACAGATCCAGAGGACGCTTGTCGAGGCGCTATGAACGTTGCTATCCGAGCTTTAGACGGGCCAATCCGGGCCGAGGCTGGTATACCTCGCAGGGTTTTAGCGCTGCTGTCGACCGGTGTGAGCAAAGGGCCGAAGGAACAGGTGGACTGGGCTGATTTGATCGGACGCGTCGCCTCGACCGGAGATCGGGAGGCCTTCAAGCGCCTATTCGAGCATTTCGCGCCACGCATCAAGGGGCTGATGCTGAGGGCGGGTTGCAGTGCCGACGAGGCGGAGGAGATCGCCCAGAGTGCCCTGATCGCGGTCTGGCGAAAGGCGAGCCAGTTCGATCCTGCAACAGCGGGCGCTGCGGCATGGATATTCACCATCGCGCGCAATCTGCGGATTGATATGTTCCGCCGCAGAGCCCGGGCAAACCGCCTCGGCGGCACCTCGGAGCTGCCCGATACGCCGGATCCCGCCGAGTCGGCGGATGTCGTGATCTCGCGCGTGCAGGATGCGGCGCGGATCGCGTCGGCCATCACGCGGCTCTCCGCGGAGCAATCCATGGTGGTGAGACTGTCGTTCATCGAGGAGAAGCCGCACCCGGACATCGCGAGCCTGCTCGGTATTCCGCTCGGAACCGTCAAGTCGCGGATCAGACTGGCGATGAACCGCTTGAGAGACATATTGGACGAACAGGCATGACGATCAACCATCATCCGCCGGAAGATCTTCTCGCCGACTTTGCGGCCGGCAGGTTGGAAGAGGCCCATCAATTGGTGGTGGGGGTGCATGTGGCAGGGTGCGCGCGGTGCGCCCGGTTCGTGCAGGCCATCGAGCAACTTGCAGGGCTGGCGCTCGAAGCTGTCGAGCCGGTGCCGGTCGCCTCGAATGCGTTCGAGCAGGTGATGTCCCGGATTCACGACACTCCCGAAGAACGAACGGCGCCGGACACCGGTCGCGATCATGGCCGGGAGGAGGACATTCCATCGGCGCTCCGGAACTACCGCATCGGCAAACGCAGACGTGTTGCGCCGGGTGTGAGCATGCGACCAATCGAGCTTGCCGGAGCGGAAAATGCCCGGGCGTTTCTGCTTCGATCCGCGCCGGGCACGCGCATGCTCGAACACACTCACACCGGAACCGAATTGACGCTTGTGCTCGAGGGCAGCTTCAGCCACGAGGGCGGTCGGTTTGGCCCCGGTGATTTCGACTACGGCGATGACGAGATCGACCATCGCCCTATCGTCGGCCAAGAAGGCCCTTGCGTCTGCCTGGTCGCGATGACCGGCGACCTGCGCATGAACGGGCTGCTCGGCCGGTTGATAGGGCCATTCGTGCGGCTTTGATCCACTTGCGTCCTTCTGCCGGGTGATCCGAACGCGAACCCGGAGCGTTTCGAAGGAGACGCGAGGGAGACAGGACATGGCCGGCTTAAGCCTGACGACGCAGGCACAGAGCGAAACAATCCCGGGACTGCTGGCACGCATTTCAGCGGGCGACACACGGGCCTTCGCAGAGCTGCATATGCTGACGCGATACAAGCTGCGCAGGATTGCGCTCGCAGTCGGAGCCCCGCCGCACGACGTCGAAGACATTCTCCAGGAAGCCTATTTGAAGATCTGGCGCAACGCCGGTCGGTTCGACGCTGGTCGCGCCCCCGGGATGGCCTGGATGTCCACCATCGTTCGCAATACCGCAATTGATCATCTGCGGGCCAGAAGACTACCGACTTCCGAGCTGGAGGAGGCGCTTTTGGTTTCGGCCGCCGCTGATCCGTCACCGATCGACGATTTTGATTACGCCCGGGCCGAACCGATCGCGCGTGGCGTGCTGGCTGGTCTGCCGGAAGACCGCCGCAGACTGGTGGCGCTGGCCTACCTCGAGGGCGAAAGCCGCGCGAGCCTGTCGCAGCGCTATGGAGTGCCGGTCGGCACCATCAAGACCTGGCTGCACCGGACCCTCCTGGCGGTGCGCAAGGACTGCCTTGCGGCCTCGACCGCCGCTTGAATCAGGCGAGGCCGCGCGCGTGACCGCAGAGATCATCGAATTCCCCGATCGGGAGCGCCAGGATCCGCTTGTGTCCTCCGTTGCGAGACTCGAACAGATCGTGAGAGAGGTCGAGGGTCTGGCAGTCGAGCAGCCCGCCGAAGGTCTCGCGCATTTACTCACCGTCATGGAACGTCTGGGGGATCGATTGCTCGACGTCGCGCATCATGTTCTTGACGAGGATGGAAAGCTGAGAGCCGAGAGCGCGTTCACGTCATTGTCTGACAAGATCGCGGAAACCAGAGATGCGTTCGTCGCGTTCGGTGGGCCGAAGCATCCTTGAATCCGGCGACACGTACTCCGTTCGACGCCGACGAAATCCATTCAGCGACGCTAATTGAGGAGAAGCAGCGACATGTTGAGCAAGGTCGCGAAACCGACCCACCCGGCATAGGGAATGAAGAGCGTCGCTGCCAGCCGATCCGTGCTCCATCGATGCCAGCTGAATGCGACGATCACGGCAAACAGGGCAACAATGACGCCGAGAGCCACGTCCATGCGGTGAAGCGAAAAGAAAATCGGAGACCATGCAAAATTCAGGATCATCTGCAGGCCCCATAATCTCATCGACGTCCCGCGCGGATCGGCCTCGAAGGTGCGGAAGCCCGCCACGGCGATCAAAATGAACAGAACCGTCCAAACCGGTGCGAAGATGGCATCCGGCGGGTTGAAGGATGGCTTGTTCAGCGCGGCATACCACGCACCCGGACGGTTGAGCATACCGATCAAAATACCCGCGGCAGGAACGAGACAGAGAAAAGCGGCGCATCGGAACCATTTGCCGCGGCCATCGGCATCGTGCCCCGACATTCCGCTGTGCGTTTCAGGCATGATCAATGCGCCATCTTTTGAGCGACAAGGAATCCGATCCAGGCGCTGACACCGGCGAGGAATGATCCCCAGCAGACGTCCGCGATGGTCAACCCTGTCGACCAATTCCGCAGCGTCGCCTGGTTGGTCAAATCGTAAGTCGCGTAGGTGAAACAGCCCAGCAATACGCCGGACGTGAAGGCGCGCAGCGCGCTCCCGTCCTGTTGGGCCGGCATCACCGCGAACCAGATCAAGCCGACGGGATACGCTAGATAAAACACCGCTGCGGCGGCCAGATCAGGCTTGGACCGCAGCATGTCGCCCAGCACCGGCCGGTAAAGCCTTTCGACCATGGTCGTGAGCCAGATCATGTCGAGCGCAACGAAGGTCACGGCCACCGACAGATATGTGAACAACAAGCTCATGTCCGGTCTCCCTCCCGGTTATTTCGCAGCCGGTTTGACAAAGGTAATGACTGCTTAAACGACGGAGAATAGTCGCCGGATCACGCGGTGCGCTTCTTCCGCGTAGATCATTCCGAGGTCCGCTTTGGCCGTCGTGGAAAGAAAGCGCTGGTTCGTGCCTGATAATCCCGATAGCGACGGCCCCGCGATCGAAGCATCTGGGCCTCGAGCGGGGGTATTCCGGTCAGGTACACGAGGATCCAGTACATGATCGCCGGCGCGATCAGGCTTGCCCAGCCCCATGCGTAATCCGGCGACAGCGCGATGATCGGGTAGGCCAGCCATCCGAGCCATTCGAAGAAATAATTCGGATGACGCGACCAGCGCCAAAGCCCGATATCGCAAACGAGGCCGGCGTTCGACGGGTGGCGCTTGAAGCGCCGCAATTGCTCGTCCGCGATGGCCTCGCCTGCGATGGCCGCCAGCACGATGAGTGCTCCGGCATAGTCTTGCACGCCGAGTGCGGCCCGAGGAACGTGCGCGGCCAGGAAGACGGCGTATGGCAGCGGCACCGAAGCGAACGCCTGCGATTGCAGGAAGGCGAACATTCGGCGAGGCGCCTCAGGACCCCATTCCTGCGCATAGGCCGCATATCGCGGATCGTCGATTCCCGACGCGGCGCGGCGCGCGATATGCGTGCCGAGCCTCGCCGACCAAACCAGCACGAGCCCGCCGACGAGCACCTGGCGCGCCGGCAGCGCCTCGGCGAGCGGCCACATCGCGGCAACCGCTCCAACGAGGCCGACGGAGTAAGTCCAGATCATGTCGACCCAGCTGGAATTGCCCGTCCGCTGCTGGACCATCCAGGCCTGTCCCATCAATAGTGAAAGGGCCAAAGCGACGCCAGCCACCGCCTGTATTTGCAGAAAACCCATCCTCACCACCAAGCGAATTCTGCTCATTACGTCCGCCCTGGGCCCGGGTTTCATATCCCGGCAGGGCCGCTGGAAGCAGGGTGATCCACGCCGTCCCTTCGAACGTTTCCTGAAGCCGTACCTGATCGGTCAGAAATCCGCGCTGACAGGGCGGGCTTGCGGGCGACATTGGCCGGAAACCGGATTCTCCGGCCTGGTTGGCGGTATGGCGGTGGGGGCGACAAAGCATGCGTTTGGCGGTGATCGGGACGGGAATTGCCGGCAATGCCGCAGCATGGCTCCTGGCTAATTCCCATGCTGTAACGGTGTACGAGCGCGAGTTGCGACCGGGCGGACACAGTCATACCGTACGTGTCGACTACGACGGCGAAGAGATCGACGTTGACATCGGTTTCATCGTATTCAACGAGCCAAACTATCCGGAATTGACCTCGCTGTTCGCGCATCTGGACGTGAAGACCGAGGAGACATGCATGAGCTTTGCGATGTCAGCCGACCATGGTCGGTTCGAATGGCGGGGCGGCGGCGAGACCTTCCTGCAGGTCGCCTCCGGCCTGTTCGCTCAGCCGCGCAACCTCTTCTCCCCGTCATATTTTCGCATGCTGGCCGAAGTCCTCCGATTCAACAAGGAAAGCGTCTCCGACCTGCGGGCGGGCCGGCTGCAGAACCTCACTCTCGGGGAATATCTGCGCAAGGGAGCATTCAGCGGGCGCTTGTTCAGCGATTATCTGGGACCGATGGGGGCTGCCATCTGGTCGTCGCCCTCGGCTGACATCCTCTCCTTTCCCGCGGAGAACTTTACCGCCTTCTTCGACAATCACCGGCTGTTGCATCTGGATCGCCCGCGCTGGCGGACCGTCCAGGGCGGCAGCCGGCGTTATGTCGAAAAGCTCACAGCCGGGTTCAAGGGCCGCATCCGGTTAGGCTGCGCCGTGACGTCGATCGATCGAACCGAGCACGGCGTGACGATCCGCGACAGTCACGGCAACCAGGAAGCCTACGACGCCGTCGTGATGGCTTGTCACAGCGACCAGACCCTGGCGATGCTGTCGGATCCCGATCCGCGCGAGAGATCCATTCTCGGCGCGGTTCGCTACGCCCCAAATACGGCCTATCTGCACCGCGACCCCAAATTGATGCCCAGGCGTCGCAAGGCATGGGCGTCCTGGAATTTCTTGCGCTGGCGGCGTGAAACGCCTGCCCAGAACGACGTCGCCGTGACCTATTGGATGAACCGGCTGCAGGGTATCGATGACCGCAAGCCGTTATTCGTCAGCCTCAATCCTCCCTGCGAGCCGGCGCCTCATCTCACTTTCGGGAAGTTTACATTCGAGCATCCACAATTTGATGCTGGCGCGTTCGCCGCGCAGCGTCGGCTTCCCGAAATCCAGGGGCGCAGACGCACCTGGTTCTGCGGCGCCTGGACCGGCTATGGTTTCCATGAGGATGGCCTGCGTTCCGGTATCGCCGTCGCCGAGGCGCTTGGCAGTGAGTTGCCGTGGCGACCGTCCGGGCCGTTGATGGCGCAGGCGGCCGAGTAGAAGATGTCGCAATCGACCGCACCGGAACGAACGGGGATGGCATCAGCAGTCGCGCTCTACCAGGGCCGGGTCATGCACGCGCGAATGCGGCCTGTGCACCACAGGTTCACTTACCGCGTCATGAGCCTGCTCATCGACCTCGACCGGCTTGATGAAGCGGGCCGCCAGTCGCGCCTGTTTGGCGTCAATCGCGCGGCAGCCTTCAGCTTTCACGAATCCGATCATGGGGAGCGCAACGGCGCGGGCCTGAGCGAATATGTGCGATGCTTGGCGGAAAAACGCGATATCGACCTGGCGGGAGGGCGTATTCTCCTCATGTGTTATCCGCGGGTCTTCGGCTACGTGTTCAACCCGCTTTCGATCTACTTCTGCTACGCCAGATGCGGCAATCTTGCACTGCTGGTCTACGAGGTGCGCAACACGTTTGGCGAACTGCATTCCTACATCCTCCCGGTAGAGGACGTTCCCGCCGACTGTGTCATCCGGCAAAGCCAGGCGAAGGAGTTTTACGTTTCGCCATTCATGGACATGCACACACATTATCACTTCAGCATCTCCCCACCCGCCCGGCAAGTGAATGTCAGAATCGCGCAGAGCGATGAGCGAGGTGCGGTGTTTGAGGCGGCCTTCTCGGGCCAGCGTCGCTCCCTGACCAGCCGCGTCCTGCTGGCGTCGCTCGCGACCATGCCCTTTCTCACCGTCAAGGTCATCGCGGCCATCCATTGGGAAGCGATCCGGCTTTGGCTGAAAGGTGTTCCCTACGTTCCCCGTCCGAACCAACGCCAGATGTGAAGCCATGGATCTCGCAGCCACTCGCCAGACTGCTCGCTTCGATGACGTCCCCTTCTTCGCTCGGCTAGCTCTGCGGCTTGCTTCGCAGATGAAGCGTGGCACGGTGGACGTCCGCCTTCCTGACGGCAGGACGGTCGTGTTGCGGGGAACGCATCCGGGTCCGTCGGCGACCATCGAACTCAACAGTTACGGGTTCGCACGAAGTCTGGTGCTGGGCGGCGACATCGGCATGGCCGAAGCTTACGTGCGGGGGGATTGGACCACACCGGATCTATCCCAGCTTCTGTATGTGCTCTGTCTCAACGAAGACCTGGTCGATAACGCCTTTGCAGGCAATGCGCTCGTCCGGCTTTGCCGGCGGGCGCTTCATCGATTGCGCCGAAACACGCGACAGGGATCGCGGCTGAACATCCACGCGCATTACGATCTCGGGAACGAGTTCTTTGCTGCCTGGCTCGATCCCAGCATGACCTATTCGTCGGCCTTGTTCTCGCCCGGGACGACCGACCTGCTCGCCGCCCAACAGCACAAATACCAACAGCTCGCGAAGGCGATCGAGTTGCGGCCCGGCCATACATTGCTCGAGATCGGATGCGGCTGGGGCGGTTTTGCTGAATATGCCGCCAAGAGTTGCGGCGCGAAAGTATTGGCGCTCACCATCAGCAAGGAGCAGCACGCATTCGCCAGCCGGCGAATCCAGGAAGCCGGGCTCACCGAAAATGTCGAGGTTCGGTTACAGGATTACCGCGATCAAGACGGGCAGTTCGACCGCATCGCCTCGATCGAGATGATCGAGGCCGTCGGCGAGCCGTTCTGGCCCACATATTTCGGTCAGTTGCATCGACGGCTCAAACCCGGCGGTCTTGCGGGTATCCAGGCCATCACCGTGCGGGACGAACTCTTCGAAAGCTATAGGCGGCGCGTAGACTTCATCCAGAGATACATTTTTCCGGGCGGAATGCTGCCGTCCCCGAATGTCCTGCGCTTGCTCGGCGACCGCCTGGAGATACCTCTGATACGCGAGCAGGTCTTTGGACAAGATTACGCAAGGACACTTGCGGTCTGGCGAGCGAACTTCGGCCAGGCATGGGTAGACCTGACCTCGCTCGGGTTCGACGAGCCCTTCCGGCGGCTTTGGGAATATTATCTGTGCTACTGCGAGGCAGGCTTCAGGGCCGGAAAGATCGACGTCCGGCAGCTTGTATTTGCGCGCCGAAGCTGACGCGATCGCCGTCAGACGCCTTGCTTCACCGAGCGCCAGCCAATTGCAGATGTCCGCTTCGGGAAAATGGTGCCCAGGGGCGGACTGGACATGACGAGATCAAAGCTCAGCAAAATCAGCGACTTATCGCTTGAGCTGACGGGCCCTTTGTACCACTCAATTGTGCACATGTCGACAAGTTCTGCGCGTTTCATACCGCTATGCGGGCTAAAAGCGGCCAAAGCTGAACTCGCGATGACTAAGCCACTCTGCCGTAGTTTTGGATACGAACCATATTTGAACACACCATCAGGCTCCGGGATGCGGCGACGGGCGAGAATTTCGGACGCTTCGAGGGCATACAGAAGAGGTGAACGCCGCCGCCTATTCGCCAGACGGCCAGACGATCGTGTCAGGAGGTAAGGACGACACCGTAAAAATTTGGGATGCCGCGACGGGACAGGAATTGCGAACACTCCGGGGGCACTCAGATGCAGTGTTGTCCGTTGCCTTCTCGCCGAACGGACGGATAGTCGCCTCGGGCAGCCGCGACGGCGCGGTCTCGATTCATAAAAGTGACCCAGCGGGCTGAGTACTGAACCACCAGCGACGACCGAGCGGCAGCGGTTTGCTGCATCGCTGTCTATACAGATCGTCGAATTGCCGCCACGCTGCGAGATCACCACGGTCTGGTCACGGTCGGGCACGATGATCTCGTTGCCCTCCGAGACGAAATCGCCCTCGCTTACCGGCCGTTCCTTCCCTTGCGTCACAACCACCACATTGGCGACGGGCAACTTGCCCTTGTGCGGCACGATGGAAACGATGAGCCCCACTGGTCGCTTCCCGCCGGCCTCCTGCGCGAAACAATATGACGGCGCTGTGAGCAAAGCGAACGACAGATAAAGACAGCAAAGAACTGGCCCCTGTTGCATGATGGCTCCTCGTTATGATCCGTCGTTCGTCGAGCCGCCGACAGGCCGCTGAAACAAGCGGCTGCCGACGACCGCGATCCATTTCTCCACATCCGGAACGATGGCTGCAAACGCCAGAAAGACGGCGAGCATGACCATCGCGGAATTGACGCTCTCATAAGACCGCGATGCCGGGATCGACAGCCAGTTGGCAATGACGGAAAGGAAAACGAGCGCCAACGAGGCGCCGACGGCGATCGCAAAGATGTTGCGCAGACGCGCCGCTAGCAGAGCAAAGGCTACGAACAGAGCGATACCCCAAAACCGGGAATCCAGACCGAAGCCGCCAGAATTCAGCAGGGTGTCGCGCGCGCCCGCGATGGTATTGGCGAGCACATAGGCGCCGGGCATCGGGCCGAGCGGTGTGAAGTGCAGATCGCGGCTGTCGCGGTGACTTGAGCCGACCAGTACGGCGCGACCTTGCACAGCCTCGCATGTCAGGGGCAACGGCGTCACTGCGGCGGTAGACTCGCAGAATCCAGATGCGGCGTAAGTCTCGGCCACCGGCTTCTCCCGCTCCAGAACGGCTGCAGCCGAGCGAATGTCCTGCAACGGGACGACCCGGCCGTCGACGGCGCGACCGGTGCCGAAGCGGAAGGGACCAGCCTTGCGGGCCAGAACAGATACGGCAGCCTGACGATGCGAGAATCGGAGGCAAGCCAGCCGAACTCACGCATGTCGGGCGTTCGAGCGGCATTCGCCGGATCATCGCAATAGCGCTGTGCGTAGGATCTCGCAGCGCTATTGAGGGATTCCACACTCTGCTTCCCCTCGCGAGACAGGCCGGCAACGATCAGTCCCACCGAAAGAAACGAGCGGCGCTGAGCCACCTCGCCGTCGCAGACTGGCTCCAGAAGCCGCCAATGGCGAATCACGCCGCCGAAATCGGTCTCGAACAACGCGGCCGCCCACAACAGGCTTGGGTTATCTGTGTTCCCACCACCGCGCGCCACCAGGACTTCGAGGCGTCCATTCCATTCGGCGATCCGCTCACGATCGAACTCGGGCAAACGAGTGAGCGTATGCGCCGTTGCGCCGCCACGGTCGCCCCCCACATGCTGCGGACCAGGCTCAGCGGAATTCTGCCGGCGCCCTTGGCGGACTGGCGACGAGAATAGCTGGCTAGCCTGTCGAGCGTTAGGGCTGCTTCCTCAAGTGTGGAGTTGGCCAGCACATCGATATCAACGACAATTGAAGCTGCCCGTCGCCGCTCGACGGCCTCGATAAGCTCAAACAGCCGCTTTCGCGGGGTCGACAACGGCTGTCCCCATGCCTCGTAGCTCGCCTCGTCAATGTCGATGACGGTGACGGCGACGCCGTTCGGAGCATGCCCACGCCAGTCTATCGCGAAATTGATGAGATTGTCAGGATCGAGCACCCACTCCACAAGCGTGCTCGACCGCCGTTCAATACCAGCGGCGAAGACGACGAGGATGGTCACGGCTGAAAGCGCAGCGAGCTTCCAGAGAGAGATGTTATTCAGCCTGGTCCCGCGTGTGAAAAAGCCGACAAAGCCCTTCATGGGCGCTCCAGTGGCCTGAAGCCTCCGGGTGCAGACGGGCAGCGGTCGAATGCCTCCTTCTCGTGAGGGTTCGGGGACAGTTGGTTATGCTGTGCAGAAATCATCGTTGAAATGCGGTGAGGCAAAATAAAACCTGGGTTGCGGCCATTCTCACCTTATCTTTGCGTTGATTGGGCTCAGTACGATAGTTTTTGGCTGATAGGAATTCATCCGCTTGGAGGGCCGATACTCGCGCAGCTGGCGACGTTTTTGCCGTTGATCAGGGGAGGCACATGCCATGGCGCGGCACCAGGTGCCGATGCTTGCGTCCGTTACTGAATGCGCGTCAGGCGATCTTCGGCCACATAGCCGATCTGCTTGTTATCCCGAACCACCAGCGCCCAGCCCTGATCGGACCTGACGAGGGAGACAAGCGTGCCCGGCGAGAGTTGCTCAAGCTTGCCGCCCCCACCGGCGCTCTCCTCATACACATCTGCCGGCTTGATGACAACATGCGTGGGCTTGATTGGAAAGACAAGCGGGGTAGCTCCCCGGCCGTCTCCGCCATCAGCGATCAGCAGCGACACCTTCGAGGCCAGCGGGAAATTCGAGCCCACAATGCTCATCTGCGGTACTTGGCGCATCCCGAAGGCATCGTAGGTTAGCTCGGGAAGTCTCCGGTCAACATATTGCGCAAGCTCTGTCACTTCGACTACACCGTCGCCGTTCGAATCCGCTGCTTCGAGCCCCAAGAGGAGCGTGTAGGTGAACGCGCCATGGCCACGGTACCCCTCGATAGCGGGCTTGCTGCCAGTGGTGGCGGTCAACACCGTTCGCCCCATCGCCCGGGTCATGCGCTCGATCGCAGTCTTCTCCTCGATTCCGCGCATCGCGATCTTGTCGCCGATTAGCGAACCACTCTCGCAGGCATCGAACAGCAGCACGCTCTTCTGTGCCTTGATGCGCGAGACCCAATCTTGCAGCTGGTTCTGTCCGACACCCTTCTTTAATATGGAATCCTCGCCCGAATACCGAAAATCCTGCGGCAGGAAGTAGAAGCGCGCGTCGACCGTCTTACCATGGCCGGCAAGGAAGAACACGAACACGTCCTGCGGGCGAACGTTCTTGCCCAACTCCGTGAATACTATATCGAGCTTTTCGGCGGTTACCTCGCCGTCCAGCACTGTGCGCACCTCAACCTGTTCGTAGAGCTTATCCCCGCCCCGCTTGAAGCCGTCACCGATCGTTTTGGCATCCGGTGCCGCAAAGTTCAGCCGCAGCGCGCTGTCCCAGTAGTCGTTCACCCCAACGGCGAGCACGTACAAGCGCGGCTTCGCCGCCGCCTTTTGCACCGAGGAGATAGTGATCTCCGCGGGTACCGAGGCGATCAGGCCAGCCGCGTTGTAGGCTAGTACCGTAATCTTGTTCTCGCCCGGCATCAGGCCAAGCGTGCGGCTCATCTTGATCGAATTCGCCGCGCTCTGGTCTGTACGTCTGATGCCACGCTCCTCGATCCCAAGCGTCACGTCGTTGACCCGCCATTCCACCTTGCCCACACCACCACCTTGATCGCTGATCGTGGCATGAACCTCAACTTGATTGACAGAAAATGAGGTGCCTGATGCAGGCAAGGTGATCGCCACCCTGGGCGGCACGCCACTCGCCATCACCTTATCCAGATCGAGCTGCGCGGCCGCCGCTCTCACGTTGCCGCTGGGGTCGCCCGCCAACTTCTCTCGAACCAGATCGGGCCGGTATAACGCGTTGTAAACCTGATCTACCGATGAAAGCTGAAGACCTCGAACGACACTGATATTCTTAATACCTTCGCTCGATCCATCAAAAAAACCTTCGGGAGTAATGACGGCCCACGCCCCATCGTCAGAACTATACAGCGTCCCTAGCACATCACCCGTACTGGAATTCCATACTTTGGCCGCTGCGCCGTTCTCTGTGCTCACTATGTGACCATCCCTGGTCCAATAGATGCTTTTAGAGTTCGTCCTTCTTCGCACAATCTCTCTAACAATGCGCCTCTCTTCAACATCTAAGATCAGAATCTTGTCTTCAGATGCCAACGCGATGTACTGTCCCGTTGGCGAAGGCGCCATCGCCGTCACAGAAGGGTGAAGCGCATTCCACTCCACAACCGTCCGCCGTTTTCGTGGGCTTGCGATTTCACCTGTGGTTATCCCGTTCCTACTCGCGATTATAAGCGTCCTCCCATCGGGTGAAAACGCGACATCATCTACAAGCGTGATACCGTCGAACGTTGCAACAACGTTGTTTCGACTGTCGTAGACAGTTATTCCTCCGGACCGATCGGCGACCGCAAGCAGCCCACCATCGGGAGAGAACGCCAGCTTGGTAATGCCCCGCGACGATGTCCGTAGAAGCACCGACGACGCCCTCGTCACCACACTCCACTTCTTAATGACCTGTTCGTCCCTCGGATCAACAAACACGACGTCCAAAGTACTCGACGAAATCGCCACGACGCTTGGAGTCGGGCTTTCGAGTTCCCCTATGGACGCGCCGGATGACGTGTCGATCAAACGAAGCGTTTCGGCTTCGCTTACAAGAATGACACCCGCGCCTCCGTGTCGAACCACGCTGCCAACGAGCTCGCCCTTGCTATAAACCATTCGCGGTTGGGTCTCGAACCGAGCATCCCACAACATACCCGCAGCGAATAATTTTTCGTTCTGCTCAAAAACACCGACCACCGGATTGATTGAAGGTCCAGACGAGAAGGCGTTCAGTCCCCACGAATGCCCCGTTTCCATGTCTATAAATTCGGTGTTCCCAATGGGAATTCCGAATAAACCCTCCGTAGCGACAGCCACAATGTTTAGATCTTCTGTCGTCGCAACAACGGTACCTGGCCAATTGATACCCATGATGTGCCGCTCTGCCAGCTTGACCCTCTTTTTCAGCTCGCCAGTTCGAAGGTCTAAGAGATCTGCATATCGCTCTTTGCTTCCAGCAATATCGACACGGACAAGAGCACGAGCGCCGGAGATCGCTCGCAGTAGGCCCTTCATTGCGGCGATTTGTTTGCCTGAACGAATGTCCCAGATCCTTATGTGGTCCCTGTACGAGACTACCAAAAGTGCATCTTCCCCCGGCGAACATCTTACAGTCGATCTGGATGGGTCCTCGTCACCCTTGATATTGATTGTTCGCAATACCCGATTGCCCGCAAGACTTACTGCCTCGATTTTATGCTGATGAACAAATACTGCTGCCAACTCAGCCCCAATCCTAAAGATGCACGCTGGCATTCCCTTGTACGACTGCAAGGTCATACCGGTTCTCAAATCTAGAATTCGGTATCCTCTCGTTGCATCCATTTGATGGAAGGCTACGAGGCCCTCGTTAGGCAGGTATTTTGGATCTTCAATGCAACACTCGACTTTTACGCTTTGGGCCAATTTTCCACTTCTGACATCCCAGAGCTTGAAGCCATCGAGTGCAGCTGTGAGCACCGTCTGCTGCCTTGTGTCGACCGCGATCATAGTTACGCTGTCGTCACCCGTCGTAAAGGCGACATTCTCCTCGCCACTCTGCAGATCGAGCCGTCGAACCGCACCGTCGCGCGCAAACAACCAAGATTTCGAATCAATGCCGAACGAGCTTGCGCTTCCGTACCAATCTAGCACCTTCAACAATCGGCCGGACCTTACGTCGCGTATCTCTACACCGGAGATACTGCTTTTCGCGAACAAGGAGCCGTCAGGTGAAAAACTAAAGTGCGCATTACCCGCTCCGTCCATAACTTCGGGTTTTAAGTTCGGAACGACCTCGACCCCAATCTCACCAGCAAGAGCAGCGCACGACTGAATGAGACCAGCGATCAGAGAGATCGTAAGAAGAACAAAGCGCATTCTTTGATTCCGATTTGATAGTACGGGTGCGTTCGTCGATTCTTCACGAACAAACTCCTGCATCGGAAATCCCGGGTTTTCGGTGCAGATTCCGTCGTCTTGACCACAGTTAATTGGACACCGCACGTGTTGTATCCTCACGAACTATCGTTCTTAATCTTTCTTGCCGCCCTCGCGAGCGTCTGGATCGCCGACGTAGCCCCCATCAGGATAGTGCCCGTCGGGCGATAGCGTAGGGCGTAAATAAAAGGCTTGTCGAAAGTCACTGTGACCGCTTTTCCTTCAGTTGCGGAACGGGTCACCTGCGCAGCCGTCACAGCGGCAGATTCCGTCCCGATCTCATCCACGGAGAGCCAGGTTTTTTGCCGCACGCGGCCGAGGACGAGTCCATCAGCAAGTCCGGGGAACTGGTTGGACGAGACCATGGCGGACTTTAGCCCCATGTCTGCTAGCACATCCAGCAGATCGTTGTCGGTCGTGCCACCGAATTTTGGTAAGGACAGCGTCACCTTAGCGTCGAGAAAATCTATGCCTGCCAGCAGCGAAACGGCTTCGCGAAAGCTTGCGAGCTTGGCCGGCTCCTTTTCATTTGTAACCAGCGTGAGAGCGAAGTCTTCATCCTTGTAGGATAGCTCGACCGCCACGAAGCGGCCGCTGCTTCGCCAAGAGATGCCGTCCGATACCAACGACATGGTGGGGGACTGAGCCTTGCTGCCGTCAACGCGCGTAAAGGCCTTGTTCGCCGCCTTCGACTTGTCGAATGGCGCCTTCCAGCACTCCTTGAAAACGAAGGCGTTAGCGATGGCGAGCGCCCGGCGGAACAGCGGCTCGGCCCCGCGCAGGTCATTCATCGCCAAACAATTCCAACCGATAGAAAGAAGGCGGGCCGCCACGTCGCTGGAAACGGGCCCGTGAATGGTGTCGGCGATCTCGAGGCCTCGCGTTCGGTAGGATATGGCATCGGCAATCCGAAATTTCCGCAGATAGTGCTCGGCAAGCGCGTCAAGCGCCGGCAGCACGGCGGGACTTGTCGAGCCCAATACGCTCTGCCGGATGGTCAAGCTTCGATGGAATAGTTCAGTCGGCTCGGCTTGTCCTTGCAATCGGCGCATCGAGCCCAGCGATCCAGCGCGTCCGCTACGGCGGTGTCCGAACCGAGCTTCGTTTCCCGGATATTTAGGCTGCGACGGAAATAGGGCACGGCCCCCGAATAGATCCGGTTGTCGGCGTACCACAACGCGAACTCCTCCAGGGCTTCCGCGACCTTCAGGTCGTTCGGCCCGAGCTCCGCTTCGAGCTTGGCGATGGCCGCCAGCTTCTGGTCGATCACTGACATGGCGAGATGTCTACCCCCTGGTCGTACCATGAGTAGTAGGCGGTATAGTGCCGACCCGAAAGCCCTCACCAGGCTTTCGAGTATTAGGATTGGCCGCGTGATCTGGCGTTCAAGGCTCCGCACAGCGCTCCCTACTTGCCGCCGCATGTTTTGATGGCGGAACGCCAGTTGGGTGCGTCCATGCGAGGCAGCCTGTATTCGCTGCGCGCAGCCGAAATTACCAGCGGGTCCGCCTTTTCAAGGAGAGACAGCAGGCGCGACAGGAGCCGGACCCAGCGGTTGCCGAACAGCTCCGGATCTTGCCGGGAAAAGCCAAGGTCCCATTGCACGAAGGTGGTTTGGTCTTCGCCATCGGGCTCTTCGAACTCGCCGATAAGTTTCATGCGCGACTGGGCGCTTCCGATCGAGATTGAAGCCATTCCGGATTTGGCTGGCGTGCCGGGATATTTGGCGTGCAAACCAAGCGCGCGACCACAGCCGAGCACGAAGAGGATCTTTCGTTCGTCCACGTAGCTCACGGAAGGAAGCTCGCGCGAATCAAATTCGAGCTTCCAGGATCCGGCGATTGCCGGAGCGGGAGCGAAAAGGAATAATGCAGTCGTGAGAATTAGCCATTGCGGCGGGCGAGATCGTGACATCTTCAATCAAGACCTTCACTTGATTCTGTTGCAACGTTCCGAATTGATTGCTTCAATAGTCCTCTTCGCGTCAATGCTTCCGTCTTATTGCAAACGCAGCAGGGTGTTTTCCCTGACATATCCGAGTTTCTGCCCATCCTGGGCAACCAGCGTCCAACCATTCTCCGTGCGCATGAGGTAGACCTGTGCGCCCGGGGCGAGCTGGTTGAGCGTACTCGCGCCCTGGTCTGCATCGGTCTTCACGTCCGCGGGAGCAACCACGACATGGGTTGGCTTGATGGGAATGCTTGTCAGGGGCGGCTGCTTACCTGCCGGCAGGAGCGCGACCTTGGAGGCCAACGGGAAGTTCGAGCCAACGATGCTCATCTGCGGCACTTGGCGCAGCTTGAAGGCCTCGAAGGTCAGGTCCGGCAGCCGGCGGTCAACATATTGCGCGAGCTCGGTCACGTCGATCACGCCGTCATTGTTGGCATCGGCCGCATCGAGGCCGGCGAGCAGTGTGTACGTGAACACGCCATGGCCGCGA
>NZ_JADPJG010000017.1:0-11752 GCF_023073335.1 Bradyrhizobium sp. 21
GCACCCGGCCTTCCCTGCGCCCTCTTTCATTCGAGGGTGAGCCGACGAAGCAAAGCTCGGGCGAAATGAGCCGCGAGGATGCGGAGGTGTGTCTGCGGGGCCGTAGGCCGTAGGATGGGTAGAGCGAAGCGAAACCCATCATGCTTCCGCGCAAATAAAAGTGTGATGGGTTTCGCTTCGCTCTACCCATCCTACGAGCCGGGCCCCGGCTCTGCGCAGCAACGCCAAGAGCGTTGCAGCGCGTCCGGGACACAAGAGTGCTCCGCCCCTTCTTTGCATGCTCCTCCGCTCTTGTAACAAAACCGTCATGCAGCGAAACTAAACGAAGCCGGGGGCCGCGGTTGGCGGCCAGGCTGCCTCGCAGGGAGAGATTTTATGCGCCGTTCACTGGTGTTGCTGTCGGCCGGACTGACAGTGCTGTCCACCGGGCTTGTCTCCACCGGACTTGCCTCCGCCGAGAACAACACGCCTCGTAACCTGATCCTGTTCATTCCGGACGGTCTGCGGGCGTTGAAAGTCACACCGGAGACGGCCCCCGCGATGGCTGAGGTCCGCGACAAGGGTGTCAACTTCAAGAACTCGCACTCCCTCTTCCCGACCTTCACCATGGCCAACGGCTCGGCGATGTCGACCGGGCATTATCTCGGCGATACCGGTGTGTTCTCCAATACGATCTGGACCAACTACACCTCCGTCCCCGCCGGCGACACCGTGGTCCCCTTCATCGAGAACGACGCCGTGCTCGGCGACATCGACGAGCATTTCAAGGGCGACTATCTCAACGAAGAGACCATCCTGAAGTTGGCCCGCGACAAGGGCTACAGCACGGCCGCCCTTGGCAAGCATGGCCCGACCTATCAGTTCGATCACACGGACAAGCCCGAAAAGGCCGGCCTGCATTCGGTCGTGTTCGACGATGCCACCGGCGGCAAGATCGGCGTGGCGCTGTCGGACGAGGTCAAGGAAGCGCTCACCAAGGCCGGCCTGCCCCTCGCCACGCCGCCGCGCGGCGACAACTCCAAGGCGGGTGATGCCAAGACGCCCGGCACCACTGTCGCCAACGTCGCGCAGCAAGCCTATTTCGCCGACGTCGCGGCCAAGGTCGTGCTGCCGATGTTCAAGGCGCGCAACAAGCCGTTCGTGCTGGTGTTCTGGTCGCGCGACCCGGACGGCAGTCAGCACAACACCGGTGACAGCCTCAACCAGATCATGCCCGGCATCAACGGGCCGACCTCGATGGCCGGCATCAAAAACGCCGACAACAACCTCGCCCAGCTCCGCAAGGCGCTGGACGATCTCGGCCTCGCCGCCAATACCAACATCATGGTCCAGGCCGACCACGGTTTCTCGACCATCTCCAAGGAAAGCAAGACCAGCCCCTCGGCCAAGGTCAGCTATGACGACACGCCGAAGGACTTCTTGCCGATGGGCTTCCTGGCGCTCGACCTCGCCAAGGCGCTCGACCTGCCGCTGTTCGACCCCAACGACAAGAACGCTGCCGTCACCGGCAACGCCCATCCGAAGGCCGGCAACGGCGTGCTCGGCAAGGATCCGGAAAAGCCCGATCTCGTCGTCGCCACCAATGGCGGCTCCGACCTGATCTATCTGCCGAACAAGGACAAGAAGCTGGCGGCCAAGACCATCAAGACGCTGCTCGAGCAGGACTACGTCTCCGGCCTGTTCGTCGAGGACTCGCTCGGCCGCTTCCCCGGCACCTTGCCGCTGTCGAGCATCAATCTGCGCGGCAAGGCGGCGACGCCGACACCGGCGATTGTCGTCAACTTCCGCTCCTATGCCAGCGACTGCGGCGATGCGCCGACCAACTGCTCGGTGCAGGTCGCCGACACGGTTCTGCGCCAGGGCCAGGGCATGCATGGCAGCTTCAGCCGTGGCGACACCATGAACTTCATGGCTGCCATCGGTCCGGACTTCAAAGCCGGCTATGTCAGCGAGATCCCGGTCAGCAATGCCGACGTCGGCATGACCGCCGCCCAGCTCCTGGGCCTGCGCGGCGCGCAGAACGGCGGCCTGGTCGGCCGGGTGATGTCGGAGGCCCTGCCCAACGGCATCGTGCCGAAGGCGTACAAGGGGGTCGAGAAGTCGAAAAAGTCCGAGAACGGCTTGGTCACGGTGCTGAACTTCCAGCGCGTCGGCAGCCAGCGCTATTTCGACACTGCCGGTTTCCCGGGCCGCACGCTCGGCCTCGAGCCGGAGACCGGCAAACAAAAAACGGCGGGGAAATAACCCCGCCGCTTGATGGCGTCCTCAATCGAGACGCGAAATCGTTACATGCCGATGTCGAACACGTTCGGCAATTGGCCCGCCAGAGGCAGCGCGGTGGCGCCCAGGAAGGTCGCCACCATCGCCATCAGGCGACGATTGCCCTGGCGCTTGCCACGCATCTGGCCGGCGATCCATTCCAGCATTTCGCTGTTGACCTTGGAAGCATAGGACGGCGCCCAGCTCTCGATATCGGTCTCGGCCGACAGCGCGACGCTGCGCGGCGGCACCTTCAGGCCCGAGGCGCTCGCGGCATGATGGGCCACCGCCTTGGCGAGGAGGTCGTCGAACCGGCCGCCATCGGTGCGTTCGGTTGCGGCTTCGTTGATCTCGAAAAGCGCTTCGGCCTCGGTGCGGCTGACAGGCAGATCGTTGACGGCTGTGGCGGTCAGGATGCGGGAGCACCAGGCGGTGTCATCGGCATCGAGCGAGCGGGAGAAGTGCACCCTCCCCTTGGTGGTCGGGCCTTCGCCCGTGATCACGCCATCGCGGACGATGGACAGGGCATGGGCCGAGGTATCGCGGCAGGACGGTTCGAGGGACGGCGAATCAACAGACTTATGCGCAGCGGCAGACATAGTTCACTTCCAGATTTCTTCTGATCGACCAGCATTTTCATGCGGGCGTAAAGGGGTGGTTAATGATTCGATACGGGGATCGCGACTTTTTGAGATGGTTGCCAATTGGTCGCTATCAGGACCATTTTGGTTCTAGCAAGCGCCGGGCCAGCGTGATGCGGGTCATAAAAGGCTTTATCGCGGCAATCGAGACCGTGCGGCTCCGGTGGAGATGTTTCGCCGCAGGCGCCGCTGTAACAAAAAAGTGCTAGGAAATCAGGCCTTCAAAGAAGGAATTCACATTTTACTTGAAGCGGTTCAGTTGGCGTTCACTTGGGGTCACGGAGACCCTATACTGAGCGCGTTGGCCATAGCTGAATTCTCAAGTAAATTCAATGCGATGAGGTAGAACCATGACACTTCCGATCGGCGCCACTGCACCCGATTTCGAAGCCGAGACCACTGAGGGAAAGATCAAGTTCCACGACTGGATCGGCGATAGCTGGGCGCTGCTGTTCTCGCACCCGAAGGACTTCACGCCGGTTTGTACGACCGAGCTCGGCGCGCTCGCCAAGCTGAAGCCGGAATTCGACAAGCGCGGTATCAAGCTGATGGGCCTTTCGGTCGATCCCGTCGATCGTCATTCCAAATGGTCGGAAGACATCAAGGAGACGCAAGGCACGGCTCCGAACTATCCGATGATCGGCGACACCGACTACAATGTGTCCAAGCTGTACGGCATGTTGCCGGCCGCGATCTCGGGCGATCCCCTCACCCGCACCGCCGCCGACAACCAGACCGTCCGCAACGTGTTCGTCATCGGGCCGGACAAGAAGATCAAGCTGGTGCTGGTCTATCCGATGACCACGGGGCGGAACTTCCAGGAAATCCTGCGCGTCATCGACTCGCTGCAGCTCACCGCCAAGCATCGCGTCGCAACCCCGGCCGACTGGTCGCAGGGTGACGATGTCATCATCGCGGGCTCGGTCTCCAACGACGAGGCCAAGACGATCTATCCGCAGGGCTGGAAAGAGCCGAAGCCCTATATCCGGATCGTGCCGCAGCCGAAGTGACCCAATTGCTGTTGCGGGGGCGATGCGTCAGCATCGACCCCGCAATGACGATGCCGGATCATACACTCGCTCAGGCCGCATGCACCCGGTCCAGAAAACCGTCGACCTCGGCCTTCAGATGCAGGCTCTCGCCCGACAACGCCTGGGCGGAGGCGAACATCCGGCTCGAGGTCTCCCCGGTCTCGCTGGCGCCCTTGGCGGCGTGGCGGACATTCACGGCGACATCGGCCGTGCCGGAGGCGGCAGCGCGAACGCTGGCGGCAATGTTTTGGGTGGCGCTCCTCTGCTGCTCGACCGCGGTCGAGATCGAGCCGGCGATGCCGCTGATACGCTCGATGGTCTGGCCGATCGCCTTGATGGCGGCCACCGATTCCTCGGTCGCAAGCTGCATGCTGGCGATCTGGTTGGAGATTTCGTCGGTCGCCTTGGCGGTCTGGCCGGCGAGAGTCTTGACCTCCTGGGCCACCACAGCGAAGCCGCGGCCGGCGTCGCCCGCGCGCGCGGCCTCGATGGTGGCATTCAGCGCCAGCAGGTTGGTCTGTTCGGCGATCGAGGTGATCAGCTTGACGACGTCGCCGATGCGCGCGCCCGCCTCGGAGAGCTGCGCCATGCGCTGATCGGTCGCCTCGGCCTGCCGCACCGCCTCCGCGGAGATATCGTTGGACTCCTGCACCCGGCGGGTGATCTCGGAGATCGACTGGGACAGCTCGTCGGAGGCCGAGGCTGCCGAGCGGACGTGCTCGGAGGCGTCCTCGGAGGCGCCGGCCGATTGCGCCGAGAGGTCGGCGGTCGCGCGTGCAGCGTCGGTGAGTTGCCGCGCCGTCCGCTCGAATTCGCCTGACGATGTCAGCACCTTGTCGAGAATGCCGCCCACGCTGCCGCGGAACTGCTCGACGAAATTGCGCAGTTCCGCCTTGCGCTGCTCGACTGCTGCAGCCGAAGCCGCCGTCTGCTCGCTGCGCATCCGCGCCCGCTCCTGCGAATTGCTCTTGAACACCGCGACCGTGCGGGCGATCTCGCCGATCTCGTCGGCACGATCCTCGCACGCGATCGCGACGTCGCTCTCGCCGTTCGCCAGCGCCGTCAGCGAGCGCGTCACCGAGGTGAGCGGCTTGGTGACGCGGCGGACGACCAGCAAGGTGAGGGCCAGGACCAGCAGCGCGGCAACGCCGGCCGCAATGGCCATGCTCTCGATCGCCTGGGCCAGCATGCTCTCGAATTGCGCCATGGGGATGCCGACATAGAGGATGCCGGCGACCTTGCCGGTCGCATCGGCGACCGGGAAATAGGCGGTCATGAAGGATTTGCCGAACAGCGTGGCCGGGCCCTTGTAGGCCTCGCCACGGCGCAGCAGCGGCTGCGCCGGATGGTCGGCGGCAAGCTGGGTGCCGACGGCGCGGTCGCCGTTTTCCTTCTTCACATTGGTCGAGCGTCGCACGTACTGCCCACTCGTATCGTCGAACACGAACAGGGTCGCGTTGCCCCCGACATAGGACACCGCGCGATCGACGATGGCGTGATCCCTGAAGTCCGGCATCTTGGGAATCTCGGCGCGCGCTACCACGCCATCCCGCATCGTGATCCTGGCGTCGGGAACGATTTCGGCAAAGGCCAGCGCGAGCGTGCGCAGATTGACCTCGATGTCGCGCAGCGCACGATCATTGAAAGCGGAGCTGAGCGACCAATAGCCGGCGCCGACCACGAGCGCCGTATTCATGGCGATCAGCAGCACGGCGCACAGGACCGCCTTGGTGCCAAGTCTGAATTGCGGCAGAAACTTCGCGGTTGCTCGTCCGTACATGAATGGAATGACTCCTGTAATTCCTGCATATTCGTGCAGTTGGCTTACGGTCACATTAACGACGGTTCCCACCGCGACATGCTTTCCAAATCGTTAACGAGGACACCCTGATCACGCCGAGCGCTCCGCCCATCATCGTCTGGTTTCGCGACGACCTCCGCCTGTCCGACCACCCCGCCCTCCACGCTGCCGCCAAGACCGCTGCGAAGACCGGCGCGCCGGTGATCTGCCTCTACGTGCTGGACGATTCGGCCGGGCGAGCACCGGGCGCGGCGGCGCGCTGGTGGCTGGCGCAGTCGCTGCGGGCGCTCGGCGCCGACATGGCCGCGCGCGGCGGATCGCTGATCCTGCGCAAGGGGCCGGCGGCCAGGGTGATCACCGGGGTCGCGCGCGAGAGCGGAGCCCGCGCGGTCTACTGGAACGGAATCGCGCAGACGCCGCATCAGGCGGTTGAGCGGCAGCTCGAAGCGGCGCTGGCAAAGCTCGGCATGGACTCGCAAAGTTTCCCCGGCGACTTGCTGGCCCCGCCCGCTGCGATCCGCAACAAGGAAGGCCGGGGCCTCCGCGTGTTCACGCCATTCTGGCGGCGGCTGCTTTCGCTCGGCGATCCGCCAAAGCCGCTGCCGGCACCGAAGGAGCTGCGCCCGGCGCCGACGCTCGCCAGCGACGCGCTGGAGAGCTGGAAGCTCGAACCCACCAAGCCCGATTGGGCCGGCGGCCTGCGCGAGACGTGGACTCCGGGCGAAGCCGCCGCCCGCGCCCGCCTGCGCGACTTCCTCAGGCACACCGCGCTCGGCTATATCGGCGATCGCGACCGCCCGGACCGCGAGGGTACATCACACCTGTCACCGCATTTAAGGTTCGGCGAGCTCAGCCCGCGCCAGATCTGGCACGCGGCGCGGTTCGCCGCGGCGGAGAATCCCGCGCTCGGCCCCGGCATAGAAAAATTCCTCAGCGAACTCGGCTGGCGTGAGTTCTGCCGACACCTGCTCCACGACCATCCCAACCTCGCGACCGAAAACCTGCAGGCGAATTTCGACGGCTTCCCCTGGAAGCCTGACGCCAAGGCGCTAGCCGCCTGGCAGCACGGGCGCACTGGCTATCCCATCGTCGACGCCGGCCTGCGCCAGCTCTGGCACACCGGCGTGATGCACAACCGGGTGCGGATGGTCGTCGCCTCGTTCCTGGTCAAGCACCTGCTGATCGACTGGCGCGACGGCGAGAGCCGGTTCTGGGACACGCTGGTCGATGCGGATGCCGGCAGCAATCCCGCCAATTGGCAGTGGGTCGCCGGCTGCGGCGCCGACGCCGCGCCCTATTTCCGCGTGTTCAATCCAACGCTCCAAGGCGAGAAGTTCGACCCGGACGGAGCCTATGTGCGGCGCTGGGTGCCGGAGCTGACGGACGTGCCGGGCAGTCTGATCCACCAGCCCTGGCAGGCGACGCCGATCGAACTTGCAAGCGTCGGCGTCACGCTCGGCAAGACCTATCCGCAGCCGATCGTCGACCACGCGAAGGGGCGCGAGCGCGCGCTCGCCGCCTACGCAAAGATCCGCAAAGGTTGAGCGTTGCTTTGACACAATTATGAAACCCGTTATCGTCATCGCTCCATACAAACCGTGGGGGACGATATGGACGACGATAAGCCGATCACCGAACAGGCGATGGACACGATCACCACCGCCGTGGAAGCGACCAAGGACGCGGCTGTCACCGCCGTCAAGAAGGTCAGGAAAGCCGCCAAGAAGGTCGCGAAGAGAGTAGCGCCGAAGAAGGCTTCGAAGAAGAAGGCCAAGAAGGCTGCGAAGAAGACTTCGAAGAAAGCTGCCAAGAAATCCTCGAAGAAGGCGGCCAAGAAGAGCGCGAAGAAGGCCACCAAGGCATCTGCGAAGAAGGCTTCCAGGAAAGCGACCAAGAAAGCAGCCAAGTCGAAAAAGAAGGCCAAGCGCTGATCGCAACGCTCAAGTCTCCGGGTGCGACGCGCCCGGAGACGGCTTCTCGATACCCTACCCTCGCCGCTTGGCTGCACGCCGGCCGGGGTGATGTTTGCCTTGCGGATCACGGAATTCGCTGCGATGGCCGCGCCGGTCCTCGGCCTTGAAGCGCTGCCGCTTCGCAGGTGAGCCGAACACCCTGATCACCTTCCTGCCGTTGACCTTCTTGATGACGTAGCCGCCCTCGGTCATCGAGAATGGCGCCTTCAGCGTTCCCTTGTGGTCGAACTTGGTGCCTGGGGGATGCTTGAACGGCTCGAACCAGGACGGGTAGACGAAGTTCGACATCTCGAAGCCGCTGACGCGGAAGGAGTCCTCCTCCACGGCGTCGCAGACCTCATAGGCATATTGGGTGTTCGGGTTCTTGTCGGCCCAGAGATTGGCCATGGGGTCGAGCACCATCTCGAACAGCTCGTGCGAGGCCGCCACGCTGACCGGCTCGTTGCCCAGCGCCTTGACGAAGATCTTCGAGATCGGCTGCCCGCGATGCGTCAGCTCGTGGCGCCCGAGCATGTTCTTGTGCGAGGCGTCGTCGAAATAGACCAGTTGCCAGTCAGTCGACTTCGGTTTCCGCGTGACATAGAGATCGACCGGATAGCCCCACACCGGCAGGAAGTGCTTGTCGTAGCATGTCTGCAGCGCCGCAGTGAGCTTGGCCATTTCGCGGCCGCTGATTGTCGGCTCCGCGTAGTTGATGCAGGCAATCCGGACCGGCTTGAGGGACCTGCCGAGTAGCGCGCGTCTCGCCTTCTTCATGGAAATCACCGTGTGAAAGGGAAACTGAAATGCGTTCAGCCTAACACGACCGTGCCGCGCACGTCAGGGAGGTATTCCGGCGGTCCGGCCCGGAAACCTAAATGCGCCGGTTGACCACGAACACCGCGGCCGCGCACATCGCCATGCCGGCAATCGCCAGCGCGTCGAGCTTCTCTCCGAACAGCACGTAGGCCATCAGCGCCGTGACTGCGGGCACGAGGTAGAAGAGGCTCGCGACTGAGGTCGCCGCGGCGTGGCGGATCAGCCAGTACAGCAGCCCGATCGACCCGATCGAGAGCGCCACGGCGAGCCAGGCGAGCGCGAGCACGAACTCCCGCGTCCAGTGCACCACGCGGTCCTCGAACAGGAAGGCGCCGACCGCGAAGAAAATGGTGACGGAGACATATTGCACGAGATTGCCGGCGCGCCAGTCGATCTGGTTGCAGTAGCGGCGCTGATAGAGCGTGCCGAGCGTGATGCTGATCAGCGCGACCACCGAGGCGAGCCAGCCGAGCCCGGCTTCGCCGGTCATGGGACGGTTGTGCAGAATCAGCACGACGCCGCCGAGGCCGAGCACGAGCCCAGCCCATTGCACCGGCGTCACCCGTTCGCCGAGCCAGCGGTTGGCGATGGTCGAGGTCAGGATCGGCTGCAGGCCCGGAATCAGCGCGGAGAGCCCGGCCGGAATGGAGTGCGCGATCGCGATTGCGGTGCCGCCGAGATAGAAGCCATGGACGAGAATGCCGGCGACTGCGCTGTGGGCGATGCCGATGCGATCCGGCCATTTCGGTCGCGCGACGGCAGCGATGGCCGCCATCAGACCGACCACGATCGCCATGCGGATGGCGAGGTAGGTCAAGGGATCGGCGTTGTTGATGACGTATTTGGTGCCGATGAAGCCGGTGCTCCAGAGCACGACGAACAGGATCGGCGCGGCGCGGGCGGTCAGGGCTTCTTGATGATGGTCCATTGCCGCCCTCATTGCCCCAATGGGGGCCGATGCGGCAATGCGAATTTCGGCGAATCTCGTCTTGGCGATGCTGCGCTGCGACGGGCAGCGACGGCTTAGATCAGCCGCTCACCATTCGTCCGGACAGGGATCGATGATCTTCCAGAGCTCGACGCCGTTCTTGATCTTCTTCATGTCGGTGGTGAGCCCGCCATTGCGGCGGATCCAGTCCTTCACTGTGTCGGGATAGTACCCCATCAGGTCGGACGTTCCCTCCGCGCTGGTGACCTTGATGCCGAAGGTGAAGGCCTTGTCGTAGTAGGCCTGGTGGAAGCCGAGGCTGGCGCGCGGCGTCACGCAGATCTTGTTCATCGGCACAATGCCGAGCACCAGGGTGCAGGCCGAGTTGCAGATACCGTCGATGATGACGCGCTCGCCCTTCTCGCGGACGCGCTTGTACTTGGACTTGTACTCCTCGACATAGCCGCCGTGGTCGCGAGTGATGTGCAGCTCGGCGCGCGCCGGCGTGGCGGCGGCGACGGAGAGCAACAGCAGACTCAGAAGCGTGATGCGCATGGCGAGGTGGCGGCGAACGCCTTCAGGTATGGACCGGCCTGGGAGGGACCCCCAAGGGAACGTTCAGGGACCGGCGACAGGATGCTAAATCGAATTCTGTTTGGTCATGCTTGTATGGGGAATTCGTTAAGCATCCTGAAAAGGCCAAAAATGGGCAGGCTTCGACCGCACTTCGGGTAATTCTGTCACACCCACCCGGGAATCTGCGGGATTGGCCCCCCTTTCCCGCCGCCGGACGGGTGTCCCAGCGGCCCGAAATGGCTATAACCGACCGACCTATTCGTGCGGGTTCCGGAGAATCGAGATGAGCAAATTGAAGCTTGTAGCCGCGGTTGCTGCCCTGTCGGCCGCAATCCTCGCCCCCAGTCTTGCGGAGGCGCGGGGACATCACCGGTACCACCGCTACTACGCCAATCCGCTGCCCTATCCGATCAGCTACGTGCACAATTACGGGCCCGGCATCACCCCCGGTACCTTCGCCTTTTACGACGGCCCGTCGACCAACCACTGCTACCAGAGCGCGGCTGCCTATGTCGGCCAGGACCGCCGCCGGCACCCCTGCTACTGAGGGGCGCTGCCGCCTCCTCCGCGGGCATCCCTATCCACGGGCGCCCGAGAGCAGCAATTGCTTCTCGATCTTGGAGACCGGCAGCTTGACGAGGTCCTTGCCGGTCTCGCTCGGAAAGTGCCTTGCGCACCACATCGGAATAGTCGGCTCGGATCATGCCGAGCGCGCGTGGTCAGGCCACCGTGGTCAGGGTCTCGCCCGCGCTGACGGCGGCATCGCGCCGGCCAGTCACCCCTTGTCCCGTCGCATCTTGTCCATCGCACAGCTCCAATCACCATGCGGGCCTGCTCTTCGCATCCCGCGAGGGACTTCCCAAGGCGACAAGTCTAGGGAGGAAGCCGCACCAGTGAATTGCGCAGGATCAAGCATGGCGGCGATGTCCTGCGGGGCAATGGCAGCGCATGCGAAGCATTGGTCAGGCGCTCGAACCTGGGATACTCTGGCGGAGCTGAAGGTCAGGCCTGCGGCGGATTGGCTGAAGATTTGTTCATCAGCATTACATTTCGGTTCCGCCACAATTTGATCAGAACAACTTCGATATCCTGTATTGCGTAAGCGGAGGAAGACAACATGAATCTCAAGATTGGCCTCGTCGCCGCGTCCCTGTTCGGTGCCTTGTTTGGTGCCTTGGCGGCACCGCCGGCGGCGTCCGCCATGCCCATCGCGCCAGCACCTGCCGTGCCGCAGGTCTCGGACGTCGAGCAGGTCCGTATGGTCTGCGACGCCTGGGGGCGCTGTTTCTGGCGTCCGAACTATTATGGCTATTACGGCGCACCGGCGCCCTATTACGGTCCCCGATATTATGGGCCGCGCCGCTACTATGGCGGCCCGGGCTATTACGGGCCGCGCTACCGCCGCTGGTGATATCTGAAGGGGCCCTCGGGGCCCCTTCGCTTTTGCGAGACCGGACTGCCGATGCGCGTTCGCGGTTGGCCCGGCGCGATTCCAAAAACTGATCTAGCTCAAAGATCGAATTCGCGGTGCGGTCATTCTACGCCGATGGCGGATTTCATCGTTTTCCGATGCCCCCCAGACAGGCATGAATGTGCAGACGCATCTCGAGAAGCGGCCAAAGCTCGAACGAAGGAAGGCTCGAAGCGCGGAGCTTTCGAGTCCTTCACCTGCCCCGCATGCATCCCTCCATTCATCGGCTCGCCTCCGGCCCGCCGATGAGTCGCGACCGTTGACGGTGACATTG
>NZ_JADPJG010000017.1:11798-36542 GCF_023073335.1 Bradyrhizobium sp. 21
GAGATGATGTCCGCAATCCTACGGTCAAGAATCCGGTTTACTGAATTGACATGTTTCGCCATTGATTGCGTGTACGGAAATTCATTTCATTGTCACATTGCAGCATCCGGCCAGACGCATGTTGTTCGACACCCTCGCCCCATCCTCCGCGCTTCGACTGATCGGCTTTGCCGACGTCGATGCGTTTCGGCCGATCGAGTCGATGGAGGATGCGAGAAGCATTCCGCTCGACGTCCCTAACTTCGCCGCGGCTCGCGCTCTCGTCTCCCTGCCGGCGTGCCGCATCGTCCTGATGCGCTCGTTCGCGCGCATCCTCGACACCGCCTATCGGATGCCGGGCGGGATGGTGATCCTGTCCATGACGGACGACCTTCAGGTCAATTTCAAGGGAATGGATCTCGACGCGCGTTTCTTCGTTGCGCTCCGCGGCAACGACGAATGCCACTTCGTCGAGCCCCGGACCAATCATCATGCGATGATCATCTTCTCACCCGACCTGAGCGACCGGGGCTGGTTCGATCAGGCAGACGATTTGCGGGCCTATGTCGCGAACCGGCCCGCCCTGCTCCATACACGGCAACTCCTGCTCGACATTCTGCGAACCGCGTCGATGCAGCCGTCCCTGTTCGAAACCACCGAGGTCGCCGCCCATCTCCAGGAAGGCCTGCTGCTCGCGCTCGACGATCTGTTTCGAATCGCTCCACTCTCGGACAGGAGCGCCTCGCTGCAGGGTGAGCGGTCGGTCAAACTCGTGCAGCGGATCGACGATTATGTCGCAACCCATCCGACTGCTCCGATCTATACAGCCGATCTGGCCGGTGAGTTTGGCGTCTCGATCCGGACGCTCGGCGGCGCGGTCAGCAAGGTGCGCGGCATGAGCCTGCACCACTATATTCGCCTGAAAAGGCTGTGGGCCGCCCGGACCCACCTCCTCAAAGGCGGCGGCGCCACTGTCGCCACATGCGCGCGTGCCCACGGCTTTCATCATCTCGGTGAGTTTGCCGCGGCCTACCGAGCGACCTTTCACGAGACGCCCTCGGACACGCTCGCCCGGGGGCGGCAAGGGGGTTTTCGGGCAGGCTGACTGCGCCGACCGTTGCGGCAATTATCGCGCGTCGGCGCTGGAACATATCCGGAACTGGCGCGCTCGGAGAGATTCGAACTCCCGACCCTCGGAATCGAAATCCGATGCTCTATCCAGCTGAGCTACGAGCGCCCTGGCCCAGGCAATGGGCCGCAACCGAGACGAACCGGACCGCTGCTGGCGAACAGGCAGGGCGGGCATCGTTCGGATGGGATCGAATTAGCAGAGAGCCCGGCCAATAAAAAGCCCTTCGCGCGCCCAATCGAGGCGAGTGGAAGGCTGTTTCACCAGGTGGTGTCGAAGAGACCGAAATGCGGCTGCTGTGCCACCAGCATCATGGGACGTCCGGGCTGCGGCGCCGGATGCGTCCTGGCGACCTTGCGCTTGGCTTGAACCGGCGCCTGAGAAGGCTGGGCCTTCGCGGCCGGCGTGAATTGGGCGAACGTCTCGCGGACCCGGGCCTTGGCCGACATCTCGGCCAAAGCCGGCGACATGCCCTCCACCGGCGGCTGCGGAGCCGCGACAGCGGCAATCTTCACCGCAGGCGCGGCAATCGTCGGCTGACTGGTGTCGAGCACGACGCGCTCAGGCAGGTGGCGATCGGACCGGATCCGGATCAGCGGCTGTTCGTTGCTTGCGGCTGCGACGGCCTGCGTCACAGGCGATGCCGGCAGAACGTAATTCGCCGCGAACAGCAGTGCGAGCAGAGCTCCACCGACAAAGACGAAATACCGAAAGATGGGCATTGGCCGCGCTCCGCCCCCCGCATCCGCGCGTGGGCTCTCCGCCTCAACAGGCGATCTGTTAATTGGTTCCTGGCCCAGCCGTTGGGTTCAAATGGCGACGGCAAGTTTTTTGGCCAAGGCCTGCCGACAGTCACTTTTCCGCTACCGGAAAATGCCGCCCTTACGCTCGACGTGCTGCAACCAGCGAGCACTTCGCCTGATCGGCATTCACGTTGACGAAGCCGACAGGAATGCGCGCAAAAGTCTTGCGGCTCTTCATGCTGACCGGGTCCGCCAGAACGCGGCTGCGGTCGGTGAGATGACTGCCGTCGCGCCGCGCAAACGCGCAGACGATTTCGACATCCTTTACGGCATAGTCATTGTCGTTTCGCAGCGTGAATGTCACCAAGGCCTTCGAGCCAAGGCCGCCGCGGCGCCAAGTCTGAGATGAAATCCTGATTCGGCCGAGTTCTGCCATTGCCGGAGTCTGGGCTTCGGTAACCGGCGACCCGGCTGCCGCCGCATTGCCCGAAGGCGCCGTCTCGATCGCTGCCACGTCAGATGTCACCGGCTCGGCACTGTTGCCCCGGGAGAGCGGGAGCAGCATCCAGACGCCGCAACCGACGATGATGATCGCCAGCAGCCACAGCAAACTTCGGCCAAACGACACGCTCGCGATTGTCACGGCCCGCGCCAGTCGTTCGCCGGTCCCGGCGAAACGCCCTAACCCGATGCGGTCAAACCCAGCGTGCATGATTGATCACCGATTAGCGGCCGAAGCACGTTCGACGACGGACCGGCCCACTGCTTACCTTAATCCGGAAGACGAACTAAGGTTCCCGCGCAGTCGCGAAGCGGCACGGCGGTGGCGGTCAGCGTCCGAGGCCGCTAACATGCGCTGCAACACCGAAAGACCTCGTCGGGAGAACATGAAATGCCTATTGTCGTCACTTGGGATCACGTCCATCTGCGCAGCCCCGATCCGGAGGCCACGGCGGCTTGGCTGCGGGACATCCTCGGTGGCGAGATCGTGCGCGCACCGGGACGGATCGAGGTCAATCTCGGCGGCGCAAGAATCTTCATTGCGCCGCTCGAGGGCGACAACGCGGTCAACCCGCCACCGTCGCACCCGCATCAGGGCCTCGACCATTTCGGTCTCACGGTGAAGGACATCGACGCCGTCGCGGCCGAGATCAAGGCCAAGGGCGTCACCTTCACGCGCGAACCGACCACGATCCGCCCCGGCGTGCGCATCTGCTTCATCCGTGGCCCCGAAGGCATCTCCATCGAGCTGCTCGAGCGCGACAAGAAATATACCTGACACGGCGCGCGCCGCATCAGCCCACCGGGGCAAGGCGCCACCCGGTGCGCCCAGAAGCATGATCCGGCGCGCTTTAGGTCATGCTACCGGGCATGAAGCAGCGGATGGCGACGCCGGTGTAGCCGTAGATCGGCCAGACCATGGTGCGACCCACCCGATTCGGCTCCGAGATCACCGCCTCCTCGGGCACGTCGACCCAGACGAGCTCCTGCTGCTGGCCTTCGAGCACGTAGCCATAGCGCGGGACGCGGACCCGATAGTGCCCGTCCTTGCTATCCCAGTCGGTGTCCGAGAGCGCCGAGCCGTCGGCATCGGAGCAGCAAGGCCCCTTGCCGCTGCGCAATCCGTCGAACCAGGCCTTCAAATCGGCATTGGTGTTGACGAACTGGCCGCGGTCGCGGGCGTACCCCAAGGGCGCTGCGACAGCGATCAGGGCCAAGGCGCAACTGAGACTCGTCACGCTTCGCCAGCGTGACGCGCCGCCAATCCGCCGTGGTCGCGTTTCGCAAATCGTGGGACGCACGCAAATCGTGGGACGCACACTGTACAGATGCGGCTCTTCGCCGCCGGAATCGATCCAGTTGCTCACGTTTGTCTTGCTCCAGCACCCCGCGGCTAGTGCAACAATGGTTATGCATTTCGCGGGCCAACTTGATTCGCAACGACTGGCCTCGCTTCATGATCAGACAGTCATGGCGCCATCACGGACAAGCCGGGACAACTACGGCTCACGGGCAGGCCCGCACGGCCGCCGGCAAACTCCCGCGTTGCGTGAGCGGATGCGCTTTGGCATAAAAGCGCTACCGGTTACGCCATTGGGCGATGGCGGCCGGCCTCGGGACGTTATGAAGAACGGCCTCTATTCGATTCACGTGAACCTGCTCGATGGCCGGGTCGGCAAGGGCAGCGGCGTGATTCTTTTTCGCGATGGCAAGATTCTTGGCGGCGATGCCTACCTCTATTACACCGGCAGCTACACGGTGAAGGACAACACCTTCAAGGGCGAGGTGCTGGTTCAGCGTCACACCTCTCCGCGAGGCGACGACAATCCGCTGTTCGGCGGCCCTGCCGCGGTCGGTATCGGCGTCAGCGGCACCTTCACGGAGACGCGCGGGGACATGACGGGCACCGCACTGGTCGGCAAGGCCAGCCAGATTTTCGGCGCGACTCTGCACAAGCTCGCAGAAGCCGATTAGTCAGCTCACTCCGCAGCCTGCTCGAGCGGCGCCACGCGCGGCAGGATGATCTGGATGCGGGTGCCGCTGCCCGGTTCGGAATCGAGATCGAGCCGTCCGCCGAGCCGGTTCGTGACGATGCTGTAGACGATGTGCAGCCCGAGACCGGTGCCGCCCTGGTCGCGTCTTGTGGTAAAGAACGGATCAAATGCACGACGGCGGACGTCGAGCGACATGCCGCAGCCATTGTCGGAGAAGATGATCTCGACATTCTCCTTGCCGGACTCGCGCACCTGGATGTCGATGGTCCCCGGCCGTCCGTCCGGGAAGGCGTGCGCCACCGCGTTGAGAAACAGATTGGTCAGCACCTGGCCGTACGGTCCGGGATAGCTGTTCATGGTCAGATCAGGCTGGCACTCGACATTGAGCGTCAAATTGTGCTTGCGCAGGCCGGGGCGCAGGCTCATCACCACCTGCTCGGTGAGGTCACCGAGATCGAAGCTGCGCTGGTCCGAATAGTTGCGGTCGGCGGCGACCTGCTTGAACGACTGGATCAGCTCAGCGGCGCGGTTGAGATTGGAGACGAGCTGCGAGGACGCGTCGCGGCTGGTGTGGAGGAAGTCGTTGAGCGTGGAGCGGCGGAGTTCGCCGCGCTCGACCTCGGCGGTGAACATCGCGGTCTTGCGCTCCAGCGCGGAGGCGACCGTGAGGCTGATGCCGACGGGATTGTTGACTTCGTGCGCGACGCCGGCGACGAGGCGCCCGAGTGCCGCCAGCTTCTCAGCCTCGATCAGCGAAGCCTGGGTCTCGCGCAGATTGCGCAACGCGGTCTCGGCGGATTCCTTGGCTTTCCGCATCTCCTGCTCGCCGCGCTTGCGCTCGCCGATGTCGAGCGCCACGGTGACGATCCGTTCGATCTCGCCCTCGGCATCGAGCAGCGGCAGCTTGTTGACGAGCCATTGCCGCATGTTGCCGGACGAGTCCTTGTACTCCTCTTCGTAGAAGCCGAGACCTTTTCGAAGCGTGAGCACGCGCTTGTCGTTCTCGTCGGTCTTGGCCGCGCCGTAGCGCGACATCAGGTCGGCGGTGGTGCGGCCAAGCGCATCGCCGGGCTCGATGCCGAAGATGCCGGCCATGTAGCGGTTCATCAGCACGTAGCGCAGGTCGCGGTCCTTGACGTTGATCACGGCGGGCACGGTGTCGATGACCTGCTGGAGCAGGCGCCGGCCTTCGGCGATGGCGTCTTCCGCCCGCCTCTGGTCGGTGATGTCGCGCAGCGTGCCCTCGTAGCGGACGATGTTGCCCGCCTCGTCGCGGACGCCGGTGGCACTGTCGGACAGCCATAGGATGTTGCCGCTGCGTTGGCGCACCTGGTATTCGAACTCGCGCACCATGCCGTCGCGCGCCATCAGCCGCTGATATTCGACGCGCGCCTCGGGATTGACGTAGATGGTGTGGGCGATGTCGTTGATGCTGTCGATGAGCTGCTTGGGGCTGTCATAGCCCATCATCCGCGCCAGCGCCGGATTGGCGTTGAGGAGATCACCGGCAGGTGTCGTCACGTAAATGCCGTCGACCGAGCCTTCGAACAGTTTTCGGTAGCTCTCTTCGGCGAGGCGCTGCTCGGTCAGCGCGCGCACCGCCGCCTCGCGCGCCGTGTCGGCCTCCTCGAGCGCGCGGCGGAACACTTCGGCTGCGCGTGCGATGTCGCCGATCTCGTTGTCGAGGTCGGCGGACGGGATCGATGCGTTCTTCTCGCCCGCCGCGAGCGCGCGAATGGAGCGCGCGATCTGGGCGAGCGGACGCACCGTCCTGCGCACCACGAACAACGCCGCAGCCATGCCGATCAGCACGCCGATCGTGCCGAGCACGATGCTCTGCCAGCGCGCCTCCGTCAGCGTGCGGGCAAAGTCGCGCGACAGCACGTGGCCGCGCCGAGCGCTGACCTCGCGCAGCAATTCGGTGACGCGGCCGATCAGCCGGCCCTCGGTTCCCAGCACCTCGCGGTCGATGTCGGCGATCTGCCGCTCACGGACCGCCACCGCGATGATGGCCTCGGCATAATTATTGACCGCCGATTTCAGCCTGGCATCGGTGATGTCCATCGCCCGCATTCCCTGCGCGGCCTGCTCCGCCGCGGACGGGTTGCGCGCCAGCAATCCGAGCGCGATCCGGCTCTGCGCCTCCGAAAGGCGCGACGCCAACTCGCGGTCCGCGGTGCCTGAGACAGCCGCGTCGAACTGGTCGCGCAGCGGCGGCAGGCCGGCGAGCAGCTGGGCGCGCCGGTCGATCAGCGTCGAGATCCGCTCCAGGCCGCTGCGATAGGTCGCGAGCCGCTCGCTGACCCCGTCGATCATATCCTGCTGCTCAGGCACCAGCTCGATGCGGGTCTTCTTCAGGATGTCGCTGAGCGTCGAGGCGGCCTCGCCCACCTGCTTGAACTGGATGCCGGCGCCGGGGTCGGTGACGAAGTCGCGCGCGGCGAGCCGCAACTCATTCATGCGGCGGTCGATGTCCTCGGCGAGGTCACCGACGCTCTGCAGCCGCTGCAGTTCGGCAAAGGTGGTGTCGATATGCCGGATCGCGATCACGCTCGCGGCCGAGGTGACGATGATCACCGCCAGCACCAGGAGGAAGCTGCCGAAGGTGAGCTGGCCGATGGAGAGCGAGAATGTTCGCTTTTTCTCAGGGGTCGGCGTCAATTCGGCGGACATTGGTGTGTTTAAGGACCCGGCTACTGGAGGCCCAATATACGATGGTTTGCGGCGCCGGGGAAACATGCCCGGGGGCGCCGGATATCCTTAATATTGCGAGCCTGCGCCTCCCTCGGCCTCGATCTACGACGTTTTGACGCCGGCCGGCCGCCGGGCCGGGATGGTCATGGCGGCGACGCCGAGGACGACGCAGGCAAGGCCGATCCAGGCGGTCTGGCTTAGGCTCTCGCCGAGGAAGGCGACACTGATGGCAACCCCGATCGGCACCCGCAGATAGGCCTGCGCAGTGGTGCCGACCGAGCCCAGGGTCTGGATCAGGCGGAAGTAGATCACGAAGGCTGCGGCCGTCGAGAAAGTCGCCAACGCGAGCAGCGCCAGCACGGAACCGAGCGAGGGCGACAGCGTCCACGGCTGTTCGACGATCAGCGAGGCCGGGATCAGCGCCGCCGCCCCCGCCAGCAGCGAGCCTGCCGCAGGCGCCATGGGATCGAGGCCCTTGAAGCTGCGGCCGAAGATCGCGGCGCAGGCGTAACAGATGGTGGCGGCAACGATCGCGGCCTCTGCAACGAGACCGCTTCCGATATCATGGAACGCGTCGACGCCGACGATCAGCAGGATGCCGGCTATGCCGGCGACCACGCCGACCAGCTTTCGCGGTGTCGTCGCCTCGTGTCGCGTCACGACGGCCGTGAGCAGGAAGGTGAAGATTGGGCCGGCCGAGTTGAGGATGGTGGCGAGCGACGCATCGACATGGCGCTCGCCCCAGGCGATCAGCGTCCAGGGAATGACGCTGTTGAGCACGGCCTGGAAGGCGAAGCGCTGCCAGGTCGCCGCATCCCTCGGCATCCGGATGCCCCGCGCCCACATGATCGCGAGCAGCAGCAGGCCCGCAATCGCGGTGCGCGCGGCGATCAGCGTGATCGGCGGAATGGTGGCGACGCCGAGCTTGATGAAGGTATAGGAGCCGCCCCAGAGCGTTGCGAGCGCGACCAGCAGCGCCAGCTCGACGGCGATGTTAGTGTCCTGCCGGTTGTCCATGTCGCGCTCCGCCGGTTGTCAGGGACCGAGCCTAGCGCGTCCGTAATCGCCAATACTTCGCTTTGTGTCGAAGTGTCCTAGCCGACCGCCCCGACTTCGAACACCTCGCCGTCATAGCCGGCCTCGCGAGGAATGCGGAGCTGGCGGCCGGTTTCGGTCTTGGTCATGACCGGCATCACCGTGACGACGGATAGGCCGCGGGCATGCTCCAGTGCAGCGCTCACGCTTGACTGCTTGGCGAGCCGGATCAGATTGCGCGTGGTCGGGAACGGCAGCTTGAAACGGCCGCTCTCGCCGCCCTCCACCGCCTCGCGCGGCGAGACCCAGATCGAGTCCGTCGACTCGCGGCCGTCATGCGCGCCGAGCTGGTCGGGCGGCGCTGCCGCAAGGAAGAACCAGGTGTCGAAACGTTTTGGCATACCCTCGGGCGTGATCCAGTGCGCGTAAGGCACGAGCGTGTCGAGCGCGAGCTGGAGGCCGTTGTCGGCCAGGATGCTGAGGAAGCTGATCTTGTGCTCGTTGAGCGCGATGCGATGCGCGTCGGCGATCTCACCCGCGCGTTTGGCATCGATGGGCGTGCCCGAATCCTTCGACCGCGCCAGCAGGATGCCGCTCTCCTCAAAGGTCTCGCGGATCGCAGCGATACGAAAGCCGCGATCCGATTCACTGAGGCCCTCGCCGCCCGAGTAGACGTCGGACCGCTTGACGATCTCCTGATCGCCAGCATCGACGCTGCCGCCGGGAAACACCAGCGCGCCCGAGTTGAACTCGATCTGATGATGGCGGACCATCATGAAGACTTCGAGTTCCTTCGCTGCTGCGCTGTCGCGCAGCAGGAGGATGGTCGAAGCCGGGCGTGATGCTGATGTCTCGGGCATGCAGCTAACCTGCGGCGCTGGATTGCGGCCCAAGATTGGCGCGCTTGTCGACGCGGGCAACGCGCGACAGCAGATACTCGACCTCGGCTTTCGCCGCCGGCGTGATAGTCGCGCCGGGCTTGCGCTGGGCGCTGGAGGCGATGATGCCGCGCTTCTGCAGTACGTATTTGCGCACGGCAAGGCCCGCGCCGGGCTGCTGCTCGTAACGGATTAACGGCAGATGCGCGTCGAACAGATCGTGCGCGGCGTCGCGCTTGCCGGCCTTCGAGAGGTTGACGACGTCGATCAGAAGCTCCGGGAAGGCGTAGCCCGTCATGGCGCCGTCGGCCCCACGCTCCATCTCGAAATCGAGGAACATGCCGCCATTGCCGCAGAGGATAGAGAGCGGACGGAGCGAGCCGTCCTTCTGAAAATTGCGCAGCGTCGAGATCTTTTCCAGTCCCGGCCAGTCCTCGTGCTTGAGCATCACGCAGTTCGCGTTGTCCATGACGATCTTGCGGATCACGGCGGGCGTGAAGATCACCGAGAGCGTCAGCGGATAGTCCTGGAGCACCCAGGGCACATCCGGCCCGATCGCCTCGGCCGCCTGCTTGTAATAGCCGACGATCTGGTCGTCGGTGCGGAGCGACGGCGGCGGCGCGATCATCACGCCGGCCGCGCCCGCGTCCATCGAGGCCCTCGCCAGCGAGCGCATGGTGGCAAAGCCCGGCGCGGAGACACCGACGATCACCTGCATCTTCTTGGCGCGCTTGACGAAGCGCACCGCCACCTGCTCGGCCTCGACGGCATCGAGCTTCGGTGCCTCACCGAGGATCCCCAGCACCGTGACGCCGTCGCAGCCGACCTCCTCGTAGAAATCGGTCAAGCGGTCGATCGAGCGCTCGTCGATCCGGCCGTCGTCGTGGAACGGCGTCGGCGCGATTGCGAAGGTGCCCTTGGCGTCGGCGGTCAGTTTCATCGTCTTTCCTTGTCTATCTCTTCGTCATCCGGACTCACGCTTCGCGTACCCGGAATGACGGTAGCCTAAAACCGCCGCGCGCCCATCTTGATCTGCTCCTCGGAGAAGAAGATCTCCTTGGCATGCTCAGCGATGTCCCGGGCGTTCCAGCCCGTGTGCGGCGGTTTCCAGCCTTCCATCTCCATCATCCGCATTTCGCGCACGCCGCGGGGCCCGGACACGCCCAACACCTTGCCCGTCTGGTCGCCCGACAAGTCGCTGACCATGTATAGCACGGCCGGCGCGATGCCGTCCGGCCCCAGCGCCGCCGAGGGGTTCTCCTTATAGCGGGGCAGGTCTGCGGTCATGCGGGTCAGCGCGCCCGGGGCCAGGGTCCAGATCCGGATGTTGTATTTGCGGCCCTCGATGGCCAGCACGTTGGACAGGCCCCAGATGCCGCCCTTGGCCGCGCCGTAATTGCTCTGGCCGAAATTGCCGATCAGGCCCGAGGTCGATGAGGTGTTGACGATGACGCCGCCGCCGTTTTCCCGCATCCAGCGAAACACCGGCAAGGTGCAACAAAAGGTGCCCTTCAGATGTACCTTGATCACCTTGTCCCAGTCGGACTCGCTGGCCTTGGCGAAGGTCTGGTCGCGCAGGATGCCGGCATTGTTGACGAGGATGTCGGCGCGGCCGAAATGCTTGATGGCGTCGTCGAACAGCGACTGGCCGCCTTCCATCGTGGAGATGTCGGCCCCGTTGGCGACGGCCTTGCCGCCTTCGGCCTTGATCGCGTCGACGACCGTCTGCGCCATCGAGGTGTCGGCGCCGGAGCCGTCACGGGGCCCACCGAGGTCGTTGACGACGACGGACGCCCCTTCCCGCGCGAACAGCTTTGCGTAGGCCTCACCGAGCCCACCGCCCGCGCCGGTGATCAGCGCAACCTTGCCATCGAGTAGTCCCATGGTGGCGTCTCCCTATTTTTGTTTCTTTCTTACCTCGCCCCGCTTGCGGGGAGAGGTATAGGCCGCCTTGGGCGGCCGTTCTAAAAAACACCGAAGCGGAGCTTCGGCTATGTCGCCCTTGCGATCCGGGTGAGGGGGTACAAGTCTCAATACCGTCACCGGTCGTGGTGAGAGCCCCTCACCCCACCCTCTCCCCGTAAGAGCGGGCCGAGGGAGTGAAACGGCGGCGCCCTTCTAACCCAGCACCGTCTTGCCGTTCTTGATCACGGTGACGCCGCGCGACTTTACCTTGGCTTCGAACGAGATCGTGTTGCCGTCTTTCCAGAGGTCCATGGTCACGGTCTCACCGGGATAGACCGGCGAGGAGAACCGCGCGACGTGCTGGCGGAAGGCGGAGGCGTCGTAATCGGCATAGGTTTGCAGCACGCCGCGGCAGGTGATGCCGTAGGTACACATGCCGTGCAGGATCGGACGCGGGAAGCCGGCCTTCTTCGCAAACTCCGGATCGGAGTGGAGCGGATTGCGGTCGCCGCAGAGGCGATAGACCAGCGCCTGGTCGGGACGCGTGACGATGTCGATGGTCTTGTCGGGCGCGCGCGAGGGGATCTTGTGCGCATCATGCTGCGTCAGGTTCGGCCCGCCAAAACCGCCGTCGCCGCGGGCGAAGCGCGAGGCGACCAGCGTTGCGAGCTTCTCGCCCTTTTCATTCTTGAGCACGGTCTGGTGGCTGATCACCACACCCTTGTCCTTGCCCTTGTCGTAGACCTCGATCACGGAGGAGTCGGCGGTGATGTGCGCGGCCACCGGCAGCGGCTGGTGGAAGGTGATATCGCGCTCGCCGTCGACCACCATGACGCGGTTGAGATTCATCTCGCCGGGACCCGAGCCCCAGGCTGCAACGGAGGCGAACGTCGGCACCACCTTGAGCGGCCGCGGCGTCAGCGTGCCCTCGTTGACGAAGGCGAGCTCGTTCTCATCCATCGGGTCGGCGCCGAGCCCGATGCCATAGGCGTACAGCATGACTTCGCGATCGCCGTAGGCATATTTCTGGCCGAGGTTCTTCAGGCCTTTGAGTTCTTCGTATCTGGCGGACATTTTGGTGGTTTCCTCCGGTGGTTCTCATCCTCATGGTGAGGAGGCGCTCTTGCGCCGTCTCGAACCACGAGATGCCCGAAACGCTTCTTTGTCTTGGCCATCCTTCGAGACGCTTGCTTCGCAAGCTCCTCCGGATGAAGACCATCCTACACCGGCGTGAAGAACGGCAGTGGTGCGCCATCCGTTGGCTTGAACACCACCTTCACCTTCTGGCCGATCTTCAGCGTCTCGAGATCGCAGTCGACGAAATTGGTCTGCAGCGAAGGCCCCTCCTTCAGCGTGACGTAACCGATCGCGTAGGGACCGGTCGGCGACTTCCGCATCAGGCTCCAGGTGTAGATCGTGGCCTCGCCCGAAGACTCCTCCCACACCGTCTTGTCCGAATAGCAGAATGGGCAGATCGCGCGCGGGAAGTAATGCGCTTCGCCGCACGCGGTGCAGCGCTTGATCATGAACTTGCCCTCTTTCGCCGCGTCCCAGAACGCGGCGGTCTCGGGGTTCGTCACCGGCGCCGGATACTTTTTTGCTTCGCTCATCACACGCGCTCCAGAATCGCAGTCGAGGCGGCGTGGCGTACGCCCAAAAGTCCGCCGGTGCCGTGGGCGATGGCGAGATCGCAATTTTGCACCTGCACCTTCGGATGCGCCTCGCCGCGCAACTGCCGCACGGCTTCGAGGATCTTGGTCATGCCGCCGCGGTTGACGGGGTGGTTGCTGCAGAGGCCACCGCCGTCGGTGTTGAACGGCAGCTTGCCCACGCCGGAGATCAGATTGCCGTCGGCGACGAACTTGCCGCCCTCGCCCTTCTTGCAGAAGCCGAGGTCTTCGAGCTGCATCAGCACGGTGATGGTGAAGCTGTCGTAGATCGAGGCGTATTTGATGTCCTCCGGCGTGATGCCGGCTTCCTCGAACGCACGCGGACCGGACCAGATGCCGGCGGAGTAAGTGAGATCGAGGTCCTTGCCGCCGCGCGGGCCCTTCATCGCCTCGCCATGGCCGATCAGGCGCACGAGAGGCTTTTTCAGGCTCTTGGCGATCTCCGGCGTCGTCACGATCAGCGCGCCGCCGCCGTCGGAGACGACGCAGCAATCCATGCGGTGCAGGGGATCGGAGATCATCGGCGAGTTCAGCACGTCCTCGACCGTGACGACATCCTTGAGCATCGCATGCGGATTGTATTGCGCGTGATGCGAGGCCGCGACCTTGATCCAGGCGAGCTGCTCGGAGGTAGTGCCGTAGTCGTGCATGTGGCGCATGGCACACATGCCATAGGCATTGTGGGTGGTCGCGCCATAGGCCAACTCGAAATCGGCCTCGGCGCCCGACGCGCGTGGCGGCATCGCCCCGGTGCGCGGCTTGCCGGCGAGCGTGATCAGCGCGATCGAGCACTTCCCTGCGGCGATCGCCTCCGCCGCATGGCCGAGATGGATGATGTAGGAACAGCCGCCGGTCTCGGTGGAATCCACATGACGGAGCTTTTTGGTGTTCAGGCCGAGATAATCGACCATCGGCCAGGCGCCGCCCGGCGCGTCGCCCGCGCAGAAATAGCCGTCGACATCGTCCTTGCTAAGCCCGGCATCCTCGATCGCGCCCTTGGCGACCTCGGCGTGGAGCTGCGCGGTGGATTTGTCCGGCGCATGCCGGGTCGGGTGTTCAAAAATCCCGGCAATGTAGGCCTTGCCCTTGATGGTCAAAACAGAGGTCTCCGCTCGCGTTTCTTCTCGGCTCTTTTTTCTGAACCGCGGTGGCCTGCTTGGCAAGCGCGGAAATATTCCGTCGGGCGAGAGGGCAGCGGGTCGGTGCAAGTGGCTTCCCTGCCCCGTCATCCTGAGGTGCGAGTGACGGGGCGCAGAGCGCCCCATCGGGAGCCTCGAAGGATGAACGGCCGAGATGTTTCGGGGTACGCGTCGCGGCGACAGCCGGTCCATCGTCCTTCGAGGGTCGCCGAAGAGGCTCGCAGCTCAGGATGACGGTCATAGATTGCAGCTTGCCTTAACATTATTCCAGGCGCGGCGAAGCAGCCTCGCGGCGCGTCGCGCCCGAGCTTTGCATGCGTCTTGCTCCGCTCCTCAAACAGAGGGCGCAGGGAAGACCGGGTGCCGGCCGGGCACCCACGGGTCCACTGTGCGAAGGTTGCGCTACAAGAGGCTGCACAGCGGCATACAGGTGAAGCCAAACATCCGGCCTTCCCTGCGCAGTGGCTTTACGGCTTATGTCGCGCTCTCCCCGGGGAGCGATGCACTATTGCCCCCGTCGCCTTGCGAGTGACCGCAAGACTTGACGCACAGACCCCGGGCGTCAGGACCACACGATTTTGCCGTACGCGAGACCGCGCCCGTCGTGCACGAGACAATCTCGCGCGACGCAGCCCACGTCCACCGCCACTCACCCCGCGTTTCGTGACGATCGCGATACGCCCCTCTGAGAGGGATGAGGTGAGCAGCAGATACGACAATTCCGAATTTCGGTAAACTGGAATATTTTTGCTTGGGTGGATTGACCCGCCCATTGGTGTTTTGCCCGACGGGCAACGCAAGGGACGGTGCCGGTGGGCAAAGCGAAAGCGTGCCCACCAGTTCTCGCGCAATCCCGGTGAGATGGTGGGCACGGCGCTTCGCGCCTTTACCCACCGAGACTGCCTTATTCCGCCGCGATCTGCCTTGGCGCGGGCGGCGGGCTCGCGAGATCGGCAGCGAGTTGGGCGTAGCGGGCCTTGGCGTCTGCGACCGCTTTCTCCTTCACCGGTCCGTAGCCGCGGATACGGTCGGGCAGCGACAGCAATTCGACCGCGGTATCGATCGTGAGCGGCGACAACAACCCGAGCACGGTGGCGACGTCCTTCTCGTAGCCCACGATCAGGTCGCGCTCGAGCTTGCGGTCGGCGCTGCGGCCGAAAATGTCGAGCGCCGTGCCGCGCAGGAATTTGAATTTCGCCAGCACGCGGAACGCCGGGAGCATCCAGGGGCCGAAGGCACGTTTCTTCGGCCGGCCGAGGGCGTCGAGGCCACCGCCGAGGATCGGCGGGGCGAGATTGAAGTTGAACTTGAAATCGCCTTCGAACTGGTCGCGAAGCTGTTTTTCGAAGGCGCCATCGGTATAGAGGCGCGCGACTTCGTATTCGTCCTTGTAGGCCAGCAGCTTGGCGTAATTGACTGCGACCGCGCGCGGCAGCGCGTCGTCGTACCCGGCCTGCGTGGCGGCATCGCGGACCTGATCAACCAGCTTGCGGTAGCGTTTGGCGAGCCGGCCGTTCTGATAAGCGGTCAGATGTCTGGCGCGGTGCTCGATGACCTCGTCGAGCGTCATCGCATCCAGCGTCTTCGGCACGACAACCTCGTCGGTCCCCTTCAGCATGCCGGCGAGGCGCGCGGGATCGGCGACCGCGAGGCGGCCGAGGCGGAAAGCTTCCTTGTTCATCTTGATCGAGACGCCGTTGACCTCGATCGCCTGCTCGATCGACTCCGCCGACAAAGGCAAAAGCCCCTTCTGATAGGCGTAGCCCATCATCATCATGTTGGTGGCGATGCTGTCACCAAGCAGCTGCTCGGCCGGCTTGGTGAAGTCGAAGAACACCGAGTCCTGGTGCAGCGCCGTTTCCAGCAACCCGTTCAGCTTGCGGGTTTGGAAATTGAAGTCGCGGTTCAGGACGAAATCGGCGGTCGGGATGACGTGGCTGTTGATGATGCCGCGGGTGCGGCTGGTGTCGCAGAGCGAGATCGTGTCCTTGGCGACGGCAACCACTTCATCGGCGGCAAGCACGAGATCGGCCGTGCCGGTGACAATGCGCGAGCAGGTGACGTCGGCGGTGTGCTCGGAAAGCCGAACATGGCTCAGCACCGCGCCGCCCTTTTGCGCGAGACCGGACATGTCGAGGATCATGCTGGCCTTGCCCTCGATATGGGCGGCCATGCCGAGCAGCGCGCCGATCGTCAGCACGCCCGTGCCGCCGACCCCGCCGACCGCGACGTTGTAGGGCCGCTCCAGCGTCGGTCGCGACGCTGGCTCCGGCAGATCGCCGATATCACCAACGCCCGCTGGCGCGCGCTTGCGCATCTTGCCGCCGTCGACGGTGACAAAGGACGGGCAAAAGCCTTTGACGCAGGAATAATCCTTGTTGCAGGTCGACTGGTTGATGGCGCGCTTGCGCCCCATCTCCGTCTCCAGAGGTTCGACCGAAATGCAGTTCGATTGCACCGAGCAATCGCCGCAGCCTTCGCACACCGCGGGATTGATCAGCACGCGGCGTGCCGGATCCTCCAGCGTGCCGCGCTTGCGGCGGCGGCGCTTTTCGGCGGCGCAAGTCTGCACGAAGACGATCGCGGACGCACCCTTCACCTTGCGCAGCGTCTTCTGAACCGCGTCGAGTTCGTCGCGATGCGCGGTCTTGACGCCGGGCGCGATCTCGTTCGCCGGATAGGCGTCTGGATTCTCCGAAACGAGGTAAATCTCGCGGATGCCTTCGCTGTGGAGCTGGAAGGTGATCTGCTGCGGCGACAATTCGCCGTCGACATGCTGGCCGCCGGTCATCGCGGTCGCGTCGTTGTAGAGGATCTTGTAGGTGATGTTGGCGCCGGAGGCGACCGCCTGGCGGATCGCAAGGCTGCCGGAGTGGAAATAGGTGCCGTCGCCGAGATTGGCGAACACGTGCTCTTCCTTGGTAAAGGGGGCAACGCCGACCCACGGCACGCCCTCGCCGCCCATATGGGTGAAGGTCTCGGTGGAGCGATCCATCCACAGCGCCATGAAGTGGCAGCCGATGCCGGCAAAGGCGCGGCTACCTTCGGGCACCTTGGTCGAGGTGTTGTGCGGGCAGCCGGAGCAGAAATATGGGGTGCGGGAGACAGGCGCAGTCGCCTGCATTTGCGTGGCCTGGCGGCCGTTGAACCAGTCGGCCTTGGCGCGCAGCATGCTTGCAATTTCGGGATTGAGATCGAGGCGAAGCAGGCGCTCGGTGAGCGAACTGGCCAGCGAGGCGACGCTGAGTTCCTCGGCAAAGGGGAGGAAGCGCTTGTCGTGATCGTCCATCTTGCCGATGATGCGGGGACGGACATCGTCGCGCCAGTTGAACAATTCCTGCTTCACTTGATTTTCGACGATCTCGCGGCGCTCTTCGATGATGAAGATTTCCTCGAGGCCTACGGCAAATTGCCTGACGCCTTCGGGCTCCAGCGGCCAAGGCATGCCGATCTTGTACAATCGAAGTCCGATCTTGGCGGCGACCTCGGGCGTGATGCCGAGCTCGCGCAGCGCCTGCCTTATATCCTCGTAGCTCTTCCCGGACGCCATGATGCCGTAGCGGGCGTTCGGCGAATCCATGGTGACGCGATTGACCTTGTTCGCCCGCGCGAAGGCGATCGCGGCAAACCCCTTGTAGTCTTGCAAGCGACGGTCCTGAGCAAAGCGGTCGTCGGGCCACCGCAGATTGAGGCCACCCTCGGGCATCTCGAAATCGGCGGGGATCACGAACGGCGTCATCTCGTCGGTGAGGTCGATCTCGGCGGTGGTCTCCACCGTTTCCGTGATCACCTTCATGCCGACCCAGCAGCCGGAATAGCGCGACATCGCAATGCCGAGCAGGCCCATCTCGATCATTTCGTGGATGCTCGAGGGATAGAGATACGGCATCAAAGCGGACATGAAGGCGTGGTCGGACTGATGCGGGACGGTAGAGGATTTCGCGCCGTGGTCGTCGCCGGCAAGGCACAAGACGCCGCCGTTCTTGGCCGAGCCGGCGGCATTACCGTGGCGGAACACGTCGCCGCAGCGGTCGACGCCGGGGCCCTTGCCGTACCAGATGCCGACCACGCCGTCGTATTTGGCGCCCGGTGAGAGGTTAAGCTGCTGCGAGCCCCAGACGGCGGTGGCCGCCAGATCCTCGTTCACGCCGGGCTGAAACTTGATGTTGTACTGTTCGAGATGCTTGCGGGCGGCGAAGAGCTGCTGGTCGTAGCCCCCGAGCGGCGAGCCGCGATAGCCGGAGATGAAGCCTGCAGTGTTCAGCCCCGCAGCGCGGTCCCGGCGAATCTGGGCCATGGGCAGGCGGACCAGCGCCTGGATGCCCGTCGTGAAGATATGGCCGGTGTCCTGGGTGTATTTTTGATCGAGACTGATCGGACCCTGGTTGATGCCCATTATGTCCTCTTCCGCCCTTTTTGAGCGTTTGGCTGCCTAAGCCGTTGCCTGCCCGTTGTTTTTAGCTAGGGCGCGCCGACCACCTCCGCCACTCTATGTCGGATATTTAACGCTCCGCATCACAAATCTGGACCAAAGGCAGCGCCGGGTAAAAATCGCAACTTCGTGGCTGCAATGGCATGCGCGATTTTCAATTTGTGTCACCATACCCCCGCCGTCGCGAAACGAATTGACGCCCTGATCACGGGGGCCGGCTTCAATAGGTCGCAGGAGAGGCTTTCGATGCGGACGATTCTGGCTGGCCTAGCGCTTTTGGGTTTTGCGTTGTGCAGTGCGGTTGCGAGCGCGGCCCGCGCCGCCGAGCCGTCGCCGGAGCTGATCGCCTACGGCAAGGCGCTGGTCGAGACCGGCGATTGCGCGGGCTGCCATACCGTCGATCCCGCAAGACCCTTCGCGGGCGGAAAGCGGATCGACACGCCCTTCGGCGCGATCTATGCGCCGAACCTGACGCCGGATCGCGACACCGGGATCGGCGCCTGGACGGATGCCGATTTCGTGCGCGCTGTCCGCACCGGCATCGCACCTGACGGCTCGAACTACTATCCGGCCTTCCCCTATCCCTACTTCACCAAGATGACGAAGGACGACGCGCTGGCGATCCGGGCCTATCTCGGAACGCTCGCGCCCGTGATCAGCCGCAACAAGCCGCCGGAGCTGCGCTGGCCGTTCGGCTATCGCGGCCTGATGCGGGTCTGGAACACCATGTTCTTCAAGCCCGGCCTGTTCGAGCCGGACCAAAGCCAGAGCGCGGCGTGGAATCGGGGCGGCTATCTCGTCACTGGGCTCGGCCATTGCGGCGCCTGCCACACGCCGAAGAACTATTTCGGGGCGGACAAGACCGCACAGGCGTTGTCCGGCAGCGAGATCGGCGGTTGGTATGCGCCGCGGCTCGATGGCGCCGTGCGCACCGGGCTGAAGTCGTGGAGTGTCGCGGACATCACGGAATATCTTCAGAGCGGCCGCAACGCCAAGAGCCATGCCGGCGGGCTGATGGCGGAAGTCATCGTCAACTCGACCGCGAAGATGAGCGATGCCGATGTGCGTGCGATCGCGGTCTACCTGAAGAGCCTGCCGCCGGCGCGGCGTGAGACGATCGTGACGCCGCCTGACGAGACCGAGATGAAGGCCGGCCAGGCCGTCTACGCCAAACTCTGCATCGCCTGCCATGAGGCCGACGGTTCCGGGGCACCACGCATCTATCCGCCGCTGCCTGCCAACGCGTTGCTGCAATCGGTCAATCCGTCCTCGACCTTGCGCATCATCCTCGACGGCGCCCACACCGTGACGACCTCGCGCGCGCCCAACACAGGCGAGATGCCGGGCTACGCCAAACAATTGTCGAATGACGAGATCGCGGCGGTGACGAACTACATCCGCAATTCCTGGGGCAACGCGGCCCCGTTGGTGACGCCGGAACAGGTGGCGAAGGCGCGGAAGCAGGAGCCGTAATCAGGGCTCTCGCTCCTCGTCTCCCGTGAACACGAATTTCGGCATCTCCCATTTGTAGCGGACCGCAAGCAGGCGGAAGCTGATGCCCAGGATGAAGGTCAGGATGGTCCAGAGCTCGGCGTTGATCTGCAATCCGAACGCGGTCGCATAGAACAGACCGGTGACGACCGAGACGCTGGCGTAGAGCTCGGAGCGGAACAACAGCGGCACGTCGTTGCAGAGCACGTCGCGCAACACGCCGCCGGCGCAGCCCGTCACCATGCCGGAGACGATGACGATCGGCAGCGAGGCATCCATTTGCCAGGCGACGTCGCAGCCGGTCATGGTGAAGACCACGAGCCCGATGGCATCGAGCACGACGAAGGCGAGCCTGAGCCGGTGCACAAAACGCGCAAACAGGATGGTCAGCAGTGCAGCCGCGCCGGGAAACGCGAGATAGACCGGGTTGGCGACCCAGGCCAGCGGATAATGCCCGAGCAGGAGATCGCGCAGCGTGCCGCCGCCGAGCGCGGTAATGCAGCCGAGGAAGCAGACGCCGAGCCAATCCATGCTGCGTCGGCCCGCCGCGAGCGCAGCCGTCACGCCTTGCGCGGTCAACGCGACCAGCGACAGGAAATGGAGGACGCTATCGCTTGGCGGCAGGTTCCACATCGCTTGTTCCTTAATCCTACGACGGAACCCGGCGTCTTCGGCTCCCAAGGAACAGGTTCCCGATTCCCGAGACCGGGGCAACATGCGACGAAAGCATAATGGAGGCGGAACGGAATCTCGCATCCGGGGGTTGTCCAGCCGTCATAAACGAGGAGACCAACGATGGCTGACGACCGTTTTCCCAACGATCCGTACCGCCCGAACCTCGCCGACGATGAGTATCTCCGTACGGCGCGACGGGATGATGCCTATCTTCAAGCCGACCCCGAACTGGGTGAAGGCCCTGCCTCCAGCGGCAAGGTCGCCATGTTCGCTGTGGCTGTCGCGCTGGTGCTGGGTGCAGTGTTCTATGGCTTGAACAATAGCAGCACGGGCAACCAGGCGAGCAATGCGCCCGCGACGCAGACCGCCCAGCAGGCGCCGGTGACCAATCCAGCCGCCCCTCCCGGCATGCGTGACGTGACGCCGCGCAACAACACCGAGCCCGGCGTGACCACGGGTGCCGCGCCGAGCAAGCCGGCCGCGCCTGAGCCGGCGGCCCCGTCCGACAAGTCGCAATAATCTGTCCGGTTGGAACGCGAAGCGGCGGGATCAAAAGTCCCGCCGCTTTTCGTTTGGATCTCTTGTTTGAGCACGCCCCTGTCGGGAGAACCGCTGCGCACTTCCCCGGCTGGTGCTCTAGCTGAACATCTTGTTGAGCTCGCCGCCGGGATAGCCGCTGCCAAGCTCGCTGAAGGTGCCCTTCTCCGCCATCTCCTTCGCGGCACGCATGAAGCCGCCCCAGGCGGCGCGGGCGAGCGAGCCGCCGACGCTGATCCGGCGCACGCCGAGATCCTCGGCTTCCTTCACCGACAGTCCGGAGCCGCCGATCAACAGATTGAACGGTTTTGGTGCGACAGCCTTCACCACCGCAGTGATGTCCTCGCGGGTCTTCAGCCCCGGCGCGTAGAGGCAATCGGCGCCTGCGTCTGCATAGGCGGTGAGCCTGTCAATGACGAGCTTGAGGTCGGTCACGCCCCACAGATACGCCTCGCAGCGGCCGACCAGCAGCGTGCCGCTGTCGCCGATCGCCCTGCGCGAGGCCTTGATACGCTCGACCGCGAGTGAGCGCTCGTAGATCGGCTTGTCCTTGTCGCCGGTGGAATCCTCGATCGAGAGACCGGCAACGCCGGTGCGCACACAGCGCTCGACATTGTCAGCGACCTTGTCCGGCTCGACGGCAAAGCCGCCCTCGAAATCCGCGTTCATGGGGATGTCGACGGCTGAGCTCAATGCTGCCAGATGCTGACAGACATCCTCGACGGTGACGCGGTTGTCGGCCTTGCCGATAGTCCAGGCAAAGCCCGCGCTCGACGATGCCAGCGCCTTGAAACCGAGATGCTGCAACGCTTTCGCGCTGCCGACGTCGACCGGATTGGGCAGGATGAAGCAGCCGCTCTCGTGCATCTTCCTGAAGGTTGCGCGCTTGTCAGCGGTTGTCAGTTGCATGTTTCTCTCCCTGAGTTGGCCGCGCAGAGATAGGCACGCACAATCGCGAGCGCTAGTGCGCGTCGTGCACCGCGCGGCTGTCCTTGGGCGCCTGCTCGCGATCATTCATGCTGTAGTCACGGATGACGCTGGCGATGCGCAGATGATAATCAGCGAAGATTTTTGCCCTGCCCTTCGCTTGCGTGCGGCGGTGCTCCATCGTGTTGCGCCAGGCCTGCACGGCTGCCTCGTCCCGCCAGAACGACACCGACAAGATCTTGCCTTTCTCAGTCAGGCTCTCGAAGCGTTCGACCGAAATGAAGCCGTCGATGGTTTGCAGGATCGGCTTCAGATCGGCTGCGAGGTCGAAATAATCCTGGCGGTGTTCGGGCTTCGGCCAGACCTCGAAGATCACGGCGATCATGGGCATCTCCTGCTGTTGGTGGCCTACAATACCACTTACAAGACCACTTGGCGCAGGAAGGTGCGCTCTTCGGCGAGGATGAATCTGTGCTCCTCGGCGAAGTGGAAGTTCGCCATGCCCTCGGTGTCTTGACGCAGCCGGGCGCGATAGGCCTCGTAGGCGGCCAGACTCTCGAAGGTGATCAGCGCGAACGCGATATTGTTGGTGCCCTCGTGCGGCATGAAATAGCCGATCAGGTCGCCACCGCATTTCGGGATGATGGTCAGCCAGCGCTTTGAGTACTCCTCGAACTGCGCGCGCTTGAAGGGATCGAGCTGGTAGCGGATGAAGACGGTGACGGACATGTTGGGCTCCTTAATCTCTCATCGCGAAAGCGCGAGCAACACCGTGGCCGCTGAAGCATCTGGATCGCTTCGCTTCGCTCGCAATGACCTGTTCGTGGCAACACGCTACGCGCTTGCCCGACCGCGATGCTTCGGCTACCATCGAAGCATGAAATCAGGTCCCGATATCGCCATGATTGCCTCGTTGGTCGGCGATCCCGCCCGGGCCAACATGCTCACGGCGCTGATGAACGGCCGTGCGCTGACCGCGAGCGAGCTCGCGCAGGAGGCCGGCATCACGCCGCAGACCGCGAGCTCGCACCTCTCCAAGCTGGAGGCAGGCGGGCTGGTCGAGCCGGAGAAGCAGGGCCGCCACCGCTACTACCGCCTCACCGACGACGACGTCGCCGGCGTGCTGGAAGGCCTTGCAGGGCTTGCCGCGCGAACCGGCCATATGCGCGTGCGCACCGGGCCGAAGGATCCGGCGCTGCGGCGCGCGCGGATCTGCTATGACCATCTCGCCGGCGATCTCGGCGTGCAAATGCTCGACACCATGCGCACGCAAAACCTGATCAAACAGAAGAAACAGGACATCGAGCTGACGGCGGAAGGCGAGCGCTTCCTTGCAAAGCATTTGCAGATTTCGGCGGACATGCTCACCCATCCGCGCCGCCCGGTGTGCAAGGCGTGCCTCGACTGGAGCGAGCGGCGCCACCATCTCGCCGGCACGCTGGGCGCTGCCATGATGCAGCGTTTCGCCGAACTGAAATGGGCCGCCCGCGACGCCACGCCCGGCAGCCGTGTGGTGAATTTCACCCGCACCGGCGAGAAGCAGTTTGCCGCTTTGTTCGGTGATGGGCGGGAATAAACACAAATCCGTGTGAACGACGCCTCTCGTCGTGGCCGGGCTTGACCCGGCCGTCCACGTCTTTATGCGAACGATCGTTCCGTGCACCCTCAGAGAGTTCCATGAACCGCTTCGCTTTGGCCACCCTCGCGGCTGCCCTCCTCGCTTCCCCTCTCGCCTCCGCTCACGCCGCCGACACGGCCCAGCGCGAGCCCTACGGCATCGCGCTCGAAGGCTTTGCCTATCCCTATCCGGTGCATTTGCTGCCTGTTGCCAACGACGGCGAGCAGCTCAGCATGGCGTATATGGATGTCGCGCCGACGCAGCCGAACGGCCGCACTGTCGTGCTGCTGCACGGACGCAATTTTCCGTCGAGCTATTGGGCACCCGTTATCAAGATGCTGAACGACGCCGGCTTCCGCGTCGTGGTGCCGGACCAGATCGGCTTCGGCAAATCCTCCAAGCCAACGGGCGAACTGCATTTCGACACGCTGGCGCGCAACACCATCGCGCTGCTCGATCATCTCAAGATCGACAAGGCCGAGATCGTCGCCCATTCGCTCGGCGGCATGCTGGGCGTGCGCATCGCCCGCGCCTATCCGGACCGCGTCGCCCATCTCGTGCTGACGGCGCCGATCGGACTGGAAGACTACCGCCTCTACGTGCCGCCGACGCCGACCGAGAAGGTCATCGAGAGCGAAGACAAGCTGACGCCTGAGGGCTATCGCAAACAGCTCGAAACCAACTACGCAATAAAACTGCCGCCGGACCAGATCACGCCGTTCATCGACGCCCGCTTCAACATCAAGGGCAGCCCAGACTACAAGCGCTGGCTACGCGCCTTCGTCAGCTCCGGCCAGATGATCTATCGCGAGTCGGTCGCGCACGAGGTCGCGCTCATCACCGAGCCGACGCTGTTCATCATGGGCGCCGACGACCACAACGCGCCGGGCCGGCCACTCGCGCCGGAAGCACTGCGCGCAAAGATGGGGCAGAACGCCGAGCTGGCAAAAGCGTTTGCGGCGATGATGCCGAATGCGCGAGCCGAAGTGATCCCGGACACCGGCCATCTCGTCTTCCTGGAAGCGCCGGAGAAGTACAGGGAGTTGGTGCTGGGCTTTCTCGGCCGCTAGCGCCATTGCCGTCGCCTGAAGCCGAATGCGCAGAATGTTCATGCCGCATTCAGGTCATGATTGGCAGATTTGGGTTGCGACGTGTCGGCATGCTGCAAAATTTAACATGTCGAATCGTGTCTTTTGATTCATTGTGCGCCGCGAGGCGCCGCCCCCAGGAATCTGCCCCAAGGACGAGAAGGAAGTTCACATGAAATATCTGTTCGCCGCCGTCATGCTTGCCAGCGCGGTCGTTGGTTTCAGCGAAGCGGCCAGCGCCGCCGGCGGCTGCGGGCCGGGCTGGTATCGCGGCCCCTATGGCGGCTGCCGCCCGATGGCCGGCCGCCC
>NZ_JADPJG010000017.1:36581-128968 GCF_023073335.1 Bradyrhizobium sp. 21
TCGTTGTGGCGCCCGCTCCTGCCCCGGTCGTCGTGGTGCGTCCGCGCGTGTGCCCCTATGGCTTCCGCTGGTACGCCGGCCGCTGCCGCCCGTACTGATCTCTTTTTTTCGCAACGAAGTGGCCGCGCGGCGAAAGCCTGCGCGGCCATTTTCTTTTTGGACGCCTGACGTCGCACCGGGATGTTTCGAATCAGAACGGGGACCGCGATCGCGGTCCCCGCTCAAAGCTGGCTTGCGCGAAGCTTACCAATGGCGGCGGTGCCATCGCCGGCGATGCCAGCCCCAGTGACGGCGCCGCCAACCCCAATGACGGTGGTGGCCGTGCCAGTGCACCTGCTCCGGCTTCAACTGCGCCGCCTCTTCGCTGCTGGTGACTGCGGGATGAGCATCGGGATTGCCTTGCGGCATGCGGGGATCACCGAGCGGCTGCGGCGCCAGTGGCGCAGCCTTCGCGGTGGTCGTGAACGCGGCAGCTCCGGCCGCGACACCGATTGCAAATTTTAAAAAGTTCCGGCGCTCCATGACTCTTTCCTCTTGGATGGTCGTGCCAGTGATGCAGAGGAAGTGTCGCGGTGACGATATGAACCGAAGCTGAATCGCGCGTTCAGGTTCGTTGCGACTCTAACAATGACGGCCCGTCGTCCGGGCGCTACTTGCCGAACTCCTGCGCCAGCACCAGCAACTCGCGCGTGCGCGTGATGTCGGGCCAATCGCGGTTGAAATCAGCCACCAGTTGCGTCAGCGCGTGGCCCTTCAGCATGGCGTGCAGCGCAGCCTCGTTTCTCGAACGGATACATGGCCTGATGCAGCGAGGGATCGTCGAGGCTCCAGAACTGCCAGGCTTTGCTCACGCCGAACGCGCCTTCACCGCCTCGGGCACATGTTCCGTCTCGTACCCCCTGTCGAAGGCGGCGCGCTTGCCGGCATCAGTGACAATGGCGCGGACGACGAAGAACGCTGACGGCATCGGATTTCCTCCTGTTGTTTGGCGTGAGAATAGCCGGTTACGTCCGGACGACAAAAAAGAGTGGCACCGGTGTCGGAATGTGCGCCCTTCGCTCGTCCTTTGCTTCGAACCAAGACACGGAGACAGCGAATGGCCGACCTCACGCTCACCACCTTCGATTGGGTTCCCGAGCCCCCGCGCGGTTTCGTCCGCGACCTCCGGGTGCGCTGGGCGCTCGAAGAAGCAGCCCTGCCCTATCGCGTTGCGAGAGTGTCCGGCGACAAGGGCCCCGCGCATCTCGCGCATCAACCGTTCGGTCAGGTGCCGTGGCTCACCGACGGCGGCCTCTCGATCTTCGAAAGCGGCGCGATCCTGCTGCATCTGGGCGGGCTCAGCGCGAAGCTGATGCCAACAGATCCGCGCGGCCGCAGTGAAGCGACGGAATGGGTGTTTGCCGCACTCAATTCGGTGGAGATGGCGAGCCTGCCCTGGGGAATGTCGAAGTTCATGGGCCATCCGACCGATACGGCGGCGTGGAAATTCGTGGACGACTTCCTCAAGCTTCGCCTCAAGCATCTCGAGCCAGTGTTGGCCGGTCGCGAATGGCTGGCGGGGTCGTTCTCCGTCGCCGATATCCTGATGTCGGACGTGCTGCGCGTCGTCGATAGCTTCGACGGGCTGGCGGACAGTCCCGCCTGCCGCGCCTACGTCGCGCGCGCCATAGGCCGCCCAGCGTTCGCGAAAGCCCACGCAGACCAGATGGCGCATTTCGCCGCGGCAGATAAGGCACGATCTGCGTGAGGCGCCTCACATAACCGACCCGACATCTGCCATACGCTCATGGCCATCGAAGCGAAGCAGATGGCTTCAGTTTATCAGGGCGGAAAGGTGAAACATGGCCCGCATCGAATATCTCAAAGACCAGCTCGCCCGCGCCGAACGACTGGCAAAGGCGATCCTCGACCGGCAGACCGCCGAACGCCTTCAGGCGTTCGCAGCCGAATGCCGCACGGAGTTGCAGGTGCTGACGCACAGGTCTGCCGCGCACAGGCCTGCCGCGTAAAGCGTGCGTCGCGCGGTTACACCAGCTTCATCGGCGTATCGGCGACCACGCGAAGGTCGAAGCTCCCGATCAACGCCGAACGGCGCGCCTCCGCTGCACTGATCGCATCATCCGTCTGCCGCAACGTGCTGACATTCGAGCCGAGCGACACGATCCCGCCCAGCACCAGCGCGATCGACCCGAGCGCAGCAGTCTGACCAAATCCAAACAGGCCGAGGATCGTGATCAACAACAGCGCGGCGCCGCCGCCGATGGCGATCTTGGACGCCAGGATGTACTTCCGGCATCGCTCAGCGATCGCGGCGAGCCGCTCGATCCGGGCTTCGATGTCGGAGATTTCGTCGGTCGGATCGTCGGTCATGGGAATCAGATCGAACCCGTAGGGTGGGTTAGCCCCGCAGATGCGAAGCGCATCGCTCGGCGTAATCCACCAAGATCGTGACGCGTGGTCGGTTCAGCCGGTGGGTTACGGCTTCGCCTAACCCACTCTACAACTCTCTCTACAACGGCAAATTGTCGTGCTTCTTCGCCGGCATCTCGACCTTCTTGTCCTTCAGCATCGCCAGCGCCCGCGCGATCCGCTTCCTTGTCGAGTGCGGCATGATGACGTCGTCGATGTAGCCGCGCTCGGCGGCGATGAAGGGCGACAGGAAGCGGTCTTCGTATTCCTTGGTGCGCGCGGCGATCTTATCGGGGTCACCGATGTCCGAGCGGAAGATGATCTCGACTGCACCCTTGGCGCCCATCACCGCGATCTGGGCGGTCGGCCAAGCGTAGTTCATGTCGGCGCCGATTTCCTTCGAAGCCATGACGTCGAAGGCGCCGCCATAGGCCTTGCGGGTGATGATGGTCACCAGCGGCACGGTGCACTGCGAATACGCGAACAGCAGTTTTGCGCCGTGCTTGATCAGGCCGCCATATTCCTGCGCGGTACCGGGCAGGAAGCCCGGCACGTCGACGAAGGTGACGATCGGGATGTTGAAGGCGTCGCAGAAGCGGACGAAGCGCGCCGCTTTCCGCGAGGCATCGCTGTCGAGCACGCCGGCCAGCACCATCGGCTGGTTGGCGACGAAGCCGACGGTGCGCCCGGCGATGCGGCCGAAGCCGGTGACGATGTTCTTGGCGAACAGGTCGGCGATCTCGAAGAAGTCGCCCTCGTCGACGACCTTCAGGATCAATTCCTTCATGTCGTAAGGCTTGTTTGGATTGTCGGGGATCAGCGTGTCGAGCGACATGTCGAGGCGGCCGATGTCGTCAAAACTCGGCCATTCCGGCACGCCGTCGGTGTTGTTGGACGGCAGGAAGTCGATCAGGCGCCGCATCTGCAACAGCGTCTCGACGTCGTTCTCGAAGGCGCCATCGGCGATCGAGGAGCGCGTGGCGTGCACCGAGGCACCGCCGAGTTCTTCCGCGGTGACGACCTCGTTGGTGACGGTCTTCACCACGTCGGGGCCGGTGACGAACATGTAGCTGGTGTTCTTCACCATGAAGATGAAGTCGGTCATGGCCGGCGAATAGACGTCGCCGCCGGCGCAGGGGCCCATGATGACGGAGATCTGCGGGATCACGCCGGAGGCGAGCACGTTGCGGCGGAACACGTAGGAATAGCCGGCGAGCGCGGCGACGCCCTCCTGGATGCGGGCGCCGCCCGCGTCATAGAGGCCGATGATGGGCGCCCTCGCCTTCATCGCCATATCCTGGAGTTTCGTAATTTTCAGCGCGTGCGTTTCCGAGAGCGAGCCGCCGAACACGGTAAAATCCTTGGCGAACACAAAGGTCTTGCGGCCGTTGACGGTGCCCCAGCCGGTGACGACGCCGTCGCCGGGGACCTTGTTCTTCTCCATGCCGAACTCGGTGGAGCGGTGCTCGACGAACATGTCGAATTCCTCGAACGATCCCTTGTCGAGCAGCAGCTCGATACGCTCGCGGGCGGTCAGCTTGCCGCGGGCGTGCTGCGCCTCGATGCGCTTCTCCCCGCCGCCGAGCTTGGCGCCGGCGCGACGGTCTTCGAGGGCGTCCAGGATATTCTTCATTTGCTCCCGCCAGTTCTTAGCCTAAATGCGATTGCCGGGGGTTCTAACACGCCATTTTACGGGCCGGGAAGCGGCTTTCGGCGTCGCAAGGCTGCCTTGCCGCAGCGCCAAAGCGCAAGGAATTACAAAGTATTGACCGGGAGGCGAGCATGACCGAAGGAACGGCCGAGACGGGCGCTGCGACCGGCGGCGTCAACATCCTGCTGCGGCTGGAGGGCCTGACCCTGTTTGCGGGGATGGTGATGCTCTACTGGACCTGGGACGGCTCCTGGCTGGTGTTCGCCCTGCTCTTCTTCGTGCCCGATTTGAGCTTTCTGGCCTACCTCGCCGACGCCAGATTCGGCGCATTGGTCTACAACGCCGTCCACAGCTACATGGCCCCCGTGACGCTGCTGACGCTGGGTTTTGGTCTCGCCTCCCCCCTTACCTTGTCCATCGCCATGATCTGGCTCGCCCATATCGGCTTCGACCGGGCGCTGGGCTATGGTCTGAAATATTCGGCCGGGTTCGGCTTCACCCATCTCGGCCGGATCGGCCGGCAGAAGGACGGCTGACACAGCCGCAAATCTGGTCCTGCCCGGTTGACCCGGCCTGCCGATTCAGGCTTGCTCCAGGCTTACGATCAGGCGCCGAATGTTGCGTGAGCCCAGTCGGTACGGCGGCGGTCCATCACGTCTGGCTGCAAGCATCACCTCATGTCCGCGACGGTCGTCCCCCTGCCGCCGAGCTCGTCGTCCGAAACCGTCGATTTCCTGCGGCGAATGGCCAGCATGGTGTCGGGGCGGAACGGCGAGATGCTGCTGCGCGCGGCCGCGCTGATCGAGTCGCTGGCGCAGCGGGCGATGTCGGCGGAGCGCCTCTATCACAGGGAGCACGAAGAGAACACACGCAACACCGAGCTGCGCGAGGCCGGTGAGATGGCGTCCGACGCCATGGTCAAGCAAATTGACGGCCTGCGCAGCCAGCTTGCCGAGGTCACCGCGGCCGCGGCCGCCGAGCGCGCGGCGTTCGACGCCGAGCGCGGCAAGCTGCTCGGCCTGATGGAGCATGCGGAGGGCCATATCGGTAAGCTCACGAGCGAGCTGGAGACGCTGCAAGCCTCCGTCGACAGTTTCAACGAGACCGTCGTCTCCGTGCCGATCGAGGTGCTGCGGCTGGCCCGCACCCAGTTCGATTTCCTCTCCGCCGGCTTCGCCCGCAAGGGCGACGTGATCTCGCAGGCGATGAGCGAGATCGGCGGCTTTGCGATCGACCAGGCGCTGACGGTGAAGAAGACCGATCGAGCCTGAGGCGGGCTGCTTGCCGTGTCAAATTGACAGGGCACGGGCCTGTTGCTCTACTCTGCAAAAATCATAGGGGAGGATCCCATGCCGGCGGCATTCCGCGTCGCTATGGCGCTCATTGCGCTTTGCGTTTCAACCGTGCTTGCCAACGCACAATCCCTTCCAAGGGAAGTCGCCACCCGCGCCGAAATCTACCCAATCCCTTCGCTGACCCTCTCCGACCAGCAATTCCTCAGCGGCGACGCCGCGGCCGGCAAGCCGGTGACGGTCGCGGGCGAATTCCGCGTCGCGCAAGGCAGCGGCAAGCTGCCCGTCGTGGTGCTGATGCACGGCTCCAGCGGCGTCGGCGCCACCACGGAAGCCTGGGTGCATGCGTTCAACGCCATGGGCATCTCGACCTTCGTGATCGACGGTTTTACCGGCCGCGGGCTGACGGTGGTCGGACCGAACCAGGCCCTGCTCGGCCGGCTCAACCTGATCGTCGACATCTACCGCTCGCTGGAGATTCTTGCGAAGCACCCGCGCGTCGACCCTGAACGTATCGTGTTGATGGGCTTTTCACGCGGCGGACAGGCGACGCTCTATGCCAGCCTGGAGCGCTTCAACAAGCTCTGGAACAAGTCCGGCGTCCAGTTCGCCGCCTACATTCCGTTCTATCCGGATTGCTCGACGACCTATCAGAAGGACACGGACATCGCCGCGCGCCCAATCCGCATCTTCCACGGCACGCCCGACGACTACAATCCTGTGAAGAGCTGCAAGGCCTTCGTCGAGCAGCTCAAGACGGCCGGTCGCGACGTGGTGTTGACCGAATACCCCGACAGCGCGCACGGCTTTGACAGCGGCCTGCTCGGCGTCAACATTGTCTCCGTCTCCACGGGCGCGCAGACCGTGCGCAACTGCCAGATTAGAGAAGGCGACGGCGGCGTGTTGATGAATGGCGAGACGAAAGCGCCGTTTACCTACCAGGATGCTTGCGTCGAGCTGAACCCGCATGTCGGCGGCAATCCAGCGACAGCCGCCGAGTCGCGCAAGGCCGTGCAAGAGTTTTTGCAGGCGTTGTTCAAGCTGGGTTGAGAAGCAGCGCGGCCTGCATGGTTCGAGACGCCCGCTTTGCGGGCTCCTCACCATGAGGGTCTGACTTCTCTCCGCGCAGCAAGACCTCATCCTGAGCAGACCTCCGAAAGCGGGCGCGTCGAAGGATGGCCGCAAAAAAGCTGCGCGCCCTACGGCTCGCCGGGCTTGAACGGCTCCTGCTTGTCCGGCGGCACGGTCTCCTCCGCCATTGCCAGCAGCATCGCGACCATCACGTAATTGCCGGCGACCGCAGTGAGGTCGACGATCTGCTGGTCGTTGAACACCTTCTTCGCGCGCGCATAGGTTTCGTCGCCGACCTTCTTGGCCGTGGTGAGCTCGGTGACGAAATCGTAGACCACGGCCTCGTCCTCGGCCATCTTCGACGGCCGCTTATTGGCCTTCAGCTCCGCGATAATGTCGGGCGACAGGCCCGCCTTCGCCGCGAGCGGCGCATGGGCGTACCACTCGACCTGCGAGCGCCATTGCCGCCCGATGATCAGGATCGCGAACTCGTTGAGTTTTGTCGGGACTGAGCTCTCCCAGCGCAGATAGTGGAACAGGTCGAACAGGCGCTGGCCGAGCACGGGGCTGCGGATCATCGGATTGTAGGGACCGCCGATGCCGACGCTCGACACCTTCATGATCTGCTCGCCGAGCGGCTTTTGCTTCGCGTCGAGCTGGTCCATCGTGAGCTGCGGAAAGCGCGGCTCCTTGCTGGTGGCGGGACCGGCAAACATGGTCGCGGCAAGCCAGCCGCCCGCTGCGGCCAACGTGAGCGACGACAGCCAGAGTGGCGTTGAATTCATCGTGTCCTCCCGGTTTCCCTTGGCCGGGGAATGCTAGTCGAGCGGCACCAGCGCCGTCACGCTAGATCGCGCCGATCTCGGCAAGGCAGGCTTGCGTCAGCGGCATGCGCTCCCCGACCAGACGCTGTTCCTTGCAGTCCATGTTGAGCGCGAACACGGTGTGCGCCTCGCCCTTCTCGGCCCAGCCCACCATCCAGCCAAGCGACGGCTCGCCGCGCTCGGCGCCAAGCAGCCCGGACTTGGCGCGAATGACGCTGTCGCCGACCTTGGTCACCGGCAGGATGTCAGCGACGAGATCCTGGCTGCGCTTCGAAATCGGCAGCGTGCGGCGGCGCAGCCGGTCGACGAAATCGACCTGCTCGACCGGGTCGATGCGCAAGGCGCCCGTCAGCCAGAACTGGTCGATGCCGCCGCCGATGTCGCGATTGCCGTAGTCGAACAGATCGACATATTTCTGCATGCGCTCCTGCCCGATCCGGCGCGCGATCTCCTGATAGACCGGCACGGCACTGACAGCGATCGCGCTACGCAGCGTGTGGTCCTTGTTCCAGGCCTCGATCGGTCGCTTCACACCGTCCCACGGAAATACGTCCTTGTCGGGATCGACGACGACGCCGGTCTCCAGCGCAATCAGCGAGTTCGGAATCTTGAACGTGGAGGCCGGCAGCTTGGCCTCGCCCGACCGCTCCTTGTCGCTCGCGACGATCAGATAATCCTCGACCTTGTAGCCGACGAAGGTGCCTGATGTGCCGAGATCGGTGAAACGTTTGGCGAGGCTGTCGCGGATCTCATTGCGCGGAGGCGCGACATGGGCGAACGCACGCGACGGCATGGTGACGGCTGCGGCGAGAAGACCGAGGGTGGAACGGCGGGTCAGCAAGGGCGATGTCCGTTGTGCGATGAGGTCGCGGCGACCATGCAGCCGCTATCGTGGTGAAACGATGACAGCGCGCTATCGCCGCCCCGACAGCCGCAGCACGAACACCAGGACTTCCGCGACGGCCTTGTAGAGGTCCGGCGGGATCTCCTCGCCGAGCTCGACCTTGGAGAGCGCGCCGGCCAGGATCTCGTTTTCCTCGATCGGGATGTCGTTGGCCTTGGCGATCTCGACGATCTTTTCGCCGATCGTACCCTTGCCCTTGGCGACGACGACAGGCGCGCCAGAGCCCTTCTCGTAATGCAGCGCAATTGCGAGCTTGGATGGATCGCTCATGTGGCGCGATCCAGGAAGTGGCCGGCGCGGGCCGGTGCGGGCTGTGGCGGGGTGCCGTCGCGGACCAGGATATCGCCGGGCTTGAGTTCGGCCCTGGTCAGCGCCTGGTTGAGCTCACCGATTCCGGCGCGGAGCTGCTGCGCCGTCGCTGGCCGCTCCGCCCACATCCGCACAAAAGTCTTGTCGCCGTTCAGAGTGATCAAGGCGTGCACGGGGCCGGCCGGCTCGACATTGAGCGTGAACCGCGCGCGCCAGGCGCGCTTGGCGGGATCGGCGGATTCGTTGCCGCCGTCGCGCGAGATCTCGAACTGCGCCATTGCGGTGCCCTGCGGCGTTGCAAAGGGGATCTCGAAATTCCACTGCGGCGTGGTCTGATCGATCCTGTGACCGCTGGCATCGACTCGATCGGGGAGCGAAGCGACCTGGAGCAAGGTCTGGCGCGCGATCGCGGCATCGGTGTCGTCGAGCAGGCGATGCACGGTCGCAGCGAGCGGCGTATCCGGTGCGAGTGACGGCGAGGCGATGGATTGCGGCGAGGGCAACGCGCCGCGAACCGGCGGTGGCGTCGCGTGCGCGGCAGCTTCGAAAATATGTCCGTCGGGCACGGCCTTGTTCGAGCCCGGCAAATTGCCCATCATGCGCGGCAGGTTTTGCGTGATCTCTTGCAGTAGGCTCGCGGCAAGGCCTGCGGTCATCGTCCTCGGCATCGCGGCCTGCGGAGCACCGCCAGCGATGTCCGCCAACACAGAGGCCGCGAGATTGGCGCTGCGCGGCATTTGCGGCGGTTGGGCGATCTCGGGGTCGGTTGACAGCAATGCGCCCTGGGCAGCCTGCGTCTGCGCGGCAGCGACCTGCGGTGCCGCCACGGTACCAGCTGGAAGGGCGGCACCTTGCACCTGTGGCGCGGCGGCCTCAAGCGTCGTCAGCGTCTGCCGCAGCACCAGCAGCGCGGCTTTCAAATCCGGCATCGTTCCGGAGGACGGCGGCGCGCCTGCGGCGAGCGAGGCTTCGAGGAGCAGCCCGGACTTCTGAAAGGCGGATTCGATGTCGCCGCCATCGAGTCCGGCGTTGAGCGGCGTCTGTTGCGCCAGCACGCCCAGCATCGCCTGCTTCAGCCCTGCCGGAAGATCGCTGCCGGTGACCACCGCGGCCAGATTGGCGAACAGCGGCGCCTGGCTGCCCTGTTTCGTCGCGGCCTCGGCAGAGGCCGTCGCGACGGCAGCCTGTTCGGACGGAGTCAGGGTATTGCGCGCCGTGCCCGCTGACGGCGCAATCGGTGGGCTATCCACCAGGGAGGCTGCAGCTGGCGTCAGCGTGACCTGATCGGCAGCCGCCTCACCTGCCCCGCCCATGACGGCGAGCCGGATGGTGCCGCCGTTCTGCGACACCGCAAGCTGGAGATTTTGGCCTGGTGTCAGCGCCACCTCGGACATCACATCCATCGAGAGGTTGGCGATCGCGATCCGCACCAGATTATCGGCGAGCAGGCTGACCACTCTGGCGTCGACCACGTTGCCGGCCTGCAGCACAAGATCGGGCGTCGCCGCGTCAGCAACAGGGCTGGCGGCACTGACGGGGAGAATCGAGCTTATCGGCGTCGGCATCGCGAGGGGCCCCAGGAGCACGGGCCACCCTAACGCCTGCGTCGTAAACCTCTCGTTAAGGACCTTCGGCCGAGGGCGGCTTTACCGCCGCCAGGACCTGGACCGCAGCCTTGAAATCCCTCAGTCGGGCGGCGCGGCGCGCGGCCGCTTCTTCGTCCTCGCCCCATTTCTCGGCGTTCCAGTCCTCATCGACATAGGCTGCCGCCCAGACCTGGTCGGCGTCGCGCACGCCATGGGCAAGCGCCAGCGCCAGCAGCGCCGAGCCGGTCAGGGTGGTGATCACGTGGAGGGCGGCGACCGACCAGGCATCCTCCGGCAGTGCCGCACGCGCGGCTCGGACAGCCTCATCCGGCTGCTTCACATGCATGATGCCCTCGGACAGGATGAAATGCGCCCCCAGCGTCTGCGCGGCCCAGAACAGCACGGGGTCCCAATGCGCGGCTTCTCGGGCAACCAGCCCCTCTGGATCACCGGCGCGATAGAACAGCATGTCAGTCTGGAAGTATTTTGCCAGGTCCTCGCTGACGAGATCGACGCGCTCCACGACGCCCTCGACCACACTGTTGGCGATCCGCGTCAGCGGCATGGTCATGGGATTGATCGTCTCGCCTTGGGCCGCCCATTCCGCGGCCACTGCGTCGGCTAGCGCGCGCGAAGGGATGACCACCTGGCGCCTGGACGGCGTGCGGATCGGCTTGCCATCGAGGTTGATGGCGAAGCCACCTTCGGCCTCGGCGACCCCCACCTCCTTGTAGAAGCGCTTGCGCAACGGCACGCGCGAGGCCTGCCGGACCGCCTCCTGCGGATCGAGCGGAGACTTCCCCGCCATCTCATCGAACAATTCGCGCATCTGGTTTTCGGCCCCGATCACTCAATGCTAGGCTTGTAAGGTAAGACCGGCGGCCGATAAAGCGAGCGGGAGGCATGAGGGAACTTGCGGGCATCGTGGCCCTGCTCGCCGGGTTTGGGCCGGGCCCGGCGGAGGCCGACTTTCGCACCCCGGAATCGCTGGTCCGCAACGTCTATGCCCATTACGGCCAGGGCGCGCCGGAGCTTTCAAAGGGCCTGCCGCGGGATGCCGCCACCGCCCGGCAATTCTTCGACCCCTCCTTACGCAAGATGTGGTCCGCGCCGCGGGTCGAGCCCTACGATTTCCTGGTGCAGAGCCCGAGCTGGAAGCTCGGCCCCGTCGCCATCGCGGTCATTCGCAGGCAGTACGACAAGACCTACGTCGCGGCAAATTTCGACAACCGCGGCCGGCGGGTCACGTTGAGCTTCATCCTGGTCAACGGGCCGGAGGGCTGGCTGATCACGGACATCGAGAGCCCGCATGACAGCTTGCGGATGTTTCTGGAGCAGTTTCGGAATTGAAGCGGCGACCGCCGCTGCCTCGCCGCCGTCATTGCTGCGCTCGCCGCTACTCCTCCGGTGCATTCTCGATCGGATCAAACCGGCTTGCATCGAGCCCGAGCAAATTCCACGACTGCTGCATGTGCTGCGGCAACGGCGCGGTGGCATCAATGACGCCGCCGCGCGGATGCGGGATGACGATGCGGCGCGCCAGAAGGTGCAGCCGGTTTTGCAGGCCGCCCGGCAGTTGCCAGTTCTCGATGTTGAAATATTTGGGATCGCCGACGATGGGGTGGCCGATGTGCTCCATGTGAGCGCGGAGCTGGTGGGTGCGCCCCGTCACCGGCTTCAGCGACACCCAGGTCAGCTTGTTGCCGGCGGTCTCGACCACCGCGTAATAGGTCACCGCGTGGCTCGCGCCCTCGTCGCCATGCTGGGCGATCCGCATGATGGTGTCGTCCTCGCTCTCCTCCTTGGCGAGGAAGGTCGAGATGCGGCCCTGCTTCGGCTTCGGCAGTCCCGGCACCAGCGCCCAATAGGTTTTTCGCGCCGACCGCGAGCGGAACGCGCCGGTCAGATGCGAGGCGGCAAAGCGGGTCTTCGCGACCAGGAGACAGCCGGACGTGTCCTTGTCAATCCGGTGCACCAGCCGCGGCTTCTGCCCCTTGGAATCGCGCATCACCTCCAGCATCTGGTCGATGTGTCGCGTCGTGCCTGAGCCGCCCTGCACGGCAAGCCCGAACGGCTTGTTCAGCACGAGAACGTCATCGTCCTCGTAGATCGTCATCTCTTTCAGCGCGGCAAGCGTCTTTTCCGCGGCCTCCGAGAGCGGGCTGGCCGCCTTCGGCGTGTCGAGCTTCAGCGGCGGAATGCGGACGCTCTGGCCTTCCTCCAGCCGATCCTTGCTGTCGACGCGCTTGCCGTCGACGCGCAGCTCGCCTTTGCGCACGACGCGCTGGATGTGGGAGAACGACAGGCCGGGAAAACGCGCCTCGAGGAAACGATCGACGCGCATGTTGTTCTCGTCGGCGGTCACCTTGACGGTCTCCACCTTGGTCGGGAGCAGCACCTCGACGGGCTTTGCCGGCGCAACCTTTTCCAGCGCAGGTTCTGGCGCACGCCGCTCGGCGCGTTCGGCAGCAAAGCGCGGCGGCCTGCCGCCCAGCTTGGCGCCGGGACGCGACCCTGCCTTCTTCGCACCGCCCGCCTTGAACGGACGTGCCTCCTTGCGCTCATCGCGCTCACGGGGCTTTGGGTTCATTCTCTTGATGCGGCGGCTCATGCGGTTTTTCCAAGCTTTCGTGTCGACTGCGCGCTGGCACGGCGGGGCAGCGACGCAACCTGCGCGCCGATCTCCTTCTCCGCCAGCCGCAGCTCATATTGCTGTTGCAGGTTCATCCAGAATTGCGGACTGGTGCCAAACCAATGGCCAAGGCGTAGCGCCGTATCGGCGGTAATGCCGCGCTGCCCGTTGATGATGCCGGTGATGCGATTGACCGGCACGTCGATCTGACGCGACAGCTCCGCGGCCGTGATGCCGAGCTCTCGCAATTCTTCGGCAAGCTGTTCGCCGGGATGTGTGGGTGCGTGGGGCATGGGAATTCCTCCGCCGAGTAGCAAGATTTACGGGTTACGTAAACCGTAAAAGTACTCACGCGGTGGGTCAAAAGCCCTACTTCCCGTCCCGCTCCTTCCGCAGCTTGGCCCAGTAATCCAGCCGCTTCCTGATCTCCCGCTCGAAACCGCGCTCGGGCGGGTCGTAGAAGGTCTGGCGGCCGAGCGCCTCCGGAAAGTAGTCCTGGCCGGAGAAGGCCTCTGGGGTGTCGTGGTCGTATTCGTAAGCTGCGCCGTAGCCTTCCGACTTCATCAGCTTGGTCGGGGAATTGAGGATGTGTTTTGGCGGCAGCAGTGAGCCGGCCTGTTTGGCGACCCGCATTGCCGTGCCGAAGGCGGTGTAGACCGCGTTCGATTTCGGCGCGGTGGCGAGATAGACCACGGCCTGCGCGATGGCGAGCTCGCCCTCGGGATGGCCGAGGAAGTCGAAGGCGTCTTTCGCCGCATTGGCAATGACGAGCGCCTGCGGATCGGCAAGTCCGATGTCCTCCACCGCCATGCGCACGACGCGACGGGCCAGGAACAGCGGGTCCTCACCGGCATCCAGCATGCGCGCGAGGTAATACAGCGCGGCATCGGGATCGGAGCCGCGCACCGATTTATGCAACGCCGAGATCAAATTGTAGTGGCCGTCGGCCGACTTGTCGTAGATGGGCGCACGGCGCTGCAAAATCTCCTGCAACTGCGCGGCGTCGAAAATCTCGTCCTTGCGTGCAGCGCGCCAGACCTCCTCGACGAGCGTCAGCGAGGCGCGGCCATCGCCATCGGCCATGCGTACCAGCACCGCGCGCGCCTCCTCATCGAGCGGTAGCTTGCGGCCCTCGACATCCTCGGCATGCGCGAACAGCTTTTCGATCGCGGCGGCATCGAGCGAGCGAAACACCAGCACGCGCGCGCGAGACAGGAGCGCCGCGTTGAGCTCGAAGGACGGATTTTCGGTGGTGGCGCCGACCATGACCACCGTGCCGTCTTCCATCACGGGGAGAAACGAGTCCTGCTGGGCACGGTTGAAACGATGCACCTCGTCGACGAAGAGCAGCGTGCCCTTGCCCATCTCGCGGCGCCCGCGCGCGGCCTCAAAGGCTTTCTTCAGGTCGGCGACGCCGGAGAACACTGCGGAGATCTGCTCGAAATGCAGATCCGTCGCATCCGCAAGCAGCCGCGCCACGGTCGTCTTGCCGGTGCCGGGCGGTCCCCAGAACACCAGCGAGCCGAGCGTGCGCGTCTCCAGCATGCGCGTGAGTGCGCCGTCCGGGCCCAGGATATGATCCTGGCCGACGACCTCCGAGAGGCTGCGCGGGCGCAAACGATCCGGCAGCGGATGCGGAGCCTCGTGCTCCAGCCCCGCCGCGGCGAAGAGCGATTGTGACTCCTGTGGCCGCTTCGGACTCATCCGCCCAGCGTGACGTTGATTTGCTGGCCGCCGCGCACCAGCGTGATACGCCAGACCCGCGGGCGCTCGCCCGTGGCCTTTTCGAGGTCCGCTGTCTTGGCGATCTTCTGGCTGTTGACCGTCTGAATGATGTCGCCCTTCTGGAACCCGACATTCGCGGCGGCGCTGTCGTCACCGAGATCGGTGATCACGACGCCTTCGGTGTCGGCGTCCAGATGCAGCTCGTCGGCGACCGCCGGCGTGATGGTCGAGACCTTCGCGCCCTGGAACGGCGAGCGCGCGGTGACGACGAGCTCGTTGCGGCCGTTGTCCGGCGCTGTTTCCAGCGCCACTGTCAGCTTGACCGGCTTGCCGCCGCGCTGCACGTCGATCTGCGCCGTGCCACCGAGCGGGCGGGTCGCGAAGCGATAGTCGAACGCGTTGGGATCGTCCACGGTCTGGCCGTCGATCCCGATGATGAGATCGGAGGATTTCAAACCGGCCTTCGCCGCGGGGCCGTTCGACACCACGCTCGCGACCAGCGCGCCGGTCGGCGAACGCAGGCCGAGGCTCTCCGCGATCTCGGGCGTCACCGCCTGCAATTTGGCGCCGAGCCACGGCCGCTTCACGGCCTTGCCGCCGCCCTTGGCAGACGCGACGACGACGCGCACCATATTGGCGGGGATCGCGAAGCCGATGCCCTGCGAACCGCCGGAGCGCGAATAGATCGCGGTGTTGATGCCGGCGAGTTTGCCACCCATGTCGACCAGCGCGCCGCCGGAATTGCCAGGATTGATCGCGGCATCGGTCTGGATGAAGAACTGGTAGTCGGTGATGCCGACCTGCGTGCGCGCCAGCGCCGAGATGATGCCGTGAGTCACGGTCTGGCCGACGCCGAAGGGATTGCCGATCGCCATCACGACGTCGCCCACCATCAGCTCGTCCGAATTGGTGAACTCGAGAGCCGGAAACTTCTCTTTGGTGTCCTTCAGGCGTAGCACTGCGAGATCGCTGCGAGAGTCCTTCAGGACGATCTCGGCCTCAAACTCGCGCTTGTCCGACAGCGACACCTTGACCTGGTCGGCGCCTTCGATGACATGGACGTTGGTGACGACGAGCCCGGATGCATCGACGATCACGCCCGAACCAAGCGAGCGTTGCACCTGCTCCTGCTGCTGGCCGGGCACGCCGAAGAAGCGGCGGAAGATCGGATCATCGAGCAGCGGATTGCGGTTCTGCACCACCTTGGCGGCATAGACATTGACGACCGCCGGCTGCACCCGCTGCACGATCGGCGCATAGGACAGCCGCAGCTCGGCCGGCGAGGACGGCACACGACGATCCTGAGCGCCGGCCGCATTGAAGTGGGCTGAAAACGCTATGCACAATGCCGTGGCGACGGCGGTCCGGGTCGATCGAAACATTCCTACCTCTCGGAAAAGACGCCGGAATATAGGCGCGTTCGCCTCCCAATAGAAGGGCGCCGAGCGGCATTATTCGACCCCGTTTGGTGTGTCCGGCATGCACGCCCCGCGTGCGAAATCGCGATTTGCTGGGCCGGTGGATTGGCATGATACGCATCATCTTGCATTGTGGTGGCGAGCGGATTCGGTTGCGACGAATTTGCATCAATGGGAACCCACGCAACCGGGCGCAGCGTCGCGGGACAGTCATCGATCATACCTAGGCTCTCTCGTAGCGACTTGGGGAAGTTGGTCAAACGATGGAGTCATGACGTGAGCAGGACAAGAATTGCAGCCACGGCGATTGGTCTCGCCGGCGCGCTGGTGGCCTCGCAGGCCCAGGCCCAATCGACGAGCAGCAGCGAGCAGGAGATCGCGCTCCTGAAGCAGCAGTTGAAGATGCTGGAACAGAAGCTCGACAAGATCCAGAGCCAAACCGCCGCGAATACCGCGGCCGCGGCGAAGGCCAGGACCGAAGCGAAGGCGGAGGCGCGTTCCGAAGCGAAGGCCGTTGTCGCCAATGCCAATGCGGCGATCCCGCTCAAGGGTCCCGCGCCGGCATCCGGCGTCGTCGTGACCATGCCGAACAATCGGCCCACCATCTGCACCGCCGACCAGGCGAACTGCGTCGCCATCACCGGCCGTGTGCATTGGGATGTCGGCGGCTACGACTATCGTCCCAACACGGCGGCGACCGTGCCGCAAAAGCTCGACAGCGGCGAGAACGTCCGCCGCGCGCGCATTGGTCTGGCCGGCAAGTTCTTCAACGATTGGAATTTCGCCCTGGTCTACGACTTCGGCGGCTCATCCGACGGATTTGGTGGGGCAGCACCGGGATCGCTGCCCGGTGGCGGCCTGTCGGGCCTGGAGAACGCCTATCTGAGCTACACGGGGTTGAAGCCGTTCGGCGGCAAGATGGCCATCGAAGGCGGCATCATGGACCTGCCCTACACGCTCGATGAAGCCACGAGCTCCAATGACATCATGTTCATGGAGCGCGCCTCTGCGGGCATCGTTGCCACCAACATCGCCGCCGGCGACTTCCGCTCGGCCGTCGGCACGCGCTGGTACAACGACGTGTTCTGGGCCGGCGCCTATGTGACCGGTCCGGCCACGGGTGCAATCCACTCGGCGTCGAGCGTAGCGCCGAACGGCGCGACCGAGCAGTATGGCGCGGTCGCCCGCGTTGCCGGCCAAGTCGTCAGCGGCAAGGATTATTCGGTCCATCTCGGCGGAAACGCCGAATGGCTGATCCAGCCGTCGCGCAATATGGTGACGGGTGCGCAGACGGTCACGCTCAGCGACCGCCCCGAGCTGCGCATCGATCCGACGGTACTGACTACGACCGGCGCGATCGCCAATGCCTCCGGCGCGCAGGTCTACAGCGTCGAAGCGGCCGCCACCTACGGACCGCTGATCCTGCAGGGCGAATATTTCTGGTACAACATCGATCGGGGCGCCAACACTGGCCTACCGCCGCTGGGGGCGCCGAGCCTCAAATTCCAGGGCGGCTATGCGCAGGCCGGCTACGTGCTGACGGGCGAGGGCCGCAGCTACAACGCGGCGAACGCGGCCTATGGCGGCGTCAAGCCGGCGCACCCGTTCTCGCTCGAGGGTGGCGGCTGGGGTGCGTGGGAAATCGCGGGGCGCTTCTCGACGCTCGACCTCAACGATCAGTTCGGGACCGCCACCGGCATCGCAGGCGGCCGGCAGACCGTCTACACGGCGGCGCTGAACTGGTACGTCAACGGCAACGTCCGTTTCATGTTGGACTATTTGCATGGCACGGTGTCGAGGCAGGCCTCGCCGGTCTCGACCGCCGATGTCGGCTCGAAGTTCGACGCGGTCGCGATGCGTACGCAGTTCGCGTTCTGAGGTGATCTCTTCCGGGAGCGGCACGGTCCGCTCCCGGATATCTATGCAGCGCGCTTCGGTTTCCTGACGACGACCGGGGGCGGCGCGCAGGATAGCCGCTGCTGATGGCTCTCGCCCCAGGCCTTCAGGATGTCGATCACCGGCCGCAGGCTCTCGCCGAGTTCGGAGAGGCGATACTCGACGCGCGGCGGCACCTCGGCATAGACCTTGCGGATGACGAGCTTGTCCTCCTCCAGCGCGCGAAGCTGTTTTGTGAGCATGCGCTGGGTGATGCTGGGCATCCGGCGACGCAATTCGCCGAAACGCTGGGTGCCGCCCTGGAGGTGGTACAGGATCACGCCTTTCCACTTGCCGTCGATCAGGTCTAGCGTCGCCTCGACCGAGCAGCCGGGACGATGGGCAAAATTGCGCCGTTTCATACGTGTTTTCCCAATAGTATCCAAACAGGGACTATATCCCCGAATTTACAGTACTTGCCAAATCGGAGCCGTGGCGACAGTTAGGACGGCAGGCGAGCACGCCATCTGATGGAGACAAGCCATGAAGGCCGTCGGCTACAAAAAATCGCTTCCGATCGAGGATCAGAACGCGCTGATCGATTTCGAGACCGCAAAGCTGGATCCCAGCGGACGCGACATCCGCGTCGCCGTGAAGGCGATCTCGGCCAATCCGGTCGACTACAAGGTGCGCAAGCGCGCCGCGCCCCCCGAGGGCGAGATGAAGATTTTGGGCTATGACGCGGCCGGCGTAGTCGATGCCGTCGGCCCTGATGTCACGCTGTTCAAGCCGGGCGACGAGGTGTTCTACGCCGGCTCGATCCTGCGCCAGGGCACCAATGCCGAATTCCATCTGGTCGACGAGCGTATCGTGGGCAACAAGCCGAACAGCCTGTCGTTCGCGCAAGCCACCGCCCTTCCCCTCACCTCCATCACCGCCTGGGAATTGCTGTTCGACCGGCTCGGCGCGGTGCCGGGCAAGAGCGTCGATCCGCGCACGCTGCTGATCACGGGCGGCGCCGGCGGCGTGGGCTCGATCCTGATTCAGCTCGCCCGCCGCCTCACCGGGCTGACGGTGCTCGCGACCGCGACACGTCCGGAGTCGCAAAAATGGTGTCTCGATCTCGGCGCGCACGCGGTGATCGACCACGGCAAGCCGATGAAAGAGCAGATCGAGAAGCTGAAGCTGCCGCCGGTCGCGCTGGTGGCGAGCCTCACTTTCACCGACCAGCACTACAAGGCGATCGCCGAATTCATGGCGCCGCAGGGCCGGTTCGGCCTGATCGACGATCCCCCGGAGTTCACCATGAGCACGTTCAAGGGCAAGGCGATCTCGGTGCACTGGGAATCGATGTTCACGCGCTCCTCGTTCCAGACGCCCGACATGATCGCGCAGCATCATCTGCTCAACGACGTCGCCGACCTCATCGACAAGGGCGTGCTGCGCACCACGCTGGACCAGACATTTGGGACGATTAACGCAGCCAACCTCAAGCGCGCGCATGCGCTGCTCGAGAGCGGGAAGTCACGCGGAAAGATTGTGCTGGAGGGGTGGTAGCGGCATCGTTGCTGCGTAGGGTGGATTAGCCGAAGGCGTAACCCACCCTACGATTCCGCGACCGGCGCCACGCCCTCGACGAACAACAGCCGCCGCTCCAGCGCCGTCTGCCGCAGCTTCAGCGCCTCGGCATATTCCGCCGAGGAATACCACTCGCGTGCCCGCGCCATCGAGGGAAACTCCACGATGATGATGGTCTTCGCCGGCGAGCCGCCTTCCACCACTTCGGCGGCGCCGCCGCGCACGAGATAGCGCCCCCCATATTGCACGATGGTTTGTGCGGCCAGCGTGCGGTAGGCCTCCATCGCGGCTTGATCGCGCACCTCGACCTCGGAGATCACATAGGCCGGCATGCACAGGCCTCAGGCGATGGTGTTGACGATGCCGCCCTCGGCGCGCAACGCCGCGCCATTGGTCGCGGACGCCTCTTTCGATGCGACGTAAACCACCATGTTCGCGATTTCGTCGACACTCGCAAAGCGCTGGATCAGCGAGCTCGGGCGGTGCTGCTTGACGAAATTGGCCGCGGCCTCGTCGAGCGATTGGCCGTTCTGCCTGGCGAGATCCTTCACGAACGTCTCGACACCTTCGGACATGGTCGGTCCCGGCAGCACGGAGTTGACGGTCACGCCGGTGCCGCGTGTGAGCTGCGCAAGGCCGCGCGCGACCGAAAGCTGCGCGGTCTTGCTCATGCCGTAGTGGATCATCTCGACAGGAATGTTGAGCCCGGACTCCGAGGAGATGAAGACGACGCGGCCCCAGTTACGCTTCAGCATGCCCTTCAGATACGCGCGCGAGAGACGCACGCCGCTCATGACGTTGACCTCGAAGAAGCGGCTCCAGTCCTCGTCCGGTATGTCGAAGAAGTCTTTCGGCTCAAAGATGCCGGCATTGTTGATGAGGATGTCGACGTCTGGTAGCGCCGCGACCAGCGCCTTGCAGCCCGCAGCGGTCGAGACGTCGGCTGCAATGCCGCGGACCTTGGCCCCCGCCGTCTCCAGCTTGCGCACGGCGGCATCGACCTTGTCCTGGCCGCGGCCGTTGATCACGACGCTCGCACCCGAGCCGGCAAGGCCCCTGGCGATGGCGTGGCCGATGCCGGCGGTCGAGCCGGTCACTAGGGCGGTCGTTCCGGAAAGGTCGATGTTCATGCGATATCTCCATTGATGTTGGCGGAGATATCGTGCGCTGCATGAGCGGGTGCAATCACCGCTCACCGACGCGTGAGAATTCAGTTGCGCGGCGGCAGCGTCCTGAGAAAGGCGACGATGGCGTCGAGGTCCTGCGCCGTCATCGTCGCATAAGCAGCATAGGCCATCGGCGGCTTGAGCTTGAGGCCGTCGCGCGCGATGCCTTGCGTAATCGCACGTTTGATTTCGTCGTCGCTCCATCCGCCGATGCCGACGGCAGGATCCGCGGTGATGTTGGCGGAGACGGATTCGCCCCACGGCCCCTTGAACGTCCGTCCCCCCTTGCCGCTCGCTGCTGCGAAATCGTGTACGGCGGACGCGCCTTCCGGCGTGTGGCATTCCAGGCAATGAGCGATGGTCAGGAGATAGCGCCCGCGCGCGAGCTTGTCGGTTAGTTCCTGCTCGCTCGCCTGCTTGCCAGCATAGGTCGGTGCTTCCGGCTTCAGCGCGATCTTGTATTCCGCCGCCGGCGTCTCGTGGCGCACCGGCGGCACGGAGCGCAGATAAGCCACGAGCGCGTCGAGATCGCGGGCCGTGAGCACGGTGTAGAACTCGGTCGGCATGATCGGCGCGACCTTGGTCCCGTTCGGTCTGTTGCCGCTGACCAGAAACCGCTTCAGCTCGGCATCGCTCCAGTTGCCGATCCCGGTGTCCTTGTCCGGCGTGATGTTGGAGCCCGTGACCTTGAATGCGGGTTCGTCAAACGTCTGTCCGCCCGACAGCGCGCGAGAGAGATCGAGGCCCTGCGGTCCGCGCGGCGTGTGGCAGTTGTGGCAAACCATCACGCTGTTGACGAGATAGGCCCCGCGCTCGACCGGCGTCTCGCCAGAGGCCGCCGACATCAGCAGCGCCAGCGCAAACCCAAACACTGTCCTCATCTAGAGCCCCTCGGCCGGAATCGCGCTCAAACAAAACGATGCGCGGCGTGAGAAATCGCCGCGCCATACAAAAAAGCGGCGCCCAAGGGGGCGCCGCTTTCTCAAATTCAGTACCGGTCGGCTTACGCCGCCTCGGCTTCCTTTTCCTGCACCGGACCGGAGTCCAGGCCCTTGGCATCGACGTCGCGATCGACGAACTCGATCACGGCCATCGCGGCGTTGTCGCCGTAGCGGAAGCCGGCCTTGATGATGCGGGTGTAGCCGCCCTGGCGGTCCTTGTAGCGGGCCGCCAATACGTCGAACAGCTTCCTGACCTGATCCTTGTCGCGCATCTCGGAGATCGCCTGGCGACGCATGGCCAGCCCGCCCTTCTTGCCGAGGGTGACGAGCTTCTCGACGATCGGGCGAAGCTCCTTGGCCTTGGGCAGCGTGGTGACGATCTGCTCGTGCTTGATCAGCGCGGCGCACATGTTGGCGAACATCGCGCGGCGATGCTCGGCGGTGCGGTTGAGCTTGCGATGAACCTTGCCGTGACGCATTTTTCTATTCCTTGAATTTCATTCGTCGCGACGGTTCGTCGGACATTTGCTCAGGTGGGCTGCCTGCGTTCGCCCGCGGAAGCGCGATGCGCTTTCGCTTCTTGGTTCGAGCATGATCTGATCGGAAAACCGCTTCGCACTTTTCCGGATCATGCTTGAAAATCGTGGCCGGAAATCTCCGGCCACGACAGTGAAGTAGATCAGTAGTGATCCTCGAAACGCTTGGCGAGCTCGTCGATGTTCTCCGGCGGCCAGCCCGGCACTTCCATGCCAAGGTGCAGACCCATCTGGGCCAGCACTTCCTTGATCTCGTTCAACGACTTGCGACCGAAGTTCGGTGTGCGGAGCATTTCGGCTTCCGACTTCTGCACGAGGTCGCCGATATAGACGATGTTGTCGTTCTTCAAGCAGTTGGCCGAACGCACCGACAACTCGAGCTCGTCCACCTTCTTGAGGAAGGCCGGGTTGAAGGCGAGGTCCGGGATGATCTCCTGGGCGACTTCCTTGCGCGGCTCTTCGAAGTTGACGAACACGTTGAGCTGGTCTTGCAGGATGCGCGCGGCGTAGGCCACGGAATCATCCGGCGTCAGCGCGCCGTTGGTCTCGATCGTCATGGTCAGCTTGTCGTAGTCGAGGATCTGGCCCTCACGGGTGTTCTCGACCTTGTAGGAGACCTTGCGGACCGGCGAGTACAGGCTGTCGACCGGGATCAGGCCGATCGGCGCGTCCTCGGGACGGTTGCGCTCGGCGGGCACGTAGCCCTTGCCGGTGGCGACCGTGAACTCCATGCGGATCTCGGCGCCCTCGTCGAGGGTGCAGATCTGCAAATCCGGGTTGAGCACGACGACGTCGCCGACAGTCTGAATGTCGCCGGCGGTGACGACGCCCGGGCCGGACTTCTTGACGACCATGCGCTTGGGGCCTTCGCCCTGCATCCTGATCGAGATGTCCTTGATGTTGAGGACGATGTCGGTAACGTCCTCACGAACGCCCGCGATCGAGGAGAACTCGTGCAGCACGCCGTCGATGTGCACCGACTGCACCGCCGCGCCCTGGAGCGAGGACAGCAGGATGCGGCGCAGCGCGTTGCCGAGCGTCTGGCCGAATCCGCGCTCGAGCGGCTCGGCGACGATGGTCGCGAAACGGGTCGAATCGCTGCCGGGCTGTACCTGCAGCTTGTTCGGCCGAATCAGTTCTTGCCAATTTTTCTGGATCGTCACTGTTTCACCCATACCGGCCAGTCAAACTGCTGCTGCAGACACTGGCGTTGGAGAAAGGCCGCAGATCATTCCCACGGCTTTGCAAAAAGTCATCGCGGGCGCCAGTGCGCCCGCAACTTCGTATCAAACGCGCCGACGCTTGCGGGGACGGCAACCGTTGTGCGGGATCGTGGTCACGTCGCGGATGGAGGTGACGGTGAAGCCCGCGGCCTGCAGCGCGCGGAGCGCCGATTCGCGACCCGAACCGGGACCGGCAACTTCGACTTCCAGCGTGCGCATGCCGTGCTCCTGCGCCTTCTTGGACACGTCCTCGGCGGCAACCTGCGCGGCATACGGGGTCGACTTGCGCGAGCCCTTGAAGCCCATCGTGCCGGCGGAAGACCAGGCAATCGTGTTGCCCTGCGCGTCGGTGATGGTGATGGTCGTGTTGTTGAACGACGAGTTCACATGCGCGACGCCGGAGGCGATGTTCTTGCGCTCACGACGACGAACGCGGGTGGCTTCCTTGCCCATTGAATACCTTTCCTGAAGATCTCAAACGCCGCCGTAATGCCAGCGGCTACACCTGTGGAACGAAAGGCGTGTGGCGAACGGGTCATCCCCTTTCGCCACACGCCGCGATTGGATTCGAAACTTACTTCTTCTTGCCGGCGATGGCCTTGGCCGGACCCTTGCGCGTGCGCGCATTGGTGTGGGTGCGCTGGCCGCGCACCGGCAGGCCGCGACGATGACGTAGGCCGCGATAGCAGCCGAGGTCCATCAGACGCTTGATGTTGATGCCGACCTCACGACGCAGGTCGCCCTCGACGAGATAGTCGCGGTCGATCACTTCGCGGATCTGGAGCACCTCGGCGTCGCTGAGCTGGTTGACCCGACGATCCTCGGGGATCTTCACCTTCTCGATGATCTCACCGGCGATCTTCTGGCCGATGCCATGGATATACTGAAGCGCGATCAGCACGCGCTTGTTGGTCGGAATGTTCACGCCGGCAATACGGGCCACGGCCTTCTCTCCTGTCGCCGATCCCTCGTCAGGAATCCGGCTTTAAGTGCTTGGTTTCTCGGGCAGGTGTTCACAAACGCGAACACGACGCCCACCCCTGGTCTTCCTGGGGCCCGGCATCGTTTGAAACTATCCGACTTGGATGCTGGGCTTATTAGGGGATTCAGGGGGCTTTCGTCAACCGCCGCTAACGCTTGGCTCGCTTTTTCGTGACCTTTTTTGGTCCCTTCTTCGAACCTTTTTTGACAGCCTTCTTGGCGATCGTTTTGGCTGCCTTTTTGACCATTTTCCTGGTCGCCTTCTTGGCAACCTTCACGGCTTTCCTGGCGGCCTTTTTAGCGGTTTTAGCCGATTTGGCGGGCTTTTTTACCACTTTTGCCGGTTTTTTAGCCGACTTCTTCGCCGCCTTCTTAGTTCCCTTGTTAGTTCCCTTGGCCTTTTTGGCCGGGCCCGCCTTGGCCGCGCTCCGCGCGCGGGTCTTGGGCTCGACCGCCCCAAGCGCCAGGAGCAGGCGATGGATGGCGCGGGTGACCTCGTCGATGGCCATCATGCCGTCGATTGTCGAGAGCTTCCGTCGCTCGGAATAGTAGTGAATCAGCGGTTCCGTCTGGTTGCGGTAGCTGGCGAGTCGCTTGGTCAGGACCTCCGGGGTATCGTCGAGCCGGACCTCCTCCCCGCGCTCCCGCATCTGGGCGACGCGAGTCTCGACACGGTTCAGGAGCGCGCTCTCGTTGACGCGGAGCTCGATCACGGCATCCAGCTTGAGGTGCTTGTGCTTGAGCAGCCCGTCCAGCGCCTCGGCCTGCGGCACGGTCCGCGGGAAACCGTCGAGGATGAAACCGTTTCTGGCGTCCGGCTGATCGATCCGGTCGGAGATGATTCCGACCACGACGTCGTCGGGCACGAGGCCGCCGCTGGCCATGATCTCCTTGGCCTTGAGCCCGACCGGCGTTCCGGCCGCCACGGCCGCACGCAACATCTCGCCGGTCGAGAGCTGGACGATGCCATAGCGTTGCACCAGCAGCTGTGCCTGGGTCCCCTTGCCCGATCCCGGCGGTCCCAGAAGTATAATTCTCATCGGCGTACGCCCCCCGGATTGGTGAGCGATACGTCGCGCACCTGTGTTTTGATATCAAGAGCGGTACACACCACGACCAGCGCCGCACCACCATTGATGATCATATTATAAGGCAGCCCGATCCCGTAAAGCTCGAAGACCTCCGGAATCAACTGCAATGCCGTCAGGTAGACGGCTCCGACGACCGTCGTCAATGACACGACGCGATCGAGATGGTCGGCGGTCGCCTCGCCGGGAGCAACACCCGGAATGACGCCACCGTGCCGGGCGAGCGATTCGGCGGCGTGCTCGGGGTCGACGACATGAGCCGTGTAGACGAAGGCGAGTATCAGCACGGCGATCGACACGAGGACGACGTGCGCCGGTTGCCCCAGTTGGAGATGCCGGTAGGCCGCGGCGACCAGGGGGTGATCGCCGCCCAGAATGAGCCCCGCAAAGGCGAGTGGCAGAAAGAATATCCACGCCGCCACGGTGACTGGAATCAGAAACCCGGCGCTGTTGAGCTTGATCGGCAGTACGCCCGCGCGCACTGGCAGCTGCCGGGCGCCGACATAGAGCGCGCCAAATTCGACCTGAATATTTCGCCGCGCACCTTCGACCAGCACGATCACCGCGACGGTCACGACCCAGAAAACGGCACAGGCGAGCACGAGATTGCTCGAGACGGCGCCTGTCCGCATGAGCTCCAAAATGCCGGCGACGTCGCGCGGAATGGAGACGAGCATGCCGACGCTCAAGATCAGCGCCAGACCGTTGCCGATGCCGTGGCGGGTTATCTGTTCGCTCAGCCACACCAGCACGCAGACCCCGCCGACCATCGTGGCGGTGGCCGTTAACACAAACCAGCCGTCAGGATCTCTGACGATGCCCGGGATGGTGGTCAGCGCGGAGGCGATGCCATAGGCCTGAAAGGCCGCCAGACCCAGCGTGAGTCCGAGCGTGGCACGGGCGACCTTGCGCCGACCGCCCTCGCCCGACCGTTCGAGCGAATTCAGGCCGCGCCACACCACGGACAGGAGCCGAATGAGGATCGCGGCGGTGAGATAGGGAATCAGGCCAAGGGCAAAGAGCGAGAGGCGGCCGATGACGTGCGACGTCGGCGGGAGGCTCGAAATGTTCAGTCCCGCGATCGGGATCTGAGTGCCGAGCCTGAAAAGGAGCAGCGCGCCAATCGTGAAAGCGATCCGGCGCGCGAGCTCCCCGCTCATCTACGGCGGCCGCGCAACTTCGACTTCCGGATCAGGCCCTCATACTGATGCGCCAGCAGATAGCCCTGCACCTGCGCCACCGTATCCATGGTGACGCTGACGACGATCAGCAACGAGGTGCCGCCGAAGTAGAACGGCACCGAAGCGTAGGAGATCAGGATTTCCGGGATCAAGCAGACGATCGCCAGATAGATCGCGCCGAGCACGGTGATGCGCGACAGCACGTAGTCGATATATTCCGCGGTCCGCTCGCCGGGACGAATGCCCGGAATGAAGCCGCCGTGCTTCTTCAGATTGTCCGCGGTCTCGGTCGGATTGAACACGATCGCGGTATAGAAGAAGGCGAAGAACACGATCAGCGCCAGATACATGATCAGGAACAGCGGACGGCCGTGGCCGAGCTGCGTGGTGATCCACTGGAACCATTCGGGCCCGCTGCCGGCGTTAAAGTTCGCAACCGTGGTCGGCAGCAGCAGCAGCGAGGACGCGAAGATCGGCGGGATCACGCCCGAGGTGTTGAGCTTGAGCGGCAGATGCGAGGACTGGCCTTCGAACATCTTGTTGCCGACCTGGCGCTTCGGATACTGGATCAGCAGCCGGCGCTGGGCGCGCTCGACGAACACGATGAAGGCGATCACGGCAACCGCCATGATGATGACGACCAGGATCAGGCCGGTTGACATCGCACCCTGACGGCCGAGCTCGAGCATGTTGGCGAGCGCCGCGGGCAGCTCGGCGACGATACCGGAGAGAATGATCAGCGAGATGCCGTTGCCGATACCGCGCGAGGTGATCTGCTCGCCGAGCCACATCAGGAACATGGTGCCGCCGGTCAGCGTGATCGCCGTGGACAGGCGGAAGAACATGCCGGGGTCGCTGACGACGTTGCCGGCGCCTTCGAGGCCCACCGCGATGCCATAGGACTGGAACGCGGCCAGGATCACCGTGAGATAGCGGGTGTACTGGTTCAGAAGCTTGCGGCCGGACTCGCCCTCCTTCTTCAGCGCCTCGAGCTGCGGCGAGACGGTGGTTAGGAGCTGGATGATGATCGAGGCCGAGATGTACGGCATGATGTTCAGCGCGAAGATCGCCATGCGGTGGATGCCACCGCCGGCGAACATGTTGAACATGCCGAGGATGCCCCCCGCCTGGGAACGGAACACCTGCTCCCAGATATTGGGATCGATGCCGGGCAGCGGGATGTAGGTCCCGAGCCGATAAACGAGCAGCGCACCCAGGGTGAACCAGATGCGCTTCTTCAGTTCGTCAGCCTTGGCGAACGCACCGAAATTGAGATTGGCTGCCAGTTGTTCCGCTGCAGAGGCCATCTTGGACTTTCTCCCGCCGCCTTTTGCGCCGTCATGCCCGCGGCCGGGCTACATTATACCGGACACCGGACATTATCTGGGGCTACGGCTTCGATAAGTCCATCGTCCCGCATGCGTAAAGGCCCGCGAGGCGCGGGCCAATGACGCAGTTGTTACGCCGCCTCGCCTTCTTCCTTGGCAGGCGCGAGGATCTTCACCGAACCGCCGGCCTTCTCGACCGCTTCGATCGCGGTCTTGGTGGCGCCGTGGACTTCGATGTTGAGCTTCGACTTGAGCTCGCCGCGGCCGAGAAGCCGCAGGCCGCCCTTGGGGCGGCGCAGCACGCCGGCCTTCACCAGCGATTCGACGTTCACGACGCTACCCGCGTCGATCTTCTTGGCATCGACCGCGTCCTGGAGCCGATCGAGATTGATCTCGGCGAACTCGACGCGGAAGATGTTGTTGAAGCCGCGCTTGGGCAGCCGGCGATGCAACGGCATCTGGCCGCCTTCGAAACCCTTGATGCGCACGCCCGAGCGCGCGGTCTGGCCCTTGCCGCCGCGGCCAGCCTGCTTGCCCTTGCCCGAACCGATGCCACGACCGACGCGCATACGCTTCTTGCGCGAGCCGGCGTTGTCGGCGATATCGCTGAGCTTCATCGCCCTGCTCCTTGTTTCTTGCGCATGACCTTCACCGAAAACGGGTTCCGCTTTCGGGATCGTGCGCCTTTGCTTACTTCTCGTCGACGATGCGAACGAGATGGTGAACTTTCAAGATCATGCCGCGGACCGCCGGGGTGTCCGGCAGTTCGCTGGTGCGGCCGATCTTGTTGAGCTTGAGCCCGATCAGCGTCGAACGCTGCGAGTGATGACGGCGGATCGCGCTGCCGGTCTGCTCGAGCTTGATCGTCTTTGCGGCCTTGGCCATCGTGGTCTACTCCGAAAAGCTTCCGTTATTCGGCAACCGCCTCGGCGTCACCACCGATACGGCGGGACTGGAGGGTGGACACCTTGATATTGCGGCGGGCTGCGACCGAACGCGGCGAATCCTGATGCTTCAGCGCGTCAAAGGTCGCGCGAACCATGTTGTACGGGTTCGACGAGCCAATCGACTTCGCGACCACGTCCTGGACGCCGAGCGTCTCGAACACGGCGCGCATCGGGCCGCCGGCGATGATACCGGTACCGGCCGGAGCTGCACGCAGGTAGACACGGCCCGCGCCATGACGGCCGGCGATGTCGTGATGGAGCGTGCGGCCCTCGCGCAGCGAGACGCGGGTCAGGTTGCGCTTGGCGGACTCGGTTGCCTTGCGGATCGCCTCGGGCACTTCGCGCGCCTTGCCGTGACCGAAGCCGGCGCGGCCCTTCTGGTCGCCGATCACGACCAGCGCTGCGAAACCAAAGCGCTTGCCGCCCTTGACGACCTTGGCCACGCGATTGATGTGGACGAGCTTGTCGACGAACTCGCTGTCGCGCTCCTCCCGGCGGTCACGTCCGCCGCCGCCGCGTTGATCGCGTCCACCACGTTGTTCGCGTTCTGCCATGGTTTTTCCAATCCTTCAGAGGCTTACGCCTCAATCCTCAAATTCTGTTAGAAGCTCAGCCCGCTCTCACGCGCTGCGTCGGCAAGAGCCTTGACGCGACCGTGATAGAGGTAGCTGCCGCGATCGAACACGACTTCCTTGACACCCTTCTCGGCGGCGCGCTCGGCCAGCAGCTTGCCGACCGCCTTCGCCGCATCGATGTCGGCGCCGGTCTTGCCGCCGTCGCGCATCGACTTCTCGAGCGAGGAGGCAGAGGCCAGCGTCTCGCCCTTCAGGTCATCAATGACCTGGGCGTAGATGTGCTTGGACGAGCGGAACACCGACAGGCGCGGACGGCCGCCACCGGAACGGCGCAGCTTCAGCCGTACACTGCGCTTGCGCCGGGCATTCGTAACCTTGGCTTTCGACATGACCGGCTCCGTTACTTCTTCTTGCCTTCCTTGCGGAAGATGAATTCGCCAACATACTTCACACCCTTGCCCTTGTAGGGCTCCGGCGGACGATAGGAGCGAATCTCGGCGGCGACCTGGCCGACGCGCTGGATGTCGCTGCCGGTCACCGTGATCTCGGTCGGCTTCGGCACGGTGATCGTGATCCCTTCCGGGATCGCGTAGACCACGTCGTGGCTGTAGCCGAGCGCGAGCTGCAGGTTCTTGCCCTGCATCGCGGCGCGGTAACCGACGCCGGTAATCTCGAGCTTCTTCTCGAAGCCCTTGGTGACGCCTTCGACCAGATTCGCGACCTGGGCGCGAGCGGTACCGTACAGCGCGCGTGCGCGGTTGGTCTCGACCCGCGGGTTCACCTTGACCTGGCCGTTCTCGAGCTTCACCTCGACGTCGCTATGGACGACGAACTGAAGCTGGCCTTTCGGCCCCTTCATCTTGACGGTCTGACCGTCGACGGTCGCGGTAACGCCCGAGGGCACCGCTACCGGCCTTTTGCCAACACGTGACATGGATCAAAAATCCTTCTCAGAACACCGTGAAGAGAACTTCACCGCCCACGTTCGCTTCACGCGCACTGTGGTCGGCCATGATCCCCTTCGGGGTCGACAACACCGAAATACCAAGCCCGTTATTAACCCGCGGCAGAGCCTTCACCGAGGCGTAGACACGACGCCCGGGCTTGGAGACCCGTTCGATCTCGCGGATGACGGGCTCGCCGTCGAAATACTTCAGCTCGATCTCGATCTCGCTACGGCCCGAAGAGTGCTCGAGCGTGGCGTAACCGCGGATGTAGCCTTCGGACTTCAGGACCTCGAGCACGTTCTCGCGCATCTTCGAGCCAGGCGTGGAGACCTTGCTCTTCGAGCGCATCTGCGCGTTGCGGATACGGGTGATCAGATCGCTGATTGGATCGTGCGTAGACATCTAACCGACCCTCCTTACCAGCTCGACTTCACGAGGCCCGGGACCAAGCCCTTGGAGCCAAGGTCGCGCATCGCGATGCGGGACAGTTTGGTCAAGCGATAGTTCGAGCGCGAACGGCCCGACAGCTCGCAACGCAGACGGATGCGGGTGGCCGAGGAGTTGCGCGGCATTTCCGCCAGCTTCAACGTCGCGGCGAAGCGCTCCTCCATCGGCAGCGTCTTGTCGGCGATGATTGCCTTCAACCGCTCGCGCTTCGGGGCGGCGTTCTTCGCCATCCGCTTGCGCCGGTTGTTCTTCTCGATTGAACTCTTCTTTGCCATGCTTGGCTCCTGGGTATCCGCGTTTGAGAGGCTTTAGGTCAGCGTCTCACTGCCGGAACGGGAAATTGAAAGCGGTCAACAAGGCCCTCGCCTCGTCGTCGGTCTTGGCCGTGGTGCAGACGGTGATGTCCATACCGCGGGCTTCCGTGACCTTGTCGAAGTCGATCTCGGGGAAAATGATGTGTTCCTTGAGGCCGAGCGAGTAGTTACCGCGGCCGTCGAAGCTCTTCGGGTTCAGGCCGCGGAAGTCGCGGACGCGCGGCAGCGCGACCGTCACCAGGCGATCGATGAACTCATACATGCGAGCCTTGCGCAGCGTGACCTTGCAGCCGATCGGCTGGTTCTCACGCAGCTTGAAGGTCGCGATCGCGACACGCGAGTAGGTCACGATCGCCTTCTGGCCGGCGATCTGGGTCAGCTCGGCGGCGGCGTTCTCGGCCTTCTTGCGGTCGTTGACGGAATCGCCAACGCCCATGTTCAGCACGACCTTGTCCAGGCGAGGAACCTGCATCACGTTGTCATAACCGAACTTCTCGGTCATCTCCGTGCGGATCTTCGCGTCGTATTCCGCGCGCAGGCGCGGCGTGTAAGCGGCCTCAGCCATCGATCTCAGCTCCCGAGCTCTTGGCGATGCGGACCTTCTTGCCGTCCGCCAGAATCTTGAATCCTACGCGGGTCGGCTTTCCGTCCTTGCCGGCATACGCGATGTTGGACAGTTGGATCGGCGACTCCTTGGAGATGATGCCGCCCTCCTGGGCCTGCGTCTGCTTCTGGTGACGCTTGACCATGTTGATGCCGCGCACGAGCGCCGTACCGGCATCGGGACGCACTTCGAACACCTCGCCGGTGCGGCCCTTGTCGCGGCCGGTCAGCACGACGACCTTGTCGCCCTTGCGGATCTTCGCAGCCATCACAGCACCTCCGGCGCGAGCGAGATGATCTTCATGTGGTTCTTGGCGCGCAGCTCGCGCGGTACGGGCCCGAAGATACGGGTGCCAACCGGCTCGGACTGATTGTTGATCAGAACGGCGGCGTTGCGGTCGAAGCGGATGACCGAACCGTCGGCGCGGCGGATGTCCTTGCGGACGCGCACCACGACGGCCTTCATCACGTCGCCCTTCTTCACCTTGCCACGCGGAATCGCTTCCTTGATCGAGACGACGATGATGTCGCCGATCGTGGCGTAGCGGCGCTTGGAGCCTCCGAGCACCTTGATACACATGACACGGCGTGCGCCAGAATTATCGGCCACGTCGAGGTTGGTCTGCATCTGAATCATTGATGCACCTCGTCCTCTTCTATTTGCGCCAGCCCAGCCGGCGCTCAACATTTCCCTGAAGTCAGTCGGCTAAAGCCGGCAGATCAGGCGCTTTTCTTGTGTTCGCCCCGGATCACGACCCAGCGCTTCAACTTTGAAATCGGCTTCGATTCCTCGATCCACACCATGTCGCCCGGCTTGAACTCGTTGCTCTCGTCGTGCGCGTGGTAGTTCTTCGAACGGCGGATCGTCTTCTTGTAGATCGGGTGCGTGAAGCGGCGGTCGACGCGCACCACGACGGTCTTGGCTTGCTTGTCGCTGACGACCACGCCCTGCAAAGTACGTTTCGGCATCTTCGTAAGCCTCTTACTTCTTCTTCGCGCGCGTCTGCGCGGCGACGGTCTTGATCCGGGCGATGTCACGGCGGGCCTCGCGCAGGCGCGAGGTGTTCTCGAGCTGCCCGGTGGCGCGCTGGAAGCGCAGGTTGAAGCGCTCCTTCTTCAGGTTCAGGATGGCGTCATCCTGCTGATCGGGGCTCAACGCGCGGATGTCTTCGATTTTCATCTGGGCCATGGCCATTACTCCGCAATGCGCTCGACGAAGCGCGTCTTGATCGGCAGCTTGGCTGCCGCCAGGGTCAGCGCTTCACGCGCGGTCTGGGTGGTGACGCCGTCGATCTCGAACAGCACCCGGCCCGGCTTGACGCGCGCGACCCACAATTCCGGCGCGCCCTTGCCGGAGCCCATGCGGACTTCGGCAGGCTTCTTCGACACCGGAACGTCGGGGAACACGCGGATCCAGACGCGGCCGGCACGCTTCATGTGGCGGGTCAGCGCGCGGCGAGCGGCTTCGATCTGGCGCGCGGTGACGCGCTCAGGCTCGGTCGCCTTCAGGCCGAACTGGCCGAACGCCAACGTCGCGCCCGAAGACGCAACGCCGTGGATGCGGCCCTTATGCGCCTTCCGGAACTTCGTTTTCTTAGGTTGCATCATGGCTTCAAGCCCTCAAATTCTATGTGCTGGCTCAGGCCGCGTCACGGCGCTGACGGCCGCCGCGATCACCACTGCCACCCGTCTCGCCTTCGGCCATTCTCTTGTCCTGGGCCATCGGATCGTGCTCAAGGATCTCGCCCTTGAAGATCCAGACCTTGACGCCGCAGGTGCCGAAAGTCGTGAACGCGGTCGCAACGCCGTAGTCGATGTCGGCGCGCAGCGTGTGCAGCGGCACGCGACCTTCGCGGTACCACTCCATGCGCGCGATTTCCGCACCGCCCAGACGACCCGAGCAGTTGATGCGGATGCCTTCCGCGCCGAGACGCATCGCCGACTGCACGGCGCGCTTCATGGCGCGACGGAAGGCCACGCGGCGCTCCAGCTGCTGCGCGATCGACTCGGCCACCAGCGTCGCATCGAGCTCCGGCTTGCGGATCTCGACGATGTTGATGACGACGTCGGACGAGGTGATGTCCGCGACCCTCTTGCGAAGCTTGTCGATGTCGGCGCCCTTCTTGCCGATCACCACGCCCGGACGAGCCGAATGGATGGTGACGCGGCACTTCTTGTGCGGACGCTCGATCACGATGCGGGCGACGGCCGCCTGCTTGAGCTCCTTGTGCAGGATCTCGCGGATCTTGACGTCCTCGTGCAGGAGCTTGCCGTATTCCTGCTTGCCGGCGAACCAGCGGGAATCCCAGGTCCGGTTGATGCCGAGACGCAGACCGATCGGATTGATCTTTTGACCCATCGTGTTCTCCTGCGTCCCTTAAGCCGCTGCTTCGGCTTCGACCTGACGAACAATGATCGTCAGCTGCGAAAATGGTTTGTAGACACGACCCGAGCGGCCACGGCCGCGGGCGGCAAAGCGCTTCATCACGAGGCCGTTGCCGACGAAGGCCTGCGCCACGACGAGATCGTCAACGTCGAGGTCGTGGTTGTTCTCGGCATTCGCGATAGCCGATTCCAGGCACTTCTTCACGTCGACCGCGATCCGCTTGCGCGAAAACTGCAGATCGGCGAGCGCAGAAGCCGCCTTGCGGCCGCGAATGAGCTGGGCGACCAGGTTGAGCTTCTGCGGGCTCACCCGCAGCATCCGGGCGACCGCCTTGGCCTCGTTCTCGGCGAGGCTCCGTTCGCGCTTAGGTTTGCTCATCGTTTAATCCTCAAGCCTTCTTGGCTTTCTTGTCGCCGGAGTGGCCATGGAAGGTCCGGGTCGGCGAGAACTCGCCGAACTTGTGACCGACCATTTCCTCGTTGACCGCTACCGGGACGTGCTTCTGACCGTTGTAGACGCCGAAGGTCAGGCCGACGAACTGCGGCAGGATGGTCGAGCGACGGCTCCAGATCTTGATGACGTCGTGACGGCCGGACGCGCGGGCGGCATCTGCCTTCTTGAGCAGAGAACCCTCGACGAACGGGCCTTTCCAGACTGAACGAACCATGTCCGGCGTTCCTTACTTCTTCCGCTTGTGGCGGCTTAGGAGAATGAATTTGTTGGTCGACTTGTTGGTGCGGGTCTTCTTGCCCTTGGTCGGCTTGCCCCACGGGGTGACCGGGTGGCGACCGCCCGAGGTACGACCCTCACCACCGCCATGCGGATGGTCGATCGGGTTCATCGAAACGCCGCGGTTGTGCGGCTTGCGGCCCAGCCAGCGGTTGCGGCCGGCCTTGCCGATCGAGGTATTCATGTGATCCGGGTTCGACACCGCGCCAATCGTGCCGCGGCAGCGGCCGTGCACAAGGCGCTGCTCGCCCGAATTCAGGCGGACGATCACGTAGTCATGGTCGCGACCGACGAGCTGGGCATAGGTGCCCGCGGAACGGGCGAGCTGGCCGCCCTTCCCGATCTTGAGCTCAATGTTGTGGATGATCGTGCCGACCGGCATGTTACCGAGCGGCATGACGTTGCCCGGCTTCACGTCGACGTAGTTGCCGGCGATGATGGTGTCGCCCACGGCCAGGCGCTGCGGCGCCAGGATGTAGGCCTGTTCGCCGTCCTGATACTTGATCAGCGCAATGAAGCCGCTGCGGTTCGGATCGTATTCCAGCCGCTCGACGGTCGCGGGAACGTCGATCTTCTCACGCTTGAAATCGACAGTGCGCAGCGTCCGCTTGTGACCACCGCCACGGAAGCGCACGGTGATGCGACCGGTGTTGTTGCGGCCGCCCGAGGAATGCTTGCCTTCGGTGAGCGCCTTGACCGGCTTGCCCTTGTAGAGCGCCGAACGATCGACCATGACCAGCTGGCGCTGGCCCGGCGTCGTGGGATTGAATGTCTTCAGTGCCATCGTCGTACGACCTTACAGACCGGTGGTCACGTCGATCCGGTGACCCTCTTCGAGAGTCACGATCGCGCGCTTGGAGTTCGACTGCGAGCCGAGATTGCCGCGGAAGATCTTGGTCTTGCCCTTGCGGACCAGCGTGTTGACGCTCTTGACCTTGACGTCGAACAGCTTCTCGATCGCTTCCTTGATCTGAGGCTTGGTCGCCTTCGCGGCCACCTTGAACAGCACCTTGTTGTGCTCCGAGGCGATCGTCGCCTTTTCGGTCACGACCGGCGACAGGATCACGTCGTAATGGCGAGGCTCGATGTTCTTCGTCATTTGAAGCGCGCCTCCAGCGCATCGATGGCGGCCTTGGTCAGAACAAGCTTCCGACGGCGCAGGATGTCATAGACGTTGATGCCCTGGATCGGCAGCACGTCCATGTTCGGGATGTTGCGGGCCGCAGCGGCGAAGCCGTTGTTGAGCTCGGCACCGTCGATGATCAGCGCGTTGGTCAAGCCCAGGCCGGAGAAGTGGCCGAGCAGCGCCTTGGTCTTGGCAGCCTCCAGCGCGGCCTTGTCGATCACGACGAGATCGCCGTCCTTGGCCTTGGCCGAGAGCGCATGCTTGAGAGCGAGCGCACGGACCTTCTTCGGCAGGTCGGTGGCGTGCGAACGCACCACCGGACCGAAGGCACGGCCGCCGCCGCGGAACTGCGGCACGCGGGCCGAGCCGTGACGAGCACCGCCGGTGCCCTTCTGCTTGTACATCTTCTTGCCGGTGCGCCAGATCTCGGCGCGACCCTTGGCCTTGTGCGTACCGGCCTGACGCTTGTTGAGCTGCCACTGCACGCAACGTGCAATGATGTCCTGGCGCGGCTCAAGGCCGAAAATGGTGTCGGAAAGCTGGACCGAGCCGGCTTCCTTACCCTCGAGGGTGGTGACCTTCAGTTCCATCTCACGCACCCTCTTGCTGGGCCGCAGCCTCGGCTTCGCCGCCCGCAACCTTGAACTTGCCGGGCTTCGGAGCTTCCTTCGGCAGCGGCTTCTTGACGGCGTCGCGCACGCGAATCCAGCCGCCCTTGGAGCCGGGAACGGCGCCTTCGACGAGGATCAGGCCGCGCTCGACATCGAGCTGAACGACGCGAAGGTTGAGCGTGGTGATGCGGTCGACACCCATGTGGCCGGGCATCTTCTTGTTCTTCCAGGTCTTGCCGGGGTCCTGACGGCCACCGGTCGAACCGATCGAGCGGTGCGAGACCGACACGCCGTGGGTGGCGCGCAGACCGCCGAAGTTCCAGCGCTTCATACCGCCGGCAAAACCCTTACCGACCGAGGTACCGGTGACATCGACGAACTGGCCGACGACAAAGTGGTCGGCCAGGATCTCGGCACCGACGGGGATCATCTGATCCGCGGAGACGCGGAATTCCTCGACCTGCCGCTTCGGCTCGACCTTGGCGACCGCGAACTGGCCGCGCTCCGCCTTGGGCATGTACACGGTCTTGCGGCTGCCAGAACCAAGCTGGAGCGCGACATAACCGTTCTTCTCTTCGGTGCGGTGGCCTAAGACCTGGCAATTGCCGAGCTTCAGCACGGTCACGGGGATATGTTCGCCGGCCTCTGTAAAGACCCGCGTCATCCCGACCTTTTGTGCGATCACTCCGGAGCGCATCGGCGTGCTTCCTGTTCTTTCTGTCCGCTAGGTGCGAACGTGATCCAAAAATCTTAGAGCTTGATCTCGACGTCGACACCGGCGGCCAGGTCGAGCTTCATCAAAGCATCGACGGTCTGCGGGGTCGGATCGACGATGTCGAGCAGGCGCTTGTGGGTGCGCATCTCGAACTGCTCGCGGCTCTTCTTGTCGACGTGCGGCGAACGGTTGACGGTGAACTTCTCGATGCGGGTGGGCAGCGGAATGGGTCCGCGGACCTGCGCACCGGTGCGCTTCGCCGTGTTCACGATCTCGCGGGTCGACGTATCGAGGATACGATGGTCGAACGCCTTGAGACGGATACGTATGTTTTGGCCGTTCATTGCCGTGTCTTTCTTAGTGAGTGGCGAGTAGCGAATAGCGAATGGTTTCTAGTCCACTCGCTACTCGCCATTCCCTATTCGCTTGTTACTCGATGATCGAGGCGACGACGCCGGCACCGACGGTGCGGCCGCCTTCGCGGATCGCGAAGCGCAGATTGTCTTCCATCGCGATCGGCACGATCAGGTGCACTTCCATCGAGATGTTGTCGCCCGGCATCACCATTTCGGTGCCTTCCGGCAGATGCACGACACCGGTCACGTCGGTGGTGCGGAAGTAGAACTGCGGACGGTAGTTGGTGAAGAACGGGGTGTGACGACCGCCCTCTTCCTTGGTCAGGATGTAAGCCTGAGCCTTGAACTTGGTGTGCGGCTTGACCGAACCCGGCTTGCAGAGCACCTGACCGCGCTCGACGTCCTCGCGCTTGGTACCGCGGAGCAGCGCGCCGATGTTGTCGCCGGCCTGGCCCTGGTCGAGCAGCTTGCGGAACATCTCGACGCCCGTGACCGTGGTCTTCTGCGTGGCGCGCAGACCGACGATCTCGATTTCCTCGCCGACCTTGACGATGCCGCGCTCGACACGACCGGTCACGACGGTGCCGCGGCCCGAGATCGAGAACACGTCTTCAACCGGCATCAGGAACGGCAGGTCGATCGGACGCTCCGGCTGCGGAATGTACTCGTCGACGTTCTTCATCAGCTCGAGGATGGCTTCGTGGCCGAGCTTCTTGTCGGAATCTTCGAGAGCGGCGAGCGCCGAGCCCTTGATGATCGGAATCTTGTCGCCCGGGAAGTCGTACTTCGAAAGCAGTTCGCGGACTTCCAGCTCGACGAGCTCGAGCAGTTCCGGATCGTCGACCATGTCGCACTTGTTGAGGAACACGACCAGCGCGGGAACGCCGACCTGGCGGGCGAGCAGGATGTGCTCGCGGGTCTGCGGCATCGGACCGTCAGCGGCCGACACGACCAGGATCGCACCGTCCATCTGGGCGGCGCCGGTGATCATGTTCTTCACGTAGTCGGCGTGGCCGGGGCAGTCGACGTGCGCGTAGTGGCGGTTCTTGGTCTCGTACTCGACGTGCGCCGTCGAGATCGTGATACCGCGCGCCTTCTCTTCCGGCGCCTTGTCGATCTGGTCGTACGCGGTGAACGTCGCGCCGCCGGTTTCGGCGAGAACCTTGGTGATCGCCGCGGTCAACGACGTCTTGCCATGGTCGACGTGACCGATGGTGCCGATGTTGCAGTGCGGCTTGTTACGTTCAAACTTTGCTTTGGCCATTTGACTCTCCGTTCAATCGTCAGTTCAAGACCGACGACAATCAGGCAAACTTCTTCTGGACTTCTGCCGACACGTTGGCCGGCGCTTCTGCGTAGTGGTCGAACTGCATGGTGAAGGTCGCGCGACCCTGGCTCATCGAGCGCAGGTTATTCACGTAACCGAACATGTTCATGAGCGGCACCATCGCGTTGATGACGTTGGCGTTGCCGCGCATGTCCTGACCCTGAATCTGACCGCGCCGGGAATTCAGATCGCCGATGACCGAGCCGGTGTAGTCTTCCGGGGTCACCACTTCGACCTTCATGATCGGCTCGAGCAGGACGGACTTGCCCTTCTGCAAGGCCTCGCGAAATGCAGCACGCGAAGCGATTTCGAAGGCGAGCGCCGACGAGTCGACGTCGTGATACTTACCATCGACCAGCGTCACCTTGACGTCCACCACCGGGAAGCCGGCGACCACGCCCGAACCCATCACGCTGTTGAGGCCCTTTTCGACGCCGGGGATGTATTCCTTCGGCACCGAACCGCCAACGACCTTGGATTCGAACTCATAGCCCTTGCCGGGCTCGTTCGGCTCGACCACGATCGACACTTCAGCGAACTGACCGGTACCGCCGGTCTGCTTCTTGTGTGTGTACTTGACTTCGGCCTTCTTGGTGACGCGCTCCCGGAACGCAACCTGCGGCGCACCGATGTTCGCGTCGACCTTGTAGGTACGACGGAGGATGTCGACCTTGATGTCGAGATGGAGCTCGCCCATGCCCTTGAGGATGGTCTGGCCAGACTCCTGGTCGGTCGACACGCGGAAGGACGGATCCTCCGCGGCGAGCTTCGCCAGCGCCACGCCCAGCTTTTCCTGGTCGGCCTTCGACTTCGGCTCGATCGCGATCTCGATGACCGGCTCGGGGAATTCCATCTTTTCGAGGATCACCTGCTTGTCGGGATCGCACAGCGTGTCACCGGTGCGCGCTTCCTTCAGGCCCGCCAGCGCGACGATGTCGCCGGCATAGGCTTCCTTGATGTCTTCGCGGTTGTTCGCATGCATCAGCAGCATGCGCCCGATGCGCTCCTTCTTCTCGCGCGTCGAGTTCACGACACCGGTGCCGCTCTGCAGGACGCCCGAGTAGATGCGGCAGAAGGTGATGGTGCCGACGAACGGATCGTCCATGATCTTGAACGCGAGCAGCGCGAGCGGCTCCTTGTCGTCGGCCTTGCGCAGGACCTCGTTGCCACGGTCGTCGGTACCCTTGATCGCGGGCACGTCGACCGGCGACGGCAGATAGTCGACGACGGCGTCGAGCAGCGGCTGCACGCCCTTGTTCTTGAAGGCCGAGCCGCACAGCACGGGATAGAACGCACCGGTGAGCACCGCCTTGCGGATCAGCCGCTTCAGCGTCGCCTCGTCCGGCTCGTTGCCGTCGAGGAAGGCGGCCAATGCGTCGTCGTCGAGTTCGACGGCGGCTTCCACCATCTTCTCGCGATATTCCTTGGCCTGCTCGACCATGTCTTCCGGAATGTCGACATAGTCGAACTTCGCACCGAGCGATTCATCGTTCCAGATGATGCCCTGCATCTTCACGAGGTCGACGAGACCCTTGAAGTTGTTCTCGGCACCGATCGGAAGCTGGATCGCGATCGGCTTGGCACCGAGGCGGTCGACGATGTCGGCCAGGCACTTGAAGAAGTCGGCGCCGGTCTTGTCCATCTTGTTGGCGAAGACGATGCGCGGAACCTTGTACTTGTCGCCCTGGCGCCAGACCGTCTCGGTCTGGGGCTCGACGCCTTGGTTCGAGTCGAGCACGCAGACGGCGCCGTCGAGCACGCGCAAGCTGCGCTCAACTTCGATGGTGAAGTCGACGTGACCGGGCGTGTCGATGATGTTCAGACGCTTGCCGGCCCAGAACGCGGTGGTCGCGGCCGAGGTGATCGTGATGCCGCGCTCCTGCTCCTGCTCCATCCAGTCCATCGTCGCGGCACCTTCGTGCACTTCGCCGATCTTATGGCTCTTGCCGGTGTAATAGAGGATGCGCTCGGTGGTCGTCGTCTTGCCGGCATCGATATGCGCCATGATACCGAAGTTGCGGTAATTCTCTATGGCATGAACGCGGGGCATGAGGTGTTCCTTAGATTCCGTGTGTCGCCGTTACCAGCGATAGTGCGAGAAGGCGCGGTTGGCTTCCGCCATCCGGTGCACGTCTTCACGCTTCTTGACGGCGTTCCCGCGATTGTTCGACGCGTCCAGGAGCTCGGCAGAGAGCCGCTCGGTCATCGTCTTCTCGTTGCGGTCGCGCGCAGCCGAGATCAGCCAACGAATGCCCAGCGCCTGACGGCGCACCGAGCGAACTTCGACCGGAACCTGGTAGGTTGCGCCACCGACGCGGCGGGAGCGCACTTCGATCGTCGGCATGACGTTCTCGAGTGCCTGCTCGAACACGCCGAGCGGGCTCTGCTTGGTCTTGCTTTCGATGAGGCCGAACGCACCGTAAACGATGCCTTCGGCGACCGACTTCTTGCCGGCATACATCACCGAGTTCATGAACTTCGTGACGATGATGTTCCCGAACTTCGGATCGGGAAGGACTTCACGCTTTTCAGCAGAATGGCGACGAGACATGGACCTGTTTCCCGCTTACTTCGGACGCTTGGCGCCGTACTTCGAACGACGCTGCTTACGGTTCTTGACGCCCTGGGTATCCAGAACGCCGCGGAGGATGTGGTAGCGCACGCCGGGCAAGTCCTTGACGCGACCGCCGCGGATCATGACCACCGAGTGCTCCTGGAGGTTATGGCCCTCGCCGGGGATGTAGCCGATCACCTCGAAGCCGTTGGTCAGGCGCACCTTGGCGACCTTACGAAGCGCCGAGTTCGGCTTCTTCGGGGTCGTGGTGTAAACGCGCGTGCAAACGCCGCGCTTCTGCGGCGACTGCTGCAGCGCCGGCACCTTCTTGCGCGACTTCTGCACTTCCCGCGGTTGAGCGATCAGCTGGTTGATCGTCGGCATCCTGGCCTTACCCTTTGTGTTCGCGGCCCCTTTCGGGTCCGCTGTCTTGCCGCGGCCCGTCGCCGGGTCCGCAATTCTTTCGAGCTACCCACCCGACGAGGCCGCCTTGCGCGGACAAACCGCACAAAGCGAAATCGCGCCAACCACTCATCACTGAGCGGAAAGCGCTTCGACGCCACAGAGGACCGCGATATTTGAACCGGTCAGCTTGAAGCTGCGGCCCGCGCACCGAGGTCATGCATCCGAATTCGATCTCAAGAGAACAGGCTCAAGAGACCTAAAATCGCACTGGCATTGCCTAGCTATAATCGACAGCGTTTGAGCGGCATTCGTCGAGGTTGGTGCCCGTCTTGGTGACCCCCTGGGGGATCAAACGGGTGGCCCGTTCCGACGCTGGCGATGCTCACCGCCTGTCGTTAAGTGGCCGCTTTCTATAAGTGGGTGTCGGTCAAGTCAAGGCGAAACGACAGTCAGAAGCGCTTCCCGCGCCTGTCGAAATCGCTTCCGGGCCGCCTCGCTGTGCCCTAACCGAGGCGGGAGCGACTGCATGTGCCGCTATCCTAACCTTTATTTATATCCGGGTGAAATATACTTTTATAACCATCGCTAAGGCTTTTTTTCCTGTTGGGGCGTCAATGTGCCGCCTTCGGCAGAGATTGGCGCCATGCGGTACACCGACATTGCCATCATCGGCGGGGGATTGTCCGGCTCGACCGCCGCCGCGATGCTCGGCCGTGCCGGCATTTCGACCGTCCTGATCGATCCGCATGAGAGCTATTCGGCGGACTTCCGAGTCGAAAAAATCAGCGGTCACACCCAAGTCGAACGATTCTTGCGGACTGGAATCGCCGAATCGGTGCTGCGCCGCGCGACTTTCGTAGGTGAGAACTGGATCGCGCGATTCGGCCGCCTCCTCGACAAAGCGCCAAGCCGGCAGTTCAACATCCTTTACGATTCCCTCGTCAACGCCGTCCGTGACGAAATCCCTGCCGGGGTCGAGCGCATCTGCGCCAAGGCCGTCTCGGTCGAGACGAGCGCGGAGCGGCAGAAGGTCACTCTCTCCAACGACGAGATGGTCTCCGCCCGGCTGGTCGTGCTCGCCAACGGTCTCAATGTCGGCCTGCGCCATCAGCTGGGAATCGCGCGAAAAATCGTCAGCGCCTGCCATTCGATTTCGATCGGGTTCGACGTGGTGCCGGCGGGACGGAATGCGTTCGACTTCCCGGCGCTGACCTATTTCTCGGAACGGCCGAGCGACCGCATCCCCTACCTCACGCTGTTTCCGATCGGGACGCGGATGCGCGCCAATCTGTTCGTCTATCGCGGCTTCGACGATCCCTGGCTGGGTGAGATGCGCCGCGCGCCAGCCGAGACGCTGAACGCCGCGCTGCCACGGCTCAAGCGCATCACGGGCCCATTCGACATCCCCGGTGAGTTGAAGATCCGCCCGGTCGATCTCTACGTGAATGATGCAAGCGGCCAGCCCGGCCTCGTGCTGGTGGGCGATGCCTTCGCGACCTCCTGCCCCGCCGCCGGCACCGGCTGCGACAAGGTCTTCACCGACGTCGAGCGGCTCTGCAACGCCTACATCCCGCAGTGGCTGGCCTCCGACGGCATGGGCGCGAGCAAGATCGCCGCCTTCTACGCGGATCCGGTCAAGCGGGCCTGCGATGAATGGTCGGCGGCGAAGGCGTTCGACTTCCGCTCGGTCTCGATTGCGACGAGCCCCTACTGGACGGCGCAGCGCTGGGCACGCTTTATCGCCTGGTCGGTTCAGGGACTATTGCGGCCGCTCGGAGGAGCCGTCCATCTGGAGCCGAACTTCCTCGGTCACTCCTCGTCGTCGTCCTCATCATCCTCGTCGAGGTCGTCTTCATCCTCGTCGCCATCGTCGCTGTCGTCATCGACGTGAGCCGCCGCGGCATGCGGCTGGTGAGTCTGATCGTTCCACAGCTTGCGGTAGGTGCCGTTCTTGGCAAGCAGCTCGGCATGCGAGCCGCGCTCGATCGCCCTGCCTCCTGAAATCACGATGATCTCATCCATCTCGACCACCGAGGACAGGCGGTGGGTCGACCAGATCATGGTGCGGCCCTTGGCGACCTTCAGCAGCGTGCGGTTGATCGCGGCTTCCGTGGTCTGGTCGAGTGCCGAGGTGGCTTCGTCCAGCAGCAGCACGGAGGGGTTGCGGATGACCGCGCGGGCGATCGCGATGCGCTGGCGCTGGCCGCCCGACAAGGTATCGCCGCGCTCGCCCACCGGCGTGTCGTATCGCTGCGGCAGGCTCATGATGTAGCGGTGGATCTCGGCCTTCTTGGCCGCCTCCACCACCTCCTCGTCGCTCGCGCCCTCCTTGCCGAGCCGGATGTTCTCGCGGATCGACATGTTGAACAGCATGTTCTCCTGGAACACCACGGCCATGCTCCGGCGCAGCGAATCCAGCGTCACCTTGCGGACGTCGACGCCGTCGATGGTGACGCGCCCCTCGTCCGGCACGTAGAGCCGCAGGATCAAATTGAGCAGCGTGCTCTTGCCGGAGCCCGAGGGGCCGACGATGGCGATGCGCTTGCCGACATTGAGCTTGAGGCTGAGATTGTCCAGCACCGGCGTCTGGCTGCCTTCGTACTGGAACGTCACGTGGTCGAAGGTGATGTCGTTGGTGATGCGCGGCAGGTCGGGCGCGCCAGGGCGATCGGCGCTGCGCGTGGGCTCGTCGAGCAGCTCCTGCATGTGGCGGATTGCGGCTGCCGCGGAGATCGACACGGGAATGAAATGCATTACATGGGCGATATTGTAGGACACCTCCCAGAACGCGCTTTCGAAAGTGACGAAGGTGCCGATGGTGATCTGCCCCTTGGTCGCCAGATACGCGCCGATCGCGAGCACGACGAGATGCAAGAGCAGCACCGAGATGGTGACCGTTCGCTCCACCATGGTCGACAGGAACGCCGCCGAAGCCATCCTGTTTCGCGTCTCGTCGTTGCGAAAGGTGAAGAAGCCGAACATCCTGCGTTGCAGGCTGAACGCCTTGATCACGGCCTGGGCCGCCACGTTTTCCTGGACCATGCCGAGCAGCGCGGACTCATTGAGCTTCTGCTCGTAATTCGCCTGCACGGCCTTCGGCGTGAGCATGCGCGGACCGATCAGCGTGATCGGAAACACGAGCAGCGCAACCGCCGCGAGTTGCCAGTTCAGGAACACCATCAGGATGATGCCGGCGATCAACTCCAGAAATGGCAGTGCCGCGCTGTTGGCAAAGGTCTTGACCGAGCCCTCGAAGGCCGCGAGGTCGACGGAAAAGCGCGACAGGATCTCGCCGCGCTTGGTGCGGCCGAAATAGGCCGCCGGCAGGTCCTGGACGTGCTCGAACAGCCGTTTGCGGACGTCGGAGATGATGCAGGCGGCAAGCCTCGCATCCCAGCGCTCGTACCAGACCGCGACGATCGAGGTGAAGATGCCGGCGACCGCGAGCACGCCGAGGATCTTGTACAGCGCCTGGAAATCCTCCTCGCCGAGCGCGTCGTCGATCAGGAACTTCAGGCTGAGCGGCATGATGACGTTGAACAACGTCTCGACGAAGACGCCGAACGCCACGAATGACAGCATCCGCTTGTAGTTCGTCAGGAATGGTTTGACGAAACCCAGGATGGTCGCGAGCGCACCGGCGGCTTCGCGCGCGGTAAAGACGACGAGATCCTCGTCCTCATCGTCGTCATCGAGCTCCAGCTCGTCATCCTCCTCGTCGGTATCTTCGTCCTCGTCTCCTTCGAGGTCCGGCTTGGCCGTGGAAGCGAGCTTGTCGTCGAGCCCGGCCGCGTCTTCCGCGGCGAGCTTCGGGTCGTTGGGCGAGAGAGGCTTGGACGCCATGAAACCAACCGATGCTGACGGCCGGCATGACCGCAGAGAAAGCAGGAAATAGCGACAACCGCTATTGCATCGATTCTATGCGATCAAGATGAATTCGGCAAAACAATTGGCGAAGGGCGCCCGCTTCAAGCGGCTAGTCGTCTTCCTCTTCGTCGTCCTCGACCTTATCGAAAAAGGAATAGCGCAAGGAGTCGGCGTCGGCGTACCACTGGCCCGGACCCTTGTTGGCGGCGAGCGTCGCCTCCCAGAGCGCGTCGGTGCAGTCCTTGCGGTGCATCGACAGGTCGAAGCCGTTGCCGAAGAACAGTTCGGACCATTCCCACCAGGTGCCGAGCTTCTTGACCCCGCGCAAGAGATCGTAGCGGTCGATCACCGCTGAAGCCATGTCCGAGGTGATCGAGCCGAACACGAGACCGGTCTTGACCACGCGATTGAACTCGCGGATCGCACGGACCACCTGTTTCGGGGAAACATGGCAGAGGCTGGTCTCGAACACGAAGTCGAACGCGCCGTCCTTGAACGGCATATCGGTGATCGAGCCGAGCTTGTTGTACTTCTTGAGCGCCTTCGGCGTCTTGGCGTGGATGGCACGGTTGTTCTCGATGCCGAAGGCGTCGATGCCGCGATCGCGCAGCGCACCGACCAGCTCGCCGCTGGCCGAACCCGCGACCAGTAGCTTCGCGCCCTTGGCCTTGCCCCAGACGATGCCGATCAGCTTGGCGAGGTAATCGGGATCGGTGAAGTGACGCCACGCCTCGCTATAGGGGCCGAGGCCGCGGTAGTTCGCGAAATAGTCACGGTCGATCTTGTCGGAAACCGGCTTGTCGTCCTGCGCGCGCTCGCGGCGCAGGCGCATCATCTCGGTCAGGATGATGTCGGTCGCGGCGTCGGACGAATCGAGCAGACCATTCAGCGTCGAGTCGAACAGATAGTCGCCGACCACCACGATGCCCGGATGCTCCTTCGGTTCGGGCCGGTGATTGGTCATGACGTCGCGGACGGGCAGACCGCCCGGAATCGCGTTCACCGACGACAGCCAGCGGTGGATCTTGCCTTCCTTGAAATGCGCGCGGGCATCGCCGAGCGAGGCCGGCAGCGATTTCAGCGCGGCTTCGATCAGCTCCTGGTCCGACAGATTGGCGAAGGCCAGGGCATCGGAGCCGGGAATCAGCCAGTTCAAGACGCCGTGCTTGCCGACGTCGTGGCGTGCGCCCTCGTTATAGACACAGCAGCCGCCGAAGGCCTCCGACATGAACCAGGCGCCGGAAATCTTCTCGCCCCAGAACGGCGTGTCGAACAGGATCGAGACGCGCAGATAGTGCGCGGGACGGTCGAAGTAGGAGACGTGCTTGACCATCGACTTGCGGAGCTGCTCGCCCTCCCAGCCGACGGTGGAAAGCCAGGAATGCGGCAGGCACATCAGCACGAGATCGAAGTCCCGCGTCTCGGGTCCCTTGCCGTTCATCATCTTGAGCTGGTAGCGGCCGGTCGGCGCCTTGCCCACGGTGAGCACGCGGTGATTGAGCTGGATGTCGGCGTTGACCTCCGACTGGAGGCATTCGATCAGCTGCTCGTTGCCGTTCTGGATGGAATAGAGGCCGATATAGCCTTCGACATCCATCAGATAGTTCTTGAGCGCGTTGAGGCCGTTGGTGTTGTGGCTCTCGGTGGCGAGGTCGGAGCGCGCCATCACCTTGAAAAAACGCTTTGCCGTTTCGTCCTCGACCTCCTCGTCGAGCACCTGCTCGGCGGTCTTGTAGGCCCAGGGGTTCTCGTTGTCGTGGGCGCCGACGCCCTCGTAATATTCGATCGGCGACATCGCCTCTGCGCAACGCTCGCGGAACGCCTCGATCGCGGCCGCGGTCTTAGCGCCGTATTTGCGACGCATGCCGGCCACGTCGTCGAGGAGCTCGCCGCCGAACTGCACCTGTTCGGCGTCCATCGGAATCGTCTGAAGTCCGAAATGCTGGATCAGCTCGCGCAGCGGATCGGGCCCGGTCATCGAGTAGTCGTAGATCTCGGCGACGCCGGCCTCGTACATCGCGGGCGCCGAATCGAATTTGCGCGTGACGATCTTGCCGCCCAATCGGTCAGACGCCTCGTAGATAGTGATGCGGCAAAGGTCGCCGAGCTTACGCTTCAGGTACCAAGCACTCATCAGCCCGCCGGGGCCGCCGCCTACGATTGCGAGATCAAGCATGTCAGATCCGTGGTCTCCGGCCCTGCCCCCGTCACGGGACCCACCGGTCTAAACTCCCCTAGCAGAAGCGCTTTTGCGGCTGAAGGAAAGATGAACAAAGGTTGATCCTGCACCGCAACAGGCAAACAAAGCAGCAAAAAGGCCGGCTTACGCCGGCCTTTTCATTGTCCTCGGTATTCCTACGGATGATCGATCATTCCGCGGGCGGGAGCGCAGGAAGCTCAGCTTCCGGCGCGGGCGACACGACGGCCGCCTGCTTCTCGCGCTCGTCGAGGATCATCTTGTCGCGCTTCACGGCGACTTCCCGGATCTTGGCCATGGAGGCGCCGGTGCCCGCCGGGATCAGCCGGCCGACGATGACGTTCTCCTTGAGGCCTTCGAGCGGATCGACCTTGCCGTTGACCGCCGCTTCCGTGAGGACGCGGGTGGTCTCCTGGAATGAGGCCGCCGAGAAGAAGGAGCGGGTCTGGAGGCTCGCCTTGGTGATGCCGAGCAGAACCGGCGTCCCAGTAGCGATCTTCTTGCCCTCTTCCTTGGCCTTCTCGTTGATCTGGTCGAACTCGATCTTGTCGATCTGCTCGCCCGAGATCATGTCCGTGTCGCCCTGGTCGGTGACTTCCACCTTCTGGAGCATCTGACGGACGATCACCTCGATGTGCTTGTCGTTGATGAGCACGCCCTGGAGCCGGTAGACCTCCTGGATCTCGTTGACCAGATAGGCCGCGAGCTCCTCGATGCCCTTGACCGCCAGAATGTCGTGCGGCGCCGGATTGCCTTCCACGATGAAGTCGCCCTTTTCGACGACGTCGCCGTCCTGAAGGTGGATGTGCTTGCCCTTCGGGATCAGGTACTCGCGTGCCTCCTCGGTCTTGTCCATCGGCTCAATCGAGATGCGACGCTTGTTCTTGTAGTCGCGCCCGAACCGGATGGTGCCCGCGATCTCGGCGATGATCGCCGCATCCTTCGGACGCCGAGCCTCGAACAGTTCCGCCACCCGCGGCAGACCGCCGGTGATGTCACGCGTCTTGGCGCTTTCGGTCGAGACACGGGCGAGGATGTCGCCCGCCTGGACCTTGGCTCCGATATCGACCGACAGAATGCCGTCGACCGACAACATGTAGCGAGCATCGCCGCCACGAGCGAGCTTGAGCACCTTGCCGTCCTTGCCCTTGATCACGATGGCCGGACGCAGGTCCCCGCCGCCGCGCATCGAGCGCCAGTCGATGACCACGCGCTTGGCGATACCGGTGGCTTCGTCCAGCGTTTCCGAGATCGACTGTCCTTCGACCAGATCCTCGAAGCCGATGGTGCCCTCCACCTCGGTGAGAAGCGGACGGGTGTAGGGATCCCACTCGACGATACGCTGGCCGCGCTTGACGGTGTCGCCTTCGTCGACGTGCAGGCGCGAACCGTACTGAATACGGTGCGTCGCACGCTCGGTGCCGTCGGCATCGACGATCGCGATCACCATGTTGCGGACCATCGCGACAAGGTGGCCTTCGCTGTTGCGGGCGATGGCCTTGTTCCTGATCGCGATCTTGCCGTCGAAGTTGGATTCGACGAACGACTGCTCGTTGAGCTGCGCCGCACCACCGATGTGGAAGGTGCGCATGGTCAGCTGGGTGCCCGGCTCTCCGATCGACTGCGCCGCAATGACGCCGACGGCTTCACCGTGGTTGACCGGCGTGCCGCGGGCGAGGTCGCGGCCGTAGCACATGCCGCAGATGCCGTTGACGAGTTCGCAGGTCAGAGCCGAACGGATCTTCACCTCCTGCACGCCACCCTGATGGATGGCGTCCAGATGGCTCTCCTCCATCAGCGTACCGCGCTTGATGATCACCTTGCCCGAGCTGTCACGCACGTCTTCGCAGGCCGTGCGGCCCAGGATGCGCGAGCCGAGCGAGGCGACCACGGTGCCGGCATCGACGATGGCGCGCATCTTGATGCCGAGCTTGGTGCCGCAGTCGTTCTGCGTGATGATGCAGTCCTGCGCCACGTCGACGAGACGACGGGTCAGGTAGCCCGAGTTCGCGGTCTTCAACGCGGTGTCCGCGAGGCCCTTGCGGGCGCCGTGGGTCGAGTTGAAGTACTCGAGCACCGAGAGGCCTTCCTTGAAGTTCGAGATGATCGGCGTCTCGATGATCTCACCCGACGGCTTGGCCATCAGGCCGCGCATGCCGGCGAGCTGGCGCATCTGGGCCGGCGAACCGCGGGCACCGGAGTGAGCCATCATGTAGATCGAGTTGATGTCGGCGTCGGCTCCACTCGCCGTCTTCTTGGTGGAGGAGATCTCCTTCATCATCGCCTTGGCGATTTCTTCCGTGGCCTTCGACCAGGCGTCGACGACCTTGTTGTACTTCTCACCATGGGTGATCAGGCCGTCGTTGTACTGCTGCTCGAAATCCTTCGCCAGCGTACGGGTGGTGTCGACGATCTTCCACTTGGAGTGCGGCACGACCATATCGTCCTTGCCGAACGAAATACCGGCCTTGAACGCGTTGTAGAAGCCGAGCGCCATGATGCGGTCGCAGAAGATCACCGTCTCCTTCTGGCCGCAGTGACGGTAGACCTGGTCGATGACGCCGGAGATCTCGCGCTTGGTCATCAGCTTGTTGATGATCTCGAACGGAACCCGCGGATTCTTCGGCAGCAAATTGCCCAGCATGACGCGGCCAGCAGTGGTCTCGATCCAGCGCTTGGTGATCTTGCCGGTCTCGTCGATGCCTTCCCACCGATACTTGATCTTGGTGTGGAGGTGGATGACCTTCGCGTGCAGCGCGTGCTCGAGCTCTGCCATCTCGCCGAAGATCTTGCCCTCGCCGGGCAGGCCTTCGCGCATGATGGAGACGTAGTAGAGACCGAGCACGATGTCCTGCGACGGCACGATGATCGGCTGGCCGTTCGCCGGATGCAGGATGTTGTTGGTCGACATCATCAGGACGCGCGCTTCCAGCTGCGCTTCGAGCGACAGCGGAACGTGCACGGCCATCTGGTCGCCGTCGAAGTCGGCGTTGAACGCGGCGCAGACCAGCGGGTGGAGCTGGATCGCCTTGCCTTCGATCAGCACGGGCTCGAACGCCTGGATGCCGAGGCGATGCAGCGTCGGTGCGCGGTTGAGCAGCACCGGATGCTCGCGGATGACCTCGTCCAGGATGTCCCAGACCTCGGGCCGCTCCTTCTCGACCAGCTTCTTCGCCTGCTTCACCGTGGTGGACAGGCCCTTGGCGTCAAGCCGCGAATAGATGAACGGCTTGAACAGCTCGAGCGCCATCTTCTTCGGCAGGCCGCACTGATGCAGGCGCAGTTCGGGACCGACCACGATCACCGAACGGCCCGAATAGTCGACGCGCTTGCCGAGCAGGTTCTGACGGAAGCGGCCCTGCTTGCCCTTGAGCATGTCGGCGAGCGACTTCAGCGGGCGCTTGTTGGCACCGGTGATGACGCGGCCGCGGCGGCCGTTGTCGAACAGCGCATCGACCGCTTCCTGAAGCATGCGCTTCTCGTTGCGGATGATGATGTCAGGCGCGCGCAGCTCCATCAGCCGCTTCAAGCGGTTGTTGCGGTTGATGACGCGGCGGTAGAGGTCGTTGAGGTCCGAGGTCGCGAAGCGGCCGCCGTCCAGCGGCACCAGCGGACGCAGGTCCGGCGGAATCACCGGGACCACGGTCATGATCATCCATTCCGGCTTGTTGCCGGAGTGGCGGAACGCTTCGACGATCTTCAGGCGCTTGGCGAGCTTCTTGTGCTTGATGTCGGAGTCGGTCTCCTGCATCTCCGCGCGCAAGGACAATTCGAGCTTCTCGAGGTCCATGCCCTTGAGCAGCTCGCGGATCGCCTCCGCGCCGATCATGGCGGTGAAGGAATCCTGGCCGTATTCGTCCTGCGCCTTCAGATATTCGTCTTCCGACAGCAGCTGACGGTCCTTGAGCGCGGTGAGGCCCGGCTCGAGCACGACGTAATATTCGAAGTAGAGGATCCGCTCGAGATCCTTCAGCGTCATGTCCAGCAGAAGGCCGATGCGCGAGGGCAGCGACTTCAGGAACCAGATGTGGGCGACGGGGGCTGCCAGCTCGATATGGCCCATGCGCTCGCGCCGGACGCGCGACAGCGTGACCTCGACCGAGCACTTCTCGCAGATGATGCCCTTGTACTTCATGCGCTTGTACTTGCCGCACAAGCACTCGTAATCCTTGATCGGCCCGAAGATGCGGGCGCAGAACAGGCCGTCGCGCTCGGGCTTGAAGGTGCGGTAGTTGATGGTCTCCGGCTTCTTGATCTCGCCGTAGGACCAGGACAGAATCTTCTCTGGAGACGCGATCGAAATCCGGATCTGGTCGAAGACCTGAGCCGGCGTCGTCGGGTTAAAGAGATTCATAATTTCTTGGTTCATCGTCTTCTCCTCGCGTACCGGTCGCCTCCGGCAGCAAATTCGAAAATCACTCGAGCGGGGCGCCCTGCCCTCAAGGCCTCGGGAGGGGCGCCAATGCCCGGCCGTGAAGGCCGGGCATGAAAGGTCGTATTACTCGGCCGCTTCCGCCGTCCCCGGCCCGACCTTGGAATTGTGCAAGTCGACATTGAGGCCGAGCGAACGCATTTCCTTGACCAGCACGTTGAACGATTCCGGAATACCGGCCTCGAACGTGTCGTCGCCGCGCACGATCGCCTCGTACACCTTGGTGCGGCCGGCGACGTCGTCCGACTTCACCGTCAGCATCTCCTGGAGCGTGTACGCCGCGCCGTAAGCCTCGAGCGCCCACACTTCCATTTCGCCGAAGCGCTGGCCGCCGAACTGCGCCTTGCCGCCCAGCGGCTGCTGGGTGACGAGCGAGTACGGACCGATCGAACGCGCGTGGATCTTGTCGTCCACGAGATGGTGCAGCTTGAGCATGTAGATGTAGCCCACTGTCACCTTGCGATCGAAGGCATCGCCGGTGCGGCCGTCATAGACGGTCGACTGACCCGAAGCGTCGAGACCGGCAAGCTTCAGCATCTCCTCGATGTCGGCTTCCTTGGCCCCGTCGAACACCGGCGTCGCGATCGGCACGCCGCGGCTCAGATTGTGGCCGAGCTCGATCAACTCGTTGTCGTTGAGCGACTTGATCGTCTCGTCCTCGCCGTAGACCTTCTTCAAGGTTTCCTTCAGCGGCCTGATGTCCTGCTTCGACAGATAGGCATCGACCGTCTGGCCGATACGCTTGCCGAGGCCGGCGCAGGCCCAGCCGAGATGGGTCTCGAGGATCTGTCCGACGTTCATGCGCGAGGGCACGCCGAGCGGATTGAGCACGATGTCGGCGTGCGTACCGTCTTCGAGGAACGGCATGTCCTCGATCGGCACGATCTTCGACACCACGCCCTTGTTGCCGTGGCGGCCGGCCATCTTGTCGCCGGGCTGGATCTTGCGCTTCACCGCGACGAAGACCTTGACCATCTTCATCACGCCGGGCGGCAATTCGTCGCCGCGCTGAAGCTTCTCGACCTTATCGAGGAAGCGCTGTTCCAGCCCCTTCTTCGACTCGTCGTACTGCTTCCGCATGGCCTCGATCTCGGCCATCAGCTTGTCGTTCGGCGAAGCGAACAGCCACCACTGCGACTTCGGGTACTCCTCGAGCACCGCACGGGTGATCTTGGTGTCCTTCTTGAAGCCCTTCGGACCGGCAATGCCCTGTCGTCCCTCGAGCAGCTCGGCAAGACGGTTGTAGACGTTGCGGTCCAGGATCGCCTGCTCGTCGTCGCGGTCCTTGGCCAGACGCTCGATCTCCTCCCGCTCGATCGCCAGCGCACGCTCGTCCTTGTCGACGCCGTGACGGTTGAACACGCGGACTTCCACGATCGTGCCCTGCACGCCCGGGGGAACGCGCAGCGAGGTGTCGCGAACGTCGGAGGCCTTCTCGCCGAAGATGGCGCGCAGAAGCTTTTCTTCCGGCGTCATCGGGCTTTCGCCCTTCGGCGTGATCTTGCCGACCAGGATGTCGCCGGCGCGCACTTCCGCACCGATGTAGACGATACCGGCTTCGTCGAGGTTCTTCAGCGCTTCTTCCGAGACGTTCGGAATGTCGCGGGTGATTTCCTCGGGCCCGAGCTTGGTGTCGCGGGCCATCACCTCGAACTCCTCGATGTGGATCGAGGTGAACACGTCTTCCTTCACGATCCGCTCGGAGAGCAGGATCGAGTCTTCGAAGTTGTAGCCGTTCCACGGCATGAACGCGACGAGCACGTTGCGCCCCAGAGCGAGCTCACCGAGATCGGTCGACGGACCGTCGGCGATGATGTCGCCCTTCTTGACGATGTCGCCGACCTTCACCAGCGGACGCTGGTTGATGCAGGTCGACTGGTTGGAGCGCTGGTACTTCATCAGCCGGTAGATATCGACGCCCGACTTGGTCGGATCGAGATCTTCGGTGGCGCGGATGACGACGCGGGTGGCGTCGATCTGGTCGATCACGCCCGAACGGCGCGCCGCGATCGCGGCACCCGAGTCACGCGCAACCACACCTTCCATGCCGGTGCCGACGAACGGCGCCTCGGCGCGAACCAGCGGCACCGCCTGGCGCTGCATGTTCGAGCCCATCAGCGCGCGGTTGGCGTCGTCGTTCTCGAGGAACGGGATCAGCGCCGCGGCAACCGAAACGAGCTGCTTCGGTGACACGTCCATGTAATCCACCTTGTCCGGGGTCACCGGCAAGACTTCGCCGGCGTGACGGCAGACCACGAGATCTTCGGTGAAGCGGCCCTTCGGGTCGAGCGGCACGTTGGCCTGCGCGACCGTGTAGCGGCCCTCTTCCATCGCCGAGAGGTACACGACCTCGTCGGTGACGCGGCCGTCCTTGACCTTGCGGTAAGGTGTCTCGACGAAGCCGTACTTGTTCACGCGCGCGAAGGTCGCGAGCGAGTTGATCAGGCCGATGTTCGGACCTTCCGGCGTCTCGATCGGGCAGATGCGGCCGTAATGCGTGGGATGCACGTCGCGCACCTCGAAGCCGGCGCGCTCGCGGGTCAGACCGCCCGGTCCAAGCGCCGAGAGGCGGCGCTTGTGGGTGATCTCCGACAGCGGGTTGGTCTGGTCCATGAACTGCGAGAGCTGCGAGGAGCCGAAGAACTCGCGCACGGCGGCAGCCGCCGGCTTGGCGTTGATCAGGTCCTGCGGCATGACCGTGTCGATGTCGACCGAGGACATGCGCTCCTTGATCGCGCGCTCCATGCGCAGGAGGCCGATGCGGTACTGGTTCTCCATGAGCTCGCCGACCGAGCGCACACGGCGGTTGCCGAGATGGTCGATGTCGTCGATCTCGCCCTTGCCGTCGCGCAAATCCACCAGCGTCTTGATGACGGAGAGGATGTCTTCCTTGCGCAGCGTGCGCTGGGTGTCGGGCGCATCGAGGTCGAGGCGCATGTTCATCTTGACGCGGCCGACCGCGGAGAGGTCGTAGCGCTCGGCGTCGAAGAACAGCGACTGGAACATCGCCTGCGCCGAATCCAGCGTCGGCGGCTCGCCCGGACGCATCACGCGGTAGATGTCGAACAGCGCGTCTTCACGCGTCATGTTCTTGTCGGCCGAGAGCGTGTTGCGGATGTAGGCGCCGACATTGACGTGGTCGATGTCGAGCAGCGGCAGGTCCTTGTAGCCGTGCTCGTTGAGGGCCTTCATCGACTTGTCGGTGATCTCCTCACCGGCTTCCGCGTGGATTTCGCCGGTCTTGGGGTTGACGAGGTCCTCGGCGATGTAGTTGCCGACGAGTTCCGCATCCGACAGGCGCAGCGCCTTCAGCCCCTTCTCCTGCATCTGACGCGCACCGCGAACGGTGAGCTTCTTGCCGGCCTCGAGCACGACCTTGCCGGTGTCGGCGTCGATCAAATCGTTGATGGTCGAGTAGCCGCGGAAACGGTTGGCGTCGAACGGAACGCGCCAACCTTCCTTGGTCCGCTTGTAGAGGATCTTCTTGTAGAACGTGCTGAGGATCGCCTCGCCGTCGAGGCCGAGCGCGAACATCAGCGACGTTACGGGAAGCTTGCGGCGACGGTCGATACGCGCATAGACGATGTCCTTGGCATCAAACTCGATGTCGAGCCAGGAGCCGCGATACGGGATGACGCGGGCGGCGAACAGCAGCTTGCCCGACGAATGGGTCTTGCCCTTGTCGTGGTCGAAGAACACGCCGGGCGAACGGTGCATCTGCGAGACGATGACGCGCTCAGTGCCGTTGACGATGAAGGTGCCGTTCATCGTCATGAGCGGGATATCGCCCATATAGACGTCCTGCTCCTTGATGTCCTTGACCGACTTCGCGCCGGTTTCCTCGTCGATATCGAACACGATGAGGCGCAGCGTCACCTTGAGGGGGGCGGCGAAAGTCATGCCGCGCTGGCGGCACTCGTCGACGTCGTATTTCGGCGGCTCGAACTCGTAGCGGACGAATTCCAGCATCGAGGTGCCCGAGAAATCGGAGATCGGGAACACCGAGCGGAACACCGCCTGCAAGCCCTCATCGGACCGCCCGCCCTGGGGTTCGTCGACCATCAGGAACTGGTCATAGGACGCCTTCTGAACCTCGATGAGGTTCGGCATCTCGGCAACTTCCTTGATGTGTCCGAAGAACTTGCGAACGCGTTTGCGACCGGTGAATGTCTGCTGCGCCATCGTGGCCTCTCATTTCGGCACCCTCTCCGGGCGCACCATCCGGGACTCGGCTGCCGCCGCTCCCCGGGTTGAATTTTTCGAGTTCGCTTTGGGGACCGGAAGTCCAGTTTCAGGCCGTCATGTCCTGAATCCGTTCTTCAGACCTTCAAAACGCAAAACGACGCGCGGGGCGCATGGGCACGCCCGCCCGTCACAACCATCCTCTTCACGGACTGCAAAAGCCCGAAATAGCCTGCTCTCCCAACGGCTTACAGGGAAATCGCGCATCCCTGCCCACCGCGCTTTCGTGCTGTCGACCCGATATGGGGCAACAGTAGTGCAGATTCGAGGGGTAAACCCTCCAATCCCCACACTTTTTCGTGTTCGGCCTGCGTCGGAAGGTTCCGTCGCACGCCTTTTGCATCTGGCCCACCCTCGCTGTGAGTGGACCGAGATCCCGGTTTCGCTGATGCGCACCGGGATCTCACGCCAGCAAGCGTTGCTTACTTGAGCTCGACCTTGGCGCCAGCCTTCTCGAGCTGGGCCTTGAGCTTCTCGGCCTCGTCCTTGTTCACGCCTTCCTTGACAGGCTTCGGCGCGCCCTCGACGAGGTCCTTTGCTTCCTTCAGGCCCAGGCCGGTGATGGCGCGGACTTCCTTGATGACCTCGATCTTCTTGTCGCCGGCGGCGGCAAGAACGACCGTGAACTCGGTCTTCTCTTCGGCCGGAGCGGCGGCAGCGCCACCACCAGCCGGGCCGGCGACGGCGACGGCCGCGGCAGCCGAAACGCCCCACTTCTCTTCGAGGAGCTTCGCGAGTTCGGCAGCTTCGAGCACGGTGAGGCTCGAGAGGTCGTCAACGATCTTCTGCAAGTCAGCCATTGTTCAGTTTCCTTGAATGTAAGTCTGGTTCGGGTTTGAGTTTTGCGAAGGGCGTCAGGCCGCTTCGCCCTTTGAGGCATAAGCCTGGATGACGCGCGCGAGCTTGCCCGCGGGCGCGTTGGCGAGCTGAGCGATCTTGGTCGCCGGGGCCACAAGCAGGCCGACGATCTTGGCGCGCAGTTCGTCAAGCGACGGCAGCGAGGCAAGTGCCTTCACGCCGTCGACATTCAGGACGGTCGTTCCCATCGAGCCGCCAATGATGACGAACTTTTCATTCGCCTTGGCAAATTCGACGGCGACCTTTGGCGCCGCTACCGGATCGTCCGAAGTGGCGATCACGGTCGGTCCCTTCAACATGGAACCGATGGCAACGACGTCAGTGCCTTCAAGAGCAATTTTGGCGAGACGGTTCTTCGAGACCTTCACGGAGGCACCAGCCTGCTTCATCTGCATGCGCAGCTTCTGCATCTGGGCAACGGTCAGGCCGGAATATTGGGCAACGATCGCGACGCTCGTGGCCTTGAAGACCCCATTGAGCTGTTCGACCGCTTCCTTTTTTGCCGCTCGTTCCACAGCAAGCTCTTTCCGGTTGGCGGTCATCGCAAAAAGCGGGACCGCCGGGTTGCACCCATCGCCCCACCCAAAACCTGAACCTCGGGGTCAAAACCCTTCGGACACGCGCCGGGCGAGACGACAATTCAAAGCCTGCCCTCCGGGAGCCCGCTAGAGCCCACGGCGTGTCGAGGTCCGAACCAAACCCATTCCGCGACCGACCCTAAGGCGGCACGAAGTGAAATCCGGTCTTCACCCGTCTATGCAGGCCATGCGATTAAGCCGTTGAGAAATCGAAATTCCCCGCGGGCGCCTGCAGTCTTGGACAGGACAAGGTCAGCCGGCGAACCGCCCGACCTCTGCCCGCATTCCTCCAACAGACGGGTTTTCCTTCCTTTTCCGGCAATCCTCACGGACGTCCTGAAAGGGAATGATCTCCTGTCTTGTCGGGTTTTCTGAATGCGTGCACGAACGCGCCAGCCGAGGCCGGCACGTCCGGAGGCGGTTCTTTAACCGCTCGGGGCCTGCTTGCCAAGAGCAAAATTCACACCAGTTCCAATCCGTTGCGGTGAGGGCGTGACCCGGCCCGACAAGGACCGATTCAGGCCGATTTGACCCCGTAGGGCAGCGGCTTGCCCGCGAAGAACGACGTCAGATTGTCCAGCACACAGTTCTGCATGGCGACGTGCGATTCGAGGGTATGGCCGCCGATATGGGGGGCGAACACCACATTGGGGAGCGCCGTCAGCGCGTCGGGGGCGTGCGGCTCCTTCTCGAAGACGTCGAGGCCAGCGCCGGCGATGGCCTTGTCGGTCAGCGCCGCGACCAGGGCCTTCTCGTCAATCACCGAGCCCCGCGAAATGTTGACGACATAGCCGTCCGCGCCGAGGCGCTTGAGGATATCGGCATTGACCGCGTGCTGGGTCTCGGCCCCTGCCCGGACCGCGATCATCAGCACGCTGCACCAGTCGGCGAGCGCCTCAAGCGACGGGAAATATTGATAGGGCGGAATGTCGTATCTGGTGCGGCTGAAATAGCCGACCTCCGCCTCAAAAGCCGCGCAGCGCGCGGCAATCTTGCGGCCGATCTCGCCCATCCCGTAGACGCCGATGCGGCGGCCGGGCATGCCGGCCTGCGGACGCATCATCGGCGATTGCTTTGAAGCCGCCCAGTCGCCGCTGCGGACATATTGGTCGGCGATCAGGATCCGCCGCGTCGTCGCCAGCATCAGGGTCATCGCGATGTCGGCGACCGAGGCCGCATTGGCGCCGGGGCTGTGGCCGACCGCGATGTTGCGGCTGGCTGCCGCCTTCAGGTCGACGCCGTCATAGCCGGTGCCGTAGCAGACGACGGCGCCGAGCTTCGGAAAGAGGTCCATGGCTTCCGCATCGAGGGGCGAGCCGCCCGCAGTCAGCATGGCGCGGACGCCGCCGAGCTCCTCGGCCGAAAACACCTCCCGCGGCGGCTTACCGCCAGTGTCGAGCAGTTCGAACCGTTCAGCGAAGCGCGCCATCATCGTCTTGGGAAAACGCGAGTAGATCAGGACCTTGTCAGTCATTGTTCTTGTTTCCAGTGAACGCCGCCACAAACGACGAGGGGCGGAATCGGTTGCCCAATTCCGCCCCTCGCCTCATGCAAATTCCAACCTCAGCCGAGAATGGTGCCCGGCTCGACCTTCACGCCGGGACCCATCGTCGAGGACACCGCAACGCGCTGGATGTAGGTGCCCTTGGAACCAGCGGGCTTCGCCTTCGAGACAGCATCGGCCAAGGCCTTGATGTTCTCGACCAGCTTCTCCTCGGTGAACGAGGCCTTGCCGACGCCGGCCTGCAGGATGCCGGCCTTCTCGACACGGAACTCGACCGAGCCGCCCTTGGCACCCTTCACCGCGCCGGTGACGTCCATGGTCACAGTGCCGATCTTCGGGTTCGGCATCAGGCCGCGCGGGCCGAGCACCTTACCAAGACGGCCGACTAGCGGCATCATGTCGGGGGTCGCAATACAACGGTCGAAATCGATCGTTCCGTTCTGCACCTTCTCGACCAGGTCTTCGGCGCCGACGACGTCGGCACCTGCAGCCTTGGCCTCGTCGGCCTTGGCACCGCGGGCGAACACGCCGACGCGGAGCGTACGGCCGGTGCCATTCGGCAGGGTCACGACGCCACGGACCATCTGGTCGGCGTGACGGGGATCGACGCCGAGATTGATCGCGACCTCGATGGTCTCGTCGAACTTCGCCTTCGCGCGTTCCTTGACCATCTTGATGGCGTCCGCGAGCGGGTAAAGCTTTTCGCGATCAACGCCTTCGCGGGCTTTGTTCAAACGCTTTCCGATTGCCATGAGCCCTTACCCCGCCACTTCCAGACCCATCGAACGGGCAGAGCCCTCGACCATCTTCATGGCCGATTCGATCGAATCGCAATTGAGATCCTTCATCTTCTTCTCGGCGATCTCGCGCACCTGCGCCTTGGTCACCGCGCCGGCCTTGTCACGGCCCGGCGCCTTCGAGCCGGACTGGATCTTCGCAGCCTGCTTGAGGAAGAAGGACATCGGGGGCGTCTTCATCTCGAACGTGAACGAACGATCGGCATAGATCGTGATCACGACGGGAATCGGGGTGTTCTTCTCTTCCTTCTGGGTCTGGGCGTTGAACGCCTTGCAGAACTCCATGATGTTGAGACCGCGCTGACCAAGCGCGGGACCGATCGGGGGCGAAGGATTCGCCGCACCGGCCGGGACCTGAAGCTTCAGGTATCCGGTCACTTTCTTTGCCATGTATCACTCCTGTTGTGCCGGCAGCGCCGGCGGTTTCAGGTTCCGTGGTTGGGATCGAGCGCGGCTGGCGACCGCCCTCTTCCTCCCACGGCCTCTTGTCGCGTGAGACCTGAGGCCTCACGCTCGTCCGGTCAGACCTTCTCGACCTGACCGAATTCCAGTTCGACCGGCGTGGCGCGGCCGAAGATCGACACCGCGACCTTCACGCGCGAACGCGCCTCGTCGATTTCCTCGACCACACCCGAGAACGAGGCGAACGGGCCGTCGGCCACGCGCACGTTCTCGCCGATCTCGAACGACACCGACGCCTTCGGCCGCTCCACGCCCTCCTGCACCTGGTGCAGGATGCGCATGGCCTCGGCTTCCGAGATCGGCATCGGCTTGTTCTCGGCGCCGAGGAATCCGGTCACTTTCGGCGTGTTCTTGATCAGATGAAACGCCTCGTCGGTCAGCTTCATCTTCACCAGCACGTAGCCCGGGAAGAACTTGCGCTCGGCGTCGATCTTGCGGCCGCGGCGCACTTCCGTGACCTTCTCGGTCGGAACCAGCACCAGCTCGAACAGCTCCTCGAGCCCGCGCTGCTTGGCCTGCTCGCGGATCGATTCGGCGACCTTCTTCTCGAAGTTCGAATAAGCGTGGACGATGTACCAGCGCTTGTCGGACGATTGGGTTGCAGCGGCTGCTGTTGCCATCAGTGAATGCCCAGAAGGAAGGTAATGAGGTAGCGGATGACCTGGTCGGCGGCGAAGAAGAAGATCGAGGCCACGGCGACCATGACGAACACCATGATGGTGGTGATGGTGGTCTCGCGGCGGGTCGGCCAGGTGACCTTGGCGGTCTCCGAGCGTACTTCCTGCAAGAACTTGAACGGGCTGACTGCCATCGTTTGATGTCCAACGTCCGTCGACAGACGCGAATGAATTTCAGGGATCCGAACAGCCGCCGTTGGCCCAGCCCTCTGTCTCGAAGGATGAGCCGGAAACCGGACTCGATTGTTCGGGGATTTCAAAGCCGCGCCGGATATCCGCGTTTAACGGGCCGGCAGCGAGTGCCGGGTATCTACTGCGGATGGGGCCAAAGGTCAAGATAGAGCGGGTTCGCGCGGGCAACCCGGCCTCCCCGGGCGACAGAGCAGAGCCTCGGTCGATCAAGGGCTTATACGCCGCTGCAAAGCGCGGTCCCAGGGCTTCAGCCGGATTCCTGCGAAACGATACCAACCGGGGCGCCCCCTCGCCTGCGCCCCCTTCAGCGACCTCGCCCGGTCAGTCGGCCCGCTCGACCATCGAAATGCCCGGCAACGGCACAACGAATTTTCCGCCCTCGGCGAAATAGCGGGCATGCTTGGCCCGGATCGGGTCCACGTAGCGCCAGGCGAAGACGACGACGAACGCCGGCTTGCGCTCGTAAAGGGCGGCCGGCGGCAGGATCGGAATGTCGTAGCCCGGGCCGGCCATCACGTTCCCCTTCTTGAGGTCGTCGTCCACCAGGAAGTCGATCTTGTTCTCCAGGCCGAACTGCGGCAGCAGGGTCGTGGTGCCGACAGAGACGCCGTAGCCGGCCACGAGTTGACCGCGCGCATGGGCGGCATCGGCCATCGCGACCAACTCGTCGCGGATGGCGGCGATCCTCTTCGCATAGGGCGCATAGTAGGCCGACTGGTCCACGCCGAGCCGGTCCTCCTCGGCGATGAAGCGCGCGACCTCCGCTGACGGCTTCTTCGCGCCGCCGGCACGCTGCACTGTCACGCGAATCGAGCCGCCTTTGGTCTCGATGTGCTGGACGTCGATCACTTCCATGCCGAGGCGCGCGAAGAAGCGCGTCAGCGGCTTGATGTTAAAATACGACAGATGCTCGTGATAGACGGTGTCGAGAAGGTTCTTCTCGGTGACGTCGACGCCGTACTGCGTTTCGAAAACGAACAGCCCGTCCGGCGCAAGCACGTCGCGAACCCCGATCACCAGCGGATCGAGATTGTCGACATTGGCGATCATGTTGTTGGCGATCACGACGCTGGCCGCACCATGGCTTTGCAGGATGCGGTGACCGATGGCATCGGTGAAGAAATCGCCGATGGTCTCGATTCCCGCTGCCGTCGCACGCCGGGCGATGTCGACCGCGGGATCGACACCCAGCACCCGCATGCCGCGCTCTTTGAAGAAGCCGAGCAGCGATCCGTCATTGCTGCCGAGCTCGACGACCAGCGAGCCCGGCGCGATTCCGAATCGGCTGACGACGTCGTTGGCATAGCCTGCGAAATGCTCCCGCAGGCCGAGCGAGAGCGAGGTGGTGTAGACGTAGTTTCGGTACTGGATCTCCGGATTGCCGACATGGAGAATCTGCAGGTGGCCGCAATCTGCACACAGGTGCAGCGCCATCGGCACCGCGGCCCGAAAGACGGGATCGTCGACGCTGGCGTCCGGTACCTGGAAATTTGGCGTGCCGATGGGCATGCCTGCCATCGGGACGACCAGCTCTTGCTTGTCCGAATGACAAAGGCGGCAGGTTTGGCGGACGTAGAACAGGTTTTTCATCGTGGAACCGGAAAACGGAGAGATGCGGGCGGGTGAGGCAATCTCACCCCGTGAAGATCAGATCGACGGCAATGGTCAAGAGAGTCAAGGGTGGCTCGATGCCTCCCCGGCCTTCGCCAGCCCGTAGTTCGGCGATTCATCCGCTGCCTTTGCCGCCTTGTCCGCTGAATACAAGCCGCGCTCCGGACTGACCAGCCAGATCACGCCCCCTGCGAGACCGACGATCACGCTGACGGCCCCCAGCAGGAGCGAGACCGACAGCGCCTCCTCGGAAGGAACGCCGGCGAGGCCCAGACAGCCGACCATCGCCCCCTCACGGACGCCCCAACCGCTGATCGAGATCGGAACAGCCGTCAACAGCACCACCGGCGGAATCAGGATGCCGGCATCCAGCAGGGAGAGCTGCGCCCCCACGCCGCGCGCCAGGGCGTAACAGGCCACCGCCGTCACGAGATGGATGAGGAGCGCCGATCCGAACAGCAAACCGCGTCGCTCGGATTGCAGGAGAAGAAACCTGACGAGCGTTCCGAACCGGACGAAGCTTGCGATCGCGGGAAGCGCGATGAGGCGTTTGGGCAAACGATCGAGCGTCAACAAGACCACGGTACCGGCGACGCCCGCCAGCGTCAGCCCGCCGATGGCCAGGATCGCGGCCTGATTCGACACGCGTGACATCAGGAACGGCAATCCGGCCACCATCAGCACGATCAAGCCGATCAAAGCCGTGAAACGGTCTGCCGCAACGCCCTTGACCGCGTCCGGCCACTGCACGCCACGCTGGCGCAGCAGCCACATCCGCACCGCGTCGCCCCCGACCGACGACGGCAGCACCTGGTTGAACCAGAGGCTGATCATGAGTATCCGCCAGCCGGCGAGCCAGTCCAGCGACACGCCGAGCGCGCGCATGATCAGCTCCCACCGGCCGTTGAGCACGAAGGTCTGAAAGAAGATCAGTGCCAGCGCGAGACCAAACATGACGGGATCGACGGAAACGAGATGGGTCCGCAACTGGCGAAGGTCGAGACCGCGCGCGATGTAGACCAGCACGGCGATCGAGAGCAGCAGCTTCACCGAAAACAGGGCCGCCTGCTTGAACCGCGACTGCATCGGATGCCCCGCCTCAGGACGCAGGATATTCCGCGCGACCAATGACGAGGTCGATCGCGGCCATCATCCAGAACTGGTGCGTGGTCTCGACAATGTTGTAGCTGCGGCTGTCGGCGTAATAATTGACGTCGCCGAGATTGCGCAGCGGATTGTCCTCGTTCATGCCCGACAGCGTGATCACATCGAGCTTCATCGTCCGCGCCTGCGCGACCGCATTGAGAATGTTCTTCGAGCGCCCCGACGAACTGATCGCGACCAGGCAGTCGCCGGCGCGGGCGCTCAGCCGTACGGCATGCGCGAGCCAGTCCTCGAAACCGTAATCATTGGCGAGGCACGACATCATGCTGGCATCGCTGAAGCAGAGGGCGGGCACGGATGCGTTCTTCGCCAAGTCGATCGCGAGGTGCGAGGCGATGCCGGCCGAACCGCCATTGCCGATGAAGATGACGCGACCACCCTGCTCGCGCGCGCGCAACCACATCGCGCGGGTCGCGGAAATTCTGGCGAAAACCCCGTCGTCGATCGCGGTCGCGCGATGAAGACGCCCCACATAATCGTCGAGGAAAGCCTTGTGATCGCGATCGACGGACTCGGCAGGCATGGGTTCGCGGCTCGACTGCAACATGACGCCGTCATACCGACTGTTACTAGGGATTGCAAAGGTATATTGCTTGCAAAACCCACGAACCACTGTTAGTCGGCGTCAGGGTTTCACTCAACATTGGCGACGCCCGCAGGGCATTCGCGCTACGGATGTTCCCTATGAAATGCATCGTTACTGGCGGCGCCGGCTTCATCGGCAGCCACCTCGTCGACCGCCTCCTCGACGACGGCCACGAGGTGATTGCGCTCGATAATTTCGTCATCGGGCGCCCCGAAAATCTGGCCGCGCGCGCCGATTCAGGGCGACTGAAGATTGTGCGAGCCGACGTCACCGACCTCGAATCGATTAGGCCGTATTTCCACGGTATCGACTGGGTCTTCCATCTCGCGGCGCTGGCCGACATCGTTCCCTCGATCGAGTCCCCGATCCCGTATCACCGCGCCAATGTCGACGGCACGGTCAACGTCCTCGAGGCCGCTCGGCAGGCGGGCGTCCGCCGCTTCGTCTACGCCGCGTCGTCATCCTGCTACGGAATTCCCGACGCCTATCCGACGCCGGAGAGCGCCGAAATCCGGCCGATGTATCCCTATGCGCTCACCAAGAATCTCGGCGAGCAGTGCGTCATGCACTGGGGCCAAGTCTACAAGCTGCCCGCTGTCGCGCTGCGCCTGTTCAACGTGTACGGGCCGCGCCATCGCACCACAGGCACCTACGGCGCCGTGTTCGGCGTGTTCATGGCGCAGAAGCTCGCCGGCAAGCCCTTCACGGTGGTCGGCGACGGCGAGCAGACCCGCGACTTCACCTTCGTTAGCGATGTCGCCGACGCCTTCGTGACCGCTGCAAGCTCCGAGGTCTCGAACGAAATTTTCAACGTCGGCTCCGACAACACCTATAGTGTCAACCGGCTGGTCGAGCTTCTCGGGGGCGACAAGGTCCACATTCCCAAGCGCCCCGGCGAGCCCGATTGCACCTATGCCGACATCACCAAGATCAAGCGGGTCCTGAAATGGGCGCCCAAGGTGAAATTCGAAGACGGCGTCGCGACGATGCTGACGTCGATGGACCAGTACAAGGACGCACCGCTGTGGACGGTGGACAAGATCGCGGACGCCACGAAGGACTGGTTCAAGTATCTTGGTGACGACAACGACGCGTCGGGCACGCCGCGTAACGCAAGCTATTGAACAGGTTCGCCAGATAACGTCGCCGCGAATCGATCAATTTCGGGCCGGCCGGCTAAGGCGGACCGGCGCTTTGGATAATACACATGGGTAATTTTCCGACCGACAATCCGGCGTCGACCGACCAACTGGCGACGCATGAAAAGATCAAGACAATCGAGGAACTGGGCGAGATCGCGCGGTCCGCGCAAGCGCAAGGCCGGACGGTTGCGCTCTGCCACGGCGTCTTCGACCTCGTGCATCTCGGCCATATCAGGCACATCCAGGCGGCGCGTAACGAAGGCGACGTCGTCATGGTGACGATCACCTCCGACCGTTACGTCAACAAGGGGCCGGGCCGGCCGATCTTCCCCGAAAACATGCGGGCCGAGATGCTGGCCTCCCTCGCGAACGTCGATTGGGTCGGCATCAATCACACCTCCAGTGCCGAGCCGATCCTGGATACGGTGCGGCCGGACATCTACGTGAAAGGCTCCGACTACGAGAACCCCGAAGACGACGTGACCGGCAAGATCCGGACCGAGCGCGACGCCGTCGAGCGTCACGGCGGACGCATCGTGTTCACGCGCGACGTGACCTTCAGCTCCTCGTCGCTGGTGAACCGCTACTTCGACATCTACGATCCTCCACTGCGCGACTATCTGCAGAAGGTCCGAGAAGGTGGCGGCGCCGAGCGCCTGCTGAAACTGATCGACAAGGTGCAGGACATGCACGTCGTGCTGGTCGGCGACACCATCATCGACGAATACCAGTACGTCACCGCGCTCGGAAAGGCCTCGAAGGAAAACATCGTCGCCACGCTGTTCAAGAACGGCGAGCAGTTTGCCGGCGGCGTCATCGCCGCGGCGAACCATGTCGCGAGCTTCTGCAAGTCGGTGGAGATCGTGACGACGCTGGGTGGCAACGACTACCCCGAAGAGTTCATCCGCGCGCATGTCCGCCCGAATGTCACGTTGACGCCGATCCGCCTTCAGGGACGTCCGACGACCCGCAAATTGCGCTACGTCGAGCTGGGCTATCTGCACAAGCTTTTCGAAGTCTACACCATGGACGACACGCCGCTCGACGAGGCCGCGCGGAAGGAGATCGACCGCGTCACCGCAGAACGGGTTCGCGGCGGGGACGTGGTCATCGTCACCGATTTCGGTCACGGCATGATCGCCCCGAGCACAATCGATGCCCTGAACGCAAATGCCAAGTTCCTGGCGGTCAATGCCCAGAGCAACAGCGGCAATCACGGCTACAATCTCATCACGAAATATCCGCGCGCCGATTACATCTGCATCGACGCGCCGGAGGCGCGTCTTGCGGCAACCGACAAGTTCAGCGACATCGCGTCCGTGATCGAGGCCGGCCTGCACAGCAAAATCGACTGTGACAACATGATCATCACGCACGGCTCCTTCGGCTGCTACCCCTTCTCGTCGAAGACCGGCGTCGCGCGCGTTCCCGCCTTCACCAAGACCGTGGTCGACACCGTCGGCGCGGGGGACGCCTTCCTCACCATCACCGCGCCGCTGGTCGCCGCCGGTGGCAATATCGAGGACGTCGCCTTCATCGGCAACGCCGCCGGCGCGATCAAGGTCGGGATTGTCGGCCACCGCAGCTCGGTCGAAAAGGTGCCGCTGGTCAAGTTCGTCACTGCGTTGTTGAAGTAACGGCAAATACTGGAGAACGACAGTGATTGATCAAAAATGGAATGTGATGGTCACCGGTGGTGCCGGCTATGTCGGCAGCGTGCTGGTTCCCCATTTGCTCGCGGCCGGACACAAGGTCACCGTGCTCGACCTGTTCATGTATGGCGAGGGCGTCTTCGATGCCGTCCGCAACAATCCCAATCTGCGCCTGATCAAGGGCGACATCCGCGATGAAGCCGCGATCAACGAGGCCCTGCGCGGCAACAACGCCGTGATCCACCTCGCCTGCATCTCCAACGACCCGTCGTTCGAGCTGGATCCGGGACTCGGCAAATCCATCAATTACGACTGCTTCCGCCCGATGGTACGCGCCGCCAAGAAGGCGGGCATCAAGCGCTTCATCTACGCCTCCTCGTCCAGCGTCTACGGCATCAAGGACGAGGCCGAGGTGACTGAGGAGCTGTCCTGCGAGCCGCTCACGGACTACTCGAAGTTCAAGGCGATGTGCGAGACCGACCTTGCCGAGGAGGCCGCGTCCGGGTTCGTCGCCTGCACGGTTCGTCCCGCCACCGTCTGCGGCTACGCGCCGCGGCAGCGGCTCGACGTCGTCGTCAACATCCTGACCAATCTCGCGGTCAACACCGGCCGCATCCGCGTGTTCGGGGGAACGCAGCGCCGGCCCAATCTGCACATCGAGGACATGTCCGCAGCCTATCTGTTCCTGCTGCAGCAGGAGGACGCGAAGATCGACGGCAAGACCTACAATATCGGCTACGAGAACCACTCGCTGATGAAGATCGCCGACATCGTCAAGTCGGTGGTCGGCAGCAATGTCGATGTCGTCGTCGAGCCGACCGACGATCTCCGCTCCTACCACGTCTCTTCGGAGAAGATCCGCCGCGAGCTCGGCTTCGCGCCGACCCACACGATCGAGCAGGCCGTGTCCGGCCTCGTGGACGCCTTCAAGGGCGGCCGCCTGCCGAACTCGCTCAACGACCCCCGGTACTTCAACATCAAGATGATGCAGAACATCAGCCTGAAGTGAGCGGCGTGCGGATCGGCATCGATTTCGACAACACGATCGTCTGTTACGACAAGGTCTTTGCCGCCGTGGCACGTCAGCGTGGGCTGGTGCCGGAGGGGTGGGAAGGGCTGAAGACGGACGTGCGGGACCATCTCCGGTCCCGCGCGGGCGGCGAGCTTGCCTGGCAAGGGCTGCAAGGCTTCGTCTACGGCAAGGGAATTGGCGGCGCCGAAATCTATCCGGGGGTGCGGGAATTCCTGGCGGCGTGCAGGCAGGCCGGCGCGAAGGTCTCCATCGTCAGCCACAAGACTCGTTTCGGCCATCAGGACCCCGACCGCACCGACCTGCGTGACGCCGCGCGCGGCTGGCTGCGGGGAGCGCGCCTGATCGACGCTGCGGATGCGGCGCTGGCCATCGGCGACGTCTATTTCGAGGACACGCTTGCCGCCAAGGTCGAGAGACTTGCGAGCCTGGAGCTCGATATCTTCATCGACGATCTCGTCGACGTCTTCGAGCAACCGCATTTTCCGAAGGCCACGCGATCGATCCTGTTCACGCGGACGCAGCCTCCCCACCCCGACCATTGCAAGCCGATGGCGACATGGGCCGATATCCGCCGCGAGGTGTTTGCGGCATGAGCGGGACCGACATCAGCGCGCCGGATGCGATGGCGATCGGCAGCCGCCTGGCCGGGGCGCGGGTCGCGGCCGTCCAGCCGGCACGGTCGGGCGGCAACAACAGGGTGTTTCGACTGGAGATGGCGGAGGGACCGCCCCTCGCCCTCAAGCATTATCCGTCCGACGGACGCGACCGTCTGGGACAGGAATATGACGCGCTCTTGTTTCTTTCGCACCACGGCATCATGTCGACGCCGCGGGCGGTCGCGAAGGACGCGGATGCGTACTGCGCGCTATACCAATGGTTCGACGGCGAGGCCGCGGTGCTGCGTCCCCAGGCCGACGATGCCGACCAACTCGCCGATTTCCTGATCGAGCTGCAGAAGCTGCGCAACGCCGAAGGCGCGCAGAATTTGCGGAACGCCTCAGCCAGCATCTTTTCGCCCGAAGCCGCCATCGCCCAGTACGAGCAGCGCCTGGACGGACTGAGGCAGGCCTCGGATGATCATCCCGACCTGCGCGCGTTCATGGAAGGCAGCCTGGTTCCAAGCACTGCTGCGGCGATTGGGCAGCTCCGCCGCCGCTACGCGGAACTGGGGCGGGATCCCGCGGCGGATCTGGCGCCCGCCCATCGCGCGCTAAGTCCGTCCGATTTCGGACTACACAACGCGCTGCGCGGCGAAGACGGCCGGCTGCGATTCATCGACTTCGAATATTTCGGCTGGGACGATCCGGTCAAGCTCGTGTCCGACACCGCTATTCACCCCGGCAGCGATCTGCCCGAGGCGAGCGCGAATCGATTGATCGAACGGCTGTCGCGGACCTTCGAAGCGAGCGATGACGCGTTTGCGATCCGCCGTGACGTACTGTATCCTCTGTTTGCGGCGATTTGGTGCCTGATCGTGCTGAATGCCTATTTGCCGGAAAGCCGCTCCCGGCGCGCAATGGCTGCGCAAGGTAGCGATCTTACAATCCGCCTTGCCGGTCAGCTCGACAAAGCCCGCCGGCTCCATCAAACGATTTGCACAAGCGATTCGCCGACGTGATCCAGATCTCGCCCCACGCTGAAGCCGCCCTCACCTGCACGCTCGACGAGCGCAGTCTTTATCTGCGCCGCCTTGTCCTGGGCTCTGTCCGCTCCGCGGGACGCGGACATGTCGGTCCGGCCTTGTCGCTGATCGAGATGGTCCGCGTACTCTACGACGACGTGCTGCGAATCGATCCGAAGAATCCGCGCCACCCCGAGCGCGACCGCGCCATCCTCAGCAAGGGCCATGGCTGCCTCGCGCTCTATGCGCTGCTGGCCGACCGCGGCTTCTTCCCACTGTCGGAGCTTGACGGTTTCTGCGGCCCCGACAGCATTTTGGGCGGACATCCCGAATACGGCATGGTGCCGGGCGTCGAGGCGTCGACCGGCGCGCTCGGACACGGCCTGTCGATCGGCGTCGGCCTTGCGCTCGCCGCACGCATGCGCGAGCGCTCCTACCGCACCTTCGTTCTGCTCGGCGACGGCGAGATCAACGAGGGATCGGTGTGGGAAGCCGCCATGGGCGCGGCCAAGCACGGGCTCGACAATCTGGTCGCGTTGATCGACTACAACAAGCTGCAGAGTTACGGGCCTACCGACTACGTCCTGCCGCTGGAGCCGCTCGCGGACAAATGGCGCAGCTTCGGCTTCGCCGTGCAGGAACTCAACGGCCACGACGTCGGCGCGCTGCGCACCGTCCTGAAGCAGGTCCCGGCCGTTCCTGGAAAACCCACCGCGATCATCTGCCATACCGTCAAGGGCAAGGGTCTGCCGGCCGCGGAATCCAACGCCGATTGGCATCACAAGAACAAGCTGACCGACAGCGAGCTCGACGCCATCCGCGTCGCCGTCGGCGATTTTTGATCGGCTCCCCATGCGCAACACCGCGATGAACATGGTCCACAAGCTCGCCACGCGCGACGAGCGGGTGCTTTACATCGGCTCCGATCCAGGCGCCGGCACGCTGCGCGCGATGAGCAAGGAGTTTCCCAAGCGCCATCTGATCGAAGGCATTTCGGAAGCGCACATCATCGGCATGTCGGCCGGCCTCGCGATGGAGGGCTTCGTGCCCTACGTCAACACCATCGCGACATTCCTCACCCGCCGCTGCTACGAGCAGGTGGCGGTCGATCTCTGCCTGCACAATCTGCCGGTGCGGCTGATTGCCAATGGCGGCGGGCTCGTCTACGCGCCGCTCGGCCCCACCCACCAGGCGATCGAGGACATCGCCATCATGCGGGCGCTGCCGAACATGACGGTGATCTGCCCCTGCGATGCCGACGAGGCGGCGCGGCTGATGGAGCAGACGCTCGACTGGACCGGGCCGATCTACATTCGGCTCGGCAAGGGCGGCGACGCCGTCGTCTCGAAGGCCGAGCACGGATTTGAGATCGGCAAGGCCATCCTCATGCGGCCGCCCGGCGATGTCGTCATGGTCACGACAGGCATCATGCTCCAGCGCGCACTCGCTGCGGCCGACCTGCTGGCCGCGCAGGGCATTCGCGCCGGCATCCTGCACATGCATACGGTCAAGCCGCTGGATACCGAAGCCTTGCTGCAGGCGGCGCGCGCCACCCGTCTGCTGGTGACACTGGAAGAGCATGTGCCCTCCGGCGGCCTCGGCAGCGCGGTCGCGGAGACGCTGATCGACAAGCTCGGATCAGGTCTGCCCGCAATGCTGCGGTTGTCGCTGCCGGACCGCTTCATGCACAATTACGGCTCGCAGGACTCGCTGCTGAAGAAGCACGGACTTTCCGCCGACGCCATTGCGACCTCGATCGAGCGCACGCTCGCGGCGTCGCACACCTCCTCTCCTCAACTTCATTCCACCTGATGGGCCCCATGCACGACGTTCGATATTCCTATCTGCTCGAGCAATTCTCCGACCCGGCACCGATCCTGGCCGAGATCGGCCGACTGGTGGCGACCGGTGACTTCACCCTGGGCAAGCCGGTCGCCGAATTCGAACGGCGCTTTGCCGAACTGATCGGCGTGCGTCACGCCATCGGCGTCGGATCGGGTACCGATGCGCTCAAGCTGCCGCTCAAGGCGCTCGGCATCGGCCATGGCGACGAGGTCATCACCGCCGCCAACACGTTCATCGCCACCGTCGGCGCCATCGCGGAAACCGGCGCGACGCCGGTGCTGGTCGACTGCGACGATTCCTTCTGCATGAACGTCGATTACGTCGAAGCCGCGATCACGGCGAAGACCAAGGCCATCATGCCGGTGCAGTTGACCGGCGAGGTCGTCGACATGGGCAAGCTGATGGCGATCGCCCAGCGCCACAACATCCCCGTCGTCGAGGATTCCTGCCAGGGCATCCTGTCGGAGTTTGCCGGAAAGCGGTCCGGCACCCACGGCATCGCGGCCGGCTTCTCCCTGCATCCGCTCAAGAACCTCAACGTCTGGGGCGACGCTGGCGTCGTCGTCACCAATGACGACGGGATGAACGAGAAGCTGCGCCTGATCCGCAACCACGGCATGAAGAATCGCGACGAGATCGCGATCCTCGGCTGCAATTCGCGGCTCGATTCCCTCCAGGCCGTGGTCGGCAACTGGCTGATCGGCCAGACCAGCGAGATCACCCGGCGCCGGATCGAGAACGCGGCCTATTACGACGCGGGCCTTGCCGGCCTGCCCGGCCTGCGCGTGCCGCCGCGCCGGCCCAACGTGAAGCACGTCTACCATCTCTATATGGTGTTCGCCGAGCGCCGCGACGAGCTCTACAAATACTGCCTGGACAATGGCATCGAAGCGAAGATCCACTACCCCATCCCGCTGTATCAGCAGGAAGGCCTCAAGCATCTCGGCTACGCGCCGGGTACCTTCCCCGTCACCGACCGCCACGCCACGGAAGTCATCAGCTTCCCCGTCGACCAGCATCTGACGCGCGCCCAGCAGGACCGCGTCATCGAGACCGTTCGGAAGTTCTGCCATGGACGCTGACACCGGCCGCCGGCGCATCGGTTACGTCAATCTTCCCGCGCAGTTCGAGGAAGAGCGCGGCGAGATCATGCAGGCGGTCGAGGGCGTGTTCCAGCGCGGCGATTTCATCGGCGGCGCGGCCGTCGCGAAGCTCGAAGAGGAGCTCACCACCTATCTCGGTTCACCGCATGTCGTGACGCTGAATTCCGGCACCGACGCACTGATCCTCGCCTTGAGGGCGCTCAACATCGGTCCCGGCGACGAGGTGATCACCCCGCCGAATTCGTTCGTGGCGTCAACCGCCGCGATCATCACCGTCGGCGCCACGCCCGTGTTTGCGGACGTGCTGCCGGACCAGAATATCGATCCCGCCGCGGTCGAGGCTGCCGTTACCCCGCGGACCAGGGCGATCATGCCGGTGCACCTGACCGGACGCATGGCCGACATGAGCCCGCTGATGGCGATTGCCGAAAAGCACGCTCTCGCCGTGATCGAGGATAGCGCGCAGGCGGTCGGCTCGACCTATGACGGTCGGATGAGCGGGACCATCGGAACGTTCGGCTGCTTCTCCGCCCACCCGCTGAAGAACCTCAATGCCGCGGGCGACGCCGGCTTCGTCGTCACCGCCGACGCCGAGCTTGCCGCGAGAATTCGCCGCCTGCGCAATCACGGCCTGATCAATCGCAGTGACGTCCAGGAATGGGGCATCGTGTCACGCCTCGACACGGTCCAGGCCGAGGTGCTTCGCATTCGCCTGCGTCACCTGCCCTCTGTCATCGAACGCCGGCGTCGCAACGCCGCCCAATACCGCGCCGAACTCGCCGGCCTGCCCCTGTTCATTCCGCCCTGCCGCAACATCGAGTTCAACACCTTCCACACCTTCGTCGTGCAGACGGACCGTCGCGACGACTTCCAGAAATATCTTGCCGGCAAGGGCATCGAGACCGCGATCCACTATCCGGTCCCGATCCACCTCCAGGAGGCGGCGGCGCATCTGGGTCACGGTCGCGGCGCGTTCCCGGTGACCGAGCGGCAGGCGGATCAGATCCTCACGCTCCCCATCAACCAGTTCCTCTCGGCCTCCGATATCAGCTATGTTTGCGCGACCTCCCGGGAGTATTTTGCATGAGCGACACGGCTTTCCTCGGAGCCGACGAGCAGGCGCTGGCGCAACGCTTCATCGACGACGGCTTCGTCACCACACCGGCCGACGATCGCGCCGGGCTCGACCGGATCCAGCGGCGCGCCGCCGAGCTCGCGGCGGACTATCTGAAGCTGCCGCACGGCAACGATCCCTACGAGATGCTCGACACCGTCCACACGCGGGTGGGCGTGGATGATCTCAACGGCCTGCGGCTGCACGTCTTCAACGGCCTCAACGCCGAACCCTGGTTCCGGCCGACCTATTTCCGCCTGGCGCGCTCGACGATCGAGACCATCGTCGGCAACGAGCTCTGCATGCAGCGCCGCGTCAATCTCAGTATCCAGCTCCCCGGCGACGACTCGTCCCTGCTCGCCACCCATTCCGACGTCTGGTCGGGCGACTCGCCGTTCGAGGTCGTGGTGTGGGTACCCCTGGTCGACGTCCACCGTAGCAAATCGATGTATCTGCTGCCGCCGTCCCTGAACGGCGACATGCAGGACCGGATGGCAAGCCTACGCAGCGCCGAGGAGCTGTACAAGACCATCAAACCGCACGCGACCTTCATCGAGATTCCCTACGGTCACGTGATGCTGTTCAACCAGACCCTGATGCACGGCAATCGAGTTAACGAAGAAGCCGGCACGCGCTGGAGCATGAACTGCCGCTTCAAGAGCATCATGTCGCCCTACGCGGACAAGCGATTCGGCGAGTTCTTCGAACCGATCCTGCTGCGCCCGGCCACGCGCGTCGGCATGCAATACAAGCTGCCGGGAGGCTTCCATGGCTGAGCGAGCCGGCCATCGCGGCTATATCGGCGCCCGGCCGCTGAACGGCAGCCGCACCCCGCAGCACGTCCAGAACATCGTGATTCGCGACTACGCGCGGCGCAAAAACCTGCACTATCTGCTCAGCGCTGCCGAGCACACCATGCCAGGCAGCTACATGGTGCTCGAGGACATCCTGGACGAGCTGCCGCGGTTACACGGCCTGATTCTCTACAGCATCTTCATGCTGCCGCCCGACGAGGCACGGCGGCGGGAGATCTACGACCGCGTGCTGCGCGAGGGCTGCGACCTGCACGCGGCCGTCGAGGAGATCACGCTGTCGTCGCGGGACGGCATCCAAGCCGTCGAGGACATCCTGCTCGTCAACAAATTCGCGACCATCCTGTGACGATGCCGCGGACCGGCTGGGGACAATGACCGAGATCAACCTGCTCCAGCCGATGCACGCATCGACCAAGCGGAACTACGTTCAGCGCGTGGTCGAGCACGACAAGGCGGAATCCGCCACCGTCGCGCGGCAATGGGGACACGACTACTGGGACGGCGACCGCCGCTATGGCTATGGCGGCTACCGCTACGATGGACGCTGGCGCCCGCTCGCCCAGACCCTGATCGATCGCTACGGCATCAAGCCCGGCATGAGCGTGCTCGATGTCGGCTGCGGCAAGGGCTATTTGCTTTATGAGTTCACCCAGCTCGTGCCCGGCCTCACGGTCGCCGGCATCGACATCTCCGACTATGGCATCGCCAATGCCAAGGAGGAGGTGCGGTCGCAGTTGAAGGTCGGCAGCGCCGTCGATCTCCCCTACCCCGACCACAGTTTCGATCTCGTGGTGTCGCTCGGCGTGCTCCACAATCTTCCGCTCGAGGACGTCTTCCGCGCGGTGTCGGAGATCGAGCGGGTCGGGCGCGGCGCCTCGAAATACCTGATGGTGGAATCGTTCCGCGACGAGCGCGAGAAGGCAAACCTGCTCTACTGGCAGCTGACTTGCCTGAGTTTCCACGGTCCGGAAACCTGGGCCTGGATCTACGACAAATGCGGGTACCGGGGCGACCATGGGTTCATCTTCTTCGAATGAAGCAACGGGCCTGCGCCGGCCGAGCTCACTGCGCGCGCAAAATCCGGAAGTGTATTATTCGGACGACGCCATCGTCACGGCCGATGACGCCACGATCGCCGAACTGAAGCGCATCGCCGCCGGCAACCCGCGCCTGCGCAGCCGGCTGTGCACGCATCCCGATCCTTCGTCCGGCCTGCACGAGATGCTGATCGTGCATCATCGCGAGGCCTATGTGCGGCCGCACAAGCATTTTGGTAAACCGGAATCCTTCCACGTCATTGAGGGCACCGCGCAGGTCGTGATCTTCGAAGATGACGGTCAAATTCGCGACGTGCTCGAAATGGCGCCTTACGGCCAAGCCAAGCGCTGCTACTACCGGATGCCCGAACAGGTGTTTCACTCGATCCTGATCACCTCGGAGTGGCTGGTGTTTCACGAAACCACCGCCGGCCCGTTCGATCCCTCCCGCACGGCATTTCCCGATTGGGCTCCCGACGGCAGCGATGCTGCTGCTGTCCGGGACTATGTCGGGAACGTTGGTGCGCTTGCCACGGAGAGGCTGGCGAGACAATAATTTCGGCGACCATCACTGCTCGACTATCCCGCCTTGAACGTTCGAGGACGACCTAGCCGATGAAGCTGCCTGGTACGAAAGCACTGGTTACCCTGCTCAAGTTCATCGTCTCGATCGGCATCCTCGTGTTGATCATGCGTGGCCAGAACTTCTGGTCGCTGAAGGCCGATCTTCTCGCCGTCGATGTGACCATGCTGGCGCTGTCAGTACTGCTGCTGTTCGCCCAAACCTTCATGCTCTGCCACCGATGGATCCTGATTCTCCGGGCGATGGGGGTCTCGCTGGATTGGCTGGCGGGATGGCGCATCCTCATCATCAGCACCTTCTTCAACCAGGTGATGCCCGCGGGCGGTGATGCCGTACGCATCTGGCTGCTGCGGCGGCACGGAGAGCAATGGTCGCAGACGATCAGCAGCATCGTTGCCGATCGTTTCCTCGCGATGCTGGCTCTCGTCGTCATCATCCTGGCGGGAATGCCGTTCCTGCTCCCGCGCGTCAGCGACAGTTCACTGCTTTTCGCCATCATGGCCGTACTTGCCTTCGCATGTCTCGGCGTGATCACCCTGGTTACGCTGAGCTGGTGGCCGCCTCGCGTGGTCGCGGCACTGCCGGCCAAGATCGTGCAATTCGTGATGCTGGTCAGAGCTCCGTTGCTGGCGAGTGAAGGGCGGATGACATTGATCGCGTCCGCCATCGTCATCCATCTGATGACGGTCACAGCCTGTTACGTCCTTGGGATCGGACTGGGCGCGCAGCTGTCCGCACTTGACGCATTCGTCCTCGTCCCGCTGGTCATTCTGTCGTCGGCGGTCCCGATCTCGATTGGAGGATGGGGAGTCCGTGAAGGCGCGATGGTTGCGGCGCTCGGCCTGGCGGGCATCGCGTCCGACAAGGCACTCGCGATATCGGTTCTCCTCGGACTCGGCGGCCTGATCGTTGGATTGTTCGGCGGCCTGGTGTGGCTCGTCGCACCGGAGCGCGCCAACTTCAGCTCGGACAAGGTGCAGGCGGTTGCGGAACCGGCCGACGCCGCGCCGGTTTAGCAATGAGCAGCAGCGGACAAGATCAAGCCATCGGAATTTCGCGCCTCCACTCCCTCATTGGAGCGTTGTGGTGGCGCGTTCTCATCCTTGCGCCGGCCGCGCTGTCCATCTGGTGCTTGAACCGGAGCGGCACTTACCGGGCCCTGATTTTCGACGGTGGCTGGACGACGCGATTTTACATTGTCGCCTGGATTGCGCTGACGCCCTATCTCGGGTGGATCGTGATGGCCACCGGGCGCGTGACGTATTCGCTGATCAAGCACGTGGCCGCCCGGCGGATCGATGAATTCTTCGTCGGCGCGTCGACCCTCATCCTGGCCGGCCTGACATTCGGTGCATTGTCGATCCTGTATGCGCAGCTCGTTCTCGGCGCGATGCTGGCAATCCTGCTGTGGGACACGCGCAGCTTCAGAATGCCGTCGCAGATCGTGACGAACTATGCATTGTGGTTGGTCTCGCTAGTCGGCCTCGCAGTCCTGGCGATGGTATTTCTCGATCGCGCTGCAATGCCTGACGTCATCTCGACCGACGTCCAGCAGCTCTACGCGCCCTATCTCGCGGAAGTCGCGCGGAACCACAGCATCTGGCTCGCCCCCGACAATCCCATCTTCTCCGATTTCGAGATTGGCCACGGCAACGGCCTGCACCTGCTGCTGGCGACATTCCTGCCTCCTCAGCTGACCCAGATCGTTTCGTTTCTCTACTATGCCGCAATCGGGTGGGTCATCCTTGAGCTCTGCCGGATGCTGGTGCCCTTGGAGACGTTCGGACCTCAATGGGACCGCGCAGCAGCGCCAGTCGCGGTCGGCATCGCCGTCCTCGGCCTCGCCTGGGACCCCGGTCTCCACATCATGGAGTTTGGGAAATACCACCTCCAGACGGCGGCATTCTTCTTCTACGCGTTGCTCGTCGTCAGCGGACCTTCCAAGGGCCGCGATGGTCTCGGCGCTGGGATCTGTGGCTTGGCCCTGGCTGTTACCTATCCGCTCTATGCGGCGTTCATGGGCCTGATCGCCGCGCTGGGCGCATTCACCAAAATGCTCCAGCGCGATCGATCCGGTTTCATCACGAGCGTCATGCTCGGGCTGGGAGCGACCGCCGGGTGCATCCTGATCTTTGCCGTCAATTATTTCTACCTCGGAATTCCCGCGACCAATCCATACTCGATCTTCCGGCACGTCGTATCGGAGAGCCGTTTTTCACAGTTCGGCAGCCTCGACATCCTCGATTACTTTGTGCTGTCTCAATCGCTGGGCGTGAGCGACTTCTCCATGAAAGTTGGATGGGGCGCTGCGGTCGTGCTGGTGAAGACAATCGTCAAATCCGCCGTACTTCTTGCAACGATCCTTCTCGTTGTCGCGTTCGTGGACGCGAGGCTGTTTCCCACGCGCTCCTTTGCTTCGAGGCCCGCACCGAAGGGTTTGACGGCGGGGGTCTTTATCCTGGTCGCTTATCTCGCCAGCGTTCGATTCCTCGACTCGACCCTGCAGATTCCGAGCCTGATCAGGTTGTCGATTCATATGAACGCACTTATCCCCATTGCGACCATTGCCATCGCCTTTTGGGGACTGACGGTCGCGTGGCGATTGCTGCCAACCTCGTTCACTGGACGTGCCGCTCCCCACATTGCGGTCCTGACGATCGTCTTGGCCTGCGCTTCGGTCGTTCACGCGGTTCCCTGGCAGAGTTTCGTTGGCGACGGGACCGTAGCTTTTGTACGCGGAAGCCCGCTCGAGCAAATGCCTCGTGTGCGCCTCGACTGGCGTCGGTGCGACGAACTGCAGCAGGCGACGGGTACTGATCGCATTCTCGCCCTCAACGGTTATCGAGCGATGGTGCCCTGCTATTTCTCGTCGCTGCTCACGCGAGGCAAGATCATTCATACTTATCAGAGCGACGTGGCGCGCAACTTTAAGAGCATCGCACTGGGGAGCGCCGATGCTGCGGAAGCCACACTCCGATCGCTGGGCGTGAAGCTGTTCTATGTCCAGAAGGGGAATTGCGACTTCTGGCTCAACGGCTTCTCCGATCTGTTTCAAGCGGACGAGTTGGCGAAACGCTTTGCCGTCTATCGCGAGACCCCCGACTACTGGATGTTGACGTGGAGGAACGGGGATCAATTGGTGAGCCCGGAAGCTACGACGGGAATCGCAACGCTCAGGTTGAGATCGAAGGAGATCTACCGGGAAGCCTATGGCGAGGAGCCATTTGAGGTGGTCAAGCACCGCCTGCCCCAGAACGGCAAGCGGGGAGATCTCGCGGTCCTCGAATATCTGGGCCAGTGCCACTAAGGCTGACGCCCATGGCATTGTGCTCGAGATTGACGAATCGACGCCTTGGGTTGATGCCTTGGATTGAGGCTTGGCAACGCAACTTAAGAATTGTGGCACAGCCTCTAGCGCGATATAGGCTTCAACTACGCCGCGCATCACTCCCGGGGCGTCGATTTCCCTCGCTTTTCCTGCAAAGAGCCAGACCCGTGACCGACCATTGCCGCCTCTGCCATTCGTCCAACCTGCGTCCGGTTATCGACCTCGGACAGATGCCGATTGCACATCGGCTCCGGCACAGCCGGGACGAGCAGGACGAACGCTATCCGTTCGAGGTGCTGGCCTGTGGCGAGTGCGGCCTGCCCCAGATCGTCAAGCCGATCGACCCCGACATCCTGTACCGGCAGTTCAACTACAATTTCAGCAGCTGGAAGCCGGAGCCGCACCAGGTCGACGAGCTCGATACCATCGCCAAATTCTCGAGCCATCAATCCGTGTTCGAGATCGGATGCAACGACGGCCTGTTCATGGACAAGCTTCGTGAACGGGGCGCGAAGGTTTTGGTGGGCGTGGAGCCCAACCCGGTGTCGGGCAAGATCGCCCGCGAGCGCGGCATCAAGGTCTATGCCGACATGATCAGCCCGGCGCTGTGTCACGACGCGGTCGCCGAGGCCGGCAAATTCGACCTCGTCGTCTCGCGCCAGGTGCTGGAGCACATCGTCGATTTCGAGAACTTTTTCGACTGCGTGAAGATCGCACTCAGCGAGGACGGGCTGCTGTTCATCGACGTGCCTGATTTCGCACCCGGCTCGACGGCGGGCGACCTCTCGGTTCTGTGGGAGGAGCACGTCAGCTACTTCACCGAGCCGACGCTGCTCGCGCTGCTGGCGCGCCACGGCTTCGAGGCGGTGTCGGTGAAGAAATACAATTTCAGCGGCGGCAGCCTCGCAATCGCGGCGCGCCGCGCGACGCGTGAGGTGACGCCGCCGCCCGCGCCGTCCGGCGTCGGCGAGAAATTCGGTCGGCTCGCACGGGAGTACGGCGCGCGGCTCCGCCCGATCCTCGCCAAGGCCCGCGCCGACGGCGCCGAGATCGCCATCTACGGCGCCGGCTGCCGCGCCTGCACCTTCACTAACGCCCACGAACTCGCGGATCTCGTCGATCTCTCGGTCGACGACCAGAAGGAGCGCCAGGGGTTGTTCCTGCCCGGCACCGGCATTCCGATCCGCTCCCCGGAGGACCTCGCCGGCAAGTCGGATCCGCTCGTCTGCCTTCTGGCCGTGAACCAGGAGAACGAAGACAAGGTCAGCAGCCGGCTGCGCGAGAACGTGAAGCGTCCGCTCCACATCGTTTCGATCTTCGCGCCCTCGGACATCTGGAGCGAGCTCGATCGTCTCGAGGCGGCCGCAGGGTCGCGGCATGGCTGAGGACAAGCTCTTCAACTATTACGAACGTCAGGACGTCCTGCCCACGTTCGGGAATTTCAAATCCGCCGCCGAACTGGGCGCCTATGCCGGCCTGCGGCGCGAGTTGTTTTCGGACAAGCTGGTGTTGCCGCCGCGATTGTTCCGCGACGCCGATGTGCTCGAATTCGGCCCTGATTCCGGCGAGAACGCGCTGGTGTTCGCGGGCTGGGGAGCGAACATGACGCTCGCCGAGCCGAACCGGCATGCGCACGCGAAAATCCAGGCTTACTTCGCGCATTTCAGCCAAGCACAGCGTCTGCGTGAACTCGTATCGTCCGATGTCGAAGGATTTCGCAGCGATCGTCGCTTCGACATCATCGATGCCGAGGGATTCATCTACACGGTGCAGCCGACTGAAAATTGGCTCGGTATCTTTCACCGGCTGCTCAATCCGGACGGTTACGCCGTCGTTTCCTATTACGAGCGCTACGGCGGCTTCTTCGAGCTCGCACTCAAGGCGATTCATGCGGCCGGCAAGGCGCTGACGGGCCGTCCCGGGCTCGAAACGGCGAAGATGCTTTTCGACGCGAAATGGAACAGCATTCCGCACACGCGCAGCTTCGAATCCTGGCTGATGGACGTGCTTGAAAATCCGTTCGTCCGCTACCGCTACTTCCTCGACGCGGGAGCCTTGTGTACGGCGGCGCACGAGCAGGGATTCGATATCCATTCGGCGTGGCCAGCCTATCGCGACGGCCTGGACGTCTACTGGCACAAGAAGGTCCTGTCCGACGACGAGAAGCTGCGGCGAGCGACGCGCCACCTCGGCCGCAGCCGTTTGAGCTTTCTCGGCGGACGGAAGCTCTATCTGGCCGGCAGGACCGAAGCGGTCGACGCGATCTCGGCTTCGATCGAGGCACTGGTTCTCGATGTCGATGGGATGATCGACGATCCCATCGGCGACAGCCTGCCCCGTGTGATCGCGAGCCTCGCGTCGCTGCGTGAGACGATACGGACGACGGATATCCTCGCCGACGATGCTTCCGACATCGACGCCATCATTGCGACCCTCGACAGTTTCCATCGTATCTTTGGCGCGATCGGGCGAAGGGATGCGTCCGCAGTCACCGCCCTCACCCAATCCGACCAGGCGTTCATCAACACCTGGGGACAGCCGGCGCATTTCCTCGTCATCCGGAAGCGCTTCGAGGGATCCTAGCAAGTGAGGCCAGGCATTGGCATCATCGGAACGGGCATGGTCGGCCAGATGTGCCACCTCGCCAATTTCGCCGCCAATCCCGCCTGTCGCGTTGTCGCGATCGCCGATCTCCGGCCTGATCTCGCTGCCGCGGCGGCGCAAAAATTCGACATCGCGCGGGTCTACGGCACGCACCGGGACCTGCTGGCGGACAGCGAGGTGTCCGCCGTCGTCGTCGTGACGAAGCGTCGCGCCACCGGTCCGATCGTGCTTGATGCGTTGAACAGCGGCCGGCATGTGCTGTCGGAAAAGCCGATGGCCTACACCACGGCGCAAGCCGTTTCACTGGCTGCGGCGGCGCGGCGGCAAAACCTCGTCTACAGCATCGGCTACATGAAGCGTCATGACGCCGGTGTGGCGCGCGCGCTAGCCGAGTTGACGCGCATACGGGCGGATCAGTCGCTTGGACGCGTTATCGGCGCGCGAGGCTGGTGCTTCGGCGGCCACACTGGCCGGGCGCAGGACAACTTCGTCATGACCGGCGAAGCGCGGCCGGACGGGCTCGAGCTCTGGCAGGATGGGCCCGACTGGATGCCGGGCGCGATGCGACCCGGCTACGACAATTTTCTGAACGTGTTCAGCCATATCATCAATCTCGCGCGCTATTTGCTCGGATCGTCCCCGGCCGTCGCCCAAAGCGCCGTCGAGACTTCGGGCGCGGCGACCGTGACGCTCGACTTCGACGGCGTCGCCTGCACGCTGCAACTGGCGAATGGATCCGAAGGCATCTGGCGCGAGGGACTGAGCATTGCGTTCGAGCGGGGCGCACTGACCATCGAATTGCCGCCGCCTTTTGCCGAGCAGGAGGCGGAGGTCATCCTCGATCAGCAGGGACAGCGCACGCAATTGTCGCGTGAAAACAGTTGGGCGTTTCGGCGTCAGGCCGATGCATTCGTCACCGATATGATCGAACAGAGAACGCCGCTGGCTTCCGGCGAAGATTCCGTGGCCGACATCGCCCTTGCGGAGGCGATCTGGAAACTGCCGATCAGCGGCTAGGCTTCGCGCCATCGAGCGGCAGAATCCCGGCGATGGGCCCCACCTTGATGCTCACCTGCGCGATCTGTCCGAGCAGCTCCGAGACCTCGCAGCGTGCCAGCAGCCGGCATGCATAGTACCTCCGCACCAGAGCCTGATTCGGGGCCGCGCCAGGCCCCGGCTGAAGCGAAATCGTCGCCTGCCGGCCCGATGGATCGACATGAGAAAACGCGCTGCTTGGCGCGGTCCGGGCCACCTCCAAATCCCGCAGGACGCTCGGCCGCTCGGCGCGCAAGGCAAATCCGACGAAGGGCTGGTTACCCCAGGCTAGGCGGAGCATGCCAGTGACCTCGGCGAAGCCGAACGGCACGTGGCGCGACGGGTAGTCGAGGAAACCGTCATCGAGCGCGAAGACCGTTGCTGCCGGCTGGGCTTGGTTGGCAAGATGGTGCGTCAACGCCTGCTGCTTGAGGGTCCTCGCCTGCATGAAGGCGTAGTCGGTCCACAGCATGCCGATCGACAGCATTGTCCCCAATCCGAACACGACCGCGAAGGCAGCGCCCGGGCGTACCCAGCGTTCGGCCCCTCGCTTGACGGCGAGAAGCATCAGCGCCGACGGCAGGCCGAACATCAGCAGATGACGGCTCTCGTAGAAATGCGTGGAGGAAGGCGGAATGCCGACGATCAGATAGGGGAGCGACAATGCCAGGAACAGTATCACGGCGAGCGCGAACGGCAGGACATTGGCGCGTCGCGTCGCGGTCGCTTCCATTTCGGCGCGCAGCAGGAGCAAGGCGATGCCGACCAGGAGCGCGGCCGCGATGAAGGGCATCGGGGCCTTGCCCGCAGCCTGGTACGCGTGGAGTACGACGTCTTTGTAGCCGGTGACGTAGAATGCCTCCCATCCCTGCAGCAATTCGCCGGAGGTGAGGAAATGAGCATTGTAGTACTGCGCATACACGCCGCTGCGCTTGAACCAGAGGTTGAGCGCGCCCCAATAGACCAGGGGGAGCACCGCCAGTTCCGGATAACGGGTCGCGCAGTACCAGGCTGCGCGCCATGTCCGCTGGATCGGCCCCTGCGCAGCGTCGCGGCTGCGCCACACCGCGATGAAGAGACCCAGCATCACGAAAGCATACAGCACGATCGTCGAGTTGAGCGCGAAGCTGAGCATGAACACGAGCACGCAGGCCAGGCGGAGCAGCGCGCACCGCATGCCGCGCGCACCGTGGGCCAGCATCAACAACCAGGTCCCGAAGAACAGCAGCCCGAAGCTGAGCACGTAGACCGCGTTCGCCTTGCCCGCCCACAGCTGGTAGCCGGGATAGGTCCAGACGATCAGCGCGAAGCCGACCGCCTCGGCGCGGTCGAGCAGATCAAGTCGCGTCGCGGTCAGCGCCATCGACATCGCGCCGAGGACAATTCCGGCGCATGCCAGCGACACCATCACGGCGACCGGCGCGCCGGTCCAATTGGCGAACCTGTCGTAGCTGAAGAAGATCGGATGGCCCGCGCCGCGCAGCAGGAAATCGATGTCGACGATGAAGTCCGGACGCGGCTTGAGCACCAGCCAGTCGTCCATGAAGAGGCCGTCGTTCAGGAGCATCGGCGCATGCGCGATCAGCAACAGCGCCAGCAGAATTGCTGTCGCGCGACGCATTGCGGATGTGCTGGAACGGCGGAACGATGGCATCGGCGGCAAGAGTTCGCACGCCCCTTCGACCGCCGCAAGAGCCGGATGGCGAACTCCCAATTGATCATTTCCCCCAAAAATGCGACCTCCTATAGACCCCCCCAAGGCTGGGGCAGTACCGAGGCGTCCGAGGCGATTTTCCGCGATGAGCTTCCTACCGGGTCCGGCGCAGACCGCTGCAATCTGCCTGAGTGCCGTACTTCCGCTGCTGCTGTTGTGCTACGCGCGTATCGCTGCCATTCGCGGAGCCGGCCGCCGTTTTCGACTGGGCTGTCTCAGCGTCATCGCCCTTTTCGTGATCGCCTGCATCGCGCTTCCGGGTCAACGGCATCTCGACGACGTGGTTGGCGGCCTCTTCCTGCTGGCGACGGCGATGATGCTTTGCTACGTGCTGTTCAGCCTGCTGGCTTGGGGCTTTACGCTGACGCTGCTCACGGCGCTGGTCCAGGCCGGACGTCCCCTCACCGCGGAACAATGGGCCGCGGCCTACATGCAGGGCGGAGATCTCGGCACCTTCGCGCATAATCGATTGAAGCTCCTAATCGGTTCGGGAATGGTGACGACGGCCGACAGCAAATTGACCCCGACGGCCAAGGGGCTCGCGGTCGCCCGTCTCGTCAAGCTCGTTCGTGTCTTAACGGGTCTGGGATAACAGTCGCGATGTCATTCGCCGTCGGTCTGGTCGCGGTGGTCGCTTTTGCCGTGCTGGCGCCTGCCATGCAGTTCATGGCTCGTGTCCGAGCCTGGCCGCTCGCACCGGTGATCCTGCTCGCGCTTGCCGCGGTCGTGTCGCATCTTCTCGGCGTGCTGCTGGGCGTCTTGACGCTCCCGCAATTCCAGTATTGGGACGCCGCGTCGATTTTCGGATTTGGCGTCATGGGCTATGTTTTCGCCTTCGGCGCAGTCTACAAATCGGTCTCGCTCGAGATCCTGCTAGGGCTTGTCGACCGGCCCGGCCGGACGGCTCCGCTTTCGGATGTCGTCGACCGGCAGGTTCCGGATCTGTTCCTGGGACGGACCAAAATCCTGATCGAGGGCGGCTTGGTCGAACAGGTCGATTCGCGCTTTGCCGCGACGGCCGCGGGGCAGTCCATGGCCGGCCGGATCGGGGCGCTGCGCCATGCGTTTGGCATCGGGAACACCGGCCTCTACGAGTTCACCGACTAGTGGCCCGAATGCAACTCTCCCGTTCGATCGCACCCAATCGGCCCTGAGCTGCGGGACCGATATTGTTTGCCGTGCCCCGATCACTTAGAGTTGCAACCAGGTTCCACCAGTAGAGTGGCCGGCAACGGCGGGCGTGCGATGACAGCTTCCAGGGCGGCAAAAAGGCTTACCATCGTCATTCCTGCGCTCAACGAGCAGGACAAGATCGCCGACACCATCGACGGCGTGCTGCCGCTCGCCCGCGAGCTGCTCGACGATTTCGAGATTTTCCTGATCGACGACGGCAGCACGGATGCCACCGGTGCGATCATGGACGAGTACGCGACCAGAGAGCCGCGGATCGTCGTGCATCACAACGCCGTACGGCGGGGCGTCGGTGCCGGCTTCGAATATGCCCTGTCGCGCGCGAAGTTCGATGCCATCACGCTCATTCCCGGCGATCACGCTTTTCACAACGAAGGCATCGCCAGGATGTTCAAGGCGGTGGGCGCCGCCAACCTCGTCATCACCTATCGCGACAACCAGTCGGACCGCTCCGTCAATCGCTCGATCCAGTCGCATTCGCTGCGGTTCATCCTGAACTGCCTGTTCGGCTTCTGGCTGTCCGACTACCACAGCATGATCGTCTACCCCGTGAAATGGCTGCGCCAGATCGCGGTCAAGGCCGACGGCTACGGCTATCAGATCTGTGCGTTGATCTCACTGCTCCAGCTCGGCCTTACCCACGTGCAGGTGCCGGTCAGCCTGAACGCGGAGCTGAAGGGGTCGTCCCGCGCCATGCGGCTGCGGACCTATTTCGAGCTCGGCGGGACCATCTTCGCGCTGCTGCGCCGCGTTCCCATCCGGGACGTCGATCTCAGCCGGGTTCCCGTCGACGCCGGGCGGACCTCTGCACGCTAGGCGACAGCCGGGCCCGCGTCGCAGTGAACGACGGGCCGCCCAACGGGGATATCTCGTCCCCGTTCCGTCCCTATTTGATCTAACTATTTGATTTCGCTGGCAGGAGTGGCAGGGCTCGAACCTGCGACCCCCGGTTTTGGAGACCGGTGCTCTACCAATTGAGCTACACTCCTACAGACCCTGCGTTACCGCCCGGATCAGGCCGCTTTGAAGCACAAGGGGCGGCTGGATTGCAAGGGCGGATTGCAAGGGTGAAGCGCGCTGGCTTCGCTTGTTTGTGCCGCGCCTTCCGGGCCACACTCCGTTCCGAATAATAACAAGCAACCGGGAGTGCCCATGACTGGGACAGCCACTGCGACAGCCTCTGCGACAGCCGCCCCTCGCCCCTCGACCTCCCCGAACACCCCGCCTTTGCCGGAAGCCCGCCCCGAGACGCTGGGGCTGTCGCGTCCCCGCCTCCAAGCCATGTCGGATGCCTTCAAGCGCGAGATCGACAAGGGAACCATTCCGGGCGTCACCGTGCTGGTGGCCCGCCGCGGCCAGGTCGGCTGGTTCGAGGCGCTCGGCAGGCAGAGCCCGACGGGCGCCGCGCCGATGGCGCATGAGTCGCTCTTCCGCATCTTCTCGATGACCAAGCCGATCGTGTCGGTCGGCATCATGGCGCTGGTCGAGGACGGCCACCTGCTCCTTGGCGATGCGGTCGCCAAATTCATCCCGGAGTTCGCGGAGCAGAAGGTCGGCGTGGTCAGCAGCGGCAGGCTGGAACTGGTTCCGCCCAAGCGGCCGATGACGGTGCAGGACCTGCTCCGCCACACCTCCGGCCTGACCTACGAGCACCAGGGCGACGGCCCCGTGCACAAGCTCTACCAGGACTCGCGGGTGCGCAGCCGCAAGATCACCAATGCCGAGCACGCCGCGCTGGTGGCAAGCTTCCCGCTGGTCTGCCATCCCGGCGACGAGTTCAACTACAGCCGCTCCACCGACATCCTCGGGCGCATCATCGAGGTCGTCAGCGGCAAGTCGCTCGGCACGTACCTCGCTGAGCGCATCCTCGTGCCGCTTCAGATGACCGAGACCGCCTTCTCGACCTCTGAGGCCAATGCCGGCCGGCTCGCCGAGCCGTTCGCGGCCGATCCCTGGACCGGCGACAAGGTCTCGCTGTTCAACATGCTCGAGCAGCCGATCATGGAGTCCGGTGGTGGCGGCCTCGTCTCGACAACGATGGACTATGCCCGCTTCGCGCTGATGCTGCGCAATGGCGGTACCCTCGACGGCAACAGGATCATCGGTCGCAAGACGCTGGAACTGATGGCGTCCGATCACCTCGACCCAGCGGTGAAGATCAACGGCACCCTGCTCGCGCCCGGCCATGGTTTCGGTCTCGGCTTCGCGGTGCGCCGCGAGGCCGGCATCGCGCCCTTCCCCGGCAGCGTCGGTCAGTATTTCTGGAGCGGCATTGCGGGGACATTCTTCTGGATCGATCCGAAGGAGGATCTGTTCGTCGTGTTCATGAGCCAGGGCCCGGGCCAGCGCGATTTTACGCGGACGCTGGTGCGGGATCTGGTGTACGCGGCGGTGGATTGAGCAGACCACGTCAATTGAACGATCGAGCGGCAACCTCGGTGCAACCTCTCCCGCTTGCGGGGGAGGTCGGCGCGAAGCGCCGGGTGGGGGCTTTCTCCTCGTTGGGAATCTCTCTGCGGAGACACCCTCTCCCCAACCCTCTCCCGCAAGCGGGCGAGGGAGCCCACCGTCCGTCGTGGCTACACCTCGACTACCCTCAACTGATCGTCGCGCCGCCGTCGATCACCATGGTCTGGCCGGTCATGAAGTCGCCGGCCTTCGAGCCCAGGAACACCGCCGCGCCCGCGATCTCGTCGGGGATGCCGATGCGAAGCAGCGGCGAGCGCGCGGTCGAGGCCTTCAAATTCTCCGGATTGTCCCACAATGCTTTCGCAAAGTCGGTCTTGATCAGGCCGGGCGCGATGCAGTTCACGCGGATGTTGTGCGGGCCGTATTCGCAGGCGAGGTTGCGTGCGAGTTGCATGTCGGCGGCCTTGGAGATGGCGTAGGCGCCGAGGATGGTCGAGCCTTTCAAGCCGCCGATCGAGGAGACGATGATGATCGAGCCGTCCTTGCGTTCGATCATCTGCGGCACAACCATCGAAATCAGCCAGTTGTTGGCGACGATGTTGTTGTCCAGAATCTTCCTGAACTGATCGTCGGAGATGCCGGCGAGCGGACCATAATACGGGTTCGACGCCGCGTTGCAGACCAGCACGTCGATCTTGCCGAAGGTGCGGTTGCTCTCGTCGATGAGGTTTTGCAGATTTTCCTTCGACGAGATGTTGGCGGCGATCGCGACCGCGGTACCCTTGCCGAACTTGTCGTTGATGGACTTCGCAACCTGGTCGCAGACGTCGGCCTTGCGCGAGGAGATCACCACCTTGGCGCCGTGCTCGGCCATGCGCTCGGCGATCGCAAGCCCGATGCCGCGCGTCGAGCCGGTGATGACGGCGACTTTCCCCTTCATGTCGAACAAGGTCATGTTTCTCTCCCAGAGTACGATTTGATTTTCTTGAATCTTACGCCGACGCCGCGCGAGCGGATAATTGCTTCAGGCGAGCTTCTTGACTTCCGGTCCCGCCGGCTGATGCATTTCCGCATGCGCATCATCCGCGATCCACGGCTGCTGGTTCACCATCGGCAAGCGCCAGACGCTGCGTTCCGGACTTGCGAAATGATCGAGCCGCGTCACCGAGCAATTGTCGATGTCGAACGACAGCCCCCGCTCCGGCTGGCCGTCGAGCGCGAGCCCAAGCGCGGCCTTGATGGTGCCGCCGTGGGCGACCGCGATCACGTCCTGCCCGGCGGCCTCGACGTTGATCCGCTCGATGGTGCGGCGGGTGCGGTGATAGAGGTCCATGAAGCTTTCGCCGCCGGGCGCAGGCTCGTTGATGTCGGCAAACCAGCTCGAGCCCACCGGGCGGTTGGCGATGAACTCGGCGCGGTTCATGCCCTGCCAGCGGCCGAGATCTTGCTCGGCGAGGTCCGCTTCCCATTTCATCGACGCAGGTTTTGGGAAACCGGCCGCCCAGATCGCTTCCGCGGTCTGGTGCGTGCGCATCAGATTGCTCGAATACCAGACCGCCTTGCGTGGCAGCACCTTGGCAACAGCGTTGAAGACGTAGGTATCGCTGGTGTCGCAGGCGATGTCGGACTGACCGTAGATATTGCCGCCGTCGTTGCGCACCGGCGCGTGACGGACCCACCACCAGCGTGTCGTGACCACATTGGGCTTGTCTGCGCCTGCCATCGAAACCCTTCCCTCCCGTTTGATGTCGCTGTACGTCAGTAGCCAACGTGTCTCAAGACACTTTACCGTTTGAAATCTTGTTTGAAATTCCGTCGCGCGGCAAGCGTCGCGAGCGAGCCAAAGGGAGAAAACGCATGGGCCGTCTGCAAGGCAAATCCGTCGTCATCACCGGTGCCGGCAGCGGCATCGGCCGCGCGGCCGCGCTGCTGTTCACCAGAGAGGGCGCCAAGCTGATCGCGGTCGATCGCACCGAGGCGGTGAAAGAGACGGTCGACGAGGTGAGGAAGGCCGGCGGCGCCGCGGAAGCCATGGTGGCGGACGCGGGCTCCGAAACAGATGTCATCGCCATGATCGACAAGGCGGTGAAGACGCACGGCCGGCTCGACGTAATCTGGGCCAATGCCGGCGTCTCCGGCGGACTCGTTCCGCTCGGCGAGCAGACCGTGGAGCATTGGCAGGAGGTCTTGCGCGTCAATCTGATCGGCCCCTTCCTCGCGGTGAAGCATGCCATGCCGCACATGGTGAAGCAGCAGTCCGGCGCGATCGTGCTGACCGCGTCCGTCGCAGGCCTCAAGGCCGGTGCCAGCGGTCATCCCTATGCCGCCAGCAAGGCCGGCGTGATCTCCCTGGTGCAGACCACCGCCTATTCGCTCTCCGGCACCGGCGTGCGCATCAATGCGGTATGTCCGGGCCTGATCGAGACCGGCATGACCAAGCCGGTGTTCGACCGCGCCAAGGAGCGCGGCACCCAGGACAAGATCGGCCAGCTCAATCCGTTGAAGCGTCCCGGCCAGCCGCACGAGCTCGCCGCGATGGGACTGTTTCTGGCCAGCGATGAGGCGTCGTATGTCAACGGCCAGGCGTTCCCGGTGGATGGCGGTCTGACCGCTTCGATGCCGTATACGGGCAAGCCGGTTTAGCGAGAGAGGTCTAGTGTCCCGGACGCGCAGCAGCGTTCTTACGCTGCTGCGCAGAGCCGGGACCCAGAAGGCCACAGGGATCGCCAACGCATGGGCCCCGGCTCTGCAGCGCACCGTCGAAGAGACGCTGCGCTGCGTCCGGGACACGAGAGCGGAATTTTTGCACGTCCCTTGCATCAACACCGTCATTGCGAGCGCAGCGAAGCAATCCAGAGTCTTTCCTCAGAGACAACTCGTAGGATGGGTAGAGCGAAGCGAAACCCATCACACTTTTATTTGCGCGGAAGCATGATGGGTTTCGCAAGTGCTCTACCCATCCTACGGCCGCAGACACACCTTCGCATCCTCGCGGCTGGTTTCGCCCGAGCTTTGCTTCGTCGGCTCACCCTCGAATGAAAGAGGGCGCAGGGAAGACCGGGTGCCGGCTGGCACCCACGGTCCACTGTGCGAAGTTGTGGTACAAAAATCTGCACAGCGGCATACAGGTGAAGCCAAAACAACCGGCCTTCCCTGAGCAGTGGTTTTACGACTTATGTCGTGCTCTCCCCGGGGAGCGATGCACTATTGCCCCCGTCGCCTTGCCGATGACTG
>NZ_JADPJG010000017.1:128978-143572 GCF_023073335.1 Bradyrhizobium sp. 21
CCCCATCACCACAAGACTTGGCGCACAGACCCCGGGCGCCAGGACGACACGATTTTGCCGTACGCGAATTACACCGGTCGTCCGCGCGACGCCTTCGCTCACGGTTGCCCGCCCTGCGAAACCCTTCGCGCCGATGTGACCCACGTCCACCGCCGCCCGGCCCGCGTTCGTGACGATCGCGATACGCCCCTCTTCCTTGGGCCGGGTTGCGGCGACACATACGCCGTTTCCGAAATTCGGTAAAGTGGAATATTTTTGGCGACGGGCGTTGACCGAGCGTTTGTGTGTTTTGCCCGTCGGGCAACACAAGGTCTCGTAGCCCGATGGAGCGCAGCGCAATCCGGGATTCCATCCACGTGGGCAAAAGGTCCCGGATTACGCTTTCGCTCCATCCGGGCTACGGGTCTGTGTTGATTTGCCCTACCGGCCACCCCATTGGTATGCTTCGTGCAGGCTGCTTCAGCCTCTGCAATCCCCTGACAAGAACGTGACAATGCCCTCCTCAAGACCCGACCGTATCCGCAAGCTGCTCGCCGACCTCGTCGGCTTCGACACCGTCAGCGACCGCACCAACCTCCCCCTGATCGCCCATATCGAAAATTATCTCGCCTCGCTCGGCGTGCGGGGCGAGCGCATCGTCGACGAGACCGGACAGAAAGCCTCGCTGTGGGTCACCATTGGACCCGAGGACCGCCCCGGCCTGGTGTTGTCAGGCCATACCGACGTCGTCCCCGTCGTCGGCCAGGACTGGAGCCACGATCCGTTCAAGCTGATCGAGCGCGACGGCAAGCTCTACGGCCGCGGCACCACCGACATGAAGGGCTTTGTCGCGGTGTGCCTCGCCATGGTTCCGGAGATGGTGGAGGCGAAGCTCACGACGCCGATCCATCTGGCGATCTCCTATGACGAGGAGATCGGCTGCGTCGGCGTGCGGCCGATGCTGCGCGAGGTCACGAAGAAGCGCGTGAAACCGCTCGGCGCCTTCATCGGCGAGCCGACCGAGATGAAGGTCATTATCGGCCACAAGGGCAAGCACGGCGTGCGCGCGACGTTTCGGGGGCTGGCTCGCCACTCCTCGATCGCGCCCGACGGGGTCAATGCGATCGAATATGCCGCCGAGCTGATTGTTGAAATCCGCCGTCGCGCCGTGGCGCTCGCAGCCGTGCGAGCAACAGACAGCCTCTACGACGTTCCGCACTCGACGCTGCTGACCAGCATCGTGCACGGCGGCGCCGCGCTCAACATCGTGCCCGATACCTGCACCGTGGATTTCGAGTGCCGCGGCATCGGCATCACGGAGTCGCGGGAAGTCACGGATGCGATCGTCGCCTGGGCCAAGGCGGAGATCGAGCCGGCGATGAAGGCCAGACATCCGGAGTGCGGCATCGATTTCGAGGAAATCCTCGACTACCCCGCGCTCGACACGGCGGCCGATGCGACCATCGTCACGCTGGCCAAGAGCCTTGCGGGGCGCAACGACCACGCCAAGGTCGCGTTCGGCACGGAGGCGAGCCTGTTCGCCAGCATGGCCGATATCCCCTCGGTGGTGATCGGCCCCGGCTCGATCGCCCAGGCACACACGCCGGACGAGTTCGTGGAGATGGCGGAGCTGGAGAAATGTGCAGGCTTCGTGGAGAAGCTGATCGCGCATTGCGCGAAGGGATGAGCAGAGTTCGCAACTACTGGGTCCCGGCCCTGCGCAGCAACGCTTACGCGTTGCAGCGCGTCCGGGACCCGAGCACCGCCACTAATCCATCCCGCAACGATGGAAATATAGACGCCGGGAAATACGGTCTCGTGTCCCGGACGCGGTGCGGCACGTAGTGACGCTCCGCAGAGCCGGGACCCAGAGCACTTGGCGATATCGTTCGAACATGCAATCTTAAGTCGTTAAGTACATAACCACCGATTGCGTGTACATGCCCTTTTTCGTTTACATCCTTGCGAGCAAACGAAACGGAACTCTTTATGTCGGAGTTACCAATGACCTTGCTCGGCGAATGACCGAGCATAAGGCCAAACTCGTACCCGGCTTCACGCAGAAATACGGCGTGACCTTGCTTGTCTACTTCGAAACCTTCGAGTCCGTACTGGAAGCTCGGTCGCGCGAACATTCGTTGAAGCGTTGGCGACGCGCGTGGAAGCTCAAGTTGATCGAAGGGCTCAATCCGGATTGGCGCGATCTGACGGACGAGCTGAATACCTTGGCGACGTGGCTGGGTCCCGGCTCTGCGGAGCAGCACTCCGTGCTGCACCGCGTCCGGGACACGAGAGGCGTGCAGAATGCGACAGAAGCAAACAAAAGCGCGGCCACACCGGCCGCGCTTCGCATTCCCTAAACCGCGCCCGCCTTCTGCGCATACTCCCATGACGCCTTCGACAGCGGCACGGTGCGCTTGGCTGACTCCAGCGCCTTGGCGTTGGCGGCGGTGCCGTCGCGGATGCGGCCGGCTATGCCCTGCGTGATGCCGGCGAGGCGGAACAGGTTGTAGGAGAAGTACCAGTTCAGGTCCGGCACGCTCATCTTGGTGACGTTGCAATAGATCTGCGCGGCCTCTTCGACGCTGGGGATATTCAGCGCCTCGAGATCGACGCCTTGCAGGCCCGGCATCACCCACTGCATCAGCAGATAGGTGAAGTCGGCCATGGGATCGCCGAGCGTCGACAATTCCCAATCGAGCACGGCCTGCACGCGCGGTTCCGTCGCATGGAAAATCATGTTGTCGAGGCGATAGTCGCCGTGGACAATGGAGACGCGCGCCTGCTCCGGCACGGTCTTCGGCAGCCATTCGGCGACCTTCTCGAACTCCGGAATGGTCTGGGTCTCGGACGCGCGGTACTGCTTGGTCCAGCGGTCGATCTGGCGCGCGAAATAATTGCCCGGCTTGCCGAAGTCGCCAAGACCGATCGCGACGGGATCGAACATATGGAGTTTTGCCAGCGTCTCGATCTTGCTGGTGAAGATTTTTCGGCGGTCCTCCGGCGTCTGGCTCGGCAGCGCCGGATCCCAGAACACCCGGCCGTCTTCCATCGACATGATGTAGAAAGCCGAACCAATGATGCTGTCGTCCTGGCACAGCGCATAGGCCTTCGCGACCGGAAAACCCTGCTTGCCGAGGGCTGCAATGACGCGATACTCGCGGTCGACCGCGTGCGCCGACGGCAACAATTTGCCGAACGGTTTTCGGCGCATCACATAGGAGCGGCCGGGCGTGTCGAGCCGGTAGGTCGGGTTGGACTGGCCGCCCTTGAACTGGAGCACGACCAGCGGCCCCTCATAGCCGTCGACGTTGTCGCGCAGCCAGGCTTCGAGCCGCATCTCGTCGATACGATGACGCTCCTCGACCGGCTTGGTGCCCGAGAATTCCTCGTCTTTCCTGACGCCGTCAGCCACGATGACGCTCCCTCTTCAGTCCGAACATGATCCTAATCGGTAGCCCCCAGCGCACTTGCGTCAAGCGGTCATCCGATCACGGATCATGCCCTGTCGTTTCTTCAAATCGGGAGCGCCAGCATGCTCTCCCGCTTAATGACTGGAAGAGTTTGCATACTTCCGAACCTCGAGCCTGGCAATGGCGCGATTGTGCACCTCGTCCGGGCCGTCGGCGAGACGGAGCGTGCGGATGTGGGCATAGTCCTTGGCAAGGCCGGCTTCGTCCGAGACACCTCCACCGCCATAAGCCTGGATCGCCTCGTCGATGATCTTCAGCGCCATGTTGGGCGCTGCGACCTTGATCATGGCGATCTCGGCCTGCGCGGTCTTGTTGCCGACCTTGTCCATCATGTCGGCGGCCTTGAGGCACAACAGCCGCGTCATCTCGATATTGGTGCGGGCCTCGCCGATGCGCTGCTCCCACACGGAATGCTCGACGATCCGCTTGCCGAAGGCGGTGCGCGAGGTGAGCCGCTTCACCATTTTCTCCAGCGCCTCCTCGGCCTTGCCGATGGTGCGCATGCAGTGATGGATGCGGCCGGGACCGAGGCGGCCCTGCGCGATCTCGAAGCCGCGACCTTCGCCGAGCAGGATGTTCTCCTTCGGCACCCGCACGTTCTCGAGCAGCACCTGGGCGTGGCCATGCGGCGCGTCGTCGAAGCCGAACACCGGCAGCATCTTCTCGACCTTGATGCCGGATGTGTCGAGCGGAACCAGGATCTGCGACTGCTGCTGGTGCTTGGCCGCCTTGAAATCGGTCTTGCCCATCAGGATCGCGATCTTGCAGCGGGGATCGCCGACGCCGGACGACCACCATTTGCGGCCGTTGATGACGTAGTGGTCGCCGTCGCGCACGATGCTGGTCTCGATGTTGGTGGCGTCGGACGAGGCGACCGCCGGTTCCGTCATGAGGAAGGCGGAACGGATTTCGCCGTCCATCAGCGGACGCAGCCATTTGCGCTTTTGCTCCTTGGAGCCGTAGCGCATGAATACTTCCATGTTGCCGGTGTCGGGCGCGGAACAGTTGAAGACTTCCGAAGCCCAGGAGATGTGGCCCATCTGCTCCGACAGCAGCGCGTATTCGAGATTGGTCAGTCCCGCGCCACGGAATTCGTCGTCCTCATGCTCGTTCGGCGGCATGAACATGTTCCAGAGGCCTTCGGCCTTCGCCTTCTTCTTGAGATCCTCGAGTACCGGGATCACCTTCCAGCGTTCGCCGCTGCGATCCTGCTCATCATAGACCGGCACCGCCGGGCGCACATGCTTGGCCATGAAGGACTGCACGCGGTCGAGCCATTCCTTCTGCTTCGGCGACAGATCGAAATCCATGGGACGCTCCTCGTTCTCTCTTTGCGAACTTGTTTTGCGCCGGACTGTCCTCCCGCACCGCGCCACCCGCAAGCACCAATGCGCGGCTTGCGGACGCTCCGGACCCGGTTCGCGCGTTTGCGATGCGAGTCCCGATTGTGGATTGACTTTCCCGGCCTTCAAACGATAGTTTCATACAAGTGTTTGAAATGCAACTCCCTCCCCGAGGGGTCCCAATGGCCAGCGATCATACCAGGACTGCCATTCTCGCCGCCGCCGAACGGCTCTATGCCGATCGCGGGTTCGGCGACGTGACGCTGCGCGACATCGTCGCGGAGGCCAATGTCAACCTCGCGGCGGTGAACTATCATTTCGGCTCAAAAGACGAGTTGATCGCGGAGCTGTTCGTGACACGCTCGATCGCCACCAACCGCGAGCGCCTGCGCGAATTGAAGGCGGCGGAAGAGCAAGGCGGCGGCCGGGCGCCGATCGAAATGATCCTGCATGCCCTGGTCGGCCCGACGCTGCGCGGCTGCCTCGGCCCCGAGAACCAGCGCTCCACCGCGGCGCGCTTCATGATCCGCGCCTCGATCGAATCCGTGCCGCCGATCCGCCGTATCAAGAACCGCGAGATCGACCATCTGCGGAAATTCGCCGGCGCCATGCGCCGTGCCCTGCCCGACCGCAGCGACGTCGATATCTATTGGGGCCTGAATTTCGCACTCGCCATGGCGCACCACACCATCCGCGAGAGCGAGCGGCTGACGAAGCTGTCGGAAGGCAAATGCGACCTCGACGACGTCGAGGACGTCGTCGCGCGCGTGGTCAGCGTGGCCACGATGGCGCTGACGGCGGGAAAGGTCGAGGTCAGGCCGCCGGCACGCGCGCTGGCGCGCGACGCGCGCTGAACTTCACATCATCGCGATGCAGTCGATCTCGACGTCGAAGGGGCCGAACCATTCCGGCGTGCAGACGAAGATCCGCGCTGGCGGATCGGTCGGGAAATAGCGGGCATAGACCGCGTTGAACGCGGCGAAATGTTTCGTCGAGGTGCAGTAGACGTTGCACTTCATGACGTTATCGAGGCTCGCGCCGGCCGTCTGAAGGCACAGCTTCATCTGCTCCATGACGAGCTCGCTCTGCCGCTCGATCGGCACCTCAGCGATCTCGCCCGTCTCCGGGTCGAATGGCGGCAGCCCGGCAACGAAGATCATGTTGCCGGCGCGCGTGACCGGCGAGGTCGGCGCTTTCCAGCGGTCGAGGAACGTCGAGATCGGTTCGACGCGGAGGGCTTCGCGTGTCATGGGCCGCCACCTTCGGTTCGAGCGAGACTGCTGCCCGACTACATTATTCTGCAGCCGGCATGCTTCGCTTCTGATCGAAGTGTGGACGAACGGCGGGTTAGGCGTGCTGCGGCATCTCCTCGGCCTCTTCCTTGGCGAGCAGCAGCAGCATCTCGATGCCCATCTCGCCTTCCTGCGGCGAGCGGATGAACTTGATTTCGTCGGCGCTTTGCCGCAGCGCGGCAATGATGGCGACCGCCTGGTTGGCCGTTGCCGCCTCGGTCGCGAGGATGGCCGTCTGGTTCTTGGCTTGAAACCCGATCGTATAGGACATTCGTTCCCTCCCGGACTGAGTGGAAGGATCGAATCTGAGTCGCGCGCGGAGCGGAAGCCTGTGTGAGTACGGACCGGGATTATCTGGGGATTGCGCGCAAGCCTCAGGCAAGCCCGAGCATCGCGCGCGCGTCATTTGCGGTCGCAACACTTGCACCCAGACTCTTCAGGATGCCCGCGGCGTGCGCGACGAGCTCGGCATTGGTCTTCGCCAGCACACCCTTGGACATATAGAGATTGTCCTCCATGCCGACGCGGACATGGCCGCCGAGCAGCCAGGCCTGCGCCACCATCGGGAATTCGGCGCGGCCGATGCCGAAGCCGGACCAGATCGCGCCCGGCGGCAACAGGCTGCGGGCATAGAACATCGTCTCCGGCGTGGCGGAGAAGCCGTATTTGACGCCGAGCACCAGCGAGAACAGGCCCGGCCCCTTCAGCGTGCCGTCGGCGAACAGATCGCGGGCCAGATGGCAGTCGCCGGAATCGAACAGCTCGATCTCCGGCAGCACGCCCGCCGCCTTCATCCGCTCGGCCATGATGCGGACGTTGCGCGGGGTGTTGATCACGACCTCGCCGCCGGAATTCATGGTGTTGAGGTCGAGCGTGCAGATGTCGGGCTTGAGCAGCTCGATATGCTCGACGCGTTTTTCGGGAGGAAGCAGCGTGGTGCCGGGGCCGGCAACGCGGGGGTCGTCGAGCGAAGGAACAAAGCGTCCGCCCGGACCGGTCGTGAGGTTGATGACGAGGCTGTTGTTGCGGGCGCGGATGCGGTCGACGACGTCGCGGTAGAGATCGATCACCATCGAGGGCCGCCCCGTCGCGGGATCGCGGACATGGATGTGGGCGATGGCGGCGCCGGCCTCGGCCGCTTCCAGCGCCGATGTCGCGATCTGCTCGGGCGTGATCGGGAGATAGGGCGACTGCTCGGGCTTTGTCAGGTTGCCCGTGATCGCGCAGGTGATGATGGTCTTTCCGGCCATGAAATCAGATGATCCCCTGCTGCTTCAGCGTCTCGATCTTCCCGGCATCATAGCCGAGCTTGCCGCCGAGCACCTCGTGGGTGTGCTCGCCCAGCAGCGGCGGAGCGCGGTAGGTCTCGATCGGGGTTTCCGAGAGCGTCAGCGCGTTGCGGATCAGCGACAGATCAGGCTCGAAGGGATGCTCGACCTTCACCCGCATGCCGCGCGACTGGACGTGCGGATCGGAAAACACCTGCTCGAAATTGTTGATCGGACCCGAGGGCACGCCGGCCTCCTCCAGCTTGTCCAGCCAATAGGCCACCGGCTGCTTCAGGAACAGTCCGGCGAAGATCGCCATGATCTCCTTGCCGTGCACGACGCGGTCGTTGTTCTTGATGAAGCGCGGATCGCTCGCAAGCTCGGGCGCGCCGAGCACGGCGCAGGTCTTTCGGAACTGGCCGTCATTGCCGACCACCAGCATCAGCTCGCCATCGGTGCAGCGGAACACGCCGGCCGGCATGCCGCCATTGCCCCAGGTGCCGCGGCGCGGCGGTGTCTTTCCGTTGACGAGGTAGATCTGGAGCCAGTGCGACAGCGAGGCGATGACGGTGTCGAACAGGCAGACGTCGATGTGCTGTCCCTGCCCGTGATTGACGTCGCGATGGTAGAGCGCCGACAAAATCCCGATCGAGGTGTTCATGCCGGTCATGTAGTCGACGATGGAGGGACCGACCTTCATCGGGCCCTCGCCGGGCTCGCCGTCGATATGGCCGGTGACGCTCATCAGGCCGCCCATCGCCTGCAGGATGGCATCATAGCCGGCGCGCGGCGCGTAGGGGCCGGTCTGGCCGAAGCCGGTCACCGAACAATAGATGATGCCGGGATTGATCGCCTTGATGGTCTCGTAATCGAGGCCGTAGCGCTTGAGATCGCCGACCTTGTAGTTCTCCATGAAGACGTCGACGTCCTTGGCGAGCTCACGGATGATCGCCTGCCCTTCGGGCTTGGCGATGTTGACCGTGACCGACTTCTTGTTGCGGTTGGCGCAGAGGTAGAAGGAATTGTTGTTGTTGGCCTTGCCCTCGGGATCGGTCAGATAGGGCGGGCCGAAGGCGCGCGCGTCGTCGCCGGTGCCCGGCCGCTCGATCTTGATCACCTCCGCGCCGAGATCGCCCAGCATCTGGGCCGACAAGGGTCCGGCAAGCACGCGGGTGAGGTCAAGGATCTTGATGCCTGAGAGCGGCAGGGCCGACATGTCGATTTCCTCCGGGGAACTGGATCTTGAACTGGATCTTGAACTGGATCTTGGCGCGGCGGCTCCAGCCTTGAGCTTCAGCACTGACCGCGCTCCCTGCGGATACACCATTTTGGGACCCTGAGCACTGCGCCCTGGGCATACGGCCATCCCCGCCCGGCCACGACGGCGAATTTCCGTCTCGCGAGTTCAGGTCGCGACGACCGCGGCCACCTGCGGACGGCGGCGGCCGAGCAGGACCAGGATCAGCACCGTCGCGCAGGAGCAGACGAAGGTGAGACCGAGCGCGCCGCGGCTGCCGAACTGGGTGAGCAGGCCGACAAGGAGCGGCGGAGAGAGGGCGGATGCGAGATTAAGCGGTAGCGCGATCATCGACATCGCCTTGGCGAACTCGGCCTGGTCGTAGAACACCAGCGGGATCGTCGCCCGCGCCACCGCCATCGCGCCACTGCCGGCGCCATAGAGCAGGATGAAGACCGCGACCGCCCAGGTCGCGCCCTCGCTCGTCATCAGCAGCAGCATGGCGACCGGAAGCGCCGTGCCGGCGACGAGGCCGGTCGTGATTCCGTCCCACCGCCCGCCGCCAAGAAAATCGAGCCCGCGCGCGCTGACCTGGATCACGCCCAGCATCGAGCCGAACGCGAGCGCCTGACCCGGCGCCAGCCCCTCCGCCCGCAGCAGCTCGATCATGATGGCGCCGATGCCGAAATTGACGAAGGCATTGAGCGTGATCGCGGCGACGACGAGGCCGAAGGTGGTCCTGGGAATCGCAGGCGGCGGCGAAGACTTGACCGGCTCGCCGCCATCATCCTTCGCGACGTTGCGGCGCGGCGCCAGGAACGCATAGAGCGGAAGGCTGATGACGAGCAGCATCGCCGCGTAGACGAGGCACGTCCCCCGCCAGCCGAGCAGACCGCTGAGGGCCGACGTGGTCGGCCAGAAAATGCTGCTCGACAGGCCCGTCACCAGCATGAGCGCGCCGATGGCGTTCTTGGCCTGCCGCCCGGCGACCTCGTTCAACATGATATAGGCGCCGGTCGAAAGCGTGGCGCTGCCGGCGATGCCGAGGACGGCCCAGGCGGCGAAATAGAGCATCGGCTCGCGCGCCAGCGACAGCAGCAGGAAGCCCGGCACGGTGAGGATCGTGCCTGCTATCATGACCTTTCGTGCGCCGTGCCGCGCAAACGATTTGGCGAGCCAGGGCGCGCACAGCCCCATCGAGACATAGAGAACGGACGTGCCGGCGAACACCGCCGGCAGGCTCATGCCCAGATCGGCCGCGAGATCGCGCCCAACGATGGCGGGAAGCCCTATTGTACCCCACCCAACAAGTTGGGTGATCGCGAGCACCAGCAGGACGCCGATGAGCCTGCTGTCAGATTTCAGAAACCGCATTCCGCCCCGTCGCCTGCCCCAGCTGCATGCCCGCGCAGAACAAGTCATAGCGGGAGTCTTGGCGCAGCGGTACGCCCGCCACCGAATGGCAGGAGGCGGGCGGAAGCATGTCGGAGACGTGTGTCGTCCCTACCGCGCGATCCCGAGCAGGGATCGCGCCTCTGCTGCAGTCGCGACGCGACGGTCGTGGCGCGCGACGGCCTCGCCGGCGATGGTCACGAGCTCCGCGTTGCTGCCGGCCAGGCGTGTCTTGTCGATCCTGACATTGTCCTCGAGCCCGGTACGAACCGCATCGGCGCCCCGCGCGAGCGCCCAACCCATGACCTCGCTTTGGTGCCGTCCGATGCCGGCGGCGGTCCACGTCGCTTTCGGGATCAGTCGCCTGAGCTCTCCCAACAGGATGTCGAGGACATGCTCGTCCGCAGGCATCGCGTTCTTGACGCCCATGACGAACTGCACGTGCGGACGCGGGTCGATCAGCCCCGCCTCGATCAGGCGGCGGGCGCCATGCAGATGCGACAAATCGAAGATCTCGATTTCCGGCCGGATGCCATTCACCTTCATGCTGGTGGCGAGAGTCTCGACCAGGGCGGCGCTGTTCTCGTAGACAATCGTCGGAAAGTTCACCGACCCCGTCGACAGCGAGGCCATGTCGGGCTTCAGGTACAGCGATGATCCGCGTGCCGAAGGATCGCGGCCCCGCCCGCCGGTCGAGAACTGAACGATCATGTCAGGACAATGCTTCCTGATCCCCTGCTGCACCAGGGCAAAGCGCTCCGGGTCGGAGGACGGTGTTTCGTCATCGTTTCGAACATGGATATGAGCAAGCGTGGCACCGGCCTCGAAGGCCTCGTGCGTCGACTCGATCTGTTCGGCCGGCAGGATGGGGACCGCCGGATTGTCCTTCTTGCGCGGAACGGAGCCGGTGATAGCGACAGCAATGACAACGGGCTTCATCCTACAACCTCTTCATATATAGGCCGCGGCAAGAAGATTGCTGCCGCGAGAATTCACGCCTTGGAGGGCGAAGCTTGCATAGAACCCGCGCCGACCGAACGGCGCGTGGTGTCTTGTCCTGCCCAGTGTCACGCAGCGCGCCAATGTCCTTTGTGAATGTCGAACTTCACGGCCCCGTCGTCACGCATCTTCAACAGGAGCGATTGGCAGTCGTCCTGATTCTTTATGTTCACGCGCTTCATGATTTCGAAAGTCTTCAGAGGCTTTTCGCGGAGAGCGATTAAAATCTTTTCTCGATCAGTCATTGGGTTCCTTGCATCGGCGTCGGACGACGGTACGCGTTGTACGGATCGCCTGCAACGGGCGCGTTTCTTGACGAGGTCCGTTCCGAGCCAATTGCTGGCAATCACGGCGGTCCGCCCCAAACTTCGGGACTGCCCTTAATCGCTACGGGCACGCAATCTGTTTGAGTGGTTCTTCAACAGGATCAAGCGGCATCACCCGATATGCCACGCGCTCGTGAGTCCGCGCCCTAGCTGCCGAGCGCGTTCTCGCCGGCTTCGCGGCCGGGCACGCTGACATGGACTTCATGGCCCTGCCGGAGCGCCAAGGAGGCTGCGGCCACCGCCGATTCGAACGCCGATTCCTTGGTGGCGTATTTGCCGTTGACGTTGCCGTCGTGCAGCACGCCCCACTCGTCCTGCACCGGCACGATCGCGTATTGAGCAAGGCCCATTGTCCAACTCCTCCCGTTATCTGATCTATCGCTGCGTGACCTGCGGGCGCGCGGCGGTCACCCGCCACACCGTGTTGCCGCTGTCGTCGGCAACCAGCAGTGCGCCGGTCTTGTCGATGGCGACGCCGACAGGGCGCCCGCGTGCCTGGTTGTCGTTGTTCAGGAAACCGGTGACGACGTCCTGCGGCGGACCGCTCGGCTTGCCGTCCGCGAACGGCACGAACACCACCTTGTAGCCGTTCAAGACCTGCCTGTTCCAACTGCCGTGCTCGCCGACGAAGGCGCCGCCGCGATAGGCGGCCGGCAGACCGGTGCTGGTGTTGAAGGCGAGCCCCAGCGGGGCCACATGCGAGCTCAAGGCGTAGTCAGGCACGATCGCCTTGGCCACGAGGTCCGGCCGCTCCGGCTTGACGCGGGGATCGACGTGCTGGCCGTAATAGCTGTAGGGCCAGCCATAGAAGCCGCCATCCTTCACCGATGTCATATAGTCGGGGACGAGATCGGGACCGAGCTCGTCACGCTCGTTCACGACCGTCCACAGCGCGCCGGTCTGTGGCTCGAAGCTGAGGCCGTTGGGATTGCGCAGGCCGCTCGCAAAAATGCGCCAGCGGCCGCTGGCACGGTCGATCTCGAGGATCGCGGCGCGATTGTGCTCGGCCTCCATGCCGTTCTCGGTGATGTTGCTGTTGGAGCCCACACCGGCATACAACTTTGAACCGTCGGGGCTCGCGGCCAGGCTCTTGGTCCAGTGATGGTCGATCGGCCCGCCCGGCAGTGGCGTCAGCACCGTGCCAGGGGCGGTGATTTTCGTATCCCCTTCGGTGTAGGGATATCTGACAACCGCATCGGTGTTGGCGACATAGAGATCGTTGCCGACCAGCGCGACGCCGAACGGCGAGTTGAGATGGTCCAGGAAGACGCTTTGCGTGTCCGGCACGCCGTCGCCATTGCTGTCGCGCAGCAGCGTGATGCGGTTGCTGTCGCCGGTATCGCCACCCGATGTCGCCCAGGACTCGATGTAGCCCATCACGATTTCCTTGGGCCGCTTGATCGCGGCGCCCTTCGGCGCCTTGGATTCCACGACCAGGACGTCGCCATTGGGCAGCACGTAAAGGGATCGTGGATGCTGCAGACCGGTCGCGAACGCCTTCGCCTGCAAGCCCTGCGCAACGGCCGGAGTCTCGTCCTTCTTCCAGCCGACAATGCGCGCGATGTGCATCGGCGGCAGCAGATATTGCTGGATGTCCGGCAGCGTCGGGTTGGCCCCGGTTTGCGCCTTGGGATCGCCGCTGCCGTCATTGCAGCCGGCGAGGCATAGCAGCGACGAGCATAACAGCGCGCGGGCGATTGAGGATTTCATCGCGCAACTCCCACGCCGTCACGATAGACCATCGCCCAGCCAAGCCAGCCGGTGACGGGCAGGATCAGCACGGTGATCGCCGAAAGCACGAGCCCCGTCGGCCACACCGAGGTCCAGGCATCGCGCGTATGGATCAGGACGTTGACGATGGCCAGGATCAGCGCAACCGCGTTGCCGATCAGGTGCGGCCATGCCGGCGGCTGCGCCCGCACCAGGCGGTTGCCGAGGAAATCGGTCAGGCCGGCGATCGCCGCCAGCAGGCCGAAGACGACGCCGACGACCAGAAGCCAGGCCGAGAAATCCGCCCACATGATCTCGGCACTGACGACGTAGGCGATGTCGGTCAACAGCGCGCCGATGAAGCACGCGATCGGTATCGGCACCAGCATCGGATGAATCGGATGGCCCGCGATCTGCGCGGTGGTGCGCACGCGCACGTTGTCTTGCACGGTTGGCCTCGTGTGATGTTTGCCCTGCCCGACCGGCCAACTCGTGCTGGCGATGAAGGTTCCTACTGCGCCGTCACCAGCGCGCCTTGGTAAGCCGCGTAGGCACGCTTCAAGCCATCGTGAAGCGATGTCGTCGCGCGCCAGCCGAGCCTGGCGAGGCGGCTGACGTCGAGCAGCTTGCGCGGCGTGCCGTCGGGACGCGAGCTGTCGAAACTGATCTCACCGGTGTAGCCGACGATTTCGGCAACGACCCGGGCGAATTCGGCGATGGTGATGTCCTCGCCGGTGCCGATGTTGACCAGCTCGGCGCTCGAATAGGTCTTCATCAGGTGCACGCAGGCATCCGCCATGTCGTCGACATAAAGGAACTCGCGCCGCGGCGTGCCGGTGCCCCAGACGATGACACGCTTCGCGCCCGCAACCCTGGCCTCGTGGAAGCGACGGATCAGGGCGGCGACCACATGGCTCATCTCGGGGTGATAATTGTCGCCGGGGCCGTAGAGGTTGGTCGGCATCACATTGATGAAGTCGCTGCCATATTGGCTGCGATAGGCCTCCGCCATCTTGATGCCGGCGATCTTGGCAATCGCGTAAGGCTCGTTGGTCGGCTCCAACGGACCGGTCAGCACGGAATCCTCGCGCAGCGGCTGCGGTGCCAGCTTCGGATAGATGCAGGACGAGCCCAGAAACATCAGCTTTTCGGCGCCGTTCTGGTGCGCGGCGTGAATCACATTGGCCGCAATCGCAATGTTGTCGTAGATGAACTCGGCGCGCAGCGTGTTGTTGGCGACGATGCCGCCGACCTTGGCTGCGGCGAGGAAGATCACCTGCGGCCGCGTCTTCGCGAACCAGTCGAACACCGCGGCCTGATTGCGCAGATCGACCTCGCCCCTAGCCACGGTGACGAGCCTGACGTCCTCTTGCGCGAGCCGGCGCGCAATCGCAGATCCGACCATGCCGCGATGGCCGGCGACGTAGACGCTCTTGCCTTTCAGCTCAAACGGTGTGTTTGCCACTGCCAGCGTCCCGCTTTGCCTGCGCCAGATCGCTCGCCATCATCTCCGCGACGAGTTCTGCAAAACTCCGCTTCGGCGTCCAGCCCAGCACCTCGCGCGCCTTGCTGGCG
>NZ_JADPJG010000028.1 GCF_023073335.1 Bradyrhizobium sp. 21
CGAGGCGGCACGTGCCGGCGAGGCCGGCCGCGGCTTTGCCGTGGTCGCTTCCGAGGTCAAGGCGCTCGCCGAACAGACCGCGAAGGCGACGGGCGAAATCGGCCAGCAGATTTCCGGCATCCAGGCGGCGACGCAAGACTCGGTCAGCGCCATCAGCGCCATCAGCAACACCATCGAGAAGCTGTCGGAGATCTCCTCGACCATCGCAGCTGCCGTCGAGGAGCAGGGCGCGGCGACACAGGAAATCTCCCGCAACGTGCAGCAGGCGGCCGAAGGTACCCATCAGGTGTCGTCCAACATCACCGACGTGCAGCGCGGTGCGGGGGAGACCGGCTCGGCGTCCTCGCAGGTGCTGGCGGCGGCGCAATCGCTGTCCGGCGACAGCAACCGCCTCAAGCTCGAAGTCGGCAAATTCCTCGACACCGTGCGCGCCGCCTGAGGCGGCATCGCGCGCAGTCGCAAGCACTGCGCGAGCCCGGCTCCGTGCGCGAAGCGACGACGCGCGCGTGAGAAAATTAGCAGGCGTTCTCTGCTAATCCGAGAGGCCCGTTTCAATTGCGCGGGATAGTTGTGAAGATTCCGCGGCTTGAGCAGCGTATTCCGTACTTCTACCAAGCAGCGTCGCCTCGCGCTTAACGTTAATGGAAAGCTCGCAGACTAATCTCCCCGGTTGTTCACGCGCTTCGTCGCGACAATGCGTATCCCGGGGATGTTTTCGATGATGTTTATTCAGAACCTGCGAATTGGCACCAAGCTCGCCATCACCTCGGCGCTGACCATCGCGCTCGTCGCGCTGATGATCCTGCTCCAGATGAGCGGAGGGGCCGAGGTCCAGAAGCTCAGCAATGGAGCATCGGGACAGCAGGCGATCGCACAAAACGCCGCGGAAGCGAAGGCGTCGGTCCGGGGAATGCAGATCGGCATTCGCGACATCCTGACGTCCGGCTCGCCGGCCGAGATGGAGAAGGCCGTCAGTTATTTCAACGACCGACAGACGGCGGCCCTGAAGTTCTCCGGCGAAATGGCAAGGCTCTCGCAATCGCCGGAGAACCACAAGCGTATCGATCGCCTGACGGTGTTGATCGGCAATTTCCAGAAGGGCGAGGCGCAGATCGAGGCGATCCGCAAGCAGGAGCTGGCGCTCGATTCGAAGAAGGACGGCGAAGCGGCGACGCAACTGGCAAAGCTGACCGCTGAGGTCGACCGCATCCGCAAGGAGACGCTGGCGCCGATCAACGCGGAAATATCGGAGCTCGCCGACGAAATCACGAACTTCGCCAAGCGCAAGAGTGGGGAGGCGCGGACGGCGGCAGAAGCGGAGGCTGCGTCCGTTGCGCGGACGTCATTGATCGCAGGCGTGCTGGTCGCGTTCGTCCTGATCGGCGCCTGTGTCTTCTCGATCTTCAGCATTGCCCGTCCCATGCGCGCCCTGACCGCCGCGATGGAGAAGCTCGCCGGCGGCGACTTCGCCGTGGTGCTGCCGGGCCTCGGCCGTAAGGACGAGGTCGGCGGCGTTGCCGGCGCCGTCGAAAAATTCAAGTCCGTATCCGAGCAGAAGGCGCGCCAGGAAGCCGAATCCAAGATGCAGCAGGACCAGATCGCGGCCAAGCAGCGCAAGGCCGAGATGCGCAAGCTTGCCGACAGTTTCGAAGGCGCCGTTGGCCAGATCGTCGGTACGGTGTCGTCGGCCTCGACCGAGCTCGAAGCATCCGCTACGACGCTGACGTCGACCGCCGAGCGCACGCAGCAGCTCACGACGGTGGTTGCCGCAGCCTCGGAGGAAGCCTCGACCAACGTGCAGTCGGTGGCCTCTGCGACCGAAGAGCTGTCGTCCTCGATCACCGAGATCAGCAGGCAGGTCCAGGAATCGGCGCGTGTGGCCAGCGAAGCCGTCGGCCAGGCCCGCACCACGACTGAGCGCGTCAGCGAACTGTCGAAGGCCGCGACGCGGATCGGCGACGTGGTCGAGCTGATCAACACCATCGCCGGCCAGACCAACCTGCTGGCGCTCAATGCGACCATCGAGGCGGCGCGTGCCGGCGAGGCCGGCCGCGGCTTTGCCGTGGTCGCTTCCGAGGTCAAGGCGCTGGCCGAGCAGACTGCGAAGGCGACCGGCGAGATTGGCCAGCAGATCGCCAGCATCCAGACCGCGACCGAGCATTCGGTCGGCGCCATCAGGGACATCAGCAACACCATCGAGAAGCTGTCGGAGATCTCCTCGACCATCGCAGCGGCCGTCGAGGAGCAGGGCGCGGCGACGCAGGAGATATCCCGCAACGTGCAGCAGGCGGCCGAAGGCACGCAGCAAGTGTCGTCGAACATCACCGACGTGCAGCGCGGCGCGGGCGAGACCGGCTCGGCGTCCTCGCAGGTGCTGGCGGCCGCGCAATCGCTGTCCGGTGACAGCAACCGCCTCAAGCTCGAAGTCGGTAAATTCCTCGACACCGTGCGCGCCGCCTGACGCGGCCGCCTTCATCGATCATCCGCCGACTGCAACCGCCGCGCGAGACGCACGGCGGTTCGCACGCGTTCGCGGTTGAATAGCGCAGCGCAAAGATCTGCACGGTTAACCTTCCGGAAAACCGATGCAGTCATGATCTCCGCAATATTCCGGGTGCCGAGTCGCCCTCCTTGTATTGCGTATTGATCGTTTGGAGCAGATTCATGAGCGGCCTTTCCATCCGTCTGACGCACAAGGTCATGGCGATCGGACTTTTCGGTCTCGTCGGTCTCACCGCCTTCGGCGCAATCTACCAGATCGGCAGCCTCTCCCAGGACGCCTCCCGGGCCGATGCCAACCGCGCTCGTGCGATCGCTGATCTCGACAAGCAACTCTCGATCGAGATGCTGGAGGCGCGCCGGAACGAGAAGAACTTTCAGCAGCGCCGGAACGAAAGCTACGCCAAGGCGCATGCCGATCTGATCGGACCGATCAACCGCGACTTCGAGGAGGTCGAGCGGCTGATGGCGGCCGGCGGCATGAGCGCGCTGTCCGACCGGATGAAGCAGGCCCAGGATGGCTTCAAACGATACGCGTCGGACTTCGGCAAATTGGTGGCTGCGGAGACCCGGCTCGGCCTGAACGAGACGCTGGGCCTGTCCGGCTCGCTCCGCGCCGCGGTGCACGACATCGAGGCCAAGCTCAAGGAGATCGACGATCCCAGAACCACGAGTTGGATGCTGATGATGCGCCGGCATGAGAAGGACTTCATGCTGCGGCGCGACCCAAAATACATCGGCGAGATGAAGAAGGCCGCGGTCGAATTCTCCAAGGCGATAGAGGTCGTCGCAGTCCCTATGGCGGTGATGAACGACATCACGGCCAAGCTGCAGAAATACCAGTCCGAGTTCACAGCGTGGGTAGACACTGCACAGCAGAGCGCCGCCCTTGACGCCAGCATGATGAAGACCTTCCGCGAGCTCGAGCCGGGCATGGTCGAGGTGAGCAATACAGTCGAAGGCCTTTACAAGCAGGCCGACGTTGCGGAAGCTGCGACCCGCGATGCAGTGCGCATGTGGATGATGGTCGCCTTCGCCATTGCCGTCGCCGTGCTCGCCGCGGTCGGCTTCCTCCTGGGACGTTCGATCTCGAAGGCGCTTGCCGGCATGGTCGATGCGATGACGCGGCTTGCGCGCGGCGAGCTTTCGATTTCCGTTCCCGGCATCGGGCGCAGGGATGAGATCGGCGAGATGGCTGGGGCCGTCGAGGTATTCAGGGCCAACATGGCGGAGGCTGAGCGGCTGCGCACTGAGCAGGTCGAGGCCGATGTGCGCAGGCGCCAGCAGCGCAAGGCCGACATGCAAAGGCTCGCCGATAATTTCGAAGGCGCGGTCGGCGAGATCATCGAGACCGTGTCGTCGGCGGCAACCGAGCTGGAGGCGTCCTCGAACACGCTGACCCAGGCCGCCGAGCGCGGCAACGGGCTTGCCACCGCCGTGGCGTCGGCCTCCGAAGAGGCCTCCGCAAACGTGCAGTCGGTGTCGTCCGCGAGCGAGGAAATGACCTCCTCGATCTCCGAAATCAGCCGTCAGGTGCAGGAATCGGCGCGTGTTGCCGACGTCGCCGTCGAGCAGGCCCAGCGCACCAATGCGCGCGTCGCCGAGCTGACCAAGGCCGCCTCCCGCATTGGCGACGTGGTCGAACTCATCAACACCATCGCCAGCCAAACCAATCTGCTGGCGCTCAACGCGACGATCGAGGCGGCACGGGCGGGCGAAGCCGGCAAGGGCTTTGCCGTGGTCGCGACCGAAGTGAAGGCGCTTGCCGAGCAGACTGCGAAAGCCACGGGCGAGATCGGCCAGCACATCGGTGCGATCCAGAACGCGACGCAAGACTCGGTCGGTGCGATCAAGGAGATTGGCGACACCATCGCGCGGATGTCGGAGATCTCGTCGGCCATCGCCGCCGCGGTCGAGGAGCAGGGCGCCGCGACGCAGGAGATCTCCCGCAACATCCAGCAGGCCGCGAACGGCACCTCCGAAGTCTCGGCGAATATCGGCGACGTCCAGCGTGGCGCAAGCGAAACCGGGGCTGCCTCGGCGCAGGTACATTCGGCCGCGCAATCGCTGTCGCAGGAGAGCAACCGGCTGAAGAGCGAGGTCGCGCGCTTCCTGGAGTCGGTACGGGCGGCGTGAAGGCGTCCATCTCCGTTGAATGCTGCAATGCAAGCACGGCGCACTCGCGTCGCAGCAGGCGGTGTCGGTGCAGCTGCAACAGATGGTTGCAGGAGAAATAATGACGGTCGGGGCTGTCCCGTAGTTTTACGTAGGTTCCTGTTAACGCCTGTTTGCAACTATGAGCGCAATCTCACGGGATAAGAACCAGCCAGCATTGTTGAACTGACCTCCGTCTCGCCATCGTGGCGGCGATGACGGCGCAGGTGCTTTGCGCGTTGCTAGGTAACATCGGGATTTGTCGTGATGTCGAAATTGTCGATCGTCTTCAAGCTTCTGGCGGTGCTGTCGGTCCTCGTGCTCTCGCTCGCCGGTGTCGGCGTGACGGCGATCGGCACCATGCAGAACATCAACTCCCACACGGTCGAGATCGCGGAGAGCTGGTTGCCCAGCGTGCGCGCGCTCGGCTCGCTTCGTGCCGACATCAACGAGCTGCGCGTCGCGCTCCGCCTGCATCTGATGCAGGACACGATTGAGGGCAAGGACGCCGCCGAGAAGCGCCTCGCTTCACTGCGCGAGCGCATCGACCAGACCCGCAAGGTCTACGAACCGCTGATCACCTCGGCCGAGGAACGCTCGCTCAACGAACAATGGAGCAAGGCGTGGGCCGAATATCTGAACGGCGTGCAGGACGTGATGGCGCTGTCGCGCAAGGGCGTTGGCCGGTTCCCGACTGAAGCCAACGAATTGTTGCAGACCAAGGTCGCGAAGATGGCCCAGGCTGCCGACCCGCTGCTCCAGAAGGGCATCGAGCTCAACAACCGGGGCGCCGAGCTGGAGACCAAGCAGGCGGCCGACAGCTATGCCATGATCTTCCGCGTGCTGGTCGGCATCATCGTGCTCTCGGTCGTGATCGCGATCGGCGCGGCCTATTATCTCGTGCGCGACGTTTCTCGTGGCATCGCCTCGATCATCCGCCCGATGCAGTCGCTCGGCGAGGGCGACCTCTCGGCCGAGGTACCGCATCGCGGCGAGAGGACCGAGATCGGCTCGATGGCGGATGCGCTCCAGATCTTCAAGGAGGCGCTGATCGCCAAGAAGGCCGCCGACGAGGCCGCCGCGGCCGACGCCGAAGCCAAGATCGAACGCGGCCGCCGCGTCGATGCCATCACCCGCAAGTTCGAAGCCATGATCGGCGAGGTCGTCGGCACCGTGTCGTCGGCTTCGACCGAGCTCGAGGCCTCCGCGTCGACGCTGACCGGCACCGCGCAGCGCGGACAGGAGCTCGCGACCGTCGTTGCCGCCGCCTCGGAGGAGGCTTCCACCAACGTGCAGGCTGTGGCATCCGCGTCGGAAGAGCTGTCGTCCTCCATCACCGAGATCAGCCGCCGCGTGCAGGATTCGGCGCGGATGGCGGCGGAGGCCGTCGAACAGGCGACGCGGACCAACGCGCGCGTCAACGAGCTGTCGCAGGCGGCGTCCCGCATCGGCGATGTCGTCGAGCTCATCAATACCATCGCGGGCCAGACCAATTTGCTGGCGCTGAACGCGACCATCGAGGCCGCCCGAGCCGGCGAAGCCGGCCGCGGCTTCGCGGTCGTCGCCTCCGAGGTCAAGGCGCTGGCCGAGCAGACCGCGAAAGCCACCGGCGAGATCGGGGCGCAGGTCGCGGGCATCCAGGCGGCGACGCAGGAATCGGTCAATGCCATCCAGGAGATCGGCGGCACCATCGAGCGGCTGTCCGAGGTGTCTGCGGCCATCGCCGCCGCCGTCGAGGAGCAGGGCGCGGCCACGCAGGAAATCTCGCGTAACGTGCAGCAGGCCTCGGTCGGCACGCAGGAGGTCTCGTCGAACATCACCGACGTGCAGCGTGGCGCGATCGAGACCGGCGAGGCCTCGACCGAGGTGCTGTCGGCGGCGAAGTCGCTCGCGAGCGACAGCACACGGCTCAAGGTCGAGGTCGCGCAGTTCCTGGAATCGGTCCGCGCGGCCTGATCCTCAAATACCCGCCTGGGGAGCCGGTGGCGGCGTGACCTGCCGCCGGAACAGGATGCGCTGATAGAGCCAGCCGATCGCGACCAGCACGATGCCGAGGCACATGAACGACAGCGCGCGGTAGACGCCCGTCAGCGTCGACATGTCGATGACGAAGGCCTTCAGGATCGTCAGCGCGATCACGGCGGCCGAGGCCAGCCGCGCCCGCTCGGAAATGACGAGAATGCCGACGCCGAGCAGCACCACGCCAAAGCCGAGCCAGCCGATCGAATAGGTGTATTGCTCAGCGCCCGTCGTCGGGCCGGTGGAGAGGATCGGGCCGTGATAGAAGCGGCGGATCTCCAGCGTGACATAGGCGAGCGCGAACAGCAGCGCGCCGCCCGCGATCGTGTTGGCGTAGGCCTTGCCGCGTTCGCCGACCACCGCATAAGAGAGCAGCAGCATCAGCACCGCCGGCAGCGCGTAGCCGAGCAGCAGCAGGTTGAATACGGCGCCACCTACATCGGTGCGCCACAGCAGCGGGTTCTCCAGGATCAGGAGGCCGAACACGCCGACGAGCCCGCCGATCGCCGTGAGCACGACCGCGCCGACATTATGCACGACGCTGCGGCTGCGCAGCCGCAGCCGCTCCAGCCCGATTGCCATCGAGAGCGTCACGCAGACTTGCAGCGCGAATTCCAGCAGCGACGGCGCGGCCGTCATGTTGCCGCCGGTCGCGAGGTGCCGGATCTCCATGAAGGCGAGCAGCGCGGTGAACAGGATCGCGGCGGTCTCGACCATGCGCAGCGGCGCGTCGTCATCGCCGCGGCGCAGGAACAGGCTCGCCGCCCAGAAGGAGGCCGCCGGCAGGCCGTAGCCCCACAACAGCCAGTTGAAGATCGGCGTGGCGCCGACGGCGTCGCCGACGATGCGCGGATCGTAACCGATACGTGCGGTGACCAGCCCGGCGAAGATGGCGGCCAGCCAGCGCAGGAACGGGATCGGCCGCTGCATCGATATCCATGCGGTGCCGAGCGACATCAACGCCAGTGCGATGGTGAGCCAGCCCTTCTCCAGCGCAAACGTCAGCGCCAGCGCCAGCGCGCCTAGCGTGCCCGTCGCGAACAAGGCCGTGGAGATCATGGCGCCCGGCCGGGTCTCGCGGCGCGCAAGGGCTTCGGTCGCAGCGCCGAAGGCTGCGGCGAGCAGTACCGCGAGGATCGCGAACGGGATCGAGCGGTCGAGATGCGCGATGCGTGCGTAGAGCGCCACCAGGATCGCGATCGGCGTCGCGACGGCTGCCGCCGACCACACCACCGGAATGATCGCCGAGTGCGAACGGCCTTGCGCGAGGAAGCCCGCGATGCCGAAGCCGGCGGCGAAGATCGCGGCCATCACCAGATGCAGCGTCACCGAGCTATCGGTCGCGACCGGGCCGACGCCGGCCATGGGGCCGCCCGGCAGCACCAGCATGTCCGGATTGGCGCGCACCGCCCATTCGGCGAACACGACGAACACGGTCGCGGCGGCCGCGCCGAGCGCGCCCGTTGCCGCCGGGGCGCGCCAGGCGACGAGCAGCGTGGCGCCGACGAGCAGCGTGAAGGCGATCAGCGCCAGATCCGCATGCGCGCTCGACAGCACGATCAACATGGCGCCGAACAGATAGGCGCCGAGCGAACTCGACGAGACCGGCTCGATCTCGCCGTCCTCGATCGCCGGACCGAACATGAAGCCGCAGACGACGAGCAGCGCGGCCAGCACGAAGCCTGCGATCACATGGAAAGCATGCGGCGCGACCTGCAATTCGCCGATATCGAGACCCGGAAAAATCCAGAGCACGGCGAAGGCGATGGTGGTCACCGCAAGCCAGCGCCACAGCCGGATGCGTGCGAGACCAAAACTCGCGGCGGTGACGATGGCGAGATAGATGTAGAGCGCCCAATAATCCGGCTTGCCGCTGGAGACGAGGATCGGCGTGACGAAGGCGCCGACCACGCCGAGGCCCGCGAGCGCTGGCCCGTGCAAGAGCGCTGCGGCCAGCGTGCCGAGTGCGACGAGGCCGAGCAGCACGAAGGCGGTCGCGGGCACGAGGAAGCCGTAGAGCGCGTAAGCCGCGTAGATGGTCGCAAACGCCACCGCCGTGCCCGCCGCGGTGAGGATCGCAGGGATATTGGCGATCGGCAGCGCCTGGATGTTGGAGATGCTCTCCTTCCGCCGCGACCATTCGCCGGCGCCCAGCAGCGCCAGTGCAAACACGCCGCCAAGGAACACGCGTACGCCGGGGCCGATCAGGCCGGCCTCGATCGAATAGCGCACCATGAAGAAGCCGCCCAGCGCGAGCGCGAGGCCGCCGATCCATACCACCCAGCGCGTGCCGAGACGCTCCTCGAAGCCAGGCTCTCTAAGATCAGGCGCCGGCGCGGGAAGGGGCGGTGGTGCATCGGCCGTGGAGCTCGCTGCGAGCGGGGGCGGTGAAGCATCCTCGGTGACGAGGGGGGGCGGCGGCGCCTCGGCTTCGGGGACAAGCGGCGGCGGCTCTGCGGAAGTCGTTGCGGGCGCTGCAGCCTGCACCGGCGCGGGCATTAGCGGCGGCGGCTGCACCCTCCGTTGCGCGGAAAACATCTCTTCGAGCGAGCTCAGCCGGCGGCGCAGCTCGGCCGCCTGGTTGGAGGCCTTGATCGCGATCAGGAAAGCGACGATCGCGATGATCAGCGCAAAGAAATCAAACGGGCCGTCGAACATGAAGCCTCCAGGCAACCGGCGGGCAGGGGCCGGTCGCGAATCTTAAAGTCTAGCGCCGGGACCGTACACGCAAGCCCGGCGCGGGCCGCTCCTGGAGCACGTCGCGACGGAAGCGGTAGAGCGCCGCCGGACGTCCGCCCGTCTGTGTCGACATCACCCCGGTCGGTTCGACCAGGGCTTCCATTTCGACCAGGCGGCGGAAATTTTGTTTGTGCAGGTGCCGGCCGGAGATCGCTTCCACCGTGTGCTGCAATTCGGTGAGTGTGAACTCGGCGGGCAAAAGTTCAAACACCACAGGACGATACTTCAGTTTTGCACGCAGCCGCGCGATCGCGGTGGCAAGAATCCGGCGGTGGTCGAAGCGCATGGACGTGCCGAGCGGGGCAAGCGCCTTGCGCGCTAATGCCGCAGGGCGGCCGTCGCGCCGGGCTTCCTCGATCAGCCCGGCCTCGTACAGGAGCTCGTAGCGGTCAAGCACGCGCTCCTCGTCCCAGGGCGCGCCGTCGAGGCCGAAATAGAACCGCACGCGATCCTTGCGCGGCAGTGCGCGCGTCGTCTCCGGCGTCTCGTCCTCGGCCCATGTCGTCAGTGCGGGGATGATGTCGCGCGCGATGATCGCCGGGGGCCCCTCGCGCCAGTCTTCCCAGGGCAGGAAGCGATACCACGGCTCGAAGCTCGCACCCGTGGCTGCGAGTTCGCCGCCGACGGCGCGCGTCAGCGCGAGATAGCCGATCGACACCATGTGCGCGCCGGTGTCGCCGGCCTCCGCGTGCCGGCCGCGATCGCCAAACGTGTAGAGCTGCTCGACATAACCGAGCCGCAGGCCCGCCTGTTCCTCGACCCAGGCACGCAGGCCGATCTCGAAAGTGCGATGGCTGAGCGCATCGAATGGGCCGAACGGCAGGCCGGCCAGTCCGTCACTGCCGCGCGCGGTGAGGATCAGCGGCTCATGATCCTCGATTGCGGCGATCGCGGCGGTCAGGCCGATCTCGATCGGCGTCAGCAGCTTTTCGCTCATGCGGTGATCGCAGCGGTCATTCGAGCTCGATCACGAAGGGGCGGCCTTCGACCATCATCGCGCCTGGACCCATTTCGTCGAGCGCGCGCAGCATGCGGCCGTTGCGCCCCAGCGCGCGGTCGGCAAGGCCGACGATGCGCCGGTTCGGCGAGGCGATGGGGGAGGCCGCGCGGATCTTCTTCGCGATCTCGATCTCGTCGCGCTCCGGATTGAGGGCGCAGACGGCGGCAAAGGCGCTCGCGGTGGAGCGGCTGATGCCGGCATAGCAATGCACCACCAGCGGCGCATTGCGGTCCCAGCCGCGCACGAAGTTCAGCACCTGCTCGATATGCGTTTCCGAGGGCGCGACAAAACCGGCCATCTCCTCGGTGATGTCGTCCATCGACACCTTGAGATGGTTGGCCGGCAACACCGACACCGGCCGCGCCACCTGTTCGACATTGGCCATCACGGTCAGCACATGGCTGGCCTTGGTGAGGCGGACGGTTTCGGGAAGGGCGGCGAGGGAACAGACGTGGATCATGGCGGACCTTTTTGTCGCTGATTATAGCGAGCGCCCGTAGGGTGGGCAAAGGCGCTTCGCGCCGTGCCCACCCTTTCGCTTCGCGCACCTCTTGCGGAGTTTGGTGGGCTCGCTCCGCTTTGCCACCCTACGAAGTGATGATGCTCACACAAACACCGCGTTGAACCGCTCCAGAAACTGCTTCTCGGCCCGCGCCGCCGTCCAGGGCGTGAGATAGTCGCGCCGCACGCTGTCGGACAGGCCGGGGTCCCTGCCGAACAGGCGCCGGGCCTCGGCATCGCTGAAGCCGGCAAGCTCGGTCGCCTCCAGATAGGCCGCACCGCGATCGGCGGCCTTGATGGCCAGCGTGATCTCGTCGGGCAGCGCCGGCGGCAGGCCGAAGCGGATGTGGATGGCGCCGAGCAGGCGCTTCTCCACAGCCTTGTAATGGCCGTCGAGCACCGCCTTGAACGGTGAGATCATGTCGCCGATGACATATTCGGGCGCATCGTGCAGCAGGGCTGCGAGCCGCATGCGTTCATCGACGCGCGGGTTCTCATGCCGCATCACGGCCTCCACCAGCAGCGTGTGCTGCGCGACCGAGAAGATATGCGCGCCTGTCGTCTGCCCGTTCCAGCGCGCGACGCGCGCCAGACCATGCGCGATGTCGGCGATCTCGACGTCGAGCGGGGACGGATCGAGCAGATCGAGCCTTCGGCCCGACAGCATGCGCTGCCAGGCGCGAGAGGCTACATCCCGTGCAGTCTTCTTCGCCGTCATTTGGTCTTGAGGCGCGGCTTGCGCTGCGACTTGCCGCAGCTCGCGTGGCAATGGCAGTCGACGAGATGGTCGTTGACCATCCCGGTCGCCTCCATGAAGGCGTAGACGATGGTCGGGCCGACGAATTTGAAGCCGCGTGATGACAGGTCCTTTGATATCTGCGCCGACAAAGGCGTCGAGGCCGGCACGCTCGCGGTGGTCTTGAAATTGTTGACCTTGGGCCTTCCGTCCATGAAGTCCCACAGCAGTTTTGAGAAGCCCGGGCCCTTCTCCATGATCTCCAGGTAAGACTTCGCGCTCAAAATCGCGCCGTCGATCTTGGCTCTGTTGCGAACAATGCCGGCATCGTTCATCAGCGCGTGGACCTTCTTCTCGTTGTAGCGCGCGATCTTCTCCGGTTGGAAATCGTCGAAGGCTTTGCGGAAATTGTCGCGCTTGCGCAGGATCGTGATCCAGGAGAGGCCGGCCTGAAAACCGTCGAGGATCAGCTTTTCATAGAGCGCGCGGTCGTCATATTCCGGCACGCCCCATTCGGTGTCGTGATAGGCGACGTAGAGCGGATCTTCGCCGGGCCAGGGGCAACGCGTCTTTCCGTCGGGATGCAGGCGGGCGGCACGGCTCATGTGATGGGCTGCTTCAAGGGAATACGAACGACTTCAGGTTCGGCGAGCGTAAGAGCGAGGCCACCGGCGGTGAGCGGCTGGCCGGCATCGAGCGCATCGGCAACGCGGTCGATGCGCACCAGCGCGATGCCCTTGCCTTGCGCCGACGAACCCATCGTTCCGACGGATTTGTCGCCGGCCATAACACTGACGCCGGCCTCCGGCGAGAGGTCGTCGAGCAGCACCTTCACGCTACGGGTACGCGCGGTGCCGCGATGCTGCATGCGCGAGACGACCTCCTGGCCGACATAGCAGCCCTTGTCGAAATCGACGCCGGCAAGGCGGTCCATGTTGGTCTCGTGCGGGAACGCGTCGCTGTACATGAAATCGAGCCCGCCGCGCGGCACACCGAGCGCGATGCGGTGCGCCTCGTAGTCGGCGGCATCGACCAGCTCGGCGCCGATCAGGTCGGACAGCTTCTGCTTGAGATCTTTGGGGATCAGGATGCGAGTGCCGAGCTCCCCATTGCGCGGGTCGGCGAAGGCGAGGTCCGGCTGAGCCGCAGGCTCTCCGTCCCAGGCCGCGAGCACGCCGAGATCGTCGGAGAGGTTTTCCACCGTGACCTTGGCGCGCAGCTTGTAGAATTTCAGCTTGGTGGCGAGGCCCTCGGCCAGCGCTTTCGGGCAGTCGATCAGGAACCCGCCGCCATGGCCCGTGGGCACCTCGGTGATCAGGAAATCCACGATGATCTTGCCCTGCGGCGTCAGCAGCGCGCCGAATCGCCCAAGGCCGGGCTTGAGCTTGTCGACGTCGGTGGTGACGAGGCCGTTGAGGAAGTTGCGCGCATCCTCGCCCGCGACCTTGACCACACCCCGGTCGGGAAGAAACGCTGATTTCATGTGAAAATCTCTTGCGACATGTTGCTCCGGAACGTAAGCCCGCAGGGATTAAACGACAAGACCTCGAGCCCCGCGCTTGGGGATGAGAGAGGGCATCCGCCATGACCCAGCGTTTTGATGTGATCCTCAAAGGGGGCACCGTCGTCAACCAGGACGGCGAGGGCGTTCGCGACATCGGCATCACCAACGGCCGGATCGCCGAGTTGGGTCCGCTGTCGCAGGCTTCCGCCGCCGAGGTGGTCGACTGCAAGGGCCTGCACATCCTGCCCGGCGTCATGGACACGCAGGTGCATTTCCGCGAGCCCGGACTGGAGCAGAAGGAAGACCTCGAGACCGGTTCGCGCAGCGCCGTCATGGGCGGCGTCACAGCCGTGTTCGAGATGCCGAACACCTCGCCATTGACGGTGACCGAGGCCACTTTCACCGACAAGGTGAAACGCGCGCATCACCGCATGCATTGCGATTTCGCCTTCTTCATCGGCGGCACCCGCGAGAACGTGCAGGACCTGCCGGTGCTGGAGCGCGCGCCGGGCTGCGCGGGCGTCAAAGTGTTCATCGGCTCTTCGACCGGCGCGCTCCTGGTGGAAGACGACGAAAGCCTGCGCCGCATCTTCCAGGTGATCCGCCGCCGCGCCGCATTCCACGCCGAGGACGAATACAGACTCAACGACCGCAAGTCGCTGCGTATTGAGGGTGATCCGCGCTCGCATCCGGTCTGGCGCGACGAGACCGCGGCGCTGATGGCGACGCAGCGGCTGGTCAAGCTCGCGCACGAGACGGGCAAGCGCATCCACGTGCTGCACATCTCGACCAAGGAAGAGATCGAGTTTTTGCGCGACCACAAGGACGTCGCGTCCTGCGAGGCGACGCCGCATCATCTCACGCTGGTCGCGCCCGAATGCTACGAGCGGCTCGGCACGCTGGCGCAGATGAACCCGCCGGTGCGCGGCGCCGATCACCGCGCCGGGATCTGGCGCGGCATCGAGCAGGGCATCATCGACGTGCTCGGCTCCGACCACGCCCCGCATACGCTGGAAGAGAAGCAGAAGACCTATCCGGCCTCGCCATCCGGCATGACCGGTGTGCAGACGCTGGTGCCGCTGATGCTCGATCACGTCAATGCCGGGCGCCTGTCGCTGGCAAGGTTCGTCGACCTCACCAGCGCCGGCCCCGCGCGCCTCTACAACATGGCCTGCAAGGGCCGCATCGCCGCCGGCTACGACGCCGACTTCACCGTCGTCGATCTCAAACGCAGCGAGACCATCACCAACAAATGGGTCGCCTCCAAAGCCGGCTGGACTCCCTATGACGGCGTCCGCGTCACGGGCTGGCCCGTCGGCACCTTCATCCGCGGCCGCCGCGTGATGTGGCAGGGCGAACTGGTGACGGCGTCACAGGGCGAGCCGGTGCGGTTTCTGGAGACGTTGAAGCAGTAGGTTTGTTCCCTCTTCGCTTGGAACCTTGTTAGGGACTCGCGAACCGTTTGACAGCGATTGGTTGTAACAAGTAGAGAGTGCCATTAATCGAATAAAATTAGGGCGGAAAATGGCGACTTTTGATTTCAATAGCTTGAATCGTCCCGCATCGGCTAGGCGGTCGACCAATCCGATCGAAATTTTTCGCGCGACGCCCGCACTAGCCGGCACCCCGAACGACCTTTGGCAGGGGCAATCGAAGGCTCTTGAGCAGTGGCATACCGGTCGCCACCTCAGAGATACTCTCATCTCTCTTCATACAGGAGCCGGTAAGTCGGTTGTCGGTCTGTTAATCGCTCAAAGCCTGATCAATGAAGGTGTTGCTAGAGTTCTCTACGTGTGCGCAACCAACGATCTCGTCGCGCAAACTTCACGAGAGATAACTACAAAGCTCGGGTTCACGCATTGTACCAGAGTTGCCGGCCGTTTTTCCAACGACAGCTATTCGACGGGCGAAGGTTTTTGTCTGACGAACTATCAGGCGCTATTCAACAGCAGAACCGTGTTCGCCCGCGATAACAGGCCGGGCGCTATCATTTTTGATGATGCTCATGTAGCCGAAAAGATCATCCGTGACTGCTTCACCCTTCGTATAGACAAGGGGAAGTTTCCAAGGATCTATTCTCGATTGGCTCAACTTGCGGCTCCGCATTTTGAAGCAGTCGGTCGTACCGATTATTTTGCGCGAATATTGCAGGGAGATTCTTCTTATCGTGTCGCGCTACTGCCTCCCGGTGCGGTGGTTTCGATTGTGAGAGAGGGAGTGCTACTCAGCCTCCTTCGGGAGGCTGAGGCGGAAGTGAGCGAGATTGCCTTCCCTCTGGGGCATTTGGCGGATCACCTGAATGCCTGCACTATCCTCTTTTCTCAAGACTCGGTTGAAATTTGCCCAGCATTTTTGCCGTCGAAGCGACTCGCATATCTGACAGATCCTGAGATCCGCCGGATATATCTCTCCGCGACACTGACCAGCGAGGTTGATTTTTGCCGAGCGTTTGGCCGGAAGCCCTCCAACAAGATCGAGCCGGAAAGCGATGCGGGCATGGGGGAACGGCTTATTGTGCTCGCCGAGAGAAGCAATCTCACCAATGGTGGTGTTCCAAACGTTGGCGATGTCACCTTGGCGACATGCTTGTCGGCGAAGAATAAGCTTCTTATCTCAACGCCGAGCTATCCTGCGGCTTCAAAGTATAAAGCGCTTTCAACGCCGCCAACTGCCTCAGAGTTCACAGAGAAGCTTGACGAATTTAGGCGCTCAATTAATCCGAGTACCTTCATTCTAGTCGGTCGAGTGGATGGGATTGACTTGCCGCACTCCACCTGTCGTGTGATGTTGGTAGATGGATTGCCGACCGGATTCTCGCTCCTGGAGACTTATCTCTACGACAGCTTAGAGATGAGAAATTCCTACGCTGCGAAACTTGCTAATCGAATAACCCAAATGTTCGGTCGAACGAACCGCGGTAGAAATGATTTCTCAATCATCTTTGTGTCTGAAAAGCGTATAGTCAACTGGCTGTCTACTCCGAGAAATGTTGCCCTTTTGCCCGAATTGTTGCGGAAGCAATTGTTGTTGGGGCGATCGCTTGTGGGCCAATTTAAGATCAAAGACATTCAGCAGTTTCCGGGCCTCATAAACCAAGTTGTCGATCGAGACCCCGGCTGGCTCAAATACTATCAGGATTCTATCTCTGGTGTTGACATAAGCGCTGATCAAAAAGCGCAGGCTGCAGAAAGTGATGCAATACTCACCGGCGCCGCATTAACAGAAGCCGAGTTCGCCGCTCAAATGTGGGATGGCAATGCTAGTGCTGCGCGGGAGGCCTTGGCCTCAATGGTAGATAAAGTTGTTGTGGCCGATCGGCGTCTGGCGGGTTGGTACAACATACAGTTGGGACACACGTTCGAACTGCAGGGGGATATCGAATCTGCAGCGAAGCAATATTCGCAGGCCAGGGGGCGAATTCACACGTTGATGGCTCTGCCATATCCTGCAACAACCTCTTCCGTTACGACCGCAGCTCAGCCGATCAATCGACTTCATTCACGGTTGATGGAGATATTTGCTAGCGACGTTCGCCATCAGAATGATCAAATTTCAAAGGTGGAACGGTCGGTGGCTCCGCTGTTCGATCCAGGTGCCTCAGCAAGTCAGCATGAAGAAGCTATGCGAGCTTTAGGGGATGTTTTGGGATTTGTGGCCACAAGGCCGGAGCAGGATGAAGATAATGCCTGTACTCTTGATGTTCTCTGGAGAAGCGAAAGCTCGAAGGAATCTATTCTGATTGAACTCAAGACGAAGAAAAAATCGGAAGGCATGATCAATCTGGATGATATTGGTCAAGGCTTCAATCACTCGGAATGGGTGACGAATAGCTTTCCGGGCGATAGAGTTCTCGGGTTTGTAATCGTATCTCTCAGTGTAAAACGATCACGCGAATCGGCTCCATCAAAAGATATGTGGCTGGCAACGGTCGCGCCATTCCGCCAATTATTTGATGACTTTATGCAATCAATCGCTGCGTTGCAGCGTATCCCTCCGCTTCAGCGTATCTCGGAGATGGAGGCTTTCGCGATCAGAGCGGAGTGGCAGCCGGAAGCGATATTTGCGCGCGTGAAAGGTACGCAGATGTTGGGCGTGCCTACCGAGTAACCGCGGATAGCGCTACCGGACCGTCAGGTACGCCACCGACTTCACCGCTGTCGATCTCAAGCGCAGCGAGACCATCACCAACAAATGGGTCGCGTCCAAGGCCGGCTGGACCCCCCAGGGTGAACTCGTGACGGCCTCGCAAGGTGAGCCGGTGCGGTTTCTGGAGACGTTGAAGGCGTAGGGATTGCAGGTAAGCGGCACAAGCGTTCCGCACACCCGGTGTCGTCCTGGCGAAAGCCAGGACCCATTACCCCGACTGCTTTTGTTGCGATGACTGGTGGCCAACACTTGCGCGCCACAACTTGATCCTGTGGTAATGGGTCTTGGCTTTCGCCAGGACGACGCTGAGGGAGGAATGAATGTCCCAACCAACACCCCTCATCACCACCGAGCAACTCGCAGCCCAGCTCGGCGATCCCAACCTGCGCCTCTACGACTGCACGACCTACAACGAGCCGGTGCCACCAGGCAGCGACATGCCCTATCGCGCGGTGCCCGGCGACAAGACGTTCGAGGCGGGCCACATCCCGGGCGCCGATTGTCTCGACCTGCAAGGCGAGTTCTCCGACGCCTCCGCGTACCAATTCTTCATGATGCCTGATGTGGCCCAGTTGGAGGCCGCATTCGGCCGCCACGGCCTCGATGCGCGCAAGACCATCGTGCTCTACAGCATCGGCACGATGATGTGGGCGACGCGGTTCTGGTGGATGCTGCGCTCGCTCGGCGTCGATGCGCAGGTGCTCGATGGCGGTTTTGACAAGTGGAAAGCCGAGGGGCGGCCGATCGAGACCGGCGCACCGAGGGGCTACCCGGCCACGACCTTCACGGCCGTGCCGCGCGCGGGCCTCTTCGTCGACAAGGATGTTGTGAAGGCGCGGATCGGCGATCCCTCGACCGTGATCGTCAACGCGCTCGGGCCGCAATTTCATCAGGGCCTCGAGCCGAGCCGCTACGGCCGTCCCGGTCGTGTTCCCGGCAGCGTCAACGTATCAGCGGCAACGCTCACCAATGCCGACAAGACGCTGACGACGCTCGCCGATGCCGGAGCAAAATTCGCAGCCCAAGGCGTCACCCGCGACAAGAACGTGATCCTGTATTGCGGCGGCGGCATCTCGGCGACGATCGACCTGCTGCTGCTGACGCAGCTCGGCTACGACAAGCTGACGCTGTACGACGCCTCGATGGGCGAGTGGGCAAGGGATCCGGCGCTGCCGATCGAAACGGATTAAAGGCGCGCATTCCCGATCGCAGCGGGAACATCTCCCGGCTGGCGCAAGATGAATGCTTGTGCGAGCGAAGAGGCTTCCGTGCGATAAGACATGGCAGACTTCGCGACGGTGCTTACTGTCTGGAAATGTCGACCGAGAATTCGCCGTTGCGGATGCGGCCGGGAAAGCCTTCGACGAACTTCGCCACCGCGTCCTCGCCATAGGTGCCGACGAGCTCGGCAAGGGCCGCAAACAGGCTCGCCTGCGCCAGGCAGTCGCCGTCGACGCCGTCATGGCGCGCTTCGGCCCAGGCCTCGTTGAGATAGCTCAGTGCGGCCTGTTTCTGCTCGTGATCGGGCAGCGGCGCGCGGGCGGGAGCGTAAGACACTGGATGGCTCATGAAACTCGATCAGGGCTGGGGCGCGATCCACGGCGATGCGCTGTGTCAGAGGTGTAGCACGCGCATTAAGGCCCGCTAGGCCACATCTTTAGGAACGGTTAATGGCTGTGTACAAAGACGATGACAGAGTTCCGTTGTGGCGTTCCACAGCCCTCTCCTCATGGTGAGGAGCGCGCTCTTCGCGCGCGTCTCGAACCATGTAGGGAGGCACCTAGTTCGCGTAACGCGCCGTAAGATCCCGCGAGATCTTCGAGCCTTCCTCGATGTAGCGGCGGATCGCCACCGTCGCGGCCGGCGTGCAGCTCCGGTAGGTCTGCTGAAAACCGTTATAGCCGCGGTTGAAGCCGGCGATCATGCGCGTGCGGCGCTCGCCCGCGGGGGTTTCGGCATCGATCAGCGCCTGCATCTCGCTGCGCCATTTGTTGCCCTCGTTGGACCCGCAGATGCCGCGCAGGTAATGCAGCCCGCCGAGAATCTCGGCCAGCCGCTGCAAATCGCCGTCAAACGGCGCTGCTCCGTCCTGGGCCCTCGTGGGCACGGAGGCGCAGGCGAGAATCAGGGCAAAAATAGCCAGAAATCGCGTGGACATCGGCGGGGTGTATGCCTCGTCATGGCTGGGGACGCAAGGCGAGCCGCGCGGCGGACTGGATGACCTCTTCCAGCCCCCCGGTCAGCTTGAGGTCGCCGAGGCTCGCCAGGGCATCCGGGGCGATCCAGCGGTAATCGTCGAGCTCGTCGTTGAGCACCGGCTCCCGGGCCACCCAGTGGGCGGCAAAGGACATGATCAAATAATGGCCGGCGCCGGCCGCGGCCGGCAGCACTTCGCGCCAGCCGGCGAGGCCGATGATGTCGATCTCGAGCCCGGTCTCCTCGTCGATCTCGCGCGCCAGCGCCTGGTGCAGCGATTCGCCGAACTCGACCCGGCCGCCGGGCAGCGAATAGAACCCCTTTGCTGGCGAGCGCGCGCGGCGGGTCAGAAGCACCTTGCCGTCACGAAAAATCGCGCCACTGACCGCGATCTGGGGACGGGTGGGCTGGACGACCGCAGGCATATCTTCACCTACTTGACTTCAAGTACTTGGGCTCAGTTCGCCATGATGGTGTCGACGTCGGCTTCCGCGCCGCCATTGATGATGCCGCCACAGGCCGCGATCAGCGGCTTGACCCAGAGGGCGGCCTGCTCGGCGAGACGAACGCGGGTCGTGTCCTTCTCGACCTCGCGCATGGCCGAGCCGACTGCTGTGAGGATCGAGGTCATGGTGTCGGCGAGGTGGTCGAACTGGGCGCGCACGTTCGGGTCGGCCGTCTCGTAGGCCTCGATCGCCAGGTCCCGCGCCTTGAAGTTCGAGGCCGTGAAATGCTCGGCATAGGACAGCGGCGACCAGGTCAAAAAATCTTCAGCGCATTCCGGCATGTCCGGGACCATTTCCAGCAGCATCACGGCTTCATTGAAATGGTTGAGATAGTCGGTGGCAAGCCCGGTCCGCGGGTTGATATTGGCCACGCGCAGCCGCTCGGCCCAGCCATCGGACCCGGGGCCCGTCTGTCCATGCATTCGCGCCGGCTGGGAGACCGTTGAGCTCATCTGCCGCAGTGTTAACGTTCGGGGTTAAAAGGACCTGAACGGACCCTATATAGACGCCCAAGGATGTGTGGACGCTTCGTCATAACTTCGGCCCCCGCGGCTTTGCGGCAACTGTTTGGCTACATCGAGCAGCCGAACTTCCCGCCTCGGTACAATGTGGCCCCAACGCAACCGATTCCGGTCGTGTTGCTCGAGAACGGCGCGCGGCATTTTCGCCTGATGCGCTGGGGCCTGTTGCCGGGTTGGGTCAAGGATCCCAAGGGATTTACGCTCCTGATCAACGCCCGCTCCGAGACGGTGCTGGAGAAACCCGCGTTCAAACGCGCGATTCGCCGGCGGCGCGGCCTGATCCCGGCCGACGGCTATTACGAATGGAAGACGGAGGGGGGCCGCAAGCAGCCCTTCTTCATCCATCGCGCCGACGGCGAGCCGCTCGGCTTTGCCGCATTGTTCGAGACCTGGGCCGGGCCGAACGGCGAGGAGGTCGACACCGTCGCGATCGTCACGGCAGCGGCGGCGGGTGAGGATCTCGCCACGCTGCATGACCGCGTGCCCGTCACCATCAGCCCGCGCGATTTCGAGCGCTGGCTCGACAGAAGCAGCGATGACGTCGATGCCGTGTTGCCGCTGCTGACCGCCCCGCGCCTCGGCGAATTCGCCTGGCACCCGGTCTCCACCCGCGTCAACCGCGTCGCCAATGATGACGAGCAGTTGCTGTTGCCGATCAGCGCGGAGGAGATCGAGGCGGAGGCGGATGCCGCGAAGCCCAAAAAGGCGGTGCGAAAGGTTGCTGCTCCGTCGTCAGATGACGGGCAGGGATCGTTGTTCTAGGCCAGCTGGTGCCATTTACTCTGTGTCGTCCCGGCGAAGGCCGGGACCCATACCCCCAGGGAGAGTTGTGGACCGAGATGGTCGTGGGCAGTCTTCGCCAAACTCAATCTTGTGGTTATCGGTCCCGGCCTTCGCCGGGACGACACTGAATGTTAGCCGCCGCCTTACACAATCTCCCTTGCCCTTAACCTCGCGATCTCCGCCGCATCGAACCCCAGCTCGCCCAGCACCGCGTCCGTATCCGCCCCCAGCTCCGGCGCCATCCGGTCCAACCGGCCGCCGCCATGCGCGAGCTTGAAGCCGCTGCCGGCAAAGCGCAGGCGGCCGTAGGGCGTGTCCAGCTCCTGGATCGCACCGCGCGCCTTGATCTGCGGATGGTCGATCACCTCCTCAACCTTCCAGATGCTGGCGCAGGGCGCGCCGGCATCTTCCAGAATCGTCTCCCATTCGCGCGCGGGTCTCGCCGCGAGCGCCTCCTCAATGATGGCGCGCAGGGCCGGCTCGTTCTCGTTGCGCGCGAACCAATCGGCGAAACGCGGATCGGTGAGGATGTCCTCGCGGCCGAGCGCGGACATCAGCGCGCGATACTGCTTCTCGTTGTTGACGGCGAGCAGGATGTGGCCGTCGCCGCATCTGAACAAGTTCGCCGTGGTCCTGCGGCTCACCGCCTGGTTGCCCGACAGCTGCTGGCGATGGCCCGCGACCGACCAGTCCGCGATCTGGCCCGACAGAAACGCCATCGTTGCCTCCAGCATGGAGACGTCGATGAGCTGGCCCTTGCCGGTGCGGTCGCGCTGGTACAGCGCGCTCGACACGCCGAACGCAGCGGTCGCGCCCGAGAGCACGTCGCACACCGCAAAACCCGCGCGCGTCGGGCCCGTTTCGGGGTGGCCCGTGATCGCCATGATGCCCGACAGCGCCTGCATCTTGCCGTCATAGCCGGGACGCAGCCGGTCGGGCCCGGTCTGGCCGAAGCCTGATACCGCGCAATAGACCAGTTTTGGATTGATCGCGGACAGCGCCTCATAGCCGATGCCGAGCTTGTCCATCACGCCGGGACGGAAATTCTCCATGACCACGTCGACCTGGCTCGCGAGCTTCTTCACGATCGCGATCGCATCGGGCTTTTGCAGGTCGAGCGTCAGGCTGCGCTTGTTGCCGTTGATGGCCTGGAATGCCGGCGCCAGACCGCGCTCGGCCCATTCGCGCGACAGCGGCGTGCGGCGCATGTCCTCGCCCTCGCGGCGTTCGACCTTGATGACATCGGCGCCCAGCAATGCGAGCTGGTAGCTGGCATAAGGGCCGGCCAGCACCTGCGTGAAGTCCAAAATCTTCACGCCCTCGAACGGTCGCGTCACGTCGCTCTCCCTTTTTGTTTTGGTTGTCGGAGGACGTCAGGCGGCGCGGTTGCCGCGGGCGATCTCCTTCTGCTTGTCGAATTCGGCGCGGCGGCGCGCCAGCTCTTCAGGGCTGAGCTGCGCGACGTTGTTGTAGTCGAGCTTCCAGGAGGCGTCCTCGCTCCAGCGCAGCGGCGACTGCATCGTGGTCTGCGGGCCACTCGCGGTCTCCAGCAATTTGAGCGCCAGTTCGAGCGTCTGCGCCTGCGAGGCGAGGTCATGCGGCTTGCCGGCGGAATTGCCGAGCGGGAAATCCGAGAACAAGAAGCGCGGCACGGCGGCGTGCTCGATGATGTCCTTGGCGCAGCCCATGATCACGGTCGCAATGCCGTTGGCCTCGAGATGCCGCGCGACCAAAGCGGTGGTCTGGTGGCAGACCGGGCAGTTCGGCACCAGCACCGCGACGTCGACCTTGTCCGCGACGGCCCGCGCCAGAATTTCCGGCGCGTCGGTGTCGAGCGTGACGCGATGGCTGCGATTGGTCGGCGCGCCGAAGAAGCGTGGGGCCGCCTCGCCGATGCGGCCCGCAGCGCTCGCCTTCAAAAGCTGCGGCAGCGGAAACCAGGTGCCGTTGTCGGTGGCCGAGGTGTGCTTGCGGTCGTAGCCGATATGGGAGATGCGAAGGTCGTGCGGCTTCGCCGTGTCGCCGTCATAGACCTGGTAGAATTTCGCGCCGCCATTATACGCCGCGCCCGGCCCCTGGTCGCCCTTGGCCGGATCGTAGGGCGCGGCCGTGGTGATGATGGTGACGCGCGACTGCGAGAGCGGCTTCTTCAGCGGCTGGAACGGCGCCTCGGTGTAATGGGCCCAGCGATACGCCGTGGTGTAGCCGATCGCGGCGTAATAGTCCCGCGTGCGCTGCATATAGGGGACGGGGGCATCATAGTCGGGCGCAAAGCCGAATTCGTCGTCGCGCGAAGCGGACATGGGCGCGTCTCCTGGTTCTTGGTTGGCGACAGACTAGAGATAGTTGGTCCGATCCTCAACAGAAGACGCAATATTAGCCAAGGCGAAATTCCCAACTAGGGTACTGGCTTGTAATGGCGCCTCAGCCACGCACAAAGACCATCCAAGCCAGTCATCAAGACCCGTTCGTTAATATTTGATTGGTCCAGCTTGTCTCGTATCTCCCATTTCAACGCGGCGGGGATGATGATCTTCTTTGCATCTACCTTTCCGGCAATCAGTGGTCTTGACAACCAGTCATCCATTGAGAGTTTTGGATCGCTTAGAGCCGAGAAATACGCGAATTGATTGACGATGCGATCGTCGATCGCTGGTGGCTCAAAGAAAACCGCGATATCTGTACCCATCATTTCATTGTGTTTGGAATCGAGCACCTCCAAATTTTCAATGCTTTCTGCGAGTGCCTCAATGGAGAATATCGTCGAGCCGAAATCTTTCAGAATAGTACGATGTTCGTCCTGCAATAGGTCATGGACCTGCGCGTAGTTGACTTTCCAGACTGCCGAATCGCTTGAGAAGTCATCTATCGAGTTGGTAGCGAAATGGAGAGCGACAAATGGCGAATAGGTCCAATCGAGAAGTCTGGTCGGTAGACCATGATGCTGGGCGACGCTGATCCAGTGCCATTCGCTGCTTCGCTCAGTGACGTGGCTATGTGCATACTTCTTGAATTGCTTGATGAGATTTTTCTCCAGCCCGTCATACGGGGTTCCAAGGCGCGTAAGCCCGTTCTCCAAACGATAGGTATGAACGTTAAGGCCACGGTAGGCGAACGTCGATCGGTACCGCTTTAGTTTAGGATCCCAAGTTTCTGAAAAGAGTTCTTCATTCAATTGGGACCAATTCGCCACATTGACGATATTCAAAGTAATCTCTCCAAAATTGTAAATGCTAAATAAAGTCACTTTAGTAGTTGCAATCTTTGCGTGTAAATACATATCTCCCTTTTGGTGTGGCGACCAACGTCAATTTACGATCGGTTCTCCTATTGCCGAGCAACTAAGCAGTAGCCTCGAGGCCGTCGAGCCATTTCTGGAACATCACCGAGGTCGACTCCTCGAAACCCAGCGACTGGTAGAACGCATTGGCCTGTTCGTTCCCGCGGCGGACCAGAAGCTGGAGCTTCAGAATTCCAGCGGCGCGCAGCCAGTCCTCGGCGGCGGCCATGATGACGCGGCCATGGCCGCGCTTGCGGCCATCAGGATCGACCGCAACGTAATAGACCCAGCCGCGATGGCCATCATGGCCGACCATGACGGTCGCCACGATCGCGCCGCTGTCGCGTCCGACCAGGATGGTGGAATTGTCGCGCCGCCGCGCCAGCGCGATGTCGGCATGCGGATCGTTCCAGGCCCGCGTCAGGCCGCAGCGCTGCCACAGCGCGACCACCGGCGCGACATCAGCGTCGGTGATCGCGTCGATCTTGAGCGCACTCACAGCACTTTTCCCGGGTTCATGATTCCAAGCGGATCGAGCATCGCCTTGAGCTGTCGCATCAGCTCGATTGCGGTCTTGTCTTTCACATCAGGCAGCTCATCGCGCTTGAGCACGCCGATGCCGTGCTCGGCCGAGATCGAGCCGCCCATGCGCAGCACGATTTCGAACACCACCGCGTTCATCTCGTGCCAGCGCGCCAAATAATCCGCGGTGTCGGCGCCGATAGGCTGACTGACATTGTAGTGCAGATTGCCGTCGCCGAGATGGCCGAACGGCACCGGCCGCGCGCCGGGGATCAGTTTGACCACGGCGGCGTCGGCCTCGGCGATGAAGGCGGGGACAGTGGCGACCGGCACGGAGATGTCGTGCTTGATCGAGCCGCCCTCCGGCTTTTGCGCCGACGACATCTCGTCGCGCAGCTTCCAGAAGCCGGCGCGCTGGCTGAGATTGGCCGCGATCACGGCATCGTCGACGATCTCGTCCTCCATGGCGCGACCGAGGATCGTCTCCAGCGGCGTGCGGGCGTCGTCGCCGGGTGAGGACAATTCCATCAGCACGTACCAGGGATGCTTGGCTTCAAGCGGATCGCGCACGTCGATGCCGTGGCGGATCGAAAAGTCGACCGCCATCTCCGAGAGCAGCTCGAAGCTCGTCAGCGCGTTCGCGGCTTCGCTTTGCGCGATCGCCAGCAGCCTCAAGGCCGCGTCCGGCGATTTCAGCCCGACGAAGGCGGTCTCGACCGCCCGTGGCTTCGGAAACAGTTTCAGCGTCGCTGCCGTGATGATGCCGAGCGTGCCTTCCGCGCCGATGAAGAGATTGTGCAAATTGTACCCGGTGTTGTCTTTCTTCAGCTTCGACAGCGCGTTGAGCACGCGTCCGTCGGCGAGGACCACCTCGAGCCCCAGCGCCATCTCGCGCGCGACGCCATAGGCGAGCGCGGCCGTGCCGCCGGCATTGGTCGAAAGATTGCCGCCGATGGTGCAGCTCCCTTCGGCGCCCAGCGACAGCGGAAACAGCCGGTCCACGTCCGCGGCCTTCTGCTGCGCGATCTGCAGCACCACGCCGGCCTCGCAAGTCATGGTGTTGGAGGCGACGTCGACCTCGCGGATCTTGTCCAGCCGCCGCAGCGACACCACCACCTCGCCATTGTGCGGGGTCTGGCCGCCGACGAGGCCGGTGTTGCCGCCCTGCGGCACCACCGCGATTTTGTGCGCGGAGGCGAGCTTGCAGATCGCGGCGACTTCCGCGGTCGAGCCGGGGCGCAGCACCAGCGGCGAGCGGCCGTGGAACAGATTGCGCTCCTCGGTGACATAGGCCTCGATGTCCGCCGCATCGGTGATCGCATGCTTCTCGCCGACGATCTTGCGGAATTGTTCGATCAGCTCGGGCGCAAGCAGCGGGGTGGCGGATTGATTGACGTTCATGCTCGTGTCTCTTCTCAAGCTTCTTATCGGGCGACCGCAGCCCGGCGCAGCCGGTCATTGATCGCTTCGCCCAAATCGTCTTCGGGGATCGCCATCACCGCGATCGCTCGCAGCCCCCTCGCATCGAGGGCGCGAAGATAGCCGAACAGATTGGCGGCGGCTTCATCGAGATCACCGGCGGGCGACAAATTCATGACAGCGGCGGCGGCCTCTAAGCCGGGCAGGCGCGCGGGCCCGAACGCCAGCAGCGCTTCGTCCGGCGCAACGTCCTGCGCATTGAGCCGCACATTGGCGCGCGGCGCGTAATGCGAGGCCAGCATGCCCGGGGCGAGCGGCTGGCTGTCGTTGCTGTCGGCTTCCACGGGCGGCCGCGCCAGCGGCGCACCGAGCACGGCCTCGATCCGCTCGCGCGAGAGCCCGCCGGGCCGCAGCAGCATCGGCGCGTCGAAGCAGCCGACGATGGTCGATTCGACGCCGACCGTCACAGGCCCGCCGTCGACGATCAGGTCGATCCGCCCCGCAAGGTCGCTTTCGACATGGGCGGCCAGCGTCGGCGAGACGTGGCCGGAGATGTTGGCGGACGGCGCCACCACCGCCCCGCCAAAGGCGCGCAGGATCGCCTGCGCCACCGGATGGGCGGGGATGCGGATCGCGACCGTGTCGAGCCCGGCCGTAGCCAGCTCCGCCACCGGGCAGTTGTCCGCCTTCGGCACCACCAGCGTCAGCGGCCCCGGCCAGAACGCCTCCGCAAGGCTCACAGCGCACGCGTCGAATCGGCCGATCCGCCGCGCGGCCGCGAGGTCCGCGACATGCGCGATCAGCGGATTGAAGGCCGGCCGCCCCTTGGCGGCGTAAAGATGGGCGATCGCGCCAGCATTTCCGGCGTCCGCCCCGAGCCCGTAGACCGTCTCGGTCGGGAACGCGACCAGCCCGCCGGCGGCCAATGTCCGGGCGGCAGCTTCCGCGCCGGCCTCGCCGGCCGGTAAAATCAGCGTTTCAAGACCCGTTTTCACAGGGATAAAATTCCTCATGCCGGCCGCTTGCGGTGCGCCGAACCCACCGCTATAAGCCGCCTTCTTGTCGGAGTGTGGCTCAGCCCGGTAGAGCACTGCGTTCGGGACGCAGGGGTCGCAGGTTCGAATCCTGCCACTCCGACCATTCTTCCAAAAATTGACGTCTTCCAGAGGCTTGGCGGACCGGCCGCCGGCGCCTCGGGAGCGCCTTTCTGCAACGATTTTGGTGGCGGGTCCACGGCCGATTTGGCCGGGCAGAGGCGTGTGCCGCAGCGGCATGGCTTTTTTTTCGCCGGCATCCCTGATCCGGCGCTGTACGGTAGGTCCGAGAATTACCGTCTCGCCACGAGCGAGCCAGTCAGAAGCGCCGCCAGGCGCGGCTCCCACACTCCTCTGACGCTTCCGCAACTGCCTCGAAAGCCGCCAGAGCTCGTCAAACGCTCGCGCTCGGGACGATCGGTTGCCATCCGGTCAGACCGACGATTAGATGAACCTGCAGTTGATCGCAGCTTCAAGCAGCGCAATCGGCCAACAACAAGAAGCAGGGCTGGAAATCATGAATAAGAAAATCATCGCGCTCGTTGCAGCTCTCGGCTTCGTTGTTTCTGGGCCAGCATGGGCCGCGTGGCCGGAAGACAAGCCGATCGAAGTCGTCGTCGGCTTTGCGCCCGGCGGCGGTACCGATGTCATGGCTCGCAAACTTCTGCCCTTCGTCGAGCGCGCGCTCGGCGGCAAGGCGAAGTTTGTCGTCCTGAACAAGCCTGGCGCCGGTGGCGAGATCGCGTTTGCCTCGATCGCGCGCGCCGCGCCCGATGCCTATTCGATCGGCGTCGTCAACGTGCCGGGCTACAACTTTCTGCCGATGACACGCAAAACCCAATACACCACGGATGAAATCCGGTTGGTCGCACGGATCGTTGAAGATCCGAACGTCATGGTGGTTCCCGCGGACAGCAGATTCAAGAATCTGCCGGATGTCATCGCCGCACTTCGCAGCAAGCCCGGCTCGGTGACATTTGGTCACAACGGTGTCGGCACGAATGGTCATCTGGCCATTCGCATGCTGGCGGCAGCCGCGAAGGTCGAGCCCAACGAAATCTCTTACAGAGGAACGGCCGCGCAGCGGACCGATCTGTTGGGCGGGCATCTGGAAGTCGGGATGGTCACGCTCAGCGAGATTCCCGAATTGCATGGTACCAACAAGGGGCCACTTCGCGTCATCGCGATCCTGTCCAAGAAGCGCTTTCCGGTGCTGCCCGACGTTCCGACAGCGGAGGAAGTGGGCTTTCCAGTCACGACGACGGCAGAACGCGGCTTCGCGGTCCCGAAGGGCGTTCCGGACGACATCGTCAAGAAGCTGGAAGCCGGAATTGCCGAAGGTTTGCGCAATCCCGAGTACTTGACGAATTCGCCCGGCGACGAGCCGGTGATCGCTTTCCTGACGGGCGCTGAGTGGCAGAAACGCCTCGACGACATGTCCGAGGCGTTGCGTCCTTATGCTGAAGACATGCGCGCAAACGAGCAGAAGTAATCAGTCGTGCCGTAGCCGGCGGTTGTCGCGAGACTACCGCCTCGCCACCAGCACACCGAGCATGAACGCCACGACCAGCGACGGCAACGGGGCTTCGCGCACCATGCCGCGAACGATCTCCGGCCAGTGCTGATCCGGGGCGAGTCTCGGCGATCGCAAATCACCGGTCGGCTCGATACCCCAATTCGACGCGAGTTCGGCGATCTCGCTCGAGGCCAGTCGCACGCCGTCGCGGACGCGGAAGATCGCGGCGTCCGCTCGCTCGCGCGGCGCAAGCAGCATCATCGTGGTGATGGCCGTGCGCAACGTCATCTCGCCGTAGCCTTGCAGCCTCACCGATTCCTCGGGGTCGGACGTCATGCGAAAACCCTCACAGCGCCAAATCCTTCAAAGCGCAAAGTGGCGCGCGATGGTGAATGCCGCCGTCGCGCACAGGACCAGCGTGGATACCGCGCCGGCCACGCCGCGCGCGAGATGGGCTCGCGTCAGGTGCCTGGTCATGATTTTGCTCCATGCTCCCAGGAAAATGGCGGTGCGCGGGGTTGGTTCCTCACGCGACGAGCGAATCGCCGGTCCGTAGGATGGGTAGAGACCTTGCGAAACCCATCGCCTTTGCGCCCCTCGCGAGCCGCGATGGGTTTCGCTATCGCTCTACCCATCCTACGCACCTCGAATCGGCGAGGCGTAACTACTTTCGCAGCAGCTCGCTCAGCGCCGCCGTCGCCTCGGCGCAGCGAATGTCGTCGATCTCGCGCGACAGGTTGAGCGCGTTCGATTTCAGGTCTTCGACCTTCCAGCTGTCTGGATGCTGGCTTTCGAGCTGACCGAGACGCTTGTTGAGGTCGTCCAGTCTGGATTGGAGGTGCCCGATGTTGGCAACCCCATTCACTTTCCAAACGCGTTGTGCACGCATCGTCGTTCCCTTGGCAGTTCCTGGCTTGTCACGGCCTTGTGAGAGCGGTTCGTGGCCGGAATGGGAGTTTGTTTTGTCCGGCTTCAGACGGCGGGGAACCGTTGCAGATTGGCAACGCAAGCGCCTCGCATTAGGCTCCCGCGCGGTCTCTACGGGCCAGAGAGGCACGGAATTTGATTGTGCGCCATCGACAAGCGAATGAAGGGCAGACGCGTGGCAAGATTTGTGAACGTCGCGGCCGGCCAGCTTGGCCCGATCGCGAGGCGTGAGACGAGAACCGAGGTCGTGGCGCGGCTGATGGCGTTGATGCGCCAGGCGAAGGCCAACGGCTGCGACCTGATCGTCTATCCCGAGCTCGCGCTGACCACGTTCTTTCCGCGCTGGTACTTTGACGATCAGGCCGAGATCGACAGCTTTTTCGAGCGCGAGATGCCAGGACCGGAGACGCGGGCGCTGTTCGATCTCGCCCGCGAGATCGGTATCGGATTTTACCTTGGCTACGCCGAGCTGACGGTCGAGGCCGGAATTGTCAGGCGCTACAACGCTTCCATTCTGGTCGATAGAAGCGGCGCGATCGTCGCCAGATATCGTAAGGTCCATTTGCCCGGCCATGCCGAGCATGAGCCGTGGCGCAAATTCCAGCATCTGGAGAAGCGCTATTTCGAGCCCGGCGAAGGCTTCGGCGTGACCGAGGCTTTTGGCGGCGTGATGGGGATGGCGATCTGCAATGATCGTCGCTGGAGCGAGACCTACCGGGTGATGGGCCTGCAGGGCGTCGAGATGGTGATGATCGGCTACAACACGCCGGTGCACAATCCGCCCGCGCCCGAGCATGACGATCTCTCGCTGTTCCACAATCACCTCGTGATGCAGGCCGGCGCCTACCAGAACGGCACCTTCGTGGTCGGCGTCGCCAAGGCCGGTATCGAGGAGGGCGTCGACCACATCGGCGGCAGCTGCATCATCGCGCCCTCGGGCGAGATCATCGCGCGATGCACGACCAAGGGCGACGAGATCGCGCTCGCCCGCTGCGATCTCGATCTCTGCAATTCCTACAAGCGCACCACGTTCAATTTCGATGTTCACCGCCAGCCGCAGGCTTATGGGATGATTGTCGAGCGTAAGGGGGTGACGAGGATGGCGGACGGATCGGCGGTGCGGAAGGGGTGAGGCGTAGCCCGTCGGGCAAAACACCGGTAGACCTGTCAATCCCTACGGGTAAAAATATTCCGCTTTACCGAATTTCGGAAATGACGTATGTGTCGCTCATCCCGGCTCATCCTTGAGGGGCGATCGTACGTCGTCACGATATGGGAGCCGGGTTGCGGTGGACGCGGCAGCGTCGTGCGCGAGAGGCGCGGGCAGGGCGGGTAGTCCCTGTGAGCCCGTGGCCGCGTGCGGACGAGCGGCGCTGATGCGTGCGGCAAAACCGTGTGGTCTTGGCCGTCGTTGCTACGGTCAAGCCTTTTGCGGAGATGCGCGCGAGCCCAACCGGGCGGACGGCATCGTCAATTCGCGAGGCGAGGGAGGCCAGAAGGAAAGTTCGGCTCCCGGGAGAGCACGGCATAAGCCGTCCGACCATCGCGCAGGGAAGGCCGAGTGATCGGCGACACCTGTATGCTGCTGTGCGGTTTTCCTGCGTGTGCTTTTCGCGCAGCGGACCGCGGGTGCCAGTCGGCACCCGGCCTTCCCTGCGCCCTCTTGGATCAAGAGGGCGGCAAGAGAGTAGCGACCAGGCAAAGCTCGGGCGAAATCCGCCGCGAGGATAAGAAGGTGTATCTGCGGGGCCGTAGGATGGGTAGAGCCCTTGCGAAACCCATCATGCTCCGGTGCGGACGAGAGCGCGATGGGTTTCGCTTTCGCTCTACCCATCCTACGAGTGCGCCGCGCTCGCAAAAGACGATCTCGAGAGAGCGTGCAGCACGGCTCTCTCCCGTGCCCCGGACGCAGCGCAGGGCTCCTTCAGCGGTGCGCTGCAGAGCCGGGGCCCATGTCGCCGCATTGTACCGTGTCGCCTTCTAGGTCCCGGCTCTGCGCAGCAACGCTAAAGAGCGTTGCAGCGCGTCCGGGACACGAGCCTTGGCCACCCATGTTTCAGCCGCATCCACCCCATCACGACCAAGTGTCTTTATTCGGAAACAATCATTCCCTATTATCCCGCAATGCAAAAAGCCGCCCGCAAATCCCAGCCAATTGCCCGTCCGCCCGGACGTCCCCGGGAATTCGACATGGACACTGCGCTCGACAGGGCCGTCCGCGTGTTCTCCGAGCGCGGTTATCATGCCACCTCGATCGGCGATCTCACCGCGGCGATGCGGCTGGCGACCGGCAGCGTCTACAAGGCGTTTCGCGACAAGCATGCGGTGTTTCTCGCCGCCTTCGAGCGCTACGTCGCGTTGCGCCAGGAGGAGACGCGCAGTGCCGCAGCGCAAGGCGCCAATGGCCGCGAGCGGCTGCGCAACCTGCTGCTCTCCTATGTGGAGCATTCCCAGGGCAGCGAGGGGCGGCGCGGCTGCCTCGTGGTCGGCAGTGCGGTCGAATTGTCCGCGGTCGATCCGGTGGTCGCCGCCCTCGTCAGCGCGCGGCTCGAGACCAACGAAGGCTTCATCGCCGGCCTCATTCGCGAGGGGCAGGCCGACGGCTCGATTCCCCGCCATGTCGCCGCCGACGACACCGCGCGTCTGATGATCTGTATCACGCAGGGTCTGCGCGTCGTCGGCAAGGCGCGCCTGTCGCTCGACGGCAAGCGCCTGGTTGCCGTCGCGATGAAGCTACTCGCCTGAATTATTTGTCATATTAGGAAACAAGCGTTTCCTATGTCTGGAGACCGTGTGAATGACGATGAATGCCACGATCGAGACCGCGCCGGATCCGGCTGCGGTGTCGCAGCGACTGACCTTCGTGCTTGCCGCGGCCTGCGGCATGGTCGCCGCCAACATCTATTACGCCCAGCCGCTGATCGCGCCGATCAGCGCCGCGCTCGGCCTGTCGCATGAAGCGGCGGGGCTGATCGTCACCATGACGCAGATCGGTTACGGCGTGGGGCTTCTCTTCATCGTGCCGCTCGGCGACCTCGTCGAGAACCGCGCTTTGATCTGCTCCGTCATCATGCTCGGCGCGGCGGCCCTGCTCGCAGCAGGGTTCGCATCCCATGCGCTGCCGTTCCTGATCGCCGCGCTGTTCATCGGGCTCGGCTCGGTCGCGGTGCAGATCATCATGCCCTATGCGGCGCATCTTGCGCCGGCAGCCATCCGCGGCCGCGTCGTCGGCAACGTCTCGACCGGCCTGATGCTGGGCATCATGCTGGCGCGGCCGGTGTCGAGCTTCGTCACGGCAGTGCTGTCGTGGCACGCGGTGTTCTTCTGTTCGGCCGCGCTGATGATCGTGCTCGCAGCCGTGCTCTGGATGACGCTGCCGAAGCGCAAGCCGGTCGCGCGCATGCATTATGGCGAGTTGCTGCTGTCGATGCCGGATCTGGTGCGGACCACGCCGCTGCTGCGGCGTCGCGCGCTCTACCAGGCCAGCCTGTTCGGCGCCTTCAGCCTGTTCTGGACGGTGACGCCGCTGCTGCTCGCCAGCGAGTTCGGCTTCACCCAGCGCGGCATCGCGCTGTTCGCGCTCGCCGGTGTCGCCGGCGTGTTCGCGGCTCCGATCGCGGGGCGGCTCGCCGATCGCGGCCATAGCCGCGTCGCGACCCTGGTCGCGATGCTCCTGGTTGCCGGGGGCTTCCTGATCACGCATATCGGCGCGGCCGGTTCGATGCTCAATCTGGCCTGCCTGGTCGTTGCCGCCATCGCGATCGATTTCGGCGTGCAGGGCAATCTGGTGCTGGGCTTCCGCGCCATCTTCGCGCTGGGGCATGAGCACCGCAGCCGCCTCAACGGCCTGTACATGGCGACGTTCTTCAGCGCCGCTGCCGCAGGCTCGGCGGTCGGCGCCTGGGCCTTCGCGCAGGGCGGCTGGATGCTGGCATCGACCATCGGCCTCGCGCTGCCGGTGGCGGGGCTGCTCTATGCCGCCATCGAGTAGTGGCCGCAAATTGTGCGCTGCGGCCCGTTTACCAAGCCGGCCCGGATGCAATTTCCATCTCGCGATTTCGCTGCTTCTGTAGTACTTTGGTCGCAAGCGGGCCTGGTTAACGGGCGGCAGGGGGAGGCTGATGAGGCGTGCGGGACTGTTTGGCGTACCGCGGGTACGGCCATGGTCGTGGCAGGCGTTTCTGCTCGGATTTGTCGTTGTCGCGATGTCGGCGGCGCTTCAGGGCATCTGTGTCGCGCTCGGCGCAAAACTCTATTTCGCGGCGTTCCTGCCCGGCCTGTTCGTGCTCGGAATTGTCGCGGGCACGCCGGCGGCGGCGTTTGCCGCGCTGCTCGCCGTCCCGCTGGTGTGGTGGGCGTTCATGCAGCCTGTCTTCGAGTTCAATTCGCTGACCAGCGCGCATACCGATTCCATCAACCAGTTCTGCCTGCTCGCCGTGCTGCTGATCGGCCTCGCCGATCTCTGCCGCGACACGATGGCGATGATCAGCCGCGGCGGGTTGAAGCGGCGGAGCGAGAGCGCGGCAACGAATTCGCAATAAATCGGCCTCGCGCGGCCGCGCGCGTTGCGCGCGCGCAACAGTCCGTCAACCATCCGCGCGCTTGCCGCGCCGCGCTAACTTTTCGAAAAAGATTTGGCCGCAATTTCTTCCCCGGAACTGACGAGGGAGTTTTCGGACATGAACGGCCAAACCAGTGGTCACGCGATCTTGGAGAACGTGCGCCGCTATCGCGGTATCGCATCGCTCTACCGCCAGACCGCTGCATTCCGCCCGGGCCAGAGCTGGTCGCTGCTCGAGCAGGCGAGGGATTGGGAAGCACGGGCGCTGTTGGAGCTGGAAGCCTATTTCGCCGCGCGCATGGATCACACTGCGCCGCTCGCGGCCTGATTGGCGATGGGGCCGCCCGGCAAGGGCCCGTGGCGACTACGGAGTTATCTCGGTGCCCGCATGTGCTAGCAACGCCGGGACCGAGACATCCCAATTCGGCCGGGGCAAGCGATGACCACCTTCAACCGCATCTTCACGACGGAGCGTCTGCTCCAGATCATCATCATTCTGGCGGCAACGGTCGCGATGAAGCTGATGGGCTGACGGCCTCCCGCCTATCGCGCGCCGAGTTCGGGCACGTCGGGCAGATAGTTCGACCCCTCCGACCCCAGAAAATCGAACATTGCCTGCGCCGGCGGCAGCAGCACCTTGTCGCTGCGGCGGATCACGTACCATTGCCGCACGATCGGCAGACCTGCGACATCGAGCACGATGAGCCGACCCTCGGTGAGCTCGTGGGCTACGGTGTGGGCCGAGATGAAGGCGATGCCGAGGCCTGCGATCACGGCCTGCTTGATGGTCTCGTTGCTGCTCATCTCCATGCCGATGATCGGCTCGAGATCCGACTTCTGGAACATGCCCTCCATCAGCGTCCGCGTGCCCGATCCCGGCTCGCGGGTGAGGAAGGTCTCGTGCACGAGGTCGGTCAGGCTGAGGCCGGAATCCTTCTCCAGCCAGTGCCCCTTGCGGGCGACGATGATGTGCGGATTGCGCCCGAGCTGGCGGACGTCAACGCTGACGTCGGCCGGTGGCCGACCCATCACCGCGAAGTCGAGGTCGTAGCCGTGCATGGCCTCGCGGATCTCCTCGCGATTGCCGATGGTGAGCTTGATCTCGATCTTCGGATGCCGCTTCGAGAATGCCGCGATCGCGTGCGGCACGAAATATTTCGCGGTCGAGACCGCGCCGAGATGCACCGTGCCGCCGGTTCGCCCGGCAAGCAGGTCGAGGGCGCCCTGGCAGTCGGCGATTGCGGCCTCGACGCGCTCGGCGAGCGCAAGCACCTCCTTGCCGGCCCCGGTCAGCAGCATGCCGTCGCCGGTTCGCTGCACCAGCGGCAGGCCTGCGAGATCCTGAAGCTGGCGCAGCTGCTGGGTGACGGCCGGCTGCGTCAGCCCGAGCTGGCTCGAGGCTGCCGTCACGCTGCCCTTGGCCGAAAGCGCCGCCAGCGAACGGAGCTGCCGGATCGTGAGATGCCGAAGCTGCGCCGCCGGGTGGCCGGGTCCATTATAAGATAATTCTTTGGCACTCATTATGAATAGAAATTTTCCTTATTAAGCCACGCCTGTCAATCTCATCGTTGTTGGGACTGACCGCACCGACCTCCAACAGGGAGGGAACTGGACGCGGCGCCAGCGAAGGGGATGGACGCAGATGACCGGGCAACTCAGGCTGGACGACCACCTTCAACGGTACTCCGAGACCGCACCCCATGCGCTGGCCGTGGCCGCCGCAGTCGATGCCATTGCCGCGGCCGCGATCGAGATCACCGATCTGATCGCCACCGGAGACCTCGCTGACGCATCGGGGCTGACCACCGGCCGCAACAGCGACGGCGATCTCCAGCGCGATCTCGACGTCCAGGCCGACGCCATCCTGCGCCGCTGCCTCGACAAGCTGCCGGTCGCGGCGCTGGCCTCGGAAGAGATGCGCGAGCCGCAGATCGGCGATCGCGCGGCCAAGATCTGCGTCGCGATCGATCCGCTCGACGGCTCCTCCAACATCGACATCAACATGACCGTCGGCACGATCTTCTCGATCCTGCCCGCGCCTGATGATCTCGCGCTCGCCTTCCATCAACGCGGCTCTGCGCAACTCGCGGCGGGGTTCGTCACCTATGGTCCGCAAACCTCGCTGGTGCTGACGCTCGGCGACGGCGTCGATATCTTCACGCTCGACCGCAAGGCGGGCTGCTTCCGCCTGGCGCGCAGCGCCGTGCAAATCTCCGAGACGTGCGAGGAGTTCGCGATCAACGCCTCGAACCGCCGCCATTGGGAACAGCCCGTCCGTGCCTTCGTCGACGAATGTCTCGCCGGTGTCGAGGGGCCCGCCAACCACAATTTCAACATGCGCTGGATTGGATCGCTGGTTGCCGAGGCCTATCGCATCCTCACCCGCGGCGGCGTGTTCCTCTATCCCTCCGATGCACGGCCCGGCTATGGCGACGGCCGCCTGCGCCTCACCTACGAGGCGCACCCGATGGCCATGATCATCGAGCAGGCCGGCGGCTCCGCTTCGACCGGGCGCGAGCGCATCCTCGACCTGTCAGCGCAGAGCCTGCACCAGCGCGTGCCGCTGATCATGGGCTCGAGCAACGAGGTGCGGCGCGTCGAGGAACTGCATTGCGATCCGCTGCTGGTCGCCAGCGTCTCCGCGCCGCTGTTCGCGCGGCGCGGCTTCTTCCGGCAGTGAGCGAGGCGACCCATGTCCAGGAAGCATCCGATCATCTCCATCACCGGCTCCTCCGGCGCCGGCACCACCTCGGTCAAGAAGACCTTTGAGCAGATATTCTTCCGCGAGAAGGTCAACGCGGCCTACATCGAAGGCGACGCCTTCCATCGCTACGATCGCGCGGAAATGCGCACGCAGATGGCAAAGGAGGCCGATCGCGGCAACAGGCATTTCAGTCATTTCAGCCCCGAGACCAATCTGTTCGAGGAGCTGGAGCGGGCGTTCCGCGACTATGGCGAGACGGGCACGGCGACGACGCGGCACTATGTCCACGACGCCGAGGAAGCCGCGCTGCATGGAGCGGCACCCGGCACCTTCACCGAATGGGAACGGCTGCCGGAGAGCTCCGACCTGTTGTTCTACGAGGGCCTCCACGGCGCCGTGGTCACGGACAAGGTCAATGTCGCCCGTTATGCCGACCTGAAGATCGGCGTCGTGCCCGTCATCAATCTCGAATGGATCCAGAAGCTGCACCGCGACCGCAGCGCGCGCGGCTATTCGACCGAGGCCGTCACCGACACCGTCCTGCGGCGGATGCCCGACTACATCCACTACATCTGCCCGCAGTTTTCCGAGACCGACATTAACTTCCAGCGCGTGCCGACGGTGGACACGTCCAATCCGTTCATCGCGCGCTGGATTCCGACGCCGGACGAATCGATGGTCGTGATCCGCTTCAAGAACCCGCGCGGCATCGATTTTCCGTATCTGCTCTCGATGCTGCCGCACAGCTGGATGTCGCGCGCCAATTCCATCGTATGTCCCGGCGCGAAGCTCGACCTCGCGATGCAGCTGATCCTGACGCCGCTGATCATGCAGCTGATCGAGCGCAAGCGAAACCTGAAGTGAGCAAGGGGAGGATCCGATGAACATCTCCGTCCACGCCAAAGCCGACCTCACCGCGGTCACGCATGGCGATCTCGCCAACGCGGTTCGCTTCCTCGCGGTCGATGCCATCGAGTCCTCGCAGTCCGGCCATCCCGGCCTGCCCATGGGCATGGCCGACGTCGCGACCGTGCTGTTCTCGCGCTTCCTGAAGTTCGACTCGGCGCATCCGAACTGGCCGGATCGCGACCGCTTCGTGCTGTCGGCGGGCCATGGCTCGATGCTGCTCTATGCACTGCTGCACCTGACCGGCGGAGCCGTCAGCCTCGACGACATCAAGGCGTTCAGGCAATGGGGCTCCAAGACGCCGGGGCATCCGGAATACGGCCACACGCCCGGTGTCGAGATGACGACCGGTCCGCTCGGGCAAGGGATTGCGACGGCCGTCGGCATGGCACTCGCGGAGCGGATGGCCAATGCGCGGCATGGCGAGGGCCTCGTCGATCACTTCACTTATGTGATCGCCGGCGACGGCTGCCTGATGGAAGGCATCAGCCAGGAGGCGATCTCCCTCGCCGGCCATCTCGGGCTCGGCCGCCTGATCGTGCTGTTCGACGACAACGGAATCTCCATTGACGGGCCCACGTCGCTTGCGACCTCGGACGACCACCTCGCACGCTTTGCCGCCTCCGGCTGGTCGGCGCGCCGGGTCGACGGGCACGATCCCGAAGCAGTTGCGCAGGCGATCGCGGAAGAGCGTGACACCGCAAAGCCGTCGCTGATCGCCTGCCGCACCATCATCGGTTATGGCGCGCCGGATCGGCAGGGTACCGAGAAGGCGCATGGCGCGCCGCTCGGCACCGAGCAGACCGCGGCGGCGCGGCGGACGCTTGGCTGGGACTATCAGCCCTTCGTGGTGCCGATTCCCGTCGCGAAGGCATGGCGGACAATCGGGCAGCGCGGACAGGTCGCACGTCTCGCCTGGCTCGACCGCTACGAAGGCGCGACGCCCGAGCAGCGCGATCTGTTCGTCGAGCGCAAGGCTGTTGCGCTGCCGGGCGCCTATGCACTCGCTGCGGCGAAACTGCGCGAGCGCTTCACCAGCGAGCGGCCGAAGCTGGCGACGCGGCAGGCCTCGCAGCAGGTGCTCGACGGCATTGCCGGGACGATCCCCGGCCTGGTGGGCGGCTCGGCGGACCTCACTCATTCGAATCTGACCCACGCCAAGGCGCAAGTCCCGGTCACGCGCGACGCGTTCACCGGCAACTACATCCACTATGGCATCCGCGAGCACGGCATGGCGGCTGCGATGAACGGCCTGGCACTGCACGGCGGCTTCATTCCCTACGGCGGCACCTTCCTGGCCTTCTCCGACTACAGCCGGCCCGCAATCCGCCTTGCGGCCTTGATGCGGTTGCGCGTCATCCATGTGATGACCCATGACTCCATCGGGCTCGGCGAGGACGGGCCGACGCATCAACCGGTCGAGCATCTCGCGGCGCTGCGGGTGATTCCAAATCTGCTCGTGTTCCGCCCGGCGGACGCGGTAGAGACACTGGAGGCCTGGGATTGCGCGCTTGATGCGGAGGATCGTCCTTCCGTGCTCTGCCTGTCGCGCCAGGCGCTCCCGACATTCCGCAGTGATACAGGCGCAAGGAATCACGTGGCGCGAGGCGCGTATCTCGTGGTCACGCCGGACGGCGGCCGCGACGTGACGCTGATCGCAACTGGCTCCGAGGTTTCCATCGCGCTGGAAGCCGCGCGCCTGCTCGCGGCCGAGCACATCAGCGCCGCCGTGGTCTCCGCGCCGTGCTTCGCGCTGTTCGAGGAGCAGCCGGACGACTATCGCGCCGCCGTTCTCGGCACCGCGCCACGGGTTGGCATCGAGGCGGCAGTCGTCGGCGATTGGCATCGCTGGATCGGCACTGAGGGCGAGTTCGTCGGCATGCGTGGCTTCGGCGCCTCGGCGCCGGCACCGGTGCTCTACCGCGAATTCGGCATCACGCCGCAAAGCATTGCGGAAGCCGCCCGACGGGCGATCGCCCGCGCTCGCAAGCAATAGCAGGAGAATCATCGTGGCCCGTATCACCCTTCGCCAACTGCTCGATCACGCCGCGACGCACGGATACGCGGTGCCGGCGTTCAATATCAACAACATGGAGCAGGGCATCGCGATCATGCAGGCGGCAGCCGAGGTCGATGCGCCCGTCATCATCCAGGCCTCGCGCGGTGCGCGCAGCTATGCCGGCGACTTCATGCTCTCGCACATGATCGACGCGCTGGAGCGGACCTATCCCGACATCCCGCTCTGCATGCACCAGGACCACGGCAATGACGAAGCGACCTGCGCGTCCGCGATCGCGCACGGCTTCACCTCAGTGATGATGGACGGCTCGCTCAAGGCCGATGCCAAGACGGCGGCCGACTACGACTACAACGTCGCGATCACCCGTCGTGTCGTCGATCTCGCGCATTGGGTCGGCGCCTCCGTCGAAGGCGAGCTCGGTGTGCTCGGCTCGCTCGAGCATGGCGGCGGAGAACAGGAGGACGGCCACGGCGTCGAGGGCAAGGTCAGCCACGACCAGTTGTTGACGGATCCCGACCAGGCGGTCGATTTCGTCCGCGCTACCAAGGTCGATGCGCTCGCCATCGCGATGGGCACCTCGCACGGCGCCTATAAGTTCAGCCGCAAGCCCGATGGTGACATCCTGGCGATGCGGGTGGTCGAGGAGATCCACCGCCGGCTGCCGAACACGCATCTAGTGATGCATGGCTCATCGTCGGTGCCGCAGCCGCTTCAGGACATGTTCAACCAGTTCGGCGGTGAGATGCCGCAAACCTGGGGCGTGCCGGTGGAAGAAATCGTTCGCGGCATCAAGAGCGGCGTCCGCAAGGTCAATATCGACACCGATTGCCGCCTCGCGATGACCGCGGCATTCCGAAAAGTGGCCGCGCAAACGCGCTCCGAGTTCGATCCGCGCAAATTCCTCAAGCCCGCGATGGACGCGATGCGCGATCTTTGCCGCGATCGGTTCGAGCAGTTCGGCACCGCGGGGCACGCCAGCAAAATCAAGGTCATTCCCTTGAGCGAGATGGCGCGGCGCTACCGAGCCGGCGAGCTCGATCCGCGCGCCCACGCCCGCGAGCCAGTCGCGGCCTAATCATTCAGAGAGAGAAGAGCAGGAGAGAGCCATGAATGCACACGCAGGAACCGTCCGCGGCAAGGAAAGATATCGCTCAGGCGTGATGGAATACAAGCGCATGGGTTATTGGGAGCCCGACTATTTGCCAAAGGACACCGATGTCATCGCGCTGTTTCGCGTCACACCGCAGGAGGGCGTCGATCCGATCGAGGCGTCAGCCGCGGTCGCCGGCGAATCCTCGACTGCGACCTGGACGGTGGTGTGGACCGATCGCCTGACCGCGGCAGAAAAGTATCGCGCAAAATGCTACCGCGTCGATCCGGTGCCGGGCACGCCGGGCTCGTACTTCGCCTACATCGCCTATGACCTCGACCTGTTCGAGCCAGGCTCGATCGCCAATTTGTCGGCCTCGATCATCGGCAACGTGTTCGGCTTCAAGCCGCTGAAGGCGTTGCGGTTGGAGGATATGCGTTTCCCGGTCGCCTATGTGAAGACCTTCCAGGGGCCGGCCACCGGCATCGTGGTCGAGCGCGAGCGGCTCGACAAGTTCGGTCGGCCGCTGCTCGGCGCAACGGTCAAGCCGAAGCTGGGGCTTTCCGGCCGCAACTACGGCCGCGTGGTCTACGAGGCGCTGAAGGGCGGGCTCGACTTCACCAAGGACGACGAGAACATCAACTCGCAGCCATTCATGCACTGGCGCGACCGCTTTCTCTATTGCATGGAGGCGGTGAATCGCGCCCAGGCGGCCTCCGGCGAGGTGAAGGGCACGTACCTGAACATCACCGCGGGAACGATGGAGGACATGTACGAGCGCGCGGAGTTCGCCAAGGAGCTCGGGTCGTGCATCGTCATGATCGACCTCGTGATCGGCTACACCGCGATCCAGTCGATGGCGAAGTGGGCGCGGCGCAATGACATGATCCTGCATCTGCATCGCGCCGGTCACTCGACCTATACGCGCCAGAAGAGCCATGGCGTGTCGTTCCGCGTCATCGCCAAATGGATGCGGCTCGCCGGCGTCGACCACATTCATGCCGGCACGGTTGTCGGCAAGCTCGAGGGTGATCCCAACACCACGCGTGGCTACTACGATGTCTGCCGCGAGGACTTCAATCCGATGAAGCTGGAGCACGGCCTGTTCTTCGACCAGAACTGGGCAAGCCTGAACAAGATGATGCCGGTGGCGTCCGGCGGCATCCATGCCGGCCAGATGCACCAGCTGCTCGATCTGTTGGGGGAGGACGTCGTGCTGCAATTCGGCGGCGGCACTATCGGTCACCCCATGGGCATCGCGGCCGGCGCGATCGCCAACCGCGTGGCGCTGGAAGCGATGATCCTCGCCCGCAATGAGGGGCGGGACTACGTCCATGAGGGCCCGGAGATCCTGGCCAGGGCGGCGGAGACCTGCACGCCGCTGAAGGCGGCGCTCGAAGTCTGGAAGGACGTCAGCTTCAACTATCAATCCACCGACACGCCGGACTTCGTGCCGACCGCGCTGGAAACCGTTTGAGGAGACATGAGATGAAATTGACTCAAGGTTGCTTCTCGTTCCTGCCCGACCTGACCGACGACCAGATCACCAAGCAGGTGCAATATTGCCTCGCCAATGGCTGGGCGGTGAATATCGAGTTCACCGACGATCCGCATCCCCGCAACACCTATTGGGAGATGTGGGGCCTGCCGATGTTCGATCTTCAGGACGCCGCCGGCGTGATGATGGAGCTCGCCGAATGCCGCAGAGTATATGGTGACCGTTACATTCGCCTCTGCGGATTCGATTCCAGCCACGGCTGGGAATCGGTGCGGATCTCGTTCCTGGTCAACCGGCCGCCGCAGGAGGCCGAGTTCGATCTGGTGCGGCAGGAGGTGGGGGGACGCGCGATCCGCTACACCACCGTGCGCCGGCCGGCCGCGCACGCTCCGACTTAAGTCATCCTCCTCCGCGCGGAGCACTCCCTGCTCCGTTTCCTTGGCGGACCACTGCTTCGCCGCATTCCCCCGCGGCGAAGCTCTTTTCTTCGAGGTGCCCATGCTTGATGTCCCTCATGCGACGACCGATGAAACTAGCGAGACCGGTTTCGATCTCCGCAAGGAGGCCGAGGCGGCCGGGATCACCGGCACGCTGCAACAGCTCGAGCAGGAGCTGATCGGCTTGAAGCCGGTGAAGAGCCGCGTGCGCCAGATCGCATCGCTGCTTCTGATCGAACGCATCCGGCAGCGGGCTGGCCTGGCCTCGTCGCCGCCGACACTGCACATGTCATTCACCGGCAATCCCGGCACCGGCAAGACGACCGTCGCGCTGCGCATGGCAAAGATCCTGCACGGCCTCGGCTTCGTGCGGCGGGGGCAGGTGATCTCGGTGACGCGCGACGATCTCGTCGGCCAGTATATCGGCCACACCGCGCCGAAGACGAAGGAGATATTGAAGAAGGCAATGGGCGGCGTGCTGTTCATCGACGAGGCCTATTATCTGCATCGTCCCGACAACGAGCGCGACTACGGCCAGGAGGCGATCGAGATCCTGCTCCAGGTGATGGAGAACCAGCGCGAGGACCTCGTCGTCATCCTCGCCGGCTATGGCGAGCGGATGACGAGCTTCTTTGCCTCCAATCCCGGCTTCCGCTCGCGGATCGCGCACCACATCGACTTTCCGGACTATGCGGAAGCCGAGCTGCTCGTCATCGCCGAACTGATGCTGAAGGAGCGCGGCTATCGCTTCTCGGCGGCGGCGCGCGAGGCTTTCGACAAATACATCGCGTTGCGCCGAACGCAGCCGTTCTTCTCGAATGCGCGCTCGATCCGCAACGCCATCGACCGCATCCGCCTGCGGCAGGCCGATCGTCTGGTGTCCGATCTCGACCGCATGCTCGACATCGCCGACCTCGAAACCATCGATCCCATGGACGTCCTGGCGAGCCGCGTTTTCAGCGGCGGCGCCGACGCGCGGAGTGAGAAACCATGACAAGAGAGATCATTATCGCGCCATCGATCCTGGCTGCGGATTTCGCGCGCCTCGGCGAAGAGATCGCGGCGATCGACGCGGCGGGCGCCGACTGGATTCATTGCGACGTCATGGACGGGCATTTCGTCCCGAACATCAGTTATGGCGCCGACATCATCAAGGCGATCCGGCCGCTGACGGCAAGGATTTTTGACGTTCACCTGATGATCGCACCAGCCGATCCCTATCTCGAGGCGTTTGCGAAGGCCGGGGCGGATGTCATCACGGTGCATGCCGAAGCCGGTGTCCATCTCGACCGCTCGCTCCAGGCCATCCGCGCGCTCGGAAAGAAGGCCGGTGTCAGTCTCTGTCCGGCGACGCCGGAAGCCGTGATCGAATATGTGCTCGATCGTGTCGATGTCGTGCTGGTGATGACCGTCAATCCGGGCTTTGGCGGCCAGTCCTTCCTCGAGTCCCAGCTCGGGAAGATCGGACGGATCAAAACGATGATCGGCGACCGCCCGATCCGGCTCGAGGTTGACGGCGGTATCACGCGGGACAATGCCGCAGCCGTGGCCGCTGCGGGCGCCGATACGCTCGTGGCGGGTTCTGCCGTGTTTCGCGGCAAGAGCAGTGCCGACTATGCGGCGAACATCGCGGCCATTCGCGTCGCCGCGGAGGCCGGCAGAGTTCCAAAGTTGCAGGACGTTTCCGGGAGGCCGACGCGTTTCGGCGAGGCCGCGCTCATCCGATAGAATACGGTATATGGGCCGGGCGAGCCGGCGCCGCAGTGGTTGTGCCAAGGCGCGTCATTTTCCCGGAGATATACGGAACATACCGCGCAAAATGATCGGCTGTTTTCAGACCGGGGTAACCAACGCCCCTGAGACGGAAATTCGATTAACGCCCGCGCAATGCTATGCCCCGCAATCTGCGGTTTAGGAACGCTGAGAGAGCGCGGGGATGCGGATCGAAGATATCTGCGGGCATGAAGGCTGCACGCGGCGGGGAGCGATGGCATGAGCATGCATCGCCTGTTCGCCGAGCAGCTCCGCTGCGCTACCGATGTGACCGGACAGGTCGATCTCGTCAAGCTGGGTGAGCTCGTCAGTGCCGCCTATGAGGCGAGCGACCGCGACCGCCAGCGGATGACCGACGTGCGGGCGCACACGCATGACGAGGTCGAGCAGGATTTGCTGCGGACTCAGGAGTTTCTCGATACCATCGTCGAAAACATTCCGATCGCCGTGTTCGCGAAGTGCGCGAAGGATTCCCGCTACATTCTGCTCAACCGGGCCGGCGAGGACTATTACGGCCTGCCCCGCGAACAGATGCTGGGCAGGACACCCGAGGAGATTTTCCCGGCGGATGTCGCCCGCATGGTCAACGAGCAGGATCGTCGCGTCGTCGCCAGCGGCATGCCGATGTTCCTCGAGGAGCATTTGATCGAAGTCGGTGTCAAAGGCCACGACCGCGTCATCAATTCGCGCAAGATGCTGATCACGGACGGCGCCGGCGATCCGCAATATCTGGTCGGCGTCATCGAGGACGTCACCGAGCGCATCACCACTCAGGAGCGGATCAGCCACCTCGCGCATCACGATGCCTTGACCGACCTGCCGAACCGCAGCGCCTTCAATGCGGCGCTGGGCGAGCGGCTGGAACGGGCGCAGGAGGCGTCGATCAGCTTTGCGGTGCTCAGCCTCGATCTCGACCGCTTCAAGGAAGTCAATGACGTGTTCGGCCATCCCGTCGGCGACATGCTGATGCGCGCGGCGGCCGAGCGTCTTGCAGCGGAAGCCGATGGCGCCTTCGTCGCCCGCGTCGGCGGTGACGAGTTCATGATCCTGATGCCAGACGACGTCTGCCGTGAGGAGGTGCTGACACTCGGCGAGCGCCTCGTCGAGGCGATCAGCAACGAGCTCGAGGTCGAAGACTATCTCTCTCATGTCGGCCTGAGCGTCGGCATTGCGCTCTATCCGGATGACGGCGTGGACGCGGCCACTCTGCTTGCCAATGCTGATTCCGCGCTCTATCGCGCCAAGCGCGAGGGCCGGGGCAGGGTGCGCTTCTTCGAATCCGAGATGGACCGCGAGCTGCGCGACCGCAGGCTGCTGGTGCACGACCTGCGCCAGGCCGTGGAGCAGGACCAGCTCCTGGTCTACTTCCAGCCGCAGGCGCGGATGGACGGCGAGGTCATTGGCTTCGAGGCGCTACTGCGCTGGAACCACCCGACGCGCGGCTTCGTGCCGCCCGACCAGTTCATTCCGCTCGCCGAGGAGAACGGCCTGATCATCCAGATCGGCGAGTGGGTCTTGCGCGAAGCGTGCCGCGAGGCGGCGTCGTGGCCGCGGCCGTTGCAGGTGGCAGTCAATCTGTCGCCGGTCCAGTTCCAGGCCGGCGACCTCGAAGGCTCGATCCACAGAATCCTGCTGGAGACGGGGCTTACTCCGACGCGGCTCGAGGTCGAGATTACCGAGGGCGTGCTGATCGGCGACTTCACCCGTGCGCTCAATCTGCTACGGCGGCTGAAGGCGCTCGGCATCCGCATCGCGATGGACGATTTCGGCACCGGCTACTCCTCGCTGTCCTATCTCCAGTCGTTCCCGTTCGACAAGATCAAGATCGATCGCAGCTTCATCTCGAATCTCGAGGCGACGCCGCAATCGGCCGAGATCGTCCGCGCGGTCCTGAGCCTCGCGCATGCCCTTCACATTCCGGTCGTCGCGGAAGGGGTGGAGACGGAGGCGCAGCGGGCCTTCCTGGCAGGCGAAGCCTGCGAGGAGATGCAGGGCTATCTCATCGGCCGGCCAGAGCCGATCGAACGGTATCTCGGTCTGATCGGGATCACCGTCGAGCGTCGCCGCTACGCCTGAGGGCCTTGCGAGTTCCACGCTCGGGGTCACGGATAGGAACCTGCCCGTTTGCCAAAAGTTACCCGAGGCGCGGCGGTCTGTGCGCGCAAGAAATCTTTTGCACAATCGCCATCGCCCTGACGTAAATAAGGGCAATAAGCCCATGAAACGCGAGGGAGGGTCTCATGGAGAACGTACGTCGCTACCGCGCGCTGGCGTCCCTCTGTCGTCAGCAGGCCGCCTACCGGCCGCTCCAGAACTGGGAACTGCTCGGCCAGGCCGAACATTTCGAATATCTCGCCGAAGTCGAACTCAAGGCCCATTTCGACGCGTGCAATGCCCAACACGACAAGGACGCCGTCGGGGCCTCGGCATGGGAGAGGCCTGCCGCTGCGTGACGGCGCGCATACCGCTTCCGCTGAGGCGGACATCCGCACCGAGCCGTCCTCGTCCCTCGCATCGCGTAACGACCAGGCTCGAAGCATTTCGTTCGGCCCGCAATCGTCTGTTCTTTGCCAAGATTTAATCGTGTGGACGGGACGCTGTAAGGTGGCGACCGCCATGTTGGGTGCAAGGCGACTTACCCAACATGGACATATCGACATGAACGATCGCGTCAATTTCGACACCACCATGACCCGCAAGATCCTGAGGCCGCGCCGGCTCGCGCTGCTCGGCACCGTGGCCGCGCTTGGCGTGGCCGTGCTGGCGATTGCTCCCGGCTCTTCGCCGTTCGGCGCGACCTCCTTCATTGCGCCCGCCCAGGCCGCGGAGACCGCCGTGACGCCGCCCGGCTTCGGCGATCTCGTCAGCAAGGTCAAACCGGCCGTCATCTCGGTGCGGGTCAAAATCGACCAGGCCAACGACAAGAGCGCGATGCTGCAACAGAACCGGATGGATTCGGACGAGGACTCTCCGCTCGACCCGTTCTCGCGGCAGTTCGGCTTCCGTGGCCCGGGCGGCATGAACGGCATGCCGCGCCAGCGCCACCAGACGATCACGGGTGAGGGCTCCGGCTTCTTCATCTCCGCCGACGGCTACGCCGTGACCAACAACCACGTCGTCGATCACGCCGAGTCGGTGCAGGTGACGATGGACGACGGCACGATCTACACCGCGAAGGTGGTCGGCACCGATCCGAAGACCGATCTCGCGCTGATCAAGGTCGAAGGCAAGATGGACTTTCCGTTCGTCAGATTCTCCGACCAGAAGCCGCGCATCGGCGACTGGGTGGTCGCCGTCGGCAATCCCTTCGGCCTCGGCGGCACTGTGACCGCGGGCATCGTCTCGGCCAGCGGCCGCGACATCGGCAACGGTCCCTATGACGATTTCATCCAGATCGACGCGCCGATCAACAAGGGCAATTCCGGTGGCCCGGCCTTCGACATGAACGGCAACGTGATCGGCGTGAACACCGCGATCTACTCGCCCTCCGGCGGCTCGGTCGGCATCGGTTTCGACATTCCGGCCTCGACTGCAAAGCTCGTCATTGCGCAGTTGAAGGACAAGGGCGCGGTCACACGCGGCTGGCTCGGCGTGCAGGTGCAGCCGGTGAGCGCCGAGATTGCCGACAGCCTCGGCCTCAAGGAGGCGCGCGGCGCGATTGTCGACAATCCGCAGGACGGCAGCCCGGCGGCGAAGGCGGGCATCGAAGCGGGCGACATCATCACCGCCGTAAACGGCACCGCGATCAAGGACTCCCGCGATCTCGCCCGCACCATCGCTACGCTTGCGCCGGGCACGTCCGTGAAGCTCGATGTCGTCCACAAGGGCGATAGCAAGATGGTGACGCTGGCGCTCGGCGAGTTGCCGAACGAGCGGCAGGCGAAAGCCGATGAGCGCAAGGCGCAGCCGGATGCCGGCACCCCGCGCCTCGGGCTCAGCCTGGCTCCGGCCGGCGACGTCCAGGGCGCCGGCCAGAAGGGCGTGGTCGTCACTGAAGTCGATCCGCAAGGGCCGGCCGCCCAGCGCGGCATCCAGACCGGCGACGTCATCCTCAATGTCGGCGGCAAGGCCGTCGCCAATATCGGTGATGTCCGCTCCGAGCTGGCGCAGGCCAAATCGTCCGGCAGGAACAGCGTGCTGCTGCAGGTCAGAAGCGCGCAGGCGACCCGGTTCGTCGCGGTGCCGCTGGCATAAGTCGAACGTCGATCGGCGCAAATCCAAAAAGGCGGCCCTCGGGCCGCCTTTCCTGTTCGCCTTCAGGATTCCCTGTGGAATGCGATAACATTCTCGTTAACGGCAGGGAGGATGACCCGGTTCGTCCGAAAAAGCCGTGTTCGCTCATCACAGTTCCGAGTCTCATACGGACTCGGCGGCAACGAAGCCGCCGGGACGGTTGCAGGCGTGGAACGCCGAACATGCCGCCTAGCGGCTATCCGGTGGTTCGCATTTGATCGGTGCCGACATGGATCGATTGAAGCTCTCGCTGACAGGTGCGCTGCTCGTGGCGCCGTTCGTGCTGTGGGGCGGAAATGCGCTCGGGCGTGACGACGGCCGCTACGCGGACTCGCCCCTCAAGCCGTGGTTCGACAGCCTGCGCAGCCATCTCGGTCCGTGCTGCTCGGACGCGGATGGGTTCGCCGTCGCCGATCCCGACTGGGACTCGCACAACGGGCATTATCGCGTGCGTCTCGACGGCGAGTGGATCGAGGTGCCGGACGAAGCCGTCATCACCGAGCCGAATCGGGCCGGCCGCACCATGGTGTGGCCGGTGAAGACTGCGTTCGGGGTTTCGATCCGCTGCTTCATGCCGGGCAGCATGATCTGACCGAGGTCAGCGCGACCGTTTGGACGATTTGCGCTTCGAAGTCTTCTTGGACGTTTTTCTGGACGTCTTCTTGGCAGTCTTCTTCTTGGCAGTCTTCCGCTTGGATGCCTTCTTAGGCACCTTCTTGCCCTTCTTGCGCGCCTTCGACAGACCGATGGCGATCGCCTGCTTGCGGCTCTTCACGCGTCCGCCACGACCGCCGGGTCCGCTCTTCGCGGTGCCCTTCTTGTAGCGCTTCATCTCGCTTTCGACATCGCTGCCGGAGCTGCGCGAGTAGCGGCGCTTCTTTGCCTTGCGTGCCATGCAGATTCTCCCTTGGCCGGGGAGAACCATTCGACACAGGCATGGTTCCGAAAGTGGGCACAACGTTCCGGATGCGCGACGCAGCCTAGAAGGAATTGGCCAGCTCGATCTCCGCTTCCAGCACCTGGATGCGCCGTGCTGCCTCGCTGGAGGACAGATCCCGCGCATATTGCGCGGGTTGATACGCCTCTTCGCTCAGCCGTTTCAGCCTGAGGCCCTGCGTCCGGGTCATCTGCTCGGTGAGGAAAGCCCTGGCGTCGTATTTACCCTGAACCTGCATCTCGCTTCTCCGTCCTGAAATCGTCACTTGACTATATGTTCTTATTTTGTTCTAACAAGCCATGGACAATAGAATTAATGAAATTCGACGTAAAATCAGTGTCTTGAGGCTGGAAATGGCCGAGGTCGAGGCGTCCGTGCGCGACCTCGTGGACCGCGATCACGACTGCGCGGAGAAGGCCCTAGCGCAGATGGATCTGCGCCGGAAAATCAATCTGCTGATCGGCGAATGGAAGGCTGCGGGTGGCGGCGATGTCCTGCCTGACGTCCGCGATAGGATGCGCCTTCGTTCCGCGAAGACATTAGGTAGTCCTCTGCGCGTGATCGCGCGCCGTTGAGAGCTTTGGGAGCGCACGGTGGAGGAAGACCCGGATGCGTACCGGATTCTAAAGCTGCGCGCCGAGATTCTCGAACTGGGCTCTGCCATCCGGCAGCTGCAACGCGAGGGGCTCGACGACGCCGCGGCCCAGCTCTTGATCGCGCGCAAGCGAGCACGACTCGATCATCTGGTGAAATCAGATCCTGCAGGCGTTCATCCTGACATCCTGCGCGGCCATCGTAGCTGAAGCCTGAGCAACGCCAGGTACGGGGCTCGTCTAGCCCATGTTGACGAAGCGGTCCGAGAGAAATCTGTTCAAGCCCCAAAGCAAAAGGCCCCGCGCTCGCGGGGCCTTCGTGTTTTCGACCAACACCTACTTGGTGTTGCTCATGCCGCCCTTGTTGTTCGTCATGGTGCCACCCTGGTCGGAGCCGGGGCCGGAGCCGCCTTGACCGGAGGGATCGGCGCCCTTGGACGACTTGGTGTTGGCGCCTGTGGTCTGCGACGATGACATCGAGGATCCGTGTTTTGCCTTGTGCGACTTGGCCTGCGCGGCGAACGGTGCGGCGGCGAGGCCGGTTGCCAACATCACGGCAAGGGCGAGCTTGGTGGTCTTCATGTCCGGGAACTCCCTGAGTTGAATTGACGCAGGCAGCCAACTGCCATTCGTCCCAGGAGTTCCAACAAAGAAGTTCCGGTAAAGCACGCATGCTTCTAAAGCACGCATGCTTCAAAATCGCTTGTCCTCTGCGAGCATGAAGACGACGCCGGTAAGTGTCGCGCCGATCGCGAACGTCGTCACCAATGTGAGAGCGAAAACGACGACGGCCTGCCTTCCGCCGTGACTCAGCAAATTGGCGACGGCTGGATTGGACAGAATGAGCACGAGGCTGAAAGCGAGGCCAAGGGCTGCGCCCATCATCGCGTGCGTCATCAACTTGACGAGCCCGCTGGGAGAGATCAGGTCCGACGACTTTTTCGCGCGCATGGAACTCTATCCCGATCTGCCATGCAACGCGCGCGACCCCCGCCGGTTCCATCCGATGAAGGAATTGACAGCATCCGCTTCATCCGACGTTCATGCCGGATTTGCTAGAATGAAGGCCACAACACGGGAACATTGGATATGGGTAAGGTGGTCTTTCTTTACCGCTCGCTGGCCTATCGCAACGCCGCCGCGGACATCCTGAACAAGGCGCGAAAGCTCCCCCGCGGCGCGGAGCGAAGCGCAGCTCGCCGCTATGCAAAGGCGCTGCGCGATCTCGCCCGAACGGAAGCTTGGCTCGAAGGACGCGTCGCGCGCGACCCGCGGACGACGCAGCCCATGTCAGGAGCGGCCTCCGGTTAGCCGGAGGCGCGCTGCAATTCGGCGGAGCTGGAGGCTTCAAATTTGCCGGGCGCGGTTGTCGCGGCGGTCTTGCGGACCAACGGCACCTCCAGGCGGCATAACAGGCCCTCGGCGCGCCAATCGAATTGCGCCTGTCCGCCAAGCTGGGACTCGACGCTCGCAAGCAGGCTCCGCGTACCAAAGCCGCGGGTTTTCGGGGGCCTGACCAGCGGGCCGCCGGATTCCTCCCAAATCAGCGTGAGCAGCTCGTCCTCGACCTGCCAGCCGATCGCGAGCCGTCCCGACCGCGTCGAGAGCGCGCCATATTTCGCCGAGTTGGTGAAAAGTTCATGCAGCGCCAGCGCCAGCGTCTGGGCGGTCGCCGGCAGCAACTGAACTTCAGACCCTGCCAATTTGATCTGGCCGCCGAGGGAATAGGGCGCAAGCTCCTCGTCGATCAGCTTCGAGAGTTCGGCGCCCTGCCAGCTCGACAGCGAGAGGATCGTGTGCACGCGCGCCAGTGCGTTGATGCGTCCCTCGACGGCATTGACATAGGCCTTGACCTCGTCGGCGCGGGTGAGGCGCACGATCGATTGCGCCAGCGCCAGCGCATTCTTGGCGCGATGATCGACTTCCCGCGCCAGGAGATTCTGCCGCTCCTCGGCGCGCTTGCGTTCGGTGATGTCCACCGTCACGCCGCTGACGCGCACAACCCGGCCGCTATCGTCACCCGTGACGGCGGCCGTGCCGACGCACCAGCGCACATCGCCATCGGGCCGCACGATGCGGAACTCCGTTTCGTAGGCGCGCGCGCCCTTGTTGAATTCGGCCATCGCCCGGCGCAACTGATCGACGTCATCGGGATGCAACAGCGCCTGAACGTTGGCCGGGTTCACCTGGAAGCTCTCCGGGCGAACGCCAAAGATGCGATATTGCCCCTCGTCCCACATCCAGTCGCCGGTGATCCAGTCCCAGTCCCAGGACCCCATCTTGCCGGCGGCGATCGCCATGCTCCGCCGCTCTTCGCTTTCGCGCAGCTTTGCGGTGGAATTCTCCAGTTCGGCGGTGCGTGCACGCACGCGGTCCTCGAGATCCTGGTTCAACCGTTCGAGCTCGCGCGTCTTGCGGTAGAGCTCGGCGAACACCTTGACCTTGGCGCGCAGCACCTCCGGCACGACCGGGACGGGGACGTAGTCGACCGCGCCCATCTCGTAGCCGCGCAGGCGGTCGATGTCGCTGACTTGAATCGCCGAGATGAAGATCATCGCGGTCTTCTGGAAGCGCGGGTGCTCGCGGATCATCGCGGCGAGCTCGAAGCCGTCGAGCTCGGGCATGCAGACGTCCACCAGGATCACCGCGATCTCGGTCTTGAGCAGCACCTCCAGAGCCTCGCGACCGGACGAGGCAATCACGAGGTTCTCGCCGAGATCCTTCAGGATTACCTCATAGGCGAGCAGCTTGGCCGGCTGATCGTCGACGAGGAGGATGTTGACCTTTTCGTGGTCCATACGGGCATCCAACTCAGCGGTGCAGCCACATGCGGATTGCAAGCAGCAATTGATCGGTGTTGACGGGTTTGGCGAGATAGTCGGACGCGCCGGCTTCGAGGCACTTCTCGCGGTCGCCTTTCATCGCCTTGGCGGTCAGCGCGATGATCGGAAGGCGGGCGAAGGCCGGGTTCTCGCGAATGACGCCGATGGTCTGATAGCCATCCATCTGCGGCATCATGATGTCCATCAGCACGATGGCGATCTCCGGGTTGGATTCGACCCAAGTCACCGCCTCGTTGCCGGTCGTGGCCGTCAGCACCTTCATGCCGCGCCGTTCCAGCACGCTCGACAGCGCGAAGATGTTGCGGGCGTCGTCGTCGACGAGCAGGGCGGTCTTGCCGATCAGGTCCTCGTCGGAACTGTTCAGCTTCTCGAGCATCCGCTGCTTCTCGACCGGCAGTTCCGTGATGACGCGATGCAGGAACAAAGCGGTTTCGTCGAGCAGGCGCTCCGGCGATTCCACGCCCTTGACCACGATGCTCCGCGCCATGGTGTGGAGTTCCGCATCCTCCTCGGCCGACAGCTCGCGGCCAGTGAAGACGACGACCGGAACGTTCGACAGCGCCTCGTCGTTGCGAATCTGGTCCAGCACCTCGAAGCCGCTCATGTCGGGTAGCCGCAGATCGAGCACGACGCAGTCACAGGGGGACTCACGCAGCATCGAGAGCGCGTCGGCGCCGGTGCCAGCCGTCACGATCTCGATATCGTCGTGATGCAGGAGCTCACGGATGGAGAGCTGCTCGGCCTCGTTGTCCTCGACGATCAGCAGCCGCTTGCGCCGCGGTCGCGCATATTCCTTGATCTGCATCAGCGCGGCCGAGACGCCTTCGGTCGTCGTCGGCTTGTTGACGAAGGAGAAGGCGCCGCGCGCCAGCGCATGCTGGCGGTCCTCGTCGAGCGTGATGATCTGCACGGGGATGTGGCGGGTCAGCGGATTGTGCTTGAGCTGGCTCAGCACGGTCCAGCCGAGCATATCAGGCAGGAACACGTCGAGCGAGACGGCCCTCGGCTGATACTGCTTTGCAAGCTCCAGGGCCTCCGCGCCGCGTGCGGCGACCAGCACCTTGAATCCCTTGTCGCGCGCAAGGTCGACCAGCACGCGCGCGTAATGCGGGTCATCTTCGACGATCAGGAGGATGCTGTCGCCGGGTTCGAGGTCGAGCCGGTCGTCGGGGAGCTGCTCGATGACGCGTTGCTGTTCGGGCGCGGCGGGCTGCAGCGCCGGCGGCTGGCTGTGATGCAGGGGCGCAGCACGGGGCGCGAGCGTCGGACCGGAGTATTTGAGCGGCAGGTAAAGCGTGAAGCACGAACCCTTGCCCGGCAAGCTGCGCAGATGGATTTCGCCGCCGAGCAGGCTTGCGAGCTCACGGCTGATCGCAAGGCCGAGGCCGGTGCCGCCATATTTGCGGCTGGTGCCGGCATCCGCCTGCTGGAACGCCTCGAAGATCAGCTTCTGCTTCTCCAGGGGAATGCCGATGCCGGTGTCGGACACTTCGAATGCGATCACGGCCGGCGCCGAGTTCAGCACGGGATGATCCGTCCCCCAGCCGCCGACCGCGCCGGCGACCTTCAGGCGCACTTCGCCTTCGGCAGTGAACTTGAAGGCGTTGGAGAGCAGGTTCTTCAAAACCTGCTGCAGGCGCTTGGAGTCGGTGACGAGGCTGCGCGCGAGATTCGGATCGACGTCGATCTTGAACGAAAGGTTGCGGTTTTCCGCCTCGTGACGGAACGGCCGCCCGACGGTCTCGAGCAGGTTCGCGGTCAGGATTTCCTCGGCGTCGACCGTCACCGTGCCGGACTCGATCTTGGAGAGATCGAGAATGTCGCTGATGAGATTGAGCAGGTCGGTGCCGGCGCCGTGGATGGTGCGGGCGAATTCGACCTGCTTGCCAGTGAGATTGCCATCCGGATTGTCGGTGAGCTGCTGTCCCAGGATCAGGATCGAGTTCAGCGGCGTGCGTAGCTCGTGGCTCATATTGGCGAGGAATTCGGACTTGTACTTCGAGGTCAGCGCGAGCTCAGTCGCCTTTTCCTCCAGTGCGCGGCGGGCCTGCTCGATCTCCTGGTTCTTGCGCTCGACCTCGACGTTGCGCTCGGCGAGCTGCTGCGCCTTCTGTTCGAGCTGGTCGTTGGTCTGCTGCAATTCGCGCTGCTGGGTCTGGAGCTCGCCGGCGAGCTGTTGCGATTGCTTGAGCAGGCCTTCGGTCTGCATCGTCGCCTCGATCGAGTTGAGCACGATGCCGATGGAATCGGTGAGCTGCTCCAGGAAGGTCATCTGCGAGGTCGTGAACGAGGTGAGCGAGGCGAGCTCGATGACCGCCTTGACCTGGCCTTCGAACAGCACCGGCAGCACCACGAGGTTCTTCGGGGCGACGCGGAGCAGCGCCGAATTGATCGATACCGCGTCGGCCGGAATGTCCGCGATCACGCGCGGACGCTTGTCGATCGCGCATTGGCCGATCAGGCCGTCGCCCAGTGGCAGCACGCGCTGATACGGATAGACGCCGTCGCCGGCATAGGAAGCGAGCAGCAGAAGCTGCGGACTGTCCTCGTTCTCGACCTGGTAGATCACGCCGGTATGCGCGTTCACCAGCGGCGACAATTCCGTGAGCAGCAGCCGGCCGACCGTCGTGAGGTCGCGCTGGCCCTGGAGCATGTTGGTGAATTTGGCGAGGTTGGTCTTCAGCCAGTCCTGCTCGGTGTTCACGTCCGTCGTCAGACGGAGATTCGTGATCATCGTGTTGATGTTGTCTTTCAGCTCCGCGACTTCGCCGCGGGCGTCGACCTGGATCGACCGCGTGAGGTCGCCCTTGGTCACAGCGGTCGCCACCTCCGCGATCGCGCGCACCTGCGAGGTGAGGTTGGCCGCCAGCAGGTTGACGTTGCCGGTGAGGTCCTTCCAGGTGCCGGCGGCGCCGGGCACGTCGGCCTGACCGCCCAGCCGTCCCTCGACGCCGACTTCGCGCGCCACCGACGTCACCTGGTCGGCAAAGGTCGCGAGCGTCTCGGTCATGTTGTTGATGGTGTCGGCGAGCGCCGCGACCTCGCCCTTCGATTTCACGGTAAGGTTCTGCTTGAGGTCGCCGTTGGCGACCGCAGTCACCACCTTGACGATGCCGCGGACCTGCTCGGTCAGGTTCGCCGCCATGAAGTTGACGGTGTCGGTGAGGTCCTTCCAGGTGCCGGCGACGCCCGGCACCTGGGCCTGGCCACCGAGTTCGCCTTCGGTGCCGACCTCGCGCGCGACGCGCGTCACTTCGCCGGCGAAAGCGTTGAGCTGGTCCACCATGGTGTTGATGGTGTTTTTCAGCTCGAGGATCTCGCCCTTCACGTCCACGGTGATCTTGCGCGAGAGGTCGCCCCGCGCCACGGCGGTGGTGACCTCGGCGATGTTGCGGACCTGCGTGGTGAGGTTCGCGGCGAGCAGGTTGACGTTGTCGGTGAGGTCCTTCCAGGTGCCGCCGACGCCGGGGACCACGGCCTGGCCGCCGAGCCGGCCTTCAGTGCCGACCTCACGCGCGACGCGCGTCACTTCGGCGGCGAAGGAGCGGAGCTGCTCGACCATGGTGTTCAAGGTATCCTTGAGCAGCAGGATCTCGCCGCGCACGTCCACCGTGATCTTCTTCGACAGGTCGCCGCCGGCGATCGCGGTCGCGACCTCGGCGATATTGCGGACCTGGGCTGTCAGGTTGGAGGCCATGAAGTTGACGTTGTCGGTGAGGTCCTTCCAGGTGCCGGCGACGCCGGGCACCTCGGCCTGACCGCCGAGCTTGCCTTCGGTGCCGACCTCGCGCGCCACGCGCGTGACCTCGCCGGCAAAGGCGTTGAGCTGGTCCACCATGGTGTTGATGGTGTTCTTCAGCTCGAGGATCTCGCCCTTCACGTCCACGGTGATCTTGCGGGACAAGTCGCCGCGCGCCACCGCCGTGGTCACCTCGGCGATGTTGCGGACCTGTGCGGTGAGGTTACCCGCCATCGAGTTGACGCTGTCGGTGAGGTCCTTCCAGGTGCCGGCGACGCCGGGCACGTTGGCCTGACCGCCGAGGCGGCCTTCGGTGCCGACCTCGCGCGCCACGCGCGTCACCTCGCCCGCGAAGCGGTTGAGCTGGTCGACCATCGTGTTCAAGGTGTCCTTGAGCTGTAGAATCTCGCCGCGCACGTCCACCGTGATCTTGCGCGAGAGATCGCCGCCGGCGATGGCGGTCGCGACCTCGGCGATGTTACGGACCTGGGCGGTGAGGTTGCCCGCCATCGAGTTGACGTTGTCGGTGAGATCCTTCCAGGTGCCGGCGACGCCCGGCACCTGCGCCTGACCACCGAGCTTGCCTTCGGTGCCGACCTCGCGCGCCACGCGGGTGACTTCGCCGGCGAAGGCGTTGAGCTGGTCCACCATGGTGTTGAGCGTTTCCTTCAACTGAAGGATTTCGCCTGAGACGTTGACGGTGATCTTCTTCGACAAATCGCCCTTGGCCACCGCGGTTGCGACTTCGGCGATGTTGCGGACCTGGCCGGTCAGGTTCGAGGCCATCGAGTTGACGCTGTCCGTCAAGTCCTTCCACGTACCCGCGACGCCGCGGACCTGGGCCTGGCCGCCGAGCTTGCCTTCGGTGCCGACCTCGCGGGCAACGCGCGTGACTTCACCGGCGAAGGCGTTGAGCTGGTCCACCATGGTGTTGATGGTGTCCTTGAGCTCCAGGATTTCGCCGCGCACGTCCACGGTGATCTTTTTCGACAAGTCGCCGCCGGCAACCGCCGTCGTCACCTCGGCGATATTGCGGACCTGCGCGGTCAGGTTCGAGGCCATCGAATTGACGCTCTCGGTGAGATCCTTCCAGGTGCCGGCGACGCCGAGCACGTTGGCCTGGCCGCCGAGCCGGCCTTCGGTGCCGACTTCGCGCGCCACACGCGTCACTTCGCCGGCGAAGGCGTTGAGCTGGTCCACGCAGGTGTTCAGCGTTTCCTTCAGCTGAAGGATTTCGCCCGAGACGTTCACCGTGATCTTCTTCGACAGGTCGCCGCCGGCGATGGCGGTCGCGACGTCGGCGATATTGCGGACCTGGGCCGTCAGGTTCGACGCCATGAAGTTGACGTTGTCGGTGAGGTCCTTCCAGGTGCCGGCGACACCAGGCACCTGGGCCTGGCCGCCGAGCTTGCCCTCGGTGCCGACCTCGCGCGCCACGCGCGTCACTTCGGAGGCGAAGGAGTTGAGCTGGTCCACCATGGTGTTGATGGTGTCCTTGAGCTCCAGGATCTCGCCGCGCACGTCCACGGTGATTTTGCGCGACAAGTCGCCGCGCGCAACGGCGGTGGTGACGTTGGCGATGTTGCGCACCTGTGCGGTCAGGTTGCCGCACATCGCGTTCACGCTATCGGTGAGGTCCTTCCAGGTGCCGGCGACGCCGGGCACGATGGCTTGGCCGCCGAGCTTGCCGTCGGTGCCGACCTCGCGTGCCACGCGCGTCACTTCCGAGGCGAAGGAGCGAAGCTGGTCTACCATCGTGTTGATGGCTTCCTTCAGCTGGAGGATCTCGCCGCGGACGTCCACCGTGATCTTCTTGGACAAGTCGCCGTTGGCCACAGCGATCGTCACCTCGGCGATGTTGCGAACCTGGTTAGTCAGGTTGTTCGCCATCGAGTTGACGCTCTCGGTCAGATCCTTCCAGACGCCGGTCATTTCCGGAACCTGGGCCTGGCCGCCGAGCTTGCCTTCGGTGCCGACCTCACGCGCGACGCGCGTCACCTCGGAGGTGAACACGCCGAGCTGCTTGATCATGGTGTTGACGATGGTCGCCGACTGCAGGAATTCGCCGCGCAGGGGGCGACCATCGACGTCGAGCTTGACGGTCTGGATCAGGTCGCCTTGCGCCACGGCTGCGACCGCGCGCGTCACTTCGCGTGTTGGCCACAACAAATCGTCGATCAGTGTGTTGACCGAGCCTTCCATGTCGGCCCAGGAGCCGGAGGCGAGGCCGAACTTCACGCGCTGCCGCGTCTTGCCCTCGCGGCCCACCACCTGGCCGACCAGCTCCAGCTGCTGCGCCATGCGCTGGTTGGCGGCGATGATTTCGTTAAAAGTGTCGGCAATCTTGCCGTCGGTGCCGAGATAGTCGCCGCTCATGCGTACGGAGAAATCGCCGCTGCGCATGGCTTGGAGGGCGAGCAGCAATTCCGCGCGGGAATCCGGCTCCGACATGCCGTTGGTTTTTGGCTTTGGGCCGCGACGACCGGAGCGTGATGCAGTTCCGGGATCGAGGTCGCTCATACTTATTCCCCCGCAGGCGCCGGCCGAATCCCAGGCTAGACGCGATTCATCAAAATAGAGCGTCAGCCCAATTCGAAATCAAGCGCCAACGTCTTGGCGCCAGGAAATGGAACCTGCCTTGCTCAGCCCAATCAAGCTAATCGCGATAAAGCGCAACGGTTCCATCGGGTTCCAAAAAGTATTTTGATCGCAAGTCCGTCTTCATAGCCTGGCTCAGGGGGAGCCTTTTTCGGGACCTTTGGCGGCGGAACGGAGCGGCGGCGCTGCGGTTAGCCCGCAATAAATGTAGGGAGAACGCATATGAAAGCAGGATTTGCTGTCATCGCGACCGTGATGTTGTTTGCCGGAGCGGCGTTCGCGCAAGGCGGTGCGCCCAGCGGTCGCGGCGCCGTGACCGGTGATCCCGCCGCAAGCTCGGCCACCCCACACGCGGATACGCCGACCACGGGGACGGCGACCCGCTCGAACCCCAGCGGCAGCGGCACCTCGAGTTCGGGCGGCAAGGATGATAATGGCGATGCCGGTCGGGACAGGATGCCAGATAGCGACCGCACCGTACGGCCGGAAACCCAGCAGCAACATCCGAACGACAAATAAGGGCTACTTGTCCGCCATGCTGCGCTCGGCGTCCTTGACATGCGAGCGCAATATCGGGAGCTGCTCGCGCGCGAACGCTGCAAGCGCGCCATTGTCGGGTGCCTTGAGGTAGCGTTCGAGCAGGTCGATCACCGATTCATACTCGGGAATCTGCGCGGCATAGAAGCTCTTGACGAATGTCGGTCCGTCCGAGGTTTCGGGCTCGACGAGGCTCGCGCTCGCCGGGGTCGTCTTGACGACGCGCGGTTCGATGCCGGTCGCTTCCTGGATCGGCTTCAGGCCCTTGTCGCGCTGGGCTGCTTCTTCGGCGCGCAGGGCGGCGAGGTTCTTGACCTCGGCATTGCCCTTCAGGTCGGTGCTCTCCAGCAGGCCCTGCTGGAATCGGCTGAACGTGTAGAGGTCGCTGATGACCTCGGTTGCGGTCGGCGCGCGGCTGGCCGGCCTGTGTTCGCCGGTGCTGTCGGCGAGGGCTGTCGTGCTGATGAAGGCGAGGACTATCGCGACAAGAATCCGCATGGATATCCAATGACGGATGGCGGGCGAAGTTCCGCGAATGTTACGATCCCGTAACGACGGTTGCATAGGCAAGGTTCCGTCCCCAATTCATGTTCATGAAGCAGTCTGATATTTTCAGGGATAACGCCGACAACTGCCTACAACTCGCTGAGCGGGCCGAAGGACAGCCGGCTCACAACCGTTTTTCGCGCATGGCGGACGCGTGGACGGCGCTCGCGAAGGAGCAGGACTGGCTCGACGGCGAGGTCCCGCCCGTTGCAGTCCGCACCCGTCAAAGGCAGGATGCGTAAGCTCTCGTTTTCCTGAATCTGTGTGTGAGACCGCTCACGGAATGCAGGCGACCAATCGAGGATTATTCGGGACCAGTCGATCGCGTTGATTTTTAATTCAGAAGGAGATTTTGCGATGGCTTCACGTCCACGTCTGGCTCTTCTTTCGTTGATTCTCGCCTTTGGCGTCTCGGTGGCGTTCGCGACGGTGACGACGGTGCGGCAGGTGCATCATGAAAATGCATCGGCTGCGATCCACGCGGCGCACACTTAGCATCTCGCCGGAACATTCGGCGCCGCAGGGCGTAAGCGCTTCGACACATCAGCAGAAGCGAGAGCACATCATGGCCAATTCCGACCACGGCATCGTCAAAGATCAGCGTGGCGAGGAGCAGCCCCGCGACAAGCAGCGTGCGCAGTCCGCGCACGAGACGGATCCGCACAAGACGGATCCGAAAGGCTCGCCCTCGCGCGAGGCGACGCGCGATCCGAAGCTGAGCGACGACAGCAAGACGCCAGGCTCCGGCGTGATGCCGGACGGTTCAAGCGACGCTACGGGCTAGTTTTCGAGAGGAACGAATCCCGGCGCGAAGCGTCGACAGGTTGCTTCCGGTTGTCATGCCCCCGGTGCGCCGGAAGCAATCTCCAAGGACGGCCCTGGCACCCACCGTGCCAGGGTCGTTTGCTTGTGGACGGCCTGACGGTCAGTCCTCAGGACTGCCTTCAGAATTGACCTGCGTGTGGCCGTCCGGGCCGCGTCCGAACACGCCGAAGCGACTTGATTTGACGTTGGCTCCTGCATCGACAGTGGCTGCCGCCAGTCCGAGCTTGAGGAGTTCTCGCACCGCCGCGGCTCGCGTCGGCATGCGATGTTTGAACCGGAAATCGTCCACCGCGGCCAGTTCTTCCGGTGACAGCATGACCTGGAGCCGCTCGGCGCGAAGGTCGTTCATGGTTTCACCCAATATGAGTAAGTTGAGTTGTCTACTCAACTAACTAACTCGGTTGGGGTTCCGCCAACTGTGGCGGCGGCGCCAAGTGAGCTAAAATATATAGCTAGATCAATGGGTTAATAAGATGTAGAAGAATCGCGGGGGTGCAGCCGGTCGACTGGAGAGACTCATGACAGAGCAGAACAGATTGCCCTGCACGCTTTTCGAAGAGGCGATGCCCCACAAGTCGCTGCGTCCCAGCCACCGGAAGGTCATGGAGCAGGTCGAGCGCTGGGCCAACAGCACAGGCCTTCAACCGCCCAAATCCCAGCCTCCGGTGCCTGAGAAAGCAGGCTAGGGCTTCGCGAAGGGAGAGGCCTTTGCCGATGGCGTAGAGGCGGATCGGTGTGGTTTGCGGGAGACGATGCGAAGCTTGCGCCTGAGCCACCACGCAAATACGGAGACGGCGGCCCATGCCAGGATGGCCGCGACGAATGCGCCGATCGCGGTTGTCCAAACCAGGGCGCAAAACACGGCAGCGAACGCTGCGAGACCGATACTTCCAAGGCCGGCGCCCGCAGCATCGAGCGCCGCCGCCTGCTGTCCGCGCCGCCGCCCGCTCAGACCGGCCTTCTCCTTGGCGTGACGCTGGTGGCTTTCGACAAGCGTCGCGCTCGCACAGAAGATGGCTGGAAGCGCGAGAAACAGCCCGCCGACAGAGGGGCCGAAACGCGAGCCGAGGACTCCCGCGAGCACTGTCGCGAAGCCGCCGAGTCCGAAGCGAACGGCGTATTCGTACCAGCGCGTCTGCTTCAACGCCGATGAAGACAGTTTGACCAGCATCAGGCCGCACCTCCGAAGCCCGCGAGCAGACCGAAGGCGACCACGAGCCAAACGCCAAAGGCGAGGATCGTGGCGGGGAGCGCACCGAGACGAAGCCTCATCAGCAACTGACAGACGGCGAAGCTGTAACAGGCGAGGGCGACCGCGCCATAGATCATCGTTCGGCTTTCGGCCGCGGCATAATGCGGGCCGTGTTGGACGACGGCGATGCCAAGGGTGGCCAGCGCAACCGACGGCGCCGCGCCCAGAAGCCCGGCAAAGCTCTTCGGCCGAAGCATGTCGCTGAAAATGGCGAACACGGAGACGATCAGGCCGCCGGCGACGAAGCGCAGCAGATACTCGGTCATGGCGGCCCCCGCCGGTTTTCGCTCCCGCCCCGCGATCCGCTGAGCGTCCATGGCCGCAACAGCCTCTCCACGGCCGCGCCAAGCGCGAAGCCCGCGACCACGTCGCTCGCCCAATGCGCGAGCACCGCAATCCGTGTCAGCGACAGCGCGACGGCAACCGTGCGCACCAACCGACGCGGCGTCTTCGGCAGCAAGCCCGCCGCGGATGCAAGTGCGCCCATATGAACCGCGTGGCCGGAAGGGAAAGCGTCACGCGCCCGCCCTGAGATCGGAACTCCATGCCGGTGCCCGCGCAGGGTCAGCCGGTCTGGCCTGATCTGATTGAACACGGATTTCAGGAGATGAGGCAAAACGGCAGTCGCTATCGAAACAGCGAGAACGTGGTTTGCAACGGGCCGCTGTTGCGGATGCCGAAGATGAGCATAGAGCCACCCCGCTGCGGCCAGCCCGAGCAGCACGTGCTCGTCGGCAGCCCAAGTCACCACCTGTGCTGTGTGCTCCAGTCCTGAGTTGGTGTTCTCCGCGATCTCGCTTGCGAGCGCTGTATCGATAGGGGTGGGTTTTACTGTTACGAAAGCCATCAAACTGCCATCAGCGAGATATTCTCCATGACAGTTTTATAAATTTTATATGACAGTGATGGTTCCTGCGCTTCCGTCTCTACCGGCCCGCCCCGACGCTGCAGCGCTACGGCTGTCCCGAACCTCCGGCGGCGCCATAGACTTGGCCGGTCGCATAGCTCGCGTCGGTCGCGGCAAGCTGCACATAGATCGAAGCCAGCTCGACGGGCTGGCCGGGGCGGCCGAGCGGTGTCATGCCGCCGAACTTCTCGAGCTTCTCCATCGTGGCGCCGCCGGAGACCTGGAGTGGCGTCCAGATCGGTCCCGGAGCGACGCCGTTGACACGAATGCCCTTCGAGGCGAGCTGCTTCGCCAGCGATTTCACATAGTTCATCGTCGCCGCCTTGGTCTGCGCATAATCGTAGAGGTCGGCTGAGGGATCGTAAGCCTGCTCGGACGTGGTGCCGATGATGCAGGAGCCGGGCTTGAGATACGGCAGCGCAGCCTTGATGATCCAGAACGGCGCGTAGATGTTGGTTTTCATCGTTGCGTCGAAGTCTTCCGATGAGACGTCGAGAATGGAGGCACGTGTCTGTTGCCGGGCCGCGTTGTTGACGATGATGTCGAGGCCGCCGAGGCCCTGCGCGGCCTGTTCGACCAGCTTCCCGCAGAAGGCTTCCTCCCTGAGGTCGCCCGAGATCGCAAGTCCGGTACGCCCTTCCTTCTGGATCAGCGCGATGACCTCCTGCGCATCCGGCTCTTCCTCCGCCAGATAGTTGATGGCGACGTCGGCACCTTCGCGCGCGTAGGCAATCGCGGCGGCGCGGCCCATGCCGGAATCGCCGCCCGTGATCAGCGCCTTGCGACCGGCGAGGCGGCCGGAGCCCTTGTAGCTGGTCTCGCCGTGGTCCGGACGGGGCTCCATCTTGCCGGCGAGGCCAGGCCAAGGCTGCGACTGCTTCTTGAATGGCGGCTTCGGATAGCGGCTGACGGGATCGACCAGTTTCTGCTCGGCCATGGACGTGTTTCCTTTCGCTGTCGAAGAAGCCAGCGAAGCAGCCGCGAGCGTTGCGCTTGCCGCTTGGACGACGTGCCGGCGGGATACTGAAGACTTGTCTTGATGCGTCATGAGAGCCTCCGCGATTTTGCGATCTCAATGCGCGGAGAGAAGCATCGTTGCAAAACGAGGACGCCGGCGTGGCCGGCGTCCTCGGAAGACGTTTTACTTGGCGGACTGACCGACGCTCGGCGCCTTGCCGAGCTCCTTGGCCATGTCGAGGTGATGCTTGAGCGCCGGCAGCGTCTTGCCGGCCCAGTCCTTTAGCTCGGAATTATCGCCTCCCTTGGCATAGCGTTCGAACAGGGACACGGCGTCCTCGTGAGCGCTGACCTGATAGGAATTGTAGTCCGAGCTGAAGTCCTTGCCGTTCGCGCCCTTGAGCTTGTCGAGCTTGCTCTGGTGCGAGCTGTCGAGTGCTGTCGGGAGGGTTGCCTGCACCTTGCCGCCGCTGACAAGGCCCTTCAGTTCACCGCTGGTCTTGGTGTGGTCGCTCACCATCTGCTGCGCGAAAGTCTTCTCCTGCGCGTTGCCCTTCTGCTCGGCGAGCTTGCTCGATTCGATCTCGAACATGTCGCTGATGGCGACCTCCTTGACGAAGTCGGCCGTCGCAGGCGCGACGCCGAGCGCCGAGTTGACGCCGGTCTTCTCGCCAAGCGACTGCGCGAAGACGGGGCCCGCGAGAAGCACGCAGGCGGCTGCGATAATCATTCGTTTCATGGTCAGGTGCCTCCGATTGAGCGCGCAGCCTCTCGCCGCGCGACGTTGCGCCGACCAACACGCCGCGGGGGACGAGGTTCCTAACGGCTAATCTGCGGGACGCCGCCCGGTGCGCGGATTGATGGGATCGGTCGGCTGGCGCCGGAGCCGTTCGGGCAGAAACGGTTCGGTCGGCACGGCCGTGGCCTCGGAACGCACGTCTGCATGGCGTTGTGCACGTTCATGCGGCGTCCGGTTGTCGTTGATCTGCCGCTTCACATCGAGGCCATCGACGGGATCGTTGACGCCGTTCTGGATATCGCGGAAATCGCTCATGGTTCACCTCATTCCTTTCCAGGCAGGATCTTTTCCAACATTTGCCGTGCCGCGCCCTTGATCATTCCGCTCTCGTTAGGATCGCCCTTGATCAGGGCGAGCGAGAAATTCTTGGCTTGCTGCAAGGTGATGTGCGGCGGCAGCGGCGGCACCTCGGGGTCGGTCTTCACCTCCAGCACCACCGGCATCGCGCTCGCCAGCGCCCGCTCCCAGGCCGAGCCCAGCAACTGCGGGCTGTCGACGTAGATGCCGGAGAGGCCGATCAACTCGGCAAAGCGCGAATAGGACACGTTTGGGATACGCTGCGATGCCTCGAATTTTGGATCGCCGTTGATGATGCGTTGCTCCCAGGTCACCTGGTTGAGGTCTTCGTTGTTGAAGACGCAGACGATGAAGCGGGGGTCCGTCCAGTCGCGCCAGTACTTCGCGGCGGTAATCAACTCGGCCATGTTGTTCATCTGCATCGCGCCGTCGCCGACGAGTGCAATCACGGGGCGGTCGGGATGGGCATATTTCGCGGCGAGCGCATAGGGCACCGCGGCGCCCATCGAGGCGAGGCCGCCGGAGAGCGAGGCCGTCATGCCGCGGCGCATCTTCAGGTCCCGTGCGAACCAGTTGGCGCAGGAGCCGGAATCGCTGGTGATGATGGCGCGGTCAGGCAGGCGCGGAGACAGCTCCCAGGCGACGAGCTGCGGATTCACCGGTGCTGCGGGCTGATGGGCGCGGTCATCCAGCGTCTTCCACCATTTCGCGACGTCGTCCGCGATACCTTGGCGCCAGGCGCCGTCGCTGTTGGGTTTCAGTCGCGGCAGCAGGGCGCGTAGCGTCTCGGCGGCGTCGCCGATGAGACCGACCTCCATGGGAAAGCGGATCGACATCATGCTGGCGTCGATGTCGATCTGCACGCCGCGCGCCGCCCCTTCCTTCGGCAGGAACTCCGAATAGGGAAAGGCCGAGCCGACCATCAGCAGCGTGTCGCATTCCATCATCATGTTGTAGCTGGGCTCGGTGCCGAGCAGGCCGATCGAGCCGGTGACCCAGGGCAGGTCGTCGGGTAGCGCAGCCTTGCCGAGCAGTGCTTTGGCGCAGCCGGCTGACAGCCGGTCGGCGACCGCGATCACCTCCTCGGTGGCATGAAGCGCGCCCGCGCCGATGAGCATCGCGACCTTCTTGCCGGCGTTGAGAACTTCGGCGGCACGGTCGAGGTCAGCGTCACGAGGCTTGATGCTGGGAGCGCTATAGCCGATGCCCGAGTGCAGGGTGCCATGAGCGCGCGGCGGCTCCTCGTAGGGCTCCTCCTGGATATCATTGGGCAGGATGATCACCGTTGGCGTCCGCCGGGCCAGCGCGATCCGGATCGATCGATCAATCAGATGCCGGATCTGCGCTGGCGAGGACGCCTGCATGACATAGGCGCCAGCCACATCCTTGAACATCGAGACGAGATCGAGTTCCTGCTGATAGTGCCCGCCCAAGGCATTGCGTGCCTGCTGACCGACGATCGCGAGCACCGGCTGGTGATCGAGCAGCGCATCGTAGAGCCCCGTGATCAGATGCGAGGCGCCGGGACCTGAAGTTGCGATGCAGACTCCGAGCTGGCCCGAGAATTTCGCATAGGCGGTCGCCATGAAGGCGGCCATCTCCTCATGCCGTGCCTGGACAAAGCCGATCTTGCCCTCAGCACGTTGAAGGGCCCCGAATACGCCGTTGATGCCGTCGCCGGGATAGCCAAAGAGGTGGCGCACACCCCATTGATGGAGACGCTGAACGATGAAGTCGGAGACGGTCTGGGACATCGTGGGCCGCTCTTCGTTTCCGGAGACTGGAGTTGGGGAACTGAAGTTGAGAGAACCGCCTGTTTCAGGCGATGTTCCTCAACTCGCGCGGAACAAGCTGGAACGATCACTCACTTATCCGGGTTGTCTCCACACTGGCTGAGTGGAGAATTGAGATGTTGAATCAAGGCGAACTGGACCAAAACGAGATGGGCCGTTTGATCGGCAGCGACAAGGTCGAGGGAACATCGGTCTATGGCGCCGATCGCAGCAAGATCGGCTCGATCGAGCGTGTGATGATCGACAAGGTCAGCGGCAAGGTGTCCTACGCCGTGCTCGGCTTCGGCGGTTTCCTGGGCCTCGGCAACGACCATTATCCGCTGCCGTGGCAATCGCTGAAATACGACACGGAGCTTGGCGGTTATGTCACCGGCATTACCACCAAGGAACTGGAAGGCGCGCCGAAATACGGCGAACGGAGTGATTGGAACTGGGGTGATGACGCCGCAGTTCGCGGCATCAACTCCTACTACGGCGTCCCCTTCGCTTAGGGGTTTCACGGAAAGGGAGTTCAATGAGCAAGGAAAGGCCGAACGACGATCCCCGGCAGCAGAGCGACTGGGGTTCGCACAAACAGACGGACAAGCCCTGGAAGGGCAATCCGGAGAAGGACCAGGGATCGGACGAGGTAAAGCCCGATCTCGAAAAATGGCATGAAACCAATACGCACTGAGCAAAGTGCACGATACGGAATGCGAGATGAGCGCGGCACGCACGGTGCCGCGCTTTTTTTTGAGGCAGTGCAATCACGATGACGGTCTGGCTGTCGGAAGGCCGGAACCATGCCCGGGGGCTGTCGTTGGGCTCGCGGCGCGCGGGCCGGCCTTGGCCGCTCCGCCGCCGTTTTTTAGTCTCGGGAAAGGTGGTCGCCGTGGATGCTCAGACACGCGAGCGTGGGCCGTCCGCGGAACAGCCGCGGAGGACGAAGGAAGCTCCGAGGACATCTCCTGACCAGCCCCGCGACGCCAAGGAGCAGACGCCGGCGAAGACGCCATCGCTGCGGGAACGGCTTCGCGAGCATTGGCTGCTCGCCACGGTCGGCGCCGTCGTGCTGATCGCCGCGCTTGTTGGCGGCCTGCTCTACTGGCTTCAGGTACGTCACTACGAATCCACCGACGATGCCTTCGTCGCCGCGCGCAGCTTTTCCGTTGCCTCGAAAGTCGGGGGCTACGTCACCGACATCCCGGTCACGGACAATCAGCATGTCAATGCGGGCGAGCTCATCGCCAAGATCGACGAACGCGACTACCGGATCGCCGTCAGCCAAGCCAACGCGCAGGTTGCCGTCTCGAAGGCCAACATCGACAATGTCGAGGCCCAGATCGTTTCACAACAGGAACAGATCAAGCAAGCCGAGGCCCAGCTCGAACAGGCGCAGGCCCAGCTGCAGTTCTCGCAGGAGGAGTTCAAGCGCGCGGAAGATCTCGTCGAGAAGGGCGCCGGCACCGTGCAGCGCCAGCAGCAGACCCGCTCCGATCTTCAGGCGCAGCAGGCCAACACCGAGCGCGCGAAGACGGCCGTGACCGCGGCGCAAGTCGGTATCAAGACGCTGCAAGCGCAGCTCGAAGGCGCCAGGGCGCAGCTCGAGCAGTCGCAGGCGCAACTCGACCAGGCCAAATTGAACTTGCAGTACACCAGCGTGACCGCCGCGCAGTCCGGCCGGGTCGTCAAGCTCTCGGGTGCGAAGGGTACTTTCGTCACCGCGGGACAGAGCCTGATGATGTTCGTGCCTGACGAGGTCTGGATCGTCGCCAACTACAAAGAGACGCAGCTCGCCGACATGCGGCCGGGCCAGCCGGTCGAGATCCGCATTGACGCCTATCCCCACCATAAGCTGACCGGTCATGTCGAGTCGGTGCAGCCGGGTTCGGGCACCGCCTTCAGCCTGCTGCCGGCGGAGAATGCCACCGGCAATTACGTCAAGGTGGTGCAGCGCGTGCCGGTGAAGATCGTGGTCGACACCTGGCCGGCCGATCTGCCGGTCGGCCCCGGCATGTCGGTCGTGCCCTGGACCAGGGTGCGATGACGGACGCCGTCGAAGGCGGCGCCGCAGGCGGCTGGTCGCCGGAGCGCTCGGCGGCGGGCGGTCATAATCCCTATCTGATCGCCTTCGTCGTCTCGATCGCGACCTTCATGGAGGTGCTCGACACCACCATCGCCAATGTGGCGCTGCGACACATCGCGGGCAGCCTCGCGGTCGGCATCGACGAAAGCACCTACGTCATCACCAGCTATCTCGTTGCCAACGCCATCGTGCTCTCGATCTCGGGCTGGCTGTCGACCGTGATCGGCCGCAAGCGCTTCTACATGATCTGCGTCGCGACCTTCACGCTCTCCTCGCTTTTGTGCGGCTTCGCCTGGAATTTGCAGTCGCTGGTGCTGTTCCGCATCCTTCAGGGCCTTGGTGGCGGCGGCATGGCGACCAGCGAGCAGGCGATCCTCGCCGACTCCTTCCCGCCGCAGAAGCGCGGCCAGGCCTTTGCGGTCTATGGCGTCGCCGTCGTGGTCGCGCCGGTGATCGGCCCGACGCTCGGCGGCTGGATCACCGATACCTATACCTGGCACTGGGTGTTCCTGATCAACGTCCCGATGGGGCTGCTGTCGCTGTTCCTGGTCGGCACGCTGGTCAAGGAGCCGTCGGGCGCGGAGGAGGAGAGGGAGAAGCTGCTGAGCAAAGGCCTTCGCGTCGACTATGTCGGCTTCCTGCTGGTCGCGATCGGGCTCGGCTCGCTCGAATACGTGCTCGACGAAGGCCAGCGCAATGACTGGTTCGGCTCCAATATGATCGTGTTCTTCGCGGTGCTTTCAGCTGTGTCCCTGCTCGCGCTGATCCCATGGGAGCTGACACGTGAGGATCCCATCGTCGATCTCCGCCTGCTCGGCCGCCGCCAGTTTGCCGCCTGCTTCCTCGTCATGCTCGGCACCGGCGCGGTACTTATCTCCACGACGCAGCTTTTGCCGCAGCTGCTCCAGACCGAGTTGAATTATACGGCGCTGCTCGCCGGCCTCGCCTTGTCGCCCGGAGGCGTCGCGACCCTGGTGCTGATGCCGGTGGTCGGCCGCCTCGTCGGCAGCGTGCAGCCGAAATATCTGATCATGTTCGGCGCTGCCATCGTCGCGTTCTCGATGTGGCATCTCACGGGGCTCACGGGCGACATCACCTACGGCTATGCCGCGCTGTCGCGCATCTTTCTCGCCCTCGGGCTGCCTTTCCTGTTCTTGCCGGTGACGACCGCGTCCTATGACGGCGTGCCGCCTGACAAGACCAACCAGGCCTCCGCGCTGATCAACGTCGCCCGCAACATCGGCGGCTCCATGGGCGTGGCGCTGGCGCAGACCGTCCTGGCGCAGCGCCAGCAATTCCACCAGAGCCGGCTGATCGAGCACGCCGCGCCGTCGGACCTCGGCTACCAGCAGACCATCGAGACGATGACCCGCTTCTTCCAGGCCCAGGGCTCGAGCGCCAGCGATGCGGCCTCGCAGGCGGTCGCCTGGGTCGGCCGCATCTTGCAGCAGCAGGTCGATTTGCTCGCCTATATCGACGTGTTCTGGACGCTCGCCATCGTCGCCCTGCTGATGATCCCGACGGCGGCCGTGCTGCGGCCAATCAACCTGAGCGCGCCTGCGCGGGGACATTGAGCCAAACGCCGTTCGGAGAGAAAGGGTGACCGCCGCGCAGGAGTCCGGCTAGACTGGCCGGAACACCAAGCAAGACTCCGGGAGGTAACTTACGTGAAGACCGCGATCACCGAACTGTTCGGCATCGAGCACCCCATCATCCAGGGCGGCATGCATTTCGTCGGCTTTGCCGAGCTGGCTGCAGCCGTTTCCAATGCGGGCGGGCTCGGCATCATCACCGGTCTCACGCAGAAGACGCCGGAATTGCTCGCGAAGGAAATCGCACGCTGCCGCGACATGACCGACAAGCCGTTCGGCGTGAACCTCACCTTCCTGCCAACCTTCGCCGCGCCGCCTTATCCGGAATACATCGCGGCCATCGTCGAAGGCGGGGTGAAGAGTGTGGAGACCGCGGGCCGCAGCCCGGAAGCCCACATGCCCGCGCTGAAGGCTGCTGGCATCAGGGTCATCCATAAGTGCACTTCGGTACGGCACTCCCTGAAGGCCGAGCGTATCGGCTGCGACGCCGTCAGCGTCGACGGCTTTGAGTGCGGCGGACATCCGGGCGAGGACGACATTCCCAACATGATCCTGTTGCCGCGCGCGGCGGAGGAGTTGAAGATCCCGTTCGTGGCGTCCGGCGGCATGGCCGACGGGCGCAGCCTCGTCGCGGCGTTGTCGCTTGGCGCGGCCGGCATGAACATGGGCACGCGCTTCATCGCCACCAAGGAAGCGCCGGTGCATCAGAACGTCAAGAACGCGCTGGTCGCGGCGACCGAGCTCGACACCCGCCTGATCATGCGGAGCTTGCGTAACACCGAGCGTGTGCTGAAGAACGCCAATGTCGACCGCCTGCTCGAGATCGAACGCGAGAAGGGCGACAAGCTGAAGATCGACGACATCCACGATCAGGTCGCGGGCGTCTATCCCAAGATCATGCTGGACGGGCAGATGGACGCGGGTGCCTGGAGCTGCGGCATGGTCGCCGGCCTCATCCACGACATCCCCACCTGCAAGGAACTCGTCGACAGGATCATGGCTGAGGCGGAAACCATCATCCGCAGCCGCCTGATGGGGTTCCTTGAAGGGACGGGTGCACCGCGAAAGGTCGCCTGACACTGCAAACTTCTTAACCACGGCGGCAGTTGACCGCTGGAAATGCGCGCGACGCCTCCCAAATAGAGGTAAATTACTTCTTAACAATCAATTTCAGGAGGCGTCCGTGGTCCTGAACAGCGTTTCTTTTTCCGTTGCCGTTGCCCTCGTGCTCGCATGGGGCGGCGTCGCGCGTGCTGACGACTACAAGCCCAGTGAGTATCTCGGCCTCGATCTTTCGAAGGCGGTGATGTCGCCGAAGCGGCTTGGGCCCGAAACCCAATTCGCGCCGGTCGCGCTGGAGGCGCGCGGCGGCAACGAGGCGCAGGCGCGCGCCGAGCCGGTCGACGTGCCGAAGAAGGTCGCCGCCGAACGCGTGCGCGTGGCGGAGCCGAAGGTCGCGCAGGCCAAGCCCGCGCAGCCGCGCGGTGCAGCCCGCACCAGGCTCGCGCATCGCCACGGCAATCCGCTCGACGCGCAGGCGAGCGATACCCGTATCCAGACCTGGCCTTGCCGCAGCGGCGGCATCTGCAACTGGAAGCACTAGCTCAGTTCCGCGCCGTCATCCGCACGTCGTAAAACCGTAGGCCCACGGTCAAGAAACCGTAAGCCGGGAGTCAAACGACGCAGGCACCTTCCGTCGCGATTCGACGAAGGTTTCCTGAATGGCATCGCTCCGCGCCTCGCGCGCCTGGACTCGGCGGCAATTCCTGGTCCGCTCCACCTCCAGCCTCGCCGTCGCCGCGCTCGCAAAGCCACATCTCAGTCGTGCCGCCGACCGTCCACAGATCGCAGGCGGGATCCAGTCCGGCGACGTCTCGAATGGCTCCGCCGTCATATGGGCGCGCGCCGACCGGCCGGCGCGGATGCAGGTGGAATATTCGACCGTGGAGAGCTTCAAGAGCGTCATCGCGTCGGTTTCGAGCGACGCGTTGCCGGATGCCGACTTCACCTCAAAGCTGCAGCTCGCCGATCTGCCGCCCGGGCAGGACATCTTCTATCGTGTGCGCTTCGACGATATCGCGAGCGGCATCGCCGGCGAAAGCCGCATCGGCCGTTTCCGCACTGCACCGGCCGCGGGCCGGTCGATCTCGTTCCTGTGGTCCGGCGACACCGCGGGCCAGGGCTGGGGCATTGACACCGCGCGCGGCGGCTATCGCAGCTATCGCACCATGCGCGACAACCGCCCGGACTTCTTCATCCACTCCGGCGACCACATTTACGCCGACTGCACGATTCCCTCCGAGCAGAAGCTGCCGAACGGCGAGACCTGGCGCAATGTCGTCACCGAGGAGAAATCCGAGGTTGCGCACACGCTGGCGCAATTCCGCGGCAATTACAAATACAACCATCTCGACGAGCATTTTCGCGCCTTCCACGCCGAGGTGCCGATGTTCGCCCAGTGGGACGACCACGAGGTCACCAACGACTGGTCGCCGACCGGCAGCCATGACGAGGCCGGCTACGAGGACGACGGCACCCCGCGCCTGGTCGCACGCGCCCGCCGTGCCTTCTTCGACTTCATGCCGATCCGCGACATCGGCACGCGAAAGGGGCGGGTCTATCGCAAGATCTCTTACGGCCCGCTGCTCGACGTCTTCATGGTCGACATGCGCAGCTATCGCGACGACAGCTGGAATAAGGGCAGCGACCACCGCGGCTGGATTTTTGGGGCCGAGCAGCTCGCCTGGCTGAAGCGTGAGCTCGCGGCCTCGCGCGCGACCTGGAAGGTGATCGCGGCCGATTTGCCGATCGGCCTGGTCAGCCTCGATGCGGTCGCGCTCGGCAATGGAGCGCCCGACCGGCGGGAGCACGAGATCGCCGATCTTCTCGCCTCCATCAAGCGCGCCGGAATCCGCAACATCGTCTGGCTCACCGCGGACATGCATTACACGGCCGCGCATTACTACGATCCGAACAGAGCGCAATTCCAGGACTTCGAACCGTTCTGGGAATTCGTCTCCGGCCCCCTGCACGCCGGCACCTGGGGCCCGGGAGAGCTCGACGACACCTTTGGCCCGGTCGCGATGTATCAAAACGGGTGCAGCCCGGCGCAGGGCGAAAATCTGGCCCCCTGCTTCGGACTCCAGTTTTTCGGCAAGGTCGACATCGACGGTAGCTCGGGAGTAATGACCGTGACCCTGAAGGATGTCGACGACCGCGACCTTTGGTCGGTCGACATCGTGCCGCAGCCACAGGCGCGCCAGGCCGTGGTGGCGCAGCATTCATAGCCGCTAACCCGATCTTGATTGGCCGCCCCGCGCCTCCCGCGCTATAGTGGTCCTTCCCGCCACCTCTTTTCCATCACCGAAGAGTCTGCTCACGCGGCATCGCCGCGCGCATCCGGCGGGCCGAAATATTTCAGGAGTTGACCCATGGATAATCTCAAGACACAGGGCATCAGCATGCCCAAGCTCGGCCTCGGCACCTTCCGCATGCAGGGCGATGCCTGCCGCGCTGCAGTCGAGAGCGCGTTGTCGATCGGCTATCGCCATATCGACACCGCCGAGATGTATGCCAACGAGGAGCCGATCGGTGCTGCGCTCGCCGCGGCTGGCGTGCCGCGTGGCGATCTGCATGTCACGACAAAGGTCTGGCACGAGAATCTCGGCCCCGATGCCGTCCGCCGCGCCTTCGACGCCAGCCTGAAGAAGCTTCGGCTCGACCACGTCGACCTCTATCTCGTGCACTGGCCGTCGAAGGCCGCGAACTGGGGCGCGGTATTTGAGACCTTGATGAAGCTGAAGGAGGAAGGGCGCACCCGGGCGATCGGCGTCGCCAATTTCACCACGGCGCTGCTCAAGATCGCGGTCGAGGACATCAAGGCGCCGATCGCCTGCAACCAGATCGAATATCACGCGATGCTCGATCAAGCGAAAGTTTTGGCCTATCTCCAGGCCAAGTCGATTCCGCTGGTCGCCTATTGCCCGTTGGCACAGGGACGCGTCGCATCTGATCCGGTGCTGGCCGAGATCGGCGCCAGGCACAACGCGACCGCCGCGCAAGTCGCGCTGAAATGGCTGCTGGATCAGGATGGCGTTGCTGCGATCCCGAAGGCCTCGCGCCTTGAGAGCCAGCAGGCCAATATCGACGCGCTGAAAATCAAGCTCGACGAGGCCGACCGCACCAAGATCGCCGCGCTGCCGAAGGACAGGCGCTGCGTCAATCCCGGCTTCGCGCCGGCATGGGACTAACTTCGCCGAAGGTGTCGAACACGCAAAGAAATGGCCCCGTGAGGGGCCATTTCCGTATTGCGTTGCGCATTAGTCCCAGTGGTGACGGTGACCACGCTTGACCACGACGATCCGGTCGTGATGATGCCAGCCGCGATGCCAGCCGTGGTCACGATGCTCGCGCATTTCGGCGCGGGCGCCGTAGCCGTGATGATGGCCGTTCCTGATCACCACCGTCTCCGCATTTGCCATCGTCGGCGCAACGATCGCGAACGCGCCGAGAGCCGCAACCACATAAGCAAGTTTCTTCATGATGTCCTCCTCCAACTCAGTGCACAGGAAAACCGCGCATGTGCGGGAACGTTCCGCAAGAATCGCAGGAGATTTCTGAACGGCTGTTCAGGTGGTTAATCGCAGCGTTGTTGTGAAAGTGTTGGCGCGCCGGTCGCGACGTATTTGCCGTCCCTGATCGTGTACTCGCCGCGCTCGCTGCGATTGTAGATCGCGCGCAAACTACCTTGCTTTGACAGCAGCAGCCCGAACTCACGGGTCTGGTGCAGCGAGGGGAAGTAAACCATCACATTGAGCAGACCCTCGGTGCCGACCGTGACGGACACCACTTCGTTCTCGTCCTTGGCCTCGCCGAAATTGCGCCGGTACATCACCCTTCCGTCGTTCCGGATTTCGTAAGTCAGCACCGCGCCCTTGTCGCGGTCGGGCCGAGCCGCGCAATCGACCGCCCATGAGCCGAGCAGGCCCCATTGCTCGACCGTCGCCGCAAGCGTCTCGGCGCCGGCCGCGGGCGCGAATGCAAACCACAGCAGCGCCGCCGTGATCCAGCGGCTCAAACAACGCGTCATGTTCTGAAAAGCCCCGCTTCCAATAATGCCGAAGTGTAGCATCCCGCGCGCGATCGTCCACGCAGACCGCCATTCGCGCGCGAATTTGATCCGCGTCAATGAGGCCGGCTGTATCAGGGCTAGGATGGCGCTCCCGAAGGCGAAATTGGATAGACCGATGCTCAATCAAGTCAGGGATTTCGCGGGCGAGGTGCTGCCGGGGAGCTGTGGCGTGCCGCCTTATTCCGAGACCGGGTTTCTGGCTGAGCTGGGTGACCGCCTAAGGTCCTCGCGCATGCGCTGCGACCTGTCGCGGCGGGAGCTTGCCCGCCGCTCCGGGATTTCCGAGCGCTACATCGCCCAGATCGAGGCCGGCAAGGGCAACGTCTCGATAGTACTGCTGCTGCGGCTGGCCTCCGCGATCCACGGCAGCCAGCCTCGGGCGGCTTAAAGCGAACCTTGGGCCCGCTTCTCCACGTTGGCGCTGCGGGCCGGCACGCCGAACTCCTTGCGGCAGACCTCCGCCAGCACGGCGACGCCCTCGCGGATCTGCTGATGCGAAGGGCTCGCAAAGCACAGCCGCAGCCGCGAGCTGGAATGGCTTTTGTCGGTCGACCATTCCGGCCCAGGATTGATCGATACGCCGGCCGCGAGCGCGGCCTGATACAGCTTCAGCGTATCGACCTGGTCGGGCAGCTTCACCCAAAGGAAGATGCCGCCCTTCGGCTCCTCGAACTCGGCCGCAGTGCCGAATTGCTCATTGAGGGCTTCCATCAGCGTGTCGAGCTTGGTGCGCAGCGCCTTCGTCAGCGCCGGCACGTGGGTCGAAAAATGCGGCTTGCAATAGGTGGCGAGCACCATCTGCTCCAGTGCGCCGGAGCCGGCGTCGGTCTTCAGTGCCAGCATCCGCGACATCACCTCCCAGGGCGCGACGATGAAGCCGACGCGCAGCGCCGGCGCGATCGATTTCGAGAACGAGCCGATATGGATCACGCCGCCATTCGGGCTCATCGCATAGAGCGCCGGCGGCCGCTGTCCCGACCAGACGAGATCGGCATAGCAATCGTCCTCGAAGATCGGCACGCCGTATTCCGCCGACAGCCGCAACAGCTCCGCGCGGCGGCCCTCCGGCATGATGCTGCCGGTCGGGTTCTGCACCGTCGGAATGGTGTAGATGTATTTCGGCCGGATGCCGCGGCCCTTGAGGTCGGCCAGCGCCGTGGCCAGCACGTCCATGCGCATGCCGTCCTTGTCGAGCGGGATGCCAACCACATTGACTCCAAGCCGTGCCAAACGGGTTAGCGAGCCCTGATAGCTATCCTGCTCGAAGATCACGGTATCGCCGCGCGTCAGCAGCGTGGCGTTGACGAGGTCGAGCGCTTGCAGCGAGCCGGACACGATCAGGAGATCGTCGACCGTGCAGTTGATGCCGGCATCGCGCTTCAGTTTTGTCACCAGGAATTCGCGCAAGGGCAGATAGCCCTGCGGACCATGTGCCAGCCCGTAAGTAGCAAGCGAGCGGCCTTCGCGTCGCAGAGCCAGGTTGGCCGCCTCGATCAATTGATCGAGCGGCACCTGCTCGGAGTCATTGTTGCCGCCGACAAAACTGTACTTGGCGAGGCCCGTCCAGCGCGCAGAGGGGGCCGGCAGCCCTGCGGGAAACAGGGGCGCGAAATCGAAGCTGGACGTCATGGGAGCGTTCCTCGTGGTTTTTATTGAGTGGTTGTTTTTATTGGGCGGCCAGCCTGCTGCCGACCGGGCGCCGCGATTTCGATGATGTCATCATGCCAGTGTTTTGCCCGACGCGTCAAACAAAATTCGTAAAATCCGCATACGCGTCGCGTAGGCCGGCAAGTCATTGATTTTGCGGGTTGGGCCTACTGTGCATGGGGTTGTTTTCGGGTTTTCTATTTTTTCCCCGCCGTCCTCGTCGGACGACCTTGGCTGATAAAAGCGTAATGCGCATTGGCGACTCCGCCAACCATCAAGGCCTCGACTGCGGGCTCGGCGATCTCGCCTGTAGCCGCCCAGTCGACGAGGAAGTTGGCTCCGGTCCCGCCGCGGACGTCGTCGGTCGGAATGAAGATCGAGACGGTGGCGAGCGGCTTCAGCGCGACCGGCGCCTTCAGATAGCTCTCGACCTGCTTGCCTGCGGTATCGAAATAGGCGATGCGCTTGACCACCAGCGCCTGGGTCTCGGAGGCGTTGTGGATGCTCAAGGTCACCGAGAAATCGACGCGCAGCTTGCCCTGGCTCATCGCCACGCTGGAATAGGCCGGCACGTAGAAGCCGCCGGAGACGGCGAGCTCCTCCTTTGGCACCGCAGTAAGCGAATCGGCAGAACTCTGCTCGACATTGACTTTGGGCTGCGCGAGCGCGGGCTGTGCGGACGCGAGCGGGCATAGCAGCATTGCAACGGCGAGCCCCGTCCGCATGTGACGAATTGCTCGCTTGCCGCGCCGCACTCGATCACTAGGGTGCGGCAAAACGGACCCATCTGGCATGCACGAGCTCATTCGCGACATCACTCTCTGTATCCTGTTTGCCTGGATGCTGGGCCTGCTCGCCCATTTCAGCAGGCAGCCGCTGATCCTGGCCTACCTTATCGCCGGCTTCTGCATAGGTCCATTCGGCGCCGGCTGGGTCAAGTCGCAGGAATCGATCAGCGTCATCTCCGAGCTCGGCCTGATCTTCATGCTGTTCATGATCGGGCTCGAGATCGACCTGAAGAAGATCGTGCGGGCGGGAAAGGTGATCCTGTTCGCCGCGGGCGGCCAGCTCGTCGGCGGCTGCCTGCTCGGGGTGCTGTTCTTCGCAGGCATCGGCTTGTCGCTCGGCGGCGGGCAGTTTGATGCGGTCTATCTCTGCGTGGCCTGCGCGCTGTCGAGCACCGTCATCATCGTCAAGGTGCTCTACGAGAAACGCGAGCTCGACACGCTGCCCGGCCGCATCACGCTCGGCGTGCTGGTGCTGCAGGACATCTTCGCCATCCTGTTCCTGGCGGTGCAGCCGAGCCTCGCCAATCTGGAAGTCAGCGTCATCCTGCTGTCGATCGGCCGTGTCGCGGTGCTGGTCGCAGCGGCGCTGCTGGTCAGCCGCTACGTGCTGCCGCGCCTGTTTCACCAGATCGCCCGCCGCCCCGAGCTGATCCTGCTCGGTGCGCTCGCCTGGTGCTTCCTGGTCGCCGAGACCGCCGAGCGGCTGTCGCTGTCGCGCGAGATGGGCGCCCTGATCGCCGGCGTCTCGCTCTCGACCTTTCCCTACGCGCTCGACGTCACCGCCAAGGTCACCACGCTGCGCGACTTCTTCATCACGCTGTTCTTCGTCGCGCTCGGCATGACCATTCCGGTGCCCGGTCTCTCCGTGATCGGGCTGGCGCTGATGATCGCGGCATTCACGGTGGTGAGCCGCCTCGTCACCACCTTCGCCCCGCTCTATCTGATGAAGCAGGGCCTGCGCGCCAGCCTGCTGCCGGCCCTGAACCTCGCGCAGATCTCCGAATTCTCGCTGGTGGTGATCCAGACCGGGGTCGCCGACCACCACATCGCGGCCGAGACGGCCAATGCGGCCTCCTTCGCCTTCGTGGTTTTGGCCGTGCTCTCGACCTTTGCGATGAGCCGCAGTGACGAGATCACCCGCTGGGCGATCGGTCCCCTGAAGCGGATCGGCTTGAAGGACCTCGACGACGGCGCGCACGGCGAGGAGGGGAGCGAGGGCGGCCATGGCGAGGCCCGCCGCATCGTCATCCTCGGCTTCTTCCGCGCGGCGAGCGCGCTATTGGCCGAGATCGAACGGCAGGCCCCGGTGCTGCTCGAGCAGATCACCGTGATCGACTTCAACCCCAATGTGTACCAGACCCTGCTGTCGCGCGGCCTGCACGTGATCTATGGCGACATCAGCAGCGCCGACACGCTGCTCCATGCCGGAATCGGCAAGTCCGAGATGATCATCCTCAGCGTGCCGGATGCGCTTCTGAAGGGCGCCAGCAACGCGAAGCTAGTCCGCCACGTCCGCACCCTCAACCCGACCGCCATGATCATTGCCACGGCCGATCTCTTGTCGGATGTGGGCGAGCTCTATGCGGCCGGCGCCAGTTACGTCACGGTGACCCGGCTCAGCGACGCCCATGAACTGTTGACCGTGATCGAGGCCGCCCAGGCCGGCCTTCTGGCCGACAAGCGCGCCGAGCTCGATCAGCGGCTCGGGGAGCGGCGCGAAGTGTTGCCCTGACGGCACCCGGCAGCCTTCCTCCCGCGGCATCCGCGCCTACATCCCTGGTATGCTCGGTGCAAGCCTGAAGCCGCTTATCAGGCCCGCTACCCGGAATATGCGGTTGCATCCAGGACACTAGCGCCCCGGCCCAAGTCCGGCTAAGCCTCCCGCTCATAACCGATAGAGATTGGGAAATGCCCGATAACGTCCAGGAAGTCTTGCAGGCCTTCGCCCGGGGTGAGCTCGTGGTCGTCACCGACGACGAGGACCGCGAGGGCGAGGGCGACCTGATCGTCGCCGCCTCGCTCTGTACCGCCGAGAAGATGGCATTCATCATTCGCCACACCTCCGGCATCGTCTGCGCGCCTGTGACCACCGAGGATGCGCGCCGCCTCCGGCTCGATCCGATGGTCGCTCACAACGATTCCGCGCACACCACGGCGTTCACGGTCTCGATCGACTACAAGCCTGACGGCGGCACCGGCATCTCGGCCGAGGAGCGCGCCTCGTGCTGCCGCGCGCTGTCCAATCCCAATGCCGGCGCCAACGATTTCGCCCGTCCCGGCCACATCTTCCCGCTGATCGCCAAGGACGGCGGCGTGCTGCTGCGCTCCGGCCATACCGAGGCGGCGGTCGACCTCTGCAAGCTCTCCGGCCTGCCGCCGGTGGGCGTCATCAGCGAATTGATGAACGACGACGGCAGCGTGATGAAGGGCGAGCAGGTCGCCCGCTTCGCCGCCCAGCACAAGCTCAAACACGTCACCATCGCCGACATGATCGCCTACCGCCAGGCGCGCGAGAAGCTGATCGAGCGGGTCTCGACCTTCGTCACCGAGAGCCCGATCGGTCCCTTGCAGGGCTATGCCTATCGCTCGCCGTTCGATTCCATCGCCCACGTCGCCTTCGTCTATAACGGTGTCGGTGACGGCAAGAACGTGCTGACGCGCTTCCACAAGCCGAACATCGTCAGGGACACCTTTACCGGCCACAAGCGCATGGCGGCCGTGCTCGAGCAGTTCAAGAAGTCCGGCCGTGGCGTGCTGGTTTATCTGCGCGACGGTGCGGCCGGTGTCCCCGTGGCGCCGTTGCCCGAGGAGAGCGCGACCGAGGCCGACCGCAACCGCCAGTGGCGCGAAGTCGGCGTCGGTGCGCAGATCCTGCGCGATCTCGGCGTCACCTCGATCCGGCATCTCACCTCTTCGGTGCACGACTACAAGGGCCTGTCGGGCTTCGGCATCGAGATCGTCGCCAACGAGCAGCTCGAAAGCTAGCGCTGTCATTCCGGGGGGCGCGATGCGCATTCCCGGGATTCACGCAGGCCCGTACATCTGCAACGCAATTGCACTTGTTGCCGCGGCGCTTTACTTTGTCGGACAAATTTTGACGGAACCAGACGAAAGGACGTTTCATGACCGCGCGCCCTCAGGCCAAGGACAAGCCGGCTTCGGCTTCTTTCCAGTGGGACGATCCGTTCCTGCTCGACGAGCAGCTCACCGAAGACGAGCGCATGGTGCGCGACACCGCGCGCGCCTACGCCCAGGACAAGCTGCAGCCGCGCGTCACCAAGGCCTATCTCGAAGAGAAGACCGACCGCGAGATTTTCAATGAGATGGGCGAGCTCGGCCTGATCGGCATCACGCTGCCTGAAGAATACGGCTGCGCGAACGCGAGCTATGTCGCCTATGGCCTCGTCGCGCGCGAGATCGAGCGGGTGGACTCGGGCTACCGCTCGATGAACTCGGTGCAGTCCTCGCTGGTGATGTACCCGATCTACGCCTATGGCGACGAGAACCAGCGCAAGAAGTACCTGCCCAAGCTCGCCAGCGGCGAGTGGGTCGGCTGCTTCGGCCTGACCGAACCCGACGCCGGCTCCGATCCGGCCGGCATGAAGACCCGTGCCGAGAAGGTCTCGGACGGCTACCGCCTGACCGGCAGCAAGATGTGGATATCGAACGCGCCGATCGCCGACGTGTTCGTGGTCTGGGCCAAATCGGCCGAGCACGACAACCAGATCCGCGGCTTCGTGCTGGAGAAGGGCATGAAGGGCCTCTCCGCGCCGAAGATCGGCGGCAAGCTGTCGCTCCGCGCCTCGATCACCGGCGAGGTCGTGATGGACGGCGTCGTGGTGCCGGAAGATGCGCTGCTGCCCAACGTCTCCGGCCTCAAGGGCCCGTTCGGCTGCCTCAACCGCGCCCGCTACGGTATCTCCTGGGGTGTGCTCGGCGCCGCCGAGGACTGCATGCACCGCGCCCGCCAATACACGCTCGACCGCAAGCAGTTCGGCAAGCCGCTCGCCGCGACCCAGCTTGTGCAGAAGAAGCTCGCGGACATGCAAACCGAGATCGCGCTGGGCCTGCAGGGCTCGCTTCGCGTCGGCCGCCTGATGGACGAAGGCAAGTTCGCCCCCGAGATGATCTCGATCATGAAGCGCAACAATTGCGGCAAGGCGCTCGATATCGCCCGCGTCGCGCGCGACATGCACGGCGGCAACGGCATCTCGGCCGAGTACCACGTGATGCGCCACGTCCATAACCTCGAGACGGTCAATACCTACGAGGGCACCCACGACGTCCACGCCTTGATCCTGGGCCGCGCGATCACCGGCATTCAGGCGTTTTTCTGAGCGCCTCGACTTCGTAGTGGCTGTTTTGCTCCGCTGTCATCGTCCGCCCCGTGCGCTCTAGCGCACTGCGGCGGACGATAGAGTATCCCAGAGACCTCGCCTTCGCCTCAGGCGCCGCGGCGTACTGGATACCCCGCTTTCGCGGGGTATGACGAAGAGTGGGGCGGTACGAATTGGAAGTGCCATGTCCGACAATGACGACGTCCCGTTCAACCGCAACTTTCCGCTGAAGCCCGGCGTCGTCGAGGAAGTCCGCCCCGGTGTGCGGCGCGTGCTTTGTAACAATCCAAGCCCGTTCACCTTCACCGGCACGGTCAGCTACATCGTAGGCACGGGCAACGTCGCGATCATCGATCCCGGTCCGGACGACGCGGCGCATGCGGCAGCACTGCTCGATGCCGTCAACGGCGAGACGGTGAGCCATATCTTCGTCACCCACACCCACCGCGACCATTCGCCGAACACCGCGCGGATCAAGCAGGCGACCGGCGCGCCCGTTTATGCCGAAGGCCCGCACCGCGCCTCGCGCCCGCGCTTCGAGAGCGAGAAGCACAACCCGGAATCGGGCGCCGACCGCGACTTCGCGCCCGACATCAGGATCGCCCATGGCGATATCGTCGAAGGAGACGGCTGGCGGCTCGAGGCCGTGGCGACACCCGGCCATACCGCCAATCACCTCGCCTTCGCCTGGCCCGAGCGAAAATTCAACTTCGTCGGCGACCACGTGATGGGCTGGTCGACCTCGATCGTGGCGCCGCCCGACGGCTCGATGATCGACTACATGGAATCGCTGGATCGTCTCGCCGCGCGCGAGGAGGATCTGTATTTCTCCGGCCACGGCCCCGAAATTCCGGACGGCCCGCGCTTCGTGCGCTTCCTGATCCGCCACCGCAAGGCGCGCGAGGCGTCCATCCTGCACCGTCTCGCCAAGGGCGAGACCGACATCCCGACCATGGTCCGCGCGATCTATATCGGCATCGATCCGAGGCTCACCACTGCGGCCGGCTACTCCGTGCTGGCACATCTGGAAGATCTGGTCGCCCGCGGCGTGGTGGCGACGGACGGCGATCCCGTGATTGGCGGAACGTATCGGATGGCGAACGCCTAACGCTCCGTCACTTCTTCACCGTCTTCGCCGGCGCCTTTGGCGGCGTCACCGGCGTCTTCTTCACCGGTTTGAGCGCGTCCGCATCGGCGGCGGTGTTGAGGTCGTCGATGAATTTCTTCACGCGCGCGGCGTTGCTGCCGAGGTCGCTCTCGAAATAGCGCGAGGCCGAGCGGATATCGACGCGGGAATCCTCGCCGTCGGGCACGACCCGGATCGCGATGTCCTCGCGGAAACCCATGATCGGCGAGCGCGCCACCGCCTCGATGCGGCCGATGCGGCGCGGCGGCTGCGGCGCGCGCTCGTCGATGACCAGCCATTTGCGCTTGTTGACGAGCTGGAGCGCGATCGCATAAGCGCGGTCGACGGTGATTTCGAGCTCGATCGGCTCGATATCCGGGTAGAACTGACGCTGCTGCTCGGCCGAATAGAGACCGGCATAAACCGCGGTATTGGCGCCATCGCCGGTGCGCAGGCGGGCCAGTGCGTCGAAGCGCGGCGGGTCGATCGGGTCGGTGGTGATGTCGTGGATCGCCGGCAGCTTGCGGTATTGCAGGCCGAGATAAGCGGGATAAGCGAGGATCGCGCCGTCGATCAGGAAGGCAAGCAGGATGCGCGCCATGCCGCGCGAGCCGTTCTGCCAGATCGCGGCAAAGCCGGCGAGGCCGAACAGGATCGAGAGCGCCGCGATTCCGAGCCCGCCAAAGAAGGTCGCGAGCGCCGGCTTCATCTCCAGGAAGCCGAAGCGGAGGATGATGATCGAAACCACCACCGCCACCACCGCGAACACGGCCAGATTGCGCGCCCAGTTCGCGAGGCTGGACACGGGCTCCGACTGATAGGGAGCGGAAAACCTGCGGGCCATCGGGTGAGCTCTGCCGGGGTCTTGGGGGCGGTGCCGGCCGATCTGGCACGACTATGGGCCGTTGAGACCACGGCCCGGGGGCAAATTCAAGGGTTCCCGGGATGTTACAGCCTGTCATCCGGGTTCGATGCCGCTGGCATCGTCCGGAACGACAGTGTTTGGTTGGGCCGCCTACGCCGCCGCGTTCGGGAAGCGGTATTCCCTGAACTGGTCGCGCAATGCGGTCTTCAGGATCTTGCCTGTCGCCGTGTGCGGGATGCCGTCGACGAAAGCGACGTCGTCGGGCATCCACCATTTGGCGATCTTGCCGTCCATGAACTTCAGGATGTCCTCGCGGCTGGCCTGCTGGCCCTGCTTGAGCTGTACGATCAGCAGCGGTCGCTCGTCCCATTTGGGATGGAATACGCCGATCACGGCGGCTTCCGCCACGGCGGGGTGGCCGACTGCGAGGTTTTCCAGGTCGATCGAGGAGATCCATTCGCCGCCGGATTTGATCACGTCCTTGGAGCGATCGGTGATCCGCATGTAGCCGGCCTCGTCGATGGTCGCGACGTCGCCGGTGTCGAAGAAGCCGTCCTTGTCGAGGATGTCAGTGTCGATGCGGAAATAGGCCTTGGCGACGGCGGGGCCGGAGACTTTCAGACGGCCGAAGGTCGTGCCGTCCCACGGCAGCTCCTTGCCGGCATCGTCGGTGATCTTCATCTCGACGGCGAACGGCGCGTAGCCCTGCATCTGGAGCACGTCGAGCCGTGCCTCGCCGGTTGCATTCTGGAACGGCGGCTTCAGCGCCGCGACGCTGCCGATCGGGCTCATCTCGGTCATGCCCCAGGCGTGGCGGACGTTCGCGCCCATGTCGAGGAAGGCCTTGATCATCGAGCGCGGCATCGCCGAGCCGCCGCAGATCACCATCTTCAGGTCCGGCAGCTTCAGATTGCTGGCTGCCATGTGCTGAAGCAGCATCAGCCACACCGTGGGCACGCCGGCGGTATGCGTCACCTTCTCGGTCGAGAGCAGCTCATAGACCGAGGCGCCGTCGAGCTTGGCGCCGGGCATGACGAGCTTGGTGCCCTGCGAGGGCGCGGAGAAGGCGATGCCCCAGCTGTTGGCGTGGAATAGCGGCACCACGGGGAGCATGGTCTCGGAGGCGCTGGTGCCGAGCGCGTCGACATTGTTCGCCATCAGCGCATGCAGCACGTTGGAGCGATGCGAATACAGCACGCCCTTGGGGTCGCCGGTGGTCCCGGACGTGTAGCACATCGCGGCCGCCGTGTTCTCGTCAAAGTCTTTCCATTTAAATTCGCCGTCGGCCTCCGCGATCCAGTCCTCGTAGGCGACCACGTTCTTCAGCGTCGTCTGCGGCATGTGCGCCTTGTCGGTGAGCACGACGTAGCGTTCCACGCTTGTCAGCTTGTCGGCGATCTTCTCCAGGACCGGTACGAAAGTGATGTCGGTCATCACGATGCGGTCCTGCGCATGGTTGATGATCCAGGCGATCTGCTCGGGGAAAAGGCGGGGATTGACGGTATGGCAGATGGCGCCGATCCCCATGATGCCGTACCAGACCTCGAGATGGCGCCAGGTGTTCCAGGCGATCGTTGCAACACGGTCGCCAAGCTTGATGCCGTCGCGCTCCAGCATCTGCGAGACCTTAAGCGCGCGCTTGTGGATGTCACCGTAGGTGGTGCGATGGATCGGTCCCTCGACCGAGCGCGTGACGACCTCCTGCTTGCCATGAATCCTGGCGGCGTGTTCGATGATCCGGTGGCAGAGCAGGGGCCAGTCTTGCATCAAACCAAGCATTCCGTCGTTCCTCCGAGAAGTCGCTGGGCGGATTATCGCTCTCAGCGTTGGGCCAAAGAATTGTCATGAGTTTTAGCCTGCCGGCCTTTCGCCGCAAATGGTCTTGTCGCGGCTATATGTCCGCCGGCGCGGCAATGGTTACCGCCGCACTCGGGCTGTCGCTGCTGCTTGCTGAGAGGGCAGAGGCGCGAAAATACGCGTCCCCGCTGGATATCTTTGGCATTGCTGCACCGCAGCCGCGCGCGACGGTCCATTCCGCCAAGGTCCCGCTCCCGAGATCACGCCCCGAAGAGGCCCCCAAGGCAGCGGATGAGGCGCCGCCGGAGGCCGAGGGCAAGCCTTCTCAGGGCAAGCTTTCTCCGGACAAGCCTTCTCCGGACAAGCCGGCCGAGGCCGCGCCGCCCGAGAAGCAACTCTCGGCCTGCCGCCTCGCGCTGACCGAGGAGATCGCCATCGCGCCGTCCATTCCGGACATCCGCGGCCCCGGCGCCTGCGGCGGCGAGGATCTGGTGCGGCTCGAAGCCATCGTGCTGCCGGACAAGCGCAAGGTGGCGGTCAAGCCGGCGGCGATCCTCCGCTGCACCATGGCGTCAGCGATCGCCGATTGGGTGCGCAAGGACGTGGTGCCGCTGGCCGCGAGCCTCGGCTCGACCATCAGCGATCTCGACAATTTCGATAGCTTCGAATGCCGTGGCCGCAACCGCGTTGTCGGAGCCATGCTGTCCGAGCACGGCAAGGCCAACGCCCTCGACGTCCGCGCCATCAAGCTGGCCAACGGGCAGTCGATTGGCCTCACCGACCGCAGCATGTCGCGCGACGTGCGCGAGCGCGTGCTGCATTCGGTCTGCTCGCGCTTCTCTACCGTGCTTGGGCCGGGCTCGGACTGGTACCATGAGGACCATATCCATCTCGATCTCGCCCAGCGGCGCAACGACTACCGGATCTGCCAGTGGAATGTCTGGGATCCGCTGCCGCAGGTTGCCCCGCTGCTGCCGGCGGATCGGCCAGAGGAGGCCCCTCCGCGCGAGGTCGCGGCCAAGCCTGAAGCAAAGGACGAAGCTGAGGGCGCGGCGGCGGAGAAGTCCCCTGCGCATTCGGACAAGTCGGTGCCCGAGAAGGGGCAGCCGTCTAAGCCGCCAACAAATAAGCCGCCAACAAAAAAGCGCCGGTGAAACCGGCGCTTTTGAAGGTCTCAGATCAGGCGGCGATCAGTTGCTACCTGCCTGGCCGGTTCCGCCGCCTTGCAGCGCGAGGCGCGAATTGTAGGGCGAGTCGCCATGCTTGGGCTCGAGCACGACCACGATGGTGCCGAGCTTGACGCGGCTGTAGAGGTCGATCGCGTCCTCATTGGTCATGCGGATGCAGCCCGACGAAATCGAGGCGCCGATATATTCCGGCTGGTTGGTGCCGTGAATGCGGAACAGGGTGTCCTTGCCGCCCGAGTAGAGATACATCGCGCGGGAGCCCATCGGATTGTCCGGGCCGGGTGCAACGAAGGTCGGCACGCCCAGGCGCGAAATCTCGCCGGGGGTCGGATGCCAGGCCGGCCACTCGGTCATGCTGCCGACCTTGGCGATGCCGGACCAGGCCATGGCTTCTTCGCCGACGGTGATGCCGTAGCGGATCGCCTTGCCGCCATCCATCACCCAATAGAGGTAATGGTTGTCGGAATCGACCACGATCGAGCCCGGCGATTCCTTGCGGTGGTAGTCGACGATGGCGCGGCGGAACGGCTCCGCAACCGGCGTGTTCTCGTACCGAACCTTGGCAAGGAGCTCCTTGTCTTTCGGCTTGAAGGCCTTGGTGTCGGTCGCTTCAAAATGTGTGGCCTGCATGCAGCCCGACAGCATCACGCCAGCGGCCAAGATACCCAGCATAACTTTCAGCGACGACATGATTTGGTTCCAATCGACAACAAACAAGCTTTCGTGGAGCTTGAGCAAAGCCCAAAGACCACGACTCCGTTGCCCCCATTATCGTTGAAATCTGCCACAATTCCAGCCTTTCGGACCTTCTCCCGCGATGCGAGACCTTACCTGTGGCTTTTTTGCCGCAAGTTTTGCGTCCCGAAGCGCCAAGGATGCCGAACTGTCGATTCCGGGCCACGGTGCCGCCACAAATGCAAAGGTTCCGTTAATGTGCTTGTCATCATGAACTTGTCAGAATCGCGCTAAAGGCTGTCATTCTGTCGCAGGTTCTCTGGAGTTGTTCATGTTTTCGGTGTTTGTTCCCTCCGAGTCCTCCCTCAAGAAGGCGGTCATCGAGGATCTCACGGCGCTGCCGGAGAGCGCAGTCTGGATCGACCTGTTCAACCCGACCGCGGCCGAGGACAAGGCGGTGGAGCGGCTGGCGGGGATCGCCATCCCGACCCGGGAAGACATGCAGGAGATCGAGATCTCCAGCCGCCTCTATATCGAGAACAGCGCGCGCTACATGACCGCGACGCTGATGTGCCACTCCGATACCGACATGCCCCGGACCACGGCGGTGACTTTCATCCTTGGCGACCATCGCCTCGTGACCGTGCGCTACGATCAGCCCAAGCCGTTCGCGCTGGTCGAGGCCAAGCTCGCCCGTTCCTGCACGCCGGCGATCACCGGCGAGATGGTGCTGGTGGAGCTGCTCGACGCGGTGATCGACCGCTGCGCCGACATTCTGGAGCGCTGCGGCGCCGACATCGACCAGGTCTCCCATGACATCTTCGAGCCGGAGAGCGAGCGCCACGGTCACGCCAAGCAATATTCCCAGATCCTGATCTCGATCGGCCGCAAGGGCGATCTGACCTCGAAGGTTCGCGAGAGCCTGGTGTCGATCGGCCGTGTCGTCGCCTTCCTGTCAGCGGTGGTGGAGGGCGTGAAATGGTCGAAGGACATGCGCGAGCAGCTCAAGACCATGCAGCGCGACGTCGTCTCGCTGACCGACCACGCCTCCTACCTCTCCAGCAAGATCACCTTCGTGCTCGACGCCATGCTCGGCGTCGTCAATCTCGAGCAGAACAACATCATCAAGCTGTTTTCGGTCATGGCCGTTGTCCTGATGCCGCCGACGCTGATCGCCTCGATCTACGGCATGAACTTCAAGTCGATGCCGGAGCTCGAATGGGCGCACGGCTATCCGTACGCGCTGGTCTTGATGCTGATCGCGGCGATCGTTCCGTACTGGATCTTCAAGTGGAAGAAGTGGCTGTAGAGCTTGATCCGGACCCGGAGGGCCGCGTTAGCGCAAAGTGCGAAGCGGTTTTCCGAAAAGATCATGCTCAAGCAAAGATACCTACCGAGACCTTACGCAGGTCGCACAGACACGGCGGTTGGTGTCGCAGAATAGATCGGGATTGAGGCCGCGCGGTGATGCGTGTCCCTCGCCCCAATTCCTCCGGTAAAATTTGAGCGGTGGGCTGAACGTTTGCGCGAAACTTGTCTGCGATAAGCAGGGGGTTAGCCGCGAGGAAAAGCCATGGTTGAAAAATACATAACGTCGCCCCGCAACGTCATCGATCTGGCGAACTATCGTCAGGTCCTGGCGAGCGGCAAGGCGTCGTCGATGTCGGCACGCATGTGCCGGCACTGTGGTGCTCCGCTGCTCGATGGCGAGAACGACGACGACTGCTCGACTGCATTCAGCACGGCCGCTCCGCAGCCGCGCGAAAGGTCACGTCGGATTCGACTCGATTGAGGAACGGAAGGTGAGGGCGATCCAGGTCCTGCGGCGGCTTTGTCTGGATCGCCTTGCTTCCGTCTTCGCGACATTTCACCTAACGCTCCACGATCTGCGCCGTCGAGACAATGGTCTCGGCGATCAAGCGGCTCTGTTTGGAGAGGCCACACTTTTGCGCAACGCTGCGGAAGAATTCGCGCGGGTAAAGCGGCCGCAAATGTTCGTAGAGTGAGACTGTGCTCGCGAACCGGCCCACGCTGCGCCCGCCTTACCTACACGTGCTGGCCGCCGTTGATGTGAATCTCGGCGCCGTTGACGTAGGACGAGGTGTCCGTGCACAGCACGTAGATGATCTTGGCGACCTCGTCGGGCGTGCCGAGCCGGTGCAGCGGGATCTGCTGGTCGACGATCTTCTCCGTGCCCGGCGACAGGATCGAGGTGTCGATCTCGCCAGGCGCGATCGCGTTGACGCGCACGCCGACGCGGCCGAAATCCGACGCCATTTCGCGTGTGAGCGAAGCCAACGCGGCCTTGGAGGTCGCATAGGCCGCGCCCGCGAAGGGATGTACCCGCGATCCTGCGATCGAGGTGACGTTCACCACCGATCCCTTGGCCGTCTTCAGCTCCTCGATCAGCCCGCGCGCGATCATGATCGGTGCGAAGAAGTTGACGTGAAACACGTGCGTCCAGGTGTCGATGTCGGTGTCGACCGAGCCGAGCCGGGAGCCGCCCGGTCCCTTCGGTGAGATCGCGGCGTTGTTGACGAGGGCATGGAGCATGCCGCCTTCGAGCCGGTCGCGGATGTCGGAGATCGCGCGGGTCGTGTCCTTGGGGTCGGCGAGATCGACCTGGATGTGATCCTCGGGACCGGCGTCCCACGGGCAATCTTCGGGGAAGGCATGCCGCGAGCAGGTGATCACGCGCCAGCCCGCCGAGGAGAAGCGGATCACGGTGGCGTGGCCGATGCCGCGGCTCGCTCCGGTCAGGAGCAGCGTGCGACGCGGCGCATTGGAAGACTGCGACATGAAGGTCTTTCAGGTTGGAGCATGATCCGGACCCGGAGGGCCGCGTTAGCGCAAGGTGTGCAGCGGTTGTCCGAAAAGAACATGCTCAAACAAAATTAAGGGTACATCCGCGTCTTGGACCATGGTTGGGCGGTCGCGTCACGGCGAAATTCGATGCGGTCGTGCAGGCGGAATGGGCGGTCGTGCCAGAACTCGATGCGCACCGGCGTGATGCGCCAGCCGCTCCAGCCCGGCGGCCGCGGCACCTCGCCGATGACGTGCTTGGCCGCGACTTTTGCGATGGCTTGCTCGAAGGCGAAGCGGCTCTCCAGCTCTTGCGACTGCTTGCTTGCCCAGGCGCCGATCTGCGCCTGCTTGGGGCGGGTGGCGAAATATGCGTCGGCCTCGGCCTCGCTCACCGGCGTCACGTTGCCGCGGATGCGGACCTGACGGCGCAACGACTTCCAGTGAAAAAGTAACGCTGCCTTAGGATTTGCGGCGAGTTCGCGGCCCTTCTGGCTGGCGATGTGGCTGTAGAAGACGAAACCCTGGGTATCGAAGCCCTTCATCAGCACCATGCGGACGTCCGGCAGCCCGTCCGCGTCGACGGTTGCGAGCGCCATGGCGTTCGGATCGTTCGGCTCGCTCTTGATCGCCTCGTTCAGCCAGGCCTCGAACAGCGCAAAAGGTTCGTCGGCGGCGGTGAAATCACCGGATGTTAAGGGTGTCTGGTGTTTCATCGAGGTCGTGTCGGTCATGTCTGGAGTCCGAGTTGCGTCCTGCGGCCCAAAACGCGTTGTTGTCCGCTACCGCCCTATATAGGGCATGGGGGCGCGTTGGCCTATCGGCGATCCGGCCGTCCGGCTTCGTCATGACGATCATTCTGATCGGGCTCGGCACCGGCGGTTGCAGCTTTTCCCGCAATGACAAGAATGCCTACGCCAGGGCCGAAGACAGCGACCTCACCGGCTCGATCGCGATGCCGGTGGCGGCTCCGACCGAGACCGATCTCGCCTTCGCGCGGAATGCCGCCTCCGATGTCCTCAGCAAGGGCGACAAGGATTCCAGCCAGCACTGGGAAAATCCGGAGACCGGCGCGCGGGGGTCGGTGACCCCGATCGCGCAGTCCTACGCCGCCGAGGACGGCCGCAGATGCCGTGACTTCCTGGCGAGCTACGTCAACGGCGATACCGAGAGCTGGCTCCAGGGCGCCGGCTGCCAAAGCAGCCGTGGCCGTTGGGAGATTCATACGCTAAAGCCGTGGCGGAGTTGAGCATGATCCGGAAAAGTGGGAACCGGTTTTCCGGGAAGATTATGTTTCAGTCATACGGAATCGGCTCCGCGGCCTAGTTGCAAAAATACCACTCGCCCCCCACATTGGGCTCAGGTGGGGCGGGGAGCCCCTTTGGACAATTCGATTTCTTGAAGGAGACGTGACGGATGCGCGACCCCTATGAGGTCTTGGGGGTGCCGCGGAGCGCCAACGCTGCCGCGATCAAAAGCGCCTATCGCAAGCTTGCCAAGAAGCACCATCCCGACAGCAACAAGGGCGACCCGAAGGCTGCCGACCGCTTCTCCGAGATCAACTCGGCGAACGAGATCATCGGCGACGAGGACAAGCGCAAGCAATTCGACCGCGGCGAGATCGGTGCCGACGGCAAGCCGCGCTTCCAGGGCTTTCCGGGTGGCGGTGGCGGGCCGCGTGGGCGCGCGGGTCCCGGCGGCTTCGAGAGCTATACGTTCCGGGGCGGTGGCGCGGGCCCAGGGCAAGGCGCGGGCGGGTTCGAGGACATCCTCAACAGCATGTTCGGCGGTACACGCGGCGCGCGGCCGGGAGCAGGCGGCAGTCCCCAGTTCGAATTCGACACCGGCGGGATCGGGGTTGATCTCGATCTGAACGTCGCCATGACCGTCTCACTGGAAGAATCGGTGCAGGGCGGGGAGAAGCGCGTCCGCCTGCCGACAGGCAAGGAGCTCAACGTCAAGATTCCGGTCGGCGTCGTCAGCGGCCAGCAGATCCGGCTGAAGGGCCAGGGCGAGACCGCGCCGGGCCACCCGCCCGGCGATCTCCTGATCACGATTACCGTTGCCCCGCACTCGTTTTTCAAGATCGAAGGCGCCGACCTCAGGATCGACTTGCCGGTCACGCTCTACGAGGCGGTGCTCGGCGGCAAGGTCCGCGTGCCCACTCTCGGCAATGCCGTGGAGCTGTCGGTTCCGAAGAACATCTCCAGTGGCCGCACCTTCCGCCTCAAGGGCAAGGGACTACCGAAGGCCGGCGGGACCGGGGATCTCTTCGTCACCGTCAGGATTATGCTACCGGACGGGAACGACGCCGAGCTTGAAGCATTGATGGAGAAGTGGCGGGACCAACACCCCTACAATCCACGTAGCGGGCTTGGCTAAGCATGATCCGGACAAGTGCGTAGCGGTTTTCCGGAAAGATCATGCGCAAAAAAATTAAAGCGCGAGGCATCGCGCTTTAGGGCGAGATCGCAACTGAAGGGGTTTTCCTAAAGGTTGAGAGCATTCTCCAGCAGATGATGCTCATCATACGCGCGAGGCGTGGTAGCGCTCTCGGCTCACGTGCTCGACGTGTGTCGGCGGTCCGGCGGGGCAGCCGACGAAAAGGTGCGGCCTCGAGAGGGGGACCAGCGCGGTACCAAAAACCCCAATCGAGGCCGCCCGCGTCGATCGGCGGATCGAACGCTGCTCAGTTTCGCGTGATCATCCGGTGCGATAATGAGACGCGCCGATGTCCTGATTCCAAATTTTCAATGTCGGAATCGAGGCACCGTCTTTACGCGGTTGTCTAGGTGCCGTTTTTCTCTGCCTGGTCGTAGACCGCTTGCGCCACGTTGGTCAGCCGGTCGCGGTCGGCACCGCCCCCGCTGACCACGTAGCCGACACCGCGCTCGGCCCAGAACAGCGCCCCGTCCTTGTCCGCTCTGGCGTAACGCATCTGCGTCGCGCCGTTCTCGGTCTTGGCGGTGTAGATCGTGTACCGCTCGCCCGAGGCGCCCTCATACATCAGGAACGACGCCGGACCGCTCGGCCCCGGCAGGAGCCGGCCGCCGACGAGCTTCAGTCCGCTCGCCTCCAGGTTCGGTGCGAACACGGTCCAGCCGCAGCGTCTGGTCAGCCAGGCCTGGAGGTGGTCGCGCTCGTTGCCGCCGACCTCGACGGGGTGGCGAACCTCGACGACATAGAGGCGGTGGGCGTCGAGCGCGTCCGTCGTAAAACTCTGGAAGGTCGAGGGGGCATTGGCGGCGCCATGCGCGACCCAGCCGGCGGTGCCGCCGGCGACGAAGGCAACCAGCACCGCTGCGGCGGCGCCATAGAGCCACCGGCGGGGCCGGCGCTCCAGCCGCTCCAGCTCCAGCCGCGCCGGCACCGGCTCCTGGGCGACGGAATCGTAGCGGGCGTGCAGCATTTCGGCCATGGCGCGCCAGGACTGCACGCGCTCGGCCTCGTCAGGATGGGCGGCAAGCCAGGCCTCGACGTCGGCGCGGCGCTCGGCCGGCAGCTCGCCGTCGACATAGGCGTGCAGTTCGTCCTCGGTCACCGGAATATTGCGGTCGTTCATATCGGTCGTCTCTGGCTCTGCGGCCCAAAATGGTCTTCGTGGTTCAACTGCGCCGCTTCCCATTGCATGCGAGGAAAGCGACATGCGCTATGCATCAACCCTGCCATCATTTCACCCGCCTGAGCGCCGGGCGCTCGCCCTCAAGCGAGGCTTTGACGTGGGCACGGGCGCGCGCCAGGCGCGACATCACAGTGCCGATCGGCACGCCCTGGATGTCGGCGACCTCGCGGTAGCTCATGCCCTCCAGCATCACCAGCAGCAGCACCGAGCGCTGCTCCTCGACGAGCGTCGCCAGCGCCCTCTCGATATCGCGCCCTTCGGCTTCGGTCCCGCTGGCGTCCGGGTTGTTCTCCGTCAGCTGCATGAATTGCGGGCGCCTTGCCAGCGAGCGCCGCCGGTTCTTGTTGAGGTTGGTCAGGATCGTGTAGAGCCAGCTCCTGACGTCGCCTCCGAGGAACAGGCGCTCCGAACGCAGCGCCCGCACCAGCGTATCCTGCACCAGATCGTCGGCCGCATCCGCCTCGCGCGTGAGCGCGCGGGCGTAGCGGCGCAACGCCGGGATCATGGCTTCCACACTCTGGCGAAACGCACTCATTGCCGTCTTGATGTCCTGACATTCGGCGCAAGCGCCACAACCATCATAACACCCGAACGGAACGGCTATTCCGGCGCTCGGAACAGCGTTAACGCCGCGTATTAGGACTGTACCGCAAGGGAGGGCTGGTGTACCTCCAGACCTCAACGAGAGCTCGACGGGACGTTAGCAAAATGGCGCAGAATTCAGGGCTGATGCAAGGTCTGATGCAGGGCAAGCGCGGGGTCATCCTCGGCCTTGCCAACAACCGCTCGATCGCCTGGGGCATCGCCAAGGCATGCCACGCGGCCGGCGCCGAGCTCGCCTTCACCTATCAGGGCGATGCGCTGAAGAAACGCGTCGAGCCGCTCGCCGCCGAGATCGGCGGGCTTGTGCTCGGCCATTGCGACGTCACCGATGCCGCGACCATCGACGCCGCCTTCGCCGTGCTGGAGGAGAAGTGGGGCAAGATCGACTTCCTGGTGCACGCGATCGCTTATGGCGAGCAGCTCGACGGTCGCTATGTCGACACCACGCCGGAGAATTTTTCGAAGTCCATGCTGATCTCCTGCTATTCGTTCACGGCGGTGGCGCAGCGCGCCGAGAAGCTGATGACCGACGGCGGCTCGCTGATCACGCTCAGCTATTACGGCGCCGAGAAATGGATGCCGCATTACAACGTAATGGGCGTCGCCAAGGCTGCGCTCGAAGCCAGTGTGCGCTACCTCGCTGCCGATCTCGGCGAGAAGAACATCCGTGTCAATGCGATTTCGGCAGGTCCCATCAAGACGCTCGCGGCGTCCGGCATCGGCGATTTCCGATATATCCTGAAATGGAACGAGGCCAACGCGCCGATGCGGCGCAACGTGTCCACTGAAGACGTCGGCGGCAGCGCGCTGTATTTGCTGTCCGAGCTGTCGCGCGGCGTCACCGGCGAGGTGCATCACGTCGATTCCGGCTATCACGTGCTGGGCATGAAACGGCCCGACGCGCCGGACATTTCGTTCGGCGGCAAGGATTAGTTCCTAGATCTGAATGTCCGCGCCCACGATCTATTATCTTCGCCACGGCGAGACCGAGTGGAATGCGCTCGGCAGGCTTCAGGGCACCAAGGACATTCCGCTTAACGCGCGCGGCCGCGGTCAGGCCGAGCAGGCAGGCCTCATTCTCGCCGATCTGTTCAAGCGCGATGGCCGCGACAAGGCTGCGTTACCCTACGTGTCGAGTCCGCTTGGCCGCGCGCGGCAGACCATGGAATTGGCGCGGGGCAGGCTCGAATTGCCGCTTGCCGACTACACGCTCGACGATCGCCTGCGCGAGATCGGCTACGGCGTCTGGGAGGGACTGACGCTGGCCGAGAGCGAAGCCTCAGATCCCGAAATCTACGCCCGGCGCCTCGCCGACAAATGGACGGTGGGCCCCGCGGGCGGGGAAACCTACGCCGATGTGCAGGTCCGCGTGCGCGCCTGGTACGACCAGCTCCGGACCGACACCGTCGCGGTCGCGCATGGTGGGACCTGCCGGGCCCTGATGGTATCGCTCGGCCTGGAGACCCCGGCCAGCGCCGCCGAGCTCTATATCGAGCAGGGCGCCGTCTACGTCTTCCGCGACGGCCGGCTGGAGAAGTTCAGTTAAGCCGTTACGCCCTCCCGCTGCGGGTTTGACCCCCGGCCCCCCGCGCGTTACCACACGCCGGAACCGAGCCAGCGAGCAGCGATGTCCTTCAACACCTTCGGCCACATGTTCCGCGTCACCACCTTCGGCGAGAGCCACGGGGTGGCGATCGGCTGCGTGGTCGACGGCTGCCCGCCCATGATCCCGCTCGTCGAGGCCGACATCCAGGGTGACCTCGATCGCCGCCGGCCCGGCCAGTCGCGCTTCACCACCCAGCGCCAGGAGCTTGACCAGGTCAAAATCCTCTCCGGCGTGATGGCGCATCCGGAGACCGGCGTGCAGGTGACGACGGGTACCCCGATCGGGCTGCTGATCGAGAACACCGACCAGCGCTCGAAGGACTATTCCGAGATCAAGGACAAGTTTCGCCCGGGTCATGCCGACTTCACCTACGAAGCCAAATACGGCCTGCGCGACTATCGCGGCGGCGGCCGCTCTTCGGCGCGCGAGACGGCGACGCGCGTCGCTGCCGGCGCGATCGCGCGAAAAGTGCTGCCTGATGTGAAGGTACGCGGCGCACTGGTGCAGATGGGCCCGCACAAGATCGACCGCGCGAAGTGGGACTGGGACGAGATTGCGAAAAACCCGTTCTTCTGTCCCGACAAGGACAAGGCTGCCTTCTTCGAGACCTATCTCGACGGCATCCGCAAGAGCGGCTCCTCGATCGGCGCGGTGATCGAAATCGTCGCCGAAGGCGTGCCGGCAGGATTGGGTGCACCGATCTATGCCAAGCTCGATGCTGAGCTCGCCGCAGCGATGATGAGCATCAACGCCGTGAAGGGCGTCGAGATCGGCGCCGGTTTTGGCGCGGCGGAATTGACCGGCGAGGAGAACGCCGACGAGATGCGCACCGGCAATGACGGCACGCGCTTTCTGTCCAACCATGCCGGCGGCGTGCTCGGTGGCATCTCCACCGGACAGCCGGTTGTGGTGCGCTTCGCGGTGAAGCCGACCTCCTCGATCCTGCAGCCGCGCCTGACCGTCGATCGCCAGGGCGCCGACACCGAGATCACGACCAAAGGCCGCCATGACCCCTGCGTCGGCATCCGCGCCGTCCCCGTCGGCGAAGCCATGATGGCCTGCGTGCTGGCCGATCACTTTTTGCGCGACCGCGGGCAGGTGGGACGTTAGGTCTTCGTGTCGCGCCACTAGCCCACCGCGCAGCTTGACGATCCCACAGCTTCGTCCGCAAATGCGTCATGGAATCCTCCGAGCTTCAGCGCATCACCAACTGGCTGATCGACGGCGCCAGGTCGTCGGGGACGCCGTCGGAGATGATCGCAGACGTCTGCGAGCATCTGGTCGCAGCCGGCTTGCCGCTGTCGCGCTTTGGCATCTTCATCCGCACGCTGCATCCAGAGATCTTCGGCCGCAACTTCATCTGGAAGCAGGGCGAGAAGGTCGAAATCGGCACCGTCGATTTCGAGATCCTGGACTCGCCGGAATTTGCCCGGAGCCCGCTTCGCATCGTGTTCGAGCAGGGGATCGAGGTCAGGGGCCGCATCGACGATCCCGACAGCGAGCGATTTCCGTTCATCAACGACATGCGGGCCGAAGGGGCGACCGACTATATCGCGGTGCCGATGCCCTATCTCGACGGCTCTATCCACGCAACGAGTTGGGTCACGCGGGATCCCGGCGGCTTCAGCGATGACGACATCGCGGCGATCCGCACCCTCATGGCACCGCTTGCGCGCGTCAGCGAGATCATCAGCCTGCGCCGCACCGCCGAGATGCTGCTCGACACCTATGTCGGCAACCGCGCCGGCGCGCGCATCCTCGGCGGCCAGATCCGCCGCGGCCACAACGACACCATGCAGGCCGCGATCTGGCTCTCGGATCTGCGCGGCTTCACTGCGCTGTCGGACCGGCTGCCGGCCGAGACCGTGGTCGAAATCCTCAATCACTATTTCGACTGCCAGGTCGCCGCGATCCGGGGCCATGGCGGCGAGGTGCTGAAGTTCATGGGCGACGGCCTGCTCGCGGTGTTCCCGATCGACGAATATGTCGGCGATGCCGCCCATGTCTGCACGCGCGTGCTGGAAGCCGCGCGCGAATCCCGCGCCAGCGTCGCGGCGCTCGCCTTTCCGGTCGGCGACGTCATCGAGCGCTTCCGCTTCGGTGTCGCGCTGCACGTCGGCCATATCCTCTACGGCAATATCGGCGGCGGCAACCGCCTCGACTTCACCTGCATCGGCCCGGCCGTCAATCTCGCGGCGCGGCTGGAGAAGATCGCGGGCCGCACGGGCCGCACGGTCGTGGCCTCGGAGGGCTTTGCCAATGTCTGCCGCCATGACTGGCACGAACTCGGCGATTTTCCGATTGCGGGATTATCCAAGGCACAGCGCGTGTATGGGCTGACTGAGGAGACGCCGGTAGTGATCGCCTAGTGCACGGCGTGGTCGGCGGGACTAGTCGGCGCGCACATACGATTGTCTCAGTCCGAGCGTCAGGATTGTCAGTGTGATCCACAGCCGCAGCATGGCGAAGCTGAAGATGAAGACGAAATAGATCAAATTCTTCGTGAACTGCGTCGCCGCCGAGGTCTGCCAGAAACTCCAGATCGCGCTCCGCACCGCTTCCTGTCCGTAGGCGAGCGCGACGTTGACCACGCCGAGCACGATCACGGCTGCGCCGAGCCACAGCCCGCGTCGCGCGAACTCGCCAATCGCGACAAACAAAGCGATTTTGCCGTCATCGCGCTCAGCGCGAACGATCATGAGCAGCACGAGAGCCGCGATCCAAGCGCTCCAGAAGCGCCCGGGGTGGGTGAATTGGTCGAACGCCATGCCGTCGAGGCCCGCCATCAAATGAAGCGAAGTCCCATAGCCGATCGCCGCGGTGCCGAGTGCTGCTGCGATCATCACGAGCGCGATCCGCCACAGGATCGAGAACGAGAGCCTAAACTGTTCGCCCAATGTCAGCTCGCCGAGTGAGGACTGGCCGCCGGCCGCTTCGATCGATTGTTGCGCCGTCGCGAAGAAGGCCAGCAGCACCGCGATGTCGGCAATGATGATCGCCGGCACCGCCACGGCGCCGCCGCCGAACGCGATCACCCGCATCGCGGCCGCCAGGATGAGCCAGGGCAGCGCATGCAGGAGCTTAAATGGACCGAACGAGGTCTCGTGGCGGGCTCGCTTGAGTTCGAGCTGTTTGCGCAGTGCGACTGACATCGCACCGTCGTGACACAGGAGATTGAACTCCTGGTAGCGCGGATCGGTAAAATTGACGCGAAGGGAAGCGAATGGCGGCGCTACTCCTCCGGCTCCGTCGTGAACAGCAGCGGGTAGCCCTTGGCGCGGCCGGCGTCGGTGGCGCGGGTGGCCTTGGTCTCCGCGACGTCCTTGGTGAACACGGCGACCACGCAGGCGCCGAGCTTGTGGGCGGTGATCATGACCTTGTAGGCCTGATCCTCGGTCATGCGGAACTCGGCCTTGAGGATCATGGTGACGAATTCGCGCGGCGTGAAGTCGTCGTTGATCAGGATGACCTTGTGCAGCTTCGGCCGCTCGACCTTGATCTTCGTGCGCGTTTTCGGCGTGGTGACAGTGTCGGCCATCGTTTCCTGAAACGTCCCGGTGCTGATGAGCTTACGCCCTGCCTATCATATTGCAGGATCGGACGCCTCTCCAAGGCGGTCAGGCCGCTCGTCACCATGCCGTCGCGTATGGGCAGCAATGCGCCAATTGCGCGTGCGCTTCACGGAAGCGCACGAACGAATTGCATCGCGGCAATGAGAGCGCCCACGGACAACACCACCGATGCAATCATATAGACGGCCGAAGCCCACGTCTGACCGCGCTCGATCAGATACCAGGCATCCAGCGAGAACGTCGAGAAAGTCGTGTAGCCGCCACAAATCCCGACGGTCAGGAAGATCCGGGCGGCCTGCGGCAGGTTCCATCTCGTCGCGAACATCGCGGTGAAAATCCCGATCAGAAATGATCCCGTGACGTTGATGATCAGGGTGCCCCAGGGAAAATCGGTGCCGAACAACCGGCCCGAGCCGATCCCGACAAGATAGCGCACGACCGCGCCAAGCGCTCCACCGGCGGCGACCGCCAGAATGAATGGGATGTTCAACGTCGCGTTCCCCCGTTTGCAGCTTGCATCACTTGTCCTCTGTTGCCAGCCCGTTGCCGACGGTGAACAGCCCCACGAGCGCGGCCAGCGCGAAGCCGAGGCCGGCGAGGAACGTCCCGGCCGGACCATAGGCGTCCCACAGCGCGCCGGCGATCACACTCGCGGCCAGCAGTGAGAGGCCGGTGAACAGGTTGAAATAGCCGAACGCGGTGCCGCGCAGGCTCGGCGGCGCGGTATCGGCGACGAGGGCCGAGAGCAGGCCTTGTGTCAATCCCATGTGCAGTCCCCACAGCACGACGCCGAGCGCGAGGCCCGCAAGGTTCGGCAGCAGTGCAAGCGCGAGATCGGCGCCGGCGAGGAAGACGAGGCCGAGCGCGAGCAGGCCGGTGCGGTTGATCCGGTCCGACAGCACGCCGGCCGGATAGGCCGACAACGCATAGACGATATTCATCAGCACCAGGACCGCCGGCACCCACATCGCATTGAGCCCGATGTTCTGTGCGCGCAGGATCAAAAAGGCTTCGCTGAAGCGCGCGAGCGTGAACACGACGCCGACCGCGACGACGCGCCAGTACACGGGTCCAAGCCGCCGCATGGCGGCGGTGTTCAGCGGATTCTTCGCAGGCTCCCGGCCGGGGGCCGGCTCCGGCTCGTTCACCGCGAACGCGATCAAACCGAAGGACAGGAACGCCGGCAGCACCGCCACCCAGAATACCGCCGTAAAATTGTCCGCCGTCCACCACATCAGACCGATTGCTGCGAGCGGCCCGACGAAGGCGCCGATGGTGTCGAGCGATTGCCGCAGGCCAAAACTCGCGCCACGCAGGCCGATGGGCGCGATATCGGCGATCAGCGCATCGCGCGGCGCGCCGCGAATGCCCTTGCCGACGCGGTCGATGAAGCGCGCCGCCACCAGCCATCCAACACTGGGGGCAAGCGGGAACAGCGGTTTTGTCAGCGCGGCCAGCCCGTAGCCGAACGCGGCGAGCAATTTGCGCCGGCCGAGCCAGTCGGACAACGCGCCGGAGAAGATTTTCGTGATCGAGGCGGTCGCCTCCGCAATACCCTCGATGAATCCGACGGTGAGCGTGGAGGCGCCGAGCACGGTGACGAGGTAGACCGGCAGCAGCGCGTGGATCATCTCCGACGAGACGTCCATCAGCATCGAGACGAAGCCGAGCACCCAGATCCCCCGGGGCAATCCGCTGCGTGCAGCATTCGGTGTCGTCGTCGCCACGTCTCGTCCTTCGTCGTCAGGCAACAAAAAACCCGCCATCGGCGGGTTTGTCCATGCTCCCGCCAAAGGCAGAGGCTCAAAGATTGCCCCCCTCAAGCAGGAGTCATCAGCCCATTACGGTCCAAGATCACGGCTCAAGGCCGCCGGGCGGTTCTCGGGGGACTCCATCCCCATCTGTGCGGCCAGCCTAGCATGGAAATCGCGCCGGACAAGTGGGCGAGGGAGCGTCTCCACACCGCGCGCGTTCCGACGGCGCGACCGTGGCGATAGGGCGGCAGCGATGCACTCGATTGTGAAGCGCAAGCAATCTTCGGACTTTGCGGCAAGTCGATTGCATGTCACCATCGCGTCATACGACGGGAGGCTGCGATGCGCGTGCTGTTCTCGATCGGGGCTGTGCTGATAGCCGGCGTGCTCGCCGGAGGGGATGTCGCGGGCATCGCGGCGCCAGGACCTACATTTGACTCACCTAAGAGTCAGCCGCAGCGGCTGGCGTCCGACAAGGACGCGCAGACGGTCGATGTCGAGCTGATCCTCGCGGTCGACGTGTCCTACTCCATGGACATGGACGAACTCGCGATCCAGCGCGAAGGCTATGCGCAGGCGATCCAGTCGAAGGAATTTTTGCAGGCGCTGAAGCTCGGTCCGAACGGCCGGATCGCGGTGACCTATTTCGAGTGGGCCGCCTCGACCGATCAGAAGATCATCATTCCCTGGCGGCTGATCGACGGACCGGAGACCGCCGATGCCGTCGCCGCCGAAATCCTGAAGACGCCGATCCGGCGTGCCTCGCGCACCTCGATCTCCGGCGCGATCACTTTCGCGATGCCGCTCTTCGATGAGGATCCCTATCGGGGCCTGCGCCGCGTGATCGACATTTCGGGTGACGGCCCCAACAACAATGGCAGCCCGGTCACGGTGGCGCGCGACGCGGCGATCGAGAAGGGCATCGTCATCAACGGCCTGCCGATCATGGTCAAGGAGCCGTCCTATTCGACCATGGATATCGACAATCTCGACTACTACTACGAGGACTGCGTCATCGGCGGCCCCGGTTCCTTCGTGATCACCATCAAGGACCGCGACAAGTTCAAGGAAGCAATCCGCACCAAGCTCTTGATGGAGGTTGCGGGCCGCATGCCGGAGCGCCGCGTGGTGCACGTTGCGGACAAGGACAAGGAGCCGCGTGTGAGCTGCATGATCGGCGAGAAGATCTGGTCGGACCGCTGGGGGCGCTGATCGCGTTCCCACCGAATGAGACCATTTGCCCGACTTGCTTCCGGTAGAATCTTAACCGCGCGTTAACCGTTGCATGGCCGTAATCGGCTGCTTCCTGTTGTTTCCGGATATTGTTCTGACGTTGCTGTCGGGGCGCGAACGAAGCGGGCCTGTCAGACACATCCGCCGAGCAATCAAATGGCCATCGTCACGTCGAGCACCAGCCAGATTTCGCCCGCCAACGAGCGGGTGTATCACCAGAGCGCCCTGCTCGGTGACTGGAAGGGCAATTGGGCGGGCAACAACCAGCCCGTCGGCTTCAAGGTCGTGAACATCCGCGGGGCCCGGGCGCAGGTCGAGTACACCCATAACGGACATACCGAGCGCGGTTTTGGCGAGGTCCAGGGCTCGCTACTCACCTTCGGTAACATCACGGTCGGCACCAAGGACGGCAAGAGTTTGGTGCTCCTGTCCTCCGCGGGCGCCGGCAAGCAGACCGCGACGCTGGACAAGCAGGCGCCGCCGGCCTCGGACAGCCGCCTGATGGGAAGCTGGGGCGGCTATTCCAGTGACAATGGCAAGAGCGCGAGCTTCAGGGTGCTCGCTGTCAACGGCAACGAAGCGCAGGTCAGTGTCACCACCGACGGCGTCACCCGTCAGGGCACCGGTACCGTCTACAAGAACGTGATCATGTTCGGGCAGGCGCAGATTGCGACCGACGACGGGCAGAACGGCAAGATCATCTACCAGGTCCGCAACACGTCCTTCGTGGTGCCCGTGACGAAATATCCGCCGTCGGATACGTCGTCCACGGTGGACAGGACCGCCTGAACTTCAACGCCTGCTATTTCACGGCGAGCGGTGGCAGCGCCGGCACGCTGTCGTTCGGTGCTGCTGCCTGCATGACGCGAGTTCCGGCTCGCGGATACAGGCGCGGTAGGGCGGGTTGATGCCCGGGCGTCGGCTCCACTGGCGTTCGCGACAGCCGTCGCGTATAATTTGCGTGCTTTCTGACGGTCACCCGAATGTCCAGCCTTGCACGTTCTTGCGCTCTCGCAACTCTCTTCGCGGTGCTTTGCCTCGGCGGAGCATCGGCTCACGCGCAAGCGGCGCCCGTGAGATATTGGATACCGGGTGGTCCTTTCGGCTTTGGCGGAAGCAGCGGCCAGAGCGCCGATGCCTACGGCAACTTTCCAAGCTTCAAGGCCGGCGATGCCGACGGCAGCTACAGTTTTCGTCCCGGTTTCTTTGTCGGAAGCGAACACGGCAGTCTCGGTTTCGGCGGGCTCAGCCAGAGCGCGGCCGCCGGCAATTTCAGCGCGCTCTCTTATGATGGCACGCAGTTCGGTTACAACACCAAGACCGCGGGCGGCATGCCCGTCACGTTCTTTGCCGGCTTCGACACGCTGAAATACGGTAACGGCATTGGCAGCTCGCTTGCGCCGCTCACCTCCAGCGCCTCGCCCGGCTACGGCGCATTTGCGGGGGTCGAGTTCAAGCCGACCTCCAACCTCAGCCTGTCGTTCGGCGCCGGTTTCACCCAGCAGGATTCGAGCCGCATGGACAGCGATATCAGATCGAACATGCTGCCCGGCGAGTCGCCGGCGTTGGGCGGCCTTCGCCGATAGCTATCGTGTGAACTTCGCCACCAGCTCGACATGCGGCGTGTGTCGGAATTGGTCCACGGGCACCACGCGATCAATCTTGTAGCCGCCATCGATCAGGAGTCGCGCATCGCGTGCAAATGTCGCGACGTTGCAGGACACTGCGACCACCACGGGCACCTTGCTGGCGGCGAGCTTCATTGCCTGCGCCTGCGCGCCCTGGCGCGGCGGATCGAACACCACGGCGTCGAAGTCGCGCAGCTCCGGCGGCACCAGGGGACGGCGGAACAGGTCGCGCGGCTCGGCCTTGATCGGCTTGAGCCCCGGCGTGCGCGCAGCCTTGGCGAGCGCTGCGATGGCGCCGGCATCGTTGTCATAGGCGGTGACGCGGGCCTTCTCGGCGAGCCGCAACGCGAACGGGCCGACGCCGCAGAAGAGGTCGAGAACGTTCTTGGCCTTGCCGATGCGCTCCGCCACGAGCGACGCAAGCGTCTCTTCGCCGGCGATGGTTGCTTGCAGGAACGAGCCCGGCGGCAACGTCACCTCGGCGCGGCCCATCTGCAGGGTCGGCGGCAGGCGTTGCAGCACCAGCTCGCCGTGCCGTGTCAGCCGCGCCAGGCGATGCTGCTCGGCGACGCGCGACAGCGCCGTCACGAGCGGCGTTGGCAACGGGCCGGAACCGCGCACGTCGACGTCGAGACCGTTGCCGGTCGCGGTGACCTGGATGTCCAGCGGTTTCGTCACCGACATCCGCGAGGTCAGCAGCTCCGCCAGCGCCCAGGCGGCATCGAGCGTCCCCTCGAGCCCGGGATCGAGGATCGGGCAGCGATGGATCGGGATGACGTCGTGCGAGCTCGCGGCAGAAAAACCCACCTTGAGGATGTCATGCGTGCCGAACCGGCCATGCAGCGTGACGCGCCTGCGCCCCGCGCCATGGGCATCGACCAGCGGCGCCACCTCGCATTCGATGCTGGCCTGCGCCAGCGTCTCGACCACGATGCCGCGCTTCCAGGCGTGATACGGCTCAGCCGCCCAGTGCTGGATGGCGCAGCCGCCACAGACGCCGAAATGCGGACAGAACGGCGCCACGCGTTCGGGGCTCGCAACATCCACCGCCAGCAGCTTGCGGCGATCGGGATGGTTGCCCGCGACGTGGTCGACCTCGACGGTCTCGCCGCCGAGCGCATAGGGCACATAGACCGAATCCCCCGCCGCCAGCGAGACGCCGTCGCCGCGATGGCCGACGTGATCGATCGTGAGGCGCTCAACCACGACGCGCGCCCAGGAAGAATTCGATGTTGCCGTCGCCGCCGGCAATCGAGGAGGGAAACACCTCGATATCGGTGCAGCCGAGCGAGCCTGCGAAAGCCGCGATGTCGTCGCAGATCTGCTGGTGCACGGCCGCGTCGCGGACGATGCCCTTCTTGTTGTGCTTCCGCTCCGCCTCGAATTGCGGCTTGATCAGCGCCAGCAGGCTCATCGGCGCGGCGGCCAGCGACAGCGCCACCGGCAGCACCGTCTTGAGCGAGATGAAGCTGACGTCGATGACGACGACATCGGGTCGCGCCGGCAGCCGCTTGCCGTCATAGACACGGATGTCGGTCTCCTCCATCGACACGATTTTGGAGTGACCGCGCAGCGAGGGATGCAGCTGGCTGGTGCCGACATCGATGGCGAACACCAGGCTTGCGCCGTTCGCCAGCAGCACCTCGGTGAAGCCGCCGGTGGAGGCGCCGACGTCGAGGCAGACATGGTCCTCGATCTCGATGGGATAGCGTTCCAGCGCGCCCGCGAGCTTGACGCCGCCGCGGGAGACATAGGGATGCGCGGGCTCGGCCTGGATCACCGCGTCCTCGGCGATGGTCTCCGACGGTTTTGCGACCTGCTTGTCGTCGGCGGTGACGAGCCCGGCCTCGATTGCCGCGCGCGCCCGCGCGCGGCTCTCGAACAGGCCCCGCTCGACCAGCAGAACATCCGCGCGCTTGCGGGCAGGGGACATAATCTCTCCGAAGACGCCTGATGCGGTTAGGGTGCGATCAATCGCGCGGCTGCCATCCGGACGCAAGCCTCGAACGCGGCCAGATCGTGCCAGACGTCGACCGGCATCTCGGTCGGCGTCACCAGCGGGCAACCGTGCAGCTCCAGCGCGTGGATCATCATGAGATTGTCCACCAGGCCAAAATCCTCGACCGTCAGCCCCTGCGCGTCGACCAGCCGCCCGTCCTCGGACGTCACGTCCATGAAGCGGCCGACACGGTCGGCGTAGGCGGCGCCGTCGTTGGAATAGGCCAGGCAAAACTTGCGGCGCCCGGCCATGTAGCCGAGCTCGTAGACGGTGCCGGGATCGGCGCCGGCGCCCCGGAACGGCGTGAGATTGGCGATGATGGCATCGGCCTGATCCATCATCGCCTCGTTGCCGCAAAAGATCTGCCGCGAGGCATCGGGCGCGACGAGGTCGATTTCATTGTCGAAGGGATAGAGGCCGGTGAGCCCGTGAGCGGTGCAAATGTCGACCTTGCGCCGGCCGGTCTCAACCGCATCCGGCAGGAACACGTCGGGGCCTGCCAGATAGATTTTCATGGAGCCAAGGCCAAACAATTTGAATCGAGGTGCGAGCCACAGCGCGTGCTCTGCTCCCTCTCCCGCTTGCGGAGAGGGTCGGGGGGGTGTCTCCGCAGGCGACGCTCCCCAAGAGGAGAAAGCCCCCACCCGTGCCTACGGCGCGACCTCTCCCGCAAGCGGGAGAGGTGTAGAAAGCAGCCTTTAAGCCAGCTTGACCGTCTCGGCCTTGACGTCCTTGCCGAGCGCCTCGAACACCTTGGCGACGATGCCCTTGGCGTCGAGACCGGCACGGCCGTACATCGCGGCCGGGGTGTCGTGGTCCTGGAACACGTCGGGCAGCACCATCGAGCGGAACTTGACCATGCCTCCGTCGAGCGCGCCCTGGTCGGTCAGGTACTGCGCAACGTGCGAGCCGAAGCCGCCGACCGAGCCCTCCTCGATCGTGATCAGGATCTCGTGGTCACGGGCGAGCTTGAGCACCAGCTCGGTGTCCAGCGGCTTCATGAAGCGCGCATCCGCGATCGTGGTCGAAAGGCCATGGGCTGCGAGCTCGTCGGCCGCTTTCTCGCATTCGGCCAGACGGGTGCCGAAGGAGAGCAGGGCGATCTTGCTGCCCTGGCGGACGATACGACCCTTGCCGATCTCGAGCGGAACACCGATTTCGGGCATCTCGATGCCGCGGCCTTCGCCGCGCGGATAGCGCAGGGAGCTTGGCCGGTCGTTAATTGCGACCTGGGTCGCCACCATGTGCACGAGCTCGGCCTCGTCGGCCGCAGCCATGATGACCATGTTCGGCAGGCAGCCGAGATAGGCGTTGTCGAACGAGCCGGCATGGGTCGCGCCATCGGCGCCGACAAGACCGGCGCGATCGATGGCGAAGCGCACGGGCAAGCTCTGGATCGCGACGTCATGCACGATCTGGTCGTAGCCACGCTGCAGGAACGTCGAGTAGATCGCGCAGAACGGCTTGTAGCCCTCGGTCGCAAGCCCGGCGGCGAAGGTCACCGCGTGCTGCTCGGCGATGCCGACGTCGAAGGTACGGTCGGGGAACGCCTTGTTGAAGATGTCGACGCCGGTGCCGGACGGCATCGCCGCGGTGATGGCGACGATCTTGTCGTCCTTCTCGGCTTCCTTGACGAGGCTCTGGCCGAACACGTTCTGGTAGGCCGGCGCATTCGGCTTGGACTTGGCCTGGGTCCCGGTCGCGACGTCGAACTTGACGACGGCGTGGTACTTGTCGGCGGAGGCTTCCGCCGGGCCGTAGCCCTTGCCCTTCTGCGTCACGACGTGGACCAGGATGGGGCCGGTCTCCATGTCGCGCACGTTCTTCAGCACGGGCAGCAGATGGTCGAGATTATGACCGTCGATCGGGCCGACGTAATAGAAGCCGAGCTCCTCGAACAGCGTGCCGCCGTCCATCATGAAGCCGCGGGAATATTCCTCGACGCGGTTGGCGCGGCTGGCGATAACCTTCGGCAGCCGCTGGTTGATCTGCTTGGCGGCCTCCCGGAGTGTGCGATAGGTCTTGCCGGAGTAGAGGCGCGACAGATAGGCGCTCATCGCGCCGACCGGCGGCGCGATCGACATGTCGTTGTCGTTTAGGATGACGATCAGGCGCGAGTTCATCGCACCCGCATTGTTCATGGCCTCGTAGGCCATTCCGGCCGACATTGCGCCGTCACCGATGACCGCGATGACATTATTGTTGCCGCCGGAGAGGTCGCGCGCGACCGCCATGCCGAGGCCGGCTGAGATCGAGGTCGAGGAATGCGCGGCGCCGAACGGATCGTAATCGCTCTCGCTGCGCTTGGTGAAGCCGGACAGGCCGCCGCCGGTGCGCAGGGTGCGGATGCGGTCGCGCCGGCCGGTGAGGATCTTGTGCGGATACGCTTGGTGGCCGACGTCCCAGATCAGCCGGTCGCGCGGGGTGTCGAAGACATAATGAATCGCGGTGGTGAGCTCGACCACGCCGAGGCCTGCGCCGAAGTGACCGCCGGTCGTCGAAACGGCATCGATGGTCTCCTGACGCAGCTCGTCGGCGACCTGGCGAACCTGCTCGACCTTGAGCTTGCGCAGATCGTCCGGCGTCCGGATGGTGTCGAGAAGCGGCGTTTTACTGTATGCGTTCACGGCGATTTCCAATTTGTCAGCGCCGGAAGATCGTTCCGGTGCGCGATGGGTTTGCTCAATATCGGCGCAGCGCGAGTCCTTAAACCGTCGGAGCCACCTGCATGGGGCAAAGCCCCGTCTTCAAGCTTAGGTGAGCCTAAATGCTCTCCGGTTCAGTCTCTGTGATCCCTGTCACTTCTATTGGCTTCGTCCATCCCAGCCAATTCATCAGCAGTTTGAAGCGCTTGTCGTCGGTAATCCGTGCCCACGCAAGGCTTGCAAAAAGCCACACTCCGCGCAGCTTTACACCAAAGCTTGGGCCAAAGCCAACCCGCCGGGCCGATTACGGCCATGCAGGCGCAACTGGCGGGCCAGGGTGGTTAATCGTGGCGCCAGCGGAAGGGTTCCAGTCTTGCCGGGTTCCTTGCCCGGTTCCTTGGCAGATTTTAGCCGAGAGGAGGCCGTTTCGACCGGATTCGGGCAGCTGGAGACTCCCGCGCAGGGAAATTCTTCGATCTTCGCGCTTGGCGACCCCGCTCATGATCGGGAGACCGGCGTGCGATCGTGAAAAATCGCGGGCGGACCGAGGCTTGAGACGGGCGGCTTTGAAGGGCAGCCGTTACTGGACGTCGAGCGGCGCGGTGCCGGTGGCCTGGCCGCTGGCATCGGTGGTGATCTTGTCGACCCGCGCCTCGGCCTGGCGCAGCAACTCTTCGCAGCGGCGCTTCAGGGCTTCGCCGCGCTCGTAGATCGTGACGGATTCCTCGAGCGGCACCTTGCCGTCCTCGAGCCGCTTCACGATCGTTTCGAGCTCCTCGATGGCGCGTTCGAAGGTCAGCCTGGAGACGTCGATTTGGGTATTTTCGGCCATATAAGTTTCCGATTGCCCGATTCGCTTTCTCAGCGAGAAAACAGAGTTTTGCGGGCGTAATGTGGCGGGTGCTTCAGGCGCCCATCAGGGCGCCGACATGCGCCGTAACAGATTCTTTCAATCCCTGCAGGTCGTAGCCGCCTTCGAGCACAGAAACAACGCGCCCCCCCGCGGACTTGTCGGCGAGGTCCATGAGCTTGCGCGTCACCCAGGCATAATCCTCGGCGCGCAAATTCAGCGACGCCAGCGGATCGCGATAGTGCGCATCGAAGCCTGCAGAGATGACGAGCAGCTCCGGGCTGAATTTTTCGAGCTGCGGCAGGATCAAATTCTCGAACGCGATGCGGAATTCCGGGCCGCCGTCCTCGGAAGCGAGCGGCGCGTTGACGATGGTGTCGTGGTCGCCGCGCTCGCTCTTGGCGCCGGTGCCCGGAAACAGCGGCATCTGGTGCGTCGAGCAGTACATCACGGTCGGGTCGGACCAGAAGATGTCCTGCGTGCCATTGCCGTGATGCACGTCGAAATCGACGATGGCCGCGCGCGTGATGCCGTATTTGCGCTGCGCGTGACGTGCTGCGATTGCGACGTTGTCGAAGAAGCAGAAGCCCATCGGCTTGCCGATCTCGGCGTGATGGCCGGGCGGGCGCACCGCGACGAAGGCGTTGCGATGCTCGCCATTCATCACCGCTTCGGTCGCCGCGACCGCGCCGCCGACGCCGCGCATGACCGCTTCCCATGTGCCCGGCGACATCGAAGTGTCGCCATCGATATAGACCTGGCCGCTGGTCGGGGCGATGTGGCGCAGCTCGGTGACGTAATGCTCGTTGTGGCAGAGCGTGACCAGGTCGAGATCGCCCTCCGGCGCCTGGTCGCGCACCAGGAACTGGAAGCGTTCATGCGACAGTGCTTCCTCCACCGCGCGCAGGCGGTCGGGCCTTTCGGGATGTCCCGGCGGCGTGACGTGGTCGAGGCAGGCCTTGTGGGAGAGGAGAAGCGTACTCATCAGGTCGGCCTCATGGGATGCGGGCTCTCGACGTCGCTTGGCGCATCCGGCGCCAAAACGCAAATGCAGACCCAATCTAGGCGTTCCGCCGGGAATGGCAAAGGGTCGCACGGACCAGCCCGTTTGATCCGGATCAATTCACGCGCAGGATGCGGCTCAGCGGCAGCGGACCGATCGGTCCGTGCGCCCTGAAGAAGGCGAACAGCGCGTCAGCGTCGTAGCCGCCATATTGCGGACCCGTGCCTTGTTTGGCGACTGTAAAGCCGTCGCCCCCGACTGCGAGATAATCGTTGAGGGTGACGCGATAGCTGCTTCCCGCTTCGATCGGCCTGCCGTCGAGCGTCATCTTGTCGGCGGCGACGCGCTCGCCGAATGGCTTCGCCGCATCCCAGGCATAGCTGAACCCGTTCGAGACCTGGAGGATACGCGGCCGCTTCGGATCCAGCCATTGCTGCTCCAGCATGTCCTTGAGCTGGCTGCCCGTGAGCGTCATGGTGACGAGGCGGTTGCGGAACGGCTGGCTCGCGAAAACATCGCCGAAGGATATCGCGCCGTTCTCCTTTGGAACGATGTCGGTGCGAATGCCGCCGGGATTGGTGAGGGCGATGACAGCGCTGCCGTCCTTGGCGTCCCTGGTCGCGGCAAGCTGCGCGTCCGCGATGACGTCGCCGAGCGCGCTTTCGCCGGCCTCGTTCGGCACGCGTGACAGCGTCTGCGTCACCGATCCGGCCGGGCGATTGGCTATCGGCGCCGACAGCTTGTCGTAGGCGTCGATCAGCGCGGTCTGCTCGGGATCCTTCGCCAGCGAGGCATTGGCGACGAGGACGTTCTCGCCCCTGGCGCTGATGATGTCGCGCGTAACTGGGTCGAGCTTGAGGTCGATCGCAGTGACCAGTGTGCCGTATTTGTCGCCGCTGGTGACGAGGCGCCCGTCGATGTCGCAGACATAGGCCCGGTGGGTGTGGCCGCTGACCACGACGTCGACGGCGCGATCGAATTTTTTGACGATATCGACGATCGGTCCCGTAATGGCGGGGCATTCATTGTAGTCGCCTGAGGGCTCGCCGCCCTGGTGGATCAGCACCACGATCGCCTCGACCCCGCGCGCCTTCAACTGCGCGACTTGCGCGTTCACCGTTTCGGCTTCGTCGCGGAATTCGAGGCCGGTGATGCCTGACGGCGAGACGATGCCCGCGGTCTCCTTCAAGGTCAGTCCGATGAAGGCGACGGGGATACCCTCGAACTCCCTGATCTCGTAAGGCGGCAGCACGCTCTTGCCGGTCGTGGTCTCGATGGCAGAGGCCGCGAGATAGTGGAATTTGGCACCCAGGAAGGGATGCGGCCCCTGGCAGCCGTCGACCGGATGACAGCCGCCATTCTGTATCCTGAGCAGCTCGGTCTTGCCCTCGTCGAATTCGTGATTGCCGACCGAGCTGATCGCGAGCCCCATCATGGAGAGCGCCTCGATCGAAGGCTCGTCGTGGAACATCGCCGACAAAAATGGGCTCGCGCCGATCAAATCGCCGGCAGCGACGAGGATCGTGTTCTTGTGTCCCTCGCGCAGCTGCTTCACCAGCGTCGCCATGTATTCGGCACCGCCGGCCGCCACCATGACCTTCCTGGCCTTGTCCTCGGGATCGTTGATGCGGATGCCGCCCGGCGGCGGCCGCAGATTGCCGTGAAAATCGTTGATGGCGAGGATGCGCAGCTCGACCGGCGCCGCGGTCTGGGCCGAGGCGGGGAGGGGGGTGAGCGCGAGTGTGAGGGCGGTCAAACGGAGAAGATGTCGCATGGAACCAGATTAGTCGTTCCGCGCGAAGATTTCACGAAGCTTTCGTCCCACTCCCACAAGCGCAAAGGGAGGATAAAAGCTGCCCTTATCGCTTCTTCCGGTTCGCGAACGCATTGAACGCCGCAATCGCCTCGTCCGATTTCAGCCGCTCGGCGAACAGGTGGGCCTCCTGGTCGATGCGGCGGGTGAGCTCCTCGGGCGCGGTGCGCAGCAGTCTGCGCGAGGTCGCGACCGCTTCGGCGGGAAGCCGGCAGATCTCGCGCGCCACCTTGCGCGCCTCGACCTCGGTGTGTCCCGGCGAGACCACGGTGTTGACGAAGCCGGCGGCATGCGCCTCCGCTGCCGTAAAAGCCCGCCCCATCACCAGCATCGCGAAGGCGCGCTGGTAGCCCATCGTGTTCGGCATCAGGAGGCTGGCCGCGCCGACCGGCACGAGCCCGAGATGGATGTAGGGCGCGGAGAAGGTCGCAGCGGTCGACGCCAGCACATAGTCGCAGTGGAACAGCATCACGGTGCCCATGCCGATCGAGGCGCCGTCGACGGCGGCGATGATCGGCTTGACGTTGAGCGCCAGCGAATAGAGAAATTTTGCACCGTCCGACAGTGTCTCGGAATTCGACTCGGCCTGCATGAAATCGTCGATGTCGTCGCCGGCGGTGAACACGCCGGAGCCGCCGGTGATGATCATGCAGCGGATGTCGGGATTGTTTTGGGCGGTGTCGATCGCTCGGCTCATCTCGCGATACATGTCCTGCGTGATCGCGTTCTTCTTGCTCGGCCGGCGCAGGGTGATCACGCGCGTCCCGCGTTCTTCGGTGACGACGATATTGCCATTCGGCATGAGAGCTCCCTGCGATCGCTGCGACGCTTGCCTTTGCCGAGTCTCGCGAGCATCAGCCTACATCATCTTGCAGGCCTGCCAATGCGCTCGCTCGGCCTTTTCGAGGCCGGCCGGGCGCCGCGGCTCTTCTTCCATCCGAAGACCGCATCGCGCCGGATCATGCCGGTTGTATCGCTTCGCATATGCAGTTGCGCATTGCAACAAATGGCTACAATGTTTTGTTTGAAAAACCGAGGGTTGTGGTGCACGATTGCCTCTTGCGACGGTTCCTTTGACGGATTGCTCGATTGATGATTGCCGCAACGGGTGTCGACGAATCCTCGCTGCACTACCGCGGCTGGCGCGTCGTGCTGGCCTGCTTCCTGATGGCCTTCTTCATGTTCGGCTTCGGCCTGTACGGCCAGGGCGTCTATCTCGCCGAGCTCCAGCGCGCCCATGGCTGGCCGGGCACGCTGGTCTCCGCGGCCAGCACCTTCTCCTTTCTCCTGACCTCCGTCCTCGTCATCTTCACCGACGATCTGCTCGCCCGCATCGGGCTGCGGACGCTGATCCTGTGCGGCCTGTCGGCGCTCGGCGCTTCGACGGTGCTGCTGGCGCTGCTGCACACGCCCTGGCAACTCTATCTCGCCTATGCGCTGATGTCGGTTGGCTGGACTGGCATGGGCACCGTGGTGATCGCGACCGTGCTGAACTCCTGGTTCGAGCGCCGCCGCGGGCTCGCGCTCAGCCTCGCCTACAACGGCGCGACCTGCGGCGGCATCGTGCTCGTTCCGCTGCTGCTGTCGCTGACCGGCAGCATCGGCTTTCGTTCCGCCATGCTGGCGGCCACGATCGCGATGGTGGTGCTGGTGCTGCCGGTGGTCGTGATCTTCATCGGCTGGCCCGCCGGGATGTCGCTGGCATCGGGCGGATCCGCGTCCGGTGCCGGCACGGCCGCGCCGGCGCAGTCCCGCAGGGTGCTGCTCGCCAACGCGGCGTTCTGGACCATGGTGCTGCCGATCGCGATCGCGCTGTTGGCGCAGATGGGTTTCATCATCCACCAGGTGACGTTCCTCGAGCCGATGATCGGCCGCTACGCCGCCGGCCTTGCCGTCACCGTCATGGCGGCGATGGCGGTGGTCGGGCGCCTGTCGCTCGGCCTGTTCGTCGATCGGCTCGATCCGCGGCTCGCCTGCGCGGCGTCGATGACGAGCCAGGCGGCGGCGCTCTTCGTGCTTGTGCAGAGCACGAACCCGACCGTGCTGCTCGTGTGCTGCGCCGTCTACGGTTTCTCGATCGGCAACATGATCACGTTCCCGCCCCTGATCATCCAGCGTGAGATCGGCGCCGGCGCCTTCGCCGCCGCGATGGGACTGGGCACGTCGATCAGCGGCATCGTCAGCGCCTTCGGCCCCGGCATTGTCGGTCTCGTGCGCAGCGTCACCGGCGATTACACGACGGCGTTCGCGATGTGCGTGGTGCTCGATCTGGTGGCGGCGGCGGTCGTGCTGTGGCGGCCGGGGCGGCGTGCGAAGCTCGCCGCTTCGTAGCCGGGTTGAACGGCACTCCGGGACACTGCCCTCCGCCTACCCCAACAACACCGCATCCGCCGCCGCAACCGACTCCGCGCTCTCCGTCACCGTGCGCTCGAGCGCGCCCGCCTGCACGGTGATGTTCTCGGCGAAGAAGCGCGCCAGCGAGACGTAGCGCGCGGCGTCCGTGTTGCCATCGGATTTCGCGGCAAGCGCTTCGGACGCCAGCATGCAGCCGCCGAGCGTGGCCCCGAATTGCTGCAGATACGGCGTCGCGCCGGCGAGCGCCTCGTTCGGCGCGGACGCAACGCGCTCCAAAAGCCATCTGCTGGTGCGCGTCAGGGCCTCCAATGCCTCGCGCAATTTTACGCCCGTGGTGCCGAAGGCGGGATCGTTGGAGGCTTCGACCTGCTTCACGGTTGCCGAGAGCTCGTCGAGCAGCGCCCACACCGACGCGCCGCCATTGGCGGCGAGCTTTCGCGTCACGAGGTCGATGGCCTGGATGCCGTTGGTGCCCTCGTAGATCGCGGTGATCCGCGCATCGCGATAGTGCTGCGCCGCGCCGGTCTCCTCGATGAAGCCCATGCCGCCGTGCACCTGCACGCCGAGATAGGCGACCTCGTTGCCGATGTCGGTCGAATAGCCCTTGGCCATCGGCGTCAGCAGCGCCGCGCGCGCGGCGGCGTCAGCGCGCACCTTCGGATCCTTGGCGCGCGTGGAGACGTCGATTGCGACGGCGGTCGCATAGCAGATGGTCCGCGCCGCCGCGGTCTGCGCCCGCATCCGCATCAGCATGCGCTTGACGTCGGGATGCACGAAGATCGCGTCCGAGCCGTCGCCCTTCTTGCCGACCGCGCGGCCCTGCTTGCGCTCTTGTGCATAAGACAACGCCTGCTGATAGGCGCGGTCGGCAACGCCGACGCCTTCGAGGCCGACGCCGAGACGGGCCTGGTTCATCATCGTGAACATGCAGCGCATGCCCTGGTTCTCTTCGCCGACCAGGAAGCCGATCGCGCCGCCATGATCGCCCATGGTCATGGTGCAGGTGGGGGAGGCATGCATGCCGAGCTTGTGCTCGACGCCCGAGGCAAAAATATCGTTGCGCGCGCCGAGCGAGCCGTCGTCGTTGACCATGAATTTCGGCACCAGGAACAGCGAGATCCCCTTGGTGCCGGCGGGGGCGTCCGGCAGGCGCGCCAGCACGAAATGCACGATGTTGTCGGTCATGTCGTGCTCGCCATAGGTGATGAAGATCTTCGTCCCCTTGATGCGATAGGTGCCGTCGGCCTGCTTTTCCGCGCGGGTGCGCAGCGCGCCGACATCGGAGCCGGCCTGCGGCTCGGTCAGCTGCATCGTGCCGGTCCATTCGCCGGAGACGAGCTTGTCGAGATAGATTTTTTTCAGCTCGTCGCTGCCATGCGCGTCCAGCGCCTCCATCGCCGACGCCGTCAGCAGCGGGCAAAGGCCGAAGGCGAGGTTCGAGGCGCTCCAGATCTCGGTGCAGGCCGCGTTGATCGCGACCGGCAGGCCCTGGCCGCCAAAATCCTCGGGCCCGGAGACTGCGTTCCAGCCGCCCTCGGTCCAGCGCTTGTAGGCATCCGGCCAGCCCGGCGCCGTCGTGACCTTGCCGTCGGTAAGCTTGATGCCGTGCTCGTCGCCGACCTTGTTGAGCGGCGCCAGCACGTCGGTTGCGAACTTGCCGGCCTCTTCCAGCACCGCGGCGACGATGTCGGCATCGAAATCGCCGTAATGACCGGCCTCCACGGCGGCCTTCAGGCCCGCGCCGTGGTTGAGCGACAGCAGCATGTCAGAGATCGGCGCGCGGTAGGTCATGGCTCACTCCCCGTGGACAGGTCTTCGCTAGACAGGTCTTGGCGCCGTATTCCCATGAAACGGGGGAGGTCTCAACTGTCCGCAGGAGGGCGGAAGAATTCCCGTCGGGAACGGGGCGGCGTCGCGGTCATATAAGGTATGGCGCGGCGCCCCCGCCGGCTGCGGTATTTTGGCCCTCCGGGCGGTTGAAATGCCGCGTCTCTCCCTATAGACCGGCACCACTCGAGGGAATCTGCGGTAGCGCGTGCCGCCGCCGTTTCCGAGGGCCTGTTGGGGCGTAGCCAAGTGGTAAGGCAGCGGATTTTGATTCCGCCATTCGGAGGTTCGATCCCTCCCGCCCCAGCCAGATTTCCCACACAGTCTGCTGCGCAAGAATACCATGGCAGGGCACTGATCACATCGCATTCGACCGAAATGGCCGGGGATGGCAGCTGGTTCAAAGAGAGCGCGTGGAGGCAGCGGCCGTGTCAAGCTCGAGGAGGTTGCCCGCAAGGCCAATGTCTCGACCGCGACCGTATCGCGCGCGTTCAACGAGCCCGGGAAGGTTTCCGAAGAGGTCAGGCAGCGGGTCAAGGACGCCGCACGCGCGCTGAACTGGATTCCGAATGCCGCCGGAAGGGCGCTGGCCTCGCGCAGGACGCATATCGCCGGCGCCATCATCCCGACGCTCGACAACGAAATCTTTGCCCATCAGATCAGCGGCATGCAGACGGTCTTCAGTGAACGGGGCTTCACGCTGTTCCTGGGCTGCTCGAACTACGATCCGGACGAAGGGTTGAGGCAGGCCGATGCCATGCTTGCGCGCGGCGTGGAAGCGCTGGCCGTGGTCGGTGAAAATCATCCTCCCGAGCTTTTTGACGCGCTCAACTCGCGGCGCATCCCCTACGTCGTGACATACTCCTACGACAAGCTGTCGCCGCACCCGTGTATCGGCTTCGACAATCGGGCCGCCTTCGATCGGATGACCCACCACCTGCTGTCTCTGGGCCATCGTCGGTTTGCCGCCATCTTTCAGCCCGACACCAACAACGACCGCGTGAGGGAAAGGCTTCGCGGCATCAGCGAAGCGCTCGCGGCCGCGGGACTGGAAATGGCCGCGCAGGATCTGATGATGGGTCCCTCGACGCTGGAATTCGGGGCGGCAAGTTTTGCGAGTTTGATGACGCGAGCGGTCGAGGCGCGGCCGACCGCGATCATCTGCGGCAATGACAATCTGGCGCTCGGTGCGCTGATGGCTGCGCGGGAGTCCGGCCTGGAGGCGCCCAGGGATTTTTCCATCACCGGCTTCGACGATCTTGCGATTTCATCGCGCTTTTCGCCCGGACTCACGACGATGAGGGTCGACAATCAGCAGATCGGCATCTTGGCGGCCAACGAGCTCCTCGCTGTGATCGCAGGCGAGCAAGGGCAGGCACAATCCCGGGAAATCGTACCTGTTCTGAAGATCCGCGAGAGTGCCGGTAAGGCCAGGGGCCGCTGAGCAACAAGCGGCAAGGGCAACCGCCGTCTCATCAACAAGCGCAAACGCTCCGCAGGCAGCCCGCTTGACAGCTGTGATGTAAGCGCTTACATGACGCCGCATCAAAAGCCATGAAAGCAACCGGCGGGCCCCTCGCCGGGATCGGACGGAGAGGAAACGATAATGCGCGACAGCCTTTTGCGGTGGGTGAGAAACTGTTCGATGGCGGTCTCTCTGCTCATGCCGGTGATGGGAACGGTGAGCCCGGCGACCGCCGAGGAGAAGCTCGTCGTTTGGTGGAACAAGGGCTACTACAAGGCCGAGGAAGACGCGCTGCTCGCCGTCGTCAAGAAGTTCGAGGCCAAGACCGGGGTCAAGGTCGAACTGTCGCAATATGCGACGCAGGACATGATGCCGAAGCTCGTGGCGGCGCTCGATGCGGGCAGTCCGCCCGACGTCAGCTATGCGGACACCTACCATTTCCAGGGCGCCGGCAAGTGGGCGTCCGAAGGCAAGCTGGTCGATCTCGGCTCCGTGCTCGCGCCCATCAAGGGCGAGTTCTCGCCGGAGTCGCTCGAAACGGTGATGCTGTACAACGACAAGACCAAGGCAAAGGCCTACTACGCCTTCCCGTTGAAGCAGGCGACGCTGCATCTGCACTATTGGAAGGACATGCTCGAGGAGGGCGGTCTCAAGGAGACCGACATCCCGAAGGACTGGAAGGACTTCTGGTCGTTCTGGTGCGACAAGGCGCAGCCGGCCGTGCGCAAGGCAAGCGGCAAGCGCGTCTACGGCATCGGTCATCCCATGGGCGTCGACGCCACCGACAGCTTCATCTCGTTCCTGGTGTTCATGGATGCCTACAACGTCGTGCTCGTTGACGACAACGGCAAGCTCCTGGTCGACGATCCCAAGGTGAAGGCGGGCCTCGTCGCCGCCATGAAGGATTACGTCGAGATCTCCGCGAAGGGCTGCACCCCGCAATCGGCGACGAGCTGGAAGGACCCCGACAACAACGTCGCCTTCCACAACAAGACGACCATCATGACGCACAATTCGACGATCTCCGTCCCCGGCAAATGGCTGGACGATGCCGGCAACGAGACGCTCACCCCCGAGCAGCGCGATGAGGCGAAGAAGAACTATTCCGACCGCATCCGCACCATGGTCTGGCCCAACAAGCCGGATGGCACACCGGTCCACACCCGGGCCTCCGTGGTGGTCGGCCTGATCTTCGAGCAGGCCAAGAACAAGGAGCGGGCCAAGGAGTTCGTTTCGTTCCTGCTGCGCGATGAAAACCTGCAGCCCTATGTCGAAGGCGCGCTCGGCCGCTGGTTCCCGGTCAAGACCGCCGCACAGAAGTCCGCCTTCTGGGACGGCGACGTCCATCGCCGTGCCGAGCGCGACCAGTTCTTCGCCGGCGTCGGTGGTTACGAGATGAGCAAGAACTACAAGTTCACCACCCTCTACAGCGAGAACGTCTGGATCAAGGCCGTGAACGCCATCGTCACCAACAAGGTGCCGGTCGACAAGGCCGTCGACGACATGATCGCGCGCATCAAGGAAGTGGCTGGCAACTGACCGCCAGCCACGCCCCTGACGCTCACGCGTTGCAAGACGCGTGAGCGGTTCGAGGTCACCGTACCTGCAGGCGAAGCTCCGTGGAGATCGTGCATGTCTCTGATCACCGTCTTCGGCTCGATCAATGTCGACCTCGTCGCTGGTGTCGACGCGATTGCCCGCCCCGGCGAGACGGTTCTGGCCAGCGGCTATGTCACGCTGTGCGGCGGCAAGGGCGCCAACCAGGCGGTCGCCGCCGCGCGCGTGTCGTCGCAGGGGCGCGTGGCCATGGTCGGCCGGATCGGGCGGGATGCGTTCGGCCAGCTGTGCATGGACAATCTTGCGGCCAACGGGGTCAACGTCGATCGCGTCACGAGGGGTCCGGAGCCGACCGGATGCGCCTTCATCGCCGTCAGCACAGACGGAGAGAATGCCATCACGGTTGCGAGCGGCGCCAATGGATATCTTGCGGCTGAATTGATGGATGCGGCCGAACTGTCCTCGGCGACGACGCTTGTCCTTCAGATGGAGGTGCCGTTTCCGGCCTCGCTCGCCGTTGCGCGGCGCGTCCGCGCGGCGGCAGGCCGCGTGATCTGGAATCTCGCGCCGGTACCGGAGCGCCTGAGCGGAGCCGATCTGCGCATGCTCCTCGAAGCCACGAGCGTTCTCGTCGTGAACGAGCACGAGGCCTGCGTCGCGGCGCGGCGATTGGGCTGGACCGGCGAGCGCTTCGAAGCCGCGGCGGCGTTTCTCACAGCCACAGGTGCTGTGACCTGCATCGTGACCGCGGGACCTCTGGGAGCCCGCGCGTGTCATCCGGACGGCACGCACCACGCCGTTGCGGCCGAACGGATCATCCCGATCGATACGACCGGGGCGGGCGACACCTTCGTCGGCATTCTGGCGGCAGGGCTCGACGAGGGCCGCGGCTGGCATGAGGTGCTTGCCCGCGCGTGCCGCGGAGCCTCGCTGGCCTGCCTTGCACACGGCGCGCAGAGAGGCATGCCGACCGCCGAGGCTCTGTTGTGAGGGCCGCCGGCGGACTGCCGCATGTGTTTTTCCGCGAGAGACTTTTCCATCTCGCCGATGTCAACGTTTTTGGAGTTAGCCTGTGACTGCAACCATCCAGGGCATCATTCCCGTGATGCTGACACCGTTCACTGAAGCGGACGCGATCGACTATTCCGGTCTCGAAAATCTCATCGAATGGTACATTGCCAATGGCGCGGACACGCTGTTCGCCGTGGCCCAGTCGAGCGAGATGCAGTTCCTGAGCCTCGAGGAGCGCGTCGCGCTGGCGCGTTTCGTCGTCGAAAAAGCAGCCGGCAGGGTGCCCGTCATTGCGTCGGGCCATGTCAGTGAATCCCGCGACGATCAAGTGACGGAGCTGATCTCGGTCGCCGCAACCGGCGTGGATGGATTGGTGCTGGTGACGAACCGGTTCGACCCGAAGGGGCAGGGCGGCGCCGTCTTCATGGATAATCTGCGCCATCTGCTCGATGCGCTGCCTGCCGATCTTCCCCTCGGCCTCTACGAATGCCCCGCGCCGTTCCGCCGGCTCCTGTCCGACGACGAATTGGCGTTCTGCGCCGACAGCGGACGGTTCGCGATCCTCAAGGACGTGTCCTGCGACCTCGCGACCGTGAAACGCCGCGTCGCACTGACGCGCAATTCATCCCTCGCCGTCGTCAACGCCAATGCAGCGATCGCCTTCGATGCAATGAGGGCCGGATCTGCCGGCTTCACCGGCGTGTTCACGAATTTCCATCCCGATCTCTACAAATGGCTGTTGGCTCACAGCTCTGAGCATCCGGCGCTGGCGGACGATCTCTCCGTCTATCTCGCGCTCGCGGCGATGGCCGAGCCGATGGGATATCCCAAGCTGGCGAAGCTGTACCATCAGAGGCTCGGCACGTTCTCGTGCGCCCGCAGCCGGGCCGTCGATTTCGACATCCGTGAGCGCTTCTGGGCGCTCGACGCCTTGCTCGACAAGATCATGCAGGGGCAGGAAAACTTTCGCGCCAGGATTGCGGCGACGCGCTGACCAGATCACGGATGAGGCTGCGGCGGATGCCGCCTGTCGGCAAGCTCCAGGACGGCAGGACATGGACGAGCCGGCGGGATTTCAGCGGGACGTCGGGCAGCACGGAGAGTCCTCCGCCGGCATGTCGGCTAGGCCGGAGGGGCAACCGAAGCCTGGAGCGAGAGGGCATTCTCCATCGCGGCACCCAGCGTCGTGTTGTCAAATATGCACCAGACTTCACTTGATGAAATCAACGTGGACATTTGCTCACCAAGCTTGCTCACGAATTTGTCGTCATAAGCCGAGTAATAGACACGAGGCGACCCGTGCAACCGGAAATAACGCAGGCCCTGCCATCCTCCCGGCTGGTCCGCATTTAAGGCGCGGGCCGGATCGGCCCCCGCGCGACTGATGTGTCGCTCGGCGAACCATTGCTCGACATCCGGTGTAAACCAGCTTTCATGACGCGGCTCGCAAACCAGTGCGGCGTGTGATTCTTGCCGCAACGCTTCGAAAAGCACGTGCGCCTCGCGCTCATCAAAGATCTTGCGCGGCGGAAACTGGATGAGAAAAATTGCGAGCTTTGCCGCAAGCCCCGCGTTTTGCTCAGCGCGATATTTGTCTTTTTAGAAGCGCGGGCAACGCTGGCGGCCGGTGTTCACTCCGTCGCTTCCATGTGGTTTCGGTCCACGACCCGCAGCGTTCGCCGCACCATGCCCTCGACAATTGCCGCCGACTCGCTTGGACGTAGATAGATCGCCGTGGACTTCAGCAGCCATGGCAACACGGCCTGCTCCAGCCGCTCCTCATAGGCGTGGCGCATCATGTCGAAAGCCTGCAGGCCGGGCCCCGCCAAGATCATATGGTGTGGGCGCAACACGGATATCGTCGCCGCGACCGCCTCGGCAAGCGCGCGACCTGCCTGCTGGAATAGGTGCTCGAGACGGGGATCGCCGCCTCGTGCTCGTTCCCGCAGCAAGGCCATCTGCGCCTCGGAGGGCTGCTGCGAGGCCGCCGGCGGCAAGTCGAGGAAGGTCCGGGCGTCCCGGTAGAGCGCATAGTCGGCGAGATGGGCTTCGATGCAGCCGCGCTGGCCGCAGCGGCATTGCGGCCCGTTCGATCCCAGCTTGATGTGGCCGATCTCGCTGCTGGCGCCTGCGCCCCAGCGCGCTTCACCGTCGACAACGACGCCCATGCCGACGCCGTGGCCGACCATGATCGTAGCCGAGAGGCCCTGCGCCAGTGACGGCTCCGCGGCGCAAAGACCGAGCGCAACTGCGACAGCGTCATTGGCCATCACGACTTCGGCGCCGAATGCCTGGCGCACCGGCTTCGCCAGATCGATGTCGGTGACGGATAGCGCCGGGCTCCACAGATGCCGGCCGGTGTCCGCGTTCACGATACCCTGCAGGGCAATGCCGATTCCCAGCAGCCGATGGCGCGGTGTGGCCGTCGCCTCCAACATCGCATCGATCTGCGCGATCACGAGATCGCACAACGCGCCGGTGTCGAGAGCCCGCGTAGCAATTTCGAGCCGCGATTGCGCCAGGCTGGAGCCGCTGAAATCCGCGATCAGTGTTTCGATCAAATTCATGCGCAGCGAGACTGCGATGATGCGGCCGAACTCCGGGTTCAGGGTCAGCAGCACGGCCGGCCGGCCTCGGCGGCGGCCATTCACATCCTCTTCGTCGGGATCATCGGACCATGATGTTGCCGCGGTGTCGCTCTCGCAGAGCAACTCTTCCGCTATCAGTCTCGACGTCAGGCCGGAAACGGCGGGGAAGCTCAATCCCGTACTCCGGGCGAGTTCTACACGCGGCAGCGGTCCCTGGCGTCGCAAGACTTCGACGAGCCGGCCGCGGTTCGAGTCGCGGGCCATGCCTGAATTACGTCTCCGCGGCTCAATCTGGTCAATCATGCTGTCTCTTTAATTTATTAGGTGAAATTAATAACCGCGCCTCTACCGAGGTGTGACCGAAAAAGCACAGGAAGAGTGCGTCATTACGACGCTATATTTACTAATTCTATCCTCCATGTACTATCTCCACTTGAAGAATGGAACATTACATCCTGTTTTTGATGTTTTGCTCTGCAACATTCATTCGCCGCGTAAATAAAACAAGGCGCAAAGCGCCGTGAAGCCCCTCGTCGGGGGGTGACCAATGGGAGGTGCACATGAACGGATCAATGAAAAAATTGATAGTCCCGCTGCTCGCGGCCGCTGCGCTCGCGATGGCCACGGGGATGGCTCAGGCCCAGCAGAAAAAGACCATTGCGCTGGTCACCAATGTCGCGGCCGACTTCTGGACCATCGCAGGCCGCGGGCTCGAGAAGGCGCAAAAGGAGCACCCGGACTACAATATCGAGTTGATCGTCACCAACGATGGAACGGCGGCAGGCCAGCGGCGCGAGCTGGACGACTTGCTGGTGCGCGGCGTGGCCGGCATCTCCATCTCGGTAGACGATGCGTCGCACGCAACCGAAGTGCTCAACAAGGTTGCGGCCAAGACCGTGTTGATCACGACGGACAGCGACGCGCCGCAGAGCAAACGCCTCGCCTATATCGGCACCGACAACGTCGCGGCGGGGCGGCAAGCAGGCGAGGAGATCAAGAAGGCGCTGCCGAACGGCGGCAAGATCGCGCTGTTCGTCGGCACGATGGACGCGGACAATGCCCGCGAGCGGGTGCAGGGCATCAAGGAGGCGATCGCCGGCACCAAGGTCGAGCTGGTCGACGTCTTCACCGACCAGGTGGACTCCGCCAAGGCCAAGGCGAATATGGAGAACGTGCTCGTCAAATATCCCGACATTGCGCTGTTGTCGGGGCTTTGGAGCTACGAGACACCGCTGATCTATGACGCGGTCAAGGCGGCGGGCAAGGCCGGCAAGGTGAAGATCGTCGGCTTCGACGAAGACCAGCGCACGCTGCGGGGCGTCTCGGACGGCACGATCGAGTCGACGGTCGTGCAGCAACCATACGAGTTCGGCTATCTCTCGGCGACCAACATCATCAAGACGCTGAACGGCGACAAGTCCTGGATCCCGGAGGGCGGCAAGCTGATCGTGCCGACCAAGGTGATCAGCAAGTCCAACGTCGCAGACTTCACCGCAAATCTGAAGGACCTGCTGAAGAAGTGATTCTTCAGCGCCTTTCGGCGCCCGGCTGCCAAAGCTGCCGGGCGTCGTGCGGGAGGAAATGAATGGCGGAAATCCTGTTCGAACTCGCCGGCATCAGCAAGTCCTATCCCGGGGTCATAGCGCTCGACGATGTCAGCCTCCGCGTGAGCCGTGGCGAAGTGTTGGGCCTGATCGGCGAGAACGGCGCCGGCAAGTCGACGCTGATGCGCGTGCTGGGTGGCGTGGTCGCGCCGAGCGAGGGGGTGATCCGCATCGGCGGCCAGGAGCATGCCCGGATGACGGTGACCGAGGCGACCAAGGCCGGCATCGCCTTCGTGCATCAGGAGCTGAACCTGTTTGAGAATCTTGACGTCGCCGCGAATGTTTTCATCGGACGCGAGCCGCTTGTCGGAGGCCCGCTGAAGCTGGTGGACAACGCGCAGATGCGCGCTCGCGTGAGCCCGCTGCTGGCGCGGCTGGGCGCCGATTTCACCCCGGACACGCTGGTCGACGATCTGTCCATCGCCGAGCGTCAGATGGTGGAGATCGCCAAGGCGCTCTCGATCGACGCCCGCGTGATCATCATGGACGAGCCGACCTCGAGCCTGACGATTTCGGAGACCGAACGTTTGCTGGAGGTGATTGCCGACTTGAAGGCGCACGGCATCGCGGTGATCTACATCTCTCACCGGCTCGGCGAGATCATGACCTGCGCCGACCGCGTCGTCGTGCTGCGCGATGGGCGCACGGTCGGGGAGCTTGCGCGGCACGAGCTAAGCCATGCCGCAATGATCCGACTGATGATCGGCCGCGACCTGAAGGCGCTGTATACGCCGCCGAAACGGCCATCGCAGCCGGGCGGCTGCGATATCGCCGGCCTCGTGACGTCAGCCTTTCCCGACCGGCAGATCGATCTTTCCGTGCGGCATGGCGAGATCCTCGGCTTGGCAGGGCTCGTGGGTGCCGGCCGCACCTCCCTTGCCCGCGCGGCCTTCGGCATCGACCCGCTGCTGGGCGGCGAGATCAGGATCGATAACGCAGCGGTCGGGGTCGCATCGCCGCGGGACGCGATCAGGCAGGGAATCTATCTGGTGCCGGAGGACCGCAAGAAATCCGGGCTCGTGCTGGAGCTGCCGATCCGCGAAAACGTGACGCTCGCCAGCCTGCTGAACTACGCGCGGATGTGGCTGGTGAGCGGCGTGGACGAGCGCAAGGTCGCGAAAGAGCAGGTGAGGCGTCTCGCCATCAAGGCGCCGAGCATCGATATGGAGGCGGTGACGCTCTCCGGCGGCAACCAGCAGAAAGTCGTGTTGGGCAAGTGGCTTTCCATGCAGCCGCGCGTGATGTTCTTCGACGAGCCCACCCGTGGGGTCGATGTCGGCGCCAAGAGCGAGATCTACGCGCTGATGCGCGAACTCGCCGAGCAGGGCGTCGCGATCGTGATGATCTCCTCGGACATGGAGGAGGTCATCGGCGTCTCCGACCGGGTGGCCGTGATGCATGAAGGCAGCGTCAGCGGCGTGCTCGAGCGCCCTCAGTTCAGCGAATACAACGTGTTGCGGCTAGCAATGGGCCAGGCGCTGGAAACCGTGGAAGCGGCTGCGCCATGATCAAGAAGGAACTCGGCCTCGGGTTGCTGCTGGTGGTGATCTCCGCCATCACGGGCGCCATCAATCCGGCCTTCCTGTCGCTGGTGAACTTGCTGAATATGGCCAATCTGATCGGCCTCTTCGGTGTGTTCGCGCTTGGCGAGGGGCTCGTGATCATCACCGGCGGCATCGACCTTTCGCTCGGTTCGATGTTCGCGCTGCTCGGTGTCGTATTCGTCGATCTTCTGACGACCTATCAGGTTCCCTGGCCCATCGCGCTGCTGGCTGTGCTGCTTGGCGGTCTGACGCTGGGAGGAATCCAGGGTTTCCTGATCACCCGGCTGAAAATGCAGCCGTTCATCGTGACCCTGTGCGGGTTGCTGATCTATCGCGGAGCCGCCCGCTACTATACGACCGATTCGACGCGCGGCTTCGGCTACGGCGACGAGGCCGGGGCACTGAGCGACATCGCCTCCGGCAATGTGGCCGGTGTCCCGAACTCCTTCATCCTCCTCATCATCCTTGCGCTGATTCTCGGCGTGCTGCTGCACCGTTCGGTCTACGGGCGCTGGCTTTATGCCGTCGGCAAAAACGAGGAAGCGGCACGCTTCTCCGGCATCAGCACGAATATCGTGATCGCAACCGCCTATATCATCAGTGGCGGACTCGCCGGAGTTTCAACGGTCTTGTTCGTGTTCTACACGAACTCGGTCTCACCCAGCTCCTTCGGCAACTTCTATGAGCTCTACGCGATCGCGGCAGCCGTCCTGGGTGGGTGCAGCCTGCGCGGCGGCGAGGGCTCCATTCTCGGTATCGTGCTGGGGACGGCGCTGCTGCAGGTGCTGCAGAACCTCGTCAACATCCTGGGTATCCCCAATTCGCTGAACTTCGCGGTGATGGGGACAGTGATTCTGATCGGCGTGCTGGCGGACCATCAATTGCAGGCCCGTCGGCGGCGCAAGCTGGCGCTGGCCGGCCTCGCTCGCACGGCGCCGAGATCGACACTTGTGCAAGGACAGCAGGGCGCATCACCGCGCGGCGCGGACGCGTTGCCAGTGAGAACAGGCGATCAGGCATGACAGATCCAGGCTCCAGTTGACACGGGACCGCTTCGTCGGCGGCTGAAATGGTGCGCGGTGGAGAAGGAGACGTTCCAGGCTCGAGGGCTTTGGGCAGGGACGTAAGGCAAAATCGACAAAGCCTGAGACGGCGGGAGGACGAGAGAAATGGTGTGCAGGTTTGTAAACACCGCACGTGCGTGCGGTGTGGGGATTGCTTTCTCATCTCTGTTGAGCGGTGGAGTATATGCGGCCGATCTTCCAATGAAGGCGCCGCCTGTTCCCTACGCCACGGCTGATGATTTCTGGACGAGACCATATCTTTTCGGTGACCTTGGCAGGACCAAGCTGAAGGAGCAGGGCATCGAGCTGGGCCTGACGCTGGGTAATGAAACCGTCGGCAACGTGTCGGGCGGAGACAGGAACACCGCGGCCAACGCTGGACAGTTGTGGTTCGGGGCCAAGCTCGATATGGCCAAGCTGGCCGGCATCCCGGGCGGCACGATCGGTCTCACGCTGGTCGATCGCTTCGGAAAGAACCTGAATACCGAAGCGGGCATTCCGGCCCTGCAGCTCACCAACGAAGTGTTCGGCCGCGGCAATATTCTGCGCCTGACCCAGCTCTACTACTCGCAGAAGCTCTTCGATGATCGCCTCGAACTCAAGGGCGGCCGTCTTCCGGTCGGCTCGGACTTCTTCTTTGGTCTGTGCGAGTTCATCAACCTGACGTTCTGCGGCGGCCAGCCGGGCAACATCCAGGGTGGCTACATCTACAACTGGCCGGTGAGCCAGTGGGGCGGTGTCGCCCACTTCAAGGTGGCCCCGGAATTCACGGTTTCGGTCGGCGTCTACGACGCCAATCCGAATTATCTGACGACGTCGGATCCTACCGTTTACTTCCTGCCGGGCATCCCCGCCTCGAGCCCGGCCAGTGGCGTGCTGGTGCCGGTGGAGTTGGTCTGGGCGCCGAAGGGTCCCCTGACAGGGACCTGGAGACTTGGCGGCTGGTATGACAACGCGTCGACAATCGATGGCGGCCTTCCGGGTGTCATCAGCACCATCCCGGGCATCGGTGGCGTCCCGGATCAAAATCTCGGGGATCAAAGAGGCCGCTACGGCGTCTACGAGTCAGTCGTGCAGCGGTTGACCGTTGACGGCCCCGGCGCGGTGGGTTGGTATACCTTCCTCAATACGACGTGGGCCGATCACCGGACTGCGTATCAAGACTACCAGATCGCCGGGGGCTTCCGGCACACCGGAACGTTCACCTGGCGTCCCCAGGATGAAGTCGGCTTCGCGGTGGGTACGACGCACGTGAATTCGGCGGCCCTCAGCCCCAATGCCGGCGGCAACGAAGTTCCGATCGAAGTCTGGTATGGCTGGCAGGCGACCGGCTGGCTGAACCTCAAGTTCGACGCCCAGTATGTGATCAATCCCGGCGGGCGCGGCTACAACGCCGTCGGCGTGAAGACCGACAATGCCGTGGTTCTTGGTATGCGCACCGAGGTCCACTTCTGATGGGACGCTCGCCTCGTGATGCGCAAAATGGGCATGCCCGTCCCATTTGAGCGCACACAACATGCGGCGGCTCCGCCCTCAGCGGAGCCGCCGTGCAACCGAGACTTCGGGCGTTGCCGCTGTCAGGCGCAGCACTTGGCTAGTGCCTATCCCTCGTATTGGTCCGGGCCCATCGCCCAGGAAGCCTCGTCGTAGCCGAACGCATAGTTGCGGTTGTTGATCGCCGGATTGCGATTGACCATCGGCCGCATGAACATCGGGTGGGTGGCGCTGCGCACCTCGTGCTCGACCGTGAACAGCGGCTTGCCGTTGTCGAGATCGACGATGTCGCAGAACCGGTACTGGTATCGATTGTCCTCGCGCGAGACCAGGTTGCGCGCCAGCAGCCGGCGGTAAGGGCCGGAGAAGTCGGTGATGTACATCTGCACATGGTGGCCGTCATAGTCGCCTTGCGGCCGATCGGTCTCGCGGAACAACAGATGCTGGTCGCGGCCCGTCTTCACGGCGGCGACCGTGCCGTCGCCGTTCCACAGATCGGATGGCATACCCATGATCTCGGGATAGAAGGCGCAGATGCTAGCTGCGGATCCCACCGGCACGTCGAACTCGACATAGGGAATGCCGAGCGCGATGCGCCCGAAGCGCGCGGCGTCCGGCTCGTAGCAGCGCAGGCGGTTGCCCCACGGACAAACCGCTTCGACATGGTCGTTGTGCTCGGTGAAGGCGAACGCCGTGCCCTCGAGCTTCTTGGCGACTGACGCAAGGCGGGCGAGCAGCGCCTCGCGGCCCGCGACGACCAGCCCGACATGACCGCGCAGCACCTGCGGCCTGCCGCTCGGCAGATGAAACTGGCTGCGTCCGGCGTTGATCCACATGTTGGTGTCGGACACCATGAGGTAGGGATCGCGGGTGAGCCCGAGGCCCGTGACATAGAACAGGGTGGCGAGGCGCTGATCCGGGACCTGGATATTGACGTGCTCGAGATGGATCGCGTTGCCGAGATCCTCGGTGGATCGATCGAATTGTTGCGGCATGGATGTTCGCTTCTGGCTGGGGACGGACGCGGCATATTAAAGCAGAATTTCCGCCAGCCGAAACGGCTGGCCGATGACATCTTGAGGGCAGGTTTGTTGAGGGCAGGGCATGATGTCCGTTGCGACCTTGCCGTGACAGCCAGTCCCTGTAATCTGACAAAAACTGGGGGACGGAAGGATGCGGGGAGTTTTGGCGGGCGTGCGCGTTCTCGATTTCGGTCGTTATATCGCAGGGCCCTATTGCGCGACCTTGCTGGCCGAATTCGGCGCCGAGGTCATTCGCGTGGAGAAGCGCGACGGCAGCGAGGATCGCTTCGTGGCGCCGGTCGGCGAGGGCGGCGAAGGCGCGCTGTTCCTTCAAATCAACCGCAACAAGAAGTGCCTCACGCTCGATCCGATGAAGCCGGAAGGGCAGGAGGTGATGCGCCGCCTGGTCGCGACCGCGGACGTCGTCGTCGCCAATCTGCCGCCGCAGACCCTGCGCGCGATGAAGCTCGACTACGAGCAGCTGAAGGCGATCAAGCCCGACATCATCCTGACCACGGCAACCGCGTTCGGCGGGCCGGGGCCCTGGTCCGACCGCGTCGGCTTCGATGGTGTCGGCCAGGTCATGTCGGGCGCGGTGTACATGACGGGCGCCGGCGATCCGCCGTACCGGGCCGCGGTCAACTGGGTCGATTTCGGAACCGCGCTGCATTGCGCATTCGGCACGCTCGCCGCGCTGATCGAGCGCGGCAAATCCGGACGCGGGCAGATCGTCGAGGGCGCGCTGCTTGCGACCGCTCTGTCCTTCACCAATGCCACGCTGATCGAGCAGGCCCTGATCAACGTCAATCGCGTGCCATCGGGCAATCTCGGCCAGACCGCTGCGCCGGCCGACATCTACCGCACCAAAGACGGTTGGGTGCTGTGCCAGGTCACGGGGCATCCGCTGTTCAAGCGCTGGGCCAGGCTGATGGGCGAGGAGGAATTGTGGCTGAACGATCCGCGCTTTGCCGACGACATCAGCCGCGGCAATAACGGCCCCGTCATCAGCGAGCGGATGGCGCGCTGGTGCGCCGAGCGCACCACGCAGGAGGCCGTCGACACGCTCGGACAAGCGATGATTCCGACCGGCCCCGTGCTGAGCCCGCAACAGGCGCTGGATCATCCGCACATCCGCGCCGCCGGCTTCATGCAGGACGTCGACTATCCCGGCCTGCCGAAGCCCGCCCCGGTGACACGCGCCGCCGTCCGCCTCTCGGAAACGCCAGGCGAAATCGCGACGCGCCCGCCGACACTCGGCGAGCACACTGATCTCATCCTGACCGAGCTCGGCTACGACAAGGCCGCGATCGCGGCGCTTCGGCAAGGTGGCGTCGTCTAGCTCGGAAGGGCAGGGCGATCGCACAGGGCAGCTGAGAGGTTGCCGGACGTGCTCGGCCTGCATGGTTCGAGACGCCCGCTATGGCGGGCTCCTCACCATGAGGGTCTGGCATCTCGCAGCGAACCGCGAACCTCATCCTGAGGGCCCGCCGTAGGCGGGCGTCTCGAAGGATGGCCGCAGACAAAGCTTCCCGCCACGTTTCGGTCCCTCCGCGATAGCAAACTCACAGCGAGCTGCCGCCGCAGATGACGAGTTGCTGTCCGGTGATGGCGGCGGCGTCCGCCGAGAGCAGAAATGCCACGGCGTGCGCGACTTCCTCGGCGCGGATGTAGCGGCCGATCGGCGGCAGTTTTGGCGCGACATCGGCGCGCGAGGGATCCTTCAGCATCGGCGTCTCGGTCGCTGCCGGCGCGACCACGTTGACGGTGACGCCGCGCGGCGCGAGCTCGATCGCCCAGGACCGCGCCAGCGCCACCAGCGCCGCCTTGGTCGCGGCATATTGCCCGCGGCCGGCCGCGCCCGATGCGGTGCGGCTGCCGATGAAGACGATGCGCCCGCCCTGCGTCAGGCGCGGCGCCAGAGCGTTGGCGAGACGTTCCGCGACGTCGACATGCAGCCGCCACATCGCAGCGCTGTCGTCATGGTCGAGCGATCCGAGCTGCCCGACCTTGAGCATGCCGGCGGCATGAACCAGTGCGGTCGGCGCGATGTCCGCGACGGCGGCTGCGATGGCGTCGACGTCGGCGAGGTCGAGTGACACATGATCGAAGGCCGGATGGTCGAACGGTCCGAGTCGTCGGCTGATGCCGGTGACGCGCCAGCCGTCGCGCAGCAGGCGCTCGACGATCGCCGCACCAATTCCCGAGCTGGCGCCGGTGACGAGTGCGTGCGGCCTCTTGTCCATGATCTCAGTCCCGTGTCACCCAGTTCTCACCCAGCTCTCGTCACCCATGCCTCGCTCACGCGCACATATTTGATGGCGCGGCGATGGAATGTGAACGCCATGTGGATCGCGCCGTCGGCGGTCTGTTTGACGGACGGGTAGGACAGCTCGCGATTGGTCTGCTCGCGCGAATTGTTGGTCATGCAATAACCATCGCCAGTCTCGACGTTGCGCCGGGTCCAGCTTCGTCCGTCGTCGGCCGAAATCGCCAGCGTCATCGGTGCCCGCGGCGCGCCCCAGAATGCGGTGCGTCCATCGATCCTGCTGCCGTCGCCGGCGATCACGGGGGGCAGGTCGTCCTCGATCTCGTCATAGAGCGAGAGACGGCGTCCGGTCGCGTCATTGGCGCTCGAATCGTTGGACACGAGCGCGAGATGACCGTTGCCGAGCGCCGTGACCTGGATCGAGGAATTGTTGTTGGGAAGCACGGTCGCAACAGGTGCCGACCAGGTGCGGCCCTGGTCGGTGGACCGGCTTTGATAGATGTTGTCCGCCCAGCGGCTGCGATACAGCGCAAGCAGCGAGCCGTCCTCGAGGCGGGCGATGCACATGTGCACGCAGCCGCGGCTGCCGGGGACGTCGACGTCGCGCCAGGTCGCGCCGGAATCGGACGAGATCTTCACCGCGCTGGTGTCCTCGTCGCCGTTCCATTTCCGTCCCGGGGTGCTGTGACAATAGAACACCGGCAGCAGCCAGTCGCCATTGTCGAGCACGACGATCGGCTGGCGGATGAAGGTGCCGCGGCCGCGGTGCTCGGGAAACAGCGTCTCGATCGGGCCCCAGCTCTTGCCGTCGTCGCGGGACAGGCGGCGGCGGATCAGGGCGGTGTCCTGGTTTCCCGCGAGCTGCGCCGTCCACATCAGCCACAGCGTGCCGTCGGGTGCGGGAAACAGCACCGGGTTCTGCTCCGAGCGCGCGGTGTCGTCGGACAGTTTTTCGGCGCGCGACCATTGCGTCGCGCCGCGAGCCAGGCGCGAAAAATACACCGATATGTCCGACATGCCCTCCTGCGTGCCGCCGAACCAGACGCAAGCCAGATCGCCATTGGAGAGCGGCATCAGATTGGCAGCGTGGTTCTGCACGCAAGGCGAGGGAATGAAGGCGTCGAACCGGTCGGGATCGCCGGCGGCCGGGCGAACGAGGCCGTCGGCGGCGATCTCGATGTCGGTGGTCGCGATCTCGCCACCGATGATCATGTCGAAGTCCTTTCCACGAAAGCAGTGGGCGGCGCCGCCTGCGGCGTCGCGGAGGCGGCGGGAGCGCGGCCCAGCGCCAGGCGCTCGATCGCCATCACGAGCAGCGGCGTCGCGGCGGCGACATACATGTTGTCGATGCCGAAGGGGTTTCCGAGCATGTACCAGAGCGTCGTCGAGACCGCGGCGCCGATCAGGCCTGCGGTGGCGCCGCGGTTGCTGGCGAACAGCGGCAGATAGAAACCCATCATCGCGATGATCGTGATCGACAGTCGCAGCGCGCGGGTGAAGAACGACAGCTTGAGGATCTCGGGGACGAAGAACACGAACACCAGCGGCGCGATGCCGATCACCACCGAGAACAGGCGGGTCATCTTCAGCTCGCGCTCCGGCGTCGGCTTCCAATAGGGGACGTAGAAGTCGCGCACCACCAGCGAGGCGATGGCCAGCGCGACGGTGCAGACGCTGACGAAGATCGAGGCGACCAGCGAGGTGGTCACGAAGGCCGAGACCAGCGGCGGCATCTTTTCCAGAAACACCGGCAGCGCGTACAGGCTGTTCATGTCGGGATAGAGGAATTTCGCGGCAACGCCGATCAGTGCGAGCAGGAAGCCGAGCGGCAGACAGAACGCGGCGGCATAGAAGGTGGCCTTGCGGGCATCGTCGGCGCTCGGGGTCGAGGAGATCGCCTGGACGATGAACTGGGTCGAGAAGATCGCGCCGACCGTGCCGAAGGTCCAGGCGAAGATGGTCGCAAAGCCGATCTTGCCGTCCCAGCTGAAATAATGGGCGGGCAGCTTGGCCTGCATCGGCGCAATGCCGCCGGTCAGCGACATCGCGACCGTGAAGATGATGACGATGCCGACGACCTTGAAGGCGCTGTGCAGGATCGTCACCCAGGCAACACCCTTCAATCCGCCGAACACGTAATAGAAGGTGCTGACCACGGCGATGACGCACATCGCGAGCGGCAGGCTGACATGCAGCGCCGTGGCGATCGCAGCCGAGCCGCTGATGTAATTGCCGACGTTCACGAGCAGCAGCGCGTAGATCATGATCACGGAGACCGTGAGCATGGTCGACTTGCCGTATTTCTGCGCGATCGCGGCCGAGATGGTGTATTCGCCGGAATTGTAGAGCTTCTTCACCATCAGCAGGCCGAACAGCAGGAAGCCGATCGAGGCGCCGAGCACGGCCCAGCCCGCCGCCATGCCGGACTGGAACGCTTCCTGCGCGGTGCCGACGGTGGATTTGGCGCCGACGAATTCGGACATCATCAGCACGCCGACCACCACGGCCGGCATCGCGCGCCCGCCGGTCATGAACTGCTCGCTCGTCCTGCTGCGCAGCTTGAGCGTGAGCCAGGACGTGAAGGCGATGTAGGCGACGATCATCGCGACGATGAGCGTGCTGTCGCCATTGAGGATGGCTTGCATCGGTGACGTTCCTCCGGTGAACGTGGACGCGGTGTTGAGCCCGCTCTGTCCGACTGATAATGTTCGGAATGCGAACAATTGTTCTTGAGGATTATTAGACCCGTCCGGAGGGCGTGCGTCAAGCGCGCGGGCCGCGGGCAAGCGCCGTCAACGGCGTTGCCAAAGTGTGTTCAACGGGTTGCCTGGAAGGAGGAACGTCGGCAGCCTGCCGAGGGGCTATGCGGAGCGATCGATTAAGGTGCGCCGATCAGGTGGTCGGCCCTCATCGTCGGCTCCCGCATCAAATGCGGGACGCCGCAGCCGCATCGAAGCGCCGCCGCGGGGCGGCGGGTCGTCGTCGTCATCCAGCTTGCGTAGTGCGGCGAGGATGTCCGCGAGCCGGATGGTGTGGTCCATGCCGGGAATCTCGCGCAGCGCGGGATGGGATTCAACGGCGTACATGTCCGAGGCCCACGACGACAGGATGATCCGCTTCTCCGGTGTCGAGAGGCTGCGATCGCCAAGGACGGCGCCCGGAGATGCATAATAGGCGGCGGGATGAAACAGCGGGTTGAGACCGCCGGTGGTCGCATTGGCATTGGTCATGGTTGTCTCCCTCTACACTCCTTCCGAAGGGATGGTTCTCGATCGGCGGACGGCGACCCCGGTCGCCATCCGCCATGCTGGTTGCGGCAGTGCCGAACCCCTGCGACAAGGCTAGGCCGCCTTCCTCTGCTCGATCCGCGGTGACGAAGCGCCCGCGATCTGGATCTGGCGCGGCTTCATCGCGTCCGGAATCTCGCGCACGAGATCGATGATCAAGAGACCGTCCTGGAAGGCGGCCTGCTTGACCTGGACGTAGTCGGCGAGATTGAAGACGCGGCGGAACGGGCGTGCCCCGATACCCTGGTAGAGGTACTCGCGCGCGGCGCCGTCGGGCTTCCTGCCCTCGATGGTGAGCGCGTTCTGTTCGGCGGTCACCGTGATGTCGTTGACGCCGAATCCCGCCACCGCCAGCGTGATCCGGTAATGGTCTTCGCCGGAGCGCTCGATGTTGTAGGGGGGATAATTGTCCTCGCTCGCCTGGCGCAGCGTGCTGTCGACGAGGTCGGCCAGGTGGTCGAAGCCGATGGTGGAACGCCACAGGGGCGCAAAGTCAAAATGGGTCCTCATACCAAGTCCTCCAAAGAGCAAGATGGATACGAAGGAGCGCGAGACAGGGGATCGGACCAAGTCCGAAGCCCCGGCCGGCGCCCGCGCCGGACCCGATTGGGCATCCGGCACACCGCTCTCGCGGCGAAAAACGACTTAGAATGGCGGAAGAACCTTGCAAGAGGGGGGACGAAAATTTCTTTGGCGGACGGCGGCGGCCGCCCCCAGGGCCGGCAGGCGGCAAGGGAGCCTCTTGACAGAGGGAGCGGCCCGAATATTTTTTCGCGCCGGAAGATTCCTCTTCCGACACCGCAAAATCGAAAAGGACCGTGAAAGACCGTCTGGAGTGACGACGATGCTCGATCAAGAGATGCTCGATCAAGACTTGCTCGATCAAGACTTGCTGGATCAAGACCTTCTGGATCAAGACCTGGCCCGCATTCGCGCGCACCGCAACAACCTCTTCCGCTACCGGCGCTTGCTGAAGACGAAGCTGTCGGGCATCGAACGGCGGTATATCGAACGACGCCTCGCCGAGGAGCAGACCGCGATCGAGGCTCTTGCCGGCGCCGCCTTCCCCGTCGCATTCACCCTCCCGAACACGCCATCGGCCTCCGCCGGGACGGGAGCGCAACGATGAGCGACGTCCGCGACCTCCTCATCCGCAGCAGCGAGAAGGTGATCTCGCACTATCGCCTGCTGCTGGCCGGAGCCAGAACCGAGAGCGAGCGCGCACTCTACCGGAGCAGGATCGAGCGCGAGCAGCGCCTGCTCGACGTGCTGCAGGGCGGCTTCCCGGATCGGGCGGCGGCATGACGGCACTGCGCCATGCCGTGTCCGCGCATTACAGCAATTGCTTCAACGTCCGTGCATCGGCGGGCGCTGCGCTCTTCTGGTCGTTGTCGAAATAGACAAAGACGTCGCAGCCCTGCCGCTTCCAGGACTTGATACGCCCAGCCCATTGCGCCAGCGTGGCTTTCGTATAGTGCCCGTGATAGCGCCCGCCCGGTCCGTGTCCGCGCACATAGACGAAGTCCGCCGTGCGCTTCCATGGCGCCGGCGCATCGTGATGGTCGGACAGGCAGAGCGAAATGTTCTCGTCGGCCAGCATCCGCAAGATGCGCGGCTGGTACCAGCTCGGATGACGAAATTCGAAGCTGTAACGCCGTTTCCTCGACAGCAGCTTGAAAAAGGCGGCGAGGCGGTCCGCGTCCACCTGGAATTGCGGCGGCAGCTGGAACAGGATCGGGCCGGCCTTGCCGCGCAACAATGAGATGCGATCCTCCAGCAGTTCGAGGCTGTTGACGGAGCGGCCGGACAGGCGCTTCCAGTGTGTGATGAATTTCGACGCCTTCCAGGCGAAGACGAAATCGCCCCCGGTCTGCGCCCGCCAGGCCTCGACGGCCTCCGGCGTCGGGGTGCGGTAGAACACCCCGTTCAGCTCGGTGGTATCGAACTGCCCGGCATAATAGCGGAGCTGCTCCTTCAGCGTTACCCCCTCTGGAAAGAACGGGCCACGCCAGGAGGCGTAATGCCAGCCGGAAGTTCCGATCAGAACGCGCGCCATTTTCTCCGTGCCATCCGTTGAGTGCGGCGAGTGCCGCGTTTGCCGGAGGGGAACGTCGGTGCGGCCGATACGTTGCTGCCTAGGATTGATCAACTCAGGACCGGAACCGATGTATGCGCTCGAAGGTAGCAAGCAGATCGGCGATCCCTTTCCGACCGAGAAAGAAGTGTGGGAAGCCGCCTTGATCGAGGGGCTGGTGACCGACGTTCCGGTCGCGGACGAGGAGGGCGGCCGGCTGCTGCCTGCCGGATATCACGTCGCGCGCCTGGACGAGGTCTGCGAGCCGCGGCCGGATTGGAAGCTGCCGCGCGAGATCTCGTGACCGGCGTGCGGTCGCGCTAGTTCGACGCCAGCGCCGTCCTGGCGACTTCGGCCATCCAGCTCGCGGCCACCGGCAAAATCGCGTCGTTGAAATCATAGCGCGGGCCGTGCAACTCGGCGCCGTCGCGCAAAGGCCCGTTGCCGATCCAGACGAAGGCGCCCGGCCGCTGTTGGAGATAGAAGGCAAAATCCTCGCCGGCCATGCTGGGCGCGAGGTCGCGCCGCACCTCCGCCCGCACCTTTTCCGCGGCGATGCGGGCAAGGCCAGCTTCCGTCGGCGTGTTGATCACGACGCCAACACCGATGACGATCTCGGGCGTCACCTTGACGCCAAAGCTCGTCGCAATCCCGGCGCAAACGCGCTCGATCCCGTCGAGGAGGGTGCCCTTCACCGCGTCGCGATGATACCGCAGCGTGCCGCCGATCGTGACACGTCCAGCGATCTGGTTGCGCGCCGTGCCGCCCTCGATCGTGCACAGCGAGAGCACGGCGGTGTCGAGCGGATCGACGCCGCGCGACACGATCGATTGCAGCGCCACGATCAAATGGCCCGCCGCCACCACCGGATCGCGGGTCAGATGCGGCATGCCGGCGTGCCCGGCATGGCCATCGATGGTGATGGTGATGCGCCCGCCGGAGGCCATGACGACGCCGTCATGCACCGCGATGGTGCCGGCGGCAAGGCCCGGCCAGTTGTGAAAGCCGAACACCCGGTCCATCGGAAAGCGGTCGAACAGCCCGGCCGCGACCATTGCGCGCGAGCCGCCATAGCCTTCCTCGGCCGGCTGGAAGATGAAATCGACCGTGCCGCTCCAATTGGTGTCGGCGGCGAGCAGCGCGGCGGCGCCGAGCAGCGAGGCGGTATGCCCGTCATGCCCGCAGGCATGCATCACGCCGGGATTCTTCGAGGCGTAGGGCAGGGCCGTATCCTCGGTGATCGGCAGCGCATCCATGTCGGCGCGCAGGCCGACGCGCGCTTGCGCAGACCCGCGGGCCAGCGTCGCGACAATGCCGTGGCCGCCGATGCCAGCCTCGAAGGGAATGCCGAGCTCGGTGAGCTTTTGCTGCACGAAGGCGGCGGTGGCCTTTTCCTGGAGGGACAATTCGGGATGCGCATGCAAATGCTGGCGCCACGCGGTCAGTTTCTGGTGCAGCTCGGGGGTCAAGGCAGGCGTCTCTCGATGATGTCGGCTGCCGCCACCATAGCGGAATAACTGCGCCCTGCATCCAGCGCCTTGGAATGCCTCGCGTGCAGCAACGCGCGGTTAAGCCGACAGCTTCGCCAGCCCCGCCCAGTCAAAGCTGATGCCGTGACCAGGGCGGTCCGGCGCCAGCGCAAGCCCATCCTCCAGCACCAGCGGATGCTCGATATACTTGTCCAGCCCGAAACCATGGGCCTCCAGATAGGAGCGGTTCGGGCAGGCCGCGAGCAGATGCACGGTGATGTCGTGCGCACCGTGGCTGGTAACGGGCAGGTTGAAGGCCTCCGCCAGCCGCGCGATTTTCATGAACGTACTCACGCCGCCGCAATTGGTGACATCGGGCTCGGGATAGGACACGGCGCCCGCGACGATGTAATTCTTGAACTCCCACAGCGAGCGCAGATTCTCGCCCGCCGCGATCGGTACGCCGCCGGCCTGCATGATGCGGGCATGGCCCGCGACATCGTCGGGAATGATCGGCTCCTCGAGCCAGGTGAGGTCATAAGGTTGGAACGCGCGGGCGGCGCGGATCGCTTCCTCGACCGTCCATTTCATGTTGGCATCCACCATCAGCGGAAAGCCGTCGCCGAGATGCTGTCGCATCGCGGAGACCTTCGCGACGTCGGTTTTGAGATCGGGCCGGCCGACCTTCATCTTGATGGCGCGAAAGCCCTTTGCGAGATTGCCGTCGGTCTGCGCGAGCAGCGCCTCGACGGAGAGATCGAGGTCGATGCCGCCGGCGTAGCACGGCACGCGCGCATCGAAGCCGCCGAGCAGCCGGAACAGCGGCAGCTTCGCGCGCCGCCCCTTCAGATCCCACAGCGCGATGTCGAGCGCCGAGAGCGCCAGCACCATTGGCCCGCCGCGCCCGCCATAATGCAGGCCCCACCAGACATGGTGCCAGATCGCTTCGGTATCATCGGCCTCGCGGCCCTCGATCAGCGGAGGGATCTCGCGCTTGAGGATGTCGGCGACGGCGCCGCCATTGCGCCCGACCGTGTAGGTGTAGCCGACGCCTTCGGCGCCATCGGCATCACGGATGCGGCAGGTGATCAGCTCGAACGCGGTGATGTCGCCGTGGGTGCTATCGGAGAGCGTGACGGGAAGGGGGATCCGGTAGAATCCGGTCTCGATGGTTGCGATGCGTGCCATGTGGCCTCCCTCCCTGTTTTTATTTTTGTTCGTAGGATGGGTAGAGCGCAGCGAAACCCATCATCGTCATCTTCGCAAGTTGCGATGGGTTTCGCTCTACCCATCCTACAGGCTACGTGCTCACCGCATCGTCGCGAGCTGCACCGCCAACGCACACGCGCGATCATATTCGTCGAGATTGATCCACTCGTCGATCGTGTGCGCCTCGTTCTGCCCCGCGCCGAAGGTTACGGTCGGAACGCCGTGGCGCACCATCCAGTTCGCATCCAGCCCGCCATTGGCGGCGCGGACGTTCGGCGTGCCGCCGACCGCGGACACAGCCTCTATCGCACGTTTCACGACCGGCAGGTTCTCCTTCATGCGGAACGGAAAATAGTCGGTCTCCGCCTTGAACTTGACCTTGCCGGATTTGCCCTGCGCGTTCGTCACCTTCTTGGCCGCCTTCTCGAACGCGGCCTTGTAGGCCTTGGTGATCTCCTTGAAGAACTTTCCGTCATGGCTGCGGCTTTCGCCGCGCACATGGACGTAGTCGGTGACGACATTGGTGGCATCGCCGGCCGGGCGGCCCTCGCCGCCGGTGACGGGGCCGACATTGCTGGTGCCTTGTTGTTTGCCCTTCACCACCTTGCCGAACCAGCCGCCGGCCTTCACGTCGGCGAGCGCGAGCGCCATGATCATGGTCGAGGAGATGCCGCGCTCCGGTGCGACGCCGGCATGCGAGGCGCGGCCAAGAATCTCGACGGTCCAGCGATCGGCGCCGACGGCGCCGATGACGACGTTGGAAGCCGCGCCGCCGTCATAGTTGAACGCCATCACTGGCGAGCCGAGCTCGTCGAGCTTGACGTGGCGCGCGCCGTAGAGCCCGCTCTCCTCGCGCACGCAAAACAGCAGCGTGATCGGCGGATGGTCGAGCTTCTGCTTTTCGAGTTCGGCGGCCAGTGTCACCAGCACGCCGCAGCCGCAGCGATTGTCGCCGCCGAGCGCGGTCTTGGCCTCGTTGACGATCTTGCGCCCGGATTTCTTGGGCTTGGCGCCGGCGCAGAGCGGCACGGTGTCCATGTGGGTCATGAACATGATGCGCGGCTGGTTGTGCAGCGCGCCGCGGCCGGGCAGGTCGACGATGAGGTTGCCGGTCTCGGTCGGCACGGGAATGCGTGTATTGGCGTCGTCGAGCCGAATCGCTTTCGCCGGCACGCCGCTTTCCTTCAGCGCGGCCGTGAGCTCCCGCCCGATCGCTGCCTCCTGTCCGGTGACGCCTTCGACAGCGAGGAAGCGCATGAGGCGGTCGGTGGCGGCTTTGGTGTCGACAGGCATGAGATGTCCCCTTGATGCACGGCTCTACTCTATCGCCGCTCTTGGCGAGGTATAGATCAAAAAGATCAGCGCGCCGATGCCAAGCATGGCTGCCATGAACAGCAGCACCGCCGGCAGCCCGGCAAGCGCCGCCACCGCGCCGGTGATCGACTGCATCAGCGCGGCGCCGAGGAAGAAGGCGAGATTGATCGCGGCGAGCGCCTTGCCCGCCACTTGCGCGTCGACCAGCTGACGCGACATGCCGAACAGCAGCGGCTGCGCAGAGGTGGCGAGCCCGATGAGCACGAACAGCACGAGGTCGTATTGCGGCGGCATCACGGGCACACCCCACAGCACGGAGACCAAATAGTGCGGCGCCCCTAACGCCATCAGCGCCAGCAGCAATGCCCCGACCAGGTGCGTTCCCGCCACCAGCCCGCGGCGGCGGCCGATCCTGCGGTCGATCATACCGATCAGAAGTGGACCGGCGATCATCGCCAGCGTGAAGGCGCCGAGCTGGTTGCCGGCCTCGACCCGGGTCAAGCCCTTGACCTGCATCAGCCATGGCCCGCCCCAGAGGCCGCGCAGCACCAGCGAGGTCGCAAGCGACACCAGCGCCAGCGCGATCAGGCCGCGCAAGGGCCGCGACAGTCCGAGCCTGAGCACCTCGATCATCTGCGACAGCGGCGAAGATTCGTCCTTGTGCTCGGCCGGCTGGCCCGGCACCAGCACGAACACGGCAAACGCCACCACGATGCCGCCGAGGCCTGCGATCCAGAACCCGGCGCGCCAGCCATAAGTGTCGACCACGAAGGCGAGCGGGCTCGACGACAACAGCATGCCGATATTGCCGATCGAGAGGATCGCGCCCGACCACAGCCCGAAACGCGCGGCCGACAATTGCTTGGCCGCCAGCGTCATCGGGCACATCAGCATGCCGGAGGTCGCAACGCCCAGCAGCACCTGTCCGACCGCAAAGCTTTCGGGCCCCGTCGCAAAGCCCGACGCGATGGCGCCGACCACGGTTCCCGCCAGCAGGCTCAGCGACACCGGCCGTACGCCAAAGCGGTCCATCGCAGCCCCGACTGGAATCTGAGCGGCCGCGAAGGCGAACGGATAGACCGAGGTGAGGCTCGCCAGCGCCTGCGGCTCAATGTGGAAATCCGCCGCCATCAGATCCAGGCTGACCGCGGGGATGGTGCGCAGCAAGGTCGAGAGCATGTGCCCGCAGGCAAGCGCGAGCAACGCGAGGATCAGCGCGCGGGTGGCTCCCGCGGCGTTGGTGGCGTCGGTGGTCATGAGCGTTGCGTCCCCGGCAGGTTTCGGGTGGGGTTACATGATTGGCTGGCGCATGCCAACATCGGGAGCGCCATGCCCGCAATGTCATGGACGTGCAGGATCTTGGACGCGCAGGATTCTGGACGCGCAGGATTCTGGACGCGCAGGATCCCGGACGCGCAAGACCCTGGATGCGCAAGACCCTGGATGCGTAAGGCAAGTGGCATCATGTATCTCGGCATCGACCTCGGCACGTCTGCCGTCAAAACCGTTCTGGTCGACGACGCGCAGCGCGTGGTGGCGAGCCGTAGCCGGTCGCTGACCATCAGTTCGCCGCGTCCCGGCCATAGCGAGCAGGACCCGTCGCAGTGGATCGAGGCCACGTTCGCGACGCTGGACGCCTTGAAGGCAGATCACGCGCGCGAGTTGGCCGCCGTCGAGGGCATCGGCTTGTCGGGACAGATGCACGGCGCAACGCTGCTCGACGCTGGTCACACGCCGTTGCGACCCTGCATTCTCTGGAATGACGGACGGTCTTTCGCGGAATGCGCCGAACTGGAACAGCGCTGGCCCGCCCTGCGAACGACGACAGGCAACAAGGCAATGCCGGGATTCACCGCACCAAAACTGCTGTGGGTCGCCAGGCACGAACCGGAGATTTTCGCCGCCACCACGCTTGTGCTGCAGCCAAAGGCCTATCTGCGCCTGGTGCTGACGGGCGAGGCGATCGAGGATGTCTCGGACGCCTCGGGTTCGCTGTGGCTCGATGTTATCAGCCGCGATTGGTCGGATGAGGGGCTCGCCGCGACCGCTCTGTCGCGCCGGCAGATGCCGCGTCTGGTCGAGGGCTGCGCGCCGTCGGCACGGCTGCGCAGCGAGATGGCGCAGCGCTGGGGCATGAGCAGACGGCCGATGATCGCAGGCGGGGCCGGCGACAATCCAGCGGGCGCCGTCGGCATCGGCGCCATCAATCCAGGCGCAGCCTTCATTTCGCTCGGAACCTCCGGCGCATTGCTGGTGCCGACCGATACGATCGCGGCCAACCCGGAGCGCGTGGTCCACACCTTCTGTCACGCCGTTCCCGACCGGTGGATTCAAGCCGGCGCGATCCTCTCGGCGGCATCGTGCCTCGCCTGGATCGCGCGGCTGCTGGGGACTGCCGAGGCCGATCTGCTGGCGCCGCTCGGGTCGCATCCGAGGGCGCCGTCGCCGGTCAGCTTCCTGCCGTATCTCTCCGGCGAACGCACCCCGCACGATGATCCCGAAGTGCGCGGCATGCTCGACGGGCTCAGTCACGCCACCGATCGTGACGCCATCGTGCAAGCCGTGCTCGAAGGCGTTGCCTTCGCGCTGGCGGATTGCCGGGACGCGCTTGCGGAAACCGGACTTGTCATCGCGGAGGCGGATGCCATCGGCGGTGGCGCACGGTCGCGATTCTGGCTTTCGGTGCTGGCCAATGTCCTGAACATGCCCATCCATCGCTTTGCCGACGGCGAGACGGGCGCCGCGTTTGGTGCGGCGCGGCTCGGTCGCCTCGCCGTCACCGGGGAGGCGATCGAGGCCGTCTGCACCAGGCCACGTCGCGTCGAGACGTTCGCGCCCGACCGCGCGCTTGCGCAGGCCTACGCCGCGCGGCTGCCGGAATGGCGCCGCCTGTACCGGCCGCGGCGCTGATCGCGATCCACAAAGCATCGCGACCGATCATGCAGATGGTGCGCGATGATGTGGCGAAGAAAAGGCATCACGCCCGGGATCGGTTCCGGTTGCAAAAGATAAATCCGCGCCCGGCGGTGCATCGGCTCGCGGGAGGTATTGCCCTGTGCCGCGGCCTTTTGTTTAATGGCCCCACGCGCGCCAGGGACCGAATGAGACGCGTGTGAGATGCGATGCCGCCACTGGCCGCGTCGGGGAGGTGTGATGAGCGAGCCCATCCTCGAGATGCGCCGGGTCTCCAAATCGTTTTTCAGCATCAAGGCGCTGCGCGACGTCGACCTCACCGTCTACGCCGGCGAGATCCACGCCTTGATGGGCGAGAACGGCGCCGGCAAATCCACCCTGATGAAGATCCTGTCGGGCGCCTACCGGCCGGACCCGGGCAGCGAAATCCGTATCGACGGCCAGTCGGTGCAGATCAGCGGCCCGCTCGGCGGCCGCGCGGCCGGCATCGCGATCATCTATCAGGAACTCTCGCTCGCCCCCAATCTGAGCGTTGCGGAGAACATCTATCTCGGTCGCGAGGTCTCCCGCGGCGGCTTGCTGGCGCGCGAGGCGATGCAGGCCGCCGTCGGTCCGATCCTTGCGCGGCTCGGCGCGGATTTCACGCCGCAGACGCAGGTCGCCAATCTCTCGATGGGCCAGCGCCAACTGGTCGAGATCGCGCGCGCGCTGCACGCCCGCTCCAGGATCCTGATCATGGACGAACCGACCACCGCGCTGTCGGCCGGTGAGAGCGAAAGGCTGTTCGCGCTGATCCGCCAGCTGCGCGCCGAAGGTCTCGCCATCATCTATATCTCGCATCGCATGGACGAGGTCTATGCGCTCGGCGATCGCGTCACGGTGCTGCGCGACGGCACGCTGGTCGGTTCGCTCGACAAGGGCGACATCCGCGCCGACACCATCGTCCGGATGATGGTGGGACGCGACGTCTCCTCCTTCTACAAGAAGGAGCATGATCCCAGGAACGATTCCAACGCGCGGCAGGGCGCGCCCGTGCTCGCGGCCGTCGACATCGCCGACGGCAGGCGCGTCAAGGGATGTTCGCTGACGGTGCATGCGGGCGAGGTCGTCGGTCTTGCCGGCCTGGTCGGCGCCGGCCGCACCGAGCTTGCGCATCTCATCATCGGCGCTGTGCCCATGATCTCCGGCCATGTCGAGATCGAGGGCCGCGCGGTCCGCATCCGCACGCCCGGCGAGGCGCTGGACGCGGGCATTGCCTACCTCACCGAGGACAGAAAGGCGCTCGGCCTGTTCCTCGACATGTCCTGCCTCGACAACATCAATCTCGCGGTGCTGGGCCGGGATGCGAAATTCGGCGGCATCCTCGATCGCGACAAGGCCCGCGACCGCGCCAAGCGGGCGTTCGCGGGGCTCGGCATCCGTGCCGCGAATGTCGGTGTTCCCGTCGGCGGGCTCTCCGGCGGCAATCAGCAGAAGGTGCTGCTGTCGCGGCTGCTCGCGATCGGCCCGAAAATCCTGATCCTGGACGAGCCGACGCGCGGCGTCGACGTCGGCGCCAAGTCCGAGATTTATTCCATCATCGACAACCTCGCGAAGTCGGGCACCGCGGTTCTCGTCATCTCGTCGGACTTGCCCGAGATCATCGGCATCTGCGACCGCGTCGTCGTGATGCGCGCCGGGCAGATCGCCGGCCAGATCCGGCGGGACGCGACATCGCCGCTCAGTCAGGAGGAGATCATGGCACTCGCCACCGGGACGGAGCAGCTCGATGCCTGAGAACGGCGCTTCCGCCAATGCCGCCACGACCAAAGCCGCCACCGCCGCCTCCGGTCTTGCCGCCGCGCAGGAGACGAAGCGGCAACGTACCCGGACGATCATTCGCGCGGTCGGCATGCTGCCGGTGCTGCTGTTGCTCTGCATCGGCTTTCACGTCCTGTCTGACGGCCGCTTCTTCACCGGTCAGAACATCGGCATCGTGGTGCAGCAGTCCGCGGTCAATACCGTGCTGGCCGCAGGCATGACCTTTGTCATCCTTACCGGCGGCATCGACCTCTCGGTCGGCTCCATCCTGGCGGCCTCTGCGATGGCCGGGTTGATTATCTCCAAATTCCCCGACCTCGGAGTGCTGTGGTTGCCGGCCGCGGTGCTCACCGGCGCCGTCTTCGGCGTTCTCAATGGCGCCTTGATTGCGCTGCTGCGCCTGCCGCCCTTCATCGTCACGCTGGGGTCGTTGACTGCCGTCCGCGGTGCGGCGCGCCTGCTCGGCGCCGACACCACGGTGTTCAATCCGTCGATCCCCTATGCCTTCATCGGCAACGGCGCGGTGACGCTCGTTCCCGGCGTCGTGTCGATACCCTGGCTCTGGGTGATCGCCTTGCTGGTCATCCTGGTGTCGTGGCTGGTGCTCAAGCGCACCGTGCTCGGGGTGCACATCTATGCGGTCGGCGGCAACGAGAGCGCGGCGCGGCTCGCCGGCATCAAGGTCTGGGCTGTGCTTATCTTCGTCTACGGCGTGTCCGGCCTGCTCGCCGGCCTCGGCGGCGCCATGCAGGCGGCGCGCCTCTACGCCGCCAACGGCCTGCAACTCGGCCAGTCCTACGAGCTCGACGCCATCACTGCGGTGATCCTGGGTGGCACCTCCTTTGTCGGCGGCATCGGCTCGATCTGGGGAACGCTGGTCGGCGCGCTGATCATCGCCGTGTTGTCGAACGGCCTCATCCTGATTGGCGTGTCCGACGTCTGGCAATATGTGATCAAGGGCCTGGTGATCATCGGCGCGGTGGCGCTGGACCGCTATCGGCTGCAGGGCTCGGCGCGCACGTAAAATCAGAGATCCGTCACGGCAACTGGTCGCCGCGCCGGAGCTTCAAACAGACCAGGGAGGAAGCCAATGTTGAAGTCGATCTCGTTTGCCGGCGCCGCGATGGCGCTCGTCCTGAGCTCTGCGCCGTCCTTCGCCAAGGAGCTCAAGTCGATCGGCATTTCGCTGGGCTCGCTCGGCAACCCGTTCTTCGTCGCGTTGTCGAAGGGCGCCGAATTCGAGGCCAGGAAGACCAATCCCAACGTCAAGATCACCACCGTCGGCTTCGAGTATGATCTCGGCAAGCAGGTCACCCAGATCGACAATTTCATCGCCGCCGGCGTCGACCTGATCCTGCTCAATCCCGGCGATCCCAAGGCGGTCGGCCCGGCGATCAAGAAGGCGCAGGCCGCCGGCATCGTCGTCGTTGCCGTCGACACCGCAGCCGAAGGTGCCGACGCCACGGTGACCACCAACAACGTCCAGGCCGGCGAGATCTCCTGCCAGTACATCGTCGACAAGCTGGGGGGCAAAGGCGACGTGATCATCGAGAACGGCCCGCAGGTTTCCGCGGTAGTCGACCGCGTCGTCGGCTGCAAGAACGTGCTCGGCAAGAACCCCGGCATCAAGGTCCTGTCCAACGACCAGGACGGCAAGGGCTCGCGCGAAGGCGGCCTCACGGTGGCGCAGGGCTATCTGACCCGCTTTGCCAAGATCGACGCCATCTTCGCCATCAACGATCCGCAGGCCATCGGCACCGACCTTGCCGCGCGCCAGCAGCAGCGCACCGGCATCGTCATCGCCGCGGTCGACGGCGCGCCCGACATCGAAGCAGCGCTGAAGGACCCGCAGGCGCAGCAGATCCAGGCCTCCGCCTCGCAGGACCCGTTCTTCATGGCTCGACGCGCCGTGCAGGTCGGCGTCAACATTCTCAACGGCCAGAGGCCGGCGTCCACCGTCGAGCTGCTGCCGTCGAAACTGGTGACGCGCGACAATGTCGGCGACTACAAGGGCTGGACCTCGGACCGGTCGCAGTAACGAGCGGGCTTGCGTGGTGCGGTGTTAACGGGGCGTGCAGCGGTTGACCGCGGCTGGGTCGGCCGCGCTCGCTCGTTAGGCTCATGATCTTGGGGTCATAGGTTCAAATCCTGTCTCCACGCGGCCCCACAGACTCCGGGAGCGCGGGCCACCGATGTCGGCTTGTGGAAGTGAATCGGTCGTCGCTATTCGCGCGCCGTACCGACCCTTTTGACCCCGAGCGGACATTATCGCCTACGAACAAGGCCCCGCTTCGTGCGTCTGCCGAGCCGCACGCTGTGTCGAACAAAGCCGCAGGCGGCGAGCAGGATAGTGAGAAGACCGATCTCCCAACGACCGGTAGCAAATAGAGCGATGCAAATCAGATAGACTAGGAAAAGCAGGACGGTCCAAGCTAGGGCAAACCCCAGATAGGTCCGTCCGGTTGGGATATTGCTCGTGTTATCCGCCATGACGAAGTGCAGAATACCGGTAGTCTGGCTAAATTGGGTAGCGCCATTTCAAGGCGCGGCGCAGAAAGAGTAAAGCCACGATGATCGCCAGGGCGACAAACCAGAGGAAGGCCGGAACGGGCGAGTGATGGTGAATATGGGCGATATACAGCACGAGGGCCAACAGAATAGCTACGAGCGCGTTCGACACCCAATATAGTGGTGAGCGGCTAAAATTAGTGGCTGTCAATTCGGCAGCTCGTTCACGCGCTTTTGCCGCGCGCCACCAACAAAAGCCCAAGAATGCAAGAGCGATAAGCCAGTTCATTCCAGCACAATCAATTGGCTTTGCGGCTTTCGTCTTCGAACGGCGGACGACTGAGATGCCTTGTGAGACGGCCTTCATTGCCCCACCCGTAGCGCTTAGCGAACGGGACGTACATAAGGCAGGCTAGGCCCAACGCTATCAATACCATAATCAGGTTGAGGCCGAGGAACACGTAGATGCTGGACGTGCCCCCGACGATGAGGACGAGCATAAGGGTGGAACGAATGCTGAAAGCCGAGATGCCCGCTAAGGTAGCACGAGGATGCTATTAGCTGGCAGCTCTCAGACGATTAGGGTTTGCAGATCATTAAGTCTGCTGCTGGCCCGTTGACGACCTTCGCGTACACGCCCGCTATGTCTGCCTCCAGGAGATAAGCCGACCCCAGGTCCAGTCGGTGCGGAAGTCAGCCTGACCCAAGGCAGACGTGCCCCGCTCGCTAGGCCGCATTGCGCTGAATGTATTAGCGGCGTTAAAGATACCTGATGATGGTTCGCCCGATACCCACGCCTCTCTGGTTCGCGGCGGCCCTTTTCCCAATGGTTGTGTCGCAAATTATAAGGCTGCAACAATCCGATCCGGCCGCATGGATCGTTTGGGACTACGCAGGCCGCCTTGGGGCTTTGGCAGTTCTGAGCGCCATACCTGCTGCGCGGACGATAGCCTTCCGATTTGAACCACTTCGAATAGCGCGATGGGAAGTGACCATCTGGATTGTCGGCATTGTCCTCGCGGACCACTATTTGGGTGAGTGGATCCGACGGACCATTAATGGATGGCTACCCGCGACAGTGCTCGGGGCATATCCTGAAACGCAAGGCTGGCTACATGTCGCCGATATCTTTTTTGGTCTTGGGCTAGTCGCCTTAAATGAGGAGATCGTATTCCGCCGCTGTGCGCGGCATCTGCTCCAGAGCCATTTGGACGACGGCTATGCCTTGGTTCTCGTAACCTCATTTATGTTTGGAGCCTATCACTGGTGGACGGGTTTCGGGAATATTGGCGCGGCTGTGGTGACAGGTGGCTTGTTGATGACGTTGTACCGCAGATCCGGGGCGCTCTGGCCTGCAGTTCTTGGACACTACCTGGCTGACATAGCGAACTTCGCGTTTTGAAAGATCGCCTTCTGGCCCATCGCTTCCATCGACGCGGTACCCCCACATGTCGGCTCACGAGCCCAGACCGGAAGTTTGCAGCCGGGCGCCAAATCGACGCTTGTGACCCGGAGCCGAACTTCGGCTCTACTGTATTTATTCGCTTGTCTCGCCGTGAAGTTCTGCCTTG
>NZ_JADPJG010000027.1 GCF_023073335.1 Bradyrhizobium sp. 21
ACGCGTCGGGCACGGCGTAGGCTAAGTGCAAGCGGCTGTCGTAGTAGTCGTTCACGCCAACCGACAGCACATAAAGCCTCGGCGCCGCGGCGGTCTTCTCGCCATCCCACTGGATCGAAACCCCAGCGACCTCAGACGCGATGAGGTTCTTGCTGTTATAGGCTATGGCTTCGATGCGGTTCTCGCCCCGCTCCAGGGCCAGCTTCTGCTTCGCCGTCTGCTTGTCAGACGGCGCTGCACTATCCCCTGCCCCGGTCGCCCCGAGCGGCTTGACGCCGCGGGTTTCGACCCCCAGCGTCACCCCATTGACCCGCCATTCAATCCGCCCGATGCCGCCGCCCTGGTCAGAAATCGAGGCCTCAACCTCCAACTCATCGGTGGGCGACGACGAGCGAGATGCCGGCGAGACTATCGTCACTTTGGGCGCCAGCCCGCTCGCCATCACCTTGTCAAGGTTGAGCTGTGCCGCCGCGGTCTTCAGCTTGCCATTCGGATCGCCTGCCAGCTTTTCATGCACAAGGTCTGGTCTGTACAGGGCGTTGTAGGCCCGGTCGATCCGCTCCGTGTGGAAATCCTGGATCACGTACAGAAGCTCGGCGCCTCGCGACGATGCGTCGAAGAACCCTTCAGGCGTTATGACGACCCATTCGCCGCCGGGGGAGCAAATCAGGCTGGCAAGCTGCTCTCCGGTCGGAAATTCCCAAATCTTGATCTCACCGTCGCTCCCACCGACGATCCGTGCACCATCTTGCGAGAAGGCGATCGACTTGATCGTCGTGGCGTTACCGCGGAGCGAGCCCACCAAGCTACCACTCACGGCATTCCACATCTTGATCGTACCATCGTCACTGACGCCGACAAGGATCTGTGAATCCGGCGAGACTGCAATCGCCTTGACGCGACTGCGATAGTCATCCAGGGTTCTGAGGACACGCCCGCTTGCGACGTCCCACAATCTCAGCGCTCCCCACTGAATTCGGCTGTCCCCATGACAGCCCGCTATAGGCGAACAGGTCACGAAACCGCCAGTCACGAGCACGCGGCCGCCGTTTGCGAAGGCTACCACGTCGTAGGCGTCGCCCTGATGCTTCTCGAACGAACGAATGATCCGGCCGCTTGATGCGTCGACGAGCCTGAGTGTGTCCAAGGAGGACACCGCGACGGTCCTGCCGTCGGGGGTCAGCGCCATCGATATGATCGAATAGGGGCCTGGCAGGCTAACACTCCTTGTGGAATGCCCGGTTCCAAGGCTCCAAAAGCGAACAATCTTCTCCCCGCCAGACAGCAGGGATTGGCCATCGGGGGCAAAGGCGAGCGCGGATATAAACTCCGGGGGTTTGTCAAACTTTCGCAACGTCTTGCCGCTCGAGATGTCCCAGATTGCGATTCCTTCGTAGCTCGAAGTCGCGACCAGTTTGCCATCTGCTGATATGGCCATAACCTGCGAGAGGTTGGTTTCCTCGCCGGATTGATTAAGCAAGCGGCCGGTGGTGAGATCCCATCGTCGCCAGATACGTCCATCCGAAATGAGTGACCGCGCCGATGCGAATGAAACGGGAGCGGCGGCCTCCACCAATCCTTCGAGCTTGCGATCGACCTCTCCGTTGCCGGAATCGCGAAGTACGATGTTCTGGTAGGTCGCAACCGCGACTTGCCGGCCGTCAGGGGAGAACTTCACATCATAGATGCCGGTTTCCTCACCCGACTTCCAGATCGGCTGGCCGCTCGTCGCATTGAACACGATCAGTTCGTGATCCGAGATAACGGCGATGGACTGGCCATCCGGACTGAAGCTCACCCCGACGATCTTCTCACCGAAGCCGGAGATCGAACGTTCGAGGCTTCCACTGGCGGTGTTCCAGACCTTCACTATCTTGTCATCGCCTGCAGCGACAATCCGCTGATTGTTGGGCGAGATGGCGACCGCCGCCACGGCCCCTTGGTAACCGGAGAAGCTGCGGAGCAACTTTCCGCTCTTTGCATCCCAAAATCTTGCGGTCTTGTCATCGCTCGCCGAGGCGATGAAGTTGCCGTCTGCGGAATAGACAATTCGCGTGATTGAATTGGAATGCCCGAACAACGTGCGCTCAACCGTGCCATCCTGGGCCGTCGCGACTTTCAGGACCTGGAATAGCTTGACCCCTTGAAAGACGCTGCTATCGGCCGCGACCTTCTGCCAATCAGGCGATACAGCCATGTGATTGGTGGCGAGATCACGGATTTCGCGTTGCAACTTTCCGCTCGCTATGTCCCAGATGCGGATCGAACCGCTGATCGAGGCGATTGATCTACGGTCCGGAGAGATGCTCACGCTATCGGTGGCTTTGGTGTCACCCGCGAATCGTCTGATAATGCGGCCGCTTGCCACATCCCATATTGCAACGGTCCCGTCGCCCGCGCCCGACGCGATCCATTGTCCATCATTCGAATACGAGATGCTCGTGTAACCGTCGGCCTGCCCAACCGCCGGTACCACAATGGTTTGCGCGTTTGAATCCGAGGCCGTCACGAGTACCGCAACCAGAAGCCCAAGGCGACGCGCAAGCTTACCCGGTTCGATCGATGCCAGCTTCGTGCACATCTCATTGCACCCGCAATAAGGTGTCCTGCGCGACATAGCCGACACGCTTGCCATCCCGCGCCACCAGCATCCAGCCCTGCTCCGTCTTTACCGCTGACACCAGCGTGCCGGGCGCAAGCTGCTCGTTTTTTGCCCTCTTGGCACCGAGCTGCTGGCAGACATCGGCCGGCACGACAACAACGTGGGTCGGCTTGGCGGTGATGCTGGCCGCTGGCGCCTCGTGGCCAGCCGGCAGCAGCGCGACCCTTGACGCTAGCAGGAAATCCGATCCGACAATGCTCATCTGCGGCACTTGCCGCAGCTTGAACGCATCGAAGGTGAGACTCGGGCGCCGGCGGTCGACATATTGAGCAAGCTCGGTCACGTCGATCACCCCATCATTGTTGGCATCGGCCGCATCGAGGCCGGCGAGCAGTGTGTACGTGAACACGCCATGGCCGCGA
>NZ_JADPJG010000031.1:0-57574 GCF_023073335.1 Bradyrhizobium sp. 21
TGGGTAGAGCCCTTGCGAAACCCATCATGAGTGCGATGGGTTTCGCTTTCGCTCTACCCATCCTACAAGTCGCTGCGCTCGCAAAGACCTCGTTGAAGCAGTTGCGCTCTATGCCTCCAGTATCACTGCCCGGCCGGTGCGGACATCGCGCCGTTGGCGTAGCGCGACCAGTCGGGCGCGGTCGGCTGCGATGGCCAGAGGGCGGCGTTGGAATCGCGCACCGATTGAGTGATCGGCGCGGGTTGCGCCTTGCGGACGTGGTGGCGGTCGCTCGCTGCGGCGGTCTGGATCGCGGCGCTGGCGATCAGCATGGCGCCAAGAATGGCAAAGGTCTTTTTCATCGTTGTTTCTCCCGTGACGACGCCCCGGCTGTGAGAGGCTATCTTGTGTGGTCGCCGTCGCGGTTGACATGGCGATGCGTCCTGCCAAATGTCACCGTCGCGGCTATCACGTTGGGGCGAGCCAATTTTTTGGTCTCGGCTAAATATTCGGCAATCGTGCCCCCGGCGCCGATGGACTTGCTCGCCGCAATCCGGTTCAATGCGGCCAATTGGGCTTTTTGGGCGACAATGATGTCGAAATATCTGCTGGTCCTTTTGCTGATCGCCGCGCCGGCCGTGGCGCAGGTCAAGGTCACCCCAAAAACCTCGGCGGCGCATCCGGACCCCTGCGCGCCGATCGGGCGTACCGCGGACGGCAAGCCGGTCTACTCCATGAAATGCGAGAATCTGCCGGTGCCGCCCCCGCCACCGCAGGCGGAACTTAAGGAAGCGCCGCAGCCTGCCGCCGAGCCGGAGCCGGAGACGCGCCGGAGCGGCATTTTCGGCTGGTCCTACGACCGCAGATGATAGCCGCGCCCCCTTGCGCGAAGCTCGATCGAATGCTTTTTGCCCAAGAGTTCCGATGAGAGTTCCGATGAGAGTTCCCATGAGAATTCCCCGTGGGGCCACCGATCCAGAGAGATGAGATGAGCAAACTCGTTATTCGCGCCGGCGACTTCACGTTCGATGCCCGTTTCGAGGAGCAAGCGGCGCCCAAGACTGTCGCCGCCTTCCGCAAGGCGCTGCCGTTTGAAAGCCACATCATCCATGTGCGCTGGAGCGGCGAGGCGGTGTGGATGCCGCTCGGCGACCTCGATTTCGGAGTTGGCTACGAGAACCACACCAGCTATCCCGCGCCCGGCCAGATCATCCTCTATCCCGGCGGCATCAGCGAGACCGAGATCCTGATGGCCTATGGCGGCGTGAGCTTCGCCAGCAAGATGGGCCAGCTCGCCGGCAATCACTTCATCACCGTGACCTCAGGCCTGGAGAATCTGGCGACCCTCGGCAAGAGCGTGCTCTGGAAGGGCGCGTTGCCGATCCGCTTCGAGGAAGTCTGAGTGACGAATACCCGCTACCCGCGCGATCTCCGCGGTTACGGCCGCAACCCGCCGCACCCGCAATGGCCCGGCAACGCGCGGGTCGCGGTGCAGTTCGTCGTCAATTTCGAGGAGGGCGGCGAGAACAACATCTTGCACGGCGACCGCGCCTCGGAAGCCTTTTTGTCCGACGTGCTCGGCGCACAGCCCTGGCCCGGCCAGCGCCACGCCAATATCGAATCGATGTTCGAATATGGCTCGCGCGCCGGCTTCTGGCGGCTGTGGCGGATGTTCAGCGAGCGGAAATGGCCGACCACCGTGTTCGGTGTCGCTACGGCGCTGAAGCGTAATCCGGAAATCGTGGCTGCCATGAAGGAGGCGGGCTGGGACATCGCCAGCCACAGCCTGAAATGGATCGAGCACAAGGACATGACGGAGGCGCAGGAGCGCGCGGAAATCGCGGAAGCGATCTGCGTCCACACTGCGGCGACCGGCTCGCGGCCGCTCGGCTGGTACACCGGGCGCTCCTCCACCAACACCAACCGCCTGTTGATGGAGGAGGGCGGTTTCCTCTATCTCTGCGACTCCTACGCCGACGACCTGCCGTACTGGGTCAAAGGCGTGAGCGGCAAGCAGCTCGTCATTCCCTACACGCTCGACGCCAACGACATGCGCTTCATCAACCCGCAAGGCTTTGCGGAAGGCGAGCAGTTCTTCACCTATTTGAAGGATTCCTTCGACGTGCTCTATGCCGAGGGCGAGAGCGCGCCGAAGATGATGTCGGTGGGGCTGCACTGCCGTCTTGCCGGCCGGCCCGGCCGCGCCGCGGGACTGATCCGCTTCCTCGACTATATCGGCAAGCATGAACGCGTCTGGGTGCCGACGCGGCTCCAAATCGCACAGCACTGGCACGACAAGCACGCGCATCTTGCGGCCGACGCATTCGAGATCGGATGAAGGTGTAATGTCGCAAATTTCGCTCGCCGACCTCAACTCTGCAAGTAACGCCGATTTCGTCGCCGCGCTGGCCAATGTCGTCGAATATTCGCCGTGGATCGCGGAGCAGATCGCCGGACAACGGCCGTTCGCCGGCATCAATCAATTGCATGCCGCGCTGATGGCGGCGATCCAGACTGCGGAGCCCGATGCGCAGCTGGCGCTGATCCGGGCGCATCCCGATCTCGCGAACAAGACCCAGCGCGCGGCGGGCCTGACGGCGGAATCCACAGACGAGCAGAACAGCGCCGGCCTCGACCGGCTGTCGGACGCCGAATATGCAGCGTTCGAGCGCGTCAACAACGCCTATCGCGACAAGTTCGGTTTCCCCTATATCGTCTGCGTACGCCGTCACACCAAGGATTCCGTGCTGCGCGACTTCGAGACGCGGCTGCTCAATATCGCCAAGACCGAGACGCGGCGTGCGATCGAGGAGATCGGCCGCATCTCGGCGCTGCGGCTCGACCAACTCGTCAGCGCCGATGATAGGTTGAAAGTGCACGGCCGGCTGTCGACGCATGTGCTCGACAATCACGCCGGCAAACCTGCGCCCGGCATCCCGGTGGAGCTCGTCGAGCTTGCGAACCTCGGGGAGAGCCGCGTGATCGCGCGCACGGTCACGAACGCAGACGGCCGTACCGACCAGCCGTTGATCGGCGGCCGCCCATTGCCGATCGGCCGCTATGAGCTCCGGTTCAGCGTGGCCAAATATTACTCCGAGCGCAACGTGCAACTCACCGACCCGCCGTTCCTCGACGCGATCCCGTTGCGTTTCGCCGTCAGCGAGCCCGAGGGACACTATCACGTGCCCCTGTTGGTCACGCCGTGGAGCTATTCGACCTATCGCGGCAGTTAATTACCAAACTTGTCGCGCAGCGCCGGAAACAGCCGGTCCGGCTTGAAGGGCGGCGCGGTGAAGCGGATGCCGGTCGCATCGGCAATCGCGTTGCCGAGGGCGGCAGCGACCGGATTGTAGGGACTCTCGCTCATCGACTTCGCCCCCAACGGTCCGATCGTGTCGGATGTCTCGGCAAAGAAGACCTCGGTGCGGGGCACGTCGGCGAAGGAGGGCAGGTGGTAGTCGCGGAATTTCGGGTTGGTGACGCGGCCGTCGGCGTCGATCACCATCTCCTCGTAGAGCGCGGCGCCGAGCGCCTGCGCGACGCCGCCTTCGACCTGACCGCGGCACTGCATGGGATTGGCGACGACACCGGCGTCTGCCGCGTGCACGCTCCGGAGAATCCTGAGCTCGCCGGTGCCCTTGTTCACGGCGACGCGAAAGCCCTGGACGTTGAAGCCGACCGAACGCGGCGTGCCACTGGAATTGCCGGTGCCTGCGAACGGTTGTCCGCGTTCGCGCGCGAGCTTCGTCAGTTCCACAAAGGACATGCGCCGCACGCCACTGACGACGGCCTCGCCTTCGAGCGTGCAGCTCGCGATGTCGCAGAGCCATGCGCCGGCGGCGGCCGCCTTCAGCCCGGTCGCAAGCTGCATGGCTGCCGCATGCGTCGCCTTGCCGGCGACGAAGGTGCCGGCGCTGCCATAAGCGCCGGTGTCATGGCCGCCATGGGCGGTGTCGGACTGGTGCAGGCGGATCCGGTCGACGGTGGTCGCAAGCGTCGTCGCCGCGATCTGCCGGTGCACGGTGCTGGTGCCGTTGCCGAACTCGGCGGTGCCGACGGTGAGGTCGAAGCCGCCGTCGTCGTTGAGCGCGACCGTCGCATCCGCGAGATGGCCGGCCGGTGGCACCGTGTCGATCATGGTCAGCGCGACGCCGTCGCCGATCAGCCATTCCGGCGAGAGGTCCGGTTGCGGAGCATCGGCCTGCATCGCGCGTTCGACCAGGTCGAGGCATTGGTCGAGCCCGTAGGAGCCATAAAGCACGTCGTGAAAATCGGACGGTGGCGGCGAGAGCATGGGATCGCCGGGCTTGACGACGTTGCGCCGACGCATGTCGTAGGGGCTGATACCGAGCTGCCGCGCCAGTTCGTCGATCGCGGCTTCGACCGCGATCTGCGTCTGCGGCAGGCCATAACCGCGAAACGCGCCCGCCGGAACCGTGTTGGTGTAGACCGCGAAGCCGTCGACCCGCTTGTTCGGGCAATTGTAGACGCTGATGGACTCTGCCAGCGAGTGGAACATCACGGGGCCGGCGTGATTGCCGTAGGCGCCCGTATTGGAGAGCACCTCGAGCTGGAGCGCGGTGAGCTTGCCGTCGGCGTCCGCCCCGGCCTTGATGTGGACTCGCATCGGATGTCGCGTCGAGGTCGCGATGAATTGCTCCTCGCGGGTGAACTCCAGCTTCACCGGCCGCCCGGTCTTGAGCGCGGCGAGCGCCAGGATGTCCTCGACGAACATCTCCTGCTTGCCGCCAAAGCCGCCGCCGACGCGTTCGCAGAACACGCGGACCTTGTCGGTGGGAAGCTCGAAGATATCAGAAAGCGCGCGACGGGTCAGGAACGGCACCTGCGTCGACGTGCGAACATTGAGCACGCCCGAAGCATCGAGCCAGGCGAGCCCGCCATGGGTCTCCAATGCGGCGTGCTGCACACGGTGACTGTGGAAGGTGGCCTCGAAGGTGACGGCGGATGTCGCGAGCGCGGCCGTCACGTCACCGAACTCGCCATGTGTCTCCGCGACGAGATTGCGCTGGGCATCGGCAATGCGGTTTGCGGTGGTGCGGTCAGGATGAATGATGGGTGCGCCCGGCGCCATCGCCTGCTCCGGATCGATCAGCGCAGGGAGAACTTCGTAATCGACCTTCAGCCGGCGGCACGCCTCCTCGGCGGCGCCTTCGCTCTCGGCGACGACGGCGGCAACCTTCTGGCCGATGAAGCGGACGACGTCATCGAGGATACGGGTGTCCTCCGGATCCATCCAGTCCTTCTCGTGCCGCGCGGTCGAGATCAGGACCGATGGCGCATCCTCATGCGTCAGCACCGCGTGCACGCCGGGAACGCTCAGCGCGTCCGACTTGTCGATCGCGACGATCTTCGCATGCGCATGAGGGGAACGCAGCAGCTTGATGTGCAGCAGGCCGTCCATCTCCGTGTCGAACGTGTAGCGAGCCTTGCCGCGCACGACATCGGGGCCTGCCGGCGCCGGCAGGCTGCGGCCGAATGCAGCGCCGGCCTCGACGCGCTCCTCGACATTGGTCTTGCCGAGCAGCGCATCCTCGATCGAGCGATAGCCGGTGCAGCGACAGATGTTACCCTTCAGCGCCACGCCGAGATCGGTGCGCTGCGCCTGGTTGAGCGAGGCGCAGGTCAGGATCATGCCGGCGGTGCAGAAGCCGCATTGAAACCCTTGCGCATCGAGGAAGGCCTGCTGCATCGGATGCGGACCGCTGTCGCTGCCGAGCCCTTCGATCGTGGTGACGGCACGGCCTTCGGCGCGGAAGGCCGGGATCAGGCAGCTGTGCACCGGCTCGCCGTCGATCAGCACGGTGCAGGCGCCGCAATCGCCGGCATCGCAGCCCTTCTTCACGCCGAAATGGCCAAGCTCGCGCAAAAACGTGCGCAGGCACTGGCCGGCGCGCGGTGCTTGCGAAAACGGCTCGCCGTTGACCTTGAAGCTCATGATGGTGTTGCACCCAGGAGTTCGTCACGGATCTCTTCGGCAAGCCGCAGTGTCATGTGCTTGCGCCAGAGCGGCTTGCCGTGGATATCTGTGTGGTACAGATCATCCGTGATCTGCTGCGCGATTGCGTCGCGAAGCGCATGCGCATCCGGGGTCTTGGCAAAGGACAGCTGGATCGGTCGCACCGTCGATGCGGTGACCGTGAGCGTCAGCGCGCCATCGGTATCCAGGCTGCCGATCACAAGCGCCGCCGAGCGGCCGACCGGCGCCAGCGAGATCTGGCGAAAGGCCGTACGACGCTTCAACGCGGCAATCGGGATATCGACCTGCCGGAGCAGGTCCCCCGTCGTCAGACGGTTGCGCTGGTTGCCGGTGACGAATTCGGCGACGGGCATCGTCTGTTCGCCGCCGTCGGTGTTCCAGATGGTGCAGACGCCGTCGAGCGCTGATGTGAGCGAGATCATCGGTCCCGCCGGCAGAGACATGCAGAGATTGCCGCCGACGGTTGCCGTCTTCCAGATCTTGAACGAGGCGAGGAACGCGCGGCAGCATTGGCCGATCAGCGGCGCCGCGAGCCATTCAGACGGACAGGCGAGCCCGTCGAGCTGCGCGATGGTGCACGTGGCGGCGATGCTGAGATGGCTCTCGCTGACGGTCAGCGCCGGCCAGTTCAGATCGGTCAGATCGATCAGTCGCGTCAGATGCGTTTGCGGCTCCGAGAACAGCCAGGTGCCGCCCGCGAGCCAAGCATCACCTGCCGTCCAAACGGGCAGCTGCACGCGCGTTTGCGGATGGGCGACCGCTGTGATGGTATTCAAGTCCATGCTCGCGCCAATGCTTCCGCCGGGTGAATCGCACGAGAGAGTCTTGCAAGACCGGAGCCAAGCCGCAACAACAAGTAGCTGGTTGGAATGGGATCGGGCAGGCTCCGCCTGACTGGCCTGCTGCCAGCGGATGCGAGGAGAAACACGATCATGAGCGTCTCAAAGCCGATCTGGATCAGGGATCCCCTAACCATCCTCGCGGACGGGGCCGAGCGCGGGGTCGTGGTGAAGGACGACCGGATCGTCGAGCTCGTACCGGCCGGCGGAACGCCCGCGACGGCCGATGTCGCGGTGTTCGATGCGAGTGAGCATGTCGTGCTGCCAGGCCTGATCAACACCCATCATCATTTCTACCAGACGCTGACACGGGCGCTGCCCGCGGCGATGGACCGCGAGTTGTTTCCCTGGCTCCAGGCGCTCTATCCGGTGTGGGCGAAGCTGACGCCGGAGCGGCTGCAACTCGGCGTCACCGTGGCGATGTCCGAGCTGCTGCTCTCGGGCTGCACAACGACGACGGATCATCACTACGTCTTCCCGGCGGGGCTCGAGGAGTCCGTCGATATCGAGGTCGACGTCGCAAAGCGGCTCGGTATGCGCGTGCTGCTGACGCGCGGATCGATGAACCTGTCGCAGCGCGACGGCGGCCTCCCGCCTGACAGCGTCGTGCAGGACGAGGACACCATCCTCGCCGACAGCGCACGCGTGGTGGCGAAATATCACCAGCGCGGTGCGGATGCGATGGTGCAGATCGCGCTGGCGCCGTGCTCGCCCTTCTCGGTGACGACGTCGCTGATGCGCGCCACCGCCGATCTCGCCGACAAGCTCGATGTGCGCCTGCACACCCATCTCGCCGAGACCGAGGACGAGAACAAATTCTGTCAGCAGATGTATGGCTGCCGTCCGCTCGACTATCTCGAGCAATGCGGTTGGCTCAACGCGCGGACCTGGCTCGCTCACGGCATCTTCTTCAACGCGGAGGAAATGAAGCGGCTCGGCAAGGCGAAGACGACGATCAGCCATTGCGCCTGCAGCAACCAGCTCCTGGCCTCCGGCTGCTGTCCAGTTTGCGAGATGGAGGAGGCCGGTGTCGGCATCGGCATCGGCGTCGACGGCTCAGCCTCGAACGACGGATCCAACCTGATGCAGGAGGTGCGGGCAGCGTTCCTGCTGCAACGGGCGCGCTATGGGGTGACGAAGGTCAGTCACAAGGATGCGCTGCGCTGGGCGACCAAGGGCTCGGCGGCCTGCGTCGGCCGGCCGGAACTCGGCGAGATCGCCATCGGCAAGGCCGCCGATCTCGCGCTGTTCAAGCTCGACGAGTTGCGCTTCTCCGGCCACGGCGACCCCTTGGCCGCGCTGGTGCTGTGCGGGGCGCATCGGGCCGACAGGGTCATGGTGGCAGGAAAATGGGCAGTGATCGACGGCGCGATCCCAGGCCTGGATGTGGCTGATCTTATTCACCGCCACAGCTCGGCGGCACGGGCGATGCAGACGGGATAGTTTTCGAGCAGGATCTAAAGAGGGGGCGACCACAAGTGCCGGGTGCTTCTGGCCACCCCCTCCGAACCTTCTCCGGGAGGAGCAGGTATTTCAGGCAATGCAAGAAGCGTGCTACTTGCCCGGCAGCTTGTCGTCGATGCCCTTGACGTAGAAATTCATGCCGAGGATCTGGCCGTCGTCGAGGTTGGCGCCCCCCTTGCACTCCACCGGCTTGCCGTCCTGCCCAACGACCGGGCACTTGAACGGATGCAGCTTGCCCGCGGTGATCGCGGCCTGGGCATCCTCGGCCATCTTCTTCACGTCGTCAGGCATGTTGGTGTAGGGCGCCATCGCGAACATGTGGCTGTCGAGGCCGCCCCAGGTGTCCTCCGACTTCCAAGTGCCGTCGAGTTCCGCTTTGACGCGGGCGATGTAATAGGGGCCCCAGGTGTCGAGGATCGAGGTGAGCTGGGTCTTGGGCCCGAACTTGATCATCTCCGAATCCTGGCCGAAGGCGAACTTGCCGCGTTCGCTGGCGATCTGCATTGCCGCCGGCGAATCCGTGTGCTGCATGATGACGTCGGCGCCCTGGTCGATCAGCGCCTTGGCTGCGTCGGCCTCCTTGCCCGGATCGAACCAGGTGTTGGCCCAGATGATCTTCACCTTGATGTTCGGGTTGATGGTCTGCGCCGCCAGGACCGTCGCGTTGATGCCGGAGACGACCTCGGGAATCGGGAACGAGCCGATATAGCCGAGCACACCGGACTTCGACATCTTGGCCGCGATCAGGCCCTGGATGTAGCGGCCCTGGTACCATTTGGCCGAATAGGTCGACATGTTCTTGTCGCGCTTGTAGCCGGTCGAGTGCTCGAAATGCACGTTCGGGTATTTCTTCGCGACCTTCAGCGTCGGATCCATGTAGCCGAACGAGGTCGTGAAGATCAGCTTGTTGCCGGCGCGGACGAGCTGCTCGATGGCGCGCTCGGCGTCGGGACCTTCAGGCACGTTCTCGAGATAGGTGGTCTCGATCTTGTCGCCCAGCTCCTTCACCAGCGCCTGACGCGCGAGATCATGCTGGTAAGTCCAACCGAGATCGCCGATCGGACCCAAATAAATGAAGCCAACTTTGAGCTTGTCGGCGGCAGAGGCTGCACTGACGCTCCCGGCAATTAAAAGCCCGGCAGCCAGCGCTAGAAGTGATTTCCTCATCATCAATCTCCAAACATCAGGGGAAAGCCACGATCCGCAACGTGCGCGCCCCATCGCGCACGCCGCGGAAATGAAACTCAGCGGTCTGGCACGAATACGGTGCCGAGCGCGGCCGGCGCGGTCGATCCGCCCGTGCGCGCGCGGGAGAGCAGGACCAGGACGATGACGGTCGCGAGATAAGGCAGCGCCGACATGAACTGCGAGGGAATACCAACACCCCAGCCCTGCGCGTGCAGTTGCAGGATTGTCACCGCGCCGAACAGGTACGCGCCGATCACCAACCGGCCCGGCCGCCAGGACGAGAACACGACCAGCGCCAGCGCGATCCAGCCGCGGCCCGCGGTCATGCCGGGAATGAAGAAGGGCGTATAGGCGAGCGGCAGATAGGCGCCGGCAAGCCCGGCACAGGCGCCGCCGAACATCACGGCGAAGGTTCGGATGCGCAGCACGGGATAGCCGAGCGCATGCGCGGAGACGTGGCTGTCACCGCAGGCGCGGAGGATCAAACCCGGCCGGGTACGGTACAGGAACCACCAGACGGCGACGATCAGTGCCAGCGAGAAATAGACAAAGGCGTCCTCGCCGAACAGGACACGGCCGATCAGCGGAACGTCGGTGAGGCCGGGAATGTAGAGATGCGCCGCCGGCGTGATGCGCTCGCCGACGAAACGGGCCCCGATCAGGCCGGAGAGTCCGACGCCCAGGATGGTCAGCGCAAGACCCGTCGCAACCTGGTTGACTGCGAGCCCGAGCGCCATCAACGCGAAGATCAGCGACATCAGCGTGCCCGCGACGATGCCGAACAGCGCGCCGATGAAGATCGAACCGGTCAGCCACGCACCTGCAAAGCCGCAGGCGGCGCCGACGATCATCATGCCCTCGACGCCGAGATTGAGCACGCCGGAACGCTCGGTCACGAGCTCGCCCGTCGCCGCAATGAGCAGCGGTGTCGACGCGGCGAGCACCGCCAGAATGATGGCTTCAACCAGTTCCACGGGCCACCTGACGGTTCGGGAACACCAGTTTGAAGCGGTAGAGGATGAGGGAATCGCAGGCGAGCACGTAGAACAGCAGGATGCCCTGAAATACTTTGGTGACGTCCAACGGGATCTTCATTGCGATCTGCGCTTGCTCGCCGCCGATAAAGGTCAATGCGAGGAAAAGGCCTGCAATTAATATTCCAAGCGGGTTCAGCCGGCCGAGGAAGGCGACGATGATCGCGGTAAAACCGTAGCCGGGCGAGATGCCGGGCTGGAGATGCCCGACCGGACCCGCGACCTCGATAATGCCGGCAAGGCCCGCGAGCGCACCCGAGACCGCGAAGGTCAGGATGATCAACTGGTTGGAATTGAAGCCGCCGAACCGTGCCGCGCGGGGGGCAGCACCAACAACGCGGATTTCGAATCCCTTGATGGTGCGTCCTAGCAGGATCGCCACCGCCGCGACGACGAGGAGGGCGATGATCGAGCCGAGATGCAATCGGCCGCCTTCGATCAGCAACGGGACTGTTGCCACCGGATCGAACTCGGCCGTGGTCGGGAAGTTGAATCCGTGCGGATCGCGCCACGGGCCGCGTACGAGGTAGTCGAGGAAGAGGTCGGCGACATAAACCAGCATCAGGCTGGTCAGGATTTCGCTGGCGCCGAACTTCACCTTGCAGATCGCCGGGATCAGCGCATAGAGCGCGCCTGCGACGGCTGCGAGCACGAGCATGACCGGCAGCACCCAGGCCCCGGCGTCGGTGCCCTGCGTCTTCACCGCGACCCAGCTTCCCGCGACCGCGCCGATCAGGAATTGTCCTTCGGCGCCAATGTTCCAGGCGTTCGCGAGATAGCAGAGCGACAACCCGATCGCGATCATCACCAGAGGCGTCGCCTTCACCGCGATCTCCTGGAGCGAATAGCCGTCGGTCAGGGGCGCAATGAAATAGGCGTGCAGGGCGAGCAGCGGATTCTTGCCGAGGATCGCGAACAGAATGACCATGGTCACGATCGTGAGGCCGATCGCGATCAGCGGAGAGATCAGCGCGATCGTGTTGGAGCGCTCGGCGCGCTTCTCAAGCACCAACTGCATGCGCGGCCTCCTTCGGCTCCAGCGAGCTGCCGCCCATCAACAGCCCGAGTTTTTCGCGCGTCGCCTCCTTGGTAGCGAGCGGGGCGGACAGATGGCCATGAAACATCACGGCGATGCGGTCAGCGATTTCCGCGAGCTCGTCGAGATCCTGGCTAGTCACGAGCACGGCTGCGCCTGCCGTCGCCAGATCAAGCAGCGCCTGGCGAATGACGGCGGCGGCGCCGGCGTCGACGCCCCAGGTCGGCTGGCTCACCACCAGCACCGCCGGGTTGCGCAGGATCTCGCGTCCCACGATGAATTTCTGCAAATTGCCGCCGGAGAGGCTGGCCGCTTCCGGATCGCGCTTGGCCTTGCGGACGTCAAACGTTTCCGTCGCGCGGTCGACGGTCTTCAGCGTGGCGGCGGTGTCGATGAAGCCGTGATGGACCATGCCGCTGGCGGCGTGCCCTGTGAGCAGCGCATTCTCCGACAGCTTCATGCGCGGTGCGGTGCCGTGGCCAAGCCGTTCTTCGGGTACGAAAGCCGCGCCGAGCTTGCGACGCTGCGTGATCGAGAGATGGCCCGCAGCAAGGCCTTCGATCACGATCGTGCCGGGATCTTTCGATAGACGCTCGCCGGACAGCGCCGCGAACAGTTCGTCCTGGCCGTTGCCGGCGACGCCGGCGATGCCGAGGATCTCGCCACCCTTCAGCTCGAACGAGATGTGCTCGAGCCGCACGCCATGGGCCTCGCTGGGGGCGAGCGAGAGGTCGTTGACGACGAGGCGCGGCACGGTGGTCTGCCGTCCGGCGGCCGCCTTCACCTCCTTGATCTCGCCGCCGACCATCATGCGCGCGAGCGAGGCGGCGGTCTCAAGCCTCGGATTGCAGGTCTCCACCTTCTTGCCGCCGCGCAGGATCGTTGCGGTGTCGCACAGGCGCTTCACCTCCTCGAGCTTGTGGCTGATATAGAGGATGGCGCGGCCTTCGGCCTTGAGCCGCTCCAGCACGATGAAGAGCTGGTCGGCTTCCTGCGGCGTCAGCACCGCGGTGGGTTCGTCCAGGATCAGGAATTGCGGATCCTGCATCAGCGCGCGGACGATCTCGATGCGCTGGCGCTCGCCGACCGATAATTGCCAGACTTCGCGTTTGGGATCGAGCGGCAGGCCATAGGTCTTCGATACCTGCTCAAGCCGTGCCGACATGTCCTTGAAGGATTCCCTGCCGTCGAGGCCGAGCGCGACGTTCTCGGCGACGGTGAGATTGTCGAACAGCGAGAAATGCTGGAACACCATGCCGATGCCGCGGCTGCGCGCTTCCGAGGGACCGGACAGCGCGACTGGCTGCCCCTTCCAGAGAATCTCGCCGGCGCTCGGCTGGATCAGCCCGTAGATCGCCTTCACCAGCGTCGACTTGCCGGCGCCGTTCTCGCCCAGCAGCGCATGGATTTCTTTCGGCCAGATGTCGATGTCGATGGAATCGTTGGCGAGGAAATCCCCATAGCGCTTGGTGAGCCCGATCGTCCTGAGGAGCGGGGTTTCGCCGGAATGCAGGCCGTTAGTCGTTGGATCCAACATTCGCTGATGCACTTGCATGGGGTGAAGTGCCTCAATAGTGGGCTAGTTTGAACCGCCGCGTAAGGTGTGAAAAAGCGTCATCCCTTGCCCAACGCTGCGGCAGAAGGTCGGCGCTCGCGAGTCGCCGTCGCTTTTTGTGGGGATCGCCGCAAGCCGCGCCCCGGACGCTCGTCGTGGTCGCAACTGCGAACAGTGCCTGTTGCAAATTTGTGACGGCTTAAGCCAAATCGGAACCGGCTATGCAGGCTTGACGCGCTGTTGAGCAAAGTCGCGCCACCACGCGTATGCAATGACGGACTGCAATGTTCGTCGCCGGGGATGACCGTTTCCGTGCAGTTTGATCGACGCAAAAGCCAAACGAAATCAAACGGGAAAGTCCGGCAATAGCCCCGCTCCAACATGCGGCTCGCAAGCGAGAGCAGCGCTAAAAAACCCTCGAATTCCCACGGTCAACGCCGCGTGCTGCCGAAACAAGCGGCATGCCTTGGAAAAAGTTGAGGCTTCTCAGCCCGGGAGATCAGCGCAAGTGTCGCACCAAGGGACGTTCATTTTTACGTGTCCAAACTTGGGGGTATTCAGGATGTTGTTTCGTATGAAGGCAATTGCAGCTGCTGCGCTGTCACTTGCTACGCTCGCTACCGGTGGCCTGGCTCAGGCGGCGGATCTGCCGGTCAAGGCTGCCAAGAAGGTGGCGGACCTTCCGTTCTTCCTGGTGATCGACGACCGCGTGTCGTTCTCCTGGATGCCGAAGGGCACCGACCCGGGCGTCTTCAGCGTGAACCCGAACGGCACCGTCAATGGAAAGACCGCCAAGCAGGTCTATTCGTTCACCCATTTCGACGCCTGGGCCTACGGCACGAACTTCTTCACCATCTCGATGTTCAAGTCGGACCATAACGATCCGGCGAACCCCTGCTTCACCAACGGCGCGGGTCAGATCGTGAGCGCCGTGTCCGGTCTGCCGGCCAACTGTTCGGGCATGACCGAAATCTACGGTCTGTTCCGGTCGACCCTTGGCTGGAACGAAATCTTCAACACCAAGGCGTTCACGGCTGGACCCCTGCACAACATCTCGTTTGAGGTGGGTATGGACGGCAGCTCGGAGAACAGCTTCTTCTCAGCCGCCAAGCGCGACGTCGTCGCCGGTCTGCAGTTCGCCTTCGACCTGCCCTACAAGGGCTACTTCAACGTTGCCCCGCTGGTCTATTGGGAGTTCTCGAGCCACAGCGTGTTCGCCCAGTGCAACCTGTTCGCACCTGGCGTTCCGGGCGCGACCTGTCTCGGCGATGGTGACCGCCGGTTCAAGCCGACATGGGCGGTTGAAACCAATTACTACATGGATCTGGGCTTCCTGCCCGAAAACATGCAGTTCTGGTCGATTAGCGGTCGCGCCGGCTGGTATGGACCCAAGGGGACAGAGAGCAACCCGGTGCCGTTTGCAGCTCCTGGCAACATCAACACCAAGGTCGAATTCAATTCGGAACCGATCCGTCTGACCCTCGACGCCTCCAAGGCGGTCTGGGGTCCGAAGTACTCGCACTTCGTCGATCTCTGGGTTGCCTACCGCTACTGGCAGAACAAGTTCGGCCTCGACCACAACAACAGCGTGGCTTGCACCTTCAATGGTCAGAGCAATCACACCTGCACCGAATCGACGGTGTATGGCGGTGTTACGATGAAGTTCTAACCACCTGATGGTCTCCAGGTGAACGACGATGGCGCCGCGATGGACCTCCGCGGCGCCATCTCCTTTTTTGGATACGTAGGTGGATGAGCCGAAGGCGTAATCCACCGTTTGCCTCCCGCGTTTGGAGAGAAGAGGTGGGTCACGCTTTTCGCTAACCTCACGCTACGAAGTTGAACTCTCTTCTCTACCTCGACCACACGCCGTCGTGCAGCGCTTCGGCCTCGCCTTCCAGCATTGGCCCGACGACCTCCGTGGACCGCTGACCGCTGGCAAAGACCTCGCGGCAGGGCAGGTCGAGTGTCGGGTTCTCCGGGTGATCACCGGTGATGCCGCGCAGGCGGTGCTCGCTGAGGCCATAGACGACACGGCCGATGCCAGCCCAGTAGATCGCGCCGGCGCACATCGCGCAGGGCTCCGCGGAGGAATAGAGCGTGGCCTCCGCCAGCACCTCGCGGCTGAGCGTGCGGCAGGCCTGCGTCGCAGCGAGACGCTCGGCATGCGCGGTAGCGTCGTGGTCCGGCATGTAGCCGTTTTCGGTCTCGATCAGCACGCGGCCGTCCGCATCGACAACGATGCAGCCGAAGGGATGGTTGCCATTGGAAAGGGACCGGCGGGCGACCGCAAAGGACAAACGCAAAAATTGTTCGTCGCGCTCGGCTGTGCCGCTCATCGCTAATTCCCGGTCGCTAATCTCTGGTCAATGACCCGCCATGTGCCGGCCGACCACGGTGAGATCAGCCTCGCTGGTCCGCGCTTCATACACGAATTCGCCGTGGAACATCACCACCAGCCGGTCGGAGAGTTCGAGCAGTTCGTCGAGATCCTCGCTGACCAGCAGCACCGCGGCGCCGCGGTTGCGCGCGGCCATGATCTCGGCATGGATCTGCGCCACCGCGGCGAAGTCGAGACCGAAGCAGGGGTTGGCTGCGATCAGCACCTCGACGTCGCCGCCGAGCTCGCGGGCCAGCACGGCGCGCTGCACGTTGCCGCCCGACAGCGCCGAGATCGGCGTATCCGGGGTGCGGGTCTTGATCTTGTATTGCCCGATCTTCTTCTTCGCATCGTCGCGGAACGCGCCGCGATTGAGCCACCAGCCGCCGCTGGCGAAGGGCGCACGATCGAACTCGCGGAAGGCGATATTGTCGGCGACGCTCATGCCGCCAACACAGGCATTCTTCAGCGGCTCCTCCGGGAGGAGCGACATCTTGTGGCGCCGCATCTCCTCGCGGCTGGCGTGATAGGGATCGCCGGCGACGCGGATTTCGCCGCTCTCGGCTTCGCGCTGCCCGGCCAGCACCTCGACGAGTTGGCGTTGGCCGTTGCCCGAGACACCGGCGATGCCGACGATCTCGCCGGCGCGCACCGTGAGCGAGACATCATGCACGGCGATGGCGCCGGCGTCGTCGATCGCCCGGACTTTTGCCAGCTCCAATCGGGCCTGGCCGGCCTCACCGGTGCGCGGCGGCTGCACCGTCAGCTCCTCGGCGCCGATCATGGTGCGCGCCATCGCGTCCGGCGTCAGCTCCGAAACCTTGCCCGCTCCGGCGAGCTTCCCGCGGCGCAGGATCGTGACGTCGTCGGCGAAGGCCATGACCTCGCGAAACTTGTGCGTGATCATCAAAATCGTCAGCTCGCCCGTGACGACCATGTCGCGGAGCATGCCCAGTACCTCGTCAGCTTCCGCCGGGGTCAGCACCGAAGTCGGCTCGTCCAGGATCAGGAAGCGGCGTTTCAGGTAGAGCTGCTTGAGGATCTCGCACTTCTGGCGCTCGCCTGCGGAGATGTCGGAGACCTTTGCGCTGAGCGGGACCTTGAACGGCATGCGTGCGAGAAAGGCCTCGAGCTCCTTCATCTCCTTCGGCCAGTTCACCACTGCCGGCACGTCGTCGCGCGCCAGCACGAGATTTTCGGCGACCGTCATCGCCGGCACCAGCGTAAAATGCTGGTAGACCATGCCGAGGCCGAGTGCGTGGGCGTCTTTCGGATTGGCGATCGCCTGCTCACGATCGCCGACGATGATGTCGCCTTCGGTCGCGTGATAATAGCCCATAATGCATTTGACGAGCGTCGACTTGCCGGCGCCGTTCTCACCCAGCAGCGCATGGAACGAGCCTGGTCGCACCTTCAGCTCGACATTGTCCAGCGCCAGAAAATCGCCGAAGCGCATGGTCATGGCGATGGCATTGACGCCGAAGGCGCCCGGCGGCGGTGGGCTTTCGCCGATGATCACGAAATCGCTCCGATGAAGGCGTCGGAGGTCGAGACCGCGCCGAACACGCCGCCCTGCATCTTGATCATCTTCAGCGCGTGCTCGTGGTTGCTTTTGTCGGTGGCGCCGCAGCAATCGTGCAGCAGCACGCATTCGAAGCCGCGGTCGTTGGCCTCGCGCATGGTGGTGTGGACGCAGACGTCGGTGGTGATGCCTGTGAGGACGATGTTCTCGACGCCGCGCACGCGCAGGATCAGTTCCAGATCGGTGGCGCAGAACGAGCCCTTGCCGGGCTTGTCGATGATGGGCTCGCCCGGCAGCGGCGCGAGCTCCTCGATGATGTCCCAGCCGGGCTCGCCGCGCACCAGGATGCGGCCGCACGGGCCGGGATCGCCGATCCCCGCGCCGATCTGCCGCGAACGCCAGCGCTTGTTGGCTGGAAGATCCGAGAGATCGGGACGATGGCCTTCGCGGGTATGGATGATGTGGAAGCCCTGGGCTCGCATCGCAGCAAGCAGCTTTTTGATCGGCTCGATCGGCGCCCGCGTCAGCGAGAGGTCATAGCCCATCTTGTCGACATAGCCGCCAATGCCGCAGAAATCGGTCTGCATGTCGATGATGACGAGCGCGGTGTTCTCGGGGCGAAGATCGCCGTTATAGGGCCAGGCATAGGGCTCGGACTTGATGGTGCGCTCGGGCATGATGTCACTCTCTAGCGGGTGATGGACAATTCGGCCGGTGCTCCGGTCAGCGTGCGTTTCGGCGAGCAGGTGATGATCATGATCGCCAGCGTGAGGATGTAGGGCGCAGCGTTGAACAGGTGATAGCCGGAGGTCACGCCGACCGATTGCAGCGCGGGGCCAAGCGCTGCGGCGCCGCCGAAGGCAAGCGAAGCCCACAGGCAGAGCAGGGGATCCCAGCGCGCGAAGATCACGAGTGCGACGGCGGTGATTCCCTGGCCCGAGGATAGGCCTTCGTTCCAGCTTCCGGGATAGAACAGCGAGAGGAACGAGCCGCCGATGCCGGCGAGGAAGCCACCGACCATGGTGGCGCGCAGACGGATCAGCAGCACGGAATGACCCATGGCGCGCGCGGCGTCCGAACTCTCGCCCGCGGTGCGGATCAGGAGGCCCCAACGCGTGGTCCGGAAGGCCCAGTAGAGAATTGGCGCGAGCGCGATGCCGATCAGGAAGAGCGCATTGACGCGCAGTGCGGCGCGGACCTGCGGGATGTCGCTCCACCAGCCGAAATCGATCGCGGGCAGCCGCGGCGCGGTGGGCTCGATCAGCGGCTTGCCAAGATAAAAAGCCAGGCCCGTGCCGAACAGCATCAGCGCGATGCCGACCGCGACGTCGTTGACGCGCGGCAACGAGCAGATGCCGGCATGCAGGGCGCCCAAAAGCGCGCCGGTGATGCCGGCGGCGAGCACGCCCAACCATGGTGATCCCGTGAGGTAGGAGATTCCGTAGGCGCTCATCGCGCCCATCACCAGCGTGCCTTCGAGGCCGAGATTGATGCGCCCCGAACGCTCGGTGATGCATTCGCCCAGGCTCACGAACAGGAAGGGCGTCGAGACGCGAATGGCGCCGCCGAGCACGGCGAGCGGAACGGTCCAAAGCCCGATCGAGCCGTCTGCCATCTCAGGACTTTCCCTTCAGAAACCCGATGCGGCCGTAGAGCGCATCGCTGGCCAGCACGAAGACGAAGATGATACCTTGCAGCACCAGCACGGATGCATCCGGTAACCCGAGGCGGCGCTGCAATAGACCACCGCTGGCGCTGATGCCGCCGAGCAGGATCGCGACGGGAATGATGGCGAGCGGATTTTGCCGTGCAAGGAAGGCGACGAGGATGCCGGTGAAGCCGTAGCCCGCCGCGAGATTGGCATTGGTGCGCCCCTGCACGGCGGCGACCTCGACCATGCCGGCAAGACCTGCCGCTCCTCCAGCGAGGAAGCAGATGGTCAGGATCAGCTTGCTGACACCGAGGCCAACGATCTTGGCGGCGCGGATGTTGCCGCCGGCGACGCGCGCCGCGAAGCCGAACACGGTGTGATAGATCAGGATGTAGGCCGCGATGGCGGCGATCAGACCGAAGACGAGACCCCAATGCACATCGGTGCCGGGAATGGAGCCGATCATGTTGGCGGCGCCGATCTCGCGGGTCGAAGGCTTGTTGAGGCTCGCCGGGTCGCGCATCGCGCCTTCGACGAGATGGTTGAGGATTGCGAGGCCGATGTAGACGAGCAGCAGGCTCGAGATGGTCTCGTTGACGCCGCGATATTGCCGCAGCGCGCCCGCCAGCATGATCCACAAGCCGCCGCCGATCACGCCGGCGATGACCATGGCGATCTGCACGATGAGCGGCGGCATGCTCTGAAGCAGCAGCGCGGCGCTTGTCGCCGACAGCGCGCCGACCAGGAGCGCGCCTTCGCCGCCGATGATGACCATGCCGAGCTGCGCGGGCAGCGCCGTGCATAGGGCGGTGAGGATCAATGGCGCTGCGCGCGTCAGCGTATTCTGCCAGGAGAACCAGGTGCCGAAGGCGCCGTAATACATGTAGAAATAGAGATCGAGCGGGTTCTTGCCGAACATCGCGACGAAGATGCCGAAGACCACGAGCGCGCCGGCAAGCGCCGCGCCCGGAATCAGGATGTATTCGATTGTCGCGCCGTGGCGCTGGAGAAAGCCGGGATCGGCGGCCGGGGCAATTGTCCCGACCGCTTCAGTAGGATCCGCGGCTTCCGATGTCACGAAGTCGCTCCGATCACGCCCTCGACGAGATAGTCCATCTTCTCCAGTTCAGGGTCCTTCTGGCCGCGATCGTTGCCGGCCGCGATGACAGACTTGCCCTTGTTGTCGACGAGGCCTCCCTTGAAGATGGCGTAGCCTTCCGCCGACAGGAATTTTGCCTTGACGTCGTCGGCATGCTTGCGCGCTTCGGCGGAGACCGCTTCGCCATAGGGCGAGGTCTTGACGATCTCTTCCTTGAGGCCGCCGCGATAGAAGTTCGGGATGCTCTCGCCGGCGGCGATCATCTTCACGAATTTCGGATAGAGCGCCTCCCAGTTCCACTCCGCGCCGGTGAGATACGCCTTCGGCGCGAGCGGCGACTGGTTGGTGTGATAGCCGCAGACGAAGGCGCCGCGGCGCGCGGCGTTCTCGACCATGGTTTTCGGACCGTCGACGTGACAAGTGAGCACGTCCACGCCTTGGTCGATCAGGCTGTTGGTGGCCTCGGCTTCCTTGACCGGCATCGACCAGTCGCCGGTGAAGATCACCTGGGTCGTGGCCTTGGGATTGGCGAGCTTGGCGCCGAGCGCGAAGGCGTTGATGTTGCGCAGCACCTGCGGAATGGGTTTAGCCGCGACGAAACCGAGCTTGCCGCTCTTGGAGGTGTAGCCGGCGATGATGCCCGAGATGTACTGGGCCTCGTCGATATAGCCGAAATAGCTGCCGGCGTTCTTCGGGTCCTTGTCGCTCCACAAGCCGCCGCAGTGCTCGAAGCGAAGCTTCGGGAACTTGTTGGCCATCTTGATCATGTGCGGGTTGTAGTAGCCGAACGAGGTCGGGAACAGCAGGGTGGCGCCGTCGAGATTGATCATGGACTCGATCGTCTTCTCGACCGCGTCCGTCTCAGGCACCTTCTCTTCCTCGACGACCTTGAGGCCGGGAATCTTCTTGAGCGCTGCGGCGCCCTGCGCATGCGCCTGGTTATAGCCGTAGTCGTCGCGCGAGCCGACATAGATGAAGCCGATGGTCGTCTCGGCCGCGAAGGCCGGGCGGACGCCCGCTGCCGCGCCGAGGGTGAGGGCCGCGCCGCCCTGCAACAAATGACGTCGTGAAATCCTGCCAAAATCCATTGCTCGCTCCCTTGGCGGATGTACCGCCTTAATCTCGCGGCTGCGCCGGTCTAGCGAAGCCCGGAAGGAGATGTCGCAAGCTTCATGCCAGAGGTTGCGAAGCGATCAGGTGTTCGTAACTTGCTGAAAAATATTGTGTTTTAAAACTTATCGAATCTTGCCGAGGAAATCGGCAGGTGATTTTTTAGGCAGTATTCGTCTGTTGTATGCAATGGAGTTAAGCAGCCCAGCCACCTCACCCCGTGTGCATGACGGGAGCTACCGCCTGCCGGCTACCCTCATTCATGCTACCCCACGCGCGTATCAAAACAGCGCTCGTGATTTCGCTGGCACCGAACTTGTATCGATTGCCGCCAGGACCGCCGCTGCAGCGGTCCCAAGAGATGGAAAGCTCGCCGAGATGGCTGCTGCTAACGCCGTTCAAACTACATCGCTCGGCGAAGAGATCGTCCGCCGCATCAACGAGCTCGCCGCGATCTCGGAAGAAGGCGACAAGCTCACCCGCATCTACCTGAGCAGCGAGCTGCGCAAGGCCGCAGACCTCATCCTGGCCTGGATGCGCGATGCCGGCATGAGTGCGCATCTCGACGCGATCGGCAATGTCTGCGGGCGCTACGAAGGCGAGCGGCCGGGCGTGCCTTGCCTGATGCTGGGCTCGCACTACGATACCGTGCGCGACGCCGGCAAATGGGACGGGCCGCTGGGCGTGATCACAGGGATCGCCTGCGTCGCCGATCTCAATCGCCGCGGCAAGCGCCTGCCGTTCGCGATCGAAATCGTGGGCTTTGCCGATGAGGAGGGGGTGCGCTTTGCCTCGACCTTGCTCGGCAGCCGCGCGGTGGCCGGCACTTTTGACGAAAGCGTCCTGAACACACGCGACCGCGATGGCGTGTCCATGCGCGATGCGATGGTGCAGTTCGGGCTTGACCCTGACCATATCGGTGGGGCCGCGCGGGCCCGGCGCGAACTGCTTGCCTATCTCGAACTGCACATCGAGCAAGGGCCCGTGCTGGAAGCACAGAACCTGCCCGTCGGCGTGGTCACCGCGATTGCGGGCGCGACACGGCTTGCCGCGCGGCTGACCGGCATGGCAGGGCACGCGGGCACGGTGCCGATGGCGCTTCGGCGTGACGCGCTCGCTGGCGCTGCCGAATGCATCGGCGCAATCGAGCAGTTTTGCCGGACCGACGAGAGCGGGTTGGTCGGTACCGTCGGCTACATCCAGGCGAGGCCAGGCGCGACCAACGTCATTCCGGGCGAGGTGTCCTTCACCATCGACATGCGGGCGCCGACGGACATGCACCGCAAGCGCGCGGTCGCCGATGTCGTCAGGCAGATCGAAGCCATCGCAAAGCGCCGCCAATTGTCGCTTCAGCTCGACGTCACCCACGAGAATCGCACCGCGCCTTGCGCGCCGTGGCTGAAGGACCAGATCGCGCAGGCAATCAAAGCAGAACGTTTTCCCGTGTTCGAGCTGCCGAGCGGAGCCGGGCACGACGGCATGGCCATGATCGACATCGCCGACGTCGGCATGATCTTCGTCCGCTGCCGCGGCGGTATCAGCCATCACCCGGACGAGCATGTCGAGCCCGCCGATGCCGATGCCGGCGCGCGGGTGCTGCTGCGGGTGATCGAGAATTTTCGGCCGCGGGAAGGTTAAGTCGATCCCGCAAGTCACCGGATAGAGACACGAATCAGACACGTCTAGAATGGTGACGGCTTACCGCCGGCACCACGAGACATCATTCGACGGCGCACATGAACAGCGACATCTCTTTCCCATCCCATCGCGAAAATCGGTTCTACCAAGGCGCCGCTGCGACCTTCGTCGCCAACGCCCTTCAGGCGGTGAATTTTCTCGGCGATCGATTCCTGAGGCAGTCGCATCATTCGCTGACGGCCATCGAGGACCTGTACCGGCACTCGATGGACAGCGCCTTTTCGGCGACCGAGGCATTCCTCGTTACCGGCGCGCCGCACGCCTCCGCGTACTATCCGCGCGACTTCGCCTGGTTCTATCCGGACATTCTCGACCCCGAGACCATCATGGATTCGCAGGACGCGGTGCGGCGGGTTCGTCTGCTCGAAAAGAGCGTCCGCCTGCTGCTGGAGGCGGTTCGCGCTGATGTCGTCACGACGACCATCGTCCCGGCGGGACGCGCCCGCTACCTCGGCGTAAACTATTTCTCGCGCCCCTCGGATACGCTGCTCGGCATTTTGGCCGGTCTCCAACAGATGCTCTCCGCCGAGGAGAGGACGTCGTCCCATCTGGCGATGTCGCAATGTGCGCATGCCGGCCGCCTGCTGCTGGCGGAATACGGCGGTGACCTGAAGCGCGCGATCCTCCAGCTCGCCGGCGAGCTCGAGCCGTTCAATGATGACGGCACCAGGCATTTGCTGTGCGATGCCAGCGCTCCTCGCTCCGCGGCAACGGACACGCGCGCCGAGCGCAGGCGTTTCGTCACCAATGCCTGCGTCTACACGACGTTCGTGTGGGGCGTGCAGCTCGGAGTCGTCGAGGAGACCGAGCTGAAGCGGCTGTTCGGGCGCGACCTCGCGCAGTACAAGAAGGACCTGCTCCGCCTGTTCGGCAAAGACGGCTATATCAGGCATTCCCTCGATGGCGCCACGGGTTCGCCGGCGTCCTCGGTTGCGCTTGATTTCGTCAGCGTGCATCGCGGCTTCTGGGATATGAACGAGGAAAGCGAGCGCGCGCTGTTCGCGGCCACTGCGGATCTGGTCATTGCGGAGCCGCGCTTTCGCATCCCCAGCACGTTCCACTTCCTGGTGTCCGCGGATAATCCGCGGAACAAGATGATCCACAAGATTGCGGCTCCGGCCTACCAGGGACGTTCCTCCTGGCCGACGTTCAACGTCGAGTTCGCGGATCGCATGCTGGACTACGATGAATTCTCGGGGAGCGAGACCTACCGTTCCTGCGCCCAAGGAATTCTGAAGGACATTCGGACCGCGACCGAAGTCCACGGCGGCTATCAGGAACTGATCTCGGAGCAGGGCCTGAAATATCGCACCTGGGCCTATAAGGGCGCCGTGGCCCACTCCTGGTTTCCGCGTTTCCTGTCCGTCTGGAGGAGGGCGTATGGAACGCCGCTCCTCCATTGGAATGATTGATCCGTCCGGCGCTATCCCGCCGTCACGTCCACCAACTCGCCGCCCTCCAGCACCTTGGCCGCCTTGGCGCGATCGAGGTCGCCTTCCCAGGCGGCCACCACCACGGTGGCGACGCAGTTGCCGGTGAGGTTGCCGACCGCGCGGGCCATGCCGATGAACCAGTCGACCGACAAAACCAGCACCAGGCCGATCGCGGGAATACTCGGCACCGCGTTGAGCGTCGCCGCCAGGATCACGATCGCCGAGCCGGGCACGCCGTGCGCGCCCTTCGACGTGATCAGGGAGACGCCGAGCACGAGCAGGAGGTCGCCGAAGGACAACGGCGTGTTGGTCGCCTGCGCGATGAAGACGACGGCGAGCGTCAGGTAGATCGAGAAGGCGTCGAGGTTGAAGGAATAGCCGGTCGGAATGACGAGGCCGACCACGGAATCCTTGACGCCCATCCGCTCCAGCTTCTTCATGATCTGCGGCAGCACTGCGTCGGAGGAGGCCGTCGCGAGCACGATGGTCAGTTCCTCGCGCAGGTAGGCGAGGAATTTGAGGATGTTAATGCCGGCCAGCGCCATCACGCTGCCGAGCACGCCCAGCACGAAGATGCCGACCGAGACGTAGAACAGCATCACCAGCGAGACGAGCTGCTTCAAGGAGCCGACGCCGTATTTGCCGACGGTGTAGGCGACCGCGCCGAGCACGCCAAGTGGAGCAATCCGAACAATAAGCCCCATGACGCGGAACAGAACGGTCGAGGCAGCGTCGATGATGGACGTCACGAGCTTGCCCTTCTCGCCGCCGACGAGCGCGAGACCGACGCCAAACAGCACGGCGAAGAACAACACCTGGAGGACGTCGTTGCGCGACAGCGCGTCGAACGAGGTGGTCGGGATCACGTTGAGCAGGAAGGAACCGATGCCGCCGCCCTGCAGCTTGTGGGCGTTGTCGGCATAGGTGTTGAGCGCTTTGGCATCGAGCGTCGAGGGATCGATGTTCATACCGTGGCCGGGGCCGAAGAGGTAGGCGAGCACGAGGCCGACCACAAGCGCCACAGTTGTCATCACCTCGAAATAGAGCAGCGCCTTGACGCCGACCCGGCCGACCTTCTTGAGGTCGCCGGCGCCGGCAATGCCGTGCACGACGACGCAGAACACGATCGGGGCCACGATCATCGAGATCAGCTTCAGGAAGGCGTCGCTGAGGATCTTGAGGCTGACGGCGAAGTCCGGAGTGGCCATGCCGAGGATGATGCCGAGCACGAGCGCGGCCAGGACCTGGACGAACAGCGAGGTGTAAAGCGGCTTGGGCTCGGCGGCCGGGGCCGCGGCAATGGTCGACATGGTGAACTCCCCCGATTTGACGCGTCTTGGACGTCAAGAAGGAGCAACTCCCGTGCCAGATTGTCGCGTTTTCCGCTGGAAACGGCCTATTCCGCCGCCTTCGCCGTCTTGCCGAACATCCGTGTCGGTGCCGGGAAGCCGCAGGAGGTGCCGTCGGTGACCTTGACCTGGTCCTCCCACGGCAGGCGGTAGGTGCCCGCGACCATGTCCTGCATGAAGGTGTAAGGGCAGTCCATCGCACCGCCCTTCACCGCGACATAGCCGCGGTGCCAGATCTGGTAGATGTTGTTCTCGACGCCCCAATTGATGCGAGCCTCGCGCACGAGGTCGGGCCGTACCTCGGCGGTGATGATCTCGTCGGCGCGGCCGGTGGTGCCGTGCGCCAGCACCGAGCCATCGAAATTGACGATCATGCCTTCGCCCATGGAGTCGAACGAGCCGTCGGAGCCGCACATGCAGACGTTCGCTGTCACCATCAGGTTCTGGAACGAATTGGCTTGGTTGGTGAAGCGCCAGGCGTCGCGAATCGGCGCGGTGTAACCGGCGGTGCGGATCATGATCTCCGCGCCCTTGTAGGCGCATTCCCGCGCCATCTCCGGGAACATGCCGTCATGGCAGATGATCAGCGCGATCTTCGCACCGTTCGGCCCCTCGATCACGGGAATGCCGATGTCGCCCGGCTCCCACGGCTCGACCGGAATCCAGGGATGAAGTTTTCGGTAGTACAGCTTGATCTCGCCGTGGTCGTCGATGATCAGGCCGGAATTGTAGGGGTTGCCGTGCGGGTTGAACTCCATGATGGAGAAGCAGCCCCAGATCCTGTTGTCGATGCAAGCCTTCTTGAAGGCGGTGACCTCAGGCCCGTCGAGCCGGCACATGATCTCCGGATTGGTGTCCATCGAGAGCCCATGCAGCGAATATTCGGGGAAGACCACCAGGTCCATGGTGGAGAGATTGCGGCGGGCCTTGCCGACCATCCAGACGATGCGCTCGGTCTGTTTCGCAAGATCGGCTCGGGTCACGACGTTCGGCAGTTGCAACTGCACCAGCCCGATGACGACGCCCTCAGGCGATTTGTTCAACCCGCCAAGCCCGTTCATGATCAGCTCCCATCGTCGGCTTCCTTGCCGTCCGCGCAGCACCGTTGCGCGCAGTTTCCGACAGAGCAAATCCGATTTTGACGGCGCGCAAAAGTCCATTTTTCAGGCGGCAGGCGAAACTCGTGCGCGAGAGGACCGTGGCGCTCCCCAGAGGAGGCCGACGCACATTGTTGCGGCGCGCCGTGCCTCAAGTCTCGGCTTGACCCTCCAATCCGCCCAATGTCAGACTTATGACATGAGTACAGCAAAGCGACATATCGCCAGCCTTCGTGACGAATATGCAGAGATGACACGGCAGCGCATCGTTGCGGCCTTTGTTGAGACGCTGGAGGACGAGGCGGCGGACGACATCTCCATGGCCGCGGTGGCCAGGCGCGCGAAGGTGGCCGAGCGAACCGTCTATCGGCACTTCAAGACCCGTGCGGAGCTGTCTGCGGCGGCCGGCGAATGGATCGAGGACAATGTCTTCAGCTATATTCCCTTCGCCTCGCCCGATGAGCTGCCCGAGATCTTCCGCAAGTTGTGCAAGCGGTTTGATCGTCATCCGCATCTGGCGCGGGCCATCGCAGCGACGCGGACGGGCCGAAGGGTGCGCGCCGACTTCCGGCGCCATCTGATCGAGCAGCATCGCAAGGCGATGGCGCCGCTGGTGCGGCATCTCCCCGCCAGGGAGGTCCGCCAGGCGGAGGCGCTCGCGTCCTATCTCAACAACGTGCTGGCCTGGAATGCGATGCGTGAGGACTTCGGCATGTCCAGCGCCGAGATCGCGGACGCAATCGAGTGGGCGCTCACTACACTTTTAAAAGATGTCCGTCAGCGCGATGCCGCCGCGGCGCGTACTGGCAAGTCTGGCAAATCGCCGCGGAAGCGAACTGCGGCTGCGAAAGAGCCGGCGTAGATTGAGGCAGGCCATGAATGCGATACCCGACGATCTCCTGATCACCGCGGCCGACGAGGTTCGCATCCGCCAGGACCTGGTGCTGACGGCACTTGGTCGCCGCCCGGCCGATCGCTCCTTGCGGGTCGGCAGGTTGCTCGACGTACATAGCCGCACCTGGAGCGAGGATCAGGAGATCGTCTTCAAGGGCCGACGCATCGCCTGGGTCGGGCCGGCCGGCAGCTATCCCGGCGAAGTGCGCGAGCGCGTGCATCGGCCGGATCTTGCCGCCGTGCCAGGCTTCGGTGAAGTGCACAAGCATATCGAAAGCTCGCATCTGACGCCGGAATGGGAGGCGGCGCTGGTGCTGCCGCATGGCAATACCTGGACGTGCGAGGCGAGCCACGAATTCTCCAATGTCAACGGCGCACGCAATCTCGAATTCTGGTTCGAGGCACGCCGTCGCGGATCGCCGCTGAAAATCTTTCCGCAACCCGGATCTGCGGTGCCGCCCACGGCCTATGAGTGGGGCGGCGGCTGGTATGGTCACGACGAGCAGGCGAGCTTCATGCGCGAGAGCCTGATGGTCACCGGGCTCGACGAAGTCATGGACTGGCCGGCGGTCTGGAATCCCGACAATCCGTCTTACAAGCGACTATGGGGCATGATCGAGGCGACGTTCGCGGCCCGCGGGGTCGTCGAAGGCCATGCCTCCGGTCTGCGGGACCTGCCATCCATCAACGCTTTTGCCGCGGCCGGGCTCGCCTCCGACCATGAGGTGCAGACGCCGGAGGAAACCTGGGACAAGCTCACCCGCGGCCTCTTCATCGAGTTGCGCGTCTACGCCATGCCCGAGATCGTCGCCTGGCTGCTCGCCAAGGGTTTGCAGGACTGGTCGCAAATCGCCTTCACCACCGACGACCGCAGCGCCAGCCATACGCTCGAGCTCGGCGCCAGCGATCACAACGCGCGGGTCGCGATCGAAGCCGGTCTCGCGCCGGAAGTCGCGATCCAGTGCCTGACCATCAATCCCGCGCGGCACATGCGCATCACGCCGTTCGTCGGCAGCCTCGCCCCGGGGCGCTTTGGCGATGTCGTGCTGCTCTCTGATGTGGCCAAATTGACCATCGCCGAGGTCTGGGCCGACGGCGCGCAGGTGTCCGAAGGCAAGCGCTATTTGGGCAAGGTCCCCGAAATCTCCTGGCCCGATTGGGCGACCAGGACGGTGAATATCAAGCGCGCGATCCAGCCGGACGACTTCGAGCTGCCGGCCGCACCCGGCCGCACCACGATGAAAGCCGCCGTGATCCGCCCGTTCCATTGGCATCCGGAGTTCTACACCCTCGAATTGCCGGTGCGTGACGGCGCCGTGCAGCGCGATGAAGGCGAGGCCGTCACCAAGTTTGCCATCGTCGATCGCTTCTCCGGTGACGGCCGGGTTGCAAAAATGTTCTGGCGCGGCTGCGGACCGCGCACGCCGGACACCGCGGTCGCCTGCTCGGTCGCGCACGACAAGCACAACATCTGGGTGGTCGGCTCGTCGGACGCCGCGATGGCCAAGGCCGTGAACGCGCTGGTCGAGCTTCAAGGAGGCTGGGCGCTGGTGCGCGAAGGCGAGCTCGTCGCCACCGTGCGGTTCGAGGTCGGCGGATTGATGAGCTGTCGATCGGCGCACGCGCTCGATGCCGAGATGCAGGCGCTCTATGCGGAGGGCCGCAAGGTGGACTGGATGTATGAGCCGACTTTCCGGCCGCGCTGGTATCCCGGATTTCCGGAGCGTCTGATGTTTGCGACGCTGACCTGCGCGCCCTGGAGCTGGGTGCTGGTTGCGCCCTGTGAGCAGGCGCCACTCGGATTCATCAACGTGCAGACGGGCGAAGCGCACCCGGTGGTCTGGTAGAGGAGCGACTGCGATGAACGAGATGACTCCGCCGCAGGCGGCGACCACCGAGGCTGCGTCAGGTCCCGCCGTGCAATCGAGCGCCGCTGGAGGCGCGCTCGACCGCATCTTCCGGCTCACCGACCGCGGCACGAGCGTTGGCCGCGAGGTGATGGCCGGTGCGACCACGTTCGCGGCGATGGCCTATATTATCGCAGTGAACCCGGCGATCATGTCCAATGCGGGAATGGACCGTGCCGATCTCGTCAGCGCGACGGCGCTGGCCGCGATCTTCGGTTCTGTGATGATGGGGCTTTGGGCCAACCTGCCGCTCGCCGTTGCGCCCGCGATGGGCTCCAACGTCATCTTCACCTATGTGATCGTCAAGCAGATGGGCATGCCCTGGCAAGGGGCGCTCGCCATGGTCGCCTTTACGGGCGTGTTGTTCCTGATCCTCAGCCTGTCGAAGCTGCGCGAGCGTATCGCACGGGACGTTCCCGAAGCGTTGAAGATCGGCATCCAGGCCGCGGTCGGCACCCTGATCGTGTTCATCGCGCTGCGCGGTGCAGGCTTCGTGGTGCAGAACCCCTCGACCTATATCGCCATGGGATCGCTGCGCAGCCCGCCGGTGCTGCTGACGCTTGCAGGTCTGCTGCTCACGCCGGTCCTGGTGGCGCGGCGTATTCCCGGCGGACTGATCCTGTCGATCGCCGTGCTGACCTTGATCGGCTTCTTCGTTCCCGGCGCTAACGGCAAAATGGTGACCTCGGTGCCGTCGGCGATCCTGTCATGGCCGCGCTGGCCCACCAGCACCTTTATGGCACTCGACGTCGGCTACCTCGTCAGTCACTTTGTCGTGGCGTTGCCGCTGCTGTTCTACTTCCTGTGTGCCGAGTTCTTCTCGACCTTGGGAACGCTGATCGGGGTGACCGGTGCCGCCAATCTGCGCCGCCCGGATGGCTCGATCCCGAATGCCACCGCCGCCTTCGCCACCGATGCGACGGCGTCCATCGTCGGCCCGCTGCTCGGCACATCGGTGGTGACGGCCTATATCGAGTCGATCACCGGCGTGCAGGCCGGGGGACGCACCGGCCTGACATCGCTGACGGTCGCGGCATTCTTCTGCCTCGCCTTGTTCTTCTGGCCCGTCTTCGTCATCATTCCACCGCAAGCAACCGCACCCGCGTTGGTGCTCGTCGGCGTGCTGATGATGCAGGGCCTCGCGCGCATCGACATGAACGATCTGGTCAACGCCGTGCCCATCGTGCTGACGCTGCTGGTCACTGTGCTGACCAACAATCTCATCAACGGAATGGCGCTGGGGACGCTGAGCTATATCGCACTGGAGGTCGCGATGGGCCGGCGGACGCGGATTCCCGCGATGGTCTGGGGTCTCGGGGTGGTGTTCATCGCTTATGCGGCCGTGACCGCGCAGATCTTTTGAGATGTCCGGATGGCGCGAAAAGCCTAGGCCACCAGGTCAAGGAGGCGGCAGGATCCGCGCACCAGCACCTTGCGCCCTGTAGACGTCATCGCGGGAACGCCGTCCTTGATCACGACAAGGCCGAGCTTGACGAGGTCTTGGACGACGTAGGTCTTCGTGAGGCGACCGCGCGAGCCGGGATTGCGAAGCGCTTTCAGAACCTCCCACTGGTCCGTCGAGAGATCGAAGTCGAAGTCGTCGTTCATGTTGCCTCAAGCAATGGTCCGTTCGCGCCCCTGTTAGCGGCGCCCCATGAAAATCATGCGACTATAATGAGTCGGGAATTCGGTGAGCTGTCTAGAACGTCTCTTCACAAATTGCCGCAGATCGTTGCGTCACAACGGTCAAGATCATTTACAGCCGAATATCGTCCCGGATCTCGGATCACTAATTGATGATCTGCGCTTGATTGTGCGGCGCGAGCTACTGCAGCGCACGGGAAGCGTCGCTGTCCCATTCTGGGTCGCGATGTGCATCGAAATCATGAGGCGAGAGGCTTGGAACTCTGCTACGCTGATTCGCGGGATTGGCTTCACACAACAGGAGTGTGAGTGCATGAACAGGCTGGTGGAAATTCGCAAACAGGAATTTCTGTGCCGTGAGCGCGCCGCGCTGGATTCGGAGCGCCGGATGTTCTGGCTCGCGCAGGCCCAGGAATGGGAACAGCGCGCGCTCGACGAAATCGCGTATCACTTCGGGGAGTGCAATCTGGTCCGGGCCGAACTGACCGCCGCCTGACGCGAGCCGTCGCCGCTTACTGGTAAGTCGCCACGATATCGGACACCGCGCGCTCGAGTTGCTGGGCGGTGGCGCATTGGCGCACGATGCTGCAAAAGGTCGCGTAGCGTGGCATTTCCGAGTCGCCAAAACCCCAGGCGAGCCGTCCCTCGGGATTGAGCCACACCAGACGCTTCGAACGTTCGGAGATGCGGCGCAGGATGTCGGCGCGAGGATCGAGATTGTTGCTGCGGGCATCGCCGAGCACGATCACCGTGGTCCGCGGTGTCAGCGTGCTCATAAACTCTTTCTCGAAATCGACCAGCGACGAGCCGTAATCGGAGGAGCCGAAGCCGACCTTGGACATGATCTCGGCCATCGCCTCTTCCGGCGATTTCGATTCCAGAATGTCGCTGACGTCGATCAAATGCGAAGAGAAGGCAAAGGAGCTGACGTCGTCGACCACCTCGTGCAGCGAATGGATCAGGAGCAGGAAAAAATCGGAGACTTGCGCGACTGAGCCGGAGACGTCGCAGAGGGCCACAATCTTCGGCCGGTCGCGGTGCTTGCGCTTCCATGCGGTGAGGAACGGCACGCCGCCCCAGGCGGCGTTGCGGCGCAGCGTGCGGCGAACGTCGAGATGACCGCGGCGCTGGCGCTTGCGTGGTTTCGAATAGCGCTCGCGCAGGCGCCGCGCGATCTGACGGATCAAAGCGCGCATCTCCGCGACCTGGCGCCGCTCGATGCGGGCAAGCGGCGCGTTGCGCAGAATCTCGTTGCGGAGGTTCTCAGCCTCTTCGCGGGCGTAGAGCGCAAGCCCCTGCGCGACGGTGTCGCGCACCGCCTCGCGGAAGGCATCGAGCGCGGTGCGAAGCCGCTCGGCCAGGGCCGGGTTGGTCGCTGTCAACTCGTCCAGATCGTCGCGCAGCCGCTGGAGTCCCATGGCATCGAGGATGCGGCTGGAGAAGATGCCGCGCTGGGTGGAGTAGCGGATGTCGGACAGGGAGGCCGCACCTGAGGCGCTGGCGATCGCGGCTGCGATCGCGTTGCGATCCTGCGACAACAGCATCTGCGCCAGCGGGCCCAATCCCTCGGGAGGCTGACCTTCGCCCGCTTCGCTGGCCGAACTGGAGGAGGGCGACCGATCCGTACCTTGCGAACCGTCCTCCCTGTCGACCTCGGGCTGATCCGGCCGCGGCTCCGGCTGGCTGAAGAACAGATCAAAACAGTCACCGAGCGCGAGCTTTTCATCCTGCGACTTGGCGAGCGTCAGAAGCAGCGCATCGCGCAGGATGGTTCGGTCGGACACGCCGACCTGCGCGACGGCACGCATCGCATCGATGCTTTCGGCAGGCGAGACATGGACGCCGGCGCCGCGTGCCGCACGGAAGAAACGATGAATATTCTCGCGCATCGGCGTCAACCGAAGACGTTGGATCGTGCTGCCTTGGCAATGAAGGTCGTAATCTGAGGCTGAGCCGCCTCGATGTCGGCCTCGTATTTCAGGAGCACGTTGAGCGTGTCCTTGACGATGTCAGTGTCGAGCTCGGAAGCCTGCAGCAGCACCAGCACGCGCGCCCAGTCGATGGTCTCACTGACCGAGGGCAGCTTCTTGAGGTCGAGCGAGCGGATTTCGTGGATGAAGCCGACCATCTGCCGCCGCAGCGTCTGCGAGATGTTGGGGACGCGGCTCTCGACGATGCGCTCCTCGAGCCGCTGCTCGGGGAAGCCGATATGCAGATGCAGGCAGCGCCGCTTCAAGGCGTCGCCGAGATCGCGCTCGCTGTTGGAGGTGAGGATCACCGTCGGCGGCGTGATCGCAGAGACGGTGCCGAGTTCGGGGATCGTGACCTGGAAGTCGGAGAGTATTTCCAGCAGCAGCGATTCGAATTCCGCGTCCGACTTGTCGATCTCGTCGATCAGCAGCACGCAGCCGCCCGGATGCTCCAGCGCTTGCAGCAGCGGCCGCGGCTCGACGAATTCCTTGGAGAAGAACACGTCGCCGAAATCGTGGAGCTGGTCGAGTGCCGCATCCAGCGTCTGCGCACCGCCGAGGACTTCGCCGAGCTTGTCCTTCAGGATCTGGGTGTAAAGAAGCTGCTTGGCGTATTTCCACTCGTAGAGCGCCTTGGCCTCGTCGAGGCCTTCATAGCATTGCAGGCGGATCATCTTCATGCCGCGCCAAGCCGCGATCGCCTTGGCGAGTTCGGTCTTGCCGACGCCCGCGGGGCCCTCGACCAGAATCGGCTTCTCGATCTGTTGCGACAAATAGACGGCCGTCGCGATCTGCCGGCTCGCGATATAGCCTTGCGCGGCGAGGCCGCTCTCCACTGCCTCGATCGCTGTCGAGGGCTTCTGTTCAGCCACGAATGGGCGCTCCCAAAGGTCTTGCTTGAGCTTGTTCTGCCTGCGTTCACGGCAAAGAACAAGCCTCGTTTGGGAAGGACCAGACCCGCGCGAGCGGCCGTTTTTCCGCTTAGCGCAATACTTGCGGTTGGTCGACCGTGCGATCAGTGCCGCAGCAGCTCCGGCTTGCGGATGGTCTGTCTGACCTCGGCGCCGCAATCGGCGCATTCATAGACGAAGTCGATCTTGGCAAGGCTCCAATGCGGTTCGACCTCGCGCACATACATCGGCAGGAACCCCATGCACGCGGGGCAAATCACAGGCGCGATCTCGATATCCTGATGATGCTGTACATAAGCTGGCATCTCGGCTCTCCTTCGCAGGCGACCACCAAACCCCGCGCAAAGGCTACTGCCGGTCGGCCCAAGACCGACATCAACTCTTTCGAACAGAGATGGAACGGCGGAGGTTTGTCGTTCGCTGTGACATTCTTGTTACGTCTTCCATACTGTAACAGGCGGACCAACTGCCTATTTCAAAAGGCCCATCCGGTCTTCGGACTTTTACCTCAACGATAAGGGAGCAACGCCCATGACGCATGCCATTCGCTTTCACCAGACTGGTGGTCCGGAAGTCCTGGTCTGGGAGGAGGTCAGTGTCGGCAAGCCCGGACCGGGCGAGGCGCGAATCCGTCACACCGCCGTCGGTCTCAACTTCGTCGACATCTACAATCGCTCTGGCGTCTATCCTGCCCAATTGCCGAGCGGTCTCGGCAGCGAGGCGGCCGGAATTATCGAGGAAGTCGGGCCCGGTGTCACCGATCTGAAGCCGGGCGATCGCGTCGCCTATGGCGCCTCGCCGCTCGGAGCCTATTCCGAAGCGCGACTGATCCCGGCGGACCGGCTATTGAAGCTGCCCGACGGTGTCGACGACAAGACCGCGGCGGCGATGATGCTGAAGGGGCTCACCACGCAATATCTGATCCGGCAGACCTATCGCGTGAAGGCCGGCGACACCATCCTGCTCCATGCGGCCGCCGGGGGCGTTGGCCTGATCCTGAGTCAGTGGGCGAAACATCTCGGCGCGACCGTGATCGGCACCGTCAGCAACGAGGAGAAAGCCAAGCTCGCCAAGGCGCATGGCTGCGACCACGTCATCATCTACACGCGCGAGGATTTCGTGAAGCGCGTCGACGAGATCACCGGCGGCAAGAAGGTGCCGGTGGTCTATGATTCCGTGGGCAAGGACACGTTCCTGAAGTCGCTCGACTGCCTCGCGCCGCTCGGCGTCGCCGCGCTGTTCGGCGCGTCCTCCGGCGCCGTCGAGCCGCTCAATCTCGGCTTGCTCGCGCAGAAGGGCTCGCTCTACGTCACCCGGCCGACGCTGTTCACCTACGCCGCCAAGCGTGAAAGCCTGGTCGCGATGGCGGGCGAGCTGTTCGACGTCGTCAAGTCCGGCGCGGTCAAGATCGAGGTGCACCAGACCTATCCACTGAAGGACGCCGCCAAGGCGCATGCCGATCTCGCCGCGCGCAAGACCACCGGATCGACCGTCCTCACGGTGTGATCTCGGACCGGGCTGTGGCGCAGGCCTGCCAGAGCGTTTTCAAGCGAAGTGGATACGGTTCGCGTAAAGAAAACGGGTCAAAACGAGAATCTAGAACCCAGTTCCGACTCCATCGGAACTGGGTTCTAGGCCTGCGTCACGTCCGCTCGTGCTTGCACAGATCACGGACGTGATCGAGCCGGATCGCCTGGAGGTCGACGTCTTCGGGCGGGATCCGGGGCAGGGCAGCCTCAGCGAGGATCGCCTCGGTCACGTCTTCGACCGAATTCTCCACGATTTCCTGGATGAACGAGATGTTTCGATATTCACCTGACGCGACGCGGGAGATGACCTCGCGCCGGGTGATTTCAGGGTCGACGACCGCCTCGCGGCCGCGCCGCCCATAGTCGATCATCACGACGAAATACTGCATGAAACGATCCTGCCGTTCCCCGACGGTCGGGCACGGCAGAGTATTTCCGAAAAACGGAATTAAGTCAAGCTGTACTTCGAAAAACCGGAAGTTAGCCTACTTGCTCTTCTTGCGAGGGCGCGCCGACTTGGCGCGCAGCCGCTCGAGCTGGCCCTTGGGCATGGACAGGCAGATCTCGCCGACCCACTCCAGTTTCACGCCGACGATCTGCTTGGCATTGAAGCTGCTGAGATTGACGACGGAGGGGGATTTGCCCCGCTCGATGGTCTTCAGATAGCGCTCGCCGGTCTTGAGCCGAACCACGGCCTCTTCGCCGTAGAAGCTCGACAGCGGGTGGCGCTGGTCCTTGTAGACCACGATCACGTCGCCGCTCTCGTATTTGGGCAGCATCGAATCGCCCACGATCTCGAATGCGATGGTCTCTTCCATGATCGGGAAGGGCAGCGCGATGTCGCCGAGACCCTCCGGGGGAACCTGCTCATAATCCGGCTCGATCACGGCACCCGCGCCGACGCGGCCCATGATCGGCGCAAGATTGAGCTCGAGATATTCCATGATCGGAATGATTTCCGAGGCCTTCACCAGGCGTTCGCCGCCGAGGATCTCCGAGACCGCGCCGGGCCGCACGCCCATGGCTGCTGCCAGGCCGCCCTTGCTCTTGCCCGTCTTTTCCAGGCCCCGCTCGATCATTGCCGCGTCCAACATGGTGATTCCCTCGATTGTCCATCGTTCCGCCTCTTGTAATCCGAAATTCGGAATTGATGCAATTATGAATATCAGAAATATTGCTTGACACCAACTTCGGAATACCGGAATGTGAACTCCGCCTCGCGATCGTGCGATCGGAGGGGGCATATCACAGGACAGCAATATGGAACCGGGCCATTGGCCGTCGGAGCACTCCGACGCGCTTCGCGACTATTTTCTCAAGGGGATGTCTTACGCGGACATCGGAAGACAGATTAACGCAAGGTTTGGAACGGCTTACACGCGCAACGCTGTGGCCGGCCGCGCCAAACGGCTCGGGCTGATCGTGCAGGTGCGGGTGACGAGTCCGTCGATCGTGCCGACGTCGCCGTCTGGAGCCTGTCTCATCCTCCCGCACCGTCCTGCGTCACTGAACCTGCCGCCGAAATCCGCGCTGAAGCCGGCCGCGCCGGTCAAGTTGCGCTGCGTCGGCGTCCAGCCGCGCCTGGTCCCGTTGGTCGAACTCGCTCGCGACGACTGCCGCTATCCCTACGGCGGCGACAAGGACGGGGAGGCGATTACCTTCTGCGGCCATCCGCGCCAGCCCGGCTCGAGCTATTGCGCGCCGCATGCGCGCCTGACGTGCCGCGCTGGAGCTGGGGCCGCCCGCCTTGCCGGTCCCGTCGTGCTGAGGCTGGTCTCTGCAGCCTGACCTCACGGTCACCCGTTCGATCGTCAATTTCGCAAGGAGTATCCGAGTGGCGCGTGCCCGACGCAACAAGTCCTATAAGTTGACGAAGATCCACGACCGGCGCTCGCGCGAGGTGCCGTTCAATGCGGAGGTGGCGGAAGTCGAGGTCGACAATCCGCTGGCGCTCGACCCCGGAGAGAAGATCATGGCCGTGCGGTCGGTCCGCAGCGATCCGCTCGGCCGGCTGCACGCCCACCATCAGATCGACGAGGCGCAATATCGCGGCGGACGCGCCTTCCAGAACGATTGGGAGAGGGCCGAGCGGGGCCCCCAGGCGATGGATCCGACCCGCGAATATGTCGATGGCGCGCGCACGCGAGAGCCCGTCACCGAGAGCCAGCGCCAGGCGGTGCTGCGGCTGAACCGGGTCGAGCGCGAACTCGGCACCGACGGCGCCGCGCTGGTACACGACGTGTTGGTGCTGGGCCTGACCATGGACGAGATCGGCCAGCGTCGCGCCGTCCGTACCCAGCGCTGGAACGACTATTTTGCGCGGCGTTTTCGTGAATGCCTGGACCGGTTGGCGCTGATCTATGGCTTTGCGACGGAAACGGGGACACTGCGTGCAGGGCAGCGCAGATGACAACGGCGCTCGTGCGGTCTCGGTCGCCGCCGTGCCAGTCTGCTGCTCAGGGATGCGGCAGGATCTGGTAGGGCGTGGTGTAGGGCTCGACGCGGAGCGAGGCGTTGGCCAAGAGCCCGATCCTGGCAGTCGGCGCCTGCTGCAATTCCCCGTTCGGACCGCGATGCACGTTGTATTGCCAGACGGTGAGATCACCCTTCTGCACGAGAGCGTGTGCAATCGCGCTTGCATCATTGCCGCCGAGCGCCTGAAGCTCCTCCGCCGACAATCCGACGACGATTTCGTCCTTGATGGTGACGATCTTGAACAGGTTCATCCTGGTCTCCTGCGCCCATGCGCCTTGTATCGAGAGGGTGAGAAGCGCGACTGCGGCGCCCTTGATGAGATCGCAGCGAGAAAGCATGCCGTCGTCCTTTGGTGCTGGCGCGCGCCCGAATCGATCAGCCTATCGGCCATGGCGCCCGCGATCTGCGTGACTGTTTCGCAACCGCTTTGTCGTTCGCGCCTCAACACCGGTTCACGGCTGGCCGCCCGATGAACCCTGATGCGAAGAGCCGCGTCCAATTCCAACAGCTCGAGGGGACGGATCAGATGAAATTCACCGGCACAGTTTGCGTCCTCATGTCTCTTGGCGCAGCAGACACCGCCATGGCTGCCGATCCGTTCTACATCGGCAACTGGACCTTCACGAGCGCCGTGGCGGCGCCATGGGCCGATCCGCAACGCAAGCCTGACGACACCGAGCGGGCGCGGCTGATGGGAAAGGCGGTTGCCTTCAAGCCGAGAGAGATTTCAGGACCCGGTCCCCTTGCCTGCGGAAGGCCGCAGTACAAGGTCACGGATTATGGCCCCGCCATGATCTTCCAGGGTGCATTCGACGAGATGCGGCGTGCCGACAAAAAGGTCGATCCCAAGGCGCTTGCCGCCTCGCTCGGCTTCGCAGATGCCCCGATCCGGACGCTGGAGACCGGCTGTGAGATCGACGTTCATTTCGTCGACGATACAACCGCCGAGATCGGACTCAACAATTACGTGTATACGCTGAAGAAGCACTAGTTGGCGCCCGCCAATGTCCATTCACATCTGAAACAAGGCAGATGCAGCGCCGATTGACTGCGATCGAGGCCGGGACACGTGATTGTTGACGCTTCTTGACGCAGGTGGGTGACGGCGGGCCATATTCCTGTTATCCGGAATTGCCGTAGCGCGATGCAGACGAAGCATCGCTACGTCAACCGTCGGGCTTGCCGGAGGGGTTGTTCCTTGGCATAATTGCAACCTGTTCGGTTGGGGCTGTCCGTTCGGACATGTTGCTCAGTGTGCTAACCCGCCGGGGCTCCCCGGCCGAGAGCTCGCCGTCGCCATGGCATCCGGTTATGGCGTTCGGTTCTCGAGTTGGGACCTCGATGTCGGATCACGTAGGCCGATGCTTGTCATAGGTGCGAGATGAAAAACCTCAATTTCGCGGCTGAACTGCACCTCAAGCTCGGCGCGCCGGCAAGCAGCACCGTTGAAAGCCTGCGCCTGCTCCGTGCGTTTCTGAAGCTCGCGCCCCGGCAGCGTTTCGAGGTCATCAAACTGGTCGAAGACCTCGCCATCGAAGAAACCCTTCCCGCCCCCCCCCTCTCTTAAGCCTGGCTGCGCGCCGGCCTCAAGCCTTGACCTTCGTTTTCCTGCCGGAAGCGGCCGCCCGGCGACGTTTGCCCCGGCTGGACGCTGGAAGGCGATCCGGCAAGTGTGGTATTCAGTTCAGAAAAAGGGAGGAGTGCGACCATGATCGAACCGAAGCTCGAAGTTCCGGCCGAACTGCGCGACCTGGCCGAGAAGACGATTGACCAGGCGGAAAAGGCATTCGGCATGTTTTTCGAAGCCGCCACCAAATCGATGACGACCGTTCCGGGCGCGGGGGCGGAGGTGTCGAAGCAGGCGCTCGCTTTCACGGAGCAGAACATGAAGTCGGCATTCGAGCATGCTCGCAAGCTCGTTCATGCCACCGACCTTCAGGAGGCGATGCGAATCCAATCGGATTTCCTGCGCAGCCAGTTCACCAGCGCCGGAGACCACATGCGCCAGATGACCGGCAGTCTCATGCAGCCGGGCAAGGGCAAGTCTTGATCGCTGGTGTGTAGGCTGTGCCCAAATCTGCTGATCCCTGTCGGTCCTCCGGCAGGGATCAGCATTTTGTGGCACTCGCGCGAAGCCGTGCTCATCCGCAACACGAGCCCGGAAATTGCAAGAGGTCGATGCGGACGATGATCGATCGCAGCAGCCTGCGGGCCGAACGATAGAGATGCCGCGCGAATCTCGGCATCCTTGCCGCGGGCAGGCCAAAGCTTGCCGTATCAAGACTTTTCGTATCTGGGCTTTCGATGGAGTGCGACACGTGCCTCTCCGAAATGGTGAGGTCCTTCCTATCGTGGCCGGCCTGGGCCAGCCTTGATCTGCCGCAAAGGAGTCGCGGCTAATAGTCGCCGGGGTTCATGATCATCGGGCTTCTCGTATCGGCCGGCGCGAGCGCGCTGCTGGCACTGTCACGCAGGAAGCGGTCGAGTGTCGCCTGGATTTTCTCCTTGACCGCGTCGGGACCGCGATCGCTCATCTCGGTGTGCTGCGCGCCGGTATGGACGATGTCGATGCCAAGCGCCTTCGCCTCCTCAGGTGTTGGAAGCACGCCGGGATCGGTCTGGAAATGCGGATCCTTGGAGCGAAACGACAGGATCTTCATGTTGTCGCTGAGTACGAAGGGCACGCGCAGATTGTCGAGCGTGATCACTTTCGACACCAGCTCCGGATGCTGATGGGCGACATACATGGAGACGTCGCCGCCATTGGAATGCCCAACGAGAGTGACGTGGTCGTAGTCGGTGTTCTCCTGCCGTTTCTTCAGTTCGCCCAGGGTGAAGAGGATATTGGCCTCGCAGCGTATGTAGACCTCGCGCCGGCCGACATATTGCTGGCCGACATGGGTCATCAGTGGCGGATCGCTGGGCAGGTCCTGCTGGATGCTGGCAACGAGATAGCCGCGCGCCGCGAGCACGTTGGCGAGGAAGGAATACTCGGTGGCCTTGACGGTGTTGCCGTTGCTGATGATGGCAAGCGGAAGCTTCCACAGGCCGAGATTGGCCTTGGTCTCGTAGTCGCGCCGCACCGCGACCTCGATCGTAATCGGCCGCTGGCGCGAGGCGTCGAACAGGGTCAAAACCTCATGGCGGATCGCGAACCGGCTGACGACGAAATACTGGCCGACGCCGATCACGCAAAGAAACGCCAGAACTGCAAACACCCTTTTCATGGACCGGTCTCAAATCACTATCGGCTGAACATGGTCATCGGAAGCTCCCGGATCGAGCGATCGTGAGCAGGCTACGGGATTAAATTTAGGCAAGTCTGTGAGGAGGGCCGCAAAAGGGCCGCAAGGCATGCAGCGAAGAAGGCCGCTCGGCTAGAGGCAGCCGCCCTTGCCGCGTTCGGGGCAGAGCCGGAATGCGCTCGACAGTGTGAACAGGAAGCGCGGGCTGCGGCGCTCGTTGTCGGGCGCCCGGTAGCTCAACGGGACGGCCACGCCGAGATCGGCCTGGAAATCGTCCGGCAGAAAGAATCGCACGCCCGCCCCGGCAGAGGTCAACGCCAAGCCGTCGTTCAGGCGGTAACCGTCGTTCCAGACTGCGCCGGCGTCGCCAAAGGCGTAAAGCTGATAGCCGGTCCAGTAGCGGAAATTGAGCTTCTGGTCGAAGCGCAGTTCGAGTGAGCCGGCAAGACCGTTGTCGCCGCTGATCTCAGCCGCGCCATAGCCCCGGCCGAAGGCAGCGCCGCCGAGATAGAATTGCTGCGAGGTGAACAGCGGCCGCGACGCCGTCTGGCTCGCAGCGGAGAGCTTGAACGACCAAATGTCATTGAATGTCTGGTAGCGCGTGAACCAGAGGTTCAGCACCGAGAAGTTCGATGACGCACCGTCACGCGACAAAAGATCATCGTCGAAATGCGAGGCGCCGAAAATGTCGAGGCCCTGTCGATAGGACAGCGTCGCGAAATTGGTGCCGCCGAAATGATCCTGGACCCGGTAATCGGCGCTCAGGCTCGCGGTCCTGATGTGGTCGTTGTACCAAGGGCCGTAAAGGTCATGTTCGGACACATTGCTGAAGGTCGTCGCCGCAGTCAGGGTCAGCGAGGAGGATTGCGACTGCAACGGGACGATGCTGGCACGCAGCTCGAACGCTTCGGTCGTGGTGATGTCGCTGTCGAGGCGGCGGGCATCGCCCGGCCGCACCGCGCTGTACAGGACGGACCCGCCGAGACGCACGCCGTCGACGCCGACGGGCGCGTCATAGGACAGCCGTGCGAAGCCGAGCTCGCGCGGGTCGTTGGCAATGGTGGATAGATTGACGGCCAGCGTGTCGCCGGGCGTGAGGTAGGAGTTGAACGCGCCGGTCGCGTAGGTCTGCCACGGGCCGACTGAGGACGAGCCGAGATTGTCCAGGCCGAACGACGAGAAGACGTGCCAGGTCTTCAAATAGACGATGAGGCGGAAGCGGCCGGTCGAACCGCCGATCTCCTCCAGCGCAGTATCGGTGATCCTGACGCCCGGCCTGCCGTTGATGAGGAAAAGTTGACGTTCCAGCGTTGCCAGGCGTGACGGTTGCTCCGCCAGAACGGGCCCAAGCATCGGTCTCACGCCGAACTGCTCGGCGCCGTCGCCTTTCAACTCGGCCTGCACGATGGCGCCTTCGACCACCTGAATCCGGACCAGGCCGTCGGCAATGTCCTGCGGCGGCACGATCGCCCGGCTCAGGTGAAATCCATCGGCGCGGTAGAGATCGCTGATCGCGCCGGCAATCACGGCGAGATCCGCTTGCGAAACCTTCTTGCCGACATAGGGCTGGTAGACCGCGGCGATGCGATCGGGGGAGACGGCCTGGGCTCCGCTGACTTGGATGCTGCGCAGCACGAACTGCGGCTTGGTATCGCCGCCGGTATTGGGCTGGCCGACTGTCGGTCGCCTGACCGGAGGACGGCCCAGCGATTCCCGCTCGGCTTGGTTTTCAAAATATTTCTCGGGCTGGCGCGGATCGAAGCCCGGCTGGTTCGCCTGTTGTGCGAAAGCGGGGGAAACTCCCGCAAAAGTCGGCACCAACAGCACCAATGCGGTAAGGAGATGCCGTTTCTCAACGCGCGCAACGAGTCTTTCCCCGTAGTTTGACGGAGAAGTGCCCGTGAGACGGTAAGAATTCGTTAGCCGCATGATTTTTCATAGTTTTTTATGGTCAATGAACCGTTAATGCGACGGCTCCGCTATCCGCTTTCCGCTAATCCTATGTTGAGTGATTTCGGATACCCCTCAGATCGGCTGTAACGCGGACTGAGGAATCGTCATGCTGGGCAAAATTGGAATGCGGCGCGCCGTCGTGGCTGCGCTGATCCTGGGATCGGCCTCCGGCGCATCCGCCGCGGACGATGGCGTCTGGTCGGTCGGCAAGGCCACCGGCGAGGTCTGGGTCGCCACCAACGGCGCCCAGCAAATATCGTTGACGCAGCAGGAGGCGCTCAAGCCCGGCGATACCATTCGCACCGGACGTAACGGGCGCGTCCTGCTCGTCCGCGGCGAGGAAACCATCCTGATCTCTCCCAACTCGGTGGTCGGCTTGCCGACCGAGAGCAAGGAGGGTCTCTCGACCACCATCATCCAGCAGGCAGGTTCGATCCTGCTCGAGGTCGAAAAGCGCAACGTCAAGCATTTCGAGGTCGAGACGCCCTATCTCGCCGCCGTGGTCAAGGGCACGCAGTTCAGCGTCACCGTGGGCGCGGGCAGCACCAAGGTCGGCGTGCTCCGCGGCCAGGTCGAGGTCTCCGATTTCAAGACGGGACAGATCGCCCAGGTGCTGCCGGGACAAGCCGCCACCGTCTTCGCGCACGGCAAGCCCGGCCTCAGCCTGAGCGGCGCCGGGACGTTCAATCCGATCGAGCATGGCAAGCCGCGCGCCTCGACGATCGAGCGCGTCCCCGTGCCGAAATCGGGCCTGTCCGCCCCGCGCAACGCCGCGAACGGCCACGCGATCCATGCGCTCGGTCCGATCGACAAGGGTACGAAGGCGGCCGCCGCGCCGAAGCCATCGCATCAGGCCGCAGGAGGTCACCTTTCCAAGGCCGGCGGCTCCAAGGCTGGCGTCGTGCGCATCTCGAGCTCGCTCGGCGAGGTCAAGCTGAACTTCCACAAGGTCACGAATGGTCTCGCCCATGGCGCCGTTGCTCCCGGACAGGTGCGCAACGCGAACGCCAGCACCGAAACGGTCTGGGGCGATACGAAGGCGAGCACGACATCATCCAACGGCGCCGTCCAGACAGCGGTCACGACAAGCAGCGGCGTGACCGCTGGCAGCACCAGCTCGACGGGTGCGAGCGCGGCAATAGCCGCGGCGACAGCCGGGTCATCCAGCGACAGCTCCGGGACCAGCAGCGGCAAGTCCGGCGGCAACGGCAATTCCGGCAACGGGAATTCCGGCAACGGCAACAAGGACAACAACGGCAACGGCAACGGCAACAGTGCCACCGGTAACGGCAAGGGCAACAACGGCAACGGCAACGGGAATGGCGGCGGCAACGGCAGCAATGGTCATGGCAATGCCTACGGCCACAACAAGCACTAAGGCGATGTCCTAGGGGATGAGGGGGCGCACCCGCCGACGCGGGTGCGCGGGAGGATCGGGTGAAACGCTACCGGCCGCATGTTCTTGTCGTGACCGCGCTCGCGGTGGTGCTGTCCACGGGGTGGCACGCTTCGCTTCGCAACGCGCTGACCGACCTGCGGTTCGCATGGCAATCGCGTGCTGCGAGCGGCAATGTCGTCGTGGTCGGCATCGACGCGCCCTCGATCGACCAGATCGGGGTGTGGCCCTGGCCGCGCCGGTTGCATGCGGAACTGCTGCACAGGCTGGCGGCGGCGGGAGCGCAGGACGTCGCCTTCGACGTCGATTTCAGCACGCCATCCGATGCGGCCTCCGACGAGGCGTTGGTCACCGCGCTTCGGGAGGCCGGCGGCTCGACGATCCTGCCGTCCTTCAAGCAGCCGACGCCGAATGGCGGCGTGCCCCATATCAATCGTCCCCTCAAGCCGTTCAGCAACCAGTCGTGGCCGGCACTCGTCAACGTCGCGATCGAATCCGACGGGCTCGTTCGCCGCTATCCGTTCGGCGAGAAGCTTGGCGACGCCTTGATGCCGTCGATGGCCGTCGTGCTGGCCGGGCAGGACGCCAATCGGCGGCCGCCTTTCCTGATCGATTTCAGTATTCGGGCGGGCTCCGTCCCGAGTGTCTCCTATGTCGACGTGCTCCGGGGCGATACCGCCACTCTGGACAAGCTGAGAGACAAGAAGATCATCGTTGGTGCGACGGCGCTCGAACTTGGTGACCGGCTCAGCGTTCCAAACGGCCGCATCGTCCCGGGACCCATTCTCCAGGCGCTGGCGGCAGAATCGATCCTCCAGAACCGGATGCTGCGCTGGACCTCCGATATCGGCATGATCCTGGGTCTCGGTGTGATCTGCCTGCTGATGATGTATTCGTGGCGCCGTTTCGCACCGGGAATGCGCGTCGCAATTCTGATCTCGGCCGGAGCAGCCTGCGAGCTGGTCGCCGTCCTCGTGCAGGCAAGATGGCCCTTCATCATCGACACATCGCTGTTCCACATCGCGATTGTCGCTTATCTGACGGCGATCGCACTGGACGAAATTGATTTTCGCAGTCTCATGGGGCGTATCGCCGAAAGCCGCTTTCATCGTATCGCGATGTCGCTCGGCGATGGCCTCGTCTGCACCGACGAGGATCAACTGATCACGGTGTGGAATCCCGGCGCCAGTGCGATCTTCGGCTATATGCCTGCCGAGATCATCGGCCGCCCGTTCGAAACGCTGTGCGCCGTGCCGGTGAACGGTGAGGCGAGGCCGTCCACGCGCGACGCCGCACGCCAGGCCCTCCTCGCACCCGGCGGGGCGGTCGTCGTCGAGTTCGAAGGGCGGCGCAAGAACGGTGAAACTTTTCCCGTCGAGGCGAGCTTCTCCGGCTGGCAGGGAACGGATGGATTCCAGTACGGAGCCATCCTGCGCGACATCTCGGTCCGCAAGCGGGAGGCCGAACGCGTCAGATATCTCGCCGAATACGACGCGCTGACCGGCCTTGCCAACCGCAACACGCTGCATGCCGGCCTGGTGGGCATGATTGTGGATGCACCTCGGCGCTCTCGCGAGATCGCGCTGCTCGTGATCGGGCTCGACGGCTTCCAGAGCATCAACGACATGCTGGGTCATTCCGTTGGAGATCTCGTGCTGCAAGCGGTCGCCATTCGCCTGAAGGACCAGGCTGGGGATGGTGCTATCGTTGCCCGGCTTAGCGGAGACGAATTCGCCATTGCGCGCGAAAGCTCAGATGGCGCCGAGCCGATCGCAGAGTTCGCCGAGCGAATTGCGCGCGCGTTCGAAGCGCCGCTTGCAACCGTAACGCGGCAGCATCGTGTCAGGATCAGCATTGGCGTCGCCGTCCATCCGGAAGGCGGGCACAATGCGGACGAACTCCTGAGCAATGGCCATCTCGCGCTGACCAAGGCAAAGCTGACGCGGCGCGGCAGCCATGTGATCTTCGAGAGCGCGATCAGGCAGGAGTTGGAGAACCGGCTGACGCTGGAGAGCGAATTGGCGCTTGCCGCGGATCGCGGCGAGTTCGAGCTGTTCTACCAGCCCCAGGTTCGCCTGATCGACGCCAGCCTGGTCGGCGCCGAAGCGCTCATCCGTTGGCGGCATCCCGTGCGCGGTTACGTCTCGCCTGGAGAGTTCATGCCGGTGGTCAACACCTCGGAGCTGTCCGAGCGGATCGGAAATTGGGTGATGGAGACCGCCTGCCGGCAGGCACGCACCTGGGAATTGTCTGGCGACCCTGTGCGCGTCGCGATCAACCTGTCGCCCTCGCAGCTCCACTCCGGCGATCTCGCGCATTCGGTTGCGACGCTTCTGGACGCAACGGGGCTGACGCCGTCGCTGCTCGAGATCGAGGTCACTGAAGACATCCTGCTCCACGACGAAAGCCGCGTGCTCGACATGTTCAAGCGGATCCAGCAGCTCGGCGTCCGAATTTTGTTCGACGATTTCGGTACTGGCTATGCGAGCCTGAGCTATCTGAAGAAGTTTCCGCTCGACGGGCTCAAGATCGACCGGTCGTTTGTGCTCGATCTGCTGGCGCATTCCGACGATGCCGCGATCGTGGGGTCGACCATCGGCCTCAGCAAGCAGCTCGGCCTCACGGTCGTGGCTGAAGGCATCGAGAATCGCGCCACGGCCGATTTCCTGGTGAGCATGGGATGCGAGGAAGGGCAGGGCTATTTCTTCGGCCGCCCGATGCCGGCGGAAGCATTCGAGCGGCAATTCCTCGCCGCCGAGTGCGCCGCCGTCAGCGCAGCCTGACACTTGGGCTTCGCGATGAAAAATCCCGTGAGATCGCTTGCAACAGCCACAACGGTCGCACTTCTTCTGGTCGACACGCGGAATGATTCGGAAGAGTCGCCGCGGACGTCGCGACGACTCTTCGATGGTCACAGCATTAGGGCGACTTGGCCCTTTCACGGGCTGCTCCGACTGCATCCATCCCGGTCTGCCTGATCCGATCCAGAGCCTCGCCGCCAGTATCGGAAACCTCTGCTAACAGCGTGTCGGAGTTTTCGCGCAACGCCTGCGACACTGCACCGACGCGGCTGTTCAGGTCGGCCTTCATAGCATCGCTGGTCTCTCCGACATACTCATTCTCGATGTCGGTGGTTTTGAATGCCCCTGCGACAGCGGCGCCGATGGCCAACCCGACCACGCCAATCACAAGCGGCTGCCTTTCGAGCACATCAGACAACGACGACTTTGCTTTTGAGACGGCTTCGCCACCCGGAACCTGGTCGCCCACTTTGGCGAAACCATCCCGCACCATCTCTACTCCGCCCTCGAACTGGGCCCTCATCTTGTCGGCGGTCTCTGACAGAATGCCGGATGCGGCGCCCTTGGCTGACCGTACCGTACCGCCGCCGTCGAGTGACCCTTCGTGATCCATTTCGGGCGCCGTGGGAGGCGCCGCAGTGCGCTGGAGCGCCGATGCCGTACTCCGCATCGTGCTCACTCCGCTATCGACCACACCGGAGGCGGCAGCCGCCGTGGACCGAGCCGCGCCCTTGATCCTGTCGTCACCAGCCATAAGCCACAGCGCGCCGCCCCCAATAAGGACTGCGGCAAGGGGATTTTCCTTGGCGGCTGCGACCAGATTATCGAAAAAGCCAGTTTGCGTGCTGCTCATCGGACCATTCCCTTCACAGTGTCCTTGTCCTTTTCCAGCTGCCGGATGGTCTCCCGTGGCGCAAGATTACGGGCATCCAGCCGGTTGATGCCGACTGCAAACAGCACGCCCGCAATGGCTCCAGCGACAATCGCGGATGTCAGGTAGGAAAGCGGTTGCGACCATCCCGCGGAGATCAGCGCCGCCGACAGCGCGAACAGCGCCATCACAATGGCGGGGATCACCAGGAGAGCGCCACCGGCAAGGAGGCCTGCGGCTCCCGTTATCTTCTGCACTCTGTCGCTGAGTTCAGCCTTGGCCAAGTCGATCTCGTTCTGGAACAGCTTGGCGAACTGACCCATCGCGTCGGTTGCCAGCGTGGAGATGGTCCGAAGATCGTTCTGGCTTGTCTTGATATCATGCTGAATGGTCATGACACGCTGCCGCCTTTGAAGGATGTGGTCCGCTGCGGATTGTTGCCGGATGCCGATGAGCCCTGCGTGGATGCGTGACCGGTTTTGGTGGAAGACGTGGTTCCGCGCCATTCGTCGCCCTGGGCCGAAGACGTTCCACTTTTCATTCCAGGTCGCGATGAAGGCGAGTCACCGCCGGAGGCCTTCAAGAAGCGGACGGCGGCGAAACCGGCGAGCACCGAGATGCCAAGGAAAGCGGCTGGCTGACGCTTCGCGAAATCGGTTGCGCCGTCGAGGAGATCGCGGAAGCTGCCGTTGCGGATCTTCTCGGCGGTATCTTCAACATAGTCCGCGGCGGAGTTGATGCCGCGGGCGGCAAAAGGCACGTCGCTCTCGAAGGCGCGAGCCGCTTCCCGAACATTGCCGGCCAGTCGCTCAATGAACTCGGCTCCAGACCGCTGCTGCTCGCGTGCCTGGCCGCGAATCTGGTCCATGGTCCCCGAAGCGAGGTCCTTGGCCGCATCCCCCGCTTCCTTGAACTTGTCCTGGGCGACGTCAGCCGTTGCCTGAAAGGCCTCCTCGGCCCGCTGCTTTACAGTCGCTCCAGCCTCCGCCATTTGGTCCTTCAGGTTCTTGGGAGAACCCGCGTTCCGATCTTCATTCGAGTTCGTGCCTCTGCTCAGGTCTAGATCGCTCATGGTGCGTTCCTTCAGGTATTGGAATTGCGGGAAGAATTGAAAGCGGCTCCAACGACGTCGTCGGCGGCTGTCTTGAGCGAGTCAGCGAGGTTCTGAGTCATGCGGCTGGCATGCTCACCGAGACCGGCCTCGGCGACTCTGTTTGTTGCCGCGTCGGCTGCCGACACTGCGGCATCTTTTGCCGCGTCCAATCCGGATTGAGCGGCCTCGGCGGCGGCCCGCTTCACGCCGTCGCTCGCCTGGCCCATTGCCTTCGCTTCAACCTTGGTTTCCGGAAGGGCGGCTGCGACGACGGCTCCGATCGCCACCCCAAGGCCGGCGATCAACGCTGCATTATCGCTGATAATCGCGCGAGCTTGTTGGGGCGCTCTGCCGGCGGCGTCCTTCGCTGCGGAGGCACTGTCCTTCGCGGCATCCACCCCGCTCTTAAGCTTCTCGCCAATCGTATCGGCGGCCTGGGTGGCCCGTGCTCGCAAATCCGCCGCGAGACCGGCAGTCGAATCTTGCGCGATATTGGCCATGCTGGCGGCCTGATTACCGGCGGAAGATAGTTGATCCGTGAAATCGCCTTGCATGGCGCGCGCACGGCCCGCCATGTCCTCGAAAACCTCGCCCGCCTTCTCCATTGCGGGGCCGGAAACCTCGGCGGCGCGGTCTCGCACGCTTTTCGAGGTGAGCGCCAAGCCGGCACCGATCATTAAAAGCGGCAAGGGGACACCGCGCGCGAAGCGCAGAAGTGGAACCGCTACGGCCGTCCCGGCGGCCACGGCCCGCATAGGGTTGTCCATGATCTGCTGTTTCAGTCCGTCGACCCAGCTCTTTGTCGTGTGGGTGACATAGTCGGATACTTCCGACTTGATGTGCTGCGGCGACACCTTGTGGCGGATGTCCTCGGCCGTCTCCGAGACCTGCTCTTTCAGCCGATCGACCGTAGCTGCCAACTGAGCGCGACTTCGCTCGGACTCACGTCTTAATTCCTCCACGGACCGCGTCATCGCATCACCCTCTCTCGCTTTTCGGATTTGTTGTAATCGAACTCACGGTTTTTTGAGTTGTTCCTAATGATGGGCTCCAGCGGTGCATTCCATTCACAGAGCGCACTCGCCACGGGTGAGAGCGTGATCGGATCTTCGCCAAGCGAGACGAAATGGGGGACTACGATTGAGGACCAACGGGGTTGAGCGCCAAGAACGAACCAGCTGAACGACAGCCGATCTCCGGTCAGCAAGAATTGCGGACATGAGCGCCAGACGATCGCCAGCAGCATAGAAGCCAGTCACACTCGCCGGATCGGCGGCGGCAATCTGCAGTCCCACCCCCTTGAGAGCATCCGCAATTTGCTTTGCGAGCAGCTTGGTTTCTTCAATTCCAGTTTCGCGTCCGGACGATGTGCAAAAAAGGCGCAAAACGTCGTGAAGATGATTGTATTCACGTGGTGCGGATCGATCATTTTGCGGCACTCGAAATGCCGCTGCTTATCGGCGGCCGCATTATCGGGAGAGCTGACCGTCTCTATTAAACAGATTTCTATGGATTAGATTGTCGCACGCAACCGGCTGATGTTGGCGGTAAAGCCGGACATAAGGCGCCAGCCGCTTAATGAGCATATCCTCTAGCGCCGACGCGCCACCGCGACGCCGAACAGGAAGGCAACGAACAGGCTGGCAAGCGGTGCTTCGCGCGTGATCGCGGCGACGGTCGCGAGAGGCCGGCCCGGTTTCCTCGCTTCGTCGACAGCGGACGTCATGCGGTCGACTGCTGCACGCAGGCCACCTGCAACTTCACCGACCGTGCGGGATACGTCCGCCGCAGCATCGATGGCGCGCTCGGCCATGCCGGGTTGGGAAGTGGACTGCGGGATCTCCGTGCTCAAGTGCGCGACCTCCGGATTGATCATATGACGGAGGCCGGTACCTTTGGCTATCCGCGCGAGCGCTCGTTCTGAACAGCGGGTCACACGACCTTTGGCTATCCGCGACAGGCGCCGTGGTTTTTACGGCGGGTACCGGCCTTGGATGAGCAATGCGGCGCGCGGGATATTGTTCCGAGATGATCCACGCCTGCGCGGGCCTTCCCCCGTGAAACGACGGATGCGAATCTCTGTTAGGCTGGCTCAACCTTGCTGATCTCTGGAGACAGCTGTGACCGATCGGACCACGACGGATCGAGCCCGGCGCATCGCCTTGCTCGGCGCGCCCATCGACATGGGAGCTTCGCAACGCGGCACCCTGATGGGTCCCGCGGCGCTCCGCACCGCCGGCCTTGCGACATTGCTCGAAAGCCTCGACTTTGAGGTCGTGGATTACGGTGATCTCACGGTGGCCGAGGTCCGGGACCTCGCCGACCAGCCCCCCGAAAAAGCCAATCACTACCGTGAAATCCAGCGCTGGACCCGCGTGCTGAGCCGCAGAGGCTACGAGATCGCGCAAACCGGTGCGCTGCCGATCTTCCTCGGCGGCGATCACACGCTGTCGATGGGATCGGTGAATGCCATGGCCCGACACTGGCGGGAGCGCGGACGCGAGCTGTTCGTGCTCTGGCTCGATGCCCATGCCGACTACAACACGCCGGCGACGACGATCACCGCCAACATGCACGGCATGTCGGCGGCGTTCCTGTGCGGAGAACCCGGCCTCGACGGATTGCTCGGCGATGATCCGCGCGTCTCGATCGATCCCGACAGGCTCGACCTGTTCGGCGCGCGCTCGATCGACAAGCTCGAAAAGGAGTTGATGCGCGCGCGGCGGATCAGGGTTGTCGACATGCGCCAGATCGACGAGTTCGGCGTCGCGGTGCTGATCCGCCGCGTCATCGAGCGTGTCAGGGCCGCCAACGGGGTGCTGCATGTCAGCTTCGACGTCGATTTTCTCGACCCCTGCGTCGCACCGGGAGTCGGCACGACGGTGCCGGGTGGAGCGACCTATCGTGAGGCGCATCTGATCATGGAGCTTCTGCACGATTCCGGCGTGGTCGGATCAGTCGACATCGTCGAGCTCAACCCGTTCCTCGACGAGCGGGGCCGCACCGCGCGCACCGCGGTTGAACTGATCGGCAGCCTGTTCGGCCAGCAGATCGCCGACCGGCCGACCCCAAGCAACGCGATCGCGCCGGGCGAGTGAATCGGCGAAGACGGCCCACTGAGGCAGCCTTACTCTCCGACGGCTTTCCTTCTTTCCAGCATCGCCATCTCAACTTGGTCGGCGAGAACCGTAAGGTGACTCACTAGCCGGTCGAATACATCCTGCTTAGCTTTGTCAGTCGTGAGATCGCGGATCATGGCGCACTCGGCCGCCTCGGTCCGCAGCTTTTCGAGTTTGGCCAGGTAGTCGTCCATGTCCAGCCGCCGGCGTCGATTTCCGCTCGGGATAATCCGGCAACCGAACTGCGGAGTCAATCACCTCGTGAATTTCGGACGTCTGGGAAATCAAGCAGCTTACGACCCCTAGGTGGAAATCCTCGCAGGACTCAAAACCGGGCAGGAACATTCTCGCAATTGCCAAATTTTCCCGATGCCCTTCCCCAAGGGCGACCCCGTATGGCCCCAGCTCGAATGCCCCCCATACCCCGCGAGCTGGGGCTTTTTTCTTTCGGGGAGGCTGGATATCGCGCGTGCACACTCATCCCGCTCTGTCGGTGTCAGAGGATCTGGCTCCGGAATGTCTTGCCAGCGAGATCGGGCGGCGACGCGGCCGGAACATTGCCGACGCTTCATCGTTCCCAGTGAGCCGGCGTGAACGTAGGCAGAAGCCATGAAATGGATGCTTGTGGTCCTCGTCGGCGGCGTCGCGCCCGTCAACACCGATCTCGTATTCGATAAGTTCAGTGACTGCCTGTCCGCCGAGGAGCAGATGCGACAGCATTACGCTGATGCGTTCGATGCCTGGGACCGTTTGGCCGCGGCAAGAATTGACCGGCGTCACGACTACAAGAAGGCCCGCGACCTCGAGGCGAAAAGACTGCTAAGCAATGTAGGGACCTGTGTGCCACATGGCGGGGGAGATATCGTTGCGCCTGCGGAGCAGCCCAAGCCGCCCGCAGCACCTTCGCAGCAGCCTGCTGCGCCGCCGCAGCCGACGCCGCGAACTTAGCGGTCGCGATAGACCCATGGGCACATCGGCTGGCACATCGGCCCCAAGCGGCGGCTGAGAGGCGGTTATTCGCCGCTGTTGGGTTGGGGAGACGCCGACATTACCTCGCCCGCACGATCTCTTCTTCGGGTCAACGAAACGCGCGCCTCCTCGAAAAAACCGCGCTCATTCGGAGCGCGGTCTCATCCGAGTTGCCGAGTGAAACTCTCACCAGCGGTGATGATGCCAACGGTGCCGCACGGAAGGATAGGATCCGCGGTAATAAGCGTAGGCAGGGCGCACGACGCGGCGATAGCGGTAGCCGTAGGTAACGGGCTGCGTGTAATAGCTGGTCGTGGTGTATCCGCCGCCCCAACGATAAGGTGCATCGTACGCGTCGTCGTAGGCGTATGGGCCGCCATAGTAGCCGGCGCCATAGTAATCAGCGCCGTAGTAGCGTGGACCGAAGCCGTCGTAGCCGTAGCCAGGCCCCCAGCCATAGGCGGAGGAGGCAAGCCCACCGATCACGGCACCTGCAAGGAGGCCGCCGGCGATGCCCGGTCCCCAACCTCGCCAATGCGCTTCGGCTGGAGACGTCGCCGCGATCGAGCTCAAACCGAGAGCGCCGGCCATCAGTGCCGACATTGCAATCTTCTTCATTGCGATACCTTTCACATCACAGCTGCTTCTGCCCGTGCGTGAATAACGGGAAAAATAAGCAATGGTTGCTAGCTTTCCTGCCGTCGCTGTTGCCCGCGGCCGCGGCGGACGGCACACGAACCACAGGATTCACGGCGACCTGATCTGCACGATTCCAGATGCCCGGGAAAACCTGGAAACTTTCGAGAATGCCTCGCGTTGGCAGCGATGGATTTGGTGTCTGGAGAGCAAGCATCGTGGACGACGCCGTGTTGAAGATTGCTACTGAAACCGCCTGGGCGGTCTACCGGGCACGGCATACCGATGTCGACGCATTCGACAGCCGGCGATGCCTGCTGGAACGCCATTTGCTCAGGAGAAAGGAAGAGTGCGCGAGCGAGGCCCAAGAACTCGCCAGTTTCGGGATAGCCTACCTGTGCCGGCTTCCCGGCGACGAATGTTGACGAGCATGAAAATGCTCCTCGCACGCGTGGCCCGCGGAAGCACAAGGCCCAGTTGGACGCTACTCGCGATTTCGTTTCTTATCTCGGCGGTGATCGTGGTGGCCTTGCGCGTTGCGTTCGGCAGTTAGTTACGAACACACTACGAAGCCCAGGTTAAAGTGCCGGGCTTGCGCCGCAGGGCGAGCCCGATCGCGCCGGGGCCTGGTGCAGAGGGCTGCAGTCCAGCAGCCTGATCCTCCCGGAGGCGTCAAACCTCAAAAGCGCGCTCATGACACCAATATTGGTGACGTAGGAAATGACAGTTCCGTTATCCGAGGGACTGAGATCGTCTAACGTGCCTGCCGGATATTTCCGGAGGCGGTCGACCCAAAAGGCACGAAGGGCCTCACGGCCGGTAATGGTTTGCACGCCGCAGCAGCCGCAATGCACCACGGCATCGTCCGAATGGAGTTCCATGATCGTTTCGATATCGCCGGCGCGGTAGGCATCAAGCCAGTCAACCGCAACGGCCATCGGGTCAAAGGGGAAATTTGTCATTTGCTGCCGTCCAAACCGATTTACTCCAGGGAACCAAATCGCTCATTTGTATTTTATTACTCCACCGGGCCACGGCCATATGCCGAAGGACATAGAGGACCGGGGCCGAGGCAAAATCGATGTTGGACGCATCTGCCAAGCAGGGGATCCTCAAACCCATCCGGCTTGTGCTCGTTGATCGGCAACCGATCGTCCTCCAGGGATTGAAGTCGATACTCGGGACCCAGCAGGATTTCGATGTCGTCGCGTCGACCAGCGATGGGACAAGCTGCCTCGAGGCCATTCGGAATTTGTCGCCCGACGTCGCCCTCATTGCCGACACCCTGCCGGATCTCACGACTCCCGACATCCTCGCCATCGCGAAAGCCGAGAGGCTCTCCACGCGCCTGGTGTTCTTTACCGAATCGGACACCGACCACGATCTGACCGCAGCGATTGCGGCCGGCGCCTGCAGCGCAATTTCGAAATATGCCGCTCCCGGCACCATGCTGCGCTCGCTGCGCCTAATGACAAAGAGCGGCGTCTCGCTGGAGCAGTCCGATCTCTCGCTAACCGGCAACGAAGCTGATGGCGGCGGCAAGCTCGAAAAGATGCTGGAGCTCTTGACGCCCCGAGAACGTCAGATTGGCCGACTGGTCGCGGAAGGAATGTCGAACAAGGAGATCGCGCGCCGCCTCGACGTTTCCCAGGGGACAGTCAAAGTCCACCTGTACAATATTTTTCAGAAGCTCGAGATCACCAACAGGACCGTGCTTGCGACCATCTCTTTGTTGCAACGCACCTCTGGCTTCGGCGCGCTCGCTCTCGCCTTTGTGGTGTTCGCGATTGCGGACGAACTCAAGGCGTCGGAAGCAAACGATATGTTTGCGCATGACGATGGCCGCGGACACACGGGCGAGCACGCCGGTTATGAGGTCTGGAAGAAGGCCATTCTCCAACGCCTCATCGTCTCGGAATCCGCCGGGACGCCCCCGTTCACGGAGAAGGACTTGCTTGCCAAAGCAAGCCAAGTCACGACCCCCGCGGCAGCAATGGAAGCGCTGCGCGCGGCGGAGCAATTCCTGGGCTCCAAACCGTTGAAGGACGGCAGTGCTGTTGGATCGAGCACGCCAAGTTTTGCTGCGCTTTTGCTGCGAGGAACCAACGACACTCCGGCCGGAGGTGCTCCCCCCGCGGAAGATCACCTTCCGCGGCTTGCTTCCAATCCGATGTCGCTTCAGGGGGGCTATGGCACCTTTGCGGCTCTTGCCGGGGCCTTGATATATGCATTGAGCGACCCTCATGGCGCCGCGCAGGCGCATGAGGTGGATCAGGCTTTGGTTGAGAACCTCCTGGCTGGCATCGGAGACAAGGCCGCTACAAAACTGGACTCGGTCCGCGATGTTGACGCCGATCGTGCGGACATCGCAGCTCCGCACTTCCTTTCGCACGATTCCGGTCCGCATTCTGCCGTTGCGACCATTGCAAATAGCGTCACGCAAGAAAGCATTCAGGGGCAAGCGGGCCCGGACGGCGCGGGCCACCACCTCCAAACACCTATTGGCATAGTGGCCTCTGGTCACGATTCCAGTCCGAGCGGACATAGCCTCGATCAGCTGACTGGGGGCAGTTTTGAAAAAATTGTTGATCGCTCTCCGAGCGATTCCAAGTTCGATCCCAAGTTCGATCCCAAGTCGGTCTCTTCCGATTCCGTCCTGGATGTCGCATCCGGGCCGGGGAGGCTCAATCTTGCGGCTTTCGGCGCGCTTGCCTGGGTGCATCTGACGGCAGCGACCAAATCCATCCCGCCACATACCCTCGCCTGGATCTACGATCCCGCAAGCAATCAAACGATCGTCTATGTGAACCCGACCGACCACATCCTTGATGTCGGCGATCGCGGGTTGCTGGAAGTCCATTTGCGGGGGATCGTTGCCATTGCCGAGGCGGAGGTCGCGACCCAACCAGCCGGCGCGGCTGTCGCGGTCACCTTGGAGCAGCTTGAACAAGCGCTGATATCGGGGACCGCAACCGAAGAGACTGCTCTGAGTGCGAACAGCGGCCACGCAAGCGAGAGTTCGCCCGGGGTGACGGGATTTTGGAGCGCTTCGGCCGATGACGGCTTGAGCTTCCAATTCGCGCACGTTCGGACCGGCTCCGGGACGTCGGCAAAGTCCAGCGCCTTCGCGCCCGGCTCGGCAGACACGACAGAGGAGAGTACCGGAGCGTCCGGTGTGCCGGCTTCCGGGTCATCGATCGCGTCCGGTCATGGTTCGACGCCTCCGGCAGTCGAGAATCCCACCTCGAAGAGTGAGCCGACAAATCCGAACGCGGGCACTCTCCCGACCACGCAGAACGAGATCGTTCCATCGGTTGTCGAGACGGCCGACAACACCGATCATGGCAACTCTGATCACGCTTCGGACAAGGAAAAGGCGAAGGGCGCGGCCGCGGAGACGGCCGAAGGGGAGTCCAATCACGGCAACGGCGTCGGGAAAGGTAATGAGCACCATTCCCAGGCGGCGGACAATTCGCCGGTAGCAGGGTCCGGTGGAGTCGAGCACGGCAATTCCGACCATTCGGCGCCGGCCAAAGGAGCGAAAGCAGGCGAGGGCGTCGCGACTGGTGGCAACACGGACCACGGCAACTCGAAGCACGCTGCGGAGCCGGGCTCCGCGAAGGCGGCAGCCACGGAGACGGCCGAAGCGAAGTCCAATCCCGACAACGGCAACGGCGCCGCGCATGGCAATGAGCACCATTCCCAGGCGGCGGACAGCTCGCCAGTAGC
>NZ_JADPJG010000031.1:57623-62745 GCF_023073335.1 Bradyrhizobium sp. 21
TACGGCCGAAGCGAAGTCCAATCACGGCAACGGCAACGGCGCCGCGCATGGCAATGAGCACCATTCCCAGGCGGCGGACAGCTCGCCAGTAGCAGATTCCGGCGGAGTCGAGCACGGCAATTCCGACCATTCGGCGTCGGCCAAAGGAGCGAAGGCGGGCGAGGGCGTCGCGACTGGTGGCAACACGGACCACGGCAACTCGAAGCACGCTGCGGAGCCGGGGTCCGCGCAGGCGGCAGCCACGGAGACGGCCGAAGCGAAGTCCAAACCCGAGAACGGCGTGGGCAACGACACGAAGCATCATTCCCAGGCGGACGATCCGCCGGGAGCAGCGAAGACGGCAGAGCCCGGCGGCGCTGAACACGGCAACTCGCAGCATGCGTCGGAGCCGGCGACTGCAAAGGAGGTCGCCACAGAGAAGGCCGAAGCCAAGTCCAAACCTGACGGCAGCGTCGGCCATGACAATGAGCATCAATCCCAAGCTGCGGACGCCGCGTCGCCGGCAGGGAGGACGGCAGAACCGGCTGCTGCAATCAAACCTGAAGCACAACCGATCAAAATGGGCACCGAGACCGGCGGCGCGGATCGAGACATGGCGTTCCGCTTCGACAGCGGAGCAGCTTCTTCCACGCTCGTCGCGGCCGCCGGGCCGGTTGAGCCCAATGGTCCGCACAATCCGCATGTGCAGAAAGCGGGCCTCGATGTGATCGTCCAGACCTTATCCGAAACAATTCACGAACCCACGGCGCACCACGGCAATCACGATTTCCATCCCGGCATTGTACCTGCGCCTCATGACTTGCTGATTTGAAGACGGCTGGGAACACCACGGCGAGGGTCCCATCTCGGGCGGCTATTTGGTATCTGCCGCGGGGAGCGGGAACCGAAAGGCGCGTCTTGAATTAACCTGCGAGAGAAGAACAGCGGATCCAGCGATGACAAATGGCCCTTTCGCCAGCTCCATCTCCACCGCCCTCCGCCATCCCGGCGTGATTGCGTTGATCGTGGCGGGTTTGACCATTGCAGCGATGCTCATCGTCGACCACGGCCCTTGGAACCGCGCCAAGACCCAGCCGGCGCATGTCGCGATGTATCACACCACCGGCGAGGCCGCGCGCGCCGCTGGCGCCGCGGTGCTCCCGACCGAACAGAAGTCGCCAATCGAGCCGGAACGGCTGGGACCGAAGATGTCCCCGACCGTCAATCCCGTGACGCCGTAAGACGGCTCAACCTTTTCGGCCGTAATTGAGGAGTCCGCCGCTCGTCCTCGGCGGGTGAGCCTGCAGTGCCTCCTCTTTCGGCTCGGTGCCCCAGCCGGGCCGGTCCGGAATGACCAGATGGCCGTTCTGAATCTCGGGCTCGTGCGTGAACAGCTCGCGGTCCCACGCCAATCGGTCGATGTCGATCTCCATGATGCGCAGGTTCGGCACCGCCGCGCAGAAATGCGCGTTCATCATCGAGCAGAGATGGCCGTAGAAATTATGCGGTGCGACGTTGACTTCGAACGCTTCCGCGGCGGCTGCGATCTTCATCGATTGCCAGACGCCGTTCCAGGGCGTGTCGACGATCGCGACGTCCATCGCCTGCTCTCGGAAATAGGGCAGGAATTCCCGCAGGCCCAATAGCGTCTCGCAGGACGAGATGGGATGCGGGCTTTGCCTGCGGATGTAACCGAGCGCTTCCGGATTGAAGCTGTCGATCTCGACCCAGAACATGTCGAGGTCCGCGATGGTGCGCAGGATCTTCAAATAGCCCTCGGTCTTGGCGTTGAAGTTGCAGTCGAGCAGGATGTCGACGTCGGGGCCTGCACCGTCGCGGATTGCCTCCAGATGCATGCGCAGGTCGTGCAGGATCTTGCGGTCGACGTTGATCTCGGGCGCGAAAGGTGAGCCGAAGCCGGGTCGCCAGCCGCTCGGCTTGCCGTCATCGTAGGAGAAGATGTTGGTCTTGAGCGCGGTGAATTTCTTCTCGCGCACCTCGCGCCCCATCGCCTTGACGCCGTCGAGGCTTTCGATCGGCGGTTTGTACCAAGAGGGGTGATTGATCCGCCATGTGGCGCAATGCGACCAGTAGACCCTGATACGGTCGCGGATCTTGCCGCCGAGCAGTTCGTAGCAGGGTACACCGAGACATTTCGCCTTGGCATCGAGCAGCGCATTCTCGATCGCGCCGAGCGCCTGCGCCACCACGCCACCGGCGGCGGGACGTGTGGCCGCGAACAGCTCGGCGTAGATGCGCTCGTGCTGGAAAACGTTCTGCCCGATGATGCGGGCGGAGAGGCGCTGGATCGCAGCGCCAACGCCGGGCGAGCCAAAGCCTTCATCGAACTCGCTCCAGCCGACGATACCGTCTTCGGTCGTCAGCTTGACGAAGTGGTAGTTTCTCCAGCCGGCATCGCACGCGAGAATTTCGAGACTTGTCGCTTTTGATGATTTGGTCATGTCGCTCCCTGTCGCCCGGCCGGGCTCTGTTTTTTCTTGTCGCCCGGTCGCAAGCCCGGCCCTTGCGCAACTGTTAGGCCAACCGCGGATCGGCGTGAAGCCCGGAGCGGGCCTCGCGGGGACGTTTTTCGGCCATCGTCGCCAGATTAAAGCATGATCCGGAAAAGTGAGAAGCGGTTTTCCGAAAAGATCATGCGCAAACATAGAGCTAAAGCGCGATGACGATTCAACCCAATCTCGTCGCGCTTTAGTCAGCCGATCGCGGACGAGCCGAGCAGCGCGAGCACGGCCAACGCCATCAGCGCGGTACCGAGCCAGCCCAGCACGACGAGCCATGCCCGGGCCTTGAAGCGGCCCATGATCGCCTTGCTCGAGACGATCAGCATCATCATCGCCATGATCGGAACGGCGACGATGCCGTTGAGCACGGCGCTCCAGACCAGCATGTGAATGGAGTCGATCCCGGTGAAGCCGAGCGCGAAGCCCATGATGGTTGCGGCGGCGATGATGGTGTAGAAGCCGATCGCCTCGTCCGGCTTGGCTTCCAGCGTTGCGCGCCAGCCGAAGATCTCCGCCACGCCGTAGGCGGCCGAGCCCGCCAGCACCGGAATTGCGAGCAGCCCCGTGCCGATGATACCGGTCGCGAACAGGGCGAAGGTGAAGTCGCCGGCGAGCGGCCGCAGCGCTTCGGCGGCCTGCGTCGCCGAATTGATGTTGGTGACGCCATGCGCGTGCAGCACCGAGGCGGTGGTGAGAATGATGAAGAAGGCGATGCCGTTGGAGAGCAGCATGCCGGCGAGGGTGTCCGTCCTGATGCGGTCGATCTCGGTACCGCCGCCGCGCTTCAGCTCGCGAAGCGGCTTGTCGTGCTTGCCCTGGTTCATCTCCTCGACCTCCTGCGAGGCCTGCCAGAAGAACAAATACGGGCTGATGGTGGTGCCGAGCACGGCAACCACCATCAAGAGGTAGTCCGCGCCGACATTGGCCTTCGGCCAGACTGCGGCCAGCAGCGCCGTGCTCCACGGGGTTTGCACGGTGAACGCGGTCGCGACATAGGCGAACAGTGCCAAGGTGAGGAATTTCAGCACCGGCGAATAGCGGCGATAGGGCAGGAACACCTGCAGCAGGGTCGAGCCCGCCGCGAAGATCAGCGCGTGCTCGTGATTGAGGCCGCCGATGACCAGCGAGAGCGCCTCCGCCATTGCGGCGATGTCGGCGGCGATGTTGAAAATGTTCGCGGCGACGAGCATGGCGACGAGCGCCAGCACCGCCCAGCGCGGCGCGATCTGCATGACGTTGGCGGCGAGCCCCTTGCCGGTGACGCGGCCGATCCGGCCGCTGACAAGCTGGATGGCGATCATGAACGGCGTGGTCAGAAACACCGTCCAGAGCAGTCCGTAGCCGAATTGCGCGCCGGCCTGCGAATAGGTCGCGATGCCCGACGGATCGTCGTCGGCCGCGCCGGTGATGAGGCCCGGCCCCAGCCTCTGCAGCAGTGTCGGCGCTGATTTCGTCGGGGTGAGGGCGCTGTCGTTCATGGAAAAAGAACCTCGATCGGGGCGGGCGTTTTCATAGCAAAATGCTAATGAGGGAACAAACGTTCCCGGCGGGTTCGTGAGCGGGACTCGGATCTCATTTCTGATTATGCTAATCGCCTTTTGACACGTCGGGCAAAACAGCTGTACAAGTACATCATCGCCAGAGTTGATGCCCCGCCGGCACGGTCGCGGGTTTTTCGTTTGCGCGCATCCTGCTCCCTCCAGATCGTTCGGACCGACACGCTCATGGCTGCCTGGCAGCGATGGCTGGCCCTTGCTCACCTCACGTTGAGGTTGTAGGGAACGCCATGAGCGATCTGCCGACGTCAACAAAGGTCGATCCGTTGGACGCGGGGCGGGCTGCCGCGCTCGATCGCGACGGCTATCTGTTGCTGCGGGGCGCGGTGCCCGACGCCTGGCGCGATGCGCTGCGCGCCGCCTTCGATTCCGGCGTGGGCGCCGGCGACCAATGGGCCGCACCCCGGGGCGCCGGCTGGCGCCACGCCCTCGTCGATCTCGATCCGGCGGTGCAGCAGACCTGCCGGCTGCCGTTGCTGCTGGCGGCGGCCGCGCAGATGCTGGGAGGACCTTTCTTTCTTGCCCAGGTCGAAGGCCGCGCGCCGCTGCAAGGCGGCGGCCACCAGCCGCTGCATCGCGATGGCGCAGGCACGAAAGCCGTCGCCGCCCTGGTCTTCCTCGACGATTACGGGCCGGACAATGGCGCGACGCGGCTCGTTCCGCGCCATCTCGATCAAGCCGATTTCGATCAGACCCTGCCGGACGAGACCCTGTCCCTGACGATCGCGGGTGAGGCAGGGGACATCCTGGTGTTCGACGCCGATCTGGCGCATGGGGCAACCTGCAACCGCTCCGGCGCGCGGCGACGTTCGCTGCTGCTGAGCTTCATGCCCGAGCGCAACCAGGCGACCATGGACGCCTGTCGCGCCGTCCGCAACGTGCGCATGGACACCAGCGAGGTGTTTGTCCCATGAGCGAGCGCGGACCGCGAACTACTTGATGCTGACGAACATGCCCCAGGCGCCGGCCAGCGCCGCGCCGGAAAAGACGATCAGCGGGTTTTCGCAGAACGCGCTGCCATAGGTACACATGGTGACGCCGAACGAGCCGATCTCGTGATGGCTC
>NZ_JADPJG010000031.1:62824-73787 GCF_023073335.1 Bradyrhizobium sp. 21
GACGTAATACATCGACGATCTCTCCGAAGCTTTCCCGATTGCGTCTTTCGCACGGGACATGTCTCAGCATGGCAGGAAGAGATTTCATTTCGCCGAATCCGCTTCGCCGCATTTTAGATAAAGTTCGACAGGCCCGAACAAGCACCGGAGCAAGGCCAGTCTGCCGGCGGCTCTCCCGCCTGCAGGGCGATCCGAGCATTTGCTTTTAGGAACTTTGCCTGTCGCGGTCGATTGTCGCCGGCGTTTAAACTGCAGCGAGACAGCTCCGACCATGCAATCGCGCTACCCGTTGTTGAAGAAGTGGACAGCGGAAGACCATGAGCGGCTGAGGGCGTTGGCTGAAGCAGGCTGGCGGCCGGACGAGATCGCTGGCGAGCTCGACCGCAGCGAAGCCGCCGTCAGGGTACGCGCCTGGCAGCACGGCATCGCGCTGCGGCTGGTCACCCAGAAGCGCAGACCTTGAAAGCAGACCTTGAAAAATGGCTCGTTTGAAGGCCCGCAGGTCAGCGCGGCGAACCTGCCGTGACGCTCTCAGCTGGCGATCGAAACGTCCAGCTCGTGAAGTCCGCTGACGGTCGGCAACGACATGAAGCCCGGCTTTGCGAAATAATAGCCCTGGAACAGCGTGATGCCGGCCGCGCGCAAGGTCGTCAATTCGGCCTCGCTCTCGACGCCTTCGGCCAGCACGGTGATGTCCAGTTCGCGGGCGATCGCGGCCACCGCGGCCACGATCACCTGCTTGGGGTGGCTGAGATGGATATCCCGCAGCAGCTCCATGTCGATCTTGATCAGGTCGGGCTGCAGCCTCGCCAGCAAGCTCAGCCCGGCATAACCCGCGCCGAAATCGTCCAGTGCGGTCCAGAACCCGAGCGCCTTGTAGGCGCGGACGATGTTCTCGACGTGGGCGGGATTGGTCATCCGCTCGTTCTCGGTGAATTCGAACATCAAGTTCGTCGGCGGAAAATTCGCGCGCCGTGCGGCTTCGAGCGATTTCTGGATGCACGCGCGCGGCTCGTAGACGGCGTTCGGCATGAAGTTGATGGAGAGACGCGCATGCGGGTCGTCGAACAGCTTTCCCGCGGTTTCGATCGCCATCACGCGCGCGGCCTGGTCGAACCGGTAGAGCTGATCGTCGGTGAGCTGGCTGAGCACGCTGTGCGCGCTTTCGCCGCCCGGGCCGCGCACCAGCGCCTCATAGCCCCAGACGCGGTGCGCCGCGACGTCGACGATCGGCTGGAACGCCATCCTGAATGCGAACGGCAGCTCGGTTCCGTCGGCGCATCCCGCACATTTCACGACCATCTCGCAACCTCCCCACCCGGACGGCCGAACGTACCGCCGCGGCGGTTAAGAAAAAGCGAAGTGATCCCGGTGCGGAAACGAAGCGACAGAGGTCAGCGACCTCTGGATGTCCAATTGTGCACACAACACGGCCGCGGACGTTTCGGATCGTCCCGACGAAACACGCCTGAAACAATGCTGAAACCCGATTGTCCTGAACGCGGCCGGCGCTGGCCCCGACCAACGAAGCGAAAAGGAGATCATCATGATCCAGGTCGGTTCGAAGGAAGAAGTCGCGTTTCTGCTGGCGTTGTTCGGCACGCACACCCAGCCCATCAAGCGGCCGAAGTCGAAATCGCAGCAAAGCTGAAAGCTGACCCCATGCCAGGTTTGGCCGAATGCCAGAGCCTCTTGCGCCTTCTGATCGCAAGGGGCGACCCGAAGGCCATCCCGCTCGCCCAAGGCGCCATCGATCAATATTTCAACACGGCGCCGGCCTGCATGCGCGGGCGCGGACTGCGCGTGCTCCAGCGCGATGCGCTCGACCAGCATGGCACCGCCGTCGGCGTGCAGCGCTCGTTCGCCGAGACGGTCGATGCCTATATCGCGCGGAAGCTTGCGGAGGAGTGAGGGTGGCGGAGGAGCGAGGGCGTCTTCACCCTGTCGCTTTCACCTGTGATGCGACCGGGCACGAACGCGGCAACACATGTTGCCGCGTTCGCATATTCATTGAAGCTCGCGGTCGGACCCGGGGATCACTGGGTCGGCGGCAGCACGGCCTGCGAGGTCTGCTGCGGCAGGTTGGTGTAGGTCGCACTTTCCTTGGTGCAGATATCCCTGAACACCACGACGCCAGCCTGCGGATATTCCTTCACGAGGCAACTGCAATTGTTGTTGACCACCGGAGCGGGCGCAGCCGCCGCGACGGGTGTCGCCGCAACCACGGTCGCCGGCCGCTGCACCACCACCGTCTTCTCCACCACTTGCTGGGTCGGAACGTACACCGGCCTGTTCACGACAACCGGATACTGGACCGGCCGGACCACGACCTGCGGCGGGATATAGACCGGCGGCGCGGGCCGCGGATAAATCACGACCTGGGGCGGCATCGGCCGGGGGCCGGGGACGTACATCGGGCGCTGGCCGTTGCCGCCATAGCCGCCATTGCCGCCATTGCCGCCATAGCCGCCGAAATGGGGACCGAACTGAGGGTGGGCCTGCGGCGCGTTGCCATACTGTCCGTTCTCGCCCCAGCCGGCCTGGGCCGGGCTGCCTGCAAGGCCCGCCGCGACGCTTGCCAACACGATCGCCGCCGCCATCTTCGTGATCATCACCGTCTTCGTCATGGTCCACCTGTCTGGTTGTTTGTTTTGCTTCAAGCCGTCGTCGTGGGATGAGTGATAGGCGGACTTGGCGCGCGCATCCGTGATCCCGCGCACACAGCCTCCTTCGATAGGAGGAGAGGCAGCCAGGCCCTTGGTGAAGCGAGCCGTGTGGTGAAGCGGGCCGCGTGGTGCAGCGAGCCACGCGGTGGAGCGCGCGCGAGGGCGAACAGGAGCCGGCGGGCGAGCGCCTCCCGGGCAACCCCCGTTGTTCCCGGAACCCATTGGATCCCAAGACTTTTTTGGCCCGGCGCGAAACCTTTGTCCGTCTCGGACCTATTAAGGCAAAGGATGCGGCAATGCCTCGATATTACTTCGATTTGCGGGACGAGCAGGGTGTGGCGCGCGATGAGGAGGGGTTGGTACTGGCCAGTGCGCGGGCCGTTCAGGCCGAGGCCGCCAAGTCGGTGGCCGACATGGCGCGGGACGCCATTCTCGCGGCGCCGCTCTCGGACGGCAAGCAAAGCCAAAGCATGGCGATCGACGTGCGCGACGCCGACGGACCTGTCATGCAGGTGACGTTATCGTTCGAGGTCGAGGATCTCAAGGCGCGATCGCGGTCACGCGATCATTGACGCGTCAGCAAGGTCGCCGGCTGCTCGGGCTCCAGCACGGCGATCTTTCGGCCGAGCTGCCAGACCTCGACCTTGCCGTGCCGCGTGAATTGCTGCGCGAAGGTGAGGGCGGAGGCATCGGACAAGGCCTCGAAAGCTTCGGCGGAGCGGAAGACGCCGTTGTCGCCGACGAGGTAAGCGCGATATTGCTGGGTCATGTGGGCGCCCTCAGGCCGGGTGAATGCAGCCAGGCGTCGATCTGCATGGCCGTCTCGTCCTGCCGCGCCCGGCGCAGCAGCATCTCGCGGCGGCGCCCCGGCGACAGCGTGCGTGCCTCCTCGCGGAGGCGCTCCGCCTCGTCCGCCAGTCGTTCGTGGAGGGTTTTGACTTGCTTGAAACGGCGTCGTTTCTGCATGGCGCTGCGACCTTACTCGAGTGGGCGGGAGCGCAAGCGGTGGTCTCATCACCGATTGTGCCAGCCGCGCGATGATGGATCGACGCTATGCTTCGCCGTGGTGGCGGGCGACATCAATTGATAGGTCGCGCGATTATATTCGCCTGCAGGTTTAGCGCTGTGGGCGATTTACTCATGTTGAGTATGCGAAGCCAATGTTCACTTTTGGACAGAGCCGAACGCTGTCATGACCTCCATCACCGAGCGAGGCTCTGGCCGCAGGTTCAAGATAACGAGAGAGCAGTGGCGGGTGATGCCGCTAGGCGCGTGTCGGCGCGGTATCTTCCTTGTCGACTCCGCGAGCCACTATCTTCAACTGCTCATCGGGCAACGGCCGTTGCAGCGCCTTAGCCTCTTCCCACGGCGCTCGCAGCCACACGTCCCGCTCTTCGGCCGAAGTCAGGATGACAGGCATCGCCTTCGGGTGAATCGGCTCAACGATCGAATTCGGCGCCGTCGTGAGAAAACCGTAGACCTGATGTGGGCCGGGGACCGGCTTCGACTTCGTCCCGCGATCCCCTTTGAAGATGGTCCAGATGCCGGCGAATGCGAACAGCGGTCGCGCCTCAGCAAGGGCGAACCACACGACGTCTTTCTTCTTCGTCTCTGGGTTGGGTTCCGGTGCGTATTCCGCAAAACTGTTGGCCGGGACGAGGCAGCGGTGCTCTGGCTTGAGCCATGCGCGCCAGTGCGGCGATGAGGTGTTGCGAATGTTCGTCACGGGCGGCCCCCCGGTGCGGGGGGGCGGCGGCATGCCCCATCGCATCATGGCCAACTCGCGTTCGCCGCTGTCTGCATTGCGAATGACAGGTGCGGGATAATCAGGAAACACGCCCGGCATCGGTGGCAGGTTGCCTTCGTAGCGGCGCACCACGCGAAAGAGGTCGGCGATCGCCGCCTGATTGGTGGTGATCGAGTAAAGATTGCACATGTGTTCGATGATCCTTAGCGCTCGCCGGGCCACCAGTAAGATGCCGGATTATCCGCCGAGATTTTCGTTGGTCTTAATGCAACGAGTGCGCTTCGCCTATACGGATAACGCCGCACTTCGGAACAGTCCTTACATCGCATGTAGCGTTGAAGTTCATGCACCGGCGTCGTCTTGGCACGACGGACAACATCGAGCGCCACGGTTTGGTTGGTGTCGCAGCCAAGACATCGAACTTCGAGATAGAGGAAGCCGGCATTGATGGCATCGCCGACGGTCGGAGATGGTTGCGCGGGGCCTCTATAGCCGAGCATTCGATAGTTCCACGCCGCACAAGCGAGTTTGTCAGCCTCCTTGCGGGCCTCCTTGGCGCGTTCGGCCGATATCTTGATTTGAGTGCCGTAGAGATGCTGGCGCGACTTGGTGGTCATTCGCTATCAAGGCCATGAGCTGGCGTGGTTGGCAAATTGTCGATTGCTAGTAGGCGAGAGCCGGAACGAGCCACTGCCTGTCGTGGCTGTGGAAAACCAAAGCGCGTCAGATGCTGACCAACTGGCGGCCCGTCCCCTTGCAATCGACGCAGGCCAGTTCGCCTCCGACCATCTCCGGGGGGAACAGACATCGTCCGCTTCCGTCGCATTCCAGGCAGACGATTTGGCCGGCGCCGCATTCGAGTTCCTTAACGTCGGTCTTGAATTCGGTGCTACAATTGTGGGCGCAGTAAACCACCATCGAAGTTGTTGCACCCGCCGAACACGTCAAGTTATCGTCGATAGTTCGTTGCAAAGACACTCTCCGGATATTTCTTGATAGCTTGGACACGAAGCCACTCGACAGCATCAACGAGATTGTCGGCCGTTCCGGTGGCATCAAAGCCGTTCACCTCATCACCGAGTCCGAGCTTGATTTGAAAACCGGCATGCCAAAAGGTGGCAATCGTGAAATTGATTTCACTGTCGTATAGATCCTGAAGGATGCGGGCGGTTCTATCCATCACAGGTCTTCTCTCAATCCTTTGAAGAATGGATGCCGGACTTTTCCCTCGGCAGATTTGGCGCGGTATTCGATCTCTGCAAGCAGTTTGGGTTCGACCCAGATGCCCTTGTGTGCAATGCGCTTGGCGTAGGGTTGCGTCCTGCGGATGAGCGGCTGCAAGCGCTTCTGGAGCTCCGCCGCCGACGTCTTGTCGAACCCATGGTCGACCTTGCCGGCATAGATCAGATCGTCACCTTTGCGACGGGCGAGATACATGCCATCCCATTTGCCTTCATCAAGCGCGAAGCCGGCGATGGTTAAAGTCTCCCGTTGGGCGCATGTCTTCTTGACCCAATTGTTGCCCCGACCGCTGTTGTAAGCGCTGTCCCATACCTTGGAGACTACGCCTTCAAGCCCGATCTTGCAGGCGTGCGCGAACATCTCTCTGCCTTCGATCTCGAAGCTTTCGCTGAACTGCACGTCCGTGCTCGAAATGATCTTCTTCAGCTCTGCCTTCCGCTGAACCAGTGGCAGTTTGCGGAGGTCCCGTCCATTCAGATAAAGGAGATCAAATGCGACGAGCACGATCTTAGCGGACGTGCCCTTCAGCTCGTTCTGAAGGACCGAAAAATCGGTGCTGCCGTCCGCAGCCGGAACGACAACCTCCCCATCGATGATCGCCGAAGCCGCCTTGAGGTGCCATGCATCGTCGGCAACTTTTTTAAATCGCCTGGTCCAGTCATGGCCACGGCGCGTAAAAACAGTAACGGCCTCGTTCGCCAAATGCAGTTGGACCCGGTATCCATCGAACTTGATTTCGTGAATCCATCGCTCGCCGGAGGGCACCTTCTCGATCGAGGTTGCCAAGGCCGGTTCGATGAAGCCCGGGAAGGGCGCTTTGATACCGATCGCCCCTGACTTGGGCAGACGCTGAGACGCCACAGAACCACTCCACGCAACAAACCTTTTGATTCGAATCTTTGCAGGCGGATTCGTTCCGGTCCTTGCCGCGCGAACAGGTGCGCCAAGGAACTATCTGAATCTCCGTGCGTTTTTAGAGTGCAAGGAGATCAACATGGCTAAAGCGAAGAAGCAGACCGCTCGCGGTCGCAAGCAAGACCGCGCGCGCGTGGCGGGCGGGGAGAAGTATGAAGTCGGTTACGAGGCGAAGAAGACCAAGCGTTCCGCTTCGGCCGTGAAGAAGGCGGTCAAGAAGGTTGGCAATAGTCGGAAGAAGGTGGAAAGCAAGCTGAAGAAGCGCTAACCCCGCGAGGACCTTTTGCTTTCAATAGTGGTTGACTAGTGCCGGCGTACCGCCGATTAGCCGGCGTGAATGGCGGCTCCGGTGCAACGTCCCCCCCGTCGTACCCGGAGCCGCCTTCACGGTTTGACACGTCGGGCAAAACACTGGCAGAATGGCATCATCGAGACGAGTTTGTTTTCGCCCGCGCCGGAGATTTCCGCCGCGGGTTTTTTGCGTCCCGATTGGATTGAGTTGGACTGATTTTTTCAAAAAGGAATATCCAGATGACTGAGGTGGTGAATACAAACCTCCTGTCTCAGAACGCTCTCGCGAGGGCAGCCGCTCGCCGAGCTCTGAAGCAGCGTACATTGACTGAAATCAAATCCTTGGCGCGGACGCATACCCCCGTCGCCATGAAAACGCTCGTGCAGATCATGCGCGACAAGGAGGCTCCCGCCCATGCACGTGTCTCGGCGGCCAATGCGATCCTCGATCGCGGCTGGGGCAAGCCGGTGCAGCCGATTGCAAGCGAAGACGGCAAGCCGCTTGAGTTTGTTCATCGCATCGAGCGGGTCATTGTGCACCCTGGCGACAATTTGACGATGGAAGCGCAAATCGAGGAGAGCGTGCAGCGGATACCGATCAGCGTCCTCGGAAGCCTCGGCTCGACGCGCGATGCCTCTCACGAAGAGCTTTGGCTGCGTTCGGAGGAGCAGGCATGAGCACGGATTCCAAAGGGCGCCAAGCGAGCGTTGAGACAGGGTCAGCCGCCGGATGGCCTCAATGGATCGCCGACGCACTTGCATATAAACCCGAGCGACCGGCTGTTGAGTTGAGCGCGCCCGCGAAGTCGGCCGCATCAGAAGCCGACGACCGGCGCAACATTCGAATCCTGAGCCGTTTGGTGAGGACCTGATCCGCTGGGCCAATGCCTCATAATCCGATTGGCCCGCGACTAAGCCACGTCCGTTTTGTTGTCGAAACCGGACGTGGTCAGCTCGCACTAGCAAGTCAGCTATGGGCCACAAGCTGACCTGCACTAGCAGCATCCATTGGCTCAAAATAGACTGCGAAACGTGGCGATTGCACTGGCTACGTCTTGCCGTTTGACGTCTTCGCGCGTTCGCTCCCAACCACGTTTGAAAGAGATCGTGACTGCGTCGGGATACGACCGTGGCCGGCAGTCCGTCTTCCATAATAGGTCACCAACATTAACCTCCACCAATTCTTGATTGTCATACGCGCGCTCGATTGATTGGAAGATTTTCTTTGTTTCGTCTATTGAGAACATCATCGACTGTATGACTTCGGAGCCGGCCCATATCAGCCACACCTCGTCCGTTGGGACTGAAACACGAAAGTATATTAGTCGGGACAAATTGATGAGTTTAAAGGTGCTGGGATACGTTAACTTCCACGGCACAAGCTTGGAAATTTCCTTCCGCAACAACCGCACAAGTGTTCGCAGATGGAGCCGGTCGCTCTGAAAGACCACGAACAGCCCTCCTTGACCAAAAATGGCGACGGTCGCGCGCTATCCAAGGGTAGCAACCTGAACGTGATCTGCAAGCGGCCGTCAGCTCGATCTGAGGTCTGCCTCGGGTCAAAAGCCGCCTTGGCAGCTCGCATTGCGCGCTTCAGCTTGCCTCTCAAAGGCAGACCTCGCGGCACGCTGAGCTAAGGTCAGCTAGGGGCCACAAGCGGAAATTCAGCGCGAGGTGTCCGCGCGCACCGCCTGATTGACACTCGGCTAAATCTCGGCGAAACTTCGCCCCGGTTGATACGACCAGCTGGTTGCACCCTTACGGGAACGGTGAACGTATCGGGCCTCCCTTCATGGCTTCCCTTGACCGGAGCATCCGGGTCAGAAACGCAACCGCCTGACATACCGGGTTCGCTCTACTCAAAGGAAGAAGTCATGCGCGATTTTCGCGATGCAAAGGCTATGGCGCAGACGCTGCGCAGTTCTCTTTCCGCAAGAGCTATCCATATCAGTCATAGCGAGAGCCTTGAGCTTGTTTCTAAGATGTTTGGCGTTGCAGATTGGAATACGCTCTCTGCCAAAATAGAAGGCGGTGGCCAAAAGCTGTCAGTGCGGTCGGACGATGCGGCCGTGCGACGTTTTTTTGCAATTCCTATGCGCGACCTTGTGCCATTCCCCGGCGCGACCTATCCGGTGTTCGCCGGCCGCCCCAAAACCCTTCAAGCACTGAACCAAGCTTCTAAACAGCAGCGCGAGATTGTCATCGCGGTTCAGAAGGCGTCCTCGGTTGACGATCCTACCTTGAACGATATTTATAGTATCGGCGTTCTCGCCGGTATTCGCGATCTTGTTCATCTACATGACGGTACCGTGAAGGCACTTGTGCAAATCCACCGGCGGGTGGCGATCAAAGACTTCATCAACGAATCGGAGAGCTTCATCGCCTGCGTGCAAGACGTCAATGAAGGGGCAATCACCGAAGCTCCTGACTTGATCCGAATGACGGTTGCACAATTCGCGAGCTACGCCGGAAGGCACAACGTCAATATTCCGCAAATTCTTATGCCTCTGGGTGGGGTCCGTGATCCGGATCTCATCGCCGATGTTGTGAGCAAGCAAACTAGCGATCCCGGCTGGGTCGCCGACATTATCGCCGGTTGCTTGAAGTTGTCGGTCGAAGATAAGCAAGGCTTGCTCGCGACGCTTGACCCAGTAAACCGGCTCGAAGCAGTGAAGGATCGGCTGGACGCATGAGTTCAGCTATGGGTCACAAGCGGTCCTCCACCGGCTGCGCACGGCAGGTCCGCTACGGGCCCAGAAGGCGAAAGGAGCGAACTTGTAAAGCGACACTTAGGACACGCTCCAGTTTCGCTGCAATTCTCCGCTGTCGGCCCAGTTCCTGCTGTTCCGGGACTCGTTCCTCCCCTCGTCGACACTCGCTTGCCGGGCTTCTTTCCACCTTCCTATGAGGAGCAGAATCAGCCCGAAGGATTCACGCCGAGCAACCCGCTTCTGAGTTATGGATTGCCCGGATTTCCAGTCTCCAATCCGGCCTCGCAGGGGCTTGGTCAACTACCTCCCCGCACTCCGATCGGTAACGATCCCTTGGTTCTCAGGTTCGATCCGGCGACCGGAGCTCCCCTACCATTCTCCGAGCGCTCACCATTCCTCGACCCCGACCCTCCTTCCGGCGGTACGCCGCCGAACGCGCTGTATGGTGTGGCGGCCCTCGCTGCGCTTATGGCGGTAGCCCCGGCATTCGCGCCGGCATGGGGAGCACTAGGCGCTGTGGGATTCGCGGAGGCGGCGTCGGCACGCGACACCGGCGCGGAGAGAGGAGGTGTCTTCTCCGCGGGGACAACTCCCTACAACGCGCTCAATTCGAAAAATCCTGGCCTTCAGAGCAGCGGAAGCAACTCTCCTTGGCCTGAGCCCCGATCGCAGGTCGAAAACAACACACTTGATCAGGTACCGGAACGTGCCAGTACCTTTGCCGATCGCTTCGGAAATTGGACCGGCACGCCAACCGGCACCATGGCTGCCCGAGACGCGCAAGAAGCGCCGGGTAGTCCTGCCGCGGGAGCTGTTGCGCCAGAAGAGGTCCGTCGTCTCACCCGCGTGAACGCCTCGAATGCGGGCAGCGTGTTCGCATCGGGGAGTGCGCCGGTTCCATATCTCCCTTCCACCGAATTCAACGATCGGTTTGGCGACTGGGCCAAGCCGATAGTTGATGGCCGGCCACCGCCGACGAGCCGGCCAATCGGCGCGTTCGCGGATGAGCCGAGCTATCTCATTCCGCCGCCGATTTTCGCGACGGATGATCCGGGCAACCCGCGCAGTGATGCCGAAGAGTGGTTCTCGCGCTGGATACGACCGCATCTTCGACCGGAGTGAGGGGCCATGAAGTTTCGCAGGTGCCGCCCAATCTCGATCGTTTGATACGTCGGGCAAAAAACTGGCAGAATGACATCATCGAAGGATGCTCGGATCGAGCCCGCGGGATGCCGCTGGAGTTTGTTCACCGCATCGAGCGGGTCATTGTGCATCCCGGCGACAATTTGACGATGGAAGCGCAAATCGAGGAGAGCGTGCAGCGAATACCGATCAGCGTCCTCGGAAGCCTCGGCTCGACGCGCGATGCCTCTCACGAAGAGCTTTGGCTG
>NZ_JADPJG010000031.1:73797-301844 GCF_023073335.1 Bradyrhizobium sp. 21
ACAGGCATGAGCGAATTACTTCAGAAGCTGCTTCAAGCACGTGCTGAACCCCGACAAGAGGCGGAATGGCCGCTTTGGATCGCGCAGGCGCTGACGCACAAGCCCGAGACCCCTCCGGTAGGTGACTCGCCCACCAAAGCGGTCAATACCGGCCAACCGCGCAATATTCGGGTATTGAAGCGCGTCGAACCCTGAGCGGGATCAGCCGCTGGATACGGCGGCTTCTTCGGACCAAGGCTCCGTCTGGAACGCGATCACGCAACAAGCGTTGAAACCATGAGACGATTATTTATGTGACAATGGTCACATTCAACCGTTCGTGTTGTTGCCGTGGCGGCACACCGGGGCCATAATTGTCTCACACATGACTTGAACCTTCTTGGTCGAAGCCGGAACTACCGTTAGCGTAAGGCCTCCTTAACCCGAATGCGCAGAAATAAGAATCACCGAATGCGCTGGAAAGAAGCGTCATGGCTCTGATCGCTTATCTGCAATCTACAGTTGCCGAGCTATCTGAGTGGGTGCATCCGTCTAAGAAAGCCGACAAGGCTGGTGAGCAAGCGCCCATGGTCGGGCACTATAAGGTTGATTACTCGGAGCCGACACAGGCGCAGGTTGACGCAGCTAATGCGGATTGCGCGGATGTGTTGAAAACTGGCGAATGGATTTCCGTCAACCGTAAGTCGTGATATTGCCCCTGTATGGGGCAGCCCTGCTATCCGCTCGACTCACTACCTCAACAGTACGATGTAGTCTGGTGCCTTTATCCGGAAAGCGGACTCACGCCCGGGCCAACAGTTCGACCGTCGTTAGTTCTCGATGTTCGGGTAAATGAGAAAGAGCAGATGGGTGCGGTGGTTTGCACCTACGGCACAGGCGAATTTGACGATAGTCACGTTAAGGGCGACTTGATCATTCCAGTGGGCGAATTCAGGAGTTTGGGCCTCCACAAGCCCACCAGATTTGCCTTGTCCCTGAATAGCCGTATGCAACTGCTTTGGGGGCCAAAATACTTTGTCGCGCAGCCCTATATGAGAGCTATGCAAATCAGGATCGGCAGTCTTACCGATGAGCAGATTGCGCGCGCGATAGCATGTCTCAATCATCGCGGTTTGAAGCCTTACGCCTAACTGCGGCTTGTAGGGTCGACGACGCGGGGTTCATGAGAGAGCAGCCGGTCCGAACCACCTCGTCAGCGCCTCCGCAAGTCCGCGTTGGCTCCCATCTCCCACCCAGGCCACATGCCCGTCGGGCCGCACCAGCACTGCGCTCGGTGCGGTGACTTGTCCGATGGCCGGGAGCGCCCATGCGCCATCATAGTCGGCGTCGACGATAGCGATGCGATCTGCCCAAGCCGTGATGTGAACGCTGCCCGGCTTACCGAAATTGAGCAGCAAGCCTCGCGCGCCGTGCAGCAGCGTGAACAGTTTTAGCGGGCGGCCTGCGACCATCACATCGAGATCGGGCATGCGCCGCCCGAGCAGCTTGTGCCCTTCGCCGAGATCATAGCGAATGTCGAGCCCGCTCATCATCGCGCCGAAGCGTTGTCGCGGCTCGTCCATCGCGAGCAGCTCCGCCACGACATCGCGCGCGGCCTTGAGGCCGTCCTCGCCGCGGCGGAGCAGGGCGATTTGCGCCATGGTGTTGCGCAAGGTCCGCGCGGCGACGGGATGACGCTCAGTGTGGTAGGTGTCGAGCAGGCTGTCGGGCGACATGCCGTTGACGACCTGCGAAAGCTTCCAGCCGAGATTGACGGCATCCTGCACGCCAATGTTGAGGCCTTGCCCGCCGACGGAGTGATGGATATGCGCGGCATCGCCGGCGAGCAGCACGCGTCCCCTGCGATAGGTCACGGCCTGGCGGGCCGCATCGGTGAAGCGGGAGATCCAGGACGGGCTGTGGAGTCCGAAGTCGGTGCCGTACACGGCGACGAGGGCCTCGCTGAGATCGCGCAAGCCGGGCTCGCCGGTGTGCTCGAGCGTCGCTTCCGTGACGACGACCAGCACGCGCCCGCTCTCGGTCTTGCTGAGGCCGTGAAAGCCGAGCGCGTCGTGGCGCAGGCCCCAGGCGGGCTCACATGCCGGCTCACATTCCGGCTCCTGGCGCATCTCGACCTCGGCCATGAGGTTGCTCAGCGTCGGACCTGTGCCGGCGAAGTCGATGCCGGCGGCCTTGCGCACCAGGCTGCGGCCGCCGTCACAGCCGACCAGATAATTCGCGCGCAAGGTCGCACCGCCCGATAGCGTCACGTCGATGCCGGTCTCGTCCTGCGCAAAGCCCGTCACCTCGGAATTCCGATAGATCGGCACCGCGAGCTCGCTGACCCAGTCCGCCAGGATGCGCTCGATGTGGTTCTGCCGCAGCGCCAGCCCGTAAGCGTGCCGGGTCGGGAGATCGCTGATGTCGAGCCTGGTCCAGGCGAAGCCCGCGAGCTGGGTGATTTGTCCTTCGCGCAGGAAGCGGTCTGCGACGCCGCGCTGATCGAGGATCTCGATGGTCCGGGCGTGCAATCCGCCGGCGCGCGTGCCGATCAGGTCCTGGTTCGCGCGCCGCTCGACGATGGCGACGTCGACCTTTGCGAGCGCGAGTTCCGCGGCCAGCATCAGCCCGGTCGGACCGCCGCCGGCGATGACAACGGCATGGTTGGTCTTTGTCTTGGCGCTGGCTCGGCCGCGCGACCCGGACGTCGGAAGCAATACAGGCATCTCGTGACCCCTCGACTGGTTGCTTGGGTCGGGGGTTCTACGGCAGGAGCCGGGACTTGAAGCAAGCCCCTTGCGCACCACATATCAAGCTGGGAGGAAGAGCTTCGTCTCCCGCGCTGCCTGCGTTGACACGTCGGGCAAAACACCGGCAGAATGGTATCATCGAAAAGAGTTTGGTTCAGCCCGCGCGGAAGCATCCGCCGCGGGTTTTGTTTTGGGCGCCGTGCCGTTCAGCACACGCCGGTGGTGCGCTGCATGGTGTCGGCGAGTTCCTCGAACGAGAACGGCTTCCTGATCATCGGCAGGCCGCCGCGCCGGGGCTCGCGCCCCGACAATTGCAGGACCTTCAACTCCGGGCGGACCCGCCTCGCCAGCTCCGCCAGTTCATGACCGTCCATCCCGGGCATGTTGATGTCGGTGATGAGGATGGTGATGTTTCCGTTCTGCCGGAGCCGGTCGAGCGCGTCCGGACCGCTCCGGGCGCTGACCACCTTGCATCCGAGATCGTCCAGCATGTCCGTGAGGACATCGAGCACGCCGGGATCGTCGTCAACAACCAGTACAGTGTGGCTCATCGCACCAAGGTCCTCCTGATGAGAGAATGAACGCGCCACGCGCCGTGTAGGTTCCAGCACGCATTGGTCGAACGACAGACGTTTGACACGTCGGGCAAAACACTGGCAGAATGGCATCATCGAAAGATTTTTGGTTGGGCCCGCGCGGAGCGATCTGCGGCGGGCTTTTTACTTCAACATAGGTTTTGACACGTCGGGCAAAACACCGGCAGAATGACATCATCGAGAACGAGTTTGGTTCACCCGCGCGGACAACATCCGCCGCGGGTTTTTTCGTCTCGATGGCGAGATCGGACGGCGGCGGCGCATTGCGGCCACGCACTCGTCAAACCTGGAGCGCCGATCGGCGCGCCGTCGTCCGAACCATTGCTGGCCGTGCACGCGCGAACGTGCCGGCCCGCGGCGCTGGGCCATTTGCTCGCGCCGCTGCGGTCTCCGGGAACGGAGATAGGGTTCGCGCCCGAAACGATCGCGCTTCGTCATGCGATCTGCCGCGCATTTTCTTTTCTTGGAGAGATGATGACTGCTTACCTGATATCGCTCGCGCTCGCGGGCCTCGTCGCAATCGTGCTGTGGGAGATTTTTTCTTGAGCGAGGAGGTCGACTCGGGGCTGGATAACGCGCCGGCCCGCTCCCCCACGCCCAGGAAGACGTCCAAGGCGCGGACGCTGACCGAGATCCGCTCGCTGGCGCGCAGCCACACCAGAACCGCCATCCGTGTGCTCGTCGGCATCATGCGCAGCGATGACGCGACGCCGGCAGCGCGCGTCTCGGCCGCCAACGCCATCCTCGACCGCGGCTGGGGCAAGGCCGCGCAGCCGATCGAGAACGGCGAGGATGGAGCACCTGATTTTGTTCACCGGGTTGAGCGCGTCATCGTGCATCCGGAAGACACCGGCAATGCCGATGCGGCAGAAGGCAACGTCTGAGCCGGCGGACATGCAAATTCGGAATTTCGATTGATCGTTTGACACGTCGGGCAAAACACTGGCAGAATGGCATCATCGACAGAAGCTTGGTTCAGCCCGCGCGGGAAGCAATCCGCCGCGGGTTTTTCGTTCGGTGATCTCTAATTTGTGGTCTGCTTGCCGGTCCGGCGCTGCCCGGCATAGGCGCGCTGGACGGGGTCGCTGCAGTAGGACAGCCTTCGGCCGTCGCCGGTGAAGTGTCCGTCCTTGATGATCCAGAGGATGACGGTCTTGTGGTCGATCTTCTTGAACATCAGATTCTCACTGTCTGGGGTAGAGGCGGTGTCTTGCACGCTCACGGCATCCGGACCTGAAGTCGCTTGCGGCGCGCAGGTCGCGCCGATCCTGACGGTGTCCGGAAGCTGAACCCGCGTATTGTCAATCTTGCAGATGTTCGAGGCTGTCGTGATCGACTTTCCGGAGAACGAAACGATGGTGTCGTTGAACTTCGCGCAGCGCCCCTCGAAATCGGCGCCTGCTGTTGCGTAGACGCCATCGCGCGGATGGGCGCTCTTGAGGGTTCGCTCCTGTTCAGCCTTCTGCTTGGCTTTTTCCTTGGCTTTTTCCTTGGCTTCGAGTTTTGCCTCAGCATAGGCGCGTTGCGTTTCCTTGGGACAATAGGTCTCTCGCCATGCCGAACCTTCGAACTTTCCGTTCAGTGTCTTTTGAACGGAGACAGTCCCTGCATTCAGTCGCTTGATCAGCATGATCTCTTTGAACCTCCTGTTCTCCCAATTGGGATCACGAGGATAAACGTTCTGGGCCAGATTGTAGTCGTTGCAGGTCATTTCCAGCCTCAAGGAGCCCGGACCGCTTGTCGTCGTTGATCGAATATCGCAGCTCCACTCGTAGCCGACGACCGACTTTTCGCTGAGATCAATCCTGAGATTGTTCTCGTCGTTGCAGGACGATCGAAAGTTCTTGCCAGGCTCGGCGTAGATGCCGTCCTGGAGTCGCCACTTCCCAAGGTTTTGATCTAGGGGCTCTTGGGCAAAAGCAGGAAAAGCAAGTGCGACACAAGTTAGTGCCGGAAGAACTCGGCTCAGAACGCGGCAACTCGAACCTTGTCGCAAGAGGAGTCTCCAACAGTTGCATGAGCCTAAGCGTTACAGCCAGAGCGTGAAGAGGAAACTACCTGACCGGATTGGGTTGAGCAAGTCACCGGTCCCGCCACGAGCGTGCGTGGCAAGTTGTCTGGCGGTTGCGTCTTGCGACCAGTGACCACAACAAGCACTATAGTGGAGTTTCGATTTGTCTTGGGAAGATATGATGCGACGCATTTTGCCGCCAGTCGACGGTGCATCGCCTCATGTTACCAATCGCTATGGTGAGAGGTTCAATAGACCGCCCGGCTCTTCCAATCCTCACGGTGGCGTCGACTTCAATTATGAAGTTGGGGGGCAGCGTGGAATCAATCTCAAGCATCCTGATCTGCGATCGCCAGTAGATGGCGTGATATAGAGAGCGCAGGAGAGGGCACAAGCGGTCGGATTGCGATTAGGGACCGGAACGGCTTTCTTCATGAAATCTTGCATACCGACAGGCAATATGTGCGTGTCGGCCAACCGGTGGCCGCGGGCCAGTTGATCGGCGCGATGGGAAATGTCGGCGTGATAACGCACGACGGAAGGCCTGGCGCCCATCACGTCCACTATCAACTCAAGGATTCCGCTGGCGGGGTCGTGGATCCGGGCGCCTTCGCCGATGCTCTTGGCCCCTTCGATCCCAATCCAGCACCACCGGCATACGTTCCGGAGTATCTGCAATATGTGCGAGATGCGGCCTTCGTACCTGAGTTTTCGCGCGACGACGTGCGGATCCTGAGAAGGATGCCCGCCGGAAGTCCAGATCGGTCCCCCTTCAATTCAAAGCAGGAGGAAGTGCCCTATCCCCGTGCTGCTTCTCCGCTCCCGCCAGGTACCCAAGGGAGTGTCGGCGAGCGCTTCGGATACTGGCCCGAACTGGCCAGAAGCGATGGCTCCGCTGATCCGAACCGGCTTTTGCGAGGACAACCCGGCATCCCAAACAACGAAGACTGGTCCGCGATGTGGCGCAGGCGCATTGGCCTGCCCTAGGGCGAGCGAGCGTATCCATTGTCCATCCTGAAAATTCCGACGGCCAAGATCTTCGAGCCGCTCCTGAAGCCTGCGCGCTATAAGGGCGTCTATGGCGGACGCGGCTCGGGTAAATCGCATTTCTTCGGCGAGCTCCTGGTCGAGACCTGCCAGGCCGAGCGCGGCACGCTCGCGGTCTGTATCCGCGAGGCGCAGCGGACGCTGGCGCAATCCTCGAAGCGTCTGATCGAGGGCAAGATCGCGAGCCTTGGTCTCGGCCACGGCTTCAGGCTCTTCAGCGACAAGATCGAGACCCCCGGGGACGGGCTGATCATTTTTCGGGGCCTTCAGGATCACACGGCCGACTCGATCAAGTCGCTGGAAGGATTTCGCATCGCCTGGATCGACGAGGCGCAGTCGCTGAGCGCGCGCAGTCTCGCGCTGCTGCGGCCGACGATCCGCGCAAGGGACTCCGAGCTGTGGGCGAGCTGGAATCCGCGCCGCAAGAGCGATGCGATCGACGATTTTCTGCGCGGGCGCCGGCCGGACGGGTCTGTCGTCGTCAAGGCGAACTGGCGCGACAATCCGTGGTTCCCGGAGGTACTCGTGGAGGAGCGAACGCTGGACCAGAAACTCTATCCGGAGCGCTACGATCACATCTGGGAGGGCGAGTATGCACGCGCCTTCGAGGGAGCCTATTTCGCCGCGCTCCTGTCGGAGGCGTGTACGCAGGGACGGATCGGTAAAGTCGCCGCAGATCCGCTGTTGCCGCTGCGCGCCTTCGTCGACATCGGCGGCGCAGGCGCCGCGGCGGATGCCTTCACGATCTGGATCGTGCAATGGGTCGGCTCGGAAATCCGCATCCTCGATTATTACGAGAGCGTCGGTCAGGTGCTGGCCTTTCACGTCAACTGGTTGCGCTCGCGCGGCTATGATCGCGCAGTGCTCTATCTTCCGCACGACGGCATCGCCGCCAACAACATCACCGGCAAGCGCTATGAGGATCATCTGCGCGAAGCCGGTTTTGCGGTCGAGCCGCCGGTGAAGAACCAGGGCCCCGGCGCGGCCATGATGCGGATCGAGGCGCTGCGACGGCTCGGGCCGCAGCTCTGGTTCAACGCGGACACGACAGAGCCCGGCCGCGAAGCGCTCGGCTTCTATCACGAGCGCAGGGACGAGACGCGCAACATGGGGCTGGGCCCGGAGCACGATTGGTCGAGCCACGCCGCGGACGCGCTGGGGCTGATGGCGATCTGCTACGAGCAGCCGGGCAGGGCGGCCGCGTTCAACCGGCCGATCCGGTATGCCGAGCAGGGGTGGGTGTGAGTGAGATACGCTGCCGAAGTAAAACCTGGGGTTGACATGTGTTCCTGTTATGTTCTAAGAAATGTAACTTCTACCCCTGCGTGAGTTCTGGGATGTCGGCTTTGGGACTCCTGGTCGATCTGGTCGGATACGCAGTGGCGCGATCCATCTGCCGTTCCTTTCATTCGGCAGGGTCTATGTCGAGCCATTCAGTGCATCTCCACCACCGTTGCGATGGCCTGGCTATCGCCGCAACGCGAACGGGCGGATCGAATTGCGACAAGGCGCTGCCGGGTGGCTTGATTTGGCATTTGCGCCATCGTGCTGCTTGCGGCGGCGCTGGCCGTCCACGTCGCGTTCCAGCGCATAGGACACGCGGACTGACGCGCGCCGATTTCCGACAGGGCTGCAAATGGAATTCCTGATCTACTGGCTTTTCTTTGAGTTCATCGGACGTTCAATCGCGCGGTTTGTCATTCCGGCGCTATCGTTCGGCCGGGCGTATGTCCATCCGCTCAATGCGTCGCCCGAACACTTCAATTGGCTTGGCTATCGAAGGGACCAGGACCGTCGGATCGTGGTCGCGCGCGATGTTGCCGGCTTCATTTTTCGGATACCCGACTATTACGATGCCTGGCAGCTCTACAATTCAGATCCCGCTTGTTGGGAGCGATACTACAATCCGCCGCCCACCGCACCCGAAGCGAAGGATACGTTGGTTCGCGATTCTGCGGCGCAGGCTGGCATTCCGAGCCGCAGGAATGTCTTTGAGTTACCCCGAGCCCGATCCCAGGTCGCCGTCCGCGAAAGGCAGCCCACCTGACCGAGCGTCCGGTAGCGGTCCAGCGGATATTCGTCGTTTGACCCGGATGCCCGCGACGGGACGCCGACGGGGCGCAGGGGCCCCCGAGGCTGGCGACGACCACAGTGCCGTCGCGCATCGCAATATCCACCAGCATTGCCAACCGAAAGCTCATTCATGCCCAAAATGCCAATCTCCGAAGTGAAGGCGATGCTCGCCGCTGAGAAAGCCAATGCGCTCGCCGCAATATCGGCGGCGCGGCTTGCCGAAGAACGGGCTGACGCAATGGACTATTATCTCGGTGACATGCGCAAGGACATGCCGGCGCAGGACGGCCGCTCGCGCGCGGTGTCGACCGACGTTGCCGACACCATCGAAGGCCTGATGCCACAACTGATGGACATCTTCGCCGGCTCCGACGAGGTGGTGCGCTTCGAGCCCGTCGGTCCGGAAGACGTCGCCGCCGCGCAGCAAGAGACGGACTACGTCAACCACGTCTTCATGCAGCAGAACGGCGGCTTCATGATCCTCTATTCCTTCGTCAAGGACGCGCTGCTGTCCAAGGCCGGAATCGTCAAGGTCTGGTGGGAGGAGCGCGAGGAGGAAAGCCGCGAGACCTACTACGATCTCACCGACGACCAATTCGCGCTGCTCGCCCAGGATGTCGCGGAATCGAACGGCGCAATGAAGATCGTCGCGCACACGGCCCACAATGACGGCGCTGCGTCAGAGATGGCGGAAGCGACGAGTTGACGTGGTCGTAATTCAAAATCGCGAAATGTTGTTCTCGTTGACTGCGACGGCTGAGGCTCCATCAGCATCCTCAACGCGGCCGAACGACGCCAGGGAGCAAGGTTATGTTGACATCCTATTGACGATGTTCCCGTTGCGTCTATTGATATCACAGATAGCAGTAGGGCGCCAATACGCGTATTCGAGAGTGTCGCGCAACCATTATCCTTAGCCTTGTTTCTAGCGCAGAGCGACGAGTGCGACATTCCCAGTGAGGTGGAGATATGAGAATGCAAGCGATCATCACCTGGAGGACTAAGCGAATGCCGAGACGTCCGGTCGCGAGTGGTCTTCTTGTTGCTTGTGTTCGCCTTCATGACGTCCGGATGTTTCTGGTCCGGGCCATACTGAACAAGGGCAGTTTATCACATCGACGTGCGGCTCTCTCCCATCTAAAGCCGCATGACGTCGTCGTGCAGGCTTAGAGGCGCGACGCTCCCGACGAATAAGCAGGTGATTGCTCGCCCGGCTCACCGCCGCTCTTGGCCCGCTCGCCTCGATTGAAACGAACTCCTTTGAAGCGGGCTTCATCAAGAAGGACATGACGACCATGAACGTACGGGGCATCCTTAGGACGGCGGTGGGCATCTCCATTGCTTTGTTTTGGTTCTCCATGGAGCCCTGCGCGGCCCAGGAAGAAATCAAGCTGACGAAATCCATCACCATGTTGCCCGATCGACCGTCGGGAATCCAGATGATAACCAAGTTCTGGAACGAGGAGCACACTCAGAACAGTCACTTCGTTCTGACGTTCCTCACATCGGCCGAGCTTCCTGCGGTACGAAGCTATCTCGAGCGCGTGCAAGGTTTTGCGGCTGAAAAGCCGGTCGATTTTACGCTGTGGGAGGGCGCAGACTGCAGTTTCTTCCAGACACTCGTGTTCCGGGTTCGAACCAAAAATGGTCCCAGGCTTGTTGTAGGTAGAGCCGCACGAACAGGGGAGGCGTTCGTCAACGGGCAATTGGTGAAGTCTCTGGGTGATCCCAGCGAGCAACGAATCCAGATCTTTGTTCCGAAGCGGTCCGAGACGGACGATCCCGGCAAGTCGACTCTGTGGCTTGATCCCGTGGCTGAGATCGTCACCAAGCAAAAGCTATGCACGGTCGAAGAGGTTCGGCAAGCGATCCGAGCCTTCGTGCGCGAGCACATGGCGACACTCACGTCGCAGCAATAGACTCTTTTGAGGTCTCGAAATGGCAAAGGCGATATCCGCATCTCAGAACGGACTTAAGCGAGTTTATACAAATGACGATGGTTCGGTCACGGTGCTGGACGGCGGGGGGAGGAATTGGCGCAATAACAATCCCGGCAACATAAAGTACGGCGATAATGCTAAGGCCGCCGGAGCGATCGGACGGGACAATGAGGGTTTTGCGATTTTCCCCGACTATCAATCCGGCCTCCAGGGAATGCTAAATGTCCTCAAGAGGAGATATGGCAATTCCACCATCGATCAGGCGATGCAAAACTATGCGCCGCAGAGCGAAAATGACACCACCAGGTACACAGCATTTCTGAAGGAGAGAGTTGGCGTTCCTGATAGCACCTTGATCAGGGATTTTACGCCGGACGAACTCGACCGCCTTGTGAGCGGCATCCCAATCTACGAAGGATGGCGGGCGGGGGCGGTCACTGGTCCGGATCCCAATATGGGAGGGCCAGCTCAACGCGCGGGAGTCCGTGCCGATCCATTTCAGCGAGGTGGAAGAGCTGTCCCATATTTGGCACAGGCTCAGACCGCGGAGCCGGCGTTCGGTGCAACGAGCTGGCCGTCGCATCCGGCTTCGCCCAACGAGTTGTCGCCGGATGACGCCCGTCGGTTTGCCGGAGCGCAAGGCACCGCGCCGATCCCATTTGTAGACGGCGCGACACGGGCCCAACAGGCACTCGACAATTCGCTTCCCGCTCCGGGAGCTTCGCCCTGGGACCTTTCCGATCGCTTCGGCAATTGGCGCGGCCTCGGTGGCGTGTTCGGGGCGGCGAGCTCAGGCGGAAATAGTGGCCTTGGCCGAACCGACGGCGGCAACGGTCTCGGCGTGAGCAACGAGCGATCTGCGCGGATGAACGTCGATCCCTCCACGCCGGTGCAGCGTAGGACGGCATCGGAGATCAGCGGCGGCACGCTGCCGCTTCCACCCGCGCGGTTTCCGCTTGAGGCATTGCTCGCGCCTGACCCCAGTGGCGGATTGAACGAATGGGCGTCGTTCTCGCGCGGGAGGAGCACGCCTTCTGCGCGAGGTGCCGCTATCTCAGTCCCAGGGATCGAGCCGTCCAATCCTGATCAGGCATCCGCCGGCGGACTGCTGGGCCTGATCCAGGACTACATGCGCAACAACGGCTACTAGGACGACCTGGCTGACTTGCTGACAAACAGCGGGGCACATACGTTTGGGTCGAGAGGTCTGCCACCAAGAGGAAGTCATGGGATCTCTTTTCGGAGTTCTGACGCTCCGCAGATTCCAAGACCATAGATGTCGGCGGGCCGCTATCAAAAATTCTGTTTTATCGCGGGCGGCCGGCTCAGGGCGCTCTGTTTATTCAGAACGAGTACGTAGGTACGCTCTACATTGGAATAGGACGTGATTGACGAGTTCGTCAGCGCTGTTGTCAAGACCTGACATGCGCGGCGGAAGTGCTCGCGGTCGGTCGAGCTCGCCGTCGATCCCGCCAGTGCGATTTCCGCTCGAGGCGCTGCTTGTGCCGGAGCGCGATCGTGCATTGGACCAATGGACCTCGTCCTCGCTGCGGAGAGACGCATCCGCCCACGCAACGCGCTTTCGCCGGTCTCGCGTGCCAGGGACCCCTCGATCACACAGGACGATCCATCCAATCTCGATCGGCCGCCGGTCGGCGGACCACTCAGCATGATCCAGGACTACATGCGCAATAGCGGCTTTTAGCCGCTGCTGCGTTTCTGCCGCCAATCCACACGCGGCAAAACCTGAAAGTTCAATCAAACATGCCCGTTCCCTTGCTAGCCCCGGCGCCGCCCGCGCCGATGGGGTCTCCTGTCACGCATGACGTCACCATCGTCACCACGCGCAAGCTTGCGCAGGCGCGGGTGATGGGCGTGCCGCCCGAAGAATTCGGCATCGAGCGCGGCGCACGCAGCATCCGCGACTGCAACTATTGTTTCCACGAAGTTGTCACCAAGACCGAAGCGCAGTTGATCGCGGAAGGTTTTGATGCCGGCCAGATCAGGGCGCTGCGGCCGCACACCGGCACGACCGAGATCGAGACACTGGCGCGCGACACGGTGGAAGAACATCTGTCGGCGACCGCTGGTGGGGCAAGCGCCAATACGGCCGCGCGGCTGGTGCGCATCACCGAGCATTATGTGCGGATGGATTTTGAGGGCTCGGGCCGTCCCTGTCTCTACCAGGTCATCACCGGTGGCGACCAGGCCGAGATTCTGCGCAAGGACGGCAAGGACTGCATCACGCCGTTCGACGAGATGCCGTTTGCCGCCACCACGCCGGTGCCGGTGACGCATCGTTTCTTCGGCCGCTCGATCGCCGACCTCGTGATGCCGTTGCAGCGCGAGAAGACGGCCCTCAAGCGCGGTGCGCTGGACAACCTCTATCTGCACAACAACCCGCGCGTCGAGGTCGCCGAGCAGAACGCCGGGCCGAACACGCTCGACGACCTTCTGGTGTCGCGGCCCGGCGGCGTGGTCCGCACCAAGACGGCGGGCGGGCTGAACTGGCAGGTGGTGCCTGACATCACCACGTCGATCTATCCGATGCTGCAATATATCGACGCCGAGCTTGAGATCCGCACCGGCCTCGGCAAGCAGACGCAGGGCATCGACGCCAATGCGTTGCAGAACCAGTCGGCGACCGCGGTCGCGCAGGTGTTCTCGGCCTCGCAGATGCGGATCAAGCTGATCGCACGCATCATGGCCGAAGGTGTGCGCGATATTTTTGCACTGCTGCACGGCACGATCCGCAAGCACGGTCAGCGCGAGGAGACGGTGCGGTTGCGCAACGCCTGGGTCGAGGTCAATCCGCGCAACTGGAAGACGCGCGACGACATGACCATCAATGTCGGGCTAGGCGCCGGCGGCAAGGCGCAGCAGTTCGCCCAGACCATGGCGATCGCCAACGTCCAGAAGGAGCTGCTCGCCGGCGGCAAGATCAACCTCGTCGGCGACCAGCAGCTCTACAACACGGCCGCAGAGCTGACCCGGATTATGGGGCATCGCAACCCCGACCAGTTCTTTAACGATCCCATGGCCGTCAATCCGCAAACCGGGCAGTTGCTAAACCCACCGCCGTCACCGCCGCAGCCGCCGCCCGATCCAAAGCTATTGGCCTTACAGGCGCGGGCGCAGGTTGACGCCGCGTTCGCAGCGCACCAGGCGCAGCTCCAGCAACAAAAGGCGCAGAACGACGCGATCCATCTCCAGGTCAAGACGCAAGGGGAAATCGAGCTCGCCAAGATCAAGGCCGCCCTCGACGCCAAGATGACCGTGCTGGAGACGCATCTGAAGGCGGCGATCGACGTCGGGAAAGTGCAGCGTTCATATCCGCCTGGCGCGCGGCAAGCGAGAGACGGCCACCATTATCTGCCGGACTCCGACCGTCCCGGGAAATATCTGCTGGTCGTTCACCATGGCTGATTATTCTCTGGTGCCGGTCGAGCATCAGCCGGACTTCGAGAATGCCTCTCTCGTTCCGGTCGACCACGATCCGTTCAGTGATAGCGGCGTAACGCAGCAGGCGCCGAGCCCGCAAGCGCAGGCGCAACAGGCGCAGACTCCGCCGGCGCAGCCCTCAGCAAGCGCAGACTAAACAGCCTGCGATGGGAGCAAGCCGATCCGGTGCACCAATACTTGGCGTGGCAACAACAGACTCCACGGGATCTGCTGTCACGGCAGGGGCCAGTGACTTCTTCAGGTCCATCCCTCGCGGGGTCGTCTCTGGCTTCAATAGCGCGGCGAGCGCATTGGGACGCGCCACGCAGGCCGAGATGGGGCAAGACATCGACGCGCCGACTCCAGAACAGGGAATGCAGATTCTTGAGAAGGAAGTCACCGGACCAATGTACAGGCCGGAAGGCCGAGCGGGCCAATTCGGTGCATCAGTCGGGGAATTTCTCGGCAATCCCGCTTCCTATGTGGCGCCTGGAAGCGTGCCTCTCAAAGTCGGAGCGGCTGTGCTGGGAGGCCTGGGAAGCGAAGCCGGAGCCCAACTTGGCGAGGGGACTCCTTGGGAAGGACCTCTCCGATTCGCCGGCGGCGCGCTCGGCGTTCTCGGTCCGCACGGTGCAGCCAGGTTGGCAACGGGGGCGCGCGCCGCAGAAGAAGCGAGCGCAGCGCTTGGACCAGCGGCAGAATATGCGCCACGAACTTTCTATAGAGGCGATCAAGCCGGCCTTACGGAATTCCAGTCGCATGCCGCAAAAGTGGGAGGCCAAGCCTACTCCGAAGCGGTCTTGGCAAAAGGGAATAAGAACGACTTGATGACGAATCACTCGCTTGACAGCGCCAATCCTCCGTCTCCATATATCTCCGTAACCAGCGATCCTAACGTTGCCCGATCACACGGTGACACGACCTACCGGCTGCAATTGGCACCGGGCCGAGCAACTCCAAATCCATACAGCTTATATAGCGAAAGCGAGTACCTGGTTCCGCACTACATCTCACCGGACGAAATCAAAGGTACGCTTCCGTAGGTTCAGGTGCGACATGCCGACATTTCGATCTCCTCCATCTCCTCCATTTCCAGCAATCATTCCGACGAAGAGTCTCAAGCTGTCTGCTGTGCCGAACGAATCAGAACCTTGGCCGGTCATCGGACGCTTTGCGCTGACTTTTCATCCGTCCGAGGACGACCCATATAAGCTCAACTGGCGGGACTTGCCTGCCTTGTCAGCCGATAGCGGCCTGGTGCGGCTTCGGGCACACCTGTTTTTGGAGCAGCGGCGCTGGAACCATATGAGCCGCGTGCCTGATGCCGACGTCATGTTAGCCATCCGAAGGGTGGTTGCTCTCATTCGCGCGATACTGTCGGAGCAAAGCAGAGATGCATCGGGGACCGAGGCATGAAATATCCGGCCCCCACTTGGCGAGGACTCATCCGCGCGGAAGCGCCAGGCTGGTTTGTGGATCGGATGGCACATTACACAGACCGGCAGAGGAGCTTTCTGGTCTACGAGCATGGGACTGCGGTTTTTGATAATGGCTCATCCGAGCCGGATATTGCTAAATGCAACGCGGCGTTGCTGGACGTCGTAACCCATGCGCCTGACTTTTCGGTCAGGCCAATGCGCGACGGTAACTTCGTCGTCGATTTCAAAGGGCCGGTATACGGCCTCGTCGATGGTGCGTTCTTTAAGCAGAATCGACAGCAGCTATCGCTAGATGCGAAGAAGCATGGTCTGTTTCCCACCGAGAAACTTTTGTATCCGAGTGAAGAGAGCGTTAGAGCTGGTGAGCATGTCATCGGTCTTTACGCACGCGCAAATCTGTTTCTGGATGTTGAGTGCCCGGTTGTTGTAGGACGGTTTACTCCGCCCATTTGAAACTTGCCGAAGAGCAGCCGGGCGCAAGCCGGCGCCGCGCTCGCCGCACGTCAGGCGCAGCTCCAGCAACAAAAGGCGCAGAACGACGCGGTCCATCTCCAGGTCAAGACGCAAGGGGAGATCGAGCTCGCCAAGATCAAAGCCGCCCTCGACGCCAAGATGACGGTGCTGGAGACGCATCTGAAGGCGGCGATCGATGCAGGGAAGGTGCAGCGCCGGTCAGATACGAAGATCGCGCTTTCGACGCGTATCTGATGACGCTCAGTCAGGAGCAGAAGCTCCAGCACGCGCAGGAGCCTACCGGATGGATGTTGCCGAAGCGGCGCTCAATCTCGCCGCATCCGCCGCGCGCCACGATATGAAGACGCGACGGCCGAACGAAAGAGGAGGAAACCAATGTCTGACGAGAGCACACTGGAGAGGGCGGCCGCGAGCGCGGCCCGCGCCGAAGCGTTGCTCGATGACGAGCTTTTGAACGAGGCGTTCAACGCTCTCGAGAAGAGCTACATCGCGGCCTGGCGTGCCACCACGGTGGATGACGCCGCAGGCCGCGAAAAGCTCTTCCTCGCCATCAACATCGTCGGCAAGGTGCGCGATCACCTCGCGGGTATTGTCGCGAACGGCAAGCTTGCCAGTGCCGAGTTGAAGGAGCTTGCGGAAACGGCGGAGCGGCGGAAGCGGTTCGGGATCATATAGTCTGCAAAGTTTCTGCACAACTACAGGGAGAGTTGACACCGTTCCTGTTTTGTTCAATAAATAGGCATCGCTGACTCTGCAGGACTCTTCGCTGACCTGCATCCTTGCGGGCGCCGCGTTTGGCAGCGATTGGCGAAGAGCTTCTCGTGAACTGGGTGTCATATGAATTCCGATCAGGTGCTGCCTGTCTCCGCGACCGCAGGCGGGGAGATGTTTCGGCGTCCGCCGAAGCTGACCTATGCATTCGCCTTCGTGACGTTGGTGAGCATGGCCGGCAGCCATTTCCTGACATATCCGCGGCCCGAGGTCGCAGACTGGCTCCTGTGGTTCAGTCTGGCGTGTATCGTCGTCGCCGTTATATGGCTCGTCATCTGCGTGTTTATTCGAAAGCCGCGAAGCGCACCGGTCCTCCTCGTTACCTTGCTGATTTTCTATGCTCCGCACCTTGTCGAGAGCGAGAACGCGCCCTGGCTCGTGTCACTCGGATTCCGTCTTCATGCTTCACCGATCGAACAGTACTTGAAGAAGGAGTGTCGTTTGATCGAGTTCGCTGAACAGGGGGCAACGAAAGTCATCGGCGTATGTGAGGACCGGGAAGTCGGGTCCGCGCTCAATCTCGCATTCGACCTGGTCATCTACGATCCGTCGGGCGCGCTTCTCAAGCCGGAGCGAAGAACGCCTGAATGGACGCATGCATGGCATGATCTCGTCTACGGCGATGCAGCTCGTATCACGAGTTGCGGAGGGCCCACTCGTCTCATCGATGATTTCTACCACTTCTGCCAATCCTTCTAGCTTGGACCTCATTCTCGTAAAGACGGATCAATTTGATGGCTGAACAGATATTCTATGCTGGCGCAAAGCGCGGCAGGAACGTGGTCGGCTTTGTGCCGGCCAAATTTTTGACGCGCGACGGCGCGTATGTCGCGGACCCGATGCCTGGCGGCTCCCAAGGTTACGCGCTCTATTCCGACGGCCGTGGGAACAACAGAACCGAAGGAAAAATCGCAAACCCGAACAACTATCTCATCGTGCCCGCGAATTACGATGAGCAGCAGGCGAGAGGTTTTGCCGCGGAGATTACCCGGAAATGGAATACGGTGAATCCCGGCGGCGACGACGTTGGCTTGGCAGGACCGAACGAAGCTCTGATGGCGATGGCGCGAGCCTTCAGGCCTGGCGGTGCGCAGGATTTGCAGCGTCATCCCCAATGGGGCGTTCCGAATGGCCTCTTTGTGCCAGCCTTTATCAGCAGTGCTTCGAATCATCTGGGACACGTCACTGCGTTGACGCCGATCCCGATGGAAGCTGCCGAGGTCGGCGGCGGGGCTTCGAACAGGTTGGGCGCCATGGGCGAGTGGTTGAAGGAGTTCAACAAGAGCCGAAGAAATACCGGCGCGCAATCGCCATCTCCGCCGCCCATGGATACGTCCGGTCCCTACGGCCTCTCACAGCAAAACCATGCCAACATCGTTCATGGTTATGAGTACGGCCGCCGTAGCATGCTCCCGCCGTCCGCCTTCGAGGAGTACGGCAACAACGCACCGCCACAAAGCACAGCCGCGGTCATTGGCGACGGCAACGGTGTCGCGCCCTTTCCGGGCTCGCTCGCTGGCGTGAACGTCGATGAGCCGGCGCCCGCGGCCTGGCCCCCTGCAGCAGTCGCCCCCGTGCGCTATCTGAGCTCGTATCGCGTCCCATACTGATCGCAAGCCAACGGATGACCGTACGACGACGCCCTCATGTCGTGGCTAAGGGGCAATGCGTGGCTGCGGTAACATTGGGAGCTCAGCGCCGGCCGGTTGCCCAAGCTGCGTCTTCGTCTGCGTTGCGTGTGCGGCCAGGCTGACGCCACCGATCACGTCAACCATCCCAATTGCGCCGACCCTGCGCGATACGCGCAGGCGCCCGGCAGAGATGTCTCGCGGATCCGCGAACCGGAAACCGAATTTTCCGCGCCATCGCGTAAGCGAGAACAGAAAACGCCAGTCAACCAGGCTGCAGTTTCTCAGAGGCGCAGCGTCATCGCTGCGCTATCGGAACAGCGCGGCCCTTACAAGGAAACATCGATGTCTCTACCGACTTCCACTTTCGTCACCTACTCCGCGGTTGGCAACCGCGAAGACCTCAGCGACATGATCTATCGCATCGATCCGGTCGATACGCCCTTCATGAGCGGCGTCGACAAGGAGAAGGCGACTGCCGTCAATCACGAATGGCAGACGCAAGCCCTTGCCGCCGCGGACAACTCCAACGCCCAGCTCGAGGGCGACGATCCCAACACCAACACGACCACGCCGACCGTGCGGCTCGGCAATCTCTGCCAGATCTCCTACAAGGTCGCGCGAGTCTCGGGCACGCAGCAGGCGGTGGATCACGCCGGCCGCGACAATGAGCTCGCCTATCAGGAGATGCTGAAAGGCCTCGAGCTCAAGCGCGACCTCGAGACCATCCTGTGCGGCACCAACCAGGCCAAGGTCGCCGGCAACACCACGACGCCGCGCAAGTCCGCTTCCGTCCTCTCCTGGGTCCTTTCGAACACCTCGAAGGGAACGGCGGGAGGTGCGGCGGATCCGGCCGCCGCCGACGGCATGGGAACGCGAACGGACGGCACCCAGCTCGCCTTCACCGAAGTGCGTCTGAAGACGGTGCTGTCCTCGATTTGGGGCAATGGCGGCAAGCCCGGCACCATCATGACCGGCGCTTTCAACAAGCAGGTGTTCTCGACCTTTACCGGCCGCTCCACCGCAATCGAGGAGTCCAAGTCGAAGAAGATCGTCGCGTCGGTCGACGCCTATGAGTCCGATTTCGGCAAACTCAAGGTGGTCGCCAACCGCTTCCAGCGCCCGCGCGACGTTCTGGTGCTCGAGCTCGACAAATGGGCGGTGGCTTATCTCAACGGCCGCAACATGATCTCGATCCCGCTCGCCAAGACCGGCGATTCCGATCGCCGGCAGATCCTGGCGGAATACGCGCTGGTGGCCCGCAACGAGAAGGCCTCGGGCGGCGTGTTCGACAACACCTCCTCCTGAGCGATCAGGATCATCCGTTCCACCCTTGTCCACTCTTGGGGCAGCCTTCGGGCTGCCCCTTCCTTTTTGGAGAGCCAAGATGCCGCTTCCCGGCAATCGCACCCTCAATACCGCCGATCTCACGGCCTACACCCCGTCCTGCGGCGCGAGTCCCGTCGCTGCTTATGTCCGCATTCCCTTTCGCTGCCGCGTGCTGAAAGTCGCCGGCATCCTTGGCGGCGCGATCACGACCACCGATGGCACCATCACAGTCTCGGCCAATGCGACGACGCTGGCAACGTTCACCGTGACGCAGGCGGGATCGGCCGCTGGCCAGTTGTTCTCGGCCGTGCCGCCGTCGCCGACCTATCTCAACGAGGACGACGTGATCGTGCTGACGCCATCTGGCGCCTCCGGCGCGACGATCCCCATGCATTTCTCGATTTCCGTGAGGACCGCCTGACATGCCGTTCTTCTCCAAGCAAAACTCCTCGCGCGTCGGTCCCAGCCAGACGGTCGCGTATGACAGCAGCGTCGGCGCCACCAACGCGTTCGGACCGGAAACCTATCAGCTTCGCCTGGTCGCCAATTCCGGCTGTTGCTACCGGATCGGCGACGGCGCGCAGACCGCGACCATCTCCGATCCCTATCTGCCGGCCAATGTCGTCGAATACGTCACGGTCAGTCCAGGCCAGCGCATTGCGGCGCTGAAGGCCGCGACCAACGGCCTGATCACAGCGACCGCCGGCACTCTCTGGGTCACGGAGATGTCGTGATGGACGGTGTCCTGATCAGGCCGCATCTCGACAGCAACGGTCGCGAACTCGCGATCGAGCATGTCCAGGACGTGGCGCCGATCCTGGAATGGAATAGGCAGGCGCGCCAGGACGAACAGCATGGCGACTGGGGGCGGCACGTCGCCCGCATTCCCAATGTCATCTACGTCCGATGGCTCAACGAGGAGCATGCGAGGGGCAACGCCTCGCTGCGGCTGTTCACGCCCGAATTCGACGCGATCGTTCAGCGGAAGCTGGACGATCCCGAATGGGCCTATTTGCGAACCGACAGGCCGAAATTGCAGGCCGGCTGGTCTGCGGAGCTCAAATGACCCAGATTACCGATTACACGTCGCTCCAAACCGCGGTGACCGAATATCTCGCGCGCGACCAGGATACGACGCTGATCGCGCGGATCCCAACCTTCGTCCAGCTCGCGGAAGCCAAGTTCAACCGTCAGCTCTTCGTGCGGCAGATGGAGCAGCGGGCGACCGCGCTTGTCGATCTCGGCTCGAACGAGCCGGAGTTCATCTCGCTGCCGTCGGATTTCCAGTCCATGCGTCGGGTCCGGCTGTCGAGCGTGACAGGAAAGCCCTGCCTCGAGTTCAAATCGGGGACGCAGATGGACGAATATCGCTTCGCGACGTCCGATGTCGCGGCGCGGCCGCGCTATTTCACCGTGTTCGGCAGCGAGCTGGAGCTCGCGCCGACCCCTGACACCACCTACACCATCGAAATGGTCTATCGGCAAAACGTTCCGGCGCTCGCGTTGAACGCCGGCAACTGGCTGCTGGCTATGGCGCCTGATCTCTACCTTTACGGCGCCCTGCTGGAATCCGCGCCGTACATCAAGGAAGACGCTCGTATCCAGACGTGGGGGCTCGGGTTCACGTCGGCGCTCGCGGATCTCAACAATCTCGGGTTGACGTCGACCTTCAATGCCGGGCCGATGACGGTGCGCGTTTCCGGACAGGTCATCTAGGACATCTTGGGAGAACAGTCTTGGCAAGTTTCAACAAGTTCAATTGCTTCGTACAGGATGTCGCCAACGCGCTGCACGACATGAAGACCGGTACGGCGCAGGTCTACAAGATCTATCTGACCAACACGGCGCCGGTTGCCGCGAACACGGTCTATAACGCGCCAGCAGATCTCGCAGCCGGCAACGGCTATACCGCGGCCGGCAACAGCATCGGCACCATTACCGGCGCGCAAACGACGGGCACGTTCAAGTTTGTCGGCGGGACCGATCCGGCGTGGACGGCATCGGGCGGCTCGATCGGGCCGTTTCAATACGCGGTGCTCTACAATTCGACGTCGTCGACGAAGCCACTGATCGGCTGGTGGGATTATGGCACGGCGCTCACGCTCACCAATGGCAACACCTTCACCGTTGATCTCGACCAGACCAACGGCATTTTGACGATCACCTGACATGGCAGCTTTTCTCGACGTTTGCAGGTTCACGCCGTCGGCAGGCGGCACGACCGACTGGACCTATGCTGCGGCCGTCACGGGCTATCAGAGCCCTGTCGCAGCCGGCGTGGTCAATGGTCGGTTCTACAAATATCGGGCCGAGAGCTCCGATCTGTCGCAATGGGAGGTCGGGGAGGGTGCGTACAACACCGGGACCGGAGTCCTGGCGCGAACCACCGTGCTGTTCAATTCATCAGGCACGACCTCGAAAATCAACTTCTCCGCCACGCCGCAAGTCGCGATCGTTGCCCTCAAGGAAGACCTGATCTCTATCGAAGAAGCGAACAGCTTCACGACGGCGCAGAAGCTCCAGGTGCGCACCAATATCGGAACGTTCGACGAAGGCGCATGGAGCCCGTTCACGCCCTCTCCATCCGCGGCCGGCGTCTCGGCTTGGACCGTCAACTCCGCGCGCTACAAGCAATGGGGCAAGGTCGTCCATTGGGAGATTGATCTCGCGATCACGACCGGCACATGGACCGCCGGCAGCACCATGACATTTACCCTGCCGGCCACGGCGAATTCACCGGGCAGCGGCTCCGGGTGGGAATTTGTCGCAATCGGTGTGGGTATCTTCTTTTACATCAACCCGGGCGGTCTGTCGCAGATGAGTGCGCGATGCGGCTCGAACCTCATCGCGACATCGAGGTTTGTAGCCTCCGGCATCTACGAAAGCACCTAGCCCATGTCACTGCTCGGCTTTGACGCTCCCGGCCGGCTCGCTCTCGGGCAGTTGCCGACGCTCGGGCCGACTAACACGGTTATGCCCACGACCACGGGCGCCTATGCAGTCGCGGGGCAAACGGCGGCTTTCAGGTGGACGCAATCAGGCAATCAGGGCCTGTTCGTAGCCTTCGGTCTTGCCGCCACGTTCAGCACTGTGCTGTCGGAGGCGACAGGCAGCCACCTTGCGGCGGGAAATAGTGCTTCATTCGCATCGTCCTTTGCCGCAGGCCCCGCTGCATATTCAACTGGCGGACAGTCGGCAAAGGCTGCTGTTCGGCTCTCTTCATTGCCGGGCACCTATTTGCTCGCGGGAAACAGCGTATCAGTTCGCACGTCGATGCTATCGGCTTCCGGCGCCTACGGCGTGAGCGGGTATCCTTCGACATTTTCCCGCGATTTCGAGGCCTGGTTTCCGCGACCGTTTGATTTCGACAGCTGGACTGCCAGGGGGACGGAGCACGAGGCTTGGACCCCGCGGGATGGCGCCGCGGCTTCCTGGGCGATTGGGGCGGAGCCGTCAATTGCGTGGACATCCGCCACGATTGAACCCGAAACATGGGATGACTGAATCATGCCACTTCTTGCCTACGGCGAATACCGCCCCGACGTCAGCGACTATGAGGGGCAAGCTACGCGCAACATCCTCAACGTGATTCCGCGCGGCGATGGCTATGGACCGTTTCCATCCTTCTCGGCTTACACATCAGCGCTTCCGGCGCCGTGCCGCGGCGCATTCTACGCGCTGAAGTCGGACGGCACGGTCATCACCTTCGCGGGCACGGGCACCAAGCTCTACCGGCTCAACAACATCGACTTCAGCTGGGTCGACGTCTCGAAGGGCGGGGCGTCCTATTCGGCGCTTTCCGCAACTGCGCAGTGGCAATTTGCCCAGACCGGGAATTTTGTCTTTGCGACGCAGGCCAACGCGGTACTCCAGATATTCGACCTTTCATCGTCCACGGCGTTTGCCGATGCACTGGGTACGCCGCCGCAGGCCGCCTATATCAGCGTGGTCGGGCGCTTCCTGGTGCTGTCAGGCCTGCTGTCGACTCCATACCGGATCCAGTGGTCCGGGCTAAATAATTTCAATGCTTCGGACAGCTGGACCAGCGGCATCAAATCGTCGGACTTCCAGGACTTCCCGGATGGCGGCATCGTTCGCGGCGTGGCCGGCGGCGAATCCGGCGTCATCTTCCAGGACCAGGCGATCCGGCGCATGTCTTATGTGCCGGGCTCGCCGATCATCTTTCAGATCGATCGCATCACCCAGGACAAGGGACTCTACGCGCCGTACTCGATCATCCGCGCCGGCGAGCGAATCTTTTTCTACGCCGGCCAGGGCTTTCACAAGATCGAGCCGGGCGGCGTCCCGCAGCAGATCGGGCGCGAGAAAGTGGATCGCAGTTTTCTCGCTGATCTCGACAAGGGCAATCTCCAGCTCTTCATGGGCGCGGCCGACCCGCGCTCGACACGCGTCTACTGGGCCTACAAATCTGTTTCCGGCACGGTCGGCGCTTTCGACAAGCTGCTTGGTTACGACTTCCTGCTCGACCGCTTCTTTCCGGTCTCAATGACGGGCGAGTATCTGCTCGGCATCTCACAAACTGGACTGACGCTGGAAAACCTCGACAGCATCTCGTCATCGCTGGATGCCTTGACGCTGAGCCTCGACGCCTACGCGACCGCGGTGCAGCCGGAGATCGCGCAGTTCTCCAATGCCCATGTGCTCGGCTTCTTCCGCGGTCCCAGTCTCGAGGCCACGATGGAGAGCCCGGAGCAGGGCACGGACGAGAACCGTATCACCATCCGCGGCTTCCGTCCGGTGACCGATGCGGCAACATTGTTCGGCTCGGTGTCTTGGCGCGACACGCCGGCAGCGGCGGCAACGCCAGGTGCGGAAGTTCTGGTCAATGCCCGCACCGGCCGCTGCGACGTGCGACGCGACACCCGCTATTCCCGCTTCAAGGTTCGTATCCCGGCGGCGACCTCGTGGTCGTTCTGCGCCGGCATCGTCCCCGATCTCAAACCCAACGGCACGCTATGACAGCCTACGTCCCCGGTATCACCGAGACCGACCTGAAGAAGATCGTGCTCGCGATCCAGCAGCTCGCGGCGGGACGATCGAATGCGGTCGGCAGCGTGACGCTCACGACGGGAGCGTCGAACACGACGGTGACGACGGCGAATTGTGCGGCGGGTTCGGTGCCGATCCTGGTGCCGGCGTCGGCGAATGCTGCGGCGGAGGCCGGTAACGGGACGATGTATGTGAGCGCTGTGGCGAATGGCGCGTTCACGATCTCGCATGCGAATGCCGCGACGACGGGGCGGACGTTTTTGTATGCGGTGATAGGGTGAGGGCCTCGCAGGGACTCTCCTGGGAAAAGACAGAAATCGTTTGACCAGTCATTCGACCTTGCTGAGCTCGCATCGCGGCGGCCGGGCCGGATAGCGCTATGCGCCTTTCACTCCCTATTTTCAGCAATAGCTTTGCGAGAGATTTTCGATGGCAACTCCCGATATCCAGAATCTGTTTGACCGCTTTCTTCAAATCTACGGAGGACAGAGCAGTCCCACCGAATCCGCCCCATCAGAGCTGCGCTCCCAATCTTCACAGCCGGCCTACACCGCACCACGTGATACTTATGAAGCCGACGGCGGCAAATCGCCGACGGGTGGAGTGCTCCGCGGGCTGAACTCGTCCTCGGCTATCCCGTGGTGGGCTCAGGCTCTCGCGCGCCCAGGAGGAATAGCAGTCGGCCCACGTGGACCGTTGCCAGTTGGTCGCTTCCGAGGTTTTGGCTTTCCGCTGGTGCCGTCGGATCCCGTCGAGATTCCGAGCCCACATCTTGAAAGAGTCATTCCTCAACCCGCTCGCGACATCTGGAACGCCGCTACGCTTTTACGGGGGATGTTGCGAGACCGACTGGCCGGTGACGAGCCATCAAATGGAAGGATCGAAGAACAGAATGGAGTGACATCATCCGAACCCCCTCGTGAGTCCCCAGCAAATCGTCCCGGTAGTCAGCCCCCCTGGTACGCCGGCCCGCCCGTATCGGATGAGGAACGCAAGCGACAATCCGCCTCGGATGAAAGCGAGCGGCGGTCGGCGCGGCAATTGGACCCCGATTTCAGAAAGCTAGCTCGGGTTGACTCCGCAAAGGATTATGCCGCGGTAGCACTTCCGCAAGCTACGGGGAGAAAGGTGCCACGGATAGCTTCCCCGCCTGTGGTGCCTGAGGCAGAGGAGCCTGAGAGTAAATTCGAAAGGGAGGGGGTGACCGGCGGAGGAAACTGCGGAAACGGGCGGGATGACGAGGGGCAGGAGCCTGATAAGAACGGATATTGCGATGCTCGACAAGATACTGAAATAGAGAGGTGCGACCTGAGAAGCCAGAAACGTCCACGTTGGCCGAATTTCCTTGCTTGCGTGGCTCGTGCGAGGACCCGAGGCGATCTTTGCCGAAGGAATGGTGGCCTGCCCCCTCTAATGGAGCGCGAAGAGTGGGGTATTGACGACGAGCATCAGATTAATAGCGATAAGCGTTTCATGAAGCGTCAAGAACGACAGACCAATGTGCCTAAGGGTAGCCGGAAATATAGAAAGTAAAGGGCTAAAACGACCAGCCGGATACCAAGCCGGCCGATCGTTGATCTTTGCCGCTCCGGGAACTCTGTTTGTCATTTCTCTCTAATCTGAGATTGCATGACCACCCATCATCCCGACATCTATGCACCCCCACTTGGTCCAACCGGTGAGGTCGCAGCGGATGAGCCCTCAGAGTTCTGCGCACGATGCTTGGCGTTCGTCGCGCCCTTCCTGTTGAAGAGCAATTTGGAGTTCCGGCGAGAACTCGAGCGCCGAGTGGGGCCTGATATGGCAGGGCGACTACGCTATTGAGGACTTTGCCCGCACCATCCTTGATCAACCGGATCATGTGCTGGGAACGCGCGGACGGACAGCTTCTCATCGAGATAGCAGTCGGCCAGCGTATCGCGCCGCTGCCGGCTGCTCCGCGCGATGATGCAAGCGATAAGAATAAATAGGAATCGCATCATCCTCCAGAACTCTTCCGCGCGGTAACTGGCGAGGCGATGCCGGTGTCCGGCTGCACGTCGGTTGCGCAGTCTTCGGAATCCTGACTCCACGCGCGCCGTCCGGCATTTTGCTATGCGGGATTTTCTCATGAATAGCCGAATATCGCGCACCCACGATTCCAGTCCGGATCGGCGCGCTGGAGGCACTGAGCTCGTCTGCATCGATCCGAAATGCGTGCAGGATATCTGGCCTTCTACCGCTCCACTACTAAAGCAGGCGATTGCCAAGACGGGGCTTGCGCAGTTCGCCATGATCGAGCGCGACATTCTTGACGGTCGTTCGCTGCTCTGGGTCGCCTGGAACGGTTCGATGATAGAAGCCGCCGCGTCGACGAGCCTTCAGCAGACGGATGCCGGCAAGGTCTGCATCATCACGGCCTGCGCCGGGACCGGCATGACGCGCTGGCTGTCGCTGATCCGCGCAATCGAAGCGTATGCGCAAGCGGAAGGATGTCGCTGCGTGCGCATCTTCGGGCGGAAGGGCTGGGCGCGCGTGCTGGAAGGATACGAGCAGACTCATGCGATCATCGACAAGCGCCTGTCGTAACCCCATGAGATTTATGCCGATCGTGGCCGCTCACTGATGAGGCGCCTTCCGCCGATGTCTTATGACAATGGCATCGCAATGCATCCGGGGGTTGCGCATGTTCGTGATTTGTTCTACAGTACATTTGTCGATCCGTCGCACATGTAGAGATCGTAGATGTCGCATGCCGGGCCCCGCCGGGGTGAACGAGGTTTGTTCGGGGATGTCAGCTGGAAGCAAGGAAGCCGCGCCCGACGTTGCTGGCCGACGGGAAGCGGGTTTGCGCTGCTGCTCTGTTTGCTGTTCAGCATTGGCGGCGGAAGCAAGTCGGCTTCGCAAGAGACCGACCTTGGGCCTTACGCTCGTGCCGGTGACTATTGTCGTGGCGATGTCGCGCGTCCGATCGCGCTGTCTCCAGACAAGCGCGTGCTCTGTCTGGACGGGATCATCAAGTCGGACCTGAACGTTGCCGTCGCCATAGACTTGGCAAATCGCGGTATCGCGGTCGTTCGCAGTTCCGGCGGCGATCGCGCTCGCGCAATCGAACTTGCGAATGTGCTGAGGGATCGCGATGCGGTCATCGTCGTCCAGGATGTCTGCCTGTACGCCTGCGCGAGTTTTCTCGTGCTTGCCTCGTCGGAGACGTATGTCCTGGGGGGCGCTCTCGTCGCCTGGGGAGTGATGCGGCGCTATCCGGACCATCACTGCTTTGGTTTCCTCGACGGTATCGACGAGATGGGTCCTTTTCTCACCTCGGTGCAGTGCGTTCCAGCCTACGCTGACGAGAATCCGGCTGACCGCATATGGTCAGAATTTTATCGAGACAGAATTGCAGGACCGGCCTTCACCGATCCGCCGGAGAGCAGGTTCATCAGACGCGCGTTGATGAATTCCTTTCGCGCGACCGGTGAATATCCCGTCGTGCTGTGGACCTGGAATCCGCGTCACCATGCCAGCGCGGTCAAGACCAAGATCGTCTACCAGCATTATCCGAATAGCCAGGGAGAGGTCGACGCAATCGTGAAACGATTGGCCATAGCGTATCGCGTCATCTACGACCCTTGAGCCGTAGTCGGTCGATAAGCCTCCGATCTGAACAGTTTTCGAAGATGTTCTCGAACGGTCTGGCGGTCGAGACACCCCATCCTATTCCATTTACTGAGAGTACTGATGACGAGATCATTTCGAAATCCTCATTTCCGCGTGCCCAATTTCGGAATTGAAGGCGCTCTGCCGCAGAGGCGACCTGAGTGGGTTGATCGCAATTGGAGAATAATCCCGCCGGCGTTCCCTCCTTGGTCACCTCCGCCGTCGTCTCCTCAAGATGGCACCGATCCGTTCGGCGATCCACCCGGCATCCAGCCCCCGGTGCAACCAAGATCGGATGACATACAACACCCTGCCGACTCGGATTTGATCGATTGGTTGTTGAAAACTTACCGCACCCATCGCGAGGGAAGTGCAAGGCAACTTCCGTGGCCGGGTGCGGCTGGGCGTGCGCCAGAGCCGTTTCTGGACTCACGTCCTTGGCGGGTTGCCGAACCGCCCCCAAGCCTTCTGCAACCCATGCCCTTTGACGCGGACCAGGCGGGGACGTTGCTGAGAATCCGGCCGAAAGACCTCGAAAGTCCGACCAGAAGCGGGCCTTCAAAAGAGAGGGCGGTCCAGCCGCCAATCTTCTTTCCGTTCGACTGACGCATATCGCCGATCAGTCGATTCGACCGCCACTCGCTTTCACGCAGAATGAACTCCATACGCAAGGAAACATCGTCCATGGGCGGACAATCTACCTCCACACAGACCGTGCAATCGCAATCGGCGCCATGGTCTGCCGCGCAACCTGCGCTGCAAACGATGTTGGGCCAGATCGGCACGGGGCTCAACAATACCGGCCTGACGTCGGCTGAGAGCTCTGCGCTCGACACGCTGAAGACCAATGCTGCATCGGGCAACCCTTATGCGGGCCAGATCGGCGGCTACGCACAGTCGCTGCTGGGCGGCGGCGGCGCCACCGCGCAGGCCGGCAATGTCCAGGACAATCTCGCTTCCTATCGCAACTGGCTGACGCCCTACGCGAACGGCAGCATGGTCGGCAACAACCCGGCACTCGCGGCGCAACTCGCGCAGATCCGGTCGGACGTAGGCAATGACGTGAACTCGCAGTTCGCCGCCGCAGGTCGCGATTTTAGCGGCGCCAATCAGATGGCCTACGGAAGGGGCGTTGCAGCGGCAGAGGCGCCGGTCATCGCGGCTCAATACAATCAGGACGTGGCGAACCAGCTTGCTGCGGTGAACGGGCTATACAACGCCGGCAATACCACGGCGAACACCCTGACCCAGATGCAGCAAAGCGATCTCGCCAATCGCGGCCAGGGCGTCACGGCCGCGCAATCGGCGCTCGATGCCCAGAACTACGGAGCCAACGCCACTCTCGCGGCGGAGGCCCAGCGCCGCGGCATTCCCGTGCAGGCGTTGAGTCTGCTGGCCCAGATCGGTGTGCCCATCGCGCAGCTTGGGACGCAGGGCAACAGCACGACGACAGGGACGCAGGAGAAGTCGGGGGTAGATCAGTTTGCAACGATTGCAGGCGGAATCAGCGGTCTGATCAATGCCATCAAACCCAAATAAGGAAGCTGGAATGACGGACCAAACCGAGGCGGAGCTGACCGGGGCCTCTTTCGACCTGGTCAATGCGGGTTATGCGGAAATGCCGGACCCGGACAGGGAGAGCGAACGCCAGTCGATCAACGGCGACAGTGCATCGCTGCGTGATGCCGCCGACCAGCGATCCGATTCGCAGTCCAGAACTGTCGTCAGGCAATATACAGACGCAGAAGGCAAGCCCGCTGCCGCAAACGAGGCTGTAACCCTCGCGCGCGCCGCCAGGGATTATGCCAGCGCAACGGCCGGCGACCGGAGGATCGCCGAAAGCGAGTCTTCGGAGGCGCTTGCCGCTGAGATCGACGCACGACGTGCGGAAGTGGCCGCCAACGATTCCGATGCGCCCGAGTTTTACGGTTTTGAGCAGCCCGCAGACGCCGACGGGCGTGACGAAGAGATCGAAGCCCTGTCAAATGCGACGAAGAGGCAAGGCGAACGCCCCTCCGAACTCGATCCCGATCTCGATAAGCTCATGCAGCATCCGCAGGTGCGGCTGGCACTCGAGGAAAAGGTGGGCGAGGTCGAGCGCGCACGGCGGAGCTATGTCGACGGCCTCGATACGGCCATGCAGATGGCGCAAGCGAGCTTTATCAGCCAGTTTCCGGAATTGGCCGGCATGGCACCGGAGCGGCTTCCGGAAGCCCTCGCGCAAATAGCGCACCAGGATCCCGCAAAGCTGTCGCGCATCCAGGCAATCATTGCGGCGAGCGAGCAGTTGCGCGCCCGGCAGAATGAGGAGATGCGGCGGACGGCGGATGCCTTGCGGCGCACCTTTCTGACCTATGCAAAGGCGGAGGACGCCCGGCTCGAGACGTTGCTCAAGCAGGAGACGAGAGACGTCAGGCAGGCCGTGGCGCAGGAAATCATGGCGTCGGCCAAGGCCAGCGGCATCGAAGCGGAGGAAATGCAGCGTCTGTTCGACAGCGAGCCGCTGATGCGCAATGCGACGTTCCAGCGCATGATGTATGACGCCGGCAAGTACCGGCTGATGATGAAAGCGAGGGACGCCGTCACGGCAAAGTCGATGCCGCCGGTGCAACGGCCGGGGACGGCGGCGCGCAGGGGCGAGGGCGAGCAGCATGATCTGCGGACACTGAGTGCGCGGCTTTCGAGCTCGGGCGAGCTCAAGGATGCGGTTGCACTATATCAAGCGAAAAGGACGGGTCGGCGGTGAAAGATGTGCCACCACTACCGTCCACCCGAACTATCGACAACGAGTGTACCTCCCAATGCAGATGTTTCATACATAGAATGCCCGTGCCGTTGAGCCGCATCTTGTCCGTCACGATCGCCGCGATCGGCGTTTTTTTATCGGTTGACGCGTTCGCCGGCGATTACACCGTTTCTTATGCCTTCGACGGCACGACGAAGGAGCACGTCGCAGCGGGCGCAACGAACTCGTTCAACGAGGCGGGCATCGCGAAGGAATGTCAGTATGACAGGCCATGCACGATAGAGCTGACAAAATCGGATCTGACGATATCGTTGAACGTGCAGCGTTCAGGGCGCCATAAGGTGGTCGTCTTTGCCGACGGCGGCCGTAGCCGCAGCATCGGTTGCTGCTATTTTTCGGGCGGGGAGCAGCGCGCTGAAGGGGACCTTACTCAGCCGATGCTTTGGCTGCGCATGTACGAAGGGCACGCTCGCAAGAGAAACGAGGTCGTCCAAAATATCCATTTGGGGCTCCTGTATCTCCAATTTTCAGATTTGAGATAGTTCGGCGTCGGGAGCGCCGCTAATCCATTTTTACCCCCCTTTAATCGTCAGCCAATCCCTGCCGGGCAGCGGGACGAGCAGGCCGGAGCGGCCCATCGCGCCAGGAAGTCGGTGTCGTTCGCCACACCGACCACGGGAACAAAGTCAATTGCGACAGGAAGGACATCATGAGCGAGGACGATCGGAATTTCATTGAACGGGCCGAATCCATCAGCGGGAATCTATATGGCGAGCCGATGTCGCCGGATCGGATCGCGGAAAACTTCGCGCTCTACGGACTGAAGAAGCGCGCGGCAGCGCTTGAAAAGTTCGACGCCGAACTCGGTGGCGAGATCGACTCGAGCCCTCACAGCCTGCGAAGGCGGGTTCAACTCGTCGATGTGCGCCGGCGCATGGGCGATCTCCATGAGGCCCTGCGCAAAGCGAAGCGATGACCCATCCGCTCCTGACGGCGCTTGCGCAGGCACGACTGCGCGATGCCCCCATGTTCGCCAAATGGTGTGAGCTGAACGGCGCAACCGCCTGTCCGGCGACGCCGGCATCGGTGGCGCGTTTCGTGGCCGACTGTGCCTCGCTCGGCATGAACCGGTTGTGGCCGGCCGTTCAGGACATATCGCGGATGCACGTCGCGCTCGGACTTGCGGATCCCACGCTAGGCGGCCTGGCGGCAAGCGCGATGAGTGGGATTGCGGCTATTCCCCCGCCACGGTCGTGGCCGGGGCGGTTCAAACAACAGTTCGACGCGCTACCCTACGATATTCAGGTCCGCCTGGCCTCGCACGAAGCTCAGCGGGAACGCGCACTGCGGCGTGCGCAGAACGATGCGGCCTCCGCTCGCCAGAAGCTGGCGGCATTCGAGGCTCAAACGAAGGACGAAAAGACCAATGGCAGTGAAACCACAGCAGCAGCGGGTGACAAGAATTGAGGATCGGATCGAGGAGCTGCGCGCTGAAATCGATGGGATCATCGACGCGCGTGTGGCCGGTATCGCAAGCGAGAGCCCCGGCGTCCCCCCGGGCGTGATCCGCAACCTCCTGACGGCACGCGCCCCGTCCTGTCGCTGCGCTCAGTATATCGAGCTGTGCGGCAGAGAGAAGAGAACCCCCGACTGACGACCCGCGCGCCGGTTTTTCGAAGCTCATGATGGCGCTTCGCGGCGCCATTTCTCCAATTGGGGATGCAGTATGACTCTCTATAAATGGTCTCAAACGGCGTCCGCCGACGCGACTGCCGATTCTACGATCAACTGGGCGGAGGGGCAGTCTCCCTCCAGCGTCAATGACTCGGCGCGCGCGATGATGGCGGCGGTTGCGAAATATCGGGATGACGTCGCCGGCGCGACCGTGACGACCGGCACCTCGACGGCCTATGCGGTCAGCACCTACCAGGTGTTTCAGTCGCTCTCGCAATTGAATGGCCAGATGGTCGCTTTTACGCCCCACGTAACGAACGCGGCGGGCTCGCCCAACGTCACTCTTAATATTGACGGCCTCGGCGCGAAATCGATCCGAGCCGACCCCACCACGGAAATGCCAGCCGGCGTCTTGGTTTCCGGCACGCCCTATGTTGCGATCTACAATAATAGTTCTGGGTTGTTTCTTCTGCAAAACGTCTTCGGCAATCCGTACAACATCCCGATCGGCGGCAGCCTGGACTTCTGGGGATCTTTTGCGCCGAACAGCTCCTTCGCGCTGATGTATGGACAGGCCGTCTCCCGCACAACGTATGCCGTGCTGTTTTCGCTTCTTGGCACCACTCATGGCACGGGCGATGGGTCGACGACGTTCAACATCCCCGACCTGCGAGGGCGGGTAGTTGCCGGCAGGGATGATATGGGGGGTGCTGCGGCTGGCCGTCTGACGTCGTCTTACTTTGGAGGCACGGCGACTAACCTTGGTGCAACGGGTGGCTCGGAAAGCCATCCGCTGACAACGGCACAACTGGCCTCACACACACACTTGAATACGTTGATAGATCCTGGACACATGCACTCGTATCAGCGCGCCGAGATGGGCGAACAGAAGCCAGCATCCGGCGGAACTGCACCGTTTGCCGCTTATTCCTCACAAAATACGGGATCGGCGACTACAGGGATCACAATCAACAACGTCGCAGCAGGCGGTGGAAATGCTCATAACAATACAAAACCTACGATCATCGCCAGTAAGCTGCTGCGGATTATTTAGAGGCTCTATGCCATCGCATCATTTGATGATCTTGCGGGATGATTGATCCGATAGCGTCCTCTGGAAAAAAGATAAAATCTCGATGGCCGCTCAATCCGAACTTAGGATGAGGGGTTCGTGAGAGTTCGTCTACCCGTGCGTATGTCTTCCCAAGAAACATAACGCCCAAATAGCCGAGACCGCTAAAGAACTCTAGCAACGGGGCAATTTCTCCCGACATGCTCTCAAACTGGATGACCGGAGAGAACCTACGAATCAAATTTTCTCCGCCACGAAAAACCTTCAGTTCATGCCCCTCTACGTCGCACTTGATAAATTTCAAATTCGAAATCGGTCCAATATCATCTAGCTTGGCGAGCTTAACAGGTATTGAAGTGCCGATGTTCCTAGAGAGAGAGGCACTCCCGTCTCCAGGACGCTTTCTTGACAGTTGAGAGACGCCATCAGCGTCAGAAAATGCAAGATTGACTATCTCGACATTAGGTCCAAGCCGGCGCTGACGAATATACTCGGCCATCTCCGGCTGAGGTTCTATTGCGAGAACTCGACCGCGCCGTCCAACTGCTTTAGCCAGCCAATACGAATAGATGCCTTTATTGGCGCCAATATCCAGAACGGTGGCGCCAGTCAGCCGCAATTGCAGAAGAGTCTTGATCTGCAAACTTTCGGTTCTCAGCCTGTAGCGCAGGCATCGAACTAAAAAATGAACATCCTCGAGCATATCTTGAGGCTACTACTACAACCCCCAACCGAGTCAACCCATGGTAGACCTAAACGCCCTCGCTCGGGCGAACGCCGACCGCTGGTCAAAAGCCAAGCTGACCCGGAAATCCGAGGCCGGCGCTATTGCTTTGCGGCTCTACAAGGCCAAGCCCCGTTACCAGGCCGTCGAGCGAGAGACCGGGGTCCCTTGGCCGGCCATTGCGGTCATTCATGAGCGGGAATCCTCCCAAGACTGGAGGGCTTCGCTGGCTCAGGGCGACCCCTGGAACCGGGTCTCGGTTCACGTGCCGGCCGGACGAGGTCCTTTCGTCTCTTGGGAGGCGGCCGCCATCGATGCGCTGGTCAAGTGTCCGCCCTTCCTCGCGCGCCACAAGGACTGGTCGACCGCGGCAGCGTTGACCGCGCTCGAAACCTACAACGGCATTGGTTACGCAGCCCGGGCCGTGCCGTCGCCCTATCTCTGGTCCGGGACGAACCAATACCGCGCCGGAAAGTACGTCCGGGACGGCGTCTACGATCCAGGCAAAGTCGATCCTCAACTGGGATGCGCTGCACTCATGATCGCCCTGATGGAGCTCGATCCCGAAATCAGCTTTGCGGGAGCGAAGAGTGCAAAGAGCCCGGCGGCCGGCGACCCGGCGCGACCATCACTGACGAACCCGTCGAAAGGCTCGATCGGCGCGTTCGTGATCAATTTGGTCCGAGCGATTCTTGGAAGGAAATGAACATGCGGACGATCCTCGACATCCTCCTCTTTGCCGCAGGCTTTGGCCTTTGCTGGTTCTGCAAGGAACCGGTCCTCCGGTTCGTGACCGGCACCGACGCCCTGATCAAGTCGCTCGAGGCAAGACTTTCCGCGCTGAGGGGCAAACCGTGATGCTCGCAAGAATCAAAGCGGCCTGCCTGCACTCCATGACCATTGCCTGGAGCTATTGCATCGCGCTCGCCGGTGCGCTGGCATCAATCATCGACGACCTTGTCGATGCGCTTGGCGATCCCGGCGTCAAGGATCAGATCAACTCGGCCATCGGCGACGTCACGACGACGGGACGCATCATGCTGGTGATCTCCGTCGTAACCATCATTGCGCGCCTGCGAACCCTTCGGAGAAAAGACCAATGTGGATGACACTCATCTCGTTTCTCGGTGGCCCCGTCGTCAAGGCGCTGATCGATGCCTATAGCGCGAAGCTGAAGGCTGAAAATGTCGACAGCAAGATCGCGGCGGATCTCGCGGCCAGCGAGATCGCGTCGCAGACGGCTGAAACGAAAGCCGTCATGCAGTACCGCATCGCGGAGATCGGGCACTGGCATGAACCGGACAAGTTGATGGGCTATTGCGTCGCGCTTTACTTCGCAAAACTCCTGGTCTGGGACAAAGTCCTCGGCTTTGGTTCCACGGAAGCCTTGGCGGGATTTGCGGCGATCACCGCCAATCTGGTTGTCTCATTCTACTTCGCCAAGCGCGGCTTCGAGAATGTCGCGAGGATCATCAAGCGGTGAAGATGCCAGATGTCGAGATCAGGGCGATCGTTGCCGAGACGCTGGCCGAGCAGCACAGGCTTCAGCAGGCGAATATCGATGCGATTGTATTGAAGACGGTGGCATCGATGCTGGCCTCTTTTGGAGTCGAGGACGACGATCGAAAGGAGCTGAGGGCCGACTTTCAGCACCTGCGCCGATGGCGGACGAGCGTGGAGCAGGCGCAGAGCTACACCTTCAAGGCCGTGATTACGGTGATCGCCACCGGCCTGATGGGTGCGGTTTGGCTAGGCGTCAAGGTCGTGCTCGGTAAATGACCTTCGCGTGGCGCCAACCTCGCCGCGTGCCCGACTAAAGGATCGTTTCGCTCCAATGAGTCATCCCATGTACAGAATTCGTATCGTCGATGCGTCCGATGATGACGTCGTCGACACCTTGTCCGATTTGCACCAACTGACGTTTTTCGATACCGCGGCGATGCCCCAGTTCGACTTTGGAGCGTGGTGGCTGGCCTATCACGGCGACGACGCGATCGCCTTTGCCGGCGTCGTGCCATCCACGTACGCGCGAAATAGCGGCTACTTCTCCAGGGTCGGGGTCGTGCAGCGGCATTGGGGGCGGGGACTTCAGCGCAGGCTGATGCGGGCGGTCGAGGCACGAGGGCGGCGCATCGGGTGGGACAGCATCGTCTCCGATACGACGAGCAATCCGGTGTCTGCCAATAATTTCATTCAGGCAGGTTATCGGCTCTACGAACCCGAGGTGCCCTGGGCTTGGTCGCATACCCTTTATTGGCGAAGGTCGCTTCACTGACGGTTCGAGCAGGTTTCCCGCGATGCGGAACGTGGCTGTTACAACGCGCGAGACGCGGTACCGACGGCATGTCCAGAATGTCCAGGGCCCGGCAGCTTCGGCTGCCGGGCCCTTTTTTTCGTATTCGAGCGATGCGGGTGAGGCACTTGCGAAGTCGGCGGTGGCGGGCTTTAAGTTTGCTCTCGCAGAAAATTCGGCGGCCATAAGCCGATGTAAAGGGAGCCCTATCGATGCCCACCAAGCCTCAACTGCCGGAACGTTCGTCACGGGCGACAGGAGGGCCGACCGCACTCGATGGTGTGCTGGTCGTTGATTTTACGCGTGTGGTTGCCGGTCCCGCCTGTACGCAGACGCTTGCTGATTTCGGCGCGCATGTCATCAAGATCGAGAATCCAGACGGTGGTGACGACACGCGTGCGTATGAACACGCCGAAATCGGTGGCGAGAGTGCTGCCTATCTGAGCCTGAACCGCAACAAGCGCGGCATCGCGCTCGATCTTACCGTGCCGGAGGCTCGTGAGATTGCGCTGGATCTGATTCGCAAGGCCGATGTCGTCGTCGAGAACTTTTCCAGCGGGGTCATGCGGAAATTTGGCCTCGACTATGAGGCTGTCGTGCCACTCAATCCGCGGCTGGTCTATTGCTCGATCTCCGCCTATGGGCGCACCGGACCGTTTGCCTCGCGTCCCGGTTTTGATCCGATCACCCAGGCGGAAAGCGGCTTCATGTCGCTCAACGGATTTGCCGATGGTCCGGCGGTTCGCACCGGCCCGCCGATCGTGGACATGGCGACGGGGATGTCCGCCTGCAACGCTATCCTGATGGCACTGTTGGCGCGGGATCGGCTCGGGCGCGGCCAGCATGTCGAGGTCGCCTTGTTCGACATCGCGATGGCGATGACGGGCTTCTACGGCATGGCCTATCTGATCAACGGCGAGAACCCCGGGCGGTTCGGCAATTCGCCGAGCGGGTCTCCCACCGTCGGCGTCTACGAGGCCTCCGATGGACCGCTCTACATGGCGTGTGCCAACGACCGGCTCTATCGCAGGCTCGTGGTCGAGGTGCTGAACAGGCCAGATCTCATTAACGATCCGCAGTTTGCAACGCGCAAAGCCCGCTCCGAGAACAAGGAGCTTTTGCGGGCAGCCATCGCGGAGGTCTTTGCAGGCGATACCCTCGAGAATTGGATGACGAAGATGAAGCTGGCCAATATCCCGGTCGGCTATCTCCGGACGGTCGAGGAGGGGTTCAACGCACCGGAGTCGCGCGAGCGACATCGCCTGAGCCAGATTCCGCATCGTACGGCAGAGTGGGTCCCCAACATCGAGCCGCCGATTGCCATGAGCCTGACGGGCGCGATTGATCCCATCGCCGCCCCCCTGTTGGGCGAGCACACCGAGGACGTCTTGCGTGATACGCTTGGTTACGACCAGCGTCGGATCGCGGAGTTTGCCCAAAAGGGGGTCTTCGGCTCAAGCAAGCCCTCGACGGCGGTTTGAGCAGCTCTTTCGGTCAGCCGGAATTTGGTGCGGGCGCACCGCGCTCTTGTTGCGTCGGCTTGATTTGGTGAGGGGCCCGCCGCATAAGTATGTGGGAGCGAGGGATACGAATGGCGCCTGGTCAAGAGCCGAGCATGAGCCAGCCGACGCGGCAGGAAGCCGGCGAGCGCGCCTATGAGGCAGTGATCGAGAAGGCTCGGGCGCTCCTGCCGCGGCTGCGGGAGCGGGCGGCTCGGACCGAAGAGCTGCGGCATCTTCCACCGGAAACCGAGAAGGATCTGCACGACGCTGGTCTGTTCCGGATGCTCCAACCGGTTCGCATTGGCGGCGGCGAACTCGACTATGTCGCCCTTGTCGACTGCGCTGAGCTGCTCGGGCGGGCGGACGCGTCTGTGGCGTGGAATCTCGCCAACCTGGCAAGCCACCACTGGATGCTCGGCATGTTCGAGCCGAAGGCGCAGGATCTGGTCTGGGGCCGTGATCCGGGCGCGCTGATCGCATCCTCGTTCATTTTTCCTGCCGGTCGCGCCACGAGGGTCGAAGGCGGATACAGATTGCATGGCAGCTGGCCGTTCTCCTCCGGCGTTGCCTCCTGCGAATGGAACATGCTTGCGAGCGTTGTTTACTCTGACGACGAAGCCGACGGCATCCAGTATCGAATCTTTCTGCTGCCGAAGGCCGATTACAAGGTCCTCGACACCTGGAACGTCACTGGACTGCGCGGGACGGGGTCTTGCGACGTGGAGGTCAGGGACGTCTTCGTGGCTGACCACATGACGGTCGCGGTCGGAGATCTTGCCGGCGGGCCCACGCCGGGAAGCAAGGTCAATCTCAATCCGCTGTATAAGCTTCCCGTGTTCTCGCTGTTTCCTTACGTCCTGTCGGGCGTGGCGCTGGGGAACGCACAGGCTTGCCTGGACGACTATGTCGAGGTCGCACGTCATCGCATATCGACCTACAATCGCGCCAAGCTGAGCGACTTTCAAAGCACCCAGATCAAGATCGCCGAAGCCTCGGCGAAGATCGACGCTGCACGGTTGATCATGCGTTCGGCCTGTCTGAATGCCATGGAGGAGGCGCGGCGCGGTCATATTCCCGATATGGCGACCAAGACCAGATATCGGCGCGACGGGGCTTTTTCAGTAAACTCCTGCACGGATGCGGTGTCGATGCTGTTTGCCGCGAGCGGAGCGCGGGGCCTGTTCACGTCGGGCGTGTTACAGCGGCAGTTCCGCGATGCGCACGCGATCAACTCACATCTCGCATTCAATTTCGATGCGGCCGGGACCAATTATGGACGCGTGGCGCTGGGCCTGCCGTCCGAGAATCTCACGCTTTGAGGCCGGCCGATGAATGATCTGCCGAAGCAGCCGGCCCTTCCCGATCCAGCCAACGAACTCGCCAGCGACAGCTCGACGATCGATCCCCGTGATTTTCGCAGCGCGCTCGGCACCTACGCCACGGGCGTGACGATCATCACAGCCGCTGCTCCTGATGGCAAGCCTTATGGCCTGACGTGCAATTCGTTCGCCTCGGTCTCGCTGAATCCTCCGCTGATTCTTTGGAGCCTGGTCGTCTATTCCTCCAGTCTGACCATCTTCCAGAACGCCAGCCATTTCACCGTCAACGTGCTTGGCGCGTCGCAACAGGCGCTTGCGATCAAATTCGCCAAGTCATCGGACGACAAGTTCACCGGCGTGGACTGGGCGCCGGGCCTCGGAAACGCGCCGGTGCTCGCCGAGAGCGTCGCCAATTTTCAGTGCCGCTCGGTCAATCGCTATTACGGCGGTGACCACGTGATCTTTCTCGGTGCGGTCGAGGCCTATACTTACAATGCAAAGGAGCCGCTGCTCTTCGCGCGGGGCGCGTTTGGCCGATTTCTCGTCGAGGACGGCCCTAAGCAGTCACCCTAACGTGCTTCATCTCGCGCTCGACGGTTCAGTGCTCCCCCGCCGAAAGCTTGTAGATCTCGAGCGCATCCGCATCCGCGCCTCGCGCGGCCTTGGCGAGCCTGAAAAGCTGCCCCGCAAGCGAGGCCATGGGCACCGGCGTCGACGTCGCCCGGGCGACATCGGCAACCGTATCGAGATCCTTGAGCATGGTAGCGATGTGACCGAGCGGCGGAGAGTGAATGCCCTGGGCCATCCGCGGCACGAACAGCTGAAGCGGAATGGAGTCCGCGAAGCCGCCGGCGAGTGCTTCGGGCAATCGGTTCGCGTCGATTCCGGCGTTCACGGCAAGGCGCGTTGCTTCCGCAAGGACGGCCATCGCGCATCCGACGATCACCTGGTTGCAGAGCTTTGTGGTCTGGCCGGCGCCGGTCGGGCCCATATGGGTGAACCTGCGTGCCATAGCGAGCACATAGGGCCGGACCCTCTCGATGTCGCCTGCTTCCCCACCGGCCATGATCGCAAGGGTGCCTTCCTCCGCGCCCTTAGTGCCGCCGGACACTGGTGCATCGATCCAGCCCGCGCCGTTCGCAGCTTTCAGTCGCGTTGCAAGGTCTCGTGCAGCGCCAGGATGGATCGACGAGAAGTCGACCACGAGCTTCCCTGCGCCGGGAGCGGTTGAAAGGCCTTCGGGCCCGAAGATCACCTCCTCGACGGCGGCGGCATCCGTCACGCACATGAAGACGATGCCGGCGCTCTCCATCAACTCGCGTGGGGTGGCAGCGCGCCTGGCGCCGGCCTCGACGAGCGCAGCCGCCTTGCCTTCCGAGCGATTCCAGACAGTGACCTGATGGCCAACCTTGAGCAGGCGCCGGGTCATGGGTGCCCCCATGAGACCAAGGCCGAGATAGCCGAGCCTCTCGCCACCGTGCGGGTTTGCCTTGCTCGCATCAGCCATAGGTTGCCTCCTTCCGTCGCTCCGCGATGCCGCTTTACCATACATCGCAGATCGGAAGGCGAAACTGCCTGGCCCGCATGGCTTGCCTGATTGTTTGAACCATGAAACATTTGGCCGGTCGGGTTGGAGGTGCCAGTCGGCGCCGGAGCAGCGGAGTGGGCACGATGCGAGCCGTTTCGAAGTGGGTCCTGGCTTTGGGGGCGGCGGCGGCCGTGAGCGCGAGCGCAGGCTCGTCATGGGCGCAGCAGACGATCCGCGTCGGCTGGACGATTCCGGCTGAGGAATCCAAATACTGGATGATGCGGCGCCCGGCCGAGTTTCCCAATATCGGCAAAGCCTACAACGTCGAATGGACCCAATTTCAGGGCACCGCTCCGATGACGCAGGCACTAGCGGCCGGCGCGCTCGATTGCGCGACGCAGGCGCCGCTGTCGCTCGCCAACGGCGTGGTTGGCGGCAATCTCAAGGCTTACATCGTGGCGCAGCACGTCTTCGAGAAACCCGGCGGTTTCTCGGTCTACTGGGCCGTCATGGAGGACTCCCCGATCAAGACGATCGCCGATCTCAAGGGCAAGACGATCGGGATCTCCGTGATCGGCGGCGGCACGCAGGGCCCGTTCAATCTGCTCCTGAAGCAGAATGGCGTCGATCCGGCCAAGGACATCAAGCTGGCCGAGGTCGGCTTTGCCATCTCCGAAGATGCATTGCGACAGGGCCGCGTCGATGCGGTCAACATGAACCAGCCGTTTGCCGCGCGCGCGGAGGCCAAGGGCGGGACCCGCAAACTGTTCTCACTGTCGCAGGCCATGCCGAACATCGTGCACATCCTGGAAGCCTGCCGGGCCGATTTCGTCGACAAGAACCCGGAATTGGTGAAGGCTTATGTGCGTGACATCACCTCTGGCATGAAGAAAGCGCTGGCCAACCGCGAAGAGACGTTGAAGGTCGTCAACGAAGTCCTGAAGGCACCCATCCCGGTGCTCGAGACCTACCTGCTCAAGGACAATGATTTCGGCCGCGATCCGGGTGCGGCACCGAATTTCCCCGCGATCCAGAAGATGTTCGACATCTACGCGGAGACAGGGATGCTGCCGAAGCTGGATGCCACGCAGTTCAAGCATCCGACGATCGTCGCACCGCTGGAATAGGCGACGGGACGAATGATCCGAACGAAGTGATCGCGGCGTCCCGAGTGATATGGGACGCTGCATCAAGAAGATGGACGTATGAAGAAGTTGCGATCACGGGTCACGACAGATGGCCTCGACCGGGCTCCGCACCGCGCATTCATGCGCGCAATGGGTCTCGACGACACTGCGATCGCCAAGCCGATGGTGGGCGTCGTCAGCATGAAGGGCGAGCAGACGCCCTGCAACATGACGCACGACTTTCAGGTCGCGGCCGCCAAGACGGGAATCGAGGAGGCCGGCGGCACGCCGCGCGAGTTTTCGACCGTGTCGGTTTCCGACGGTATCAGCATGAATCACGAAGGGATGAAGTTCTCCCTGTTTTCGCGGGAGCTGATTGCAGACTCGATCGAGGCCGTCGTCCACGGTCTCGCCTACGATGCGCTGATCGGATACGGCGGATGCGACAAGACGCTTCCCGGCGTGATGATGGGCATGGTCCGGTGCAACGTGCCGTCCATTTTCATCTACGGCGGCAGCTCGCTGCCGGGCCGCGTGGACGGGCGAACCCTGACCGTGCTCGACTCCTATGAAGCTGTCGGCAGCTTCATGACCGGAGAGATCGACGGCGCCACGCTCGAGCGGATCGAGCGAGCCTGCCTGCCGACCATCGGCGCGTGCGCCGGCCAGTTCACGGCGAATACCATGGGGATGGTGTCGGAGGCGATGGGCCTGACCATTCCGAACGTGTCGATGGTGCCGGGCGTCTATGCCGAGCGTGCCCAGATCTCGCGACACGCCGGGCGGCTGATCATGGAGATGCTGGAGCGCGGCGGGCCGCTGCCGCGCGACATCGTGACGCGGAAATCCCTGGAAAACGGTGCGGCAATCGTGGCTGCCACGGGTGGTTCGACCAATGCTGCGCTGCATCTGCCAGCGATCGCGAACGAGGCCGGGATCGCATTCACGATCGATGATGTCGGCGAGGTTTTTGCCAGGACGCCGCTGATCGGAAACCTGCGGCCTGGGGGCAAATATACGGCGAAGGATGTCTACGATATCGGCGGCGCAGCCGTCGTAATCCGGGAGCTGATCCAGAGCGGGCATATTGATGGCAGTTGCCTGTCCATCACGGGCCGTACACTTGCCGAAGAATATGGCGCTGCCAACGCGCCCGACGGAGAGGTGGTTTACGCGGCTCGTGCGCCGATCATGCCCGATGGCGGCGTGGCCGTGCTGAAGGGAAATCTCTGCCCAGATGGTGCGGTGATCAAGATCGCGGGCTTGAAGAGCCAATTGTTCGAAGGTGTGGCGCGCATCTTCGAGGACGAAGAGGCATGTGTCGCAGCGGTTCGTGACCGCAGCTACAAAGCCGGCGAGGTGCTTGTGATCCGCAATGAAGGGCCGGTCGGCGGCCCAGGCATGCGCGAGATGCTCGGCGTCACCGCGCTGATCTATGGACAGGGCATGGGGGAAAAAGTGGCCCTGATCACCGACGGACGGTTCTCCGGCGCCACTCGTGGAATGTGCGTCGGCTATGTGTCTCCCGAGGCCTTCGTTGGCGGTCCACTGGCGCTGGTTCGTGATGGCGACAGGATTCGGATTGATGCCGCAAATCGGCGGATGGATATGCTGGTCGACGAGCAGGAACTCACCGCGCGCCGGCACGATTGGAAGCCGCGTCCGCCTCGTCACCGTGCCGGCGCTCTCGCGAAATATGCGCGATTGGTTGGCCAGGCACCGGGCGGGGCCGTCACGCATGAAGGGCCCGCCGAATGGCCCTGGTTCGAGTGACGCGGCCCACCTGCTCGGAAATAGTCGGTTGTCTGGCAAGTTTCTTGCTAAGCTCGTGCGGCTGATGGAGGACATTCAGCGAGTCTGTTGCGCAGGGTTCGCGCGAATGAAGTGAGACGGGATGAAGGTAGTGCCTTCGAGATCGAGCGAATGGGTGAGACCGGTGACGCCGCAAAAACCGGCTTCTGCAATCATCGAGATCGACCGCGTTTCACAGGTCTTTCAGACCTCGGCGCGCAAGGATCATGTGGCGCTATCGGACATCTCCCTGACGATCGAGGAGGGAGCTTTCGTTTCCATCCTTGGACCGTCCGGGTGTGGCAAGTCGACACTGCTTTACATCGTCGGTGGCTTCGTCAGCCCGACCAGCGGTGCAGCGAAGATCAAGGGACAAGCGATCACGGGCCCGGGACCGGATCGCGGTCCGGTTTTCCAGGAGTTCGCGCTATTTCCGTGGAAGACCGTGCTTGGCAACGTGATGTATGGGCCACGCCAGAAAGGCGTACGGGCTACCGAGGCCGAGGCGCAGAGCCGGGCCTTGATCGAGATGGTCGGCCTCAAGGGCTATGAGAATTTCTACCCCAAGGAGCTGTCCGGCGGCATGAAGCAGCGCGTGGCGCTGGCGCGTACGCTGGCTTACCATCCTGAGGTTCTGCTGATGGACGAGCCGTTCGGCGCGCTAGATGCTCACACCCGGACGCGCCTGCAGAATGATTTGCTGAACATCTGGGAGCGTGACCGCAAGACGGTGCTGTTCGTTACCCACTCGGTCGACGAGGCCGTCTTTCTCTCGGACAAGGTCGTGATGATGTCGAAGTCTCCCGGCCGTATTCGGGACGTCATCGACATCGACCTGCCCCGACCACGCCGCCGCAACGAGCTGTTGCTCGATCCGCGCTATCAGAAGTACGTCGTCAATATCGAGCGCATGTTCGACGAGAGCGACGAAGCCGGGTCGCCTTCATGATATCGCTGGCCGCCTTGGCGAGACGTGCTGCGCCGGTGCTGGCCTGCATCGGATTGCTCGCAATGTGGCAGGTCGCATCGATCGTGCTGAAGAATGACAGCTTTCCAACGGCGATCGAGGCGATCCGGGCGATCCCCGACATTCTTGGCGACAGGGAGTCGCTGCTCAATATCCTGGCTTCGCTCCGCCGCATGGCGATCGGGTTCGGCGTAGCCGTGCTGGTTTCGATTCCGCTGGGTCTGTTGATGGGCCGCAGCCGGTCCGTCGCGGCCTTCTTCAATCCGCTCCTGATGGTGATCTATCCGGTGCCGAAGGCGGCCTTGATGCCGATCATCATGCTGTGGTTGGGCGTCGGCGACATCACGAAGACGCTGGTGATCTTTCTCGGCGTCAGCCTGCCCGTGATCTATCACAGCTTCGAGGGCGCCAAGGCGGTGGAAGAGAAGATGCTGTGGTCCGGCGCAGCGATGGGGCTGTCGACCGCGCAACGCCTCGTGCGGATCGTGCTGCCGGCGGCGCTGCCGGAGATACTCACCGGGTGCCGCACAGGACTGGTGCTGGCGCTGATCACGATGATCACCAGCGAGATGATCGCCCGCCAGTCCGGCGCCGGCAACATCCTGTTCAACGCGCTGGACATGGGCCAATACGACACCGTCTTCGCGATGATCATCATCGTGGGGGCGATGGGAATCTGCCTGGATGCGATCTTCGAGCGGATCCGCGCCAGGCTGGTGCGCTGGTCCGAGCCTCAGTTCGACATGCCGCTGAGCTTTTCATGATGTCGCGCCTTCACTCTACCAGCGTCTTCCTCGGGCTCGCGCCAATCGTGCTGGTGCTTGCGCTGTGGCAGGGCCTGGTGTCATTTGGCTTTGCGCCTGCGGTGTTGCTGCCGCCGCCCGGATCCGTCTTCAGCAGGCTGCTCCAGCAACTCGTGACATGGACGTTTCAGCAGGAGATCGTGGCGACCCTGATCCGGCTGTTTGCCGGCTTCGCGATTGCGGTCGTGCTCGGTATCAGCATCGGCATCGCCGCTGCCGCCAATCAGGCTATCAACGCCGTGGTTCGGCCGATCGTTCGCGTGTTGGCGCCGTTGCCCAAGGTTGCGCTTTATCCGGCACTTCTGCTGCTGCTCGGTTTCGGACACGGGTCGAAGATCACGCTGGTGGCGGCGGACGCGCTCTTTCCCATTTTGCTCTCGACTTATTACGGCGCCTCGACGGTGGAGCAGAAGCTGATCTGGTCGGCCATGGCGGCGGGGACGCCGCGCTATGAGATCCTGTTCAAGGTGGTGCTGCCGGCGGCGATGCCGTCGATCCTGACCGGCTGCCGGATCGGCCTTGTCATTTCCTGCATCGTGGTGTTTCTGGCCGAGATGATCACGTCAACGGACGGGTTGGGGCACGCGCTCGTGACAGCCGCCCGAACTTTCCAAGCCGTCGACATGTTCGTGCCGCTGATCACGATCTCGCTTTTGGGGTTGATCCTGAACGGCCTGTTGGGCGCCGTGCGATCTTACCTCCTACGGGGCTTCCCTGAAGCGTGATCTGACTGAACAAGAAACCACGTACCGGGAGTTGACCATGCTGGCTGATCGCATCGAGGCAAAATGGATCGACGCATTTTGCGAGATTTTTGAGCGATGCGCCGTCAAGGCCGGCGATACCGCCGCGATTCTCTCGGAAACCCAGTCACGTGCGTTGAACGTTCATCTGGCCGAGCTCGCGCTGCTGCGGATGGGTGCGCGGCCGTTTCACGTGGTGTTGCCGACCCCGCGCAACCGGAATATCGTTCCGGTTCGCTCGACGGGAGCGAGTGAGGCGATCCAGCGGCTTGGGCCGGTGATCAGCGCGCTTCAGCAGGCCGGCTTTGTGGTGGATTGCACCATCGAGGGCCTGATGCATGCCGTGGAAACGCCGGAGATCCTCAAGGCCGGCGCGCGTATCCTGGTGATCTCCAACGAGCATCCCGAGGCGCTGGAGCGGATGGTGCCGGATTCCGCGCTCGAAAAGCGCGTTCGTGCGGCGGCCAAAATGCTGCGTGGGACCAAGCGGATGCGGGTCACCTCGAAGGCTGGCACGGCGCTCGATGTCGACATGGTCGGCGCGTCCACGGTCGGCGTGTGGGGGTGGACGGACAAGCCCGGTACGCTGGCGCACTGGCCCGGCGGCATCGTTGTCAGCTTCCCCAAGAGCGGGACGATCAATGGCACGCTGGTGATGGCGCCCGGCGACATCAACCTGACCTTCAAGCGTTACCTGACATCTCCGGTGAAGATGACGCTGAAGGACGATTATGTCGTCGAGCTCGACGGCGAGGGCACGGATGCCGCGATGATGCGCGCCTATCTCGCCGCGTGGGGCGACCGTGAGGCCTATGCGGTATCGCATGTCGGCTTCGGCATGAATCCGGGCGCACGCTACGAGGCGCTGTCGATGTATGACCAGCGCGACACCAACGGCACGGAAATTCGCGCCGTCTCCGGCAATTTCCTGTTCTCGACCGGGGCCAACGAATTCGCCGGCCGCTACACGGCGGGCCATTTCGATCTGCCGATGATGGGGACGACAATCGAGCTCGATGGCGTCGCGGTGGTGCGTGAAGGGGTGCTTCAGGACGTCTTCGACTAGCTGCGATCGAGCACCGGCGGCCGTGCCAGGTCGAAGTGCCGGAGCAGGTCGACCATGGCCTGAAGCCGTTTTGCCCGGTAGGCGTCGACGTCCATGCCTGAATAGTCGAGAAAACCTGAACCTGTGCGCAGGCCAATCCGGCCCTCGTGCATGTTCCTTGAAATCACGTCCGGTGCGCGATAGCGATCGCTGCCGAGTGCGCCCTCGAGATAACGACTGGCGTAATAGAGGATGTCGCCGCCGCCCCAGTCGATGAATTCGAGCAGCCCGAGCACGGCGTAGCGGAAGCCAAAGCCGTAGCGGATCGCCTTGTCGATCTCCTCGGCGCTGGCGACACCTTCCTCGACCATGCGTGCGGCCTCGTTCATCGCCAGCGCCTGGATGCGTGGGACGATGAAGCCGGGCGTCGCCGCGCAGACCACCGGCACCTTGCCGATTCCTTCGAGCAGCGCCTTGACCTCGTCGATGATAGCGGGGTCGGTAGCCTTGCCGGGCGAGACCTCGACCAGCGGTATCAGATAGGCCGGATTGAGCCAGTGCACGTTGAGGAAGCGGCGCGGGTTCACGATTGCGCCCGAGAGATCGTCGACGAGAATGGTCGACGTCGTGGATGCAATGATCGTATCCGGGCCGACCTGTTTTGAAGCCGCTCCCAACACCTCGCGCTTGAGCTCCACGACCTCAGGAACACCCTCGAACACCATTCCGGCTTCGGCCAGCGCCGCGCCGCTTTGGCCGGCCGGCACCACCGAGATCCGTGCGATGAGGGGATCAACATCTGCCTCGCTCAGCAGCCCCAGCTTCGAGAGGCTTGCAAAGGTCTTTTTGACTTCGCCGCGTGCGTCCGCCTCCAGCTTGGCGAATTCTTCTTCGGAGCGGGCCTTGATGTCGATCATCGTGACCATATGGCCCGCGTAGGCGAACGCGACGGCGATGCCGCGCCCCATGCGGCCGGCTCCGAGACAGGCGATGACGGCTCGGCTGGTCATCGGTCAGAATCCCTTGCGCAGAAGTGTCTGCAGTTCGGCCTTGCCGAGATTGCCGAGCCCCAAAGTTTCGAGTGTCCGGCCGCCCTGTGCAAAATCTTCACCGCAGATTGCGCCACCGATGGCCAGGAATGCCTTGGCCAGCGGCGTAGCCACGCGCGTCAAGGCGGCGGCTGAGACCAGCAGCGATAGCCCCAGCCGCAAATCCTCACGCATGTAGCGATGCTCGGACAGCACGATCCGCTCGCGCCAGTCGCCGGAATCAGTCAGCCGGTCATGCGAGCCGCGGCCATACATCCAGATCTCGCCTTCCCTCGCGTAGTGATGGGCCAGCGGAAAATGCGGCGCGCCGTACCCGAGCGCCTCGCGCACCGCGATCCGTTCAGCGTCGAGCGCGTCGGTAACCCGGCGAATCGCGGCTTGCGTTCCTTCCTTGTGAATATCCCACCGCTCGAAATGTTCGATCGGACCCGCGTTCATGACGATCAGTGGCGGATGGATGATCGGACCCGCGTTCATCAGCGCGCCGGAGAGAGCATCTCCGCACGGTTCGATCACACCGGGGAAAGCGCGTCCAATCACCTCAAGCGCGTGATGGGCCTGATCGAGCGGGAACACGCCGACCGGCAGTCGCTTGGCGCGGATGGTGATGGCGACCTGGAATGGCCCGTGCTTGCGGGTCAGCCAGGGCAACGTCCCGGTCTCGGCAAAGCTCGCCTTGGCGCGATTGCCCGCATCTCGCGCGGCTTGCGCGAAGATCATCGAGCCAAACGTGGCCGGTGGCAGAAACACGACCTGTCCGTCCCGCAGATGTGGCGCTAGCAGCCGGGCAATGTCCGGCTGCGCGAAGGCCGGCGCGGGGCACAGGATCAGCTCCGCGCCGGCGACAGCTTCGGCAATGTCGGTCGTCACCCCCGCGAGCTTGACGTCGTGACGGCCGTTATGATCCTTCACCAGGATGCGCGAGCCGGCGGCACGATGGGCCGCGACCTGATCCGCATCGCGGCGCCAGAGCCGGACCTCATGTCCCGACAGCGCAAAATCGCCCGCGGCCGCGAAACAGCCGTTCCCTCCACCCAGAACCGCAATCTTCAAGATGCTTCTCCTTGGGTGAGCGATTGCGCATCAAGCTGCTTCAGCAGGAAATGCTGGACCTTGCCCAGCGCCGTGCGCGGCAGGTCGGTGACGAAAACGATGTCGCGCGGAACCTTGTAGCGAGCGAGTTGAGCCTGAAGATGGACTTTCAACGCGTCTGCTTCCAGTCGACAGTCGGATCGCCGGATCACGTAGGCGATGGGCACCTCGTCCCAGCGTGGATCGGGCCGGCCAATCACGGCGCATTCGCTGACATCGGGATGCTCGAGCAGGACCCGCTCGATCTCCGCAGGGTAGACATTCTCGCCGCCGGAAATGATCATGTTCTTCTTGCGGTCGCGCACCCAGAAATAGCCGTCCGCGTCGCACAGGCCGATATCGCCGGTGAGATACCAGCCATCGTGCAGCGCATCCCGCGTCGCGTCCGCATTGGCCCAATATTCGAAGAACACGTTGGGGCCGCGCAGCGCGATCTCGCCCGGCGTGCCCGCTGGCATCTCGTTGCCGGCCTGACCAATCACCTTCGCTTCGCAGCACAGGCCGGCAAGACCGGTCGATCCCACGCGCGAGAGATCGCCACCGAGCCGGGTATAGACGGCGATCGGGCAGGTTTCCGTCGAGCCGTAGACCTGAAGCACCGGCACGCCGCGCGCAACGAAGCGGTCGATCAGATGCGGCGGCACGATGGTCGATCCGGTGGCGACCGCTTTCAGCGATGAGAGATCGGTCGTGGCCCAGGTGGGATGCTCGCTCACGGCTTGAATGATCGCCGGCACCATCACCGTCAGCGTCGGCCGTTCGTGCTCAATGGCCGCGAGCGCCGTATCCGGCGTGAAGCGGGCGTGAACCGTGACGGTCGCGCCAAGTTGGAGCGCGGGCGTGGTCTGAATGTTGAGGCCACCGACATGGAAGAACGGCAGCACGGTCAGCACATGATCGTCGGACGTCATGTTGTGCATGTGCTGGCTCATGACGCCGTTCCAGAACAGCGCCTCCTGCCGCAGCACCGCGCCCTTGGGCCGTCCGGTCGTTCCCGATGTGTAGACAATGAGCAGCGGGCAGGAAAGATCGGTGTGCGGGTTGCGGCCGCTGCCCTCGCTGCGTGCCAACAGGTCTTCGAACGTCGTGCCGCGAGGCGGCTCGAAATCGAGCCCGACAATTGCAGTCCCCTCAAGCTCGGCAAGAATCCCCTCAAATGCCTGCTCGAGCACCAGGACCTTGGCGCCGGCATCGGTGAGAATGAAAAGCTGCTCGGCGATAGCCAGCCGCCAGTTCAGCGGCACCAGCATCGCGCCGAGCCGCGCGCAGGCATAGAGCAGAACCAGATAGTCTGGCCGGTTCAGGCTGAGGATCGCAACGCGGTCGCCCCGGCCGACGCCGAGCTCCTGCTTCAATGCCGTGGCGGTTCGCTCGATGCGCGCGGCGAACTCCGCGTAGCTCAGCCGTTTCCCTTCGAAGGCAATGGCTGTCTTATCCGGCGCGAACGCCGCGTTGCGATCGATCAGACTACAGAGGTCCACGGTCAGTCGTCCGCTTCACCGGCCTCGTACAGCGCCTCGCGCCCGATCCGGTCGAGGCAGAGCTCGGCCGTCCAGGGCAGCATCAGCGAGCCGCAGCGGCTGTCGCGATAGATCCGCTCCAGCGGCAGCGACCGGAGCATGGCCTGGCCGCCGCAGGTCCGGATCGCGAGGGCCGCGAGCTCATTGGCGCCTTCCATCACCGAATATTGCGCGGCATAGGCGCGCAGCACCTGCTCCTTGCTTGGATTGGCACGGGCCTCGGTGACGGCCTGGAACCAGATCGCCTTGATCTGCTCGAGCTTGATCTGCATCTGCGCGAGCGCAATTTGCTTGGTCGGGTACATCCTGCGCTTGACCGGCGGCATGCCCGGCACTTCGCCGCGCAGATATCGCACGGTGAAATCGTAGGCGGCTTGCGCCAGGCCCATATAGGTCGGCGACAACGTCAAGAACATGTGTGGCCAGCGCATCGCGGCCTGGAAGTAGACGCCCCGCGGCATCAGCGCCGAATCCTTCGGTACGAACACGTCCTTGAACAGGAGCGTCCGCGAGACCGTGCCCCGCATGCCGAGTGGGTCCCAGTCGCCGACGACTGAGACGCCTTCCGATTTCGCAGGGATCGCGAGGTAAAGCGTATTGCGGCGCGAAGCCTTCTCGCCTTCCTCGGTCTCGGTGCAGAGTACGCCGTAATAGTCGGCGTGACCGGAGAGTGATGCAAAGATCTTCTTGCCGTTGACGATCCAGCCGCCCTCGACTGGCCGTGCTTCGGTACCGAAAGCGACGCCGCCTGCGGCAGCCGCACCGCCCTCCGAGAAGGGCTGCGAATAGATGGCGCCGTCCTCGACGATGCGCTTGTAGTGGACCGCGCGCCGTCGCTCGTGCTCGGCGCGGGTCTCCGCATCCATGTCGAGATCGTCGGCGAGCGGGCCCGACCACAGCGTCGAGCAGACATGCATGTTCCAGGTGAGCGCAGTCGCGCCGCAATAGCGGCCGATCTCGGCCGCCGCCAAGGCATAGGTCTGATAGTCCGCACCGAGTCCGCCGTGCTTCTTGGGGACGGCAATGCCAAGCAGGCCGACGCGATGCAGATCGCGATAATTCTCGCTCGGGAACGTCGCCTCGCGATCGTACGTCGCAGCGCGGCCGGCGAACACGCTCTGGCCGATCTCGCGGGCGCGCGCGATGATGCCGGCCTGCTCGTCGCTCAGGCGGAATGCGACGGGATCGAAGATCGGGGCATCCAGCGCGACCTTGTCGGTCGTGCCGATGTTCTTGCTGACTTGCATGGTCATTGCTCAGTCACCCTATTTTTTGGTCGCGACGGAGTTCAGGAACCGGCCGAGGGCCTCGTCAAAGGCATCGGGACGCTCGAGGTTGGCGAGATGGCCGACAGCGTCGAGCTCGACATATTCGGCGGCAGGAATGTAGGTCGCTGTCTTTGCCATCATCGGCGCAGGCGCGTTGTTGTCCTTGGAGCCGGACAGCAGCAGCGTCGGGACGGAAATGTCCTTGAGCGTGGCCCGCTGATCGAAGCCGATCAAGGCCAGCATCATGGCGCGATAACTTGCCTCAGGCACGCTACCCATGCACTCGCGCGCAAGCTCCATCCCTGCGGGATCAGGATCATCGCCGACAAGCTCCTTCACAAGGGAGGGCGCCAGCGACTTCATCGTTTCCCCGCGATCGAGCGGCCCCAGGCGTGCCGCGATGAACGATTTCTGCCAGTCGCCGTCGGCCTTGCCGAAGGCCGGGCTGGTCTGCGCCAGCACGACGGCGCGCGCCAGTTTTGGGAATTGCACCAGCCATTTCTGGACGATCATGCCGCCGATGGAATGACCGACCAGAATGGGCTTGCTCGCGCCAAGCTGCTCGATGAATCGCTGGAGCGCATCCGCCAGGGCAGCGATGCTGACGCTGGCGAGCGGCGCCGATCCGCCATAGCCAGGCATGTCCCACGCAATCGCGTGGAAGCGGTCACCGAATGTGGCAAGCTGCTGCCGCCAGGCCCGCGCCGCGCCGCCGATGCCATGCAGGAAAATCAGAGGTGTCGCGCCCGGATCGCCCGCGGCTTCATAGGCGAAGCGGCCGTCCTTTGTTATCATCGGCGCAGGTTGCGACACGGGACATCCTTTGGCTTGGCCTTTTGATGCTAACAGGCCGGTGAGGGATGGGAAGAGATAATTTTATACTTAAAGCAATTTTCGGGCCGGTCTTCAGCGTGCGGCCGTTCCCGTACCAGGTCGAGCTTTGTTTGCAAAAGTTTGAAGGTTAAAATATATCGAGAGAGCGATCAGCAGAATGCAAGGGAGCCAGCGCATGTCCGGATTACCGCATTCGCCGCACGCGCTGGTGACTGGTGGCGGTCGCGGCATCGGCCGTGCGATCGCAGCAGCGCTCGTCGAGGCCGGTGCGACGGTGACCGTCCTTGGCCGGAACGCTGCCACACTTGAAGAGGCTATCAGTGCGGGGGCCGCGCATTTTGCGGCCGTCGCCGACGTCTCGGACGAAACCTCATTGAAAGCCGCCATCGCCGAAGCGAATGCGCGGCAGCCGATCGACATCCTGATCGCCAACGCGGGAAGTGCCGAGTCCGCGCCGTTCTCCAAATCCGACAGCGCCCTGTTCGCGCGCATGATGAACGTCAATTTCATGGGCGTGGTTCACGCTGTCAGCGCGGTGCTCCCGGGGATGAAGGATCGTCCCTATGGCCGTATCGTCGCGATCGCGTCGACGGCGGGGCTCAAGGGCTACGCCTATGTCAGCGCGTACACTGCGGCCAAGCACGCCGTGGTCGGTCTGGTGCGCTCCCTTGCACTCGAGATGGCTGGCAGCAATGTGACCGTCAACGCGGTGTGTCCCGGTTTCACCGATACTGATCTGGTCGCCGGCAGCATCGAGACCATCATGAAGAAGACGGGCCGTAGCCGCGAGCAGGCGATTGCCGAGCTCGCGAAACATAATCCGCAAGGACGGCTGATCTCTCCTCGGGAGGTCGCGGATTGCGTGCTCTGGCTGTGCGGTGAGGGCGCCGGCGCAATCACCGGACAGGCCATCGCTGTTGCCGGTGGCGAGATTTAGCGCGCATGACGCAGGCGCGGAACAAGGAAGCCTAAGGAGATCGCATGAGCAGACCCGCCAATCCCGTGACATTGCCGCTCGCGGACTATTCGCCGCAACACTTCCTGCTGGCCGTGGTCGACGGTGTTGCCACGGTCACGCTCAATCGTCCTGAACGGAAGAATCCGCTGACCTTCGAGAGCTATCGCGAGCTCACTGATTTCTTCCGGGCCTGCGCATTCGACGATGCGGTCAAGTGCATCGTCGTCACCGGCGCCGGTGCCAATTTCTCGTCCGGCGGCGATGTGTTCGAGATCATCGGTCCGCTCGTGAAGATGGACACCAAGGGGCTGACGGCATTTACGCGGATGACCGGCGACCTCGTCAAGGCGATGCGGGCCTGCCCGCAGCCGATCGTTGCCGCCGTCGAGGGCATCTGCGCCGGCGCGGGCGCGATCATCGCCATGGCGTCGGACATGCGGCTTGCGGCGAGCGGGACCAAGGTCGCATTCCTCTTCAACAAGGTGGGCCTTGCGGGTTGCGACATGGGCGCCTGCGCGATCCTGCCGCGGATCATCGGACAGTCCCGCGCCTCCGAATTGCTCTACACCGGCCGGTTCATGACCGCGGAGGAGGGCGAGCGCTGGGGTTTCTTCAGCCGCCTCGTCACGCCGGAGCAGGTGCTGCCCCAGGCACAGGTGCTGGCCAAGCAGATCTCGGAAGGGCCGACTTTCGCCAACACCATGACCAAGCGGATGCTGGCCATGGAATGGGCGATGTCGGTGGAGGAGGCAATCGAGGCGGAAGCCGTTGCTCAAGCGCTGTGCATGACGACGGCCGATTTCGAACGCGCCTTCGAGGCTTTCGCCAACAAGGTCAAGCCGGTCTTCAGGGGCGACTAGGTCGGGCTTTGCCCACAGCTTGCCGTAATGGGGCTTGCGCCAAATTAGTTTAGGCTTAAAATAGTTTCGGCGGGTTGAATTGGCGAGGCTCCCATGAAAGTCGCGATCATCGGTGGCGGACCTGCGGGTCTCTACGCAGCCATCCTGCTTAGGAAGCAGCGCCCAAGCGCCGACATCACCGTTTACGAACGCAACCGTGCCGACGACACTTTCGGCTTCGGCGTGGTGTTCTCTGACGCCACGCTCGACAATTTCGAGAAGCACGATCTTCCGAGCTATCGCCGTATCACCCAGGAGTTCGCTTACTGGGATGACATCGCCGTGCACTTCCGCGGAACGGTCCATCGGGTCGGCGGCAACGGCTTTTGTGGTTGCTCGCGGCAGAAGCTGCTTCTGATCCTCCAGGCGCGGGCGCGCGAACTGGGCGTGAACCTGCAGTTCGAAGTGGACGTGGAGGACGAATCCCGCTTTGCGGACGCCGATCTCGTCGTGCTCGCGGACGGCATCAATAGCCGCTTCCGCGACAAATACGTCGATCATTTCGAGCCGGAGGTCGACCTCCGCAGCAACAAGTTCGCCTGGATGGGTTCGACCAGGCCGCTCGATGCCTTCACCTTCATCTTCCAGGAGACGGAGTGGGGGCCGTTCATCGCCCATGCCTATCAATATGAAGCCGGGCATTCGACCTGGATTTTTGAGACCGATCCGGAGACGTTCGATCGGGCGGGACTGACGGGGCTGAACGAAACCCAGTCCGCCGCGCGGATGGCTGATATCTTCGGCTGGTTTCTCGATGGGCACCAACTGCTCACCAATCGCTCGACTTGGCGCAACTTCCCGATGATCCGCAGCAAACGCTGGGTCAAGGACAACATGGTGCTGCTCGGCGACGCCAAGGCGACCGCGCATTTCTCGATTGGTTCAGGCACCAAGCTCGCGATGGAAGACGCGATCGCGCTGGCTGACGCCATGGAGAGGGCGCCCAGCATCAAGGCGGCACTCGACGTCTACGAGCACGGCCGCCGCGAAGAGGTCGAGAAGACGCAGCACGCCGCCGACGTCTCGCTGGTCTGGTTCGAGCATGTCGACCGCTTCTGGGATTTCGATCCCGTGCAGTTCGCCTTCGGCGTGATGACGCGCTCGAAGGCGATCACCTATGACAATCTGAAACTTCGCGCGCCCGATTTCGTCGCCGAGGTCGAAAGATCGTTTGCCAAGCGTGTTCGTGACAGCGGTCTTGAAGTCGACACCAAGAAACCGGTGGTGCCGTTGTTCCAGCCGTTCCGGTTGCGCGAGATGGAGATCGCCAATCGCGCGGTGGTGTCGCCGATGTGCATGTATTCGGCGAAGGAGGGCGTGCCGACCGATTTTCACCTTGTGCACTACGGATCGCGCGCGATCGGTGGTGCCGGCCTGATCTTCACGGAGATGACCTGCGTCGCCCGCGACGCCCGGATTACACCCGGCTGCGCCGGCCTGTGGAACGACGAACAGGAGGCTTCCTGGCGCCGGATCGTTGATTTCGTGCATGCCAATTCTGCCGCGAAAATCTGCCTGCAATTGGGGCACGCCGGGCGTAAGGGCGCGACTAAGCTGATGTGGGACGGCATGGATCGTCCGCTGGACGACGGCGGCTGGGACGTGTTCTCGGCATCGCCGCTGCCCTATTTCCCCGACAGCCAGGTGCCGCGCGAGCTCGATCGCGCCGGCATGAACGTGGTGAGGGACGCCTTCGTCGCGGCGGCCGAGCGCGGCGAACGCTGCGGCTTCGACATGCTCGAACTGCACTGCGCCCACGGCTATCTGCTTGCGAGCTTCATCTCGCCGCTGACCAACACCCGCACGGATGAGTATGGCGGCTCGCTCCAAAACCGCCTGCGCTTTCCGCTCGAAATCTTCGAGGCGCTGCGGACGGTGTGGCCGTCGCAAAAGCCGATGTCGGTGCGCATTTCCGCGACGGACTGGGCCGAGGGTGGTATCGGTGGCTACGATGCGGTGACGATCGCGCGCGCTTTTGCCGAAGCCGGTGTCGATCTCGTCGATGTCTCGACCGGGCAGACCGTGCGCGATGGGCAGCCGATCTATGGCCGCATGTTCCAGACGCCGTTCTCCGACCAGGTCCGCAACGAGGCGCGCGTGGCCACCATGTGCGTCGGCAACATCACGACGGCGGACCAGGCCAACACCATCCTGGCCGCCGGCCGGGCGGACCTCGTTGCGCTCGGGCGGCCGCATCTGGTTGACCCCTTCTTCACCATGAGGGCGGCGGCCTGGTACGGAGCGGGCGACGCGTTCTGCCCGCCGCAATATCTTCCCGGAAAAGATCAGATTTTCCGCAACAGCGTGCGCGACCGGCAGGATCTCGAGGAGCTGCGCATTAAGGCTAAGCCCAAGACCCGGGCCGAGCTCAAGGCGGAGGCGACGAAGCCGCTTGCGGCGGAGTGACTGCCCGTGCGACTTTAACCCCATTGCCTGGCGTTTTGAGTGGAGTTTAAGGCGATGAAGGCGATTATCGTCGGTGGCGGTATCGGTGGTCTCACCACCGCATTGATGCTGCGTGCGCGTGGCATTGCCTGCGAGATTTTCGAGCAGGCCGATACCATCCGCGAGCTTGGCGTCGGCATCAACACGCTGCCGCATGCGATGCGTGAGCTTGCCAGCCTGGGTCTGCTCCAGCAGCTTGACGATGTCGCGATCCGTACCGATCAGCTCTACTACCTCAACCGTCATGGCCAGGAAGTCTGGCGCGAAGCCCGTGGCATCGACGCCGGCCACGACGTGCCGCAATTCTCGATTCATCGTGGCCGCCTTCAAGGCGTGATTCATCGCGCCGTCGAGGAGCGGCTCGGGCACGAGGCGATCCACACCGGCTGCCGTCTCGGTGCATTCACCCAGGACGAGGGTGGCGTCACCGCCTATTTCTTCGACCGCTCAGGCGCACACATCCATACCGCACGCGGTGATATCCTGATTGGCGCGGACGGCATTCATTCGCGCGTCCGCGACACGCTGTTCCCGAACGAGGGGCCGCCGTGCTGGAACGGTCTGATGCTGTGGCGCGGCGCACGCGATTGGCCCCAGTTTCTCACCGGCAAATCGATGATCGTGGCCGGCGGCCTCAACGCCAAGGTGGTGATCTATCCGATCGCGGATGGATCGAGCCCCGCGAGCCGCCTCACCAATTGGGCAGTGCTGGTGAAGGTGGGCGAGGGCAACGCGCCGCCGCCGCGCAAAGAAGACTGGTCGCGACCGGGCCGGCGCGAGGAGCTGATGCCGCATGTCGCGCGCTTCTCGGTGCCGTATATCGACGTGAAGAGCCTGATCTCGGCGACGCCGGAATTCTACGAATATCCGACCTGCGACCGCGATCCGTTGCCTTATTGGTCGTCCGGGCGCGTTACGCTGCTCGGCGATGCCGCGCATCCGATGTATCCGGTTGGCTCCAATGGCGCCTCGCAGGCGATCCTCGATGCGCGCTGCCTTGCCGACGCGCTGGTGCGCGCCGAGCACCCGCGCCAGGCGTTGCTTGAATACGAGAAGAAGCGCCTGCCGATGACCGCGGACATCGTCCGCTCCAACCGGCGCGGCGGCCCCGAGGGCGTCATCGACGCGGTCGAACAGCTCGCGCCCGACGGTTTCGACAATGTCGACAACGTGCTGAGCTATTCCCAGCGCGAGGCGATCGTGCGCGGCTATGCCACCAAGGCCGGCTTCGCCGCCGTGCCGGGGCTGGCGGCGGTGCGCGCTTGATGTGAAGCTGCTAGCCGGCGCCGGGAGGCGGCGGCAGGAAGTGGATGTTGAACTCGGCAGCCATCGCGACCACGTCTTCCGGCTTCTGCTCCTTCATGTTGTGAAGGCCCCAGAAAAGGTCGAACAGCTTGCGGGTCGGCGACACCCAGAACAGCACCTTTGCGGTCTGCTCCGACTTGTTGAAGATGCCGTGCGGCACGCCCATGCCAAGGCGGATCAGATCGCCCGCGGTCGCCTGCGACTCGGAATTGCCGAGCATGAAATCGAGCTTGCCCTCCAGCATGTAGAGATACTCGTCCTGGTCGGGATGGATGTGCGGCGGCACGAACGTGCCCGGCGGCAGCGTCGCGTGCCAGGAGAAGCTGTGCTCGGTATTGCTCTTCGGCACGTAGGTCTGGCCGAGGATATTCCAGGAAATGCCCTGGATGCCCTCATTGGCCCGTGTGATGCCGGTGATTTCGCTCTTCATTGCAGTCCTCCCGTAACGCGATGCGGCTTAGTTCGCCGCCTTGCACTCCTTGGCATAGCGGTCGCCGTAATTCTCAAACACCTTCTGAACGATCTCGGTCTGGAACTTGCCGTCCGCACGCTTGGCGACCTTGGTCAGGTAAAAGTCCTGGATCGGATAACCGTTGGTGTTGAACTTGAAGGCGCCGCGCAACGAGGTGAAGTCGGCTTTCTTCAGCGCGGCCCCGACGGCGTCCTTGTTGGAGAGATCGCCCTTTACGCCTTTGACGGCGCTGTCGATCAGCATCGCGGCATCGTACGCCTGGAATGCGTAAGTGCCGGGCACGCTGTTGTAGGCGGCCTCGTAGGCGGCGACGAACTTCTTGTTCTGGGGATTGTCGAGATTGGGCGCCCAGTTTGCGCCTCCGAACATGCCGACGGCCGCATCCTGCTGCGCCGGCAAGGTCGACTCATCCACCGTGAAAGCCGAGAGCACCGGAATGCTGTCGGCGAGGCCGGCCTGCTTGTATTGCTTGACGAGATTGACGCCGAGGCCGCCCGGCATGAACGTGAAGAGAGCATCGGGCTTCTGCGATGAAATCTTGGAAAGCTCCGGCTGGAAGTCCAGCGTGTTGAGCGGCATGTAGGATTCCTCGACGATCTCGCCCTTGTAGTCGAGCTTGAAGCCCGCCACCGAATCCTTGCCGGCCTGATAGTTCGGCACCATCAGGTACATGCGCTTGTAGCCGCGATCCTGCGCGACCTTGCCAAGGATCTCGTGCACCTGATCGTTCTGGTACGAGGTCACATAGAAGAACGGGCTGCAGTCCTTGCCGGCAAACGTCGATGGGCCGGCATTCGGACTGATCAGGAAGGTTTTCGATTCCGTGACCGGCCGGTGGATCGCCTGGAGGATGTTGGAGAAGATCGGGCCGACCACGAAGTCGACCTTGTCGCGTTCCAGAAGGCCCTTGACCTTAGTGACCGCTGCGTCCGGCTTCAATTCGTCATCGACCACGACGACCTCGACATCGCGGCCGCCCATCTTGCCGCCGAGGTCCTTCATCCCGAGCGCAAACCCGTCGCGAACCTGCTGGCCGAGCGCGGCGGCGGGCCCCGACAGCGTCACGATTACACCCAGCCTGATCTTCTCCTGGGCGAGGGAGGGGCTCACCGCGGCGCCAAGCAGCAAGGCGGCTGCGGCCAAGGTCATTTGCGTCTTCATGATCTGTCCCCCGTGACATCAGGGCTTGCGCTGCAAGCCGCGTACTTCAATACAAGCTTATGCCGATGATGGCTGCCGCGGCAAGCAGAGCTCAAGGTGTCACCATTCGGCGGTCAGTGCGCATGCAAGCGGCGCGCCAATTACTTGAAGCCTAAAGAAGTTCGCGTGCGGTCGATTGTTGCAGCTTTGGACTTGCAGCCGGCGTCAATTTACTTGAAGCTCAAAACGTTGGGGAATCCGCGCCGGCGCCAATGCCGGCCGTGAGTGATTGCATCGATGCTCGATTCCGAGACCAAGGCCGTCGAAACGCCGGAGGACCACGCCGAAGAGCTTCGGCTGTGGCTGCGTCTGCTCACTTGCACGACCCTGATCGAGGGCGAGGTTCGCGGCCGGTTGCGGCAGCGCTTCGATGTCACGCTGCCCCGTTTCGACCTGATGGCGCAGCTCGACAAGGCGCCCGACGGCATGACGCTGTCCGACGTCTCCAAGCGCATGATGGTTTCCAATGGCAATGTCACCGGCCTAGTCGAGCGGCTCGTGGAATCCGGCCATCTCGACCGTCGCACCTCGGAGACGGACCGCCGGGTTCAAGTGATCCGGCTCACCAAGCTTGGACGCGCCGAGTTTCGCAAGATGGCCGCGGAACACGAGACCTGGATCGCCGATCTCTTCGCCGATTTGACGCCGAAGGATGTGCGCGAACTGATGCGGCTCCTGGCCAAGACCAAGGCGTCCGCGCAGAAATCGGCTGCGCGCCGCCGGCCTTAGTCCCCCGGGCGGGGCAGTCGGCCTATCCCTTTGCCACAGGAAAAAGCACGGGATGCCCAAAATCCGCTATTGCGCCAAATTGCTTTAAGCCTAAAATGTTTCCAAGATAGTGCTGCCGGGTGCTTTCCATGCGCAAAGGAGCGTGCGATGGCCAACGCCGCCAAGATCCAAGTGTCGGGCTCGCATGACGGCAACGCTGCGACCGCCCATGTCGATACATTCGCGCGGCAACATCTGCCGCCGCCTGAGCTCTGGCCCGAATTCATCTTTACGCGGCCGGAGCTGCGTTATCCGCCGCGATTGAACTGCGTCAGCTATTTCGTCGATCGCTGGGTCGAGCAGGGGCATGGCGACGCGCCTTGCGTCATCAGTCCCGCCGTCAGCTACAGCTATCGCGAGCTGCAAGCGCTCGTGAACCGCATCGCAAACGTGCTGGTCGGCAAACTTGGTCTCGTAACCGGCGGACGCGTGCTGCTGCGCTCGGCCAACAATCCCATGATGGTCGCGACCTATCTCGCGGTGATCAAGGCCGGCGGCATCGTCGTGGCGACCATGCCATTGCTGCGCGCCAAGGAGCTGTCCTATCCGATCCAGAAGGCTGAGATCACGCTCGCGCTCTGCGACGGAAAACTCTCCGACGAGATGGAGAAGGTGAGAGCTGCAGCGCCCGGTCTCAAGCGGGTCGTTTATTGGGGCAACGGCGCGACGGACTCGCTCGAGGCGATGATCGCGGACGCAAGTCCCGAATTCAGCGCCGTCGACACCGCCTCCGAAGATATTTGCCTGATCGCCTTCACGTCGGGCACGACTGGCGATCCCAAGGGCACCATGCACTTCCACCGCGACATGCTGGCGGTCTGCGACGGATATGCGCGCAACATCTTGCGCGCGGAGCAGAAGGATCGCTTCGTCGGCTCGGCGCCGCTTGCCTTTACGTTCGGTTTCGGTGGCGTGCTGTTTCCGATGCATATCGGCGCCTCCTTCGTCGTTCTGGAGAAGACGTCGCCCGACGACATTCTGAATGCGATCGAGCAATACAAGACCACGGTCTGCTTCACTGCGCCGACCGCGTACCGGGCGATGATCGGCAAGCTTCCGGGCCGCGACATTTCCTCGCTCCGCAAATGCGTGTCCGCCGGTGAGACGCTGCCCAAGCCGACATTCGATGCCTGGCTCAAGGCGACCGGTATCAAGCTGATGGACGGCATCGGTTCGACCGAGCTGCTGCACATCTTCATCAGTGCGACCGAGGACGAGATTCGCCCCGGCGCGACCGGAAAGCCCGTGCCGGGTTATGAAGCAAAGATCGTCGACGACGCCGGCAACGACGTGCCGCCGGACACTATGGGATTCCTTGCGGTGCGCGGGCCGACCGGCTGCCGCTATCTCGCCGACGAGCGGCAGCGCAAATACGTCCAGAATGGCTGGAACATCACCGGCGATACTTACCTCATGGATAGCGACGGCTATTTCTGGTACCAGTCGCGCTCCGACGACATGATCGTGTCGGCGGGTTACAACATCGCGGGTACCGATGTGGAGGCCGCGTTGCTGACACATGAGGCGGTTGCCGAGTGCGGCGTCGTCGGCGCGCCGGACGAGGCGCGCGGGATGATCGTGAAGGCCTATGTCATTGCCGCACCCGGCGTGACGCCGGACGCCCAGCTCGTGGCCGCGTTGCAGGAGCATGTCAAACGCGAGATCGCGCCGTACAAATATCCGCGTGCGATCGAGTTCGTGACGCAGCTACCGAAGACCGAGACCGGCAAATTGAAGCGCTTTGCCCTGCGCCAACTGGCACAGGCCGCAGTGACGTCCTCTGGCGTCGCGGCGGAATGAGAGAAGGATAGAAAATTGTCCGTGACGACGCCGAAAGGCCCGCACCTCGCGGTGCTGCCGACAGCAGCCGGAGATGAAACCCGCTCAGGAGCGCAGGTGCTCCAGCCGTCCGGCTGGCCGGTGCCGAAAGGCTATGCCAACGGCATGGCCGCCGAGGGCCGCATCGTCGTCACTGGCGGGGTGATCGGCTGGGATGCAGAGGAGCGTCTCGCGGACGGCTTCGTCGCGCAGGTGCGCCAGACCCTTCGCAACATCGCCGAGATCCTCGCGGAGGCCGGTGCGCAGCCCGAGCATTTGGTGCGCCTGACCTGGTACGTTGTCGACATGGACGAGTACCTGGCGAACCTGAAAGAGCTGGGCAAGATTTATCGTGCCATCTTCGGCGCGCACTATCCTGCGATGGCTCTCCTTCAGGTCGTCCGGCTGGTCGAGAAAGCGGCGCGCGTCGAAATCGAAGCCACCGCCGTCATTCCCCGCTGAACCGCAGCCTGCTTCAATTTGCCTTGGCGAGGTCGCCGTCCTCGGGGCTTGCGCGCGGTTAATCCTCAGGCTCCGCATTCGGCGCAAGGTCGGCGGAGCGGAAGGGCTTGGCCTCGTCCAGTTTCCGGTAGGCCTTCGAAGCGGTTCGCAACAGCTTCTTTTCCCGCTTGCGATCGAGAAAGCGAATGCCCGCCTCCGGGACGGCCTCGTTCAACGACGCGGCCAGGGTCTGCCCTCGGGCGTCATCGTTCAGTTGTCCGAGGGACTTTTGCGCCTTGCGCAATTGCTTGAGGATCGACTTCTGTTTGGTCAACGAATCGTCGGCGAACAAATCCTCGAGCGATTCGATCGAATAGGTCAGCCGCTTGTTGAGAAGCCGCAGCTTGTGCCGTTTCTCGACGTCGAGCTTGCGGAGTTTTCGCGCCTTCTTGAGCAGCGTCGTCTCCCAATCGGTGAGTTGCTCCGTCGCGTGGTCGGCGAGCGAGCAGCGGCGCAATCGGATGGCCTCCTTGCTGCGCCGGGTCGACCAGGGGCCGCTCTCGATCCAGGCCGATGTCTGCTCGACGAGACGGCGATACCGCGCGGATTGCAGCGCGCGGGCCAGCAGGCGGTGGCTCTCGGCGCGCTTCTCATCCCAATGTTGGAGCTCGGCAATCACGGTCAAATCGCCGCCGCTCTCGGCGATGACCCGCTCGATCGCCACGTCGAGGTCCCGCACCATCCCGAGCTGGCTGTTCAGCCATTTCAGCTCGGCCCACACCTGCGGCCGTAGCGCGTCATCGACCATCGGCGAGAAGAAGCCGACGGCAGTGCGCAGATGCGTCAGCGCGATCCGGATCTGGTGCAGCGCCTCCGGGTCGCCGCCGCATGTACCGTCATGCTGGGCGAGGACAGCGTCGAGGTGGCGGCGCGCGATGATCCGAAAAGCCGTATCGCAGGCCATGCCCGGGCTGAGGCGGCCGGGCAGGGCATTGCTCCTCGCCGCGGGCTTGGCGCGCGCGGTCGCCGTCGAACTCGTGCTGGGTCGCGCCATCCTTGCCCGCGTCAATCAGATTGCCTTATTTGCCCGCTGCGATCGCGTCCCGGCAATTCTGGAGCGTCTGCTCTTGCGTCCCGGATGCATCGATGGTCGCCCAACCGACATGGCCGATATTATAGTGCTCTTGCCGCGCGGCAACCTCTTGCGTGGCGTCGGATGCGTCGCCCCGGCGGCCTCCGATCCGCGCCTGACGGGTCGCGAGGTCCGCAACCAGAAACAGGCCCCTCAGCGGCACGTTGTGTGCGCGTGCCAGTGCGGCGACCGCGTCTCGTTCGTCCTCACGGGCGAAGACGCCGTCGATGATCGCCGAATGGCCTTGCGCCAGCACCCGCCAGGCGTCCTGAGCCAGCATTCCGTAAACGCGGGCCGTCACCTCCGGCGTGTATGCGGATGCCGGCAGCCGTTGCGTCTCGTCGACCCCGAACATTTTCTTGCGGACGAGGTCGCTGCGCAGCACGACAGCCCCCGGCTGCGGCGTAACGTCCGGCGCGAGCGCGCGCGCCAAAACCGTCTTTCCAGTGCCTGACAACCCGGCGACCGCAATCAGCCGGGGAGCGGAGGGGTGGATCAGCTCCCGGGCGAGGCCAAAATAGCGCCGTGCGTCGTCTACGATGCCGGGATCATCAGAATGGGACGGCTTCAGCCGTGCCAGGGCCACCTGGGCGCGGATCGCCGCGCGGACGGACATGAACAGCGGCAATGCGGAGAGCGCGTCGAGATTTTCGGGCGGCGTCGCTGCGAGATACCGGTTCAGCACGAGGTTGGCCGCGCGTGGTTGATCGTGGCGCAGCAGGTCCATCAGCGTGAATGCGAGATCGTAGAGCACGTCGATGGTTGCGATCCGAGCGTCGAACTCGATGGCATCGAACAGCACCGGTTGTTCGTCGATCGACACGATGTTCGCAAGATGCAGGTCGCCGTGGCAGCGGCGCACGAAGCCCTGACGGCCGCGCGCTACGAGCAGCGGTCGGAGGCGCAGGAACATTGCGAGCGAGGCGTGGCGGAGCTGTGCAATCTCTTCAGCTTCGAAATGGTTGCCGCTCCGCAGGCCATCGCTGTTGCCGTCGATCAGGCCGGAGATGGACGCAACCCATGCCTTGCCGTCGGCGCGGAGCGCCGGCGCATGCGAAGCCACGATCGCGTCAGCGGCAGCCGAGGCGAGGCTGGCATCCAGCGGCCCGGCCTTGGCCAGATGGTCCAGCGTCCGGCTCTCGTCGAAGCGCGACATGTCGACGGCATATTCGATCGGTCGGCCGTCGCCGCCGATCTTCACAGATCCGTCCGCCTCTTCCGTGATCGCCACGACGCCGTGATAGATCTGCGGCGCCAGCGGCCGGTTGATCCGGATCTCCTCCTCGCAGGCCGCCTTGCGCTTCTCGAGCGTTGAATAATCGAGGAATGGAAACCTGACCGCGCGCTTGATCTTCAGCGCGCGCTTGCCGTCGAGGAAGACTGAAGCGGCGTGGGTATCGATCCGCCTGACGCCGGAATGCACCGCGGAGGCTGTCAGAGCCGCAAAGATCCGGTCCTGGGTCGCAGAATCGTCTGTCATTCCAGCTGGCACATCCAGATGTTTCGAAAGGCGGTCGGCCGCCGGTCAGGTTAACCCTTAGGAGGTGATCGCGGCCAGTCCTTGACTTTGGTCAACGCCTGTCGCCGGCTGACCGGACGGTGCTCTAAAGGCTTGACGAGGATCAAGCATCCCGACCAAGCCGGGTCTATTCTGGCGGCCAAGGAGAATCCCGATGCCCATCAAGAACGTCTTTCTGCCGCTCGTCGGCCAGCCGCGCGGGCCGGCCCTTGCTGCGATCGAGAAATGCGTAGCCGTTGCCGCCGATCTCGGCGCCAGGATCACCGCGCTCGCAGTCGAGGAGGATGTTTTCGTGCGGCCGAAGGTGGTGCTGCCGTCTGATGCGGAATCCGTCGAGGCCACGGGCGGGCGCGAGGTGAGCGACATGCAGCAACTCCTGAACGCCTTCACCAACGCAGCCGCCCGCGCCAACATTCGCGCTCAAAGCCGATCGGCCAAGGTGCCGACGGACCAGATCGCGGCAATCCTGGCCGAGCACGCGCGTTTCAGCGATCTCACGCTGGTGCCCGTGAGGTCTCACGACAGCCGAACGGAGCGGATCGTCGAAACATTCCTGTTTGAATCCGGCCGGCCGCTTCTGCTCTGTCCGGAGGATCGCGTAGAGGAACTTCGCCCGGAATTCGAGAACGTCGTGGTCGCCTGGGATCACTCCGCCCGCGCCGCGCGCGCGGTCGGCGACGCGCTGCCGATCCTGCAATCTGCTTCTTCGGTCCGCGTGGTGACCGTGGCAGAGGACAACACGGAGGCGATCACGCAATCCGGCACAAGTCTCGTCCATCATCTCAGGGAACACGGGATCTACGCGTCCTTCGAAACGGTGAAGGGCGGTGGAAGCTCGATCGGCAAAGTGCTGGGGACCTGGGCTCAGTCGCATAAGATCGACGCCATCGTCATGGGCGCCTACCACCATTCGCGCCTGAACGAGATCGTCTGGGGCGGTGTGACCAAGACTGTCATCGGCCAGCCACCATGCTGGGTAATGATATCGCACTAGGTGCGTTCACCCAAAATCCGAGCTAGCTTCGCGACTGTCGGACTCCTCGCCCGATCGGACGATTGTAATCATGTCGACCTACCGCCTGAAACACCTGCTGTCGCCCAAGTCGGTCGCACTTGTCGGTGCGAGCTCCCGTCAGGCGTCCGTGGGGCGCGCCGTTCTCGACAATATTCGGAAGGCGGAATTCAAAGGTCCGTTTGGTCTGGTGAATAAGCGCCACGCCCAGATTGACGGCATGGCTGCGGTCAGCAGCCTGGACAAGCTGCCTTTCGTCCCTGAACTGGTCGTCATCACCGCGCCGGCGCACGAGGTTCCCGGCATCATCGATCAGGCTGGGCACCGGGGCTCGGCGGGCGCCCTGATCGTCTCGGCCGGGCTCGGTCATGGATCTGGATCTCTGTGCGAGGCCGCAATCGCTTCGGCGCACAAATACGGAATGCGCCTGATCGGGCCGAACTGCCTGGGCATCATGATGCCCGGGGTGAGCCTCAATGCAAGTTTCGCCGCACACATGCCGGGAGCGGGGAATCTTGCGCTGATTTCGCAATCGGGTGCGATCGCGGCCGGCATGGTCGATTGGGCCGCGCAGCGCGGCGTCGGCTTCTCCGGCATCGTCTCGATCGGCGATCAGATCGACGTCGACATTGCCGATCTGCTCGACTATTTCGCGATGGATCACAAGACCCGCGCGATCCTGCTCTACATCGAAGCCGTCAAGGACGCGCGCAAGTTCATGTCGGCCGCGCGCGCCGCGTCGCGCGTGAAGCCCGTGGTCGTGGTGAAGTCCGGCCGAATGGCGCAGGGCGCGAAGGCGGCCGCCACCCATACCGGCGCGCTCGCGGGCGCCGACGCCGTCTATGACGCGGCGTTCCGGCGCGCGGGCGTCCTGCGGGTCTCCGATCTGCGCGAGCTGTTCGACTGCGCCGAGACGCTCGGTCGCGTCGAGTCGCCGGCGGGAAAGCGCCTCGCCATTCTGACCAATGGCGGCGGCATCGGCGTCCTCGCTATCGACCGATTGGTCGAGCTCGGCGGCATTCCGGCAACCATCTCGGCGGACGCCCGCAACAAACTCGACAGCGTGCTGCCGCCGACCTGGTCTGGCGCAAATCCCGTCGACATCGTGGGCGACGCCGATGCCTCGCGCTATGCGGCGGCGCTGGAGGTGCTGCTCGCCGATCCCGACAACGATGCGGTCCTCGTCCTCAACGTGCAGACCGCGATTGCCTCGGCTGCCGATATCGCAACGATGGTGACCGAACGAGTCAAAGCATATCGCGAGAAGCACCGCAGTTGGGCCAAGCCCGTGCTCGCCTCGTGGATCGGAGCAGACCAGAACATCATCGAAACACTGTCCGGCGCTGGCATCCCGAACTATCCGACCGAGGATGACGCCGTGCGTGGCTTCATGTACCTCGTGAGGCACCGCGAACTCGTGGAGGAACTGAGCCAGGTTCCACCGGCGATGCCCGAGACTTTCGTGCCGGACGCACGTGCTGCGAAGCAGATCGTAGCTGCTGCCATCGCAGACGGCCGCCAATGGCTTGAACCCGTCGAGATCAAGCACCTGCTCGAAGCCTACGATATCGCGATGGTGCCCACATACGCCGCGGCCGATGTCGAGCAGGCGGTGGCCCACGCGGAAGAAATCCTCGCGCAAGGCGCCACCGTCGTGCTGAAAATCATGTCGCGCGACATCGTCCACAAATCCGATGTCGGCGGCGTCGTGCTCAATCTGACGACGGTCGAGGCGGTGCGCGCCGCCGCCACCGACATTATCGCTCGGGCAAGAAAGCTGCGTCCCGAAGCTCGCATCGAGGGCGTCATCGTGCAGGCGATGGTCGTCAAGGCCAAGGCGCGCGAGTTGATCCTGGGCCTTGCCGACGACCCGACCTTTGGAGCCGTCGTCGTATTCGGCCGCGGCGGGACCGCGGTCGAGATCATCAACGACAAGGCGCTGGCGATGCCGCCGCTCGATCTGCAATTGGCCCGCGACCTGATCGGCCGCACGCGGGTGTCACGGCTGCTTCGCGCTTACCGGGACGTGCCGGCAGTGAAGCCGGACGCCGTTGCCATGGTGCTGGTCAAGCTTGCGCAGATGGCCGCCGACATCCCCGGGATCCGCGAATTCGACATCAATCCGCTGCTGGCGGACGAAACCGGCGTGACCGCGGTCGATGCCCGCGTCGCGGTCGGGCCGCCGCAACGGAAATTCGCCGGCTCAGGTCCTGCCAATTTCGCCGTTCGGGCCTATCCCTCGCAATGGGAGCGCCGCCTCGCGCTCAAGGGCGGCTGGCGCATCTTCGTGCGGCCCTTGCGTCCCGAGGACGAGCCGACCATCCACGAATTCCTGCGTCACGTCACGGCGCACGACCTTCGTCTGCGTTTCTTCGCCCCGATGAAGGAGTTCACCCACGAGTTCATCGCGCGTCTGACCCAGCTCGACTATGCGCGTGCGATGGCCTTCATCGCGTTCGACGAGGTGACCGGCGAGATGGTCGGCGTGGTCCGGCTCCATTCGGATTCGATCTATGAGAGCGGCGAATACGCGATCCTGCTGCGGTCCGATCTCAAGGGCAGGGGGCTGGGATGGGCCCTGATGCAGTTGATCATCGATTACGCAAGGTCGGAAGGACTGAAGGCCATATCGGGTGACGTGCTCCAGGAGAACACCGTGATGCTGGAGATGTGCCGGCAGCTCGGCTTCGAGGTAAAGCCGGATCCGACCGAGCCGGATATTCGCGACGTCAGGCTGAAACTCTGAGCGCGCCCGCTAGGGGCGCGCTTCAGCCGAATTTGCGGAAGCGGAGGCCTTGGCCGTCCTCCGCAAATTCTTGACGAGGACCGCAATCAGCGGCACCAGCACCGGCACGACCGTGCTGAGCGGATGATGCACGGCGCCCGACACCTCGGCCTGGAGGGCGCGCGCCTCGAGCTGAAGGGCTTCAATGGAGGCGCCGTGGATCTCGTTGGCGAGTTCGATGTCACGGCCTGACGGGGGACGTCCGGCGACGAAGAAGAGGAGCCCCGCAATGACGAAATTGATCGTGCCGAGAGCGGCAGCCGCCGCAACTGCACTCCAGATCTGAACCAGCGCGAAATAGGCGGACAACTCCAGCATCAGGAGCCCGAACGCGGCAATCAGCGCCGCAAAGGTGCGCAGGCCAAGGCCTGTCAGCAGGTGGCGCAACCTGATGTCAGCGATGATCCTGTCGGTGCGCCAGAGTACGCGCAGATGTTTGACGACATTTTCCGTGTTCACCTAGTGCCTCCGCAGCATGAACCCGACGACCACGCCGAGCGCGAAAGCCGAGGCAAGCGATGTGATCGGGCGGTCCGCAATGAGGCCCTGAAGCTGCTCCTGCTCCTCGTCGACGGTCTCGCCGAGTTCGGTGAGCGCGGCCCTGATCTGGTCGGCAAGCGCCTCGGCGCGGTCTTTCGAGCTGTCGAAGATTTCCTCGCCGGAGGTGCTCAGCAAGCGCGTGACGTCAACCTTCAGCGCGCGCAGCTCTTCGCTCATCCTGTCGCTGTCAAACATGAATTTGATATCCCCATTGAATGGAAGCGAACCTAAGACCCACCGGCGCGGCCGCGCTTGATTTGCGTCAAGGGGGGCGCGGCCCTGGTCTTGAGACAGGTCAAGCCGGCCGCCACACGCTGGCCTAGAAATAGCGGCTGAATGGGGATCCGTTGTCCCGATGAGGTGGAAGCGTGAACTCCGAACCGCTGTTGCTGGCGACGCCTTCCGGCGATGTGCTCAAATTGCGCCCGGAAGGGCCTTGGACCGCCGCGAACGTGTCGGCGTTGGAGACATTGTCCCGGTCGGTCGGGGCGAATGTCGATCAATCCAGAGCCGTGACGCTGGACATGTCAGGCGTCAGCGCGCTCGACACGCTCGGCGCCTGGGTCTTGGAAAAGCTGTCGCGCAGGGCCTCATCATCCGGCAGATCGGCCGAATTTATCGGTGTTGCCGACCATTTCAGTGGTCTGATGGACGAGGTGCGGCAGGTCAACCGCCACACGCCGCCGCCGTCGCCCGCACCGAACCCTGTTCTGCTCAGGCTGAACGATCTCGGCAAGTCCACGGTCGGCGCGCGCGAAGACCTCACGATCTTTCTTCAAATGCTGGGCGCCTTGTTCATGGCCGTGATCGGCGTGCTGCGCCGGCCGCGCTCGCTGCGGCTGACGTCGCTGGTGTATCAGCTCTACCGCATCGGCTGGCAGGCCATCCCCATCGTCGTGCTGATCACGTTCCTGATCGGCGCCATCATCGCCCAGCAGGGCTTCTTCCATTTCCGCAGGTTCGGCGCGGAGTCCTACACTGTCGACATGGTCGGCATTCTGGTGCTGCGCGAGCTCGGTGTGCTGATTGTCGCCATCATGGTCGCCGGCCGCTCGGGAAGCGCCTACACCGCCGAACTTGGCTCGATGAAGATGCGCGAGGAGATCGACGCACTCTCGACCATGGGGCTCGACCCCGTCCACGTCCTGATCCTGCCGCGGATTGCGGCCCTGGTCATTGCGCTGCCGATCCTTGCCTTCATCGGATCGATCGCGGCACTCTATGGCGGCGGCCTGGTTGCGCAGTTCTACGGCGGCATGGCGCCGGCGATCTATATCGCGCGGCTGCACGAGGCGATCTCGGTCGCCCATTTCGAGGTGGGCATCCTGAAGGCGCCGTTCATGGCGCTGGTGATCGGAGTAGTCGCCTGCAGCGAGGGCTTGCGCGTGAAGGGCAGCGCCGAGTCGCTGGGACGACAGACCACGACGTCGGTGGTCAAGTCGATCTTCCTGGTGATCGTGCTCGACGGCCTGTTCGCGATCTTCTTTGCCTCGATCGGAATGTGACGATGGCCGAATCGCAAGAGCAGTTCGCGATCCGCGTCCGCGACCTCGTGGTCGGCTTCGGTCGGCAGACCGTGCTCGATCATCTGTCGCTCGACGTCCGCAAGGGTGAGATCCTCGGGCTCGTGGGGGCGTCCGGTGGCGGCAAGTCGGTGCTGATGCGAACCATCATCGGCCTCATCCCACGCCAGGGCGGGACCATCGATGTCACGGGACGGCCGGTCGGCGGCCGCACCGAAGGCGCGGCCACGACATGGGGGATCCTGTTCCAGCAGGGCGCGCTGTTCTCCTCGCTGACGGTCCGGCAGAACGTCCAGTTTCCGCTTCGTGAAAATCTCGTCCTGTCGCAGGAGCTGATGGACGAGATCGCGATCGCCAAGCTCGAGATGGTCGGGCTGCGGGCGCAGGACGCCGATAAATATCCGGCGGAGCTATCCGGCGGCATGACCAAGCGCGTGGCGCTGGCGCGCGCGCTCGCGCTCGATCCGCCGATCCTCTTCCTGGACGAGCCGACCTCGGGCCTCGATCCGATCGCTGCGGGCGATTTCGACGCGCTGATCGGGACACTGCAAAAGACCCTCGGCCTTACCGTGTTCATGGTCACCCATGATCTTGCGAGCCTGACCACGGTCTGCGATCGCGTCGCCGCGCTCGCCGACGGCAAGATCGTGGCGATCGGTCCGATGCGCGAGCTGCTGCAATCCGAGCATCCCTGGGTGCGCGCCTATTTCCATGGCAAGCGCTCGCAGATGCTGCAACACGAGATGAGATGAGACATGGAAACCCGCGCTCCCTACGTGCTGATCGGCAGTTTTGTGCTGGCCGCGATCCTCGCGGTGTTCGGCTTCGTCTATTGGCTGAACAACACCGGTGGTATCGGGCCGCGCACGACCTATCACGTGCAATTCCAGGGCCCGGTGCCCGGGCTTCTGGTCGGCGCCGGCGTGCTGTTCAACGGCATCCGCGTCGGCGAGGTGACCCAGCTCGGGCTTGCGCCGGACAATCCACGCTTCGTCAATGCGACGATCTCGGTTGCTTCAACCACCCCGGTACGCGCCGACAGCAGGGTCGGGCTCGATTTCCAGGGGCTGACCGGCGTACCGGTGGTGACGCTTGAGGGGGGCATCATCGTCGCCAAATCCGGCGAGCCCCCGACCTTGATCGCCGAGGCCGGTGCGGGCCAGAGCATGACGCAGGCCGCGCGCGATGCGCTGCGGCGGGTCGATACCGTGCTGGAAGACAATTCGGGCCCGCTGAAGGACACCATCGCCAATCTCAAGACCTTCTCGGACGGGCTCGCGCGCAACACCGGCAAGATCGACGGCATTTTGGCGGGCCTGGAGAAGATGACGGGTGGCGGAACGCCAGCGCAGAAAGTGACCTACGACCTGCGCACGCCGCAGAACCTCGGTCCGGCCGGCAAGACGCTCTCGGCGTCGCTGGCCATTCCCGAGCCCACAGCGGTCGCCATGCTCCAGACCCAGCGCATGCTGTTCGCGCCTGGTGGCGACAATCCGGGCTTTGCCGACTTCCTCTGGGCCGACAGCATCCCAAAACTGGTGCAGGCGCGGCTGATCGACAGTTTCGAGAACTATGACATCGCCCACGCGCCGTTGCGCGCGGCCGATCTCGGGCAGGCGGATTACCAGCTCCTGATCGACATCAGGCGCTTCCGCATTGCCACGGAGGGGGAGACACGGGTCGAGATCGGACTGTCGGCTCGGATCGTCGACAAGAACGGCAAGGTGATCGCCTCGCGTCTCGTGGAGACCAGCGAAAAGCTCGACAAGGTCGAGCCGGCCGCGGCGGCCGCAGCATTCGATCTGGCCTTCACGCGCATCGCGAAGGAGCTGATCGGCTGGACCGTGCAGGCGGTATGACGCCTGCTATTCCAGGGTCTTGAGGTAAGACAGGAGATCGTGGATCTGGTCCGGACTGAGCTCGAAGGCCGGCATGTCGGCGTGGCCGGTGTTGATGCCCTCGGCCAGCGCCTCCCCAAGGCTCTCGATGGGGTAACGCTGGTGCCAAGTCCGCAGCGGCGGTGCGATCTTGAGCGGACTGTTCGACGCACGGTCGATCGCGTGGCAGCGCGCGCAACTGGCGCGCGCAAAGGTCTTGCCGCGTTGTTCGGCGGTCGGGGCCGCCAGGGCAGGCGTCATCAGAAGCAACCCGATCAACCCGTGACGCAGCGTTCCTTGCAGCATGTAAAGTGGCCCCGTTTAATCTGGGAGAAGAATAGGGCGGGGATTCCCTCCAAAATTGATCTGGGTCAACCGCCTTTGGCGCAGTGCAGTAAAATGCATCCGCGCGGCGGAATGGGCCTGATGGGCAGCCGGCGCTTGGAGCGATCGATGAAGCCCGTGGTCACGATTGAGCCGAACTGGCAGCTCTGCAGCGATTGCGCCGTCCGCGCATCAGCGGTTTGTTCGTCGTTGGATGCGGTCGAGCTTCGGGAATTCGAGCATCTCGGCCGGCGCGTCCATTTTTCCTCAGGCGAGACTGTGTTCTCCGAGGAGGACGTCACCACCTCGTTCTACAATCTCCTCGAGGGCGTCATGCGGCTTTACAAGCTGCTGCCCGACGGCCGCCGGCAGATCGTGGGCTTTGCCTTGCCCGGCGATTTCCTGGGGATGAATATTTCGGGCAGGCACAATTTTTCAGCCGATGCCATCGGCGCGGTGACCGTATGCCAATTCGCGAAGGTACCCTTCGGCCGTTTCATCGAGGACCGGCTGCACCTCCTCAGGCGGATCAACGAGCTGGCAATTCGCGAGCTGAACCAGGCCCGGGACCACATGGTCCTGCTCGGTCGCCGTTCGGCGGACGAAAAGGTTGCGGCCTTTCTGCTCGGCTGGCGCGAGCGGCTGGTCTCGCTAAAGGGGGCGTCGGACACGGTTCCGCTTCCGATGAGCCGCCAAGACATCGCCGACTACCTCGGCCTGACCATTGAGACCGTCAGCCGCACCTTTACCAAGCTGGAGCGCCACGGCGTGATCGAGATCATTCATGGCGGGATCAGCCTGCTCGATCCGGCGAAGGTCGAGGCCTTGGCCGCAGCCTGATTCCGACGCAGTGCCGCTCGATTTTGATCGGGATCAATGCATTCGGCCGGGTAGCCCGAATAATGCCCGAAACCACAGGGGAGGGCATCATGCCGGCTGACGCGTTGCTTATGAGCATCTTTGTCGTGGCGATCTTTGTCACATTCGCCGGGGCACTGGTCTGGGCAGACCGGCAAACCAGTGCGGGCCACCTCAAGTCAGACGTCAAGCGTCGAAGCTCCTGAGATCACCATCGCATTTTGCGGCGCGCGCGGCGCGGGCTACGCCGTGCAGGTCCGGGAGGGTTAGCAGCGCCTCAACGCAATGCGGCTTGCGGTGTTTGCAACTCTGCATGGTCCGGGGCGCATTGGCTCATCCTTCGGCTGCCGGCTTCGCGCCTCACCGCGGCATTTTTCGCCGCGTTTGCCTCAAATCGAGAGCATGCTTTCCGGTTGAAAAACTGGGCTACACTGACTACGCAGGGATCTCAGTGCCTCGCAGTCTTAGGAGCCCAGTGGCGTGCCTCAGGACAAGACCGGCGACGACCCCCGACAAGCGGCGGGGAATAAATTATCGGTCCTGCGCAAGCACCCGATCTTTGCGGATCTGGAGCCGGAGGCGCTGGATCAGCTCTGCCGTTACGCCAAGCACACCACGGTGAAGCGTGGCGCGACGATCGCTGCCAAGGGTGATCCCGGCAACAACCTGTTTGCGGTGATCACTGGGACGGTGAAGATTTCCTCTTCGTCGCCCGACGGCCGTAACGCCATTCTCAATCTAATCGGTCCCGGAGAGATCTTCGGCGAAATCGCGGTGCTCGACGGCGCTCCGAGGTCGGCTGATGCGACCGCCAACACCAATTGCGAGCTCTACATCATCGATCGCCGGGACTTCCTGCCGTTCGTGAAGAGCCAACCGGCGCTCGCAATGAAATTCATCGAGCTGCTCTGTGCGCGCCTGCGCTGGACCAGCCAGCAGGTCGAGCAGGTGATCCTGCAAAATCTGCCGGGCCGGCTCGCGAGTGCACTGCTCGGCCTGACCGAAGAACGCAAGTTCGACTCCGGCAGCGGCACGCTCGCTATCACGCAGCAGGAGATCAGCGAGATGGTGGGGATGACGCGCGAGAGCATCAACAAGCAATTGCGCGCCTGGGCGGGCCGCAACTGGGTTCGCCTCGAGCACGGCGCCATCGTCGTGCTCGACATGGAAGCCTTGCGCGAGCTCGCCGAGAGCGGGCTCGACAGCTAGCTGTCGATGATCGCGACGGCGCGGGTCCAGCCCGCGGAGGCCCGCTCGATCTTCACCGGAAAGCACGAGACCGTGAACCCGGTCGAGGGCAGCTGGTCGAGATTGTGCAGCTTCTCGAGATGGCAATAGCCGATGTGCCGCCCCGCCTTGTGGCCCTCCCAGATCAGGCCGGCATCTTTTGTTTCTGCATATTTCTTCGCGGTGTAGACGAACGGCGCGTCCCAGCTCCAGCCGTCGGTGCCGGTCAGCCGCACGCCGCGTTCGAGCAGGTACATGGTGGCCTCATAGCCCATGCCGCAACCGGAGTTGACATAGTCGGTCTGGCCGAACTTGGCACCGGCGCCGGTGTTGACGACGACGATCTCCAGCGGCGACAGCGTATGCCCGATCCGCCTCAACTCCTTCTCGACGTCGTCGGCGCTCGCCACATAGCCGTCGGGCAGATGCCGGAAGTCGAGCTTCACGCCGGGCTGAAAGCACCATTCCAACGGCACCTCGTCGATCGTCCATGACCGCTCGCCGCGGTTCATGGTCGGATGGAAGTGCCAGGGCGCATCGAGATGCGTGCCGTTATGGGTCGACAGCGAGACCTGCTCGACGGCCCAGCCCTGGCCATCCGGCAAATCCTGCGCCTCGAGCCCCTCGAAGAATTGCAGCATTCGCGGCAGGCCCTGCTGGTGATCGATGTACTGGATCGTCGGGTGATTGCCCGGCGGATCGGCTGTCACGTCGTTCCTGAGCGGCACGGAGATGTCGATCAGCTTCCGCGGCATGGGCATCCCCCCGGATAGTTGGTTTGTTTTCGGAGCATCTTGTGGGGGCCGCACCGGCGCCGTCAAGCGATGCGGACGAACGCATCCCGCGGCGGGCAGCCATGTAGATTCGGGAAAAGCCGACCCGCCCGCCGATTGCATCCTCGGGGTCGCCTGATCCATCGATGCAACTCTAGCATTGATCGATGCCGGATTTGGCTTGGACTCAGAATGCCGCTCGCCCTAGGGACGACATTGGCGCTTGACTTCCCACCTGAAGTGGAGCGACCCAAGGCGGCCCGCAGCATCTGCCCAACGATATAATCACCTCAGGAGGAAGCCCAGATGAAGACACTCACCGGCATCATCGCAGCCGCTCTGCTCGCGGTCTCAGCCCCCTTGGCGACCGCACGCGATTTCCGTTCCGCCGACATCCACCCCGCCGATTATCCGACCGTCGAGGCCGTCAAGTTCATGGGCAAGCAGCTCGCAGCGGCGAGCGGCGGCAAGCTTGGCGTGAAGGTGTTTCCCAACGGCGCCCTGGGCTCCGAGAAGGACACCATCGAGCAGCTCAAGATCGGCGCACTCGACATGATGCGGATCAACGCATCGCCCTTGAACAACTTTGTGCCGGAAACCATTGCGTTGTGCCTGCCCTTCGTCTTCCGGGACACGCAGCATATGCGTACCGTCCTCGACGGGCCGATCGGCGATGAGATTCTGGCGGCCATGGCGCCCGCAGGCCTGGTTGGCCTTGCCTATTATGACAGCGGCGCCCGGTCCATTTACACCGTCAAGGCACCGATCAAGTCGCTCGCAGACCTCAAGGGTCTGAAGATTCGCGTCCAACAGTCCGATTTGTGGGTGGGCATGATCCAGAGCCTCGGGGCCAACCCGACGCCGATGCCGTATGGCGAGGTCTATACCGCGCTCAAGACCGGTCTGGTGGACGCTGCCGAGAACAACTGGCCTTCTTACGAATCCTCGCGCCATTTCGAGGCCGCCAAGTTCTACAACGTCACCGAGCACTCCCTGGCGCCCGAAGTTCTCGTGATGTCCAAGACGGTCTGGGACACGCTGAGCAAGGAGGATCAGGCGATGGTCCGCAAGGCGGCCAAGGAATCGGTGCCCGTGATGCGCAAGCTCTGGGACGAGCGTGAGCAGGCGTCCCGCAAGACCGTCGAAGCCGCCGGCGTCCAGGTCGTCACGATCGCCAACAAGGCGGAATTCGTCGACGCCATGAAGCCGGTGTACGACAAGTTCGCCGGTGACGAGAAGCTGAAGGGCCTCGTCAAGCGAATCCAGGACACGAAATAGGACATCGCGTCGGTCCGGCGTCGCCGCGAGGCGGTGCCGGGCCCGCGCAAGGTGACGCGCAAGGAGACCTGGATGACAGACCCACACGTCGCAAGCCACGAACAGGAGGCGGGACGCCCGTCGACTGTCCTGTTGTCGCGGATCAATGCCGTCGTCGCGCGCGCGGGGATGTACCTGTCGGTGACCGGACTGCTCGTTATCGTCACCATCGTCTTCTACCAGGTGTTCGGACGTTACGTGCTCAATTCCAGCCCGACCTGGACGGAGAACCTCGCGCTGGTTCTGATCCTCTATGTCACGCTGATCGGCGCCGCTGTCGGCGTCCGCGATGCCGGGCACATCGGCATGGACAGTCTGCTGGTGATGCTGCCGGATCATGTGCGAGAGAAGATCGAGCTCGTGATCCACGTCCTGGTGGCCGTGTTCGGCATCGCGATGGCCTACAATGGCTGGATCCTCGGAGCGTCGGTCGGGACCGTGAAGATCCCCAATCTCGGCCTGCCTGAGGTCATCCGCTACGTGCCGCTGATCGCCTCCGGCGTCCTGATCGTCTCCTTTTCAATCGAGCACATCATTGCACTCCTGCGCGGCGAAGAGGTCGTCCCCTCATGGAACTGATCATTCTCGGCGCCACTTTCTTCGGCTTTCTCGTCCTCGGCGTACCGGTCGCCTTCGCGATCGGCCTCTCGGCGATCTGCACCATCCTCTACGAAGGTCTGCCGGTCGCCGTCATCTTCCAGCAGATGATGTCCGGGATGAACATCTTCTCCTTCCTCGCCATCCCGTTCTTCGTCTTCAGCGGTGAGCTGATGCTGCATGGCGGCGTCGCCGACAAGATCGTGCAGCTCGCCAAGAATCTCGTGGGGCACATTCGCGGCGGGCTCGGCATGTCGAACGTGGTCGCCTGCACGCTGTTCGGCGGTGTCTCCGGCTCGCCCGTGGCCGACGTGTCGGCGATGGGGGCGGTGATGATCCCCATGATGAAAAAGGAAGGCTTCGACACCGACTACGCCGTCAACGTCACCACCCATGCCTCGCTGGTCGGAGCGCTGATGCCGACCAGCCACAACATGATCATCTATGCGCTCGCCGCCGGCGGCAAGGTCTCGATCGGTGCGCTGATCGCCGCCGGCTTGCTGCCGGCGCTCGTGCTGATGGTGTGCATGCTGGTCGCCGCCTACGGGGTCGCGGTGAAGCGAGGCTATCCGGCCGGCAAGTTTCCCGGTTGGCCCGCGGTTTTTCGCTCGTTCGCGGCCGCTCTGCCCGGCCTTCTGATCGTCGGCATCATTCTGACGGGCATCCTGTCCGGCGTTTTCACGGCAACCGAATCCGCGGCCGTCGCGGTCACCTACACGATCCTGCTGACCTTCTTCATCTACCGCACCATGACCTGGCCGAACTTCCTGCGCGCCGCGGCCAAGGCGGTGAAGACCACCGGCGTGGTGCTGCTGCTGATCGGCGTCTCCACCATGTTCCAATATCTGATGGGGCTGTACGAGGTCGCCGACCTCGCAGGCGAGATGATGAGCAAGGTATCCCAGCAACCCTGGGTCATCTTCCTGCTCATCAATATCATCCTGTTTCTGCTCGGCACGTTCATGGACATGGCCGCGACGATCCTGATCTGCACGCCGATCTTCCTGCCGATCGCGATGAAGGCGGGCATGGATCCGGTGCAGTTCGGCATGCTGATGCTGATCAACTGCGCGCTGGGGCTGAACACCCCGCCGGTCGGGACGACGCAGTTCGTGGGCTGCGCCATCGGCGGCATCTCGGTTGGGGCGGTGATGCGCACCATCCTGCCGTTCTACGCCGCCCTGATCGCAGCTCTGATGTTCGTGACCTACGTCCCCGCGTTCTCGCTGTGGCTGCCCCGCCTGCTGATGGGCTACAAGGGATAGCAGCAACGCAGGGAGAATCCGTCCGTGACTGACTATCGCAAGCTCTTCGACCTCACCGGCAAGACGGCCGTCGTGCTCGGCGCCGCATCCGGCATCGGCAAATCGTCGGCCGAGGCGCTGGCCGGACTCGGTGCTCGAATTGTCTGCGCCGATCGCGCGCTTGATGCGGCGGAAGCAACCGCCGCCGGCATTCGCGAGCAGGGCGGCTGGGCCGAGGCTGCTCCGTGTGACGCCGCGAGCGCTGCGGACGTTAATGCGCTGGCCAAGACCGTGATGCAGAAATTCTCACGGCTCGACATCGCGGTGACGACCCCCGGGCTCAACATTCGCAAGACCATCCTCGACTACACCGAGGAGGATCTCGACCGCGTCCTCAACCTCAACGTCAAGGGCACGGTCTGGTTCTTCCAGGCCTTCGGCCGCATCATGGTCGAACAGAAGGGCGGCAGCATCATTGCCTGCTCCTCGGTGCGCGCTGTGACCATCGAGCCCGGCCTTGGCGTCTACGGCTCGACCAAGGCGGCGATCGGCCTGCTGGTGAAGGGCTTTGCCTCGGAGGTCGGCCGCTCCGGCGTGCGCGTCAACGCGATCGCGCCGAGCATTGCCGAGACCGCGCTGACCGGCCCGTTCAAGCAGCGTCCCGACATCTACAATCTCTACGCCGGCCACACGGTGTTCAACCGCTGGAGCAGCGCCGACGAGGTTGCCACGGCGGTGGCCTATCTCGCCTCTGACGCGGCGAGCTATGTCAGCGGCAGCACGCTGTTCGTCGATGGCGGCTGGACCGCCGTGGACGGTCCGCCGACAGGTCTAACCCAGTTGCACAAATAGGGCGGCCCGCATCTAGCCGGCAAAGCCCATGCGCTGGCGCAATTCCTTCCGATCTGCACCGGTCAGCAGCGCGATCAGCGTGGCCGCCTCTTGCGGATGCGCGGCGCGCGTGGTCACGCCGGCCGTGTACATGGTCACGAGCTCGCAACTTGGTGGCAGCGCCCCTGATAGCGCGATGCCCTCGGTCGCGATGATCTCGGTGGCCTGCGTGCATCCGATCGGCCGCGTCGCAGCGGAGGCCGCGAGCTCCCGCATGGCGGTCGCGCCATTCGGAAAGATTTTCAGGCGCGAGGCGACCTCATAGGCGATGCCGAGCTGATCCAGCACTTTCGCGACATGTTGCCCGGCGGTCGAAGCCTTCGTATCCGGGACGAAAATCGCGTCGGCGCTGCGCAGCACCTCGCGCAAATCGGCCTCGGTCTTCACGCTCACCTTGGGATCGCGGCTGCGGACTGCCAGCGCCGTCTCGACCCGCCCGACATCTGTGATCGAGGAGAGAATGACGAGCTTCTCTTCCGCGAGCTTTGCAAGCAGCGCCTGCGTCAGGATCACGAGATCGGCCGCCGTCCCCGCGCGCAGCTTGTCGGCCATCATGCCGACCGCGCCGAACTCGCCGTCGACGCCGAAGCCGGTCAGTGCCTTGAAGGGCTCGCTGAGACTACGCACCAGGCCCTGCGCAGCCCCGCCGCTCAAAACATTCACTGTCGTCACGATGCAAGCTCCATGGCTGCGATGATCTTGGCGCGCGTGATCGGCAGGTCGCGCACGCGGACGCCGAGGCAGTCGAACACGGCATTCGCGATCGCCGCTGTCACCGGGCCGTGGGCGGCCTCGCCGGCACCGACCGGCTCGATCTCCGGCCGCTGGATGATCTCGACATCCACTGCCGGCACCTCGCTGAAGGTCAGGATCGGATAGTCGGTCCAGGACGTCGATGTGATCCGCGTCCGGTCGAAGCGGATGCGCTCCTTCAGCACCCAGCTCGTCGCCTGGATCGCACCGCCCTCGATCTGATTGATGACACCATCCGGATTGATGGCTTCGCCGACGTCGACAGCAAGCGTCAGCCGCTTGACGCGGATGTCATCTGTGCCTTCGATCTCGGCAATCGCGGCGCAATAGGCGCCCGTGTTCTTGTAGCGGGCGAAGCCGACGCCATGACCAATGCCAGACCGCTTCTGCGGTTTCCATGCCGCGCGTCGTGCTGCGGCGCGGATGACGTTCGTTGCCCGCTCGTCGCGCAGATGCCGCAAGCGAAATTCGATCGGGTCCTCCCCGCGCAGCGCGGCGATCTCGTCGAGCAGGGACTCGATGGCGAACACATTGCCTTGTCCGCCGAGTGTCCGCAGCGCAGAGGTGCGCACCGGCATGGTCAGCAGCCGGTGGCTCATGACCGTCCAGGCCGGAAGGTCGTAGAGCGGAACGGAGTTGCGGTCGCCGCCGCCGCCGTTCGCAGCGGCGGGGTTCGTAGAAATCATGCGCGGGTAGGGGTTCGCAATCTCGGTTGCGGCCAGCAGCGCAGGCTGTGCCGCGCGCCCCGGCCGCGCCGCATGGCCGTTGCTCCAGATCGCATGGCGCCAGCCGACGATCTCGTTGTCCGGGTCGAGATCGGCCTCGATCTCGATCGCCATCGCGGCGCCAAACGGTGCGTGGGCCATCTCGTCATGGCGCGACCATTGCACCCGAACGGGACGGCCGCCGGCCGCTTTCGCCAGCAGCACGGCATCGAGCGCGACGTCGTCGGCGGCATTGTGGCCGTAGCAGCCGGCGCCCTCCATGTGCTCGACGACGATGTTTTCGGCCGGCAGCTCGAGCACGATCGCGAGATCGGCGCGGAGCAGATAAACGCCCTGGCTGTGCGTCCAGACATGGACGCGATCGCCGTCCCAGCGCGCCATGGCGCAGGATGGCGCGATCGAGGCATGCGCGATGTAGGGACGGGTGTATTGCCGGCGGAGTGTGTGCGCAGCTTTCTTCGTCGTCGCCGCTCCTCTGGTGTCGATGATGGTCGTCTCGACCGGCTGGCTCTTCAGGAATCCTGCGAGATCATCTTCATCCGGCAGCGGTTCGCCGGCGAACCATGTTGCGCCCTTGCGCAAGGCCTTCAGCGCAGCTTCCGCCGCCGCCTCGCTCTCGGCAACCACGCCGGCAAAGCCGCCGTCCCGGACGATCGCGACGATGCCGGGAACGGCGCGCGCGGTCGTTTCGTCGAGCGCGATCAATTTGGCGCCCGAGACGTCCGGCCGCAGCACGCGTCCGTGCAACAGGTCTGGCAGCGCACAGTCATGGATGAAACGCGGCCGCGCGAACACCTTGTCGGGAATGTCGATGCGCTGGACGGAGTGTCCGGCGATGGCGCGCCTGGCGACGCTCTTCGCTATCGTGCCCGCCGCCGCCTCGTGGTCGAGCGAGACATCGCCAGCAAGTTCCCAATAGCTGGTCCTGATATTGCCCGGGCCGGAGATCGTGCCGTCTTCGATATTGAGCAGCGATGCATCGACGCCGAGACGCTCCGATGCCGCAGCGAGGAAGCGCTGGCGGACCTGGGCGCAGGCATGTCGCAGCGCGCGGCCGGACTGCTGGATTGAGAGGCTGCCCGAGGTGACGCCCTCGTTCGGGCTGGCCGCCGTCGTGGCGCGGATCATCTCGATCCTGGAGATATCGAGGTCGAGCTCGTCCGCGGCGATCTGGGCCAGCGCCGTGACGATGCCCTGGCCGATCTCGACCTTGCCGGGCGAAATCGCCACACGGCCGTCGCCGGTGAATTTTATCCAGGACGACAGTCTTGGATTGGCCACGAGGCTGACGGGCAGTTTCGGAGCAGGGGATGGCGCACTCATGACGTCGCCATCTCCGAGGCCGCCCGCAGCACGGCGCGCACCATGCGATTGTGTGATCCGCAGCGGCACAGATTGCGATCGAGCGCCGCTTTCACCTCCACCTCCGTCGGCGACGGGTTGCGCTTCAGCAGCGCCGCCGCGCTGATCAGGATCCCGGAGACGCAATAGCCGCATTGCATGGCCTGTTCGACGATGAAGGCGCGCTGCAGCGGATGCGGTGCGTTCGCTGTGCCGAGGCCTTCCACCGTGACGACGTCCTTGTCCGCGACCGACCACATCGGCATGTCGCAGGAGGCCATCGCGCGGCCGTCGACCATGACATGGCAGGCGCCACACTCACCGGCTCCGCAGCCGAAATGCGGACCGGTGACGCCGAGCCGGCCGCGCAGCACATCGAGCAGCGTCTGATCGGGATCAGTATCCACGAACGTGGCCGTGCCGTTGAGCTGGAATTGAATTGTCGGCATGGTCGGTCTGCGATTTCAGGATTTGTCGAACTTCTTGACGACATCGGCCCATTTCTCGATGTCGCCGCGCAAGAATTTGTCGAACGCCTCCGGTGTCATCGACATGGGCACCGCTCCCTGCTCAGTCCAGAGCTTGACGATGTCGGGCCGCTTCACCATCGCATTCACAGCGGTATTGAGCTTGTCGATGACTGGCTTTGGTGTGCCGGCCGGGGCCATCAGACCGAGCCAGATCGTGGCCTCATAGCCTGCTAAGCCAGCCTCGATCGCTGTCGGCACGTTCGGCAGCACCGCCGAGCGCTGCTTGCCGGTGGTCGCGAGCGCGCGGACCTGGTTCTCGCCGATGTTCGGCGCCATCGCCGGCACCGCGTCGATCATCATCTGTACCTGCCCGCCGATCACGCCGCTGCGGGCTTCGCCACTGTTGCGATAGGGGACGTGGACGAGGTCGATGCCGGCCATGGCTTTGAACAGCTCCCCGGCCATGTGATAGGGCGTGCCCTGGCCCGAGGAGGCATAGTTCAGCTTGCCGGGTTGCGCTTTGGCGAGCGCGACGAACTCCTGCAGCGTCCTCGCCGCGACTTGCGGGTTCACCACGATGACGAGATCGGAAGAGTTCACCGGCGCGATCGGCGCGAGGTCGCGCATCAGTTCGTATTTGCGCTTGTCCGGCGTCAGCAGCGATTCGTTCGCGGTCTGGGTGTTGGACATCATCAACAGCGTATAGCCGTCGGCCGGCGACTTCGCCGCTTCGACCGTGCCGATGACGCCGCCCGCGCCGGTACGGTTCTCGATCACGAAGGGCTGGCCAAGACTCTCCTGGAGGGCGTTGCCGATCAGCCGGGCCGCCACGTCGGCCGGTCCGCCGGCGCCGAAGGGCACGATGATCCGGACGGCGTGGGTCGGGTAGTCCTGTGCGAATGAGGGGGCTGCCGCGAATGCGCCGAGCAGTCCGGCCAGCGCCAGCATAAGTCCTCGGGCCGTCATGCCCACCTCCCTGAAGTCGTTCTTGTTGGCCGGTACTGTAGCGGCAGGGGAGGCGGACTGTCGACGGCTCACAAAGCCGATCGTGCCGGGAATATCGGGCGGTTTTCGGGGTGGCCGCGCTGCCTTTCGCGGTGGTGGCAGGAACCGGCGGCGGGCGCGGTTTGAGCAAATCGCATGGGCGTTGCCGGATAAATGCCCTCGGCTGGCAGGTCTTTTGGTGTTACGAATTTAGCCATGAACCAGCACGCCAAGATCGAAATCCGCCATTCGACCTGTCCGCATGATTGTCCCTCGGCCTGTGCCCTCGATATCGAGGTGCTCGAAGGACGCAGCATCGGCCGCGTTCGCGGTTCGAAAAAGCAGACCTATACGGCCGGCGTGGTCTGCGCCAAGGTCGCCCGTTATGCCGAGCGCATCCATCACTCCGAGCGGCTGACGTATCCGCTGCGCCGAACGGGTGCGAAGGGCTCCGGGCAATTCACGCGGATCACCTGGGACGAGGCGCTGGACGAGATCGGGCATCGCTTCAACCAGGCGGAGCGCGAGTTCGGCGCGGAATCGATCTGGCCCTATTACTACGCCGGCACGATGGGGCTGGTGATGCGCGACGGCCTCAATCGCCTCACGCATGTGAAGAAATATTCGCGCTTCTATCAGACCATCTGCGCCAATGTCGGGCGGATCGGCTTCGCGATCGGCACCGGCAAGATCGCCGGCGTCGATCCGCGCGAGATGGCGCTCTCCGATCTCGTCGTGATCTGGGGCACCAATCCCGTCAACACGCAGGTCAACGTGATGACGCACGCCGCGCGCGCCCGCAAGGAGCGCGGCGCCAAGATCGCGGCCGTCGACATCTACGACAACGACACCATGAAGCAGGCGGACATCAAGATCCTCCTGCGGCCCGGCACCGACGGCGCGTTCGCCTGCGGCGTGATGCACGTGCTGTTCCGCGACGGCCATGCCGACCGCGCCTATATGGACAAGTATACCGATTGCCCCGATGAGCTCGAGGCGCATCTGAAGACACGTACGCCGGAATGGGCCTCCGCAATCTCCGGCGTGCCGGTGGCGGAGATCGAGGCTTTTGCCAAGGCGGTCGGCGAGACCAAGCGGACCTTCTTCCGGCTCGGCTACGGCTTCACCCGCTCGCGCAACGGCGCGACGCAGATGCATGCCGCGAACTGCATTCCCGCGGTGACCGGCGCCTGGCAATATGAAGGCGGCGGCGCCTTCTTCAACAATTTTGCATTGTGGCACTTCAACGAATCCATCATCGAAGGCCATGATGCGCTCGACAAGTCCATTCGTGCGCTCGACCAGTCGCAGATCGGCCGTATCCTCACCGGCGATTCCGGGGCCCTGCAGGGCAAGGGTCCTATCAAGGCGATGCTGATCCAGAACACCAACCCGATGACGGTGGCGCCGGAGCAGGCGCTGGTGCGGGAGGGTTTTGCGCGCGAGGACCTGTTCGTCGCGGTGCACGAGCAGTTCATGACCGAGACGGCAGAGATGGCCGACATCGTGCTGCCGGCGACGATGTTCATGGAGCATGACGATCTCTATTACGGCGGCGGCCACCAGCACATCTCGGTCGGTCCGAAGCTGATCGACCCGCCTGGCGAATGCCGCTCCAACCACGAGGTCTTGCAGGCGCTGGCGCCGCGGCTTGGCGCCACGCATCCGGGCTTCGAGCTGACGCCGCGCGAATTGATCGACGCGACGCTGAAGCTCAGCGACCACGGCGACATTGCGGGGCTCGAAGCCGACCTCTGGCGCGACCTGCAACCGGACTTCCGCACCTCGCATTATCTCGACGGCTTCGCCCATGCCGACAGGAAATTCCACTTTAAGGCGGATTGGGCGCATCCACCGTTCGGCCAGACGATGGGTGACTTCGACAAGATGCCGTCGCTGCCGGACCATTGGGCGGTGATCGAGCACACTGACCAGGCCCATCCGTTCCGGCTTGCGACCAGTCCGTCGCGCAGCTTCCTCAACACCACCTTCAACGAGACGCCTTCCTCGCAGGCGCGCGAGGGCAAGGCGAGCGTGATGATCCATCCCCTGGATGCGGCCACGCTCGACATCGCCGAGGGCGATACGGTGACGCTGGGCAACATTCGCGGCGAGACCACGCTGATTGCCAAACTGTTCGAGGGCGTACGGCGCGGCGTGCTGGTCGCGGAGTCCGTTCATCCCAACAAGAATCATATCGGTGACCGCGGCATCAACATGTTGACCGGCGCGGACACGATCGCGCCGATCGGTGGGGCCGCTTTCCACGACAACAAGGTCTGGATCAGGAAAGCAGCCGCGGCCTGAGCGCGCGCGTCGGTCGCCCTTTCAATTTTGTGTCGAGGCGCTAAAGCGGGTGCCTCGCCGCAGATTGCCCTTGCACCTTCCGCCTTAGCTGCCGCAAATGGCCGCAAAACGGAAGCCAAGGAACGAGCGCGCCATGACCGACACCACAGCAATCATCACCGAGAAGCGCGGGCAGGCGCTCTGGATCACCATCAACCGGCCCGAGAAGCGCAACGCGCTGAACGGCGAGGTGATCGCCGGCATCACGAAGGGTTATCGCGAGGCGCATGACGACAAGGACGTCCGCGTCATCGTGCTGACGGGCGCGGGCGACAAGGCGTTCTGCGCCGGCGCGGATCTGCAGAACTCCGGCGCGGCTTTCGCGATGGATCATTCCAGGCCGAATGTCGACTATGCCGATCTGTTGCGCCTGTCGCAGAATGCGACCAAACCCGCGATCGCGCGCGTCGGCGGCGTCTGCATGGCCGGCGGCATGGGTCTGTTGTGCATGACCGACATGGCTGTCGCGGCCGATCACGTCATCTTCGGCCTGCCGGAGGTGAAGGTCGGCGTGTTCCCGATGCAGGTGTTGAGCCTGTTGCAGTCGATCGCGCCGCCGCGGCTCGTCAACGAATGGGCGCTGACCGGCGAGCCGTTCGACGCGAGGGCGGCGCAAGCAGCGGGTCTGCTCAATTATATTGTGCCCACGGCCGAGCTCGACGCAAAAGTCGACTGGCTGATCGGCCGCATCGTCGACAAGTCGCCGACCGCGATCCGCCGCGGCAAATACGCCATGCGCGCCATCGCCTCGATGTCGTTCGACGAGAGCATCGCCTACACCGAAAGCCAGATCGCACTGCTCGCCATGACCGAGGATGCCAAGGAGGGCCTGAAGGCGTTCGGCGAGAAGCGCAAGCCGGTCTGGACGGGACGGTGAGGGCGCAGCACTCTCGTGTCCCGGACGCGCTGCAACGCTCTTGCGTTGCTGCGCAGAGCCGGGACCCAGAAGGCGGCTCGGTACAACGCGGCGGGATGGGCCCCGGCTCAGCAGCGCACCGCTGAAGAAGCGCTGCGCTGCGTCCGGGGCACGAGAGTGTGCTCAACCGACACAGATTTGATTGTCAAACAGCAAACACAGCTTCGCCTTCTCGCGGCGTGTTCCGCCCGAGCTTTGCTGTTCGTTTCACACCCTCTCCGAAAAAAGGGTGCAGGGAAGGCCGGGTGCCGGCTGGCACCCGCAAGACTCCCGTGCAAGAATGATGCACACGCAAGGCACAGGAGCGATACAGGGCAGCCAGACATCCGGCCTTCCCTGCGCAATGGTTTGACGGCTTATGCGCGCTCTCCCCGGAGACGAGTTCCTGCTTGCCTCCGTCACTTTCGCAAAATCCACGGACGCCGCCCCGGTTGAAGCCACGCCGCATTCGCAAAAGCTTGACCGTAGCAACGACGGCCAGGACCACACGGTTTTGCCGTACGCATTCAGCGCCGTCCGTCGTATCGGTCCGCGATGCGCTCACGGGGTTCATCCCGCCCTGCACACCCCATTCCGCATCGGCGCCGCTCGCGTCCACCGCAGCCCGATCCGCGGCTCGTGACGACGTACGACCGCCCCTTTTCGCCGGATCAGGATGGCGGCAGGATGCGATAAATCAGAAATTCTGTAAAGGCGAATATTTTTGTGGGTGGCGTTGACCCAGAACTTGGGTGTTTTGCCCGTCGGGCAACGCAAGGGATTGGAGTGCGTAGGGTGGGTTAGCGCGCGGCTGCGCGAAGCGCTGTCCGCTAGCGTAACCCACCGCTTCTGTTGCTGCGGATGCCGACAGTGGTGGGTTACGCCTTCGGCCAACCCACCCTGCGGCACCTTTACCCCGCGTTGGCTTTCAGCCCCGCTGCCTGGATACCCGCCACCGCGCAGGCCTCGTCGTTGTCGGAGGTGTCGCCGGAGACGCCGACGGCGCCGAGCAGTGACGTGCCGTCCATGATCAGGACGCCGCCGGGGACCGGCACCAGTGCGCCCTTGGCAATCGTGTTCACGGCGTCGATGAAATAGGCTTGCTCCTGCGCGCGCTGGTACAAAGCGCGTGAGCCCATGCCCAGCGCGACCGCGCCATAGGCCTTGCCGTGGGCGATCTCGGCGCGCATCAGGCTGGTGCCATCCTGCGCGGCGGCGATCTTGAGCACGCCGCGGGCGTCGAGGATGGTGACGACGAGCGGCTTCAGCTTCAACTCCGTGGATTTCGCGAAGGCGGCGTCGAGGATCTTGCGGGCAGTGTCGAGGGTGAGGTCAGCCATGGCTGGTTTCCTTGGTGATGGGAGTGGTTGTGGATTGGGTCTCGGCGCGATCGAGGCTCATCGCCAGCACGCGCGCGACGTGAAGCGCCTCGCGTTGCGCACCGTCGTGGATCTGGTGCCGGCAGGAGGTGCCGTCGGCAACGACCAGCGTCGTCTGGTCCGCGCGCCGTACGGCAGGCAGCAGCGACAGCTCGGCCATCTCGATCGATGCATCATAGGTGTCGGCGCCATAGCCGAAAGCGCCGGCCATGCCGCAGCAACTCGATTCGATGGTCTCGACCTCGAGGCGAGGGATGAGGCGCAGCACCTGCTCGACCGGCTTGAAGGCGCCGAAGGATTTTTGATGGCAATGGCCGTGCACGACCGCCTTGTCGGCGACAGTGCCGAGCGGCAGTTGCAGCCGTCCGGCCTCGGCCTCGCGCACCAGAAATTCCTCGAAGGTCAGCGCGTGGGCACCGACCGCCTTGGCGTCATCGTCTTTGCGGAGCGAGGCCAGCTCGTCGCGCAGCGTCAAGAGGCAGCTCGGCTCGAGGCCGACGATCGGCACGCCGCGCGCGGCAAAGGGCGCAAAGGCGGCGACCAGACGATCGAGTTCGGACCTGGCTTCATCGACGAGACCGGCTGACAGGAACGTGCGGCCGCAGCACAGCGGGCGGCTGCCGCTCGCAGGCTTCGGCAGATGCACGCGATAACCGCCAGCCGCGAGCACGCGGAGCGCGGCCTCGAGATTTTCGCGCTCATAGATGCGATTAAAAGTGTCGGCGAACAGCACGACCTCGCGGCCGGCTTCCGGACCGACGCTGCCGGCCGGCGGCGCGAACACGTCGCTGCGGAAGGCGGGCAGGGCGCGGCGTGCGCTGATGCCGGCAAAGCGCTCGAACAGCATTCGCAACAGCGGGCTGCGGTTGCGCAAATTCGCCAGCGGCGCGAAGCGCGCGGCGAGGCCGGCATAGCGCGGGAGGTAGCCGACCAGCCGGTCGCGCAAGGTCAGGCCGTGCGAGGCAACACGGGCCGAGAGCACCTCGATCTTCATCTTGGCCATGTCGACGCCGGTCGGGCATTCATGGCGGCAGGCCTTGCAGGAGACGCAGAGTTTCAGCGTCTCCATCATCTCGTCGGAAGAAAGCGCGCCCTCGCCGAGCTGGCCGGAGATCGCCAGCCGCAAGGTGTTCGCACGCCCGCGCGTGACATCCTTCTCGTTGCGCGTGGCGCGGTAGGACGGACACATCACGCCGCTCTCGAGCTTGCGGCAGGCGCCGTTGTTGTTGCACATCTCGACCGCGCCCTGAAAACCGCCGCCGGCCCCGGGATAAGCCGACCAGTCGAGTTTTGTCTTGAGCTCAGCGACGCGATAGTCGGGTTTGAAGCGGAACAGCGAGCGGTCGTCCATCTTCGGTGCGTCGACGATCTTGCCGGGGTTGAGGACGCCGTCGGGATCGAAGCGCTGCTTCACCTCGCGGAAGTCGGCGACGAGGCGCTCGCCGAACATTGTTTCGTGGAATTCGGACCGCACCAGGCCGTCGCCATGCTCGCCGGAATGCGAGCCCTTGTATTCCCGCACAAGCGCAAAGGCTTCCTCGGCGATGGCCCGCATCGCCTTGACGTCCTTATCGAGCTTCAAATTCAGCACGGGCCGCACATGCAGGCAGCCCTCGGAGGCATGAGCATACATCGTGCCGCTGGTGCCGTGCTTTGCGAAGACCTCGTTCAGCCGCGCGGTGTAGTCGGCGAGATGCGGCAGCGGCACCGCGCAGTCCTCGACGAAGGAGACCGGCTTGCCCTCCTGCTTCATCGACATCATGACGTTGAGGCCGGCGGCGCGGAAATCGGCGATGCCGCCCTGGAGCGCGGGCTCGGTGATCTCGACCACGCCGCCCCATTTGCGCTTGTCGTTGTTCCAGCCGAAACCGAGGTCGCCCATTAGCTCGCCGAGCTGCTTCAGGCGTACGAGATTGTCCGCCTGATCCTCCTCGGCGAACTCGACCACCAGCACGGCATCCGGATCGCCTTTGATCGCGGCGGAAATGATCGGCCGGAACATTGCGATGTCGCGGCCGAGTGCGAGCATGGTGCGATCAACCAGCTCGACCGCGATCGGCTTCAGCTTGACCAGGTGCTGGGCCGCGTCCATCGCCTCGTAAAAACTGCCGAAATGGCAGATGCCGAGCGCCTTGTTGCGGATGACAGGCCACAGTTTCAATTCGACCTTGGTGGTGAAGGCCAGCGTGCCTTCGGACCCGACGAGCAGATGCGCCATGTTGTTGCGGGCATTGCGCGGCACCAGCGCATCGAGATTGTAGCCGCCGACGCGGCGCTGCACCTTTGGAAAGCGCGCGGCGATCTCATCGGCCTCGCGGGCGCCGAGATCGAGCATGTCGCGGAACAGGGGGCGTGCGCTACTGTCCGCATCGAGATCGGAGAGATCACGCGACACCTCGGCGAAGCGGCTCAGCGTGCCGTCGGCAAGGGCCGCCTCCATCGACAGCGTGTTGTCGCGCATGGTGCCGTAGCGAAGCGAGCGGCCACCGCAGGAATTGTTGCCGGCCATGCCGCCGATGGTGGCGCGCGAGGCCGTGGAGACGTCGACCGGAAACCACAGGCCGTGCTTCCTGAGCTGGCGGTTGAGGTCGTCGAGCACGATGCCCGGCTCGACCACGCAGGTGCGGTTCGCGACGTCCAGCGACAGGATGCGATTCAGGTGCTTCGAGAGATCGACGACGAGGCCGTCATTGACGGTCTGGCCGCATTGCGAGGTGCCGCCGCCGCGCGGGGTGACCTTGCGTCCGTCGTCGCGGGCGATCGCCAGCGCCCGCAAGGCCTCGTCCATGGTCCTGGGGACCACGACGCCGGCCGGCACGATCTGGTAGAACGAGGCGTCTGTGGCATAGCGGCCGCGGCTGAAGCTGTCGAACAGGACGTCACCGGTCATGTCCGCGCGCAGGCGCCGTTCGAGCGAGGAGGCGTTTGTCATCCCTGGTCCCGGACTGATTCCGCGAGGTGGCCCAGCCTTGCTGAGTTATTCATTATCGTTCACGACCGATTATATTATGAATTCAAAATGAGCAAGCCGGTCGGCTCAAGGCGAGGCCGGTGCGTCCCCTTGGGGCTCGGTCAAATGCTCGATCGCGGCCGTCCGCTTGTTGCGCAGGTGGAGGAACAGGATGTCGCTGAGCTCGCTGCCGGCACGGCGGCGCAGCGCATCGAGGATGGCTTCGTGCTCGCGCATCGCTTCCCCCCAGCGCTGCCGTTTGCGGGCGAAATTGGCGGAATAGCGGATACGGCGGATGCGGCCGGCGAAATTGCCGTAAGCGGTCTTCAGCGCCTCGTTGCGCGCGGCCGCGACGATGCTCTCGTGGATGCGCTGGTTGATCTGGAAATAACCGTGCATGTCGCGATGCAGATAGTGGCCGTACATCTCGTAATGCAGCTGCTCAATCCCAGTGATTTCCGCGTCCGTAATGGCCTCGCAGGCGAGGCGCCCGGCGAGGCTCTCCAGTCCCGCCATCACGTCGAACAGTTCTTCCAGGTCGCGCTGGCTGAGCTGGCGAACCCGCGCGCCGCGGTTAGGGAGCAACTCGATCAGCCCCTCGGCGGCGAGGACCTTTAGCGCCTCGCGCAGTGGCGTGCGGGAGATGCCGAGCATCTCGCAGAGCTGCCGCTCGGGAACGCGCGCGCCATCGGGGATGTTTCCCTCGACCACGTAGTCGCGCAGCCGCAGCAGGATCTCGCCGTGAAGCGAGGCCTCCTGGCGGTCGCCGCCATTGCCAGTGGGCAGGGCGATCGGAACCCCGGTGTCGGGAATCGTGGATTTCATTTGCAGCACAATAGTTTGCCTACTTGGGCGCGTCGACGCCCACAATCGAATACCAAATTTTGGTTGAAAGTACAAAAAATGAATGCAAAATGGACTCCGGAGCCGGCCATAGTCCGCCGCCAGGGAGGTTTTCATGCATCAGGGACGTCATTTCCTTCAGATTCCTGGCCCGAGCCCGGTCCCCGAGCGCGTCCTGCGCGCGATGGACATGCCCGTCATCGACCACCGGAGCGCGGAATTCGGCGAGCTCGGCCGCGCCGTGCTCGAAGGCAGCCAGACCATTTTCCAAACCAAGGGACCGGTCGTGATCTTCCCCTCGTCGGGAACGGGGGCTTGGGAGGCCGCGATCGTCAACACGCTGTCCCCGGGTGACAAGGTGCTGATGGTCGAGACCGGCCATTTCGCCACCCTGTGGCGGCAGATGGCGGGCCGGTTCGGCATCGAGGTTGATTTCGTTCCCGGCGACTGGCGCCGTGGCGCCGACCCCGCCGCGATCGAAGCGAAACTCGCTGACGACATCGCGCGCTCCATCAAGGCCGTGATGGTCGTGCACAACGAGACCTCGACCGGTGCGACCAGCCGCATCGCCGAGATCCGCGCCGCGATCGATCGCACGGGCCATCCTGCGCTCTTGATGGTCGACACCATCTCCTCGCTCGGCTCGGTCGACTACCGCCACGACGAATGGAAGGTCGATGTCAGCGTCAGCTGCTCGCAGAAGGGTTTTATGCTGCCGCCCGGCCTCGGCTTCAACGCGATCTCGGAGAAGGCGCGCGCCGCCGCCAAATCCAACAGGATGCCGCGCTCCTATTTCGACTGGGAGGAGATGCTCAAGCCGAACGCCAACGGCTTCTTCCCCTATACGCCGGCGACCAATCTGCTCTACGGCCTGCGCGAGGCGATCGCGATGCTGCTCGAAGAAGGGCTCGACAACGTGTTCGCGCGGCATCAGCGGCTGGCTGCCGCGACGCGCGCCGCCGTCAATCATTGGGGCCTCGAGATCCTGTGCCAGGAGCCATCGGAATTTTCGCCGGTGCTCACCGCGGTGCTGATGCCGCCCGGACATGATGCCGATCAGTTCCGCAAGATCGTGCTCGACAATTACAACATGTCGCTCGGCTCGGGCTTGTCGAAGGTCGCCGGAAAAGTCTTCCGCATCGGCCATCTCGGCGAATGCAATGCCCTGACGCTGCTCGGCGCGCTCACCGGCGTGGAGATGGGCCTGTCGGTCGCCGGCGTGCCGCACCGCTCCGGCGGCGTCGATGCCGCGATGAAGCTGTTGGAGCAGCGCCCACAGGGCAATGCGTCGCCGCATCTGAAAGTGGTCGGCACATAGAAAGCGCGAGACACGCGGCCGACAATCATAAGAAGCGGTCAGGGAGGGGTAGAGATGAAAATTCGGTTCAAGGCCACGCATGTCGTGCTGGCGATGCTCTGCGCGATGTATTTCATCACCTATGTCGACCGGGTGAACATCGGCACCGCCGCCAGCGAGATCCAGAAGGAGCTGGGTCTGTCGAACACCCAGCTTGGCCTCGTCTTCTCCGCCTTCGCGTATCCCTATCTGTTGTTCCAGGTGATCGGGGGCTGGGTCGGCGATCGTTTCGGGCCGCGCAAGACGCTGTTCTGGTGCGGCATGATCTGGGCGGTGGCGACCATCTCGACCGGCTTCGTGCATGGCCTCGCCGCGCTGTTCGTCGCGCGCTTTGCGCTCGGCTTCGGCGAGGGCGCGACCTTTCCGACCGCGACGCGTGCGATGCAATACTGGACTCCGGCGAACCGCCGCGGCTTCGCGCAAGGATTGACCCATTCCTTCGCCCGGCTCGGCAATGCGGTGACGCCGCCGGTGGTCGCGCTCTTGATCCTGTGGCTGACCTGGCGCGGTGCGTTCGTCGTGCTCGGCCTCGTCAGTCTCGTCTGGGGCGTCGTCTGGGTATGGTATTTCCGCAACGAGCCGAAGGAGCACGCCTCCATCACCGAGGCCGAGCTCGCCGCACTGCCGCCGCGCCCGAGCGGCGAGCGGCCGCGCGTGCCGTGGGGCCCGCTATTGGGCCGGATGTGGCCGGTGACGCTGACCTATTTCTGCTACGGCTGGTGCCTGTGGCTGTACCTCAACTGGCTGCCGCTGTTCTTCAAGAACAACTACAATCTCGACATCAAGAATTCGGCGCTGTTCGCCTCCGGCGTGTTCTTCGCCGGCGTCATTGGCGACAGCGTCGGCGGGGTGCTGTCAGACAAGATCCTCGACCGCACCGGCAATGTCCGCCTGGCGCGGCTGAGCGTCACCGTAACAGGGTTTGCGGGGGCGCTGCTCTCGCTGTTTCCGATCCTGTTCGTGCACGACATCACGATCGTCGCGCTGTGCCTGTCGGCCGGCTTCTTCTGCGCCGAGCTGGTGATCGGCCCGATGTGGTCGATTCCGATGGACATCGCCCCGAAACATTCCGGCACTGCCTCGGGACTCATGAACACAGGCTCGGCCTTTGCCGCCATCGTGTCGCCGCTGGTCGCGGGCTTCGTGATCGACGCGACCGGCAATTGGTACCTGCCATTCCTGATGTCGATGGGGCTGCTGCTGCTCGGCGGCTTTTCCGCCTTCCTGATGCATCCGGAGCGCCCGTTCACGGAGGCCGAGGGAACGGGGCCAGCCGGAAAGATGGTGGCCGCGGAGTAGGGGCGCGGACCGCCCGCCGGCCATGCATGGGAGCCGTCTTTAGGAGAGGGGACAAGCCGGTCAAATGGTGCTATTCGGCGGCCATCAAAATCAAGGCAAGACCGGGAAGGACGCCGATGACCGTGCATACTGGAAGGCATTTTCTTCAGATTCCAGGACCGACCAACGTGCCCGACCGGGTGCTGCGGGCGATGGACATGCCGACGCTGGACCATCGCGGTCCGGAGTTCGCCGAGCTCGGTTTCGCGGTCCTCGCCGGCATGCAGCGGGTGTTTCGTACCAAGCAGCCCGTGATCATCTTCCCCTCGTCCGGCACCGGTGCCTGGGAAGCTGCGATGGTCAACGTGCTGGCACCCGGCGACAAGGTGCTGATGTGCGAGACCGGCCAGTTTGCCGTGCTGTGGCGCGGCATCGCCGAAAAGTTCAAGCTCGACGTCGACTTCATCCCGAGCGACTGGCGCCATGGCGCCGACCTCGCCGAGATGGAGAAGCGCTTGGCCTCCGACAAGCAGCACGCGATCAAGGCGGTCTGCGTCGTGCACAACGAGACCTCGACCGGCTGCGTGACGCCGCCGCTGGAGGTGCGCAAGCTGCTCGACCGCGTCAAGCATCCGGCGCTGCTGATGGTCGACACCATCTCCGGCCTCGGCTCGATGGAATATGAGCACGATGCCTGGGGCATCGACGTTTCCGTCGCCGGCTCCCAGAAGGGCCTGATGCTGCCGCCGGGCCTCGGCTTCAACGCCGTCTCGGAGAAGGCGCTCGCGGTGGCGAAGGCGAACCCCGGCATGCGCTCTTATTGGGACTGGCAGGAGGTCATCAGCTTCAACAAGCTCGGCACCTTCCCCTACACGCCCGCGACCAATCTGCTCTACGGCCTGCGCGAAGCGGTCAAGATGCTGGAAGAGGAAGGCCTCGAGAACGTCTGGACCCGCCACAAGCGCCACAGCGCGGCGACGCGTGCCGCGATCAAGGTCTGGGGCCTGGAGACGCAGTGCACCGATCCTGCCGCACATTCGCCGGCGCTGACCGGCGTGCGCGTGCCTGATGGCCACGACGCCGACGCCTTCCGCAAGGTGGTGCTGGAAAACTTCGACATGTCGCTCGGCACCGGCCTGAACAAGATCAAGGGCAAGGTGTTCCGCATCGGTCATATCGGACATTTCAACGATCTGATGCTGATGGGCACGCTCGCCGGCGTCGAGATGGGCCTGGATCTTGCAAAGATTCCGCACCGGAGCGGCGGCGTATTGGCGGCCATGGACGTCCTGAAGGGACGCGACGTGGTGCCGATGGCCAAGGCTCAAGTGGCCTGACCCGACCGTAGTGAAGAAAGTGAGCGCGCGATGAACGCACCGACGACGACGAACGAAGACCTGCTCTACTCCGTCACGGACGGCATCGCGCGGATCACCTTCAACCGCCCGCAGGCGCGCAACGCACTGACCTTCGCCATGTACGAGCGCATGGCGGAGATCTGCCTCGAGATCAACGCCGACCGCTCGATCAAGGCGCTGATCCTCACCGGCACCGGCGACAAGGCGTTTGCCTCCGGCACCGACATTTCGCAATTCCGAGCGTTCAAGACCGCACAGGATGCGCTCGACTATGAGGCGCGCATCGACCGCGTGCTCGGCACGCTCGAACAGTGCCGCGTGCCCGTGATCGCGGCGATCGCAGGGGCCTGCACCGGCGGCGGCGCCGGCATTGCGGCCTGCTGCGACCTCCGCATCGGGACTGAAGCGACGCGCATCGGATTTCCGATCGCGCGCACGCTCGGCAACTGCCTGTCGATGTCGAATATCAGCCGCGTCGTCTCGCTGGTCGGCCCCGCCCGCACCAAGGATATGATCTTCAAGGCGCGCCTCGTCGAGGCGCCGGAAGCGCTGGCGCTCGGCCTGCTGACCGAGGTCGTGCCCGACGTCGAGACGCTGCAGCGCCGTGCGGACGAGACCGCAAAGCTGGTCGCAAGCCACGCGCCGCTGACGCTGGAAGCTACCAAGGAAGCGGTGCGCCGCATCCGCCGCACGCTGTCCCGCGAAGAGGGCGAGGATCTGATCCTCAAGGCCTATATGAGCGAGGATTTCCGCGAGGGCATGGACGCCTTCCTCAACAAGCGCACCCCGAACTGGAAGGGCAAGTAGCGCAAGGGCTTCGGTTTTGCGCTGCTCCTGGAGCGGCGCGAAAGGCGGAAGCGACCGCTGACGTCAATCGTCAGCCGCTCAGCGCGCCTGACATCGTCACAAATACTTCAAGCGGTTCCGCCGTCCGGAACCGCAATTGCGCGCGTGCGCGCCTGCGTGTTCACGTTGACGGCATGACGGGCTCGGGCATAAGATCGCGGAGGTTGCATGGCGCCGTCTCTTTTTTGAGGCGGCGGGCCGGCTGGATGATTTGAGTCCAGTCGAATTGTGCGACCTGAGTTTGTTGCAACCGGAAGTCATTGAACTGAAAAAGTAGCGAAGTAGTTTCGACGACGCGAGCCGCGCCAGAATTTTCATTGCTGCTGCCCATCCCGACGCCAGGCACGGCCTCGCGAACAAGCCATACCCATACTCCAAGACCCTTAAGCCGGACTCTTAAAGTCAAGACCGTTTGAGTCTCGTCTGATTTCTCAGACCGATTAGTCACGTCGCCGCACCCTCTGCGGCGGCGCCTTCATGGCAACGCAGGCAGGGATTTTCCATGACCAATCACACCCCGGTTTTCACCTCGTCATCCGCGACTGGCAGCTTCACCGAATTCGCCAACCTCGACGATTCCACCACGCTGCACACGCTGTCCGGAACGATGAGCTTCAAGGACAGCGACAAGACCGACACCCATACGACGGCCGCGACGCTGCATTCCGCGGTGCTGTCCAGCGGAACGATCATCCCTGCGGCCTCGCTTGCGCATTTCCAGACCGCGATGCAATCGCAGATCCTGAGCGATTCAAACGGCAACGGCCAGCTCAAGTGGAGTTTCAGCGACCAGGACCAGGATTTCGATTTCTTGTCCAAGAACCAGACGCTGGTCCTGACCTACGACGTCAAGGTCTCCGACAATCACGGCGGCTTCGCCATCCAGACCGTCAAGATCACGGTGACCGGCACCGACGACAAGCCGGTGATCAACATGACGACGGCGGCGACCGTCACCGAGCAGGCCAACCAGACGCTGTCGCTCTCGCCCGACACGGTTCACGTCGCGCTCAACTTCACCGACGACGATCTCACCAACACCGGGCATACCGCGACCGTGATCGGCGTATCCGCCTCCGGCGCCACCGCAGGCCTCCTGCCGGGTTCGCTCGGCGATGCCGAGCTGATGGCGTTCTACCACGTCGACAACGTCGTCAAGACGTCCGGCTCCTCGACCGGCACCATCAACACCACCTTCTCGGCGCCCGATCTCGCCTTCGACTATCTCGCGGCGGGCCAGCATCTCGACATCACCTACACGGTGCAGCTCGACGACCACGCCGGCGGGGTCTCGACGCAGACGGTCACGGTGACCGTGGTCGGCAGCAACGACAAGCCGATCTTCCTGTCGTGCCCGGAATCGGCCGCTCTCGTCGAGGACCACAATGTCGACCCGACCGGCAATCTCACCGCCCATGACAGCCTGTTCTTCACCGACATCGATCTCGCCGACGCGCATACCGTTTCGACGACAGTCACCGCGACCCGTTCAGGCGGGGGCGCGATACCGCTGACGAATGCGCAATTGCTGGCCGCGTTCGCCACCGGACTTCATGATTCGACGGGTCATGTGATCGGCGAGGTCGACTGGAATTTCGCGTTCCCCAATTCCTCTGCCAATTTTCTCAATGGAGGCGAGACGCTCAAGCTCGTCTATCACGTCGCGGTCGACGACGGTCACGGCGGCACCACCACGCAGGACGTCACCATCACGGTCCTCGGCGTCAATCATCCCGTCGTGATCACCAGCGGTCCGGAATCATCCACCGTGGCCGAGCAGGACGCCACCACGGGTTCCTCGCTGCCCGATACGACACCGACGATACCGGCCGGCACGCTGGCCTTCACCGACCAGGACACCAGCGATACGCACACCGTGACGGTGACGCTCGGCTCGACCTCCGGGCCGACGCCGCCGGCGGCGACGCAGGCCGATCTCGCCGCGGCGCTGACGACGGCGCTGCACGATTCCACGGGCACCGGCTCCGGCAGCATCGACTGGAATTTCGCGATTGCCGACAAGGATCTCGACTATCTCGCGTTCAACGAGACGTTGACCGTGAACTACAACATCAAAATTGCCGACGGCTCGACCAGCTCGATACAGACCGTCTCCGTCGTCATCACCGGCGCCAATGACGCGCCGGTCATCACCAGCGGACCGGGGTCCGCTTCGCTGTCCGAGCAGCCTGGCATGACCGGATCGCAGTCGCCGGATACCACGAGCCCGATGCCGACGGGCACACTGGCCTTCAACGACGTCGATCTGTCGGATGCGCATTCGGTCAGCGTGGTGATGGATTCGGCGGTGTGGTCGGCGAGTACTTTCGCAGTCCCGGGCCAGACGCTGGTGGATCTCCAGTCGGCGCTGTCCACGGTGCTGCATGATTCCACGGGGACCGGGACCGGCAACATCGACTGGACCTTCAGCATCCCCGATGCCGATCTCGACTTCCTCAGCGTCGGCGAGACGCTGACGGTGCAATATGACGTCAACGTCTGGGACGGCTTCACCAATTCGACCCAGACCGTCACAGTCACGATCGACGGTGCGGCCGATCCGCTGGTCCTGACCCCGATCACGACCGCGGCGTCCGACACGGCGGGTCCGGATGCGGGCACGGGAATCGCAACCGGCGCCCTCTTCGACGTCACCCAGCCGGTCGATTTGACCACGCCGCGGACGGTCACCGAGGTCAATGGCAGCGCCGCCAATGTCGGCCATTCGGTGGCCGGCGCGCATGGAACGCTGGTGCTCAACGCCAACGGCTCCTACGGCTATGTCGCGGATTCGTCGGTCGACGCGCTGCACGCCGGCGACAACGTCACCGACCAGTTCACCTTCACGGTCGATGACGGCCAGGGCCATCAGGCCTCGACCACGCTGACCTTCGACATCGCGGGCGCCAACGACAATCCGCTGGTCACGGCGGCCAATGTCAGCGGATCGGTCACCGAGGACGCCGGCCCGCCGGTGATCCTCAACGGCGATTTCGAGACCGGCAATTTCGCCAATTGGACGGTGAGCGGCAGCCACATCCACGTCGCCCAGCTCGAGTTCGGCGGCAGCTTCGGCCACTATTCGGCGGAGCTCTTGCCGACGAGCGGCAGCCCGGAAACGCTGTCGCAGAACGTCGCGACGGCGCCCGGCCAGCATTATTTCGTCAGCTTCGACGTCGTCGGCGATCCCGAGGGCGTCAACACGCCGTTCTCGGTCTCCTGGGACGGCGCGACGATCCTGTCGCTCGGTCACGTGCCGGCCGGCGTCAACCACTATTCCTTCGATCTCCTCGGCGACGCGTCGCTGTCGTCGACGCAGCTGCTGTTTTCCTATGAGGACGATGCCACCGGCATGATCCTGGATTCCGTCAACGTCAGTCCGGCGACGGGACCCGCCACCGAATCCACGGCGGGGGCCCTGTCGTTCTCCGACGCCGAGACGGCGGATACGCACAGCGCGAGCTTCCTGCCGAACGGCAGCGGTTATGTCGGCACGTTCTCGCTCGATCCGGTCAGCGAGGCCGGCGGCACCGGATCGGTCGCCTGGCACTACACGGTGAACAATGCCGACATCCAGTTCCTGGCCCAGGGGCAGACGCTGACGCAGGACTACTTCGTGACGATCGCCGACAACAATGGCGGATCGACCACGCAGGACGTCACCGTCACCATCAACGGCACCAACGACGCGCCGACCGCGGTGAGCGAAACGGTGATCACTGACGTCGGCACCAGTGCAACGGTGCAGATCCCCAATTGGGCGCTGGCCTTGAACGATACCGACCCCGACACCATCGATCATCTTTCGCTCGGCAATATCGCGGGCAGCTCCGGCGGCAGTGCCGTCAAGTTCGGGGATGCCTTCTTCGGCGACGACGCGACGCTCGGCGGCTCGTTCAGCTACACGACCTCCGACGGGACGACGACCTCGTCCAACATCGCAACTGCGACCGTCGTCAACAACGCGGCCAACGCAACTGCGCTGATCGGCACCGGAGGCGACGACATCCTGATCGCCACCAACGGCACCGAGACGATGAGCGGCGGCGGCGGCAGCGATGTCCTGATCGCCACGCTCAGCGGCAATGCCATGAGCGGCGGCGGTGGCAACGACACCTTCGCCTTCCTCCAGCAGCCGACCGGCCTGAGCGCGGTCGGCGACTTCAACAACACCAGCGAGCACGACCGTATCGCCGTCTCGGCAAGCGGTTTCGGTGGCGGGTTGGCGACAGGGATGGACGTGACGTTCGAGACCTCCGGCGACAATGCGTTCTCGGGGTTCTCCCAATTCCATTTCGACACCGGAAACCAGACGCTCTATTACAGCGCCGACGGGAGCCAGGGCGCGGCGATCGCCGTGGTCAGCGTCCAGAACGGGGTGCTGCTCAACCAGCACGACATACTGGTCGTGTGAGCCGCGGCCAGTGAGGTCGACAGGCGAGGCGCGGGCCCCGAAAGGGGCCCGCTTTTTCTTGTGTCGTGCCAATCTCATTCCAAAGTCATGAGGGGGATGACATCGGATGGGTTGAACTCGGCCGGATTCGCCCGCACAATAAGGGCTGAATTCACCTCTGAATTTTTCCAATCCAAACAAGACCATAGGTGAAACCTTGGGGAAGACGCGCGTGGGACAGGGAATGAGGGCCGCGATGACGCTTGCGGCCGTGCTTTGCGGCACGCCGGCGTTTGCCGGCTGGGAGCCGGCCAAACCGGTGGAGATCGTGGTCGCGGCGGGCGCGGGCGGCGCCTCCGACCAGATGGCGCGGATGATGCAGGCCGCCATCCAGAAGAACAATTTGATGAAGCAGCCGATCGTGGTCTCGCTCAAGGGCGGCGCGTCGGGCGCGGAAGCGCTGATGTACATGAAGTCCAGCGAGGGCGATCCCAACAAGGTGCTGATCGCCTATTCGCTGATCTACATGCTGCCGTTGTCGGCGAAGATCCCGTTCAACTGGCGTGAGCTGACCCCGGTTTCGGTGATCGCGCTCGACCAGTTCGTGCTGTGGGACAACAGCGCGGGTCCCAAGACGGTGAAGGAGTTCGTCGCCGCGGCGAAGGCTGCGAGCGCGCCGTTCAAGATGGGCGGTACCGGCTCCAAGCGCGAGGATCACGTGCTGACCGTGTTCCTCGAGCAGAAGACCGGCGCGAAATTCTCCTATCTGCCCTACAAGTCCGGCGGCGAGGCCGCGACCCAGCTCGTCGGCAACCACACCGAATCCAACGTCAACAATCCAAGCGAAAATCTCGAAGTCTGGCGCGCGGGCCAGGTGCGGCCGCTCTGTGTGTTCGACAAGGAGCGAATCTCCTACACCAGCAAAGTGACCGACACGCAGTCCTGGGCCGACATCCCGACCTGCAAGGAGGAGGGCGTCGACGTCCAGTATCTGATGCTGCGCGCGACGTTCCTGCCCGGCAAGGTCACGGCTGAGCAGCAGGCGTTCTATGTCGATCTGTTCCACAAGGTGACGCAGACCGCCGAATACAAGGACTACATGGAAAAGCAGGCGTTGAAGCCGATCTTCCTCACCGGCAAGGACATGGTGCAATTCCTCGAGGAGGACGATGCCGCCAACAAGTCGCTGATGACGGAAGCCGGATTCGTCGCGAAGTAGCTGTCTCTTCTCCCTCTCCCCGTTCTTACGGGGAGAGGGTAGGGTGAGGGGCTCTGTCCGCGAGTCCAATCCTCACCGTCCTCGTGGAGACTCCCCCTCACCCCAACCCTCTCCCCGCAAGCGGGGAAAGGGGGAATTGAACGCACTCCGTCCCTAACGGCTCATGTCCCAAACCGAACTCGAAATCGTCGTCGACGATCCGACCGCGCCCGAAGAGGACTCGCCCGCTGTCGCGCGTTCCGGCACGGTCGAGATCGTGGTCTGCCTTCTGCTGCTCGCGCTGGCCGCGACGCTCGGCTACGACAATTGGCGCACCGGCGTCTCCTGGGATTCGACCGGACCCGAGCCCGGCTATTTCCCGTTCTATCTCTCGATCGTCCTTGGCGGCGGCAGCCTCTATGGCCTGATCCTGGCCATGCGTGCGCGCCACGTGGGGTCGGAAATCTTCGTCACGCGCGCGCAGGCCCGCCGCGTGATGGCGGTGTTCGTGCCGACGCTGCTGTTCTGCCTGGCGACGCAGTTCCTCGGCCTCTATGTCGCGAGCTTCCTGCTGATCGCGACATTCATGCGCCTCGTCGGCAAGATCGCGCTGTGGAAGTCGCTGCTCACCGCTGTCGTGTTCACGGCGATCATGTTCGTCACCTTCGACATCGCCTTCGACGTCATCATGCCGAAAGGGCCGCTCGAAGCGGCCTTCGGCTACTAGGCGGACCCGCGATGGAAGCTTTCGGTCTCTTGCTTCACGGCTTCGCCGTCCTGATGACGTGGAAGACGCTCGTGCTGATGATGGTTGGCCTCGTGCTCGGCATCTTCGTCGGCGTGCTGCCCGGGCTCGGCGGCCCCAACGGCGTTGCGATCCTGCTGCCGCTCACCTTCACGATGGATCCGACCTCGGCGATCGTGATGCTGTCCTGCATCTACTGGGGCGCACTGTTCGGCGGCGCGATCACCTCGATCCTGTTCAACATCCCCGGCGAAGCCTGGTCGGTCGCGACCACCTTCGACGGTTATCCGATGGCGCAGCAGGGCAGGGCGGCGGAGGCCCTGACCGCGGCATTCACGTCTTCTTTCATCGGCTCGCTGGTCGCGGTGCTGCTGATCACCTTCCTCGCCCCGATGATCTCGTCCTTTGCGCTGAAGTTCGGCCCGCCCGAGTTCTTCGCGGTGTATCTGCTGACCTTCTGCTCCTTCGTCGGATTGGGGCGCGAGGCCAAGCACAAGACCGTCATCTCGATGTCGCTGGGGCTCCTGCTCGCCGGCGTCGGCATGGATACCGTGTCGGGGCAATTGCGCATGACCTTCGGCTCGTCCGAGCTTTTGCGCGGCATCAACTTTCTCGTCGCCGTCATCGGCCTGTTCGGCATCAGCGAGATCCTGCTGACGATGGAGGAGCGGCTGGCGCTGCGCGGCCACGCTGCGAGCATTTCGCTGCGCGTGGTGCTGAAAGTGTGGAAGGACCTGCCGAAATATTGGGTGACGCTGCTGCGCTCCTCCTTCATCGGCTGCTGGCTCGGCATCACCCCGGGCGGCGCGATCGCGGCGTCCTTCATGGGCTATAATCTCGCCAAGCGCTTCTCCAAGGATCCCGAGAGTTTTGGCAAGGGCCGCATCGAGGGCGTGTTCGCGCCGGAGACGGCGGCGCACGCCTCCGGCACCGCGGCGCTCTTGCCGATGCTGGCGCTCGGCATTCCCGGCTCCGGCACCGCCGCAATCCTGCTCGGCGGGTTGATGGTGTGGGGGCTCAATCCGGGGCCGCTGCTGTTCGTCGAGCACAAGGACTTCGTCTGGGGCCTGATCGCCTCGATGTATCTCGGCAATGTCGTCGGCCTCGTGCTGGTGCTGACGACGGTGCCGATCTTCGCCTCGATCCTGCGCGTGCCCTTCGCAGCGGTCGCGCCGATGATCGTGGTGTCCTGCGCGATCGGCGCCTATGCGATCCAGAACGCCATGTTCGACATCTGGCTGATGCTCGGCTTCGGCGTCGTCGGCTATGTCTTCAAGAAGATCGGCATTCCGCTGGCGCCGTTTACGCTGGCGCTCGTGCTCGGCAACCGCGCCGAGGATGCCTTCCGCCTGTCCATGATCGGCTCGGGCGGGAACCTCGGGGTGTTCTGGTCGAACGGCCTGGTCGGCTCGATCACGACCTTGGCGATCGTGCTGCTGTTTTGGCCGGTGATCGACCGTTTGCTTGCCTGTGTCGGATTGACGCAGCGGGCCAAGGTGACTCGCGGTAGGCCGGAATCATCCACTGATTCAATGGCGTAGGGGGTGATGTCGCCGCAGTCCGGGCGCCACGCGCCCCGATTGTTTCTGGTTGTTGCTAGCCCGGCACAGCTCTTGGGCGCCCCTGGGCGTATATTTTGATCACAAAATTGTGCGGAGGAATTGCCATGAAGCGGATCGTGATTGGAATGGCAGCGGCGATGTCGCTGTTCGCTACGGGCGCGCTGGCTGCTGATCTGGCGGCAAGACCCTACGTCAAGGCGCCGGTCATGGTCGATCCGGTCTGGAGCTGGACCGGTTTCTACGTCGGCGGCAATGGCGGCTATAGCTGGGGCCGCTCGCGCACCGACGTCTCCTATTTCAACTCGGCAACCGGCCTAGGGATCGTGCCTCCGGCCGGCTCCATCACCAATGCCTCCTTCGACATGAATGGCGGCGTTGCCGGTGGCCAGGCCGGCTACAACTGGCAGAGCGCCAACTGGGTCTACGGCATCGAGGGCGACCTGCAATGGTCGGGCGAGAAGGGGAGTTCTGTGTACTCCTGCGTCGGCACGGCTCCTGCTGGCGGCGTCTGTCTTCCCACTTTTACATTCCTTCCGCCTGGCGGTCTGGCAGGCACGACCTTGGCGGTCGACCAGAAGCTTCAGTGGTTCGGGACGGTGCGTGGCCGCGTCGGCATCCTGGCGACCCCGAAGGTGCTGTTCTACGGCACCGGCGGTGTGGCCTTCGGCGAGATCAAGACCACGGGCACCATGTCCAGCTTCAGCCTCGTCGCGCCCTTCGGCCCGATTGCGTCGGTCGGCTCGTCCTCCACGACGCGCGTCGGCTGGACGGCCGGCGCGGGCGTCGAAGGCAAGATCACCCAGAACTGGAGCGCCAAGCTCGAATATCTCTACATGGATCTCGGACGCTTCTCGTCCGGTCCGTTCACTGTGGCGCCGGCGCTTCCGATCAGCGCCAACGTCTCGTCGCACTTCACCGATCACATCCTGCGCGCCGGCATCAACTATCAGTTCGGCGGCCCGGTGGTCGCCAGGTACTAAGACCAACAAAGGCGTCAACAAGAAGCAAAGCCCGGCCTTGAGCCGGGCTTTGTCGTTGGCGGCCTCTCAACGCAGCGCTCACACCACCTTGGCATCCCGGAGCTTGCTGATTTCGTCCGCGCCGAAGCCGAACTCCTTCAATACCTCCTCGGTCTGCTCGCCGAACTCCGGCGGCCGCGCCACCATTTTGCTCGGCGTGCGCGACAGCGTTACGGGCTGGCCGACGAGGCGGATGTCGCGATCCTCGTCGTTCGGCACCGCCTGCGCGATGCCGAGATGCTTGACCTGCGCATCCTCGAACATCTGGTCGATGGCGTAGATCGGTCCGCAGGGCACGCCGGCTTCGTTGAGCTCACTGACCCAGGTGTCGGTCGACTTCGTCAGCGTGCGCTTCTCGATCTCGGCGTTGAGCGCGTCGCGGTTCCTGGAGCGGGCCGGCGCGGTCGCATAATCAGGATGGCTGTAGAGCTCCGGCGCGCCGATCGCCTGTGCGCAGCGCTCCCAGATCCGACCGCCTGTCGTGGCGATGTTGATGTAGCCGTCCGAGGTCCTGAACACGCCGGTCGGAATGCTGGTCGGGTGATTGTTGCCGGCCTGCTTTGCCACTTCCTTCTCCATCAGCCAGCGCGCGGCCTGGAAGTCGAGCATGAAGATCTGCGCCTGCAGCAGCGAGGTCTGTACCCACTGGCCCTTGCCCGAAACCTCGCGCTCCAGCAGCGCGGTGAGGATGCCCATGGCGCAGAACAGGCCGGCAGTGAGGTCGGCGACCGGAATGCCGACCCGCATCGGCCCTTCGCCCGGCGCGCCGGTGATCGACATCAGCCCGCCCATGCCTTGCGCGATCTGATCGAAGCCCGGCCGCTTGTGGTAGGGCCCGTCCTGGCCGAAGCCGGAGATGCTGCCATAGACGATGCGCGGATTGATCTTGGCGAGGCTCTCATAGTCGATGCCGAGCTTCTTCTTCACGTCGGGACGGAAATTCTCGACCACGACGTCGGCCTTGGCAGCGAGGCGCTTGAACACGGCAAGCCCGCGCTCGTCCTTCAGGTTCAGCGTCATCGCCCGCTTGTTGCGATGCAAATTCTGGAAGTCGGAGCCCCGCCGCGGCCCGCCCGGCTGCTCGCCGCCCGCATCCTCGGTGAGCGCGTCGACCTTGATCACATTGGCGCCCCAGTCCGCGAGCTGCCGCACGCAGGTGGGCCCGGACCGGACGCGGGTCAGATCGAGCACGGTGAAGCGCGACAGGGCTTCGGAGGCATGCGGAAAGGGCATCTTGAAAGGCTCCGGGACAGATTGCGGGCCCACCATAGAGCCGAAAGACCATGCGGCAAGACATCCCGCGGCAGGTCTGGGCCGCGCGGATGCCGCCCGTTGCAATGCAATGCCTGAGGGCGCGGCGCGCCAGGGATCAGCGCGCGAGCTGCTTCAGCTCGGCCCGCGCCTTCTCGACCAGGGGATCGTCGCCGTGACGGGCGATGAAGAGCTCGAACGCCTCCCGCGTCCCCTGCCGGCGGGCTGCTTCGTACTCCGTCGCCACCGTGGCGGCAGGATCGCGGGCCATGGGCATGACAGGCGCACGTCCTGCTTTGCCATCCTGCCCGCTGCTGTCGTCCGCATTGGCTTTGCCGACCATGGCAGGCTGTCCTCCGAGGGGCAGGCGATCCGGCCCCGCCAACACCGCCAGGACACCGATCAGACCGGCTAAGACTTGACCTGGTTTCATGGATTTCCTTTACGGATCCTGCTGGTAGGCGGAACCGTCACTCCGCCCGCGACCCGTATGATTACCGAATTTCATGGCTAACACAGCCTTACGGAAGGGGGCGGGCGCTGTCGCCAAAATTAAACCATAAGTATAAATCTCAAGCTAGAATCGCGCCCCTGCGTCCCGAATCGCGCGCGACGGATTGCTCCGGAGAGTCCATTGGCCACAGCTGTTAGCGTCAGTGCCACCAACAACGCCGAGATTGACGGCCTGCTGTCGGGCTACAAATGGACCGGCACGATCACCTACAGTTTTCCCGACTCGCCCAGCGACTACGCCAGCCCGTACTCCGGCGGCAGCAGCGAACCGACCTTGGCAGGCTTCGGCCCGGCGCCGAGCCAGATGCAGGCGGCGATCAACTACGCGATCGGGCTGATCCAGAGCTACACCAACGCCAGCATCCAGTATGCGGGGACCGACGGCGCCGACATCATGGTCGCGCAGTCGTCGAAGCCCAATCCGACCTCCTATGCCTACTATCCCGGAAATTACGCGGCCGGCGGCGACGTCTGGTTCGGCACGCACTACGACTACACGCAGGCGAAGCTCGGCAACTACGAGTTCACCACCGCGCTGCATGAGCTCGGCCATGCCTTCGGCCTGAAGCACAGCAACGAAACCACCGGCGGCGTCGCCAATGTCGCGGTGCCCAGCGCGCATGACGATAGCGAATATACCGTCATGAGCTATCGCAGCTATGTCGGCGCCTCGGACACCGCCGGCTACAGCAACGAAGCGTACGGATTTCCGCAGACCTACATGGCCAACGATATCCTGGCCCTGCAGACGATGTACGGGGCGAACTACACGACCCAGAGCGGGACCACGGTCTACACCTGGAGCCCGACCACGGGGCAGGAGTTCATCAACGGCGTCGGGCAGCTCGCGGACGGTGGTGGCGCCGGCGGTTCGGCCAACCGCATCTACGAGACGGTCTGGGACGGCGGCGGTGTCGATACCTACGACCTGTCGAACTACACGACGAATCTCAGCATCAATCTCAATCCCGGCGCGTCGTCGCTGTTTTCCGCCGTGCAACTGGCCAATCTCGGCGACAACCAACATCTCGGCTACAACCATTATGCGTCCGGCAACGTCTACAACGCCTATCTCTACAACAACGACGCGCGTTCCTACATCGACAACGCCACCGGCGGTTCCGGCAACGACGTGATCGTCGGCAATGCCATCGCCAATTTGCTCAACGGCGGTTCGGGCAACGACACGATCACCGGCGGCGGCGGTAACGACACCATCATCGGCGGCTCGGGCACAGATACTGCGGTGTTTTCGGGCAACCGCAGCAGCTATCTGGTCTCCTTTGACGCGACGACCCAGACCTTCACGCTCGTCGATGAGCGTGGGCTTTCGCCTGACGGCACCGATGCCGTCACGGGTGTCGAGTCCTTCCAATTTGCGGATCAGACCGTCTCGAGCGCGACGCTCGCCAGCAGTGGGCCTTATCTCATCGAATCCGCAGGCGCCACTTCGCTCATTCAGGGCAGCGGCAATTATCTCCTCGGCGTGGGCGGGTTCTTGCTGATGAAAGGTGGCGCGCCGGTTGCGGTCGGCGCCTATGGCGCGTGGGCGCCGATCGGCGCCGAGGCGGTCACGGGCGGCTACGACATCGCCTGGAAGAATTCGGCGAACGGCCTCTATTCGTTCTGGAGCACGGACACCAACGCCAACTTCACCTCAAATCTCACGACCGACCTTCCGGGCAAGAGCCCGATCGTGGAGTCCTACGAGACGATCTTCCAGCAGGATCTCAATGGCGACGGCGTCATTGGTGTCCCGACGACGACGATCGAGGCGATCGGCTTGACCAGCCTTGTGCTGTTCGGAACCACCTACGAGTTGAACAGCACCAGCAGCGGGACGGGCCCCGTGCTGAAGTCCGGCGGTTCTGCCGTGGAGGCCGGCAATTATGGCGTCTGGAGCCCGGTCGGTGCGGAACAGGTCACGGGCGGCTATGACATCGCCTGGAAGAACGCGACGACGGGGCTGTTCTCGTTCTGGAGCACCGACTCCAGCGGCAATTACACGTCGAACCTCACCTCGGACCTCCAGGGTGTGAGCACCACCGTGGAAACGTTCGAGACGACGTTCCATCAGGACTTCAACGGCGACGGCACCATCGGAATTCCCATCGTCACCATCGAGGCGGCAGGATCGACCAGCCTGGTCCAGGTCGGGTCGAACTACGACCTGAACAGCATCAGCAGCGGAACCGGTCCTGTTCTGAAGTCGGGCGGCAATCCAATCTCTGCCGGCAACTATGGCGTCTGGTCACCGGTTGCCGCCGAGCAGGTCTCGGGCGGCGGCTACGACGTCGCCTGGAAGAATTCGTCGACCGGCTATTTTTCGATCTGGAGCACCGACAGCAGCGGCAACTATTTGTCCACCCTGACGCCGGAAGTACCTGGAACGGACTCGCGCCTGATCGCGCTGGAGCCGGCGTTCCATCAGGATCTGAACGGCGATGGCACGATCGGCGTTTCGACCACCACGATCGAGGCCCGGGGCACGACCAGCCTGGTCCTGAGCGCAGGCAACTACTACCTCAATCCGACTGCGGGAGGCGCCGGCCCCGTCCTGAAGAATGGCGGCTCCGCGGTCGTCGCCGGCAACTATGGCGTGTGGTCGCCGGTGGCCGCCGAGCAGGTCTCGGGCGGCGGCTATGACGTCGCCTGGAAGAATTCGTCGACCGGCTATTTCTCGGTCTGGAGCACCGACAGCAACGGCAACTTCGTGTCGACCCTCACGCCCGAAGTGCCGGGAAGCGACTCCCGTCTGAAGGCGCTCGAGCCGGTGTTCCACCAAGATCTCAATGGTGACGGCGCCACGGGCGCTGCGCCGCTGGCGAGCGCGGGGCTCGCGAGCGCCGGTGGCAACTTCGTTTTCAATTTCGACCCGGGCGGAACCACACTGCCCAATTCGTCCGAGCCGCCGGATTCGATGCCCGAGCCGACCAGTGTGCAGATCGCGTCAGAGCACGCGACTTTTGCCGAAACGGCCGGGAACCACGATGCGGTTGTGATCGGCGGTCTGACTGACTTTCTTCACAACCTGCACAGCGCCGGTTTCCTGCTCGGCTGACGGCGAGGATCGCGTCGCGTCCAATCGACGCAGTGCGACGCGTCATTTCCCCCACAGATCGCGTGTCACGTCGCAGTTGTTGGATATGCACGACACTTGTATGATCCATTGGTGCTGACTGCCGCTATCGACGATGTCCGAGACGTCGCGGTCAAAGTTCCGGAAGATAAAAAAAGCACGTCAAATTGAACCTTGCCTGATCCGGTGCGACCACTAGAAGATCCGCGGTCCGTCGCGCAACAGTTGCGCGATGGAGAAGTGCCAAGAAGTCTGCATCCGTTTTTCCCAGTAGCGTTGCGTACCCAAAAAATTTCAACACGAAGGTCTTATTTGCGAACGCCCAAAGCGGCGGGGGAAGTTTCAGCGAAATCTGGAAGGTGATGCCGTGAGGCTGCGCGACGCGCAGGCCACGGCAGCGAAGACTTGTGCATGGCAACAAGCTGTTGATTTCAGCTTCATCTTGGGAGGAAGAAATGCGTCGAATTGCACTCTGGGCCCTGATTGCAGGATTGTTCGTACCATTGATTGCGTCGCAACCGGCCCACGCCCAGGCCACGAGAACCTGGGTTTCCGGCGTGGGCGATGACGCCAACCCGTGCAGCCGCACCGCGCCCTGCAAGACCTTTCCCGGCGCGATTTCGAAGACGGCGGCGGGCGGCGAGATCAATTGCCTCGACTCGGGCGGCTTTGGCACCGTGACCATCACCAAGGCGATCACGATCTACTGCGAGGGCGTCGTCGGGAGCATTCTGGCGTCCGGCACCAACGCCATCAACGTCAATGCCGCAGCGACGGATCATATCGTGCTCCGCGGTCTGGACATCGAGGGAGGCGGCACCGGGCTCAAGGGCATCAACGTCTTGCAGGCGGCCTCGGTGGTCATCGAGCATTGCTTCATCAGGGACTTCAACAGCGCAGGCGGCGTCGGCGTCTTCGTCAACCCGTCGAACTTCAACTCGATGCTCATGATCCGTGACAGCGTGATCTCGCACAACGGCACCGCGGCCGACGGCGCCGGCGTTCAGATCAACACCAACGGCGGCAGCGCCCGCGCCACGCTCAATAACGTCGCCATCCACAAGAACTTCGTCGGGCTGAACGTGCTGGGGACAGCCAACGTCCAGGTCAACAACAGCAACATCTCGGAGAATCTGAGCACGGGCTTCGCCCTGAGCGGTGCCGCCTCGGCTCGCATCGGCCGGTCGATGATCGTCAACAATCTGGGCGCGGCGACCTCCGGCAGCGTGCTGTCGTATCTGGACAACCAGATCAACGGCAACGCCCCGGACACGACGCCGGGAACCGCGGCCGGATATCACTAGCCCCCCGTGCTTTCCAAGAATCTTGTGCATGATGACAGGGAATTTTTCAGTTCAATTTTGGAGGTTCAAAATGCGTCGCATTGCTCTATGGGCTCTCATGGCGGGACTGCTCTTGCCGTTCGCCCTATCGCAGCCGGCTCACGCCCAGGCGACCAGAACGTGGGTTTCTGGTGTCGGCGATGACGTTAATCCGTGCAGCCGCACCGCGCCGTGCAAGACGTTCGCCGGCGCCATCTCGAAGACCGCGGCTGGCGGCGAGATCAATTGTCTTGATTCCGCGGGCTTCGGCACCCTGACGATCACCAAAGCCATCTCGATCTATTGCGAAGGTGTCGTCGGCGGCGTGCTGGCGGCCGGAACCACGGGCTTCATCGTCAACGCAGCCGCGACGGATCACATCGTGCTGCGCGGTCTGGACATTGACGGCGCTGGAATCGGGGTCAAGGGCGTCAACGTCCTGCAGGCTGCATCCGTCCTCATCGAGCATTGCTTCATCAGAAATTTCAACAGCGCGGGCGGCGTCGGCGTCTTCGTCAACCCCTCGAACTTCAACTCGATGCTCATGATCCGTGACAGCGTGATCTCACACAACGGCACCGCGGCCGACGGCGCCGGCGTTCAGATCAACACCAACGGCGGCAGCGCCCGGGCCACGATCAACAACACCGCCATCCACAAGAACTTCGTCGGGCTGAACGTGCTGGGGACAGCCAACGTCCAGGTCAACAACAGCAACATCTCGGAGAATCTGAGCACGGGCTTCGCCCTGAGCGGTGCCGCCTCGGCTCGCATCGGCCGGTCGATGATCGTCAACAATCTGGGCGCGGCGACCTCCGGCAGCGTGCTGTCGTATCTGGACAACCAGATCAACGGCAACGCCCCGGATACGACGCCGGGCACCGCCGCCGGATATCACTAGACCAGGACCAACCGACGAGCTCCGGGCGCAACGCGCCCGGAGCTTTTTCGTGTCCGCCGCCCGCTATGGATTTTGGGATAGCCACCGACTAATCTGGCAGCCCAAGCAAGGAGAGCGGATGGGATGCAGACCCTCGACAGCCAGGATCCGGGGTATTGCCGCGAGGTGCCGCGGGCAAGCGGCTTTTCGCGACGGGCGGGATGGTGCACCGTCATTCTCGTGATGCTCGTGACGCTGACGCCCGCCATCCCGGCCCATGCCCAGTCGCTCCGCCAGGGAGTCTCCGCGTTCCAGCGCCAGGACTATGTGACGGCCTCCCGCATCTTCATTCCGCTCGCGGAGCGCGGCAATGCGCCGGCGCAGTCCTATCTCGGCTTCCTGTTCGAGACCGGCCGCGGCATGCCGCAGAATTACACGGAAGCCGCGATGTGGTACCGGCGAGCAGCCGAGCAGGGCGACAGCCGCGCCCAATATTCCCTGGGCCTGCTCTACGACCGCGGCCAGGGCGTGCCGCAGGACATCGTCGAAGCCTCGAAATGGCTCAATCTGTCCACGGCCGCAGCGCCGCGGCCGGCGCGCGAGGCGCGAGCCCGGATCCGCGATGCCGTCACCACCAAGATGACGCGCGGAGAGATCGCCCAAGCCCGCCTGCGGGCGCTGGAATGGGCTCCGAGCCGCGAGCACTGATCGCCCGGCCTATCATCTCAGCCCGGCCAGCCGCCGAGCCAGTTCGTATACCAGCTCTCGCCCAACCAGCCGATCCAGATCGCCGGCGCCAGGAATAGACCGAACGGCAGGAATGCCGTGGCGCGGAGCCGCTCTCTTCGCAGCGCTGCATTGGCGACATAGGCGCCGATCGCGAGCAGCGCTGCAAGCTCGATCACCGCGGCCACCGTCGCGAGATCGAGCCAGGCGCCGCAGACCGCGGCGAGCTTGACGTCGCCGAGCCCGAGCCCATCGCGGCCACGCCAGCGCCGGTAGAGCAGCATCAACAGCAGGAGCGGGGCTGCGACAGAGCCGGCGCGGACGACCGCCCAGAGCATCGCCTCGACGCCTGTCTCCTGTGCGAACCCGCCGGCGCGGAGCAGGGCGAGCGCGAAGGCCGCCGCCGTCAGCTCGTTCGGAATGCGGTAGTGGCGGGCATCGTTGGTCGCGACCGCAAGCATCAGGGCGGCGAGGAACGCACCGTACAGGCCTTCCGCGCCCGGCGCGGTGACGAGGCTTGCGAACACCCCCAGCAGCAGCGCGAGGCTGAGCGCGAGCGGAGGGCCCGCCCCGTCATTCGCGGCCGGATCCGTCACGCCGTCAGCGCGCCGCCTTGGGCGGGCTCACGGTGATGACGGGATTGCTGGTTCCAACGAGGCGGCTGTTCATCTTGCTGCGCATCTCCTCGGCGATGACATGCGCATCGACGCCGTCCTTGATGACGGTCGGGCGAATGAACAGGATCAGCTCGGTGCGGGCACGCGCGGTGGTCTGATGCGAGAAGGCGTCGCCCACGCCGGGGATGGAATCCAGAATCGGAAGGCCCTGGCGCTGCCTGTTCTCGGTCTCGCTGATCAGGCCGGCGAGCAGCACGGTTTGCCCGCTCGTCACCGCGATCGAGCTCTTGACCTTGCGCTGCGAGATCGTCGGCGTCAGCGAGTTGGCGCTGCCGGCGGCGACGCTCGAGATTTCCTGCTCGATGTCGAGCACCACATTGCCGTTGGCGTTGGCGCGCGGCAGCACGCGCAGGATGATGCCGGTGTTCTTGTAGTCGATGGTGTTGACGACGGTGTTGTTGGCGGTCAGCACGGTCGCGGTGCCGGTCGAGAACGGCACCTGGTCGCCGACCTGAAGGGTCGCCGCCTGGTTGTCCAGCACCACCAGCGACGGGTTCGACAGCACCTTGACATTGGTGACGCCGTGCAGCGCATCGAGCACGACGCGCGGCGAGTTCTCGGCGCCGATCAGGAAGTTGAAGCCCGGCAGTGCCCGGCCGAGCAGGGCGCCGGCCGCGGCGTTGACGGCGTTGCTCGTTCCCTCGATATTGCTGCCGATCGTGCTCGAATTGCTGATGCCCGAAATGGTGTTCGAGATCGAGCCCTGCTTGCTGGCAAGGAAGAATTGCACGCCGTAGTTCAACTGGTCGTTCAGCGTCACCTCGGCGATCGTCGCTTCGATCGCGATCTGGCGCTGCGGCCGGTCGATCTGCCGGATCGTCTGCTCGACGACGCGTTGCGATTCCGCGTTGGCATAGACCAGAACCGCGTTGTTGGTGACGTCGGCGGTGATCCGCACGTTCTGGAGGATCGCATTGGTGGCAGGTTTCGCGCCCGAGCCAAGCAGCGAGCCGGAGCCGTTGTCCTGGGCGGGCGCGCCGATGGCCGCAGGAGCGGGGCGCGCGCCGAGCGGAGAGCCGGGAGCACCGGTGACGGGCGTAGCGGCGCCAGCGGCCGCGGTCGGAAGCGCGCTGAGCGAGGCCACCGGATTGGCTCCGGAGGAGGACGTCGCGAGGCCCGAGCCGGGCGAAATCTGGCTCGCGGAATTGTCGAGCGAGGAGCTGCTGGTCGCGCTCTGGCTGAACAGTATCTCGTTCAACAGCGCCACCACCGCTTTGGAATTGCCATAGCGCAGCGGATAGGATTTCAGGTTCACGCCGTCCGTGTCGGAGCGGTCGAGCCGCGCGATCCACACCTGCGCGCGCTTGAGAAACTCCGGCTTCTGGCTGACGACCAGGATCGCGTTGAGGCGGCCGATCGGCTGGAACTTGACCACGCTCTGGCTCAGGCCGCCTTCGCCCGAATCCATGATCTTTTCCATCTCGGAGATGAGCGGCTCGGGCGTGGAGTTGTGCACCGGGAAGATGCCGACCGATTGTCCGCGCATCCAGTCGGCGTCGAAGGAGAGGATGGTGTCGACCGCGGTCGCCCGGTCGGTTCCGCTGCCGCTGACGATCAGCGTGTTGCGGGCACTGTCGGGACGCATGGTCGAGGCCTTCACGCCGAAGGCATCGAGCAGCTTGAAGATGTTCTGGGCCGAGACATAGCGCAGCGGCACCACCGTGATGCCCTGGCCGGCTGCGGCATTGGTGGAGCGATCGATGCCGCCGGGACCGGCTTCCGGCGCCGGCAGCAGGCGGTAGCCGGTGCGGTCGCGCACCAGCGCCACGCCGGACATGCGCAGCGCGTTCTCCAGCACGTAGAGCGCGTCCGCCTTGGGCACCGGGCGCACCGAGGCGAGCGTAACGGTTCCCTGCACGCGGGGGTCAATCGTGTAGCCGACGTTGAGTACGTCACCAAGGATGACCTTTGCGACGGTGGCGACCGGCGCGTTCTCGAAATTGAGGTCGTAACCGCTGCCGCCGGCATCGTCGCGCTCGGCCATCGCGCCGCCTTGCGGCGTTGCACCATCGCTGAGATAGATCGCGGGCTTCGACGATTTCGACTGGGCAATGCCGCTTGCCCCGGTATCGGCGGGTTGTCGCGGCTGAAGATCGAGGGAGCGGACCTTGTCGGCGATGTCCTGCGCACGCGGATCCCTGGGGTCCGCCTCGACCGACTGGTCGGCCGTGACGATGCAGGCCGTGAGCAGGAAGGCGGACGACAACAGAACGAGCGTTCCAGTCAACGCTGAGCGGAGCTGCAAGAGCGGCTGGACCACTTCAAACAAGATACGCCCACCAACTCTGAGTGTGACAGAAATATGCATCCGATCCCCCCTTGGTTCGGACGCGCAATAATTTGCGCCACGATTATGTTTTTGCTAAGAAATAAGTCAAGGGCAAAGGGCCTTCGTGGCCCGCCGAAGTTGTTGCATTCAGGTAACAAGGTCAATGCTGTGAATGCGATGCGCGACCGCTCCGCAGATAGCTTCCGGCAGCACCTCCTGGAAAAATATTCGCTGCCGCCGCGGGCCCATGCCCATGCCCAAGCTCATGTCGACAAATCAGCCAATCCCGCCATCACGCGCCCCTTACGCGAATTGTGGGAGGCCACGGATCTTTCCGCAGCCGAATTCGCCGACGAAGTGTCCGATCATTTCGGCCTGCCGCGGCTGAGCCTTCCGCAGCTGCTTGCGGTGACGCCTCGCCTCGACGGTTTTTCGCGCCGCTTTCTGCGCGAATCCACCATCTTCCCTTTCAGTGCGTCGAATGATTTTTTTCGGCTGGCTGTTGCGGACCCCTCCGACACGGCGGCCATTCGCGCCGCCGAAATCGTGTTCGGAACGCCGGTGGACGTCGTCGTGGCGTCATATGAGGATATTACCACGGTCCTCGATCAACGGGCCGAGGCCGACGACGCAAATGCCGATCGAAGCGGCAGGAGCGTTGCGCAGCAGTCCGACGACGACATCGAGAGCCTGCGCGATCTCGCCAGCGGCGCGCCGGTGGTGCGCGCGCTCAACGATCTCCTGGAGCGCGCGGTGGACTTGCGTGCCAGCGACATTCACGTCGAACCGTTCCGCGCCGGACTCGTGGTGCGCACGCGCGTCGACGGTTTGCTGCGCGCGCTGCCGTCGCCGCACGGCATCCCGCCTCAGGCGCTGATCTCGCGCATCAAGATTCTCGCCAGCCTCAACATCGCCGAGCGGCGCCTGCCGCAGGACGGCGCGGCGCGCGTGCGGGTCGGGCGAAGCGAGCTCGACGTCCGCGTCGCGACCATGCCGACGCAGCATGGCGAGAGTGCCGTCATCCGCCTGTTGCCGCGCGACCGCGGCCTGCTGGAGATGAGCAAGCTCGGGCTTGGCACGCGCGACGAGAGCGCGATGACGCGGCTGCTCGCCATGCCGCACGGCATGATCGTGGTCACCGGCCCGACCGGCAGCGGCAAGACCACGACGCTTGCGACCATGCTGTCGATCCTCAACGAGCCGACGCGCAAAATCCTGACCATCGAGGATCCCGTCGAGTACGAAATCGCCGGCATCAACCAGTCCCAGGTCAAGCCGTCGATCGGCCTGACATTTGCCTCGGCGATGCGCGCCTTCGTGCGCCAGGACCCCGACGTGATCATGGTCGGCGAGGTCCGCGACGCCGAGACCGCGCATATCGCAATTCATGCGGCGCTGACCGGCCATCTCGTGCTGACGACGCTGCACACCGAGACCGCGGCGGCTGCCGTGCCGCGCCTGATTGATCTCGGCATCGAGGGATTTTTGCTGAAGTCCACGCTGCGCGCCGTGGTGGCGCAACGCCTGGTGCGCGTGCTCTGCGACCGTTGCAAGGTGCCGCACGCGCTGACCGAGGCCGATCTCGCCAGGGACCCCCGCTTCGCGGTGATCGGTTTCAGGTGCGGCGAGGTCGTGCACGAGGCCGGCGGCTGCGAACGCTGTGGCGGCACCGGCTATCGCGGCCGCAACGGCGTGTTCGAGATCCTCGAAATGTCCGACGAGGTGCGCACGCTGATCGGCCCGCAGACCGACTCCCACTCGATCGATGCCGCCGCGATGCGCGGCGGCATGACGACGATGCTGGAGGATGCCGTCGCCAAATGCCGGGCGGGAATGACGACGGTGCCCGAGGTCTTCCGCGTCACGACGGTGCGCTAGAAATCATGCCGAATTATCGCTACCGCGCGCTCAATGCCAACGGCGAACTGGTCTCCGGCGCCATCGCCGCGCCCGCGCCCGGCGACGTCGCGCTGCGTATCGAGCGGCTTGGCCTGGTGCTGGTCGACAACGTCACGCCGGAGGAGGGTGGCGGGACCGGCAGCGTGTTGAGCCTCTTCAACAGGCCGAAGCCGGAAGACATCACCATCTTCACGCGCGATCTCGCGCTGCTGCTGCGCGCCGGCGCGCGCATCAACGACGGATTGGAGCTGCTCGCGGCCGACCCCGATTTCGGCCGGCTGCGCCCGGTCGTTGCCGACATCCGTTCGCGCGTGGTCGCGGGCGAGAGCTTTGCCGAGGCGCTGGCGCGGCACGAAGGGCTGTTTCCGCCGATGTATATCGCGCTGGTGCGGGTCGGCGAGGCCTCGGGCTCGCTGGACCAGGTTCTGGAAGTGCTGGCCGGCGAACGCGCGCGCAGCGAGGCCTTGCGGCGCCGGCTGTCGGATGCGATCCGCTACCCGCTGTTCGTGCTCGGCGCGGCCGGCTGCGTGCTGCTGTTCTTCCTCACTTTCGTGCTGCCGCAGTTCGCCAGCGTGTTGCAGGATTTCGGCGCCAAGGTCGATCCGATCGTCGGAATCTTCCTCAACATTTCGAGCTTCCTGCGCGGCAATTCCGATGCGGTGCTGGCCGGGCTTGCGGCCATCATCGCCGCAGCGTGGCTTTTGCTGCGGCAGCAGCGCGTCCGCCGCGGCCTCACCAATGCGATCACGCGGCTGCCGGCGATCCGCAACGTGATGCGCGCGTACCGCACCGCGCTGTTCTGCCGTAATCTCGGTCTGCTGCTCGGCAGCGGCGTCAATCTCACCACCACGCTGCGCATCCTGATCGACATGATGGCAACGACCGGCCCGTCCGCGGTCTGGAGCGATGCCGCCGACCGTGTCCGCCACGGCTCGAAGCTCTCGGACGCGCTCGCCGAGACCGAGGCGCTGCCAGCGATGGCGGTGCGCATGCTGCGGCTCGGCGACGAGACCGGACAATTGCCGATGCTGTCCGGACGGGTCGCCGAATTCTACGAGGTCAAGTTGCAGCGCACGCTGGACCGTGCCGTCGGCATCGCGGGACCGGCGGCGATCATCGCGATCTCGCTGGTGGTCGGCGGCCTGATCACGTCGGTGATGACGGCGCTGATGTCGGTGAGCCAGATTGTCGGTTAAGACAGGTAATGGGGAGAGGCTTGAAGTGACCAAACAACCATCCGCAAGGCGTGGCCGGCGGCGCGCAGGCCGTGGGGAGGCGGGCTTCACCCTCGTCGAGATGCTGGTCGTCATCACCATCATCGGGATGATCATGGCGCTGGTCGGCCCGCGGGTCCTGAACTATCTCAGCGAGTCCAAGGCGAAGGCGGCGAAGATCCAGATCGAGAGTTTTTCCAGCGCGCTGGATCTCTATTATCTCGATCTCGGGCGCTATCCGACCTCCAACGAGGGGCTTGCGGCGCTGACCCGCAATACCAGCCAAGCCGGCTGGAACGGGCCTTATTTGCGCGGCGGCCTGGTGCCCAGCGATCCCTGGGGACACGTCTATGTCTATCGCTCGCCAGGCGCGAGCACACCCTACGAGATCATCTCGCTCGGATCGGACGGTCAGGAAGGCGGCAGTGGAACGGCAGCCGACATTGTCAGCGGCGCGCGCTGACGGCATCCGCGATGCGCGCGGTTTCGCGCTGATCGAGATCCTGTGCGTGCTCGCGATCATCGGCCTGCTCGCGGCGATCATCCTGCCGGCGGTTCCGCGGACGACGACGCGGGCCAAGTTGGAAAGCTACGCGGTCGAGATCGCCGCGCTGCTGAAGGCCGACCGCAACGCGGCGTTGCGCCGGGAGGTCAGGGTGACGACCCAGGTGGATGCGGAGGCGCGCGCGGTCCGTTCCGGCGTCACCGGGCGGACCATCCGCCTGCCGGGCGACGTGGTCGTGCAGGCGATGCTGGCCTCGCGCTGCGCCGAACGCGCGACAGGGCGGTCGATCGATTTCTTTCCGTCGGGCATGTCGTGCGGCGGCGTGATCGCGCTGGCGCGCCCGGGCATGGGCTATGAGGTGCGCGTCAACTGGTTGACCGGAGGCATCGAGATTGTCCCGCAGAAGCTGCTCTGACGCCGCCGGCTTCACCCTGATCGAGGCGCTGGTCGCGCTCGCGATCATCGCGGTCGTGCTCGGGGCGATCGGCTCGGTCATCGCCACGACGGTGAAAGGCACGCGTGCGATCGACCAGCATCTGGCCCTCGCCGGCACGGCCGAGACCCTGCTTGCGGACCTGCCGGCGCGTTCCTTGCTGAAACCCGGCCGGCAGACCGGCGAACTGGCTGGCAGCCGCTGGCGCGTCGACGTCGCGCCGATGAACGTGGCGGGCGGCGATCCCGCCACCGACCGCTTCGTGCCGCTGGCCGTCAATCTGCGGCTGCAGCGCGCCGACGGCAGCGCGATCCAGATCACCACGGTGAAGCTGGTGCCGAGGGCTGCGCAGTGAAGGGCTTCGCAGTGAAGGGCCTGGCAATGAAGCGCTTGAGCCGCGCGCTGGCCGACGAAGCAGGCTTCACCCTGCTCGAAGTGTTGCTCGCGACGCTGCTGATGACCGTCATCCTGGCGGCGCTGGCGACCGTGACCGCGCAATGGCTGCCGAACTGGAATCGCGGCATCGCGCGCGTGCAGCGGGCCGAACGTCTCGCGACCGGCCTCGACCGCATCGTCGCCGACCTGTCGGTCGCCGAGCAGATGACGGTCAACGGCGACGCCAAGGTGCCGCTGTTCGACGGCGCCGAATTGTCGGTGACCTTCCTGCGCACGGCGCTCGGCCCGAGCGTGCGCCCAGGGCTCGAATTCGTCCGCCTGGTCGAGAAGGCCGACGCGCAGGGGCTCGCTCTGGTGCGCGAGCGCGCGCCGTTCCAGCCGATGCCGACCGACGGCCAGATCCGCTTCGTCGACCAGGTGGTGCTGATCCGCGCGCCGTTCCGCGTGAGCTTCACCTATGCCGGGCCGGATGGTCAGTGGCAGCCGACCTGGCGCGGCCAGGCGCAGCTGCCGGATCGCATTCGCATCACCGTGCGCAACAGCGCCACCGGCCAGGTCCTCTCGGTCTCAGGCGCGGTGACCCCGCACATCACGGCCCCGGCCGAATGTGCGCGGGCCAAGAATCCGGCGACCTGCGTGACGGCGCGCACCCGGCCGCAACAGGCGGACAAAGAAGAGCAGCAGCTGTGAGCGGAGCGAGGCGCGACCGTGCGAGCCTTCGTGACGGCCGCGGCTTCATCGTGGTCGTGGTGCTCTGGATGCTGGCGGCGCTGGCCGCGCTCGCGCTGATCTACATGACTTATGTCACCAACACCGCGGTCACGGTCGCCGTCAACGCCGACCGGTTGCAGGCGGACGCCCTGGTGAACGCCGGGCTCGAGCTCGCGGCCTACCGGTTGACGGCGCGAAACGAGGCCACGCGTCCGACCAGCGGCACCTTCAATGCCCGCGTCGGCGCCGGACGTGTCAGCGTTACCTTCCGGTCGGAGGCCGCGCGCGTCGATCTCAACATGGCGCCGAAGCCGATGCTCGCAGGGCTGATGCTGGCGCTCGGCGTCCCGGCGGCGGACGCGCCGGTTTATGCCGACCGGATCCTCGCCTGGCGCTCGTCGACGGAGCCCGGCCAGGACAATCCGGAGGATTCCTACTACCGCACGCTCGGCGCGTCCTATCTGCCGCGCCACGCGCCGTTTCCGCACAGCGACGAGCTCTGGCTGGTGCGCGGCATTCCGGCCGCCGTCGTGGAACGCGCGTTGCCCTTCGTCACCGTGTTCAGCAACATGCGGACCGTGAACGTGCTCGACGCCGCGCCGCAGGTGGTGGCGGCACTGCCGGGCATGACGCCCGAGAGGCTGCAACAGGTGCTGCGCGACCGCGCCGATCCCAACATCGATCCGAAATCCCTGATCGGGCTCGCCGGCAGCACCAACGCGACGGTCGAGAGCTCGAAGGCGTACCGGCTGACGGTCGCGGCCGAGGTGCCGTCGCATCGGCGGAGCTCGGCCGAGATCGTCATCCTGCTTCTCGAAAGCGGCGATGAGCCGTATCGTGTATTGTCGTGGCACAACGCCTACGACGGCTCCGCCGGAAAGTCTCTGTGAGATGAGTTCGCTCAGTTCCCTTCGCGCCATTGTCGATGCATGGACCGGCACCGTGGCCGGCACGGTCGTTGCCGGCCTGGAGCGGATGGTATCGCCGCGCGTGGTGCGGCTGGTCGAGGCCGAGAGCGGTGTGTTCGCGCTGGACGCGGCGAAGTCGGAGAACGTCCCGAAGGAAATCGCATTCGAGGACGGCAAGTTCATTGGTGCCGATCTCGCGCAGATCGTCCGCGGCAGCCGCATCGAGATCGTGCTGCGGTCGACACGTTTCCTGTTCCGTCCACTGGAGCTGCCGGCGCGCGCGGCCGATTTCCTCGACGGCATCGTGCGGGCGCAGATCGACCGGCTGACGCCCTGGAGCGCGAGTGAAGCCGTATTCGGTTGCAGCGTTCCGGTGGCGCATGGCAGCGAGAGCATCTCCACGGAGATCGCGGCGGCACCGCGCAGGCTGGCGATGAGCTATGTCGAGGCGGTGTCGCCCTTCCATCCGACCGCGATTGCGATCGTGACGGAGACGCCCGAGAACGGGCGCATCAAAGTGTTCGAGCAAAGATCGCGCGGCGCGATCGACCCGGTGCGGCTGAGCCGGATGTTGCAGGCGGTGCTGGCTCTCGCTGCGGTCGCAGCGGTGATCGGATCAGTCGCGGCAAGCTACCTGGCCGACAGCCTCAGCGGGCAGGAGAGCGAGCTCGAACGGCAGATCACCCAGCGGCGCGCCGCGCTTCGCGGCAGCGACGGCGGCGAGCGCTCGCCGCTCGCGCTGCTCGAGCGCCGCAAGTACGAGACGCCGGCGAGCGTGATCGTGCTGGAAGCGCTGAGCCGGCTGTTGCCGGACCACACCTATGTCACCGAGCTGCATCTGGCCGGCAACAAGGTCCAGATCGGCGGCATCACCCGCGATGCGCCCTCGCTGATCCCGTTGATCGAGCAGTCCCAGCATTTCACCCGCGCGACCTTCTATGCCCCGACGACGCGGAGCCCGTCCGATCCCGGCGAACGCTTCCACATCGAGGCGCAGATCGAACCGAGGAATGCGCCATGAGCATCGCCAAGGTCGCAAACGGAAATGCGGTTGGGCGGGCACTCTCCGGCTCGCCGCTGATCGCGGTCACGCTCTATCTCGCCGTCGCAGGCGGGCTGTTGCTGATGGCGGGGCTGTCGATCGCCGACGTCATCGCCCACCGCCAGGCGCTGGCGCAGACCTCCGACCTGCTCGACCAGCTGCGCGGCCGCAAGAGCGGCGCCAAGAGCGCCGCGGCTCTATCGGCCGAGCATCCCGGCACGCCGTTCCTGGAAGGGCCGACCGTGACGGTGGCGGGCGCCAATCTGTTGCAGCGGGTTGCCGCCGCGGTGAGTGATGTCGGCGGCTCGGTCCAATCCTCGCAGGTCGACGTAACAGGCGCGCAGACCAAGGACGGTTTCGTCGGCCTCGTCGTCAGCTGCGAGCTGGAGCAGCCCGCGCTCCAGAAGCTGCTCTACGATCTCGAAGCCGGCATGCCATTTCTGTTCATCGACCAGCTCGACGTCCAGGTGCCGCAGACCACGGCGCTGAGCGATGCCGGCGCCGGCCGGGTCAGGGTGATTTTGGGCGTCTCCGGCCAATGGCAGGCGGGGAAGTAGGGCTACCTCGTCAGCTCACTAAGTCGGCTCACCAAGCGTACTTGAACACGCCCTTGCCGGAATAGCTGGCGACGTTGCCGGAGAACTCGCCGTCGAAGGTGCCGGCGATCGAGAAGCCGCTCAGCCATTTCATCTCGGCGCTGGCGCTGAGAAGCGCGGAGTCGGCATCGACCCGGGCGCCGTTGACGACGAAGCTGGTGCCCGGCAGGGTCTGGAACAGCGCGGTGACCGCGCGGCCCGGATTGTAGTCGTGGGCCCAGGCGGCGCGGCCGCGCAGCGTCAGCACGCCGTTCTGCATCGCGTACGATTTGTCGGTGCGCAGGCCGAGCTCGGAGCGGGTGTCGGTCAGCGATTGCGAGGCGTAGTTCAGTGCGAACAGGCCGCCGCCATTGAGGCTGATTTCGGAGTAGTTGGGCAGGTTGACGTTCGTCACCTGCGCCGCCGCGTAAGGCGTGATGCCGAGCAGCGGCGTCGCGAAGCGGTAGCCGCCCTCGAAGCGGGCCGAGAAGGTGTCGGCCTTGAAGCGGCCCTGCAGCTGGTCAAAGCCGACCGGCGCCACGGTGCGTCTGGTGGTGACGTCGTGCCAGCCATAGGCGAGCGCGGCCGAGATATAGGCCGGGCCGAAATTGTGCCGGCCATAGACGCCGGCCTGGAACAGATCGGCCGAGCCCGAGCCCATCGCGTTGGCGAGCGAGTAGCTCAGTCCACCGCCACCGAGCGCGAAGCCGACCAGCGTGTCCACCGAGATCCTGTAGTCGGCGCCGGCCGCGCCGCCCCAGACGCTTGCGGTCAGGTCCTGCGAGCCGACCAGCGCATTGCCGCCGACATTGGCAGCGCCGCCATAACCGGCCGCCCAGACGCTCCAGCGGTTGGCCGGCTGCGAGGAGAGCAGCGGCGCCTTGGTCGCCATCGCATAGGCCTCGCGCTCGCGTGCGTTGGCCGGGCGCATGGACGCATAGGCGGCCGCGTCGTCGCTCTCGGCGAATTGCGCGACGCTGCCCGCCTTGGCGAAGCCGCCCGAGCGTCCGATGACGGTCGGGTCGAGCATCAAGTTCAGGAACTGGCCGTCGGCGTTGATCGCCGACTGGATGATGCCGGTGCCGAGCTCGCCCGAGGCGGTCGTCAGCCCCGCCGGCGACAGCGCGGCAAAGGCTGCGGGAATGCCGCCGGTGGTGTTGAAGAAGTTGGTCAGCGTGTTCGCGACGTTCTGCTGGTTGACGTTGAGGCCGCCCGCCTGCGCGAAATTGACGTTGACGTTGAGGAACACGTTGTTGGGGTCGTAGCTCAGCGTGGCGTTGATCGTCGGCATGTTGGAGACGACGGCTGCGTTGAAGGTGGTGGCGCCGAGACCGCCGGCCGCAGACAGGATCGTGTACTGCTTCTTGACCGTACCCGAGGTGAACATCGCGCTCACGGTCGCGTTGCCGAGCGTGGCTGCGCCGGTGACATTGGTGAGGCTGGCATTGGTCGGGGAGACCTGCACCAGATAGGTCGAGGCGGCGGTGAAGGTCAGGGGTCCGTTGACCGTCAGCGGGCCGAACGGCGTCGCCGTGCTGCCCGGGGCGAGCGTACCGCCATTGACCGCGACGCCGGCGACCGTGCCGCTGCCGGCGAGCGTGCCGCCGGTGTTGACCGTGGTCGCGCTCACGATCGAGCCGTCGACCACCAGCGTGCCGCCGTTCACGTTGGTGGCGCCGGTATAGGTGTTGGCGCCGGTCAGTGTCTGCCTGCCGCCGGTCACCGTCAGGCCGCCGCCCGCGCCTGCATCGTCGATGACGCCGGCAAAGGTGTCGTTGGCGGCGGTGATGGTCAGCGTCTTGGTGCCGAGATTGACCAAGCCGGAACCGGACAGCGATTTGATCGACGTGCCGGTACTGAACAGGAGATTCGTAATGTCGAAGGTGCCGTTTGCGATGACCTTGCTGGACGTCGCAATGCTACCATCGCCGCCACCGACGGAAGAAAGATCGAGTTCGCCGCCGGTGTCGATTGTGGTGGTGCCAGTATAGGTGTTGATGCCGGCGAGCTGCTGCAAGGTGCCATTGGCGATGACGAGATTGCCGCCGGTGCCGCCGCCGATACCGCCGTCCTGGATCACGCCGGCAAACACGTTGCCGTTCGTGATCGTCAGCGTCTTCGATCCCAGCGCCACGGTGCCCAGGAAGAGCGAATACAGGCCGCCGACGGACGTTCCGCTGGTCGTCTGCGAGATATCGAGCGTGCCCCCGCTGTTGAATGCGACATAGGCCGAGCCCGCGATCGATCCGCTGCCCTTCAGTGCCAGCGTGGCACCCGAATCGATCTGGGTCGCGTTGGTGTAGGTGTTCACGCCCGAGAGCGTTTGCGTCCCTCCGAAAACCTCAAACCCGCCCGTTCCCTGGATCACGCCCGCGAATTCGGTCGAGCCGTTGGTGATCACGAGCCCGTTGCCGCCCATGCTGACGACGCCGGAGGAATTGCCGGCGAGCGTCGTGATAGCGTTGAACGAGACAGCGGATGCCGAGATGTCGAGCGTCGCATCGACCGTCACGACGCTGGACGAAGAGATGCTGCCGAAGCCCGAAATCGCCAGCGTGCCCGCCGAAATCGTCGTCGCGCCCGTATAGGTATTGGTGCCGGTCAGCGTCATCGTGCCGGTGCCGACCTTGGTGAGCCCGCCGCCATTGCCCGAGATCACGCCGTCGACCTGGGTCGAGGTGTTGAGGCTGCCGGTGGTGAGCGTGTTGGCGCCGAGAATATAATTGCCCGCGCCTTCGATCGAGCCGGCCGTCATCCCGCCGCTCGTCAGGCCGGAAATATCGACCGTGCCTCCGGCATTGTTGATGAATCGCGCGCTGCCGCCAGTGCTGGAGGCGTCGAAGGTCACCGTTCCGTCGTTGGTGATGGTCGACGTGGCGGCGGTTGTGTTGTTGTGGAAGTTGAGCGTCGCCGATGCCAGGTTGTTGATCGTGGCGCTGCCTGCGGAAGCGCTGGTGAAGAAATCAATCTGGCCGTTGGCGTTGTTGGTGATCAGGGCGCTGCCGGCAGTGCTGGAATCCTCGAACGTGACGAAGCTGTTGTTGACGAGGCTCGCCGTTCCCGCGGTGCTGTTCTGGAGGAAGTTGACGGTGCCGCCGAGATCATTCGTGATGGTCACGGCCCCGGCGCCGGTGCCGCCGCGCGCGGTACTGCTGTTCTGGAACACCAGATTGTTGCCGGAGGTGACTTCGAAATTCTGCGCATTGCCGGAATCGTTGATGATACCCGTCCCGTTGATGATGAACGGGTTGCCGATCGTGACCGAGTAGGCCTGCGCGATGCTCGTGAAGTTGATCGTGCCGATGACGACGACGCCGTTGTTGTTGTCGACGGCCGTGCTGCCGGTGTTCGTGAAGGTCGCGGTTACGTCCGGCACAATCGGGTTGGACGACCAGTTCGTGCCGTCCGTCCAGTCGCTGGTGCCGACCCAGGTGCCGCTCGCGGCGTGGGCGGCGACGACGCCGAGCGCTGTTGTCGCCAGCAGGGTCGTCAGGAAGTGGCGCAGGACCGATCGCAGCCCGTATCCGTTCCGCCCACCAGCCTTTGTCGGTCCAGCCATCAGGTCTTCTCAAATCAGCAAAGAAATCGTCGCAAACGGGTAACGGAGGCGCGTGGCAAGGCCCGGCGCTTTCGCCATGATCTCATAGCGTTGCAGCGTGCCGCAATGAACGGATATCCATCTGCGTCGGGTTCCGCCCTGTTCCGCCTTGCATTTTCGACCATCGTGGCCCTCGGGCAACATATTCATGCATTGCAACATCTGCGGAGCAAATGGCTCTCGGTTCGGCAGCACGCTTTAGGTTGATGGCGCTGACGATCGGAACTAGTTTGGCGCGGACGCCTCGCCGTCTTTTCGTGCGAACGGTGGTCGCAGGGGAATGTCGATGTCCGGGTGGTTGAGGCCGACAGGACTGGCCGTATTGTGCGTGGTTCTGGGCCCCGCCGGGACCATGGCCGCCACCTCATCGCGCATCGATGTCCTGTCCGACGATGCTGCGGGCAGCCCCGCCGACAGTGTCGATGTCGGAACGATGCGCCCGATCGCGCGGCCACCGCAGCCGGCTCCGACCAAGCCCGCTCCTCGCGGCAATCCGCTGTGGTCGGTGCCACTCTCGGCCCTGACCGCGACCCAGGAGCGCCCGATCTTCTCGGCCATGCGCCGGCCGCCGCCGCGCGCGGTCGCGGCATCGCCGGTCGAGGATATCTCCGCACCGCCCCCCAAGCCGGTCGAGGCCCCGCCGCCGCTGTTGCTGGTCGGGGCCGTGGTGGGCGAGGGCGATGCCATCGCGATTCTCGTCAACCGCACCGATCAGAAGGTCGTGCGCCTGCGGCAGGGCGAATCGCTCGGCGGCTGGTCGCTGACCTCCGTGCAGCCGCGCGAGGTGACCTTCAAGCAGGGCGAGCGCAGCGAGGTGCTGGCGCTCCAGCGGCCGGACGCAGCTGCTCCCGCGGGCCCGCCCGCGGATGCCGGCGGAAGGCCGACGACGCCGGGCCTGACCGACCCGTCCTCGCCTTTCGTGCCGCGCTCGACGCCCAAGAACGGCGAGTCGGATGGGCTCTGAGCGTGCTTTTCCGGGATCGGGCCGCACACATCCGTGATCTGTCCGGAAAGCCTCCGGACGAGCCCGAAAGAACGGTCGAACCGTGCCGGCTGCGGCCGCCGCCGGCTATCGACATTCCGTGAACCGACTGCTAGCCCGAATTCGCGCTGCCTTGGGGGGAACCCTGACCGGCGCGGGGCAAAGGCTTGTTGAGGTGATGGCCGGGTGGCTGGCATGAGGTTGAGAAAAACACCGCCCGATCTGCTGGGGAATTCTGCGTGGAATGCGACGGCCTTCCTGGTGGCCGTGGTGCTGAACCTGGCCATCCTGCCTTTCGTGATCGCTCACCTCGGCCTCGCTGCGTTCGGCGTCGCAGGTCTTGTCACCGCATGCATTGCGCCGGCACTGGTGTTCAGCAACGCGCTCGGACTGTCGACGGCACGCGAGCTGGCACAGCGGCTGGAGCCGTCCGACCGCGACGATGCGCGACGCCTGTTCGCGACCGCGGTCATGCTCGCGGTCGGCGCGGGTGGCCCGATCGCCATTTTCCTTCTGGTTGCCGGGGCTCCGCTTGCGCGTCTCGGATTTCATCTGTTGGGTCCCGCCGCCGACGATCTCGCGCTGGCCTTCGCGCTGGCCGGTATGGGCTGGCTGTGCCAGTGTGTATCGGCCGTCTTCGTTTCGTTGTTCACCGCGCGACAGGACTATCGCCGGATCGCCTCGATCGGCATCGTCAGCACCGTGGTCTCGACTCTTTCGATGCTCCTCCTGATCCCCGCCGCGCCCTACGCATCGACCTTCCTGGGTTGCCAGGCGCTGGGATTGGCGATCGGCCTGCTGCTGGCACTGGCCTGGTGTAGCGGCCAGATGCGCAAGTGGCTGGCGCCTCCGGCATTGCATCGCGAGGCGCTCGGCAAGCTGGTTCGGATGGGCGGATGGCAAGTTGCCGCACAGGGCGGTGCGCTGCTTGCGGGGCAGGCCGATCGATATCTGCTCGGCGCGCTGCTCCAGCCGCAGTTCGTCGGTTTCTACGGCGTTGCGCAGCGCCTGCAGGAGGCGACCTATATCGGTATCCTGAAGGTCGGCGAGATCCTGTTTCCCTTCTTCAGCACGCTGCAAGGGGAGAGCGAGGATCGCAAGGTCGATCTGCTGTTCCGATCGTCGTGGGTTCTCAACGTCCTGGCCGCAAGTGCTCTTGGCGGATTGATCCCCGTGGCTGGACCGCTGCTGCATGTCTGGACCGGCGCCGAGGTCGCAGCAGAGGCTGCGCGGGTCCTCGTCGTGCTGTCGATTGCCGGAATCCTCGGATCGAGCGCGAATGTCTTCGGCTTCTACTTGCTGGCGCACGGGCGGTCACGCTCCAACGCGCGGATCGCCTTGATCACGGGGGTCGTCACGCTCGTGACCAGCGCGATCGCATTGCCACGCTTCGGATGGGAGGCCGCGGGCTGGAGCGCATGCGCCGGCATGATCGCGCAGATGGCGGCCATTGTCTTGCTGTTGCGCCGTAGTTTTGACCTCGCCGGCATGTGGTCGCGTATCGTGCATTGCGTGCTGATGCCGCTTGGCATCGGGATCGTGACGGCGCTGGCGGTGCGCTGGGGTCTCGACCACGCGCCATTCCAGCTTGCGCCGTCCTGGTGGTCGGTGGGAGCTGTCTCGTCGCTGACGGCAGCGATCATCTTCGTGATCGCGGTTGCCGCCTCGCAATTGGGTCCGTATCGAAGGGCCTGCTGGCAGGATATTCGTTCGATCGTCAGTCGCTTCTTGCCCGTCAAGGCTGTCTAGGACATGTGCGGAATCGCAGGTATCGTTAATCTGGGTGGCAATGCGGTCGAAGCGGCCGAGATCTCGCGGCTGACGAGCCTGGTCGCGCATCGCGGTCCGTTCGGCGAGGGGACCTGGTTCAGCGCGGACCGGAGCCTCGCATTCGGCCACCGTCGGCTGGCGATCATCGATCCCGGCGAGGGCGGTTATCAGCCCATGGTGTCCGCGGACGGCCGCCACGTGATCGTGTTCAATGGCGAGATCTACAACTTCCTCGAGCTTCGCCGCGAACTCGAGGCCCAGGGCGCGGTGTTCCGCAGCCAATCCGATACCGAAGTGATCCTGGCCGCCTGGCAGGCCTGGCGGGAAGACATGCTGCCCCGCTTCAACGGCATGTGGGCCTTGGCGATCTACGACACCGGCACCCGCGAACTGTTTCTTGCGCGCGACCGCTTCGGCATCAAGCCGCTGCTCTATGCCGCGTCGCCGGAACGATTCATCTTCGCGTCCGAGCAGCGGGCGCTGGTGCGCAGCGGACTGATCGATGCGTCCGTCGACGTGGAGGTCGCACGCCGGTTGCTGCTCGATGCCTTCGGCATCGAAGGAAGCGAGCGGACCCTGTTCCGGCAGGTTCGCCGCCTGCAGGGCGGCCACTGCATGTGGCTTCGCCAGGGCAAGGTCAGCGTCAGGCGTTGGTGGCGGACAGTGGATCATCTGCCACCCGTGCCGGCCACCGAAGCCGAACGCGTCGCGCGCTTTCGCGAGCTGTTCCAGGATGCCGTGGCCCTGCGCATGCGCAGCGATGTGCCGATCGGAACGTGCCTGTCCGGAGGCTTCGATTCGTCGGCGGTGATTTGCGCCATGGCGGCGCACGAGAAGGCAGGCATGGGGCCGCGCGACAGCGCCGCATGGCGTCACGCCTTTGTTGCCGCGTTCCCCGGCGCCTCCAACGACGAGCGGCCGATGGCCGAGGAGGCGGCCGCCTGGGCCAACGTCGCGCCTTCTTTTCTGGAAATCGGACAGGCCGATGCGCTGACGGACCTCGATCAGATTCTCGACGATCTCGATGACGTCTACATCGCGTTGCCCAGCGCCATATGGCTGCTCTATCGGCAATTGACGCGAAACAACGTGACGGTGTCACTCGACGGCCACGGGGCCGACGAGTTGATGGGCGCCTATCTGCAGGAAGGACAAGCGCGCGCATTTCGAATACGGAACGCGGCTGAAGACCTCGCTTCACGTTCGAAGCTGGCCCGGCGCGGCGTGGATGTCCTGCGTGCGTTGGCGCTCAAGCGGAAGGGCGTGTATTTTCTGCGCGGCGGCCTGCGCGATCTTCCCGCCCCGCTGCCGTTGACGGCGGAGGACGATGTGCTGCCGCGTGAATGGGGTGGCCTGAACAAGCGCCTCTATCGCATGTTTCACAGCACGGTGCTGCCCACCATCCTGCGCAACTTCGACCGCTTATCGATGGCGCACGGCGTCGAAGTCCGCATGCCGTTTATGGATTGGCGCCTGGTGACCTACACGATGGCGCTTCCTGAAAGCAGCAAGTCGGCAGACGGCTATACCAAGGCTGTTGCCCGGCGGGCGATGGCCAATTTGATGCCCGAGTCCATCCGCACCGCGCGCCGCAAGGTCGGCTTCAATTCGCCGATGCCGGAATGGTTGAACGGACCGCTGGCGCGCTGGACCGCCGACCTGCTCGACAGGAACGTGCCGGCGTTTGCGGAACTGGTGGATGAAGCGGCCCTGCGCGCGGCGGTCAGCCGCTTGACGGCGTCGAAGTCCTGGGATTGGGAGTCGGTCGGGCGGATCTGGCCGTATCTGAACATGAAATGGATGTTGGCGAGGTACGCGTAAACGATGCGTCTGTTCCAGAATAGCGCCCTGTATCCGTCTTATCTGCCGCGGTTGAACCAGCTCGCGGCGAACACGCAAAGCTTCGCGGACCGGCGGCGCGTGTTTCTGGACGACCGTTTCGGCGCGTCGCATTTCCTTCAACCGGTACTCGGCGGATCGCCGGAGGCCTTCTTCACCAATGGGGACGACGAGGTCCTGCAGCGCCGCTGGGCGCGCGAGCAGGGCATGTCGGGCGAGCCGACGCTCGAGGCCATCCTGCTCGCGCAGATCGAGCACCACGCCACCGAGGTGTTCTACAATCTCGATCCGGTGCGGTACCCGAGCGCATTCGTTGCCAAGCTGCCGGGCTGCGTCAAGAAGGCGCTCTGCTGGCGTGCCGCGCCGTCGGGACATGCCGATTTCACGGCCTATGCCGCCGTGCTCGGAAATGCTCCGTCGATCCTCGATATCTGGCGCCGCAACGGATGCCGGGTCGAAACATTCTTTCCCGCGCATGATCCGGTGATGGACGAGTATGGCCACGGCGAGCGTACCGTCGACGTCGCCTTCGCCGGCGGTTACTCGCGACACCATCGCGCGCGCGCGCGGACGCTGGAGCAGGTCGCACAGCTCGCCGACAGCCGCAATGTCGTGCTTTGTCTCGATGCATCGCGCCTGACCAGGCTCGCGGAGAGCACGATCGGGCGATTGCTGCCGCTGCGACGGCACCGGCGCCCCGATGCCATCGCCGCCGTTGCCCGGCCCCCGGTGTTCGGCAGAGCCCTCTACGAACTGATTGGCTCGTCGAAGATCGTGTTCAACGGCGCGATCGACATGGCCGGCACCGATCGCGGCAACATGCGTTGCTTCGAGGCGATGGGATGCGGCGCACTGCTTGTCTCCGACGCCGGCAGCTATCCGGCCGGGATGCAGGAAGGCGTGACCATCGAGACCTACGGTACCTCGGAACAGGCCGTCGAGGTCATTTCACGTTGTCTGCAAGACTGGCCCAGATCGGCGGAGATCGCCGCGCTGGGTCGGGCCCGCATCCGGGAGATCTACAGCAAGGACGTGCAATGGAAGCAGTTCGGCGACCTCGTCGGACGGGTTTAGCCGTGCTAGAGCGTCCGGAACGACGCGATTTTCAGTTGATTGCATGAACCTCAACTTCCTGATCCAGCGGCTCACAGGCCGCAATGCCGACTACCTGACCCAGCGAATGATCGGCCGGGCGACTTGCCGTCTCGATGCGGGGGCGGCGCTCGGCGCCAGCGCGAGGATCAGGAACATCCGCGGCGATACCGACAGGATCGTCATCGGCGCGCAGAGCCGGATCCTCGGCGAGCTCATGACCTTCGCCCATGGCGGCGAGATCAAGATCGGCGAATGGTGCTATGTCGGGGAGGGAACGCGGATCTGGTCGGCCGGCTCCATCGAGATCGGAAACCGGGTTCTGATCTCCCATTCGGCGAATGTCTTCGACAGTCTGACCCATCCGATCGGGGCGGCCGCGCGGCACGCGCAGGTCCGGCAGATCTTTTCAAGCGGTCATCCGCGCGAGCTCTCGCTTGACGAAAGCCCGGTCCGGATCTGCGATGATGCCTGGATTGGCGCGGGTGCCATGGTGCTGCGCGGCGTGACGGTCGGGCAGGGTGCGGTGGTGGCGGCCGGGGCAGTCGTCACCAAGGACGTCCCCGCCTTCTCGATCGTCGCCGGAAATCCGGCGGTGCTGGTCAGGGAGCTCCGGCCCGATGAGCGGTGAGGGGAAATTCACGACATGGGAGGACGCCGTGGTCTGGCTGCGCAATCAGCCGGATCAGGGTCAGCTCGTGCGTGATGCCTTCTACGATGATCCGCTGATCGCGGCCGCCAAGCGCTATTTCCAGAGTTCCGAATGGCAGGCGGTCGCAGCGCTCCTGGCCGGGCGCTCCGGCTCGGCACTCGACGTGGGCGCGGGTCGTGGCATCGCCAGTTACGCACTGGCCCGCAGCGGGTTCGAGGTGACGGCACTCGAGCCCGATGGCAGCGCCATCGTCGGCGCGGCGGCAATCCGGGATCTTGCGTCGCGCGCGCAGCTGCCCATTCACGTGGTCGAGGAGTTTTCCGAGCGCCTGCCGTTCGCCGACGGGACCTTCGATCTCGTCTTCGCGCGCGCCGTGTTGCATCACACGCGCGACCTCGAGGGTGCCTGCCGCGAGATGTTTCGCGTGCTTCGTCCCGGCGGCCTGCTGATCGCGGCGCGTGAGCACGTGATCAGCAAGGAAGGCGATCTTCAGAAATTCCTCGATCAGCACCCGCTGCATCATCTCTACGGAGGCGAGCATGCCTACCTGCTCGACCGCTATACCGGCGCGCTGAAGTCGGCCGGCTTTGCCAATGTCGAGACATTGGCTCCGCTGCGGAGCGCCATCAATCTGTTTCCGTATACGATGCAGACGCTGCGATCCGCGGTCGTCGAAAAACTGACGCGGAAGATCCCCGTCGGTCCGCTGTGGCGCGCCGCGTTTGCCTCGCAGCATGTCTTCGCATTGCTGCTCTCGCTTGCCGAGCGCTTTGACCACCGGCCCGGCCGGCTCTATTCGTTCGTCTGTCACAAGGTCTAGGACATGTCCACGTGGGTTACCGGTGCGAACGGATTCATCGGACGTCATCTCGTTCGCGAACTGGCGGGCGCCGGGCATGCGGTCCATGGCGTCGGTCACGGTGCGCTCGATCCGGCCCAGGCACGCGCTCTCGGTTTGCAGACATGGATCAATGGTGAAGTCGACGCTGCCAATCTGAATGCGCTCGCCGCCCTGCACGGCCTGCCGTCGCACGTCTTCCATCTGGCCGGCGGGTCGTCCGTCGGGTTGTCGATCGAGCGCCCGTTCGAGGACTTTTCGCGGACCGTGGCGAGCACGGCGCGTCTGCTGGAATGGCTTCGAAGTTTTGCCCCCGAGAGCCAACTGGTCGTGGCCTCGAGTGCGGCGGTCTACGGCGCAGACCATGCCGGTCCGATCGCCGAAAGCGTTGCGCTGGCGCCGATGTCGCCCTACGGTCACCACAAGCGGATGATGGAACAGCTGTGCCAAAGCTACGCCCAGAGCTTCGGCATTCACTGCATGGTCGTGCGGCTGTTCTCGGTCTACGGTCCGAACCTTCGCAAGCAATTGCTCTGGGACATCTGCTCTCGGTTGCGGAGCCAGGTGGGAACGCTGAATCTCGGAGGGACAGGGGCCGAGATCAGGGACTGGACCGACGTTCGCGACGTCGTTCGCTTGCTGGCGAGCGTCGCGGAGGCGGCGGCGTGGCAGCACGATTTTGGCGTGATCAATGGCGGTTCGGGGCGCGGCGTCAGCGTCGCCGAGATTGCCGACGGACTGATCAGGCATTGGGACAGCAACACGGTCGTACGCTTTTCAGGCGTCGCGCGGCCAGGGGACCCGACAAGCTTGCTGGCGGATAACGGGCGCGTGCTCGGCATGAATTTCGAGTGGCAGATCCCGCTGGAGCGCGGTCTCGCCGACTACGTCGAATGGTTCAGGAGCGTGGCCCGTGCCTGAGCGCGCGCCGCTGCGGATCGCGTTCACCAACATCCCGCGCCGGCTATGGGCGGGCGGCTACAACTATCAGCGCAATCTGTTCGAGGTGCTCCACCGGTATTCTCCGGGAACGGTGGCACCTGTGCTGTTTGCCGGAACGGCGGACGATCCCGAGGAGATCAGTGCGTTGGCCGGCATTCCCGGCGTCGAAATCGTGCGCTCGCCGGTGTTCGATCACGCAGCGACCGGTCTTGCCCGGGCGACGGACCTCGCCCGCGCGATCGTCTTTGGTCTGGACGCGCCTGCCGTCGCCGAATTCAGGGCCAGCAATATCGACATGGTGTTCGAGTCCGCGCGCTTCTTTGGCTGGCGGCTGCCATTTCCGGCAATCGCATGGTTCCCGGATTTCCAGCATCGCCTGCTCCCCCATCTTTTCTCCAGGGGCGCCTATTGGCGGCGTGATCTCGGCTTTCGGGTTCAGATCGCGTCCGGCCGGCACATCATGTTGAGCAGCGCCAGCGCGCTCGGCGATCTCAAGAGGTTCTATCCGGGCAACTCGAACGGCGTCTCGGTCGTTCGGTTTGCGACCGAGCCGCCCGTCAGCCTGCTCGCCACCAAGCCGTCCGACGTGATCGCCCATTATGGCCTTCCGCCGCGATATTTCTATCTGCCAAACCAGTTCTGGCGGCACAAAAATCACCAGCTCGTGATCGATGCGCTTGATCTGCTGAAAAGCCGCGGGCGCGACGTCGTGGTCGCGGCATCCGGTAGCACGCAGGACTTCCGTGCATCCGGCCTTTTCGAGAGGACCATGAGCGAGGTCAGCTCGCGCGGTCTCGAGATGAACTTCAAGCATCTCGGAATGATTCCGCTGGATCACGTCTACGCGCTTCTGCGCGCATCGATGGCTCTCATCAATCCTTCGGAATGCGAGGGGTGGAGCACGACCGTCGAAGAAGCAAAGTCGTTTGGCGTCCCGATGATCCTGTCCGGCATCGATGTCCATCGCGAACAGACCGAGGGCAACGCGCGATATTTCGGCATCCACGACGCCGAGGCGCTGGCCGATCACATGCTGCAGGTTGTGGAAACCGCCGGGCCTGCGACCGTCCGCGATTTGTTGCCGAATCTGGAGCCGCGCGTGGAGGCGTTCGTTGCGGATTTCATCCGGCTGACTCGGGATGTGATGGCGCCACGGGGCGGCTAGGCCTGCCGGTCCTGGTTGGGAGCGCGGATGCGTTTGGCAACGATATTTACAAGGGGATGCCGCAATGGTAGCAGGTGCGCGTAGTAAGGCGTCGTTGCTCGCTCAGTTGTAGTCATGATTGATATCGATGCCATCAGGCTTTTTGCACCTCTCGTCACGAGGACAGGGTTATTGATCGTCCCGGCGATCGGGTGTCAGCGATCAAACCGATGACGAAGACTTGGTTGACGAACGCGGCAATAGCGGTTTGGACCTCAACCAACTCAGTCCTTATCCTCTTGTACGGCATAAGTGGCACGAAGGGTCATGCAGCCATAACAGCGGCTGTGATGATCGCGCCGCTCCTCGTCATAGCGAGGAAGTTCCGGCCGCTACCGGCAGACTATTTGTTCGCTGCATTGGCGGCGCTCATGGTGGCTTCGGTCGTCGTCAACGGTCGAACGACGACTGATCGCGAGTATGCGCTGCTCGCCCTTTCCATGGCCGCCTATCCCGCGTTCCGGGCCGTGGGTCATCGTTTTGATCTCTCGCGTTTCTCTTACGTCACGGCAGCGATCGTTTTGGTTGGGACCCTGCTGACGGCTTGGGCGGTGGTTTACGATCGGAGCGGCGAGTACAAGCCGCTGGTTCTGGGCTTCGGCGAAGGTCCGACCGTGTTTTCGCTGACGTGGTGCTTCCTGGTCTTTGCCCTTGTTTCGATCCACCTGTCGTCGCGCCAGTGGCGCCTCGCTGGCGGATTGATCGCCTTGCCTTCGTTCGTGTTTGCCGCAGCAATGGTGCGACACCCTTTCATCGCCTTGGCTCTCACGCTCGTTGCGACGGCCAAGACCGGCGGCCGGCGCCAGCTCGCGGTAGCCGGCGTCGTCTGTCTCAGCATTGTCGTTGGTTTGGCTGCTCGTCCCGCGATGTCCGGCAAGATCATCGGACTTGTCGTGCAGAATGCGCAGAAGCCGGTCGTGTCGTGCGATACCGAGGATACCTTTGCGATTCGAATCATACTCACAAGGGAAGCCTTGACCCTGTTGCCGAAGGTTGGTCTTCTCGGCCAGGGTATCGGAACGTTCGCCCAACAATCCTGCTATAAGGCGGAGCCTCATAACGTTGTACTGCAGGCCGCAGTCGAAGTTGGGGTTGGCGCCGCGCTGCTTCTGGCTGCTGCGTTCATTTTGGCTCTGATGTCGGTGGCGAAGCGTGCGCGCTCTGAAGCAACCGCGTCCTTTGTTTTTGCCGGCCTGGTATTCGTGGGGATTGAGTATTTGATAAGTGGTTCACTGACGAACTCAGCGCTGCTATTTGGATTTATGGGCTGGGCGGTTGGGCTGCCACAGAATGACGGGCACGAGACAGGCGGTGACCTGCGCCCGCTCGCCGGCCCGTAGCCGATGGCTCTGGCCGTGACCATCTCCAGGTCCGGAGCATGGCGGTCCGCTCATTGCGGAAGCTCGCTTGCTGCCGACGGACGTTGCGAGCGGGGTCAGGCCAGCTCGAGCGTACGCTTGAAATAGGCGATCGTCTCCTTCAGCCCGTCCTCGAGCGCGACCTTCGGTTCCCAGTCCAGCGCGGCCCTTGCCTTGGTGAGGTCGGGTTGGCGCTGGCGCGGATCGTCCTGCGGCAGCGGCTGGAAGATCAGCTGCGAGCGCGAGCCGGTGAGCTTGATCACCTTCTCGGCGAGTTCGCGGATGGTGAACTCCGAATTATTGCCGATGTTGATCGGTCCGGTGATGTCCTCGCCGGTCGCCATCAGCCGCATGATGGCCTCGACGAGATCGTCGACATAGCAGAACGAGCGCGTCTGGCCGCCGTCGCCGAACACGGTGATCGGCTCGCCCTTGAGTGCTTGGACGATGAAGGACGACACCACGCGCCCGTCATTGGGCTGCATGCGCGGGCCGTAGGTGTTGAAGATGCGCGCGACCTTGATCGGCAGGCCGTGCTGGCGCCAATAGTCAAAGAACAGGGTTTCGGCGCAGCGCTTGCCTTCGTCGTAGCAGGAGCGGATGCCGATCGGGTTGACGTTGCCCCAATAGTCTTCGGTCTGGGGATGGATCAGCGGATCGCCGTAGACCTCGCTGGTGGAGGCCTGGAAGATGCGCGCTTTGAGCCGCTTGGCGAGGCCGAGCATGTTGATGGCGCCGTGCACCGAGGTCTTGGTGGTCTGCACGGGGTCGCGCTGGTAGTGGATCGGCGAGGCCGGGCAGGCCAGGTTGAAGATCGCGTCGACCTCGATGTAGAGCGGGAAGGTGACGTCGTGCCGGACCGCCTCGAACAGCGGATTTGCGATCAGATGGGAAATGTTGCGCCGGCTGCCGGTGAAGTAATTGTCGACGGACACCACCTCGGCCCCGGTATCGAGCAGGCGCTCGCAAAGGTGCGATCCGATGAAGCCGGCGCCTCCAGTCACGAGGATGCGGCTGTTCTTGTAGCTTTCAAACGGCATGATCGGTTCCAGACTGTCGGCGGCGGAGCGCGATGAGTGGTATCGGCAACGGCCGGACTCGCCAATAGCCAAAAGGCTTGGTCGGAGGTATCTTTGCACCGGTACTGTGCATGGGGTTGTTTTCGATTTTTTTTGTGGGGGCGCTTGGCAGGGCGCGGGCTAGAACTCCCGCCGCTTCAGCCAGGCCCGGGCGCCCCAATGGGCAAAGCACCAGGCCGATCTGATCAGGGAGAGGCGTTCGACATTGCGGTAGATCTGCCAGACCCATTTGGCGGAGCGCACCGGGCGGCTGGAGACCGAAGAGCCCCGGACGCGGTAGCGCGCAAGGTCTTCGTTGAGGCCGTATGCGGTGTGGCCGCGCTTGAGGATCGAAAGCCACAGGCAGAAATCGTCATAGCCCTCGTTCTTCATGGCGATGGGACCGGCGATCTCGCGGTCGACCATCGCGGTCAGCGTCGCGATCGCGGTGTTCTCCAGGAGCTGGCCATAGGTGAGCGAGGCCGGCACCTCGATCAGGCGTCCGGTGACCGCGTTGCTCTCGTCAATGCGGCGGAAGGCGGTGTAGCTGAGGGCAGCCCGCTTCTCGCGGCCGAAGGCGAGCTGGCGCTCGAGCTTGCCGGGCAGCCACAGATCGTCGCTGTCGAGGAAAGCCAGATAGCGGCCCTGCGCGGCGTCGATCGAGGCCTGGCGGGCGAGCGCCGGTCCGCCATTCCTGGCCTGCCGGATCAGCTTGACGCGGGGGTCGCGCTCGCTGATTGCGGCGATGATCGCCGGCGTCGCGTCGGTCGAGCAGTCGTCGGCGATCAGGAGCTCCCAATCGGCGAATGTCTGGTCCTGCACCGAACGGATCGTCTCCTCGATCAGGCCTTCGACGTTCCAGGACGGTGTGATGATCGAGACGAGCGGCATGATGGGTCTCGTTCAGTTCGTACCGGCGGGCGCGGCGATTGCCGCGCGCAAGGAGGCGGCAAACGTATCGAGCAGATTGGGATCGCCGATATAGAGCTCGCCAGGATAGGACCGGCGCCAGGCAGATTCGAAATAGGGCGCCCCCCTGGCCGGATCGAACGGACCGGCGGAGAGCGCTTCGCGCAGCCGCGCCGGCACGTCGGCCAGGCGATCGACCGCATAGACAAGCGGGCAGGAGCGGTAGAACGCATCGCCCATCACCACGACCGGCTTGCCGAGCAGCAGCGCTTCGGCGCCCGACTTGCTGTTGACGGAGATCACGGCGTCGGCGCGATTGAGCACGGTGTAATTGTTGGTCTGCGGCGGCAGCAGCACGAAATTGTCGAACCGGCGCGCGAGCTCGAACAGGCGCGAAGCCGCGATCGCGCCGATCTGGGCGGGATGTTCCTTGACCACGAGCACATGCGAATCCGGGATCGTGCGCAGCAGGAAGTCGACGGTCGCGACCTGGTCGAGATAGTCCGGCGAGCGCAGCGTCAGCGCCATGTCGGCCGGAACGTGGAATGGATAGTAGACGAAGGGCGTCTCGGGGAGCGGGCGATAGAGCTTGCGCAGCCGCGTCGCGTTGAGCGCCATCGCCGCATGAACACGGGCGTGGCGCAGATTGTGCCCGAACTCCTGGTGCTTGCCGAGCGCGAACTGGTCCCAGAGTTTTTCGGCGAGACGATGCGCATTGCGCGGGTTCAGGACCTTCTTGAAAGCCGCCGAATAATGGTGCTGGTCCTTCTTGGGAATGACGATCGCACGCTGCGTCAGCGTGTCGTCGAGATAGGCGCGCACCTCCGATGACACTGCGTCCGCCGGTGCCGGCATCACGTCGGGCGCAGCGAGGCTGTCGGGCGTAAAGTACATCCGGCCGCGGAAGAACGACGGCTCGATGAACCAGTTGCGGATGTTGCGGCGCTTGGCGGCGTAGAAGCTGGCGATGACGGAGAGAAAGCCGCCGAGCTCCTGCACCAGCTCGGCGCGCGTCCCCTGCGCCTCCAGCCGGTCGAGCAGCGCCTCCATGGCGTTGGCGTAGATCATGAAGCGCCGGCGCAGCGCGGCCGTGTCGCGGATGCCGAAAGTGAAGCGCTCATGGCTGAACAGGAAATTGGTTCCGTCGAGGCCGTAGGCGGCAACGCGCGCGTCGAACGCCTTGCGGTCGTCGGGCGCCGGGCCGGCCTTGAGACCCTCGCGGTACATGTTCGTGACCGGCACGCCTGCAGCGGCCGAAATCTCGGCGCTCCGATCGTCGAAGGCGAGCAACTCGACATCATGGCCTGCCGTGCGCAATCGCTGCGCGACCGGAATCCAGAACCGGGTCTGGTATTCGGCAAGCGTGGTGATGAGAATGGTCTTTGCAGATGTGGTCATGGCTCTATGGGACCCGTTCGATCGCAATGCTCGCGAGCGGCAAGCCCGTCGTCGCGCAATGCGCGCGTCGCGCCGTGAATTGCGACGGGCTCGCGCGATCATGAGCCGCGATCCGCTGAAGCAGGGTTTTGACGAAGTCAGGCTCGATCCGCTTGTCGCGCCGGGCCGGATTGAACCGGCTGCGCAGCCGCTCGGTGACGGCCGAGCCGAGCGCGGCGCTGGCAGTGCCCTTGACGATCTGGCCGAGGCTCGGCCTGGCGCGCGTGCCCTTCACGGTGGCAAGCAGCGAGACGTAAGGCCGGCGCGAACCGGTCGCGCGGGTCAGGACGTCGGCGACCCGTTCGGCGGCCTGTCCGTCGTTGAGATGGAAGAAAGCCTCGATGTCGGCGGCGTGGACCCCGGCGAAATCGAAGGTCTCGGTCTCGCGCTCGACTTGGTCGATCGCACCAAGCAGCTGATCGAATGAGCCCACCGGACGGCTGACGCGCGCGGGCAGCACGGCATGGGCCGCCGTCGTCGGTGTGTTCAAATATTCGAGCTGCAGCGGCAGCTTTCCGAGCAATACCGATTCGACGGCGGTCCCACAGTTGAGATGAACGACTGCAGCCGCGTTGCGGATGCGGTCGAGCACGCTGCCGGTGCCGTCGATCACGACGTTGGCATGGCGCGCGAGCGCGGTGCGATAGACGTCCTCGCTCTCGAAGGGATGCGGACGGACGAGAATGTGCTGGTTGGGCCGCGCTGCGGCGAGCCGCTCGATCTCGGCGAGATAGCTGGTGAAGACCTGTTTCAGGTCCGCAATGAAGCGATCGACATAGGCGCCGTCCCAACCGGCCCGCACCATCGCCTCGCGCTCTCCGCCCGGCTTGCCGGTGAAGCGCGAATTGAGCAGCGGGAAGTTGGCGTTGACGAGCAGATAGCCGCGCGATTCGCCGTCCAGCAGCGCGCGCCAGCGTGGCGCCGCAAAGTCGAAGCGCGGGCAGCCGGTGAGGTGAAGCTGCTCCGGCTGCATGGTCCCTGCCGTGAGGAAAGCGTCGTGGAGCCGGCTGCCCCAGAAGAAATAGCCCGCTAGGATTTCGGCGTAGCCGCTGTCCTTGATGTGTGCGGCCATCGCCGGCGGTGAGTTGCCGCCCTTTTCCGCGAGCACGCCGCCTTCGGTATCGAGCACGTACAGCGCGAGGCCGGCCTTGGCAAAGCTGCGCATCAGGTCGAGATTGACGGGACGTGCGTAATTGACGACCAGCGCGTCCAGCCCGAGCCTGGGGACATCGACCGCCTGCTCGTACATCGGTACCAGCACCACGGAGGCGCCGCGCCGCGCGAGTTGATAACCGAGCATGACGGCCCCCGGCAGGTCACGCTTGGGGTGATCGACCACCAGGCCTATGCGCACCGTTCGCGTCTCCTCGTGAAATCAACCAAGGTCGTCACCGGTCTCTCGAACATGTTGGCGCTGAGTTGCAAGGCTAGGTCGAATCCCAGCCGAAGCGATGGCCAAGTTCCACGAAGATCGCCCGCTGGCGCTGTTCGAGAACGAGGAAATATTGCACGAGCCAGCTCGCGGCGCAGAAGGCTGCGACCGCAAGCCCTAGACCCCAGTACCTGTCGATCGTGAAGTAGTCGGCGAGCTTGAGCAGCAGCAGGCTTCCGACCACGAGAACGACGACCTGGGCGAGAAGTGCTCTGAGGAGGCGGTGGGAGTCAAGCTGCAACCCGCGGCTCATGGCGGCGATCTGCAATGGCAGAATGACGGCGTTGCCAACCACCTGGCCGAGAATCAGCGCGCGCTCGTCGAATATGCGCAGCGTCGCAATCGCCACAACGGCCCAGACCGCCAGTTGATAGATCATCAGCCGGTTCAGGCGGGACTGCACGTCGGCGCGGGTCAGGAACATGACGTTGCCGAACGCCAGATACTGGGCGCAGATCGGCACCACGAAGCTGAGGCCCATCCAGAAGGCGTATGGAACCATTTGCGGTCCGATCCACACCTGCATGATCTCGGGCGACAGCACTGCCGCCGCCACCAGCGGCGGAACCGTGAACATCGGCAGGATGATGAGCCCGAATTCGCCGAGCTGCTGAAAGGCCTTGGCGTTGCCGCGCTCGTCCAGACGGCTCGCCACCGGCAGCAGGGCCGACGTGAGCATGCCGACGATGATCTTGAAGACGCGGGACAGCCGGACCACGGTGTCGTACACGCCGACGCCTTTGGGTCCGAATAAAAGGCCGACGAGGAAGGGCTGGACCGGCAGCGCCAGGCCGCCGGTCAGCTTGCCCTGCGCGAACAGCGCGCAGCGATACATCAGCTCGCGCCGGATCGGCGCGTCCCACATCGCGAGCCTCACCTTGCGTACGACGGCGATGAAGGCCGCGACAAACACCAGAACCGCACGCATCAAGGTGCTAGCGAGATAGGCATAGGCCACGAGCTCGAAGGCGGCCCCGGCGTTGGAGGCCCAGATCGTGCAGGCGACATAGACGATGGTCGAGCTCACCTCCGCCAGCCGCAGGACGTTGTAGCGCTCAAAGCCTTTGACGATGCCCTCCCAGACCAGCGCCGGGATCAGCACCAGATTGGCCAGCGCCGTGTAGCGCAGGATCTGCGAAAACCTGTCGATGTGGACCGGGTCGACGCGCAGCGCGATGCTGAGGTAGGGCGCAGCGATCCAGATCGCGACTGACAGGAGCGCTGCGAGACCGAAGGCCATCACGGTCAGCAGTGCGAGCTGCTGGCCGGCAAGGCGCCAGTTGCGGTGCTCGCGCGCCCGCGCGACCGCCTGCGTCGTGACCTCGGAGAGGCCGAGATCGAGCAGGCCCATCATACCGCTTGGCAGCAGGATGCGGGCAAGCACGATGAGGCCGAACTCGGTCACGCCCCAGCTGCGGATGATGACGGGGATGACGATCAGGCCGAGCACGGCCGCGACCCCGAAGGCCGCGCTGGAGAGCACCGTGTTGCGGATCAACTGTTTCAGCATGCTCCGCCGCTCACCAGGCGCTCAGGCCGCCGTCGACGGCGATGTTCTGGCCCGTTACGTAGGACGCGGCATCAGATACCAGGAACAGCATCGTTCCCACCATCTCGTCCGCGCGGGCCATGCGGCCGAGCGGAACGCGGGCTCCATAGCGCGCCTTGAAGGTTTCGTTCTGCCCGCTCTCGACCCCGCCCGGGGTGAGGGTATTGACGCGAACGCCTTTTGCCGCCCAATAGGTCGCGAGGTGCTTGGTCAGGCCGATGACGCCGGCTTTGGACGCCGTGTAGACCGCAGGCGTGTTGATGGCGCGGCCGAGATATTCGGAGCCTTCATAGATGCGCTGGTCGGGCGCCATCAGGCCGTAGATCGAGGCGGTCTGCACGATGGCGCCGTAGCCGCGCTCGGCCATTCGGCCTCCGAACACCTGCGCGACGTTGAACATGCCGTCGAGATTGACCGCCATGATCTCCCGCCATGTGTCCTGTGAAAATTTCTCGACGGGTGCGAAGAAGGCGTCGACATCACGTGTCTTGCTGGCGGCGTTGTTGAGCAGGATCGAGACTGGTCCGAAGTCGGCTTCGATCGCATCGGCCGTGTTGCGCACCGCATCGGGCTGCGTGATGTCGCAGCCATAACCCCTGGCGCGGATAGCATGGCGTGACGTGACGTCGGCTGCCGCAGCATCGGTTGCGCCCTGGTCGAGATCGATGATGGCGACATTGGCGCCGAACTCGGCGAGGCCCTCGGCGAAGCGACGGCCGAGAATGCCGCAGCCTCCGGTCACGATAGCCGTGCGGCCGGTGAGATCGAACAGAGCCTTGAAGCTCGTCATGATGGTGTTCCCTGGAGTCCCTGACGTTGACGCAGCAGGAGCTCGACCAGTGCGAAGTCGACCTCGGAATCAATGTCGACCGAACGTTCCTCCGGCATCTCGAACAGGCGGGTGTCCGGATAGAACACCGCCGGCTTATCGAGGAATGACGCGACGCGCCAGACGTAGATCGAGGCGTTCATGTCGAAGCAGCGCGGGCTGTCCTGCCGCCGCACGATCGGCGGATCCGCGATCTTCGACAGGCCGACGCTGCCGTTCTTGCGTTCTTCGACCAGGTTGAAATAGGGCGAGCGGCGGGCGGGCGCGCCGGTGATAACGTTGGGCGCGCTGGAACTACGCAACAAATCCACCGCGCCTGTGATGTCGGAGGCGAGCCGCAGAGGCGAGGTCACGTCGAGGTCGACGAAGATATCGGGCGTCTGCCCTGTGCGCAGCATCGCCTGTTCGAGACAGTGGCGAATGGCAGGAATTTTCGGCGCCGTGTCGGTCGCCATCTCCTTCGGGCGCTTGACGGCGATGTCGGCCCCGGAGCGCAGCGCTTCCTCGAGCAATGCATCGGAGTCGCTGCTGAACGCGATTGCCGTGAAAAGACCGGTCTGCTTGGCCTGCTCGATCGTCCAGGCCAGCATGGGCCGACCCAGCAGGATGCGGCTGTTCTTGCCGACGACGCCCTTGGAGCCGCCGCGGGCGCATATTGTGCAGATCAGGCTCATGCGAAAACCCAGCTCTTCGAATTCAGCGCGCGTTCGCTGGCGTCGATCAAATCCACGACGGCAATGCCTTCGGCGAGCGAGCAGACCTGGCCATCGCCGTTCAGCACGGCCTGGTGCATCGCCCGATAACTGGTGTCGCGTTCGCTGGCGTAGGGCGCAGCGATGCCATTGACGATCAGGTTGCCGCCGACGAGGTCGGCCTCGATCGTCTCATCGGCAAGATTGATGCGGATCCGGCGCAGGCCGGCGCGGTCGAGGTAGTCGAGATGAACCTGTACGACCTGCGCCCGCGCCATCTCCATCAGCAGCGCGAGGTGATCGTCGACCTCCAGGTCGCGTGTCCCGGACGCGCCGCCGAGCGCGGCGACGCGTCGCCACGGTCCGAACAGCCAGAGCAGATAGTCGAGCTCATGGCTCAGGTCGCGCAGCACCCCGCCGCCGGCAGCTACCGTCGACGAGGCGGTGGCGCGATGGTCGCGACCGGGCCGCCAATCCCGAATGTCCTGTCCGACATAGGCCGAGACGGTGATCGCGGGGCGTCCATCAAGGTGCCCGGCGAGCGCGACCATCACCGGATGGAAGCGCAGATTGTAGGCGACGAATAGCTTTGCGAAGGCAAAGGTCGGCAGCGGCTCGGGCCTTGCAAGTATCGGCTTTTCCACCAGAACCGTTCCACGAAAGCCGGCGTCCGCAAGTCCGCGCAGCGCCTCGACGTGTTGTGCCGTCTCGGTGGCGATGACGACATAATCGACCGGCCCGCGCGAAAGCGCTTCGCCAATACTGCCATGGTTTCCGCCGCCGCGGCGGCTGACGGTCGTCACCGAAAGGCCGAGCTCGCCGAGCACTCGCGCATGTCGCGTTCCGATCGAGCCGAGGCCGACGACGACCGCGCTTGCCGGGCTCACTGGAAGACCTCGTGAAACTCGGCATGTGCCTGCTCGAAATCCTCGACCCGGCCGATGTCGAGCCAGTACTCCCGAATCGGATATACTGCGACACGGCCCTCGCTCGCGACGACGCGCTCCAGCACGGCCGGCATGTCGACCTTCGCGCCTCGGTCAACAAGCCGAAACACGTTTGGGCCAATCACGTAGATTCCGGCGCTCACGAACCAGCTCTCGGTCGGCTTCTCCCGGATGACCTGGAGATATCCTTCCGATGCGGTGACGACGCCATAGGGAACATGGACCTTGTGCTCGCGCACCGCCATCGTGGCCTCAGCCGGCGCTGCGTTGTGGAAGTCGAGCAGTGCGCCATAATTGATGGTCGTGAGAATGTCGCCATTGGTCACGACGAGGGGCAGATCGGGGCTCGACGGAAACAGGCCGAGCGCGCCCGCGGTGCCGAGGCGCTCGATCTCGTGGATGTAGTGGATCGTTGCGCCGTAGCTAGATCCGTCGCCGAAATGATTCTGGATCAGCTCGGCTTTATAGTTCACCGAGATGAAGATGTTCCGGAACCCCTGCTGCACGAAATTGCGCACGATGGTCTCGAGTAGCGGCCGGCCGCCGACGTGAAGCATCGGCTTCGGCACCTCGCGCGTCAGCACGCCCAGGCGCTCGCCGAGTCCGCCGGCCATGATCAGCACGGGATTTTCGTATTGCGGCGTTTCGAGCAGTTCGTCGAAGGTTTCGACGCCGATGATCTTGCCACCCGCATCGGTTAGCGGAAGCTGCTTGATCGATTTCTGCCGCATCAGGCGCAGGCGCTCGTCGCGCGGCAGGTTGACGGAAGCCGACACCGGGCTCGGGTTCATCACGTCGATCGCGCGGCCGCTCAGCGGGATGCCACGCAACAACCCGCGTCTTATGTCGCCGTCCGTGACGATGCCGGCGAGCCTGCCGTCGTCGAGGACCAGCGCAATCTGAATGCTGCCGCTTTCGATGGCGGCAATGGCCTCGCTCACCGTGGCTTCCGTTCCAACGATGGCCTTTTGCCAGGACTTCATGGTGATGGACCTCGCGGGCGGCCGCGCCTATGCTGGCGCGCGCCCGATCAGAAAGCAGCTATATCGCGGCTGCGAACGGGGACGTCAATCCCCGCGGCCGGGACCCAATTTGGCCTCCAGAGCTACCAATTTCGCCTCGGCCTTTGCCAGTTCAGCCTTAAGATTTCGGCCGAGCCGGCTGCCGCGCGTGGCGTCCGGAACGAGGGCCGCGCCAAGGGCGCAGTCGGTTCCGACCGGTGCCCAGCGCGTGAGTCGAATGAAATTGTCGCCGGTCTTGACCAGGATGCCGGCACTGTCCCGGCCGATCACCTCGCCGGGAGCACCGATATAGGATCTAGCGCCAGGGATCAGCTCGGCGGCAAGGATGGCATAGGATTTATCTTTCCAGATCGTGCGCGCTCCAGGGCCGGGCGGCACCAGCGCACGGACGAAGCGTTCTAGCGCGGCGCTGCCGAAGGTCCAGTCGATCTCCTCGTCGCCCTCCCGGCGCCGGCAGCAATATAGGCCAACCGGATCGATCGTCGACTGCACGATGCGTTTGTCGGTGCCGCGATGGACGTCCGAGATCGCCTCGACCAGCGTGTCGGCGCAACGCGTCTCGGCCGTCTTGAGCAGCGTCGCATAGGTATCGGTTGCGGAAATCGGAACCTTGATCTGCCGCACGATGTCGCCAGTGTCGATGCCGAGATCGACCCAGTGAACCGTGATCCCGAATTCGGTCTCGCCGTTGATCAGCGCCCAGGTCAGCGGATTGCGGCCGCGATAGAACGGCAGCGCGCCGGCATGACAATTGAGCGTGCCGCGCGGCGGCAGCGCCAGAATTGCCTCGCGGAGAATCTGGTCGTAGGACATCGAGACGTGAAGCTCGGCCGCGAATGTCGCGATCTCGGCAAGACTCTCCGGCGCATTGACGGCCTTGGGGCTCAGCACCGGAATGCCCTTCGCTTCCGCGAGCGCGACAAGCGTCGAATCCGGGCGCGATGCGCGCACCGCGACGAAGGCGATGGTGTAGCGGGGATCGTCGATCAGCCGGGCGAAGGCGCGTTGCGCCCAGACGCCGTCACCAAAATAGCCGATCCTCATAGCGGGTCTTCCTCGTCATAGGGACGGGTGACCGTGGTGCCGATCAGCGACCAGTATTCGATCGGCGGCCGGCCGGAGCCCGGCCGCTTGCAGGTAAGATCCTCGGGTGCAAGCACGTCGCCAACTTTCAACGCACGCGCGGCGACGATGCTCTTGCGCGCGATGTCGATGTTCTTGATCTCCGAATTCCTGGGCGCCTTGATGCCGTCGCCCCGCGCCTGCTCGATGCGCCGGATGGCGGAGACCATGCGTTTGAAGTCGCCAGGCTCCAGGGACGCTGCGTGATCCGGCCCGTCCGCGTTGCGGTCGAGCGTAAGATGCTTTTCGATGATGGTGGCGCCCATCGCCACGGCCGCGAGCGAGATCTCAATGCCGTCGGTGTGGTCGGAATAGCCGACCGGGAGCTGGAAGCCGGTCCGCATCGTCTGCATCGCGGCAAGGTTCACGTCTTCGGGCGGGCAGGGATATTCGGTCGTGCAGTGAAGCAGGCTGACGCGCCCGGACAATCGCGCGCGGGCTTCGCCGTCGCGCCACGCGGCGCGGAAGGCGGCAAGGCCTGGCGGCGTGTTGCTGCGGCCATAACCATGCGCAAGCACGCCCAGCGCCTCCTCAACCTCGATCAGTGTCGCCATGCCGGTCGACAGGATCAGTGTCATGTCCGCGCGCGCAATCGCGTGCAGCAGCGGCGCGTTGGTCAAATCGCCCGAGCCGATCTTGATCCGGGGCAGGCCGAGCGTGAGCAGGAAATTGAGCGACTGATGATCGAACGGCGTCGACAGAAATTCGATGCCGCGCTCTTTGGCGCGAGCGATTAGCAGAGGATGCGCCGAATGCGGCAATTCGAGCCGCTTCAGCATCGCCTGCTGGCTCTCTGCGGCGTCCGTTGTACGCTGCTGGTAGTCGGCCTTGCGCGCGCTCTTGCCCGCGAGCGAACTCGCGTTGAAGGTCTGGAACTTGACGATGTCGGCGCCGGCATCAGCGGCCGCATCGACCAAGGCGAGGGCGGTCTCCAGGCTCCCGGAATGATTGACGCCAGCTTCGGCGATGATGAGCGTGCGCGTCATGTCGCGGCCTCGCCGTCGTAAAAGCCCTTCTTCAGCAGCGCGTTGAAGTCGGGAATGCCCGCGATCCTGTCGGCGACGCGGCGACTGGTCTCGCCGTCACCATAGGGGCTGACCGTCGGCTGCCGTCCGCGCGCTAGCGCGCTAGCGATGGCCGCTGAAATCGACGCACGACCAGGCGCGGCGTGGAACACGGAGGCAGCGCGCTCGCGTCCCTTCTGCCGGTCGCCGATGTCGACGGTCGGTACGTTGAGCGAGGGCGCTTCATAGATGCCGCTCGACGAATTGCCGACGACGACATCGGCCTGGTTCATCAGGCTGATATAGCGAAGCTGTCCGAGCGAGGCTACCGCGATGGCGTTCGGCCGGCCGGCGACGAAGGCCTTGATCCGCTCGTTGAGTGCGCGGCCTTCCGCGTCGGCGTTCGCAAGCGTGAAGAACAGGCTGAACTCCGGATCGAGCGCTTTGAGCGATGCGAACAATTCGTCCATTGCGCCGACCGAGCGGTCCATCTCGACCGTAACAGGGTGGAACGTGACCAACACGTTGCGCTTGCCGAGCTTCATCCCGACCTCGCGGCCGATGGTCTCGCGGTCCATCAGCTTGAGGCGCTTGATCGAATCGATGCCCGGCGAGCCGACGGTGAAGACGCGCGCCGGATCCTCGCCGAGCCGGGTCAGCCGTCGCGCCGAGTCGGCGTTGGTGGCAAAATGCAGATGCGACATCTTGGTGATGGCGTGGCGAATGGCTTCGTCGATCGCGCCTTCGGTGACGTCACCGCCGAACAGATGCGCCATCGGCAGCCGCATGAACATCGCGGCCTGCGCCGCCGCAAAAGTCTCGTAGCGGTCGCCGAGCACGACGACGAGGTCCGGTTTCAGCCGCGCGAAGGCGTCGGCAAATCCAATCACGCCAAGGCCGACCGACTTGGATACGCCGACCCCGGAATCGCTCGAGAGCAGCGTCTCGACGCTCTCGTCGACGTCGAATCCTTCCTCGCGGATGTTGTTGATGGTGTAGCCGAACTCGGGCGACAGATGCATGCCGGTGGCAATGAGCTGAAGCGTCAAGCCGGGCGTTTCGCGGATCGCGCGCATCGGCCAAATGATAAGGCCGAAATCGGCGCGGCTGCCCGTGACGAAACAGATCTTGCGGCTTTGTTCACTCATCGCGGGCCCGGATGCTGGCGCTGGAAGGAAGGTTGATCAGGCGGCGCTCGATCGATTCGGCGGTGCCGAGATCGCCACGCGGGTTTTGCGCGTACATCGGCAGCTTGTGCATCAAGGTCCAGGCCGGACGCGCGCCGAAGTCAGCGTCGTTGAGCGCGGCGAGCAGGTCGTCGCGCCGACCGGCATGGACTTCGTCGATCAGGATGGCATTCAGCCAGTAATTGCTCGTCGTGTCCTTCGGCTCGCGCGAGAAGCGGACCCCGGGAACATCCGCGAAGGCGCGCTGATAGGCTGCGGCCAGCTTGCGCTTGCTCGCAAGAAAGCCTGCGAGCTGCTCGAGCTGCGCGCAGCCGAGAGCGGCATTCAGGTTGGGCAGACGGTAATTGAAGCCGATCTCGTCATGCACGAAGGCCCATTTGTGCGGCAGCTTCGCGGTGGTGGTGAGATGCTTGGCGCGGCGCCCCAGTTCCTCGTCATTGGTCAGGATGGCACCCCCGCCGCCGGTGGTGACGATCTTGTTGCCGTTGAAGCTCAGCGCCGCGAGCCGCGCCTGGGATCCGACGGCGTGACCCTTGTAGGTCGAGCCCAGCGATTCCGCGGCGTCCTCGACCAGCGCGATGCTCCAGTCGCGGGCGATAGCAGTGATCTCGTCGAGCTCGACCGGATGCCCGAACGTGTGCATCGGCGTGATCGCGGCGATGCGGCGTCCGGTCTCGCGATTGATCGTCCCATTGGCGGTCCGCTCCGCGATCGCCTCGAGCCGCGCGGCGAGTGCGCGCGCATCCATGCCGAGCGTGACGAGCGAGCTGTCGACGAAATGCGGCGTTGCGCCGCAATAGGCGATCGCATTGGTCGTCGCAATGAAAGTCAGCGCCGGCGAGATGACCTCGTCGCCCGGCTCGACGCCGGCGAGGCGGAAGCAGGCATGCAGCGCCGCCGTGCCGTTGACGACGGCCACCGCGCGCCTGGCGCCGGTGACCTCCTCCAGCATGCGCTCGAAGCGATCGACGAACGGGCCGACCGAGGAGACGAAGGTGCTCCTGATGCACTCTTCGAGATAGGCGATCTCGTTGCCGGCAAATACCGGCTCGTGCAGGCCGAGCGTTCCGTTGGGCGTTCCTGCGGCGCGCCGCACGGCATCGACGATCGTCTTGGGCTCGAAGTCTGACCTGGTCACGGGACTGTCCACCATCGCCTCAGACGTTGTAGACGTCAGCCTTGTAGCGGCTGAGGTTTGCAGGATTGGTGAACCAGTCGACCGTCTTGATCATGCCGCGGCGCATGCCGTCGACACCGCCGAATTCAGGGCTCCAGCCGAGCTGCTGGCGTGCCTTGGAATTGTCGGCCCAGAGCCGTTCGACCTCACTGTTGGCGGGACGCAGGCGCGCCTCGTCGGTCTCGATTTCGATGGTCGTCCCCATGACATCGGCGATCATCTGCGCGGTCGCGCCGACCGAGATCTCAAAACCGCTGCCGAGATTGATGGTCTGGCCGACGACCTGCTCCGCGGGCGCCGTAACGCCCGCGATCAGGCCGCGTGCGGTGTCGGTGACGAACGAGAAATCGCGCGTCGGACTGACGGCACCGAGGCGGATGTTCCGCTTGCCGGTCGCGATCTGGCTGATGATCGTCGGGATCACCGCGCGCGCCGACTGTCGCGGGCCGAAGGTGTTGAACGGGCGGATCACCACCACGGGCATGTCGAACGAAGCCTGGAACGACAGTGCCATCTGGTCGGAAGCGATCTTCGAGGCCGAGTAGGGGGACTGTCCGACCAGCGGATGGCTCTCCTTGATCGGAACGGTCTGGGCCGTGCCATAGACCTCGCTGGTCGAGGTCTGCACGAAGCGGCGCACGCCGGCCATGCGCGCGGCTTGGAGCACGTTCACGGTGCCGCGCACGTTGGTTTCGACATAGGAATCGGGCGCGACATAGGAGAACGGGATCGCGATCAGCGCCGCCAGATGCAGCACGTCGGTGCAGCCGCTCGCGGCCGCGATCATGAAATGCGGATCGCGGATGTCGCCGGCGACGACCTCCACCGACGTCATGACGTCGGCCGGCACCGTGTCGAGCCAGCCCAAGGAGTTGAAGGAGTTGTAATAGACGATCGCCTTGACGCGGGCCCCGGCTTTCACCAGTTCCTCGACGACATGCGAACCGATGAAGCCATCGCTGCCGGTAACGAGGACGCGGGCGTCCCTCAGATCTGCCATGCCGGACCCCAAAGGGCGATTAAGCCAGTGTTCGCAACAAGATGGCGCTATAGCACACTGGCGCTCGCGTGCAACAGAGCACCGTTCGATATCCGCCAAATGCCCGGGGATGCAGCGCTTTTGGGATCTGCGCCTACGCCGGCTGGGCCGGCTTCAGGCGTTGCTTCACAAACGCTTCCAGATTTCCGTCCTCGAACAGATGGCCCGCAAGGCCTGCGGCCTGCGCAGCCTCCACGTCGCTTTCCTTGTCCCCGATCACCATGCTGCGCGTCATGTCGACGGGGAAACGCTGCGCGAGATCGGTGATCATGCCGGGCGCCGGCTTGCGCCGGTCGCTGGTCCGGCAATAGCGCGCGACGGTGCCGTCCGGGTGATCGGGACAATATTCGAACGCATCGATATGCGCGCCGACCAGCGCCATCTGGTCCGCCATCCAGCGGTGCAGGGCGACGACGTGATGCTCCTCGTAGTAGCCGCGTGCGACGCCGGATTGATTGGTGATGACGAAGGCGAAGTAGCCGGCGTCGTTGACGGCCTTCACGGCTTCGCGTGCGCCCTCGATCCATTCGAGCTTGTGCGCCTCGAACGTGTAGCCTGAATCGTGGTTGAGCACGCCGTCGCGGTCGAAGAACACGGCCGGCCGCCGCAGCTTCTCCCTCAATTCGCGATCGGCGCGCGCGAAATCATCGGGAATGCCGATGTCGATGAAGTAGCCGCGATAGGCTGTGCCGCGCAGCGCGCCGCTCGCGGCAAGGCCGGGGAACACGTCCGCTTCGAGGGAAGCAGGAAGCTGCGTGAGGCCGGCGACGACCGGCTTGTCGATGACATAGACGCCGGCGTTCACCGGGCCGGTCGCGCCTGCGCCCGGTGCCACGAAGGTACGGACCATATCGCCCTCCAGGACGACGCGGCCGTAGCGATCACCTTCGACGTCGGCGCGCAGCGCCATGTGGACCCCGTCGGCGCCCGCGCGCGCGATCAGGTCGAGCAGGTTGAAGTCGAACAGGGAATCGCCGTTGAGCAGCAGGAAACGGTCATGCAGGAGAGGGGCTGCGTGAACGAGTGCACCCGCCGTGCCGAGCGGCTCCGTCTCGCGCGATACGATGATACGGGCCCGTCCCCGGCTCGCGTTGGAATAGTGTGTCTCGACGATCTCGGCCTTGTGGCCGGCAAGCAGGAGAATTTCCTCGAACAGGTCATAGCGAACGAGTTCATCGATCAGCGTGTCGAGGAACGGCCGTCCGCCGATTTCGAGCATCGGCTTCGGCACTTGCTGGGTGCGCTCGCCAAGCCGCGTGCCGAGCCCGCCGACGAGGATAACGGCCTGTTTCAGCATGAGGGCCTTGCTTCGGACAACAGATGGACCCGCATGTTCGCCGCTCCATGAGACGTTACTGTCAACCGCTTTCCCTTTCCTTTTGACGGCATCAGATGACATCTCGCCAGACTTGCTCTGTCGGCGACGGTACGCCGCAGATCGAAACTTAATCGGTACATGGGATGCGGACGACCACGGTCTGCTTATTTGAATACAGAACCGGCAGCGGTCCCGCATTGAGCGTTTTGGCAAGATCGGGATCGATCGACCCGGTCGGGGGAAAATAAGCGAGACGCAGACTAGGCGGGAGTTGGGTCCACTCGATCGTCCGGGGATTGATGATGGCTACGAGATTCCAGGATTCGTTGCCGCTCTTCATGAGACCCTCGATCGTTTGTCGCTCTTCCTCACGAGACTCGGTCGTGACTTCCGGCGTCGAGGACGGTAGCGGTTCCGGTGCTTTCGTGGTGCGGACGGGCTTCAAAACGCCGGCGAGACCATCGGATTTCCGCATTTGAAAGTAGGTCTCCGAATTGATCTCTCGCAAGAATGGAGCGACCAAGCTGCAAACGTTTTCAAGCCGATTGCCTCCGTCGTCCCCTTGGACGATCGCAGAAAGGATGGCCTTCGTTTGCCGTGCGATGGTTTCATTCACGGTATCCAGATTGGAGAACAGATAGGCCGCTGGTGCGCCCGTGAGGGCCTGCATCAACCCCTGCGTATAAGGGTCGGACAAGATGACTCCCTTGCGGAGATGGTCGTGGAGCCAGTGCGCCACCTCAAGATCACTGGCATTGTAGTGGGACACGACGGCTGTACCGTCGGGAAGGGGACCGTAGCTGTAGGTCTTCGTAACACCGGACAGGCCGGCCCGGTCAACCGCGACGCCCAATGCTACGATGCCAGCGAGACTCCAGATGTAGACTGGCCTCGACCGGGCCAAGGCGAATGGCACGAGTACCGCGAGCAGCACGACGCCCGCGACTTCCGTTGGCCGAAGGAACGCGCGATAGTCGGTAAATTGCACGTTAGTTCGCCAGCCAAACGCATAGACGGCGGTAACAAGAACAGCCGCGAGGACGACGACTGTCGCCGCGACCAGGACTCGCCGACGTCGCGGAGATGGAAAGGGATCGACCAGCAACTGAAAGAAGACTTCGGTGGCCGTAATCGAGAACAGCGACAGAATGATTGCGGCTGTCCGGTACAGGAAGGGGAAGCCCGAGAGTACGGCGAGAGACAGGCCGCATCCGGCAATCCATGACCACACGAGAATCGCACCCCGATCGGCGTGAGGTCCGGTTGTCCCTGTGGCACCACGAAGGACAGGTCGAGCCATCCACCACCATGCAACGCCGAGCGTGATGCAGACGGCGAATAGCGGACCTATTGCCCGGCCAAGCTCGATCACGGCGACCTGTGGGCCGGCGCCCAAGAATAGCTCTTCACCGCTTTCGATCTTCCTGTTCAAGATCAACCCGGTAATTGACGAAAACGTGTCGTTGGCGTTCGTCGATGGAATATAGCCGAAGCGCATTCCCGCAATGCAGCCGACGATTCCGGCAATCAGCAGCGGCAGCGCGAAGGAGGGAAGCCGCAGGATCGAGGTGCTGCGTGCCGGCCAAGCGGATATGGCCTGCACGATGACGATGTACAGGAGCCAGCTGGCCAGGATGGTTGGAACGAACAGGTTGGATCCGCGGTGTGCGAGCAGCAGCGTCGTCGGCCAGGCGCAGCCAAGAAACAAGATCGCCGAAGATCTTCCGGCCTTGTTCAATACCCTGAGCAGGAAGAACCCGGCCATCAGCAGCGTAAGGACCAGCGCGTTGTTGTTGAGGAAGAAAACCAGCAGCAACGTCGCGCTGGAAGCCACAACCAGCAGTGGGACAAATCCGGTCCGCAGGTCTATTGTGTCCGCATCTGTATTTCTCATCAACACGCCGAGGAACACCACGCTGCCGGCGACCGCCAGGCTGCCGTTCGTCATCAGGATGGCGACGCCGGTCGCAGCGAAGAGGAAGGTAGTCCATTTTCGTCGTGGATCGTCCGCATAGATACCCTGTGAAAAGGCGTATGACGCGAGCAGGAAGAACAGGACCGAGAAATAGCGATAGGTCCAGCCAAATTGCAGCAGGTCCAGCCCAAGTGTACCGGAGAGGGCGCCGGCAAGCGCCGAACGAAGGTCGACATAGGACTGAGCCGCGTACGGATTGATGACGCCACTATCCGCGTATTCCTGCGCCGTCTTCATCCAGTGGACATCCGCGCCGATATCCGTGAACGGAAAGCTTGAAAATGCGCCGAACGAACACCACCAGATCGTGAGCGCAATCGGCAGCGACAGGATGCACCAGGTTGCTATCGCGCGCGTCTGAGCCGGATGTGGGCGCCAAATCGACCAAGTCCATGCAAGTCCGAAGCAGGACACCGCAACGATAGCTGCGCACTGAAGCCATATGCCGTTGATCAATAGCGACAGCAGCCCGAGCAAGATGCCGGTCGCGGGGGCGCCGATGGTGATCCCGAGAACAATGAACTGAGCCTTCGTAAGCCGGCACGCTTCGATGAGTTTCGCCGGCGCAATTGCCAGAATCGAAAACCCGGTACCCAGCTGTATCAGGAAGAACAGGAACGTCAGGACAAATGTGGTCGTCCACATCGCGAGATCTCTATGGTGGGAACCGGCCAAATCGCCCGGGATCGGCTATCTTCAGTTGCCTCCCGACAGGTCGGCCGGGCGGCCGACGATCAGGGAACCTAGCGTAAACAGGTCTTCTTCGGAGAAGCCCCTGAAGCATGGTGCCAGTCGTTGCAGGATGTCTTGCTCCGGTGGCCGGCGGTCAGGTTGATCGCAGAGCAGCTCAAACCCGGCCTCTTGAAAGAGCTGCAAATATTCGCTGTGTCGCAAGCGATTGACGTATTGGAAGCGTGACTGGAAAGGCGCCCAATCCTCCTCGGAATATGTCAGGAAATTGAACGAGCTGATGGACGGATCGAAGCCCTTGAAGTGGTCGCCGTAGTCGATTTGCATGAGCACCAGTCCGTCAGGACGCATGATGCGTCGCAGCTCCTTCAGGATTGCCGCGATGTCGTGCTTGGGAATGTGCTCGAGCGTTTCGACGGAGACCGCGCAGTCGATCGAACCGGCCGGCAGGCCCGTCGTTCGGGCATCGGCCGGTGCGCGATACTCGATCCTCCACGAACGTTCGAGGTCCTCCATGGAGTTTATGTCGGGCTGGTCGGTGCCGCTGGCTCGCGAAATGATGGCTGCGTTGGAGCGGACCAACTCCAGCTTGGCAAGGCGCTCGATGTCCACGGTGACGAAGCGACGGGCCCCATGCGCGCTGAAGGCCAGCGGAACGATCAGATCGCGCCCGGTACCGAACTCGAAGCAAGTCGAATCCCGCAGCGGACGGAAGCTGTACTTCTGGTGAACGCCCAGCAGCCGCTGCGCAAGGGTATAGATTGATCTGACCTGCTTCTCGGGTCGCGGCAGTCGTCGTGTGACATAGCGCTGCAGTGCGTAGTGGATGTCTTCGCCCAAGGGAATGTTCGACAGAACCGAGAACGCCCGCGCTTTGGTTTGCCAGCGCACGTCAGCGATTCCTCGGCGAAACGGACGTCGCGTTTGGAGCAATGCTGACGAGCGGTCCTTGAAGCACGGTGTAGGTCCAGGATAGGCTGATGTTCCGGCTGTTCAGGCGGATACCTAGTGACGTAGCCAGTTTCGGTCATAAGGGAGCCGCACGGGCAATGCAAGGATTCCCAGGCGGGCACCATCGCGCGAGCATCGGGCCGAGAGCAGGGTGTCATCATGACCGGTCGCTACGCGACAGGTGCTCCAGGCTTGACAACCGTGCTCGTGGCGAACCGCGTTTCGCAACCGCCTGTGGCAGCGCCGTTCCCGGTTGATTCCCCTGTTCGCTGAGCGTAAACAGAGCCTCAAATTGCATCGACGTTTTAGCATGCGGGCAAGAACATTGCGTATGACTGGTAGAATGCCGCCGGCCGGTTCGGATCCCATGCCCTCCCGCCAAGTTTCGCCGCATGTCCGGTGAATTGCAGATCGACGATGCAGTGGCAAGGGGCTATCCGCCTGCTGTGCTCTACCTGCGTAACGACGAGATCGTCACGACGGAAGTCTGCGCATTCAACTACTTCTCGGTTTTCATGAAGGATAATCCGGAGGCGGACGCCCATATCTGGTTCTTCGACGGGGCGGGCAGGCCGGCGGGCTACTTCCACAGGGAACTCGGTGTCAACGGGCAATTGCAGTTGCAGACGTCGGAGCTGTGCCCGCGCGTTTCGGGGACGGTGGCGATGTCGCTGATCCCGAAGCAGGAGACGAAGCTGCGTCCAGGCCGAAAAGTAACGACCGGATACTATGCGCAGTATTTTTCGCAGCACGGAGCGATCACCTTGTCGCACGAGCGCGAGCCCGTATCCGCGGTCTCCTTTCCGACCACCGCGTGGGTGCAGACCTACCTGACGCGCTTCCTCGAAGAATCCGGCGTCGTCCTCGTGAATTCGTGCATGGCCGCCAATGGCTCATCGGTAGGCACCGCGCGGCTTCTGGCAGTGGATGGGCGCGCCTTGGGAGAGCTGGCTTTGCCCGAAATTCCGCCGATGGGCGCTGTCAGCATTGCCACGACGACGTTGTTCCCGGATGCCAAGCGCCTGATCGGCCAGGCCGAAAGCTTTGCGCTGGAATTCAAGGGAACTAACATCGCAAGCCCGTTCAGCTACTATGAGTTTGCCAACGGCAAGTTCAGTTTGCATCATTTTTAGGGGCCGCGGCCGTGCCACGTTTTTCGTCCAGTCCTTGGAAGCCCTACGAGCCGAGATTCATGTTCCCGACCTTTGCGGGTGTCGAGTCGCGCATGGGCTTCTCGATTCCGGTCTGGTACCGTCCGGTAGACCGCAAATACCTTCGCAGTCTCGTTGCAGGAAGCCTGCGCAAGAATTTCCGCGAAGTGCTCAAGGATCTCCTGCCCGAACTCGGCAGCCTGATTGCGTCCGGCGTGAGCAAGAAGCTGCGGTTCAAGCTCCATATTCTGTCCCGCGACGGAGACTATCGCACGACGTATGAATTTCCCGACAGCTTTGCGCCGGGGGCATCCGTCGAGATCGAATTGTCGGATCTTTTCGAGAGGCTGAAACTGCCGCAGGACGACTATCTGGTCATCATCGTGATGTCGCGCGGGCGCATGGACGGCTATCGATCTTCGCCCGGAAGCTATTCGATGACCTATGTCGATCAGGACAACGTCGCAATCTACCGTACTGGCGCGTTCGCCCGGCCGCTGAACGAGGGCAGGCTCAAGGCGCATGTCGGATTCACCGGGATCAACCCGAAGATCATTGCGACCAAGGACATCGTCAGCAGCCTGATGCTGATCAATCATTCCTCGGATCCCGAATATGCCTATACGGCGCGGCCCGTATTGAAGCTGATCCGCGGGGACGGCGAGCAGCTCACCGGCGACTTCGGCGAGATTCCGCCGCTGGGTGCGCGCGAGGTGTCAGTCGTGGACGTGTTCGGCAACGCCGTGTTCGACTTCCTCAAGCCGTTCGGCGGACGGGGAACGACGGTCACCACCTGCACCGGGATGACGTTGGCGAGCCTGCATTTGCAGCGCACGAACGACAACCGGCGGACGCTGTTGGGCATCGAGCACTCGCGCCCTGCGCACATGAACCTCTCCGGCATCCTCCAGCATTAATCGGATATATCAGTTGTCACAACGTGAGCTCCAGACGTCGCCGCTTGGCCGCCTGTTCAATCGTTTCGTCACGTTCGATCCCGACATGACGACGCCGTCGCTCAGGCTCATTCTGGGGTTCTGGATCATCACCAACATCCTGGTGGTGGTGTGGTGGCGTCTCGAGATTTCCGACAGGTGGCTCCCCGGCGCCTGGCGCTATCTCGGCATCGCGATTTACGTCCTCGTTGCCCTCGCGCCGCTGGCGCTTATCTTCCTGATCCGGCAGAGCTTCTTCAATCCGGTCGTGCTGGGCTTGCTCGTCTGCTGCTGTCTCGCGATGTCGATCACCGGGCACGAGGCCAATCTGCTGCGCGAACAGATGCAGTTCAGCCTCGATCACGAGCGCGAGGTCGCTCACATGGATCTGGTCGAGGGCGTCATCCGGCCCCTGATCTCGAAGATCGTGGAGGTCTACGTTCAGGTCCTAGGTGACGATCATTTGCGGGGATCGACGGTCCGGACCCATATCGCGATCAACTACATGTTTGGTTCGTTGTCGTTCCTCGCAGTGTTCTCGCTCGGGACCCTGCTGCTGTCGCGGACCTCGGCGTGGATCTGCCTCTTACTATTTGCCTTCTACACGCAGATCGCGATCTTTCCGGGGCGCATGGGCGCGGTGTTCATCGCAGGCGGGGTGTTCTGGCAGTTGTTTCTGATCGTGTCCCGGCGCTATCCGGCGGCGATCATCTCGGGGCTGATCATCTGTTTCGCGCGCACCGACGTCGTGTTCGCATCCGCCTTCACTCTGTTGAGCCTGGCGGCGTTCGAGCGGCGTTGGCCCAGCGTGAAGGAGTGGGGAGTGTTCGCCGCCCTGGTGGGCATGTCCGTGCTAATTCCCAAATTGCTGATCTGGGCGCATCCGCAGGCGGATTTCAGATCATTCCTCATCACACACGGCGATTACTACTCCAAACTCGTCGGCAATCTTCTCACGATGAAGCTTGCGGTGGCCATTGCCAGTCCCGTCCTCGCAATCGCGATCGTGCGGACGTTTGCGGTGACCCGGACGATTGCCGTCGTCGTTCCGGCCGCGCTCGTTCATGTCGGGATCGTCTTTGTGATTGCCGACTTTTCCGAGACGCGCCTGATCGTGCCTGCGATGGGTGCGCTTGCCTTCGTGGCGAGCGAAGCGCTGGGAAAGCTGCTAGAAACGGGCGACTCCCAGCGCGGGGAGATGTCCGCGTAGGACGCCTCTTCAGGTCACGGCTACTCCGTGCGGCTCGGCCGATCGCTGATCGACCGAGCCCGGAGACAGGATCAAAAATTGACTCGTTCGCGTTCGACGACGATCGGCCGCCGCCGGACCTGGTTGAAGATCGCGACGATGTACTCGCCGAGCACGCCGAGGAAGAAGAGCTGCACGCCGCCGAAGAAGAACAGGCCGATGACGATCGTGGGAATGCCCCGCGGGCCGATGTCGAAGCCCGCGATCTTGAGCAGGAACACGATGAACGCGTAGGCGAAGCTCAGCGACGAGATGATCAGCCCGAAGAAGAATGCCGAGCGCAGGGGTACGGTGGAAAAGCTGATGGCGCCAAGCAGCCCCTGGTCGATCAGGCTCGATAGCCGGTTGCGGGATATGCCGTGCTTTCGCGCGAGCCAGGTGTAGGGCACGCCGATCGAGCGGAAGCCGCATTCGAACGGCATCATCCGCATGAAGGGCTGGACGTCCTCGAACTGCTTCATGGCGTCGAGCACCTTGCGGTCGACCAGCTGGTAGTCGCCGACGTCGGCAGGATAGTCGACATAGGACATGCGGCTGATCATCTTGTAGTACAGGTGCCGCGCAGTGCGGCTCAGGAACGGCTCCTCGCGCCGTGCCCGGATGCCAAACACGATCTCGTAGCCGTCCTCCCAATGCTTGACGAAGGTCGGAATCAGCGCCGGCGGGTCCTGCAAATCGGCCGGCATGAACAGCACCGTGGCGTCGCCGGTCGAGGCCAGCACGCCGTTGTAGGTGTTCCTGAGCACGCCGAAATTCCGGGAGTTCACGATGACCTTGACCGAGGGGTCCTGGGCCGCGATTTCCTTCAGGATCTCCACGGTCCGGTCGGTCGAGGCGTTGTCGCAGAAGATGTGCTCGCGCTCGTAGCCCGGAAGCTCCCGATCGAAGATGTCCTTGATCGCTGCGTAGCACTCACGGATCCCCGCCTCCTCGTTGTAGCAGGGGGTCACAAGGCTGATCTTCTTCGGCATCACTCCTCCAGGCGTCCATCGAAAGAGATCGGTCACCCGCGGCTCGGAATCAGGCGGATGGCAGCCGCTCGAGGCGGGTTGGCGCGCCGGTGGTGGGGTTGCCATCTTTCAATCGTTTCTTTAGCAGGTAAGCCGACAACTTCAACCGCTCCCAGGATGGGGGCACGGGCCAGATATTGTTGACAAGATTGGCCTATTCGTTCTGATGTGACGTTTTCTGCTGGACGGGTATGAGCATGAAGGCCGTGATTCTGGCGGGCGGATTCGGGACACGCATCACCGAAGAGAGCCACGTCAAGCCGAAACCCATGATCGAGATCGGCGGCAAGCCGATCCTGTGGCACATCATGAAGATATTCTCGTCGCACGGCATCGACGAGTTCGTCGTCTGTTGCGGCTACAAATCCTACGTCATCAAGGAGTATTTCGCGAACTATTTCCTGCACATGGCGGACGTGACATTCGACCTCGCCAACAATTCGATGGAAGTGCACAACAAGTTCGCCGAGCACTGGAAGGTGACGCTGGTCGATACCGGCCTCAACACCATGACGGGCGGACGGCTCAGGCGCGTCAGGGACTACGTGGGCAACGACACGTTCTGCATGACCTATGGCGACGGCCTCGCAGACGTCGATATCGGCGCGTTGCGCGATTTTCATCGCGCCCACGGCCGGTATGCGACGGTTACCGCGATCCAGCCACCGGCGCGGTTTGGTGCGCTCGACATCGGCGACGACGTGGTCCGGCATTTCGAGGAGAAACCGCGGGGCGATGGCCGCTGGATCAACGGCGGCTTCTTCGTGCTGGAGCCCGCGATCTTCGACTATCTCGGCGACGACGCCACCATCTGGGAGCAGGAGCCGCTCAAGCGCCTGTCGCAGGACGGGCAGCTTGCGGCCTACCGTCATGGTGGCTTCTGGGAAGCGATGGACACGCTGCGGGACAAAGTGCACCTCGAACAGCTCTGGGACAGCGGGCAGGCGCCCTGGAAGAGCTGGCCATGAACGCCGGCTTCTGGGCGGGCAAGCGCGTTCTCGTCACCGGGCATACCGGTTTCAAGGGCGGCTGGCTGGTCGCGTGGCTGCGCCATCTCGGCGCCGAGGTCGCGGGCCTCGCGTTGCCGCCCGCGACGACACCGAACCTGTTCGATCTGGCACAGACCGAGCGGGACATCGTGTCGGTCTTCGCCGACATCCGCGACCCCGCTGCCGTCAAGGCGGCGTTCGACCGGTTCCAGCCGGAGATCGTCTTCCACATGGCGGCGCAGGCGATCGTGCGCGCGTCCTATGAGGACCCGGTCGGCACCTACGCCACCAACGTGATGGGCACTGTGCATGTGTTCGAGGCGGTCCGGAATTCGGGCGTGCGCGTGCTGGTCAACATCACCAGCGACAAATGCTACGACAACAAGGAATGGGTGTGGGGGTACCGTGAAACCGATCCGCTCGGCGGCAAGGATCCGTATTCCAACAGTAAGGCCTGCGCCGAACTGGTGACACAGGCTTACCGGTCGTCATTCTTCAGTGGAACCAACGGTATCGGATTTGCCAGCGCCCGGGCCGGCAACGTGATCGGCGGCGGCGACTGGGCGCAGGACCGTCTGATCCCTGACGTGATCGCTGCGATCCGCAGCCGGCAGCCGGTGCCGGTCAGGAATCCCGAGGCCGTGCGGCCATGGCAGCACGTGCTCGAGCCGCTCTCGGGCTATCTACTGCTCGCCGAGCACCTGTGGCAGGACCCGGCTGCGTTCTCCAGCGAATGGAATTTTGGTCCCGATGCCGACAGCGTGCGCACCGTGCGCTGGCTGGTCGACCGCCTAGCCGTGCTCTGGGGTGTTCCACCGCAGCAGATGCCGCAGCCGGGACAGCATCCGCATGAGGCGCAACTGCTGTCGCTGGACAGCTCCAAGGCGCGGGCACATCTGGGGTGGGCGCCGCGCTGGGGCCTCGATCGTGCCGCGTCCGCAGTGGTGGAATGGTACAAGGCGTTCGAGCAGGGCGCCGCGATCAGGCCGGTGATGGTTGACCAGATCGACGCTTTCATGAAAACCAAGCGGGATCAGAGCATGATCCGGAAAAGTGTGTAGCGGTTTTCCGAAAAGGTCATGCTCTAACGATAGGCTTTTTTTCTCTCGGCCTGTTCGGGCCGCAAACTGGATCCAATCTGATGGCCACCACGTCGACGCGACCGCTCACCGAGATCAAGAGCTGCGAGGTTTGCGGCAGCGACAAGCTCGTGCCGGTGCTCGATCTCGGCCTGCATCCGCTGTGCGACGATCTGGTGACGGTCGGCGATTCGCGACAATGCCGCGAATATCCGATTCTGATCGACTTCTGTCCGACCTGCGCCACCGGCCATCAGCGTTTCCAGGTCCCGAAGGAGGATCTGTTTCCCGGAGACTATCACTACCGCTCGCGCTTCACCGCCGACGTGTTGTCCGGGATGAAGAGCCTCGTGGCAACCTGCGCGGAGCGGATGGGGCCCTTGACCGGGAAGATCGCGCTCGACATCGGCTGCAATGACGGCAGCCTGCTCGACTTCTTTCGCGAGGCCGGCGCCAGAACCGCCGGCATCGAGCCGACCGGCGCGGCGCAGGACGCTGCCGCAAAAGGCCATTTCGTGGTGCAGAACTATCTGAGCACCGAGACTGCGGCCGAGATTTGCCGCGGCGTCGGCGCGCCCGACATCATCACCTTCACCAACGTGTTCGCGCATATCGAGGATCTGAACGGCGTGCTCGCGGCGCTGAAGGTGCTGCTCGGGCCCGACACGGTGATCGTGATCGAGAATCATTATCTCGGTGCGGTGCTGGACCGGCATCAGTTCGATACTTTCTATCACGAACATCCGCGCACCTATTCTTACAAGTCGTTCAGCTTTATCGCGAAGTCGCTCGGCCTCGACATCGTCAACGTCGAATTTCCCGCGCGCTATGGCGGCAACATCCGCGTCATCCTCGGGCGCGCGGCGAAGAACGACGCCGTCGCGGCCGATGTCGTTGCCCGCGAGAACAATTTCCAGACCGAGTTTGCCCAACTTGCGCGCGACGTCGAGCTCTGGAAGGCCCGCAAGGGCGAAGAGCTGAAGAAGATCATCGCGGCCCACGGACCCATTCGTGCCAAGGCGTTTCCCGGCCGTGCCGCCATCCTGGTCAAGCTGCTCGGCCTGACGGAGAAAGAGATCGTCGCGGTTCACGAAAAGCCGGGCTCGATCAAGATCGGACATTACGTGCCGGGCACCCGCATTCCGATCGTGTCGGACGACGACTTGTTGGCGCATGGCGACCAGAGCAAGCCGCTGCTCAATCTCGCCTGGCACATCTCGCGCGAGATCCGTCAGTATCTCCAGGACAACGGCTACAAGGGCCCGGTGATCGACGTGCTCGGCGCCGGCGACTTCCATGCCTGAGGCACCCGTCTTCACGATCCTCGGATCGGGTTTCGGGATGTACGGATATCTGCCCGCGCTGATCGAGTGCGGGATCAAGGTGGCGCTGCCAGAGCGCTACCGTGCGGTGGTTGGCGGCCGGAGCGAGCTGGCCAAATATCTGCCCGAGGTGACCTGGTGCGCCGACAGGGACGAGGCGCTGGCGCGGGCAACCGGCGCGGTGGTGGCGCTTCGTCCTGCCGATCAGGCCGACTGGATGGCGCGGCTGGTGGAGACGCCTGGCATTCGCGACCTCATCCTGGAGAAGCCAGTCGCGCCCACACCGCAGCTCGCGGCGCAGCTCGTCGAGGCGTTTGAGCGCACCGGCAAGCGCTATCGCGTCGGCTACACCTTCCGTTTCCTGCCATGGGCGGAGCCGCTGCGCGCCATCCTCGCCGAGGGCGTCGACGGGCTGTCGCTGGACTGGAGCTTCATGGCGCATCACTATCGCGCCGATCTCGACAACTGGAAGCGGTTCGATGCCAGCGGCGGGGGCGCGCTCCGCTTCTACGGCATTCACCTGATCGCGCTGCTAGCGGAGCTCGGCTACGACGACGTCTCGTCGTCGGCGGTCGCGGGCCCCTCGGATGCCGAGACGGCGTCCTGGGAGGCCGTGTTCACCGCAAAAGCCCTGCCGCCGTTCGCGCTGCGCGTCGACAGCCGCGCGACGCAAACCTGCTTCAGGCTCACGGCAGACGGACGCGGCGGTCCTGTCATCGTGGACCAGCTCGATCCGTTCGCATCTGTGAACCAAGTCTCGGTGAACGCCCGCGATGCCAGGGGCACCCGCGATTCCAGAGTGGATGTGCTCGCGCGTTTGTGCCGATCGCTCGACGAGGATGACGCCGATCATGCGTCGCGTCAGCGCGCCATTGTTGCGTTGTGGACGCGGATCGAGGCGGTGTCGCGACGGGTATCTGCGACCTGAGTTGCGCGCGCTACCACACGCTCCGGCCGCCATCCATGACCAGATTCTGTCCCGTCATGTAGCTGGAGGCGTCCGAGCAGAGAAACTGCACCGCCGCCCGGTATTCCTCGACATCTGCCATGCGGCCCATCGGGATCAGGCGCGTCAGTCGTTCGACGAAGGCGGGGTCCTGGTTGTTGAAGACGCCGCCGGGCGAGATCGCGTTGACGCGCACGCCGTGATCGGCCCAGTAGGTCGCCAGATATTTCGTCAGCCCGATCAAGCCGTGCTTGATCACCGAGTAGGTCACGGGTTTCACCGGTTGTTCTTCTTCGCGCGTCACCTGCGGCTGGCGGTAGAGCCGCTGGTCCGGCGCGATCACGCCGAGGTCGGAGGCGATGTTGAGGATCACGCCGCGCCTGCGTTTGGCCATCTCGCCGCCGAACACCTGCGCGCACAGCATCGCGCCGGTCAGGCCGACGGCGATCTCGGTCTGCCATTGCGGCACCGGGAATGCCTCGAAGCGCGAGGAGTGCATGACGCCCGGGCTCGACGTCACCTTCGGATCAATGGCGGCGTTGTTGACGAGGATGTCGACGGTAATGCCGCGGCCTGCAAGCTGCTCGTTCGCGGCGCGTACTGAGTCGAGCGAGGTGACGTCGATTGCAAGCGCGATCAGATCGGCTGAAGCCGCGACCTGCTTCAGCGCCGCGATGGCGGCTTCGGCCTGCGTTAGACCGACATCGGTGACGACCACGCGCGCTCCGGCTTCGGCGAGCGCTGCAACGTGCTGCTTGCCCAACAGGCCGCCGGCGCCGGTCACGAGCGCGGTCCGTCCGGTCAGGTCGTAGCGGGAGGAGGGGTTTGCCATCGAAGGCTCCTGTTCAGCTTCTGAGCTGGCCGCCGTCGGCCACCATCACGCTGCCGGTGATGAAGGCGGCGCGGGGCGAAGCAAGGAAGGCGACCACATCGGCGATCTCCTCGGGGGTGCCGAGCCGGCGGAGGGCCACCTCGCGCTGGAGCATGTCGTCGACCGCCTGCTTGTTGTCGGCGATCTTGCGCGCCCAGGTGCCGTCCGGGCTCAAGATGTTCCCGGGGGCGACCGCATTGATGCGGATGCCCTCCAGCGCCAGCGGGCGCGCCAGACCGCGCACGGTCGCATTCAGCGCCGCTTTGGCGGCGTAGTAGGTGACGGGCGCGCCGAGTGCGGCCATGCCTGCGATCGAGGAGATGCAGACGATGGCCCGCTCGCCGCTGCCGCGCGCCATCAGCGGCCGGGCGGCTTCGATCATGTTGGTGGTGGCGAAGAGATTGAGGTCCATTACCCGCGACCACTCTGCCGCGGTTTCCTTCCCCGGTGGGACGGACGCGCCGCTGCCGACGTTGCAGACGAGGATGTCGAGCCGGCCCCACTGCTTTTCGACGTCCTGAACAAGACTCGCCGCAGCGACGGGATCGGTGACGTCGGCCACGTGAATCGAGCTGCGACCGCCGACGGCCGCCCGCGCGGTGTTCAGCGCATCGGCGCCGCGCGCCGCGAGCGCGACCTTGGCGCCTTCGGCCGCGAGCGTCGTCGCGATCGCAAGCCCGATCCCGCGGCTGGCGCCGGTGACGAGAGCGACGCGATCGTTCAGCTCGAGCTTCATCGCACGGCGTCCTCGACCCAGCGAACCGTCATGTCGCGGTATTTCGCCAGCGCGCCGGCGTGGTCGCCGTCGGCGGCGCGGGCGGTTTGCAGGATGTATTGGCCCTTGTAGCCGGATCGCTCGATCAGCCGGATCGTCTTGGCAAGGTCCGCGTTGCCGGTGCCGAGCGGCACGGTGGTTCCGCCGCGGATGCGGTCCTTCACGTGCACATTGAGGATTCGCGGTGCGTAGGCACCGATCTCCTCGTCGCTTTCATAACCGAGCGAAGCACTGTTACCGCTGTCGTAGTTGACGCCGAAGACGTCCGCCGGAAATGCTTCCATGAACCGGGCGAGCTCGCGCGGCGGCAGATCGGATTCGAAGACGATCTTTATGTTTCGCGTTGCAAGCGATTCGTGGCGGGCCAGCAGCACGCGCTTCAACGTATCGCTCTCGCTCTCGCGCTCGATCTTGCCGTTGTCGACCAGCGGGATCACGACGAATTCGATGCCGATGCGGCTACAGGCGGCGATCAGGAGATCGAGATCGGCGACGAGCGCGTCGCGCTCGACGGCATCAACCTTCCAGAACGGCGCCTGCATGAAGCAGTCGCCGGTCAGGCTCGGGATCCGCACGCCGTTCTCGCGCGACAGCGCCAGAATGCCCCTCTGGCCCGGCTCGGTCGTAAGCGGGTTCTCGCGCAGCCGTTCCTGATCGATGGTCCATTCCATCCGCGTCAGGCCGAGCGCCTTCGCACGCGGGAATTCCTCGCGCCATTCATTCCATGGGAATGCCTGGATCCTGCCGTCGACGAGAGCCGACAGCCTGCCTTGCATGAAGCCGATGCGTTGCAGCGTTGTGGTCACGATTTGCTATCCGAACTGATGGCGAGGCCCTTGGCGGTCCAGCCGCCGTCGACGAACAGCTCTTGGCCGGTCATATAGGCGGAGGCTTCCGACGCCAGGAAGACGGCGGCGCCCACCATGTCGGCGGGCTGTCCCCAACGGCCGAGCATGGTGTGGCGGCGCCTCTCCTCATGCATGACAGGATCGGCAAAACTCTTTGCGGTCATCTCGGTCGCGACATAGCCGGGCGCGAGCGCGTTGACGCGGATGCCGTCGGGCGCATAGTCGGCGGCGAGTGCACGCGTCAGCCCGGCAAGACCGGCCTTCGCCGCCACATAACCGGGATTGCCGGGAAAGCCGCGGAGCGAATTGATGCTGGTGACGTTGATGATCGCAGCCGAGCCTGCGTTCTTCAGTAGCGGATGGGCGGCAAGGATGGTGGCGTAGACGCCGGTGAGATCGGTGGCGACCGTGGCCCGGAAGCGCGCGAGCTCGCTCCCGGCGCTTTGAGCCGGCAGGCTGATGCCGGCGGCGTTGACCAGCGCGTCGATGCGTTCGCCTTGTGCGGCCACGGTGCGGAATGCGCTCTCGATGGCCTCGTCGTCGGAGAGATCGCAGGCAATCGCGATCACGCCCTCGGGCGCGGTCCCGGAACGGCTGAGGCCGAACACCGTGGCACCGGCATCTTGCAGGCCGGCTGCAATCGCAGCGCCAATGCCGCGCGAGGCGCCGGTCACGACCGCGATCTTTCCGGCGAGAGAGAAGGCGCTGAGGTCAGGCATAGCCGTAACTACGCATGATGGCGGCGCAGAGCTTGACGTCTTCGGGGCGATCGATCTGGAACATCTTGTGACGATCCATCACGTGAAAGCCGATCTTACCGCCGAGACGATTGTTCTGCTCGCGCAGGAGTGAAGGGATCAGGACGTAGAACGAGCCGTTCTCCAGGTAGCGGGTCTCGATCTGCTGGCGCATGCGGCGGTTGCGATAATCGTAGTTGATCGGCTCTGGTCCGCTCGCGCCGATACGCCAGTTGAAATAATCCTCGACCTCGCAAACCGAGAGCAGGCTGTCGAGATGCTCGCGGTCGAAGGTCGCAAGCGCGTTCTCGATGTCGCTGGACTCGCGGATCGGCGAGGTGGCCTGGAGCGCGACGACCCGCTCGAACCGTCCCATCCGCCCGTCGGTCGCATTCAGCGCGTGCAGCCAGGCGGATTCGGACGAGGCGAGGTCACCCGAAATGTCTTCGGGGCGCCGCACGCCGATGGCGCCGGCGGCTTCGGCCGCCGCGAGGATGTCGTCGCTGTCGGAAGAGACCGCCACCACGTCGACGCCGCGCGCCGCGCGTGCCTGCTCCACCGTCCATGCGATCAGCGGCTTGCCGCAGAGATCGAGCAGGTTCTTGTGCGGAATGCCCTTGGAGCCGCCGCGCGCGGCGATCACGGCCAGCGTCTTGGGTGCCATCAGATATGCCCCTCGAGACGCTCGAGCGCGATCCAGAAGCCTTCGCCCATGTTCTTGTGGCCCTGCCAGATTTCGGGGATGAAGGACGCGGTCGGCGCGTGCTGGCGCAGCACCCGCCCGATCTCGTCGAAATCGATCTCGCCTTCGCCAACCTGGAGCCCTTCGCCGTCGAGCCCCTTGGCGTCGCCGAAATGCAGATGCGCGGTGTGCGGCCCGAGCTGCGCCAGGCCATGTGCGAAGTCGAAGCCGAAATGGTTGGCGGCGAGCTTGGTGTGGGAAATGTCGACGCACATCCGCAGATCGTGCTTGGCGCAAAACGCGGCCGACTCTTCCGGGAAGATGAAAATATTCTGGTGGCGCTGGCCGCCGAAATGCCAGGGGAACGGTGCCATGGTCTGCGGCGTCAGCTCGACGCCGTCCATGTCGAGCTCCTTCAGGCTCTGGGCGAAGATACGGTAGCGCTCGACCTTCTCCTCCGGCGGCAATGGCTCGTCCATGGTGAAACCGCCGATATTGGCGACGATGGGCGGACGCTTGGTGTTGGGGAAGAATTTCTTCAGGCCGCGGGTGATGTCGATCACGGCCTGGGTCTGCTCCAGCGAGTATCGCCGCAGCGCCTCGTCGGGGGTTGCGAGGTCCATCAGCTTGGAACCGGCAAACAGCTCCGGCGCATGCACGACGAAGCCGAGATCATAGGTGCCGGAGAGATACGCCGCGGGATCGCGCTCCATGTCGCTGTAGCTGAGATGGAACTCAAGGATGTCAGGCTCGCAGATCTCCAGGAAGCGTTCGGTGTCGTGATAGCGCACCGGCACGCCCCAGGGCCGATCGAAGCGGTAGCGCCGCGCTTTCGCGGTACCATCGTCGAGGTCGCTCTGGAAGAAATAGTCGTCGGTCGCCATCGCCCGCGTCAGCTTGCGCCCGAGCAGCGCCGGCATCTTCAGCGGCGACAGGCCTTGTCCCGGGCTTTTTACGGCGACGTCGCTGTCGGAGATCACGGTGCCGGCCGGAAGGTCGCGCGCGGCCACCAGGCTCTTGGCGAGGTTTTCGCGGTTGATCAGCTCACCTTGGCTCAGCGCGCGCTCGGCCAGTTTCTCGCCGCGCGCCGCCTCCACCTCGCGGATGCCCGAGACCAGCGTCCTGAATTCCTCCGGCTCCAGGCTCGCGGCATGGTCCGGACCTTCCATCTCGCGGTCGAGCGTGATGTGGCGTTCGATGACGACGGCGCCGAGCGCCACCGCGGCCGTCGAAACGGCAACACCGCGCTCGTGGCCCGAATAACCGACGACCGGATGGATCTCGCGCAGCGTTTCCATGAAACGCAGATGGATGTTGTGGAGCGCGGCCGGATAGGTGCTCTGGCAGTGCAGCAGCACGTAGCTCGCTTCGCGGTCGTCGAGGAATTTCGCCGCGGTCTTGATCTCGTCCGTCGTGCTCATGCCGGTCGAGACGATCAGCGTCTTGGCGGTGGCGGCAAGGCACGCAAGCAGCGGCAGGTTGGTGAGGTCGGCGGAGGCGACCTTGTAGGCCTGCACGCCGAACCCTTCGAGCACGGCGACGCTCTTTGCGTCCCAGGGCGTGCAGAGATACTCGATACCCTTCGTTGCGCAGTATTCGGCGATCTTCTTCTGCTGCGCGGTCGGGAGCTCGAAGCGGCGCAGCAGATCGAGCGTGTATTCGACGGCGAGGTCGTCGTCCTTCCCGGACAGGCTCGAAGCACGATAGACCTCGTCGAGCTTGCGCATCTGGAACTTGGCGCAATCGGCACCGGCCGCGACCGCGGCATCGACCAGCGCAATGGCGCGATCGAAGTCGCCATTGTGGTTGTTGCCGATCTCGGCGATGACGTAGCAGGGTTCGCCATCGCCCAGTAGACGGTTGCCGATGCGGACCGGGGCAGGCTGTTTGGGCGATGTCATCAACATTCTCGTCTCATATCGTCAGGCGAAACGCGCGGGAAAGCGCGACTTCCACGTCCGCAGCCCGTTCTCTTCGAACATGATGCGCGAACAGCTGTGCCCCTGTTGTTCCAATGCGGCAATGAGCTGGTAGCGCTCGAACGGACGCACGAAGAACATGAAGTAGCCGCCGCCGCCGGCGCCCAGCAGCTTGCCACCGACCGCGCCGTGCTGTTTGGCGAAATCGTAGATCGCGTCGATTGCGTCGGACGAGATCTTCGAGCTTAGCTTCCGCTTGGCGTGCCAGGCGTCGTCGATCAGCCGGCCGCATTCCAGTAACTGGCCGCGCAGCAGATGCCGCCGGATGTCGCGCGTCACTTCCTTCTGCTTGGCGGCGGCGGCGACGGCGTCGCTGGTCTCGTGCTGGGCCTTCTGGTCGCGGTGGATGGTGCCGGAATCGCGGCCCGAGCCGGCGTAGCAGAGCACCAGGCTCTCCTCGAGCTCGGCGATGATGTTGGGATCGAGACGAAGCGGCACGATCGTGTTCTGGTCGGAGAAGAACTCCATGTGATTGAAGCCGCCGAATACGGTGGCGTACTGATCCTGCCAGCCGCCGGGAATGTTGAGCATCAGCCGCTCGGCCTGGAACGCCATCTCGGCAACCTCGTGACGGTCCCACTGGTCGCCGCGGAATTCGTTGAAGCAGCCGATGATGGCGGACGAGACCACTGCCGAGCCGCCCAGTCCGGAGCCGACCGGGAAGTCGGCGGACACTTCGAGCTCGAATCCGTAGGTCGGCTTGATCAGGCGTACCACCGACTTGATCAGTGCGAGATCTCCGCCCGTGCCAAGTTCCGCGAGATCGTCCGCCTCGATCGTGGAGCGGAAATCATGCGAGTAGATCCGGATGCTGGGATCGCTCCGGCGCCGCAGCGTCGCGTGAGCGTACATCTTGATCGTGGCGTTGATGACGGCGCCGCCGTCATTTGCCACGAAATAATGCGTCAGGTCGGTGCCGCCGCCCGAGAAGCTGATCCGCACCGGCGAGCGCGCGCGCGCGAACACTTCGCTCTCTTCCGACAGGTTGAACAGCTCGCGGCTGAACACGTCGACCAGCCGTCCCTCGCCATCGAGGATCGGCACCACGTGCACGCGCTGATCGAGCAGCTTGAGAATCTGCTCGCGCGGCCCGCCGGCTCTCGCCCAGACGAAGTTGCGATTGATGCAGGCGTCAACCCGGTCCTGAATCGTGGTGCCGGTCAGCATGCGCCTGCGGATGTCGCCGTCGGTCACCGCGCCGACGATTCGTCCGGTCGCGTCCTGCGCGAACAGGATACCGAGCATGTTCGCATTCAGGCGCCGGAAGGCTTCCTCAATGGTCTCGGTCTCGGCGATGGTGACGAGGGATCGTTCAAGCACGTTTTAGGGTCCAGAAAGGGCCATTTCGGGCCATATCGCGGCAAGGTTGGTAATACGGGAGCGACAGGGACGATGCAAGGTTCCTGCGCCCGGGGCATCGCGCCTCGGCCCTGATCAACACCGGCATCAACATCAACGAGCAGCCCGCCGTGAACGCGCTGCTGGAGGCGTTGTAGACCTATTACTGCTGGGGTCCGACCGTGCACATCTCTGCAATCGCAGGCTGTCGAGGGCGGCTGAACTTACCGCTCGTCCGCGATCACCTTGCCGTCGTTCGGCAGCGCGCCGGGCTGCACCAATTCAACGTCGCCTCCGAGTTTCGTCACCGCGCGCAAGGTGCCGGCAATCTCCTCGCGCAATGCATCGTTCGCGGCAGCCGTCTCCGCTTTCAGCGTCATTGTATCGGCCTCGCCCCGGCGCGTGACGACGAGGCGCAGTCTTCCAAGCGCGGAATGACGCTTGCCGATCTCGGCAACCTGCTCGGGGCGGACGAACATGCCCTTGACCTTGGTGGTCTGGTCCGCGCGCCCCATCCAGCCCTTGATGCGCATGTTGGTGCGGCCGCAGGGGCTGGTGCCCGGCAGCGCCGCGGTGAGGTCGCCGAGCGCGAGCCGGATCCAGGGATGGTGCGGGTCGAGCGAGGTCACGACGATCTCGCCGACATCGCCCGGTGCCACGGGCTCGCCGGTGCCGGGCTTGACGATCTCCATGATCAGATCCTCGTTGACGACCATGCCCTCGTGCGCCCCGGTCTCGAAGGCGATGATGCCGAGATCGGCGGTGCCGAAGGCCTGGTGGGCATCGATGCCGCGGGACTTGATCTCCGCCTGGAGCGAGGGCGGGAATGCCGCGCCCGAGACCAGCGCGCGCTTGATTGAGGAGACGTCGCGGCCCGAGCTTGCGGCAGCATCGAGCAATATCTTCAGGAAGTCCGGCGTGCCGCTGTAGCCGACGGGACGATAGGCCTCGATCAGCTCGAATTGCTGCTCGGTGTTCCCAGGACCTGCGGGGATAACGGCGCAGCCGAGCGCGCGCGCCGACGCATCGAAGATGAAGCCGCCGGGGGTGAGATGGTAGCTGAAGGTGTTGAGCACGATGTCATCGGGCCGGAACCCGGCCGCGAACAGCGCCCGCGCGCCGCGCCAAGGGTCGGCCTGTCGCCCCTCCGGCTCGAAAATCGGCCCTGGGGACGTAAAGAGGCGGGCGAACGAGCCGGGCGCAGCGGCGACGAAGCCGCCGAAGGGCATGGAGGCCTTGTGCAGGGCCGGCAGTTCCGACTTGCGCAGCACCGGCAGGCCGGCGAGGGCTGCCCTGGAGGTCACGGCGGCCGGATCGACGCCTTTCAGCCGGTCGGCATAGGTGGGCGCGGTCATCGCACTGCGCAGCACGCCGGGCAGGCGAGAGAACAGATCGGCCTCGCGCGCGGCTTGCTCGCGCGTCTCGAGGGCGTCGTAATGGGCGGTCATGGCTGATCTTTCCGGGTTGGCGTCCGTTGCGTGCCGCCGCCGGCATGGCTATCAGACGGCCATTGGCGAGGTTTGAAGAGGACGCGATGGCGGACGAAGGACTCATTGCGACGGACGAGGCAGCGGATGTCGTCCCGCGCCTGAAGCGCCGCATGATCGACGAGGCGCTGCCGTTGTGGTCGACGGTCGGCTGGGACCATGGCGCGGGTGGTTTCATCGATCGGCTGCGCCGTGACGGCATGGCGGATGTGGCCGCGCCGCGGCGCGTGTTCGTGCAGGCCCGCCAGATCTATTGCTATGCCAAGGCCGCGCAGATGGGCTGGTATCCTGCGGGGCGCGCCATCGCACTGAAGGGGCTGGAGCATCTGCTGGCCAAGGCGAAGGCGCCCGACGGCCGGCCCGGCTACGTGCACCGGCTGACGCCGGAGGGCACGGTGCTGGACGGCCGGCGCGATGCCTACGACCACGCTTTCATCCTGTTTGCGCTGGCGGCCGTCTATGCGCTCGACCAGGACGCGCAAATTCGCGCCGAGATCGACGCCCTGCTCGCCTTCCTCGACGGTCGTTTGCGTTCGCCGCATGGCGGCGTCCACGAAGGCCTGCCGGTTTCGCTGCCGCGCCGGCAGAACCCGCATATGCATCTGTTCGAGGCAATGATCGCCTGCTTCGACGCGACCCACGATTTGTCGTTCCAGAACCGCGCCGGCGAGTTCTTCGCGCTGTTCCTCGCCAATCTCTACGACAAGCAGACGCGCGCGCTCGGCGAATATTTCGAGGAGGACTGGTCGAAGATCGCACCGGTCAGCGTTGAGCCAGGTCACCAGGCGGAATGGGTCTGGCTGCTGAAGGGATTCGAACGTATCACGGGATGCCCGACCGGGCAGCGGCGCGCCGAACTGCTGACGACCGCGCTGCGCTATCGCGACGGGGCCACCGGCTGCCTGATCGACGAGGGCGACGATGCCGGCAACATCCGCCGCAGCACGCGCCGGCTGTGGCCTCAGACCGAGATTGCAAAGGCTTGGATCGCGCAGGCCGAATCCGGCGAGGCGGGCGCGGCGGACGAGGCGCGCATGGCGCTGGTGCGGCTCGAACGGCATTACCTCAGCCATCCCGTGAAGGGCGGCTGGTACGACCAGTTCGATCGCGACGGCAAATCGCTGATCGACACCATTCCTGCGTCGTCATTCTATCATGTTCTCTGCGCAGTCGCGGAAGCGGAGCAGGTGCTGGGCTAGAACTCAGAGCCACCTTTTGCGCCGCTTGAAACTCTTGAGGTTCTTGAAGCTCTTGCGCTGGTCGCCGGCGCCGCCGAGATAGAATTCCTTGACGTCCTCGTTGTCGCGCAATTCGTCCGCGGTGCCGTCGAGCACAACCTTGCCCTGCTCCATGATGTAGCCGTGGCTCGCGACCGACAACGCGGCGCGCGCGTTCTGCTCGACCAGCAGGATGGTAACGCCGAGGTCGCGGTTGATCTTCTGGATGATCGAGAACACCTCTTTCACCAGCAGCGGCGACAGGCCCATCGACGGCTCGTCCATCAGGATCATCTTCGGACGCGCCATCAGCGCGCGGCCGATCGCCAGCATCTGCTGCTCGCCGCCGGAGAGATAGCCGGCAAGCCCGGTGCGCTCCTTGAGGCGCGGGAAATAGTTGAAGACCATGTCGAGATCGGCATCGACCCCGCGGTCCCTGCGGGTGAAGGCGCCAAGCTTGAGGTTTTCCAGCGAGGTCATGTCGGCGACGATGCGCCGGCCCTCCATCACCTGGAAGATGCCGCGGCGCACGATCTTGTCGGGATCGATGCCGGCGATTGCGGAGCCCTCGAACAGGATCTCGCCGCGCGTGACTTCGCCGTCCTCGGTCTTGAGCAGCCCCGAGATCGCCTTCAGCGTCGTCGACTTGCCAGCGCCGTTGGCCCCTAACAGCGCCACGATCGCGCCCTTGGGCACGTCGAGGCTGAGACCGCGCAGCACCAGGATCACGTCGTCATAGACGACCTCGATGTTGCGCACGGCGAGGAGGGGAGGAGCCGGCACGACGGTAGGAGTGGGGTGAATCGCTTCGGCGGTTTGGGTCATGCTTCTTCATTCTCCGCTGCTGTCGCCCGGCTTGACCGGGCGACCCAGTATTCCAGGGGCGCTGAACGTTCCTCGATAAGCCGCGGCGTACTGGATCCCCCGCTCCAGTGCGCGATGCGCACAAGGCGGGGGATGACAGTTGTGTGTGTGGTGAAGGCCAGGCTCACCAGCCCAGCAATTCCGCCTTGCGCGGCAGCTCGACGGTCTTGACCTTCTCGAGCTTGATCGTGCCCTTGGTCATGAGGTCGTTGAGGTCGCCGTCGGTCGCGCCCGCGATCCTGGTGCGGTAGAGATCGACCTTCAGCGTGCCGCGGTGGTCCTTGTCGGTCCAGGTCGAGGGATTGCAGACGCCTTCCATACCGGCCGGCACCCAATCCTTCTTCTGGTAGAAACCCTTCACGACGTTGTCGCCGGTGGCGCCGCCGTTCTTGGCGGCCCAGTCGAGCGCTTCCTTCATGTAGAGCGCCGAGCAGACGGCCGCGATGTAGTGCACCGGGCGATAGACCTTGCCGGTGGGGTCGGACATCTTGGAGATCTCCATCACCGTCTTCATGCCGGGCGCATCGCCACCCCAACTCACCGCGGTGCGCAGCGGGAAGATCACGCCGTCGGCGGCATCTCCGGCCGTCTTGGCGGCGTTCTCGTCCATGCCCCAGACATTGCCCATGAACTGGATCTCGACGCCGGCAGTCTTGCAAGCCTTCATGACGGAGATGTTGGAAGCCGCGGTGTTGCCGAGATAGGCGTAGTTGGCGCCCGAGGATTTCAGGCTCAGGCACTGCGCGCTGTAGTCACCCGGCGCCAGCGCAAACACCAGCGGCGGCAAAACCTCGAAGCCGAGCTCCTGCGCCATGGCTTCGCCGGCGGCCTTCGGCGCGTTCGGATAGGGGTGGTTGGCGCCCATATGGACGAATTTCGGCTTGCCGGACTTGCCTTTGGCCTTCCAGTCCTCGGCGGCCCACATCAGCATCGCGCGCAGCGAGTCCGAATAGCTCGGGCCATAGAAGAAATTATAGGGCGCGGGCTTGGCCTTGCCGCTGACGCCTTCGGGATCGGTGAGGGCGGCGGCGTAGGAGCCCGAGAGATCGGGGATCTTGTCCTGCGCGAGGAAGCCGGTCAGCGCCTCGGTGTCGGCGGTGCCCCAGCCCATGATCGCTGCGACCTTGCTGTCCGGCGCCGACCACTTCTTGTACAGCGCGATCGCCTTCGGCACCTGGTAGCCGTAGTCGTTGGTGTCGACGCTGAGCTGCTTGCCGCCGACGCCGCCGTTCTTGTTGACCCACGCGAAGGTGTCGGCGACGGCCTGGCCGTAGGGCGTGCCGACGTCGGAGGTGCCGCCGGAATAATCGGCGAGATGCCCGATCGCGATCTGCGCCTGCGCGCCTGCCGAGCCTACGGCGAGCGTCAGCGCCAGCGATGCGGTGCTCAAAAGGGATTTTGTCTTCATTGGTTGCCTCCTCCTGTTTATTTGTTGGTTAGAGAGTAGCCGCGCTCAATGCGAGAACGGGTAGAGTTTCCAGTACGTCTTGATCTGCCGCCAGCGATGCGCGAGCCCGTCCGGCTCGAACATCAGGAACACGATGATGATCGCCCCGATCGCGATCTCGCGCAGGAAGGTGATATTGTTGTTGAGAGAGAGCGCCTTGTCGATCGCGCCGCCCTTCAGGTAGACGCTGAGGAGTTCCATCGACTCCGGCAGCAGCACGACGAAGGCGGTGCCCATCAGCGTGCCCATGATCGAACCGGTGCCGCCGATGATGATCATGGCGAGGAACAGGATCGAGCGCTCGATGCCGAAACCCTCCTGCGACACCACGAGCTGGTAGTGCGCATAGAGCGCGCCGGCGATGCCGGCGAAGAAGGCGGCGAGGCCGAACGACAGCGTGCGGTATTTGGTGAGGTTGATGCCCATGATCTCCGCGGAGAGGTAATGGTCGCGGATCGCCACCAGTGCGCGGCCGTCGCGCGTGCGCATCAAATTGGTGACGAGGATGTAGCTCGCGATCACATAGGCGAGCACGACATAGAAATATTGCCTGTCACCGCGGAGCGCGTAGCCGAAGATCGAGAACGGATTGGCGCTGGCCGGCACCGACCCGCCGGTGAACCACTCCGCGCGGGAGAAGAAATCGAGCAGGATGTATTGCGCCGCGAGCGTCGCGATGACGAGGTAGAGCCCCTTCAGTCGCGCCGCCGGGATGCCGAAGACAAGGCCGACCAGCGCGGTGACAACGCCCGCGAGCGGGATCGCGAAGAACACCGGGATCGGTGCGTTGTTCGAGATGTAGGCCGAGGTAAAAGCGCCGAGCAGGAAGAAAGCGGCGTGCCCGATCGAGATCTGGCCGGTGAAGCCGACCAGGATATTCAGCCCGAGGGCCGCGATCGAAAAGATGCCGATCTGGATCAGGATGCTGAGCCAGTATCCGCCAAGGACTTGCGGCACGAGGCAGAGCACCAGCACGCCGGCGATCGCAAAGTTGCGGCTGGTCGTGGTCGGAAAGATCGTGGTGTCCGCCGCATAAGAGGTGCGGAAGTCACCAGCAGGGATGAGGGCAGGGCCGGCCATGAATCAGATCCGCTCGATGTCGTGGGTGCCGAACAGGCCATAGGGCTTGATCATCAGCACGATGATGAGGACGTAGAACGGCGCGATCTCGTAGAGATTGCCCCAGTGCAGATATTCGCTGTCGACATATTGCGCGATGTTCTCGAGCAGCCCGATGATGATGCCGCCGAGCACGGCGCCGCCGACGGAATCGAGCCCGCCGAGGATCGCCGCCGGAAACACCTTGATGCCATAGCCGGCCAGTCCCGAGGACACGCCGTTCACCACGGCGACCACGATGCCCGCGACCGCCGAGACTGTCGCCGAGATCGCCCAGGCCATTGCGAACACGCTCTTGACGGAAATGCCGAGCGATTGCGCCACCTGCTGGTTGAACGCGGTGGCGCGCATCGCAAGGCCGTATTTGGAGACGCGGAAGAACCAGGCCATGCCGATCATCATCGCCACCGACACCACGAGGCTCATGATATAGACGGTCTGGATCTGGAGCCCAAACAGGCTGACCGACTGGCTTTCGAACACGCGCGGGAACGGCTGCGGATTGACGCCGAACATCCATTTCAGCGTCGCCTGCAGCACGGTGGACAGGCCGATCGTCACCATGATGACCGAGATGATGGGCTCGCCGATCATCGGTCTCAGGATCAGGACCTGGATCGCGATGCCGAACATGAACATGAACACCAGCGTCATCGGCATGCCGATCCAGAACGGCACCTGGTATTTCGCGAGCAGCGCCCAGCATACCCAGGCGCCGACCAGCAAGAGCTCGCCTTGCGCGAAATTGACGACCTGCGTCGCCTTATAGATCAGCACGAACGACATCGCGACCACGCCATAGAGCGTGCCGACCACGAGGCCGTTGACCAGGAGCTGAATGAGGAAGGCGGTGTTCATGGGATATGGTGTCCTTCGCCTCTCCCCGCTGGCGGGGAAGAGGGGTCATCGATCGGCAACGCACTCTGTATCGGAAGCGTGCTCACTCCGCGGCCTCCGCGAGCTGCCGCGGTCCACCCAGATCCACCACCCGCAGCGTCGTTCGCACGCGCTGCGTGGTGCCGTCCTGGAAACGGATCACGGTGTCGACGGGGATGTCGGCGTCGCCGCGGTAGATCGCGTCGATGATGCCTTCGTATTTTTCGTTGATGACACTGCGGCGCACTTTTCGCGTGCGGGTGAGCTCGCCGTCGTCGGCGTCGAGCTCCTTGTAGAGCAGCAGGAAGCGGGAGATGCGCTGCGCCGGCGGCAGCGTGACGTTGACGGTCTCCACCTCCTTCCGGAGCAGCGCGTAGACCTCGGGCCGCGAGGCGAGATCGCTGTAGGTCGTAAAGGAGAGCCGGTTCTTCTCGGCCCATTTCGAGATGATGGAGTAGCGGATGCAGATCATCGCCGCGAGTGCATCACGGCCGGCCCCCAACACCACGGCCTCGGCGATATAGGGCGAGAACTTCAGCTTGTTCTCGATGAACTGCGGCGAGAAGCGCTCGCCGCGCGAGGTCTCCGCCAGATCCTTGATGCGGTCGATGACGACGAGCTGGCGGTTGGCGTTGAAATAGCCGGCGTCACCGGACAGCATCCAGCCGTCCCTGATGTCGGCGACGCTTGCCTCCGGATTCTTGTAGTAGCCGAGGAACATGTTGGGATGCCGCACCACGATCTCGCCGACGCCGTGGACGTCGGCATTGTCGATTCGGATCTCGACGCTGCCGGCCATCGGCACGCCGGTGGTATCAGGATCAACCTTGCCCTCGGGATGCAGCGTATAGGCACCTAACAGCTCAGTCTGGCCGTAGAGTGTGCGCAACGGCACGCCCATGGCCTGGAAGAACTTGAAGGTCTCGGGCCCCAGCGCAGCGCCGCCGGTCGCGGCCGAACGCAGGCGGGTGAAGCCGAGGCGGTCGCGCAGTGCGCGGAACAGGATCGCGTCGGCAAAGCCGGAACGCTTGCCGTCTGCGAGCGCGGTGAGACCCGACTTCATGCCGATGTCGAACAGGTATTGCTTGTACGGCGTCGCGTCCATCACCCTGGCGCGGACGTCGGCTGCGATCGATTCCCAGACGCGCGGTGCAAACAGGACAAACGTCGGCGCGATCTCGCGCAGATCGTTCATCATGGTTTCGGGCTCCTCGACGAAGTTGATCTTCATCCGGCAGAGCAGGCCTTTGCCGAGCACATAGACCTGCTCCATGATCCACGGTAGTGGAAGCACCGAGACGTATTCGTCGTCCGGCCCTTTCGGGTCGAAAGAGAGGTAGGTCGCGCAATGGCCGAGCACGCGGCCGGCGGCGAGCATCGCAAGCTTCGGGTGCGAGGTGGTGCCCGACGTGGTGCAGAGAATCGCGACGTCCTCGCCCTTGGTGGCATCGACGAGCCGGTCGTAAAGCTCGGGCTCGCGCGTGGCGCGAGCGCGGCCGAGCTCGGCGAATTTCTCGGCCGACATCAGCCGCGGGTCGTCATATTTCCGCATGCCGCGCGGATCGGAATAGATGATGTGCTTGAGCCGCGGCACGCGCTCGGCCAGCGCAAGCAGCTTGTCGACCTGCTCCTCGTCCTCGGCGAAGACGAGCTGGGCCTCGCCATAGGTGAGGAGATAGGCGGCCTCTTCATCCAGCACGTCGCGATAGAGCCCGAGGCTGAGGCCACCAATCGCGTGAGTCGCAATTTCCGCAGCGACCCAGTCCGGCCGGTTGTCGCCGATGATGCCGACGACATCCTCGCGCCCCAAGCCCAATTCGACGAGGCCGAGTGCAAAGTCGCGCACGCGGGTGTGGTAGTCATTCCAGGTGAAGGGGCGCCAGAGCCCGAGATCCTTTTCGCGCAACGCGATCTCGTTGCCGTACTCCTTCGCGTTGAGCCGGAGCATCTTCGGATAGGTGTCGGCCTGCGCGACGCGGCCCGCGTAATCCATCATGCCGCGCTCTCCTGCGCCGGCGAGGCATCGTCGGGATCGACCAGCACCTCGTCCTCCTCGCCGAGATAGGCGCGCCTGACGTGGGGATCGGCGAGCACGGCGGCCGGATCGCCCTCGGCGATCTTGCGGCCGAAATCCAGCACCATGACGCGGTGGGAGATATCCATCACCACGCCCATGTCGTGCTCGATCATCACCACCGTCATCCCGAACTCCTCGTTGAGGTCGACGATGTAGCGGGCCATGTCCTCCTTTTCCTCGAAGTTCATGCCGGCCATGGGCTCGTCAAGGAGAATGAGACGCGGTTCCAGGGCCATGGCGCGCGCCAGCTCCACGCGCTTGCGCAGGCCGTAGGAGAGGGTGCCAGCTGGCGCTTTTCGCACAGACTGCAGGTCGAGGAAGTCGATGATCTCCTCAACCTTGCGGCGATGCTCGAGCTCTTCCTTGCGCGCACCGGTGAGCCAGTACAGCGAGCCCGTGAGGAAATTGTTCTTCAACAGGTGATGGCGGCCGACCATGATGTTGTCGAGCACGCTCATATGGTGGAATAGCGCCAGGTTCTGGAAGGTGCGGCCGATGCCGAGCGAAGCGCGCGCATTGGGCGTCAGGCCGGTGATGTCGCGGCCCCGGTAGAACAGCTGGCCTTCGGTCGGCTTGTAGCGGCCGGAAATGCAGTTCACGATCGAGGTCTTGCCGGCGCCGTTAGGACCGATGATCGAGAACAGCTCGCCTTCCCTGATGGCGAAGCCGACATCGGTCAGTGCACGAACGCCGCCGAATCGCAAGGACACGCCGCGCACTTCAAGACTGGTAGCCACCAAACGAATCCCTCCCGGTGATGGCGCATTCAGTGGCGCTCTTCGTCCGTTTCTCTTGGGCGATCCTAGTACGGCTGTGCCGGTCAGGCCATGCAGCAGATGGTCCCGACCGAGCCGCGCCACTCTCGTTCCCCTTTGGGATCAAAAGCCGCATCGTCCAAGGTGGTCCTCAATAGGGGAAAGCGCTATTTAGAAATGTCTCCCGGCTGACAATTCTGCGACAAAGTTTTCGGGCGATAGCAGCCTCCGTCTTTCGTCGGATGGTGGTCGAAACAAGCATGCTGCATTGCAGCAGAAGGAGTGACGTACGGTGCGGCTGGCTTCGGGATCATGATTTCAGAGGATCAACTGAAGCGCGTCGCCGCCTGGTCGCGCGAGCTCACGCAAGCGGAGATCGAGGTCGCGCGTACCGGGATCACGGAGCGGTCGTTCGGCACCGGCGAGACCGTGTTCATGCGCGGCGACACGTTCGATTACTGGGCCGGCATGGTCTTTGGCCTGGCCCGGATGGGCGGGGTCTCGCGCGACGGCAAGGAGACCAGCCTTGCCGGATTGACGGCCGGGGCCTGGTTCGGCGAAGGCAGCGTGCTCAAGAACGAGCCGCGCCGCTATGACGTGGTCGCGCTGCGCAACAGCCGCATCGCGCTGATGGAGCGCAGCGCCTTCATGTGGCTGTTCGAGAACAGCGTCGGCTTCAACCGCTTCCTGGTACGCCAGCTCAACGAGCGGCTCGGCCAGTTCATCGGCATGCTCGAGGTCAACCGCACGCTCGATGCCACCGCGCGCCTCGCCCGCAGCATCGCCTCGCTGTTCAACCCGATCCTCTATCCGGAATCGACCGCGCATCTGGAGATCACCCAGGAGGAGATCGGCGCGCTCTCCGGCATGTCCCGGCAGAATGCCAATCGCGCGCTGAACAGGCTGGAGAAGGAGGGCTTGCTCCGGCTCGAATATGGCGGGGTGACGATCTTGGATATCGATCGGCTGCGTGGGTATGGAGACTAGGGCGTGTACTCATAAAGTGGGCTTCAGACGCTTAAGCCGAAGTCGCACCGCTCGGTCCTCATCGACTGCTTTTGACCCCGAGCGGTCACCCCCCAAGTGGGATTGCTCGGTTGAAAGCTATCTTTTTCCCAAGTCTTGCGCGAAGCGCAGAAGGTAGCCGTCGGGGTCCTGCACCAAAAACTGCCTGTTGCCTCGCTCCTCACCGGCAATCCGATACCAGGCATCGTGACATTCCCTGTAGAGCGGCCATTCTGCATTCTTTAAAGCGTCGAGAAGTGGCGCGACGGAGCCGACAAAGATTTGGAAGTTGATACCGCGCCCCAGTGGTCGGTCCAAAACACCAGTTTGCCAATGACCACTGTGCTGTCTGAGCATGACCTGCGCACCCTGAAACTCCAAGTACACGAATTGACTTTCAGGCCGCTGATAAGCGATCCGGAAGCCGAGGATATCACACCAGAACGTTATGCTCTGATGCAGGTCGAACACATCCATTTCCGGGACCAGATGAGCAAAGCCGCCAGCGGGTAATCTTTCTTCTGACACAGCCATCGCCTGCAAAGTCCTCGCTCGTTTTGTGCCGCGGCAGATTTCGCGATTTCATATTGAGATACGCAATCAAAACAACGATCGCAGCGTTGGAGATGACGAATGCTGAAGGGTGACATGCCCGCTAAGGTAGCACAAAGGCGCCATGAGTTGGCAGCCCTCCGAGAACTAGGGTTTGCAGACCATGAAGTCTGCTGCTGGCCCGACGCGGAAGTCCTGCGACATTCCCCTACCGCGCATTAGCGGGTGCGTGCAGCGGCCAGAGGTCGGCGCGCCAGCGGATCGAGATCGCCAGCATGGCGATGAAGCCCGCGGCGGCATAGAGCGAACCCGTCGCGGAATAGCCGATGATGTCGATCAGGCTGCCGGCCGCGAGCAATCCGATCGGCAAGCCGTAGATCACCATCATGCGCACGCCCATGACGCGGCCGCGCAGATGTGCGCTGGCGGTGCGCATCAGGATCACGGCCGCCGAGATCATCGACATGCTCTGGGCGATGCCGGCGAGCACGAGGCAGGCCATCGCGACCGGAATGGTCCTGATCTCGACGAACACCAGCAGCATGGCGTACCAGGCCAGCGTCGCGCCGATCAGAAGCCGGGCAATGCGCAGTCCGCCGACGAGGCTGAGCGTGATCGAGCCGATCAGCGAGCCGACGGCGAAGCTCGCCGAGAGATAACCGAGGCCAGTCTGGTCAGTATGGAAGATCTCGCGCGCGATGTAGGGCAACAATCCGCCGGTGAAGGGAAAGGCGGTGAGATTGGCCAGGAAGGCGACGCACAGCGCCGCGCGCATTCCCGGACCGCTCCAGGCATAGACGATCCCCTCCTTGAGGTCGCCCAGCAGCCGCAGTACTGCGTGGCCGTTGGCCGGTAGATCGCTGGTGGTGACAGTCCGTTTTGGCCGGGTCAGGCAGGACATGAGGATCGCGGCCGCGAGGTAGAGGCTCGCGACCGCCGCATAGACGAGCCCAATGCCGAGCGCGGCAAACAGTCCGGCTCCGGTCAGCGCTCCGGCGATGCGCGCGCTATCCTGGGTCGTGCGTGACAGTCCGATTGCGCCCACTAGCCGCTCGGCCGGCATGATGTCGGCGAGCAGCGCGCTGCGAATGCCGAGATCGGAGGAGCGGATCAGGCCCATGATCGCCACGATGATCATGACGTTGAGCGGTGCCAGACGGCCGGTCAACGCGAGCGCCATGATGGTCGAGGCGAGCGCCGTATAGGTGAGGCGGAGCACGACAAGGAGATCGCGATGACCCATGCGGTCGCCGATCATCCCGAGTGCCGGTGCAACCAGCGTTCCGACATATTGCAGCGACGCGAGGATGGTCAGCAGCAATACCGATCCTGTCTCGACCAGGATGTACCAGCCGAGCACCAGCGTCTCGATCTCGAACGCCCAGGAGGTGAGCAGGTCGGATGGCCACTGGAAGCGATAGTTGCGGATCCGGAATGGCGCGAGTGCGGAAGGTCGTGCGCCTGTGCTCAAGACGTGATGACGCGGATCACGGCGATACCCTTCCCTCGGTGTTTCTCGTTTGCGTCCGGCAACGTAGCGCTGGTGAAGGTCGTGTCAATCGGAGCCGCCGCAGGCTGCCTCTGCGCTCGGCTCCTAGCTCGCCGTGGTTTGCTGCTTTCGTTCCGCCAGCGCCGCAGCCATCGCCGAGATCAGCGGCCGCATGAAATAGGCTTCGTCCGCCGGCAAGACGTCGGTGCGCAGGCCGTGCGCGGCGAGCTCGCCGGAGACCGCCGGGCCCACCGAGGCAATCAGCGTCCGTTCGAATCCCGTACGCAGCTTCGCTTCGCTGCCATGCGCTTTCGCGGCCTCGATCAGGCGGCGGACCTGGCCGAGATTGGTCAGCGCGATGGAATCGATTCGTCCGTGCGCCATGTCGTCGATGGCGGCGACGATGTTGGCATCCGCTGCCTTGGTATCGTAGACATAAGGCAGCACGGTATCGACTTCGGCGCCTTGCGCGGCGAGTGCGCCGGTCAGTGTGCTGTGATCCTTGTCGGGATAGAGCTGGAGGCCGAGGCGATGCCCTTTCAGATCGAGCTTGCCCAGCATCTCGATCACGCCCTCGGTGGTCGGCTTCTCCGTGGTCTGCTGCGCCTCGAGTCCGTTCTCGCGCAGCGCCTTGCCCGGCTTGGGGCCGCGGGTGAATTTTCGCGATTTGGCAAGCGACGCCACGAGAGCCTGGTCGAGCCCGCGGGTGCGCCCGAGCTTCATGATCCGCCGCAGTCCTTCGCCGGTCATCAGCACGAGGTCGTCGAACGGCTTGTCGATAGCGCGGCGAATCCAGGCCTCGACCGGGGCGGGGTCCGGCGCATCCTCGATCGTGAACATCGGGCATTGCACGACCTCGGCGCCTTGCTCGGCCAGAAGCTTCGAAAACTGCGCCTCCTCGCGCGTTTCCAGGATCAGGATGCGGGTGCCGTTCAAGCGGTCGGCCATGAGTGTGCTCCGGTCAGTCAATCGCAATGGTACGTTCATCCTGACTCCGCGTGCGGGATTGGCGCAAGGGTGGGGTCGGTGATAGAGCAGGGCGCAAATCGCAGGTCGTTCCGCACCCTTTGCCCAAACCTTCATCAAGGCCCATGCCCGATCATCAATATGTCCTGACCCTGTCCTGTCCGGATCGCCCCGGCATCGTCTCGGCGGTGTCGACCTTCCTGGCCCATAACGGACAGAACATTCTCGACGCCCAGCAGTTCGACGACGTCGAGACCAAGAAGTTCTTCATGCGGGTGGTGTTCACCGCGGCCGATCTCGCCGTGGAGCTGTCGGCGCTCCAGACCGGCTTTGCCGCGATCGCCGAGCGTTTCGGCATGGAGTGGCAGATGCGCGACCGCGCCGCGCATCGCAAGGTGATGCTGCTGGTGTCGAAGTCCGACCACTGCCTGGTCGACATCCTCTACCGCTGGCGTACCCGCGAGCTGCCGATGACGCTTGCGGCGATCGTCTCCAACCATCCGCGCGAGGTCTATGACGGGCTCGATTTCGGCGGCATCCCGTTCCACCATCTGCCCGTTACCAAGGAAACCAAGCGCGAGCAGGAGGCGCAGATCCTCGATCTCGTCGCGAAAACCGGCACCGATCTCGTCGTGCTCGCCCGCTACATGCAGATCCTGTCGGATGATCTCTCGGCAGAATTGTCGGGGCGCTGCATCAACATCCACCACTCGTTCCTGCCCGGCTTCAAGGGTGCAAAACCCTATCACCAGGCCCATGAGCGCGGCGTCAAGCTGATCGGCGCCACCGCCCATTACGTCACGCGTGACCTCGACGAGGGCCCGATTATCGACCAGGACGTCGAGCGCATCAGCCACCGCGACACGCCGGAAGATCTCGTCCGAAAGGGGCGCGACATCGAGCGTCGCGTGCTGGCGCGTGCGATCCGCTACCACCTCGACGACCGCGTCATCCTCAACGGCCGCAAGACCGTGGTGTTCATGGATTAGCGAATGGTGAGTGGCGGGTGGCGAATATAAAACGGACCTTATCCGCCACTCCCTATTCGCCATCTCGCTCCGTCAGCGCACCGCGGTGCCGGAAGCCGGGCCCGTGGCGCCCTTCTCTGCCTGCTCTTCCTTCTCGCGATCGGCCGCCGGCATCAGCCGCTTGCGCTCGCGCTCCTTCATGTAGGCATCATATTGCGGCGTGCCGGCCCGCGGCGGAGCGTCCGACGGCAGGCCGCCGGCCCATTGCGGGACGTAGTCGCCCGCGCCGGCCGAGAGCTTTTCGTTGATGGTGCCGCAACCGGCCAGCCCCGCGGAGAGTGCGAGGAGGATCAGGAGGGATCGAAAAGACTTGGGCATTGTACCGGCGCGCGCGAGGTCAGTGGCGTTGGACGCCAGGTTGGGCTGGCGCCATGAGCCTAGCCTTCAACAAGGTAAAATAGACTTATTCGAGATAGGTAGCATGTTACCGAACTGACGGCAGCGGCAATGTTCAAATTATGCAAATGAAAGACGAAATCCTCCATCCACCCGGCGGGCCGCGCTTCTAGACTTCGGCAAGGGGGTCGCGACAAAGTGGCTTGGTCGGCGAGGGGGCTTTTTCGTTGACAGGTCCATTTTATTTGTACAATCGTACAAATAGTCGCGATTGTAATCGGTGCGCCCAGGTCACCCCGACGTAACCCCGACATGGCTTCCTGGCGTCGGCCGCGAGACGTCGGCTTGCGCCGAGTGGTCGCCAAACGTCCGATTGACAATAAGGGCGCGAAAGACGCCATGTGGCGCGCGACATCACGCGTGCGTCAGCTAAACTCAAGGCAAGGACCGGGCACTCGGTCCGGCGCACAAGAGATCGGGAATGAAGGGGAGGGACATCTGATGTTCAAACGCAGGCAGTTTTCAACAATCGCTGCATTTGCCGCCATCGCGAGCGTAGCGGCCGTCGCGCCCGCCACGGCGGAGGACACCGTGAAGGTGGGCCTGATCCTGCCGATGACCGGCGGCCAGGCCTCGACCGGCAAGCAGATCGAGAACGCGATCAAGCTCTACATGCAGCAGAAGGGCGACACCGTCGCCGGCAAGAAGATCGAGATCATCCTCAAGGACGACGCGGCAATTCCGGACAAGACCAAGACCGCCGCGCAGGAGCTGATCGTCAACGACAAGGTCAGCTTCATCGCCGGCTTCGGCGTGACGCCGGCCGCGCTCGCGGCGGCTCCGCTCGCGACGCAAGCCAAGATTCCCGAAGTCGTGATGGCGGCCGGAACCTCCATCATCACCGAGCGCTCGCCCTATATCGTGCGCACCAGCTTCACGCTCGCGCAGTCCTCCACCATCATCGCCGACTGGGCGGTGAAGAACGGCATCAAGAAGGTGGCGACGCTGACCTCGGACTATGCGCCGGGCAATGATGCGCTCAACTTCTTCAAGCAGAACTTCACCGCCGGCGGCGGCGAGGTGGTCGAGGAGGTGAAGACGCCGCTCGCCAATCCCGATTTCGCACCGTTCCTTCAGCGCATGAAGGATGCCAAACCCGACGCGATCTTCGTGTTCGTGCCGGCCGGCCAGGGCGGCAACTTCATGAAGCAATATGCCGAGCGTGGCCTCGACAAGGCCGGCATCAAGGTGATCGGACCCGGCGACGTCACCGACGACGACCTCCTCAACAACATGGGCGACGCTGTGCTCGGCACGGTCACCGCGCACCTCTATTCCGCGGCGCATCCGTCCGCGATGAACAAGGATTTCGTCGCGGCCTACAAGAAGGCGTTCGGCAGCCGCCCGGGCTTCATGGCGGTGAGCGGCTATGACGGCATCCACCTGATCTACGAGGCGCTGAAGAAGACCAATGGCGACACCGACGGCACCAAGCTGGTCGAAGCCATGAAGGGCCAGAAGTGGGAAAGCCCACGCGGTCCGATCTCGATCGACCCCGAGACCCGCGACATCGTGCAGAACATCTACATCCGCAAGGTCGAGAAGGTCGACGGCGAGCTCTACAATGTCGAGTTCGCGACCTTCGAGGCCGTCAAGGATCTCGGCAAGACCAAGAAATAAGGACGTGTTGTTTGCGTAGCTCGCCGCAAACTCGCTGCACCTCTCCCACTTGCGGGAGAGGTCGGCGCAAAGCGCCGGTGACCTCGTTGGGAGCCTCTCTGTGGAGACACCCTCACCCCGACCCTCTCCCGCAAGCGGGAGAGGGGGCGTAGCGCCACCCTCGACTAAACATGAGATATTCCAAGACCCCCGATGACCTCGATCCTGACCAATTTGTTCGACGGTGTTGCCTACGGCATGCTGCTGTTCGTGCTCGCTTGCGGGCTTGCGGTCACGCTCGGCCTGATGAACTTCGTCAATCTCGCCCACGGCGCGTTCGCCATGGCGGGCGGTTATGTCTGCATGGTGCTGGTCAACCGGATGGGCTGGCCGTTCTTCGCCGCGCTGCCGCTTGCCTTCGTCTCGTCGGCGGCGATCGGCATCGTGCTCGAACGCATGCTCTACCGTCACCTCTATGCCCGCAGCCATCTCGACCAGGTGCTGTTCACCATCGGCCTCACGTTCATGTCGGTCGCGGCCGTCGACTACGTCCAGGGCTCGTCGCGGGTGTTCATCAACCTGCCGGCCGCGCTGCAGGGCCAGTTCGACCTGTTCGGCGTCGGCATCGGCCGCTATCGGCTGATGATCATCGTGATCTGCGGGCTGCTCACCATCGGTCTCCAGATGGTGCTGGCCAGGACGCGGTTCGGCAGCCGGCTGCGCGCCGCGGTCGATGATCCCCGCGCCGCGAGCGGTCTCGGCATCAACGTGCCGCAGGTGTTCGCATTCACCTTTGCCTTTGGTTGCGGCCTCGCCGGCCTCGGCGGCGCCCTGAGCGCCGAGATTCTCGGCCTCGATCCGTACTTTCCCCTGAAATTCATGATCTACTTCCTGATCGTGGTCACCGTCGGCGGCTCGTCCTCGATCACCGGCCCGTTCCTGGCCTCGCTTCTGCTCGGCATCGGCGACGTCGCCGGCAAATATTACGTGCCGAAGATGGGACCTTTCGTGATCTACACCATGATGATCGTGATCCTGATCTGGCGCCCGAACGGCCTGTTCGGCCGCACGGCCGCGCGTTGAGTTCGCCGATGAGCGCTTCTTCCGACGTCGGCTATCACGCCCAGCGCCAGGCACGCTGGCACTATGGCGAGGCCGCTTTCTGGCTGATCGTGCTGGCCTGCGGCTTCGCATTTCCCACCCGCTATCTAATCATGACTGACATCCTGCGGCTGGCGCTGTTTGCGATGTCGCTCGATCTGATCCTCGGCTACGCCGGCATCGTCTCGCTCGGCCATGCCGCCTTCTTCGGCGTCGGCGCCTATGCGGCGGGGCTTCTTGCGCTGCACGGCATCATCAACGAGCCCGTGCTTGCCCTTGTCGTCGCCGGCCTTGCCGCGATGGTGCTCGGCTTCGCCACCAGCTTCCTGGTGATCCGCGGCGTCGATCTCACCCGGCTGATGGTGACACTCGGAATCGCGCTGCTCTTGGAAGCCCTGGCCGAACGCTTCTCCAACATCACCGGCGGCACCGACGGACTGCAGGGCATCGAGATGCAGCCGATCTTCGGCGAAGTCCCGTTCGACATGTTCGGCAAGACCGGTTTCTTCTATTCGCTCGCCGTTCTGTTCCTGTTGTTCCTGTTCGCCCGCCGCGTCGTGCATTCGCCGTTCGGCCTGTCATTGCGGGCCATCAAGAACAATCCGCTGCGCGCGGCCGCCATCGGCATCCCCGTCAACCGCCGCCTGATCGCGATCTACACGCTGGCGGCGTTCTATGCCGGCATCGCTGGCGCGCTGTTCGCCCAGACCACCGCGATCGCGTCGCTCGACGTGTTCGCCTTCGAGCGCTCGGCAGACCTGATGCTGGTGCTCGTGATCGGCGGCACCGGCTATCTCTATGGCGGGCTGGTTGGCGCGGTGCTGTTCCGCCTGCTCCAGGAATTGTTCTCCACAATCACCCCGCAATACTGGCAGTTCTGGATCGGCCTGGTGCTGGTCGTGATTGTGCTCGTCGGCCGCCAGCGCCTGCATCGCTGGATGCTGTACGTGCCGAACCTGGTCATCAGGCAGATTGCCGGGCGCAAGGCCGTGGTTGCCGTTCCGGAGAGCGACACATGACCATCGCGCTCGAAACCCAAAATCTCGAAAAGCAGTTCGGCGGCCTGCGCGTCACCCGCGATCTGTCCCTGAAGATCGAGCAGGGCGCCCGCCATGCGCTGATCGGCCCGAACGGCGCCGGCAAGACCACGGTGATCAACCAGCTCACCGGCGTGCTCAAGCCGAACTCGGGGCGCATCCTGCTCGAAGGCCAGGACATCACGGACCTTGCCGTGCACAAGCGTGTGCTGCGCGGCCTGTCGCGCACCTTCCAGATCAACCAACTCTATCCCGACCTGACCCCGCTCGAAACCATTGGCTTGGCCGTCTCCGAGCGCCTCGGCCATGGTGGTGACTGGTGGCGGCGGATGGGGACGCGCAACGACGTCAACGACGAGATCGCCGATCTCCTCACGCGCTTCCATCTGCTCGACGCCATGAACGAGCAGACGGTGACGCTGCCTTACGGCAAGCAGCGCCTGCTCGAGATCGCGGTCGCCATCGCGGGCAAGCCGCGCGTGCTGCTGCTGGACGAGCCCGCCGCCGGCGTGCCCGAGAGCGAGCGCCACGACATTCTCGCCGTCGTAGGCAGCCTGCCGCGCGACGTGACGGTGCTGCTGATCGAGCACGACATGGATCTCGTCTTCTCCTTTGCCGATCGCATCTCCGTCCTGGTCTCCGGCGCGCTGCTCACCGAAGGTCCGCCCGAGCAGGTCGCGCGCGATCCGCAGGTCAAGGCGGTCTATCTCGGCGAGGAGCCGGTCAATGTCTGACATCCTCGCGATCGACTCGCTTCGCGCCGGCTATGGCGAGGCGGTGGTGCTGCCCAACATGTCGCTGCGCCTCGCCGAGGGCCAGGTGCTGGCGCTCCTCGGGCGCAACGGCACCGGCAAGACCACGCTGATCAACTCCATCGTCGGCGTCACCCGCCGCTTTTCCGGCACTGTCGGACTGGCCGGAACCGACGTCACGGCCTTGCGGCCCGACCAGCGGGCGCGCGCCGGCATCGGCTGGGTGCCGCAGGAACGCAACATCTTTCGCTCGCTCACGGTGGAAGAGAACATGACCGCGGTGGCCCAGCCAGGTCCCTGGACCGTCGAGAGGGTCTACGAGATGTTCCCGCGGCTGAAGGAGCGGCGGGGCAACTTTGGCAACCAGCTTTCCGGCGGCGAACAGCAGATGCTGGCGATCGGTCGCGCGCTGACCCTCAACCCGAAAGTGCTTCTCCTTGACGAGCCGACCGAGGGCCTTGCCCCCATCATCGTCGAGGAACTGTTGAAGGCGATTGGCACCATCGCCCGGGCCGGCGGCATCTGCTCGATCATAGTCGAGCAGAACGCCCAAAAGATTCTGGGGCTCGCCGACCGCGTTGTGATATTGGAGCGCGGAACGATCGTCCACGATGCCCCGAGCGCCGCGCTGAAGGCCGACCCGTCGGTCCTGGAGCGCCACCTCGGCGTCGCAGGAGCGGTCGCCCACTAGAGAATTTCGGGAGTTAGACGACATGCAGCGAACCAAAGCACCCTTCCGCGCCGACGAGGTCGGCAGCCTTCTGCGTCCTGCCAAGATCAAGGAAGCCCGCAGCCGGCTGGAGAAGGGGGAGATTTCGGCCGACGATCTGCGCAAGATCGAGGACATCGAGATCGAGAAGGTCGTGCACAAGCAGGCCTCGGTCGGCCTGAAGCTCGCGACCGACGGCGAATTCCGCCGCTCCTGGTGGCATTTCGACTTCCTGGCCAAGCTCACCGGCTGCGAGCTGTTCCACCCTGATGCCGGCATCCAGTTCGCGGGCGTGGAGACCCGCCACGACGCGGTGCGCGTGATCGACAAGCTCGATTTCCCCGACGATCACCCGATGCTGGACCACTTCCGCTTCCTGAAGAAGTCCGCCGATCAGGCCCACGTCACCGCCAAGATGACGATCCCGTCGCCCGCGGTGCTGCACTTCCGCGGCGGCCGCAAGGCGATCTCCAAGGACGTCTATCCTGATCTGGACGCGTTCTACGAGGACCTCGGCAAGACCTACCGCAAGGCGGTCAAGGCGTTCTACGACGCCGGCTGCCGCTATCTCCAGTTCGACGACACCGTGTGGGCCTATCTCTGCTCCCCGGACGAATTGCAGAAGGCGCGCGAGCGCGGCGACAATCCGGAAGGCCTGCAGCAGATCTATGCGCGCATCATCAACTATGCGCTGGCCGAGAAGCCTGCCGACATGGTGGTGACCACCCACGTCTGCCGCGGCAATTTCCGCTCGACCTGGATTTCTTCAGGCGGCTACGAGCCCGTTGCCGAGACCATGCTCGCCGGCACCAATTACGACGGCTACTTCCTGGAATACGACAGCGACCGCGCCGGTGGCTTCGAGCCGCTACGCTTCCTGCCCAAGGGCAACAAGGTCGTCGTGGTCGGCGTCATCACCTCGAAGTTCGGCGAGCTCGAGAAGAAGGACGACATCAAGCGCCGTCTGGAAGAAGCCGCCAAGTTCGCACCGCTGGAGCAACTCGCACTCTCCCCGCAGTGCGGTTTTGCGTCGACGGAGGAGGGCAACGTCCTCTCCGAGGAAGAGCAGTGGGCCAAGCTCGGCCTCGCGGTGGAGATCGCGAAGGAAGTTTGGGGCCAGTAAGGCTCTTTGCTCCGCTGTCGTTCCCCGCGCAGGCGGGGAATCCAGTACGCTGCGGCTTCTCCGTATCTCTCGCCGTCTCGGAGTGTTGGATCGCCCGGTCGAGCCGGGCGATGACACCGAACGAGCGGCCGTGGCATCGCGCTCCTGACTAGCGGGGAGCAAACGCCGCCCTACTTCTCCGTCAGATAGACCTCGCCCAGCAGCGACGAGTTCGACCACGGTACCTGCTTGCTTTTCGTGGACGAGACCACCTCGGCCCGCACCCGCGTCAGCATCTGCTGCACCTCCAGGCCGGGCGTTCCGAGGTGACGGGAGAGGGCGGCCGAGAACGGTGAGTTGGCGCCTTCGCCGTCGAGCGCGACCTGGCCCGGTGCTGTGGCGAAGGCGATCAGCGTGCCTGCGCCGAGCGTCGCACCGGCGCCGAGGCTCGTCGGCGCTGCGAGGCCCGAAGCGCCCTCGATGGCGCGGTTGCTACCGGTGGATGCGACCTGCTGTGCCATCGGATTGTTGCGGCAGGCATCGAAGATCAGAATGTTGGTGCGGACCTGGTCGTCGAGGCCGGCCATGATCGTGTCCATGTCGATCATCGCGTCCGTCATGCTCGCGCCCGGCTTGAGTTCGACGTCGATGGGGATGAGATAGTTGCGGCCGTCGACCTGCACGCCGTGGCCGGCATAGTAGACCACGACGACCTGCGCTCGCGCCGCCTCCCGTAAAAAGTCGCGGGTCATCTTCTGCATCGCTGCGCGGTCGAGATCGACGCCTTCCGACACGGTGAATCCGATGTCGCGGAGACTCCTGGCCACGGCGCGCGCGTCGTTGGGCGGATTGGGCAGCGCCTTGACATGCGCATAGGCGCCGTTGCCGATGATCAGCGCCATGCGCGTGCCACGCGCGACCGGCGCGGGTGAGGGGGCCGCGCCCGTCTGCTGAGGAGCCGGTGCCGGCTGCGTCACTGGTGACGGCGCATCGCGCGGGATCGGTACGTTCGCGTCGGTGACCAGAGACAGCCGCACCTTTGCGGTGGCCTGGTTGGCCTTGCTGCCGGCATCGGAAGCCGCGATTGCCAGCGTCGCCTTGTAGTCATCCCGTGCGTGCGCGTAGTCGCCTTTCGCCTCATAGGCCAGCGCACGATGGGTGTAGCCCGAGATCAGAACGCTGTTCGGCGGCGTCATGATGTTGACGGGCGGCTTCTCCTTCGCGAGCCGGATCGCTTCGCTGCCGTCGGCAATCGCGCGATCGTAATCGCCCCTGACGCGCCAGATCGCGGTACGGTTGATCAGCGGCTGCGGCAGCGACGGGTCGAGCCGGATCGCCTGGTTGATGTCGGTCAGCGCGCCGTCGAGATCGCCCAGTGCCTCCTTGGCGATGCCGCGGTTCTGGAACGAGAACGCCGAACTGGGATCGGCCTTGATCGACATGTCGTAATCGGCGATCGCCTTGGCGTAGTCACCCTTGCCGCGCCAGGCATTGCCGCGATTGTGGAAGATGATACCGCTCGGTGGGCCGAGCTTGAGCGCATCGTCGAAATCGGTGATGGCGATCTCGTGCTCGCCCCTGTCGTAATAGGCCGATCCCCTGAGATTGTAGGCTGCTTGGCTCGGCTGGAGCCGGATCGCTTCCGTGGCGTCAGTGACGACCTTTGCGTAATCGCCCTTCTTGTTCCAGCCCACCGCGCGCCAGAAATAGACCGTCGCGAGCTGCTCGCCTTTGAAAACCTTCAGCGCGATGATCTTGGTGCAGGCATCGACCATCTGGTCCGCCGGCGTCGTGTCGGTGGTGCAGAGCGGCCCAAGCGAGCTGCGTGTTTGCGCAAATGCGCGCGCGGACGACAGGATTGCGGCGAGCAGGCAGAGCGCGACGAGCAGGCGACGCATGGCGGAGGTCCCGTCAAGGAGGAGGAGGCGCCTGTTTGTTGCCCGGCAGGGCGCAGTGGTTCAGGGCTTTCATTGTTGCGGACGGCGAACCGAGGCGCCACTTCCCCTATTCCCTCAGTGGGCAGATTTTGCTAGGAGGCAGGGCCAACCCCTCCTGCCCACCGCGTCCCACTCGATGAAAAACGACGAAATCCTGAGCCAGATCACCGAGTTCTGCCGCAAGGCGGACATGGCGGAATCGACGTTCGGCCGGCGCGCGGTGAATGATGGGAAGCTCGTGCACCGCTTGCGCGAGGGCAAGCGCATCACCATCGACACGCTGGAGCGGATCCAGGCCTACATGGCCGCATCGATGGCCGGCGGCGTTCCGCCGCCGCGGGGACTTCAGGTGCCGCCGGAAAAGCGCGACCCACGCGGCAATTTCCGCTTTTTCGAGAACCGCCAGAAATACCTGCTGTTCGTCCACACCTGCAGCGAGAAGCGGGTGATCGCCGAGCGCGTGGCGCTGGAGCTTGCCAGCATCCATCCCCGGCCGCCGGCGCTGCGGGTGTTCGACGCCGGCGTCGGCGACGGCACGGTGCTGGCGCGCGTGCTGCGCTCGATGCATCAGCGCTTTCCGCACATGCCGTTCTATGTCGCCGGCAAGGAGCTCAGCCTCGAGGACCTGCGCCTGACGCTGGAGAAGGTGCCGGATCGCATTTTCGAGCATCCGGCGTCGGTGTTCGTCTTTACCAACATGTTCTACTCGGAGGCGCCCTGGCTTACGCCGGCATCGCCCGCGGCGGCGGCCGCGACGGTCTGGCACGAAGTTCCCCTGCGGGGCGCGTCCTCGGGCGAGTTCGAGACCCAGATCGCGGAACTGAAGCCGTTTTTGGAGCAGAACTGGCGCGCGGCGGTCAGCCCGCGTACCGGCATGCCGCTGTATGAGCGGCCCGTCGTGCTGGTGCTCTACCGCGAAGACCAGCGGTTTCTGCTCGATTCGACCATTCCGCGGCCGGGCCAGACCGAGGCGAATTTCGACCTCGTTATTGCCTCCCAGCCATACCGGGCGCTGTCCTCGGTCAATTTTCGGGCAAAACGGATCATTGCGCCCTTGGCGCGGGCCCTGCGGGGAGGCGGCCGCCTGATCGGTATTCACTCCCACGGTCAGGATCCGGGCATGGAAATGATCCAGGCGATCTGGCCCGGAGAAAATCCTTTCTCAGTGAGCCGTCATGAGCTATTGCGCGCAGTGAAGTACGAGCTCGGCTCAGTGGGCCGCGACTTAAATTTTAATGCTTATGCAGATAACCGCTCGATCTTCAGGTATGATATGGAAGCTCTGCCCAACGAGGTGACAGGCACTATCGGAACCTCGACGGCCTTTGCAGCGTGGAACGCGGCGGTGTACGTCGCTCAGATCGAGGACGACCGGTTGACAGAAATGGCTCAAAGCGGCCGCACTCTGGATGCCGCCAGGGACGTGTTGCGCAAGTATAACGGGCTCTGGTTCTACGACGAATCCTACGTGATCTCGCGCCGGCGGGATTGACTTAATCACGGGTAAACATCGCAAACGACCGCCGATGAGTGGCGGAACAAGGGGTTACTGATGCGCGCGTCCTATCTCTTCACCAGCGAGTCCGTGTCCGAAGGCCATCCGGACAAGGTTTGCGACCGGATCTCCGATGAGATCGTCGATCTGTTTTACCGCGAAGGACCGAAAGCCGGCATTGATCCCTGGCAAATTCGTGCCGCCTGCGAAACGCTCGCGACCACCAACAAGGTCGTGATCGCGGGCGAGACCCGCGGTCCCGCATCCGTCACCAACGAGCAGATCGAAGGTGTCGTTCGCAATGCGATCAAGGACATCGGCTACGAGCAGGATGGCTTCCACTGGAAGACCTGCGACATCGAGATCCTGCTGCATCCGCAGTCGGCCGACATCGCGCAGGGCGTCGATGCGCTGCAGCCGGGCGAGGTCAAGGAAGAAGGCGCGGGCGACCAGGGGATCATGTTCGGTTATGCCACCAACGAGACGCCCGATCTGATGCCGGCGCCGATCTTCTACGCCCACAAGATCCTGCGCCTGATCTCCGAAGCGCGCCACTCCGGCCGCGAGAAGGTGCTGGGTCCCGACTCCAAGAGCCAGGTCACCGTGCAATACGAGAACGGCAAGCCGGTCGGCGTGCGCGAGATCGTGGTGTCGCATCAGCATCTGGTCGAGGACATCTCCTCCAAGCAAATTCGCGACATCGTCGAGCCTTATGTGCGCGAGGCGCTGCCGGCGGACTGGATCACGCCGAAGACCATCTGGCACATCAACCCCACCGGCAAATTCTACATCGGCGGTCCCGATGGTGACTCCGGCCTGACCGGCCGCAAGATCATCGTCGACACCTATGGTGGTGCGGCCCCGCATGGCGGCGGCGCGTTCTCCGGCAAGGATCCGACCAAGGTCGATCGCTCTGCGGCTTATGCGGCCCGCTACGTCGCCAAGAACATCGTCGCGGCCGGTCTTGCCGACCGCTGCACGCTGCAGCTCGCCTACGCCATCGGCGTGGCGCGCCCGCTGTCGATCTACATCGACACCCACGGTACCGGTAAGGTGCCGGAGGACCAGCTCGAGAAGGCCGCCGCCAAGGCGATGGACCTCACCCCGCGCGGCATCCGCAGCCATCTCGACCTCAACCGGCCGATCTACGCGCGTACCTCGGCCTACGGCCATTTTGGCCGCACGCCCGACAACGAGGGCGGCTTCTCCTGGGAGAAGACCGACCTCGTCGAAGCGCTCAAGCGCGCGGTCTAAGTACCAATCATTCCTGGCCGCCGCCACGGCGGCGAGCCCGGGATCCTTATATCCATCATGTCGAGAGTCCGGGTTCGCCTCGTTAGGCGACCTGGAATGACCACTTCAACAACAGGACCTCCGCAATGAACGCGAAGCCCGGCTTCACCGATTATATCGTCAAGGACATTTCGCTCGCCGATTTCGGCCGCAAGGAGCTCTCGCTGGCCGAGACCGAGATGCCGGGCCTGATGGCCACGCGCGAAGAATACGGCCCGAAGCAGCCGTTGAAGGGCGCACGCATCGCCGGCTCCCTGCACATGACGATCCAGACCGGCGTGCTGATCGAGACGCTGGCAGCGCTCGGCGCCGACGTCCGCTGGGTCTCCTGCAACATCTATTCGACGCAGGATCACGCGGCGGCTGCGATCGCGGCGGCCGGCATTCCGGTGTTCGCGGTCAAGGGCGAGACGCTTGCTGAATATTGGGACTACACCGCCAAGCTGTTCGACTGGCACGGCGGCGGTCACCCGAACATGATTCTCGATGACGGCGGCGACGCCACCATGTACGTCCATCTCGGCCTGCGCGCCGAGAATGGCGACACCAAGTTCCTGGACAAGCCGGGTTCGGAAGAAGAGGAAGTCTTCTTCGCGCTTCTGAAGAAGCAGCTCAAGGAAAAGCCGAAGGGCTACTTCGCCGAGATCGCCAAGAGCATCAAGGGCGTTTCCGAAGAGACCACCACGGGCGTGCATCGTCTCTATGACATGCAGAAGGCCGGCACACTGCTTTGGCCGGCCATCAACGTCAACGACAGCGTCACCAAGTCGAAATTCGACAATCTCTATGGCTGCCGTGAATCGCTGGTCGACGGCATCCGCCGCGGCACCGACGTGATGATGTCGGGCAAGGTCGCGATGGTCGCGGGCTTCGGCGACGTCGGCAAGGGCTCGGCTGCCTCGCTGCGCCAGGCTGGTTGCCGCGTCATGGTCTCCGAAGTCGATCCGATCTGCGCGCTGCAGGCGGCGATGGAAGGCTACGAGGTCGTGACGATGGAAGACGCCGCTCCGCGCGCCGACATCTTCGTCACTGCGACCGGCAACAAGGACATCATCACGATCGAGCACATGCGTGCGATGAAGGATCGCGCCATCGTCTGCAACATCGGCCATTTCGACAACGAAATCCAGATCGCGGGTCTGCGTAACCTGAAGTGGACCAACATCAAGCCGCAGGTCGACGAGATCGAATTCCCCGACAAGCACCGCATCATCATGCTGTCGGAGGGCCGCCTCGTGAACCTCGGCAATGCGATGGGTCATCCGTCCTTCGTGATGTCGGCCTCCTTCACCAACCAGACGCTGGCGCAGATCGAGCTGTTCGCCAACAACAAGGACGGCAAGTACAAGAAGGAAGTCTACGTGCTGCCGAAGTCTCTCGATGAAAAGGTCGCGCGCCTGCACCTCGCCAAGATCGGCGTCAAGCTCACCGAGCTGCGCAAGGACCAGGCCGACTACATCGGAGTCAAGCAGGAAGGCCCGTACAAGAGCGATCATTATCGCTACTGAGCGAAATGGCTCCTGCTTTTTGAATCAAGGATGGCCGGGTGCAAACCCGGCCATCGCCTTATGTAGCACCTGGACGTGTAACGCCGGTCAGGATTGCTTCTTTTGGTCCCGCCCGGTGCCGCGCAATTGAACGAACTTTTGCAACGTGTCGAACCAGAATGGCGCGCCGAACAGCGCGGCGACGGCACTGATGAGCCATCCGGGAATGACGAGCAGCCAGTTCACACCCGAGAAAAAATTCCCGAAGACGCCATTACCCCAACCGAAGGGCAGTTGGAGCTTTTTCAGTTCCGCTAGCGCCTGCTCAGCATTCGAACCTGCCGACGGCGAGATACCCTTGAGCAAGATCGGCTGATTCCATAGCGTGGCCGCAATGTTGATCGTGTCGATGTTCAAGAGGATAGCGACAGCGAGAGCGATAATGAGCGACCATAGTTGCGTCTTGCGCTTGTACGAGCCCGAGACCCGCTCCATGCTTTGATCGAACCATGAGGCGATCTCGTCGCGAATCTGCCCGAAATTGCCGTTCGTGCGGTCGACGATTCCGTTGAGAACGTCCTTCAGTTGCTGGTCCTGAACAGTGCTTATGCTCGCCTTCAACTCGGCAACCGTCTGAGTGGGATTGAGGTTGACCACGTCGGTCAGGGCGGACGCAAACAGCTTTGGATCGATGTAGGATGGCTTGGTCGACGGAGGGGTCCCAGCGGTTGTGGTGCCACTTGAAAGACCGTTCACCAGGCCGTGGTTGTAGATGTCCACTGCCAGTCCAGTGAAGTTCTGATCGTTCAAGAGTTTCTTGACGCCTTCGAACAGCGTGTTCGCCCGCCAGGACATGGCCGAGGAAAGCGCCTCCGTTACCGTACTGGCGATCAAGCTGACCGTCAGAAAAGTGAAAATCAGGCCAATTGCGATATCCAGCACATTGCTGCCAAACATGAAGCCCCCGCAAAATGGTGAGTTGAAATCGAAGACTGTGCGTAAGTATGAGAACCACCTATAGTAGTTGTAGCCGTCGGGCGGTCAACCGTGTCCTTGCTTACGCGGCTGCGCTATTTTGACATCTGAGATGCGACCGACTGCGTCCGAGGAGAAACGTAATGGCAGACCATTTCGACGTGCTGATCGTCGGTGCCGGCCTGTCCGGCATCGGCGCGGGCTATCACCTTCAGACCAAGTGCCCCGGCAAGAGCTACGTCATCCTCGAGGGGCGCGACTGCATCGGCGGCACCTGGGACCTGTTTCGCTATCCCGGCGTCCGCTCCGACAGCGACATGTTCACGCTCGGCTATTCCTTCAAGCCGTGGACCGATCCGAAGGCGATCGCGGACGGGCCGCAGATTCTGAATTATGTGCGCGAGACCGCAGTCGAGAACGGCGTCGAGAAGCACATCCGTTTCCACCATCGTGTCAAGCGCGCGGCGTGGTCGACGAGTGAGGCGCGCTGGACCGTCCAGGCCGAACGCATCGCGGGCGAGGGCGCGACCGAGACCGTGCGCTTCACCTGCAATTTCCTGTTCATGTGCTCGGGCTATTACAAATACGAGGCCGGATACACGCCGGAGTTTTCGGGTGTTGCGGATTTCACCGGCCGCATCGTGCACCCACAGAAATGGACCGACGACATCGACTGCGCGGGCAAGCGCGTCGTCGTGATCGGTTCGGGCGCGACCGCAGTGACGCTGGTGCCGGAACTCGCCAGGACGGCTGCGCAGGTCACCATGCTCCAGCGCTCGCCGACCTATGTGGTGTCGCGCCCGGCGCAGGATCCCGTCGCCAACAAATTGCGCCGCAATCTGCCGACGCGGCTGGCTTACCATCTGATCCGCTGGCGCAACGTGATGTGGGGGATGTTCTTCTTCCAGCTCAGCCGGCGCCGGCCTGCGAAGGTCAAGGAGCTGGTTCTCAAGGGCGTGCAGATGGCGCTTGGTCCTGATTACGACGTCGCGACCCATTTCACCCCGCGCTACAATCCCTGGGACCAGCGGCTGTGTCTCGTGCCGGACGGCGACTTGTTCAAGGCGATCCGCGAGCAGCGCGCCGCCGTCGTCACCAAGGAGATCGACACGTTCACGCGCGACGGCATCCGCCTGAAGGACGGCAGCGAGCTTGCGGCCGACATCGTCGTGACCGCGACGGGGCTGGTGCTCCAGGTCGTCGGTGGTCTCGAAATCAATGTCGATGGCCGCGCCGTCGATTTCGCCAACACGCTCACCTACAAGGGCATGATGTATGCCGACGTGCCGAACATGGCGTCGGCCCTCGGCTATACCAACGCGTCATGGACGCTGAAATGCGATCTCACCTGCGAATATGTCTGCCGGCTCATCAACTACATGGACCGGCACAATTTCCGGCAGTGCATGCCGCATAATGACGACCCCGAGATCACCGCGCAGCCGTCGCTCGATTTCACGTCAGGCTACGTGCAGCGCTCGGTCGGCAAGCTGCCGAAGCAGGGCTCGAAGCAGCCGTGGCGGCTCTATCAGAACTACGCGCTCGACGTCATTTCGTTGCGCTTCGGCAAGATCGATGACGGCGTGATGCAGTATTCCTGATCGCGCGCCGGGCAATGCGTTGTTTTGCGTATACGGCCACCCAGGTGAATCGGCCATGCTGGCGGACGGTTAACGCCGATTTAACGGATGAGTCCTAGCCTGTCTCGGCCGGGGTTACTCGCAAGGCCGAGGTGAGCCCAATGGAAGCCCAGAAGATCGCGGTCGACGCCGTCGTCGCGTTGACCGATTGCGACCGCGACGCCGTCATCGCCTTCATCCGCCGGCTTTATCTCGCCGGCGTCACCGACCCCAAGCGGCTGACCTTCAAGGGCCTCCAGGCGCTGTCGCGGGTGTGACCGGCACGCGCGCAATCGAATCTACCTTGCCCCAACGGCCGGATCGCTGATCCGGATCGAGGTGACGCGGTCCTCCCGCACCTCGAACGAGAAGGCCACGGCCCGTAGGTCCAGAGTTCGGTCTTCCCCAGCCCGCTCGGCCCGACATGGAAGGGGTTGCCGAACTGCGCCCTGAGTTTCTCGGTGCTGTCACCGAGATTGACCTGGTTGAAGCCGTAGGCGGCGGCCGGCGCCGTCCCGCTGATCTGCAGCGCAAGAACGCGGTTCGCCTTCACGGCCGCGGCGAGATAGGGGAACCGGTCGGCCTTGCCGAGGAAGTACACATAGGTCGCGGCGTTGTTCGCCGGCGGCAGCTTGCGATGCGGCTCGCCGAGCACGGCCTTGAGTGACGCCTCCGAGATACCGACGCCGAGCGCGCCCATGCGCTGGCAGGCAAAGCTGAGTATGTCGGGATCGGGCGCAGCAACGCGCTTTCCGGCTTCGACCTTGCAGGCAAGCCCTTGCCCGGCCCGTAGCCACTGGCCGCGCAGCTCCCGATCCGGAGTCTTGCTGCTTGGCGGCGGCAAGAGAGCCGCCCCTTGGCCTGTTACGGGTCCCGACAGTCCGGCCAGAAACAGCGCGAGCGAACAGCCCGCCAGCAACGCGACATCGCCAAGACCCTCTCCCCATACCGCTCCTGCGCAGCCAGAATATCATGCCGGATATAGCCCGCAACGCCGGGATTGACGGTGCCGCCGGCCGCGATCTGTAATTGTGCACGGTGCGGATCATCCCGATCACAACCTGCGGAGCAACCCGCCCGCGCCTGCCTTGACCTTGCCGCTTGGGCCGGCCCGGGGTAGATCACGTCCCCGGCTAAGTCTCTGGGTTGGGGATATGCTGAAACAGCTTTTTGCGCCGCAGCTCGTCATTCTCTATGTACTGGCGGCATCAACGATCTACGTTCATTTCCGCGGCAAGCAGCGGCTGCGTTTTGCGCGCCAGCTCGGCGATCACTCGACCTATCTCGCGCCCTACAATGTGCTGATGTATGCGGGCTCGGCCGTGCCGAACAAGCCTGTGGTTCCGGTCGAGCAGTTTCCCGAGCTGAAGCCCCTCAGCGAGAATTGGGAGACCATTCGCGACGAGGCCGTTCGCCTGTTCGATGAAGGCTTCATTCGCGCCGCCGCGAAGAACAATGATTGGGCCTTCTACTCGTTCTTCAAGAGCGGCTGGAAACGGTTTTACCTGAAATGGTACGACGATTTCCTGCCCTCGGCGCGCACGCTGTGTCCGCAGACAGTTGAGCTGCTCAACGCGATCCCAAGCGTGCACGGCGCGATGTTCGCGATGCTGCCGCCCGGCGGCAAGCTCGGCGCGCACCGCGATCCTTTCGCGGGCTCGCTGCGCTATCACCTCGGCCTCGTCACGCCGAACTCGGACAAGTGCCGTATCCTGGTCGACGGCGTCGCATGCGTCTGGCGCGACGGCGAAGCCTTCATGTTCGACGAGACTTTCATTCACAGTGCGGAGAATGCGACCGAAATCAACCGCATCATCCTGTTCTGCGACGTCGAGCGTCCGATGAAGTACGGCTTCATGACCGTGATCAACCGCTGGGTCAGCCACCACATCGTCAAGGCCTCAGCAACCCAGAACGTCGACGGCGAGAGCGTCGGCGTGCTCAACAAGGTGTTCGGCAAGCTCTACGAGATCCATCTCGCCAGTCGCAAGGTCAAGGCGTGGAATCGTAGCGTCTACTACACGCTGAAATATTCGCTGACGGCGCTGGTCCTCGGCCTCATCGTGCTGTCGGCGCTGCGGTGACCGCGTCTAATGATGGTGCTTGTGTTTTTCGGAGCCATCAGGGCGTTGGTAACCGCGCAGCTCCGCGTACCGCTGCATCTGGCTCCGATCGAGCAAGGCGGTTGTCGACAGATGATATTTGAGGTGGCTTTCGCGGAGCAGTGCCTGGGTTTCCGAAATGGCGGCGAGGGTCGCCTTGAGTGATTCCGATGTCACGACGCGGGCGGAGAAGAGCCCGTCCAACTCCGTTTCCTGCTCGACCAGCTTGTTACCCAGCGGGACCGCCTCTTGCTTCATGGCATCGAAGAGGCGCTGAACCTGGATGCGCTGATCCGCGGTCAGATCAAGCCGATCACCGAACTCAAGAACATGGCTCGGACCGGGATATCCATTGAGCTCGGCGGCGAGCGCCAGGCCCATGCCACGTCCGGCTCGAAGATCGTCGATCTGCTGGTGCGACAGCGCCTTGATGGGGCGATGCTCAAGGCCGGCATAGGGCTGACTGGACTGTGCGCTGGCAACGTTGCACGAGACGATAAGCGTGGCCGCAAGCAGGAGAAGGCGTCTCATGAGTCTGACTCCATGCAATCGGACCGGTTCGTCGATCGATCTCCACCGGTGCTCTCCACATATCTTGCTGGACGGTTCGCCCCATGGCAACAAGATTGCCGAGATTGAGTTGCCGAATATGGAGCAGGCGATGGCCTCCTTGCCGACCGCGAATACCGAGATCACGCAGTTCTTTCGCCAGTGGCTGGAAACCTTCGCGGGCTATGTCCGCGAGGTCGACTATGCTTCGGCGCGGCCGCTCTTCCATCCGGATGTGCTGGCCTTCGGCACGCACAACGACGTCATTCCCGGCCTCGACCAATGGGTCACCACGCAATGGGACAACGTCTGGCCCAAGACGGCCGACTTCCGTTTCGTCATCGACCAGGCCTCGATCCTGGCATCGTCCGATGGCACGATGGCGACCGTGATCGTGCCGTGGACGAGCACGGGCTATCATCCCGACGGCAGCGCGTTTCCGCGCCCCGGCCGGGCCACGATGGTGTTTTCAAGACATGGCGATGGTTGGCTGTGCGTGCATTCGCACATGTCGCTCAATCGCGGTGTGCCGCAGGCAAGCCACGCCGATCGGTCGGTGAAGGCCTGGTAGATCGGCATCGTCCGCCAATGCAAAAGGCCCCGGACATTCCGGGGCCTTTTTATTGGAGCCGCCGTAAGCCTTACTCAGGCTGGCCGATCGAGACCTTCAGCGTGCCGACGCCGTCGACGCCGCATTCGAGCTTGTCGCCGGGCTGGAGCTGCGACACGCCGGCCGGGGTACCTGTCATGATGATGTCGCCGGCGGCGAGCTTCACCTGCTGCGAGAGCTGCCAGATGATCTCCGGCACGTTCCAGATCAGTTCGGTGAGGTCGCCCTTCTGCGCTTCCTTGCCGTTGACCGTCAGCCAGATCTTGCCCTTCGAGGGATGGCCGATCTTCGACGCCGGCTGCACGGCGGAGGCGGGGGCAGAACCGTCGAACGACTTGCCGACCTCCCACGGACGCTCCTTCTTGCGCGAGGCGATCTGGAGGTCGCGGCGGGTGAGGTCGATGCCGACGGCATAGCCGTAGACATGGTCGAGCGCCTTGTCGGCGGGAATGTTGAGGCCGCCGCTCTTCATCGCGACGATCAGCTCGACCTCGTGATGGAGGTCCTTGGTCAGCGGTGGATAGGGAATGGTGGCGCCGTCGGGCACCAGCATGTCGGCGTGCTTGGCAAAGAAGAACGGCGGGGCGCGCTCGTCATTGCCCATCTCGCGGATGTGCTCGAGATAGTTGCGACCGACGCACCAGATGCGGCGCACGGGATAACGGCCGCTCTCCCCGACGACGGGAAGCGACGGCTGAGTTGGGAGCGGGATGACGTAGGAGGCGGCGTTCATGTAGCGGTCTCGCTGCTCTTGGGGTGGAACGAACTCTATGCGGTTGCGCTGATCGGCGCCAGAGCGCCGGCACCGTGATGCTGCAGGCGGAAGAACGAGGCGTAGCGGCCCGAGCGGCGCAGCAGCTCGTCATGCCGGCCCTGCTCGACGATCTCGCCGCCCTCGACCACCAGGATCGCGTCGGCGTGCATGATGGTGTGCAGGCGGTGCGCGATCACGATGGTGGTGCGGTTCTGGCAGAGATGCTCGATCGCCTCCTGCACCTGCCGCTCGGACTCGGAATCCAGTGCGGCGGTGGCCTCATCCAGCAGAATGATCGGCGCGTTCTTGATCAGCGCACGCGCCACCGCGATGCGCTGGCGCTGGCCGCCCGAGAGCTGCGTGCCGTGCTCGCCGACCGGCGTGTCGTAGCCGAGCGGGAAGCTCATGATGAAATCATGCGCGCAGGCCGCCTTCGCGGCGTCGATGATCTCGTCCCCGCTCGCGCCGGGCTTGCCGAAGGCGATGTTGTTGCGGATGGTGTCGCGGAACAAATAGACGTCCTGGCCGACATAGGCGGTCTGCGCCCGCAGCGACTTTCGCGAGATCGCGCCGATCGACTGGCCGTCGATCACAATGTCGCCTTGCGTCACCTCGTAGAAGCGCAGCAGCAGCGCCAGCACAGTCGACTTGCCGCCGCCGGACGGGCCGACCAGCGCGGTGACCTTGCCGGGCTCGGCAACAAAACTCATGCGGTTGAGCACGGTCTCGCCGGTGCGATAGGAGAAGCTGACGTCACGCATCTCGATCCGCGCGTCGGAGAGTTTCAGCGGCGGCTTGTCGTCGTCGGAATGCTCGCTCGCGGGGCTGTCGACGACTTCGAGCAGCATGCGCGCGCCGACGAGCTGGCTGTTGAGGTCGATGTTGAGCCGCGCCAGCCGCTTGGCCGGCTCGGTCGCCATCAGGAACGCGGTCATGAAGGAGAAGAACGCGCCGGGCGTGGCATTGAGCGCGACCACGCTGTAGCCGCCATAAAGCAAACAGCCGGCGACCGCGAAGCCGCCGAGCATCTCCATCAGCGGGTTGGAGCGATTGGCGACGCGCGCCATCTTGTTGGCATTGCGCTCGACGATCGCAATGTTCTCGTCGATGCGCTTCTGCATCGTCTCTTCAAGCGTGAACGCCTTGACCGTGCGGATGCCTTGCAGCGACTCCTGCATGGTCTCCATGATATCGGCGGTGCCGGTGAACTGGTTGAAGGCGAGGCCCTTGATGCGCTTGACCAGCTTGCGCAGTACCAGCATCGCCGGCGGCACGGCGACGAGGCCGATGAACGACATCACCGGATCCTGCCACACCATCACGCCGATCATGGCGAGCAACATCATGAGGTCGCGCCCGACCGCATTGACCAGCATGTTCAGGACATCGGTGATGGACTTGGCGCCGGCCGTCAGTCTTGCCAGGAATTCAGACGAGTGCCGCTCGGAGAAGAAGCCGACGCTCTCGCGCATCAGCTTGGCGAAGAGCTGGCGCTGGTTGGTGGCGAGGATGGCGTTGGAGATCTTGGTGAGAATCACCATGTGGCCGTAGGTTGCCACGCCCTTGATGAACAGCAGGATCACCGTGATGCCCGAGAACATCGCGATGCCCGGGATGTTCTTGTCGACATAGGCCTGGTTGATGACCTGGCCGAGCACGTAGGTCGCACATGCGGTCGATCCGGCGGCAACCGCCATCAGCGCAAAGGCAACGAGGTAGCGCCGCCAGTAGGTGACGCCCTGTTCCGTGACCAGGCGGCGAATCAGGACCGCTGCCGCATAGGGATCGTCGGTGATTTTCTTTGGAAACTGGGCCATCCGGTGTCCATTGACGGCGCAGGGAAAGGCCTGCGCGCGCGTCAGGGATCGAATGGCCTCTGTGCCCGCTAAAGCGGGGTTTTTCAAGCCCAATTAAGGGCTTGCGTTGGGATGGAATCTAGGCCGAGGCGGCGTGGCGGAGTTCGCCGTGGCGCTCGCGGAACAGCTTGTCCTCCCACGCGAGAGCGTGGGCCGCGATGGTCTCGAGGTCGTCGTATTGCGGCTTCCAGTCGAGCAGGCCGCGAATGCGGCTGGTGTCGGCAACCATGGTCATGATGTCGCCGGGCCGGCGCGGCGCGTATTGCACGGCAAAGCTGCGGCCCGAGACCCGGCGCACCGCGTCGATGGTCTCCAGCACGGAATAGCCGCGGCCATAGCCGCAATTCAGCGTCGTCGAGGCGCCGCCATTGCGCAAGTAGGCGAGCGCCGAGCGATGCGCCTGCGACAGGTCCGTGACGTGGATGAAGTCGCGGATGCAGCTGCCGTCCTGGGTCGGATAGTCGGTGCCGAACACGTCGATCTTGGCGCGCTGACCGGTCGCGGCCTCCACCGCGATCTTGAGCAGATGCGTGGCGCCGACCGTGGCAAGGCCAATGCGCGCCTGCGGATCGGCACCGGCGACGTTGAAATAGCGCAAGGTCACGTACTGCATGCCGTAGGCGGCGGCGACGTCGTGCAGCATGATCTCGGTCATCAGCTTCGACGAGCCGTAGGGCGACAGCGGGCGCGTCGGCGCGTGCTCGGGCACCGGCACCAGATCCGGATTGCCGTAGACGGCGGCGGTCGAGGAGAAGATGAAGCGGTCGATGCCGCGCTTGACCGCGACGTTGAGCAAATTGCGGGCGGTCGTGAAATTGTTGCGGTAATAGCCGAGCGGATCGCGCATCGAATCCGGCACGACGACGGAGCCTGCGAAATGGATGATGCTCTCGATGTTGTGCTGGGCGATCACGCCTTCGAGCAAATTCTCGTCGCCGGCGTCGCCAATGAACAGCGGCACGCCTTCCGGCAGGTACGCGGAGAAACCGGTGGAGAGATCGTCGATCACGACGACGTCCTCGCCGGCTTCCGCCAGCGCCAGAACCGTGTGACTTCCGATATAGCCGGCGCCGCCGGTGACTAGCACAGTCATGGTCTCACCCGTCTTCGATCAACGCGCCAAGCTAACGTTTGCGTGGTGAAGAGGGGGTATCGGCGCGGCTGAACTGGTCACTATGCTTAATGTTGCGTATAGGGGGTCAACGAAGCGGAGCATGACGTGGCGAATTCCCCCGGCGATCTCGAAGTGATCGTGCCAAATCTGCACAGGCGCTATTCCGGGGTCACCGCTACCAACCGGATGGTGGCGCCGCGGCTGGCAAAGCTGTTTCGCGCAGGCTGGTTCGGCTCCGACGCGCCGGAGGGGATTGCGCGCCTGAATGTTGCCAACCTCCTGAAATTGTGGAGTCGGAAGACGCCGCTGATCTGGCACGCGCGGCGTAACGACGAGATGATCGTCGGCGTGCTGCTGCGCGCGCTCGGCTGGCCGTTAAAACTCGTGTTCACCTCGGCGGCGCAGCGGCATCACAGCTGGATCACGCGCTGGCTGATCCGCCGCATGGACGCGATCATTGCGACCTCTGACATCTCGGCCTCGTTCCTGAAGGTGCATGCGACCGTGATCCCGCATGGCGTCGACACCGATGTCTATGCGCCGCCAATCCATCGCGCCGCGGCGTTCGCGGAAGCCGGGCTGCCCGGCCGCTACGCGATCGGCTGCTTCGGTCGCGTGCGCGCGCAGAAGGGCACGGATTTGTTCGTCGATGCGATGTGCCGGTTGCTGCCGCGCCATCCGGATTTCGCCGCGATCATCGTCGGCCAGGTCACGGCCGAGCAGACGCCGTTTGCGAACGACCTCAAGAAGCGGATCGAGGCTGCCGGCCTGCAAGCGCGCATCGTCATCACCGGCGAATTGCCGATCGAACAGGTGCAGCGCTGGTATCAGCGGCTGACGATCTACGCCTTCACCTCACGCAACGAAGGCTTTGGCCTGACGCTGATCGAGGCGATGGCGGCCGGCAGCGCGCTGGTCGCCGCGCGCGCCGGCGCGGCCGAACTCGTGGTCGAGGACGGCGTGACCGGCGTTTTGATCCCGACCGGAGATGCCGATGCGCTGGCTGCGGCGCTGGAGCCGCTGATGCGCGATGTGGCTGCCGCAACCGCGATGGGTGAGCGCGGGCGGGTGCGGGTGCTCGAAAGATTCAGCCTCGATGCCGAAGCGGCGCGGATCGGCGAGGTCTATCGGCCGCTGCTCTGAGGCCCCATTTTCAAAGCCGCAAAACAAAAAACGCGAAAACAACCCCATGCACAGTAGCCGGGGACAGCAAAATCAATGGCTTGGCGGTGGGGTCGATGTGTTGCGGATTTTACGAAATGGATTTGACCCGTCGGGCAAAACACTGGCAGGATGTCATCATCGGCGCAGCCCAATGGCCTCAAGTGGTAACGCGTCCCCCCGCCTCGCTCAGCACCCGCTCCGCAATCCCCACCACCTCCGCCGCCGCGATATCCCGCATGCAGCGGTGGTCGTTCATCTTGCAGATCGTGCTCTGGCAGGGCTGGCAGGACAGCACGCTCTTGTCCTGGACCACGGTTGCGGCGAGGCCGTTGAGGGGCGCCCAGAGGTAGGGGCTGGTCGGGCCGAAGATGCCCATGGTCGGCGTGCCCAGGGCGGCTGCGATGTGCATCAGCCCGGAATCGTTGGAGATTGCGACGCCGGCCGCGGCCATGGCCAGCACGCCGTTGCGCAAATCATTGCCGGTGAGGTCCCGCACCCCCGCGCCGCCGGCCGCGACAATCTCCTGGGCGAGGCCCTTTTCCCCGGGGCCGCCGACCACCCAGACCTCCAGCCCACGCTCGACCAGCAGGCGGGCGGCCTCAGGATAGTAGGTCCAGCGCTTTGACACCCCGACCGAGCCGGGAGCCAGCGCCACGGCGGCACCGGCGCTGAGGCCGTTGGCCTGCCGCCAGCGGACGATGTCCTCGGACGGGACCCGCAATTGCGGCACCGGCCATTCCGGGGGCAGGGGGGCGCCGTCGGGCTGGGCCAGCGCAGCGTTCTTGTCGATGAAGCGGGGTAGCTTCTTCTCGCCCCAGCGCCAGCGGTTGAGCAGGCCGAACCGGAATTCGCCGACGAAGCCGACCCTTTCGGGAATCCCCGCCAGTGCGGGCGCAATGGCCGCCTTCCAGGTCCGGGGCAGCACCAGGGCGGTGCCGTAGTTCCGCTCGCGCAGGAGCCTCGCCAGACCGAGTTGGCGGCCCACGGCGAGCCGGCTGCGCGGCAGGTCCCAGACGATCCCCTGGCGCACGCCGGGCATGTAATCGACCAGCGGGGCGCAGAGAGAGGTGGTCAGAAGATCGACCGGCCGGTTCGGCCAGCGCTCCTTCAGAACCCGGACCACGGTATGATTCCGGACGAAATCGCCGATCCACATGTACGGGACGATCAGGATCGGGCGGGTGTCGCTCCGGTATGCATCTCCGCTAAGTTGCGAATCTTTATTCATTCGTTAAATTGGACCGAGCGCGTGCTGATGGTGGCGGTTCGGTTAGCCGGTCCGGGCGGGCAGGTAAAGCCGGGAGAACGTCGGTCCCAAAATGCTTACACTTTGGCAAATGATGCGCTACGGCAGTTATCGGGCCGCACAAAATCGGGCAGGTAGGTGGAATGTTGCTGGTGACCGGCGGGGCCGGTTTTATCGGATCGAATGTCGTCGCCGCGCTCAATGACGCGGGCCGCAGCGACGTCGTCGTCTGTGATCTCCTTGGCACTGACGGCAAATGGCGGAACCTCGCCAAGCGCCAGCTTGTGGATATCATTCCGCCGCTCGAACTGCTCGACTGGCTGAAGGACCGCAAGCTCGACGCCGTGATCCATCTCGGGGCGATTTCCGCGACCACGGCGACCGACGGCGACCTCGTGTTCGAGACCAACTTCCGCCTATCGATGCGCCTGCTGGACTGGTGCACGGCGAATGCGGTGCCTTTGATCTACGCCTCCTCGGCGGCGACCTATGGCGACGGCGAGGCAGGATTTGACGACGATGCCTCGCTGCCGGCGCTGAAGAAACTGCGGCCGATGAATCTCTACGGCTGGAGCAAGCACATGTTCGATCTCGCAGTCGCCGGGCGCGTCGCGAACGGCGATCGGCTGCCGCCGCAATGCGTGGGCCTGAAATTCTTCAACGTGTTCGGCCCCAACGAATACCACAAGGGCTCGATGATGAGCGTACTGGCGCGGCGCTTCGACGACGTCAAAGCGGGCCGCGTCGTGCAATTGTTCAAGTCGCACCGCGATGGCATCGCCGACGGCGATCAGCGCCGCGATTTCATCTATGTCGACGACGTCGTGCGCGTCGTCATGTGGCTGCTGGCGACGCCGTCGGTGTCCGGCCTCTTCAATGTCGGCACCGGCAAGGCACGCAGCTTCAAGGATCTGATGCTCGCGGCCTATGCCGCGATCGGCGCCAGGCCCAACATCGAATACATCGACATGCCCGAGCAGATCCGCGGCAGCTATCAGTATTTCACCCAGAGCGAGGTCGATCGCCTCCACCGCGCCGGCTACAATGGTGGTTTCACGACGCTCGAGGACGCGGTGAAAGCCTATGTCGGGGATTATCTCGACCGGCCCGACCGCTTCCGCTGAGGCCCATCACCATGCCGACGCCCATTCTCGATTTCGATGCCCTCGCGCAAGCCATCTCTGGCCGCACGGTGCTGTGCATCGGCGACATCATGCTGGACGAGTTCGTCTATGGCGAGGTGTCGCGGATCTCGCCGGAAGCGCCGGCGCCGGTCATCGCGGCTCAGCGCAGCGAGATCCATATCGGCGGTGCCGGCAACGTCGCGCGCAATGTCGCTTCCCTCGGCGGGCGGTGTATCTTCGTCGGGCTCGTCGGCGAGGACGATGCGGGCAGGCAGCTCGCCTCGGCGCTTGCGGAGCAGGGGGCAATCGAAAGCGTGCTGGTGTGCGATGCCTCGCGCCCGACCACGCGAAAGGTCCGCTTCGTCTCCGAGCATTTTTCCACGCACATGCTGCGTGCGGATTGGGAGCAGGCACATCCTGCCTCCGATACGATCGAGACCAAGCTGATCGAGGCGATCCTGCCGCAGATCGCGCGCGCCGACATCGTGCTGCTGTCCGACTACGCCAAGGGCGTGCTGACTGCGCGCGTCATCCGCCACACGATCGACGCCGCGCGAAAACTCGGCAAGCCCGTGATCGTCGATCCCAAGAGCCTGAACTGGGCGATCTATCGCGGCGCGACGCTGCTCACGCCCAATCGCAAGGAATTTTCGGAAGCGACCCGAAGCCGCGCCGACACGCCGCAGAGCATCGTCGATGCCAGCGAGGACGTGATGCGGCTCGCCGATTGCGAAGCAATCCTGGTCACGCAAGGCGAGCACGGCATGACGCTGGTGCCGCGCAACGGCGAGGCCGTTCACGTTCCGGCGTTCCCGGTCAAGGTGCGCGACGTCTCCGGCGCCGGCGACACCGTTGCCGCGGCGCTCGCGGTGTCGCTCGCCACGGGCGCGGACTGGGACACGGCGCTACGCATGGCCAGTGCCGCGGCCGCCGTCGCCGTCGGCAAGCAGGGCACCGCCACCGTGAGCTCGGCCGAGCTGAGGCGGAAGATATTGCCGCATGCCTATCTCGCGGTCGAGGAGAAGGTCGTGCTCGAGCCTGATACGCTCGACGCGCAACTCGCGGAATGGAAGCGGCAAGGCCAGCGCGTCGGCTTCACCAATGGCTGCTTCGACATCCTGCATCCCGGCCACGTCAAGGTGCTGACCGCGGCGCGCGCTGCCTGCGACCGCCTGATCGTGGGCCTCAACAGCGACGCCTCGGTGCGGCGGCTGAAGGGCGCCGATCGCCCCGTTCAGGACGAGCGGGCGCGTGCGGAAGTGCTGGCGGCGCTCGAAGCCGTCGATCTCGTCGTTATTTTCGATGAGGATACGCCGATCGACCTGATCACCCGGATCAAGCCGAGTGCGCTGGTGAAGGGCGGCGATTACACCCGCGAGCAGGTGGTCGGTCATGAGGTCGTCGAAGCTGCGGGCGGGACGGTCGTACTGGTCGACATTCTCAAGGGCTTCAGCACGACGGCGCTGGTTCACCGCGCGCGGGGAGAGGGCAAATGACTGTTCTCGCCGGGGAGACGACCGGCCAGGTGCTGTGGCGGCGTCTGCGCAGTCCGGCGGCCTGGTCAGAGACGGTCGACCTGTTCGCGATCCTGACCGCGGCCTCGCTGCCATGGTCGACGTCGCTTGCGGCGATCTTCAATGTTCTGATGCTGCTCTGCATGGTGCCGTTCCTCGACGTCCGCGAGTTCCTGCAATCGCTCAAGCGCCCGTTCTGCGCGGCGCCGATTGCGCTGGTTCTGCTCGCGCTGATCGGGACGCTGTGGTCGGACGCGGCTTGGGGCGCGCGCTTCTACGCGGTCAATCCGACCGTCAAGCTGCTGGTGCTGCCGGTGCTGCTCTATCACTTCGCGCGCTCGCCGCGCGGGCATTGGGTGTTCGTCGCCTTCCTGGTGTCCTGCGCGCTGTTGTCGGTGATGTCCTGGCTCGTCGCCTTCTACCCGGACCTCGCGCTCAAATCCGACCGCGTCGAACGCGGCATCTTCGTCAAGAACTACATCGACCAGAGCCAGGAGTTCACGCTCTGCGCGGTCGCGCTCGCCTATCCGGTCGCGCAGTTGCTGCGCCAGAAGCGCTACTGGATCGCCGGGCTGCTCACGGCGCTCGCGCTCGCCTTCTTCCTCAACATGGCCTTCGTGGTGGTGTCGCGCACCGCGCTGGTCACCGTTCCGATCATGTTCGGTGTGTTTGCGTTGCTTCATCTGAGTTGGCGCAGCATCGCGATCATCTCCGCCGCCCTGCTCGTAGGCGCGATTCTCGCCTGGCAGGCCTCGCCGCAATTGCGCAAGACCGCCGACAGCTTTGCCAGCGACTACACACGCTATGTGGAAAAAGGCGCGCCGACCTCGGCCGGCTTGCGGCTCGAATTCTGGCGGAAATCCCTCGGCTTCTTCGAGGAGGCGCCGATCAAGGGGCACGGCACGGGCTCGACCCGCGGATTGTTCGAGCGGGCCGCGACGCCGGGCGACGGCCTGTACCAGGCATCATCCGAGGTGATCGGCAACCCGCATAACCAGACGCTGAACGTTGCCGTGCAATGGGGCATCATCGGCGTTGTCGTTCTCTACGCCATCTGGATTCTGCATCTGCTGTTGTTTCGCGGCGACGGGCTCGCAAACTGGGTCGGCCTCCTGGTCGTGGTCCAGAACGTCTTCACCTCGCTGTTCAACTCCCATCTGTTCGATTTCCACGAGGGCTGGATGTACGTCATCGGTGTCGGCGTTGCCGGCGGCATGGTGATCCGGGCCCAGCAGGCCGAGACGAAGGCGGAAGCCGGTTCCTGAACGACCGCGCGGATTGCAAACCTTGACTGGCAAGCCTTGACTGGCATGTCTTGCCGAGATGGGTTATCAGCGCGGTCAGGTTGCACCTCAACGGATTTTCATCGGTCAGCGGATGACGCGTCTTTCGCATCTCACCTTGCGCAATTTCTTCATCGCGCTCCACGACCTGCTGGCGACCGCGGCGGCGCTGTTCGCTGCCTTCTATCTGCGCTTCGAGGGCGGCGACGGTTTCTTCGACCGCCTGCCGCTGCTGATCCAGATCCTGCCCTATTTTCTCGCCTTCAGCGTGGTCGTGTTCTTCATCTTCAACCTGACCACGACGAAATGGCGCTTCATCTCGCTGCCCGACGCGCTGAACATCATCCGTGTCGCGACCGTGCTGACGGTTGCACTTCTGGTGCTCGACTACATCTTCGTCGCCCCCAACGTCCGCGGCGCCTTCTTCCTCGGCAAGGTGACGATCGTCCTCTATTGGTTCATCGAGATATCCTTCCTCAGCGCGTTGCGCATGGCCTACCGCTATTTCCGCTATACGCGGGTGCGGCGTCAGGCCCGCACCGGGGACGCCGCGCCGACGCTGCTGATCGGCCGCGCCGCGGATGCCGAGGTGCTGTTGCGCGGAATCGAGAGCGGGGCGATCAAGCGCATCTGGCCGGTCGGCGTGCTGTCGCCGTCGAGTTCCGATCGCGGCCAGTCCATCCGCAACGTCCCGGTTCTGGGCGGCGTCGATGATATCGAGGATGTCGTCGCCGACTTCGCCAAGCGCGGCAAGCCGATCGCGCGCGTGGTGATGACCCCCACGGCATTCGAGCCGGAGGCCCATCCCGAATCGATCCTGATGCGGGCGCGCAAGCTCGGCGTGATCGTCAATCGCATGCCCTCGCTCGAGAGCGGTGATACGCCGCGGCTGACGGCCGTCGCCGTCGAGGACCTGTTGCTGCGGCCGAGCGAAAAGATCGACTATGCGCGGCTCGAGGCCCTGATCGAGGGCAAGGCGGTGATCGTCACCGGCGGCGGCGGCTCGATCGGTTCCGAGATCTGCGAGCGCGTCGTCGCGTTCGGCGCCGCGCGCCTCCTGATCGTGGAAAATTCCGAGCCGGCGCTCTACGCCATCACGGAAGCGCTCGCGGCGCACGGCACGGCTGCTTCGGTCGAAGGGCGGATCGCCGACATCCGCGACCGTGAGCGCATCATGCGCCTGATGTCCGAGTTCAAGCCGGACATCGTGTTCCATGCCGCCGCGCTCAAGCACGTGCCGATCCTCGAGCGCGACTGGAGCGAGGGCGTCAAGACCAACATCTTCGGCTCGATCAACGTTGCCGATGCCGCTCACAGCGCCGGCGCCGAAGCCATGGTGATGATCTCGACCGACAAGGCGATCGAGCCGGTGTCGATGCTCGGCCTCACCAAGCGCTTCGCCGAGATGTATTGCCAGGCGCTCGATCATGATCTTGCGGCAGGTGGCGGCGGCGCCAGGCGCTCGATGCGGCTGATCTCGGTCCGGTTCGGCAATGTGCTGGCGTCGAACGGCTCGGTGGTGCCGAAGTTCAAGGCCCAGATCGATGCCGGCGGTCCCGTGACGGTCACGCATCCCGACATGGTCCGCTACTTCATGACCATCCGCGAGGCCTGTGATCTCGTCATCACGGCGGCAACGCATGCGCTCGGAACGCAGCGTCCGGACGTGTCGGTGTACGTGCTCAACATGGGCCAGCCGGTGAAGATCGTCGATCTCGCCGAGCGCATGATCCGTCTCTCGGGCCTGCAGCCCGGCTACGACATCGAAATCGTGTTCACGGGCATGCGGCCCGGCGAACGCCTGCACGAAATCCTGTTCGCCTCCGAGGAGCCGACCCGCGAGATCGGCGTCGCCGGCATCATGGCCGCGCAGCCGAACGAGCCGCCGATGCAGACGCTCCGCAAATGGATTGCCGCGCTGGAGCAGGCGATCGCGCGCGACGATCGGGCCACCATCAGGACCATCCTGAAGGACGCGGTTCCGGAATTCGGGTCGACCGCGGCCTGATCATGCAGCCTCGAGGCAAGATCGTCGTTGCGAGCCAGCATTATCCGCCTGATCCGAGCACGACGGCGTCGATCATGGCCGAGATCGCCTGCCGCATCGCCGGAGATCACGAGGTCGTGGTGCTATCGGGCTCGCCTGGCGGGTTGCCGGCGTCGCAAACCGGCCCGGGCAAGCCGCGCGTCGTCGCGGTCAAGAACCGGATGGCGGGCAAGGCGGCGCTGGTGCGGCGCGGGGTGTCCGAGCTGCTGTTCGCCGCGCGCATTTTCTTTACGCTGCTACGGGAGCTGAGGCGAGGTGACGTCGTGCTCACCGTCACCGCACCGTTCATGTTGCCTTACGCGGTCGCGGGGGCTGCAAGGCTGAAGGGCGCGCGCTCGGCGCTGATCATGCACGACCTCTTCCCCGATGTGCTGGTGATGGCGGGCCTGCTCACGCCCGGTTCGATCGTGACCATGACGATGCGCGCCGCCAACAGCCTGATGTTCCGCGCGCTCAATGCCGTCATCACCATCGGCCGCGATGCGGAACGGCCGCTGCTGAGCTATTCCGGCATGACGCGCAACAAGATCCGCTTCATCCCGAACTGGGCAACGCTCGTGCCCGCACCCCGGCCGGTGACGGCGGACAATCCGTTCCGCAAGGCGCTCTCGGCGCGTTTCGTCGTCGGCCTGTCGGGCAATCTCGGCTTCACCCATGATCCGGAGATCGTGTTCGAGGCGGCGCGCCTTTTGCAGGACGAAGCGGACATTCACTTCCTGCTCTCCGGCTGGGGCATCGGTTTCGAGCGGCTGAAGCAGTTGCAGGCCGAAGCGAACTTGCCCAATGTCTCCTTCGTGGCGCGGGTCGAGGATGCCGAGCTCGAGGCGTTCCTGGTGTCCGCCAATCTCTGGATCATTCCGTACCGGAAGGACGTTGCGGGGGTGTCGGTGCCGAGCCGGTTCTACAATCTGCTGGCGGTCGGCCGTCCCGTGGTGCTGGTCTCCGAGCCGGAGGCCGAGGCCGCGTTGACGGTGGTGGAGAACGGGCTCGGCTGGGTCGTGACACCCGGCCGTGCCGATCAACTGGCCGAGGCGATCCGCGCGGCGTCTCGCTCCGACGGTGGCGCCATGGCGGAGCGCGCGGTGAAGGCGGCAGCGAAGTTCGATCGCGTCACCGCGATGAACGCCTATGCCGCCCTGGTCGATGAATTGCTGCGCAACGCCGAACTGGCAGGACAACGATGAACGAGCGCAAGCCAGTCGTGCTGGTGACGGGTGCGAGCGGTTTCGTCGGCGGTCATGTCGTGCCGGCGCTGGCGGGCGCGGGATGGTCGGTCCGCCGCGCGGTGCGCGGCCCGGAAGGCATGGACGACGAGGTCGTGATCGAAACGATCGGCCCTGAAACCGACTGGCAGGCCGCGCTTCAAGGCGTCGACGCCGTCGTTCATCTCGCCGCGCGCGTGCATCACAAGCACGAGGAGCATGCGGTCCAGCTCTACCGCAACGTCAATATCGCAGGCACGCTGCACCTGGCGCGCAGTGCGGCGATGGCCGGCGTGAGCCAGTTCATCTTCATCAGCACCGTTCTCGTGCACGGCCGCAGCAACGAGGGCCGCGCGCCGTTCAGCGAGGACGATATCCTGACGCCGCGGGGCCTCTACGGCATGTCCAAAGCCGCGGCCGAGGCGGGCTTGAAGACGCTGGCGCGCGACAGCGCCATGAAGATCTCGGTTATCAGGCCGCCACTGGTCTATGGTGCGGGCGCAAAGGGCAATTTCGCGCTGCTGACGCGTGCCGTGAACCTCGGGCTGCCGCTGCCCTTTGCCGCGATCCGCAATCACCGCGCCTTCCTTGCCGTGCAGAACCTGTCGTCGTTCATCCTGCGCCGGCTCTCTCATCCCTATCCCGAGAGCAATTTCGAGATCTTCCTGGTGGCCGACAGGGAGCAGGTCTCGACGCCCGAATTCATCGAGCGGCTGGCCAAGGCTTCCGGCAAGAGCTCGCGGCTGTTCGGCATGCCGCCCGACCTGCTCAGCACGCTGCTGAGCGTGATGGGCCGGCATGATGCGCATGACAGCCTGATCGGCTCGCTCGAGCTCAACCTCGCCAAGGCGATCGCAACCGGCTGGCAGCCGCAGGTCACTCTCGACGAGGGCTTGCGGCTGGCGCTGTCGGCTCAGGACGCCTGAGGGCGGGAGAAGCGGCGCAGCACGAATCCGACCGTGATCGCGCCGGCGAGCAGGCAGACGATCGTGATCGCCATCGAGCCGGCCCGCACGGTGACGATGGCAAGCAATGCCAGCACCAGATTGAGCGCGAACACCTCGCGAATCACTTGCCGAACCGTGAAGGCGTTGTCGGTGGCACGCTGATAGAAATGCGAGCGATGCGCCGACCAGAATTGTTCGCGGCGGGCGATGCGGCGAAACAGCGTGAGGGTGGCATCGACGAGATAGTAGGCCGGCAGCAGCAGCGCCGCGGCGGCTTGTCCGTACCAGGCGAGCTCCAGCAGGCACCATCCGAGCAGAAGGCCAATCGGCAGGCTGCCGACATCGCCCAGGAACACTTTTGCAACCGGTGTGTTGAAAGGCGCAAAACCGAGCATGGCGCCGCACAGCGTCGCGGCGATCAGCGCTGCCGGCCACGACAAATCGCCGAGCAGTCCCAGCAGCAGCAGCGCCGCGGTGACGGGCACCACCTCCGCCACCGTCATGAGGTCGAGCCCGTCCATGAAGTTGACGAGGTTCACGAACCACACGCCCGCCAGCAGGATGAGGCCGCGCTCCAGCGCGAGCGGCAGCGCCGGCACGACGCGCGCGGTCTCGGGCGCGGTCAACACGACGGCGCCGACCGCGGCAGCCTGCAGCACGAGGCGCACGAGCACCGGCAGCGACACGATGTCATCGGCAAATCCGACCAGGGCGATCAAGACCGTCGCGGCGATCAGCGCCGGCGGGATCGCGAGGTTCGCCCAGGCCGCCCAGACTGATGCGACCAGCAGCGTCGCGGCGATCACCGCGATGCCCGCACCCTGCGGGGTCGGGATACGATGCGAGGACCGCGCGTTGGGCCGCGCCAATGCGTAGCGCTGGAGCAGGGGGCGGCTGGACCAGGTGATGACGGCCGATACCAGCGCGGCGATCGCAACGGCAAGCAGCGAGGGTAGGGTGCCGAGCGCGTCAACGGCCGCGTTCACTCCGGCACCCCGAGCGGCGCCGACCCTTGCGCGGCTTTCTCCGCGCTGAGGATCCAGACCAGGCCGCCGACCGCGCCGACGATGAAGTACACGGCGCCGAACAGCAGCGAGACGTTGACGCCCTCGTTTGCGGCAAGTCCGGCGAAGCCGAACGCGAGGCCCATGGTGGCTTCGCGCACGCCCCAGCCGGCAATCGAGATCGGCATCATCGTGATCAGCATCACCGGCGGCACGAGCACGAAGACATCGCTGAAGCCGACCGGTGCCGCGATCGACTGCACGACGCACCAGGCGACGACGACGGCCAGCACATGCACGGCGAGCGACAGGATCGCGACGGCCGGTCCGCGCGAGCGGCTGAAGATCACGCGGTTGGCGATCACGGCACAGGCGTGAATGTGATGCGTGGCCCACCAGGTTTTCAGCCAGTGCCATTTCAGCGCGCCGAACACCAGGAAGCCGAGGCCACCCGCGAGTGCCGCGAGGTCGACGAGCAGCAGCGCCGAGCGCCCGTGCGGATCGGCGATGAGGCTGTAGCTCCAGGGCAGGCTGGCGACGATGATGATCGCGAGCGCGATCAGGCCGATCGCGCGATCGACGAAGATCGAGTAGGTCGCAGCGCGCCAGCCGGCACCGGCGCGCGCGACCAGCCACAGCCGCACCGCATCGCCGCCGATTGCCGAGGGCAGGGTCTGGTTGAAGAATGCGCCGATCACGTTGTAGCGCATGGCCCGGCCGAGCTCGAGCGGGGCGCCGCATGCGGCGCTGACCTCGCGCCAGCGCAACACGCCGACGAAGATTTGCAGGAACGTGATCGCGATCGCCAAGCCGATCCAGAACAGGCTGGTCACGGTGAAGCGCGAAAACAGTTCGGAGAGATCGACCTTGCGCAGCGCCAAATAGAGGAGCGCTCCGGAAATCAGGATCTTGGCCGTCGACAGCAGGATTCGGCGCATTTCGCCCGCATGTACAGGGTTTGCGAAGATAGAAGCAACCCGACGCGAGGCGTCGAATTCGGCCGCTTTGGTATGGTTTTGGCGCCGATCTTGCAATAGCTGTCTCTCGGGCTATGGCGACCCCCTCGATCGCGCGGCCAAACAGGCGCCGCGAGCCAAGGGTTCCTTGGGAACAGGATGACGGATCAGGCGATTTTGGCCACGGGTGCCGCCGACTTCATCGGCTTTCAGGTCGCCCGGCAGCTCCTGGGCGAGGGCCGGCCCGTCGTCGGGCCCGACAATCTCAACAGCTATTACGATCCGGCGTCGAAACAGGCGCGCCTTGCGCCGTTGCGCGGCGATCTGTTCGCGAATGCCATCATGGCCGATCGGCCGATCCGGCTCTTTAACCATGGCAAAATGCGTCGCGGCTTCACCTATATTGACGACGTCACCCGTGTCGTGTCCAAGCTCATCGATCGGGTGCCCGCGGATGAGCTGGCTGCCGCAAATGCGCCGTCTAAGGTCGACAATGTCGGCAACCACCCTCCGGAAGAGCTGATGCATGTCGTCGGACTTCTGGAGCAGGAGCTGGGTCGGACGGCGGTCGAAGAATCGCTGCCGATGCAGCCGGAAGACGTTTTGGAAACGTTCGCGGATGTCGAGGATCTGATGCGCGACACCGGCTTTGCACCGTCAACGCCGATCGCGCACGGTGTTCGAAATTTTGTCACCTGGTCGCGACTACTTCAAGGTTTGAAATGACGATGGACAAACGCATTATCCCCCTGATCATGTGCGGCGGTGCCGGAACGCGGCTGTGGCCGGCTTCGCGCGAGGTGCGCCCCAAGCAATTCCTGCCGCTGTTCGGTACGCGCTCGACCTTCCAGGACACGCTGCTGCGCGTGTCGGAGGCCTCGCTGTTCGATCGTCCGATCGTCATCACCAATGCGTCCTACCGCTTCATGGTGCTGGAGCAGCTCGCCGAGATCGGCATCGAGGCCGACGTGATCCTCGAGCCGATGCGGCGCGATTCCGGGCCGGCGATCGCCGCGGGCGCGGTGTTCGCGCAGAACCGCGCCAGCGACGCCATCGTGCTCGCGCTCGCCGCCGACCACGTGGTGCAGGACAATGCTGCCTTTGTCGCGGCCTGCCGCGAAGGCCTCACTGCCGCGAGCGCCGGCCGCATCGTCACCTTCGGCGTCAAGCCGGAGCGGCCGGCGACCGAATACGGCTATATCAGCCCGGGCGAGATGATCTCCGGTGAGGTGCACGCGGTGGCGCGCTTCGTCGAGAAGCCGGATGCCGTGAAGGCCGCCGACTACGTCAATTCCGGCTATCTCTGGAACAGCGGCAACTTCATGTTCCCCGCCGCCGTGCTGCTCGACGAATACCGCAGGGTCGACGCGGCGAGCGTGGAGGCGATCTCCAATGCGGTGGCCAATGCCGGCCGCGATCTCGGCTTCGTGACGCTGGAGCCCGAGGCGTTCGGCGCGGCCAAGGCGATCTCGATCGACTATGCCGTGATGGAGAAGACCTCGCGCGCAGCCGTCGTGCCGGTGTCCTGCGGCTGGTCCGACGTCGGCTCCTGGCACGCGGTGTGGGAATTGTCGGACAAGGACGCGCAAGGCAATGCCGCGCATGGCACCGCCGTGTTCGAAGACTCCCGCAACTGCAACGTCACCACCGATTCCGCGCTGGTCGCGCTCGAAGGCGTC
>NZ_JADPJG010000032.1 GCF_023073335.1 Bradyrhizobium sp. 21
CAAGATCGCCCCTCTTGGTCGAGCCGGGATGGGCGACACATACGACAAATCCGAATTTCGGTAAAGGGGAATATTTTTGCGATCGATGCTTGACACCTTGCCGGGTGTTTTGCCCGACGGGTGGCCGGCGGGGATATCCGCAGGACACCATCTCGCCGCCTGCGGCAATTCAGGCACGCCCCGGACATAAAGGCGCGGCAATCGTGGGGCCTATCGTCCGTCCCGCCCCTGCCTCCTCCGGAGTTCCCATGCCTTCTGCCGACACGCCGGCGACGCGCCTTGCGACGCGGCTCGCCTTCCTCGTTGCGGGCTTCGGCATGGCGTGCTGGGCACCGCTGGTGCCGTTCGCGAAGGCGCGGCTCGCCGTCGACGACGGCATCCTCGGACTGCTCCTGCTCAGCCTCGGCATCGGCTCGGTGGTCGCGATGCTTCTGACCGGAATCATGAGCGCACGCCATGGCAGCAAGCCGATCATCATTGCGGGCGGGCTCGGTCTTGCCATCGTCCTGCCTCTGCTGGCCATCGCGAGTTCGCCGGCGACCCTGGCGGTGGCACTGCTCGCATTCGGCGCCGCGCTCGGCTCCATCGACGTCGCCATGAACATCCACGCGGTGGAAGTGGAGCGCGCCGCGGGACGCCCGCTGATGTCCGGCTTCCACGCGCTGTTCAGCATCGGCGGCTTTGCCGGATCCGCGCTGATGACCGCGCTGCTCTCGCTGCAGCTCGGTGCGTTCGCCTGCACGGTGATCTGCTCTGTCCTGATGCTGATCGCAATGCTGGTCACCTGGCCGCGCCTGCTTCGCTCCGTGCAGGTTCAGGACGGACCGCTGTTTGTCGTGCCGCACGGCTCCGTGCTGCTGCTCGCGCTGCTCGGCGCCATCACCTTCCTCGTCGAAGGCGCGATGCTCGACTGGGGCGCACTGCTCGTGATCGGTGCGGGCCTCGTCTCCAAGGCGCAAGGCGGGATCGGCTACATCGTGTTCTCGATCGCGATGACGATGGGGCGGCTCGGCGGCGACGCGGTCGTTGCGCGGATCGGAGACCGCACGACATTGGTCTGGGGCAGCCTCATTGCCATCGCGGGCTTCGCGGTCCTGCTCACGGCTCCCGTAGCTGCAGTCGCCATCGGCGGCTTCCTGCTGATCGGCCTCGGCGCATCGAACCTCGTGCCGGTGCTGTTCCGCCGGGCGGCGAGGCAGACGGTGATGCCCACCGGGCTCGCCGTCGCCGCGATCACGACCGCCGGCTACGCAGGCGTCCTCGTCGGCCCCGCCGGTGTCGGCTTCGTGGCGCGCCTTGGCGGATTGCCGACGGCGTTCTGGCTCCTGGCCGCTCTGATGGGCCTCGTCACGCTGTCGGCGCGCATTGTGACTCGCGCCGATGCGTGATGGGCCTCACAAATTGCCCAGCCCGATCGATTTGATCACGGGCGCCAAGCTTGCGGTCTCCGCGTCGATAATGCGCTGGAACTTGTCGGGGCTCGAATCGATGTCCGGCTCGATGCCTTGGGCACGATAGCTTGCCTGCAGCGCCGGATCGGCCATCGCGAGGCGTGTCGCCTGCGCGATCCGGTCGATGATCGCATCGTCGGTTTGCCTGGGTGCGAAGATACCAAACCATCCCTCATATCGGAGACCCGGCATGCCGGATTCCATGGCCGTGGGAATCTCCGGCGCACCGCTCAGCCGCCGTTCGGTGGTGACCGCCAGCAGCCTGACCTTCCCTGCCTCACCCAGTTGCTTCAACTGGTCGGACATGACGCCGATAACGAGCGAGATCTGGCCGCTCACGAGGTCATTGGTTGCCTGCGAAATACCCCGATACGGCACGTGAACCATGTCCAGCGCGCCCGCCTGCTGTTTGAAGGATTCGCCGACCAGATGATTTCCGGTGCCGATGCCGGGCGTCCCGTAAGACAGCTTTCCCGGATTGGCCTTCGCGTAGGCGATCAGGCCGCGCATGTCAGCGGCAGGCACCGAAGGATGGATCGCGAAAACCAGCGCCGTGCTGATCAGGCGATAGATGGCGCGGAAATCGCCGACGGAATAACCGGGATTTTTCGAGGTCAGCGGAATGATGACCTGCGTGCTGCCGTTTCCGAGCAGCAGCGAATAGCCGTCGGGCTCCTCGCGCGCGACCGCCGCGGTCCCGATCGCGCCGCCCGCACCCCCGATATATTCGACGAAGGTCGGCCCCAGCAGCGACGACATCCTGTTCACCCAGGGGCGCCCGATCTGGTCACCCGCTCCGCCGGCTCCATAGGGAATCACCAGTCGAATGGGGCGAGACGGATAGTCGGCGGCGTGTCCGCTGCGGGGAAGCGCGGCGAGCGCCGCTGCGCCCGATAACGCATGGACGAAGTGTCGGCGCGTGGAGGAAGCCATGCTGGAATTCCGGAAGTCGGCAGTCAATGTGGTGGCGGGACCGGCTCCCGGACCATGCCATCGCAGCAATCCGCCGCCACAGTCAATGCTCCATCCGGACGAGCTCCGACGTCATCGCGTTGTCACGCCGGCGCAACTCCTTCCTTTTCAAGCATTATTTCGGCGGACCGGCCGACCCAAGCCGTCCGCGCAGGGCTGTCAGCCCCACCCAGTGCTTTCGGCCAGTTTACTGTACCCCTCGTTCTGATAGACCAGAAGCGAATACCTTTTGACTCCCTTCGCGGGGGCGATGGCGCGTGCCAGATCGTAGCGAAAACTCGGCCATTTCCTTTGGGCCATTTCGACTGTTTCCGAAGTCCCGGCTCTTGGAGAAAGAGGGCTCGCCGCTTCATGTCGGCGGCCGCGCGCTCGACATTCTCATCTTCCTTGCCGGACGCCCCGGTGAAGTCGTCGACAAGAGAGAGCTGGTCAAGCGTATCTGGGCCGACGTCAATGTCGACGAGGGCAGCCTGCGCTTCCACATCGCGGCGCTGCGCAAGGCGCTCGGCGATACCGGCAAATCTGCCCGTTATGTCGTCAATGTGCCCGGCCGTGGCTATTGCTTCGTCGCCTCGTTCGCTCAAGCAGCTCAGCCTGCCGCCCCACCCCCGGCCGAAATCGCGCCGCCTCGCTCCCTGCCCGCTCAGCTTACGAAGATGGTCGGACGGGAAGACATCGTCGAGAAGATATCAAACGGATTGTCGCTCCATCGCTTCGTGACCGTGGTCGGCCCTGGCGGCATCGGCAAGACCGCGGTCGCCGTCACCGTCGGGCATCGCCGTTCTCCGGATTTCGGCGGACGTGTGTTCTTCGTCGATTTCGGTCCGCTGCGGGATGCCAGCCACATCGCGACCACCACTGCTTCGGCGCTCGGATTGACCATCAGCGCGGAGGATCCGACGCCGGCCCTGCTGACATTCCTGAAGGCCGGACCGGCCCTGCTGATCTTCGACAGTTGCGAACATGTGCTGGATCATCTGGCGCCGCTCGTCGAGCGCATCGTTCGCGAGGCGCCGCAGCTTCGTGTTCTCGCAACCAGCCGCGAGTCGTTCCGGAGCGAAGGCGAGCGGATTTTCCGGCTGTTCCCGCTGGACTGTCCGCCCGAGCGCGAGGGACTTGCCGTCGCCGAAGTCCTCGCCTACCCAGCGGCCCAACTCTTCGTGGAGCGAATTGCGCAGAGTTCGGGCCCATTCCAGCTCAGCGCGGAAGAGGCGCCCCTCGTGGCGAACATCTGCCGGCGCCTCGACGGCATCGCGCTGGCGATCGAGCTCGCAGCGGGCCGCGTCAATGCCTACGGCATCGCCGGCACGGCATCCCTGCTCGACAGCCGCTTTTCGCTGCAATGGCGGGGGCGGCGCACCGCCGTGCCGCGGCACCAGACGCTCGCCGCGGCGCTCGACTGGAGCTACGACCTTCTGCCCGCAGCGGAGAGCGCCACGCTCCGACGCCTGTCGGTCTTCGCCGGGCCTTTCGCGCCGGAAGCGGCCGCCGCGGTCGCCTCCGGCGACGGTCTCAACGCCTCGGAGACTCTCGAAGCGATCGACAGCCTCGTGACCAAATCGCTGATCTCGCCGTCGGCATCGCGGACGCTGCGCTATCGGCTGCTCGACACCACGCGGACCTACGCGCACGGAAAACTCAACGAGCTCGGCGAGACCAGGCAGTTCGCGCGGCGCCATGCGGAGCATTTTCGCGATTTCTTCGAGCGCGCCGAGGCCGACAATTCGACGCCGCTGCCCGAATGGCTGAGCATCCATGGCGCGGAGCTGGACAATGTGCGCGCGGCGTTGGACTGGGCCTTCGGGCCCGACGGCGAGGCCAAACTCGGTATCGCGCTGACGGCGGCCGCGGTCACGCTGTGGGTGCGTCTTTCGCTGTTCGCCGAATGCCGTGAGCGCAGCAGAACCGCGCTCGCCGCGCTCGGCGACACCGCAGACGACGACCGCATCCGCATGCAGCTCCTGTCGGCGCTCGGCTGGTCGCTGATGTATGGCGAGGGCCGCGCGCGCGAGGCGCGGCCGATCCTCGAGACGACCCTCGAGCTCGCCGACAGACTCGACGACAAGGATTTCCGGCTGCGCGCGCTCTGGGGCTTGTGCATCGACCAGTTCAACAACGGACAGTTCGGCAAGGCCCGTGTGCTCGCCGATCGCTTCGCGAATGCAGCGGCGAACTCGCCCGACAGGACCGATCCCATGCTGGGCGACCGCCTGATGGCCGTCGCACTACATTATCTGGGGGACCAGAACGAGGCACGACTGCGCATCGACCGGGTGAATGCATCGCTGCATGTGTTGGCGGAGAAGCCGAAGATCTTCCCGCTCGATCTGAGAATATCGACGCAATATTTCCGGGCGCGCATCCTGTGGCTTCAGGGCCTGGCCGATCAGGCCCAGGCCCTGACCGCGAGAAACATCGAGGAGGGCCGCGCCAACGGCCACGCGCTGACCTTCTGCAGCGTGCTGGGACAGGCCGCCTGCCCGATCAGTTTCTGGGCCGGTGATTTCGACGCCGCGGAGCGTTACGGCACCGAGCTGCTCGAGCACACCGAACGCCACGCGATCCGGCTGTGGGGCCTGTGGGCACGTGCCTTCAACGCCGCGGTCATTGCCAAGCGAGGCGACGTCGCGACGGGGCTGCCGCTTCTGCGCGACGAACTCAATCGCGCCGGCGATGCGCGCTTCCTGCCGCGCTTCCTTCCCCTGTTTGGTGAACTCGCGGCATGTTTTGGCGAGGCCGACGAGCCCGACCGCGGCCTCGACATGATCGAGGAGATACTGGCGCGCTGCACCGACCGGCAGGAGCTCTGGTACCTGCCGGAGCTGATCCGCATCAAGGGAGAGTTGATGATGAGGAGCACGCGGCATGCGGGAGACGCAGAGGCGCGCTTCCGCGAGGCCATGGACATTGCCGTCCAGCAGGGCGCACATTTCTGGCAGCTGCGCTGCGGCAACAGCCTCGCGCGGCTGATGAGCGGGGCTGGCCGGAACGCCGAGGCGTTGGCAATTCTGGAACGCACATGGAGGCCGTTCGCCGAGGGCGCTGGCATCGCCGATATCCGCAGCGCGCGCGGTCTGATCGAGCAGCTTCGGACCTGACGACCAGCTTTAACCTCCCACAGCCGCCGCGCGCCGCGGCAGCTTCCAGTCGGGCCGGATGAAGTGGCAGGTGTAGCCGTCAGGATAACGTTCGAGATAATCCTGATGCTCCGGCTCGGCCTCCCAGAACTCGCCGGCCGGCGCGACCTCGGTCACCACCTTGCCGGGCCACAGACCGGATGCCTGGACGTCGGCGATGGTGTCTTCGGCAATCCGTCTCTGCTCGTCGCTCGTGGTGAAGATCGCCGAGCGGTAGCTCGTGCCCAGATCGTTGCCCTGACGGTTGAGCGTGCTCGGGTCGTGGATCTGGAAGAAGAACTCGAGCATGGTCCTGAAGCTGGTTTTGGCCGGATCGAAGATGATCTCGATCGCCTCGGCGTGGCCTTCGTGATTGCGATAGGTGGCGTTCTTCACCGCGCCGCCGGTGTAGCCGACGCGGGTGGAGATCACGCCCGCCTGCTTGCGGATCAGATCCTGCATGCCCCAGAAACAGCCTCCAGCCAATACTGCGCGTTCCGTTGTCATATCATCGCTCCCAATCGGTCGGTCTGGTCGTTCTGCGTCTGTCGAATAATATGCTCTCGGCCGCCAGGCCGAAAGCCAGGCATTCCATATATGTCCATCCGGCTCCTCTCGTTAGGCCAGGAACCGGATGGACACGTCTCAAATGTCGGCTCTAGCCCAGCTTGGCGTCGAGCGTGATCGCGGCGTTGAGCACTTTCGACACCGGACAATTCTTCTCGGCCTCGCCGGCGATGCGCGCGAAACCAGCGTCGTCGAGATTCGGCACTTTCGCGCGCAGTGTCAGGGCCGACTTGCTGATCTTGAAGCCCTTGCCTTCGGGCTCGAGCGTGACGGCTGCTTCCGTCGAAAGCTCGTCCGGCGTGAAACCCGCCATCTGAAGGCCGAAGGCCAGCGCCATGGTGAAACAACCGGCGTGGGCCGCCGCGATCAACTCCTCGGGATTGGTGCCCTTCTCGTTCTCGAAGCGGGTCTTGAACGAATAGGGCGTCTCCGTGAGCACGCCGGACTCGCTCGAAATATGGCCAGTGCGGTCACGTCCGGTGCCCTTCCAAACGGCTTTTGCCTTGCGGATCATCTCAATTCTCCTTGTTGTTTTGCCACCGGCACTCTCTACCGGCGAAAGGCGACATCGGCATCACCGCTTGTCGCCTCCCCAACCGGTCGAGCGCCGCAGCGGTTCCGACAGGCCTCGTCGCGTGGTCAGAGGAGGACTTCAGAACCGCGATCCGATCGCCGCCGGGGAGCTGCGGGCCGCCCTGAATTGAGAGTATCTTCAACGAGATACTGCCATGCTGCGCGCTCGCAACTCCTAACAACTTCTAACACGCCAAGCCGCATCCGCCCCGCCATGGTGGTCGCACTTCACGGTGGATCTGGCGGGACATGGCGCTTCTTGACGATGTGATCGATGCCAGCGGCGGAATGGCCCGCTGGAACAGCTTGAACCGGTTCACGCTCCACCTCTCCGTCGGCGGAACGTTGTTCTCCAGCGCCGGACATGCCAGCGAATTCAAGGACGTGACCGCGGAAGGCTCGACCCGGACGCAATCGGTCCGCTTCACCGGCATCACCGGAGGAGAACACTCCGGCTCCTTTCAGCCTGACGCGATCACGATCGAAAGCCTGGAGGGTGAGGTCCTGCGCACCTGGAATAACCCGAGCCTTGCATTTCCACAGACCGGCTCGCCTGCGCTCGCGGACGAGCTGCACCTCGTCTTCTTCTGCGGCGTTGCGATCTGGAATTATCTGACCAATCCGTTCCTGCTTGCCCATCCCGACGTCGTCACGGAAGAGCTGACGCCGTGGCGTGAGAACACCGAGACCTGGCGACGGCTGCGGGCGCAGTTCCCCCCACACCTGATCACGCTCGCGCCCGAGCAAACCTTCTATTTCGACGAGAACGCCCTGCAACGAAGGACCGATCACGATCTCTTTGGAATGAAGGTCGCGCATTACTCCTGGGCCCATGACAGCTTCGGCGGCATCGTGGTGCCGACGCTTCGACGGGCGCAGACGCTGCGGCCAGACGGAACGGTGGTCGCCAAGCCGGTGCTGATGGACGTCGAAATCTTCGACGCCGTCTTCGGGTAGCCGCAACGCGCGCGAGCGCTCGCAGCGTTCAACAGTCCCACAAAAACTAACAGATCCTAATCACCACTAACGGGCGTCCTGGCCAGCTCACGCCTATCCTCCGAACATCGAAAGCGTGGGTTTGCGTGTTTGCCGGTCGCAAGCAGCGGCAAAGCCGGGAGAGGATGAGCCATGTTGACCAATTTGCAGGCGGCGCATGCCTGGATCGATTTTCCGGGCGGTGCGCGGGACCGCGAGATCCCCCGAGCAACACAGGCAATCGCCCGGGAGAGCCAATGGCGTCAGTTCGATCCCGGCCCGCAGGCGACCGAGGACGTCGCGATCTCGCGATGGGAAGAGGCGCGGAGCACGTCGTCGCACCAAGCGACGACGCCCGAGGATCGCTATTTCGTCGGCATCGCCCTGAAGACCACGCGCGCCAAACTGACCCGGGACCGCCAGGTGGTTTTCGACGGCGTCATGCCTGCGGGCACGCTGTATCTCACCGCGCCGTCGAAGCCGCTCGGCGTGCAATTCCAGGCGCCCTGCGCTTTCCTGCACTTTCACATCTCCGCGGATCATTTTCCGGCACAATTTTCCGCGACCGACGGACTGAATGACCTCGTCCTGTTGCGCGACCCGCTCGCGGCCGAGCTTGCCAAGACGCTGATCGAACATGGCGACGCCGCGGACCATCAGTTCGCGCGCTGCATCGGCCAGACCCTTGCGATGCATCTCGCGCGCCTGGAATTGCCGCGGGCCAGGGTGAATGCCTTGCCGAAATGGCGGCTGCGGCGCGTCGAGCAATATATCGCCGATCATTTCCACCGCGGTGTCAGCCTGTCCGAGCTCGCCAATGTCGCCGGCCTGTCCAGAATGCACTTCGCGGCGCAGTTCCGCGCCGCCACCGGTTACCGTCCCCGCGAATATCTGCTCAATCACCGGGTCGAGCATGCCAAGACGCTGCTGGCGACCACCGAGCGGCCGCTGGCGGAGATCGCGCTTGCCGTCGGCTTCAGCACGCAGGCGCATTTTTCGACCGTCTTCAAGCGCATCAGCGATCAATCTCCCGCGCGCTGGCGCCTCGCCAACAAGGGCGACCGGCGCGAGATGCAAGCGCTGCCGACGCGCCGTCGTTCTCCGGAGAGCGACTGGATCAGCGCAGCCGCGTGACGCATCGACTCGCGCCCTCCTCCTCCCGGGCCCGCGAGCCACTCAGGGCCGTCCCTGCTCCCAAACAGGGCGGCCCCTTTTTCTTCATGGACGCGCGATGAGTGGCGGCCGCTCGGGCAAGCGACTCCGGATTGCGCGGCGCTCCCTACACCGGATCAAACGCGCGGATCGGCGGCAGATTGCCGGTGAACTTCTCGATCTCGACTGTCGTGAGCTGGCCGGTGCAGCCCTGCGCAAAGGACGAGGTGCCAATGTCGCGGGTGAGCACGTTCGGATTGCCGTGAACGCAGAGCGGCGCGTCGTCTTCGGGGTCCATCGGGTCGTACCAGGCGCCGGTCGGGAGCTGCACGATACCCGGCGCGATGCCGTCGGTGACGTGGACCGCGGCGAGGCAGGCGCCGCGTGCGTTGAACAGGCGGATGACGTCGCCGTCCTTGATGCCGCGCGCATTGGCGTCAACCGGGTTCATGCGTGCGACCTCGCGGCCGCGATGTTTTGCGGCAAGCGAATGTCCGCCGAAATCGAGCTGGCTGTGCAGGCGCGTCACCGGCTGGTTGGCGACGAGGAAGCAGGGCGCGCCTGGCCTGGGCATGTCGGTCTTGTCGAGCCAGACCGGATGGCCCGGACAATCGGCATCGCCATGGCCGGCGATCTTCGCTGAGAAAATCTCGATGCGGCCGCTCGGCGTCGGCAGCGGATGCGCAACCGGATCCTCGCGAAAACTGCGCAGGCGGCCGCCGTCGTCGGGCTGCTGCGGCACGACCAGGCTGCCGCGCTGCCAGAATTCCTCGAAACTCGGCGCCTCCAGGCCGCGCGCCTCCAACGAGGCGCGGGTCGGTTCGTAAAGATGTTCGAGCCATTCCCGCGACGTGCGGCCTTCCGTAAAAGGCTCGCGCGCGCCGAGACGGTCGGCGAGATCGGCAAAGATGTCGTAGTCGTCGCGCGCAAGTCCGAACGGCTCGGCGATCCGGTGCATCGCGACCATCAGCGGATCGTTGCTGGAATAGCCGATGTCCTCGCGCTCGAGCGTCATGGTCGAGGGCAGCACGATGTCGGCATGCCGGGCCGAGGCAGTCCATGCTAGCTCGTGCACGACGAACGTGTCGACTTTCGCAAACGCCTTGCGCAGGCGATTGATGTCCTGGTGATGATGGAAGGGATTGCCCCCGGCCCAGTAGACGAGGCGGATATCCGGATAAGTGCGCGTCTCGCCATTGTAGCGATAGGTCGTGCCGGGATTGAGCAGCATGTCGGCGATGCGCGCCACCGGGATGAAATCGCGGACGCCGTTGCGGCCCTGCCCCAGTGTCGGCCCCGGCACGTCGTTGACGCGGCGGCCGTAATAGCCGATCGCCCCGAGCGAATAGCCGTAGCCGCCACCGGGAAGACCGATCTGGCCGAGGGCTGCCGCCAGCACCATGCCCATCCACACCGGCTGCTCGCCATGCTCGGCGCGCTGGAGCGAATGCGAGACGGTGATCAGCGCGCGCCTGCCGGCAAGGCGACGCGCGAGTGACCGGATGGTATTCGCATCGACGCCACAGATCGCGGCGGCCCATTCGGCATCCTTGGTTTGGCCGTCGCTCTCGCCGGTGAGATAGCGCAGGAAGACGGGCCACCCTTCCGTGTAGCGATCGAGGAAGGCCTGGTCGTGCAGACCTTCGCTCACCAGCGTGTGGACGATGCCGAGCATCAGCGCGGTGTCGGTGCCGGGCACGCAATTCATCCATTCGGCGCCGGCCTCGGCGGGCAGGTCTTCGCGCAGCGGGCTCATCAAGATGAACTCGCAGCCGCGCCGGCGCGCAGCCTCCATGGCGCCGCGCTCGACATGCTTGCTGATCGAGCCGCCGGCGACCATCGAGTTCTTCAGCGCCATGCCGCCGAACGCCAGCACGATGTCGGTGTTGGCGGCGATCTGCTCCCAGGTGACGTTGCGCTTGGTGATGTCCTCGTAGCCACAGAGTATCTGCGGCAGCAGCACCGAGGACGCGCCGGAGGAATAGGAATTCACCGAGCGGACATAGCCGCCCATGGCGATGTTGAGGAAGCGATGCACCTGGCTCTGCGCGTGATGGAAGCGGCCTGCGCTCGACCATCCGTAGGAGCCGCCGAACACGGCGCCGGGCCCGCGCGTGTCGCGGATGCGGCCAAGCTCGTCGCCCAACAGATCGAGCGCCTTCTCCCAGCTGACGGAGACGAATTCGTCGCGCCCGCGCCTGTTATCGGGACCGGGACCGCGTTCGAGCCAGCCGCGGCGGATCGCGGGTTGGGTGATGCGCGCCTGGTGACGGAGCGCGCCGGGGAAATTGTCGATGATGCCGTTGGGATCGGGATCGCCCGCATACGCCCTGACCTCGAGCCCGGCTTCGCTTTGACGCGCGGAAAACACGCCCCAATGCGACGTGTGCGGCTTGAAGCCGTCGGACAGGTCGAGGCCGGGGTCGGGGAAACCAATCGTATCGTCCATCGTCTGATCCTCATTTCGGGCGCGGCACGGTCCCGGCCGCTCCCGAGTCAATTCGGGTGGCAGTATACCGATCCGCTCTCCGATGTCGTCGGGATCAGGGTCGGCGGAAATGCCGGGCCCTTGTGCAAGGACGGCTTGGTGATCATTCGAGGCAATGGCCACTGTCGATTCTTCGACCCATTCATATTTATTTTCAAGGCCTTATCGGACCGCATTCGGAGACGAGCGATGCGTCTTCGGTAGGACCTCGCGCGCAATCTCTTCCAACGACAGTGACATTGAAATGTGCGATACGCCGCCATCCCACAGCAACAACGGTCCCATCATGATCAAGCGCGTCTTGCCCTACGAAGGTCTGCTCCACGAAGTGGTCGAGCACAATGGCGTGCTTTACATTGGTGGGATTGTCCCGGAAGACACTGGCCTCGATATGTCGGGCCAGGCAAACGACGTCCTCGGGCAACTTGCCCAACTGCTGAAGACTCTCGGATCCGATCTCGCCAACGTCTTGCAGGTGACCATCTACATGACGAACCTGAAGGAGAAGGCAGAGTTCAATGCAGCCTGGAAGGCGCATTTTGCGGAAGCCCATCTGCCGGCGCGCGCCGCAATCGGCGTGGCCGATCTCGGCCCGGGCGTCAAACTCGAGATGACGGTCATCGCCGCTCGACAATAGTCGCCCCTGATCATCGGATCTCGTTGACATAGTGATGATGCGCCGTCGTTGCGCGGTGCTCGCTGAGGAGCGCCAACACACCGGCTTGATCGTACGCCTCTTCGCGGATCACGAGGACTGCACTTGGCGAACGGAGAGCGAGCAACCGCAGGTCTTGCTTGTCCGCAACCTCTGCCAACAGTTTTTCGCGTACCGCCGCGATGCGGATGCCATAGGCATCGAGCAGATGCAGGTAAAGAAGCGCCGGTACCCTCGACGGCGATTGCGGGAAATCAGGCGCCCGCCTCGCAACAAGCCTGATCCGCGAATGCATGACCGGCACACCACCAATCCGCCGAACGCGATGGAGACACAGCAGCGGCTCACCGACGGGCTCCGAAAAGAGCGCAGCCTCCTCGGCGTCTGCCGGGCGGATCGCCACGGACAGGACCTCGGACGCGGAGCGTTGCAGACTGCCGTCTTCGCCGTGCAGGCGGAAATATTGAAAGAAGAAGCGGAGACTGTGCTGCGGCGCGCGGCCGGTCACGACCGTGCCGGTCTTGCGTCGACGCACCAGCATGCCATCGGCCGTCAGGTCCGCCAGCGCCCGGCGAATGGTGCCGACCGCGACGCCGTATCGGGCTGCAAGCGCGACTTCGCCGGGCAGCACCGCGCCGGGAGACAGTTCGCCCACCAAGATCGCTTCGGCAATCTGCCGCTTGACGTGTTCATACAGCGGGACCGGCAGAGTCGAAGGGGCGCTTGTCGCTGCTTTTGCCTGTTTGCCGGTCACAGGTGCCTCATTCTTTGGAATTGACAGCGACGGTTCGACCTATTTCTATATAGAATATAGATATGGGCTATCGCAAATGCTTTCGCCACCTCCAGGCCCCAGGCGGGCCAAGCCGACCCTGAGCGACGGTTTCGCTGAAATCGAACGCACCGCGGAAACTGCGGTCGACGATCTCGCGCGCATGGTGATGGTCGATACGAGTTTCCCGCCCGGCACGGGATACGAAGCGTTTGCCGGATTGATGGAGAACTGCGTCGCAACGCTCGGCCTGGAATGTCAGCGCATCGATGTGCCTGAGCGCTTGTGGCATGTCGCCGGCGGGCCGGCGCGCGGTGTCCGCACCAATCTTGTCGCGCGACGCCGCTCCGGCAGGCCCGTGCTGGGACTCTATTTCCATGTCGACACCGTCCCGGCTGCAACCGGCTGGACGACCGATCCACTCCAGCTGACGCGCGACGGCGATCACCTGATCGGCCTCGGTGCCGCCGACATGAAAGGCACCATCGCGGCCGTGCTGCTGGCGCTACGCGCCGCCGCCGCGATTGGTCTACCGCTCGCCTACGACCCGATGCTGCTGCTTTGTACCGACGAAGAAGGCGGGCTTTATCCTGGCGTCCGCTATCTCGCCGAACAGGGCTTGCTCGAAGGCCACATTCTCAACTTCAATGGAACGCCAGCTCCACGCATCTGGGCCGGCTGCTTCGGCCTCTTCACACTGCTGATACGGGTCCACGGCAAGACGCTTCATGCGAGCGAGGCCCGAAGCGCCGGCGCGAACGCCAACGCCATCGAGGCTGCGCTGCCGATCCTCAATGCGCTCGCCGCATTGAAGCCTGAAATTGCCGAGCGGATTTCGGCCCTGCCCGCGCAGCCGCACGCGACCAGTCCACTTGCCGCGCAGCTCGATATTTCTGCCGCCCATGGCGGCCAGTGCGGCGGCCAGATTCCCTCGCTATTTGAAATTCTGCTCTGCCGCCGCTACGCACCGGAGGAGGATTTCCTCGCCGCTCGCTCCGAGATCGAGAGCGTCATTACGCAGGCCGCGCCCGGTGCTGAGATCGAGATCCTTCTCACCGGCCACCTGATGCCGACATCCGATCCCACCGGCCCGCACTGGCCACGCTGGCAGCAGGCGTTGTCGGCCGGGTTCGGCTATGCGCCTGAAGATTTCGCCAAATGGGGCGCGACGAGCTGTTCCGATTTCGGCTGGGTGCAACAGACCGGAATGCAGGAGGTCCTGTTGACCGGCCTCGGCCGACCGGACAGCCGCATTCATGCGCCCGGCGAATTCACCACGCTCGCCGACATCGTGGCGCTGTCGAAATCCGTCCTTGCCTATCTATCCGCCGAATTCTGTCCCGATCTTTCGCCCGAAACAGCCGCCACTCGCTAACTCAAGGAACATGTATCCATGCTGTCCGTCACTCGCCGCCTTTTCCTTGCCGGCACCGCAATCAGCCTGGCCAGCCTCCCCAAGATCGTCCTCGCCGAGGCGCCGAAGCGCGGCGGCGTGCTGCGGATGTCGCTCGACCAGGCCGCGTCGGTCATTCATCCGATGCTGGCGCGCGTGAACCCCGAATATCTCGTCACCGAGCTGCTCTACTCCAACCTCACACGGTTGAAGCCGGACATGACGGTTGAGCCGGATCTGGCGATTTCGTGGGAGCCGAACGCGACGCTGACGGAATGGATCTTCAAGCTGCGTCCGGGCGTGACATTTCATGACGGCTCGCCGTTGACCTCCGGCGATGTCGTCGCCACCATCAACGCCATCCTCGATCCGAAGACCGCCTCGCCCGGCCGCACCAATGTCGGCCCAATCAAGGAGGCCGCCGCGATCGATCCCCTGACCGTCAAGTTCACGCTCTCCGGTGCCTACGCCGACCTGCCGGTGGCGCTGACCTATCTCAACGCACGCATCGTTCCGGCCAAGGTGGTCGCCGGCGACCTCGCCAGTCTTTCGACCTCCGCCAACGGCACCGGTCCCTTCAAGCTCACGTCCTACGAGCCTGATCGCCGGATCGTCGTCGAGCGCAATCCCGCCTACTACGATCCGACGCGCCCCTACCTCGACCGCATCGAGCTGCTCGTCTATCCCGATCGCACCTCCGAAGCGTCAGCGATGATCTCGGGCGAAATCGATGTTCTCCTCACGACCACACCGGGCGAGTACGAGCGCCTCGTCAAGACCGCTGGCGTCAAGGCTCTGCGCACGCCCTCCGGCCAGTTCCTGAACATCAATCTCGGATGCGACCAGAAGCCGTTCAACGATTTGCGCGTCCGCCAGGCCTTGGCCTTGGCGGTCGATCGCGAAGCAACCGTGGGCTTCGTCGCCGGCGGCTACGGCACGCCCGGCAACGACACGCCGCTGAACTCCGCCTACCACTTCTACAAGGGCATTCCGCTGAAGAAGCCTGATATCGCCAAGGCGAAGCAGCTCCTGGCCGACGCGGGTTATCCCAACGGGGTCGATGTGACACTGATCGCTTCCGACAGGCCGGCAAGCCGCACGCAGCTCGGCGTCGCGGTCCGCGAGATGGCCGCTGCGGCCGGTTTCCGCATCAATGTGCAGACCATGCCGCATGCCACCTATCTCGACCAAGTGTGGAAGAAGGGCAATTTCTACGTCGGCTTCTACAACATGCAGCCGACCGCCGACGCGATCTTCAACCTGCTCTATACGTCGAACGCCGCCTGGAACGAAACCCACTGGAACAATACCGAGTTCGACACCGTCATCGGCGCGGCCCGCGTCGAGACCGACGAAGCCAAGCGTACCGCGCTCTATGCCAAGGCCCAGGAGATGATGAACGCCGAAGTCCCCTCGGTGATTCCAGCGTTCTTCGACCTCCTGGCGGCGCAACGATCCTACGTCGAAGGCTACGCGCTGCATCCACGCGGTTCGGTCTTCCGCCTCGAATTGGTCTCGCTCGGCGCAGGCGCGCCGAAGCGCGCCTGACGCCGGAGGCGTTCGGTGTCACTGGCATGGTTCGCGCGCCGCCTGATCCTGACGGCCTATACCATCATCGTGGTCTCGATGCTGGTGTTCGCGATCACGCAGATCCTGCCGGCGGACGCCGCCCAGTCGCTGCTCGGAGAAAACGCGACGCCCGAATCGCTGGCCGCGCTCAGGTCGAAGCTTGGGCTCGGCGATCCCACCTGGCTGCAATATGCGCGCTGGGCCCGCCACGTCTTCATCGGCGATTTCGGCATCTCGATGCGCACCAGCCAGCCGGTCGGCCCTGAGATGCTTGCTGCGCTGTCGCGCTCGCTGCTGCTCGCGGTTTCGTCTATCCTGGTCACGCTGGTCGTCGCCGTGCCGCTCGGCGTGCTGGCAGCGCTACGCCAGGGCAAACTCGCCGACACGGGCGTCAGTCTCGTCGCCTATTTCGGGGTCTCGCTGCCGGAATTCGTTACCGCAACGCTGCTCGCCCTTTTGCTGGCCGACACGCTGCATTGGCTGCCGGCAACGGGTTACGTCTCGCCGCTGGAGGATTTTGGCAGTGGCATCCTTCATCTGGCGCTGCCGGTGCTGACGGTTTCGGTGATCCTCATCGCCCATGTCATGCGCATGATGCGCTCCGAAATGCTTGACGTGCTGAAATCGGATTATATCCGCGCCGCCCGATTGAAGGGGCTGCCGGAGCGGACCGTGCTGTTTCGCCATGCCTTGCGCAACGCGCTGCTGCCGGTCGTCACCATCATCGCCCTCGACGTCGGCTATTTGCTTGGCGGTGTCATCGTGATCGAGGAGATCTTCGCCATTCCCGGCATCGGCCGGGCGCTGATGATCGCCATCACCACGCGCGATCTGCCATCGATCCAGGCAGGCGCGCTGATCATGGCGGCGACATATGCGCTCACCAACACCCTCGCCGACCTCGCCTACGCCGTTCTCGACAAGCGTATCCGCTATGATTGAGCTGTTCATCCGCCTGTTGCGAAGACCACAGGGTTTCATCGGCGTCGTACTGCTTCTGCTCGTCGCCGCCGCCTGCCTGTTCGGGTCGGCCCTGGCGCCCTATGCGCCGGAGAAGATCGACTTCCTCGGAAGGTTCCGCGCACCCGGCTGGCAGAACTGGCTCGGCGCCGATCAGTTCGGCCGCGACATCCTGAGCCGATTGATGGTCGGCGCACGATCGACCGTGCCGATGGCGCTCATCGCCACGTTCATCGGTAGCGCGGCAGGCGCGATCATCGGCGTTGGGTCCGCCTATCTCGGCGGACGCTCCGACGAAGCGATCATGCGGACCAACGATGCCATGATGGCGATCCCCGGTCTTCTGCTCGCCCTGCTGCTGGTCAGCACGCTCGGCAACGGCGCCAGCAACGCCGTCATCGCGATCGCGGTGGCCTTTGCACCGGGCATGGCGCGGGTGACCCGCTCGGTCGCGCTCAACGTTCGCAATCAGGACTACGTGAAAGCCGCAATCGCGCGTGGCGAGAGCGCGTCGTGGATCATCTTCCGCGAGATGCTGCCCAACGTCATGGCGCCGATCGTGATCGAATCCACCATCCGCGTGTCCTTCGCCGTGATGCTGTTCGCGACGTTGAGCTTCCTCGGCGTCGGCGCCCAGCCGCCCGCATCCGAATGGGGGCTCATGGTAGCCGATGCCCGCCAATACATGCATCAGGCGCCCTGGGGGCTGATTGCGCCCTCGGGCGCAATCGCACTCACGGCGATTGCCTTCAACCTGGTCGGCGACGGCCTTCGCGACGCCCTCAATCCGAAGGACGAGCGGTGACCCCTTTACTTGCGATCCAGAACTATACGCTCGACTACGCCACTTCCGCCGGGCCCGTGCGCGTGCTGCACGACATCTCGCTCCAGATAGCTCCGGGCGAGGTGCTGGGCCTGGTCGGAGAATCCGGGTCCGGCAAGAGTTCGCTTGCCTGGGCCCTGATGCGCCATCTGCCTGATAACGCGCGTGAAGTGGCGGGCTCCTTGCGGCTCGGTGACATCGACCTGCAGCGCCTGGGTCCGAAAGAGCTGACCAGGATCCGCGGCCGGCGGCTCGGCATGGTGTTCCAGGATCCCTCGACCTCGCTCAATCCGACGCTCACCATCGGAACGCAGATCACGGAAGCGCTGATCCAGCACCGCGATCTCAAACCGCGCGAGGCGGACGCGCTCGCCGTCGATCTGCTCGGACATGTCGACCTGCATGACCCGGCCGCGATCATGCGGCGATACCCGCACGAAATCTCCGGCGGCGAGAAGCAGCGCGTCATCATCGCGACGGCCTTCGGATGCCGGCCCGACGTCATCCTGTTCGACGAACCGACCACGGCACTCGACGTCATCTCGGGCGCACGCATCCTTGAACTGTTTGCGCGGCTCCGTGCGGAGACCGGTGTTGCCGCCCTCTATATTTCCCACGATCTCGCACTGGTGACGCGGGTCGCCGACCGGGTCGCGGTCCTCAAGCACGGTCGTCTGGTTGAGCAGGCGCCGGCGACCGAGATATTCCGCGCGCCGCGCCATGCCGATACGAGGGCGCTCGTGGAAGCCGTGCCCAGGCCGGAACGGCGCCTCGTCCATGACCGGCCGAGTGGCGTGGTGCTGCTTGCCGCCTCAGACATCGACGTGCATTACGGCAATGCCGGCCTGTTCCGCAAAGCCGCGCCGCCGGCAACCAAGAAGATCGGGTTGGACGTCTGCGCCGGCGAAATCCTTGGCCTTGTCGGCGAGTCCGGGTCAGGCAAATCGTCGATGGCGCGCGCGCTGACCGGGCTTGCCCGCTTCTCGGGCAGGATTACCTTCGACGATCGCGTGATCCATGGCGCGCGCGACATGAACGCCGCCTATCGCCGTGACGTGCAGATCGTCTTCCAGCATCCGGATTCCTCGCTCAATCCGCGCCATAAGGTCGACCAGATCCTGTCGCGGCCCCTGAAACTCTATGGTGGTGATGCCGCGGACATTCCCCGCCTGCTCGATCAGGTTCGCCTGCCCGCATCCTATGCGGGGCGCTGGCCGCATCAATTGTCAGGCGGCGAGAAACAGCGCGTCGCCATTGCGCGCGCCTTCGCCGCGCGTCCGAAGCTCGTGATCTGCGACGAGATCACCGCACCGTTGGACGTCTCCGTGCAGGCACAGATCATCGAACTTCTGCTGGCACTGCGCGCCGAAACCGGCACCGCCTTCCTCTTCATCACCCACGACCTCAACCTCATCCGTCAGATCGCCCATCGCATCGCGGTGATGCGCCGGGGCGAGGTGGTCGACCTCCTGCCCGTCGAGAATTTCGACATGGATCACGTTCATCCCTACACCCGCGAACTGATGGCCGCCTCCCCTGTGCCGGTCGGCTGACTGCAAGGATTTCCCCCGATGGACCGCAACGCACTTCTCGCCCGGATCGACGTTCCGGCTTCCCTCGAGCTGCTGTCACGGATGGTGCAGCACAAGAGCTATTCCAAATCGGATGGAGAGAAACAGCTCGCGGCCTTCATGGCCGGGCGCATGCGCGAAATCGGCCTCGAGACCGAGCTCGCCGCCTTCGGCAACGAGGGACGGGTCAACGCAATCGGCCTCTGGACGGGCAGCGGCGGCGGCAAAAGCCTGATGTTCAACGGCCATCTCGACACCAACCCGGTGACCGAGGGCTGGACGGTCGACCCCTGGGCAGGCAAGGTCGATGACGCCTTCATCTACGGCATCGGCGTTTCCAACATGAAGGCGGGCGATGCCGCCTATTTCTGCGCGGTGAAGACGCTGATCGACGCCGGCGTCGAACTTAAGGGCGACGTCATTCTCACCTATGTGGTCGGCGAGCTCCAGGGCGGCGTCGGCACGTACTCGCTGGTCGAGCAAGGGCTCCGCGCCGACTACTTCATCAATTCCGAGCCGACCGATCTCAAGGCCATGACCATGCACGCGGCAGCGTTCATGTTCATCATCGAGTTAACCGGCAATACCCGTCACCTGTCCAAGCGCGAAGAGGCAGTCGACGCGATCACGGCAGCGTGCGATCTCGTTCCGCGCCTCAACGCGATGAAATTCTCGGGCGCGCTCTCACCTGAACACGAACGGATCAATCGCGTCCATGTCGGCGTCGTCCACGGCGCGCTCGGCCGCGAGTTGCACGAATGGCGCACGCCCCAGGTGGCTGATTTCGTGCGGATCAAGGGCTCCGGCCGCTATGCACCGGGCCAGACCGAGGTGGCTGCCCTGGCCGACATGCGCCGCGAGCTCGATGCGCTCGAAGCGCGCTTTCCGGGTCTCAAGGCCGAGATCATGTCGGAGGACCGCGCCGGCGTGCCAACCATGCCACCGTTCGAAGTGTCGCGCACAAGCCCGATCGTGGCGGCGATCAACCGGGCCTACCACGCGGTGCGCGGAGAAGATCAACCGACGGGAGCCGTCGCCCCGAGCTGCTTCTACGGAACCGACGCCGGGCATCTGCACCATTTCGGCGGGATGGAAGGCATCGTCTGTGGTCCTGGCGGGCGCTACAACACCATGCCCGACGAACGGGTCGATATCGTCGACTTTGTCGACATGATCCGTATCTACATGCTGGCCATTCTGGAGATCTGCGGATAGTCGGCTTGCAGGCGCGCACGATCGGTCATGCCCGACGGCAGATACCGAAACGCGGCACATTTCTTGCTCCTCCCAGCAGAATTTCGGGGAGCTTTCGGCATGAAATTGTTGAGCAAAATTACTGCATTCGCTGTCCTGCTCCTGGGCCTTACCGCGTTACCCGCTCCGTCCCGGGCCCAGGACAAGGTGTCCGTCGGCGTGTTCCCGGTCAGTTCGTCGCTTCCCTATTTTGTCGCGCTGGAGCGGGGCTTCTTCAAGGAGCAGAACATCGAGCCCGAGATGATCAAGCTGATGGGCGGACCGCCCAACGTCGCCGCCATGATGACGAACCAGATCGAAGTGTCCGCCGTGCTGGTGATGCTCGAAGGCCTCAATGCCGACGTCAAGAAGCCGGGTGTCGCGATGTACATCAGCCTCAACAGCCAGACCAAGAATTGGAAGATGGAGCAGTTCGTCGTCCGCAACGGCTTTCCGGCGAACTCGATCGCCGATCTGAAGGGCGCCAAACTGATGTCCGCGCCGGGCCCGGCCAATCTCAATACCGCGAAAGCCATTCTCGCCAAGAATGGCCTCAAGGAGGGCGACTACACCATCGATCAGCTCGACATGGGCCAGCACGTCAACGCGATGACCGCCGGTACCTTCGACGGCGGCTATACGCTGGAGCCCAACGCGTCGATGATGATCAAGGCCGGCATCGCCCGCTCGCTCGAGGCCGGCCTGATCTCGAAATATATATTGGGCAGCGAAACCGCGGACGCCTATGCCGCGGGCTGCGCGATGACCTCGGACTTCATCCAGAAGCGGCCCGACGTGGCGAAGCGGTTCGCGATGGCGTGGGCCAAGGCGATCGCGTTCATCAACGCCAACCCGGACGAGGCCCGAAAGCACCTCGCCAAGAACACGTTCACGCCCGACAATGTCGTCGACATGGTCTCGATGCTTGGCTACGTCATGGCCGCCGATCTAAGCCCGAAGCAGCTCGCCGACTTCCAGGCGTTTGCGGATTTCGGCACGTCGATCGGCGTGGTGCCGGAAAAGGTCGACGCCAGCAAATTCCTGCAGAAGTTTTGAGGGGCGCATGACCAGTCTGGCCTCGATCGCGGCGAGCCCGCCCGGCAGCTTTGACGAGTCCCGGCGGACAGCGCCGCATGTCACCATCCGCGGCCTGAGCAAGCGTTATCCCGACGCCGTCATCTATGACCGCTTCGACTTCGATATTCCGCGCGGCAAATTGATTTCAGTGTTCGGCCCGAACGGCTGCGGCAAAAGCACGCTGATCAATATGATCGCGGGTCTGGTCCCCGCCGACGCCGGCGAAGTGCTGTTCGACGGAAGACCGCTCAGCCGCGTCAAGTTCGGCTATGTATTCCAGAACTATCGCGAGGCGCTGTTTCCGTGGCTGCCGGCATTCGACAACATCGCCTATCCGTTGAAGGTGATGGGGGTGCCGAAAGCGGAACGCAAGCAGCGGGTCGAACGCCTGGTCGCCCGTCTTGGCGTCAAGATCGACCTTTCGCTCTACCCTTACCATCTGTCCGGCGGCCAGCAGCAGCTGGTGTCGATCATGCGCGCGCTGATCGTCGAGCCGGAGATCCTGTTCCTCGACGAGCCGTTCTCCGCGCTCGACTACGAGATGACCCTGTTCATGCGCGACCAGCTCCAGCGCGTGTTCATGGAGACCAAGACCACGACGGTGCTGGTCTCACACGACCTCGAAGAAGCCGTCTATCTCTCGGACTACGTGCTGCTGCTGTCGCGTCACCCGGCGCGCGTCGTCGAATTCGTCCCCTACGACGCACCGCGGCCGCGCACCGACAAGACCTTGTCGGAGCCCGGCTTCATCGCCACCAAGGCGCGTTGCCTGAAACTGTTTCAGCAGGAGGTACGCCGGGGATGAAGATACCCAATGCCCTGCTGCCGCTGGTCGGCGTCGCCATGTTGCTGGCGATCTGGGGGCTCACCGTGGCGCTGAGGCTGGTCGACCCCGTGCTGCTGCCATCACCCCTCGCAACCTTCCGGACCCTGTGGGAGGGCATGCTCAGCGGCAAGCTCGGGGTCGATTTCCTCAAGACCGTGATGCGGACCATCTCCTCGACCGCGATCGCCGCCGTGATCGCGATCCCGCTCGGTATCCTGCTCGGCTCTTCCGAAAAGCTGTATCGATCGGTGGAATTCTTGATCGACTTCTTCCGCTCAACACCGGCCTCTGCGATGTTTCCGCTGTTCCTCGTACTGTTCGGCGTCGGCGACCGCACCAAGATTTCCGTCGCGGCCTTCGGCGCCGCACTGGTGATCCTGTTCAACGTCGCCTACGGCGTGATGAACGCCCGCAAGACGCGGCTGCTCGCGGCAAAGGTGATGGGCGCGTCGCGGACACGGGTGCTGTTCGACGTGATGCTTCTGGAATCCTTGCCGCAGACATTCGTGGGCCTGCGCAACGGCGTATCGCTGGCGCTGGTCATCATCGTCGTCGCCGAAATGTTCATCGGCTCGACCGACGGCCTCGGCCAGCGCGTGTTCGAGGCGCAGCAGCTGTTCGACATGCCCGGCATGTACGCGGCGATTTTTGCCGCCGGCGCCCTCGGCTACACGCTGAACCTGCTGTTCTTGCTGATCGAGCGCCGCTTCGTGCACTGGGCGGGACGATAATCTCAACAGGCCTAAATGCGCGGCCAGCGATGGGCGAACAGCCGGCCTTCATATTCGCGGGCGAAGGCCAGCAATGGCCAATCGCGATTTGGTCCTGCGATCATCTGCAGGCCGACCGGTAGCACGCCGGCCTCGACCACACAGGGCAATGAAATCGCCGGCAATCCGAGCGCGTTGGCAATTGCCGTGAACACGGCATGGCCGCGCGGGCCGACCGGCTGGCCGTCGATCATGGTGGGGTGCGATTCCGCCGCGGGCCACGGCATCGCCGCCGCACTTGGCGTGACCAGAAAATCGTGACGCTCGAACAGGGATTCGAAATCCCGCCGTATCGACGCGATGGTGTCGAGCGCGTTGAGGTAATCCTTTGCACCGTATTTCTGTCCGGCCGCGGCCATTTCGGCGATCGCGGGAGCGACCCTGTTCTCCCAATCCCGATGCTGCGCGAGCAGCCAGGCAATGCCGGTCTGGCTGATGACCGGCCAGATCCCCGGGAGCGGTTCGGCCAGATCGAAGGGCGAGATCAATTCGACATCGATGCCGAGCGACCGCATCCCAGCCACTGTCCGATCGAGCGTGTCGCGAATGAAGGGGTCGACGGGGGCTCCGCCAAAACTTGGAGCATAGGCGATGCGGGGACGCGGTGCGACGGATTGACCGACCAGCCGCGGCCAGTTCGGACCCGCAATGACCTCCATGCCGAGGATGATGTCGCCGACGCAGCGCGCGATCGGCCCGATCACCTCGAAATCGTGCAGGATGGCGGGAAAGCCCTTCCCGCGCCGGACCGTGTCGCGCGACGGCTTCAAACCGAAAAGGCCGGCATGCGCGGCCGGGCGCCGGATCGAGCCGCCACCGTCGGTGCAGAGCGCGAGCGTGCCCATCCCGGACGCAACAGACGCGACCGCGCCGCCGCTCGATCCGCCCGGCGTCAGCGCCGGGTCCCAGGGATTTCCGGTGGTCCCGAACAGGGCGTTGCCGGTGAAGCCGTGGACCGAGAACTCCGGCACGTTGGTCTTGCCGAGGATCACCGCGCCCGCCTCGCGCAGCCGCCGCACCGGCAGTTCGTCTTCATCCGGCACGAAGTTCTCGTAGAGGCGGCTGCCCCAGGTGGCGGGCAGCCCGGCGACCAGGATGTTATCCTTGATCGTGACGGGAACGCCGTCGAGCCGGCTCAACGGCCGACCATCCTTCCAACGCCGCGCGCTGGCGTCAGCAGCGCGGATAGCGCCGGCTTCGTCCAGGGTGATGATCGCGTTGAGTAGCGGGTTGACGTCGCGAATTCGCGCCAGCGTCGCGTCGATCACGCTTCGGGGCGCGAGGCCATTGGCGTAGGCCGCGGAAAGTTGTTCCGCGTTGAGCGACCATAATGGGCGAGCGCGATCCTCCATCTCGTCAGCCAAGCTTCGGGTAGGTCGCCTTGTCGAAGAAGCTCGCGCCCGCGACGTATTTGCGGCCGGGCGACATGTCGGGCAGCTCATCGCCCTCGCCGCCGCACTCGAAGGTCAATTCGAGCTGGACCCCGCTGGGATCGTAGACGAACAACTGCCAGAGCGAGGTGCCGGGTACGATGAATTCGCGCCAATCCAGCCCAGACGCCTTGAAGCGCGACACATAAGAGCGATAGCCGGAGCAGGACAGCGAGACGTGATCAATCGCTGCCGTGCCCGCCGGCGCCTTGCCCTCCGGACCCAGTGCCGGGCCGCCGGCATAGACGTGAAGGATGGCGAGGCCGCCGGGCTGGGTGCAGCCGAGCCAAGCGCCGGGATAGCCGAAGTCGGGGCGGGGGAATTCGCGCAACCCGATGATGTCGACGTAGAATTTGCGGGTCGCCGCCAAATTCTCGGTCTTGACCGCGATATGATAGAGCCCGTGAACCGTGGCAAGCGGCAGTTGCTTCTCGATAGCGGCGGTCATGGCTTTATCTCCTCAGATCCTGTTTCCATCCAATGGCAATCCAACGTCGCGGTAGAGCGCCTTCAGGCTGTTCTGGAACGCGGCCTCGTTCTTGTGCCGCGTTCCCTCGACCGGATCGGCACCATCCAGCATGGTGTCGGTCGCCTCGAGCGAAAACGCCATCACGAAGCGCATGCGTTCCTGCCGCAGCGCCACGATATCGGCGAGCCAGCCGGCAACGTCGCGCTTGCCGCACGCATAGCGCAGCGTGATCAGCGCCGCCGCGTTGGCCGCATCTTCGAGCGCCTGCGTCGCCCCCTGCCCCAGGGTCGGCACCATGCCATGGGCCGCGTCGCCGAGATAGAGCACGTTGCAGCCGTCGGCGCGATACAGCAGTTCGTGTTCCTGCATCCGCGCCCAATGCGTGTCCGCGGCGTTCTCACAGACGGTGTCGATCAGCCACCGCGCCTGCGGGCTGGGCGGCGCATGACGCGGCGCGTAGGCCGCGCGCAACGCGTCCGGCGTTTTCAGGCTCTCCGCGATCGGCGCATCCTGCGCAATCGGAAACGTGCCGGCGACATAGATATGGCCGGGCGGCACCTTGAACGACAGCAGACGGTTCGGCCCGTTGAACCACTGCTCGTAATCGTCGATCAGCCCGCCCGAATGATCCGGCACCAGCAGGCGGAAGATCGCGACGCCGGTCTGCCGCACCTCCGGTTCGCCCGAGATCGCACGCCGCACCGCCGAATAGCGTCCATCGGCGGCTACCAGGAGATCGATATCATCGAGCCGACGCGTCATCCCGTCTTGCACCCATGCAATCGATGTCTTGCGGGGATCGGCGGCGGCGCGGCCGATCTCGGTGATCTCGCAACCGTAGAAAACGTGGTCCCCCGCGGCCTCTCGCAGCACGCGGTAGAGCTCCGACCAGCGGATCCGCCAGCCCGGCTCGTCGGCGACGTCAGCCAGCGGAAGATCGAACAGCACGGTGCCATCGGTGAGCGAGATCCGCCAATTGTGCCAGAGGTAGCTCGCCTCGGTGATGAGATCGGCAAGCTCCGGATCGATCGCCTTCACGGCCTTGACCGCGTTCGGTCCGACGTTGAGCCCGGTGCCGGCCTCGGAATGGTCGTCACGCGCGACCCGCTCCAAGCAGACCACCTCGACGCCATCCAATCGCGACAGCTGCCGCGCCATGACGCATCCCGCTACACCTCCGCCGACAACGACGATCCGCATCAGGCGCTCTCCTCTCGCGAGGCGATCACCGCAATTAGGCCGCCGCCGTCCGGACCCTGATGCTCGGCGCCGCCGGACACAAAGATCCGGCCATCGCCGATCACGCCGGCGACCAGGCCGGCAACCGCGCCGCGGACATGGCGCTGGGCGTTGATGTCGGTGTCGTCGAGCATGGTGTGCCGGTGGCCGCGAATCTTGCCGCGTCGGTCCGGCTCGCATTTGACCAGCACGGCCGCGATTCTCATGGCGTCGCCGGCAGAGACCTGCGGCCTCGCTTCGATGTCGAGATCGGCCAGCACATCGACGACGGCACCGATATCGAGCGCGTCGGCCATCTGGCGATGCGCGATGCGGAGCGGACCGGCCCAGCGCGCGCTGTTGCCGAGCACGACCACCTCGTTGCTCTCGACCTCGACGCCGGAAGAGATACTGGCGCGCGGCGACTGGATCGCGAAATCGGACAGCAGCGACCCATCATTGAATGCGGAAGGTGCGAGTTCGTGGAGCGCCACTGCCACCCCGAACGCGCCCGCCGCACGGGCAAACGCCATCGACTTGTTTGGATCGCTGGTGAGCGGCGTCTTGCCGGCCGCGATCGCCGCCGCGGCACGCGCGACCGTGACGCAGGGACATTTGACCTGCACGAAATGCACGTCGTCCAACCGTTCGATCCCGGCATTCGCTATCGCCGTGCGCACCGCATCGGCGACGCTCTCGACATGCGCGCGTCGGCCGACATTCTCGGCCGCTACAGGCTCGCTGAACGCGGTGCCGATCGCGAGCGAGGGTCCCGCGCTCGGGCCTTGCTTACCCTCGCCGGAACAGAAGACGCTGTAATGCGGACTCATGACCCCCTCGGTGCCGCCCGACAGCACGCAGGGAATTTCGCGGATCAACTGTTCCGCAGGCCTGTTCAGGTGCTTCGCCAGCAACGCCATCAGGCTCTGCGTGAAGTAGCCTCGGGTGAAATCATTGACGCCGCCATTGCCCTCGGTCTTGCCGATGATGGCCGCGATTTCAACCGCGTGGACCGTTCCGCCTGCGATCAGCCGATCGAGCTCGGAGAGATCGCCCGGATGCGCCATCGACAATCTGAAGACCTGCGCCGTTCTCACCGGACCCTCGCCATGCGCGTCAATTCGAACAGCCGGCTGGGACTGAGCGGAATCTCCAGCAGCTCGACCTCGTTGCGCTTGAGATCCAGCGCGTCCTCGATCGCTTGCGCGAACAACGGCCCGACCGGGATCGCTCCGGCTTCGCCGGCTCCCTTGATCCCCAGCGGATTGAGCGGCGACGGCGTCGTCGTATGGTCGAGCTCCATGCGCGGCACTTCCAGCGCGGTTGGCAGCAGGTAATCCGCCAGCGATGCGTTGAGGAGCTGGCCCTGCTCGTCGAAGGACAGCTTTTCGTAGAACGCGTTGCCGATGCCTTGGGCCACCCCGCCATGGATCTGACCGGCGAGGATCATCGGGTTGATCACCGTGCCGCAATCATGGACCACGACGTATTTGAGGATCTTCAGGTCAAAGGTCTGCGGATCGACCTCGATGATGGCGGCATGGACCCCGTTGGCGGTCGCGCCCATCGGCGGCCCGAAATATTGCGTCGATTCAAGCCCTGGCTCGGTCCCCGGCGACACCGCGCCGCGCATCGGATTGGCGCGTTGAGCGAGGTCCCCGAGCCGGATGAATTTCTGCGAGATGCCCGTGATCGACACCTTGCCGTCGGCAAGCACCAGATCGTCTTCAGAGCATTCGAAGACATCGCTAGCAAGCTTGAGCGCCTTCTTGCGCACCGCGCGCGACGCTTCGCTGACGGCGGTGCCGGCCACCACCGCGCCGCGGCTCGCAAACGTGCCGGCGCCCCAAGAGAACTGGTCGGTATCGCCGGTGACGATATCGACATCGGTGACGTCGACCCCGAGCTCGTCGGCAACGATTTGCGCGAAACTGGTGAAATGCCCCTGCCCCTGGGTGCCGATGCCGGTCGCGACGTTGACCTTTCCATTGGCCTGAATCTGGACCTTGGCACCTTCGTAAGGTCCGATGCCGGTGCCTTCGACGTAGCAGGCGACGGCGATTCCCACGCAACGGCCCTCAGCCCGCAGTCTCGGCTGCTCGTCTCGGATGAAGTGATCATAGCCGATCAGCTCCAGCGCCTTGTCGAGCACCGGCTCGTAATTGCCGCTATCATATTCGAGCGGCTGAAAGTCCTGAAAGATGATCTCGTTGCTGTAGGGGAACGCATCCGGCGGAATCAGATTGCGGCGGCGGATTTCCGCGGGATCGACCTTCAACGCGTGCGCGGCCAGGTCGAGCAGCCGCTCCATCACGAACACGCCGTGCTGCCGTCCGGCGCCGCGATAGGGGGTGACGATCGGCAGATTGGTGAACAGGGCCGTGAAGGTGCTGTCATAGTTCGGCACTACGTAGGGGCCGAGCAATGTGCACTGGCTGTTGATCGGAACCGTCAGCCCGTAAGGATCGTACGCGCCGGTATCGTGCATGAACACGTCCTTGATGCCGAGAATGCGCCCGTCCGCGGCAAGCGCGATCTCGGCGTCATGGATCTGGCCGCGCTCATGCGTGGTGGCGAAAAAATGCTCCAGCCGGTCCTCGATCCACTTCACCGGACGATTGAGCCGCATCGATATCCACGGCAGCACCACCTCTTCCGGATAGAACATCATGATCTTCGGCCCAAAGCCGCCGCCGACGAAGGGCGCGATCACGCGCACCTGGCGTTCGCCGAGGCCGAGCATGGCGGCAAGGCCGTTGCGCACGAACACCGGCGCCTGCGTGGTGTCCCAGATCGTCATGTGCTGGCCGCGCGCGTTCCATAGCGCCACCACGCCGCGCGTCTCGATCGGCGAGGAGATGCCATGCTCATAGAGAAAACGGCGCTTGAGGATCAGATGCGCGTTCGCCGCCGCGCGGCGGTAGTCGCCCTTGCTCTGGCGGACATGCGCCGCCATGTTGGAGCCGAGATCGTCGTGCACATGCGTCGCGGAGTTCAACGCGTCCTCGCAATCGACCACCGCGGGGAGGATCTCCAGATCGACCTCGATATCGTCGAGCGCGTCCTCGGCAATGTAGCGGCTATCAGCCACCACGACCGCGAGCGGCTCGCCGACGTGGCGGACCTTGTCCTTCGCCAGCGGCACCTGCGTCCGCGCGTTGAAGATGCTGCCTTCGATCGGCGGCGGCGGCACCAGGAGCGGGCCGGCCTTCCAGTACTCGCCGAGGTCGGCCGCGGTATAGACGGCGGTCACGCCGGGGCGAGCCAGAGCCCTCGATACGTCGATCCGCCTGATCCGGGCGTGCGCGACCTGGCTGCGCAGGAAGGCTATGTGCAGCATTCCCGGCAATTCGACGTCGTCAACGAACAGCGCCTGTCCGGTGAGGAGCTTGCGGTCCTCATTGCGCTTGACCGGGGCACCGAAGAAGCGGGTCGTCATGGCGCCGCCCGTATCGTCTGCGCCGCCGCCAGCATCGCGTCGACGACGTTCTGATAGCCGGTGCAGCGGCAGAGATTGCCGGACAGCGCCTCGCGCACCTCGTGCTCCGAAGGCTCGGAATTTTGCTTCAGGAAAGCCGTCATCGTCATCAGGATGCCCGGCGTGCAATAGCCGCATTGCAGGCCGTGATGGTCGTGCATGGCCTGCTGGACCGGATGCAGTTCGCCGTCGCGGCCCGCAAGCCCCTCCACCGTCGAGAGTTCATGGCCGTTGGCCTGGACCGCCAGCATCAGGCAGGAGCGGATCGGGGCGCCATCGAGCAGGATGGTGCAGGCGCCGCACACACCGTGCTCACAGCCGACATGGGTACCGGCGAGTTCCAGATCGTGACGCAGGAAATCGCTGAGCAGGATCCGCGACTCCACCGCACGACGATAGATCGTACCGTTGACGGAAAGCTCGATGTCGTGTCGCTCAACCTGCATGGCCTGCCCGTGAATACGCCGCGGTGATCGCGCGCTGGGCAAGCACTCCAGCGATATGCCGCTGATAATCGGGGCTAGCGTGCACATTGCCCGGCGGATCGATCATAGCCTGAACTTCGGATACGACAGTCTCGATCGCTTCACTGGCCCAGGGCTGCCCGATCAGAGACGCAGCGGCGGTGCTGGCATCGACAGCCGTTTCGCCGACACCGCACAGCGCGAGCCGCAGTTGCGAACAGCGTCCTTTTGCGTCGGTGGTTACGACGGCGGCGACACCCGCTAGCGCAAAGTCGCCACGTCGCCGTGCCACCTCCATGAAACAGGTCCCCGTCCGAGCCCTTGGCGCCGGAAAGGCGATCTCGACCAACATTTCATCGCTCCGGATATCGGTCGTCAGCAGGCCCTGGAAGAATTCGGATGCAGCGACCTCGCGTCCACCCTTGGCCGACTTGATCCGCATGCGCGCCTGCATCGCGACCGCGACCGCCGGCAGTTCGGAAGCCGGATCGGCATGGGACAGATTGCCGCCGATCGTTCCCCGATTACGGATCTGCGGATGGGCGATGTGAGGAAGGGCGTCGGCGAATAGCGGGCAGTCTGTCAAAAACCTGCTGTCGCTTTCGAGGGAACGATAGCGCGTCAGCGCGCCTACCCGGATCTCCGCGCCCTCCGAACGTTCGACACCCGCCAGTTCGCCGAGACCATTGATGTCGATCAACACGGAAGGCCGCGCCAATCGAAAATTCATCGCCGGTATCAGGCTCTGCCCGCCGGCGAGAAAGCGGGCTTCGTCGCCGTGTTCGGCCTTCAGGGCGAGGGCGTGGTCGAGAGACGAAGCTGCAATATATTTGAATGGGGCAGGCTTCATCGATCTCGCTCGGAAACCGCGCCCGCTTCGGCCTGGCGCGTGCAACGTCGAAAAGTATCGGTCGTCAAACCGCGCAAGTCAAAACCCCGCGATCGAAAACGCGGCCGGAATGCATCGAAATCCGGCGATTGCTTGCTCATTCTGCTCTCGACCTGCATAAACATCGTGCAGACGCGATGTAGCGCCGACCGCGGCAGTGTCATCCGCGCTGCTCCTCCGAGGTGAGCGCGGTCAGGAATTTCGCGAGCGCCTGCCTTCCGGCTTCCTCGGCGGCTCTCTGCGACGAATACCCGTCGCCGCTCAACTTGACGCCCATCGGCGCCCTTCGGCGCCGGATTTCCCATCGCCACGCGGAGCGGCAATCGTCGCTCATCGTCACGGCATAATAATCTCGCGAAAACGGGATCATGACGTCATCGGCCAGGCCGCCTCGGGTCAGCGCCGCTGGAAGATCGCCTTGGCGACGTCGCCGACCGCCTCGACATCCTCGTCCATGCCGTCGAAGCAGACGATCCGGCACGGGCACGCTTCGAGGCCCTCATAGCGCCACGGAAACGCGCCGATGATCGCCCGCTTGTTCAGCATCTTCTCGATATCGCCGCCAACATTCTCGGCGTGGATCAATCCCTCCTGGAAGGCATAGGAGTGGAACGGGAACATGTCCTCAGTCACCTCCCGACCCGATTTCTTGTGCACGTAGCTGTACTCGCCGAAGAACTCGTCGCAGCCCATGCCCACCTTGGCTTCGAAGCGTTTGGTCAGATCCGGGCGCATCAGACGGATCGAGGTGTTCATGGCGTGATCGCCGGAGCCGCAATCAATCCCGAACCACTTGATCTTCTTCTTCAGCATCCATTCCAGCAGTTCGATCTTGCCACCGGGATGCATGCAGAAATAGCGGACCAGGTCCTGCTCCTTTTGCCCCTCCCAATAGCGGTGCCAGCCGGTATGCAAGATCAGGATGTCGCCTTCCCTTACCTCGACCGGCGCTGCCTCGATCATCTCAGGCGTGATGACCGCCCAATCGTCCATGTGGGCGGAGACGTCGACCACCGCGCCCGGGCCGACCAGAAAATCCAGCGGATAGGACGCCATGTCGCCCATACCGTCAGTGCCATGCATCGCACCGTCGATGTGGGTCCCGACATGAAGCGCCATGTCGATGCGCTGCGCGACGATCATCTTGGTTTGGAGATTCTGCGCATAATACATCTTGTTGCCGGCGTATCCGACCCAGCCGGGCGTGTGCACGTTCATCAGATGGGTCATGTCGACGATCTTCAACTTGGATTCCTTCCGTCAAATAGCGGCACGACCACTCACGCGGTCCGGCGAAACAGGGATTTGAAGCGCCCGCGCAGCGCCAGCATCAGCAGCGCAACAGCGCCGATCGGCTTGGCTCCCGACGGAATGGACGGACTCGCCGCCACATCCGGCTCGCTTGCCACCGTCGTCCCGCGCGCGCCGATCGCAGCCTCGGCATTGGTGACGAAGTTGGCGACCAACGCGTTGGCGATCTCGGTGATGAGCCCGGTGCGGCCGAATTGCGCGATCGTGCCGGACAGCTGAACGTCGGAATCGACGACGATCGCGGTGCCGGCTCCGCTTTCCTTCAGCGTGCAGGCCATCGACATCTTGCCGCGGCTAGCGCCTTTGCGGTCAACGCCCTTGCCTTCGAGCGCGACCGACTTGGTCGCCTCGTCATAGCGAACATCGGCCTCTCCTTCGAAACTCGCCTGGAACGGACCCACTTTGGCCGAGACCTTGCCGGCATGCCGAGCATCGTCTGTGGGACCGATATATTCGGCGCCCGGCACGCACATTGCGACGCGCGGAACGTCGCGAAAAAAGCTCCAGACCTCGTCGATCGGCCGCGCAATGACGAATTCCTGGTGCAACTTCATGGCTCGGTTCGCGGCTCCGCCTTCATTTCGCCTGCGGCGGCTTGGCATCCGCCGGCAGCGCGCCGGCCGCTTTCAACAGCGGAACGTCGGCCGGGGCCGGTCCGCCGACGCTGACGGTATTGGTGCCGCGATCGGCCTTGACCGCATGCTTGATGCCGACGGGGACATGGACGACACAGCCCGCGTGGAACGGCAGCGCGATGTCATTGGTGTAATCGTAGACGGTCCCCTCGCCTTCGAGGATGAAGATCGTATCCTCCGACAGCGTGTGAACGTGGGGAACGTTGCCCTCGCCGGCCTCGAGGAGAACGTAGTTGAGGTTCGCGTCCCAGGCGTCGACGCCGGGCCAGATCACGAAGCGCGCGTCCTTTGAGATCAGCGGCAGCCGCAGGGTGGGATGATCGCGGTGGAACAGACGAATGGCCATTGCGCGTCAGCCCTCGCCCGAGGTCATGTTGGCGTAAAGGCTCGGATCCGGTGGACAGGGCCCGCCGAGCACCTTGATGCCGGTCGCGCCTGCTTCGATCCGATAGAGGTCGCCGGCATCGATATGCACCATGTGCCCCTCGGCGAGATCGATGCGTGACCCCGCCGCTGCATCGACAATGGCGCCGGCACCCTCGATCACGTAGTAGACGCAGTTCGACACGTGGCGCAGGCTGATGGTGCGGGCATTTTCCTTGAGTGTGACAAGCTGGAAGCTGCGGAACGTGGCGCCATTGTGCGGTGACAGCACAACCTTCGCGTTGCCCTCGCCCTCAACGATCGGTATTTCTGGACAACCAACCGCGCTGTCGATGACACGCACACGGGGAATCGGGAGATCGGGCATCATTGCCTTTTTGAATATTACTAAATTATTTTTGACTATAGTCAAAAATTTGAAGTTGCGCAATATCGCGATGCGCACGACAAGAGCGAAACGACGCCGGGAGCGGTAGGCATGAGCGAATCCGAGACTGACTTGAAAATCGACAATGCCGCCGCCCTGTCGGGTGAGCTCGCCGAAACCACCGCCAATACCCTGGCCGCGATCGGAGTCCGGATCCGGGAGCTGCGGCAAGTGCGCGGTCTGACGCTGCAGGAACTCGCCGACGTCTCCGGCGTCTCGACCTCGATGCTCAGCCTCGTCGAACGCGGTCGCGCTTCGCCGTCGATAGGCTCGCTGATCGTGATCGCGAGCGCGCTCGGGGTTGCGATGTCGGACCTGCTCGTCAACGGTGCCGAGGGCGAGGAGAAAATCGTGGTGCGCGCCTCGGAGGCGCGCACGGTCGAGACTGCGCAGCATGTCGTGCGTCGGCTGATGCGCGAAGACCGTTCCCGCGGCGTCTCGGTCGCCGTCAACGAATACGCCCCACACACGGGAAGCGCCGAGCATCCCATTACCCACGACGGCTTCGAGTATGGCTTTGTGCTCCAGGGCGAACTGACCGTCGAAGTCGACGGGACCAAGCACGTGCTGCGCCAGGGCGATCTCATCGCCTACAGCTCCCGCCGCAAGCACAAGATCTGGAACCACGGCAAGACCAAGGTTCGCACGCTGTGGTTCAACCTCGACCGTGAATGAGATGTCATGATCGCGGCCCTCGCAGAATCTCGTGCAGTCGGGCGGGCGTGATCGGAAGCTGCGTCACGGCCCCGGGCTTTTGAAGCGCAGCGTCGATCGCGGCAGCCAGCGCGGCCCCAACGGCATTGATGCCGGCCTCACCGGCTCCCTTGACGCCCAAGGGATTGAGGGGCGACGGTGCATCCTCGCGCAGCAAAACCTCGATCTCCGGCACCTCATGACAGGTCGGCATCAGATAATCGGCAAAACTCGCCGCCAGCGGTTGGCCATTCTCGTCGTAGACGAACTCCTCCAGCAGCGCGCCACCGATGCCCTGCGCCGCTCCCCCGACGATCTGGCCCTCGATCAGCATCGGATTGACGGCGCGCCCGACGTCATAGCCGACCAGATAGCGCTCGATCGTGATCCCGCAGGTCGACGGATCGACCTTCACCTGGGCCGCATGGACGCCGTAAGGATAGGTCATATGGCCGGCAACGAAGCGGCCCTCGCCGGTGAGGCCGCCGGAATCCTTGAGATGCAGCGCAATCTCGCCAAGCGGCAGTGAAGCTCCGCCGCTGACTGCCTCGACCATGCCGTCCGACAATTTCAGCGCATCGGGCGTCGTCTGCAGCAGCCCCGCCGCCGCCTCGAGCGCGCGGTCACGCAACGCTTCGGACGCGATCTTCACGGCTGAACCCGCCATCACCGTCACCCGGGAAGCAAAGGCACCGAATCCGATCTCGATCCGGTCGGTTTGGCCATGGATCACGTTGATCCGTTCGATCGGAATTCCAATCGTCTCGGCGCAAATCTGCGCCAGCACGGTCTCGACGCCCTGACCGACGGAGGCGACGCCGGTCACGATCTCGACCGTTCCGCGGCCATCGACCGTGATCCGGACCAGATCCTGTGGCCCGAGGCCGCTCTTTTCGACGAAACAGGCGACGCCAAACCCGACAAGCTCGCCGCGATCGCGGCGCGCGGCGAGTTCGTCCTGCAGCTGATTGTAGCTCAGACGATCAAGCACGCGCTCGAGCAGATCGCGGTACTGCCCGGAATCGTAGACGACGCCGGTGCCAAGCGTCTTGATGCCGCGATCGAATGGCATCGCCTCGGCGGCGATGAAATTGACGCGGCGCACCTCGACCGGCGATAGATCGAGTTCGGTCGCGATCTTGTCGATCAGCCGCTCGCGGGCAAAGGTGGATTCGTAACGGCCGGGCGCGCGATAGGTGCCGGCCGGGGTCTTGTTGGTGAGACGGATGTGCCCCACGGCCGCGTACGCGGGAATGACGTAGGGACCAGGCAACATCGCCGCCGACAGATCGGTCACCGTGGTCCCGTGGGTGCGCACATAGGCGCCCTGATCGGTGAAGAATTCCGCCTCGAGGCCGAGGATGAATCCTCGTCGATCGACGGCGGCGCGCAGCCGGTAGACCTGGTCGCGCGAATGGTTGGCCGCGAGCAGATGCTCCTTGCGGTCCTCGATCCATTTCACCGGGCGCCGCAGCCGCAGTGCCGCGGCACAGACCAGCACGTCCTCCGGATAGAGTTCGCCGCGAATGCCGAAGCCGCCGCCGACATGGCCCTCGCTGAGATGCAATCGGCCCTCGCCGAGGCCTAGCATCCGGCTGATGGCGTCGCGGTTGTAGTGCGGCACTTTTGCGGCGCCATAAAGCGTCAGCACGTCCTTGTCAGCATCGTAGACGCCGAGCGCGCCGCGGGTCTCCAGCGGCACGCCGGTGTGGCGTCCGACCTTGACCTCCAGCGCGACGATCTTGTCAGCCGCGGCGAAAGCCGCATCAACATCGCCATAGGCGCGGCGGAGCACCGCGGGTTCCGACAACAGCCCGGGATGAATGTCAGGCATGAACGCGCTCGGCGCCGCGGTGGCATCGAGCTGCGGCGCGAGCTCCTCGATATCGCAGAACACGAGATCGGCTGCGTCTTCCGCGACATACGGATCGACGGCGACGACCACCGCTACGGGATCGCCGACATAGCGCACATAATCGCGCGCCAGAACCCATTGGCGGTAGGGCGCAAGCGCCTCGAGGCCCATCTGGCGAAAGTCGATCGGCGGCAGCTCGGCAACATCGTCGGTCGTCCAGATCGCGACGACGCCTTCGAGTGCCGCGGCCTCCGCGGTCTCGACCCCAAGAATCCGTCCGAAGGCGACCGGCGAACGCACCACGCGCATATGGAGCTGGCCGGGCGCATTGCAGTCGGCAGCGAACGAGCCCTTGCCGAGCAGCAGCGGACCATCCTCGATGCGCCGGAACGACCGGCCGATATGGCTCATGCGCGCGGTCCTGCCCGCAATGCGCGCGCGGCGATCCGGACCGCCTTGACGATGTTCTGATAGCCGGTGCAGCGGCAGAGGTTCGACGACAACACGTCCCTGATCTCGTCATCCGACATGTCGGGGTTTTCCTCGAGCGCGCCCGCCGCGAGCATCAGGAAGCCGGGGGTGCAGAAGCCGCATTGCAGCCCGTGATTTTCCCAGAACGCTTGCTGCAGCGGGTGCAGGGTGTCGCCGTCAGCAAGCCCTTCCACCGTGCGGACGGCCTTGCGCTCGGCCTGCACGCCGAACATCAGGCAGGAGCGGACCGGCTTGTCGTCGACCAGCACCGTACAGGCTCCGCAGACACCGTGCTCGCAGCCGATATGGGTCCCGGTCAGGCCGCAGTCATCGCGCAGCACGTCGGCCAACGTCCGGCGCGGCTCGATCGACACCGCATGAGATTTGCCGTTGACGGTGAGATCGATGTTGAACTTGCTAGCCATGGGTCGCTACTCCGGCACGGCGCAGCTGCTCGCGGATGCGTTGCGGCGTCGCCGGCAGTTCAAACAACTGGATGCCGAACGGCGACAGCGCGTCGACGATGGCGTTGACGACCGCGGCCGGCGCGCCGATCGCGCCGCCCTCGCCCACACCCTTGGCCTTGGTGATGCTCTCCGGCGACACCGTCTCCATGTGGATGATTTCAATCTCCGGCACCTCGGCCGAGGTCGGCGGCAGATAATCGGCGAAGGATGCCGTCAGCAGATTTCCGCTCTCGTCATAGATGATCTCCTCGAACAGCGCGTTGGCGATGCCCTGCGCGACGCCGCCGGCGATCTGGCCGTCGACGATCATCGGATTGATCAGCACGCCGGCGTCCTCGACCACGATGAAGCGTTCGATCCTGGTCCCGCCAGTCTCGATGTCGACCTCGACGATGGCAACGTGGCAGGCGTTCGAAAAGGTGCCGCCGGGATCGTAGACGGCACTTTCGTGCAGGCCCGGCGACAGGCCCTTGAAACGGTGGCTCTGGTGATAGGCGGCGCGCGCCAGCACGCCGATTGCCGTCGCCTGGTTGGAATTGCTGACCCGAGCCCAGCCGTTCTCCAGCGTAATGCTTTCGGCGGTCGTCTCCATCAGCTGCGCGGCGATGGTCTTCAGCTTGTGGGCGACCTTGCCCGCGGCCAGTTTCGAGGCGCCGCCGGCGATGACCATCGAGCGGCTGGCGAAGGTGCCCCAGCCGTAGGGCGTAGCGTCAGTGTCACCGGAGATGATCCTGATCCGGTGGGGCTCGATGCCGAGCTCATCCGACACCAGTTGCGCGAGGCTGGTTTTCAGGCCCTGACCATGCGGTGATGAGCCGATGCGCAGCACCACGTCTCCGGAAGGATCCATCGTGCAATCGACGATTTCGTAGCCGGGCACGATCTCCATGCCGCGCGCGGCATAGGCTGGCGTGCCATACCCCGTGCGTTCGCTGAACACGGAAAAGCCGACGCCGAGAAAGTGTCCACGCAAGCGCGCCGCGGCTTGCCGCGCCCGGAACGCCGGCAGATCGACGCTTTTGGCCGCGGCCTCCATCGCCTGGAGGTAGCTGCCTTCGTCGTAGACGAGTCCGGTTGGCGAGCGGTGCGGAAACGCGGTGATGAGGTTACGGCGGCGGATCTCCACCGAGTCGATGCCGAGGCGCGTGGCCGCGACCTCCATCAGGCGTTCCATCGAAAACGTCAGCATCGGCCGCGACACGCCGCGATACGGTGCCATCATGCAGGTATTGGTGGTCACTCCGCGGGAACGGACCCCATATTCCGCAAGGTCATAGGGCCCCGGCAATTCGGCCAATGCCATCAAGGGCTCGACGCCGCAGGTCACGGGATAGCACGAGAACGCCCCGACATTGGAGCGCAGATCCGCGTCGAGCCCCAGCAGTCTGCCGTCCTTGGCAAAGGCGCCGCGCAGACTGAACGCCTGGTCGCGGCCGTGGGCGGAGGCCGTAAAGTTCTCGCGGCGGTCCTCGATCCAGGCGACGTCGCGTTTCAATTTTCGCGCCAACCAGACCAGCACGACATACTCCGGAAAAAGCGACATCTTCTGGCCGAAGCCGCCGCCGACGTCGGGTGCGATGACACGCAAATCCGACTCAGTCATGCCCAGCGCGTCAGCGATGCCTGTCCGCAGCATATGCGGCATCTGCACCGATGCCGTCAGCGTCACCCGTCCCGATGCAACATCATAGACCGCAACGCCGCCGCGATTTTCCATCGGCGCGGCAGATTGCCGGTGCGAGCGCAACTCCAGCGTCACGATCTCCGCGGCTTCCTCGAAGGCCGTGTCGAGGCCCGCCGTCTTCATTCGACCTTCGACCAGCACGTTCGAGACGGCCTCGGGGTGGACCGGCGCGGTACCGGTCGCCAATGCGGCGTCGAGATCGACGATCGCGTTCTCCCCCTCGATGTCGACGAAGACCCGGTCCGCGATGTCCTCGGCGCGGGCGGGATCTTCGGCGACCACGACGGCGACGGCCTGTCCGCAGAAGGTGACGCGGTCCACCGGCAACACCGGCTGGCCGATCGCGACATAGTCGGGACGGTGGAGGATCGGCCGGATCGGCTTGACGCCGGATAGATCGCGTCCGGTAAACACCACTGTCCCCGACGGAATCTCGATGCCGGTGATCGCTCCGCGCGCGAGCGGGCTGCGGACGAACCGGACGGAGGCGGCATTGCCGATGCGATCGGCGACGTAGCTGCCGTTTCCCTTCAATAGCGACGGATCCTCCAGCCGCGGCAGCGATCGCCCGATCCAATTCATGCGGCAGCCTCGGTCAGCGCGCGCTTGACGGCAGTGGCAACGAGATCGCGCCGGTATTCCGGCGTAGCGTGGATATCGCCGATCGGGCTGACCGAGGCCCACGCCTCGCGGGCGATCGTGTCGATCATCTCCTGCGACGCCGCACCTCCGACCAACCGCTCCTCGAGTTTGCGCAACCGGATCGCGCGGTCGGACACGCCACCGACGCCCAGCCGTGCTTCGCGAACGACACCGGCTTCGATCCGTAGCGCCGCCAGCGCCATGCCGAGCGCGAAATCGCCGGCGCGCCGCGAGAATTCGTAGAAGCCGGTCCGCCAGCCCTGCCCCATCGGAGGCAGGTGAACCTCGGCGAGCAACTCGTCGGGCTCGAGATCGGTCGAGAACGTGCCGTTGAAGAAATCGCCGATCGCGATGGCCCGCTCGCCGCGCGCGCTTTTCGCAACCACCGTGGCGTCGAGCGTGGTGGCGAGGAGACACCATTCGGATGCCGGATCGGCATGGGCCAGGCTTCCGGCAAAGGTGCCGCGCTGTCTGATCGGATAATGCGCGATGTGACGCGCGACGGCGGAAAAGAGCGCGCCCAGCGGGCCGTCGACGACGCGCCGGTGGAACGCAGCGTGGCGGGTCAGCGCGCCGATATGGAGGCCGCGATCGTCCGCGTGAACGTAATCAAGTTCAGCGATATCGTTGATGTCGATCAGGATTGCGGGCCGCGCGAGACGGAAATTCATCGCCGGCACGAGGCTCTGCCCGCCGGCCAGAATCTTGCAGTCGTCCTTGTACTTCGCGAGCAATGCGAGCGCGTCGGAAAGGCTCGCGGGTCTGAAATAGTCGAACGCCGCCGGCTTCACATTTTTAACCTTGCTCAATATTATTTAACATGATTAACATGACGATGCCCGGGTGTCCACCAATCACGATGACGAGCTTGCATGGGCTGGTTCAAAGCCATCGAGAACGGGCGCAAGGACGCGTCCGGCATCCTCTCCGGATCCGTGAGCCCTTCGCTTGCGCCCGCGCCTCTATCGGCCGCTCCGCCATTGCTCGAGCAGGTCGGCGGCGTCGGTCACCACGCCGAGATGCAGCGAGACCATCTTCAGCGCGGCGTCCTCCATATCCTCGTCGGTGCCACGAACGAGGTCGCGCAAGACCACCACGCGATAGCTGAGATTGCTGGCGTCGAAGGCCGCGTTGAGAATGCAGCAATCTGTCATGCCGCCGTTGAGCACTACCGTACGGACGTTCATCTGGCGCAGCAGGAAGTCGAGGTCGGTGGCGAAGAACGGCGACAGCCGCTTCTTGCCGGCGACAACGAGATCCTGTGGTTCGACCTGGGTCACGAATTCCGTCCAGCGCGAGCCTTCAATCGCGTGCGCATCGGAATTGGCAATCGGACCGACATGGAGCGGAAAGGTCCGCCGCCATGCCGACGGAATGCCGGCGATGTCGTCGACGCCGCCCTTGCGCAGCACCGATTTGACGTGGATGACCGGCACGCCGACCAGGCGTGCCGCCGCATGAAACGCGTCGATCGGCGCGACGATCTCCCGCGCGCGCGGCGCGGGACAGGGGCACTCCGGCGTATCGGCAAGATGCCCCTGATGCATGTCGACCGACACGATCGCCGAACGCGCGGCAGTGGTGAAATCCTCAAAGCCCCGTGGCAAATCGCGCCTTGCGCCGTACACGTAAGCCTTCATCACGCTCTCCCGCCGAAACCCACTACGCTCCGCATCGCGCGGGCGAAGCAATATCCAGGCCGTACGCCCGCCAGACATGCACCTTTTCTCGATTGTGCTCGGCCAGCCGCCGGCCCGTCTCCTACGACCAGACGCGAAGCCGGCGGCTGCGCCAATACCCGGATTGGAAGGGGACGGAGCTTGCGCGGTGCGTCCTCAATTCCTGCAGCGGCCGACACTGGCCGCGTGACGACAAGACGAGGAGGGGATGCCCAGCGAATGGGTCGAGGGTGACTAAACAATCGGCGTGCTATTTTTTCCAACAATGCGACGATTTTCGAACGTCCGCCTCATGCGGCCGAAAAATTCGCACAGCTAGAGGATTTGCGTGATGCGCTGGACTTACATTCCTGTTCTTGCTGCTGCCCTGACCGGCGGCGCGGCGATTGCCTATGCGGCCGGGTTCACATTGCCCGCACCGCCGAAGATCGCGTTCCTGTATTTCATGGATAAATCCGACGGCGGCTGGACGCAGGCCTTCGAGGAAGCCCGTGTGAAGGTCGAGAAGTCGCTCGACCAGCAAATTGTCTACGTTGAAGGCGTGCCGGAAGTCGCGGGACAGATCACACCTGCGGCCGAACGCTTCATCCAGCGCGGCTACAACGTCATCATCGGCACGGCGTTCGGCTATTCCGATACGTTCAAGGAATTGTCGAACAAATACCCGAAGGTCGCCTTCCTCAACGCCTCCGGCACCACCAACGGTCCGAACCTCGAATCCTTCTATGGCCGCACCTATGAGAGCCAGTATCTCTGCGGCATGGTCGCCGGCGCGATGTCCAAGACCGGCAAGCTCGGCTTCGTCGCCGCGCATCCAATCGGCCCGGTAAACTGGACCATCAATGCCTACGAAATGGGCGCATTGAAGATGAATCCCAAGGCGACGACGACGGTGGTCTTCACCGGTGCCTGGAATGATCCGGTCAAGGAACGCGCCGCGGCGCAGGCCATGGCGGACCAGGGCATCGACGTCATCGGCCAGCACGTCGACACCCCGACGCCGCAGATCGTCGCCCAGGAGCGCGGCATCTACGGCACCGGACATCACCGCGACTTCCGCGAATTCGCGCCGAAGGCAACGCTGTGTTCCTCAGCCTGGACCTGGGAAAAATTCCTGGCGCCCGAACTGAAGAAGGTGGCGGCCGGCAACTGGGAGCCGAGCCCGTATGGCGCCTTCCCCGGCATCAAGGAGGGCGGCACCGACATCGCCTGCTGCAACGCCGCGGTACCGAAGGAGGTGGTGGACAAGGTGATGGCCGAACGCGACGCCATCATCGCCGGCAAGAAGATCTTCACCGGGCCGATCAAGGACATCGCAGGCACCGAACGGGTCGCGGCCAATGCCTCGCTCGACGATGGCGGCTTCTGGAAGATGGACTGGTACATTCCAGGTGTCATTACCCAGAAATAAGCGAGCACTCTCCGCTGATGGCATCTGCGCTGAAACTCGTCGGGATCAGAAAATCCTTCGACGGGGCCCTGGCTCTCGACGGCGCGTCCTTCGAGAGCCGGGCCGGCGAGGTGCACGCGCTGCTGGGCGAGAACGGCGCCGGCAAATCGTCGCTGATGAACGTCGCCGCCGGGCTCTACGCGCCGGACGCCGGATCGATCTCCATCGACGGCGTTCCGATTGCGCTGAGCGGCCCGGCGGCCGCGCGCCAGCACGGCATCGGCATGGTGCATCAGCACTTCAAGCTGGTGAAACCATTCACCGTGGCAGAGAACGTTCTGCTGGCCAATCCGCGGCCACATTTCGCCTCCGGCATCCGCAACATCCGCGCCGCGATCGAGAAGCAGGTCGGCGAACTCAAATTCTCCATCGATCCCGACCGGCGCATCGAGACCATGACGGTGGCCGAGCAGCAGCAGGTCGAGATCGTCAAGGTGCTGGTCGGCGGTGCGAAAATTCTCATCCTCGACGAGCCGACCGCGGTTCTGACCGACGCGGAAGCGGTCGGCCTGCTCGAGATCGTCCAACGGCTGGCGCGCTCCGGTACTGCGGTGGTCCTGGTGACGCACAAGCTGCAGGACGTGAAGCGTTTCGCCGACGCCGTGACCATCATGCGCGGCGGCAAGACGGTCGCAACGCTCGACCCGCGCAAATCGAGCGCGGAAGAGCTGACCGAGCTGACGGTCGGCCAAACGTTGCCGCTGCCGGTGCGGACGCCGCACCAGGGCGGACCGACAAAGCTCAATGTCGGCGCCCTCTGCTACACACGCGGCGACGGCCGCACTATGCTCAACAACACCAGCTTCCACATTCGCGCCGGCGAGATCTATGGCATCGCCGGCGTCAGCGGCAACGGCCAGGCCGAACTCGCCGAAGCGCTGATCGGCGCCATCGAACCGTCGTCGGGTGAAATCTGGCTCGATGGGACCGGCGACATCAGCCGCGCCAGCCAGGCCAAGCGCCGCGAGGCTGCAATCGCCGCGATCCCCGCCGATCGCTATACCTACGCATTGGCCGGCAGCCTGCCAATATCGGACAACCTCGCGGTGGCGCAGATCCGTTCCGGCCGTTACGGCGGCCTCATCAAGCTGGATCGCGCGGCGATGCGCCGCGATGCTGCCACTGCCGTCAAGGACTACGACGTCCAGGGCGTCCGCAGCGTCGGCCAGAAAGCCTCGCTCTTGTCCGGCGGCAACGCGCAAAAGCTCGTCATCGCGCGCGAATTCAGCAGACAGCCCCAGGTCGTGGTCGCGCACAGCCCGAGCCGCGGGCTCGACGCGCGAGCCTGCGCCGCCGTGCATCAGCGCTTGATCGCGGCGCGCGAACGCGGTGCCGCGATCGTGCTGATCAGCGAGGACCTCGACGAAGTCCTGAGTCTGTCGGACCGCATCGGCGTGATGAGCCGGGGCGCCATCGTCGGCGAATTCGAGCGCCCGGCGGACCGCCAGGCGATCGGCCGTGCTATGGTCGATCATGGATGATTTCTCACGCCAAGCGGATCCCTTGATCTCCCCTGCTCCCGCTGCCTCCCGCGGTCTCGGCCGCCTCACCCTCGACGTGCGCCAGGACCTGTCGCCGTGGAAGCAAACGGCCTTCGTCGGTTCATCACTCGTCTTCGGGCTCGCGATTTCACTCGCCATTCTTGCTGCGGCAGGCATCCCGCCTCTGACTTTGGCGAGCGAACTTGCCGCCGTGTTGACCGCAGAAAACCTGCGCGGCGTGCTGGTGCAGGCCGCGCCGCTGATTCTGGTCGGGCTCGGCGCCAGCCTCGCGTTCCGCATCGGCTTCTGGAATCTCGGCATCGAAGGCCAGATGATATTTGGCGGAATTTTTGCCGCGGCAATTTCGATCTATGACGTCGGACCGCAGGCGACTCGGCTGTTGCTGATGGGATCGGCCGCGGCGCTGGGCGGCGCGCTGTGGGTGCTGCTGGTGGTATTCCTGAAACGTCGTTTTCGCGTCAACGAGATCATCGCAACGCTGCTGCTGAACTATGTCGCGATGTATTTCCTGTTTCACCTCCTGTACGGCGCTTGGCAGGACGCCAAAACGGCGTTCCCGCAATCTTCCCCGCTCCGCCCCTTCGAGCGATTGGGGGATATCGGCTATGGCATCAACAGCGGTCTGCTGATCGCCATCGCCGGCGTGCTGGCGGCGGGCTGGCTGATCCATCTCAGCCGCATCGGCTTCTACACCCGCTTCATCAGTGCCAATCCGCGGATGGCGAAAATCGTCGGCGTTCCCGTGCAGGCGGCGACGCTGTGGATCATCGCGGCCTCCGGCGCCTGCTCCGGTCTTGCCGGCTTCGTCAATGTCGCGAGCCAGGAAGGCCGCCTCACGCAGTCCTACGCCAACGGCTATGTGTTTTCCGGCGTGCTGATCGCATTCCTGTCCCGCAACGATCCGGTCGTCGTCGCGGTCGTCGGCTTCCTGATCGCGGTGCTGTTCATTACCGGACAGACGCTGCAGGTGTTTTACCAGATTCCGCTCACGATGGTGCAGATGATCGAGGCGATCATCGTGATGGCGGTGGCGTCCTCGGAATTCTTGATCCGCCACCGCATCCGCTGGCTTCGATAAAGGTATCCCCGTGAACCTGGGCGACTTCCTGATCAATTGGATTGCCAACGCACCGGTCACCGCGGTACCGTACGCGCTCGCCGCTCTCGGCCTGATCGTGGCGGAACGCTCCGGCGTCTTGAATCTCACCGCGGAAGGCTTGATGTTGATCGGCGCGCTGGCGGGCGCCGGGACCTCGCTGCTGTTCGTCGGTCATCCCGCGGTCGCGCTGCTGGCCGCGATGGCGGCGGCGAGCGTGGTTTCGCTGTTGTTTGCGGTGCTCGTGGTGGTGCTGCGCATCAACCAGGTGATCGCTGGATTGTCGGTGGTGTTCTTCTGCCAGGGCCTGACCGGACTGATCGGCACGCTGGCGAAGTGGCAGAACAAGCAGTTGAGCGGGCTCGCGCCGCTGAAGATCTGGCCGCTGTCGGAAATCCCGATCATCGGGCGGATCTTCTTCATGCAGGATCCCGTCGTCTATCTCACCATCTTGATATTCATCGCGGTCAACTTTCTCTTGTTCAAGACCATGCTGGGCTTGCGCATCCGCGCGGTCGGCGAAAACCCGGGTGCGGCCGACGCCGCCGGCGTTAGCATCACGCTGCATCGCATCCTCGCCATCGTTGCCGGCTCCTCGCTGATCGGGCTCGCCGGCGGCTACATCTCGGTGGTCAGCGTCAAATTATGGGTCACGGGAATGACCGGCGGCCGCGGCTGGATCGCGGTGGCGCTGGTGGTGTTCGCGCGCTGGGCGCCTTGGCCGGCGCTCGCCGGCGCGCTGCTGTTCGGCTGCATCGAGGCGCTGATCCCGCACGTCGCGGCAGCCGGCATCCAGGTGCCCCAATATCTGATGCTGATGACGCCGTATCTCGCGACCATCGCCGTCATGATTTGGGTCGGCGCCAAGGACAGCCGCGGCAGTCAGGAGCCGGGCGCGCTCGGCCAGCCACATGTCCGCGAGGAACGAAGGTAGCTTTCAAGCTGCGGGGCCTCATCCCCTCAATGCCGCACCTGCTCCAGCGCGTCGGCGATCATCGTCGGCGACAGCGGCACCTGGCGGAATTTCAAGGCGCCGAACGGGCGGAGTGCGTCCTCGACGCCGGACGCCACCACCGCACCCACCGCAATGCAGCCGGCTTCGCCGACGCCCTTGACGCCCAAGGGGTTGAGCGGAGACGGCGTTTCCAGGTGCAGAATCGAGACATCCGGAATCTCGGTGGCATACGGCACCAGGAAATCCATCAGGCTGGCGTTGGCGAGGTTGCCGTCGGCCTGGTAGTCGAGACGTTCGTACAGCGCACCGCCGATACCTTGGGCGATGCCGCCCATCACCTGGCCCTCAACCAGCATCGGGTTGATCATGTTGCCGCAGTCGTGGATGCAGACGTATTTCCTGATCTTGACGGTGCACAGTCCCGGATCCACCTCGACGATCGCGGCGTGGACGCCGTAGGCCCAGGTCGATTGCGACGGGCTGTAATAGTCGGTCGCTTCCAGTCCCGGCACCTCGCCTTCGGCCAGCGGCGGGCCGTCGTGCTTGCTGGACGGCGCGAATTGCGTCGCCGCTTGCGCCGCCTTGTTGAAGGCGTAGCGCAAGGGATTGCTGGCGGTGGCGATCGCGGCCAGCGGCACGAAGCGGTTGGAGCCTTTCACCCAAGCGGCGGAGTCGCGCAGCTCGATTGACTCGACGTCGATGTCGAGCATGTTGGCAGCGGCCTGCAGCACCTTATTGCGCACGGTGATCGCGGTCTTGTGGATCGCGTTGCCGCTGACGACTGCGGCGCGGCTGGCGAACGTCGCTACGCCCCAGTCGAACGCCTTGGTGTCGCCCTCGACCACGATGACGTCCTGCGGCGAGACGCCGAGTTGATCGGCGACGATCTGTGCGAACACGGTGTCGTGCCCCTGCCCCTGCGTGCTGAGGCCGGTGTTGACGTAGACCTTGCCGGTGATGGGATGGATCTTCACGTGGCCACCTTCGTAGGGGCCAAGCCCGGTGCCTTCGACGTAGCAGGCGAGGCCCAAGCCCAGATAGCGGCCTTCGGACAGCGCCTTTGCCTGCACGGTCGCGAAATCTTCGGCACCGAGTTCGGTCGCGGCCATCGCCAGCGCCCTGGCGTATTGGCCGCTGTCGAGTGTCACCTTCAATCCGTCGGCGAACAAGAGGCCCTCGCGCGCGTAGGGAAACTGGTGGTCGGCGATCAGGTTGCGGCGGCGAATTTCAAAACGGTCGAGCCCGAGTTCCTGCGCAAGTTGATCCATCGCTCGCTCGAGCGCAAAGCAGGCCTGTGGCCTGCCGCAGCCGCGATAGGGCGTCACCTGCACCGTCGGGGTATAGACCGCCTTGAACTCCACGAAGATGTTGGGAATTCGATAAGGACCGGCGATCGAGGTGGAGGCAACTTGCGCCACCGCGATGCCGTAGGGAATGAAGGCGCCGGTGTCGTGCAGAAAGAAATCGCGCAGGCCGATCACTTCCCCCGACTTCAGCGCCGCCAATTCGATGGTGTGGATCTGGGTGCGCTCCTGCGAGGAGCCGATAAAATTCTCGCGGCGGTCCTCGATGTATTTGACGGGGCGGCCGAGCTGCATCGCCGCCATCGGCACCAGCAACTCATCGGGATAGAACAGCAGCACCTTCTGGCCAAAACCGCCGCCGACGTCGGGCGCGATGACGCGGACCTTGTCCTCGTCGATCCCGAACACCGAAGCCAGCCCGCCGCGCACCGAGATCGGCGCCTGCGTTCCGTCCCACATCGTCAACTCACCGGTGACCGCCTCCCATCGCGCGGCAACCGCGCGGCATTCCATCGGTGCCGCGGTCGAGCGATCGACCTGCACGGTGATTTTGGTGACGTGCTCGGCCGCGGCAAAGGCGCCGTCAGGATCGCCGCTGGTCTGGACGAAGTGCGCGGCGAGATTGTTCGGAACGGTAGCGTGCACCAGCGGCGCGCCGTCGGACAGCGCTTTCGCCATATCCATCTCGACCGGCAGCGGGGTGTAGTCGACCTCTATCAGCGCGGTCGCGTCTTCCGCGACGTAGCGGTCCACCGCCACCACCATCGCCACGGTCTGCCCGACATAATGCACGTCGCCGCGCGCCAGCGGACGCTGGGTCTGCGGGTTGGTCATCGACGGATGCGGGATCAGCAGCGGCATCTCGATGTCGAGCGCGCCGATGTCGTCGCTCGTGTAAACCGCGACCACGCCGGGGTTCGCTTTCGCAGCCTTGGTATCGATCGAATTGATTCGCGCCCGCGCATGCGGGCTGCGCAGGAAGGCGACATGCAGCGCATCCGGCAGCGGAATATCGTCGACAAAGGCGCCCTCGCCGCGCAGCAGCTTCGGATCGACATTGCGCTCGATACGCGCGCCAAACGTCCGTGTCGACATCCAACCGCCCCCTTATTTGCGCATGATCCGGTCGGAAAGTCGGCACCCACTTTTCCGGATCATGCCGTTCGCCCGAGCAGTTCGGCGGCGCGGCGCACCGCGGCGATGATGTTGAGATAGCCGGTGCAGCGGCAGAGATTGCCGGACAATAATTCCCTGATGCCGTCGTCGGAGAGATCGAGCGGCTCTTTCTCCTCGAAGCGGCCGAGGATGTTCATCACCATGCCCGGCGTGCAGTAACCGCATTGCAGGCCGTGGCACTCCTTGAAGGCCTGTTGCACCGGATGCAGCGTGCCGTCTGCGCTCGCAACGGATTCGATGGTGCGGATCTGGTAGCCGTTGGCCTGCACCGCCAATGTCAGGCAGGAGCGGCCGGGCTTGCCGTCGATCAGGACGGTGCAACATCCGCACACGCCATGCTCGCAGCCGACATGGGTTCCGGTCAGGCCGAGCTCGTGGCGCAGGAAATCCGACAGCAGCATCCGCAGGCTGACAATGCGGCGAACGACCTCGCCGTTGACGGTCAATTCCACTTCGGTCTGCGCATCGGCGGAGCGAACGGGCGTGGTTCCTTTCATCATGCGCGTCATGACGCGACCTCCGCCATTTGCGCGCGCTGAGCGGCCTTGGCAACCATCCGGCGGATCAGCGTGCCGAGCGCACGGCGGCGATAGCTTGCGGATACGTTGATATCGTCCGGCTGGGTCACGGCGGCCATCGAAGCCGCGACCGCGGCATCCAGATCGGAGGTGCCGAGCGCCGTCCCGTTCAGGACCGTCTCAGCCTCCTTGAGCCGGACCGGCCGGTCGGCGATGCCACAGGCGGCGAGCCGCACGCCCGACGCACGGCTGCTTTCATCAAGCGAGAGCACGCAGCCGACGCCGACCACGGCGTAATCGCCGTGCCGTCGCGTCACCTCGTCGAACGCCCAGCCCGCCATCGGCGGCAGCAACGGAAAGCGCGCCTCGACCACGATCTCGTCGTGGCTGCGCGCCGTGGTCAGGAACGACTGGAAGAATTTTTCTGCTGCGATCTCGCGCGATCCCGAAAGCCCCTGCACGATCACGGAGCCGCCGAGCAGCACCAACAGCAGCGGCATTTCGGCCGAGGGATCGGCATGGCAGAGGCTGCCGACGACGGTGCCGCGGTTACGGATCGGGATATGGGCGACGTGCTGCATGACCTCCGCGATCAACGGATTGACCCGCCGCACGTCCGCGTCGAGCTCGAACTCACGATGGCGAACCATCGCCTTGACGACGATAGCCTCGGCGCCGACCACGATGCTGCGCAGGCCGTCGATGTGCTGGATGTCCACCAGCAGGGAGGGATTGGCGGCGCGAAAGTTCATCGCCGGCAACAGCGTCTGCCCGCCGGCGAGCACCGCGGCGTCGGGGTCGCCGGCGAGCAGGCTGATCGCTTCGTCAAGGGTTGTTGGCGCCTGGTAGCCAAAGATGGAGGGCTTCATCAGGTCATTGACCTCGCATGTTCTGCGACCGCGGTCATGAACAGCGCGACCAGCGCGTCGGGATCGGAGAGCTGCGGCGCATGATCGCTGTCGAGACCGTAGACGGCGCGGCAGGGCGACATCGCCTGCATCTTCCGCTGCAGCGGCAGATGCACCGAGCGGTCCTCGCGCGCCTCGATATAGACCCGCGGCACGGCGCCGAAGCGTTCGCCCGATAGCTTGAGGTGCGAGCGGCGGCCGCCTTCGGGCTGCGGCGTCAGGCGGCGCGCGGCGGCCTCGGCCTGCACGCGGTCGGCCTTGTGGTAAAACACCTCGACGGCGGCGGCCGGATCGATGCTCGACAACAGCCCGGCCGCGTCGTAGGTGACCCGCTTGTGCGCGCCGACCATCCATGGCTCGAGGTGCCGTTCGTAGAATTGCAGCACCGACATGCCGTCCGGCAGCAGGAACGCGGCGAGGAAGATCGCAAGTGCGATCCGCTCGGGGCGCAATTCGCAGGCCTGCGCCGCCGCGGTGCCGCCCATGCTGTGGCCGACCATGACGATCGGACCTTGGGTGGCGTCGACAATGCTTGCGACATGGGCGGCGTAGCGTTCGAGATTGACTTCGGAAGGCGTCATCGGGTTGTGGCCATTGCCCGGCAAATCGACGGCGATCGCGTCGTGGCCGAGTGCCTTCAGGCGCGGAACGATGGTCTCCCAGGCCCAGGCGCCCTGCCAGGCGCCGTGGATCAGGATGAAGGTGAAGCGGGGCGAGGCGGCATCGAGCATGGCGGTTATTTGTAGGTCCGCTTATACATCGCCCGCATGTGGTCCTCGACCGTGATGGGCGGGTATTTCGGCGCCTCGCCCGGCGGCACGCAGGTTGGGATGCATTCGACGTTGTGCGCATAATTGCCGGTGTAGAAGAACGGTACCGAATAGCGCTCGCGGCCGGAGGCGTTGACAACGCGATGCAGCGTCGAGCGGTACTTGTCGTTGGTCCAGCGCGCGATCATGTCGCCGAGGTTGACGACAAAGGTGCCGGGGACGGGGTCGGCGTGGATCCAGCCGTCCGAACCCTGATCCCAGACCTGCAGCCCCCCGACGTCGCCCTGGCGCAGCAACGTCAACCCGCCGAAATCAGTGTGGGCGCCGGCGCCCTTCTGATCGGGATTGCCGCCTGCCGGTTGCGGCGGATAGTGCAGCAGCCGCACGGTCGCCATCGCATCGGTGCAATAGCCGGCGAAATAGGCCTCCGGCAGATCCAGCGACAGCGCGATGCCGCCCATCATCCGCGCCGACAGATCCAGCATGACCTCGAGAAAGGCCTGCATCACCGGCTTGAAGTTCGGCCGCGCTGCCGGCCACTGGTTGGCGCCGTGGTTGAACATGCCGGCGATCACCCTGGGATCGTCGGCTGTGTGCTCGGGGCCGATATAATATCCCTCCTTCAGGTCGGGCGGCGCACCGGGCTCCAGCGTCTGGCCCTGCAGCGGTTCGTAGCCGCGATTGGCCTTGGAACGGGATTTATCGACCTCGGCCTTCTGCGACGGCGGCAGATCGAAGAAGGCGGCGGCTTCTGCAAAGACGTCGGCGACGAGGGCTTCATCGACGCCATGATTTGAGATGTAGAAGAAACCGTTGTGCAGGCAGGCCGCGCGCAGGTTGCGCGCAACCTGCTTGCGATCGGACAGGTTCGGCGAAGACAGCCCGCCGATATCGATCACCGGCAGGCTGGCCTTTGATACCCGTGCCGCTTCGAGCATTGTCGTCCTCCGTATCCCGGCCGACCTCTCCCCGTAAGTTCTTTCTGAGGGAGCAGATCGCCAGAACTAGGTTACGCGGACGGCGCCGGCATGGACGCCCGAATATTCGGCAAAACGCGAGGTCTTCTGGCGAAAAATCAGTCAGGCTGAGGCTGGGCGAGCTCGCGCATCTTGTCGGCATCGACCAGCCGTCCGTGACTGATGACGGCGGCGGGCGGGGTGTGAAAGCGCAGCGCCTCGCCGACACTGGGTTGATCGAGCACGACAAGATTGGCCGCGCAGCCCGCCTTCAGGCCGTAGTTCCGGAGATTGATGGCCTCGGCCGCGCGCGTGGTGATCATCTCGTAAAGCGTGGCGATCTCCTTCTCCCTGGTCATCCACAGCAAATGCGAGGCGAGGAACGCGACTTCCGGCATGTTGTTGCGGCCGAAAGGATAGTACGCATCCGAGATGTCGTCCTGGCCGAGACAGACATTGACGTTTCCAGCCAAGAGCTCCCGCACCCGCGCATGCAGCGGGCCGGTGTGGGGATCACTGACGACGCTGATGCGCGCCTGCCGCAACAGCTGCATCAATTCGTCGAGATAGTCTTCGGGATAGAGCGCCATCGCCCGGCAATGATGCGCCAACGCCCGCCCCTGATATCCACGCGCGAGGGCTTCGCGGGCCATCGCTTCCAGCGTCTTCATGTTGGGATCGCCGACATCATCCAGCAGCATCGAGACGTCGGTGTCGAATTCGGCGGCAAGATCGAAGCAGAATTTGATGTGGGCTCCGGCGTCGGCGGCATTTGCCTCGATCCAGGGAATGCCGCCGACGACGTCGGCCCCAATCGCCATCGCTTCCCGCATCAGCGCGTCCGTTCCCGGCTCGCGAATGAGGCCGTCCTGCGCGAAGGCCACGACCTGGAGATCGACGATGCCGCGGAATTCCTCGCGAACGGCGATCAGCGCCTTGACGCCCTCGAGTCGCGCCTTGGTGTCGACATCGGCGAAGCCGCGGATGTGGAGGTTGCCGTGCAGCGCCGCCAGCGCCATCGCACGCCGTGCGTTTGGAATGATCCAGGACGCATCATAGCTGGCCTTGACCGCGGCCGCGAGATCGATCGCCTTGGCCGCCTCGCTCATGCCCTTGGCATGGTAGGCCTCGATGGCCGCTTCCGACATCATTGGCAAAGTCCAGACCTTGCAGAGGTGCAAATGCGCGTTGACATAGGCTGGCGTGACGAGATTTCCGCGCGCATCCACCGTGACGCGGGCATCGATTTCGATCCTGGGTCCGATCTCGGTGATGATTCCGCCCGAAATCGCGATATCCGAAAACACGTCGCCACCGCCCGGCATTCGGGCATTCTTGACCAACAGGTCGGCCACTTCAGACGTCACCGCTGATGTTCTCCTCGCCCGGCATCGTGCCTACAACGGTCCTGATGTCTGCAAAGCGCATGCCGCGGCGCGTCTCAGGGGGAAGGGAACGGTTTGCCCGTCTCTCTCCGCAATCCCGGACATGTTTTCGGGAGCTTGCCCAAGGGGAGCGTTTAGGCCACCTGCTCTTGCGGTTGCTCTTCTTCGCCGTGCTGCCGAAGCAGATCGAGCAGACGCTTGCGCATGATCATTCCAGGGCGATCGGATGGCATATGCATCTCGATCTTGCGGCCCATATCGACGATGGCATCCGGGCTCGTGGATTCGAGCATGTCGCGATCTTCGGCAATGATCGCGGCGTCCCAGTCGATCAACTCCTGCGTCGAGCAGTCAGCTTCGGTATCGTTGCGGAACAGCAGCTGAACGACCTGGATCTGACCGTCCGAGATCGGCGTCGCGCAGTTGAAGATGATGTGACGGATGCCGGACGGATACTCCATGTCGAGGCGCCGGCAGAAGGGCATGAACCATTTGTTGCGCTGATGCCGCCGGGTCGTCGGCTCGGTCGTGCCGGTGATCCTGCTGGCCCCTGGCGGATTGCGGATGGTGATGATCGTCTCGGCGTCAAAGCCTGAATCCGTCTCGACGATTTCGTACTTCTCCGGCTTCGGCTGATTTATGTCGCCAAAGGTACCTTTGTGAACGAAGGCGAAGTGAGCATTGTCGAAGGAATTCTCCATCAGCCGCAGCGCGGCCGTATTCCACTTGTCGTAGAACTGGTTGATCCGGCGATAGCCGGGCATACCGTCCTCGGGAATGTCGGGGATTTCGCTCAAGGGCTCATCGAGTGCCACCCAGACATAGCCGTAGCGGGCCTTGGCACGGAATGAGCGCGCCTTCGCTTCGGGAACCGGTTGCTCGAACGGAAATTGCGGGATCATCACCAGCTTGCCGTCGCGGTCATATTCCCAGCCGTGATAGCCGCAGACGATGTTGCCGTTGTTGCACCAGCCCTTCGACAGTTTTGCCGTGCGATGGCAGCAGCGGTCTTCCAGCGCGGCGGGCTCGCCCTTGGCATCGAGGAACAGAACGATCGGCTCGCCGAGCAGCGTGAACGGCTTTGGCCCGTCCTTGAGATGATCGATCGGCATCAGTGCATACCAGAACCGGCGCAATACGGGCTGCTTCGTGTTCAACATGATCGTCCTCCGCGAGTCTAGGCGGCCAGGCGCGTGACGACACGCGCGGCATCGGTTTTGAGCTTTTGCAGATCGAGCCCCGGAATGGCGCCGTCCTCGACGACGATCCGGCCGCCGATCAGGAGATAGCGCAGTTTGGCCGAGCCGCCGCAGGTCACCGGCGCAATCAGGGGATCGTGCATGCCGAAATGCCTGACCTCATCGAGCTTGAAAATGGCGATGTCTGCTTGTTGGCCGGGCGCCAGCGTGCCGACATGGGGCATGCCCAGCACACGGGCTCCACCGGCGGTCGCCCAGTGCACGACGTCCTCGGCGGTCACCGCACCCGCCCCCTTCACCGCGCGATGGGTGTGCCAGGCGCTGTGCATTTCGCAGAGCATGTCGGCCGCTTCATTGGAGGCCGCGCCGTCAACGCCGAGCGAGACGGCGCCGCCAAGGCGCGCCATCGCGTCGGCGGGCGCGATGCCGGAGCCGAGGCGGCAATTGGACTGCGGGCAATGCGCCATGCCCGTACCGGTGCTCGCGAGAATGCGTACCTCCTCCTCGTCGAGATGCACCAGATGCGCGAACCACACGTCCTCGCCGAGCCAGTCGTGATCGGCAAGCCAATGCACCGGGCGTTTGCCGTGCACCGACAGGCAGAAATCGACATAGTCGGCGGTTTCCGACAAATGGCTGTGCAGCCGCACCCCCATTCGCCGCGCCGCGGCGATCACTTCGCGCAGCTCACCGGGATCGAGCGACCAGGTAGGCGTAGTCGGCGCCAGCGCAACCCGCGACAGCGCGCTCGGCGAAGGATCGTGGAAGCGCTGCGCGCAGGCCTCCACCGACTGCAGCATGCGATCGAGCGTCTCGACCGGCATCGCGGCAAACCTGTCGGTGTCGACATGGCGCGCCTGAGTGCCGCCGCCGCGGCAAAATACCAGGCGAATGCCGAGACTGCGCGCGACCTCGAAGATCACATGTGCCGGGTCGAACCCGAAACTGTCGCTGAAGAGATAGTGGTGGTCTGCAACCGTCGTCGTTCCCGACAGCAGAAGCTCGGTCAGTCCGATCCGGGCCGCGACAGCCAGCGCCTCCTCGTCAAATTTCGACCAGAACCGATAAGGCACCGCGCGCAGCCAGCCGGCCAGCGGCAGATCGATGCCGGACCGCACGCCCTTCAATACGCTCTGGAACAGATGATGGTGGGTCGAGACCAGGCCGGGATAGACCACGCCACCCCTGGCATCGAGCCGTTCTTCGCCCGGCTCCGGCTTGAGCGCGCCGATTTCGACGATCACGCCGTCACGGATGCGGATTTGGCCGGCGGCGCGCATGGCGGCGCCCGGCAGGCCGGTAAAGATGCCGGCGGCATTGTCGATCAACATGGCGGTCATGCCTCGGCCCTGGTTTCGCTATCGTGCCAATTCGACAGAGCCAGTTGCGACAGCGCAACCATGACCCCGAACAATACGACCCCGGTCAGCGTGATCAGGAACAGCGCTGCAAACATGCGGGGAATATCAAGAGAGAATCCCGCATCGAGGATTTCGTAGGCGAGCCCCGACGAACGGCCGCCAGTGCCCGCCACAAACTCCGCGACAACCGCGCCGATCAACGCAAGGCCGCTCGATATCCGCAGACCGCCGAAGAAATAGGGCAGCGCGCCGGGAATGCGCAGCTTGACCAACGTCTTGAAACGGCTGGCGCGATTCATCCGGAAGAAGTTCGCAAGTCCGGGGTCGACGCTGCGCAGGCCAAGCGTCGTATTGGAGATGATGGGAAACAGCGCCACCATCGTTGCGCAGATGGTCAGGGATAGCTGGGTGTTTTTCACCAGGATGATGATGAGAGGTGCAATCGCGACGACGGGTGTCACCTGCAGGAGCACCGCGTAGGGAAAGAGGCCGACCTCGATCGCCCGGCTCTGCACGAACATGAAGGCGATCAGCGTGCCGAGAATGACGGCGGCCACGAAAGCCTGCAAGGTCACGCGCAAGGTCACCAGCAGCGCGCGGAAGAGCGAGGGACCATGCTGCAGGAAGCTCGTGAAAATGTCGGACGGCTTCGGAAACAGATAGACCGGAACGGACGTCAGCCGAAAGCCGATCTCCCACACGGCGAACAGGACAACACCAACCGCAACCGGGGCTGCAATCCGCACGAAGACCTCGGACTCGAACAGCGGCTTCACGATCCGTCTCCCATGGCTGACTGAATGGATGCCTCAGCAAGCCAGGTCGACAATTCGCGGCAATAGGCTGCGAATTTCGGGCTATCGCGGAATCCCTGATCGCGTGGCTGCGGATGATCGATGGTCATCGTGCGGAAGATGCGACCGGGGTTCGCGGCCATGACAATGATCCGGGTCGAGAGGAACACAGCTTCGTAGATCGAGTGGGTGACGAAGACCGTGGTCAGCTTACGCTCCCACGACAGATTGACGAGATCATCGTCCAGCTTGTTCCGGGTGAATTCGTCGAGTGCGCCGAACGGCTCGTCCATCAACAGAAGGTTGGGGCTCGTGACCAGGGCACGCGCGATCGAGACGCGCATCTTCATTCCGCCGGACAGCTGCCTTGGAAAATGCCGATTGAACGCGGACAGGCCCACACGCGCAATCGCATCCGCGACTTTCGGATCCGCCGTCCCCCGTGGCATGTTGGCGAACTCGAGCGGCAAGCGGACATTGGCCTCGACCCGAGCCCATGGCATCAAGGTCGGTTCCTGGAATACGAAAGCGAGGCGCCTTCCCTCCCGTCCCACTTGCGCGAAGTCGCCGCGCCACCACAACAGCCGGCCGTCGGACGGCTCGATGAGGTTGGCGATCAGCTTGAGCAAGGTGCTCTTGCCGCAGCCGGACGGACCGATCAGGGTCAGGAACTCACCGTCTGCGACGGAAAGATCAATCGGCGCCAGTCCGCGCGCGCCGTTGGCAAAGACCTTCTCGGCGGACAGAACTTCAACGGCCGGTGGCTGGCCGCAACCCGGCGTCATTTGCCTTGCTTTCTCGCCGAGCGGTTCAACGGGCAGCAGCGCCGTCATGTCGGCTCCCCTAGTTCACGCCGATCTTCAGGTCCTTGACGAAACGATCGTCGAAGCTCTTGTGCCAGTCCACCTTCGGGTCGAGCATCCCGCCCGTGACCAGAAAATCGTAGATCTTCTGGTAGCGGTCGGCAGTGATGATCCCCACTCCGAGCGTTGCCGCATCCCCACGGTCGATTGCCTTCATTTCCTTCATTTTCTCGAGCGCAAAGGCGAGCTGCCCATCTGTCATCTTGCCGTTATCGGCCTTGATCAGGGCATTTGCCGGCGCCGGATTCTTCATGTAGTCGCGCCAGCCTTCGAGCGATGCCTTGACGAAGCGCGCCACGACGTCGGATTTTTCAGCGATCATCTTCTCGGTCGTGACGATGGTCGAACCGTAAGGCGGGTAGCCGCCGTCGGCGAGCAGGAAGAATTTGGCCTTCTCGTTCTGCTGCTCGGCTTGATACGGCTCGGACGACGGATAGGCCTGCTGCGCCACGGTTTTGTCGGCGAAGAAGGGCTGCAGGTTGAAAGTGTAGGGTCGGATCTGCTCGTCGGTATAGCCATATTTGGCACGCAGCCAGGGCCAGAACGTCGTACGCGACGATCCCGCAATCAGGATCGGCCGGCCCTTCAGCGCGGCGAGATCAGCCACGTCGTCATGGGTCATGATCCCCTGCAGGTCGAACTGAAACGACGAGGCGACCGTCACCAGAGGCAGATTCTGCTCACGGCCTTTGAGAACCTGGATATCGTAGCCCATCATGAAATCGGCGTCGCCGCCCAACAGGAGCTGCGAACCGTTCACCTGCGGGCCGCCCATCTTGATCGTGACGTCGAGGCCAGCCTTGTCGTACAGCCCGGTCGCCTTGGCCTGGTAGAATCCGCCATGCTCGGCCTGCGCGAACCAGCTTGTGAGGAATGTCACCTTCTCGGCAGCCCGCGCCGGCGCCAGTGACGCGGACAAGGCGACGCCTGCGACCAGACCGGCTGCAACAGTTCGGGACAGATTTTTCATGGTCATGCGGGGTGCACTCCTGGATCGCGCCGGCGATGGCCGGCGGGCACTGTGCTGGGAGACGTGACAGCCTTGAAGATGCATGGGCAGACTGTCACCTCAAAGCATTTTAATTCGCGCAATCTGTTGCCTTTCGAGCAACGCCACTTTCATGGGCAAGCGGCGTCGGCCTGAGGACTGGCCAACCGTATCAGGTCAGCCGCCTGGCATGTCTCCATCCATCAAACCAAGCCGATCGTGGTTTGGTGTAGGAAAGGAATCCAGGATTTGCGTGTTTCGTTGCCTCCGCGGCAATGCCGGCTTCATGGGCAACCGGCTGCCGAAGATACGCGCAGAGCAGCAAACAGGACGGCCCTGCGCGCCAGTGACCAAGTAGCCACCGACGTAGAGTTCGCCAGAACTTCGCGGTGACGCCGCTTCGCAAGACGGGGCTAGAACCGGCTCATGTCCCGCCGCAGCCTCGCAAGAAAGCGGCTGCGCTTGTCTGCCGTCGCGACGTTCATGTGATAGAGCGCGTAATAGCGCACGCGCGCCTTGCCGCCCGTGAACCACGGCAGATAGCGCTTGATGATCTTGCGCGGCGGATCGGCCATGCCAATCGCCTGCCAACGCGGCCGACCATAGGTCGCAATACCCGTGATGCGTTCGATGTGCTGCAGCATCGGCCGGGCATGGCCGGGATCGGACAGATCGAGCGCGATGCCCGGGCCGAACATGCGATCGAACCAGCCCTTGAGCATCGCCGGCGGCCCGAACGACCAGGTGGGAAACTGCACGATCAGCGCATTGGCCGCCATCAGGCGCGCGACATGGGCCTCGTTGTTGCGTCGGTTACGCCCCGGGTCGTGGTAGTCGCTGCGGCGCTGCGCAGTCAGGATGGGATCGAACCCCTCCGCATAGAGATCGAGCAGATCGACGGTATGGCCGGCCTCGGCAAGTCCGGCGAGCGCCTCGTTGCGAATGGCCGCGTGGAAGCTGTCGGCGAGCGGATGGCAATACACGTAGAGCACGCGCATCGCTCATAACCTCGCGCTGACAAAGCTCCGCATCTTGCCGGGATTGAGCAGGCCGAACGGATCGACCTCGTGCTTGAAGCCGAGTTGATCCGCATCGGCGCGCTTGTAGCGGCTACCGTCCTCGACGGTGAAGACGTGCGGGTTGGCAATGAAGACACCGCGCTCCTCATGCAGCCGTATGATCTCGTTCAGGCGATCTGAATCGGTGTAACGGATCACCGGCAGGCTACTGCAGGTGACGCGGCCACCAAAGCGAATGAACTCGAGGTGCTGCAAAACCTCGTCTCCAAACAGCTCCCGCATCTCGACGACCTTTTCCAGGACACGGTCATGCGGGTAGAGGCATTGCAGGTAGGTCACGGAGCGATCGGTCTTCAGCACCTGCAGCGTGGTGTGGTTCCAGCAATATTCGTAGAGCGGGACCCGGCTCAGGCTGTCATCGGTCGGCATCTCGAGCGTGATATTGCCGCGGCGACCGAGCAGTGACTTGAAACTTTCGAGAGAGGGCTCGGCGATCATCGCCATCAACACGCTCTTCCCATCCGGACAATACGGTTTCAGCGCGCCGAAATAGGACGGTAGTGGCCAGGTGACCGGTGCGAGAACCTTTTTCACGATCCCGTCGGCCAGGGCAGCCTCGTAGCCGAAAGCCGCCGCCTCGACAAAATCGTCAAACACCACCACGACGTCGATCCATTTCCACGCTGGCGCGAGCGGCATCTCCAACGCAGTGATGATGCCGGTCGTGCCATAGGCGCGATTGACCTTCTGCGCCGCGTCGCCGCGCAATTCGATGACACGCGGCTCCTCTTCAAGGGTGACGATGCGCGCAGCCAGAATGTTGCCCGGTTCCCGCAAGCCGCCATAGGCGACGGAACCAATCCCCCCCGATCCGCCCGCGACAAAGCCGCCGATCGTGGCCGTGCGCTTCGTCGATGGATGCATCCGCAGCTCCCGCCCCTGGGCCTGCGCAGCGGCATCGATCGCATTCATCTTGGCCCCCGCGCCGACACGGACGACGCCTGGCTTGATCCATTCGATGCTGTCGAGCCCGGAGATATCGAGCAGAACACCGCCCTGGAGTGGCACGGCCTGCCCGTAATTTCCGGTGCCGCCGCCACGCACGGTCATCGGCACCCGATGGCGTGCGCAAAGAGACGCTGCTCGAACCACGTCATCTTCGTTGCGCGGCAACACGATCAGGTCGGCCGACTTCCCGTCGAGCTGTGCATTCAGGATCGGACTGTACCAGAAGAAGTCGCGCGAGCGCCGGCGCACGACCTTTTCTTCGGTCACGACAGGAATGTCGCCGAGATCGGCGACAAGCCGGTCGAGAGCGTTGGACGCGAGATCGTTCACGATCGGTCACCCCTGAATGCACGCTGCGCGAGCTCAGCCGCGAGCGCCTCGGATCTGACGACGAAGCCAAAGCACTGGTTAACGTTGTAGATGGTCGCGGCCATGCAGTAGTCGGGCGAGGTCGTGGCGGCGCAGTCCTCCAGCAGTACGCAGTCGTAGCCGCGGAAATTCGCGTCCTGCAGCGTGCAGAGCACGCACTGATCGGCATTTACGCCTGCGAACATCAGCGTGGTCGCGCCGAGATTGCGAAGAATACTGTCGAGCTCAGTATCCTGAAAACCCGACATCCGGTACTTGGCAACATGGATGTCGGTCGTCTCGACCGGAAGCTCGTCGACAATGGCCGCCGACCAACTGCCCCGCTCCAGCACTTTCGCGCCCGAGCCCGGCAGCGCGTCGCCGAGGCCAATACCGACGCCGCTCGGATTGTACACATGCAGCAATGACGGACTGAGATTGAGCCGGTCCGGCCGGTTGCCCCAGTTGACCCAGATGACCGGCACCGAAGAGCCGCGCAGCAAGGGCAGCAACCGCCGCAACGGCGCGATCGGGCGACGCGCCGGCGCGACGTCGACGCCGATGTGCGCCAGCCAACCCTCGGGGTGGCAGAAATCGTTCTGCATATCGACAATCACCACCGCAGTGCGCGCAAGGTCGAACGTGATCAGCTTGCCCTGCGCTTGGACCGTCATCGGCCGCGGCGGGACCGGCTGACGCACCAGATCGGCCCGCCCTTCGGAAACCATCCAGCTGTTCGAGCCGCTTGACCCGAGCGGTAGCAGACCTTCGTCGCTCACGGCAGGATCGGGTGATACCGCGTCCATCGACTAGAGCCCTTGCAGAACGCGCATGTCTTCGGCGTCGAGCTCGACGGACTCGCCGCTGCGGATCAGCTCGGAAAAGCCCTCGTTGGGAGTCATCACGGTCAGCGTATAGAGCTTGCCCGGACCGGTGTTCTGGACCACGTGCTCGGAACCGGGATGCAACAAGAGCGAGTCCCCCTTCTTGATTGGCAGGGTCTTGCCATCGCAGCGCGCAACGCCCACCCCGTGCAGCACATGAAAGAACTCGTGCGCCGCGGCATGCTCGTTGGGGGGCGTCGCCCCACCAGCCTGGAAGATCTCGATGACAAAGATGTTGCTGATCCGGTCCGTCACCTCATCGAACAGCACGGCGAAATAGTTGGTGTCCTTCGGCGAAATGCGAAAGGCTTTCGCACGCGAGAGATCGGCGACGCTAAACGACATTTGATGAATTCCTCGAACGGTGTGCGTGTCGTCAATCATGGATGTCGCACGCGCCAACGTCACTTCAAAGCGCTTTGATTCGACAGACCCGTTGCCTTTTCGGCAACGAGCCGCCATCCTGCGAAATTCCTTGGGGCGCAAGGATATTTCGAGGATGCATCAGGAATGCTTCACAGCCGGCTGCTGAACTACATCGACGAGGTTGCCCGCACAGGCTCGATCCGCAAGGCTGCGGACCGTCTGAATGTCGCCGCGTCAGCCATCAGTCGTCAGATTCTGGCGCTCGAAACGCAGTTGGGAACGCCGATCTTCCAGCGTCTTCCAAAGAAGCTGATCCTCACTGCCGCGGGCGAAGTCCTGATCGGCCATGTCCGTCAGACGCTCAAGGAGCTGACCCGTACACAGACAAAGATCGAGGAATTGAAAGGCCTGCGGCGGGGCGAAATCACGGTGGCGATGATGAGCGGTCTCGCCTCGAACCTCGTCCCCAGCACGGTGAAGGAGTTTCGAGCGGCCAATCCGCGGGTCAAGCTCAACCTGACGCTGTTCAATACAGGCGCGGAGATTCAGCTCGCCGTTGCAAGCGGCGAGGCGGATCTCGGTATCGGCTTCGACTTCGGCAAGGACAGCAATCTGAAAGTCCTGGCCCGTGGCGTCGGCCGGCTCGGCGCGGTCATGGCCCCCAATCATCCACTGGCAAAGCGAACCAGCATCCGTCTCAGCGATTGTACCGATTACCCGCTCGTCATCGCCGATGGCACCAGTGCGATCCGGCCCTATCTGGATGCGGCTTTCGCCCGCGTCGCGATCGACCTGCAACCGGCCATCGAGACGAATTCGATAGAGATCATGCGGCATGCCGTCATTTTGGACGATGGCATCACTTTTTTGACGCCGTTTGACGTCGAGTTCGAACGACGTGCCGGGCGGCTTGCCCATGTGACCGTGCGGGAGCTCTCTCACGAGACTCAGGCGCTGATGCTGGTCGGCCATACGCGCGGGACCAGCGCGATCGCCAGCGTGTTGGCAGAGATGCTGAAGACAATGATCCGGGACGTTGCCGTCTGACCGGAGGCCGGCTGCGGAGGTGACAGATCGATCATCACCGTCGTCGACGCGCCCAAGGCTCTGTTGCCGAAAGGGCAACACAACAGACGAAATTAAGCGCTTTTCATGCCGTCGCGGATATCTGACAGTAACTATGGCAACCCGAGCCTCGTCGGCGTGTGAGAGCACGTCATGCACTGGGGCCCCTGCCAAAGCAGAAAGCGACCGAGATGAAACTAAAATCGCATTGGTGGTGGGACCTCTCCGCCGAGGATTTCCGTCACCTCGACATGAGCAGGATCGTCGCTGTTCTGCCGGTCGGTGCCGTTGAGCAACACGGCCCCCATTTGCCGGTTCGCGTCGATACCGCCATCGTCGACGGCATCATGCGGCACGCAGTGGCCCGGATGACCGACGACTTTCCGGCGCTCATCTTGCCGACGATGTCGATCGGCAAATCGAACGAGCATTCTGTGTTTCCAGGCACGCTGACGCTGTCTGCGGAAACTCTCGGGCGCGTCTGGTACGAGGTCTGTGAAAGCGTTCATCGGGCTGGGGTACGCAAGGTCGTCTTCGTCAACTCGCATGGCGGACAGCCGCAGGTCATGGAAATCGTCTGCCGCGAGCTCCGGGTCAAGCTGGGAATGCTGGCCGTCTCCTCGCAATGGTCGCGCTTCACTGATCTGTCCGACCTTTTCACTGCGAGCGAACGCAAGCACGGAATCCACGCGGGAGAAATCGAGACCAGCGCTATGCTCTATCTGCATCCCGGTCTCGTCAACATGACGCTTGCCGAGGATTTCCGATCTCTGTCCCAAACCCTGGAGGTGGAATGCGAGATGCTCATGCCGGAGAGCAACGCAGTTGGCTTCGGCTGGCAGATGCAGGACATCAATCCCAAGGGAGCCTGCGGCAATGCAGCCCTCGCGGACGACAAGCGTGGCCACATGGCAATCGACCGCGCGGCCAGCCGCTTGATCAAGCTGATCTCGGAGGTCGACAATTATCCGCTCTCCCGCATCAGAGCGACGGCGGACTTCACTCCCTCGACCACGGAATGAGTCCAGGGCCGCGGGACGTTCAATCCAATTGAGGACATGAGTTCACGTCGATGAAGTTGCAGCAGATGCCAGCAAGCTCCACCCGAATACCCGTCCTTCCGCCCAAGCTCGAAACGATGACGTTGAAGGACGGCACACGGCTCGATGCGGACGTATATCGTCCGGCGGCGCCAGGATCGTACCCGGTTCTGCTTCAGCGCCAAGCTTACAGCAGGCGCATCGCGTGCAGCATCTGCTACGCGCATCCTGCGTGGTACGCGTCACATGGGTACATCGTCGTGGTGCAAGACGTCAGGGGACGCGGCACGTCGGAGGGGACATTCCGGCCTGGCGAAACCGAAATCGAGGACGGCGCGGAGACGGTTGAATGGGCGGCGCGTCTCGATGGCGCCAATGGCGATGTCGCGATGTATGGCTTTTCCTATCAAGCCTACAACCAACTGCTTGCGGCTGCGGGAGACTGCCCGTCCCTCAAGGCCCTCGCGCCGGCGATGGGCCCGTGGAATCCAGCGCACTGGGCTTACGAGAACGGCGCCCTCCAGATGAAGCACATGATCGGCTGGGGCATTCAGATCACCGCAGAGGCAGCACGACGGGCCGGCGATGACGACGCATTCAGCGCCCTTCAAGCCGCCACGGGTAACATGCCGTTCAACGGCCCGATCGCGGCAATGCCGCAGCTGCTGCAAAAGTACCGGCACTATTCGCACGTCATGGACTGGCTCGAAACGCCTGTCGATTCGCCGTACTGGGACCGCGTATCGCCCGTGACGCGCGTGGACGCCATTCGCGCCCGCCATTTGCCGATGCTGTTCGTCGGCGGCTGGTTCGACCCGTTTCTTCCCGCCACGGTCGAGGCCTTCCGCGTTCTCGCAGCCAGCAGTGAGGACACGAGCCTTATTGTCGGACCCTGGATCCACTTCCCGTGGACACGGAAGGTCGGCTCGGTCGACTTCGGGCCCGAGGCGCAACGCAATGTCGATCTGGATCACATCTGGTTCTTTGACCGCGTTCTCAAAGGTTTGCCGAGCGATGCGGAACACCGAAGGATCGAGTTGTTCGATATGGGACTGAAGACGTGGCGACAGTACCAGGATCTACCGGACGAAACGCAGCCCCTGTTTCTGGGCGGCACGGGGCGGACATCGATGGACCCGCAAGATGGAGCTCTTGGTCCGCGGCAAAACCGGGACGACAATGTCGAGCATATCGTGCATGACCCTTGGCGGCCCGCACCGACCACCGGCGGCTACTATGGCGTTCCGACTGGCCCAGTCGATCGTCGGGTCACTGATGAACGCGGCGATGTCCTGACTTTCACGACGGAAACTCTTGAGCACGCGATCGAAGTGGTCGGTGACCCCGAGGTCGAACTCGACCTGAGCTGCGACCGTCCAAGCTTTGATCTCTCTTGTATCCTTTCGCTCGTGACCTCCGATGAAAGGGCTTTTCAGATTTCCAGCGGATATGCGCACTATCGCAGTGCGACGCCCGGTCGTTACCGGCTCAAATTGGCTACCACATGCGCTACGCTCAAGAAGGGTGAGCGGCTGCGTCTCTCCATCGCAGGAGCGGACTATCCGGCGTATCCGATAAACCCAGGAACCGGCGGCGATCCGATCAGCTCACCGAAGACGCATGCTGTCGTGACCACAATTGCGGTGTGGCATGGTCCATCCCGGCCATCGCTTCTCCGGCTGCCTGTTGGGCAAGTCGGCTCACAAAAGTGAGGCGACCGGCAAGCGCACCATCTTGATCGCGGCGGGTGGCGGCTGGTTCGCCGTCGGCTCGCTCGGCGTAGGCATGCCGGGGCTATCATCAAGTCCTTTGGATCTAGCTCCCCAGCGCCGGAATGTTCTCGCGAAATATGATCTCGCTGCGCGGCGCCTCGATGCCGTGCATGGCGCTGCGGCCGGCGCGCAGATTGTCGAAGATGCCGACACAGCTCATCATCGTGTTGAGCTGATTTTGGGTGATGACGGCATCCATCGTTCCGTCGAGCAGGAAGCCGCGCGTGTCCGAGGTCAGGCCATGACCGATGAAGACCACGTCGCGCTCCCGGTTCATTTCCTTCAGGGCCCGGGCGACACCGTCCGCGGCGCCGCCGATGTTGTAGATTCCCGCAAGATCCGGATGTTGGCCAAGCAGCATGCGCGTCTGGCGATAGTTGCGGTCGGCGTCGTCATGGCCTTCGCGCAGGCCCACGACCTTGATGGCCGGGAATAGTTCTTCGAAGACATGCAGGAAGCCCATTTCGCGCTCCTCATGCGCGCGGTAGCTGCGGCTGCCCGCGATCATCGCGACCTTGGCCGCACGCTCGCCCAGAAAGCGCGCGATCAGATAGCCGGCCGTGCGCCCGATAGAGCGATTGTCCAGTCCGATATAGGCGGCGCGGCGCGCATTCAAGATATCCGAGATCAGCGTCACCGTCGGCACGCCGTGCTCAGCCAGCCTGTCGACAACCTCCCTCACCACCGGATGCTCGAGCGCCATGAAAGCGATGCCGTCGGCCTTGTCGCGGGACCGCCAGAGCTGGCGCGCCAGCAGGTCGGGATTGAAGCTCTTGATGGTGTCGACCTGGCAATGGACGTTGAAAGGCGCGAGCCGCCCATCGGAATGCACGATCAGCTGCCCCAGCGCGGACAGGAAACGGTTGGTGCCCGACGGCAGCAGGAACAACAGCCGCATCGGTTTGGGCCGCATCGCCGCCAGGAGATTCTCGGCCGGCATGTAATCGAGCTCGGACGCGGCGGTGAGCACGCGCTGCTGCGTCATCGCCCGCACACCGGGCCTGCGATTGAGCACGCGGTCGACGGTCGCCGTGGACACGCCGGCGCGGCGCGCCACATCGACGATGCGGCTGAGCGAGGAGGCTACCGGTTTGTCCATCTCAGGGTCGTCCAACCTCAGATACATCAAAAACCATCATCATTTTCGTTTGACACCGTAGCTCGAAGTCGCAATTTTCGCATCAACATTGTCTCAGAAACATCAAATAACATCAAATACCCCTGGAGGAGATGCTCATGCCCGTGACCCGTCGGCGCGCCTTGCAAGCCCTGTCCGCCCTTCCCGCGGCGGGTCTGATCGGCGGCCTCTCGCGCCCGGCCAGGGCGGCCGAATTTTCGCTGAAATACGGCAACAACCTGCCGCTGACGCATCCCCTCAACATCCGCGCCCAGGAAGCCGCCGATCGCATCGCCAAGGAAAGCAACGGCCGGGTCGAGATCGCCATCTTCCCGAACAACCAGCTCGGCGGCGATACCGACATGCTCGCCCAAGTGCGCAGCGGCGCGCTGAACTTCTTCACGCCCTCCGCGCTCGTGGTCGCGACCCTGGTGCCGGTCGCCGCGATCAACGCGGTCGGCTTTGCCTTTGCAGATTACGATCAGGTCTGGACAGCAATGGACGGCGCGCTTGGCGCGCATGTCCGCGCCGCCATGGCCAAGGTCGGTCTCCATACGTTCGAGAAGATGTGGGACAACGGCTTCCGCCAGATCACCAGCGGCGCCAAGCCGATCGAGAGCGCCAAGGACATGGACGGGCTCAAGATCCGCGTGCCGGTGAGCCCGCTCAGCATCTCCATGTTCAAGGCACTGTCGTCGTCGCCGACGAGCCTGCAGTTCAGCGAGGTCTACTCGTCGCTCCAGACCCGCATCGTGGACGCGCAGGAAAATCCGCTGCCGATCATCCAGGTTGCGAAGCTCTACGAGGTGCAGAAGTACTGTGCCATCAGCAACCACATCTGGGACGGCTTCTGGTTCATCGCCAACGCCCGCGCCTTCAACGCGCTTCCCGCCGACCTGAGGACCATCGTCAGCAACGCCATCAACGATGCCGGGCTGAAGCAACGCGACGACATCAAGGCGTTCAATGCAACCGTGCACGCCGATCTCCAGAGCAAGGGCATGAACTTCACCAAGCCTGCGCCGGACTCGTTCCGTGCCAAGCTGCGCGACGCCGGCTTCTACGGCGAATGGAAGGGCCGCTTCGGCGACGAGACCTGGGCGCTGCTCGAAGGCGCCGTCGGCAAGCTGGCCTGAGCGCGATGACGATCGCAGAGCATCAGATGACGGACTACATGGAGGTCGCCGCTCCGACTGCCTCCAATGCAGGCGCGCGCAAATCCGCGAGCGGCCTCGGCACCGTCGACCGCTGGCTCGGCGCGGTGGTCGAAACCGTCGCGGCCGGCCTCGTTCTGGTCGAGATCGGCATCATGCTCGCCAGCGTCGTGATGCGATACGTCTTCCACAACCCGCTGATCTGGTCGGACGAGCTGGCCTCGATCCTGTTTCTATGGCTCTCGATGCTGGGCGCGGTGATCGCGTTGCGCCGGGGCGAGCACATGCGCATGACGGGACTCGTCAGCCATATCGGCCCGGGCGCGCGCGCCTTTTTCGACACGATCGCGGCGGTGGCGCCGCTGGCCTTGCTGGCGCTGATCCTGCATCCCGCCTTCGACTATGCGAGCGAGGAACAGATCATCGTCACCCCGGCGCTGGAGATCAGCAATGCCTGGCGCGCAGCCGCAATTCCTGTCGGGATGACCCTGATGGCCGTCGTCGCCGCGATCCGGCTCGCAACGCATCACCGCCCCGCGCTGATCGTCGCGGCCTTTGCCATGACAGCCGTCCTGATCGCCGCGTTTTGGCTTGCCGGACCACTCCTCGCCCCGCTCGGACGCTACAACCTGATCATCTTCTTCGTCGGCGTGGTCGCGGCCAACGTGTTCGCCGGCGTGCCGATCGCCTTCTCCTTTGCGCTCGCGACTTTCGGCTATCTGGCGCTGACGACCAGCACGCCGATGATGGTGATGGTCGGCCGTCTCGACGAGGGCATGTCGCATCTGATTCTGCTCGCGGTGCCCCTGTTCATTTTCCTGGGCGCGCTGATCGAGATGACCGGCATGGCACGGGCCATGATCCAGTTTCTGGCGAGCCTGCTCGGGCATGTCAGGGGCGGACTGTCCTACGTGCTGGTCGGCGCCATGTATCTGGTCTCCGGCATCTCCGGCTCGAAGATCGCCGACATGGCCGCGATCGCGCCGGTGCTGCTGCCGGAGATGCAACGGCGCGGCGCCAAGCCCGGCGACCTCGTCGCGCTGCTCTCGGCCACCGGCGCGCAGACCGAAACCATACCGCCGAGCATCGTGCTGATCACCATCGGCTCGGTGACCGGCGTCTCGATCGCGGCGCTGTTCACCGGCGGGCTGCTGCCGGCGCTGGTCGTCGGCACCGCGCTCTGCGTGGTGGTGTGGCGGCGCTACCGGCATGAGGATCTGAGCCATATACGGCGTGCCTCGAAGCGCGAGATCGCGAAACTCGCCATCGTCGCCCTGCCCGCCATTCTGCTGCCCTTCGTGATCCGCACGGCCGTGGTCGAAGGCGTCGCCACCGCCACCGAGGTCTCGACCATCGGCATCGCCTACGCCGTGCTGATGGGTCTTCTGGTCTACCGCCAGTTTCCCTGGCGACGGCTGAAATCCATGCTGGTCGAGACGGCGTCCCTGACGGGCGCGATCATCTTCATCATCGGCTGCGCCACGGCGATGGCCTGGGGCCTGACGCAATCCGGCTTCTCGCAGCAGCTGGCGAAGGCGATGGCGGCGATCCCCGGCGGCGCCTACGGCTTCCTCGCGATCTCGATCCTGGCCTTTGTCGTGCTCGGCAGCGTGCTCGAGGGGATTCCGGCCATCGTGCTGTTCGGGCCGCTGCTGTTTCCGATCGCCAAGCAGGCCGGCGTGCATGAAGTGCACTATGCGATGGTCGTGATCCTCGCGATGGGCATCGGCCTGTTCGCACCGCCCTTCGGCGTCGGCTATTACGGCGCCTGCGCCATCAGCAAGATATCGCCGGATGAAGGCCTCAAGCATATCTGGGGCTATGTCGCCGCGCTTTTCATCGGTCTCGCCATCGTCGCCGCCGTGCCGTGGCTGTCGATCGGCTTCCTCAAATTCTGAAGACAGTGGGAATGATGCAATGAGCCGTTTTTTTGGCGAGATCCGGCAAGCCGGCTACGTCGTTGACGACATCGAAAAGGCGATGGAGTATTGGAGCCGGGAGCTCGGCATCGGGCCTTGGTTCTACAATCCGCGGGTTCCAATCGTGAACTACCGCTATCGCGGCGAGGCCTATGAGCCCCACAACTCGGTGGCGCTGGCGAATTCGGGACCGTTGCAGATGGAGCTGATCCAGATCCGCAACGATGCACCCTCGATGTATGCCGACTTCCTCAAGGCGGGGCACAAGGGTCTTCAGCACGTCGCCTACTGGACCGAAGACTATGATGCGGATCTGGCGCGGCTCGAAGCCGAGGGTTTCAAGCCAGTCATGAGCGGCGAGGTCGGCGCGCGCGGACGCTTCGTCTATTTCGATACGGAATATCATCCGGGAACGGTAATCGAATTGTCCGAGGTCGCCGGACCCAAGGGCAAGATGTTCGACCTGATCCGCGCGGCCGCCAAGGACTGGGACGGACGCGATCCCGTGCGTCCCTTCCCCGATCTGACCAAGCTTTAATCCAGTGACGGAAAATCCTGTTCGCATCGAAGCCGACTATCTGATCGAGACGCCGGTCGCTCCGCAACTCGCTGCGGAAACGATGGCGGGCGAGCAATCGAGCGGGACGTTCGTCGCGGTGCCCGGCGAGACGCCGGAGCTGAAGGCGCGTGCGGCGGCCCGCGTCGAGAGCATCGCGTTGCTTGGCACGGTCCCCGCACCGTCGCTTCCGGTCGCCCGTCCCATCAACCCCGACGGCCCCTGGCACCGCGCGCGCGTCACCTTGTCGTGGCCGCTCGACAATATCGGCGCGTCGCTGCCCAACCTCGTCACGGCGATTGCGGGCAATCTCTGGGAACTGCGCCAGCTGACCGGTCTGCGGCTGCTCGACCTGCGCCTGCCGCTCGCGTTCGCCGCCGCCTATGCCGGGCCGAAATTCGGCGTCGCCGGCACGCGCGAGCTGACCGGCGTCAGCGGCCGTCCGCTGATCGGCACCATCATCAAGCCGAGCATCGGGCTCAGCCCGGCCGAGACCGCGAATCTGGTCGCCACGCTGTGCGAGGCCGGCATCGACTTCATCAAGGACGATGAATTGCAATCGGACGGCGCCTATTGTCCGTTCGACCAACGCGTCCGCGCCGTGATGCGTGTTGTCAACGACCACGCGATCCGAACCGGCAAGAAGGTCATGATCGCCTTCAACGTCACCGGCGAGATCGACCAGATGCGCCGCCGCCACGATCTGGTGCTCAGCGAGGGCGGCACCTGCGTGATGGCGAGCATCAATTCCGTCGGGCTCGCCGGCATGGTCGAGCTCGGGCGCCACACACAGCTTCCCGTTCATGCGCATCGCAACGGCTGGGGCGCGCTCAGCCGTCACCCCGCGCTCGGCTGGGACTATACGGCGTGGCACAAGATCTGGCGGCTGGCCGGCGCCGACCACATGCATGTCAACGGCATCGGCAACAAGTTCAGCGAGACCGACGACAGCGTCGTTACATCGGCCAAGGCCGCGCTGACGCCGATGTTCGCGCATAAGCCGTGCATCGCGATGCCCGTGTTCTCGTCGGGCCAGACGCCGGCGCAGGCGCTACCGACCTGGCGCGCGCTGGGCTCGACAGATCTGATCTTCGCAGCCGGCGGCGGCATTCTCGCCCATCCCGATGGACCGGCCGCCGGCGTTGCCGATTTGCGCGCGGCGTGGGACGCCGCGATCTCGGGCGACGCGGCGATCGCGGGCGACGCGGCGATCGCTGGCACGCCATGAGCGGCGCATCCGCCCTGCCTGACGGACCCCTCATCGCCTTCTATGGCGACGATTACACCGGTTCGTCCGCGGCAATGGAAGCCCTCACCTTCGCGGGCCTGCCGACAATTTTGTTCCTCGAGCCTCCGACGCCGGAACGTCTCGCGGCCGCCCGGCAGTTCCGCGGCATCGGCATTGCCGGCACGGCGCGGGCGAAGGATCCGGCCTGGATGGAGCTGAATCTTCCGCCGGCCTTTGACGTGCTAGCCGGCATCGGTGCGCCGATCGCGCACTACAAGGTGTGCTCGACTTTCGATTCCGCGCCGCATATCGGCTCGATCGGACGTGCGATTGATCTGGCGGTGCCGCTTCTCGGCGGCAGCTGGCATCCGCTGCTCGTGGGATCGCCGGCGATGGGCCGCTATCAGATGTTCGGCCATCTGTTCGCGACCGTAAGCGGCGTCGGCCATCGCCTTGATCGGCACCCGACCATGTCGCGTCATCCGGTAACGCCGATGGACGAAAGCGATCTCGGCCGGCATCTTGCAAAACAGACGGCGCGATCGATCGGGCTGATCGATTTCGTCACCATGGCCAATGGCGGCGCGGATCTGGCGCTCATGCGCGCAAGGCGCGCCGGCACTGAGATCATCTCGCTCGACGTGCTCGACCAGGCATCGCTGATCGAAGCCGGGCGCCTCATCTGGGAATATCGCGATAAGCGGCTCTTTGTCGCCGGCTCGCAAGGCGTCGAACAGGCGCTGGTCGCCTATTGGCGGTCGGCAGGACTGATCCCCAACAGCAAGCCCGATCTGCGCCTCGCTGGCGTCGGGCGCATCGCCTGCATCTCCGGCTCCTGCTCGCCGGTCACCGCAGGACAGATAGCGCACGCCGCAGAGAACGGCTTTGAAGTCGTACGGCTCGACGCCACGCGCGCCGTCCACGCAACCGAATGGACCAATGAAATCGGCCGCGGAGTCGTGTCCGCGCTCGCAGCGCTCTCCTCCGGGCGAGATGCGCTCCTGATCACCGCGAGAGGCCCCGACGACCCTGCGATCGGTTCTCTCAACGCGGCGATCGAGACGAGCGGCGCGGCGGCGACCGCGGTGAACGACCGTATCGGCACTGGACTCGGCCAAGCGCTGGACTCCATCCTAGAAACCGCACGACTCCAGCGCACGGTGGTCGCTGGCGGCGACACGTCAGGGCATGCATTGCAGGCCATGGGCATCTATGCGCTGAACGCGATTGCCCCGCTTGCAGAAGGGGCACCGCTCTGTCTCGCGTCATCGGATCGTACGCACGCGAGCATCGAGATCGCACTGAAGGGCGGACAGGTGGGCGAAGTCGATTTGTTCTGCCGCGCGAGAGACGGCGGATCGCGCGAGCAACCGCACGAAACGCAGTCCGGCCAAGCCCGTCCCCAATGAGTGTAGCTCGGACCAATTGGCCTCCTCGTCTGCTTTCGGCGGCTTCGGCACGCTTTCGCTGCGCCGAGGTCGGCGGGCCTCCATATCCGGGTCAGCAGCATCAGGCGGCCTAGCGACGCTCGGTGCCCAACGCGGCGGCGAGGACATCCTCAGGCATCGATTTCGATGATCAAGCCCTCGCCGCCGCGAAGCAGGACCGTTGGCTTTTCCAGCCGCTCGGTTCGACGGTCCGGATTGGTCGCGATCAAGATACGACCATGACCTCGGCAATCCCATTTACGCGGCTCGTTGGAAAGATTGAGGACGATTAGAACTTTGCGGTCGCCGGCCACGCGCCTGAAGGCGAGCACGTCATGGCGGGACGGGATCGCTTCCTGCTCACCGTACTGAAGGCAAGGGTGCGCTCGCCTCAACGCGATCAACTGCCGGAACAGTTGCAGGATCGTGTCGCGATCACCGCGTTGCTGCGCGACGTTGGGCGTGCCATCATGCTCCAGCGGCAGCCAGGGTTCGCCTGTGGTGAAGCCTCCCTTTGGGCTGTCATCCCAGCGCATCGGGGCCCGTTCCGGATCACGGCAAAGACCATATCCTGGAACGAGCTTCTCGAAGGGATCGCGCACGCGATCGGGCGGGATCGGGACACGCTCGCGGCCGATCTCGTCGCCCATGTAGAAGAACGGCGTCCCCTTGAGCGTAAGCAGGAGCATCGCCAACAGCCGCATCTGCCGCTGCCCGATCTTGCTGGCGACGCGCTGCTTGTCGTGGCCGCCGATCACCCAGACCGGCCAGGCGCCCTTGGGCAGAGCATTCCGATAGGCATCGATCGTGGCCTGCAGGGAGAGCGCGTCCCAGGCGGAATCCAGCAGGGCGAAATTCAACGGCAGATGCAGCCGCGGCCGCTCGTTGCCGTAAAAATGGCCGATGCGATCGGTCTTGCCCTGAACCTCACCGCATAACAGCCGGCCGGGATATTCGTCGATCACCTCGCGAATGAACTCGATGCAGTGCATCGTCTCGGGTCTGTCGTCGGTGAAGACCGGCGTGTCACGCTGCGGCGGCGGCTTGCCCTTGGCTTCCGGATTTGGGGGATTGTCGCGCAGCAGATGGTCCTTGATCAGCACGGCGCTGGCGTCCACGCGCAAGCCATCGACCCCGCGGTCGAGCCAGAAGCGCATCACATCGGCGAGTGCGGCACGCACCTGCGGATTGCGCCAGTTCAGGTCGGGCTGCTCGACCAGAAAAGAGTGGTAGTAATATTGGCCGCGCGCCTCGCACCATTCCCATGCACTGCCTCCGAAGCGGCTCAGCCAGTTGTTGGGCGGGCCGCCATTGTCGGCGGCATCGGCCCAGATGTACCAATCCGCCTTGGGATTGTCGCGCGACCTCATGCTTTCAAAGAACCAGGCGTGATCGGACGATGTGTGGTTCGGCACGAAGTCGAGGATCAACCGGATGCCAGCCTCGTGCAGCGCGGCAACGAGGCGATCGAAATCATCCAGGTTTCCAAAGACGGGATCGACCGCGCAATAGTCCGCAATGTCATAGCCGAGATCGCGAAATGGGCTCTGGTAGATCGGTGTCAGCCAGACCGCATCGATCCCGAGCCATTTCAGGTAGTCTATGCGAGAGAGCACTCCCCTGAGATCGCCTTTGCCGTCACCATTGGAGTCCTGAAAGGAGATCGGAGCGACTTCGTAGATCGTGGCAGTTCTCCACCACTCATCTCCCATTGCGTTCAGCGTCATCTCATCGCACTCAAAATGGAAGCTCAAAGGCGGTTGATAACTTTGCTTCCCGGTGCGCGTTCCTACGCGTAACTTGTCGCAGCCGTCTGCTTGCCTCTACGCCCAGGAACTGACGACGTGGAGCTTTGTTGATACCGCATGCTGGGCTGCTCGCACGTCCCGGCTCTCGCGGCCCCGGCGACCCAACCCCCGGACCTTGCCGGGGCCGCGCATGCTGTAGCGAAGAGGTTCATCAGGACCAGAGACATGCGCGAAGATATCCGCGTTCTTGCCCAGCCCGGAGCGATGATCGCCATTCTCGCCGTCCTCTTGCTCATGGCTGTCGGCGACGCGGCGATCGTCATCGCCGCAAAGGGCTGGCCGCTCTAGCCCACCCGGTCCGCTGAGTGGATCTCTTGCGCATGTTCTCCAGGGCCGGAATGCGCTGCTGCGAACTGCCATCGGTACGGCCTCGCCGATATCTCCGAACTCCGCGGCTCCCACGCGGCCAGTAGATCCGAGACCGAATAGGAACCTTCAAAGGATTCGCCGGTTCCGCCTCGTAATGGGGAGCCATGCGAAGGTCATGTCTGTTTGGGTGAGAACGGCTCTGGTGCTGTCGGCGACGTGGCTCCTGGCCGGTTGCAGCGGACGGCAATCTGCGCTCGATCCGCAAGGGCTTCAGTCCGAGCAGATACGGCAGACGCTTTTCGTATTCCTGGTCGTCGCGACGATCATCTGGATTGCTGTGGTGTTCGTCCTCAGCATGGGAATGTTGCGCCGAAAGCGCGAGGCCGCCCAGCCACTCGGGCTCCATGAGGAATTCGAAGAACGCAGCGGCCGTGTCATCCTCATGCTCGGACTCGCGACCACGGTGGTCGTGCTCGGCCTCTCCGTCGTCAGTTATGCCGGACAGCGCACTGTCTTCGCCAAGAGCGAGAATGCACTCACGCTCAAAATCATCGGCCACCAGTGGTGGTGGGAGGTTCACTACGAGGGCGACAGCCCGGACAAGACCTTCGCTACTGCAAATGAGATCCGCATTCCGACCGGACAGCCAGTGAAGGTCGAGCTGGAGTCCGCCGACGTGATCCACAGCTTCTGGGTCCCGAGTCTCACCGGGAAGATGGACCTCATCACCGGACAGAAGAACGAACTGCAATTCACCGCCAAGAAGGCCGGCGTCTACCGCGGGCAATGCGCCGAATTTTGCGGCCTTCAGCACGCGCATATGGCGTTTGCGGTGATTGCACTGCCCCCGGACGAATTTGGCCGCTGGCGGGATCATGAAAACCAGAGCGCGAGCAGCCCTCCGGATCAGCTCGGCAGGCAGGGCGAGGCTTTGTTTCGCGCCCGCGGCTGTGCACTGTGCCACAACATCAGCGGCACGCCGGCCGGCGGACAGATGGGCCCTGATCTCACGCATATCGGGAGCCGCACGACGATCGCCGCCGGAACGCTGCCGAACACGCCGGCGACGCTCGGCGCCTGGATCGCCGATCCCCAGCACATCAAGCCCGGCAATCTCATGCCGCAAATGCCGCTGCAATCGGGCGAGCTCATCGCCATCCTTCATTATCTGGAGCAGCTCAAGTGAGCATGGCCGCTGAACCAAATGAGTTGCGCGACGACGTCCTGAATGGCCTTCAGCTTTCCACGCAGCTCGAGCGGGTATGGCGCACGCCGTCCGGTCTGTTCGGTGCGCTGATGTCGGTCGACCATAAGGTCGTGGGGCGTCGCTACATCGTGACCGCCTTTGCATTCCTGCTTCTGGGCGGCGTCCTTGCGATTCTGATGCGCGTTCAGCTTGCCGGACCGGAGAAGACGTTTCTCTCCGCCGACAAGTACAACCAGATCTTCACGATGCATGGCTCGACGATGATGTTCCTGTTCGCCGTGCCTGTCATGGAAGCGTTCGCGGTTTATCTCGTGCCCTTAATGGTCGGCACGCGAAACATCGCCTTTCCTCGCCTGAATGCCTTCAGCTATTGGATGTTTCTGTTCGGCGGCTGCTTTCTGTGGATCTCGTTCCTGTTCAATGTCGGCCCCGATGTCGGCTGGTTCGCCTACGTTCCGCTTTCCAATCTCCAGTTCACACCGACCAAGCGCGCCGACGTCTGGGCGCAGATGATCACCTTTACGGAAGTCGCGGCGCTCGCCGTCTCCGTTGAGATCGTCGTCACCGTGTTCAAGCTCCGGGCGCCGGGCATGACGCTCGACCGAATTCCTCTCTTCGTCTGGGCGATGCTGGTCACGAGCTTCCTGGTGATGTTTGCCATGCCTTCGATCATGGTCGCATCGACGTCGCTGATCCTCGATCGCCTCGTCAACACCCGCTTCTATGATCCCTCATCGGGCGGGCACCCTCTGCTGTGGCAGCATTTGTTCTGGTTCTTCGGGCATCCCGAGGTCTACATCATCTTCATCCCGGGCACGGGCATGGTCTCGGCCATCCTCGCGACCTTCGCCCGCCGGCCAGTGATCGGTTATCCCGTCATCATCCTCTCGCTGATCGCAACGGGCTTCCTGTCGTTCGGCCTGTGGGTCCACCACATGTTCGTGACAGGACTGCCCCAGCTTGGCGCCGGGCTATTCACGGCTTCGAGCATGCTCATTGCAGTGCCGAGCGGCCTGCAGATATTCTGCTGGCTGGCAACGCTGTGGGACGGGCGGCCGGTCTACCGAACGCCGCTGTTGTTCGTGATCGGATTCATCGTGATCTTCGTGCTCGGCGGCCTGTCCGGCGTGATGGTTGCCTCGGTGCCGATCGACACCCAGGTGCACGACACCTATTTCGTCGTCGCCCACTTTCACTATGTCCTGATCGGCGGCGCCGTCTTCCCGCTGCTGGGCGCAGTCTACTACTGGCTTCCCAAGATCACCGGACGCATGCTGAGCGAACGGCTTGGCCGCTGGAATTTCTGGCTCGCCTTCGTCGGCTTCAACATCGCGTTCTTTCCGATGCACATCCTCGGGCTGATCGGGATGCCGCGTCGGGTCTACACCTATACCGCGGAGATGGATTGGGCGCATCTGAACCTCTTGTCGAGCGGCGGCGCGCTCCTCTTCGCGCTCAGCTTTGCACTGTTGCTCGTCAATGTGATCTACAGCCTCCGCAAGGGTGAGCTCGCCGGCGACAATCCGTGGAGCGCGTCGACGCTGGAATGGGCGACGACCTCGCCGCCCCCGCCTCAGGGTTTCGATCGCATTCCGGTGGTCAAACACCGCGATCCGCTGTGGGCCGATGGCGAGAGCCTGCCCGTCGTTGCGGGCTTGAGTGTCGAGCGGCGCGAAGTCCTGCTGACCTCGCTGGCGGAGGCCGAGCCACAGATCCGCGAGGCATCCCCCGAACCGAGCATCTGGCCTTTGCTCACAGCCGTCGCAACGACCGTGTTCTTCATCGGCTCGATCTTCACCCCCTGGGCGGTGCTCTGGGGTACGCCACCGATGGCCGTGACCTTGATCGGCTGGTTTTGGCCGACCGGCAGCAAGGAGGACGAGGAGTGAGACAGACCATTGTCCGCAGCGTCGCTGAGTTGCCGACTTACGGCTACGGTCCGCGCAGCGGACCGTGGTGGGGCGCCATGGGCTTCATGGCGCTCGAAGGCATGGGCTTTGCCATTGCCATCGGCGCCTATCTCTATCTTTACGCCGTCAATCCGAACTGGCCGATCGGCGCCTTGCCGCCCGACCTCTGGCCGGGTACGACCGAGACGGCGGTCTATCTGCTGAGCATCATCCCGAACGAGATCACCAATCGCGCCGCACACCGGCAGGATCTTGCGAAGGTGCGGGCCGGCCTTGTGGTGATGGCCCTGATCGGCATCGCGCTTCTGGTGCTGCGCGGCTTCGAATTCGCCCATCTCAATACGCGCTGGGACAATTCGGCCTATGGATCGATCGTGTGGCTCATTCTTGGGCTGCACACGACGCATCTTGCGACCGATGTCGGCGATACCGTCGTCCTGGCGGTGCTGATGTTCACGCGGCACGCTAAGCCCCGCAGGTTCAGCGATGTGACTGACAACGTGTTCTACTGGAACTTCGTTGTGCTCGCCTGGCTTCCGCTTTATGTCCTGCTCGATTGGGTGCCCCGTCTATGACCGAAGCTACCGGACGCGCTCGACTGCTGTATTGGGCTGGCGTTGCACTTGGGCCCCTCGCATGGGGCATCAATTTGCAAGGCGTCTACGTGCTGGCGCACTTCTCCTGCGAGAGCGCCAGGATGAGCGGCACGATCCTGAGCGCTGCTCTGACGATCGTCGCTCTTCTGGGCAGCGCCATATCGGCGCGCGCCGTCCGTCGCGGAGCCGGCGCTGAATGGACCGATGCCCAAGGCGGCGGACCGCGGACGTTCATGGCCTGGGTCGGCGTCGGCAACGGTGTGTTGTTTGCGCTGGCGATTGCGAACCAGCTTGCCGCATCATTGATGATCAGCCCATGCCTGCGATAGGCTTCCTCCTCGCCTTGCTGTTTGCGCTGCTCGCGCGGCCAGCGCTGGCTCACAGCATATCGGATGTCGATCAAGGCTCGCTCTGGAGCTACGATCCCTGGCTTGTGACCCCGCTCTATCTCGTGGGCATCGTCTTCTTTGTCGGAACACAGCGACTTTGGCACAATGCCGGAGGCGGTCACGGTGTGAGCTATCGCCAGGTCGCCGCCTTCTGGAGCGGCTGGCTGGTGGCCGCGCTCGCGGTCACCTCGCCGCTACATTGGCTCGGCGAGCACCTGTTCGCAGCACACATGGTCGAGCACGAGCTCCTCATGGTGGTCGCCGCTCCATTGATGGCTTATGCCCGGATCAATGGTCCGCTGCTCTGGAGCCTGCCGTTCTCGTTTCGCCCCGCAGCAGGCCGGTTTCTCAATCTTCGCCCGCTGGCGGCGGCGTGGGCCTTCGTCAGTCATCCCGTGAACGCGACCGTGCTGCACGGCGCGGCGCTGTGGATCTGGCATGCGCCTCCGCTCTATGCCTGGGCCCTCAGGGATACCGCCGTGCATCGTCTCCAGCACATCAGCTTCTTTGCCACTGCTCTGCTGTTCTGGTGGGTGCTCCTTCATGGCCGCGGACGAGGCCGCAGCTTGCGCCTTCGCGACGGCATCGCCATCATCTGCCTGTTTCTGACCGTCTTGCATTCCGGCGTGCTCGGCGCCCTCTTGACGCTATCGACACGGGTCTGGATCCCCGACCAAGGTGCGCTCGCGGGCGAATTCGGCCTTTCGCCGCTGGAGGACCAACAACTTGCTGGCATCCTGATGTGGGTCCCGATGGGCCTGCTCTACACCGGGGCCGCGCTGTTCTTTGCCTATCGCTGGCTGACGCTTGACGCGCGTACGGGTCTGCATTCGCTCCAGCACGCCGGCTGACTGGTCCGACGCGATGAGCGCGGAGGAACTGCGGGCCCGATTTGAGCGTTCGCCTGCCAGCTTCAATGGAGGTCACATGACCAAGTTACCGATTGCGGCAGCTGTTGCGATCCTGGCCGCAACATTGTCGAATCCACCGAGTTCGATCGCGCAGGATCAAGCAGGAGCGAATGCCTCATCTTGCCCTATCGACCACGATCACCTCGCCGATATCCTCAAGAAGAGCGTGAAGCCGTCGGGTGGTCCCAGCAATGGCGGATTGGACAACAATGAGTGGGCGGCCGTGGTGAACCGGCAGGGTATCGTCTGCGCGGTCGCCTATAGCGGGGATAAAGTCGATGATCAGTGGCTCGGAAGCCGTGCGATCGCCGCTGAGAAAGCCAACACCGCGAATGCATTCAGCCTGAAGAACAAGGCGATGGCGACAGCCAACCTGTACGCCGGCGCGCAACCCGGCGGCTTCCTGTTTGGTGCAGCCCTGAGCAACCCGCCTGCTCCGGACGTGATCTATGCCGGCTCGCCGGGTGCTTTCGGAACAGCGCAAGATCCGATGGTCGGAAAACCCATCGGCGGGGTGATCGTCTTTGGCGGCGGACTTGCTCTCTACGATGGCAACGGCATTGCCGGTGCGCTTGGCGTCAGCGGCGACAGCTCCTGCGCGGATCACAACGTGGCCTGGCGCGTGCGTCACCAGCTCGGGCTCGACCGCGTGCCGGCCGGCGTCAGTCCCAACATGAAGGACGCGATCATCTACGACATCGGGCCTGACGGAAAGAGCCCGTCAGGGTTCGGTCATCCGAAGTGCGATGGCAAGGAAGATCAGATCGCGGTCGATCTCGGCGCCGGCGTATCGGGAAACGTCGTGAGATAGCGCGACCGTAGGAACTTAGCCAGAGCACAATGTTTGTACCTTCGCGAAACGGCCTGCACGCGGCACGGCCGCGTCGATGCCGTGGAGTACTTCATATGATAATGCGTGGCTTGAAGCTATTGCTCGAGGGGGTGTTGAGCATGCTTTGCGCCTGTTGTCTGTTGTCCCCCGCCTTTGCGCAGAGCGATCTGGCGGCGCGCATGAAAGATGCCGGCCAATGGCCCATGGCAGCGCGCGATTATGCGAACACCCGTTACAGCGAGCTCGACCAGATTAACACGGGCAACGCATCGCACCTGCAGCTTGCGTGGACATTCTCGATCGGTGCCGATCGGGGCCAGGAGGCGGCGCCGCTCGTGGTCGACGGCACCATGTATGTGGTCGGCCCCTATGCGGGCCCCTACCCCAATCGCGTGTTTGCCCTCGATGCAACGACGGGTGAATTGAAATGGTCCTACGCACCGAAGCCCGAGCCTGCGGCCGCGGGCGTCGCCTGTTGCGATGTCGTCAACCGCGGTCTCGCCTTTGACAATGGCAAGGTGTTCCTCAACACCCTGGACAATCACTCGGTCGCAATCGACGCCGAGACGGGAAAGGAGCTTTGGCACACGAAGCTCGGCGAGATCAACAAGGGCGAGACCATCACCATGGCCCCTGTCGTGGTGAAGGGCAAGGTTCTGATCGGCAACAGTGGCGGCGAACTGGGCGTGCGCGGCTGGGTCACCGCGCTGGACGAGAACACCGGGACCATCGCGTGGCGTGCTTATGCGACAGGCCCGGACAAGGACGTCTTGATCGGCGACGACTTCAAGCCGTTTTATGACAGTCTCAAGGGCAAGGACCTCGGCGTGAAGAGCTGGCCTGCCGACCGCTGGCAGGTGGGTGGCGCCACCATGTGGGGCTGGATTTCCTACGACCCCGACCTCAACCTGATCTATTACGGGACCGCCAATCCCAGTCCGTGGAATGCGAACCAGCGCAGCGGCGACAATCTCTGGAGCACGACCATCTTTGCGCGCGACCCCGACAATGGGCACGCAAAATGGGCCTATCAAGTCAATCCGCATGATTTGTTCGACCACGACGAGATCAACGAGAACGTGCTGGTCGATCTCGAGCTTAACGGCCAGCCGCGCAAGGTTCTGATCCATCCCGGCCGCAACGGTTACATGTATGTGATGGATCGCGCCACGGGCGAGGTCCTTTCGGCAGACTCATATGATTTCGTGAACTCCTACAAGGGCGTCGATCTCAAGACCGGCAAGATCATCCCGAACGAGGACAAGACCCCGCTCGTCGGCAAGACGGTGGAGGACATCTGTCCCGCCGCGCCGGGCGCCAAGGATTGGCAGCCGACGGCCTGGTCGCCGCGCACCAAGCTCCTCTATGTGCCGCATCAGCATCTCTGCATGAACTTCAAGGCCTCGCAGGTCGGCTACATCGCCGGCACGCCCTATATCGGTGCTGACGTCGATATGTATGCCGGCCCCGGCGGCTACCGTGGCGAGTTCATGGCGTGGGATCCCGTAGCGCGCAAGAAAGTGTGGGAGATCCACGAGAAGCTGCCGGTCTGGAGCGGCGCACTGGTCACGGCCGGCGACGTTGCGTTCTACGGAACGATGGACCGCCTGTTCAAGGCGGTGAACGCCAGGAATGGCCAGGTGCTGTGGCAGTTTCGCGCAGGGTCAGGTTTCATCGGGCAACCCGTTTCCTACCGCGGCTCTGACGGACAGCAATACATCGCGATTCTGTCCGGAGTCGGCGGATGGCCCGGCGTGGTCGCCAATGCCGAGGTCGATCCTCGCGTGCGCAATGCCGCGCTAGGCTTCACCGGTGCCACGCAGGATCTGCCATTCTATACCGCCGGCGGCAGCGAGCTGCTGGTCTTCAGGCTCGGCGGCGTGAATGGCCAGGACACCAGCCATGCGCCCGCGCAATAAGCACATCGTCATCGCCGTTGCCCTCCTCCTCGGGCTTGCGGACACCGCGACCGCCGAACCGAACGGCGAGTTTCGGGTCTGCGCCGATCCGAACAATCTGCCGTTCTCGAACAGTGCCGAAGCAGGTTTCGAGAACCAGCTCGCGCGCATGGTGGCAGAGCAGTTCGGCAAGCAGGTAACTTATACCTGGTGGGCGCAGCGGCGCGGCTTCATCCGCAATACCCTGAAGGCCGGCAGATGCGACGTCGTGATGGGCCTGCCCACCGGCTATGACCTCGTGGAGACGACGAAGCCCTATTACAAATCGACCTACGTCTTCGTCACACGCGAAGACCAGCACCTGGATCTGTCCTCCCTGCTCGACCCGCGGCTGCGTCATCTGGCCATAGGCGTTCATCTAATCGGCGATGACGGCAACAATCCGCCGCCCGCCGAGGCGCTTGGCGAACAAGGCATTGTCGACAATGTGCGCGGCTACTCGATCTTTGGCGACTATCGCCAGGCCGACCCACCAGCCCGGCTGATCGATGCCGTCGGACAGGGTGAGATCGACGTTGCGGCCGCCTGGGGACCGCTCGGCGGCTACTTCGCCAAACAATCCCCCGTGCCATTAACGGTCACGCCGATCGAGGATTACCAGCGCTTCGCACCTCAGCAGTTCCAGTTCGCAATTTCGATGGGGGTCCGCAAGGGTGACCATGCCCTGCGCGATCAGCTCAATGCGTTCATCGACCAGCATCGACCCGAGATCACATCCCTGTTGCGCAGCTATGGCGTCCCGCTGGTCGGGCTTCCGGTCACCGCTTCTGGAGGACATGAATGATGCCTGCCATTGGGCTGCGCGCTTGCACCACATCTCTGCTGTTTTTAGCAGGACTCAACAACCATGCTCTTGCCCAGCAGAGCCTGCCGCAATCGCAGGAAGCACAGACGCCGACGGTCGCACCGCGCCCGAACTTCGGCGAGAGCGTCGGTAACGGCAGGCCCGGCGTATTCATGCAAGTCCCGGTGAGCCATCTCTTCCCCGGCGCGCAGCCCACCCGGCCGCAGATCAAGAACCCCGCCCAGGGTGATCCCAACGCCGAGCAGCGTGGGATGACCTACTTCGTCAATCTCAACTGCGTCGGTTGCCACGCGGCGAACGGCGGCGGCGGCATGGGCCCGGCGCTGAGCAACAGCACTTTTACCTATGGCCCGCAGCCCGAAAACATCTATCTCTCGATCTACCAGGGGCGGCCGAATGGAATGCCCGCCTGGGGCGGCGTTCTGCCCGACAGCGCGATCTGGGATCTCGTCACCTATATTGGCAAGATCAGCAATGAACCGAGCCATCAGTGGGGCCGCACCTTCTCGGCAAGCCCATTGTCTCCCGATGTCGAGCAGGTCCCGACGGAGCAGGTCTCGACCACGGACCCATGGTCTGCCACCAAGAAATTCGGTTTCGGACAGAAGCCTTGATCGGAGCAGCCGATGAGCGGCGACTTCTCTCATGCAGTGGTAAACTCGCTTCTCGTCGTGTCGCTGGCGGCTATGCTCACGGGTTGCCAACAGGGCAACGCCACCGGTACCGACAACTTGAGCGGAGATGCGAAACAGGGCGCCGATCTGGTCCGAAACTACGGATGCGGCGGCTGCCACACTATTCCCGGAATTGCCGGGGCTGACGGAAACGTCGGCCCGCCGTTAAATCGGGTCGGCACCCGAACCTACATCGCCGGCTTCCTGCACAATTCTCCCGACAACATGGCGTTCTGGATCGAGAATCCCCAAAAGGTTCTGCCTGGAAGCGCCATGCCGCAAATGGGCATTTCCGCCGCCGAGGCGCGTGATATAGCTGCTTTCCTCTCAACGTTGAAGTAGGCCCATGGCGGACGGCGGACGAACGGAGCCTGGAGATCCGCGACCTGATGCATACGCCCGCTGCTCGCCTGCGATCACCAATATTTGCGGCGGAACTCCTGTTCGTCCTTACCGCGCCAGTTTGCCGAAGCGGCTCTTTCGCGCGGCGTGATAGCGCGCATGGGTCTGCGGTTTGACGAAAAGGGCTGCGACGCTCGGGTGTCGCTTCCGGACTTCCGTTTCGATCGCAATGACCGCACGCTCGATATCATCCGCCCTCTTGTCATCTGCAAACTCGATACTCAACGCGGCAACGACCTCGGTCGGTGACAACTGCACCGTGATGAGACCGTTGGCCCGGAGCACGCAAGGCGAACGCCTCGCGATTTCAAGAATCGATCGGGCGAGTCCGGAATGGGCCGGCTCGCCGATCAGGAGGCTCTTGCTCTCACGGGCCAGGGCAATCGAGGCGATGGCCAGGAGAATGCCGATCAGAATCGATCCGGCACCGTCCCAGGCAGGCTGTACGAACCATACCGCTGCCGCCGTCGCAGAGCCTGCGATGATGATGCCGACGAGCGCCGCGCTATCCTCGAACAGAACCATGAAGGCTGGAGGGTCTTTGCTACGGATGAACGCCTCATAATATCCGTAGCCCTTGTTTTCTGAACGAAAGCGGCGCCAAGCGATCAGCCAGGTGGCGCCTTCAAACACAAAGGAGAGGCCGAGGACGACGAAGCTGACGAGCGGATCTTCGATCGGCTCGGGCTTCAGTACGCGCGCAATGCCCTGGTAGAGCGAGACACCGGAGCCAAGCGCGAAAATGAGAAGCGCGACGATGAAGCTCCAGAAGTACAGCTCGCGGCCGTACCCTAGCGGATGCACCTCGTCTGGCAGGCGTCCCGCACGGCGGTAGCCGTAGAGCAGAAGTATTTCGTTTGTGGTATCGACGCCGGAATGGATGGCCTCGCTCATCATGGAGGCACTGCCCGTCCATAAGGCGGCGCCAACTTTCGTCGCGGCAACGAGCGCGTTGCCGATGAGAGCGGCGTAGACGGTACTCTTCGACGATGACCCTGCCCGCATATTCGCCGTACTTGGCTGTGCAAAATCCTGCACTCGTTCCGCATGCTGCTCCAAACTCGACTCAAACCTCCGGCGCCGGTAAAAACGCGACCATCCGGATTAATTTGGACGCGGGAGTACCTGCCTTCTCAATGCCCGGGCCTCTCGACGTGAGGCACGCGCGGCCAGTTCGTCAGGTAGCACGTCAAAACAGGTCCCTGCATTTCCACAAGTTAAGTGCCTCCCTACGATTTTGCTGTACCCGGTTCGGCCATCTTGCGGTGCTGCTTCGCAAGCATTTCATTGGGCGTGACGTTGGCGACACTCGACTGAATCTTGTTCTTCAACCCGGTCACGATGTCAGATTCTCCCTTCATCATGGCCTCGAAACCGGCGCTGGCCACATCCGCCGCGCTGTCCTTCTCTTCGGTTCCGACCTTCGTGTCCATCATGTCGGCACGGCGGAAGAACTCGGTCTCGGTTGCACCGGGCATCAGACAAGTCACCGTGATCTTGGTGTCGCGGAGTTCCTCGCGCAGCGCGAACGAGAACGAATCCAGGAATGCCTTGCTGCCGTTATAAACCGCCTGAAAACTGCCCGGTGTAAATCCCGCGATGGAGCCAGTGATCAGGATTCGGCCGGTGTCGCGCCGGCGCATCTGGTTGCCCGCACGATGGACGAGGTAGAGCGTCCCGGTGATGTTGGTGTCAATCACGCGCCGGATTCGGCTGAACTCCTGATCCAGAAATGCCTTGCCGAGACCAACGCCGGCATTCGCCAGCAAAGCATCGATCGGGCGATCGCCGATCGCGGCGCACAGCTTGTCGACGCCTTCGATGGTTGCGAGATCCGCCTCAACCGGCTCCACGCTGACGCCCAGCTTTCGGAGGTCACGGGCCGCATCCTCGATTGCTGGCTCGTCGGCGGCAATGACCAGATCAAAGCCGGCCTTGGCGCAACATCTGGCGAGCTCCAGGCCGATGCCGGTGGAGGCCCCGGTGACGATGGCGAGTTGGTTGGCTGGCATGGCGTACCCTCGATGATCTTGTGATCGGGCTCAATCGCCGCTCAAACGGCTGGTTCCTATCTGTCGACCAAGCCCCATTCTGGATGCGCAGATTTTCTGCTGCCAATAGCAACCATCGTTGATGCTTCGACTTGGATGCCTCGTGGCTCGAACCGGAGGGACAGACATGAAGGCGCTCGTTTGGCACGGCAAGGAGGACATCCGTTGCGATACCGTCACTGATCCTGAGATCCAGGACCCCCGCGATGCCATCATCAAGGTCACAAGCTGCGCGATCTGCGGCTCCGACCTGCACCTGTTTCACAATTTCATTCCCGGCATGCTGCCCGGCGACATCATGGGCCACGAGACCATGGGCGAAGTGGTCGAGGTCGGCTCGGGCATGGACGGCAAATTGAAGAAGGGCGATCGCATCGTGGTGCCCTTCACCATCATCTGCGGCGAATGTGACCAATGCAAACGCGGCAATTTCTCGGTGTGCGAGACCACCAACCGGAAGCGCCATCTCGCGGACAAGGCATTTGGGCATACCACGGCAGGGCTGTTCGGCTACACGCATTTGACCGGCGGCTACCCGGGTGGACAGGCCGAATATCTGCGCGTCCCGTTTGCCGATGCCACCCACATCAAGGTGCCCGATGGCATTCCCGACGAGCAGCTGCTCTTTCTCAGCGACATTTTCCCGACCGGCTGGCAGGCGGCTGCTCAATGCGACATCGTGCCGACCGACACCGTCGCGATCTGGGGTTGCGGGCCGGTCGGCCAGATGGCGATCCGCAGCGCCATACTGCTCGGAGCCAACCAGGTGATCGCGATCGACCGCCTCCCTGAGCGGCTCAGCATGGCGGAAGCAGGCGGCGCCACCACGATCAATTTCGAAACCGAAAGCGTGGTGGACCGGTTGAACGAGCTCACCGACGGCAGAGGCCCCGAGAAGTGCATCGATTGTGCCGGGATGGAAGCGCATGTCATGGCGTCGCAGCCCGACACCGTGCTCGACCGTGCCAAGCAGATGGTGATGCTCGAGAGCGACCGGCCGCACGTGCTGCGCGAGATGATCTATGTCTGCCGGCCCGGCGGCATCATCTCGGTCGCGGGGGTCTACAGCGGCTTCTCGGACAAGATGCCGATGGGCGCCTTCATGAACAAGGGGCTCACGATGCGAACCGGCCAGACCCACGTCAACCGCTGGACCGACGACCTGCTCCGCCGCATCGAAGAAGGCGAGATCGACCCGTCCTTCGTGATCACTCACACTGTTCCGCTGGAGATGGGGCCTGAGATGTACAAGGTCTTTCGTGACAAGCGGGATAGCTGTGTGAAGGTTGTGTTGAAGCCCTGAAGAGCGAGATCAAACATGTTCCATTTCTCAAACATCGTACGTTCCGAGGGCGACCCAAAGATCATCGAGGGCGGCCCGAGCCTGAAGCAGCCTGAAGATCAGCTCGCCCGTGCGCTCGGCTGGTTCAGCATCGGGCTCGGCGCGATCGAGCTGTTTGCCGCGCGGCGCGTCACGGAGACGTTAGGCATGGAAGGCAAGGAGACGCTTGTCCGGGCCTTCGGAGTCCGGGAGATTTTCAGCGGCATCCTCTCCCTGTCGGTCGACAAGAACGCCGGACTTTGGGCGCGGGTCGGCGGCGACGGGTTAGATGCCGCCGCCCTGTTGTCCGGACTCACGGCCGATAATCCGAAGAAGGGCAATGTCGCGCTTGCACTCCTGATGGTCGGCGGCATCGCGATGCTCGACTATCGCGTCGCGCAAGACACCAAACCCCAGCGGCCACCGCCAGATGCACGCCGCAAGCTTTACCCCGGCCGCAGCGGGTTTCCGAAAGGAATTTCCGCGACACGCGATCGTGCCAAGGATGCCATCAACCACATCCCGGCGAATGTCAGATCCTAGAGCGGCGGCGTGGAACCGGACCGTCGACGATCCCGCTGGGTCGCCGCCGTCGAGCTCGGCCTGATCAGCAGCACCTTCTCGACCCTTGTCAGCCAGCTCGCCGCCGGCCGGATCGGCCGCGACGCGGCCGTCGACTGGATGACGGTCGCCGCGATTCCGGCCCGCGATTGGGCAATCAGCGCCGCTCCGTCGTGGAGCTCGATCGTCACCGGCATCGCGTTTCATCAATGGGCAGACTTTTCCTGGGCGGTGGTCTTCTTTGGTCTGCTCGGGCGTTGGACCGCCAACCTTCGCCCGCTGATGATCCTGCTGCTCGCCCTGCCCTGGGCCATGTTCTCCTCGGCGACCGAGTGGTTCCTCCTGGTCCCCTTATTTCCGTTCTGGCAGCCGTTGTTCACTCTGCAGCAGCCCTACTGGATAGGCCTGCTCGTTCATGGCTCCTCGGCCGTGATGTATCCGCTGTTCGCCCGGCTGCGCTGGCGACGCGGCGCGGCACCGGAACGGGACGTGCGCTTCACTAACGCCTGGACAATTGGCGCCGTGGTCGCAATCGGGCTGCTCGGAACGGCCGCGCTGTTCGGCAGCCATGGCTACGAGCCAGCGTGGATGGGTCACGACAGGGATGGGGACCAGACCTACATCCGGCATATGACCACTCATCACGCGCAGGGCATCGAGCTTGCGCACCTAGCCGTGACACGCGCGAGCGATCCGCATCTGCAAAAGCTCGCCATGCTGATGGTCGCGAGCCAGGCCGGCGAAAACGCGATCTTCGAAAACTGGTGGTTGAGCTGGTTTGATACGGAGATGCCGGATTGCACCGCTCAAGAGCGCGCCACGATGGCGGGCTTCCTGACGCCGGACGAAATGCGGCACGTCAGGGCCGCGCCGCCCGACCGGTTCGACCAGATCTTCGTCGAGATGATGACCCGGCATCACAAGGGCGCGGTAAAAATGGCCGATCAGATGTGGCGCAGCCGTGGCGATCCGCGCTTGCGCATCATGGCTCACGCCATACGCCACGAGCAGCAAGGCGAAATCGCCTTGATGGACGGCGTCAGTGGCACTGTCGCCGTGGCGACCGCTTTCAGCAACATGATGAACGATAACGTCAACGCTCGATCAGGAAACTCGGCGCAGTAGGACCCTCGGAGCTCCTGCCGCGTCAATCTATGCTCCGTCGATGCACGTCACCGCGAATTGTCAAATGCCAATGACCGGTCACGATGGCTTCCTCCAGACGGACGCGCGTGCTGCGCCAACGGGATGACAGATGCAACCAGGCTTCGCCGGCCTGGTCGAGGTCTCACCGGGAGGCCTCAAGCTGCTTGCAGCTATGCCCACCACCATCGGTCACCTCGAGTCTCATCAGATGCTCGCGAGCGCGCGCGAGCGGCCGCCGTCGCACTTCTAATTAATGAGATCAACCAAGGGCAGTTTGGTACTGGTCTTCGAATTCATCCGGGCCGAAATCACCCGCCTTCTGATTGACGACGAGCTTGGCGAGACCACGTCCTCGGAGCGGACTTCGCAGGGACAGCGTATCTCCGTCAGATCCGTGTCAAGAGCTCAGCTGTCAGCGGGAAGCAGGCTCTCGAGCTTCATCGGATCGACTCCATGCTCGGGTTCGGCGAATTCACGGACGCTGGCGATCACCAAGGCGGACAGCTTTCCGAGCGCTTCAACGTAGTCCGCGGTGTGGTTGGCGCTGCTTAGGAACCGGAAAAACAGGAGCTCAATACAAGGAGGGTCATACACACCTTTACATTGCTGAATAAGAAAACTACAATGTAAAGCTTACGGACCATTGTCGCGGGTGGCACACCGCCTCCAGGTCATGCTGTGCGCAGCAAGGCCGGGCGGCGCGTGTGGTTTGCCATTTTTCCTGCGCACGCTGGACCGGTATGCTGAAGGGGAGGATCCCGAGTGCCAGCCAACATCTCGCTGCCCGATTCCGCGCGTCATGCGCTCACCGCCCTAATGGGCCAGTTGCCCCCCGATGTGCCGACCTCACTCGACCCAGCAAATTCTCTGCACCGCGACGCGATCACGGCAGCGCTGAACGCCGCCGGCCGCGATGCCACGCGCTATCCGGCGCTGCATGGCGCCACCGCGGGCGGCCATCAGCCCGACCATCTCGTCATCGCCGACATGGGGCAGGATACCCAGGCGCGAGCCACCGCCATGGTGCTGCACGCAGCGAATGGACCGACCCTGTTGCAAGGCGGCACGCTATTCGTGTCGAACAGCAAAACCGGCGAATTGCTGGCGGCCGGCGCCAACAGCAACGTGCAGGAGGGCTTCATGCCGGTGTCGACCGACACGGCGAACGCGAAGCCGCCGACGGGAGATGAGATGTCCGTTCTGGCGATCCATCATTCGGTGACGCCGGACCACCAGGTTCGTTTCACCGCGATCGCCAACACGGCACGCGCCGGGCTGAAGGGTATCGGTCCGGACAACATCAATGTCTCCTTGCCGACCCAGACTCCGAAAAACGGAAGGTGGCTCATCATCGCGGTCGGTCGCAAGCCGCTCTGGATCAAGAACGTAGACGCCGACTACTGGTACACTGAGCCGGACAATGTGGAGGGGTCTCCTTACCTGATCGTGCCCTTTGCCGGCACATGCCAGATGCCCTACCAGGTGAAGGGGACCGCAGGGTCGCCGATCGCCGGCGCGGTCTATAGCAGCGTGATTTATTTCGTCACGTCGAGCACCCAAACCGTCAACCTTTATACCCCGGCGGCCACGGTTGCCGCGAAGATCATCCTGACAAATCCAAATCTGATCACCTGGAACTTCCCCTATGATCAGAAGTCCTACAAGGACACGGGCTCGCTGGTCTACAATCCGCAAGCGTTAGTGAACGAGAAAATCTCCTATTTCTTCTTCAAGTTCACGGTGCCGATCCAGTCTCCGCCGATGCCGGATCAGCCCTTCACGGTCTGTAGCGTCAATACACCGGGCGACAAGAGCCCGAACTGCAAGATCATCCCGAACGTCATGTTCTGGTGGCATTGTCTCGACGAGAAAACCCAGGTGACGATGGCCGGCGGCAATAAACTGGCGCTTGCCGAGATCGACAACTCGCACCGCGTGGTGACCGACCTCAAGGGCGGCACGCTCGGCGTCGAGGCGACGACAACGGGGATGCACACCGGCCAGCAGAGCCAGCGCGGCGCGGACGCGGTGTACCGGCTACAGACAAAATCCGGCTTCGAACTGATTGGCAGTGGTCTGCATGCCATTGTCACGACCGACGGGCTCTGTGCCCTGTGCGATCTGAAACCCGACGCACAGGTCATCACGGAGCGAGGACCAGACGCGGTTGCGTCGTGTCAGGCAATTACCTGGCAAGGCAGGCTGGTCAATCTGAAGCTGGGCAACGAACAAGACGCGATCAGCGCCGACACGATCGGGACCTATTTCGCCAACGGCATACTTGTCGGCGATCATCTGGCCATGCACCGCGACCGCCGCCGCATCCACATGGAGGTCGACAACTCGCGCAATGGCGTCCCCGCCGCACTGAAGACCGATTACGCCAGCGCCGTCTCCGACATCCAGTACTGATCATGTTGCCGCGAGACGACCGTAGCGCCTGAAGCGGTCGTCAGCGGGACGGACGACCGCGCAACATTCACGAGAGGAAGGCCGCGGCGCCCGGCGCCGTGGGGGAAGCGGCGGAATCTACCGACGAAAAAAGGAAACTCAGATGGCGAAGGTGACGTTTCAGGGGATCACCTATCAGTCGCCATGGTTTCCGCGACCTGCGTTCGGCCCGATCGGCCTGACCGTCACGGTGGATGCACTGACAGACCCCAACCCGAAGCTCGCCATCCGGCTACGCGACGGGCAGAACCCGCTCAAAACCGTCACAGGCGACCCCGGCGAGAACTCGCTGACGCTCATTCCCGATGCGCCGCTGTCGAACCTGCGCGGAGCTTTCGTCGACGCGCAATGGTTCACCGGCTCGCTGAACTGGTCGGATCCACAGCAATATTCTTCCTCTGTCGTCATCACCGACGTGCCGACCTTGGCCGAAGGCTCTCTCAGCGACGAGCTGACGCAATTCTGGTTGAGCTGGCGCTATCCAGACAGCTACGTCCCGGGGATCGGCGCGCAAGCGATGGTGTACAACTCCAATCCGTTGACATACGTCGGCTATGCCCAGCTGCAAGGCGTCTCCGGCGTCGTCGCGCTCAACAACGGCGTGGTGCCAGCGCCGGGTGCCTTTGTGCAACTGCAACTGATGGCCCCGATCAATGGCATAGCGTTTGCCGCACCGTTTACCATGGGACCGGTAATGCAGGTTTACGACATTCCGGTCGCAGGCCCGATCGTCACCTCGGCCGACTATGACGGCCGTACTGTGCAGGTCGTCTGGACGCCGCCGGCGATTCCCGACGGTAGCACCAAATTCCTCGCCGGCGAGATCGGCCTCGATCTGGTAATCCGGTCGACTGGCACCAATGCGCTCAGTCTCAGCGTCGGCGCCGGCCCCGGCGGTGGGATCGCCGAAGTCGGTGTCTTCGATACAGCCAGGAGCTGGATTGCCGGCGGCCGGACGCGCTTCGGCAACATCGTCGGCCCCGTTGTCGCTTCGGCCGCACCGCTGCTGACATCGAGCCCAACCCTTGCGGCGATCACCGTCACACCGACCGCGATCACCGCAACCGCGACGCTACCGGCGTCGGCGCCCGCTGGCACCAAGATCATGGTCGATCTGCTGTCGAGCGGCCGGCTGATCAAGGAAGTGACCGCCGCCGGCACGGCGGTATCGGTGCCGATCAACGCCGCCGGCATCGGCGATCTCGGTCTTGTGGCCTATGCGCAACTCGCCGCCACCTCGCAATTGCCCGCTCTGACCGGACCACGCTCGGCGCCGTTCCGCGTCGCCGCTATCGCACCAACCTTCACCGGCATCACGGTAACCCCGGCCGCCAACGGCACCGACTGGACGTTGACCATCAACTGGAGCTATCCGCCGCCGGCAGGCGATATCTCGACCCAGACGCTGGTGTTGAAGGACTCAAACGGCGGCACGACGTTCACCTTCAGCGCGGACGGCCCGCTGACCACCTATACGCGCGCGGTGCCGATAAACTCCGTCTCCGGCATGCTCGTCTATACGCTGACACTGACGGCGGCGACTGCCTCCAGCACGCTGCCGGTTGCCACGCAGACAATCAACTTTGCCGCGGCGAGCTTCGTTTCCGCGACCAGTGCGCGCGACAGCATAAACGCCAGTTGGACCGCGCCCGCCGCCGGACCGGTCTCGGCCTACCGGCTGCGCCTGCTCGACCTTTCCGCTGCGACGCCGGTCATCGTCGCTACGGTCGAGACCGGAGCGACGGAGGCCTCCTTTGGCTTCGGCATCGGTGCCGTCGAGAGCGGAAATCTCGGTCTCGATCTCGTCATCCTCAATGGCCCGGTGACCTTCTATGCCAAGCCTGACGGCACGCCAAAGACCGTCGCCAAACTGCTGACGACGGCGCCAACCGGCCTGCTCGCCACCACTTCGGAGGCAAGCAAGACAACCATCACCTGGAACGCGATCGCGCAGTCGACCTATCTCATCGCCTTCGCCGACGGCTCGGCGAGCGTGACGACCGCGAGTAACAGTCTGCTGCTGGCCAGAACGCTCGTCCTAACGGATCGGTTGCAGTTGACGGTGCAGGCGCAGGCAATCGCCAACGGCGTGACAGTCACCGGACCGGCCTCGCTGCCGCTACAGGTGCCGACCGCCGCGCCGAAACTGCTGGCGGCTGACACCGACGGCGCGAGCATCAGCGCGAGCTGGGAGCCGGTGACCGACAGTGTCAGCTATACCGTCTCCCTGATGGGCAATGGCGCCGTGATCAAAACGGCCAACACCACCGGCGCCGAGATCAATTTTCCCGTCACGCTGACCACTGACAAGCAGCCCTACGCGATCATCGTCCGTGCGGTCACGCCGGCAGGAACGGGCCTGCCGTCCGATCCGCTGCTGGTGTTTCGTACTGCGTGGTTCGTCTCGACGGAGCCGCCGTCGCAGGCGGTGCAACATCTGTTGCCCGCGAGCGATCTCAACTTTGCCGCCGCGCCGATCACGCTCTACGTACCACCCCTGGGGCCGGCAACGTTTGCGCCGCCCGCTGCGGTCGGCGCCTTCCAGCTGTCGCTCAATACCGACGAGGCAACCAAGACGGCGCTGCCCTACCTTTTGAGCTTCGCCGCCAGCAGCAATGTCTGGACATTTCCAAAAAGCGATGCATCGCCGATCCGCTCCCAGGTCAAGAGCGATTATATCGCGTTCCTGAAAGCGGTGGAAGAAGCCGGCGCCGCGCCTTGGGGCATTGCGTTGATGCAGCAGTTGATCGCCCGCTGGATGCCGCAGACCTTCGCCGAGATTCCCTATTATGCCTTTGGCCTCGAGCTCGGCAACGGCAACGGCACCGGCAGCATCGACCTCAGACCTGGGTTTGTTCTGCGGATCGGCGCGGCCAATTACGTCAATGCCTGGTCCGGCGATCAGCCGTCTTTTCTGAACGGCTTTGCGGGCGGTCCGGTGATGGATTTCGACATCGGCGATGCGGTCGCAGGCAATGGCGGCTGGACGGTCTCCGCCGATGCCTTGATGTCGCGGTTGGTGGCATCGGGCGCCGTCACCGTGATGGCGCCAACCACCGACATCGGCAACAATCAGGCCGCCGGCGTCGCGGAGGCGGCGGACATGTTCTTTACCGGCTTCATGCAGCCCTTCTACCGGCTGTTCTTTCCCGGCACGCTGCTCAATCCAACCTCGATGGGAAACCTGGCGCCCGACGCCAATTTCGCGCTCGCCGCGGCCGATACCTACAAGCATCTGAGCGAAAGCACGCCGATACCGAGCGCGAATTCGACTGTGGTCTATTTCCGCGGTCGCGCGGTGGTGCGGGTGATGATGCGGGTCAGCGTCAACGGCGTCGAAGCGGTCGTGCCTGTCGGCACCACCGTCGGCAATTTGCTCGATCGCTGCGGCAGCAGGCCGCCGGCAACGGCATTGCATCTGACCGGGCTGCGGCTCGACCGTTCCGGCGGGCCGGCGCTGGCCATCGTCAGTGCGACGCCGTTACCGCCGCCGCTGATCTACCCTACCGGTCAGCGCTATCAGGTCCGGCTCGACTGGGCGGCAATGGCAACCTTTGGCGGCCCTTTCAGCGCGCTCGACCTTGCCGTTCTGCCCGGAGACAGGATCAGCTTTCCATGACCGCGGTCGCTTTCAACCGGATCGGCGCGACCCGTCTGTTCAGCTCCAATGCTTCGGGCGACGCAGGCGTCACCGGCTATTGGACCGGCTATCTTGCAAGCGCGACCCTCACGTTGCCGTCGACGCTCGATCTTGCGACCACCTGGAATGATATCGGCGGCACCTATTTATTTCTCAGCGCCACGCCAGCCGATCCCGCAACGTTCGCCGTCGCGCTCGCCACATGGCTGCCGGTCATCACCAGGGCGGGGCCGCCGCGCCTGCTATGGCTGATCAATCCGGCCGACCCGCCGGGCTACTGGCGCGCAGTGACCTGGTATGCGGTCGCCTCCGGTCCGCCGAGCGCGCCGGACTGGACGACATTCGGGATCTGGGCTTTCAGCCTCGGCACATACGGTTTGCGCATCGCCGCCGGTACCACCTTGACGCTCGATCAGTCCGTGCCGGCGAAGGTGATGATCGCGGCCGGCAGCGCCACGATCGCAGCCCCCGGCGCCCAGTTCCGGCCCGCCGCCGCGACCACGCTGCCGTTTCAGGGCAGCTCGATCGGGGCGTGGAGCGGCACCTTCGCAGTCAGCGGCAGCGATCTCGCCGACCTCGGCGTCGAGTTGCGCTACGCGATCCGCACCAGCCGCAAACCAGCGGATCCGCGCATCTGCCCGGTCTCGATGAAGATTATGGGCGACCTGAGCGCCCCCTCCACGCTCGCCATCGCTTGGGATCCCCTGCATCCGCAGATGCGCGGCCGTAGCGAACTGCGCTTCGTCGCGCCGTTCCCCAGCATCGCTGCCGGCTTCGTATCGCAGCGCGGCTACAAAACCACGCTGCAGCCGGCTGCGGTTGCCGCGCCCTTGACGACGGGCGGCTTCATGTTCTGCCGCTGCGCCTCGCACCTGTCTTCGAATGCCGACATCGCCTCGGAATTCGATCTCTATAGCCTTGCGCCGGACGGCGCCTATGCGCTGACAGTCGTGCCGCCAAGCGGCGGCGCCGGGCCCGGGCTGGTCGATCAACTGATGCTCGGCATGTCCGGGCTGGAGACGATTCAGCTGGCGCCCTCAAGCAGCACGCTCGTGGTATTCGATGCCGGCCAGCCGGCGTTCGCGCCATCGGTCGCGCTCGACGGCACGTTGCCCGGCAGCGATGAAGCGCTGCTGACGAGCGTAGCGACAACCGCGTGGATCTCGGTGATGCCGTCGGCGGCAGGCAATCCCGGGCTCTATTATTACGCGCAACCGCGCCAGTCGCCGCTGTTTTCCGGCATCGCGGACGGAGCGATGCCGTATCAGCAGGTTCCGGCGGCGCAACTGCCCGCGCTGCCGGGTAGCAGCCAACCGAGACCGGTCAGCTACCCTGTCGGCGCCTACGCGGGGGTGGCGGCATCGCAGGCCACGGCGGCGCGCGCGCTGGAGACCGCAGCGCTTGTGCCCAAGCGGCGCCTGCAGATCACACAACCGGCCCAGCATCTTGCCATGGCGCCCGCGACCGACACCCTCGCCGTCACGCCGCAGGGCCTCCTCATCGAGATCAATGACACGCAATCGGCGATCAGCGAGGTTATCATCGCCAGCCTGCCGGACACGGATACGCCGTCGCTGGCGTTTGCCAATCCAAACGCGGCCTTTACGGCCGCGTTGTTTGCCAATCAGCGGTTCTTCGTCGTCGCCAATCCCACACTGTTGGCGACGGCCGCGACTTGCGTGCCGCCTTTCGCACTCAATCTCGACGGCTGGCGTTTCCAGTTCGATCCGAGCCTGTGGCGCACCGGTGACGATCCGACGATGATGGTGTGGAAATATGCCAATCGTTCGTTGGTCGACCTCGCAGCCGACGGCGCCGCCTGGGGCTGGCCGGAGGCTGCCATCCCTGCAGGGGGTAGCCTGAACGCGACATGGCAGCGGCTCGACGCCTATATCGCCGACGCCCGCGACATCGCCGCGAAAGATCCGACGAGCCCGATCGGCGCTTTCTATCGCGATGTGTTGATCGATCCCGGCTGGAACGGTGTGCTGTTCCTCAACGCGCCGATCGGCCTCGGCACGTTGCCGCCGGCGCTGACCTTTCTGGCAGCCGGCATCGATGCCAGCCGGTTCTTCGCGCACCACATCGGCGTCGGGCTGACCCCGTTCGACTCCAGCAGCAATCCGATCAAGCTGAAGCAGAGTAGCGTTTTTGGGCTGATCAACTACGTCGACCCGGTTGACCTCGTGATCGCACAGACGACGCCCTTCGCCTTCAAGACGATGCAGTTGAAGGCACAATTTGCCAACGCGCATCTGAATGGCTTTTCGTGCCGGATCGAACTGGCGCTGAACCGGCTGTTCGGCGCACCGCTGCTGATGATTGACGCGCAGCACGGCAACAATCTGGTCGTTTCCGGCAGTCTGCAAAACTCCTCCGGCTCTCCTGCCTACGCCTTCGGGCTCTCGGGCCAGAACCGCTTCAATGCCAGCAACACCGCGCTTGCGGTGGTTGAAATCGCCTCGTTGCGCATCGAGACGCAAGCCAATCCGGCGCCCGGCCACGTCAGCTGCAGCTTCGTGCTCGGCGGCAAGTTGCAGTTTCTCGATGTCGAGGGTTTCGATCTCTTCAGCTATGGCGGCGCGCCGACGCCGCCGGACGAACTGGCGCCGCCGCCAAGTTTCCTGATCTTCAGCCAGCTGGCGCTGACGCTCGATTTCGCCACGACGGCTCCGACGGTGCAGAGCTGGAGCGCCAACGAGACCGGCATCGCCTTCGACATCGTCAACAGCGTGGCGCGCGATGACAGTCTGGTCAATTGCTTCCCCGTCACCGTGCGTAGCCTCGTTACCAGCCCAGACCTGACGCCGCTCAGCGATACCGCGACGGGTCTTGCGCCCGAGGACATGGGCTATCTATCGGTGTCGGCGCCTTTCGACCAGATGCCGATGACGCCAACTTGGTACGGGCTCGTGATGTCGCTCGATCTCGGCAGCCTCGGCGCGCTCGCCAGTGGCGTTGGCCTCAAGGTGGAATTGCTGGCGGCGTGGTCGGTGGTCGACAACCGCAGCGCGCCAGCGATCTATCTTGGCCTTAAGCTTCCCGGCACGTCGCCACGCGACGGCAGCTTTCCGCTACAGGGCGTGCTGAAGCTCGGCTTCAAGAGCTTCATTTTCTCGACCTACCAGCAGAACGGCAAGCGCGCCTATCTGCTCAGGTTGTCGCGCTTCGGCCTGTCGGTGCTCGGCTTTCATTTTCCGCCCGGCAATCTCGACCTCAGCCTGTTCGGCGGCCCGGACGGCCGCTCCACCGGCCAGCTCGGCTGGCTCGCTGCCTATCAGGCGGGCAAGCCGAAATCGGTCGACGGCAAGAGCACCTCCGCCTTGACGGCACCCGGCCACCACGGCCCGGTGGACGCTGCAAGGACGGGATCCGAACCGAGGCTGAGCCGCGCCAAGCGAATCGGCCGTATTCCGCGAAGGAGCTAGCTGATGGCGATCGCTTCGTTGCGCTTTCACGTGCTGAACGTCGGACAGGGCGCCTGCAACTTCGTCGAAATTCTCGACGCCAACAACAACGTGCTGCACAATATCCTGATCGATCTCGGCACGGCGTCGCGCAGCTTGGCGCTGTCGGCGCGCAATGTGGAGTGGCTCAACGACCGCATCAAGAACCGGGCCGATCCGCGCATCGATCTCGTGATCCTCACGCATGGCGATTTCGATCACTACGGTCTGATCACGCAATTGGCGCCAGGCCTCGGCCAGCCGGCCAATCAGGCCCGCATCGGCATGGTTCGCTATGGTAACCCATCGTGGCGCTTCAACTCCAAGAGCCGCGGCCACACCATCGAATGGCTCAAGACCTATTGCAAAGACGTCCTGGGCTGCGAGTCCAGCTACAGCGGGTACAATGCGATCAACAAGAAATGGGAGTATCTTTGGATTGCGCCGGATCAGTCGTTCCCGGTGGATGTCGGAGTGGTCATCGTCAATGTACCGCATCCGGAGAAGGGCAACCTCGAAGAAGATGTGATCGAGACCGCCCCCGACGGCGAGATCGTCAACGGCGAGTCGCTGGTATCGATGATTTCCTGGAAAAGCCGTACATTCGTCGCCACCGGGGACGCCACTGGAAACACCTTTAAGGCCATCAACGATCACCTGCTCACCGTCCCGATGCCGACCGCGACGATGATGACCATGCCGCATCACGGGTCGCGGAGATCCACCTATGACCTGAGCTCTGCCCGCGATGACATCGGCGATGAGGCGCGGAAGACCGTCGAGGACTTCGTCGGCATCTTCAAGCCCCGAAATCTGACTGTCAGCGCCAATATGCACAGGGGCTTTCTGCATCCATTCGTCGACGTTCTGAACCAGTTCAGCAAATACCTGGACCCTTACCAATTGTGGGTCGACCCAAAAACCGGCGACCAGAAAAACCACTTCCTCAATGCATACTATCTGGTCGCGACCACGGCCGACGGCGAGGACGCCGGTCCAGCGGTAGGCAACTGGGCGACCACGCAGACGGCGATGAATATCTATTCGACCCGTTATTTCAGCAATGATCGCTACAACGAGGGCAAGCTGCGAAGCACCGCGAAAAAAGCACTGAAGACCGATAACGACGTCGATATGCTGTCCGTGCAAGCCAGAGGTGTGCTTGCCCGCATGTTCGCTCCGCTGCAAGTGAACGCGACGAACAAGAAAAAGCGTGGGCGCGATGATGATGAAACCGAGACCTATTATCCTCGCTACGCGTATCCGCCGGGACCCGCAACGATCCTGAGCAAGGACGATACGAAGACGATCAGCGACATCCCGGAATATCACAACTGGACGTTCACGATCGACAGCGACGACAACATCACGCTGGAGCCGACGCCGGATACAGCCTCACCGGAACAGGTCGCGCACCGGTTCGTGCGTCATGCCGTGGCACGCGCCGATGTGCCGGCGACTCATGTTCTAGCGCGCGGTCAGCGCTCGCTCGCTGTCCCGGCCGCCGCCACGCGCTTCGTCGCCGCCTCGGGCCGGCCCTCGTCGGTCGAACGCCGCACGCCCGCGGTCTCCAGGCTTGGAACGCTACGGGCAATCCCATGACGCTCGTCGCCGTCATCGCCGCCCTGACCCGCTCGATCCGTGCCGATGGCTCCATCCCTTTGGTTCATGCCGTCGCGATCGAGCCGGCCTTGACGCCGCTACAGCCTGCACTCGCGAGATTCACGCTGCTCGACACATTCGAATTGACCGGCGCCCGTCTCGAGTCCGGTGCGATCACCGCGACATTGACGGGCATGGGAAGCTGGGGACCTGGCTCGACTCCATCTTCGGCCTGGCAGCCGGTCGCAGCGCGGCTCGACTGCACGGCGGCGAGCGCGGTCGCCGAGGCCGTCACCTTCCGCCTGACGCTGACACTTCAGACACCCGGCTGGACCTTCGGCAAGACCTTCCTGACCTTGCCGGAAACCCAGATCGCCTCACACGGCGTGATCAAGCCGGCGGCATCGTTTCTTGTTTCCGTGCAGGTCGACAACGCCGCCTTCGTCGGTTCGACTTTACCGGGCGAAACCGCGCTCGCTTTCAGCGGGACGATGCCGGTGAGCGATGTCTGGCGCAAGCTGCCGAACTGGACGTGGCTGAGCGGGTTGATCGGCACATGGCCGCTGCGGCTGGCCGGTACAATCGCTCTGCCAGCGACTGCAACCGATGTACCAATCATTGACCTTCTGGCCACTGATCCGGCCGCGAGAATTTCATTGGGACAGGGACTTCCCTCCTTGACCGACCTCGGCTTCGGCATGATCACCCGCGCCGCGGTCAATCGCGCGATCATCCCGATCCCGGCCTATTCGCTTCTGACCTTTGGCGGTCGCGTCAACGTCGGCACGCTCTCGGCCCGCGTCACCTATCCGGTGCAGGGGGTCAGCACTTCGCTGCCGTTGTCGTTCAATTTCCCGCGCGAGAACGGCGACATCGTCAACAATATGAGCCAGCTCGGCCAGCTCTTCGGGCTGCCTGCATTGCCGACGCCGCCGAATTTTCTGCCGGTCAGCGGGTTCCGCTTCAAGACGTTGCAGTTCTTCATACGACCCGACGGAAGATCCGGCCTCACGCTCGACTACATCGTCGCGACGATCGAATCAGACAAATCCTGGGTGTCGCCGCTGCCGTTCATCACGATCGACAAGGCGGGCATCAGCTGGATGCTGTCCTTCGGCAGGACCACGACGATTTCCGCGCAGCTCTACGGCACCATCGCGTTCGAGTCGAAGCGGCGAGTGCGGATCGACGTTAGTCTGTCGATCCCGAGCTGGGAGGCTGCCGCATCGTTGCGTGACGGAGATTATATTCCGATCACCGAAGTGCTGAAGACCTATTTCGGCGGCGTCGGCCCCCTGACGCCGCCCGACATGAATGTCGTCGAGCTCGAAATTGCGGCGGATCCACGCAACCAGACCTATTTCGCCGGCGCCGTTATCGCTTTCGGTCAGCCGGCAAAGCAGATCCCCCCCGGATTGATCGGGGAACCGGATCCGCTCGCGAAGCTGCCGGTGGTTATGGCCCCGGTATTCCAAGGCTGGGAGATCGACCTCGGCATCCTCAAGGTCACACTTGTCAATCTATCGTTCCAGGTCAGCATGATCGGCGGCGAATTGGCCGGCGGCATTGCCGGCGAATTCCTGCTCGGTGATCCGCCGCCGGGCGGCCGGGCGCCGACGTTTACGCTGCTCGCGGATTATCCCGGCGCCTCGAGTACGGACGGCTGGACCTTTGCCGGACGGCTGACGCCGGGCGACAAGCTCGATCTTACCCAGTTGGCAACGAAGTTTCTCGGCGTCACTGCGCCTGACTGTCTGCCGGTGCTTTCGATCGATCGGCTCTACTTCAGCCTCACTACCCAGTCGAAGGCCTATACGTTCGGCGGCACGATTTCGACATTGTGGAATCCAAAACTGTTCGGCGAGACGCTGGCGATCGCGGCGGCTGCCTCGCTCGACCTGATCAAATTGCCGACGTCCGACAAGGCCACCGGAAACCTCTCTGGCAGATTCGCGATCAACCGTCTGTCGCTGCAACTCGCCACCAGCATCGGCTCGCCGCAGCCGACCTATGAGATCCAGGTCCAGTTCGACAATGTCTGGTTCCGTGCCGTCACCTCATGGCGCAAGACCGGCAAGGAGCCGGAGCATCAGGTCGTCACACTGCAGCTCGGCGGCGTGACGGTCGGCGGCATCCTCGAATATCTCGTCAATCTGGCATCGCCGACGGTCGGCTATTCGCTGCCAGCGCCATGGAACATCCTCAACAGCATCGACCTGTCGCGCTTCACGCTGACGCTCGACCCGACCGACAATGTCGTCGAGTTCGTCTACCTCGCCAATGCCGACCTCGTGTTCATGCGGCTCGACACCATCGGCATACGCTACAAGCGTGGCGAAGGCGGCGGCGTATCGCTGATCCTGACCGGGGATCTGCTCGGCCAGCCCTATGATGGTGATGATCTTTCCTGGGACGTCATCAACGACAATCCGCCGGCGTTGCCCGGCGCCGGCGACAGCTTCATCGACCTGCGCTATCTCGGGCTGGGTCAGCGCGTGGCGCTCTCGAGCCTGCCGGATACGGTAGCTGATACACTCAAGCTGCTGATGACCGAGATCAAGCCGGTCGACGGCAGCAACAAAAATCCATGGCCGGGCGGTCCGCTGCAATGGAGCCCGGCAAGCCAGTTGCTGATCGGGCTCGACATCGGTCTGCTCGACACGCTGGATCTCGGGATCATCTTCAACGATCCTTATCTCTACGGCCTTTCGATCGCCTTGAGCGGGCCGGAAGCCGGCAGCATGGCCGGGTTGAAGTTCGAGATCCTCTACAAGAAGATCTCCGACAGCGTCGGCATGTTCCGCATCGAGTTGGCGCTGCCGGAAGCCTACCGCACTTTCGAGATGGGCGCCGTCTCGGTGACGCTCGGCGTCGTCGTCATCGAGATCTACACCAACGGAAATTTCAAGATCGACCTCGGCTTTCCACATAACCGGTCGTTCGCGCGCAGTTTTGTCGTGCAGGTGTTCCCGTTCATCGGCCGTGGCGGGATCTATTTCGGCCTGCTCAACGGCACGACCTCGCGCCGTGTCCCCCGCATCACCAACGGAACGTTCGCGCCGGTGATCGAGCTTGGCGTCGGTTTGTCGGTCGGTGTCGGCAAGGAGATTCATTTCGGCCCGCTGTCCGGCGGCATCTATGTCGAGGTTCAGGTCATCTTCGAGGGCGTCATCGGCTGGTTCCACCCGGCCGCGGCGGGTGAGCCGGTGTCGATCTACTACTGGGCACAGGGCATCGCGGCGATCCACGGCAAACTCTATGGCTCGGTCGACTTCGTCGTCGTCAGGGTATCGGTGACACTGGAGGCCTATGCGGCGGCCATGGTGACATTCGAGGTGCATCGCCCGACGCTGTTCGCGCTGTCGGTGCGAGTCTCCGCCGAGGCCGAGGTCACCATCCTGTTCGTCAGCGTCAGCTTCAGTTTCTCAGTCAACGTCGACGTCAGCTTCGAGGTCGGCTCTTCGAGTGCGACGCCGTGGATCCTCGCAGCCGACCAGTCCACCACGACGATCCCGTCGCTGCGTGCGCAGGCGGCGCTGCCGTGGCAACCGCGCCGGATCAACGCACGCTCCGTGCTCGGCCAGTCGCGGCAGCACAACCCGCTGCCGCGGCGACGGGCGGCCCAGCGTCTCGCAGCACTGGCGGCGATGCATCAAGCTGCCGTCCTTGCGCTGCGCGGCGCCGAGGGACCGGCGGCTCTGGCAGCGCTGGACGCGCCTGCTTTCAAATGGAAGCCCTGCAAGAAGGTCTTCGTCGATTCGCCGCGCACGCGCGCGATGGTGGTGCTGCCGTCGTTCACGGTCGCCGATGTTCCGCTGTCCTGGACGGCGGTGGTGCCGGTCAATCCTTCCCCGGCCTATCGCTTCGCCATGCAGATGTTCGCGCCCTCCGGCGTGCCGCCGCATGCGCGGACCGCGGAAGCGGCGAAGCTCCGCTCCGCGGCACTCAGCGCGCACGCCCGCGACGACGGCGATCTCGATGCGCTGGCCGCCGATACGCTGGTGCGCGGGCTGCTGCTCTATTGTCTTTATGCGATTCCCGCTGGCCCCGGCAGCCTGGGCGATACGATCACCGCGGGACAGCTTGCCTATTGCGCGACGCATCTGAACGATCCGAAAGCCACTGCGGACGGTTTCGACCCGAAGATCCTCGGCTCGTTCTTCACCGCCAATATCCATCTCGCAGTGTCCGGCCAGCCGAGCGGCACGACGACCTATCTCGGCGCCATGGCCGTGGCGATACCGCCGTTCTTCACGTGGACGTCCGAGCAGACGACGGCGGTCAATCTGGACGCCGACAACAAGGTCGGTCCGCGCTATATCTGGGATCTCGCCGTCGCCGCCGCCAAATTCTCGCCGAACGTGGCTTCGCCTGGAAAGGAACCCGAAGATCCGGAGGCGGCCTACCGCTCCTATGCCGGCCACGTCTTCGGCGACTGGTGCCTTATCATTGCGCGTGCCGCGGTGCGCGAGGCGCTGGCGTTGCTCGACAATCGCACGCTGGCCGCGGCGACCTCCACCGATACGCTCCACCTCATCGCCGGAAGCATAAAGCAGGCCGACATCAGCTATCAGGTGCGACCGGGCGATACGGTCGAGACAGTTGCCGACGCCGTGGGCGCGACGGTCGACGACCTGATCTATCTCAACGACGACCTCGCGAAGAAGCTGGCGGCAACCCCGGTTGGCGGCAGCTTGTCGCTCTTCATCGGCATCTCGCCCGAGGTACTCGCGATCGATAACCCGGACTGCGTGCTCGTCGGTAAGAACCTGACGCTCGGCGATATCATCGCTCCGGTTGCAGCAAGAGACACGCTGACGGGACTGGCGACGACCTATAATATCAGCGCGTCGGATATTCTGGCCGTGCCTGGACAGGGTACCGACCGTCGCCTGCTGCAACCGGGCAGCGTCTTCGACGCGCCGCTGACGAACTGGACGGCGGCGCCTACGCAGATGAGTGTGCTGCGAGCTGCCGCGATCTTCTACGTCCGCTACGCCGCGCCGGCATTGATCGCGGCCGACCCGGACCAGCGGATGGCGATCTGGTATTCGCAGGCCGTGTCGGACCTCAACAATAGGGTGATCAAGGATCCCTCCAACATCGATCTGGCGACCGGCGAGCTGAAGCCCGGCGTTTTGCTCGCGATCCCGAACGCCTATAACGATCCGACACCGGCATCGCAGGGCTATACGACGGTGCCCGGCGATACGCTTGTGCGCATCGGCATGACGCTCAACCTCGAGCAAAACCGGGCCAATGAAATCGGCACAGAGGGCTGGCCGCTGTTCCGAACCGGCGTGAGCGCAGTCTCGGGCGGTTACCGCTTGCCGACATGGCCGGCCGTCGCTATCGAACCGAACGAAACGGCCGAGCAATTGGCGCGGCGCACGGTGGTCAATTGGGTCAAGAGTCAAGCCGCTGTCTGGGGACCGGACTGGACCGGCCTCGTCGGCTGGATCGGCGCAGCTCCGGTGTTGACACCGATGACGCTCATCACGCTGCCTGGTGTCACGCTCGCCGACGCGGGTGGCGCGAGCTTTGCCAAGCTCTCTGAAACCTATGGTCTCAGCCTCGCCGAGGTTGGTCATCGGCTCAGCCAAGTCGTCGGACTGGTCACGGGCCGCAAGCTCGTTGTCAGGCATCTGCCGATTGATACGGTTGATTCACTCGCGACCCGAGTTACGGCGGAGGCCACCGGCAAAATTTCCGCCGAGGCATCGCGTTTCCTGTTTTCCGGCCAACAAGTGCCGGTACCGATCATCGTCGACGGTCATACGGTCGCCTCGACTAATTTCAGCCCGCTGTTCGACCAGACGCGGCAGCAATGGCCGCTGCCGGTCAATTCCGCAACGCCGGACGCGGTGGCGCTCGACCTGGCGCTCAGAGTGCTGGCCGGAATCGACTGGATAACCCTCAATCAAAGCACCACGGTAGGGCCGGGCGAAGATGGAGCCGCGCTACGCACCCGCGTGCCCTCCGCTTTCACGACGCGCACCAATGACGGACTTGTCGGCGGACGGAACCTCCCGGCCGGCGCGCTGGTGCATACCGGGAGCGTCACGGAACTCCACTACAGTTACACCGTCGCGAAAGTTCTGGATCAGGTAAAGGCGACCGGACTTGCCTGGCCGCCGAAAACGCCCGCCGCGCCGATCCAGGTTCTGGCGCATGTGCCGGTCACCTACGGGCTAGCTCAACACATCACACTGCAGACGCCGATCGAGATTCCCAAATTTCCCGCGCAAGAGGTCACGCCGGACAAGGCGGCGGCAGATGATCCGCCACCGCAGCCGAAATCCTTTACGCTTTCGGTGTTTCCATTTCCGTCGGCTTTGCTGGCGCGGGCGCGCGCCAATTCCACCGACGACTACGCCGTCTATTTCGGTCAGAGCGACACGGCGGATGCCGAGCCGCTGACCTCTGGCGGTTTCCTGTCGATGATCGAGTTCAAGGTACGCCGGCAAATCGAGACGCAGGCAAGCTATGAGCTGGTGGGCGCGGACGCCCAGCAGCGTCAATTGCTCGTCGACCTGATGGCCGTCGACCTCAAGACCATCAAGAAAGCCTATCTGGCGCTGTCGCCATCGACGACGGCAGCCAATCCGTTTGGGATGCAGGTCGTTGACGGCAGCGCTGATGCCGATGGCGGCGGATGGCTGATGAAGACCAATCTGTCGACCGAGACCGTGCCATCGGCGTCGCGCGCCGCGCTTGTCGCGGGCGGACCGGGCGTCGTCAGGGCCGATCTCGCCCATCTCGACGATTTTGTCCGCCTTTTGTGGGAAGGCTCGGTCGTCGGCGGCGCCGGTTATCTGTTCGGCGTGACTGGCGGCATCGCCGATGGCGCCTTCGACGCATCGGACGAGGCGGTCCTGCGCCTGATTGTGTTCACCACCCCTGTGCCTGTCGCGTCGGCGACGGTCGACGCACCGATCGCTGCTCCCCTCACCCACAAACTGAAGCGCTACGACACCTGCTTTTTCATTGTCGATCAAGCGTTGCCCGACGGCACGCTGTTCGTTCAGGCCGACTTCACCGACAAGCTCGACGATACGACCATCGATCCGGATGAATTCGTCGTACAGTCACTGGTGCCAGCCGGCAGTGCTGGCATCGATCTGACGCTGCCGCGCCCGATCCCGCCGGCGAAAGCGCCAGATTCCGAGGCCGAACTGATGTTGCGGCAGAGCTACAGCCTGTTGCAGCCTTTCGCCATCGCAACGACGAACAGCCCCTACGACATTCCGACCTCTGCCCCAACCGTCACCCCGCGACCATCGGACGGCAAGGCAGTCGTGCCGGCCTGGCGGCGCGATCGAACCCGCCGGTTGGCGCGAGCCGAGGCGCGCAAAGTCTCGACACCGGTCAACGCCACGGACCCAGCGCCGCTGCCCTATTGGGCTTATCAATCGGTGCTGCCGGTGTATCGCTTCGGTCCGGCTTCGGTCGCTCCCACAGGCGTTGTCGGCCTGCCGGATGCGACGAGCGATCCGTATCGCGGCGTAGGCGCGGCCGCAGGTAAGCCGAGTATCGATTTGACGCTCGCCTTTGGCGACATTCTCGGCCACCGCAGCAAGACCGCGGGTTTGCCGGTCAATGTACCGCTCGGCTATACCGATCCACTGATCGGGCCGAGCGGCTGGCCCGGCACAACGATCGCCTATGTGGTCGCCGGGACGGCCGCCGCGCCTGAGATCATCGTTACACTGGCAGCCAAGGCGCAGTCGCTGATGCCCGCGACCAACCAGCGCGGCGATGCGCTGCGGATCGCGGCAAAAAAGCAGCAGCAGCTGTGCCAGACGATTTATTTCCAGTACGCCCAGCCGGGCCTCACGCTCGCGCTCGATACCGCGCTCGATACCGGTTCGCCGCTGGCGGTCACGGGTGGCGACAGGCTCGCCGCCTTTGCCGCCGGCTCCTATGCCGCGGCATCGGTCGCAACCGGCTTCACGCCGGTGATCCCCCCGAGCGCAACGCTTGGCACCACCGTGGCCAACTACGGCATCGGCTGGGAGGCCCTGGCGGCCGCCAATGCTGGCGCCCGGCTCTCCGATATCTTCGGGAGCGGCGTCGGATTGACTGTGCCCGCCTATGTCGTGTTCGCCACCGGCGACAGCGCCACGACGATCAGCACGGCAACTCGTCCCACCGGCTGGCCGACGCCGACCGCGACAGCGATCCTCAGTGCAAGCGCGAACAGGGACGAGCTGCCGTTGAAGGCGAACGCCGTGCTGAGCTATACTCCACGCGCTGTCACCTTCGCCGTGCCGACCACCGTTCCGGTCACGCCCTATACGCTCGCCAATGCGGCGGCCGCGCTGGCCACCCTGCCCGGCTGGCTGGCCAAGGACAGCGCGGCCGATGCCATCATCAACAGCGGTTTCGTCTTCACCGTCGATGGCGTCGAAATCATCCTCGGCGCAACGCCGATCGATCCGGGCACGCCGGAGGTCTTGGTCGAGACTCTCGCCGATGCGACGGTTGCGTTCGAAAATCGCGGCGTCCATGTCAGCGCCTATTATCTCGGCGAGCTCTACGCCGACGATGCCACGCTGCTGCTGGTCGCCGCGCCCGGTCATACGGCGCATTATGTTGCGAACGGCACGGCGACGCTCGCGAACAACGGCAGCGGTGCGACGGCGGACGACCTGATCGCGAACAATCTGACAGTGCCGGACCTCTATGACCCCGGCGCGTTGATCTATCTCGGCCTGTTCGGCAGTGGGACGGTAATGCCGGGGACCACCGACACGTTGGCCGGCTTCAGTGCCCGCTACGGCTGTCCGCCGGCGACGCTGCTTGGCGCCAACGCTCCGCTGGTGTTGCCGGTCGCGACCAAGCTCACGATTCCCGGAGCCGTCGCACTGCCCGCTGAAGCCGACATACTGGCGCCCTATACGCTGACGGCGACCGACGCAAAACTAAGTGCAGTGGCCGCCCGTTTCGATCTGCCGGTCGCGAGCGGAGCAACCGATCTCGCCACCCGCAACGCCGGGATGCCCGGCACCGTTGCGCCAGGGCAGTCGTTTGATGTGATCGTCGGCGGCGAGGCCGTGCCGATTCAAACCGACGGCCTGACGAGTTTTGCCGCCGTGCTCGCGAAGGTACGAGCGACCCGGTCGGCGGCGACGATGGCCGATGTTGCAGCGGCCTTCGAGACCGCCGGCCGGTTGCGCATCGGCGGGCTACTGATCTGTCCGGCCGCGGTGCTGTCTTCGACGACCAAGCCCGAGGACATTCCAGCGCTCTACGGCGTCTCGGCGACCTCGTTCGGTCTGGCCAATGCGGGCATCATCGGCCTTCTGGTGACCGGGCAAAGCCTGGCGGCGCCGAACACCAAACCGGCGCTCACGCCCGTAACGGTGCTGGCGCTCGACACACTAAATAGCGTGGTCAGCCGTTTCAACGCAGAAGCGGTCGCTAGCGGCCTGCCAGCGAGTATCACGATCGGCGACGTGCTCGCCGCCAATGCCGCCAAGCCTATTCTGGCGCCGGCAATCCGCGCGTTGCTGCCGCCGGCCGACATCCAGCTCACCGCGCAACCCTCGATTACGGAAAACTATCCGGCAGCCGCCTTCGCGCTTACTGTCGGCCTGACGGTGACCCGGCCCGTGGACCGGATGCATCCGAAATTCGCCGACACTCCGGCTGCGAGCACGCGGGCAGAGATCGTCGCAGCCGCTACCGCGGTCGGCGACGGCTCGATGACGTTCCAGGCCTTCTCCGCGGGATTCCTGAGGGTCTACCCGAATCTGCGCCTCGCGACCGCCAAGGTCGAGGCGGAAGCCGCCGATATCTGGGCGGTACAGTTCGGCAAGGGCGGCATCGTCAAGGTCGAGTTGAAGCCCACCGTTGCCTTCGATACCACGACACAGCCGCGGATGCTGGCGCTGGCGCCGCTGTACAATCATCTCGTCAGCCGCCCGCTGGTCTCCGTTGCGCCACTGAAGAGCGACGGTACGCTCGACACTGCGCATCCGCTGGTTCTTGATTATCAGGGCATCGATGTCGAAGTCTGGGCGACGCGCTTCCTGACCGATTTCGATCGGCTGCTCGGTCCGGCGATGGCCACGGCGTTGAACGATGCCGGACTGTTCGACGATTTCACCGCGCTGATGAAAACCAAGGCGAACCTGCAGACCGTCATTCCGCGCGATCTGACCGGCGTCTTCAAACATTCCACCAATTCAGATCCGCCGCCGCGTACGGTCCATGATGCGGCCTACGACCCCGGCTTGACCGAGGCACGGAAACATTTCACGCAATGGCTCGGCGTGTCGCTGACCGCGGGCTGGTCGATCTCGACCGTCCTGCAATACGACGCCATTGTGGATTCCGCCTGGTTAAAACCGAAACCAGCCGGTGGCGCTGCGCTTTACGGTCAGCCCGAAGCCGTCACGACGACGCCTGCTTCGCTTCCCTCGCCGCCCCCGAGGAAGGTTCCGCCCTGCGAATCCTGGAGACTGGCGGCGGGCAAGGTGTCACTCGACACGACAGCGCCATTCCTCACCGTACCGCTGACGGTCAGCGATCCAACGCGGCAGGCCGTGGTGCGGCTCGACATCAGCTATCCCGTCTCCAATATCGAGATCAACGTCCGCAATGTGGACAACACCGGCTATAATCGCTCCGACTGGTTGGCGATGACACCGATCCTGACCAAGGACAATCGGCCGGCGCAATTGAAGCTGGCGCTCGGCGCGGCCGATGTACCGATTCCGCTACGCTCGTTCCCGGTGCTGCCGTTCCTGCTGGCGCAAACCGCGCAGCCAGTGGTGCCGACGACGTTGTCGAACGCGGCGGAGTGGATCTTCGAAACGATATACTCACATCAGCATGCTTCCCAGGACCATGTGATGGTGACGGCGGAGTTCAACCTCACGCCGCCGGCCCGGCTGAATGCAGCGATCGTCGATCCCGTCGATCTCTTCACGGCTCTCGCCCAATACATCCAGATCGCTGACCAGCTGAATGGCATGCTGGCTGTGCTCGATCTGGCCGAGGGACCGCCGGCGCCGGCTACGCGCCATGCGGTGGCGACATTCAATTCCGTTGCCGCCAAGGTCGCCGAACTCTGGCCGATCCGCCTGCTGCCGGTGACCGGAACGGCCGCTGCCAACGGCGCTGACTGGACCGCCGCGGCGGCGGTGACTTTCGCCGCTGTGATCGTTTATCCCGATGTCGGCCCGCGCCGGCTCGGCTCCTACACGTTGACGCGAGTGGGCGGAGATGGCGACATCGTCAACTTTCCCGACGTTGCCTGCCGCCGGCTCGACGGAACATGGATCACGCTCGCTGGCGCCACGCCGGTGGGCTCGACGCGCACCTATACGCCGCCCCCGGGCTCGGATCTGCTGCTCGATGTCTGGCCGCAGCTGCAACTGTCGTGGCCGGGGCTCAACACCGGTCGGGTGCAGAACGCGCGCACCCGGGTGCAGGTGGTGCGCAACCTCGACCTGCTCGGGCCTAGCAAGCCCGAAACCGCTGACGCCTTCATCCAGCGCACTGCGATCGTCACCGCGACATCGATCGTGACCCCGACGATTGCGCGCACCGAACCGCTCGCGATGCACGGGGCGAATTTCCAGGCGGCGCTGCAGGCCGCATTCGACGAGCTCTATCCGCCCGCCACCCGTCCGGCCAATCTGACACTGGCCATCGGGCTCTACTACGGATATCGCTTGACCACCGCCATCGACGGTCCGGTCAGCGAACTACCAGTCGGCCTGATGCCGGACCAGACGCTGTCGGCGACGACGGCGGCAGCGGTCGCCAGTGTGCTCGACATCTGGCGCGGGAAAGTCAAACCGGAGACGACCGGCGGCTCCTGGGTCGTGTCCCTGTTGCAATATTCTTCCTTCGACCCCGGCAAGCGTATCCTGCTGTCGATCGAACGGCTGACCTATCCGCTGTCGTGAGGCGGAAACGCTCAAAGAAGATCATTCGCGCGCCGGTGTGCGGGAAGAACTGTCGTTCATCTCGTTCCGGCACGGCGGCTTCACCGAAGGAGCCGATAGCCATCTGACTGACGCCGAGCTCAGGGCTGCAGGTGGCCACCGCTCATCGCGGCAGTTGCCGACCTATGCAAAGCGCACACGGAAAAAGCTAATTTCCGGGACCAAGAAACGACGAGAGGAAAGAACAAAAGCAGCGTTTGTCGGAATAGCCGCGACCCTTCTGTCGGAAGGACGACCGCGAGAAACCCCTAAGCTATTGAAAAGCTTGGTGGGCGCACCAGGGCTCGAACCTGGGACCCGCTCATTAAGAGTTCAAAACCGGCGCCTCTCTACGATTTCTGAATCTGCGCCACACTACGATGAGGTCGAAGAAGACCTTTTATTTATAGGGGCTTGTCGCATAGCTTCGCAGTCCGGCGAACGCAGACCTTCAAACACCTCGGCTCGCCAAAACCGTTTGAAAACCGTTTTAGCAGTTCACGTCGCCCCCATGACTGATATTCGCATTGCGCTCAGCGACAAGGCCATCGCTCAGCTACCGACTCCTGAAGATGGTTGGTATCTGGCCCGCGACACCGAGCTGAAAGGCTTCTTCGTGGTCGTGGGAAAGCGGAAAATGACCTTCACCGTTCAAGGTGATCTTAGGCAACGAGGAAAGCGGACCTCATCCATTAGAGTGTCTATTGGAGATGCCAGCGAGTTAACGACCCGAGCGGCCCGCGCGATTGCCAAGGAATATCTTGCTCAAATCAGCAAAGGAAAGCACCCGAAAGCGAGGCAAGACGGAAGCGCCGAACAGGGCAATATCAACCGGGATGAAGCTGAAGCGAGCGTTACCCTGAAGCAGGCTTGGCAACGCTATCTGGAAGCCCACTTGATTCGAAAAGGCCATAGCGAAAAAACGATAAGCGGTTATCGGGATCACGTCGAACGTATCTTTTCCGAATGGCTTGACACCCCTCTGCTCGACCTCGCGAACGACCCCGGTCGCGTCGCCGAAAAGCATGATGAGCTTTCCAAGGAGAACGGTCCCTACATGGCGAATGGCAGCATGCGGACGCTGCGGGCCATTTACAATCATGCTCGGAAGACCAATCGATCGCTGCCGCGCGACAACCCCGCAGATGCAGTCGATTGGAATCAGGAAGAGCGCAGGAACACGGGTATGGGGACCGGCGATTTGAAAGGATGGTTTCTCGAGCTAGCCAATCTAGACAATCCAATCCGGCGCGAATTCCATCTTTTCACATTGCTGTGTGGGTCTAGGCCCACCGCATTGCAGCAGGCTAAGCCCGAACACATCAATTTTCGACGGCGAACGCTCCACATCCCTAAGCCCAAGGGAGGCAGCAAGCGAGCATTCGACATTCCGCTGTCTCGGGAAATGATCCTGAGCCTCATTCGAGTGCTTCGTTTCGGCAGGCAAATGCATCCGTCTAAGGCGCAAAAATGGTTATTTCCGGCTGAGAGCGCCTCAGGCTACTTAGCGGAAACAAAGGAAGATCGAGATATCCTGTCAAAATGGGGCAATGACCTTCGTCAAACATTTCGAACGGTTGCCGCCTCTGCCGGCGTATCCGAATTCGATGCCAAGCTCCTCATGAACCATTCTATCCCTGGTGTGAACGCAGGCTATGTCACTCGACACAAGCTGGTTGAAGACCACCTGCGCAGCCAACAACAAGCTATCAGTACCGTCGCGTTTTCCGCACTCGGGAAGTTGCGCGCAGAACAGGGAGCTCTGATCAATTGGCTAGGTCACCGGGCAAGCCGAAGAGTTGTGAGCCAATTCCGATCGAAGCCAACCGCTCCCGACGAGAAGCAAGAAAGAATTCCGCAGGCAGCCTGACCTCAGCCTGCCGGTCCGGGTTCCCAGAGACTTTTACCCAGGCGCACGTCGGGGGTTCGAGTCACTAGACCGCTACATAGCTAAACCCACTACCGTGGAGGCGCTGTTCTCTTACCGGAGGGCAGCTTAACTCCCGACCCCGCGCCTTGATAGCCCGCCAGAAGCCGCCGTTCTTACGCGGCCCACGCCACGCCAGTACGTCGACGTAAAATTCACGATTCCGACGGAGCCGCTGATTAAGAGACGTATGATTTCTCTGTAAGATCAATGGCCATTCCGACAAACGCCTCGTTGAACGTGCATTGAACCCACAATTGGATTTCCATTTGTCGGAACGGCCCGGCAGCAAATGCGCGCACCTCGCGAGAGCCTAAAAGATGAGGCGTCGGGGGTTCGAGTCAGGAGACCGCTACGGCCTTAACCCCAGACAACATATCCCAGCATTTCCAATACGCTGTTAAGAAGGAGGCCATCTTGAGCGGCAAAGAGATCAATCGACATTTCATCCAGGGTCTGAGTTTCCATATCCCTCAGGGAGATCCGGGTTTCCCAGAGGAACCCTGCGTAGTGATTGCAGGTGTGACCGAGCATGTTTTCGTACCGGCCAGCCGGCTGCTGTGGTTCGACTGGGAAATTGTGCTTCTGCTGGATGCAGCTGTTCAGCAAGCTGGCATCAAGCTGGAACGCGCCAAACGGCTAGATGCGATAAGGCCACAAATCTTGACGGTGACTCGAACCAGCGACGGCAAGGTGGCTGTCTTGGCCGATCATGGCCTGCCATCTCAGGAAGCGATTGAGCTCGAACCCGATGCCGCGGCCCAACTGGGTTCCCGCCTGATAGCCGTAGCGACTGAGTCGGAAGCTTCTTCGGTCAAGCACTAAGGGACGCGGAGCCCGGCTAGTTCCGCCAGATGGCGGATTAAGCGGCTATGGCCGGCGTCTGGTGGCTTCTACGGACCGCCCGCACTGGCCTACCCACGGCGGCCGAGAGGCGTTCGAAAAGCAGGGTGCATATCGCCGCCCGGGGCGATCATTCTGTCGCATATCTATCTGGCGGAGGACCTGCTGCTCCTCGCGCTGAATGACGATCTTGACGATACGTCCAAAGAGATCCTGTTCGGGCGGGATACGCTTGCGCGCCTGTATCCGAAAAAATCCCCTGGGAACGACCTGCAAACCTAGTTCGGCCGGCCCGAGTGCGCGGCTTGAATTTATTGACTGACACAACTGTTGCCGCAATAGTTACCAACAGTTTCCGTGTGCAGAGCAGGGCTGGGCCAATGAGCGGACCGGTGATCGGCATCGACCTCGGCGGCAGCAAGCTACGAATATGCACCGTATCGCCGTCCGGCGACTTCTGCGTCAAGTTCAGCGGAGCAACCAATCTGGAAACGTCGGGCGAGGACCTCGCCCGAGTGATCAACGACGTCGTTGGTCAGCTGTCGCATCGGCCGGCTGCGATTGGCATCGCCGTGCCGGAACTTGTCGAAAACGGCAGGATCGTCGCCTCCGACGTCTTGCCAAAACTATCCGGATGGAGTCCCGCCGCATCGGTTGCCTCGAAATGCCCGATAGCCGTGCTGAACGACGCCGAAGCGGCACTAGTAGAAGTCGCGACCACTCTCCCACAAGGATCTACCGCGGCGATGGTGATGGTTGGCACCGGAATCGGCGTCGCTCTCCAGATCGAGGGACGTATTTATCGTGGAGCGCGAGGCTGGGCCGGCGAGCTCGGCAGCGTTCCGACGTCGCCAGAGGGACCGCTTGTCACGCTCGACAGCATCGCGGCCGGAGGGCCACTGCTTCGGGCACTCGGAATTGAAACCGTCAGCACTCCGTTCGGGCCCGATGTTGTTACCCAGTCCGACCGGATCAAGATCGAGCTCGCCGGTGGAGCACTCGGCTTCGGTCTGGCTGTGCTGATCAACGTGCTTAACCCGGACCGGATCATCCTGGGCGGGGGCACATTCCGCTTTCCAGGATACCTCGACGGCGCGCTCAAAGCCACGAAGAGTCGTACGCTCCCTCCGCTGTGGGACGCATGCGTTATTGAAATGGCGAACGAAAGTGAAGCACTCGTTGCGCGAGGGGCGGCCAGACAGGCATACAGCCTTCTTCGACGCGGCTGCCTGCGACCTACAGCGACGCCACGTTTCACAAAATCGCGTACGGCACGATGACCGCCGGGGACCTTTCGTCGAAACAGGCTGGGCCAGCTCGCACGCAACTTGACGCGGCCACCTGCCGGCAGTTTACAACCGGTCGCATATCTATTATACTACAACCTGTCGTTTCATCAAATCATTCGCTCTCAATGGAGGCGTTCGATGGCGAATAAGATCGGAATGAACGATTTGGCCGAACTCTACGCCAAGGCGGCCAAAGAGAGACACGAAAATCTCCAGATGCTCGTTATCGAATCCGCGCAGCAGCTTAGCGCCGCCGAAGGCGCGGAAGCTTTCGTAGCCGAGGCAAAAACTTTCATCGACGGCGAGGTTGCCGTCGGAGAGGCTGCTGCGGTCGAGGCCGGCGAAGCTGCCGCCGCCGAAGCGTTGGCCATCGAGGCCGGCGACTTGAAGGCCGCCGAAACAGCGGGCGCTGAGGCGAGTGAATTTTCGTTTGCCGAGTCGGTCGCCATTGAGGCCGCAGAAGCCGTTGGAGCCGAAGCTGCCATCGCGGAAGCGACTTTTGCGGAGGCTTCGGAAGCGACTGAAGCGATCAGCTCTTTCCTCAAGAAAATCTAGACTGCGCTGCATGATGGGTGGCCTCTCCCAGCCGAATTGCCGGAGCTGTGCCCGCCGGACTACTCTCACGGTGCTTGAGTGAGCGACGGTCAATGCTCTTCTATTTCGAACTTTCGTGACGCGCTTTTGCGCGACACGTTTCGATGGTGTGTTGAGCACTCCGCATTCTACCGCAGGAGATTCTCAGCCATTTCCCAATTCGGCGGCCTCTGCGATCTGCAGCGGCTGCCGATCTTGCGTCGGGACGAGATTGTCGCCGAGCACTCCGACTTCCTTTGCGATGCCGGCCCACCTGCCTATGTGCAGTATACGACAGGCACAACCGGTACGTTCCTTCCACTCTTTCGCAGCTACGCGGAAGCAGCATTTATCAGTGAGTTCTACAATGCGCGTGCCATGGAGAATCCGGCGCTTACGCGCTCCAAGCGCCCGCTTCACTTGACGTTGACCAGCGCCTATCATGGCGCAGGAACTCCGATTCCGGGCGTTGCGTATGTTCTTAGCGCAGGGGTGTATGATCGCACCCAGGCGGTTCAGGCAAGGAACCTGCTCGAGAGCACGTATCGGTTTCCTGGGGTTGAGGAACGTGTCTCCGCCATCGTCGGCGGCGATATTCTGATCCGCGCACTGACGGCCTTCCTGATGGACGAAGGCATCGATCCCTCGTGTTTCTCGGTCAAGACGCTGATATTGACGGGCGGATATACTTCGGCCCGCACTAAGTTGTTGCTCGGCGGCCTGTGGAACGCGACGGTGATTGATCGCTACAGCTTGCCGGAGATATTCGGAGGCGCAGTCCAGGCCTATCCCGGCGGTCCCTGGGTCTTCGACGTGGAGACCATACCGGAATTGATAAATCCGGAGACGCTCGAGCCGGTCGCTGCGGGAATTGGTGTACTGGTGCTCACGAGCCTGTTCCCGTTTTCACAGATGATGCCGATGGTCCGATACTACACGGGCGATCTCGCCGAGATCGTCGCGGGAACGAGCGCCAGCGACGATTTTGCGATGCGCCTGCTCGGCCGGGAGAGGCGGTCAGCAATCGAGACCAGGTGCGGCACCGTGAGTCCGCTGGTGCTCTCCGCAGATCTGCACGATGTCCTTGAATCCCTTCCCGACGTCGCTGCGACGCCACGCTTCGCAGGCCTTGCATCGGACGCGGCGATGGAGTTTGCAGGCAAGCTCCATTATAGTTTGGATGTTCATAAGGATGGCCACGGCCTCATCGACAAGATCCGCATCGATGTCGGCCTGCGATATGCGCCCTGGCTCCACAAGGAACGCGCGGATCTCATTGCGACCCAGATCAGGGATACGCTTTACGGCAAATCGCCCCGGTTGCGCGCGAGAGTCCTGACCGACGAGCTCGAATTCACCGTCAATCTCCTGCATGGCGATAGAGTCGCTCCTTTCTCAATGAAATAGGTCCACCCCTCATGCCGCGGATGCATCTCATTCGACACGCCGGGTATGAGGGCTATTGCCCAAATCCGGCCCGCTACATCGGACGAACGGACCCCCCGCTATCTGCAGAAGGCCGCATGCAAGCTGTGCAACTCGGACAATCCGTGCCTGAACTCCAGGACGTGCAGGTCTTCGCGAGTGCGGCACGGCGGGCCAGTGAGACCGCCGCGCTGGCGTTTCCCCGGGCCAACATCCGGATGACCAGCAATGCAATGGAAATCGACTACGGAAGGATCGAAGGCCTTAGCGTGCTAGAAGCCGCGCGTCTCTATCCGGAATTGTGCTCGCCCGCTCCGGGGCGCAACAGCGTGCTGGATTTCAGATCCGTCGGCGGCGAAGCGATCAGCGATCTGTTCGTCCGCGTCAGGCAAGTGGCCGCCGACGCGGAGCTATTCGACGAGGTGGTCCTTGTCAGCCACGCCATCTTTCTTTCAGCGATGCGCCACCATCTGCTCGGTGGCATGGCCACAGACATCGCGTTCGGCTTCTGCGCCCTGGTAACACTCGAACAGGGGGTGTGAATGACCTAGCGTACGCCAGCTGCGTCCATAATCGCCATAAAGTCGCTGTAGCCCAGGCTCATCCGGCGCAGTCTGCCAATTGCGATTACGCCCATCCCCATGCTGCCCGACCAATCCTCATGCCACCACGCTTCACGACAGAGGAGAGAGCGTGTGGTCCATTCCAGCCACGTTTCGTCGCAGGTTCCAGCCCCATTGAAGCAGCACATATGGTCCTGCGACATAATTTCGTCAGAGATTTGGACGACGATTTTAAGTAGTATAAGTATGACAGGTGTAGTTTAGATCGAAAAGAGGCGGTGCCGATGAGTAACCCTGACGCCGACGATGTGCAGCGAGTGGTTCAGGAACTTGACAGTCGCATCGACTGGGCACGAGGCCGATCCCTGGAGTTTGTCGCCGATCTTCTTGACATGGCGCGCTTGGAGCTCCTGTCCCACCAATACAGGATCGACGAGGACGAGCTTAGCAGCCTCTCATTCCTAATTGAGAGCCAGCAGATACAGCTAAACACCGAAATGAAAGGGAGACGGCGGAACGCAAGGGCTTCCATGAGGCGGCGAAGCAAGGCATCGCAGCCTTCTATCTATTCGCAAGCCGCTCGCAAAGATCGACAATGAGATTCTGATCCGACGCGTTCAACTTCGAGAACTGTTTGAGCAGTTTAATAGCCCGTGAACTCGTGATGAATTGCTGAACTCCCTGCGCATCGCCCGCGCGGCCGATTACAAAACTGTCAGGGCCATAGAGGCTCACCATGGGAATCCGAAGGGCCCCCGCAATATCCCGAAGCCTTCCGGCGCTCAGCCGGTTAGCGCCTTTCTCGTACTTCTGCAATTGTTGAAAGGTTATACCCAGCCGTCCCGCGAGTTCTTCCTGCGACAGTCCGCGAGAGAGCCGTTGCGCGCGAATCCGCTCCCCGATCTCGGCGTCGAACGGGGTACTCCGGCTTTTGGTAGGGCGAATAGCTGTCCGCATTGGCGCAATGACCCTGCCGGGCCTCTGAACGAATCATTTTGAGCAATAAACAATAATCATATTGTGGCTTTTGGCCAAAGCACTTGCACGTGTGTGCCGTACTCTGTTCACAAGGCGGGTCGCCTCAACCCCTGAATTCGGGCCAGCCGTTCAGCTGGTAATTCCGCCGTCGACGACAATCGTCTGTCCGGTAATGAATTGCGCGTTGTCGGACAATAAAAATCTCACGACCGGGGTGACGTCCTCGACCTTGCCAAGCCTTCCGAGAGGCGTGCGGCGTTCGATCTGAGTTCGCTGCGTAGGCGACAATGGCCGGGACATCTCGGTCGTAAGGTAGCCCGGAGCAATCGAATTGACGGTGATCAGTCTCCTTCCGACTTCGCGCGCCAGAGATCTGGTAGCGCCGTCCAGCCCAGCCTTCGTCGCAGAGTACGCGGCCAGTCCTGAATAGCCGCGAGAGCCAATGATGGAAGATATATTGATCAGCCTGCCTCCCGACCGCTCGCGCAGTAGCGTGCGTAGCATGAGCCGCGCGAGGCGCAGTGCACCAACCAGGTTGACGCCGACAACCCTCTCGATCTCGATTGCTGGAAACGTCGCGAGCACACCTTCAACGGCTATGCCGGCGTTATTGATCAACGCGTAAGGCCGCGCGTCGGTTGTCCAATTGGTGAACTGCGCCACGGTGGAGGCTTCGGACTCGGCGTCACCGATCTCGCATGCGAACCAGGCAAAACGTGCGGGAGTGAATCGCCGCTCCAGATCCTCCAACTCGCGCGAGCGTCGCCTGCTGCAAGTGCCAACGACATATCCGCACTCCAGTAGGTCCCGCACGATGCCTAATCCGAGACCGCGGCTCCCGCCGGTCACAAGGACCATCTTTCCGGATGTTTGCATTCAACGCCTCTCCAGCTTCCCCGCCTCGGTCCTGTGCAGCGACTCCACTATCCGAAAGCGCCTCGGAATCTTGTACCGGTCGAATCGCGCGCCAAGAGCCGAAAGCGCGTTAGTTTTAAACGAGGTGGGATCGGTGTTCCCGTCCAGAACGACATCGGCGGCCACCACGAAGCCAGTCACCGGATTTGGCAATCCGTAGACGATGACATCGACCACCCCGGGCATCGCCACTAAGCTGTGCTCAAGTTCTTCCGGACTGACCTTGGCTCCTCCCACGTTGATGATCGCGTCGGCGCGGCCCTCGAAGACGATCCTGTCGCCGTTCACCTTGACCTTGTCGCCGGTGGAGAAATATCCGTCTTGGTCGAACCGATCGCGATCGCCTCTTCCGTTGGCGTATCCTGTCATAAGGTGCTTGCTTCTGACACAGAGACACCCTTGTCGTATCGCAAGCTGGAATCCGAGGTCATCCCTGTGCAGCCACTCCGCCGGCAATCCGGCCAGGCCGTCCTCGACGTGAGCCAGCGGCCCAGTCTCGGTGCTCGCATACACGTGCTTCATCTTCGCGTGGGGAAACTTCTTCCTGAGCAGATCAAGTATGGCCTGATCAACGATCTCTCCTCCCAACGTGATATAGCGAATAGGCAAGGACGACGCTCTGTTGCCCATGGTCAGGAGAAAGTTCCGCCAAAAGCTCGGTGTTCCGCTGACCACGGTGGGCGGATATTCGAGAGCTAGCTTCGCCAGCCTCTCCATACCAGGAGACGCTAGGCCGCAAATCTCACCTCCGGCGGATGCAGCCGACAGCAAAACCTGAAGCCCGGCAAAGGACGCGCCATGAAAAGTCAGCAGAAACCGTTGTCCGACCAGCGAGGCCGTTCGTACCGCGGTCGATTCAATCATTGAGCTCAGTGCATGGCGCGCCCATTTCGGAGGCCCTGTGGTACCAGAGGTCGGGATCAGCATCGATGGTTCCCGCGAGCCCGTCGCCCGGTCAGTCTGCATAATCGATCCGTCGGGCGCTACGAAAGCCTCCACGGCGAGCTCGCGGAGAGTCAGGTCGGAGGCTCGCTCGTTTCGCAGCAGCACGACCTCGCATCCCGCTGACAAGGCCGCGCCCAGGGACGTGGTTACCGCGCTCAAGTTTCTTCCATCGAGTGCAATCCGCCCAATTCCAGCCTCGATCAGCCGAGCAGCCAGTACGTCGCTCCTCTCGATCAGCTCGAGCCTAGAATGCAGCGAACCGTCGACGTTCACCGCGAAGCCGCGCTGAAATAGCGCATGGCCTGTGTTCTGCTGATTAGGCTTCGACATAAAAGCCCGCCAGTTCGCCCAGGCTGCTGAACTCCCGGAAGCCGCTCTTGAAAGGATCGATGCCTGTTTCGGCTTCAATCGCGATAATGACAGTCGCAAGGTCGAGAGAATCCAGACCGAAATCACCAGCCATTAGATCCGTCGAGGCATCCAGTTCCGGCGGCCGAAGGCCCTTGGCGTGGACCACATCGATCACCGAGCGCTTGATGATGGTAACGACCGCATCAAACGTCATGCCATTCCTCCGACACCAAGTTGATCCTCTTCCCGAAGTTCTGCCCGCCCCCGCAGCCACGCGAGAATCGGAACGACATGCTCTTCGGATCTTAGATGCGGGAAGTGACCACAATCGGCCAAGGTGATGCTTGCGCACAGTGGATTCATGGCTCTCATCTCCGTGATAGTCTCCGCCCTCACGAACCGCGATCGCTCTCCCCGCACTATCAATGCAGGACATTGCACGCGCGCCCATACTGCCCAGAGCTCAAGGTCGCACACCTCTCGCCCAATATATTGTTGCGCAATCCCGGCATCGAACGCCAGCCGGTACCCCCCATCGGACCAGCCATCGAGACTGTCCAAGGTGAATTGCCGCCATTGTTCCGGCGAGAGGCGCCCGACCTCCCGAAAAGCGATCTTGAAGTAGGTCTCGGCGCGGCCGAGGTCGGTGAACTTGATCTCTGTGGCAAGCCTCTCGTTGAAGCCTACAAAGTTCTCTTTAGGAACGAACGCCCCAATATCGTTGAGAACGAGAGCCGCGATAGGGGATGGACTCTGTGCCGCTAGCGTCATGCCGACGATCCCTCCCAGCGAGGTGCCAAGAAAGGCGACTTTTTCGAGCCCAAGACGTGAAAGAAGGTTCACGATGCAGTTGATATGAAGGTCCAGACCGCCGGCCTGATACTGTGTCTTTGACGACAAACGATCGCTGGCCCCGACGCCGAGCAGGCTCACGCTCACTACTCGAAAGCTGTCCCTGGCCTTGAGAGCAAGATACCGGAAGTCACGATGATTTCGCGCCACGCCCGGGACGCAGATCAGAGTCGGCTTCCCGGCTGCCGGCTGCGGATCGGTATCCGTGTAGATGATCGTCCGCAGGCCGTCGGGCGTCCAGCAGCGCAGGGAATACTCTGTATCCGGTTCGACAGCGCTATTCGCGCCCTTCTTCAACACGTTCGGCCTCGTCACGCCTCACCTATCTGAAGTTCCTGCCGCGACCCAGCGAAGGACCGTTGCGCCGACGACATGCGACGACCATCCCACAAGGAGAAAACAATCACCTTCCTCCGCTTCGTTTGCGTCAACATAATCATGTAGCCCAATCAAACCGTCGCATGCGAACACATGGCCGAACCGCGGGAGCCCATCCCGATACACGACCGGCAAGGTCACTCCTGCAGCCTCGGCGATCAGTTGGAGTGAACCTTGGTTGGTATTACCTGCGAATACCTCGCGGATCTCTCCAGCCGAGACACCGCTGCGCTCAAGCACCGACTTGAGCGTACTGCAGACATTCCTGTAGCTCCGAGCGACTGAATTCGGATTGGCCGCCGATGCAGCCGCTAGCGCCACGTCGGTCGTCGTAGCGTTGACGACCACTTCGAAGGGGCCCCTATCTGAGGATACGACGCAAGCGACGGCTCCATCGCTGAACAGCGTCGCCTGGCCAAACCGTTCTCTGACGTCGTTCGCCTGGCCGAAGACAATCACCAGGACGTTCTTGATAGTCTCATCGGCCAGAAGGCACGACGCCAGCTGCAAGGCGCCGCTGGCCACGCTACAAGCCTGCATTCCAAGCCCAAATATCCTCGCGGGCCCAAATCCCAAGGAGGAGAGCCCAGCCACCAGATCGGTATCCTGGGCGAGCGTAGATGAGGCGCTCGAATTCGCCATGACGATTGCCCCGACTTGTGATGGCCGGATTGCACAACGCCGCAACGTCCCCTCTGCTGCACTCACGCAGATCTCGCGGAGCGACCGCGTATTGATGCAGATGGAACGGAAACCGCGCGCCTTCCAGGCAGACCTTTCCTGATCGGCCAAGTCGGGCAATTCGTCGAGCGACCTGATTTCGCCGACTTTGTAGGCGAGGCCGGTCAGGTAACTTGGGCTCATGTCGCTCCTGACTCGGACCAACTGGCCCACTCTCCGAAAAGATCGTCACCGATCGGGTGCATCAACAGCGCGCTCGCCGTGCTCAACAGAATCCGATCGTTATGGATCATCAGAGGAGCCGACAGAATATCGCGTAGGTGCCGGTTGATACTATAGACGCTGTCGTTCCGGTATCCTGCCAGCCCGCAGATCTCGAGCGCAGCACCGACGACCGAAGTCGCCGTTTGCGAAATGTTGACCTTCAAGCCATTCATGAGAATCGCGAAGCCACCTGAGGCGTGAGAGCCCCGCTCGCTCGCAAGTGCGTAGCGCTTAAGCGCCGTTTCGAGCTCAGAATTAATGAGCCCCAGGTCACCGATGGCTCTGGCCAGCAGCACTGCCCCTGGCGAGGTCTCGTTCGGCTTCTTCTTCGCCTCCGACTTCACAAATGATCTGGCTCGCTCTAGCGCGTCCGTTGCGATTCCGAACCAGACACTTCCCCACAATACGTGTGCCAGAGGCATCCCCGATTTCGCGAGCAACTCACCATAACGACCGGGAAGTATTTGTTCTTCCGCACCCGACGCGTGCAGTTGAAATCCGCGGCTACAGGTGCCTCTCATTCCCAGCGTGTCCCAATTGGACAGCGGCTCCAGCGAATAGCTATCTCGGGTCACAACGACGGCGACTTGGTCAGACGGCGCCGATGTCGAGGTGCGTCGAGCAGTAACCAGTATAGCGTCGGCGTATTCGCCGTATGATATGACCGGCGCATTCTTGGCCAAGATGAACCGGCCGTCCTGGTACTCAAGGCCGCAAATGCTTCTTCGAATATCACCCCCCACGCCGCCCTCCGTGGTCGCCGAAGCGAACAGCAACTGCTCTTCGGCCACGCGGCGCAGCAATGCCAGATGCCATTTCGATTGCGAGGCATGAGCCACGAGTGATGCCACCACGAGTTGATGCATCGCATACACCATGGCGGTTGATGCGCAGGTCCGCCCCAATATCCGACAAACTGTCGCGACCTCGGATATCGAAGCCTCGTAACCATCCAAACTCGCTGGAACAAGTACGCTGAGGAGGCGCTGCTGTTTCAGCACCTCCATGGCCTCAGAGGGGAAGCGTGCGTTTCGATCGACATCATCCGCGAACCTTGCAGCGACCTCCGCTGCGGCGAGCGCGCGCCGCCTGATTGCGTCGAGCCGAGGAGTGTCGGTCGCTGCATCAGCATCCATCATCGAAATCTCCGTTTGGTGATTGCACTCTAGGCGAATAGTTGATAAATTACAACCATAAAGTGGAGTCGGCAAAATACGGAATACCGCTCATGGACAAGCATCAGGTGTCGGCGATCGTCTGGTCGGAGATCAAGCGATGCGCGAACCCCGAACTCGCGCGGTCAGTGGTCGAAGCCGATGCGCAAATGCCGTTGGACCTGCTTGGCATCGACTCGACAGCTCTCATCCATCTCTTCCTCGCGTTGGAAGAGAAGCTGCATATCAACCTTGAGGATTTGGCGATAGGCCGGCCAGCAACGATCGGCGACGTCATCGAGATCGGCGAAGCAGCCGTTAGAAAGGCGTCTGGCCTGCGATAGAGTCCGGGAAGACTGCGAGATCGCTATTCTACAGTCAGGGACTTCGCCAAGTTTCTGGGCTTGTCGACATCTGTCTGACGCAAACAGGCGATGTGATACGCTAGCAGTTGGAGTGGGATCGTATGCAGGATCGCCGCCAGCGGACCGCGCTGGAGAGGAACCGGCAGGATGCGCAGGTCATCATCCGACTCCAGACTAAGATCGCTATCAACCAACAGATAGACGAAACCGCGCCGTGCCCGAACCTCCTGCAGATTTGAGTACAACTTCTCGAAAAGTTCATCATTCGGCGCCGTCGCTACGATCGGAACCTCTGGCGTCACGAGAGCGAGCGGTCCGTGCTTTAGCTCACCGGCCGGATATGCATCGGCGTGAATGTAGGAGACTTCCTTCATCTTGAGTGCTCCCTCCATCGCCACGGCATAGTGAATGCCGCGGCCCAGAAAGAGAACGTGCTCGCGACGCTGGAGAGCCTGTGCCCACGATATGATTGTCGGCTCCAAAGCCAATGCGGCGGATACCTTGTCGGGCAGCCCTTGCAACTGGGTGAGATGGTCTCGTTCCATCTCCTCGGAAAGTCTGCCTTGCGCACGGCCAATCGCCAGAGTCAACGCGAATAGAGCCGCAAGTTGGCAGGTGAAGGCCTTGGTCGAGGCAACACCGACTTCTAGGCCTGCCCGGGTTAACAGGTGTCGATCTGATTCCCTGACGAGGGCGCTCGTACCTACGTTGCAGATCGCGATTGACCGCGTCATTCCTAGTCGCTTGGCGTGCCGAAGAGCCGTGAGAGTGTCTATTGTTTCACCAGACTGCGAGACAGTTACGACGAGGCGGTTAGGGCCGGGTACGCTCACACGGTACTTGTACTCGCTTGCGATCTCGGCGTTCGCAACGATCCCGCAGTGTGTCTCGATCCACTGGGCAGCTATTTTTGCAGCATGGAAACTCGTCCCGCAGGCCAATAACAGGACGCTGTCGACGTCCCCAAAATCCCACTCGCCGCGTTGCGCGGTGACAAGATCGGCCTGTACTCCGTCGATCGTGTCAGCCAACGCGTTCGGTTGCTCAAATATCTCCTTCTGCATGAAGTGCTGGAACGGCCCGAGTTCCGGCGTCGACACGCTTGACGAAACTGCAAACCAGTGGCGCTCGACCGCTTTGCCTTCGGCGGAGAGGATAAAGACATCGTCACGCGAGAACGCAAATACATCTCCTTCCTCCAGATAAGCCGCCTCGCCCGCCACGCCTGCGAGCGCCAAGACGTCGGAGGCCACCAGATAACCGCTCTTACCTGCCGCGCGTCCAACCAGCAGGGGCGAGCCGGCACGCGCGCCTACGACCCGATCAGGATCACGCGAGGACATCACCGCGATCGCAAATGAGCCTCGCATCGAGGCGATCGCTTCGCGCACCGCACTCAGCAGATCGCCCCGGTAAAGATCGGCGACCAGATGAGCAATCACTTCGGTGTCCGTTTCCGAAGCAAATGAAACGCCCGACGCGATCAGGCGCGCACGCAACTCGATGTAGTTCTCGATGATTCCGTTGTGCACTACCGAGATAAGCGGTTCACCAGCGGTAGGCGAGAAATGCGGGTGCGCGTTCGCGATAGTCGGACGACCATGCGATGCCCACCGGACATGAGCAAGCCCGGATCGGCTCTTCAGATCGCGGGCATTCTCGGCGAGATCCTTAACGCGCGAGATACTTCGCAGGCGCCGCAGTCCGGATTCGCCGCTTATCGACAGACCGCAAGAGTCGTAGCCGCGATATTCAAGCCGGAGCAATCCCTGCAGCAGGGTCGGTACGATGTTGGAGTCAACTATGCCACCTACAATGCCACACATCTCAAGGCTCACTGGGCGGAGATTTGAAGGAGATGCTCCGCCATTAGTCGGGGAGTGCCATTTTCGTAGACTGCCATTGGAGAAATGCGATACCCAAAGTCTCCCTTGAGCCGCGCCACGACGCGCATAGCCCCGATCGATGTTCCGCCAAGTTCGAAGAAGTTGTGATCCAAGTGTACGGACCTAATCGGGAGTTCTTCCTCCCACAAGCGCACGAGCAGAGTTTGCAGGTCCAGGAGCGAATGTTGCATTCACAGGACTCTCGAAAGCGAGATCAATCAACGTACTCTAGCATCTTTAGAGCGTTTCGATCAAGCTTGCCACTGGCAGTTGTTGGAAGGCAGTTGACGGCGACGAAGCGGGACGGGATCATGTAGGGCGGCAGAAACTCGCGTGAAGCCTTTCGCAGGTCGTCGCTGGTGCGAGATCGTTCCCCCTCGATAACGGCATAGGCAATTAACCATTGCGCGCCTGCGGCGTCGCTCACCGCGACTACGGCGACCTGTCGAATCGTCTCCAGCCGCGCGAGGGCAGCCTCGACTTCAGCGATCTCGACACGATAGCCGCCAATCTTGACCTGCTGATCGGCACGGCCCGCAAAAGCCAGCGCGCCATCCGGCAACCAACGTCCCATGTCTCCGCTTCTGTAGAGCCGGTCGCCCTTCCCGAATGGATTGGGAACAAAGCGTGCGGCGGTCAGATCCCCCCGCCCAAGATAGCCTCGCGCGAGCCCGACTCCACCGATATAGATCTCGCCGATGACCCCAACTGGTACGGGCTCCATGTTCTCGTCGAGCACATACACCTGTAAATTCTGCATCGGCCTGCCGATTGTCACAGCGCCCGCCTGATATCGGTGATAGGCACACCCGGTGGTGACCTCGGTCGGACCATAGCCGTGATAGAACTCGCAGCGAGCCGCCCAGTACGAGGCCAAATCCTCGGCGCATGCTTCTGCACCGGTGGTCAGGATCCGCAGATCCGGCAGATCCACGCCATCAAGAAACTGCAGCGCCGAGGATGTCAGCGATGCCACGTTGATTCTCGAACGCGACATGAAAGCGGCAAGCTCGAACGCAGAGAAGTTGTCTTTCGTGACGTGGAGCGACGCCCCGAACGGAAGAGCCATGGCGATTTCCCAGACGGAAAAATCGAAACTCATGCTGTGATAGAGTAGGGCACGATCGCCTGCCCTGACATCGAAGCCCTTTTGGACAACCCCCACAAGGTTACTGAGCCCCCGGTGGCAGATCAAAACGCCCTTCGGCTTCCCTGTCGATCCGGACGTGTAGATGACATAGGCAAGATTATCAGAATCTAGCTCAACGTGCGGTGCGTCATTGGGCCTGCGCGAAAGCTGCTCCTGCTCCTCATCCAGGACAAGAAGAGGAACCGAGGCGTTCCGAAACAACGAAGCGTGCTCCACTTTCGTGACCACGATTTGGGGACGGGCGTCGCGAACGATGAAGCCGAGCCGGTCGCGCGGATAAGCCGGATCCAACGGCAAATAAGCACCACCTGCTTTCATGATGGCGAGCAGGACCACGAGAAGATCGACAGAGCGTTTCAAGCACATTCCCACGACGGCTTCGGGCCCGACGCCCAGCTCGATCAGTCGGTGAGACAATTGATTGCTGCGCGTTTCCAGCTCACTGTAGCTCAGCACCACGTGCTCGCAGACGACCGCCGGAAGATCAGGTGTGCGCCGAGCTTGTGCGGAGACGAGTCGATGAAACGGCTCTTTCGGGTACGGACACGCGGTATTGTTCCAGTCCGAGATCGCGCGCCGCCGCTCGGCCGCGTCGAGTAGCGGCAACGAACTTACGACTTGAGAAGGGTTTCGGGACCACGCGGAGGCAAGCGTTTCCAGATGATGCATCCAGCGTCCGACCGTTGCCATCGACAGCATATCCGGCCGAAACGCAAACTGGAGCATGATACGTTCTTCGACACACTCCATCCGCACGCCCAACGCAAAGTTGGCCTGGGTCATTCGAACGTCTAGACAGGTGTCGGCCGCAGAGCAGTAAAGGATGTCATTGTCGCTCGCTGGGCAAGGTGCCAGGTCCCCAGCCTCGATCTTCCGGGCCAAAGTCTGAACCGTGTCGCTTGCACCGATCCTGACCGCGCCAACCCGTCCATGTCCGAGTGCAATCGAGACGAACCTCTCACCGCTCAATCGGAACGCCAACACGACGAGCAATGCCGCAAACAGGGGCGCGAGATTCAAATCCAGCTCCGCCGCGCAGCTACGGATCTCTCGCCCCGCAGTTGCACCGAAAACCGCTTCCATCGTGTCAATCTGCGTGCTTCCGGTCATAGTCCGATCGAAGGGAAGAGCCACCATTGACGACCTCCTAGAACAAAACGTTCGAAGAACCGCAATCCATCTTCTTGGAAAGACACGCCGGCTTGAGATCGGTCCACCTCAAACGAACCTGCGCCAGGCACTCGTCCAGCGACGCGGCCTTGCTCGTCGGCTGCCATCCGTTTGGCAGCGCAAGCTCCTCCGGCCAGACTGAGTATTGTTCGGCCGAATTGCGAACGATCAGATAACCTCTTGGGATGTCTGGCATGATCCTGGACCTCGCGTGGCTTGTGGACTCAGTCGCCCGTGCCGCCGTCGTGCGACCGTTCCAATTTCGAAATTGGCGGTACCACTCCCATCATGATGCCGGCCACGAGCAGTCCTGGAATCGAGCAGAGAGCCCAGAGATAATTTGGACCGAGCGCGGAATAGATCGTGGTGCCGGCGGCGGGACCTACCGACCAAGCCAGCGCAGCCGAAGAATAGTAAGTCGTGAGATAAGTCCCTCGCCTCGCTTGGGGCGACGCCGCGACGGCAAGGGTCAGGGCAGCCGGGTGCACGACCATCTGGCCGGCTGACGAGACGATAACGACGACTGCTGACCAGACGACTCCGGAACCGAACATACTCAACGAGTAGGCCGAGCACATGAGGACGGCACCGAGTGCAACCAGAATGCGCTTGTCGAACCCCATCAATGACGTGGTCACCGGTAAAATGAAAATCGCGAGCGTAAGACAGCCAAGAGCGAGCACGAGGCCAAACTGCGCGGGAGAGATGCCGTAGATAGAAGTCGTGAAAAGGGGAAAGGTGGAGATCGACTGCGAGCGAACGATTTCTACGAGAAACAGCGCAAGACAGATCGCCAAGAATATTGGATTCCCCAACGGCGAGCTGCCGTGTGCCGACTTGGGGCCAGCTGGAGCGCCGTCCTTCAATCCCACCCGCGTTGCAAGCCCCGCGAAAATGCATAGTGCTGCAACATTCAGAATCGCGTCTGCCAGAAAAATATACTTGGACGCATTCGCGTAAACGACACCGCCAGCAAGCAAAGCCATTCCCGAGCTCAAATTCCACACCAAATTCCCTAGTGCATACGCCCTGGGGCGATCAGCAGGCTCGGTTGCCGAGGTAAGGCAGCCCTGAAAGGCGGGCCTGAAAACGGCTGTGAGCGCTCCGCACACGAAGAACACAAGGCCGAACTGCGCGATGGTGGATGTCTGCCCCAACAGAACAAAGCAGATCGCCTCCAACCCGCATGCGACCACGATGACGGCCAAGTTTCCAAACCGATCAATCGCGTATCCGGCGGCGGGAAACGAGATCAGCGTGCCCGCAGCATTCGCAGCGACAATCCAGCCGATCTCCCCGATCGACGCGCCCAACTCATCCCTAAGGTAGAGTCCCGCGAACGGCACTACGAACATCGCCAAGTATTTCAGGAGAGCCGCAAATGCGAGGATCCAGATCCTTGCGGGCAAATCCGCTCCGACGAATCGAGCAACCGTCAGTTTCATTGTCTGTCCGTTCCTCTAGTGGCGGATCACGCAACGAAGACATTCGCCACGTCTCATCAGTTCGAAACCGCGTCCTATGTCATCAATGGGAAGCTCGTGCGTTATCAGCGGATCGATCTGCAGCCGTCCGTCGGCGTACCAATCGACGATTGTGGGTATGTCCTTGCGGCCATGCATCTCGCCGAACGTCGTTCCCCGCAGACAACGGCCGTCGAGCATATCGGGCGGAAAGGAAAGCTCCTGTCCCTTCCGAGCAAGTCCGACAATCGTGCAGCGGCCCCAGGCAAAATGGCAGCTCTCAAGTGCAAGTCGCATCACACTCGTGCACCCGATGCATTCGAAACTATGATCGACCCCGTCCTTTGCAATCCTGTAGACAGACTCCAGCACATCCCGGCCGTCGCCGCTGACCGCAATGAAGTCCGTGACACCGAGACGCCTCGCCATCGCCTGGCGATCCCGATTGGTATCCAGCCCGATGATCGTCCCCGCCCCTGCCAGCCGCGCGCCCTGCACGACATTGAGGCCAACGCCCCCAAGCCCGAAAACGGCAACGCTCGCGCCGGACTTGACATTCGCGGCCCGGAGAACCGCGCCCAATCCCGTGGCGACCGCGCAGCCAATGCAGCACACGCGATGAAGCGGGACGTCCTTTCTAATCCTGGCCACAGCCGCTTCGGCGACGACGGTGTGGCTCGAGAACGTGGAAATTCCCATGTAATGATACACCGGCTTACCCGCTATCGAGAATCGTGTGGTGCCGTCAGGCATCAGCCCACGTTTCTTCTGCTCACGGCCAAAAAGGCAAAGGTTCGTCCGTCCGTCGAGGCAGAACGCGCAGCCGCCGCAGGCATGCTTGTGAAGCAATATGACGTGGTCGCCGGGCTCGACGGCCGTCACGCCCGCACCAACCTTTCGCACGACCCCGGCTCCCTCGTGTCCGAGGATGACTGGAAAAGTCACCTCGGCAAGATCACCGGACAAGGCAAGATCGTCCGTATGACAGATGCCGCTGGCGCAAACTTCTATAAGGCACTCTCCGGCTCGGGGTTCATCCAGGTCGACCGCCAGGACTTCAATCTTGTTGGGGGCAACCGCCACCGCCGCCTTTACCTTCATCTCGGCCCCCGTGACCAATCGCTTAGCGAAGCAGGCGCAGACGTATCCATCGCCCCGGCTTCCCGCTCGATCAACAGCCGGATCTGCATTGCGAAATCCGGAAGGTATGAATTTTCGTAAAGCAGAGAGATCGGAACGGAGATGCCGAACCGCTTGGATATCCGGGTGCTCAAATGGGCGGCCGTCAAGGAGTGTCCACCGAGATCGAAGAAATCGGCCTTCGCGCCGACCGCTCTGCCGAAACGTTCTGACCAGATCTTCGCCAATTCGCTCTCAAGGGGGTCGGCCGTTGCATCCGCGTTTTCCCCAAGCGCAATCGCACACAGGGCGGATTGATCGATCTTTCCGTTCGCGTTCAACGGCAGGCGCTCGACCTCGAATATCCGTTCCGGTCTCATGTGCTGAGGGACGACTTCGCGCAGATGCGCGACGACCTGCTGTGCCGAGCACAGTGCATCGAGCACCAAGGCGCAGGCCAATTGCACATCGTCGCCTGCATCCTGGACGGGAAAGACGAATGCATTGCGTACGCCCGCGCAACAGAGGATCGCCGCACGCACCTCCTCCGGTTCGACGCGATGCCCCCTGATCTTGACCTGGTCGTCGGCTCGTCCCACTAGCTGAACGTCGCCTCCGGGTAGGTATTTGCCGAGATCACCGGTTCGATACATCAGATCGAGAGGATCCCGGGTAAACGGGTTCCGCTGGAATCTCCTCGAGGTCTCGTCTGGCTCATTCAGATAGCCAAACGAGAGATAGGGGGTTCTCACGCACACCTCGCCGACCTCGTCCTCTGGCAGCAACTCCCCATCACTGCCCAAGATCAGGAGCTGGACATCGCGAATTCCGCATCCTACAGGAACATGGCCCGTCACCGGCAGCGCTTCCCCGACCTCGTCCACGTCGAACCAAGCAACCGCTTGCGGGGTCTCGGTGGCACCGAAGAAGTTCACGATCTGCGTGTTCGGCGCCAGTCGCTTGAGGCTTCCTATGGTCTGCCAACGGCACTTGTCCCCGCCGAGGAAGATGCGCCGCAACTGCACCAGGGATGCCTCCTGGCCTGCCTCCGCGACAAGATCCGCAAGGTGGGGTGTGGTGTGCCATACCGTAATTGCTTGTTCGGCTATCCACCTGTGCAGTGCTATCGGCGAACTCTTACAGTCCTGCTCCGGAATCCAGATGCTCGCTCCGGCTCGAAGCGCCGGAAAAATGTCTCGCAGCAACGGATCGTAGCCGATGCCGGACAGAAGCGGAAAGCGGTCGTCCGGCGTTACGGGAAATTGCTCAAGATACCAGGAAAAGAAGTGCGAGAGTGCGGCACCGCCTCCGAGCACGGCTTTCGGCTTGCCGGTCGAACCCGACGTGAACGCAACATAGCTTGCGGCGTCCGAGGCCGCGTGTGGCAACGGCGGAGGCGCCGTTCCATCCTCGTAGCTCTCCTCGCAACGCCTCATCCGTACCTGATCGTTCACGGCTTCGATGATGAGAACGGACCGCGCCGTTCGACACATCTCTCGCTGCCGTTGTTCCGGCAATGCAGGATCGATCAGCACAAACACGGCCCGCGTCCTGAGCACCGCCAATAGTGCCGCGACGAGTGCCGCGGAATGGCCGCAGCATATCGCGACGACCGAGCCCGGCGTCAGCTTGAATCCGGCGAGCAACTCGCTGGAAATTGCGTCTATCCAGTCGTTGAGCTCGTCGTACGTCAAGCGGCGCGTGCCGGCCACAATCGCACAACGCGATTTGTGGTGACGCATCGCCGCTTCGGCGAATTCGTAGGGCGCGGGCAGAACCAGTCGTTCCAGTGCAGCCGCCGGATCGGGCCTCATTGGACAGCTCCCAACAACTCGCAGTCTGGCTCTGGCCGACTGTCCCTCGGGGTCTGCACTTGCCCGAGATAGAGCTTCCCGACGCGGTGGCTGAGTTCGAGTGCCGACTCCATGCGATTGCGCTCGATCGAGATCATCATGTAGAAGCGACTAGCCTGGGATGTGCTCAGCAATCCGCCGCTGCCGTGCAATTGCATCGTGACCTGACCGGTATCCCGCGCAACGACGCTGGCGAGCAGCAGGGACTGCAACGCCAGACGCTCAAGCTCTTCTCCGGGCGGCTCGCTCGCGGCGCGATGAACTAGAAGGCGCGCTGCGCTTATGCGCGCAGCCAACGATGCGAGACGGAACGCAACCGATTGCTGGTCGACCAACGGGCGTCCGAACAGGTGACGTGCATTGGCGTGTGCTGCGGCGTGCTCGAGCGCACCGGCACTCAAACCTACCAGATATCCAGCTTGCCGGATTTGCACACGAGCGGACCTTTCGGCCGAATTGCGGAACACGCCGATCCGAGCGAGCTCGGCATTCTCGAGGGTGACGTGCCCGTAGCCGCTCCCCCACGCGTCGTGCACGGCGGCAACCTCGAACCCCGTCATTCCGCTGCTGGCGATATGGAGCGAAGTACCCTGCTTGGTGTGGTGCCGCACCAGCACCCGAGCAGCCACTGGACAACGCTGATGCATCGCAAAACCGTTCAGGCGGCACACGGGATGGCGGTCCCCATTCGTCGGACAGGAGGAAGCTGCCTCCAGGTCAACGACGCCAACAGGCTCGTCGTGCTGCAAGAGCAAGGCAAGCTCGCGCCGGGTCCCCTGGTCCGCCGCGCACATGAGAGAGTCGACGAACTCCATAAAGGGCGTCGAACAGGCCAGCCGGCCGAGCTCTTCAACGACGTGGATGATCGCCGGCTCGCCCAGGTCCAAGCCGCCAGAGTCCAATGGCAGCGCAAAGGAGAAAGCATCGATCGAGTTCAGCACGCGCCAGACCTCGGCGACGCCACCCTTGGTCGCGGCGACGAGCGATCTTCGAATTGCCGCCCGGAACGATAGATCGGACTTGTCAAATCCCGGCTTCATGTCGATGCGCCCCCCTCGGGTCTCACCAGATGACTGCGAGCAATCGTCTCCAACATGGCCTCCGACACGCCGGCCGAGATCGTGAGCCCCGGCGCCTCTCGATGGGCCGCGTCCAACATCCTGTGGCTGCCCAAACGGCCTGGCGGACAAAGCTCACTACCAAGCCAACCGATTCTCTGAGCAAGCTCGCTGTTGTAGAGCTTCGCCATGGCGTTCATTGTCTCGTCGCAATCGCCGTCGTCCATCCGACTGAGAATGTCCCAACACATCAGTTGCGCAGCTTCCAGTTCCGCGCTGGCCAGTCCTATCTCCGCTGCTCCCAGATGCGCCGCCGCACCCGCGCATGTCGCGATCTCCTTCAGCCAGCGCCGGGCGCGCACCATGTAATCGGTACCGGTTCGCTCGAATGCGAGCGCCGCCAGCATCGTGCCCCAGGCAGTTCCCTCGTCGCCGATGACACACTCTCCTGTTGCACGAGCGTCGTCGAGAACGACATCGTGAAACGGCTCATCGGCCAGCGAAGGGAGGCGGTGGACGGCAATGCCGGGCTCGGCGAGCGACAGGAGAAACAGTGTGAGGCCCTGGTGGCCCGTCGCACTATCCTGGGTGCGTGCGAGGCAGAGCCCATAGTCGGCGAACCCCGCTCTGAGACTGTAGCGTTTCCTGCCCGAGATTCGGAAGCTTCCGTCCTCCATGCGCTTGGCTGTGGTCCTGATGGCCGCAAGATCGGTTCCCGTTTCGGGCTCGGTAAAGAGAACGCAGGCAAACATCTGGCCGCTGGCGATCCGCCGGGCCAGCGATTTCTTTTGCCTCGCAGTGCCCGATGCGAGAAGGATGGAGCCAACCACCTGGACCGACAGCAGGTGCAACGTGTCGGGCACGTTCGCCAAGCCCATCTCCTCGATCACGATGCCGGCATATATCTGTCCAAGTCCCAGTCCGCCGAATTCGATCGGCCAGTTCACTGCAAGCAGTCCGGCCTCCCCCAAGGCGCGATACAACGGACGTGGATCGGCTTGGTGTCCATTTGCGACGTCGATCAACTCTGCAATGTCCGGGCGCAACAGCGTAGACCTGACATGCTGTCGAAAGGAGTCCTCTTGAGCGCTGAAGGAAAATTGCATCGCGTTCGCTCACACCGGGTGAGAGCCAAGGCTGTCGATCCGCGCCGCAGGGTTCTCGATCGTACCTCTTGTGATCGCTTCGAATGTCCGCAACAGGTCCAGCGCCACAGCCCGATCGAGGAGGCCCAGCTCATACTCCAATAGGCCGACGAAACTCCCGTCGCGAAGCTCGCCAACCAAGGATATGTCGAGCATCTCCGGGAGTGGGCTATAGAATGCGCGAATCGGCAGCATCGGCCATTTCAGATGATCACGGTAGCGCGTCACGGACAGGCTTTGGCCGGTTGCCCGCATCTCCGGCGTATTCTGGACCGCGAACATAGCCTGAAAGACCGGCGCTCGTCCCGGAGGCGTCACCTCCCGGTGGTCGTCGATCAGGCGATCGATGGGACCGGTCGAATGAGCCAGGCTCTCGCCGACCTCCCGGCGGACAATCTCCAGCCAGCGGCCGAAAGACGAGTCGCGTTCCGGCTCGAGCAAAATGGGTACAGCGTTTGCAAAGCAGCCGATGGCGTCCTCGAGGTTCTCATCAACTCGATTGGCGATCGGCACTCCGACAACGAACGCCTCATTGCGGACGAAGCGCTTCATCGCACAGGCAAAGCACGTGAGTAGCCACATGTAGGGCGTGACACCCCTCGCCGCGCAGACCTGGCGAAGCTCCTCGACAACTGGTAGATCAAGGGTAATAGCTGCTGTACCTTCGCCCGATCCGTTCTTCCTGTCCGCCGCTGCCTTCCAGATCAATGGCGGCGGTCCGCCCTTCAGGCGATCTCGCCAGAATGATAGGTCCGCAGCGCTCTGAAGCTCACTGCGCCAGCGCTCGGACGTCTTGAGCGGCCGTGGGGAGCTGTCATAGAGATCGAGCAGGTCGCGAACAAACACACCAACGGACCAGCCGTCGAAGATCAAGTGATGTAGCGCGATCACGAGCAGGTGCTCCTCCGAAGCGACACGGACGAGACTCGCGCGCCATGGCGGTTCGGGAAGTGACAGATTGAATGGACCGCTCGCCCTCGCCGCCACGAACTTCGACAACTCGGCTGCGGAGTGGCCTTCGTCCTGCCAATCCACAACCTGCAGCTCCGGCGCCCAATCATTCAGCACCACCCGTTTGGGATCGTCAGACTGTACGAAATAGGATCTAAGGGCATCGTGCCTTTGCGCCAGCGCCGTCATCGTCGACTGCAACCGTTCGGCGTCCAATTGTCCTCTGATCCGCAAAGCAATCGGAATGTTGTAAATCTCACCATCCGGATAGATCAGTGCGTGTCGCCAGACCCGCAACTCCGAGCCGATCGGTCCGGCGCCGTCCCCCGATGAATCGAGCCCCGCGAGTAGGGATTCCTGGTCCGCCCCGGATGCAGTTCGTTGTTGCCGGGCGACGAATTCGGCGATGCCGGCAATCGTCGGCGCTTTGAAAAACTCCGCAATTGACATCCGGCACTCGAATCGAGTGCGTATCCGAGCGACTAATTGCGCCGCCTGCAGCGAGCCCCCCCCTGCCTCGAAGAAATTATCGTTCAGACCGATTTGCCTGCCCGCGAAGACAGGAGCGAAAATCTTTGCAGCGATCTCCTTTTCGAGCGGAGTCTCCGGTTCGACGATATGATCCGAACCGAGCCGAACGGATTCCATATCCAGAAGCACATTTCGGTCGACCTTCCCCGAGTGGTTCAAGGGCATTTTCTCGATTTGAAAGATCTCTCGAGGAATCATGTAGCCGGGAAGAAGCTGAGTAAGGTGCGTTCGCAGACCCGGCACCGATGCCAGTCGCTCGCCGGCGGGCGCGACATAGGCACGAAGCCATTTTCCGGTCTCGTCCTCAAGGAGAAACACCGCGCATTGCAGGATGCCTTCGAAAGACGTAAACGCGCGCTCGACCTCGCTGATTTCAATTCGAAATCCATTGAGCTTCACCTGAGCGTCGCGGCGCCCCAAAAACTCAAGTTGCCCGTCAAAGCGCCAGCGGACGGTATCCCCTGTGCGATAGGCTGTCGTGGTGCCTCCCGCGCCGTCATTGCGACTGACAAACTTTTCCCTCGTCAGCTCCTCATCGTTGATATAGCCGCGGGCGAGCCCCACCCCTTCCACATAGAGTTCCCCGGCGACCCCTACAGGAACCAGGTTTCCGCGGCCGTCGCGGACATGGACTGTATGGTTCTGGATGGGCCTTCCAATCGCCGGAAGTCGCACATCGCCCGCGGTACATTCGGATAAGATCATGGCAATGGTGCACTCGGTCGGTCCGTATCCGTTGAAGAACCTGCGCCCGTTAGACTGCCAAGAGTCCACCAACTCACGCCCGAACTTCTCGCCGCCGGTCGATACCACCCTGAGGTTGGGCAGCCGGTTCGGACGCATCAGCGGCATCAGCGCAGCTGGCAACTCCGCGAATGTAATCTCATGCCGAGCGATGACTCCCTCGAGGGCCTCGGGATCCAGCCGATCCTCATCGCTCGCAATGAACAAGGTGCAACCGGCAAGAAGGGCGACGAACATGTCGAAGACTCCGACATCGAAGCTCAAGGACGCGAAATGCATCACTCTTTCGTCGGAGGTGAGCTCGTAGGCGCTCCTGATGCCGTCTATGCAATTGATGACCGAACGGTGTTCGATCATCACCCCCTTCGGCTCGCCCGTACTACCCGAAGTGTAGATCACGTACGCCAGGCTGTCCGGCGCCGGCTGCGCGGACTGGAGCCTTTCCCCGGATATCGGCGCTTGCAACGCGTCTTCGATGCTGATCATCTGCCGATCCAGCCCAAGCGGCAACCGGCTGCGCAATGCGTCGCTGACCAGAAGAGCTTTGGCCGAACAGCTCTCGACGATGGAACGGATCCTGCGTTCGGGCGCGCCCGGATCGATCGGAACGAAAGCAGCTCCAGCTTTGAGCACGCCGAGCACCGCAGCCACCATTTCGACGGAGCGCCGTACGGCAAGAGCGACACAATCATTCCCACGGACATCCCTTGCCCTTAATGCGCACGCAATTCGATCCGAAAGCTCATCCAGCTCGCGAAAAGTGACGCTGGAGGACGCGTCCACCACCGCCGTCTTTTCCGGAAGATCGTGTGCACGGTCGTTGAAGCGATCGATCAGCGATTCTTCGGTCGACGGGATCGCAGGTCCTCTTCCCCAGGCGGCCAAGATCGCTTGTTCTCCCGGGCTGATCAGGGGTATCTCGTCGATAATGCATTCCGGCTGTTCCGCGACATTGCGAAGCAACGTCTCGTAGTTGGCCAACATCCGATCAACGGTCGATCGGTCGAACAGCGCACATGCATACTCCGCGTTGACGGCAAGCTGCTCCGGAGAATCCTCGATTACGAAGGCAAGGTCGAATCGCGCGCCTGCATCGTGCAGCACCTCAGGCTCGAGCCGCAAGCCATCGCATTCGATCGCCTCGAACTCACGAGCTTCATAGGTGCATTCGACCTGAAAGATTGGCGCGCGCCCGGATACCCTCGGCGGATTGATTGCGGTGACGAGCTCGGCGAAGGGCAGATCCTTGTGCGCCAAGTCGCTTGCCAACGAAGCGCGGACCTGATCGACCAGCACCGAGAATGTCGCATCGTCTGGCAGCATCTGCCGGAGCGGGAGCATGTTGACGAAGAGACCAAGGCTGTTCTGGAACTCGGGCGACCGACAGTCTACCGACCCTCCTACGATAAGGTCCCTCTGCCCAGTATAACGAAGCAGCAGGACGTAGATCGCCGAAAGATAGATGGCGTAAGGCGAGCACTTGAACTGTCTGCAGAGATCTCTGATCCGGCTCCTCAGGCTCTGCGGCAGAAGACGCCGCCGCCGGGCGCCGTCGAATTCGGGGACCATCGGCCGAGGATAGTCGAGCGGCAGGTCGAGCTCCGCGTGTCCATGCAACCTGGCACGCCAATACGCTACATGTCTCTCTCGCTCCTCGCGAACGAGCTGCCTTTGGCGCAACGCAAAATCCGTATAACCAGGCATTGCTGGCGAAGCTGCGAACCTTCCCTCCAAAGCGTCAACCAGATGCCGCAGAAAGAGGCTGTGCGAGATGCCATCCCAAACGGAATGATGAGCCACCCACAGCAGGGAACGAGCACCGCCGGGCAGATGCAGCAGCCTCACGCGGAACAGGGGACCGTTGTTCAGATCAAAGCTCGTCTCGACGAGCGCCTTCACCGTCGGATCGTTCGTGATTAGCGCCGCCTCCGCGTCCAAACGATGATCCGGGATTGTGAATGCTTCCAGGTCCAGCGCCGATTCGAGCACGAGACGTTCATCGAGCGGACGAAAACGGCTCGTCAGCACGGGAAATGCTCTTAAGACACTGCGCAAGGCAGCGACTAGCCTTCCCGCCTCCACTGGTCCGCAAAGGCGGATCTGCATCGCGAGATTGTTACGCGCCCGGCCGGCCGACGCCTCGTCCACAAACCAGAGCTGCTCCTGAAGAATACTGGCTCTCGGCAGCGCGTCGTCGGGGCTAGCCGGTTGGCCTAGCAAGCTGCTCAGAAACCTCGTTCGACGCTCTGGCGACAGCTTGCCGAGCCTCTCTTGCAAGTCGCTCATCGCGCCCTCCCGTTCACGTGATCAATTATTCGGCACCGCGAGCTTGCTCATCGGTCGCGCTCCACAGCGCGTCCACCGTCTCGTGCGAGATCGTCTGCGCTAGGTTGCGCGTCGACGCCCAGGCCATATTCGCGATGATCCGGACGGTCGGTTGCAGCAGCGGATAGACACGATGCAGCGTGATATCCGTCCTCATCAAATAGACCTGACCCGAGCCGACCGGATAGGAGCGCGTGACTCCGCCGGCGAGAGCTGCAGCGACCCGGGGATTGCTCTTGTTCCAGACGGTATTGCCCACACATTGGACGAAGCCGCCGAGCTCGACGGGGGGCGCCTGTATGACCCACACCAGCGCGAAGCTGTAGTCGTCCCAATGCCAGCCGTGCGTGTCGCCGGGCTGCTCGAGACAGGTGATGACGTATTGTTCGTCATCAAAGGGACACGTAAAAAGCGGCTCGCCTGCTATCTCGCCCAGCATCGCCCGCAATGCAGCGCATTCGTACAGCGCGGGGACCACCTTCCCTCGGCGTTTAATTTCCGCCTGCCGCACGTTCCGCATGCGTCGAGGCGTATCGTCAGTTGCTTTCATTCGGAAGTCACGTCGTATCGCTCCGGCATCGAGCAGTACTCTCGCCTCCCGCTCGACTGCTCCGACAAAGGCGGGCGGGATGAAGCTTGTAACAACGGCGAATCCTTCCCGCTGGAATTGATTTCGGGCCGAGATGTAGTTCGCTGCGGATGGACCCTGCGTTTCAAGATACCGAGTTGTAACCGTATCGAGATCAACCAACTCAAGGGGCCGATCATCGCCCACAATTTGCACCATTGTCTCCTCCAAGAATCTTGATCGTGCCATTCGGCATCCCGCCCAAAGAATAGCATTGGTTGTTATCTTGTCAATATACCTCATTATGATTGAATTACAGAAACGGGAATCTGACGACAGGGACAGTGATGGAACAGATTTATCTCTCATGTTGCGAGTACGAACTCGGAGAGAGCCGCCCTCTCATCGAGTTGAGTGGCCATATCGAGAGCGGCGTGATCGACACGCTGATGCAGCTGGGGCTTAGATGTTATCTCCGCACCGAAACGTCAGCTCCCGCGATGGCTCTTGCCTCGTTGGCGCGAACATTGAAGTGCATGCGGGGAATTGTCCCTGACCTTGTACTGTACTGTTCGACCAGAATGCTTGACCATTCCAGAGACATGATGGACTTCAAAAAGGGTAGCTCCCAGCTTGGTCTGCCGCTAACACCATTGATTGGAATGAGCACGAATGGCTGCGCGAACTTCGGCATCGCCGTGGTCCATGCGTGCGACCTCATTCGCGCCCGCTCCGCCAGATGTGTAGCGGTAGTCACCGCGGATACCTGCGCGCGACCCGCCGACAGATTGACCGCCAACAATTCGGCGATATTGAGCGACGGCGCAGCAAGTTGCCTGATCTCGATTAATCCGGAGCTAGGTGGCTTCTTGGTCCGCGGAACGTCAATCGGGACCGATCTTAGGCTGCATGATGAAGTCGATTTCCTCAAGGTCTATCGATATGCATCAAGCGGGGTACGGTCGGTCACCAAACGCGCGCTAGCAAATGCCAGCATCAGAGGCTCCGATATCGATCGTCTTGTGACGATGAACGTGCAGCCCAATACTCTTCGCTTTTATTCGAAAGAAGCCGGTTTCGGTGCAGACTCCGTGTACAACTATGAGGAACGGCTCGCCAGGAATTCACACGTTTTCGGAGCCGACATCATCATTAATTTAGTCGAGAGCACCACCGAGCTCATGCATACCTGTCCGGAGCGCGCTTGCAAACCGCTCCTGGCACTTTCCGTGAGTCCAGCGGCCTGGAGTGGGATGGTTCTCCAACCCGCAAGTGCTTTGCTCTCCGAACTCGTCATAAAGACGACTCTCAAGAAAACGGACCTCGAAGGACCAACACTCGTCGATGCGCCAAGCAAGTCGTCGTAGCCTTCGTACCAAGAACTCCATCCTACACGGAGGCGTCAGTGCGGCGCACGCGGGCGCGATTGTCCGCCCGACTGTAGTCCTTACATGACAATCTACAATCGCTTTAATCGCTGGGCCAAGCGCGGACATTGGCAGGCGATCTTTGAAGCGCTCACCCGCGGCGGGAACGACTGCGTGACTTTGTCGATCGACTCCACTTCAATCAAGGCGCATCGCTCGGCAAGCGGCAGAAAGGGGGGAGCATGAACAGGCGATCGGCCACTCGCGCGGTGGGCGGACCACGAAAATCCACGCACTGAGTGATCCTGATTGCAGACCTTGCGCATTTCATCTCACTCTAGGCCAGGACGCAGATATTGCCGCGGCACCGGCCCTCTTGGAACTCGCGCCACCCATGTCTGCCCTCATTGGGGACAAAGGATGCGACGGCGACGGCTTTCGCGCCGAAATCATCGATCGTGGGGCCAAGCCCGTCATTCCAAACAAATCCAACAGGATCACCTTCCACAGCTTCAGCAAACGCGCCTATAAGGGGCGCAACGTCATCGAGCGCTGTTTCTGCCGCCTCAAGGATTTCAGGCGTGTCGCAACTCGCTACGACAAACTTGCTAGAAGCTTCCTGGCTGCCATCCACCTCGCCGCCATCGTTGTCTATTGGATCAATTGAGTCTGAACCCTAGCTGACGTTTGCGGCTAGATAAATCGCTCCTACACACGGAGGGCTTGAAAGGTACTGCTGTCGTTAGCAGGGGATTTCAGCGCTCCTGCTCGTTAACTCTCGCCTGCTCTCCCTGACGGGACCCATTCTTGTCGGGTCCTAGTCGATAGCGATCCTGTACAGGTTCTAGAACCGTCGCGCGCTCAAAGGAATTGCCGTTGTTGAGATGCCGCGCGATGCGCTCCTTGGCGAAGGCCATAATGCTCCGACGAACATTCTCGTCGTTCGGCAGAGCGCGCTCGACGAGCTTCTTGATGAAGACAAGCTGGGATTTGGCAGCGAGTAGGTCGGAATCGCGCTCGTCCGCCGGTCGGTCTGCACGGCGTTCCACCACCGTCACACTCCAAATGTTCCGCCACATCTGGCGCCGTTCAATGGCAGCCACTCCTGTGGTGGCGTCTATGGACTTGATCGCCCAGGTGACGGGGACGACGCCATTCCTGCGCATAGAGATGCGGTCGCCAGGCCCGGCGCCACTATCTGCGACATCCGGTACAACGCCGACGCCCCACACCTGATGTCGCCGGCCATCGTCAAGTTCGATGGCCACATAGGTTGATGGCTCCGCGTCGACGCGGTTGCGGTAAGGGCCATAACCGACCTCCATCAGACGTCCGGAAGGGCCCTTGTCGTAATCGAACCTCTCCGCCTGCAGTGGCCTGTCGGAGGCCGAGCGAGCCTCTGCATCGTCGGTCCGGGCCTGGGCTCCATCCCATGCGGCTCGTCGGTCAGCGAGCGCCTGGCGATAAAGCTCGCTTGGCTGGTAGCCTTTCACATCCATCCCGCGCGCGCTAGATTTTAGCCAAGCGCCGCCTCGGAGCTCGACAGAACCACGGACGTGAAGTGCCTCCCACTGGCGATGTTGTGCCACGCTGACCATGTCCCGGATCACTTCTGCGGCAGCTATGCGGGTGACGAGGCGATCGTCAGTGGCCTTGAACGTGAGGTACTCTTTCCGCTCATCGGCATAGAGCCGCGCTTCCCGGTCGGACCCATCCTTTTGAGATTCACTGGCCCCCACGTAATATTTCCGACGGATACGGTCCGGAAACGCACTATCGATGATCTCCGGGGATGAAAGCTTGTTGGCGGCTGGTGCTATCGACTCTTCCCCCTTATCTCGGGCGGAAGCGCGGCCCGGGCGACGCTGCCACACCAGGCTGAATTCCTCGCTCTCGTCATGCCTGTCGTTCATGCTGTCGTCCGTTCTGCTCGCGGCCGGTCCGCCGAGTCGGCGGAATGACCTGAGCGTCGATGTAGTTCAGCGTCCACGCTTTCAGCGTCGTCCTCAGAGAGTCCTTCGAGGTCCACGTCTACATCCCCAAAATCGAAAGACGCGTTGGCTGGAATTGTGGAGGGATCGGCTACCTCCTCATCGGTCATCGGGCGGGATCGAAACACCGCGCGTAGCTCAGCCATCTCGGAGCGAAGCTCCTTGATCTCGGCGTCAAGCAGAGCGGTCGAGTGGCCTCTGGGCATCTCCCGGACGGGAGCTGGCAGCAGCCGTCTCAGGAACGTCTCATCTTCGTGATAGACGATCTTGTCCGCAATGACGGGTGGAATGCCGGTGCCCAGGATAAATGCCTTCGACTTTGGAAGAAGCTTCAGCTCTTGCGGCAGCATCAGGGCGCGCCGATGTTCGGAGATCGTCTCGCTGGTCGAGCGCATCGCCAGCCCTTTCGGTCCGCTCCGGCTGTGCGCCTTCACCGTATCATAGCCGATACGCTCCGAGAGCTCGTTTGCGACATCCTGTTCTTTCGGCGCGAAGACCACCTCGACAGCATGGTTAGTCATGAAGTTGCGGGCTGCGTCGATCCCGTAGATTGCGCGCAGCTGCGCCGGGCTCTGGACCACCGTGAGGAGGCGGATGCCGTAACCGGCGATGAAGGCCACCGATTTCGCCAGCACATTGACATTGCCCAGCGCCGGAAACTCATCGAGCAACAGCAGCACCTTGCGATTGAGTTCGGGATTTTGTTCCGGCAGCGCGCGGGTATTGAGATCGACCACCTGCTGAAAGAACAAGTTCAGAAGCGGCGACATGCGGTCGAGATATCAGGGGTCACGCCGAGATAGATCGACCTCGGCCGTTGCCGGAGCTGCCGCAGATCGAAATCGTTGGTTGCGGTCGCCGCGTCGATCCGGGGATTGAGCCAGAGACCGAGCCTCGCCGTGACGGTCTTGCGCACCGAGTTCATGGTGTTTTCCGAAGCCGCGAGGAAGCCGTTCAATGCTGTAATGCAGTGCCGCGACAGCGGCGAAGGGCCGGACTTGCGAGCGACGATGATCTTATCAAAATGGGCCTTGAGGTCGGGGGCCGCGGACAGCTGGTGCAGGATCTCACCGATCGTCAATGGAAAGCCAGGCGTTTCCGCGACATAGCCGCCGATCGCGAAAGGCCGAACGTGCGGCCTCGAACCAAAAGGGATCGCCGCGACTTTCGGCGGGAAACAGCATGACCGCGATGCGCTGCAAATCGTCATAAAGGTCGGCGGGATCGCTGCGCACATAGCCCAGGGGATTGTAGCGCGCGGTTCGACCATTCTCGTCGGAGCGGGTCGAACAGATAGATCTCCTGTCCGTGGGTCGCCCGAAATCCCGCGGAACGATCCCAGTTTTCCTTCTTCACGTCCAGAACGACGACTGAGCCCGACCAGTTGAGCAGGTTTGGAATGACGTAGCCAACGCCCTTCGCGGCCCTGGTTGGAGCGTAGACAGCATGTGTTCCGATCCGCCGAAGCAGAGCAGGGCGCCGTCCTTTCGGCCGAGCAGCACGCCCTCCTTGGATCGCAGGCCAGCGGCCTTGATCTCGCGCTCGGACGCGAAACGCGCGCTGCCGTGAAGCGGGGGAGGACGGTGCCGAAAGATTGCACCGATGACATATTCGAAATGCCTTGAGCCACGATCGCCGTTTTGAAACTGTGCTCGCGGCCGGTCATGTCGTCGGTCACCTTCAGCGGCGGCTGACTTCCGACAACGCCTAGCGAGGTGGACGATGTCGCCGCAGGCAGCGCACTGATCAAGGCCTCTGTTACGAATGGCGCAGGCGAGGCAGCGGCAGGCTGCGCGGAATTCCGCCGAAGTGGCTGCCGATGGTGGCTCAGTCGTCCTTCAGTAACTTCCAAGGCTCAATACCGAGGCCCTTAGCAATCCGTGCCAAATTGTCGATCGATACATTCCGTTCGGAACGTTCGACCCCACTGAGATAGGTCCTGTTCAGTCCACTCTCGTGCGCAAGCGCCTCTTGGCTCAGACCACGCGCGGCCCGTAGGCGGCGCATGTTCTTCGCCAGGATGTCTCGCAGGGGCCCTTTGTGTGTCCGTTTCACAGAAACACATCGGCCAAATCGACGCCTTTAAGGCGACCGCTTTTAAGCTACATTCGACGTTGGAAATTGCTATGATCGCAAAAGGCGAATGGGGCTCAACGGGCGGATGACGTGAACCTTTCGACAGGATCAGTAGAGGCGTTCTTGGATTTGGATGTCATTCGGCCTGCAATATTGACCCCCTAAGCCGGGGGATCGGCGTCCAAAATTGACCCCCTACAGGTTGGTCTGTTGCGCTGCCTGCTTCGTCATGAAGCAGGTGGTCGGGGGATGCTGATCGTGGAGACAATCGCCCGGATACGGCGCGAGCACTTCATCAAGGGCAAGACGATCAAGGAGATCGCCCGTGACCTGAAGGTGTCGCGGAACACAGTCCGGAAGGTGCTGAGATCGGGAGAGACCTCATTCGAGTACGAGCGTGTTGTCCAGCCGCGGCCGAAGCTGGGACGATGGGCAGCAGAACTCGACGGGTTGTTGTCAGGGAACGCGGGCAAGTCCGCTCGCGAGCAACTGACATTGATCCGGATCTTCGAGGAGCTGCGTGAGGCGGCTATGACGGCGGTTACGACGCCGTGCGGCGCTACGCCAGGCGATGGAGCAAGGAGCGCGGACAATCCACGGCCGCTGCCTACGTCCCGCTTAGCTTTGCGCCCGGAGAAACTTACCAGTTTGACTGGAGCCACGAGGTCGTCCTGCTCAATGGCGTGACGGTGATGGTGAAGGCCGCCCATGTCCGGCTCTGCCACAGCCGGATGCTGTTCGTGCGTTGCTATCCGCGCGAGACACAGGAGATGGTGTTCGACGCCCACGACCGGGCGTTCGCCCTGTTCAAGGGCACTTGCGTGCGCGGCATCTACGACAACATGAAGACGGCGGTGGAGACGATCTTCGTCGGCAAAGGGCGTCTCTACAATCGCCGCTTCATGCAGATGTGCAGCCACTACCTGGTCGATCCGGTTGCCTGCACGCCAGCGTCGGGCTGGGAGAAGGGCCAGGTCGAGAACCAGGTTGGGCTTGTCCGGGAGCGCTTCTTCACGCCGCGGCTGCGGTTCAAAACCCTCGACGAGTTGAACGCGTGGCTGCTGGACAAGTGCATCGCCTACGCCAAGGCGCACCGGCATCCAGAACTGGCCGAACAGACGGTCTGGGAGGTGTTCGAAGCCGAGCGACCGAAGCTCGTTCCCTATGCCGGCCGGTTCGACGGATTCCACGCGGTGCCGGCATCGGTCTCGACGACCTGTCTGGTGCGGTTCGACAACAATAAATACTCGGTCACGGCCAGCGCTGTCGGGCGGCCTGTCGAGGTTCACGCCTACGCCGACCGCATTGTGATCCGTCAGGACGGACGCATCGTTGCCGAGCATGCTCGCTCGTTCGGCCGCGGCGAGACGACCTATGATCCCTGGCATTACGTGCCGGTACTGGCTCGCAAACCCGGTGCCTTGCGCAACGGCGCTCCCTTCGAGGACTGGGTGCTTCCGGCTGCGATCGAACGTGTGCGGCGTAAGCTTACCAGTGCCGACGATGGCAACCGGCAGATGGTCGATATCCTCAACGCGGTTCTGACCGACGGCTTGCCGGCCGTTGAAGCAGCCTGCGCCGAGGCGATCGCTCACGGCGTTCATTCCGCCGATGTCGTGCTCAACATCCTGGCCCGCCAGCGTGATCCTGCGCCGCCAGCCAACATTCTCACCCCGGCCGCACTGACATTGCGCCACGCCCCGATCGCCGACTGTGCCCGTTACGACAACCTCAGGAGAACCATCTGATGGAACGTACTCAACTCTTCGACCTCATGGGCGAGCTCAAACTCTACGGCATGAAGGCTGCCTTCGACGAGATCATGGCGACCGCTGTCAAACGCCAGCACGAACCCCAGCGCATTGTCGGCGACCTGCTCAATGCCGAGATCAACGAGAAGCAGGCCCGCTCGATTAAGTACCAGCTCACCATCGCCAAGCTGCCGCTGGCCAAGGATCTCGAGGACTTCCAGTTCGAAGGCACACCCATCAACCAGACGCTGGTCAATGATCTCGCCGGCGGCGGCTTCATCGCCCAGCAACGTAACGCCGTGCTGATCGGCGGTACCGGCACCGGCAAAACACATATGGCCATCGCAATCGCCAGAAGCTGCATCCGATCCGGTGCCCGCGGCCGCTTCTACAACGTGGTCGACCTCGTCAACCGTCTGAGATCGAGACCCGCAATGGACGGCAAGGTCGGATCGCCGAGCATTTGACCCGGATGGACTTCATCGTCCTCGACGAACTCGGTTATCTACCGTTCGCCCAATCCGGCGGCCAGCTCCTGTTCCACCTCGTCAGCCGGCTCTACGAGCGCACGTCCATCGTCGTCACCACCAATCTCGCGTTCGGTGAATGGCCCAGCGTGTTCGGCGACGCCAAAATGACCACCGCGCTTCTCGATCGCCTGACCCACCATTGCGACATCGTCGAGACCGGCAACGACAGCTGGCGCTTCAAAAGCCGCGACGACGATCACGCAACCCGCGCTCGCACCGTCTCCGCAACCCCGACCAGCTCCGACGGTGCGAGCGCTATCGCCAAAGCCCGCCGCTCGAAGGGGTCAAAATTGGACGCCGATACGGGGTCAAATTTGAACGCCGATTGACACTGAAATTGCCTCGGTATTGCAGACGGAAGCCATTGAAGAGCGGCCGATGGGCCTACTTTTTTGAGCCTCCGACCTGGGCACACGAACAGGGATGCCATGTGAAGGCGGAGCCCCTGGGCGAAGATTACGCCTCGGCCGTCGAGCGCGCCGAGTACGTTCTATTGCCAGCTTTCGACAGCTGGCGGTCTCGCGGCCTCACGGACTTGGGCCCCGTCGGCATCACGCCAGGGTCATTTGACTGGCTCGCCGGCGTATTCAAGGGGCACCAGAAGTGGAAGGAAATCGACCACAAGACATGAGCAGGGTTTGGCCCTGTTCGCTGATCACCTATTGAAAGACGGCACGCGCGCTGGGTCGAAGCAGATCGCCGATTTTACAAAGGGCTTCGTCGACGCCATTTATGCAAAGCTGCTCATTGTTGAAGACAGGGACGCCGATGGAAACATCGTCCAGCGGGAACGTCGACACTTTGCGAATGCGGCGATGACCGCGTGCCGGCGTGCCTGGTTCGTCGGGCAGCGTGCAGAAGAAAAGAGAGTGCCAACCGTCAACCCGTTCTCAAAAATGGGACTGAAGGCGCGCGCGCCGGGTCAGCCGGTACGAGAGACACCAACCGCAACCTGGGACGAACTCGTGGCCTTTCGCGTCAAGGCAAACGAACTTGGCTATCTATCCATCGCGACAGCAGCATTTGTTGCGTGGGAATGGCTCCAGCGAGAAGAACACGTGTTCGGTGCTTTCGAGATCGGCCACTATCGACCGAAAGAGCGCCCTAACAGTGTGCGCATCGTGCACCCAAAGAATGGCGAGGAAGCCTGGTGGCCACTGTTCGATGAGACTGGCGAGACCTTATTCCCGGAGCTGATGGCTGAGCTCGACGAGATCAAGCAGACGACCGTCTCGGGCCTGGTCTTTCGACGCGACCATACCCACCGGAGATCAGCTACCCCGCTGCCCTGGATCACGGCCAAGCAGGATCTTCGCTATCTACGCGGGGTCGTGAAGAAGATCGTCCGTGCAGCCAATCTTCGTGAAGAGCTGTCCTTTACGTCATTCCGCCACGGCGGCTTTACCGAGGGAGCCGACAGCGATCTGACGGACGCTGAGCTCAGAGCCGCTGGCCGCCCACCGCTCATCGCGGCAGTTGCCGACCTATGCAAAGCGCACACGGAAAAAGCTGATTTCCGGGACCAAGAAACGACGAGAGGAAAGAACAAAAGCAGCCGTTTGTCGGAATAGCCGCGACCCTTCTGTCGGAAGGACGACCGCGAGAAACCCCTAAGCTATTGAAAAGCTTGGTGGGCGCACCAGGGCTCGAACCTGGGACCCGCTGATTAAGAGTCAGCTGCTCTACCAACTGAGCTATGCGCCCGAAAGGCGGTTAAAGCCTCGCGAGGCCGGTCGTTTAGCAAAGCGATCCGGGTATGGCAAGCGATGTGAGGCAGGTTTTCCAAGGGTTTGCCAAGGGTTTTCCAAGGGTTCGCCCACAGGTCAGAAAATGCGAAAAGCCGCTGGATTCCAGCGGCTTCGCCAAGGTTGATCTCCGGAAGATCCCTGATCGCTCAGAGCCGGCCTTCGCGGTCGCGGTCCGGGCCGCCGTCGCGGTCGAAACGCTCACGGTGGAAGTGGTCCATGCCGCGCTCCATCATGCGGTCCATGCCCCGTTCCATGAAGTGGCGGGGCGGGCCGTCCTCGCCGCCTCCGAACGGGCCGCGGTGGCGGGTCAATACGGCGAGGCGCCGCTTCTGGCCCTCGTCGAGCGTCTTGTAGAGCGGATCGGCGGCGTCGGCGATCTTCTTCAGGGCGGTGGAGGTCGCACCCATGTCCTCGGCGCGCTGGCGCAGGCGGGCGACCGGATCCTCCGGCTTGTCGGCATCCTTGGCAGCGTCGCCGGGGCCGGCATTCATCCGCGCATTGGCGCGGTCGATGCGCAGCTTGGCGAAGTCGCGCACGGCGGCTTCGACCGGCGGCCACAGCTTCTCCTGATCCGCGCTCAGCTTCATTCCGGCATGGACGGCGGCGATCCGCGCGTCGACGAAGGCGGCGCGGTCTTCCGGGTTCATGCGGATGTGGCGGAAGTGCTCCATCCACGGGCGATGATATTGGGCATAGACCGCGCCCGAGCCGGCGATGCTGAGCACGGCAATGGCGGCGATGGTGAACTTCCTCATACGAACCTCCTCTGCAAGGACGCCCGTGAAGATGAGCGCCGGACGGCTGACGCGCAACTTACAACTTGGACAGGGAGGGCGTTCTTACGAAGATGTAACTGCCCTGAATGCCCGTTCAGATGCAGATTGAAATCATTTGCAACAAAAAGGGCCTCCGTGCTTCCTGCACGGAAGCCCCTTCCTTGATGGTCGATCCGGATCAGTTCGTCGTGCTCTTGGCTTCCTTCTGGAACTCGTCGATCAACGGTTGGCCGATGCGGCTGGCAGCGTCCTTGTAGACCGGCTCCATCGCCTTGCGCATGGCCCCGTCCTGCTCCGGCGTCAGCTTGATGATCTCGCTCTTGCCGCTCTTTCTGATCTCGGCGAGCGCGTCGTCATTCTCCTTCTGAGACTGCGCATTGTTGAAGTCGGTGGCTTCCTTCATCGCCTTCGCAAGCTGCTCGCGGATGTCGGCCGGCAGATCGTCCCAGAACTTCTTGTTCACGATCACGACGTAGCCGATGTAGCCGTGGTTGGTCTCGGTGATGTACTTCTGCACCTCGTGCATCTTCTGGGTATAGATGTTCGACCAGGTGTTCTCCTGTCCGTCGACGACGCCGGTCTGGAGCGCCTGGTAGACTTCCGAGAACGCCATCACCTGCGGCAGCGAGCCGAGCGACTTGAATTGCGCCTGGAGCACGCGCGAGGACTGGATGCGGAACTTGACGCCCTGATAGTCGCCCGGCGCGACCAGCTTCTTGTTGGCGCTCATCTGCTTGAAGCCGTTGTCCCAATAAGCAAGGCCGGTGATGCCCTTGGAGTCCAGCAGCTTGAGCAGCCGAAGGCCGAGCGGGCCTTCCGTCACCTTCCGCAGCGTCTTCAGGTCGGGAAGGATGTAGGGCAGATCGAACACCTCGAACTCACGGATGCCGAGCGGGCCGAACTTGGAGTTGGACGGTGCCAGCATCTGCACGCTGCCGAGCTGCAGCGCCTCGAGCTCTTCCTTGTCCTTGTAGAGCGACGAGTTCGGGTAGACCTCGATCTTGACCTTGCCGCCGGTGTACTTCTCGGCCAGCTCCTTGAATTTCTCCGACGCCTTGCCCTTCGGAGTGTCGGCGGCGACCACGTGGCTGAACTTGATGATAACAGGCGATTGCGCCGATGCCGGCCCGGTCAAGCCAAGTGCCAGGGCCGCGATGGACGCGGCGATCGCGAAGGTGCGCATGGTGTCTCCCTTGTATGCTCTTGTTGTGCTTTTGGGCTGCCCAATGCGGGCGCCTATCCTCTAGCCGGGAGCATCAATAGCGGCTCGCGCATCGAGCCGCTATTGGCAGTTAGCAGGGCAGCTATTCGTGACGAACGCCGGCGCCACTGCGCCCCCGCTCCCGCTTGCGGGAGAAGGTGTCTCCGCAACGAGACAATCCCCGGGTGAACCCTCACCCGGCGCTACGCGCCGACCTCTCCCGCAAGCGGGAGAGGTGAAACAACTCGCAGCGGCGCCTGCTTCGTCAGCTTGCCGCTGCCGTCGTCACCGTGTCTCGCTGGCGCTTCATGACGATCTTGTTCAGCGCGCCGAGATAGGCCTTTGCCGAGGCCACCAGCGTATCCGGATCCGCTGCGCGCGCGGTCATCGCACGTCCCTCATGCGACAGCCGCACCGAGACTTCCGCCTGCGCGTCGGTGCCTTCGGTCACGGCGTGGACCTGGTACAGCTCGAGCTTGGCCTCGTGCGGCACCAGCGCCTTGATGCAGTTGAACACCGCATCGACCGGACCGTTGCCCTCGGCCTCCTCGATCTTGATCAGGCCGTCGACGTCGAGCTTCATGGTCGCGCGCTGCGGGCCATGCGTGCCGGCGATCACGGTCAGCGAGGTCAGCTTGATGCGATCGTGCGAAGCGGCCATCTCCTCGTCGACCAGCGCCTCGATGTCCTCGTCGTAGATGTCCTTCTTGCGATCGGCCAGCGCCTTCATCCGCGTGAACGCATCTTCCAGCTGGTTCGGACCGAGCTTGTAGCCCATCTCTTCCAACTTGTGCACGAAGGCATGGCGGCCGGAATGCTTGCCCAGCACCAGAGAGGACTGCTTCAGGCCGACCATCTCGGGCCGCATGATCTCGTAGGTCGAGGCGTCCTTCAGCACGCCGTCCTGGTGGATGCCGCTCTCATGTGCGAACGCGTTGCGGCCGACGATGGCCTTGTTGTACTGCACCGGGAACGAGGTCGCCGCCGACACCACCTTCGAGGCGCGGGTGAGCTGCGTGGTGTCGACCTTGTTCCACCACGGAAACACGTCGTTGCGGACGTTGATGGCCATCACCACTTCCTCGAGCGAAGCGTTGCCGGCCCGCTCGCCGATGCCGTTGACGGTGCATTCGATCTGGCGCGCACCGCCGGCGATGCCGGCCAGCGAGTTCGCCACCGCCATGCCGAGGTCGTTGTGGCAGTGAACCGAAAACACCGCCTTGTCCGAATTCGGCACCCGCTCGATCAGCGTCTTCATAAAGCGGGTGTATTCCTCGGGCGTGGTGTAGCCGACGGTGTCCGGGATGTTCACCGTGGTGGCACCAGCCTTGATCACGGCCTCGACGATGCGGCAGAGGTAGTCCATCTCGCTGCGGGTGGCATCTTCGGCCGACCATTCGACGTCGTCGATCTGGTTGCGCGCGCGGGTGACATTGGCAATCGAGAGCTCCATCACCTGCTCGGGCGTCATGTTCAGCTTGACGCGCATGTGCAGCGGCGAAGTCGCGATCACGGTGTGGACCCGGCCGCGCCTGGCGAATTTCACCGCTTCGGCGCAGCGGTCGATGTCCTTTGGATTGGCACGCGACAGGCCGGCGATCACGGAGTTCTTGGAGCGGCGGGCGATCTCGCTGACGGCCTGGAAGTCGCCCTCGGACGTGATCGGGAAGCCGGCTTCGATGACGTCGACGCCCATGTCGTCGAGCATCTCGGCGATCTCGATCTTTTCCTCGAACGTCATGGTGGCGCCGGGGCACTGCTCGCCGTCGCGCAGCGTGGTGTCGAAAATGATGACGCGGTCCTTCTCGGACTTGTTCACGGGAGCCATTTCAAAAATTCCTTTGAGCTTTCGCGCCGGTCGTTGCTTGGGCGCTTTCGGGGTCCGCTGATCTCGTACATCCCCTGAGCGCCCAGGCGCATGGCGCCCAGCCGGCCCTCAGGGGCAAGTAAGAAGAAGCCCGCCAATAAGGAGGGTGGGCAGCAGCGCGGCCGGAATCGTCGAGGCGCCGGCGGCCAGAGCCACCTCCCCCGAAATCCCATTGTTTTGGCCGCGAATCAGCATTGCCAGACCCTGTTGAGCCATTAATCCTCGGCCAAAACCGTTGACGGTTCGTTGCCGGGTGGCTCGTACGCCGTTTCTAGACGAGAAATGGCAGCAACCGCAACGCCAAAAGATGGTCAATGGGATTGACCCAATTCGCATAAGGATTTGCGGTCTTCGAGCGGTGCGACTGGCCCTTATTGATGGATTCGCCCCCTGAAGCCGACCACCTCCACCTTGCGACATCCCCACACCTTGGAATAGCATTCCATGATATCTTGCAATCTTTCGTAGTTTATTTTCAGCAGGTCCCTGCGGCGGAAGCAGCACCGGATATTGGGATTGCTCATATGAAAACACAGTCCGAGAGCAAGGCCTCAAACGATTCGACCGAACCCTCGAAAATACTCGAAGCACTCGCATTTCTCATCGTCATCTGTGCGGGCGTCGCATTGCTTGCGATATTCGACATCAGGATCGGCGACGTTAGCGTGGTGGCTTCCAAGTTGGCCCTGGTGCTCGCTTTTGCAATTGCATGGATTGCAAAGGCGGTGCGCATTGCCGTAACGCGCGTCCTGTTGCCCTTCGTCCTGCTATTCGTCGTCGTCGTGACGACAAGATTGTCGGTGTGCAGTTCTGGGCTGTCGGCGCGCTCATAGTTGGGTTCGCCACCCTATTGATTGTTGCCTAACGCAGAATTTGAACATCGCTTCTTCCTCTAGGAAGTCGACACGAGTCGGCATCCTCGCGGCGCATTTGGCCCGAGCTATGCTCTCTCCTTCACGCCCTCTCCGAAGAAAGGGCGCAGGGAAGGCCGGGCGCCGGCTGGCACCCGCGGTCCGTTGCGCGATGAGATGCACACGCAAATGCACAACGGAAAGACAGGTGAAGCCGAGAACGTCCAGCCTTCCCTGCGCAGTGGTTTGACGGCTTATGCCGTGCTCTCCCCGGAGACGAATTCCTTCTTGCCTCCGTCACCTCGCGAATTGACGATGCCCCGAGGCCCGGTTGAGCCTCAGCATCTCCGCAAGGCTTGGCCGTAGCAACGACAGCCAGGACCCACGGTTTGGCCATACGCATCGCGCGTCGCCCGTCGGCACGCCGCCGGAACCTCACGGGGTTCATCCCGCCCTGCTCCCGCGTTTCGTGCCCGACACGTCCCGCGTCCACCGCAGCCCGATCCGCGGCTCGTGACGACGGACGACCGCCCCTTGTCCCGGATCAGGATGGGGCAATCCATACGACGAATCCGAATTTCGGTAAAGTGGAATATTTCCCCGGCGAGGACTCGACAGGGTTTTGCTGTTTTGCCCGTCGGGCGGCGTCAATCATCGATCCGGCGGCGACCTTGGGCCTGCGGAAGCCGGCAAATGACCGGGCCGATTGCTGTGTGAGAGACATCACGGAAGAGGGCATCGAATCCGCCTATCCCTGTGCCCAAGAGAACACGCTCTTTCGCCGAAGAAAACACTCCTCGCGCCAAACAGAACAGGTGGACCATGACGACGACAGGAACCATGACGAAGATTGCGACCGCGATTGCACTGGCTTCCTTGGCTGCGACTTTTGCAGGCAGCACCGCGCAGGCCGGCTGGGGCCCGAACGGCATGTACGGCAACGCGCCGCAGGGTAACGTGCCGCAGAGCAACGCACCGCAGCCCAGGCCCGGCTTTGGTGGCTACGGCGGCAATGGCTCGACCAGCGTCGTGCGCCCGAACGTCGTCAATCCGGCTCAGCGGCCGGCCTGGATCCCGCCCACGCAGCAGCCGAGCCAGGCGCAACAGGTCTATCCGCGGCCGGCGCCGCCCCCGGTCTACATCCCGACGGCGCAGCAGGTCTATCCGCGCCCCGCTCCGCCCCCGGTCTACATCCCGACGCCGGTGGTCGTGCGGCAGCCGGTCTATGTGCCGACGCCGCCGGTCGTGAAGGAAACCGTCTATGTTCAACGTCCGGCAACGACGACCGTCGTTGCGGCCGCCCCGGCGCAGGTCGTGACGCCCGCTCCGGTTGTCAGCAACACATGCAACTGCCTGGTGAAGGAATATCCGCAGGCCGGCGTCGTGGTGTTCAGGGACGTCTGCACCAAGGAGTCCGCGACCTACAGCAATTTGCCGCAACAGACGGCCGTGCTGCCGCCTCAGTAATCCTGCTCCCAACGCGCATATGACCGACACAAGGGCGAACGCGGCGGCAACCCCGCCGCGTTCGTCTTCTGCTTTCTGAAAAGCCCCTCCCATCCGGGCGATGAGCAACGCGGGCCAAGAGCGGGTCATGAGCTCGGGTCAGGAGCTCGGGCATAGGCTACAGACTGATCCGCCCGCCACGCGATCGGGCCGCTAGCCGGCGCGGCGGGCGCGGGCCCTGCTTTCCCAGCGGTCCAGCATCTGCCCGAGCTCGCCGGTGGCAGGTGGCACGATCTCGTTGGTATTGGCGGGCGGGTTGGCATTGAGCCAGCCCGGCTCGGTATATCCGCGCCAGCGGCGCGCCTCGACCCGCCTTTTGCGCGAGACGTAGTCGCGGGTGAAATAGCCGCCCGCAAATGCGATCCCGAGCAGCAAAACCAGTACGACGACAGCGGCTGCCACAGTGAACTCCGACTTACACCCCGCGTGACGTTCTGCCAGCATCGCGCGGGAGGTCAAGCCTTGACATGCTCCACCGCTTGGCATTGCTCGAAGCCGATTCCGGTAAACCCGCCGCGCGAAGACGAATTTGTCGTTTCCATGTTCGATGTTCCATCGCTTTGGCAGCCCGGCATCACGCGGAAGATGCGCACCTGCCCCTCGCAACCGTCATCGGACCGGATTAACCTTCCCCTGCTCGGCCGGATCAACCGGCTAGCCGAACATGAACCGGGAGGACGCGATGACACGCCAAAAAGCTCGTGACCACGAGCAGCGTGACCAGGATGCTGTGCTTTCACGACGAACACTCGTTCGGGGGCTTGCGCTCGGCGCCGCCGCCACGATGGCCGGGACCGGCTCCGCGCTGGCCCAGACCGGACCTGCCGCGCCGCCGACGACGATCACCACCCCGCCACGCGATTTTGGCCCGGGCGGCGCGCCGACCACCTATTTCTGGGACCCCGACATCATCGCGGTCGATCCGTCGTTCAACGATCTCGCGCAGCCCAACACGGCGATCAAACGGCTCTACACCGGCCTGTTGTGGGCCGAAGGTCCGGCTTGGAGCGCGCAAGGCCGGTATCTGTTGTGGAGCGACATTCCCAACAACCGGCAAATGCGCTGGAGCGAGGACGACGCTCGCGTCAGCGTGTTTCGCTCGCCCTCCAACAATTCCAACGGCAATTCGTTCGACTTCCAAGGCCGCCAGCTCTCCTGCGAGCATTTGACCCGGCGGGTGACGCGCTACGAGCATGACGGCACCGCCACCGTGCTCGCGGACTCCTATCAGGGCAAGCGGCTGAACTCGCCGAACGACGTCGCCGCGCATCCCGATGGCAGCTATTGGTTCACCGACCCGCCCTATGGCGGCCAGCTCTACGAAGGCGAACCCGACGGCGCGGGCGGCCCGAGCAATGCGAGCGGCAAGCTCAATCCGCGGATCGGACAGCCGGCCGGCTTCGCGCCGGGCAAGCGCGAGCTGCCGACCAATTGCTATCGCATCGATCCCTCGGGCCGCATCGATCTCGTCGTCACCGAGGAGCAGGTGCCGGATCCGAATGGCCTGTGCTTCTCACCCGACTACAAGAAGCTCTACGTCGCCTCGACCGGCAAGGGACCGGGAGATAGCGGGCCCGGCGGCAATGGCGAGATCTTCGTGTTCGACGTCGGCGGCGACAACAAGCTCTCCAACCTCAAGAAGTTCAGCGATTGCGTGATCGACGGCGTCAAGTGCGGGCCCGACGGCCTGCGTTGCGATGTCAACGGCAACGTCTGGGCCTCCAGCAATGCCGGCCGCGCCGTCGGCTATAACGGCGTGACGGTGTGGTCGCCCGAGGGCAAGCTCATCGGCCGCATCCGCCTTCCGGAAGTCTGCGGCAACATCTGCTTCGGCGGCCCCAAGCGCAACCGCCTGTTCATGGCCGCGAGTCAGTCGCTCTACGCGGTGTATACGGCCACGCAAGGCGCAGGGCCCGGCTGAGGCGACGCTGGTCACAAAAGCAGGGCGCCGGCGGGAACCGCCGGCGCCGGATTTTTCAGCCGACCCAAGCCTACCTCGGCGAGGCCAAGGGAGCCGCGTCGCTTGCTAATTGTCGCCACGCTTCGGCGGCGCCGGCACAGCGGTCCGATTGGCAGGCACGATCTGCGGCTGGAACGCGAACACCTCGCGGGTGCGCTCGTCCACGAACACCTTCAGCCAATGCACGTCATTGTTGCCGTTCGCCTGATTGTCGCCGAAGGTCTCAATACGGACGAAGTTTTCGAGCCGCCGGCCTTTGGCGTCGAGAAATGGCCGGTCGATACGGAAATAATGGGAGTCGCCATGAACGTAGGCGACGGGCTTGCCGAAGGCGACCACTTCATCGCGCAGCGCAACCAGGAAGGCCTGGAAGCCATCCGGATTGGTATCGGTTTCCGCAAGCGTCTTCGGGTCGCGCAACGGGGCGCGGGTTCCGTCCGATTGGTCCCAACCCGGGTCTGCCTGCGAGATGAACATGACAGCCGAGGCCCGATATGTTCTCGCCACATCGAAGGTCTGCTGCATCCAGAGGATGTTGGCGTTGTTGCGCGCGGCCCATTCGGCGTCGTCGGGAAGCGTATCGCAACGATTGTTGCACGATCCCTGAATGTTGAGCGTGGCGTAGACGACGCCCTTCATGATCCAGCGGCGATTCTCGACGCAGCCGGTCAACTGATTGTTGTGATCAAGACACAGCTTGTCATGCTGAACCTGCTGCTTGATCGGCCGCTGGCCGAGCGAATAGTCGGTGCTGAAGAAGACCTTCCGCTCTTGATCGAGCCTTTCGCGCGAGTTGAACGAGCCGTTCGCCGGCCGATCGCAATCGGTCCAGTCATTGTCGCCGGGGGTGACCATCGCAGCCGATTTCAGCGCGTTGAAATATCCGAGTCCCTGCTGATAGAGAGCGTCACTGCACGTTGTGGGGGTCACGGAGCCCGGCGTGCCGCTGCCGGCTTTCAGGTCGCCATCGTGAACCGTGAACGCAAGCCTCTGGTCGTTCATGTCGGCGATCAGGTTCGGTACGCCGACCTGTGCCTGAAGGTCGGAATAGGGCAAATCGCCCCACAGCCCGATGGCATAGGCCCGGCTCTCGCCTCCCCTCTCCCGATCCTCATCGTCGGCGTGCGCGCCGACCATCGGACAAATCGCAATGCAGGCTGCAAGCACGAGAAGGCTCGTCCTGCGCAGCTTGCCGCAGGCATCTTCCAACAACGTCCCTTTAGCGAGTCTCGTCATGGTCGCTCCCCAGACAGCTTTGGACAAAAGACTGCTCACCACAGGCACCGACGTGGAGTTGGCCTGCGCCAAGCCCGGCTATGAAAATGAGAGGAAGTCCGCAGCTTCAAACTGCCGCAGTAAACGTATCCGCGGGTTGTGACGCCCGCGTGAAACATTTTGAAACACGGCGCGTATGCTGCTGTGCTGCAAGCCGTCGGACCAACAAGAGAGAGCAAGAAAGAGAGAGCAAGAAAGAGGGAGCAAGAAAGAGGGAGCAAGAAAGAGGGAGAGAGAGAGAAAGAGAGAGGAGAGAGAAAAAAACCAGCAGCGTGATCTGTGGCGGTGACGTGATCGGGACTCGTGCAGCGCATTTCCTCTATCGCCGCGTCATCGACGTCATCATCGCGGAGCCTGGCTCAAGGCAGGCCGTGGTCTGGCCTGAGAAGATTGCCGAAGGCTAGCCGAAGTTTTCGAGCTTCGTGAAGCTGTCGCAGTAATGCCTGGCGCCGGGCGGCCGGCTTGGTCCTAAACGCCCCATCCCTGTTGAAGGCCAGTCGTCTACCGCGATGGACCTTCGCTTTGTGCAGAACGGAACTGGCGCATTGGCAAAGAAGGACCCATCCTGCGATCTTGCGGTTAGTCCCGAGGGGGCCGGAGGAGCCAGATGGACGACCGATCAAGACAACCCGATGGCCTGATGCAGGATGACGGCTTCGTCCGGGTGCGAGGCGCGCGGGAGCACAACCTCAGGAACGTCGATGTTCGCATTCCCCGCAACGCCCTCGTCGTGTTCACGGGCGTGTCGGGATCGGGGAAATCCTCGCTCGCCTTTGGAACGATCTACGCCGAGGCGCAACGTCGATATCTGGAATCGGTGTCACCTTACGCGCGGCGGCTGTTCCACCAGATGCAGATCCCTGAAGTCGACGACATCGAGGGCCTGCCGCCCGCCGTGGCGCTCCAGCAACAGCGCGGCGCGCCGACGACGAGGTCGTCCGTCGGCAGCGTGACGACCATCTCGAACCTGCTCAGGATGCTCTATTCGCGGGCCGGCGATTATCCGCGCGGACAACCGATGCTCTATGCGGAATCGTTCTCCCCGAATACGCCGGAAGGCGCCTGCCCGACCTGTCACGGCATCGGCAGGATGCTCGACGTCACCGAGAAGTCGATGGTGCCCGACGACAGCAAAACCATCCGCGAGCGCGCCGTCGCGGCCTGGCCGACTGCCTGGCAGGGGCAGAACTTAAGGGACATCCTGACGACGCTCGGTTACGACGTCGACAAACCCTGGCGCGAACTGCCCAGGAAGGATCGCGACTGGATCCTGTTCACCGAGGAGCAGCCGACCGTTCCGGTCTATGCCGGTTACGACGGCGCCGAGGTCAAACGGGCGCTGCGCCGCAAGGAGGAAGCGAGCTACCAGGGCACGTTCACCGGCGCAAAGCGCTACGTGATGCAGACCTACGCCAAGTCCGAGAGTGCGATGATGAAGCGCCGCGTCGCGCAGTACATGATCACCCAGGACTGCCCAACCTGCCATGGCACGCGGCTGAAGCCCGAGGCGCTGAAGGTCAAGTTCGCCGGTCTCAATATCGCGGAGATGTCGCATTTGCCGCTCAAGCAGTTGCAGGAGTTGATGCAGCCGTTCGCGACGACAAATGGTGCATCGGAGAAGGTCGTCGTCGCCAGGCGCATCTGCGAGGATCTTTCGGCGCGACTGGCCGTCCTGCTCGACCTCGGCCTCGGCTATCTTGCCTGCGAACGCAGCACGCCCACGCTGTCGCCGGGCGAGTTGCAGCGGCTGCGACTTGCGACACAGGTCCGCTCGAACTTGTTCGGCGTCGTCTACGTGCTCGACGAGCCATCCGCGGGTTTGCATCCCGCCGACACCGAGGCCTTGCTGCGGGCGCTGGACCGGCTGAAGCACGCGGGCAACTCGATCTTCGTGGTCGAGCACGAGATCGAGGTGATCAGGCATGCCGACTGGCTGGTGGATGTCGGGCCCGACGCCGGCGAAGGCGGCGGACTGATCCTCTATAGTGGGCCGCCCGCAGGGCTCGGCAAGGTTGAGCAATCGCGCACCGCCCATTATCTCGCGCATCCACGAAAGCCGCTGCCGACGGTCCGACGCGAGCCGAAGGGACATCTGAAAGTTAAAGGCGTGGCCCGCAACAATCTTCGCGGCCTCGACGTCGATATCCCGCTGGGCGTCCTCGCCAGCGTCACCGGCGTCTCGGGGTCCGGCAAATCGAGCCTGATCAGCCAATTCCTCGTCGATGCCGTGGCCGGGCATCTCGGCCATACACTGGCTGCCGATACCGAGGACGATAGCCTGGCTCCCGCGGTCGAGACATTGGGCGGCAAGATCGTTGCGGGCCTGGACCAGATCAATCGCCTCGTCGTGGTCGATCAGAAGCCGATCGGCCGCACGCCGCGATCCAACCTAGCGACCTATACCGGCCTGTTCGACCATGTCCGAAAACTGTTCGCGGCAACGCCGCAGGCAAAGTCCCGCCGCTACGATGCCGGGCGCTTCTCCTTCAATGTCGCGAAAGGCCGATGCAGCACCTGCGCGGGCGAGGGTTTTGTCTGCGTCGAGCTTCTGTTCCTGCCGAGCGTTTATGCGCCTTGCCCGACCTGCAAGGGGGCGCGTTATAACGACAAGACGCTCGAGGTGAAGATCCGCGGAAACTCCATCGCGGACGTGCTGGCGATGCGCGTCGACGAGGCCTTCGAATTCTTCCGCGAAGATCCGACACTGAACAGGTCGCTTTCGGTCGTCCGCGAGGTCGGCCTCGGCTATATTCGCCTCGGCCAGTCCGCAACCGAATTGTCCGGTGGCGAAGCCCAGCGGATCAAGCTCGCGACCGAGCTCATGCGGCCACAACGTGGTCACACGCTCTATGTCCTGGACGAGCCGACCACCGGGCTGCATCCACGGGATGTCGAGCGGTTGATCGCCCAGCTCGAGCGGATCGTGGATGCCGGCAACAGCGTGGTTGTGGTCGAGCATGACATGGACGTCGTCTCTCACAGCGACTGGATCATCGACCTCGGCCCCGGCGCCGGCGACGAGGGCGGCAATATCGTCGCGTCGGGGACACCGCGAGAGGTCGCAAAGGCCGGCGGGAAGACTGCGGGCTATCTTGCACGGCGCTTGAAGCAGTAACGCGCAGCCACGTCCCCACTCATCTCGCAATTGCGTTCTTCGCCGTGGGGGACAGACTCAGACTTTCGCCATGTTGACTTTCCGTCGTCCCGTTCCCCATACTTCGCAGAAGAATAACAAGACAAAACAACAGACGGTTTTGAGGGAGGATAGGATGCCCACTTCACGCAGGCAGCTGCTGAAGACCTCGGCGGCTGCCGCCGCCGCACTCAGCCTCGATTGGACACGGGCCCAAGCGCAAGCCGAGAATTTGCGCATCGGCCTGATCTACGACCTCACCGGCCCGTTCGCCGCCGGTGGCTCTGTCGCCTCCTCGGTCGGCGCGCAGATCGCCATCGACCTCGTCAACGAAAAGGGCGGCATCGGCGGCAAGACCAAAATCGTGCCTGTGGCCGCCGACTCCCAGAGCAAGGCCGACGTCGCGATCAACGAGGCCGAGCGGCTGATCAGCCAGGAAAAGATCGACATCATCAACGGCGTCTATTCCAGCGCGCATGCGGTGCCGATGGCGGCGAAGGTCGAGCAGCAGAAGAAGATCCTCTGGATCACGACCGCGGTCTCGACCGCCGTGTTCAAGGACAAGAACCTGCAATACGTGTTTCGCGCGCAGATCCATTCCGATCAATATGGCCAGGCGTTTGCGGGCTTCCTCGCCGAGCACGCCAAGGCCAAGCTCGGCATGGAGCCGGGTGACGTGAAGGTCGCATTGATCCACGAGGACGGCCCTTACGGTGTCGGCGTCGCTGCAGCCGACGAGGCCTATGCCAAGCAGGCCGGCATCCAGGTCGCGATGCGCGAGGGCTACTCGGCGTCCGCGCCCGACCTCTCGGTGCTCGTGACCAAGCTCAAGCGCGCCAAGGTCGACGTGATCTCGCATGCCGGCTACAACCCCGATATCACGCTGTTCCTGCGCCAGGCCCGCGAGAGCGGCCTGCGCTTCAAGATGCTGTTCGGCGCCGGTGCCGGCTACAGCCAGCTCGACAAGCTGCGCGCGACCTTCGGTCCCGACATCGATAATTTCTGCAACATCGATCCGGTGCCCGCGCAGCTGCTCGATCCCGCCAAGCTGGCGCCAGGCATCGGCGATCTCACCAAGACCATGGTCACGCGCTACCAGGCCAAGACCGGCGCCACCGACGTGCCGCCGCACTGCTCGATGGGCTTCAACCAGACCTGGGTGCTGCTCAACAACGTGCTGCCGGTCGCCAAGGAGAAGTACGGCAGCTTCGAGCCGGAGGCGATTCGCAAAGCCGCGCTCGACGTCGACATTCCCGCCGGCGGCACTATTCAGGGTTATGGCGTAAAGTTCTTCCCGCCGGGCACGCCGATGTCGGGCCAGAACGAGCGTTCGACCCCGGTGGTGATGCAGAATGCAGGCGAGCACATCTCGGTGGTCTGGCCGACGAACATCAGGACGCAAGACCCGGTGTTCCCGCTGCCCAAGGGTTCGACTTACGGGGTGTAGGCGATGACGGCGCGCGCTTGCCCCTCATGGTGAGCGCTCGCCAAACCGGCGAAGCAGGTGAACGGTTCTCGTGACGCGAGCACCTCTCACCCCTTATTTCGCGGAGACATTCCGTCATCCGGTGCTGTTTTCCCCAACGTCATTTCGTTTCACGCTGTTTTCACGCCTTAATTCGGTTCTTCACCGACTATCATCGTGAAGGACCGGCTTGCATTGCGGAGCCGTCCAGCAGAGATCAAAAATTTCAGGATCGTGAATTCCAACGATTGGGGGTGCCAATGCCCGCCATACTCGAATTGCTCTACAAGGAATTTTGTCGCGCTCGGCTTGCTGAAATGCGCAAGCAACTTCTGCTCACGGGCAAGCATCCCGAACTCCTGCAGGCCGGTGACGATCCAGAAGACGTAAGCGGGATGGACCCGCAGCACGAAGCAGAAATGAAACGCGCCAGGAGATAACTCGGCGATGAGCGCGCGGGCGTCCCCTACAACACCACCCTCCGTCCCTCCTCCGCCGCCCAATAGCCGGCGTAGTTCACCTTGATCGTCTCATAGGCCAGCGCGAGGTCCGACAGCGGCTGCCGCCCGGTCGCCGCGCATTCCATGAAGTCCTGGATCTCCTGCAGATAGCCGCGCGTCCATTCCTCCTCGAGGCAGACATATTGCCAGCCGGTTTTACGGTCGACCTTTTCGGTGATGTAGACGCTGGCGAGCTTTTCCTCGGAGGTCTGGTAGCTCATCAGATGATTGTTCGGCGTGATGTTGGCGAACAGCGAGCCGCCACTGGTGTAGGTCTCGATCAGATTGCGCACGCCGCCCATGATCATATCGCCGGAGAACACAGTCGCCTTGGTGCCGTCGGAGAAGGTGGCGGTGAGCGTGCCCCAGTCCTCGACATCGACCGGATTGGCCTTGATGTAGGTGCGCTCCTCCGGCTTGAGAACTGCTGTGACATTGCCGACGTCACCCGTGACGCTGGCGACGCGGATGGTCTCGCCGCGCGCCTTGGCCTCGACCTGCTTCAGATAAAGCACCGCCGAGAGCGGATGGCAGCCCATGCGGATCAGCGAGCCGCCGCCGGTCATCGCCCATTGCGCGGCATGCGCCGCATGCGAGCCGGAATGGCTCTCCTCGCCCTTCATGAACAGGATTTTGTCTTTCGTCGCCTTAATGATCTCCGCGGTCTTGGTCACCGCCGGCGCGTAGATCCAGTCCTCGGCATACATGAAGAGTTTTCCGGTGCGCTCGATCGCGGCCCGTGTTGCGTCCATCTCTTCCAGCACGCGCTGATACATCAGCGCCTTTGGCACGTGCTGGCCGATCGGCTGTTTGTCACCCTCACGGCCGAAATAGCCGGCAAACGGCTTTTCGCAGATCACGTGCTTGCCGGCCTGCATGCTGGCGACGATCATTTCGGCATGGAGGTTGGGCGGCGTGCAGATGTCGATGACATCGAGCTCGCGGTCTGCGATCAGCTCAGTGAGGCTGCGATAGACCCGCGGAATCCCGTGGCAGGCGGCAAATTCGACGACGTGGTCGCCGCGCGCGGCGACCGCCGCGACCTCGACGTCCACGCCATAGACGCGCCGAAACGCATACATGTGCAGCTCCGACACGAAGCCGCAGCCGATGAGCCCCACCCTGATTTTGGCCATAGTGCCCCCTTGCCTTGGGCGGCACTATAGCGTGCTGGCAGGCCTATTCCACCGAGACCCGCACCACGCCGGCGCTCATCATGCCGAGCGCGCGTGCGGCGGGAACGGAGAGGTCAACGATACGGCCGCGGATGAAGGGGCCGCGATCGTTGACGCGGCATTGGATCGTGCGCCCGCTATAGGACACTTTGAGCACACTGCCGAACGCGCGCGTCCGGTGGGCGCAGGTCAATTCCCCTTTGCCGGCCTTTCCATAGCCGTAATACGAGGCAAGCCCGTTTTCGGCATGTGCAGTAGAAAGAGTAGGAATCAGGAAAGCCGTTAGACAAAAGAATAGTATCGGCTGCGCTTGCACCGCACCGCTCCCGGTTGGCCCTGCCCGGCGCTGCAAACGCCAGCTTGTTCCCTTAAGTTCCTGGAACTGGCCACGCGGATCCCAGCGGGGCCATCACACATTGTTACTGTTTGTGAAAGACCAGTGTCCGGACCTCGATGCTTTCGCGCGGAGCCGCATCCGCTGGCGTGGTCGGATCGACGAAGGCGGTGTGCGGCCCGAAGCGGGTGCGGCCGTCGGTTGCGGAATCATAGCACTTGAGCAGCAGCGCCTCGTCCGGCGTCATCTCCGGGAAATAGAACCAGCGATGGTTCGGATTGTATTTCACTGAATAGGTCTCGCCGCGGCGGTTGGGATAAATCAAATCGGAGGCGATGAGATCGTCCGGCGAGACCGTAGTGCCGTCGGCCATCGCCAGCGGTGAATCGCGCAAGGGACCGCGGATCGGCCGCCAGAGGTTGATGACCTGCACGCGGCCTTTCAGAAGCTCCTCGGCCTCGTCAGGCAGGTGCTCGCGCACACGGTTGGCGCCGGAGATTGCGGTCTGGTCGACATGGACGCGCGTTGCCGGCTGACGCGGACCGCCGTCGCGAATGTCGGCCGCACCCTCGACGCGCCGGCGCACGGTATGGTCGAAGATGACAACGCGGTCGGCCTTCAGCGTCGCGCGCAGGAACGCTTCGACGGCGGGGTAGTAAACCGCCTTGATTTCTTCGTCGTTGTAGAAGTCCTTTACCTGGTTTGGATGGCGCACCAGCGCAAAGCCCTCGCGATCGAGCGAGATATTGTTCGCGATCAGGCGCGCATCGAAGATCGGCACCTGATGCGGCTCCGGCAGCGATGTGCTCTTGGGCTCGCCCGGCGGCGGGTCGAAGGCGTAGGTGCGCGGCTTGCCGGAAACCGGCGCGAGATAGTTGAGTTCGGCAGTGACGAAGGGAAGCGACTCGATTTTTGTTTCTTGCAGGCCCATGGCAGGTCTCCCGATGTGATCGTCCGAATGATTTTTGACGGGGTGGAACGCGCTGCAAGGGGCGGATGGAAATAGCAATGGGGGTGTTGTCGTTGATCGGAAGCGAAGAAGGAAACTGTCGAAACAGGCGATCGTTCTGGAAATGCTCTCCTCGCCTCACGTGCACTTGAGCGATCCGTGAGATTTCGTGCCCCGGACGCAGCGCAGCGCTTCTTCAGCGGTGCGCTGCAGAGCCGGGGCCCATCTCACCGAGAGAAACCTGTGCGACATGGGTCCCGGCTCTGCGGCGCAGCGTTGCACGCTGCGCCGCGTCCGGGACACGAGAGGTGCGCTACAATCCCGCCTTTGCAATCGCGTCCGAGAACGAGCGATCGACGATCTCGGCGGCATCGAGCTTCTGCTTGATCAGGCCCCAGCGGAAATAGAGCTCGACCGTGCTCTGCTCGTCCGCGACCACACCGTCGTCGATCGGCGCGATGCGGATTTTTGCCCGCGACAGCCAGTTTTGCGGTACGGCGGTCGGGATGTTCATCAGCTTGCCCCAGGTCGCGGCGTAGCTGTCGATGTTGTTCAGGGACCATGCCCGCGCCGCGGTGAGGCGCCGGATGAAGTCGGTCAGCTCCGCGCGCTTGTCGCGGATGGCGTCGGGCCGCGCCACCTGAAAGCTCAGACCCGGCGTCAGGCCTTCCGAGGTGATGACGCGTCGCGATTTGAACAGCACCTCCTCCTGGCTGACATAGGGCTCCCAGGTCGACCAGGCATCGACAGAGCCTTGTGTGTAGGCGATCTTGCCATCCGAGGGCGCGAGAAACGCGATCTGCACGTCGCTGGCGCTCCAGCCGTTCTTCTCGAGCGCGGCGAGGATCAATTGATGGCCGATAGAGCCGCGGCCGGTCGCGATCTTCTTGCCGCGCAGATCGGCGAACTTCTTGATCGGCGAGTTTTCGGGCACGAGGATCGCGAGCCCCTCGCGCGTCTGCCGGATCGCGGCGATCGCCTTCACCGGCGCCCCTGAGGCGGCAGCGAAGGTAAAGGGAGCATCGCCAACGAGGCCGGTCTCAATGGCACCGGCGCTCAGCGCTTCCAGCAGCGGTGCAGCCGCCGGGAACTCCTTCCACTCGATCTTGTACGGAATGTCCTTGAGGACGCCGGCGGCTTCCATCACCGCCTGCGAATTGCCCTTCTGGTCGCCGACGCGCAAGGTGGTTTGCGCCGCTGCCAGCTCGAACGAACCGAACAGCAGCGCGCCAGCCAGCAAGAGGCGGATCATTCCGCTGCCTCGCCGCGAACGGCCTGACGCTTGGCAACCAGCTCGCGCGTCAGCGGGATCAGCTCGCGGCCGTATTCGATGGCATCCGGGAGCGGATCGAAGCCGCGGATCAGGAAGTGGCTGACGCCGAGTTCGTAATAATCGGCAAACACCTCGGCGACCTGCTCGGGCGTACCGACCAGAGCGGTGGTGTTGCTGTTGGCGCCGGTGAGTTTGGCGATCTCGGTCCACAGTCGCTTGTCGATGCGCGCGCCCTGGTCGGCCGCCGCCAGCAGTCTCTTGGCGCCCTCGGTCGCGTGATTGGGCCGGCGATAGCCGGTCTGGTCCTGAAGCGCAGTGGCGCGTTCGAGGATCCCTTCGGCCTTCTTCCAGGCCTTCTCCTCGGTGTCGGCGAGGATCGGCCGCACGGAGAGGCTGAAGCGCGGGCTCGGACGCCCGTGCTTCGCGGCCGCCGCACGAACGCGCGCGGTGACATCGCGCACCTGCGCGTAGGATTCGCCCCACAGCGCAAAGGTGTCGGCATGCTTGCCCGAGACCTCGATCGCGGCATCGGAGCCGCCGCCGACGAAGGTGTAGATGCCGCCCTTCTGCAGCGGCTTCACCTGCGAGAAGCCGTTCTCGACATTGTAGTACTTGCCGCTGTAGTTGAACGGCTTCTCGCTCGTCCATTCCAGCCGCACGATGTCAAGAAACTCGCTGGTGCGGGCGTAGCGCTCGTCCTTGTCGTCGAGCGTGTTGCCGTCCTGCCTGAGCTCGATGGCGTTGCCGCCGGTGATGACGTGCAGCGAGACGCGGCCCTCATAAAGCTGGTCGAGCGTGGCGAGCTGGCGGGCGAGCAGGGTCGGCGCCGTAAAGCCCGGACGCTGCGCAATCATCACCTTGAGCTTCCTGGTGATGGTCAGCACGTGCTGGGCGATCTGGAGCGCGTCCGGCGTGGTCGAATGGAACGCCAGCAACGCGCGGTCAAAACCGGCGAGCTCGTGCGCCTTCGCCACCGTCTCGATATAGGTTGGGTCGAGCACCGGCCCCTGGCGCACGATGGTCTCGGAAGCATTGCTGTTCGCGATAAAGCCGATGAACTCGACCGACATGGTCTTCTCCCTGATGATTTGGCGGAAACCTAAAGTCCCAATGCGGCACGGCCGAGGCTGGTGCGCGTGGAATCGTCCTGCGGCGTGTGCACCCTGCCGCACAGGACATCGCGATAGTGCCGCTCCAGCGGATTGGTGCGGGAGAGGCCGTGATTGCCGGTGAGCGACAGCGCGTCCTCGACCACGGCAACGGCATTGTTGGTGACGGTCAGCTTGATGACGTTGGATTCCCCCGGGGACAGCTCGACGCCATCGTCGAAATCCCCGGCGAAGGAAGCAAGCAGCCGCGCATTGACTGCGAGACGGGCCTCGATGGCGCCGACGATCTCCTGCGCGCGCGGCAAAGTCGCCAGCGGCGCGCCGAGGCTGGCGGGCACGCGCTGCTTCAGGAACGCGACCAGCCAGTCGCGCGCAGCTCGCGCGACACCGTCGTAGATCGCGGCAACGAAGACGGTGTGAACGGTCGCCTGCGCAACGTCGGGCGCGCGCCACTCCGCAGGCTTGCGGACATCGACCTCGGAATCCAGCGGAATGACGACGTCGTCGAAGATGACGTCGTGGCTGCCGCTGGCACGCAAGCCGTGATGATCCCAGGTCTCGACGATGCGCGTGCCCGACAGGCCGGCCGGTACCAGGAACTGTCCGACCCGCGGCTCGGCTTCGTCCGTCCGCGCCCAGACCAGATACCATTTCAGGATCGGCGAACCCGTCGAATAGATCTTGTGGCCGGTCAGGCGCCAGCCGGTCTCGGTGCGCCGTGCGATCGTCGCCGGCAAGCCGCCACGCGCAGGCGAGCCGAGCTCCGGCTCGACACGCAGCGCATTGATCAGCGCAAGGCCCTCGACACTCTCGCGCGCGAGCTTGCGCGACAGCCGGGCCGGCCAGGTCGGGCTCCGCGCCATCACCAGATGGTTGATGTAGTGCATCGACAGCACCAGCGCGGTCGATGGATCGGCCTTGCCGATGACGCCGAGGACGCGCGCGGTGTACCGTGCGCCCGCACCCGCCCCACCATGAACCGCCGGCACCGCCAGCGACAGCAAGCCCGCCTCGGAGAGTTCGCGAAAATTCTCGAAGGGGAAGCTGCTGGTGCGGTCATGTTCCGCCGCACGCGCGGCAAAGCCTTCGGCCAATGCCTCGGCGCGTGCGATGTAGTCGGGTTCGCTATGGGCCGTCCGGCCCTGGGCTGCGGATATCACCATGTCGCGTCCAACCCCAACAAGCCAAGAATTTGGCGGCGCAGATCGGCCAGATAAGGATCGCCGCGGTGGCGCGGATAGGGCCGGTCGACGCGGATGTCGGCCTTGACCCGTGCCGGCCGGTCGCTGAACACGATGACGCGGTTGGCCAGCACCAGCGCTTCCTCGGCGTCGTGCGTCACCAGCAGCGTGGTAAAACCCTTGCGTTGCCAGAGCGAGACGAGCTCGGCCTGCATGCTGATGCGGGTCAGCGAGTCGAGCTTGCCGAGCGGCTCGTCGAGGATGAGGATCTTGGGATCGTTGACCAGCGCACGCGCCAACGCGACGCGCTGCGCCATTCCGCCAGAAAGCTGGTGCGGATAGGCGGTGCGGAAGTCCGACAACCCGACGAGATCGAGCGCGGCGTCGACGCAGTGACGCTGGCTCTTCAAAACGCCCTGCGCCTCCAGCCCGAGCGCGACATTGTCCCAGACCGTGCGCCAGGGAAACAGGGTCGGATCCTGGAACACGACCACGCGGGAAGGATGCGGCCGGGTGATGCGCGCCTCGTCCTCGCGCAGCGTTCCGGACCGCGGCTTGTCCAGGCCGGCAACGAGACGCAGCAAGGTCGACTTGCCGCAGCCGGAGGGGCCGAGCAGCGCAACGAACTCGCCAGGCTCGACGGAGATGCTGACGTCGCTGAGCACCGGCAGCTCGGCACTGTCGATGTCGAAGGCGTGGCTGACCTGCTCGATGTCGAGCGCCGCGCCAGCGGCCGGGTGAGCGTCGATTTCGGCCAGTGCAGTTGCGGCTACCATTTGACGGTCCCCTTCTGCCAGACCAGCAGGCGGTCGCGGATCGAAAACAGCAGCGTGATCGCGCCGGAGCAGAGCAGCGACGTCACGATCAGCGCCGCATACATGTTGGCGTAGGCGGCCCAGCCCTGCGCCCATTGCAGGTACCAGCCGAGCCCGGCCTTGACGCCGATCATCTCGGCGACGACCAGCACGGCAAAGGACGAGCCGAGCCCCATGAACAGGCCGACGAAAACGTGCGGCAACGCCGCGGGGATCGCGACCTTCAGCACCAGGAAGGACGGCTTTGCCCCCAACGTCCGCGCGACGTCGTAATAGGCATTGCTGACGCTTGCCACGCCCGACCAGGTCAGCACGGTGACGGGAAAGCCCGTCGCCAGTGCGATCAGGAAGGTCGAGGCGCTCCAGCTCGACGGGAAGGTGAAGAAGGCGATCGGCAGCCAAGCGGTCGCCGGCAGCGGGCCGATGAAGCGCAGCACCGGATGCACCCAATAGCCGACCGCGCGCGACCAGCCGATCGAGACGCCGGTCAGGAAGCCGACCGTCGCGCCGATCAGATAGCCGCCCAATTGGAGCTTGACCGAAGCGAACACGCTATCGAGCAGCTTTGGCAGATCGTCGGTATAGACCTCGATGATCGATTGCGGCGGCGGGAAGAACGGCAATGGCAGCCAGGCGAATTTCGCGGTGGCGACTTCCCACAGCGTCAGGAACGCGCCGAGCGCGACGAGCCAGGGCGCCCGCTGGCGCAAGCCGCGGCCTGCGGAGCCGAGATAGTCGGCGCCGACGGTTCCGAACAGCGCGATCGCCGCGATGACGAGCGCGGCAATGCCGAGCGAATGCGTCCGCGACCAATCGCCGACATCCTCCCACCACAGGCAGGACAGGCCGAAGGCGATCCACGCGACGCTGGCGAGAATGCCGACCCCGGATTCACGGACCCAGCTCGCGAGCAGCGGCGCGCGCGCAACGCGCGGCGGGCCGGATGCAAGGCCGTCAGACAGCGAATACGTCGACATAGATGCGCTCCGCAAATTTGGCCGTGTCGGTGCTCTGCTTGAAGACCTGCACGCTCTTGAGATCGTCGGCATAGGCTTTCAGCTCGCGCTTCAGCACCTCGCCGACGGGATGATGGTGGTGGGTGTGGTAACGCACCATGCCCTCGATATCGGCGAGCGATGCCGTCTTCGGTGCGTAGGGCTGGAACGACTTCGCCGTCACGATCGGATTCTGCGCCGTGAACATCGCGGCATCGAGCAGCGCCTGCGTGAGGGCGCGTGCGACTTGCGGCTCCTCCCGCACGAGGCTGCCGCGCAGGCCGAGGATGCAGCAGCTCTTGTCGCGATATTCGCCGTCGAGATTGGAGGCGACCTCCTTGTACTGGCTGTCCTTGAGCCAGAGATAGCCGAGCGGGTCGGAGGACAGGAAGGCCTGCACCTCGCCCTTCTCGACGGCCACATTGAGCAGGTTGCCGGGATAGGCGCGCCAGTCGACGTCCTTGTTGGGATCGATTCCGAGCTTGGCGAGCTGGACCGAGAAGAAATTCTTGTCGGGGCCGCCGAGATCGCCGACCGCGACGATCTTGCCCTTGAGATCGGCGAGCTTGCTCACGCTGGAGTCGGCGCGGGTCAGGACGCGCATGCAGGCGCCATGGGTGCCGGCGGCGATCTTGACGTCAAAGCCCTGCTCCAGCGGCTTCAGCCAGCGCAGCGCCATGCCGAGACCGGCATCGCTCTTTCCGGTCGCAATCGCTTCGAGCAACTGGTCGGTCGAGCCGGAATAGTTGATGAGCTCGACGTCGAGATTGTGCTTCTGGAAGAAGCCGTGCTCGATGGCGACCGGCACCGGGGCAAGGCAGACCGCGCCGGCGTTCCACGACAGCTTCAGCTTGCGCGGCGCGCCGGTGAGCGGGGACGCGTCGGAGGTCGTCCGGCACAGCGGAAACTCGGAGAAGTCGACGCCGGGCGCCGCAATCCCGCGCGGCGCGAAAGCCTGCGCGCCCAACGCGCCGAGCGGCGCGGCGAATGCCGCCGCGAGGCCCGCCTGGAGCAAATGGCGCCGGTCCAGCCGCCATCCGCCGTGCTTGTCGTCGTCGCTCATCCGTTCCCACTCCTGCGCTGGCACGGCTCCGCGGTCTGCACAACGGTTTGCGTTGCGCACGTTCCGTGCGGAGCTACGTCGAGAGAAAATCTTTCGCCGGCGCTTCCCACGCCGCGTCGATGCGATGCGCAAATCATGCGGCGCGCTCGCGGCATCGTCAATGAAATGGAATTTCGAATGTAGCGCGAGGCGAAGTCATTCTCTCCATCGGCGGGTACGGGGACGATGAAAGGATTTCAGCCGATGAGCACGTTCTCGAAAGCAGCGTTTCGTTGCAACATCCTTGTCTCGCGTAGCCGCAATACGGATGGCCATTTCATTGACTGCGCATCGCGCAATCATAGACTCGACCATCTCACTGCATCGCTCGCTCACGCGTCGTGGGCCAGGCAACAAGACAGATCAAACAAGACAGGCCACATGAGCATCAACTCCCTCGATCACTTCGTCACCCGCCGGCTCGCCGCATTGCTGGTTGCCGCCGCCATCACTCTGTCGACGGCCGCGGCGTCATTCGCGGCCGACACCGTCGTGCTGCGCGTCGGCGACCAGAAGGGCGGCAATCGCTCGCTGCTCGAGATCTCGGGCTACGCGAAGGATCTTCCGTACAAAATCGAGTGGTCGGAATTCCCCGCCGCCGCTCCGATCCTGGAGGCGCTCAACGCCGGCGCGCTCGACGTCGGCTATACCGGCGATCTCTCGTTCCTTTCGGTCTACGCGGCCGGCGCGCCGATCAAGGCGATCGGCGGCACCAGATCGGATGCGAAGACGCAAGCCATCCTCGTGCGCCAGGATTCGCCGATCAAATCGGCCGCCGAGCTCAAGGGAAACGCCTTGCCGGCACGCGCGGCGGCTGGGGCCAGTTCCTGATCGACGCCACGCTGGAGAAGGCCCAGATCAAGCTCGAGGACGCGACCTTCGCGCCGCTCGGCCCGGTCGATGCCAAGATCGCGCTGATCGCGGGCTCGATCGACGCCTGGGCGGTGTGGGAACCCTACGTCTCGTTCGCGACGCTGAAGGACAAGGCCCGCGTGATCGCGGACGGCGAAGGCCTCACGCCCACCATCACCTTCGTCGTCGCCTCCGACAGCGCCATCGCCACCAAGCGCGCGGCGGTGCAGGACCTCGTGCAGCGGCTGAACAAGGCACGGCTGTGGTCGCTGGACCACCTCGGTGAATATGCCAAGAGCACAGCCGAGCTCACGAAGCTCCCGGAGGAGGTGTTGCTCTCGGCCTATACCGCGCAGCGCACCAGCCCGATCGTGATCGACGAAAACGTGGTGAAGGAGGTGCAGAAAGCGTCCGATCGCTCGACGCGCTACGGCATTCTTCCGAAGACGCTCGACGTCAGCAAAGCTGTCGACCGCAGCTTCACCGCTGCGGCCGCGGGATCGAACTAGACGGAGGCGGCGGGATGCGCAGGCGTAGCCTCAAGGCCGGCCCGCTGCATCTCGCCGCGATCGTGCTCGCGCATCTCGCCTGCATGAGCCTGATCGTGTGGCTCTCGCTTTAGCTTGAGCCGCGCGAGCGCTCACCAATATCCGCGGTGATAGGCGCGGTACGGCCGATAGTAGCCGTAGCGAGGCCCGTAAGAGGGACGATAGGCCCGGTAACCGTAGTAGCGGGGACGCGCGTAGTAGCCGCCATACCCGTAGCTCGGCCCGTAGCCGTAATAGGCCGGCGCATAACCATAACCGTAGCCCGGCCCCGGATATCCATAGCCGACGCCATAGTACGGGCCGCCGCCATATCCATAGCCATAAGGCGCACTGCTGGCGATGGCACCGCCGATGATCGCGCCGGCCGCAAGGCCTCCGAGACCCCATCCGAAGCCTCGGCCGCGCCAATACACCTGTGTGACATCATCGCCGGCCGCGGCCTTCATGGTTGCGACATTGGTCGGCAGCGGGGCCGCCGCCGCCTGCTCCACCTGGCCGGCCATCACCGCACCAGCCAGCGAACAGGCAATTGTCATTTTCCAGATACTCATCGCCTCACTCCCTGTTTGACGTCTCGCTCGGAAAAGGATCGCGGGCGCATGATCGGGCATCTTTGCGCCAAGTCAAAGCCTCCGAAAGTCGCGCCTCCAATTGCGTGCACCGCACAAAGGCATGCCTGAATTGTCGTCAGGACATTGCGCGATGCAGCCGGGGGCTGCAGATCACGGCGAAGCATTAAGCTTCCCGCACATTCGCAACCAACAACCACCTTCCCGATTGACTATTCGTGCCATTACTATCGGTTCCAATGTGCGCGGGCGGGAGGCTTCTCGCGAGCGCCAGAGTTGTGGGAGGATGACTATGAGTGCCGCGAGACCCGAGCCGCTTGCCCGTCAGGCGCTGGCGTTTGTCCTGGCGGGCGGGCGCGGCAGCCGGCTCCTGGAGCTGACCGACCGGCGCGCCAAACCCGCAGTCTATTTCGGCGGGAAATCCCGCATCATCGATTTCGCGCTGTCGAACGCGGTGAATTCCGGCATCCGCCGCATCGCGGTTGCCACCCAGTACAAGGCCCACAGCCTGATCCGGCACCTTCAGATGGGCTGGAACTTCTTCCGCCCCGAGCGCAACGAGAGTTTTGACATCCTCCCGGCCAGTCAGCGCGTGTCGGAGAGCATGTGGTATGTCGGCACGGCCGACGCGGTCTACCAGAACATCGACATCATCGAGTCGCACGCCTGCCGTTTCATCGTGGTGCTGGCCGGCGACCATATCTACAAGATGGACTACGAGGTGATGCTGCGCCAGCATGTCGACAGCGGCGCCGACGTCACGGTCGGCTGCCTCGAAATGCCGCGCGAAGAGTCTTCCGGCTTCGGCATCATGCATATCGACGAGAACGGCTGGATCAAGTCGTTCCTGGAAAAGCCGAAAGATCCGCCGCCGATGCCGGGCAAGCCGGACGTCTCGCTCGCCAGCATGGGCATCTACGTGTTCGATGCGAAATTCCTGTTCGACGAGCTCAAGCGCGACGCCGAGGACCCGAATTCGAACCACGATTTCGGCAAGGACATCATCCCCTATCTGGTCAAGAACGGCCGCGCCATGGCGCACCAATACTCGACTTCCTGCGTCCGTTCCGGCAGCGACCCCCGCGCCTATTGGCGCGATGTCGGCACGGTCGACGCCTATTGGGCCGCCAATATCGACCTCACCGACGTGGTGCCGGAACTCGATCTGTTCGACAGCGCCTGGCCGATCTGGTCTTACTCGGAGATCACGCCACCGGCGAAATTCGTCCACGACGAGGAAAGCCGGCGCGGCCAAGCCGTGAGCTCGCTGGTCTCGGGCGGCTGCATCATCTCCGGCGCCTCGCTGCGCCGCTCGCTGTTGTTCACGGGGGTGCGCGTCAACTCCTACGCCAATGTCGAGAACGCGGTGATCATGCCGTACGTGAATATCGGCCGTGGTGCGCGACTGAAGAACGTCGTGATCGACCGCGGTGTCGAGATTCCGGAAGGGCTCGTCGTCGGCGACGATCCAGAGCTGGATGCAAAACGCTTCCGCACCACCGAGCAGGGTATTTCGCTCATCACCCAGCCGATGCTCGACAGGCTCAATACATGATGCCTGTTCGCGTCCTCGCGGTCGCCTCCGAAGTCTATCCCATCGTCAAGACCGGAGGCCTCGCGGACGTCGCGGGCGCGCTGCCGATTGCGCTGAAGGCGCATGGCGTCGAGATGCGCACGCTGATGCCGGGCTATCCCGACGTGATGCGACTGCTCGGCGGAGCCGACGAAATCCGGCGCTGGCCGGATTATTTCGGCGGCCCCGGACGCCTGCTCGCGGGCTCGCATGACGGGCTCGATCTGTTCGTGCTCGACGTGCCGCATCTCTATGCGCGGCCGGGTAACCCCTACGTCACCGCCGAGGGCCTCGACTGGCCGGACAATGGCGTGCGCTTCGCGGCGCTGGCGCGCATCGCCGCCGATATCGGCCACGGTCTCGTGCCGGCCTTCGTTCCCGAAATCGTGCACGCCCATGACTGGCAGGCAGGGCTGGCGCCGGCCTATCTGCACTATGACGGCCGACCACGGCCCGGCACCGTGATGACCATCCACAACATGGCCTATCAGGGCAAGTTCGCGCCTGAGCTGATCCGCTCGATCGGCCTGCCTTGGCACGCCCTGGGTGTCGACGAGCTCGAATATTTCGGCGGCATCAGCTTTTTGAAGGCAGGGCTGCAATTCGCCGACCGCATCACCACGGTTTCGCCAACCTATGCGCAGGAGATCCAGACCGACGAGGGCGGCATGGGGTTCGGCGGCTTGCTCCGCTCCCGTGCGAACGTGCTGAGTGGAATCCTCAACGGCATCGACATCGAGGTGTGGAATCCGCAAGCCGATCCGCACATCGCCTACCGCTTCGGCGCGGAGGACCTGACGTTCCGGGCCGCGAACAAGGCCGTGCTCCAGCAACAATTCAATCTCGATTCCTCGGACGAGGCGCCATTGCTCGGCGTCATCAGCCGCCTGTCCTGGCAGAAGGGGCTCGATCTGCTGCTCGAGGCGATTCCGACCATCTTGAGCGAAGGCATGCAGCTCGCGCTGCTCGGCAGCGGCGACCGTGATCTCCAGGATGGCTATCAGGCTGCCGCCCGCGCGAACCCGGGCCGGGTCGGAGTCGTGATCGGTTACGACGAGATCATGGCGCATCTGATCCAGGCCGGCTCGGACGCCCTCATCGTTCCGTCGCGCTTCGAACCATGCGGCCTGACCCAGCTCTGCGCGCTGCGCTACGGCGCCATCCCGATTGTCTCGCGCGTCGGAGGCCTCGAGGATACCATCGTCGATATCGGCGAGGCTGATAGGTCGGACCGCGACGCCACGGGCTTCAAGTTCGCGCCCGTCACCGCGGATGCCCTCGCCAGCACGCTGCGCAAGGCCAACACTGCCTTCCACGACAAGCTGACCTGGCGGCGGCTGCAACTGAGCGGACTTGCCACCGATGTGTCCTGGCGCAATCGCGCCGGCGACTATGCCGCGCTCTATCGCGATCTTTTGACAGCGCGCGCCTGAGGGGAGCCTGTCGCGTTGAATAGCGTTCCTGCGATCCATCCTTCGAGACGCCCGCGCCGCGGGCTCGTCAGGATGAGGGCGGAGTACGTGGCAAAAATTTCGACAGCCCGGGTGCTGCTTAGCCTCATCCTGAGGAGGCGCGTAAGCGCCGTCTCGAAGGACGAGGCGCGCGCACAGACTGTCGCCTGGATCGCCGCCCCAGACCATCACCATCATCGAATCCATGCTATAGAGCCGGCATGGACCCCTTCGCGATCAAGCTGATCGGCTTTGCCGCCGCCACCTGCACCACCATCGCCTACGCGCCGCAGGTCATCAAGGTCTGGAAGACGCGCTCGGCACGCGACATCTCGCTCGGCATGTTTCTCATCATGGTGCTGGGCCTCGCACTCTGGCTCGTCTACGGCCTGCTCTCCGGCGACGCCCCGCTGGTCGCCGCCAACGCCGTCACCATGGTGCTCGCCGGCGGCATCCTGTTCATGAAGCTGAAGTACGGGTGAGGCTCTTCACCTTGCGCCCTGTGCGACAGGGCAATCGCATTTGAGAACGGTTCTAGCGGCCATCCTTCGAGACGCCCGCTTTAGGCGGGCTCCTCAGGATGAGGATGGAATGCGTGGCAACGGTTTCAACGGGTGCAGATGCCGATTAGCCTCATCCTGAGGAGACCGCGGAGCGGTCGTCTCGAAGGGCGAGGCGTGCGCTCAGGCCGCGCCGAAAGGTCATATGCGATAGCCGTGCCGACGCGGGGAGAGGGAGACGATCAGCCTCCGAACACATACGACGCCATCGCAACGTGCGCGACCTCGTCGACGAAGACGCGTTTGCCCGCGTCGCTACCGGCGGCGCCGGCCGCCACCATCAGCGGCAGCAGATGATCTTCGCGCGGATGGGCCAGGCGCGCATTCGGGGCGTTCTCCCAGTCAACCAGCATCGCGTTGCGGCGCGCCGCGTCCGGATTGCTGATCGCCTCGTTCAGATAGGCCTCGAAATCATACGACACGGGCTTGGACTCGGCACGCCCGAACCCGCGCATGTTGTGATAGGTGAGCCCGCTGCCGACGATGAGAATGCCTTCGTCCCGGAGCGAAGCGATCGCCTGCCCGACCTTGATGTGCTCGGCCGCATCATAGCTCGATCTCAGCGACAGCAGCACGATCGGCATGTCGGCGTTCGGATACATCAGGCCGAGCGGCACGAAGGTGCCGTGATCAAAACCCTGATTGGGGTCCTCCCGGCAATCGAGGCCGTTGCGCGTGAGCAGTGCCTTCACCTCCGCGGCGAGTTCGGGCTGACCCGGCGCCGGATATTTGAGGTGATAGGTGTGCTCGGGGAAACCGTAATAATCATACACCATCGGCGGATGCGCCGAGGTCGACACGGTGAAGGCGTCGGCCTCCCAATGTCCTGATATGACGAGCACGGCCTTGGGCTTCGCGGGCAGGAGTTGCGGCAACCGGCCGAACTCCTCGGCGGTCTTCGCATATTGCACCCGCCGGTCCTCCATGAACGGCCAGGGTCCGCCACCATGCGACAGGAACAGGGTCGGCAATCGCGTCATCGGGCTCGTCTCATTTGGCAACATGCGCGTGTGAGCATAGGCAAACCGGTATGGTTAGCAAGACGTTAACGATTTGCCGCCCAAAATCCCAGCCATGGCCGAAGGAGTCGGCCAGAAGACAAGCGAGACGTGAGATGAAGAAGTTTGCGCTGGGGGACGTCGTCAACAGTGACAAGGGCCGCCGCGGCGTCGTGCGCGCTGCCTACAGATCCAGGGAAGGCCAGCAGTTCTACGCCGTCGAAAGGGATGGCGCGATGGACTATCTCGAGGAAGACCGGCTGAGCCCGGCGCCGCGCGTCGAGCTCGCGGCTTAGATCCAACTCATCCTAACGCCCAAGCTAGCGCCCGAGCCGATCGAGGCGCTCCGACCAGGGGTCGTCTCCGCTCGCGATACGATCGTTCGTGATCAGCAGCAGGCGATCGCTGCCCGCAGCCGCCTCCCAATACGGCAGACTCGGACCATTGGGATCTCCGCTCTTGGCGAAGTTGATCCAGTAGGCGCGCATGCGGCTTGCGACCTCGCGATCACCGCGTGACAGGATGCCTGCACCTAGCACGCCTTCCACACCGAAGATGAACTGCAATTCCCGCCCGTGACCGCCCTCGGGGTTCGCGCGCCGTGCTTCCGGCACATAGGCGAAGCGATAGCGGAAGGTCGGCGCGCCGCTTGTGGCGTGCAGGCGCGCCAGCAGTCTCACCGGTTCGGAGAAGACCTTGTCGGTATAAAACCTTGCCGCACGGTCCGAAGGTCTGACGAGATCGGGATAGAGCGTGCGCAATTCATCGCTCGTGGTGCCCGACGATGCCAGTTCCTCCCTGATATCGAGTTCGCTGTCGAAGCCCGTCTCGTCGTCGTTGGAGCCTATGATGAGGGGAATGCGGCTCTCATGTCCGGCCGCGAAGCCAGCGGCGACCTCCTCGCTCACCAGACTTCCGTCGAACATCGGCGCAAAGCTGCGTGGCGATTTTGCCAGCAGATGTTTTTCGGCGGCAAGCAGGCTTCGCGGCTCGACGGCGCGCAAATCAGCCTGCCGCCCGAGCGCCGCCACGAATTGCCGGCCCACAATGTCGGCCTCTTGCGCCGAGCGCAGGCGCGAACGGCCGGGGACGGATTGCAGAATGGCCTTTTGAAAGAGATCGCACGATTGCGCCGACAGCATCAGGAGCGCGATCGAGGTCGCGCCAGCATCGCGGCCGAAGAGGGTGACGTTGTTCGGATCGCCGCCGAACGCCGCGATGTTGTCGTGCACCCAATGCAGAGCGGCGATCTGGTCCATCAGGCCGTAATTGCCGGAGCCGCCTTCCGAGAGCACGGGATCAGTGAGCCAGCCAAGCGCGCCGAGGCGAAAATTCACGGTCACCACAATGACGCCGGCCTGCGTCAGCCTGGCACCATCGAACAGCGGGTCGTTGGCCGCGCCGCCGACGAAAGCGCCGCCATGGACGAACACCATCACCGGCAGCGGGCCGTCGACCCCGAAGGGACGGAACACGTTCAGTGTAAGGCAATCCTCGCTCGCGCCCGGAAGCGACGGCTGAAGGCACGGCGCGCCGTATTCATAGGCGGTGCGCATCTCCGAACTCTCGGCCGTTACCTGCGGCGGACGCCAGCGCAGAGGTCCGACCGGCGGCGCCGCGTAGGCGAGCCCCTTGAACGACGCCACCTCGCCTTCGACGGCGCCAAGCATCTGTCCTTCGCGCGTCAGCGCAAACGGAAACTGGCCGACCGGCTGGGCCATAGCCGAGCCGGCGAAACAGAGGACGACAGAAGCCGCAATGAGCGCAAGTACGGACCGCATCTCGGGGGATCTCGATGCGCGGAAAGGTCTGAGCAGGTTATGTCCGGGATCCACTGCGAGGCAAGCGTTGCAGCCGCGCCTAGCTCCCCTTGGCAATGATCTCCGCCAGCGCACGCCGCGCGATGATGCCGAGCTCGCCGAGCGTGGAGTGACCGGACTGCGCCGCCTCGATCAGGCGCTCGGCGATGAACCTGCGGCTGTCGTGATCGCCGCCATGCGGCAGTTGGCGGCACGTCTCCTCCAGGACGACGTCCATGTTGGCTTTGGTTCGCTCACTCAACTCTGTCATGACGCCCGGCCGGTACGCGTGGCTTGTAACCGCAAGCATACACAGACGGATCGTACATGATTAGTCCGGGCAATCACGGCCATTGTGCATCGCGATGCGTGCAATGGAGCAAGCTTCGCGCCGCCACGATGACGGCGCAAAACCGACTACCGAAGATTGCACTTGTTCTGATGACAAGCCGGGCCTGCAGCGCTAGCCTGCCGGCAAAACAAAATACACGGGAGGAATACCATGCCTGACGCAGTGGTCGCCGCGCGTGACACCAAAGCGGCGAGTGGAACAGCCCAGCAAGTCGATGTTGCCGTGGTCGGAGCCGGATTTGCCGGCCTCTATCTTCTCCACCGGCTGCGCAAGGCCGGCCTCTCGGCCGTCGGTCTCGACGAAGCCGGGGATGTCGGCGGCACCTGGTACTGGAACCGCTATCCGGGCGCCCGCTGCGACATCCAGAGCATCGACTACAGCTACACCTTCGATCCGGAACTCGACAAGGCGTGGACCTGGTCGGAGAAATACGCAACCCAGCCCGAGATCCTGCGCTATCTCGGTTTCGTCGCCGACCGCTACGGATTGCGCCGCGATATCCGCTTCAAGACCAAGGTGACCGAAGCCAAATGGGACGAGGCGACCGAGCGCTGGCAGCTCTCCACCGACAATGGCGCGCCGGTCTCCTGCCGCCACTACATCATGGCCACCGGCTGCCTCTCCGCGCCAAAGCCGCCAGAGATCGACGGCGTCAAGGATTTCGAAGGCAAGGTCTATTTCACCGGCCGCTGGCCCCATGACGGCGTCGACCTCGCCGGCAAGCGTGTCGCCGTGATCGGCACGGGCTCATCCGCGATCCAGTCAATCCCGCTGATCGCCGAGCAGGCTGCCCACCTGACCGTGTTCCAGCGCACGCCGAACTTCGCGCTGCCCGCGGGTAACGGTCCGGCGCCCGAGGATCGCAGGACCTTCTTCGAAAGCGACCGCGCCGCCTATCGCGAGCAGGCGCGCCAGTCGATGACCGGCGTGCCCTATCCGCAACAGACGGTGGTAAGCTGGCAGCTGAGCGATGCCGAGCGCCGCGAGCGGTTCGAACGCGCCTGGGCCGCCGGCGACCTCGTCCATATCCTGACTCAGCTCTGGGCCGACCAAGGCGTCGACTTTGACGGCAATGCGCTGATCGGCGAACTCATCCGCGAGAAGATTTCCGCGGCCGTGAAGGACCCGGAGACGGCGGCGGCGCTGATGCCGCACGATCATCCCTTCGGCGCCAAGCGCCCCTGCCTCGACACCAACTATTACGCGACCTACAACCGGCCGAACGTCACGCTGGTCAATCTGCGCCAGGAGCCGATCAAGGCGATCACCGCAAGCGGCATCACGACCGGCAAGCGCAATTTCGACGCCGACGTCATCGTGTTCGCGACCGGCTTCGACGCCATGACCGGCGCGATCCGCGCCGTGCATCCGATCACCGGTCGCGGCGGCAAGTCGCTCACCGACGTCTGGGCGCAGGGGCCGCAGACCTATCTCGGGCTCGCTGTTGAAGGCTTCCCGAACTTCTTCATGATCACCGGTCCCGGCAGCCCGTCGGTGCTGTCGAACATGGCGGTGTCGATCGAGCAGCATGTCGATTGGGTCGTCGACCGCCTCGCGGCGCTGCGCGACGCCGGCTTCACCACGATCGAGCCGACGGAGACGGCGCAGGCCGGCTGGGGCCGGCACATGACCGACTGCTCGATGGTGACGCTACACCGCCTCGCCAACACCTGGTACACGGGCGCCAACGTACCCGGCAAGGTGCAGGGCCTGATGCCTTACACCGGTGGCGTCGGCCCCTATCGCAGCATCTGCGACGAGGTCGTCAGCCGCGGCATGCTCGGCTTCAAGCTCACCGGCCCCGATATCGCCGCACAATGCAATGACGGCGAGGTGGTGCGGCTGCAGCCGGATGTGCGGCTCGTGCTGAACCTGCTCGCATCGCTGAACCTCCCGCCGATCGAGTCGATGGGCGCGCAAGGCGCGTGCGCCTTCGTCAACGAATTCAACAAGGGCCGCCCGGCAGGACGGCCGATCGGCGACATCGTCGACGGCACGCTATCAGGCACCGACGGCCCGCTGCCTTATCGTATCTACAAGCCCGCAGCGCCGGGGCCGCATCAGGTCGTGGTCTATTTCCACGGCGGCGGCTGGGTGCTCGGCGACGAGCAGTCGGACGAGCCGTTCTGCCGCGACATGGTGCGGCGGACCGGCATGATGCTCGTCAGCGTCGGCTATCGTCATGCGCCCGAGCATCGTTTCCCGACCGCAGCCGAAGACGGCTATGCGGCGACGCGCTGGATCGCCGAGCACGCTGCCGAGCTCGGCGGCAAGCCGGGCCCGGTGCTGGTCGCAGGCTGGAGTGCCGGCGGCAACATCGCGGCCGTCACCTGTCAGCTTGCGCGCGATCGCGGCGGCCCGGAGATCGCCGGCCAGCTGCTGGTGTGTCCGGTCACCGACTGCACCTTCGATCGTCCCTCCTACAACGACAATGCGACCGGCTATTTCCTGACCCGCTCGCTGATGTACTGGTTCTGGGACCTCTACTGCTCGCCGGCCGACCGCTCCGATCCGCGCGCCTCGCCGCTGCGCGGCAAGGTCTCAGGGTTGCCGCCGGCCTTCGTCGTCACCTGCGAGTTCGATCCGCTGCGCGACGAGGGTATCGCCTATGCGGAGGCGCTTGCCGCTGCCGGCGTCCCGGTCGAGCAACTCAAGGCCCGCGGTCATTTCCACTCGTCCTTTGCGATGGTGGACGTGGTGATCACCGGGGTCTCCGGCCGGGTGCAGATGGCCGAGGCCTTGCGGCGCTTTGCCGGGCTTCCGCCGGAGGTCAGCCGCGGCGATGACACCGGCCAGGGCCACACCAGCCCGGGGCACAGGATCGCGGCAGCCGCGAGCTGACAGCGAACGATTGGCCCGGAACAATGTCCCGGTCATTGCGTTGGGTGCTTGTGGCATTGAGATGAGCGATTGGTGTAGGCCCCGGCACGCAAGCTAGCGTGCTGGGGTTCTTTTGCGTGAGACGGGACGATGGGGGACGTGGCTGGAGATTCGAAGGTCGATTTTGGTATGCTTGCGGCGCTGTATAAATGGCCATCGCTTGCGAACCAGCGGCTGCCGGACAGGGATTCCTATCAGGTCAGCGAGGGCACGCTTGACGCATGCATCGCGGCGTTCATGGAGAAGCCGGCGGCGACCAGGCATCTCTATGAGATCCGCACGGCGGCGCAGCCGCCGCTGGTGACGGACATTCTCTCACCCGAGCACGTCATAGAGCTATCGCGCTTGAGAGAATTTCTCTGATGCCCCGCAAAGGCACCGGCTGAGCGCAGGAACCTTCTTCCGGTTTTTCCCGTTAGTGGGTGATCGGAAGCAAAGGCGTGAGTGCCTCACATGCGTGAAGCCGACGTACCATCCTCGGTCGTGCCATATGGCGCCGACCAGACCCTTTTCGTGGTGATCGATCGCCTCGACGAGGCGACTGAACTCCGCATCGAGCGAAGTGATCTCGACGCCACGATCGGCGAGCTGGTCGCCGGCTGCTTCAACGATCCCGTCAAGGTCATCTCGTTCAATACGCTCGAGCACTGGATGAAGGATATTTCGACCGAGATCGCGGGCGAAATCCAGGCACGCTGTGACATCGACGGCGTGACGCTGCCCGACTATCTCAGCGACTTCGTCGAGAGCCACAGCTGATCGCGTATCGTGCAACGAGAACGAATGCGTTCAGTGCATGGATTACGGGAATCAGACGCGTCGGCACTTGCCGGCGATGACCTCGATCTCGCGTCGGCGTTCGCCTGCGAAGGTCAGGAGCTTTTCGATCGTCAATGTATCCGTGATCCGTTTGGCTAGCCGCTCGGCGCGAGCGGCCTGATCTTCAAGATACTGGATCGTGTTCAAACGCCGCCCCCAAAGAGTCCCGATCTGGAGCCCCGATTTGGAGTCCCGAATTGTTGGGTATCCATCGTGCGCGAGAGGCGGCTAACAGCCGGTTAAGCACGGCGTCTCGGATCGATGACAATCGCGCTTTATTGCACCACGTCGAGCCGGACATTGGTGACACCCTTGTCGACCATGCCGAGCGCCTCGGCCGCGGAGGGAGAGATGTCGACCACGCGTCCGCGAACATAGGGCCCGCGATCGTTGATCCTGACGGTCACGAAGCGACCCGAGGAGACATCGGTGACACGCAGCTTTGTGCCGAACGGCAGCGAGGGATGGGCCGCGGTCAACTCGTTCTTGTCGAACCTCTCACCGCTCGCGGTCTCCGTATCCGAATAGAAGCTGGCGACGCCGTGCGAGACGCTCTGCTTCGCGTCGCCGTCGGGAATTCGCACCCGGCTGATCGGCCGCGGATGCAGTGCCGCCATCCTGTGCGGACGCTCGACCGTGGCCTGCCGGCTGGTGCCGGCCAGATCGGCCTTCTGGCGACCGACCGGCGACTGCGCACACGCGGCGAGCGATGCGGCACCGATGATGGCGAGGAACAACCGGCTCGAGGTTGCCAGCGAAATCCGGGCAGTTTCGGCACGTGCAAAGCAAGACATGATGCGCCCTCCGAACGGCCAGAGTTTCGGTGGGCAATGAGGGCAGAACCTTGGCTGAAGGAAAGCGGGGTTAGGGCCGCGGCCGTTTCGCGTTGAGCTGTGACGATTCCACCACAGTGGCGTGTCCTGAATCGAGACAGCCCCGCGAAGACATCAACCCGAGACGACGCGCCAGGCGATCGGCGGCGGGCCGGTCTGATCCTCGGCTGGCTCGGCGTTACCCTTCAGGAGCCGCATCAGCTCGTGGCGATAGAGCCGCCGCCAGCCGGTTTTCAGGCTGGCGAGAAAGTCGAGCTCCCGTTGTGTCAATGTGCACATCATGGACCCGATCCGGTTGCGAGGGCCGCGCCGTCAGCCGACGAGGCCTCCCATCGGTTTGACGTCGGCGCTGCCGGGGAAGACCGCATCGGCAAGCACCCTCTCCTCGACCCTCAGATGATCTCGCAGCAGGCCCTTCAGCACCGCGCGAAGATCCGTGGTCGGCTTGAGGTCGCGATCCTCGAACAGCTGCGCCGGCTTCAGGCCCGGCCAGTCCGCAATCACGCGGCCGCCGGTGAGCGCGCCGCCGATGAGGAAGGCAACTGTGCCGGTGCCGTGATCCGTGCCCTGCGTGCCGTTGATGCGCGCGGTGCGTCCGAACTCGGTGACCACGGCGACCACCGTCTCCTGCCACGCCGCACCCATGTTGCTCTCGATCGCGGCGAATGCGCCATCGAGTGCGCCGAGCAGATTGTACAGCTGGCCCGAAGCCGCGCCTTCGGCGATGTGCGTGTCCCAGCCGACGAAGCCCATGGCGCCGACACGCGGACCGTCGGGCTTGGCGAGATAGCGCGCGGCGGTGCCGGCCGCTTCGGCGAAGTAAGCGCGGACACGCGCAATGCCGGGCGGCATCAATGTCGGATCGTCCGACATCGCATCGCCCGTGCCAGGCGCGCCGCCGAGCGAAGCGAGCTTCATCCGCGCCTGGAGCACGGTCGCGAGCTTCGGATCGGTGTGCTGGTAGAGATCGAGCAGGCGGTTCTGCGTGTCCTCGCTCGCCGGCAACAATTTCTGCGGCACCCATGTCATGACGGGCGCCGAGCCGCGCACCACCAAAGGCGTCACCGAGCCGATGCCGAGCGCGCGGCTGCCGCGCGGATCGACACGCCCGCCCGATTCCAGCGCGAGCAGCGCGCGGTTGAGCCATCCCGAGCTGGTCATGCCTGGCTTGACCAGCCCGCTTTCCAGCACGTCCTGGCCGTCGAAATGCGAGCGCTCGCGATAGGGCGTCGCGATGGCATGGACGATCGCGGCCTTGCCGCCCTTGTAGAGCCGATGCAGGTTCGGCATCGCCGGATTGAGCGCGAAGAAGGCGTCGAGCGGCAGCGCCGGCGTCTTGCCGTCCAGCACCAGCGCGCGATCGCCGCGCAACGAGAGCCAGTCGGGATCGCCGACCGGTGCGACCGCACCGAGCCCATCGAGCGCACCGCGCAGCACGATGACCAGCAGCCGCGGATCGCGCCCTTCGGCGCGCGCGATCCTGGGCATCTGGCTCCATGCGAACAGCGCACTCGAACCGACGAGAAGCTCGCGCCGCGTGGGCAAATGGTTGACGACGCCCATGCTCACCTCCTCTGAAAATCCGCCGACATGAACAGCAGCGCCAGTGCCTGCTGCCGGCTCTCGGCACGGCCGACCGCCTGCTTCACCTCGGGGGCGATCTCGGACGCGAAGAGGTCCTCGATGATCACTTGCGGATCGGCCATGCCGGTGATGCGCTCGGCAAAATTATTGGCGACGTCGAGCCGCCGGCCGACACCGTCGATCCAGCTCGCCTCGTCATCCGGATAGCCTTTTGGCGCGGACGGACGCCACAGCGGCTCGCCCAGCAGTTCCTGGCCACCGGTGAAGCGCACGGGATCGACGATCGTGATGCCCGTCGCGCGCGCCATGCCGACAACCCATTCGCCCGGACGCTTGAGTTTTGACGGCGGCGCGCGCCACGCCTCGTCCGACGACACCATCGCGATCGCGACCTGCTTGAGATCGCCTTCGGTATCGCGAAAGGTCTTTGCCATCTGCTCGACCAGTGCCGGCGGCGGCACGTCCAAAACAAAATGGCGCGCGAGCTTGGTCGCGACATGGGTCGCGGTCGCCGGATGCGCGGCGAGGTCGCGCAGCACCGCGCGGCCCTGCTCGGCATCTTCCTGTTCGTAGCGCTTGCCGAGCACGGTCTGTCCGCCTGGCTCGTGGAGCCGTGGATTGAAGATGAACTGGCCGCCATGCTCGGGATCGGCGCCCGGCGGCACCAGCGTCCAGCCGGTCAGGACGTTGGCAAAGCTGATGACGTCGTCCTGGGTGTAGCCGGTGCGCACGCCGAGCGTATGCAGCTCCATGATCTCGCGCGCAATGTTCTCGTTGAGGCCGCGGCTGCGGTTGATGCCTGCGGTCGAGTTCGCGCCCATCGATTCCAGATTGTCGAGATAGAACAGCATCGCCGGGTGCCCCTCGGCCGCCAGCAAGAGATCGACAAAGCGGCCGAGCGCATTGGCGCGAACGGCTTCACGCTCATAGGCGCCGGACATGCTCTGGATCCGGTTGGCCGAGATGCAGAAATGATTGGACCAGAACCACACCAGCCGCTCGGCAAAGCCGATATCGGCGGCAAGCGCGGCTTCCGTGCGCAGCTTGGCTTCCTGCAAGTAGATCGGACGGCCGGGGTCGGGAATGGCGTCGGCCGCCTGCTTGGCCGCCATCTCGGCGGCATCCTTCTCCTGCCCCTGACCTTGCGTTTGTCCCTGCGTCTGCGCTTGGTCTTCGGACATGACCGGCGCCGCAGCCATCTGCTGCTTCTTGGCCTGCTGCTGCGCCTGCTTGGCGCGCGCCGTTCGCCGTGCATTGGCATCGGCGACGGTTCGATACGCCTTTGCGCTGGAAGGAAGATTGGCAGCGGCGGTCAGCGTCAGCGGCCGGTCGAGCTCGGCGATCAGCGCACCACGCGGGTCAGTCCCGATAGCCGCAATCGATCCCGGTCGCGGCCCCATCCCGAAACGATGCAGCGCCAGCACGGCCTCGGCCTTTGCAGAATTGCTCATGGCGAACGCCCAATTCTTTCGAGCCTGCCGGCATCAGGCCGCGCGAGGCTACGAACCGTAATGCTACATAACGTAGCACTTAGAATCCACCCCCGCAAGCGGAGATTGAAGCATCTCCATCCGGCGCGATGGACGGGCGGCCGCAACGATCCTAGAAATTTGGTCCGAGCGCGATCTTGGTGATCGTGCCGTTCCTGACGCCGATGCGCCATTCCGCCGAGCCGTTGGCGAATTGGGCGACATAGATGTCGCTGTCGAGCGCGGTGACACCGCGGAACGAGACCGCGCGTAACGTGCCCAATCGCGTCAGGATCGCTTGATCGAACGGAAGCTGCTGACGCGTGATATCGGCCACTTCCGGCGTCATGCGATCGTAGTCAGGCTGCCCCTTGCCGACGCCTTCGATATAGCGGCGCAGCATCTCCTCGCCATTGGCGATCGGAACCGCGCGGCGCGCCGCGCGCCCCGGACGGACGCCGAGGTTCGAGGCCTCGACATTGTGGAAGCGCGTCTGCCGGCCCGGCATCAGTACCTCCAGGCATCGCCCCGCCTTGTCGGCAATCACCCAGGGATTGTTCACGGAGGTCGTGGAGGCCCAGGTCGCGTTGGGCCTGACAACGCTCTGCATCCTGCGATTGCCGTCGGCGTCGAGATTGAAGACCTGGATGTCGTCGCCCATCTCGTTATAGACCAGGATCCTGATCGGCGAGGTGCCCGCGCGGCCACGCACGCCGGCCTCCTCCGAGCAAGGCACGATGCCTCCGAGTTCGTCATTACCGTCGGCCCGGAAGATCACGTCGCCAACCTTGCCGTCGGGCTCGAGCAGAAGGCGGAATTCGGCGGTGCCGTTCTCGAACTTCGCGCCGTAGATGTCGTAGCCGCCGGGGCCGACACCGCGGAAGAAGATCGATTCCACCCCGCCCAGGGCCACGAATGTCGCCTGCGTTTCATTGAGCTGACGGTGGATCTTGGCAGCCAGCGGCGCGCTCATGCGATCGTAATTCGGCGTGCCGCGGCGCAGGTCCTCGATCCCGTGCAAGATCATCTCCTTGCCGCCGGCCATCGGGACCTGCTCCCGGAATCGATCCGGAACTTCCGCGACCCGGCGAGCGAAATCGGCTTCGATCGCCTGCGCCACCGCGGCATCCACCCGCGGCGCGAGGCGCGCGCCGAAGACCGCGTTCTGGACCAGAACGCGCGAGACGTTGGCTTGCCCGTCGCGCAGGAAGATCAGGAGATTGTCGCCATGGATCGAGAAGACATCCGCGCCTTCGGCGAGAAGCGTGGCCCGGCCTTGCACGGTCTCCCGCACCTGAAGCCGATCGCCGTCGCGCCGCACGGTGAGCACGCGGTTCGGCGCGACCCTGTACCAGCCAACATATTGATCGAGCGATGCCTGATCGGCAGTCGCAGTCGGCATCTCGGCAACGCGGACCGCGCGCACGTCGCGGCCATTCATATGCAGCGTCAGCTCGGAGGAGCGACGCTCCGCATCGAGCGGGAACGTGATCTCGCCGGACGAGGCCGCGTAGGATGCCGTCCCATCAGTGCCGACCGTCAGACGCAATCTACGCTGCCCGGTGAGCTGACCGTAGAGATCATCGCCCTCGCGGAAAATGGCGAACACGGAGGCCGGACCCATGGCGTAGAAATTGACGAAGGGACGGTAATGCTGGGCCGGCACCTCTCCGGTATCCGCGGCGAGAGGCGCCGGATCCGGAGTGCGATAGGCGATCATGCCGGCGGACACGATCACGACCGGTGCGATCGCGGCCGCAATCCACAGCCGCTTGCGCCAACCGACCGCGACGGGCATGGCGGCCGCCGCGATGATGCGCTCGACACGAGCGCGTACGGTCGAGGCCCGCGCCATTGCAAGCTCGACCGGTCGCGGCTGTACGATGCTCGCAAACTCGAGCAGGATTTCCGCATAGGACAGCCGGTCGTCGATCACCTCGATCGCCTCTGCGTCGCTGATGATCTCGGCGAGTTCGGCAAGACGCGCGAGCTGCCACCACGAGAACGGGCTGAACCAGAACACCGCGCGGTTGAGAGAAGCGAGCAACAGAACGTAGAAATCGCGGTTGGCGACATGCGCGCCCTCATGCGCGAGCACCGCGAGGCGCTTTTTCGCGTCCCAGCCGGAAAATTGCGGCGGCACCAGAATGGTCGAGCCGAATGTGACGGGACCACCGACGTCGCGACTGACACGCACATCGGCGTCGATCATCTGCGGGCCCTGCATCGGCTTTGCCGCATGGGCCAGACGCCAGGTCAAGCAGAGACCGATCGTGAGCCGCAGCAGCAACAAGCCAGCGACGCTGGCATAGACGATGGTGGCGACCAGCCACCAATTGATCGAGAGCCCGCTCTTCGCCGGCGGCGCAATGGCCGCGCCGGGCGCGGTCGGCAAGACCGGCTGCGGCGTCTCCAGCATCGACATGTCGGCCGGCAGAAAATCGTCCGGCATGGACACCGGCAGAGGCAACCGCGTGATCGTGAGCGTCGGCCAATGCATGACGAAAGGCATCGCCAGCGACGCCAGCAGCACGACGACCCACGCCGTCATGTGGACGTGCGGATTGCGCACGCGAAACAAATTGAGACCGAACCAGACGACGCCTCCCAGCACAAGGGAGCGCAGTGCCGCCTCCGCCAGAGTTGCGATCATTCTTTCTTCACTCCCCTCGCCTTCTTCGCCTTGGCCACCTGGTCGGCCAGCGTTCGCAATTGCTGCTGGTCGAGCATCGCATTGTCCACCATGCCGACGAGGACTTCTTCCATCGAGCCGTTGCAGAACCAGTCGACGATCCGCTGGACCGCCTTGGCCGCAACGCGTGAGCGCTCTTCGGCAGCGTGGTAGACATAGGTACGTCCGTCCACCGTGTGGTTAGCATAGCCCTTTTCCTCGAGCCGGCGCAGCACGGTGCGGACCGTGGATTCCTTCAGACGACGTGATAGCCGTTCGCGCACGATTTCAGCCGTGACGGGACCATGGGCCCAAACCAATTGCATGACCTCATGCTCGAGGTCGCCCAGGTCGGGCAAGCGATCGTCCATGGTGTCTGACCTTGCGGATTGAGTTTCTTGTAGCGCTACAGAATGTCGCATATACGGCCGCGAGGCACAACGGCGATTCCACCTGAAATGGCATCGCAGTATTGACCTAACCCCGGCCGGCCGGAGCCTTTGGCTCAGTAATGCGGCTCGTACATCTGGGACTGGACCAGGCCCTTGACGTCGTTGGGCGCGGGTCCGTCCGCGAGCCCACGCTGATAGGCGACGTCGGCGACGGCGGCAGCGATGCGGACCGAGACCTCGCGGATGCGCGGCAGCGCCGGATAGAGGCTGCCCTGCGCAAGATCGTCTTTGCCCACGCAATCGGCGAGCGTATGGGCGGCCGCCATGAACATCTCGTCCGTCACCAGCTTTGAGCGGCTGGCGATGACGCCGAGGCCGACACCGGGGAAGATGTAGGAGTTGTTGCCCTGGCGCGGCACGAAGGTGCGGCCGTTGAGCTTCACCGGGTCATAGGGGCTGCCGCAGGCAAACAGCGCGCGGCCCTCGGTATAGCGGTAGGCGTCCTCCGCCGAGCATTCGGCCTTCGAGGTCGGATTGGAGAGCGCGAACACGATCGGCTGCTCGTTGAGCTTGGCCATCGTCTTGAGCACGGTGGGCGTGAAGGCGCCGCCGACCGCGGCGACACCGATGATCGCCGTCGGCTTCAGCGTCTTGATCGCGGTGAGGAAGTCGGCGATCGGCGCCTGGTCGGCATGGGCATAACGGAGCTTGTGGCCGGACAGGCCTTCACGGCCGCCGACGACGAGGCCGCGGGAATCCACCAGCCAGTTGCGGCGGAGCGCTTCCGCCTCGGAGGCGCCCTCCGCCATCATGGCGGACGTCACGAGATCGGCGATGCCGGTCGCGGCCTCGCCGGCTCCAAGAAACAGGATGCGCTGATCCCTGAGCTTGCCGCCGTTGACGCGCAGCGCCGAGAACAGGCCGGCGAGCGCCACCGCCGCCGTGCCCTGGATGTCGTCGTTGAAGACGCAGGCCTCGTCGCGATATTTGTGCAGCAGCTTGAACGCCGAATGATTGGCGAAATCCTCGAACTGGATCAGCACACCCGGAAAGGTCTTTCGCGCGGCGACCATGAACTCGTCGACGAAGCTGTCATAGGCCTCGCCCGTGAGCCGCCGCTCGCGCAAGCCGAGATAATACGGGTCTTTCAGCAGCTCTTCGTTGTTGGTGCCGACGTCGAGCACGATCGGCAGGCAGTGCTCGGGATGCACACCGGCACAGGCCGAATAGAGCGAGAGCTTTCCGACCGGAATGCCCATGCCGTTGGCACCGAGGTCGCCGAGGCCGAGGATGCGCTCGCCGTCGGTCACGACGATGAGTTTTGCGGGATTGGGCCAGTTCTTCAGGATGTCGGCGATCTGGCCGCGATCGCGCGAGGAGATGAACATGCCGCGCGGCCGCTGGTAGATCAGGCCGTATTTCTGGCAGGCGAGCCCGACCGTCGGCGTGTAGATAATCGGCTGGATCTCGTCGATATTGTCGACGATGACGCGGAAGAACAGCGCCTCGTTGCGGTCGTGCAGCGCGTTCAGCGCGACGTATTTCTCGAGATCGGTCGGCAGTGTGCGCAGATTGGTGAGCACGCGCTCCACCTGCGTCGCCATCGTCAGCACGCAAGGCGGCAGCAGGCCGCGCAGGCCGAGCGAGTCGCGCTCCTGTTCGGTGAAAGCTGTCCCCTTATTGAGCAAGGGATCGCGCAACAGCGCCATGCCGTGCGAGGAATCGGACGATGTCGAATGGGCGCTGACCCGAGCAGGTCTATTCACGAATTCCCCCAGGGATTTTCTTATTGAACGGCAAGCATTGTCGGCCAGCGCTCCCCTGAGATCAAGGACGCAGAAAACTCGGGTGCGGATTGTGATCTCGCACCGCAGCGAGATTTTCGCGCGCGACGATAGGTTAACGTCGCGAAGCTACTCAGGCTTGATGTCGGCGGCCTTCACGATCGGCCACCATTTCTCCGTCTCGGCCTTCTGGAAGGCTCCGAGCGCCGCGGGCGACTGCTGGTCGGGCGGAGGAATCTCCTGCCCCAGTTCGCCAAAACGCTGCTTGACGGAAGCGTCGGCCAGCACGGCGACGATGGCTGCGTTGAGCTTTGTGACGATCTCCTTCGGCGTGTTCTTCGGTGCCCAGATGCCGTGCCAGTAGGAAATGTAGAGACCGGGCAGGCCCGCTTCGTCGACGGTCGGGATGTCGGGCGCAGAAGCGAGCCGCGTCGGCGACGTCACCGCGAACGCCTTGATCGCGCCGTTCCTGTATTGCGGCAGCGAGTTCGAGGCCTGGTCGAACATGATGTCGATCTGCCCGGCCACGAGGTCGATCATGGCGGGCCCAGCGCCGCGATAGGGCACGAACTGGAAGTCGGTGCTGGTCCGCTCCTTGAAGAAGACACCGGCGACGTGGGCGCCTGTGCCGGCGCCGGCTGTGCCTGCCGTCGCCTTGCCGGGGTTGGCCTTCAGCCAGGCGATCATCTCTTTCAGAGTGCTGGCCTCGAGCGACTTCCGGCCGACGATGAGTTGCGTCCCCATTGCGACCATTGCGATCGGCTCGAAATCGGCGATGACGTCGTAGGGCAGCTTGAAGATCGCACCGTTGAGCACATGCGTGCCCCAATGACCGATCGTGATCGTCGTGCCATCCGGTGTTGCACGCGCGACGCGGGCGCCGGCGATGCTGCCGGAGGCGCCCGCAACATTTTCGACCACGATTGTTGTGTGCAATTCGGCGGCGATGCGTTCGGACAGGATGCGCGCCAGCGTGTCGGTCGGACCGCCCGCCGCGAACGGCACCACGAGGGTGATGGGGCGCGATGGGAAGGGCTGGGCGCTTGCTGGTGCAGTCCACGCTGCACTTCCGATCAAGGCACAGACGACCATCACATGGCCGCGCAATACATGGCCGCGCAATCCGGCCCACAGCCCCCGCATCGATCTCTCCCGCGCTTTTTCACCGCCCGCATGTTGTCAACGGGCTGGAGCCGGAGTGAACGCTCCCCGACGGGCAGAGGCAAGTCGGAAATTTTGCGGAGCGACTACCCTGCCGCTCGACGCGGCGTCAGATGAACGGCGCCATCGGCCGGCGGCGCAATGTGCATCAGGATGGTCTGGGTGGCGGATGCGACCTCGATGCCGTTCTGCTGAAAGCGCAGCTTCATACGGCGGTTGAATTCACGCTGCACCGGCCAGCGGCCGGCCTCGGTGCAGCGGATCTGGCCGACCATCGACACCATGGCGCCGTCGACCTTGTCGATGCCCCAGAGCTCGAGATCGCCCCGGATCAGGCTGCGGAATTCCACCTCGCGCCGCATCTCGTCGACGATATCCTTGAGGATCTGACCGGCGCGGTCGGTATCTTCCTTGTAGGCGACGTTGACGCTGACGGACGCATTGCCGGCGCCGCGGCTGGCATTGGTGATGGTCGTGACCGCGCTGAACGGCACGATGTGCACGGCGCCGTCGCCGGCACGGAGCCTGATGGTGCGAATCGAGACGTTCTCGACCACGCCTGATAGCCCGGAGACGCTGACGGTGTCGCCGACCTGGACCGTGTTCTCGAGCAGCAGGAACAGCCCGGTGATGAGATCCTGCACCAGCTTCTGCGAGCCGAAGCCGATGGCGATGCCGACGATGCCGGCGCCCGCCAGCAGCGGCGCGACATTGACGCCGATCTCGCTCAGCGCCGTGAGGCCGACGACGGTGGCGATCAGGCACAGCAACGCCGTTCGCAGCATCGGCTGGAAGGTGCGCAGCCGCGCGGCGCGGGCGTAGTGGCCGTCGCGTGACAGCACATTGATCTGGCGGTCCAGCAGCGCGTTGCTGGCTTCCCAGATCGCAGCCGCAATGCCCGCGGCGAGAGCGATCGTCACCACCGCCGAGATCAGCCGGCTGCCGATCTGGCCGCCATAGAACCAGACGATGGCGTCGACGCCCCAGACTTCGAGCACGGCGACCAGGCCGATGAAGGCAATCACGCCGGAGACGATCTTGCGCAGCAGCGGCAGGTAGCGGTTGGCGCGGATCTCGAGGCCCGGAAAGCGCTGGAGGATCTCCGGCTTGATGCGGAAGCCGCGATCGATCAGGCTCAGCGTCACCATGATGGCGACGCGCGTGATCAGCACCACGGTGATGGTGCCGACGAAATATTGCAGCAGCAGCGAATAGCCATTGCGGATGTTCAGCGCCCAGACCGCCCACAGCGCCAGGTCGAGCGCGATGGCGAGATAATGCCAGCCGCCCGCGATGCGGTTGCGTAGTCGCGCCGCGATCCCCTGCCGGTCATCAGGCGCGCGGATGGCTTCGGCCACTTGTCGGCGGCATTGCAGGATGATGACGACGATGAAGAGATGCACGACCAGCATCACCATGCGCAGCAGCGCGGCATAGCCGGCGCGATGCAAGCCGAGCAGCAGCGCCACATTGGCAAAGGCGATGCCGGACACACCGACGCCGACAATGCGCCGCGCCCAGATCTCGATATAGGCGGCGGTTTCGGCGCGAACCGGAAACAGGCCGTAGGGCCCCGCGACCGCGCGGACGACACAAATGAGCCAGCGCGAGAAAACATAGGCGTTGACGACCGCGAGGATCACAAGGCGGACGGTGGCGGGATCGCCGATCTCGGTTCCCAAAAGCGCCGTCGCCACGCCCATGAAGGCGAACACGGGGAGCAGTTCGAGCACCAGACGACCGAGGACGAAGGGCAGCCGCAGCAAGACCTGCCAGGCCCGCGCAAGGCTGTGGCGGCGCTTGTGCAGTTCCGGCCCTGAAGTGGCCACGGATGATGGCGGATCGGCAATGGGCAGCACCTGCGCAGGCAGATGCGCGGTCTGCGGCACGCGCGCTTCAAGGAACACCGCTGGACGCCGGATCAGCCGGAAGATCACCCATTCCGCCGAGAGGGCGCAGCCGAACACCAGCGCCACCTTCCAGGCGATCTCGATCAGGAGATTATAGGCGGCGGGATCGTTGGCAGTCCGCACGATCCAATAATAGAACGCCGGGAAGCGCGTGAGCGTCCGGGCTGCATCAGCGACCTCGCGTGAGATCTCGCCGATCTCCTCCGATACCGTAAGCAAGAGCTGCGCGCCGAGGCCGTCGGCCGAGAGCGGGATCGGCGATTTCTGCTCGGGCGCAGCCTGCTGCTGACCGGACACAGTCGCGATCGCGCGCAACGTGTCGATCATCTGTGCGCGCTTCTTGTCGTCCTGGAGCGTTTCCAGCGCGCGCCTGGCTTCGTCAGGCGACAGCGCGGCAGCACCGTTGGCGGCAGACGCGGCCGGCTCTGCGCGGGCGCCAGGGAGAGATGAGATTGCGAGGAAGAGAGCAGCCAGAAGCGCGGAGGCAAGCTTATGCGACACGAGGATTCCCTGAAACAATCGATGCGCCGGCGGAGCCGGGTCACCGCCGAAGCACTGCGTCATGTCGGATCGACGCTATTCGCCCCCGCGCTGTGTCGGAAGTGGGCCAACGAGACGACATTCTCTTGGCATTTGCCGCAGCGCAGGATCGGGAACCGCGGGCACAGCGGCGCCGAAACACATCAATTCAATGCGATAGGCGCAAAATCTCTCCCGTCATTCCGGGAGTCGGCCCGGAATGACGGCGAGGAGGAGGGAGAATCAGAATGTCAAAGACACGGTCGCGGCGGCCTCGTCGCGGCCATCCGACACGATCGGTGTGATGCAAAATACAGCGCCGGGAAGGTAGGGGCTTTGCCACACTGATGCAGCCCGCTAAACCTTGTCCCGGCGTGCCGTTCGCGGTTTCTGCCGCTATGCGATAGTCCGAACGAGCTCCATCGCACTTAACGCGGCTGGGTCTGCGGAGGTGGTGTCATAGACCTCCCCTTGCTCATGAGGTGGACGTTGCGCGTCGCTTGTTTGCGACCATTGCCATGCTCCTCCCGTGACACAAAACTGTCAAGCGGGATCGATTGCCCGAGGGATCACATTTGAGGACGCGTTCCATCCCACTGCGACAGATTGGCCGCAGCGGACCATGGAATAAATTCCCTTCGACAGCGTTTCTGTCGGAGAGTCCATCCGCCGTTCCCGCCTTCCATCCTTTTCCAGAAAGCCAGAAATGAAAGCATCACTTTGCATCGCCGTGGTCACGGCTCTCCTGACTGGACCGGCCTTCGCGCAGACCCCGCCGCAGACCTCTACCCGAAAGGTCGACGGCACTGAAAACGTCTACATCTTCCGCTATGGCGGCCATCAGGCGATGTTCATCGTGACCCCGCAGGGCGTGATCGCGACCGACCCGATCTCGTATTTGCGTCCCGCAAAGCCCTATATCGACGCGATCAAGGCGGTCACCGACAAGCCGATCAAATACGTCGTCTACAGCCACCACCACTACGACCACATCGCCGGCGGCAAGCCGTTCAAGGATCTTGGCGCGACCTTCATCGCACACCGCCGGACCAAGGAGCGCTTGCTCGAGCTGAAGAAGCAGAATTCGCTGCTTGCCGAAATCGTCATGCCGGACCAATTGGTGGACGACAAGAAGAGCATCACCCTCGGCGGCACCACGCTGGAGCTGAACTATGTCGGCCGCAACCATTCCGACAATTCGCTGGTGATGCGGCTGCCGAAGGAGAAGATCGTGTTCGTGGTCGACTTCGCGCCGATCGAGTCCGTTCAATTCCGCAACATCCCCGATAATGCCTCGCCGGTCGAATACATCGCCTCGCTGAAGAAGCTCGCCTCGCTCGACTGGGAGCGGATGATCCCCGGCCATCCCTATGCCGGCGGCCGCTTCGGCACCAAGAAGGACGTCGAGGACGACATCGCCTACATGGAGGACCTCTCCGCCGAGGTGAAGAAGGCCGCCGACGCCGGCAAGTGTTTCGACACCGCGATGAAGGAAGTGAAGCTGCCGAAATACGAGAAGTGGGCAAATTACGAGACCGCCCTTCCCGCCAATGTCGAGCGCTTCTGCTACTGGTGGGGCCGCGGTTATTGAGCGGGTGCGACGGGGGCGATGGTGACATCATGCCCCTGTTTTGCCCGACGGGTCAAATGGCTTCGTAAAATCCGTAGACGCTCGCTGCGGTCGTCAAGCCATTGATTTCGCTATCCTCGGCTACTGTGCATGGGGTTGTTTTCGCGATTTTCTTGTCCGTGGCCCCCAGCGCGTGGGCTTCAGACACCAAGGGATTGTCACTTCGTCCGCTTCTTGCCTCCTTTCCCTTCTTTCTCCAACGCCTTGCGCACCGCCTCGAACTCTCCCAGCGAGGCCTTGTCGGCACGGGGAAAGCGCAGATCCAACTTTTCGAGCGCCGCGACGATCGCCGAGCCGATCACGACGCGCGCGAACCATTTGTGGTCGGCGGGCACGACGTACCACGGTGCATGGGACGTTGACGTGTGCCGGACGATGTCCTGGTAGACCGCCTGGTAGCGCGGCCACAGCGCGCGTTCCTTGATGTCGTCCATGGAGAACTTCCACTGCTTGGCCGGAATCTCCAGCCGATCCAGGAAGCGCTCGCGCTGTTCCTCTCTGGACAGGTTAAGGAAGAATTTTAGCACCACGGTGCCGTTGCGTGCGAGGTAGCGCTCCCAGGCGGAGATATCCTCGAACCGTTCCTTCCAGATGTTCTTGGTGACGAGTTTCTGCGGCAGCTTCTCCTTGGCGAGGATCTCCGGATGCACGCGCGTCACCAGGCATTCCTCGTAATGCGAGCGGTTGAAGATGCCGATATGGCCGCGCTCGGGCAGCGCGATGGCGTGACGCCAGAGGAAATCGTGGTCGAGCTCCTTGCTGCTCGGCGCCTTGAAAGCGCTGACTTCGCAGCCCTGCGGATTGATGCCCTCGAAGATCGCCTTGATCGCGGAATCCTTGCCGCCGGCGTCCATGGCCTGGAACACGATCAGCACCGACCAGCGGTCCTGGGCATACAGCTTCTCCTGAAACTCGATCAGCCGTTTCTTGTTGGCGTCGAGAATCTCCTGTGCCGCCTCCTTGTCGAGGTCGCCCTTCTCGTTGGTCCTGTGGTCCTTGAGATGAAACTTGCCGGATCCGTCGTAGCGGAACGGCGTGATGTAGCGGTCAAGTTCCTGGGCGAGCGATTTGGACGGCTTCTTGCTCATGAGTACGGGGCACCTTGCGTTGCGGCTTCAATCGGTCGAGCAGGCTACCAAGGATGCCCTTCGGAAGGAATATGATGAAAAGCACGAGCAGGACGCCGTAGACGAGATTGTCCCAGCCGACCGCCCTGGTGCCGAAGCCGATGCGCAGGGTCTCGGCCAGCAAAATCGTGATGACGGCGCCGAAGGTCGGACCGAGCGAGACGAACAGGCCGCCGACGATGGCTGCAAATACCATCTGCAGCGACACCGCGATGCCACTGACGGTGTCGGGCGTGATGAACATCTGGTACTGGCAGTAGATGGCGCCGGCGAGCGCCGTCATCACCGCGCTGAGCAGCGTGATCTTCAGCTTCTCCGCGGTGACGTCGACGCCGGCAGCAGCCGCCGCATCCTCGTCCTCCGAGATCGCCTCCAGCGCGTAGCGGGCCATGCTGCGGTCGACCCAGTGCCAGACCACGATGCCGAAAAGCCAGACCCCGAGCGCGATCAGATACCAGGTGATCTTGTCGTCGAATTGCAGCGCCCAGAGCTTGTTGCCCGAGGCGCGGTTGGGCGTATAGCCGAGCGAGCCGCCTGTATAGTCGCGCGTCGCCGTGATGACCTGGAGCACGATGCCGGAGAGCGCCAGCGTCACCAGCACGAAATAGTGTCCGGTGATACGAAAGCGGAAACAGGGATAACCGACGATCAGTGCCAGCGCGCCGGCCGCAACCATGCCGATGGGAATGCCGATCCAGGGTGACCATCCCAGATGATTCCAGAGCAGTGCGGTGACATAGGCGCCGATCCCCATGAAACCGCCGTGCCCGAGCGAGACGAGGCCGAAGCGCCCCATCATCGACCACGACGTATAGGCGAACGACCAGATCAGGATCAGCACCAGGATGTGCAGATGATAGGGATCGCGATAGACGAAGGGCAGCACGACCAGCGCCGCTAATCCAATCGCCCAAGCTGCAAGCCGCCCCTGCCCCATCATCGGCGCCTCGCAAGCAGGCCCGCGGGCCGGATGAACATCATGACGATGAAGAAGGCGAAGGCGAGCACGTAGCCCCATTCAAGATCGGAGAACAGGCCGCCAAGCGAGATGATCTCGGCGAACACGAACGCAGCGATGAAGCCGCCGATGAAATTTCCGAGCCCGCCAAGCACGCAGATCAGGAAGGTGATCGGTCCGAATGACAGACCGACGAAGGGATGCACGTCGTATTGCAGCACCAGCAGGCAAGCGGCGAGCCCGGCCAGCGCGCCGCCGAGCGCCGAGGTGATGAGATAGATGCGCTTGGTGTCGACGCCCATCAGCGCCATGATCTGCCGGTCCTGCGAGATTGCGCGGATCGCGGTGCCGGTGAAGGTCCGCGTCATGAACAGATAGACCACGACCATGCCGACCAGCGCAGCCAGAAAGGACAACAGCCGCGCGTAGCTGAAATGCATCTCGCCGAAAGCGAGCACCGGCAGGCGGATGCCAAGGTTGCGGAAGTCGATACCGAAGGCGACGGTGGCAAAGCTTTGCAGCACGAACAGCACCCCGCCGGTCGCGAGCAACTGGTTGATCGGCGGCGCAGTGAGCAGCGGCGCGATCACTAAGTAGTGCAACGCCGCGCCAAGAATCGCGACCAGCAGGATCGTGAGCGGCGCGGCGATGAAATAGCTGATGCCGTAAGACTGCACCAGGAAATACATGGCGTACATGCCGATCATCACCAGCTCGGCGTAGCAGATCCAGGTCACGTCGATGACGCCGAAGATCAGATTGAGTCCGAGCGCGAGCAGCGCCAGCACGCCGCCGAGCAGGATGCCGTTGATCACAGCCTCCAGCAGATAGATGTCGAAAATGTCCAGAATTGCTTGCATGCCTGAATGAACCTCACACCCCGAGATACGCTTCCTTGACCGTGTCGCTCGCGAGCATCTCGGCCGAGGTGCCGGACGCGCGGATCGTGCCCGCCTCGATCAGATAGGCGCGATCAACCACTTTCAGCACCTGCTGCACGTTCTGCTCGACGATCAGTACGGTCAGCCCGCTGGCGCGGATCCGCTTCACCAGTTCGAACACCTGCTGCACCACCACCGGCGCCAGCCCCGCCGACGGCTCGTCGAGCAGCAGGAGTTTGGGATTGGACATCAGCGCGCGGCCGATCGCACACATCTGCTGCTCGCCGCCGGACATGGTGCCGGCCATCTGGTGGCGGCGCTCCTTCAGGCGCGGGAACAGGTCGAACACCACCTCCAGCCGCTCAGCGTAATGGCCGCGCGCCTCCTTCATGAAGGCGCCCATCTTGAGATTGTCGTCGACCGAGAGCTGCGGAAACAGCCGCCGGTTCTCCGGCACATGCGCGATCCCGAGGCTGACGATCTTGTGCGGCGGCGTCGCCACGACATCGACACCCTCCATTTTGATCGCGCCGCGCGAGGGACGGATCAGACCGGAGATGACGCGCATCAGCGTCGTCTTGCCGGCGCCGTTCGGGCCGATGACGCCGACGGCCTCGCCCGCCTTGACGTCGAGATCGACGTCGAACAGCGCCTGGAAGGTGCCATAGCCGGCATTGACGCCGCGAAGCTCCAGCATCACTGCACCCCCGCGCGGCGGCGCGCTTCGGCGGCCGCCGCCTGCGTGGTCTCGGCGTCGGTGCCGAGATAGACCTCGATGACGCGAGGATCGCCGGCAACCGCGCTCGGCAAGCCCTCCGAGATCTTCTCGCCGTGGTCGAGCACCATCACGCGATCGACGACGCGCATCAAGACGCCCATGATGTGCTCGACCCAGATGATGGTGATGCCGAGCTCGTCGCGGATGTTGCGCAGCATATCGGCGGCCTGCCCCATCTCGGCCTCGTCGAGACCGCCGAGGCTCTCATCGGCCAGCAGGAGCTTTGGCGCGGTAGCGAGCGCTTTCGCCAGTTCGAGCTTTTTCAGGCCGGCCGCGCCCAAGCCGTCGACGCTGGCATGGCGATCAGTCGGCAGCCCGACCATCGCGAGCGATCGCTCGGCCGCCTCCTCTGCCCTGGCACGGCTGTGGCGGCCCTGGCCGTAGAAGCCGGCGAGCGCGACGTTCTCGAAAATGGTCAGGCGGCGGAATGGCCGCGGGATCTGGAAGGTGCGGCCGATACCGCTGTTGATGATCCGGTGCGGTGCGAGGCCCGCGGTCTCGGAACCGTCGAACAGAATCGAGCCTGACGTCGGCGCCAGCGTGCCGGAGAGCATGTTGAAGATCGTGCTCTTGCCCGAGCCGTTGGGACCGATCAGGCCGAGGATTTCGCCCTGACCGACTTTGAACGACACGTTGTTGACGGCGGTGAAGCCACCAAACCGCTTCACCAGCCCGCTGACTTCCAGCACCGTCCTGTTCTCCTTGCTCCGAGTATTTGCGCTACTGGTTGCTGTAGGTGGTGCCCTTCGGCAACGGCAGCACGGCCTCGCGCTGCGCCTGGCTCTTGGGCCACACCACCGAGGATTTATCGTCGATGTACTGGATCACGACCGGGAACGAGCGTTCGTTCTGCCCGGCCATCGGCGTCCCCTCGCCGTAGAATTTGACGCCGAAGCCGAGCATGGTGCCTCCCTCGGGGATGTCGGTGTCGAGCGCCGCTTTACGCAGCGCATCTGGATCGACGCCACCGTACTTCTTGATCGCGCGCGGCAGTACGTCATTCATGAACACATAGGTGTTGGAGGCGCCGATGCCGACATGAGCGGAACGGATGGCGACGCCGGGCCGGATCTTGTCGAACTCCTCACCGACCATCTTGATCACCGCAGGGAGCTTCGGATCCATGGTCTTCTGATTGGCAAGCCAGATCGAGATGGGGTCGGTGTTGAAGATGTAGCTGGCATCGGCCCCCATGCCTTCCTTCAACTTCTCATAGACGCCGTAGCCCGCGCCATGCCCCATCAGCGCGCCGAACCTGAGCCCCTGCTCGCGGGCCTGGCGCAGCAGAAGTGTGATATCAGGGTTGTAGCCGGTGTGGAAAATGACATCGGGCTTGGCGCGCTTCAGTTTCGTCACCAACGCGGAGAGGTCGGGCGCAGTGGCCGAATAGCCCTCCTTCATCACGACGTTGAAGCCCGCCTTCTTCGCGCCGGCCTCGTTGCCCCTGGAGACGTCGACGCCATAAGCGCCGTCCTCGTGGATGATGGCGACGCGCAGATCCTTTGGCTCCTTGTCGAACTTCGCCTTGGCATTCTGCGCGATGAAATCCATCGTCATCATGCCGAACTGGTCGCCGCTCGCCTGCGGGCGGAATACATATTTGTAGCCCTTCTCGTTGAACACGGCCGACGAGATGCATGTCGTCATCCACATGAACTTCTTGAGCTGCTCGACGCGGGCCGCGACCGGCACGCACTGCGCCGAGGAGAAGAAGCCAAGCACCATATCCACCTTCTCCTGCTCCAGCAGGCGGACGGATTCGTTGATGGCGATGTCTGGCTTGCTCTGCGCGTCGGCATAGACCGCCTCGATCTTGTAGCCCTCGACGCCGGTTTTGGCGAAATGGTCGAGGATGATCTTTGCGCCGATATAGCCGAGTTCGGAGCCGCCGCCGGCGAGAGGTCCGGTCAAATCGAAAACGACGCCGATCTTGATTTTCTTGTCCTGAGCCTGGGCGGACGCCGCCAGGCCCGTCGCTGATATCGCGACCAACAGCCCACGTACCAAGCGGGCAGCCATGCGCAGGCGCATCAAAACCTCCCTGGATGATTGTGCATTGCATTCTTTTTGCTTTTGCTTTTTTTCCCATCACATGGGCTGAGCGCAGCGATGTCAAGTCTCGCGCTTCAGCGCGGCGGAAACTGCTGCTCGATAAAGGCCGTGACAAATCGCGGCATGGTCGGCGTGAGATCGCTCATCCCGCGCACGAGATGGATGGCCGAAAGCTCCGGCTCGGCCTCGCGCGCCAAATTGGCTTCGATCCGGGCACGAGCCACATCACCCGGCATGTCCAGGTTGATAATTTGCATCATTGCAATCGTGGGCCCGGTGACGACGCAGTGCCAGTCCGGTTCGGCCCGGTAGTCGGCCGCAGTCAGGCCGGTCTCTTCTTCGAGTTCGCGGACCACGCTGCCGGAAATGTCGAGCGTGTCGCCCCTGACGTCGTCGAGGTCGGGCGTGCCCGAGGGGAAATAGATGCGGCCCGCATTGGCGGTGTGCTGAGCCATCTCGCCCATCACGAAGGCGCCGTCGGAGGTGCGCAGCGCGCCCATGCCAAAACCGTTGAACACGGCTTTGTCGGGAAAGCCCCAATCGCGCCAGGCGAGGAAGCTCGCGAAATCGGTCTCGAAATAGGTCGAAGTGAAATGGCCGTCCGTAAACACGGGGTCGCGCCCGAGCAGGACACGGCCGTTCCATATCTTCGGCCGCTCACGCTGCTTCTCGGCGAAATGGGCCCGGATCTCGGCGCGCCGCTCCTCAGCGAACGGCCAGACGATCGGCCGCACGGCGAGATCAAGCGTCGTGACGCGATGAATGATTGGTGACGTCATGCCCCCTGTTGACCACACCTTCGCGTCAGTTATTTGGCGCTCCCCGTGGTCTTCTTGGCCTGCTCGACGTACTTGTTGGTAAAAGTCTTGGCGACGTCGATCTTGGCGTTGGCCACCTCGGGCGAGCCGACGCTGAACACCGCGAGCACGGCGTCCGCGCCCTTTGGGTCCATCTTGCCGGTCTCGGAGAACATCGGGATCGTGTTCCTCAGCGCGGCGAGATAAAGATCCTTGTTCTTGCCGACCGTCTCCTCCGGCATCTTCGCCATGATCTCTTCGGGCGAATGCGAATGGATCCAGGCGAGCGTGCCAAGGATCGCGTTGGTCAGCGCCTGCGTCTCCTTCTCGTGGCCGTTGATCCAGGCCACGGTGGAATATAGCGCGCCGCCCGGATATTCGCCGCCGAACGTTTCGAGCGTGTCCTTCTGGGTGCGGGTGTCCGAGAGGATGCGCAGATCCTTGTGGCTTCCCTGGAGCACCGTCACGGATGGATCGAGCATCACGGCCGCGTCGATCTGGCCCTGCTCCATCGCGGCCACGGCCGTAGCGCCGAGGCCGACGCCGATCACGGCGACGCTGGTGGGATCGAGCCCGTTCTTCTTGAGCATGTATTTGAGGAAGAAGTCGGTCGAGGAGCCGGGCGCGCTGACGCCGACCTTCTTGCCGGCGAGATCCTTGATCGACTTGATTTCGTTGGTGTGCGAGGGCGAAACCACCAGCACGAGGCCGGGATAACGATCGTAGACCACGAAGGCCTGAAGCTCCTGCTTCTTGGCGGCGAGGTTGACGCAATGGTCGAAATAGCCGGAGACCACGTCGGCGCTGCCGCCGAGCACGGCCTTGAGCGCGTCCGAGCCGCCCTTGAGATCGACGAGCTCGACATTGAGACCGGCCTTGTCGTATTCGCCGAGCTGCTTGGCCAGCACCGTCGGCAAATAGCACAGGCAGGCACCGCCGCCGATGGCGATGGTGACCTTGCTTTGCGCCGCGGCGAGACCGGTGGTGAGCGTCAGCGCGAGCAGCGCGCCGGCGAGCCTGGCAATCGTGTTCTTCATTGGTTTCCTCCGTTCGGCTGGCGGCACCATAGAGCAGCGGGACTGGCTTGAGAAGGACTGCCTAAGTGCACTGGTCATCCGCCTTTCGGCGCAATAGCATGAGCCCACAAGAACAAATCTTGATGGGGAGGATCATCCATGAATCGCCTTGCAATCGGGCTGTCGATCGCTACCGCTTTTGCCGCCGGATGCGGCGTAACCCACCTGATGCGGCCGGCGCTGGCCGCCGAGAACATCACTCCGCAGATCATCCACACCGGCGAGATGGAGGGCGACGCGCTCGGGGCTGCCAACAATGTCGGCTATCGCTCCAAGACGTTCATGGTCGCCGATGGCGCCACCGTGTCGATCCAGGTCGGCAATGTGCCCAAGCACATGCATCCCAACACCAACGAGATCCAGTACATTCTGGAGGGCACCGGCACGATCTGGTTCGGCGAAAAGGAAGTCACGGTGAAGCCTGGCGACCTCGTCATCATCCCCAAGGGGACGCCGCATGGTGGCACCAAGCCGATCAGCGGACAGGTCAAGGCCATCGCGATCAAGACACCGCCGCAGGCGCCCGACGACACCAAGCTGCTGGACTGAGCGTTCGCGCCATCGGGCTCGCGCCGATGCGCGGGCCCGATCAGGCAAGCCTAGCCGCGCCCGTCCACTGTCGGTCGCCAAACCAACAGCCTTCGCTCGACCAGCGTAACCCCATAGTCGATCAGGATCACGAAGGCCGACAGCACGAACATGCCGGCGAACACGCCGGCGACGTCGAATATGCCTTCGGCCTGCTGAATGAGATAGCCGAGCCCCGCCGCCGATCCCAGATATTCGCCGACGACCGCGCCGACCACGGCGAAGCCGACCGACGTGTGCAGCGACGAGAACATCCACGACAGCGCCGACGGCCAATAGACGTGCTGCATCAACTGCCGCTCGCTCATGCCGAGCATGCGACCATTGTCGAGCACGGTGCGGCTGACTTCCTTGACGCCCTGATAGACGTTGAAGAACACGATGAAGAACACCAGCGTCACGCCGAGCGCGACCTTGGACCAGATGCCCAGCCCCAGCCACAGCGCGAAGATTGGCGCCAGCACGACGCGCGGCAGCGCGTTGACCATCTTGACGTAGGGATCGAACACGGCGGCGACCAGCGGCTGGCGCGCGAACCAGAAGCCGATCAGCACCCCGCCGGCCGATCCGATCACAAAGGCCAGGATCGACTCCGTCAGCGTGATGCCGAGATGCTTCCAGATCACGCCGGACGCGAACCATTTGACGATCTGGGCGAAGACATCGACCGGGTTGGAGAAGAAGAACGGCGGCAGCAGGATCTTGCCGAACACGGGCACGGTCGACAGCAACTGCCACAGCACGAGGCAGACGATTGCGACCAGGATTTGCAGCGCAAGCAGCGTGACGCGCGACATCAGACCGCCTCCGCCGCTTGCGTGGACTGCGCATAGCCCTTCATGACCTCGTCCTTGAGCACGCTCCATATCTCGCGATGAAGCGCATGGAATTCCTTGTCCAGCCGCACTTCAAAAATGTCGCGCGGGCGCGGCAAGCTCACGCGCCAGTCGCCGATGATGCGGGAGGACGGCCCCGCCGACATGATCACGACGCGGTCGGCGAGCGCGATCGCTTCTTCGAGGTCGTGGGTGACGAACAGCACGGCCTTGCGGTCGGCGTTCCAGAGGTCGAGCAGGAGGTTGCCCATGACCTGCCGGGTCTGCGCATCCAGCGGCCCGAACGGCTCGTCCATCAGCAGTATCTTGGGATCGCGGATCAAAACCTGCGCCAGCGCCACGCGCTTGCGCTGACCGCCCGAGAGCATGTGCGGATAGCGGCCGGCAAAGGCGCCCAAGCCGACCGAGGTCAGCCACTTTTGCGCCCGCGGCAGCGCCTCGCTGCGCGGCGTGCCCCCGACTTCGAGCCCGATCGCGACGTTGTCCAGAGCGGTCTTCCATGGGAACAGCGCATCGGCCTGGAACAGATAGCCGGCGTCCCGGTTCAGCCCCGCGAGCGGCTGGTTGAATATCTTGACGCTCCCGGCAGCCGGCTTCAGCAGCCCTGCCGCAACGTTGAGCAGCGTCGATTTTCCGCAGCCGGTGGGGCCGACGATGGCGACAAACTCGCCCTGCGCGGCCGTGAGATGGGCATTCTCCACCGCGGTATAGACCCGCCCGTCCCCCAGCCGGAACGCAACCTTGGCATCTTCCAGCGCCACTGCCGTGGGCGTTGTCATGTGTTCCCTCCGAACTTGGCCCGATGCCTTAGCCGCTCGCGGGGCCAAGTTCAATCAAGCCGCCAAGCGTGCTACGCATGGGCCCCGTCATCCCCTCCCTCCACGGGCGGGTCAGCGCAGTGAGCCCCCGACCGATGCCGTCCAGGCCGATGATTGGCTATGCCCAGGTCACCAAGAGCTTCGGCCCGACAAATGCCGTGGACGACGTGTCACTCGACATCGCCGAAGGCGAGTTTGTGGCGATCGTCGGCGGCTCGGGCTCGGGCAAGACGACGCTGCTGCGGCTCGCCAACCGCCTGATCGAGGCGGATGGCGGCACGATCACCGTCGAGGGCGACGACGTGCGATCGCTCGATCCGGTCGCGCTGCGGCGCCGTATCGGCTACGTCTTCCAGAGCGGCGGGCTGTTCCCGCATCTGAGCGTCGCCGACAATATCGGGATCACGCCAAAACTGCTCGGCATCCCGGCAGCGGACATCGCAGCGCGGGTCGACGAGCTGCTGGAGCTCGTACAGCTCGACCGGGTCGCGCATCGCGACCGGCTGCCGGATGCGCTCTCGGGAGGCCAGCGCCAGCGTGTCGGCGTGGCGCGGGCGCTCGCGGCAAAGCCCCGCATCGTGCTGATGGACGAGCCGTTCGGCGCACTCGATCCCCTCACCCGCGATGTGCTCGGCGACGATTTTCGCGAGCTGCATCGCAGGCTCGGCTTGACCACCGTGATGATCACCCACGACATGACGGAAGCGATCTTGCTGGCCGACCGCATCGCAGTGATGCGCGGCGGAAAGCTGCTCGCGCAGGGCACACCGGCAGAGCTATCGAGAAGCAGCGACGCCTACGTGCTGGAGCTGCTGCGGACGCCGCGGCGCCAGGTCGAGCGGTTGAACGCGCTGTTGCCGCAGAGTGGTGCGGCATGAGCCTGTTCACCGATCCGCGCTGGGGCGAGGCGCTGGCGCATTTGCCCGACTATCTCGGCAACCACGTCCGGGTGAGCCTCGCCGCACTTGCGCTCGGCCTGATCCTCAGCCTGCCGCTCGCGATCATCACGCGCAACCGCCCGGCACCACGCGCCATCTTGCTCGCGCTCGCGAGCATCGTCCAGACCGTGCCGGGGCTGGCGCTGCTCGCGCTGTTCTATCCGCTGCTGCTGCTCGCGGCCTCGCTGACGCTGGCCTGGTTCGGCGTCTCGTTCTCGGCGTTTGGCTTCCTGCCGGCGATGCTGGCGCTCGCGCTCTATTCGATGCTGCCGGTGCTGCGCAACGGCATCACCGGCCTCAACGGCATCGATCCCGCGCTGATCGAGGCTGCGAAAGGCGTCGGCATGACGGCGCGGCAGTCGCTCGTGATGGTCGAACTGCCGCTGGCCCTGCCGGTGATGATGGCGGGCATCCGTACCGCCGCAGTGTGGGTGATCGGTACTGCGACGCTGTCGACCCCGATCGGGCAGACCAGCCTCGGCAACTATATCTTTGCCGGCCTCCAGACCCAGAACTGGGTGTTCGTGCTATTCGGCTGCTTTGCCTCGGCCCTGCTGGCGCTCGCCGTCGATCAGCTGCTTGCACTGGTCGAAAACGGACTGCGCCGCCGCAGCCGCGTGCGTAGTGTGTTCGGTGTCGCCGGCATCCTCGCGCTGGTGGCTGCGACTTTGGTGCCGACGATGGGACGTTCATCGTCGGGATACGCGGTCGGCGCCAAGACGTTTGCCGAGCAATATGTGCTGTCGGCCCTGCTCAGGGACCGCCTCCAGGCAGCCGGCCTGTCCACCACGGCACGATCGGGTCTCGGCTCGAGCGTGATCTTCGAGGCGTTGAAAGCGGGCGATATCGATCTCTACGTCGATTATTCCGGCACGCTCTGGGCCAATCAGCTTCACCGCACCGACATCAAGCCGCGCGCAGAACTGTTGGCGGAGCTGCAAGCAACGCTCGCCAAGGACAACATCACGCTGCTCGGCGAGCTCGGTTTCGAGAACGCCTATGCACTGGTGATGCCGAAGAAGCGCGCCGAGGCGCTCGGCATCCGCACCATCGCCGATCTCGCCGCGCATGCTTCGACCCTGTCGATCGCCGGCGACTATGAGTTCTTCTCGCGGCCCGAATGGGCGGCGCTGCAAAAGGCCTATGGCCTCACGTTCCGCGCCCAGCGTCAGATGCAGCCGGACTTCATGTATGCGGCCGTCGCCAGCGGCGAGGTCGATGTCATCGCGGGCTACACCAGCGACGGGCTGATCGCAAAATACGATCTCGTCGCGCTCGACGATCCCAGGCACGCGATCCCGCCCTACGATGCGATCCTGCTGCTGGCCCCGAAGCGCGCCGGCGACGAGCGGCTGCAGGCCGCGCTGAAGCCGCTGCTCGGCAAGATCGACATCGCGACCATGCGCGAAGCCAATTTACGCGCCGCCGGCAACGACGCGAATTCATCGCCGGATGCGGTGGCGAAGTGGCTGTGGGGGAAGGTGGGCAAGCCGTAGGACGGCTACAGCCCCCTGATCATCCCTGCATTGATCAGCAGCCGGTTCAGCCGGCGCGCCTCGGCGCCATCCTTGCAGCCGTAGAAGATGCCCTTGCAGCGGAGCATGATCTCCTTCTGCTCGGCGAAGGACGGATCGAGCGGGATGCCAGCGGCTTCCTGGATGACCAGCGGCAGATACGGGCCGTCGATCGTGTCCATCACCGCTTCGCTCCTCACCGGCTCGAAATTGACGGCGTCGATCGCGTAATAGGTCGCGTAGAGACGCGGGTCGTAGGCGTCGAGCCTCTTGCCGAGAGCGCCCTCGTCGAGCCCCGGCTCGAGGATAGCAGGCGCGAATTCCGGCTGATGATCGCCGTAGCGCACGATCAGGAAGGGCTCACCCGGAAAATTCTTCTTCAGGCCCGCGAGGAATGCCTTGTACTGCTCGACGCTCATCGCCTGCCGGCGCAGATATTCGTCGATGGACGGCACATTGCCCGGTGCGCGCCAGTTCGGCAGCAGATCGGGGCGGAAGCGTGTCTCCCAGGGGAAATGATTGGCGCCGAGATAGATGAAGGTGAACAGCGGCTTGTTCGGCGTCCGCTCGCCCATCAACCGGAGCGCCTTGTCGTAGAAGAAGCTATCCGGCTCGACATCCTTGGCGCCGAGATCCCTGGAATCGAGGAAGCGTTCGATCCCGGTCGTCATCTGGAAGCTGCGCGCAGCCATGAAGCCGCCATAGGCGGGATAGAGCGACATCGTGTCATAGCCGCAGCGGCGCAGCGCCAGCGGCAGGCCGCGCTCGACACGGCCCGTTGCGATTCGCGTCACGAAATAGGCGAAGCGGCCGAACGAGCGCGAGGAAAGCCCTGCGAGCACGTTGTATTCGGTGAACCAGCTCGGACCGCCGTTGCTCTCGGCCAGAAACGCGCGCTCCTTGCCATCCCAGGATTTGAAATGGCTGCCATAGCCCGGCGGCACCTTGATGCCCTGCGCGGCTCGGATGTCGAAGCTCGATTCATCATGGATCATGATGACGTTCGGCCGGCGGCCGGCGGGATGGCAGGCATCGACCAGCGGCATGTTGAGCCGTTCGTTGGTCGAAGCACCCGACTCCATGAAGCCGTATTGCGCGAAATCGGAGACCGCGCTGACGCCGGAACGGAAGAATTTCGAGAGATAGCCGTCGTCGTAATAGCCGCGCCAGGCCTCGTCCGGATGATAGAGCGAATAGCCGACCAGTGCGGCGAGGCAGGCGAGCATGGAGGCGAGCGCCGGCAGCCTGCGGATGCGGAACGGATCCAGCCACCACAGCGCATACATCAGCGGCAGCGTGACGAGGCCGGCCCCGATCACCGACCAGCGCAAATTCGGAAAGATCGTGAACAGGAACGCCACGGTGTCGCGGTCGATCATCATCAGGTCGATGAAATTGACCGTCATCTGCACGACGTCGTGCTTCAGCCGTGACAGCAGCACCAGCACCACGACCATGGTCAGCGACAGCGCACCCGAGAGCGCCGGCCGCCGCAGCAGCGCGATCCAGAAGAAGTTGAGGATGCCCCAGGCGAGAGCGAAGGACAGCCGCGCGCCGAAATCCGTCTCGGTCTCGTACATGAGCGCGAGCGCTGCAAGATGGGGCGCGGCGACCGCGAGCAGTCGCCAAACGCCGAGCGCGGCGACGCTCGCCAGCACGGTGGTCGTGGCAGAAGGACCTGGATTGGGCGCGGACGCCATCGACGACACGCAACAGCTGGTCCGGCACGGTGATGCCGAGCCGGTGACCGGGCCTGCGGCGTTCGGCGCAGCCGGAAGGCCTGCACCGTGTCATAAAACTGTAATTGAACGGTTCCGGACAAGCAACGCGTGTGAGCGGCCGACCTTCGCTTAATGTCAGCAGCGGGCGAAGGGCCGCACGTCGCGCTATGGCTTGGCGATCCCGGCGATGAACAGGTCGATCACTCCCTCCGCCATCCGCTCGATCTCGCCCGCCTCCACGCCCCAGCGCGGAAAGTGGCCATCGAGATTCATTCGGGCGAAACCGTAGACCAGGGCGCGGCCGGCGATCTGGATCCGCTTGAGGTCGGCCGACCGCAGCAGGCCCTGCTTTGCCGCCTCGGTCAGTATTCCCTCGGTCAGCGCGATCAGTTCGGCGTTATCGCGCGTCAGCTCCGCCGAGCTGCCGTGGGCGAAATAGCGCCCGGTGGAGATGATCTCGAAATGCGCGGGATTTCGCATCGCCCAGCGCAGGTAAGCGAGGCCGAAGGCCCGGAAGCGGCCGAACGGGTCGGCGGCCGGTGCCTGGTCCAGCGCCACCTCGATCTCGGCACGAAAGCGCCGCTGCGCCTCCCCGGCCACTGCGGCCATCAAGGCGGCGCGGTTGGGAAAGTGCCGGAACGGTGCCCCCGGAGAAACCGCGGCCCTGCGTGCGGCCTCGCGCACCGAGATTTCAGCCCCCTCCGCCGCCAATTGCAGCGCGGCATCGATCAACACACGGCGGAGATCGCCGTGGTGATAGGGCCGGACTTCAGAGGTGTTGCGGCGAGCGCGCGGCTTGGCCGGCTGTCGGGAGGACATGGCGCTTCCTAGCATCACCCGAACGTGAATGTAAGCAGCGATTACACCATTGACCGCGCAACCGAACGGAATGTAATCGATGATTACATAGAAGAGGTAATCGCCATGTCAGAACGCCAAAGCTGGTTTGAAGGCTGGCGGCTGCTTGCCGCATTCGCATTGAGCCTGATCGTGCTCAGCCTGTGGATCGCCTCGATGCGGCAGTTCGAGGTCGACGGCGTGCGGATGGTGATCCGCTTCACGGCACGAAGCTCGCTGCTGCTGTTCTGCCTTGCCTTCAGTGCCGCGGCGCTGGCGCGGCTGTGGCCCAATGCCTGGACGCGCTGGCAGTGGCGCAACCGCCGCTATCTGGGCTTGAGCTTCGCTGCCTCCCACACCATCCACGCGGTTGCGATCGTCGCGTTCGCCAAGATGGACACCGCCGGCTTTGCCGAGGCCACCTCGGCAGCCTCCTACATCTTCGGCGGCATCGGCTATGGCTTCATCATCGCCATGAGTGCAACCTCGTTCGACCGCACCGCCGCGGGGCTCGGGCCCCGCGCCTGGCGCGCGCTGCACCTCACGGGCGGCTACTATCTCTGGTTCCAGTTCATGGTGTCGTTCGGCATGCGCGTGCCGACGATGCCGTTCTATGCCGCGTTTCTCATTCCGCTGATCGCCGTGATGACGCTGCGCCTGGTCGCAATGGCCGCTCGTCCGCGCGGACGGACGGCCGAGGCGGGCTGAACGTCGGTCAGCCCAGTGGGAGCAGCCCGAGGCGCTTGGCGATGATGCGGTCGACCACGCGCTTGGGCAGCGTTGCCGTCATCAAATGCCGCATGCGGTCCGGGGTGATCTGATAGCGAACCCTGGGCCTCGCAGCCGTGAGCGCCTCGAAAACGACCTCGGCGATCCGCTCGGCCGGCAGCCCGGTCTCGCCGAGCTTCATCATGAACGCCATGACCTTGTTTAGCGCCGGCAGATAAGGCGAGTTCTGGTAGACCGAAAGATCGATCTGCTCGGCCTTGCTCCAGATCGGCGTCTTCACCGCGCCGGGGGCGACGATGATGACGTCGATGCCGAACAGCATCAGTTCGCGGCGCAAGCTCTCCGACAATCCCTCGATGGCGTGCTTTGAGGCGCAATAGGGCGCCGACAGCGGATTGCCGTTCTTGCCGGCGACCGAGCTGATCATCACGATCCGGCCCTTCGGCCCCTTCAGCGACGGGTCGGCGCCGAGCAGCGGCCCGAAGGCCTGCGTCGCGATGACCGGGCCGATGACGTTGATCTCCATCTGCCGGCGGAAGTCGTCGACCGACAATTCGAGCACGGGACCGGCGACCGCGACGCCGGCGTTGTTGACGAGGCCTGCCAGCGTCTCGCCCTCGAGCGCCTCGCGAACCTGTCGCCCGGCGGCCAGCACCGCGGCTTCATCGGTGACGTCGAACAGCAGCGGGGTGAAGCTGGCGCCGAACTCGGTCTTGAGCCGATCCGCATCCGCCTGCTTGCGGACGCTGCCGAAGACGGCGAAGCCCCGATCGATCAGCAATTTGGCAATGGCCCAGCCGATGCCTGTGGACGCGCCGGTGATGACGACGGATCGCATGTGTTTCCCCCAACGAGTTCCCGGGATCATGGAGGAGGACGACAGGGTAGGCAATGCCGCATGGTTCTAGGGCTGCGCACCGGGGTCGACTTTTGCAGGAGCCGGCATCCGCAAGAAAGCGCCGTAGGTGTCGCTTCTTAGGGTGAAGCGGCACACGAGCGTCGCAACGCGCGATCAATCGCACAATGAGAATGCAGATGAAGAGCCGAATCCTTGAGGCTGAAGACGCAGGCGTTTCGGCGTTCGGAACTGTGCGCGAAATCTTGAGAACCGACGCGAGATCAAGAATGTGGTTTAAGCGTCAGTTCTTCGGGCTCGGACTGCGCTTCAACTCGCGAAGAATCTGAATGAAGCAGCAATGCTTCGCGCGAAATGAAAAGAGCGAGACCACTGTTTGCGATCTCGCTCAGATATAGTCGCGAACGTTTAAGAATTGGTTTTGTGGGCGAAGCTTGTGGTTTCGCCCCTCGTGTCGCGAAACGGCGCAAGCGATGCGCCGTGTCGCGACGACGGCTGCTTAGTTCTTGCTCTTGTCGACCAGCGCGCCCTTCTTGATCCAGGGCATCATGTCGCGCAGCTTCGCGCCGACTTCCTCGATCGGGTGCTCGGCGAGCTTGGCGCGGGTCGCCTTGAACGAGGTCTGGTTGACCTTGTTCTCGAGCATCCAGTCGCGGGCGAACTTGCCGGACTGGATGTCGTTGAGGACGCGCTTCATCTCGGCCTTGGTCTCCGAGGTGACGATGCGCGGACCGGTGACGTACTCGCCGTACTCCGCGGTGTTGGAGATCGAGTAGTTCATGTTGGCGATGCCGCCTTCATAGATCAGGTCGACGATCAGCTTCACCTCGTGCAGGCACTCGAAATAGGCCATCTCCGGCGCGTAGCCGGCTTCGACCAGGGTCTCGTAGCCGCCCTTGATCAGCTCGACCAGGCCGCCGCAGAGCACGACCTGCTCGCCGAACAAGTCGGTCTCGCATTCTTCCTTGAAGGTGGTTTCGATGATGCCGGCACGGCCGCCGCCGACGGCGGAGGCGTAGGACAGGCCGAGGTCATGGGCATTGCCCGAGACGTCCTTGGCGATCGCGATCAGGCAGGGCACGCCGCCGCCGCGCTGATATTCCGAACGCACGGTGTGGCCGGGGCCCTTCGGCGCGATCATCAGTACGTCGAGATCGGCGCGCGGATCGAGCAGGTTGAAGTGGACGTTGAGGCCGTGCGCAAACACGAGGGCGGCGCCCTTCTTCATGTTGTCGTGCAGGTGCTCGCGGTAGATGTCGCCCTGGAGCTCGTCCGGGGTCAGCATCATGACGAGGTCGGCCCATTTGGCGGCCTCGGCGACTTCCATCACCTTGAAGCCGGCAGCTTCCGCCTTCTTGGCCGAGGTCGAACCCTTGCGCAACGCAATGGCCACGTCCTTGACGCCGGAGTCCTTCAGGTTCAGCGCGTGGGCGTGGCCCTGGCTGCCGTAGCCGACGATGACGACCTTCTTGCCCTTGATCAGGTTCAGGTCGGCGTCGCGATCGTAATAAACACGCATGGTCGTTTCCTCGTTCAGGTGGCCAGAATCGGCCGTTGGTCAGGTCTCGGACGGTGAGAATTGCGGATTTCCGGGGCTGTCTAGAGCATTTCGCCGCCCGAAGGAAACCCGTTTCTGCATGGAAAACTGCGGCATCATGCATCCATGAAGACGGGGTAGAGCGATGCCAGAAGCAGGATCGCCATCAGGATGTTGAAGGTACGGACCAGCCGCTCGGACGTCAGCACCGGCCGCAGTGCGGTACCGAAAAAGGCCCAGACCACGGTCGAGACGGTGCCGACGAGGAGACTGATCAGCGTCTGGATCGCGATGTTGAGCGGGAATTGGGCGATGGCCGCATAGGCGGTGATGGTCCCGATTACGATCACCCACCCCTTTGCGTTGATCCATTGGAACATCGCGGCGCCCAAGAAGGTCATCGGGCCGCGGCCATCCCCCTCGCCCGGCTTGGCCGGGCCCGAGAAAGCGATCACTGCGGCCAGGTAGAGCAGGTAGGCGGCGCCGGCATATTTCAAGATGGTCTGCAGGATCGGATAAGCCAGGAACACGGTGCCGAGCCCGAGGCCGACCGCTGCAACCATGAAGGCGAAGCCGATGACGACGCCGGCGATGTGGGGGATGGAGCGCCGGAAGCCATAGGTCAGCCCTGAGGACAGCAGCATAAGGTTGTTCGGCCCGGGCGTGAAATACATCACGGCCATGAAGGCGAGGAAGGCATAGAAGAGCGAGTAGGTCATATTCACCTCACACGGTCTTCGGCAAGACTTGCGGACGCCGCGCCAGCACCATCACCGCGATACCGCCGATCACGGTGAGCATGCCGGCCAGCCGCAACGGCCCGAACCGCTCGCCGAACACGATGCTGGAGGCGGCCGAGCCGACAAACGGCACGAGCAGCGCGAAAGGCACCACCTGCGCGGCGGGATAGTCGCGCAGGAGCCGGCCCCACAGCCAATAGGCGATGCTGGTGGAGATGGCGCCGATCACCAGCAGGCAAATGAGGCCGGTGAGCGACATGTGAATCAGTGACTGCCAGGTCGGCGTAGGTCCGTTGACGACCAGAGTGAGCGCGAGCAGCGGCACTGCGGTGGCGAGGCACAACCAGGCGAACAGATCGAACATCGGCACGCCGCGGGCGCCGCGCAGCAGGATATTGCCGACTGCAAAGCTGACCGGCGCGATCATCAGTACGGCGAAGGCACCGACGCTGAACTCATAGCCGACGGTGCCGCAGATCATCAAAAGGCCGACGGCTGCGATGACGATACCCAGCGTCTGCACCCGCGTCGGCCGCTCGCCGAATGCGATCGCGGCAAAGCCGATCGTGAACAGCGCCTGGCTCTGCACGACGACGCTGGTGAGCCCCACCGGCACGCCATGGGCGATGCCGTAGGCCTGGCTCAGAAACTGGCCGAGAAAGAGCGTGAAGCTGATCGCGATCAGGAGCGACCAGGCAATCTTCGGCTTGCGAATGAACAGGCACGGGACCGCGGCAATGGTGAAGCGCATCGCCGTCATCAGCTCCGGCGAAAATTCGTCGAGCGCGATCCGGCTCGCCACGAAGGCAAGGCCCCAGATGACCGCCACCAGGATGGCGATGAGGATGTCGGCCGGCTTCATTGTTGTTCCCGGTGCTGCCTTGTCGCGCAGTCCTGTTGTTGTCGTCTAGCCTTGTTCGCCAGCCTTCATGTGGAAGAATTGGGTTTCCGCAGCAGATAAGTGCCGTGCATCGGGGCGTGGTAATCGGCCGAGACCAGCGTGAAGCCGACATCGGTCAGCATCCGCTCCATGACCCAGCCAAAAGTGGAATATTCGTCGCGCATGTGGGTGACGACGCTGTCACGCGAGACATCGTGGTTCTTGATCTCAAACTCGGCCCATTGCTCGACGTCGCGCTCGACGGCATCGGGCATCGAGGCGTAGACGATGTCGCGCAAATAGAAGGTCGCACCGGGCTTGAGCGCACGATAGATCCGCGACATCGCCACCGCCTTCCAGAAATCCGGCAGATGATGCAGCGTGAACTCGCTGACGATCAGGTCGTAGGATTCCGGTTGGTAGGCGAAGCTGAGCAGGCCCGCGGACTGCGTGCGCACGGGCGCCTTGCGGTCGCGCGCGTAGATCTCGGCGAGCGCCAGCATCGCGGGCGAGATGTCGATGGCGTCGACCTCGGCACCCATCAGCGCAGCCTCGGTCGCGAGCACGCCGTTGCCGCAACCGATGTCGGCAAGTCGCCAGCCGCGCTGGACGCCAAGCATTTTCAGCGCGGCGCGCGCCCGCAGATCGGCATCGTCATGGCTGTCGTAAATCGAGGCTACCGCAGGCCCGATGCCCATCCGGTTCCGCTCGTTGTAGTACCAGTCGCGCGCCAGCATGGTTCACATTCCTTCAGGCCCGCGGCCGATCGCGGCAACGCCGGTGCGCGACACCTCGACGAGGCCGAGCGGGCGCATCAGGTCGATAAACTGGTTGATCTTGTCCGTATTGCCTGTGATTTCGAACACGAAGCTCTCGGTGGTGGCATCGATCACACGGGCCCGGAATGCATCGGCGAGGCGTAGCGCCTCGACGCGGTGATCGCCCTCGCCGCGCACCTTCACCATCGCAAGCTCGCGCTCGATCGAGCGCTTGGTCAGCGTCATGTCGACCACGCGATAGACAGGTATCATGCGGTCGAGCTGATGCTTGATCTGCTCGATCACCATCGGCGTGCCCGTGGTGACGATGGTGATGCGCGAGAGATGTTTCTGGCTCTCGGTCTCAGAGACGGTGAGGCTCTCGATGTTGTAGCCGCGCCCCGAGAACAGGCCGATGACGCGCGCGAGCACGCCCGGCTCGTTCTGCACGAGCACCGAGAGCGTGTGGGTCTCGTTCGGATCGTGGCGCTCCTCGATGAAATAGGCGGATGCGGGCTGGTTCATTGTCGTCCCCTCTATTCTCGTCGTTACGCCGTCGCACGATGGGCGACCGGCGCATCCGTCCCAACCCAATTGCGGAACAGATCGAAATCGATATTGCCGCCGGACAGCACGAGACCGACGCGCTTGCCCGACAGTTTGGTCTTTTCCTGAAGCGCTGCGGCGAGCGCGGCCGCGCCGGCGCCTTCGGCGAGATTATGCGTGTCGGTCCAGTAGGCGCGGATCGCGGCGGCGACCTCGTCGTCGGTGACCTGGACAAGATGAGAAGCGCCCTTGCGGATGATGGCGAGCGCTTCCGGATCGGGAATCCGCGTCGCCATGCCGTCCGCGAGTGTGTTGCTGGTTTCGGTCGTCACGACATGGCCTGCCGCGAACGACAACGCGTAGGACGGCGCCTCCGTCGATTGCACGCCGACAATCTCGGTCTTCAGGCCCAAGAGATCGCGCGCCATGATGCAGCCGCAGATGCCGGAGCCTTGCCCGATCGGCACATAGAGGATGTCGAGATCCGGCGCAGTCCTGAACAGCTCGAACGCGTAGGTCGCAACGCCCAGCACCAGATCGATGTGGAATGACGGCACCATGTGGAGCCCGGCGAACTGCGCACGGCGCCCGGCTTCCTCACGCGCGGCTTGAAAGTCCTCGCCGTGCTCGACCAGCTCGGCGCCAAACATCTTCATCGCGCGGTTCTTCTCGATTGAGTTGCCGCGCGGCACGTAAATCACTGCTGGCACGCCGTGGCGCCTGGCGGCAAAAGCAATGCTCTGGCCGTGATTGCCGCGCGTCGCCGAAATGATGCCGGGAATGGCCGGCCGCTCGCGCTTGAGACGATCGAGATAGACGAGACCGCCGCGCACCTTGAAGGCGCCCGTCGGCGTGTGGTTCTCATGCTTGACCACGACCTGCGTACCGAGCCGCTCGGCGAGCAGCGGCCAGGCGTGCGCCGGCGTCGCCGGCACCGCCTGCCCCACGATCGCATGTGCGCGCTCGAGCTCCTTCAGGTCGAACATGACATCACACCAGCGCCTTGCCACCGGCAAATGCCTTGGCCGTGGCCTCGTCGTTGGCCTGCTCCGGCAACAGCATCTCGTTGTGCGCCTTGCCGGAGGGGATCATCGGGAAGCAATTTTCCAGCGACGCGACGCGGCAGTCGAACAGCACCGGACGCTTGACCGAGATCATCTCCTGGATGGCGCCGTCGAGATCGCCGGGCTTGTGCACCTGGATACCGACGCCGCCATAGGCTTCCGCGAGCTTGACGAAATCCGGCATCGCCTCCGAGTAGGAATGCGAGAGGCGGTTGCCGTGGAGCAGCTGCTGCCACTGCCGCACCATGCCCATGTACTGGTTGTTCAGGATGAAGATCTTGATTGGCAGTTCGTACTGCACCGCCGTCGACATCTCCTGCATCGTCATCTGCACCGAGGCATCGCCCGCAATGTCGATGACGAGGCTGTCGGGATGGGCAACCTGCACGCCGACCGCGGCCGGCAGGCCATAGCCCATGGTGCCGAGACCGCCCGAGGTCATCCAGCGATGCGGCTCCTCGAAGCCGTAGAATTGCGCGGCCCACATCTGATGCTGACCGACCTCGGTGGTGATGTAGGTATCCCTGCCGCGCGTCGCCTCGAACAGGCTCTGGATCGCGTGCTGCGGCAGGATGATATCGTTGCTCTTCTTGTAATAGAGCGAGTTGCGGGCGCGCCACTGCGCGATCTGCTGCCACCACGCCTTGACGTCGGGCTTCTTCGCCTCCGCCTTGAACACCTGGAGGATGTCGCCGAGGATGTTGCCGCAGTCGCCGATGATCGGCACATCGACCCGGATGTTCTTGTTGATCGAGGACGGATCGATGTCGATGTGGATCTTCTTCGAGCCCGGCGAGAACGCATCGACGCGGCCGGTGATGCGGTCGTCGAAGCGCGCGCCGACGCACAGCATGACGTCGCAATCATGCATGGTCATGTTGGCTTCGTAGGTGCCGTGCATGCCGAGCATGCCTAGCCAGCTCTTGCCCGACGCCGGATAGGCGCCGAGGCCCATCAGCGTGGAGGTGATCGGAAAGCCGGTGACCTCGACCAGCTCGCGCAGCAGCTTGGTTGCTTCGGGGCCGGAATTGATCACGCCGCCGCCGCTGTAGATCACGGGACGCTTGGCGTTGGCGAGGAGCGCCACGGCCTTGCGGATCTGCGTCGCATCGCCCTTCACGCGCGGCGCGTAGGAGCGATGCACGTCGGACTTGCGCGGCGGATGATAGGTGCCGGTCGCGAACTGGACGTCCTTGGGCACGTCCACGAGCACCGGGCCCGGTCGCCCCGTGGTCGCAACATAGAAGGCTTCGTGCAACACCTTGGCGAGATCGTTGACATCGCGCACCAGCCAGTTGTGCTTGGTGCAGGGGCGCGTGATGCCGACGGTGTCGCATTCCTGGAACGCGTCGTTGCCGATCAGATGCGTCGGCACCTGGCCGGAGATGCAGACCAGCGGGATCGAATCCATCAGCGCATCCGTCAGCGGCGTCACCATGTTGGTGGCGCCGGGACCGGAGGTCACCAGCGCAACGCCCGGCTTGCCGGTCGAACGGGCATAGCCCTCGGCGGCATGGCCCGCACCCTGCTCGTGGCGAACCAGAATGTGCTGGACCTCGCTCTGCTGGAAGATCTCGTCATAGATCGGAAGCACGGCACCGCCGGGATAGCCGAAAATGTCGGTCACGCCATGATCGATGAGCGCGCGGACGATCATGGCGGCGCCGGTCATCTGGTTCGGATCGTGGCTCTTGTCGCTCATTGGCTTGCTCCGGATGCGCTGTTGTCAGCGGCTTCGTTCGTGTCGGGTTCGGAAAATAAAAAAGGCCCCGAAGAGGGCCCATGCACACCGCCTGTCATGTGGATGGCAGTTAGCCACCCCCGGCGGTGTGCCTGGGTACGACGGCGATAAGGAGTTTGGTAATAATATTACGCATGGCAGGCGCTCGACTTCCCAAAGGTTGCGCGAAACATAGCGGCCAAAGCCCGGATGTCAAGGCGATGCGGCCGTTCCCGCGCGATTTCGGCAGTGTAGCGGCGTTCCCGGGGTTCGGCGAGAGGTAAATTCGGGAACGCAGGCACAAAAGCGCGTTAGGCGAGGTCACGGGCGGCGTTCACGATGGCAGCGAGCCAGCCCCTCGCCTCCTCCGGCTTCACCCACGCGAATTGGGGCAATTGGTGCCGGAACCAGGTGAATTGCCGCTTGGCGTAATGGCGGGTATCGGCGCGGCCGATCATGGCGGCCTCCTCCAGGCTGAACTCGCCGCGCAAATGCCGGATCAGCGCCGGTACGCCATGGGCTTTCATGGCCGGCAACAGCGGATTGAGGGCTCGGGCGGCGAGACGCTCGACCTCCTTCAGCGCGCCGGCACCCAACATGGCATCGAAGCGGGCATCGATGCGGGCATAGAGATCGTCGCGCTCGGGCGCGAGGAACACCGCGCGGAAACTATCCTTCGGCAATAGCGGCGGCTGGCCCTCATGGTGCCAGTCCAGCAGCGAGCGCCCGGTGGCTTCGACCACTTCGAGCGCGCGCGCAATGCGCGTGCGGTCGCGCAGGTTCAGTCGTTCGGCGGCGCGAGGATCGCGGCGTGCAAGTTCCGCGTGGAGCGCCTCGACGCCGTTCCGCTCCAGCCGGGCCCGCACGTCCTCGCGGACTTCTGCAGGGATCGGCGGCACCACGGAGAGGCCCGCGGTCAGCGCCTTGAAATAAAGCCCGGTGCCGCCGATGAAGATCGGCAGGCGGCCTTCGGCTTTCGCCTCGTCGAGCGCCTTCGCCGCATCAGCCACCCAGGCACCGGCCGAAAAATTCACGGCCGCATCGACATGGCCGTACAGGCGATGAGGCACCCGCGCTTCCTCGCCATGCGTGGGGCGCGCGGTGATGACGCGGAGGTCGCGGTAGACCTGCATGGAATCGGCATTGATCACGACCCCGCCCGCGGCGAGCGCAAGCTCGAGCGCCAGCGCCGACTTGCCGCTGGCGGTCGGGCCTGCGATAAGCACGGCCTTGCTCGGATACCCTTCGCTCACGAAAACCTCAAATGTCCCTCGTCGCCACGCTGATCTGCAACCCGAATAATCCCGCGCTCGACTCTACCATCGTCGACGGTGCCCGCGCCGTGCTGCCTCAGGCAGCTCCCGCGCACTGGCTGTTCGACGGCGTTGCAGTCGACATCCCCTTCGGCGCGGACAGTAACCTCGAAGGCGACCGCCACGCCATCGAACAGCGGCTCCGCGAGCTTCGCGGCGACCTGCCGATCGACATCGTGGTGCAGCCAGTCGGCTTCCGGCGCAAGAAGCTTTTTCTCGCCGACATGGATTCCACCATGATCGGCCAGGAATGCATCGACGAGCTCGCCGATCTCGTCGGGGTGAAGGCCCATGTCGCAGCCATCACCGAACGCGCGATGCGCGGCGAGATCGAGTTCGAGCCGGCGCTGCGCGAGCGCGTTGCACTGCTCAAGGACCTCCCCGCCAGTGCCGTCGACGAGGTGCTGGCCAAGCGCATCACACTGACGCCGGGCGGCCGCGAACTGGTGGCGACCATGCGCGCCCACGGCGCCTATGCCTGCCTCGTCTCCGGCGGCTTCACGCTGTTCACCAGCGCGGTCGCCGCCAAGCTCGGCTTCCAGGAGAACCGCGCCAACGAGCTGGTCGTCCGCGACGGCAAGTTCACCGGCGAGGTGAAGGAGCCGATTTTAGGGCGCGCGGCAAAGCTCGCGACGCTGGTGGATTTGATGGAATCGTTCGATCTCGACGACATCGACTCGCTGGCGGTCGGCGACGGCGCCAATGACCTGGCGATGATCCAGGCCGCGGGGCTGGGCGTGGCGTATCATGCCAAGCCGGCGGTCGCCGCCGCTGCGGCGGCGCGGATCGACCACGGCGACCTCACCGCATTGCTTTACGCGCAAGGGTATCGGCGCGAGGAGTTCGTGGAGGCGTAACCTCCCGCTCTCCGCCGTCATGCCCCGCGAAGGCGGGCATCCGGTATTCCAGAGGCGGCAGTGCTTGAACCGAGACGCAGCGGCGTACTGGATCACCCGCTTTCGCAGGTGATGACAGTGAGCGCGGAGCTGAGACCGCCCTTACTGCACGCTTAGCGCCACGAACCGCAGCTCGCCGTCGGCATTCGACACCAGCAGCAGCACGGACTTCTTGCCGTCCTTCTTGAGCTGGTCGACCCGCTTCTGGATGTCGGCGCCGCTGGAGACGGCCTCCTGCGCCACTTCGACGATGACGTCGCCGGCGGAGAGCCGCTTTTCGGCGGCATCCGAATTGGCGTCGACATTGGTGACCACCACGCCCTTGACGCTGTCCTTGATCTTGTAGCGCGTGCGCAAATCCTTGCTGAGCGCCGCCAGATCGAGGCCGAGCGCCTTCTGCGTCACGGTCTTTTCAGGCGCGGGCTCATCGGTCTTCACTGCGGCCTGCACCTTGTCGGGATCCTGCAACCGGCCGAGCGTGACCTTCTTGGTCTCCTCCTGCCCCTTGCGGATGATGACGACGTCGACCTCCTTGCCGACCGCCGTGTCGGCGACGACGCGGGAGAGATCCTTGGGGTCCTTGACATCCTTGCCGTCGAACTTGACGACCACGTCGCCGGGCTCGATGCCGGCGGGCTTGGCCGGGCCCTTGTCATCGACGCCGGCGACCAGCGCGCCGCGCGGCGGCTTGATGTTGAGGCTCTCGGCGATCTCGTCGGTGACGCTCTGGATACGCACCCCGAGCCAGCCGCGGCGCAGCTCGCCGAACTGACGGAGCTGGTCGACGACGCCCGCGACCGTCTTCGACGGCACGGCGAAGCCGATGCCGATCGAGCCGCCGGAGGGCGAGATGATCAGCGTGTTGACGCCGATGACGTCGCCATCGAGGTTGAACAGCGGACCGCCGGAATTGCCGCGGTTGATGGAGGCGTCGGTCTGGATGTAGCTGTCATAGGGACCCGAGGAGATGTCGCGGTTCTTGGCCGAGACGATGCCGGCCGTCACCGTGCCGCCGAGGCTGAACGGGTTGCCGATCGCGACCACCCAGTCGCCGAGGCGCAGCTTGTCGGAATCGCCGAACTTCACGGCGATCAGCGGCTTCGGCGGCTTGAACTTCAACACCGCGAGGTCGGTCTTCTTGTCGACGCCGACCAGCTCGGCCTTGATCTTGGTGCCGTCATTGAGGATGACGTTGATCTCGTCGGCATCCGCGATGACGTGGTTGTTGGTCACGGCGACGCCTGATGTGTCGATGATGAAGCCGGAGCCGAGCGAGTTGGTCTTGCGCGGCGGGCCGCTGTCGCCCCGCTCGCCGCCCTTGCTGCCGCCGCCGGGGCCCTTGCGGTTCTTGAAGAAGTCGTCGAAGAACTCCTCGAACGGCGAGCCGGGCGGCAGTTGCGGCATGGCGTTGCTGCCGCCGCCCTTGGCCTCGACGGTCTGCGAAGTCGAGATGTTGACGACCGCGTCGATCACCTTCTCGGCGACGTCGGCAATGCCGTCCGGTCCGCGCGCAGAGGCCGGCGTGCCGAACGCGCTGAAAGCGCTGACGGCCAGCGCGGCCAGCCCTAAGCGCAAGCGGGTCGGGGCAATGGTGGCAGCGGTCATTGTGATCTCCAGGAAACAAGGATTCGGCGTCAAGACTGCGCTCGAACGGGGGGACGGCGCAAGCGCGGACGTTAACGGGCCTCAACGCCCGGATAATAAGACGAAAACCGGCCCCTCGCCTTCACTTTGGCGTTGGCGCGAAGGCTAAATTGGACGCCGCATAACCCAGATCAGAATCAGGCCGGCCACGGCCGAACCGATCCCCACCGCCCGCAGGACATTGTCCGGTGTGGCCATGGCGCTTTTCATGGCCTTGCGCATCCAGGCCGGACTTGCCGCGAACATCAAGCCTTCCAGCACGAACAGGATGCCCAAGCCGATGAGGAAGTCGGCGAACGCAATGGACCTCATCGGATTGGAACCTCCCGCTGTGCTGTTCTTGTCTGGACGAGGGGCGGCCGGATCTGCCGCCCTCGTCTGGCTTACGGATTCGCTGGCGTGGTCGCCGTCTTGCCGCTCGGGTTACTGAAATACCGGAAGAAATCCGAATCGGGGCGCAGCAGAAAGCGGGTGTCGCTCGAACGCAGCCCATTCTCATACGCCGTCATCGACCGGTAGAAGGCGAAGAAGTCCGCGTCCTTGCCGTAGGCCTCCGCGAACAAGCGGTTGCGCTCGGCGTCACCCACGCCGCGCGTCTGCTCGGCGGTCGAGTTGGCTTCGGCAATGATCACCGTCGCCTCGCGGTCGGCCTTGGAGCGGATCTCCTGCGCCTTCTGACCACCCTGCGCGCGGAACTCGGCGGCTTCTCGCTGACGTTCGGTCTGCATCCGCTGGTAGACGGCCTGGCTGTTCTGCTCCGGCAGGTCGGCGCGGCGGATGCGGACGTCGACCACCTCGATGCCATAACCGTCGGCCTCGTGGTCGAGTTGCTCGCGGATGCGTCCCATCAGCTTCTCACGCTCGTCCCGCACCACGGTGATGAAGTTGACCTCGCCGAGAACGCGGCGCAGCGCCGCGTTCAGCAGCGACGTGAGCTGGAGGTTGGCGGCCTGGATCGAGCCGACGCTCTGGTAGAAACGCAACGCGTCCTTGATCCGATAACGCGCGAAGGCGTCGACCACGAGACGCTTCTGATCGGAGGCGATCACCTCCTGCGAGGGATTCTCCAGGTCGAGGATCCGCTTGTCGATGTTGATCACGGAGTTCCAGGGCGCCTTGAAGTGCAGCCCGGGGTCCGTGACGACGTCCACCGGCTTACCGAATTGCAGCACGATGGTCTGCTCGGTCTGCTGCACGGTGAACAGCGACATGTAGGCGACGATCAGGACCAGGAGAAGTCCGAGAAGCCCGACGATACCTGTAACCGGAGACCTCATCGGGTGGCCCCGCTCGACTGCTGGCCGGTGGTGGCGGGCCGCTGCTTGGGCGTCAATTCGTTGAGCGGAAGATAGGGCACGACGCCCTGGCCAGAGGAGCTTCCGTCATAGATCAGCTTTTCCGAGCCGCCGAGCACGCGCTCCATCGTCTCCAGATAAATTCGTTCACGCGTCACGTCGGGCGCCTTCTTGTACTCTTCGTACACCTTCAGGAAGCGAGAGCTTTGGCCCTTGGCCTCGGCAACCGCCTGCTCCTTGTAGCCTTCGGCCGCCTGCACGATCTGCGCCGCGCGGCCGCGCGCATCCGGCACGATCTTGTTGGCGTAGGTCTGCGCTTCGTTCTGCAACTGCTCGAGGTTGGCGCGCGCAGCCTGCACGTCGCGGAACGCATCGATCACCTGCGCCGGCGGATCGACCTTTTGCATCTGCACCTGGGCGATCTGAATGCCGGCGCCGTAGCTGTCGAGTGTCTTCTGCATCAGGTCCTGCACATTGGTCTCGTTCTGCGTGCGCGCCCCGGTCAGGATCGGCTGGATGTTGGAGCGACCGATCACCTCGCGCATCGCGCTCTCGGCGACGGCCTTCACGGTGCCTTCGGGGTTCTGGATGTTGAACAGGAAGTTGCCGACGCCGTTCGGCTTGATGCGCCAGAGCACGGTGAAGTCGACATCGACGATGTTCTCGTCGCCGGTCAGCATCAGGCTTTCTTCCGGCACGTCGCGAATCGAGCGGCCGCGCCGGGCCGGATCATCGATCAGCGTCATGCCGATGGAAATGGTGGAGACGCGCAGCGCCTTCGGCAGCAGCACCGTTTCGATCGGATAGGGCAAATGATAGTTCAGGCCCGGGTCCACGGTCCGCACGTGCTTGCCGAAACGCAGCACGACGCCCTGTTCTTCAGACTGCACGCGGAAAAAGCCCGACAACAGCCACAGCGCGATGATGATGAGCAGGATCAGCGTGATGCCGACGCCGGAGAAATAGCCGCCCGGCATGATCTGCTGGAGGCGGTCCTGGCCGCGCCGCAAAAGGTCTTCCAGATCCGGCGGCCTCGGTCCGACGGGTTGCGGGCCGTTGCCCCATGGTCCCTTCGGACCCGAGCCCCATGGGCCACCGCCCTGATTCTTCCACGGCATTCGACGTTCTCCTCGGCAGACCGGCACTAGAACTAAGCCGGCCCGCATTGTCTGGTCCGGCTTTATAGGGGACAGGCAGGTCCCTTACAACGCAGCCCTCGCCGTCCTCCCGAGCTAAGCTCGGGGGCAGAAAAGTCAATGTTAACATTGGCAAATGCGGTTAATGGCGCGGCCGCCGACGATATGTCACATAGGAGAAGTCGGCGCTGTCGTCGGATCCGGCCGGATGACGGACACGCGCCGTCTCCTCCCAATCCGCCTTGTCGATGTCAAAATGGGTGTCGCCTTCGGGCCGCGCATGCACTTCGGTGATTTCGAGGCGATCGGCGCGATCGAGCCATTGCCGATAGATCTCGGCGCCCCCGATCACTGTGATCTCGGCGACCGAACGCCGCAGGGCATCGCCACGCGCGACGGCGCCTGCATTGGCAGCCGATGTCGTGACGATGGCGCCAGTGGCGCGATAATCCGGATCGCGCGTGACGACGATGTTGGTGCGGCCCGGTAGCGGCCGGCGGCCGGGCAATGATTCAAAGGTCTTGCGCCCCATGATCACGGGTCTGCCGATCGTGAGCGCCTTGAAACGCTGCATGTCGGATTTCAATCGCCACGGAATTGCGCCACCTGCGCCGATGACGCCGTTCTCTGCGATCGCGACGACGAAGACAATCTCCATCACACCCCCTTCCCGGCCAGACGTGTCAATGCCGGCCCGGTCACCCGGCAGAGCGTCCAGTCGTCCAGCATGACGGCGCCGAGCGATTTGTAGAAGGCGATCGACGGCGCGTTCCAGTCGAGCACCGCCCATTGCAGGCGCGACCAGCCGTTGTCGACGCATTCCTTTGCGAGATAGATCAGCAGCGCCTTGCCGAGGCCTTTGCCCCGATGCGACGGCCGCACATACAGATCTTCGAGATAGATGCCGTGGCGGCCGCTGAAGGTGGAGAAATTCTTGAACCAGACCGCAAAGCCGACCGCCTCGCCGTCCCACTCCGCGATCGCGCAATAGAGCTGCGGCCGCTCGCCGAACAACGCGTCCGCGATGTCAGCCTCGGTCGCCTCGACCTCGTGCGATAGCTTCTCGTACTCGGCAAGCTCGCGAATGAAGGCGAGAACGAGTCCGGCCTCGGCGGAATGCGCGCGGCGGATATTGAGCGACATCCGCGTCAGACCGCGACTTCCGCCTTGATGTGCGGATGCGGGTCGTAGCCGACGAGTTCGAAGTCCTCGTAGCGGAAGGAGAAGATATCCTTCACCTCGGGATTGATGCGCATCACCGGCAGCGCGCGCGGCGCGCGCGTCAGCTGAAGCCGCGCCTGCTCAAGATGGTTGGAATAGAGATGGGTGTCGCCGAACGAATGCACGAAGTCGCCGGGCTTCAGGCCGGTGACCTGCGCCACCATCAGGGTGAGCAGCGCATAGGAGGCGATGTTGAAGGGCACGCCGAGGAACACATCGGCCGAGCGCTGATAAAGCTGGCATGACAGCTTGCCGTTGGCGACGTAGAACTGGAACAGGCAGTGGCACGGCGGCAGCGCCATCTTGTCCACTTCGGCCGGATTCCAGGCCGAGACGATCAGGCGGCGCGAGTCCGGGTTGCGCTTGATCATGTCGACGACATTGGCGATCTGATCGATGCTGCGTCCGTCCGGTGCCGGCCAGGAGCGCCATTGATGACCATAGACCGGACCGAGATCGCCGTTGGCGTCCGCCCACTCGTCCCAGATGGTGACGCCGTTGTCGCGCAGATATTTGACGTTGGTGTCGCCCTTCAGAAACCACAGCAGCTCATGCACGATCGCCTTCAGCGGCAGGCGCTTGGTGGTCAGCATCGGGAAGCCGGCGGACAGGTTGAAGCGCATCTGATGACCGAACACCGACAGCGTGCCGGTGCCGGTCCGGTCGGTCTTCTCGGCGCCGTCTGAAAGAATCCGCTCGAGCAGGTCCTGATACTGGTGCATGTGCGTGGGCCTTTGGGGAGGCGGCGAACTTAGCGGCCACCCCCGCGCTGCGACAGCGGCGATTCGCCATCCACAGGCATTATACCCGGAAAAATGAGCGTTCCCGGTGCAAAGGACAAGGGGCGGAACTCAGCATCCTGCCCCTCGCCTATCAGGTTGATCGTGCTGGCTAACTTGCCGGCTTGAGCACCGGGGTCCACTTCGCGATTTCGTTTTTCACGAGGGTGGCCAGCGCCTCGGGGGTCCTGTCCGCCGGGCCCGGGATGACGCTGCCGAGCTCGAGCAGGCGCTTGCGCACGGTCTCGTCGTCGAGCGCCTTGACGGCGGCGGCGTTCAGGCTCGCCACGATCGCCGGCGAGGTCCCCTTCGGCGCGAACATCGCATTCCAGGCCTGGGCCTGGAACGCAGGAAGCCCGGCCTCCGCCGTCGTCGGCACATTCGGCAGCGACGGGTTGCGCTCCGCGGTTGCGATCGCATAGGCCTTGATGGTGCCGGCGTTGATCTGTGGCACGGCATTGACGATCTGGTCGCAGATGTAATCGACCTGGCCCGCCACCAGCGCGTTCATCGCGGGCCCCGTGCCGTTGAAGGGCACACCAACCGGCTTGATGTCGAGGATGGCGTGCAGCAACTCGCAGGACACATGCGAGACCGAACCGATTCCGGCATGCGCAGCGTTCACCTTCTCGGCATTGGCCTTCACGTAAGTCGCGAACTCCTTGAGGTCCTTCGGCGGAAAATCCTTGCGCGCCAGGATCAGGATCGGCGTGCCCGCGAGCAGCGCGATCGGCTCGAAATCCTTTTCGGGATGATAGGCGAGCTTGGGATAGAGCGGCACGGAGGCGGCGTGCGTGCCCATATGCCCGGTGATGAGCGTATAGCCGTCATTGGCCGCCCGCGCGGCGCGCGTGGTCGCGGTGGTGCCGCCGGCCCCGACCACGTTCTCGATGATGATGCTCTGTCCCAGCGTCTGCGCCATGCGACCGGTGACGATGCGCGAGATCACGTCGGTCGGTCCGCCCGCTGCGAACGGCACGATCATGGTGATGCTGCGCGTCGGATAGGTCTGCGCCGCGGCCGGTGCGACAAAGGCGCACAACGATGCCAGCGCTGCAGCACATGCGCTCGTAGCGAGTGTGCGAATGGAAGTCATATCGTTTCCCCCGGGACATAAAAAATGCCGGCCACAAGGACCGGCATTTTCATTTCACGAAGCCGTCACACAAGTCGATTCGACTTCCGAATGCGGCGCGCCGACGCAGGCGCGGCGCCTTCAGTTCTCGGATTCGGTGAACACCTCGTCGCGCTTGGCGCGCAACGCGGGTAGCACCGTGAGGACCAGCAGGAATGCCGCGATCGCCAGCAGCACAGCCGACAACGGACGCGTCAGGAAGACGCTCCAGTCGCCGCGCGAGATCAGAAGTGCGCGGCGCAGGTTCTCTTCCATCAGCGGTCCGAGCACCATGCCGAGCAGCAGCGGCGCCGGCTCGAAATCGTGCTTGATCAGCCAATAGCCGACCAGACCGAACACGCCCGCGAGGATGACGTCGACCGGCGCGTTGTTCACCGAGTAGATGCCGATCGCGCAGAAGATGACGATCGAGGGGAACATCAGCCGGTAGGGCACGCGCAACAGCCGCACCCAGATTCCGACCAGCGGCAGGTTGATGATGATCAGCATCAGATTGCCGACCCACATCGAGGCGATCATGCCCCAGACCAGTTCGGGCTGCTTCTGCATCACCTGCGGACCCGGCACGATGCCGTGGATGGTCATCGCGCCCACCATCAGCGCCATCACCGCGTTCGGCGGGATGCCGAGCGTGAGCAACGGGATGAAGGAAGTCTGTGCCGCGGCGTTGTTGGCGCTTTCCGGCGCCGCCACGCCCTCGATCGCGCCGCGGCCGAACCGCGACGGGTTCTTGGCGATCTTCTTCTCGAGCGTGTAGGACGCAAAGGACGCGATGACAGCGCCGCCACCCGGCAGGATGCCGAGGATCGAGCCGAGCACGGTGCCGCGCAGGATCGCAGGCGCCGAGTCGATCAGGTCTTTCCTGGTCGGCATCAGGCCGGTGATCTTCTGCTGCACCAGGTCGCGGTTCATCTCGGCTCCGGCGTCGAGATTGCGGATGATCTCCGCAAAGCCGAACACGCCCATTGCGACCGTCGCAAAGCCGAGACCGTCGGCCAGTTCCGGAATGTTGAACGCCATGCGCGAGGCGCCGGTCTCGATGTCCGAGCCGACCATCGACAGCAAGAGGCCGAACACGATCATCGCGATCGCTTTCAGCACCGAGCCCTTGGCCAGCACCACCGCGAAGATCAGGCCGAGCACCATCAGCGAGAAATATTCGGCCGGGCCGAACGCCAGCGCGAGCTTGGTCAGCGGCGCGCCGAGGACGGCGATCAGCACGGTCGCGACGCAGCCGGCGAAGAACGAGCCGATCGCCGCGATCGCCAGCGCCGGGCCGGCGCGGCCTTGCTTTGCCATCTGGTGACCGTCGATGGCGGTGACGACCGACGTCGCCTCGCCGGGAATGTTGACCAGGATCGAGGTGGTCGAACCGCCGTACTGGGCGCCGTAATAGATGCCGGCGAGCATGATCAGCGCGCCGACCGGCGGCAATCCGAACGTGATCGGCAGGAGCATCGCAACGGTTGCGACGGTGCCGATGCCCGGCAGCACGCCGACAAGCGTGCCGACAAGCGCGCCAATCAGGCACATGAGAATATTGATCGATATCGGGAGCGACAGGCCGTAGAGCCACCAGGGTGACCACCAGGAGATCTGGAACACGACACCGAAACCGAGGCCCAGATTGTGGAAGAGATCGAGCATCACACCCTCACTGAGCCAGGAAACGCGGGAACATCGGCATCGGCAGCCCGAGCACGTAGGGGAAGAGCAACGCGCAGCCGAGCGTCAGGCAGGCCCCGACGATGATCGCTTCGACCCAGCGCGTCTCATGCGTGCCCATCGCCGCGATCAGGAAGCTAGCAAACGCCGTAACCACGACCCCGAGCGGACGGATCGCCAGCGCGAAGAATACGATCGAGATCATCACGAAGAGCGGCCCGCGCCAGGCATAGTGCGCCATAGCCGGTCCATCGGTTAAGAGTCCCGTCAATGCGATGCCGGCACCAAGCGCGACGAGAAGCCCGCCAAACATTCGCGGTGCCGTACCGGCGCCGAAGGAGAAGCCGCGCATCCCCTGCAAATCGCTGGAGGCCCACAGCGCGAACAGAGCGAGCGCCATCAGAACGATCCCGCCGACATAGTCCTGCGCTGACCTGATCGTCATGAAGATCGTCAGGATCGCCACCGCGAACAGCGGATAGGAATAGACCAGCGCCAGCAGCACATCGGATGACGCCTTCTTGGTGTCACCGCCGATCGCTCCGATCAACGCGCCGGGAGCGCCCGCGAGCAGCGCCGTGGCGTGGCCGATCACGACGGTGGTCGGGCCGCGTCCGGCGCCCCAACCAAAGATCGTCCCGAACGACCATATGAATTCGAAAAGCTGCGGCGCTATGGCCAACAGACAAAAGCTGATCACCACCGAGGTGTTTCGGTTGGCTGTCGCCGAGTGGCCCATCGTGTCGGCCATGCATGTCTCCTCCGCGACCTGTAAGTCACGCGCACTGTTGTTCTATCGGCTGGAAATGGATCCCCCGCCCGGCCCATTGCCTAGCGATTTTCATCACACAATGCCAGCAAAACTCAAGAGGCCTCCGGCAAGCAGAAGCCATAGTGGATTGATGCGCGAGACGGATGCGACCACTGCAACCGTCGCGGTCAGTAGCAGCGCAGCAATGGTGCGATCGGTCGACTGGGCCAGGATCAGGGCACTCGCCGCCATCAGTCCGATCGAGAGCGGAACCAGCGCAGCCTGAATCAGCCCCGGCCAGCGCGATTGGCTCGGCCGGTTCAGGAGCCGGCTAACATAATAGGCAAGGAGCGCCGTCGGCAGGCACATCGCCAAGGTCGCCGCCAGCGCGCCCGGGATGCCGGCGACGGCATAGCCGATCAACGTCACGATAAGCACGTTCGGACCCGGTGAGAGCTGCGCGATCGCATAAGCGTCGGCGAACTGCTTCTCGGTCATCCAGTGATGCACATCGACCGCGATACGGTGCATCTCGGGCACCGCCGCGGCCGCGCCGCCGACTGCGAACAGCGACATTAGACCAAAGGTGGAGATTAGCGCCCAGATCGGGTTCTCGGCATTCATGCTGCTACCTTCCGTCGCATCAGGAAGACGGTACCGACGCTCACGGGGATCGCGACCAAAAGCACGGCCTGGAGCGGCAAGCGAAGGACGCCGATGGCGAGGAAGACGCCCAGCATCAGGATGAGCGCGACGACGTCCAGCCGCTTGAGCAACGGCGTCATCATCCGGAAGACCACCGCGATCAGGAGGCCGACCGCCGCACAGGAGATGCCCGCGAGGATGCGGCGCAGGACCTCCACATCGCCGAACCGGGCGTAGATCATCGCGAGCACCGTCATGATCAGCGTGGGCGGCAGCAACAGCCCAGCAAAGGCGGCCATACCGCCCGCGATCCCGCGCAGCCGCGCGCCGAACACCATCGACAGATTGACGATGTTGGGCCCGGGCAGAAAATGGCAGAGCGCAAAAGTCTCGTTGAACTCGTCCGCATTCATCCAGCGGTGCTGCTCGACGATGGCCTGCCGGGCAAACACCAAAACCCCGCCAAAACCGGCCAGCGACATCCGGGCGAAAGCGAGGAACAGCGCGACGAGGCCGGGCGGAGGGGTGTGAGAGGCTGGACGGTCCGGCTCTTGCGTGGCCGGTGCTGAATCCGTGGACATGTCAGGACCTTAGAACGCGGCCCGCGGTACAGCCAAGATCATCCCGGGGTCATCCGGAACCTATCCAAAGGGAACTCGCCATAGTCCCCTCGAAACACCTGTCATTTGAAACCTTTGCCCCCTATATTGGGGGTGCCGGTTCGCCGGCTATGGAAATAAACGGTCGTCGCAATAAACCATTCGGACCCGGGGGCGGTACCCGGCGCCTCCACCAAAGCTCATCGTTCGGCGAGCTTGGCCCACTGACAAGTGAGCTTCGGCGGGGGCGAAATAGGATCGACGAGGGCGTAAAGGGCGTTCTTTTTCTCGGTATTGTTCCGCCGTTATCGGGCTATGCAATAGTTGCCAACGACAACTTTGCTCCGGTTGCTCAGGCTGCGTAACGCAGTTTGAAAGACCATTCTGAAGTCCTAACGGGTTAAGCTCCGTTAGGCGGGGTTCGGAGGCACCTGGCAACAGAAGCCTCCACTTACCTTTGATTTCCTTCCCGGCGGGGACTCCTGCTGACCCGTCAGGCGCGGTACTATTGCGGCTTGGCGAGTCGGGCCGGCAGGGCCCAGCTCCTGGAATGCAACAGGACCACCATGGCGACCGATCATATCCGATACGATGTGCTGGCCCGCGACGCGCTGCGCGGCGTGCTGCGGAAGGTGCTGACCGATGCCGCGTCCCATGGACTGCCGGGCGAGCACCATTTCTTCATCACCTTCCTGTCGAAGGCCGACGGCGTGAAGATTTCGTCGCGGCTGCTGGCGCAATATCCGGAAGAGATGACGATCATCCTCCAGCACCAGTTCTGGGACTTGACTGTGCTCGAGGACCGTTTCGAGGTCGGGCTGTCCTTCGGCGGCATTCCGGAACGGCTGATCGTGCCGTTTGGCGCCATCAAGAGCTTCCTCGATCCGTCCGTGAAATTCGGCCTTCAGTTCGAGACCTCCGATGTCGCCGAGGTCGCGCCCGAGACATTGCCGGCCACGCCTGCCCCGTCGGCGGTCGCGGTGCCCGCACCCGCCGCTGAAACGGCGGAGAGCACCGAGGAGCCGACGTCCCCGAACCAGGGCGGCGCCGAAGTCGTCCGGCTCGATCGTTTCCGCAAGAAATGATCTAGGTTGGGCGCGAAGCCGTCGCGCCCCGCCAAACTGCCTATATAGAGAAGCACATGAAGAGGCCGCGCGGCATTTCGCGCGGCGGAATGGAATGTGCCCATGGCCAAGATCGCCCGCTCGAAAAACGCCCGCCCCGCGACCCGCACCGAAACCGACAGTTTCGGTCCCATCGAGGTCCCCGCCGATCGCTATTGGGGGGCGCAGACCGAACGCTCGCGCCAGAATTTCCGCATCGGCATCGATCGCATGCCGATCTCGCTGGTACATGCGCTAGGCATCGTCAAGCTCGCCGCGGCACAATCCAACCTTGAGCTCGGCCTGCTCGACCAGCGCCGCGCCAATGCGATCATCCGCGCCGCGCGCGAGGTGATCGAAGGCAAGCTGGACGACCATTTCCCGCTGGTGGTGTGGCAGACCGGCTCCGGCACCCAGAGCAACATGAACCTCAACGAGGTCATCGCCAACCGCGCCAATGAGCTCTTGGGCGGCGAGCTCGGCACCAAGAAGCCGGTGCATCCCAACGATCACGTCAACATGAGCCAGTCGTCGAACGATTCGTTCCCGACGGCGATGCACATCGCGGCCGCAAGCCGCATCAATGCCGATCTCGTTCCTGCCCTCGGCGAGTTGCTCCGCGCGCTGCGCAAGAAGGAGAAGGAGTTTTCCAAGATCGTGAAGATCGGCCGTACCCACACCCAGGATGCGACGCCGCTCACGCTCGGCCAGGAATTTTCCGGCTATGCCGCGCAGGTCGAAAGCGGCATCGCGCGACTCAAGGTCGCGGTGAAGGACCTCTATCCGCTGGCGCAGGGCGGCACCGCCGTCGGCACCGGCCTCAATTCGAGCCCTCGCTTCGCAAAACTGTTCGCAAAGCACGCGGCCAGCATCACCAAGCTTTCCTTCACCAGCGCCGCCAACAAATTCGAGGCGCTGGCCTCGAACGACGCCTATGTGCTGGTGCATGGCACCATCAACTCGGTCGCGACAGGCCTGTTCAAGATCGCCAACGACATCCGCCTGCTCGGATCGGGCCCGCGCTCGGGCCTCGGCGAGCTGATCCTGCCGGAGAACGAGCCGGGCTCATCGATCATGCCGGGCAAGGTCAATCCGACGCAGTGCGAGGCGATGACCATGGTGTGCTGCCAGGTGTTCGGCAATCACACCGCGATCACGGTCGCCGGCAGCCAGGGCCATTTCGAGCTCAACGTCTACAAGCCCGTGCTCGCCTACAACATGCTGCACTCGATCCGTTTGATGGCGGATGCGGCGCGCTCCTTCACCGAACATTGCGTCAGCGGCATCCGCGCCGACGAGAAGCGGATCAAGGAGCTGATGCAGCGCTCGCTGATGCTGGTGACGGCGCTCGCGCCGAAAATCGGCTACGACAACGCCGCCAAGGTGGCCAAGACCGCGCATGCCAACGGCACCACATTGAAGGAAGAAGCCCTTCGGCTCGGCTTCGTCTCGGCGGACGAGTTCGACCGCCTGGTCCGCCCGGAGAAGATGACCAGCCCGGGATAAAATTCCGAATTCCGATAGTCATCCGTAGTGATACGGACGCGGAGGCTGCAGAAATATGAGGCTTTGAGAGCGGGATTTGATTACCGTCAATGTTGCGGCGGGGCGGCGTGTTACGCAGCCCCTCTGCCCTCCACCGGGTGAGATTCATCGTTTGATGGTCCAAGGGGCCGATTGACGAGGACGAGCGAATGGCGATCAAGTCTTGCGGGGCGCGACGCGGCACCCAGTTTCTGAATGTTTCATCCTGCCTGAAGAGGAGCGGATGATGGAGACGCGGCATGGGGAACGTCATCAACCTGAATCGTTTCAGGAAGCGCGCCGAGCGGGAAACCTCGGCGAAGCAGGCGGACGCCAACCGGGCGAAGTTCGGCCGCACGAAGGCGGAACGGTCGGCGGAGCAGACGCGCGCGGACCAGGCGAAGGAGCACCTGGACCAGCATCAGATCGATCGCGAGGAGCAGCCATGAAGTCGCCCGTCGTGAAGCGGTCGATCGTCGTCGCCGGCCACAAGACCAGCGTCAGCCTGGAAGAGGCGTTCTGGAACGGCATGAAGGAGATCTCGGGCCTGCGCAACATGACGCTGTCCGAGCTGGTCGGCGAGATCGACGGCAACCGCCAGCAGGGCAATCTGTCCTCGGCGATCCGCCTGTTCGTGCTCGACTACTTCAAGAGCCGCGCCATGGCCGCCATCCAGTCGGAAAAGGTCCCGGCCCTGTAGGCTTTGGGGCCTCTCCCCAACGCGCCACGCCCTCTGCACTTTAAAATCACTCTAAGGTGCAGTTTCGGCGAGCCACCGCGCTTGACCTCGATGCCCTGCGTTGAAAATACAGGGCATGACCGACACCAATGATACGCGTTCGCAAATGCCGCTGGGTCTGGCCCAGCGCGGCTATACCGGAATCATTCAGCACCTTTCGGCCGGGGGTGCGGGTTCGGCACTCTCGGACATCGAGCTCGAGAGCCGGCTGATCGAGCTCGGCTTCGTCGAGGGTGCCCGGGTCGAGGTCCTGCACGAGGGGCTGGTCGGGCGCGACCCGATCGCCGTCCGTGTCGACAACATCACGATCGCGGTCCGCCGTCGTGAAGCCATGGCCATCATCGTCGCCTAGATAGCGACCGGACCCCGATCCAAGGCCTGATCCCATGGAATTACCCCTGCTGCATCTCGCCCTGGTCGGCACGCCAAACAGCGGCAAGACCTCGCTGTTCAATGCGCTGACCGGCAGCCGGCAGAAGGTCGCGAACTATCCCGGCGTCACCGTCGAGCGCAAGGAAGGCTTCTTCGTCACGCCGCTGGGACGCCAGGTCTCGGTGGTCGACCTGCCCGGCACCTATTCGCTGCGCGGGCGCAGTCCGGACGAGGAGATCACCCGCGACTTCGTGCTCGGCAAGGCCTCCGGCGAGACCGCGCCCGATCTCGTGCTGTGCGTGGCCGATTCAACCAATCTGCGGCTGACCATCCGCCTGCTGCTGGAGCTCAAGCGCACCGGACGGCCGATGGTCCTCGTGCTCAACATGTTCGACATCGCCACCCGCCGCGGCATCACAGTCGATGCCGAGCGGCTCGCCAAGGAACTCGGCGTGCCCGTGGTCACCTCGATCGCCGTGCGCAAGGGCGGCACCGCCGACCTGCTGACGCTGACCGACGAGATCTCGGCAAAACTCGCCGCCGAGCCGCAGGAGAACAATTGGCACGCGCTCAGCGTCGCCGAATTGCGCGCCACCCAGCGCGAGGCCGACCGCATCATCTCCGACTGCGTCAGCCTGCCTGCCAGCCCCGACACCTGGACCGCGCGCATCGATGCCGTCGTGCTGCATCCGGTCGGCGGCCTGATCGTGCTCGCGGCGATCCTGTTCGTGATGTTCCAGGCGGTGTTCGCCTGGGCGCAGCCGCTGATGGAGTTGCTCAATTCCGGCTTCGATGCGCTCGGCGAGTTCGTGCACGCCACCCTGCCCGCGGGCCTCTTGCAGAGCTTCCTTCAGAACGGCGTGATCTCGGGCGTCGGCAGCGTGATCGTGTTCCTGCCGCAGATCATCATCATCTTCCTGTTCATCCTGCTCTTGGAAGATTTCGGCTACATGGCGCGCGCCGCGTTCCTGATGGACCGCATCATGGGCGGCGCGGGGCTGCACGGCCGCGCCTTCATTCCGCTGCTGTCGAGCTTTGCCTGCGCCATTCCCGGCATCATGGCGACGCGCGTGATCGACAACAAGCGCGACCGGCTGACCACGATCCTGATCGCGCCGCTGATGACCTGCTCGGCGCGCATTCCCGTCTACACGCTGATCATCTCCGCCTTCATTCCGGCCAGGGACGTCTGGGGCTTCATCAACCTCCAGGGCCTCGTGATGTTCGGCCTCTATGCCGCCGGCATCGCCAGCGCGCTTGCCGTCTCGTTCCTGATCAAATTCTTCATGCTGCGCGACTATGCGCCGGCGCCCTTCATGCTGGAGCTGCCGGACTACAAGATGCCGCAGCTGAAATCGATCGCGATCGGCGTCTACACGCGCGCCAAGATGTTCCTGCACCGCGCCGGCACCACCATCTTCTCGATGATGGTGCTGATCTGGTTTTTGGCCTCGTTCCCGCAGCCGCCAGCGGGCGCGACCGAACCGGCGATCGACTTCAGCCTCGCCGCCATCATCGGCAAGGCGCTCGCGCCGCTGCTCGCGCCCGTCGGCTTCAACTGGCAGATCGCCGTCGCCCTGATCCCGGGCATGGCGGCGCGCGAGGTCGCGGTGGCGGCCCTCGGCACCGTCTATGCGATCGAAGGCGGCAAGGAAGCGGCCGAGCAGATCGGCCAGGTGCTGGCGACGAAATGGTCACTGGCGACCGCGCTGTCGATGCTCGCCTGGTACATCTTCGCCCCGCAATGCGCCTCAACGCTGGCCGTGATCCGGCGCGAGACAGGAAGCTGGACCTGGATGGCGGTCACCTTCGCCTACATGCTGGTGCTGGCCTATGCGGCGAGCCTCGTGACCTACAACGTCGCGGTCGCGTTAGGTGCGGGGTAGCCCCCTCGAAACTAAAACTGCGAAAACAACCCCATGCACAGTAGACGGGGACTGTGAAATCAATGGCTTACGCGCGTGCAGAAATCATCCGAGCGTAAGCCCGGATGCAGACTACGGACTGCGCCGGTTGACCCGTCGGGCAAAACAGGAGCAGGATGGCATGATCACCCCGCAACGATAGCGCGATCGACGACCCGCCCCGGAAGCGGCTATCTGTCTCCATGAATCATTTCAGCACCAACAGACTGACCGCCGAGAAACTCCGCGAAGATCACCTCTCCGACCTCGTCGCGCTGCATCTCGATCCCGATGTGTCCCGCTATCTCGGCGGTGTGCGCTCGGCGGAAAAAACGGAAAAATACCTCGCCGTCAACATGGCCCACTGGGATCAACACGGCTTCGGATTGTGGGTGCTGCGAACGAAAGACGGAGCATTCGCCGGACGGGCGGGCATCCGGCACATCCTGGTGGACGACATCGACGAGATCGAGATTTTCTACGCGTTCACGCGCAGCCTCTGGGGCCGGGGATTTGCGAGCGAGATCGCAACCGCGCTGACGCGCATCGGGCTGTCAGAGCTTGCGCTGCCGTCCCTGATCGGCATCGTCTATGTCGGCAACGGCGCATCGCGCCGCGTGCTGGAGAAGTCGGACTATGTCCTCGAGCGGAGCACGAACCGCCACGGGGAGGACGTCGTGATCTACCGCATCCGGCGGTGAGAGCCGCAAGCTCGTAGGAGGCGGCCTGAAGCTCAGCCGGTGCGCAGCCTGGCGTGCACAAGAGCCAAATACATCACCCCTCGACAGACCGACCCACAGGTGCGGCGAATCTCGCGACAACCGGTTGAAGAGGCCGCCGGCCGAGGCGGCCTCTCGCACGAGGTCGGCGTCAAATCACTTGGTGTAGCCCTGGCTCGTACACCACCACATGGCGTCAGCCGAGCTCGAACCATGCTCTATGACGTATTTTCGGCACGCTTCGTAATTGACAGCATAACGCTTGGCACACGGGACGGAGGAAATGGTGCCGCCACTGAAGGAGCATTTGTATTGGGCATTTGCCGCCGGCATTGACAGGGTTGCGACGGCGAGCCCGACGACGAGGAAAGCGAAGGTCTTCATGGCTATCCCTCCCGAATCCAGGGACAGCAAACGCTATCCCAGGTAGAATGATAGCACGCCTTCGACTGCATTTGTCCGATGAGTGCCGCTCGGAATCGGGGAGGTGCCTTGCGAAAATGCTGCCTTTCACCGGGTCTGCCGGAGGGGGGGAGCACAGCGAAATCCGGGGCATCGCGCCGGTGGATACGGCGGTCCCGGGTGCGCGGAGCCTGTCATCGGGCGGCGCTTCGCGCCGGGCCGTTGGCTCCGGCTGCGGAGCCTTACCGAAAATACCCCAGCACGAGATCGACATCCGCGCTGCCGGCCACCGTGCCGTTCAGCTCGGCGTCGATGACGCGGCGGCAGGCTTCGATCGCGGCGTGGTCGCCGAGATCGTTGGCGGCTTCCAGCACGAGCCAGGCGGCGTCGACCGAGGCCTTGTCCGGGGCCGACCCGCCGATGTCGGCGCTGAGGGTCTTGGTCTTGCGGACGGCAGTACCGAATTGAGGCAACATTGCTGATACTCCCTCTTCCCGCTCAGTGAACCTGGAGCTCGGGCTGACGGCCCGCATCGGCACCCGTGCCGGTCTTGCGCGACTGGTAGAACTTCAAAACGCTGCGCGAGCTCTCGATCTTGAGCCGGCCGAAATCGCGCTCGTTGTCGTGCAGCTCACGCGCCGTGATCAGATGATCCTTGGCGCCCAGGAACAGCAGCGACATCGTCGTGTCCCAGGAGAAGTCGAGCGCCTTGCACAGCACCAGGATCATCTCGCGGTTGCGGTCCATCATCGCACGCTCGATCACGTCGACCGGCAGCGACGACAACAGTGACAGGCCGATCTGCACCTCGTCGAAGCGGTGCTGGCGCGCATAGTTCGAGATTGAATCCTGGTTGAGGTTGCCCTGCCGGTACTGCGTCGTCACCACGCGCTTGGCGACGAAATAGCTGCGCGAGGACGGGCCGAACTTGGACTGCAGATCGCCGGTGACCTCGGTCACCGAGCTTTGGATCTGCGACATCATCTCGGGGCGCTCGGTCTCGAGCCGACGGCGGACGTCCTCCGACGCCTTCGAGATGAGCTGCTGGAAGATGTGCCGCGGCACGTCCTTGCGCAGGCCCAGTTGCTCAGCAAGGATCGAGTCGCCTTCGGCGCGGCGGACCATGTGCAGAAGGCCCGAACCGGAGAAGCGCGCGCCCTCGTTCCTGGCGACTGACGTGACGACCTCCTGGTCGCCCCGCTTGACCAGCACGTCGGTGACGGCCTCGCCGATCGACTGGCGCTGGGCGATCGCGAGCAGGTGCGACTGGCCCTTGGTCATGGCGCTCTCGACCAGCATCTTCTCGTCGATGCGGCTGGAGTCGCGCAGCACGGGACCGGCAACGGCGATCTCGTCGTCGAGCGCGAGCTTTTCGATGACGTTGAGCGGGGCGTGATCGCACGCCGACATCAACTCCGAGAGCTGCGCGCGCGCGGCGACCTCGATCTCGTCGGCAAGCCGGCCGATGACCTCGCCGAACATGCTGATCTCGTCGTCGCTGTAGCGGCCGGTGATCAGGATGTCGGTCGCGTGCCACAACGCCTTCGACCGGCTTTCGTCGGTGCCGCGCGCGATCGCGTCGTCCAGATCCTGTAGAAGCGTTTTCGCCCCGTTCATCTCATACCCCAGTTCTTGGTCGTTCTTTGGCTGACGCGATGCCGAATTCCTCTGGGATCGAGACTAGGGAACAAACGCGCAGATCCGGTAAAACCGTTGCAGCAGTTTTGTCGACGAGAATTCGTTCAAATGCGAAGGAATGCGTTTACCGCCGGGCCATAAGCAAGGTGCGCCCCTTTCCCGCAAGCGGAGAGGTGAGCGGGCCCGCGGCTCGATCTCTGCAAGCTAGCGTCGCCTCACGGATTCGACGGCGTCAGCACCAACGGCGGCTTCGGCCTGGGCTTTGCGGGCGCAGGGCCTGGAGCGGGCCGCACATCGATGGGCGGCGGGAGCGGGGCGACCTGCTGGCTCGCAAGCGGCGGGCTCGCGAGTGGCGGACTTGTGAGTGCAGGACTTGTGAGTGCAGGACTTGTGAGTGGCGGATTTGGCACGGCAGGAGCTGCCTGCGGGGCCTTTGGGGTCGGTGCGACCTTGGGCTTCGGCGGTGCACGGCGCGGATCGCGACCCGGCATCGGTACATCCAGCAGCGACGAATCCGGCACGGGGTCTGGCGAGACCAGCGTCGGCAGCGCCGCCGTCGCCGGCGGCGGTTCGCCGCGCTCGATGGCATCCAGACGGCGCGTCTCGCGATCGATCATGCGCACCGCAAGCCACGACGACAGCGGCGCGACATCGACGGTGCGATTCATCTTGTCGGGAGGACCTGCCGCAAACAGCTGGATTTCCGGCGGCGCGCCGGAGAGACCTGTCATGATCGGCGTCAGGCTGGCGCGGATGTCGGCCTGGTCGGCGGGGATGTCGTAGCCGCCGGAGACGATGGCACGGGCGTTCTTTGCTTCCAGCGGCGTTGCGCCGACGCGCAGGCGTCCGTCGCGGATCGTGAACGGGATCTGCGCCGAGGCCACCGCAATCGGGCCTGCCGACAGCGCGGGCTCGACCAGTTGCCGCAGCCTGTTGTCGTCGGCGACCTGCCCGCCGTCGCTGGCGCGGATGGCGATCTCGAAGGCGCGGGGATTGAGGCCGGCGATCTCGGCGGACTCGAGGGTCACCGTGCCATTGCCGGCGAGCGCGCCCGTCAGCGCTGCGACGCTGCGGCCCTGGCTGGTCAGCGCCATCTGCACCGAGGCGCGGCCCTTCGGCAGCGCGAGGTTGCGATAGCGCAGCACCGCCGCATCGACATTGCCGAGGTCGATACGCGCGTTCAACGTCAGACCATTGGCGCCATTGCGCGCATCAAGGCTGGCCGAGATTTCACCGCCGCCGATGCCGCCCTTCAGCGCATCGAGCGCGAGCGACTGACCGTCGCTCCGGATCGTGCCGCTGAAGGGGCGCAGCTCGATGCCGCCGGGCAATGTGCCGTGCAACGCCTGGAAGGCGACGCGGCCGCGCCAGCCACCGAGAAGGCCCGCACTCAGCGGCTCGCCGGCATCGTGTCCGGCCGCGCCGACGGCCATCGCGAGCGCCGGCATGAGGTCGAGCGTGTCCAGGCCGATTTCGCCGTCGACGCTCTTCTCCTGATCGAGCGACACCGAAAGATGGCCGCGCAGATGCGAGCCGGCCGCGCTGCCGTCGAGATCGTCGAGGGTCAGACGATTGCCGGAGAGGCCGACGCGCGAGGACAGGTTGACGGCCTGCACCGATTTGTCGGCCGGACTGGTCCCGAACAATGGGGCCAGATTGGCATTGCGCACGCGCAGATTCACGCTCGCCTTAAGCTCGGACGATTTGGGCTCCGACAATTCGACGCTGCCTTGCGCGTCCGCGTCCAGCCCGCCGCCGCTGAGCTTGGCGTTCAATTGCGCAGGCCGGCGCCACGCGCCGCTTAACCGGCCTTCGAGCTGCGAAGCGCCCTCGCCTGCGGCCACCACGCGATCGAGCCCGAGCAACGCCAGCAGTGCACTGGCCTGCGGTGTCGAGACTTTCGAGTCCAGCGTGAAGTCGCTGTTGCGCAAGCGGTCGACATCGATGCCGTTGACGGCGGCAACCGGCGTCTGCGCGACCAGCGTCGCGGTGGCCTTGAGCTGTGGCGCGTCGAGATCGAACACGACGCGCGCGTCGTTGCGATCGGCATGCTCGGCGTTCTTGTCGAGGCTGAGGTCGAGCTTCAGCCGCGTCGCGCCGGGCAATGATGGGATGGCATCGAACCGCGCGCGCACCGAAGGCGCAAACGGCTCGAGCAGCGCGGTGAGCTCGCGCAGCGAATTGGCGGAGGATTTCAGCGCCAGCTTGCCGGTGGCCCTGGTGCGATCGAAATTGCCGCTCGCTTCGGTGGTGACGCCGCTGGCCTGGCCGAAGCGCAACTGCTCCAGCGACAGCGCCGCCGGACCGTAGCCGAGTTTTGCGGTGAATGGCCGCAACTCCTGGCCGGCCGAGATCGCGCGGCCGATATCGAGCGAGAGCTTCGCTTCCTCCGGCCATTCGCCCTGCGGCCCCGCGAGCGCGCGTGCAAAACTTGCGGCGGCATCGAGGTCGAGACGGTCGGCCTTGAGCTCGGCGTCGATCCGCGAGCCCTTGCTCGCGCCGGTCTGGACGAAGGCGATGCGGCCCTCAACCGCGCCGCCCTCGATCTCGGCCTTCAGCCCGTCGATGGCGAAATGGTTGGCGGCGATGGTCACGTCGCCGGCAAGCCGCAGGGGCCGCGTGCTGCGGCGGTTGACCTCGCTGCGGCCCTGGAGCCAGGCCACCAGCGTATCGGGGTCGGACGATTCGATGCTGAGGCGGCCGCTGAAACTGTCGGCGCCGGGCGTCGCGCCGTTGAGCGAGAGCTGCGTCATGCCGGGCGCGCGCAGCTCGAGCCGCTGGAAGGTCCAGGACCTGCCGTCGGTCTGAAGCTCGGCAGTGATGTTCTGGAGCGGACGGCCGCCGAGCATGATCTGATCGGAGTTGAACTCGATCTGCGCCGGAATCGGTGCCTGCGGGATTGCGGCGAGGCCCGCCCGGAGCGCCGGCATGACGCGCTGCGGATCGGCATCGTCCTTGGCCGTCAGCTTGTCGGCATCGACCTGTCGCGCCGACAGCACCGCGCGCAGCAGCGGCGAGGTGCCGAATTTGAGATCGCCGACGCCGCCGAACTTCAGCGCGGTGTCGTCAGGGCCAAAGCTGGCATCGACCTGGTCGAACTTGGCGCCGGCCGGATCCGCCTTGAGCTTTGTCGTGAGCTTCCAGGGCGTCGGTCCGGCCTGGCCCGGCTTCTTCGCGGCCGGCACCGCGAGCGTCAGTGCGCCCTCGAATTTCGGCAGGCGGTTGTCGAAGGCGAGCACGCCTTCGAGATCGGCAAGAATGGCGCGCTCGCCGGGATCGATGTTGAGGTGGAGACGGGTGGCGTTGCCGTCGGCGCTCGGGCCGGAGGAGATGCGGAACGGATAGCGCACCCCGGCGGCGGTGAAACTACCGTCGCCACGAACCGATCCGGCCAGCGAGCGCACGTCGCCGGAGAAGGCGATGTCGCTCAGCTCCAGCGTCGAACGGCTGGCGGCGTCATGCAGTGCGATGCGGCCGGTGAGGTTCAGCCGCTCGATCGCCAGCGAGGCCAGATTGAAGGTGCCGCTCGCGGTGGACGGCAAATCGACCCGCCCTTTGGCGTCGAGGCCGAGATCCACCGCCATGCCATTGACCGAAAGCTCGGTGGCGCGCCATTCGCCGCGCATCAGGGAGCTCAGGCTGAACTCGACGTCGAGCTTGTCGGCGCGCAGCCGGCCGAGATCGTTGTTGCCGCCGAACGTGACCGCGCGCAGCCGCAGCGTCGGCGCCGGCAACAGCCGCGCGTCGAGCTCGCCCGCCACCCGCACCGGCACGCCGATGATCCTGCCAGCCTCCGCTTCGAACTGGGGCCTGAACTGGTTCCAGTCGATGAAGTAAGGCCCGATCAGCGCGGCCAGCAGCGCAATGATGAAGGCAATCGCCAATCCGAGCAGCGTCGTCTGCACGGGTCTCCCCTCGGCCAAACCGGATGCGGGCCTTGCCTGAGCCTCAGGGCCTCAGACGTACCGGAACAGCCCCTTATATAGGGGGAAGTGTGGCGAAGTCACAGCGACTGTTGCGCGCGGAGGTTAACGCCGGTGTGCGACCCTCATGGTGAGGAGGCGCGAAGGGCCGTCTCGAACCATAGAGGCCCCGCTCTCGCCCCGCGGCCATCCTTCGAGACGCCCGCCTTGCGGGCTCCTCAGGATGAGGGCCAGTGCTCGCAGGACCAGTGCCGGCGGCTATCACCAGCTTGCCGGAAGCTGCTTCAGGCCGCGCAGCACGAAGGTGGACCGCCATTCCGGGTTTTCGACGTCGTCGATGCGCAAATCCGGCAACCGCCGCAACAGCGTGGCGATGGCGATCTCGGCCTCGATGCGCGCCAATTGGGCCCCCAGGCAGAAATGGATGCCGCCGCCGAACGACAGCGGCCTCACATTCTGCCGGGTGACGTCCAGCCGGTCGGGCCGGTCGGGATAGACCGCGGGGTCGCGGTTGGCCGAGCCGAGCAGGCAGAGCACGGTCTCGCCCTTGGGGATCTTCGCGCCGCCGAGATCGTCGATCTCCTCCAGCGCGACGCGCCCGGTCATCTGCACCGAGGAATCGTAGCGCAAGAACTCCTCGATCGCCCCCACCATCAGTTCCGGCCGCGCCTTCAGGAGCGCGAGCTGGTCCGGATTGCGATGCAGCGCGAGCAGGCCATTGCCGATCAGATTGACCGTGGTCTCGTGGCCGGCGCCAAACAGCAGGATGATGTTGGCGGTCAGCTCCTCATTGGTGAGCTTGTTGCCGTCTTCCTCGGCCTGCACCAGCTGGGTGATGAGGTCGTCGCCGGGAGTCTTGCGGCGCAGCTCGAACAGCTGCTGGAAGTACATCTGCGCCATCATGTTGCTGGCGTTGCCCTTGGCGATCTCCTCCGGAGAGAGCGGCACGGGGTCGAGCAGCCGGCCGCCGTCGCGCGAGCTGTTATAGAAGGTCTCGCGATGATCCTCGGGGATGCCGAGCATGTCGCAGATGATGGTCACCGGCAGGCGGAAGGCAAAGTCCTCGATCAGGTCCATGCGGCCGCGATCGACCACTGCATCGATGGCCTGGTCGACGATCGCCTGGATGCGCGGCCGCATGTCCTCGACGCGGCGGGCGGTGAAGGCCTTCACGACCAGGCCGCGGAGGCGGGTGTGGTCGGGCGGATCGGCCTGCAGCATCCAGTGGCTCATGCTGCGGAAGACCGGCTCCTCCATGATCTTCTCGCTATAGCGGCGCTTGGAGCGTTCGACAAAATCCTTGCCGAAGCGCTTGTCGCGCAGCACGAGGCTGACCTCGGCATGGCGGCTGGCGACGAACTGGCCGAACGGCGTCACGTGGATCGGATCGATCCTGCGCAGCCGCTCATAGTGCGGATAGGGATTTCGGATGAAGTCCGGCGACAGCGGGTTGAACAGCGGTGCGCCGCCTGCGCCTTGCACGTGCTCGTTCATGGTGACCTCCAACGGGTTGCCGCATGACACGAAACGCCCGCAGTTCCTGTTGCGCGGCGTAACCATCCCTGAATTATCAACTCGATACATTGTTGTATCGAGTTGCATTCTGCCCTAAACTGCGCCGATGTCAAGGGTGAGAACCAGGCCGACCAGAGACGACACGCGCGACAAACTGTTCGAGGCGGCCGCGCGCGTGTTCGAGGAAGACGGCATCGGCGGCGCCAGCATCGAGACGATCGCGGCCGCAGCGGGCTTCACCCGCGGCGCCTTCTATTCCAACTTCAAGAGCAAGGACGAGCTGATCATCGCCATGCTCGAGGATCATGTCGAACAGTCGATCCGGCGCAACATGGACATCCTCGCGCAGCACGACAATCTCGACGACTTCATCGCGGCGCTGAAGGCGATGGACCGCACCAGGCAGGACCCGCTCGGCCGCTCGCCCCTCCTCCACATGGAGATGATCCTGTTCGTCGCGCGCGCCGAAAAGCGCCGCCCCGAACTCGCCAAACGCCTGCGCGCGCGGCGCAAGCTGGTCGCCGACATCGTCGAGGCGACGCTAAAGGACAACGCGAAGGGCGACAATCTGAACCCGCCCTGGATGGCGTCTGTCGTGCTGGCGCTGGAAGACGGCTTTCGCCTGCACCGGCTGATCGATCCGGAGACCACGCCGGCCGACAGCTTCTTGCGCGCGATCACGGATTTGCGGCGGAGAACGGGGCTGGCGTCGGATTAGGGTGACGGCTTCGGAAGTTCGTCGCGCTTTCTCGCGCGATCGGCCTTGTGAAACGGGTCAACCGCCACTCAGCGTGCGGCTGACACGGGTCACGATCGCATCCCACTGCCCCGAGAGCTCGGGTGCGTAGCGCGAACGCTGGGCTATCCGCGGCCTGGTGACGTCGTTTACTTGGTGGTACGACGCGGTCGCGCGTGTCATATAGACACGTCAGAGGGGAGCCAAATTGGACAGAATGAATCTTCACGATCCCCTTTTCGCCACGTATGTCGTTGCTGCCTGCCTGATGATCTTGAAGGCCGTGGCGATGTCATGGCTGACGGTGATCCGCATGGTGCAGGCCAATGGGGGTTACCGTTCGCCGGAGGACATCAAGAAGACCCCGATGAATCCCGCGCCAGATCCGGCGCAGCTTCTTCCCAACGAACGCGTCGAGCGAATTCGCCGGATCCAGATGAACGATCTCGAGAGCCTACCCTACTTCCTGGTCGCGGGCCTTCTCTATGTCCTCACACAGCCGTCGCTACGGCTCGCGCAGTGGCTGCTCTACGGCTACGTCGCCTCACGCCTGCTCCATTTTCTGGCGTATCTCACCGGGCAAATCCACGAAGTTCGCGCGACGCTGTGGACGGCCGGCTCGCTCATCCTGGTCTTCATGACCGTTCGCACGCTTCTCGTTGCACTCGGCGCTTGACGCTCAATCGGCCACACCGGCGACCTGCTGGGCTGAAAGGTAGCGTTCGAGAACGTCGTTTTGCTTGAAAAAGCGCATGGCGCGCAGATCGCGGATCGTTGTTTTTTGTGCCGCATCGCGACGCCGCGTGATCTCGCGGGCTTCTTCCAGGCGGCCGGCGGCGACCAGATTGGCCGCCAACATACGATGGCCGGTGCCATTGCCCGGATTGTGCCGAACCGACTTGCGTGCCCAGGCAATGCCATCCTCATGGCGCCCGAGCGCAAAGCAGGACGCCGTCAATCCTGTCATCCACAAATGCAGCATGCTGTCGTAGGGACTGAGGACGAGAGAACGATGAAGGCATGCGACGGCGTTCTCGTATTCGCCTGCCATACTATCGATCATTCCGAGCACACCCCACGCAAAGGCGGAACTGGGATTGAGCCTCACGGCCTCGCTGGCATGAATACGCCCCTGATCGTTGTCGCCGGCCGGCCCAAAGAGTGTGAAGCCATATACCGCATGGGCAAAAGCGTCCGTGCCGTCCTGCTCGACGGCGCGGCGCGCCAGACCGAGCGCCTCGGCCGCGCCGTCCGCCGGTGTGTGCGCGCCAAGCGGCGGAGCCATGACCAGTCCCCAAGCCAGCGCCGCGAGCGTCGGCGTACGCGCCGGATCAAGGCGGAGAGACTGTCGAAGCAAGTCCATCGCCTTGGCGATGTCCTCACGGGTGCCGCCCCATAGGTGATGAAGGGCACGCAAATAAAGATCATACGCAGAAAGATTGGTTGGCGGCTTGCGGCGTGCTCGTTGGATCTCGGCGCTACGAACGGCGGGATCGACGACCGCAGCGACACTGCTGCTGACGTCATCCTGAAGATCAAAGATGTCGGTCAGTGGGCGGTCATAGCGATCGGACCAGACCTGAGCCTCACTGCCGGTATGGGTCAGCTCGGCCGACACGCGAATGCGGCTGCCGGCCTTGCGTATATGGCCGCTCAAGACGTACTGGACGCCGAGTTGTTGCGCAATCTGCTGGCTGGTCATTCCCTTGTCCCGGAGGGCAAAGCTCGACCCATGCGCAATCACCACGAGTTCGCGAAAGCGCGACAAGGCCGTGATGATGTCCGCAGTGACGCCGTCGGCGAAATAGTTCTGTTCGGGGTCACCGCCCATGTTCCTGAATGGTAGAACCACCAAGGACGGCTTCTCGCCGTGCATGATGAGCGCCAGCGGGGGTGAGACCTCTGGCGCGACCTCAGCCGCTGCCGGCACGACGTCCTGCGCGTGATTGCTGCGCAGTTCCGCGGCCAGCGATTTGGTTGCCAGATCGGGCTCGGTGCTCAGCTCGCGCTTCAGCAAGGCAACGATGTCCCGATAATATTTGAGCGCCTCGGCGGTACGTCCGGTTGCGGACAAAGCGCGCATGATCAAGCGATGCGAATCTTCGCGCATGTCATTGAGTGCATTGGCGCGCTGGCCGACTCGCAGGGCTTGCTCCGCACGTCCCTCAGAGAGCTCGAGCTCGCCGAGCGTCACCAGAGCGCCCAGCGCCAGCTCCGATAACCGCTCACGTTCGCCGGTCACCCATTCGCTCCAGCTTTCTTCGCCGACGCTGATGTCATCAGCCATGCGCCCGCGATAGAGGTCCGCCGCCGCACTCAAGGCATCACGGCTCCCCTCCCGGACAAGCCCCTCAAATTGGCTCACATCGCATGCGATCAGTGTGGCATTCAACGATACGAATTCGCCATCGCTCTGTAGAGCATCCTGGCCCAGGATTTGACGCAGCTTGAAGAGCGCTTGCCGCAGATTTTGCTTCGCTTGCGCATCGAGGTGAGATCCCCACAGCAAGGTCGACAGCTTTTCGCGTGACTGCGGGTGAGGCGCCATGCAGGCCAGAAAAGCGAGCAATCCCGCGAGTTTCTTGTTGGGCAAGCTGACGGCGCCATCCCGGCCTGTCAGTACAAAACGTCCCAGAAGCGACAGCGTAAAATTTGGGCGTGACGTAGACGTCGCTTTGGCCAATCCGCCTCCGATTTAATCAGTCGCACTCTGTCGTATACATTCTACACGAATTGCCAGCTTTGCGCACATTATTAACGTGCCGATGACGGTGGAGTAACGCCAGCGAAGACGATCGCAGGTTCTGATCGCATTGCGACGGGATGCCGATTGGTGAATCGGCGCTCGGCAATTTCATCGGGAAGCAGTCATGCGCGCGCGTCACCTCCTAGCGTTGGTCGCCATCCTTTTCGTAGCCCTTGCGGGGATCGACGCCGCGCTGACGGTCTTTGCCGCTCCAAGAGCCATGGCCGCATCGGACTCGGCACCTCCGGTCGCACCGCTCCTATTCGGAGGCGACTGATGGACTCCGACTTCACAATGGCCATCAAGCAGGAGATCGCATTGGCCAACTTCGACGATCGAACTCTCGATTGGCGTGAAGCTACTGACAACACGGCCCAGAGATGGCCGCGGCATCAGCCTTCCTGTCTCTCGGTGGAGGAATCGACGGTGACGCACGCGTCATTTGCTGAGGCCGCAACCACGTCCCGGGCAAGGTCCCAAGCGCGCATCCCCGACGCTATTGCCCCTGCAAGGGATTTTCATCCGCGCAGCCTGGCGCCCCTCACGCTGTTCGTCACCTGGTACCAGCGCGCCTGCTTCAGGGCAGAGCTGCTTGCCGACCTCAGGGACCGGCCCGAATACCTCAACGACATCGGGATTTGCCGGCACGAGGCGACGTCCGAAACCACCCGATTCTTCTGGGAGCCGATCCTGCTTAGGCCCAGCTAGAGGCGACTGAGTGGACTCCAACATCACATGGCCGTCAAACAGGAGGTCGCATTGACCGATATCGCGCAAATACGATCGCAACCGCACGCTTTTCTTTCAACCGAGCAGGAAGGGCGAACTGCCACGACTTCGAGAATTGGGCCGGTCGCATTCTATGGACTGATCCTGACGCTGTTGATCGGCTTCGCTGCAACGAGCCAAAGGCCTCGCGAATACCAGGCCAATCTCGCTTCGGATGATTTCGTCACCCATTACGTTTCGAACCCGCCGCTCCCGTAAGCGAACACCGCCGCCGTACCTGGCCCTGCCAGCAAACGCGGCGGCAGATTTCAATGCAGGTTTCAATCGTTTCAGGATTGCGGGCATGGGCGCGCACCCGGTTGCGCCATGCCGCGCAGCATCAGGAGAATAGCCATGACGATCGACGTTCTCGCGCCGCCTCGGGCCTCCGTGGCATCAGCGATCATCGCTGCACTTCACGAATCCCGCCGACTGCAGGCAATCAAGGTCATTCATCGCTACCGGCATCTCGGCTCCGACCGGGCCGAAATCAGCCTTTGCGACAGGACGCCATCGCCGGACACGAAAGCGCGCGCTCGTCAGATGCCGAACAATGGAAGGGATAAAAAAATGAGACGATTGAGAGAAACACATCTGATGATCCTCATTCTTCTGGGATTCGGCGTCGTTCACGTGATTGGCGCCGTGCTGATGGCGCGTGCAGCACCCGAGCAAGGTCATCCTCCCATGGTCGTCGCAGCCTCGGGCGACTGACGGCGGCCGGCGACGGAAGCTGGTTGACTGATGTGAAAGATCAAGAGGCCGACATGGCAGCAATCATAAACGCGATTTCCCGGACGGCCCTCTCGGTCACCCGCGCCGACGCGGCGAAACACGCTCTGCTGCTGGCCGGAGCGTGCGCTTTCGTGTTCGTGCTCTCGCTCACCGACGGCCTGGATTTGAGCCCCGGATTGTTTTGATCGTCGCAGCGGCGAGATCCACGAACGTCGCCCGGCACTGTGCGCGCTGATGCCGGCGAACCCGCCTTCGACGGGTGCCATTCCGCCTTCGACGGGTGCCATTGGTGTCGCGCCAATCATGCGCCGCATGTTCCGGCCGTCAGAGCCTGCGATCCGACGATTTCACCGTGCTGACACGCACATAGACGAGGGGCCGATATGTACGTTGGCAGAATATTGTCTACGCTTGGCGGACAAGGACCGACGCTTCTGGTGATCTCACTTTGCGCCGGGCTGTCGATCAGTCCCCTCGCTCACATCGGCTACGATCTTTTGCCTTTTTCAGCATTCCTCCTGACGCTCGGCTCGTTTCTCACTGCCGGGCTCGCTCCGTCCGAAGTCGGGATTCGTCCGCCTCTGATGGCTCTGGTGCTTGTTTGGGTTGGCTTGGCGCTTCCTTTGGCTGCCGCTGCTCTGCTGTCCTTTCTTCCGCTCGATCCTGCGCTGCGGGCCGGTGTTCTGCTTTCGCTGCTGGCGCCGCCGGTTGGAAGCGCCGCTGCGATTGCGGGGATGCTTGGTTTGCGACCACGCCTTGCGCTACTCGTCTCCATCGCACTGACGCTCCTCGCGCCGATTTCGATTCCGTGTTTTGCCACAGTGCTCGGACTTGGAGTTGCGTTCGACATGGGCGCCCTGGCTATCCGGCTGTTCAGCATCATCGGAGCTGCGGGCATGGTTGCCTTTCTGGCAATACGGTTCCACCGACATCTGACCCCCGTTCTGCCGGATCAACGCGCGGCCACCGGGATCGCCGTTATCGGACTCATCATCGTGGGACTAGCCACGTCACAAGGCATACGGGCCCAGTGGACCAGCAATGCCCTGCGTTTCGACATGATGCTCGTCGCGGCAATCGTTGCCAACTTTGGGCTGTGCGCGCTCGCGACTCTCGCATTCGCCAGGCTAGGGCTGCAGACCGCCGGGACAATAGGCCTCGTGACCGGAAACCGTAACGTCACTCTCGTGTGGGCAGCCGCGAGCTTCGGTCTACCAACCCTCGCGGAGGGCTATGTCGCGGCGTGCGTCATCCCGGTCCTCGCGCTTCCTCTCATCGTCAAACTTTGTCTCAAACTACCGTCCTTCGGCCGTTTCGTGCCGCAAAACTGACGATTCAGAGCCGGCAACTGGATCAAGAAGCCAAGCGCAGAGCGGTCATGGCACGCCGTCGCGGCCGATTGTAGTCTGGCATCCACGCTCTACGCCGAGCGCTTCACTGCGTCGCGACCTGCCGGCGCGATGTCGAGGCGAGCCAGCATCGCCCTCGCCTGCTCGGCGCAGTGCTCGATCAGCCAGCGCTCGAAGGCGACAGGCGGGAGCGCGGGCGCATAGAGGAAACCTTGCACGACGTCGCAGCCGAGTTCGGCCAGCACCTTGCGCTGCGCCTCGGTCTCGACCCCTTCGCCGACAACGGTCATGCCGAGGCCCTGGCCGACGCGCACCACGGCGGTGGCGATCGCGAGCGCACCGGCGTCCTTCTCGATGTCGCGCATGAAGCTGCGGTCGATCTTCAATTCGCGGATCGGCAGATGGGCGAGCCGGCTGAGGCTGGAATAGCCGGTGCCGAAATCGTCCACGGAAAGCCCGACGCCGAGCTCGCGGATTGCGTTCATCGTCTCGAGCGCGGCGACGCTGTCCTGCATGAACGCGCCCTCGGTGATCTCGAGCATCAGCGCATCCGCCGGCAATTCGTATTCAGCAAGGATGTCCTTGAGCCGCGCGGCCAGCGTGACATTGCGGAAATTGATCGGGGACAAATTCACCGACACGCTGGGGATGTCGAGCCCGGCACGGCGCCAGTTCGCCATCTGCCGGCAAGCCTCGCGCACCGACCACAGGCCGATCTGCTCGATCAGGCCGCATTCCTCGGCAAGCGGGATGAATTTTGCCGGCGAGACGTCGCCAAGCACGGCATCGTGCCAGCGCGCCAGCGCCTCGACGCCGTGAATCGCGCCGTCGCAGCTGCGGATTTGCGGCTGGTAGCTCAGCGTCAGCGCGCCCTCGGCGACGGCGCGGCGCAGCGCCGCGATCAATGCCAGCCTCTGCTCGGTGAGCCCGTTCATCTCCGCGCTGAACAGGCGGTAGGTCGAACGTCCGGCCTGCTTGGCCATGTACATGGCGGCATCGGCCTGCTGCATCAGCGTGTCGATGTCGGTGGCGTGATCGGGGTAAAGGCTGATGCCGATGCTGGCCGACATCGGCATCAGCCTTGATCCGAGGCGCAACGGCGCCGACAGCGCCTCGGTGATTCCGGCCGCGACACGCTCGGCGCCCTCGGCGGCGCGTTGCGGCAGCAGGATGACGAATTCGTCGCCGCCGAGCCGCCCCAGCATGTCCTCGGGACCGATGTGCTCGCGCAGGCGCTGCGCGAGCTGGATCAGCAGCTCATCGCCGGCGGCGTGACCGAGCGTGTCGTTGACGTCCTTGAAATGATCGACGTCGAGGAAGGCCAGCGCGACGTGGCTGCCGGTCGGACAGGCATCGATGGCGGTGGTGATCAGGTGCCGCAATTGCGCGCGGTTCGGCAGGCCGGTGAGGATGTCGTGATAGGCGAGCCGCGCGATCTCGGCGCGCGCCTCCTTGCGCTCGATCGCGAAGGCGCCGAGGTTGACGCAGGCATCGACGATGCGCCGGTGCCAATTGCTCGGTGCGCGCGGCTCCCGGTAGTAGAAGGCGAAGGTGGCGATGACCCGGCCGTCCTTGGACTTGACCGGGGTGGACCAGCATGCGCGCAGGCCGATCGCGAGCGGCATCGCCTTGTAGGGCTGCCAGCGCGGATCGGTGTCGAGATCTTCAGCCAGAACCGGCTCGCCGTAGAAGGCCGCGGTTCCGCAGGAGCCGACTTTGGGACCGATGGCGATGCCGTCCAGCGCGCGGGAATAGTCTTCGGGCAGGCTTGGGCCGCCGAGCGGATGGATCAGGCCCTCGGCGTCGACGTGAAGCAGTGAACAGACGACGTCGGGCGCGATCTGCTCGACCCGGCGGCAGAGCCGATCTGCGATCTCGCCAATCGGAATCTCGTCGGCGAGCGCACCCATGATGAGCTGCTGGAGCGAGCGCAGCTGCTTGGTCTCGGTGATGTCCTCGAGCAGCGCGAAGATGTGCTTGACCCGGCCCTTTCTGTCGCGGAACGCGTCGATGCGGGCGCAGACCCAGATCTCCTCGCCGTCCTTGTCGTAGACCAGCGTCTCGATTTCGCCGCGCTGGCCACCAGTCACCAGGCGCTTGACGAGCTTGGCGATACCCTTGCGATCCGTATGGCACCCGGCGATGAGCTCGCCGGCGTGACGCCCCTCGGCCTCCTCGCTGGTATGTCCGAACAGCGCCGTGAACGCCGAATTGACGTAGACAATGTTCTGTTCAATGTCGGTGATGATCACGGCACGGTTGGTCTGATCGGAAACGGCGTGGAGCAGCCCAATCCTGGCGCGGCGTTCCGCATCGGTGGTGACGTCGCGCGCGAACACGACGTGATGGGTCACGCCGCCACCCGCAACGGACGAAAGCGATATGGCTGTCCGGATTCGGCTGCCGTCGCGCCGCACAAGGCTGATCTCCTCGCGGAAATCGCTGACAGGATCGGCCTGGAGACATTTGAGGGTGAGAATTTCGGCATCGCGGCCGAGCACCTCGGCGCGCGCGAGTTTCCAGATCCGCTCCGCACCGGCGTTGAAATGCGTGATGCGATGCGCGCTATCGACAATGACGATGCCATCGTCGGCGCATTCGAACGCAGCCAACAGCACTTCCGGAATTTCCGTCACAGCACAATCGGAGGCAGACATCGTTGGACCCGGAGGCATCGGGAAAATGCGGCAATCGGTGCGACGCTAGCGTTGCGATGGTGTCCAAGACGTTTTTGCAGCCCCCCTTGCACCACGCCAAGACGCGACATGCTTAACGTTCAGCGAAAAAGGCGAAGGTAATACGGTGCATGCGGAACCTATTCGGCGCCGGTTCCCGCCTGGAGCCGGTGCAGCCGCCCCGCCACGGCCCGCACCTTGCCCGGCGAGGCCCGCCAGACCGACAGCGCCGACAATCCGCTCACGATGATCGCGATGCCGAAGGCGAGCGTGTAGTCGCCGGCCCGATCATAGAGCAAGCCTGTCGCCCACGGTCCGGCCGCGCCACCCGCAAGCGCTGCCAGCATGATCGTGCCAAAGATGCCGCCCTGGTGCTTGCCCTGAAAAATCTCGAATACCACGGCGCCCATGATCGAGGTGAGGCCGTAGCCGAGCGCACCTTGCGTGAACACCATGAGGTAGACCAGCCACAATGACGGCTGGAATTTCAGTGCCATCAATGCCGCAAAGCAGATCGCAAAGCCCGCGCAGCTGATCGCCCACACCCATTCCCGCCCGATCCGGTCGGAGGCATGGCCGAGCAGAATCTGGCCGGGGATACCGAGCAGGCTGACGGTGCCGAGCGCCCACACCGCAACGCTCGGGCTGAAGCCGATGTCGAGCAGGAACTTGGTCTGGTGCACCTGCACCGCGTACCAGATGTACAGGCCGCAGAAATAGCCGAGCGCGATCCACCAGAAGCGCGCGGTCGCGACAGCGCGCCGGAGCGTCCACTCGGTACCGACCCAGACGGGATCGACGATGTTGGAGACAGGCCGCGACGCACCCGCGGCCGGCGCGGCATCGCCGTCCGGCTGCAGGCCGATATCCTCGGGGCGCTTATGCAGGAACAGATTGATCGGCGCGAGCGCGATCAGGATCATCAGCCCCATCGCGGTGCAGGCGGTGCGCCACCCGGTCTCTTCGATCATGTGCTGCACCCATGGCAGCAGCGTCACCGAGCCGATGCCGACGCCGGCGAAGGCGATGCCGATCGCGAAGCCGCGCTTACGGATGAACCAGTTCGGCAGAAACAGCGACTGGCCGGAATAGCCGAGACATACCGAGCCGGCGCCGACCATGACGCCGATGGTGACATAGAGATGCCAGGGTGCACTGGTGAGTGGCGCGAGCAGCAGCCCGCCGCCCATCAGCACGACGCCAAGCTCCATCACCGCGCGCGGGCCGGCGCGGTCCATCAGGCGGCCGATCAGCGGACTGACCACGCCCGACACCACGAAGCCGAAGGAGAAGGCGCCCGCGGTGACGCCGCGCTCCCAGCCGAATTCGGAGATGATGGGAGGAAAGAACAATGAAAAGGCGGTGCGCGCGTTGACGCCGATGGCCATGGTGACGAAGGTCACCGCGACCACGACCCAGCCGTAGAAGAACGGAAGCCGCATGATGTGTTTCATCCCTGGACGATCTACGGACCATCCCGGGGTGAGCGGGTCAAGCGCTTTTCGCGCATGCCCGTTGATACAGCGAGACGGGATGCGTGCCTGTGGCCGATCCTTCGAGACGCCCGCCTGCGGCGGGCCCTCAGGATGAGGACGGAGTGCGCGGCAACAGTTCAACGGGCACCGATGCCGCTTAGCCTCATCCTGAGGAGACCGCTGGAAGCGGTCGTCTCGAAGGACGAGGCGGCGCGCTCAGGCGGCGTCGCGTTGTGACAGTTTGACCGGCGCGTCGAACAGAATCCGCTCGACGGGCTGCGGGCGGCCGAACAGATAGCCTTGCGCGAAATTGACGCCGAGCGCCTTCAGCCGCTCGAACTCCTCGCGGGTCTCGACGCCCTCCGCGGTGACCGACATGTCCAACCCGCGCGCCAGCGTCACGATCGAGGCGATGATGGCGGAGCTGCGCGGCTGATGCGTGAGATTGCGGATGAACGACTTGTCGATCTTGATCTTGTCGAACGGGAACGCGGTGAGATAGCTGAGCGACGAATAGCCGGTGCCGAAATCGTCGAGCGCGAGCTCGATGCCGATACTCTTCAGCCGCTCCATGAAGGCGTGGTTCTCGACGCCGCGTTCCAGTAGCACGGATTCCGTGATCTCGATCTCCAGCCGCTGGGGCGGCAGCCCGGAATCCGCGAGCGCCGCGCTGATCATCTCGAACAGCTCAGCTTCCTTGAACTGGATCGGCGACAGGTTCACGGCGACCATCAGATCGGAAGGCCAGCCGGCCGCATCCGCGCAAGCGCGCCGCAGCACGAACTCGCCGAGCGGCACGATCAGTCCGGTTTCCTCCGCAAGCGGAATGAACTGGTCCGGCGGAATCAAACCGCGGCTCGGATGCCGCCAGCGCACCAGCGCCTCGAAGCCGCGCCGCGCGCCGCTGAGGGCATCGACGAACGGCTGGTAGTGCACCTCGAGCTGGCACCGCGCGATGGCATCGCGCAAATCGCCTTCCAGCGTGCTGCGGGCCTCGAGCTCGGCCGACATCGCCTCGTCGTAGATGGTGAAGCAGTTGCGGCCGGCTGATTTCGAGCGGTAGAGCGCAAGGTCGGCCTTCTTCAGGAGCTGCTCCTGGTCGCTGCCGTGATCCGGCGCGATCGCAATGCCGATGCTGGTGCCGATCTCGACGCGGTGTCCGGGCAGGAGGAACGGCTCGGCCACGAGCTTTGCGATCCGGCCCGCCAGCTCGGTCGAGCAGACGCGCTGATCCTCGCAGGCTTCCTGGATGATGGCGAATTCGTCGCCGCCGAGCCGAGCCAGCAGGTCGCTGGCACGCAGCGCGGATTTCAGCCGCTGCGCGACCTGACGCAGCAGCGCATCGCCGGCACCGTGACCGAGCGAGTCGTTGACGTTCTTGAAGCGGTCGAGATCGAGCATCAGAATCGAGAAGGCCGGACCGCCGTCCTCCAACCGGTCATTGAGCTCGTCGAGCCGGGTGAGGAAGAAGGCGCGGTTCGGCAGTCCGGTCAGGATGTCGGTCTGGGCGAGTTCGAGCACCCGCCGGTTCGCCAGCGACAGCCGCAGCGAATTGCGGCTCGCGAGCATGAGATAGGTCGACAGCGACAGCGTCAGCAGCATGCCGACGATCAGCACCGCCGCCGCCCGGTCGTAGGGGGTCTCCAGTGCACCCCCGGCCGTCGGCATGGCGCGCACCGGCCAATCGGTGTCCCCGACCTTGAGACCGCCCGACCAGTGCAGTCCCCGCGCGACGTCCCGCATCGACTGCGGCGCCGTGGCGGCCGAGGAGTAATCCGGCAGCATGTCCTCCAGGCCGACGATCTGCCCCGTGAACGGCGGATAGACGTTGACGCTGACCGCGGGGCTGGCGCCGGTGGTCACGCGAATGGACTGGATCAGCAGCGGCAGGTCGAAGACGCCGACGACGAAGCCAGCGAGGTTGCGGCGCCGGTCCACGGCCGTGTCGCGCGACGTTCCCTTGGCGTAGACGGGAATGGCGACGAGGACGTCGGGCTGCCGGCCGCCCTCCTTCGGCTCGTAGAGGCGCGTACGAATGGCAGCGACCCGATCGGTGTCGCGCGCGCGCTCCAGGACCGCGCGCCGCTCCGGAACGGTCGCGTAGTCCATGCCGTAGACCGGCGAGGTCTTCGGCTGGGTCGAGTAGAACACCGGAAAATATTCGTCGCTCTGCGGTGCGGTCGCGAACGCATCGCCATGGAGCGACTTGATGCGATAACCGGACACGCCGTCCGCGATCGCCGCGGCCTCGTATTCTGCGCGCTCCTTGCGGTTCACGCGCGGCACCCATGAGATGCGCAGCATGCCGGGATGGCGCTCGAACAGACGGGCGCTGAAGGTCTCGAATTCGCTGCGGGTGATCTCGTCGTTGGTCGATTCGAACAGCGTGCGAAGCGCGACGAGCCTGGAGATGTACTCGCCCATGCCGTTCTGCATGACGATGGCTTCGGTCTCGGCCGCGTTGTCGAACTCGACTCTGTTGACGCGGTCTTCCCATCGCGCCACGGCAGCCGCACCCACGATCGAGAACAGAAGACCGATTCCGATCGCGACGAGCGCAGGGCGATAGAGCCCGAGCAGCGGCGCGGCACGCCACCATCCGGTCAACCGCCTCCGATCCTGATCTTTCTGATCGCGACCGCCCATCTTGATCCGCAAGGCCCCACCACGCAGCGGCCCACTTCTGGTTGAACCACCGGAACTGCTATCGGACAAGGACGCGGTTAACAACTGCACAATTTCGGAACCGGGGCGTTCCGCATCACGTGGCTTAGTTAACGATTGACCTGCACTTTGCGTCAGTCTGGCAGTAACTTGCCGGTTTTCCCCGGAGTCTTACGGACCATCGACGCGGCGCAGGTTAGCGAGCTGTTCAGGGCGCGAGACCTATCGTTTTCACGACGCCTCCAGCATCCGGCAAGCCTCCTCATGACACGATCGCGATCAGCGACATACCTCGCCTTGACCATCGCGCTCCTCGCCACGAGCGCGTTCGCGGCCAAGGCCGACGAGGTCGGCGTCAGCGACGATGCGATCCTGTTCGGCCAGGCCGCCGTGCTCGAAGGTCCCTCCTCCCTGCTCGGACAGCGGATGCGGCAGGGCATCGTCGCAGCCTTCACCGAGATCAACGCCAAGGGCGGCGTTCACGGCCGCAAGCTCCAGCTCATCAGCCGCGACGACGGCTACGACCCCGACCGCTCGGTGGCTCAGACGCTGCGGCTGATCGACGACGACAAGGTGTTCGCGCTGATCGGCGCGGTGGGCACGCCGACCGCGATTGCGACCATTCCGATCACCAGCGCCAGGAACGTTCCCTTCATCGGTCCGTTCACCGGCGCCGAATTCTTGCGCGACCTCGAGATCCCGAACGTGGTCAACATCCGTGCGAGCTATGGCGCGGAGGCCGAGGCATGGGTCAAGCACCTCACTGAAGATCGCCAGTTCACCCGCATCGCCATCTTCTACCAGGACGATTCCTTCGGCCGCGACGGTCTTTCCGGCGTCAAGCGCGCGCTTGGCAGGCGCGGCCTCGAGCTTGCCGCCGAAGGCACCTTCGAGCGCAACACCCGCGCGGTCGCTTCGGCCTGGCGCACGATCAAGCGCGCCGAACCCGAGGCCATCGTCATGGTCGGGACCTATGGGCCCTGCGCGGAGTTCATCAAGCTCGCGCGCCGCAGCGGCGCGCGTCCGACTTTCGTCAACATCTCCTTCGTCGGCGCCGTCGCGCTCGCCCGGGAGCTCGGCCCCGAGGGCGAAGGCGTCATCGTCTCGCAGGTCGTGCCGTTTCCCTGGGATCGCTCGCAAAAGCTCATCGCCGATTACCAGGCCGCGCAGACGGCGTTCGACCCGGCGCTGACACCGGACTTCGTGTCGCTCGAAGGCTACCTCTCCGGGCGCCTCACGGCCGCGGCGCTGGACCAGGCTGGACCGCACCCGACGCGCGCGAGCCTGTTGCGCGCCGTCAACGATATCGGCCGCTTCGACATCAGCGGCAACCTCGTCACCGTCGGCGTACGCGCGATCGAGACGCCGCCAAAGGTGTTTTTGACGGTGATCCAGAAGGACGGGACGTTCAAGGCAGTGGATCGGCTTTAAGGCCGCCGCGTCCAGTGGTCGGCGTTGACGGCGCCCTGCGGGGCTTCGCCTTTGACGATGGCTTCGACCTGCCGCACCGTTTCCAGCGACTGATATTCGATCGCCTGCGGCGTCAGCCCCCCGACATGGGGCGTGGCGACGACGTTGGACAGTTTTGCCAGCTCCGGGCTTGGCATCTGGTCCGGTGCGCGGCCGACATCCATCGCCGCGCCGGCAATGCGGTTCTCCAGCAGCGCCTTCGCCAGCGCCGCTTCATCGACGAGATTGCCGCGCGAGAGATTGATGAAGACGGCGTGCTTCTGCATGCGCGCCAGCGCCGCCTCCCCGATCAGACTCTCCGTCTGCTCGTTGGCGACCGCGAGGCAGACGACATAGTCGGACACGGCGAGGAGCTCGTCGAGACCGACCTGCCGGATCGCGCCATCACTGACGGTCGCGAAGGGATCGGCGACCAGCACCTCCATGCGCAGCACCTTCGCCACTTCGGCAAGGTAACGCCCGATGCTGCCATAACCGATGATGCCGATCCGGCTGCCGGCGAGCTGACGGCCCATCCGCGCCTCCGGCTTGCGGCCGGCCTGGTAGTCGGCCGTCGCCCGCGAGACACCGCGGGAGAGATCGACCATGAAGCCGAGCGCGAGCTCGGCGACCGCCTGCACGAAGCCCGGACCCGCGCGGGTCACGAGCACGCCGGCGTTCGAGGCAGCCTCGACGTCGACGTTGCGGATGTCGACGGCGCAGCGGACGAACGCGCGCAGGCGCGGCAGCTGCGCAAAGATCTCGCCGCGCCCCTCCGTCATGCGATCGGCGACGATGATGTCGACATCTTTCGCAGCGCGCACGAAGCCGGCCGCGTCCAGCGTATCATCGCTCTCGTGCAGGATCACCTCGGCGGCCGCGCGCAGGCCATTCAGGCTGCGGTCGCCGTAGTAATTGCGCCGCATCTCCGGCGTGTGCGCGAGCAGGACTTTCACGGCAAAACTCCTTCAGTAGCCAAATGCCCGCGGCAGCGCGGTCGAGAGCCATGGCACGAAGGCGATGACGAGCAGGCAGAGAAACAACAGACCGAGATAACCCATGATCGGCTTCACCGTCTGCTCGATCGGCACGTTGCCGATCAGACAGGCGCCGTAGAGTCCGAGCCCGAGCGGCGGCGCGAACAGGCCGATGCCCATCGCGATGACGAGCACGACGCCGAAATGCAGGGGATCGATGCCGAGTTGCACAGCCACCGGCAACAGCAGCGGCCCGAAGATGATCAGCGCGGCCGCGCCCTCCAGGACCGAACCCATCACGATCAGCACGGCGATCGCGAGCAGGATAAACATCCAGACGCCTGAGGTCTTGGACAATCCAAGCATGAAATCGCCCACCGCATGCGGCACCTGCTGCAAGGTCAGCGTGAATGCCAGCGACTGCGCGGCGGCGACGATGAACAGCACGAGCCCCGCGCGCGTCGCCCCCTGGACAAAGCTGTGCGCAGCCGATTTGAAGCTGAGTTCGCGGAACACGACACTGCCGACCACGAGGGCATAGGCCACGGCGAAGGCCGAGATTTCGGTCGCCGTGGCAAAGCCGCTCTTGAAGCCGAAGAAGATCATGAAGATCAGGCCGAACGAGGCGAGCGCGCCGCTCCACAGGCCCGACACCGGCGCCTGCGGCTCGATGTCCTCGGCATCAGCCGGAGGCTTGCCGAAGATGATGGAGACCGCGATCAACACCAGCGCCATCAGCGCCGCCGGCAGCAGCCCTGCCATGAACAGCCCGCCGATCGACAGGTTCGCGACGAAGCCGAGGATGATCAGGTTGATGCAGGGCGGAATGGTTTCCGCCATCACCGCGGATGCCGCGAGCAGCGCCACGGCGCCGCCCGGATTCTGCTTCGAGCGGCGCGCCGCCGGGATCAGCACGGAGCCGACGGCAGCGACGTCGGCCATCTTCGAACCCGAAATGCCCGAGAACAGCACCATCGAGGCCACCATCACCACGTTCAGGCCGCCGCGCATGCGGCCGACGCCACGCTGCAACAGCTCGATCAACCGCACCGACATGCCGTTGGCTTCCATGAGGTAGCCGACGAGGATGAAGAACGGGATCGCGAGCAGCACGAAATTGTCGATGCCGCGCGCCATCTGCTGGGCAAAGATGACGCCGGGCAGCGCACCCTCGACCCAGATGAAGATCAGCGCGGCCAGCGCCAGCGCGAAGCCAATCGGCAATCCACCGAACAGGGTCGCGAAGAATCCGATCAGCATCAGCGTTCCCGCCGACGGCACCGTGGCGGGCGACAGATAATCCCAGGCGAGATAAAGGCCGGTCACGACGGCAATCGTAACGAAGCCCCTGACGATATCAGGGAACGGCCTTGCGCAGAGATGGTCGATCGCGAACACCGTCATGAACAGCGCGCCGACGCCCATCGGGTAGAAGGTCAGCTCCAGCGGCAGGCCGGATCCGGTGGTCTGGCCTGAAGTCAACGAGCCCAGCTTGATCGCGTTGTAGGCGACATAGCCGGAGATCAGCACCACGAGCACGGCACTGGCGGCATCGACCAGCCTTTGCGATCGCAGCGGCAGCAGGTCGCGGAAGAAGGCCACGCCGACATTCTCGCCGCGCGCGAGCGCGCTCGCCGCGCCGAAGAAGGCCGAGCCGACCATCAGGCCGCGCGCGACGTCGTCGGCCCACTCGACCGGTGCGTTGAAGAAGAAGCGCAGCAGCACGGAACCGCAGACGACCACGAGATCCGCGGCCAGCAGGATGGCCGCGATTGCGTCGCTGACGCGAAGCAGCCGTGCGATGCTCCCGTGGCGCTCAGCCGAGAGGGACACGACGCCCGTCAACACCAGCTCGGATTTGGCCACGTCAGGCCTGCGTGGCGCGGATGATGTCGATGACGGGCTTGGATTCCGGCCGCGCCTTCATGAAGTTCTCGGTCTGCGGCGCCACGCGCTTGCGGAAGGCCTCGCGGTCGCATTCGGCCACCGTCACGCCCTTCTCGGCCAAAGCCGACAGCGCCTCTTTCTCGACCGCAAGCCCATGGGTACGGGTGTCCGCCGCAGCTTTTTTCGCGGCATCGAGAAAGCCGTCGCGCAGCTTCGGGTCCATGCGATTGTAGGTCATGTCGCTGAAGTAGATCGCGAGCGGCGAGAAATTGTGCTGCGTCAGCGAATAGAATTTTGCCGTTTCGAAGAACTTGCTGGCCAGGATCGTCGGCGGATCATGCTCCAGCCCGTCCAGCACGCCAGCCTGCAACGCCGTGTAGATTTCGCCGAACGCCAGCGGCGTCGCGGCGGCCCCCATCAGCCGCAGGCATTCGGTAATGACGGGATTTGGCAGGGTCCGGATCTTGAGGCCGGCGAGATCCTCCGGCGTCTTCACCGGCTTCCTCGCCAATACGCTGCGTGACCCGAAATTATAGGCCCAGGCGATGATGCGGATGTTGCCGCCCTTGAGCAGCGCGTCCTCGATCGGCTTGGCGGCGCCGGCATCGAACGCCTTGGTCTGCTGCGGGAAGCTCGAGAACAGAAAGCCGAGGTCGTAAGTGCCCACCAGCGGCACCAGATTGGCCGAGATCGACGAGCCCGACACCATGAGGTCGATGACGCCAAGCTTCACCGAGTTGATGACGTCGATTTCCTGCCCCAACTGGTTGTCGGGAAAGAACGCGACCTCGACCTGCTCGCCGAGGCCGTTGCCCTTCAGATTCTTGACGAGATTGTCGTAATAGACGCGGCCGTTGGCGAATTTTGGATCGTTCGGCAGCGAGGAGGAGCATTTCAGCTTGAGCGTCGCGGCTTCGGCGCGGCCGATGAGTGCGGGGGAGAACACGAGGCCGGCGGCAAGTCCCGTCGACGACTTGATGAACGCGCGACGGTTCACGGGCACGATGGACATAATGCGGTCTCTCCCCAATTATTATTTTTCGCGCCGCGGTCGTTGCCGCAACCCGTTGCGCGGACTGTATGGCCAAAGCAACGGCGCAGGCAAGGCTTGCGGCCGACCGCCGCAAAGCGGGAGTTGCGAGCATCGCCGGCATCAGCGCGCGGCGAAACAACCAGGTTTTTCCGGGATTTTTGATGCGACCGGCATGGGGCCCGATCTGCGAGAGGACGCTTTCGCGCAGCAACAGGGATCAATCCCATTGTCGCATGGATCAATGCGCAATTCACATGGATGGCATCAGAACGATGCCACTCCGGCTTTGGCAGACCTCCTGCCCCTTTTGCCGTAGTTCGCAACGTGATCCAGAGCACAGACAGACGCGTGGCGGCAATCTAGAAAGGGTGGCATCATCGCGCGCATTGCCGATGGAGGTGACATCATGTGCCGTCCAGTCCTTCGCAATTTGTTTCTTGCATCCAGCCTTCTCGCGCTCGCGCAACTGGGCACGCCGACGGAGGCCGCCGCCGAAGCGCGGCTCGCCCTCGTGATCGGTCAATCGGCCTATCGCACCGTGCCGGAACTGCCCAACGCCGCCAACGACGCCAAGGGCATGACGGAACTGCTGGGCAATGCCGGCTTCACCGTCACCACGGCGGCCAATCTGGCACAGGGCGAGATGCGCCAGGCGATCTCGGATTTCGCCGGCAAGGTCGGCGCCAGCGGCGCCGACACCGTTGCCCTGGTGTTCTATGCCGGCCACGGCCTCCAGATCGACGGCGAGAACTATCTCGTCCCCGTTGATCTCGACCCCAAGCGCGAGGCCGACATTCCGCTGCAGGGCGTGCGGCTCAACGATTTGCTCAACACGCTCGGTGCTGTGCCGACGCGGGCACGCATCTTCATGCTCGATGCCTGCCGCAACAATCCGTTCCCGGCGCTCAGCGGCGCCGGCCACGGGCTTGCGATCGTCGACACCAAGGCCGGCGCACCCGGCTCCTTCATCTCCTATTCGACCTCGCCCGGCGCGGAGGCCGAGGACGGCAGCGGCATCGACAGTCCCTATACCACCGCGGCGCTGACCGTCGCCAAGCAGCCCAATCTGCCGATCGAGGAAGTGTTCAAGCGCATCCGCGTCGCCGTCGCGCAATCGACCGACGGACGGCAGATCCCTTGGGAAAGCTCGTCGCTGACGACCGATTTCAAGTTCTTCGGCGAGAGCAGCAGCCCGCAACCGCCCGTCCCGGGTGCATCCTCCATGGCGCTGGCCAGCGGCACGCGCAGCGTCGAGGACTGGCGCAAGGATTTGCAGGGCAAGCCGGCCAAGGTTGCCTATGAGCTCGTCATCTCCGACGACACCGTGCCGGCGTATCAGGCCTATGTCGAGTTGTACACTCAGGACACCCACACGCCGCGGCTGCGCACGATCATGGAGCGCCGGCGCCAGATGCTGGCCTGGGAGCGCGCCACCGCGATCAATACCCGCGCGTCCTTCGAGGCCTATCTCGCGAACTGGGACAACAGCGACCTCGCCGCGACCGCGCGCAGGCTGCTGTTGCGCGTGCAGAACCGCAACTATGCCTTGCCCGTTGCGGCGGCGGCAATCCCGGCCCCGGTCGCCGTCGCAATGGCGCCGACCTGCCCGTGCTCGACACCGTCGACCCCGGCAACGCCGGTCAACCCGGCAATCGCGCCCGTCATCAAGAAGCGCGTCGACGACACGCCGCCGCCGAAGCGCAAGCTGGTCGAGACGCCACCGAAGCCCCGCCGGCCGCCGCCTGCCGAAGTGGTCTACGAGCGCGCGCCGCCGCCGGATCGCGGCCCGCCGCCCGGCGCCGTCATGCAGGGCATCGGCATTGGTATCGGACTTGGCATGGGAATGGGTGGCGGTCGCGGCGGCGATTATCACAACGACCGCGGCCGGTACTGAGGCTTTTCGCCCGCGCCGAGAGAGATGTCCGCGAGCCCATCGCCTGCGGACATTCTTGTTGATGACGGAGACGTCGCGCCATCCGCCGCTCTCCATCCCGGAAATGCTGTAGTCTGACAGACCGACGCCAGCTTTTCCGGGGATTCCACATCGATGCCGCACGACGCTCACGCCAAGCCATTGTCCCGGGATTCTTGGTCGAGACATTCTTGGCCGCTGTTCCGCTCCCTCGCGTCCTACTCCCTGCCCGGCGACCTCATCGCGGGGCTGACGCTGGCGGCGATCGCGATCCCCGAGCAGATGGCCACCGCGCGGCTCGGCGGCTTCGCGCCGCAGATCGGCTTCTTCGCCTTCATGGCGGGATCGCTGGGCTTTGCGATGCTCGGCGGCAACCGCTTCCTGTCCTGCGGCGCCGATTCCACCATCACGCCGATCTTCGCCGGCGGACTTGCGGCGCTGGCCGCCGCCGGCTCGCCCGAATATCAGGGCCTCGCAATCGCACTGGCGCTGATGGTCGGTGCGATGATGCTGGCCGGCGGCGCCCTTCGCCTCGGCGGCATCGCCAATCTCTTGTCGGTGCCCGTGATGGTCGGCTTCCTCGCCGGCATCTCCGTCCACATCATCGTATCGCAATTGCCGGGCGTGCTGGGGCTGGAATCGCCGAGCGGGCCGACGCTGGATCGCATCGGCGTGCTCGCAGGCGAGCTCGGCCGCACCAATCCCTTCAACTTGTGCATCGGCTTCGGCGTGCTGGCCGTCGTCTTCGTCTCCGAGAAGGTCAGCCCGAAAATTCCAGGCGCGCTGATCGGGCTCGTCGCAGCGACCTTGGCCACGATCGCGCTCGGCCTTGAAGCCAAGGGTGTCAGCGTCGTCGGCAGCGTGCCGGGTACGCTGCCGCGGCCGACCTTTCCCGAGCTCGCGCCCGAGCAGTGGGTGCGCCTCGTGCCGCTGGCCTTCGTGATCACGATCGTGGTGATGGTGCAGACCGCGGCCACGACGCGCTCGTTCCCGTCCGATCCCGACAAGCCCGCCGATGTCGATCGCGATTTTCTCGGCGCGGGCGCCGGCAGCCTGCTGTCGGGACTGTTCGGCGCGTTTCCGGTCAATGCCAGCCCGCCGCGGACGGGCATCGTCGCCGAGACCGGCGGACAGTCGCAGCTTTCAGGTCTCGCCGCCGCGGCCATCGTGCTGGCGCTGCTCGCCTTTGGAACGGGATTGCTGCAGCACGTTCCGGATGCCGCACTCGGCGGCATCCTGCTGTTCGTCGCGCTGCGCATCATCCGCGTAAAGCAGATCGTCACGATCTACCGCCAATCCCCAAGCGAGTTCCTGCTGATCGTTGCCACCGCCGCGCTGATCATCGTGCTGCCGATCCAGCAGGGCGCGTTCCTGGGCATCGTGCTGTCGCTGCTGCACGGCATCTGGAGCACGACGCGTGCGCGGCTGGTCGAGTTCGAGCGCGTGCCGGGCACCACGATCTGGTGGCCGGCGCATCCACACATCACCGGCGAGCGCATCGCCGGCGTCGCCGTCATCGGGCTCCAGGCGCCGCTGTCCTTCCTCAACGCGCCCGGCTTTCGCAGCGACGTGACCAAGGTGCTCGGCGCAACGCCCCCGCAGCTGCTGGTGCTGGAGGCGAGCGGAATGGTCGAGATCGACTTCACCGCGGCGCAGGTTTTGCTGGATGTCTTCAAGGCGTGCAGCGAACAGGGCGTCACGGTCGCGCTGGCGCGGTTGGAATCGGTGCGCGCGCAGGACGCGTTCGAGCGGTTCAGATTGTTCGATGCCCTGCCCAGGGAGCACGTGTTCCACAGCGTGGACGAGGCCGTGCGCAAGCTGGCGAAAGCGGAATAAATTGAGTTGGACCGCGGACTCGGTGCACCTCTCCCGCTTGCGGGAGAGGTCGACACGCTCGCAAGAGCGTGGCGGGTGAGGGCTTTATCCAGTCGCGATATATCGCTGGTGGAGACACCCTCTCCCCGACCCTCCCCCGCAAGCGAGGGAGGGGGCGCACCTTCCTCGTGGCGGCAATTGGTCTCTACGACACCAGCGTCGGGTGATCGCGCTGTATCGTTTCGCGGATCCAGCTGGCATGGATCGCACGAAACAGGATCTGCGCGGTCTTGAGGTCGTTCGCCTTCATGCAGAGATCGACGATGCGACGGACTGCGTCGTCGCGCATCAATCCATCCGAGATCTTCATCGCGATTTCCATCGCGACTTTCGCCCCCCGCTCGTAGCGCTCGCTGTCGTGCTTGTCGCTGCGCGCGGAACCTGCCGCGCTCGCCGCCGCCGCTTCACAGATCGCACGGATGCGCTCGGCGGCATCGATGTCGCCGAGCGGCCGCTCGATCGCTTCGTCCCAGATGTCCTGACGCGTCTTGCGCGCGAACCACCGCATTGCCGGCTCCGAGGTGACGGAGCGAGCATAAACGGCGGTCACGCCGGGCGCTACGCCTCCGGCACGATCTTGCCGGGATTGAAGATGTTCTGCGGATCGAGCGCCTGCTTCAGCGCCCGCATCGCGTCGATCGCCTCTGGGCCAAGCTCGGCCTTGAGATATTTCTGCTTGCCTTGGCCGATGCCGTGCTCGCCGGTGCAGGTGCCGTCCATCGCCTGCGCGCGCTCGACCAGGCGATGCATGAATTCCTCGCCGCGCGCCATCTCGTCGGCATCGTTGGTGTCACAGACCAGCGAGCAGTGGAAATTGCCGTCGCCGACATGTCCGACGATCGGCGACAACAGATTGAGCCGCTTGAGGTCTTCCTCGGTCTCGCCGACGCATTCGGCCAGGCGCGAGATCGGCACGCAGACGTCGGTCGCGACCACGCCGATGCCGTCGCCGGGGCGCAACGCCTTGACCGACCAATAGGCGTCGTGCCGCGCCTGCCACAGTTTTGTGCGATCCTCCGGCTTGGTGGTCCAGGAGAAGTCGCCGCCACCGCAATCCTTTGCGATCTCGCCGAAGGCCTTTGATTGCTCGGCGACCTCGATATCGCTGCCGTGGAATTCCATCAGCAGCAGCGGCGTCTCGGACAGCGTCAGTTTCGAATAGGCGTTGCAGGCCTGCACCTGCGCCGCGTTGAGCAGCTCGATCCGCGCCACGGGAATTCCGGTCTGGATCGCCAGGATCACGGCCTGACACGCCCCGTGCACGGTCTCGAACGACACCGCGCCGGCCGCAATCGTCTCGGGAATGCCGCGCAGGCGAATGGTCAGCTCCGAGATGATGCCGAGCGTGCCTTCGGCACCGACGAACAGATGCGTCAGGTCGTAGCCCGCCGACGACTTCTTGGCGCGCGTGCCTGTGGTGATGATCTCGCCGTCGCCGCGCACGACCTTCAACGCCAGCACGCTGTCGCGCATGGTGCCGTAGCGCACCGCATTGGTGCCGGAGGCGCGGGTCGAGGCCATGCCGCCGAGCGAGGCATCCGCGCCGGGGTCGATCGGGAAGAACAGGCCCTGGTCGCGCAGATGCTCGTTGAGCGCCTTGCGGGTGACGCCGGGCTGGATCACGCAGTCGAGGTCCTCGGCATGCACCGCGAGCACCTTGTTCATGTCGCGCAGATCGATGCAGATGCCGCCGGCGGGCGCGTTGACCTGGCCCTCGAGCGAGGTGCCGGTGCCGAAGGCGATAACGGGCACGCCGTTTTTCGCGCAGATCCGCACCACGTCCTGGATGTCGGCGGTCTCCTGCGCCATCACCACGCCGTCCGGCGGCTGGTTGACGATCCATGTCGTGGTATGGCCGTGCTGTTCGCGGACGGCCTGCGAGGTGATGAGGCGGTTGCCGAACCGTGCGGCAAGCTGCTCAAGCGCGCTTGCGAGGGCTTTCGGCTCCGGCCGCGGCGGATTATTGGTGATGATCGTACCCACGGACATTCCTCCCGACGAGATGAACCGTGGCAAAGGACATCTTACCGGTCAAGTCAAGCGACCGGGCGCATAGCTTGGGAAGGAAACATGCCGGAGACTGCTGCGACAGCGACCAACGCCGTGCCGTTCCGCGCCTCGATCATGCAGATCGAGCCGCAATGGATCGACTATAATGGCCACCTCAACATGGCCTATTACAACGTGATGTTCGACCGCGCGATCGACGAGTTCTGGCTCGAGCTTGGGATCGGTCCGGTCTACAAGAGGGAGCGTCACGGCTCGACCTTCACCGCCGAATGCCATGTGCGCTATTTGCGCGAAATCCACCTCGGCGATCCCGTGCAGATCCTGGTCTGGCTGCTTGAGGCCGACGACAAGCGGCTGCACACGTTCGAGGAGATGCGGCACGCGACCGAGGGCTGGCTGTCGGCAACTTCCGAGAACATGTCGCTTCACATGGACATGAACGCACGAAAGGTGGCGGCTTTTCCACCGGATATCCGCGAGCGCGTCGCGGCCATCGCCAAAGCCCACGGCGCCGTAGCACGGCCCGAGGGCATCGGCCGGAGCGTGGCGATGCCCTCGAAGCGGTAACGCCTTAATTCCTCATCCTGAGGAGCCCGCAAAGCGGGCGTCTCGAAGGATGCAAGGCCACAGCCGGGCCTTCATGGTTCGAGACGCGCGTTCCGCGCTCCTCACCATGAGGATCACAATTGCTAGACCCTGGTACGTCCGCGAGCCAGTCCGACCACGGCCGACACCAGGAACAGGACAACCGCGATGAAGAAGATGATCTTGGCGATCTCGATCGATGCGCCGGCGAGGCCACCAAAGCCCAGGATACCGGCGATCAGGGCGATTACCAGAAACGTCACAACCCAGCTAAGCATGATCCGAACCTCTGTTTAGATGTCTGTCTGCGATCGGCGCGGCCGGCGCGCCTCACTTGCAGAACCAATCTCCAACTCGGAACATTGGTTCCGGGCTGCCGCAGCCGGAAATTCGCCTGACCGGCAGGAACAAATTGGCTTTCCGCGCACGTGGAAAACCTCCTCCCGCCGCCCCATATAGCCACCAATCCCTGTTAAGAAGGCTCCCCCTCCCCCACCCCGCGGTGCCATCGTGGGGCCAAATGATTCGCATGACCGAGCCGAGCAAAATCACTGGCGTCCCCGACCATCAGCCCGCAGCCGGCGGCATCGCCGCGCGTGCGCGCGCCTCGGTGGGCCCGCAATATCTGTCCGGGCTCAATCCGGAGCAGCGCGAGGCGGTGGAGACGCTGGACGGCCCGGTTCTGGTGCTGGCCGGCGCCGGCACCGGCAAGACGCGCGTGCTGACCACGCGCATCGCCCACATCCTCAGCCAGGGGCGCGCCCGTCCGGCCGAGATCCTGTCGGTGACCTTCACCAACAAGGCCGCGCGCGAGATGAAGCACCGGCTCGGCCAGATGCTCGGCCATGCCGTCGAAGGCATGCCGTGGCTCGGCACCTTCCATTCCATCGGCGGCCGCATCCTGCGCACCCATGCCGAGCTGGCGCAGCTCAAGTCGAACTTCACGGTGCTCGACGTCGACGACCAGGTCCGGCTGCTCAAGCAGCTTCTGCAGGCCGACAACATCGACGACAAGCGCTGGCCGGCGCGCATGCTGGCCGGCCTAATCGACGGCTGGAAGAACCGCGGCCTGACGCCGTCGCAGGTGCCGTCGGGCGAAGCCGCCGTCTTCGCCAACGGCAAGGGCGGCAAGCTCTATGCGAGCTACCAGGAACGGCTGAAGATTTTGAACGCCGCCGATTTCGGCGATCTGCTGCTCGAAGACATCCGCATCTTCCGCGAGCATCCGGATATCCTCCGGCAATACCAGCAGCGCTTCAAATTCATCCTGGTCGACGAGTACCAAGACACCAACGTCGCGCAGTATCTGTGGCTGCGGCTGTTGTCGCAGGCGCCGTCGCAGCCGGGGCTGCCAGTCCCGGCGGTCACTCCGGAAGCGATCGACGATCCCGGCAGGGACGCCGCGGCCGCCGCGCAAGCCTTGGCACCAGCCGCTTCGAAGCTGAAAAACATCTGCTGCGTCGGCGACGACGACCAGTCGATCTATGGCTGGCGCGGCGCCGAGGTCGACAACATTCTGCGCTTCGACCATGATTTTCCCGGCGCCAAGGTCATCCGCCTCGAGCGCAATTACCGCTCCACCGGCCACATCCTCGCCGCCGCCTCGCATCTGATCGCGCACAATGAAGGCCGGCTCGGCAAGACGCTGCGCACCGAGGACCAGGACGGCGAGAAGGTCACGGTGACGGGCTCGTGGGATTCGGAAGAGGAAGCCCGCGGCATCGGCGAGGAGATCGAGCAGATCCAGCGCCAGGGCGACAAGCTCAACGAGATCGCGATCCTCGTGCGCGCCTCCTACCAGATGCGTGAGTTCGAAGATCGCTTCGTCACGCTCGGCCTGCCCTACCGCGTCATCGGCGGCCCGCGCTTCTACGAGCGTGCCGAAATCCGCGACGCGCTGGCCTATCTGCGCGTCATCAATTCGCCGGCGGACGACCTCGCCTTCGAGCGCATCGTCAACACGCCCAAGCGCGGCCTTGGAGACGCCACCGTGCAGATGTTGCACGACCACGCCCGCAAGCGCCGCATCCCCTTGTTCGAGGCGGCGCGCGCGGTGGTCGAGACCGACGAGCTGAAGCCGAAGGCGCGCGGAAGCTTGCGCGACGTCGTCGCCCAGTTCGACCGCTGGCGCGCCCAACGCGAGGTCACCGCACATACAGACCTTGCGCAGATCGTGCTCGACGAGAGCGGCTATACCGAGATGTGGCAGAAGGACCGTTCGGCGGACGCCGCGGGCCGGCTGGAGAATCTCAAGGAACTGGTGCGCTCGATGGAGGAATTCGAGAACCTGCAAGGGTTCCTCGAGCACATCTCGCTGGTGATGGATCGCGACAGCGGCGCCGATGAGGACGCGGTATCGCTGATGACGCTGCATTCGGCCAAGGGGCTCGAATTCGACAACGTATTCCTGCCGGGCTGGGAGGAAGGCCTGTTCCCGAGCCAGCGCACGCTGGACGAACAGGGCCGCGCCGGCCTGGAAGAAGAGCGCCGGCTCGGCCATGTCGGCCTCACCCGCGCCCGCCGCCGCGCCAAAATCTATTTTGCAACCAACCGCCGGATCCATGGCACCTGGTCGACCACGATCCCGTCGCGCTTCCTCGACGAATTGCCGGCGGCCAATGTCGAGATCACGGAATCCAAGGGCGGTTCGGCCTGGGGCGGCACCGGCGGCTATGGCGCCTCGCGCTTCGACGACATGGAGGCATTCGGCTCCACCTATTCGACCCCGGGCTGGCAGCGCGCCCAGGCCAACCGCAATCGGGGCGGCGGTGGCGGCGGCCGCAGCGGGGCCGGTGGTTTCGAGGAACAGGCCTCGTCGTTTTCGTCCGTGTCGTCCTCGCCCGATTTCGGCAGCTTCTCCTCGCGCCGCAGGGGGCCGATGACGATCGAGGGCGAACTGGTCGCCAAATCCACCGGCACGACCTCGGAATTCGCACTCTCCGACCGCGTCTTCCACCAGAAATTCGGCTACGGGCGCGTCACCAGGATCGATGGCAACAAACTCACCATCGCCTTCGATAAGGCCGGCGAGAAGAAGGTCGTGGACAGTTTTGTCCAGCGGGCGTGAGGGCTCGATATGGCTCAGTACGTTGCCATCATCGAGGACGCAGACCCCGACGAAGCCGTTGCCTTGTGGTTTCCCGACCTGCCCGGCTGCATTTCCGGCGGCGACGATTTCGACGAGGCCATGGAGAATGCGCCCGAGGCGCTCGCGTTCTATGCGCAAGAGCTGATCGCGGACGGCCGGCAGCTTCCCCCGCCGCGGACATTAGATGCGCTCAAGGCCGACCCCCGTGTGGCCGCCGATCTGGCGAAACACATGGTTGCCCTGATCGAATGGCCACCCCTCACTGAGGCCACGGAGTGAGGACTGTTCGCTGCACTGGCCGAACTCTCGACAGTTCTCGTCCGAACAGCCCTTGACCACCGCGAACTTCCCCGTATCAGATGCAGCCATGGTCCGGGGCTCCATCACACTGATCTTGCTGGCATTGGGTATGCCGTCGCTTAGCGCGGCGGAGACCATGAGCTTTGGCGATGCGATCGGGCTGCTGGCGAAAAGTTGCGGTGCGGAAATCGTCGCCAATTGCCGTGGCGTCAATCCGGATTCGACCCGGCTGAAGGAGTGCCTGTCCCGCAACCGCGACGTGCTGTCCCAGCAGTGCCAGAGCGACTATCTCGGTGCCTTCGATGCCATCCAGAAGCGCGTCGCCGCGCGGGTCACGGTGGCGAATGTCTGCCAACGCGAAATCGTCAAGGTCTGCGGCGGCTCGACCAAGGAGACCAGCAAGTCGATCCCCTGCCTGGTCTCGACGCCCAAGGGCATCAGCAACAACTGCCTGAAGGCCGTCGACGACGCGGGGTATCGGTGATGCGCGCGACCAGGCTTTTTACCGCCGGAATATACGCCGCGCTTGTTAGTGCTCTTGTTAGTGCTCTCGGCCTCGCTTTTCTCGCGGGCGCAGCAGAAGCGCAGACGGCGCCGCCGACCCGCGACGACATTGTCGGCAAGCTCAACCATTTCGAACAGCCCGCCGAGATCGATATCCCCGCGCTGAAGCTGCAGGTCATGGAGCGGGCCAAGGCTCGGATCAAGAACGATCCGGGTCCGGTGAACCGGCCGCTGATCGCACCTGATCTGGCCAATTTGCCGACCTTCACCGCGCAGATCCAGTTCGACGCGGATACACCGATCATCCAGCCGGCGTCCTACCAAACCGTCGGCCGCCTCGCCGACGCGATGGTTCATGCCTCGCTGCTGCCCTACACGTTCCTGATCGTCGGCCATGTCGAATCCAACGTGAAGACGCGCGAGGCCAACGCGATCCTGAGCCAGCGCCGCGCCGACGCGATCCGTGACGTGCTGGTGAACACGTTCAAGATCTCGACCAAGCGGCTGCATCCGATCGGCCTCGGCGAGGAGCAGTTTCTCGACCGGGCCAAGCCGACCTCGGCCGTCAACGGCCAGTTGCAAATCCTGACCTATGCCAAGGTGCCGGACGACGCGCCTGCGCATCCGGCTGCGGCTCCGGCGCCTGCGGCAAAAAAGCCCGCCAAGAAGCACTGAGCGGACGTCCCGCGGTGTCCGGCGGAACCCTTTGAAGTCCTGACCGTTTTGTGACCTGCCTCACAGCGCGCTTGAACGGCTTTGCGCGACAATTGCGCCGGTTTGTGCACCGCCCTGACCGGTGCTATAGGCTTTTTTCGTCCTTCCCGACCCCATGCTACACGAGACCGAGATGGCCAGTTATTTTCAACGCCAACTGGCCGACTACGTCGAATATCATCGCGATCCCTGGAACTGCGCGATGCACGTGGTCGGTATCCTCCTGCTCTTCACCGGCGCCGTGCTGCCGTTGACGCTGGTGCATCTCCCCGTGTTCGGGATCGAGGTGAGCCTGGCGGTGGTTCTGGCCCTGCCGGTGCTGGTCTACTGGCTGATGCTCGACGCCGGGATCGGGCTAGGGATCCTCGTCTCGATGATCGTGCTGCTTTCGGTCGCAACCGCAATCGGCAATCAGGTCTCGATCGTCATGATGTGGTCGATTTTTGCCGTGCTGATCGGGCTCGGCGTCGGATCGCAGATCGTCGGCCACAAGGTTTTCGAGGAGCGGCAGCCGTCGATGGTTGACCACCCCGCCCATTTCCTGCTCGGACCGATGTTTGTCATGGCAAAATTATTCATTGCATTGGGCTTCCGTCGCGACCTTGCCGCGATTCTGGCGCCTGTTCCGACCAATTCCCTTTCAACCCGATAGCTCTAGACGCGAAACAGCAACCTTCTGCATGGCTCTCGTACTGGTTACCGGTGGCAGCGGCTTCATCGGACATCACCTCGTAGAAGTGCTCCGCGCCCATGGGCAGCGGGTGCGTGTTCTTGATGTCCGTGCGCCGGCCGCGGCAAATGCCGACGTTGAATATGCCCATGGCTCGGTGCTGGACGGCGCCGCGGTCGATGCTGCGGTTGCGGGTGTCGATCAGGTCTATCACCTCGCCGGCCTGCCCGGCATGTGGGTCGCCGACAAACAGGCCTTTCATGAGGTCAATTGCCGCGGCACCGAAATCGTGCTTGCGGCGGCGATGAAGCGTGGGGTCTCGCGCTTCCTGCACTGCTCGACGGAATCGATCCTGTTTCCCTATTCCGACCTCAACGGTGTTCCCGCCGAAGAGGCGCTCCAGCCGGCCGATGCGATGCCGGGCGCCTACACCCACTCGAAATCGCTGGCCGAGCATTGCGCCGCGAAGGCTGCGGCCGCGGGCTTCCCGCTGGTGATTGGCACCCCGACCATGCCGATCGGCTCCGCCGACCACAATCTGACGCCGCCGACCGCGATGCTGTGGTACTTCCTCCAGAAGAAGGTGCAGCCGCACCTCAACTTCCTGGTCAATCTCGTTGACGTCCGCGACGTCGCCATGGGCCTCGTGTTGGCCATGGAACGCGGCCGTATCGGCCAGCGCTACATCCTCGGCGGCGATTGCGTCAGGCTCGGCCAGATTCTGCGGATGATGTCCGCGATGAGCAGCCGCCGGCAGTTCCCGGTCGTGGTGCCCGGCAAGATCGCGGAGCTGTCCGCTATCATGCTCGAATATTTATCCGATCACGTCACGCACCGGCCGCCCAACGGCACGGCGGAGGGCGTGCGCATCGCGCTCGCCGCGAGCGACCTCTCGATCGACAAGGCGCGCACCGAGCTCGGCTACGCGCCGCGCCCGATCGAACCGGTGCTGCGCGAAACCATCACCCATCTTCTCGCCCGCGGCGGCGCGCTCGCCTCCAGCGCCATCGAGCATCACGCGCTCTCCTCGCGCGCCAGCTGAGCTGCCGCCCAACCCAAAGAACCTTTCCGCATGTCCTTCGATTTCAGCAAGCTTCTCTCTGTCGCCTGGGGTGGTTGGACCACGACCTGGCCGACGCAACTGCTCGCCCTGATCTGGCTCGCCTGGCTCGCAAGCTGGGTCGGCGCCTCGTTCTGGCAGGGCCGCACCCAGAAGCAGGTGATGACGCTGGAGTCCGGGCGCTATCGCATCCCGATCCTGGTCGGCGGCATCCTGTTCACGCCGTGGACGGCCGAAGTGCTCGGCGAGAAGCCGCTCTGGGTGTTCAGCAATACCGCTGTCTATGTCACGGCCCTGATCGTGCTTGCCGGCATCTCCTTCACCTGGTGGGGACGGCTGCATCTCGGACAATTCTGGTCCAACACCATCACCCACAAGGAAGACCACCGCGTCGTCGACACCGGCCCGTACGGCATCGTCCGCCATCCGATCTACACCGGCCTGATCCTCGGCATGCTGGTGACCGGCATCGCGGTCGGCACGGTCACGGCGATGCTCGGCGCGATCCTGATTTCGCTCGGCATGTGGCAGAAGGGCCGGATGGAAGAGGTGTTCCTGTCCAAGGAGCTCGGTGAAGACGCCTACGGCGCCTATTGCCGCCGCGTCCCGATGATCATCCCGTTTTTGTCGCCGCGCTGAGAGGCGGGGCGCGCGCCCCACATTCGGTGTCGTCCCGGCCTAGTGCGCAATTGCGCACGGGGGCCGGGACCCATAACCACAGGCGGTGGTTTGGCGAAGACTCGTCGCTCGGTACTTCTATCATCTGCAAACGATGGATTCCGCGGTATGGGTCCCGCCCTTCGCCGGGACGACAGTGAGAGGAACCGCCCTTACCCTCGCCCGTTACCCCTCGACACCTGCACCAGCCGCAGAGCATCGAGCCATGTCGGACGCCTACGATTATTTTCGCTCGCACGCGATCGCCGCCGTTCGTAAGGCGCGGGCGCTGCCGCCCGGGGTTTCCAGGCAGAAGCAGCGCACGGTGGCGCGGGTCTATCATCTCCTGTCCAGGGAGGCCGCGCTGAAGCCGAACGTCCATCATCTCGAAGATTTTCGCGCAGCGCGGCGGGTGGAGCGGCAGATCGGCCGCTGATCTTCTTTCTATGCAAATTTGGTCAGCTGCCATTCCGCGGGAATAGACGTCCGTCGAGTTCCGTACCGGTTGACCTTTGTGCCGCGACCCAGTTGGATGCGCGCGCAACGAGGCACGACGACATCCATCGTGGATCTGGAGCGATCGGCGATCAGGCCTGAGCCCGCGCGGGGCTTTGGGCGATCCGGCGTTGGACTGTGCCTTAACGTTCAACAGGGGCTTCTCATGACCTTTTCCAGCATCTTTGCGCAGTTCGTCGCCTTCGTCGGCGGCATCGCGCTGCAATGGCGGAAGCTGTCGGGTACCGCGCCCGCGCCGGCCTGGGGCCAGACGCCGGCCATTCCCGAAGCGAAGCCGCAAGGCGCACTGCCGACGCTGAAGATGCCGACCGCGCGGGGCTGGAGCGAAGGGCAGAAGCCGACCGCAGCACCCGGGCTCAAGGTCAACGCGTTCGCGACCGGGCTCGACCATCCGCGCTGGATCGACGTACTGCCAAATGGCGACGTGCTCATTGCCGAATCGACGCAGATCGCGGGCGCGCCGAGAAGCGTCTTTCATTATGCGATGCAAGCGACGATGCGGCGCGCCGCCGCCCTCGGCGTCAGCGCCAACCGCATCACGCTGCTGCGCGACAAGGACGGTGACGGCGTGGCCGAAGTGCGCGGCGCCTTCATGGAAAATCTCAGCCAGCCGTTCGGCATGGCGCTGGTCGGCGACACGTTCTATGTCGGCAACACCGACGGCGTGATGGCCTTCCCGTACGTGGCGAACGCCGATCGCATCACCGCGCCGGGCAAGCGCCTCACCACTTTCAAGCCGAGCGGCCACTGGACCCGCAGTCTTCTGGCAAGTCCCGACGGCAAAAAACTCTATGCCGGCGTCGGCTCGCTCAGCAACATCGCCGAGATGGGGATGGAGGTCGAGGAAGGCCGCGCCGCGGTCTACGAGCTCGATCTCGTCGCCGGCACGCACCGCATCTTTGGCGCCGGTCTGCGCAACCCGGTAGGCCTTGCCTGGGAGCCAAATACAAACGTGCTCTGGACCGTGGTCAACGAACGCGACGGCCTCGGCGACGAGACCCCGCCCGACTACCTCACCTCGGTGCGCGACGGCGGCTTCTATGGCTGGCCCTATTGCTACTGGGGCAAGACGGTGGACGATCGCGTGCCGCAGTATCCGGCGATGGTCGCCAAGGCGCTCACGCCGGACTATGCGCTCGGCGGCCACACCGCCTCGCTCGGCCTGTGCTGGATGCCGGCGGGCACACTGCCCGGCTTCCCCGACGGCATGGCGATCGGCCAGCATGGCTCCTGGAATCGGAGCACGCTCTCCGGCTACAAGCTGGTATTCATTCCGTTCGAGAACGGCCGCCCGTCCGGGCCAGCTCGCGACATCCTCTCGGGCTTCCTGTCACCGGATGAGAAGGAATCCTACGGCCGTCCGGTCGGCGTGGCGATCGGCCCCGACAAGAAATCGCTGCTGATGGCCGATGACGTCGGCAACGTGATCTGGCGCGTAACTGGCGCTTGATCTTCAAGTCCCGACGCAGAGCGTGGCGCGCTGCTTCCTCAGCAGCGCGATCACCGACAGCGCCGTGATCAGGCCAGTCTTGGGATTCTCGGACGGGATGTTCTCGATTCTCATTGAGAAGCGGGCCGAATCCGCCTCGACCTCGATGCGGTGAACGTTGCGCGTCACGGTCGGGTCGGCCCAGATCTGAACCTGCGTGCGATCGGGCCCGACGCCCGCGAGCGACAGCGCGACCGCCACGTTGAGATTGGCGGGAAAGCCCTTTGCGGCTTCCCGCGCCGTGCCTTCGAACAGCTTCAGCGGCTCGTGCAGATTGTCGATATCGATGTTGTTCTCGACGATGAAGGGCGCGCCCTTCAAGCCATCGATCGGTTTTCGCGTCACCATCTTCACCGAATGGATGGTGCCGATTGCAGCGGCGTTGACGGCGTCGAGCCCGATCAGCGCGCCCGTCGGCACGAGGATGCGGCCGCCATTGGCGCGGGCGAGATCGACGAGATCAAAATTGTCGAGCAGCCCGCCGACGCTGACCACGACCGCGGCCTTGCCGCGTTTCACCGCGGGCTCGATGATGGCGCGCAACTGGCTGCTCGGCGCGCATTCCACCACGATGTCGGCGGCGTCGCCGAGCTGGTCGATCGGCAGCACCTGAGGCGGACGGCGCAGACGACTGAGGAACGCCTGATGCTTTGCGGGATCGCGCACCGCGACGGCAGAGAGCGTCAGGCCTTCGATGCCCTGATCGAGCGCGGCGGCGATCTTGGTGCCGATCGAGCCCAGCCCCGCAATGGCAACCCTCAACTCGCTTGCAGCTTTCTGTCCGGTCATCACACTCCACCTTCTCGCCAAGCCGATTTCATAGCGCCTCAGGCGCCCCGCGCATAGCTGCGCAAGCGCGCCTCGAGCACGGACAGCATGGCGTCGCGTGACGGATCGCGCGAGCCGCGCAGCCAGGCCGCGGCAAGCGGCAGCCGGCCGACGGGGCCGATCTGCTTCGGCCGCAGCGACACGAAGCGTACGCCTGATACGGCCATCCGCGTGGTCCAGCGCGGCACGATCGCGACCCCGAGCTTGGTTGCCACCAGATGGATGATGGTCTGCTTCTCGTCGGCGACCTGCACGATGCGCGGCGTCAGGCCCGCCTGCTCGAACAGTTTTATCGTGAGATCGTGGCTGTGCGGCCGCGAGCGGCGGTCCGGCACCAGCATCGCCTCGTCCGCAATCTGGGACAGGGTAATCGACTTGCGGCCCGCCAGCGCATGCCGCTGCGGAAACGCCACGATCGCGGTCTCCTGGAGCAGATCACGGAATTCGAGCCGCTTGTCCGGCTGATGGGGCGGGCGCACGAAGGCGAGATCGAGCGCGCCGGTCAAAATCTTTGGCAGCAGCCGGACGGTCTTGTCCTCGAGAAGCTGAACCGCGATGTCAGGATACTTGTCGCGGAAATCCCGCAGCAGCGGCGGCAAGAGTCCCGCCGCCGCGCTGTCGATGGCGCCGATCCGCAGCCGCCGCGCGGCTCCCGCGCGCGAGCGATTGCGCAGATTGCTCTCGACGGCCTCGACCCGGGCGAGGATGGCGCGGGCATCGCGCAACAGCGCGGTGCCGTCTTCCGTCAGCGACACCGCCCGCGTCGTCCGCGCGAACAGCCGCGTGCCCAGGTCCTCTTCCAGCAGCCTGATCTGCCGGCCGAGCGCAGAGGGCAGCATCTGGAGGTGCTGCGCCGCGCGGCCGAAATGCAACTGCTCGGCCGCCGCCACGAAGCATCGGAGCTGATGCAATTCCATTCGCCCTCCTCTCGTCTTCCACCGACCGGATTATATCATTTTTTTGTATAAACCAGCGCCGATTGAACCTCCCTTCTCCACCCGACTACGCTCGTTGCCGGCATGGACCTCAAGGTCCGCCGACATAACGAGAAAACCGGGACAGGAGGCCAGGGTGGCGAGCGAGATTCAGACCCGCGTGCTACGCAAGATCACATGGCGCATCGTTCCCTTCATCATGCTGCTGTACTTCGTGGCCTTCATCGACCGCGTCAATATCGGCTTCGCCTCGCTGACGATGAACAAGGATATCGGCCTGTCGCCGACGGTCTACGGCTTCGGCGCCGGCATCTTCTTCTGGGGCTATTTCCTGTTCGAGGTGCCCTCCAACATCATCCTGCACAAGGTCGGCGCGCGGATCTGGATCGCGCGGGTGATGATCACCTGGGGCATCGTCTCGGCTGCGATGGCCTTCGTGCAGGGCCCGACCAGCTTCTATGTGCTGCGCTTCCTGCTCGGCGTCGCCGAAGCCGGCTTCTTTCCCGGCATCATCCTCTATCTCTCCTACTGGTTCCCGGCTCGCCAGCGGGCGGCGGTCACCGCACTGTTCATGGCCGCGGCGCCGCTCTCGACCGTGCTGGGATCGCCGGTCTCGGGCGCGCTCCTGGAGATGGACGGACTGCTCGGCTTCAAGGGCTGGCAATGGCTGTTCGTGCTCGAAGCGGTGCCGGCCGTGCTGCTCGGCTTCGTCGTGCTCGCATTCCTCACCGACCGCCCGGAGAAAGCGAAATGGCTCGCGGATGACGAACGGCGTTGGCTCGTCGAGACCATGAACGGAGAGACCACCAGCAAGGCCGCGACCTCCAAGCACAGTATCTGGCGCGGGCTTGCCGATCCGCGGGTGCTGGCGCTGGCGCTGATCTATTTCGGCACTTCGGCCGGCCTCTACACGCTCGGCGTCTGGGCGCCGCAGATCATCAAGCAGTTCGGCCTGTCCTCGCTGCAGGTCGGATTCCTTAACGCACTGCCGGCAACCGCCGCCGTCGTCGCCATGGTGCTGTGGGCGCGGCATTCGGATCGCACCGGCGAGCGCACCTGGCACGTCGTGTGGGCCTGCCTGATCGCTGCCGTAGGCCTCGCCTTTGCCGGGCTTGCGAGCGGCGTGGTCGCCGTGCTGGTCGCGCTGGCGCTCGTGAACATCGGCATCTCCTCCGCAAAACCGCCGCTCTGGAGCATGCCGACGCTGTTCCTCTCGGGCCCCGCCGCCGCGGCGGGCATCGCCACCATCAACTCGATCGGCAATCTCGGCGGCTTTGTCGGTCCCGCCATGATCGGCTGGATCAAGGACCAGACCGGCAGCTTTGTCGGCGGTCTCTATTTCGTCGCCGGCCTGCTGGTTCTCTCGGCGGTTCTGACCCTGCTATTGTCGCGTGCGCAAACCGCGCCCGTCGAAACCGTCCCGCAATCCCACTGATCTCAAACGGAGCACGTCCATGCGCACTTATTCGATTGCAGCGATCCCGGCCGACGGCATCGGCCCCGAGGTCATCTCGGCCGGCGTTCGCGTGCTGGAGGCTCTGGCAAAACGCAGCGCCGACCTCGCCTTCAACGTCAAGACCTTCGACTGGGGCTCGGACTATTACAAGAAGCACGGCGTGATGATGCCGGCCGACGGCCTCGCGGAGCTGAAGAAGTTCGACGCGATCTATTTCGGCGCGGTCGGCGCACCCGACGTGCCCGATCACATCACGCTGTGGGGCCTGCGGCTGCCGATCTGCCAGGGATTTGACCAATACGCCAATGTTCGGCCGACCAAGATTTTGCCCGGCGTCGCCTCGCCGCTGCGCAATGTCGGCGTCGGCGATCTCGACTGGGTGATCGTGCGCGAGAACTCGGAAGGCGAATATGCCGGCATGGGCGGCCGTGCGCACAGGGGTCTCCCCGAGGAGGTCGGCACCGAGGTCGCGGTCTTCACCCGCGTCGGCGTCACCCGAATCATGCGCTATGCGTTCCAGCTCGCGCAGTCGCGTCCGCGCAAATTCCTGACCGTCGTGACCAAGTCGAACGCGCAGCGCCACGGCATGGTGATGTGGGACGAGATCGCGGCCGAGGTCGCGGCCGAATTCCCCGACGTGACCTGGGACAAGATGCTGGTCGACGCCATGACGGTGCGCATGACGCTGCATCCGAAGAGCCTCGACACCATCGTGGCGACAAATCTGCACGCCGATATCCTTTCCGACCTCGCCGGCGCGCTCGCCGGCAGCCTCGGCGTGGCGCCGACCGCCAACATCGATCCGCAGCGCCGCTTCCCCTCGATGTTCGAGCCGATCCACGGCTCGGCCTTCGACATCACCGGCAAGGGCATCGCCAATCCGGTCGCGACGTTCTGGACCGGCGCCCAGATGCTGGAGCATCTCGGCGAGAAGGAGGCCGCGGTGCGGCTGATGGCGGCCGTCGAGCGCGTCTGCGCGGCCGGCGTGCTGACGCCCGATGTCGGCGGCAAGGCGACGACACGGGAAGTGACCGACGCCGTGATCGACGCCATCCACGGGTCGAACGAGTAGTCTTCTCCCTCTCCCCGTTCTTACGGGCCGCAAGCGGGGCGAGGTAAGCGAATTCCCTACTTCCGCCCCGGCGCAGGCGTCGCCATCGCCGCCGTCGGGTCGGGCGGCGCCAGATGACGCGGGACGATGATGGACTGGCCGGGGGTGAGCTGTGCGTCTTCCGCCAGCGAGTTGCTCTGCGCGAGCGACCACAGCGGCACGCGATTGGCGGCAGCGATGCTCGCCATCGTGTCGCCGCGGCGTACCGGCAGTCGTACACCGCTATCCCATAATTCGACCAACGTATCGCTGGGGACGAGGAGGCGCAGCGGCACGGTGTCGCCCTGGGCCTGCGGCTGAATGCGCGGCAACTGCGTCACCATCTCGACGATCTGGCGATGGATGTCGTCGGATTTCTCGATGTTGATGTGAGAAACCCGCGAGTTCTCCTTCAAATCGTAGCTCGCATAGTGGCCACGATAGCCCGGCACCGCCACCACGTTGCCGCCGCCGAGCACGCTGTCGGAGAGGAAGATATTGATGAAGCGTTCGACATTGAGCGGCACGTCGTCGGTCGCATGCGCGGGGTCGATGGTGATGACGAGGCTGATCGGGATGTTTTCCTTGGCTGCCATCTCGGAGATGATGACCGAGCATAATCCGCCCATCGAGTGCCCGATCAGCACGATCGGCGCCGGCGTCTCCTTGTAGCTGGAGATGGCGCGGTCACCGATCCATCGGCAGATGGTGAATTCGTTGACGTCGGCCGAAAAGCCGGCCTGCTTCAGCTTCTCTTCGAGCCGGTCCATGCCGCGCGAGAAGAACGGCCCCATGGCGCCGCGGAACAGGTAGATTTTCGGCGGCGGCAGCGGCTCCGCAGGCGGAGACGGCGGAGCCGCGGGCGCGGCCGCGGCGGGCTTTGTCTTGGCAGGCGATTTGGCAGGTGACGCCACGGCCATGCCGGTGCTGAAGGCGAGCAGCGCAACCGCTGCCAGCACCACAATTCGCCTTGGATCCATCATCAGTCCAGCAGTCCCACCACGGGAGGCAAAGGCCTCCCCCGAGGGGCTTAGTGACCATCGATTTGGCGTATTTTGGGGCACGGAGGGCCCCAACCTTTCCGAGCTCGACGATCCCGCCGCGGCAACTGCGGGACCTGACAGGACTTTGCGACGATTGGCCTCGGGCCGCCCCAGCGAACAGCTAGAGCGGCAGAATCCGGTTCAGCAGTGCGAGCAAGGTGCGCTGCTCGGCCTCGCTCAGCGGAGCGAGCATCTTCTTATTGTACGGCTCCGTCAGCCTTGCCGCCTCCTGGATGAGCTTTGCACCCTTTGGCGTGAGCATGAGCTCGACGGCGCGGCGATCCGCCTTCGAGCGATTGCGCTTGATGAAGCCCGACGATTCGAGCTCGTTCAGGATCTTGATCAAATTGGGCAGGCGCAGCCGGAGCAGGCTTGCAAGGCTGCTCGGGGGAACGCCGGGATTGTCGCGAATGACGACGAAGATCGCGTAGGTCGCGGGCGTCACGCCCAATGCGGCGAACTCTTCATAGAAGCCCTCGAAGAATTTCAGCTGCGCGAGCCGCAGCATGAAGCCCGGCGTGCGCTGCAGCGCTTGCAAATTCAACGATTTCTCCGGCGGCTGGCCGGACTTCCCTGCGGGTTTCACGGGCGCATGATCCTCGACTGCGGCGGCCGAATGTCCGCCGAATTGACTCTCCCGAAAATAGATATAAAATATAACTATTATTTAGCGGCACCAAGACCGCCCATCGGAGGGAGACAATGAACAGCAAATTCCTGCATAAATTGTGCATTTCGGTCTTGATGCTGGCTGCGGCGGCGCCTGCGTTGGCCCAGGACGCGGTGAAGATCGGCATCCTGAACGACCAGTCGGGTCCGTTCGCGAGTTATCAAGGCATCGGTTCGGTCGTCGCCGCCAAGATGGCGGTCGAGGATTTTGGCGGAAAGGCTGGCGGCAGGCCCGTCGAAATCGTCGCGGCCGACCACCAGAACAAGACCGACATCGGGATCGGCATCGCACGGCGCTGGTACGAGAACGACGGCGCCGATGCGATCTTCGACATCCCGAACTCGTCGATTGCTCTCGCGGTCGCCGGCATGAGCGCCGAGAAGAACAAGGTGTTCGTCGGATCGGGCGCAGGAACAGCGCTGCTGACCGGCGAAAAATGCACGCCGAACACCGTGCACTGGACCTACGACACCTATGCCTACGGGCGCGGCCTCGGCAAGGCGATCGTCCAGCAGGGCGGCAAGAAGTGGTTCTTCATCACCGCCGACTACGCCTTCGGCCATGATCTGGAGAAACAGGCGGCGGAGGCCGTCAAGGCCTCCGGCGGCGAAGTGCTCGGCAGTGTGCGGCATCCGCTGGGAACGGCCGACTACGCCTCTTTCCTGCTCCAGGCGCAGGCTTCGGGCGCGAACGTCGTCGGCTTCGCCAATGCCGGTGACGATACCATCACGTCGATGAAGCAGGCCGCCGAGTTCGGTCTGACCAAGGACCACAAGCTGGTCGGATTGATCCTGGGCATGAACGGCCTTCCCGCGCTCGGGCTGAAGTTCGCGCAGGGCGCGCAGATCATGAACCCCTTCTACTGGGATCTGAACGACGGCACGCGCGCTTTCGCCAAACGCTTCGCCGAGCGCATTCCCTCGAAGGCGTATCCCAACGACATGCAGGCCGGCGTCTATGCCTCGGTCATCCACTACCTCAAGGCGGTGGACAAGGTCGGCGGCGCCAAGGACGGCAAGGCGGTCGTCGCCGCGATGAAGGAGATGCCGACCGACGATCCGTTGTTCGGCAAAGGATATATCCGCAAGGACGGGCGCAAGATCCATCCCCTCTACCTCTTGCAGGTCAAGGCGCCCGAGGAGTCGACATCGACCTGGGACCTGCTGAAGGTCGTCACAACGATCAAGGGCGAGGACGCGTTCCGCGCCGAGAGCGAAGGCCAGTGCCCCCTGACCAAGCAATAGCCGACGGGAGCTGAGCATGAGCGGCATTGCATCCAGTCCGGCCGACCCGTTCGCGCCCGACTTCCTGATGGACCCCTATCCCGCCTATGAGGCGCTGCGCGCGCTCGGGCCCGCGTTCGCATTGGAGCGCTACGGCGTGTGGGCCATGGCCGGCTATGCCGAAGTCGAGCCGGCCCTGAAGGACTGGAAGACCTTCATCAGCGGCGAGGGTGTCGGGCTCCACGGGATGAATCCGGCCCTGCCAAAGCCGCTGACGCTCCAGATTGATCCGCCCGACCACGACAAGGGCCGCCGCGTCCTCGGCCGCACCCTGTCTCCCGGCGTCGCAAGGAAGCTGCGCGAGACGTTCCAGCAGGAGGCGGAGAGGAAGGTCTCCGAGCTGATCGACAAGGGCACGTTCGATGCCGTCACCGATCTCGCCGAAGCCTATCCGATGAAGGTGTTTCCGGATGCAATCGGCATCCGGCCGGATGGCCGCGAGAAGCTGCTCGCGTGGAGCACATTCGTGTTCGACAGCTTTGGCCCGGAGAACGAGACGCTGGCGACGTCACGCCAAGCGGGGCTCGCGGCGCAGAGCTGGATCATGGAATGTTGCGCGCGAGATGCGTTGCAGCCGGACGGGCTCGGCATGATGATCTACCAGGCGGCTGACGAGGGCGAGATCAGCGAGCACGACGCAACGCATCTGGTGCGCCCATTCCTCACCGCCGGGATCGACACCACCGTCAACGGCATCGGCAACACCCTGCTCGCACTCGCCACGCATCCGGAGGAATATCGCAAGCTGCACCACAAGCCGGAGCTGGCGCGCAATGCTTTCGAGGAAGGGCTGCGTTACGATTCACCGGTGCAGACGTTCTTTCGCACCACCTCGCGCGATGTCGAGATCGGCGGCGGCGTGATCCCCGCACACCGCAAGGTGCTGCTGTTCATGGCCTCCGCCAACCGCGATCCCGCGCGGTGGGACAGACCCGACCGCTTCGACGTCGAGCGGGCCGCGACCGGGCATGTCGGTTTCGGCGCCGGCATCCACGCCTGCGTCGGCCAGATGATCGCCCGTCTGGAAGGTGAATTGATCTTCAGCGAGCTTGCGAAGCGCGTGAAGGCCATCGAGCTCACGGCGGAGCCTAGGCGCAGGCTCAACAATTCCCTGCGTGGGCTGGAAAGCATGCCGGTTCGCGTGACGGCCGCCTAGATTGCATCAGCCCAGCCGGGCCTCCGCCACTCTATGCTGCCAACGACTGCTGATCGCGGAATGCGCTGATCGCCATGTGCACGAGATGCAGCTTGCCCTTCACCGCGGGAGAAATGTCGAACGGATAGGCGTCACTCATCCCGAGTGACCGGTTGAGCCCGTTGATGCCGCGGGCGAGCGGCGTCCACAATGCCAGAAGAGCGTCGAAGTCGCTCTCCAGATAAGGATCGGTCAGCGTCTGACGAGCGCGCTCGTCCAGGGCCAACGGCAGACCTGCGAGCGAGTCGAGCGTCGATACGATGTGCAGGAAATGCGCGAAAGTTTCCGCCCAATCCTCCCAGGGATGGGACGTGGCGTACTCGCTGATGAATCCCGACCCATCATAGGAGCGATCAATGCGGCCATGATACGCGTTGATCGCGGCCTGATAATCCTGCGTCTCGTCCCCGAAGATCAGTTTGAACGGCGCCTGAAGTGTCGTGCTGTCGATGAGAAGGTCCCAGTAGAAGTGACCGATCTCGTGCCGGAAATGTCCGAGCAGGGTGCGGTACGGCTCCCGAAACGCCACACGGCGAGCCTCACGCTCGACATCGTCGGCCTCCGCGAGATTGAGCGTGATGAGACCCGACAGGTGCCCCGTCAGGATCGGACCCGTCCCATCTGCGAGGATATCGAAAGCCACCGGCGAGCCGTTGCGCGATGCGAGCGGAAGCTGCAGACGCGCAAGGTCGTAGAGGAGACGGCGCTTGGCTCCCTCCACGCGTCGCCACAGCATGACGTTCCTTGGGTTGCCGAGGTTCGGGGTTGTTCGCGTCAGGCGGCAGGCGCCGCAATACCGATCCGATCCCTCGACGGACCAGTTACAGCCGATGATGTCGCGATTGCTGCAAGCACGCTGGAAGTCGAGCGACGTCATGCCGATGCATGAGGCATCGAACGCCAACTGGCAGCCGCAGTTTGCGCATTCGGTCTGCTCGAATGAGACAGACTGCCGGCACGACGGGCACTGGAATTCTCTCATCGGTCATAGCCCCAAATGGAGGTCGCCCGAAAACCGGCGTTCACTTTCCGGAGCCGTTACGACCTTTGGTGTCGCCGGCGAGCAAAGCGCGTTGGGTCCGGAGTGCCTGCTTCCTCAACATACCGGCGCGCGGTTCGTTCAAGCGCTTCAGCCGCGGGCGCGGTTTCTTCTCGGCCGCATTTTCAGCAACGGGTTGACCAGCCCAAGCGCGCGCAGGCTGAACTGACATCGGGCCGACATTCCGTCTCTGCGCCATGTGCAACAACAACGGACCGCAGGCCAAGTTCCCGAACGGGAGCAAGCCTGCGAAGGCAGCGCCGTGAAGACCGCCAAGAAGAACGACCAAGCAGAACGACCAAGAAGAACGACAAAGGATGGCTGAGGATCGCTGAGACCGAAGACACTCCCCAAGAGGCCCCGGGGCTTCAATTCGACAATGCCGACAAAACAAAGCCGCCGCCGACAATGAAGTCGGCGGCGACGCGATGGCACCAGCTATTCTTGAGCTGTTCCTGGTAAAATGTCTCAGTTCCTGGCCGGAGCCGTTGCCGCCGCCGACCGCGCCTGCCTGGGCGCGCCGGGTTCGGCAACCGGTGCAGGCGCGCGCGAGCGCATGATCGCGGCGTCGATCTCGGCGATGACGCGGCGCTGGATCGCCTCGTTCTTGTCGATGGAAATGTGGCCGACGCCGGTGCCGCGGACGTCGACATTGTCGAGCTTGCCGCGGAAACCGTCGGCGCGCTTCACCGGCTCGCCCGGACCGTCGCCGATATAGATATTGATGTAGCGCTCGGCGCCGGTGGTGAGCTTGGTCTTGAACACGGAGTCGAGCCCGATCGCGAGCTTCACGGGCACGCCGAGACGGTTGAGCTTGGCGATCATGTCCGGCAGGGCGGTGGCGCCCGAGGAATGTCCGACCAGCACGATGGTCTTGAGCCGGCCGGCCTTGTAGGCGGTGGCGGCTTCATCCGCGAGCGAGGACCAGGACACGAAATTCGCGACTGTCACCGGGATGCCCTGCGCCTCAAGCCGGGCACCGATCGTATCGAGACCGAGCGAGAAGATGTTGAGCACGCCGCGGAGCAGGTAGACATGCGTCGTGGCCGCGGCCTGGGTCGGCGCGGCCTTGGCGGTGGTCGGGCTCATGGCAACAGCTGACAGCAGGAGCAGACCCATCGCCCAGATACGGAGGGCGGACAACTGGCTGGCGCCGGCGGTGTGACGGCCGTTCGGAATCATTGATCTTTTCCCTGGGGACATAGGCTTCGCAATTGGCCGGAATCGTAGCCACGGCCTGCTCGCAGACGCAACAAAGAGGCGCGTGAACGGCGATCTTAGCCACAGCCCGTGACCATCGCGCAACACCTGCCCCAAAACCTGCCACGGAAGCGCCTGTTTTGAGACCAATTTTCTCCCGCCGATTGCGGCCGGGCAAGTGCATTCCTATTTCAGGGCTCCGCTGACCCGCCTCCCCCTCCCCGGTGGGTTCCAGCCTCCCCCCACCCCCACGCCGCCGGCCATCATGTTCTCCATCATCTCCGTCGCCAATTTGTCGAAGACCTATGGGTCCGGCTTCAAGGCACTCAAGAACGTCAATCTCGACATCAAGCACGGCGAGATTTTTGCCCTGCTCGGCCCCAATGGCGCCGGCAAGACCACGCTGATCTCGATCATCTGCGGCATTGCCAATCCGAGCGAGGGCAAGGTCCTCGTCGGCGGCGAGAACATCCAGACCTCCTATCGCAAGGCGCGCTCGCTGATCGGGCTGGTGCCGCAGGAATTGCACACTGACGCCTTCGAGAGCGTATGGGCGACCGTGAGCTTCTCCCGCGGCCTGTTCGGCAAGCCGAAGAACCCTGATCATATCGAGAAGGTGCTGAAGGACCTCTCGCTCTGGGACAAGAAGGACAGCAAGATCATCACGCTCTCCGGCGGCATGAAGCGCCGCGTGATGATCGCCAAGGCGCTGTCGCACGAGCCGCAGATCCTATTCCTGGACGAACCGACCGCCGGCGTCGACGTTGAGCTGCGCAAGGGCATGTGGGAGGTGGTGCGCACGCTTCAGCAATCCGGCGTCACCATCATCCTCACCACGCATTACATCGAGGAAGCCGAGGAGATGGCCGACCGCATCGGCATCATCAACAAGGGCGAGATCGTGCTGGTCGAGGACAAGGCGACCTTGATGTCGAAGCTCGGCAAGAAACGGCTGACGCTGCATCTGCAGGGGAAGGTCACCTCGCTGCCGGAAAGTCTCGCTCACTATCAGCTCGACCTCTGCGACAACGGCGCGACGCTGGTCTACGACTACGATACCAAGGGCGAGCGCACCGGTATCACCAGCCTGCTCAGCGACCTCCGCACCGCCGGCATCCGCTTCAACGATCTCGACACGACCCAATCGTCGCTCGAGGACATCTTCGTCGACCTCGTGAGGACGTCATGAATCACCGCGCTGTCCGCGCCATCTATCTGTTCGAAATGGCGCGCACCTGGCGGACGCTGCTGCAAAGCATCGTCTCGCCCGTGGTCTCGACGTCGCTGTATTTCGTGGTGTTCGGCGCCGCGATCGGCTCGCGCATCAGCCAGGTCGAGGGCGTCAGCTACGGCACCTTCATCGTGCCCGGCCTGATCATGCTCTCGGTGCTGACGCAGAGCATCGCCAACGCCTCGTTCGGCATCTACTTCCCGAAATTCACCGGCACGATCTACGAGATCCTGTCCGCGCCGATCTCCTATTTCGAGATCGTGCTCGGCTATGTCGGCGCCGCCGCGACCAAGTCGATCATCCTCGGCCTTATCATCCTGGCGACAGCCGGCCTGTTCGTGCCGCTGCACATCCAGCATCCGGTCTGGATGCTGGCCTTCCTCGTGCTGACGGCGGTGACGTTCAGCCTGTTCGGTTTCATCATCGGCATCTGGGCCGACGGCTTCGAAAAGCTGCAGATGATCCCGATGCTGGTGGTGACGCCGCTGACCTTCCTCGGCGGCAGCTTCTATTCCATCGACATGCTGCCGCCCACCTGGCGCGCGGTGGCGATGCTCAACCCGGTCGTCTATCTGATCTCCGGCTTCCGCTGGAGCTTCTACGAGATCGCAGACGTCAGCATGTCCGTCAGCGTCGCCATGACGACGGCATTCCTGCTGATCTGCCTGATGGTGATCTGGTGGATTTTCCGCACGGGGTACCGGCTGAAGAACTGATCCCGGCCGTCATTTCCGGGGGCATTGGTGCGCCCCGGAATCGCCTGGGGTTTACCGATAGCAGTGGAAGCGGTTGTACCCGTCGTAATAGCCGCGGCAGCGACGGTGGCCGCGATGGGGAATACCGAACACCCCCTCGACCGCGCCGACGGCACCGCCGACACCCGCGCCGACCGCGCCCCCAACCACGCCGCCCACGGGGCCGGCAATTCGGTTGCCTTCATAAGAACCTTCCTGGGCGCCCCGAACGATGCCTTGGGCATGGCCAGGCTGTGGGATGCAGGACAGGGCGGCCAGGACGGCGGCGCCAGCGAAGAGCAGACGGAAAGGCAGACCAGCCGGCCGAGGAGCGGCGGCGACGCAAACTTTGTTCATCTTCATTCCCAAAGGTAAAACCAGCGGCGGAAGCAGCCAAGGCAGGTCAATCGTAACTCCGATGCAGCCAAATGGTTGCGCCATTGTGATGAATTGTCGGCGTTGTGAACGGGTATCCGCTCGCGAAAATGTCAGCAATGTCGCGGGCTTCGCGGTACAAAGCGGCCTTGCTTACGCCCGGCATCGCGTTAACGATGGCAATAAGGTTAGCTTTGCAGGCCGCTGGAACGAAAGCCGGATCGCAGGCATAGTGCACGCCGGGGGACGGAGAGCCGCGGCGCCTAGCGTGAACAGGCCGGAGGCCAGAAGTCAGATGCGTTTCCAGATGCGTTCCTTTTTCATCGCTTTTACCTCGTTGATGCTTTTGAGCGCGGGCACGGCGCAAGCCAAGGTCGAGATCACCGTCGACAAGGACAATCAGCAGATGACCGTCGCCGTCGACGGCGTCGCGCGCTACCACTGGCCGGTGTCGACCGGCATCCCCTCGCGGGAGACGCCAAACGGCGCGTTCCGCGCCTTCCGCATGGAAGAGGATCACTTCTCCAAGGAATTCGACGACGCGCCGATGCCGCATTCGATCTTCTTCACCAAGGTCGGGCACGCCATCCACGGCACGGACTCGGTCGGCCGGCTCGGCTCGCCCGCCTCGCACGGCTGCGTGCGGCTGTCGCGCCAGAATGCGACGACGCTCTACGCGCTGGTGCAGCAGCAGGGCGTGCTCAACACCACGGTGACGCTGACCGGCTCGGCGCAGGTTGCGCTGGCGCGCAATCCGCGCAGCCGCAACCCCGCAGCAGTGGCCCGCGCGCCGCAGCCGGCCGAGGAGCAGTACGCCACATCGGGCGATCCCGTGAACCTGACGCCGCCGCAGCAGCCGGCCCGCCGCTACATGCCGCAGGACGACAACTACATCTATCCGGCCGACGGCAGCGACACCGGCACGCGCTATCCGGCGCCACGCGGCAGCCGCCCGCTCTATGACGCGCAGGTCTATCAGCAGCAGCCGCAGCAGTACTACAATCAGGGCAACGGCCAGCAGGGCTATTACTACCAGCCACAGCCCCGGCAGGTTTATCAGCCGCGCGGCTATTACCAGAACTGAGGCTATCTGAACGCGGCGTCGCCGCGTTCGACGATCTTCCGCACCGCTTGCACGAAAGCGCGCGCGACCGGCTCGAGAATCTCGGGTCCGGTCGCGCCGAGATCATCTGCCGGCGTGTGGAAGGTGCGGTGGCGGCCGGCCAGGCCGAGGAAATTGGCGTAGCCCGCCGCGTGTACGTCGCGCAATTCGCCGACCGCCTGCTTCTCCGTCACCAAGCGCTTGGCATCGACCGCGACAAAGGCTTCATCAGTCAACGCGACCGCCGATTTGCTCAGAACGAGATAGCGCTCCTCCTCAGGCCGATCGGTGCGGGCACCTTCGGCGAAGGCGTAGCAGGCATTCGCCGAACCGAAATGGATCCAGGCCAGCGTCTCCTTCGGCGCGGGCGCGCCCTCCTTCAAAAACAACTCCATGCCGCCATGGCCAATCTCATGGCCGGCGGTGGCGATGAAGACCAAATGAGCCGACCATTTCTCCGCAGCAGCCGTGCGCGCCAACGCGAGGAAGTTGGCAATGCCGGCCCGCGCTCACACACGCAGGAGTACCAGCCGGTCATCGGCGTGGAGACGACGATGGTGGGCCCCCGGCCGGCGCCGATCTCGGCGATGACGTTGCGGCCTCCGACGTTTCGGTCGTAATGGCCGTCGACGTCGAACGTCACCGGCACGCCTGACGCCAGCGCACGCTCGAACGTCGCCCGCGACCTGGCGGCGACCACCATCACCGGCACCGGCCAGGGCGCGTCGTCCTGCGTGACGTTATAGGCGAAGCGTTCGTCGGCGGGATTGCCGATCATCAGGAGGACCGCGGCCGGCTTCTTCGCTGCGGCCTCGGCGATCGCCGCGCGATGGGCAGCGCCGAGATAGGCGCCGCGATCGAACGGCAGGTCGATCCAGAGAACCTTGCCGGCGACGTCGCCGTCGCGCGCGAGCGGCGCTGAGAGATGGAAGCTGGCCTTGTCCTCCGGCGGCCACCAGAACGGCGTTGCCTCCGCGGTCGTGCCAGCAGCTTCGGCAGTGGCCCGCTCGACGACATATTGCCGGCCGAGCACGACGGGCTGGAATTTGATCGCGAAGCCGGCGGCCTTGAGCTCAGCGGCAATCCAGTCGGCAGTCCCGTGATCGCCCGGCGAGCCGAAGCGGTGCAGGCCGAAGGAGGCATAACGCGTCACGTCCTCATAGAGGCTCACGCCCGAAAGCACATCCTTGGCTGCCGCTTGTCCAACCATGAGAACCGCCATCGTCGCGATGAGGATACGCCGCATGTGAGGTTCTCCCGGTGCCGTCATTCTTCTTGGCCGCCAAGTTTCGGCCCTCCGCGGCCGTCGTCAACCGCCTTTGCCGAATCAAATCACTGCGGTGCTGGGCGGACGCAGGCCGAGCTCTGACAAACGGGTCCAAACGCGGGAATCCCGCCAATCTGTGCACGATCGAGCAGTAAACCGACGCAAGGAAGCAACAGTCCCCAACCTTCAACGCTGCGGCGTTCCGGCCAAATTGACAACCAGGGGGACGCCCGTATTGTCTTTCCCATTGTTACTGGGACATGACATGACACGCGAGCAGATTTCGGATTTCTGCGTTACCGCCCTGGCGAATATCCTGCGAATTTCGAGAGACCGCGTCGACACCGGCACGAAATTCAACCGCCTCGGCCTCGATTCGGCGATGCTCGTCTACCTCATGATGGACCTCGAGGAGAAGCTCGACCTCGAATTATCGACGGACGACTTTTACGACCATCCGACCGTCGAGGCGCTGTCGCGATTTCTCGCCGACAAGCGCGCGATCCGCACCGCCGCCTAAGGGCGGCTGAAGCCGGCGCAATCCACATGGAAACCTTCCGCTCGCTCGTGGCATTGCTGGCCCGGCGTGCGGCGGCGCAGGCCGACGACCGCGCCTACGTCTTCGTCTCCGATCGCGGGACGGAGGAAGCCACCCTCACCTTCCGTCAGTTGCATGATTCCGCAAGCGCGCTTGCGGCGCGCCTGGCCGCGGCCGCACGGCCCGGCGACCGCGCCATCCTGGTGTTTCCGCCCGGCCTCGAATTTCTGGTGGCGTTCTTCGGCTGCCTGATGGCTGGGATCATCGCCGTGCCGATGATGATGCCGCGGCGAAACAGTGCACGCGATGCCAGCGCAGCGATCCTTGCCAATTGCACGCCGGCGGTGGCACTGACCCATTCGGCTGTCGCGATCCGTGGTGATCTGCAGGCACGCTTCGCGCCGGAGAACATTCGCTGGATCGAGGTCGATCTCGCCGCAGGGGACGGACTAGCGGTCGACCTGCCCGAGCCGGCGCCCGGCGACATTGCCTTCCTGCAATACACCTCCGGCTCAACTTCCGAACCCAAGGGCGTGATGGTGAGCCACGCCAATCTGCTCGCCAATCTCGAGATGATCCGGCTCGCGCTCGGCAACACAAGGCAATCGACCCATGTCAATTGGGTGCCGCTCTATCACGACATGGGACTGATCCTGAACGCGCTGCAGGCGCTCTATGTCGGCGCGACTTGCGTGCTGATGGCGCCGAACGCGTTCATGCAGCGGCCGCTCGGCTGGCTGCGCGCGATCTCGCATTACCGCGCGGAAGTGGCGTGCAGCCCGAATTTCGGCTTCGACCTCTGTGTCAGCCGCTATCGCGCCGATCAGATTGAAGGGATCGACCTGTCCTCGCTCAGGATCGCGCTGAACGGCGCCGAGCCGGTGCATGCGGACACCATCGAACGGTTCGTCCAAATTTTTGCGCCGCACGGCTTTGATCCGCGCACGATGTATCCCGCCTACGGCATGGCGGAAGCGACGCTCCTGATTTCCGGCGGCGGCCGCGGCGGCGGTCATGTCACGCGCAGCGTGAGCCGCACTGCACTTCAGGCACATGTGGCAGCGGCGCCTTCCAGCGCGGAAGATACGCAGATCGCCGTCGGCTGCGGACGCGCACTCACCGGCGAGCGGATTGCCATCGTGGACCCGGACAACCGCACACGCCTGCCCGCCGACCGCGTCGGGGAGATATGGGTGAATGGCGCCAATATCGCCCGCGCCTATTGGCGCAACGACGAGGCGACGCGCGAGCGGCTCAACGCGGAGATCGCGGGCGAGGACGGGCCCTGGCTGCGCACCGGCGACCTCGGCTTCGTCGACGTCACAGGCGAATTGTTCGTCACCGGCCGGATCAAGGACCTCATCATCATCCGCGGCATCAACCATTATCCGCAGGACGTCGAGCGCACGGTGCAATCGCTCGACGGAGCGTTGCGCGAAAACTGCGGCGCGGCGTTCTCGGTGCAGGACGAAAACGGCGAAGAGACGCTCGTCATCGTCCAGGAGGTCGAGCGCACCGCACGCCACACGATCGACACCGAAGCAATCAAGGGCCGGATCCGCGAGGCCGTCGCCGACCACCACGAGCTCTCCGCGCGGCACATCGCGCTGATCCGGCCCGGCGCGCTGCCGAAGACCACCAGCGGCAAGGTCCAGCGCAAGCTGGCGCGCAGGCTCTGGCTCGAGGGAGGTTTTGAGGAGATCGGCTAGAGCATGATCCGGAAAAGTGTGAAGCGGTTTTCCGACAAGATCGTGCTCAAACAAGAACCTAAAGCGCGATGACGATTCATCCCAACCTCATCGCGCTTTAGCATTAGAAGCTGATCTCGGCCGCCTCGCCGGCGCGCAGGCTGGCGGCAATGCCCTGCTCGATCTTGCGCGCGATGGTCGCGCGGTAGTGGACGAGGTCGGTGAAATTGGCGGGATCCCGCGTCAGCGCGTTGTCGAGGCGGTAGTCGATCAGGTTGCTGTTCGCGCGCCCGCTGATGATCGAGCGGTAGGCCTCCCTGCAGGCCGCGTGAGCTGCGGCGTCGCGGCTGCCGGGAACAGGCACGGCCGTGTAGAAAGTTGGCGGCATCATCAGCACGACCGACACGTCGCGCGGGAGCTTCCCGACCGCAGCGGCCAGCATCGCAGCGTAGGGAAAGGAATCTGCGACCTTGCCCGTGAACGGCGCCGTCTTCGCGGGCTCCGCCACCACGGGATGCTTCACACCGGGCGGCCACAGCTCCTCATAATTCCAATAGCCATCCGGGCGGACCCTCTGGCGTGCGCCGCGAGTGATGGCGATGCGTTGGAAGGAGCGGTCGAGCGCGGCCCAAGTGAAGAGATTGCCGAGATAGCGCAGCGGACCGCCTTCGTAGAGCCAGTATGGAAACGGGTCCTGCGGCCGCGGCGACAGGACGGTGCTGCACCAGGGCTGATCGACCGAGACGACCAGGGCCCGGATCGTCTGATGATGTCTGGCGAAGAAGTCGAGGATCGCGAGATCGCCGCGCGGATCGGCCCCCGGTGCAACGAGCTGGACGAAGCGCTTACCCGTTGCCTGGTCCAGTCTGGCGGGCTCGATCAACTGCCCGGTGGAGTTGCCCAGGATGGCGGAGTCGAATTGCGGGTCGCGGGCCCGGCTGGCATTGGCCGTCCAGGGATTGCGGTCATTCACGCCGACAATGCCGAGCGCACCAAACCGGCCGCTGTCATAGGGATCGACCAGGACCATGAGGATGGCGATCAGCGCAGCGCCCAGCGCGAGCGCGCCGAAGCAAGCGGCGAGGCACCGGCCCCATCCGGGCGAGGCGTCAGAACTGGAAATAGACGAACTCATGGGTCCCCCGTTCCCCGATCTGAATCAGCAAGACCAGAATGCCGAGACCGAGCAGGCCAGCCATCACCACATTCGGGCGGCGGGTGAAGAATGCCACGATGTCCTGGCTCGCCGGCAACAGGAAGGCGAACAGCGGCGCCACGACGAGCGGCCACAATTGTCCACCTCGCCCGACCGGCAACGGTTCGGCAAGTCCGGCGAAGACATGCCAAGCCGCCTCCACCGATCCCGCGCGAAAAATCACGCCGGTCGCGAGCACGAACAGCACGGTGAGCGCCCAGCCGAGCCATGACGGAAAATCCGGGCCATAGCGGCGCCACAGCGTGCAGGCGACCAGCGCAAGCCCGTGCAGCACGCCCCACAGCACGAAGGTCCAGCTCGCGCCGTGCCACAGGCCGCACAGCGCCATCGTGATCATCATCGCGCCGAAGAACTGGACCGGCAGAAAGCGCCGCGGCAGCAGGCGCAGATTGACCAGCGGATAGAATACGTAGTCGCGCAGGAACAGCATCAGGGTGATGTGCCAGCGCTGCCAGAAATCCTGGATGTTGGTCGAGCGCAGCGGCGCATTGAAATTGTACGGCAGCTGCACGCCGAACAGGAGGCCGAGGCCGATCGCGATGTCGGAATAGCCGGAGAAATCGAACAGGATCTGGAAAGAGAAGCAGAAGGCCAGCCAGGCATCGCCGCCCGGGAGCGGCGCGCTGGCTGCCTGCGCGTAGATGGGATCGAGCAGATGCGCGATGCCGTCGGCGATCACGATCTTCTCGAACAGGCCGATCGCGATGAAGCAGGTCGCGATGCAGAACTGGCGCTGCCAGCCCGGAACGTAGACCTGCCGGCCGAATTGATGCATGACCTCCGACCAGCGCGCCAGCGGGCCGGCGATCGCCTGCGGGAAGAAGACGATGTAGAGCCCGTAGCGGTCGAACGCGTAGAGCGGCGCCTTGCCACGCTTCAGATCGACCAGATACATGATGTGGTGGAAGGTGAAGAAGGAGATGCCGAGCGGCAGCCCGATGTCGAGCGCCGGAAGCGTCGTGCCGAGCACCAGGCCGAGATTGGCGAGAAGGAAGTTGGCGTATTTGAACAGCGCCAGCACCGCGAGATCGAGCACGATCACCAGCGTCAGCAGCGTCGGCCATTTCATGCGCCCATAGGCGATCGAGGCGAGCCAGTTGATCGCGATCGAAGCAACCAGGAGAAGGATGAAGGACGGGCTGCCCCAGGCATAGAAGGCGAGCGACAGCGCGACCTGTACGCCGATGCGCAAATGCGGATAGGGATCCGCCAGGCGGTAGATCAGCAGCGCCGCCGGCAGGAAGACCAGGAGAAAGGGATAATCGTTGAAAAGCATCGGTTCAAAGCTGCGCCATCGCCGGCATGCGCCGGCCGATGATGCTCAGCCCGTTTCCAGGTCGGGCGTCGCGTCGCCTGGCTGTCGCGACATGCGCCGGGCGATCTTCTCCTCGCTGGGCACCTTGACGTCCCAGGCTAGGCCGAGCGCCTCCAGTGCGCGGATGAAGATGAAGCCGGGATCGAACTCGAACCAGCGCAGGCCGAAGGCCGCGGAATACGGAAAGGCGTGGTGGTTGTTGTGCCAGCCCTCGCCCCAGGCGAGCCAGGCCATCACGCCGAGATTGCGGCTGTTGTCGTCGCGGGTGACGAAGGGCTGCGTGCCGAACGTATGCATGATCGAGTTGATGGCGGACATGGTCTGCTCGACCACGAACATGCGCACCACGCCGCCCCAGAGCAAGCCGGTCAGCGCGCCCCACAGGCTCATCGTGGCAAGGCCGCCGATCACGGCCGGCAGCATCAGGCCCAGCACGACCCAGCTGTAATAGTGGCTGTTGACGGCGACCAGCCTGCGATCCGCCATCAGGTCCGGCACGTAATGCGCGACGTTGGGATAATCGTGCGCGATCATCCAGGTCAGGTGCGCGTGCAGGAAGCCGCGCAGGCGCCCGATCAGGCCGTCGCCATGCAGAAGCGGCGAATGCAGATCGCCGTCGTGGTCGGACAATTCGTGGTGCCGGCGGTGCATCGCCGCCCAGGACAGCATCGGACCGCGGCCCGCCATCGATCCCATCACGACCAGGATCGCACTCATCGCTGAGGAGGTCGCGAAAGCGCGGTGGGTGAAGAGGCGGTGATAGCCGACGGTGAGGCCAAGGCCGGTGACCAGCCACATGCCGAAAAACAGACCAAGCTCCACCGCGCCGATAGGGCGGTAGAACAGAAGGGCCAGTGCCACCAGCGTGCCGACGAAGGGCAGCACGTCAAAGATGACGAAATGTCGCCGCTGCATCCGATGAAAATGCCGGCTGCGGAGGATGCGGGGATCGCGTTTCGGTTGCACGGGCGAGATTCCAGGGCGGCGACTATGAGTACATACCCGCAGGTCGGGCGCAACCCAAGCCACCGCCCAAGGTTTCAACAGCCGCGAATGCCTGTAGAATGGGCCGGACATGCCAAAATGCGTTCAAATGCGGCCCTTTTTCACCAGCCCTTCGAGCCACCATGCCATTGCGTGCCGCGACAATTTTGACTGTGATCTCGGTTCTCATTGCGGGACCAGCCATGGCGCTTGATTCGACCTTCGATCTCGAGGCGCATCGCGGCGGACGGGCACTGTTGCCGGAGAACACGCTGCCGGCCTTCGCCAACGCGCTCTCGATGGGCGTGGATACGCTGGAGCTCGACGTTGGCGTGACGGCCGATGGCGAGGTCGTCGTGTCGCATGAGCGCGGTCTCAATCCGGACCTCGCCAGGGATGCCAGCGGCGCCTATGTCGCCCCGCCCGGGACGCCGTTCGCGAAGTTGCAGTTCGCCGACGTTCGAACCTACGACGTCGGCGAGATCCGGCCCGACAGCCCTTACGCGAAGCAATTTCCCGACCAGCGCGCCGTGCCCGGGACCCGCATTCCGACCTTGAGCGAGTTGTTCGCGCTGGTGCGCAAGTCCGGCAACACGCGTATGCGCTTCAACATCGAGACGAAGATCGACCCGAACCATCCGGACGAGTCTCTCGATCCGCAGTCTTTCGTCACCAGGCTGCTCGCCCTGATCGAGGCCGAAAAATTCTCCGACCGCGTCATGATCCAGTCGTTCGACTGGCGGACCCTGCTGCTCGTCCAGCAACAGGCGCCGAACATGCCGACGGTGTACCTGACGCTCCAGCGCGGCGCGGGCCAGACGGTGGCGCTGGACAAGGCGACCAACTGGACAGCGGGGTTCAGCCCGGCCGATCACGGCGGCTCACTCCCGCGAACGATCAAGGCCGCGGGTGGCGCGATCTGGTCGCCCTATTTCGGCGATGTGACCGAGGCGCTGGTCTCGGAGGCGCATGGGCTCGGGCTGCGCGTCGTGGTCTGGACGGTCAACAAGCGTGAGGACATGGTGCGCATGATCGAGCTTGGCGTCGACGGGATCATCTCCGACAGGCCAGATCTGTTGCGCCAGGTCGCGGATGAGAAGGGAATTGCATTGCCGGCGGGGACACCCGTGGAGCCGTGAGACTAGGCCTCGTGTCCCGGACGCGGCGCGGTATGAAATGACGCGACGCAGAGCCGGGACCCAGAGGTATGGGCCCGGCTCTGCAGCGCATCGCTGAAGAAGCGCTGCGCTGTGCGCCCGGGGCACGAGGCTCCCCGTGCCGCATTCGCCCCCTACTCCCCATCCCTCAAGCGCCGGTACAGCGCGCCCAGGATGTTGGAGTAATCGTCGGTCCAGACCCGCACCCTGTCGTCGGCTTCGGTCAGCTCCCAAGCTTTCGATGATGCGAGCCTGCCGACGTCGGCCTCCTCGCGTGCGGAGATGACGACGTCGGTCGAGAAGATGTAGTCGCCATCGCGACCGGAATCCTCGTTGTAGACCCAGCTCTTGAGATCGTTGGCATCGGCGATGCCGACCACGACGGTCTCGAGATCGAGGTGCCGATTGGAGACGTGCATCACCACGGCGCCGTGCGGCGCGAGCTTGTCCTTGTAGATCTTCATCGCCTCTTCGGTCGCGAGATGGATCGGGATCGCGTCCGACGAATAGGCATCGACGATGATGAGATCATAGGCGCCGTTCGGCTCTTTCGCGAAGGTCAGACGGGCGTCGCCGATCACCGGCTTCAGGCCCGGCATGCAGCTCGAGATATAGCGGAAATTCTTCGGGTCGCGCGCCGCGTCGACCATGGACTGGTCGATTTCGAAGAATGTCCAGTCCTCGCCAGGCTCGGCGGCGCAGGCGAGCGTGCCGGAGCCGACACCGATCGCGGCGACCTTGAGGGCTGAGCCCTTGCGCTCGCGGATCGCGCTGACGGCCTGACCGATGCCGCCGTCCTTGTGATAGTAGGTGATCGGCTCGGGCCGGCCGGTGACCGGCGTGCCGTCATTGTTGAGGAAGCGCTCGGCGCCGTGGATCGTGGTGCCGTGCATCAGGACGTGGAAATAGCCGCCGGGCGTCACCACGATCTTGTGCACGCCGAAGAAGCTGCGCACCGTGGTGACGCGGCCTTCGTCCGCCGGATAAACCCGGATCAACGCCAGCGCGAGCGCGACGGTGGCGAAGATCTTCCAGCGGCCGGCGTTGACCGCCAGCGCCAGCACCGCGGCGAGCACGCCGACGGCGCCGGCCGCCCAGACGCGGTGATCCTCGAACCAGGTCGAGAGCCCGCCCGTCGTGGTGGACGGCGCAACCAGCAGCACAACGAGCCCGGCCAGCGCCAGCCAGTACCATTTGACGATGCCGGCCAGCCGCTCGTTCGCGGGCGGCCGGCACAGCGCGGCAAGTGCAACCAGGATCGGGTATTCGGCAATCCAGGAGAAGGTGAAAGGCGCAACGAGCCCTGCGAACAGGCCGCCGACCATGCCGCCGAACGACAGCGCGACATAGAAGCCGGTGAGATATTTGGCGGCCGGCCGCGTCCGCGCCAGTTCGCCGTGGCAGGCCATGGCGATGACGAAGAAGCACAATTGATGGCCGCCGAGCGTCAGCAGCAGGTTCTGTTCGCCGCCGAAGGCCAGCAGGAAGACGACGCCCGCGATCGCGACCGGCTGGAGCATCAGCATCCATTTGTGCGGCAGCAGCGGCCGCGACTGGAACACCACCACCCAGGTCAGCAAATACAGCGACAGCGGCAGCACCCACAGCAGCGGTGCCGCCGCAACGTCGGTCGAGATGTGCGCGGTGACGGCGATGAGCAGGCCGGACGGCACGCCGGCGAGGAAGATCCAGCGCAGCCGCGTCAGGAAACCGGGCGCCGGCGCATTCAGATCCTCGGTCCGCGCATCGACCATTGCGAGCTTCGGCGAGCGCAACAGCAGGACGCCGCATGCGGCGATCAGCAGGATCAGCAGGCCATAGCCGCCGGTCCAGAGCCGGTTCTGCGTGTGCAGCGTGAACATCGGCTCCAGCAGGAACGGATAGGACAGCAGCGCGAGGAAGCTGCCGATATTGGAGGACGCATAAAGGAAATAGGGATCGTGTCCGGCGGGATGGCCCGTGCGGACGAACCAGGCCTGCAACAGCGGATTGTTGGCGGCGAGGGCGAAGAACGGCAGCCCGATCGAGATCACGAACAGGCCGAGTAGCCAGATCGCGTAGCCGGAAGCGGGCGGATCGCCATAGGCGGTCGCGATGCCGAGCGGCAGCGTGGCGAAGGCCACGACCAGCAACAGGAGATGCACCACCACCGGAACGATGCGGTTCCTCACCTGCATCAACAGATGCGCATAGGCGTAGCCCGCCAGCAGCAGCGACTGGAAGAACACCATCGCCACCGACCACACCGCCGGCGAGCCGCCGAGCCGCGGCAGCACCATCTTCGTGAACAGCGGCTGCACCGAGAACAGCAGCAGCGCGCTGACGAAGATCGCCGCGGTGTAGACCGTCAGCAACAGCCGGTTGCGTGACGAGGACGGCTGCTCCGTGGCGCCAGGTTGCACGATCGAATCCATGGAAGCTCCAGCAAAAGCGTTTTCCAGCGAAGTGGGCACCGGGTCGCGCGAGAAAACGCGTCGAATAACTCCCCCGGCGGGCGCCGGACGCGCGCAATGGAGCACAAGGCGCCTGAACGGGCAATAAAGGGTCTCGTGATGTTGCAGCGGGGAATGCTTGATATACAGATGTCATTCCGAGCCCGGTCGTTCAGACCGTCCGGAACGACCTGGAACATTTTGAATCCCTCATGAGCGAAACCGACGTCGTCATCATCGGTGCTGGCCATAACGGCCTCACCTGCGCGGCCTATCTCGCGATGGCGGGCCTGCGCGTGCGCGTGGTCGAGCGCCGCAAATTGGTTGGCGGGGCCGCGGTCACGGAGGAGTTTCACCCGGGCTTCCGCAATTCGGTCGCGGCCTATACCGTAAGCCTGCTCAATCCGCAGGTGACCCGCGACCTCAAGCTCGCCGAGCAGGGCCTCCGCATTGTCGAACGGCGCGCCCAGAATTTTCTGCCCGCGCCCGACGGCAGCTATCTCCTCACCGGCGAGGGGCGGACGCAGGCGTCGGTTGCACGGCTGAGCGCGCATGACGCAAACGCGCTCGACGGGTTTTCGCGCGAGCTCGAAGACATCGCCGACGTCCTCAGGCAATTCGTGCTGCGCGCGCCGCCGAACCTCCTTGCCGGCATTGGCACGGCCGCGATCCGCGAGGCCGTGAACGCGATCCAGAGCGCCAACATCCTGCGTGGGCTGTCGCTGGAGCAGAGCCGCAGCCTGCTCGATCTCTTCACCCGCTCGGCGGGCGAGATGCTGGACGAACGCTTCGAGCACGATCTGGTCAAGGCGCTGTTCGGCTTCGATGCCATCGTCGGCAATTACGCCAGCCCCTACGCCGCCGGCTCGGCCTATGTGATGCTGCATCACGCCTTCGGCGAGGTGAACGGCAAGAAGGGTGTCTGGGGTCACGCCATCGGGGGCATGGGCGCGATCACGCAGGCGATGGCACGCACCGCGCGCGACCGCGGCGTCGTGATCGACACCGATGCCGGCGTGCGCGAGGTCATCGTCGAGCGCGACCGCGCGGTCGGCGTGGCACTGGAGAACGGCGAGACCATCCGCGCGAAATATGTCGCGGCCAATGTGAACCCAAAACTGCTCTATACGCGGCTGGTCGCGGCCGACGCCCTGCCGGCAGACTTTCTTGCCCGCATCCGCAATTGGAAAAACGGCTCCGGCACCTTCCGCATGAACGTGGCGCTGGACCGCCTGCCCTCCTTCACCGCGCTGCCGGGTGAGGGCGATCATCTCTCCTCCGGCATCATCCTGGCGCCAAGCCTCGGCTACATGGACCGCGCCTTTCTCGATGCGCGAGCGCAGGGCTGGAGCCGGGAGCCGGTCGTCGAGGTGCTGATCCCGTCGACCCTCGACGACACGCTCGCGCCCGCAGGACAACATGTCGCCAGTCTGTTCTGCCAGCATGTCGCGCCGGAGCTTCCCGATGGAAAGTCGTGGGACGACCATCGCGACGAGGTTGCCGACCTCATGATCGCGACCGTGGACAAATACGCACCGGGCTTTGCGACAAGCGTGCTCGGCCGCCAGATCCTCTCACCGCTCGACCTCGAACGGCAGTTCGGCCTGTTGGGGGGCGACATCTTCCACGGCGCGCTGACGCTGAACCAGCTGTTCTCGGCGCGGCCGATGTTGGGCCACGCCGATTATCGCGGGCCCCTGAAGGGCCTCTACCACTGCGGCTCCGGCGCCCACCCTGGCGGCGGCGTCACCGGCGCCCCCGGCCACAACGCGGCACAAGCGATCCTGAGGGACCACCGGTCGCTGTTCGGAAGCCGTGGATAGGTCTGTGGATGGGCTGTGGACAAGGCTGTTGGTAACGCTGTGAACGGGCGGTGGGTTACGCGGCGCGCCCCACCCGGCCAAGCCGGGTACAAGGTGGGGAAAACCTGGTGATGAGCGGCGGGATAAGGCCGTGGACAGCGTCCTGAAAACCGGCGGACAGCCTGTGGGCATCCGGTGATGTCGCATCCCTGTGAAAACCAGTCCCAAACGACTTCGCCCGCCGGGGGAGGCAATTCCGCCGACGGGCGCTGGTCGAAAACAGTTTTATGAAGAAAGTAGCCGCTGAAGAAAGTAGCCGCGCTGGGAATGGAGGAAATTACTTCAAGGAGGTGCTAATCGACGTGAACTTGTCGTTCATCGTGGTGCCCAGGCTGTTCACCACGGTGATGATCGCGAGCGCGATACCGGCTGCAATCAGGCCGTATTCGATTGCGGTTGCGCCTGAATCGTCGGACCAGAACTTCAAAACCATGCGCTTCACGTCTCGTCTCCATTTCCCTTTCAAGCTGTGTTGGTGGCTCCCAACACCCGTAAATCTACGTTCTACAACCTGCGGTTAGGTTATCCACCGGATTGCAAGTTATGCGAAAAATTGGGAACAAAAGTTCCAGCAATTGAACCGAACGGAACCCCAAGGATGCCGCCTACCCCCTCCCATCGCGCCAGCTTTTCGATCGGCAGCGAGATCGCTGCCAAGCGCGTTGTCGACGTGCTCAGCGAGGTCTTTTTCGAGGGCGATGCGGCGGTCGCGGCCTTCGAACGGCCGGACGGACAATGGAGCGTCGCGCTGCATTTCGCGGACGCGCCGGACCAGGCATGGCTGCGCGAACTCGTGGCAACTTCAGCAGGAAACGAGTTCGCGGACACCCTCGCCTTCGACACCGTCGAAGCCCAGGACTGGGTCAAGGCAAGCCTGGAAGATCTCGTGCCGGTGCCGGCCGGGCGCTTCGTCGTGCACGGCAGTCACGACCGCGACCGCATCGCCCCGAACAAGCTCGCCATCGAGATCGAAGCGGCGCTCGCCTTCGGCACCGGCCACCACGGCACCACCCGCGGCTGTTTACTGCTGCTTGACCATGTCCTGAAGAGTTCCCGGCCGAGGAACCTGCTCGACCTCGGCACCGGCACCGGCGTGCTGGGCATAGCGGCGGCCAAGGCCCTGCATCGCGCGGTACTGGCCTCCGACATCGACCCGGCCTCGGTCCGGGTGGCGGCGGAGAACGCGGCGCTGAACGAAGTCGGCAACCAGGTGAGGGTGATCCGCGCCACCGGCTTCGCCGCGCCTGATTTCGGCAGATGCGGCCCGTTCGACCTGGTGCTGGCCAATATCCTTGCCAATCCTTTGCGGCAATTGGCGGGGCAGATGGCGCGGCATCTTGCACTTGACGGCCGCGTCATCCTCTCGGGCCTGTTGACACACCAGGCGCCCGCCGTGATCGCCGCCTACCGCGCGCGCGGCCTGGTGCCGCTGAAGCATTTGCGGATCGAAGGGTGGAGCAGCTTGCTGTTGCGGAAGATTTGGTAGGGTGGATTAGCCCTGCAGATGCACGAAGTGCATCTGCTCGGCGTAATCCACCTCTTCTACTTCCTCGGAGACGAACTGTGGTGGGTTACGCTGACGCTAACCCACCCTACGAAATATCCGCGCCGCCCTACTCCGCCGGCTTCTCGTCGGGGCGCAATTTGCGCTCGCCCTGCAAGGCGCGCCTCGCGCGGCGCTCAGCGAAACGGTTGAGCATCTGGCTGATGAGGCCGCGCGGCTTCTTCGGTGTCGCCGCAGCCGGGGCGCGGCGCACCGGTGGCGAAATCTTCTCAAACGTAAACGCTGGCATCGTGTGTCCCCTCGCCGTTGAGATGAACCACTTGCTCGAATTTCCCTGTTATCCGGACGAAGCGCAACTGCCGCATCCTGTACTCCACTCAATTCGAATGGAACTTGTTCAAGCACAGTCCATGCCAGATACGGCCTCGAATGCGTCTACATTGCGGACTGATCGCCATGATCCTAAAGTGATCCACCATGTTCGAAGCGCACTTCCAGACATTCGAGGAGCCTGAGGCCGGCGTCGCATTGACGGCCCGGCTGGCCGCGCTCCGTGAAGAGCTCGCCCGCCGCAAGCTGACCGGTTTCGTGATTCCACGCGCCGATCAGCAGCAGAATGAGTATGTGCCGCCATCGGAAGAGCGTCTGGCCTGGCTGACCGGTTTTACGGGCTCGGCGGGATTGGCGGTGGTGCTCACGCACGAGGCTGCGGTGTTCGTCGACGGCCGCTACACGATCCAGGCCGCCAAGCAGGTCGATGCCAAGGCCTGGGCCGTGGAATCGCTGGTCGATCCGCCGCCGGAAAGCTGGGTGTCGGCACACCTGAAGGCCGGTGACCGCCTCGGATTTGATCCGTGGCTGCACACTTTTGCGGCAGCCGAGCGCCTGTCCGCCGCCTGTGCCAAGGCCGGCGCCGAGCTGGTCGCCGTCGACAGCAATCCGGTCGATGCGATCTGGCAGGACCGGCCGCAGCCGCCGATTGCGCCGGTCGCGGTGCATGGGCTGCAACATGCCGGCGTCACGGAAGCCGAGAAGCTGACGCAGATCAGAAGCGAGATCGGCAAGCTCGGCGTCGACGCGCTGGTGCTGTCCGACAGCCATGCGGTCGCCTGGACCTTCAACATCCGCGGCGCCGACGTCGCACATACGCCGCTGCCGCTGTCCTACGCGCTGGTCCCGAAAGACGGCCGTCCGACCATCTTCATCGATCACCGCAAGCTCTCCAATCTGACCCGCGACCATCTCGAGCAGTCCGCCGACGTGCGCGAGCCCGACGCGATGGCGCCGACGCTGATGGCGCTCGCCAAGAGCGGTGGCTCGATCGCGCTCGACAATGCGACCGCGGCCGACGCCCTCAGCCGGCTGATCACGGGCGCCGGCGGCAAGCCGGTGCGCGGCAGCGACCCGATTGCGCTGCTCAAGGCGGTCAAGAACCCGACCGAGATCAAGGGCACGAAGACGGCGCATGTGCGCGACGCCGTGGCGCTGGCGCGCTTCCTCGCCTTCATCGACCGCGAGGCGGCGAGCGGCAAGCTCACCGAGATCGACGCGGTCGAGGCGCTGGAGACGTTCCGCCGCGACACCGGCGCGCTCAAGGACGTGTCGTTCCCGACCATCTCCGGCACGGGCCCGAACGGCGCCATCGTGCATTACCGCGTCACCCGCAAGAGCAACCGGCGCATCGCGCCCGGCGATCTCCTGCTGATCGATTCCGGCGCGCAATATGAAGACGGCACCACCGACGTCACCCGCACCATGGCGGTGGGCGAGCCCACCGGCGAGATGCGCGACCGCTTCACGCGTGTGCTGCGCGGCCACATTGCCATCGCGCGCGCGGTCTTCCCCGACGGCGCCACCGGCGCGCAGCTCGACACACTCGCACGACAATATCTCTGGGCCGCCGGAATCGATTTCGAGCACGGCACCGGCCACGGCGTCGGCAGCTATCTCAGTGTGCACGAAGGACCGGCGCGGATCTCGAAGCTCGGCACCACGCCGCTGAAGCGCGGCATGATCCTGTCCAACGAGCCCGGCTATTACAAGACCGACGGCTTCGGCATCCGCATCGAGAATCTCGAGCTGGTGGTCGAAGCCGACATCCAGGGTGCCGAAAAGCCGATGAACGCGTTCGAGACGCTGACCCTGGCGCCGATCGACCGCCGTCTGATCGATGTCGGCATGCTGGGCAAGGACGAACTCGCCTGGCTCAACGCCTATCACGCGCGTGTGAGGGCCGAGGTGCGGCCGGCGCTCGACGAGGCGACCAAGGCGTGGCTCGACCAGGCCACGGCGGAACTGAAGGCGTAAGCGCGTCGTCGCGAAGCCGCATGGCACTACGCGATTTGCGCAAGGCTCTTTCCCGCCCCCGCTGTCATGCCACGCGAAGGCGGGGCATCCAGTACGCCGCGGCTTCTCCGTATACGATTGCTGCCTCTGGAATACTGGATTCCCCGCTTTCGCGGGGAATGACATCTGTGATGCGGCACGAGCATTGCGCCCAATCGGTCGCCATCGCGCCCTCATCATAACCGTCCCGGAATCCGTATAGCCGCATTCCGAAACGCCGATATGCGTCTTGTGCGAGCGCGCTACAGTCCGATTCGAATTTCTGCGAGACGGACACGCATGCACGGCATGATCAGCAAGCCGTCGGAAACGGCGAAGAACCTCGCGACCTCGCGCGTGGTGTTGCTGCTGCTCGTCGTCATGACCGGCATCGCGCCAATCTCGCTTTACATGCTGGTTCCGGCGCTGCCGGTGCTGGCGACGAGCTTTGGCAGCGACATCTCGGTCGCGCAGATGACAGTCTCGCTGTACATGGTCGGCATCGCGCTGTCGCAACTCATCATGGGCCCGCTGTCGGACCGTTTCGGGCGACGACCGGTGCTGCTCGGAGGACTGGCGCTGATGGTGGTCGCCAGCGTCGCCTGCATCTTCGCGGAAACGCTGCCGCAGCTGATCGCCGCGCGTTTCTTCCAGGCCCTGGGCGGCGCCGCCGGCATGGTGGTGAGCCGCGCCATCATCCGCGACATCTACGAGCGCGATCGCGTCGCCTCGATGATCAGCCTCGTCATCGCAGCGCTGATGATCGGACAGATGGTGTCGCCGCTCACCGGCGGCCTGATCGAGACGGCGTTCGGCTGGCGTGCGATCTTCTACGCCATCACCATCGGCGCGATCATCGTCGCCGTCGGCATCGCGGTGGCGCTGCCGGAGACGCGCCGCAGCCGCGCCGCCGGCAGCGGTTTTCGCGGCGACGTCGGCATGCTGATCCGCAACCGCGCCTTCGTCGGCTACGTGTTGTGCCAGGTGCTGGCCTCGCAGATCATCTTCACCTTCGCCGGCGGCGGTCCGTACATCGTGGTGACGCAGATGGGCCGCAGCAGCGCGGAATACGGCGCGTGGTTCGCGACGACGGGTTTTGCCTATCTCGTCGGCAATCTGCTCTGCGTGCGCTTCGCGCCCAGGCACTCGTTGGAGAAATTGATCTGGTTCGGCCTCGCCCTCCAGCTCTGCGGCAGCCTCTTGAACCTGCTGTGGAGTTTCACCGGCTGGAACGAGGCGCCCGCCTGGCTGTTCGGCACGCAGATGATCGTGATGGTCGGCAATGCCTTCGTGATGGCGAATTCGGCCGCCGGCGCGATCAGCATCCGCCCGGAGGCCGCCGGCACCGCGTCGGGCGCGATGGGTTTCCTCCAGCAGGGCATCGGCGCGCTGATGTCGCAATTCGGCGCCTATCTTGGCGGCCACTCCGCGACCACGCTGCCGCTCACCTCGGCGGTGCTGGCGATCTCGCTGCTCTGCGCCTGCACGATGATCTTCGTCGTCCCTCGCCGCGAGGTCGTCGTGAGCGAGACGTTGATCGAGCAGGCGGAGGAGGAAGAGAGCGGGATGATGTGAGGGTGCGACGGTCGCCACGACCTCGGTGTCATCCCCCGCGAAAGCGGGGGATCCAGTACGCCGCGGCTTTTCCGTATCCTCGCACTGTCTCTGGAATACTGGATTCCCCGCCTTCGCGGGGAATGACAGCGTAGCGAGACGCATCAGCGCGCCCTCCTCACTCCCCGATCAGCCCCAACCACTCGTCTTCCGTCAGCACCTTGACGCCGTGCTTGTTGGCCTCCGCGAGCTTCGAGCCCGCGCCGGGACCGGCGACGACGAGATCGGTTTTCTTCGACACCGAGCCTGACACCTTTGCACCGAGCCGCTCGGCGGTCGCCTTGGCCTCGTCGCGCGTCATCTTCTCCAGCGAGCCCGTGAATACCACGGTCTTGCCGGCAACCGCGGAGTTGCTCTTCGGCTTCTCGGCGTCGACGATCTCGACCTCCTTCGTGAGCCGCTCGACGATGCCGCGATTGTGGCTCTCGCCGAAATAATCGGCGATGCTCTTGATCACGGTGTCGCCGATCTGGTCGAGCGCATCCATCTCGGCGATCGCCTCCTCGTCACCCTTGGCGACCTTGAGACTGGCGTCGTGGAAAGCATCCCAGGAACCGTAGCCGCGCGCCAGCGCCAGCCCCGTGGTCTCGCCGACATGGCGCATGCCGAGCGCATAGATGAAGCGCTCCAGCGCGATTTTCCGGCGGCTCTCGATGGCTGCAAAGAGATTGCGCACCGACGTTGCGCCGTAGCCCTCGATGTCTTCGAGCTTCAGCTTTGAATTACGCTTCTCCAGCGTGAAGATGTCGGCGGGCTCCTTCACAAAACCCTCGTCGAAGAAATACTGAAGCTGCTTCTCGCCGAGACCGTCGATGTCGAAGGCGCGCCGCGACACGAACAGCTTGAGATGCTCGATCTTCTGATAGGGGCAGGCGAACTCGCCGGTGCAGCGGGCGCGCGAAGCCTCCTCGCCGGCGGCCGTCGCACCGCGCACGACGTCGGTGTGAAGCGGGCACGGGCATTTCTTCGGGAAATGAAACTCTTTTGCAGTCTTCGGCCGCTTGTCGAGGACGACATCGACGATCTGCGGGATGACGTCACCGGCGCGCTGGATCACCACCGTGTCGCCGATCCTGATGTCGCGGCCATCGCGCAGGCTCTCGCCCTTGTTGCCGATGCCCTTGATGTAGTCCTCGTTGTGCAGCGTGACGTTCTGTACGATCACGCCGCCGACACCGACCGGTTCGAGCTTGCCGACCGGCGTGAACGAGCCGGTGCGGCCGACCTGGATCTCGATATCGCGCAGCACCGTCATGGCGCGCTCAGCCGGAAATTTGTGCGCGATGGCCCAGCGCGGCGTGCGCGAGACGAAACCGAGCCGCTCCTGCCAGTCGATGCGATCGACCTTGTAGACGACGCCGTCGATGTCGTAGTCGAGTTTTGCGCGCTGCTCCTCGATCGCGTGGTGGAACGCAAGCAGTTCCTCGATCGAATGGCACAGCTTCGTCAACGGATTGGTCTTGAAGCCGCAGCGCTCGAACCAACCGATCATGCCGCTCTGCGTGCCCTCCGGCATCGCGCTCATCTCGCCCCAGGCGTAGGCGAAAAAGCCGAGGGGACGCGAGGCGGTGATGGTCGGATCCTTCTGCCGCAGCGAGCCCGCGGCCGAGTTGCGCGGATTGGCGAAGATGGTGCCGCCTTCCGCCTTCTGCCGTTCGTTCAGCGCCAGGAAGGCCTTCTTGGTCATGTAGACCTCGCCGCGCACCTCGCAGATCTCGGGCACGTTGCGGCCCTTCAGCCTCTCGGGCACGTCTTCGAGCGTGCGGATGTTGGCGGTGACGTCCTCGCCTTCCGCGCCGTCGCCGCGCGTCGCCGCGGTGACGAGTTCGCCGCCCTCGTAACGCAGCGACATCGAGAGGCCGTCGATCTTCGGCTCGGCGGAGAAGTCGATCTTGTCGTCGTCGAGCTTCAGGAAACGCACGATGCGGCCGACGAAGTCGCGCAAATCCTCTTCGGCAAAGGCGTTGTCGAGCGACAGCATGGGGACGGAATGCCGCACTTTCTTGAAGCGGCCTGACGGTGCGGCACCGACCTTCTGCGACGGCGAGTCCGCGCTGACGAATTCCGGAAAGCGTTTCTCGATCGCGTTGAGGCGCTGGCGTAGCGCGTCGTACTCGGCGTCGGTGACAGTGGGCGCGTCGTCCTGATAATAGCGCTCGTTATGTCCCTCGATCTCGAGCGACAGCCGCATGTGTTCGATCTTGGCCTGCGCCTTGGTGAGGGCGGCGACGTCGCGAAGCGGTGTTGTTTTGGATTTTGCTGCTCTTGCCATGGCGCTTGGATACGACGGAGCGGGCGGGAGGGTAAAGTCGGTTACAGTTTCATACCCTGGACATAGTATTCTGGATCCCGGCTCGCGCTGCGCGCGTCCGGGACACGAAACTCAGGCCGTCGCCGCCTTGAGCAGCCGGTCCGCGGCCGCCCTCGCTTCCGCCGTGATCTCGGCGCCGGCGAGCATGCGGGCAATCTCCTCGCGGCGGTGGTCGGCGGCCAGCGCATTGACGCGGGTGGCGACGCGCCTGCCCTTGTCCAGCGCATCCTTGGAGATCAGCAGATGCTGGTCGGCGCGGGCGGCGACCTGGGGGGCGTGGGTCACGGCCATCACCTGGACCTTGCCGGCCAACCGCGCCAGGCGCCCGCCGATGGCATCGGCAACCGCACCGCCCACACCGGTGTCGATCTCGTCGAACACGAGCGTCGGCGCCGAGCCACGGTCGGACAGCACGACCTTGAGTGCCAGGAGGAAGCGCGACAGCTCGCCGCCGGAGGCGACTTTCATCAGCGGGCCCGGCTTGGTGCCGGGATTGGTCTGCACCCAGAACTCGACACGGTCGAACCCTTGCGGGCCTGGAGCTGCCTCATCGGTCTCGACCTGGGTCATGAACTTGGCGCGTTCGAGCTTGAGCGGCGCCAGCTCGGCATTGACGGCCTTGTTGAGCTTCTCGGCCGATTTCTGCCGCGCCATCGACAGCTTTTTGGCGGCCGCGGAATAGCGCGCATCGGCCTCGACCGCGGCCTGCTCCAGCTTTTTCAACCGCGAGGCGCCGGCATCGATCAGCACGATTTCGGCGGCATATTTGGCGGCGAGCGCGGCCAGCCCGTCGACCGGCGTCGAATATTTGCGCGAGGCGGCGCGCAGTGCGAACAGGCGCTCCTCGATGCGTTCGAGCTCACCCGGATCGAAATCGGTTGCGGCCAGCGCCGCCTGGAGATGCTGATCGGCTTCCTCGAGCGCGTTGATCGCGATGTCGATGGCCTTCACTGCCGGCTCGACCAGGGCCGGCGAATTGACGCCGCGGCGCTCCAGCCGGCGCACGGCCGCCGCCAGCGCCCCGACCGGGGAATGGTTGCCGCCGACCGCCTCCTGCGCCTCGCGCAAATCGGAGGCGATCTTCTCGCCCTGCATCATGGTGGTGCGGCGCGAAGCCAGCGAGGTTTCCTCGCCATCCTTGGGCGCGAGCTGCTTCAGCTCGTCGGAGGCGTGGCGCAGATAGTCGGCCTCGCGCGCAGCGCGCTCCATGGCGGCGCGATGCTCCTCCAGCGCGGTGTTGGCGGTGCGGCGTGCGTCCCAGAGCGTTTCGACCGCCGCGACGTCCTTTTCGAGGCCGGCAAAGGCGTCGAGCAGGCGGCGGTGGGTGGCGGCATCGACCAGCGCGCGCTCGTCATGCTGGCCGTGGATCTCGACCAGGGCAGCGCCGACCGCCTTCAGCGTCTGCACGCTGATCGACTGGTCGTTGATGAAGGCCCGGGTGCGGCCATCGGCGAGCTGGACCCGGCGGAGAATCATCTCACCGGTATCCTCCAGCCCGTTCTCGGCGAGGATCTTCGCTGCGGGGTGATTTTTGGGGATATCGAACACGGCGGTGACCTGACCCTGCTCCGCGCCGTGGCGCACGAGGCCGGCATCGCCGCGGCCGCCGAGCGCCAACGCAAAGGCATCGAGCAGGATGGATTTGCCCGCACCGGTCTCGCCGGTCAAAACCGCGAGGCCCGTTGCGAATTCGATATCGAGCCGTTCGATCAGGACGATGTCACGGATCGACAGACGCGCCAGCATGGGAAATCAATTCCTGGCCGAGAGACCCAATTTGCTGAAGGTCTTGCTAATCCAAGACCCCTGATTCTCGCTCGGTTCGAGACCGCCGTTTTTTACAAGATTATAGGCGTCCTTGTACCATCGGCTGTCAGGAAAATTGTGCCCGAGGACGGCCGCCGCGGTCTGCGCCTCGCCGACGATGCCGATCGCCATATAAGCCTCGGTGAGCCGGAACAACGCCTCCTCGACATGACGGGTGGTCTGGTACTGCGTGACGACCGCCTTGTAGCGGTTGATCGCCGCTGTGTAGTCGCGCTTCTGCGCGTAGTAGCGGCCGACATTCATTTCCTTGCCGGCGAGCTGGTCGCGGGCACCCTCGATCTTGGCCTTGGCCGAGGTCGCATATTCGGAGGTCGGATATTTGCGCACCACCTCTTCCAGCGAGGCGATCGCCTTCTCGGTGCGGGTCTGGTCGCGGCTGATGTCCGGGATCTGGTCGTAATGCGAGGCCGCGATCAGATATTGCGCATAGGCCGCATCCGGGCTGCCGGGATGCAGGGTGACGTAGCGGGTGGCCGCGCCGATGCAGCTGTCATAGTCGCCGCCCTGATAGGACGCATAGGCGGACATCAGCAGCGATTTGCGAGCCCATTCGGAATAAGGATGCTGGCGGTCGACCTCCTCGAACTTCTTGTTCGCCGCCTTCATGTCCTTCTTCTCGTTCATGAGGTACAGGCCCTCGTTGTAGATCTTGTCGGCGGGCTCCTCGACGAAGGTGTCGTCCTTGGCGGTGAACTTGTCCCAGAGCGCGCCGGTGCCGCAGCCGGCCAGCGGCAGCGCGAGCACGAAGAAGGTGGCAGCCTTGAGCAATCCCCGGACTCGAGGCGAGACGTCTCGAGGCAACTGGAGATATCCGCGCGTCATACGCTGTGCCGACATGAGTATTGCCCTGACGCCCTGTGGTGCGGTGTCCGCCAGCCCATGACCCCCGTCACGGGCGCGAAATGGTGCCGTGGTGCCTGCCATGCGACCACGCCGGTGTAACCGAAAAACGATCTTGAACCAACCGGATAGGCAGGCATTCCGCCCGGATTAAGGCGAATGCGCCGCAATCCTGGCCGATCATCGTTACCAGGAGTTTCCCGGGGACGCGGTGGGCGCAAACACCCGCCACGAGAGGTCCGTCAGGACACGTCGCTCTTTAGGATACGTCCGGCCCATAGGCCGCGGCGATCCGGCCGCCGACAATGCCGCGACCGACTTCGCCCACGGGACGCGTGGTGCGGCGGGCCGCCTCGCCCTCGACCACCCGCCAGGCGGTACGGTCGGCGAGCAGCGCGGTCAGAACAGCGTGGTTGAGCTTGTGGCCGCCACGCACCGAGCGATAGGCGCCAAGTAGCGGCAGACCGGCCAGCGCGAGGTCGCCGATCACGTCCAGCACCTTGTGGCGGGCGCATTCGTCGGCGTAGCGCAGGCCTTCGGTGTTGAGCAGCCGCTCCTCGTCGAACACGACGGTATTGTCGAAGGAGGCGCCGAGCGCATAGCCGGCGCTCCAGAGCCGCGCGACGTCGCACATCAGACCGAAAGTCCGGGCTCGGCCGACTTCGCGGCGGAAACGTTCCGGGCTGAGGTCGAAGGCGTAGCTCTGCTGGCCGATGACAGGATTGGTGAAGTCGATCTCGACCTCGGCGCGGAACCCGTTGGCATAGGGCCTGATCTCGCCGAAGGAATTGCCGAGCTTGACCGAGATCGGCTTCAGAACCTGGATGAAGCGGCGCTGTGCCGGCTGAGTCACGATGCCGGCCTGGTCGATCGCCGCAATGAAGGCCGCGGCGCTGCCGTCCATGATCGGCACTTCCGGCCCGTCGATCTCGATGACGGCATTGTCGACGCCCATGCCCCGCAGCGCGGCAAGCACATGCTCGGCGGTGGAGACCAGCGGGCCGCTGCGATCACCGAGGACGGTGGCGAAATCGGTCGCGATCACCTGCTCGGCGGTCGCCTGAACTTCGCGGTCACTTCCCTCGAGTCCGGTGCGGACAAAAATATAACCTGCGTCGACAGGCGCGGGCCCAAGCGTGAGGGTGACGGGAAGACCGGAATGAACGCCCACGCCTGCCACGGTGGCTTGCGCACGAAGCGTTGTTTGCCGGCTAAATTTCATCAGGAACCCGCCCCACTACGACCACTGCGACCACTGCGACTTATACTGAACCCGACTGACCGGCCAAGGACCGCTCGTTCCGAATCCGTATCCCCAAGTCACGGCAAACCATAGTCACTGCCTCAAACAGCGCCAACTCACGCTTTTTTACCGATTGTTACCCCAAACCTGCCGTATTCGCGCCAAGGCTTAACCAAATTGGAGCGAAATTTGGGACCGTCACCGGCAGTTTTACTGAACCACCGAATACGTAATTAATGATTTAAAATCAGTTGCTTGGCTGCGCAATCCGGATATGCACCGGACCAAAGGAAAGGTCCCGGCGAGCTTCTCGCCGGGACCTCTTTTCGTCTGCCTTATTGTAACAATCCTCAGGTCGCCTGCCGCCGCAGGAAGGCCGGGATGTCAAGATGGTCGTCTCCCTGTGGCGCCGGCGCAACAGCGGCGGGACGGCCATGCATGTCCAGGCCCTGCGGTGCGGGACGGCGGGCATACTCGGACACCGGCTCGCTGGTCGCGATTTGCTGCGCCACGGTCTTCTGGGGCCGGCGATCGGGCAGCGGCGGCATCGCGGGACCGGCGGTACGGGCCGCGATCGGCGCCTCGCTCTCCTCGTCACGACGGCCGAGGCCGACATTGGCGAGGCGCTGGAGCAGCGACAGGCGGCTCTTCTGCGGGGTCTCTTCTTCAACCTCGCCACGAGCCTGGCGAAGCTCGGCCTGGGCCGGCATCGGCAGCTCTTCGATACGCGGCATCCGCGGTGTGCGGACCGGCGCACGCTCGGCCTGCGGCGGGATGAAGGTCTCCGGCGTCATCGTCTCATGCATGGCCATCGGCCCCTGCTCAGGCTCCGGGAACAGCGTGGGCTTCTGCGCGATGGGGCGCACGGTGACGTCGCCATAAGTCTGCATCGGCGCCGGAGCCTGCGGGACGTCCGCAACGGCGGCGGCGATGGCGGCGAGCGCAGCCCGTTCGACGTTCGGACGCGGAGCCATGGGAGCGGCGGCGAACTGGCCCGGTGCGGCGCCCGGGATCTGAGCTTCCAGCTTCTGGGCACGCTCGGCCATGCGCTGATTGTCGGCCCGGAGCCGCGCGGTTAAATCGGCGAGACGGCTCTCGGCAACCGCGGCCGGAGCAGCGGGAGCCTGCTGCGCCTGCGGCGCCGCCGCGTTCGCAATCGGAGCGCTGGTGGCCTGGCTGTTGCGGGCGATCGCGGCCTGCTCGATGCCGGTGGCGACGACCGAGACGCGGATCAGGCCATCGAGCGCTTCGTCGAAGGTCGCGCCGACGATGATGTTGGCGTCCTGGTCGACTTCCTCGCGGATGCGGGTCGCGGCTTCGTCGACCTCGAACAAAGTGAGGTCCTTGCCGCCTGTGATGGAGATGAGGAGGCCCTTGGCGCCCTTCATCGAGCTGTCGTCGATCAGCGGGTTGGCGATCGCGGCTTCAGCGGCGGTCAGCGCGCGCTTGTCGCCGGAGGCCTCGCCCGTGCCCATCATCGCCTTGCCCATCTCACGCATCACGGCGCGGACGTCGGCGAAGTCGAGGTTGATCAGACCTTCCTTGACCATCAGGTCGGTGATGCAGGCAACGCCGGAGTAGAGCACCTGGTCGGCCATCGCGAAGGCGTCGGCGAAGGTGGTCTTCTCATTGGCGACCCGGAACAGGTTCTGGTTCGGGATGATCAGCAGCGTATCGACGACCTTGTGCAGCTCGTTGATGCCGGCCTCCGCGGTGCGCATGCGGCGACCGCCCTCGAAGTGGAAGGGCTTGGTCACGACGCCGACGGTGAGGATCCCCATCTCGCGCGCGATCTTGGCGATCACCGGGGCTGCACCGGTGCCGGTGCCGCCGCCCATGCCGGCGGTGACGAACACCATGTTGGCGCCCGAGAGATGATCACGCAGCTCGTCCATCACCTCTTCCGCGGCTTCCGCGCCAACGTTCGGCTGCGAGCCTGCGCCCAACCCTTGCGTGGCCGCCGTGCCCATCTGCACGATGCGCTGCGCCTTCGACATCGTCAGCGCCTGCGCGTCGGTATTGGCAACCACGAAGTCGACGCCCTGGAGGCCCGCCGTGATCATGTTGTTGACGGCGTTACCACCGGCGCCGCCGACGCCGAACACGGTGATCCGGGGCTTCAGTTCGTGAATATCAGGAACATTGATGCTGATGGTCATGTTTGCCTCTCGATCACGCGCGCGTGGGTTCGCCCCGGCCGACGGCCGCGGGAGTTGGTGAAATTCGAAGATTGCGGAACCGGTTCATCAGAAGCCCTCGCGTAGCCATCGTCCGACCTTTCCAAAATAGCCGCCCGTCCCTGTCTTGACCTGCTGCCGCGTATGCCGCGGTTCGACATGCTCGTGGTGAACATATTGCGGGTAGACCAGGAGCCCGGCCGGCACCGCGAAGGCGGCGTTCTTGGCCTCGTTGGGCAGCCGGCCGAAACCGAGTGGACGTCCGACCCGCACGGGCCGGCCGAGAATCTGCGTTCCGAGCTCGACGAGGCCAGTGAGCTGCGAGGCTCCGCCCGAGAGCACGACGCGGCCATTGGGCTCTGAGGCGAAGGGCGAATCCTTCAGCTTGTCCCGAACCATTTCGAAGACTTCCTCGGCACGGTGCTTGACGATGTTGGCGATGGTAGCGCGGGAGACGATCTGCGGCAGATCCTGCTCGTCACCGGCTGTCGGTACAGACATCAGCTCACGCGAGTCCGATCCGCCGGTGATGACGGTCCCGTATAACGTCTTGATTCGCTCGGCATCGGCAATGGTCGCGGAGAGTCCGCGCGCCAGATCCATCGTGATGTGTTGCCCGCCGACCGCAAAACCCGCGGCGTGCACGAAACGGCCGCCGGAATAGACCGCGATGGTGGTGGTGCCCGCGCCCATCTCGACGACGGCAGCGCCGAGATCGGCCTCGTCGTCGGTCAGCACCGACAGGCCGGCCACATACGGGCTCGCCGCCATGGCTTCGACATTGATGTGGCAGCGCTCAACCGCGAGCATCAGGTTCCGCGCCACGGTGGCGTCACAGGTGACGACGTTCATGTCGACGCCGAACTGATGCGCGACCATGCCGCGAGGATCGCGGATGCCCTTGACGCCATCGAGCGTGTAGCCGACCGGCAGCGCGTGCAGCACGGTGCGGCCCTCGCCGGTGGCGTGGCGCATGCCGGTGGAGGTGACGCGGCTGACATCGGCCTGCGTCACGGCGCCACCACGGATGTCGGCCGCGGCTTCGACCAGCTGGCCGGAAAGTCGGCCGCCGGAGACCGACAGCAGAACGGACTCGACCCGCACCTTGGCCATTTTCTCCGCCAGCCCGACGGCTTGGCGCACAGCCTGCTCGCATTCGGCGAGATCGACCACTGCGCCGGCCTTCATGCCGCGCGACTGGATCTGGCTGTAACCGATCAGCTCCACCGCATGGGTGCGATCGCGCAGGGCTTCGCTCGGCGCCGACGGCCTCAGCCGCGCGATCATGCAGGCGATCTTGCTGGTGCCGATGTCGAGGCAGGCGACGAGGCCGCCGCGCTTGTGCGGCATCGGGCGTGTCTTCGGCGTCTGGGTGCGATCAAGACCGGTCATGCGGAATCCCCGGCCTTTTTCTTTTTCTTGTCCTTGAACAGATCGTCGCGCGCTTTGGCGGCGTCCTCGGACAGCTGCACGACCAGCCGATCGGGCAGGCGCATGTCGACGGCGACGATGTCGCGGGAGAACAGCCGGTCCTCCTTGTCGAGCCTGGACAGCATCGCGAGCGCGTTGCCGACGTCCTGCTCGGGCAGCCGGATGTCGAGGCCGTCCTTGAGCCTCAGGTTCCAGCGCCGCTCGCCGACGAAGATCGCGGCCTTGGTGATCGAATTGACCTGCGGATAGCGCGCAAGCAGCGCCAGGAAATCGCGGGCCTGCGTATCGGCGCCCTTGCCAACCACCAGCGGCAGCGCCAGGAACCGGCGCGAGACATAGGGTTCGAGCACGGCGCCGTCGTCGGCGATGACGGAAAGCCGGCCGCCCTCCTGCCACAGCGCGAACGCCTGGCGCTCGGTGATGTCGATCATGAGCCGGCCCGGATAGAGCTTGAGCACCGTCGCATCCGCGATCCAGGGATTGGCCTTGAGCTTGTCGCGCACCGCGTCGGCGTCGAGGAACAGCAGCGAGGAACGGCCGCTGACGCCGCCGATTGCGAGGATCTCGTCCTGGCTGAGCTGCTTGCGGCCGTTGATCGCGACCGAGGTGATGCGGAAGCCGGCGGAATTGGCCAGCGCATTGCGGGTATCGCTGACCGCCGTGATGAAATCCTGGAGATGGCCACCCTTGACGATGCCGAAGCCGCCGCTTCCGATCAGCAGCAGAACGGTCATGCTGATCCCGACCCGGCGCGGCAGATAGCGCTCGACCATCGCGACGACGCGCGGCGGCGGCTCGCGCTCGACGATGGGCTTGGCTTTGGTCCTGATCTTGTTCTGGGCGGCAGCGCGCTTCTGGTCGCGCTTGTCCTGTACCCACTCGCGCAGAAGCACGACCGCTCCGATAGCGGCCGCCTTCAGATCAGCTTGGGGCCTCAGCGATCTGAAAAACGACCGGGTGAGGCTTCCTGCACCATCCATTGCACGAGCTCGTCAACAGTTTGCCCGCAACATCGCGCGGGTCCTGGCGAACATGACGTCTCGGACTTGCCGGGCCGGGTGCTGGTCTTCAGCAGAAGAAGCCTTTCCCCATCAAAGCGTTCGCTGGAGGTGAGTTCACCCGCAACAGCTCACGCGCCGGCAGCCAAAGCGCCATATGCGCCGCCAGCGTTAACCTTCGGCCTTCCTGGTAAACAAAAGGTAAAGTTCGTTAACGCGGAATGCGTTTTGCCCAGGCATGTGAGGCATTTATGCCGCGATCTCCGGCATTTTACCGGTTTTGGGTTCCAAAACCGGCCGTTTCGCCCTTGCGACCGTTAACCAATCCTAATTATTTCCGCACGCCCCGCGCGGCGAGCTCGATCAGGCCGCGCAGGAAGTCGACGAATTCGAGGCCCTCGGCCTTCAGCGCCTTGGGGTAGAGCGAGGACTTGGTCAGCCCGGGCAGCGTGTTGGTTTCGAGATAGACCAGGCCCTTGTCCGAGACGATGAAGTCCGAGCGGGAGTAGCCGGTGCAGGACATCGCGCGATGCGCCAGTGATGCCTGCTCCTTCAGCGCGGCGGTGATCTCCGGCGAAAAGCGGCCGGGACAGATCTCCTGGGTCGAGCTCAGGAGATACTTTGCCGCGTAGTCGAAAGCGCCCTCGCCCGGAATGATCTCGATCGGCGGCAGCGCGACGATCGAACCGTCCGGCCGCTCCAGCACGCCGCAGGTCGCCTCGACGCCGGCAATGTAGGGCTCGATCACGTAGTCTTCGTGCTTCGCGGCGTTGCGGACCGCGACGAGATCCTGCCTGGCGTTGACGAAGATCAGGCCGTAGCTCGATCCATCCTTCGCAGGCTTTGCGATCAGCCGGCCGTATTCGGCGAAGGCTTCGTCGATCTCGTCCAGCGCAATGTTGGCCGGCGGCGTCACGCCGCCGAGCGCGGCGAAATGCTTGGCCGCGATCTTGTCGAAGGCAAGATGCGAGGACGCCGAGCCCGAGCCGGTGAAGGCCACGCCACGCGCTTCGCACATCACCTGCAATTCGCCGTTCTCGGCACGTCCGCCATGCAGGCCGAGCACCAGCACGCGGTCTTCCGCCTTGGCCTGGTCGAGCGCCTGAGCCAGCGGAATGCCTGATGTGCCCGGCTTGAACTCGTCCTCGAACGGACGGGCGTGTTCGAGCAGCTGCTTCGACTGCACGACATGCACCTTGTCCTCGACGTCCCACCACCAGAGATCGGCCTCGGGCAGCGCATGATGCAGCGCCTGGGCTGAAGCAACCGAAACCAGACGCTCCCGGTTGGAGCCGCCGAAGAGGATGGTGATGCGCATGTTCTCTCGCCGCTTGTCCAAATTAGCCGGGAATTCCAACCCGCTTGATTTCCCAGTGTAGCTCAATTCCGGAATTTGCCTTCACGCGTTCGCGCACGGTTTCGCCCAACGTCTCGATGTCGTGCGCGGTGGCATCACCGGTGTTGATCAGGAAATTGCAGTGCATCTCCGAGACCTGCGCGCCGCCGACACGCAGGCCGCGGCAGCCGGCGGCATCGACCAGCTTCCAGGCGGAATGGCCGGGCGGATTCTTGAAGGTCGAGCCGCCGGTCTTTTCGCGGATCGGCTGCGCGGTCTCGCGATGGGTCTGCACCTCCGCCATGCGCGCGCGGATCGCGTCAGTATCCCTGATCTCGCCACGGAACCGCGCGGAGGTGAAGATGACCGAGGGATCGACGCCGCTGTTGCGGTAGACGAACTTCATGTCGGCATTGGAGAAGGTGTGCGTCGTGCCGTCGCGCGCCACACCGGTCGCCGCGATCAGCACGTCCTTGGTCTCGCCGCCATTGGCGCCCGCATTCATGCGCAGCGCGCCGCCGATGGTGCCGGGAATGCCGAAATAGAATTCGAGCCCGCCGATGTTCGCGCTGGCGGCGACTTCCGCCACGCGCTTGTCGAGCACGGCCGCGCCCGCGGTGACGATGTCGCCGCTCGCGCTCGCCTCGCCAAAGGCGCGCGGCGCGAGACGGATCACCACGCCCGCAATGCCGCCGTCGCGCACGATCAGGTTGGAGCCGACACCGACGACATGGACGGGAATGTCGCTCTCGAGATGCGCGAGGAAATAAGCGAGGTCGTCCTCGTCCGTCGGCGTGAACAGCACCTGCGCCGGGCCGCCGACGCGAAACCAGGTGAGTTCGGCGAGCGACTGGTTGGCGAGCAGCCGGCCGCGCAGTTGCGGCATCGCGGCTTTCAGATCCGGCGTGATATCGGGAAATCCCACCGCCCTACCCCAGCGCCTTCAATTCGCCGGGCAACGCATACGCCCATTGCGTGATGTTGCCGGCGCCCAGGCACACGACGAGATCGCCCGACTTCGCCAATCCCTTGACGATGCCTGCGAGCGCCGGCGCCGCCGGCAGCGGGATCACCTCGCGGTGACCATGGGCGCGCAGGCCCGCGACGAAATGGTCGCGGTCGATGCCCTCGATCGGCGTCTCGCCTGCGGCATAGATTTCGGCGACAACCACCGCATCCGCGTCGTTGAAGCAGGTGCAGAATTCCTCGAACAGCGACTGCAGGCGGGTGTAGCGATGCGGCTGCACCACGGCGACGACCTTGCCGTTGGTGGATTCCCGCGCCGCCTTCAGCACCGCGGCGATCTCGACCGGATGATGGCCGTAATCGTCGATTACGGTGATGCCGTTCCAGTCACCGGTCTTGGTGAAGCGGCGCTTGACGCCGCCGAAGCCCGCGATCGCCTTGCGGATCGCCTCGTCCGACACGCCGAGCTCGCGCGCGACCGCGATCGCGGCCGTCGCGTTGGAGGCGTTGTGACGGCCGGGCATCGGCAGCATGAGATCGGCGATCTCCTGCGCGCGGCCGGTCTTGCGATCGCGGAACGCGACCTTGAATTTCGATCCGCCGCCCATCGGGGTCAAGTCGAGCAGCCGTACATCGGCTTGCGGATTCTCACCGTAAGTGATGATGCGGCGATCCTCGATCTTGCCGACGATGGTCTGCACCACGGGATGGTCGGTGCACATCACGGCGAAGCCGTAGAACGGCAGGTTCTCGACGAAGTTTCGGAACGCGTCCTGCACGGCCTCGAAGGTCTTGAAGTGATCGAGATGCTCGGGATCGACATTGGTGACGATCGCGACCTCGGTCGGCAGCTTCAAAAACGTGCCGTCGCTCTCGTCGGCTTCCACCACCATCCAGTCGCCGGCGCCGAGACGCGCGTTGGAGGCGTAGGCGTTGATGATGCCGCCGTTGATGACGGTCGGATCGAGGCCGCCGGAGTCGAGCAGCGTCGCGACCATCGTGGTGGTCGTGGTCTTGCCATGGGTGCCCGCGATGGCGACGCAGCTCTTCAGCCGCATCAGCTCGGCCAGCATCTCGGCGCGGCGCACCACTGGAATACGCCGTTCGCGCGCCGCCATCAGTTCCGGATTGTCGCGCTTGATCGCGGTGGAGACCACGACGACCTCGGCGCCGTCGACGTTCTCGGCCTTGTGGCCGACCGACACTCTTGCGCCGTTCTTGCGCAGACGGTCGAGATTGTAATTGTCGGAGGCGTCCGAGCCCTGCACGGCGTAGCCGAGATTGAGCAGCACCTCGGCGATGCCGCTCATACCGATCCCGCCGATCCCGACGAAGTGGATGGGTCCGATCTCGCGCGGCAGTCTCATGCTCTGTTCCCTGACCTTGCCGCCTTGCGCAGGCGGCATCTGGCGAAGGTCACGGCCAAATCAGCCGCACCGTTCCTACTGGATGCCCCGCTTTAGAAGGCGAAGACAAGGGCTTTTTCGCGTCAGATTCCCGCGACTTTGCCCACCAGATCGGCCAGCCGCTCGGCCGCATCGAGCCGGCCGGCGCTGCGGGCTGCCTTAGCCATGGCGACGAGCCGCGCGGGCTCGGCGGCAAAGGCGGAGACCTCGGCGGCGAGGCGGTTCGAGGTGAACTCGGTCTGCGGGATGCGGATCGCGCCATCGACCTTCGCCAGCACGCCGGCATTGGCGAACTGGTCCTGGTCGATCGAGCCCGGCAGCGGCACCAGGATCGAGGGACGTCCGATCGCGGCGAGTTCGGCCACGGTGCCGGCGCCGGAGCGCGACACCACCAGATGGTTGGAGGCAAGCCGCGCCGGCAGATCGGTGAAGAACGGCGCGAGCTCGGCGTTGATCTTGAGCTTGTCGTAGACCGCGCGAACGCGGTCCATGTCCTCGTCGCGCACCTGCTGGGTGAGGACGAGCCGGCTCCATAGCGCAGGCTCGAGCCGCTCGATCGCACCGGGCACGATGTCGGCCATGATGCGCGCGCCCTGGCTGCCGCCGACGACGAGCAGGCGCAGCGGGCCGTTCACCTCGGGCACAGCGTATTGCACGCCAGCCGCGGCGAGGATTGCCGGACGCATCGGTGTGCCGACCATCGTGGTCTTGCCTGATAACGCCGGATCGCGGTCGAGCACGCCGGGCAGCGACGTCGCGATGGCGCGGACGCGGCTCGACAGAAACCGGTTGGCGCGGCCTAGCACCGCATTGGCGTCGTGGATGATGCCGGGCACGCCGGCGAATTTCGCAGCAACCAGCGGCGGCAGCGTCGGATAGCCGCCGAAACCGACGACGGCGACGGGATTCAAGCGCTTGATCAGGCGATAGGCAGAGAGCGTGCCGGCGGCGAGCGTGAGCCCGGCATAAGCGAGCTGCAACGGATTGCGGCCACGCGCGGTCTCGCTCGAGACCACGTCGATCATGTCCTTGGTGAACAGCCCGCTATAGCGAAGCGCGCGCTCGTCGGTGACGAGGCGGACGCGGAAACCGCGCCGGATCAATTCGACGCCGAGCGCCTCGGCCGGAAACAGATGCCCGCCGGTGCCACCCGCGGCGAGAAGAATCAGGGGGGAGTTGTCCATGGTGGGGAGTTTTACAGGGACTTTTTCATCAATGCGAGCCGACTACACGGGGCTCGTGCCCCGGGCGCAGCGCAGCGCGCCGCCCTTTGCGGCGTGGTGCGCTGCTGAACCGGGGCCCTTGGCTGCGGCATTCTGGGTCCGGATCTGCGCTAGGCTTGTCCGGGACACGAGACCTGTCACGCGTAGCTGCGCATCGCCTCGGCGTGGCCGCTTGCCTCGACCTCGGTGCGCGGGCGCAGCCGCGTCAGGGCCAGCATCATGCCGACGCCATAGGCCAGCGACACGATCGAGGAGCCGCCATAGGAGATGAACGGCAGTGTCATGCCCTTGGCGGGGATGAGCTGAAGGTTGACCGACATGTTGATCGCGGCCTGCACGCCGAACAGGATCGCCAGCCCCGAGGCGGCAAAGCGCGAGAACATGTCCTCGGTGGCATAGGCGCGCGACAGCGTGCGGATGACGACGAAGGCGAACAGCGCGAGCATGGCCAGGCACAGGATGATGCCGAACTCTTCGGCGGCGACCGCGAATACGAAGTCGGTGTGGCTGTCCGGCAGGCTGCGTTTTGCAATTCCCTCGCCGGGCCCGAGGCCGAACCAGCCGCCGTTATAGAAGGCCTCCATGGCGGTATCGACCTGGAAGGTGTCGCCGGAGGCAGGGTTCATGAAGCGTTTGATGCGGCCCGCGACGTGCGGGACGAACAGGTAAGCGCTGAACAGGCCGGCCGCTCCGAGCCCGGTCAGACCAAATACCCAGATCATGCGCATGCCCGCGATGAAGAACAGCGAGCCCCACACCATCAGGATCAGCATGGTCTGGCCGAAGTCGGGCTCCATCACCAGCAGCGACACCAGCATCAAGAGCAGCACCAGCGCCATGGAGGTCGCCGGCATCTCCGGCCGCCGGGTCGATTCCGCAAACAGCCAGGCCGCGATGACGACGAAGGAAGGCTTGGCCACTTCGGAGGCCTGGATGTTGACGCCGAGCAGCGTGATCCAGCGCCGCGAACCCTTCACTTCAGGGCCGATCGCCAGCGTCAGCACGATCAGGATGATGCTGACCGTAAAGATGATCAGCGCGCTGCGACGGATCGCGCGCGGTGACATAAAGGAGACCCCGAGCAGCACCAGGCAGGACGGCGCCAGGAACAGCACGTGGCGGCTGAAGAAATGGAAGGGATCGAGGCCGATGCGGGTCGCAACCGGCGGGCTCGCCGCCAGCGACAGGATCACGCCGGTCAGCATCAACGCCAGGATGGCGCCCATCAGCGGCTTATCGACGGTCCACCACCACTCGGAAAAGGGGGTGCGTTCTTCACGGGAGAGCATGGCGGCCGCTTTCGGACAGAGGTCGGTCCATTGGTCGCCGAGGTTGGTTACCGGGGGGTTAATGGGACGTTCAAGTTTTTGAAGAGTCTCATGCCCCGCCCGCAGCGCGGTGCGCCGCCTCTTTCCGGGTGGTGCGCTGCAGAGCCGGGGGCCCATTGCGGCTTGCTGGGTCCCGCCACTGCGGCACGTCACTTCGTGCCGCACCGCGTCCGGGACACGAGAGTGCCAATAGCCCTATTCGTAATTGATCGCGACATCCCCTGCACGCTGATCGCGCTTGTCGATCTGGGCTGCTCCCGGAATGAACCCGATCCTGACCGCATGCTCACCAGTCCATGCAACGCGGACATCCTGATGCTCGCGCACGCTGAGAAAGGTCGGCGTGCTCTCGGGCGAGAATGTCCGGCCGCGCGCGATGATGCTGGCTTGCGTGCTGTCAGGCACGTTGGCTCCGCACGCCTTCCAGACCACGACGACCAGCTTGCCGCCGCTTGGAGACGCGTATGCTTTCTGGCGAACGACGCGACACGCGCCAAATCCGCTCATGACGTTGTCGATGAAGGCAACAAAGAGGAAACCGGCGGCAACCGGAACAGCAAGAGCAGCAGCGACAATTCCGATCCAGCGTCGCCGCGACATTCTCAGACCACCGGCTTCACGCCCGGCAACGCCTGCACCAGCTCGCGGAACTTGGTGCCGCGGATCTCGAAGTTGCGGTACTGGTCGAAGGAGGCGCAGGCCGGCGACAACAGCACGACCGCGTCAGTGAGGCCTGAGGCTTCCGCATCACGTGCGGCGTGCGCGACCGCGACATCGAGCGTCTGGCTGATCTCGTGCGCCACTTGCGTGCCCAGCGTTCCCGCAAATTCCGGCGCGGCCTCGCCGATCAGATAGGCCTTGCGGATACGCGGGAAATAGCCGGTCAAACCAGTAATGCCGCCGGCCTTCGGCTTGCCCCCGGCGATCCAGAAGATTTCCGAAAAAGACGACAGCGCATGCGCGGTGGCGTCCGCGTTCGTCCCCTTGGAGTCGTTGACGAACAGCACGTTGCCGCGGCGGCCGACCTGCTCCATGCGATGTGCAAGGCCGGGAAAGCTGCGCAGGCCGTTCTGCAGCACATCGAGGCTGATGCCCATCGCGAGCGCCGCAGCGGCAGCGCAGGCCGCGTTCTGCGCGTTATGCAAGCCGCGCAGCGAGCCGATGCCGCCGAGTTTTGCGACCTCGCTGCGGGCGCCGCCCGAGGTGCGTATGATGGTGCCATGCTCGACATGGATGCCGCTCGCCAGCGGATTCCTCACGGAGATGCGCTCCACCTTCTTGCCCGCGCGATCGAGCCGGTCGGCGATGTCGCGGCAAAAACCGTCGTCGACGCCGACGATCGCGGTGCCCCCCGCTTGCACACCGGCAACGAGACGCTCCTTCACCGCGGCGTAATGCGCGATGGTGCCGTGACGGTCGATATGGTCCTCGCTGACATTGAGCAGGATGCCGACGGAGGGATCGAGTGAGGGCGTGAGGTCGATCTGGTAGGACGACATCTCGATGACGTGGACGCGGCCCGTGCGCGGCGGCTCCAGCGACAGGATCGCGGTGCCGATATTGCCGCCCATCTGGGTGTCGTAGCCGGCGACTTTCGTCAGGTGCGCGATCAGCGCCGTCGTGGTCGACTTGCCGTTGGTGCCGGTGATGGCGACGAACGGCGCATCCGGGGCATGCCGCCGCCGCTCGCGGCAGAACAGCTCGATGTCGCCGATCACCTCGATAGCGGCCTCGCGCGCCTTCAGCACGCTCCAATGCGGCACCGGATGGGTCAGCGGCACGCCGGGCGCGAGCACGAGCGCGGCAAAGTTCGCCCAGGAGACGTTGCGCAAATCCGCGGTGATGAAGCCGGCCTGCGCGGCCTTGGCGACGTTCTCGGCATTGTCGTCGGCGGCGATCACCTCGGCACCGCCGGCCTTCAGCGCGTGGCAGGAGGCGAGCCCGGAGCCGCCGAGGCCGAACACCGCGACCGTCTTGCCGGCGAAGGAGGTGACCGGGATCATCGCGTAACCGTCAGCGCAGCTTCAGGGTGGAGAGGCCGGCCAGCGCCAGCATCACCGAGATGATCCAGAACCGGATCACGATCTGCGGCTCGGTCCAGCCGAGCTGCTCGAAATGGTGATGGATTGGCGCCATCCGGAAGATGCGCTTTCCGGTCATCTTGAACGACACCACCTGCACGATGACGGAGACCGCCTCCAGCACGAACAGGCCGCCGATCACCGCGAGAACGATCTCGTGCTTCACCGCGACCGCGATCGAACCCAGCATGCCGCCGAGCGCGAGCGAGCCGGTGTCGCCCATGAAGATCGATGCCGGCGGCGCGTTGAACCAGAGGAAGCCGAGGCCGGCGCCCAAGAGCGCGCCGCAGAGCACCGCGAGCTCGCCGGTGCCCGCGACATATTTGATCTGGAGATAGTCGGCGAACACGGCGTTGCCGGCGAGATAGGCGATCATCGCAAAGCTGGCGGTGGCGATCATCACGGGGACGATGGCGAGGCCGTCGAGACCGTCGGTGAGGTTTACCGCATTGCCGGCGCCGACGATGACGAAGGCGCCGAACACGACGAAGAACCAGCCGAAATGCAGCACGGTGTCCTTGAGGAAGGGAATCGTCAGCGCGGTCGACGCGGGATCGCGGTTCAGCCGCACCAGCGCGTAGCAGGCAACCAGCGCGATCGCCGCCTCGATCAGCAGGCGAAGCTTGCTGCCGAAACCGGTCGTGGTCTGCTTGGTCACTTTGAGATAATCGTCATAGAAGCCGACGAAGCCGAAGCCGAGCGTCACCGCCAGCACGATCCAGACATAGGGGTTGAGCGGATTGGCCCACAGCACCGTGCCGACGGTCAGGCCGGACAGGATCATCAGCCCGCCCATGGTCGGCGTGCCCTTCTTGGCGAGATGCGATTGCGGACCGTCGGTCCGGATCGGCTGGCCCTTGCCCTGACGGATGCGCAAATGGTCGATGATCCAGGGTCCGAACAGGAACACGAACAGCGCGCCGGTGACGACGGCGCCGCCGGTGCGGAAGGTGATGTAGCGGAAGACGTTCAGGAAGGTGCGAACGGCACCGAAGCCCGGAAATGTGTTGGAGAGCTCGATCAGCCAGTAAAACATTCAGTCGGTCCTATGGCGCCTTTCGCACGCGGCCTTGATCTTGGCCTTCGCATTATCAACGTGCCTCACGCGCATTCGCTGGTCTTCATCATGGGGTCGGGCGACCTCTGGGAAAACGCTTCGCCCCGCAAAAGGCGGGATTCGGGAACAGCGCCTTCCAAGCAGTTTACGCCTTCGCCTGCAAGGCGGCCACTAGGCCCGGCACAAACTTGTTGACCCAGAACATCTTCTTGCTGCCCTTGACAACCACGACATCGCCTGCCCTCAGCAGGTCTGCGACCTCGCCCGGTTTGAGAGTCGCGGGATCGCCGTGCCAGCCCAGGCCCTTGCCCGATGGCAGCCCGTCGTAGAGGTGGCGCATCAGGGGGCCGACGCAATAGACGCCGTCGATTCCGTCGAGATGCTTGGCAAGGCCGGTATGGTAGCTGGGCGCGTCATCGCCCAGCTCCAGCATGTCGCCGAGCACCGCAATGCGGCGGCCGCCCGTCACGTTGCGCGCCTGGAGGCTTTGCAGTGCAGCAGCCACACTGGCCGGATTGCCGTTAAAACTGTCGTCGATCACGGTGACGCCGCCGACCGCCTGCTCGACGCCGCGGCCGGTCATGATGCCGACCCGGTCGAGCTTGATCGCGAGCGTCGCCGCATCGAGATTCGCCGCACGGATGGAAGCAAGCGCGGCGAGCGCATTCTGCACGCGGTGCGGCGCGCCCGGCGTCAGGCTGAAGGCGATCTCCTTCTTGCCGATCGCGGCCACGACCTGCCAGCTCTCGCCATGCGGCGCGTGGGTGACCTCGTGCACCTCGGCTTTCTCTCCGAAGCGCACCACCTTGCCCTTCCATTCGGACGCCTTGAGCCCGGCGGGCAACACCAGCACGCCATCCGCGGGCAGGCCGAGTGCGATCGACACCTTCTCGCGGCGGATGGCTTCAAGCGAGCCGAGCTTCTCCAGATGCACCGGCTGGACGTTGACGACGAGCGCGACCGTCGGCCGCGTCAATTCGCTGAGCCGCGCGATCTCGCCTCGCTGGTTCATGCCCATCTCGACGACCCAGAGACTGGCGTCACGCTTCGCATTGCACAGCGTCAGCGGCACGCCCCAGAAATTGTTGAAGCTCGACGGGCTGGCATAGGCGTTGGGGTAGGCCGCGAGGAATTCCTTGGTGCTGGTTTTGCCCGCGCTGCCGGTGAGCCCGATCACCGGCCCGTTGAAGCGCGCACGTGCCGCGCGCGCAAGGCCCCAGAGACCGTCGATCAGCGTATCCTTGACGACGATCTGGGGAATGCGGATGCCCGCGATCTCGTGCGGCACGATCATTGCGACTGCGCCCGAGGCTTCCGCCTTCTCCGCGAACTCCCAGCCGTCGCGCGCGCTGGCGAAGGCCGAAATGAAGCCGCCGCTCGGCGTGCCGCTCAGCGCGACGAACAGGCTGCCCGGTTTCACCAGCCGGCTGTCCTGGGTGACGAAATCGATCGGCGTGTCCGGGAACGATCCGTCCGCGCCCAGCGCACGCGCCACTTCGGCCACCGTCCATATTGGCGCGCTCATGCAATCCTCGACGCTAATGCGGCGGCGACCGCCTCGTGATCACTGAAGGGCAAAACCTCTCCGCCGACGATCTGCCCGGTCTCGTGGCCCTTGCCGGCGATGAGCAGCGCATCGCCATCTTCCAATTCCTCGATCGCGGTGCGGATCGCCGCGGCCCGGTCGCCGATTTCGCGGGCGCCCTTGGCAGCGGCGAGGATTTCGGCGCGGATGGCCTCCGGCTTCTCGCTGCGCGGATTGTCGTCGGTGATGATGATTCCATCGGCGTTGTCGACAGCGATCGCGCCCATGATCGGACGCTTGCCGGCATCGCGGTCGCCGCCGGCGCCGAACACGACGACCAGCCTGCGTTTCGCGTAGGGACGCAGCGCCTGCAATGCTTTTGCCAGCGCATCGGGCTTGTGCGCGTAATCAATGAAGATCGGCGCGCCGTTGCGCTCGCCGACGCGCTCCAGCCGGCCCTTGGCGCCTTCGAGATGTTCGAGGCTCGCGAACACGCTTGCTGCATCGCTGCCGGTGCCGATCGCAAGACCGGCCGACACCAGCGCGTTCTCGATCTGGAATTCGCCCACCAGCGGAAGCCGGATCGAATATCGCTTGCCGCGATGCTCGAGCGCGAGGACTTGCGAAAAACCTTCGACCTCCGCACCAGCGAGACGAATGCCCTCGCCCGCCCCGTCGCCGTTGCGACCGACCGCCATCACGCGCAGGCCGCGCGACTTCGCCGCGTCGATTGCTTCCGCCGAGCAATCATGATCGGCCGAGATCACGGCCGCTCCATCAGGCTGAATCAACTCGCGGAACAGGCGCAGCTTTGCCGCGAGGTAATGCGCGACGGTCGGGTGATAGTCCATGTGGTCGCGCGACAGATTGGTAAAGCCGCCGGCCGAGACGCGCACCCCGTCGAGGCGATACTGGTCGAGCCCGTGCGACGACGCCTCGAAGGCAAGGTGCGTGACGCCCTCGCGCGCGATCTCATCGAGCTGCCGGTGCAGCGCGATCGGATCGGGCGTCGTCAGCGAGCCGTAGACGGTACGCTTCGGCGAGACCAGGCCGATGGTTCCGATGCTGGCGGAGAGGTGCCCCAGCCGCTGCCAGATCTGGCGCGTGAATGCCGCGACCGAGGTCTTGCCGCTGGTGCCGGTCACCGCAGCGATCGTTGCGGGCTGCGCTGGAAAAAATCTTGCCGCGGCCAGCGCCAGCGCACGGCGCGGATTGGCAACTGTGATGAACGGCACCTTGCCGGCCGCCGGCGCATGATCACCGACCACCGCCACCGCGCCCGCGGCAATCGCGGCATCGACGAAGCGCGCACCGTCGGTCTTGCTGCCCGCGAGTGCGAAGAAGAGGTCGCCCGGCTTGACCGCGCGGCTGTCGAGGGCAACGCCTGTTACCTCGAGCGCCGCAACGGCGGGCTCGATTGCGGCATCATTGCCCTGAACGTCCTGACCTAGGAGGTCGCGCAGCTTCATGGTTGTCCAGTCGACATGCCGCGCCGGAACCGAATCTTCGGAAAAGCCCCGACTCAGCAGCGGTAACGGCCCACCCGGTTGATTACTGGGTTGTCCTGGATGCTGCAAGAATAAGGCGGTCGGACGGCGGCAGATCGAACCGCGGCTCGACGCCCAGGAGCGGTGCGATCCGCTCGATCACCTTGCCGCCGGTCGGCACCGCGTTCCAGCCCGAGGTGATGAAACCCTTCGTTTCGGGAATCGCCTGGGGCTCGTCCAGCATGATCAGGATCTGATATTTCGGATCGTCGCAGGGCATGATTGCGGTGAAGGAGTTGAGCACGCGCTTCTTGGCATAGCGGCCGTTGATGACCTTTTCGGACGTGCCGGTCTTGCCGCCGACGTAGTAGCCCTTGACGTCGGCGGTCTTGGCGGTACCGATTTCGGCATTGAGCCGCATCAGGAACCGCATCTTGTCGCTGGTCTCCTGCTTGACCACGCGCTTGGCCATCGCCGCCGCTTCGGACTCGCTGCGCTTCATGAAGGTCGGCGGAATCAAATAGCCGCCGTTCACCAGTGCGTTGATCCCCATCACCGCCTGCAGTGGCGCCACCGACATGCCCTGGCCGAACGCGATGGTCACCGTGTTCAGCTCGCCCCAGCGGCGCGGGATCAGCGGAGCCGCGCTTTCCGGCAGCTCGGTGCGCAGCCGCGTCAACTGGCCCATCTTGGCGAGGAACGCCTTGTGCGCCTCGACGCCCTGCCCGAGCGCGATCCGCGCGGCGCCGATATTGGAGGAGAAAGTGAACACTTCCTTGGTGTTGATGAAGCGTCCGAGCGCGTGGCTGTCGTGGATGGTGAACTTGCCGTAGTGCAGGTTTCCCCGGGCGTCCCACATCGAGTTTAGATTGATCTTGCCGGAATCGAGCGCCATCGCCAGCGTGAACGCCTTGAAGGTCGAGCCCATCTCGTAGACGCCGGTGGTCAGGCGGTTGATGCGGTCGGGATCGTGCGCTTCCTTCGGATTGTTGGGATCGAAATCCGGAAGCGAGACCATCGCGACGATCTCGCCGGTCTTGACGTTGGAGACGATGCCTGAGGCGGCCTTGGTGTGAAACTTCTCCTTGGCCTTCAGCAATTCGTCGCGCAGTGCGTGCTCGACGCGCAGATCGATCGAGAGCTCGATCGGCTTCTGCAGCCGGTCGGTGGCAAAGCCGGCGCGGTGGAGATCGGCAAGACCCTGGTTGTCGAGCCACTTCTCCATGCCGGCGATGCCCTGGTTGTCGATATTGACCAGACCGATGAGGTGGGCAACCTCGTTGCCGGTCGGATAGACCCGCTTGTTCTCGCGCAGGAAGCCGATGCCGGGAATGCCGAGCTTGTGGATGTCCTGCTGCTGCTTGGCCGTGATCTCGCGCTTGAGCCAGACGAAGCCCTTGCGCGCCGACAGGCGCTCGCGCACCTCGGCCTCGTCGAGGTCGGGCACGGTGGCGGTCAGAAGTTCGATCGCCTCGTCCTTGTCGATGATGCGGCGCGGCTCGCCGAACAGGCTCGACGCCTTGACGTCGGTCGCGAGTATCGCGCCGTTGCGATCGATGATGTCGGGCCGCGCGGTCGCGACCACCTCCTGCGCCGCGGCGCGGCGCGCGCCGTGGGCGTCGGCGCCGATCGCGAACATTACGAGCCGGCCGCCGATCAGGGCGTAGACCGAGGCGAACGCGAGCATCGCCAGGCCGACGCGCGCCCGCGCCTTCGCCGCGCGATCGACGTTGCGCCCGTAGAGCAGGCTGCGGATCAGCCGCTGCCGCCAGGGCTCAGTCGGCTTTTCCAAGGGTTTGGCCGGGGTCACAGCGCTCATTGCTTGTCCTCGGGGTGAGGCACGGAGCCCGTCACATTATCGGGATCGCTCGCGGCTTCGATGGTGTTGAGCATGGCCCCGATCGGATCCGGCTCGCCCGGCCTGAACATCCGCGGCGGACGCTCGGGAAGGTTCTTCAGTGAATCATACTGCGTGCCGTTGACCGGCTTGAGCTGCAGATGCCGGTCGGACAGGCCTTGCAGGCGCAGCGGCGCATCGAGCTTTGCCCATTCGGAGCGAAGCGCCGCAATCGCATCGCGCTGCTCGCGAATCTCCGCATGCAGCCGCAGCACTTTTTCGGTGCGCGCCGTGGAGTCCATCTTGATCCGGTAGACATAGGCCGCCGCGAAGATCAGCGCGCCGATGACGAGGAGGTGGATGAAGCGCATGCGCTAGCCTCCTTTCATCACGTCGGAGAGTTTTGGCCAGGGCGATGGCTCGCCAGCGTCATGCGCAGGCGCAGAGGTGCGCTCGGCGGCGCGCAGCTTTGCGGACCGCGCGCGCGGGTTATGCGCGACTTCGTCTTCGCCTGCGATCACCGGTCGCCGCGTCAGCAGCTGGAAGCTCGGCGCAGTTTGCGCCACTTCCGGCAGATGCCGCGAGCCGCCGCCGGTCTTGCTCCGCTCAGAGAGGAAATTCTTGACGATGCGGTCTTCCAGCGAATGGAACGAGACCACCACGAGGCGGCCGCCGGGCTTGAGCACGTGCTCGGCAGCAGCGAGCGCGGTCTGGAGTTCCTCAAGCTCTTCATTGACGAAGATGCGCAGGGCCTGGAACGTCCGCGTCGCCGGGTGAATGTCGCCGGGCTTGGACCGAACCACCCTGCCGATGAGATCGGCGAGCGCGCGCGTGGTCGTGAACGGCGTCTCCTGCCGGTCGGCGACGATGGCGCGGGCAACGCGGCGCGAATGCCGCTCCTCGCCGAGGAGATAGATGATGTCCGCGAGATCGCCTTCGGAGGCCCGTGCGACGATGTCGGCGGCCGTCGGTCCCGACTGCCCCATCCGCATGTCGAGCGGTCCGTCGAGGCGGAAAGAGAAGCCGCGACCGGCCTGGTCGAGCTGCATCGAGGATACGCCGACATCCATCACGACGCCGTCAACGCCATCGACGCCTTGCGCCGCACAGACCTCGGCAAGGTTGGAGAAGCGATCTTCAACGAGTGTCAGCCGGCCCGCGGAGCGCTCGACCAGCTCGACGCCGCCTGCGATGGCGGTGCGATCGCGGTCGATTGCGATCAACCGGGTTCCCGGCATGTCGAGGATGGCGCGGCTGTAGCCGCCGGCGCCGAAGGTGGCGTCGACATAGATACCGCCCTCGCGCGGGGCGAGGTGGTCGATGGCCTCGCGGCCAAGAACGGGGATGTGCGGAGCCGAGCTCATGCGCCAAGCCTGCGGCGCGCCAAGCCTGACGTCCATGCGAGATCGGGGACGAACAAGCTCATAACGCCTCGAATGATTCCGCGTCGCGGCGGTTCCACGACCCAACCCCCGTCCAGCATGGTACCCGAGCCTGGTGACCCCAGGCCGCCAACCCAGTGTTCCCAGTGGAATTTGTCGGGCAGCCATGGGATTTCGAGCCAAAATACGCTTTGGCCGCCTCCGGACGCGGGTCGGCTCTTCATCTCTCAGTAACGGCCCTTAGCGTTAAGAAAGCGTTGATCGGCTCGTGACAAGTCGAAAAGCTGACGCGGCGGTGATACTTCATCCACACACATGCGCCAAAATGCATCCGTTAACCCCGTCGCCTGATTGCGCACGGTGGAGGGTAAAGGAATAGTAAAGAGAAGGGCTTGGCCCACTCTCTGTCAATCTCGAGCTGTTTATGTCGTCCGGTTCGTCCACGCCGTCTGGATCTGATTCGAAGCGTCAACGCGTTCTCCCGGTTCCCAAGGCCGCGGCGAACTTGCGGACGTTCGAACCGGATTCCTCGACCGTCTCCGACATCATCCCCTCGCCGAACCATGGCGAGCGCAACAAGGGACGGCAGCCGGACATGATCCTGCTGCACTACACCGGCATGCCCGATGTCGAGGGCGCGCTGGCGCGGCTGTGCACGGCGGGCACCGAAGTTTCGGCACATTACATCGTGCTGGAGGACGGCCGCATCGTGCAAAGCGTCCCCGAGGCAAGGCGCGCCTGGCACGCCGGCGTCTCGTCCTGGGCCGGCGAGGACGACATCAATTCCTGCTCGATCGGCATCGAGATCGTCAATCGCGGTCACGATTGGGGCTATCCGGAATATCCGCTGCGCCAGATCGCCGCCGTGATCGCGCTGTGCCGCGGCATCATGCTCCGCCGCAAGGTGCCCGCGCACCGGGTGCTCGGCCATTCCGACGTCGCGCCCGCGCGCAAGAAGGATCCGGGCGAAAAATTTCCGTGGCATTCGCTGGCCAATTCCGGCGTTGGGCACTGGGTGACACCCGCACCGGTCGTGCGCGGCGAGAGCCTGATGCTCGGCACCATCAGCGACGAGGTGCTGAGCCTGCAGCAGGCACTCGCCAGATATGGCTACGGCGTTCCTCTCACCGGCAAATACGACGCCGCGACGATGGAAGTCGTCACCGCCTTCCAACGCCATTTCCGCCCGGCGCGGCTGGATGGTGTCGCGGACCACTCGACGCTGTCGACCTTGCAGGCGTTGTTGGCGAGCCTGCCCGCGGATGCGACGGTGATCGCGTCGAAGTGACGCGTGGGCTATGTCACTCCCGTGTCCCGGGCGCGCGAAGCGCGAGCCGGGATCCAGTCGGCGACACGATCTGCTATGGTGAGACGGGCCCCCGGCTCTGCGGCGCACCGCTGAAGAGGCGCTGCGCTGCGTCCGGGGCACGAGAGCCTTACTCCATCTCCCTCGTCCGCCGCGCATAGAGCCGCCGCAACGGCTCCAGCTGCGTCGCCTCCGTTGCTGCGCGATAGGCCGCGCGCGCCTCGTCCTTGCGCCCTAACCGTCGCAGCAGATCCGCGCGCACCGCGGGCAACAGTTCATAGCCTCCCAGCCCGCCGCGTGCGGCGATCGCATCCACGAGATCGAGCGCACGTGCCGGCCCATCGACCATCGACACCGCCGCCGCGTGGTTGAGCTCGACCACCGGAGACGGGCTGATGCGCAGCAGCACCTCGTAGAGCCCGGCAATCTGCGGCCAGTCCGTGTGCTCATAGCTCGGTGCACGCGCATGCAGCGCGGCGATCGCGGCTTGCACGGCATAGGGCTGCGGCCGGCCGGGCACGCGTAACGCGTCGTCCACCAGACGCAGGCCCTCCGCGATCTGTGCATGGTCCCACCGCGTACGGTCCTGCTCTTCCAGCAGCACGATATCGCCGGCGGCGGTCTCGCGCCCGGCGCGGCGCGCATCGTGCAGCAACATCAAGGCCAGCAGGCCCCTGATGCCGGTGCGATCGGGCATCAGCCGGTCGAGCAAACGGCCGAGCCTGATAGCCTCGGCCGCGAGATCGGGCCGCATCAAATCCGCGCCCGACGTCGCGACATAGCCTTCGGTGAAGACGAGATAGATCACGGCGAGCACGCCGTCGAGCCGCGCCACCAGCGTGTCGCGCTCGGGCACTTCATAGGGAATGCCGGCAAGCCTGATCTTCTGCTTGGCGCGGACCAGACGCTGCGCCATCGCGTCCTCACCGATGAGGAAGGCGCGCGCGACCTGCGCGGTCGACAGTCCGCACACCGTGCGCAGGGTCAGCGCGACCTGGACCTCGGGCGCAAACGCGGGATGGCAGCAGGTGAAGATCAGCCGCAGCATGTCGTCGTCGAGCATCGCCGGCGGCTCGTCGGCCGCTTGCGCGTTCAGCTCGAGCTCGTGCACGAGCGCCTGCTGCTTGCCGCGGAAGGCGATCTGGCGGCGAATGCGATCGATCGCCTTGTGCTTGGCGACATTGACCAGCCAAGCGCGCGGATTGTCGGGGACCTCGCCCGCCGGCCAGCGCTCCAGCGCAACGGCAATGGCGTCCTGGAGCGCGTCCTCGGCGAGATCGAAATCGCCGACGAGGCGGATCAGCGTAGCCAGCGCCCGCCCCGCCTCGTCGCGGAAGATTTTTTCGATCTCGGAAGCGGTCATTCCGTCGGCGCGGTCACTTGTCGTAGACCCAGATGGGGCGCACCTCGATCGAGCCGACGCGCGCCGACGGAATTCGCGACGCGATTTCGATCGCAGTGTCGAGATCCTTGGCCTCGATGAGGTAATAACCGCCGAGCTGCTCGCGCGTTTCGGCAAACGGACCGTCGGTCGTCAGCGTCTTGCCGTCGCGCACGCGGACCGTGGTTGCGGTCGTGGTCGGCCGCAGCCGGTCACCGGCCTTGAAATTGCCGTTCTGGATGATGCCTTGCGTGAAGGCCTCATACTCTGCCGACATCTTCTGGGTGGTTCCCGTGTCGATCTTCGCGTACTCGGCCTCGTTCTGGTAGATCATCAGCAGATACTGCATCGCTTCACTCCTGTTGTTGGGGGATCACCGACATCCAGTCGAACGAGCCAGACCCCAAACGACATCTTCAGGATAAATTATTTCAGGCGAACCGTGCATGGCGATATCGGCTTGCGGAACCGACACAAATGCTCCATGCGTAAGCCGTCAGTCGGCCGGACGGCCGCTCCAGCAAGTGCCGAAAGGCCGCCGGGGAGGAAAGTCCGGGCTCCCTTGACATACGGTGCCGGATAACGTCCGGCGGGGGCGACCCCAGGGAAAGTGCCACAGAGAACGAACCGCCCGCCTTCGCAGCGCAAGCTGCAGGCGAGTAAGGGTGAAAAGGTGCGGTAAGAGCGCACCGCGGCTGCGGCAACGGAGCCGGCATGGTAAACCCCACCGGGAGCAAAACCGAATAGGGACGGCATAGCGGAGTGTTCGCGCAAGCGATAACGCCGCGGGGCGATGTCAGGCCCGCCGTCCGGGTAGGTTGCTCGAGGCCATGTGCAAACATGGTCCCAGAGGAATGGCCGTCACGTATCGTTCGCGCAAGCGGACGGTGCCTTACAGAACCCGGCTTACAGGCCGGCTGATATCCTAAAGCGCTTTCGAGCGAAGTGGTTTTCCGGTTCGCGAAGAAAACGCGTCTTACTAAGAAGTGACGAGGGGTTCGATGCTAACGCATCGGGCCCCTCACCATTTGGCGCTCTATCCGACGATCTCCCGCAGCACGCCCATCAGCGCCTCCGGCGCCGTCACGTTCGGCGCGTGACTGGCGTCGAGCTCGAAATAGCGCCAGCCATCCTCGCTCTTCGTCCGCTTGGCGAACTGCCCGAACACGTCACCCGGCGGGATGCGCTTGCAGTAGATATAGCTGCGCGGCATTGCCGGCTCGCCATGCTCCAGCTTCAGCTTGGTCTCGAAACATTTGATCGGCATGTTGATCCGGCGCGCGTTGAGCCAGTCGAGATCGGCCTGCGGCGTATCCGGCGGCGGCGGGTTTGGCGGGATGCGATAGCCATCGCCTGAAGCTGCTGCCTTGCGCATCGGCTCGCGCCCGCCCTCATGGAGGTCGAATAGCGATTGGCCGTCACGCGGTACGAACGCGTCGAGATAGATTAGTTGCGTGACGCGCTCACGCGCACGATCGGCGACGCCGGTGGCGACCATGCCGCCATAGCTGTGGCCCAGCAGCACGATGTCGCTGAGATCCTCGAAGGCGATGACGTTGAGGATGTCCTGGATGTGCGTGTCGAGATCGATCGCAGGATTGGCCAGATGCGCGCGCTCACCGAGGCCGGTATAGGTCGGCGCGATCAGGCGGTGGCCGGCCTGCGCCATCAACGGATGCATCTTCTTCCAGGCCCATCCACCGGACCACGCACCGTGACAAAGCAGGAAGGTTTTCGAGCGTGCGGCCATCGGCGTTTCCATCGTTCTTGTTTGATACGATGGAGTGTAGCGGCCGACCGCGGGATGTAAACGCCACGGCCCCTAGGCCGAGCGCGTATTCGCTTTCACGAGCACCGGTGCAAACTGCCCGGCTTCGCGCCGCAGCTTGCTCGCCTCGAAACCGTGCATGCCGATCTGCCATTGCAGCCCGACGATGGCGCCCTTGGTCGGTTGCAACAGCGCGAGCGCGGCAAACAACGTCACCGGCAGCCACACCGCCAGTTGCAGCCAGACTGCCGGTGCATAGGCGGTCTCGACCGCGAGGATCGCCGGGACCACGAGATGGCCAACGACGACCATCACGAGATAGGCCGGGAAATCATCGGCGCGCTGGTGAAACAGCTCCTCGCCGCAATGGTCGCAGGTATCGGCCACTTTCAGGAAACGGCCGAACGCATGCCCTTCGCCGCAGTTCGGGCACTTGCCCAGGAAACCGCGCCACATCGCTTTCGTGAGAGAGACTGAACCGGTTGCCATGACAGCACCTCTTCCTTTTCGTTGATCCATACAATACTATCTTGCATCCATACATTCAAAGGATATGGGCGTTAATTGCATGGACTGGACCCCTACAATCTCGGAGCTATCAGGGCCGCGCTACCAGCGCATCGTCGATGCCATGGAGGCCGATATCGCCGCCGGCCGGCTGGTGCGCGGCCAACAATTGCCGACCCAGCGCGCCCTCGCAAAAGCGCTCGGCATCGATCTCACCACGGTGACGCGTGCCTATACCGAGGCGCGGCGCCGCGGCATCATGGAAGCCCGGGTCGGACAGGGTTCGTTCGTGTCGGAGACCAGCGCGCGCCGCGCGGTCGACCTGCCGCATCCCGTTGCCATCGACCTCTCGATGAACGTGCCGCCGCATCCGCTCGAAGCGCAACTCGACGAGCGCATCATCGCAGGGCTCGAGGCCATCCGCGCACAATCGGGCCTGACGGCCCATCTCAACTATCAGCCGCCGGGCGGCAGCGCGCATGAGCGCGAGGTCGCAGCGCGCTGGATGCGCGCCCGCGTGCCGCACGCGCATGCCGACCGGCTCGTGATCTTTCCCGGCGCCCAGACGATACTCTTCAATCTGCTCGCCCACCTCGCCCGGCCCGGCGACATCGTGCTCACGGAAGCCCTCACCTTCCCCGGCATCAAGGCCGCCGCCGCGCGGCTCGGCGTCAAGCTCGTCGGCATCGCCATGGACGACGGCGGCATCCTGCCCGACGCGCTGGCGAAGGCTTGCCGCACGCGTAGGCCGAAAGCGGTCTATCTGATTCCGACGCTGCACAATCCGACCACCGCGACGCTTTCCCCCGAGCGCCGCAGCGCCATCGCGAAGATCATCAGCGATGCCGATACGATTCTGATCGAGGACGACGCTTACGGGCTGCTCGATCGCGCGGCGTCGCCGATCGCCAACCTCATTCCGGAGCGGACTTATCTCGCGACCACGCTGTCGAAGTGCATCGCGCCGGCGCTACGGGTTGCCTATCTGGTGACGCCCGACAGCAGCGCGCAGCGAGACATGCGAACCTGCCTGCAGGCGACCGTGCAGATGCCGGCGCCGCTGATGGTCGCGCTGGTGACGCATTGGATCGAGACCGGCGTCGCCGATCGCATCATCAGCGCTATCAGGAGCGAGGCGGTCGGCCGCCAGCAGCTCGCGCAACGGGCGCTCAAAGGCTTTGAGTTCCAGGCCAAGCCCGCCGCTCATCATCTGTGGCTGCGGCTGCCCGAGGGCCGCTCCGACGTCGCGGCGCATCTCCTGCGGAATGGACTGGCAGTCGTCGCCGGCGATGCCTTCACCGTCGACGGGACCCCGCCGCATGCGGCACGCGTCTCGCTTGGCGCGGCGCGCAACAGGGCGGAATTGACGGAAGCGCTGCGCATCCTGGTCGGCGCGCTGCACAGGCCCGCTGACACCAGGCAGATCGTCTAGCAAGAACTTATTGGTGCTGACGGCGATGCCGCGAGCGCACGACCGGCGCAACAGCCGAAGGATAAGTCTGCGATGCGTAGGCATCGCTCGGCTGGCCGAGAGCCCCGCGCGCGGCGGGCGTGAGCTGGCCGCCGTTGAGCACGTCGCGGTCGGGATGGGCAGCCTGATAGGCCGCAGGCTCCGAAAACTGCGCCTGCGCCATTGTCGGCATCAAGGCCGCCGCCGACAATAGCGCGGCAGCAACGGCAATCATCGTGCGGGTCATCGTCCTTCTCCATCATCTCATTCGGGGAGGCCAATGGAGCGCATGATGGCGCCGGGCGGACCCCCAGGCTCGAAGTACGATCATCATCTAGGCCTGTCTTTCCCGAACGCCCGCTTCTGGAGATCACGCTTGCGTGCGGTTTTCAAATTGACCTCCGCCGCCGAAGCCGTGCTATGCGGGCAGCGGCGATCAACAGTTCGAGATCGCCCATTGTGCCAAGGACGATCCGTTGGAAACGCTCACCTACGCACTGCTGCTGCTCGGCGCATTGGCCGGAGGCTTCGTCTCGGGCCTTGCCGGGTTCGGCACGGCGCTGATGGCGCTCGGCATCTGGCTCTACGTGCTGCCGCCTTCGCTCGCAGTGCCCCTGGTGCTGATCTGCTCGGTGATCGCGCAGACCTCGACACTGCCGTCGATGTGGAAGAGTTTTGATCTCTCGCTGGTCTGGCCGTTCCTGATTGGCGGACTGATCGGCGTGCCGCTGGGCACCCTGCTGGTCGCCTCCGCCGATCCAAAAGTGTTCAAGCTGAGCGTCGGCGTGCTGCTGCTGATGTTCTCGAGCGCGCTGTATCTCAACAAGAAGCCGCTCGCCATCAAGTTTGGCGGCCGCATTGCCGACGGCGCGATCGGATTTGCCGGCGGCATTCTGGGCGGCCTCGCCGGATTGTCGGGGCCGCTGCCGATCCTGTGGGCCAACATCCGCGGCTGGAACAAGCACGAGCGGCGCGGCATCTTCCAGCTCTTCAATTTCACCGTGCTCGCCACCGCGTTGGTGTTGCAGACGGCCTCGGGCCTCGTCGCGTTCAAGGTGGTCTGGCTCGCGCTGGTCGCCTTTCCTGGCACTCTGATCGGAGCATGGGCCGGCGCGCGCGTCTATCACGCGCTGAACGACAAGCATTTTGGCGATGTGGTGCTGGGCCTCCTGTTCCTGTCGGGCCTCACCCTCGTCTGGAACAGCCTTGCCGCACCATAGCTAGCCTCGTTGTTTCTTCGCGGCGAGCGCCATGCCGCCGGCAATTCCGACGCCGAGCACGTAGATCCAGCCCTCGGCGAAATCGAACAGGTGCGAGTTGAGCAGCGAGGACAGCATGTTCTGCACCACGACCAGGAGGCCGATCCAGCAGGCCAGCCCCTCGCCGCGAAACAGCGCGAGATGCGCAAACCAGAGCGCGTAGAGGACCATGACGCCCAGCACCCCCCACTGCACGGCGACATTGAGGGTCTGGTTGTGGGGATCACCGACGACTTCCGCCCGAACCCCGCTCTCGCCGGCAGCGGCGCGCGCGAACAGGCCGCGGATCGCGCCGGTGCCGTGACCGAGCAGCGGCGCATCCGCTGTGAACGCCAGCGATTTGCGCCAGTACTCCAGCCGGGAGCCCATGCCGCTGACGTCGTTGCCGACGACACCGACCTCATAGTCTCCGCTGAACTTGGCGACCGTCGCGCGCAAATGCGGCGAGACCGTCCACAGCAGCACGGCCAACAGTCCCATCGCGCCGGCAGCGAGCAGCGCCGCACGCCAGCGCAGATGCAGCAGCGCGAACACCACGATCAGGATCGGCAGCGTCACCAGCGCCGTGCGCGAGACTACGACGAACATCATGTTGGCGAGGAATCCGACCGCGAGCGCCATCAACAGCGCCGCGAAGCGGAAGCGGCCTTGCCGCAGCAGCGCCACGATCGGGTAGACCAACGCGATCGCACAGAGCGCGAACTCCTGGCTCTGGTCGATATAGTTGCGTACCGCGATCCCGCTTTCGACCTTGTAGGGCCCGCGCGACAGATAGAGTTTCAGCGACAGTGCGGGGTCGATGGCAACGGCGAAGGAATAGAGCATCAGCGCCGTGCAGGACACCAGGAACGCGGAAAACACCCAATTGCCATAGGGCCAGCGCTCGAACTGGTAGATCAGAAGCGGGATCACCAGCAGCTTTGCCGCCGGCCCGATCGCGTGGAGTCGTTCCGGCCATGGCGCATCCGACCAGAACGTGCCGACAACCGCGAGAACCACCAGCGCGATCGGCAGCAGGCAGATCGGCCGCAGCAGCGAACGCGGAAACGCGTGGAGGTCGACGAACGCGAATGCGATCAGCCAGGGAATAAGCGCAAAGGTGAGCCCGGTCGTGGTCCACGGCAGGAGCAGCGCGATCAGCGCGACGAAGCGGGCCGGCGTGCGATAGCGTGCCGCCCAGATCGCCGAGAGCCAGGAATCAGGCCGCTGCTCGTTCAACACCTCGGTCATTTGGCCCCTTGCCGCCGCCATCCCCACGGCGCAGAAAATAGCCGGAGCCGTGGGGAGAGAACAAGATAGCGCTACGCGGGGGCGCGTGCGGGAGGGGCCGCGAGCTCAGGCGCAGCCTGTTGCTCGGCCTCCTTGTGCCGAACAACCACCAGGCGCTTGCCGAATTCGCGGCGTAGCAGCCACAGGCTCAGGGCGGCCTGCAGCGTGGTCGCCGCGATCGACAGGTACCAGATGTGCTCGATCCGGAAGCCCGGCCGCGTCGACAGCCAGACCGCCGGCAGCGAATAGGTGAAGACGCGCGTTGCCGAGCTCCACAGCACCGGCTTGGTATTGCCGAGGCCCTGGAACATGCTCGAGCAGGTGAAGATCAAGCCCTGCGCCACCATGTTGAACGAGATGATCCGCAGAAACAGGAAGGCGATCTCCATGGTCTCCCGGTCGTTCGAGAATCCGGCGAGCAAGAGCTCCGGCTTCAACTGCGCAAGGCCCATGAAGCCGATCGCCACGACACTGGTGATCAGCGCCGCCTTGACGAAGGTTTCGCGCACGCGCTCTCCCTTTCCGGCCCCCATGTTCTGGCCGGCGATAGGCCCGGCGGCGAGCGCAATCGCGAGCGCCGGCATCTGGATCAGGCCCAGGACGCGCTGACCGATCCCGAAACCCGCCTGCGCCGCCGCGCCGAAATCGCTCAGCACGAAATAGACCACCGCCATGAAGATGAACATCATCGCGAACTCGCCGCCGGCAGGCAGACCGACATTGAGGATGCGCTTCAGATGGTGCGCGCGCGGACGCCACTGCGCCGGATTGAAGGCGACATAGCGCTCGACCTTGCGGAAATGCGCCAGCAGCATCAAGACGCCGATGGCCACCGCGATCGAGCTCGCCAACCCCGCCCCGGCAACGCCGAGCGCGTAGCCGGTGCCCCAGCCCGAGATCAGCACCGGCGCCAGCGCGATGTTGATGGCGACGGCGAGCGCCCGCACATACATGGCGGGCCGCACAATACCGGTTGCCCGCAGCGCGGAAGCCAGCACTTGCATGGCGAATTCCAGCGCCAGCGCCGGCATGAACCACAACAGATAAGTAGTACCGGCCTCGATCGTGGCCTGGTCCGCGGCGATCGAGCGCATGTAGAGGCGCGACAGCGTCGCACCCATGACCAGGGTCAACAGGCCGAACACTACCGACAGCGCGATCGCCTGGTTGAAGATCAAATTGGCATCCGGCCGATCCCTGCGTCCCACGGCATGTGCGATCAGCGCGACCGTGCCGACGCCGAGCACCTGCATCAGCGCGTTGACGAGAAAGCCGGCATTGCCGGCCGCCGCCACGCCCGCGACGGCGGCATCGCCCAGGCCCGAGACGAAATACAGATCGACCAGCTGGCAAAGCATGATCGTGATCATGCCGACCATGATCGGCGGGGCCATGGCCAGGATGTGCTTCGCGATAGAGCCGTCGGTCAGGTCTTTCATCTCGTTCCATCCTTGACGACGCGGCTTTCCGGATCTTTGTCCGCCGGCCGCGCCACTCATTCCGCTGCTGCGATACGCCCGAGCTCCACCACCTGGCGCTCGAACAGGCCGCGATAGATGCCCCCTAGCTTGCCCGCGAGCTTGGCATGCGTGCCCTGCTCGACGATCTCGCCGCGGTCGAACACCAGGATGCGATCGAGGCTGCGCACCGTCGACAGCCGGTGGGCGATCACGATCGAGGTCCGGCCTTTCATCAGCCGCTCCATCGCCTGCTGGATCAGCGCCTCCGATTCCGAATCGAGGCTCGACGTCGCCTCGTCCAGGATCAGCACCGGCGCGTCCGCCAGGAACGCGCGCGCCAGCGCGACGCGCTGCCGCTCGCCGCCCGACAGTTTCACACCGCGCTCGCCGACCAGCGTGCCGTAACCCTTGGGCAGGCGCAGGATGAAGTCGTGCGCATTCGCCAGCCGCGCCGCCTGCTCGATCGCTTCCAGGCTGGCCCCGGGCCGGCCATAGGCGATGTTCTCGGCGAGCGAGCGGTGGAATAGGATCGGGTCCTGCTGCACGATCGCGATCTGGCTGCGCAGCGATTGCTGCGTGGCGTGGGCGATGTCCTGCCCGTCGATCAGCACGCGACCGCCGGAGACGTCGTAGAGCCGCTGCACCAGCTTGACGAAAGTGGTCTTGCCGGAGCCGGAGCGGCCGACCAGGCCGACCCGTTCGCCGGCGCGGATCGTCACCGACAGCCCGTCGTACAGCGGCTCGCGATGGCCGCCATAATGGAACGTGACGTCGTCGAACACGAGCTCGCCGCCCTCGATCGCGATCGGCCGCGCGTCCGTCGCATCCGCAATCCCGATCGGCTCGTCATGGATCGCCACCAGCTCCTCCATGTCGTTCACCGAACGTTGCAGGTTGTTGATGTGCATGCCGACGTCGCGCAAATAGGCGTGGATGACGTAGTAGCTCGTCAGTACGTAGGTGACGTCACCGGGCGAGGCGTGCCCGTACATCCACAGCAGCACCGCGCCGCCGATCACGGACCCCCGCAGACATAGCAGCAGCGAGAGCTGCGCCACGGCGGTGGTGTTGTAGCGAAACCAGGTCCGCCGTACCCGCACGCGCCAGCGATTGACCACGCGCGCGAGCCGCGCATCCTCGCGCGCTTCGGCGCCGAAGGATTTCACCACGGCGTTGCAGGTCAGCGCATCCGCCAGCGTGCCCCCGACCTTGGTGTCCCAGGCATTGGAGATGCGCGCGGCCGGCGCGATGTAGCGCGTCGAGAACAGCACCGTCATCGTGACATAGGTAGCCGCACCGAGCGCGATCACCCCGCCGAGCGAACCCCAGTGCACGCCGAGCAGGATCATCGACCCGATCAGCACGACCAGCGAGGGTAGCAGTGCCAACAGGATGGTGTCGTTCAGGAGGTCGAGCGCCCACATGCCGCGCGTGATCTTGCGCACGGTCGAGCCGGCGAACGAGTTGGCGTGCCAATCGGTCGAGAAGCGTTGCACGCGCATGAAGGCGTCTTGCGCGACCTCGGACATGATCTTCAGCGTGAACGGCACGATCGCCTGGAGCCCTGCAAGCCGCAGCGCCATCGAGGCGGCGCCGAGCGCCACGATGGCGCCGAACGCGACCAGCGCCGCGTGACGCGCATCGAAATCCGACGGCCCGCGCGTCAGCGCATCGATCAAATGTCCCGAGAACACCGGCATGAACAGGTCGGCGGCGGTCGCGCCCAGCAGGCTGCCGACGACAACGAGCGTACGCCCCGGCTGCTTCAGCCAGTGCCGGAACACGAAGGGCAGCACCACGCGTATGGCGGCGGGCTTTTTTGACAGAGCGGTCATGACGTTATCCGGGCGCTTTGGCGCGCCGGCTCCATCGATGGACGCATGTCGGCCAACGAGGCCAGAACGCGTCGCTTAGGTATGAGTTTGACTTGGGAAGCGGTGTGATCGGGATTTCAGACCCAATCGAAGCCGGCGAAAATGGCCCTAAAGGGCCGAACAGGCGCCGAGCATGAACATCGAGCCCGGGCGTGCGATCTGCGAATGTGACGAAATCATACAAATCCTCCCCGGTTCGAGTGACGAGTTGCGTTTTATAGATGCGCCGTTCGCAATTTGCAACTGGGCTCGCGCGAGATCACGCGCGAGTGTTGCAAATTAGTGCGCGTCGCCGCCGCCGGTCATCGAGGCCGGCTTTTTCAGGAGCGTGACCAGCAGGCTGAGGCCGAGATAAAACAATGTCAGCATGAAGAAGGCATCGCCGAAGCTCATGACCACCGCCTGGCGGTGCACGAGCTGAGAGAGCTGCTTCATCGCCATCAGCGTGGAATCGCCGAGCCCCTGGAATTTCTGCATGAACATGGTCAGGGTTTCGGTCGCGGTGGCATTGCCCCAGGTCACGCGCTCCTGCAGGCGGGTGATGTGCAGATCGGTGCGGTCGTTGAGCACGGTGTTGATGACGGCGAGCCCGACCGCGCCGCCGAGATTGCGCATCAGGTTGAACAGGCCCGAGGCGTTCTTCACCCGGTCGGGCGCCAGCGTGCCGAGCGCGATGTTGTTGGTCGGCACCATCGCGAACATCATGCCGATGCCGCGCAGGATCTGCGGCACCAGCAGCTCGTAGAAATCGTAATCGCGCGTGATCCAGGTCATCTGGTAGGAGCCGATCGCGAACACGATCAGGCCGAACGCGATCATGTAGCGCATGTCGAACTTCACCATGAGCCGGCCGACCAGCGGCGCGACCAGGAACATGGTGATGCCGGAGACGAACAGGGTGTCGCCGATCATCAGCGCGCTGTAGCCGCGCACCTCGGCGAGGTAGCGCGGATAGATATAGGTCAGGCCGTAGAGGCCGATGCCGATACAGAATTGCAGCGTGCAGCCGACGGCGAAATTGCGGTTAGAGAAGGTGCGCAAATTGACGATCGGCTCGGCCGCCGTGAAGACGCGCCAGAAGAAGGCGATTGCCGAGATCGCGCCGACGGCGGCACAGATCGCCACCGAGGTGTCCTGCATCCATTCATATTGCGGACCTTCCTCCAGCACATATTCCAGCGTGCCGAGGAAGCCGGCCATGAACAGCAGGCCCCACCAGTCGAAGCGGTCGAGCAATTCGAAATGCGGCTCGTCGAAATCGACCAGCGCGATCACCCCGAGCGTGATGGCGATGCCCGGCACGACGTTGATGAAGAACAGCCAGTTCCACGACATCAGGTCGGTGATGTAGCCGCCGACGGTCGGGCCGATCGTTGGAGCCAAGGTCGCAACAAGCCCGATGATGGGACCGACGATGTGGAATTTCGAGCGCGGGAAGACCGTATAGGCCGAAGCGAACACCGTCGGGATCATGCCGGCGCCGAGAAAGCCCTGGAGCACGCGCCAGAGGATCATCTCCTCGATGGTGGTGGCGAAGCCGCAAAGCAGGCTCGAGACCGTGAAGCCGGCGGCCGAGATCGCGAACAGCAGCCGCGTGCCGAGGGCGCGCGACAAAAACCCTGATAGCGGGATCGCGATCACCTCGGCGATCAGGTAGGCGGTCTGCACCCAGGAGACTTCGCTGGAGCTTGCCGACAGGCCAGCCTGGATCTCGCTCAGGGACGCCGAGACGATCTGGATGTCCAGGATCGACATGAACATCCCGAACACCATGATGATGAAGGCGAACAGCCGCTTCGGCGCGATGCGCTCCGAAGCCTGGTTCGCCATCATGGCGGGGGAAGCAGTGGTGGCGTTGGCCATGATTTCAGCTCTCGCTCGTGCGGCAGGCTCGTCTTACCTCTCCCGCCTGCGGGAGAGGTCGACGCGCTCCTCGAGCGCGGCGGGTGAGGGTTCTTTCCTCTCGGGGAGTCTGCCTGGCGGAGAGACCCTCTCCCCAGCCCTCTCCCGCAAGCGGGAGAGGGAGCGCACCTGCATTAGAAGCAGCGGCGCGGCTCATGTCAGCAAATCCTACTGCGGATGGATCGCGGTGGGATCGTCGAGATCGATCTCGCTGTCGGCGTCGGCGGCGCCCTTGTTGGTGTCGACGGTCGCATAGACCGACATGCCGGCGCGGAGCAAATTCTGCTTGGCGACCGACTTCGGCACGCGAATGCGGACCGGCACGCGCTGCACGATCTTGGTGAAGTTGCCGGTGGCGTTGTCAGGCGGCAGCAGCGTGAACACCGAGCCGGCCCCCGCCGCGATGCTGTCGACGATTCCCGAGAACTTGCGCATGCCGTAGGCGTCGACCTTGATCGTCACCGGCTGGCCGGGGCGGATGCGCTTGAGCTGGGTTTCCTTGAAATTGGCGTCGATATAGACGTTGTCGAGCGGCACGACGTTGCCGAGCCGCTGGCCGACCGCGACGAAGTCCCCGGCGCTGACGAGGCGGTTGGAGAACGTGCCGTCGACCGGCGCGCGCACCGCGGTGAAGCTGAGATCGCGCTCGGCCTTGGCGAGGGTGGTCTTGAGCTCGGCGAGCTGCGCCTGCGCCTCGGCCTGCTGCGCCTTGGCGACGTCGACGTTGCTGACCGCGACGTCGTAAGCGGCCTGCGCGGCCTTGACCGCGGCGGCGCCCTGGTCGCGTCCGGCTTCCGAGCTCTCGAAGGTGGCGCGCGAGGCAAAACCCTTGTTGCTCAGCGCCTGCTGGCGCTCATAATCGAGGTCGGCGCGCTTGAGGCCGGCTTCGGCGGAGACGAGTTGCGCCTTCGCCTGTGCGACCTGGCTGTCGAGCGCCGCGATCTGGCGGCCGATGCGATCGATGGTGGCCTGCTGGGTCGCAATCCGGGTCGCGGCGGCGTCGACCGCGATCTTGTAGTCGCCGTCGTCGATGCGCAGGACGATATCGCCGGCGCGCACCAGCGTGTTGTCGCCGGCGAGGATCGAGGAGATGTGACCGGCAACGCGCGCGCCCAGCATGGTGTTGTTGGCGCGGACATAGGCGTCGTCGGTGGAGACATAGAAGCGGCCGACCAGCGTGTAATAGCCGGCATAGCTCGCGGCCGCGAGCGCCAGCACCAGGCCTATTCCCATCATCACGAATTTGCGCTTGCCGGATTTCGGCGCGCCGGCGGCGGCGGTCGCGTCTGGCGCAGGTGCGGCCGACTTGTCGGTCACGGGCTTCTCCGGCGCGTCGCTGGGCCGGCGCTTGGTTTCCTCGGCCACATGGGAGCGCAACTGCTCGGCAAGAACGACGGATGTCTCGGTGGCGGCGTCACCGCCCGCGGGCGCCGGCGTTCCCACCGTATCCGGGCGGAGCACGCGCGCAGTCTGGTCTCTCGATACGGCCATAAAGGCCTCCCCAAAAAAAATGCGATCACGGCCGCGGGGCGGCCGGTTCCTCTCGCTCATCCCAAATATCATTGACCGAACGGTTCGGTCAATATAGATAATATTCCCGAGCGGACCCTACTGGCCCGAATCCTTTATTTCGGTTTCATGGCCCGGGACCGATCCAGAAACCTGCCGAGACCCTGAACCAATGGTTGTAGCGGACCGCGAACATCTCCACGTCCTCCAAGAGGAGGACAGCTCCAAGCGCCGCCAGATCCTGGACGGAGCCCGCAAGGTGTTCATGGATCTCGGTTTTGACGGCGCCAGCATGGGCGAGATCGCGCGCGCCGCCGCAGTCTCCAAAGGCACGCTCTACGTCTACTTCGCCGACAAGAGCGCGCTGTTCGAAGCCATCCTCGAGCAGGAGGCGCTCCAGCACGGTCAGGTCGTGTTCAATTTCGATCCCGGGCGCGATGCCGAGACCACACTGAAGGATTTCGGCCGGGCCTACATCCATCTGCTGTGCCGGCCCGGCGGCGGATCGGCGATCCGCACCGTGATGGCGATCGCCGAGCGCATGCCCGATGTCGGCCGCCGCTATTATCTGCGCGTGCTGGACAAGACCATCAACCGGCTGTCCGAGTATCTCAAGATCCACGCCGCCTCCGGCGATCTCGAGATCGACGATTGCGACCTTGCGGCGTCGCAGTTCATGGAGCTGTGCAAGGCCTCGCTCTTCCTGCCGTTCGTCTTCCAGGCAGCGCCCGCGCCGTCGGAAGAGCGCATGACCGAAGTGGTCGAGAGCGCGACGCGGATGTTTCTGGCGGCGTACCGGGCGAAGTAGCGTTCAGATCTCTTCCATTCTGCGCCAGCCATGCACGATCTGCCGCCCGTCCCTTGCGAACGCAAAACAATGGCCGCCACCCGCCGGCTGATCGTGGACGCGATCGATGGGATGCCCGGCATGGTGGCAAAACAGCAGCGTGCCGACGGCGCCGTGGCCGACAAAGAGAACGTCCCCCGGACGCTTCCGTCCCAGCACCTCTTCGGCCTCACGCACGATGCGCGCCTGCGCGTCCACGGCGCGCTCCCAGCCGCGCACGCTGAGATGCGGCTCCGCGAAAAACCGGTCGGCGACCTGCTCGAACTCGGCCGGCTTCAGGAAGCCGGTCGCCGAGCGGTCGTTCTCATGCATGGCCGCGCGGATCTCGATCATGAGACCGAGCCAGCTTGCGATGATCTCGGCGGTCTCGATCGCCTTACGCTCGCCGCTGGAGACGATCTGCGTGGTGCTGGCGAGCCAGCTCGCATGCGCCAGCGCTGCGGTACGCGCTCGACCGACCGGACTGAGGCCCCATTGCGGCACCGGCACCGCGGGGTCGATCTGCACCTGCGGATGGGTGAGATAGCGGACGATGTCAGCAGACATTTTTAATCGTCCGCGTACTCGTCTTCTTCGCGCTTGTGCGCGGCGCTTTTGTGCGCACCAAGCGAGCCGGTCACCGAGGGATCGCGCGCGCTGGCATAGGGATTGCGCCGCTGCGCGCGCCCGGCGACCTCTTCGCCGGAGACGGCGGCGGGCTGGCAGATCAGGCGGCGGCTGGCGCGGCGCATCAGATCGACGTGGATATGATCGTAATGATAGACGTTCGAGCCCGGCGCCAGCACCGTGGTGAAATGCGCGCACGCGCCCGACTGCACGTCGCGCAAAAATCCCTGCTCTTCCGGCATGCCACGCCAGCCGTCCTTCACGGTGATGCGGCGGCCGTCGGCAAGCACGAAGGCGGCGATGTCGAGTGCGTTGCCGAAGGCGTGCTCGGAAATATGGGCATGCGAATTGCCGTTCATGCCGCGGCAGGAATAGGCGGAGATCTGCTTGATCTCCGCGACGCGGGTGCCGAACCAGCGCATCGCCGAGGGCTGCACGGTGTCGGCAAGCCAACGGTCGAGCTCGGAGACGATCGGACAGGCCAGCGTCGCCACCGGCTTGATCGCAACAGGGCCCACGGCGGTGACGGGATCGCCTTGTGCCGGGCCAAGGCGTGGCAGCGGTTGCTGCGCGGGCGCCTGTGAGTATGGCGCAGGCCGCGCCGGATAGCTCGGCGCATTCATGTAGCGCGACGCGCCCGCGGCATCGATGCCCTCGGGCGGCAGGTCGATCTCGTCTTCCTGCGGCGCCACGCCGGGTGCATTCAGCGACATGGGTCCGGACGACGTGCCATAGCCGGAGGGCTGGCGCACCGCGCTCTCGGGATAGTTCGACCGTTGCGGATAGGAGGATGCCGGAGTGTTCTGGCTCTGCGGGTAATTCGAGCGCGGCTGCGTCACCGGCCAGCGCGGCTGGTTGCCGACGCTCCCTGGCGGACGCAATTCCTCGTCGGCAAAGCCGTAACTGCTCGAGCCTTCGCCGAGAGCGGCGACCTTGAGCGGAAACTCGGCGCCGCACATGCCCGGCCCGGAGATCGGGTCAATGCGGACGAGATCCGGCCCCTCTTTCACCGCGCCTGATTTCAGGCATGCGGCTTCGGCCTCGGCCCGCCACGGTTCACGTTCGGCCTGGAAGACGCCGCGTCCGCAACCCGCTAACGAAACAAGGACGATGGAGCCGACGAGATACAAACGAACTCCGCGCGTCATTCACGCACGTTCGGTGAATTTACTTAAAGACTCTTCAACGTGTTGATTTCAGTCTTCTTTAACCATGCCGGCCCGCACGGGCGAACGCTGGCGGGCATGAGCGACAGCAAGACTGACTTTTTCAATCAGAGACTCTCTGTTAACCATGCTGGTCGCGCGCGGAGTGGCGCGACCAGCGGGAGCGACCTCATGACGTTCGCCGGGAGACTGAGCGTTATCACCGCGTACCTCGCCATGGCCTTCGTCGGCGCCATCGTGCTCGGCATGATCTAGAGGCTTCAGTCGGCGGTAGCGAACGCTGCTTCCCTGCTCCACTTGTGAGGGAGGATGGCGCGCTTGTGGCGCGAAAGCTACGACCGCGCACTCCACTGCCGCGACGTCGTGATCAGATTCCCCGGCCGCTCTTCGGCTCGCGTCCAGTCGTTGCCGGAACACCAGAAGTGGCCGAGCGCGCAGGCTTCGACATGCAGCTTGCCGGAGCTCTTCAGGGTCATCGTCGCGTAATAGGTGCTGCCGCTGGAGCGGCTGTAGATGTTGCCGGTCCAGACGTCGTGCGTTTTCGGCTTCATGTTGACGAGCACGCTCTCGCCCCTGGTCGATGCTTCAGTAAGCGCGAAACCGCACAGCGCAGGGCCGCAGCGTTCGATGCGGACCGTGCCCTTGGCGCCTGCGCTCTCCCATTCGCCGAGCGGCAAATAGGCGGGCTCGTCATCGCTGCGCTGCGGGCTCGTCACGGCCTGCTTGACGGGTGCCTCCAGGCGCGGCGGATCGAGCATGGTCGTCTTCGGCGGATCGACGCGCGACAGCTCAACCCGTGGCGGATTGGGGCTTGGCGCTGCAAGTGTTGGCGTTGGAAGCGTTGGCACCTTGAGTGTTGGCGCCTGCGGAAGGACAACGGGCTGCGATATCGTTGAAGCAAGGACAGGAGCCGTCGGCGCCGGTGGAGGCGCGACCACCATTGCTTGCGCCGGCCTGACTGGTGCCGCGGGATAGACCGGCTGCGTCGGCGCGACCGCCGGCGGCGGCGCCCGTGTTGTATCGGCGTCCGGCCGAAAGCTGCGATGGGAGGAAACCGAAACACAGGAAGCCGATCGGCAATTGCGCGGCGCTTCGACCTGAAACCGGTGACCGCCGATCGAGAACGCGTAGGAACTGGCCTCGGCTGCGGGCGCAACCGCCATCAGCGCGATCAATGTGCCAAGCGAAGTCACAAGCCGCGTCATCGGCGCCTCCCTCTGTGTCACGACGACGTTACGCAGATGGATCGCGGCTGAATGTGCGCTGCCTCACCCAGCGGAGTCTGGCCGTTGTGACGTCTATCACAGAACGCCCGACCTATCAGGCGTAGGGTCGAACCACGCTTCATCCACCAGCGACTTCAGTCCATATCGGGACCGCACATTTTCGGAGGTTGTCATGAACAAGCTCACCATCGCCGCCACCGCGCTCTTCCTCGCTTCGACCGCCGCCGCGCATGCCGGCAATACGATTTCGTTCCAGATCGAAGGCCAGCACATTCGCATCGAGACGCCGCGCAACTGCGCCTCGCTCAACTGCGTGACCATCGTCGCGCCGGGCCTGTCGGACAAGCCGATCAAGCTGAACAACATCAACCTCAAGGGCCTTGGCGGCTCCAAGGACGATGACGTCGACACCACGCCGGCTCCGGCCACGACCGCGCAGCCCGCGCCGGCGCCGGTTCTGCAGCAGCCCGTGCAGCAGGCCCCGGTGCAGGCGACCGCGCCTGCGGTTGCTGCCCCGGCCGCGACGCCAACGACGATTGCCGCTGCTCCGGCCGCCAGCTACGACAACGCGACGCAGACGGCGCCCGTCGCGGCTCCCGTGGCCGCCCCCGCGCCGGTCGCGGTTGCTCCGGCTCCGGCTCCCGTTGCCGCCGCGCCCGTGCTGGCTGCCAACACGCCGATCGGCGTGTGGGCGACCGAAGAGAACAAGGGCAATGTTCGCGTCGAACAGTGCGGCACCAATCTTTGCGGCTATGCCATGAAGTCCAACGAGCGCATCCTGATCAACATGAAGCCTGACGGCGCGAAGTGGAGCGGCCGCATCCACGATCCCGACTCTGGCCGCAATTACGACTCGACGATCGCCATGAAGGGCCCGAATGCGATGCGCGTGCAGGGCTGCGCCTTCGGCGGCATGTTCTGCGGCGGCCAGACCTGGAAGCGCGTGAGCTGACACCGGTCCCTCGCCGCAGCTGTCAAGCATTCTTGTTCTTATGATGGCGCCACGTCCCTGACACGGGACGTGGCGTTTGATCGTTCGCCCCTCCCGTGCGACAAATGTTCATCCGCCGTTCAGCCTTATCGGGCTGATATCGGCCGATCTCGCCTCGCGTTCTCACCGGGACCCTCTCGTGACATCAATGGTAGCCTGGCGCCGCTTCGTCTTCGCGCTTGCCCTGCTGGTATTGCCGCTGGCCGGCACGAGCGCGGCATTCGCATCCGATGCAATCGAGCTTGCGCAGACGCAGCCACAAGCGCAGCCGGCGCCCGAGCCTTCCCCGACGCCATCAGCTTCACCGACACCGGCAACAGACGAGCAACCCGCCGCCGTCGAGCCGATCGGCAACGTCGCCACCGTGACCGGAATCGCAACGGTGATCCGCGACAAGAATTCCTATCCGCTCAAAGTGCGCGATGACATCTATCTCAACGACGTCGTGCAAACCTCGTCGAACTCAGCGCTCGGCATCACCTTCAACGACGCGACCACGTTCAACCTCTCCGCCGGCGCAAAAATCACCATCGACAATTACGTCTATGAGGACGGCGGCAAGCAGAACGCAGGGGTCTTCGACATCGGCAAGGGCACGGTTGCCTTCGTCGCGGCAGCGGTGGCGAAGACCGGCGACATGAAGATCACGACGCCGACGGCAACGCTCGGCATCCGCGGCACCACCGGCGTCGTCAACGTGCCGGAAGGCGCAACGGCGAGCAGTGCGAACAACGTCAACATCAAGCTCTATCCCGACGCCGACGGTCGTGTCGGGCACATCGACGTCAACGACCGCACCAGCGGCACGCGGCTCGGCGCGCTGACGCAAGGCGCGAGCGGCTTTGCGATTCGACCCGGTGCAGGCGGCGCCGGCGGTATGCGCTTCGCAGCCGTGCCGATCACGATTCCACCGCAGCAGATCGCGCGCGACCGTGGCTTCGTCAGCCAGGTGCATCTGGCGCAGACCACGGGTCGGCAGATCGTCACCGAGCAACGCGACTTCCGCCGCGCCAATCCGACCGCGAGCCCGCGCATCCCGCGGCCGTTCCAGCCGCAACAGCAGCAATTGCGGCCGACGGCGCCGGGCCAACAGCCGCAGCGGCCGAACAGCCAGCCCGGTCAGAACAACCGTCCGGGTCAGCAGCAGCCGGGTGCGCCCGGCCGCCAGGGAACACAGCAAGGCGCCAAGCCACCGCAGCGGCAAGGACAAGGACAACAAGGACAAGGCGGCGCGGTGCAGCCGGGGACACCGCGCGCGGGTCAAGGCCAGCAGCAGCAAGGCGCGGGACGTCCGGCGGGTGCACCGCGCACAGGACAAGGCGCACAGCCGGGCGGCACACCGCAAACAACCCAGCCGCAACGTGGTGGACAGATTCAAACGCTGCCGGGAGGAGCCGTGCCGTCGCAGCCGGGCGGAGCCAATCCGCAGCAGCAACCGCCGCGCACCGGCATGCAGCCGGGTCAGCCGGGTCAGCCGCCCGCGGCTCAGCAGCCAGGCGTGCAGCGCCCGAGCGGATTCCAGCAGCGTCTCCCCGGCACGCAGCGCCCCGCGGCCCCGCGCAAACCGGCGCCCGCTCCGAGAGAGAAGAAAGTGCGGCGTTAGAACATGGGGCGCGCCGCAATGTCGGCGCTCTCCCTCGCCCCGTTCTTCTGCGATACAATCCGACTCTCCCCGCAAGCGAGGAGAACTGAAGAGAAGAACTCACGCCTCGCCGCGCAGCCAGGCCTTCACCTTCTGCAACAGACCATGATGCAACTCTTCAACCGAGGCCGCTTCGGCCGGCGTCAGCCTCTGCAAGGCGGCATCGATGTCGTCGGTCGCCGATGGCGACGACGGCTCGGAAACTGGTGTCGGCATGGGAGCTGGCACAGGCACCAGCCCTGCCGCCGCAAGCGCGATCGGGCCGACCTGCGTCAGGAACGTGCGCTCATATTCGCGCGACAGCCGCGCGAGCGCCTCGTCCAGCGTTACCCAGTCGACCGCCTTGATGTCGTTCATCAGCTTGCGGACGGGACCGCCATTGACCTCCATGCGCCAGAAATGCACGACTTTTGAGCGCCCACCCGACTGATAGACGAGCGTGCCCAGAAACTCGTGGATGGCGACCTCGTGGCCGGTCTCTTCCAGCACCTCGCGATGCGCGGCTTCCTTCGGCGTCTCGCCGTCGTCGAGCTTGCCCTTGGGCAGAACCCACTCGTTGCGCTTGCGCTGGCGCACGATTGCGATCAGCGGCGGCGCCCCACGCCGCAGCACAATACCACCCGCCGCCATCACCGGCGCCCGCGCCATCATCAAATCCGTGTCGTCGCTTTGTCCCCGCGGACGATATAGGCGGCCGGCACGGCAGATTGAAGCTAGTTTTTTCGCAGCAGCGCTTGACCTGCGCGGATACGGGTGCCTTCGGCGATGCCGTCGCAGAACGCGAAATCGCCGGGCGCCAGGATGATGATGGTCGAGCCGTGCTCGAACCAGCCGAGTTCCTCGCCCTTTGTCACGTTGACGTCGCAGGGAAAATTGACCGGGCCGCGTGTCTGCGCGTTCAGCACCATGTCGAGGAAATGCAGGCGGATGCTCGCGACCAGGATCGCGGCCACCGGCACCAGCGTCACGGCCTCGCCGGTCGACAAATGCGTTCGGATCACCGCGCGCTCGTTCTTGCAAAACAGGCGCTCGACGCGCTTCAGCGCGATCGGATTGACATTCCAGACGTCGCCATGGATCAGCGTGACCCGCTCGATATGCGCGTCGAAGGGCGCATGGAAGCGATGATACATGCTCGAGGTCAGTCGCAGCGTGACGAAGGAGCCGTTGCGGTGCTGGTCGACCAGCGCGGAATCACCGAGCAGGTCGAGCAGCGAATAGGGCGCGCCCTTGACCTGGAACAGCTCGGTGTCGGCGATCCGGCCATGGGCGCCGACGATGCCGTCGGACGGGCTGGCGACAATGGAGGGGTCCGGATCAAAGGGCCGCAGGCCCGGCTTGAGCTCCCGGGTGAAGCAGTCGTGCAGACTCCTGAAATGGGTCTTTTGCGCCTCCGACAGATCGAGGTCGGAAAACAGCTTCCACAGCGCGATCGAGGCGTCCCGAACAAGCGGATTCTCGATCTTGGAGAACCAGCCCATGAAACGGGTCAGGGCCGCGCGGGGGATACGATTGGTCAACAGGAAGTTGAGGTCTTCCTGCTGGGTGAAAGAGGCGATGAGGGCTTTGACTGTCATGAATCTGTCAGCTCACAGTATTAGCGCTTGTTGTCATGGAAACGACACTCCCGATTCTTTCTTTGTCCGTGGCCGCCGCAGCGTCCGCTGCCGCCGCCTTCCCGAAGCTCAAGGCGCGGCTCGAACTGTCCCGCGCCAAGCACCGCTCGCTCGCCGGGCACTCCAAGATGTCGCGCCGGGTGGCAAAGCTGCTCCCGTTCTACGAGTTCGAGGGTGATCAGTACTTTGGTTGCGACGGCGCGCCGGCGAACATCGTGGCGCAGCGCAAGGAGGCCTTCTTCCGCCTCGCGCGAATCTACGCCGATCGCTACCCCAAGGGCCGCGCGATGACGAAGGAAGCGGCGGAGACGATCTCCGACCTGCACTTCACCGAGACCTACCGCGTGCCGTTCCAGTTCTCGCGCCTCGTCCGCGAGCATCTGGGCACCTCGACCTTCATGGAATCCTCGAGCGGCGTCACCGTCACGGATGTCGACGGCAACACCTCCTACGACCTCACGGGGTCCTACGGCGTCAACATCTTCGGCAACGATTTCTACAAGGAGTGCATCGAGGGCTCCGAGAAGCGGGCGCACGCGCTCGGACCGGTGCTCGGCCCCTACCATCCCGTCATCCTCGAGAACGTGCAGCGTCTGTGCCAGATCTCCGGCCTCGACGAAATCTCGTTCCACATGTCCGGCACCGAAGCCGTGATGCAGGCGGTGCGGCTCGCGCGCTACCACACCAGGCGCACGCATCTGGTTCGTTTCGCCGGCGCCTATCACGGCTGGTGGGGCGACGTGCAGCCCGGCGTCGGCAACCCCATCGCCGCGCACGAGACCTATACCCTCGCCGAAATGTCGGAGAAGACATTGCATGTCCTGCGCACGCGCAAGGACATTGCCTGCGTGCTGGTCAATCCGCTGCAGGGGCTGCATCCGAATGGCAACGCGCCCGGCGATTCCTCGCTGGTGGATTCCTCCCGCGGCGGCAATTTCGATCGCGCGGCCTACACCGAATGGCTGAAGAAGCTGCGCGAGGTTTGCACCGAGCGCGGCATCGTGCTGATCTTCGACGAGGTGTTCGTCGGCTTCCGTCTCGCCGCCGGCGGCGCCCAGGAATATTTCGGCGTCAAGGCCGACATGGTGACCTACGGCAAGAGCCTCGCCGGCGGCCTGCCGGTCGGCGTGGTCTGCGGCAAACGCGAGCTGATGCGCCGCTTCCGTGACGACCGACCCGCCGACATCTGCTTCGCCCGCGGCACCTTCAACTCGCACCCTTACGTCATGACGGCGATGGACGAGTTCTTGAGCCGGCTCGCCAGCCCGAACTTCCGCGCCATCTATGACGGGCTGGAAGCGACCTGGAACGGCCGCGCGCAAAACCTCAACCAGATGATGACCGACGCCAAGCTGCCGGTGCAGTTCGCCAACTTGTCGTCGATCTGGACGGTGAAATACACCACGCCGTCCCGCTACAATTGGATGCTGCAATACTATCTGCGCGCCGAAGGCCTGTCGCTGAGCTGGGTCGGCACCGGCCGGCTGATCTTCAGTCTCAACTACACCGACGCCGACTTCACCGAAGTCGCCGACCGCTTCGTCCGCGCGGCCGAAAAGATGAAGGCCGACGGCTTCTGGTGGCACGACGGCGTGCTCACCAACAAGACCATCAAGCGGCAGATTTTGAAAGAGATGCTGGCCAAGCGTTTTGGACGCTGAGGCTTTTTCACTCTCCCTGAACAGCGCGCCATCCTCTCCCTCGCCCCGCTTGCGGGGCCGCGACGAGCTACGCTCGCGCTGAGAGGGTTGGGGTGAGGGGGACTCTCCGCGAGTGCGGTGAGGGTTGGTGGACACTCCGCTGGCAGCGCCCCCGCGGAGAGTCCCCCTCACCCGCCGCGCTACGCGCGTCGACCTCTCCCCGCAAGCGGGGCGAGGTGAAGAGAGCGCACGGCTCCGCTGAGTCACTTTGAAAATATCCCCAAGACGTGGATGCCCGGCACGAGGCCGGGCATGAGGCAACCATCAGACATCGGAGTGTCTTGTGTACGCAGCGCGCTCAGGCGTGCTGCTCTTCGAGCGCGGACTCGCCGATGAGGCCCAGCGTGTGCTCGGGGTTGAGGTGCAGGCCGGGATCCATCAGCTCGCCGCGCATCAGCGCCAGGGGCGCGGTGCGGTAAAGCATCAGGTCGTGGAAGGGGTCGGTCAGGATCTTGGTCATCCAGACGAGGCCGGTCTCGACGTCGCGGATGAAGAACAGGTGCACGGTGCGGAACAGAAGACCGCCGCCGCCAATCACGAGCCAGATCTTGGCGACCTGCCGCATGAAATCGGTCGCGCTCGCCCAGGGCGTGAACACACCGAACAGCGTCGGATCGACGAACAGCACCAGCGGCGACAGCGCCCAGATCGTCATCAGCACCACCTTGCGCTGAAGGTTGTAGCCGACCTTGATGTCTTCCTTGTACTCGTGGGTCGCCTGGTTGATGTGGTCGAAATCATGCGGCTCGAAGAAGAAGTGACCGGCTTGGCGCGAGGTCATCGAGACCAGCCAGCCGACCAGCGCCGAGAGCATCGGATCGATGAACAGCCAGACATAGGCGAAGAGGAAGCTCAGCGCGCTGACGAAGTGCAGGCTCTGATTGATGCGGCTGTGGTGATAGTAGCGATGGTCGTCCCAGCGCTGGATCCGCAGCTGCTCGAGATAGTTCTTGATCATGCTCTCCCCCAAAATGCTTTCGGGTTCAGGATTTACAGGGATTCGGTGTACGCCGTGTGACATCATCATTTTGTCATGTGACAATGTGCAGCGGCGCGATGACGCACGCGACGCGTGGGTGAGAGATCAAGCCGCTTTGGCGACGTCGATCTTGCGGAAGCGCACCAGCGAGAAATGGCCGAGCGGCGGGATCAGGCGGCGCTCGGCGAGCTCGATGCCGTTGGCACCGGCCAGCCACTTGGCATAACGTGACCAGGCGAACTCGGCGGTGCGGAAGCCGAGCGGGCGCACCACCGGCTGGAGCTTCTGCTCGATGAAGCGGCGCACGCCGGCATCCGCGCTGACGCGGGTGAGGATGATCAATTCGCCGCCCGGGCGCAGCACGCGGGCGAATTCGTCCAGCGCGATTTCCGGGTTCGGCACCGCCGTGACGACATATTGCGCCATCACGACGTCGAAGGAATTGTCGGGAAATTCGAGCTTCTCGGCGTCCATCACCGCGAGACCCTCGACGTTCTTCAAATTACCTTCGCTGACGCGCTGGCGCGCCTTGTCGAGCATCGCCTCCGAGATGTCGGTGCCGAAGATGCGCAGGTGCGGCGCGTAGAGCGGCAGCGAAATGCCGGTGCCGACGCCGACCTCGAGCACCCGACCGCCGATCTTGTTGGTGGCGGCGATCGCGGCCTGCCGGCCCTTGGCGAACACGCCTCCGAACACGAGGTCGTAGACGGGCGCCCAGCGGTCATAGGCCTGCTCGACCGTGCCACGGGTGAGGTCGAGTTGCTGGGTGCCGTCAAGGTTCATGATCTTAGCCATCGATGAGGTTCTCGCTATGGTTCAAAAATTTGGGGTCAACCGCGCACCGGCCGCCGCGCCATGACCGGCGAGGCGCGCAAGGCACGGCTGGGCTGAAGTGACGTGAGGTTGCCGACGAACTGGCGCGCGCTGTTTTCCCAGGAACGCTCCAATGCGAAGTTGCGGCAGGTCTCGCGCGACATGGTCAGTGCACGCAGGCACGCGGTACGCAGATCGTGGTCGATCGCACCGATCGGATGATCGGCGATGACGTCCTTCGGACCCGTGACGGGAAACGCCGCGACCGGCGTGCCGCAGGCGAGCGCTTCGAGCTGCACCACGCCAAAGGTGTCGGTCAGGCTCGGGAACACGAACACGTCGGCGGCGGCGAGATGGGCGGTGAGATCGGCGCCCTTCTTCTCGCCCAGGAAGACGGCATCGGGGTACTTCTTTTCAAGCGCGGCCTTCTGCGGGCCGTCGCCGACGACGACCTTGGTGCCGGGCAGATCGAGCGAGAGGAATGCTTCGAGATTCTTCTCCACCGCGACGCGACCCATGGTCATGAAGATCGGGCCGGGCAGGTCGAGCTTGGCGGGCGCGTCGGGATGGAACAGTTCGGTGTTGACGCCGCGCGTCCAGAAGCCGAGCCGCTTGAAGCCGCGCTCGGACAGCTCCTGCCGCAGCGAGGGCGTCGCCACCATGGTCATCGCGGCGGCTTCGTGGAAGTGGCGCAGCACGGCATAGCCGACGGCATCCGGGATGCCGGTCCGCACCGAGACGTATTCCGGAAAGCGCGTGGTGTAGGAGGTGGTGAAGGCAAGCCGGTTGCGGCGGCAATAGGCCCGCGCCGCCCAGCCGATCGGTCCCTCGGTCGCGATGTGCAGGGCTTCCGGCGCAGCCTTCTCGATCCGCCGCGCGATCTCTTTGCTCCTCGGCAGGGCAATGCGCAGCCCCGGATAGGTCGGCAGCGGCCACGACCGGAAGCCGTCCGGCGTCAGGAAGTCGATCTCGACGTCCAACGTCTTGGCAGCGCTTGCCAGCGAGGTCAGCGTCCGGACTACACCGTTAACCTGCGGATGCCAGGCGTCAGTCGCGATTAATACCCGCATGGGGAAATCCCGAGAGTTTGATGATTCTCGGCTTAGGACCATCAACCACGGATATTTCAGGCGTGTGACGTCATAGAAGTGTCGGCCCGCTGTTTTGTTCGTTAACGGATCGCTGCGGCCACGAAACTGTCATGAAACAATCCTTGCCGCGACGAAACCGTTTTCGGTTTTCCGCGCAAACGTCCCGAAACTTATTGCCGTTAGTGATCTAGGCAACGGAGCGCCGAAACGGTGCCGGGGTGACCAAGAAACATCAAAGCAAGCAGGGGCGACCAATGTTCAATCTGGACACGTTGAAGAATTATTCGCGCGCCGTTGCTTTTGGCGCAGTGGCTGTGATCGCGTTCGCCGGCCCGGCCAAGGCCGCGCCCGTGCAGCTCTTCCCGTTCTTCCAGCCGCTGCCGCCGATCGCTGCACCGCAGCCATACCAGCCCTATCAAGCCGCGCCTTACCAGGCCGCGCCGTCCGAGGATCAGGACGCCATCGAGACGCCGGCCCGCTTCCGCCGTCAGACCGTCAGCTACGCGACGCGTGAGGCCCCGGGCACGATTATCATCGATACGCCCAACACCTACCTCTATCTCGTGCTCGGAGGCGGCCAGGCCGTTCGTTACGGCATCGGCGTCGGTCGCGACGGCTTCACCTGGTCCGGCACCCAGTCGGTGACCAAAAAGGCCGAGTGGCCGGATTGGACCCCGCCGCCGGAAATGATCGCCCGCCAGCCTTATCTGCCGCGCCAGATGGCCGGCGGCCCCGGCAACCCGCTCGGCGCCCGCGCCATGTATCTCGGCGGCACCATCTACCGCATCCACGGCACCAACGCGCCCGACACGATCGGCAAGCACGTCTCCTCCGGCTGCATCCGCCTGACCAATGACGACGTCTCCGACCTCTATTCCCGCGTCAACGTCGGCACCAAGGTGATCGTGCTGCCGATGACGGAGCGCCGCGCGGACCTCGGAGCCGCGACGCGCTGAAGCGACAGGACATTGTGACGCAAACGGCCCCGGAACTGACCGGGGCCGTTTTCGTTTGCAACATGCTCTCCGGGCGGTCTCGTTTGGAGAAGCGGTTGTCGGAGGCGCAGATGCGATCACGTCCGCAAATATCGCCAAACACATGGCTGCGCATGATCGCCGCCACGGCCGCATTGACGCTGCTCCTCTGCGCGCGCGCCTCACTCGCGCAGCAGCCGGCAAGCGACGAGACAGCCCAGCAGGCCTTCAACAATTCCTGCCGCACCTGCCACTCCGTGAAGGAGGGCGACAATCGTCTGGGCCCCAACCTCAGCAAGATCGTCGGACGCAAGGCCGGCTCGCTGCCGAACTACAACTATTCTTCCTCGATGAAAGAAGCCGGCTTCGTCTGGGACCAGGACAAGCTCACCCACTTCATAATCAAGCCCGACGAGGTCGTATCAGGCAACAAGATGCAGCCCTATGGCGGCGTCTCGGCGGAGGAGGCGGCGAAGGTGGTGGCTTATTTGCGGGCGGCATCGCAATGATGTCAGTGCCGTTTTCGTTCGGTGTCGGTGGTCGTGGCCGTCCTTCGAGACGCCCGCCTTCGGCGGGCTCCTCAGGATGAGGGCGGAGTGTGTGGCCGCGAGGCGTCTGTCTGCCAAATCGACGCGGCAACGAATGTCCATAATGCTTGCGCCAATCCGCAACTGCCAGTTAGCCTCATCCTGAGGAGACCGCTGGAAGCGGTCGTCTCGAAGGACGAGGCGTTCACGATGACAGAAGGTGCGTTCCTCTACATTCTCAAATGCGCCGATGGCAGCTACTACATCGGCACGACGCGCACGGAGCTTGAGATCAGAATCGCGCAGCACAACGCCGGCACATTCGGCGGTTACACGAAGTCTCGCCGGCCTGTGACGTTGGTCTACTCGCAGTGGTTCGACCGCATCACCGATGCGATCGAATGTGAGAGGAAACTCAAGAAATGGAGCCGCGCCAAGAAGGAAGCCTTCATGCGCGGCGATTTTGCTGAGCTGCATGGATTGGCCAAGCGCGGATCTCATCATCCTTCGAGACGCCCGCCTGCGGCGGGCTCCTCAGGATGAGGGCTGAATGTGCCTCGGCATGTTCGCCGAAGCACGGATGCCAGCTGAGCCTCATCCTGAGGAGCCGTGTCAGCGGCGTCTCGAAGGAAGAGGCAGGGGCGGGATAGCCCCTAACGGCCAACTCCTCCCCGCCGCTCGGAAATCAGCCTCAGCCACGCCGCCGAATGAAACGCACTCATCAACAGATACATCGGCACCATCCCGCCGAGAAGAGACCCGTGCCCGGCCGCGCACAGCATGTCCGCCGGACCGCTGCCGAGCACGGCCGTCAGCACGGCCATGATCGCGAAGGTCGGCGTGGCAGCAAGGCCTAGCCATCTGGCGAGGTGGCGCGCGGCCACCACGCCGTCGCGGCTGGCGCCGGCAGTTGCGCTGATGGGACTAGTCACGTCCTTCCGCGGCCTCCTCGCGAAACGCCTTCTCGCCGGCATCGGTGACCTCGACCCATTTCTTGTCGGGCGCGGCACCCTCCGTGTAGCTGTCGTGCCAGTTCCACCATTTGTAGGTCGGCGTCTGCGGATAGCCCTTCGGCGAATCCTCCCAGACCTCCTGGCGGCCGAGCGGCGTGATGTCGAGATAATTCCAGGTGCCGCCCATCTGCTCGTCGCCCCGGCTCTTGACGAAGTAGGTGCGGAAGATGCGGTCACCGTCGCGGTAGAACACGTTGGTGCCGTGCCATTCGTCCACGCCGAAATCGGCATCGAAACTGTCGGTGACGGTGACCCATGGCATGGTCCAGCCCATCCGCTGCTTCACCCTGATGATGTCGGCCTGCGGCGCGCGCGAGGCAAACACCAGCGTGGTGTCGCGGGCGTTCAGATGCGAGACGTGGGCGACCTGGTCGGCCACCATCGAGCAGCCACGGCAGGCATGATCGGGCCAGCCGAACACGCCGGGCTCGAAGAAGGCACGGTAGACGATCAGCTGCCGCCGGCCCTGGAACAGGTCGGGCAGACTGACCTTGCCGCCGGGCCCCTCGAACGCATAGGTATTGGTGACTTCCATCCACGGCATGCGCCGGCGCTCGGCGGCGAGGGCGTCGCGGGCACGGGTATGCGCCTTTTCCTTCACGAGCAGTTGCTGGCGGGCGGCCTCCCAGTCCTGCGGCGACACCACCGGCGGTGTTTGCATGGTAGTCCCTGCGTTGTCTGCTGATGTCATGATGGTTCTCCAAACCTCTTACCCGGGCGGCCATTCCGCATCTCGCAGACGCGGAACCGCTCGCCCCTCACCGCACATTGTCGGCCGTCAACGATTTCTGGCACCGGACGGTTGCGCGGTGGGAGTAACAAGTGTGGCGGGATTTGCATGGAGTCGCTGATCATTGCCGCAGCCCGCGCGTTAGAGGCCGGCGATCCACTCGGCGCCTTGAACCGCGTTGCGCTGCGCAACGATGCACCGTCGCTGGCGCTGCGCGGCATCGCGATGGCTCAGCTCGGCGATCTCGCGAAAGCGAAGACGCTGCTGCGGAGCGCCGCACGCGCGTTCGGCCCGAGAGAAGCGGTTGCGCGTGCAAGATGCGTGGTGGCCGAAGCCGAGATCGCGCTCGTCTCGCGCGACCTGAATTGGCCAGTCACGGCGCTCGCGACCGCGCGGGCGACGCTCGAAAAGCACGGCGACCTCGCCAATGCCGCCCATGCGGGCCATATCGAGGCGCGACGCTCTCTCCTCGTCGGGCGCCTCGACGACGCCGAGCGCATATTGGCCGAGCTCTGCTCCTCCCCGCTCCCGCCCGCTGCGCAAGTCGTCCGCGAGCTCGTGGTCGCGGGCATCGCGATCAGGCGGCTGAAAACAAAGAACGCGCGCGCGGCGCTCGACCGCGCTGCGCGCGCAGCACGCCTGGCCGGCATTCCCGCACTCGCGGCCGAGGTCGAAAGCGCGAACCTCGTGCTGGACACGCCGGCGGCGCGGCTGATCACGCGCGGGCACGAGCGGCCATTGCGGCTCGAACAGGTCGAAGCTCTCGCGACATCGGAGGCCCTCGTCGTCGACTCGTTCCATCATTCGGTTCGCAGGCAAGGCACCGTCGTCCCGCTCGGAACGCGGCCGGTGCTGTTCGCCCTCGCCCGCACTCTCGCACTGGCCTGGCCCGCGGATGTCTCGCGCGAGGCGTTGATCGCGAACGCGTTTCAGGCAAGGCACGTCGATGAATCGCATCGCGCGCGGCTGCGGGTCGAGATCGGGCGCCTCCGCGCCAAGCTCAAGCCTCTCGCCGATGTCAGCGCGACCAGGCAAGGCTTTGCGCTGACACCGCGCAAGACACCGGGCAAGACGCGGGACGTGCTCGTGCTGGCGCGGCCCGTCGAGGAGAAGCACGCTACTCTCCTCGCCATGCTCTCCGACGGCGAGCCATGGTCGAGCTCGGCGCTTGCGCTGGCGCTGGGAACGAGCCCGCGCACGGTGCAACGGTCCCTCGAAGAGCTGGCGCGATCGAGCAAGGTGCAGTCCTTCGGACATGGCCGGGCGCGGCGCTGGATGACGCCGCCCGTCCCGGGTTTCCCGACAGGCTTGTTACTCCCCGGACCGCTCCTCAAGACGTAAGGTGGGAGCACATCACAGGGATCAAGCAGATGAAACGTTCAGCCGCCGAGATCGTCAGGGAGCACGGACCCTTTGCGGGCGTCGAGGCCGTGCACGGCGTCACCTATGATGGCACGCATATGTGGTTCGCATCAGGCGACAAGCTGAACGCCATCGACCCCGATAGCGGCAAGATCGCCCGCTCCATCGATGTCGCCGCGCATGCGGGAACGGCGTTCGACGGCCGGCATCTTTTCCAGATTGCCGAGGACCGCATCCAGAAGATCGACGCGGCGACCGGCAAGGTGCTCACCACCATCCCGGCCCCCGGCGGCGGCGGCGATTCCGGATTGGCCTGGGCCGAGGGCTCGCTCTGGGTCGGACAATATCGCGAGCGCAAGATCCATCAGGTCGATCCCCAGACGGGAAAAATTCTCCGCACCATCGAAAGCAAGCGCTTCGTCACCGGGGTGACCTGGGTGGACGGCGAGCTCTGGCACGGCACCTGGGAGGGCGAGGATAGCGACATCAGGCGGATCGATCCTGATACGGGCAAGGTGCTGGAGCAACTTGAGCTGCCCTCAGGGACGATGGTGTCGGGCTTGGAGTCCGACGGCGGCGATCGCTTCTTCTGCGGCGGCGGAGATCGCGGCAATGTGAGAGCGGTTCGCCGTCCGAAGCGCGGTTAGCCCCGCGATGACGGCCTGAATGCGCAGCAAAGGCCCGTTCGCAGCCGTTAACCTGTTCGCCCCAATTTCACCCCACCGGTGCGCTCTAGCGCCCTCCTCGCCTGCCCTGTAGACTTCTGCCCGGGCGGCTTGGGGGATTGATGCGTCTGACGTTGAATTTGAAGACTGTCCTGATCGCCGTGGCGGTGCTCGCGGTGTCGTTTTTCGTCAGCCTGAAGGCGATGGACTGGCTGGCGCCGCGGGCGACCAATTCCGCGCCGCCGGTCGCGCAACTGCCGCCGCTGCCACCGGTCTCGAAGAGCTCGATCGTGGTGGCGCCGGTCGCCATCGCGCTGTCGGCGATCCGCGAGCAGGCCGAGAGGGCCGCTCCGCGCAATTTCGCCGGCAAGGCCGAGAACCCGATTTCGCAAATCCTGCAGGACGCCGATATCGGCTGGTCCGCCGTGCGCGGGCCGATGGCGGCTGCCGGCGACAAGGACGTGCTGACGATCTCGACGCCGCTCAGCGGCAAGCTGAACGTGACCGGCTCGCTGTCGTCGAAGGCGACCGGCGCGCTCGGTGAGGCACTCGGCAGCGTGCTCGGCGGCGACGCGGCGAAACGGATCGGCGCGGTCAACATCAAGAATTTGAACGCCAGCGCCGAGATCAAGGGCAACGTGGTCGTCAGCTCGCGGCCGAAGCTCGCAGCCAACTGGCATCTCGAGCCCAATCTCGCCGCCCAGGTCAATCTCGGCGACACCAACCTCGCGGTCGCAGGCGCCAAGGTCAACGTGCCGGCGCAGGTCAAGCCGCTGATCGACAAGAATGTCGGCGAGCAGATCAACATCGTCTCCGAGCGCATCCGCAACGATCCCTCGCTGCGCGAGAACGCGAAGCTGCAATGGGCCAAGGCCTGCCGCTCGATCCCGCTGCAAGGAGCAGGATCGTCCGCTGCGTTGCCGCCGCTCTGGCTGGAGATGAAGCCGATCCGCGCCATCGCGGCTCAGCCGCGCGTCGACGCGCAGGCCGTGACGCTGCTGATGGGCCTGGAAGCGGAAACGCGCGTCACGACGACACCGACCAAGCCCGACTGCCCGTTCCCCGACAAGATCTCGATCGTGCCGCCGACCGGCACCGGCGTGAATATCGGCGTGCCCATCGACATGCCCTTCACCGAAATCAACAAGCTGATCGCGGCGCAGATGGTCGGCCACACCTATCCCGAGGATGGCTCCGGCCCCGTCGACGTCACCGTGAAGAGCGTCAATGTGGTCCCGTCCGGCGAGCGGCTGCTGATCTCGCTTTTGGTGCGCGCCAAGGAAAAGAAGAGCTGGCTCGGTCTCGGCGCCGAGGCGACCGTGCACATCTGGGGCCGGCCGATGCTTGACCAGGCGCAGCAGACGCTGCGGCTCGCCGACATCCAGCTCGCGGTCGAGTCCGAGGCTGCCTTTGGCCTGCTCGGCGCGGCGGCGCGCGCGGTGGTGCCGCAGATGCAGCAGGCGCTGGTGCAGAAAGCCACGGTCGATCTGAAGCCGATCGCCGCCAACGCACGCGAGAAGATCGCCGCCGTGATTGCCGACCTCCAGAAGAGCGAGGACGGCGTCAAGGTCGATGCGAAGATCGACAGTCTGACGCTGGCCGACATCGCCTTCGATTCCAAGACGCTGCGCGTGATCGCGGAAGCCGGCGGCACGCTGAATGTGTCGGTGACGAAGCTGTCGGGGATGTAGCGCGTCCTCACGCGCCGCGACCGCGCGCGCGTCGCTTGCGCCGCTGGCATTCTCGCTGCAGGATGCTAAGCTGTTTCACGCCACCTCGAACGGGGTGCTGACAGCACTGAGCTGATGACGCGAGGACGAGATGGAAGCCGGCAAGGTCACGCCTGCGCCGGCACTGGTGCGCTTTTCCGGCATCCAGAAGACCTACGATGGCGAGCAACTCGTGGTGAAGAACCTCGATCTCGACATCAGGAAGGGCGAGTTCATCACCCTGCTCGGCCCGTCGGGCTCGGGCAAAACGACCACGCTGATGATGCTGGCCGGCTTCGAGGTTCCGACCCGTGGCGAGATCTACCTCGCGGAACGGCCGATCAAGAACGTGCCGCCACATAAGCGCGACATCGGCATGGTGTTCCAGAACTATGCCTTGTTTCCGCACTTGACGATCGCGGAGAATATCGCCTTCCCGCTGTCCGTTCGCAACACGAACAAGGCGGAAGCGCAGGAGCGCGTCAAGGCGGCGTTGCGCATGATCAAGATGGAAACCCTGGCGCAGCGCCGGCCCGGGCAGCTGTCCGGCGGTCAGCAGCAGCGCGTGGCGCTGGCCCGCGCGCTGGTCTTCAATCCGCAACTCGTGCTGATGGACGAGCCCCTGGGCGCGCTGGACAAGCGCCTGCGGGAGCAGATGCAACTGGAGATCAAGCAACTGCACGAAACGATGGGCATCACCGTCGTCTACGTTACCCACGATCAGAGTGAAGCGCTCACCATGTCGGACCGCATCGCCGTGTTCAACGACGGCATCGTGCAGCAGATCGACAGGCCCGATGCGCTGTACGAGCACCCGGTCAACAGCTTCGTCGCCAACTTCGTCGGCGAGAACAATGTGCTGGCCGGCACCGTCGAGACGGTTGAAAAGGACTATTGCCGCGTCGCGCTGGCGACCGGCAGCTCCGTCATGGCCCGTGCGGTCAACGTATCAGGCGCGGGCGCCGGCACGTCGCTTTCGGTGCGGCCCGAGCGGGTCTCCATCCTGATGGGCGGCAACTCCGCCGACGGCCCGAACCGACTGCCGGCCACGGTGCAGAACACCATCTATCTCGGCGACCACGCGCTCGCCCTGCTCGATGTCGCGGGCAACGGCGAGTTCATGGTCAAGCTACAGCCTGGGGCGCATGACAGCCTGAGATCTGGCGAGAGTGTCTTCATCACCTTTCGCCCCGAAGACTGCCTCGCGCTCGATCCCGTTTGATCCAATTGGCAAGTGGACCGGTACCGCTCAACCTCGACGCAACTCACACGAAGAAGGAACAACGACCATGCTGAAGCGCAAGATTGCTCTGGGTTTCGCCGCGGCGTTCAGCGCCAGCGCTGCGCTGGCCACGGCCGCGCAGGCGCGTGACCTCACAATCGTGTCATGGGGCGGCGCATATCAGGATGCCCAGAAGAAGGTCTATTTCGAGCCGTTCAAGAAGGCGGCCAGCGTTCCGATGAACGACGAATCCTGGGACGGAGGCGTCGGCGTGTTGCGCGCCAAGGTGCAGGGTGGTGCTGCCACCTGGGACGTCGTCCAGGTCGAGAGCGACGAACTGGCGGTCGGCTGCGAGGAAGGCCTGTTCGAGAAGATGGACTATTCCAAAATCGGAGGTGAGGCCGCCTATATCCCGCCCTCGGTCAATCCCTGCGGCGTCGGCGCCATCCTCTACGATTTCGTTCTCGGCTACGACAAGGACAAGCTGAAGGACGCCCCCAAAGGCTGGGCCGATTTCTTCGACACCAGGAAGATTCCGGGCAAGCGCGGCCTGCGTCAGGGCCCGAAGACCACGCTGGAAATCGCACTGATGGCCGACGGCGTCGCACCGAAGGACGTCTACAAGGTGCTGGCGACCGACGAGGGCATCGAGCGCGCATTCAAGAAGCTCGACACCATCAAAGGCGACATCGTTTGGTGGAAGGCCGGCGCCCAGCCGCCGCAATTGCTCGCCTCCGGCGAGGTGGCGATGACCTCGGTCTACAATGGCCGCATCGACACCGCGAACAAGAATGACAAGAAGAACTTTGGCATGGTGTGGGACGGGGCGCTCTTCACCATCGACAGCTGGGTCATCCTGAAGGGCAGCCCGAACAAGGACGCGGCCTACAAGTTCCTGGACTTCGCAGGCAAGCCGGAGAACCAGTCCAAGCTGTCGGAGAACATTGCCTACGGCACTTCGAACAAGGAGGCAGCCGCTCTGCTCGCGCCCGCCGTCCTGAAGGACCTGCCGACAGCACCTGATAACATCAAGAACGCGGTCGAGATCAACGTGGCTTTCTGGCTCGAGAACATCGACCGCCTGACCGAGCGCTTCAACAAATGGGCCGCGAAATAGCGCGCGACAGCAGCAGCGTGCGGCGTGCATTGAGAGCATTTTCGTTGCGGCCATCCTTCGAGACGCCCGCCTTAGGCGGGCTCTTCAGGATGAGGACTGAGTGTGCGGCCGCGATCTCACAAGGACCAATGGCGATGAGCCTCATCCTGACGAGACCGCGAAGCGGTCGTCTCGAAGGACGAGGCGCTTGCTCAGGTCACTCCAAAAGGCTCAATCGATGACGGCCGCGCTCCTGACCAACGCCGCTACCCGGACCGAGTTGCCGCTCAAGCGCCGCCTGAAGCGGGCGGAGCGCGCGCGCCAGTTCAAGGCGTTGGCACTGGTTGTGCCGCTTCTGCTGTTTCTGCTCTTCACGTTCGCAGGCCCGATCGCCGGCATGCTGTGGCGTGCGGTCGATGACCGGGAGGTGCGTCAGGTCCTGCCGCAAACGGTCGCCGCTCTCGCCAGCTGGGACGGCAAGGATCTGCCGGACGAAAAGGCCTACGCGGCGCTGGCCAGCGACATCCTGGCGGCGCGCGCCTCCGCCACCATCGCTATCGCGGCCAAGCGGCTCAACTACGCAACCAACGGCTTTCGCACGATCCTGACCAGCACGGCACGCAATCTGAAGGCGGAGCCGGAGCCCGGCACGGCCAGAGAGACGCTGGTCAAGATCAACCCGGCCTGGCGCGAACGCACCACCTGGACCACGATCAAGGACGCCAGTGGCCCGGTGACCGGCTTCTATCTTCTGGCGGCCCTCGACCTGACGCGGAACGTGGATGGCGCGATCGTCGCGGCACCACCGGATCAGGCCATCTACCGCGATATCTTCGTCCGCACCTTCCTCATCAGCCTGGGTGTCACGGCGCTCTGCCTGATCCTCGGCTTCCCGGTCGCCTATTTGCTGGCGTCGCTGCCGCCGGGCCGGTCGAATCTGCTGATGATCTTCGTCCTGTTGCCGTTCTGGACGTCGCTACTGGTCCGCACCTGCGCCTGGATCGTCTTGCTGCAGAGCCAAGGCGTCGTGAACGACAGCCTGCACTGGCTTGGCATCATCGACCAGCCGCTGCGCCTGATCTACAACCGCTTCGGTGTCTGCGTGGCAATGACCCACGTTCTCCTGCCGTTCATGATCCTGCCGCTGTACAGCAGCATGAAGGCGATCTCGCCTGCTTACATGCGCGCCGCCGCCTCGCTAGGTGCGCCACCGGTCACGGCCTTCCTGCGGATCTACCTGCCTCAAACCCTGCCGGGCATTGGCGCGGGAAGCCTGCTCGTGTTCATCCTGGCGCTCGGCTACTACATCACACCGGCACTGGTCGGGGGCGCCGCCGACCAGATGATGAGCTATTTCATCGCGCTGTACACGACCGAGACCGCCAACTGGGGCCTTGCTTCGGCGTTGGGTGCGGTGCTGCTGCTCGCCACCATTCTGCTGGCCCTCGTCTACGGCAAGCTGGTGCAAGGCCAGCAGGTCACGGGAGGGATGAAGAATTGAGCAACAATTCCTCACTCCGCACGCCCAGCCAGCGCATCGCGTGGACTGCGACCATCGTTGTCTCCACGCTGGTGTTCATCTTCCTGATCGCGCCGATCCTGGCGATCATGCCGCTGTCGTTCAGCTCGGGGTCCTATCTGACCTATCCGCTGCCGGGCCTCTCCTTGCGCTGGTATGACGACTTCATCAATTCGTCGCGCTGGATGAATTCGCTGAAGAACAGCATGATCATCGGCGTCGCCTCGACCCTGCTGTCGATGGTGCTCGGCACGCTGGCCGCGCTGGGGCTGGCGCAGTGGAAAAGCAGGTTCAAGCCGCTCGTGCTGGCTTTCGTGCTGTCGCCGGTCGTCGTGCCCGGTGTCATCACCGCGGTCGGTCTGTATTTCTTCTTTGCGCCGATCGGACTGACCGGCAGTTATCTCGGCTTGATCCTGGCCCACACCGCGCTCGCGACGCCCTTTGTCGTCATCACGGTCGGCGCGACGCTGCAGAGCTTCGACACCAATCTGGCGCGCGCCGCCGCCTCGCTCGGCGCCTCGCCGCTTTACGCCTTCCGCCGCGTGATCCTGCCGTTGATCCTGCCCGGCCTCGCGTCGGGCGCGCTGTTCGCCTTCGCGACCAGCTTCGATGAGGTGGTGATCGTGCTGTTCATGGCAGGGCCGGAACAACGCACACTGCCGCGCGAAATGTTCAGCGGCATCCGCGAGAACATCAGCCCGACCATCACGGCCGCGGCAGTGGTTCTGACGACGGTATCGGTCATCCTCCTCGCCACACTGGAAGGCCTGCGCCGGCGCAACGAGCGGCTCAAAGGCAGCAGCTGATCGACGCTGGACTTCTCCCTCTCCCCGCTCGCGGGTCGGGGCGAAGGAAACACCGTCCGCCCCTTCATATTTTGCATTCCGCTACAGCGCGAATCGCTTAGCTGCCGCGACTGATTGTCGCTAGAACCTCTATGCAACAACGCCCAAACAACGACACACAGGGAGAAACAACATGCAAAAACTCATCGCCGCGGTCGCGGCCGGTCTCGCTCTCGCCGCCACGTCAGGCGCCGCGCAGGCGCAGATTTCCGACGAAATCGTCAAGATCGGCGTGCTCACGGACATGTCGAGCCTCTATGCGGACGCGACCGGCAAGGGTTCGCTCGCCGCCGTCGAGATGGCGGTCGCCGATTACGGCGGCAAGGTCGCCGGCAAGCCTGTCGCAGTCGTCGCCGCCGATCACCAGAACAAGCCCGACGTCGGCGTCAACATCGCCCGCAACTGGTACGACAACGACAAGGTCGACGCGATCTTCGACGTGCCGACCTCCTCGGTGGCGCTGCCGATCTCGGCGCTGACGCGCGAGAAGAACAAGATCCACATCAATTCCGGCGGCGGCTCCTCCGATATCACCGGCACCGCCTGCTCGCCCAACACAGTGCACTGGACCTACGACACCTATGCGCTGTCGAACGTCGCAGGCCGAGCGATGGTGAAGCGCGGCGAGGACACCTGGTTCTTCGTCACCGCCGACTACGCTTTCGGCATGGCGCTGCAGCGCGACGCCGCCAACGTGGTCAAGGAAAGCGGCGGCAAGGTGCTCGGCGAAGTCCGGCATCCGCTCAACTCGTCGGATTTTTCCTCCTTCCTGCTCCAGGCCCAGGCCTCCAAGGCCAAGGTGGTCGCGCTCGCCAACGCCGGCGGCGACACCACCAACGCGCTGAAGCAGGCGGCCGAGTTCGGGCTCACGGAAGGCGGCCAGAAGATGATCGCCCTGCTCATGGAGATCACCGACGTTCATTCGCTCGGCGTCAAGTCGACCCAGGGCCTGATCATCACTGACGCGTTTTACTGGGACACCAACGAGGAGACGCGCGCCTTCTCGAAGCGCTTCAACGAAAAGGTCGGGCACATGCCGACCATGATCCAGGCCGGGCTCTATTCGGCGACAATGCACTATCTGAAGGCGATCGAGGCCATCAAGACCGACGAGGCGCCGAAGGTGATGGAGCAGATGCGCAAGACGCCGGTCAACGACTTCTTCGCCAAGAACGGCAAGATCCGCATCGACGGCCGCATGGTCCACGACATGTATCTGTTCGAGGTCAAGAAGCCCGAGGAATCCAAAGGCGAGTGGGACCTCTACAAGCTGATCGCCACCGTGCCCGGAGACGAGGCCTTCCGCCCGCTCGACAAGGGCGGCTGCCCGCTGGTGAAGGGAAACTAGCCGACCCCTGACCGGCTGGCGCCAATTCCTCATCCTGAGGAGCGCGTCTTCGCGCGTCTCGAAGGATGAAGGCCCGGCCCAGAACTTCCACTTGGGCCTCGCCCTTCGAGACGCGCGCGAAGAGCGCGCTCCTCAGGGTGAGGGGGCATCATCTCACAATGACGAAAGACACGACAGCGCGCCCGGTGAAAACCGGGCGCGCTTCGTTTTAGGCGCTTAGAGCCGAATTACTCCGAGTACTTGAACTCGGGCATGTTCTTCAGCTCGTCCTTGCTCGCATTGAACACGGCGTGGTCCGGATACCACTTCGACGAAGACGTGGCGGTCGTATTGGTGGTCGCGGGCCTGGTGGTGTCGGTGCCGGTCGCAGCGCCCGTCGTCGTGGTCGCGGCGGGCTTGGCGCCCGGGTTGGTGCCGGTGCCGGTGTAGGCCACGGCCTCGTTGACGAACTTCAGCTTGTCAAAGGGCACGGCAACCAGATGCTCGCCCAGGCCGAGAAAGCCGCCGACGCCGATCACGGCGATCTTGATGTTGCCGCTCTTGTCCGTCAGCAGGTCGTTGATCGAGCCGATGTTCTCGTTGGCGTCATTATAGACCTTGATGCCGTCCATCTTGGACGTGCGCCATTGGCCCGAGGCGCTCGTGGTCGTCGTCGTGGCGGCCGCGGCCGGCGCCTTGTCGGTGGTGGCGGTCGGCGATTGCGCAAACGCAACTGTGGCAAGAAGCGCGGTGCCGGCAAGGCCGGCGGCGATCGATTTCATCAACATGTTGTCCTCTCCTTCGGCAGAAAAACTTGTCCGGAGAAAACAGCGCTGATCACTCACAGTTCCGGGCATGCTGCAATTTCGTCGCGCGGGGCGAGCCCGGAATCCCGCTGCGATGGTTCCTAAGTCACCCAGGAACGTTTTGCAGCGCAGCGTTCCTCGCCGACGCTCAGGCGCCGTGGGTCACGCGCCGTGGGTGAAGCATGATCGCGGCGCGGAACGCGCCGACCTGGCGTCGCTCGGGTCAGCTCTTGTAGTCGATCAGAAGTGCGGAGAGGTCCGAGCTGCTGGATGAGCTGCCGCTGGCGCCATAGGACGACGCCGACGATTGCGACTGCTGCAGCGCCTCGAGGAACTGCTTGAGGATATCGGCCGTGGTGGAGGTGGTCGACGTGTTGCTGATCGGGTCCGTCGACGACGAATCCGAAGAGCTGTCATCCGGCGGCGGACCGGGCGGGGGCCCGCCCGTACCGCCGGGACCACCGGCACCGCCGGGGCCATTGGCGAAGGCGGACTGGAATACGTTCTTCAGCTCGTCGGCCTGGTCCGAGGTCAGCGTTCCGTTCGACGCCTCGTTCGAGATGAGGTCGTCGATCTTCGACTTGATGTCGTCCTTGGAGGGACGCGCGCCGCTCGACTGGTCGCTGGATCGGCTCTGCTGCAGCGCTTTGTCGATGTCGGTCAGCGCCGTCGAAAGCGCCGACTGGTCCGACGACGAGACCGTGCCGGCGGAAACTTCCGATTGCAATTGTTGCTGCAGCCGCTGCAACGGCGACTGGTGGTTACCGGCGGAGGCCGCCGAAATCGAGGTCATGATGGCTCCGTGGATTTTGCGAGGTTTCTTTGCGGGGTTTCTTGCGTGACCACGCCACGGTATGGTTAACCGCCTTAACGAGAGCTTGCCGCTCCACTGCCCGGGAATGTCCCGGTGTTGCGACAGGAGCCATGGAAATAATCTGAAACAAAAATCTTCGCCTTTTGGCCCGAATCTTGGACAAACAAAGCGCATGGCCATTCCCAATCCCAACATCCTGGTCGTCGAAGACGACCGCGAGACCCGGACGTTGATTGCGAAATATTTGCGCAACAACGCCTGCAACGTCACCGCCGTGAGCGACGGCCGCGAGATGTCGCGCGCCATGGCCGATCACCGCATCGACCTCATCATCCTCGACGTCATGCTGCCCGGCGAGGACGGCCTCAGCCTGTGCCGCAAGGTGCGCGCGGAGGCGCAGACGCCGATCATCATGCTGACCGCACGCGGCGAGGACATCGACCGCATCGTCGGCCTCGAGATGGGCGCGGATGATTATCTGCCGAAACCGTTCAACCCGCGCGAGCTGCTCGCCCGCATCAACGCGGTGCTGCGCCGCCAGGCGTCCGCACAAGCGGCGAGCTCGATCGAAGGCGCGAGCACGCTCGCCTTCGAAGGCTGGCGCATCGATCTGCGCCTGCGCGAGCTGCGCAATCCCGAAGGCGCGCGCGTCGCGGTGACCAGCGCCGAGTTCGATCTGCTCAGAACCTTCTGCGAGCGGCCCGGCCGCGTGCTGTCGCGCGACAGCCTGCTCGACCTCACGCAGGGGCGCAGCACCGGCTCGTTCGAGCGCTCGATCGACGTGCTGGTCAGCCGCATCCGCCGCAAGATCGAGCCCAATCCGGCCGACCCGACCATGATCAAGACGGTGCGCTCCGGCGGCTATCTGTTCACACCAAGAACTGAAGCGCTAAGAACGGAAGCGGTCGCGGCAGCCTTGAGCATCTGACATGCGGCTTTTGGGATTTTTCCATCTCAGGAGCATCAGCGGCCAGATCGCCGCGCTCGTCGTGGTGTCGATCGTCGCGCTTCATGTCATCATCACGGCGGGTTTTCTGATGACGCGGCCGGACCGCGCGGCGGCACCGCCCGACAGCGAGCATGAACTCGTCAATGCGGCGCTGCTGCTGTCTGCGGCCGACGCGAGCGAGCGGCCGCGCCTTCTCGCCGACATCGCGCGCGCCTTTCCGGAGCTGCGGGTCGAAGCGATCGCGCCCGGCTCCGTGACGGCCGCCGGCGATCGCGAGGGCCCGCATTTGCACGGCATGCGCCGCCATCTCGGTGAGGGCTACAAGGTCGTCACGCTGGCGCCGAACGGCGGCTCGTCCCGGACCGGCATCCAGCTGCCCGACGGCACCACGATCGCCGGCCATATCGAACGGGGGCGGCCGGGCTGGTTCTGGGGCAATCCCTTGATATCGACGCTGCTGTCTGCCGTGATCAGCGTGACGCTGCTCGGCGTATGGGCAGCTCATGCGCTCGCCGCGCCGCTGTCGTCGTTTGCAAGAGCGGCCGAAAGCTTCAGCCTGGACGGGACGGCGGATCCGCTGCCGGAGCGCGGCCCGGAGGAGATCCGCTCGGTCGCGCGCGCGCTCAACCGCATGCACGAGCGGATCGCGCGGCTGATGTCGGATCGCACCAGGATGCTGGCCGCGATCAGCCACGACCTGCGCACACCGATCACGCGGCTGCGCCTGCGCGCCGAGTTCATCGAGGACGAAGGCAACCGCAAGCGCATGCTGATCGATCTCGACCAGATGCGCTCGATGCTGGAATCCGTGCTGTCGCTGTTGCGCAACGACCGCCAGATCGAGGCGGTGACGCTGGTCGACATCGCGAGCACGCTGCAGCTCATCGCCGACCAGTTCGGCGACATGGGCCATGTCGTGCACTATGACGGCCCGCAATCTGCGGCCGCCGCGGGCCGGCCCGACGATCTGCATCGCGGCGTCACCAACCTCGTCGAGAACGCGGTGCGCTTCGGCGCCGAGGTGACGATCCGCCTCGACATATCGAGCACCAGGCTCGTCATCGACGTCGAGGACGACGGTCCCGGCATTTCGGATGCACGCAAGCAGGAGATGCTGGAGCCGTTCGTGCGCGGCGACGACGCCCGCACCATGGACGAGTCCACCGGCTTCGGGCTCGGCCTGTCGATCGCGCGCGCGATCGCGGTCGCCCATGGCGGCGAGCTGTCGCTGCACGACCGCGAGCCGCACGGGCTGATCGTGCGGATGCAATTGCCGGTGTGGCAACAGCCGCGGCTGGCGGCTTAGCTTCAGGCCGCAAGCGGCGGGTGCGCGATGGGCACTTCGTCGAAGATCGCGATCGCCTCGAAGCGGTAGCCGCAGGCGTGGCAGGTCCAGAGGTAGGAGACGCGCCCCTCACCCGGCTCGATCCAGTCGGGCTGGGCGATCGGCGTGCCGCATTGGGCACAGGGGTTTTGTCTGGGGATCTCATGGGTTGGGATATCGCCATTGGTGACGTTGACCATGGTTGCTTTTGTCATGGCACCTCTCCCGATTCGCTGGCCGCTTCATACTCGCTTTCGCATGCGTGCGCGAATAGACAGGCGTGCTGTCGCGGGTTGTCCGTCTGATGGAACTCCTGCGCCACCTTTGAGTCGTCACAGCGGCTCGGCGCCCCGAAAAAGTTAACGGCGGCGTTTGGTCACATCATCGCCGCGTTCGGGAGGCCTAACGGCACCGGGGGCAGGTTACTCAGGGACGTCCGGGACATTCGATGAAAATCTTACATGTTGCCGCGCTGCTCGCGGCCGGACTGATTTTGCCCCAGGCCGCATTCGCGGGCGAAGCCGAATATTCCGAGATGGTCGCGGCCCATGCGCGCGCCAACGGCGTGCCGGAAGCGCTGGTGCACCGCGTGATCATGCGCGAGAGCCGCTACCAGCCCGGCCTGGTCGGCCATGGCGGCACCATCGGGCTGATGCAGATCAAGCTCGCGACCGCCCGCGGGGTCGGCTACACCGGCGATGCCGCAGGCCTGCGCGACCCCAACACCAACCTCACCTATGCCGTGAAGTATCTGGCCGGCGCCTATCACGCCGCCAATGGCGATCACGCCCGAGCCGTGCGTTATTTCGCGGGCGGCTATTACTACGCCGCGAAGCGGCAGCGGCAGGAGACTATGCAGGTCGCCAATATGGGCGAGCCCAGTATGGGCCAGCCCTGGCTCGAGCCGAACGGCAATCCGCAGCCGATGTTCGGTACCGTGCCGCACCGGAAGCTCGCCCAGCGCGTCCGCAACGCCCGGGCACAGGCCCTGAAGTAGCCTTCGTGTCCCGGGCAAGCTGCGGCGCAAAGCGCCGCGGCGCTGACCCGGGACCCAGGGCCACGCGCACAAATGGGCCCCGGCTCTGCCACGCACCACGCCGCAAAGGGGGCACGCTGCATCGCGTCCGGGGCACGATCGGTGGGGTTCCCGGCAACATGCGTTGACACAGCCCGTCACTGGCCTACATTAGAGCCGTTCCGAGGGGTGCTCCGAGGAGGAGCTGAGATACCGCTAAATGGGCAAGCCTGCACGTCAGCAAGCCGGCCCAGGACCGCGGTGACCCTTTGAACCTGATCCGGGTCATGCCGGCGAAGGGACAGGGATGTTGCAGACGACCAAGCGACCGGATTCCCCGGTATCCATTATCGGCGCAGGCATTGCAGGCGCCTGGCAGGCCTTGCTGTTCGCGCAGGCCGGCCACGTCGTCACCCTGCACGAGCGCGGTGACGCCGACATGACCGATGCCACCAGCCATTGGGCCGGCGGCATGCTCGCGCCTTATTGCGAGGCGGAGGTTTCCGAACCGATCATCTCCAGGCTCGGCCTGCGCTCGCTCGACATCTGGCGGCGCGAGCTGCCCGACACGCCCTTCAACGGCTCGCTCGTCGTCGCCCATCCGCGCGAGCGCAACGATTTCGAGCGCTTCGCCCGGATGACCGAGGGCCATCGCCGGCTCGATGCCGCAGGCCTCGCCGAGCTCGAGCCGTCGCTGGAAGGCCGCTTCCGCGATGCGCTGTTCTTCCCGACCGAAGGCCATGTCGAGCCGCGCCGCGTGCTGCCGAAACTGCACGCGCGCATCCGCGCCGCCGGGGGCACCATCAAGTTCGGAAGCGATGTCGCCGCACGGGATCTCGACGGCATCGTGATCGACTGCCGCGGCCTTGCCGCGCGCGACGAGCAGCCGGACTTGCGCGGCGTCAAGGGCGAGATGATCCTGATCGAGACCAGCGAGGTGCAGCTGGCGCGCCCTGTGCGGCTGATCCATCCGCGCTGGCCGCTCTACGTGATCCCGCGCGAGGACAATCTGTTCATGCTCGGCGCGACCTCGATCGAGGCCGAGGACACCGGCGTCAGCGTGCGCTCGGCGCTGGAGCTCTTGGGTGCCGCCTACGCCGTGCATCCCGCCTTCGGCGAGGCCCGCATCGTCGAATTCGGCTCCGGCCTCCGCCCTGCTTTTCCCGACAATCTGCCGCGCATCGGTGTTCGCGGTGACAAGATCGCCGTCAACGGCCTCTACCGCCACGGCTTCCTGATCGCGCCGGCGCTTGCCGAGCTGACGCTCGCCTTTGTCGAGCGCGGCCAGATCGACAATGAGGTGATGCAATGCGCGTGATCGTCCAATGCTTGTGATCGTCAACGGCGAGCAGCGCGAGATAAATTCGGCCAGCGTCGACGCGCTGCTGAGCGAGCTCGACTACGAGGGCACGCATTTCGCGATCGCGCTGAACTACGACGTCGTGCCGAAAAGCCGCTGGGCCGAGACCCACCTCAAGGCGGGCGACGAGATCGAGATCATCACGCCGCGGCAGGGAGGGTGAGCGGGATGAAGGCACACGCTATCCACGTCGTCCCGGCGAAGGCCGGGACCCATAGCCACCGCTGTTCATTGGACGGACGGCGATTGCCAGAGTGCCCCAAGACAAATCACGCGGTATGGGTCCCGGCCTTCGCCGGGACGACATTTGAATTCGCGGAGACACCTTCATGGTGACCTTCTACGGCAAGACCTTCGCCTCCCGCCTGCTGATCGGCAGCGCGCTCTATCCCTCGCCTGCGATCATGCAAGGCGCGATCCGTGCCTCGGGCTCGAACATCGTCACGGTGTCGCTGCGGCGCGAATCCGCCGGCGGCAAAACTGGCGACGCGTTCTGGAATCTGATCCGCGAGCTCGACGTCACCGTGCTGCCGAACACCGCCGGCTGCCGCAGCGTGCGCGAAGCCGTGACTACCGCAAAACTCGCGCGCGAATTGTTCGGCACGTCCTGGATCAAGCTGGAAGTCATCGCCGACAACGACACGCTGCAGCCCGATGTCATTGGTCTGGTCGAGGCCGCCGCCATCCTGATCAAGGACGGCTTTGAGGTGTTCCCCTATTGCACCGAGGATCTCTCGGTCGCCAACCGCCTGGTCGACGCCGGCTGCAAGGTGGTGATGCCGTGGGCCGCTCCCATCGGCAGCGCGAAGGGCATCACCAACCGCGACGCGCTGAAACTGATGCGCGAGCGGCTGCCCGACATCACGCTGGTGGTCGACGCCGGCTTAGGGGCGCCGTCGCATGCGGCAGAGGCGCTGGAGCTCGGCTACGACGCCGTGCTGCTCAACACCGCCATCGCCAAAGCCGCCGATCCCGTCGCCATGGCCAACGCCTTCCGCCTCGGCTGTGATGCCGGCCGCACCGCATACGAAGCCGGGCTGATGAACGCCCGCGACTTCGCCTCCCCCTCCACTCCTGTCGTTGGGACACCTTTTTGGCATGCCGTATCCTGATCGCTTCTATCCCGTCGTCGACAGCCTCGCCTGGGTCGAGCGCCTGACCAGGCTCGGCGTCGGCACCATCCAGCTGCGCGCAAAGGACCTCGACGATTCGCAGTCGCTCCAGATGGTCAGCGACGCGCTGGCGATCACCAAGGGCACGCAGGCCAGGCTCGTCGTCAACGACTATTGGCGCGCGGCGATTGTCGCGGGTGCAAAGTACCTGCATCTCGGCCAGGAGGACCTTGCCGACGCGGACCTCAACTCCATCCGCGAGGCCGGCCTGTCGCTCGGCATCTCCACCCATGACGAGGACGAGCTTGCGACCGCGCTCGCCGCAAAACCCGACTATGTCGCGCTGGGCCCGATCTTCTTCACCACGCTCAAGTCGATGCGCTTCGAACCGCAGGGCATTCCAAAGATCACGGAATGGAAGAAACTCATCGGCCCCATTCCGCTGGTCGCGATCGGCGGCATCAAGTTCGAGCACGCCGCGGAGATTTTTGCGGCAGGCGCGGATTCCATCGCCGTCGTCAGCGACATCACCCAGAATGCCGACCCGGATGCGCGGGTACGGCAATGGCTCGGCCTGTCCGCGGAGGCCGCGTGATGCACCTTACACTCTCCCCACACTTCGCGTCATCGCCCGGCTTGTCCGGGCGATCCAGTACGCCGCGGCCTTTCCGCATCCCACTACAGTCTCTGGAATACTGGATCCCCGCTTTCGCGGGGATGACAGCTGTAATCGACGTTCGCGCAGCGACGCCAACGAACTAAGGAGGATCCCATGAACATCCGCTCCAATCCCGAAAAAACCGTCCCCGCCGTCACCACCGGCCCCCTTCCCTCCTCGCGAAAGATCTTCGCGTCGCCCGACGCCGCGCCTGATATCCGCGTGCCCCTGCGCGAGATCATCCTCTCCGAAGGCGCCGGCGAGCCGAACCTGCCGGTGTACGACACCTCCGGCCCCTACACCGATCCGAGCGTGACCATCGACGTCAACGCCGGCCTCGCGCGCGGTCGCAAGGCCTGGGTGCTGGAGCGCGGCGGCGTCGAGGAATATCAGGGCCGCCAGATCAAGCCGGAGGACAATGGCAGCGTCTCCACCGACAAGGCCGCGCGCGCCTTCTCGGCCTATCACCAGCCGCTGCGCGGCCTCGACGGCCACAAGATCACCCAGCTCGAATTCGCCCGCGCCGGCATCATCACCAAGGAGATGATCTACGTCGCCGCGCGCGAAAATCTCGGCCGCAAGGAGCAGCTCGAGCGCGCGGAAGCAGCCCTTGCCGACGGCGAAAGCTTTGGCGCCGAGGTTCCCGCCTTCATCACGCCGGAGTTCGTCCGGAGCGAGATCGCGCGCGGACGTGCCATCATTCCCTGCAACATCAACCACTCAGAGCTCGAGCCGATGATCATCGGCCGCAACTTCCTGACCAAGATCAACGCCAATATCGGCAACTCGGCAGTGACTTCATCCGTCGAGGAAGAGGTCGAGAAGATGGTGTGGGCGATCCGCTGGGGCGCCGACACCGTGATGGACCTCTCCACCGGGCGCAACATCCACACCACGCGCGAATGGATCCTGCGCAACGCACCGGTGCCGATCGGCACCGTTCCGATTTATCAGGCGTTGGAGAAGTGCGACGGCGATCCGGTCAAGCTGACCTGGGAGCTCTACAAGGACACCCTGATCGAGCAGTGCGAGCAGGGCGTCGACTATTTCACCATCCACGCCGGCGTGCGCCTGCCCTACATCCACCTCACCGCCAACCGGGTCACCGGCATTGTTTCTCGTGGTGGTTCCATTATGGCGAAGTGGTGCCTGGCGCATCACAAGGAAAGCTTCCTCTACACCCATTTCGACGAGATCTGCGACCTCATGCGCAAGTATGATGTCTCGTTCTCGCTCGGCGACGGCCTGCGCCCGGGCTCGATCGCGGACGCCAACGACCGCGCGCAGTTTGCCGAACTCGAAACGCTCGGCGAGCTGACAAAAATCGCGTGGGCGAAGGGTTGCCAGGTCATGATCGAAGGCCCCGGCCACGTGCCGATGCACAAGATCAAGATCAACATGGACAAGCAGCTCAAGGAGTGCGGCGAAGCGCCGTTCTACACCCTCGGGCCCCTGACCACCGACATCGCGCCGGGCTATGACCACATCACCTCGGGCATCGGTGCGGCCATGATCGGCTGGTTCGGCTGCGCCATGCTCTGCTACGTCACGCCGAAGGAGCATCTTGGGCTACCCGACCGCAACGACGTCAAGGTCGGCGTCATCACCTACAAGATCGCCGCCCACGCGTCCGATCTCGCCAAGGGCCACCCTGCAGCCCAGCTCCGCGACGACGCGCTCTCCCGCGCCCGTTTCGATTTCCGCTGGACCGACCAGTTCAACCTCGGCCTCGACCCCGAGACCGCCAAGAACTTCCACGACGAGACCCTGCCGAAGGAAGCCCACAAGGTCGCCCATTTCTGCTCGATGTGCGGCCCAAAATTCTGCTCGATGAAGATCACCCAGGACGTGCGGGACTATGCGGCCACGCTGAACGATCCGAACGGCGTGGGGATGTCGATGAGCGGGACCGCCGAAGACGGCATGGCGAAGATGAGCGCGAAGTTCAAGGAGATGGGCGAGAACTTGTATCTGGATGCGGAGAAGGTGAAGGAGAGTAATCGGGTGTTGTGAACGACGTTCTAACTCGGCGTGCTCACTATGCGGTTTGAAGTCCTACCTGGATTACCGCCGTACGGCCCCCCAGCCGTATCGTTCACGGAGAACGGCCCTCGCGAATGGCGCGAGGGCCAAGTTGTTCGCTTCTATCCATCGGATTCGGAACCGTGGGTTGGTAATTTTCTTGGTGGATTGACCAAATTCAGTTCGGTTCTGCGTCATCCGAACGGAAGCGACGTAATCGTTATCGCGATGGGCGAAGCCGTTGTCGTCGATCCCGAGACACGCACCTTGCGCGACCGTATTGGGGCTCAAATCGAGGAGATCTTTGTTCTCGAAGAAGAGAAGTCCGTTGTGTTTCGCAGCATAGTTGATTTCTGCGCGATCGCTGCGGACAATACCAAATGGCACAGTCCACGAGTTTCCTGGGACGGCTTTCGTGGTCTCAAGAGAAGCGGGCTGGAACTATCTGGCGAGGCATGGACTCCTATCCAGGACGCCTGGGTTCCTTTTCAGCTCGACCTCTCAAACGGGCAATGCCTCAACGCTATTTACCAAGCCGACATGAGCAGAGCGCGTGAGGTTGTCGCGAGACCAACCCCCAAATCATAGGGGTAGCAAGCATAGCCCAGATGAGCGCAGCGGCATCCGAGGTCTATACCGTCCCGCATATCGCTCCGCTCATGCGGGCTACCGACGTGGATAATTGACGTGCCCGCCTCCGCCGTTCACCGCCTGCCCGACCAACTCCTCCCCAACCTCCGCCTCGTCTTCGTCGGCACCGCGGCCAGCACGCGCTCGGCTGAACTCGGGCACTACTACGCCCATCCCGGCAACCGCTTCTGGGGCGCGCTACATGAGGCCGGGATCACGCCGCGCCGCTATCAGCCCAGCGAGTTCGCAGCGCTGATCGCGCTTGGGATCGGCTTCACCGATCTCTCCAAGTCGGGCGCGGGGATGGATCACCAGATCGCGGCGGAGACGATCGACGTGCCGGGATTCAAAGCCAAGATCGAACAGTTTCGCCCGAGGACGATTGCGTTCACGAGCAAGAAGGCGGCGAGCTTGTTTTATGGCAGGCCATCGAGTGGGATTGCGCTGGGGCGGCAACCACGCGACGAGAGCTCGCCGGAGATATTCGTGCTGCCCTCGCCATCAGGCGCTGCATCCGGGCACTGGACGCTGGAGCCGTGGCGGGAGCTGGGGAACTGGATCGCCGGGACGAAATAGGCGGGAAGGTCTCGGATTTCACATGCTCTCGTGTCCCGGGCAAGCGCAGCGCAGACCCGGGACCCAGAAGCTCGGGTGCGCACTCGGCATGGGCCCCGGCTCTGCAGCGCACCACGCCGCGAAGGGCGGCGCAGTGCGCAGCGTCCGGGGCACGGCAACCCCAGCCCTCACCCCGCATACGCCCGATCCAGATCCGCAATCACGATCTTCCTCATCTGCATCATCGCCTGCATGACACGGTTCGCCTTGCTGCGGTCGGGATCGCCGAGGTAGCGGCCGAGCGCTGACGGGATCACCTGCCAGGACAGGCCGAACTTGTCCTTGAGCCAGCCGCAGCGGGATTCCTCGCCGCCGTCGGCGGCGAGCCTGTCCCAGAAATAGTCGACCTCGCCTTGCGTCTCCACGCTGATGAAGAACGACACCGCCTCGTTGAACTTGTATTGCGGCCCGCCGTTGAGCGCGTTGAAGCGCTGGCCTTCGAGTTCGAACACCGCCATGAAGTCGCTGACGGTCTCAACCCTGGCGTTGGGGAACACCGATTTGTAGAAGGCGACGGCCTCCGGCACGTTGTTGTCGAACCAGAGAAACGGCGTGATGGAGGTCATGAACGGATATCCTTTTGCCTCGGGCGGGCGCGCGGCGGCGCGCCGATGTTCCAAGGACGAGGCAGGAGACAACGATCCGACATTGGCGGCGGGATTTTCTTGTAGCCCGGATGAGCGATAGCGACACCCGGGGCCGGCAGCTGCCCCGCATTTCGCTATCGCTCATGCGAGCTACGGGGTCCACGAAAACCCATTAACCTGTCGGAATCCATTCATTCCATTCGTCCTCCGAACGCAGAACGCGATCAACCCCGGAGCCCCTACATGCCCACCATCGCCGCCTTCGCAAGCTCACCCGACCGTGGCCGCGGACAAGCTCGCGACATGCGGGTGCGCTGGGCGCTCGAGGAGGTCAGCCAGCCCTACGACGTGCGTCTGGTTTCGTTCGAGGACATGAAGGCGCCCGCGCATCTCTCCCTGCATCCGTTCGGGCAGATTCCGACCTATGAGGACGGCGATCTCGCCTTGTTCGAGTCCGGCGCGATCGTGCTCCATATTGCCGAGCGCCATGCCGGGCTGCTGCCGACCGATCCGAACGCCCGGGCGCGCGCGATCGCGTGGATGTTTGCCGCGCTGAGCACGCTGGAGCCGCCGATCGTCGAGCTCGGGATGGCCATGCTGTTCGAGCGCGACAAGAGCTGGTACGCGGAGCGGCTGCCCATGCTCAGGGATCGCGTCCGTGTCAGGCTCGGCGAATTGTCCCGCCGCCTTGGCGAAGCCGACTGGCTCGACGGCGCGTTCAGCGCCGGCGATCTGATGATGGTGACGGTGCTGCGCCGGTTGAACGCGTCGGGCCTGCTGGACGACTATCCAGATATCGCCGCCTATGTCGCCCGCGGCGAAGCGCGGCCGGCCTTCAGGCGCGCTTTCGACGCTCAACTGGCGGTTTTCATCGCCGCATCGAAGAGCTGATAGCGTAGTTGGTAGGATGGGTAGAGCAAAGCGAAACCCATCAACTGGAGCAGCAGGGCGCGCCCGTTCGACCGCACCGAACACCACGCTGCCCGACCGCAAACCGGGCGATGGGTTTCGCTACGCTCTACCCATCCTACACACTAGAGATCGAAATTGGTCGGCAGCATCACCACGTCGCGAATTGTCATGCCGCGCGGCCGCGTCAACATGAACATCACGACCTCGGCAACTTCGCTGGCCTCCAGCAGGCTTCCCGAGTCCCGGGCTTCCTTCAGCTTCTCCGGCGGCCAGTCCGCGAGCAGGGCGCTGACGACCGGGCCTGGCGAGATCGAGCCGACTCGGATGCCGTGCTTGAAGACCTGGCGCCGCACCGTCTGGACGAAGCAATTGACCGCCCATTTGGACGACGCATAGACCGGCTCCCACGGCGTCGGAAAATGCGCCGCCAGCGAACTGGTGACGATGATGTCGCCGGTCCGGCGCGCGATCATGTGCGGCAGCACGTCGTGCACGTTTTTCATCACGACGTTGACATTCAGGTTCAGCATCCGGTCGATCGCCATGGTGTCGGCATCGACCAGATCGCCACCGACATACGTGCCGGCATTCGCATGCAGGATGTCGAGCTGACCGGCCTGCTCCAGAACGCGCGGCAGCAGCGTTGCGCAGTCTTTTGGGTCGAGCAGGTCGACCAGCAGCGGCATCACTGCGTCGCCGTGCTTGTCGCAGAGCGCCTTCAGCGCGGCCTCGTCGCGATCGACCATCACCACGCGCGCGCCCGCGGCCAGCATCGCCTCGGTGCTGGCCAATCCGATGCCCGACGCAGCCCCGGTCACGGCTGCAACCTTGCCTTCCAAGTCTCTCGCCATAGGGTCACCGTCGCTGACGTCACGGGGATGCGGAGTATAACAATCCCGGGTGGCGTTGTCGGGGCAAACCCGCGACGATGCCGATCGTCCGCCGAGGGAGGCGGCGCGCAAAGCGCGAGACTGTTGCAAGGGCGTCACTGCGGCGATACGACTTCAGCTTGAGGAGCGTGTCCCATGCTGACCCTCTATTCCTATCCAGAACTGTTCGGCGTCGCCGACAACAACGGTTACGGCCTCAAGGTCTATGCCTTCCTAAAGCTCGCCGGCGTGCCGTTCGTGCACGAGCATGTGTTCGATGCCGCCGCCGCGCCGCGCGGGCAGCTGCCCTATGTCGTCGACGACGGCGAGACCATCGGCGACAGCGAGACCATCATCGCGCACGCGATCGCGAAATATCGCCTGGGCATCGATGCGGCGCTATCAGCCGAGCAGCGGCGAACCAACCATTTCGTCACGCGCATGCTGGATGACCTCTACTGGGTGATGTCGTATTCGCGCTGGAAGGACGAACGTTATTACCCGGCGTTCCGCGACGCCTTCATGGCGCAGCACAAGCAGATCGACGCGGCGGGGTTCGAGAAGGCCAAGGCCTACAACGCGCAGCGCTATCACTACCAGGGCATCGGCCGCTACACGCCCGAGCAGGCCTACGCGCGGGGCCTCGCCGATCTGCAAGTGCTGGCGGAGATCGTGCCGGCGGCCGGCTTCGTCCACGGCGCGACGCCTGCCAGCATCGATGCCGGCATCTACGGCTTCATCGCCAACATCTATTACTTCCCCATCCCGACGCCGCTGAAGGCGTTCGTCGATGCGCAGACCAATCTCGTCGCGCATTGCGAGCGGATTCATGAAGCGGTAACGCCACGACCACAGACCTCATCCTGAGGAGATCGCGAAGCGATCGTCTCGAAGGATGGCTGCGGGCGACGCGGGCCTGCATGGTTCGAGACGGCGCTTGCGCGCCTCCTCACCATGAGGGTCTAACACGGCCAGGGTGGGCAACGACTTACGCGCCTTTGCCCACCTCACGCACAAGCCCCTACCGCATCGTGATCGCGAGCCCGCTGAGATCCGCGTTCGCCATCAAGCCGACCTGCGTGCCGGACAGCTCGAGCACGGCGCCCTTTTGGTTGGTCAGGACGATTGCACGCGCGCCGCGGCCCACTGCGATGCCGGCACCGGCGGCGCCGTAGACGCCGGCGATGTCGGAGGGCCGGTTGATGTTGGAGACGCGGCCGCGCAGCACGGTCTTGGAGCCGCCGAACACGAGGCCGTAGTCGAGCCCGCCGGTCGAGAGCGAATAGGCGCGACCGCGGAAGTTCATCACGCCAGAGCCGCCGGAGCCGCCGATGATCCAGCCCGCCTTGTAGATCGTCAGCACCACGGTGCCGCCGTCGGCCAGCGCCGAGGTCGAGAGCCCGGCCAGGGCGGCAATGCCGAGCAGCGCGGCGCGGAAGGTGGATGCGATCTTCATTTGTGGCTCCGGGGGCTATGTTCTGGGGAGGGAAACGAATCAGACGCGGCGAATGTATCCGATGCATCGCGGCGGCAACATGATGGGGTGGGCGTGAATCGCGGTCTGTAGCACACGCTCGACTGTCATCGTCCGGCTTGACCGGACGATCCAGTACTCCGAGACGGTTGTGATTCAATCGATGGGCCGCGGCGTACTGGATGCCCCGCCTTCGCGGGGCATGACGGCGGAGTTGGGCGCGATAAGACGCTCACCCGCCATCATGCCAATTCTGCCCCTGTTTTGCCCGACGGAGCAAGCGATAATTTTGCTTTTCCCGAAGCCAAAAAAACATCAATAATTCCCGCTGGATGCCTACTGTGCATGGGGTTGTTTTCGCGTTTTTTGTTGGAGGCGCCCCGGCCTGCCGCTACGCTTGCGCATCCAGCCGTCGATCCGAGGTGATCCATGCCGATCCAGCATTTCGCGCCCCCGCCGCACGTCAAGGCGCCGCCGCTGTCCTTTGCCACGCGCGCCGGCGATCTCCTGTTCGTCTCCGGCATTCCCGGCTTCGACGCCAATGGCGCGCTGCCTGACGGCTTCGAGGCGCAGTTCGCCAACGTGGTCGTCAACATCAAGCGCGTGCTGGAACAGGCCGGCGCTGGTGTCCGCGATCTCGTCAAGGTCAACGTGCTCCTGACCCGCGCCGCCGACGTCGCCGCCATGAACGCGCTCTATGCCGGCGCCTTCGGCCCGCCGCCCTACCCCGCCCGCACCACCTGCGTGGTCCAGGCGCTGCCCGATCCGAAGATGCTGATCGAGATCGAGGCGGTGGCCTCGCTGGCCAAAGGATAGACGAGGGATAACAGCGGGATACCAAGGGTCGTGCGAACGGCCGACAAACGGCTGACATATCCGTGAACGGCCGCCGCCCCGCTTGCCAGCCGCGCAGATTTGCCGCACCAGTTTCCTTCTCACGTTCCCATCAGGAGATATTTCATGCGTCGCGTTCTCGCCCTCTGTGCCGTTGCCGGCATCGCCACCTCCGTGTTCGCCGTGCCCGCCTCAGCGGCGGTCGGCTATTACGTGATCCGCTGGGACAACACCGGCATCTGCCAGGTCTGGAACGAGGACCTGAAGTACAAGCCGTTCCAGTGGGGCGTCTCGACCTACAAGGTCGTCAGCAAGCCGCTCCCGACCTTCACGGCCGCCTCGGAGCTCCAGATCAAGCTGCGCGCGGAGCGCCGCTGCACGCTCTAAGCCTTACGCGACAGATCATATTTTGAGGGCGGGTCGCGCAAGCGGTCCGCCCTTTTCTTTTGCAGCCACGGCCTCGGTTCCAGCCGCAAACGCGCGCGCGCACTTTGAACCTGACCGGCGAGTGGAACTACTCACATTTTGGCCGGCCACAGCCCTCCGACCACGCCCAAGTGTCAGCGCCATTGTGGCTGGTAAGAATTCGATCGGCGGACGACAAGGATCGGGCAAGGAAGCGATGCTAGCGTCCCTGCCCGATCTCTTTTTTGCCTCGCGACTTTGGAGCAGATCGATGCGTGCAACGACGACAGCAACGATTCTCGCCGCATCGCTCCTGCTTGCCGCAACGGCGCGTGCACAGGCCCCGCAATCCTTCCGCGTGATCTCGCCGGTCTTCGGCCAGCTCGTCAGCTTCACGATGCCGTCGAACTTTTCCGTGGTGGTCGAGAACACCGGGGACGGCCACTACATCCGCGAGGCCGTGCTGAAGGGCGAGACGCCCGAGCGCTGGACCGAGATGATCACGGTCACAGGCGAGAAGGGCATGACGCTGACGCCAGCCGCATCGCCCGACAAGTTCGCAGGCTCGATCGCGGGCGGCTTCAAATCGGCCTGTCCCGACAGCTTTGCGGCGAAGCCCTTCGGCGCCATGACATTCGGCCGCTTTGAAGGTTTCGCCGCCGTGATCGGCTGCGGCCGCGTCGACAGTGGCCCGACCCGCCACAGCGAGACCGCGCTGCTGATCACGCTGAAGGGCACCACGGACTATTACACCATCCAGTGGGCCGAACGCGGCCCCGAAAGCGACGAGCCGCCGGTGAATGACGACCGCTGGCAGGCCCGTTTGCGCGCGCTCAGCCCGATCGAGCTCTGCCCGATCGTACCGGGCGAAGCCGCGCCCTATCCGAGCTGCGTCAACAAGAGCTGAGCGGTTGCGATCTCACGCGTCCTTGTGCGCGCCGGGATGGATCAGGAGGTCGCGCGCGGCGGCGAGGTCGATGAACGCTTCCGCGCTGCCGCCCCGGTCGGGGTGCATGCCCTTGGCGGCGCGGCGATAGGCCTGGTTGATGTCCTCGCAGGTGAGCTGCACGGCGAGCGGCAGGCCGAGCACCTTGCGGGCGCGATCCTCGCTGGACAGTTTTTTCGGCATGGCGTTGCGGCGGCCGAAGCGCGGCGCGGTCAGGTCGTGAACGACATCGAGGACCACGCCGATGCGACGCCGGGCCGCCAGCGTGACGCTGTGATCGTCATTGTCCACGGCCTGGCGCAGCACCGGGAGCGCCTGCTCGGCCGCCTGGCGCAGCATGGTATCGGTGCTCATCCGCACGATCTCGGCCACGAGCCGGCCCGCCTCGGCCCAATCGTCGCCGTCCGCCGACCGCAGGCGCTCGAGTGCGAGTTTCCAGGATTCAAGCCGTTCCATCATGCGCGCAACGTTTAGCAATGAGGATCAGTATGCCAAGGCCGCCGTTTCCGACCCCTTAATTTCGGGTTAGCCTTTCATGAAACTTAGAAGCGAAAACGGGAGGAAATTGTCGTGGCATTCTCGCTAACCATATCGCCGTCGTCGGGTCACCCCGCCCGACACCGCCAAGCGACCCGGCACCGGTCAGTTGAACTGGTACGCGAGACCGAATGTCGCCACGTGGGTGCGCAGCGTGACGTCGAAAGTGTCGGTGGTGTTGGCTGGCGCGAAGGTCGACGTTCGGCTGATGGCGTAAGTCGACGTGCCGAGATCGGCGAAGCGGTATTCGGCGCGCGCCAGCCAGTGATGGCCGAGCGCCGTCTCTAGCCCACCGCCGAGGGTCCAGCCCAGTTTCGTCGTGGAGTTCGCGATCACGGACGGCGTGAGACTGAACGTGCGCCGACAGGGAGCGCTGCCGCAGGTCGAGGTCAGCTCGTCATGCTGCCAAATGGCGCCGCCGCTCGCGAACAGCAGCGTTTCCGGGGTCACCAGAAATCCAAACCGGACGCGCAGGCTCGCGTCCCATGTCGTCTTCAGCACAAGGGAATCGGCGCTCTCGTGGAAGGTGCCAAACGCCGGCGACACCGGGTATCCGCTCAGCGTGACGGTCCGGTCGGCAAAGCCGGCGTCGCCCTCGAGGCCGGCCACCCAGTTGGGAGCGAATTGCCAGTTGACGCCGGCATAGGGACTGGCGCGGAAGGCTGTGCCGTTGAACGGCACGGTGTTCTTCTCGAGCGGGATCAGTGCAATGCCAAACAGTTCCGACGTTGCCGCCGTATCCACCTGCTGCGCGCGGGCGCCGAAACCAAGACCAAGATAGGGGCCGGTCCATGACATCGCGATCGGAGGCGCCTTGGCAATCGGCGCTGTCTGCGCTCCCGCCACGATCGGGTCGCCAAACTTGTAGGCCACGCCGAACGAGGCGGTGTGAGTCTGCATCTTGAGATCGAAATTATCGGCGGTCGGATTGAAGCCCGAAGCGGGCATGGCGGTTCGAGCAATGGTGAACGGTGCAGCGCCAAAATCGGCATAGCGATATTCAGCGCGCGCGAACCAGTTGCCGCCGAGGGTAGTCTCGATGCCGCCGCCGACGGTCCAGCCGGCCTGAACGCGCGAAGCGGAAATCACGGCGGGCGAAAAGCCGAGGCCGAGACAACCGGTGCTGATGCAGCTCGAACTGATCTCGCTGCGTTGCCAGGCGACGCCACCGGTCGCATAGGCCAGGGTGGCGGGTGTGAGCAGGAAGCCAAGACGGGCACGCAGGCTGGCGTCCCAATCGGTCTTCGCGGTCAGGCTGTCGGTCGGCAAGGCAAAACGGAGAAAGCCGGGCGAGAAAGCCAGCGACTGGCGCGTGGTAGATTGATCGGCGAAGCCGACATCGCCTTCGAGACCCGCAATCCATTGCGGCGCCAATTGCCAGTTGAAGCCGGTAAAGGCACTGGTGCGGGCGCCGAGCCCGTCGAAGGACGCGCTTGTCGGCCGGCCGTCCGCCAGATTCTGCGGGGCGCCGGCGACCGTCTCCGACGTCGTCGTGGCGTCGGCGCGCGAAGCACGGAAGCCAAGTGCAAGACCGGCATAGAAGCCGCCCCAACTCGACGCCGCCGCCGATGGGGCCTTGTAGGCGGGCGCGGTCCCGATATCGGCAGCCAGGACAGGCCCCGCCACCGCCACTGCGATCAACGCCGCACTTCCGCAAATCACTTTCTTCATGCGCCCAATTTCCTCGTCGACACACGGAATCGCCGCTGCGAGACGAGATGTGAGGCCAACGGCTCCAAACTTCTTGGACACAGGCGACGACGAATTGGACAAGTACGAACTGGCGATCTTCGTGCCGGGCCGTGGCATCTTTGCCACATGCGCCGGGAGGCGCTGCGACGCCGCGATTGCATAAGTCGTGAGCGCTGCGCGACGTTTCCGTCGCTTGCGCTTTCAATTAGGCTTGCCGCCAACGCTTAGAACAAACGTCAGGGAAACGCCCATGCCTCTCCTCCAAGACCATATCGCCGTCGTCACAGGCGCCGGTTCCGGCATCGGCCGGGCCATCGCTTCCGGCTACGCCCGCGAGGGCGCGCGGATCGTGCTGCTCGACGTCAACGCCGACACGGTCGCGGAAGCCGCGCAGGAGATCCGGAAAGCAGGCGGCAAGGCCGAGAGCTTTGCGCTCGACGTGACCAAGCGTGAGGACTGCTTTGCGCTCGCCACGCAGGTCGCCGACAAGGTCGGACAGGTCTCGATCCTCGTCAACAATGCCGGCATCACCCGCCGCAACGCCTTCACCGCGGACACCGAGACGGTGGCGAAGGACTGGAACGACATCATCTCGCTCAACCTCAACGGCGTCTTCAACATGACGCAGGCGTTCCTCAGCCCCTTGCGCACCAGCAAAGGCCGCATCGTCAATATCGGCTCGATCCAGTCCTTCGTGCATCTGCGCACGCCGAGCTCGGCGGCCTACACCACCTCGAAGCACGGCGTGCTCGGCTTCACCAAGGCGCTCGCGGTCGAACTCGGCAAGGAGGGTGTGCGCGTCAACGCGATCGGGCCGGGCTTCATCGAGACCAACATCAACGCCAATGTGCGCGCGACCAATCCGGCGCTGGTGCAGGCCTTCGTCGATCACACCCCGCTGGCACGCACCGGCAAGCCCGAGGACATCGTGGGTCCCGCGATCTTCCTTGCGTCGGATATGTCAGCCTACGTCACCGGAACGATCGTGATGGTAGACGGCGGATACCGGACGGTGTGAGTGCGGGGCAGTCATCTATCGACATAGACGGTGTCATCGTCGGCGAAGGCGGACGATCAAGTACGCCGCGGCTTCTCGTGGGACGTCAGGCATCTCTGGAATACTGGATGCCCCGCCTTCGCGGGCCATGACAGCGAATTTGTCGAGCGAGATCGGCCCGCATCGCTATGCATCTCGTGCCAATCGCGGCGGCTTCGGGGTATTCCTGAGGTCAATTGGTGCGATCGCCCGCGATTAACCTTTCGTTAACCAAACCCGCCCACCGTAGATCTACGGCTTGGGGATCATTGGTTCTCGATCCGCTTCCAAAGACGGAAGCGGGCGTTGATCGGGAGGTGTGTTGATGACCACTGTTCATGTCGCTGCGTCCGAACCGGGCGCGCAATTCCTTGCTCCGAACCAGATCGTTCCGCTGCTGATCGGCGCGACCGTCGACGAGGTCGAGCGCGAGCTCGTGCTCCAGACGCTCGCACGCTGCGACGGCAACCGGACACGCGCGTCGCGCGTGCTCGGCCTGTCGGTGCGCACGCTGCGCAACAAGATCAGGATCTATGCGGCCTCCGGCATCGAGGTGCCCGCGTATCACGACTAGGGCGTGACGACGCGAGGACGATCCGTGCCGCCGAATGGTGTTGATCAAGCCCTGCGCGATGCCCGTGCGGAATTGCTGCTGTCGTCAAACGCCGCTAAGTAGCTTGCTTCCGCGAGAGGGAGCAGTGGCGTGGCAGACGAACAAAAGCGGCAAGGACCTCAGGGACCGCGCGGACGGCAGGGCGAACCGGGGCGGCCGGGACCGCAGGGTCATCCGGGCAAGCGGGGACCGGACGGCGGGCGCGGCAAGCCGGGACCTCAGGGCAAGCCTGGAGCGGCCGGAAAGGCCGGACCGCAGGGCAAGGTTGGCCTGCCGGGCAAGCCGGGCGAGGCCGGAGCGCGAGGAGCAGCAGGACCGCAGGGCCCCATCGGCCCGCAAGGCCCACGCGGCGAAGCCGGTCCCCCCGGCCAATTGCCCTCGATCGAACAAGTGTTGCCATGGCTCGATCAGCTTTTCGATGCCTGGGACGAACGCCGCCGCCAGCGCGAGCGTGAAGCTGCCGAGCGCGAGGCGCTGGAGGCCGCCGTGCAGGAGACCGACGAGGCGACCCTCGATGACGAGGACGACGGCAGCGAAGGCGACGATCACCGGAAAAAGAAGAAAAAGAAGAAGCACGGCCACAAGGAGTAGCGGTTACCTCGGTGCCCCGGACGCGGCGCAGCACGTAGTGATGCGCTGCTGAGCCGGGGCCCATGTTGCCGAGCGATGTGCGGCCGCAATTCCTGGGTCCGGGCTCTGCGGCGTTGCACCGCGTCCGGGACACGAGCCCGGATCAGGAAGCCCTCGACGCATCGTCTCTGCGCGGCAGCATGCCCATGCGCTCGAACTGCCAGCGCATGGCCCGGTACCAGAGATAACCGACTGCCGCGCCGCACAAGGCGAGGATCGCGACGTCCGCGCTCGAGAACGAGCCGCTCCACCACATCATCCACGCGGTCCATAGCAGCGTGAAGACGATGGCACCTGCTTTCAGGGGAAGAAGGGGGTGGCTCATGGTGGTTCTCCGGGTTGTCAAAACCCCGGCGAACAGCATCGCGCATTGAGACCGCTTTCACCGTGAGCCAGATCACGGAAGGGACGTTCGAGACGCCTAACCGAAACGCAGCCGCGAGCGTTCCTTCGCCTTTTCCGCCTCGACCTCACGGTCACGTGCCGGCGCGTGGGTATGCAGCGAGGTCAGCAGTTTTCGCGCGGCCTCCGAGACCTCCGCCACTGCGCGGTCGAAGGCCGCCTCATTGGCCTGCGACGGCTTGTTGAAGCCGGACAATTTTCGCACGAACTGGATCGCACTGGCATGGATCTCATCCTCCGTCGCCGGCGGCTCGAAGTTGAACAGCGTCCTGATGTTGCGGCACATGCAGTCTCTCCCGATGTTTCCCTCAAAGACGATCGGCGACAGCGAAATCCTACATCCTTCCGGACAGTTCTGCTAAGTTCCGTGCAACGCGGCCGAATACGAGCCGCATGGGGAGAGGAACATGAAAGCTTCTTGCGCGGCGCTGTCAGCCATCCTGTTGTCCGTCTCGTTGTCGGCCATCTCGACATCCGCATTGGCGGCCGACTACCCGGCGCCCAAGCAGGGCGACTGGATCGCCAGGGATTTCAAGTTCCACACCGGCGAGACCATGCCGGAGCTGAAGCTGCACTACACCACCATCGGCGAGCCCAGCGGCCAGCCGGTGCTGGTGCTGCACGGCACCGGCGGCTCGGGCGCGAGCATGCTATCGGCCGCCTTTGCCGGCGAGCTGTTCGGCGCGGGGGAGCCGCTCGATGCCTCCAAATATTACATCATCATCCCCGACAATATCGGCCATGGCAAATCGTCAAAGCCGTCCGACGGGATGAAGACGAGCTTCCCGAAATACGATTACGACGACATGGTCGAGGCGCAGTATCGCCTGGTGACGGAAGGGCTCGGGATCAAGCACCTGCGGCTCGTCATCGGCAATTCGATGGGCGGCATGCATACCTGGCTGTGGGGCGAGAAATATCCGAAGGCGATGGACGCGCTGATCCCGATGGCCTCGCAGCCGACGGAGATGGCGTCGCGCAACTGGATGCTGCGGCGGATCATGCTCGACACCATCCGCAGCGATCCCGACTACAATGGCGGCAACTACACCAGCCAGCCGCGCATGATGAAATACGCCATCACCGCCTATGGCATCGCGAGCATCGGCGGAACGCTGGCCTATCAAGCGCAGGCCCCGACCGCGGCCAAGGCCGACAAGATCGTCGACGAGCGGCTGGCCATGCCGATCTCGGCAGATGCCAACGACTTCGTCTACCAGTGGGAATCCTCGCATGACTACAATGCAGGCGAGACGCTGGAGAGAATCGAAGCGCCGCTGATCAATTCCGCCGACGACGAGCGCAACCCGCCCGAGACCGGCATCACCGACGCTGCGATGAAGCGGGTCAAGAACGGGCGTCTCTATCTGATCCAGGCAAGCACCGAGACGCGCGGCCACGGCACCACCGGCAATGCGAAATTCTACAGCGAGCAGGTCCAGCAGTTTCTCCAAACCGCGCCGCAGCGAACGATGTAGGATTGCCAAGCTCGCCGCCATATCGCGATGCATCATATGCGGCGTCCCGGCGCCGCATATTATTTGAGCATGCATTGCGCTGACAGCTCGGGCTTAATCCCCTCAACGTTACGAATCGAGGCGCGGGAAATCGCGCGCCGATGGCACGACACGCGATGAGGAGGATCGCATGTACAGGCTCGCATTTTGCGTTTGGCTGGCCGCGACGATAGCGCTGACGGGCGTCGCCTTCGCGTTCGACAACGGTCAGTATGACAACGTTCCGCCGGACATCCGCGCCTGGTTCAAGAGCGTGATGGCGCCGAATGGCGTTCCCTGCTGCGACATCTCCGACGGCCATCGCACCGAATACGACGTGCGCGACGGCGCCTATTGGGTGCCGATCGAGGGGCAGTGGATGGTGGTGCCGGATCGCGCCATCATCCGCGATAGCGGCAATCCGGTCGGCCAGGCCGTGGTGTGGTACGTCCACCACCGCGGCACCATCATCATCAGCTGCTTCGTGCCGGCGGATGCGGTGTAGCGCGCGATAGCGCCTCGGCGCCACGCATGCTAGTTCGGCCGATGGCTCCTGCAAACGACAGAACGCGCGCTGTGATGCGCTTTATGCTGGCGGCGTTTTACATCGCGGCTGGCATCGCGCATCTTCGGGTTCCCGACAAGCTGCTTGCGATCGCGCCGGCCTGGGTTCCGTTTGCAACGCAGGTCATCCTCATCACTGGCGTCTGCGAGCTGGCAGGCGCGATTGCACTGGTAACAAAGCCGCTGCGCTGGTGGGCGGGCGTCGCGCTCGCGCTCTATGCGCTTTGCGTATGGCCGGCAAACATCAAGCATGCCCTAGAGGGCATCGACCTTCCGCCCCTCCCCAACAGCTGGCTCTACCACGGACCGCGGCTGGCGCTTCAGCCGGTCCTGATCTGGTGGGCCCTCTACTGTGCTGGCGTGATCGACTGGCCGTGGCGGCGCGACAAGGGGGATAGCGATCGGGCCGAGAGATGATATTCTCAGGCATCCAATCAGGGAGACCTTCGTGACCGATCTTTGCGCCGAAGACCTCGCCACCCTCTATGCCCAGCCGAGCCCGCGCGTGATCGCGAAAGCGCGCCCCGCGATCGATACGCATGCGAAGAAATTCATCGAGATGTCGCCGTTCTGCGTGCTCGCGACATCGGGAGCGGACGGCAGCGTCGATGCATCACCGCGCGGCGGCGGCATCGGCTTCGTCCACGTCGCCGGCCCCAACCAGCTGCTGATGCCTGATCGCTCCGGCAACAACCGGATCGACAGTTTTCGCAATGTCGTCGAGGGCTCGGGCTTCGTGCATCTGCTGTTCTTCGTCCCCGGCATTGACGAGACGCTACGCGTCGGCGGCCGCGGCACGCTGTCGGCCGATCCGGATTTGCTCGCCGCGATGGTGGAATTCGGCAAGCCCCCGCGCGCGGTGCTGAACATCGCCGTCAGCGAAGTCTATTTCCACTGCGGCAAGGCGCTGATGCGCTCGAAGCTGTGGTCGCCCGAGAAAGTGCAGCGCTCGGTGATGCCTAGCATCGTCGAGGTGGTCTACGAGCAGACCGGCCTTGGGGAGCCGCAGAGTCAGGCGATCGTGGAAGAGCTCTACAAGACGCAGTTGTAGCTGACGTCTGCTCTGTCGACCCGGCCCCTCGTGCGCAATTGCGCACGAGGCCGGGACGAAACGGGAGTGTTGGCGGCGCTAACGCGCCAAATTAATGTCCCTCGCCCTCGAGGCCGCCGACGTGCTTCTGGGTGTAGAGCTCGAGGCCGATCCGGCCGATCAGGTCGAGCTGGGTCTCGAGGAAGTCGATGTGGTGCTCCTCGTCGCTCATCAGCTTCTCGAACAGATCGCGCGTGACGTAATCCTTGACGCCGTGGCAGTAGGTCGCCGCTTCCTGGTAGAGCGCCCGCGCGCTCATCTCGGCGGCGAGGTCGCACTCGATGATCTCCTTGACGTTCTGACCGATGCGCAAGGGATCGAGCACCTGCATGTTCGGGAAGCCGTCGAAGAACAGGATGCGCGCGGTGAGCTTGTCAGCGTGCTCCATCTCCTCGATGGACTCCTTGCGCCAGACCTTGGCCATGTCGAGGAGGCCCCAATTGTCGAGGAAACGATAGTGCAGCCAGTACTGGTTGATCGCAGTCAGCTCGTGACGCAGTGACTTGTTGAGATAGTCGATGACTTTTGCGTCGCCTTGCATGATGCACTCCAGATTTTGCGTCCAAATCGGACCTAACCGATTTTAGAATGCTTCTAAGTCAGTTTAAACACGAGGGCAACCGGCTACGGGGACGCAGCCGGGAAAAGCTCAGGCGAGGTTGCGGAAGTTTTCAGCAGGCCGCGAGAGCAAACTGGACGGGCTCGGCCGTCTCGTCATTGGCGGCCACAGTGTGGTTGTGCGGGCAGCCGGAGCAGCAGGACTGGGCACACGGGCCTAGCGCTTCGTCGATGATGGTCTTGATCGTCCGCGCGCAGCGGCCGCATTCGGCGCTACAGCCGAGACATCCATAGACCTGCTTGGCATGGCGCACGGCGTCGTCGGACTCGGCGACGGCGGCGCGGATGTCGTCATCGCTCAGCACGTTACAGGAACAAACGATCATGGAAGCGGCAGGCCCTTGGGTGATGCGCCATCATCGATATTTAAGCGGCCGGCCGGATGCAAAAGGAAAAAGCAGAATTTGAAGCTATTCCAAACTGGCCCGGGAACAGCCTAGAACGGCTCTAAAATAAGGTGTTGCGCTGGCTCAGGATCGCGCGGGACCTAATCGCCCCCACCACCATCGCCTCCGCCTCCGCAATCCCCGCCACTACTACCGCCATCGCTGCTGGAACAGCTGCCGCCGTCGGTCGAGCTCCCGGAACTGTCGCTGGAAAACCAGCTCCCTGGCGAGAAGCCGTCACTCGTGACCGTGGAGCTGTCACCGCCGCCGGCTCCGGCGCGGGAGCGCCGCTGGCCCCGGTTCTGCAGATGGACAATCCAGCCGTAGCCGATCGCGAAGACGATCCCAGCAGCAATCAATGCATTCATCATCGCGTTGCCCATCCTCGCCTCCCTGGCGACCGCGGTCGATACCAATTGGTCGTCACCGGCAAAGATGCCGTTCATTGATCATTCGAACGAAGTATGGAACTCTGTTACGAAAGAGTTCCGCGTGATTGTGCGAAAGGTCAAGCCAATGAAGAAGTCGCTCCTGGCGGTTGCTGCCGTCGCCATCCTGGCCCTGACGGCCGGTACACCAGCTCATGCGCAGCGCGGTGTCGCCGCAGGCGTGGCGGCCGGGATCGTTGGTGGCGCCATTGTCGGCGGTGCGCTGGCCTCCCCGTATTATTACGGACCTGGTCCCGGCTACGCACCGGGCTATGGCCCAGGTTACTACCCGCCACGCTATTACGCGCCTGGTCCGGGCTACGTCGCTGACGACTATTACGGAGACGGCTGCGTCTGGCAGAAGCAGCGCTTCTGGGACGGTTACGGCTGGCGCGTCCGTCGCGTCAGAGTCTGTGGCTGAGGCGCGCCAAGCCGGCTCATTCCGGATGCGCCGTTCATCTCGGGGCCTGAAAAAGACCGCTTTTTCTCGTCACAGCTCCGTGTGCGTTTACCGTGGATTGACCATTTGCGCGCTTCCTAGCTGCAAGGTCACTTCCATCAGCGTGTGCGTGAACCTTTGAAACCCGGGCGCCTCTAACAAGGGGAGCCCATCTCCCAGGAGAGCCAAGAGCATGAAGAAGACTTTAGTTGCCGCCCTCACGGTTGCGACGGTCGCCGGTTCGCTGGTCACCGCCACTCCGTCCGCGAAGGCCCATGACGGCGTCGGCGCCGGCATCGCAGCCGGCCTGATCGGCGGCGCCATCGTCGGCGGCGCCATCGCATCGAGCCGTCCGGCCTATGGTGGTCCGGTTTACGTCGCCGAGCCCCCGCCGCCCCCCTGCTACTGGCAGCGCCAGCGCTATTGGGATGGCTACGGCTGGGCCGTCCGCCCGGTTCGCGTTTGCTACTGATCTGATCGCATGGCGCTCATAAGCGCCGCGATCGAAGCCCGGCCGAGTCTCTCGGCCGGGCTTTTTCTTTTGACGCGCTATCGCGCCGCCTGGATCGAACGCAACACCTCTTCGCTCGGCCAGCAATCGACCTTCAAGCCCGCCGACTTCTGGTAGGTGCCGAGCGCAGCGCGCGTCTGCATGCCGGCCTTGCCGTCGATCTTGTCCTTGTAGAGCCCGGCGCGCGTCAGCCCACGCTGCATCGCCTCGACGTCCTTGGTACGCAGCTGCTTCGAGGCGGACCACGGCGTCGCGAACGACAGCGGGCTCGTCATGCGATCACTGAGATGGCCGACGAACAGCACGTAGAGGTCGGAGAAATTGTATTCCTTGATGACGAAGTAGTTCTTCGTGGTCAGGAAGGACGGGCCGTAGATGCCTTCCGGTTGCAGCAGCGAGGCCGGCTGCGCCTGCTCGGCGGCACTGAGCTTTTGTCCACGCACCGGCGCAAAGCCCTCGCGCAGCCATTGGCCGATCGGCTTCGTCACCTCGGGCACACCGCTGGTGCAATCGACCTTGGCCGGCGCCTGCACCTCGTAGGCCCAGCGCAGGCCGCTCTGCCAGCCCTTGTTGACGAGCTGCTGCGCGGCCGAGGCCAGCGCATCCGGCACCGAATGCCAGATGTCGATGCGGCCGTCATGGTCGAAATCGACGCCGTGCTTGTAATATTCGGAGGGCAGGAACTGCGTGAGCCCGGTCGCGCCGGCCCAGGACGAGCGCATGTCCTTGCGTGTCACCACGCCGTCGCCGAGAATTTTCAGCGAGAGGATGAACTCGTTGCGATAGGTGTCCTTGCGGCGGCCGACATAGGCCTGCGTCGCCAGCACGCGTACGAGATCGTAAGGCAGCGTGTAGCGGCCATAGTCGGTCTCGCGGCCCCAGATCGCCAGCATCACGGTGGCGGGCACGCCGGAATTTTTCTCGATCTCAGTCAATGCGGGCCGATATTTTTGCAGCAGCCGCTGCCCCTCGCCCGCAAGCCGCGCGATCGAGGCTTCCCTGACGTAGTCGGCCGGCACCTGCACGAACTCGGCCTGCGACGGCGCACCCGTTGCGGGCCGTCCCGGCAGGATCAGATCGGGCAGCTTGTAATCAGGCTCGAGCCCGCGCGTCTGTTGCTCAAACGTCGCGCGCGACACGCCGGCGGCCTGCGCTTCCGGCCATAGCGAGGCGATGAACTGCGTGAAGGCGGCATCGGTGGCGCGGGCGGGCGACAGGCCGCAGGTGATAGTAATCACCGCAGCTATGAGCGCTCGCCGCATCATGCCGAGGTCACCGCGTCAGCTTCTTGTACTTCACGCGGTGCGGAATGATGCTGTCCTGGCCGAGCCGGCGCATCTTGTCCTTCTCGTAATCCTGGAAGTTGCCTTCGAACCATTCCACATGGCTGTCGCCTTCGAAGGCCAGGATGTGGGTCGCGATACGATCGAGGAACCAGCGATCATGGCTGATGATGACGGCGCAGCCGGCGAAATCCTCCAACGCCTCTTCGAGCGCGCGCAGCGTGTCGACGTCGAGGTCGTTGGTCGGTTCGTCTAGCAGCAGTACGTTGGCGCCGGACTTCAGCATTTTTGCGAGATGCACGCGGTTGCGCTCGCCGCCGGAGAGCGCACCGACCTTCTTTTGCTGGTCGGCCCCCTTGAAGTTGAACGACGAGCAATAGCCGCGTGAATTGACTTCCCGCTTGCCCAGCAGGATCAGTTCGTTGCCGCCGGAGATCTCCTCCCACACGTTCTTGCTGCCATCGAGCGCGTCGCGCGACTGGTCGACATAACCGAGATGAACGCTCTCGCCGACCGTGATGGTGCCCTTGTCCGGCTGTTCCTGCTTGGTGATCATCTTGAACAGCGTGGTCTTGCCGGCGCCGTTGGCGCCGATCACACCGACGATGCCGCCGGGCGGCAGCTTGAAAGTCAGATCGTCGATCAGCATGCGATCGCCGAAACCTTTGCTGAGGGCCTCGAAGTCGACGACGTTCTGACCGAGGCGCTCGGCCACCGGAATCGTAATCTGCGCGGTCTGGGTCTGCTTTTCGCCCGCCTGTTTCAGCAGATCTTCATAGCGCTGATAGCGCGCCTTGGATTTGGCCTGGCGGGCTTTCGGCGAGGACGCGATCCATTCCTGCTCGCGGGCCAGCGTCTTCTGATGCGCAGCGTCCTCGCGGCCCTCCTGCTCGAGCCGCTTCTGCTTCTGCTGCAGCCAGGACGAGTAATTACCCTCGTAGGGAATCCCCTTGCCGCGATCGAGCTCGAGAATCCAGCTCGTGACGTTGTCGAGGAAGTAGCGGTCATGGGTGACGATCAGGATCGCGCCGGGATAGTTGCGCAAATGACCTTCCAGCCACGACACCGACTCGGCGTCGAGATGGTTGGTCGGCTCGTCCAGCAGCAGAAGCTCGGGCTGGTCGAGCAGCAGCTTGCATAGCGCGACGCGGCGGCGCTCACCGCCGGAGAGTTTCGACACGTCGGCATCGTCGGGCGGGCAGCGCAGCGCGTCCATCGCCTGGTCGACCTTGCTGTCGAGATCCCAGAGGCCCTGGGCCTCGATCTCGTCCTGCAGCTTGGTCATCTCGTCGGCAGTCTCCTCGGAGTAGTTCATCGCCAGCTCGTTGTAGCGATCGAGGATGGCCTTCTGCTTGGCGACGCCCAGCATGACGTTCTCGCGCACGGAGAGCGTGGGATCGAGATGCGGCTCCTGCTCGAGATAACCAACGCGGGCGCCCTGGGCGACCCAGGCCTCGCCGTTGTACTCCTTGTCGAGGCCGGCCATGATCTTGAGCAGCGTCGACTTGCCCGAGCCGTTGACACCGAGCACGCCGATCTTGGCGTCCGGATAGAACGACAGATGGATGTTATCGAGCACCTTGCGGGTCGGGTAGCTCTTGGTCAGGCCCTGCATAAAGTAGATGAACTGGCGCGCCATCGGTCCCGAATACCTTCGATTTGAGGAAATTTGCTTGCCGCCGATGTAGCGATCCCGCCCCCAAAGGGCAATGTTTTCCCTCCGTTCACCACGGATGAATACGGTGCGGATACCATCCGGCCGCCGATCCGGACAATTGAAACCATCTTTTAATAAATCAGGCCAAAGCTCGGTTTCGCGCGGAAACAGCGCCACCCGCTCAGAATGAACGGGAGCACAGCGAGACAGCGTCATGGCCATGATCGAGACCCACTCCATCGCCGTTCCTGCCAGTGCCGGGAACACGTCCGGACTCGTGTCCGAGGTCCGGGGCTTCTGGAAGCGCTTCTTCGCCACCGCCTTCAACCCCTACCGGCCCGAGCTGCATTACATGCGCGGCCCCGGCCCCGCCTGGCGCGCCAAGCACGGCATGAATGCGCCGTTCCGGCTCAAGCCCCGCGACCTCTGAGCCCTTATCGCCTATCGGATTTTTGAAGACGCGAACGGCTTGCGCACGGTCGGGATTGCGCGCAACCATGGCTTGGTTCCACCTCTCGCCATGGATGAACGCTGATGACGCGGCTGCGCTGTGCAATTCTCGACGACTATTTCAACCTCGCCCTTGATGTCGCCGACTGGCCGAAACTCTCCGACCGTATCGACGTCACCGTGTTCAGCCATCCCTTCGCTTCGGAGCAGGCCGCGGCCAGCGCGCTCGCCGATTTCGAGATCGTCTGCGCGATGCGCGAGCGCACCGCGTTCCCGAAGAGCCTGTTCGAGAGCCTGCCGAAGCTGAAGCTGCTGCTGACATCAGGCATGCGCAACGCCTCGATCGACATGGAGGCCGCGAAGGCGCGCGGCGTCACGATCGGCGGCACGCAATATTCGCGCGATCCGACCGCGCCGCTCACAATGGGCCTGATCCTGGAGCTGACCCGCGGCATCGGCCGCGAGAACGCGCGCATGCATGCGGGCGAGCCCTGGCAGAGCTTTGCCGGCGTCGAGATCGAGGGGCTGACGCTCGGCGTCGTCGGGCTCGGCAAGCTCGGCAGCAAGATGGCGGGCATTGCGAAAGCGTTCGGAATGAACGTGATCGCCTGGAGCCCGAATTTGACGCCGGAGAAGTGCAAGGAGGCCGGCGTGGGCTATGCCACCAAGGAAGAGCTGTTTGCCAAGGCCGACATCGTCACCATCCACGTGGTGCTGAGCGACCGCTCGCGCGGGCTGGTTGGCCGCGAAGATCTCGCGCGGATGAAGCCGACGGCTTTTCTCGTCAACACCGCGCGGGGGCCGATCGTGGACGAGCAGGCGCTGCTTGAAGCGTTGCAGCAGAGGAAGATCGCGGGCGCCGGCTTGGATGTGTTCGCGGTCGAGCCGTTGCCGGTCGACCATCCCTTCCGCAAGCTCGACAATCTCGTGCTGACGCCGCATCTCGGCTACGCCACCGAGGACGGCTTGCGCATCCATTACGGGCAGATGGTCGATGCGATCGATGCCTTCACCAGCGGTGGCGAGCTGCCGCGGAAGCTGGCCTGAAACGGAAAGGGCGTGCCGTCGGCACGCCCTTTCGCAATCTGAAACTTTCGCAATCAGCGTTTTCGCGAAGCGCCTAGCGCACGGTGACCGGTGCGGGCAGCGGCGGCACGACGGTCGGCTGTGTGCCCGGGACAGGACCAGCCTGCGCAGCCATCGGGGCCGGACCGGCGGCACCGGGCATGGGTGCAGCGGATGCGGTGGCCGTTCCCGGCGGCGGGCCGCCCGGCATCACCACCACACGGGTGCCGACCTTGACGCGATCGAACAGGTCCGAGACGTCCTCGTTCAGCATGCCGATGCAGCCGGACGAGACGAACTTGCCGATCGTCGAGGGCTGGTTGGTGCCGTGGATGCGGTAGACGGTCGAGCCGAGATACATTGCGCGGGCGCCGAGCGGATTGCCGGGACCGCCGGCCATGAAGCGCGGCAGATAGGGCTGGCGCTCGATCATTTCCGTCGGCGGATGCCAATCCGGCCACTCGGCCTTCCGGGTGATCTTCTGCACGCCGGTCCAGGTGAAGCCGTCGCGGCCGACGCGGACGCCATAGCGGACCGCACGGCCATTGCCGAGGACGTAATAGAGATAGGTGTTCGGGGTATCGACGATGAGCGTTCCGGCCGGCTCCTTGGTCGCGAGCGAGACTTCCTGACGGCGCAGGTTCTGCGGCAATTGCGCAGGCGCGGCGTCAGGCTGCTCCTCGGGCGGCAGCGAAGCGATCGACATCGGCCGACCATCGGCACCGACCGGGGGCTGGCCAGCCTGGACCGTTCCGGTCGCAGCGGGACCACCAACGGCCTCGGGCGGACGCAATCCGTCGCCGGCAGGGCCTTGGGCCGGACGGTCGGCGTAGATCACCGCGGGCGGGCCGGCGGGGCGACCGTAGCGAGGATCGTCGGGCGATGTCACGGGACCCTGCGGCGGCGCGGCTGAGTAGACGGGGGGACCTGCGGGACGCCCATAACGGGGATCATCCGGCGACATCACCGGGCCCTGCGGCGGGACAGCCGAATAGACCGGCGGACCAGCCGGACGGCCGTAGCGCGGGTCTGGACCGGGCGGCGGCAGCGACGCCTGCGGCATCGCGTCGTCGTCATCTTCCAGCGCGTCGAAATTCGGGGTGCGGTCGCCGGGCCGATATTCGGCCGGCGCGCCATAGCTCGGCGCCTGCTGGACCGGATAGCTCTGGGCCTGTGCGAGCGAGGTTCCCGCCGCAGCGACTGTTGCGGCAGCGCATATCGTCAGAAAATGTTTGATCATCATCGCTCTTGTATAGTCCCCGGGCCCCGTCCGGACCGTTAACGGCCAGATGACCGAAGATAGCGGCACATTCAAGACATGACAGGCTGATTTGTGCCTGATTTAGCGATTTGTGATGCAAGTGCACACAGTTGCCCCGTTGCATCACGGGAGCGGAAATCGCGTGACGCCGTAGATTGCCGGAGTCCTCGGCCCGAATTTTGCGGAACTGCGCGGAGACGTTGCGATATGGTCGAATCAGCCTGATTCGCCTCCTCTTTGTGCTCCGATCCCCGCGTGGCGAACGCGGCATGCAGTACCGTCACCGCGTTCAGATGGCTCTTGGGTCCCGGCCGCCACCCGCCGGGGCGGAAATTCGTACCCGTCCGATGCTTCCCGGCTTTCGCTTCCTGTTTGCCGCGATCCTGCTGTCAGCCTCCATCCTGGTGTTCGGCCTAGGCGCCACCGCGCTGCTGCGGGCGAGCCATGAGCAGTATGTCAGCAACCCCTCCTGGCGGAATGGCCCGCAGGAGCAGGTGTTTGCGCAAGCTGCCGAGCCGGCCCAGCCGGTGCTCGCGGCTCTCCGCGCCGAGCCGGAGGTGGCCGAGCCCAAACCGTCGCTGCGCGACCAGGTGCCGACGATCGGCTTGCCCGCGAGCGAGCCCGAGCAGGTGGCGGCACCGACGACCGAGGCCGACACGCTGGCCCAGCTCGCCACGCCCTATATTGACACCCCGGCCGCCGAACCCGCCAAGGTGGAGGAGGCCACAGCGCAAGCATCCAGCAACACGCTTACGCCGGCCGATACCACCGCATCCATCGCGGAGGCCAAGCCCGCGCTGATCGGTCCCGCGAGTAGACCCGCGCTTGCCGCCCCCAGCGCAGCCTCGTCCACTTTCGACATGGCGAGCGCGAAATTCGCCGCATTGAATGATCCGGCGACCACGGCCTGGAAGAATCCTCCGGCGAAGGCCAAGCCCGACAGCAGCGCATCCGACGGCAAGGCGATCAAGCGCCGGGCGAAGGCGAAGAAGCGGCACCGCGTCGTGCGACGTCCGCCGCCTCAGCAAGTGCAGCAGCAGCTTGATCCGTTTGGTCAACAGCAGACGCTGGCGACAACGGCCACGCGCGCGCGCCAGTAAGCTCACGCCGGCCCGGTCGCGACCGGCGGTCCCTTTTCTTGGCCCCATTCCGACCACGAGCCATCGTAGAGCGCGGTGTCGGTGATGCCGAGGCGATAGAGCGCCAATGTCAGCACGCCGGCAGAGACCCCGGAGCCGCAGCTCGTCACGATCGGCGCATCGAGCTTGACGCCGGCGCTCGCGAAGGCGGCGCGGAGATCGTCGAGCGGCTTCATCGTGCCGGTCGCGGCGTCGAACAGCTGATTGTAAGGCACGTTACGCGCGCCGGGGATATGGCCGGAGCGGATGCCCGCGCGCGGCTCGGGCGCGCGGCCCTCGAAGCGGTCGGCAGCGCGCGCGTCGATCACCTGCTCGGCACGGCTTTCGACGTTGGCGATCAGCTGCTGCATGCTGCGCACGCGTTTTGAATCGTAACTCGCCTTGAAGCTCGCCGGCTTCGGCTTCACCTCGCCGCTCTCGACCGGACGTCCTTCGGCGCGCCATTTCTTCAGGCCGCCATTGAGGATGCGCACATTGCTGTGGCCGAAGGCCAGGAACATCCACCACGCGCGTGGCGCCGCGACCCAGCCGCCGGCATCGTAGAGGACGACGGTGTCGGCATTGGAGATGCCGAGTTGGCCCGCGTCACGTCCGAACTGTTCGGCGCTCGGATACATGTGCGGCAGCGGGTTGGAATGGTCCGATACCGCATCGACGTCGAAGAACACCGCGCCCGGCAGATGCGCGGCGAGGTAATCATCCTTCGGCAGCGGCAGCACGCCCGGCAGCTTGAAGCTGGCGTCGAGCACCTTGACGTCGGCATCATTGATGTGGGCGGCGAGCCATTCGGTGGAGACGAGGGGGTCGGTGGGGGAGGTCATGAGATTTCTTCCTTGTGCGCAGCACGAGCGAGGTTGAAGCAGCGCGCATCAAACTCCGCTGTCATCGCCCGGCTTGACCGGGCGATCCAGTATCCGGAGGCGGTTGTGATTGAGCGGAGAGGCCGCTGGATTCCCCGCCTGCGCGGGGAATGACGCAGGAGATTGGAGCAACAGCGAAGCACCCTTCACCCCTTCTTCTTCGGCTCCCATTGCTGCGTCGGACCTCCGGCATCACGCCAGGCGGCGTAGCCGCCGGCGATGTGGGCAACGGGCTTGAGGCCCATGTCCTTCGCGGTCTTCGCCGCCAGCGCGGAGCGCATGCCGCCGGCGCAATGGAAGACGAACTTCTTGTCTTCCTGGAACACCGGCTTCGCATACGGGCTCTGGGGATCAATCCAGAATTCGAGCATGCCGCGGGTGCAGGCGAACGCGCCGGGGATGCGGCCGTCGCGCTCGATCTCGCGGGGATCGCGGATGTCGACGATGACCACGTCGCCGTTCTTGGAGATTTCGATGGCGTCCTTGGCGGTGAGCGTCTCGATCTCGGCATTGGCCTCGTCGATCAGCGCCTTGATGCCGCGGGTGATGTTTTGGGGCATGTGGTTTTCCCTCTTGTCGGCCACTGCGCGGCCGTCCGGACTGACGTTGCGTATAGCTAGTGCGTCAATTCCTTCATCGCACCTTCCAGACCCTCGATCGTGATCGGGTACATGCGATTGGCGAAGATGCGTTTGATGATGGTGGTGGATTCCGAATAGTCCCAGTGCTTCTGCTGCACCGGGTTCAGCCACACCGAATGCGGATAGGTGTGGATGATGCGGTCGAGCCACACCGAGCCGGGCTCCTCGTTGACGTGCTCGACCGAGCCGCCGGGCACCATGATCTCGTAAGGTGACATCGAGGCATCGCCGACGAACACGATCTTGTAGTCATGCGGATATTTGTGAAGCACGTCCCAGGTCGGCGTGCGGTCGGTGAAGCGGCGCTTGTTCTGCTTCCACACGCCTTCATAGAGGCAGTTGTGGAAGTAGAAATACTCCATGTGCTTGAACTCGCTCTTCGCCGCCGAGAACAGCTCCTCGACCTGCTCGATATGCGCATCCATCGAGCCGCCGATGTCGAAGAACACCAAAAGCTTCACCGCGTTGCGCCGCTCGGGGCGCATGTGGACATCGAGATAGCCGTGATTGGCAGTCTCGCGGATGGTGGTGTCGAGATCGAGCTCGTCGGGCGCGCCGGTGCGCGCGAACTTGCGCAAGCGGCGCAGCGCCACCTTGATGTTGCGGATGCCGAGCTCGACATTGCCGTCGAGGTCCTTGAACTCGCGCTTGTCCCACACCTTCACGGCGCGGTTGTTGCGGTTCTTCTCCTGGCCGATGCGGACGCCTTCGGGATTGTAGCCGTGGGCGCCGAACGGCGAGGTGCCGGCCGTGCCGATCCACTTCGAGCCGCCCTGGTGGCGGCCCTTCTGCTCCTCGAGGCGCTTCTTCAGCGTCTCCATGAGCTTGTCCCAGCCCATCGCCTCGATCTGCTTCTTCTCGTCGTCCGTCAGGTATTTCTCTGCGAGCTTCTTCAGCCATTCCGCGGGGATCTCGGCGCCTTCCATGGCGTCGAGCAGGCTTTCCAGCCCCTTGAACACCGTGCCGAAGACGCGGTCGAACTTGTCGAGGTTGCGCTCGTCCTTCACCAGCGAGGCGCGCGACAGATAATAGAAATTTTCGACCGTGTAGTCCGCGAGGTCGGCGTCGAGCGCCTCCATCAGCGTGAGGTATTCGCGCAGCGTCACGGGGACCTGCGCATCGCGCAGAGAAGTGAAGAATTGCAGGAACATGAGTGACAGATTGCCCGTCGGGGGCCGAACGTCAAGGGGCGGCACCTGGCCTCTTCCGCCAGCTCCCGGTCGCGATTGTCCGCGAGGCGGGATTGGCGCGGCGATTGTACTGCTCATCCTTTCGCTGGTAAAACGGGTCTGAAAGCCTGACCGAACCGGGAATAGCCGCCTCAACCGGCCCTTCCCTTCGCCGGACGGGGATTGCACCCCGGGCCGATCAACAAGGACGCGCGATGAAATTTACCGGCACCAAGGACTATGTTGCCACCGACGATCTCAAGGTCGCCGTCAATGCTTCGATCGTGCTGGAGCGCCCGTTGCTCATCAAGGGCGAGCCCGGCACCGGCAAGACGGTGCTGGCGGAGGAAGTGGCGAAGGCGCTGAACGCGCCGCTTCTGACCTGGCACATCAAGTCCACCACCAAGGCGCAGCAGGGCCTCTACGAATACGACGCGGTGTCGCGCCTGCGCGACAGCCAGCTCGGCGATGCCCGCGTGTCCGACATCAAGAACTACATCAAGCGCGGCAAGCTGTGGGACGCTTTCACCGCCGAGCAGCGCCCGGTGCTGCTGATCGACGAGATCGACAAGGCCGACATCGAATTCCCGAACGATTTGCTGCTCGAGCTCGACCGCATGGAATTCCATGTCTACGAGACCGGCGAGACGATCAAGGCCAAGCAGCGCCCGATCATGATGATCACCTCCAACAACGAGAAGGAGCTGCCGGACGCGTTCCTGCGCCGCTGCTTCTTCCACTACATCAAGTTTCCCGACGCCGACACCATGACCCGGATCGTCGACGTCCACTTCCCCGGCATCAAGAAGCGCCTGGTGGAAGAGGCGCTACGCATCTTCTTCGAGGTCCGCGAGGTGCCCGGCCTGAAGAAGAAGCCGTCGACGTCGGAGCTTTTGGACTGGCTCAAGCTGCTGCTCAACGAGGACATGAGCGTCGAACAGCTCCGTGAGCGCGACCCGCGAAAGCTGATCCCGCCCCTGCATGGCGCGCTGCTCAAGAACGAGCAGGACGTGCATCTGTTCGAGCGGCTGGCGTTTCTGAGCCGACGGGAAGTGTAGGGTCGCCGCGACGTCTTGTAGGATGGGTAGAGCGCAGCGAAACCCATCAGGCTCCTTCCGGGAAAAGCAAGTGATGGGTTTCGCAAGGGCTCTACCCATCCTACGGCATCACAGACACACCTTCGCATCCTCGCGGCGCATTTCGCCCGAGTTATGCTTGCTCCTTCGCACCTCTCAACAAAGAGGGCGCAGGGAAGGCCGGGTGCCGGCTGGCACCCACGGTCCGCTGTGCGCGGGTAGGGTAAATAACTGCACAGCGGCATACAGGTGAAGCCAAACACACGGCCTTCCCTGCGCAGTGGTTGGACGGCTTATGCCGTGCTCTCCCGGGAGCCGAGTTCCTTCTGGCCTCCCTCACTCCAGCGAAAGTCGCCGACACCGCGCCGGTTGACGCGAATGCCGCTTCCGCAAGAGCTTGACCGTAGCAACGACGGCCAGGACCACACGGTTTTGCCGTACGCACACAGCGCCGCTCGTCCGCACGACGCCTCGGGCTCACGGAGAGCAATCCGCCCTGCCCTTGACCTCTCGTACACGACGCTGCCGCGTCCACCGCAACCCGGCCCGCGTTTCGAACGACTCGCGAACCGCCCCTCTTCGTCGGGCCGGGCTGTTTCGACTTATGCCGCAATTCCGAATTTCGGTAAAGTGGAATATCTTTGAAGGGAGGGGTTGACAGGGTGACGAGGTGTTTTGCCCGACGGGCAGTCTTGTAGGATGGGTAGAGCGCAGCGAAACCCATCGCGCAGTCCGCGATGCTGCACGATGATGGATTTCGCTTCGCTCTACCCATCCTACGATTATCGCACTCAACTCGGTTCGCCAAAGTCAGCACCGCTCTCGAACTTTGAGAGATCACCAGCCCAGTCTGCCGGATATATGCCGAGCTCTACATGGCGATGGAACGACGAGTGACGCCAATCGCACACTCGTTTAACGAGGCCGTGCTTGATCGGGTTTATATGCACATAATCGATGTGCCGTTCATAGTCTTTTTCGTCCCGGATGGTGTGCCCCCAATAGCGGCGCTGCCAAATACCTCGCTCCCTTCTGGCCGCGCGGCTCAGCGAAACCGGTTCATCAAGCGCAAGATTGCGAGAGAACGCTGATTTTATCTGCCGCCAACGTGTCGCGAAATCGGCATCGCCCTCTGGCATCGCCCAGACAGTGTGAAGATGCTCAGGCAGAATCACGATTGCATCGATCGTGAATGGATGTCGCTCGCGTATCTCGCGGAAAGCTGCGCGCAATAGCTCGATATTCACCGTCAGAAGCGATTGCCGGCGATCAGCAAGGTTGACGGTGAAGAAGAAGCTTCCGCCGGGGACGAAGTTGCGCCGATAGGAGGTCATGCCTCATGATAGCACAACTTAAGATAAACATCGTGATCTTGTAGGATGGGTAGAGCGCAGCGAACCCATCGCGCCTTCAGATCTTGCGGCACGATGATGGGTTTCGCTTCGCTCTACCCATCCTACGCACCTCACGCCACCGCGGCGTCCGGAATGCGCGCGGCTTCCATCGGCGCCTTGCCGCGGATCAGGTCCGACGCGCGATCGGCGATCATCATGGTTGACGCATTCAAATTCGCCGAGATCATGCGCGGCATCACCGAAGCGTCGATGACGCGCAGGCCGTCCAGGCCGTGGACGCGGAGCTGGTCGTCGACCACGGCCCAGGTCGAATCCGCCGGGCCCATGCGGCAGGTGCAGCCGGGGTGGAAGGTGGTGGTGCCGCGTTCGGTGGCTGCCGCCAAAAATTCGTCGTCGGTGTTGATGTTGGGACCGGGGAAATCCTCGTAGGCGTAATAGGGCGACAGCGGCGCCGACTTCAGCAGGCGCCGCGCGAGCTTCATGCCGCCGACGATGACGCGGCGGTCGAGCTCGGCATCGAGATAATTGGTCTGGATGATCGGAGGGGCGAACGGATCAGCCGAGCGGATGCGGACATAGCCGCGGCTCTCGGGGCGCTGCTGCCAGGAAGCGACGGTCATGCCGGGCTCGTCCTCGAGCTGGCCCTGCACGCCTTCCTTGTAGGACGCCGGCGTGAAGGTGAGCTGCAGGTCGGAACTGTCAGCGCTTTCGCCGGAGTGCCAGAAGCAATAGACCATGGTCGGCGACAGCGACAGCAGGCCGCCGCGCGTCGTGGCCCATTTCAGCGCCTCGACCCACAGCGACAGGCCGCGGCGAAGCTCGTTGATGGTCTTGATGTCCTTGACGCGCGCCACCGTGCGCGGCGCATAATGGTCTTGCAGGCCCTCGCCGACCGGCAGCGCGTGACGCACCTGGATGCCGTGGGCGCCGAGCAAATCCGGCGAGCCGATACCGGAGAGCTGCAAGAGCTGCGGCGAGTTATAGGTGCCGCCGGACAGAATCACTTCCTTGTTGGCGCGCACCTCGACCGGCGTGCCGCGAGGACCGCCCTTCATGTAGCGCACGCCGACGGCGCGCTTGCCCTCGAAGATGATCTCGGTCGCATGCGCGTGCGTGTGCACATGCACGTTGGGCCGCTTCATCGCGGGTTTCAGAAATGCGGTCGAGGCGGAGACGCGCAGGCCTTTATTGATGGTGCGCTGGCAGTAGGACACCCCCTCCTGAATGGCGCCGTTGTAATCGGGGTTGCGGGGAATGCCGAGCGAGACCGCGCCTTCCATGAAGGCTTCGCAGAGCGGATCGCGCCAATCCATGGTGGTGACGGTGAGGCTGCCGTCGCGGCCGCGATAGGTGTCCTCGCCCTCGCCCACGCGTTTCTCCAGCCGCCGGAAGTAAGGCAGCACGTCGGCATAGCCCCAGCCGCGATTGCCCATCTGCGCCCAGGTGTCGAAATCCATGCGCTGGCCGCGATTGTAGATGTGGCCGTTGATCGAGGACGAACCGCCGAGCGTCTTGCCGCGCGGCGCGTAGATGCTGCGACCGCCGGTCCAGGGCCCGACCTCCTGCTGGTAGGCCCAGTTGATGCTCTTCATGTGGAAGGTCTTGATGAAGCCCGCCGGCAGATGGATGTAGGGATGCCAGTCGGAAGGGCCGGCCTCGAGCACGCAGACGCTGGTGTTGGGATCTTCGCTCAGCCGGCTGGTGAGCACGCAACCCGCCGAGCCCGCGCCGACGATCACATAATCGAATCTGTCCATCTTGCCTCGGCGCCGCTCAGCGCGGCTTGTCGTTGAGTTGATAATTCAAATGCGTCCGCACCGTCGGCCATTCGGCCGCGGTGATGCTGTAGACCACGGTGTCGCGCAGCGTGCCGTTCGGCGCGACCTGATGGCTGCGCAAAATGCCGTCCTGCTTGGCGCCAAGGCGTTCGATGGCATTGCGGCTCTGGTGATTGAAGAAGTGCGTGCGGAATTCGACTGCGATGCAGTTCAGCATCTCGAAGGCGTGGGTGAGCAGCAGCAGCTTGCACTGCGTGTTGAGCGGGCCGCGCTGCGCGCTCTTGCCATACCAGGTCGAGCCGATCTCGACGCGGCGGTTGGCGGCATCGATGTTCATGTAGGTGGTCTGGCCGACGATCTTGCCGCCGGCGTCGAACACGGTGAACGGCAGCATCGAGCCCGCGGCCTGCAAGGCCAGGCGACGGTCGATCTCCTTGGCCACGTTCTCCGGCGTCGGGATCGCGGTGTACCAGATCGTCGAGAGCTCGCCGTCCTTCACGGCCTCCACCAACCCCTCGCGATGCTGTTGCGACAGCGGCTCGAGACGGGCGTGCTGTCCACGCAGGGTGATGGGATCAGGCCAGGGCATAGAAAATCTCTCCTTGCGTCATTGCGAGCGAAGCGAAGCAATCCAGACTGCCTGCTCCTCATCCTGAGGAGCGCGTCTTCGCGCGTCTCGAAGGATGAAGGCCCCGCTGGTGGCCTCGCCCTTCGAGACGCGCGCGAAGGAGCGCGCTCCTCAGGGTGAGGGTCTGGGAGTTGCCTCGCCGTACAATGACGGCTTGGCTCACTTGTTTAAAAAATTCAACGGCAAACCGCCGCGCGGCCAGTCCATGGCGATCAGCTCGCCCTTGCCCGACAGCGTGATATAGGCGGTCTTCAGCTCGGGGCCGCCGAAGGCGATGTTGGTGGTGACGCGGTCGCCGGTCGGCACCTGCTCGACCAGGGTGCCGTCGGGCGCGATCACCGAGATGCAGCCGGAGACGAGGGTGGCGACGCAGACATTGCCGTTCGCCTCCACCGCCAGCGAGTCGAACATCTGGTAGCCGCCGAGGCCGCAGATCGGTTTGCCCCGCTCGCCGCGGTAGATCACGTCGCGCGGCTTGAGCGTGCCGGGCGCGGAGAGCTCATAGGCCCAGAGCCGGCCTGTCGGCGTCTCCGCGATGTAGACGGTGGCCTCGTCGGGCGACAGACCAATGCCGTTGGCCGGCAGCACGCCGTGCACGATCTCGACGATCTCGGTCATGCCGGGCTTGAGATAATACATGCCGCCGACATCCATCTCGCGCGCGCGGCGCTTGCCGAGATCGGAGAACCACAGGCCGCCCTGCTTGTCGAACACCAGATCGTTCGGCCCGCGCAGATCGTGCTCGCCGCACTTGGTCACGACGGTTTCGATTTGGCCTGATTGTAGATCGACGCGCTGGATCGAGCCGCCGAGATAATCGTCGGGCTGCGGGCCCGGCATGATCATGTTGCGGGTCGGAATCCAGGAGAAGCCGCCATTGTTGCAGATGTACATCTTGCCGTCGGGGCCGAGGGCCGCGCCATTCGGGCCGCCCGGAATCTTCGCGACGATCTCCTTGCGGCCGTCGGGGTGAACCCGGGTCAGGCGCTGACCGCGGATTTCCACCAGCACCACCGAGCCGTCCGGCATCACGACCGGCCCTTCGGGAAATTCGAGGTCGGTGGCGAGAACGCGGACGTTGGACATGTGGGGACCCTCCCGGCTGCTTGTTATGACTTGCGCGGGATGTCCGGCACGGGCCCCACACGCAAGATTTGCCCGTGGTTATGACAAAGTCACCGGGGCTTGCCAAGCAAGCGGGATGGTATGCCAGCGTTGCGCGCTACTCGCGCACCGGCACCCAGATTTCGAAGCCGCCATTGCCGGTCGCGGGATCGAACTTTTCGTCATAGCGCTCGAAGTTCGGCGCATCCGCGGCCTTCAGGCCGGACGCCGGCAGCCACTGATTCCAGATCGTATTGACGGTGCGGCGGATCGAGGCGACGTGCTCGGTGTGGGTGAAAACCGCATAGCGCTGCTCGGGAATGCGGATGCGACCGAAGCGCCGCGGCAAGTCGGAGAAATCGGCGACCTCGACGCCGGCGATGTAGTCGAAATTGCCGGCATCGTCGCCATTGCAGCAGACGCCGTAGGCGACGGGACCGACCCGCGCCGGAATGTCGGCGACCTCCTGGTGGAAGCGCTGCCACAGCCCCGGAATGGCGGCGCCGTTGTCGCAGGAGATGCGCTCGGCGGGACCGGCGACGAGGAAGGCCTTCGCGGTTTCGAAACGCGGGGCCTTGAGGTTGTCGAGCATGGTGGAGTCCATGAGGATCGGCTCCTGTAGCTGGAGATGGCTGACACATGTCGCGGCCCTGACAGCTTCGGGCGTGGTGCCGAACTGGTCGCGGAACGCGCGGGTGAATGCTTCGTGCGAGCCGTAATCCGCCTCCAGCGCCAGCGACAGAATGTCCGGCGCGCCTTCGGCAAGGCTGCGCGCCGCTTCCGTCAGCCGCCGCGCGCGCACGTACCGCATCACCGGACAACCGGTGGCAGCGGCAAACGCACGCACCATGTGGAACCGCGACACGCCTGATATCGCAGCGATCTCGTCGAGCGTCATCGGCTCGGCCAGATGGCTTTCGACGTACCAGAGCGCGCGCTGGGCTGGGTTCATGGCGGGTTGGCTCTCGTTCGAAGCGTGGCGATGATGCGCTGTCACCGCGCGCTTCGCTTGATCGGGATTGCTCTCGTGCCGCGGGCGCCGGACTCGTAGGGTGGATTAGCCGAAGGCGTAATCCACCAGCTTCGTCCCTCATTTGAGGAAGCATGGTGGGTTACGCCTTCGGCTAACCCACCCTACGGCATCCTACTTCGCATCCTTCGCCGGCGGCGCGTCCTGCTTCTTCTTCAGATCCTCCGCGATCTTGGCCTGCGCGGCCTGGAGATCGCCGAGCGTCTTCTGCAGGCCGGCGACACTCGTCTTCAACGCATCGATCTGGCGACCCGCGGCATCCAGCTTCTGCTGGTGATCGAGGCTCAGCTTGGTGATGGTCTTCTGGAGGAAATCGACGTTGCTCTGGAGGCAGCTGGTGCGGCGCTCCATGGTCTTCTCGACCGTGCAGATCTCGATGCCGGGCACGTCCTGCGCGCGGACCGGCGCGATCGCCAGCGTGGCGAGCAGCAACATCGCGAAACAGGCGCCGGCACTTCGAAGCAGCATGCGAGGTTCCTCGTCAAATCAATCACGGCAATGTGCGCTTTTTGCGCGCAGGCTGTTGAGGCTACCACACTCGTACCGCATTCTCGCGTTGAGCTTGGCTTGTTCCCTGGGACGGGGAGCGATGATCTGCACGCGGGGGAAGTGGGCGCTCTCTTCGCGGCTTTGTTTAGGGGAGATTTTTGGAATGGCAACGCGCGATAGACGACTGGCGGAGTTCGACGGCGCCGGAGAACCGCCGCCTGGTCTTGCAGTCGAAGTGCTGTGCGAGGACCACAGCGGAACGTATCAACTGCCGTTCGCCTGCCGCTATGTCGAGGGACGCTGGCAGAACCACGCGGCCGGCGTCGCGGTCGAAGCGACCGTCATCGGCTGGCGCGTGCCGCGCGTGAAGCACCACGGCGCGGCCTGAAGGCTGAAATCTGTCTCAAAATGCAACGGGGCCGCGTCCCACCTTAACGTTCGGAACGCGGCCCGAACGAATCACGTCCGAATCAGCCGAAAGGCCCCGTACGCGGCTGTTCACGGCTAGATGTCGCAACGCGCCGACGCATCGCTACAAGATCTGCGTAGAGGGTAGCAGGCTCCGGCCGGCGACGGCCCCCAAAAGTTAATGGCTTCAACGACTTCAAGGCGTTGGAGGCCGGCCGCGGCGGTTTGACCCTCGCCCCCAAAACAGGCAGGGCGGCCCCAAGCCTGCCTAATATTCGACCTCGAGCTCCTCGATCTCGGCCGGCTCTTCCCGCGCCGCCGCGATCCATTCCCGCATCTCGGGCATGGCCATGATGGTCTCGGCATAGGCCTTCAGAACCGGATCGAGCTTGACGTCATAGGTGACGAAGCGCGTCACCACGGGGGCGTACATCGCATCCGCCATGGTGCGCCGCTCGCCGAACAGGAACGGGCCGCCGGATTTCTCCAGGCAGTCGTGCCAGATCGCCCAGACCCGGTCGATGTCGGCCTGCGCGCGCGACCAGATCTTGAAGCTGGGGAAATGTCCCTTCAGATTCACCGGCAACGAGGCGCGCAGCGTGGTGAAGCCGGAATGGATTTCGCCGCAGATCGAGCGGCAATGGGCGCGCTGGACGCGATCATCGGGCAACAAGCCGGCATCGGGCATCGCATCGTTGAGATATTCGCCGATGGCGAGCGTATCCCAGACCGTGGCGCCATCGTGCCGCAGGCACGGCACCAGGATCGACGAAGACAGCAGCAGGATTTCCGCGCGCGCCGACGCGTCGTCCGGTGCGGTGACGATCTCCTCGAAATCGAGCCCGGAAAATTTCGTCAGCAGCCAGCCACGCAGCGACCAGGACGAATAGTTCTTGCTGCTGATGGTCAGTGTCGCCTTTGCCATATGGCCCTTCCCTCACGCCGGTACTGGCACCCCGCCCCGGTCCGACGAGGGTGCCCGCGACCTGTGCTTCCAGTATTCACCTGTTCACTCACCCGCTTCAACAGCAAGCAACGTGCCAATTTTCAGGGCGATTGACTCACGTTTGGCTTCGATATTGCATAGCAGCACGGGACAGGTGGGCGCTTCAGTATGATGTCGATGTTGTATCAGACCTTCCAGAACCATATGGACCTGACGGAGCCGTGGCGAACGGGAGCCTCGTCCGCGCTCAGATACCTCAATCTGGTGCCGCAGGGCATGTCGGATCAGGTGGTTGGCCGGCTCTCGGCGGCACTGGAGCTGATTTCTCGCTCCACCCTTACGTATCGCCGCCCGTCCTACGGCATCGACAGTATCATGGTGGGCAACCGCGAGGTTGCGGTGACCGAAGAGGTCGCCTACGCGACGCCGTTCGGCTCGCTGCTGCATTTCAAGAAGGAGGGCGTGGGCGAGCAGCCGCGCATGTTGCTGGTGGCGCCGATGTCCGGCCACTTCGCGACGCTGCTGCGCGGCACCGCGAAGACGCTGCTTCAGGACCACGACGTTTACATCACCGACTGGCACAATCCGCGCGATATTCCGCGCAGCGAGGGCCGCTTCGGGCTCGACGACTACACCGAGCATCTCATCGACTTCCTAGGCCAATTGGGCCCGCGCCCGCATATGGTAGCGATCTGCCAGCCGTCGGTCTCGGCGCTCGCGGCCGCCGCGATCATGTGCGAGGGCAACCATCCCTCGCGGCCGGCGACGCTGACGCTGATGGCGGGCCCGATCGACACGCGGATTCAGCCGACCAGGGTCAACGAGTTCGCCAAGAGCAGGCCTATCGACTGGTTCGAGAGCAATCTGATCAACTACGTGCCGATGCAGTGCCGCGGCGCGTTGCGCAAAGTCTATCCCGGCTTCGTGCAGCTCACCGCCTTCGTCTCGATGAATCTCGAGCGCCACATCAAGCAGCACATGGACCTCGCCAACCACATCGCCAAGGGCGAGAAGGAGAAGGCGGCCAGCATCAAGACCTTCTACGACGAATATTTCGCCGTGATGGACCTGCCCGCCGAGTTCTACATCGAGACCGTGCGCGACGTCTTCCAGGAACATCTGCTGCCGCAGGGCAAGCTGATGCACCGCGGCCGTCCCGTGGACACCAAGGCCGTCGGGCGCATGGGGCTGATGACGGTCGAGGGCGAGAAGGACGACATCTGCTCGATCGGCCAGACGCTCGCAGCCCAAGACCTCTGCAGCGGCGTGCGCGCCTATCGCCGGGTGCACCACATGCAGGCCGGCGTCGGCCATTACGGCGTGTTTTCCGGCAAGCGCTGGAATAACGAGATCTATCCGCTGTTGCGGGATTTCGTGCACGTGAATTCCTGAGACCTGATTGCATTGTCTTGCGAGCTGCCGTCGATCGTCGGACACGCTGTGCCGGGTCAAGTCGCCAAGGCGGGCCGCGCCTGCGACCTCCACCCGGCCCCGCTCAGGATCACACCTGACCGACTGAAAGGGGACGCGAGGAATCACGCCGATGGCGTCACTCGTCCCGGCCGCCCTCGGTTTCGCGGCGCCACGCGCCCGGACTGACGCCGACCATGGACGAGAACACCCGCGTGAAATGGCTCTGATTGGCAAATCCGGCCGAAATGGCAATCTCTGACAACGGCAGGTCGCGGACCGTCATCAGTTGCTTGGCCGCCTTCACGCGCTGTTGGAGCAGCCATTGATGCGGCGGCAGGCCGGTGGAGATCCGGAATGCGCGCGAGAAGTGGCTGACCGAAAGTCCGAGCTCGGTCGCGATCTGCTGCAACGCGATCTTGCCTGTGAGATCGGAATCGAGCCGGTCACACGCGCGCTTCACCTGCCACCGCGCGAGACCGCCGCGGGTCGGTTCTGCGGCCGACTTCAGCCCGCCATAGGTCTGGGCGACGTGGGCGGTCAGCGCGAGCATCATGTGATCGACGAAAAGCTGGTTGGTCTCATCGGGCCGCCGCAATCCCTGCCGCAACGAGGCGCCAAGATGTCGAATGACCCCGTCGTCATGACCGACGCCCGGCTCGTAGCTGAGCTCGCCAATGCGCGGCCCGCCGGGCTGCCTGGCGATGTCGCGCAGCGCCGAGCGGGGCAAATAGAAGAACAGCGAGTGAAACGGCTTGTCGATCACATAGCGGGGGTCGCGCTTGAGGTCGTACAGATAGGTCGCGCCTGCGCGAACATCCGTCTTGGTGACACAGCGGCCCTCCTCCCAGCATTCGCAATCCGGATAGTCGCGGAATTTCAGGCTGACGAGATAGGCATCCTCCGCAGGCAAGGAGCCGGAAAGATCCGGCGTCGGATCGTCGTTGCGGACTTCGGTGACCGCGAGCTTGGCGCTGTGCAGCGAACGCGTGACCAGGACCGGTGCCTGCTTCAAGTGAAAGCCCTGCCCGAGCTTCTGTCCGTAGACGCCTGCTTGTGTCATGTCGATAAACCCATCCGTAAAGGCACGTCTTCGCCGGCCTTCCGAGGTCCGCGCATTATCGGAGATCGCCGGTCGGCGGTCCAGCGACACCGCCTAACACGAAGCTGTCGTGGCGGGGCCCCGGAGCGGATCGCGACGCGATGATTTCATTGTGATTTCAGCGTGATGTCACAGGCCCGGCATCGCCAAGCACAACGCCGTTGACCTGCTCTGCAGGTCACTGCGCGATTTCATCGTGCGTTCTCGAAACGGTTCGCGATCGAAGGTGCGCTCGCCGCCTGCGCGTCAGGCGGACCATTCCTCGCCCCAGACCTGGACGACGTGGCCCGGAGACACTTCGCGATATTGCCGAATCGGCGGCTGGTAGTCGGGCGCGCGAACCGGGCTTCTGATCTCGTCGTTCGAGGCCTCGCGCCTGGTGCCGCGGCGCGCTGGATCGGGCACCGGCACGGCCGCCATCAGCTTCTTCGTATAGGGATGCTGCGGATTGCCGAACAATGCCGCGCGCGGGCCGATCTCGACGATCTCGCCGAGATACATCACCGCGACGCGGTGGCTCATGCGCTCGACCACCGCTATGTCATGGGAAATGAAGAGGTACGCGAGGCCCATGCTGGCCTGAAGGTCGAGCATCAGGTTGACGACCTGCGCCTTGACCGAGACGTCGAGCGCGGAAACCGCCTCGTCCGCGACGATCAGCTTCGGTCCGAGCGCGAGCGCGCGGGCAATGCAGATGCGCTGGCGCTGGCCGCCGGAGAATTCGTGCGGAAAACGCGCGGCCATGTCGGCGGTGAGACCCACGCGCACGAGCAAATCGGCGACCTTCTCCCGCGCCTGCGACGCCGTGGCGAACCCGTTGGCCAGCAGAGGCGCTGCAATCGCCGTCCCCACCGACATGCGCGGATTAAGGCTCGCGAACGGATCCTGAAACACGATCTGCATCTGCTTGCGGAAGCTGCGCAAGGTGCGGGCATTCATCGCCAGCACATCCTGACCGTCGATCAGAACGGTGCCGCTGTCCGGCTCCGTCAGCTTGAGAATGGAGCGGCCGGTGGTCGACTTGCCGCAACCGGACTCGCCGACCAGCGCCAGTGTCTCGCCGGCGCGCAAGGTGAAGGAGACGTTCTCGACGGCATGCACCCGGCCCGAGACCTTGCCGAACAGGCCCGAGCGGATTGGAAAGCGCGTGGTGAGGTTGGCGACTTCGAGCAGCGGTCGCTCGGCGATCGAGACCGTATCGGGCGTTTCCGCCGGCTCGTCCGAGGTCCCCATCACCTTGTCGACGATCGGAAAACGCATCGGCCGCGTCCGCCCGTCCATCGAGCCGAGGCGTGGCACGGCCGCGAGCAGTGCCCTTGTATAGGGATGCGAGGGTGCCGCGAAGATGCGCGCGGTCGCGTCGGTCTCCACCGCCTGCCCGCCATACATCACCACGGTGCGATCCGCGATCTCGGCGACCACACCCATGTCGTGGGTGATGAAGAGGATCGACATCCCCTCCTCCTGCTGCAGCTCCTTCAGAAGCTCCAGGATCTGGGCCTGAATGGTGACGTCGAGCGCGGTGGTCGGCTCGTCCGCGATCAAAAGCTTCGGCTTGCAGGCCAGCGCCATCGCGATCATCACGCGCTGGCGCATGCCGCCGGAGAAGCGATGCGGGTGCTCGTGGAAGCGTGATTTCGCCGCAGGGATCCGCACGCGGTCGAGCAAGCGGACGGTTTCCGCCTCCGCCGCCGCGCGCGACAGGCCGCGATGCTGGATCAGCGCTTCCGCGATCTGGAAGCCGATGGTCAGCACCGGATTGAGGCTCGTCATCGGCTCCTGGAAAATCATGGCGACATCGTTGCCACGGATATCGGTCATGCTCGGCTCGGGCAGCGTCAGCAGATCCCGGCCCGCCAAGGTAACGCGGCCCTCGATGCGGCCGCTCGCCTTCGGAATGAGCCGCATGATGGAGAGCGCGGTGACGCTCTTGCCCGATCCGGACTCGCCCACGATCGCGACGGTTTCTTTGGGGGCGACGTCGAACGACACGTTGCGGACGACGGGAATCCATTGCCGCTCGCGCATGAAGGACGTGGTCAGGCCCGCGACCGACAGGACGGGGGCATGCGCCTCGGCAACGACTTGGTTGGGTACGCTTGCGCTGATGGTCATGCGAACGCCCTAATAGCCACGGTCACGGTCGACACGCCCCGGCAAATCCTCGCTGCGGCGGTGGCGTGCGATGGTATCGAGCACGTAGTCGACCGCCGTCTCCGGCTTGGTCGTGCTGGCAATGTGCGGCGTCAGAAGAATCCGCGGATGGCTCCAGAACGGATGGCCCGCAGGCACCGGCTCGGGCTCGGCGACGTCGAGCACGGCAGCCGACAGCGTGCCGCTGTCGAGCGCCGCGATCAGATCGGCCTCGACCAGATGCCCGCCCCGCCCGACATTGAGCAATCGCGCGCCGCGCGGCAGACGTGCAAACAGCTTCGCATCGAGGATACCGCGCGTCTCCGATGTCAGCGGCAGCAGGCAGACGAGAATGTCGGTCTGCCCCAGAAAATCCGGCAGTGCATCCTCGCCCGCATAGCAGGTGACGCCCGCGATGCTGCGCGGCGAACGATTCCAGCCGAGCAGCGGAAAGCCGAATGATTTGAGTCGCTCGAGCAGGGCCTGCCCGAGCAGGCCGAGCCCCATGACCCCGACACGCCGCTCTGCAGTATAGGTGGCGGGGAGCTCGCGCCAGACCTGCTCCCGCTGCTGGGCGATGAACTGCACGAGATCGCGATGCAGCGCGAGCACGGACATGCAGGCATATTCGACCATGCGCTCGGTGATTCCAGGCTCCAGCATGCGGATCAGCGGCACATGCGGCGGAAGTTTTGTGATGTCGAACTGGTCGACGCCGGCGCCGACCGAGAAGGCCAGCTCGAGATTGGGGAACGTCGTCGCAATGTCGTCCGGCGGCGTCCACGCCACCAGATAGCGCACCTGCGCGGGATCGCCGATGTCGGGCCAGAGCCGGAACGGCAGCTCAGGCGCGCGCTCCGCAAAAAGACGCGCCCATTCGGCGCCGCGAACCAGATTGGCCTTGTAGAGGAAGGTCATCTCGCCGACCGCCGCTGCTAAAACGGGCTGACCGGCGCGAGCCGGCGGCCGTCGATCATGCGCTTATGGCTGTAAGCCGCGGGATCGACCAGCGGCGTCGCGCCGGTCACGAGGTCGGCAGCGAGCTTACCTGCCGCAGGACCGATTCCGAAGCCATGGCCGGAGAAGCCGGTGGCGAGGAAAAAGCCCGGCAAGGCGTCGACCGGCGAGATCACCGGAATGGTATCCGGCGTGCAGTCGATCGTGCCGCCCCAGGCCTCCGCGATCTCGATGTCCTTCAATTCAGGATTGGACTTGATCAGCGCGGCGAGCGCCGCATTGACCAACGACATGTCAGGCGCAGGATCGCGCACGCGCTCGGTCTCGAACGGCGACGGCTTGTCCAGGCCCCAGTTGGTGCCGCGCATCATCTGATCGAAGAAGGACTTGCCGAACGACAGTTTCAGTCCGTTGCGGCGGTGCAGATAGATCGGCCAGAACGTAAGCGCATAGCGGAACAGATCGGGCGACAGCTCGACCGTACCGCGGTTGCGCAGCGCCAGCGTAAAGCCGCCGTCGAGGCGGCGGCGGATGCAGTAGAAATCGGTGCCGAGCGCGCCGGAGGTGATCTCCGGCCCCGGCGTGGTCCGGCATGCGGTGGCGTTGACGAGGCCGATCGGCAGCTCGATGCCGTGGCGCCGACAGAACAGCGACGACCACGCGCCGCCGGACAGCAGCACCGATTGCGTGCGAATGGTCCCCTTCTCGGTGACGACGGCGCTGACGCGCCCGCCCTGCGTTTCGAGCCCGCGCGCGGCGCAGCCTTGGTGAATGGTGACGCCATGTTTTCGCGCGGCGGTGGCGAGCGCGGGCACGGCCATCGACGGCTCGGCGCGTCCGTCGCTCGGCGTGTGCAGGCCGCCGACCCATGTCTCGGAATTGCCGGGCAGGCGCTCGGCGACCTCGGCCGACGTCAGCACGGTCGAGTGGACCTGCATCTCCCGCGCCATCGCAGCCCAGCGCTCCCAGCTGGCGAGCTCGTCCTTGCTCTTGGTCAGGAACAGCACGCCGGTGCGGCGGAAGCCGGCGTCCACACCCGCGTCGTTCTGCATGTCCTCCCAGAGCCGCAGCGCCTCGCGGGCCAGCGGAATCTCCTCACGCGCGCGGCCCTGCTGGCGGCACCAGCCCCAATTGCGGCTCGACTGCTCGCCGCCGACATGGCCCTTCTCGACCAGGGCGACGGAGAGGCCTTTCTTCGCCAGATGATAGGCCGCGGACACGCCGATGACGCCGCCGCCGATGACGACGACGTCCACCTGCGCCGGCAGGCATTCGTCGCTGCTTATACGGGTGAGCGGCGGGGACATGGGGCACTCCTGTACTTCAGCCTGGTCATCAGTTCGATCGAGGTCTTGCTCGTCATGGGACGTTTCATGGGATGTTCATTCGCGGATCGAGCGCGTCGCGCAAGCCGTCGCCGAGGAAGTTGAAGCTCGTCACCGCGAGCGTGATGGCGACGCCCGGCGCAATCGCGAGCCAGGGCGCGCTTGTGAGATAGATCTGAGCGTTGTTGAGCATGTTGCCCAGGCTCGCGGCCGGCGGCTGGATGCCGTAGCCGAGATAGCTGAGATAGGATTCCAGCAGGATCGCCTTGGCGACGTTCAGGGTCGCTGCCACCACGATCGGCGCGATGGCGTTGGGCACGAGCTCGCGGAACATGATCCGCAGGTTCGACGAGCCGAAGGCGAGGGCCGCGACCGCAAACTCGCGCTCACGCAGCGAACGCACCTGGGCCTCGACGACGCGGGCCACCCACATCCAGGCGGTCGCCGCGATCAGCACGGTGGTGGTGACGAGGCCGGGCTCGGTGAGCGCCGCCAACGCGATCAGCAGAAAGATCGTCGGAAAGCACAGCACGGCATCGACGAGCCGCATCAGGACCGCACCGACGACGCCGCCATAGAAGCCGGCGAAAGCGCCGACGACGATGCCGACGGCCATCGCCATCACCATGGCGACGATGCCGATCGAGAGCGAGACGCGCGCGCCCATCATCAGCCGCGCCATCACGTCGCGGCCGAGCTCGTCGGTGCCGAGGATGTGCGCCCCGGACAACGGCGGCGCAAACCGCTTCATGATGTCGATATAGGTGTCGTCGAACGGCAGGAGGTAAGGACCGAGCACCGAGCCGAGGACGAGGATCAGGATGGTCGCGGCGCCGGCGAGCGCCAGGCGGTGCCGGCGGAAGCGCCGCCAGGCGGCCTGGCCGGGCGCGGGCTGAACGGTGGAGAAAGTGGCATCCGTCATGCGCCTAGCCCACCCGGATGCGCGGATCGACGACGGCATAGAGGATGTCGGCAAGCAGCGAGCCGATCAGCACCATGATCGCCGAAAACATCAGGATGCCCATCACCACGGGATAGTCGCGATAACCGATGGAATCGAGGAACAGCCGGCCCATACCCGGCCACGTGAACACGGTCTCGGCGACCAGCGCACCGCCGAGCAGCGTCGGAAACTGGAGGCCGGCGACCGTGATCATCGGCAGCAGCGCGTTGCGGAGGCAGTGCACGGTGAGGATACGCCATTCCGGCAGGCCCTTGGCGCGCGCGGTGCGGATGTAGTCCTGGTTGATGACTTCGAGCATGGAGGAGCGCATGAAGCGGCCCCACATCGCGGTCTCGACCAGCGCAAGCACCAGCGCCGGCGCGATCAGATGATGCAGCAGGTCGAGGAAGGAGCCGTCGCCGACGGTCTCGCGATTGCCGGCCGGCAGCCAGCCGAGCTTCACCGAGAACACGTAGATAGTGACGAGGCCGAACCAGAAGGTCGGGATCGACAGCGCGATCATGGCGCCGACGGTGGCGAGCGTGTCGAACAGCGAATAGCGGCGCAATGCCCCTAACACGCCGATCCAGCACCCGAGCAGCACGGCGATGATGGTCGCCGTTGCCATCAGCTCCAAGGTCGCGCCGAGATGCGAGGAAATCACCTTCAGCACCGCCTCGCCGTCGCGATAAGACTTGCCCCAATCGCCTTTAAGCATGCGGCCGAACCAGTCGAGGTACTGGATCGGCAGCGAACGATCGAGGCCAAGCTGCCTGGTGACGCGATCGAGGTCCTCCTGCGTCATCTGGGCGGAGGCCGCGAATTGCGACAGCGGACCGCCCGGTGCCAGATGCAGGATGGCGAAGCCGATCGCGGAGACGATCACGAGCAACATGATCGCCTGCGCCAGGCGATTGGCGACGTAACGGGCCATCTCAGATGATCTCGCGGGCGAGGCACATCAGGCCCAGTACCATTCGCGGACGTTCCAGCAATTGATCGACATGTTGATGTTGGGGCGGAAACCCTGCAGCCCTTCCTTGACGCCTTCGGCGATGAAACCCTGGAACAGCGGCAGGATGGCGAGGTCGTTGCGGATCAGCTTTTGCAGATCGCCATAGGTGGTCTTGCGCTGGCTGAGATCGAACTGTTTTGCACCTTCGGCAAGCAGACGATCGGCATCCGGGCTCTGATACTGGTAGGTGTTGTAGCCGCGGCCGCCCTTGGCGGGAATGGCGCCCGAGCCGAAGCGCGGCGTGACGTCGGGATCGCTGCCGAGCATGAAGTTCACGCCCACGATCACCGAGTTGAACTTCGACTGCTGCCAAAAATCGCCCCAGATCACGGCCGCCGGCATGTTGTTCACGCGCATGGCAGCACCGATCGCACGCCAGTCCTGGATCAGGAGCTGCTGGGTCTGCTCGCGCACCGCGTTGCCTGACGTCGTCGAGTTGGTGAATTCGAGCTTGACGCCGCCCTTCTCGCGCACGCCGCCGGAGCCGCGAACCCATCCCGCCGCATCGAGCAGCGCGTTGGCTTTTGCGGGATCGTATTTGTGCTGCGGCAGCCCCTGCTGGAATGACCAGGCCTGCTGCGGCACGAAGCTTTCTGTCGGCAGCGGCAGACCGTAGTTCAGCGCATCGATGATCGCCTGCTTGTTGATGGCGAGATAAAGCGCTTCGCGCACCGTGCGGTCGGTGAAAGGGCCGAAGTCCAGATTGGGCGCGATGTGCTCGACCGAGGACGTCGAGGAGACGAAGATCTTGCGCCCCTTCAGCGTCTTCGCCTCCTGCACGAAGTTCGGCAAAATGCCTTGCAGGCCGGTGTAATCGACCTGGCCGGTGCGGAACTGCGTGTAGAGAACGGTGAGATCCGGGATGTATTTGAAGACCACGCGTTCGAGGTAAGGCCCCTTGCCGTGGTAGCCGGTATGGGCATTCAGGAGGATGTGGTCGCCCGGCACGCGCTCGCCCCAGCGGAACGGTCCGGTCCCGACCGGCGCGTTGTGGAACGGCGAGGCATTCGGATCCGACACCTTCTCCAGGATGTGCTTGGGCACGATGAAGGTCAGCGCCCCCAGGATCGACATATAGGGCGAATAGGCAGCTTCCATCCGCCAATGGATCTCGTCGGGCGCGACGACCTTGATGTCCTTGACGAGGCTGTGGCCGACGCGGCTGCGGGCGCGGAAATCGGGATTGTTGATCAGGTCGAGCGAGAACTTCACGTCCTCCGCCGTGAATGGCGTGCCGTCGTGCCATTTCACGTCGCTGCGCAGCTTGATCTTCCAGGTCAGGCCGTCGGCCGACAGCCCGCCATTCTCGATGGTCGGGACTTCGCTCGCGAGGTCAGGAACGAACTTGCCGTCGGGATCGATGAACCAGAGCGGCGAGAACACCTGCCACCAGATGCCCTGGTCGACCTCGATGCCGGGCATCAGGGGATGAAAGACGGTCGGCTCCTGCGACAGCGCCGCGACCACCTGGCCGCGCGGCTTGTCCGGCGGATTGGAGGGACGTTCGGTCTGGGCGAAGGCGTTGCCCGAAAACGACCATCCCGCCGCGGCGCCCGCGCCGAGCTGGAAGAATTGACGGCGATTCGGAATGCCGCGATGCAGTGCCCCAACGCCGAACTTGCCGGTGTCGTCCGCCATGACCACTCTCCGTTGTCGCACGCGGCACCGTCTCCCGCGCCCCGAGACCCCGGCAAAGGGACAGGAGTGGGCTTTAGTGCTTCTAAATTTTTCTATCAAAATTTCATCACGACTAAATACAGCTGTCAATCACATTGCTAGGATGCGCGACCTTTTCACTCCGACTGAAGCCCGGACTCATCGTGGTCAGGGGCTGAGATGATGCATGGGAGAGCGACATGGATGGTCGCGGCGAGACGAACGGTTCGAAGGACGCCCCGGCGATCGAGGCTGACGATGCGGTCGACCAGCGCCTCGGCGAGACCGTGCGGCTGCTCCGCCAGCGCGCTGGCCTCTCGATCCAGGACGTCGCCAACAAGACCGGCCTCTCCAACGGCATGATCAGCCAGCTCGAACGTGCACGCGCGATGCCGTCGATCCGCACGCTGCGGCTGCTCAGCATCGCGCTCGACGTTCCCATCTCCTATTTTTTCGAGACCAGCGATCCCGCCGACGTGCAGCGCTACATCGTGCGCAAGAACAGCCGGCGCCTGCTGCGGCTCACCGCCAGCGGTGTCGTCAAGGAAGCCCTGACCCCGGAAGACAAAGGCCAGCTCGAGCTCTACGAGCTCACGCTCAATCCCGGCGCCTCGTCCGGCACCGACTTCCTGCAGCACACCGGCGAGAAGGCGGGCTACATCCTGTCGGGCAGCCTGCGGCTGTGGCTCGATAACCAGGCCCATCTGCTCGAGGCCGGCGACAGCTTTCGCTTTCCGAGCATCGTGCCGCACATGTTCGACAACCCGACCCAGCAGACGGCGCGCGTGATCTGGGTGACGACGCTGCGCCAGACCGATTCGCCGGCAGGTTGAAGCGCCGCCTACCCGGCACCACCGCAAATTGCCCCTCGACGCCGCCGCGCGGAATCTGTAGCTCACATCAGCTCACGTGGAGCCGGACATTGACAGGGCGGACATGGGGGTCCGCGACTGACGCGTTGGTGTGAGACCATGAAACTCAGGGGGCTTCTGACACTCGCGATGGTCGCGCAGGTCATCGTGACCGCGGCGGCTCTCCTCGTCTCCTATGCCGCGACCGGAGCCGGGTTCGGCATTGCCCAGATCGTCGCCCTGCTCGCAAGCGGCGCCATTGCGGTCCTGCTCGCACGCCTGTGCGCGCGCGCGATCGAAACGGCGCAGGCAAAACGCGCCGCCGCGCTACTGACCGAGCAGGCGCGGGCCAGCGCACAGATGACGCAAGCCGTCATCAAGACCGCGCTCGACGCCTTCATTCAGACCGACCAGAACGGCATCGTGCTGGAATGGAGCCTTCAGGCCGAGGCCCTGACCGGATGGACGCGCAAGGAGGCGCTCGGCACCGACGTCGTCAACCTCCTCATCGCCGAGCCGCTGCGCGACGGCTTCAGGCAACGCATGATGCGGCTTTTGCCGGAACTGTCGGATACGCCGATCGGCATCCGGTTCGAAGCGACCCTGCTGCACCGGAACGGCGACGAGATCCTGATCGAGGCCTCCAGCACGGCGCTCCAGCTCGGCGGGCGCACCCTCATCAACAATTTCGTCAAGGACGTCACCCAGAAGCGCGCCGCCGAGGAGCTGTTGATCCAGGCCCAGAAGATGGAGGCGGTCGGCCAGCTCACCGGCGGCATCGCGCACGAATTCAACAACATGCTCACCGTGATCACGGGCACGATCGAGATCCTCTCCGATGCCGTGAAGGACAATCCGCCGCTTTCGACCATCACCAAGCTGATCAGCGACGCCGCCGACCGCGGTGCCGCGCTGACGTCGAGCCTGTTGTCCTTTGCCCGCAAGCAGGCGCTGCAGCCGGCCGAGATCGACGTCAATGAACTGCTTGAAGAGCTCGCAAAGCTGCTGCTGGCGACCTTCGACAAGAAGATCGAGATCGTGACCAGGCTCGACGGCAACGTCTGGCTCGCTTTCGTCGATCGCGGCCAATTGAGCTCGGCGCTGCTCAACCTCGCGATCAACGCCCGCGACGCGATGCCGGATGGCGGCAGGCTGACGTTGACGACGCGCAACGTCGTGTTCGGCGTGCGGGAGGCGGTCGCGGTCGCCGCCGGCTATGCCGGCGACTATGTCGAGATCGAGATCGCCGACGACGGCACCGGCATTCCACGGGCCCTTGTCGAGCGGATCTTCGATCCCTTCTTCTCGACCAAGGACGTCGGCAAGGGCACCGGGCTCGGGCTCAGCATGGTGTTCGGTTTCGTCAAGCAGTCCGGCGGCGGGATCAAGGTCGCTTCGGAAGAAGGACGCGGCACGATTTTCACGATCTACCTGCCGAAGGCGGCGGCGAGCACGCTTCGCCCGGCCGGCTTTGACGAACGCAAGGTAGTTGGCGGAACGGAAACCATCCTTTGCGTCGAGGACGACCGCGATGTCCGCCAATATGTCACGGTCCAGCTCGAAAGCCTCGGTTACAAAGTCATCCCGGCCGCCAATGCGACCGAGGCGCTCGCCATCGCTGCCGAGGGCACGCCGTTCGATCTGCTCTTCACCGACATCGTGATGGCGGGCGGCATCAACGGACGCGAGCTCGCCGAGCAGATGGTGGCGGCGCGGCCCTCGCTGCGGGTCCTGTTCACGTCAGGCTATGCCTACGATTCGCTGCATGCGCAGGGCCGCGCCACCATGGGCGCGCCGCTTCTGACAAAACCCTACCGCAAGGCCGAGCTGGCGCGGATGCTGCGCCGCAGCCTCGACACCGCCGTGGACGCCGCGGGCGATGCGATCCCGACACCGTATTCGGTGCAGGCCGATGTCGAAGGCTTTCTGCGCAGGCAGGCCGCCGAGCGCGAGGGGCGCTAGCGAGAGTCTGGCGGATGGACTCCGCCGCCTGGCTGCGCAAAACTCCGCGCCATCAGAATTCCATCGGAGGCGAGCCATGACTGCACTCGAAAAGGGCATTACCGCTGCCGGCACGGGCTATGGCGGCAAGAGCTGGAACATCCTGGGCCAAGTCTATTTCCCCAAGGCCGTCACCGAGTCCACCTTCGCCTTCGAGACCAACAGCGAGCCAGGCCAGTTCGTGCCGGTGCATATCCATCCGACCCAGGACGAATTCATCCTGGTGCAGGAGGGCACCCTCGACCTCAAGCTCGACGGCCAATGGGTCAAGGCCCATGCCGGCGATCTCGTGCGCCTGCCGCGCGGCATTCCACACGGCTATTTCAACAAGTCCGACAAGCCGGCCCGCGCGCTGTTCTGGGTCTCGCCGATGCAGAAGCTGGAGGCGCTATTCAACCAACTCCACGACCTGACCGACCCGGCCGAGGTCGTGCGCATCTCGGCCCAGCACGAGGTCGACTTCCTGCCGCCGGAGGCCAACGACTAGGCTACGATCCCCCGACCGACGAATCGTTGGGGGAACCGGCCATGCCTGCAAGACGTCCTGCCATTGCAACCATCGCGGCGCTTGCGCTGATCCTCGCGACGTTTGCTGTCGGCCAGGCGCAAACGCTGACGGCGAAGCAGTCGGAAGCACTGGCGACCTATGACCGCGCGCTCGGCGATTTCAAATTCATCCTTGCCGAGCGGCGCCGCCAGATCGACGCGAAGGAGCCACTGCCGAACCTGCCGGGCCAGGCCATCTATCTGGCACGCGTCGCTGTCATCAGCAGCTACAAGGATCTCACCGACGCCATGCCGTCGCGGATCGGAAGGCCAAACAAGTTCGAGATACCACCAGCCTATTTCGATGCCGATATCGAGCCCCTGATCGACGAATACGGAAAGCTGTTCGACATCATGGAGGCGCCGCCGGCCGGCGCACAGAACTCGGCGACGCCGTTCAAGGACGTGGTCGATCTCGCCGGCGCGATCGCGCGCGCCAAGGGACTTGCGCCGATTCATGCCGAAGCCGCGGGCCGGATCAGCCTCGGGCTGTTCTTTGCCGAGACCAACGGCAAGCAGAATGTCCGCAACGGGCGCTCCAACACCTATATGGGCAGCTTCCAGACCGGCCCGTCCGAGGACCGCAACGGCCGCAGGAAATGGGAGGCCATCAAGGGCGAGATCGCGGCGGCCGATCCAGAGCTGAGCCCGCGCGACGACAGGGAAGAGGCGCGCGCCCGCGGCACCGATCTTCGCTTCAATCACTGGACCAACGTGCGCGACGGCCTGATGAACGCGCACGCGGATGTCTTTCGAGAGATCCCGGCAATCGTGAAGACGCTGCCCGACCCGATCGACCAGATGAAGCTGTTCGAGCTGATCCAGATCATCCCGACGCCGACGCGGTCTGCGCTCAAGTCCGGCGATCTCCTGAACTACAGGGTGTCCAGTCCGACGATCATGAAGCACCTGCGCAACAACAGCATTTTTGCTTTTGGACAAGCTGACCGGGCGCGGACGTCGGCCAGCTTCCGCGAGATTCTCGCGGCGATGTGGCTGTTCAAGCGCAAGTTCGAGAAGGCGATGGCGAAATATGCGGAGATCAAGCCGCGTTGAGGGGCTAGTGGCTCGCCGCGCGGCACGCGGGTGAGAGGCAAGCGCTAGCTCACCGCCTTGTGGCCTCCGGCTAGCGTCTTCAAAGGCAAAACGGTCGCCGCATGGTTGTTGCGTCCTGCGCCCGGTGCATTTAGCTTCCCCGGACAAGAACACATGTCGGGGGGAAACATGACAGCCGCTTTTCGCAAGCGCACGCACCGTGCCGCATGCGCTTTGATCGCAACGTCGCTGGCGGGCCTCGCCAATTTCGCCGCGCATGCCGAGATCGTCGTCACTGCCAATGACGGCAAGATGGTGCTGGAGAACGGCAACGCCGTGGTACGCAAGCAGCCACTGCCGGACACGGTGAGCGTCATCGACTTCACCGACGGTGCCTTGAAACTTCTTGGCGAAGTGCCTGCCCCGGCCAGCGTCGTCGGCCCCCCGCCGAGCGTGGCAATTGCGCCGGACGGTGCGTTCGCCCTCGTCACCGGCGCGATGAAGCTCGATCCTGCGGATCCGGCCAAGACGGTGCCCGACGACAAGGTCTCTGTCATCGACCTGAAATCCACTCCGCCCAAAGTGCTGGCGACCTTGCAGGCCGGCGCGGGCGCTGCCGGCGTTTCGATCAACCGCGCGGGTACGCTGGCCCTGGTTGCGAACCGCAGCGAAGGCACGGTCTCGGTCTTCACGATCAGCGGGGGCACGCTGGCGCCCGCCGGCAAGATCCAGCTTGGCGATGCCAAATCAGGACCCAGCCACGCCGTCTTTTCCCATGACGGCGCGACCGCGCTGGTCACCCGCGACGGCGACAGCAAAATCTCCCTTCTGACCGTGGACGGGAGCAAGGTCGAGTACGCCAAGCGCGACCTCTCTGCGGGCATCCGCCCCTACGACATCGACCTCACCGGCAGCGCCGTCGCCATCGTCGGCAATGTCGGCGCCAGCAGCGGCGACAACGACTCGATCAGCCTGATCGACCTGACGGCGAAGCCGGTCCGCGTCGTGACGACGGTGAGCGTCGGCCAGACGCCGGAAGCCGTGAAGATGTCCCCGGACGGCAACTACGTCGCTGTGACCGTCATGAACGGCTCGAACAAGCCGCCAAGCTCGCCGTTCTTCAACGATTTCGGCCTGCTCAAGGTCTACAGGATTTCAGGCACCGAGCTCGCGCCGGTTGCGGAAGCGAAGATCGGCCATTGGTGCCAGGGCATGGTGTGGTCCAAGGACTCCAAGCATCTGGTCGCCCAGTGCATGGTCGAGAGCGAACTCATCGCCTTCTCGTTCAACGGCACCGCGCTGAACAAGACGTCCACGCTGAAGATGCAGGTGAGCCCCGCGGGCATCCGCACCGCGGAGCCGTAGGAACGAAGCGCGGCGCAGTCATCCTGCGCCGCTTGCCCTACTCGGTCCTTATCGGCGTGTCCTTCAGACCGTTGTTGTCATAGGCCTTGCGCAAGGTGCCGTTGGTCGTCGCTTCCGTCATGAACTTGCTGACGAACGCCAATGCCTGGCTGTGGCCGATCGGAACCGCAACGGCGGTCACCGTCTTCTTGAAGGTCTCGTCCAGCACCTTCGTCCCCGGAATCTTCTGCGCCATCTTGTTGAGCTGGTCGCGCGACAGCGCGAAGGCGTCGATCTCGCCGCTCTTGAGAAGACCGAAGATCTCGTCATAGGTCTGGTAGCCCGTGACTTTCGCGTTCTTCAGATGCGCGACCGCGCCGCGCATCGTGGTCGTGGCGTTGACAGCCGCCACCTTGATGCCGACCTGATCGAGCGCGGCGAAATTGGTGACGCTTGATCCCGCCTTGACGATGTAGGTGGCGTCCGCGACCTCGTAGATCGGGCCGAACATCATCCTGGTCTCGCGCTCGGGATCCTTGGGCAACCAGGTGACGTCCCAAGCACCTTTTTCAAGAGTGCTCTTGCCGGCCGCGTCGGTGATCTGCCCGGAATTCTGGTGCACGACATATTCGACGGGAACGCCGAGCTGGGCGGCCATCTCCCTGCCGAGATCGACGGGAACGCCGGCATAGCCGGCCTCGGTCTTGGTCGACCAGAACGCGCCGCCCGCGGGGCTGATCGCGATCGCGACCCGCAGCTTGCCGGTCGGGGCGATGTCGTCCTTCAAACCATCGGCTAGCGCGGGCATGGCAAGCACTGCAGCAAGAGCGAGGCCGGCAAGGGCCGACTGGCGAGACGTGGGCATGTCATGATCTCCTGACCTTTTCTTCTTCTCTTGTTCTCTTCCGCTCTTGTTTATCCCGACCGCTTTGCGCGCCGTCGCTGGGCCATTGACATAATTCTCTTCGATCGTGCGCGCGATGAAAAGCGGTTTGTCACGGCAAAACTGTCAACGGCCACGGCGCGGTTTGCAGTGCAAGGCCCATGACCGCTACCCGATGGGTGTCATCCGAGGCTGCCACCCGACCACTGCCATGGCTATGGTGTTCCACGGCCGGGCATTTGTTGGTAGCCTCCCGCCCCGATAGACAGCAACCGGGGGGCCACCGAATGACCTGCGCGAACTCCGCTCGTTCCGCACAGCGCAACGGAGCGTGGAGACATGTCAGGCGGGTACTGGCCGCCGCGATGGCCGTGGCCGCGCTCACCGGCTGCGAGGACAAGAACACTTTCGTCGCCCCGCCGCCGCCCAAGGTGGACGTCGCCGCGCCCGTGCAGCGCGCGGTGACACGCTATGTCGAGGCCACCGGCAACACCGCGCCGATCAAGAATGTCGATCTCGTCGCGCGCGTGCAGGGCTTCCTGCAATCCATCGACTACCAGGACGGCGCCTTCGTCAAACAGGGCACCCAGCTGTTCACGGTCGAGCCCGAGACCTACAAGCTGAAGCTCGATCAGGCGCAGGCGGCCGAGGCCGGCGCGCAGGCCTCGCTCAAGCAGGCGGAGGCCGACTACAAGCGGCAGGCCGAGCTGGTGCAGCGCCAGGCGGTCTCGCAGGCCACGCTCGATACCTCGACATCGACGCGCGACAACGCGCAGGCCAATCTCCAGCAGGCCCAGGCCAATACCAGGCTCGCCCAGGTCAATTACGGCTACACCAACGTGGCCGCGCCGTTCGACGGCATCGTCAGCGCCCACATGGTCTCGGTCGGCGAGCTCGTCGGCGTTTCCTCCCCGACCCAGCTCGCGACCATCGTCGCGATGGACCCGATCTATGTGAACTTCACCGTCAACGAGCAGGACGTGCTGCGCATCCGCGCCGAGGCCGCCCGACGCGGGCTGACCGCCGCCGATCTGAAGCAATTTCCGATTCAAATGGGCCTGCAGACCGAGGCCGGCTATCCGCACGAAGGCAAGCTCGACTACGTCGCGCCGACGATCAACCAGTCGACCGGCACGCTCGCGGTGCGCGGCCTCGTGCCCAACGACAAGCGGGTGCTGCTGCCCGGCTATTTTGTCCGCGTCCGCGTGCCCTTCACCCAGGAGAAGGACGCCCTCCTCGTCCCCGACACCGCGCTCGGCAGCGACCAGGGTGGTCGCTATCTGCTCGTGGTCAACGGCGACAACACAGTCGAGCAGCGCAAGGTGCAGATCGGCCCCATCGACAACGGCCTGCGCGTGATCGAAAGCGGCCTGAAGCCTGATGACCGCGTGGTGATCGCGGGGCTGCTGCGGGTGATCCCGGGGCAGAAGATCGACCCGCAGGTGACGAAGATCGAGCAGCCGCAGGCGGCGAAGTAAGATCTGCAAATAGGAGCCGCCGGCCATGATCTCAAAATTCTTCATCGAGCGGCCGGTCCTCTCGAACGTCATCGCGCTGCTGATGATCCTGATCGGCGGCGTCGCACTGTTCAACCTGGCGATCGCGCAATATCCCGATGTGGTGCCGCCGACCGTGCAGGTGACCACGCGCTATCCCGGCGCCAGCGCCAAGACCGTGATCGACACGGTCGCCTTGCCGATAGAACAACAGGTCAACGGCGTCGAGGACATGCTCTACATGCAGTCCTACAGCGGGTCCGACGGCACCTATACGCTCACCGTGACCTTCAAGATCGGCACCGACCTCAACTTCGCGCAGGTGCTGGTGCAAAATCGCGTCTCCAGCGCACTGTCGCAATTGCCGACGTCGGTGCAGAACCAGGGCGTCACCGTGCAGAAGCGGTCGACCTCGATCCTCTTGTTTGTGACGCTGACCTCACCGGACAGGACTTTCGACAGCCTCTATTTGAGCAACTACGCCACCATCAATTTGCGCGACGAGCTCTCCCGCCTGCCCGGCGTCGGCAATGTCACGGTGTTCGGCGCCGGCCAATATTCGATGCGGGTGTGGCTCGATCCGAACAAGCTGCAAGTGCGCGGACTGGTGCCGCAGGACGTCATCCAGGCGATCCAGCAGCAGAGCCAGCAGGTTTCCGCCGGCCAGGTCGGCGCGCCGCCGACGCCGTCGGGCCAGGCGTTCCAGTACACGCTCAACGTCAATGGCAGGCTCGACGACACCACCCAGTTCGAAAACATCATCGTCAAGACCGGCACCAGCGGCGACGTCACGCGGGTGCGCGACGTCGGCTGGGTCGAATTGGGCGCGCAGACCTACAGCCAGATCTTCTCGCTCAACAAGCAGCCGGCCACCGGCATCGGCGTGTTCCAGTCGCCCGGCGCCAATGCACTCCAGGTCGAGCAGGCCGTCGAGAAGAAGATGGCGGAACTCGCAAAGGCCTTCCCGCAAGGCATGAAGTACGACACGCCGTTCGACACGACCAAATTCGTGCAGGCCTCGGTGCACGAGGTCTACATGACGCTGATCGAGGCCGGCCTGCTGGTGCTCGTCGTGATCCTGGTGTTCCTGCAGGACTGGCGCGCGATGCTGGTGCCGGCGACGACGGTGCCAGTCACCATCATCGGCGCCTTCGCCGCGATGGCGGCGCTCGGCTTCACCATCAACATGTCGACCTTGTTTGCGATCGTGCTCGCGATCGGCATCGTCGTCGACGACGCCATCGTCGTGGTGGAGGGCGCTGCTCACAACATCGAGCAGGGCATGAACGGCCACGACGCCGCGATCAAGGCGATGGATCAGCTGTTCGCGCCGATCGTCGGCATCACCCTGGTGCTGATCTCGGTGTTCCTGCCGGCCTCGTTCCTCGCCGGCCTCACGGGCCGCATCTATTCGCAATTCGCGCTGGTGATCGCCGCGACCGCGCTGTTGTCCGCCATCAACGCGGCGACGCTGAAGCCGACGCAATGCGCGCTCTGGCTGCGGCCGACGGTGCCGCCCGAGCAACGCAATTTCTTCTACCGCGGTTTCAACGCGGTCTATAACCGTGTCGAGCGGGGATATATCCGGCTCATCGGCTTGCTGTGCAGGAACAGCACGATCTCGGTCGCATTCGCGCTGGTGCTGATCGGGATCGGCGGCTACGGCCTGTCGAGGGTGCCGACCGGCTTCCTGCCGATCGAGGACCAGGGCTATCTGATCGCCGCCGTGCAACTCCCCGACGGCGCCGCGCTGGAACGGACCCAGAAGGTGCTCGACAGAGCGAGCGAGCTGATCAAGGACACGCCCGGCGTCCAGCAGGTCATCACCATCGCCGGCATCTCGGCGCTGGACAACAGCGCCAGCCTTGCCAATGCCGGCGTCGCCTACATCATCCTGAAGGATTGGGACGCCCGCAAAGGACCGGGCGAGGATTTGCGCTCGCTGGTCTACGGGCTGAACGACAAGCTCGCGGTCATCATGGAGGCGCGCACGCTGGTGCTGCCGCCGCCACCGATCCAGGGCATCGGCAACGCCGCCGGCTTCTCGATGCAGGTCGAGCTGCGCGACGGCAACAGCGATTTCGCCAAGCTCCAGGCCATCACGGGCGCGATGGTCAGCAACGGCCAGAGCCAGAGCGCGCTGCAGAGGGTCCAGTCCTCGTTCCGCTCCTCGGTGCCGCAATTCAAGGTCGAAATCGACCGCATCAAGACCCAGACCCTGCACGTCACCACGGACCAGGTGTTCGCGGCGCTCTCGACCTATCTCGGCTCCTCCTACGTCAACCAGTTCAACAAGTTCGGCCGCGTGTTCCAGGTCTATACCCAGGCCGATCCCGCCTTCCGCGTCACCGAGCGCGACATCGCCAACATGCAGGTGCGCAACTCCAACGGCGACATGATCCCGATCGGCACCGTCGCCACGATCACGCCGGCGACCGGCCCCTCGCTGATCAGCCTCTACAATCTCTATCCCTCATCGACCGTCATCGGCCTGCCCGCCCAAGGCTACTCCTCCGGCCAGTCGCTGAAGCTGATGGAGGAGATCGCGGACAAGACGCTGCCGCCGGGCACCGGCTTCGAATGGACCGCGATGTCCTATCAGGAGAAGGCCGTCTCCAACCAGATCTACTGGGTGTTCGGGCTCGCCATGCTGCTGGTCTATCTCGTGCTCGCCGGCCAGTATGAGAGCTGGTACGCGCCGATCTCGGTGATCCTCGCCGTGCCGCTGTCGCTGATCGGGCCGATGCTGATTCTCAATGGCCTGAAGATCGACAACAATCTCTATTGCCAGATCGGCCTGATCCTGCTGATCGCGCTGTCGGCGAAGAACGCGATCCTGATCGTCGAGGTCGGGCTGGAATTGCATGGCCGCGACGGCAAGCCGGTGCTGGAATCCGCCATCGAAGCCGCACGCGCCCGCTTCCGCCCGATCCTGATGACGTCGTTCGCCTTCATCCTCGGCGTGGTGCCGCTGGTGATCGCGACCGGCGCCGGTGCCAGCGCCCGCAAGTCGATCGGCATCACCGTGTTCTCGGGCATGCTGGCCTCGACCTGCCTCGCGGTGCTGTTCGTGCCGGCCTTCTTCGTGGTGGTGCAACGCTTCGAGAACTGGCGTGCGTCGAAGAAGGCGCCGAAGCCAGCGGCGGTGGCCGAGGTGAAGTCCTAAGCCTTCTCAGTGGAGGTCGGCCGCCCCTCGCCGCTCGACACCAGCAACACCGAGACCTTGGCCTGCCTGAGCACGGCGTCGGCGACGCCGCCGAAGGAGAGATGATCGCCCTGGATGCGATCGACCCCCATGACCACGAGATCGACGTCGGTGGTCTCGATCTCGCGCAGGATCGCCGCCTCGGGCGCCCGGTTCACGCGCAAGGTCGTGGTGATGTCGACCTCGTAGCGGGCAGCGAGATCGCTGGCGTCCTTCAGGATGCCGGCCTCCTGGCCCAAGCCGCGGGAGGCACCGCGCTGGGCGCCCTTGTCCCGCGTCGTCGCGACATAGATCACCCGGAGCGAGCCTGATCCCGCCTGCGCCAGCGCCACCGCGACCTCGGCGCCGCGCTTGGAGACGCCGCTGCCGGAGACGGGAACGAGGATGTTGAGCGCGTCGGGCATCGGCTCCTTCAGGTGTTTTCCCTTGGCCGCCACGATCGCGAGCGGTCCGTCGAATTTCGCGGCGATGTCCTCGATCTTGCGGTCGAAGCGGTCCTTGGCGGCAGTGACCTTGTCGACGCCGACGACGAGGAGATCAAACCCCTTGCGCGCTTCGTCGGCGATGGTCTCGCCGAGCTCGGCACGCCTCGCACGGGTGACGACGTCGACGCTGCCGGCATCGCTGTCGCCATGGGCGGCGACGGCTTCAGCAGCCTTCTTCACCACGGCCTCGTGGCTCTCCTCCTCGTCACGGTCCTTCTCCTGCTCCTTGGCGCGCTTGCCGATATGCAGCACGGTGATCGGAAAGCCGCGCATGCCGGCGATCAGGCCGGCGATGTGGGCGGCGAAAGTCGCGTTGACGCTCTCGTCCACGGCGAGCAAGGGGCGTTCGAGATTGGCGACGAAGCCGCGCTTCTCGAATTCTTCGCGCTCCAGCCGCGCCTTCTCCTCGTCGTTCATCGGGAGCCGGGCCAGCGCCGCACGCAACATCGGTGGCATCGCCATCGTCGTCACGATCGCCATGGTGACGATCATCGTGAACAGGTTCTGGCTGAGCACGCCGATGGACAGACCGATGGTCGCGATGATCACCTCGGTCGAGCCGCGGGCATTCATTCCGCTCGCGAGGGCCAGCGATTCCCGCGTGTTCAAGCCGCCCAGGGTGCCGCCGACAAAGGCGCCGCCGAACTTGCCGACGCTGGCGATCACGACCAGCAGGCCGGTGAGCATCAGGAGATTGGGATCGCGGAGCACCGAGAGATCGGCGCTGAGGCCTGCGAGGCCGAAGAACACCGGCATGAAGAAGCTCGAGATCAGCCCGCGCAGGCGCTCGTCGATCTGCCGTGTCAGGATCGGGGATTCGCCGACGAGGATGCCGGCGACGAAAGCGCCCAACACGGTGTGGACGCCGATCAGATGCGTGATCAGTGCCATCACGCACATCAGCAGCAGGATCACCGTGATCACCGCCGCCGCACTGACGAGATTGTCGTTGGCCCAGCGGATCAGCTGAAACACCAGCTGGCGGCCGATCGTGAAGCTGACGGCGAGGAAGGCGAATGTGCCCAGCACGGCTTTCGCCACCGAGGCGATATCCAGCGTGCCGTGCGAGGCCAGGCTGAAGATGACGGCGATGATGATCCAGCCGATGGTGTCGTCGATCACGGCGGTCGCGACGATGATCTGGCCGACATTGCGGCGCATGAAGTTCATCTCGCGCACGACGACAGCTACGATCTTCACCGAGGAGATCGACAGCGCCGTGCCCATGAACAGCGAGGCGACCAGTCGGGCCTGCGGATTCGGCAGTAATGCGTCCGGCAGGAACTCGCCGAGCGCAAAACCGCAAGCAAAGGGCACGAGGATGCCGGCGATCGAGATCGCGATGGCGGCCTTGCCGACCTTCCTGACCAGCTTGAGGTCGGTTTCCATGCCGGTGAGCAGAAGCAGAAGGAGAATGCCGAACTGGGCGATCCCGTCGAGCATCGCCTTCTGCTCGGCCGTCTTGGGGAAGATCGCGTGCTGCGCCTCAGGCCAGAGCCAGCCGAACAGCGACGGGCCAAGCAGGATGCCGGCGAGCAATTCGCCGATCACCGAGGGCTGGCCGATCCGCTGCATGATCTCGCCGAGGCCGCGCCCGACGGCAATCAGCAGCACGATCTGCGCGACCAGCAGGAATTCCGAGGGACCGGCCGATTTGCCGTCCTCGGCGCTGGCCGCAATGGTGGTGAGGACAAGCGCCGCAGGGACGAGGCCGACCGGTCGGAGCAGGCTCCACTGCATGCAGGTGTCATTTCCCCATTATCTGCCCGCAAGGGGCTGAGGCAATAGAACCCGCAAAAGGCGGAGCGGGTTCCTCCGTCTCACGGACGGAGGCCAAAACAAAAAGGTCGAAAACAACCCCATGCACAGTAGAGATGGGATTGAAAAAGCTTGAGAAATTTCGGCCTTGCCGAAACGGCTTGCTCCGTCGGGCAAAACACCGGCATAGTGTTATCGTGGTTGGTGTGCCGGGCATGCCCCACACTCCCCGTCATGGCGAGCGCGGCGACGCAATCCAGTGTCCCTCTGCGGAGGCAGTCTGGATGGCTTCGTCGCTGCGCTCCTCGCAATGACGGGAGAGGCCTGCGCGAGGCGGCCCCCCTCACGCCGCCTGCGGCGTCCGGATCTCGCGGGGCAGGATGATTGCGGCGGCGATCGCCAGCAGGCAGAGTGCGGCGAAGGCGTGCAGCATAGTGACGAAGCCGCCCTGCTCGTAGAGCCAGGCGACCAGGCCGACAGAGGCGCCGGCGGCGGTGAAGCCGATGAAATAGCGCACGGCGTAGGCGCGCGAGCGCCATTCCTCGCTGGTGTATTTGCCGACCATGGCGTCGTTCACCGTCACCTGTCCGAACGCGCCCATGACGATGCCGATCGACACAAGAATCAGCGGCAGATTGGACAGGCTCGCCGCGAGATAGAGGAACGGCGCCAGCATGAAGGACAGCGGCAGCGCCACCGTCTTCAGCGAATAGCGGTCGAGCAAGCGGCCGATCGTGTACTGCGTCATGGCACCGAACACGTAGACGCAGGCGGCGATCACGCCTAACAGCGCCGGGCTCTCGGTCAGATCCGCAAGCCGCTCGGCAAACAGCTTTGGCAGCGCCACCGTGACCGCGTTGAACGTCGTCGAGATCGCGATCACGACGATCAGCAGCGACAGGATCACGCGCCACATGTCTTTCTTCGCCACGCGCGCCTGCGCCGCGGCCTGCCTGGCACCCTTGCGGTCCTCATGCACCACCATCATCGCAAACGCGATGCCGATCAGGATGGTGACGATGCCGGGAACGATGAAGGCAAAACGCCAGCCGAGATACTGGCCGATCACGCCTGTCACCAGCGCCGACGAGGCAACGCCGAGGTTGCCCCAGACGCCGTTCAGCCCCATCTCGCGGCCGAGCTTGTCGGCATAGGACACGATCATCGCGGTGCCCACAGGATGGTAGATCGAGGCAAAAATACCGATTGTGAACAGCGCCGCGCCGAGCTGGGCAGGCGTCTGCACGAAGCCGACCGAGATCATGGCGAGCCCGATGCCGACGAAGAAGATCAGCATCATGTGGCGGCGGCTCCAGCGGTCCCCCAGCCAGCCGGTGATCAGCGAGCCCGCGCCGAAGGCGACGAAGCCCGGGGTCGCGTACGGAAGCAGTTCCGAATAGGCCATGCCGAGCGCCGGTCCCATGATGATCACGGCGGCGGCGAAGATCAGCATCGCATAGTGATCGATGAAATGGCCTGCGTTGACGAAACTGATCACCCGGCTGGGGCTGTTCATTCCGAATCCTCTCCTGCTCCGAAATGAGTTATATGTCGGGCGCATGACGGGATGCTGCCAATGACTGTCGTCGAGACGCCAATCCTCCGGGAGGTCCGGAGCAACCATCGCTCGCCGGCGGGCGTGCATCTGGTTGCGCGCGACTATCCCAAGGGCATGCGGATCGATCTGCACATGCACCGCGAGGCGCAACTGATCTATGCCGCCAAGGGCACCATGCAGGTGACGACGCCCGGGGGACGCTGGTTGGTGCCGCCGGATCGCGCGGTCTGGGTGCCGGCCGGGCTCGAGCACGCCATCGACCTGCTCGCTGACATCGAGATGCGTACGCTCTATTTTGACCTGTCCTGGCTGAAGCGCGAGCAGCGCCTCAAGGGCCTGACCAAGGAATTCGTGGTCCGGGTGTCACCGCTGCTCAACCAGGCCATCCTCGCGTTGTTCGATGCCCGCAATACCGAAGAGCGCACCGGGCTGCTGGTGCGCCTGGTGATGCTGGAATTGCACCAGGCCGAGGATTCCGCGACTTTCGTGCCGCTGCCGCACGAGCCGCGCTGCCGGCGCGCGGCCCTGATCGTGCTCGACGATCCCACCGGCCTGCATGACATCGACACGCTGGCACGCGAGGTCGGAACCTCCGCGCGCACGCTGTCGCGACTGTTTTCGACAGAGACGCAATTGAGCTTCAAGAGCTGGTGCCAGCGCGCAAGGGTTGCGGCGGCGATCCAGCTTCTGTCGACGGACGCCAATGTGTCGGTGAAACAGCTCGCGGCCCAGCTCGGCTATGCCAGCGTGCCGGCGTTCTCGGCGGCGTTCAGGCAGGTGACGGGGCGTACGCCGACCGAGTTTGCGGGGAAGCCGTAGCCGTCGTTGCGCACCAAAGCAGATCCAACTGGTGCTTTGATCGATAGCTTTGATCCAAGCGTGCAATTCTTTGTCTGCTATTGCGCTTGACGGCGAGAGCGAACATCAAGGTCGAGGGCGCCCGACCAGGAACCCAGCGTTGGGTCTGCACTTACCCTTTTTGTTTTTCTTCTGCGCTTTTTCCATCGGAGCTTTTAGAGCGTTCTTCGAAGCGATCAGCGCCCTTGGCTAGATCGTGCCCGGTCTTGCTCTCGTTTTTCGCTTCTTCCTTGGCGGTTGCCTCGCGCAAGCCTTCAGCGGCCCGTTCGCCCGCTTTTGATGATTTTCGTTCGTCATCCATTTGGTGCTCCTTCCTGAGATAAAGACAGGAATACTTCCTTGTCTGTCCGAGCTCAGCCGTAACAATTCCCAATCAGATCGCCGGGGCATTGTTCCAGGTCGCTCGAAGCCAGGTGCGCCTTCCGGCGTAAGCCTCAATTGAGCAGCGCGATCCCCATTCGCTAAACAGCGCCAAGCCGGCATCGAAACTTACAAACACCATCTTCCCTCAGGGTCAAAGCCGCCGTGGTGCCGCACACGGTCGACGTCCGGTCTACGTTCAACAGCGGACATGGCACTCGGCTGGAGCTTGGTCGGCTAAGGGGCCAAAAGGGAAATACCTGCTATCGTTCAAAGCGTGATGCGAACGCACACGGAAGCCGAGGTGTCGGATGTCATTGCGTGGAATAATCCGCAAACTGGATCGGACTGCACTAGGCAGCGTGGCTGACGTTCAACTGCAGCTCAGTCGGGTCTTTGCTGGCGTTCGGTTTGTCTATCTGACCGAGGAACCGCCAAGTGCGATCGAGGCTCGAAAACACATGTCACTTGCCAAGCGGCTCTGGCTTATGTTGTTCGGAGTAAACGGACGCTACCCGTGTTGCAACGGCTCATGGGAGCGTGTGGAGAACTTGGGCGGCGGGGCGATCGAATTCTATTTCGAGACAAATAGGCCCGTTCGATATGTCAGCGCGACTTGCTATGGAAGAACCCGGGGCTTCGACGCCCTATTCGAAGAACTGGAAAAGAACACTGGTTGGAAGACCAACTTTGCTTGACGGACACACCGCCATTCTCATCGCGCGCTCAGGCCAATTGTCGCCTTCGGGTCAAAAGCAAAGGTCAAGGGAAGCCATCCAGCCAGGCGATAGCAAAAGGGAATTGCAGACCAGGCCCTTGATACCGACGCTGTCGAAAGCCCGCCCGACCCGCGGTCACGCGTCGAACGGATCCGCCTATTGCCACACCAAGCGGTTTTTATCGCCGGTTAATGGACAGCAGCGCGAACAGGGCAGAATCGCCCTGAGCTTGAGCGGCCTCCCGCGTAATTTCAAACCCCGACGCGATCTCTGTTTCGCCGTCTGAAACGTTCCACTTCCAGCTTCCTGACCGGATTGCGACACGGCGACGTCGAGCAGGCGAACCGGGGATTTGGCCATACCAGCAATATGAGCCTGAGTCCCGCAGTTACAAGTGCGCCGTGCGCCGGGATCGCATAGTCTGTCTCGAACTGCCTGTCGGCGTGGAAGGTTGGAGGTCCTGCTGGTTGCGCTTCGAATTCAACATAAAACGACCTATCGTTTCAGAGGATTGGTGAGCCTTGCACCACACCGCCTGATGCTTCGTCCGCGCGAAAGTCGCGACCTTCGTCTCTTATCCCAGAACTTGACGATAACGCCGGCAGCGGTGACGGAATGGGCACATGACGTCTTTGGGAATGCGGTCGCGATGGCCAATTTCGCGGCCATGACCGATATGCTCGTTATCGATAGCGTGGCGAATATCTCGCTCGACACGGCTGATTGGCCCATTTTCGCCATCGCCGCTTCCGCCATCTCCTACCCATTCCGCTATTCCAATGACGAATGGACCGACTTGGGAGCACTGACGATCGCGCAATATCCCGATCCAGGCGAGCGGTTGCAGAAATGGGCGAGAGGTTTCGTCCGCAGCAGTCCAACCGATACGCTTTCCCTGCTCAAGGACCTGAATGCCGGTGTCGCGCAACGCATCCAGTACCAGAGCCGCGAAGTCGAAGGCACCCAATCGCCCGACGAGACGCTCGACCGCGGCTGGGGCTCGTGCCGCGACTTCGCGGTGTTGTTCGCAGAAGCGACACGCAAGCTCGGCTTCGGTGCGCGCATCGTGTCGGGTTATCTGCACGATCCGAACCACGACCAACTGGGCTCGGCCGAAGCGGGCTCGACCCACGCATGGGCCGAGGTTTTTGTCCCCGGAGCGGGCTGGATCACCTTCGACCCGACCAACCGCAGCGTCGGAGGCAGCAATCTGATCCCTGTCGCGGTCGCTCGCGATATCAGCCAGTGCACGCCGGTCTCAGGGAGCTTCTTTGGCAACACTGACAGCTTTCTGAGCATGGATGTCGCGGTATCGGTCACCTCATAGGCAGAACATGCCGAACTGTCGATGGCGGGACAGGCGATCCTGAAACCCGACTTGCCGTGGGAGTTCGTGCAGATCGGCAATTGCCGATCGGATACTTTCGCCAATTTCGCGACGGATCAACCTCGCCGGCCTGACGCACATTCACGAGTGCCAACAGACGGATCCCCAGCCCTTCGATCCAGCCGCCTTTCACGGGCTCGCTCTCGGCGAGACGATCGAATTGATCCATGTAGGAAAACGGCTTTCTGTCATCCACATGCAACAGATCACCCCTTGCTGCGCTGTGATGGGGACTGCCGTGGCACATCACACAGGCGCGATGACCGAGCTGAGCGGTACGTCCAGTAAGTAGACGAACCCGGATGGCTCATACGCGAGATGAACCTGGCCGCTCAATTGCTGTCCAAGCGACTCCATCATCCGGGTCCCGAAACTTCGTCTTGTCGGCACCTCAACCAGCGGACCGCCGCTTTCGGTCCAGGTCAGCCGAAGGCGCTGCTTCATCTCGTCAACCGTCCAGGCAACCTCTACGCGGCCTGCCGGGTTGGAAAGAGCGCCGAATTTCGTGGTGTTGGTGCACAGTTCATTGAAGGTCATCGCAAGCGCAATGACGGCACCGGAGGTAATTCGGATGTCGGGCCCGTTGAAATGAAACCGCCTGCCGCCGCTGCTGTCATAGGGATCGGTTGCCCCGCTCAGGGTGTGCGTGAGACTGGCATTCGCCCAGCTGACCTGCATGAGCAGATCGTGGGCGCGTCCCAACGCGATCAATCGGCCCTCCATGGCCTTTTGTCCGTGCTCGACACTCTTTGCTGCCCGGAAACTCTGCGACGCAATTGCGCTCACCGTGGCAAGGGTGTTCTTGACCCGATGATGCAGTTCGCCAAGGATAAGCTTCTGAAGCTTGTCGGCTGCCTCGCGCTCCTTGGCGTCGATGCCGGCTTGGGCAAGCAAGGTGCTGGCGTCTATTCCAGCTTGTTCAAGCAAGAGCCGGAGGTTGTCATTTTCTGCCGTTAAGATGGCCTCATGCGCATTCGCAGCCGCCATTGCCGTGTTTGGGACAATCTTTAATGCCCCCAGACCGATCATCGCCTGGAGTTGGGCGGCCATTTCCTCCATTCCCAGCGGCTTGCCAAAGAAACGGCTGTCCGCTGGCCTTTCCGCTTCCGATGGGTTCACCTGGCCGGAAACCAGAATGATCTTGATGGCCGGCCAGCGGTCGTGGACTGCATGGGCGAGTTTCAGGCCGTCCATGCTGCCCGGCATCTGAATATCGGTGAACAACAACGAGATATCCGAGCGCGTCTCGAGAATGGAAATGGCCTCGTCGGCATTGACGGCTTCGACAGCGGCGAATCCTGCATCCTCGACGATGTCCACCGCGCGCATGCGCAGAACCATTTCGTCTTCGACGACGAGAACGTTGGCTGGAGGACCGGTTAATTCTGATGACATAGCGAGCTCCCGGCACGGAGCCAAAAATGATCGCCCGCGCCAATTGCTCAGTGGCGTCGGGCTAGCCCCGCGCCTATCGCAGACGCACAGCAGCTTTGGACGTTACGCGAAGCGCCTGATCAGCGCTGCGATATCTGGCGAGCTTCACGCACTGGCATCCCTGACCGGACATCGTGCAGGCAGGACGCCTCAAGGCGCGGCCAAATCTGGCTTGAGCAGCTTCCGGCGATGAGGCGAATGGGAAGCCGGTCCGCCTTCGCCATGGCAGCCGCTTCGTCCGCATTCGCTTGAGGCGCAAAACCGGGTATCGCAATCACCGCTGCGCCCAGCAGCGCCAATATCGCCAAGGCCATGAGAGATTTGATCATTTGAGGTTGTTTACTTTGGCTGGTCGCCGGTCCCGCTGCGCTTGGGGACACTTCACAACAACCAGAATGATAAATTGTTCCCGCCTGACAACTTATATTCGAGTGGCCATCGCTGCCGTGCGACGCCGCCTGCGGTCAAAGACCGAAGTCGCTGTCGGAGACGGAGACTGCGGCGTACCGAACGCCCCGCCTTGGCGGGGGCGTCACAATGTTCCGAGTGACCGATGGCACGGCCAAAGATGCAGAATTCACCTGCTTGATTGTGATCGGCTTCCGCCCAGATTTTGTGTAAGCTTCCCGCACCGCACAACCACGTTTCGAAAGGCCCCGATGGCCAATGCCTTCTTCTCAGACCTGCTCACCACCATCTCCGAGCGCGGCCGCACGCTGCTTCGCCGCGGGGATTCTGCCGACACCAAGCAGGATGCCGACGGACTGATCGATCTCTGCGGTGCGCTGCTGTCGGGCCGGGGCGAAGCTTCGGGCACCGCCATGGCGCGTGAGGTGCTCGACATCTACCAGGAGCTGGATGAGGCGGGACGCCGCACCTTCTTCGAAGCACTGGTGCGCGATTTCGGCCCGGATCGGGAACGCCTGTCCAAGGCGATCGAAAAATGGCGCGCCAAGCCCAGCGACGAGGACGCGAGCTCCCTGCACTTCGCCTCGGAGCCGCGCCGGCAGGAGCTGATCCGCCGCCTCAACCGCGCACCGGGCGGCACCGGCGATCTCGTCAGCATGCGTGCCGATCTGCTCGGCATGATGAACGGCCACACCGATCTCGGCGCGCTCGACCGCGACGTCTCTCATCTGCTCTCTTCGTGGTTCAACAGGGGATTTCTCGTGCTGCGCAGCATCGACTGGTCGACCCCGGCCAACATCCTCGAAAAGATCATTCGTTACGAGGCCGTCCACGAGATCAGGGACTGGGATGATCTGCGCCGCCGCATCGACCCGGTCGACCGCCGCTGCTACGCCTTCTTCCATCCCGCGATGGTCGACGAGCCCTTGATCTTCGTCGAGGTGGCGCTGACCGAGACGATCCCCGGTGCGATTCAACCCCTGCTCGCGGTGGACCGCCAGCATCTGCCGATCGAGCGGGCCCGCACCGCCGTGTTCTACTCGATCTCCAACACCCAGCGCGGCCTTGGCGGCATTTCCTTCGGCAGCTTCCTGATCAAGCAGGTGGTGGAGGAGCTGCGCCGCGAAACGCCGAAGCTCGACACCTTCGTGACGCTGTCGCCGGTGCCCGGCTTCATGCCATGGGTGAAGCAGGACAAGGATGTGCCGCTGTCGGACGAGGACCGCGAGATCCTGAAGCGCCTCGACGATCCCAAATGGTTCGAGAACCCCGAGACCACGACGCTGCTCCGCGGCGTGATCGAGCCGCTCGCAGCGTACTATTTCCTCAAGGCCCGCACGCCGAAGGGCAAGCTGATCGACTCGGTCGCCCGCTTCCATCTCGGCAACGGCGCCCGCCTCGAGCGCATCAACTGGCTCGGCGACCTCTCGCCGAAGGGCCTGCGGGAGTCCGCCGGCGTCATGGTCAACTACCTCTACCGCCTCGACGACATCGAGAAGAACCACGAGGCCTACGCCAATGACGGCGAGGTCGTGGCCTCGAGCGCGGTGAAGAAGCTGATCAAGGGTGAAGGGCGAAGGCTGCTGGATATGCGGCTGTCGTAGGGGATTTCGTAGCCACAACATGGCTGTCATCGTCCGCGAAAGCGGGCGATCCAGTATCCAGAGGCCAGCGTTGAAGAGCTCGCCCTCGCCACATCCGGTGCGGCGTACTGGATGCCCCGGTCAAGCCGGGGCATGACCGCGGAGGGTCGGCGCAGACATCGCGCCCCAACGCCGCAAGCGAAGCCTTACTCCGCCAGCGCCTTCATCTCCTTGTAGAGATCCGACTTGCCTTCAAATCCGATGCCCGGCAGGTCCGGCATGGTGATGTGGCCGTTCTCGACGCGCACGCCGTCCGGGAAGCCGCCGTAGGGCTGGAATAAATCAGGGTAGCTCTCGTTGCCCCCTAAGCCCAAGCCTGCCGCGATGTTGAGCGACATCTGGTGGCCGCCGTGGGGGATGCAGCGGCTTGGCGACCAGCCGTGGGTCTTCAGGACTTCCAGCGTACGCTGGTATTCGCACAGCCCGTAGGACAGCGCGCAGTCGAATTGCAGCCAGTCGCGATCAGGCCGCATGCCGCCATAGCGAATGAGATTACGCGCGTCCTGGTGGCTGAACAGGTTTTCGCCTGTCGCCATCGGCCCCGGATAGAATTCGGCGAGCGCTGCCTGCAGCGAATAGTCGAGGGGATCGCCGACCTCCTCGTACCAGAACAAGGGATAGTCGCGCAGCATCTTGGCGTAGGCGATGCCGGTTTCGAGATCGAAGCGGCCGTTCGCGTCGACGGCGAGCTGCGCGTCCTTGCCGATCTCCTTGAGCACCGCCTCGATGCGGGTGCGATCCTCGTCGATGCCGGCGCCGCCGATCTTCATCTTCACGACGTTGTAGCCGCGGTCGAGATAGCCGCGCATCTCGCCGCGCAGCATCGAGAGATCCTTGCCGGGATAATAATAGCCGCCGGCGGCGTAAACGAACACGCGCGGATTGGCTTTGACGCCATGCCGCTCGGCCAGCAGGCGAAACAGCGGCTTTCCCGCGATCTTCGCCACCGCATCCCACACCGCCATGTCGATGGTGCCGACCGCGACCGAGCGCTCGCCGTGGCCGCCCGGCTTCTCGTTGGTCATCATCGCGCCCCAGACCTTGTCGGGGTCGAGATTGTCGCCGGCCGCGTTCAGCAGCGACTTAGGATCGGCCTCCAGGATGCGCGAGGCAAAGCGCTCGCGGATCAGGCCGCCCTGTCCGTAGCGGCCGTTGGAGTTGAAGCCGTAGCCGACGACGCGCCTGCCGTCGCGGACGACGTCGGTGACGACGGCAACCAGGCTCGTCGTCATTCTGGTGAAATCGATATAGGCGTTGCGGATCGGCGAAGAGATCGGTTTGGTTATCTCGCGGACGTCGACGATGCGGACGGACATGGGGGACCTTTTGCTTTCGTCATTGCGAGCGATGGGCAGACCCTCACCCTGAGGAGCCTGCGAAACAGGCGTCTCGAAGGGCGAGGCCACTGGCCGGGCCCTTCGAGACGCGCGTTCCGCGCTCCTCAGGATGAGGGACTAACCGTTGAGCTCGCTCCTCACTTCTTGTCCCTGAAATACGGTTCCACCGGACCGTGCACCTTGATGGTCAGCGGGTTGCCGTGGCGGTCCTTGGCGTTGCCTGCGGTGACGCGGACCCAGCCTTCGCTGATGCAGTACTCCTCGACATTGGTCTTCTCGACGCCCTTGAAGCGGATGCCGACGTCGCGCGCCAGGATGTCCGCGTTGTAATAGGGGCTGTTCTGATCGACCGAGAGGCGGTCGGGAAATTCGTCGCTCATGATTGTCTCGCTCATAACAGGGTCTCGATTTGGGTCCGCAATCCTTCGGGCCGGGCGGTCGGCGCATAGCGCGCGATCACCTTGCCCGCACGGTCCACCAGGAATTTGGTGAAATTCCATTTGATGGAGGCGCCTAACAGTCCGGATTGCTGGCGTTTCAGGTACTCATACAGAGGGTGCGCATGGCTGCCGTTGACGTCGATCTTCTCGAACAGGGGAAAGGTGACGTCGTAATGGGTCGAGCAGAATGCCTGGATCTCGCTTGCCGGTCCCGGCTCCTGCGCGCCGAACTGGTTGCAGGGAAAGCCGAGCACCGAGAAGCCGCGCGGGGACAGGTCCCGATGCAGATCCTCCAGGCCACGATATTGCGGCGTGAAGCCGCATTTGCTCGCAGTGTTGACGATCAGCAGCACCTGCCCTTCGAAGCGGCGCATGGCGACCGCCTCGCCGAGAAGCGAATTGGCCTTGAAATCGTAGATCCCGGACATCCCTAACCCACGGGATCGATCGGCGACGGCGGCACGCCGCCCGCCTCGATCGCCTCGCCCGCCAGGAGACAAAGATCCTCGCGATAGCGGCCGGACACGATGTGCACGCCGACCGGCGCCTTGCCGACGAGGCCGGTGGAGACCACCAGGCCCGGCAATCCCATGAAGGGCGTGGCGATCTGCGGCAGCTGCGCCTCCCAGACGCGCTTGAAGGACGAGTCGTCCTTGCGGTCGAGATGATCCGGAAACGGCAATTCGCCGGAGACGGGCGTCAACACCACCGCATATTGCTCGAAGAACAGCATCCATTCGCGGGTCAGCGTAGCGCGGCGGGTCAGCGCCTTGGCGTAATTGGCCTGGTCCATTGGCGTGACCCTGGCGCGGTTGCCGCGCAGGCACGCCAGCGCGCCGGGATCGCCCTCACGCTCGGCCATTTCGAGCTGCGCCTCGTAGCCGTCGCCGAGCCAAAGCTTGATCTGCCATTCGACGGCTTCACGCATCGGCGGGGTGTTCTCGATCGCCTCGACGGTCCAGCCGGCGCGCTCCAGCCGCTTGCCGGCATCGGTCACCGCTGCCTTCACCTCCGGCGTGGTGGCAAGGCCGTCCGGATTGAGGCAGAGCGCGGCGCGCTTGGGCCTGGCCGGGCCTTCCAGCGGCGCCGGCACAAACCAGGGGTCGCGGATGTCGGGTGCCGACATCGCGGCGAGCGAAATCCTGAGATCATTGACGGTGCGCGCCAGCGGTCCCGACACCGCCATGATCTGCGGCCCGATCGGGCGCTCCGGCAGCGCCGCGTTGAAGGCGGGGACGCGGCCGAGGGTCGGGCGCAGGCCGTGCACGCCGCAGGCATAGGCGGGATAGCGGATCGAGCCGGCAATGTCGGTGCCATGGGCGATGTGGCCGATACCGGCCGCCACCGCCGAGCCGGCGCCGCCGGACGAGCCGCCCGGCGTCAGCGAGGCATCGCGGGGGTTTTTGGTGTCGCCATGGACCAGATTGGTGGTGAACCAGCGATAGGAGAAGGCCGGGCAATTGGTGCGTCCAAGGAGTATGGCGCCGGCTTTGCGGAAATTGGCGACCACCGGATTGTCTTCCCGGGCGATCAAATCGCGCTGGAGCTTGAGGCCGTTGGTGGTGGCAAAGCCTGCCTGGTCGACATTGGCCTTGATGGTGACGGGCACGCCGGCCAGCACGCCGGGGTCCTCCCCCCGCGCAATGGCGGCATCGACGGCATCAGCCTGCTTGAGCACGTCCTCCGGCCGATGGTCGATCACCGCATTGAGCTTGGGATTGACGGCATCGAGCCGGGCGAGGCCGGCTTGGGCTGCCTCCCTGGCGGAGACCTTTTTGGCTTTGACGAGGATGGCGAGGTCGGCGGCCGACAGGCGCCAGAGGTCTTGCATGGCTTGCTCCGTGTAACCGGCGTCTTTTAGCGCCGGGAACGCAGCAAAGCCATGCGATTTCGCAGGGGCGAAGAGCGGGTCAGTGCCGGGTCGCAGACTTGTCGGGGACGTCCAGCAGCGCCTCGGTGAAGGGGAATTCGAGCACGACCTCGCCTTCGACGTCGGTGACCTCGATGACCGCCTCCAGCAGGACCGGTTGGGTGCCTTCCGATTTCAGGACCTCCAGGATCATCTGGCGGGCGACCTCCCAGGCGCGATCCGGATTGCGCAGGTCCTCGCCTTCGGGATCCACGATCAGTTCGTTGCCGATACGGGTGTTGAAGAAATATTTGGGCATCACCGAGATCCAATTGGGCCGCCTGTACCGGATTGAAAGCTGCACTGCACTCACAACTGCTTTATCAGGACAGGGTTCGCGACCGAATGCGCCTGGCGCAAGACTGCCTGCGCAAAAGCGCTGTTCCAACCCATATTTCGCGGCGCAACATGACTTTCTCGGGAAGATTTCACTAGCGAACTTTTCCGTCCGCATTACCTTAACTGTTGGGCGGACACGTCCGAGTTCGCGAAATGGAGAGCCAAAATGGCCTGGAAAGCCCCCAAGATCGTCGAAGTGCCCTGTGGCATGGAAATCAACATGTATGTGAGCGCCACCCGCAAGTAAGCGGTTGGTGACTTCGCCTTCAGTGCAGGTGGGTCTCTCGGTCACGACAGGTTTCCGAACGATGGAAACTGTGTTGGCCTGAGACCCACTTCGCAGCGTTATTTCCAGGAGACGGATCATGCTTCGCGTCGTCGTCCTGGGCGCCGCAGCCGGCGGCGGAGTGCCGCAATGGAATTGCGGCTGCGAGGGTTGCCGGGCGGCCCGTTCCGGCGGCCAGGAGCTTCACAGGACACAGGCCTCGGTCGCCTTCAGCGGCGACGGCGAGCACTGGTTCCTGATCAACGCCTCTCCCGACCTCCGCCAGCAATTGAATGCCACGCCACAGCTGCATCCGAAGGCTGGCGCGTTGCGCCATACGCCAATCGCAGGCGTGATTTTGACCAACAGCGAAGTTGATGCGGTCGCCGGCCTGCTGTCGATGCGGGAAGGCTCGCCCTTCACGGTCTATGCGCACGAGAAGGTGCTGGCGATCCTTGCCAGCAACAGCATCTTCAACGTGCTGAACGAAAAGAACGTCAAGCGCCAGCCGATCGGCATCAGCGAGCCCTTCGAGCCGCGGCTGCCCGATGGTACGCGCGCAGGCATCGAGGTGCTGCCCTTCGCGGTATCGGGCAAATCGGCCTGGTATCTGGAAGGCAAGGCACATCCCGGCGGCGGGAGCGGCGACGGCGATACGCTGGGCCTGAAGATCACCGACAAATCGACCGGCAAGTGCTTCTATTTCATCGCCGCCTGCGCCGAGGTGACCGACGCGCTCAAGGCCGAGATCGACGGCGCCGCTTTGGTGTTCTTCGACGGCACGGTCTGGCAGGACGACGAGATGATCAAAGCCGGGCTCAGCCACAAGACCGGCAAGAGCATGGGTCATGTCGCGATGTCCGGGGACGACGGCGCCATCGCGCGGCTGGCCGGTCTCACGCTCGACAGGAAGATATTTCTGCATATCAATAACTCGAATCCGGCGCTGTTGCCCGCCTCACCCGAGCGTAAAGCGCTCGAGCAGGCGGGCTGGCAGATACCGGCCGACGGAACGGAGATCGTGCTGTGAATGCCGCGTCCAAGGCTGGAATGAACATGACTGGAATGACCGCGCTCTCGATCGGCAAGGACATCAGGCTCAACTCGGCCGAGGAGCTGGAGGCGACGCTGCGTCACATCGGGGCGACTCGCTATCACAGCCTGCACCCGTTCCATAAGCTGCTGCACGGCGGCAAGCTGAACAAGGGCCAGGTGCAGGCCTGGGCGCTGAACCGCTACTATTATCAGAGCACAATCCCGATCAAGGACGCGGTCGTGATCTCGCGCTTCCGCGACCGCGCCACGCGGCTGGAATGGCGCCACCGCATCGAGGACCATGATGGCGATGTCGGCTCCGAAGGTGGCATCGAGCGCTGGCTGAAGCTGACCAGCGGCCTCGGCCTCGACGCGGCCTATGTGGAATCGACCGAAGGCATCTTGCCCGCGACGCGCTTTGCGGTGGAAGCCTATGTGCACTACTGCCGTGAGAAAACCCCGCTGGAGGCCATCGCCTCCTCGCTCACCGAGCTGTTCGCGCCGAACCTGCACGAGGAGCGCATCTCCGGCATGCTGGAGCACTACGACTTCGTCAATCCTGACATCATGAGCTATTTCAAGCGCCGGCTGGCGCAGGCGCCGCGCGACGCCGGCTTTGCGCTCGACTATGTCAAGGCGCATGCCACGACGCCGGAGCAGCGCGCTTCCGTCTGCAACGCGCTGATCTTCAAGACCAACGTGCTGTGGGTGCAGCTGGATGCGCTCCAGCACGCCTATGTCGAGGGCCACATTCCGCCGGGCGCGTTCGTGCCCCAAGAACACTAACGAAGAACACGAAAAAGCGAGCTGAAGGAACATCGATGGCCGGGCCCCGTCACATCAGCGTCAGCGAGGCAAGCCGCCCGGTGCTGCCGCGGCATGCCAAGCTGAAATACGACGAGACGCGAAAAGTCTGGGTGATCCTGGCGCCAGAACGCGTGCTGGCGCCCGACGAGATCGCGGTCGAGGTCTTGCAGCTCTGCAACGGCGAGCGCAATGTCGGCGATGTGTCCGACCAGCTGGCGGCGAAGTATGCCGCGCCGCGCGAGGCGATTCTCGCCGACGTGATCGTCATGCTGCAGGATCTCGCCGACAAGGGCTTCCTCACGGAGGCCCGGGAGAAGACGTCATGAGCGATGCGCTCGGCAATCCCACCATCCCGCCTGATGCGAGCGACAGCCTCGCGGTGCTGGAGAAGCAGCGCTCGACTGCGGAGACCTTTGGCATTCCGCTCGCGGTGCTGCTCGAAATCACCCACCGCTGCCCGCTGCAATGCCCCTATTGCTCCAACCCGGTCGAGCTCGACCGCTCGGGCAAGGAGCTGACCACCGAGGAATGGAAGAAGGTACTGAGTGAGCTCGCCGAGATCGGCGTACTCCAGGTGCATTTCTCCGGCGGTGAGCCGACGGCGCGCAAAGACCTCGTCGAGCTGGTCAAGCATGCCAGCGACGTCGGCCTTTACACCAACCTCATCACATCGGCCGTGCTGCTGACGCGCGAGCGGCTGAGCGAGCTTGCGGATGCCGGGCTGTGCCATGTGCAGATCAGTTTCCAGGGCGTCGAAGAAGCCCTCGCCGATCGCGTCGGCGGCTACAAAAACGGGCATCGCAAGAAGCTCGAAGTGGCAAAATGGACGCGCGAGCTCGATTTGCCGCTGACCGTGAACGCGGTGATGCACCGGCAGAACCTGCACCAGCTCCCCGACATCATCCAGATGTCGATCGATCTCGACGCCGACCGGCTGGAGGTCGCCAATGTGCAATATTACGGCTGGGCGCTGAAGAACCGCGCCGCGCTGATGCCGACGGTGGCGCAACTGGATGAGTGCACCCGCATCGTCGAGGAGGCGCGCGAGCGGCTCAAGGGCCGGTTGACCATCGACTATGTCGTTCCCGACTATTACGCGCTGCGGCCGAAGAAGTGCATGGGCGGCTGGGGCCGGCAGTTCTTCAACATTTCGCCGGCCGGCAAGGTGCTGCCCTGCCACGCCGCGGAGAGCATCACCGGGCTCGATTTCGAATCGGTGCGCTCCAACCATTCGATCGCCTGGATCTGGCAGAATTCGGACGCCTTCAACCGCTATCGCGGCACCGGCTGGATGAAGGAGCCGTGCAAGTCCTGCGAATTCCGCGAGATCGATTTCGGCGGCTGCCGCTGCCAGGCCTTTGCGCTGACCGGCGACGCCGCCAACACCGATCCGGCCTGCGCGCTGTCGCCGCTGCACGAAACCATCTTCAAGCAGGCCGAGCGCGAGGCCGAGGGCGAGACCAACCGCTTCCTCTACCGCAATTTCGCCGGCGGCACTTTGGAATCCGAGAATGGTGCCTGACGCCGACGCGGCCGCATCGGTCAAGCGTGCCGATCCCTTTGCACCGCTGACCTCCGAAATGCTCGACGTCGGCGACGGCCACGAGCTCTATGTCGAGAGCGTCGGCCGCACTGGGGGCATTCCCGCGGTCTACCTGCATGGCGGCCCCGGCAGCGGCTGCCAGCCCGACCATCGCCGGCTGTTCGATCCGGATCGTTTCCACGCCGTGCTGTTCGACCAGCGCGGCTGCGGCCGCAGCCGTCCCAAGGGATCGCGCGAGCACAACACCACGCAACATCTGATCGCGGACATGGAGAAGATCCGCGAAAAGTTCGGCTTCGAGCGCTGGATGGTGGTCGGCGGCTCCTGGGGCGCGACGCTGGCGCTGGCTTATGCGCAGGCGCATCCCGAGCGCGTCTCCGGCATTGCGCTGCGCGCAACGTTTCTCGGCACGCGTGCCGAGGTCGAGATCGCCTTCACCTCGCGCCTGTCGCAATTCTATCCCGCGCTGTACGCCGATTTTCTGAGCGTGCTGCCGCCGGAGGAGCGCGACCAGCCGGTGGACGCATATTGGCGCCGCATCCTCGATGCCGATCCGGCCGTTCATGGCCCGGCATCGCGCGCCTGGCACGACACGGAGCGCGCCCTGTCGGAGCACAAGGCGGCAAAGACCCGGCTGGACCTCGCGTCACTGAACGTGTGGCGTACATTGCCGGCGACGCCGTTCATGGAGGCGCATTATTTCGTCCACGACAGCTTCATGACCGAGAACCAGTTGTTGCGGAACGCCGGTAAGCTCGACGGCATTCCCGGCATCATCGTCCAGGGCCGCTACGACCTGTTGTGCCCGCCTGAGACATCGCAGGCGCTCGCGAAAGCGTGGCCGGGTTCCGAGATTCGGATCGTGGAAGAAGCCGGCCATTCGCTCTATGATGGCGGCGTGCGGGACGCGGTCATGAAGTCGATCGCGGATCTTGCTTCGAAGGCCGCGCGCTAAACTCGATCTCCTCATCCTGAGCAGCGCTCCGAAGGAGTGCGTCTCGAAGGATGAAAGGCCGAGCTGCGAAAGCCGGGCTTTCATGGTTCGAGACGCCACTTCGTGGCTCCTCACCATGAGGGGATAATTGGAAGGACAACAAGAAAATGCCGCTCGCCGGGACAGGCATGCTGCTGACGTCGATGAATATCGACGTTTCAGACGAGGCCGATTTCAACCGTTGGTACGATCGCGAGCATCTGCAAGAGCGCGTCGCAATCGAGGGCTTCCTGGAAGCGCGGCGGTATACCGCGCATGCAGCCAATCCCAAATACCTCTCTTTGTATTCGACCGCGACGCTCGACGTGCTCGACAGCCCCGCCTATCGGACACGGCTCGCCAATCAGACCGAATGGTCGCGGCGCACCATGGCTCGTTTCAAGGACATGCTCCGCGTCGTCGCCCGCATCACGGTCAGCAACGGCACCGGTCGCGGCGCGGTGCTCGGCCTCGTGCGGCTGCGGCCGACGCCGGACAATGCAGGCGCATGGCGTGATGCACTGCAAGAAAAGCTGGCGCCCGGAGAACGCGACGGCATCATCTCCATGCACCTGCTCGAGAGCGAGCCCGAATTGTCGGGCGCAACGGCAGACATTCCAGCGGTGCGCAACGAAGGCGCGCGTGACTGGTTCGTTCTGATCGACGGCACGCATGTCGGCGCGGTCTCGGCTGTCATCGCCGAACGCTTTACCGGCCCCGCTGCATCGCCCCTCCCGCTTCCCGTCTCCGTCGGCACTTACAGCCTGATGTGGGATCTGGCGAAGAGCGATATTGCGCACGGCTGAAGCAGCCATCCGCAACGCAGCATATTGCACCGCCGCATTGCTGCGCGCGGCCGTTAATGCTGTGCGCGCGCAGCTCCCATGAAAGCCGTCAATCGCGCAAATTTGCCGTTGTGCTTCGGAACGGTTCTAATAAGCTAACCCGATGACGTCATTCAGAAACCAGATCGACGCGCGTTAGCGTTCGCCAAGCTCAAGAAAAGGCCGCGGGGTCTTTGAGCCTGCGCGGACAGGGTAGGAATGAAACCGACCGATATCGCGGCCCCCGACTACTTTCACAAAGTGGTCGATTGCCAATGGGCCTGTCCTGCACACACCCCGGTTCCCGAATACATCCGACTGATCGCCCAAGGCCGCTACAGCGACGCCTACATGATCAATTGGAAATCGAACGTGTTTCCCGGAATTCTGGGACGCACCTGCGATCGTCCCTGCGAACCGGCGTGCCGGCGCGGACGCGTCGAGGAAACGCCGGTCGCGATTTGCCGCCTCAAGCGCGTCGCCGCTGACTTCAAGGATGACATCACGCAGCGCCTGCCGCGGCCCTCGGCCAAGAACGGCAAGCGCGTTGCATTCGTCGGCGGCGGTCCCGCTTCGCTGACGGTGGCCCGCGATCTCGCGCCACTCGGCTATCACTGCACCGTGTTCGACGGTGATCCCCAGGCCGGCGGGATGATGCGCTCGCAGATCCCGAAATTCCGCCTGCCCAATTCGGTGATCGACGAGGAGACCGGCTACATTCTCGGTCTCGGCGTCGACTTCAAGGGCGGCCACCGCATCGAGAGCATGAAGTCGCTGCTCGCCGAGAAATACGACGCGATCTTCGTCGGCTCCGGCGCACCGCGCGGCCGCGAGCTCGACATTCCCGGCCGGAAAGAGGCCGCCGCCAACGTTCATATTGGCATCGACTGGCTGTCCTCGGTCTCGTTCGGTCATACCGACAAGATCGGCAAGCGCGTCATCGTGCTCGGCGGCGGCAACACCGCGATGGATTGCTGCCGCACCGCCCGCCGTCTCGGCGGCGAAGAGGTCAAAGTGGTCGTTCGCTCCGGCTTCGAGGAGATGAAGGCCTCGCCCTGGGAGAAGGAAGACGCGCTCCACGAGGACATCCCGATCCTCAACTTCCTCGTTCCCACGGCCTTCGTCCACGACAATGGCAAGCTCACCGGCATCACCTTCCAGAAGGTGAAGGCGGAGTACGACGCCAGGGGCCGCCGCAACCTGGTGCCCTCGGGCGAGCCGGACCAGACAATCGAATGCGACGACGTGCTGGTCGCGGTCGGCCAGGAGAACGCCTTCCCCTGGATCGAGCAGGATTGCGGCATCGAGTTCGATAAATGGCACATGCCCAAGGTCGATCCCAAGACCTTCGTCTCGACCAACCCGAAAGTGTTCTTCGGCGGTGACGCCGCGTTCGGCCCGAAGAACATCATCTGGGCAGTGGCGCAGGGTCACGACGCCGCGCTGTCTATCCACAAGATGCTTTCGGGCGAGGACATCACCGAACGGCCATTGCCGGAGGTGCATGTCTCCTCGCAGAAGATGGGCATCCACGAATGGAGCTATGACAACGACATCTCCAACGACAAGCGCTTCAAGGTGCCGCATCGCGACAAGGTGATCGCGCTGAAGGACATCCGCACCGAGGTCGAGCTTGGCTACGACGTCAAGCTGGCGCTTGGCGAAGCCGAGCGCTGCCTGAACTGCGACGTGCAGACCGTGTTCTCGACCTCGCTCTGCATCGAGTGCGATGCCTGCGTCGATATCTGCCCGATGGATTGCATCACCTTCACTGCCAACGGCGAGGAAGACGATCTGCGCCATCGCCTGAAAGCGCCCTCGCTGCATCCGGACCAGGACCTCTACGTCTCGTCTGATTTGAAGACCGGACGCGTGATGGTCAAGGACGAGGATGTCTGCCTGCATTGCGGGCTGTGCGCCGAGCGTTGTCCCACCGGGGCCTGGGACATGCAGAAATATTTGATCGAGATGACTCACGCAGGTTCAGCATGTCCGACAAAAAGCCGATCAGCAGCGTAAACGACTTCGTCGTCCGCTTCGCCAACGTCAACGGCTCGGGCTCGGCCAGCGCCAACGAGATGTTCGCGCGCGCGATCCTGCGCCATGGCGTGCCGGTGAGCCCGCGTAACATCTTCCCCTCCAACATCCAGGGCCTGCCGACCTGGTACGAGGTGCGGGTGACCGAGGACGGCCATCTCGGCGCCCGCGGCGGCGTCGACATGATGGTCGCCATGAACCCGCAGACTTGGGACAAAGACGTCGCCGGCATCGAGCCCGGCGGCTATCTGTTCTACGATTCCACCAAGCCGATGCCGTCGACGAAATTCCGCGACGACATCACCGTGATCGGCGTTCCCCTGACCGCGATCACCAACTCGACCTACACCGATCCGCGCCAGCGCCAGCTGTTCAAGAACATCATCTATCTGGGCGCACTCTCGGCGCTGCTCGACATGGATCCGAAGCTGATCGAGCAGCTGATCGGCGAGCAGTACAAGGGCAAGGAGAAGCTGCTCTCGTCCAACGTCCACGCACTGCATCTCGGCCGTGACTGGGCGCTGCAGAATTTGAAATGCCCGACCGGGCTGCGGGTGAAGAAATCCGACAAGGTCGGCGACCGCATCTTCATCGAGGGCAACAGCGCCGCCGCGCTCGGCGCCGTTTATGGCGGTGCCACGGTGTGCGCCTGGTACCCGATCACGCCGTCGTCGTCGGTGGCAGAGGCCTTTACCGCGCATTGCAAGAAGTACCGGCACGATCCCGAGACGGGCAAGGCGAAATACGCGATCGTGCAGGGCGAGGATGAGCTGGCCTCGATCGGCATCGTCATCGGCGCGTCCTGGAACGGCGCCCGCGCCTTCACCGCGACCTCCGGTCCCGGCATCTCGCTGATGACGGAGTTCATCGGCCTCTCATACTTTGCCGAAATTCCGGCGGTGATCATGAACATCCAGCGCGCCGGCCCCTCGACGGGCATGCCGACCCGCACCCAGCAATGCGACATCATCGCCTGCGCCTATGCCTCGCATGGCGACACCAAGCATGTGCTGCTGTTCCCAGAGGATCCCGCCGAGGCCTTCGAGTTCGCGGCCGCGGCCTTCGATCTCGCCGAACGGCTCCAGACCACGATCTTCCTGATGCTCGACCTCGACATCGGCATGAACCACCGGCTCTGCCGTCCGCTGAAATGGGACGATGCCAAACAATATGACCGCGGCAAGGTGATGACCGCGGAGATGCTGGAGGAAGGCCGGGACTTCGGCCGCTATCTCGACGTCGACGGCGACGGAATCCCCTACCGCACCTATCCCGGCACGCATCCGACCAAGGGCTCCTATTTTACCCGCGGCACCTCGCGCGATCGCTATGCGCGCTACTCCGAGGAAGGCTCGGTCTATGCCGACAACATGCAGCGCCTCGTACGCAAGTTCGAGACCGCGCAGGACCTCGTGCCGCGGCCGCTCCAGGCCAACGCGGAACGCCCAACCAAATACGGCGTGATCTATTTCGGCTCGACCTCGCCGGCGATGGACGAGGCGATTGGACTGCTGGAAGCGCGCGGGCATCAGCTCGACCGCCTGCGCATCCGCGCCTTCCCGTTCCATTCGAGCGTGGCGAGCTTCCTCGCCGAGCACGATTTCGTTTACGTCGTCGAACAGAACCGCGACGCCCAACTGCGCCAGCTCATCGTCAACGAGAACGGCATCGACCCGGTACGCCTGGTGCCGATCGTGCATTACGACGGCTCGCCGATCACCGCCCGTTTCATCGCAAAAGCCATTGGCGACCACCAGGATCACCTCAAGGTGACCCCGCTCCGCAAGGCCGTGTCATGACCTATATTGCAAAGCCGAAATTCCATCATCCCGGTCTGAAGAAGAACGAGCTTGGCTACACCCATCGCGACTACGAGGGCAAGGTCTCGACGTTGTGCGCCGGCTGCGGCCATGATTCGATCACGGCCTCGATCATCGAGGCCTGCTACGAGCTGTCGATCGAGCCGCACCGGGTGGCCAAAATCTCCGGCATCGGCTGCTCGTCGAAGACCCCGGACTATTTCCTCGGCAACTCGCACGGCTTCAACACCGTGCACGGCCGAATGCCGTCCGTGCTGACGGGTGCCAACCTCGCCAATCGCGATTTGATCTATCTCGGCGTTTCCGGCGATGGCGATTCCGCCTCGATCGGCTTCGGCCAGTTCGCGCATTCGATCCGGCGCGGCGTCAACATGACCTATATCGTCGAGAACAACGGCGTCTATGGCCTGACCAAGGGCCAGTTCTCGGCGACCGCGGACCGCGGTTCGAAGTCCAAGAAGGGCGTCACCAACACCGACAACGCCATCGACCTCGTCGCGATCGCGCTGCAGTTGGGTGCGACCTTCGTCGCGCGCTCGTTCTCCGGCGACAAGACCCAACTCGTGCCGCTGATCGCGGCGGCGATCCGCCACAAGGGCGCGTCCTTCATCGACGTCATCAGCCCCTGCATCGCCTTCAACAACCACGCCGGCTCGACCAAGAGCTTCGACTATGTCCGCGAGCACAATGACGCGGTGAACCGGCTCGACGTGCTGGTCGGCCGCGATCCGATTGCGGTGGACTACGCGCCGGGCACGGTGCAAATGGTCGAGCAGCACGACGGCAGCAAGATCGCGTTGCGCAAGATCGACGCCGACTACGATCCGCATGACCGGCTCGGTGCCCAGACCTTCCTCCAGAAGCACGCCGCCAAGGGACAGATCGTCACCGGTCTGCTCTACGTCGATCCCGACGCGGAAGATCTGCACGCGCATCTCGACACGGTGGCGACGCCGCTCAACACGCTGGAGGCGGACACGCTGTGCCCGGGCTCAGCGGCGCTGGACAAGTTCAACGCCAGCCTGCGGTGAGGGCGCAGTCCTGCGTCGGGTGAGGTATCGGCTCGGCCGATGCCCGGAGAAGTGCCGTTCTAGCTGATGCGCTCGGGCTCCGGCACGGATCGGCCCGGATATGCAAATCGGCCGGCAGTCCAGTATTGCCTGCAGGTATCGAACAGCGTTTGGCTGTCCATGGTCAGGCCGCCGGCGTTGACGACCACGCCATCCGCGCCAAGCGCCTTGTTCATCAGGGACAATAGGCCCTTCAGAAGGCCCCCGGCGAACCGGTGGGCGACAAGGGGGTCGAGTTTGAGCACCACGATCTTCTGACCGCGATACTGCCAGATCAATATGTCCCGGACGGACTGCCAAGCGATAATTTCATCGGCGATCCTGGTGTCGCGAATGCCGACACGGCCGATGAAAACGACCGCCTCCCTCGCGGAAATCAACATCCAGAGGGTCTTGCATGTAGCGAAGCTGAACAACGCGACTCCGACATAGCAGGCCGTCATCTGGAACACGTTGGTGTCCTTGCCGTGGTACCAGTTGAATGCGACCGCGGTGCACATGAGCGTCGCCAGCAGGCCGATGCCGAAAAACTTGAGCAACCGCCCCCGGGAATAGCCGATCGAAAGATTGGGCAGGTTCTGATCTACGGTCATTTTCGATCGCCACCGGCCATTTGCGACAACCCGGGGCTTATCAATGGCCCGCCTTCTAAGGTGTTAGTCTTGGAACCTTGCGCGAGGCTCTCCCCGCGGCAGTGCGAGGCACTTGAACGCGCGATGTGCGGCTTGCGACTAACCGCCAGTTGGCCCTCACCGTCCCGATGCGGGCCCTCAATGACTAACGCGCCCGGTGCGATCATGAAACTTGCATTCGCTGTTCCGCTTACCCTTGCCGCATTCATCGGCGCCGTCCGCGCCGAGGACGCCTCCGACATCCACGAGACGAACCAGACCGAGGCCGAGACCTTCAACGCACGCATGTATGCGGGTCCACCCGGCAGCAAGGCCTATGCCTGCTTCATCCGCCGCTACGATGCGGAGCATCTCGCGCGGCATCCCAGGCAGAAAGTCGCCTCGATGAAGCTGCTGGTTTCCGCGGAGACCGACGCGGAGGACAAGCAGCTGCACAATTCCTTCCGCCTCGGCTTCAGGTATCGCCACCGCTCCGGCGATTTCGATTCCAGCGGCTCCTGCCACCACGTGGTATTCGTGAAGGACGGCAGCGAGGTCCGTCTCGCTTGCGGCGTCGACTGCGAGGGCGGCGGCATCGGCGTCGCGCTCTCGAAGGACAACAAGTCCGCGATCGTGCGGCTCGCGCGTGTCAGGGTCTGGCAGAACAACAAGCCGGATGACGACGCCGAGCAATCGCTGGTCGCCGGCGCCGATGACGGGATTTTCCGCCTCGACCGCACCGACACCGGCGAGTGCGCCTCGCTGGTGACCGACCGCAAGGAACTCGCCGCGCTCCGCCACAAATGATATGTCTCCGGCAAACGTCAGCGCCAGTCGAGGGAGATCGCCATGAACCGCCGGAACATCTTGTGGAGCGCCGCCTCGGCGTTGGGCGCAGCGTTTGCCGCATCCCGTGCCGAGGCCGCGACGGAAGCCACCGCCAACACCAAGCTGAAGGTCGTCTATCATCTCAGCGATGCCGAGAAGGTGAATTTCGTGCTCGGCAACATCCAGAATCACATCGACGGCGTCGGCGGCGCCGAGCACGTCACGATCGCGCTGGTGGTCCACGGGCCGGCGCTGAAGGCGTTTCATTGGGCGCAGGCCAACCCTGACATCAGCAAGCACGTCGGCGATTTCTCCAAGGACGGCGTCGAGCTCGCGGCCTGCGGCAACACCATGAAGGCGCAGAACGTCACGCTCACCGACCTCCTGCCGGGCTTCGTCAGCGCGGAAAAGGGCGGCGTGGTCCGTTTGGCCGAGCTGCAGTCGCAAGGTTATCTCTATCTACGGCCGTAGCTCCGAACGAGGTGCGCTCCCTCCCGCGCTTGCGGTGGAGGGTTGGGGAGAGGGTGTCTCAGCAATCGAGACCCCCGAGAGGAGAAGCCCTCACCCGACGCTTCGCGTCGACCTCTCCCGCATGCGGGAGAGGCAAGAGCAGCCCGCTGAACCCCTTCCCAACTCATCTGCATTCCCCTTGACTATCGATAACCCTGGCGTTATCAATTGATCCATAACTTATGAGTTATGGATTCCGCATGCCCGCCGCCCCCGATCTGCTGTTCAAGACGCTGGCCGATCCCACCCGGCGGGCGATCTTCGAGCGGCTTTGCCGCGAAGGGGAACAGACAGTCGGGGCACTGACGGCGCAGTCAGGTGTTTCCCAGCCGGCGGTCTCGAAACATCTCGGCGCGCTGAAGCAGGCCGGCCTCGTGCGCGACCGCCATCAAGGACGGCAGACGCATTACAGCGCACAGCCCGGTGCGCTCAATCCGCTGATCGACTGGACCAGCCAGATGGCCGGGTTCTGGCAAAACCGGCTCGACGCGCTCGACGATCTCCTGAAGAGGATGGACCAATGACCGAAGCTGCCGCCGAGATGCGCTCCGTCGTCATCGAGCGCGAGTTTGCCTTCCCGGCCGAGCGGATCTGGCGCGCGCTGACGCAGCCGCATCTCATCGAGGAATGGCTGATGAAGAACGACTTCAAGCCGGCCGTCGGCCATCGCTTCAATCTTCGCGGCGAGTGGGGCGGCGTGCTGGACTGCGAGGTCCTCACCATCGAGCCGCAGAAGGTTCTCGCCTATACCTGGAATTTCACGCATGAGGACGCGGCGTTCGATCTCAAGAGCGTCGTGACCTTTACGCTGACACCGAGGGGCGCGAGTACGCATCTGCGCGTCGAGCAGGCCGGCTTCAGCCCGACGCAGAAGCAGGCCTTTGGCGGCGCCCATGCCGGCTGGAAGCAGTTTTTCGCGAAGCTGGACGAGGTGCTGGCGCGGGCAGACTAGCCTGGCCACCGGCATCCATCATTTCTCAGAGGAGGTCTCATTGAGTTCGAACATGTGGATTCGACAGATCCATCGCTGGCTGTCGATCGCCTTCACGCTCGCCGTCATCGCCAACATCGTCGCCATGACGATGCAGGTCCAGGCCGTGTGGATCGGCTTCCTGGCGCTCGTTCCGCTGATCCCATTGCTCGCGACGGGGCTCTATTTGTTCGCGCTGCCCTATCTCGCCCAGCACGACGACGCGCGAAGCGAGGCGGGATCATGAAGAAGGCCGTGACCGCGAAGACAAGCAGCGCGAAGGACGCAAATGGACCTTCGCCTTCGAGGCTGATCGACGGCCGGATCAAGGAGCTCGGCGACTGGCGCGGCGAGATGCTCGGGCGGATCCGCGCTTTGATCAAGGAGGCCGATCCTGAGGTCGTCGAGGAATGGAAATGGCGCGGCGTGCCCGTGTGGGAGCACGACGGCATCATTTGCACCGGCGAGACCTACAAAGCCGTCGTGAAGATGACGTTTGCCAAGGGTGCGGCGCTTGAGGATCCTGCCGGCCTGTTCAATTCAAGCCTCGAGGGGAATGTGCGGCGCGCGATCGATTTCCACGAGGGCGCGAAGATCAATGAGAAGGCGCTGAAGATGCTCATCCGCGCCGCTGTGGCCTTGAATGCATCCAAGGCCAAGGCCAAGAGCAAGCCGGCTAACAAGAGCAAGCCGGCCAAAAAGCGTTCGGCGTAGCCGGCGGCGTCAGGCCGCCGCGGTGATCGGGCGCGGGCTCACGACATATTCGCGCAAGACCTTGTCTTGAGCGTCGACCTCGATCAGCGAGACGTCATAGGTCCAGAGATCGGCGAGATGCTGCAGCACCCGCTTGGCATCGGTCTCGTTGAGCTGCGAGCCCTTGATGACGTGATGATGCAGGATCAGCCGGCGGTCACCTGAGAGATCGACGTCGACCACTTCGATATTGGCGTCGATGTAGCCGACATCATGTTGCCGCGCCAGCTCGCGGCGCACACGGCGGAAGCCGCGTTCGTCGTGGATGGCATCGACCCGGATGCCGGCACGCTCCTCGGGATCGTCGTGCAGATGGAACATCCGGAGCTGTCGCATCAGCTTGGGGCTCAGAAACTGGGCAATAAAACTCTCATCGCGATAATTGGCCCAGACGTCGCGCAGCACGCCCATCACGTCGTTCTTCCCGGCGATATCCGGAAACCACTCGCGGTCCTCGTCCGCGGGATTGGTGACGATGCGCTCGATGTCCTGCATCATGGCAAAGCCAAGTGCGTAAGGATTGAAACCCGAGAAGCGCTGATCGTCGAATTCGGGCTGGAACACCACGTTGGTGTGCGATTGCAGGAATTCGAGGAAATTGCCGTCGGAGATGCGGCCCTGCTGATGCAGCTTGGTCATGATGCGATAGTGGACGTAGGTCGCCGTCCCCTCGTTCATCACCTTGGTCTGGCTTTGCGGATAGAAATATTGCGCGATGTGGCGAACGACGCGCAGCAGCTCACGCTGCCAGGGCGCCAGACGCGGCGCGCTCTTCTCCAGGAAGTAGAGCAGGTTCTCCTGCGGCAGGCCGAGCAGCTTGCGGCGTCGCTCGACGCTGAGCGCAGACCGGGTCTTGCTCTTACCCGCCGGCACGGTACGCCAGAGGTCATTGAAGACTTCCTCTTCGTGCTGGCGGCGTCGCCCTGCCCGCTTCTCCTCGGCACGCAGATCCAGCTTCTTCTTGCCGGGATAGCGATCGATGCCGTGCGACATCAGCGCATGCGCGGCATCCAGGGTACGCTCGACCTCGACGCGGCCATAGCGCTCCTCGCAGCTCATCACATAGTTCTTGGCAAAGTCGAGATAGTCCAGAATACCGTCGGCGTCAGTCCACTGCTTGAACAGATAATTGTTCTTGAAGAAGTGGTTGTGACCGAAGGCTGCGTGCGCGATCACCAGCGTCTGCATCGTCGCCGTGTTCTCCTCCATCAGATAGGAGATGCACGGCGAGGAGTTGATCACGATCTCATAGGCGAGCCCCATCAGGCCCTTGCGGTAGGACGCCTCGTGGAACGCGAAGTGCTTGCCGAAGGACCAGTGCTTGTAGAACAGGGGCATGCCGACCGACGAGTAGGCATCCAGCATCTGCTCGGCGGTGATCACCTCGATCTGGTTCGGATAGACGTCGAGCCCGAGATCGTTCTTGGCCACCTCCTCGCAGGCGTCGGTAATGCGCTGCAAGGTGTGGAAATCCCAATCCGCGCCTTCGAACAATCTTTCCGTCATGGAGCGGCTTTCTCCTGGGTTTCGCGGCGCTGGAACAGGTCGTGGAACACCGGAAAAATCTCGCTGCGCTCGCTGACCTTGCGCATCGAGAGCGGTGCGCCGCCGTTACGCAGGCGCTCATAGAGGGTCCAGAGCGAGGAGTCGGAGAGATCAAAGGCGCTGCCGCCGGATTCCCCGACCTCGAGATAGGCAAAGAACTGGCAAACCGGAAGGATCTTGTCGGTCAGCAGCATGCCGGCGAGCTCGCCGTCGGAATAGGAGTTGTCGCCGTCGGAGGCCTGCGCAGCGTAAATATTCCAGTCCGACGGGTTGAAGCGCTCGCGCACGATCTCGTGCATCGCCTGAAGCGCGCTGGAGACCAGCGTGCCGCCCGAGGCCGGGCCGTAGAAGAAGGTCTGCTCGTCCACCTCCTCGGCGCGGTCGGTGTGGCGGATGAAGACGATGTCGACATGCTTATAGCGGCGCTTCAGGAACACGTAGAGCAGCATGTAGAAGCGCTTGGCGAGATCCTTCATGTGCTCGGACATCGATCCCGACACGTCCATCAGGCAGAACATCACGGCCTGGGCAACGGGCTTGGGCACCGTCTCGAAGCGGCGATAGCGGATGTCGAGCGGATCGATGAAGGGAATCCGCCTGGATTTCGCTTGCAGCTTTTCAAGCTGGGCGAGCAGCACCACACGCTCGTCCTCGTCGGTGCAGGCGGCGATCGCGGATTCCAGCTCTTCGATCTCCTCCTTGCTGGGACGCTTGAGCGCGATGCGGCGTGCAAGCGCGCGCCGCACCGTTCGGCTGACCGAGATGTTGGAGGGCGAGCCCGAGGTGGTATAGCCGGCGCGCTGGATGCCCTCGCTCTCGGTGTGCGCGATCTTGCGCTTGGCAAGGTCCGGCAGTTCGAGATCGTCGAGGAAGAGATCGACGAATTCGTCGCGGCTCAAGACGAAGCGGAAGGCATCCTCGCTGTCGCCTTCGCCGGGACCGGAATCCTTGGCGCTGCCCTGGCCCGAGCGCTGGAGATAGTCGCCCTCCACGAACTTCTTGTTGCCGGGCAACACCATATCGCGCGTTCCGCCTTCACGGCGGAAGCGCGGCTCTTGCATGCCGTCGAGCGGGATCGTGACTTCGCCACCCTCCAGGACATCCTTGATGTCGCGTTCCTGCGAGGTCTTCTTGACGGCGCCCTGCACCAGGGATTTGGCCCGACGCAAGAACCGCTGGCGGTTCTCAAGACTTTTGCCGCCTGGATTCAGGCGCCGATCAATAATGTGAATCGCCACTTTCTCATCCGCCTCAACCGGCCTGCTTCACCCGCATGTACCACTCGACGAGCCGGCGAACCTGACGCTCGGTGTAGCCGCGCTCCACCATGCGTGAGACGAACTCGCCGTGTTTCTTCTCCGTCTCGCCGTCTTTTTTCGACCCAAACGAGATCACCGGAAGCAGGTCCTCAACCTGGGAGAATATCCGCTTTTCGATCACCTCGCGAATCTTCTCGTAGGAGATCCAGGTCGGATTCTTGCCGCCGTTCTGGGCCCGCGACCGTAACGAGAATTTGACCACCTCGTTGCGGAAGTCCTTGGGGTTGGCGATGCCGGCCGGCTTCTCGATTTTCGTCAGTTCCTGGTTCAAGAGTTCGCGATCAAGCAGTTGGCCGGTGTCGGCATCCTTGAAATCCTGGTCCTCGATCCAGGCGTCGGCGTAATCGACGTAACGGTCGAACAGGTTCTGGCCGTAATCCGAGTAGGATTCGAGATAGGCCTTCTGGATCTCGTTGCCGATGAACTCGGCATAACGCGGTGCCAGATCCGCCTTGATGAATTCGAGGTAGCGCTTTTCGACTTCTTCGGGCAGCTGCTCGCGTTTGATCGACTGCTCCAGCGCGTACATCAGATGCACGGCGTCGGCGGCGACTTCCTGCGGATCATGGTTGAAGGTGGCAGCCAGGATCTTGAAGGCGAAGCGCGTGGAGACACCGTCCATGCCCTCGTCGACGCCGGCGGCGTCGCGATATTCCTGGACGCTGCGCGCCTTTGGATCGGATTCCTTCAGGCTTTCGCCGTCGTAAACCCGCATCTTGGCGAACACCGTGGAATTCTCGTGCTTGCGCAGGCGGGACATCACCGAGAACCGCGCCAGCGTCTCCAGCGTCGAGGGCGCGCAAGGCGCCGCCGCCAGCTCGGAGCCCTGGATCAGCTTCTCGTAGATCTTCTGCTCCTCCGTGATCCGCAGGCAGTACGGCACCTTGATCACGCAGATGCGGTCGATGAAGGCCTCGTTGTTCTTGTTGGCCTTGAAGCTCGACCATTCGGCTTCGTTGGAGTGCGCGAGGATGACGCCGGTGAACGGGATCGCGCCGATGTTCTCGGTGCCGATGTAGTTGCCTTCCTGCGTCGCGGTGAGCAGCGGGTGCAGCATCTTGATCGGCGCCTTGAACATCTCGACGAACTCAAGCACGCCCTGGTTGGCGCGGTTGAGGCCGCCGGAATAGCTGTAGGCGTCGGGATCGTTCTGCGCGTAGGTCTCGAGCTTGCGGATGTCGACCTTGCCGACCAGCGAGGAGATGTCCTGGTTGTTCTCGTCACCAGGCTCGGTCTTGGCGATTCCGATCTGGCGCAGCCGCGACGGCTGGATTTTTGCGACACGAAACTGGGAAATATCGCCGCCGAAGGCCTCCAGTCGCTTGTAGCACCACGGGCTCATCAGGCCGGTGAGACGGCGGCGCGGAATGCCGTATTTCTCTTCCAGCATCGGGCCGAGCTGATCCGGATCGAACAGGCTGAGCGGGCTCTCGAACACGGGCGAGAGTTCGTCGCCGGCCTTGAGCACGTAGATCGGATGCACTTCCATCAGCGACTTCAGCCGCTCGGCGAGCGAGGATTTGCCGCCGCCGACCGGACCGAGCAAATAGAGGATCTGCTTGCGCTCCTCGAGGCCCTGCGCCGCATGCCGGAAGAAACCGACGATGCGCTCGATGGTTTCTTCCATGCCGTAGAAGCCGGCAAAGGCCGGATAGGTGCGGATCGTGCGGTTCAAAAAAATACGGCCAAGGCGTGGGTCCTTGGCCGTGTCAATCGTCTGGGGCTCACCGATCGCTGCTAGCAGTCGTTCGGCCGCGTTCGCATATTTCATGGGATCGCTTCGACACGATTCCAGATATTCCGCCATCGACATGTCGTGCTGGCTTCTTGCCTCGAACGACTTAGCGAAAGCGTTGAATAGAGAATCGTTGTACATGATCCCTCTCCGCGTGAGTTCCGCTACAAGCTGAAACGAAAGCAGTTACCGGACCGTTCCTCAGGCCATTTCGAATCAGCGTGAGCACATGACAATCATTGGACACCCGGGTGCCGAGTCGACGCAACGCACAACGTAGGCACTCGTTGAGTTACGAACAGGCACCTGCCTGTAATTTGTGCGAATCTCTATCTATATTGGCTCATTTCCAGAAAATGTCACTTGGTCGCAACATCCGGGCAATACCGGGGATGAGCCAATCCGGCGGCGCACTATAGCGATCCGCGAGCGGCGATCTTATGACGCTTGTACGGCGAGGCCTTGCATCCGCCGTTCATCTTTCTGCTGCAATGCAGTGTGCGGACTGCGGGCGGCGTGACAGTCGCGGCAAGCGCGCAGCAATGTCTCAAAATCGGTCGCCAGACCCTCCGCCCGGATGACGATCCGACCGTTCTGCCGATCGTCCTGCGTACAACGGGCCAAGGCGCGGATGGTGCAAAGCTGCCGCTGCAAGGCCGGCGTCGGCGTCAGCACGATCATCTTGTGCCCGCGGCGTTCTTCGGCCGAAATCTCCACGATCGAGTCCCACAACAGAAATTCATTGCCGATGCGGAGATCGCGGATGCCATAGGGGGTGACGATCACCACCGGCCCCCGTTCGGCGGGGAGCATCCAGACCAGCCAGCAGGTGATCGGACCGAACACTGCGACGCCCGCATAGCCCATCGCGGTATCGTAGTCGCTCATGCCGCCCCACCAAGCGAAGGCCAGACTCGCGCTGAGCAATGTCATGGCGAAACCCGCCGCGACGAGCAGCCGCAGCTGGGTCTTGCATGGATCGATTTCGAGATCGTGGGTCGCATCGACGCATCCGGCGGGCGTAAGCAATTGCGGGCTGTCGGCGACGGTGGGCACCAGGCGGTCATGATGTGCGAGCATGCTTTCCCCCAGCATGGCCATTTGCGACCGAGCCACTAAGTATCGGGCAATGCATCAGGCGGAGCGGAATCCGCTGATGGTACTCCGCGCAGCCACTAGCGACGAGGCGAGGTAGCTGACGTTACGCAACGAAGTCCCGGCCGATTCCTCACGGCCAACAACGACTTTTTACGCAACTCGGCTTCCTCTGCCGGGATCGCCATGATCGCGACGGAGTTACACTGGAGGGTATGACGCACATACCCTTGATTGGTTCCCTCAAGGAAGCATGTAAGCTAGAGGATAGCGCGTCAGGACCGGCGCGGAAACCCCTCGCCCGCAGGCTTGGAGATAAATAAGCATCATGAATCCCGTCAAAGAACTGGAAAAGCACGGACAAGCCGTCTGGCTGGACTTCCTGGCCCGTGGCTTCATCGCCAAGGGCGACTTGAAGCGGCTGATCGACACCGACGGCGTCAAGGGCGTCACCTCCAATCCATCGATCTTCGAGAAGGCGATCGGCAGTTCGGACGAGTACGATGCGCCGATCGGCAAAGCGTTGAAGCGCGGCGATCGGTCGGTCGCCGACCTGTTCGAGGCTGTCGCGGTCGAGGACATCCAGAACGCCGCCGACGTGCTGCGCCCGGTCTATGACCGCCTCAAGGGCGGCGACGGCTATGTCAGCCTGGAGGTCTCGCCCTATCTGGCACTGGACACTGAAGGCACGCTCGTCGAGGCGCGCCGGCTCTGGAAGGACGTCAACCGCAAGAACCTGATGGTGAAGGTGCCGGCGACCCCAGAATGCCTGCCGGCGATCGAAACGCTCATCGGCGACGGCATCAGCATCAACATCACGCTGCTGTTCTCCAGGGACGTCTATCTGCAAGTCGCCGAGGCCTATCTCGCCGGTCTGGAGACATACGTCGCAGGTGGCGGCGACCCCTCGCACGTCGCGAGCGTGGCGAGCTTCTTCGTCAGCCGCATTGATTCGGTGGTCGACAAGCAGCTCGACGAAAAGATCGCCCGCGCCAACGATCCCAGCGAGAAGGAACGGCTCGCCGCGCTCAAGGGCAAGGTCGCGATCGCCAACGCCAAGGTCGCCTACCAGGACTACAAGCGCCTGTTCTCCGGTCCCCGCTGGGAGAAGCTCGCGGCCAAGGGCGCCAAGCCGCAGCGCATGCTGTGGGCCTCGACCGGCACCAAGAACAAGGACTACAGCGACGTCCTCTATGTCGAGGAATTGATCGGCCCCGACACCGTCAACACCGTGCCGCCGGCGACGCTCGATGCGTTCCGCGACCACGGCAAGGCGCGCGACAGCCTGGAAGAAAATGTCGACGATGCCCGCCGCGTGCTGGAAGAGCTGGAGCGTTCCGGCGTCTCGCTCGATGCCATCACCGAGGAGCTCGTCAAGGACGGCGTCAAGCAGTTCGCCGACGCCGCCGACAAGCTCTATGGCGCGGTCGCCCACAAGCGCGCCACCGTGCTCGGCCCCGCGATCGACCGCCAGCTTCTCTCGCTCGGCGACGGGCTCGGCAAGGCCGTGGCCAAGAGCACCGAGGAATGGCGCGCATCGGCAAAGATCCGCAGGCTGTGGCAGCGCGACAAATCGGTCTGGACCGGCAGCGATGAGGACAAATGGCTCGGCTGGCTCGACAGCGCCGCCAAGGCCGACGTCGCCGACTACGAGGACTATGCCAGCCGTGTGAAGGGCCAGAAATTCTCCGACGCGGTCGTGCTCGGCATGGGCGGATCGAGCCTTGGCCCCGAGGTGCTGGCCGAGACGTTCGCACGCAAGGCCGGCTTCCCGAAGCTCCATGTGCTGGATTCCACCGACCCCGCGCAGGTGCGGGCGATGGAAGCGAAGATCGACATCGCCAACACCGTGTTCATCGTGTCGAGCAAATCAGGCGGCACCACCGAGCCGAACGCGATGAAGGATTATTTCCATGAGCGCGTCGCGCAGGCGGTCGGGCCGACGGTGAAGACGGGCCATCGCTTCATCGCGGTCACCGATCCCGGCTCGTCGCTGGAGAAGGCGGCGAAGACGCTGAACTATGCGCGCATCTTCCACGGCGAGCCCTCGATCGGCGGACGTTATTCGGTGCTCTCGCCGTTCGGCCTGGTGCCGGCGGCAACCGCGGGCATCGATATCAAGACCTTCGTCAAGCACGCGCTCGCGATGGCCCGCTCCTGCGGACCGGACGTGCCGCCAAGCGAGAACCCGGGCGTGCAGCTCGGCCTTGCCATGGGCCTCGCGGCGCTCGAAGGCCGCGACAAGGTGACGATCCTGTCGTCGAAGAAGATCGCCGATTTCGGCGCCTGGGCGGAACAGCTGATCGCGGAATCGACCGGCAAGGACGGCAAGGGCCTGATCCCGATCGACGGCGAGCCGCTGGGCGAACCCGCGGTCTACGGCAACGACCGGCTCTTCATCGACATCCGAATCGAGGGCGAGGCGGACGCCGCCCATGACTCCAAGCTTGCCGCAGTCGAAGCGGCCGGCCATCCCGTGGTGCGCATCGTGATGAAGTCGATCGACCATCTCGGCCAGGAGTTCTTCCGCTTCGAGATGGCAACGGCCGTGGCAGGCAGCATCCTCGGCATCAATCCGTTCGACCAGCCGGACGTGGAAGCGGCCAAGATCAAGACCCGCGAGCTCACCGCGTCGTTCGAAAAGACCGGCGCACTGCCGGCCGAACAGCCCGTGGTCAGTACCGCAGACGCCGATCTCTACACCGACGAGACCAATGCCGCGGCACTGCGCGCCGCGGGTGCCAACGGCGACCTCACCTCGTGGCTGAAGGCGCATCTGTCCCGCTCCGACCATGGCGATTATGTCGCCCTGCTCGGCTACATCACGCGCGACAAGGCGACGATCGACGCACTCCAGACCATGCGGCTCGAAGTGCGCGAGAAGCGGCACGTCGCGACCTGCGCCGAGTTCGGGCCGCGCTTCCTGCACTCGACCGGGCAGGCCTACAAGGGCGGGCCCGACAGCGGCGTGTTCCTCCAGATCACCGCCGACGATGCCAAGGATCTTCCGGTGCCGGGCCAGAAGGCCAGCTTCGGAATCATCAAGGCGGCGCAGGCGCGCGGCGATTTCGACGTGCTCACCGAGCGCGGCCGACGCGCGCTGCGGGTCCACCTGAAAGGCGGGCTCAAGAAAGGTCTCGCGGCGCTCAATGCGGCGCTCAACGACGCGCTGAATTAAGGGAATCTCTCAGATGCAACTCGGCATGATCGGCCTCGGCCGGATGGGCGGCAACATCGTTCGCCGCGTGATGCGCCACGGCCATACGACCGTGGTCTATGACAAGGACGCCAAGGCCGTCACGGGCCTTGCCGCAGATGGCGCGGTAGGCTCCGCGACGCTCGAAGAGTTCATCTCGAAGCTCGAGCGGCCGCGCACCGCCTGGGTGATGCTGCCGGCGGGCCGCATCACCGAGACGACGATCGACACGATCGCGGGCGTGATGCAGGAAGGCGACGTCATCATCGACGGCGGCAACACCTTCTGGCAGGACGACGTCCGTCGCGGCAAGGCGCTGAAGGCGCGCGGCATCCACTATGTCGACGTGGGCACCTCCGGCGGCGTCTGGGGCCTCGACCGCGGCTATTGCATGATGATCGGCGGCGAGAAGCAGGTGGTCGACCGGCTCGATCCAATCTTCGCCGCGCTCGCACCCGGGGCAGGTGACATTCCGCGCACCGAGGGACGTGAAGGGCGCGATCCCCGCATCGAGCAGGGCTACATTCATGCCGGCCCGGTCGGCGCCGGGCATTTCGTCAAGATGATCCACAACGGCATCGAATACGGCCTGATGCAGGCCTATGCCGAAGGTTTCGACATCCTCAAGAACGCCAATATCGAGGCCTTGCCTTCCGATCACCGCTACGATTTCGACCTCGCCGACATCGCCGAGGTGTGGCGGCGGGGCAGCGTGATCCCGTCCTGGCTGCTCGACCTCACCTCGACTGCACTCGCCGACAGCCCCGCATTGGCGGAATATTCCGGCTTCGTCGAGGATTCCGGCGAAGGACGCTGGACGGTGAACGCTGCGATCGACGAGGCCGTGCCGGCCGAAGTCCTGACCGCGGCCCTCTACGCACGCTTCCGTTCCCGCCAGGAACACACCTTCGCGGAGAAAATTCTCTCCGCGATGCGCGCGGGTTTTGGCGGCCACAAGGAGCCGAAGCCGAAATAAGAAGCCCGGGTAAGAAGAAGTCCACAAGCGAAGGCCAATCATTCGTGACCAAAGACCAGCAGTCAAAGCGCAAGCCGGAAAATTGCGCCTTCGTCATTTTTGGTGTCACCGGCGATCTCACGCACCGCCTCGTGATGCCGTCACTTTACAATCTTGCTGCCGAACACATGTTGCCGGAGAAATTCTGCGTCGTCGGCGTGGGTCGCAAGGCCATGTCGGACGACGAGCTGCGCAACAGCCTGATGAAAGGCCTGCGTGAGTTTGCGACCCGCTCCGTGGACGACGTCGTCGCCAAGAAACTCCTGGAGCGCGTCAGCTTCGTCGAAGCGGATCCCAAAGACCCGCCATCCTTCGATCGCTTGCGCGAACATCTCGATGCGCTCGAATGCGCGCAAGACACCGGCGGCAACCGCCTGTTCTATCTCGCGACGCCGCCGGCGGCGTTCGCGCCGACCGCGCGCGAGCTCGGCCGCACCGGCATGATGAAGGAGAACGGCACCTGGCGGCGACTGGTGATCGAAAAGCCGTTCGGCACCGACCTCGCCTCGGCGCGCGCGCTGAACGCCGAGTTGCTGAAGATCATGGAGGAGCACCAGATCTACCGGATCGATCACTATCTCGGCAAGGAGACGGTGCAGAACATCCTGGTGCTGCGCTTCGCCAACGGCATGTTCGAGCCGATCTGGAACCGCAACCACATCGACCACATCCAGATCACCGTCGAGGAGAAGCTCGGCGTTGGCCATCGCGGCGGCTTCTACGACGCCACCGGCGCGCTGCGCGACATGGTGCCCAACCATCTGTTCCAGCTGATGTCGCTGGTCGCAATGGAGCCGCCGGCGCGTTTCGACGCCCACTCCGTCCGCTCCGAAAAGGCCGAGGTTCTGACCTCGATCCAGCAGCCGAGCCAGGAGGACGCGCTGAAGAGTTCGGTTCGCGCGCAATATCTCTCGGGGCGCATCGGCGACGACGAGATTCCGGACTATCGCAAGACCGAGGACGTCAGGCCCGGCAGCACCACCGAGACCTATGTCGCGCTGAAGCTGATGATCGACAATTGGCGCTGGGCCGGGGTGCCGTTCTATTTGCGCACCGGCAAGGCCCTGGGCCACAAGCGCACGGAGGTCGCCATCAAGTTCAAGCAGGCGCCGTTGTCGATGTTCTCGGGCACGGCGGTCGACCGGCTCTCGCAGAACTTCCTCACCATCGGCATCGCGCCGACCGAGACCATCGAGCTCCAGTTCAACGCTAAAATTCCGGGACCGAGCATCACCATCGACGGCGTCGAGATGAAATTCCGCTATGGCGACTATTTTCAGGCCGACCCCTCGACCGGCTACGAGACTCTTATCTACGACTGCATGATCGGCGACAACATCCTGTTCCAGCGCGCCGACGGCGTCGAAGCCGGGTGGCAGGCGGTGCAGCCGTTCCTGGACGCCTGGAAGAACGCAGGCACCAACGGCATCGAGACCTATCAAGCCGGCAGCGACGGCCCCGCCTGTGCCGACGAGTTGCTTCGGCGCGACGGGCGAAGCTGGCGGAAGTTTACGTGATGGCCGCAGCCGGACAGCCGAAGCTGATCGTCGAGGCGGACGCCGAGTCCCTCGCGCGGGCCGCAGCCGAACGGGTGATGGCGCGGATCGCCGCCAATTCCGGTCGGATCGCGATCTGCCTCACCGGCGGCTCCAGCCCGAAGAAGCTCTATCAGTTGCTTGGCAGCGGCGCCTGGTGCGAGAAAATCCCGTGGGAGCGCGTGCACTGGTTCATCGGCGACGAGCGCTTCGTGCCCGAAAACGATCCTCTCAACAACATGACGGTCGCGCGCAAGACCTTTCTCGATCGCAACGCGCCCTCCGGCCACATCCATGCGATCCCGACCACGACTGAAAACCCGGATCGGAGCGCCGAGGCCTATGCGCGCGAGTTGCACGCGTTCTACGGCGCCGAAAGCCTTGATCCGGCACGGCCGCTGTTCGATCTCGTCCTGATGGGCGCGGGCCCGGACGGCCACACCGCTTCGCTCTTCCCGGGCTATCCCGAAATCGAGGAGACCGGACGCTGGGTCGTCGGGGTCCCCAAGGCCAATGTTGCCCCCTTCGTGCCGCGGGTCTCGCTCACCCTGCCCGCTTTGGCGTCCTGCCGCGAAATGCTGTTCGAGATTGCCGGGCACGACAAGCAGCCGATCTTGACGCGCCTGCTCAATGGCGAGACTCTGCCGGCCGTGCGCGCGCGATCGAATGGCGAGACCGTCTGGCTGGTCGACCAGGCCGCGCTTCCGGAGGGAATTCGTGGCGGGCGCTGAAGCACCTTGTGCATTGATCGTGATGGGCGTGTCTGGCTCGGGCAAGAGCACGGTTGCGGAGTTACTTGGCAAACGTCTGGGCTGGCGGTTCGAGGACGGCGACAGCTTCCATCCCGCCAGCAATGTCGAGAAGATGCGGGCAGGCCATCCCCTCACCGACGAAGACCGCTGGCCCTGGCTCAACGCGATCGCCGACGAGATCGCTGGGGTCTGCGACAAGGGCGAGCATATCATCATCGCCTGCTCGGCGCTGAAGCACACCTATCGTGACGTGCTGCTGCGCGGGCGCAACGACGTTCGCTTCGTCTTCCTGAAGGGCACCAGGGAGCTGATCGCCGAGCGGCTCGCGCACCGCAAGGGGCACTTCATGCCGCCCGGTCTGCTGACAAGCCAGTTCACGACGCTGGAGCCGCCGGAGGCGAGCGAGCACGTCATCACCGTCTCGATCGACGAATCCGTCGAGGCGATCGTGGACGGCGTGGTGCGGCAGCTGAAACTGGGCGGGGCCAAACGCTGAGGCCACGAAACCCGAACCTTAAGGTCCTGCCATGACGAAAATCTCACTCGTGGTCTCCGATGTCGACGGCACGCTGCTGACCAAGGACAAGCTTCTGACCGAACGCGCCAGGTCCGCGGTGCAGCGGCTGCACCAGGCCGGCATCGGCTTCACCATCACCTCCAGCCGCCCCGCGATCGGCATGCGCTTCCTGATCGAGCCGCTGGCGCTGTGGCTGCCGGTCGGCCCGTTCAACGGCTCCTCGATCGTCGATCCCGAGATGAACCCGGTCGAGCAGCACCTCATCCCCGCAAGCGCCGCCGAGCGGTCCCTGCAGATCCTCCGCGAATTCGGCGCCGACATCTGGCTGTTCACCACCGACAAATGGCTGATCGATAATCCCAACGGCAAATACGTCGCGCACGAGCAGCACACGATCCGCTCCGATCCGACCATCGTGACGGATTTTTCGCCGTATCTCGCCAGCGCCTGCAAGATCGTCGGCGCCAGCGCCGATGCTGCGGGCCTCGAGCGTTGCGAGAAGGCGATGCAGGAGGCGCTCGGCAGCGAGGCCACGGCGGTGCGTTCGCAGACCTATTATCTCGACATCACCCCGCCCGGCTTCGACAAGGGCACGTTCGTGCGGGCGATGGCCAAGCGTTTGGGCATTTCGACCGACGCGGTCGTCACCATCGGCGACATGCAGAACGACCTCGCGATGTTCCGTGTCAGCGGCACCTCGGTCGCCATGGGCAATGCCACCGACAGCGTCAAGGCGCAGGCCACCCACGTTACCGCAACCAACGAGCAGGATGGTTTTGCGGAGGCGATGGAGATGATCTTGACGCGGAATGGCGCCGCTTAAGTCACGGCTTCGACCGCTGCATCGCCGGCTTATCGCACTCCTGCCTTGCGGCGGACAGATTGTGCGCGGTGTTGATGAGCGCGATATGGGTCAGCGCCTGCGGGAAATTGCCGGTCTGGCGGCGCGCAACAGAATCATATTCCTCCGCCAATAGCCCGACGTCGTTCGCAATTCCGACCACGCGGTCGAGCAGGATCTGCGCCTTGTCGAGATCGCCGGCCAGCACATGGGCATCGGCCAGCCACAGGGTGCAGGCGAGGAATGCACCCTCGATCGGCTGCTTCTCGTCAGATGTTTCGCGCGGATCGTGCCGCAAGACAAAACCGTCGCGCATCATGTGCTTTTCTACCGCCGCGATGGTGCCGCGGATGCGCGGGTCCTCCGCCGGCAGGAAGCCGACACCCGGCAGCAGCAGCACGCTGGCATCGAGCAGCTTTGAGCCGTAGGACTCGACGAAGGCATTCTCCTCCGCGTCAAATCCCCTGTTGCAGACGTCGCGATGGATGGCTTCGCGCAAGGCCCGCCAATGCAACAGCGGCGCCTTGAAGCCAAAGGTCTCGGCGCTCTTGATAGCGCGGTCGAACGCGACCCAGGTCATCACCTTCGAGAAGACGTAGTGTCGCGGCTGGCCGCGCCGTTCCCAGATGCCATGATCGGGCTGATCCCAGACCTCGGCGAGATGATTGAGCACGTTGCATTCCAGGGCCCAGGTCGTTTCGTCGTCGAGCTTGAGCTTGGCCATCCGCGACTGATGGAAGGCGTCGATCAATTCGCCATAGACGTCGAGCTGGAGCTGCGCATGCGCGGCATTGCCGACGCGCACGGGCTGCGCGCCCTCGTAGCCGTCGAGCCAGCCCGCCTCCCATTCCAGTAGCCGCCGCTGGCCCCAGATGCCGTACATGATCTGCATGTTCGCGGGCGAGCCGGCCGCGGCGCGCAACAGCCAATTGTGCCACGCCAGGGCTTCCTCGGTATAGCCGGAGTTCATCAGCGCCAGCAGCGTGAAGGTGGCGTCGCGCAGCCAGCAGAAGCGGTAGTCCCAATTCCTGGCGCCGCCGAGCTTTTCCGGCAGCGAGGTGGTGGGCGCCGCGACGATGCCGCCGGTGGGGCCGAAGGTCAGCGCCTTCAGCGTGATCAGCGAGCGCATGATGAGATCATGATAATCGCCGTTATGCGTCGAACGGCCGCTCCATTCCTGCCAGAATTTTTCGGTCTCCTGGAGGGCGATCTCGGGGTCGATCGGCGGCGGTGGATCGACATGCGAGGGACCGTAGGTCAGCACGAACGGCACGGTCTCGCCGGCCTTCACCTCGAAATCGGAGATCGTGGTCATGTCCTCGCCACGGGTCTCGGCCGGCGTGCGCAGCACGGTCATGTCCTGACCCGCGATCGCCAGCAGCGAATGATCGATCCGCCGCACCCAGGGAATGTCGACGCCGAAGCCGAAGCGGATCACCAGCTCCATCCGCATCTTCACCGAACCGCTGACGCCGCGGACCAGCCGCACGATGTCCGAGGCCTTGCCGCGCGGCGGCATGAAGTCGATCAACGCGACGGTGCCGCTCTCCGTCTCGAAGCGCGTCTCGAGGATGAGGGTGTCGCCGAGATAGCGGCGCGAAATGGCTGTGACGTCCTCGCTTGGCGCGATCAGCCAGCGGCCGTTCTTGGGGGTGCCGAGGATCGCGGCAAAGCAGGCGTCGGAATCGAAGGCCGGCCAGCACAGCCAGTCGATCGAGCCGTTGCGCCCGACTAGCGCTGCGGTCTCGCAGTCGCCGATCAGCGCATAATCCTCGATCTTCTGAGACAATGTCGTTCGAACCCTGGAAATGGCGGCGCTCAACGCCCGCCGGGCAACGAGCGTTCCCGCGTGGCGGCCTTCAAAGCTGCGAGATCGATCTTCGAAGCGATCTTGTCGAGCGTCACCGGCAGCCGCTGGCGCCAGTTCGGATGCTCGTCGATCGTGCCTGGAATGTTGGGCTGGTCGATCACGCCGAGCAGATCCTCCAGCGACACCGCGAGCAGCCGTGACGGCGTGCGCGACAGGAAGGCGAGCACCGAATAGAGGTCGTTGGCGTTGATGCCGTTCTGGCGCAGGATCTCGTCGAGCCTGCCGAGCGCATCCCAGCGCGCCTGGCTGTCCTCGCCGGGATCGAGCCCGAGCGAGAGTTTCATCTTGAGATCGCTGAAGGAGCGCCAGCCTGCATAGGTCGACAAATCATGGGTGTTCAGCGTCACCAGCGCGTTGGGCCGGTAGTGATCGACGGGCCGGAAGTGACCGGAATCGTCGCGCTCGAACATCATGACGAGGTAGGACCAGATGCCGAAATCTTGCATGGTCTCGCGAAAACCTTCCGGCACCGTGCCAAGGTCTTCGCCGATCACGATGCACTTATGGGCCGCGCTCTCGCGCGCCACGGTCGCCAGCAGCGCCTCGAACGGCATCTGCACATAGGCGCCGTTGTCGGGCTTGAAGCCGCGCGGCACCAGATACAACCGCTTCAGGCCCAGGACGTGATCGAGACGGATAGCCCCGGAATGGCGCATCGAAGCTGCGAGCATATCGGCGAATGGCACGAAGGATTGCGCCTCCAGGCCGCCGGCATTGAAGCCGGCGAGGCCCCAGTCCTGGCCGATGGTGTTGAGCACGTCGGGCGGCGCGCCGACGGCGAGATGGCGGGAGATCGCCCCCTGCTCGTTCCAGGCATCGAAGCCGTTGGACTGCACGCCGACGGCGACGTCGAGATAGAGGCCGACGCGCATGCCGAGCTGACCGGCCAGCTCCTTGGCCGCATGCAACTGGCTATCGGCCGTCCATTGCACGAATTCGATGAACTCGACGTCGTGCTTGTGGGGACCGTTGCGCAGCTCGGCGCATTTCGCCTCGTCCGGCTGCTGCCATTCCACCGGCCATTCCCACCACGGCGTCGTGAAGCGATGGCGCAACACCTCAAAACAGGCAAAACGGGACAACAGCGGCGCGCGAGCCGCGCGGAAGGCGTCGAACTCGTTGCGGCGGACACCGCTCGCGCTTTTCACGAAGCTGTCGAAGGCGGCACGCAAGGCCAACCACTTCAAAGCCGCCATGTCGGCATAGGGGACGCGGTCGCCTTCACGCAGCCGCGCGGCGGTCGCGGCCGCGTCGGGGACGAGATCGAAGGAAAACTCCGGGATCGCCTCGACGTCGATATAAAGCGGATTGAGAAACAGCCGGCTGTTCGGCGAATAGGGGCTGCAATCGGCCGGATGGTCGTCGAACAACACGTGCAGGGGATTGAGCCCGACGCCGTCGGCCCCCAACTGCTTGGCGAGCCGGACGAGATCGGCAAGGTCGGTGAAATCGCCAATGCCCCAATTTCGGTCGGAGCGGACGCTGTAAAGCTGCACGGCAAGCAGCCAGCCGCGGTCGAAATCGCCGCCGAAGGCCCGTTCGGGCGCCACGATCATTGGCACCTCTTCGCTCACGCCTCCGGCATCGGTCAGCGTCAGGCGGTGATAGCCGAGCGGCAGGCCGGCGGGCCAGGCAATCACCGGCTCGCGCGTCTCGCCTTGCGCGATCACATTGGCGTTGCCGGTCATCTTCCATTTGAGCGGCGGCGCACCGATCGTCACCAATTCGGTGCGCGGATGTCCCAAGGCACGGACCACCACGGGCCCGCTGACGAAGCGGTAAACCCGCTTCTCCGGCAGGGCGTCGAGGATGGATTTGAGGGCCACGGGATCCGTGACCCGCAGCTTTCCGAGGGCATCGACGAATTCGGATTGAACGCCCTTGATCCGGGCTTGAGCTAAAAGATCCATTCGGCACGCAGCTTGCAAAGCCAGTCTCTGGCCCGGGGGGCATCGATTTAACGTGGTCGCGGAATAGGTTAGTCGGGGTTAACTCGCAAACTATGCCTGCTGTTCCCAGGGGAACCAATGACACACAAGCGGCTTTCTATATAGGGTATCAAGCGTAGGTTCCCGACAAGGGAAACGGGCTCCTGCTTTCTTGTCAATGGCATCACCGTGAACAAGACAATTCAAACTGTCGAGAGTGCCGCAGCCGGCAGCGCTTTCCGCATCGAGGACGTCTATCCCGTGATCGACGGCGGCCGCTTCCCCGTGAAGCGGATCGCCGGCGAACGGGTCGATGTCTGGGCCGACATTTATCGCGACGGCGACGCCGTGGTGAGTGCGGCGCTGATCTGGCGACAGGAGCAGGAGCGCGAATGGCGGAGCGAGCCGATGATCCCTCACGGCGATGACCGCTGGTCCGGCGCTTTCACGCCCGTCGAGCCCGGGCAATATGTCTATGCGATCGAAGCCTGGACCGACGAATTCGCCACCTGGTCGCACGGGATCGCGCGCAAGCGGCGCACCGGTGCGGATATCAGTCTCGATGCGATCGAGGGTGCCGGCCTCCTGACCAAGGCGCATGGCGCGCGGCAGGACGCCGCAGCGGTCATCGTCAGGCAATGCGAGGATTATCTTCAGACCGGCGACGTCGCCCCGCTGCTGGCAACCGAGCTCGGCGAAGCCATGGCCGAGAGCCAGTCGCGGCCCGACCTCACTCGCTCTGCGCCCTTCCCGCTCCTCGTCGACCGCGACAAGGCGCGCTTTGGTGCCTGGTATCAGATGATGCCCCGTAGCCAGAGCCAAATCCCCGGCCAGCATGGCACGCTCCGCGACTGCATCGCGCGCGTGCCCGATATCGCCGCGATGGGCTTTGACGTGCTCTACTTTACGCCGATCCATCCCATTGGCCGCACCCGCCGCAAGGGCCGCAACAACGCGCCGGTCGCGACCGAACGCGATCCCGGCTCGCCCTATGCGATCGGTACCTCCGAGGGCGGGCATGACGCACTGCATCCCGACCTCGGCACGATCGAGGATTTCCGCGCGCTGGTCGCGACTTGCCTGGAATACGGCCTCGAGCTCGCGCTCGACTTCGCCGTGCAATGCTCGCCGGACCATCCCTGGCTGACGCAGCATCCGGAATGGTTCAAATGGCGACCGGACCGCTCGGTGCGGACGGCTGACGGGCCCTATTCCGATATCGTCATCCCCGATTTCATGTCCGTCGACCGGGCCGGACTGTGGAACGGGTTTCGCGACGCCATGCTGTTCTGGATCGACCATGGCGTCACCATCTTCGCCATCGACAATCACGACACCGCGCCGCTGCCGTTCTGGGAGTGGCTGATCCGCGACATCCGCCGGCGGCATCCCGAGGTGGTCCTGTTCTCCAAGACGTTTGCGCGGCCGAAGCTGATGAAGGGCCTTGCCAAGCTCGGCTTTGCGCAATCCTTCAGCTATTTCCCCTGGCGCACGGAGAAGTGGGAGCTGGAGCAATATTTGGGCGAACTGACGCGCTATCCGGAACGCGACTTCTACCGGCCGAACCTGTTCGTGAGCACGCCCGACCTGCTGCCCTATCATCTCCAGGGCGGCGAGACCTGGGCATTCAAATCGCGCGTTGCGCTGGCCGCGACGCTGTCGGGCAATTACGGCGTCTACAGCGGCTTCGAGTTGCTGGAGCACGACGCGATCCCCGGCTGCGAGGAATATCTCGACTCCGAGAAATACCAGATCAAGCAGCGCGACTGGGACAAGCCCGGCAACATCAAGCCCTACATCACGGAGCTCAATCGCATCCGCAAGGAAAATGCGGCGCTTCGACAGACGGCGAACCTGTGCTTCCTCGGCATTGAGGACGGCGAGACGATCGCGTTCGCCAAACAGACCGCCGATCCCGCGAACACCGTCGTCGCGGTCATCGCCCTCTCGCGCCATGCGCGCGAATTCTGGCTGCCGCTCGGCGAGCTCACCATCGAAATCGGCGGCGCGCGCCGCCCCGTCACCGCACTCGAAAATCTCCTCACCGGCGAACAGTCCCGCATCGAATGGGGCGGGATCAAATTGCGCATCGATCCCGACCGCGATCCGGCGCTGCTGTTCCGCTGCCTGGCGTAAGGATCACGCCATGAACGTATTGTCTTCGGTCGACACCAAGAAAGCCGAGGCTGCCGAGATCGTGGATGAGCTCTGGTACAAGGACGCGATCATCTACCAGCTCCACGTCAAGGCGTTCGCCGACAGCAATCATGACGGCATTGGCGATTTCGCCGGGCTGACCGAGAAGCTGCCTTATCTCCAGGAGCTCGGCGTCACCGCGCTGTGGCTGTTGCCGTTCTATCCTTCGCCCGGTCGCGACGACGGCTACGACATTGGCGACTACGGCTCGATCAATCCCGATTTCGGGACGATGAAGGATTTCAAGCGCTTCATCCAGGAGGCGCAGAAGCGCGGCTTGCGCGTCATCACCGAACTCGTCGTCAACCACACCTCGGACCAGCACAATTGGTTCAAGCGCGCGCGCCGCAGCCCGGCGGGGTCGAGCGCCCGCAACTGGTATGTCTGGAGCGACACCGACCAGAAATACCAGGGCACGCGCATCATCTTCACCGACACGGAGAAGTCGAACTGGACCTGGGATCACGAGGCCGGCGCCTTCTACTGGCACCGCTTCTTCTCGCACCAGCCGGATCTCAATTTCGACAATCCGCGCGTCGTCAGCGCCCTCATCCAGGTGATGAAGCGCTGGCTCGACGCCGGCGTCGACGGATTCCGCCTCGACGCCATTCCCTATCTCTGCGAGCGCGAGGGCACCTCGAACGAGAACCTCCCGGAAACGCATGCGATCATCAAGCGCCTGCGCCAGGAGCTGGATTCCTACTCCAAGGGCAAGCTGCTGCTGGCCGAGGCCAATCAATGGCCGGAGGACGTACAGGAATATTTCGGCCGCGGCGACGAATGCCACATGGCCTACCACTTCCCGCTGATGCCGCGCATCTACATGGCAATCGCGCAGGAGGACCGTTTCCCGATCACCGACATCCTGCGCCAGACGCCGGACATTCCGGCGAGCTGCCAATGGGCTCTGTTCCTGCGCAACCATGACGAGCTGACGCTGGAAATGGTGACGGACGTCGAGCGCGACTATCTCTGGACCACCTACGCCAACGATCCACGCGCCCGCATCAATGTCGGCATCCGTCGGCGCCTCGCGCCGCTGATGGACAACGACCGGCGCAAGATCGAGCTGATGAACTCGCTTTTGCTGTCGTTCCCCGGCACGCCGATCATCTATTACGGCGACGAGATCGGGATGGGCGACAACATCTATCTCGGCGACCGCAACGGCGTGCGCACGCCGATGCAGTGGAGCCCGGACCGCAATGGCGGCTTCTCGCGCTGCGACCCGGCGCGCCTCTACGCGCCGCTGATCATGGATCCGGTCTACGGCTACGAATCGGTGAACGTGGAGGCGCAGTCGCGCAGCCTGTCCTCTCTGCTCAGCGCCACCAAGCGGCTGATCTCGGTGCGCAAGTCGACGCTCGCCTTCGGCCGCGGCACCATGACCTTCATCCGCCCGGCCAACCGCGCCGTGCTGGCCTATGTCCGGCAGTACGGCGACGAGGTGATCCTCTGCGTCGCCAATTTGTCGCGCGCGGCCCAGGCGACCGAGCTCGATCTGTCGCCCTGGAAGGACCGCATCCCGCAGGAGATGCTCGGCCGCACGCGTTTTCCGGCGATCGGCGAACTGCCCTACATGGTCACGCTGGGGCCCTATGGCTTCTACTGGTTCCAGCTCACCGAGCGCGACAAGTCCGAGCCGGTCACGCCGCGCGCGGTGCCGGAATTCGAGACGCTGGTGGTGCCGGTGAACTCGACCTGGGTGTCGCTGGCGCGCGAGCGCGGCGTGTTCGAGCACGAGGTGCTGCCGGGATTCCTGTCGCGCACGCGCTGGTATCCGGAGCACAATCCCAAGCACATCAAGCCCACGCTGACCTCGGCGGTGCCGTTCTGCGACATCGGCGACAACAGGCCCTGGATCGCGGTCTTCGAGGCGGCGAAGCACGACGTCACGACGCGTTACGTGCTGCCGATGCAGATCGAGTGGGTGCGCTTCGACCGAGAACGCTTCAATCCGAAGGCGCTCGCCGCCGTGCGCCAGGGTGCGCGCGAAGGGACGCTGCTCGACGTCGCGACCGAGCAGATCTTCATCGGCCTTTTCCTGCGCAACCTGTCGCAGAATTTGGTGGTGGAGGAGAACAATCTGCGGCTGGAGTTCAAGGCCACCAGCCGGTTCGCCGACTACACCATCAAGGAGCCTGAACGCATCCGCGCGATCGAGCAGACGAACAGCACCGCGCTGGTCGACAACCAATATGTCGCCAAGATCTATCGCCAGCTCGAGGGCGGCATCAACCCCGAGATCGAGATTGGCTCCTACCTCACCGAAACCGCCCGCTTCGCCAACACGCCGGCGCTGCTCGGCAGCGTCGAGCTGGTCGAAGGCGATCATCGCAGCGCGCTCGGCGTGCTGCACGCCTATGTCGAGAATCAGGGCGACGGCTGGGCCGTCACCGCGGGTTATCTCGACCGCTATATCGACGAGCAGCGAGTGCTGCCGCCGGGCGAGATACCCCGTGAGACCCAGGAGCAAGCGCCTTATCTGCACTTCATGGCACAGATCGGACGGCGGCTCGCAGAGCTGCACGTGGCTCTCGCCGCCGCAAAGCCCGATGATCTGGCCCCCGATCCGATCGCCTCCGCACACGTCAAGCGGTGGACATCCGACCTCAAGGCCCGGGCCGAGCGGGTTTTCGAGGGGCTGGACGATAGAAGCGAAAGCTTGCGGGAAGCGGACCGGCCGTTGGTCGATCAGCTCGCAGCATTGCGCAGCTCCCTATCCGGCCGGCTGCATGCGCTCTTGCCATCCGGGATCGGCGGGCTGAACATCCGTCATCATGGCGACTTCCGCCTCGGGCAAACTCTGATCGTGAAGGACGATATCTTCATCATCGACTTCGACGGAGATCCGCGTTTGCCGCTGGCCGACAAGCGGCGCAAGCTGCCTGCCGCGCGCGACGTCGCCGGCCTGATCCGCTCGATTGATCTTTCAGTTAACGCGGCGCTCAACCGCGCGCTCACTGGCGCCTCCGACGAGCAGGGCCGGCTTACGGCTGCGCTCGGCGAATGGCGCGAGCGCGCCGCCGCCACCTTCCTCACCGCCTACCGGGAAGCCATGACCGATCGGCGACTGTGGCCGGAGGATCGGCAATCTGCGGCTGGCCTGTTAAGGTTTTTCCTGCTTGATCAAGCGTTCGACGAAGTAGAGTACGAGCTGTCCCACCGGCCTGAGGGGCTCCACGCGCCGCTGTCCGGACTGCTTCGCATTCTGTCCAATGAGAGCGAAGTCCATGCCTAAACTCCCAGCCGAGGCCTACGCGATCATCGAGGGCCGCCACTCCGATCCCTTCCACTATCTCGGGCTGCATCCCGAGGGCGGCAAGAGCGTGGTGCGCGCGTTTCTCCCCGAGGCCTCCAATGTCGAGGCCGTCGGCGAGCACGGCGAGGTGGCGAAGCTCGACCGCGTCCATGAGTCCGGCCTGTTCATCGGCGCCCTCCCGAACGGCTCGAAGCGCTACCAGCTGCGCGCGAAGTTCGGCGACAACGTCGTCGAATTCGAGGATGCCTATCGCTTCCCGCCGATCCTGACCGATTTCGATCTCTATCTGCTCGGCGAAGGCACTCACCAGCGCCTCTACGACAAGCTCGGCGCGCATCCGATGCGGCTCGAAGGCATCGACGGCATCGGCTTCGTGGTGCTGGCGCCGAATGCGCGGCGCGTGTCGGTGGTCGGCGACTTCAATTTCTGGGACGCGCGGCGGCACTCCATGCGGGTGCGCGGCGCCGGCTATTGGGAATTGTTCATCCCGCACGCCAAGGCCGGCGACCACTACAAGTTCGACATCATCGGACCGCATGGCCATCAGCTTCCGCTGAAGTCCGATCCGATGGCGTTCGCGAGCGAGGTGCGGCCAAAGACGGCGTCCATCGTGTTCGACGAGGCGCACCTGCCGCGGCCGCGGCCGGCACCCGACGGCATCAACGCATTGTCGGCGCCGATGTCGATCTACGAGGTTCATCTCGGCTCATGGCGGCGCAAGAACGGCGACGAATGGCTGACCTATCGCGAGCTGGCGGAGCAGCTGCCGGCCTACGCCCGCGACATGGGCTTCACCCATCTCGAATTCCTTCCCGTCAGCGAGCATCCTTTCGACGGTTCATGGGGCTATCAGCCGACCGGCCTGTATGCGCCGACCAGCCGCTTCGGCACGCCGGAGGATTTTGCCGCGCTGGTCGATGCGTGCCACCGCGAGGGCGTCGGCGTGCTGCTCGACTGGGTGCCCGGTCACTTCCCGGACGATCCGCACGGCCTCGGCAGCTTTGACGGCACCTCGCTGTACGAGCATGCCAACCCGCTGCAGGGCCGCCATCTCGATTGGGGCACGCTGATCTACAATTACGGCCGCACCGAAGTGACGAATTTTTTGGTGTCTAACGCGCTGTTCTGGCTGGAACGCTACGCGATCGACGGGCTGCGGGTCGATGCAGTGGCGTCGATGCTGTATCTCGATTACAGCCGGCCTCCGGGCGCGTGGATCCCGAATCAATATGGCGGCCGCGAAAACATCGAGGCGATCGCGTTTCTGCGCCGCGCCAACACGGAGATCTTCGCCCGCTTCCCGCAGACGACCACGGCCGCCGAAGAGTCTACCGCCTGGCCGCAAGTCTCGCGCCCGGTCGAATTCGGCGGGCTCGGATTCGGCTACAAGTGGAACATGGGCTGGATGCATGACACGCTGAACTACATCAGCAAGGATCCGATCCACCGCAAGCATCATCACGGCGACATCCTGTTCGGCCTGCACTACGCCTTCTCGGAAAACTTCATCCTGCCGCTGTCGCATGACGAGGTCGTGCACGGAAAGCGCTCGATCCTGGGGCGCATGCCCGGCGACGAATGGCAGCGCTTTGCCAATTTGCGCGCCTATTACAGCTTCATGTTCGGCCATCCCGGCAAGAAGCTGCTGTTCATGGGCGCCGAGATCGCGCAAAGCCGCGAATGGAATCACGACCAATCGCTCGACTGGCACCTGCTCGAGCACAAGACCCACTCCGGCATCCAGTCCCTGATCCGCGACCTCAACCGGCTCTATCGCGCCGTGCCCGCCCTGCACCAGATGGATTGCGACCCGGCCGGCTTCGAATGGCTGATCACCGACGACGCCAACCGCAACGTGTTCGCCTGGCTGCGCAAGGGACTCGACGAGCACGCGCGATGTCTCGTGATCGTCAATTTCTCACCCAACGTCTATCGCAACTATCGCGTTCGCGTGCCCTTCGGCGGCAAATGGAAGGAAGTTCTCAACTCGGACTCCGCCCATTACGGCGGCAGCAATGTCGGCAACATCGGCGAAGTGCATGCCGTCGATGGCGAGCTCCGCCTCACCATTCCGCCGCTCGCCGCGATCTTCCTCGTTCCGGAAAGCTGACCGATGCGCCTGACTGCTGGATCGCCCGCACGCCTCGGCGCAAGCTGGGACGGACGAGGCACCAATTTCGCGCTGTTCTCCGCCAACGCGCAGAAGGTCGAGCTGTGCCTGTTCGACACGCAAGGCCGCCGCGAACTCGAACGCGTCGAACTGCCGGAGCGCACCGAGGATGTCTGGCACGGCTATTTCAACGACGTCTCGCCCGGCCAGCTCTACGGCTACCGCGTGCACGGCCCCTACGAGCCCGAGCAGGGTCATCGCTTCAACGCCAACAAACTGCTGCTCGACCCCTATGCCAAGCGGCTTTCCGGGCGGCTGGTCTGGAGCGACGCGCATTTCGCCTATCGCACCGGAAGTCCGCGCGAGGATCTGTCCTTCGACCGGCGCGACAATGCGCGCGGCATGCCCAAGGGCGTCGTCGTCGACGAGACTTTCAATTGGGGCCGGCGCGAGATCCGCCCCAACATCCCGTGGGAAGACACCATCATCTATGAGGCCCACGTCAAGGGCTTGACGCAGAAGCGCGACGACGTGCCGCCGAATCTGCGCGGCACTTACGGCGGGCTGTCGTCGCCGGCGATGATCGAGCACTTAAAGAAGCTCGGCGTCACCACGGTGGAGCTGCTGCCGATCCACGCCTTCGTCGACGACCGGGTTCTGGTCGAGAAGAAGCTCGCCAATTACTGGGGCTACAACTCCCTGTCGTTTTTCGCGCCGGAGCAGCGCTACGCTCAGGACAACGCGCTCGACTCCTTCCGCACCACGGTCGCACGCCTGCACGATGCCGGCATCGAGGTGATGCTCGACGTCGTCTACAACCACACCGCCGAGGGCAATCACCTCGGCCCGACGCTGTGCTACCGCGGTATCGACAACGCCTCCTATTACTGGCTGAACCGCGAGAACCCGCGCTACTACGACGATTTCACCGGCTGCGGCTCGTCGGTAAACCTCACCCACCCGCGCGTGCTGCAGATGGTGATGGATTCGCTGCGCTACTGGGTCGAGGTCTGCCACGTCGACGGCTTCCGTTTCGACCTCGCCACGACGCTGGCTCGCGGGCCGAACGGCTATGATCGCGGCATCTCGTTCCTCACCGCGATCAGGCAGGATCCGGTGTTGGCGAGCGTCAAGCTCGTCGCCGAACCCTGGGATCTCGGCCTCGGCGGCTATCAGGTCGGCGCATTCCCCTCGCAATGGTCGGAGTGGAACGACCGTTACCGCAGCGCCATGCGCCGCTACTGGAGCGGTGAAGGCAGCCTGATCGGCGACATCTCCAGCCGCATGACGGCGTCCTCCGACCTGTTCAACCACGATGGACGGCGACCGCGCGCCAGCATCAATCACATCACCGTCCATGACGGTTTTACGCTGGCCGACCTCTTCAGCTACAACGAGAAGCACAACGAGGCCAATGGCGAGGACAATCGCGACGGCTCCAACGACAATCACAGCAACAATTGCGGTGTCGAGGGCCCGACCGACGATCCCCAAATCCTCAGCTTGCGCCGGCAGCTTCGCAAGAACGTGCTGGCCTGCCTCATGCTGGCGCAGGGCATTCCCCTGATCCTCGCCGGCGACGAGGTCGGCAATTCGCAATCCGGCAACAACAACGCCTATTGCCAGGACAACGAGGTCGGCTGGATCGGCTGGGACAATCTCGGCAAGGACGGCGACGACATGATCGATTTCGTCGCCGAACTCGCCGACATCCGCCGCCGGTTCTCGCAGCTTCGCAGCCATCGCTGGCTCGACGGTCGCCCCAAAGACGGCATCTCCTACGGCGCGCTGTGGCTGACGCCGGCCGGCGACGAAATGACGGAAAACGACTGGAAGTTTCCGGAAGGCCGGTTTCTCTCCTATGTGATGGGGCCGATGGAACCGGGCAGCGCCGCGATCTTTATCGTACTGAACGCCGCCCCCGAAGAGATCGCATTCAAATTGCCTAAGATGCCCGAATACAAGAGCTGGCAGCAGATCCTGAACACGACCGATGCCAAGCTGAACAGTGTTGATTTCCTGCCCGGGGGCGACAGCAAGGCGCCGCCGCGCTCCGTGCTCGCTTTCGCGGGGGCGCTATGAGGCCATCCTTCGGGGCGAGGCCGACGAAAGACGGCGTATCGTTCCGGCTGTGGGCGCCTGCCGCGCGCCGTGTCGATCTCCTGCTCGACAGACGACACGCGATGCAGCGCCGGCAGGATGGCTGGTATGTCGCCGAGATTGCCGGCCTTGCCGTTGGCAGCAACTACAAATTCAGGATCGACGATGAAATCGACGTGCCCGATCCGGCGTCTGCATTCCAGCCCGAGGACGTGTTCGGCCCGAGCGAGGTGATCGATCATGACGCCTTCGCCTGGCGCGCGCATGATTGGTCCGGCCGTCCCTGGGAAGAGACGGTGCTGATCGAGACGCATGTCGGCACCTTCACTGCGGAAGGCACCTATAGTGCCATGATCGACAAGCTCGATCATCTCGTCGCGACTGGGATCACTGCGCTGGAATTGATGCCGCTGGCCGATTTCGCCGGCCGCCGCGGCTGGGGTTATGACGGCGTGCTGTGGTACGCGCCCGACAGCGCCTATGGCCGTCCGGATGAGCTGAAGACGCTGATCGACGAGGCGCATCTACGCGGGCTGATGGTATTCCTCGACGTTGTCTACAATCATTTCGGCCCGGAGGGGAATTACCTCGGCTGCTATGCGCCGGCCTTCTTCACCGATGCACACACGCCCTGGGGCAGTGCGATCGATTATTGCGTGCCGCAGGTTCGCGCGTTTGCCGTCGAGAACGCGCTGTCGTGGCTCAGCGACTACCGCTTCGACGGCCTGAGGCTGGATGCCGCCAACCACATCATGGCAATCCCCGGCGAGCAATCGATGCTGCAGGACCTCAGCGTCGCCGCAGGCGAGCTTGCCAAGGCGACGGGGCGGCACATCCATCTCGTGCTGGAGAACGGCGACAACCGCGCCAGTCTGCTCGACGCCGCGCAGCAGCCGCCGAACGGCAAATATCGCGGACAGTGGAACGACGATTACCACCACGTCTGGCACGTGATGCTGACCGGCGAGCTCGCCGGCTACTATGCCGACTACCAGACCCCGCGCATGGACCTCGCGCGCGCGCTCGCCTCGGGCTTCGTCTATCAGGGCGAGATCTCGGAATTCTGGGGCAAGAAGCCGCGCGGCGAGAGAAGCGGCGAGCTGCCGCCCGCGACCTTCGTCAACTTCCTGCAAAACCACGACCAGATCGGCAATCGTCCACTGGGCGACCGGCTCGAGAGCCTGGCAACGCCGCAGCAGATGGAAGCCGCGCTCGCGGTCACCCTGCTCGCGCCGATGGTGCCGATGCTGTTTCAGGGCGAGGAATGGGGCTCGACGGTCCCCTTCCCGTTCTTCTGCGACTTCCAGGGCGGCCTCGCCGATGCCGTGCGCAAGGGCCGCAAGCAGGAATATGCCTGGGCCTACGAAAAATATGGCGACGAGGTGCCCGACCCGCTCGATCCGGCAACGCTGCAATCGGCCGTCCTCGACTGGATCGGCCATACGCCGGAGCAGGACACGCGTCTCGCGCTGGTGCGGGAGCTGCTCGCGCTTCGCCACAAGGAGATCGCGCCACGACTGAAAAATGCGCGCTTCGGCGACGCCGCCGTGGCCGATAGCGGCCTGCTCACCGCACATTGGCGCATGGGAGATGGCGCGACGTTGCGCCTCGTCGCCAATCTGTCGGACAAGGACATCGCGCGTCCCAGCGACGCTACGGGAGCGCTTATCTGGGGCGCTACCAACGGCGATGGGCTCTCGCCGTGGTCCGTGGTCTGGCGCCTCGGAGATTGACATGCCTCCGGCCATTCCTCTCGCAACCTACCGGCTTCAGCTCACCGCCGATTTCGACTTCGACAAGGCCGCCGCGGTGGTGCCCTATCTGAAGGCGCTGGGGATCACGCATCTCTACGCCTCGCCGGTGATGAAGGCCCGCAAGGGCTCGACCCACGGCTATGACACCGTCGATCACAGCCAGTTCAACCCGGAACTCGGCGGCGAGGCCGGCTTCGCGCGACTGAGCGCAGCGCTGACGCAGAACGACCTCGGCCTCATCATCGATTTCGTACCGAACCATGTCGGCGTGCACTTTGCCGACAATCCCTGGTGGTTGGACGTGCTGGAATGGGGCCAGACTTCGCCGCACGCGGTTTCCTTCGACATCGACTGGGATCTGCTGCCCTACCGCGCCCGCGACGGCGTGCTGCTGCCGATCCTCGGCGCCTCCTATGGCGAGGCGCTGGAGCGCGGCGAGATCGAGCTGCGCTACGATTCCGAAGAGGGCAGCTTCTCGGCCTGGTATTTCGAGCATCGCCTGCCGATCGCGCCGGAGCGCTATGGCGAAATGCTGCGCATGATCGTGAAGGAGGCGGGCGCCGCCGAGACCGAGGCCGGCAAGCACCTGCTGTCGCTCGCGGCGCGCTACACCGGACTGCGCCGCCCCAACCGCAAGGAAGCGCCCGGATTCAAGGCGGAACTCAGGGAGATCGCAGGCAGCGCCGACATCATCGCGCGCGGCCTCGGCGCCTATCGGGCCGCCAAGGACCGCCCCGCGCAGACGCTGGCGCTGCATCATTTGCTGGAACGGCAGCACTACAAGCTCGGGCACTGGCGGCTTGCCTCCAGCGACATCAACTACCGCCGCTTCTTCGACGTCAACGGGCTCGCCGGCCTGCGCGTCGAGGACCCCGGCACGTTTGCCGCCACGCACCGGCTGGTGAAGCAGCTCATTGCCGACGGCAGATTGCAAGGCATTCGCCTCGATCACATCGATGGCCTGCGCGACCCCGCGCAATATTGCCAGCGGCTGCGCCGGCTGGTGCGCGACGCGCAGGGCACGACAAAGCCGTTCTATACGGTGATCGAGAAGATCCTGTGCGAGCACGAGCGTCTGCCGCACTTCGCCGGCGTTCAGGGCACCACCGGTTATGAGTGGATGAACGTCATCACCCAGGTTCTGGTCGATGCGAAAGGGCTGGAGGCGCTGGACGAGACCTGGCGGCAGGTCAGCAACCGCCCGCCGCGACTTGCACCATACGTCAAGGACGCCAAAAGGCGCGTGCTGGAGACGCTGCTGACCAGCGAATTCACGGTTCTGACGCGGCTGCTTGCGCGCATCGCCAACGGGCACTACTCGACCCGCGACTTTTCAGCCGACAGCCTGCGGCAGGCGCTCGAGCTCTATGTGCTGCATTTCCCGGTGTACCGCACCTACCTGACGACGAGCGCGCCAACGGCCCACGATCGCAAGCTGATCGACGACACCATCGCGCGTGCCCGCGCGGAATGGTTCGCCGCCGACGAAGGCATCTTCGACTTCCTGCGCGACGCGCTGACCATGGACCTGCTCCAGCCTGGCCGTCCCCCGCACAGCGCCCCGCGGGTGCGGCGCTTTGCGCTGAAGCTGCAGCAGTTCACCGGGCCGATGATGGCGAAGTCGCTGGAGGACACCGCGTTCTATCAATTCCACCGGCTGCTCGCCCTGAACGAGGTCGGCGGTGATCCCGCGAGCAACGGCCTCACTATTTCCGCTTTCCACGAGAGCATGCAGGTGCGCGCCAGGGAATGGCCGCAAGGGATGACGGCGACCGCCACGCATGACACAAAACGCGGCGAGGACGCCCGCGCGCGGATCGCAGCGCTCAGCGAGATCACCGGTGAATGGACCAGTGCGGTTTCTCGCTGGAAGGTACTGAATGCGCCGCATCTCGCGCTCAACGGCAATCTGCGTGCCCCGTCGGCGACATTCGAATACATGCTCTACCAGACCCTGCTCGGCGCTTGGCCGCTCGAAGGGCCGGCCGATTCCGGCTTCGTCGAGCGTATCCAGGCCTATGCACTGAAGGCCGCGCGCGAGGGCAAGGAGGAGACGAGCTGGCTCAACCCGCATGAGGCTTATGAGGACGGCGTCAAGAGCTTCATCGCAAAGATCCTCGATCCGGCGCTGTCCGGCGAATTCCTGGAGGCGCTCCAAACACTGGCCCGGCGCGTCGCGCTGCTCGGCGCGCTGAACGGCCTGAGCCAGCTCACGCTGAAGGCGACGTTGCCGGGCGTGCCCGACTTCTACCAGGGCACCGAATTCTGGGACCTGTCGCTGGTCGATCCCGACAACCGCCGCCCGGTGGATTTTGCCGCGCGACACGCGGCGCTGGGCACGCTGGACGATCCGGATTGGACGAACCTGATCAAGAGCTGGCCGGACGGCCGGCTCAAGCTGGCCTGGACGCGGCGCCTCCTCGAGCTGCGCAACGAGCTCCCCGATGTTTTCGCCCGAGGCGACTATCAGCCGCTTCCCGTGCGGGGCGCACATGCCGACCATGTCATCGCCTTTGCCCGCCGCCACGGTCGCACTGCTGCGATCGTCGTGGTCGGGCGCCAGTTCGCACCCTTCACGCAAGCAGGACGCGAATGGCCGGCGCTCGATGGGTTCGATGCCACCATTGACGTCACAGGCTACAGCGTGCCGGGCCTCGCAGGCAACGATCTGCCGCTCGCGCAGGCCTTCCGCAGCTTCCCCGCCTCCGTCGTGTCGGCGCGCGCCGCAGGTGCGGCGAAGCCGGTGCGACAGCGCACCCGCGCTTGAACGCTAGCTTTTCTCTTTGCCCAATAGCAACTGGCCGCGCTTGCGGATCGCGGCCTGCGCCATCTCCGCAAAGCGCTGCAACAGCCAGGGCAGCACCACCTGCACCTTGACGTGGTCGTCGGCGACGTCGACCTGTCCCGTCGCGATCTGCCCGAGCGCGCGGATGCGAAAGCTCATGCTGTCGCCGCTCCAGCGCTCCTCCTCGACCTGCATGACGGGAATGCTGGCTGCGGCGCGGCCGAGCCCGGTCTTGAGCCGGCGCACCGCCTCCTCGCGGCCGAGATGGTGCGGAATGGAAACGACAAGCGGTGCTGACATGGGGCTGCCCTGCGGGTAATTGATCTTCAGCTAATCATGCCGGACACAAGGACAAAGGTTCCCGAGGCCTTCGCCAACCCGCCGTGTTTCATATGTGGAACTTTCAAACCTGCGGCAAGTTGCCCTGAGCACAACGTAGCAACCCTTTGACCAAGGGCTGGAGGAGAATTCGCATGTCTATCGGTACGATCATTCTGATCATTCTGGTCATCGCCCTGCTCGGCGGCTTCAGCGGCATCGGCGGCGGCCCGTTCTATGGCACCGGCTATTATGGCGGCGGCGGTCTCGGACTCGTCATCGTCATCCTGCTGATCTTGCTGCTGCTAGGACGAATCTAGAAGCTTTGTAGGGTGGGTTAGCGAAGCGTAACCCACCATGCTTCCACGAATGCTGAACGAAGTTGGTGGGTTACGCCTTCGGCTAACCCACCCTACTTCTTTTTCCCCGCAAGCTTCTTGATAGCCGCCTTGATCGGCGCGGCGGCATCGTCATAACCCTCCCAGGCCTTCGAGCGCACCAGCAGGCCCGGCACCGTTCGTACGGTATAGCGCTTCGGATCGAGATCGCTCTTCACCTGCGCCCAGGTGACGGGCATCGACACGGTCGCGCCATCGCGCGCGCGCGGGGAGAGCGGCGCTACCGCCGTCGACATCCGGTCGTTGCGCAGATAATCCAGGAAGATCTTCCCGTTGCGCAGCTTCTTGGACATGTTGAGCAGATAGCGCTCGGGATCGTCGTCCGCCATCCATTGGCAGACGCCCTGGGCGAAGGCCTTGGCCTCCTTCCAGCTCACCTTGTCCCGCGCGCCATGGAGCAGCGGCACCACCACATGCAGGCCCTTGCCACCCGTGGTCTTGCAGAAGCTGTCCATGCCGAGATCGGTGAGCCGCTGCCGCATCTCCTTCGCAGCCTCGACGACTTCGGTGAATTCGACGTCCGGCGCCGGATCGAGATCGAACACCAGCCGGCCCGGCGTGTCATAAGCGTTGGGCGCGCAATTCCAGGGATGCAGCTCGAGGCCGCCAATCTGCGCGACTGCGGCAAGGCCCTCGACGCGATCGATCTGCAGATACGGCTTGCGATCGCCCGAAACCTTCGCGAGCTCGAGCAGGTTCGAGCTGCCGGGCATGGCATGGCGCTGAAAGAATGTCTCACCACCGATGCCGTCAGGCGCCCGCACGATCGAGCATGGGCGGCCTTTGAGATGTTCGATCATCCAGGAGCCGACGGCCTCGAAATAGCGGGCGAGATCGAGTTTTGTCACGCCCTCGCCGTCACCGCCGTCCGGCCACAGCTCCTTGTCCGGCTTGGAGATCACGACGCCCATCACCTCGGCGCTGGCGTCTTTTCCCTTGCCGGGCTTTGGCGGCACGCGCCGTCCCGTCGAAGGCTTGGCGAGCTCGGTATCGGCGGGCGTTTCCGCCTCGACCTCCTCCGCCGGCTTGTCCTGCCGCAGGCCCTTGAAGGCGGCCTGGCGGATATTGCCGTCGGCGGTGAAGCCGGCGAATTCGATCTCGGCGACGAGTTCCGGCTTCAGCCAGTGCACGTCCCGTGCTTTCTTCGGCGCGTTCTTGCCGCCGAAGGGGCTTTGCTTGGCCTCCATGGCTTTCAGGGAGGGCATGATGCGCTTCACCTTGTCGGCGCCAAAGCCGGTCCCGACCATGCCGACAAAGGCAAGATGATCACCGCGATGCACGCCCGCCATCAGCGAGCGGAATTTTCCATTGGTGGTCTTCCAGCCGCCGATCACGACCTCATGGCCGGCCCGGCATTTCGCCTTGGTCCAGCTTTCTGTGCGTCCCGAACGATAGGGTGCGTCGAGCTTCTTCGACACGATGCCTTCCAGCTCGAGCTTGCAAGCCGATTGCAGTACGGCGTCACCGCCGCTCACGAAATGCTCGACATAGCGGATCTGGCTCGATTTCTTCTTTCGCGCCTCCAGCAATGCCTTGAGGCGGTCCTTGCGTTCGCCGAGCGGCAGACGACGATAATCGAGGCCTTCCGCAAACAAGAGATCGAAGGCGAAGAAGATGAGCTCTTCGGTCTTGCCGTCCGATAGCGCAGCCTGGAGCGAGGAAAAGTTCGGTGCCCCGTTGTGGTCGAGCGCGACGATCTCGCCGTCGATCATGACGTCCGGCAGCGAGCTCGCCTCGTTGGCGATCGCCGAAAACTTCTCTGTCCAGTCGAGACCCTTGCGCGTCTTCAACGTCGCCTTGCCGTCCTCGACGCGGAGTTGCACGCGATAGCCGTCGAACTTGATCTCGTGGCACCAGCCGTCGACCGCCGGCGGACGCTCGACCGAAGCGCAGAGCTGCGGCGCCACGAAATCCGGCATCTCCGAGACTTTGCTGGCGTTGGTCGCTGTCGTGGCTTTCTTCTTCGTTGCCTTGCCGCTCTTCAGCGCCGCGCGTGGCGCCGGCCTGACGGTGCGCCCGTTTGGCTCCTCGACGCGATTGGACTGCCAGACCGCATCTGCCTTGCCCTTGGCGCCCTTCGCCAGCATGAACGGTTTTGGCGCACGGCCTTTACCTCCGGCGATTTGCGCCATGGCGCGGCCGGACGCCACCGACTTGTCCTCGGCCAGGATATCCTGGCCTTCGCTGGCATACTCGTCGCGGTGCTTGATCAGCAGCCAGTTGGTGCGTTTGCCGCCGCTGCGGTCGTTGCGCATGCGCACCAGCACCCAGCTGCCGTGCAGCTTGTCGCCGTGAAGCGTAAACTTGAGGTCGCCCTTCTTGAAGCCGCGTTCGGGGTCCTCGGATTCCCAGGTGCCCCGGTCCCACAGCATGACCGTGCCGCCGCCGTACTGGCCCTCCGGAATCGTGCCTTCGAAATCGCCGTAATCGAGCGGATGGTCTTCGACCTCGACGGCCAGCCGCTTGTCGTGCGGATCGAGCGAGGGCCCTTTCGTCACCGCCCAGGACTTGAAGACGCCGTCGAACTCGAGCCGTAGATCGTAGTGCAGCCGCGTCGCATCGTGCTTCTGGATCACGAAGCGCCGCTGCTTCGAGGGCACCACTGCCGTCTTGCCCGACGGCTCCGGCGTCTTCTCGAAATCACGTTTCTGTCGGTAGGTGGAGAGTTTTCGCAGCACAACCGGTCCCACATTCTCTTATCGGCGTTGAAGCCTATCACGGCAAAAGTCCCAACCGGGAACCAAACCCCCACCGGGCGGTTGGGGTTCCAAATTGCCTTGAAAACGCTGGAGAATGGAATGGCCCCGCGCGCCTATTGGAAGGGAACGTTGAAGCTCTCGCTGGTCAGTTGCCCGGTCGTGCTTTATCCGGCGACCACCGCGGCCGAGAAGACGCGGTTTCACATGATCAACCGCGAGACTGGCAACCGGTTGAAGCAGCAGATGATCGACGCTGAGACCGGCGACGTCGTCGAGAGCGACCAGAAGGGACGCGGCTACGAGCTGCGCAAGGGCAAATATGTCGAGATCGAGCCGGAGGAGCTCGAAGCCGTCCAGATCGAGAGCAACCACACCATCGACATCGAGAGCTTCGTTCCGAGCGACGAGATCGACCAGCGCTATCTCAACCATCCCTATTACGTCGCGCCCGACGGAAAGGCCGCGATCGACGCCTTTGCCGTGATCCGCGATGCCATGAAAGACCAGGATCGCGTGGCGCTGGCCAAAATCGTGCTCACCAATCGCGAGCATATCATCGCGATCGAGCCACTCGGCAAGGGCCTGCTCGGCACCACGCTGCGCTTCCCCTACGAGCTGCGCGACGAGGACCAGTTCTTCGACGACATCAAGAGCCCGAAGATCACCAAGGACATGGTTGAGCTCGCCGGCCATATCCTCCAGACCAAGGCCTCCCATTTCGATCCCAGCAAGTTCAAGGACGAATACGAGACCGCGCTGAAGGCGCTGGTGAAGCGCAAGGCCAGCGGCAAGACAATCGAGTTGCCGGAGCCCGAGGAGCGGCCGAGCAACGTCGTCAGCCTGATGGATGCGTTGAAGCAGAGCTTGAAGGGACGCGGCGGGAAGAAGACGGCGGCGAAGTCGCATGCGCGTCGGGCGAGCGGCGGGCGGCGAGCTGCGAAGAAGACGCCCCGGTCAACGGCGCGGCAGAGGAAGGCGGGGTAACGCTTCTCGGCGCGCCTCACTCTCTCCCCTCATGGTGAGGAGGCGCGAAGCGCCGTCTCGAACCATGCAGGCCTCGCTGCTGCAGCCGGGCCTTCATCCTTCGAGACGCGCGTTCCGCGCTCCTCAGGATGAGGATCGAGGTCCTAATCCCCCGCCCTTAGCCGATACCCGATCCCCGTTTCCGTCAGTACATATTGCGGTCGCTCTGGATCGGCCTCGATCTTCTGGCGAAGCTGGCGGACATAGACGCGCAGATATTGGGCGTCGGTCAGCTCGTCCCAGAGCTCCCTAAGCAGGAAGCGGTGGGTAAGCACCTTGCCGGCGTGCTGCACCAGCACGCGCAAGAGGTCGTATTCCTTCGGCGACAGTTTGACGTCGCGCTCGCCGACCTTGACGATGCGGCGCACCAGATCGACGGAGAGGTCGCCGGTGCGGAACACCGGGCGCTCGCCCTGGACCTGGAGCTGGTGCCGCAGTGCGGCGCGCAGGCGCGCCAGCAGTTCGTCCATGCCGAACGGCTTTGTGAGGTAATCATCGGCGCCGAGATCGAGCGCCTGCACCTTGCCGGCCTCGTCGCCGCGGCTCGACAGCACCACGATCGGCACGGCTTTGTTGCGGGCGCGGATGGTGCGCAGCAGCTCGTGGCCCTGGATGTCGGGCAGGCCGAGATCGAGGATGATCAGCGCGGGGTCTTCGGCGAGCTTCTCCAGCGCGGTCTTGCCGTTCGGCGCCTCCAGAATCTCGTAACCTTGCGTCGTCAGCCCCATCCGCAGCAGCTTGCGGATCGGCGGCTCGTCGTCGATGACCAGCACCTTGATCGGGGCAGCGCTCATGCGGCGGTGTCCAATGCCTGGGTCTGCGCCGGAATGGGCAGACGGATGGTCAGAACCGCGCCGTTCCGGTCGTTGCGATTCCCGGCCGAGATGGTGCCGCCCATCGCCTCGACGAAACCGCGGGAGATGGCGAGCCCCAGCCCGGTGCCGGGACGGACGTGGTCCCCCTTCTGCGCGCGATAGAACTTGTCGAACACGCTCTCGAGCTCGTCGGGCGGAATGCCGCCGCCCTCGTCGACGATCTGAAGCACCACCTGGTTCCGTTCGCGCTGGCTGCGAATTGCGATCGTTGTCTGCGACGGCGAATATTTGGCGGCGTTGTCGAGCAGGTTGAACAGAACCTGCTCGAACAGCACCGCATCGAGCTGGAGCATCGGAAGGTCTGCGGCCAACACCAGCTCGACCGTGTGCGCGGCCAGGATCTTGCCTGCACGCCTCAGCGCGCTGCCGACGATCTCTCCGAGATCATGCAACGCGGTGTTGGGCACGATGGCGCCGGATTCGAGCTTGGTCATGTCGAGCAGATTGGCGATGAAGCGATTGAGCCGTTCCGATTCGTCGATCACGGTGGCGAGCAGGTCGCGCTTCTCGGTGTCGGAGAGCGCGCTGGCGAAATCGCGCATGGTCGAGGCCGCACCTAACACGGATGCGAGCGGCGTCTTCAAGTCATGCGAGATCGAGGTCAACAATGCGGAACGCAACCGCTCGGATTCGACGGTGCGCTTGACGCGATCGACGTCCTCGACCAGCAAGACGCGCTCGATCGCCAACGCGCCCTGGTCGACCAGCGCATCGAGCAGCCGGCGCTGGTCCGGCGTCAGCAACGGGCCGGTGCGGTCATTGTCGATGCCGATGACGCCAATCGGGCCACGCCCGGTGCGCATGGGCAGGAACAGCCGTTTTGCGCCCGGCAACGTGTCCGAGCCGCGCCCTGCGGGGCGGTCGTTGCTCCAGGCCCAATTGGCGGCGGCAAGATCAGCCTGATCGAGATCATCTTCGGGCGGATAGCCCGACTTCACCGTCAGAAGCCCCTCCTCCGGCAGCAACAGCACCACGCGGACCTTCAGCATCAGCGCGGTCTGATAGGCGGCCGCCCAGAGGACGTCGTCGAGCGTACCGGTGCCGGCGAGCTTGCGGCTGAAGGCGTAGAGCTGCTCGGTCATCCTGATCCGGCCGATCGCGCTATCTGCCTGGGTGCGGACGCGGGCTGCGACATTGGAGACGATCATCGCCACCACCATGAACAGGACGAAGGCGGCCACATTGGTCGGATCGGTGATCGTGAAGGTATAGATCGGTGGCAGGAAGAAGAAATTGTACGACAGCGAGGCCGCGACGGTGGCGAGCAGCGACGGCCACAGCCCATAGCGGACCGCAACCGCCACCACGGCCGTGAGCAGCACGAGGTCGACGTTCTCGATGCCGAACCTCGGCTGAAGCAGTTCGGCAGCCCCGAGACCGACCAGCACGATGCCGAGCGCCTTCAGGTAAGGCAGCGGATCGAATGGCTCCAACCGCGCGGCCGTCTGCACCGCGGTTTTCGGCGCCGCCTCATCGGCCAGCTCGTCACCGGGAATGACGTGAACGCTGATATTGCCGGACCGGCGCACGAGATCATGCACCACGGAGCCGCGGGTCATCTCGAACCAGCGCGAGCGCGTCGACTTGCCGATCACGATCTGGGTGACGTTGTTGCCTTGCGCGAAATTGACGACGTCGTCGGCGATGCGGCGGCCGACGGCGGGAATGGTCAGCGCCTCGCCGCCGAGCGCCTCCGCGAGCCGGAGCGTATCGGCCAGCCGGTCGCGCTCCTCGTCCGAAAGCTGAAGCGAACGCCGCGTCTCGATGGAGATCGCCGTGAATGGCGCATGCAGCCGGTCGGCCAGCCTCTTGGTATAGCGCACGAGTCCGGCCGCCCGCGGATCCTCGCTGACGCAAACGAGGATGCGCTCGCCCGCAGCCCAGGGCCCGGCGATGGCGTTCGCCTGCATGTGGGTCAGAAGCTGCTCGTCGACCCGCTCGGCGGTGCGCCGCAAAGCGAGCTCACGCAGCGCAGTGAGATTGCCCGGCGAGAAATAGTGGTCCAGGGCCCGCTCGGCCTGCCTGGGCACGTAGACCTTGCCCTCCTTCAGCCGCTGGATCAAATCATCGGGCGTGAGGTCGATCAGCTCGATCGCGTCGGCTCGGTCGAATATGGAATCCGGCACGGTCTCGCGCACCCGCACATGGGTGATCTGGGCGACGACGTCGTTCAGGCTCTCGATGTGCTGGATGTTGACGGCGGTGTAGACGTCGATGCCGTGGGAGAGCAGCTCCTCGACGTCGAGATAACGTTTGGGATGGCGGCTCCCGGCCGCGTTGGTGTGGGCGAGCTCGTCAACCAGCGCGATTTTCGGACGCCGCGCGATCACCGCGTCGAGGTCCAGCTCCTCGATCACCTGGCCGCGGTAGTCCAGCTTCTTGCGCGGGACCATTTCGAGCCCCTGCACCAGCGCCTCGGTCTCGGCGCGGCCATGGGTTTCGACGAAGCCGACCACGACGTCGATGCCGGCCTTGCGCTTGGCATGGGCGCTTTGCAGCATCTCGTAGGTCTTGCCGACGCCGGGGGCGGCGCCGACGAAGATCTTGAGCTTGCCACTCGCGCTCCCCTCCCGGCGCGCGGCTTCCAGCAGCGCCTCGGGCGACGGACGTTGTTCGGAATCGCGGCGCTCTCGGACCATTTTGCCAATATAATCGTCGGCGCGTCGCGAGCCTAGACCGCTACTTGGCGGCAGCCCGATCCAGCGCGAGGTTCAGCGCCAATACGTTAACGCGGGGTTCGCCGAGCAGGCCGAGCAGACGGCCTTGCGTCGCTGAGACCACGAGCTGCTTCAACGTGTCCTCCGGCATATTCCGGGCCTTGGCGACCCGCGGCACCTGGAATTGCGCGGCTTCCGGCGAGATGTCCGGGTCAAGGCCGCTGGCCGAGGTGGTCACCAGGTCCACCGGCACGGCGGCGTTCGGATTCTCGGCTTTCAGCTTGTCCACGTCTTCCTTCAGCCGGTCGGCCAGCGCCTTGCTGGTCGGGCCGAGGTTGGAGCCGCCCGAATTGGCGGCGTTGTAGGGCGCGGACACCGTCTTGGTCGAATCATTGGGATCCGGCGCTGATGTCGCCGAGGGGCGGCCGTGGAAATATTTGTCGTCCTTGAACTCCTGTCCGATCAGGGCGGAGCCGACCACCTTGCCGTCCTTCTCGATCAGGCTGCCTTGCGCTTTTGCGGGAAAGATCGCGCCGGCAATGCCGGTCATTGCGAGCGGATAGGCCAGGCCCGTGACGGCGGTGAGCACCAGCAAGAGGACGATGGCGGGGCGGATTTCTCTGAGCACGTGAGGTCTCCTATGTCTTCGTCATGGCCGGCGGCGGCTTGCGCCGCGCCGCGACGGTCAAGCCAGGTGCAACGCGGTGACGACGAGGTCGATCGCCTTGATGCCGATGAAGGGAATGACGATGCCGCCGAGGCCATAGATCAGCAGGTTGCGGCGGAGTAGCGCGCCGGCACCGACCGCGCGATAGGCGACGCCCTTCAGCGCCAGCGGAATCAGGGCGATGATGATCAGCGCGTTGAAGATGATCGCCGACAGGATGGCGCTCTGCGGGCTCGACAGGTTCATGACGTTGAGCACGTTGAGCTGCGGGTAGAACGCCAAAAACATCGCCGGGATGATCGCAAAGTATTTTGCGACGTCGTTGGCGATCGAGAACGTCGTCAGCGCGCCGCGCGTCATCAGCAACTGCTTGCCGATCTCCACCACCTCGATCAGCTTGGTCGGGTTGGAATCGAGGTCGACCATGTTGCCGGCCTCGCGGGCGGCCTGGGTGCCGGTGTTCATGGCGACACCGACGTCGGCCTGCGCGAGCGCGGGCGCGTCGTTGGTGCCGTCACCGCACATGGCGACCAGCTTCCCTTTGGCCTGCTCGTCGCGGATCAGCTTGAGCTTGTCCTCGGGCGTTGCCTGCGCCAGGAAGTCGTCGACGCCTGCTTCCGCCGCAATCGCAGCGGCCGTCATCGGATTATCCCCGGTGATCATGACGGTACGGATGCCCATACGGCGCAGCTCGGCGAAACGCTCGCGGATGCCGCCCTTGACGATGTCCTTGAGCTGGATGACGCCGAGCAGGCGGCCGTCCCTGGCGACTGCCAGCGGCGTACCGCCGGCTTTAGAGATCTCGTCGGCAATGGTCTGAATCTCGCGACCGATGTCCGAGAGCCCGGCGGGCTGAAGCGCCCGCGCGGTATTGCCGGAAGCAACCGCCAGCGGCGCACCGCCACCGACATAGTTCAGCATGGCATCGACCGCGCCCTTGCGCACCGACGAGCCGCCGCCATCGACCCCGCTCATGCGGGTCTGCGCCGTGAACGGGATGAAGGTGGCCCCTAGCTCGGCCATGTCGCGGCCGCGGATACCGTATTTCTCCTTGGCCAGCACCACGATGGAACGGCCTTCTGGTGTTTCGTCGGCGAGCGAGGCGAGCTGGGCCGCGTCCGCAAGCTCCCGCTCGGTGACGCCGCGCACGGGACGGAACGCGGTGGCCTGGCGGTTACCGAGCGTGATCGTCCCGGTCTTGTCGAGCAACAGCGTATCGACGTCGCCGGCGGCCTCGACAGCACGACCGGACATCGCCAGCACGTTGAAGCGGACCAGGCGGTCCATTCCGGCGATGCCGATCGCCGACAGCAGCGCGCCGATCGTGGTCGGAATCAGGGTCACGAACAGCGCGACCAGCACGACCACCGAGATCGAGCCGCCGGCATAGGCCGCATAGCTCGGAATGGTGACGGTGGCGAACACGAAGATGATGGTCAATCCCGCGAGCAGAATATTGAGCGCGATCTCGTTCGGCGTCTTCGCCCGCTCTGCGCCCTCGACCAGCCTGATCATGCGATCGATGAAGGTCGAGCCTTGAGCTGCCGTGATGCGGACACGGATGCAGTCGGACAGCACCTGGGTGCCGCCGGTTACCGCCGAGCGGTCGCCGCCGGATTCGCGGATCACGGGTGCGGATTCGCCGGTGATGGCGGCCTCGTTGACGGAGGCGACGCCCTCGATCACCTCGCCATCGGAGGGGATGACGTCGCCGGCCTCGACCAGCACGATGTCACCGACCTTGAGGCTGGTACCCGGCACGAGATTGAAGGCCTGGCCAGCGCCGGTCAGCAGCTTGGCCTGGCTCTCGGTGCGGGTCTTGCGCAGCGAATCGGCCTGCGCCTTGCCGCGGCCTTCGGCGACCGCTTCGGCGAAGTTGGCGAACAGCACCGTGAACCACAGCCAGAGGATGATCTGGAAGGTGAAGCCGAGATTGGCGCCGCCGGTGACGGCATCGCGCAGGAAGATCACGGTCGTGAGCGCGGCCACGATCTCGACCACGAACATCACGGGGTTCCTGATCATCGCGCGCGGATCGAGCTTGGTGAAGGACGCGCGGATCGCCGGCATGACGATCTTGGGATCGAGCATCGCCGAGACGGAAGCGCGCTTTTGCAGTTTCATCGTATCCATGGAGGTCACTCCAACAATCAAAAGGCTGTCGATCAGAACATTTGGCCGGCGTTCATCGCGAGATGCTCGACGATCGGGCCGAGCGCGAGTGCCGGAAAGTAGGTCAGGCCGCCGATGATCAGGATCACGCCGACGACAAGGCCGACGAACAGGCCGCCCGTGGTCGGGAGGGTGCCCGCCGACGGCGGGATGGATTTCTTGGCCGCCAGCGAACCCGCGATCGCCATCGCCGGAATGATCATGAAGAAGCGGCCCACGAACATCGCGCTTGCGAGCGTGAGGTTGTAGAAGAACGTGTTGCCGGTGAGGCCCGCGAAGGCCGAGCCGTTGTTGCCGGTCGCCGACGTGAAGGCGTAGAGCACCTCGGTGAAGCCGTGCGGCCCGGCATTCGTCATCGAGGCGACGGCAGGCGGATAGACCACGCCGACCGCGGTCCAGCCGAGATACATCAGCGGCAGCACCAGGATCGCGAGCATGGCCATCTTGACCTCGCGCGCCTCGATCTTCTTGCCGACATATTCCGGCGTTCGGCCGACCATCAGGCCCGCGACGAAGATCGCGAGCACGACGAACAGCAGCATGCCGTAGAGGCCGGCGCCGACGCCGCCGACGATGATCTCGCCGAGCTGCATGTTGATCAGCGGGATCATGCCGCCGAGCGCGGTAAAACTGTCATGCATGGCGTTGACCGCGCCGCAGGAGGCGGCCGTCGTGATCACGGCGAACAGCGAGGATGCGACGATGCCGAAGCGGACCTCCTTGCCCTCCATGTTGCCGCCGGTCAGGCCGAGCGCATGGAGCGTCGAGGTGCCGCTGGCTTCCGCCCAGTAGGTGACGGCGACGCCTGCGACGAACAGCACACCCATGACGGCCAGAATCGCCCAGCCCTGGCGCTGGTTGCCGACCATGCGGCCGAACACGTTGGTCAGCGCGGCGCCGAGTGCGAAGATCGAGAGCATCTGCACGAAGTTGGACAGCGCGGTCGGATTCTCGAAGGGATGCGCGGCGTTGGCGTTGAAGAAGCCGCCGCCATTGGTGCCCAGCATCTTGATCGCGACCTGCGAGGCGACCGGGCCGACCGCGATGGTCTGCTTGGCGCCTTCGAGCGTGGTCGCCTCGACATAATCGCCGAGCGTCTGCGGCATGCCCTGCGAAACGAGGAACAGCGTGTAGACGACGGAGATCGGCAGCAGCACATAAAGCGTCGTGCGAGTGACGTCGACCCAGAAATTGCCGACCGTGCGCATCGAGGCGCGCGAGAAGCCGCGGATCAGGGCCACTGCGAGCGCGATGCCGGTCGCCGCCGAGAGGAAATTCTGGTGCGTTAGACCCACCATCTGAACCAGATATGAGATCGTGCTCTCGCCGCCGTAGTTCTGCCAGTTGGTGTTGGTGATGAAGGAGATCGCGGTGTTGAAGGAGAGATCCTCAGCGACCGCCCCCTGTCCTGCCGGGTTGAAGGGCAGTATCGCCTGAAGCCGCATCACACCGTAGATGATGAGGAAGCCGCCGACATGGAACAGCAGCATGGAGACGGTATAGGTCAGCCAATGCTGCTCGCGCCTCTCGTCGACGCCTGAGAACCAGTAGATGCCAGCCTCGATCGGGCGCAGCACCGGCGACAGGAACGTGCGCTCGCCGTTGAACACGCGCGTCATGTACCAGCCGAGCGGTTTTGTGAGCGCGACAATGATGACGCAATAGAGAATGATCTGGAGCCAACCGATCGCAGTCATGGCATTAACCCTTCAGGCTTTGTGTCCGGCGCAGAAGCGGCAGGAGCACCGTCAGCAGACCCGCGACGAGCGCGGCATCCGCCAGCAGCAATTCGAGAAGCAGCAGCACGGGTCAGAACCGCTCGGGCCGCAGCAGCGCATAGGTGAGGTAGGTCAGAAGGCCGAACGAGACGACGCCGGCGAGCGCATAATCGAAGATCATGGTCCGCTCCCTCACAGCCGTTCGCAGGCGTAGCTGTAGCCTATCGCGAGCGCAAAGAAGCCGAAGCCCAGCGCCAGCATCAGAATGTCCATCATGGGATTTCTCCTCGCCGCGTCCTCATGCCCGGCGCAGCCTCTTCTCGGGGACCCGGCGAAGCTCGAAGGAAACGCATGCGCATTTCCAGAGGCGACAGCCGGGACTTTTGACCGTGCTGAAGTGCCACCACAAGCATAGGTTTTCGAGATGACCGCAAAGGCGAAGTTATAGGAATCTCATAAAGGCCAGGGGTTGGCGCCGAACTGCAAAGGCCCCGCACTTATGAAACCTCTATATCTCTCGTTCTTTCCTCATCTCGTTTTCAAATGCCGTTTTGGCCATCATGGAGCGGCCGGCCGACTGACCAACGCCAATTCCAGGAGGCCTGACATGACCGCCGCACTTGGACGCCACGCCCCATCCTCGTTCAGTGAACGCCTGCGCAACGCGCATGCGATGACACGGCCGTTGATGCTCGACATCATCGAAAACGCCTGCCGGCGCTTCCCCTCGCTCGGCCAAAGCGAACGCACCACCCGCGTCATGCGCCTGATCGACGTCGAGGCCTGGGCCGATGCGGCACTGGCGCTGATGGAGCTCGAGCTGCCGATGTGGCAGGTCCGCCGCATCGCCTATGACGAGGGCGAGTGGCATTGCGCGCTCTCGCGCGAGCGCGAGCTGCCGGACTGGCTGGATGCCGCGGTCGAGGCGCACCACGCCGACCTCGCGCTCGCTCTGCTGTTGGCCTTCATTGAAGTCCAGGCCCTGGCCGCGGACGTGTCACGGCCGACCGTTGCTTCGATTCGGCCTGTGCATGATCCGCTTTACGAGCCGCTCGCCCTGCGACAATTTCGGCTAGGCACAGGATTAATACCGTGTCGCAAGCTCCGGACATGCCGCGCGCGCTGATCTGGGCGGCATCCTGACGCTGGTGATCACGCTTCTGGCGCGTGGGCTCGGCGTATAACCCTCACCTCGCCGCCTCCGCCTCGATCAGCCGCGCCAATTCTGCCGCCGTGACCTCGATCGACCGACCGCTGCGCTCGACGCGGGCCTGGATCAGCGCGCCCTGAAGCGCCGACGTGCAGAGCACGGCAAGCGCTTCCGCGCGAGATCTAACGAAGCCGTCCGCGAGAAGCTTGTCGCGCAGGATGGACAATCGCGCCGCATAAGCCTTGCGGCCGGCATCGGACACGGCACGCTCGCGCGGCGCGAGTTCGAGCAGCACGGTCGTGATCGGGCAGCCATTGCGAAAGCCGGAGCCCTGCATCCAGCCCGCCAGCAATCTCGCGTGCGCCCGCAAGAGGTCGCCGGTCGAGCCGCACTCTTCCGCGAGCTTGGCGACCGTCGCCGCGACGCGACGGCCCGCCTCCTCCACCGCCGCCACCGCGATCGAGGATTTTCCGTCCGGAAAGTAGTGGTAGAGCGAGCCCTTCGGCGCACCGCTGACATCGACGATGTCGTTCAGTCCGGTCCGGGCAAAGCCCTGGCGGCGGAACAGAGTCACCGCCGCATTGATGATGGGCTGGCGGTGTTTTGGCACGGCCGGCATGGCGCGCTCCTCCGATCGGAAATTATATTGATTGGTCTACATCAGCCTCCGACAGTCAAGGTCTGACAACGACCGGGAGAGGCAGATGCCAAAGAGAGTGAGCTACGAACTGAATGACGGCGTGGCACGGATCGCGCTCGACGACGGCAAGGTCAATGTGATGTCGACCACCATGCTGGGCGAAATCGGAGCCGCCTTCGACCGCGCCGAGACCGAGGCCGGGATCGTGGTGCTGCGCTCGGCGCGGCCGGACATCTTCTCCGCGGGCTTCGATCTGAAGGTGTTCGCCTCCGGCGATGCCGCCGGGAGCCTCGATATGGTCCGTGCCGGGGCGGAGCTTGCGCTCCGGCTGATGTCGTTTCCGCATCCGACCATCGGCGTGATGGAGGGCCATGCCTTTCCGATGGGAACGTTCCTGCTGCTTGCCTGCGACGTCAGGCTGGGCGCGCGCGGGCCGCACCGCATGGGGCTGAACGAGGTCGCGATCGGCATTGCGCCGCCGACCTTCGCCATCGAGCTTGCCCGCAGCCGCCTGCATCCGGCCTGGCTCAGCCGCACCGTCATCCTGGGTGAGATGTACGAGCCCGAGGAGGCGTTGACGGCGGGTTTCCTCGATCGCGTGGTTGCGCCTGAGGCCATCGACCGCATCCTTGAGGAGGTCATCGCTTCATTGCGCGCGATCCACAAGCCGTCGCATGCGACCGCCAAAAAGCGCCTGCGCCAGCCGGCCATGGATGCCATGCGCACGGCGATCGAGCGGGAGTTGACCATGGCTGCCTACGAGGCGAGCAGCCGCGCCCGCAAGCAGGTCGCGATGCCGGCCTGAGGCCGCGTAGACCCGCGGAAAAAACCCGGCCGATCTGGCGCAATTCCAGGGAAACGTGTAGATCGGCTTCATGAGCACCAGCAACATCAACGTCGTCGCCCACCCTCTGGTCCAGCACAAGCTCTCCCTCATGCGGGAGAAGGACCGCTCGACCAAGAGCTTTCGCGAGATCCTGAACGAGATCGGGATGCTGCTCGGTTACGAGGTGACGCGCGACCTGCCGCTGGAGCTGGTCGGGATCGAGACGCCAATTGCGCCGATGCAGGCGCCCAAGATCGCGGGCAAGAAGCTCACGCTGGCGCCGATCCTGCGCGCGGGTGTCGGCTTCCTCGACGGCATGCTGGCGCTGATGCCCTCGGCGCGCGTCGCCCATATCGGGCTCTACCGCGACCCCGAGACGTTGCAGGCCGTGGAATATTACTTCAAGGCGCCGCAGGACCTCTCCGACCGCACCGTGATCCTGATGGACCCGATGCTGGCGACCGGCAACTCGGCCTGCGCCGGCGCCTCGCTGCTGAAGGCGCGCGGCGCCCGCGACATCCGCTTCGTCTGCCTGTTGGCCGCGCCCGAGGGCATCGCGCAGTTCCAGAGCGAGCATCCCGACGTGCCGGTCTGGACCGCCGCGATCGATGAACGTCTCAACGACCACGGTTACATCGTGCCGGGCCTTGGTGACGCCGGCGACCGGATGTTCGGCACCAAGTAGACAGGTTTGCGCGATCGGGTTAGTCCGGTTGCCATGAGCGCCAACGCATTTTCGCTGCAATCGCTGATCGGCACCGAGCAAGCCGCCGATCCCGCCTTCGTGTTCGAGGGCGCGCCAGTCTCGCGCGCGGAATTTTCAGAAAGGGTCGAGCAGACCGCCGCCTGGCTTGCCGCGCAGGGCATCGGCAAGGGCGATGTGGTCGCGGTCTGGCTGGTCAACCGGATCGAATGGATCGCGCTGCTGTTTGCCGCCGCCCGGCTCGGGGCAATCGTCGCCGCTGTCAACACCCGCTACCGCAGCGCGGAGGTCGCGCATCTCCTCAAGCTGTCCGGTGCCAGGCTGATGGTGGTCGAGGCCGCGTTCCGCTCGATCGACTTTGCCGCTATTCTTGCCGACGTTGCCAAGGCCGACGTGCCCGCGCTTCAACGGCTTGCATTTGTGGGTGCGGATGAGATTCCCAGCCCAATTCCCGGCTCATGGCCATGCGTGCGTTTCGATGCCTTCGACAGGCCCTGTCCGCCGGCTCCGCCGCCGCAAAACGATTTCGACCTGCCGGTGCTGCTCTACACGACATCAGGCACGACCAAAGGGCCAAAACTGGTCGCGCATTCGCAGCGGACGCTGGCCACGCACGCCGCCTCCGTCGCCAAAGCGCTAAAACTCTCGCCGCGACGCCATTCCTTGCTGGCCATGCTGCCGTTCTGCGGCACCTTTGGCATGACGAGCCTGCTCGGCTTCATCGCGGCGGGCGCGACCGTCCATGTGCTCGACGCCTTCGAGGCGGCACCGGCGCTGAGGACTCTCGGCGAGTGCGGGATCACGCACGCCTTTGGCTCGGACGAGATGTTCCGCCGTATCCTCGCCCTCACCGAGGCGCGGCGTCCGTTTCCACGTCTCGAAATCTGTGGCTTTGCCGCGTTCCAGCCGGGCTGGCGCCAGCTCGCCGCGGAGGCCGAGGCGCGCGGCATGCCGCTGTTCGGCCTCTACGGTTCGAGCGAGGTGCAGGCCCTGTTCTCGATCGCTCGCTCCAGTGATGTCTTCGCCGATCGCATCGAGGGCGGCGGCTGGCCGATGTCACCCGACGCAACGGTCCGCGTGCGCGACATGGAGACAGGTGAGCTTGCGGCCCAAGGCGTCTCCGGCGAGATCGAGATCAGCGCACCGTCGCGCTTCCTCGGCTATTTCAACAATCCCGAGGCAACACGCGATGCGGTCACGGCCGACGGTTTCTTCCGCACCGGCGACATCGGCCGGCTCCGCGGCGACGGCTCGTTCGTTTACGAAACCCGCGCGGGTGATGCGATGCGGCTCGGCGGCTTCCTGGTTGCGCCCGGCGAGATCGAGGACGAGCTGAAATCGTGCGCTGGCGTGGCCGACGCCCAGGTGGTTGCAATCGACCTGAAGGGACAGGCACGCTGCGTTGCCTTCGTGATCGCGGCCCAAGGGCCTCAAACAGAGCCGCCGCAGCAGGAGACGCTGACTGCCCGCCTGCGCGAGCGGCTCGCCGGCTACAAGGTGCCAGCACGGATCTATGTCGTGGACGCCTTCCCCGTCACCGACAGTGCCAACGGCGTCAAGATCCAGCGCGCCCGGCTTCGGGCCATGGCAATGGACCGGATCGCAGCCGAATAGGCCTTCGGAGCAACCGGCTTAGTACGACTTGGCGAGGCCCAGCACCTTTTCCGCGATGAAGCTGAGCGCAAGCTGCGGGCTGACCGGCGCGATGCGCGGGACCAGACTTTCGCGCAAATAGCGCTCGACGTGAAACTCCTTGGCATAGCCGAAACCGCCATGGGTCATCACCGATTGCTCGCAGGCATGGTATCCGGCCTCGCCGGCAAGATATTTTGCGGCATTGGCAGCGGCGCCGCAGGGCAAGCCTTTGTCATATTGCCAGGCCGCCGACATCACCATCAGCCAGGCCGCCTCGAGCTCGACCCAGTTCACGGCCAGCGGATGCTGGATACCCTGGTTCTTGCCGATCGGCCGGTTGAAGACAATTCGCGTCTTGGCATATTCGCTTGCGCGCGACAGCGCGACCTTGCCGAGACCCACCGCTTCCGCCGCGATCAGAATCCGCTCCGGGTTCATGCCTTCGAGGATGTACTGGAAACCCTTGCCCTCTTCGCCGATCCGGTCCTCCATCGGAATTTCAAAGTCCTCGAAGAACAGCTCGTTGGAATCAACGCTCTTGCGGCCCATCTTCTCGATCTCGTGGACCTTGATCTTTTTGCGGTCGAAGTCGGTATAGAACAGGCTCAAACCGTGCGTTGGGGAGCGCACCTCCTCCAGCGGCGTGGTGCGCGCCAACAGCAAAATCTTGTGCGCGACCTGCGCGGTGGAGATCCACACCTTCTGGCCGTTGACGATGTAGCGGTCGTTCTTGGCGACCGCACGGGTCTTGAGCTGCGTGGTGTTGAGCCCGGTGTTAGGCTCGGTGACGGCGAAGCACGCCTTCTCGCGGCCTTCGACCATCGGCGGCAGCATGCGCTTGCGCTGCTCCTCGGTGCCGAACACGACGACGGGGTTGAGGCCGAACACGTTGATGTGCACCGCGGAGGCGCCGGACATGCCGGCGCCGGATTCCGCTATCGTGCGCATCATGATCGCGGCTTCGGTGATGCCGAGCCCCGAGCCGCCATAGGCTTCCGGCACGCAGATGCCGAGCCAGCCGGCGTCAGCCAGCGCCTTGTGGAAGTCGTGCGGGAAGCCGCCGTCGTGGTCCTTCTTAAGCCAGTAGGCATCGGGAAAGCCTTCGCAGATCTTGGCGATGGCGTCGCGAATGGCTTCCTGCTGGTCGGTGAGCGCGAAATCCATGTTCTTGATCTCCTGCTTGGGAGCCGCGACCACGCATTCTCCCTTCTCGTCGCGTTCCCGATGCAAGGGCCGTGGCCGATTGCTGCGCCCGGACGTGCCCTCGCTTGCGTTGTTTAACGCGAAAAACCGAGTACAGATACGTGAATTTGGCTGGCAAGTGCGTGTACCATGCATAGGGTCATGCGGCGCGAAGGTGCGAGCGCGCCGTTATTTCGCAGGGAGGAAACCGCGATGGCCGGACTTTATTACGAAGACTTTTCCGTGGGCCAGGAGTTCAGGCATCCGCTGACCCGGACCGTCACGGAGATGGACAACACCATGTTCAGCCTGCTGACGCTCAATCCGCAGCCGCTGCATATCGACGCGCATTTCTCCGCCCAGACCGAGTTTGGCCAGCGCATTTTCAACAGCCTTTACACCCTCGGCATCATGATCGGCATGACAGTCTATGATACGACCATGGGCACCACCGTCGCCAATCTCGGCATGACCGACGTCACTTTTCCAAAGCCGGTCTTCCATGGCGACACGCTGCGGGCGACGACGAAGGTGCTTTCGTTGCGAGAATCCAAATCGCGCCCGAAAGCGGGCATCGTCGAGTTCGAGCACCACGCTCTTAACCAGAACGACGAGATCGTCGGAAAATGCCGCCGCATGGCGATGATGCACAAGAGGCCAGTCTGATGCGTTCGATGCTGTTCGTGCCGGGCGATTCCCCGCGCAAATTCGAGAAGGCGAGCGAAGGCAGCGCCGACGCACTGATCATCGATCTCGAGGATTCCGTCGTCACCGAGAAGAAGGAAGAGGCGCGAGGTCTCACGCTGGCGATGCTGAAGGGCCGCAGCAAGCCGCACCAGCTCTATGTCCGCGTCAACGCGCTCGACACCGGCATGACCCTCGCCGATCTCGCCGCAGTCATGCCGGGCAAGCCCGACGGTGTCGTGCTGCCGAAATCGCTAGGCGGTGACGATGTCCGGCAGGTCGCGACCTGGCTCGAAGCTTTGGAAGCCGCAGCCGGCACGACGGTCGGATCGACCCGCATCGTCTGCGTTGCCACCGAAACCGCGGGATCGATCTTCGGGCTCGGCAGCTACAAGGGCTGCTCTCCTCGCCTCGCCGGCCTGATGTGGGGCGCGGAAGATCTCTCGGCTTCGCTCGGCGCAACCGAGAAATCCTCGGGCGGCGTGTTCCACAGCCCCTATCGTCTGGCGCGGGATCTGTGCCTGATGGCGGCGGCCGCCGCCGAAGTCGCACCGATCGACACCGTCTACACCGACATCGACAATCTCACGGGGCTGGAACAGGAGACGCGCGCCGCGCGGCGCGACGGTTTTTCGGCGAAGGCCCTGATCCATCCAAAACATGTCGATGTCGTCAATGCGGCATTCGCGCCAACCGATGCCGAGCGTAGCTGGGCGGAGAAGGTGATCGCGGCGTTCGCGAGTAATCCGAACTCCGGCACGCTGCGTCTCGACGGCCAGATGATCGACAAGCCGCATCTTCGCGCCGCGAAGAAGATCCTCGGCCAGCCCTAGAGCAGGATGCGAGCCGCGCCATGATCGTTCGCCAAGCCGCAAACGTCCTGGAGAATGCTACACGATCTTGATCGACATGTCCGGCAGGCCCTCGAGCTTGCAGAGCAGCACGTCGCCCTTCACCACGGGGCCGACATTCTCCGGCGTGCCGGAATAGATGATGTCGCCGGCCTTCAGCTCGAACGCTTCCGAGAGCTTTGCGATCTGCTCGGCCACGCTCCAGATCATCTTGCCGAGATCCGAGCTCTGCTTCACGGTGCCGTTGATCGCCAGCGAAATCGCGCCCTTCTCGAAATGGCCGGTCTTGCTCACGGGGTGGATCGGGCCGATCACCGCGGCGTGGTCAAAGCTCTTGCCGATCTCCCACGGCTTCTTCTCCGCGGCCATGCCGTTTTGGAGATCGCGCCGGGTCATGTCGAGGCCGAGCGCGTAGCCGTAGACATGCTCGAGCGCCTTGTCAGCCGGGATGTTGGAGCCGCCTGATTTCAGCGCGGCAACCAGCTCGACCTCGTGATGATAGTTCTTGGTCAGCGAGGGATAGGGATGATCGGCGACCTCGCCAACCGCGACATTCTGGATCGCGTCCGTTGGCTTCTGGAAGAAGAACGGCGGCTCACGGTTCGGGTCCGAGCCACGCTCGATCGCGTGCGCTGCATAGTTGCGCCCGATGCAATAGATGCGGCGGACCTGGAACACTTGGGTCTCGCCGACGATCGGGATCGCGACCATCGGTACCGGGAAGATCGGCTTCGGCCCGGCCTGTGCGGCGGCCGGCGCACTGTCGGCGATGGAAGCTACGGTGGCCGTCGCAGCAGTCACGAGCAAGTCCCTGCGCGTCGTCTTTTTCATTTTGTGCTCCCTTTGGCTTCGTTGGGCCGCGTTCATGTGCGCCGCTCCGGGTGATAGTCGATATTCAGTATGCCATGAACGCTGGACGAGCGTGGCATCGTCTTATTGATGAGACCGTGCCGTCCGGCGACCCAACGCGACCATCTGGAGAGACGATAATCGTCCCCGGGGTCGGCGACTCATCTCAGGATTTCAGCGTTTCGCGCGCCGTCTCCGGTGCCATCAGCGTTGCGATGATCGTGATGATCGAGAGCGCGATGATGTAGACCGACACGGCCGAATACGATCCAGCCCAAGCGAGCAGCGCGGTCGCAATCAACGGCGAGAAGCCGCCGCTGAGCGCGGCTGCGACATTGGCCCCTAATGACGCGCCGCTGTAGCGCACCTGGGTGCGGAACAGTTCCGGCATGAACGCCGCCTTCGGCCCGAACAGCAGTGCGTGCGTCAGCGTCATCGTGACGACGAGAGCCAGCGTGATCAGCGTCGGCTCCCTGGTGTCGAGGAACCAGAATAGCGGAAACGCTAGCGCCACCGAGAACACGCCGCCGGCGAGATACAGGGCCTTCCTGCCAAAAATATCGGACAGCCAGCCGGCGAGCGGCAGCGTCGCGAACTCGACGATTGCGGCGCAGACCACCGCATCCAGGATCACTTGGCGCGGCAGTCCGAGCTTTGTCGTGGCATAGACCACGGTGAAGACGGTGAGAAGATAGGCGAGCCCGACCTCCGACACCGTGATGCCGATCGCCAGCAAAAAACTGCGCCAGTCGCGGCGGAGCACTTCCATCACCGGCTGCGCCAGCACCTCCTTGCGCTCGACCACCTCCTTGAAGTGCGGCGTCTCCGCGAGTTTCAGCCGCACGATGAAGCCGACGCCGACGAGCAGGATGCTGATCAGGAACGGCACGCGCCAGCCCCAGCTCAGGAAATCCGCCTCCGGCAGCTTCGTCATCAGGCCGAAGATGCCGGTCGACGCCGCAACGCCGACGGGAAAGCCGATCTGCACCAGGCTGCCATAGAGGCCGCGGCGATTGCCGGCGTGCTCGGCCACCATGACCACCGCGCCGCTCCATTCGCCACCGAGCCCGATGCCCTGGATGAAGCGCAGGATGACGAGGAAGATCGGCGCCCAGACGCCGATCTGGCTGTAGGTCGGCAGGCAGCCGATCAGGAAGGTGCCGAGCCCCATCGCGATCATGGTCGCGACCAGCATTGTCTTGCGGCCGAGCCGGTCGCCATAATGCCCGATGATCGCGCCGCCGATCGGCCGCGCGACGAAGCCGACCGCATAGGTCGAGAACGCCGCCAGCGTCCCGACGAAAGGATCGAAGCTGGGGAAGAACAGCTTGTTGAACACGAGCGCCGCAGCGGTGCCGTAGATCAGGAAATCGTACCACTCGATCGCGGTGCCGAGCGCGCTCGCCCACACCACATGCGCCGTCGTCGATCTCTCCACTGATGCGGAGACCCCCGTTGCTGCCGTCATGCCATGCCCCAAGATTCCAGGCGGCATCATGGCCAATCGCGCTTACGGTTGCAACCTGCGGGGGTGTTGGCTCTCACAGGATAACCGCACCCAATTTCGCGCGCCTCTGCTTCAACCCCCGCCATTGCGAGGAGCCCTTGCGACGAAGCAATCCAGACTGCCTCCGCCGAGAAAGTCTGGATTGCTTCGCTGCGCTCGCAATGACGGGTGCTGAAGCAGCGGCCCCTGTCGTCCCCACCCGCCAAGCGGAACCCATCCAGAGATCAATTCGCCATTGACAAACTTATTCGCTAATATCTAACTTACCCCCAGAACAACCAGCCGTACCAAGCGGCCAATAAAAGAGAGGAAATGACGATGAGAGGGTTTTTGGCCTGCGCCATGCTCGCTGCCATGACTGCGGCTGCCATGACTTCGGCCGCCATGACCACAGTCGCGAATGCGCAAGTCTCCGACGACGCGGTGCGGATCGGCGTGCTGACGGATCTGTCGAGCTGGGGCCGCGACAACAGCGGGCCGGGCTCGGTCGAGGCCGCGAAGATGGCGGTGGAAGAATTCGGGCCCACCGTGCTCGGCAAGCCGATCGAGATCATCAGCGCCGACCACCAGATGAAGACCGACGTCGGCGTGCAGATCGTGCGCGGCTGGTTCGACAACGGCAAGGTCGACGCCGTCGTCGACATCCCCAATTCCGGCATCGCCATCGCCGTGCACAACATGGTGCGCGAGCGCAACAAGATCGCCTTGCTCTCCGGCCCCGGCGCGAGCTCGCTGACCGATGAGCTGTGCAGCCCGAACACCGTGCACTTCACCTACGACACCTACGCGCTGTCCAAGGTGACGGCCTCCGCCGTCATCAAGGAGGGCGGAAAATCCTGGTACTTCATCACCGCCGATTACGCCTTCGGCCAGCAGCTCGAGAAGGACGCCACGCGCTTCATCAACGAGATGGGCGGCAAGGTTTTGGGCGGCGTGAAGCACCCGACCAATACGGCCGACTTCTCCTCCTTCGCGCTCCAGGCGCAGAGCTCGAAGGCCGACGTCGTCGCCTTCGCCAATGCCGGCCAGGATACCGACAACGCGATCAAGCAGTCGGGTGAGTTTGGCCTGGTGCAGGGCGGCCAGAAGCTCGTCGGCCTGTTGATGTTCGACACCGACGTGCACGCGGTCGGGCTCAAGGCCGCGCAGGGCACCTACATGACCACGGCGTCGTATTGGAACATGGACGAGGCGACCCGCGCCTGGTCGAAGAAGTTCTACGAGCGCACCAAGGTGATGCCGACCATGATCCAGACCGGCGTCTACGGCTCGGTGCTGCATTACCTGAAGGGCATCAGGGCCGCCGGCACCGACGATCCTGCCAAGGTGATGGCCAAGATGCGCGAGCTGCCGATCGAGGATATGTTCGTCCATGGCGGCAAGCTGCGGGAGGACGGCCGCGTCATCCGCGACATGTATCTGGCGAAGGTGAAGTCGCCCGCACAGTCCAAGGAACCCTGGGATTATCTTGAGATCATCAAGACCGTGAAGGGCGAGGACGCCTTCCGCCCGGTCTCCGAGTCCAAATGTCCGCTGCTCAAGAAGTGAGGCCCACATGACCGGCAACGCGCGCAACGCAATGGAGACCTACGAGTGCGATGTACTCGTGGCCGGATCGGGCGCCTCCGGCATGTCGGCCGCGATCACCGCACGCTATCGCGGGCTCGACGTGCTGATCGTGGAGAAGGAGCCGCGCTTCGGCGGCACCACCGCCCGCTCCGGCGGCTGGCTCTGGATTCCCGGCACCTCGCTGGCGAAGGCCTACGGCATCGCCGAGACGCCGGACCAGGCCCGCACTTACCTGCGGCACGAGGCCGGCAACAATTTTGACGCCGCGCGGGTCGATGCATTCCTGAGCGCGGGTCCGGAGGCGGTCGATTTCTTCACGTCAAAGACCGCGCTGCGCTTCGACATGCCGCTGGTGTTTCCCGACTATCATGCCGAAGCGCCCGGCGGTACCCAGGGTGGCCGCTCCATGGTCGCGCGCCCGTTCGACGGCCGCGAGCTCGGCGACCAGATCAAAATGCTCGGCGCGCCCCTGCCCGAGCTCACCGTGTTCGGCATGATGCTCGGATCGGGCAAGGACATCGTCCATTTCATGCGTGCGACGAAGTCACTGACTTCGGCGGTCTACGTCGCCAAGCGCCTGTCGCGCCATCTGATGGACGTGCTGCGCTACGGCCGCGGCATGACCTTGACCAACGGCAATGCGCTCGCCGGGCGCCTCGCAAAATCGGCGCAGGATCTGAAGATTCCGATGTGGCTGTCCTCGCCGGTGCGCGAGCTGACGGTCGAAAACGGCGCCGTCACCGGCGCGATCGTCGCGCGCGAGGGCCGCGAGGTGCGTGTCCGTGCGCGCCAGGGCGTGGTGCTCGCCTGCGGCGGCTTTCCGCACGACGTGGAACGGCGCAAGAAGATGTTTCCGCACGCGCCCACCGGCAACGAGCATCATTCGCCGGGACCGACCGGCAACACCGGCGACGGCTTGCGCCTTGCTGAAGGCGCCGGCGGACACGTCGAGGAGCGGCTGCCGAATGCGGCCGCCTGGGTGCCGGTGTCGCTGACCACGCGCAAGGACGGGTCAAAGGGCGTGATGCCGCATTTCATCGACCGCGCCAAGCCCGGCGTGATCGCGGTGATGCGCGACGGCAAGCGTTTTGCCAATGAGGGCAATTCCTATCACGACTTCGTCCAGGCCATGGTCAAGGCGGCCAGACCCGGCGAGGAGATCGCGGCCTTCCTCGTCTGCGATCACGAGACGCTCCGGAAATACGGCCTCGGCTGCGTGCCGCCGTTCCCGATGCCGCTGGGTCATCACCTCGACACCGGCTATCTCATGCGCGGCGATACGCTGGAGGCGCTTGCGGCAAAGGCCGGCATCGATGCCAAGGCCTTTGCCGAGACCGTGGCGCAATTCAACGCCACTGCGCCGCAAGGCCACGATGCCGCCTTCGGCAAGGGCTCAAAGGCCTATAACCGCTACCAGGGCGACGCGCTGCACGGCCCCAACCCCTGCGTGGCGCCGTTGGAAAATGGTCCGTTCTACGCCATCAAGATGGTGATCGGGGATCTCGGCACCTATGCCGGTATTGTCACCGACGAGAACGCACGGGCGCTCGACGCCGAAGGCCGGGTGATTCCCGGGCTCTACGCTGCCGGCAACGACATGGCGAGCATCATGGGCGGCAATTATCCCGGTGCCGGCATCACGCTTGGGCCGGCACTGACCTTCGGCTACATTGCCGGCCGTCATCTCGCCGACCGCGCCGCCAAGCGCGACGCGGCGTAAGCCACTCGCCAGGAGGCGCATGAAGAGAGAGAGCCGCGGCATCCAGTCGATCGAGGTCGGCGGAGAATTGCTCCGCGCGCTCGCGCGATGCGGCGAGCCGATGATGCTGCGCGATCTCGCGCGCGAGGCCGGCATGGCGCCGGCCAAGGCGCATCCCTATCTCGCCAGCTTCTCGCGTATCGGGCTGATCGAGCAGGATGAGACCACCGGCCGCTACGAGATCGGGGCGCTGGCGCTGGAGCTCGGCCTGATCAGCCTGCGCCGCCTCTCCGGCGTGCGCCTTGCAGGACCGAAGATCGCGGCGCTCGCAAGTCAGATCGGACATGCGGTCTCGCTGGCGGTCTGGGGCACGCACGGCCCGACCGTGGTGCAGCTCGAAGAGCCCGGCCAGCCCGTCCACATCGTGATGCGCGCCGGCTCGGTGATGGCGCTGCTGGAGACGGCCACGGGCCGGGCCTTTGCGGCCTTCCTGCCGGAGAAGACCGTCAATGCCGCGCTCGAAAGCGGCCTCGACCGCCAAGGCGTCGGTTACAATCCGAAGCGCGCGGTGAAGGGCGCGAAGGTCGCCGACATGCTCGCCGAGGTCCGCAAGCACGGCCTCGCCCGCGCACTCGGCGATCCCCTGCCCGGCGTCAACGCCTTCTCCGCGCCCGTTTTCGACCATGCCGGCCATGTCGCACTGGTCATCACCGCGATGGGGCCGGAAGGCACTTTTGATGCCCGCTGGGACAGCCCGATCGCCCATGCGCTGCGCGAATGCGCGGGGGGTATCTCGAAGCGGCTTGGCCACGGCATGACGGTCGCGGCGGAGTGAGGCTTCGCAGCCCAACATAAGCACCGCCGTCATGCCCGCGAAGGCGGGCATCCAGTACGCCGAGGCTTATCGGCTCTATCACTGCTCTCACGGAGTACTGGATCGCCCGGTCAAAGCCGGGCGATGACACCGAATTCGCGGCGACCGCGCCCCCTACTTCTCCTTCACCGGCACCGTATAGTTCAGGATCAGCCGGCCGCCATCCGGATAGATCGTCTGTCCGGTGATGTAGGACGCATCGTCGCTGGCGAGGAACGCCACGACGGAGGCGACCTCGCTCGGCTCGCCGCCGCGGCCGATCGGCGTACGCGACAGCACGCCCTTGCGCGCATCCTCGGACGTGTAGATCGCGGATGCCACCATGTCGGTCAGGATCGTGCCGGGTCCGACGGCCACCACACGAATGTTGTGCGGGGCAAGCGCGACCGCAGCGACCGAGGTGAGCTGCTTCATGCCGCCCTTGGAGATGGCGTAGGTCGCAAGCGTTGGGATCGCCAGCAGCGCGTTCACCGAGGACATGTTGATGATGACCCCGCCGCCGCCTTGCGTGATCATCTGCTTCGCCGCCGCCTGCACGCCGAAGAATGCACCCTTCAGATTGATGGCGATGACATCGTCGAAATCCTGCTCGGATATCTCCAGAATGTCCTGGTTGCGGGCGACACCGGCATTGTTGACCATGATGTCGAGCCGACTGAATTCCTTGGCGGCGGTCGCGACGAGCTGATCCACCTCAGCGCGCTTGGCGACATTGCCGACGACGGCGCGCAAGGCGTCGGGACGCCCGAGCTCGGCGGCCGTTGCGGCCAGGCCATCGGCATCGACATCCGAAATGACGACCTTGACGCCGTCGTCCAGGAATCGTTTCGCGCAGGCCTTGCCGATGCCGCGCGCCGCGCCGGTGATGACCGCGACCTTGCCGGATAGTTTCATGGTCTCACTCCAGAATAGCTGCTGGGGCAGCAGGCTGTTGCCGGATGAGAACCCCGGATCAGCCCGCCGCAAATCCGAGATGAGCACGGAACCGGTTCTTGATAAAGACGGCATCGCGCGACGGCAGCGAGCGCGGCGGATTTTCAGCCAGAACCTTGATGACGAACAGGCGCGGCCCCTCGCCCGGCTCGGCAAGCTGCGCCGCGAGGCGTTCCACCTCGGCGATCGTCCGCAGCATTCCGGTTGCGATAAAGCCGCAAGCAGCCGCGATCGCGGTAAGATCGACGCCGCGCCCGGTGTGGCTTGCCTGCATTCCGGTCTCGCCAAAATGCTGGTTGTCGATCACGACGATGTCGAGATTATGCGGGCGCGCGACGCCAATGGTGGCGATGCCGCCGAGGCCCATGAGCTGTTCGCCGTCGCCGGTCAAAGCCAGGACGCGTTTCCCCGGTTGAGCCTGTGCCAGCCCGAGCCCGATCAACGCGGCGCCGCCCATCGCGCCCCAGAGATAGAAATTGCCGTCGTGGTCACCCACCGAATGCAGATCGTAGGTGGGAGAGCCGAGGCCGGAGACGACGAGCGTGTCCTTACGGTTCTTCAGGAGCGCGGCAACAGCGGCGCGACGATCGAGTTGAGCTTGCATTGGCGTCACCATTTCTTCTTGCCGATCAGGCGCTGCCCGATCAGAACCGCGATCTGCTGATCGGATTCGTAGGCGAGCGCCGCGGCCGATTCGACCGTTTCGACCAGATCGTCTGCCGTCTCCGCGCGCATCACCTTCAGGCCGATCGCTTCGAGCGAGGGCTGCGTGGCCCGGCTCATCGGCACCTGCCAGGGATTGAACTCCGCCCATTCGCCGCGCATTGTCACCAGCATCAGCAGTGGGAACCGTCCGATCGCGGACAGCGACAGCATGTTGATGCAATTGCCGACCCCGCTCGACTGCATCAGAAGCACGCTGCGCTGGCCACCGAGCCAGGCGCCCGCGGCGATGGCGATGCCCTCTTCCTCGGTCGTCAACACGTTGGTGGTGACGTCGCGGTCCGCCGAGAGCAGGCGGATCAGCTGGCTGTGGCCGGCATCCGGCACATAAGACATCTGCCGCACGTCGGCTGCCTTGAGGATACGATAAAGCTCCGCGGGCCAATCGTCGCTGGTTCGCGCTTCGAGATCAGGTTGAGGGCTGTGCACCGCGTGTCTCCGTGACATTCGACCGGCACCCTATCGATGCTCGTCGGCGAAAGCTCTGACCGTCTGGCACGATCAGATATCGAGGGATTGTATAGCTGCCTTTTCACGGCAGCGGCGGTGCCTCTGCTCCCTCGCCCGCTTGCGGGGAGAGGTGGAGAGAGCCTCAATTCGCCGCCGACCTCGCCGTCGCCGGCATGTAGATCTGCGCGTAGCCTTCCTTGATCGCGGAGGTGATGCGGTCGAGGCGGCGGTCGATGTGCTTCTCCAGCACCGACACGCAAGCCTCTTCATCGCGGGCCTTCAGGCCTTCGACCACGGCACGATGCTCGGCTTGCGTGTTGGAGCGGTTGATGCTGTCCATGTCGATCCAGCGAACGAAACGAATCCGGGCGTTGACGTTGCGCAAGACGCGCAGCATCTCGGCATTGTTCGACAACGCCATCAGCCGCTCGTGGAAGGTCTCGTCGAGCTCGACGAGCTCCACCGAGGAACGCTCGCCGGGATCGGGGCCGGTGGCTTCGAGGAATTTCAGGAGCGCATCGATGTCCTCGTCCTTGCCGCGCTTGACGGCGAGGCGGACCGAGGCGACCTCGATCGACTTGCGCAGCTCGTAGAGATCGAAGATCTCGTGGGCGTCGAGCTCGCGGCAAAAGAAGCCCTTGCCCGGCGTGAAGCGCAGAAAGCCTTCCGTGTTGAGGCGGTTGAGCGCCTCGCGCAGCGGCGTGCGGCTGACGCCGAGACGTTTTGCCAGTTCTCCCTCGTTGAGCCGTTCGCCCGGCTTGAACTCATAGCTCACGGCCATCGCCTTGAGCTGTTCGTAGACGCGATCGACGATACTATCGGAGGGGAGTTCCAAGTGCTTGTTCATAGGCAGCTTCTCGACCTCTAACCAAACCGGCGCGGCCGCAATCCGGCATGAAACCACGTAATCATGGAATAGATATCATAGACGGGCAATCCAACCTCGGCCTGAAGCGCGGCCGCGTAAGGCGGCATGTTGGTGCATTCGAGCACGATGGCGCCGACGTCCGGATTCCTGGCAACGAGTTCCTTGCCCGCCTCCACCACGTCACGCTCGGCTTGCGCGATGTCCATGTCGTCCTTCTCGGCCTTGATCAGGACGCGGAAGAACTCCTTGCCGTGTTCCGTGCCGACCAGCGGCGTATCGAGCGGCACACCGGCGCCTTCGAGATGTCCCGGCGTCAGGGTCGAGCCCGACACCGTGACGAGACCGACGCGCTTGCCCGGCGGCAAGGTCGCCTGCACCCACGGCACCTGCATCAGCGACGAGGTCGCAACGGGAACGCCGACGGCGGCTGCGATCTCCTTCTGGAACAGCGAGAGGAAGCCGCAATTGGTGGTGATGGCTTCGGCCCCGAGCCGCACCAGATCCTTCGCCGCATCGATGAAATCAGGCAGCAGGCCGGCCGCGCCCTTCAGCACCACCTTCTCCGGCGACGCCCCGCTCACCACGCGATAGAGCACGGGAAACGGCCAGGTCGTGCCGTTGCCCATGTCGCCGGGAATGCGGGGAAAGCGCGCCTCCAGCATCAAAATGCCGAGCGGCGCGCCATAGATGGCCTTGCCGCCACGGGCGATGCGGGAAGATGAGTTGGCTGGAGTGGTCATGATGCGATCTCAGAGGAAGCGATTCGGTGCGAACGGCGCGAGCGGGATCTCCGGCTCCTTGCCGCTCAGGAGCTGCGCGACGAGACGCCCCGTGCGGGCCGAGCCGACCAGGCCGACATGGCCGTGGCCGAAGGCGTAGACGATGTCGCGCGAAGCCCGCGCGTAGCCGATGCAGGGACGTCCGTCCGGCATGCTCGGCCGATGGCCGAACCAGGTCTTGATGCGCGAGGCCGGAATGTCCTTCGGCAGTTTCGGGAACATGCTGAGGAGATGATTTCGCAGGATCTCGGCGCGCCTCCAGTTCGGCGCGGCCTCAAGGCCGGCGATCTCGACCGTGCCGGCGGCACGCAGGCCCTTGTCGGTCCAGTTCACCACCATCTTCGCATCCGACGCCATCATCGAGCTGCGGGGACCGGTTTCCGGATTCTCGATCATGACGTGATAGCCGCGCTCGGTCTCGAGCGGCAGCGGATCGCCGATCGATGCAGTCAACCGCTTGGAATGCGCGCCGGCGGCGACCACCGCGGCATCGCAGGGAATCTCGCCGGTCTCGGTAAGCACGGCGAGGAGCTTGTTGCCGGAGAGCTTGAGGCCCGTCGCCTTCGCGCGCACGAGCTTGGCGCCGTTAGCGACCGCATGATTGGCGAGTGCTGCGACATAAGCGCCGGGATCGCGGCAGCGACCGGCCTCCTCCACCACCACGCCAAACGTGTAGCGCGGATGCAGATCCGGCTCGCGCTGGCGCATCTCGTCCGCGTTCAGCTCCAGCCATTCGACACCGACGCGCTTGCGCAGGCGCCAGCCGAGATCGTTGTCGAAATTGCCGCGCGACGGGAAGACATGCATCACGCCGTTGCGTTCGACCAATTCAGGGACGCCCGCCTCCTCCGCGAGCTTCCTGTGCAGCAGCGGCGCGTCCTTCAGGAGGTCGCGCAGCGCGAAGGCCGTCTTCTCGACCCGCGCCTCGGTCCAGCCCGAGAGCAGATACTTGATCAGCCAGGGCAAGGCCTTCGGCAGATAAGACCAGCGGATCGCGAGCGGCCCGAGCGGGTCCAGGAGATAGCCCGGCACCTTCTTCCAGACGCCGGGCTCGGCCGGCGGGATCACCGAATGCGACGACAGCCAGCCGGCATTGCCGTAGCTCGCCGCCTGTTCGCCACCGGGCTCGCCAGCGTCGATCAGCGTGACACGATGGCCCTCGCGCAGCGCCTCGATGGCGCTGATCACGCCAACCGCGCCGGCACCGATGATGGCGACGTGGCGGCGCTGCGACATCGCTTAAGCCTTCACCGCCGGGGCGAAGTCCTTGCCGACCGACATCGCGCGCGGATCGATGATGCAGTGGAGGATCGACGGCTTGCCCGAGGCCAGCGCACGCTCGAAGGCCGGCGCGAACTCTTCGGTACGCTCGACGCGCTCGCCATGGCCGCCGAACGCTTTCGCGTACATCGCGAAATCCGGGTTCTTGAGCTGGGTGCCGACGACGCGACCGGGATAGTCGCGCTCCTGGTGCATGCGGATGGTGCCGTATTGCGCATTGTCGACGACGATGACGACGAGCGGTGCATCGTATTGCACGGCGGTTGCGAATTCCTGGCCGTTCATCAGGAAGCAGCCGTCGCCGGCGAAGGCGATGACGGTGCGATCCGGATATTGCCGTTTCGCGAGCACCGCCGCCGGCACGCCATAGCCCATCGAGCCCGAGGTCGGCGCGAGCTGGGAGGCAAAGCTGTGGAAGCGGTGATGGCGATGGATCCAGCCGGCATAATTGCCGGCGCCGTTGCAGACGATGGCATCCTTCGGCAGACGATCGCGCAGCCAGGTCATGACCTGGCCGTACTGGAATTTGCCCGGCAGCTCGCGTGCTTTCTCGGTCCAGGCCAGATAATCGGCATGCGCTTTCGCCGCCTCACCCTTCCAGGCCGGCGCGGCCGAAGGTCTCAGCGTCTCGACGGCGGCGGCGAACGCGGCGGGCGTCGCCTGAATCGCAAGCTCGGGCTGATAGATGCGGCCGAGTTCTTCCGAACCCGGGTGCACATGGATCAGCTTCTGCTGCGGGGTCGGAATATCGAACAGCGTGTAGGACGATGACGGCATTTCCGACATGCGGCCGCCGATCAACAGGATGACATCGGCGCCGTCGATGCGCGCTTTCAGGCCCGGGCTCGGTCCGATGCCGAGATCGCCGGCATAGTGCGAGTGATCGGCGTCGATCAGCGACGCCCGACGGAAGGAGGTCGCGACCGGCAGGTCGAAGCGTTCGGCGAAGCGCGCGATGCTTTTGGTGCCCTCGTCGGTCCAGCGCGAGCCGCCGAGAATGACCAGCGGGGCCTTGGCGCTCGCGAGCATCGCACCAACGCGCTCGATGTCGGCGGGCGACGGCCAGCTCACCGCCGGCTCGATGCGCATGGCGTCCGCAACGGCGGCGGTCTCGGTCAGCATATTCTCTGGCAGCGAGATCACCACGGGACCGGGGCGGCCCTGCATGGCGACGCGGAAGGCGCGCGCGACCAGCTCCGGAATGCGATCGGGACGGTCGATCTCGACCGCCCATTTCGCCATGGTGCCGAACACCGCCTTGTAGTCGAGCTCCTGGAACGCCTCGCGCTCGCGCATGCCGGTGTCGACCTGGCCGACGAACAGGATCATCGGCGTCGAATCCTGCATCGCGATGTGGACGCCATGGCTGGCGTTGGTGGCGCCGGGGCCGCGGGTCACGAAGCAGATTCCGGGCCGGCCGGTGAGCTTGCCATAGGCTTCCGCCATCATCGCAGCACCGCCTTCGGCGCGACAGATCATGACGTCGATCGGGCTGTCATGCAGCGCATCGAGCGCCGCGAGATAGCTCTCGCCCGGCACGCAGGTGACGCGCTCGACGCCTTGCGCGACCAGCTGATCAATCAGGATCTGGCCCCCGGTGCGGGTGTTGCGAATGGTCATGACGGCTCCCTCAAGGCTCTGGCGATGCGCTTCACGGCTTCGCCCAAATGTTGTTCGGAGCTGGCGTAGGACAGGCCGCCAGGGCGCGCAAGATCGAAAGGCCTCTCGCACCCTGCGCAGGCGTCATGCCCGTCCCTGCTGTTTGCACTACCGGCCATTCGCGATGATGCGGGCGCAATGATCGAGCGCCGCACCAACGAGATTGTCGCTCGCCTCCGGCGTGCGGAACGCCGAATGCGCGGACAGCGTCACGTTCGGCAATTTCGTCAGCGGATGCCCTGGCGGCAGCGGCTCGACGGTGAAGACGTCGAGGCCGGCATGCGCGATATGGCCGGAGCGCAGTGCATCCAGCATCGCATCCTCATCGACGACCGCGCCGCGCGCGGTATTGATCAGGATGCTGCCAGGGCGCATCTGCGCGATACGCTCGCACGACAGGAATCCCTTGGTCTCGTCGTTGAGCAGCAGATGCAGCGAGACGACGTGGCTGTCGGCGAGCAACTTCTCCAGCGACACGAACTCGACGCCGGGATGGGTCTTCGGCGACCTGTTCCAGGCGATCACCTTCATGCCGCAGCCCGTCGCCATGCGGGCGGCTTCCGCGGCGATGCCGCCAAAGCCGATCAGGCCGAGCGTCTTGCCGGTGAGCTGCATCGCATCGCGGCGCAGCCAATTGCCCTCGCGCATGCCGCGATCCATCTCGCCGAAGCTCTTTGCAGAAGCCCACATCAGCGCGATCGCGCATTCGGCCACCGCGGTGTCGCCATAGCCCTTGATGGTGTGAACGGAGATGCCGGCTTGGCCAAGTTCTTCCGAATTCATGTAGCTGCGCGCGCCGGTACCGAGGAAGACCACGTGCTTCAAGGTCGTGCACTTCCCGGCGATCGCGGTCGGCACCGCGGTGTGGTCGACGATCATGATCTCGACACCATCGAGCAGGCCGGGCAAATCGTCGGGCTTGATGGAGGGATTGCGGTTGATGCCGACCGGCAGGTCCTGGGAGCGCAGCAGCTTCTCGGTGACCGCAGCAAGCGTATCGTTGGCGTCGACGAAGAGGGCGCGCACAGGCTCGTCTTTCATGTCCGGATTGCAGAAATACCGTATTGCATTTATATCTGAATACAGAAATAGTCCAGATGCCCTCAGCACTTGGGCCGACTACAAACCGCTCGCTGGGCCAGACCTGCGGCGGCGGGATGCTGAAGGGTTTTGAGGCCGTCGGTCTCAGCGCAGACGATATCCGTCCCGAGATCCAGTTCTGACCTCCGGGCTCTGACTACGCGGCGAGCCTTAAGACAGGCTCAATCACGCGAGACGCGCGGCGTCGAAGGCGTGACGTTTGCCGGTGTGTGGAAATCCAGACGCGCGCGGCTCTCCTCGCGAACACCGGATTCGTCGCCGAACTCGACATAGTTTTGCGCGCCCTGATTCCATTGCGGCCATGGCGTCGCCGCCGTCGCCGGATTTCCGGTCCTCGCGAATGCGACCAGCGTATCCATCATGCGATCGGACAAGGCGCGGTCGAACTCGGTCCAGAGCCGCGTGACGCGGATCTTGTTGAAGGCATCCTGCGTGCCGAACCAATAAGGCACGTCGGAGGTGTGATAGGCGCCGATCTTCTGCGGACTATCGAAGAACTGGACGTCCTTCGCGAAGGGGTGCACGCGCGAATACATGTACATGTAGAACGGCGCCTTGCCGGTCTTCGCCTGCGCCATGGCCCAGTTGCGCGTGCCCGCTTCGACCAACCCCTCGCGCGCGGCGAGCAGGCCCATCGCCTTGGCCTCTTCGTCGGTCTTCGCCGGATAGAGCGCGAGGAAGCGCTCGGCCTGGTCGCCATAGAGTTTTCGCGCGGCGGCGACATAGGCTTCGAGCGTTCCTGCGGTGCGCAGATCATTCGAACTTTCGTCGCTGGTGAAACCCGCGACCGTCGCGACATCGTTCTGTTTGCCCGTCGCAAAAATGTTCGGCACGGTGTCGGGCAGGACGTAGCCGTCGATATCCGGCGTGACGGCGATCGTGCCGGCACAGCCGAGCTGGCAGTCTTTCTGGATCGCCAAGATCTTGTCGGCCTGGATCAGCCGCATCTCGGCCAGCGAGGACGCGCCGAGCGCCGTCTGCACCTCGAGACCGACCTTCTCGGCGGCCGGCAGCGCCGGGAATTTGAAGCGGCTGTCGAACATGCTGAGACTCATCGCAAAACCGCGATTGAACAGGCCCTTCGCCAGCGGACTTGCCTCTAACGCCGACACCGACATCGCGCCCGCGGACTGCCCGGTGATGGTGACGTTGTCGGGATCGCCGCCAAACGTTGCGATGTTGCGCTTGACCCATTGCAAGGCCGCGATCTGGTCCATCAAGCCGTAATTGCCGGAGGCATGGTGCGGCGATTCCGCGGTCAGTTCGGGATGGGCGAGGTTGCCCAGGATGCCGACGCGGTAGTTGAAGCTGACGAAGATCGTGCCTTTCTTCGCGACATTCTCGCCGTCGTACATCGCCATGCCGCTGGAGCCGAGCGTGAAGCCGCCGCCGTAGATCCAGACCACCACCGGCAGCTTTGCGCCCGATTTCGCATCCCGGCTCGCCCAGATGTTCAGAGTGAGGCAATTCTCGCTCGTCGCTTCCTCGCCGAAATAATGATTGAGATTGTGCCGGCGCAGCACCTGGATACACTCCGGTGCCAGCCGATCGGCGTGATAGACGCCGTTCCAGGCCTCGACCTTCTGCGGTTCGCGCCAGCGCAAGTCTCCGAGCGGGGGTGCGGCATAGGGGATACCGAAATAGGCCTTCACGCCCGACGCGAGCACCTTGCCGGAGATCGCACCGCTATCGATGCTGACGGGATCTTCGGGAATTGGCGTCGCGACGATCTGCGCCGCCGACGGCACGACCGCCAGCAAGGAGAGAATTGAAGCCATCGCAAGAATCGTGCGCGCGAGCGCGCGCCCGCTATCTGAAACGCTCATTTGATCTCCCCTTTGCTTTTCTTGTCAGGCGACCGCTTCGGGACGGACGGTCAGTTCCGCCCACATCCGGAAGCGCGCGCCGTCGTTGAGCGGCACTATGTGGAACGGCTGACCGAAGATTGCGAGAGGCTCCTTGCCCGGCTCGAAGCTCGGCCAGGCTTCCGCGATATCCGGCATGCCGGTCGTGACGAAGCGCAGCACATTGGCCTGAAACCGCGCCGCGACGTCGATATCGGTAGCCGTCATCGGGCCGCCCTTGCGCTTCAGGATCGGGCGATCGATGAAGTCGGGCAGGTGCGCCCAGAGGCAGGCGTTATCCGCACCATGGGTCGGGCCTTGCGAGAGGAACGGCTCCAGCGCAGGACGATGGTCGAACCGGCTCAGCCACACCTCGCCGCCCGCTGCGGCGTGAAACCGCGCGACATCGGCCATCGGGCGATGCCAGAACGCATCCGACAGCAGCGCTTCGTACGGATCTTCGTCGACGCGCGCGGTGGCGCGGTAGCAGGACAGCAGGTGCCCCCAGCCGGCATCGCCGAAGGCCGCACGTATCTGTCGCTCGGTGGTGCGGATCATCGCGGCCGGCGGCGTGCTTTTCAGGAACATCGCCATCTCGTCGCGGCAGGAGCCGAGCCAGAGCGGGATGTCGCGCAAGCTGCCGTCGGCAAAGACCTCGCGCGGCTCGCGCGGGATCACAGAGCCGTCGAGCACCGGGCCGAACACAGTGCCTGAGGCGGCCTCGTCCGCGAGCCTGCGGCCGACGCGCTCGACGGCGGCGAAGAGTTTTGGCAACGACACCGATGCGATCGCCGTCGGATCGCGCGAAAATTCGAGCTCGTCGAGAACGCGGCGCGCAACGTCGTCCGCATGATCAGGGCTCATGATGTTTCGTCCAGGCGCGCTGAGCGCAAGGGCGCGGATGAACTTGCCTCTGGTCTGCGGCAGGGTTGCGAGCGCAATCACCATGGAGGCGCCCGCCGACTGGCCGGACAAGGTGATCGCGTCCGGATCGCCGCCGAAGCTTGCGATGTTGGCGCGCACCCAGTCGAGCGCGGCGAGCGCATCCTGGAGCGCGAGGTTGTTGGCCTCGTCAAGGCCGTGACGATGCAGTTGCAGGAAGCCGAGCGGGCCGAGCCGGTAGTTGATGGTGACGATCACGGCCGGGCCGTGCGGGGCGAGGAAGCCGCCGTCATAATCGGCGCCGCCGCCGGTGACGAAGGCGCCGCCATGGATGAAGAACAGCACCGGCAGCGGGCGATCGGCACCTGCCGGCGCCCAGATGTTCAGGCTGAGACAGGCTGCCTCGTCCGCATGATCGAGATGGCCGGGCTGCGGCGCAAAGGCGCCGTAGTCCGTGCATTGGCGCGGCTCCGCCCACGCAGGTGGCGGTGTGGCCTTGGCAAAGCGCCGCGCGATCGCGAACGGCACGCCCTTGAAGGCGCGTACGGCCCCCTGCTCGGCGCCGAGAATCGGCCCGCTCGTGGTCGGAACTGCGTGGGTCAGCATGCGATCGTTGCCTCGTCTTTCGCTCAAGCGCGCCGCTTGCCGAGATCGGCGATGTCGACATTGTGGGTTTCGCGCGCGGTCGCCGCCGCTGCCGCCGAGATCACGCAGCAGCAGGCGACGAAGATCGCGACCGGGATCCAGCCGTTCGGCCCCTCGCCGACCAGGCTCGCGCTGATCAATGGCGTGAAGCCGGCGGCGAGGAAGCCGAGCTGGGTACCGATCGCAGTGCCGGAATAACGCACGCGCGCCTCGAACATCTCGGCATAGAACGACGGCCAGATCGCGTTCGGCGCGGCATAGACGATCCCGGAGAGGATCATCGCTCCGGCGAAGATCGCGATCGTGTTGCCTGACGTCACCAGCATGAAATAGGGGAACAGCAGCACCGCGCAACCGAGCACGCCGCCGATGAACACCGGCTTGCGGCCGATCTTGTCGGCAAGCAAGGCCCAGAGCGGCTGGGTGATCAACGCCGTGACGTTCCCGAGCACGCCGGCCCACAGCATGGTCGGGCGCGCGACGCCGAACTTGCTGGTGGCATAGCCGAGCGCGAACACGGCGGTCATGGTGCTCACTGTCGCGATCAGCGCGCAGGCGATCACGCGCAGCACGTCCGGCCAATAGTCCCGCAGCAGCGCAACGATCGGGAAGCGCGCCACCTTGGCCTTGCCCTTGATGTCTTCGAACACCGGCGTTTCCGGCATCGTCCGCCGCACCAGATAAGCGACGACCAGCACAACTGCCGAAAGCAGGAACGGAATGCGCCAGCCCCAGCTCAAAAGCTGCTCCTCTGGCAAGCTCGACACCGGAATGAACACCAGGGTCGCCAGGATTGCGCCGGCCTGGGTGCCACTCAGCGTCCAGCTCGTGAAGAAGGCCCGGTTGGAATTGGCGGAGTGTTCAAGCGTCAGCGAGTTGGCCCCGCTCTGCTCGCCAGCCGCCGACAGACCCTGCAGCAGGCGCAGCAGCGTCAGGATGACAGGCGCGGCGTTGCCGATCGCCTTGGCATCCGGCAGCAGGCCGATCGCGAGCGTCGAGCCGCCCATCAGCACCAGCGTGAACAGGAGCACGGTCTTGCGGCCGATGCGGTCGCCGAAATGGCCGAGGATGACGGCGCCGACGGGCCGCGCGATGTAGCCGATGCCGAAGCTCAAGAGTGCGAGCAGCGTTCCGGTCGACGGATCGACATTGGCGAAGAACACCCTTGGAAAGATCAACGCGGCTGCGGCACCATAGATGAAGAAGTCGTAGTATTCGAGCATGCTGCCGACGAAGCTGACCAGCGCGGCGCGCTTCGGCAGCTTGCCCGTGGCCTCCGTTGCGGACGGCGCGTGTAGCGATGCGGCTGACGTCAAGGTCATGATGTGTCCTCCCCTCTGGTGTCCGGCGCGGCTCGCGTCAGGCAGTGGTCCTGCCCGCGGTGTTATGGTTCTGGTTGCCGCAGCCTTGGTTTGAAGCGATAATGTACGAACTAGTACGTTTATGCAAGATCACCCTGAAGCGGTCGCGACCGGGCGAAATTTGCCTTCACCTTCAAGGTGATCCATAGAAACGGGCGGGAGAAAACAGTGATGCTCAAGCGCATGCCACCCCCATCGAAGCGCACCAATGACCCCGAGCGCACTCAGCGCGACATCCTCGAAGTGGCGATGGCCGAATTCGCCTCGGAGGGCTATTCCGGTGCCCGCGTCGACGCGATCGCGGCGCGGACGCGCACGTCGAAGCGGATGATCTACTACTATTTCGGCGGCAAGGAGCAGCTCTACCTCGCGGTGCTCGAGGAGGCCTATCGCAGCATCCGCGCGCTGGAGGATCAGCTCGACATTGCGAGCTGCGACGCCCGCGAGGGACTGCGCCGCCTGATCGAGGCGACCTTCGACCATGACGAGCGCAATCCGAACTTCATCCGCCTCGTCAGCATCGAGAACATCCACCACGGCAAGCACCTGAAGCAGAACGTGCAACTGCGCCAGCTCAACGCCAGCGTGATCGCGACGCTCGACGGCATCCTCAAGCGCGGCCGCGCGGAAGGCGTCTTCCGCGACGACGTCGACGCCGTCGACCTGCACCTGGCCATCTCCTCCTACTGCTTCTTCCGCGTCGCCAACCGCCACACCTTCGGCGCCCTGTTCGACCGCGACCTCAGCGAGGCCAAGGTGCTGGCGAAGAGCAGGGCGCAGATCGTGGAGATGATCTTGGCGTGGCTGGGGGCGAAGGCGTGACTGCCACCACACTCGCTGTCATTCCCCGCGAAAGCGGGGAATCCAGTACGCCGCGGCCTATCGAGGAATCACGACCGCCTCTGGAATACTGGGTCGCCCGATCAAGTCGGGCGATGACAGCGGAGGCCGGAACCGCCCTCACCCGCCCTTCTTCTGCCGCGAACTCGCCAGCAGCACCAGCATGAACGAGGCCGCCGTCATCAGCGTCGAGATCGCGGCAATCGTCGGGTCGATCTCGTCGCGGAGCGCGGTGAACATGCGCTTGGTCAAGGGTTGATACTGGCCGCCGGAGATGAACAGCGCGACGATGGTCTCGTCCATCGCCGATATGAAGGCGAAGATGCCGCCGGCGACCACGCTGGACTTGATCTGCGGCAAGGTCACCGCGAAGAAGCTGCGCAGGCGATTCATGCCGAGACTGCGCGCCACCATCTCCTGCGCCGGATCGAAGCTCTGCATGCCCGCCAGCACCGAGATGATGACGTAAGGCAATCCCAGCATCACGTTCGCCAGCACGAGGCCCGGCAGGGTCGCGACCAGGCCGACTTTGGCATAGACGAAGAAGATGCCGACCGCGGTGATGATGATCGGCACCACCAGCGGCAGCAGCAGCATCATGTGGATCAATCGCATGATCCGCAGCTTCGACTGGCTGATGGCATAGGCGGCGGAGATTCCGAGCGGCGTTGCGATCAGCACAGTCAGAAGCGCGACCGTCAGCGTCACCTGCGTCGCCTGCATCCAGGCGGGGTTGGCGAAATATTGCTGGTACCAGCGCAGCGAGAACGAGGGCGGCGGAAAAGTCAGGAAGCGCGCGCTGGAGAATGAAATCGGCGCGATGATCAGCACCGGCAGGATCAGATAGACCAGCACCAGCGCGCTGACCACGTAGAGGACGATCCGTGCGGGCGAGGCGCGCATCATTTCTGCCCCAATATGCGATCGAGCGAGATGAAGCGGCTGACGACGAGGAAGATCAGGAGCACACTGGCGAGCAGCACCACCGCCACCGCGCTCGCAGCCCCAAACTGGTTGTAGAGCTCGACATTGCGGCTCACCAGCATCGACACCATCACCGTGCGGCCGCCGCCGAGCAGCTCCGGCGTGATGTAGAAGCCGAGGCAGAGCACGAACACCATGGTGCAGCCGGCGAGCACGCCCGGCAGCGACAGCGGCAGGAAGACGCGGCAGAAGGTGAGCGACGGGCTCGCACCCAGGCTTGCACCGGCCTGCATCAGATCGCCGGGGATCTTCTGCATGGTGGCATAGAGCGGCAGCACCATGAAGGGCAGCAGGATGTGCACGGTCGCAACCACCGTGCCAAACATGTTGTGAACCAGCGCGAGCGGCTCGGAGGTCACGTCGAGATAGCGCAAAAGCTGGTTGATCACGCCGGTGCGCTGGAGCAGCGCCAGCCAGGCATAGGCGCGCACCAGCACGCTGGTCCAGAACGGCAGCACGACCAGCGACAGGATGAGAATGCTCCAGCCCTTCGGCAACGCATTGGCGAGATAGGCCACGGGATAGCCGAGCAGCAGCGCGATCAATGTGACCGCGAGGCTGATCTCGAACGTCAGCGCAAAACTGCGCCAGTAGATGTCTTCGGTGAAGACGCGGCGATAATTCTCCAGCGTGAAGCCGTCATGGTAGATCGACTGCCAGGCCAGCCAGCCGACCGGCAGCACGATCAACAGGAGAATCACGAGCAGCGCCGGCGACACCAAAGCCAGCATCAGCCCGTGCTCGCGGCGCTGATGTCTTTGAGAGGAATCCGGAACGGATGTCATCGACGCTGACTCGATTGGTTGAGTGGTCCGGTTCGGTGGCGCCGAACCGGCTGGCTTATTTCTGCATGAACGACGCCCAGCGCTTCTCGGCGGCTTCGCCCGCGGGCGAGGACCACCAGGCGTAGGACATCAGCGCCTGCTTGGCCGCGTTGGCCGGCTCGCTCGGCAATTGCGCGGCGCGCTCCGGCTTGATCACGCCAGTCTCGAACGCCTTCGGGTTGCCGGGGCCGTAATCGATATTGAGCGGCAGATTGGCCTGGTGCACGGGATCGACAGCCTCGTTGAGGAATTTCACCGCCGTGTCGAGATTGGGCGCGCCCTTGAGGATGCAGAGCGAGGTGCTCTGCAGGACGCCCTGGTTGAAGGTGAAGGACACCTTTGCGCCCTCCTTGGCGACCGCGCTGACGCGGCCGTTCCAGGCCATCTCCATGTCGACCTCGCCGTCATTGAGGAGCTGCGCCGATTGCGCGCCTGAGGTCCACCACACCGTGATGTGCGGCTTGATCTCTTCCAGTTTCTTGAAGGCGCGGTCGACGTCGAGCGGATAGAGCTTGTCAGGCGCCACGCCATCGGCCATCAGCGCCGCCTCGAGCGTGGCGATCGGATGATTGCGCAGCGCGCGGCGGCCGGGGAATTTCTTGACGTCCCAGAAATCCACCCAGCTGTTCGGCGCGTCCTTCGGGAAGGCCTTCTGGCTGTAGGCGAGAACGCTGGAATAGAACTCGTACGAGACCGAATAGGCGTTGCGATAGGCCTCCGGCATCGCCGCCGCGTTCGGGATCTTCGAGAAGTCGAGTTTTTCGATCAGCCCCTGCTCACCGCCGCGCAGGCAATAGCCGGTCGGGGTGTCGACGACGTCCCAGATCGGCTTGCCGCTGCCGACCTGGGTCTTGATCGCGGGCCAGGCATCGGGAATGGAGTCCTGGTTGATGGTGATGCCGAGCTTTTTCGCGGAGGGATCGAGGATCGCCACCGTCTGCGCCTGCTGATAGGCGCCGCCCTGCGAGACGAAGGTGATCTGCTCGGCGGCATTGGCCGCGTTGCCGCTGAGCGCGAACGCCCCAACCAGGGCGCAGCCAAATCCAAAGTGCCGTGTCGTCGTCATCCTCGCCTCCTCCAAATAGATCTCATTGACCGATTGCATCGAGAAACTGATACCAGCCGGCGACCATGCGCACGGCGGGCTCGCGCAACGGATAGAACGGAATGGGTCTCAGGCGCCGCGCATCGAGCAGCCCGACATCGGGCGTCTCGCCGCGGACGAAGGCGGCGAGATAGCGGCCCATCAGGCTCGACATCGCAACGCCGGCACCGTTGTAGCCCATCGCGAACAAGGTGCGGTCGTCGAGCCGACCGATATGCGGCACGGAGTCGAGCGTCATGCCGACGAGGCCCGACCATTTGTGCGCGAGCGGGATGTCAGCGAGGTCCGGGAAGATGCCGACCATCGCCTTGCGCAGCGCATCGAACGCGGATTCCGAATCCTGCTTGCCGAAAGCGCCGCGGCCGCCAAAGACCACGCGATTGTCGACCATGCGGAACCAGCGCATCATGCGTTTGGTCTCGGTGTAGGTGCGCCCCGTCGGCATCAGGCTTCCGGCAAGATTGCGCGGCAGCTTCTCGGTGGCGACGATGGCGCTGCGGAATGGGATCAGCGTGCGCTGCATCTGCGCAGTCGCATCCGTCAGGTCGGAATAGCTGTTGGTGGCGATGATCGCCTGCTTGGCGCGTACCGCGCCATTCGGCGTCTCCGCGACGATGCCGCCCTGCTCTCGCCGCAGCTTGAGCACCGGCGATTCCTGGAAAATCGCAACGCCTCGGCGCGCCACGCCATCGGCGAGGCCACGCAGATAGTTCAGCGGATGGATGCCGCCCGAGCCGGGATTGAGCACGCCGCCGACGAAGATGTCGGAGCCGGTCTCGTCGCGCACCTGGCCCTTGTCGAGGATGCGGACCTCCGCATCGCCCATCTCGCGCTTCATCCAATTGGCTTCGTCGATCGCAGCCTTCAGCGTCGTCTCATTATGCGCGGCCTTGACCTGGCCGGTGCGCGTCAGTGCCGCGCTGGTGATGCCAAATTCGGACACCAGCTCCTCGACGATATCCGTGGACTCATGCGCGATCCCGTACATGCGCTGCGCCATGGCGCGGCCATGCACGGCATCGATCTCGCGGAACGACAGCCGAAATTTTGCGGTGATCACCCCGCCATTGCGGCCGCTCGCACCCCAGCCGGGACGGTTGGCCTCGAGCACGACCGGCGCGAGACCGCTCTTGGCGATGTGGTGCGCAGCGGACAGGCCCGTGTAGCCCGCACCAATGATCACCACATCCGCCTGCTGCTCGCCCGACAGCACCGGGAAGTCGCGCCCCGGCTCCGCCGTGGCCGCCCACAGCGAGTTGGCCGATGGCAATGCGCTCCGGTCCCGGGTCATGCCGTCGCTCATGCCCTACACCGCCGGGCCGACGGCCGCGTCGGCGAGCGCCTTCAAGGTCGGGAAATGGAAGTCCGGCTTGGTCAGCGTCTCCACGGCCGGCGTGCCGCCAAAACCGGCGATGCCCTGGCGGCGCTCGATCCAGCACACCTTGTAGCCGAGTTTCCGCGCGATCCCGATGTCGTGGTACTGGCTCTGCGCGACATGCAGAATATCGGACTGCTTGTAACCGAAAGCGGACTGGCGCCCCTTGTTGTAGGCGAAGAATTCCGGGTTCGGCTTGGCAACGCCGGTGTCGTCGGCGCAGACGGTGTCGTCGAAGGGATTGCCGAGCGCGTGGGCATAACAAGAGAGCGCGACGCGGTCGGCGTTGGTCATCGCGACCAGGCGAAACTTCGTGCGCAAGCGCTTGAGCGCTTCGACGGAATCGGAGAACGGCCCCCAGCGCAGCACGGCGAGCTGGAACATTTCGCAGGACGCGTCGTCAGCCGGCAGTCCGAGCTCCTTGGCGAGGTAGCGGTAGACGTCGAACATCACCTCGCTCGAGCGCTCATAGTGCTTGTCGCGGCCGCGCTTGTAGGACTCGAAAATCTTGTCGTCGCTGAGCTCGGCCGGCGTCTTGCCGGAGATCCTGCGCACCGCGGAGAGCACGCCGGTCTCGAAATCGATCAAGGTGCCGACGACGTCAAAGGTGAGAACCTTGAAATTGCTGAACGAGGCTGGGGACGACATTTTGGTTTCTTCTCTCGGTTTGAACAAGGCTGGTGTTAGTCGCTCCCCTTGGGAACGACGATGGTGTCCTCGGGGTGAAGCGTGACGGTGAGGCTGCCGCCGAGCGGAGGAATGCGGCTATAGGCCTGGTGGTAGCTCGGCTGGCGCAGGCTGAGTGCGGTGCCGTCGGGCAGCGCGAGGAAAATGCGCAGGCTCTCGCCCTGGTAGACGACGTCGGTGACGGTGCCGGTCAACCGGTTGCAGGCGCCATCCTGCGCTCCGTCGTCGATCAGGAGCTTTTCGCTGTGCACGGCGAGCATCAGGGCATCGCCTGGGGGAATGGCGCGGGCGCTGCGCAGCAGGGCATCGCCGAGCGCGACGCTGGAAGCATCGACGCGGCGGACGGGCAGCATCGTCGCTTCGCCAATGAAGCTCGCGACGAAGGAATCGGCCGGATGATCGTGCAGCCGCTCAGGCGCGTCGATCTGGATCAGGCGACCGTCCTTCATCACGGCGACGCGGTCGCTCATGGTCAGCGCCTCGCGCTGGTCATGGGTGACGTAGATGATGGTGGCGCCGATGCGCCGATGCAGCGCGCGCAGCTCGATCTGCATGGATTCGCGGAGCTGCTTGTCGAGCGCCGAGAGCGGCTCGTCCATCAGGATCAGGCGCGGCTCGAAGATCATCGCGCGTGCGAGCGCCACGCGCTGGCGCTGGCCGCCGGAGAGTTGCGCGATGCCGCGCTCCTCGTAGCCGGCAAGCCCGACCATCGAAAGCGCCGCACGCACCTTGTCCGGCCAGATCGCCTTCGGCAGACGCCGTGCGCGCAGGGGAAAGGCGACGTTCTCGCCGACGCTCATATGCGGGAACAGCGCGTAGTTCTGGAAGACCACGCCGATGTCGCGCTTGTGCGGCGGCATCCAGGTGACGTCGCGTCCGCCGAAGAAGATCGAGCCCGACGAGGGCAGGATGAAGCCGCCCAGAATGCCGAGCAGCGTGGTCTTGCCGGAGCCGGAGGGGCCGAGCAGCGAGACGAACTCGCCGGCACGAACGTCGAGGGACACGTCGTCGAGCGCGCGAACCGCGCCGTAATCCTTGCTCGCGGACCTGATCTCGACGCTTTCCGCTCGTTTGTCCAACGATCGACCTCGCCCATGTCCTTCAATGGCGTGCCTCACTGCGCGCCATAAGCCTGCATTATAGACAGGGTTTCGGAGCGCTCATGATCGCAGCGTGCGCTGCAACCAATCTTCTCCCGCGAGCCCTGTCTTTAGGCTGTCATGCCAATGACACCAGACTTGGCAAAAATCGGCAATTGCCAAATTCTCACCTCGCCCATAACATGGCGTTATGCCTGAGCTGCGCCGGATGCTGCCCTCCAGTAACGCCCTGTTCGTCTTCGACGCAGCGGCGCGCAACGGCAGCTTCACGGCGGCGGCCGCCGAGCTGAACGTCACGCAGCCGGCGGTGAGCCGGATGCTCGGGCAGTTCGAGGAGCATCTCGGCGTCCGCCTGTTCGACCGCAAGGCCGGCCGCGCGGTGCTTACCGAGGAAGGTGAGCTGTTGTATCGCCGCGTGCTCGAAGGCTTTCGCAGCATCGAGAGCGGGCTGGTCGAGCTGGAACGGCGCCGCAAAGGCACCGAGACGGTGACGCTGTCGGTCTCCTCCGCTTTCACCACGCATTGGCTGATGCCGCGCATCGACAAGCTCCAGCGGCAGTTTCCGCAAGTCGATTTGCGCTTCCAGCTCATCTCCGGCGCGCTGCGCGGGCCGGTGGAGAATGTCGATCTCGGGATGCGCTTTCGCGATCGCGAAGAGCCGTCATCCGGCGGCACGCTGGTGATGAAAGAGGTCATGCTGCCGGTGTGCAGCCCGGCCTATCTCGGCGATACCGGGCCGGCGGCAGGCAACACCATCATTCGCCTCGCCGAATCGTCCGGCGATTGGGCGGCGGATTATCCATCCTTCCTGACCCGGCGGCGCGGTGCGGCCAAGGCGTTGAGCTTCACCGACTATGCCGTCGTGGTGCAGGCGGCGCTGCTCGGCCAGGGCATCGCGCTCGGCTGGCTGACGGTGGCCTCGCATTGGCTTCTGACCGGCGCGCTGGTGCCGGCATCGGAGACGCTCACCACCACGCGCCGCATCTGCGAATTCCTGCCACCGCGCAACCGGCCGATGCGGCCCATCGCCGCCGAGATCCGCGACTGGATCATCGCGCAGATGCAAAGCGAGCTCGCCGCGATCGACCGGCTCTATCCCAAGCTCGGCGCGATGGCGGCGTGTTATTGATGCTCGATCGCCCTGATGGCGCCGCGGAGCTCGGCGAGGCCGCGCAGGCGGCCGATCGCGGTGTAGCCGGGGGTGGTGCGCTTGGTGACGGCGAGATCGTCCAGCATGCGATGGCCGTGGTCGGGGCGGAAGACAATCTTCTTGTCTCGTGAACGCCGCGCGTTCTCCTTCAAGAGCGCCTTCAGCACCGCGACCATGTCGACGTCGCCGTCGAGATGGTCGGATTCGTAGAACGACAGGCCGTCCGCCTCGCGCTTGGTCGCACGCAGATGGGCGAAGGCGATGCGCGGGCCGAAGCGTTCGACCATCGCAGGCAGATTGTTCTCAGGCCGCACGCCGAGCGAACCCGTGCACAGGCAGATGCCGTTGGCCTTTGAGGGCACGGCGTCGAACAGCGCCTGATAGTCGTCGGCGGTCGAGGCAATGCGCGGCAGGCCGAACAGCGGTCGCGGCGGATCGTCCGGGTGCAGGGTCAGGGACACGCCGAGCTGCTCGGCAACCGGCGCGACGCGCGCGAGGAACTCGGCGAGATGCTGCCGCAGGATCTTTGGCGTGATGTCGCGATAGGTCTCGAGCCGGTCGCGGAATTGCGGGATCGTCATCGGCTCCGTGGTCGAACCGGGCAGCGCGCTGGCAATCACCATGACGAGATAGTCGATGTCGGCCTGGCTCATCTTGTCGAACAGCTGTTTCGCGCGCGCCTGCTGCTCCTGCGAATACTCGGAGGTCGCAGCCGGCCGCTTCAGGATGTGCAGCTCGAAGGCGGCGAAGCGGTCCTGGTCGAAGCGCATGGCGCGGGCGCCGTTGGGCAGCTCCCATTCCAGATCGGTGCGGCACCAGTCGACCACGGGCATGAAATTGTAGCAGATGATCTTGATGCCGGCGGCGGCGACCGCCTCGAGGCTCGCGATCCAGGCCTCGATGGACTTCGTCGCCTTGGCCCCGAGACGCTTGACGTCGTCGGGAATCGGAATGGATTCCACCACCGACCAGGTCAGTTGCGAGCGCCCGGGCTGGCCATGCTCGATGAAATTCTTGCGCTCCTCGACCGCCTTGCGCGTCCAGGCTTCGCCGATCGGCACCTGATGCAGCGCCGAGACGATGTCGCTCGCCCCGGCCTGCCTGACATCATCGAGCGACACGGGATCATCGGGCCCGTACCAGCGCCATCCCTGCAACATCATCAAAACTCTCCCGGATCAGTTCGCGGTCAGCACGACCTTGACGCTCTGCGAGCGGTCGAGCGCCAGCCGCAGCGCGTCGGGCGCGGTCGACAGCGGCCGCTCGGCGGTGACCAGCGACAGCACGTCGACGCTGCCGTTGCCGATCAATTCCACCGCATTCATGAACTCGAAGCCGAAGCGGAACGAGCCGCGCAGGTCGATCTCCTTGGCCATCACCGCATTGGCCGGCACCGGAATCTGTCCACCCGGCAGATTGCCGATCTGCACCACGATGCCGCCGCGCCTGACAATGCCGATCGCGCTGGCAAGGCCGGCCGCCGTGCCCGAGACCTCGAACGCGACGTCGTAGGGGCGCGAAGCGGCCTGCGCCTTCAGGCCCTCCTCGCCACCCGCGACGTTCTCGACATGAGATGCACCGAGCCGGGTTGCGAAGGCCAGCGGCGCCGGCGCGATGTCGGCCACCGTGATATCGGCCATGCCGGCGCGGCGCGCGGCGAGCATGGTCAGAAGTCCGATCGGCCCGGCGCCGAAGATGATGCTGCGCTTGCCCTCGATGTTGCCGGCACGCGCGACCGCGTGCAGGCAGACCGCGAGCGGCTCGGCCAGCGCCGCCGCCTGATAGGACACATGGTCGGGAATCTTCACGCACTGCGCCGGGATCGCGTCGAAATAATTGGCGAAGCCGCCCTGCATGTGCGGCGTCTTCGAGGCCGAGCCCATGAAGTAGATGTTCTCGCAGAGATTCGGCCGGCCCTCGCGGCAGGCGACGCAATGGCCGCACCAGCGCGACGGGTTGACCGCGACGCGGTCGCCGACCTTGAGGTTCCCAGCAGCGCCGGAGATCTCCACCACTTCGCCGGAAATCTCATGGCCGAGCACCAACGGCGACTTCACGACGAAATCGCCGGTCCGGGCGTGACGGAAATAATGCATGTCCGAGCCGCAGATGCCGCCGGCGCCGAAGCGGATGCGCACCATGCCGTCAGCGAGCTTGTCGAGCGGATGCTCGACCATGCGCAGATCTTCGGGGCCGAACAGGGTTGCGGCGAGAGCGATTGAGGTCATTTGGCAAGTCCCATGTATTTCGGTAGCCAGAGGGTGAGTTCGGGAATGTAGGTGATCGCGATCAGCGCCAGCATCAGCGGCACCAGCCACGGCAGGATCGCCACCGTCGTGCGCTCGACCGAGAGCTTTGCCACGCGCGCGAGCACGAACAGCACCATGCCGAGGGGCGGATGCAACAGGCCGATCATCAGGTTCAGCGTCATGATCAAGCCGAAATGGATCGGATCGATGCCGAGCTTGAGCACGATCGGCAGCAGGATCGGCACCAGAATGGTGATCGCCGCCGTGGTGTCGATGAAGCAGCCGACGAACAGGATCAACACGTTGGCGAGCGCCAAAAACACCCATTTGTTGTGGGTGATGCTGAGCATCCAGTCCGAGAGCAATTGCGCGGCCTGCGACACCGTCAGGAGCCAGGCAAAGATCGAGGCCGCGGTGACGATGAACAGCACCGAGGCCGTGGTCTCGATGGTGTCGAAGGTCGCCTTCGCCACCGTCTTCAGCGTCATGGTGCGGTACCGCACGAGGCCGAGGAACAGTGACCAGATCACGGCGGCGACCGCGGCTTCCGTCGGCGTGAACCAGCCGAGCGTCATGCCGCCGATCAGGATCACGGGCGCCATCAGCGCCATCACGGCGGAGAAGTCGAAATACCAGTCGATCGCAAGCAGTGTGCCGAGACCGATGATCACGGCCAAATTGACCGAGAGGCCGGCAAGCACCATCAGCCAGATCGCCATCGGGAAAGCGAGCACGATGGCGATCTCGAGGCCGGCGGAGCCGAGCTGCGGCCAGGAGAACGGCGTATCGCTGCCCCATTTGTTCTTGTAGGCGAAGTAGGTGACGGTGGCCATCATCAGCAGCGTCAGGACGACGCCGGGAATGACGCCACCCAAAAACAGCGCACCGATCGAGACGTTCGCCATCATGCCGTAGATCACGAAAGGTAGCGACGGCGGAATGATCGGCCCGAGCGTCGCCGAAGCCGCGGTGACGCCGACCGAGAATTCCGTGGAGTAGCCGTGATCCTTCATCGCCTTGATCTCGATGGTGCCGAGACCGGCGGCATCCGCGATCGCGGTGCCGGACATGCCGGAGAAGATCACCGAGCCGATGATGTTGACGTGGCCGAGGCCGCCGCGCATCCAGCCGACCAGGGCTACGGCGAACTTGTAGATCCGGCCGGTGACGCCGGCGATGTTCATCAGGTTTCCGGCCAGGATGAAGAACGGCACGGCGAGCAGCGGAAAGCTCTCGACGCCGGCGATCATGCGCTGCGCCAGCGTCACGTCGGGTGTCACGCCGCTCACCAGGATGTAGAGCAGCGACGACGCGGCCATCGCAATCGCCACGGGAACGCCGAGCAGCATCAGGATCAGAAAACCTCCAAGCAACAGCAGCATAGACTTACCCTTCAAAACCGTCGTAGGCGCCGGGACGTTCGAGGATCGAATAGCCCTGTCGCAAATGCTGGATCGCCACCTGCACCGAGCGCACGAACATCAGCACGAAGCCGAGCAGCACGGCGTAGTAGACGTAGTCCTTGGGAAGATTGATCGTGGTCATCGACTCGTCGCCGATGATCTGGATGTAGATCCAGACGAGCTTGATGGCGTAGCCGAAGAAGACGATCCGGATCAGGTCGATCACGGTGGACAGCGCGCGCGCCGCGGCGTGCGGCAGATAGCGATAGATCAGGTCGACCTGGATGTGCCGCGACAGCCGCACGCACATCGAGGAGCCGATAAAGACCACGCCGATCAGGCAGTAGGTCGCGATCTCTTCGGTCCAGGCGTAACTGTCGTTGAGCACGTAGCGGGTGAAGAACTGGAGGAAGACGGCGAGCGCCATCACCCAGAAGATCGCCAGCGCCACCCAGTCCTCGAAAGCGTAGATGCCGAGATCGACTTTCGGCACCGCCTCCTCCTCGAAGGTGTGGGCGATCTCGTCCCCGGAGATCTGCCGGTGCACTTCGACGCTGGTCATGTGGTTACTCCTCAAACGACTTGAACGTCATTCCGGAGCAACGCGAAGCGTCGACCCCGGAATGACGGATATTGCATTACTTGACGGCCTGGATGCGTTCCCAGTCGGCCTTGCGATAACCAAAAGTCTCGAACGCGACGTTCTTCAGCACGGTGTCGCGGAACTCGTTCTTGTCGACCTCGGTCACGGTCAGGCCCTTGTCCTTGAAGAAGGCGACCAGCTTGGCTTCGTTCTGCTTGATCTCCTGTGTGGCCTTGGCGGCCGCCTCCTGCGCCACGTCGGTGAAGATCTTCTTGTCCTCGTCGCTAAGCTTCTTCCAGAGCGCGCCCGCCACCACCGTGTTGAGGTGGTCGACGATGTGGCCGGTCAGCACGATGTGCTTCTGCACCTCGTAGAACTTTTTGGCCTCGATCGTGGTCAGCGGGTTCTCCTGCGCCTCGACGGTGCCGTTCTGGAGCGCGAGATAGACTTCCGCGAAGGCGATCGGCGCGGTGTTGGCACCGCAGGCGCGTGGCATCGCCAGATAGGCCGGAACGTCGGGCACGCGCATCTTCAGCCCCTTGAGGTCGGCGCAGGTCTTGATCGGCTTGTTCGACGAGGTCTGGCGCACGCCGTAATAGGTCACCGCGACGATGTGGTGGCCGCTCTTGTCCTCGTAGCCCTTGGCGAGCTCCTTGAAGATGTCGCTCTTGGTGTAGGCGAGGAGATGATCCGCGTCACGGAAGGTGTAGGGATAATAAGTCACGCCGATCGGCGGAAAGCTCTTGGCCGCAAAGCTCGAGCCGGAGATGATGATGTCGACCGAGCCGAGCGAGAGGCCCTGGTTGATGTCGGCCTCCTTGCCGAGCTGGGACGCCGGATAGACGTCGATCGCATAGCGCCCGTTGGTGCGCTTGCCGATCTCCTGCGCGGCCCAGACCGAGGCGGTGTGGAACGGCTCCGAGGTCTCGTAGACATGGGCCCATTTCAGCTTGGTCTGCGCCATGCCGGCATTGGTCGTTGCGAGCATCGCGGCGACTGAAGCCGCCAGCACCGTTGTCATCGTCCTGAACATTTTCTTTTCCTCCATTGTCTAAGTCTGCTTCTTGTTCACCCGGTCCATTGCGGACCGGCCGCCAAATCTCATCGCCGCGCGGTCCCGCTCTTGGCCTTCTTCGGCGCGCGTTTTGGTCTTGCCGGCTTTGCCGTGGATCGGACCGCCCGGCTGCGTCCGGCGGGAGATCCTGCCGCGGCCTCGGCGCCAAAATTTTGCGCAAAGCGCTCCTGCGAGCGCGCCAGATGTTTTCGCATGGCATCGCGGGCCGCTTCTGGATCATGCGCCGCAATCGCATCGCGCACCGCGCGATGCTCGTCGAGCGCGGTGCGCCACGTGCCCGGGTTCTCGAAATAATGCGCAAGCTGCGCGAAATAGGGATTGAGACGCTGGTCGAACAGCTCGCCGACCACGCGCACGAGGACGGCATTGCCGAGGGAACCTGCGATCGCGACATGGAAGGCACGGTCGTGGATCATCGAGGCTTCGCCGGGATGCGCGACATTCTCCATCGCAACGAGTGAGGCATCGATGCGCGCGATGTCGTCCTTCGTCGCAACGCGCGCGGCCTGCTCGGCAATGGCGCTTTCGAGGAATTCGCGGGCCCGCAGCAGCTCGAACGGACCTTCAATGACCGCGGCCGCCGGCCCGGGCGCAGCCAGGCCCGCGGGCTCGATCACATAGATGCCGGAACCGACGCGGATGCGGAGGCGACCCTCGACTTCGAGCGCGATCAGCGCTTCGCGCACCGTCGGCCGCGAGATCTTGAGCTGCTCGGCAAGCTCACGCTCGGTCGGCAAGCGGCTGCCGACCGCGTATTCACCGCTGTCGATCAGGCTTCGCAATTGATCGGCGACCTGGCGATAGAGCCGTCTCGCCTCCACAGCTTCCAGCGGCACGCTGGCCTCCCCGAAAGGGTCTCGCCGGAAAGCTTTGCGCCCAGCGGCCCGCCAATTTTGAAAATTGGCCTTACCAATTGACCAGAGCATTGACCGGGGACAGGCGCCATGTCAAGCAGCGGCAAAGCAAAGGGGAGACGACCATGCGCCTTAATTCAACGCGCCTTGGCCGCGCCAATCTCGATCGGATGCCGCCGACCATTCGCCGCCCGGCCTATGACCGGTCGCGCATCACGCCCGGCATCGTGCATCTCGGCCTCGGGGCTTTTCATCGCGCACACCAGGCCGTCGTCATCGACGATTGCCTTGCCGCCGGCGCCACCGCCTGGGGCATCATCGGCGCGAGCCTGCGCAGTCCGGATACGCGCGACGCCCTCGCTCCGCAGGACCATCTCTACACCGTCGCCGTGCGTGCGGCCGAAGGCACCGAGCACCGCGTCGTCGGCGCGCTGCTCGACAGCGTCGTCGCGCGCGAGAGCCCGGCAACGCTGATCGACAGGATGGCCGATCCCGCCATTCGCATCGTCTCGCTCACGGTCACCGAGAAGGGCTATTGCCACACGCCGCAGACCGGCGATCTCGACGAGCGGCATCCTGACGTGGTGCACGATCTGAACAATTTTGACGCGCCGCGCTCGGCGCCCGGCTTCATCGTTGCCGCGCTGGCGCGCCGGCGGGCGCAAGGCCTGGCGCCATTCACCGTGCTGTGCTGCGACAATCTCGCCGCCAACGGCCACACCGTGCAGCGGATCGTGACGCAGTTCGCGGCGTTGCGATCGAAGGACCTCGGCAAGTGGATTGCGGATACGACGGCTTTCCCCTGCACCATGGTCGACCGGATCGTGCCGGAGACGACCGATGCCGATCGGGACGCCGTTTCCGCCGCGCTCGGCCTGCGCGATGCGTGGCCGGTGATGACAGAGCCATTCACGCAATGGGTGGTCGAGGACCGCTTTTGCGCGGGCCGGCCTGATGTCGCCGCCGCAGGCGTCGAGCTCGTCGCCGACGTCAAGCCGTTCGAATTGATGAAGCTGCGGCTGCTCAACGCCAGTCATTCGGCGCTCGCCTATCTCGGCTATCTCGCGGGTTACGAGACCATCGCCGACACCATGACCGATCCACACTTCGCGCAGCTCGCCGCGCGGGTGATGGAAGAGGCTGCGGTGACGCTGACGATGCCATCGGGTACTGATCTTGCCGCCTATCGCGCCTCGCTGCTCAAGCGCTTCGCCAATCCGGCGCTGCATCACCGCACCTGGCAGATCGCGATGGACGGCTCGCAAAAGCTCCCGCAACGCCTGCTCGGCGCGATGCAGGACCGCCTCGCCAGGAATTTGCCGATCGCGACGCATGCGCTCGCGGTGGCCGGCTGGATGCGCTACGTCACCGCGCTCGACGAGCAGGGTCGCGCCATCGACGTGCGCGATCCGCTCGCGGCCGCGTTCGCAGGCCTGGCGCGTGAGGCCGGTCCCGTCGCCGAACGGCTCGCGCCCGCATTGCTCGGCGTCGGACAAGTATTCGGACCACTCGGTGCCGAGCCGCGCCTGCGCGAGGCCGTGACCGCGGCGCTCGGCCGCCTCTATCAGGACGGCGCGCGGCGGGCGGTGGAGACGCTGGTCTCCGCATGACCACAAAGCGGGCAGCGATGCTGCACTGCAGTCCAAATCGAACGCAAAGTCGACGGAAGTCGCGCTTGATTTTTGCCTGCCGTTGCCCCACCCGAGAGGCATGGCAAAGGACAACAAGGTCATCGCCGCGAACGCGGCCTTCTATGACGCCTTTTCAACCGGCGATTTCGCCGGAATGGAACAGATGTGGGCGGATGACGATGCCATTTCCTGCATCCATCCCGGCTGGCCGGCGATCATCGGGCGCGCCACCGTGATCGGAAGCTGGCGCGATATCCTGCAAAACCCGGAGCGTCCGCAGATCGTCTGCGCCGAACCGCAGGCCATCGTCGACGGCGACAGCGCGCGCGTGCTCTGCATCGAGATCGTCGACGGCACCGCTCTGGCCGCGGCCAACCATTTTCGGCGCGTCGGCGACCGCTGGCGCCTGGTGCACCACCAGTCGAGCCCAATCGCGCAGATTGTCGAGCAGGCCGAGGATGATAGAGCGAGCCATCGGGTCCACTGACGGCCGGCGCGTTCTACTTTGCATGGGGTTGTTTTACGGTTTTTTGTTCAGCCCTGACAAATCGTCCAGCACGGCCCGCGCCCCGCTGAAATCATCGTCCCGGAAGAACATGCTGCGGGTGATGAGGACTGGAATGTTCGCCCGCGAGGCCGCGATCAGGCCGTTGGCGGAATCCTCGATCGCGACGCAGTCGGAGGCGCTGAGCTTCAGCCGCCCCAAAATCTCGAAATAGACATCCGGCGCAGGCTTCTTGCGCCGCACATCGTCGCCGGCCACGATCGCATCAAAATTCGCAGCCCAGCGCGGCCCCAGCGCCCGCGACAGCAGCGCATCGATGTTGCCGTGCGAGGTGGTGGTCGCGATCGCGAGCCGCTGGCCGCGCGCCTTGGCAGCAATGAGGAGATCCGTCACGCCCGGCCGTAAGGGGCAGCAGCCGGTCTCGACCAGTTCGGCATAATGCGCGGTCTTGATGCGGTGGAGTTCCGCGATGTCCAGATCCGGCAATGGTGGGGCGATCCCCAGCCTTGCGTGGTAGGCGCGGATGCGCTCCTTGCCGCCGGTGACCCGCAGCAGGTCCTTGTAGGCAGCACGGTCCCACTGCCAGTCGAGACCGTCGCGGGTGAAGGCATGGTTGAAGGCCTGCCGATGCAGCTCCTCGGTCTCGGCCAAGGTGCCGTCGACATCGAAGATCAGCGCGGCGGCGTGCTGGATCAGCTCCGTGGCGTCACATGGCACTATGGCGGGCGTTTCTGCCTGCATGATCGACGCCTCCTCCCGACGCTCCTGCAACAAGCGACCATCGCCTGCACTGGCGGGCGACACAAATTGCAATATCTTTTGCCGGACCCAAAAATCTCTTATGAGCGACAGGCGCGCAGCGGCGCGAACGGGAACTCCGACCTGCGAGGGAGACGTATGCGGCTCTTCATCCTTGGCCTAGGCTACAGCGCCCGGAACTTCGTCCGCCAATTCGGGGGCGGCTTCTCACATATCGCCGGCACGGTGCGCGATCCCGCGAAGCGGGGCGATCTCGCCGGCATCGAGCTGCACGCCTTTTCCGGCAATGATCCGGACCCTATGACGGTCGAACGCATCAGCGACGCCGATGTCCTTCTGGTGTCGATCCCGCCCGGTAGCGCCGGCGATCCCGCCATTGCGGCGTTCGGTGACGTGCTGGCAACCGGCCATCGCCGCAAGGTCGTCTATCTCTCGACCATCGGCGTTTATGGCGATCACGCCGGCGAATGGGTCGATGAAAGCACGCCGGCGCAGGCCACCCTCGAGCGCACGCGCATGCGGGTTGCGGCGGAGCAGGCCTGGACGGATACGACGCGCGGCAATGCCGCGATCCTGCGTCTTGCGGGCATCTACGGCCCCGGCCGCAATGCGCTGGTGACGCTGCGCGCCGGAACGGCCCGGCGCATCATCAAGGCGGGACAGGTGTTCAACCGCATCCAGGTCGACGACATCGCGCGCGCGATCATGGCCGCGGTTCATCACCCGAGCGGCGGCACGTGGAACGTCTGCGACGACGAGCCCGCAACGCCGCAGGACGTGATCGCTTATGCGGCGAAGCTGATGAACGTTGCACCGCCGCCCGAAGAGGCGTTCGAGACCGCCGAGATGTCGCCGATGGCCCGCAGCTTCTATGCCAGCAGCGCCCGCGTCTCCAACGCGAAACTGAAGCGCGAGCTCGGCGTCACGCTTGCCTATCCGACCTACCGTGACGCCCTGGATGCGTTGTGGGCCGCGGGCGAGGGACGATAGGAGGCCCGGCATTCCCGGCGTCCCAGACATGCCCTGCCCGCGCTTGACTTCGCGCCGGTGCGGACGTGATCTGACCTTTGAGCGGGCCACGGCATAACGAACTCGCACCTTGGGAGGATACAATGAAGTCGATCGCCATGATCGCGACGGCGGCTGCCGTCATCACGTTCGGTGCGGCGCATGCCGCGCCGCTGCCCGAAGCCAGTCCCGACGATGCCGGTTTCTCGAAACAAGGCCTGACTCGTCTCGACAGTTTCTTCGCGCGCGAGATCGCTGCCAAGCGCGTGCCGGGCGCGGTCGTCGCCATCGCGCGGGACGGCAAGCTCGTGCACTACAAGGCCTACGGCATGCTCGATGCGGACAAGGGCACGCCGATGCCGGTCGACGCGATCTTCGCGCTGGCCTCGATGACCAAGCCGATGGCAGCGGTCGCGGGCCTGACGTTGATGGAGCAGGGCAAGCTGCCGCTCCAGGCCAAGCTGTCCGACTATTATCCCGGATTTGCCGACATGAAGGTCGGCGTTCAGCAGGGCGACGGTTCATTGAAATTCGAACCACAGGCGTCGCCGATCTTCATTCACGACCTGTACCGACACACGTCCGGCCTGATGTATGGCGGCCGTCCGGACTCATCGAGCCCGGTGGCGCGGCAATATCCCGATGGCGTTGCACCCGCGGTGGAAGGCGACACCCAGGCCTTCATCGACCGCATGACAAAACTGCCGCTGGCCCATCAGCCGTCGACTGAGTTCGAATACGGTTTTTCGATCGACGTACTTGGTGCCGTGGTCGAGAAGGTGAGCGAGCAGAAGCTCGGCGACTATCTCGCTGCCAATGTCTGGCAGCCGCTCGGCATGAAGGACGCGACTTTCCATCCGACTGACGCACAGCGCCCTCGCCTTGCCCGCCCGTTCGCCAACGATCCACTGACCGGCAAGCCGCAGGCCATCAAGCTTTTGGACACGCCGACCACGTTCGACTGCGGCGGCGCCTGTTCGTTCGCGACCGTCGGCGACTACATCCGCTTCGGACAGATGCTGCTCAACGGCGGCGAGCTCGACGGCCAGCGCGTCCTGGGCCCAAAGACCGTGCACCACATGACGACCAACCATCTCGGTCCCGAGATCAAGAACAACGTGGCGAACATCGAGCCGCATCGCGCCGGCTTCGGCTTTGGCCTCGCAGTCGCGGTCCGGACCGGCGAAGGATTGTCGTCAGTCCCCGGCAATCCCGGCGAGTTCACCTGGAACGGCGCTTTCGGGACGCAGTTCTTCTGCGATCCGAAGGAGCGTCTCGTCGTGGTGGTGGGAACGGCGGCACCGGGCGAGCTGCGCAAATACTATCGCGAGCAGGTCCAGGACATCGTCTACGGCGCGATGGTGAAGTGAGACCCGTGCCCTGAAACAGAGAGGGCGGCCGCTCGGTCCGCCCTCTTGAATTGATTGAGCATGATCTTGTCGGAAAACAGCTGCACACTTTTCCGGATCATGCTCCGGCCTCAGCTCAACACGCCATATTTCTTGAACCAGGCCTCTGCCTGCTTCCATGCATCTTCCGCCGCGTCCTTGCGGTAGCTGCCGCGGTAGTCGGCATGGAAGCCGTGCGGCGCGTCCGGATAGATCTTGAATTCGGCCGTCTTCTTGTTCTGCTCGAGCGCGGCCTTCATCTGCTCGACCTGGGTGACGGGGATGCCGGTATCGGCGCCGCCATAGAGGCCGAGCACCGGCGCCTTCATCTCGGGCGCGAGCTGCATCGGGCTCTTCGGCCACAGCGGGTTGGGCGCATCGACCGGCGGGCCATAGAAGGCAACACCGGCCTTGAGCGTGCCGCTATGGGCAGCATATTCCCAGACGGTGCGTCCGCCGCGGCAGAAGCCGATGATGCCGAGCTTCGCGGTGTCGCCGCCTTGCGATCCCGCCCATGCCACCGTCGCATCGAGATCGGACAGCAGCTCGGCGTCCGGCTTGGCGTTGACGACCGGCAGCAGGTCCTTGATGTCGGTGATCTTGGTGAGATCAGTTCCCTTGCGGAAGTAATAGTCGGGCGCGATCGCGAACGCGCCGAGCTTGGCGAGGCGCCTTGTCACGTCTTTGATGTATTCGTGCAGACCAAAAATCTCCATCGCCACGATGATCACCGGCGCCTTGGTGTTGCCGGCGGGACGGGCGAAATAGACGGGCATCTCTTCGGAGCCGACCTTGATCCTGGCGTCGCCGGCCTGGAGGCCGCTGGTGTCTGTCGTGACCACCTCGGCGCGCACGGGCCCGGCCGCAAGCGTGTAGCCGGCGGCGACGGCCGCGGTGGCGCTCATGAATCCGCGACGCGAGACCGGGGCGACCTTGGTTAGCCCGACGACGTCGGATGTCATGGTGGTTTCAATGCTCATCGGTCTATCCTTCCTGATGTCTGGCCCTGATCCTTCAGGCGGCGCATTCGCCGATAATTGCCGGCGAAACGCAAATCACCAGCCTGCGAGCACAACGCTTTCGGGCCTTGCCCTGAGGCTGCTTCGAACATGTTGTCGACTATGGCGGCCAACGCCGCGCGCTTGCCACTGAACCGCTTCGCTTGCGCGATCGCGGCCGACCCTCTGGCATTCGCAAGACCGATCGTATTTCGGCTTTAACCGCCTGGCTGCATTGCGACGCAACAACCATTAACCGAAAACGGCGGTTCTCTCGTCCTGGCTTGCGCTGCCGCCAGTCGCAGCCGATCCGCCTGCTCGCGCAATTCGACGCGTGTCGCGGCAACAAATGGGCTTTGCGGTGGTGGTAAGGGCACATCATGTTGCGCGACCATCGCATGGACTCGGAATCCGCACGCGAACCGCAGTCATTTGACTGAACTTTTCAGAAAGGTTGAGCGGAGCGATTTACTCGAACTTTCTTGGTGACGCTCTAGTTCCCACAGCCGGAAGTTCCCCCTCGGAAACGGAGGTCTCTTCCCGAACGCGGTCCGCCGCCCGGCGACGGGACGGAGGACCGCCTGAGAGCTTCATTCTCGCCCAACCAGATTGCGCTACCAAAAGCTCAATCGAATAAGATTTATCCGACCTGGAACTGAAATGAATTTGGCTCGTGAATCGATTGAATTGTTGGAGCAGGTCGCACGAATCCTGTGGTTCGAAGGCACCAAGCACGGCCTGCGCGACCGCGAGTGGATGGCTCTGCGCTTCCTCTCCCGCGCCAACCGGTTTTCCCGGACGCCGTCGGCGCTCGCGAGTTACGTCGGCACCACGCGCGGCACCGCCTCGTTCATCATCGGCGAGCTGGAGCGGCTCGGCTATCTCGAGCGCAAGCGCTCGGCCCAGGACAAGCGGTCGGTGATGTTGAGCGTGACACAGCAGGGCAAGAAGTTCCTGGTGCGCGACCCCGTGAACGTCCTCGTCGAAGCCATCGCCGTCCTCGAGGACGAGGCCAAGGTCAGCTTCCGCGATGCGCTGCGACACGTGCTGGATCAGTCGGACGCAGCCGAACAGCGGCACCATACCGACGTCTGCAACCGATGCATCTTCCTTCGCGAAGATCGCACCGGCTCGGACAGCAAGACGACCCCCGAGTTCAGCTGCCGCCTGTTTCGCGCGCCGATCGCGGAGGCGGAGGTCGATCTGCTATGCACCAGCTTCGAGCATCACCGCTAATAGAAGGCGGCCGTGGATCAGGGCGTTGCCTTGCGTGACGAATAGATGACGCCCCCGCTGGACTCCACCACCAGACGTCCGTTCTCGTTCTTGATCTCCTCGATGCGGCCAAGGCCGGGCACCTGCTGTCCCAGCACGGCCTCGACGACGCCGTTCGGGCCTTGCAGGATCGCGATCCCCTCATACGCCTGGCGGACCGACCAGCCCTTGATCGTCTTCCGCGGCATCGCGTTGCGCTCGGACGGAGGCACCGATCCCGTGATCTCGGGCGCCGCGACCGAAGCCATCATCGGCATTGGCTGCTGCGACTGTGCGGCGACGGGCGTCGGAGCCTGGACCTGGGCCTGGGCAAGCTTGTCGAGCTTCACCGTCGAGGACGAGCTCACCCGTTCGATGCGATCCAAATTCTCGCCGAAACGGCCAAAACGGTCACTGGTCGCCTTGCTCGACTGATCGACCGCGGTGCGCAGGCCGTCGAGATTTTCGGACACCCCCGACACCTGCTTGCGTAGTTGCGCCACCGTCTCGCGCAGATTCCGGATCTCCGTGTTGGCCGCGACGTTGCTCTGGGCAGGCTGCATGGTGAGATAGGCGATCACGCCGGTGCAGGCGCAGACCACCAGGGTCGCTGCGACTGCCAATATTGCGAGCGGCGCGACCCATGTCGGACGCGGCGGCGGCGGCTTGGCTACGATCATCGCCGGCTTGATCACGATCGGCGCCGGCTTGGGTATCGCCATCTTGTCGAGCCGCGCCTTGGCGCGAATGCGCTTCAGACCCTCGAGTGCCTCTTTCGCCAGAGTTTCATCACTCGTTGCTGCCGATGCACGCTTGGTGTCCGCAGCAGGCTTGTTGTTCGCAGCAGGCCTGGCGGCATTGTCCCTGGCATCGCGCGCCTCCGCAGCCGGCTTCGCCGCTGCGGAAACATCGGCGGTCGCGTTGGGACGAGCTTGTCCATCGGACAACATGTGAGAATGCTCCGTTCGGTTCTCTCTATCGAAGGGCGAGGTTATTTGCCGAAGCTTGCCTGAACCGTGCGCATCGAAAACTTTTCATCGCGCGCGATGCGACGTCTCATGAGTCAAACGCGTCATGCACGTGGCGAGAGTGCGACTCGAAAGACACACACTCGCCAAGATTTCGCCAAGCTGGAGTCGCCTCGCCATACATGAGTCGAATTGTCGCATGCAGGAACACGACGACGAGAGTCAATCCCGGGTTGAAAACCCCTCAGTGTGCATGAACGCCGGCACCACCCAAAATAGCTGCAATCATACGGGGATGCGGAACTTTAGGACCGTCACGGTGCAAAACTAGTTCAAATTTCAAATCATCTGATGCGATTGAACATACAAAGAAACAACTCGAAACAAACCAACAGCATCAAGCACGTGTAGCAACCGCTTTGCTGCGCACGCTTGATCGGAAATCGGCAATTGTTACGGTCCTACTCAAGTGATTCTCGCCAGTTGGCGAGGAGATCGACACAGTGCAGTGGCGTTCGGACGCGATGAGCAACTTGGCGCAACTGTTCTAGGTCGCTTTCTCATCCGCCCCGCGAGGTGATCCGTAAGACACCCGCCGGGCCTCACGCAGTAAGCGTTCAGTATCGAGTCGAAGTAGCAGGCCTGCGAGACGCAGGCACTGAATGCGTAGGGCTGCCCGCGAATATCGAAACCATAATAACGGTTCGCGGGAAGGAATATCGTCAAACAGCACCGTTGCCGAGCCGGGCATCACAACAACGAACCGGCCGCAACAAGTGCGAAACAGGGGCGAAAGACTGATGTATATTATCGTTGATGATCGCGAGAGCGTCACGAACAGCTACGTTGGAGGGCTCGTTCGCGAAGGCGTATCGTCGATCGGCTTCTCCTCCGGAGAATTCTGGGACTGGCTGCAATCTGCGAGTGAATCGGATCTGGCTGCGGTGGACGCCTTCCTCCTCGGGGATTGCGACGCTCGTGGAAGCCTGCCGCGGGCGATGCGCAAGCGCTCCTCGGCGCCCATCATCGCCATGAGCGGCCAGAAGATGCTCAAGAACACGCTGGAGCTGTTCGAATCGGGCGTCGATGACGTCGTTCACGTGCCGATTCATCTCCGCGAGATCCTCGCCCGAACGGCCGCGATCGCGCGCCGCCGGGTTGGGGAACTACCGAGGCCCTGCGAAACCAGGATCCAGGTCTTCTTCAACGGACGTGACCCCGAGATCGCGGGCCACGCCCTCACCCTGCCCCGCCGCGAACTGCGCATTCTCGAATATATGGTCAGCAACCACGGCAAGTGGATCACCAAGACGCAGATCTTCAACGCGGTCTACGGCATCTTCGAGGCGACCTTCGACGAGAGCGTGATCGAGAGCCACGTCAGCAAGCTGCGCAAGAAACTCCGTGACCGCCTCGGCTTTGATGCGATCGTGGCCCGGCGCTACGTCGGATACCGCCTCAACATCCCGGCCGGCGAGACCATCGAGGTGCCGATGCAGGAACTCGACGAGGTCGGCATCCTCCTGAACAGGGCGCATGCAGCCCCGGCGGCGTATCCGGCCGGAAACTGATACGGCAGGGCACTGCCGCGAAAACGACAACGGCCTCTGCGAACCACCTTCGCAGAGGCCGTTATACTTTCGGCGACGGAAACGGCGAACGCAGGGCGCGGCGGTACGGTCGCCGCGGCGCTTCCGGTCCGGCTGTTTCTATGGCTTCTGCTGGAATTCTTCCTTCGACACGTAGTTGAAGTCTTCAACCAGGACGTCCTGGACGATTTCGGCCTGCATCCGCTCGTTGACCCGCTGCTTGATGGCCGTCGTGAGGATGGAGAGGTCGTAGCGGGCGAGTTTCCTGAAGTCGAGGCGGTCGTCGGCATAGATCCTGCGGAAGGCCTCGTCGACGACGAACGGCTCCGGCGGAACGTTGAGCTGGTGCATGGTTCGCCCCTCCACAGTGTAGACGAAGCGCGCGACGATGTAGCCCTGCACATTGCCGTTCTCGACCATGGGCACGCTCAGCGCCCGCGTCTTCTGGTATTGCAGCCCGTCGAGAAATTCGTCCTTCGCCGGCAGCAGGTTGCCGTTCTCCTTCCAATAGGCCACGCCATAGCTCGTGCCCGCGGTGAGAATGCATACCCAGAGTCCGGCCAGCACGAGTCTGATCATTTTCCGTCCTGTGCTGCGCGGCCGGTATAGGTGCCGTCCGACTCGGCATCCTTGATGGCCTTGACGATGATGGTCGCGACCTCGCGCACCGCGTCGTAGTGCATTTCGAGGATGGACCGGTTCCGCTCGAGCTTCTCGCGTAACCGCTGGATCTCTTCGGTGATCTCGACCTCGCCGCCGAGATGCATTCGTGCCCGCATCAGGCGGACGAATTCCAGCATGCTGCGGCTCTTCCGGGCGCTGAAATCATCGAAATCGATCTTCTTGCCAGTAGCGAGCGCGGCCGTCTCCTCCTCGACGATGCTCGCGAGCCGGCGGATCGCAGAAAGCAGGCCCCGCACCTCGTCCGATCTCGCCGCGTCCGCGCCGTCGCTCGCCACCTCGCCACCGACATTCGGCAGCAGCACGGGCAACAGCGCATCGCCCGTCACGGCGGCCGTCGTCATCGCTTCGGTGTCCACGATCGGCTGTTCCATCACCAGGGCCGCCGCGCCTTCTTGTGCCTGCATAACAAATTCACCCTTCAACTTCTGTCACTCATTCCGGACCGTCATCCGGCCTTGCCCGTAACGTTCGGCACGGCCGGATGCGCGGCAGCGAGCTGCTTGGCAATGCCAATGCCCTTGCCCTTCGCCAGCTGCGCACCAAGCTGCTCCGCCAACATCGATTTCCAGATGCCGCCAGCCGTACCCTTGCCAAAGACTTCCTCCGACTCCTTCGGCAACATCGTCTCGACGAAGGTCTGCAGGATGAACGCTTCGAACTTCCGGTACACCTCGCCGGATGCCGGCGCCTTGATCACCTGCACCGGCGGCCCGTTCACCGCGCCCGACTGCGCTTCGGCGGCCTTCGCGGCGGATTGATCGGCAGCGGCCGCGGCCTTGCCCACCTCCGCGTCCATCGTGGCGGCGAAATCGACATTGGAAGATTTCAGCGCGTCGAGCTTGGCGGCCGCCGCGCGCTGCGCCACCGGGTCGGCGGCATCGAGGACGTCGAGAACGAGGTCGGGTGTCGCTGTCACGATCATGTCTTGTTCCGGTTGGCTGGCCGTGGCGTCCACTCGCGCACGGTGAGGCTTGTACCCGTCATCTCCTCGAGTGATCGCCTTTCGGCATCGCGAAGCTTGTCGGCGAGCGCCGCCTTCGCGACCTGTTCGAGCTGCTTCGCACGGCGGCTCTCCGCGCGAACCTGGTCGAGCTGCTGCGAGGCCTGCGCCTGAAGAGCGCGCGCGCCGACGCTGGTTCTGGCCAGGCGCCGCGCGATCGATTCGCTCGATGATCCCGCCGGCGGCTTCCCCTCGTTGAGAGTTCCGACCAGCCATTCCTGCTCGTCCTGCAAGCTGCGCTCCTGCTGCCGCAGATGTGCGAGCTGCCATTCGGACAGCCGGAGCTGGAGCTTCACGAGCGAGACCATCCGGCCGAGCTTGTCCGCGCGCGACGTCATGACCGATCACTCCGCCAGCCAGGACGAGACGCCGAGCATGAATTGCGTCAAGAGCTCGTCGCTGGTGAGGTAGAGCAGCAGGAAGCCGCCGAACAGCACGAAGGGCACCGAGACGAAATAGACCGGAATTGCCGGCGTCAGCTTGTTGATCAGGCCGACCGCGAAGTTGACGATGACCGAATAGACGATGAACGGGCTGGCGATCCGCAGCGTCAGCACGAACGCCTCCGACAGGCGGCCGACGAGCAGATCGAGCGCCATGCTGCCGCCGATTTTGCTGCCCGGCTGCCAGACGTCGTAGGAATTCATCAGCCCGCGCAGCACCTGCCAGTGCTGGTCGGTCAGGAAGAACAACGTGGTGACGGAGGCCATGATCAGCGGCACCAGGGCCGGTGCCCCCTCGGTGTCAGCGACCGGTGTGCCTGGGATGTTGCTCAGCCCGATCGCGCCCGCCATCACGGTCGCCATGGTCTGCAGCGCGAGGAAGAAGACGCGGCCGCCGAGCCCGATGACGCTACCGACCACGAGCTCGGTGCAGATCAGGAGCACCAGCGTCAGCGGCGCCGCGTTGTCCGTGAGAGGTTTCAGGACGGCGATCAGGATCGGCGTCAACGCAAACGTGGTGACGAGCGCGACGAACAGGCGGACCTGGGGTGGAACGTTGACGCTGGAATAGCCGGGCACCAGCATCAGGCAGGCACCGATGCGGCAGAACACGATGAACGTCACCAGCACGCTGTCGGCGAGGCCGCCGATCACGATATGGCTCCCAGTGCCCTGATCTCGGAACTGCGCGCGACTTCGACATGCGACAGGATCGGCAGCGTTGGAAACACCCGTTCCAGAATCATCCGGACGTAGGGACGGGCTTCGGGCGTCACCGCCAGCACCACGCTGGTGCCGTTCTCGGTGAACTTGCGGATCGCGGCGCTGGCTTCGGTCGCAAACTGCTCGATGAGGCGGGGATCGGCGTCGAATTCGACGACGTCGCCCTTGGCGTCGCGCTTCAGGCTCTGGTGGAACGCCATGTCCCAACGGTTGCCGAGACGGATCACGTTGATCACGCCGTTGTCGGAGAGGTCGCCGCAGATCTGCTGGGCAAGACGCGTACGCACGTGCTCTGCCACCTGCTCGGAGCGCCGCACATGGGGTGCGATCTCGGCGATGGCCTCGAGGATCAGATGGAGATTTCGGATCGACACGCGCTCGGCCAGCAGGATCTTCAGGATCGCCAGAAGGCCCGAGTAGGAGATCTGCGACGGGCAGATATCCTCGACCAGACGCTTGTATTCGGGATCGAGCCGGTCGAGCAGCACGCGCATGTCCTTGTACGACAGGAGCTGCGCGAGGTTCGCCCTGAGCACTTCGCTCAGATGCGTGAGCAGCACCGACAGATTGTCGACCGGCTTGCAGCCCTGGCGCTTGACCTCGTCGGTGAAGGCGTCCGTCACCCACAGCGCCTTCATGCCGAAGGCCGGTTCGATCACCTCTTCGCCGGGCACGTCGGGCTTGCCGTCCTTGTCGACGAGCACCAGCACCTCGCCGAGCCTGAGCTCGCCTTGGGCGACGCGGGTGTCGTGGATCCGGATCTGGTATCCCTTGGGGTCGATCGACAGATTGTCGGTGAGCTTGATCTCGGGAATCACGAAGCCGTACTGCTTGGCGAACTTCTTGCGTATCTTGGCGACGCGGTGGCCGAGCTCGGTGCGCGAGCCCAGCAGATGGACCGACAGATGGCCGCCGAGCGACAGCTCGATCTCCGCGGTCTTGAGTGATTCCTTGACGGATTCCTTGGCGTCGGCCTGGGCCCGCTCGTCGGCCTTGAGTGCCGCCTCTTTGCGCTCCCGGGCTGCCTGCCGCCTCGGCAGCGAGTATCCGACGAAGGCCATGACGCCGCCGAGCAGCAAGAACGGCGGCATCGGCAGCCCCGGCATCAAGGCGAGCACGAACATCATCAGCGCGGCGGCCGACACCGCGCGCGGATAGCCGCCGAGCTGCCGCAACACCGCCTGCTCCGCCGATCCCCTGGTGCCGCCCTTGGAGACCAGCAGGCCGGCCGACAGCGACACGATCAGCGCCGGCATCTGCGTCACCAGACCGTCGCCGACCGAGAGCTTGGTGTAGACGTCGGCGGCACGCGACAGCGTGAGCCCGTGATGGGTGACGCCGATGATGATGCCGCCGAAGATGTTGATCGCGGTGATGATCAGGCCGGCGATGGCATCGCCGCGGACGAATTTCGAGGCACCGTCCATGGCACCGAAGAACGCGCTCTCCTCCTCGAGCTCGCGGCGCCGGCGCTGCGCTTCCTTGTCGTCGATCAGGCCCGCGGACAGGTCGGCGTCGATCGCCATCTGCTTGCCGGGGATGGCGTCCAGGGTGAAACGGGCGCCGACTTCGGCGATACGCGTTGCACCCTTGGTGATCACGACGAAATTCACCGTGACCAGGATCGCGAAGATGATCAGGCCGATGACGAAGTCGCCGCCCATGACGAATTTGGAGAAACCGGCGACGACGTGGCCTGCGGCCTGCTCGCCCTCCCCGCCCCGCGACAGGATCAGACGTGTTGTCGCGACGTTCAGCGCCAGGCGCAGGATCGTCGCGATCAGCAGCACGGTCGGGAAAGCCGAGAAGTCGAGCGGCCGCTGGATCCACAGGGCAACCATCAGGATCAGTGCCGACAGCGCGATCGAGAAGGCGAGACCGAGATCGATCAGGATCGGCGGTATGGGCAGGAACAGGATCGTCAGCATGGCCACGATGCCGCCTGCGAAAAAGGCGTCGGCGCCCAATCGTCGCGGGGTCGGCAGGCTAGCAGCTAACGTATCGGCCATGAGTCACCGGCAGAGGATCCGGCCCGCAATCTGCCGTGCAAAGCTTACGCGGGGGTGGTGGCCGGGGCCATCAGGATCAGAAGCCGCGTTCGATGTGCGAATAGACCATCTCGGTGAAGGTGGAGAGATGGGCACCAATGAAGGAGCCGGAGACGGCAACGACCACGAGAATGACGATGATCTTCGGAACGAAGGTCAGCGTCACCTCCTGGATCTGGGTCAGGGCCTGGATCAGCGCGATGATGGTGCCGACCAGCATCGCGGCGCCGACGGCAGGCCCGGAGGCGACGATGATGGTCCAGATCGCCGCCTGGACGATATCGAGGGCGTCTCGTTCGTTCATGACTGGCTGATCGTGAGACCGGGCCCGACCGCGACTTTCGTGCCGTCCGCGAGGGTCGCGATGGAGCCGTCGGCATTGATGGAGACCGAAGCGACCTTGCCGCTGAAGCTCGCTCCGGTCGCGTCCGTGAAGCTGACGGTCTTTCCGATCAGCCCGTTGGCCTGCGACAGCGACTGCGACGACAGCAGCGAATCCAGTTTGGTATTGGTCTGCATCGCCTGCTCGACCGATGAGAGCTGCGCAAACTGGCTCATATATTGCGAGGTATCCATCGGATTGGTCGGGTCCTGGTTCTTCATCTCGGCGATGAGGAGCTGAAGAAACGTGTTGTAGTCGACGCCGGTGCTCGACGTAGACGTGGGGGGATTGGTCGAACTGGACGACTTGCTGGTGCTATCGGTCGCGCTGGTGACGTTCATGTGCCTCTCCGCTTTCAGGCAGCCTGGAATGGGGAATCGATCGTGGCGCCGGCCAGGATGGCCTGCTCCACCGGAAACAGCGCCCGGATCCGCTTGAGCGCTTCGAAGTAACGGGTTGCCCCGACCAGTTCGTCGACCGCGCCAAGTCCGACCAGCATCTCGTGGCTCTCGCACACCGCGAGCAGGGCCGCGTGATGCTGCCCGTAGAGGGCCGAAGCATCCCGGACGTCGGTCGGGTTCATCAGCATGAGCTGGACGATGAAATAGAGCTGCCGCAGCGCCGTGGTGGCGTCGGACGCCTGCATGATCTGCCCTTCGAGCAGGAACATGACGTCGTTGACGAGCTCGACGGAGACCTTGCGATCCACGCGCAGCACTGCGCCGTTGATGTAGACTCGTTCGCCCGCCCGCAAGGATATCTTCATCGAAGAGCGTCTCGGATCAGGCGGTTGATTTCGATGAGCTGCATCACGTCGTTCGACTTTTCTTCGCGAAGGCGGTCCGCCTCCTTGATGACCCACAGGCCGATCGAGATGATGTCGGCGCGCAGCTTTTCCGGGAGTCCGTTTTCCGGATTGCCGAGATCCTCGATGAAGATCGTCCACAGCCGCCGCACATAGAGCAGGCTCTCGACCAGATCCTCGAGGTTGAAGCGGCCCTTCTGGATCCGCTCGAGCCGGTCGATGCCGAGGCTGAGCGCCTGCCGCTCGCGGCCCCGCGCCTCATAGCCGCTCTCGTCGACGATCGCTTCATAGGCTTCAAACGTCATCGGGAAAACTCTACCTTACAAAGGAGCCATGGCTCAGAGATAGTTGATGAGGCTGATCTTCTGGAGCTGCGAGGTGAGCGCGAGCGCCGTCTGGATCTGGGTCTGCAAGGTGTTGACCCGGACCGAGGCCTCGGTCGGATCGACCGCCTCCATCTTGACGATCTGGTTGTTGAGGATGTCCTGCTGGAGCTTCAGCTTGTCGGTCGCACCGGTGAGCCGCTGCTGGACCGTGCCGACGCCACCGCCGAGCGTAGCGAGGTCAGTGATGGCGTTGCCGACGAGGCCGATGGCCTTGTCCACGACGACCTGGAAGGTCTCCTGGTTCAGCTTCATGTTCCCGAGATCCGCCATCATGGTGTAAGCCTCGGCGAGCTTGCGGAAACCGGTCTGGTTGGCGCTAACGGACGTATCGACGATCTCGGTCGTGGAGATACGGCTTTGCATGACTTGGTCGGTGGCCGATGACCAATTGGTGTTCCAGGCCGGGCTCGCGAACTCGGAATCGAAGGTGGTGTCGAGGAAGGTCTGCATTTGCGCCGGGGTAATGGCGCTCACGCCGGCCGAGGATTGGGTGACCCCGAAGGCCGAAAGGAAATCGGCGTCGACCTTGTTCTTGCTGGCCGAGCCCGCGGTGTAAGCCGTGATCGGCATGTTCTGCGTGTTGATGCCCGAGAAAAGATACGAGCCGTTATAGGAGACGTTAAGCGCGCCGATCAGATCCTGGAGGTTGGATGACGCAGGCGGCAGGATGATCCGCCCGCCGTCAGTGGTACTGCGGGCCGCGATCAGGTCCTTGAGGAAGTCCGTTGCGGTCGAGCCGAGCTGGGTCACCCGATTCTGCGTCGTGTCCAGGCGTCCCGCGACGAGCCCGTTGGTATCGACGAGCTGGTCGGCGAAGCTGAAGTCTGCCCGCAAGGTGACATCGCTTCCCGTCGTGGCACCAAGCTCGAGGCCAACATCGGCGAAGCGGCCGGTGGTGGCTTCCTTCGAGGCCTTGGTCAGCGCGGCCTGATTGTTCGTGATCGAGGACCTCAACGACGAAGACAGCATCAGGGTCGAGATGTAGTTCGCGCTCATCATGACTTAATTCCCCACGGCAGCCAGCAGGCTCTGCAGCATTTCGTCGACGGTCGAGATGATCTTTGACGACGCCGAATAGGTGCGCTCGACCTGAAGCATCAAGGACATTTCGTCGTCCATGTTGACGCCGCTGACATTCGACAGCGCCGCGGTGCTGCGGTCGAGCAGCGTTTTCTGGTAGGTGACGTTGGAATCCGCGGTCTTGCGCTGGTTTTCAATCCAGCTCGTCGACGACGACGCGAAGTCGATCAAGCTGCCGCTCGGCTTGCCTTGCGTGGTTGCATCGAACGGCTGCGCCGCATCCATGCCGCCGATGAGCTGCTGCAGCCGGGTCGAGTAGCCGGCATTACCGGCGGTGTTGTATCGATATGCCGGGTTGCCGCTGATCGCGCCGTCGCGCAGCAGATTGGGGTTGCCGCCCTGAGACGGGTCGACCGAAGCGGCCACGCTGATCAAGCCGGCGAGGCCGACCGAAACGGTGGCGCTCGCCGGCATTGCAGGCGAGCCAGGATAGGTAAAAAGTCCGGGGACGTCGGGCAGCGTCGGAACAGCCGACTGGTCGCTTTCCTTGAAGGTATTGATCAGGCCGCGCGCGATTTCGTCGAGCTGACTCTGATAGGTGACCGTGTCCTGGTCGCGCAGCTGAGCGAGGCCCGCGAGCTTGCCGGACTTGAGCGGCATGACGGAATTGGCACCGGTCACGGGCACGCCATCGATGTAGACGGCATTGCCCGTCGTGCCGGCCGTGTAGGCGTTGGTCGGGGAGAAGCTCACCGATCGCGCCGTCTTGTCGAACAGAACGACGCCGCTGTCGGCATAGAGCGCGGCGTCGCCATTGGGGCGGACCGACATCGTGACGCCGAGTTCCTGCGACAGCTGGGAGACCATGCTGTCGCGCTGGTCGAGGTAGTCAGTGATGTCGTCGCCGGAGATCGTACCCTTCACGATCGCGGTGTTGACGGTCTGAAACTGGGAGAGCAGCCGATTGATATTCTGAACCGACGTATTCATGTCGGCATCCGCGCCCTCACGGACCGTCTGCACGGTCTGGGTCGCCTGGTTGAGCGCCGTCGCCATGTCCTTGGCGGACGTGACCGCCGCCTGCGCCAGCGTGGTGTTGTCCGGGGCGTTGGCGTATTGCTGGAGCGCCTTCTTCAGTGCATTGAGCTGCGCCGTCGGCGACTGGTCGAGCTCCGTATCGTCCACCGTGGCAGATGCGATCTTCTGAAGACCGTCATAGATCGCGCTCTGCTTGGCCGACGAAGAGTTCGCGATCAAGACGTTGCTGTAGAGACCCGAACTGGCGGCGCGCTGGATCGCCGCGACGTACACCCCGGCGCCGGGAAGATTGTCCAGCATGGTGAGCTTGCGCGAATAGCCGGGGGCGCTGGCCCCGGCGATGTTGCGCGAGATGACCGACGACTGGATGCCCGACGTCATCAGCGAAGAGCGGGCGGATTCGAGGGCGGCGGTAAGGTTCATGATCTGCTCTTGCCGGGGACGAGCGCCGAGGAACTCAGCGCTTCAGGTTGACGACGACGTCCAGCAAGTCGGCGCCGGTCTGGAACGATTTCGAGTTCGCGGTGAAGCCGCGCTGCGCCTCGATCATCGAGGTCAATTCGTCCGCGAGATCGACGTTGGAATCTTCCAGAGCGCCCGACTGGACGGTGCCGAGCCCGCCCTGGCCGGCGAGGCCGACCTGCACGTTTCCGGAGTCCAGGTTCGGCGAGTAGACGTTGCCGACTTCGGGGGTCAGGCGGTCCGGGCTCGGAACGTTCGCGAGCGCGATCTGGAAGCTTGGCAGCGTGGTGCCGTTCTTGAGGACGGCGGTGACGACGCCCTTGTCGTCGATGTTCACCTTGTCCACCGCGGACGGGGCGTTGCCATCCACGGTCGCCTTGAAGTCGAAGCTGGAGGCGACCTGCGTCATGGCCGCCAGGTCGATCTTGAAGGCAGCCGAGCCGCCGGGGATCGCCACCGTGAGCGCCGTCGCGCTCGGTGGCGGGCCTACCAGATCCAGCTTGCCTTTTCCGGTCGAGCTTACGTCGAACTTGAACGTGGTCGCGGCGCCGTGCGTCGTCAGCACAGCTCCCGCCGGATCGTATACCTCGACATCCCAGGTGTTCGCGCCAGTCTTGGCCGCATAGACATTGAGCGTTACGGCGTTGCCGATATTGTCGTAGGTCACGATAGAGGTCTTCGAGGTGTAATTGGCCGGACCAGCCGCCGCGGCCGGTGTAGCGACGATTGCCGCACTTGGATCCAGATTGGCGGCGACGGTCGCTTTGGTGGAAGCCGATGCCTGGAGCGCCATCTGGTTGACGTTGACGACCTGGAGGCCGCCGAACCCGTTGGCGGCGACGGTGGGCGTGGCACCGTTCGCGATGTTGTAGCCCATCAACTGGAAGCCGGCGGCGTTGACGAGATTGCCCGTGCTGTCGGGCACGAAGGCACCGGCGCGCGTCAGGAAGTTGTTACCGTTCGGATCCTGCACGACGAAAAAGCCGTTGCCCTGGACCGCGAGGTCCGTCGCCGATGTCGTGAACTGGTAATTGCCGGCATCGCTGATGGCGTAGCGGACCGTGGTCTCGACGGCGCCGGAATCGTAATTGCCGGAGCCGCTCTTCAGAATCAGCGAGGAGAATTCGGTCGAAGCCCGCTTGTAGCCCGTGGTGTTGACGTTGGCGATGTTGTCCGAAACCGTCGACAGCTTGTTGGACTGCGCGCTCATCCCGGAAACACCGGTGCGCATAACACCATACAGGCTCATGAAATAGGCTCCTTTGGTAGGTTGCAGTTACAATGGGGGCTGTTGCTTGCGCGGGGCTGATGATGGGAAACCATGCACAGCTTTGATATTGTCCGTTGACGTCGTCGCTTCAGGTTTCCTTGGGCTGACAGAACGAGCGCGCCTTGTCGGTCCACGCGCCGAAACCGCTCGAGACGAGATGAGCGACGATGTGACAGACGTAGCGCTTCTGCGCCGGCTGGTTGTTGGGTCCTGCATTGTAGCGGGCGACCGCCATGGTCCAGCTGCCCTCACGTTGCTTCAGCTCCTTCAGGAAGCGCGCGGCGTAGTCGACATTCCTGGCGGGATCGAACATCGCCCGCACCGAGGCGAACTTGTCGCCGTGATAATAGTGGTTGATCTGCATGCAGCCCAGGTCGATCAGCTTGATCCCCTTGCTGCGCATGGCCTCAAAGTTCGCGATCGCGTCGTTCATGTCCTTGGCAAACACGGTCTGGCCGTCTGCGCCGAGCGCGTAAGGATAGAGCGCGCCGCGTCGCCCGGTCTCGGTCAGACCGACCGCGTAGAGAATGCCGAGCGGAATTCCGTGCTGCTGGGACGCACGCGCCATCTCGCGCTCGCAGGGGCGCGAATTGTCGGTCGCCGCTGCCGCGGCGCCGGCGTTACAGATAAACAGGGCCGCGACGAATCTGCGGCGCCACGTCCTGGTCATGACGCGTCTCCTGGTTGGACTGGCGCTCCTGTCGGGCCTGCTTCGCGCCGCCGTCCGATTGTCCCGACGACGTGCTCGTGCCGTCGAACGAGCCTTGCGACTGCGACGATGGCTGTTGCTGGCCCGAGGGCTGCGGTTGCGACTGGCCGGAGCCGCTCTGGAATCCGTCCAGCGAGCCGTGCTGGACGGGTGCAACGTCGGCGACGTAGCCCGCCGACTGCATCAGCTCGCGGATCGAATCGCGCTGCTGGTCGAGCATCTGGCTGGTGTCCTTGCGCTCGGCGGCAAGGTGGATGGAGACCTCGGTGCCGACGAGACGAAGGCGCACGGTGACGTTGCCGAGCGCGGGCGGCTCGAGATTGATGGTCAGGATCTTGAGCGGCTGATCCGGCGCGTTGGCCTGGGACGCCGCAAGATCGGGAGCAGCAGAGGCCGTCGGTGCCGGAGAGTCCTTCAGCTCGGCCACAACGGCATTGGCGATCTGTTGTGGAGCGTTGAACTGCGCCGGGGGCAGATGGGTCTCCTGCTGGACCACGGTGACCTTGGTCGTCTCGGGCAATGCGTCCCGCGTCGAGGCCTTGGCAGCGCGTTCGACATTGGCCGCGACGGCTTCGAAGCCGGGCGCCGTGGGCATTGCCTTGGGCGATGGTTCATTGCCTTGCGTCGACGTCGCCTGGGCGTTGGCCGTCGCGTGCGGAGCCGCGGCTTGCGCGTGCGCGACGGTCGGTGCCACAGGAGATGGGACGGGATCGCTCGTGGCCGCCTTCGCCGCGCCCGTGGCCTGAACCTCCCGTTTCGTCGCGGAGGGCCGCTCATCCCGCGGGGGCGCGTCCTTCTTGTCGGCTACCGGCAATTGCATCGGCTTCACGACCGACCCGGCGGCGATCTCCTGCCCGACGATCACGGGAATGCTCGATCGGGTCTGGACGTCGGCCTGCGCGGTATGGTCGGCGGGACCTTGTTTCTCGGACGATTTCTCGGTCTTCTTGTCGGTAGATTTCTCGGTAGGCTCGCTGGATGCGGGCTCCTCGGCCGCCGCGGTGCGTTCGTGCACCGCCTCGTCCTTCACCTTGTCCTTCCCGCTCTGATGCGCCAGGCGCGTCCGCAGCGTTCCGGCTTTCACGGCCGTGTCGCTGCCCTCATCGTTGAGCGCCCGCTTCGCGAGATTCGAGACGGTGTGGAGCAGATCGTTGAACGAAGAGTCCGCCTGTGGTTTGGCTCCCGCGCCCTTGCCGGAGCGCGACGCCCCGCGCACGTTGAGGCTCTCGGCGAGGCCTGAGAAAAGCTGTCCGGAGGTTCCACTGAGCTTGGTCATGGACGGCGATCCCTGGTGAGGAGTTCGAGTTCGCCGAGCTGCTTCTGCGCGCGCGCGAGCGTCGCGGTCGACGACGCGAGATCGAGACGCGCCGGCGTGACCGGAGGCTTGTCGGCTACGGCGGCGGATCCGCCCGCGAACGGCTTGCGGACGTCGAGTGCGAGCTGGATCGTTGCATTCAGAAAGGGAATGTCGCGCTCAGGCAGCTTCGAGCGGTCAAGCGCCTTCAACTCGGCGAGACCGCCGTCATATTCGTCGGTGAGCGCCCGCGAGACGCCACGAAAGAAATGCGCCCGTTCGCGATCCGCCGAGGCGTCGGCGCTGAGCGTCAGCGCATGCTCGCCGGCAAGCCGGGTCACGGCCAGCCCTCCGCGCCCCATCGCGGTGCGCGCGATCACGAGATAGAGCTTGAGGCGGCTCGCGCGGTCGATCTGCTCCAGCAGGGTGGAGATCCGCGCAAACCGGCGCTCGTCGAGCGCGAGGCTGGATTGCGTCAGGCCCGTGGAAAAGCGCTGCCAGAAGTCTCCGGCATAGACCGAGTTGCGGTAGTGGCGGATATAGGCCAGCGCCAGGAACTCGAACTTGTCGAAGTCTTCGGCCTGCCCGACCAGCAGGATCTCGCGCCGCAGCGCGGCCTCCTCCACCAATGTGCCCGGCAGGAGCAGGCGCGCGTCATCCAGACGCTCGATCGCAAGCGATGCCTCGGCGCGCGCGAACAACGCGCCCTGGACCAGCGCGACCTGTCCGCCCAGGCCCGACGGAATCGTCCGCGGCTTGACGTCCTTGAGCAGCTCGCGCGCTTCGTCCTGACGGCCCTCGACATAGGCGAGCGCGCCGTCGAACAGCCGCGCGTCGACGTTCAGCTTGTCGCGCGGCAGCTTGCGGACGATTTGCGGCCCGCCGCCGCTGAGCAAATAGATGACGGCGGCTTGGCCGTTCTGCGGGTTGCTCCACACGCCCGGATCGGCGGCGAGAAATTTTTCGCCGATCTGCCGGATCAGCACGATGTGGTTGCCATGCGCCGCGGTATCGCCGTTGGCGATGCCGTCCTGCACGGCCTGCAATGCCCGCACGAGCTCATATGGCTCGCCCGATGTCGAGGCCGCCGGGGCCGGAGCTGGTGCCGGTGCCAGTTCGGCAAATGCGCCTGCCGCCGTGAGCGGCAGCAGCAGCAGCAGCGCAGCGCGGCGGAGAAGCCTGTTCAAGGACGCTTCTCCCGAAGCAGGATCTCGATCCTCCTGTTCTGCGCGGCCGCCGGATCGTTTTGAAGCTTCGGCCGCCGATCGGCATACCCCTCGACATGCTCGATCCGCTGCGCATCGACGCCGGAGCGGACCAGCATGTAATAGGCCATCTGCGCACGGGCCGTCGACAGCCGCCAATTGTCGTAGGTCTCCGAACGGTACGCCCGATTGTCGGTGTGGCCACGGACGATGATCGCCCCGGGGCGCTTGGTCAGCAGGGGGCCGATCTTGTCGATCACGCGGATGAGCTCGGGCCGGGGCTCAGCCGAGCCGACCGCGAACATGCCGAAGTTCGCGTCGTCGGTCAGGCTGATCAGGATGCCTTCGTCGACCTGGCGCACCTCGGCCACCGGTCCCGCGCCGGCCTTGATGTCCGACAGCGCCTCCGCGATCGCCGCCTGAAGCTGCTTGACGGTCGATTGCTGCGCTTGGGCGGCATCGCGCGGCTCAGATTCCTTTGCCGTATCGTTGGGACGCGACTGCGCGGCCGCATTGGCTTGAACGCCGGCCTGGGCGCCCGGCTGCGCGCTCCCTTCGCGTGAAGACTGCGACGGCGCGGGTCCCGGCGGCAGCAGGGGCGACAGGCTTGCGGACGACGCATCGTTGTTCGGAGCCACGCTTCCGCCGGCGTCGTCCGCCTTGGCACGGCGCGCCTGCGGCTCGCCCTGACCTGCACCGGACGCGGCGTCGCGCGCGGACGCATTCGGCCTGGCCTCGCTCTCGATGATGCGATCGGCATCCTTGGACACATGTGGCGCTTGCTTCCAATAGCCGGGATCGAAGGGATCGCGGTAAGCATCGCCGCCCTTGAGACCATCCTCTTCGGCCGACGTGAGAGCGCCGGCGCGCCGCTGGCCCGAGGCCTCGTTCGCGCTGCTGGCGATCTCGGCGAGCGTCTTATAGGGATCGCGGAACAGGATCTTCTCCTCGTAGAAGGGCGGCTTCTCGGCCGTCGGGGAGTCCCCGCGACGTTCCTCGCTCGGCCCGGACGGTTGACGCCTGCCGTCCTGGCCTTCGAACGAGGTTGGGTCCTTCTTGGAGAGATCCTTGAGCCCCTTCGGGGCAGGCGCGTTCTCCGCGAGCATGATCGGGTTGAAGTAACTCGCGACCACCTGCTTCTGGTCCTGGTTGAGCGCATTGATCAGCCACATGACCAGGAAGAACGCCATCATTGCGGTCATGAAGTCCGCATAGGCGATCTTCCAGACGCCGCTATGCGACTTCTCGTCGTCGAAGGCGCTCCGCCGACGGATGATGACGAGCTCTGATTTGACCTCATTCATGACGGGCTACCGGCGCGCCTCTTTCAGGCGTTCGCTCCAGGCCGTGATCCGTGTCTCGATCACGGTCTGGTCGGCCACGACGCGGACCTCGAAAGTATCGGCGGCCTCGTACTCGATGCCGGTTCGCCGGGCCTTCTCCAACTGCGTCTTCACGAGGTCGAGCAGTTCGCTCGGGCCGGTGACCTTGAACACCGGCACCGGTGAATTGCCGGTCAGCGCCGCAATCTGCTCGACCAGCGACCCGATCGCCTTGTCGCGGACCGCGTCGGCGAGGAAAGGCAGCAATATCCGCGCAACGGAGCTCGCGATGTTGGTCTCGATCTCGCGGCAAGCCATCTCGAAGCCGTCGACGATCGCGACCGCCTGCTGGTCGGACCATTTGGCGCGCTCCTCGCCGAGCCGGATCGCGCTACGCACGCGTTCCTCGGCGATCCGGGCGTCGCCCTCCGCTACGCCCGCTGAATGGCCGCGCCGATAGGCATCGTCCAGAAGATTGGCCGACGGGGCTTCCGCCGTCGGCGCCGGAAGCGGCGACTGAAGCTGCGGCTGCGATTGAGTTTGGGGCTGAGGCTGAGGCTCGCGCCGGACCTCCTTCGGCCTTGTCAGCACGTCCTGGATCCTCGGAGGCGGCGGAGGCGGCGCCGACTTGACCCGCCCGTTCGCGTCAAACTGCGTCAGGAGCTTTCCGATTGCCGCGTTCATGCCGCCTCCTCGCGTCGCATCCAGTCTTTAAGGATTGCTGCCGCCTGCATCTGATCGAGACGGACGATCTGCTCCAGCCGCTTCTGCGGCGTTCGCTGCATCTTGCCTTCGAGGTCTTCGACGAGGTTGAGCTCGGCCTCCTCGCCATCCGCCAATGCAAGGGCCGCCGCAGCGGCGGAGGCCTCGAGCTGGGCCGCTTCCGCCGCCTCGGTCTGCTCCTGCGCCGCGCGGTGGGTCAGGATGCCGTTGACCGCGGGCCGAAGTCCGAACCACACCAGCATCGAAGCTACGGCCAGGATCGTGACCGCGTTGATGACGCTGCCGAGCTGCTTGTTGATCATCTCGACGAAACTGATCGGCGGCACCGGCGCCAGTTCGCGCGAGCCTTCGATGAAATCGACGGCCGTCACCTGGATCTGGTCGCCGCGGGCCTTGTCCAGCCCGCCGGCCGTGGCCGCCAGCTGGCTGATCTCGGCGAGCTTGCTGTCGACGATGGCCTGGTTGCTCTTGTCGCCGAGGTCGGCGACGAGCCGCCCGCGATTGACCAGGACGGCGATGAAGAGTTTCTTGACCGAATAGCCGTCGCTCACCGTCGTCGTGGTCTTGGAGGACACCTCGAAATTGGTAACGTCCTCGCGGCGGCTCTTGTCCTCGTTGGAGTTCTTGCCACCGCCGGCGTTCACCTGCTGGTCGGGAAGATTCTGCTGCACCGTGGTCGGCTGCGAACGGTCCGCGTTCTGCGACGATTCCTTCTCGCGCACGTTTCGCACGGATCGCTCCGCGCGGCTCTCCGGATCGTAGACGGTCTCGTTGGTCTGCCGCTTGTCGGTGGAGAGCTGCGGGGAGACGCTCACCTCGAAATTGTCGATCCCGAGATACGGCGTCAGTGCCTTGCGGATGTTCTCCTGCACCATCCCTCCGACGGTCTTCTGGAGGCTCGCCATCTTGGTCGGCGCCGCAGTGGCCTCGTCCTCTTCCGCCAGCAGCATCGAACCGTCAGCATCCAGCACCGTCACCTTGTCCCGACTCATGCCCGGAATGGCGGCGGCGACGAGATGGCGGATCGACTGCGCCGTGCGCGCCTCGAGCGCGCCGTCGGTGCGCAGCACGACCGATGCCGAAGGCGGCTGCTGCGTCGCGCGGAACGAGCCGCGGACCGGCAGCACGATGTGCACCCGCGCGGCCTTCACGCCCTTCATCAACTGAACGGTGCGCGCGATCTCGCCTTCCAGCGCCCGCAGCTTGGTGACCTCCTGCATGAACGATGTCAGGCCGAGCGAGCCGATCTTGTCGAACAGCTCGTAGCCGGAATTAGCGCTGGTCGGCAGCCCCTTCTCCGCGAGCAGCATCCGCGCCTGCATGGTCTGGCTCGGGCGCACCGAGAGGGCGTCACCGGCCGTATTGACGTCGAAGGTGATGTTCTGCTCGCGCAGCGCGGCGCCCATGCGCGTCACGTCTTCGCGGCTGAGGCCCGTGTAGAGTGTTTCGAATTCAGGCCGGCTCAGATAATAGGCGCCGCCGACGACGGTGACGAGAACGGCAAAGCCGATCAATCCCAAGGCCATCAGGCGTCGCGGCCCGAGCTCCAGCAGATTGTTGAGCAGTTGCTGTATTTGCGCACGACTGAACAGCATATGACCTCGTACCAATGCGAACGTAGATGACACTCCGCTGCCAACCTTGTCTGAAGGTTGCGCGTGAACACGAATGTGTCGGTTCGCAGGCGAGGCGTTGCAATTTTACCAGAGATTGCGTGACGCAAGTGCGCGCGTCGGCAACGGACCGCCGGACGCGATACCAGTCGGACGGTTGCAACGTATGGCGTCGGGAGGTTGGTCTTCGGGCGCGTCATGCGCCGTCGCATCCGCCGTTCACGGCGGGGACCGTGCTCCCTCAGGGAGCACGGTCGTTTTCGAAGCCGCGGCTTAGCGGAACAGCGACAGGATGCTCTGGCTGTTCTGGTTGGCGATCGAGAGCGCCTGGACGCCGAGCTGCTGCTGGGTCTGGAGGGCCTGAAGGCGGGTCGATTCCGCGTTCATGTCGGCGTCGACGAGCTGGCCGACACCGCGATCAACCGAGTCCATGAGGGTTTTCACGAAGTCGGTGTTGGTCGCGATGCGGTTCTTGACGGCACCGAGATTGGCGGCGGCCGAGGCCACCGAGTTGATCGCCGTGGTGACCTGCACGATGTAGCCATCGAGCAGGGTCTGCTTGGCGGCCGAGTCGTCGATGGTATTGATGTTGATCGTGTCGACCGAGGGAGCGGTCGAGCCGGCCAACGCGTCCAGGAGGCCGGTCTTGGATGCGCCGCCGACGGTGTAGAGCGCGTAGGTGGCGGTCGTCACCGTGATGGAGCCGATGGTGGGCGTACCGCCGACACGCGAGTACGACGACACGAGGCTGAAGCTCGTCGGCGTCGCCGTGGACGAGGTCGAGGTGTCGATGCTCAGCCAGTTGATTCCGTTGAAGGTCGCCGAGTTGGCCTTGAGCTTCATGTCCTGCTGGATCTGGGTGATGTCAGCCTGGATCTTGGTACGGTCGATACCGGCGGTCTTGGCTTCGACCAGCAGCGACTGGAGCTTGGTCAGGCCGGAGTTCTTGTCGCCGATGACCGTGGTCAGAGCGGTATATTCGGTGTCGACGGTGGCGGCCGACAGACCGAGCGAGTCGGAGATCGCCGAGAGCGCGGCGTTGTCCGAGCGCATCGAGGTTGCGATCGACCAGTAGGCGGCGTTGTCGGAAGCGGTCGAGACGCGCTGGCCGGTGGAGATGCGATTTTCGGTCGTCTGCAAGGCAGAGCTGACAGACCGGAGGGTCTGGAGCGCGGTCATTGCGGCGGAGTTGGTAAGGAGGCTAGAACCCATTTTGATGTCCCTTTGGAGATTGAATTGTGCTGGGGACATACCGGACTTGCACCGGTACGACAGGGCGGCGTCATGCCTTTGGGCCGCTGAAAGCGGGTTAATGCCCAACCTGTCGTAACGGAGACGCTAGCGTGCGAAGCTTGTGCGAGGCTTGTGGCTCTGTGGCCCAGCCGCAACAGGGCGGCCGAAATTAGGCGCGCGCGGCGTCACGCCAAAACGAAAGGGCCGCGCTTCGCGAGAAGCGCGGCCCTCCCTGGATGGTTTGAAGCTTAGCGGAACAGCGACAGGATGCTCTGGCTGCTGTTGTTGGCGATCGAGAGCGCCTGCACGCCGAGCTGCTGCTGGACCTGGAGGGCCGCCAACCGGGTGGACTCCTGGTTCATGTCAGCGTCGACGAGCTGGCCGACACCGCGATCAAGCGAGTCCATGAGGGTCTTCACGAAGTTCGAGTTGGTCGCGAGACGGTTCTTGACGGCACCGAGATTGGCGGCGGCCGAGGCCACCGAGTTGATCGCAGTGGTGACCTGCGCGATGTAGCCATCGAGCAGGGTCTGCTTGGCGGCCGAGTCGTCGATGGTGTTGATGTTGATCGTGTCGACGGACGGAGCGGTCGAGCCGGCCAACGCGTCCAGGAGGCCGGTCTTGGATGCGCCGCCGACGGTGTAGAGCGCGTAGGTGGCGGTCGTCACCGTGATGGAGCCGATGGTGGGCGTACCGCCGACACGCGAGTACGACGACACGAGGCTGAAGCTCGTCGGCGTAGCCGTGGACGAGGTCGAGGTGTCGATGCTCAGCCAGTTGATTCCGTTGAAGGTCGCCGAGTTGGCTGTCGACTTCATCTGCTGCTGGAGCTGGGTGATGTCGGCCTGGATCTTGGTGCGGTCGATACCGGCGGTCTTGGCTTCGACCAGCAGCGACTGGAGCTTGGTCAGGCCGGAGTCCTTGTCGCCGATGACCGTGGTCAGAGCGGTATATTCGGTGTCGACGGTCGCGCCCGACAGGCCGAGCGAGTCGGAGATCGCCGAGAGCGCTGCGTTGTCCGAGCGCATCGAGGTTGCGATCGACCAGTAGGCGGCGTTGTCCGAAGCGGTCGAGACGCGCTGGCCGGTGGAGATGCGGTTCTGCGTGGTGGAGAGCTGCGAGCTGACAGACCGCAAGGTCTGGAGCGCGGTCATGGCAGTCGAGTTCGTAAGCAGGCTTGACATTGCGAATGTCCCTTTGATGTACGCGTTACATTTTCACGAGGGGACATACCGGGCTTTCACCGGTACGGAGGGGCGGCATCATGCCTTTGGACTGACGTGGGTGGGGTCCAACCCGCCGTGACGCATTGCTAACACGCCGAATCTTGCCCGCAGATTAAGATCGGCTTGAATTGCGCAGCAATATCATATGGTTAACATTACCCTTTGCTAACCATAACCGGCGGCCGGCCGGCGATCGCGGCTTACGAGAACGACCGCACCAGTCCGGAGGCGAGCAGGTTCCAGCCGTCGATCAGCACGAAGAACAGCATCTTGAACGGCAGTGCGAGGATCGTCGGCGGCATCATCATCATGCCCATCGACATGGTCAGCGTCGCCACGATCATGTCGATGACGAGGAACGGCAGGATGATGAGGAATCCGATTTCGAACGAGCGCCTGAGCTCGGAGATCATGAAGGCCGGAATGATGACGCGCATGTCGACGCGCTTGTCGTCGAACTTCTTGCGGAAGCTCTCCGCGGCGAGCGCCTCGAAGGTCTGCAGATCCTTGTCGCGAACATGGGCCAGCATGAACTCGCGGAACGGGTCGGTGATCTTCAGATAGGCCTCTTCCTCCGAGATCTCGTTCTTCATCAGCGGCTGGACGCCGGTTTCCCAGGCGCGGTCGAAGGTCGGCGCCATCACGTAGAAGGTCATGAACAGCGCGAGGCTGATCAGCACCAGATTGGCCGGGGTGGTCTGGAGGCCGAGACCGGCGCGCAGGAACGACAGCGCCACCGCAAAGCGCGTGAAGCTCGTCACCATGATGAGCAGTCCCGGCGCCACCGACAGCACGGTGATCACCGCCATCAGCTGGATGATCCGGCCGCTGGTCGAGCCGTTGCCCGGCGGCAGCAGCGAGTTGAGGTCCGGAATCTGGGCCAGTGCCACCTCGGGCAGCACGACCAGAACCAACGCGAGCAGCAGGACTCTCAGTTTCACTGAATCACCAACGTCTCAATGATCAATTCGCGGATCTTGCCCGACGAGCGGATATTGGCGCGCTCGGTCAAATCGTCGCGCAGATGCTGAAGCCCGCGCGCGCCGTCGAACTGCGCAACCGTCGCCGACCGCAGATAGGTGACGATATCCTCGCTGATGTGGGCGGCCAGGATGCCGGCATCCTCGTCGCTCATGCTATCGGTCACCATGGAGGCTTCGATGCGGGCCCAGTTGTTGGCCGGCGCGGCGAGATTGGTCACGATCGGGGACAGTTTCCTGAGCCGCGCACTGCCCGCGTAGCTCGTCGCAAGCGGTGGCGGCGTGGCGGTTTTCTTCGCATCGGCGACGCGCTCGGCGGCCGCAAACAGATGCAGGCCGGCAATGGCGCCCACGCCGATCGCGATCAGGGTCAGCACCATGATGGCCGCAATCAGGCGCATGACGTCCCCTGTCCTCGCGACGCGGCCCGACGGTCGCTGCTTTCAGAATGGTGCCACGGCGTCATAGATCCGATGTCCCCATCCAGGCTGTTGCACGTCTGACAGATTTCCGCGACCGCCATAGGCCACGCGCGCCTCGGCGATCTTCTCGTATGAGATGGTGTTGGTTCGCGAGATGTCGCGTGGACGCACGATACCGCCGACGTTGAGCACGCGCATCTCCGTGTTGACCTTGAACTCCTGCGAACCGCTGATCATCATATTGCCGTTCGGCAACACGTCGGTGACGATGGCGGCAATCGACAGCTTGATGTCCTCGGTCCGATCGATCTGGCCGTTGCCCTTGATCTGGGTATTGGTGTTCAGATTGGCGTTCGTCGAGCCCTTGTCCTGCCATCCCGCGACGTCCATCAGCCAGCTGAGGCCGAACTTGATCTGCGAATCGCGCGAGCGGTCGGTCTTGTTGTCGAGCTTGGCCTTGTCCTGCATCGAGATGATGATCGTGACCACATCGCCGGTGCGGCGAGCGCGGGGATCACGGTAGAGATCGGTGCCGTCGTCCCAGGTCGAGCGGTAGCTGACGGGCGTGCGCATGCGGGGGGTCACCGGGATCGGATCGGCCTGCGTCCTCAGGCCGCTGCCCACGGGCGACAGGCTCGGGCCGGTCAGGATCTCGGCGGGATCGTGGGAACACCCGGCTAGCAATAACAGCGACAGGATGAGGATTGGCAGCTTCATTTATCTGGTCTTTCCGTCATCCACCCGACGCATTCCGCCGAGCAGATCGGCAAGGTGCGCTGCGCGCCCCGTCTCCATCTCGTTGAAGATTGCGCTCGAGCTCCTCGGGCTCAGCTTTGCGAGCACGGCCGCAGCCGTCTCGTCCGCCATGCCGGCGATCTGCGTCGCGGCAGCGTCCGGCTTCATGCGCGAGTAGATCTCGACGACGCTGGCTTCGGCCTTCTTCAGGAAGTCGTCGCGCAACGCCATCCACTTCTCGTATTCGGCGCGCTTGGCCTCGACCTCGGCAATCCGCTCGCGCAACTGGTTCTCGGCCTTCTCCAGCTCCTTGAGCTGCCAGGCCAGCCTTGCATCGACGGCGGGGTCGGCGACGTTGCTGCAGAACAGGGCGACTTCGTTGTCCGCGGTTGCAGCGGCCTGGGGCGGCGCAGGCTTCGGCGGCGCCGTGACGCTGGCGGGCTTGACCGGTCGTATTGGCGCGGCTGTGGGTGCCGGCGCGGGCTTCTCGGGAGCCGGCACTGCACCCGTGGTCGCGGGCCCTGCGTCTTCGGTCGCCCACGCCGTCGCCCGGATCGCCGCATTGTCGCTCGGGATCGACGAAATCGGCTTCTGCGGTCCCGGCGCGCGGGCGCGCGCGAAGGACAGCAGGTTGAGCGGCTTCGACGGCTTGGCCTCATCCAGCGCCAGCACGGGCGATGCGCTCGCAAGCGCGAACACCGCGATCAGGAGGAGGAGTAGGGCTTTGTGATCCAGCTTCAACATCGGGCCGCGTGCGATTCTCGGTCAAGACCTGAGCATTGAGCGACCAAGCTTGCACGACGCTTGCGCATCATTGCACGACGACATCGGCCTGGAGGGCGCCGGCCGTCTTGATCGCCTGGAGGATCGCGATGATGCCCGACGGCTTCAGGCCGATCTGGTTCAGCCCGCGCACCAGGCGTTGGAGATCGACGCCGCTCAGGATCGCCACCTGCGATCCGGCCTCGTTGGCCTCGACCACGGTCTGGGGTACGACCACCGTCTGTCCCCGCGAGAACGGCGCCGGCTGCGACACCACGGGAAGCTCGGTGACGCGGACCGTCAGATTGCCGTGCGTGACGGCGACGGTCGATATTCGTACGTCGCGTCCGATCACCACCGTGCCGGTGCGCTCGTTGATCACCACCCGCGCCGGCGTATCCGGCTCGACCGTCAGCTCGCCGATTTCGGCAAGAAAGCGGACCGGACCGATATGGCGCGGCTTCGACAGTACGATGGTGCGGAAGTCGCGTTCGAAGGCGATCTGGGCGCGGTAGCGTCCGCCCGCGTAGCGGTTGATGGCGTCGAGAATTCGCGTTGCGGTGACGAAATCGGGGTTCTTCAGTTCCAACACAAGGTACTCCATTTCATGGAGACTACCCTGCACCTCGCGCTCGACCAGCGCGCCGTTCGGAATGCGGCCCGCGGTCGGCGTGCCCTGGCTGACGTTCTGGGCCTGACCTCCGACACTGTAACCCGCGACCGTGACCGCTCCTTGCGCCACCGCGTAGACGGCACCGTCCGCCGCGCGCAGCGACGTCATCACCAGCGTGCCGCCGAGCAGCGAGGTCGCATCGCCGAGCGACGACACGGTCACGTCCATGCGCTCGCCCGCACCGATCGAAGGCTGCAGGTCCGCCGTCACCATCACGGCCGCGACGTTGCGCGTGCGCAACGTCGTCGGACGCGGGGGATTGTTGGTGCTCGTGGTCTCGTTCCTGACATTGATGCCCATGTTCTCGAGCATCGATTGCAGGGACTGCTCCGTGAACGGCGCATTGCGAAGCGTGTCGCCAGTGCCGTTCAGGCCGATGACGAGGCCATAGCCGACGATCTGGTTTTCGCGCAATCCCTTGATGTCCGCGATGTCCTTGATGCGGACGGCGGCCTGGGCGCTGACGGCGGAGACGAGCAGGACGAGCGCAAGCAGGAATCTGGTCATGACCCGTCCACGACCTTGACACTGCCGTCGGGCTGAACGACCCCCCTGATGATCACACCGGTATCGGTGTTTCGAATCGGGATGAGCGCGCCGGGCGCACCCGACTGCATCGCTGCGCCGTAAGTCACGATCGACAGGCCGCTGTCTTCGACCACGACCTTGACCATCGCGCCGCGGGCGACCGTCCAGGGATCCTCCACCGAATTGGTCGGGATCGGCTGACCCGGCAGCAAGGCGCGCCGTGCCATTCGCCCGACCAGGATTTGCCGTCCCTCGATGAACATGGCGACGCCGAGCACGTTCGGCGCGAAGGCGCGCTCTGTGATCATGTCGTCCCGGATCAGTTCGCCGGCGCGGATCGAGACAGCCGGCACGGGAAGCCGCTTCTCCTCGGCCGCGGCGACCCGCGCCGAGACGAGAACCAGCAGCACGGCGGCCAACCCGCGCACCATCAAGCCTACCCTGTTCAACATGGATACACCGGAACTAGCGCATGCCCTTCGAGACCGTCTGGGCCATTTCATCCGAGGCCTGGATGACCTTGGCATTCATTTCGTAGGCGCGCTGCGCGGAGATCAACTCGGTGATTTCCTTGACTGGGTCGACGTTCGAGGCCTCGAGATATTGCTGATTGATCTTGCCGTAGCCGGAATCGCCCGGCAGCCCGACGACCGGCGTGCCGGACGCGGTGGTCTCGCGATAGAGATTGCTGCCCAGCGGCTCGAGGCCGGCCTCGTTGGCGAAGTTGGCGAGGTTGAGCTGGCCGATTTGCCGCGGGTTCACTTCCGTATCCAGCTTGGCAAACACCTGCCCGGTCTGGTTGACCGTGACCTGGACCGTTCCCTGCGGCACCGTGATTGCCGGGTCCAGCAAATAGCCGTCGGTCGTGACGAGTTGACCGTTGGGATTGGGGCTGAACGAGCCAGCCCGGGTGTATTGCACTTCGTTGTTCGGGCCAAGCACCTGAAACCAGCCGCGGCCGTTGATCGCGAGGTCGTAAGGGTTGCCGGTCTGCGTCAGCGCGCCCTGGATATGCAGCTTGCGGATGGCCGTCGTTTTGACGCCGAGGCCGAGATTGGCGCCCTCCGGGATCGGCGACGAGCCGTTGGTGTTCGCGACGCCCTGCATGCGGTCCATCTGGTAGAACAGATCGGTAAATTCCGCGCGCGCCCGCTTGTACGAGGTCGAGTTGATGTTGGCGATGTTGTTCGCGATGACTTCGATGTTGGTCTGCTGGGCGTTCATGCCCGTGGCCGCGATGGCAAGCGATTTCACAGTGTGATTCCTTCAGATCAAATCGACATACGAACGACTTCTTGGTAGGCCTGCACGACCTTGTCGCGAACCGCGACCGCCGTCTGCAAGGCCTGCTCGGCCGACATCAGCGCCTCCACGACGCGACGCGTCGATTCCTTGCCCTGCATCGCCGAGATCGACGCCGCTTCGCCGGCCTTCAGCGTCCCGATCGCGTCCGTCGTCACCTGCTTCATCACCGATTCAAATCCGACATCGCCGCCGGACTGGATCGCAGGGGTCGCCGCCGGCGAGATGGCCTGCGCCTCGGTCGCATGGCTCACCGCCTGCCCGGCGGAAATCGCGGTGGATGAAATCGCTTCAAGCATTGTCAGCTCCTCAGCAGGTCGATGGTCATGCCCAGCATCGACCTCACCTGTTTCACGACCTGGAGATTGGCTTCATAGGACCGGTTGACTTCCCGCATGTCCGCCATCTCGATCATCATGTTGACGTTCGGCAGCTTGACATAGCCGGCCTTGTCGGCGGCGGGATGCCCCGGCTCGTACTCCACGCGGTACGGCGAGGTGTCGACCCCGATCTCCTTGACCTTCGCCAGCTGCGCGCCGGAGGCGCGGTCCATGGCGGCATCGAAGGTGATGGTCTTGCGCTGATAGGGATCGGCGCCGGCGGCGCGCCCCGTCGACGTCGCGTTGGCGAGGTTCTCCGAGACGATGCGCATGCGCGTCGATTGCGCTTCGAGCCCGGAGCTCGCGACGGTCAATGAAGATTGCAGTGCGTCCAACATGTCAGTTCACCTCAGGTCTTCGCGCTCGACAGCAGCATGCGGTGAAACGACCGCACGACCGCCGAGTTCATCGAGTAGTCGCGACTGACGTCGCTGCCCTTGATCATTTCCTGCTCGAGACTGACGGAGTTGCCGGAGTGAACCACTTCCCAGCTATCCTTCTTCGCGGTCGCCCGCGTGTCGCTCTCGGTCGCGGAGAGCTGCATGTGCGACGGCGACGTCGTCGCGAGCCTCACCGGCATGCCGTCGAGCACCTTGTTGAAGGGCTCGACATCGCGCGCCTTGAAGCCCGGGGTGTTGGCGTTGGCGACGTTGGTGGCGATGGTCGACTGCCGGAGCTCGAGGTACCGCGCTTGCGACGATGCGAGTTCGAAGAGATAAAGCGGTCCCACGGCAGCACCATTCTGGTTCAGACGGGAGAAGCTTAGGGGAGCAAGCTTTCGTCAGGCTGATGCGCGAGACGTCGTCCTCGGAATTCTACTGGACCTTCTCGGTCCGCGGCGCCTGCTTGGACTGCAGGAAGTAGATGATCTCGGCGACGGGCCGGAAGAACTCCGCCGGAATCACCTGATCGACCTGAACCGCCTCGTAGAGTGCGCGCGCCAAGGCCTTGTTCTCGATCACCGGAATCCGGTTCTGCTCGGCGACTTCGCGGATCTTCAGAGCAATCACGTCCATGCCCTTGGCCACGACGATCGGCGCCGGATTTTCCTCGCGCTGGTAGCGCAGCGCGATCGCGAAGTGCGTCGGGTTCGCGATCACCAGCGTCGCGCGCGATGCGGAGGCGATCATGCGCTGGCGCGAGCGGTCGCGCGCCAGCGAGCGCAGGCGCGCCTTGATCAGCGGATCGCCTTCGGCCTGCTTGTGCTCGTCCTTGATCTCCTGCCGCGTCATGCGCAGCTCGCGACGCCAGTGGAAGCGCGCCCAGGCGAGATCGACTGCGACCAGGACGATGGTCGCGATGCAGATCGCCGAGACGATCCGCATGGCGATGTTGAGAATCATCTCCGGCAGCGCAACCGGGTCGGTGTACATCGCCTCGAACGCCTTCGCTTCCGACGAGCGCAGCACGAAGGCGACGACGATGGTCACCGTGGCGAGCTTGAACAGCGACTTGCCGAATTCGATGAGACCTTGCGATCCGAAAAGCCGGCTCCAGCCGCCGAGCGGGGAGACGCGCGAAAGGTCCGGCATGATACGGTCCAGCACCAGGCTCGGCGCGTTTTGCAGCAGCGAGGCAGCGAGTCCGAACACCGCCAGGATCACAACCAGCGGCACCAGGAATCGCAGTGCCTCGAGGCCCACCATTGTGAGAAGATTGAGAGCATCGGCGCCGGTGCCGAGCGGGAAGCCGGCGGGATCGTCGAGAAAGCTCCTCAACGTCGGCGTCAATTGCTGCACGCCCTGGCCGATCAGGAACATCTGGATCGCCATCAACGCGGCCATCGAGGCGAAGATGGAAGCCTCCCGAGAGACCGGAATTTTGCCCCGCTCGATAGCATCGCGGACTTTCTTCTCGGTCGGCTCTTCTGTTTTGCTCTCCTGATCGTTGTCTGCCATGCCTGTTCAGCGGTCAGCGGAAGACCAGCTCATCCTCCTGGTCGGGGTTGAGCTCGATTTCGCCCTTTTCCGCGAGGTCGAGCGCGAGGTCGGTGATCACGCGCCGCGCCTCCAGCACGTCGCGCTGGTTCGACGGCTCGCCGATGGCGAGCTCGTGCTCGACGACGCGGCGGACGCGCGAGGCGACCGAGGACAGGATCAACTCGCGGAAATGCTTGTCGGTGCCCTTCAGCGCGACGACGATGCGATCGGTCGGTACCTGGTCGAAGATCATGGTGCGCGCCTTCGGCGCCAGGTTGATGACGTCGTCGAAGGTGAACAGCAGCTCCTTCAGCACTTCGGCCGACTTCGGCCGCTTCTCCGACAGGCTCTTCAGCATGTCCTCGATGTGGCCGCGCTCCATCTTGTTGATGATGTCGGCGACGCGGGCGTAGGTGTCCGCGCCGAGGTTGCGGGCGAAGTTCAGCGTCAGATCCTCATGCAGCGTCTTTTCGAGCACCCTCATGGCGTCGTCGACGATCGGCTTGAGGCTGAGCACGCGCCGCATCAGCTCGTTGCGCAGGCTCGACGGCAGCTGGCTCATGACCTTGGCGGCGCAGGACGGCTTGACCTTGGACAGGATGAGCGCCGCGGTCTGCGGATGCTCCTTGGAGAGGTAGCTCGCGAGCGAATTTTCCGACACCGACGAGACGCGGTCCCACACCGACCGGCTCGAATTGCCGAGCAGATCCGACATGATCGCCGAGACTTGGTCGGCCGGAAGCACGTCGCCGAGCACGGCTTCCAGGCCACCGAGGGTGCCGAGAATGTTGGCGCCCATCGAGAATTGCTGGGCGAACTCCTCGACGATTGCTTCGAGTTCCTGCGCGGTGATCGGCCGCAGCTCGGCCGCGGCCTTGGTGACGGTGCGGATATCCTGCGGCTCGAACTGCGCGAGCACGCTCGCGGCCGCCTGCCGGCCCATGGCGAGCAGGAGTGCCGCGACCTTCTCCGTTCCGCCCAGCGTGGCGACGCCTCGCTGCTTCATGGGAGCAATGCCGACCTGTGCCGCCATGGTCAGGTATCACCCTGCCCCAACGGCCCGACAATCTCGGTGAGCGAGACGCCGAAGCGGGAATTGTCCTCTTCGACCACGACCACCTCGCCGCGGGCGACGATGCGGCCGTTGACGACGACGTCGACGGGTTCGCCGACCCGATGGTCCAGCGGAACTACCGCGCCGCGGCCGAGTTTCATCAGGTTTGCCACCGGAATGGTCGCCGATCCCAGCACGACCTGCATGGTCACAGGAATGCGCAGGATGGCATCAACATTGGCGAATTTGCCGGTCTCCTCCGCGGTGCGCGCGGCGATCTCCGCCAGCCGCTCCAGCGGTGACGGCTCGGCATTCCCCTCGTCGGACGCCGATGCTGACTCATAGTCGAAGGATTGCGCCATTTGGTATCGCCTCTTGGTATTCCCGTCCCCGGAGCGCCGTGACGTTCGGTTCGAATTTGTTCCGCCGGCTTCGGCTTCAATGCTTGTTCACGTCGGCGCCGCCCGCGGTCGCCGCGGATGCGAGCCCGCTCCTCGCATCGAGCGCCGCAATCGCCTCGTGGGCCTGATCGATCTTCGTGCTCAGCACGTTGGCGAGGCGGCCCAGATTCGCGGTGGAGTCATGCGCCGCGGTGATGACCGTGTCGAAGGCGCCCGCCGTCTCGTGGACGATGGTCGAGAATTCGCCTTGGTAGCTGCGCAACCGCGCCAGCTCGCGGTGCATCCGGGTCACCCGCATGCTGGTGAAGGCGAGCGCGATCAGCAGCACGGCATCAACGAGATAGGATATCATCGACAAACTCCCGTTTCTGATCGACGGGATCTGCCACCTGCATGGCATAATAGCCATCAAGCTGGCCGATCTGACACCAGAACAGCACCTGGTTGTTGCTCTCGAGCCGAGCCAGCGTGCGCGGCGTGGCCTCGAGCTCGAGCACCTGCCCGACCTGGAACTTCACGACGTCGCCGAGCGTCACCATCTTCTCGTCCAGCACCGCGCTCAGCGTCACCTCGGTACGGTGTACCTCGCTCTCCATCTGCTCGCGCCAGCGCGGATCGGCCGAGCGACCGTCGCTGACGACGACGGTCGCGAGCTTCTGCCTCAGCGGGTTGAGCGCGGAGTGCGGAATGATGAGGAACATCTGGCCGCCGCGGTAGAGTGCCTGCAACATGATGTTCGCGCAGATCGACATGTTGCCGCTCCGCCCGATTGCCAGCGACGCCATGGCGGTCTCGACCCGTTCCACGCGGAAGGTGACGTTGGAAGTGCCGGCGAAGGAGGATTGCAGCGCCTTGGCGAACCGCTCGAACAGCGCCTGGACCAGGCGGATCTCGATGTTCGAGAAGCTGCGCTCGACGTCGAGCGGCGGCTCGGCGCCGTCGGAGCCGAACATCGCCTCGACCATGGTGAACACGAAGTCGCGGTCGAGCATGATGATGATGCGGGAATCCCACTGCTCGGCATAGAGCACGGCCGCAACCGCGTTCGCCTCGTAGTCCTTGATGATGTCGCCGACGCGGTCGTTGGTAATGCCGTTGACCGAGAAATAGCAGGGCGTTCCGGCGATCGGCTGCAGGCTGTCCGTGCACGATGCCGCCATGCGATCGAAGATCACATTGAGCATCGGCATGCGTTCGATGGATATGCCGGCGGCGTCCAGCAGATAGTTCGGCAGCTGCTTGCGCTGATCGACGTCGAGGTCTTCCGCCATCATGCGCGTGCAGCCTTCGGTTCAGCCTCGGTCACGACCACCTTGGGGCCCGCGATCGTTTCGTTCTCGACGACGTCGATCGAGGGCCGCTCGGGGCTCGCGATCATCTTGCGGCCGTGCTCGACGGCGATCTGCGGCATGGCGCCGTTCATGAACGCCAGCAGCGTCTGCTTGACGATGATATAGGGCCGGCAACGCTTTTCGCGCGTCATTTTGACCTTCATCGCGAAGGGCGAAATGATGCCGTAGGACAGGAAGATACCGGCGAAGGTGCCGACAAGGGCGGCGCCGATGAAGCCGCCCAGCAGCTTCGGCGACTGGTCGAGCGCGCCCATGGCCTTGATGACGCCGAGCACCGCGGCGACGATGCCGAGCGCGGGCAACGCCTCCGAGACCACCACCAGCGCGTGGTAGGGCGTCAGCTTGCTCTTCACGATGGTGTGGATCTCCTCGTCCATCAGCGCTTCGATCTCGTGCGTTCGCGCGTTACCCATGATGATGAGGCGGACATAGTCGCAAATGAACTGGAGCAGCGACGGATCTCCGAGCACGCTCGGGAACGCCTTGAAGATCTCGGAGGACGCGGGATCGTCGATATGCGCCTCGACCTCGTTGCGGCCCTTACCCCGCAGCTCCCGCATCAGCGCGTGGAGCGCGCCGAGCAGATCGAGATAGTAGCGCTGACCGGGCACCGCGCCCGTCACCGCCTGCGCGCATGCAAGCCCGGTATCCACGACCGTCTTCCAGGGATTGGCCATGATGAAGGTGCCGGCCGCGGTGCCCATGATGATCACGAACTCCCACGGCTGCATGAGCACGGCCAGATGCCCGCCCATGGCGGCAAATCCGCCCAGCAGTGCCGCTACCGTGATGACGATCCCCACGAGACTGCCCAACGCGCCGCTCCATCACCGAACCCATCGGAAATATCTAGTCGGCGAGCCTTGCGCGGGGCTGGCTTCCCCCTCGCCAGCCCCGCGCAAGCAATTCGCGGCAGCTTGGGACGATGTCGCAAGAGCGGCCAGAGGGGCGCGTGCCATGCTATCCACCATCGCGGATTACACCAGACTGACCAAGGACATGGGCAAGTCGCTGACGCAGGTCGCGACGCAGCCGGATGTCAGCCGCGACACCGACTATTTCCTCAGCCACATCGGCAACGTGAAGACGATCGACGATTTCCTGAAGGACTATCGCCTCTACACCTACGCGATGAAGGCCTTTGGGCTCAGCGACATGACCTATGCCAAGGCGTTCATGCGCAAGGTGCTGACCGAGGGTATCACCGACAGCAAAAGCTTCGCCAACAAGCTGACCGACGCCCGCTACCGTCAATTCGCCGCCGCCTTCAATTTCGCCGCGCTCGGCGACCAAGCGACCCAGGCCGCCGCGGCCACGACCGGCGTCGCAACCCAATACGTCACGCAGACGATGGAGGAGAAAGCCGGCGACCAGAACGAGGGCCTGCGGCTGGCGCTTTATTTCACCCGCAAGGCCTCCACCGTCACCACCTCGTACCAGATCCTCGCCGACAAGGCGCTGACGCAAGTGGTCCAGACCGCGCTCGGCCTGCCGGCGACCATCAGCGCGGCCAACATCGACGCCCAGGCCAAGTTGATCACGAGCAAGCTCAACCTCGCCGATTTCCAGGACCCGGCCAAGGTCACCAAATTCGTGCAGCGCTTCGCCGCGATGTGGGATGCCGCCCAGGCCCAGAACGACATCAACAATGGCAACTCGACCAACCCCGCGCTGGTCCTGATCGGCGGCGCGTCGTCGATAGCCGGCATGGATAGCGACATGCTCACCAAGCTTCAGTCCATCCGGTTCGGGAAGTAAGTCATGCAATCGGCTCTCTATGTGGGATTGTCGGCGCAGGTCGCCCTCGAAAAGCGCCTCCAGACGATCGCCAACAACGTCGCCAACGTCAACACGGCGGCGTTCCGCACCGACGTGGTGAAGTTCGAGACCGTGCTGTCCAAGGCGGGCGCGAACCCGGTCGCCTTCTCCTCGCCCGGCGACAACATCATCTCGCGCGAGATGGGCAGCATCACCGAGAGCGGCAATCCGCTCGACGTCGCCGTCGTCGGACAGGGCTGGATCGCCTTCGCCGGCCCGAACGGCACGGTCTATACGCGCGACGGCCGGCTCCAGATCGCCCCCAACGGCGACCTTCAGACCGTGTCCGGCTTCCCCGTCGTCGATTCCGGCGGCGCGCAGATCACGCTCGATCCGAACGGCGGGCCGGTCGCGATCGCGCGCAGCGGCGCAATCAGCCAGGACAACAACGAGATCGGCACCATCGGCCTGTTCAACATTCCCGCCGACGCCAATCTCGACCGCTACGGCAATTCGGGCGTCACGCCCGACCGGCCCGCGACCGCCATCGCCGATTTCTCCCGCGACGGCTTCAAGCAGGGCTATGTCGAGGGCTCCGGCGCCAATCCGATGATGGAATTGACGAAGCTGATCGCGGCCTCGCGGGCCTTCGACGGCACCAATTCGATGATCGAGGGCACTGAGAGCTCGCTCCAGAACGCAATCCGGACGCTGGGCGAACCCGGCAAGTAGACTGCGCATCGCGCGCAATGAGGTTGGACGGTTTCCTTGAACGCTCTTCGGCAACTTGAGTGGGCGCTGCTGGAGCTTCAGCAGAGCACTCCCCTGGCAAGCGTCAGCGGCGCGATCTCCGAGATCGCGCCGACGCATTTCCGCGTCTCCGGCCTGTCGCGCTTCGTCAGGCTTGGCGAACTGATCGGCGTCAACTCCGGCGGTAAGCCCCAGATCGGCGAGGTGGTGCGGATCGACAGCGAGGGCATCATCGCCAAGCCGTTCGACCGGCAGTTCGCCGGCGGCCTCGGCTCGGTCGCCTACCGGATGCCGCCACTGTCCTTCGCGCCCGATCCGAGCTGGAAGGGCCGCGTCATCAACGCGCTCGGGGCGCCGCTGGACGGACAGGGCCCCCTCACCCCGGGATCGCGTGCGGTCTCGGCCGAGGCGGAGGCGCCTGCGGCCATGAAGCGCGCGCGCGTCCACAAGCCGATGCGCACCGGCGTACGCGTCATCGACCTGTTCGCCCCGATCTGCGCCGGCCAGCGCGTCGGCATCTTTGCCGGATCCGGCGTCGGCAAGTCGACGCTGCTTGCGATGCTCGCCCGCAGTCAGGGTTTTGACACCGTCGTGCTGGCCCTGGTCGGCGAGCGCGGCCGCGAGGTGCGCGAGTTCATCGAGGACGTGCTGGGCACCGATCGTCACCGGGCTGTCACAATCGTGTCGACGGGAGACGAAAGCCCGATGATGCGGCGGTTGGCGCCGAAGACGGCCATGGCGGTCGCCGAATATTTCCGCGACCGGGGCGAATCGGTCCTGCTCATGGTCGATTCGATCACCCGCTTCGCCCACGCCGCCCGCGAGGTCGCGCTCGCGGCCGGTGAGCCCGCGGTCGCGCGCGGCTACGCGCCCACCGTCTTCACCGATCTGCCGCGCCTTCTGGAGCGCGCCGGACCCGGTGAGGAGGGATCCGGGACGATCACCGGGATTTTCTCCGTGCTGGTGGACGGCGACGATCACAACGAGCCGATCGCCGACACCATCCGCAGCACGCTCGATGGGCACATCGTGCTCTCCAGGCACATCGCCGACCAGGCGCGCTATCCTGCTGTGGACGTTCTGGGCTCCGTCTCCCGCCTCGCCCATAACGTCTGGGACCCCGAAGAACGCGAATTGGTGAGCAAGCTGCGCACCATGATCGCCAAATACGAGGATACGCGCGACCTTCGCCTGATGGGCGGATACCAGCCAGGACGCGATTCGGGTCTCGACCAGGCGGTCGACATGGTACCGAGAATCTACGGCGCGATGCGGCAGGACGCCTCCGCTCCGCCAAGCGCCGATCCGTTCCGCGAACTGCGGGACATGCTCAAGGGCGAGTAGCAAGTCACAGGCTGAGACGGCGCGCGACCCCGCGCTCGCTCCTTGCTCGTTGTTTTCGACAGGCGATTGCACATGCCGCCACGCTTCCAGCGCATGCGCGTGCACGGCCGCCCCCGGTTTTCGTCGCGACACGCCTCCACCATTCGGGCGAGGGAATCAGACGATCGCGCCTAAAGCGACTGAGCCGGCGATTTCCGCGATCCCTGCCCGGACAACCGGCGCGTGCAATTCCAACGAGTTCTCCTGAGGGAACCCACAAGTTGTGGATGACAAGTCGGTGCACATCGTCGTCATGCACAAGCTTCAATCAATTTGCATCAACCACGGACAGCAACGTGCCGTGCAATCAAACTGTCGCATAGTTGCGTACATGCTTGCAGGACAGCGTATTGCGATCACCATCATGTGTACCTAGCAGCGAGATTGTCTTGAACGTTACATTCGCCTGTGACGACATCCCGTCTTGGAGAGGGTCTCTACTTGATTTTGTTGAGAAGCTCATTCATCGTTTCGGTGGGGCATAAGAAACGTCTGCTTGTGACTTGAACTTTAGGGGCTTCGGTTGAACTACTCCGATCCATCGTCTGCTGGCGACGGTAACTCGGGCTCCCGTGCGACGACGACACGCTTGGCATGCCCTCAGCAACATCGCTTCCCGCGCCGTAGCTTGCAGTGCCAGTCAGTCCAAGTCGGCGGCCGGGCAGTCCGTGCTTTCACGCGAGAGAAGAGCGTGCTCCATGTGTCGGACATTGCGGGTGGTGCGGCTTCTCGCAAGGGATTCGTGCGCAACGACGGAAGGCGGCTCCGGGGCGCCGCAGACGTGATTCCCGGGGCAAGGTAGGAATTCATGCCATTGGCACGAGAGGCCGTCGAGCTGCTGGTCCAAGCGGCGAGGGCTTGGTATTTCGAAGGCAATCAGCATGGGTTGCGTGATCGGGAATGGATGGCGCTGCGCTTTCTCGGCCGCGCCAACAGGTTTTCGCGCACGCCGTCCGCTCTGGCCGGATTCATCGGCGCTACCAGGGCGACGGCGTCGCAGATCGTCAAGACGCTGGAGAGCAAGTCCTTCCTGGTGCGGAAACCCTCGCTTGAGGACAAGCGTTCCGTCGTGCTCCACGTCACTGCGCAGGGCGAGAAATGCCTGAGCCAGCACGATCCGATCAATCACGTGATGAACGCGGTCACGTCGCTCGGAACGGACGAGTGCGTCAGGCTGCGCGACTCGCTGCGGGAGGTCCTCAATCACCTCGACGCGGCACATCTGCGGCTCGATGCCAGCATCTGCCGGGACTGCATGTTTCTCGCCGAACGGGGCCCGGGCACCGGCAAGGGACGCGCGACCGCAGAATTCATGTGCCGGCTGTATCGCGCCCCGGTCTCGCTCGAGGAGACCGAACTGCTCTGCACCAGTTTCGAGCGCACCCGCGACCGTCCGAAGCTCGAGGAACATCTCGACCGCGCGCGCGTGGCGAGCCAGGGCTGAGGCGCACGCGATTTCCGGGAAAGCTTCGGCGGACACGTCGCTGCGCTCGCAATTGCTCGTAGGAGAGCGAACGCGAAACCCATCGCGCTCTCGTCCGCACCAAAGCATGATGGGTTTCGCAAGGGCTCTACCCATCCTACGGCCTCGCAGACGCGCCTTCGCAGCCTCGCGGCGCGTTTCGCCCGAGGTTTGCCTGGTCCCTATTCTTCTTGCCACCCT
>NZ_JADPJG010000024.1 GCF_023073335.1 Bradyrhizobium sp. 21
GTGGACCGTGGGTGCCCGGCCGGCATCCGGTCTTCCCTGCGCCCTCTGACAATGAGGGTGTACGAGGCGATGCAAAGCTCGGGCGAGATGCGTCGCGAGACTGCAAGCCTGTGTTTGCTTTTCAAGAAAGCACGCCAATCTTGTCGAAATCGATCTTTATGCGCGACGCATAGACGCGACCAAACGTCGTCCTTTCCTTCCCGTCTTGCGCGCGACTATACTGGCGCAACAATGCCTCTGTACGTTGAGGCCAGGAATCGATCCGGTCCTGCTTTCTGGAGGCGACGAAAGTGTTCGCTCGCGACACTGCTCTGGCCATCGCCATTGCCGCCTTGGCCGTCATTGCAACCTTGGTCGGTATTGCAACCTTCGTTGGCATGAATGGTGCGGCCGCACAAACGGCCAGCCAGCCGCCCGATACCATGGCGGCGCGGGTGGAAGCCTGCACACCCTGTCACGGCAACAAGGGCGAAGGCACCAGCGACGTCTATTTCCCGCGTCTCGCCGGCAAGCCGGCCGGCTATCTCTACAACCAGCTGCTCGCCTTCCGCAGCGGCCGGCGCAAATACCCGCCGATGAACTATCTGCTGGAATTCCTGCCGGATCCGTATCTGGAGGCGATGGCGGACTATTTTGCCAGCGAGCACCCGCCTCTGCCGCAGCCTTCGCCGAGCGAGGTCAGCAAAGACGTCCTTGCGCAGGGAGAGGCGCTCGCCACCAGCGGCGACGCCGGTCGCGGCATTCCCGCCTGCGTGAGCTGCCACGGCCCGGGACTGACCGGCATGCAGCCGGGAATCCCCGGCCTGCTGGGTCTGCGCGCCAATTACATCAGCGCCCAGCTCGGCGGCTGGCGTTACGGCACCCGCACGGCTAAATCGCCCGACTGCATGCAGCTCGTCGCCGGGCACCTGACCGAGGCCGACGTCACCGCCGTCGCCGCCTGGCTTGCGACGCGGCCCGCCCCCGCCAGCCCGGCCCCCGTGCCGAAAGGCACCTACGCGCTGCCCTTCGGCTGCGGTAGCCAGCCCAACTGACGAGGCGGATGATGGGTTCGAAACTGGCGATCACGCTCCTTGCCCTCGCCGCGCTGACCACGGCTGCGCAAGCGCAGGACAAGAGCCAAGACAAGGCCAATGACGTCGTCACGCGCGGCGAATACCTCGCCCGCGCCGGCGACTGCACCGCCTGCCACACCGCCTCGGAGGGCCGCCTGTTCGCCGGCGGCCGTCCCATGCCGACGCCGTTCGGAACGATCTACACCTCCAACATCACGCCGGATCCCGAGACCGGCATCGGCAAATGGAGCGCGGACGATTTCTACAGGACCATGCACAACGGCCGCTTCCCGGACGGCGGGCTGATCTATCCGGCAATGCCGTTCGCCTCCTACACGAAGGTCACGCGTGCCGACAGCGACGCGATCTTCGCCTATCTGCGCTCGATCGCGCCGGTGAACCAGAAGAACAAGCCGCACGAGCTGCGCTTCCCTTACGACAACCGCCAGCTCATCCTCGGCTGGCGCACGCTGTACTTCCGCGAGGGCGAGTTCAAGCCCGACACGACCAAGTCGGTGGAATGGAATCGCGGCGCCTATCTGGTCGAGGGTCTCGGTCATTGCGGCATGTGTCATTCGCCGATCAATGCGCTCGGCGGCACCTCGCAAGCGGACACCTTCAAGGGCGGCTTGATCCCGATGCAGAACTGGTACGCACCGTCTCTCACCAACAACCGTGAGGCGGGGCTCGGCGACTGGAGCATCAAGGACATCACCGACCTGCTCCAGACCGGTGTCTCCATGCGTGGCGTGGTCTACGGCCCGATGGCCGAGGTCGTCCACAACAGCCTGCAATATCTCAACGACGAGGACACCAGGGCAATGGCCGTGTACCTCAAGGGCATCGCGGAGCCCTCACCTCCGCCGGCCGCGAGCTCGGCACTGCCGACCACCGAGAGCAGCCTGCTGATCAGCCTCGGCAAGACCGTCTACGACAAGAACTGCGCGAGCTGTCATGGCCCGCAGGGCGAAGGCAAGCCGCCGCACTGGCCGCCGCTCGCCAACAACCAGTCGATCGAGATGCAGTCGGCGGTCAACCCGATCCGCATGGTGCTCAATGGCGGTTATCCGCCGGGCACCAAGGGCAACCCGACGCCCTACGGCATGCCGCCCTTCGCCGGCCTCCTGTCCGACAACGAGGTTGCCGCCGTCGTCTCCTATATCCGCACAGCCTGGGGCAATCGTGGCACGCCGGTCTCGGCGCGCGAGGCCAACGAGCTGCGCTCGGCACCGCTGAACTGAGGGCCGCCATGTTCAATTCCGATCCGCCGACCAGCCCAGCCGCCGCCGACCAGGCCGTCGAGGAAGTCGTGGCACAGGGATCATCGGGCGCGATCGTGATCGCCGGCATCGCCACGGCCTGCGTGGTCGCGATGTGGTTCGCCTTCTATCTGTTCGTCTTCCTGCCGCGCGGGTCGCTGCAATGAGCGCAGAGCAAACCCACAGCAGCGCCGAGGTCGCGGCCCGCGTCGAGCGGCGCTGGGGCACCATCGCCGTGATCATCGTGGTGATGATGGCGCTGCTGGCGGCGTTCGCCGGCATTCATCGCGCGACCATGCCGCAGCCGCGCGTCGAGACTACCGATCCGTCGCGACTGCATCTCTCAGGCGAGTTCGTCGAAAGCAATCTCGGCAGCGTGCTTGAGGCCAATGGCAATGTGACCGTGCGCGCGATCGGCCAACAATATTCCTTCACGCCGGCCTGCATCGTGGTGCCCGTGGATACGCCGATCACGCTGCGCGCCACCAGCGCCGATGTCGTCCACGGCATCCTGATCCAGGGCACCAACGTCAACACCATGCTGGTGCCGGGTTACATCTCCGAACAGCTCATGCGCTTCACCAAGGCCGGCGACTATCTGATGCCCTGCCAGGAGTTTTGCTCGTTCGGCCACGAGGGCATGTGGGGCAAGGTCAAGGTGATCGACAAGACGGAATTTGCTGATCGCGCGAAGAGCAGTGGGAGGCTGAGCTGTGTTGGTCAATAGGAAGCTCATCCTCGCGCATTTCTGGCTGGCCTTCGGCGTGTTCGGCATCGCGCTCACGCTCGGCGCCTGGCAGATGTTCATCCGCAGCCCGATCGGCACCTGGCTGTCCAATCCCGAGCTCTATTACCGCTCGCTGACCGCGCACGGCACGGTGATGGGCTATGTCTTCCCGACCCTGGTCGCGATGGGCTTTGGCTATGCCATCAGCGAGTCCGCGCTGGAGCAGCGTCTGGTGGGCGTGCGCTGGGCCTGGGCCGGGTTCTGGCTGATCGTCGCCGGCAGCGTCATGGCGGTGATCCCGATCGCGCTGGGGCGCGCCTCGGTGCTCTACACGTTCTATCCGCCGCTGATCGGCAACGTTTTCTACTACCTCGGCGTCGTGCTGGTCGTGGTCGGCTCCTGGGTCTGGGTCGCGCTGATGTCGGTCAATCTGCGCGTCTGGCGAAAGGCCCATCCCGGCGCGCCGGTGCCGCTGGCGATGTTCGCCAATGTCGCGGGCTCCTATCTGTGGGCCTGGACAGCGGTCGGCGCGGCGCTCGAGCTGTTGCTCCAGATCATTCCCGTCGCGGCCGGGCTGAAGGCCACGATCGACGCGGGCCTCGCCCGCATATTCTTCTCCTGGACGTTGCACGCCATCGTCTATTTCTGGCTGATGCCGACCTACATCGCCTATTACACCATCGTGCCGCGCGCGATCGGCGGCCGGGTCTATTCCGACAGCATGGCGCGGATCTCCTTCATCCTGTTCCTGGTGGTGGCGATGCCGATCGGCATGCATCACACCTTTGCCGATCCGCAGGTCGGTGCCGGCTTCAAGTTCATCCATTCGGCCTTCACTGCGCTGGTCGCGCTGCCGACGCTGCTGACCGTATTCACGATCTGCGCCTCCGTCGAGATCGCCGCGCGCCTGCGTGGCGGCCGCGGGATGTTCGGCTGGACCAGGGCCCTGCCCTGGGACAACCCGATGATGCTGGCGCTCGCGTTTTCGTTCGTCATGCTGGGCTTCGGTGGCGCCGGCGGGCTCATCAACATGAGCTACCAGCTCGACGCCTCCATTCACAACACGCAGTGGATCACCGGCCATTTCCACCTGATTTTTGGCGGCGCCATCGTCATCATGTATTTTGTGATCGCCTATGATCTGTGGCCGCATCTGACGGGGCGGGAGCTGATTGATATCCGCCTGATCCGCACCCAGCTCTGGCTGTGGTTCATCGGCATGATCGTCACCACCTTTCCCTGGCATTGGGTCGGTATTCTGGGCATGCCGCGCCGCATGGCCTATTTCGACTTCGCCGATCCCGCGATCGCGCCGCAGGCGCTCTCGGTCACCCTCTCTGCAATCGGCGGCTTCATCCTGCTGGCGTCGGGCATCATGTTCATCGTCATCCTGGCGCGCGGCATGCGTGCGCCTCAGGTTGACGCGGGTCCGTATCGCTTCGCGATTGCCGTGCACCAGCCTGCAACGGTGCCGGTCGCGCTCAACACGCATGCGCTGTGGGTGGCGCTGATGATCGCGCTGACGCTAACCAATTACGGCTATCCGATCCTTAATCTGGCGCTGAGTGAAGGCACCTCGGTGCCGGCCGTCTATGTGGGAGCGCAGTGATGAGCACGCGCGACCTGTTCACGTTCAGCAACAGGCATTTCACCGTCGGCGTCGGCATCACCGCAGCGATCCTGGTCGTGACGGCGATTGCCGGTTTCGTCGTGCTGCCCTTCGCGCAGCCCTGGGTCCAGTTCGCCAACGTCTGGGACGCGATCTGCAGCGCCGCCGGCGTCCCACAGCGCGCGGCGAGTGTCACCGCGCCCGAGCAGACCAAGCGGTTGTCGGAAGTCGTGCTGACCTCCCGCACCCTGTCGCGTCCGAGCCAGGAGGCGATCGGCCGCGGCGCAACACTGGCGCAGCGCTGCGCGATCTGCCACGGCCCGACCGGGATCAGCCGCGCGGATTCGCCGAACCTCGCCGGCCAGTATGCGGCCGTGATCTACAAGGAGCTGCACGATTTCCGCTCGGGCGCGCGCACCAATGCCGTGATGTCGCCATTCGCCGTCAATCTGACGGACCAGGAGATTGCCGATCTCTCGAACTACTACGCCTATCTGCCGCGGCTGCCGGCCTATCATCCGACGCCGCTTCTGCCCAAGCCCAACATCGTCATCTACGGCGCTCCGATGCGCGGGATCGCACCCTGCGGCGCCTGTCATGGCAGCCTCGACAACAAGACCGGCAGCCCATGGCTGGAGGGACAGTCCGAGGTTTATCTGAAGGCGCAGCTTCAGGCCTTTGCATCCGGCGAGCGCCGCAACGACATCAGCCAGCAGATGCGCAACATCGGGCGTGCGATGACGCCGCAGGAGATCGAGGCCGCCGCGGCGTACTACGCCTCGCAGCCGCCGGACGTGGTGAAGGCGGTGGATTGAAGTAAGAGGCTCGTGCCCCGGACGCAGCGCAGCGCTCCTTCAGCGGTGCGCTGCAGAGCCGAGGCCCATCCTAGCGGCACTCTGGGTCCCGGCTCTGCGGAGCAGCGCTGCGCGCTGCACCGCGTCCGGGACAAAAGAGTTGCGACAAGCTACGACGACGCCAACTTCCGCCGTCCGTAGATCGCGTCCGCGCGCTTTTCGAACGCAATGGAGAACCGCGCGAAAGCGGCGTCGAACATCGAGCCCATCAGCAGCGCCAGCATGCGGCTCCTGAACTCATAGGCGAGGAAGAAGCCGACGTCGCAGACATCATTGCCATCCTGTTGGCTTTTGGGCTCGAACGTCCAACGGTTTTCCAGATTGCTGAAGGGACCTTGCAGATATTCGACCAGGATCTTCAGATTGGCGCGGTCGAGCGTCACGCGGCTGGTGAAGGTTTCCTTGACCAGCTTGAACGACACCGTCATGTCCGCGACCAGCACCTCGGTGCCGTCGGGTTTCGCCAGGCGCTGACGGACCTTCAGCGCGCTGCACAGCGGCACGAATTCCGGGTAGCGCTCGACGTCGGCGACCAGATCAAACATCTCGGATGCGCTGTGATCGACACGGCGCTTGCTCGAAAATTTGGGCATGGCGGTTCAGCGGGCCGTCGCGGCCCGCGCGGCCTTCAGTCTCGCAAAGTCCTCGCCGGCATGGTGCGAGGAACGGGTGAGCGGGCTCGCCGACACCATCAGGAAGCCCTTGGTGTAGGCGACCTTCTCATAGGACGAAAACTCATCCGGCGGCACGTAGCGCATCACGGCGTGATGCTTGCGGGTTGGCTGGAGATATTGCCCGATGGTCAGGAAATCGACGTCGGCGGAGCGCAGATCGTCCATCACCTGCTGCACCTCGTGGCGCTCCTCGCCGAGGCCGACCATGATGCCGGATTTGGTGAAGATCGTGGGATCGAGTTCCTTGACCCGCTGCAACAGCCGGATCGAATGGAAATAGCGTGCGCCCGGCCGCACCGTCAGATAGCACGACGGCACGGTCTCGAGATTGTGGTTGAACACGTCGGGCTTCGCCGCGACGACGACTTCCAGCGCTCCCTCCTTGCGCAGGAAGTCGGGCGTCAGGATCTCGATCGTGGTCGAGGGGCATGCGGCGCGGATCGCGCGGATGGTCTGGGCGAAATGCGCGGCGCCGCCATCGGTGAGATCGTCGCGGTCGACGGACGTGATGACCACGTGCGCCAGTCCAAGCTTGGCCACGGCCTCGGCGACATTCTGCGGCTCAGCCGCGTCGAGCGCGTTCGGCATGCCGGTCTTGACGTTGCAGAACGCGCAGGCGCGGGTGCAGGTGTCACCCATGATCATGAAGGTCGCGTGCTTCTTGTCCCAGCACTCCCCGATATTCGGGCAGCCCGCCTCCTCGCACACCGTGTGCAGGCCGTTGGCGCGCACGATGTTGCGGGTGTCCGCATAGCCGCGGGTGTTGGGCGCACGCACGCGGATCCAGTCCGGCTTCGGCGGCGAAGCGGAATCGGGGCGGTTCACCTTTTCGGGGTGACGCGGGCGCAGCGGGTTCGAGATGGTGTCGACAATAACGACCATGGGGTGTCCGGTCTGTTCGGGTTCTACCTAATCGGTCTCGCCACGCATCGCAACCCGGCTCGCCCTGCTTCAGGGAACATGGCAGATATGGGCAATATCCTGCTCTGTTCTCAGGCGATTCTCACCTCGAATGGCTCCAGTCTCGAAAGCTTCCACGCCACGGCTCGGCAAGCCCCTGAAGCGTGCCTTTTTTGCGCGCAGCGTCCGCGAGGTCGCACACGATCTAGTTGGTGCGACCATGCTGGTCGACGGCGTCGGCGGCCTCATTGTCGAGGTCGAGGCCTATCATCATACCGAGCCGGCGGCGCACTCCTACAACGGCCCGACGCCGCGGAACCAGGTGATGTTCGGCCCGCCCGGCTTTGCCTATGTCTACCGCTCCTACGGCATCCACTGGTGCGTGAACTTCGTTTGCGAGGAGGAAGGCTCGGCCGCCGCCGTGCTGATCCGCGCGCTGGAGCCGACGCATGGGATCGCGACGATGCGCCGCCGGCGCCATGCGGCCGATGTGCATGCGCTGTGCTCGGGACCGGGCAAATTGACCGAGGCGCTCGGCATCACCATCGCCCACAACGCCTTGCCGCTGGACCGGCCGCCGATCGCGCTTCATGCGCGGACGGTCGACGTGGAGGTTGCGACTGGAATCCGGATCGGCATCACCAAGGCCGTCGAGCTGCCCTGGCGCTATGGCGTCAAAGGTTCGAAGTTCCTGAGCAAGCCGTTCCCGAAGTAGGCCTAAGACGCCTGCTTCAGCCGCTCCAGCGCCTCCAGCAGCTTGGCCTTGCGGGCGAGCGCGGCCTCGCGCTTTTCGCGCTCCTCCTCGACGACCTCTTCCGCCGCGTTGGCGACGAATTTCTCGTTGGCCAGCTTGGATTCGGCGCGCTTGATGTCGGCATCGGCTTTACCGATCTCCTTGTCGAGGCGCGTGCTTTCAGCAGCGACGTCGATCACGCCCTTCAGCGGCAACGCGGCCACCTCGCCGCGCACCAGGAGCTGGACTGCGCCGTCAGGCGCGCGGTCGGCGAAGGAGATGTCGGACAGCCGCGCCATGCGCTTGATGACGTCGCTCCAGCGCGGCGCGCGCTCCCTTGTCTCGGCCGAGGCGCCCGCGAGCACCAGCGCTGTCAGCGTTGCGGGCGCGATGTTCATCTCGGCGCGCACCGAACGAATCTGCGTGACGAGGTCGATCACCCAGCCGATCTCGGCCTCGGCCGCGGGATCGGTGAAGTCGGCATGGTCGAAGATCGGCAGCACCCAGGCCGGCGAGACGAGCGCGTCGGTCGGCCCCGTCGTCGCCGCGAGCATCGCAAGCTGCTCCGGCGTCGGCGCGGTCGGCTTCAGCGGCCACTCTGCCAGCGCGAGCAGACCGTCGCGCTTGGCCGTCACCTCCCACAGCTCCTCGGTGATGAAGGGCATGAAGGGGTGGAGCAGCTTCAGGATTTCGTCGCGCGCCCATGCGACCATCGCACGGGTCTCATCCTTGGCGGGGCTGTCGGGGCCGAGCAGCACGGGCTTTGCGAGCTCGACGTACCAGTCGCAATAGACGTTCCAGACGAAGCGGTAGATGCTGCCTGCGGCATCGTTGAAGCGATAGGCCTCGATCGCCTCGGTGACCTCGCGCGTGGTGTGCGCGCTCTCATGCGCGATCCAGCGGTTCAGTGTCTCCTTGACCTTCGCCGGCTCGAAACCCTCGGGCACGGCGCAATGATTCATCTCGGCGAAGCGCGAGGCATTCCAGAGCTTGGTCGCGAAATTGCGATAGCCTTCGACACGGCTGGTGGCGAGCTTGATGTCGCGCCCCTGCGCCGCCATCGCGGCCAACGTGAAGCGCAGCGCGTCCGCGCCATATTCGTCGATCAGGTTGAGCGGATCGATGACGTTGCCCTTCGACTTCGACATCTTGGCGCCCTTCTCGTCGCGAACGAGGGCGTGGATGTAGATCGTCGAGAACGGCACCTCCTTCATGAAGTGCAGGCCCATCATCATCATGCGGGCGACCCAGAAGAAAATGATGTCGAAGCCGGTCACCAGCGCGTTGGTCGGGTAGTAGCGCTGCACTTCGGGCGCGTCTTCGGGCCAGCCGAGGGTCGAGAACGGCCACAGCGCCGAGGAGAACCAGGTGTCGAGCACGTCCTCGTCGCGGGTGATGAAGCCCTCGCGCTTGTTGCGGTCGAGCGCCATCTCGCGGCCTTGCTCGACCGTGATGACCTCCTGCTCGACGTAATAGCCGAGCGCGTGGCTGACGGCCTCCTCCTCGGTCTCGGCGACGAACACCTTGCCGTCCGGCCCGTACCAGGCCGGGATTTGATGGCCCCACCAGAGCTGGCGCGAGATGCACCAGGGCTGGATGTTCTCCATCCACTCGAAGTACGTCTTTTCCCAATTCTTCGGCACGAAGGTGGTCTCGCCCGAACGCACCGCCGCCATCGCCGGTTTTGCGAGTGTCTTGGCGTCGACGTACCATTGGTCGGTCAGGTACGGCTCGATCACGGTGCCGGAGCGATCGCCATGCGGCACCATGTTGGTGTGCGGCTCGATCCGCTCGACGAAGCCGAACGAATCCAGCCGTTCGACGATGCGCTTGCGCGCAGCGAAGCGGTCGACCTTGTGAAACTCCTCGGCGAATTGCGAAGCGCCTTCCGGCAGATCGCGCAGATAATCCTCGTTGTCGAGGAGATCGAGGCAGCCTTCCTTGTCGAGCACGCTGATGCGGCGCAGGCCGTGTCGATTGCCGACTTCAAAATCGTTGAAGTCATGCGCCGGCGTCACCTTGACCGCGCCCGAGCCCTTCTCCGGATCGGAATAGTCATCGGCGACAATCTGCACCTTGCGGCCGACCAGCGGCAGGATGATGTGCTTGCCGACCAGCTTTTGATAGCGCTCGTCGTCGGGATGCACGGCCACGCCGGTGTCACCGAGCATGGTCTCCGGGCGCGTGGTGGCAACGACGATGAAGCTCGAGGGATCCTCGGGGTTGAAAATCTTGCCCTCGATCGGATAGCGCAGGTACCACAGGCTGCCCTTGACCTCGGTCTGCTGCACTTCGAGATCGGAGATCGCGGTGAGCAGCTTGGTGTCCCAATTCACCAGCCGCTTGTCCTTGTAGATCAGGCCGTCGCGGTGGAGTTCGACGAACACCTTGATGACGGCCTTGGACAGGCCCTCGTCCATGGTGAAGCGTTCGCGCGACCAGTCGCAGGACGCGCCGAGCCGCTTGAGCTGGTTGATGATGGTGTCGCCGCTCTCGGCCTTCCACTGCCAGACCCGTTCCAGAAACTTCTCGCGGCCCATCTCGCGGCGACTGGGTTGCTGGCGCTCCACCAGCTGCCGCTCGACCACCATCTGGGTGGCGATGCCGGCATGGTCGGTGCCGGGCTGCCACAGCACGTCACGGCCGCGCATGCGCTCGAAGCGGCACAGGATGTCCTGGAGCGTGTTGTTGAGGGCGTGGCCCATGTGCAGCGAGCCCGTCACGTTCGGCGGCGGGATCACGATGGTAAAAGGCACAGCGTCGCGGCGGTCGGGGCGGCCTGCCTTGAAGGCAAGGCTGTCCTCCCACACCACGGACATGCGGGCTTCGATATCGGCGGGCTGGTAATTTTTCTCGATCATGGGGGTGCTAGAAAGCCGCGTGCGGGGTCCAAGTCAACGGAAAGGTCAGCGGAAAGCCAGCGGCAACAGGGCTTTCCGGTCCGGTCGGGGGCCGAATATGACGCACAAGCGGGGCTTTATGAGGGCTCTACGGCCGTCCTCATCTGCCGCCGCGTGAGACCCGCTCGATTTCGGCCTTCACGATGCGTTCTACGAGGCCCGGCAAATTGTCATCGAGCCAGGACTTCAGCATCGGACGCAGCATCTCCTTGACCAGATCCTCCAGCGTCCGCGCATTGCTGCTGAGCACCGTATGGGCCAGGGAATTGAAGGCGGATTCGACCGCCGAGACCGTCGATTGGGCCAGGATCGGCTGTTGGGGCGGCAGTGGCGGCGCATCGAAGTCCACGGGCGCATAGGATGCCGGCGGCGGCGGCGGCGTCGGGCGCGGCGGCGGCGATTCGGCGAATTCGAGATCGTCGCGCGGTTCGACCTTGCGGAAGTTCGGCGGCGGTGGCGGCGGCGTCGGCTCCATCGCGATCGCCATCTCGTCGGTCAATTCCAGCACGTCGGGCTCAGGTTCGGGCTCCGGCTCGGGAGCGCGCGTTTCCGGCGCAGGCGTGGCCGTGTCGAGCCCCGCCAGCAGCGCGTCGATATCGTCCTGATTGTTGGATGCATCCGCTGCAGCTGCGGGTGGCGGCGGCGGTGCAGGCTTTGCGGCGGGAGGCGGTGCAGGCTTCTCGCTGGCTGGTTTGGCCGGCGCGACCTTGGATGGCGGGACGTCGTTGATCGCCTGCGGCTTCGGCGGCGCGGCGGGGGCCGCAGCTCTCTCGGGCTTGGCGGCCTCCGCCTGCGGCGGCTTGGCCTCGTCGTCGGCAATGATGCGCCGGATCGAGGCCAGAATCTCCTCCATCGAGGGTTCTGTGACCTTTGCAGGCTGCGTCATCTCCGACTCCACATCCTCAACGCCCTCGCATGCGTTGTTTTACACCAAGCACGACAGGATTGGCCGGTTCCGGATGGGCAGCCCCGACATTTTCGTCGCGACAGCCCGACTTGTCCCCAGATCACGGCTCAACGTACAGCGGTGCGCCCCTGCCCTCGGCACTCATGCTTTACGCACACGGCATCAGGTGCGGGGCGAATCGACCCGCATCTTCTTGATAAGGCTATGTCAGGGATTTTGACGATTGCAAGCAAAGCACCGGTCGACCTCGGCTGTTTGCGAGGCCGACCGGATGACTACGGGACTTTAGCGCCCGTCGGGCGTGCGCACGCCGGCCCAGCTGTCGCGGACTTGTTGGTAGTGCACGCTGGGATCGTAGACCGTGGTCGCAAGGCCGAGCACCTGAGGCGCGAGACGACCGACCGCGTTGAGCACCGAATAGGACGCCACCACGCGGTCATGCTGGGCGGTGACGAGCGCAACGCGCGCGTTCACCAGGGCCTGCTGCGCGTTGAGGACGTCCAGCGTGGTGCGCTGACCGGCCTTGGCCTCTTCGCGCACGCCGTTCAGCGCGATCTCGGACGCCGTGACCTGCGCCTGTGCGGACTGCACCTGCGCCTTGCCCGCTTCCAACTGTCCCCAGGCCTGCACGACGTTGGCGCGGGTCTGGTCGCGGGTGGTTTCGAGATTCAGGCGCTGCTGCGCCAGGTTCTCTTTCGATTGGCGGATCAGCGCATATTCTGCGCCGCCCTGATAGATCGGCACGGAGGCCGTCGCAATCGCGGACGCGGTATTCGTTCGGAAGACATTCAGGGTCTGCTGGTAGGACGTACTGACAGCAGCCTGGACCGTGACCGTCGGCAGCAGCGCGCCTTCGTTGATCTTGACCTGCAGATAATTGACGTCGATGCCGTACATCGAAGCCGTGACATTGGGGTTTTCCACCAGGCTGAGACTGACCGCGGAGGCGATGCTCGCGGGCAGGAAGCGATCGACCGGCGAGCCCGGGGCAAGGTTCGAGGGCTCGTTGCCGATGATCCGGCGGAAGTTCGCGCGCGTCGTCGTGAGATTCGATTCGGCGGTCAGGGCCTGGGTCCTGCCGGCAGCGAGCTGCGCTTCGGATTGCGCCACGTCCGTGCGCGTGACCTCGCCGACATTGAAGCGATCGCGCGTTTGCTTGAGCGTCTGTTCGAGCACGCGCACGTTGCTGCGCTGAACTTCGAGAGTTGCCGAATCCCGCAGGTAGTCCATGTAGCTCGTGGCGGCCTGCAGCAGGACCGTCTGCTCGAGCACACGCAACGCCTCTCGGGACCCCGAGACCTGGCTCTCGGCCGCACGTGTCCTGTTGGCGGTCTGATTGCCGTTGTAGAGCGTCTGGTTGACGGTCAGGCTGGCGCTGTTGGGCTGCAACGGGTCGGGGTTGTGGAGCGACGCGCCCTTCTGCACCGCCTGGATATCCTGATATTGATACCCGGTGCCGAGGGTCACATTGACCTTGGGGCGGTAGCCCGACAGCGCCTGCGGCACGTTCTCGTCGGTCGAGCGCGCCTGGGCGCGCTGCGCGTTGAGCTGCGGATTGTTCTGATAGGCGCGCACCAGCGCAGCCTCGATCGTATCCGCCAAGGCAGGCGTCGGCCCGGCAAGTGCCAGCAACAGGACCGAAGCCGCTGCTCCGGTGAAGAGCTTCACCCCATGCATCCAAAAATTCCGTTCATTCTAACGCCACGCTCGTGCCCGCGAGCCTGGTTACCGTATCCGAGTGGAGTCGTTGCCCCGCCGCAACATAGGACGCGGTCAAGCGCGACGGAACCACCTGAGGGCGGTTCTCAGTGGAAACTCTTTACGTGCAGCATCCCGGCCACACTTCTGATTCAGAACGGGATTTTAACAGGCGAAAGCCGTCAATCGGGCCGTCAGAAGACGAAGGCGGCGGCGCGTTCCAGCCCGGGAAGGACCGGGGCTGCAGCATCGAACAGCGCCCGATGGCCGAATTCGCCGTGGGTATGGGTCACGATCATGGCTCGCGGCGGTCTGGATTCGGCCGAGACCCCCACCAGGCGCCCGCCCTCCTTGAGCTGCCCGAGCAGCCCTGCCGGCGTCATCTCGGTGGCGCCGTTGAGGACGATCACATCATAGGGAGCACCAGCGGCATCACCCTCGCTGCAGGCGGCGGCCTTGCAGGCAACGTTGGCAAGCCCGAGGGCGGCGAATGCGTCCCTGGCCTTCGCGGCCAAGGCCGAATCGCATTCCGTCGCGGTGACCTGGCGGGCAAGCTTGGCCGTCAGCGCGGCGAGATAGCCCGTGGCGCAGCCAACGACCAGCACATTGTCGCCCTCGCCGATCTCGGCAGCCTGGAGCAGCTTGCCGGTCAGCTGCGGCTTGATCAGAAAGCGCTTGGCGCCGCCCTCGCTGACGTCGAGGTCGAGATCGAGATAAGCCAACGCCTGCCGGCTGGCCGGCACGAAGGCCTCGCGCGGAACCATGAGCATGGCGTCGAGAACACGACGGTCGGTGACGTCACTGGTGCGCACCTGGCCATCGACCATTTTTAGGCGCGCGGTCGAAAAACCGGACATTTGCGGACCCTGCAAGGCGGACGATGCCGCGGACGAAAGTTGCGGCATCTTTGGAACATGCCCGGCGAAAACGCAACATGGCCGTTGGCCCCGGCGATCCGAGGCCTTCGCAACTCTCTGCGTCGAGGGCGAGGCTTATTCGATCGTGACCGCGAGGCGGCTGATCAGTGCGGCGACTTCATCCAGCCGTGCCGAATCGTGTGTCTCGACCGCACGCGCCAGACAGGCGAGGCACTCATCGTCGCTGAGTTCGGGAATGTCGGCCGGCAGAATCGAGGGGGCCATTTCGGAACGGTCGACCTGGATGTCTGGCATGGGAATCAGCTCCGTAAAGATCCGGCACGGCGAAGCTCGATTGGAAATGAGTCGATTTGGTGCCGCCCTCGTGGCGTGTCGATGCCATCGCACACATCTGATTGAACGTGATTCCACGCGGAGATCGAGGAGCAATGTTCAGAGGTGACCGCAACGGGATCGCGCATCACGCAAAGATGTGAGTGCAACTCATTGAATTTGCTCTGAAATGGCTCCCCGGGCAGGATTCGAACCTGCGACCATCCGATTAACAGTCGGATGCTCTACCGCTGAGCTACCGAGGAAAAGGGCGAACCCGTCGTTCGCGCGCGGCTGCGTATAACAAAGCCGCTTGCGCTTGCAAAGGACGAATTCGCCATCTTGCACATTGCGGCGAGGAAGGGCGAGGCCCCTCCTCTGGACCATGTCAGGTCAGGTTACTCGGCGACGAACGAGGTGGTCTTGGTACCGGAATCGTAGCGCAGCCGAAGCGCGGTGAACTTGCAGAGGTTGACGTTCTTCCAGAGCACGGTCTCGTCATAGTTCTGCCAGTCGACGCGGATGTTCCAGACGCAGCCCTCGTCGTCATCCTCGAACTCGACATAGGTGCTCGCCTGGTTCTGCAAAACCTTGTCGAGCTCGTTGTCCCATTCGTCCATGCCATCGTCCGGGGCGTTGAAGCCCAGGAATTTGATGGCATAGCCGGTCTCGTTGACGACGGTGACGTTGCGGGCGTCGGCCGCGACCGACGGCGCGGCGGCGATCGAAAGGCCGATCGCGAACAGTGCAGACAGAAAATACTTCATGTGAAATTCCCCCGATCGAAAGAGGCTCCGGCGCCTGACGTCGATCGGCGCAGGCGCCGCGGCAACAAATAGCGTTGCCTTGAAGGATTCGTCCGGAGCACGATCGAAAGGTTCAACACGCGATCGATCCGCGCAACGAGCCCGTTCTTATCGATTCGAATTCTCCGCAGCAATGAACCGGCATTCATAGATCGGCGGTGTTGTCGTCTCCGGCGCTGGCGCTTTTGCGAATGGCATCTCAACTCGCAGACACACCTTCACACCCTCGCGGCTTTTCTCGCCCGAGCTTTGCATAGTCTCGTACACCCTCATTGTCAGAGGGCGCAGGGAAGACCGGATGCCGGCCGGGCACCCACGGTCCAC
>NZ_JADPJG010000025.1 GCF_023073335.1 Bradyrhizobium sp. 21
GCTGACCCGCACCGCCGAGACCACGCAGAGCCTGTCCAGCCAGGTCGCCGATGTCTCCGAGCAGGCTTCCAGCAACATGCAGTCTGTCGCCACCGCGACGGAAGAGCTTTCGGCCTCGGTCGAGGAGATCGGCCGCCAGGTCCGCGATTCCAGCCGAATCGCTGAGGCTGCCGTCGTGCAGGCGAAGGAGACCGACGGCCGCATCGGCAAGCTCTCGCATGCCGCCCAGCAGATCGGCGAGGTCGTCAAGCTGATCACGGCGATCGCCGAGCAGACCAATCTTCTCGCGCTCAATGCCACCATCGAGGCGGCACGCGCCGGTGAAGCCGGCCGCGGCTTCGCCGTGGTGGCCAGCGAAGTGAAGTCGCTCGCGAGCCAGACCGCGAAGGCCACTGACGAAATCTCCTCGCACATCACCGGCATGCAGGGCGCCACCGCCGAATCGGTTGCGGCGATCAAGGAGATCGGCGCGACCATCGGCCAGATCTCGTCGATCTCCACGTCGATCGCGAGCGCAGTCGAGCAGCAGGGCGCGGCGACCCAGGAAATCGCGCGCAGCGTCCAGACCGTCGCGCAGGGCACCCAGACTGCCGCCACCGATATCGGTCAGGTCAACCGCGGCGCCGCCGAGACCGGCTCGGCCTCCGAAGAGGTGCTGCATTCGGCCAAGACGCTGTCATCCGAAAGCACCCGCCTGCGCGCCGAGCTCGACCGCTTCATGGGAAATATCCGGGCGGCGTAGGGGCTCGACCTTCGCGCCACGCTCCAATGTCGTCCCGGCGAAGGCCGGGACCCATTACCCCGGGGAGGAGTCGCAGCGTGAGCTGGTCATCCCAGTCGTCGCCAAACCTCCCTGAGGTAATGGGTCTTGGATCAGCGCTCGCTCCGCTGCCTTGTCCAGGACGACGGGACCACCCCGTCGCCTAACCGCCAGTTGCGGCGCCACAAATTTACCGCCGCTTATCCTTTGGCCCGTAACGTGCTGAAGAGTCAGGAAGCGGGCTGCTTCCGGGCTGCGCCTGGTTTTCCGCGAATGGAATGGGGTGGGGGAATGTCCGTCAAGTCGAAGTCGAACACATCGAAGCTGCTCACCTTGCGTTTTCGTGCAAAAATCATCCTCGGCTTTGCGGCGGTGCTGGCCATCCTCGCCGTCAGCATGGCTTTCGCCTATTTCGGCTTCGAGCGGATCCAGGCCGCCGTAGCCTCCTACCGCGCCAGCGTGGCGGAAGCGGACCTCGGGCGGACGGTCGATCGCGAGCTGATCAGCTATCAGGGACTGACGCGGGCCTATACGCTGACCGGCGCGGCGGATGACGAGACTGCGGCCAAGGCCGCCGAAGAAAATCTGAAGGCGGCGATCGCCAAGTCGATGGCTGCCACCACCGGCGCCGCTCGCCGCGAGCAGGTCGGCAAGCTCGAGGCGGATTTCCAGCGTTTTACGAAGATATTCAGCGAGATCATCACGCTGACGCGCGAAAACAACAAGATCGCGGCCGATGAGCTCAACAGCGTGGGCAACAAGATCCGCTTCAAGTTCGACGATCTCGCCGACACCGCCGCGCTGGCGGGGCTCGCATCGGTTCAGACCACGGCCAAGGACATCACATCGCAATACCTTGCGGTCTCCACCTCGGTCGGCGCCTTCGTTGCCAAGCCGGAGCCGAAGACCGCCGACGGCGTGACCGCCCGCATCAAGTTCCTGGAGACCCTGCTGGTCTCGATCTATGCCAATGACCAGAAGATCACCGATCGCGTCACCGAGATCGGCAGTCTCCTGAAGCAGTACCGCACCTCGTTCGGAAAGCTGACCGAGAACGTGAAAGTCATCGTCAAGTCGAATGGGGAGATGACCAAGACGGCGGCGAGCATCCTGAAACTCTCGGGTGAGCTGCGGTCGGATCTGACTGCTGATCAGCAGCGGATCGAGGCGAGCGCCAATACCACCATCGGCGACACTGAGCGGACGATGCTGATGATGGCGCTTGGCGGCCTCGCCATTGGCGTCGCGTTGGCCTGGATGCTGGGCAACGGCATTTCGCGTCCGATGATCGCGATGTGCAAGGCGATGCGCGAGCTGGCCTCGGGCAATTTCGACGTCGTGCTGCCGGGCCTGGGGCGCAGGGACGAGATCGGCGAGATGGCCGGCGCGGTCGAGGAGTTCAAGGTGCAGGCCGTGGCCAAGGCCGAGCGCGATGCCGCCGCGAGCGAAGTCCAGAACAGGGAGCAGGCCGCAAGCCGTCGCTCCGAGCTGATCCGCTTCGCCGACGATTTCGAGAGCGCGGTCGGCGCCATTGTCTCCAACGTCTCGGCCTCCGCCGTGCAGCTGGAATCGGCAGCCTCGACGCTGACCCGCACCGCCGAGACCACGCAGAGCCTGTCCAGCCAGGTCGCCGATGTCTCCGAGCAGGC
>NZ_JADPJG010000029.1:0-116865 GCF_023073335.1 Bradyrhizobium sp. 21
AGGGTGGCAAGAAGAATAGGGACCAGGCAAACCTCGGGCGAAACGCGCCGCGAGGCTGCGAAGGCGTGTCTGCGAGGCCGTAGGATGGGTAGAGCCCTTGCGAAACCCATCATGCTTCGGCGCGGAGACATCGCGATGGGTTTCGCTTTCGCTCTACCCATCCTACGAGTGCGCTGCGCTCGCAAAGACGATGTGGAGAGCGAGCGCCACACTTCGCGCTCGCGTCCCTACCCTGCCTCGTCCGTCACCATCCGCGCCACGACGCGGTCGCGGCGGATGAAGTGGTGCCAGAGGGCGGCGACGAAATGAACCGCGATCAGGGCGAGCAGCACATAGGCAAACAGGATGTGGCGGTCCTCATAGGCATCCGCCGCCGCTTTGTCCGGCGAGGTGAGCTGCGGCACGTGAAACAGGCCGAAGAAACTCGAATAGTCGGGCGTGTGCGCGCCGGAATGCGCCCAACCGAGCATGATGACGACGATGACGGCGAGATAGAGCGCACCATGGCTGATGCGGGCGGCGAGCTTCTGCCAGGGCAGGCTGTCGGTCGGCAGCGCCGGCGTCGGGTTGATGAGACGCCAGACCAGGCGCAGAACGGTGAGCAGCAGGATCACATAGCCGATATCGGCGTGGATCGACCGGTAGAAGAAGCGGTCGGGCCGCGCCGGGATGTGGTTCATCCACCAGCCAAAGCCGATCATGCCGATGATCGCCAGCGCCAAAATCCAGTGCAGCCACCGGGAAACGCTGCCCCAGCCGTGACTGGTATTTCCGATCATGTCGGCTCTCCGGAGTTTTGCGGGCCCGTCCCTATTCGCACCGCAGTACGGCAGCTGATACCGGGAACATAGGCCATTCACGAAATTGAATCGTTCCAAATTGGCGCCGGACGACCGCGCCGTAAAAGCGCCCCAAAAACCGAATGGTAACCATGACGCCCTTAAGGTAACGACGTGACCAATTCCCCGACGATCCTGGTGTTCGATTCCGGCCTTGGCGGGCTCACGGTGCTGCGTGAGGTCGTGGCCGCGCGCTCCGATGCGCATTACGTCTACGTCGCCGACGACGCCTTCTTCCCCTACGGCCACCACAGCGAGGACGAGATCATCGCCCGCGTGGTGCCGCTGATGGGGAAATTGATCGGCGCGCACGATCCTGACCTCGTCGTCATCGCCTGCAACACGGCGTCCACCCTCGTCCTATCGCATCTGCGGGCCGCTTATTCCCTGCCCTTCGTCGGCACGGTGCCGGCGATCAAGCCGGCCTGTGCGCAGTCGAGGAGCCGGCGCGTCTCGGTGCTCGGCACCAAGGGCACGGTGAAGCGCGAATACACCAAGGCCCTGATCCGCGATTTCGCGCTGGGCTGCGAGGTGACACTGATCGGCTCGCCCGAGCTGGCCGCGCTGGCTGAAGCCGAGCTCAGCGGCTCGTCCGTCAGCGACGACGCCATCCTCGCCGAGCTCGCCCCCTGCTTCGTCGGCGACGCCGGGGACGCTGGCGCACGCACCGACACGGTGGTGCTGGCCTGCACGCATTATCCGCTGCTGCTCGACCGGCTGAAAAAGCTCGCGCCCTGGCCGGTCGACTGGATCGATCCGGCGCCCGCGATTGCCCGCCGCGTCTCGGATCTGCTCGGCCCGCACACCGGCGGCGTCGCGCAGCCCGGCGCCGAGATGATCTTCACCTCGAACCGCGTGCATGGCCTTTCGGCCACGCTGACGCCGTTCTTCGGCGGCCGCATTCCCGCCTGACCTTGCGCGTCGACGGCGCGCTGCTAGGCTCCGCCGTCGTCATTCGCCAAGGCTTCATATGTCGGTGCTTCCCGTGTCGATCCCCGCAACGCCGCTCAACCGCCTCCGCCAGCTCTGGCGCGAGGGCCGTCCCGCTTTCGGCGCGATCGCGACCATCCCGAGCGTGCAGACCGTGCAGATCATGGCCCGCTCGCTCGACTGGATCATCGTCGATCTCGAGCACGGCCCGATTGGACTGACCGAAGCGCATGCGATGATCGCTGCCACCACCGGCACGCCGTGCACGCCCCTGGTGCGGATCGCGGCGAACGAGCCGTGGCTTGCGAAAGCACCGATGGACATCGGCGCCTTCGGCATCAACTTCCCGATGATCACCAATCGCGCCGAGGCCGAGAAGGCGGTGCGCAGCGTGCGCTATCCGCCGCGCGGCGATCGTCTCTGGGGTCCGTTCCACGCGCCGTTCCGCTGGGGCCAGTCGATGCCGGACTACATGGCGTCAGCCGATGACGAGATGATTTGCATGATCACCATCGAGCATGTCGACGCCGTCAACCGCATTGACGAGATCATGGCGACGCCGGGCATCGACGTTGCGGTGATCGGCCCCGGCGATCTTGCGACGTCCATCAACAAGCGCGGACAGATGGACGATCCGGAATTGCTGGAGCTGGTGGCGCGGGCCGAGGCCGGGATCCTCAGAAGCGGCGTGCCGATCGGCGGCGTGGCGCGCACCGCAGACCAGGCCAACCAGTTGGTCGATCGCGGCTACCGCGCGATCGCGCTCGGCTTCGACTGGTCGCTTTTCCAGCGCGGCATCATGGCGGCGTTCGAGGGCATCAGGCGCTGAACAGACCGATTGCCACCTTGCCGCGAACTGCGGCGCTGCTAGGGTCGCCGTTCCAGGGAGGAAACAATGCTCAAAAAGAGTCTGCTCGTTCTCGCGTTCACCGGTCTTGCCGTCGCGGCCTTCGCCCAGCAGCCCGGCATCAAGCGCACGCCGCTCCAGAAGGTCGAATTTCCAGACGGCTACAACACCGTCACCGCCATCGCGGAAGTCCCGGCGGGCGGCGCGGCCGGACGCCATACCCATCCCGGAATTGAAACGGGCTATGTCCTGGAAGGCGAGCTCAATCTTCTGGTCGACGGGCAGCCGGACAAGACCCTGAAAGCCGGTGAGTCCTATCAGATCCCGGCAGGCGTCGTGCATGATGCCAAGGCTCACGGCGACAAGTCATTCAAAGTCCTTGGTATTTACGTCGTCGATAAGACCAAGCCGTTGGCCTCGCCGGCGCCCTGAGGCGGCGAACCGACCGGCCCCAAGCGGGTTGGTTCGTGCTAGAGCAGGCGGCGAGCGGGAACCCGCTCGCTGCACAAATTCTGATCTGCGGGAACCGGAGCGCATGCGCGGGAAATCCAGGACCATTTCTCTGCCGCGCCGCCTGATTTGCGACATGATGCACGCCTCGATGGACGTGCCGTTCGTCTCGCTGTCCCGGTCCCTCAATATTCGCCCCCTATTGGAGGCGCGCGCGGGCGCGATGGCGCCCGCCGGATGGGCGGCCATGTTCGTCAAGGCCTTTGCCCTCGTCGCCAGGGACGAGCCGGTCCTGCGCACCGTTTACGCCAAATGGCCCTGGCCCTCGCTCTACGAGCTGCCGAAGAGCGTGGCGCTGGTGGCCATTGCCCGGGTCGAGGACGGCGAGGATTGCGTGATGCCGCAGCGAATCGCGGCTCCCGAGGCCATGGCACTGGCCGCGGTCGACGCCGAGATCCGGCGCGCCAAAACCGCCCCGATCGACGATGTCCCGATGTTCCGCAAGATCATGCGGGCGACCCGGCTGCCGCTGCCGCTGCGGCGGCTGTCCTGGGCGATCGGGCTGAATTTCGGCCGGCAGCGCGGCAACTGGTTCGGCAGTTTTGCGGTGAGCTCGGTGGCCGCCTATGGCGGCGGCGAGCTTCATCCCATCACGCCTGGGCCCTTCATCGTCAGTTACGGGGTGGTGGAGCCCGACCAGACCATCCATGTCGTGATCCGCTGGGATCACCGGGTCACCGACGCCGCCCCGATCGCCCGGGTCCTGACCCGCCTGGAACAAGTCCTGAACACTGAAGTCGCTGCCGAATTGCGCCCGGCCGGGTCGAAGCCCATCCGGGCCGTGGGGACCTGATTTCGCGGCTATTCGCATTGACAGAACGGCCCATATTCACCTAAAAGCCGCCTGCTCGCGGGCCGATTTCGGCCCGCGAAGCGTTTCGCGACCCGTGGTCCTGCCCCCTATGCTTTGGGGATCGGACCTGTCAGTGCCGGGCTAGCCCGTCACACAGGAGGGCGCGTTTCCTCAAAACCATGAACCTAAGAGGACGCGATGACTAAGCGCAGTGAGGCGAAGTACAAACTCGATCGCCGTATGGGCCAGAACATCTGGGGCCGCCCGAAGAGCCCCGTCAACCGCCGCGAATACGGCCCCGGCCAGCACGGTCAGCGCCGCAAGGGCAAGCTCTCCGACTTCGGCGTGCAGCTGCGCGCCAAGCAGAAGCTGAAGGGCTATTACGCCAACATCTCCGAGCGCCAGTTCCACAGCATCTATGTCGAGGCCAGCCGCCTCAAGGGTGACACCGGCGAGAACCTGATCGGCCTGCTCGAGCGCCGTCTCGATGCGGTCGTGTACCGTGCCAAGTTCGTCTCGACGATCTTCGCCGCGCGCCAGTTCATCAACCACGGCCACGTCAAGGTGAACGGCCGCAAGGTCAACATCTCGAGCTATCAGGTCAAGATCGGCGACGTGATCGAGGTCAAGGAAGCTTCCAAGCAGCTCGCCCACGTCCTCGAAGCCAGCCAGCTCTCCGAGCGTGACACCCCCGACTATCTCGAAGTCGACCACGGCAAGATGATCGCGAAATATGTGCGCATCCCCCACCTCTCCGACGTGCCGTTCCCGGTGCAGATGGAGCCCCATCTGGTCGTCGAATTCTATTCGCGCTAAGATCTGATTATCGAAAGGCCCCGGTTCGCCGGGGCCTTTTTGCTTAAGAGCCACACTTCAGTGGCCGTCATGCCTTCAGGAGGCGTCGCATGCTCTACACCCCTCCCCCGATCGATTCCAAGGCACCGCCGGTGCGCATCAATCTGCTCTCGGACACGCAGACCAAGCCGACGGCTGCGATGCGCGAGGCGATGGCCCGCGCTGAGGTCGGCGACGAGCAGGTCGGCGACGATCCGACCGTGAATGCGCTGTGCGAACGCGTTGCGGATCTGCTCGGCAAGGAAGCCGCGGTGTATATGCCCTCGGGCACGATGTGCAACGTCACCGCCACGCTGGTGCATTGCCGTCCCGGCGACGAGATTCTCGCGCACGAGAGCGCGCACATCATCGCCCGCGAAGGCGGCGCCCATGCCGCGATCGGTGGCTTTCAGGTCACGCAACTCAAGGGCGCCGACGGCCAGTTCACGCCGGAGACCTTCCGCAACGCACTGCATCCGCGCACGCGCTACCAGCCGCCGCAGACCGTCGTCAGCGTCGAGCAGACCGCCAATATCGGCGGCGGCACGATCTGGAAGAAGGCGGCGCTCGACGAGATCGTCGCGATAGCCAAACAGCACGGCCTCGTCACCCACATGGATGGCGCTCGGCTGCTCAACGCCACCGTGGCGAGCGGCATCTCCCCGCGCGACATGACGGCGGGGTGGGATTCGGCCTGGATCGATTTCTCCAAGGGCCTCGGCGCCCCGATCGGTGGTGTGCTCGCAGGCACGCGCGCCTTCATCGACGCGGTCTGGCAGTGGAAGCAGCGCCTCGGCGGCTCGATGCGGCAGGCCGGCATCTGTGCGGCCGCCTGCATCTACGCGCTCGACCATCACGTCGACCGCCTTGCCGACGACCACGCCAATGCGCGCGCGCTCGCCCGCGGGCTGTCGCAGATTGCGGGCGTCGAGGTGCAGGAGCCCGAGACCAACCTCGTGTTCTTCAAGCCCGATGGCGCGGGCATTCCCGGCGACAAGATGGTCGCCGCGCTCCGTCAGCGCGGGGTGACGCTTGCGATGATGGACGGCCGCATCCGCGCCTGCACCCATCTCGACGTCAATGCGAGCCAGATCGAGGAGACGATCGGCTACGTGCGCGAGATCGTGCGCGGGACGTAGCTAGCGCCCCATCGCCTGATAAATCAGCGTCTTCAGCGCCAGTTGAATCCGGCCGCGCTGCGACGGGGTCTGCACCATGAAAATCCCGAACAGATCGTCTTCGGGATCGATGAAGAAGAACGTGCCGCCGACGCCGTCCCAGCGATATTCGCCCAGCGGCCACGAAGTGCCTGATGGCACCGAGGTGCGGACGGCGAAGCCGAGCCCGAAGCCGGAAGTGCCACCCGGATAATAATTCTGGTCGCGCGCGATTTTCGTCTCGGGTCCGATATGATCCGACGCCATCAGCGCGATGGTCTCGGGGTTGAGATAGCGCCGGCCGTCATACGTGCCCCCGTCAAGCAGCATCTGTGAGAAGCGGGCATAGTCGCCGATCGTACCGACGAGGCCACCGCCGCCAGACTCCCATTTCAGTGGTTTCCGGGGATCGCGGACCTGCGTCATCGGACTGATCGCACGATCCGTCGGCATCGGTTCGGCGATGCGCGGCCATTTGGCGGGATCGGCAACGTAGTATGCAGTGTCCGTCATGCCGAGCGGATCGAGCAACCGCTCCTTCGCGAACTGGAGCAGCGTCTTCCCCGAGATCACCTCGATGATGCGACCGAGCACGTCGGTGGAATGGCCGTAATCCCAGTTCGTGCCGGGCTGCTCGGCGAGCGGCAGCGCGGTGATCTTGGCGACGATCTCGGCGTTGGTCAAAGCCTTGTTGTCGAACAGACCGGCGTCGGCATAGAGCGCGTTCACTGCGCCGCCGCCGTAATAGCCGTAGGGAATTCCGGCGGTATGGCGCATCAGATCCTCGATCGTGACCGGGCGATCGAGTTTCTGAAGCATCAGCGCGACCTTGCCGTCATCGCTCCTCACCTCGACGCCGACCGTCATGCCAGCAAAGGCCGGAATATATTTTGAGACGGGATCGTCGAGCTTGAGCTTGCCCTCCTCGACCAGCATCATCGCCATCACTGACGTGACCGGCTTCGACATCGAGTAGAGGCGGAAGATCGTGTCTGCGCTCATCGAAATTTCGGTCGCGACGTCGCGGACGCCGAAATTCTCGTAATAGACCGGCTTGCCGTGCTGCTGCAGCAGCAGGATCGCGCCCGGAAACGTACCGGCTGCGATCTCGTTCCGGATGTAGTCGGAAACCTTTGCCAGACCTTCGGACGAGAGCTTGTGCGCGGCGCGCTCGGAGTCCGCGCTCGCACGAGATGCACTGAACAGAAGGACGAGCGCCGCGATCAGCGCGCGGCGCCCGAACATCTCACTTCTCCATGGCTTCATAAACCAACTGCTTCAATGTTCGTTGCACGCGCTGGCGCTCGGTCGGCGTCTGTTCCAGCAGCACGAAGAACATGTCCTGCTTGGGGTCGATCACGAAATAGCAGCCGGAGGCGCCGTCCCACTTCAATTCCCCGAGATCGCCGGGCGGCGGCGGTTTTGCGTTGCCGGGATCGGTGCGGACGGCAAGGCCGAGACCGAAACCAAAGCCGTCGCCGGGGAAGTAGAAGTAGTCGCGATCGACGCCCGATTTCGGGCCGATCTGATCGGTCACCATCAGCTTGAACGTCTCGGGGCTGAGAATGGTCTTGCCGTCGAGGCTGCCGCCATTGAGCAGCATCTGCGCGAAGCGCTCATAGTCCGCCATGGTCGAGACCATGCCGCCGCTGGCCGACTGCCATTTCTTGAGGACGGTCGGATCGTTGATCCGGCCAACGCGGAAATCGCTGTCGTTCGGCACCGGCTGCGCCAGCAGCTTCTGCTTCTCGGGATCCGTGACGAGGAAGCCGGTGTCGACCATGCCGAGCGGACCGAGCAGCTTCTCCCGCTCGATATCGAGCAGCGGCTTGCCGGCCGCAATTTCCATGACGCGCGCCAGAATGTCGGTGGAATGGCCGTATTGCCAGAGCGCGCCGGGCTGATTGTGCAGCGGCAGTTTTGCGATGCGCTCGGCGAACTCGGCGAGATCGAAATCGCCGTCATAGATCTTGGCGTCACGATAGGCCTTGCGGACCAGGCTGTCGCCATAGAAGCCATAGGTGACGCCCGAGGTGTGCGTCATCAGATCGTGCACCGTCATCGGCCGGCTCAGCGGCACCAGTTCCAGCGACTTGGTGCCGTCGTCGGCCTTCTTCTCGACACCGACCTTCAGATTGGCGAAGGACGGGATGTATTTCGAGACCGGATCGTCGAGCTTGATCGTGCCGTCCTCGACCATCTTCATCGCGACCACAGAGGTGATCGCCTTGGTCATCGAGAACAGGCGGAAGATCGTCTTGTCCGTGATTGGCGCCTTGGTCGCCACGTCCTGCACGCCGAAGGCCTCGCGGAAGACCGGCTTGCCATGCTGCTTGATCAGCACGGTTGCGCCGGCGATCTTGCCGGTTGCGACCTCGTTATTGAAGAACTCGCTGATCCTCGCGAGCTTCTCCGGATTGAAATGCGCGCCGGCCGGAATTTCGTAGGTGCCCTCGGCGCGAGCGAATGACATCGCGCCCAGCGATACAAGCACGCCGCAGGCGAACGCACGCAGTGCAGATTGTGAAATCATATCCCCTCCCCGGAACATGGTCCGGCGGAGTGTACTGACCAGCTCAATCGGCACAAGGGCTGCCGTAGCGCGCCAGAACATCCGTGTGGAGGGCCGCGCTTGCCTCCGAGAAACAACAGAATATAACGCGCGCGACAAGCGGCGCAGCCGGCAGGGCTTCAATGGTCGCACGCACCGCAATCTTCGCCGCCTGGTCGGCCGGGAAACGATACACTCCGGTGGAGATCGCGGGGAACGCCAGCGAATTCAGCCCATTGGCTTGGGAGAGCTCAAGCGCGCGGCGATAACAGGAGCTGAGCGCCTCGGCCTCACCGCGTGTACCGCCGTGCCAGACAGGCCCGACCGCGTGGATCACATGGCGCGCGGGCAGAAGGTAGCCCTTGGTGATCTTGGCATCGCCGGTCTTGCAGCCGTGGAGCATGCGGCATTCGGCGACGAGGTCGGGCCCGGCGGCCCGATGGATCGCACCATCCACGCCGCCCCCGCCAAGGAGCGACGTGTTGGCGGCGTTGACGATGGCGTCAACGCCGAGTGTGGTGATGTCAGCGACAATGACCTCGAGCTGGGCGCCGCCGATCCGGCGCGCCAGCGTGGTCATGCGTCAGGCCGCGACCGCGACGCCCTTCTCGGAGAGGAGCTGCTGCAATTCGCCGGCCTGGAACATCTCGCGGATGATGTCGCAGCCGCCGACGAACTCGCCCTTCACGTAGAGCTGCGGAATGGTCGGCCAGTTCGAGTAGTCCTTGATGCCGTTGCGCAGCTCGGCGGATTCGAGAACGTTGAGGCCTTTATAGCCGACGCCGATGTGGTCGAGGATCTGGACGACCTGGCCGGAGAAACCGCACTGCGGAAATTGCGGCGTACCCTTCATGAATAGAACCACGTCGTTCGACTTCACTTCGTTGGCGATGAATTCCTCGATGCTCATATCCGTGTCCTTCTGGGGCGGAGCCCTCAACGATTCCCTCGGGCCGGCTCAGCCGATCTAACCCGATACCTGGCTATATATGTAGCCCAAACCGTTGTGCATCCAAAGTAAAATGGCGGCGAACAGCCCGAGGGCGGGGGGCCCTGAGGGTGCCGGCTCATTGCATGATGCCAGGAATATCATCGCCGGGGAGGACTTTCATACCGTAACGGAGCCCCTATCTAGGACGAACCCCGGTTTTGGAACCGGGTAACGCCAACAACGTTCTCTTGTCCTGTCTGGAGAAAAACGTGACGAAACAAGCTTCCGCAACGGCCAGTCCGCCGCTTTCGTCACCGTCTTTTGACCCGGGCAGCCTCGCCCGGCGGCTTGAGGACGCCTTTGTCGCCGTCCGCAACGAGACCGAGCGCCGGGCGGCGCCGCTCTCGCCGGAAGACCAGCAGATTCAGTCCATGCCGGATGCGAGCCCGACGAAATGGCACCGGGCCCATACCACCTGGTTCTGGGAGCAGTTTTTGTTGGGCGAACACCGTCCGGGCTACCAGCCCTTCCACCCGGATTTCGCATTCCTGTTCAATTCCTATTACGTCAGCGCCGGCCCCCGCCATTCCCGCAATCACCGTGGCGACATCACCCGCCCGAGCGCCGATCAGGTCGGCGCCTACCGCAGCCATGTCGACGCGGCCGTCGTAAAATTCTTCCACGAGGCCGGCGAGGACAAGCTTCGCGAGATCGCGCCGCTGATCGAGGTCGGGCTCAATCACGAGCAGCAGCATCAGGAATTGATGGTCACCGACATCCTGCATGCTTTCGCGCAGAACCCGATCCCGCCCGCCTACGATCCGGACTGGCGCTTTCCGGCCTCGACGCGCGCGGGCGAGGATTGGCTGACGCTGAACGAAGGCATCCACACCGTCGGCCATGTCGACGACAGCTTTCATTTCGACAACGAGAAGCCGGCACATCGCGCCCTGGTCGGCCCGGTCAAGGTCGCCCGCAATCTCGTCACCAATGGCGAATGGCTCGCCTTCATGCGCGACGGCGGTTACCGGACCGCGACGCTATGGCTGATGGACGGCTTTGCCGCCGTCAACAACGAGGGCTGGGACGCTCCAGGCCATTGGCGCGAGATCGACGGCCAATGGCATGTGATGACGCTGGCCGGCCTCAAGCCGGTCGAGCTGGACGCGCCCGTCTGCCACGTCAGCTATTACGAGGCCGACGCCTTCGCGCGCTGGGCCGGAAAGCATCTGCCGACCGAGACGGAATGGGAGGTCGCCGCGCGCGCCGGACAGCTCAACGACACCTTCGGCATCGTCTGGCAGTGGACGCGATCGTCCTACTCGCCCTACCCCGGCTATCGCGCCGTCGAAGGCGCGCTCGGTGAGTACAACGGCAAGTTCATGGTCAACCAGCTGGTGCTGCGCGGCTCCTCGCTTGCAACCCCGGAGGGGCACAGCCGTATCACCTATCGCAACTTCTTCTATCCGCACCATCGCTGGCAGTTTACCGGACTGCGGCTTGCCGACTACGAATAAGACTTATCCGACGTCAACCGCGCGCCGGACAGCGCGTTCAGGAGAGTATCATGAATGTGCACGCCAGCGCTTTGGCCGAAGCCCATCTCCCCGACGAACAGACCACCGCCTTCGCCCGCGAGGCCATCGAGGACCTCTCGCAGCAGCCGAAAAAGCTGTCGCCCAAATATTTCTACGACGCGACAGGGTCGGAGCTGTTCGAGGCGATCACGCGCCTGCCGGAATATTATCCGACGCGCACCGAGCTTGCGATCCTGAAGGAGCGTGGTGGCGAGATCGCAAAAATCATTCCGGAGCACGCGGCGCTGGTCGAGTTCGGCGCAGGCGCGACCACAAAAGTCCGCCTGCTGCTCAACCAGTGCAAGTTCGCGGCCTATGTCCCCGTCGACATCTCCGGCGACTTCCTGAAGGCGCAGGCGAACGGCCTGAAGCGAGATTTTCCGTCACTCGGCATCTATCCGGTGGCAGCCGACTTCACCACACCGTTCGAGCTGCCCAAGGCGGTTGCGTCGATGCCCAAGGTCGGCTTCTTCCCCGGCTCGACCATCGGCAATTTCGAACCGCACGAAGCGCAGGCCTTCCTGAAGAGCGCACGCAAGATCCTCGGTCAGGGCGCGCAGATGATCATTGGCGCCGACCTGGAGAAAGAGGAGCGCCTGCTCCACGACGCCTATAACGACGCGGCCGGCGTCACCGCACGGTTCAACCTCAATGTGCTGGTGCGGATCAACCGCGAGCTCGGCGGCAATTTCGATCTGTCCGCCTTCACCCATCGCGCAATCTACAATCGCGAGCGGCATCGAATCGAAATGCATCTGATCAGCAAGAAGAGCCAGACGGTGCGCCTGCTCGGCACCAGCTTCTCGTTCCGCGGCGGCGAGAGCATTCATACCGAGAACAGCTACAAATACAGTATCGAGCGTTTTGCCGCGCTGGCGCAGGGCGCGGGCTGGCGGGTGCGCGAGAGCTGGACGGATGCGGCCAAGATGTTCTCGGTGCACGCGCTGGAGGCGGCGGAGTAGCGCTCCGGCGCTCCACGCGGGATAGAGCGGTATCGCTGCGGCACATCCTTCGAGACGCCCGCTTTAGGCGGGCTCCTCAGGATGAGGACGGAGCGTGCAGCAACAGCTGCAACGGACACCGACGCTGAGGAGGCTCATCCTGAGGAGACCGCGCAGCGGTCGTCTCGAAGGACGAGGCGCGCATTCAGGCCGCGCCAGAGTCCTCGGCCTCTTCCGGCTCTGACCCCAGCGACACCGACTCCCATACCGCGACGACGATCATGATCCCGGTCGTCGCGACCGACAACCAGAGCGGGGACAGTTCGGCGCCGAACCACCACAGCACCAGAAGCAGGATGATGCCGATTCCGTGCGAGAGCTGAAGGAAGCCGCGGATCGTGTGCTTGAACAGGATGGTGCCGACCAGAAACACCAGCGGCCCGCCGATCGTGCTGACGATGGTCCGGATGTCGGAATGGCCGGTGGGATGTTTCAGCACCAGTTCGTCCGCGACCGCAGTCAGGATGATGCCGGCGACGATCGGCATGTGCAGATAGGTGTAGGCGATCCGCGCCAGCCGGCCGGACTCGGCAGACTTTGAGAGCAGTTCGGAGCCGGCCTCAGCGCCCTTGTGGAAATAGACCCACCACATCGCAATGCTGCCGACCAGCGCGGAGACGAAGGCCAGAATATTGTCCGCGGTCCAGTCCAGTTCGGCAAAGGTCGCGCCGTTGACGACGACGGCTTCACCGAGCGCGATGATGACGAAGAGGGAGCAGCGCTCGGCCATGTGGCCGCCCTCGACGGCCCAGGCCTCGACCGACGAGAAACCCAGCTTCGGGACCCAGAAGCGGACAGCCGGCGAGACGTATTCGATCGCGAGTGCCGCGATCCAGAGCCACAGCCGCGCCTCGTCATGGGCGAGACCACCGAGTATCCAGAAGATCGCGGAGCCGCAGAGCCAGACCAGGATGCGGATCGCATTGTGCCGGACGGCGGTTCGATGGGGCGGCGTCGCAAACAGCCAGAACGCGGTGCGTCCGACCTGCATGGTCGCATAGGCGATCGCGAACCACAGGCCGCGTCCCTCGAAAGCGGTCGGGATCGTCGTGGACAGCACGAGGCCGCCCAGCATCATCAGGAAGATCAGGATCCGGACCGGCGTCAACTCGGGATTGAGCCAGTTGGTGACCCAGGCGGTGTAGACCCAGACCCACCACACCGCGAGAAACAGCACCGTGACGTGCACCGCGCCGAGCGGCGTGAAATGGTGCAGCAGGGTGTGCGAGACCTGCGTGATCGCGAAGACGAAGACGAGGTCGAAGAACAGCTCGGCATTGGTGACGCGGCTGTGCTGGTTCGGCAGGAGGACGCGAAACATCGCGCCGCGAGGATTGTCCGCAGCCATCGTCATCCCCCCGTCACGCGATCAGATCAGCTACCCGTCAGATCAGGTGCCCGGCGCCCCAGGAACCCCCGTCTGCAGCGCCAGCGCATGCAGCACGCCGCCCATCTGGCCTTGCAGGGACTGATAGACGATCTGGTGCTGCTGGACGCGGGACTTGCCGCGGAATGATTCCGAGATCACGGTCGCGGCATAGTGATCGCCATCGCCGGCGAGGTCACGGATGGTCACCTCGGCATCGGGGATCGCCGCCTTGATCATCGCCTCGATATCGTGGGCGTCCATAGGCATTCGGGTCGTGCTCCTTGTCTCGGCTGCAATCAGCCTTGTCGTCGAATCCGCCGGGGTCCGGATCTGCAGAGCCAAACTTGCCGGCCGGGCCAAACTTAGCGTGAACGGCCTTCTACGTCACGCCTTCAGGCACTATATCCCTGATCCCATCCGGATAAAGGCACGACAAAGTGCCACGCGCGGCAGATTGATCGAAAAGGCGTGAACTCATGAAGCTCCCAGGGCCCGACCACCCCATCACCATCACCCAAAACCCCCGGCGCGTCCGCGTCACGGCCGGTGACGTCGTGATCGCCGAGACCACCAAGGCGCTGATCTTGAAGGAGGCCAAATATCCGGCGGTGCAATATGTGCCGCGACAGGACGCCAACATGGCGCTGCTGGAGCGCACCGACCGCGTCACCCATTGCCCCTACAAGGGGGACGCGAGCTATTACAGCGTCAAGGCCGACGGCAAGACGCTGGACAATGCGATCTGGACCTATGAAGCGCCCTTCCCCGCGATGACGGAGATTTCCGGCCATCTCGCCTTCTACCCGGACAAGGTGAAGATCGAGGAAGTGGGCTAGACGCTGCACCGCTGCACGGCCGTCAAGCCTGGGCATGACGGCCGAGCGCGCAGGAATAGCGGGGCTACGCCTTGAAGATGGTGAGCCCGAGTATCAGCAGCACCAGGAAGATCACGACGAATACGTAGAACAGGAAGCGGGCAATATCGGCGGAGGCCGCCGAAATGCCGGTGAAGCCGAGCACGCCGGCCACGATCGAGACAAGTAAGAAGATCAGCGCCCATTTCAGGATCGTCATCGCCAGCTCCGAAATTGGTACCGCTTTTCGCGGCTCTCAAGCCCCTTTTGGCGAACGCTAACTTCGCCGCGCGGAACTGGTTCCTAGCAGTGTGGGGCCCTGCAGACGCCTCAAACGACCCTTGCTGAATCGGGTTCCCGGCGGCACAGTCCGACCCGGGCAGGAGCGCAATCGGGGCGGCCATGATCACGATGTCACATTCAGCGGCGATCGGCGCGGAGGCGCATGCGGCGCCGAAGAGCAAGGCGCGCAATTTGTCGCTGGATCGCGCCCGCACCTTCCTGACGCTGGTGGTGCTGCTGCATCACGCCGTTATTCCCTACACCTATTTCGGTCACACCGATCCGGCCTCCTGGATCGGTTTCGACATCGTCGTGCTGGCCACCGACAGCTTCTTCATGGCGATGTTCTTCTTCCTGTCGGGACTGTTTACGTGGCCGGGCATCGCGCGCAAGGCGCCACAGGTTTTCCTGCGCGATCGCCTCCTGCGGCTCGGGCTGCCGTTCGCGATCGCGGCGTTCACCGTCATCCCGCTCGCCTATTACGCAATCGCGCTGCGGCACGATCCCGGACTGAGCTTCACGGCGTTCTGGTGGAAGACGGTGACGATTGGACCGTGGCCGAGCGGTCCGATCTGGTTCGTGTGGGTGCTGCTGGCGTTCGACCTGACCGCGAGCCTGCTCTACCGGGTCTCGGCGCATCTGGTCGATCCGGGCAACCGCATCTCGCTACGCGGATTTGAGCAGCCGGCCGCATTCTGGCTGATGCTCGTCGCCGTCACGACAATCGTCTACGTGCCGGCGCTGCTCTATTTCGGCGGCAGCAAATGGTTCGAGTTCGGACCGTTCTCGGTGCAGGCGAGCCGCATCCTGCTCTACTTCGCCTATTTCTTCATCGGCGTCAGCGTCGGTGCCGCGAACTTCGATCGCGGCATCCTCAGCGCCGACGGCCGATTGCCGAAACAGCGCTGGTTGTGGGTGATCGCGACGCTGATCCCCTACTGCCTGATGTGGGCGATGATCTACATCAAGCGCGAAGTGCTCGGGAATCCCGACCCGCAACCGCACTGGTATCAGGCGATCTACGGTACGTTCTTCGTGCTGTTCTCAGGCACGATCCTGCTCGCGATCCTCGCCTTCTTCCTGCATCAGAAGTCGCCGGGGCCGAACCTGCTCGACCGCATGCAGGCTGATGCTTACGGTATGTTCCTGGTGCACTACCCGATCGCGCTGTGGATCCAGTACGCGCTGTACGACTACACGTGGCCTGCGATCGCGAAGGCGGCGATCGGCTTCGTGCTCACGGTGATCCTGAGCTGGGGCCTGACGGCAGCGTTACGAAAGATTCCGGGAGCGTCGCACGTGTTGTGAGGCCCGGCCTCAAGCAGCTTACGCCGCCTTGCCGCCCATATACTCCGGCAGCCAGCGCTCGAACGACGTCCGCAGCGTGTCGATCGTTACAGGCGCTTCGCCCGCGATCGCGATGGCGTCGCCGCCGGTGGTGCCGATCCGCACACAGGGCACCTCGCAGCCACGCATCTTGGCGAGCACGAGGCCGGCCTCCGCCTCCGGCACGGTGACGAGATAGCGCGCCTGGTCCTCGCCGAACCAATAGGCCTGCGGCACCAGCGCGGTCGGCGCCGCCAGCAGTTTTGCGCCGATGCCGCTCGCCATCGCCATCTCGGCCAATGCGATCAGCAGGCCGCCGTCGGAAAGGTCATGCACCGCGGTCGCGGTGCCCGCATGGATCATGCCGCGCACACAGTCGCCATTGCGCTTCTCGGCGGCGAGATCGACCGGTGGCGGGGCGCCCTCCTCGCGGCCGCAGATGTCGCGCAGGTAAACGGACTGGCCGAGCCAGCCATGGGTTTCGCCGATCAAGAGGATCGCCTCGCCCTCGGCCTTGAAGGCGAGCGAGGCCGACTTGGTGAAGTCGTCGAGCAGGCCGACGCCGCCGATCGAGGGCGTCGGCAGGATCGCGCGGCCGTTGGTCTCGTTGTAGAGCGAGACGTTGCCGGACACGACCGGGAAATCCAGCGTGCGGCAGGCTTCCGAGATGCCCTGCAGACAGCCGACGAACTGGCCCATGATCTCGGGCCTTTCAGGGTTGCCGAAATTGAGATTGTCGGTGATGGCGAGCGGCTTGCCACCAACTGCGGTGATGTTGCGCCAGGCTTCCGCCACCGCCTGCATGCCGCCTTGATACGGATCGGCCTCGCAATAGCGCGGCGTGACGTCGACGGTCAGCGCCAGGCCCTTCGGCCCGTCCTGCACGCGCACGACGGCGGCGTCGCCACCCGGACGCTGCAAGGTGTTGCCGAGGATGACGTGGTCGTACTGCTCCCAGACCCAGCGCTTGCTGCACATGTCGGGCGTGCCGATCAGCTTCTCCAGCGCCGCGTCGAGACCCATTGGCACGGGCACCTCGCGGGCGTGCACGACCGGCAGCGCGGCGGACGGGACATGCGGCCGGTCATAGAGCGGCGCCTCGTCGCCGAGCTCCTTGATCGGCAGATCGGCCATGACGTCGCCGCCATGCTTGACCACGAAGCGCTTGCTCGGCGTGGTGTAGCCGACCACGGCGAAATCGAGGCCCCACTTCCTGAAGATCGCCTCGGCCTCTTTCTCCTTCTCGGGCTTGAGCACCATGAGCATGCGCTCCTGGCTTTCCGAGAGCATCATCTCGTAGGCGCTCATGCCGGTCTCGCGCGTCGGCACCGCGTCGAGATCGAGGTCGACGCCGAGGTCGCCCTTGGCGCCCATCTCGACTGCCGAGCAGGTCAGGCCGGCCGCACCCATGTCCTGGATCGCGATGACGCAGCCCTTCTCCATGATCTCGAGGCAGGCCTCGAGCAGCAGCTTCTCGGCGAAGGGATCGCCGACCTGCACGGTCGGGCGCTTCTCCTCGGACTTGTCGTCGAACTCGGCCGAGGCCATCGAGGCGCCGTGGATGCCGTCACGCCCGGTCTTGGAGCCGAGATAGACGATCGGCATGTTCACGCCCGAGGCGGCCGCATAGAAGATCTTGTCGGTATCGGCGAGGCCGACCGCCATCGCGTTGACGAGGATGTTGCCGTCATAGCGGGTGTGGAAGCGCACCTGGCCGCCGACCGTCGGCACGCCGAAGGAATTGCCGTAGCCGCCAACGCCGGCGACGACACCGGAGACGAGATGCCGCGTCCTGGCATGCTCCGGTGCACCGAAGCTCAACGCGTTGAGGCAGGCGATCGGTCGCGCGCCCATCGTAAAGACGTCGCGCAAAATGCCGCCGACGCCGGTGGTCGCGCCCTGATAGGGCTCGATGTAGCTCGGGTGGTTGTGGCTCTCCATCTTGAACACCACGGCCTGACCATCGCCGATGTCGATCACGCCGGCGTTCTCGCCGGGCCCCTGGATCACCCAGGGCGCTTTCGTCGGCAGCCCCTTCAGATGGAGGCGCGAGGATTTGTACGAGCAGTGCTCGTTCCACATCGCCGAGAAGATGCCGAGCTCGGTGAAGGTCGGTTCCCGCCCGATCAGCTTCAGGATGCGCTCGTACTCGTCGGGCTTGAGCCCGTGGGCGGCAACCAGTTCGGGGGTGATCTTGGGTTCGTTCTTCATGGATTCGAGGCTTTCGACGGCGGTTGGCCGTTCTTAGGAACATCGGACGGCTTGGAAAAGCCCTTTGTGGCGCATTTTCCCACTGTCCCACGTTTTGCGGCCAGGGGCTGCAGGAACAGGAATTGCACCGCGCACACGGATCGGATTTAAGGGCAAAAGACCCGTTATTGAAGGCCCATTTCCTTGCATGAATTGAGCAAAGCGCCCCCGCCGCGCCGCCCCAACCTCCACGTCGCCACCGAGGGGGAATTCCAGGGCTGGCGGACCTGGATTCGCGACAGTTTTGAGTCCCATGTCGGCCCCTTCTGGCACCGGATCGAGGCGGACGGGAGCGTGCGCAGCGCCTTCCGGGTGGAGAAAAAGCACCTCAACGGCTCGGGGAACGTCCATGGCGGCTGCTACATGGCCTTTGCCGACTACTCCCTGTTTGCGCTCGCGTCCCAAGTTCTGGACAGCCGGGCCGTGACGACCAATTTTGCCTGCGAATTCCTCGATGCAGCGCGGGAGGGCGAGCTGATCGAATGTACCGGAGACGTGAGCCGGGCCGGCGGTTCGCTGATTTTCCTGCGCGGCAAGATGACGTCCGGCGAAAGGCAGCTGTTCACGTTTTCCGGCACGATCAAGCGGGTGAAGCGGAAGCCGCAACCTCAGCCAAACGCATAGCTCGCCGCCTTCCCTTTTCCAGCTCCCTCGCCCAGACTTAGCCGAGCGCTGTCGCGCCGGGGAGCAAGACCAAGGTGCCGCAGAGCACATCAAGGGCAGGTCGCGCCACGGCCTCGCCATGGCCGTCCACGGCCGCCACCGGCGCACGCAACTGGCGCGACTATGCGCTGCTGGTCGCGCTCGCCTGCTGCTGGAGCTCGACCTACCCGCTGGCCAAGCTGGCGCTTCCCACGATCCCGCCGGTTACCTTCATCTCGGCGCGCTCGCTGATCGCGGCGGCCTTCCTGTTCGCCATCCTGTGGATGCGCGGCGTCAGGATCCCGACCGACGCCAAGGCCTGGAAGCTGTTCGCGACCCAGCAATTGATCAACTCGACCTTTCCGTTCCTGATCATCACCTGGTCGCAGCAATATGTGCCGGCCTCCAACACGGTGGTGCTGGCCTCGACGACGCCGATCTTCGCCTTCCTGATCACCTCGCTGATCACGCGGCACGAGCCGGCAACGTTGTTGAAGCTCGCAGGCGCGATCCTCGGCCTTGCCGGCACAATCGTCGTCGTCGGGCTCGACGCGCTGCGCGGCTTCGGAAGCGAGATCGTGGCCGAGATCGCGATCCTGCTTGCCACCATCTCCTTTGCCTGCGCGACGATCTTCGGCCTCAGGCTATCCGAATACGACCCGATGGTGGTGGCGGCCGGCTCGCTGCTGTTCGGCGGCCTGGTGCTGCTGCCGCCTTCGCTCCTCATCGACCAGCCCTGGACGCTGCACCCGACGCCGACGGCGATCATTGCCACCATCGTCATGGGCATCGTCTCCAGTGCGATCGGGCTGATGCTGTTCTACATGTGCCTCGGCCGGCTCGGCACGCTGACGACGAACGCGCAAGGCTATCTGCGCATCCCGATCGGTGTCGGCCTGTCCGTGCTGCTGCTCGGCGAGAGCGTGCCGTCGAATCTGGCGCTGGGATTGGTGCTGGTGATGGCGGGGGTTGCCGCGATGACAGTGCCGACGGAACGGCTGAAGCTGCGGTAGCGTGAAATACTGTTACTTGGCGTCGTCAGCCAGCATCTTCCGGTACTTCTCGACGTCGCGGGTCACGAGTTGCTGAAGCAGCTCTGGCGCATGCTCGTTGTCGTCGGGCGCAACGGTCGACAGGCCGGCGAAACGTTTCTTCACCGCCTCGCTCTCCACCGCCGTGCGCGCGGCAGCGTTCAGCCGGGCGATGACGGCCGCCGGCGTGCCCTTGGGGGCGAACAGGCCGTTCCAGCCCTGCGCCTCGAATTCGGGCAGGCCCGCTTCAGCAGACGTTGGCAAATCCGGCAATGTGACCAGCCGCACGGTCGAGCCGACCACGAGCCCCCGCACCAGCTTCTCGTCGATCGACTGCGAGACGGAGGCCGCCGCATCGCAGACGCCGTCGATCTGGCCGCCGATCGCATCGGTGAGCGCGGGCGCGGCGCCGCGATAGCCGACCAGCGTCGCGTCGATCCCGGTGGCTGTGACGAAGCTCTTGCAGATCAAATAGTTCGACGAGCCAACGCCGGCATGGCCGAGATTGATCTTGCCAGGGTTGGCCTTGGCGTAGGCGATGAACTCCTTGAGGTCCTTTGCCGGAAAGTCCTTGCGCAGCGCGATGATGCCGAAGGTCTTGGCGACCATGGCGATCGGCACGAAGGACTCCGGCGTGAACGGCAGTTTTGGATAGATCGTGTAGGTCGCGGCGTTGGTGCCGGCATTGCCGATCGCGATGGTGTAGCCGTCAGGCTCGGCGCGGGAGGCGCGCGCCAGCGCGGTCGAGCCGCCGGCGCCCGCGACATTCTCGATCACGATGGTCTGGCCGAGCGCGATGCCCATCTGCTCGGCGACGGTGCGCGCGATCACGTCCGAGGTGCCGCCGGCCGCGAACGGCACGATCATCGTGATCGGACGCTTGGGAAAATCCTGCGCAAACGCGGCGCTCGCGAACAAGACGGCCGCCAGCGCGGCGACAGATCGCTTCAGCATGAGTGAAATCACGCGGCCTTTTCCAGATGCTGGACGAGGCCGGCGAACAGGCCGCGGCCATCGGTGCAACCCATGATGTCTTCGACGTGGTTTTCCGGATGCGGCATCATGCCGAGCACGTTGCCCTTGTCGTTGACGAGGCCGGCGATGGAATGCGCCGCGCCGTTGATGTTGTGGCTCTCGTCCACGACGCCGTCGGCGGAGCAGTAGCGATAGAGCACCCGCCCGTCGCCTTCGAGCCGCTTGATGGTCTCGTCGTCCGCCTCGTAATTGCCCTCGCCATGAGCGACCGGCACGCGGATCACCTGGCCGGCGTTGTAGCCGCGGGTGAACGGCGTGTCGGAGCGCTCGACGCGCAGATGCACGTCGTGGCAGATGAATTTCAGCCGCGCATTGCGCATCAGGACGCCCGGCAGCAGGCCGGATTCGCAGAGAATCTGAAAGCCGTTGCAGACGCCGAGCACGAGGCCGCCCTTGGCCGCGTAGTCGCGCACCGCATCCATTACCGGCGCACGCGCGGCGATTGCGCCACAGCGTAAATAGTCGCCATAGGAGAAGCCGCCGGGAACGACCACGAGATCGGTGCCTGCAGGTAGCGAAGTCTCGGCATGCCAGACCATCGCCGGTTCATGACCCGAGATCAGCTTCAGCGCGCGCGCCATGTCGCGCTCACGGTTGATTCCCGGAAAGACGAGGATGGCGGCTTTCATGGCAGAGGTTCCGAACGAGGATTGAAATGGGGCTGGCACGGCTGCCAAATCGCCAGCAGACATAACCATTTGACGGGGATTTTACCAGTGCTAGCCTTGCCAGTGAGCGTTGTGCACAGGCCATAGCCCGCCATTCGGCCGACCGACTTGCCCGGGATTGAAGCCATGAATGTCCCGTCGCTGCCCGCATCCCTCTCCGAGCCGGTGTCCGCCGAGGGCGTCGTCGCCGCCGGTGCCTATGTCGACGGCCGTCGCGTCGCCAATATCGCCATCAGCGAAGCCTCGAGCTGGCGGGCAAAACCCGGCCACGTGGTCTGGATCGGCCTGCACGAGCCGGACATGGCGCTGCTCGGCGCGGTGCAGAAGCAATTCGACCTGCACGAGCTCGCCATCGAGGACGCCAACAACGCCCATCAACGGCCGAAGATCGAGCAATATGGCGAGGCCCTGTTCATCGTGGCGCGCACCGCGCAACTGATCGAAGGCCGGATCGTTTTCGGCGAAACTCACATTTTCATCGGTGACGGCTATCTGGTTTCGGTGCGCCACGGCGCCTCGACGTCCTACACGGCGGTGCGCGAGCGCTGCGAGAGCTGCCCGCGGGCGCTGGCCCGCGGCGAGGATTACATCCTCTATGCGATCCTCGATTTCATCGTCGACAATTACTCGCCGGTGCTCGAGAGCATTCACGAAGAGGTCGAGGAGATCGAGGACTACGTGCTCGCAACCGCGATTACCAAGGCGCAGATCGAGCGGCTCTACATGCTGCGCCGTGACCTCTTGCGGCTGCGCAACGCGATCGGGCCGCTGGTGGAGGTCTGCCGCCGGCTGGAGCATGACGAGCTGTCGATGGTGCGGCCGACCATGCGGCCACTGTTCCGCGACGTCACCGACCACGTCCGCAACATCCAGGAGCGCATCGATTCCATGCGCGAGGTGCTGGCCTTCGCCTTCGAGGCAAGCCTGCTGGTCGGACAGGCGCAGGAAACCGCGGTGTCGAAGAAGCTCGCCTCGTGGCTTGCGATCCTCGCCGTCCCGACCGCAGTCGCCGGCATCTACGGGATGAATTTCAAATACATCCCGGAGCTGCAATGGGAATACAGCTACTTCGTCGTGATGGGAATGATGGCGCTCACCTGCGCCGGCTTGTACTGGCGCTTCCGTCGCGTCGGATGGCTGTGAAGCGCAGAGTTATGACGCAGGAACTTCGCTCAGCTCAAGTCTGCGCTCGATGTGATCGAGCCGCACGTCAGAACGTCCGAGTATTCCGCACACGTTCTGAAGGTCCTGCTGCATCGAAATCTGATGGCCTCGAAGGGCGTTCACCCCCGACTTGACCTCGTCGATCTTCTGATCGACGCGATCGAGCCTCTGTTGCACTTGCTTCAAAACTTCAAAGATCAACTCGTTGCTGACCTCGGCCATCGCGATCTCTCAGCCTTTCATCTCGATCGCATAGTTCTCGATCACGGTATTCGCCAACAGCTTGTCGGCGGCGTCCTTCAGCGCAGCTTCGGCCTTGGCCTTATCTGCGCCGGCGAGCTCGATATCGAACACCTTGCCCTGGCGGACGCTGGCGACGCCGTCGACGCCGAGCGACTTCAACGCACCCTCGATCGCCTTGCCCTGCGGATCGAGGATGCCCGTTTTCAACGTCACGGTAACACGTGCCTTCACGTCAAACCTCTTAGCTCTTCACCAGCACCGGACCGGAGCCCGCCGGACGCTCGTTCTCCATGAGGATGCCGAGGCGTCTTGCAACTTCGGTATAGGCCTCCAGGAGGCCGCCGAGATCCCTGCGGAAACGATCCTTGTCGAGCTTCTCGTTCGACTTGATGTCCCACAGACGGCAGCTATCCGGCGAGATCTCGTCGGCGACGATGATCCGCATCATCTCGTTCTCGAACAGCCGGCCGCACTCCATCTTGAAGTCGACGAGGCGGATGCCGATGCCGAGGAAGAGGCCCGTGAGGAAGTCGTTGACACGGATGGCGAGCGCCATGATGTCGTCGATCTCCTGCGGCGTCGCCCAACCGAACGCGGTGATGTGCTCTTCCGACACCATGGGGTCGTTGAGCTGGTCGTTCTTGTAGTAGAATTCGATGATCGAACGGGGCAGCTGCGTGCCCTCCTCGATGCCGAGGCGCTGCGACAGCGAGCCAGCGGCGACGTTCCGCACCACCACTTCCAGCGGCACGATCTCGACTTCGCGAATCAGCTGCTCGCGCATGTTGAGGCGGCGGATGAAATGGGTCGGCACCCCGATGTCGTTGAGGTGCTGAAACAGGTACTCCGAGATCCGGTTGTTGAGGACACCCTTGCCCTCGATCACCTGATGCTTTTTGGCATTGAACGCGGTGGCGTCATCCTTGAAGTGCTGGATCAGGGTACCGGGCTCCGGGCCTTCGTAAAGAACCTTTGCCTTGCCTTCATAAATGCGACGCCGACGGCTCATGGGGATGTACCGTGTTTTGTTGAAATCCATGTATCTGGTGTGCTCCGGTTGACGAGACCTGCGACCCACAGCGGAGCTGCCGTGAACGGCCCGGAACCCATAGAAACAGAACGGGAACCAAGCCTTAGGCAACCTATCCGATTGGCAGTCGCAGCACAATCGATCCAGCCGTCCGGCATCAAACTTATACCATCTTGCCTGCGGCTTAACGGCTCGTTGTTTTGCCGATTCGTGCCCCCTATCTAGGCACGCACCGGGGCTCTCGCAACGAGGGCCGCGGGGTCCGGTCAGCAGGGAATTGGAACAGGCATGAGCACGTTGGACAAGCGCGAGGAAGGCTTCGAGAAGAAGTTTGCGCTCGACGAGGAGCAGAAGTTCAGGGCGGAAGCCCGCCGCAACCGGCTGCTCGGGCTGTGGGCGGCCGAAAAGCTCGGAATCAGCGGTGAGGCCGCCACGGCGTACGCAAAGGAAGTGGTCGCGGCCGACTTCGAGGAAGCCGGCGATGCCGACGTCCTGCGCAAGGTCATGGGCGATTTCGCCGCCAAGAACGTGGCGATCACCGAACAGGCGATTCGCGCCAGGATGAGCGAATTGATCGCCGTGGCGGCTGCCGAGGTAAAGGCCGGGAAATAAACCAAAAGGGAGCGACGAATGGCAACGGAAGCCCGCCCGCCGCTCCCTCCATAACAGCCTTGCAGCCGGCCCCGGGCAATGCCAAATGGGCAGCATGCCCCAGGATCACACCAAAGATCACATCTCCAACGTCCTCGCCGAACGCTATGCGTCTCCCGCCATGCGCGCCATCTGGAGTGGCGAAGGCAAGGTTCGCCTCGAACGCGACTACTGGATTGCGGTGCTGAAGGGTCAGCGCGATCTCGGCATTCCGGTGCCAGACGGCGTGATCGAAAGCTACGAGCGCGTGAAGGACCAGATCAACCTCGAATCCATCATGCGCCGCGAGCGGGTCACCCGGCACGACGTCAAGGCGCGCATCGAGGAGTTCTGCGAACTCGCCGGTCATGAGCACCTCCACAAGGGCATGACCAGCCGCGACCTTACCGAGAACGTGGAGCAGTTGCAGGTCTACCGCGGACTCCAGCTCATCGAGACCAAGAGCATCGCTGCGCTGATCCGTTTTGCGAAGCATGCAAGGCAATTGCGCGACATGCCGTTCACGGCGCGCACGCATAACGTGGCCGCGCAGGTCACGACGCTCGGCAAGCGCATCGCCATGTTCGGTGAAGAGATGCTGCTGGCGCATCAGAGCGTGGTCAATGTGCTCGACACCTATCCCGCGCGCGGCCTGAAGGGCGCGGTGGGCACGCGGCTCGACCAGATCACCCTGTTCAATGGCGATGCCGGCAAGGCCCGCGCGCTGGAACAGCGCATCCTCGTCCACCTCGGTCTGCCCAAGAGTTTTGATGCCGTCGGCCAGGTCTATCCGCGCAGCCTCGACTTCCGTGCGGTCAGCGTGCTGGTCGATCTCGCCAGCGGACCGGGCAGCTTCGCCAAGACGTTGCGCCTGATGGCCGGCTATGAACTCGCCAGCGAAGGCTTTGCCAAGGGCCAGGTCGGCTCTTCCGCGATGCCTCACAAGATGAACAGCCGCTCCTGCGAGCGCATCAACGGCCTGCATGTGGTGTTGAAGGGCTATCTCGCCATGGCCGCAGGCCTCGCCGGCGACCAGTGGAACGAAGGCGACGTTTCCTGCTCCGTCGTCCGCCGCGTGATGCTGCCTGATGCCTTCCTCGCCATGGACGGCCTGATCGAGACCCTGCTCTCCGTGCTCGACCAGATGGAGGTGTTCGACGCCGTCGTCGCGACCGAGCTCAACCGTTACCTGCCCTTCCTGCTGACCACCACGGTCATGATGGAAGCGGTGAAGAAGGGTGCCGGCCGTGAAGGCGCGCACGAGGCGATCAAGGAACACGCGGTCGCGGCCATTCGCGACCTGCGCACCGGCAAGATCGTGCAGAACGACCTGCTCCAGCGTCTCGCCGCCGATCAGCGTCTCGGCCTCAGCGCGGTCGAATTGCAGAGCGTGCTCGATCACGGTCGCGCCAATTCCGGCGACGCCGGCGCTCAGGTCGATCACTTCGCCGAGCAGGTCGATGCTCTCGCGCGGGCCAAACCTGAAGCGGCCAGCTACACGCCTGGCGCGATCCTCTGAGAACTGCGAATAGTGAATGGCGAATAGCGAATGGGAAAAAAACAATCGCTACTCGCAATTCCCTATTCGCCCTCTTACTCCTCCTTGAACCCGTACTCCGGCACGTTGCCGCTGGCGCCGTAATATTTGTACGGCAAAAATTTGCCGCTCATGGTGATCTTGACGCGGTCGCCCTTCGGGTTGGGCAGTCGCTCCATCACCATGTCGAAGTCGATCGCCGACATGATGCCGTCGCCGTACTCTTCCTCGATCAGCGCTTTCCATGCCGGGCCGTTGACCATCACCAGCTCGTAGAAGCGATAGATCAAGGGATCGGTCGGCGGCATCGGCATGCCGCGCATCGGCGTCTCGTTGAGCATGGTGGTCTCGGACTTGGACAAGCCGAACAATTCAGCGGCGTTCGCGGCCTGCGGCTTTGTCAGCTTCATCTGCCCCAGGATCGCGCCGACGATCAGCACTTCGGAATAGCCGCCGATCTTCTCGCAGATATGTTTCCAGCTCCAGCCCTTCTCGCGCTTGATGTCGAGCAGTTTTTCGGTGAGGTCTTCGCGTTTCATGTCAGGGTCTCCGTTTCAGGCAGTCAGTCCGGGACTGGTCCCGGGTATCCAGGTCTGTCGTTGCTCGTCACTACCGGACGCAATCGTCAGTCCGGGCTTGCCGATGTGCACCACGGGCACATTGCGCGGATCGTGATCGGGTTTCTCGGCGGTGAAACTCTTGCTGCGCGTCACCAGGAAATCGATGATGTGGTTGCGCAGCGCATAGTACAGCGGATGGCGGTGCAGATCGGTGCGGCCCCGGTCCCTGGGCAGCGGATTCTCGACGACTTCCGCGAGCACCGCGCCGGGCCCGTTGGTCATCAGAAATATCTTGTCGGCCAGATAAATCGCCTCGTCGACGTCATGGGTGATCATGAACGCGGTCTGCCCGGTCTCCAGACAAATCCGGCGCACCTCGTCCTGGAGCGTGCCGCGCGTCAACGCGTCGAGCGCTGAGAACGGCTCGTCCATCAGCATCATCTTCGGCGTGATCGACAGTGCTCGCGCGATGCCGACGCGCTGCTTCATGCCACCCGACAATTCCGAGGGGCGCTTGTGCTCGGAGCCGGTGAGGCCGACCAGATCGATGAAGGTCTGCGCATGCGCCCTGACCTTGGCGCGATCCCAGCTTCGCCATTTCGAGCTCACAGCGTAGCCGACGTTGCCGAGCACGGTGCGCCAGGGCAGCAGCGCATGGCTCTGGAAGATCACGGCGCGGTCGAGGCTGGTGCCCGAGATCGCCTGCCCGTCGACGATGACGGCGCCCTCGCTCGGCGCATCGAGGCCGGCAAGGATATTCAGCACGGTGGTCTTGCCGCAGCCGGAATGGCCGATCACGCAGCAGAACTCGCCGCGCGCCATGGACAGCCACAAATTCTCGAACACGGCGGTCGTAGAACCGCCTGCGCCCGGATAGCGTTTTGCGATGCCTTCGATGGAGATGAATTTGCCGGTCACATCAGCTACTCCGGAAACGTGACCATGCGCGTGAAGCGCGCAAGGATCTGGTCGAGCAGCATGCCGACGACCCCGATCAGCAGGATCGCAATGATGACATTGGTGATCGAGAGGTTGTTCCACTCGTTCCAGACGAAATAGCCGATGCCGGTGCCGCCCACGAGCATTTCGGCGGCCACGATCACGAGCCAGGCGATGCCGATCGAGATGCGCATGCCGGTCAGGATCGTCGGTGCCGCCGCCGGCAGGATCACGGTGAAGGCGCGCCTGAACGTGCCGACCTCCAGCGTGCGCGCGACGTTGATCCATTCCTTGCGCACGCTGGCCACGCCAAAGACGGTGTTGAGCAGCATCGGCCAAATCGAGCAGATGAAGATCACGAAGATCGCCGAGATCGAGGAATCCTTGATGGTGTAGAGCGCGAGCGGCATCCAGGCCAGCGGCGAGATCGGCTTGAGTACCTGGATGAAGGGATCCAGCGCCTTGCTGAGCAGCGGCGACATGCCGATCAGGAAGCCGAGCGGAATAGCGACGAGCACGGCCAGGAAATAGCCGGTGCCGACGCGCGCGATCGAATAGCCGAGCTGGATGCCGAGCCCCTTGTCGTTCGGCCCGTTGTCGTAGAACGGCCGCCTCAAATGCTCCCAGAGCTTTGCGCCGACGTCGAGCGGCCCCGGCATCGCGGATTTATCCTGCGTTGCGGTCAGGCCCATCAGCTTGGCATACTCCGGGCTCATCGTGGCAACGGTGCCGGTCGAGCGCGTGGCGAGGTGCCAGATGCCGAGAAACGCGGCCAGCAGCACGATCGAGACGAGGCCGGCGCGGAGACGGAGGGAAGCGTTCATTTCGCAAGCCTTCTCCACACGTCGTCCCGGCGAAGGCCGGGACCCATAACCCCAACGAGGAGTTTGGCGAAGACACGTTGTTCGGTACTGCTACCGATCGCAATCGATAGATTCCGCGGTATAGGTCCCGGCCTTCGCCGGGACGACGATGGGGAGGGAACAGACGGCCTCACGACGCCTTCCTGATCTTGAAGCTCGCCACATAATCCTCGGGCTTCTCCGGATCGAACGTCTTGCCCATCACCGCGAACGATTTGTACGCACTCGCCGGCGGCGACAGGCCCATCTCGATCATTAGCTTCTTGGTATCCGTCGCCAGATATACCTGCTCCGCCACCGCCTTGTAGTCGACGTCGCCTTTGATCTGGCCCCAGCGCTTCATCTGCGTCAGCATCCACACCGCAAACGACTGCCAGGGGAACGGATCGAAATCGACACGCTTTGCGTCGGTCTTCACGCCGCCGAGGCCGTCGGCATAGGTGCCGGTCAAGACCTGCTCCAGCACGGTGACCGGCGCATTGATGTAATTGGCCGGCGCGATCGCCTCCGCGATCTGCTTGCGGTTCTCCGCTTTCGACGCATAGGCGGTGGCATCGACGATCGCGCGCGTCAGCGCCGCAAAGCTGTTTGGCGCCGTGGTGATGAACTCGCGGCTGGCGGCAAAGCTGCAGCACGGATGGCCGTCCCAGATCTCCTTCGACAGCAGATGCATGAAGCCGACGCCGTCATAGATCGCGCGCTGGCAGATGTTGTCGGGCGCGAGGAAGCCGTCGATGTTGTCGGCGCGCAAATTCGCGACCATCTCCGGCGGTGGCACCGAGCGCAGCTGCACGTCGGTATCGGGGTCGATGCCGTGCTCGGCGAGATAATAGCGCAGCAAATAATTGTGCATGGAATAGTCGAAGGGAATGGCGAACTTCATCCCCTTCCAGTCTTTCGGGTCGCGCTTGTCCTTGTGCTTGGTCGCGAGCACGATGCCCTGTCCGTTGATGTTCTCGATCGCCGGCACGGCAAACGGAATGGCGTTGGCGCCAAGGCCCAGCGAGATCGCGATCGGCATTGGCGCCAGCATGTGCGCGGCGTCGTATTCCTTGTTGATGGTCTTGTCGCGGATGACGGCCCAGCCCGCGGTCTTGACCACGTCGACGTTGAGGCCGTGCTTGGCATAGAAGCCCAGCGGCGCCGCCATGATGATCGGCGTGGCGCAGGTGATCGGGATGAAGCCGACCTTGAGGTCCTTCTTCTCGGGCGCTCCCGTTTGCGCAAAGACCTCGGTCGCGGTCTTGATCGGGAAGAACTGCGACAGCGCCGCCAGCGCTGTGGACGCGCCGATCGATTTCAGGAAAGCGCGCCGCGCCACATCCTGCGGAAACATCGCGCGCATCACCGCCGAGGCGACGACGCCCTCGTAGCGCTTCTCCTCGCTCTCGACCGGCTCGCAGCGCATCGCTGTGGCCTGGTCGTGCTCCGCTGCGGACTGGTGCTGGCCACAGGGACAGCCGGCTCGAAGGTTGCGATCGGGATCGAACGGATTGTCGAATATGGACATCGGACCTCCTGCGTCGTTGCCGGAAGGAATTACGCAAAGAGCATGCCACCGCTTCCCCGCTGGCCAGTGCCTTGATGACGCAGCACTTTTGCATTCTTTTGGCTGCTACGAAAACTCGTGATAAACGAAATATCGTAGCTTGATCACGAGATTTCGTAATGACAACAACGCCGATGCTTGTGCATGACGACCTCCCCGAGACGCTCGACCCTCGCGTCGCGGCGTTCGAAGCCTCGGTCGAGGCCACGCTGCTGATCGATCCCTATGGGGATGAGATCATTGAGGCCAATCCGGCCGCCTGCACCCTGCTCGGCTACGACCGTGCCTTGCTACGGCAGACCAGAGCGAGCACGCTGCATGCCGGCGAGCTTCCGGCGCTGACCGTCTTCACCCAGGCCGTGCTGCACAAGGGCGCCTACTGGAGCACCGCGCTGAATCCCCGCCACGCCACCGGACAGAAGCTCCGGCTGGAATATGCGGGCTGCGTCCTGCCCCATGACGGGCGCACGCTGGTGCAGCTCACCCTCACCGATCTCGAAGCCCGCCGCCGCCGCAATGTCGACGCCGCCGCCGAAGATCACATGCGCAGCGGGATTGCGACCTGGCAGCGGGTCGAACGCGTGTTCCAGGACATCGAGCGCGAGAACCAGTTGATCCTGCGGGCCGCCGGCGAAGGCATCTATGGCGTCAATTCCGAGGGCAAGACCACCTTCGTCAATCCTGCGGCCGAGCGCATGCTGGGCTGGACCGCCGAGGAGCTGGTTGGCAAGGAAATCCACCCCATCATGCATCACACCCATCATGATGGCCGGCACTATCACAACCACGATTGCCCGATCTACGCGGCGTTCCGCGACGGCGCGGTGCATCAGGTCGATGGCGAGGTGTTCTGGCGCAAGGACGGCTCGCCGGCCTGGGTCGAATACACTTCCACGCCCATTCGCGACCGCGGCGTTGTGGTCGGCGCCGTCGTCGTGTTTCGCGACGTTAGCCAGCGGCGCGAGGCGGACGAGAAGCTGCACGCCGCACTCACTGAAGTCGACCGCCTGCGCGAACGCCTTGAACTGGAAAACGCCTATCTCCAGGAGGAAATCCGCATCGAGACCAATCCGCGCGGCATCATCGGCCGGAGCGAGGCGATCCAGAAGACGCTGCGCCAGGTAAAGCTGGTGGCCCCGACCGCCGCGGCGGTGATGGTCACCGGCGAATCCGGCACCGGCAAGGAGTTGATCGCGCGCGCCATCCACGAGGACTCCACTCGCAGCGACCGCCCGCTGATCCGCGTCAATTGCGCGGCGATCCCGCGCGAATTGTTCGAGAGCGAGTTCTTCGGCCATGTCCGCGGCGCCTTCACCGGCGCGACGCGCGACCGCATCGGCCGCTTCGAACTGGCTGATGGCGGCACGCTGTTTCTCGACGAGGTCGGTGAGATTCCGCTGGAACTGCAGGGCAAGCTGCTGCGGGTGTTGCAGGAAGGCAATTTCGAGCGCGTCGGCGAGGAACGCACGCGCGCGGTCGATGTCCGCGTCATCGCCGCGACCAACCGCGATCTCAAGCAGGAGGTCCAGCGCGGCCGTTTTCGCGAGGACCTCTATTTCCGCCTCAACGTGTTCCCGATCGAGACCGTGCCGTTGCGCGAACGACGCGAGGACATTCCCCCGCTGGCGCAGCATTTCCTGACGCGCGAGAGCAAGGCGCTGAAGTCCAATTTGCGCCTGTCGGAGGGTGATGCGCGGCGACTGACCCGCTACGACTGGCCGGGCAACGTGCGAGAATTGCAGAACGTGATCGAGCGGGCGGCGATCCTGTCGCAGAACGGCCGGCTGCGTATCGATCTGCCGGAGGGGTCTGGCGTTCAGCCCACGCCGGGAGCCGCGCGCCAGAAGGCCGATGCGCGCCCGGTCGTGATGACATCGTCGGAGATGCGCGACCACGAGCGCGCCAACATCCTGGCCGCGCTCGATGCCTGCGCGGGGAAAGTGTTCGGACCCGGCGGGGCGGCGGACATGCTGGACATCAAGCCGACCACGCTGGCCTCGCGGATCAAGGCGCTGGGGATTGCGCCTCGTCCGCGGGCCCTCGGCTAGCGGCGATCACGCCGCCTTGGTCGTGACCTCCGATGCGATCGGCAGCCCCTGCTCGATCGGCAGCGACGGATCGCGCGACCACTCGTTCCAGGAGCCGAAATACATCCGCACGTCCTTCACGCCGGCATTCTTGAGCGCCAGGAACGTGTTCGAGGCCCGCGCGCCCTTGAAGCAGTAGAGATAGACCGGTGTCGTCGTCGAGATGCCGACGGTGGCGCATTCCGCCAGAATCTCGTCCTTGGACTTGAAGCGCGGGCCCTCGCCGGTCGGCTTCATCATGCGATACCATTCCAGCCAGACCGCGCCGGGGATGCGACCCTTGCGCGGGCAGAAATCCTTGCCGTAGGGCGACGAGCTGTCACCGATCCATTCGTCGACGTCGCGCACGTCGAGAATGGCGATGCCGGGTTTGCCGACCGCTCCTAACATGGTCTTCGCGTCGATCAGGATATCGCCCGCTTCAGGCACGATCGAGAACGAGGCCTTCGCCGGTGCCGGAACATCCTTCGTCACCGGGAGGCCCGCTCCCGCCCAGGCATCGAAGCCGCCATGCAGCACCTTGATCTTGGGATAGCCGAGCATGGTGAGCAGATAATAGCCGCGGCAGGACTGGCCGAAGCCGGAAGCCATCGACTGCTCGTAGATGACGGCCGTTTCCTTGCCCGAGAGGCCGGCAGCGCCAAAGGCGTCGGCGAACTTGGTCTTCAGCTCGCTCATGCCTTCCGGCGTCGAGGTCGCAAGGAACGTGAAAATCTCATGCACGTTCACGGCGTTGGGGAGGTGCCCGGCGCCGTAGGCGTCGGGGTTGCGGGTGTCGATGACGACACAGGGCTCGGTCTTCAAGAGATCGGCAAGTTCGCTGGCAGAGATCAGAACGTCCGTCATTGGCAGCCTCTCCATTGAGGTTAAGTGGTGGTCTTCCGGGTGGACTCGTGAAGCTCAGGAATCGGCGAGCATCTTGCGCAGCTGCTTGGTGGCCGGCGTGACGATCGCGACGAAATAGGCCTCGCGCAGGCGCCGCTGCGCACGGTGGCTTTTGAGATAGCCGCGCGCGCCACAATGCAGCATCGCCGCATGCGCCGCCGCGACACTGGCTTCGCCGGCACGAAGCCTGAGCGCGATCACCTTGCGCCAATAGGTTTCCTCCTCGTTGTAGGGATCGCGCGCCAGCGCCATCGTCTCCGCTTCCAGCTCGGCGGCGAGATCGCGGAAGTGCACCGGTTGCTGCGGCAGATAGCGGTTGATGTGGCCGAGCGGATTGTCCACCTCGTCCATGATGTTGATGCAATCCCTGATGAGGCCGAGCGCCATGCCGGCCTGGAGCAAAATGAAGCCGGCGCGGATCTTCTTGACAAAGGGCCCGGCGGGATCGGCGAGGATCAGCTCATCCGGCACGAAGACATCGCGGAACTGCACGCCATAGGTGCCGGTGCCGTCCATCGCGAGAAACGGCTTGCACGGCGCCAGCGTGATCGCGGGATCGGCGCAATCGGCAAGAAACATCACAGCGCCCGGCTCGTCCTCGCGCTCGAAGATGGTGCCGAAATAATGATCGGGCCCGAGATTGGAGACCCATGGCAGCGCACCGCGCACGACGTAGCCGCCATCGACCTTGCGTCCCTTCAATTTCAGTTTCTCGATGCCGAAGAAGCTCTTCATCGGATTGGAGAGCCCGGTGCCGCCGAGCACCCGACCGGTCGAGAAGCCGTCGCCGAAACGTCTTGCGAGCTTCATGTTGGTCGAATTGGCGGCGTACCAGACCAGCGTGTTCTGGCACCAGGCCATGAACGCCGTCGCGCCGCAGACCTCGCCGATCGCGGCCATCGCCTGGATGGCGCAACGCAAATCCGCGGGGCCTTCGTGGGGCACGTGACTGCCCCAAGCGCCGACGGCGCCGAACTTGCGCAGCACCTCGGCCGGATAGACCGATCCCTCATCGATCCCGGCGGCGAGTGGCGCGAGCTGCTCCTTCGCGATGCGCGCCACCTCGCCGGCAATGGACGGTGCGGGCTGATCCAAAACTTCGGCCCGTGATAAAGCCAGTGAACCCATGATCGTCTCCCGCACCTTGTCCTGTTGTGATCAGCTCAGACGCCGACCTCGAGATTGACCGGGCGGGTGAAGGTGTTGGCGACCGGCGACCATTGCTTCACATGGGCGACCAGCGCATTGATCTCGTCCTGCGAGATGCCGTCGCACTCCATGTCGACCTTGACGCGCACGTCGGTGAAGCCGACGGGCTTGTCGGAGACGTCGCCGGTGCCCCAGACCGCGGTGATGTTGAGGTCGCCTTCGAGCTCGAGCTCGAGCTTGTTGACGATCCAGCCGCGGTGCACGGCGTTGGCGTGCAGGCCGACCGCGAGGCAGGAGCCGAGCGCGGCGAGCGAGGCTTCCGACGGGTTTGGCGCGGTGTCATCACCGAGTAACCCCGGCGGCTCGTCGACGATATAGGGCTGCAGATTGCGGATGTAGTTGGCGTGGCGGAATTTTCCTTCCGCGACCGTCTTGCATTTCAAGGTCTTGATGACCTTCGGATTGGCCTTGCCGTTGGCGATCAGTTGCTCGAGCCCATTCTTGTCGATGGGCGCGAGGCAACCCGTCAGCACTGTCTTTTGAACGACGGCAGTCATCATTTTCTCCCTGGCAGCCGTGGAATCCGGCAGGATACCGAACGGTCTGTTTCCTTGCATGGAGCGTGCCAGAGAAGTCCAAAAACAAAAGGCGAGGCATTGGAGCCGCTTAGCGAGCCCTGCCTGCGGATTGATCAGCCGCCGCTTGCTCAAAGGCGATGCAGATGCGCTTTGCCGTGCGAATCTTTTCAGCGCAGAACAGAAGCGGCTTGCTGATGCGCCGCGGCTGCGAGTAAGTTTGGACTCATGACAAAGACGTCAAAGAAAAAATCCAATTCGCCCCACGCCGGTGCTGGCGAAGACGAATCCGCGCGCGGGCGCCTGCTCAGCGCCGCGACGCATCTGTTCTGCAAGAACGGAATCAACGCCACCGGCATCGACGCGATCATCGCGGAAGCCGGCACCGCGAAGACGACACTCTACAAGCTGTTCGGCTCCAAGACCAATCTCGTCAACGCGGTGCTGGAAAGCGAAGGCAAGCAGTGGCGCGAATGGTTCATCGGCGCCATGGAAGACGGCGGCGGCGACGCGCAGGCGAAGCTCTCGCGCATCTTCCCGGCGCTGAAGACCTGGTTCGCCGAAGAGCGCTTCTACGGCTGCCCCTTCATCAACGCGGTCGGCGAGCACGACAAGGACCAGAAGCTGTTCCGCAACATCGCGCTGAAGCACAAGAAGATCGTGCTCGGCCACATCGAGAAGCTCGCCGGCGAGCTCGGCTCGAGCGAGCCGGTCGTGCTGGCGCATCAGCTCGGGCTTTTGATCGACGGCGCGATCGTCGCCGCGATGATCTCGCGCGACCCGGGCGTGGCGGATACGGCAGCGCTCACTGCCGGCCCCCTGCTCAGCCAGTCGAAGGCGAAGAAGAAGCGCGCGGCGGATCAGTTAGAAGCGGTGTAGGCCGTAGGGTGGATTAGCCGAAGGCGTAATCCACCTCTTCGCTCTCAACGCGGAGCAAGAAGTGGTGGGTTACGCCAAGGGACTGCGCTTCGCGCAGCCCGGGGCTAACCCACCCTACGAAATGCGCCTCGGCAAAGTCCCCGTAAACCGCTTGATCGCATCGAGCACCGGCTGTTGATCGCCCGCAAAGAACCAATGATCGTGGCCGTCGAGTTCGACGAATTCCGCACCACGGATCCGGCTCGCCACATCACGGCCGGCCGCGATCCGCACAGCCTTGTCGTCCCGACGATGCAGCACCAGCGTCGGCACCGCAATCTGCGCCAGAAGATGCCGCACGTCGGCGTCGCGAAAGGCCTCCAACACCGCCGAGATGCCGCCGGGACTGGACGCCGCGCGCAGCAGCCCAGCCCACCAGGCGCGCGCCTGGGGATCGCCGGCAAGGCTCGGCGCGAAGGTTTCAATTCCCACCGGACCTCCCCATTGCGCGATGAGATGTTTGCTCCAGGCGTCGTATTGGCTGGCGCGCAACGCGTGCGGATAGTCCTGTGACCAGCAACCCTTGGCCAATGCGCCGAACAGGATGAGCCCGGCCACGAGACGCGGTTCATCGACTGCGAATTTGATGCAGGCCGGCCCGCATTCGGACGCGCCAAACAGCACGACGCGGCGTGCATCAGCCGCCCGCAGCACGGTGCCGATGTCCTCCGCGGTGACGTCCATGTCAGGCGCCGATCCGACCCGGTCGGACAGCCCGATGCCACGACGATCGAAAACGATCAGCCGCCCCAGCTTCATCAGTGAGGCCAGAAACGTCCGGCTCGCGGGATGCTCCCAGGCGCGTTCCACATGCGAGACGAAGCCGGGCATCACCAAAATGTCGAGTGGACCGCTTCCATAGGTTTGATACGCCAGATGCACACCGGCGCCCTTGACGTAGCGCGTCGTCGGAACGGCGGCGAGCGACGAAGCCGCGCCGGGGTCCAAGAGCGTCTCGGTCTCGGCTTCCGGCGCGACGCCAAGCTCGTCGCGCAGCCGCTGTATCAATGCCGCATGGTGCCGTTCAGCCGCGCTTCGGTCGCCGGCCAGCAAAAGGCTGCGCACCAGATGCCGGCCATAGACCTCGCTGAGCGGATCGAGTTCGACCAGGCGTCCCGCATGCACTGTCGCGGCAAAATGGTCGCCGGCGGCATTCTTTTCCTGCACCAGACGTTCGAGCGCGTGCACGAGCCGTCCCCTCAGCGCCTCCCGCCGAAAGAACGTCCAATCGTCGAATTCGGGACAGTCGTCCAGAGCGAAGCCCGCGAGGAAGTCACCCCGATAGATCAGGCAGGCCTCCTCAAAGTCCCCACGATCGCAGGCGCTCTCGAACAGATGCGAGTCGATCTTCAACTCGGCGGCTGGGGAGCATCTCACGCTGGTGCGGTCAGTCTCGAAAACCGGCTGGCCGAGCGTGAGCTCAATGCGGTGAAGCAGGCGCCGCAATCGCGCGAGGCCCGTCTCGCGGGCAGTTTCAGGCCACAGCAGGGCGGCAATCACGTCGCGCGCGACGGCGCCCTTGGCCTCCGCGAGATAGATCAGCAGCGCAAGACCCTTGCGCAGGTTCAGCTTGATCGGGCGGTCGTCGGCGTGGACCTCCGGGAACCCGAACGTCCCGAGCGTGAAGGCCGTCATGGAAGTCCTCTCTCCCCCGTCGGCGTCCCCGGGGGACGCGCAGGGGACGGTCCACCGATACGAGTCGGGCCAGATAGAGCCTGACCGCCCGCGAGCGGTTCAGCCTCCTGCATGCGGCACCGCTGCATCAGGCACAATAGGAAAAAACATGCTCTCGCGCCTCGCAATCCTGCTCTACGCCATCGTCAGCTATGCCGTATTCACGGTTTCATTTCTCTACGCGCTCGGTTTCGTCGGCAATTATGTCGTGCCCAAATCAATCGACAACTCGATTGACGTCGGCCGCCGGACGAATTTGGGCGAGGCCATCGTCGTCGACCTGCTGCTGCTGGGCCTGTTTGCCATCCAGCACAGCGTCATGGCGCGCCCATCCTTCAAACGAAGGATGACAAAACTCCTTCCAGCGGCCTGCCAGCGCAGCACCTACGTGCTGCTCTCCAGCCTGATCCTGTTGCTGCTGTTCTGGCAATGGCGTCCGATCCCGACCCCCGTCTGGCAGATCGACGGAATTGCCGCCTGGTTGCTGACCGGCGTGCATTGGCTCGGCTGGGTGATCGTGTTCGCCTCGACCTACATGATCGATCATTTCGATCTGTTTGGTCTGCGCCAGGCCTTCGTCGCGCTGCGCGGGGCCGAGATATCAGGTCAATCGTTCAGGACGCCGCTGCTCTACAAGATCGTGCGGCATCCGCTCATGCTGGGTTTTTTGATCGCGTTCTGGGCCACGCCCGAGATGACCGCCGGCCATTTGCTGTTCGCGATCGCAAACACGGCCTACATCCTGGTCGGGCTGCAATTCGAGGAACGGGATCTGATCGCCGAGTTCGGCATCACCTATCAAGAGTATCGCCGGCGCGTTCCCATGCTGGTGCCGCGTCTCTTCGGTCGCCGCAAGCCGGAAGATCGCCGGCCCGTGGGAGCACCGCGATGAACGCGCTGTTCCCTCTTCCCAGAACGTCTGTGGATGCCGCCACATTTGCCGATACGCTCGATGGACTCGACGTCGGTCTGTATCTCGTCGACGCGACCGCGCGTCTCGTTCACGCCAATACGGCCGGGCAAGCCATTCTCGACGCATGCAACGTCCTGCTTGAGATCCGCGGGCACCTGGTGGCCTGCGATCCCGCGGTCAGCCAGACATTGCGGCGGGTCTTCGCGGCCAGCGGACATGGCGATTCGGTCCCCGCTACCAGCGGAATCGCAATGCCGATGATCGGGCTGGACGGGGATCGCTACGTCGCCCATGTGCTGCCGCTGACGTCAGGCGCGCGCCTGCATGCGGGCGCCGCCTACAGCGCCGCGGCCGCGTTGTTCGTTCGCAAGGCGGCACTTGCCATGCCACCTCGTTCGGAAGCGCTCCGTCACGCGTTCAAGCTGACGCCGATGGAGTTGCGGGTCCTGCTCGCGATCGTCGAACTCGGCGGCATTCCCCAAGTGGCCGCAGCTCTCGGCGTTGCCGCGACGACGATCAGGACGCATGTCCGTCATCTCTTCGAAAAGACCGGTACCGCGCGACAGGCCGATTTCGTCAAGCTCGTCGCGGGATATGCAACGCCATTGAGAGAAGCCGGAGAGTCACGATGAGAGCGGTGCTATGCACGTCGTTCAGCGGACCAGGCGATTTGCGCCTCAGTGAGTTCGATGAGCCGAAGCCTGCCCTCGACGAGATTCTCATCGACGTCCACGCGGCCTCGGTCAGTTTCATGGACCAATTGATGGTCTCCGGCCTCTACCAGATGCGGCCGCCGACGCCCTTCGTGCCCGGCACGGAGGCGTCCGGTGTCGTCGTCGCGGCCGGCGACAGGGTCACGGCATTTGCTCCCGGCGATCGCGTGGCGTGCAGCAGCTGGACCGGCGGCTACGCCGAACGGATGACCGCGAAGGAATCGAAGAGCGTGCATCTGCCTGATGGCGTCGCCTTCGAAACTGCAGCGACGGTGCTGCACAATTACGGCACGGCCTATTACGCGCTGGTCGAACGCGCACGGGCGCAGCGTGGCGAAACACTCCTCGTCACGGGCGCGGCCGGCGGGGTCGGACTCGCCGCCGTCGATCTCGGCAGCCATCTGGGCTTGCGCGTCATCGCCGGTGTCGGCTCCGACGACAAGGCGGCCCTGGTACGAAGCTACGGCGCCAGCGAAATCGTCAACTATCGCAGCGAAGATCTGCGCAACCGGATCAAGGCGATCACGTCAGGAGAAGGCATCGACATCGGCTTCGACAATATCGGCGGTGCGATCTTCGAGCAGATGGCCCGGCAGATGAAATGGGGCGGACGGCTGATGCCGATCGGCTTCACCAGCGGCGAGATTCCACAGATCCCGATGAACCTGCCGCTTCTGAAGAACTATTCCATCCTCGGTGTCTTCGTCGGCGCCTGGGCCGAGAAATTTTCCGCCGATGCCGCACGGATGAACGACAGGCTGATGCAATTGCTGGCCGAGGGAAAAATCCGCCCGCATATCGATCGCGTCCTCCCTTTGGAGGAGGCGGGGAAGGCCATGCGCGCCGTGGCCGACCGGACGGTTCAGGGACGAATTGTCCTCAAGATCAGGTAGAGTGCACCGACGAGGAAGAGAGAACGATGACACCCATCATCATCGACAAGCGCTTTTGCGGTCCTCCGAACTCCGGGAATGGCGGCTATGTCTGCGGCCGACTGGCCCGGCACATTCCCGGGGCTGCGGAGGTGACGCTGCGCGCCCCGCCTCCCCTGGACAAGCCGCTCGATGCCATCGCCACGGACGAGGGCACATGGCAGCTTCGCGACGGCGGCAACATCGTCGCGACCGCGCGACCGGCAAGCGTCGAGCTTGCGCGTCTGGAAAAAGCCAGCTTCGAAGAGGCCTGCGCCGCCGAATTGCTGACCCCGGTCAAGCCGCACGAGCATCCGCTGCCGACCTGCTTCGTCTGCGGTCCCGCAAGAGCGAAGGGAGACGGCCTGCGCATTTTCGCCGGACCGCTCGGACGTCATACCGCCGTTCTTGCGGCGAGCTGGACACCCGATCCGAGTCTGGCCGCTGCGGACGGTCTGATCGCCCCCGAATTTCTCTGGTCCGCGCTCGATTGTCCCACCGGCTTTGCCTGCAATTGCGATCAGCAGAGCGGCAGTTTCGACAAGACGCCACTGCTGCTGGGCCGGATGTCCGCCCGCATCGAAACGCGCCCGCGCCCCGGCGAGCGCTGCATCATCACGGCGTGGCCGACAGGTCGCGACGGCCGCAAACGCGCGGCGGAGGCCGCGATCCTCAATGAAGCCGGGCGGTTGCTGGCCGTGGCGAGGACAACATGGATCGCGGTCGAGCGCGAGGTGCAGCTCGGGCGCGCTTCGTAGGGTGGATTAGCGAAGCGTAATCCACCACCTCCCTCCGCAATCGCTGAAGCATGGTGGGTTACGCCTCGCGGACTGCGCTTCGCGCAGCCGCAAGGCTAACCCACCCTACGAAGCTTGCTACGCGCTCTCGATCATCGCCTGCAGCCGCACCAGCTCCGCCTCAATATCCCGCTCCACATCCGCCGCCCGCATCTCGATCACCCGATAGTCCCGCGCCTCCAGCCACGCCCGCCGCGACGCGCGGTCCGCAGCGATCGTCTCGCCCTCGCCGGGGTTCACCAGTTCGATCGCGATCCGGTGCGGGAACGAGACGAAGTCCGGGATGTGCCGGCCGACCGGGGTCTGGCGCTTGAACGCTCCTGCGAAGCGGCGGTCGCGGGTCAGGGCCTGCCAGAGCAGGCGCTCGGCGTCGGTGGGGTTGCGGCGGAGCAGGCGGGCGAGGCCGCGCACGGTCGAGCCGCTGTCGGGCACACCGCCGCCCTGCCCGTGCTCGGCGAGCAGCGCGCGCAGGCGCGTGGCCTGCTCGCCGTCGAGCACGCCGCCCTTCGCAGGACCCTTGCGGCCTTCGGCGATCGCCATGACGACCCCGTGCAAGGTGTGCATGTCCTGCTTGGTCGGCTCCATCCGGCTGAAAATGTTGCGCAGGTTCACCAGCATGGTGTCGCGCTTTTCGGCGGGTCGCAAAAATTCGACCCGGTCGAGCTCGCGGATGAGGTTGTCGAAGAAGGCCCCCATCTGGTGCTGCGAGGCGCGCTCGGAACGCTCGGGCATGGCGTGCGGCAGCTCGCCGGAGGTCGCGCGCTTGAACCATTCATAGCCCACCAGGAGCACGGCCTGGGCAAGGTTGAGCGAGGCAAAGCCCGGATTGACCGGGAAGGTGATGATGCGGTTGGCGAGTCCGACCTCCTCGTTGGTCAGGCCCCAGCGCTCGCGGCCGAACAGGATGCCGGCCTTGCCCCCGGTCGCGACGTGACCGGCGATCTCGGCTGCGGCAGCTTCCGGCCCGACCACCGGCTTGGCCTGGTCATGCGGCCGGGCGGTGGTGGCGAACAGCAAATCGAGATCGGCGACGGCCTCACCGACCGTGGCGAACAATTCGACCTTTTCCAGAATGTGGTCGGCACCGGCCGCCGCCCGCTGGGCCGCGATGTTCGGCCAGCCGTCGCGGGGGTTGACGATGCGCAAGGCGCCCAGCGCAAAATTGCCCATGGCGCGCGCGGCCATGCCGATGTTTTCACCCAGCTGCGGCTCGACCAGGATCACGATGGGACCGTCGAGGGAAAGGCCCGCCTTGCTCTTGTCAGTCCCCGACATCTCGTCTCGCTTTCACGCTGACTCTCCAATGCCTTGGCAAGTCGCTCTTCAGGTATTGATTCAAAGCCGGCCTTGGGGGGCCGGCTTTCCCGTTCGCCTGTCGTTTGCCTGTCCTGACGAAATTCTCAAGGGAAATAACGGGTTGGATTCGACTTTTGAATCTCGCCTGAAACTTCACCCCGGCCCCCGCGGTTTGGCGCCAGCCCGCCCCCCATCCGTGGAGGCTGGATGAGCTAAAAGTGCATAATCACTTGGCTTTCGCCCGCTGCTATCAGGTGCTATGACGCCGCGATATTCCCGTTCGCGCCCCCCGGGCGCCGTTCTCAAGAGGCTTCTCCGATCATGGCAAAAATCAAGGTGTCCAACCCCGTCGTCGAACTCGATGGCGACGAGATGACCCGGATCATCTGGCAGTACATCAAGGACAAGCTGATCAACCCGTACCTCGATGTCGAGCTGCTGTATTTCGATCTGGGGATGGAATACCGCGACGAGACCAACGATCAGGTGACCATCGACGCCGCCGAGGCCATCAAGAAGGTCGGCGTCGGCGTCAAGTGCGCCACCATCACCCCGGACGAGGCCAGGGTGAAGGAGTTCAACCTCAAGCAGATGTGGAAGTCGCCGAACGGCACCATCCGCAACATCCTCGGCGGCGTGATCTTCCGCGAGCCGATCATCTGCAAGAACGTGCCGCGCCTCGTTCCCGGCTGGACCAAGCCGATCATCATTGGCCGCCACGCCTATGGCGACCAGTACCGCGCCACCGACTTCAAGTTCCCCGGTGCAGGCACCCTGTCGATGAAGTTCGTCGGCGCCGACGGCACCGTGATCGAAAAGGAAGTGTTCAAGGCTCCCGATGCCGGCGTCGCGATGGGAATGTACAACCTCGATGATTCCATCATCGACTTCGCCCGCGCCTCGCTGAACTACGGCCTGCTGCGCGGCTATCCGGTCTACCTCTCGACCAAGAACACGATCCTCAAGGTCTATGACGGCCGCTTCAAGGACATCTTCCAGGACGTCTACGACCGCGAGTTCAAGACAGAATTCGAGGCCAAGGGCCTGACCTACGAGCACCGCCTGATCGACGACATGGTGGCGTCGGCCCTGAAATGGTCGGGCGGCTATGTCTGGGCCTGCAAGAATTACGACGGCGACGTGCAGTCCGACACGGTCGCGCAGGGCTACGGCTCGCTCGGCCTGATGACCTCGGTGCTGCTCACCCCGGACGGCAAGACGGTGGAAGCCGAAGCCGCCCACGGCACGGTGACCCGCCACTACCGCGAGCACCAGAAAGGCAAGGAGACCTCGACCAACTCGATCGCCTCGATCTTCGCCTGGACCCGTGGCCTGTCGCACCGCGCCAAGCTCGACAACAATGCCGAGCTCGCCAAGTTCGCCCTCACCCTGGAGAAGGTCTGCGTCGACACCGTCGAGGAAGGCTACATGACCAAGGACCTCGCGCTGCTGGTCGGCGCCGACCAGCGCTGGCTCTCGACCACCGGGTTCCTCGACAAGGTCGCCGAGAACCTCACGAAAGCGTTGGCGGCGTAAGCCGTCCGCAATTTCGCCCGACTGGGGCGAGCATCATCACGGGCCGCGCCGCAAGCGCGGCCCGTTCTTTTTGAGACCCCTCGCGCGGAGATGCGACCATGTCGATCAAGCTTGCCGTCCCCTGCCTGATGCTGCTCGCCGCGATGGCTGGGCCCGCATTCGCCGCCGACGCGCTCCCCGACGCCATCGCCGCGCCCGGCGAGACCACAGTCCTCAGCGTCCACGCCGAGGGCGCGCAGGTCTATGAGTGCAGGGCCGGCACCGACGGCAAGCTCGCCTGGGCTTTTCGCGAGCCGATCGCCACGCTGCTCGCCGAGGGCAAGACTGTCGGCCGGCATTATGCCGGCCCGAACTGGGAGCATGCCGACGGCAGCGCGGTGGTGGGCAAGGCCATCGGCAACGCGCCGGGCGCCACGGCCGCTGATATTCCCTGGCTGAAGCTGGAGGTCGCCTCCCGCCGCGGCAACGGCGTGTTCACACCAGTCACCACGGTTCAGCGCATCAACACCCATGGCGGCAAGCTCGACGGCGCTTGCGACAAGGCCGGCGAGTTCAAAAGCGCGCCCTACTCGGCCGAGTATGTTTTCCTGAAGAAGGGCTGACCGCTCAGCGGTCAGTGCCCTCGCGCTCCGCCTGCGCCAGTTCTGCCGCCGCGAGATCGCCAGTGTCCTCCAGCCGCGCCTTGGCGGTCTGATGGACGTGTGCGGCAAGCGTCGGCATGCGCGCGATCAGGGCGTGAAAATCCTGGGCGTCGAGCACCAGCAGCCGCGTCTTGCGCGTGGCCGTCACCGTGCCGCTGCGTTTTGTCTTGTGCAGCAGCGCGATCTCGCCGAAGAAAGTGCCGTCCGTGAGCCGCACCTGCTGGCTCGGCAGCGTGATCTCGACCTCGCCGGCGGTGATGAAGTACATCGACGAGGCGGCATCGCCTCGCCGCACCAATATTTCGCCCTGCTCGATGGTGCGCGCGCGGAGCAGCCGCATGATATCGGCGATCTCCGATGCGGTGAGATGCGAGAACAGCGGCACCCGCGCCAGCATGCCCCAGGTGACGACGAAGTCGCGCCGCTTCAACTCTTCGGCAAAGGCGGTGGAGATGATCGCGACCGGCAGCGCGATCATGGCGAAACCGGCGATGATGGCGAACACGGAGATGAATTTTCCGAGCGCCGTCACCGGCACGACGTCGCCATAGCCGACGGTGCCGAGCGTCACGATCGCCCACCACATCGCGTCCGGAATGGTACCGAGCTTGTCGGGCTGCACATCACGCTCGATGGCGTAGAGCAGCGAGGCAAACGTCAGAACGGCGCCGATCAGGATGACGATGCAGCCGATCAGCGCCCGACGCTGGGCGTGCACGGCGGCGAGCAGCGAGCGCATCGCCGGCGAATAACGAACGAGCTTGAAGAACGGCAGCACGCCGAGCGCCGCGAGCGTCGCATGCCGCCCGGTAACCAGCACGATCGTGGCGGGCAGGAACGCCAGCAGATCGATGATCCCGAGCGCGGAGAAGGCATAACCCAGCCGGTCGGAGAACGCCGAACCCTTGCGCGGCGTGTGGCCCGCCACGGTCCACAGCCGCGCGGCATATTCCAGCGCGAACACGATGACGCAGAGGATGGTGATCGCCGAAAACAAGACGCCGAACTGCGCGTCCAGTTCCGGCACCGAGGCGAGGATCATTGCGGCGACGTCGAGCACGATGACGCTGATGATCAGCTGGATGAAGCGCGATTCGGCCGAATAGGCCAGCGGATCGTGCTCCAGCAATTCGTAGAGGCGATCCCTCAAATCGGGATCGACTGGGCCTCGTCCTCGCGGAACGGGGCGCACGGCCTCACGCGCCTGCCATCGCTTTTTCGATCGCCGTGAGCGCCGCCGCCGCATTGGCGCCGTCGGGACCGCCGGCCTGCGCCATGTCGGGCCGGCCGCCGCCGCCCTTGCCGCCAAGCGCTTCGGAAGCGACCTTCACCAGATTGACCGCATTGAAGCGCGAGGTCAGGTCGGCGGTGACGCCGACCACGATCCCGGCCTTGCCGTCCCCGGTGACGCCGACGATGGCGACGACCCCGGAGCCGATCTGCTTCTTGCCGTCATCCGCAAGGCTCTTGAGATCCTTCATCTCGATGCCCTCGACCGCACGCGCCATCAGCTTGACGTCGCCGACCTCGCGCACGCCGGAGGCTGCGCCATTGCTGCTCGCTGCGCCGCCGCCCATCGCCAGCTTCTTGCGGGCGTCGGAGAGCTCGCGCTCGAGCTTCTTGCGCTCCTCCATCAGCGCACTGATGCGCGCCGGAACCTCGTCGATCGAGGTACGCAGCTCGTTGGCCGCGGTCTTCGCCAGCGCCATGGTCTCGTTGGCGTGCCTGCGCGCGTAACTGCCGGTCAACGCCTCGATGCGGCGCACGCCGGAGGCGACTGCGCTCTCGCCGGTCAGCGTGATCAGGCCGATATCGCCGGTGCGCCTCACATGCGTGCCGCCGCAGAGCTCCACCGACCAGCCCATCGCATTGGCGCCGTGCTCGCGCGCGGTCTTGCCCATCGAGACGACGCGAACCTCGTCGCCATATTTTTCGCCGAACAGCGCACGCGCGCCGGCCTCGCGGGCCTCATCGACGCCCATGATGCGGGTCGTGACCTCGTCATTCTCCAGCACTACGTCGTTGGCGATGTCCTCGACGCGGGCGATCTCCTCCGCCGTGATCGGCTTCGGATGCACGAAGTCGAAACGCAGACGATCCGGCGCAACCATCGAGCCGCGCTGGGCGATGTGATCGCCGAGCACCTGGCGCAGCGCCTCGTGAATGAGGTGCGTCGCCGAATGATGCGCGCGGATCGACGAGCGCCTGTTATGATCGACCTCGAGCTGGAGCGCGGTGCCGAGCTTCAGCTCGCCGCTCTCGACCGTGCCGACATGAACGAAGAGATCGCCGAGCTTCTTCTGCATGTCGGTGACGCGGAATCTGATCCCGCCCTCGCCGACCAGCACGCCGGTGTCGCCAACCTGGCCGCCGGACTCCGCGTAGAACGGCGTCTGGTTCAGCAGCAGCGCGCCGGTGTCGCCGGCCTTGAGGCTGTCGACCTCCTTGCCGTCCTTCACCAGCGCGGAAACCACGCCTTCGGCGCTCTCGGTCTCGTAGCCCAGGAATTCAGTGGCGCCCAACTTCTCGCGCAGCGGGAACCAGATCGCTTCGGAGGCCGCCTCGCCCGAGCCCTTCCAGGATTCGCGCGCCTTGGCTTTCTGACGCTCCATGGCGTCGGTGAAGGAGGCCTGGTCGACACTGATGCCGCGCGACTTCAACGCGTCCTGCGTCAGGTCCAGCGGGAAGCCATAGGTGTCGTAGAGCGTGAAGGCGACGTCGCCGTCGAACATGTCGCCCTTCTTGAGCGAGGCGCTCTTCTCGTCGAGGATGGCGAGGCCGCGCGTCAGCGTCTTGCGGAAGCGGGTCTCTTCCAGCCGCAGCGTTTCCTCGATCAGCTTTTCCGCGCGCATCAAATCAGGATAGGCCTGCCCCATCTCACGCATCAGCACCGGCACCAGCCGATGCATCAGCGGATCCTTCGCGCCGAGCAGCTGCACGTGGCGCATGGCGCGGCGCATGATCCGGCGCAGCACATAGCCGCGGCCCTCGTTCGAGGGCAGCACGCCGTCGGAGACGAGGAAGGCGGACGAACGTAGATGGTCGGCGATGACGCGGAACGAGGCGACGGTCTGCTCGTTCGGTCCGCTGCCGAGCGCGGAGGCGGTCGCGTCGATCAAATGACGGAACAGGTCGGTCTCGAACACACTGTCGACGCCCTGCATGACGGAGGCCATGCGCTCCAGGCCCATGCCGGTGTCGATCGAGGGACGCGGCAGCGCCACGCGCTCCTCCTTCGTCACCTGCTCGTACTGCATGAAGACGAGATTCCAGAATTCGAGGAAGCGGTCGCCGTCCTCTTCCGGAGACCCCGGAGGTCCGCCCCAGATGTGATCGCCGCGATCGATGAAGATCTCCGAGCACGGGCCGCACGGGCCGGTGTCGCCCATCGCCCAGAAATTGTCCGAGGTCGGGATGCGGATGATGCGGTCGTCGGAGAAGCCGGCGATCTTCTTCCAGAGGTCGGCCGCCTCGTCGTCGGTGTGATAGACCGTGACCAGCAGCTTGTCCTTCTTCAGCCCATACTCTTTGGTGATCAGCTTCCAGGCCAGCTCGATGGCGCGCTCCTTGAAATAGTCGCCGAACGAGAAGTTGCCGAGCATCTCGAAGAAGGTGAGATGGCGCGCGGTGTAGCCGACATTGTCGAGGTCGTTGTGCTTGCCGCCGGCGCGCACGCATTTCTGCGAGGTGGTCGCGCGCTGATAGGGCCGCTTCTCGACGCCGGTGAACACGTTCTTGAACTGCACCATGCCGGCATTGGTGAACATCAACGTGGGATCGTTGCGCGGCACCAAGGGCGAGGACGACACGATCTCGTGGCCGTTCTCGGCAAAGAAGTTCAGAAAGGTCGACCTGATCTCGTTGACGCCGCTCATGTTCATCCAATCGGGTGTGCTTGGGCCCGCTCATACGCCATCCAAACCGCGAGTTTGGGCTGATATCTGCGGACAGAAGCGCTTTTAGACAAGGCCAGCTTCGCTGTCCAGAAACTGTGCAGAGAGATCAAAGCGTTGCCGCAGGTGCGCAATCCCGTTGAAAGGCGCGAGTGCCGCGTTGACAGGCTTGGCCGGGCTGTGGTCTTTACCTATCTGTATCGTACGGCCACGTCGGGAGAGACCGGCACTGGTAGCCGGCGCCGAAGGAGCAACCGCCCCGGAAACTCTCAGGCAAAAGGACCGCGTGGCTTTGACAGCATCTGGAAAGAGGCGCCGGCGGGCCAAAACCCTTTAACGTGGGTTGGCCCGGATAGCGTCCGCCGACGGGATAATACTCTCAGGCACAGCGACAGATGGGGCTTCGACTGGTGTCCACCGGAGAATCGTCTCCGGGGAACCGCCGAGGGCCCCTGTGATGCTTGCGCGCGACGACCAAGAGTCCCTGAAAAATACGCCCCTTCACGGGCTTCATGTCTCCCTCGGCGGCAAGATGGTGCCGTTCGCGGGCTATGACATGCCCGTGCAATATCCGGCCGGAGTCCTGAAGGAGCACCTTCATACCCGCAGCCAGGCCGGCCTGTTCGACGTCTCTCACATGGGCCAGCTCGCGCTTCGGCCGAAATCCGGGAGGATCGAGGACGCCGCCCGCGCGCTGGAGCGGCTGGTGCCGCAGGATATCGTCGCGGTTGCGCGAGGACGGCAGCGCTACGCCCAGTTTACCAATTCGGTCGGCGGCATTCTGGACGATCTGATGGTCGCCAATTTCGGCGACCATCTGTTCCTCGTCGTCAACGCCGCCTGCAAGGCAGAGGACGAGGCGCATCTGCGTGCGAATCTCGCGGACGACTGCGTCATCGATTCGCTTGTAGACCGCGCGCTGATCGCGTTGCAGGGCCCGAAGGCGGAATCGGTGCTGACGAAATTATGTGCAGAGGCGCCCGGCATGAAGTTCATGGATGCCGGCCCGCATAAGGTCGCCGGCATCGACTGCTTCGTCTCGCGCTCCGGCTACACCGGCGAGGACGGTTTTGAAATTTCCGTTCCCGCCGCGGACGCCGAACGTCTCGCCAAGACGTTGCTCGACAATCCCGAGGTGATGCCGATCGGCCTTGGCGCCCGCGACAGCCTGCGCCTGGAAGCCGGGCTCTGTCTCTACGGCCACGACATCGACACCGCGACCACGCCGGTCGAGGCCGCACTGGAATGGTCGGTGCAGAAGAGCCGCCGCCGCGGCGGCGCGCGTGCCGGCGGCTTTCCCGGCGCCGAAAAAATTCTCGCGCATTTCGACAATGGTGCATCCCGCCGCCGCGTCGGCCTGCGCCCTGATGGCCGCGCGCCGGTGCGCGAGGGCGCGCTGCTGTTTGCGGATGCGACCGCTGGCGAGCCGATCGGAAAGGTCACCTCGGGCGGCTTCGGCCCGAGCCTGAATGCGCCGGTGGCGATGGGCTATGTGCCCACGAGCCAGAGCGCGCTCGATACAAAGCTCTTCGCTGAGGTGCGTGGCCAGCGGCTGCCGCTCACAATCGCCGCCATGCCCTTCGTGAAAAATACCTACAAACGCTGAGGACAAGAAATGACCACGACGCTGTACACCTCCGACCACGAATGGCTCGCGATCGACGGCGACGTCGCCACCGTCGGCATCACCGACTACGCGCAGTCGCAGCTCGGCGACGTCGTGTTCGTCGAATTGCCCAAGCTCGGCCGCACGCTGAAGAAGGCCGAACCCGCCGCCGTCGTGGAATCGGTGAAGGCCGCATCGGACGTCTACGCGCCTGTTAGCGGCGAGGTGCTCGAGACCAACCCCGAGCTCGCAAGCGAGCCGGCGCTGGTAAACTCGGACGCGCAGGGCAAGGCGTGGTTCTTCAAGATCAAGATGGCCGACAAAAGCGAACTCGGCGGCCTCATGGACGAAGCCGCCTACAAGGCCCACACGGCGTGAGATGAAGCAGACTCAACCGATCGTCATGCCCCGCGAAGGCGGGGCATCCAGTAACGACCGGCGGCGCGGATTGAACCGAGAGGCCGCGGCATACTGGATCGTCCGCCCAGTGCGCAATTGCGCACAAGGCGGACGATGACGACGAGAGATGATTGAAAGCGAGGACCCATGATGACCGCGCACCGCAAATCCAACGGCGACACCGCCCCCTTCGTTCGCCGCCACATCGGCCCCTCGGCGCGCGACGTCACCGCCATGCTGGAGGCCGTCGGCGCCAGAAGCGTCGACGCGCTGATGGCGGAGACGCTGCCCGCCTCGATCCGGCAGGCCACCCCGCTCGATCTGGGCAAGCCCTTGAGCGAGACCGAGGCGATCGCGCATATGGGCGAGCTCGCCGCCCAGAACCAGGTCTTCACCTCGCTGATCGGCCAAGGCTATTCCGGCACGATCCTGCCCGCGGTGATCCAGCGCAACATTCTGGAGAACCCGGCCTGGTACACGGCCTACACGCCCTACCAGCCCGAGATCAGCCAGGGCCGGCTCGAGGCGCTGCTGAACTTCCAGACCATGATCTGCGACCTGACCGGGCTCGACGTCGCCAATGCCTCGCTGCTCGACGAGGCCACCGCGGCGGCCGAAGCGATGGCGCTCGCGGAGCGGCACTCGCGGGTCGAAGCAAAGGCCTTCTTCGTCGACAAGGACGTGCATCCGCAGACGCTCGCTGTGATGCGCACCCGCGCCGAGCCGCTGGGCTGGACCCTGATCGTCGGCGATCCCCTCACCGATCTCGACAAGACCGACGTGCTCGGCGCGCTGCTGCAATATCCGGGCACGTCGGGCGCCGTGCGTGACCTCAGGCCCGCGATCGCGACACTGCGCGCTAAGGGCGCACTCGCGATCATCGCCGCCGATCTGCTGGCGCTGACACTGCTCGCCTCGCCCGGCGAACTCGGCGCCGACATCGCCATCGGCTCTGCGCAGCGCTTTGGCGTGCCGATGGGCTATGGCGGGCCGCACGCCGCCTACATGGCAGTGCGCGATGCGCTGAAGCGCTCGCTGCCCGGCCGCATCGTCGGCCTCTCCGTGGATTCGCGCGGGATGCCGGCCTACCGTCTCGCGCTGCAGACCCGCGAGCAGCACATCCGCCGCGAGAAGGCGACCTCCAACATCTGCACGGCGCAGGTGCTGCTCGCCGTGATCGCCTCGATGTATGCGGTCTATCACGGCCCAGAGGGCCTGGCGCAGATCGCACGCAATGTGCATCGTCGCGCGGCCGTGCTGGCGACCGGCCTGCGCAAGCTCGGCTTTGCGTTACAATCTGAAAACTTCTTCGACACGCTCAGCGTGGACGCCGGCAGCAAGCGCGCCGAGATCGTCGCGCGCGCGGTTGCCGAAAAAATCAATCTCGGCGTTGGCGAAAACGGCTTGCGCATCGCGCTCGACGAGACCACCACGCCCGCGACGGTGGAAGCGGTGTGGCGCGCGTTCGGCGGCACGCTTGCCTATGCCGAGATCGACGCTACCACGCGCGAGGCGCTGCCGGAGGCGCTCAAGCGCGGGACCTCCTTCCTCACCCATCCCGTCTTCCATGCGCATCGCTCGGAGACCGAGATGCTGCGCTACATGCGCAAGCTCTCAGATCGCGACCTCGCGCTCGACCGCGCGATGATCCCGCTGGGATCGTGCACGATGAAGCTGAACGCGACCACCGAGATGATGCCGCTGACCTGGCCGGAGTTCGGCTCCTTGCATCCGTTCGCCCCGCGCGAGCAGGCACGCGGCTATCACGCGCTGTTCGCGCGCCTGGAGAAGTGGCTGTGCGACATCACCGGCTATGACGCGATCTCGCTGCAGCCGAATTCGGGCGCACAGGGCGAATATGCCGGGCTGCTCGCCATTCGCGGCTATCATGCCGCGCGCGGAGAGAGCCACCGCAAGGTCTGCCTGATCCCCTCCTCCGCCCACGGCACCAACCCGGCCTCCGCCGCGATGGTCGGCATGGACGTGGTGGTGGTCGCCTGCGAAAAGAACGGCGACGTCGACGTCAACGATCTCCGCGCCAAGGCCGAAAAGCACGCGAACGATCTCGCCGCGGTCATGATCACCTATCCTTCGACGCATGGCGTGTTCGAGGAGCACATTCGCGAGATCTGCGACATCGTCCACGGCCATGGCGGCCAGGTCTATCTGGACGGCGCCAACCTCAACGCGCAGGTCGGTCTGTCCCGGCCCGGCGATTACGGCGCCGATGTCAGCCATCTCAATCTGCACAAGACCTTCTGCATCCCGCATGGCGGCGGCGGCCCCGGCATGGGCCCGATCGGTGTCAAGGCGCATCTCGCGCCGTTCCTGCCGGGCCATCCCACGACGGATGGGAACGCGCCGGTCGGCCCGGTCTCGGCGGCGCCGTTCGGCTCGGCCTCGATCCTGACCATCTCCTATATTTACATTCTGATGATGGGCGGCGAAGGCCTGAAGCGCGCCACCGAGATCGCGATCCTCAACGCTAACTATGTCGCAGCCCGCCTCGATGCGCACTTCCCGGTGCTCTACAAGAACGAGAAGGGCCGCGTCGCGCATGAATGCATCGTCGATCCCAGGGCGCTGAAGACGACCAGCGGCGTCACCGTCGACGACATCGCAAAGCGCCTGATCGATTACGGCTTCCACGCGCCCACCATGAGCTTCCCGGTCCCGGGCACGCTGATGATCGAGCCGACCGAGTCGGAATCGAAGGCGGAGCTGGATCGCTTCTGCGACGCCATGATCGCGATCCGGAAAGAAATCGCCGAGGTCGAAGCCGGCCGCTTCAAGATCGAGGCGTCGCCCTTGCGCCACGCTCCGCACACGGTGCACGACATCGCGGACGATGCGTGGAATCGCGCCTACACCCGCGCCGAGGGCTGCTTCCCTGCGGGCACCTCACGCACCGACAAGTACTGGTGCCCCGTGGGCCGCGTCGACAACGTCTATGGCGACCGCAATCTGGTGTGCTCCTGCCCGCCGGTGAGCGATTACGCGGAGGCCGCGGAGTAACAGGCTGCGCTTCGTCGCAAGAGTTCCTCGCAATGACGCTTCTGAAAGCCTAAGGCGCGACCAACAATCGGCTTTCGCGATCCCACCGCCACAGCCGTTGGTTGGTCAGAAGCGTGCCGCCCCAAAAGCGCCGAATCGGATTGTGGCGGCGGAAATCCTCCCGGCCCGCGAGGAGTGCTTCGCCAAATTCGGTCAGCGACAGCCGACTCCGGCGATAGGCGGCGTTGCGACCTCGCGCATCGTGCTGTGGCAAGATCGCGAGTTTCGGATCGAGACCCGCGATCGCCGGCATCGGGCCGGACGCTAGCCCTTCGAGCAACGGGCCGAGCTCCCACTGGTCGAACACGCGCATCTCAAGCAGCCCGCCCGGCTGAAACAGCTCCTTGGTACGGTTGTGTCCCTGCGCGATCAATTCGAGAAGCCGCGTTTCCGTAGCGCCAAGTCCCGTGACCGGCGACGGCAGTTCTGCCAGCAATTCTTCCATCGCCGGCTTCAGGAACGGGAGCCTCGGAAACTCCCGACCGAGCAGTCCGAAACAGAGCTCCGGCGTTGGGCCCCGGTAAGCCTCCCAGGTCATCCGGGCAGCCTCGAGATCGCTGTCGCCGACGTCGAACTCCCTGACGGGACGATTGCGAAGCGCCGCGACGTCGGCTCCGAGCAAGTCGAAATCGACCAGCCGCAGGCGCAGACGCTCGATCATGGATGGATGAGACCGCAGATAGTCGAGGATCCAGATCAATAGCAATTGGCTGTTGGGTTCAGGATCGAACCACAGCTCGATGCGATCGACACCGCAAACCTCACAGAACCAGACCAGCCAAGTGTCCTTATGCGCGAGACCCGTCTGGGAGGATCGCCTGACGAGGTCAGACCAATGCACCTCGGGATCGCGTGGGAATATGCGACCGTTGAGATATTGATCAAGATGGTATGACGTGGGCAGCGGTCCCGACACGAACCGAAAGATCAGCGGGACGACAATTTCCGCGCGGTCGGCGTGGATGAGACCAATCCCGGACGAACTGGTCAGAATCATACGCCTCATGTCCGAGGTGCCCTCACACAAAACGAAACGGGCACCGATGACGTCGGCAACTCAACATCCTCAGCGCCCGCTCCTCGCGAAAAAACTCTTCTGTCGAAGCTTACTCGTCCGCCGGCTCCTCGCCGTCGGCGTCACGCTCGGGGCTGCCGGCGAGAATCTGCTCGGCGATCAGGCCGGAGTTCTGGCGGATTGAGGTCTCGATCTTGGCGGTGATGTCGGGGTTGGCCTTCAAAAACGCTTTCGAATTCTCGCGGCCCTGGCCGAGGCGCTGGCTGTCATAGGAGAACCACGCGCCAGACTTCTCGACGATGCCGGCCTTGACGCCGAGATCGAGGATCTCGCCCATCTTGGAGACGCCCTCGCCGTACATGATGTCGAACTCGACCTGCTTGAAGGGCGGCGCCAGCTTGTTCTTCACCACCTTGACGCGCGTGGTGTTGCCGACCACCTCGTCACGCTCCTTGATCGCACCGATGCGGCGAATGTCGAGACGGATGGAGGCATAGAACTTCAGCGCATTGCCGCCGGTGGTGGTTTCCGGCGAGCCGTACATTACGCCGATCTTCATCCGGATCTGGTTGATGAAGATGACCATGGTGTTGGATTTGTTGATGGACGCGGTCAGCTTGCGCAGCGCCTGGCTCATCAGGCGGGCCTGAAGGCCGGGCAGCGCATCGCCCATCTCGCCCTCGAGTTCGGCCTTGGGCACCAGCGCCGCAACCGAATCGATCACCAGCACGTCCACAGCGCCGGAGCGCACCAGCGTGTCGCAGATTTCAAGCGCCTGCTCGCCGGTGTCCGGCTGGGAGATCAGGAGCTCGTCGATGTTCACGCCCAGCTTGCGCGCATAGACCGGGTCGAGCGCGTGTTCGGCGTCGATGAAGGCGCAGATGCCGCCCTTCTTCTGCCCTTCCGCCACCGTATGCAGCGCCAGCGTGGTTTTCCCTGAGGATTCCGGCCCGTAGATTTCCACGACGCGCCCCTTCGGCAGGCCGCCGATCCCGAGCGCGATATCAAGCCCCAGCGAGCCCGAGGAGATCGCTTCGACATCCATCGAGCGGTCGTTCTTGCCGAGCTTCATCACCGAGCCCTTGCCGAACTGCCGCTCGATCTGGGAGAGCGCGGCGGCCAAGGCTTTAGTCTTGTCCATGGAGGATCCTTCGACGATACGCAGCGCAGTGGTGGACATCGGGTCGTGCTCCTTATGACGAGGATTCGCGTGAGGGACAAACGATTGGCGAGGCGGTCCGTCGATAAAGGCAACGTACCCTATTTGTTCTAGGTTCGCAATATGTTCTTTTGCGGCGGCGTCAAGGAAATCGAGCGGCTAGTCAAAAAGCTGGAGATCGACAAGGAAAGCCTTGCCGAACAAGACGAGGCGCCAAAGGACGACATCTTTGAATGAAGAGGCCGCCAACTGAGGCGGCCTTATTCGGGATTTCGTTGCTTTGCCGCAGCCGTTTTAACTAGGGGCACGCAATCCTGATGAACTCAGCCATTTCTGAATGTGTAAGGCGTTCTCGCTCAGTTGCGCTGCCTTTAACAAAGCTACCCGCTTAGGGCCCGGAGGTGCTGACTCTGCCTGGCTACGAGCGGCGCTCGCCAATTGAGTTAAGCGTTCCGTTAGGGTGATGAGCTTGATCATAGGATGGCTCCGCATTTTGGCGGGAGCACGGGGCTCTCAGTCACCGTTAGAGGCCGTGATGGGCCGGTGATGGAACTACTAGGCGCTCGTTCATCGAGAATAGATATAAAATTCCGCGGTGCGAAACAGGCCCCTCATTTTCAAACTAGTTGAATTTCGCAGAGGCCTGATTTGTGGACCCCGGGAACCTGATCTCAAGGCAAGGCGTTCTGAATCCCGTTCCGCAACGATCGGGAGAGAGAGCTATGGAACGCCGTCGAGTGAGGCAAACGCAATCGCTTGAAGACCGTCTAGCCCAACAAGCCGAACGCCTCCGAGAACAAGCCAAAGAAGTCCCCCCAGGTATCGAGCGCGAGCAGCTGTTGCGCCGCGCCCGGCAGGCCGAAACCGGCTCGCACATGAGCGAGTGGTTGAGATCCCCGGGACTGCAGCCGCCAGATTAGCTTTGGAACAAATGTGCACTTTGATACTTAGTGACTCGCCTTTGGCAGGGTGAGCTTATGAACTTCTATAGCGGCGACAAGTTTTCAGGACCGAAGACCCGGGAGGAACGGCGCTGCGGTTGCGGCGCTCAGCCAAGACTAGCGCACAAAATGATGGACCCGGTCCGAGGCCTCACCGTCCGCGTGTTTGAATGCCAGTGCGGCGAACGCAGCTGGACCGAGGACAAAGAGTAAGGCCGCCTCAGGGGGCGGCCTCTTTCGTTTCAAAGGATGCTGAGTAGGTAGGCCAATTCCCGCTGGTATCGTTCGGCAGATGAATTCACCTGCAGCCGCTTCCCTTCGACCATATGGAAACTGCCGATCTTCAATCGCGAGATTGGAATGCTCTGGGGGCCGGTGATGCGGCTGCCGACACGAAGTCGTCAGTAATTGCGAACGAATCCGCGGGGTTCTCGTGGTCAAACAGCTTGTGATACTTTTCTGCAATTGAATGCGCCCGTTCCACATACATTCTAGAGGCGCGGTCAGGCGTTGCACGAAGCCGACTCTTTGAGCCAACCATCGTCATGACGATTGCTGCCACACGCGGGGCCAGTACCCGGATGTGGGGGCTGACCTGTTTCCGAGCGCAGTACCCCCAAGTTGAAGCGAGCAGCGGCGGCCCGGTCGACCTAGTAGATGCCGCCCGGCACCGGATGCGGCGGTACGCACTCCCTAAACGAACCCCCTTTCGACAGGCGACAGTCCCAATAATTCTCCACCATCATCCCAGCTATGGCGAGGGCGATAAGGATCAAAACAAGAATTGCCACGCGCCGTTCAAAGACGGGAGAGAGCCTGCCTCAGTTGGCAGCTTTTCTGATTTTCCCCGAGCCGCCGCATTTCGTGCAGGGCCGAAACTCGATCTTTTCACCAAGGCGAGCCGGCTTCATGCCGGTGTCTCGGCCCGTCCCGTCACATTCAGCGCAGTTGAATTCGACGTCCTTCTGCTCGGTCATGTGCGCCTCTCCCGTGCGTGGGCTCTTCGATCTCGCGCCCTGTTGAATTCGGCAGCGTGTCAAACCGTTTTCTAACACAGGTTGAGCGGGATTCCGTAGTCTCCCGAAGCGATTCCCTCTTCGACTCAAAAGATGACGCGCATCAAAGACAGACGGTTTGCGCGCCGTCATAATTCCGCAATTCTGCGGCACCGAAACTTTTTTGCGGTCTTGGGTTTTCCTTGGGATGGGGACCGTAACTCTGGGGATCTCAGTCATGGCGGAAAACACGCACCACCATACGACCAGGCGCAATCCCCTGCTGGAGGCGGCGCGGGAGGAGATGATCAAGTTCGAGCGCAAGGAAAACGAGTTCCGCAAGCGGGACCGCGAAGAGCGCGCCGCCGAGCTCCAATTGCCGCTGGACGCGATCAAGGTTCATTAGGCTGCCAGGGTGGGCTTCGTGTTGGCCGAGGCCGCGCCAGCGCCGCGGCAGGCGGCGGCCCTGTTCATCTCGAGAGAACAGTATCCAAATCGCCATTCGCATGCCCCGGCGAACGAATCGCGTCCGATATGGTATCTAAATACTACCTGTAAGCCATTGATAGAGCGACGAGATTTCCGAGCGGGCTACTGTGCATGGGGTTGTTTTCCACTTTTTTTAAAAGGCGCGCAGGCCTTCCAGCGCGGGAGCTGCAATTTGGGCCGGGCGTGCCACTGTCCCAAGGCAGGCTCCGCCGCCCTACAGCAACGCCAGCAACACGATGCCGATCACCAGCACGACGAAGCCAGCCGCCGTCGCGGCGGCAAATGACCGCTCTACGTTGTCCATGATGCCACCCCGTTGCCGGCGCGCCACGTTTCCCCCATGGCGTCGCCGTCGGTGCGGAATCTCGCCTGCCTGTGTGTCCGCAGTCGTGCGAACGGATGTCGAAATTGGGACGGGTGCGGGGTCAGTCTGGGGCCTCCGATCGCGACTTTCGCAGGCCCCTGTCGGGCACGCGTAAGCCTCGTCTCCTAGTCTGGTCGTGCCCGGTGGACCAACACCGGGCCTCCATACCCGGTCGACGACCCCGCTCTCCCCGAGCGGGGTTTTCTGTTCGCGGGCCCAGGCGAACGCACCGGGGCCGATCCGATTGATGGCCTGTCAGGCTGTCGTAAGCTGAGCCGGCTAGGGTCGTCTGGCTATGGTGTTGCAGCCCAGCACCTCAGCCTCCAATAACCTGCTCCCCGCTTGGCTCTTCCCAAGCGGGGTTTTTTCATGCCGGCCGGCCGGTTTGCGAGCCACACTCCTCCCGCGTCAGCCGCAGCGAGAAGGCGCGGATCGCGGGCGCTGCGAGCAGAACGATCGGCAGCATCGCGGCCCATGCGATCAGCCACGACACCATCCAATGCGCGAGGAAGACCATCGCGCTGCCCGCGGGCAGGCTGGCGATCCCCGCCGCGATCAGCGAGGTCAGGCCGGACTGGATGACACCGAAGACGAAATGAGAGTAGCGCCGGGGAATGCCGAGCATGACGCGCCCATATTGGTTGCCGTCATCGGGCCAAGCAAACCACATGCCGTCGCAAGCGCCCGGAGGGCCGAGGAACTCCGTTCACGGTCGGAGAACCACGGGCATGGCGGTCTCGTGGGCGCCGTCTTTCGAGATTCGATTTCGTTTGTTTCGGAGCGCGTGCGTTTGCGAGATAGCCGTGAACTATCCGGGACTTACCGACAGAATTTGCTTGTCCCCGGAATAATACGCCGCCCAACATGTTCGCAGTGATTGGAAGGTGAATCGTGGGAGTTGACCATGAACCACAGGGGCGTGGAGTTCACCGTCGCCAAGACGGCCATTCCTGGAATCTGGCAGTGGCAGTTCCGGATCGGCGAGCAGATCAAGGCCGGCAGGACCGAGACCAAGATCGACCTCCTGGCGATCCGGCGGGTGCAACTGCGCATCGATCGGGAGCTGAAAGCGATCGGGCGCAAAACGGCCTGAACCGCACGGCCTGAACCGGCCGGATCGGCGGCGGCCCGGCGCCATATACGCCGCGGCACGTCATGGCCTGCAAGGGCGCCATGGCGCCACCGGGTGTATTCCGTAGCCGCCCGGAATTGATCTGCAGCTGGTTTGGGATTGGAGTGCGCCCGCCCATGGCCTCGAGGGACGGCCTTCTCGGGACGGCCTTGTTGAAGGACGGCCTTTGGGGGCGGGGTCTTCACGCGCGATCGGTGCCAGCCATGCCGCTCTACTTCTTTCGCATCCGGAACGGAAATTATTCCGGCTGTGCCGACCAGGCGTCGGAATTTGCCAATCGCGATCTGGCCTGGAAGGAGATGACCAGCGTCTGCGCCGACATGGCCGCCGGCATCGCCCGCAAGCTCCAGGAAAACTCCGAATGGCACATGGAGCTGCTGGACGAGGCCAAGGCGCCCGTGTTCCGGATCCGCCTCACCGCTGAAACCTTCGAATAGGGATCCCTCCCTAGTCCGCGCTGGGCAGCCGCCGCATCGTGAATTCGATCTCGCCGTCGGGCAGCTCGCGCCAGTTCTCGACCGCGCTCATATAACCGGCCTTGGGATAGCGGGCGAAGAAGGCCTGCGCCCTTTCCCGCGCCGCCGCGCGCGGCAGCGTGAAGGTCTCGCGCAGATAGCCGTCGCCGGCTGTTGGGCCCGGCTTGCCGCCGATCCTGCGCCGGCGCGCCATCCGCTCGGCGAGATCCCGCGGACGATCGGCCATGTCCTGCCCTCCTCGACGCAATACGCTCTCGCCAGATGTAGGAAGCAGGCCGGCCAAAGTGGAGTCCCGGCCGGAGGCGCAGCCGCCTCCGATCAGGAAGACAGTCAATTGGCGGTCGTGCCGGACTTCTTCTTGGGCGCGCTGGTCGCGGCCGAGGCCTTTGGCGCCGCCGGCTGCTTCGGCGGATCGGCGCGCATGCCGCCCCAGGGATCGTTGGACGCCTTGGAGTCCGGAATCTTCTTCAGCGTTTCCTTGTAGGCCTTGTCCCGCTCGGCTTCCGCGGCCTTCTCCTCGGGGGTCTTGCCCGGGGCTTCCTGCAGCAGATTGATATTGGGCATTTGCGCATAGGCCGGTCCCGCCAGCACGGCCAGCACCGCGGCCATACGGAAAAGCTTCATCATCTACTCCTTGATCATCCATGACGGCGCGGATCGCCCGCGCCTTGTCGTCCTTGTCACAGCCGGGTCTCACAGCCGGGTCGCGACCGCAGGGGCCGCTCGGCCCACTAGAGCCGGTCCGATTTGCACGATTTCGGCGCGTTCAGCCAGTCGTCCCAGATCGGGCCGCACTTGGTGCACCCGTTCAGCGCAAGGCCGAGCGCGGCCAGACAAAACACCAGGACATACCGACGCAACATCATCCACCCATCCCCACTCCATGGCATCATATCGGGCGAAGTCAGGCATTTTCAAGCCGACGGGACCCGCGGCAGACCGGGTGACTTTGCCGCGCCGATCCGCTCAGAATGGCCGCAACATCCGGCAACAAGGGAGGAAACGACAGCAATGCCATCGCAGCCAGAAGCCGAGTTCGGTATCATCGAGGCCCGACGCATCCTCAGCGAGGTCTTTGCGCCCTGGGTCCAGGATCTCAATTTGTCGGTCGAGCGCATCGAGCACCTGCCGGCGCCGGACGTGCCGGACTGGCAGCCGGCGGCGCTGTTGCGCATGCCGTTCTCGGAGCGGCTGTGCCGCAACGGCGGCGTGGTCTGCGGCCAGGCGCTGATGGCGCTGGCCGACACCGCGATGGTGATCGCGAACCTCGCCGCCAACCGCGGCTATCGTCCGATGACGACGGTCGACCAGACCACGCATTTCATGCGCGCCGTCTCCTCGTCGGACGTGCTGGCCGATGCCCGCGTGGTGCGGCTCGGACGCACCATGAGCTTTGGCCGGGTCACGCTGCTCTCGGCCAGCGACAACAAGCCGGTGGCGATGGTCTCGAGCGCGTTCGCGATGCTGCCGGGGTGAGCGTCAGCCGTAAAGAAGAAAGCCGCGTGAGCGCAAAGCGCACCGCGGCTCTGGATGGAATCAGGAAACGCGATTGCGATCGCGCTTCGCGTCGTCACGCAGGAGACACTACTTGCCGAGCACTTCGTCGGCCGCGGTGACGATGCTGACGTTCGGGTTCTTTCCGCAATAGGTTCCGAACTGCTTGGCATTCTCGACGAACACGTCGGTGTCGATGATCGCGTTGTCCTCGTCGCCCTTGTACCAGCCATCCATCCAGGTCAGCACCATCTTGATGGTGTCGTCGCCGCTCTCGAGAAACTGCTTGCAGCTCATGGTCGCGAGATCGAGCTTGGTGGCGTGGGCGGGCATCGACAACAGCGAGAGCGCCGCGGCGAACAAAAGCGAAAGCGTGGTCTTCATCAATATCTCCATCGGCGCGTGACGCCATAAACGAAAGGCTTGTGGGGAAACTCGGCGGAGCTACCTCCGCGTCAACGTCGTAAACGAAATCTGAAGTGCTGTGCAAGTAGCGCCAGTATTGAATTTATTTCAACGTAATTTCTATGCACTACTTCACAATCATCGTTATGGATTAATGCCGATGATCGAGAAGCGTGCAGCGCCGCGTCACCGTGTTTTCAAGGGTGGAACGCTCACCTTTGAAAATAGCGGAATCGCGTGCACGGTGCGAAACATGTCTGAAGGCGGCGCAGCGATCGACCTCGATGCTCCCGTCAAATTGCCGCAATCATTCACGCTCGCGATCGCGCGCGACAATTTCGTGCGGAATTGCCGCACCGTCTGGCGCAGCGACACGCGCATCGGCCTCGCTTTCGTACGGTAGTGCATATGATGTGAACGAACGTTCGCATCGCGCGCGCGATGCTGCGTCATGTTCGCGCTATACGACGCCGGCGACGCCAGCGCAGGCTTGCGACCACGAGCGCGACGATCGCGAGCACGATCGCCGATGATGCCGCAAGAAACCGTCCGCCGGGACGATCGATGGTGCGCGACCACAATGACGGCTCCTCGCCGGATCTTGCCAGGCGAAACGCAACGACGCTGTCGCCGATCGAGGTGCCGGCCTCGGAGTGGCCGCCGGCGCCGATCGCGACATACTGCTCGCCCTTCCAGAGATAGGTCATGGGATTGGCGACGCCGGGCACCGGCAGCCGTCCCTGCCACAGCTCCCGGCCGCTTCGCGCATCGAAGGCGCGCAAATAGGCGTCCATCGCGCCGGTGAACACGAGCCCGCCTGCGGTGACCGCGAGCCCATTAAGGAGCGGCGCGCCCCAGGGCAGCGGCACGCCCAATGGTGCGAGGTCCTCGGTGGTGCCGACCGTCGAACGCCAGAGGATCTTGCCGGCCTTCAGATCGACCGCGACCATCTCGCCCCAGGGCGGCTTGTTGCAGAGAAACCCGAGCGGCGACATCACCACCGAGCGCGACATCGCAAACGGCGCGCCCTTCTGCTGGCCGAAATCATGGCCAGGCGGCGGATCGAATCCAGCAGCCTCCGCGCGCGGGATCAGCTTGATGAGATGAACGGCGCGGCCGGTGTTGGCATACAGGATCTGGTTGACGGGATCGAACGCCGCACTGCCCCAGTTGACGCCGCCGCCGGTGAAGGGGAATTCCAGCGTGCCTCGCACCGAAGGCGGTGTGAAGAGCCCCTCGTTGCGCGCCTCCGCGAATTGTCTTTCACAAGACGACCGGCGCGGGCCGGGAAAGAGCGAGAGCGCATCATCGGTCGAGATCGCCTGCGATGTCAGCGCCGGCACATGCGTCGGGAACGGCTGCGTCGGCGACAGCCTTTCACCCTCCGCGCCGTCCTGCGGCACCGCGCGTTCCTCGACCGGCCACACCGGCTTGCCGGTGTCGCGATCGAGCACGAAGACAAAGCCCTGCTTGGTCGGCTGGATCACGACATCGCGCTGGCCTTCTCCGGTGTCGATGCGCGTGAGCGTCGGCTGCGCCGGCAGATCGTAGTCCCAGACGTCATGATGCACGGTCTGGAATGCCCATACGAGCTCGCCGGTCTCGATGCGGAGCGCGACCACCGAATTGGCGTGCTCGTTGTTGCCCGGCCGCTTGCCGCCCCAGAAATCCGGCGACGGCGAGGATGTCGGCAGGAACACCAGGCCCCGCGCCGCGTCGACCGACATCGGCGCCCAGACATTGGCGTGACCGGCTTCGATGCCGCCGCGCTTGAGCGGCTCGAACGTCCACCGCATTGAACCAGTGCGCGCGTCGAATGCACGCACGACGCCGCTCGGCGCGTCGACGCGGCGGTTGTCGCCGATCGCGGATCCGATCACGACGACATCGCGGCCGATCGCCGGCGGCGAGGTGATCTGGAATTCGCCGGGCCAATCCAGCGCCATGCCGATCTCGGGCCTGACCTCGCCGCCATTGCCGAAACCGGGACAGGGAATTCCCGTCCTTGCATCAAGCGCGATCAGGCGGACGTCGTTCGTGCCCATGAAGATGCGTGATCGACAGGCGGCACCCGCAGGCGCCTTTTCGTCGATCCAGTAGGTGACCCCGCGGCAGACATAGCGATTGGCGGGACGCTGATTGGTGGCGATCTTGGGATCGTAGCGCCATTTCTGCGCACCCGTGCCGGGATCGAGCGCGATCACCTCGTTGAAAGGCGAGCAGAAGATCAGGCTGTCCTCGACGAACAATGGCGTCGCCTGGAATTTGGTTCGCCGCATCACCTCGCTCGGCCGCGCCGCGACATCGCCGGTGTGGAATTCGAAGGCCCGAACCAGATTGCCGACATTGTCGGGCGTGATCTCTCGCAATGGCGAGAAGCGCGAGCCGCCGGGATCGCCGCCCCAGCTCTCCCAGGCGATGCCTGGTCGCGACGACAACAAGAGGAGCGTGATGAGAGCGGCCAAATAGAATGGGCGGGTCGCCAACACCCGCTTCACCTATTTCGGCTTCTTGGCGGGTTCGGGCGGACGCGCCCCGCTCCACGGATCATACTTCTCCTTGGACTCCGGAATGCGCTCGAGAGCGGCCTTGTAGGCCTTCTCGTCCACCTTGGGCTTGTTATCCGCCTTCTGGCCGCCCTCGTTGGGCTGGCGCCTGCCGCCGCCCATCTGCGCCTGCGCGGAGACAGCCGTCAGCGCCAGCACCGCGGCCGCTATGACCAAAATCCTCATCGGCGCAATCCCCCTCGTCTGGGGTACAAATTAGCCTGCAATTCCGGAATAGCAAATGCCGACGGTTTCAGGGCTTCAGCAAATTTTGATCGGCCCGGACTTCGTCGGATCGCAATCATGCCTATCTGTTGGCCCGCAGGGGACCTTCACGGATGTTGCGGATTATTGCTCAAGCGGTGCTGCTGGCCGGCGCGCTCGCGCTCGGTGCCTGCGGCTTTGCCGACAGCCGCGCGCCGGTGCCCGAGTTCATGCGCATGAAGGAAGCCGAGCAGCAGCCGCCCGAACTGCCCCCCGACGTCAAGCGCGTCGTCCGCGAGCAGATCGAATTCGTCTTCCTCAACACGTCCTATCCGCGCGAGGTGCATGTCGCCACGCCCCATCGTGAAGTACGGGGACCGGGCTGGACCGCCTGCGTCCGCGCGCAGCTCACGTCCGCGACCGGCTCATCACTCGGCGCCCAGACCTACATCGTGACCATCACGGGCGGAAAAGTCGTCGATCGGCGGCGCGCGGAGGCAGACGACATTTGCGGATCGGAAAGCTACGAGCCGATCTAAATCACACCGACCTGCGATCGGTTCCGGGAAAAACCTGTAATTCGACCGGAACGATCGCCGTCTCCCCTTCTTGTTACGGCCAAGGGCAGCATTGGACGGAGGAGGTCATGATGAGGACATTCACGATTGCACTGCTGGCGGGTATCGGAGCTATGGCCGCGGCGAGCGGCGCGAAGGCCGCCGACATCTACACCACCAGCGAATACACCAGCCCCGATCTCGTTCAGCAGGTCCGGCTGGTCTGCGACGATGCCGGCAATTGCTATCGCAGCCGGGGCGGCGCGCGCGTGATCGTGCGCGATTCCTATAACACCATGCCGCGCGAGCGTTATTACGAGCGTCGCAGCTATCGCGACTGGGACGATGGTCCGCGCGGCGGCGTCGGCATCCGCGCACCTGGCGTCAGCGTGGGCGTCGGTGTCGGCGGGGACCGCTGGTAACCAATAACGTTGTAATGCGGCAGGACCGGACGAGACACTCGCCCGGTCCTGTCCATTTCAGGTTTCGAGCGGATCGGCCGGCGCGACGATGTTCGACGTCGGCAAGTTTGCGATGACACGCGCGAGCACCATGCCGGCGCACATCGCAACGACGAAGATGAACGCGGAGGCCGAACCGAACCCAAGCGCGGTGAGTGCCGGTCCCGGACAGAAACCCGCCAGCCCCCAGCCGATGCCGAAGATGGCGGGACCGGCAATAATTCTCGGATCGATATCTTTTCGCGTCGGGACGTAAAAGCGGTCGGCGAGGACAGGCCGCGCGAGTTTCAGCACGCGGCTGAAGCCGATGAAGGTCACCGCGACCGCGCCGGCCATCACGAAAGCGAGGCTCGCATCCCACGTGCCTGCCGGTATGCCGCCGACATCCAAAAAATTCAGCACCTTTGCCGGGTTCGACATGCCGGAGACGATGAGGCCGAGACCGAAGATCAGGCCGATCGCGAATTGAACGAGGATGGCCATCGCAGTCAGCTCCAGTGCCGCATCAGGAACACTGTAACGACGCCAGTCGCCATGAAGGTGATGGTCGCGACCAGCGAGCGCACCGACAGCCGCGACAGGCCGCAGACGCCATGGCCCGACGTGCAACCGCTGCCCCACACCGCGCCGAAGCCGGTGAGCAATCCGGCGACAATCAGAAGCGGCGTTGCCACAGCGATCGTCTGCGGCGGCAAGCCTCCGGTGCCAAGGCGCACCAGGATGGGCGCGACGACGAGGCCCGCGACGAAGGCGAGCCGGCCGGTGAATTGCCGATCCTCGTAAGGCGGAAACAACCGCGCCGCGATACCGCTGACCCCGGCGATCCGCCCCGTCGCCCACATCAGGAGCACGGCGGACAGACCGATCAGGGCACCGCCAAGGAGCGATGCAAGCGGCGTGAATGGTGTGGCGACCATCGTCATCCTCCGGATCGAGAGCGATTTCGCGTACCCATCGCGGCGTCCGGCCGCCGAGCGCCCGCATGCTCAATGAGATGTTAATATTACCACTCGAATTGAAGCGGCGTCCCAACTGTATTTTCCAATCTTTGCGCTAAGCATGACCTCCTGAACGGGGAACGACGGGACGTGGTCGATATCGCGCACCAGGCTGCGATCAATCCGGCATCGGCAAAGCATGCCGCGGCGGCGTTGCGCGCGCGCGTCCCTCTCACGGCGATCGAACCCGGCCAATGGCGCGCGCTCGCGCAGCGCGCGATCGAGCCGAACGGATATTATTTGCCGGGCTGGGAGCTCGCCGTGAGCGCATCCGCGCGCGGCCGCACGGATGCCTCGGCGCTTCCCGCTTTCGATGGAGCTTCGACCCGCCTGATCGGGCTGATGCCGGTGATTTCGCTCTGGCGCGCATGGAAGGTCCCCCTCCCCGCGCTGGTGAGCGCGCATCCCTATGGCACGCTGTGCAGCCCGCTGATCGACCGCGACGCGCCGATGGAAGCCGCCACGCGTCTGTTGCAGCGGGCGCGCGAGGCCGGTGCGCATGCGCTCGTGCTGAACGACGTCGCGCTCGACGGTGCGGCGATGGCCGCCATCAACCAGGTTCTGGACCGCGACGGCCTGAAGCCGCGTGTCCTCTCGTCCTACATCCGCGCCAGCTTAGATGCGACGCAGGATGGCGAAACACTGTTGCATGAGGCGCTCGGCACCAAAAAGCTCAAGGAGCTGCGTCGCCAGCGCCATCGCCTCGAAGAGCATGGCCCCGTCGCCTTCGACGTCGCGCGCAAGCCGGACGAGATCCGGCCTGCGCTCGAAACCTTCCTGCAGCTCGAATCCGGCGGCTGGAAGGGCAAGCGCGGCACCGCGTTGATCCAGCATGCCGGCGATGCGACCTTCATCCGCCGCGCCGTCCCAGCGCTGGCAGAGACCGCACAGTGCGAGATTGTGACCTTGCGCGCCGGCACGATTCCAGTGGCCGCCGGCATCGTGCTGCGCCATCAGGACCGCGCCTTCTTCTTCAAGCTCGGCATCGACGAACGCTTTGCAAAATATTCGCCGGGCGTGCAGCTCACGCTCGACCTCACCCGCCACCTCTGCGCCGACCCCGCCATCGCCAGCGCGGATTCAACCGCGAGCGCGGACCACCCCATGATCAACCCGATCTGGCGCGGGCGCTTCGCAATCGGCGATGTGCTGATCCCGCTGCGGCGGAAGGACCCGGTTGTGGCGCTCATTCACGCAGCACTGTCCGGCCTCAAAATCGCGCACGAAGCTGCGCGACGCGTGGTCCATTTGCTCCGCAAATAAGCGAAGCTATTCCGCAGCCTGTGCATTGATTTCCGCCGACACCTGCCGAATCGCGTTTGCAAGCATGTTCGGATCCTGCGCGCCGGACACTGCGTATTTCTGCGCGAAGACATAGGTCGGCACGCCGGAGATGCCCTTCTCGGCGGCTTCCTGCGCGTCCGCCGAAACGCGCGCGACATCCTGGTCCGTGGCAAGGCGCTTGCGCACGTCGTCGGCATCCAGGCCGACGTCGGCAGCCGCCTGCACCAGCACGTTCGCGTCGGTGAGATCGCCGCCGTCACGGAAATACAGCTCCATCAGGCGCTGCTTCATCTCGGGCGCCTTGCCGATCGCCTCGGCCCAGAGGATCAGGCGGTGGCAGTCGGTCGTGTTGGGCTGACGTGCGACCCGCTCGGGCCGGTAGATCAGGCCCTCCTCGCCCGCGGCCGCAACGACGCGCCCCGCAATGCCCTTGTAGGCCTCGACCGAGCCGAACTTCTGAGTGAGATAATCCTCGCGGCTGATACCCTCGCGGGGCACCCAGGGATTGAGGAAGAAGGGACGGAAGTTGAGCTTGACCGGAACGTCGGGCACGAGCGCCAGCGCGCTCTCGATCCGGTGCTTGCCAATATAGCACCAGGGGCACACCACGTCGGAGACGACATCGATCTGGAGCGGTTTCAGGGTGCTCATGAGCGCCTCCTTCGGGCGATGCGGGTTTGACCCAAGATAAGCCGAACCCGCCCCGAGGCAAGAGCGCCAGATGAGGGCGCTAGGTCATGGCTGCGGCCATCTGCCTGAGCCGTTCGGCCGTGCGCTCGTCGGCGGGAAAGAACGTCTCCAGCGCCAGCTCCGACAGCGTGATGTCGACGGGCGTGCCGAACACCATGGTGGTGGAGAAGAAACTTAGTATCTCCCCGTCGTGGCGCAGCTTGAAGGGAATCGCGACATTGTCGCTCGACAGTGGCGCCGCGCGCGCCGGGATCGGATAGCTCTTCAGATCATTGTAGAGCTTGATCAGCTCAGGATCGGCCGTCGCCTCGCATTGCCGGTGCAGCCGCTCCAAAAGATGCCCGCACCATTCCGCGAGATTGACCGTGCGCGGTGCCAGCGCCTCGGGATGGAAGGCGAGCCGCAGCACGTTCAAGGGCTGGGCCAACAGCCGCTGCGGAACGCCGGCGAGCAGCGGCGCCAGCATGCGGTTGGCGGAGACCAGATTCCAGTGCCGGTCATAAGCCAGCGCCGGATTTGGCTCGTGCGCCTTGAGGACGAGGTCGATCGCCTGGCGGGCTGATTTCAAGGCGGGATCCTCCAGCGCGCGCTGCGGAAAGGCCGGGGCAAAGCCTGCGGCAACCAGCAGCACGTTGCGTTCGCGCAAGGGCACGTCGAGGCGCTCGGCGAGCCGCAGCACCATGTCGCGCGAGGGTGCGGCCCGGCCGGTCTCGACGAAGCTGAGATGGCGCGCGGAGATCTCGGCCTCGCCTGCGAGATCGAGCTGGCTCATGCGGCGGCGCTGCCGCCATTCGCGCAAATGGTCGCCGATATGGACCGGCTGGCTGCGTTCGGCCTGTGCCGTGGATGCATGTGCGTTCATGGCCGAAAACCTAGCATGCAGATTTCACCCCTTCCATTACCCGCGAGGTAATCGAATTGGTCCCTGGGTACGCGCATCTTCGTTCGCAACAGGAGACGACCATGATCGCGTTGCTGCTCTACCGGACCGTCACAGACCACCTTGTTCCCTGGGCCGTGACGCTCGCGACCCGCATGCTGGCACACAGCCTCAGCATGCCCGAGCCGCTGGTGCATTCGACCGGTGACTATGTGGTCGCGCAGGTCACAGCCTTCGAGCACGGCGTCGGCAGACGTCTCTGCCCGTTCCGCCTCGCCCGCCTGCTCCGCGCCTGGTGGCGCGGATTGCAATGAGTTTTACCTCGCACCCAACCCAATTATGGAGACCCACGATGATCGACGCATCCACCTTCCTCCGCCGCGCGCTTCTTGCCGACGCCATCTTCAGCGGCATCGCCGCAACAGGCTTCACCCTCGGCGCCGGCGCGTTCGCCACGCTGTTCAACCTGCCCGAAGCACTGCTGCGCGAGACCGGCCTGTTCCTGATCGCCTACACCGCGCTGGTCGGCTGGCTCGCCTCACGCGCCTCGGTGGCAAAGCCGCTCGTGCTGCTGGTCGTGATCGGCAACGCGGCCTGGACGGTCGGCAGCATCGCGCTGCTGCTCTCGGGTGCTGTGTCGCCGAACCTTGCCGGCGAGCTCATGGTCGTCGCGCAGGCGATCGCCACCGGCATATTTGCCGAGCTGCAATATGTGGGCTTGCGGAGGAGTGGGAGCGTGATGGCGGCGTGATCTTTGGTCGACCCGGTCACCACCAGCAGACGTCGCCCGGTTTAGCCGGGCGAACCAGTATTCAGAGACGGTTGCGATTGAGCCGAGAGGCCGCGGCGTACTGGACGCCCCGCCTGCGGGGGGCGTAATGGCAATGACTACGCCCGTGCGCCGTTCTTCTTGCCAACGGCGTGGCCGTTGAGCTTCTTCTTTTTGGCGGCCTTGTTCTTGGAACTCGTGGTGCCCGCCTTCTTGGCCTTGCGCTCCGCGCGTGCCTTCACCTTGGCGCGGTCGGCCCTCGCCTCGGCGCGCAGCTTCTTGCGCTTGTTCTCGCAGGAAGGGCACTTGCAGCCGATCGGCTTCAGATAGGCTTTGAAATAGTCCGTGCCGTAATCGTAATTGATCTCGTCGCCCGGCTCGATGTTCTTGATGGCGCGGATGAAGACCTTGCGCTCGCGCGGCCTGACGTCGGATTCGGCGTTCGGGCGGCAGGAATGGTTGATATAGCGCGCGAGGTTCTTGCGCACCGAGCCGTCGATGGTCCAGCGGCCGTTGAGCTCGAACAGGTACTTGTTCTCGATGTCGTCGTGCTCGGGAATCCGGGAGTCCAGGATCGGTCCGTAATAACGGATGATCCGGGTGCCCTTCTTGATCGGCTTGGTGGCGAAGAGACCGAGTCCGGTCTTGGAGCGGCCGACGCGATAGTGTTTGTTTGAGGCTATGGTTGGCATGATCGAGAGAAATGAGGACGCGAACGAGGCTGGATGAGCCCAAGCGAGGCCGTTCTTCTAGAACGATTCCGCGCCGCTGTCAGGTGTCTGTCGAGCCTGTTTGAACCTTGCCCACAATGAAGACGTCTGATGAAGCGAGTTCCCGGACATCAAGGTGTCGTCATGAGGCATATTGCGCTTATTTGCCTGGCCATGCTGCTGACCTGCATGAATGCAGGTCTTGCCGACGCCCAATCGCTGGGCAGCACCTACACCTCGACCGCGCCGAAGGATTGCCGCCAGGTCGGCAGGCCCAGCGAGCTCGACGGCAGCACCACGCGGGTCTGCAAGGGCAGGGATGGTCTCGTGGTCCTGATTGCCGAGGACGATCTTCGCGAGATCGTCTCGGTCGGCCGCAATCGCAAGGAAGCCGCCGAGGAACCGGCGGCAAAAGTCTGGTTCGCTCCGTTCAACTCGTCCGAGACCACCGTGGAATGGCGGACAGCGGCCACAAAGCCGTTTGCGATGATCCAGCGCTGGCACATCGCCGATGGCACCGATCCCGACAAGCAGGGGCGGCCGAGCACCAAGGCCATGCTCGTCGTGACCCGGCTGCCGCCGGGACCGGTCTGCCACGTCGCCTATGTCGACGCGATCGCCAATTCGAACAGCAATGAGCTCGCACGCAAGGCGGCGGACGAGTTTGCCCGCAGCTTCGCCTGCGGCAAGGACGAGGTGAAGATCATCGGCTCGCGCGGTCGTGCCGTCGAGCTTGCGACGGTGCGCTAGGCTTTCGTCTTTACACCCGTCTTTACGCGGTGATAGCGCGCCAGCAGGCGCTCACCCTTCGCAGCGATGCGCCGCGCCGCCGCCACCGTTTTCGGAACCGGCTCGCCCCAGGCATGCGCCGACAACGCGTGCCGGGTCGGCCGGCCGTGGGCATCGAGGAGGGCCGGCAGCTTGGCGCGTCCATAGAATCGCACGGCCCAGCTTCCCTTGCGCCGCATGTCCTGCGGTGTCATCTCGGACGCCGTCTTGGTGACGCCCGGCCGCAGATGTGCGCCTTGCTTGCGCGCGAACGCCTTGCGGCCCGCCGCGGTCAAGCCGCCCCGCGGATCCTTTTCACGCGCGGATGCGCGGCGCTTGCGCGACGTCTTTGCAGACTTCTTCTTTGCAGCCTTTTTTGTACCCTTACGCTTGGGCGCCTTCTTCACGGATTTTTTCTTCGAAGCTTTCGCCTTGGATGTTTTCTTCGCTGCCATGCGCATGTTGTCCACGAGGTTGGGATAGCGGCGGCCGGCACGGCGGGCACGCGCCTTGGCCGACGATTTCTGCGCAGGCGTGAGATGCTTGGACGCTTTGCCGGCGCGCTTGCGCGGGTTTGATCGTGCCCAGGGGGCGCGGGGTGATCTTGCCATGCGGCGTCAACGCCTGACGATGGCAAGGGTTGCCTTAGTGCCTATCGATCAGGAACCCGGCGGCTTCCCCGTCACGGGCGCTGTCAGCATGGCCTCGAGCAGGCGTTCTGCCGTCATGCCCTCGGGCAGACGCCCCAAAATATCCTCGAGCCGCCCGTCGAGCAGCAGCATGGTGAAACCGTGCACCATCGACCAGGCGCGCGCGATGGCCGCGCCCTGGTTCAGCGTCAGCGCGTCGCCGCTGATCTGCTCCTGCCGCATCATGCCGACGGCATTGGCGAGCCCGGCGAAGGAAGCCTCGGCTGCCTCGTGCAGCGACGGCCTGGTATGATCGAGGCGCTCGCTGCGGAACATGATGCCGTACATGCCGGGATGCGCCTGCGCATAGGCGACATAGGCCTTCGGCCGCGCCAGAGCGCGCGCGAGCGGTGTCGTTGCGGCGTCGCCGGACGACGCCATCGCCGCATTGAACTGACGGAAGCCGACCGCCGCGAGCTCGCTGAGAAGCCCGGTGAGGTCGCCGAAATGATGGGTGGGCGCGGCATGCGAGACGCCCGCCTCGCGCGCCACCGCGCGCAATGTCAGGCCGGAAAGGCCATCGCGCTCCAGCACCCGTTCGGCGGCCTGGAGCAGCGCCTCGCGCAGCGCGCCGTGGTGATAAGGCGCCTCGGTCTTCGCGGCCGCCAGACGCCGCGCGGAACGCGGCGGCGTGCCCGCTGCCGACGACGTCTTTCGCGGAGTGCGCGCGCGCCGCGGGGAGTAGGTCCTGGTTTCGCTCTTGCCCATGGTCAAGCTATAAGGCGCAATATTGACAGTGTAAAGATTTCGCTTGACCGCCAAGACGATCGGCGCTATCTGATCTTTACGATGTAAAGATAAGGAGGGATACGCCGTGCAGCAGGACGCCATCGCCGAGCGCCGCAACAACGTCGCGCCGATCCCATTCGAGGCCGACGCGCCCTTTCTCAAGATCGTCGGTGAATTGCCGCGCGAGCTGAACGGCACGCTCTACCGCAACGGGCCCAATCCGCAGTTCGATTCTCCCGGCGCGCACTGGTTCGTCGGCGACGGCATGCTGCACGCCTTTCACCTCGAGAACGGCCGCGCCGGCTACCGCAACCGCTGGATCCGTACGCCGAAATGGCTGGCCGAGCACGAGGCCGGCCGCGCGCTGTTCGGCGGCTTCGGCCGCAAGCTGCCGGATGCCCCACAAAACCTCAGCGACGGCGGCGTCGCGAACACCAACATCATCTTTCATGCCGGCAAGCTGCTGGCGCTGGAAGAATTGCATCCGCCGACCGAGATCGAGCCGGGCACGCTCGCAACGCGCGGCTATCACAATTATCAGGGCCGCATCGCCGGCAGCTTCACGGCGCATCCGAAGATCGACCCCGTCACCGGCGAGCTGGTGTTCTTCGGTTACAATGCCGCCGGTCCGCTGACGTCCGCCCTCTCCTATGGCGCGATCGACGCGTCCGGCAAGGCGACGCGGTTCGAACGGTTCGAGGCGCCCTATGCCAGCATGGTGCACGACTTCATCGTCACCGAGAACCACGTGCTGTTTCCGATCCTGCCCATCACCGGCAGCATGGACCGCGCGATGAAGGGGAAACCGCCTTACGCATGGGAACCGGAGAAAGGCGCTTATGTCGGCGTGATGAGGCGCAACGGATCCGGCAAGGACATCGTCTGGTTCCGCGCCGAGACCTGTTATGTCTTCCACGTCATGAATGCCTGGGAAGACGGCGACCGCATTGTCGCCGACGTCATGCAGTTCGAGGAAGCACCGCTGTTCACGCATCCCGACGGCACACCGACCAATCCCAACAAATCGTTTGCGCGTCATTGCCGCTGGACCTTCGATCTCTCGGGGAATACCGACAGTTTTCAGCAGACCTATCTCGACGATCTGACCGGCGAATTTCCCCGCATCGACGATCGCCGCGCCGGATTAAAGAGCCGTCACGGCTGGTACGCCTGCGCCAATCCGAAGCTGCCGATGTTCGGTGCGCTGTCCGGCATCGTCCATGTCGACGGGAATGGAAAGCGCCTCGGCCATTATCTGCTGCCGGCCGGCGACACCACTTCCGAACCGGTGTTCGTCGAGCGGTCGAAAGATGCGGCGGAAGGTGATGGCTGGCTGCTGGCGGTGGTCTGGCGCGCGCGGGAGAACCGCAGCGACCTCGCCGTGTTCAACGCCGGAGATGTCGAGGCCGGCCCCGTTGCGCTGGTGCAGCTCGGTCACCGCGTGCCCGACGGCTTTCACGGCAATTGGGTAGGAACGCAGTAACTCTTCCTCGACATCGCGGATGTCACCCAAGGGGTCTCTCATGCATATGCCCTCGATCACCGCGGACGGCCTCGCCGTCTTCGTCCTGATCTGCGCCGCGATCGCGCTCCAGACGATCCGGTTGCGGCGCAGCAGCCAGGCCATCTTCAACGGCGGCGTGTTGCTGGCCCTCAGCCTCTCGATCGCCTGCGCACTACCAGCGTTGTCCCGCCTGCCCTGGGCGGAACTCATGGACGAAGGATTCAGCCAAGTCATTGCAGTAATACAATTTTTAGAGACGACCTATGTCATTTTGACACTGTAAAGATTTCAGTTGACCAAGCGATGTCTCCGCACTACTAATCTTTACATCGTAAAGATTAGGCCATACCGAGGCTGCCCATGACGATATTCCTCATCCTTGCCCCCTACGGCGCTTACACCATCCTGATGCTGGTGACGTCGACGGCGATCAGCGTGTTCGCGGCATCGGCAATCTGCCTCACCACCGTCGCGATCGATGTGGTGTGTGGCCGCTCCGTGAAGACCCTGGCTGTGGGCTCGGCGATGCTGTTCGCCGCAATCGGCCTCTATCTCGCGCTGGTCGACGCGGCGCTCGGCACGCTCGGTGTCAAGTTGTCCGTCGACATCGGCATCTTCGTCATCTCGCTCGGCTCGATTTTGGTCCGCCGTCCCTTCACGCTGCAATACGCGCTTGAATCGGTGCCCGCCGAGACCGCGGCGATGCCGGGCTTTCTCTATGCCAACTACGTCATCACCGGCGCATGGACCGTGGCCGCGCTGTTGATGGCGGCCGCCAATCTCGTGCTGCTCTATGTCCCCGGCCTGCCGCTCTGGTCGAGCCTTGCGGTCGCCTTTGCCGCGCGCAACAGCGCGATCTACTTCACGAAGTGGTATCCGGAATATCGCCAGATCAAGTACGGTACGCCGGCTGGCGCAGTGCCCACCCCTCGCTGAACAGGATCGACGATGAAGGACGTATTCGCCCGCCTCGCCTCCGACTTCCTCTCCGCCATCATCTTCCTGGTCATCTATCTCATCACCGACAACGTCATCCTCGCGACGTCGGTGGCGATTGCCGGCGCGATCGCGCAGGTGATCTATGCCCGCGTCAAGGGACGCGAGCTCGGCTTCATGACTTATGCGAGCGTCGCGCTCGTCATCCTGCTCGGCACGGTCACGCTGCTCACCAACGATCCTCGCTTCATGATGGCAAAGCCCTCGATCGCGCATTTCGCGATCGGCGTCATCATGCTCAAGCGCGGCTGGATGCTGCGCTACATGCCGCCGATCGTCACGGAGACCGTCCCGGAATATGTGACGGCCGCAGGCTATGTCTGGGCCGCGCTGATGTTCGCGATCGGCGCCGGCACGATCGCGGTCGCTTCCAGTGGCGATCTGAAGCTGTGGGCGTTCTACATCTCGGTGGTCGCCGGCGGCGCCAAGATTTTGGCCTTTGCCGTCCAATACGTCCTCTTTAGGCTCATCGTCACCAGCCGCCGGCGCGCCGCCGCCCGCGCCTGATTGCCGCTCACGCGGCGTTAGTCAGCCGCGGCGAGTTGCGCTATACGCTCGGCGCAGGACTGGCTGCGGATCGTCGTAGCCCGCCGGGATTTGTTCGGGAGACGGGAATGGCCGTTGACGGTAACTGGAATCTGACCATGACAACGCCGATGGGCGAGCGCCAGGCGACGCTGAACCTCTCGAGCTCCGGCGGCACGCTGACGGGCACGCAGGGCGCGGAAGGCAATACCGCCGAGATCTTCGACGGCACCATCAGCGGCGACGCCGTCAATTGGAAGGTTTCCATCACCAATCCGATGCCGTTGACGCTCGAGTTCATCGGCACCGTCTCCGGCGACAGCATGAGCGGCGAGATGGGCATCGGCCCGATGGGCAGCTTTCAGTTCACGGGCGTTCGCGCGTAAGCAACACTTCCGCTTCCCGCACGCGGTGCAGCGCCATAGCACGTCAAAGACGCGCATAAGCGCGCTTAGGGGGCTGCTCCGCGGAGCCGGGATCCAAATCATGGAGCCCGGAAGTCATGCACCCCGGAAGTCATGGACCCCGGATCAGCAGCGCATCATGTCATGCTGCGCAGCGTCCGGGGACGCAGCCTCAGCCCAAATTCAACTCCTTGAAGAAGTCGTTCCCCTTGTCGTCGATGATGATGAACGCGGGGAAATCGACGACTTCGATGCGCCAGATCGCTTCCATGCCGAGCTCGGGATATTCGAGCACCTCGACCTTCTTGATGCAGTGTTCGGCGAGGTTCGCAGCCGCGCCGCCGATCGAGCCGAGATAGAAGCCGCCATACTTCTTGCAGGCCTCGCGCACGGCAGGCGCCCGGTTGCCCTTGGCCACCATCACCATCGAGCCGCCGGCGGCCTGGAATTGGTCGACGAAGGAATCCATGCGGCCCGCCGTGGTCGGTCCGAATGCGCCGGAGGCATAACCCTCGGGCGTCTTGGCGGGGCCTGCGTAATAGACCGGATGGTTCTTGAAATAATCCGGCAGCGGCTCGCCCTTGTCCAGCCGCTCGCGCAGCTTGGCATGGGCGGAATCGCGCGCGACGATCATGGTGCCGCTCATCGAGACCCGCGTCTTGGTCGGGTACTTCGAGAACGTCGCCAGAATATCCTTCATCGGCTGGTTGAGGTCGATCTTGACGACCTCGCCGCCGAGCGACTGCTCGACCTGTGGCAGGTACTGCGCCGGGTTGTGCTCGAGCTCTTCGAGATAGACACCGTCTTTGGTGATCTTGCCGAGCACCTGGCGGTCGGCCGAGCAGGACACGCCAAGCCCGATCGGCAGCGACGCGCCGTGGCGCGGCAGGCGGATCACGCGCACGTCGTGGCAGAAATACTTGCCGCCGAACTGCGCGCCGACGCCGAGCGACTGCGTCATCTTCAGAATTTCCTGCTCCATCTCGAGATCGCGGAACGCGTTGCCGTCGGGCGAGCCGTGGGTCGGCAGCGCGTCGAGATAGCGGGCCGACGCCAGCTTCACGGTCTTCATGCAGAGCTCGGCCGAGGTGCCGCCGATCACGATGGCGAGATGGTAGGGCGGGCATGCCGCGGTGCCGAGCGTCAACACCTTCTCCTTCAGGAAGGCGAGCAGGCGGTCCTTGGTGAGCACGGAAGGCGTGGCCTGGAACAGAAAGCTCTTGTTGGCGCTTCCGCCGCCCTTCGCCATGAACATGAACTTGTAGGCGTCATCACCCTCGGCGTAGATCTCGCACTGCGCCGGCATGTTGTTGGCGGTGTTCTTTTCCTCGTACATCGAGAGCGGCGCCACCTGCGAGTAGCGCAGATTGCGGCGCAGGTAAGCGTCGCGCGCGCCTTCCGACAGTGCCGCCTCGTCGTCACCGTCGGTGATGACGTTGCTGCCCTTCTTGCCCATGATGATCGCGGTGCCGGTGTCCTGGCACATCGGCAGCACGCCGCCGGCTGCGATGTTGGCATTCTTCAGGAAATCCAGCGCGACGAACTTGTCGTTCGGGCTCGCCTCGCCGTCCTCCAGGATCGCGCGGAGCTGCTTCAGGTGCCCGGGCCGCAAATAGTGGTTGATGTCGCCGAAAGCCGCCTCCGACAGCGCCTGCAGCGCCGCGCGCGACACCACCAGCATGTCCTTCCCCAGCACCTTCTCGACCCTGATTCCCTCGGACGAAATCTTCTTGTAGGGCGTCTCGTCCTTGCCCAGCGGGAACAGCGGGGTGTGCTTGTAGGGCGGAACGGGTTTGGACGGGTCGGGGAAAGCGGTGGGAGCGTTCATGGGGCGGATCTCGGGGTTTGGGGCCCTCGCGGGCCTCTAAGCATAGAAGCGTTCTAAGCTTTTTTGCCGCAAAGGGAAGGCGTTCCGGCGCGGTCGGGGCATCCCGATTCGGCGGCATAGCGGCCCTTCTCCGGCAGTCGGCAACGCGGCCCCGTGGCCATCATCATGCCAGGGAAGACCGAAGTACACCCCTTGCGCTTCGCGCGCGACGACGGTTGAATGCGCGCGCTAAGGGGCTTTTTATCATGACATTGAACTTGAACGTCCGCGGCGCGATCCTGATCGCCGCCGCCATCACCGGCCTTGTGACCCTCGCCTCGCCTGCGCGTGCGGACCGTTGCGACGACAGCGCCAAGGAGCTGTCGAACCAGGTGGATCGCCTCAAGGTGAACTTCCGCGCCGCCAACGTCGTCTACCTCACGCATCCGGCGGCCAAGGAATTGTCGGTGGCTTGCCGCGGCGACAAATTTTCGATCGAGCTCTATGCCAAGGGCGATCGCAAGCCCAAGCCGGAGTTCTTTGCGCTGGTGGGGTCGATGGCGGCGATCGTCTTCACCGTGACAAAGGACGATACCACGACGGGCGCGACACGCTGCCTGAAGCGGATGGGCCTCTTGCGCGGTGACAAGATCAGCATGCGTTACCGCCGGCTCAACATGGAATGCACCCGCACCAAGACAGATGCGTCGATCGCGATCACGCGCGGCAAGGACGAGTAGGCGGGGCACTCGCTCTTTCCACACACTCCGTCATTGCGAGCGCTTGCCGCCGAAGAGCGAAGGCGGAAGCGAAGCAATCCAGAATCTTTCCGCGGAGGCAGACTGGATTGCTTGGTCGCAAGGGCTTCTCGCAATGACGAGAGAGGTCTCGTTGTCTTCCTGACATAGCGGGATGAGGCACAAAACAGCGCACAGGATCCCTCGCATTTTAACGATTGCCTTGAAGGAAATTTCGCTCCTCGCTGCGCAAGGTCAGTTGTTTCCATGTGTGAGGATTTGTGGATGAGCGTTTCAACCGTTGCGCCGCCGCCGATCGCGATCGTGGTGCCGAGCTACGACACGACCAAGCAGCAGCAGGACGACCAGACCAAGACGAAGGACAACGACCCGACCTACAAGCCGCCGCCGCCCGCGCCGCTGCCGCCGGGTCAGGGCACGCGGATCGATCAGCTCGCCTGATCAGCCTTGCAGAGGATGAAACGCCCGATCCGGTCGATCGGGCTTTTCGCGTGTCCGGCCGCATCTTCGCCGGATAACCGGAGCAACATCGTGCGCGGTTGAGCCGGGATCAGCACATGATCGCAAAACTGCTGTTGCAGAACACGATCACCACCGTCGCAATGGGCGCGCTGCTGTTCGCGTCCGCCGGCACGCTGCATTGGCCGTCTGCCTGGGTATTCCTGCTCACCTGCGCCCTGCTCGGCCCGCTCTGCGGCTGGTGGCTTTATCGGGTTGATCCCGCACTGCTCGCCGAACGTCTGCGGCCGGTCCTGCAAAAGGGTCAGCCCGCCGCCGACAAAGCCTTCATGGCCGTCTTCGTCGTCGCGATGCTGGCCTGGCTGGCTGCGATGGGGCTCGACCGGCGCACTCAATCATCCGACATGCCGGTTGCGTCCCAGGTGCTCGGCCTTGTTCTGTTCCTGCTCTCGACGCTGTTCATCCTCTGGGTGTTCCGCGAGAACTCGTTTGCCGCACCCGTGGTGAAACTACAGGCCGAACGCGCACAGCGTGTGATCTCGACCGGGCCTTACGCGCATGTACGCCATCCCATGTACAGCGGCATGATCCTGTTCTTCGCGGGCGTGCCGTTGCTGCTGGGCTCGTGGTGGGGCCTCGTGATGGTGCCGGTCATCGTCGGCTTGTTTGCGATCCGCATCGGCATCGAAGAGCGCACGTTGCGCGAGGGCCTGCCGGGCTATTCCGACTACGTGACGCGCGTTCGCCATCGCCTGCTGCCCGGCGTGTGGTGAGCGTGCATCACTCCCTGTGCACTGCACGGAAAAGCGTCCCTCTCCTCCGATCGGCTGACGTCACCGGATGCGAACCTCGCTAGAGGAATGCACCCACGCAACGGGAGACGCGACGATGTTCTGCAAGCCCCCCTGCCCTGACGACCATGAGCTCGCTCACGTCCCCAATGATCCAGACGATCGCTCTGGCCCGGTGCGTTCGCAAACGCTCGGAAGCCACGACGCGTTCGGGCGATTGATCGCGCCCGAAACGGCCGGTCCGGAACGGGGGCTGCCGCCAGTCTCCCTCCGGACCGGCTAATTATCCAGCTCGCGATAGCGGCGGAAGATGCCCTGCTCGTTGAAGGGAATGCGGCGTTCGCTTTCGAGATACGCCTTGATGTTCGGCCGCGCCGCCACGCGATCGTGCAAGCCGACGAGGCCCGGGATATCACCCTCGAACGCCTTCATGCGCTTTGGGAACGCGTAGCGCAGCCCATCGACGATCTGGAACAGCGAGAGATCGACGTAGGTGAGCCTACGGCCGGTGACATAGGCGCCACCACTGCTCTCAAGGATCTGTTCGAAATAGCCGAGATATTTCGGCACGCGCTCCTTCCAGAAATCGGCCGTGCGTTTCTTCGCCGGCGGCTTCTGGTCCTCGTAATAGAGCGACGGCCCGAGCGGATGATGGGTGTCGTGAATTTCCAGTACGAAATCAGTGATCGTCAGCTGGAGCTGATGCACCCAGAGTTTTCCGGCTTCCGTCTTCGGCGCGAGCCCATGGCGGGCGCCGAGATAGAGCAGGATGTTTGCGGTCTGGCCGACGACGAGTTTTCCTGCTTTGAGGAACGGCGGCGCAAAGGGCGGCGTGCCCTGATGCGTGTCCATCATCTTCATCATCGCAGCCGTGCCGCGCGGACCGCGCGCCACGTCGACATAAGCCGCTTCCGCCTCCTCCAGCGCCAGCCGCACATATTCACCGCGGCCCTGGATCTCGGGCCAGTAATAGAGCTCGTATTTCATGGGATGGGTCCGTGAGCGTGGGGGCCCACCAATATAGCACGCGGCCCACGCTTCCGTCAGTGCAGGATGGAATCCGGTCGCGGCGGCTCGGGCCCTGGCGCTCCGAATGCCATGTCGATTAATTGCTTTCCGGGACCGGTGCGCCGGGCGAGCATGCACAATGGGCCGATCCGCAAGCGATCGTCCAGGGGAGGACGCGGGGAGTTTGTAGCGGGACCGTTCAGGGGCGGCATCCGCGATCACATCGGGGCTGCCGCCGGGCGCGGCGCGAGGGGAGATCGTCATGCACTGGAACAAAGTCCGCCCAATCGCGGCAATTGCCGGCTGTGCCGCGCTTTGCCTTGCCATCGGTTTGGACCGCGCCTCGGCCGCAGAACTGCTCAAAGCCCGGCTGGCGCAAAACCTCGGACCGATCTCCGGCCTTGCGATCGTCGCCAAGTCGAAGGGAATTTTCGAAAAGCACGGTCTGGACATCGCGGTCTCGAACTTCACGTCGGGCAAGCAGTGCCTGGACACCGTGATCGGGGGCGGCGCCGACATCGCGACGACAGCGGAGGCGCCGGTCACCGCGTCAGCCATGGCAAACCAGCCCATCGCCTTCGTCGCCGGCATGGAATATTCCGACCTCAAGACGCTCGTCGCAGCCAAGGCCGGCGTCAAGACCAAGGCGGATCTTCGCGGCAAGCGGATCGCATTCACCGCCGGCACCGGCAGCGAGGTTTACACGGCGACTCTCCTGAAATCGGCGGGTTTGACTCCAAAGGATGTCACCCTCGTCAATCTGCGGCCGCAGGAGATGCTGCCGGCATTTGCAGCCGGAAGCATCGACGCATTCGACACTTGGGAGCCCCACATCGCCAATGCGAAGAAGGCCCTGGGCGAAGCCGCCATCGAGATCGATACGAAGGGCACCTACTCCGAGACGTTCAACATTGTCGTCATGAGGTCCTACCTGGACGCCAACCCGGCGCTGGTTGAGAAGTTCATCGCCGCACTGATCGATGCCGAGGTCTGGATGAAGGCCCACCCGGATGAAGCCATCACCGCAGTGGCGGAGGCGGTCGGAATGAAGCGGGACGAACTCGCCCCGATCTGGGCCGACTACATTTACCGGGTGCGTCTCGACGACCGGCTGATCGAGATTCTCAAGACCCATTCCGCATGGCGTCTCGAGAGCGGCAACCATCCTCCGGGAGCGGTGATGCCCGACTTCAGCAAGGTCGTCGTCACCGAGCCGCTGAAAAAGGTGGACCCCGCACGCGTCACGCTTTCGTGGAAATAGGCCCCCGCATGGCCATGCAGGACGCCGCTTCGACGCGACGAGCGACTGCCATCCGCACCGATGGTCGCGCTCGGCGGCCGGATTTGGTTCGTCGTCGCCGTCTCAACGTTTTGGTCGGGGCGCTTTCGCTTCCCTTGTTCGTCGGCCTGTGGGAACTTGTCTCCCGTTCCGGGACCGTCAACATGGTGTTGTTTCCGCCGCCGACGGTGGTTGCCACGGCCGTCCTCGAGTGGATACGAAGCGGACAGTTCTTTGGCGATCTGCTGGCCAGCCTGTTTCGCGTCACCACGGGATTCATCGTGGGCGGCGCGCTCGGCATCCTGTTCGGTATTCTCACTGGCCAATTCCCCGTCATCTCGAGCCTGCTGTCCCCGCTATTCCACATCCTGCGGCCAATTCCGCCGATCGCCTTCGTGCCGATCGTCATCCTCTGGTTCGGCCTGTCGGAGGCGGGGAAATTGTTCCTCGTCGTATGGGGCGTGTTCTTCACGGTATGGCTCTCGACCCATATCGGCGTGCAGAAGGTCGACCGCGGCCTGATCCGGGCGGCATTGATGCTCGGCACGCCCCGACGGCAGATGCTCCAGGAAATCGTGCTGCTGGGCGCGCTCCCCTACATCGTGGTCGGGTTGCGCACCGCCGTCAGCATCTCCTTCTACACGCTTGTCGCGGCCGAACTGGCCGGCGCTTTCGCCGGCATTGTCTACAGGATCGAGATTGCGCAGCAGAATTTACAAACGGGCCAGGTCATGGGCGGGCTCGCAGCGCTCGGGTTGATGTCGTTCATTGCCGACCGGCTGTTTGCGGCTCTTGCCGAACGGCTTGTCTGGTGGCGCTGATGTCGGGACTTCGATCGAGCATGAAACTGGCTGCGACAAATTCGCCTGCCTCCGTCGAGGCGGCGCGGAAGCAACCGGCCATTCAAGTCTCGAACCTGAGCATCGTTTTCGACAGCAAGCGCGGACAGGTCATCGCGGTGGATCGCGTTTCCTTTGACGTCGCCCCTGGCGAGTTCGTTTGCATCGCCGGGCCCTCCGGCTGCGGCAAGTCGACGGTGCTCAATACGATCGCCGGACTGGAAGTGCCGTTTGAAGGCGACATCCTGGTCGAGGGCGCGCCTGTCTACAGTCCGCGCCCCGATGTCGGCATGGTGTTCCAGCAGCCGCATCTCTTCCCCTGGAAGTCCGTCCGCAGGAATATCGCCCACGGTCCCAGGATGCTCGGGAAGTCCAGGACGGAAGCGAATGCCATCGCCGACGATCTGATCGCGATGATCGGTCTCACGCGTTTCGCCGACGCTTATCCGAGCACGCTGTCCGGCGGCATGCAGCAGCGCGTGGCGATTGCGCGAGCGCTGGCTAATCAGCCCCGCGTGCTGCTGATGGACGAGCCCTTCGGGGCTCTCGACGCGCAGACCCGGGCGGTGATGCAGGACAATCTGCTGGCGCTGCGCGACCGGATCAAGGCGACAATCGTGTTCGTCACGCATGACATCGACGAAGCCATCGTGCTGGCCGACCGCGTTCTCATCATGAGCGCGGGACCGGGCCGCATCCTGCGCGAAGTCGCGGTCAAGCTGCCGCGCCCGCGGTCCAGTTCCGTCATGGTCGAGCCGGCTTATCTGTCCCTCAAGAAGGATTGTCTCGACGTCATCCGCGCAGAAGGGTTGCGGGCGTTCAATCAGTCCGACGCGAACTGATCGCCCGGAGCTCGCGGATCGTGAAGCGGACCGCAGCGGGCTGGCATGGTTCTTGAATAATCGATGCCGGGTCTCACATGCGGAGCCGGCGATGCACAGGGCGAACAGCGCGATAGCGGCAGGTGTGATGCTCGCGGAGTCGGACGATCTCGTCAGACCACTGCCCGGCTTGCTGGACGGTCTCAACCGGGCTGATTGCAATCGCTTGCGGGCGATCGGACGCGAGAAGGTCCTGGAAGCCGGCCAACTGATCTGGTCTCAGGGCGACGCACAGGCCGGGATCTACCTGATCAGCGAGGGGCGCATACGCAGCTACTATGCGGCGCCGTCGGGGCGCGAAGTCACGCTCGCCTACTGGTTTCCGGGCAACTTCGTCGGCGGGCCCGACATATTCGGAACGGGCCCGCACATGTGGACATCGGTTGCGGCCGAGCGCAGCCGGTTGACGTTCATGCCCGGACCGGCGTTGCGGCGACTCGCGCTGGACTCGCCGGCGATCGCCGTCGCTTTGCTGGATGCGCTGGCATTCAAGGCGCGATGCTATTCGGCAATGGCCCAGATGCTCGGGACGCGCTCGGTCACCGAGCGGCCGCATAGCCTGTTGATCTTCCTGTCGCACGTCTACGGCGTGAAGCGCGACGGTGAGATCGTCGTCGGCATGCCGTTTACCCACGGCGATCTCGCCAACCTCATCGGATCCACCCGCCAATGGGTGACGGTGCAACTCGCGCGGCTCCAGGAGGAAGGCGTGATCAGATACGACAGATCCGTGATTTCGATCCTGGATCTTTCGACGCTGGGGCGGGAGACGGAATAGTATCCGCCTTTCAGGTGCTGGACTTCAATTCGAACGCCGCTCCGTCTGCACCGGCCTCGAACCGCCGCGCCAGCCCGATCAGCGCGCGATCATGCCAGGCCGGCGCCAGCAGGGTCACGCCCATGGGCATGCCGTCCGGCAATGTCGCGTTCGGAATGGCCACGCCGCAGAGATCGAGCAGATTGGCAAAGTACGAGTAGTAGCCAAGGCGATTGTTGAGGGTGATCGGATCGCGATCCATCTCCTCCAGCGTGAACGGGCGCGGTGCGGTCGGGACCACCAGAGCATCGATGCCCGAAAAGATCGCCTCGGCGTCGCGGCGAAGCCGGTGCAGCCGGTGAATGGCAGCAAACGTGTCGATCGCCGAATAGCCGGCGGCCGTGCCCAGCACGGTCCTCGTGACATCAAGCAAGGAACCGGATTGGACGTCCATGAGCGATGCGATCGCCGCGTGCCGTTCCGCCACCCAGGGACCGCTGAACATCAGCTCCCCGGCTTGGCGGAACGGGGCGAAGTCCACCTCGATCGCCGTTCCTCCGAGATGAGCAAAACGCTCGCAGGCGCGCTCATAGAGTTCGCCGCATTCCGGCATGCCGAAGCATTCGAGATCTGCGGACGCAATGCGGCCGAACCGGAACGATGACGCCGCCCCGTCGGCGGGAAAAAAGGTTCTCGGCAGGCGGCTGTAGGGATCTTCGAAATCGAATCCTTCGATGATGTCGAGAATGGCCTCGCCATCGCTGACGCTATTGCAGAACACCGAAACGCAATCGATGGTCGGGCAATTCGGCACCAGCCCGCGTGATGACACCAGCCCAAGGGTCGGTTTGATTCCGACGATGTTGTTGAACCCGGCAGGTATGCGGCCGGATCCGCCGGTATCGGTGCCGAGCGCGAAGGCGACATGCCCGGCCGCCACGGCGACCGCGGACCCGGAACTGGAGCCGCCCGCAACATAGCGCGCATCGGCAACCGACGCGCAGGGGCCATGGGGCGAGCGCGCGCCGGACAGGCCTGTGGCGAACTGATCGAGATTGGTCTTTCCGAGACAGATTGCGCCGGCCGCGGTGAGGCGTTCGACGCTGTGCGCGGAATGCCAGGGCGTGTAGCTGAACGCCGGACATGCGGCAGTGGTCGGCATTCCCTCGACGTCGATATTGTCCTTCACGCCAAAGGGAATGCCGAGCAGCGGAAGGTTTTCGCCCGTCCTCGCGCGCGCCACCAGCCGATGGCATTCTTCGAGCGCCTCCTCCCGCGGGCGGAGATAGATCCAGCAATTGCGCTCGCGCTCGGCCTCGATGCGGTCATAGGCCGTTCCGATCGCCTCCAGCAGCAGGGACGAATTCCTGGCGATGGCGTCCTGGTTCGTCCTCAAGCGCGCGACAGACTGGCTCACCGAATATCTCCTTCTCCAACTGGCAGGAGCGAAATTGCGGGAGCTCTGCGCGGCCAACAAGCAATTAAGTGCTTCCCTCAAATGGCCGCCTGGACCGAAAACGTGCCGCTCAAACGAAAAGGGCGCCGTGCCGAAGCACGACGCCCTTGTCTTCAATCCGAGTGCGATCAGTTGGTCTGCTGGATCGCCGACAATTCCCAGGCACCGCCCGGACGCCGGGCAAAGGTCCAGACTTCGGTGGCCTCGCCCGGCTGCTCGCTGCCGGCGACGATTGCGCCGGTGTTGCGGTCGAGCGTCTTGTCGGTGAGCGCGAAGCGCAGTGCGACCGTCGCGTAGTCGGTCTCCCCTTCGCGCCAGGACTCCGCGAGGTCGCCCTGCAGCAGCTTCACGTTGCCGACCTTGTTGACGACGTTGCGCCCGCGGTTCTGGCCGAGATCCTGCTCGAAGTAAGAAACCATCTCCGGCGTCGCGAGCGTGTGCAGCTTGGCCACGTCCTCGTTCGACCAGGCAGCCTGGACCTCGCTGAGCAGACGCTCGAACGCTTCATAGTCGTCCGGCTTGATCTCGAGCGGCGCGTTGTTGGCGCCGAAGCCGAAGCCGCTGCCAAGTCCGCTGCCAAGACCGCCGCCGAGACCGCCGCCGAGTCCGCTGCGATAGTTCGTCTGCGGTCCCGGACCGGCACCGGCGTCAGCGTTGGCATAGGCCGCCTGCGGCGTGTGGCGGCGCTTCCACCACGACATCGCCAGCCGCGCCACGACCACCACGAGCACGATCTGGATGATCAGGCCCAGGATCGAGGACATGCCGCCGAGGCCGCCAAACAGGCCGCCGCCGAACAGCATGCCGAGCAGGCCGGCGCCGAGGAAGCCGGCCGCCAGGCCGCCCATGAAGCCGCCGGCGCGGCCGAACAGGCCGCCACGCGCGGGTGCAGCCGCGGCCGAATTCATGCCTGCACCCGGCTGGGTGTAGGTGCGGTTGAACTGCGAGGTCGAGCCCGGCGCGGTCGTGGTCGACGGCGGAGCCGAATAGGTGCGCGAGCCGCGCGAACCCGACGACATGCCGCCGCCGACGCGCGCGTCGGCAGACGAGATCGCCAGCGCAGTCGGCAGCGCAAGCGCCAGCACGACGGCGATCGTCTTGAAGAGGCTGCGGGAGCGTTGCGAGAACTTCATGTGCGTTTCCCAAATCCCCGGCATGGGGACGTGCTCCTAAGATGGGCAGACTTCCCGAAAAGTGAAGATGGTTTCGGAACTTAAGGCTGCGGCCCTCAGTCGCGGGGATGCGGCAAAACCCATGTTTGGCGAGGGTTTGGCTGGATACGCGGCGGAACCGCGGTCGCGGGTTACCGGCGGCATTCGCGGCTCTCCAGCCTCGTCCTGGACAAGCGAGCGCTGATCCAGGGACCATTACCCAGAGCAACGGTACCCCAGAGCAACGTTATTTTGCGCGGATGTTGGTCGGCATCTCCAGCAACAACAGGCTAGGGGTAATGGGTCCAGGCCTTCGCCAGGACGACATTGAGGACGTGTCGCCCTCACCCCGCCTTCGCCATCGTCTCCTTCACGGCCGCCACGAGCTGGCTGAGCGTGAACGGCTTCGGCAGGAAGTCGAACTGCTGGCCTTCGGGCAGGCTCTTCTCGAACGCGTCCTCGGCGTAGCCGGAGACGAAGATGAACTTGATGTCGGGATTCTGCTCGCGCATCGCCTTGAGCAGCGTCGGGCCGTCCATCTCCGGCATCACGACATCGGAGACGACGAGATCGATTCCGCCGCTCTGCTCTTCCAGCGCTTCCATCGCCTCGACACCGTTCTCGGCCTCGACCACGGTGTAGCCGCGCGAGCGCAGGCCGCGTGCGTTGAGCGCGCGCAGGCCTTCTTCGTCCTCGACCAGGAGGATGGTGCCCTGTCCGGTGAGATCGGTACGCGGCTTGGCCTCGGCCGCCGCAGCTTCGTTCGCGGCACCATTGGACGCGCCGACCGCTGCCGCCGGCTGCTCGACCTGCACCTCCGGCTCGGCATGATGGCGCGGCAGGAAGATGTGGAACGAGGTGCCCTGCCCCGGCTCGGAGTCCACGTAGATGAAGCCACCGGTCTGCTTGACGATGCCGTAGACGGTGGAGAGCCCGAGGCCCGTGCCCTTGCCGACTTCCTTGGTCGAGAAGAACGGCTCGAAGATCTTGTCGCGGATGTCGGCGGGGATGCCGGTGCCGGTGTCGGCGACATCGATCTTCACATAGTCCGCGGCCGGCATGCCTTTGTATGCGAGCTTGGCGGCTTCCTCCGCGGTGACGTTGGCGGTGCGGATGATCAGCTTGCCGCCGTCTGGCATGGCGTCGCGCGCGTTGACCGCGAGGTTGACGACGACCTGCTCGAACTGGGAGACGTCGACCTTGACCGGCCATAGATCGCGGCCGTGGATGGTCTCCTGCTTGACCTTCTCGCCGATCAGGCGCCGCAGCAGCATGGCAAGGTCGGACAGCGCGTCGCCGAGATCGAGCACCTGCGGCCGCAGCGTCTGCCGCCGCGAGAACGCCAGCAACTGCCGCACCAGGGTCGCGGCGCGCGTCGCGTTCTGCTTGATCTGCATGATGTCCTGGAACGACGGATCGGTCGGCTTGTGCGCGTTCAGCAGGAAGTCGTTCGCCATCATGATGGCGGAGAGCACGTTGTTGAAGTCGTGGGCGATGCCGCCGGCGAGCTGGCCGACCGTTTCCATCTTCTGTGACTGGTTGATCTGGTTCTCCAGCGCGCGCCGCTCGGTGGTCTCGAGCATGTGCACGATGGCGGCTTCCGCGTCGTTCTCGGCCGCGTCCACCGGCGTGACGAAGAACTGGCCCCAGCGCTCCTTGGTTCCTTCGAGCGCCACTTCGACCGGCGCGACGTCGCCATGGCCCTCCGCGGCCTGGTTAATGGCCGCGATCAAAAGATGCCGGTCGCGCGCATTGACCGCGCGGAAGATCGACTTGCTGGCGCTGTCGAGCCCCAGCGCCTGCCCGAGCTTGGCGTAGCGGGCATTGGAGCGCACGACGTTGCCGCCGCGATCGACCGTCGCGATCGCCATCGGCGTATGGTCGAAGAAGCGCATGAAGCGCACTTCGGCGGCGCGGTCGGGATCGCTGCGCTCGTCGCGGGCACGGCTGATCACCAGCGTGCGCGACGGCCCCGGCGCACCGTCGGCCCCGAAGGCGAGCTTGTGATAGAGCCGCACCGGCATGGTCTTGCCGGTGCGCATGCGCAGGTCGATGTCGAAGACTTCCGTCTTCACCTCGCCGGGCACCGCCACGATCGCGGTGAGCAGCGAAGCGCCGTCGCCGGAGACGATGTCGGTGAGCTTCAGTCCGCCCGAGCCGATCTCGGCGAGGTCGTAGTCGAGCCAGTTCGCCAGCGTCGCGTTGACATAAGCGAGCTCGCCGGCCGGATTGACCGAGAAGAAACCGCAAGGCGCGTGATCCAGATATTCGATCGCGTGCTGGAGCTCCTGGAACACGTCCTCCTGGCGTTCGCGGTCGCGCGTGATGTCGGCGATCGACCACACCGCGTATTTCGTCTCGCGCTTGCCGGTGCCGAGCGGGCGTACCCGCATGCGCAGCCAGCGGCCCTGGCTGCCGTCCTGGCCGGAGATGCGCACCTCTTCCTGCTGCCGCTTGCCTTCACGCGCGGCCTTCAGCAGGCGGAACACGGCTTCGGAGACGTCGGGGTTGCCGATGAAGACGCGCTCCACGGGACGCACGTCCTGCGCGCCGGTGGCGCCCGTCAGCGTCAGATAGGCCGCGTTGGAATAGACCACATGGCCGCGCGGATCGGTCACGGCCAGCCCGTCGAATCCATGATCGGCGATACGGCCCACGACCGGATCGTCGAGATTGCGGTCGGCGAAGCGGATGATACCGGCGGCAAAGGCGAACAGGTTGAACAGGCCGACCATCGCCAGCACGGCGAGGATGCCGAGAATATAGGGCTGCGCCTGCGCGCGCCCGAGCGTCATCAGCCCGACCGCAACGGCGACAAGGCCGGCGGCCACCAGCAACACCAGCGCAATGCTGCCCGAGCGCGGCGCCGGCTCGTGCGCCGCAACGGGCTCTCGCGTGAGGTCGTGGTCGGTCTCGGCAGTCATTTCAAGCTGGCGCAGCCTGTTGGCAGAGAATCAACGCACCATGGGGCGCGTGGGGTCCTCCCTGCCTGAATCGGACCCGAAGGTGCAAGAGCAGCAGGGGCGAAAGGTACGCTGATTCCCAGATTACGGCCATTTCCGGTACTTTCCGGGTGTTTTATTGCCGCCCGGCGCCGAATCCGCTCTTCAGACGCATGACGTAACCGATGACTTCGGCGACCGCATGGTAATGCTCGGTCGGGATTTCCTGGTCGATCTCGACGGTGGCATAGAGCGCGCGGGCGAGCGGCACGTTCTCGACGATCGGGATGTCGTGCTCGCGCGCGATCTCCCGGATCTTGAAAGCGAGGTTGTCGACGCCCTTGGCGACGCAGATCGGCGCCGACATGCCACGCTCGTAGGACAGCGCGATCGAATAGTGGGTCGGGTTGGTGATGATCACGGAGGCCTTGGGAACCGCCGCCATCATGCGCTTCTTGGAGCGCTGCTGGCGCAATTGCCTGAGCTTGCCCTTGATGTGCGGGTCGCCTTCGGACTGCTTGAACTCTTCCTTGATCTCCTGGAGCGACATCTTCTGCCGCTGGAACCAGCTGCGATACTGGAAGAAATAGTCGCCGATGGCGATGATCGCGAGTGCGGCGACCACCGCGCCGAGCAGATGAATGGTCAGGCTGGTGGTGGCGCCGAGCATGGCGGCCGGATCGAGCTTGACCATCGCCTCCATGCGATGCCGCTCCGGCCACAGGATCGTGGTCATGACCGCGCCGAGCACGATCAGTTTGCCGAGACCCTTGAGGAAGTTCGCCGCCGCCTGCTTGCCGAAGATGCGCTTGAGGCCTTCGGCCGGTGACAGCTTGCTGAACTTGGGCTTGAGGGACTCGGCCGACCAGACCAGGCGGTGCTGGAGCAAGTTGCCGGCAATGGCCGCCAGCACCAGCATCATCAGCGGCACGCCGACCGCCGCCAGCACCGCGACTTCGATCTGCTGCATCAGGGCGAGCAAAGCCCTGCCGTCGGTCTTGATCATCCAGGAATTGGCAAGCAGGTTGCGCATCGGCGTCGTCAGCCCGCTGCCGACCGATCCCGAGAAGGTCGAGACCACGAGCGTGCCGCCCGCGATCATGAACCAGGTGTTGATCTCCTGGCTCTTGGCGACGTCACCGCGTTCGAGCGCATCTTCGAGACGTTTTTGCGTCGGGTCTTCTGTTTGACTCTCTGGATCGTTGTCTTCCGCCATCGATCACCTGGTCACTTGAGTGGCATCATCTGGTGCATGACACCGATGAAATAGTCGAGATACGTGCCCATCATCGCCGTGAGCACCACCGCGAGCACCAGGAAGCCGGCGAAGATCGACAGCGGCACGCCGACGAAATAGACCTGCATCTGCGGCATCAGCCGCGCCAGCACGCCGAGCCCGATATTGAAGACGAGGCCGAACACCAGGAACGGACCGGAGAGCTGCAAGCCGAGCAGGAACGCAGCAGAAAAAGCACGGGTGGCGAGCGCGGCGACATCGCCGCTCGACACCGTCTCGCCCGGCGCGAAGATCGCGTAACTGTCGTTCAATGCCGCGATCACCAGATGATGGCTATCGGTGGCGAACAGCAGCGTCACCCCGAGCATGGTCAGGAAGTTGCCGACCAGCACGCCCTGCTGTCCCTGCGTCGGATCGACCGAGGTGACGAAGCCAAGCCCCATCTGCTGCGCGATCACGGCGCCGGCGACCTGCAGCGCCGACAGCGTCACGCGCGCCGTCGCCCCCAGCACGATGCCAATCACGATCTCATGCAGCATCAGGACCAGCAGCGGCGCGAGCGAGCCCATGTCGACATGATAGGCATTGCGATGCAGCGGCAGGATGATCAGCGTGAGCAGCAGCGCGATCGACAGCTTGATCCGCGTCGGGATGTTGGTCTCGCCCAGGCCCGGCAACAGCATCACCATCGCGCCGATCCGGGCGAAGGCGAGCATGAAGGAAGCGGCGAGCGCCGGCAGCAGCGAGACGTCGATGCGCATAATTCACGCATTGTGCCTCAGCCGCCGATGATTCGCGACGATATCCGCAGCATGTGGGAATGGAGGGCATCGGCCATGAACGGCAATGCCAACAGCATCGTGGCAAAGATGGCCAAAATCTTCGGCACGTAGATCAGCGTCTGCTCCTGGATCTGCGTCAGCGCCTGGAACAGCGACACCACGACGCCGACCACGAGCCCCACGATCATCAGGGGCGACGACACGATCACGATGGTCCAGATCGCATCGCGCGCGACGTCGAGGGTTTCAGGTCCGGTCATTGCAAAGTTCCTTTGTTCGTGTCTCGCCTCCCACCGCCTACGAAGCGATGCGAAGACCTATCCCCGGAGGTCGAAATCAGATCGGCATCTTCATGATGTCTTCATACGCCGCGATCACGCGGTCGCGGACCGAGACCAGCGTGGACACCGCGACGTCGGTGTCTGCCACCGCCGTCACCACGTCCATCACGTTGGCCTTGCCGGCGGCCATCGCCACCGTCTGCGCATCGGATTTGCGGCCGGACTCCATGACGCTGCCGACGGTGTCTTTCAGAAGCGAGGCGAAGGACTGCCCGCTCGGCTCGCTGCCCTTGCCGGCGCCGCTGTTCTCCAGCACGCGAGCGAGGTTTGCATAGGCGTTGGCGGCAATTGTCGGTGTTGCCATGGCTCAAATGTCCTGTTCAGCTCTTGAGGATGTCGAGGGTGCGCTGGATCATCCGGCGCGTCGCACTGATGATGTTGAGGTTGGCCTCGTAGGACCGCTGCGCGTCGCGCATGTCGGTCATCTCGACCACCGAGTTCACGTTGGGGTACTTGACGTTGCCGGTCGCATCCGCCGCCGGATTGCTCGGCTCGTATTTGGTGCGGAAGTTGGACTGGTCGGGCTTGATCCGGCCGAGGGTGACGACTTGCGCGTCGAGCGTGCGGTCGAGCGCGGAGGAGAAGGTCGGCACCTTGCGCCGGTAGGGATCGCCGCCGGCACTCTGCGACGTCGAATCCGCATTCGCGATGTTTTCCGAGATCACCCGCATGCGCCCGGCCTGCGCGCGCAGACCGGAGGTCGCGATCGCCATCGAGCGGGCAAAGTCGCTGCTGTCATTCGCCATGATTTACCTCCAGCTCTTTTGTTTGGGCATGATCTCGTCGGAAAACCGCTGCACATTTTTCCGGATCATGCTCTAGCCTTTACCGATCGCGGTCTTGAGCAGATGCAGGCTCTTCGAATAGAGCGAGGTCGCCGCCGCGTAGTCCATCTGGTTGCTGGCGGCCTTCATCATCTCCTCTTCGAGATTGACGGCATTGCCCGCGGGGCGGGTCTCAAAACCCGCATTCTTGTTCTGGTCGAATCCGGAGGCCGCGCCTGACGGCGCCATGTGGGAACCGCTGGTGCGGGTCAGCGCCAAGGGGCCCATCGAGCCCGTGACGGCGCCGGCCTTGTCGAGCTTCGGCTCGACCAGGTCGCGCGGCCGGAATTTGGGCGTGTCGGAATTGGAGACGTTCTCGGACAGGACGCGCTGGCGCTCCTGGTGCCACTGCATCTTGGTGCGAAGCGCCGACAGCACCGGGAGGTCGTTGATGGACATCGTCGCGGCTCCTTCCGCCTCTCGGACCAGGTCCGAAGCTAGGCAGAATTTGCCGTGTGTATGGTTAACAGCTGGTTAAAGATGTTACGGGCAGACGTCGCTCGCCGGGACACGCATGCGCGCCTCCCGTGTTTCCACGCCCAAAAAACGGCGTTAACCCAACCGTTTGGCGGCGCGTGCACAGGCCAAGAAGTCGTTTTGGATCGAGCGATTCATAGGTTATTAAGAGTTGGGGACGGCAAAACTTGCCGTGGGACGTTAAGAAATCGCAGTTTGGGGCATCGTACGCCGGTGGTTGGCGCATCTGACCACAGGCACGAGAAAATCACCGTTTGTCGGGGACAAGTATGCAAGGCAGCCCTATCACCTTCATCGTCGCGTTCATCGTCGTTCTGGCGTTGATCGGCGTCGCTGCATGGCTGGTTCGCCGATTCGCCACCAGCCGGCTCGGCGCCAACACCCAGCGCGGACGGATGCCCCGGCTCGCCGTGATCGATGCCGCCGCCGTCGACGGCCGCCGCCGCCTGGTGCTGGTCCGGCGTGACAATGTCGAGCATCTCCTGATGATCGGCGGCCCCACCGACATCGTCGTCGAGCCGAACATCGTGCGCGCAGCGCCCGGCCGTGACCAGCTTCCGCAGCGTCCCAATGCCGCCGAGCCGCCGCGTCTTGCGCCGATGCCGGATACCGGCGGCTGGGCCGACGAAGCGCCGCGGCCCGAACTGCTCGATCATCCCGAACCCCAAATGCCCGAGCCGCCGCCGCGGCCCGTGCGCCCGTCCTTTGCCGACGAAGCACGCCGGCCCGCGCCTGCTTTGGCCGAGCGCCGCATCGAGCCGCCACTGGCCGGCTTCACGCCCGATCCGATCCCGCCGCGCCCCGAGCGCGAGTTGCGTCCGGAACCTGTTCCGCCGCGCGTTGCGCGCAACGAACCCCCTCTGATGCCGCGTCCGCCGCGCCAGAGTGAGCCTGTCAAGGTGCCGCCGGTGCGCGCCGAGCGCGCAGCGCCGCCGCCTCCTCCGCCTGTGCCGCAGGCGCCGCCCGTTCCGCCGCCGGCTCCTGCACCTTCGAACGCCGAGCAAAATCTCGCCGAGATGGCGCAGCGGCTCGAAGCTGCGCTGCGCCGCCCCGCCGGCGAGACCGTTGCCCCTCCGGTCGCGCCGGAGCCACCGGCCGCTCCCCCGCGCGTGGCTCGCAGCGAGCCGCCGGCGCCGCCGGCCCCGCCCGCAAAGCCGGCACCGGAAAAGACCAGCTTTGAAAATCTTGAAGACGAGATGGCCTCACTGCTTGGCCGTCCGAAGCCGTCTTCGTGAGGCTGCCGGCCCTCCCGCGTAGAGTTTTTTTTCTTTCTGTCCTGATCGGCGCGGCATCGCTCGCGATGCCGGCGCATGCACAGGATATCAGCATCAATCTCGGCGGCGGCGGCGCAGGCGGTGGCGGCGTCACTGAGCGCGCCATCCAGCTGATCGCGCTGCTCACGGTGCTGTCGATCGCGCCGTCGATCCTGATCATGATGACGTCGTTCACGCGCATCGTGGTCGTGCTGTCGCTGCTGCGCACCGCGATGGGCACCGCGACCGCCCCGCCGAACTCGGTGATCATCGCGCTCGCGATGTTCCTCACCTTCTTCGTGATGGGCCCGGTGCTGCAGAAATCCTACGACGAGGGCATCCGTCCCCTCGTCGCCAACCAGCTCGGCGTCGAGGACGCGCTCCAGCGCGCCTCCGTCCCCCTGCGCGGCTTCATGCAGAAGAACGTGCGCGAGAAGGATCTCAAGCTGTTCCTGGACCTCTCCGGCGAGCCGCCGCCAGCCACTCCCGACGAGCTCGGCTTACGCATCCTCGTCCCCGCCTTCATGATCTCCGAGCTGAAGCGCGCCTTCGAGATCGGCTTCCTCCTGTTCCTCCCCTTCCTGATCATCGACCTCGTCGTCGCTTCCGTGCTGATGTCCATGGGCATGATGATGCTGCCGCCGGCAACCATCTCGCTGCCGTTCAAGCTGATCTTCTTCGTGCTGGTCGACGGCTGGTCGCTGGTGGCGGGGAGTCTGGTGCAGAGCTACGGGGGATAGCTGCCCCACTCTCCCGTCATTGCGAGGAGCACTTGCGACGAAGCAAGCCAGGCTGCGGCCGCGGAAGACTCTGGACTGCTTCGCGGAGCCTGTCATCGGGCCGCGCTGCGCGCGGAATAGCGTAGTCCCCCCTTCCCTTTCACATACTGCCTGCTGAGGTGATCGCCGATCTGCGCAGCATGGCCACGCTTCGGGGAAGCCGGGCCGGTCTCACGTGCCTGGTCGGCATGGGCGCGGAACTCCCAGCTGTCGCCGTCGCGGAGGATCGAGATGGTCAGGCCGGCGGGGCCATCGGCATCGACCTACAATTCGGCCCGCGCCATGGCGATGGGTTCGGCTTCGTCTTGGCAGATTTGCCCATATCAGCACTCTCCTAGCATGAGAGGGCATCAGGCCGCCGCCTTGCGCGACACCTGTCGAGAGGCGAGAGGGTGCAGGGTTCCTACCGCGTCATCTTGATCTGCCGCACGACGGGGATCGTGGGCAGCGAGCCGGTGTGGTCGCTCTCGTCCTTGGCCTGCGGCGAGGCCGGCGCGCGGGCGGTGGCGTCGGGGAAGCGCTGCTTCATCTCGCGCAGGAAGCCGTCGAGCGTGTCGACGCTGGCGGCCAGCTTGGCGATCTCGGCGAACTCGGCGCTCGAGGCCCCGGCCGGCTTGCTCGCGATGTCGAAGGCGAGCCGGTCGGCGCTCTCGCTCATCAGCGGTGCGTATTTCTCGCGGAAGCGCGACAGGCCGATCGAATCGTCGGCGAGCGCATAGCCGACGGCGGCGCGGATGATGTCGCTCTTCTCCACCGTGTTGAGCGGCTTGAAGTCACGGAAGCGGTCGCCGTAATAAAGCTCGATCTGCTCGGCGGATTCACGCCAGCGCCGCCCTGCCCAGAAGATGTCGGAACGCAGGCGCAGCACCTCGCGCCCCGAGACGTTGGAGACGATGTCGAGCGCGAGATCGTGGCGGCCGACGTCGCTCTGCGCGCGCGCCTCCAGCAGCAGGCGCTGCTGCCTGAGCTCGCCGGAGAGGTCGCTGATCCGGCTCGCGCGCAACGCCGTGATCGCCATGTCGGGCCTGCGGTTGGCGAGATAGATCATGGAGAGGCGCGCGGCCACCTGCGCACGCGCCGCGCCTTCGAGGCGGTGGTCGACCTGATATTGCAAGAGCTCGGCGGCCTGGTCGAGCAGATCGATCGAGGCGAGACGGTCGGCGAGGCGGCGGATCAGTTCGTCGCCGCGGCGGCCGATCGGCGTCAGCTCGCGGAACTCGTAGAACATCCCGAGCGCCTCGACCGGCGGCAACTCGTCGCCCTTGGGGCCCAGGAAGATCTGCGTGAACAGATCGGAGGCGAGGTCCTGTGCCTGGCGCGAGGCGTCCGCGTTCGGCTGCAGCTTCGTCGCGGTACGCGCCGCGGTAAGCGCGTCCCGGTAGCGCCCGTTCTCGGCATAGATCTGCGACAGCATCTGCAGCGTCTTGACCTCGATCGAGTCGCCGCGCCAGGTCATCGAGAGCGTCTCGAGCTCGCGCAGCGCGTCTTCCCTGCCGATCTCGTCGCGCTTCTGCCGCAGCGCGACCTCGAGCTGCTTGGCCTCGGCCGCAGCCGGCCGGTCGGCCGAACCGACCGCGAACTTGTAGTCGTCGAGCGCGTCCTTGTCGTGGCCGAGCGCCTCGGCGAGCCGGCCGCGCAGCACGGCGAAGCCGGGCGCGGCCTCGGGCGAGACGCCGACCACCTCGAGCTCGCTGCGGCGCTTGGAAGCGCCGGCATAGTCCTTCACCTCGAGCGAAGCGCGCATCGCCTCCATCGTCACGATGCGCTGAATGTCGAGCGGCAGCGAGGCAATGGCGAACTCGACGTTCTTGAATTTTTCGCGCGCATCGGCCCATTTGCCCTGGCGTGCATAGGCGAGCGCCTTCCAGAGCTGGGAATCGTGGCTGTTGCCGATCACGGGGTTGGCGAGGTCCTTCAGGCCCTGCGCCGGCCGGCCGATCAGGATGCTCGATATCGCGTGCATGATCAGCGCACCGCTCTCCTCCTTGTTGAGGGGATCGCTCAGCATCAATTCGGTGACGGCCTTGGCCTCATGATACATCGCGCGCGACATGTAGAATTGCGCGAGGTCCAGCCGCGGTAGCGAGCGCAGCGCAGGTTCGACGGCCGAGATCGCGGTGATCAGGTTGCCCTGGCGCGTCCAGAAATCCTCCGACTGGCCCTTGCGCCAGTTTTCGGGACTGAAGATCGGTCGCACCGCAGTCGGCGCCCGCTCGGCCGAGATGTCGACCGGCGACAGCGTCAACCCGCCCTTCTTGCCGAGGATCACCTTGTCGGACCCGACCTCGACGCCGATCTCGTCGGAATTCGGCCGGATCGCGATGCCATGCGCGGATTCCAGCAGCGCGAGATCGACGAGGTCCTGCCGCTTGATGAAACCGCGCACCGGCCGCTGCCCGGTGACGACATAGAGCGTGTCGCCGGCGTCGGGGTCGGTGAGCTTGTGCAGAAGGCCCGGATTGGCGAAAGGGATCGCGATGTTGGCGAGCGCGGGGTCGGTGATGTTGCGCGACATCAGCAGCGGCAGCGGCGTCGCCTGGATCTTGTCGGCGAGCGTCAACAGCCAGTTGGTCTCCTTGCCGACCTCCTCGCTCGTCAGCGAATAGACCAGCGGCCGGGTGAGACGGATGCGCACCGCCTGTCCCTTGTCGAGCGGGATGCGGCCGACCTCGCCGATCATCGCACCGCCCTTGGTGCGTATGGCCTCGACGTCGATCGGCTTGGCCGTATCGAACACCAGCCAGACGGTGTCGCCACGACGGAATGCCGCCGCAGGCGTTGCGACCGGAAGCGGGAAAGTCACGCGCAGGCCGTCGCTGTCGCGGCGGGCATCGACGCTGGCAGCAGTGGGCGGCGGCATGGCCGGCGCCTCTGCCGGCGCAGGCTTGACGGCTTCCTTGACCGGCTCCTTCGCGACCTCTTTAGGCGCTTCGGCAACAACCGGTTTGGCCGGCGCAACCGCGGCTTCTGCAACGGGCTTGGGAGCATCCTTGGGCGCTTCCGCAGCGTGCGCGGCTTCGACCGCGGGAGCCGGCGCTGGTTTCGGCGCTTCAGCGGGCGGCATGGCGGCGGGCGCTTCCGGCTTCACCTCGGGCTTGACGTCGATTTTGGCTTCGCGCGCGATCGTCTCCGACGTCGGGGGCGCGATCTCGCGATGCGCGTCCTTCGGCTTCTCGGCCGCCGGCTTTTCAGCCGCAGGCGCAGGTCCGTGACCGGCAGGCTTGGCCTGCGCGATCGCCGCCTCGGCCGTCATGGCCATCTTGCCCTTGTCCGGCTGGAAGGCGATGTCGACGACGTAGTTCTTGTCGTCGCGGAACGAATGCACGTCGGAATCGCCGATCAGCGCGATCTCGACACTGGTCTGGTCGATGTCGCCCTTCTGCTTGATCGAGGCGACGTTCGGGGGCGCTGCGACGACCGCATCCGCCAGATCGAAATTGAGGTTGGCGTTGAAAGCGAGCGTGAGCTTCTGCTCGTTGAGCACGGAGGAGACGCCGACGCCGTCGGGCATCTCGAACACGAAGCGGACGAAGGTCGGCTGCACCGAGGCGCGCACGCGGATCTGCGGACGCTTCTTGGACTCGGCTGCGGCGCGCTGGGCGCGCAGGGCGCGTTCGGCGACGCGGGCGCGCTCGGCCAGTTCCTTGACCACATCCATGGGCAGGCTCGGCGGCGGCCCCTTCCACCCCTCCGGCATGAGGTCGATGAAGGTGCGCTCGCCGGCATTCATGGTGTTGACGGTGACGCGCCGCGCCAGCGACAGGCGGATGGCGCCGCCATCGGGATCGCGGCGGGCGGAGTTGACGTAGTCGGGGGCGCCTTCCGGGACGCGATCGACGGGAACGTCCACCGCCCGGTCGAAGCGGATGACGAGAATGGAGCCGGCCATCGTCACCTCGGAGGGGACGTCCTCGCCGAGCTTGATCACGAGCCGGGCAAAGCCGCCGCCGGCCGAGAAAGTCGCCTCGCCACGGATGGCATCGGCCGCCCGGGTCGGCGCACTGAAGCCGGTCAGCAGGCAGGCTGCCAGCAGCGGCGCCACGCGGACATGACGCGACAATCCCAGCGCCAGGGCGCGGGCTCGCGACACAAATCCAGCGGCAGCCTCTCGCGCCATTGGCGGCATTTCTTCCGGTTCGACGGTCCACGCCGGCATTGCTGCCGGCCCCTGCCCTCGACTGTAGGTTTTGCCAATTAAGGACTTCTTAAGTATGAGCCCTCAATTCGGCTTTTGCGTCGGCTTGCCGTCGATCTTGGGCAGCTCGCCGGCCGAGGCGGATTGATCGCCGCCGCCATTGGCCCGGCGGGCCATCTCGACCGTCAGCCGCTCGGCGGCCTCGGGCGACATCAGCCCCATGATGTCCGACATCTTTCGCGGCGCGATCGCGGAGGCGATCTCGATCAGCACGCCCATCTCGAGCCGGTCGAACACCCGCGCGGCGTCCTTGGGCTTCATGCCCTCGTACATGGTCACGAGGCCCTTCATGCGCTGGGCTTCGGCGGCCTTCTGCTCGGCCTGCGTCGCGGAGATGCGGGTTTCCACCGCCTTCATCTCCTCGACCTTGTTTTCGATGCGCTTCTCGGCCGATTTCAACAGGCTCTCGCGGATGTCGATCTCGCGCTGGCGGGCCTCGATCTCCTGGCGGCGCGACTGCAGGCGTTCCAGGATCGCGCGCTCGGAGGCCGGGATCTGCGGCGGGGCTTCCTCCGCCTTGACCACGGTGCCTTCGGCCTTGGTGTCGGGCGCGGCCGGCTTCGGCGCCGGCGCGCCATGGGTCGAGCCCGTGATATCGGGGTCCTCGCGGCCGCTCGGGAAGTTCAGATTCTCCTGTGCCCAGGATTTCTTGGTCTGGTTCGGCTTGTAGTCGAAGACATAGCCGCCATTGATCACGAGGCCCGCGACCTTCAGCGTGGCGAGACCTGCGATAGCGACCAGCACGACCGGAATGACGCGGATGTTACGAAAGGATTTCATACCCTGACTTTATGCCGCAAGGCCGTTGGATCGGCGTCGCTCGGAGAAGGCTTCGGCCGCAGCCGCCACCGCCTTCGCCGACGAGGGCTTGGCTGCGGGCGCCACGACCATTTCCGGGTTGGTCACGGGGCGCGCGGCGATCGCGATCTTGGACAGGCGCCGCACCACGTTGTCGGCTTCGCCGAGCTGCTTGTAGAGCTGCTCGGACATCTGGGTCGCCGCCGCAAGCTGGCTGCCGAGGTTCTCGTTGACGTCGCGTACGGCGAGCTTCAGCCCGCCGATCGCGCGCTCGGCGATCTCGGTTGCGGTGATCAGCTCGCCGATGACCGCCTTCAGCGAATGCTCGTCCGCCTTCAGCCGTGTCAGCCGCTTGTTGAGCGTGACGCAGTAGACGATCGTCAGCAGCAGCAGAATAGCCACCAGCGTCTCGATCGCCATTCCCAGGGAGTGGTTCATGGGGCCTCCATCATCTTGTTCTGCTCGTCGACCTTCTCGAACATCGCAAGTGTCGTACTTGGCTTGCGCAGGGGTTTCGTCACCCTGATAGCGACGCGGTCGCCGACCCGGCCCATGCGTCCTTCGGTGATGGTGACGTCGCCGCAGCGCACGGTGACGTTGGCATCGGCGCGCATGTCCAGCGGCAGCGTGTCGCCGACCTTCAGCCGCATCAGCTGCTTGAGCGGAATGTCGGCTTCGTAGAGCACGGCGTCGACGGAGATCTCGGCCTGGACGATCTCGGTGGCGAAATGGCCTTCCCAGATCTGGTCGCGGCCGAACTTTTCGCCCATGAACATCTGGAGCAGGACGCCCCGGATCGGCTCGATGGTCGCGTAAGGCAGCAAGAGCTCGATGTTGCCGCCGCGATCTTCCATGTCGATCCGCAGGCGTACCAGGATCGCGGCGTTGGCAGGACGGCTGATCGCGGCGAAACGCGGGTTGGTCTCGAGCCGGTCGATCGTGAAGGTCACCGGCGACAGCGGCCGGAACGCCTGCTCGGCGTCGGCCATGACCACCTCGACCAGCCGCTTGACCAGCTCGGTCTCGATCGTGGTGTAGGGCCGGCCTTCGATGCGGAGCTGGCTCGAGCCGCGGCGGCCGCCGAGCAGCACGTCGATCATCGAGTAAATCAGGCTGGAATCGACCACAGCCATGCCGAAATTGTCCCACTCCTCGGCCTTGAAGACGGTGAGGACGGCGGGCAGCGGGATCGAGTTCATGTAGTCGCCGAAGCGCACCGAGGTGATGCGGTCGAGCGAAACTTCGACGTTGTCGGAGGTGAAATTGCGCAGCGAGGTCGTCAGCAACCGCACCAGGCGGTCAAAGACGATTTCGAGCATCGGCAGACGCTCGTAGGAGACCATCGCCGAATCGATGATGGCGCGAATGCCGGAATGGTCGTCCAGCGTGACGTCGCCGACCGCGAAGCCGAGGAGGTTGTCGATCTCCTCCTGCGACAGCACGCGCTCGCCGGAATTCTTGCCGGCGCCGAGATCGCGGCTGCCGTCCTCGACCATGGCCGCCCATTGCAGGGCCATGGTCTCGGATAGTTCGTTTTCGGCAGCAGCCTTCGCGGCCTCGGCGGGATCCTCGGAATCGAGCGAGGCCTCCCATTGGGCGGCAATTGCATCCTGGTCTGGTTGGTCGGTGCCTGCCATGATCCCTAGCCCGTCATGCTCACTGGATCACGACTTCCTTGAACAGCACCGCGCTGACCTGGACCGGGGCCACCGCCGCGTTGACGCGCTTGGTCAGCTCTTCCTTGAGACGGAAGACGCCGGCGGAACCGTTGAGGTCGGAGGAGCGCAGCTCGCGCACATAGGTCTGGAAGATGTCGGTGATGCGCGGCATCGTCGGCTTGATCGCCTCGATCTGCTTCTCTTCCTTCAGCTCCAGCACGACCTTGAGCTTCAGATATTGCACGCGCTCGCCCGGCGCGCCGGCGAGGTTGACCATGATGTCGGGAACCTCGACGAAAGCCGGCGGCTTCGGCGGGGGCGCCACCTCGGCGTGATGCTCGTCGTCGCCATGCCGGAAAAAGAAGAACCAGGTCGCGGCACCGCCGCCGAGGACCGCGAGCAGGCCCACGGCCATGATGATGATCTTGAGCTTGTTCTTCGGCGGAGCGGCTTCCGCGCCTTCGGCAGCTGCGCCGCCTTCCGCTTCATTCTCTGCCATGGTCGCCGCGCTCGTTCATGTCTCAAAGGGATCGAAAGAGCGAAGCTCCTGCAGACAGTGACGCGATACAAATGCCCCAGCGCAGTGCGCTCCTCTTATGTGCAAACGCTACGGTAATAATGGTTAACGGAACCTTTCGATTGGGCCTTCACTAGGAAAAATCTGCCGGGCAAACATGGCTAACAGACCCTTTCTGCCGCCTCCCCGCACCCTCGAAAAATCAACAAGACATTGAAATTACACAATCTTCCGGAGTGGCACGACTTTCGCTGAGAAAGGACCGAGACCCGACGGTTTGGGAGAACCTGACAGTCTCGTTCACGGGGTCGGCCAAGGCGCTTGGGAGAGCGAAATGGCGGATCTCACTCAGGGGAGATTTCCGATGCAGAACGCGCTTCTGATCGGCTTGTCACGGCAGATGACGTTGGAACGGCAGATGGATGTCGTCGCCAACAACGTCGCCAATGCCAACACCAACGGCTTCAAGGCCGACCATTCGCTGTTCGAGGAGTACCTCAACTCGAATGCGCGTGAGGACAATTTCGCCGGCTCCGACCGTCGGGTCTCCTATGTGCAGGACCGCGGCACCTTCCGCGACGTCAGCCAGGGGCCGCTGGAGATGACCAAGAACCCGCTCGACATGGCGATCACCGGCAACGCCTATTTCGCAGTGCAGGCCAATGGCGGCGAACGCTACACCCGTGACGGCAAATTCTCGCTCAACAGCACTGGCCAGCTCGTCACCACCGACGGCAACCTCGTGCTCGGCACCAGCGGCCCGATCACCTTCCAGCCGACTGACCACGACATCAACGTCGCCCCCGACGGCACCGTCACCGTGCTCGAGGGCACGGCCAAGGCCGACTCGATCCGCGGCAAGATCCGCATGGCCTCGTTCGACGATCCAGCCAAGCTGACCAAGCTCGGCGCCAACCTCTACAGCGCCGGCTCCGCGACCGCGCAGGCCGGCACCAAGTCGACCGTGCAGCAGGGCTACGTCGAGAAGTCGAACGTGAACTCGGTCGGTGAGATGAGCCGCATGGTCGAAGTCATGCGCAGCTACACGGCCATCGCCAATCTGCTCCAGCAGCAGAGTGACATGCACAAATCGGCGATCGAGAAGCTCGCCGACGTTCCGGCCTGATTGAAGGAGAACTGATATGCAGGCGCTTCACACCGCAGCGACCGGAATGGCGGCACAGGAACTCAACGTTCAGGTGATCTCCAACAACATCGCCAACCTGCGCACCACCGGCTTCAAGAAGCAGACCGCGGCGTTCCAGGACCTGATCTACGAACACGTCCGCCGCGTCGGCGCCCAGTCCTCCGACCAGGGCACCATCCTGCCCGTCGGCGTCGACATCGGCGGCGGCGTCAAGACCGTCGGCACGCCGCGCAGCATGACCCAGGGCACGCTGTCGCAGACCGGCAACGATCTCGACGTCGCCATCTCCGGCGAAGGCTTCTTCAAGATCCTGATGCCGGACGGCAGCTTCCAGTACACCCGTGACGGCACCTTCCAGATGGACAATCAGGGCCGCATCGTCACCGCGCAGGGCAACCCGGTGCAGCCGACGATCACGATCCCGAACAACGCCTCGGGCCTCACCATCAACGTGCAGGGCCAGGTCTCGGTGACGCTGCCGGGCTCGTCGACCTCGACCGTCCAGGGCCAGATCGGCCTGACCCGCTTCATCAACAAGGCGGGCCTCCAGCCCGTCGGCAACAATCAGTTCACCGAGACGCCCTCCTCCGGCCCGCCGCAGGACGGCACGGCGACTGCCGAGGGTTTCGGCAACATCACCCAGAGCAGCCTCGAGCAGGCCAATGTCGACGTCGTCTCGGAGATGAGCGACCTGATCGCCGCCCAGCGCGCCTACGAGATGAACGCCAAGGTGATCAGCGCCGCCGACCAGATGATGCAATCGACCACGGCGCTGTTCCGCTGAGGTGATGACGATGATCCGGACCACCCTCGCCACGATCTCCGCTCTCCTCGTGCTGGCGCTGCCTGCACGGGCCGCCGACGATTTCATCGCGACGCCGACGCTGCGCGCGAGCATCACCGTGACCTCGGACGTGGTGCGGGTCGGCGATCTCATCGACAATGCCGGATCCGCCGCGCTGATCCCGGTCTACCGTTCGCCCGATCTCGGCACCACCGGCGCGCTGCCGGTCGCCCAGGTCCTGAGCGTGCTCCGTGCCAAGCAGGTGATCGGCGTGATGACCGGCGACATCAAGGAGGTCCAGGTCACCCGCCTCGCCCGCACGCTCGTCAACAAGGACCTCGAAACCGCGGTCGCCTCGGCGCTCGAGCGCCGCTTCGGCCTCGGCGATGCCGCCAACATCACCGTGACGTTCGACCGCGGCATCGCCGACATGCGGCTGGATGCCTCCAACACCGGCGTGCTGCAGCCGGTCGCAACCCGCTATGACGCCCGCGGCGGCCGTTTCGACGTCGCCTTCGAGATCAACAACGACAACAATCCGGCGCCGACCAAGCTGCGTTTCACCGGCACCGCGATCGAGACGGTGGAAGTGGCCGTGCTGACGCGCGACATCGACCGCGCCGATCTCCTCAAGTCCTCCGACGTCGCCGTGGAACGCCGGCCGAAGGCCGAGGTCACCGGTGAGGCCGCTTCGCGCGACCGCACGCTCGGCATGCAGCTCCGCCGGCCGATGCGGGCGGGGACGCCGATCCGCGTCGCCGACATCGTCAAGCCCGACTTCGTGCAGCGCGACCAGAGCGTCACCGTGATCTACCAGGTCCCCGGGATCTACCTCACCACCCGCGGCAAGGCGATCGAGAGCGGCGCCGAGGGCGACACCGTCAGCGTCCTCAACCTGCAGACCAAGCGCACGCTGACCGGCGTGGTCACCGCCCGTGGCCAGGTGACGGTCCAGGGCGCCAGCCAGTCCGCGCCGACGCCGGCCGCGGTCGAGCAGACCTCCTCGCTCAAGCGCGACGAAGCGCCCGTCCCCGCGGCCGCCACGGCCGCAGCACTCGCCCAGAGCCTGATCCAGACCCCGGCGTCCCCGGCCCAGATCGCACAAGCCCAGATCCCGCAAGTTCGCGTCTCGCAAGCTCCAGCCAAGTCAGAGTAAGTTCATGTCCAGCTTCAGTTCGGCTTCCCGTCCTCGTCGCATCGCGGTCTCTGCTTTGCTGCTGGCAATTTGCGCGCTGGCGAGCGGCTGCTCCTCGATCGACCGCCTGTCGCAGATCGGCGAGCAACCGAAGCTGGCGGCGATCGAAAATCCGACGACGCAGCCCGGCTACAAGCCGGTGCAGATGCCGATGCCGAAGCCGGAAGTCGCCTCCTACAATCCGAACTCGCTGTGGCGCAACGGCAGCCGCGCCTTCTTCAAGGACCAGCGCGCGACCCATGTCGGCGACCTCCTCACCGTGACCGTCAACATCACCGACAAGGCCAACCTGTCCAACGAGACCCAGCGCAGCCGCACCAACCAGGAAAATTCGGGAATCGACGACTTCATGGGCGCCAAGACACTGGGCGCGCAGGCGGCGAAGGTGCTGCCCGGGCGTATCCTCGCCGCCGACTCCACCGCCTCCAGCGACGGCAAGGGCTCGGTCAACCGCCAGGAAGCGTTGCAGACCAACGTCGCCGCGGTCGTCACCCAGGTGCTGCCGAACGGCAATCTCGTGGTCGAAGGCAAGCAGGAGATCCGCGTCAATTACGAGATCCGCGAGCTCATCGTTGCCGGCATCGTCCGCCCCGAAGACATCCAGAGCGACAACACCATCGATTCCAGCAAGATCGCGCAGGCCCGCATCGCCTATGGCGGCCGCGGCCAGATCATGGACGTGCAGCAGCCGCGCTACGGCCAGCAAGTCATGGACGTGCTGCTGCCCTTCTAAGTTTCTCCCGAGCTCCCACATCGTGTTCGCGAACCTAGGCGCGAACGACGATGTACGACGCGGCCCTCGCTAGCTCCCCTGGCGAGGGCCGCATGTATTTTTGGCGATGGTGATTTGGGTAATTAATCCGCACCCGCGGCTGTGACGAGCGTGCCGCAAGCCAGGCCCTCCGCTGTCATCGTCTGCGAAAGCGGACGATCCAGTACGCCGAGGCCTTCGTTGCTAAATCGATATAGCGCGACGTACTGGATTCCCCGCCTTCGCGGGGAATGACGGCGGAGAATGCCGCAGCACCCTCAACTAAACTCCGCCTCCACCACGCCGAGCCCGTCCAGCTCCATCCGCACCTTGTCGCCGGCCTTCAGCCACAGCGTCTTCACCAGACTCCCCGTCAGCACGAGCTGTCCAGCATGCAGGTCCTTGCCCTCGGCGGCGAGATGGTTGGCGAGCCAGGCGAGTGCGTTGTGGGGATGGCCGAGCACGTCGGCGCCGGTGCCGTGGCTAACCTCTTCGCCGTTGACGATGGCACGGCCCTTGACCGCCTTCAGGTCCGGCACCGACGAGCGCGAGACCACTGGCCCCAACACGCAGCCGGCGGCGAAGAAATCGTCGGCGATCAAGGTCGGCGCCCCCATCGTTTCCCACTTCACGTAGCGGTCGTCGACGATCTCGATCGCGGGATGATAGGACTCGACGGCCTCGCCGACCCATTCGGCCGTGAACGGCGCCTCGCCGGCGGCGAGATTGCGCTTGAGCCGCACCGCGATCTCGCATTCGACGCCGACCCGGACATAGTCGGCAGCTGCGAGCTGCACGCCACTGTCGTGCACGCCCTTCTGGAACACGCCGCCGCCGCAAGGATGGGGAATGCCGATATAATCCTGCATTACCTGGCTGGTGCAGCCGATCTTGTAGCCGACGAGCGGGCCGACATGCGGCAGCAGCAGATCGTGCAGCGCGCGCTGGACCTGATAGCCCTCGGCTTCATCGGCGGGCGGGTGGTCCAGCGCCGCGAGCGGCGCGTGGTTGCGGCGCGCCAGCGCGATCGCCTTTGCGGCTGCGAGAATATTGTCCATCGGCGCCGCCTCCCACGCTACGCAATCGAGAGCGGCACTTCAGCATCCCCGCGGGGGTGTGACAAGCGCGGGGGCACCTCATGACCAACCCAAGCCGGATGACCCGCGAAAGCAGATCAATCTCGCTATGGGAACTCCTAAGGCCTGCTGCCGGCGTTTAAGGAAATATTGAGCTGGTCCAGGCTTTATGGAGATGCGCGCCCTGTAGTGGCGCAGCAAGCCTGATTGCAGCGATCCGTGAAGCTGCTGGATCGGCGTCTCAGCATCCGACTCGATGTCGTTGATGCGACTCGCAAAACTCGCCCCACCTGAAGTGAAGGCTGTTTCTCATCCGAACTCACGTGAGCTCGGAGGAGTTGAGTCTAGTCCATTGATCGCGATTCACTTTTCGCCATCGCGCTCGCATGTTGAAGCGCGCGGCGGCAAGCGACAGGCAAAATGAGGATCGCTGCGCGAAACCGCGCCTTGCGTCCGAAAAACAAAGAGCCGCATCGCTGCGGCTCGGACTCTATTCGTCGCGATAGACCTTCTCGCGTTTCTCGTGGCGCTCCTGCGCTTCCACCGAGAGCGTGGCGATGGGCCGGGCCTCGAGCCGCTTCAACGAGATCGGCTCCCCGGTGTCCTCGCAATAGCCGTAGGTGTTGTCCTCGATACGCTGGAGCGCGGCGTCGATCTTGGCGATCAACTTGCGCTGGCGGTCGCGGGCGCGGAGTTCGATGGCGCGGTCGGTTTCGGACGATGCCCGATCGGCGAGATCGGGGTGGTTCACATTCTCCTCCTGCAGGGCTTGCAGGGTGAGCTTGGACTCTCTGAGGATTTCATCCTTCCAGGCGAGGAGCTTCAAACGGAAGTACTCCTTCTGCCGATCGTTCATGAAAGGCTCTTTTTCGGTCGGTCGGTAGTTTTTCAACTTTTCCAAGGGCGGCCTATCTGTCTAAGCAACGACTCGCATACGGAACGGGGTCCGCTGAGCGGGGCCTTATATAGCGACCTCCCGTGACAGACAATGTTTCCCTGAAGGCCCGATTGGCGCCCCCAAGCCCTTGCACAGGAAGGTTTATCCTGGAGGGCCCGGGGCGGCCGAAGACCTAGTAGCCGACCGTGAAGCGCTGCCTCACATGGGCCGGCCGCTCGATCTCGTCGGCGAGCGCAATGGCGTAATCGGCGAAGCTGATCCAGCTCTTCCCGCTCGCATCTGCGAGAAGCTGGTCGGTCCCGAGCCGGAACTTGGCCGTCCGTTCCCCCTCGATGAACAGGGCCGACGGCGAGATGAAGGTCCAGTTCAGCTCCTTTTCCTGCCGCAGCAGGTCGAGAAAGGCCGAACCCGCCTCCGCCTCAGCCTTGTATTGAGCCGGAAAACCGGGAGTTGTAACCAGTTTGACGCCCGGAGCGACCTCGAGGCTGCCGGCTCCGCCGACGACGAGATAACGACCGACCTTGGAGTCCTTTGCCGCGCCGATCAGCTTGAGCGAGTAGCTGGCCAGGAAATGCACGGAACTCACCGCGACGTCGTGCCCGGCCCACAGCTTGCTAAGGCCGGCCTGGTCGAGCACGTCCCCCTTGGTGGCTGTGACGTTCGGCAGGGCCGCGATCTTCTCGGGGTTGCGGGCGATGGCCGTGACCGCATGGCCGCGGCGGGACAGTTCCTTGGTGATCTCCGACCCGGCCCGGCCCGAGGCTCCGGCAACTGCGATTTTCATGGAAGGCTCCTTTGCTTCTGTGGTAACTAACGGTGACTAGATATCAAAAGGATTGCTGGTGTTAAGAGAGCACTTTGTGCTTACCTGATTACGCAGGAGTAACCGGCAAGCGTAACCGGCAAGGTTAGCCGGCAAGCCGCCCAAACGGAGCGTGAGGACCCGACGATGAAGCCAGACGTCTATGCAGCGAACTGCCCCACGCGACAGATCCTCGACCGCGTCGGCGACAAATGGGCGGTGCTGATCCTGCTGCTGCTGCGCGAGGAGCCGATGCGCTTCAATCAGTTGCGCCGCACGATCGAAGGCATTTCGCAGAAGATGCTGAGCCAGGTTCTCAAATCGCTCGAACGCGACGGATTGATCAAGCGTCACGCCATCGCAACGGTGCCGGTGACCGTGGAATATTCGATCACGCAGCTTGGCGTGACGCTGGCTGGCGCGGTCGATCCGCTGCGCGATTGGGCCGAGCAGAATCTGAAAGACGTTCTCGCCGCCCAGCGCCGCTACGACGCGCAGTTGAAGGATGAAGCGGCGTAAGGCGCTACGCCTGCCCGGCCTTGGCGAGCTCGACCTCGACGCGCAGCTCGATCTCGGACAGCACCGAATCCAGACCGGGATCGCCGGATGACGATTTCAGGTTGGCCGCAGCGTCACGCAGCCGCATCACGGTCGAGGCGTCGAGTTTGCCGGAAAGAAGCCCCATCTTGAGATCGTCGAGCACGTCGAGCGCGCTCTTGCCGCGCACGACCGAGCGCTTGCGTCGCTCGGCCGAATCCTCCTCGATGCCTTGCAGCGCGAGCAACCCGTCGATGTTGGCGGCGGCCTTCGGTGCGGCGGCGCCCCGCGTCTCCGGCGCCGACGAGGTGTCGGGCAGCACGAAGGTGCCGGAGCTCGTCCGCCTGGCCTGACTGGCCGGCGTGCCAAGCGTGGTGCCGTTCGGTCCGTAGATGCGCATCGGAAGCAATCCGGGTGATCGATGCGCCACATTCGCCGTCTTATGGTTAACGGCTCGTAAACAGCCCGGCAAAATCTGCCCACAGGCGGCAGTTTCGCTCCTCAGGGACAACGCAGGCTGAGACCCGTCGAAACAGATTTATTCAACCTATTCAGCGACCTACCCCCGCTGCCCCGGGTTGGCACAGCGCTCGCAAGGACAGCGTCGGACCAGCTCGTCATGGGAGTGTCGTGATGGTCCTTCGATTTGAGGAGCCTTTTTAGGAGCCTCGGGGGAGCAGAGGATGCCAGGCGTTCGTTGGGTGAGGTTTGTTGGGGTGGCCTGCGCCGCGCTGTCAGCGCTGGCGCTGTCGGTCACGTCTGCAAGCGCGACATCGCGCATCAAGGATCTCGCCAATATCGAGGGCGTGCGGCAGAACCAGCTCATCGGCTACGGCCTCGTCGTCGGCCTCAACGGCACCGGCGACACCCTCAACAACATCCCCTTCACCAAGCAGTCGCTGCAAGCGATGCTCGAGCGCATGGGCGTCAACATCCGCGGCGCTACGATCCGCACCGGCAACGTCGCCGCCGTGATGGTGACAGGCAATCTGCCGGCCTTCGCCACCCAGGGCACGCGCATGGACGTCACCGTCTCCGCGCTCGGTGACGCCAAGGATCTGCGCGGCGGCACCCTGCTCGTCACCCCCCTGCTCGGCGCCGACGGCAACGTCTATGCAGTCGCGCAGGGCTCGCTCGCGATCTCAGGATTCCAGGCCGAGGGCGAGGCCGCCAAGATCGTGCGCGGCGTCCCGACCGTGGGCCGCATTGCCAACGGGGCCATCATTGAGCGCGAGATCGAGTTCGCGCTCAATCGCCTGCCGAACGTCCGCCTAGCGCTGCGCAACGCCGACTTCACCACCGCCAAGCGCATTGCAGCTGCGATCAACGACTATCTCGGCGTCAAGAGCGCCGAGCCAATCGATCCCTCGACGGTGCAGCTCTCGATCCCGCCGGAATTCAAGGGCAACGTCGTCGCCTTTCTCACAGAGATCGAGCAGCTCCAGGTCGATCCTGACCTCGCCGCCAAGATCGTCATCGACGAACGCAGCGGCATCATCGTGATGGGCCGCGACGTGCGCGTCGCGACCGTCGCCGTGGCGCAAGGCAACCTTACCGTCACGATCTCGGAGAGCCCGCAGGTCAGCCAGCCCAATCCGCTGTCGCGGGGACGCACCGTGGTCACGCCGCGCACCGGCGTCAGCGTCACCGAAGACGGCAAGAAGCTCGCCCTGGTCAAGGACGGCGTCTCGCTTCAGCAGCTCGTCGACGGCCTCAACGGCCTCGGCATCGGCCCGCGCGACATGATCAGCATCCTCCAGGCGATCAAGGCCGCCGGTGCGATCGAAGCCGACATCGAGGTGATGTGATGCAGACCGGCATGATCAACACCCCGCGTGCCGCAAGCGCCTCGGCCTTCTCCGTCGAGAGCCGCAACGGCCGCCCGGACTTCGAACTCGCCGCGGCACTGCAGAAGGTCCCGCCGAAGCAGCAGGCCAAGGCCCAGAAGACCGCCACCGATTTCGAGGCGATGTTCCTCAACAGCATGTTCTCGCAGATGACCTCGGGTCTGAAGGGCGAAGGCCCGTTCGGCGACACGCCGGGCACCGGCGTGTGGCGCTCGATGCTGACCGAGCAATATTCCAAGAACTTCGCCAACGCCGGCGGCGTCGGCGTCGCCACCGAAGTCTATCGCACTCTCATCATGCAGCAGGCGAAAACGATCCGCACGGCATAAGGTCAAACGAGATGAACCACTTCAACGCCTCGCGTCAGCCGGTGCAAGCGCAGCGCCCGAATACCGCACCCGGCAGTGCCGAGTCGCGCAAGGTCGCCGAGCAGTTGATGGATGCGATGAGCGCCCTGCTCGGCCTGATCGAGCGCGAGACAGAGCTCGTGCGTGCCGGCAAGGTCCGCGAGGCGATGGCCCTCGAGAGCAAGAAGCAGGAGCTGTCGCAAAACTATGTCGGCGCCATCAGCCAGTTGAAGGCGAACCAGGCCCAGCTCGCGAAATCCGCACCTGAGCTGCTCTCGACGCTGCATCGGCACCACGATGCATTCCGCGCGATGCTCCAGGTCAATCTCACCGTGCTCGCAACCGCCCACGCGGTCTCGGAGAGCGTCGTGCGCGGCGTCAATGCCGAGATCCAGAAGCGCAACGTGCCGAACACCTACACGGCCGCGGGGCGGCGCGCCACGCCGGGCCCGCGCCACATCACCCCGCTCGCGGTCAGCCGCTCGCTCTGAGCGCGCGCAAGAACAAGCGACAATTTTACGAAAAACCGCGCGACGACATCGTCGCGCGGTTAGGCACGTTTCCTTACCGGGTCTTCAATCCTGGTGTTCCATGGTTGCGCATTGAGAGGGGTTGGGATTTGACTCACGTGAGGCAACCAGGAGGCTGCCATGAGTACAGATTTCAGCATCAGGCCGGTGGGGATACCGGTCCCAACGCAGATCGTAACGACGTCAAATACGGCGGCGAACGAGGCGGTGCAAACTGATTTGCCGGTGAGCCAGACGGTCGCCGCAAGCGATGCGAGCGCGCCTGTGCGCAATAGCTTGCAGAACGAGAACGTCTCGCGCCAGGTCGTGTTCGACCAAGCGGCGGCGTCTTTCGTCTTTCAGGTGGTCAACGACAGGACCGATGCAGTGGTCAACCAGTTCCCCGACGAAGCGATGCTGCGCCGGCGAGCCTATTTCCACGCAGAAGATCTGAAGTCGCAGCCCTCGCGTCCGTCCAGCACGGACCGCAGCGCCTGACGATCAGGCGTCGCGCGTCGCAACGGCCGTGTCGAGATGGCTCGAGCCGGTCGCGGGATCGGTGACGACGTCCCTGATCTGCGCCTTGCCGGTATCCGTCAGCGTGAACTTGGCGTTGCCGAAGCGGAACGAGCCGTGCTTGATCACGGACGGCCGGACAGACCGGCGGCGATATTGCGGTTGATCTCGATCAGCGGACGGAAGTGATCGAACTGCGGGCTCATCTGCAGCGCGGCGGTCTGGCTCAGCACGAACACGCTGATGTTGGCGATTTTCTGCCGGACGTCGATCGGTTGCGGATTGCTGTCGCGCATCGCCTCGCTCAGGAAAATCGTCCAGAGCTTGCGATTGAACATCAGAGCCTGCGTGGTCTGCTCGCTGAACGGGTCGGCGTTGTTCACCGCATCCTGGAGCTTGTTCGCGGCCTTGAGCAGGGTCTGCGCTTCGATGTCGCGAGGAGATGCGGTGGTCGTGGCAACACGCGCGTAGGCCGAGGCAGCGGAATTCGACATCAATCACACCTTGGAGGTTACCTAGCCCGTTGAACGCGCTTAAGGATTTCTTTCCCGACCCTAGGCAGCACCGCTTAAGATTTGCTTACGTGTGTGCTTGGAAGCACTCCGGACTATTACGGGGCACGGAGTTCTTCGTCGTCACGAAGCTAGATGCGCACATGCACGCTGTAAACACGTTTAGCGTGATGCGCATCATCTCGGCTAATCCGCTCTTAGCGATCTCTGTAAAAAGAACGGCGGAGCATTAGCCCCGCCGCGATGTGTCGAGTTGCGATCTTGCGCCGCGAGATTAGCGGAGCAGCTGCAGCACGCTCTGTTGCGACTGGTTGGCCAGCGACAGCGCGGACACCGCGATCGACTGGCGGGTCGACAGCGCCTGGCTGTTCGCCGCTTCCTCGTTGGTGTCGGCGAGTGTCAGGTTGGCCGAGCCGGTCTGCAGAACGTTGATCAGGTTCTTGGAGAAATCCTGGCGCACCTGCACGATCGACAGATTCGAACCGAGCGAAGAACCTTCGGAGCGCAGCGTGCTCGAGGCGGCATTCAGGCTGGCCAGCACCTTGTTGGTGGCACCGTTGTCGATGAAGTCCGTGCCGGGAACGAGATTGCTGAGACCGAGACCGGCGGCGTTGAACACGACGCCGTTGATGCCGAGCGTCGAGCTGCCGTTCTCGTTGAAGACCAGCTTCAGCGTGTCGCCGTTGAGCAGGTTGACGCCGTTGAAGGACGAGTCCTGCGATGTCGTGTCGATCTGCGCCAGGATGTTGTTGAACTGACTGACCAGGCCGGAGCGCGCCGTCTGCGCGACGGGATCCTGAATCGGGGGCTGCGCGGTGGTAAAGGCCAGCACGCCGGTGAGCGTACCGCCGACCGTGCCGCCTGCGGTACTCGAGCCGAGGGTCGAGGACGCGTACTCGTTGACGGTGGTGACCGTCAGCACGCCGTTGGCATCGATGGTCGCCGTCAGGTGGTTGGCTTGAAGCTGCACATTGAGCTGGTCGAGCGTCTTGACGGTGCCGTTGGTGCCGTCGCCGAAGGTGACGTTGACCGCCGTGCCGCCGTTGAAGGAGGTGAAGGTCAGCGTCTTGCCGCTGACGCCGCCAACACCGGAGTTGCGCGCCGCGGCGAAAGCGGTGGCCGTTCCCGTGTTGCCGCTGAGACCGAACGCGTTGAGCGCGTTGCCGGTGCCGGTGATCGACAGGTCGGCGTTGATGCCGGTGGAGAGCGCAAGCTGACCGCTGCTGTTGACCGACGAGGGGATCTGGCCCGCGGTGGTCGACAGCGTCGCCGCGCCGTTGAAGATGCTGGCGGTCTTGACGCCGGTGGCGAGGTCGATCGAGTTGAGCAGATCGGTGAGCGTCGCGCTCTGGAGGTAGACGGTCGAATTACCGTTGCCGTCGGTGACGATATTGTTGTTGACGCCGCCGGAGGTCACGCTCAACGCCGACTGGGGCGACTGGGCGTTTTTGAACGTGATGGTGTGGCCGTCGATGTTCAGCGTCGAGCCGTCCTGAACGAGCGAGCCGAGCGAGCCCGCGGTGGTCGATCGGTCCGCGCTCACGCTCGCATTGCCTGCGCCGGTCGCCGCGGTCAGACCGAGCTTGTTGAGGAAGTCGGCCTTGCCCGTCAGGCTCAGATCGGCGCCGGTCGAACTCTTCAGCGTGACCTGGCCGCCCGTGACGGATGATGCCACCTGCAGCGTACCGATCGGACCGGTCGAGCCGCTGACCGTAATGGTTGCCGCGCCTGCACTGATTGCCGCGGTCTTGACGCCGCTGGCGAGGTCGATCGCACTTAGCACATCGTTGACAGTCGCGCCGGGCGCGGCCGGCGTTCCCTCGTAGACGATCGAATTGCCGTTACCGTCCGTGGCGATGTGCCCGCTGGGGTTGAGGCCCCAGCCGGTCGGCTGCGTCGTCGGGGCGATACCGGTGCGGAAGGTGATGGTCTTGCCGTTGACCGTGATGGTGTCGCCGTCCGCGGGCGGCGCGCCGAAGGTGGTGGATGTCGTGGTGCCGACCAGCGTGGTGGTACCGGAGAGTGCAGTCGTGCCGTCGGCCGCGGTCGCGGCGAACCCGACATTCGTGCCCGCGTTCGAGCCCAGCGAGGCGCCGAGCGCGGCGGTTCCCGTGACCGGGGTCACGCCACCGGCTGCGCCGGTATAGAGCACGTTGCTCTTGGCGGTCGCGCTCGCATAGGAAGTCGTGCCGCGCAGATCGGCGGGCGTCGCACCGGGAATCGTGGTGGAGACGTTCGACTTGGTGGAGTAGCCGACCGTGGTCTGGAGCGCCTGGTTGGCGATCGACTTGGCGCTGTCGATCAGCTTCTGCAGCGAGGTGATGCCGGTGTTGGCGGCCTGGAGCACCTGCACACCGTTGTTGATGCCATCCAGCAGGTTGCCGATGTCGCTCGCCCGATTGTCCAACCCCTGCGCCGTGAAGAAGTTGGTGGGGTTGTCGAGCGCCGTGTTGACCTTCTTACCGGTCGACAGCCGCTCCTGCGTCGTGGCCAGCAAGTCGGCCGTCGACTGCAGCGACAACAGGTTCTGGCGAACGGACGCCGAGAGAACGATGTTGGACATTGGCGAGTCTTCCTCTTGAACCGGGTACGAATCGGCCGCGCGGTCTTGAAAGCGGGCTTTTGTCCAGTCTTAGGGGGTCTCCTTTAAAGTATGGTTAACGCCGGTTTAAGGGATAGGGTTAATGGCCGGTGAAGGCCCCTGCCCGCCTCCGGACGCAAAAAAGAGCGGCGGGGCAACTGGCCCCGCCGCTCGATTTATTTAGTGATTTCAGATGCTTAT
>NZ_JADPJG010000029.1:116906-119928 GCF_023073335.1 Bradyrhizobium sp. 21
AGCAGCTGCAGCACGCTCTGCTGCGAGGTGTTGGCCAGCGACAGCGCGGAAACCGCGATCGACTGGCGGGTCGACAGCGCCTGGCTGTTGGCCGCCTCGACGTTGGTGTCGGCCAGGGTCAGGTTGGACGAACCGGTCTGCAGCACGTTGATCAGGTTCTTGTTGAAGTCCTGACGAACCTGCACCACCGAGAGGTTCGAACCGAGCGCTGAAGCTTCCGAGCGCAGCGTGCTGGACGCGGCGTTCAAATTGGTCAGCACGCGGTTGGACGCGGCGTTGTCGATGAAGTCGACGCCGACGGTCAGGGCAGCGAGGCCGAGACCCTTGGAGTTGTAGGTCACGCCGGTGATGTTGAGGCTCGACTTGCCGGTCTCGTCGAACACCAACTTGAGCTGATCGCCGTTCAGCAGGTTGACGCCGTTGAACGAAGAGTCCTGCGAGGTCGTGTCGATCTGGTTCAGGATGTTGTTGTACTGAGACACCAGGTTCGCACGGGCCGTCTGGGCAACCGCATCCTGGACGGGGCTGGAAGCCGTCGAGAACGTCAGCGCCGAAGTGAGCGTGCCGCCGATCCCACCGCCTGCGACGGTCGATCCGATCGTCGAGGACGCGTAGTCGTTGGACGCGGTGATGGTCAGCCGGCCGTTGGCGTCGATCGTGGCAGCCAAATTGTTGGCCAGGAGCTGCGTGTTGAGCTGATCGAGCGTCTTGACGGTGCCGTTGGTGCCGTCGCCGAAAGTGACGTTGACCGCCGTGCCGCCATTGAAGGCGGAGAAGGTCAAGGTCTTGCCGGCAATGCCGCCGACACCGGAGGTGCGTGCCGCGGTGAACGCCGAGGCGCTACCGGTGTTGCCGGCCAACCCGAACACATTCAGCGCATTGCCGGAGCCCGTGATCGTCAGATCGGCGTTGATGCCGGTCGAGAGCTTGAGCTGGCCGGAGGTATTGATCGTCGAGTTCGACTGGCCGGTGGCGGTCGCAAGCGTCGCGGTGCCATTGGCGTTGAGCGTCGCGGTCTGCACGCCGGTGGCAAGGTCGATCGCCTTCAGCACGTCGTTAACCGTGCCGGACTGCAGGTAGACGGTCGAGTTGCCGTTGCCGTCGGTGACGACCGCACCGATCGCACCATAACCACTGGGAACACTCGGAGCACCGGTCGAACCCGGGACCGGCGCGTTCTTGAAGGTGATGGTGTGACCATCGACGTTCAGGGCCGAACCGTCCGTGATGGTCGCACCGAGCGAGGCCGCGGTCGTGGTCCGGTTGACCTCGATGTTGGCGTTACCTGCACCGGTCGACGTCGACAGGCCGAGAGCATTGAGCAGGTCGGCCTTGCCGGTGACATTCAGATCCGCACCCGTCGAGCTCTTCAGCGTGACGGCGCTCGCACCAACGCTCGAAGGAGTCTGGCCGACGCTGTTGGTGATCGTCGCAGCACCGGAGCTGATCGCAACCGTATCCACCCCGCTGGCGAGGTCGATTGCGGTCAAGAGGTCGGTGACGGTCGCAAGCGTCGCGGGCGTGCCGGTGCTACCGAGATAGACGGTGGTATTGCCGCCGCCGTCGGTGACGAGGTGGCCGCTGACGCCCGAACCGGACGGAACAGCGGTCGACGCCGGCGCGGTGCCGGCGCGGAAGGTGATGGTCTTGCCGTTCACCGTCAGCGTGTCGCCGTCGGCGGGCTGGGCGACGCCGGCCAGGCCGCTGGCGCTCGTGCCGTTGGTGGCGATCAGGGTGATGGTACCGGTCAGGGCCGTGGTGCCGCCGGCACCGGTCGTTGCCGTCGTGCCGGTGAAGGAGCCGAGAGTGGCGCCGAGGGTGGTGGCGCCGCTCGCCGCGGTGGTGCCGCCGGCCGCGCCGTTATAGAGCACGTTGCTGCTTGCAGTCGCGCTGGCGAAGGACGTGGTACCGCGCAAATCGGCCGCCGTCGCACCCGCGATCGAGGTGGAGACATTTGACTTGGTGGAATAGCCGACCGTGGTCTGCAGCGCCTGGTTGGCGATCGACTTCGCGCTGTCGATCAGCTTCTGCAACGAGGTCAGGCCGGTGTTGGCGGCCTGCAGCACCTGCACGCCGTTGGCGATGCCATCGAGCAGATTGTTGATGTCGCTGGCGCGGTTGTCGAGCGACTGTGCGGTGAAGAAGTTGGTGGGATTGTCCAGGGCCGAGTTGACGCTCTTGCCGGTCGACAGACGGTTCTGTGTGGTGGCGAGGAGATCGGCGGTGGACTGGAGAGACAGCAGGTTCTGGCGAACCGACGCAGAGAGAACAATACCGGACATGACTCTTACCCTTCTGGTTTACGCGTCTTCGTTCGATCGCTTCGGATCGAGTGACGGGCACAGCGTGCCGCGACATGGCTAACAAAAGGTGAAACCGGCATCGCCTGCCTAAGGGCCGGTTCACCATGAGCGAGCGGAAGGCGCGTCCGGGGTCGACAATCCGTCTGAAATTACTGGTGATTTTCCACGCTTACGCTCCATTAACCATAACCGCTGGTTACTTTTTCGGAGCGTCGCGCCACCGCCAACGGCGTGACGGATGAAAAAAAGCGGCGGGGCCGAAGCCCCGCCGCCATGTCTTGCTTGCGATGTCGTCCGCGATTTAGCGGAGCAGCTGCAGCACGCTCTGCTGCGACTGGTTGGCCAGCGAGAGCGCGGAGACCGCGATCGACTGGCGGGTCGACAGCGCCTGGCTGTTCGCGGCCTCGACGTTGGTGTCGGCCAAAGTCAGGTTGGACGAACCGGTCTGCAGCACGTTGATCAGGTTCTTGTTGAAGTCCTGACGCACCTGCACGATCGTCAGGTTTGAACCAAGGCTCGACGCTTCCGAGCGCAGGGTGCTCGATGCCGAGTTCAAGTTGGTCAGCACCTTGTTGGTGGCGGCGTTGTCGATGAAGTCGACACCGCTGGTCAACGAGGCGAGGCCGAGACCCTTGGAGTTGTAGGTCACGCCGGTGATGCTCAGGTTCGACTTGCCGGTCTCGTCGAACACCAGCTTGAGCTGGTCGCCGTTCAGCAGG
>NZ_JADPJG010000029.1:119938-121303 GCF_023073335.1 Bradyrhizobium sp. 21
AGTGGAGTCGATCTGCGCGAGGATGTTGTTGTACTGGCCGACCAGGTTTGCACGCGAGGTCTGGGCAACCGTGTCCTGGACGGGGCTGGAAGCCGTCGAGAAGGTGAGCGATGAGGTCAGCGTGCCGCCGATCGCACCACCCGCGACGTTCGACCCGATCGTCGAGGACGCGTAGTCGTTGGTGGTCGAGACCGTCAGCAGGCCGTTGGCGTCGATCGTCGCCGTCAGGTTGTTGGCCTGAAGCTTCGAGTTCAGCTGGTCGAGCGTCTTGACCGAGCCGTTGGTGCCGTCGCCGAAGGTGACGTTGACCGCCGTGCCGCCGTTGAAGGCGGAGAAGGTCAAGGTCTTGCCGGTGAGGCCGCCAACGCCCGAGGTACGCGCCGCGGTGAAGGCGGACGAGGTGCCGGTGTTGCCGGCGAAGCCAAGCGCATTCAGCGCATTACCCGTGCCGGTGATCGACAGGTCGGCATTGACGCCGGTCGAGAGCTTGAGCTGCCCCGAGGCGTTGATCGACGAGTTGGTCTGGCCGGTGGCGGTCGCAAGCGTCGCGGTGCCGTTGGCGTTGACCGTCGCGGTCTGCACGCCGGTGGCAAGGTCGATCGCCTTCAGCACGTCGTTGACCGTGCCAGCCTGCAGGTAGACGGTCGAGTTGCCGGCGCCGTCGGTGAGGACGTTACCGCTCGCACCATACCCGCTCGGAACGCTCGGAGCACCGGTCGAGCCCGGGATCGGCGCGTTCTTGAAGGTGATCACGTGACCGTCGACATTCAGCGTGGAGCCGTCCGCGATCGTCGCGCCCAGCGAGGCCGAGCTCGTGGTCCGGTTGACGTTCACGGTGGCGTTGCCGCCGCCCACGGCCGAGCTCAGGCCGAGAGCATTGAGCAGGTCGGCCTTGCCGGTGACATTCAGATCCGCACCCGTCGAGCTCTTCAGCGTGACGGCGCTCGCACCAACGCTCGAAGGAGTCTGGCCGACGCTGTTGGTGATCGTCGCAGCACCGGCGCTGATCGCAACCGTATCCACCCCGCTGGCGAGGTCGACTGCGGTCAAGAGGTCGGTGACGGTCGCAAGCGTCGCAGGCGTGCCGGTGCTACCGAGATAGACGGTGGTATTGCCGCTGCCGTCGGTGACGAGATGGCCGCTGACGCCCGAACCGGACGGAACACCGGTCGCCGCCGGCGCGGTGCCGGCGCGGAAGGTGATGGTCTTGCCGTTCACCGTCAGCGTGTCGCCGTCGGCGGGCTGGGCGACGCCGGCCAGGCCGCTGGCGCTCGTGCCGTTGGTGGCGATCAGGGTGATGGTACCGGTCAGGGCCGTGGTGCCGCCGGCACCGGTCGTTGCCGTCGTGCCGGTGAAGGAGCCGAG
>NZ_JADPJG010000011.1:0-140038 GCF_023073335.1 Bradyrhizobium sp. 21
CAAGGCAGAACTTCACGGCGAGACAAGCGAATAAATACAGTAGAGCCGAAGTTCGGCTCCGGGTCAAAAGGCGAAGTGCCGGTATCGGTCGGGTGTGCCTGCTTTACCCCAAGAAACGGACATCCCACATTTGTGAGCGCTCGCCCTACGCCCTTCGCATCAGCTTGAGCGAGGCCGCCAGCCGCAAACTGCGCTTACCGGCGAGCGCGATGCCTTCGAGCTCGCCGCTATCAGCCGTGCAGCTCCCGGAGAAGCCGATGCCGACCTCATAGCCGCCGAACACCGGGTTTTCGCCTTTCGCCGGCGTATGCTCCTGGTTGAGCATCTCGCCTTTCCAGCGGCCGTCCGCCGAGGAGTAGGAGCCGAGATAATAGAAGAACGCATCGCCGCCGAGGATGCGGCCGTCGATCAGCAGCATCACGCCGGAGAGGCCGGCATCGACGCCGTCGAGCGCGCGCAGGCTCATCCCATAGAGCCCGTTGGCGATGCCGCCGGGACCGACCGCCCCGCTCGGCGGCAACGCCTCGTCGTCGAGCCGCGTGAGATTGGCCCAGAATTGGCCGCCCGGCATGGTGTCCGCGCTTCCCTGGAGACGGATCTGGTTGCCGATCAGCCGGCCGCGCGCGCCAATCGAGGCGACGTCGGCGCCCATCAGCGGCTTGTAATGGGGATCGTCGTTATGCCGCTCGGTGATGACTTCGGCGACGATCTCGCCGTCGCGCTCAAAATAGGTGCCGAGATGCGCGAAGGCTGAATTGCCGCCGAGCATCTTGCCGTCATGCAGGCACATGATGCTGCGCCCGAAGGCATCGTGGATGCCGTATTCAACCTTGTAGAGTCCATCCAGCAATGCAATTGGCCCGCAAAATCAGAAGGTAATCACGGGCTACCTAGCATCACCGCCGCACCAAGGCCATCCGGCTTTTCCGCGCAGGGCCATTCGCGAAGCCACGCGCTGCCATGATGCCATCATGCCCCTGTTTTGCCCGACGGGTCAACGGGATTTCGTAAATTCCGCAGCGCTGTGTTTTCAATCACTTGGCTACTGTGCATGGGGTTGTTTTTCAGTTTTTTGTTTGGCAGGTCCCAGCCGGCCCTCCTCACGCGTCAGTGACGCTTGAAATACTGCACCTCGCGCTCGTGCTTCTCGGCCGCTGCACGGCTCCTGAACGTGCCGAGGTTGCGGCGCTTGCCGGTCTTGGGATTCACCTTGCGTGAATAGAGGCGGTATTCGCCGGACGCCAGTTTGCGGATCATGGTTGCCTCCTGCTTGTCGGGGATTCAACGGCCGGTGTCCGCGCCGGTTCCTGGCTCCCTCGAACCATCGGGCGCGGGCACGCGACAAAGCGGGCATGAAGCAGTCGCAACGATCACCGGAAGACGAGATCGCAGTCATCATCGCCGGCGCGGCGAGGCAGCCGTTGCTCGATGCGGCCTTCGAGCTCTGGTGCCGGCGCTACCGCCTCGACTCGATCGAGGGCCGTCCGACCGCCGAAGAAGTCCGCATCAACCGCACCCTCACGCCGGAGCAGATCAGCGCGAAATACCGCCGGGATCGCGACCATGCCCATGAAGGGCCGATGTTCAATTATGTGAAGCGCGCCCATCCGCGAGCCGACGATGGCGCGATCAGGCAAGCCATCATCACCGCCGTCAAGTTCGAGGACGCGACCTTTACGCATTTCAACTGGGACGGCGATTTCTGGGACTGCCTCGTGCATGCGGTGGCGAAAGCCTCCGCGCAATATCCGGATTTCCTGGAGACCACCTATCGCGACGCCCGCAACAACGTCGCCTATTACTACAAATAGCTAGAAGCACAGGGTGGTGACGAGCTTGCCCTGCTTGTCCTTGATCGCATAGGGACAGCGCAGCCGCTCCAGCGCGGCCTTGGCGTCTTCATCGCCGAGGGCTGCGGCGCGCTCGTAATAGGATTTCGCGGCGTCCTTGTCCTTTGGCCCGCCGCGGCCTTCCTGTGCGAAGGCGCCCATCCGCTCCAGCGCGCCGGGATGGTTTTGCGCCGCCGCCTTCTCGAACAGCGCGCGCGCCGCGACATCGTCCTTCGCACCGCCTGTGCCTTCGGAGAGCATCACGCCGAGCTGGTACTGCGCTTCCGCGTTGGTCTCCGCGGCCTTGCCGAGCAATGCGCGTGCCTGCGCGGGATCGGCCGGCGCACCACCGCCGGTGCCGCCGAGCGCGGCGAGATTGCTGATGCCGCGGGGATTGCCGGCCTGCGCCGCCTTCTCGAACAATTTGCGCGCCTGCGCCTCGTCCCTGGCGACGCCGGCGCCGGTGCCGTAGGCAACACCGAGTTCGACCATCGCGGCGCTCGATCCCTTGTCGGCGGCCTTGCGCCAGGTGGCCATCGCTTCTGCGGTCTGCCGGTTGGCCGCATAGGCGCGGCCGAGCGCGAACATCGCCCGCCGCGACGACGGCGCGGCCTGCTTGCAGAACCTGATCGCGGTCGCGACGTCGGAGGCTGCAATCTCGCTCACGCCCTTCACGTCCGCCGGCTTGTCGGGATCGCTGGGGTCGGCGGCGACCCGGTCGCACAGGACGAGGTCGGCCGATTGCGCATGCGCCGACAACGGCGCCGCGAGCGTGAAGAGGATGGCAAGGAGGTAGATCCGCATGGGCGTCACGATGGGTCTCTGCTCCGGCAAATTCAAGGCTCGAGTCCCGACTGGCGAAGCACGGGCACGACCTCGGGCGATGCCAGATAGCGCAGCAGCCGGTCCGCGGCGTCGGCATGCTTCGCGCCGGCGATGCGGCCGGCGGAGAACACGGCCGGCGTTTGCAGATCGTGCGGGATCGGGCCGACCACCTCGATGCCCCCGACCTGCTTCAACTCGCTGATCTGCTGCACGGCGAACTCGGCTTCGCCGCTCACGAGCCGCTCCGCGGTAAAGCCCTGCTCGACGATATCAGCCTTGGTGTTGATCTCCGCCGCGATCCCCATCCGCACGATCAGCTGCGCGAAATAGACCCCGCTCGCGCCCAGCCGCGAATAGGCGACGGACCGCGCCGCGAGCAGCGTCTTGCGCAGCGCGGCTTCGGTGGCGATGTCGGGGTGCGCCTGCCCTGCCCGCACCGCAATGCCAACGAAGGAGCGCGCCAGATCGGCCGTGGTCCCCGCGACCACGCGCCCCTCGCCGATCATTTCGTCGAGCCCCTCGCGGGTGAGGATCACGAGATCAGCGGCCTCGCCGTCGCGCAGGCGCTTCAGCAATGCCAGGGTCGGTGCGAAATCGGAATCGACATGGATATCGTGAGCCGCCTCGAAGGTCGAGGACAGGCTGCGCATCGCGCCCATCAGGCCGAGCGTCGAGAGCAGGCGAATTTTTTCCATGTGCAATTCCCAGGTAGCGATCAGGCGCGGTGCATCAACTTGAGCGCGGCGGTCAGGCGCAGGCTGCGCTTGCCGGCGAGTGCCGTTGCCTCCAGCACCGCCTGCTCGGCATCATAAGTGCCGGAAAAGCCGATGCCGACCTCGTGGCCGCCGAAGATCGGATCGTCCTTGGCCGGCGTATGCTCCTGGTTGAGAAGCTGTCCCTTCCAGCGTCCGTTCGCAGCCCTGTAGCTGCCGAGATAATAGAACGACGCATCGCCGCCGAGGATCTGGCCCTTGTTGAGCAGCATCACGCCGGTGAGGCCGCCGTCGAGACCGTCCAGCATGCGCAGGTGGATCGAATACAGGCCATCGGCGATGCCGGCCTCACCGACGCCGCCGGCGATCGGCACCTCGTCCTCCGTGATCGGCGTCATCAACGACTGGAAGGGGACACCGGGCAGCTCCTTGAGCTCGCCCTTGAAACGATAGAGATCGCCGTCGGCCCAGCCCTTGGCAAGCAGGGTCGCATCGTCGGTACCGGCCATGGCGCGGTAGTTCGGGTCAGGGTTGTGGCGGACGGTGTGGATCACGACGTCGATGCCGGCGTCGGTCTTCGCGTAGGTGCCGATATGGGCGAAGGCCGAATTGCCGCCGAGCATCTTGCCGTTGCCGGCATGCATCACGCTCCGGCCGACCCCGTCGCCGAGCTGAAATCTCACCTTGTAGAAGCCTTCAAACACCAGCCGTCCCCGGCCCTGCGCGCATCCAGACGCACTCTATCCCTCTTTCCGCGACGACAGACAAGTTTCGCGCGATCGAGGTTTGCCGAACCACAGGACGGCTGTCATCAGAATGCAAAAATCCGCCGGAGCCTTTCAGCTCCGGCGGATTGAAGTCCAACCCGGGCCAGCCCCCCAGCCCGGGCCGGGAGGATCTTAGGCCACGGCCTTCTGCTCGGTCGGCACGGACGCGATCGTCTTCAGGATCTGCGAAGCGATCTGGTATGGGTCGCCCTGCGAGTTCGGACGGCGGTCTTCCAGATAGCCCTTGTAGCCGTTGTTGACGAAGGAGTGCGGAACGCGGATCGAAGCACCGCGATCGGCAATGCCGTAGCTGAACTTGTTCCACGGCGCGGTCTCGTGCTTGCCGGTCAGACGCTTGTCGTTGTCCGGGCCGTAGACGGCGATGTGGTCCATGATGTTCTTGTCGAAGGCCGCCATCAGCGCCTCGAAGTACTCCTTGCCACCGACCGTGCGCATGTACTCGGTCGAGAAGTTGGCGTGCATGCCGGAGCCGTTCCAGTCGGTATCGCCGAGCGGCTTGCAGTGGAACTCGATGTCGATGCCGTAGCTCTCGGTGAGGCGCAGCATCAGATAGCGGGCCATCCACATTTCGTCAGCGGCCCTCTTGGAGCCCTTGCCGAAAATCTGGAATTCCCACTGGCCCTTCGCGACTTCCGCGTTGATGCCTTCGTGATTGATGCCGGCCGCGAGGCAGAGGTTGAGATGCTCTTCCACGATCTTGCGGGCGACGTCGCCGACGTTTGAATAGCCGACGCCGGTGTAGTACGGGCCCTGCGGCGCCGGATAGCCGGAGGCCGGGAAGCCGAGCGGACGGCCGTCCTTGTAGAAGAAGTATTCCTGCTCGAAGCCGAACCAGGCGCCGGAATCGTCGAGGATGGTCGCGCGCTTGTTGGTGGCGTGCGGGGTCTTGCCATCGGGCATCATGACTTCGCACATCACGAGCGCGCCGTTCTCACGCGCGGCGTCCGGATAGATGGCAACGGGCTTCAGCACGCAGTCGGAGCTGTGGCCTTCGGCCTGCTGGGTGGAGGAGCCATCGAAGCCCCAGAGCGGAAGCTGCTCAAGCGTCGGGAACGACGCGAATTCCTTGATCTGAGTTTTGCCGCGCAAGTTCGGAGTCGGCGTATATCCGTCGAGCCAAATGTACTCGAGCTTGTACTTGGTCATTGAGCCTCTCTGTAGATGATGCGAAAGGTGGGGGCCCCAAGGCCCCCGCACGATTGTTTACCCGGCCAACATCGGCCGACTTTTTACAAGCATTTAACGTGCCAAAAGGCCGCAGCGCGGGACGTTTTCAACCGCGGCCGGGGGGACCCTCCGCCAGCAAATCATCCCCAGCGACATGCGTCATAGCGGCGCACCTTTGCGTGAAGCTGCACCGCAAAAATCCCGCGGAAAACGCCTGATTCTGGAGCACGCCGGCCGTTGCCGGAGGTTGCCGATGAAACGCGCATCAACGCCCAGCAATTTTCGCAAAGTTGTCCGTCTGGCCCAGCAACCTTTGGGATGGCCCACACGTTAGTCACTGCCACGGTGCCTTGGGTAATGCAGAAGGCTTTCTGCCTAGAAAACGGGCTGCAACTGATTTCCTTTTCAGCACTTTGCATTTGGTGATGCGCGGCCGATATGGGGATTCCGGTAACCACAATCGAACGAGTCGGGCGCACCATGGAGGTAAGCGCCTGGGCCGGAGGAGAAATCAAAATGATGAACAATGGTCTGAGTCACGAATCTGCAACGATCTATCAATTCCCTGTCGGGGGCCGCGCGGCGCTCGCAGGGCGCCGCTACGGTCAAGCTGGCCTTCCCGCCGATCGCGTCTCCCCCCCCGTGAACGAGACAATCTGCAGCGGCAGCTGGTACCATCAGGACGCGGTCGACGAGGCCAAGCCGAAATGGGATCGCTGATGCCTGTGGCTGGTTTGATATCGCCGCGCTCTTTCGAGCGACCGGCGACAGTTTGAAAAAGGGTCGAAACAACGAGGTTTCGGCCCTTTTGATTCTTTGCGTGAACGAGGCCGTTCAGATCACGGCGCAGGCCGTCACCGGCCGCTTCAGATGCCTGACCGTGGTGCTCCCGGTCTTGCCGATCACAAGCGTGATCCCCGCCCCCGAATAGCGCGCGCCAGAAACCGTCAGCCGCTTAGCGAGGGTAACGGGCTCGCCGTCGATCTGCAGGAAGGCGCGCTTGTCGGCGTCATAAAATCCCACGATGAACCGCGTACCATCGGCGCAGTGATAGGACCGGAACGTCTGCGCATCGGCCTGCCGTGCACTGATCATTCCGCCCAGAACCGTGATCGCCAAAAGAATGGCCTTGTGCCGGCCCATGATCGCCCCCTGTATTAGATCTCGAGGACGCCCCTCGTGCGTCCCATGGAACATAACCCAAGCTGATCTCATGCAAGTCCCCCCTCTGCAAGATTCCCCTGCCCGCCATCTCGCCCTGCAAGGCGCCAGCAATTTTCGCGACCTCGGCGGCTATCCGGCCGCAGATGGCCGCACGACCCGCTGGCGGCAGATCTTCCGCTCCAACCATCTTGGCCAGCTCACCGCCGCCGACATCGAGATCGTCCGCGCGCTCGGCGTGCGAAGCGCGTTCGACTTTCGCGGCGTCGAGGAGCGCGCGGCGGGTGTCTGCGTGGTGAACGAGATCGCCGTGCATTCACTGCCGATCGAGCCGACGGTCGTGGCCGCGTTGCGCGCCGAACTCGCCCGGGGCACGCTGACCGCGCCGTTCGCGCTCGAACTCATGCGCGAATCCTATCGCAACTACGTGCGCCACAACACGGCGAGCTTCCGCAACCTGTTCGGTCATCTCCTGGAGGACCGTGCGCCTCTCGTCATTCACTGCACGGCCGGCAAGGACCGCACCGGCTTTGCCAGCGCCCTGATCCTGCATGCGCTCGGTGTCGCCGACGAGGTCATCGCCGAGGACTATTTGCTGACCAACCAGCACTACAAGCGCGATGCATCACATGCCTCCGATCTTCCCGCCGACGTCCTCGATGCGATCGGCAATGTCGAGACCTCGTATCTTGCCGCGGCTTTCGAAGCCGTCGGCAAGGAATACGGCGATCTCGAAACCTACTTGCGCGACGGCCTCAAGCTCGGCACAGCCGAACAGACCGCGCTGAAGGCGCGTTATCTGCAATCGTAACTGGTCCTTAAACCTCAAGCGGCCGTGCCGGGAGAACGACGATGCAAGGCAAGGTTCTGATCGTGACCGGCGCGCTCGGCGCACTTGGAAAAATCGTGGCCGAGGCAGCGCAGTCGCGCGGCGCACGCGTTGCCGGCATCGATCATGCGCCCTCGCAAATTTCCGCGCGCCCTGAAAGCATCGAGATCGGCGGCGTCGATCTGTCCGACGCAGCACAAGCGCAGACGGCGGTCGAGGCGGCAGCAAGACATTTCGGCAAGCTCGATGCGCTGATCAACATCGCCGGCGGCTTCGCTTTCGAGACCGTGGGCGATGGCGACATCAAGACGTGGCAGCGCATGCATGCGCTCAACGTGCTGACGGCGCTCAACGCCTCGCGCGCGGCGCTGCCGCATCTCGCGACATCCAGCACCGGCCGCATCGTCAATATCGGCGCCATGGGCGCGCTTCAGGCCGGCTCCGGCATGGGCCCCTATGCGGCATCGAAAGCCGGCGTGCATCGCCTGACCGAGGCGCTGGCGAGCGAGTGGAAAGGCAAGGTCACCGTGAACGCAGTGCTGCCATCGATCATCGACACCAGGGCCAACCGCGCCGACATGCCGACAGCCGACTTTTCCAAATGGGTGACGCCGCAGGAGCTCGCCGAGGTCATCCTGTTCCTCGCCAGCGACGCCGCGAGCGGTGTCACCGGCGCGCTGATCCCGGTGAGCGGGCGGGTTTAGTCCGGCACCAGCAGGCGCAGATTGCCTTTGAAACGGATGCTCTGCTTGCCGGCGAGCGCGATGCCCTCGCCGTACGCGGTCTCCTCATTGTAGGTGCCGCTGAAGCCGATGGTCACGACCTTGCGGCCCCACACCGGGCGCTCGTCGAACGAGGGTGAATGCTCCTCGTTGGTCAGCTCGCCCTTCCACTTGCCGTCGGCCGAGGTGTAGCTGCCGTAGGCGAAGAAGAATGAATCGCCACCCCGCATGGTGCCGTCACGCAGGACCATGACGCCCTGATTGCCGCCCTGGACGGCATCCAGCATCTCGATGCGGATGTGATAGAGCCCGTTCTTGATTGTCATCTTTGCCAGCGCCTGACTGTCCCGACCGCAGGATAGCCGCACCATCGGTTCCCGATCAAATGGCGCAGAGCCACAACTGCGTTCCGGGCTAAGCTGCCCGAAACTGATTCTCCGATCGGCCGCCAAAATCGGAAGCTTCCTTGGAAACCGCGCTCTATCTGCCAGTCAAACGCTTCCTCGAAGAGCTCGGCTTCACCGTCAAGGGCGAGATCGGTGGCTGCGATCTTGTCGGCCTCAGCGCCGGCGATCCACCCGTGGTGGTGATCGGCGAGCTCAAGGTTACCTTCAATCTGGAACTGATCCTCCAGGCGGTCGACCGTGCGCCCGCCGGCGATGAGGTCTGGATAGCCGCAAGAATGTCAGTGCGCGGCAAGGGACGCGAGAGCGATGCACGCTATCGCAATCTCTGCCGTCGCCTCGGCTTCGGTATGCTCGGAGTGACTGACCGCGGCCAGGTCGAGGTGCTCGTGAAGCCGCCAACGGCGGCCCCGCGCCGCGAGCCGAAGGTCCGTTCGCGCCTCGTCGCCGAGCATCAGCGCCGCCAGGGAGATCCTGTGCTCGGCGGCAGCACCCGCGCACCCATCATGACGGCCTATCGGCAGCAGGCGCTGGCCTGTGCCTCGGAACTCGCTTCGGGCCCGCGGCGCGTGAGCGAATTGCGCCAACGCTGCCCCGATGCCGGCAAGATCATGCTTAACAATGTGTATGGCTGGTTCGAACGCACCGAGCGGGGAATCTACGGGCTGACCGAGGCCGGACGCGCGGCGCTGAAACGCTGGCCGCAGGCACCGGTGAATGACAGCGCCCGCGAGGCATCCCCGCCCTAGCGCAACCGATTTCGGGAGACATCGTATGATCGTTGTGACCGGCAGCGTAACGGTCCGCTCCGAGACGTTCGACGAGGCCCGCCGCCTCAGCCTCGAACACGTTCATCGGTCGCGACAGGAGCCCGGCTGCATCTCACATGCAGTGCATATCGACTGCGAGAACCCGCTCAGGCTGGTGTTCTTCGAGCAATGGGCAGACCGCGCCGCGCTCGCCACCCACTTTGCGGTACCTGCGTCCGGCGAGTTCGTGCGCGTCCTGCGCTCACTCGTCACAGCGCCGGCCACGCTCGCGTTATATGACGCCAGTAGGCTCGAGAAGCTGTGAGTGCATAGCTGAGCTGCCACGCGAAATTCATATTGCAATGCAACATGGACAGCACTAGGTATCCCGGCATCGAAACGAGGCCGTTATGAACGCAGACTGGAATACCAAATATGGCACGCGGCGCGTGCGCCACGATCCGCCGACCCTGGACGAGGCGATCTTCGCCGCCGTGGGCATCACCGACGATCAGGAGCAGCAGGCCGAGATCGCGGCAGCCTTGATGGGCATGCCGCTGGATGTCGTCCAAGCCGAGGTCAAGAAACAGGTTCGCACCAACAGCCGCATCACCTCCACCCGCGTGATCGCCGGCGAACAGGGCGCACAGCGCTCGGTGGTGGTCGAACGCCGTGTCGTGCGCCGCTTCGGCAATGACAAGCGCACCGGCACCTGAGCGCGTAGTTCCCTATTTCCAATAAAAAGCGGACCGGTTTTGCCGGTCCGCTTTTTGATTCCAGTCGGCTTTTTCAGGCGGCGCGATAGCCATAGATGCTGGAGATGATCTTCCAGCAGGTCGAGTTGAAGCTGAGAAGAGCGCGCCCGGCCGTGAATGGCGAGGCCGCGAGATCAGCGAGCTCGTCCTCAGGCGCCTTGGCGAGATCGATCGTGCCGGTCGATTCGCCATGACGGAATTGCAGATGCGCCCCGAACTTCCTGGCGAGCGCCCGCATCGCATGATTTTCGGCGCCGGTGGTGATGCGCAGGCGCTTGAAACCCTTCCAGCGCGCTTCCGCGATCAGGCGGCTGAACAGCACGGTGCCGACGTTCTGGCGCCGCGCCGAGGCTTCCACGCTGAAGGCGACCTCGGGCAGCGAACCATCCTCCGGCGGATGCAACTCGGCCGCACCGCGGACCACGCCATCCACGATGTAGGCGACGATCACGGTGCCGTCCTCGGCGCAGCGGGCGGCGTAACGCTCGATGAAGCTGTCGTCGAGAAAGCCGTTGAAACGGTCGTGCCGGCTCCCGGCATCGAGCCTCAGCAGGTGATCGCGCAAAAGCGGCAATTCTTCCTGCTGGCTCAAGGTCCGCACATAGCCCTGAACGGACTTCGTGCGGCTGGTATCTTCAAGTGCCAAATCTGCTTCGAGTGACAAGTCAAAACTCCTCTTGGTATCCCTCGAGGAGGCGTTCGAATCCCTAGGCCTCCAATATTGTGCGTCGCAACAAATTTTTCAAGACGAGAACCTGCTCAAGTTTCGGGCACCGGCGCGACTAATTCGTTAACAAAATCAAGCCCCCGTATTCATACGAGGACCAGCTGGGTCTGGGTCACCACGGCGACCAGCTTGCCGTCCTCGGTCTCCAGCCGGGTGGTCCAGACCTGGGTCCGCCGCCCCCGGTGGACCGGCGTAGCCGTGGCGATCACCGTGGTTCCCTCCTTGGCCCCTCCGATGAAGTTGGTCTTGCTCTCAAGCGTGGTCGTGCCCTTGGCATCCTCCGGCAGATTGATCACGGTCGCCGCCGCCCCGACGGAATCGGCCAGTGCCATTACCGCCCCGCCGTGAATGGTGTGATGAAGCGTACAGAGATCGGGCCTGACCGTCATCCGCGCCACCACGCGGTCCTTCTCGGCCTCGACGAACTCGACGCCCTTGAGCTCGGCGAACGGCATCTTCATCGCTTTAAGTGTCTCGAGCGGCGTCATCGGATCTCCTCCCAAATCATTCTGGTCACAGCGTGAATTGCTCCGCGCGGCAAAGCAATGACGTCCGAGGTCATCATCGCCGTGACATTGGTCGTCGCGTTTGCGCACGGTGCGTGAGGCAGCGCCCGACGTCATCCTCGCCTCAGGCTGTGGCATGAAGGTCGTCCCGCAGCCGCGCGCGAAAGGGCTGGAGCAAAATCCGGGCCGTGCGCGATGCGAGCGGCCTTCCTCACGTCACCGCGTTCATCACCTGATATTCCGGCCGGCGCCACACCTCGTCTGCGATCACCTCCTCGATGATCTCGGCCGCCCTCATGACTTCACCTTCGCCGACATAAAGCGGCGTGATGCCGAACCGCATGATGTCAGGCGCGCGGAAATCACCGATGACGCCGCGCGCAATAAGCGCCTGCATGGCGGCGTAGCCGCCGTCGAAGGCGAAGGAGATCTGTGAGCCACGGCGCTCGTGCGCGCGCGGGGTGACCAGCTTCAGAGACGGGCAGCGGCGCTCGACTTCCTCGATCAGGAGATCGCCGAGCGCCAGCGAACGCACCCGCACCTCCGCGATATCGACGCGGTCCCATATGTCGAGCGAGGCCTCCAGCGCCGCCATTGCCAGCACCGGCGGGGTGCCGACGCGCATGCGCTCGACGCCGCCTGCGGCCGCGTAGCCAAGCTCGAACGCAAACGGCTTTGCGTGTCCCATCCACCCCGACAAAGCGGCGCGCACGCTGTCGGCGTGGCGGGGCGCGACGTAGAGGAAGGCGGGCGCGCCGGGACCGGCGTTGATGTATTTGTAGGTACAGCCGGCGGCGAAATCAGCGCCGGTGCCTGCAAGGTCAACCGGCAGCGCGCCGGCCGAATGCGCGAGATCCCAGACCGTGACGATGCCGAGCGCATGCGCTCTGGCAGTCAGCTTTGCCATGTCGTGGCGGCGTCCGGTGCGGTAATCGACCTCGGTGATGTAGAGGACAGCGACCTCCTCCGACAACGAAGCCTCGATCTCCTCCGGCGCCACCAGGCGCAATTGATGGCCGCGCCCGAGCGTCGCGATCAGGCCCTCGGCCATGTAGAGGTCGGTCGGGAAATTGCCGGTATCCGATAGGACGACCTTGCGCGAGGCGTTCATATCGAGCGCGGCGGCGAGCGCCTGGTAGACTTTCAGCGACAGCGTGTCGCCCACCATCACCGAGCCGGCCTCCGCGCCGATCAGCCGCGCGATGCGATCGCCGACATGACGCGGCTGCGCGTACCAGCCCGCGCTGTTCCAGGCGCGGATCAGCTCATTGCCCCACTCGGTGGTGATGACGCGGTTGACGCGCTCGGCAACCCCGAGCGGCAATGCGCCCAGCGAATTGCCATCGAGATAGATCAGGCCATCAGGCAGATGGAACAGTGCCCTGGTGTCGTCGTAGACGCGAAGCTTGGTCATGGACATCTCTACAGGATCGTGCGCACGCGCCAGAGTTCGGGAAACAGCTCGATCTCCAGCATGCGCTTGAGATAGCTGACGCCGCCGGTGCCGCCCGTGCCGCGCTTGAAGCCGATGACGCGCTCGACCGTCGTCACATGGTTGAAACGCCAGCGCCGGAAATAATCCTCGAAATCAACCAGCTTCTCGGCGACCTCGTAAAGCATCCAGTGCGTTTCCGGCGCCTCGTAGACGATACGCCAGGCCTGCAGCACGCCTTCGTTGAAGCTATGGGTCTCGCGGACGTCGCGTGCCAGCACAGCGGCCGGCATCTTGAGCCCGTTGCGGTCGGCGAGCCGCAGCACTTCGTCGTACAGGCTTGGAGTCGCAAGCTCGGCTTCGAGCAGCTTGGTGGTTTCCACATTGTGCGCGTGCGGCTTGAGCATGGCGTGGTTGCGGTTGCCGAGCAGAAACTCGATCAGCCTGTACTGACGCGACTGGAAGCCAGAGGACTGGCCCAGCTGCGAGCGGAAGCGCGTATACTCGCTGGGTGTCATGGTGCGCAGCACGTCCCAGGCACTGTTGAGCTGCTCGAAGATGCGCGACATCCGTGCCAGCATCTTCATCGCGGGAGCGACCTCGTCCTTTGCAATCGCGCGGCGGGCGGCGCTGAGCTCGTGGATGGCGAGCCGCATCCAGAGTTCGGTGGTCTGATGCTGGATGATGAAGAGCATCTCGTCATGCGCCTCCGAGAGCGGATGCTGCGCACCGAGGATGGCGTCCAGCGCCAGATAGTTGCCATAGGACATGCGCCGGGCGAAATCGGTCTCGGCGCCTTCACTTGCGGGATCGTAGTCGCTGGACGTCATGGCAGGCCCTTTCGATCGATCTTCCAGGCCTCGTCAGTCGAGGCCGATCAGGCGCGCGGTGATTGGCGATGACGGGTCCTTGAGCCCGTCGATCACGGTGAAATGGTTCAGCCCGGGGTCGACCACGAGGCGCGTCGGCACGTCGAATCCGGTCCAGACATTGGCCATCAGATCGGACTGGCGGATGAATTCGGGCCGCTCGTTGCCGCCGACCCAGGCGGTCAGGGGCGAATGCCCGCGCGGCAGATGCAGCGCCGCACTTTCCAGCGTCGCCTCCTCCATCGTCATCCGCAGCGTCTCGTTCATCCCGGTCTTGAGCAGCGGACGCAGATCATGCAGGCCGCTGATCGAGAGCGTGCCGGCGATGCGGTTGTAGACCGCGGGGTCGAGCCGGCTGTCGTCGCACAGCATGCGCATGACGAGATGGCCGCCCGCGGAGTGGCCGGCGAGCCGGATCGGGCCTGCGACGAGCGAAGCCGCCTTGGCGACCGCGGCGGTGATTTCGGCAGTGATGTCGGAAATGCGCGCGGCCGGCGTCAGCGTGTAGCTCGGCAGCGCAACCGTCCAGCCGTGACGGCGCGCACCTTCGGCAAGATCGGTCCATGTCGACTTGTCGAAGCGCATCCAGTAGCCGCCATGGACGAACACGACGAGGCCCTTGCTATCGCCGTCGGGCAGGATCAGGTCGAGGCGCTGGCGCTCGCCGGAGCCATAGGCGATGTCAGCGCGAAAGTCTTTCAGGCCGGCGCGATAAGCCGCCGCCCGCTCCGCCCACAGTGCCGGCAGCTGGCCGGAGCCCGGGATATGAGCCGAATTGGCGTACGCATCGTCCCAATCGCGCATCGTGATTTCCTCGACGGACTCAGGCCTTGTGGACCTGGCAATACTCTGCCACTGGCACGACCGGCATCCTAGTCTTTATTTTAAGCTTAAAGGAGTTGGCGGCGCCGGTGGATTGGGCAGCGAAGATTGTCTAGTGCGTTCCCCGGGCGCAGCGTAGCGTGCAACGGTGCGCTGCTGGACCGGGGTCCAGCGCGTGCGGCGATATGGGTCCGGCTCTGCGGCGCCACGCTCCGCGCTGCGCCGCGTCCGGGACACCAAAACTTATGCCTTCTCCACCCCGCACCAATCCGCGATGAACAGTGCCATCGCCTTGGTCGCTTTCTTCAGCGAGTCCAGATCGACGAATTCATTGAAGCCGTGCATCTCGCCGCCGCTGGCGCCGAAGCAGAGGCTCGGGATGCCGTGATTGAGGCCGTAGAAGCGGGTGTCGGTGAGCGCGGTGAAGACGAGGTCCTCGACTTCGCCGCCATAGACGGTGTTGAAGGCCTTGCCGAATGCCGCTTCGGGCGCGGCGGCGTTGGTCAGCTCATAGCCTTCCGACAAAAAGCCCGACCATTCGATCTCCGGCGGATTGTTGGCGAGGAAGCGGTGGTTGCGCGCGGCAGCCGCAACGCAGGCCGTGATTTCCTTCTGGTGATCGGCGATCGACCAGCCCGGCAACACGGCGATCCGGCAGTCGACGTCGCACCAGGCCGGCACGCTCGAGGCCCAGTCGCCGCCCTTGATGATGCCGGGGTTGAAGTTGATGGGATGGTTCAGCGTCTTGAAGTGACGGTCGGCCTTTGCGCGCTCGTTCCAGTCGATCTCGAGGTTTTGCAGCGCCTGGATCAGATGATAGGCCGCCATGATGGCGTTTGCGCCGGAGCCGGCGAAGGCAACGTGGGTCGGATGGCCCTTCACGCGCAGGCGGAACCAGATCACGCCGACTTGCGAACGCACCATCTTGCCGCCGGTGGGCTCAGGGATGAAGCAGGCGTCCGCGCGATAGCCCCGCTGAAGCGTCGAGAGCGCGCCGACGCCGGTGCTCTCCTCCTCGATCACCGACTGAAAGTGAATCCGCGCCGTCGGTGCGAAACCCGCAGCCTTGATCGCATCGAGCGCCGAGAGCGCGCCGATGGTGCCCGACTTCATGTCGCAGGCGCCGCGGCCGAACATCTTGCCGTCCTTGATGACGGGCGAAAACGGCGGCGTATCCCACAGTTCCAGCGGCCCGGCGGGTACGACGTCGCAGTGGCCCTGGAGGATCAGCGATTTACCGCCATTGCTCTGCGGACGATAGGTCCCGACCACCGAGCGCGCCTTCGAGAAATCGTGTTCGATCGGCCCGAAACCGCCGAGATCCTTGAGGTCGTCGACATTGATGTGCCAGTCGTCGACCTCATAGCCGCGCGCGCGCAGGAGGTCGCCGATCATGTCCTGGCACGGTCCCTCCGCCCCGCGGGTCGAGGGGATCGCGACGAAATCGCGCGTGGTCGCAAGCTGGGCTTCGAAGCCGGCGTCAACGGCGTCAAGAATCCTCTGCTGCGTTTCGGCATTCATCAGGCAACTCCAGGCATTCGAACGGTTCAAGGAGCGCGCAAGCTAGCCGATTTCAGCCGTTCGGGTACTCCACAAAATATGCATCCCGCAATGCATCTTCGAGCAGTCGGCCTTCCGAATAGCCAGCGAGCGTCGCAGGCCGGTTCACGCCGTCGAGCAGGCGCGGGCATGGCTCGGGCGCGCCCAGCACGGTGCGCACCGGAATGCGCTCGGCATAGATCGGCAATTCGTAGTCCTCGTCGTCGTCCGCGACACCCTTGGCGCGGACTTTGGCCGAGGCTTCCTCGATCTCCATCGCGATGAAGGACGTCGCCTTGATCTCCTGGGTGTTGCTCGCCCGCAGGCTCGCCGTGCGATCCGGGAAGAAGCGATCGACCATCGCGATCACCGCGCGCTTCTTCTCCTCGGGATCAGTGACGAGATAGGCGGTGCCGAACGCCATCACGGCGCGGTAGTCGGCCGAGTGATTGAACCCGCAGCGCGCCAACACAAGACTGTCGAGATGGGCGACCGTCAGGCAGACGCGCTCGCCCCTGGTCTGGTTGCGCAGCATGCGGCTGGCGCTCGAGCCGTGCCAGTAGAGCTTGGTCCCCTCGCGCCAGAAGAAGGTCGGCGTGCAATAGGGCTGGCCGTCGATCGCGTAGGAGACGTGGCAGAGCATCGAGGAATCAAGGATGCGATGAACGGTGTCGTGATCGTAGAAGCCGCGGTCGTGACGGCGCTTCACCTGGTTGCGCGCTGACGTCGGATAGGAATTTTGGGTCTCAACCTGGCTCACGGCCAACTCCTGTGAATTGATACACTTCCACAACAGTTGTAGCCGCGGATTTGGTCTGCGATAGTGCCAATTCCATGCAAAAAATTCCGACCAATTCCGTTGGCTCGCCGGCCAGGGCCGAGCTGCCGCTCGACCTGACCGGCCAGCACATCACGGCCGGCGCCTCGTCGGCGCACCGGCTTTACCAGGCGCTGTGCGAGATGATCGTGGCGGGCTTGGTGAAGCCCGGCGAACCGCTACCGCCGTCACGCACGCTGGCCAAGCAAACCGGCTTTCGGCGCAACGCAATCGTCACCGCCTATGAACGGCTGATCGCCGACGGTTTTGCCGACGCGACCGTCGGCTCCGGTACGTTCGTCGCCGCGCGCATTCCGGCGCGTGCGGTCGAGCCGCGAAAGCCAAAGGCCGTCGTCGAAACGCCCGGCCAAGGCGCGTTTTCGCTCGGCTGCACCCATATCGACGAGCGCGCCGTGCAGCGTTTTCGCGCGTTCGTCGGCCGCCGCATGCGCGCCTTCGGTGCAGAGCATCTGCATTATGGCGATCCCCGCGGCAGCCGCGAGCTGCGTGCGGCTATCGCCGATCATTTGCTGTCGGCGCGGGGCCTGCGCTGCGATCCCGATCAGATCATGCTGACGTCAGGCACGCTGCACGCACTGCGCATCGTGCTGAGCGCGATCCTCAAGCCCAACGACCAGGTCTGGTGCGAAGACCCCGGCTACCCCGCCGCGCGGAACACCATCGCGCATTGCGGCTACCGCGCAGTGTCCGTTCCCGTCGACGAGTATGGCATGCGTGTCGCCAGGGGCCGTGCTGCGGCGCCGTCCGCGCGCGCGGCCTACGTGACTCCGTCGCACCAGTTTCCGCTCGGCGTGCAGATGTCGATGCCGCGGCGGCTCGAGCTGCTGGACTGGGCGAGGCAGGCCGGCGCCTTCGTGCTGGAAGACGATTACGACAGTGAGTTCCGCTATGACGGCGCGCCGCTGATGTCGCTTGCCGGCATCGATCACCTCCAGCGCGTGATTTACCTCGGCACCTTTGCCAAGACGTTGTTTCCGGGCTTGCGCATCGGCTATTGCGCGCTGCCGGAGCGCCTGATCTCGGACGTCACGGCGGCGCGCGCCGCGCTCGACCGGTTTCCCGGCACGCTGATGGAGGGCGCTGTGGCAGACATGCTCAACTCGGGCGCGTTCGCCGCGAACCTGAAGCGGGTGCGCAAGCTTTATCGCGAGGCGCGCGACGCGCTGGCTGAGACTCTGGAAGCCGCATCCGACGGCGTACTGACGGTGCCGGTTCCATCCCAGGGTCTGCATCTTGTCGCCCGGTTCGCTCCCTCGGTCGATCCGTCGGTGGCGGCAGAGGCAAAGCGGACCGCCGGCGCCGAAGGCTGGCTCCTGGCCGACACCTATTCACGCGCGCGTCCCCTGCCCGGTTTCGTGCTGGGATTTTCCGGCCACGCGGTTCCGAAGCTCGTGGCATCGGCCGAGCGGCTGGCGCGGGAATCGCGCGCAGCCTTGCGTGTGAGGAACAAGTCGGCCCGGCGGGCCTGACCAACGTTTCCTATGAGAATCGGCTGCCGCTGCCTACATTGCGGCATCGATGCCGGGACCTCACACCATGCTGCTGCGCCGTGCGACTTGCCTCTCGCTGCTGATCTCCATTGCGCTCGCCACGGCGGCACGCGCAGGCGCGGTTGGACGCGAGCAGGACATCGTCGATCTCAAGCTCGGCCAGCGCGTGCAGGTGGATGACGGAACCTGTCCCGCCGGACAGGTCAAGGAAGTGCGCGGCGCCAGGATGACCGACAAGGGCGTGGCGCGGACCAGCGCCTGCGTGCCGCGCCTCGGCCCGAAAACGAAGTGACCGCTACGATTTGGCCGGATCAAACATGCATTGCAGGGTCGGCTTGGCGATCCTGGTGAAGGTGGGGCCGATCTCGCCTTGCTTGGACGTCGGCACCCAATCGGTCTCGATCGTCGGCACGCCGGTCTCGCTGATGCCGCGCAGCAGGGCCTCGCGCAGATCCCGATCCTCGACGACCGCGGCGGCATGGTCATGCAGGCAGCCGCAGACTTCCTCCGGATGCTCCCAGCGCCCGAGCATGCGCGGCGCACACTGACGCACGAATTCGCTGCGGGGATCCGGCAGTCGGGAGTGGCCGCGCACCTGAGCCTCAGCGGCACTCATTGTCAGAAGGGATATGAACGCCGCAGCGCAGAAACGGACAAGCATGATGGCCTTTATCGGCTGATTTTCTTGTTGGCGATCAGAAGCGCGCGGCGACCACGATCGGCTGCGGCGCCGTGGTCGTGATGGGCGAGCCGCTGTACTGGAAAGTGCCGACACCTGGAAGGGTGCCGTCCGGCGAGCCTGCGAGCGAGGAACCCGCGAGTACGAAACCGAAAGCAAGGACGAAGCTGAGCGCGCGCATGGACTTGTCTCCGAATTCGGTGGCCGGCGATGCGCCGTCGTCGTTGTGAGGTTGATAACCATGGGCAGTTTCGCGCGTGATGCGCCAAAGGAGGAAAATGGTTTCATCGCCGTGAGAATTGTGTCGTCCCGTTCCGGGCGACGACACATTCGACGGAAATCCCCAATCATTTCAGTCGGGTCGGCCTGTGGGTCAAAGCCGTCCGGCAAGCTTGGTTCGGAATCGGAAGCGGGCTGCGCACGGAGCGCGGTCACATTCGTGCCTTCCACGCTTCACATGCATTTTACGTTTTTCTGCTGAAGAGAAGCCCAAACGAGGCTGGTCTATCGAACCGGGGGCGCATCTGCTGTGACCCAAGCCATCGAAACCGAGAAGCCCGGATCACTACCGGGCGTTCATTGAGGGATGGCCATCATGATGGCGGGAGATCGCGCAACGGCGCGCGATGCGGACCAACGGATGGGCCGCGGAGATCAACGACCCATTCGCAGCCGCGCCAGCTCGCCTGGCGAAATGGCGCTGCAATCAAGCCGCGGTTACGAAGCCGTGCCGCAGGCATTCGTGCGGCTGACTGGTTCGCATCTTGCAAAACCGCGCGTCAGCCGCGCTGGCGTCACGGAGTGAAGAACTCGCCGCACTTCTGGACATTTGCGTCCGCCGGTCCCCACGGCATGACCGGCACGGTCGAGGTCGAGTTCTTCGGCGAGCCCTCGATCAGCCTGTCCGAATAGACCATGTAGACCAGCACGTTGCGCTTGGCGTCGCAGCCGCGCACGATCTGCATCTTCTTGAAGAACAGCGAACGGCGCTGGCGGAACATGTCGTCGCCCTGCTCCATCTTGTTCTTGAACTTGATCGGGCCGATCTGTCGGCATGCGAGCGAGATGTCCGAGACCTCCTCGGCAAGGCCCAGCCAGCCCTTGAAGCCGCCCTTCTCCGGCACCGTGAAATGACAGGCGACGCCCTCGACCTCGGGGTCGTCGAGGCCGTAGGTCGCGAGCTTGTCGTTCGGGCTCATCCATTTGAACACGGTCGAGCGGCGGAAGATCAGATCCGGCTCGTCAGCGGCGACAGCGGACGCCGCCGGCACGGTCAGCGCCAGGAGGAATAAAGCGAGGCCTTTCAAGCGGATGCCGGAAAGACCGGGGAAACGAGATGACATGAAGTTCTCCGGTAACAAGTCCCACCAATGTAGGCATCAGGCGACCGATCAGGAAGACGACCTGCAAGCCGACGCGGCCGCTGTTTACCGCTCCGTGAGGCTTTTTTGCTACGGTTTGGACAAAAGTAGCTGATGGCAGAACTGCCATGCTGGTGAACGCGTATCCCCTCTGAGAGACTAACGTCTGATTTGGATTATGGATTCGAGGATGAATAGCGTGAACGGGTCCAGGTTTTCCGCCAAGCCGGCGAGGCTTTGGCAGGTCGCCATTTTGACGGCGGCGGGTGCGATCGGTACGGCAAGCCAGGCAGACGCAGCGTTTTATTACTGGACGGATTATTCCGACGGGTCCTACGGACGGCAGGAGCGGCATCCGGAAATTCCACGCCAGAAGCCGCAGAAGCACGGTGCCGCCGGCAAGAAAGACATCGTTGCCGAAAAAGAAGTCGGCACGAAACCGCAAGGTCCTCTCGTCATCGTCGTCTCGATCGAGCGGCAGAAGGTGACAATCTACGACACCAACGGCGTGTTCGCGGAATCCCCTGTATCGACAGGCATGAAGGGCCATTCGACGCCGATGGGTGTGTTCAGCGTCATCCAGAAGCACAAATTCCACCACTCCAACATCTATAGCGGCGCGCCGATGCCGTACATGCAGCGGATCACGTGGTCCGGCATCGCCATGCATGCCGGCGTGCTGCCGGGCTATCCGGCCTCGCATGGCTGCATCCGCATGCCGATGGCGTTCGCCGTGAAGATGTGGAACTGGACCAAGATGGGCGCGCGCGTGATCGTTTCGCCCGGCCAGATGTCGCCGCAGAACTTCTCACATCCGCTGCTCGCCTCCGTGCGCGTGCCGCCGCAGCCCGCGGCCAGCCTGGAGCCGCAGACCAATGTCGGCGACAAGGCCGACAAGGGCGCGGCCAATACCAAAGCCGCCGAAGCAAAGCCGGTTGAAACGAAGACCGCCAGCGCCGAGAGCGTACTCGAGCTGCGCTCGTCGGTCGGCCACACCGTGATGTCGGACGTGACCACCGGCAATGCGCCGGCCCACGAGGAAGCCGCGGTAACCGCCGACCAGGCCGAGACAACGGCAAAGCCCGAGACCAAGACCGCTGAGGCATCTGACGCGGCCAAGCCACAGGCCGAAGAAGCCGCCGAGCCCGCAAACATTGCAGCGAAGCCAGTCGAGGCCGCGGAGCCGCCCAAAGAAACGCCCAAGGCTTCGACGGCTGCCGCCGACAAGTCCGCCGACAAGGTGGAGGCTGCCAAGACCGAAACGGCAGATGCGCCGAAGTCTGAAACTGCCAAGTCTGAAATTACCAAGCCTGAAACCGCCAAGTCTGAAACCACCAAGTCTGAAACCACCAAGTCTGAAACCACCAAGTCTGACGCCGCCAAATCTGAAACCACCAAGTCCGACGTGAAGAAGGACGAGACCCGCGTTGCCGATCCGGCGCCCGCGGCAAAGCCTGAAGCGCCCAAGCGCGCCGGCCAGATCGCGGTGTTCGTCAGCCGCAAGGATTCCAAGCTCTACGTACGGCAGAACTTTGCGCCGCTGTTCGAGGTGCCCATCACGATCGCCGCGAGCGATCGGCCGCTCGGCACGCATGTCTTCACCGCCGAAGTCGACAAGGCCGATTCCAATGCGCTGCATTGGTCGGTGGTGTCCTTGCCGGTTCCCGTCCGCTCTGCCGCGCGCGAAGATGACGACCGCATGACACGCCGGCAGCGGGGCGCGGCCGTGATCCCCGTTGCCGCCAAGCCTGTTACAGCCAAGCCGGTGCTCACACCGGACAGCCCGGCCGAGGCGCTCGACCGCATCACGATCCCCGCCGACACCTTGGTCAAGATCAACGAGATGCTGACCTCCGGCGGGTCGATCATCGTCTCCGACCAGGGCATCAACCAGGGCGAGACCGGCGAAGGTACCGATTTCATCGTCCGCCTGTACTGAGCTCGTCAAGTCCGATAACGCGGTGTTGAGCAGGCGGATCGCGGTCGCGGAGTAGAGTGCGTCCCGGGGGATTCCGTCATGATGAACCGCAGGACCATGCTCATCACCGGCTTTGCAGGCGCGCTTGCTCCGGCGACGCGCGCGCTGGCCGATGGCGGCCTGAGCCGGATCTCGGCCTACGCCTTTTCCTTCCCTGCATTGTCCGGCGACGACATCCGCCTTGCCGCTTTCACCGGAAGACCGCTGCTGGTGGTCAACACCGCCTCGCTCTGCGGTTACACGCCGCAATATGCCGGCCTGCAAGAGCTCTGGAGCGAGTTTCGCCAGCGCGGGCTGACCGTCATCGGCGTGCCCTCCAACGATTTCGGCGGACAGGAGCCGGGCGGCACGAGCGAGATCACGGAGACTGCGCACCACCAATACGGCGTTACCTTCCCGATTGCGGCCAAGGCCGTTGTGGTCGGCGCAAAGGCGCATCCGTTTTACAAATGGGCCGCAGAGGCGCGACCGAAGGAGGTCCCGAAATGGAACTTCCACAAATATCTGATCGGCCGGGACGGCTATATCGCCGACATCTTTGCGTCCACGGTCGAGCCGGCCGACACGCGGATCAAGACGGCGATCGCCAAGGCGCTGGCCGACAGCTGACAGGCCGCGCCCCAATCCGGCTGGGCACAATTGTGGCGGAGCGCCAAACAGCCGTTGCAATGGCGAGGGCCCACCATCTAGGCTAGGATCACAAGGGGCAGGATGGTTTTGCCGGAAGCGAAAAGCCACGGCAGAACAACGGGATCAATCTCGAGGACAACACGATGCGGGTGGCGGCAGGACTGACTTTGGCAAGCGCTCTGGTTTTGGCAAGCGCGATGTCGGTTGCGATGGCAGGCGCGGCATGGTCGCAGACCCCGGCCGCAAAGCCCGCTGCCGCAACGCAAGCCGCACCGGCGGCAACGCCGGCCGCGGCGGCGCCCGCTGCGGCTCCGGCACCCGCCCCTGCAGCAGCCGCCGCGCCGGCGGGCTTCGTCAACCCACCCCCGCCGCAACAGCCGCCGCAGCCCGCTCGTGCCGCCTGCAACACCCCGGGCGCACTCGGCGTCGCCCGCACGGTCGAGATCGACACCACGGGCGGTCCCGGCTTCGGCTTCGAGCACTTCAAGGAGCTCGACTTCCTGCGCGACAAGGAGGTGGTGCTGACCTTCGACGACGGTCCCTGGCCGAAGAACACACCCGCCGTGCTGAAGGCGCTCGCCGATGAATGCACCACCGGCATCTTCTTCTCCATCGGCAAGCACGCAACCTATGAGCCGGAGATCCTGAAGCAGGTCTACGCGGCCGGCCATACCGTGGGCACGCACACCTGGTCGCACGCCAATCTGAACAACAAGAAGCTGACCGAGCAGCAGCGCAAGGAAGAGATCGAGAAGGGACTTTCCGCGGTGAAATGGGCGCTCGGCGGCATCTCGCCCTCGCCGTTCTTCCGCTTCCCGGCGCTCCAGCACCCGCCGGAGATGGTCACCTATCTCGGCAACCGCAACACGGCGATCTTCTCCTGTGACATCGACTCCTTCGACTTCAAGGCCTCCAAGCCCGAGAAGGTGATCGAGACCGTGATGAAGAAGCTCGACAGCAAGGGCAAGGGCATCATCCTGATGCACGACTTCCAGAAACATACCGCGGAAGCCCTTCCCGAGCTGCTCAAGCGCCTGAAGGCCGGCGGTTACAAGGTGGTGGCGATGCGCGCCAAGTTCCCGGCCTCGTCGCTGCCGGAATACGACCAGGAGCTGCTCAAGGACGTCAAGCTGCCGACGGTGAGCACGCGGCCGGTCAATTCCGTGGTGACGACCGTTTCCGAATAGCCGGCAATTGTCTTTCCGTTTCGAAGGCTACGTCATCGTCTCTGCGGACGGCATGCTCGCTGATCCGTCGCACATCATGCCTGAGACGCTGAAATTCGAGGGCGACAAGCTGTTCTTCGAGCAGGCGCTCGATCGCGCCGCACTGATCGTGCACGGCCGGCATTCGCATGAGCAGCAGCCGAATTCGCCGAAGCGCAAGCGCCTGATTCTGACCCGCAAGATCAGGGCTCTGACCGTCGACCCTGAAATGCCGAACGCGACATTGTGGAATCCGGATCACGCGAGCTTCGAGGAGGCCTGCGCCTTTGCCGACGTCGCCTCCGGCACCGCCGCGATCATCGGCGGGCCCGTCGTGTTCGACATGTTCATGGACCGCTACGACACGTTCTGGCTGTCGGAAGCCCCGCATCTGCGGCTGCCCGGCGGCGAAGGCTGTTTTGGGGATGTACCGGAGCGGACGCCGCACGAGGTGCTGGCGTCCCACGGGATGAAGCCGGGCGCGCCGTATCTGCTCGATGCGGCGCATGAGGTGACGGTGACGCCGTGGCGTCGAGCGTAGCGGGTCAGACGTCGCCGTAGGCGGTCTCGGCGGAGCGCGTGGCGCGGCCGTAGCCCATGATCATGAACAGCGCGCCGATGATCGAGAGGTTCTTGAGCGCGTCGACCAGCATCTTGGCGTTGTCGGGCGCCGCCTGGTTCCAGAAATCGTCGAACAACAAGGTTGCGACCGCGACGTAGATGATCAGCAGCATCGCGAAGAAGCGCGCGCCGAAATTCAGCGCGATCATCAGCCCCGCGATGATCTCGAGCGCGCCTACCCCGATCGCCAGCAGCTGCGGCGTGGTCATCGCGGTCGCCGTCTCGACCTGCTTGGCGTAAGGCGCGATCAGGTCCGGCACCACGACCTTGGTGGCGATGAAATCCGCCGTCGCCTGGATGGCAAAGAGCTTGGTCGCGCCCGTGTAGATGAACAGCACGGCGAACAGGATTCGCCCGAAAGTCACGAACGCTGGCATGATCGGCCTCTTGGCTCAGGCTTTTTGAAATCGGAAATGGACGAAACTACCCGGTGAGTATGAAGAGTCGTGCGCCGGTTTACAAACGGGGAAATGAAGAACTGTTTTGAAAAGATTGAGACGCGGCGGCGCTGTTTGCGCTCCCTCTCCCCGTTCTTACGGGGAGAGGCGAAGGCAGCGTCGGCCCGCTCTACGTAAACAGCGTCGGCTGCTGCCGCGCCGCACGCTCCTGCGCCTCGACCACCGCCACAGCGGTCATGTTGAGGATGCCGCGTGCCGTCACCGACGGGGTGAGGATGTGGGCCGGGCGCGCCGGGCCGATCAGGATCGGGCCGACGGGGAGCGCATCCGCGAGCGACTTGATCATCTGATAGGCGACGTTGGCGGTGTCGAGGCTCGGCATGATCATGATGTTGGCCTCGCCCTCGAGCTTGGAGTGCGGCAGCACCATTTTCCGCGCAGCAGCCGAGAGCGCGGTGTCGCCCTGCATCTCGCCGTCGGCCTCGATCTCCGGGTGCTTCTCCTTCAGGAGCTGGGTTGCCCGGCGCATCTTGCGCGAGGATTCGGTGTCGTAGCTGCCGAAATCCGAATGAGAGACGAAGGCGATCTTCGGCTTGATGTTGAAACGCTGGACGTGGACCGCCGCCAGCGACGCGATCTCGGCAAGTTCTTCCGCGCTCGGATTGGGGCGAACTTGCGTGTCGGCGACGAAGAACGCGCCCTTGCTGGTGATCAGCAGCGCCAGCGCCGCATAGTCGCTGATTCCAGGGGAAAAGCCGACGATCTCGCGGACATGACGCAGATGGCTCATGTAGCGGCCCTCGACGCCGCAGAGCATGGCGTCCGCCTCCCCGCGCACCACCGCGAGCGCCGCGATGACCGTGTTGTTGGTGCGCACCACCGTGCGCGCTGCATCCGGCGTGACGCCGCAGCGGCCGGCGACCTCGACATAGGACTGCACGTAGGAGCGGTAGCGCGGATCGTCCTCGGGATTGATGAGGTCGAAATCCTTGCCTGCCTTGATCAGCAAACCGAAGCGCTGGATGCGGGCCTCCACCACCGAGGGACGGCCGACCAGGATCGGCCGCGCCAGCTTCTCCTCCAGCACCACTTGCGTGGCGCGCAGCACGCGCTCATCCTCGCCTTCGGCGTAGATCACGCGCAGCGGCTGGGTCTTGGCCTTCGCGAACATCGGCTTCATGACGATGCCTGAGCGGAAGGCGAAGCGCTCGAGCAGCGCGGTGTATTCGTCGAAATTGGTGATGGGCCGTGTCGCGACGCCGGATTCCATCGCGGCCTTGGCCACCGCAGGTGCGATGCGCAGGATCAGCCGCGGATCGAAGGGACTCGGGATCAGCGAGCCCGGCCCGAACCCTTGCGTCTCGCCGCTGTCAAAGCCCTGCGCGACCGCATCCGACGGCGCCTCGCGCGCGAGCTGCGCGATGGCCTCGACGGCGGCGAGCTTCATCTCCTCGTTGATCGCGCTGGCGCCGACGTCGAGCGCGCCGCGGAAGATGAAGGGGAAGCAGAGGACGTTGTTGACCTGGTTCGGAAAGTCGGAGCGACCGGTGCAGATCATGGCGTCGGGGCGCACCTTGCGCGCCTCCTCGGGCATGATCTCCGGCGTCGGATTCGCGAGCGCCATGATGAGCGGCTTGTCGCCCATCGCCTTGGCCATCTCGGGCTTGAGCACGCCCGGTGCGGAGAGGCCGATGAAGATGTCGGCGCCGCCGATCACGTCAGCCAGCGTGCGCTTGTCGGTCTTCTGCGCATAGACCGCCTTCCAACGGTCCATGGTGGTGTTGCGGCCTTCGTGCACGAGGCCGTCGATGTCGCAAACCCAGATGTTCTTGCGCTGCGCGCCCATCGACACCAGCAGGTTCAGAGTCGCGATCGCCGCGGCCCCTGCCCCCGATGCTACGATCTTCACGTCGGAGAGCTTCTTGCCGTTGAGTCGCAGGGCGTTGGTGACGGCGGCGGCAACGATGATCGCGGTGCCATGCTGGTCGTCATGGAAGACCGGGATCTTCATGCGCTCCTTGAGCTGCGCCTCGATCTCGAAGCATTCCGGTCCGCGGATGTCTTCCAGATTGATGCCACCGAAGGTCGGCTCGAGCGCGGCCACGGTCTCGACCACGCGTTCGATGGTGTCGGCCGCGATCTCGATGTCGAACACGTCGATGCCGGCGAATTTCTTGAACAGGACCGCCTTGCCCTCCATCACCGGCTTCGAGGCGAGCGGGCCGATATTGCCGAGGCCGAGCACGGCGGTGCCGTTCGAAACCACGGCGACCAGATTGGAGCGGATCGTCAGCGTGGCGGCTTCAGCAGGGTTCTTGGCGATCTCCAAGCAGGCGGCGGCGACGCCCGGCGAGTAGGCCAGCGCCAGATCGCGCTGGTTGGCAAGCGGCTTGCTTGCCTGGATCTCGAGCTTTCCGGGGCGTGGCAGCCGATGATAGGCCAGCGCCGCCTGGTGAAGATCATCAGAATAGGACGACATGCGGTGTCTCGCCTCGCGTTACCGGCCTCAAATTGCCTCATCCGGAGTGGCTGTCCAAGCGGACACTATTTCCGGGTCATGGAAACGGGATGAAGCACGGCGGGCGCCCCGGTGGCAATATCCGATTGCAACCCAATCAACAGCCGGCGCGGTCATATATTTGAAAACCATAGCTTTCTCTGGACCGCACGGCGTTTCGCGAATATGGCAGCTTGCGCGCTGCAAAACGAGCAACTGGAGCTGGGAATGAAGCGAATCCTGATCGGCCTGATTGCCGTGGCCGTGGTGGCCGTGGGCGGGTGGTTCGGCTTCAACCTCTACGCACAACATCGCGCCACCGCCGAGGTCGAGGCCGCATTCGAGCAGGTTCGCAAGCAAGGCGGCAAGGCGAGCCACGGCAAGGTCGAATTCGACGTCATGAGCCGGACGCTGACGGTCGAGGACATCGCGGTCACGCCCGGCAGCGAGCAGCAGGCGCAGATCAGGATCGCGGGTATCAAGGGCACGGGCGTCCGCCTGATCGACGCGACCCGATTTTCGGCCGACAGCATCGACATCACCGGCTTCGAACTCGCGCTGGGCGAAATCGGCCCGGCGAAGCTGAAAGGCTCCTACAAGGTTCAGCAACTGACCTTGCGTGACTATGCCGGCCCGCTTCAGTCCATGAACGCGCCGGCGGGCGGCTCCCTGATCGACATGTACCGCTACGCGCTCGAACAATATGCGAGCGTGACGGCATCTTCGGTCACCGCCCCGTCGCTCACCTTCACATTCGACGGAGGCAGCGGGACCGCCGGCAGCGGCGAGTTCTCCTACTCCGGGCTGATGATTCAGAATCTGAAGCAGGGCAGGATCGACGCCATGAAGGCGGATCGTGCCAACTTCAGCATCAACGTGCAGCAGGCGGGCAAGGCGGACAAGCTGACCGGCGAAATCTCCACCATCGCCGTCAACGGCATCGACGTGACGGCGATCGTCGCCGCGCTCGATCCGCAGAAGGCGGGCGACGACAGCTATCATCGGGTCTACGGACAAATCTCGACTGGCCCCTACGTGGCGACATCGACGCTGGGCATGCGGATGCAGGTCGACGGGATCGCCATCGATGACATTGCGATCCAACCGTCGAAATTCCGCCTGGCCGAGATCTTCGCCGCGCTGCCGGCCACGGGTCCCTCCTCGGTTCCCACACCGGCGCAGTCGCGCGAGATGATGGAGAAGCTCGCCGGGCTTTACGAGGGCATTCGCGTCGGCAGGATCGAGATCGGCAGTCTGTCGGTGACGACCCCGCAAGGAACGCCGAAGCTGAAGGCGATCAGATACCAGCAGGGCGAGTTCGCGCTCGAAGGCCTCGATGCGCCGACACCGCAAGGCCAGCTCAAGATGGAGCGGTTCGCGCTCAAATCATTCAGTGTGGCGAACCTGATGCGCTGGGCCGCGGGCCTCGCCAATCCCGGACAGGCGCCCTCACCGGACCAGATGCTGGGCCTGTTCCGGGTGCTCGACGGCGCCGAGATCAAGGGCGTGATCGCGCCCTTCAAGACCACGCGTCAGTTCGTCACCATCGACACGATCAGCCTGAATTGGGGGCAATTGATCGGATCGATCCCGAGCAAAGCCAATCTGGTCGTGAAGATGGTCACGCCCGTCGACCCCTCCAGTCCGGCGCAGCGGCCGCTGATCATGGCGGGCGTCGACAAGCTCGCGATCGATCTCGATCTCGGCGCGGCATGGACGGAGTCGTCAGGCGCCTTCGCGCTCACGCCGGCCACCATCGATCTCGGCAACCTCGCCAAGGCACAGGCCCGGTTCGCGCTCGCGAACGTGCCGCGCGGTATGTTCACGACCGATCCGGCGCAGGCGATGGGTCAGGCGGCGCAGATCGAGACCGGCGCGATCGAGCTCTCCTTGCGTGACAGCGGCGTCGTCGATCTCGTCGTGGCGCAATTCTCGCGCATCCAGAATGTCAGCCGCGACGCCGCGCGCAGCTCTATCGTCGAGATAATCCGGGCGCAGGGCGAGAAGATCGCGGCTTCCAATCTCGATGCCAGGATGGCCGTGGATGCGCTCGCCGGCTTCGTCGAAACGTCGGGGCAGACGCTCACCATCAAGTTGACTCCGCTCGGCAAGCTGCCGCTGCTTCAGCTCATGGATGTCCTGAGCAACGAACCGATCATCGCGCTGGCGCAGTTCCGGATCGAGGCGTCGACGGGGCTGTAGGGCGACAATGGCCTCTTGTCCCGGACGCGCTGCAACGCGCCAGCGTTGCTGCGCAGAGCCGGGACCCAGAATGCTTGCTGCTCGCTGAGGCATGGGCCCCGGCTCTGCAGCGCACCGCTGAAGAAGCGCTGCGCTGCGTCCGGGGCACGAGACCGAAAACCGCCTCAGCTCTTCTGCGGCAGGTTCACCCGCACATGCAGCTCGCGGAGCTGCTTCGGCGTCGCTTCCGACGGCGCGCCCATCAGCAGATCCATCGCCTGCTGGTTCATCGGGAACAGCGAGATCTCGCGCAGATTGTTGGTGCCGCACAAGAGCATCACGATGCGGTCCACGCCCGCCGCCATGCCGCCATGCGGCGGCGCGCCGTACTGGAACGCGCGGTACATGCCGCCGAAACGATCGACCACTTCCTGCTCGCCGTAGCCGGCGATCTCGAACGCCTTCACCATGGCTTCCGGCACGTGGTTGCGGATGCCGCCGGAGGCGATCTCGTAGCCGTTGCAGGTGATGTCGTACTGGAACGCAAAAATTCCCAGCGGGTCTAGATTTCGCAACGCCCCTAAGCCACCCTGTGGCATCGAGAACGGGTTGTGCGAGAAGTCGATCTTTTTGTTCTCTTCGTCATATTCATACATCGGAAAATCGGTAATCCAGCCAAGTTCGAACCGCTCCTTGTCGATGAGGTTCATCTCCTCACCGACCTTTGTGCGTGCAAGACCTGCAAACTTGTACATCTCGCCAGGCACGCCCATCACGAAGAACACCGCATCGCCATCGATGAGACCATCGGGCTTGAGGTTCCGATAGCGGTTGGCCACCTCGATCGGAAAATTCTCGCGGAAGAGCGAGTCCATGGCGTTCTGTTCTTCGACGGGCACCGGCACTTGAACGAACTTACCAAGACGCCCGTTCAACTCCCGCATCAGAATTGCTGTCCTCTCTGGGCCAAGGTTCTTTGCAATTGGCCCAGCACCCGCAACGTCGCCATCACGCCAGAAGATGTAGCCGAGGCCCGGTTGTCCCTCGCTCTTAGCCCAACTGTCCATTCGATCACAAAACGCCCGGCTGCCTCCCTTCGGAGCTGGGATAGCCCATATCCTAACCTTTTCATTGCTCGAGATTCCCCGAGCGAACAGGCCAAACCCGGCGCCACGGAATATGTCCGTGACATCGTGAATCAAAAGCGGATTACGCAAATCAGGCTTGTCGGTCCCAAAAGCGCGGTGAGAAGCAGTGTAGGAAATCCGCGGCCAGCCTTTTGTCACCGGCTTGCCCTTGGCGAACTCCTCGAACACGCCGGTGATGACGGGCTCCATCGCCGCGAAGACGTCTTCCTGCGTGACAAAGCTCATCTCGACGTCGAGCTGGTAGAACTCGCCCGGCAGACGGTCGGCGCGCGGGTCCTCGTCGCGGAAGCAGGGCGCGATCTGGAAGTAGCGGTCGAAGCCCGACATCATCAGGAGCTGCTTGTACTGCTGCGGCGCCTGCGGCAGTGCATAGAATTTTCCCGGATGGATGCGCGATGGCACTAGGAAGTCGCGCGCGCCTTCCGGCGAGGACGCCGTCAGGATCGGCGTGTTGAACTCGAAGAAGCCCTGCCCCTCCATCCGCCTGCGCATCGACTTGATGATGTCGACGCGCGTCATGATGTTCTGGTGCAGCTTCTCGCGCCGAAGGTCGAGGAAGCGGTACTTCAAGCGGATGTCTTCAGGGTATTCCTGGTCACCGAACACCGGCAGCGGCAGGTCGCCCGCGGGTCCCAGCACCTCGATCTCGCTGACGTAAACTTCGACCTTGCCGGTCGGCAGATCATCATTGTCGGTGCCTTCGGGGCGGCGGCGGGCCTTGCCGTCCATCCGCACCACGAATTCCGAGCGCAGCTTCTCGGCCTGCGCGAACGCCGGCGAGTCCGGATCGACCACGCACTGGGTCAGGCCGTAATGGTCGCGCAGGTCGATGAACAGCACGCCGCCATGGTCGCGAACGCGATGGACCCAGCCCGAGAGGCGAACCGTCTCGCCGATGTTGCTCTCGCGGAGATCGCCGCATTTATGTGACCGGTAGCGATGCATGGTCGTCCCAAATTCAATGTCGGAGGAAGCGAATCGGACGGCCTGTCACGGCCGGTCCGAAGTTGCGGCAGGGTTTACCCGACGAGGAACGGTGCGGCAACCAAGGGAAAGGCCTGTTTTGGGCCCGCTGCGCCCATTTTTGGTTATCTGAGGCCGGGGCCTTTGCCATCAGGCGTTCCCCGCCTATCTCTAGGGGCATGACGGTTCATTTCCCCTTCCAGAACTCCTATTCGGCGCTGCCGGACAGCTTCTTCGCCCGCGTCGCGCCGACCCCTGTTGCGGCCCCCCGGCTGATCAAGCTGAACCGGCCGTTGGCGGTCCAGCTCGGGCTCGATCCGGACCTCCTGGAGACCCCTGAGGGGGCTGAGATCCTGGCGGGCAAGACGGTTCCCGCAGGCGCCGACCCCATCGCCATGGCCTATGCCGGCCACCAGTTCGGGCAGTTCGTACCCCAGCTCGGCGACGGCCGCGCCATCCTGCTCGGCGAGGTCATCGATAGCGACGGCGTCCGCCGCGACATCCAGCTCAAGGGCTCGGGTCCTACCCCGTTCTCCCGCCGCGGCGATGGCCGCGCCGCGCTCGGCCCCGTGCTGCGCGAATACATCGTCAGCGAGGCGATGTTTGCGCTCGGCATTCCGACCACGCGCTCGCTCGCCGCCGTCGTCACCGGCGAGCACGTGATGCGCGAGACCGCGCTGCCCGGCGCCGTGCTGACGCGCGTGGCGTCGAGCCATATCCGCGTCGGCACCTTCCAGTTCTTTGCCGTCCGCCGCGACACCGACGCCATCCGCCGGCTCGCCGATCACGTCATCGCCAGGCACTATCCGCAGCTATCAGGCACCGAGCGGCCCTATCACGCCCTGCTCGCCGGCGTCGTCACGCGCCAGGCCAACCTCGTCGCGCGCTGGCTCTTGGTCGGCTTCATCCACGGCGTGATGAACACCGACAACAGCTCGATCTCGGGCGAGACCATCGACTACGGCCCCTGCGCCTTCATGGATGCCTACAACCCCGCGCAGGTGTTTTCCTCGATCGACGAGATGGGGCGCTACGCCTATGCCAACCAGCCGCGCATCGCGTTGTGGAATCTGACAAGGCTCGCCGAATGCCTGTTGCCGCTGTTCTCCGACGAGCAGGAAAAGGCGGTCGCGGAAGCGCAGGATATCCTCGGTGCCTTCTCAGAAACGTTCAGCAACGCCTATCAGGCGGGCCTGCGCAAGAAGGTCGGCCTGTTCACGGAGCGCGAGGGCGACGAGGCGCTGATCCAGGATTTGCTGGACGCCATGGCGAAGAACCAGGCCGACTTTACCCTCACCTTCCGCAAGCTGGCCGACGCCGCGGGCGATGAGGCCGGCATCACCGACGCCCGCGCCCAGTTCATGGACCCCGCTGCGTTCGACGATTGGGCCAAGAGCTGGCGCGAGCGCACAGCCCTGGAGCCGCAGTCCGCAACCGAGCGGCAAGCCGCCATGCGCGCCGTCAACCCGATGCTCATCCCCCGCAATCACCGCGTCGAGGCCGTGATCCAGGCCGCGGTGAACAACGACGACTACGCGCCGTTCGAGGAATTGGTGAAGGTGCTGGCGAGACCGTTTGAGAACCAGCCGGACTACGCAGCCTACGCCGATCCGCCACTGCCGGACCAACGGGTGTTGCAGACGTTCTGCGGGACGTGAGGCAAGCTCGGTGCGTAGGGTGGATTAGCCGAAGGCGTAATCCACCACCTCTCTTTCCGATGGCCGCAGCGGTGGTGGGTTACGCCCAGCTAACCGCGCTTCGCACAGTCGCGTAGCTAACCCACCCTACAACTAGCGCTGCCGTCACGGCCGTTCTCCGAACTCGCCGATGAACTCGGCGTCACCGCCCCAATCCTCCGGAAACAGTCCGGCCCGCACATCACGATGAAACGACGAGTAGGGCCAATCGCACACTTTCGAGACGTGCCCGTGCTTGACGGGATTGTAATAGCAATATTCGACGTGGCGCGCGTAGTCGGCCTCGTTGCGGATGAGATGCTCCCAGAACCGACGCTGCCAAATGCCACGTTCGTTTAGTGCCGCGCGGACGGTACTCAGCCGCTCGGTTGATGGGAGCGATTTGGCAAAGCGGGCTTTGATCAGTCGCCAGCGCGCACCGAAAAATTGGCATCCCCCGGCGGCAGCTTCCAGATTGCGTGCAGATGATCCGGCAGAATCACAAAGGCCTCGATCTCGAAGGGATGGCTCTGGCGCGTTGCGGCGACCGCGCCTCGCAAGATGTCAATCTGGTCAGTCAAAACAGCTTTCCGCCGATCAAGCAGGTTCACGGTGAAGAACCAGCATCCTCCGGGAACGAATGCGCGGCGGTAGTCGGACATAGGCCATCAATAGCACAACCTGGAAGCTGGCTCACAGTGGTGGGTTACGCCTTCGGCTAATCCACCCTACCCGCCCCTACTTCGTCGCCTTCCTCACCCCGCCGAACGATGCCGCGTCGAATTTCTGCGGATCGACGGGATTGTAGCGTGACCACTCCATGTCGGGCGCGTTGCCGTAGCGCTCGGCCCACGCCTTGTTGTTGGTCGTCGTGCCGGGCGCAACGGGCCGGAGCTCGAAATGCAGGACCTTGTTGGGACCAATCTCGCCGATCGTGTCCCTTGCCTTGACGCTGGCGCCAACAGCGAGCGGCTCGCCCTGCGGCCCGACGATGCGGCCGAGCTGGACGTAGCGTGTGTAGATGATGCCGCCGTTGGGATAGGTGTGCTTGAGCACCACATAGCGGCCGCAGCCCCCGACGACGGGAAGGTCGGCCGGCGCCTGCTCGCTGGTCTCGATCTTGACGACGACGCTGTCCGCCATGGCCGCCACCGGGCCGCCCGCCTTGTCGAAGACAAAGTCGACGCCGGGATGCTCGTCATGAGTCCAGCACCCACAGGAGGTCATCCTCTTGTCCGCCGGCTTGTCGGCGCGCGGAGAACTCTTCGGAGTCAGGAATTCATTGACCAACAATCCGGGTCCTTCGGGAGACGTGAAGACATGGATCGCATAGAGCGACAGCTTGTCCCCGACCGGCACCTCGTTCGGGAGAAAGCCGTAAACCACATCCTGGATGAAGACCTTGAGCTCGCTTCCCTTGGCGGAGCGGACCGTGATGCAGTTGGTCACCTGCAAAGCGTCGGCGTCCGGCTTGGGCATGCCGCTCATGACGAGCGATCGGTTGAGCGCTCCGCTAGCGCATGGGCCACCGTGAGACGCCAGCGTGACGTCTAGCTTCAACGGCGACCTCGGATAAACGTCGAAGCCGGTGGCAGGCCGTGGTCGCGCCAGGAACTCGTCGAGATCGGTCTCCTGGTAGCGGGCGAAGTTGAATTCGGCAGATCCAGCCGGGGGAACGGCGCTCAAGACGACAAGCAGAACGGAGGCGGCAAGCAATCCCAGCTTGCGAAGGACACGCGGCGTCAACATTCGGTCATCTCGTAAAGCATGCAATTTCGATAAGTGGCCCAAGCAAATCATGAGCGCATCCTCGCGGCAAGGTAGATCGAACATCGCCCCTCAATCACGAGACGTTCGTTCGGCCGCAGAGCGCTCTCGTCCCGTGGTCCAAGGCATGTTCATACCATTGGTACGCCGCGGGAACCGCTGTCATCAAACTGAAACACTCGCGCTCTAACGGCCTGTCAGGGACGTCTTGCCGGAGGCGCCCATCCTCCAAGAATTTTGACCAAGAATTCTGACCAAGAGTCCTGACAAGCGCCATGCCGTTCAAATTCATCCACATCACCGACACGCATCTGGCGAACCCGGGGTTGAAGCTCTATGGCCTCGACCCGCGCGCCCGGCTGGACGCTGCGATTGCCGACATCAACAAGCATCAGTCCGATGCTGCCTTCACGGTCGTGACCGGCGATCTCACCCATTGGGGCGAGCCTGAATCCTACGCCAATTTCGCAGACGCGATGTCCGCGCTGAAAATGCCGTACATCGCCATGGTCGGCAATCACGACCGCCGTGTCGCCTGCCTCGACGGCCTGAAAGCCGCGCCGCGCGATCCCAATGGCTTCGTGCAGGGCACGCGCACCACCGAGCACGGCCTGTTCGTCTTCCTGGACACGCTGGACGAAACCAGCCATGCCGGTGAGATGTGCCGCAAGCGCCTCGGCTGGCTTGCGAGCACGCTCGCCGCCGCGCCGGCGGACATGCCGTTCGTCGTCTTCATGCATCACCCGCCGTTCCCGGTCGGCGTCCACGCGATGGACGAGATCGCGCTGGCGCAGAGCGCCGAATTCGCCGAGGTGATCGCGCCTTATCGCGCACGCATCCGCCACCTCTTCTTCGGCCATGTGCACCGGCCGATCTTCGGCAGCTACGGCAAGATCCCCTTCTCCACCCTGCGTGGCACCAACCATCAGGTCTGGTTCGAGCTCGACCCCGCCGTCACCGACCATCTGGCGAGCCACGAGCCGCCGGCCTATGGCGTGGTGCTGATCGAGCAGGAAAACCTGGTCGTTCACAGCCACGACTTCCTCGACACCAGCCTGCGCTTCCCCTTCGTCCCTCCAGCGGGAATGGACGATCGCGATTATGCGCTCAACTTCCCGGCGCGGTGAGATGAGCCTCGCTGAACCCGCGGCTCTCCCGGTCGCGGCGTCGGCGCCAGCGCGCCTGCATATCGTGACGCGGTTCTCTCACCGCTTCAAAACCTCGCTGCCGGCCTATCTGCTGTTGCTGCCCTCGCTCGTCTTCCTCGCGCTGTTCACCTATGGCGCGATGGGCCGCGTGCTCGTCGACGCGCTCTACCAGCGCGCCACGCCCAAGGCGCCGGTCCGCTTCGTCGGTCTCGACAACATCGCAGCCGTGCTTGCCGACTCCGCCTTCACCGGTGCCGTTGTCAACAATCTCGTCTATGCCGTCGGCACCGCGATCCCGAGCATCGGACTTGCACTGCTGTTCGCGCTGGCGCTGTCGCGCACCAACGCCGTCAACAGCGCGCTGCGTGCCGCGCTGTTCCTGCCGGTGCTGATCCCGATGGTCGCGGCCTCCGCGCTGTTCCTGTTCATCTTCCTGCCCAATGTCGGCCTGCTCGACTATTACATCGGCAGCCTGCTTCCGGTACTGCCGAACTGGCTCGGCGATTCCGACATCGCGCTTTACGCGATCATGGTCATCACCATCTGGAAGAACGCCGGCTACTACATGCTGTTCTTCCTGGCCGGCCTCCAGGCGGTGCCGGAAGATGTCATGGAAGCGGCCCATCTCGACGGCGCCGGGCCGTACCAGCGTCTGCGCCACATCATCATGCCCGAGCTCAAGCCCACCTTCCTGTTCGTCACGGTCATCGCCATTCTTAACGCGGTCACGCAGGTCGACCACGTCTTCGTCATGACCAAGGGCGGGCCGTCCAACGCGACCAACCTCGTGCTGTTCTACATCTACCAGCAGGCGGTGGAGCATTACGACATCGGCAAGGCCTCGGCCGCGACGCTGCTGACGCTCGCCGCCCTGATGGGCCTGACCGCGCTTTCGTTCCGGACGATGGCCAACCGCGAGGACGGGCCATGAAGCTGCTCGACCGCCTGTTCAGGGATACCCCGCTCGCGACCCGCAACGAGATCACGCCAAAGCTCGGCTTCTTGCTCACCGTGCTGCTCGCGATCGTCTGGCTGATCCCGTTCCTGTGGATGGGCGTGGCGACGCTGCGTCCCGCGTCCGACGGCATCAACCTCATGGCCGAGCTGATGCCGAGCCTGAAACCCACGCTCGACAATATCAGGGACGCCTGGGAGATTGGCGATTTCCCGCGCTACACCCTCAACACCGTGCTCATCTGCACCGGCATCCTGCTGGTGCAGTTCGTCACGATCACGCTGGCGGGCTTTGCTTTTGCGCGGCTCGAATTCGCCGGCAAGACACCGATCTTCTATCTGTTCCTGATGCAGCTGATGCTGGTGCCGGTGTTGCTGATCGTGCCGAATTTGAGCCTGGTGGCGCAGCTCGGCCTCTACGACACGCTGACCGGCGTGATGATGCCTTTCTTCGCCTCCGCCTTCGGCACCTTCCTGATGCGCCAGGCCTTCGAGGCGATACCGACCGAGCTGGAAGACGCAGCCCTGATCGACGGCGCCAGCCTTCTCCAGCGCATCCGCCACATCTACGTGCCGCTGTCGATGCCGAGCTTCTCGGCCTTCGCGATCATCTCCGTCACCAGCCACTGGAACGACTTCCTGTGGCCGCTGATGGTGATCAATTCGCCGGATAAGCGGCCGCTCACGGTCGGGCTCTCGGTGTTCACCGCGACTGCGGAAGGCACGCAGGCCTGGGGCACCATCGCCGCCGGCACGTTGATGGTGATCGCACCGCTGCTCATCACCTTCCTGATCTTCCAGAAGCGCTTCATCAGTTCTTTCGTCACCTCAGGCATCAAATAGGAGATTTCTCGATGCTGTTTTCCCGCAGGCTCATGCTCGGCCTCGCCATGGCAGGTAGTTTGGCAAGCGCCCTCGCCGTCCCGGCGCTGGCCGAAGGTCCAACCGAGATCGACCTGTTCTTCCCCGTTCCCGTCGACGGCAAGCTCGCCCGCGACATGGGCACCCTGATCAAGGAGTTCAACGAAGGACATCCAAACATCAAGGCGACCGCCGTCTACACCGGCTCCTACGACGACACGCTGATCAAGACGCGCGCCGCCATCAAGGCCGGCAAGCCGCCGGCTGCCGTGATCATGTCGGCGAACTTCCTGCTCGACATGCAGATCGAGAACGAGCTGACTAACCTCGACAGCCTGATCGCCGCCGACGGCACCACCAAAGAGAAGTTTTTGGGCCAGTTCTTCCCGGCGCTGCAGGGCAACGCGGTGATCGACCGCTCGGTCTACGGGGTGCCGTTCCACAATTCAACGCCGCTGCTCTACATCAACGCCGACAAGGCCAAGGAAGCGGGCCTTGATCCGAGCAAGCCGCCACAGACCTGGGCGGAGCTCACCGACTGGGCCAAGAAGCTCACCAAGCGCGAGGGCGACAAGGTGACCCAATGGGGCATCGCAATCCCCTGCGCCTATGATTATTGCGGCTGGATGATGGAAACGCTCACCATGTCCAATGGCGGGCGCTACTACAACGAGGAGTTCGGCGGCGAGGTCTATTACGACACGCCCTCGATGCTGGGTGCGCTGACCTGGTGGAACGACCTCGTCGCCAAGCACAAGGTGCATCCGCCCGGCGCCACGCCTGGCCCGGCCGTCAGCACCTCCTTCATCTCCGGCAACGCCGCGATGATGATGCTCTCCACGGGCTCGCTGACCTATGTGCGTGACAACGCCAAGTTCGCCTACAAGGTCGCCTTCATCCCGCGCAACGTCCGCAACGCCGTGCCGATCGGCGGCGCCTCGCTGATCGTTCCGGCGGGCCAGCAAGCCGACAAGCAGAACGCCGCCTGGACGCTGATCAAGTGGATGACCTCGCCCGAGAAGAGCGGCTGGTGGAGCCGCGCCACCGGCTATTTCGCGCCCAACATGGCGGCGTACAAGACGTCCGACATGGTCGAATTCCTGAACAAGAACCCCGACGCCAAGACCGCCGTCGAGCAGCTCGACGTCGCAAAGCCGTGGTTCGCGACCTACAAGACCGTGCCGGTGCGCAAGACGCTGGAGGACGAGGTGATGCTGGTCCTCAACGGCAAGAAGCAGCCGAAGGAAGCCCTCGCCGCCGCCCAGAAGGCCGCCGACGAGACGCTCAAGCCGTACAATGCGGAGACGTCGCTGAAGCTGCCGTAAGCCTTGGTGAATCAGGCAAAAGACCTCGGCGCGCCACAACGTGGGGCGCCGAAATTGCTTGGCTCTATCGCTGCGGTGACGAGGTCCCCCGCACGATCTCATCGCCCGTCTCTTGGGATCAAACGGCCCCGCCGGGCCAGTCAGTCGGATCTCCGCGTTCCAAGACGAGCCGCGATCGGTCAGGCCAGCGAGCAGCCAAAATCTCGCCGGCGCTCTGCATCGACAGCTTCAAAGGCTCTGGAACGGCTGAAGTTGCTCGTATAGATTGCATTCGGGCACTAAACTAGGGAAGGAAATGAGCCAACCAAAAAAGAGAGAGCGGCGCTGGCGAGTTTGGTCTACGGCCGAAAGTATCGAGCAGGAAGAAATTTCGATTGCAGCGATCATCGAAACGTTCCTCGCAACTGCCGTCTATCTCTGGATCGCTGCCTATGTGGGGTTCTTCCTTCCACTCATCGTGGGCCTCTTAACCGCGCCTTTCGTTTTGCTGCGCACGCCCTACTCGCTTCATGCCGGTATTCTATTGGCTCGCCGCTATGTTCGCCACTTCGCGGAGGTGGATCTCTGGATGTTGCTGTTCATCGGAGGCCCGACGGCTGCGGTGTTGGGGCTGTACGTCCTCTTGAAGCAAAGTGGCGTAATGAGCGATCTCTCGACAAGTGCCTTATTACCGCCCCTGATAGGTACTTGTGCGGCATACGTAACCGCATCAGTCGTAATTAGGATCTGGGCTACCGTAAAATTCATTCGGATCGGCGTTCAAGCAATGCCAGGTAATTTTCGGAAATTGTGGATGTGCACTTCCCCATCTCAGCTTCCAGAGTTGGTGCCGGGCTTTAATCAAACAAACTACTTTTTCTCTATGGGGAACGTCGCAGCGAGACTAAAGAACGGACCAGATCGAAGTGCCGCTTTAGGAGGGCTAATCTATCTTTGCCTGTTGTTCTGGCCCACTTGGCTTCTGCGCTTCTCTGTAAAATCGGCTTTCTGGTTCTGGTGGCCTGTGTCGTACATCGGAAGCGATCTGCGCGAGAAGCCAGATATTTTGGGTTGGAACTCGGTCGGAAGCCTAAAAGCAAAGGCAAGTATAATCTCCGCAATTGCGGTCCTATCTTCATTTTTCTTCTTCAACTTTCTCGTGACAGGCGCTTGGCTGCGCGAGCATCACTTTATATCCCCGATTGGACTGCTATTTAATGTGGAGGCCCCCAATCCTTGGCAGATCCCGGCGCTCGCCGCGGCTATGATCAGTATCGTCATCGTTTTTCTTGCCAACGATGCTGCCGGACGAAAAGCGATCTCCACTCGATTGAATGATGAAGAGATCGCGGAGAAAGCTTCGAAGACATATGGCTGGATTGAACGATTGAGCCGACTGCGATTGCTCGCAGCATGTACATTCTGGTTATTGGCAGCAATACAGTCTGTGGACTACGCCAACAACGAACGTTGCGTGGTCCGTCCACCGGATTGGGTCCACGTGCTGCTGAAAGCAGTTTACACGCCCCGTTTCCACAAGATGACGTGTGAGCAATACTCCGTCTGGAATCTATTTACGAACAGGGATGTTGCGCGGTTGTGACCGAGGGCTCGCCTTCGCTGTCGCCCCGTTTGTCCTAGCTGCCGCAAAAGGTCCACGCCGCGATGGACGAGCCTATCGCAGCCTTGCTGAAGCTGATGACTTCCGCCCGGCGCCCGTTAACCCCCCGTCCACCATCCGGCCCGGCCCGCCGCCGGTAACCACGAGCATTAACAGACCCTCAATTCACGCCAGACAAGTCTAGCAATGTTTCTGAGGGGATTTTGCCGTGGATTTGCTGGTTATCGAGTTCCTGGGACTGGCGCTGGTCGCCATGTGCGTTGTGGTGGTGGCGCTGCCTTGCGCGCGCAAACCCTCCCGGCGGATCCGCTACGAATAGGATTTTCGTCGGTAAATGCGATTCCGGCCCAAATGCAAGGCTCGAATTCGCATCGAGCCCCTTGACATCACAGCGCTTTCGGCAGAACGGCTGATAGACTTGTCATGGGCCGTTCATGGATTTGATTACCACCACCGCTGACCTCGCGGCTGCCTGCAGCCGGCTGGCCAAGCACCCCGTCATTACCGTCGATACCGAGTTCCTGCGCGAGACCACCTACTACCCGCTGCTGTGCGTGGTGCAGATGGCCAGCGCCGAGGAAGCGATCGTCATCGACACCCTCGCGGAGGGCATCGACCTCAAGCCGTTCTTCGAGCTGATGGCCAATGAGGCCGTGCTGAAGGTGTTCCACGCCGCCCGCCAGGACATCGAGATCATCTGGCACCAGGCCAACATCATTCCGCACCCGGTGTTCGACACCCAGGTCGCGGCCATGGTTCTCGGCTATGGAGACAGCATCGCCTATGACGCGCTGGTCGAGAAGGTCGCCGGCCACCGCCCGGACAAGACCCACCGCTTCACCGACTGGTCGCGCCGGCCGCTGACCAAGGAGCAGATGCACTACGCGGTGTCCGACGTCACGCATCTGCGCGACGTGTTCGCGGCGCTCGATGCCGACCTCAAGAAGCGCCGCCGCAGCGAGTGGGTCTCGATCGAGATGGAGGTCCTGACCTCCCCCAAGACCTACGACTTCCACCCCGAGCGCGCCTGGGAACGGCTGAAGACGCGGGTGCGCAAGCCCAAGGACCTCGCGGTCCTGATGGAGGTCGCCGCCTGGCGCGAGCAGGAGGCGCAGAGCCGCGACGTGCCGCGCGGTCGCGTGCTGCGCGACGAGGCGGTCAGCGACATCGCGACCCACGCGCCGAACACCATCGAGAAGCTCGCCAACCTGCGCTCCGTGCCGAAGGGTTTTGAGAAGTCCAAATGGGGCGCGGACATCGTCGCCGCGGTCCAGCGCGGGCTGGCGCGGGATTTGTCGACGCTGCCGAAGCTGGAGAAGCCGCGCAACAACAACAATGGCGCCGCGATCGTGGAGCTGTTGAAGGTGCTGTTGCGCATGACCGCGGAGCGCCATGCGGTTGCCAGCAAGGTGATCGCCACTGTCGACGATCTCGAGGAGATCGCAGCCGACGACGAGGCCGACGTGCCGGCGCTACGCGGCTGGCGCCGCGAGCTGTTCGGCGACGCCGCACTGAAGCTCAAGCGCGGCGAGCTGGCGCTTGCGGTCGAGAAAGGCCGCGTGATCGGGGTTCAGCGGGCGGAATAGCCGGGACTGCCTCCTCAATGTCGTCCTGGCGAAAGCCAGGACCCACTACCCAGGGGCGAGTTTGGCGAAGACCCGTCGTTCGGTACGCCGACCATCGTAAATCGATAGATCACACGGTATGGGTCCTGGCTTTCGCCAGGACGACACCGCAGGTGTGACCAGCTGCTCCGGTCACACTGACACGCGCTCCCCTTACGCCGGCGTCAGCTTCGCCACGTCCGCCTTCATGTCATCCAGCACGCCCGATATTGCCGCGACCAGCTCGTCGATCTGGGCTTTGGTGACGATCAGCGGCGGGCAGATGGCGATGGCGTCGAGCATGTTGCGCGAGATCACGCCGCGCTCCTGCAGCATGCGACTGGCCATGCCGCCGACGGCGCCCGGCGTTGCCGCCGCGGTCTTGCGCGCCTTGTCCAGCACCAGTTCGATCGCTGCAATCATGCCGACACCGCGGACCTCGCCGACCAGCGGATGGCTGGTGAGCTCACGCAGCTTGCCTTGCATGTAGCCACCGAGCTCGGCGGCGTGCGCAACCAGGCCGCGCTCCTCGATGATTTTCAAGTTCTCCAGCGCAATCGCCGAGCCGACCGGATGGCCGCCCGCGGTGAAGCCATGGCCGAGCACGCCGATCTTGTTGCTCTCATCGGCGATCGGCTCGAACATGCGATCGTTCATCATGATGGCCGACAGCGGGAAATAGCTCGAGGTGATCTGCTTGGAGACCACGATCGCGTCGGGCTTGATGCCGTAGGTTTCGCAGCCGAACATCTTGCCGGTGCGGCCGAAGCCGCAGATGACCTCGTCGGCGACCAACAGGATGTCGTATTTGTTCAAAACCTTCTGGATCTTGTCCCAATAGGTCGCCGGCGGCACGATGACGCCGCCCGCGCCCATCACCGGCTCGCCGAAGAACGCCGCGATCGTGTCCGGGCCTTCCTTCTGGATCAGCGCATCGAGCTCCTCGGCTCGCCGCGTCGCGAAGGCTTCCTCGCTCTCGCCGGGCGCGCCGTCCTTGTAGAAATGCGGCGAGCCCGTGTGCAGGATGTTCGGAAGCGGCAAGTCGAAAGAGCGGTGGTTGTTCGGCAGGCCGGTGAGGCTGGCGGACGCAATGGTGACGCCGTGATAGGCGCGCATCCGGCTGATCACCTTCTTGCGCTGCGGCTGGCCGAGCGCGTTGGAGCGATAGGCGATCAACTTCAGAACGGTGTCGTTGGCCTCCGAGCCCGAGTTGGTGAAGAACACCTTGCTCATCGGCACTGGCGCAAGCGCGACCAGCTTCTCGGCGAGATCGATCGAGGGCCCGTGCGATTTCGCGGAGAACGTGTGATAAAATGGCAGCGCCAGCATCTGCTTGTGCGCGGCGTCGACCAGCCGCTTCTCGTTGAAGCCGAGCCCGACGCTCCAGAGGCCTGCCATCGCCTCGAAATAGCGCTTGCCCGACGCGTCGAACACGTAGGGGCCCTCGCCGCGCTCGATCACCAGGGGACCGGCCTGCTGATGGGCACGCGCGTTGGTGTAGGGATGGAGCTGATAGGCCACATCCCGGGCCTCTTGCGAATTGGGCAGCATGGACATTTGCAGGCATCCTTGAAAGCGTCACGTCGCCGGCGCGGCCAGCGTCATCACTTGATGATCCAGCTCCTTGGCTATTGCCACCGCGCAAAACTTGCAACGTCAATTCGTCGGCAGCAAGCGCTCAGCAGCGTTGCACAAAGCCGCACATCGGGCAGCTGTCACGCCGCGCCGTCGTCATTCCCATCATGATCGGCGGCGGCGGCTTCCCGCACCTCCACCAGCGCCATCGAGAGCAGATACACCGTCGTGGGCAGACCAAGACGGCGCGCCGCCTCGGCGGCACGCGACAGGTCGCTTGCCAGCTCCTCGAGCTGATCTCCCCGTGACAATGTCCCACTCCATCCGTCGATCGCGGCCGCCTACACCGCAACGGCGCCGCTGGTTCTGATCAGTTCGGCGCTGGACTGGATTGTAGCAAAATTCCCGATCACATTCACTACCGCATGCTTGTAGGCGGCAGCATCGTCTGTCCCCGGCTGCCGGCAGGCTACCGCGTCGGCCACCACCTGGTAGCGATGACTGCGGTGAAACCCGTCGATAGCGGTTGCCAGGATGGTTTCGTCGAAGGAAAAGCCCGCGAGCACGCAACGGACATTGCGGATATTGGACATGTAGTCCACAAACCGCGACGAACTGTAGGCCGACGGTAGCGGGTGCTCGAACGTCATTTCTCCCGGCCGGGGCTTCGCCTCCGCGATCCAATCGGTCAGCCTGGATGCCGGATTGAACCAGGCCGCTTGCGCGATGCGCTTCAGATGCATCACCGGCCAGAGATTGTCGCGCCACAGCGTCAGCAGTTCCACGCAGCGCGCCGTGGCTGCATCGCCGTCGAGGATGACGTGGCGGCGTCCTGGGGTCAGATATTCGGCCTGGAGATCCGCGCAGACCAGGATCGGCGGATCGTCGGTGATGGAAACCAGCATGGTTTTGCGCGCAGCTGCACCAGTTTCAACGGCCAGCGAGCGCGACGTCCCGCAGCGGCGACGTCACGGCCCGTCCTGCCGAGGCGTCGAGCACGCCCGGCCGGTCCCAATCCCCTTCGGGGCGGATGATCACGTACGGATCGCTGTCCAGCGTAATGGCATCCGGGCCCGGTTCGATCTCCAGCAGCATTTCCGTGTAGGAGAAGTCGGAGAAGGTGATCTTGCGATTGTGGCCAAGCGGCTTGGCGCCGAAATGGGCCCAGAAATCGACCAGCCGGTCCTGCGCCTGGCCGTAGATCTTACGAAAGCCCTTGCGCTTCACGTAGTCGACGCTCGCCTGTACCAGCTTGAACGAGACGCGCGAGCGCCGATATTGGTGCCGCACCGCAAGCCGTTCCACCTTGGCGAAATCACCGAAGAACCGCACCCGCAGACAGCCCGCAGGCTCGTTGCCGACATAGCCGATGAAATGCGCGGCAACCATGTCGTTGCCGTCGAACTCCTCATCGAACGGGCAATCCTGCTCGGCGAGATAGACGGCCGAGCGGATCGAGGTGACCAGCATGAGGTCGCTGAGATCGCGTGCGAGGCGAATGCTGATAGCGCGGGAATCCGGCTTCGCGAGAGGAATCCTAGTACCGTGCATCTGCAAAACTCCTTGCTTGGATGATCGCGCCCGGCATGCGCATCGGCTGCCGATGCCAGGGCCGCTCGTAGCACCAGAGATCGGGTTGGAAGCTTGGAATGGGCTCGAAGCCTGTCGCCTTCATGATATCGCGTCCGGCCACGGTTGACGGCTGCGCATAGCAATCCGCGTTGCGAAACCTTACCTGTCTGAGATGAGCCGCGGCCTTGCCGAGACCGGCGACGCCGCGCCCCGTCGCCGCGATCGCCCAGATGTAGATGGCGGAAACGTCTTCCTTCGCGGAGGCGAGATGGCGCGTCTCCGGCGCGGTGAGGCAGATCTCGTCGAGCAGCAGCGCATCATGCCCGCGATCGTTGAGAAACAGGAAGGCCATGCCGCCGACGAGGTTGCCCTTCCGGCTGAAAGTCAGGATGCTCTCGGGATCGAAGGCGAAGTATTTTGCAAGCTCAGCCGCCCCGATCCGGACACCCGGCACCAGCCGGTGCGCCAACTGCGACAGCGCGGCTATTTCGGAAAATTGGGCGCGACGGACGTCGACATCCGGATTGAGCGGCAGCGCGTCGAAATCATGCCTTGCGGCAAACGAGCCCCTTTCCATACCCATGTCACCCCTCTATCGTTCGCGGCTTTCGTGCCCCGCTATGACCAAGAGCTTAGCGGCTGGGGATCAGGAGTATGCAGCAGTTATTGCACCGGGGTGCTGCGATGATGCAGCACCGTGAAGAAGCCCTGGATGCGTCCTGGGACGATTTGAAACTGTTTTTAGCTTGCGCAAAATATAAAAGTTTCCGTAACGCCGCCGAGGAGCTCGGGCTCACCTCCACCACCCTGATGCGCAGGATCGACCGGCTCGAGGAGAGCATCGACTGCAAGCTGTTCCTGCGCGACCAGAGCGGGCTCACGCTCAGCGACGAAGGCAGCGCGATGATCGCCGACGTCGCGCTTATGGAGCGTCATGCCTTCAACGTGTTCCGGCGTGCCTCGCGATCGTCGAACGACATGTCAGGCACCGTGCGCGTCGCGGTGACGGAAGGCCCCGGCAATTTCTGGATCCTGCCGCGATTGATCGACTTCCAGAAGACCTATCGCAAGATCACCGTCGACTTGCGCTGCGCGATGGAACAGGCCGACGTCGCGCGGCTCGAATCCGATATCGCGATCCAGCTCGAGCCGCCGACCAATCCCGATCTGATCGTCGCCAAGCTCGGCCGGCTGCACATCTATCCCTTCGTCTCCAAGGAGTACGAAAACCTCTACGGCGTGCCGGCGAGCCTGGCCGAGCTGAAGAACCACCGCATCATCAAGCAGAGCGCCCCGCAGGTCGACGATGGCGCCTATGCCCGCGTGCTCGGACTGAAGTCGCTCGAGGGCATTGTCGGAATCAAGACCAATTCCTCGGTCGGCGTGCTCTATGCAGTGGAGCGCGGCGCCGGCATCGGGTTCCTGCCGACGGTCTCGATCGCGCTCGGCGCCCCGCTCGTTGCCGTCGATCTCGGCGTCAGCCACCACGCCGATCTCTGGCTCACCTATCACAAGGAGTTCCGCGCCTCCGAGCGTCACAAGATCGTGGTCGATTGGCTGAAGAAAATCTTCGATCCCAAGATCCATCCCTGTTTCCGCGACGAGTTCATTCACCCCAACGCGCTGGCGCCGATGATGACCGCCGCGCGCGAGGGCTTTGGATTGACCGGCTATGTCGCGGCAATGCCGACTTAAAGCTTCAACATGATCCTTTCGGAAAACCGCTTCGCAGTTTTCCGGACCCTGCTCTGGGCGGACGTGGGCAGGCTTCGCCTCACCACCGATATTCGAAGCCGACCGTGCCCTGGTGCGACGTCAGCTCGTTGCGGAACTTGCCGTCGTAGTTGACGTAGAGCCGCGCCGTGTTGGTCAGGCTGAGCGAGGCCGAGGCGCCTGCATCCGTGCCATAGCGGCTCTCGCCGATGCCGGGCACGACGATGCTCTGGGTCCCGAGGCTGACCTGCACCGATCCCAGGTTCTGATGGAAATTGTCGACGAACTTGCCGTAGGCGGACACGTCCAGGATCTTCTGGTCGAAGATGAAGTCGCGCCCGATCTCGGCCCCGATCATGACGCGCGCGCGAGACAGCGCCGTCGAGCCGACATTGAGTGGATCGAGGCCGCCAACCTCCTGGAACGCGACGCTGGTGGCGCGGACATATTCCAGTGCGCCCTTGGGCACGATGCGCATCTGGTCCTTGGTCCAGTAGTAGCTGATCTCGGTCAGCGCGCCGTCGACTGCGGCGCGATACCCCGCTGTCGCAAGTCCCAGGCCGGTATCCCGGCTGGAGCGGACCTTGCCGAAGCCGTGCACCACCGCGAAGCCCCAGGTCCAGGGGCCCTTGTCGACGGAGCCGCTGAAGCCGAGTTGCGTCAGGTCCAGCGTCGCGGATTGAAGTGCGAGCGGTACATCGATGTCGGTGTGGCTCTGGTCGACCGAGAAGCCGAGATTGACACCCGGTGCGAGCCGCGCGCCAAAGCCCGCGACACCGCCAACCGTCTTCCGCTTGTCGCCGACGAAGTCGCCCTGCGCATCGGTCCGGACCGAGATACCGTAGCCTTCAAACCAGGTGCGGTAGCGCGGATCTTCCGCGGCCGCCGATGCGCCGCCGCCGCCGGGATTGGTCCGGAACGCCCGGTTGACGCCGCCCGATGCCTGGTTGCCGAGCCGCTCCAGGAAATTCGATCCGAGATTGAGCGCGCCGTTGCCGGCCGACTGGTCGTAATTGGTGGAGGTGGCCGACGGCGTGGGAGGCGGTGGCGGTGGCAGCGGCGGGGCGACCTGAGCGAGAACGGGAGCTGCCGTCGTCGCCAAGCCAAACACGATTGCACTTGCGATCTTGGCCGTCGTCCGACGAACCCGGTCTCCGCCAATCACCAGCCGTGTCCCGGAAAGCTGCAATCTGCAGCGCATGACGATGAATCCCAAAGCAAAATGGCGGCGCGCAAAAATGCAACACGGGCCACTATGCATGCGACGATTTGTGCTGAAGTGCCCCCGAGGGTCAACCGGTCCACACCTCGCCGCCAAGGCGATTGGCGTCGATTGTGGTTCCCTGGCCACAGGTCGCAAATTGCAGATGACGGCACCCGGCCCAGACTTGAAATTCGCGCGCGGCTTGCTAACCGGCGATTTTCATGTTGCAATATCGGACACAATCGGAATTGGCCGCTCGACTGTGCGTTTCGCGACATTGAGACTCAAGACTCGAACAGACTACCGGAAGCCCGTTTGTGGCGTGGCACGCGAAAAGCGGCCGCGTCGTTTTTGTATCTAGCGGAGGAGACTGAGGATGCCGCAAAAGGGCACCGTCAAATGGTTCAACCCGACCAAGGGCTATGGGTTCATCAAGCCGAACGGCAGCGACAAGGACGTGTTTGTCCACATCTCCGCCGTCGAGCGTGCCGGACTCTCCACCCTCAATGAAAACCAGGTGGTTGAATACGACCTCGTGGAGAACCGCGGCAAAGCATCCGCGGAAAACCTCAAGGTTTCCTGATTTCTCTCAAGCCTTGGTGCGAGAGATCATGACGTTGCCCCCGGCTCTGCCGGGGGTTTTTGTGTGTGTGACCACAATGAACGCGTGCGCTTCGCCGCCTCAGCTCACAACCGGCGCAATCAGAAAATTCTCCGACGCCCCACCGCCCGCCGTCCTGCACACATCGCCCTCGATCCGGACTTTGCCGGTCGCAAGCAAGCTCAGTGCCGCAGGATAGATGCGGTGCTCGACTTCGAGGATGCGTTCCGACAACGTGTCCCCGGTATCGTGGTCGCTGACGGGCACCGCGCCCTGCATCACGATCGGACCGGCGTCGGTCTCGGGGATGACGAAGTGCACTGTCGCACCAGATAGTTTGACCCCGGCGCGCAAAGCCTGCCCATGCGGGTCAAGTCCCGGGAAGGACGGCAGCAGCGAGGGATGGACGTTGAGCATCCGCCCATACCAGGCCTTGGTGAATTCGGCTGTGAACAGCCGCATGAAGCCGCCGAGACAGATCAACTCGATGCCGTGCTGATCGAGCGCTGCCTGCAGCACCTTCTCGAAGCCGGCGCGGTCCTTGCCGAACGGCTTGCTCTCGATCACCAGCGTCGTCACGCCGCTCGCTTTGGCCCTTTCGAGCCCTAGCGCATCGGCCTTGTTCGAGATGACGAGCGAAATCTCCGCCGGAAAATCCGGTGCGGCGGCCGCCCTGATCAGCGCGGACATGTTGGAGCCGCGGCCGGAAATCAGGATGGCGACGCGGCGCTTCATCACAGGGCCAGATCGAGGTGGCCGTTATAGACGACGCGGTGCTCGCCCTCGGCCGGGATCACAATGCCGAGCTGCGCCACGCTCTCGCCGGCGTCGGTGAAGACCCGCACGACCTCGTCGACCTTGTCCGGCTCGACGATCGCGATCATGCCGATGCCGCAGTTGAATGTGCGCAGCAATTCGAGCTCGGCGATGCCACCCTGGGCGGCCAGCCATTTGAACACCGGCAGCACCGGCAGGCGCGCCAGATCGATGCCGACGCCGAGATCTTTCGGCAGCACGCGCGGGATGTTGTCGGTGAAACCGCCGCCGGTGATGTGGGCAAGGCCCTTCACCGCGCCGGTCTCGCGGATCGCGCGCAGGCAGGATTTGACATAGAGCCGCGTCGGCGCGAGCAACGCGCCGCCGAGCGTCATCACCGGCGAGAACGGCGCCTGCGCCTCGAAGCCGAGGCCGGATTGTTCCACGATCTTGCGCACCAGCGAGAAGCCGTTGGAGTGGACGCCCGACGAGGCGAGCCCGATCACGGCATCGCCGGCGGCGATGTCCTTGCGCGGCAGCAGCGTACCGCGCTCCGCGGCGCCGACGGCAAAGCCGCCGAGGTCATAGTCGCCGTCCTTGTAGAGGCCGGGCATCTCGGCCGTCTCGCCGCCGATCAGGGCGCAGCCGGATTCGCGGCAGCCTTCGGCGACCCCGGCGACGATCGACGCGGTCGCCTCCGGATCGAGCTTGCCGCAAGCGAAATAGTCGAGGAAGAACAGCGGCTCGGCGCCCTGCACCACGAGATCGTTGACGCTCATGGCGACGAGGTCGATGCCGATCCCGCCATGCAGGCCGGTCTCGATCGCGATCTTGACCTTGGTGCCGACGCCGTCGGTGGCGGCGACCAGGATGGGATCCTTGAAGCCGGCCGCCTTGAGGTCGAACAGGCCGCCGAACCCGCCGATCTCGGCGTCGGCGCCCGGCCGTGCGGTGGCGCGCACCATCGGCTTGATCAGGTCGACCAGGCGGTTGCCCGCATCGATATCGACGCCTGAATCGGCGTAAGTGAGGCCGTTTTTGCGGTCGGTCATGCCCGATTTCCAGTGGGTTTGCGGCTGGTTACGTCGAATTCCGGGGACGCGCAATGGCTCGCATGACGCCCCGCCCTATACTATGTAGATATCAACCGGTTCAGCCCCCAATGGGCCGGATTCGAGGTCAGGCCGGGTGCCGGGAAGCGCCGCGTGAGTATTCCAAATATCATTACCTTGGGCCGCATCATGCTGGTCCCGATCATCGTCTGGGCCATCGTGTCGAGCCAAATGGAGGTGGCGTTCGCCGTCTTCCTGATTGCTGGCATCAGCGACGCCGTCGACGGCTTCCTGGCCAAGCGCTTCAACATGACGAGCGAGCTCGGCGCCCTGCTCGACCCGCTAGCCGACAAGGCGCTGCTGGTCTCGATTTACCTGTCGCTCGGCATCTGGGGCGACATTCCGCGCTGGATCGTGATCCTGGTGGTCTCGCGCGACATCATGATCGTCACAGCCGTGATCGTATCCTGGCTGTTCGACAAGCCGGTCGAGATGAGGCCATCGAAAGTGTCGAAGCTCAACACGGTGGCGCAGGTTGGCTACGCCGCGCTGGTGCTGGCCGCCCTCGCCTTCGGCTTCAAGCCGGCGCCCTATGATATAATCCTGATGGTTCTCGTCACGGTCTTCACGCTTTCTTCCGTGTCGCTCTATCTCGTCGAGTGGCTGCGGCACATGAGCACGATCGAGGCCAAGTAGGAGGCCAAGTAGGAGGCCAAGCACCCCTATCGAGGCGAAATGAGTTGGGATGCGGCCCCGCAAAAGGCCAACTCCCGCTCGATGAAGTCGAATCTCATCCAACGAAGCCGGCACGCCGGCATGGAGCAAAGCAAGCGTGCCAGGCCGCGTTCACCCCCGACAATTGGCGTTTTCGCTTCCGCATGCGGAAAGCCTGAGCCGGGACAATTTCCTCGAAGGCCCCGCCAACGCCGCCGGTCTTGCCCTCATTGACGCCTGGCCGGAATGGCCGAACCCGATCATGTGGCTGGCCGGCCCTGAAGGCAGCGGCAAGAGCCACCTCGCCGCGATCTGGGCCGAGGCTTCAGGCGCCCGCTCGACCACGGCAAATGGGCTGACCGCCGAAGCCGTCCCGGGCGCGCTCGCCACCGGTGCGCTGGTGGTCGAGGATCTCAAGGCGAAGGAATTCGACGAGCGCGCCCTGTTCCATCTGATGAACCTCGCCCGCGAGGACGGCGCCTACGTCCTCTTCACCGGCCGCGAGATGCCGGTATCGCTCGATATCGAGCTTCGCGACCTGCGCTCGCGGCTGCGCGCCGTGCCTGTTATCTCGCTGTTGCCCCCTGACGACCAGCTGTTCCGCGGCCTGATCGTCAAATTCTGCGCCGACCGCCAGCTCGCCGTGGACGAGAGCGTGGTCAGCTACCTCGCCACTCGCCTGGAGCGGTCCTCGGCCGCCGCCCGGGCGGCCGTGGAACTGCTGGATAGCGAGGCCCTGCGGCTCGGCCGCCCCGTCACCCGGGCGCTGGCCGCCGAGCTGCTGCGGGATGTCTGAGCAAGACCGCTTGACGCGGCGCCGCGGCGGAACGTCAATGTCATCGAAACGTCATCGCTCTAACACATGCTCCCGCCGGTTTTGCGCATACGCCGCAAATTGGGGCGAACTGGATGGACCGACTTCTGATGGACTCTGCGCAAGCTGTTGAAGTTAAAGAAAAAGCCTCCGAAGCCGAAGGCCTGCCGGCGATCGCATCGAGCCCCGAGCGGTTCATCAATCGCGAGCTCTCCTGGCTGCATTTCAACCGCCGCGTCCTGGAGGAAGCGGTCAACGCCAGTCACCCCATGCTGGAGCGGGTGCGATTCCTGTCGATTTCAGCGAATAACCTCGACGAGTTCTTCATGGTCCGCGTCGCCGGCATCAAGGCCCAGGTGCGCGAGGGCATTGCCGAGCGCAGCCCCGACGGCCTGACGCCGTCCGAGCAGCTCGCGCTCATCAACCGGACCGTCTCGCAGCTTGCCTCCGACCAGCAGGCGATCTGGCGCGACCTTCGCAGCACGCTGGCCGACGAGGGCATCGTGCTCGTTGAGGGCAAGGACGTCACCAAGACGGAACGAGCCTGGATCGAGGACTACTTCCTCAACAACGTGTTCCCGCTGCTGACGCCGCTCGCGATCGACCCGGCGCACCCGTTCCCGTTCATCCCGAGCCTCGGCTTCACTATGGCGCTCCAGCTGACGCGCGCCGCCGACGGCAAGCAGATGAACGCGCTGATCCGCATGCCCGGCAAGATCGACCGCTTCATCCGTCTGCCGGCCGACGGCAAGGTCGTCCGGCTGATCACGCTGGAACAGGCGACCGCCCTGTTCATCAACCGCCTGTTCCCCGGCTACAATCTCCACGGCCAGGGCGCCTTCCGCATCCTCCGGGATTCCGAGCTCGAAATCGAGGAAGAGGCCGAAGACCTCGTCCGCCTGTTCGAGACTGCGCTGAAGCGCCGCCGCCGCGGCTCGGTGATCCGACTTGAGATCGACGCCAAGATGCCGGAGCAGCTGCGCAGCTTCGTGCAGCATGCGCTGTCGGCCGCCGACGACGAGGTGTTCCTGGTCGACGGCGTACTGGCCATGAACGAGCTCTCGCAGCTCACCCGTCTCGACCGGCCCGATCTCGAATTCACCCCTTACGTGCCGCGCCATCCCGAGCGCGTGCGCGAGCACGGTGGCGACATCTTCGCCGCGATCCGGCAGAAGGACCTCGTCGTCCATCACCCCTACGAATCCTTCGACGTGGTGGTGCAGTTTCTCCAGCAGGCGACGCGCGACCCGGATGTCGTCGCCATCAAGCAGACGCTCTACCGCACCTCCAGCAACTCGCCGATCGTGCGCGCGCTGGTGGAAGCCGCCGAGGCCGGCAAATCCGTCACCGCGCTGATCGAGCTGAAGGCGCGCTTCGACGAGGAGGCCAATATCCGCTGGGCGCGCGACCTCGAACGCGCCGGCGTCCAGGTCGTCTACGGCTTCCTCGAACTCAAGACGCACGCAAAACTCTCGATGGTGGTGCGCCGCGAGGGCGGCGGCCTCACCACCTATGTCCACACCGGCACCGGCAACTACCACCCGGTGACGGCGCGTATCTACACCGACCTCTCCTACTTCACCTCGGAGCCGACCATCGGCCGCGACGCTGCGCGCGTGTTCAACTTCATCACCGGCTATGCAGCGCCGAGCGATCTGGAAAAGATGGCGGTGTCGCCGCTGACCCTGCGCAAGCGCATTATCGAGCACATCCAGGGCGAGACCGCGCATGCGCGGCACGGCCGACCCGGTGCGGTCTGGATGAAGATGAATGCACTGGTCGATCCCGACATCATCGACGCGCTCTACGAGGCCTCACAGGCCGGCGTGCAGGTCGAACTCGTGGTGCGCGGCATCTGCTGCCTGCGGCCCGGCATTCCCGGCCTGTCGGAGAACATCCGCGTCAAGTCGATCATCGGACGCTTCCTGGAACACGGCCGAATCTACTGCTTCGGCATGGGCCAGGGCCTGCCGAGCGCCAAAGCGGCTGTGTATATCTCCTCGGCCGACATGATGCCGCGCAACCTCGACCGCCGCGTCGAGGTGCTCTGTCCGCTGCAAAATCCCACGGTGCATCAGCAGGTTCTCGAACAGATCATGGTCGCGAATCTCAAGGACAATGAACAGAGCTGGCAATTGTTGCCGGACGGGTCCTCAACGCGTATGAAGACCGCGAAGGGCGAGGAGCCTTTCAACGTCCACAACTACTTCATGACAAATCCGAGTCTGTCTGGCCGTGGTAAGTCGCTCAAGGAATCCTCGCCGCGCCGCCTCACGCGCCGTAATGAACGTCATCAATCCTGATCCAGGATCTTCGACGTGAAGCGGCCGCGCAAGCGCGGCTCGAGCGTCGCGGTCATCGATATCGGCTCCAATTCGGTCCGTCTCGTCGTCTACGAGGGACTGACGCGGAGCCTCATTCCGATCTTCAACGAGAAGACGCTGTGCGGCCTCGGGCGCGAGGTGCAGAGCACGGGCCTGCTCGCGCCCGACGCAGTCGACAAGGCGCTGACCTCGCTGCAGCGGTTTCGCGCGCTGTGCCGGGTGATGCAGGTCGGACGGGTGTTTGCGATCGCGACCGCCGCCTGCCGCGACGCCTCCAACGGCGCCGACTTCATCGCGAAAGCCGAGCGCATCTGCGCGGTGAAGATCGAGATCCTGTCGGGCCCGCGCGAGGCGCGGCTGTCGGCGCTCGGCGTGATCTCGGGCATCCATCACCCCGACGGCGTCGTCGGCGACCTCGGCGGCGGCTCGCTCGAACTGATCGACGTGCGCAAGAACAGCGTGCGCAGCGGCGTGACGCTGCCGCTCGGAGGCCTCGCGCTCCAGGACCTCGCGCATAAATCGCTCAAACGCGCCGACCGCATCGTGCGCGAGGCGATCGACGAGGTGCCGCAACTCACCGCCGGCCGCGGCCGCAGCTTCTACGCCGTCGGCGGCACCTGGCGTGCGCTGGCGCGCATCCACATCATCCAGAGCGGCTATCCGCTCCAGGTGATGCACGGCTATTCGATTACGGCCGCCGAGGCGCTCGACTTTTCGCGGCGCCTGCGCCGGCTCGCGGCCGCCGACATGCTCGCCGACATCGAGATCGTCGCCGACGCCCGGCGCCCGCTCCTCACCTACGCCGCACTGGTGCTCGAGCACATCATCCGCGTGGCGAAGCCCAAGACCATCGTGTTCTCGACCTTCGGCGTGCGCGAGGGCCTGCTGCACGAAAAGCTGTCGGAGTCCGAACGCAACAAGGACGGACTGATCTGCGCGGCCGAGGAGCTGAACCAGCTACTGTCGCGTTCGGCCAAGCACGCGCGCGAGCTGATCGCCTGGACCGACCGCCTCGCGCGCGTGGTGAAGCTGCGTGAGACCGCGGAGGACCGCCGCCTGCGCCACGCCGCATGCCTGCTGTCCGACATCGGCTGGCGCGTCCATCCCGATCATCGCGGCGAGCAGACGCTCAGCCTCGTCGTCAACGGCAATTTCGGCGCGATCACCCACACCGAGCGCGCCTTCGTCGGCCTGTCCGTGTTCTATCGCTATGCGGGGCTGAGCGAAGAGAACCAGCCGCCGGTCAACATGCAGGAACTGCTGACGCCGGCGCAGCTCGAACGCGCCCGCCTCTTGGGCGCGGCCTTCCGCGTCGCGCATCTGATCTCGGCGGCGCGTCCGGGCGTCTTGCCCGCCACGCATTTCCGCAGTCTGGGCCGCAAGCTGATGCTGGTGTTCGAGCACCGCCTCGGCGATCTCGTCGCGGACCGCGTCGGCAGTCGCTTCCGCGCACTCGCCCGGTTGATCAACCGTGCCGGCTCGATCGTGCGGCGGTAGACAATTATCCGCCAAAGCCTTCTACTCGGCAGAAGCCTTCTACTCGGCAGAAGCCTTGGCGTGGCGCTCGGACGTCTCGAGCGCGGCCGCGCTGAGGCTGCGCCGGCGCCAGATCGTGCCGACCGCCAGCACAACCACGACGCCGAGAGCGGCGCACAGATATTCGCCGCCTCCGCCGCCATGGGCGAATTGCGGCGGGATGCGCAACGCGCCGAGCATGGTGTCCAGCGAGGCGCCGAACGGACCGTCGAACAGCGTGTGCAGCCGGGGCGCGATGCCGGGATCGGTCGCGATCACCTCGCCCGCGATCCAGCCGAGCAGCGCAGCACCAGCCCACACCAGAACCGGCAGCTTTGCGAGCAGCGCCATGATCAGCGCCGCACCGGCGACGATCAGCGGCACGCTGATGGCAAGACCGAGCACCAGCAAGGGCACGCTGCCATTGGCGGCGGCGGCGACCGCAATGACGTTGTCCAGACTCATGACGATGTCGGCGACGACGACGATCTGCACCGCCTGCCACAGATGCGAGGCCGACTCGACGCCGTCCTCGTCCTCCTGTTCCGGCACCAGCAGCTTCGCCGCGATCACGATCAGCGCAAGACCGCCGACGAGCTTGAGGTATGGCAGCTCCATCAGGCTCGCGACGATGCCCGTGAAGATGATCCGCAGCACCACGGCTGCGCCGGCACCGAGGATCATGCCCCAGAGCCGATGCCGCGGCTTGAGGCCGCGGCAGGCGAGCGCGATCACCAGCGCATTGTCGCCGGACAAAAGGATGTTGATCCAGATGATCTTGCCGACTGCAACCCAGAAGGTCGGTTCGGCCATCTCGACGCGGAACTGGGTGAAAAATGCCCCGATCGTAGCGGGATCGAAGATCTGCCAGAGCCAGTTCACAATACGTCCTTTCGCCCCGCGGCTTTAACTGACCGGCTGAAAGTTCAGCCGACGATCTCGTTGCCCGAGAAGAACTGGGCGATTTCGACCGCGGCAGTCTCCGGCGCATCCGAACCGTGCGCCGAATTCTCGCCGATCGACTTTGCGTAGAGCTTGCGGATGGTGCCGTCGGCCGCCTTGGCCGGATCGGTCGCGCCCATCGCGTCGCGATACTTGGCGACGGCGCCCTCGCCTTCCAGCACCTGGACGACCACGGGGCCCGAGGTCATGAATTCCACGAGCTCGCCGAAGAACGGCCGCGCCTTGTGGACCGCATAGAAGGTCTCGGCCTGTTCCTTGGTCATGCGGATGCGCTTCTGCGCGACGATGCGCAGGCCCGCCTTCTCGATCACGGCGTTAACCGCACCAGTCAGGTTACGCGCGGTGGCGTCGGGCTTGATGATCGAGAAAGTGCGTTCGATGGCCATGATATCTTGTCCTTGGGAAGAAAGCGGTGGTTCGGAGTTGCCGGGCTTATATCGGCGCCGTCGCCGGACGGCAAGCGACCGCCGGAACGGCCCTCACAGGCGCTTCGCCGCAGGCGCACAGCTCCAATTCCAGCATGGATTACGACAATTTCACTCAGATGAACCCAGTCTGAAGCCCTTGTCAGGCTTCGGTTCAGCTTGTCCGGCGTAAGGTCGGGTCCATCGAAACCGAAGCCTGATGATCAGGCAGAGCGTTTCGGCGGCCTTTCCATCGGCGCGATAGCCCCGCGCCGGCAGTTTTGAGGAGATCACCATGTTGAGGAAACTTTCGCTTGCCGCGGTCGCCGCGGTTGCGCTGGGTGCCGCGCTGGCACCGACCTCCGCCTCCGCTCACTGGCATGGTGGCGGCTGGGGCTGGCACGGCGGCGGCGGTGGCTGGCATCGCGGCTACGGCTGGGGTGGACCGCGCTTCTATGCCGGCGTCCCCGTCTCCTACGGTTATGGCGGCGGCTGCTATGTACGCCGGCTGGTCCCGACCCCTTGGGGACCCCGCTGGCGCCTGATCAACCGCTGCTATTGAGCCCGACAGCACCTTTCCAACAGCACCTTTCCAACAGCACCTTTCCAACAGCACCTTTCCAACAGCACCTTTCCAAGGGTACCTGAGCCCCCCAAGGTACCTTCCAAGCGAAGCCCCGGCGTTCCCCTGCGCCGGGGCTTTGTCTTGGCTTTTGGGCGTTGTCTTGGGCTTTGTCTTGGGCGTCGTCTTTGGACGAGGACATTGCGCGGCCTCATACAATTTTTGCTAGAATGCAGGGCAATCTCCGCGAGTGGCGAAACCATTTGGGGGGCCAAGGACTTGGTACCGTGTCGCTCCCTTGAGAACACGGAACCCTACGATGGCGGGCCTTTTTGCCAGTGACAGCGAACAGATCGACCGGCGCACCAGCCGCTCGATTTGCGATGCTGTGGGCGAGCGGCTCCAGCAGAGCCTGCGCCCCGAACCCCGGCTCCCGACCCATCTCGAACAGCTTATGGACGAGCTGAAGCAGCGCGACCGCGATTCGCACTGACATAAGGGGTCACGGAAAAACGGGTTGCGTTCGGCGCGCCTTGCGGTGACAAGGCCGCATGCTGTCCATCAACGACCTCTCCATCCGCCTCGCCGGACGCCTTCTGATTGACCAGGGCTCCGTGCAGATCACGCCCGGCGCGCGCGTCGGCATGGTCGGTCGCAACGGCACCGGCAAATCGACCTTGTTCAAGGTAATCCGGGGCGAGCTCGCGGCCGAGCACGGCACGGTGACCCTGCCGCCGCGGTGGCGCGTCGGCAGCTTGGCGCAGGAAGCCCCGAACGGCCCCGAAAGCCTGATCTCGGTCGTGCTCAAGGCCGATCTCGAACGCGACGCCCTGCTCACCGAGGCCGAGAGCGCGACCGACCCGCACCGTATCGCCGAGATCCAGACCCGGCTGGTCGACATCGACGCGCATTCGGCACCGAGCCGTGCCGCCGCGATCCTCTCCGGCCTCGGCTTTTCCGCCACCGACCAGCTCCGCCCCTGCGCCGAATTCTCCGGCGGCTGGCGCATGCGCGTCGCGCTTGCCGCCACGCTGTTCGCCGCCCCTGACCTGCTGCTGCTCGACGAGCCCACGAACTATCTCGACCTCGAAGGCACGCTGTGGCTGGAGGATCACCTCGCGCATTATCCGCGCACCGTGATCGTGATCAGCCATGACCGCGACCTGCTGGAAAGCTCGGTCGACCAGATCCTGCATCTGGAGCGCGGCAAGCTCACGCTCTACAAAGGCACCTATTCCTCCTTCGAGGAGCAGCGTGCCGCACGCGAGCTGCTCGACGCCAAGCAGGTCAAGCGCCAGGAAGCCGAACGCGCACACCTGCAAGCCTTCGTCGACCGCTTCAAGGCCAAGGCCTCCAAGGCGCGCCAGGCCCAATCCCGCGTCAAGATGCTGGAACGGCTGAAACCGATCAGGGCGCTGGTCACCCAGGACGTTCGCGAGATTACATTTCCAGCGCCGGAAAAAATCCTGTCGCCGCCGATCATCGCCGTCGACAACGCCACGGTCGGCTACGATCCGAACACGCCCGTGCTCAACCGCGTCACCTTGCGCGTCGACAACGACGACCGCATCGCGCTCCTCGGCTCCAACGGCAACGGCAAGTCGACGCTGGTGAAGCTGCTCGCCGGAAGGCTGGCGCCGTTCTCCGGCAAGGTGACCCGCGCCGACAAGCTGTCGATCGCCTATTTCGCCCAGCACCAGCTCGACGAATTGAACGAGGATGCCTCAACCTACGACCACGTCCGCAAGCTGATGGGCGATGCGCCCGAGGCAAAGGTGCGGGCGCGCGCCGGCGCGATCGGCTTCTCCGGTAAGGCCGCCGACACCAAGGTTGCAAAACTGTCGGGCGGCGAGAAGGCGCGGCTGCTGCTGGGCCTTGCGACCTTCTTCGGCCCCAACATGATCATCCTGGACGAACCGACCAACCATCTCGACATCGACAGCCGCGCCGCGCTTGCGGAGGCGATCAACGAATTTCCCGGCGCCGTCATCATGGTTTCGCACGACCGCTATCTGATCGAGTCCTGCGCCGACCAGCTCTGGATCGTCGCCGACCGCACGGTGACCAATTACGACGGCGACCTCGACGAATACCGCCGCCTGGTGCTGTCGTCACGCAATGCGGAACCCCCTCCGCGCGAGCGCAGCGCCCCGAGCGAAAAGCCGCAGCGCCCGAAGTCGGATAATCGCGGCCCGCTGAAGAAGCGCATCGCGGAAGCCGAGAGCGAGATCGCCCGCGTCACCGACATCATCGCCAAGATCGACACCGCGCTCGCTTTGCCCGACATTTTCACCCGCGACCCCAGGCAGGCCGCGCAATTGTCGAAGGCGCGCGCGAATGCCGCCGGGGCGCTGGCGCGCGCCGAGGAGCAATGGCTCGAGGCGAGCACGCAGTTTGACGAGGCGGCGGGCTGACAATTCTCGCCGCGCCGCTGCAGGGTTCCATCAAATAGCAAAGCCAAACGGCTTGCGGATCGCTTCGGCATCGGCGAGCTTGGTGCTGCTGCGGAGGAACGCGGATGCCGGTCGATTTTGAACAGAGGCGAGACGCGCTTGTCGGCGTGATCTACGACGCCGTGCTCGACCCCTCGCTCTGGAGCGCTGCACTGGAAGGTATCGCAGATATCACCCACAGCGCAGCCGCCCTGATCCACGGCTACCGCGTCGATCGCGAAATGTACACGTTCCACGAACTCGGCCGGATCGATCCAGAGTGCAAGCGTCGCCACGAACTCTTTCACGTGACCAATCCGTGGATGCGGTCGAGCCGTTTCCCGGCGGGCAGGATGGTGCATTCCGATGACCTGATCGGGCTATCCCAACTCAAGCGCACCGCCTTCTACGACGACGTCCTGCGGCCGCAAGACCTCGCGCACGGCCTCATCGTCAACGTGGTGAGCCGTCCGGAATTCCAGGTCTCGCTCAACGTCGAACGCAGCGAGAAGAGCGGACCGTTCAGTGAACGTGACGCCGCGATCTTGAATTCACTGCTGCCGCATCTGCGCCGCGCCAGCGAGCTGCGATTGCGCATGCTCGACTACCGCGAGGCCGCACAGGCAGAGCGTGACGCGCTCGACGCATTGTCGACCGGAATCATCACTTTCGATGCCGGCCAGCGCGTGCTGTTCGCAAATTCTGCGGCCCGAACGCGGGCCGTAGAACTTTCGCTCCAGCTCCGCGCCGGCTGCGACCCGTCAGGCCCGCCAGCAGTCGTGAACGCCATCCGCGCGCTCCTCGCGGACACCGTCGGCAGCGGCGCCGTGGGAACGTGCCGGCTGCCACGGCCGAACGGCGGTGACATCGGCATCACCGTGACGCCCGTGCAAGGCCGCGCGTTCGATCACCCGTCGCACCACACAACCGCGAGCCCCGTCGCGATCGCACTCCTGGTCGACATATCGCGCAACGGCGAGGCTGCGAGCGCGCTGCTGGCGGCCCGCCACGGCCTGACGGCGGCCGAATTGCGGGTGGCGAACACGCTCGCGCAGACCGGCGGCATGCGGGCGGCTGCGGCCAAACTTGGCGTCAGTGCCAACACGCTCAAATCCCATACCAAGCGGATTTACGCCAAGATCGGGATCCGCGGCCACGCCGAGCTGGTGCAGTCGGTTGCCCAAATCGCCCAGACGCTCGATCCCTCCGTGTAACGTCCGCGCGTCCCGCGCACGGCGTCCGTCATCACCCCATGGGGTGATGACCAGCGATCGGCCTGCGCAGATGATCCGCCGTGCAATACTGGAGACCACGCATGTTACGGCTGCTGCCTGCTTTGATCTCGCTTCTGTGGCTGACGCAGCCGCTGCAAGCGGAGCCGACATATCCGCAATCGACCATTCGCATCGTGCTGGGCTTCAGCCCGGGAAGCGCACCCGACGTGGCGGCGCGCATCCTGGCCGAACACTTCACGGCGAAATGGGGCAAACCCGTCGTGGTCGAGAACATGCTGGGCGCGGGCGGCAACATCGCAGCCGATCACGTCGCCAAATCGGCGCCGGACGGCGCCACGCTGCTGATGGCGGGCAATGCGGCGATCGTCATCAACCCGTCTCTTTACGCAAAGCTGCCGTATGATCCGGCGCGGGATCTGGTCCCCGTGGCCCAGGTCACGATCGCGCCGAACCTCCTGGTCGTGAACAAGGAGGTGCCGGCGGCAAGCGTGCAGGAGCTGGTCGATCTGGCGCGGCGCAACCCGGGCACGCTCACTTTTGCCTCGGCGGGAGTGGGCACCTCCACCCATTTGGCGGGCGAGTTATTCCAGACCATGGCGGGCATCAAGATTCAGCATGTGCCGTACCGCGACAGCGCTGCGCTGTTGAGCGATCTCACGGCCGGGCGCATCACGATGTTCTTTGGCAGCATCGCATCGGTGCTGCCTCAGATCCGCGACGGCGGACTTCGCGCTCTGGCGATCACATCGCTGCGGCGCTCACCGGCCGTTCCTGATCTGTCGACGCTTGATGAACTCGGTTTCCGCGGGTTCGATGCCACCGCCTGGTTTGGCTTGATGGCGCCTGCCGGCACGCCGGCGTCGGTGATCGCCATGTTGCACGACGAGGCGCAGAAGGCAGTGTCCGCGCCGGCCGCGCGCGCGAAGTTCGCTGCGCTCGGCATGGAAGCCGTGACACGCACGCCGGACGAATTCGCCGCCGAGATCCGGGTCGAAACGCCGAGATGGGCGGAACTGATCAGGCGGGTGGGAATCGCGCCGATCCAGTAATCGGCGCGGCCATCAGAGCCTCAAGCCGCCGACTTCTTCTTCGCTTTCGGCTTGGCCGCCTTCGGGATCACCGGCGCCTCCGGCGTGCCCTCGATCGAGGACAGTCGGCCGGCCGTGAAGGTGTAGATGCCCGCGCGCGGACCGGTCGTCCACGTCACGACCGCAACGCGCCTGCCGGCGGCATCATTCGAGAAGTTGACGTTCGAGGGCGCGCCGATGCCGCGCACCACGTCGCATTCGGTGTGGCCGAGCGCGACGGTGCCGCCCATGGGCGCGGGCGACGTCGTCGACGCATTGGCATCAGCCGGACCGGGCGGCGGCGCCATGCCGGCACAGCCCCCGTCGGCGCCGACCAGATCCTCGGCCCTAACCGGCCTGTCGGGGGTCAGCGGCGGCGACTCAATCGAGATGTTGCGGATGAACAGCCGGCTCGGCGTGTTGAACCACTGGGCATCCCTGGAGAACATATCGGCCCCGCCCGAGCAGCCAGCGACCAGCGGGGCTACCGCAGCCAAAGCAACTATGAGCGATCTGGGAAGCTTTTGATGTCGCACGATAAACTAAATTCCCCGTGTGAAGGACCGACCCTAAGCGATTGTCCCAACATCACTTTGCGGCACGATGGTGACCAAAGCCATCATCGCCCGAAAAGTGCAAATTATCATTAATTGCGAGCGGCTGCTAATTCCGCTTCTGCCACCGGCCCCGCTCGTCGGCCTGCCAATAGGTGACATCAAATCCCCGCGCCTTGCAATCCGTCCAGGCGCTGCGGGCGAACGCAAGCGCGTCCGGATCGTCGCCGTTGAACAGCAGCACCATGCGCTCATAGCCCTGCGCGTCCTGCGGCAGCGCGGCGTTGTCGACGAGGAAGCGGACATTGGCACCGTTCGGATTGTCCTCCTCGACCGTCAGCACGATCGGCTGATCGGCGGCGTCGCTCAAGCGCCATGTCGCGTGCGGCAGGAAGGAATCGTCACGATAGGTCCACAGATGGGCGTCGAGTCCATCGGCACGCTCCGGCGAATTCGACTGCACCACGACGCGCCAGCCGCGCTCGAGCGATTTCTCGAGAAGCGGCGGCAACACGTTCTCCACCGTCATGTTTTGTAGATGATAGAACAGCACTTCAGGCATCTTGGGTCATTTGCGCTCGTAATGGTCGGCGACCAGACGGTCGAGCAAACGGACGCCATAGCCGCTTCCCCAGCTCTGGTTGATGTCGGTCTTCGGCGCGCCCATGGCGGTGCCGGCGATGTCGAGATGCGCCCAGGGCGTGCCGTCGACGAAACGCTGGAGGAACTGTGCTGCGGTGATCGAGCCGCCATGGCGGCCGCCGGTGTTCTTCATGTCGGCGAACTGGGAATCGATCAGCTTGTCGTATTCGGGGCCAAGCGGCAGGCGCCAGACCTTCTCGCCGCTCTCGATGCCGGCGGCCAGCAGCCGCTCGGCAAGCTCGTCATTGTTGGAGAACATGCCTGCATGCTCGGTACCGAGCGCGACCACGATCGCACCGGTCAAAGTCGCCAGATCCACCATGAATTTCGGCTTGGTTTTCTTGGCGACGTACCAGAGCACATCGGCAAGCACCAGGCGGCCTTCCGCGTCGGTGTTGATGATCTCGATGGTCTGGCCGGACATCGAGGTGACGATGTCGCCCGGGCGTTGCGCATTGCCGTCGGGCATGTTTTCGACGAGGCCGATGGCGCCGACGACGTTGACCTTGGCCTTGCGTGCCGCGAGCGCGTGCATCAGGCCGACGACGCAGGCAGCGCCGCCCATGTCGCCCTTCATGTCCTCCATGCTGCCGGCCGGCTTGATCGAAATGCCGCCGGTGTCGAAGCAGACGCCCTTGCCGACGAAGGCAACCGGTGCCTCACCCTTCTTGCCGCCGTCCCAGTGCATGATCACGGTGCGGCTCGGCCGCGCCGAGCCCTGGCCGACACCGAGCAGCGCGCCCATGCCGAGCTTGTCCATCGCCTTGACGTCGAGCACCTCGATCTTGACGCCGAGCTTGCGGAGCAGGCCTGCGCGGCGCGCGAACTCCTCGGGGAAAAGCACGTTCGGCGGTTCGTTGACGAGGTCGCGCGCGATGACCACGCCGTCCACGATCGCCCCGGCCGAGACAAACGTCTTCTTCGCGGCGGCGGCATCGCCGACCGCAAGCGAGATTTCGGCGCGCGAGCCGCCCTCCTCGCCGTCCTTCTTCTTGGTCTTGTAGCGGTCGAATTTGTAGGTGCGCAGCCGCAGGCCGGAGGCGATCGCGACCGCCTGCTCGCTGGTCATGGCGCCATCGGGCAGTTCCGCCATGATGGTCATGGCCGCCGCCCCGGCGGGAAGCTTGCTCGCCGCCACGCCGCCGAATTTGAGGAAGTCGTTCGCCTTCAGGCCGACCGCCTTGCCGGCGCCGATCACGATCAGACGGGTGGCCTTCACCCCCTCCGGCGCCAGGATGTCCAGCGCGGCGCCGCTTTTGCCTTTGAAGGCGGCGGCGGAGGCTGCCCGCTTCACGAGTTCGGTGGCACCGCCCAGCGCCTTGGCCGTCGCCGGGCCGACCTTCAGACTGTCGTTGCAGAACACGACCAGGGTGCCACGGGCGGCGGCAGACAATGGGACGAAGCCGACCTTGATGGCATCGGACATGAGTAACTCCTCCAAAACATGCGGCTTTTTGCCCGTAGGCGATCCCGGCACGGGCCGGACCTGAACGGCGATTCACTAAGCCTTCCCCACTATGGGCCAGCGGCGGCGCAGATGCCAAGCACCCGCCGTGGCCGTGATGCCACAATGAGGGAAATATTAACCATATATTGAGGGTGCCACGGGGCAGCCATTTTGTTGACGGAACAAGGGGATGGTAGTGAGACAAGTAAGCCGGCGGAAGAGGTGGTTGGCCGACCTTGGGGATCCCCTCGCGGGGATTGGTTGGACAGCCAGAATTCCGGCCGGCATTGGGGACTTGGTGGGATTCGTGCGGTAGCGCATGGGGTCAATTGATAGGTATATCTTCCGCACGACGCTCGCGTCGTTTGCGCTGGTCCTGGTCAGCCTCACGGGCGTGATCTGGATTACGCAGGCGTTGCGCGGCATCGACCTGATGACGAGCCAGGGTCAGACCATTCTGACCTTCCTCGGCATCACCAGTCTCGTCGTGCCAGCCCTGGTGCTGATCATCTCGCCGATCGCGCTGATGATCGCGATCTCGCACACGCTGAACAAGCTCGCGACCGATTCCGAGATCATCGTGATGAATGCCGCCGGCTTCTCGCCGTTCCGGCTGTTCTATCCGTTCTTCTACGCCACCTGCGTGGTGGCGCTGCTGGTCGCCTTCATCGCGGCCTATCTCGCCCCGGACGGCATGCGGCGGATCAAGCAGTGGGACGCCGAGATCACCGCCGACGTGCTCACCAACATCCTCCAGCCCGGCCGCTTCGCCCAGCTCGACAAGAACCTGACGATCCGGATTCGCGAGCGCCAGCCCGGCGGCATCCTCGCCGGCATCTTCATCGACGATCGTCGCGATCCGAACGAGCGCGTCTCGATCGTCGCCGAGCACGGCGAAGTCGTGAAGAACGAGACCGGATCGTTCCTGGTGCTGGAGACCGGCAATCTCCAGCGCTTCGAGGCCGGCAAGCGCGATCCCGCGCTGGTGGCGTTCGGCCGTTATGGCTTCGACATGTCGAAGTTCTCGGGCCAGGGCCGCGACGTCACCCTCGGCATCCGTGAGCGTTATCTCTGGGAGCTGCTCTCGCCGTCCGAGGACGACCCCGTCTACAAGCAGATTCCCGGCCAGTTCCGCTCGGCCTTGCATGACAGCCTGTTGGCGCCGATCTATCCGTTCGCCTTTGCCGTGCTGACCTTCGCGTTCCTGGGTGCGCCTCGCACCACCCGCCAGAGCCGCAATTTCTCGATCGGCTCCTCGATCTTGGCAGTGTTCGGCCTGCGCATGGCTGGCTTCGCTTGCTCGGTGATGGCCGTGAAATCGCCGGCCGCGGTGCTGGTCCAATATGCGATGGTCATTGGTGCCATCGGCATGGGGCTCGCAATCATCATTGGCGGCCTCGTGGTCGAACCGCCGGCTCGCCTCATGGAGGCCATCAACAGGTCGAACGCGCGCATCGCGCGCCTGTTCGGACGGCCGGCCGCCGCATGAGCATGCTCACCAACACACTCGGGCGCTATTTCGCCGGCCGTTTCGTTGTCGCAGCACTTGGCGTGTTCGCCAGCATTTTCCTGCTGCTGGTACTGGTCGATTACATCGAGATGGTGCGCAAGACCTCAGGCCTTGCATCCGCCTCCGCGGTCATGGTGGCCGAGACCTCGCTGTTCCGCGTGCCGCAGCTCCTCGAGAAGCTGACGCCGTTCTGCATGCTGATCGGCGCCATGACCTGCTATCTCGCCCTCTCCCGCCGGCTCGAGCTCGTGGTCGCGCGCGCCGCCGGGGTCTCCGCATGGCAATTCATCTCGCCGGCGCTGGGCAGCGCGCTCCTGATCGGCGTGATCGCCACCGTTGCCTACAATCCGATGTCGGCCAATCTGCGCGAGCTCTCCAAGCGCATGGAGGCCGAGCTGTTCGGCTCGGCGCCCGGCGGCGGCATCCAGGACGCCACCGGATTCTGGCTCAACCAGAAGACCAGCGACGGCGAGACGATCATCAACGCGGCGCGCAGCGAGCAGCAGGGCATCCGACTCACGGGACTGACGCTGTTCCGGTTTGACACAGAGCAGCACTTCAAGGAGCGGGTCGAGGCGCGCGAGGCGACGCTCTCGCTCGGCCGTTGGTGGTTCAGGGACGTGCGCCGTTTCTCGCTGGATTCGCCGCCCGTCGACCAGGCCGTTTTGGAAATTCCAACCACGCTGACCGAGGCGCAGATCCGCAACAGCTTTTCCACACCCGAGACTGTGTCCTTTTGGCAACTACCGAGCTACATCCGTTCGTCCGAAAGCTCGGGCTTCGCGACAGCCGGATACCGACTCCAGTATCAGAAGCTTCTGGCGCAGCCGTTTTTGCTGGCGGCCATGGTGATGCTCGCGGCCTCCGTGTCGTTGCGCTTCTTCCGGATGGGCGGCGTGCAGAAGATGGTTTTGAGTGGCGTGGGCGCAGGCTTTCTGCTCTACGTTTTGTCGAAAGTGACTGAAGATTTGAGCAAGGCTGAGTTGATGCATCCGATCGCTGCGGCGTGGTTGCCCGTGGTGGTGGGCGGCCTCACCGGCTTTTTGGCCTTGCTGTATCAGGAGGACGGATAGTGACGGCCGTCCACCGCGGACTCGTGTCTCGTTTGACGCGACGCACATTGGTGCGCGCGAACGGGTGCGGCTTGTCCGTCCGCAGGTTCCTGCTCGCTGTCGTCGCGGCTGCCTCGCTTGGCGGCCTGATCGACGTCGCAGCCGTGGCGCCGGCCTCGGCGCAGTACACCTACAATCCGCTGCCGCCGCGTCCGAAGCCGCCGAAGGCCGCCAACGACAACCAGATGCTGGTTCAGGCGACCGAGGTCGATTACGACTACAACAATTCGCGCGTCTCCGCGGTCGGCAACGTCCAGCTGTTCTACAACGGCACCAGCGTCGAGGCCGACAAGGTCATCTACGACCAGAAGACCAAGCGGCTCCATGCCGAAGGCAACATCCGCATGACGGATGCCGACGGCAAGATCACCTATGCCGAGATCATGGATCTCTCCGACGACTACCGTGACGGCTTCGTCGATTCGCTGCGCGTGGACACGGCGGACCAGACCCGCATGGCCGCGAGCCGCGCCGACCGCTCCAGCGGCAACTACACGGTGTTCGAGAACGGCGTCTACACGGCCTGCGCGCCGTGCAAGGACGATCCGAAGAAGCCGCCGCTATGGCAGGTCAAGGGTGCGCGCATCATCCACGACCAGCAGGAGAAGATGCTCTATTTCGAGACGGCGCAGCTCGAATTCTTCGGCGTGCCGATCGCCTACATGCCCTATTTCTCGACGCCCGATCCGACAGTGAAGCGCAAGACCGGCTTCCTGATGCCGGGCTTTACGTCGAACACGCCGTTCGGTTACGGCGTCGAGGTTCCGTTCTACTGGGCGATCGCGCCCGACATGGACGCCACCTTCAACCCGCGCATCACGTCCAAGCAGGGCGTGCTGTTCCAGGCCGAATTCCGCCAGCGCCTGATGGACGGCGCCTATCAGATCCGCGTCTACGGTATCGACCAGCTCGACCGCAGCGCGCTTGCCGGCCAGCCCGGCGACAAGCAGTTCCGGGGCGCCGTCGATACCAAAGGTCAGTTCGCACTGAACGACAAATGGGTCTGGGGGTGGGAAGGCGTCCTGATGTCCGACTATTATTTCTTCTCGGACTATCGGTTATCGCAATATCGCGATCCGCTGGGATCGTTCCTGTACCTGCCGACGGATGCGATCTCGCAGCTCTATCTGACCGGTGTCGGCAATCGCAGCTTCTTCGACGCGCGCACGATGTACTGGCTGAGTTACTCGGGCAACCAGAGCCAGGTGCCGGTCGTCTACCCCGTGATCGACTATTCGAACGTGCTGAACTATCCGGTGTTCGGCGGCGAGTTCAGCTACAAGACCAATTTCGTGAACCTGTCGCGTGATACCGCGGTGTTCGATCCGATCACGACGCTCGCCAACACCAACAGCCTGTGCGCGACGGCGTCGGCCGATCCGCTCGCGCGCACGCCGTCGCAGTGCCTGCTGCGCGGCTTCCCCGGCACCTACACCCGCCTGAGCGCCGAAGCGCAGTGGCGCAAGTCCTTCACCGATCCCTTCGGTGAGATCTGGACGCCGTTCGCCATTCTGCGCGCCGACGCGATCAATTCCTCGATCTCGAACCAGCCGGGCGTGTCGAACTACCTGCCCGTCGGCGACACCCAGGCGTTGCGCCTGATGCCGACCGTCGGCCTCGAATACCGCTATCCCTTCATCAACATTCAGCCTTGGGGCTCGACCACCGTCGAGCCGATCGCGCAGATCATCATCCGGCCGAACGAGACCTATGCCGGCAAGTTCCCCAACGAGGACGCGCAGAGCATGGTGTTCGACGCATCGAACCTGTTCAGCGTCGACAAGTTCTCCGGCTACGACCGCGTCGAGGGCGGCGGCCGCGCCAATGTCGGCGTGCAGTCCACCACGCAATTCGACAGGGGTGGCGCCGTCAAGGTGCTGTTCGGCCAGTCCTACCAGCTGTTCGGCATGAACTCTTTCGCGGTCCAGGATTCCATCAACACCGGCCTGGATTCCGGCCTGCAAAAGCCGCGCTCCGATTATGTGGCGAGCGCCGCCTACTCGCCCAACAGCACCTATACGTTCAGCGTCCGCTCCCGCATGGACGAGCAGACCTGGAACATCCAGCGCTTCGAGGCGGAAGGCCGCGCCAACTTCAACCGCTGGTCGATCAGCATGATGTACGGCAATTACGCGCCGCAGCCGGAACTCGGCTATCTGACGCGCCGCGAGGGCATCCTGACCTCAGGCTCGATCAAGGTCGCAGCCAATTGGGTGGTGACAGGCTCGGCGCGCTGGGACCTGGAGGCCAACAAGATCAACCAGTATGTGCTCGGTGCCGGCTACGTCGACGATTGTTTTGTGCTCGGCTTGAACTACGTAACTGCGTATAGCTATTCCGCGGGCTCGGCGCCGCCCGTGCTGAACCACGCGATCATGTTCCAGATCGGCCTGCGTACGCTGGCGAACACGGCGACGACCAGCAGTTCCGGCGGCGGCCTCCAGTGAACGGTTTGAAGGTGCCGGCCGCGTGTTCCCGATCGCAGGTTCACCGGGGCTGACATGCGAGCGACAAATATGACGACCCCATTGCCTGGCTTCCGCCTCCTCCTCGTCCTCTTCGTCCTGCTCCTGGCCGGCATGCCGGCGCGGGCGCAGAACATCGTCGTGATGGTCAACGGCGATCCGATCACCGATTTCGACATTGAGCAGCGCTCCAAGCTCGACCAGCTGACGACGCAGAAGACGCCCGCCCGTCAGGAGGTCATCAACGAGCTGATCGACGACAGGGTGAAGATGAAGGAAGGCAAGAAATACGGCGTCGATCCCGGTGTCTCCGACATCAACCAGTCCTACGAAGGCATGGCGCAGCGCATGCGCATCTCGCCGGACCAGCTCACCAAATCGCTCGAGACCAAGGGCGTCCGCCCCGAGACCCTGAAGACCCGCATGAAAGCCGAGATGGTCTGGACCAGCCTCGTGCGCGGCCGCTTCAAGGAGAAGCTGATGGTCGGCGAGAAGGACGTCGCCGACAAGGTGCGGGAAGGCGGCAGCGAGAAGCTCCAGATCGAGGGCACCGAATACAAGATGCAGCCGATCGTTCTGATCGTGCCGCGCGGCTCGTCACCGGCGTTCCTGGAGACGCGAAAAAAGGAAGCCGAGCAATACCGCGCGCGCGTCGGAAGCTGCGAAGAAGCCAATTCCTTATTTCGCTCCACGCCGAACGCCACCATCCGCGACGCCGTCACCAAGACCACGGCAGAGCTGCCCGAAGCGCTGCGCAAGGTGCTCGACGACACCGCGATCGGCCACCTGACCGCGCCCGAGGCGACCAAGGCGGGCATCGAGATGGTGGTGCTGTGCTCGCGCAAGCCGACCATGATCGACACGCCGAAGAAGCGCGAGGTCCGCGAGAAGATGTATCAGGAGAAGTACGAGAAGACCCAGAAGACCTATCTCGAAGAGCTCCGCAAGGCAGCGATGATCGAATATCGCAACCGCTGATGGCCAGGCCGACCATCAAGCACTCGGCCAAGCCCCTCGCCCTGACCCTGGGAGAGCCTGCCGGCATCGGCCCCGACATCACCATCGCAGCCTGGCTGAGGCGCCGCGAGCTCGACCTGCCCGCCTTCTATCTGCTCGGCGACGCGGCGCTGATGGCCAGCCGGGCGAAAGCGCTCGGCGCCGACGTCAGGATCGCCGAAGTCGATGCCGGCGAGGCCGAATCCGTCTTCGCCGAGGCCCTGCCGGTGGTTGCGACCGGCGAGCGTGCAAGCGCCGAGCCCGGTAGGCCCGATGCATCGAGCGCACCGGCCGCGCTCGCCTCGATCCGCCAGGCGGTCACTGACGTCCGCGAAGGCCGCGCCAGAGCCGTCGTCACCAATCCGATCGCCAAGAGCGTGCTCTATCGCGCGGGCTTCCGCCATCCCGGCCACACCGAATTCCTCGCCGAGCTTGCGGCCGAGGACGGCCGCGTGCCGCAGCCGGTGATGATGCTGTGGTCGCCGCGGCTCGCCGTGGTGCCCGTGACCATTCACGTCTCCTTGCGCGATGCGCTGGCCCAGCTCAGCAGCGAGCTGATCGTCTCGACCGTGCGCATCGTCGCAACCGAGCTCAAATCCCGCTTCGGCATCGACAGGCCGCGCATCGCGATCTCCGGCCTCAATCCGCACGCGGGCGAGGACGGCTCGCTCGGCCATGAGGAGCAGACCGTGATCGCGCCAGCGCTCAAGGCGTTGCGCAGCGACGGCATCGAGGCAAAGGGACCACTCCCTGCCGACACCATGTTTCACGAAGCCGCGCGCAACAGCTACGACTGCGCCGTCTGCATGTACCACGACCAGGCGCTGATCCCGATCAAGACGGTGGCCTTCGACGACGCGGTCAACGTCACGCTCGGCCTGCCCTTCATCCGCACCTCGCCCGATCACGGCACCGCCTTCGACATCGCCGGCACGGCCAAGGCCAATCCGGCAAGCCTGATCGCCGCGTTGAAGCTTGCGAGCCGGATGGCGGCCGCGAAAATCCCATGAGCGCGATCGACGACCTCCCGCCGCTTCGCGAGGTCATACGCCAACACGCTTTGTCGGCGCGCAAATCGCTCGGCCAAAACTTCCTCCTCGACCTCAATCTCACCGCGCGCATCGCGCGTGCGGCGGCTCCGCTCGAGGACTCCACCATCGTCGAGATCGGCCCCGGCCCGGGCGGGCTGACGCGCGCGTTGCTCGCGCTCGGCGCCCGGCGCGTCATCGCCATCGAGCATGACGAGCGCGCGATCCCTGCGCTGGAGGATATTTCCGCGCGCTATCCCGGCCGTCTCGAGATCGTGCATGGCGATGCCATGACCTTCGATCCGCGCCCGCTGCTCTCAGGCGAACGGGCAAAAATCGTCGCCAACCTGCCCTACAACATCGCGACCCAGCTTCTGATCGGCTGGCTCACCACCGAACCCTGGCCGCCCTGGTACGACATGATGGTCCTGATGTTCCAGCGCGAGGTCGGCGAGCGCATCGTCGCGCGCGAGGACGAGGAGGCCTTTGGCCGGCTCGGCGTGCTCGCCAATTGGCGCTGTGAGACCAAGATCCTGTTCGACATTGCGCCGTCCGCCTTCGTGCCGCCGCCGAAGGTCACCTCCTCCGTCGTGCGCCTTGTGCCGCGCGCAGAACCACTGCCCTGCGATCGCAAGCTGCTCGAACAGGTCGCAGCCGCCGCCTTCGGCCAGCGCCGCAAGATGCTGCGCCAGAGCCTGAAATCGCTGGGCGCCGATCCCGCGCGGCTTGCGCAAGCGGCCGGCGTCGACGCGACGCGGCGCGCGGAGACCGTTCCGATTTCCGGCTTTGTTGCCATGGCGCGTGAATTGGCGGATATACGAAAGCAAGCTGAATAACAGGAATTCCGGAGGAAAGAATATGGCGTTGATGCGTCGGCAGTCCCTGGTCAAGTTCGATGCGCCGCTGTGCGAGACCATCGTCGACACGCCAAAACCGCAGGCGCGCGAGGTGCTGGTGCGCATCGAGCGCTGCGGCCTCTGCCACTCCGACCTGCACATCCAGGATGGCTATGCCGATCTCGGCGGCGGCAGGAAGCTCGACACCACGCGCGGCATGACGCTGCCCTTCACGCTCGGCCACGAGATCGCGGGCGTGGTCGACGAAGTCGGCCCGGACGTGCCCGCCGGCCTCGTCGGAGCCAAGAAGGCGGTGTTTCCGTGGATCGGCTGCGGCCAGTGCCGCGACTGCGCCAATGGCGATGAGAATCTCTGCGCCAAGCAGCGTTTCCTCGGCGTCTCCATCGACGGCGGCTTCGCCACCCACGTGCTGGTGCCGGACGCGAAATATCTGCTCGATTACGATCCGCTGCCCGTCAACCAGGCCGCGACGCTGATGTGCTCCGGCGTCACCGCCTACGGCGCGCTCAAGCGCCTGGTCGACCGTCCCCGCCAGCGCAATTTGCTGCTGATCGGTCTCGGTGGTGTCGGCATGATGGGCCTGTCGTTCGCGCAGGCCATGTTCAAGCAGCCGATCACGGTTGCCGACCTCAGCAGCGCCGCGCGCGAGACCGCGCTGAACAACGGCGCAGCGGTGGCCTACGATCCGGCCGAACCGGAAGTCATCCGACGCATCCTCAAGGAGACCGAGGGCGGCTTCGACGAGATCGTCGATTTCGCCGGCAACGAGAAGTCCATGGCCTTCGCGGTCGCCGTCGCCGCACGTGGCGGCAAGATCGTGGTCTCCGGCCTGATGGGTGGCCAGTTCACGCTGCCGATGGTGCAGTGGGTCTACAAGCGCATGACCATCGAAGGGTTCATGGTCGGCACGCTCACCGAGGCCCACGAGCTGATGGCGCTCGCCCGCGCCGGCAAGATCAAGCCGACGCCGATGCGCGAGGAGCCGATGGGCGAGGTCCAGACATGGATCGACCAGCTTCGCGCGGGCAAGGTCGTCGGCCGCATCGTCCTGAAGAACTGAAGCGCGGAATTCCCGTACAAAACCGCGATTTGTGTGGCGGCGGAGCCGCCCGCTTCGATCACCTGATTAACTCGAAATTGACGCAAAGCTCGGTTCCGGATTGGGGAACCCGCTTCCTGGGGATTACAGTCCTCGCCAGCCCCCTTTGCAATTCCGGTAGGACCATGCAGACCATTCGCCGCTTCCTGGCCGACGAAACCGGCGCCACCGCGATCGAGTACGGCCTGATCGCCGCCGGCATCGCGCTTGCGATCATCGCCGTCGTCAACAACCTCGGCTCGACGCTGAACAAGAAGTTCACCTCGATCAACACCTCATTGAAGTAACGCGGGCACGCGCGCGCGTTCGCGGCACTTCGCCCTGCGCGCGGAACGTCGGCGCCCGGGCTGCGTTGGCAGCCCATGTCCATTCGTTGCACCGTCGAAAGCGCATTCTTCATCGCGTGGAGCTTCCTGGAGCAGAGCGGAGAGCTCGGCCCTCCGGACGAGAGCGCGAACGTCCTTCTGGACGCCATCGAAGCCCAGCTCAGGACCGGCGAACGCCGGCAGTTGATGCTCGCCAACAGGGCGATCGACGCCTACCGCGCGCACGCGGAAAAAACCCGGCCCGCGCACGACTGCGAAGCACGCTTCGGGTGATGAACGTCGCCGCCGCCCTCGGGGCCGCCGGCCCGGCGGCGTACAGGTAAAGGCCGGCGGTCCGTCGGGCAAAGCGCACGGGTGCAGCGCTCGGCGACGACAACGCTACGCCGATCCGCGCACCGGCTATGTGCACTCCTGTACAGAGCTCGTGAGAGTTCGGCATACGGCGCGGTGCGGCCCCGTCCACTTCCGGAATTCCGCAGGCTGAAAGGCCAACTTTTCAACGTGGATAAGGGCCTTGTGTGCACTTTGGAACCGTCGGTTCCGCAGCGGAAACGTAGGGTTCGGGCCGGTGCCGATTCCCGGCCAGAGCAAGACACGTGACCGGTCGGCCCCAGAACGATCTTCTCCAGCGGCTCAGCCATCTGGATTTCGAACTGCTCGCGCCTCACCTCCAGCCGGTCGAGCTCGAGGCGGGTCACACTTTGCATCACGCCGGGGACGAGGTGGTCGCGGTCCATTTTCCCTGCGGCCCCACGCTGGTGTCGTTCGCCGTGCCGGTCGAGGACGATCGCGAGGTGGAAAGCCTGCTGGTGGGGCGCGAGGGCGCGGTGGGCATTGGCGCCGGCCGCAGCGCCTCACTCGCCTATTCCCGCATCGTCGTGAAGCTCGGCGGCAGTCTGGTGCGGCTGCCGCTACGCGCGCTTGAGCAGGTCCAGCAGAGGTCGGCCACGCTCCAGCAAATGTTCTCGCGCTATGCCGACTGTCAGTTCGCGCAGCTACTCCAGGCCGCGGCCTGCAATGCCGCGCATTCGATCGAGCAGCGCGCCGCCAAGTGGATCATCTCCGCGCAGGAGCACATCGGCAACCCCGAGATTCCTCTCACCCACGAGCAGCTCGCCGGCATGCTCGGCGTGTCCCGCAGCTATGCCAGCCGCGTCATCCAGATGTTCAAGGCGAGGCGGATCCTCGCGACCCGCCGCGGCGCCATCCTGATCCTCGATGCGCCCGCGCTCGAAGCCAGAGCCTGCCGTTGCAACGATTGGGTGAAGAAGCATTTTGATGAGGTTCTGGGCGGGCGGCATCTGCCGACGGCTGGAGCGTGATCCGGAAAAGTGTGCAGCGGTTTTCCGAAACGATCATGCTCGAACAATAATGCCGCCTTACAATCGTGGCGGCGACTGACGCTTGAGGTGTAGATAGGCCGGCGTGAAGTCTCCAAGCCGCTGCAATTCGCGCCATTTCAGGACGATCAGCTCGCTATCGCGCAAGTCCATTGTCCCGCTTTGCCTGAGGTCGGCGAGCGTCCGGTTCACCGTCGCGATCGCCATGCCCAGCGTCTCGCCGAGTTGCGCAAGACTGATCGGCAAACGGCAGCGATTGCTGCGGACGAGTTGCGCGGCGCGCGCGCGGTAGAACAGCTCGCAGAACAGATGCGCCATGCGCGCCGGCATCGGCCGGGCGCTGTTGTTGGTGATGGCCTCGCGAAAAATCGAGGCGTCGAGCAGCGTCTCGCGCCAGACGGCCAACGCAAAATTGGGCCGCCGCCGGAACGCGGCGAACAATTCGCGATGCGGAATGAAGGCCACCGAGGCTTGCCCCAGCGCACTCAGCCCATGATCCATCTGGTCGATGAACAGGCTTTGAGAGTCCGGCAGGTCGCCGGAGAGATGGAACGCGAGATATTGCCGCCGCCCGCTGCCGAGCAGGTGGTAGCGCGCCACCATGCCGGAGACGACCAGCGCCGAATGTTCCGGCTCGTCGCCCTGGTGGACGAAGTTCTCGTTGGGCGCGAAATCGCGCTGCGTAAAGGTGAGCGAACGGATCTCGGCGATCTCCTCCGGCGCGAGCGCCGTGTGCTCACAAAGGTTCCGGATCAGCACGTCGTGGGCTTTTTCCATGCCGCCGCCAAAAATCATGCCGGTTCTATCAAGTGATACGTCCGGCTCGGGTCCAGCGGACTAGAACGCGAGTCGGACGCACTGGTTGCTAACCGGTTTGCCACGGCACCGGATCGCATCAACGCCCATCCCCCGTCGCGCGGACCGAGCCTGCTTCTCATGAGCCCTAAGATGATCCTCGAGTGCATCCGCCGCGTGTTCGCATCGTCTCCGAGCGCGCACCTCGACGGCATCGGCGAGGCCTTACTCAAGGATCCGCCGAACGAGCCGGTCCGGCCGATGTCGGATCAGGAACTGGCCCGCGCCATCCGCGAGTTCCGCGCCCTGCCCGTCTCCGGCCGGACCATCCCAAAACTCTCGCGGCGTTTCGTCGAAATCCCGCGGGAGGACTGAAGCGCACTCGTGTAGCCCATGCCCCATCCGAAGTTCATCGAACGTCTGCAATCGATCGCAGACGTGTCCGACGGCGAGCGCCGGCAGATCGCGGCCGTTCCGTCTACGCGGCGCCACGTCGCGGACGCCGATATCGTGCTGCGCCAGGGCGAAGCCGCCTCACACTGCGTCTTCGTCGTCAGCGGCTTCCTCTACCAGGCCCGCATCGTTGGCGACCGCCGCCAGATCCTCTCATTCCACATTCCCGGCGACATGCCGTGCCTGCACACGCTGCTGATCTCACCGATGGATGCGGACCTCGTCAGTCTCGGGCCGACCACCGTCGGCTATGTCGCGCATGGCCAGCTCAAGCAGCTTCTCGACGGCTCCATCCATCTATCCGCGAGTTCTGGCGCGAGACGCTGATCGACGCGGCGATCTCGCGGCAATGGATCGCGCGCCTCGGCGCGCAGACGGCGCTGCCCAAGGTGGCGCATCTGATCTGCGAGCTTGCTGCAAGGCTGGAGGCCGTGGGCCTCGTCAAGGATGGCTGCTTCCAGATGCCGATGACACAGCGGCACGTCGCCGATGCCTGCGGATTGTCGATCGTCCACGTCAACCGCACCATCCAGGAACTCAGGCATCGCCGATTGATCGCATGGGAGGGCGGCGAGATCGAGTTGCTGCAACCCGACGAGCTCCGCGACCTCGCCGATTTTACGCCGGACTATCTGACCTGACCGCGGCGGCGGTGAGCTCGATGCGCTACCCGCTCCGTCGAATCTCCTCCCGCTGCGCCTCGACCTCTTCGGCTTCCTCGTCATCGACCTTCATCTGATCGCCCCGGCCGCTGGCCTTGAGCAGCTCGTCGAGTTTGGCGTGGATGGCCTGAGTGTCGCGGTGCTCGGCCCGCTGGATCACCAGGGTCATGCCCCATGTCGCCAGTGTCGCGAACGAGTGCCACTCGAGCCCGTTACCCAAAGTGATCCAGGCGATGCAATAGACCACGTAGACAACAAACGCGGCGGGCCGCGACGTGGCGACGCCGATCTCGGTAAGCCAGCCTTTTGGATCGGCCATAGACATCCGCGGCAACTCGCGGGGCGCGCGGGCGTTCCAACGGCCAACCCGCACAAGGCTTGCGCGGATCGATACTCAGTGCTTCACGACCGCGATGGTTTCCCCTGCCATGATTTGAGCAGCGGGCCGCTGGCTCCGACGACGGGGTCTGTCTTGGGCTTGCGAACCTTGGCGATGCGCTTGACGGCGTCAGGACGTTCTCTTGTGTCCGTGCACTCGTCGTACGTCCCCTCCTGCGGGTAGGCTCCGACAACCAGGAAGTCCCGGCTAGCTTCGATCAGCCGGTGTCCGGTGCCCGCGGGAAGGACCAGAACGTCTCCGGCTTTCACGCTCACGATCCGGCCCCTGATCCCGCCGCACTCGATCCTGGCCGTGCCGCGTGCCACGCCCATCACTTCGTGGATCTGCGAATGATAATGGACAAAGTCGTAGACAGTATCGCGCCATGACCGGCCCCAGCCATTGCTGTCGAACAACGTGTCGACGATGACCTCCGGGGCAAAACGCCGGGTCTTCAGGTTCACCGCGCCGCGATAGACCAGCACGGGAAAACGCGGGTTGTTCGGCACGATGCCGTCGTCCTGGAAATGGATAACCCGCGGCTGCCGGGTCCGCACAAGTGCCCGCAGCGTTGCCGCGTCGGGACGGTTCTCCACCAGCTTCTTCGCGAAATTCTTGACCTGGTCCTTGATCGGCATGGCGTCTCCTCGGCCGCAATCCAACGACGGCCGAGTTGATAAGTTTCTCAAGGTGGAACGGGGTGGAGGAACCCGGCATCCCCCGTTGCCGTTGTAACCTGCATGAGCGAGCCTGCATCACCCGCGCGACGAGTCGCCTCCGTGATCCGTTATCTGTCAATCGTGATAGGTTGTGCCTGCCTGTTCCTCGCCGCCATTTGCATCGTCCTTGCGTGCAGTGTTTTCATTCAGACAGGCCTCTTGGCGCAATCATACGCAATAGTAGGTCTCATCAGCGCCGCGTTGGGGCTTCTTGCAGTGACGCTCGCGCGGCTCCGCAAATAGACCTTCTCGGCAATTCATCTCGACGAGATCGGCCGGACGATCGAATTTATCTCGACCCAGCCAAAGGTCCCGTGCCCCTGATGGTCCCTTTGATCTCACACCGATCTCCCAATTTACAGACGTTCAAGACAAAGCTTCCGTCCTTGTCGTCGATATCGGCATCACACCGTGTGAGCATGTCCTGATCCGGCGCAAGCATCAGACCCCCCTGGTCTTCGGACAGCGCACCGCGGCAGGTGAACCGATTGTCCTGTGGCCAGGCAAATTTTTGGCTCTGCTTGTTTGCCGCCGCCAACGCGGGGCCAACGCCGACACATGTCACAACCTTTCACCGCCAGCCTTGCGATCGGATTCATCGTAGTCCTCCATTCACTCGAGCTGGTTCGGCTGCCGCCGTGTCCACATGGTCTACTGCGGAATGAAGTTCTGGCCAGCGGTTACGCGCGCCCGGGAATGACGGCTGCAGGACGATGCAACTGTCCGCGACCCGTCGGGCAACATACCCCGTCAACCCCTTCGCGCAAAAACATTTTACTTTTCCGAATTTCGGATTTATGGCATACCCTCCTCATCCTGGCCCTGCCAAAGGGGCGTTCGCGACCGTCACGATATGCGGGCCGGGTGGCGGTGGACGCGGCAGCGCCGGCGCGATCCGTGTGGTGACAGGGCGGGCAACCGTGAGTTCTCACACGACGCGGACGACACGGCGCTGAAGAGCGGGATTGTCGGGTGTCGGAGGGTGAGCACACGCGATCCCCCGGCGATCCGGCAAACCCGTCCGCGGACGGAGAAGTCGTGTGGTCCTGACGCCCGGGGTCTGTGCGTCAAGTCCTGCGGTGATGTGGCGGCCGACCGGCGCGCGCATCGATCATCTGCAGGGCGACGGGGGCAATAGTGCATCGCTCCCCGAGGAGAGCATGAAGGACACCGTTAAAACCATCCGCGCAGGGAAGGCCGGGCGATCGGCCACCTGTCGTCCACCCCCGTGTGCATTTCTACAGCGCACGGACTTGCGGGTGCCGCCGGCGCCCGGCCTTCCCTGCGCCCTTTGGCCTCCATTGGGCGATGAACGAAAGCAACACTCGGGCAAAACCTGCCGCGGGAACGCGCAACCATGTCACGTTTCGCGATACGAGCAGGCCGCCCCTGTACAGAATGTCGCACCGCTTTTCCCCCGCGCGCCGGGCTGATAGATTGGCGCGATTGCTCTGAAGACGTTGGCTCTGAAGAATTTGGCTGGGGAATTTGATGCGCGCGAGGATTTTCAATCGCGTCATGGGGCTGGCGGCGCTGGTCGCAGTCCTGCTTGTCGTCGCCACGCACCCGGCGTCGGCCGAGAAGCGCATCGCGCTCGTGGTCGGCAACTCCGCCTACAAGAACATCACGCCGCTCGACAATCCCTCCAAGGATGCCAGCCTGATGGCGGAGACGCTCGGCCTGCTCGGCTTCACGCTGGTCGGCGGCCGCGCCCAGCTCGATCTCGACAAGGGCGCGATGGACCTCGCGGTGCAGAGCTTTGGCCGGCAGGTCCAGGGCGCCGATGTCGCGCTGTTCTATTATGCCGGCCACGGCGTGCAGGTCGCGGGCTCCAACTATCTCGTCCCTGTCGGCGCCAATCCGACGCGCGAGGCCGATGTTGATTTCCAGATGACCGACGTCAATCTCGTGCTGCGCCAGATGCAGGGGTCCGGCACACGCCTCAACCTCGTGATCCTCGATGCCTGCCGCAACAACCCGTTTGGTTCACGCGGCCTGCGATCGTCCGATGGCGGCCTCGCGCAGATGCGCGCGCCGGAGGGCACGCTGATCTCCTACGCGACGCAGCCCGGCAACGTCGCCCAGGACGGCAACGACGGCCACAGCCCCTACACCAAGGCATTGGCCGCGACGGTCCGGACCGCCGGTCTCGACGTGTTCCAGACCTTCAACCAGGTCGGCCTCGCCGTGAAGCGCGCCACATCAGGCGCGCAGCAGCCCTGGGTGTCGTCCTCGCCGATCGACGGCACCTTCTATTTCGTAGCCCCGACGCAAGCAGCGCCGCCGCAGGTCGCCGCGATGCAGCCCGATCCGCTGCCGGCGAATCGGCTGCGCGCCGATCCGGACCGCGTCCCCTTGCGCGATGCCGCGCTGTTGAGCGAACTCAGCGAGCGGCTCTACGAGCTCAATTTCGATCCTGACACACCTGATGGACTCACCCGCGCGATCACAAAGCTCCAGCAGCGGATTTCCATCGCGCCGACGGGAGAGCCGACCGAAGGCCTGCTGCTGCGGATGCGCAACATGGAGGATCTCAAGCCATGGGGCTCGATCGTCTACGGCCCCGATAGCAGCAGATGGGGCATGTCCTGGACCCACGCCTCGCGGCGCGCCGCGGTGGCGGATGCGCGCGGCAATTGCGCCGGCGCCAAATGTCCGATCGAGCTCTCCTTCTACGGCAAAAGCTGCGGAGCGTTCGCGATCTCCGACAAATCCTGGTCGCTGGTCCAGCGCGACAGCGTGCAACGCGCGAAAGACGCCGCGCTTGACGAATGCGGCAAGGCTGGCAAAGCTTGCCGCATTATCGGATCCGTCTGCGCCGACGGCTCCGGCCGCTGATACCATTTTCATTCTGGATTTTTGCTCATGCGCCATGCCGTCATGCCTGCGATTGCCCTCGCCGTTGTCCTCTCCGCCGCCCTCGCCTCATCGTCCGCCTTCGCGCAGTCCGGCAGCGCCGGCGGCTCGATTGGCAATGACGAGAAGTCGCTGTCCGGCTCGCGGCAGGATTCGTCTTCAGGCCGCTCGGCTGAGCCTGCGCCCTCGGCCCGGCGAAGCAAGCCGGCAGCCGAGGAACCGCGCAGCTCCTCCCGGCGCGGTGGGGGTGGCGGCGGCAGCTTCGACGGAGCCTGGATGGTCGTCAGCGTCGGTTGCGGCGGCACCACGTCCGGCGCGGTCGTGGTCTCCTCCGGCAAGGTCATCGGCCAAGGCGTCAGCGGCACCGTCAGCCCGAGCGGCGCAGTCAGCACGTTCGGTCAAGGCGAGGGCGTGACCTTCACCGGCTCCGGGCGCCTCGGTGCCCGCAGCGGCTCCGGAACCTTCCGCCGCTCGGACGGCTGCAGCGGAACCTGGAGCTCGAGCAAGCAATAGCAGCGAAAATGCCTGATTTCGCGGCGGAACGAACGCCGCGCAGGCCCAATTCAGGCCACATCCTCTCCGGATTTGCGGCTCATTGCCACCCAAGTCTTTGACCAGAAAGGGAAGGTAACGAGTTGCGTCATGCGTAATCGGGAGACCAGGATGGGCAACCGCACCGCAAAGTTCATATCCGCCCTTGTGGGCAGCATCATTGCCGGCGCGCCACTTGCGGCCGTGTCGCAGAATGCACCGACGGCCCCGAGCACGGCAAATGCCGCGAGCGACTGCCTTGCCTCGCCAAAGGGCGCCGCGTCGCAGGGCCAGCATTGGCATTATCGCCTCGAGCGCGCGACCAAGCGGCAGTGCTGGTATCTGCGCGCCGAAGGCGGCAAGGACAGCGCAAAGGTCACGCAGACCGCACAGGCTGCGCCCGATATGCCGACGGCAGAGGCAGCCGCGCCGCAGCCGCACGCGGTGCAGGATGCGCGCGCCGAATATCTGACCCCGCAGAGCATCGCCGCTCCGAAGACGCCGGCGGCGCCGGCGCCACCGACTGCGAGCCCCGCGGCTGACGCGAACGCGCAGCAGCCCGCCGACGCCGCGCGCTGGCCTGACGCCTCCACGCTATCCGCCGCGCCCGCAGCGCAGCCGTCGCCTGCACCTGTCGCGGTCGCGGCACAGCCCGGCGCGAAGCCGGCTAAGTCCCCGGCACCGATGGCTCTGGCTGCGGCAGACAGCACCACCGACAAGCCGGCCGGCTCGCTCCAGATGCTGCTGCTCGTGATCGGCGGCGCGCTGGCGCTTGCCGGCATCCTCGCCAGTGTCATCTACCGGTTCGCCGGCGGGCGCATCCGCGTCCAGGCCGCCGACCATCGCCGGGTCAAATGGGACAATTTCGAGCCGCACGATCACGACGACGGCCGCGCTCCCTGGCTCAACGTCACGCCGCGCGCGCAGCAGCCCCGCCCGGTGGATTTCGATGCCGAGCGTCCGCAGGCCGTGCGTCCCGAAGCCCCGCAGCTCGCCGCATTCGCCAATGAGATCGGCAGGATCGCTGCACGGCCCCGTTCCACTCACAACGAAATCGTAGAGCTCGACGAGACCGACATATTCAACGGAGAGTTCGAGATCGAGCCGTCAGCGCCCATGCTCGCGGCCAACGACGTCAATGATGAAGAGCCGACCGGTCGCGATGAAAATGTGCAGGTCGAGGACGCCGTCGACGTCGACGTGATCACGGCGATGCTGGAACGGCTGGCGCAGGAAGGGCCGCGGCTGAGGCCGCCTAGCCCTGAAGCTGGCCTTGCAGACCTCGCACGAAGCTCACGAGGCCAGTCTGCCGCTCGCGCTTGAGGCGTTCGGCCTTCAGGACCGACTGCACCTCGGCGAAGGCCTCGTCGACGTCGTGGTTGATGACGATGTAGTCGTACTCGGCCCAGTGGCTCATCTCGTGGCTGGCGCGGCTCATGCGCTTGCGGATCACCTCGTCGGAATCCTGCGCGCGCGAATGCAGGCGCTTCTCGAGATCGGCGGCTGACGGCGGCAGGATAAACACGCTGACGACGTCGGCGCGGGCTTTCTCGCGCAGCTGCTGCGTGCCCTGCCAGTCGATGTCGAACAGCACGTCCTGCCCGGCCGATAGCGCGGCTTCGACCGGTGCGCGGGGCGTGCCGTAGCTGTTGTCGAACACGGTTGCCCATTCCAGGAGCTCGTCGCCCTTCACCATCGCCTCGAAGCGGGGTTTGTCGACGAACAGATAGTCGCGGCCGTCGACCTCGCCCGGCCGCATCGCGCGCGTGGTCGCCGACACCGACATGCGGAGGCCGGGCATGCGGTCGATCAAGAGACGCGACAGCGTCGTCTTGCCCGCGCCCGACGGCGAGGACAGCACGAACATCAATCCGCGCCGCTCGACACCGTCAGTTCCGTGACCGCCAATCGTCATCGATCACTCCAGATTCTGGACCTGCTCGCGGAACTGCTCGACCACGTTCTTCATGGCGAGCCCCGTATTGGTCAGCTCGATGTCGTTCGACTTCGAGCAGCAGGTGTTGACCTCGCGGTGAAACTCCTGCGCCAGGAAATCGAGCTTGCGGCCGACAGGGCCGCCCTTGCCGATCAGTTCGCGCGCCTGCGCAATGTGCGAGGCGATGCGATCGAGCTCCTCGCGGATGTCGGCCCTGGTCGCGATCAGGATCGCCTCCTGCATCAGGCGGTCGGAATCGAAACGGTCGGAGGTGTCGAGGAGAGTAGCGATCTGCTCGGCGAGCCTGGCCTTGATCGCCTCGGGCTTGCGGCCGGGCGCGGCCTCGGCCTTCTTCGCGAGCTGCTCGACCTCGTCCACCCGCTGGGTCAGGATCTGTCCGAGCGACGTCCCCTCGCGCTTGCGCATCACGACGAGGTCGGCGAGCGCCTTGTCGAAGGACTCGGCCACAGCAGCGCGCGCCGCGTTGTCCTCGTCCTCGTCGCCCTCGGGCTCGGCGACCTCGATCACCCCCTTGATGGCCAAAAGCCCGTCGACGCTCGGCGCGACCGCGTCGACCTTGCCAGCGATCACGGCGGCGGCCTTCAGGACGGCGTTGAGCACGTCCTCATTGACACGCACGGAGGTTGCGGCATTGGCACGCTTGATGGTGAGATTGGCGTAGACGGTGCCGCGCGACAAAAGCTCGGCGGCGCGCTTCTTGGCGTGGGCCTCGAGCTCGTCGAACCCCTGCGGCAGCCGCACCCTGAGGTCAAAGCCCTTGGCGTTGACCGACTTCAATTCCCATTCGAACGTGTACGGCCCGCTCGCGCCGTGGCTTCGGGCAAAGCCGGTCATGGACGACAACGCCATCAGGTCAATTTCTCCAGAAGCACGGGATTCGCGCGGCCATCAGGCCACGCGAATCTTAAGACTATTTTGCAGGAAAGTGGAATCCGCAAAGTCCCGCGGGCAGGTCTGCGCGCAGACCTAGCGCTGGACCACCGGGGGCGAGGGTTGCACCGCGCCCTGCCGGGCCGGCGGTGGACCTGCGGGGCGCGCCGCTGGCGGCTTCTTCTGCTGGTTGGGGCGCGCCGGCGTCGTCGCCGTCGGCGTGTCGGCGGCGCTGGGCGCGGCGGCGGCCGGCGGCTGCGCGTCCTCGGCCGGCTCGACCGTGTCGTTCTGGATCTGCTTTTCCATCGCGCGCAGCTTGGCGACGTTCTTCTGGTGCGCGTCATAGGTCTCGGTGAAGGCATGCCCGCCGGTGCCGTCGGCGACGAAATAGAGGTCGCGGGTGCGGGCCGGGTTGGCGGCGGCTTCCAGCGAAGCGCGGCCGGGGTTGGAGATCGGGCCCGGCGGCAGCCCCTCGATCACATAAGTGTTGTAGGGCGAGGGCTGCGTGATCTCGCTGCGCTTGATCGGACGGCCGAGCGTGCCCTTGCCGCCGACGAGGCCATAGATGATCGTTGGATCGGACTGCAGCTTGATCCGCTGCTTCAGGCGGTTGACGAACACCGCGGCGACGCGGCTGCGCTCGTCCGGCTTGCCGGTCTCCTTCTCCACGATCGAGGCCAGCGTCACCAATTGCTCCGGACTCTTGACCGGAATGTCCTGGCTGCGACGCTCCCAGATCTCGGTCAGCACACGTTTGTGCGCCTGCTGCATGCGCTGGACCACCTGATCGCGCGGGGTCCCGCGGGGGAATTTGTAGGTCTCGGGCAACAGCGTGCCTTCGCGCGGCAGCTCACGCACGCTGCCGGTGAAGATGTCGTTGTCGGTGAGGCGCGCCACGATCTGCTCGGAGGTCAGCCCTTCCGGTATCGTCACGGCATGCTGCACCACCTTGCCCTCGACGATGGTGGCGACGACGTCGCGCAAGGAGGCGTTCTTCTGGAACGAATATTCGCCGGGCTTGAGGTCCGAGCTCGCCTTTAGCGCGGCGACGCTTGCGATGAACACCCACGGATTGACGTCGGTCACGCCTTCCCGGTTCAGCGTCTCGGCGATGTCGCGCTTACCCGCACGCTGCGGGATGTTGACGATCTTGTCCTCCTTCAGCGGCCCCGGCGCCTCGAGCACCTGCCGGCCGTAATAGTACACGCCGCCCGCACCGATCATGGCGATCAGCAGGAGGGTGATGATGGCGTTGCCGACGATCACGAAAGGATTGCGCGCGCGGTCCGATCGCTTCGGCGGCGGCGGGACCTGCTCGGGCTCGAGCGCTGCCCGCGGACTCCGGGGCGAAATGGGCGGCCTTTCACTCATCGAAGCAACCTGAATCCTGCCGGTTCAATCGCGACCAGACAATCGCTTGTCGAGCCAAATGCACGCGCCCGCTTCCATGACTATCGCCGAATACGGCAAAACGGTGGATTCGTCGCAACAACAAACTAATGGACCAGACGCCGGAAGATCACCGACGCGTTGGTACCGCCAAAACCAAAAGAATTCGACAACGCCACGTTGACCTCGCGCTTCTTCGCCTTATGCGGCACGAGGTCGATCGCAGTCTCGACCGACGGATTGTCCAGATTGATGGTCGGCGGCACGACATTATCGCGAATCGCGAGAATGGCGAAGATCGCCTCGATCGCGCCGGCCGCACCCAGAAGATGGCCGGTCGACGACTTGGTCGACGACATCGCGACCTTGGAGGCGGCATTGCCGAGCAGCCGTTCGACGGCACCGAGCTCGATCTCGTCACCGAGCGGTGTCGAGGTGCCGTGCGCGTTAATGTAGTCGAGATCGGATGCCGTGAGGCCGGCGCGCTTGAGCGCCGCCGACATGCTGCGAAAGGCGCCATCGCCGTCGGGCGACGGTGAGGTGATGTGATAGGCATCGCCCGAGAGACCGTAGCCGATCACCTCGGCGTAGATCTTCGCGCCGCGGCGCCTGGCGTGTTCGAGCTCTTCCAGGACCAAAACGCCGGCACCCTCGCCCATCACGAAGCCGTCCCGGTCCTTGTCGTAGGGACGCGAGGCCTTCTCGGGCGTCTCGTTGAAGGCGGTCGAGAGCGCACGCGCGGCGTTGAAGCCGGCGATACCGATGCGGCTGATCGGCGACTCGGCGCCGCCGGCAACCATGACGTCGGCATCGCCCAGCGCGATCAGGCGGGCGGCATCGCCGACCGCATGGGCCCCGGTCGAGCAGGCTGTGACCACCGAATGGTTCGGACCCTTGAGCCCATGCTTGATCGAGACGTAGCCGGAGGCGAGATTGATCAGGCGGCCCGGAATGAAGAACGGAGACACCCGGCGCGGCCCACGCTCCTTCAGGAGGATCGCCGTGTCGGCAATGCCGCTGAGACCGCCGATACCGGAGCCGATCATGGTGCCGGTCGCGCATTTGTCCTCTTCGGTCTCGGGGTGCCAATTGGCATCGTCGAGCGCCTGGCCGGCTGCGGCCATGCCGAAGACGATGAAGTCGTCGACCTTGCGCTGGTCCTTCGGCTCCATCCATTTGTCGGCATTGAACGTGTCGTTGGTACCGTCGCCGCGCACGACCGTGCAGGCAAACTTTGTCTGGAGATCGGAGACATCGAAGCTCTCGATCCCGCGTGCACCGCTTTCGCCGTTGAGGATGCGCTTCCAGGTCGGCTCGACACCGCAGCCGAGTGGCGAAACCATGCCAAGACCCGTGACGACAACCCGCCTCATATCCGAAAACTCCGCATCGAAATATTCACGGCCAATAACAAGAAACCGGCTGACCGCTGGTCAGCGGCCCGTCCGGTTTCAATGTTGTCCCCGCGAAAATGAAGAGCCTTAGCTCTTCGCGTTCTTCTCGAGAAACTTCGTGGCGTCGCCGACGGTGAGAATCGTCTCCGCGGCGTCGTCCGGAATCTCGCAGCCGAATTCTTCTTCGAACGCCATCACCAGCTCGACGGTGTCCAGACTGTCGGCGCCGAGGTCGTCGATGAAGCTCGCAGCATCGACAACCTTCTCGGGTTCAACACCAAGGTGTTCGACCACGATCTTCTTAACCCGCTCGCCAATCTCACTCATTGCATAACCTCGTGTTGTTCCCTGTAGACCCGACCCCCCGGGACGATACGAGCCGTCGTGGTCGTTGACTGCCTTCGCTTACGAACTTTGATTTGGCCCCATCCTTAACCGATGCGGCCCGGCGAACGACGGCCAAGGCTCCGCATCGCCAATATACAGGGTTTCAAAAACCTGCAATGGCGTTCTTTGCCCATCCGTTGAAGGTCCGGTTATCATACTTCAATTGCCTTGACTACAAGCCTCATTTCGCTCCGGAAACGGCCGTTTGCCGCATCCGGCACCGCCCAAGGGGGCATGCGGGATGAGGCGTCAGATCATGGCCATGCCGCCATTGACGTGGATGGTTTGGCCGGTGACGTAGGCCGCTTCGTTCGAACTCAGGTAGACGGCGGCCGCCGCGATGTCCTCGGGCGTCCCAAGGCGAGCGGCCGGAACCTTGGTCAGGATCGTCTCGCGCTGCTTGTCATTGAGTGCATCGGTCATCGGCGTCTTGATGAAACCGGGCGCGATACAGTTCGCGGTCACGCCGCGCTTGGCGTATTCGGCGCCTAACGTCTTGATCATGCCGATCAGGCCCGCCTTGGACGCGGTGTAATTGCCCTGCCCGGGATTGCCGGTGACGCCGACGATCGACGTGATGGCGATGATGCGGCCGAAGCGCTTGCGCATCATCAATTTGGTCGCAGCGCGCGCCAGGCGGAAGGTCGAGGTCAAATTGATATTGATGACCTCCTCCCAGTCCTCGTCGCGGAGCTGAACGAAGAGATTGTCGCGCGTGATGCCGGCATTGGCGACGAGAATGTCGACCTGACCCAGCGCCGCTTCCGCAGCGGGCACCAGCGCCTCGACCTCATCGGCCTTGGAGAGATTGCAGGGCAGCACGTGCGTGCGCTCGCCAAGCTTGCCGGCAAGCTCATCCAGCACGTCCTTGCGCGTTCCTGATATCGCGACTGTGGCGCCCTGCGCGTGCAGCGCCAGCGCGATCGCGCCGCCGATGCCGCCGGTCGCGCCGGTGACGAGCGCCTTTTTGCCAGTCAGATCGAACATTGATAAAAACTCCTCTAGCCCTGCTTCGCAGCGGCCAATGCATCCTTGGCGACGGCAATGTCGTTCGGACCGCCGACCGCAATGCCGACGGCGCCATCCGCAATGCGCTTGACGAGGCCAGTCAGCACCTTGCCGGCGCCGATCTCGAAGAAACGGGTGACACCCTGCCCTGCCATGTAGGCAACCGACTCGCGCCAGCGCACGGTGCCGGTGACCTGCTCGACGAGGCGGCGGCGAATTTCGTCGGGATCGCTGATCGCGCTCGCCAGCACGTTCGACACCAGCGGCGTTGCCGGCGCCTTGATCGTGACCTTGGCCAGCGCCTCCGCCATCGCGTCCGCGGCCGGCTGCATCAGCTTGCAATGGAACGGCGCCGACACGGGCAGAAGCATCGCGCGCTTGGCGCCCTTGGTCTTGGCGATCTCGACGGCGCGATCAACCGCCGCCTTGTCGCCGGAAACCACCACCTGCCCGCCGCCATTGTCGTTGGCAGCCTGGCAGACCTGGCCCTGCGCCGCCTCGCCGGCGACCTGCATGGCCGTCTCGTAGTCGAGGCCAAGCAGCGCGGCCATCGCGCCGGCGCCAACTGGCACGGCCTTTTGCATTGCGAGACCGCGGGTGCGAAGCAGCCGTGCGGTGTCGGAAATCGTCAGGCTGCCGGCCGCAGCCAGCGCCGAATATTCACCGAGCGAGTGGCCGGCGACAAAGGCCGCGTCCCGCCCCACGGAAAATCCGGCTTCCGCCTCGAGCACGCGCAGGGTGGCGACAGACACAGCCATCAGGGCGGGCTGGGCGTTCTGGGTGAGCTGGAGGGTTTCTGCCGGACCATCCCAGATGATCGACGTCAGCTTCTCCCCCAGCGCGGCATCGACCTCGTCGAACACGGCGCGCGCCACCGGAAAGGCATCGGCCAAGGCCTTGCTCATACCGACCGCCTGGGAACCCTGCCCCGGAAATGTGAATGCTGCCGTCATCGGCGCTCCCTGGATCGCTCGAGCAGTTGTCTTGAGAACCCGGCAGCCGACTACGTCCGGCCCGAGCCTTGGTTCCCGATCGTGCTCCGAAGGGGGCCGTAGACACTGTCCAGGGCCGGAATGTCAAGCCAGGATGGCAGCTTCAACCGGCATTCAACGCAAGATGCGGCTCGCTAGAATCCGCCGGCCGTCTGGTTGGCGTCAACCTCCGACCCCGCCTGCGCGCGGCGCGCGCTGTTCACCAATTGACCCGGCCGGTCATCGCGGCTCGGCTTCGCGGTCGCAAGCCGCAGCACCGCGGCGTAACCCGGTTGCACCTCCATGCGGCTCGCGTGCCGGCTCTCGCTCAGCAGGCGATGAACCTTCGGCAGATTGTAGCAGGGCACGTAGAACAGGAGATGATGTTCGAGGTGATAGTTCACATAGTACGGCGCGATGAACAGGCGCTCGAAAACATTGGCATGCGTGGTGCGGGTGTTGCGCAAGGGATCGCTGCTGTCGGGCACGACGGCGTGCTCGGCGATGTTGCGGATGCGGGTGATGACCATCATCCAGGTGAGCAGCGGCACCAGCCATAGCAGCGGATAGGCCCACCACACGCCCGCCGCCGCGAGGCCAGCGAACATCGCGGTGTTGACCAGACATTGCGGGCCGAGCTTCTCCCAAAAATGCGCGGCGCGCTGGCGCCATGACAAATCCTTCGGCCCAAGCGCATTGAACAACTGCGCCTTGCGCTGCTGGTAGCCGGTCTGTCCGGTGATGTCGCGGATGAACTTGCGGCGATAGCTCAGCCTCGTGATCGGAAACGGCGCCGACAGCACGAGATCGGGATCATCCTCCTGCTGGGTGCGCGCATGATGCTGAAGGTGATAGCGCCGGTAGCTGCGCGTCTCCGCGAAGAGTGGATAGGCACAGAACCACTGGCTCAGGGTCAGATTGGTCTTCTCGTCGGCGGACAGGCAGCCATGTGCACCGTCATGCATGAGGATCGCGAGCCCAAGCTGGCGCGAGCCGATGATGGCGACGGCGAGAATATAGGCAATCGGATTGGGCCACCACGCGACCAAGGCGATTGCGGCCACGATGAGCGCCCAGGCGTGCGCGATCAGCGCGACGCCTTTCCACGTCACGCGTTGGCGCACACCGGCGAGTTGATCGTCGGTCAGGAAATCGCGGGCACGCATGCGAAGCGCGGTCATGGCCTAACCCTCCTCATTCGAATCGTTTGATGGGTCGCGCCCGTCGACGAGACGCAGCCGCGCCGTGTCGCCAACGGATTTCGCCTGTTCGCCCAGCACGCGCAGCATCTCGGCGCACAGCGCCTCGGGCGAACGGCCCATGGCGTAACCTTCCAGGATGACGCCGATGGCGACGGCCCAGAACCGCCGCGAGCTTTCGTCGGGCGCACGCAGGGAGCGCCAGCCGTGCCGCGCGACCTGACTTGCATAGGCCCGCGCACCTTCACTGTGCAGACGCTCGATCGTGCGCTCGACCAGCGGCGCGAGATCCTGGCGCCGCCGCGTCAGCGTCAGCGCCTCGGCGAAGAAGGCCACCGAATCGCTCGCCGTCACGGTCCCGGCCAGCGCGTGGGTGTAATCCCCAGGCGTGCGCGCCGTCAGGGCCGCCTGCTCCGTCGCGCGCGCCAAATACAGGAGCTCGCGGCAGGCGCATTCGACGAACAGCGCCTCCTTGGTGCGGAAGTAATAGGTGATCTGGCTCGGAAACGCGTCCGCGGCGGCCGCAATGTCGGTGATCGCGGTGCCGGACAGCCCGCGCTCCCGGAACAAGGGGCTCGCGGCATCCAGCAGCAGCGAGCGCATTTTGCGGCCGGCCGAGCGGGTCGCACGGGCAGCGTGCTTGGGGTCGCTGGCCGCCTCGAGCGGCTCCTGGGCCGACTTTTCTGCCATTGGGATCGCTCCGTTGATTTATTTGTATGACATACAAACAAATAAATCAAGCCGGTAAGGTATCCGGCGTGGGTCGGGCCTCCCGCATCAGGACCATCCGGGTCGAAAACGCGGCCCGCAACCTTGCAAAGGCGGCCAAAATCCGTATAAGGCGCGCATCCGCAGACCCCGGCCGGGAGCTGAACGGACGGTCTCAGCAAATCATTCGTGATTTTGATGTGGCAGGGCCAGTCGGCCCGTCGTCCCGTGTTTCCGCCTTCTGAGCTTAATCCCAGAGTCCTTTCCCAAGGCCTCTTAAGGGCTTGACGCCGGGCGATGCGCCAACATGAGGAAAGGACTTCCATGGCTCTCTATGAGCATGTTTTTCTCGCGCGCCAAGACGCGAGCACGCAGCAGGTCGAAGAGCTGACTGCGCAGATGACCGGCATCGTCGAGGGTCTCGGCGGCAAGGTCACCAAGACCGAGAATTGGGGCGTACGCTCCCTCACCTACCGCATGAACAAGAACCGCAAGGCGCATTTCGTGCTGCTCAACATCGACGCGCCGTCCGCGGCGATCGCCGAGATCGAACGCCAGGAGCGCATCAGCGAGGACGTGATCCGCTACATCAGCGTCCGCGTCGAGGAACTCGAGGAAGGCCCGTCGGCGATGATGCGCAAGGCCGACCGTGACCGCGAGCGTGACGACCGTGGCGGCGGCTTCCGTGGCGATCGCGAAGGCGGTGGCTTCCGTGGCGACCGCGAGGGCGGCTTCCGTGGTGGCGATCGCGACGGTGGTGGCTTCCGCGGTGATCGCGGCCCGCGCCGTCCGCGCGAAGACGCTGAAACCACTGCCACCACCACCACGACGGACGGGGAGTAACAACAATGGCTGAAGCTGGTGCACGCCGTCCGTTTTTTCGTCGTCGCAAGAGCTGCCCGTTCACGGGCGCGAATGCTCCGAAGATCGACTACAAGGACTCCAAGCTGTTGATGCGTTACGTCTCCGAGCGCGGCAAGATCGTGCCGAGCCGCATCACCGCGGTGTCCGCGAAGAAGCAGCGTGAGCTCGCCCGCGCCATCAAGCGCGCGCGCTTCCTGGGCCTGCTGCCCTACGTCATTCGCTAAGACGAACTCGGCCGACGGCGACATCGCCGCCGGCCGCATTCTAAAGCGCGATATCATCGCGCTTTAGGTTATCGTTTGAGCATGATCTTTTCGGAAAACCGCTGCACACTTTTCCGGATCATGCTTGAGTTTCATAAGGCTTCCGGGTCGTCCGGTCGCCGATGGTTGGGGCGAGATGCCTCTAACCGCTCGAAGGGAGCGGGACAGCTGATGATGACCTTTGGACTGATAGCCCTCATCGCCGGCGCCGCCTCGGCGCTGATGTTCGCCTCGATCGTCTCGGGCGCGCTGATCTCGCTCGTCCTGTTCTATCTCGCACCGCTGCCGCTGATGGTCGCCTCGATCGGCTGGGGGCCGCTTTGCGCGAGCCTTGGCGGCATCGCCGCAGCGCTTGGCCTCGGCGCGCTGTTCGGCCTGCCCTATTGCATCGCCTTCGCCGTTACCGTCGCACTGCCGGCCTGGTGGCTCGGCCATCTCGTCCTGCTCAGCCGGCAAGTGGGACCGGCCGCGCCGGAAGCCGCCACCGAGCCACCGGCCGCGCTTGATCTCGAATGGTATCCGGTCGGCCGCATCCTGCTGTGGATCGCGGGATTCGCCACGCTGACCACGATCGCCGCCCTGCTCACGCTCGGCACCGACGCCGAGACCATCACCGGTGCGCTGCGCCGTGGCTTGATGCGCCTCCTCCGCGCCGCCGACCCGCAGACATCAGGCGAGACCGACCAATTCATCGACGCACTGGTGCGGATCGCGCCGGCCGCCGCCACCATCGTCGCGATGATGACGCTGACCCTCAACCTCTGGCTCAGCGCCAAGGTGACGGCGACGTCGGGCCGGCTACGGCGCCCCTGGCCGGACATGATGACGGCGGAGCTGCCGCCGATGACGCTCGTGGCGCTCTGCATCGCGCTCGCCTTCAGCTTCACCGGCGGACTGCTTGCGATCGTCGCGCAGATCACCACGGCGGCGCTGATGATGGGATATGCGCTGGCCGGCTTTGCTGTGCTGCATACGCTGACGCTGGCGCTGAAGAGCCGCACCTTCTGGCTCGGCTCGACCTACGCCGTCGTGGTCGTGTTCGGGTGGCCCGTCGTCGCGATGGTGATCCTCGGCCTCGCGGATGCCGTGTTCGGGCTGCGCGAACGCTTCCTGCGCAGCCGCCAACCACCGCCACTGCCGACGCCGACCTCTTAAGTCCAACCCCGAAGATCCAACTCACTCAACACTTCATAGGAGAACGAATATGGAAGTCATTTTGCTGGAACGCGTCAACAAGCTCGGTCATATGGGCGAAGTCGTGAAGGTTCGCGACGGCTATGCCCGCAACTTCCTGCTCAAGCGCGGCAAGGCGCTGCGCGCCACCGCCGACAACCGCGCCAGGTACGACGGCATGAAGGCCGATCTCGAGGCCCGCAACCTCGAGAGCAAGGGCGAGGCCTCCAAGGTTGCCGAGAAGATCCAGGGCAAGAACATCATCGTGATCCGTCAGGCATCGGAAGCCGGCCAGCTGTTCGGCTCGGTCAACGTGCGCGACATCGTCGTGGCGTTCGAAGCCGACGGCGTTTCGCTGTCCCGCCCGCAGGTGCAGCTCGACGCGCCGATCAAGACCATCGGCAAGCACACCATCACCGTTGCCATCCACCCCGAGGTCGAGATCGATATCTCCGTCACGGTTGCGCGCAGCCAGGACGAGGCCGAGCGCATCAACCGCGGCGAAGACATCTCGACCCGCAACGAAGACCGGGATGCTGCCGCCGAAGCGATTGCCGCCGCCGGCGAGTTCTTCGATCCGGAAGCCCAGCAGGACGACGCCGAGCCGGCGCCGGCTGCGGAAGAGACCGAGAAGTAAGCCTCGCGTTCGCGCACGCTGCGAAGCCCGGCCGCCTCAGGCGGCCGGGCTTTTCGTTTCGGCGATGACGTCCTCGCCCAGCATCGCGATCGAGGCCAGCGCCGTTGCGGTATGCTTCTCGACGCCGTCGCTGACGCAGAACACGTCGGCTGCGACCACGGAGACCTGACGCCCCGGCTTGATCACCCTCGCCCGGCAAATCAGCTTCTCGCCGACCGCGGGCGACAACAAATTGAGCTTGTACTCCGCCGTCAGCGCCGGCTGGCCGCGCGAGGTCGCGGCTGCGATCGTCGTGGCGTTGTCGACCAGGAAGGCGGTGACGCCGCCATGGAAGAAGCCGTGCTGTTGCAAAAGCTCCGGCCGACGTTCCACCGCGAGCGTGCAGGTGCCGCGCGACAGTTCCGAAAGTTCGGCGCCAACCAGATTCATAAAACCCTGCCGACCGACATTGGCGTGGATGCGCTCGGCGACGGCTGCGAATTCGGGATCTGCTTTGCTTTGCATGGCCACTCCTTATTGCTTGTTGACGCGGTCGGGGGGCCGCAGCGCACGGTTGGCGCAAGCGATCAACGTGTCGGCATCGGTGCGCGGATCGGCGCGGTCGCGTCCCGAGAGGAAGGCGCGGCAGAAAATCTGCGCGGGCCCGATGAGCTGGCTGACCAACATCACCGGCGTCATCGGCAAGAGCTCGCCACGCGCGACCAGCGGCGCGCGCCAGCGCTCGATGCCCTCGGCAAGGCGCGCGTTCTGCGCACGCTGGGCATCGCGCACGTCCTCGCCCCATTCGCTGCGCGAGATTTCGAACAGATAGCGCGCCTCGCGGCGGCTGGTCACGACCCAGTCGAGATGGGCCCGGATCAGGCGCTCGATGCCCTCGCCGGCATCGGGGACGGGATCGAGCGCGGCCAGCATCGCGGCGTGATAGTGCCTGAGCACTTCCAGGAACAGCGCACCCGCCAGCTCCTTCTTCGAGCCGAAGACGTGGAAGAAGCTGCCATTGGAGGCGCGCGCCCGGGCGCGGATCGCGGCCACCGTGGCGGCTTCGAAGCCGACGCGGTCGAACACGAAAAGCCCCGCCGCCAACAAATCCTCGCGCATGCTCGCGGTCACGGACGCCCTCCTAGAGGTGCACTCTAGAGTAATACTCTAATCGCGGTCAAGACGAAGGCCGCGGATGGATGCGGCCTTCGCAAGTCGAGCGGAAGATGGGGGATTCTTATCGTGAAATCGGCGGGGCCGGCGGACCGGACGATTCGGCTGGCGCCGTGGCGGTCGCGGGCGGCGCCGGCTCCGGCGATTTCGCTACCGGTTCGGAGCTGGCGGCCGGCTTGGGAGCAACCTCCTCGGCCGGCTTGGGCGCAGCCGGCTCGGCGGGCTTCGCGGCGGCCGGTGCAGCCGGCGTCACCTGCGGCACCGGATCGGGCCGCAGCGCCGGAGCATCGCTGCCGCGCGGTTCGACCTTGGCGCTCTCCGGCTTGGCCTCGGCGGGCTTCTCGGACGGTTTGCTGCTTTCGGACTTGCTGGCTTCAGGTTTGGTCTCGCCGGAGTCCACCTTCGCAGTCTCGGGCTTAGACTCGGGCTTGGGCTCGGGCTTCGGCTCACCCTTCTTGTCGCCTGCCGCCGGCGCCGCGGCGTCGTCCTTCGGCGCCTCTTCGCTCTCCGGCTTGCCACGCTTGCCGAGACGCTTGGCCTTGCGCCCTTCGGGTGCGGCCTGGCCTTCGGGCTTCGCGCCTTCCTTCGTTCCTTCTTCGGCCGGCCGCGCCATACGCTTCTGACGCGCGCCCTCGGCTGCGGGAGCGGCCCCCTCGCCGTCAGGCCTGGCGGACTCCTGGGAACGTTGCCGGCGACCCTGACGTTCAGGTGACCGCGCGGGATTGGTATTGGCTTCCTTGTCCTTGTCCTTGTCCTTGTCCTTGGCGCCGTCCTTCTTGTCCTTGCCGTCCTTGGCCTGGTAGCGGGTGTCGGCGGCGCCGTTGGAGACGAGATAGGAAGCGAGCACGCCCGCCATGTCGGGGCTGGTCGTGTAATGCTGACGCAGGAAGCCCGGCAGCGAGCCCGGCGCCACGGTCTTCAACAGGCCGCGCGGGCTCTTGTGGCAGGCATTGCAGGTCTGCGTGAAAAGCTGGGATGGGGCCTTGCCGGCCTCGAGGTTCGTCGCCTGCGCAAGAACGGCATCGGTCGCGCCGAAGCCGATCAGAAACAACACCGTCGCGAGGCTGAGCGCTCGGCTCGACATTCCCATCATCTCCATTGAATTCCGAGAGGTACAGCCGGCAGGCGGCGCGGCGGCGGGTCACCTTTTAGCGGATTGAGCTGCGAATGGAAGCAGGCTCCGCGCGCAAGGATGTGATTAAGCGCTTTTGGAATATCGGCTTTGAACCCAGCGCAATAGCGGGATCGAAGCCCCTTCCCCAGATTTGGATGCAAACGCATAGGAACCAGAGCGGGACCTGAGTGTCGGATGTGAAGGCCGGGTTAGTCGCATCTCTTCGGGTTCGCTCGAAAAGGGAAGGTGTCGATGGACCGATTGTTGCGTGGATTCCTGTCTCAGTTCGTTCGCCGCGGGTCGTTGACGGTGACCACGGCAAAGGGATCGAAGTTCGCCGTCGGCGACGGCTCGGGCGAGCCGATTGCCGTCCGTTTCGTCACTGCGGAGGCAGAACGAAAGATCCTCGTCAATCCCGAGCTCGGGCTTGGCGAGGCCTATATGGACGGCGAGTTCGTCGTCGAGCGCAGCAGCATAGCTGATGCCCTCGCGATCCTGCTCGATCAACCCGACCTATTGCCGCAGTGGGCAAAACCCTGGTGGCACCTGCGCTATTTGACGCGGCACCTGAAGCAGTTCAATCCGCGCTCGCGCTCGCGCAGCAACGTCGCACATCATTACGACCTCGACGCGCGGCTCTACTCGCTCTTCCTCGATGCCGACAAGCAATATAGCTGCGCCTATTTCGAGACGCCGGAGACGACGCTCGACGATGCGCAGCTCGCCAAGAAGCGGCACATCACTGCGAAGTTGCGCGTCAAGCGTGGCCAGCGCGTGCTCGACATCGGCTCGGGCTGGGGCGGGCTGGGGCGGGCTGGGGCTCTATCTCGCGGAGATCGCCGGCGCCGACGTTACCGGCATCACGCTGTCGACCGAGCAGTTGCAGGTCGCCACTGCGCGCGCGACCGAGAAGGGTCTGACCAGATCGGCACGCTTCCTGCTCCAGGACTATCGCGACATTGACGGCCCGTTTGACCGGATCGTCTCGGTCGGCATGTTCGAGCATGTTGGAGCGAGGTTCTACGACGCCTATTTAGCGCTGCGCCGAGCTCCTGAACGAGGACGGTGTCATGCTTCTGCACTCGATCGGCCGCTCGCAAGGCCCGGACTCGACCAATCCCTGGATCGCGAAATACATCTTCCCCGGCGGCTATATCCCCGCTTTGTCGGAAGTGCTGCCGGCGATCGAGCGTGCTGGTCTGCTGATCTGCGATATCGAGGTCCTGCGCCTGCACTACGCCGAGACGCTGAAGGCCTGGCGGGAACGCTTCCTGGCCCGGCGCGAGGAAGCGATACAGCTCTACGACGAGCGTTTCGCGCTGATGTGGGAATTCTATCTTGCGGCTTGCGAGATGTCGTTCCGCAAGCAGGCGATGATGAACTTCCAGATCCAGCTCACCAAGCGTCAAGGCGTGGTGCCGATGACCCGCGACTACATCGCCCGCGAGGAAGTGCGGCTGCGCGCAATCGAAGGCGGCACCCAGCCGAGGCTGAAACTTGCGGGTGAATAGGTCCTAGTGACGCAGGGTCGAAATCGGGGAAGACCGGAAGGAACTCGTTAACGCCAGTTGCGTCCGCAGTTCGTCCAGAACGTCGGGTGCGACCGGTTGGCGGCGGACGTCCGGCTGCCCGGCATGCTGCATGGCCACGATCAGCCCGGACAGCCAAAGCCGGCTGCCTGCCTCGCTTCGCCAGTTCTGGTGCTGCCGTTCTGGCCGCATCGCTAGCCTCGTTCTCCTGGTGGAGGGTCGTCGGGGACAATCCCCTGCCCGCCTGCCTGTTCCGGCTCTATCCCCGAAAAAATCCGGGGAGATGTGATCTGCTTCACATAAGTCTCGTCGGCCTTGGCCTAGACCGTCGCCATGAGCAAAGAGACCCAAACCTCATTCGACGTGCAGGACGACCTCCGCACCGATTACGCCCTGATCGTCACCGGCGTCGGGGCGGCACTGGTTGCACTGGTCTACCTCCTGCTGGTCTGAAGGCGAGCCGAAAGCTCCCAGCGTGCGTCATTTCGCGCGCCTCTCGATACGTCTGCCCGCCAATCCAATAGGTTCACATCATCGGGCATTTTCCGTGGCGCGGTCGCGAGCGCTGCCAGCGCCGCGACCCGGTTCCGCGAAAATCCGTCAAGCGCGGCGCGTACTGCGGCGCCCAATCATCCACCATTTTAATGATCGGTTGATAGCAGTCAGCTTTTGCTTCCGCTTTGGGCTGCGGCAGCGCTTTATCCCGGCCCCGCATTCGCCCAAGAAATTGTCAACACTCGATCATGGCCCTTACTGATTCGAACATTTTGAAACTCGCTCCCGATGCCGGAACGCCTGCCTACCGGAGCGCGCCGCATAATATCGAGGCGGAACAGAGCCTTCTGGGCGCAATCCTGGTCAACAACGACGCGTTTTATCGCGTCTCCGACTTCCTGGAGCCGAAGCACTATTTCGAGCCGCTGCACCAGACCATCTACGAGACCGCCAGCAGCCTGATCCGGATGGGCAAGATCGCGACGCCGGTGACGCTGAAGACCTTCCTGCCCGCCGACACCGATGTCGGCGGCATGACCATCGGGCAATATCTGGCGCGCCTGGCCGCTGAAGCGACCACCATCATCAACGCCCAGGACTACGGTCGCACCGTCTACGATCTGGCGCTGCGCCGCGACCTGATCGGCATCGGCGAGGACATGGTCAACGTGGCCTATGACGCCCCGGTCGACTTTGCGCCACGGGCGCAGATCGAGGACGCCGAGCGCCGCCTCTACGAGCTTGCCGAATCCGGCCGCTATGACGGCGGCTTCCAGAAATTCTCGCAGGCGTTGGCGGTCGCGGTGGATCTCGCGGCAAAGGCGTTCCAGCGCGACGGCAAGCTGTCGGGCATCTCGACGGGTATGCGCGACCTCGACACCAAGATGGGCGGCCTGCAGTCCTCCGATCTCATCATCGTCGCCGGACGCCCGGGCATGGGCAAGACGTCACTGGCGACCAATATCGCCTACAACGTCGCACGAGCCTACGTTCCGGAAATCCAGGCCGACGGCACCACGAAGGCCGCCAATGGCGGCGTCATCGGCTTCTTCTCCTGCGAAATGTCGGCCGACCAGCTCGCCACGCGTATCGTGGCCGAGCGCACCGGCGTTCCCTCATCCCACATCCGCCGCGGCGGCATCTCGGAAGCCGATTTCGAAAAGATCCGGGAGGTGTCGATCGAGCTGCAATCGCTGCCTTTCTATGTCGACGCGACCGGTGGCCTGTCGATCGCGCAACTGATGGCGCGCGCGCGCCGGCTGAAGCGGCAGAAGGGCCTCGACCTGCTCGTGATCGACTACATCCAGCTGCTGTCCGGTTCGGGCAAGCGGAGCGACAACCGCGTGCAGGAAATCACGGAGATCACGACCAGCCTGAAAGCGCTCGCCAAGGAACTCAACGTTCCCGTGATCGCGCTGTCCCAGCTCTCGCGACAGGTCGAATCCCGCGACGACAAACGGCCGCAGCTCTCCGACTTGCGTGAATCCGGTTCGATCGAGCAGGACGCCGACGTCGTCCTGTTCGTTTATCGCGAGGAATATTACCTCGCGATGAAGGAGCCCCGCCCGGGCACGCCGGAACACGAGAAGTGGCAGCTCGACATGAGTCTTGCGCACGGAAAGGCCGAGGTCATCATCGGCAAGCAGCGCCACGGCCCGACCGGCACCGTCGATTTGGCGTTCGAAGCCTCGGTCACGCGGTTCGGCGACCTCGCGCCTGACAGCCAGATGCCGGCCCGCAGCGGCAACGACTACTGAGTTCCTTGAACCGGGCGTGCCTCTTGCGTAAAACGGCGCCATGACACTGGCGTCCGACCCGAAAATGATCCCGCAATCCGGCCTTCTCTCCGCGGAGGCCAATCAGGCTGCCGCGCTCGCTGCTTATGGCGGCGTGCTCACCGTCGATCTCGATGCCATCATCGCCAATTGGCGCAAGCTCGAGAAGACCGCAGTGCCGGCCGAATGCTCGGCAGTGATCAAGGCCGATGCCTATGGCTGCGGCGCCGAGCAAGTCTCGCGTGCCCTCAACAAGGCCGGCTGCAAGACCTTCTTCGTCGCCACCATCGAGGAAGCGCGCAAGGTGCGCGCGGCGGTGCCGGAGGCCACGATCTACGTGCTCGGCGGCTATTTCCAGAACACCGGCGAGCACTACGCCAGCAGCAACTGCCGGCCGGTGATCGGCGATCTCAATGAGCTCGCGGAATGGGACGTGTTCTGCCGCCGCACCGGCTGGTCCGGGGGCGCCGCCATCCACATCGACACCGGCATGAACCGGCTCGGGCTGACGCTTGCGGAAGCGCAGGCCATCATTCCCCGCATCAATGCCGGCGATCACGGCATCACGCTGGTGATGAGCCATCTGGTTTCGGCCGAGCAGCTCAACAGCCAAGTGAACGCCAAGCAACTCGCGGCCTTCCGCGGCATCGCCAGCGAATTTTCCGGCGTGCCGGCGGCGCTCGCCAATTCGTCCGGCATCTTCCTCGGCGCGCACTTCCAGTTCGACCTGGTGCGGCCAGGCGCCGCGCTCTACGGCGTCAACCCGACGCCGGAGTCCGACAATCCGATGCAGCCGGTGGTCGACCTCAAGGCGCGCATCGTGCAGATCCGCAACGTCGAGCGCGGCGAGAGCGTCGGCTATGGCGGCACCTGGACCGCGCGGCGGCCGACGAAACTGGCGATCATCGCGGTCGGGTATGCCGACGGCTATTTCCGCGCCGCAAGCTCCAATGACGGCACCCGCGGCGCCGAGGTCATCGTCGCCGGCAAGCGTTGTCCGGTCGCGGGCCGCGTCTCCATGGACCTGATCGCGATCGACATCACCGATCTACCGCCGAACGCGGCGCGGCGCGGCCACATGGTGACGCTGATCGGCGAGGGCATCACCGTCGACGAGCTCGCGCATCATTTCGGCACGATCGGCTATGAGGTGCTGACCAGCCTCGGCCGCCGCTATGCCCGAATCTACAAGGGCGGCAACGTCGTGGAGCCACTGACAAAGCCGGCTCCCGCGCAGGCGGTCGAGCAGCAGCCGCCCGCTCCGCCGCCGGTCGAGCAGCCCGCGAGCCCGCCGCCGCTGCCCGGCTGACCTGTTCGGCCGCTTACTTCTTCTTCCTGCTGTCCAGCGCTGTCCTGCAGGTCGCGCTGAGCTGATCGCGCTTGGCGTTGAGACAGGCGACGATGCCGCCGCCCGGTGCGAGGCCGGCGCAGAATTTGTCGTAGTCCGCCTTGCACGCACCCCGGGGATCAGCGGATTGTGCCGGAGCCGCTCCGGAGAATGCGGCGAGCAGTACGATGGCGGCAAAGTTGAACTTGGACATTGTGTCTCCGGTGACGAAACGCGAGAGGCGATCAGCTCTACATGAAGATTGCGACATTCAACATCAACAACATCAATCGCCGCCTGCCCAATCTCTTGGCATGGATGAAAGCGGCGAAACCTGATGTCGTTGCGCTTCAGGAGTTGAAGGCAAGTGATGGCGAATTTCCGGCGGCCGCGATCGAAAAGGCTGGTTACGGCGCAGTGTGGTGTGGACAAAAAACCTGGAACGGCGTCGCCATCCTCGCCCGCAATGCCGAGCCCATACTCACACGCGATCGCTTGCCAGGGAAGCCAGGCGATCACGAAGCCCGCTACATCGAGGCCGCGGTGCGCGGCGTCATCGTCACCAGCATCTACCTGCCGAACGGCAATCCGCAGCCGGGGCCGAAATTCGATTACAAGCTCGACTGGTTCGCGCGGCTCAAGCGCCACGCGAAAACCTTCATCAAGCAGGATCTGCCCGTGGTGCTCGCCGGCGACTACAACGTCGCGCCTGATGAGATCGACATCTATCCGACGCGCTCGTGGGACAAGGATGCCTTGATCCAGCCGAAGAGCCGCGCGGCCTTCGCCTCGCTGGTGGCGCAAGGCTGGTGCGACGCCATCCGCGAACAGCACCCGGAGCAGCGCATCTACACCTTCTGGGATTACAAGCGAAACCGCTGGCCGCGCGATGCGGGCCTGCGGCTCGATCATCTCCTGCTCAGCCCTGCCCTCGTCTCACGGCTGGCCAAGGCTGGTGTCGACAAGAAGGTCCGCGGCGAAGACGGCGCCAGCGACCACGCGCCGGCGTGGATCGTCCTGCGCTAGGTCAACGCCCGTAATATTCCTGCACGGTGTCCCACGCGGCCTTTTGCAACAGCTGCGTCGTCTCCGGATCCAGTCCCATGTTGTAGGAATTGCCGACCGGTGAACGGCCCGTCAGCGCGGCGAGCGTCACGCATGTCGCGAGATACGTGCCGGCGGGACTCGGGTGCCGCTTGTCCGGCGCATAAAGATTGAGCTCAGGCTGGAGCTTGCGCACGCGCGCGAAGGCAAGACCCGCGGGAATGACGAGCGCCTCATTGGCATTGCCTGCGATCGTGTAGGCCTCAGCCAGGCCCTCCGTCATCTCGGGCTTGTCGGCATAAGCCCAGGACATGAACAGCACGGGCCGCATGCCATGGGCGCGGACGATCTCGCTGTCCTTCTTCGCGAACGTAACAAACGCATCCTTCAGTTGCGGATGGATCGGGCACTGACTGCAATCCATCATCACGACCGCGTCGAACTGCCTGCCCGGCTTGTTGAAGACGACGGTGTTTTGCTCGTCGAAGGAATACGCGCCAATGCCGCCCGGCCGCAGCAGATTGTCCATGTCGTGCCAATCGAGGCCGGAGCCGCCGATCGTGGCCATGGTGTTGCGATAAGCCGCCTTGTTTTCAGGATCCCCAGCCCGCTCCATGAAGGAGAGATGCCCGGGCAGGCCGTTATTGTAGTAGAAGAAGCTGTTGCCGACGAACAACGCCGCCTTGGGAAAATCCGGGCCGAGCGAGGTGACCTTCGGCTTGGTCTGCGCCTGGGCATCGAAGCCCGCTGCAACGACCAGACACATTGCGAGCATCACTCGCGCAAAAAGACGCGTCATGGCTTCCTCCCCTTTTTTCTCGGGCCGGAAACAAATCAGCTTTTCAGAATTGCCTCAAGAGGACGAGCGTGCAGCAGACATGCGTCAGCCTGCATGCTCACCACAAATTCCGGCCGTCGATCATGTTCACCGGCACGGCCTCCAGATCGAAATCGTCGAACAGGCGCGCGTTGACGCCGACCTTGGGATTGTCGAAATCGGGCTTGCCGGTCGACCAGTCCGGCGACTCCGAATAGGTGCCGCAGCCGCAGCTTGCGCAGAAATGATGTTTGACCGTGCGGCTGCCCCAGAGATAGGTCGCGACGTTCTCCGCCGGCGACAGCAGCCGAAATTGCGCCGGCGTGTAATAGGCCCACAACGCGCCGCGCTTGGCGCAGAGCGAACAGGTGCAACGGGTCACGCTCGAGGGCGCCTCCGTCACCTCGAACACCGTCTCACCGCAATGACAGCTTGCCTCGATCGGCATGTCCCGCTCTCCGTTTTGTCAGGAGATGGTCGTAGCCGGCCCCTGCTGCCAACATGCTGTCAGCAGCGGAACGCCGCTCTTGGCCCGGGTGCTGCGCGCACCGACTTGCCGCACCAACTCAGCAAAAACATGAAAAACAACCCCATGCACAGTAGCAGACCAATGGCAAATCAATGGGTTACGCATGCTCCGAAACGGGCAAAATACCGGCGGGATGTCTCCGGAAGCGGTCGGCGCCAACAGGACAGTGAACGGGAGAGGCCGCCCGCGAACGACCTCTCCTTCGCGTTCAGCGCAGAGAGGTGATCAGCCTTTTTGAACTGCCGCCGCGGCCTTGCGTATGACGTCGATGACCACATCAGGCTGGGACAGCATTGGCACGTGGCTGCTCGCGACCTCGGTAACTGTCGCTCCCATGCGCTTTGAGACCCAACGTTGCAGATCGGGGTGCACCGTGTGGTCTTTCGTGGCCAGGATGTACCAGCTTGGCTTCGATCTCCACGCAACCCTGTCCGCGCTGAGCTTTTGCTGCTGGAACAGATCGTAGACGGGCGCATAATGCGTCGCCCAAACCAGCTTCTGGTCGGCCTCGGAGAGATCACCTGCGAAGAACTCGGTGCCGCCCGGAAGCATCCAGGCACGCCCATCCGCCACCTCAACGCGAGAGAAAATGTCCGACGGATACTTGTCGAGCTGATCCTGTACGGTTTCGCCGGCATCCGGGGCCACCGCTGCGATGTACACCAGCCCGACCACGCGCTCATCCGCGCCTGCGCCTGTAATCGTGGCCCCGCCGTAAGAATGACCGACCAGGAGAACGGGGCTGCCGACACGATTGAGCGTGCGCTTAACCGTCGCCAGATCCTCCTCGTAAGAGTCCAAACCGTATTGGACGGCAATGACCTCGTGTCCATCGGCCTGCAACGCAGGAATGACCTTACTGAAGCACGAGCCGTCGGCCCAAATCCCGTGGCAGAAAACGATCGTTGGTTTGGCGTTCATGGGAACTTGCCTTCCTGATCACAATTGAAGAGCGACAGGATAGTAAGGAGGCAAGGCGCGTCTTCCGAAATGGCACGGGCAAGGTGTGGTCCTTTCAAAATAGCGATGGACCGATTTTCGAAACGTCTGCTTCGCATCAACAGCGCCGCTTTGACCAGCGCCGCGTCGCGTCCGGTCCGCCCGACAAATCGCAACAGCGTGTCATGCGATGCGAAGGGCCAAACAGGACACCCCTCTTCGGGAAGTCGAAGGCATGAAATTGCGATGGCAAATTGCAGTCCTTGGCGCTGCTCTAACCGGCGCAGCTTTGAGCTACGCTTATACTCATCCCGCAATCGGGGTGGCTGAGCCGTGCCGGAGAAGTTCTCCGGGCGAGGTGACCTGTCCTCCGCCCTAATCGTATCGGGCTTGTTGGTGCCGTGAATTCGATATTCGGTCTCGCCCAGATACATCGCACGCGCCGAGCGGGTTGCCAGGACCTCCTGCCATAAACCGCGGCAGATAAGGCTGACGCGAGACCATCTCCGCAGGCGGATGCCAATCCGGCCATTCTGCCTTACGAGCCACAGTCTGCTCACCGGACCATGTGAAACCTTCGCGGCCAACACCGATCCCGTAGCGCAGTGCCTGCGCGTCGTTCAGGACGAAACAAAGGAATGTGTTCTTGGTATCGATGATCACGGTGCCCGGGGTCTGGCGGCTGGCGTAGTCAACCACCTGCCGCCTTTCCGCGTTTGACCCGCTTACCCCCAAGGTCACTATCCCAAGACAGGTACCCAGTAAAATTTAAGAAACTTCGAAGCGATTTCGCTCAGACTGGAACCGTGGGCGATGGTTAACGCCGGGCTCACGTTCGGCAAGATAGGGTTCCCACGCCCCGCGGATCGCCCGCGTCGCTGGCGGCGGCTAAACTCTCCCGATTCGTGGAGACCGTTTTGGCCTTCCTCTTCGTCCTCACCGTCGGCCTTGTCGCCGGCACCATCTCCGGCATCGTCGGCACCGGCTCGTCGATCATGCTGATGCCGGTGCTGGTCTATGCCTATGGGCCGAAGGAGGCCGTGCCGATCATGGCAGTCGCCTCCGTGATGGCGAATTTCTCGCGGATCCTGGCTTGGTGGCGCGAGGTCGACTGGTGGGCCTGCGCGGCCTATTCGGTCACGGGCATTCCGGCCGCCGTGCTCGGTGCGCGCACGCTGCTGGCGCTACCTTCGCACGCCGTCGATCTTGCCATCGGCGTCTTCCTGATCGCGATGGTGCCGGTCAGGCACTGGCTGGCGCGGCACGATCTCAAGGCCAATCTCTGGCATCTCGCCATCGGCGGCGCGATCATCGGCTATCTCACCGGCATCGTCGTCTCCACCGGCCCGCTCAGCGTCCCGCTGTTTTTGTTCTACGGCCTGTCCAGGGGCGCCTTCCTCGCTACCGAAGCGGCTTCTTCGCTCGGCCTCTACTTCGCGAAGTCCGTGACCTTCGAGCGTTTCGGCGCGCTGACACAGGACGTCTTTATCAAGGGCCTGGTCGCAGGATCTTCGTTGATGGCCGGCGCCTTCATCGCCAAACGCTTCGTGCTGCATCTCAAGCCGGAGATGTTCCGCCTGGTCATGGACGGGATCATGGTCGCGGCGGGGCTCTCCATGCTATGGAGCGCGGCGCAATCCTCCTGACCAGCGATTCACTTCCCCATGGCCAAATCCACGCTTTCCTTCGTCTGCCAGAACTGCGGCGCGGCCTATAACCGCTGGCAGGGCAAGTGCGAGTCCTGCGGCGAGTGGAATACGCTCGCCGAGGAGGATGCGACCGGCAGCGTACCGGTGTCGATCCGCTCCAAGCGCAAGGGGCGGACATTCGCGCTCGAGAGCCTGTCCGGAAAAACCCAGGACGCCCCGCGCCTGTCCTCAGGCATGACCGAACTCGATCGCGTGACCGGCGGCGGTTTCGTCCGCGGCTCGGTGCTGCTGGTCGGCGGCGATCCCGGCATCGGCAAATCGACGCTGCTCACTCAAGCGACCAGCCTGATGGCGCGCGCCGGCCATCGCATCGTCTACATCTCGGGCGAAGAGGCGGTCGCGCAGGTGCGGCTGCGCGCCGAGCGGCTCGGGCTGTCAGACGCGCCGGTTCAGCTTGCCGCCGAAACGTCTGTCGAGGACATCGTCTCGACGCTGTCGGAGGGTGCGGTCCCCCGGCTGATCGTGATCGATTCGATCCAGACCATGTGGACCGACACGGTGGAATCCGCCCCCGGCACGGTCACCCAGGTGCGCGCCTCGGCGCAGGCGCTGATTCGTTTCGCCAAGAAGACTGGCGCTGCCATCATTCTGGTCGGCCATGTCACCAAGGACGGCCAGATTGCCGGCCCCCGCGTGGTCGAGCACATGGTCGATGCGGTGCTGTCGTTCGAAGGCGAAGGCTCGCAGCAGTTCCGCATCCTGCGTGCCGTGAAGAACCGTTTCGGGCCGACCGACGAGATCGGCGTGTTCGAGATGACGGGCCTTGGCCTGCGCGAGGTCACCAACCCCTCGGAGCTGTTCCTGTCCGAGCGCGATCTCGGGACGCCCGGTACCGCTGTCTTCGCAGGGATCGAGGGCACGAGGCCCGTCCTGGTCGAATTGCAGGCACTCGTGGCCCCCACCTCGCTCGGCACCCCGCGCCGGGCCGTGGTCGGCTGGGATCCGAGCCGGCTGTCGATGGTGCTGGCGGTGCTGGAGGCCCATTGCGGGGTCAAGCTGTCCGGCCACGACGTCTATCTGAACGTCGCGGGCGGCCTGCGCATCCACGAACCCGCGGCCGATCTGGCCGCGGCGGCGGCGCTGGTGTCGTCCCTGGTTAATGCGCAGTTACCCACCGATGCGGTCTATTTCGGCGAGATCTCGCTATCCGGCGTGGTGCGCCCGGTGGCGCAGACCCCGGCCCGGCTGAAGGAAGCGGCAAAACTCGGCTTTCAGCGTGCCGTGCTGCCCGAATCGGCCCGGGGCGACGCCGGCGGCGATGCCGGACTGTCGCTGAACGCAATCAACAGCCTGACGACATTGGTGGCCGAAATCGCCGCCCGCGGCTCCCGACGCGGTGAATCGAACGCACCGGCGGAGAAAAATGCCACACCGGCAAGATTCCGCCGTGGAGAGGGTTAGGTGGAGGTGACGTTCCCCATCCCCGCCGCTATACAGCCGTCACAAAAGCAGCACGGGATTGCGTGGTTGCGGCCTTGCCGGAAACTCCGTCTGGCCCTCACTTGGGGCGGCGGCCAAACACCGATTCGCTGAGCACCTTTGAAGTACGAGCGGACCAGACCAGCCGATGCCAGTAACCATCCTCGACCTGATCCTGCTCGGTGTGATGCTGATCTCGGGCCTGCTTGCCATGGTCCGCGGCTTCATGCGCGAAATCCTGTCGATCGCGGCCTGGGGCACGGCGGCGATCGTCACCCTTTATTCATTCTCGAAGCTGCTGCCGACCGCAAAGACCTATTTCAACAACGATACCGTCGCGAGCGTGGTCGTGGTCGCCGGCGTATTCGTCGGCACCCTGGTCGTGGTCTCCGTGATCACGGTGCGGATCTCCGACATGATCCTGGATTCGCGCATCGGCGCGCTGGATCGCACCCTCGGCTTCCTGTTCGGGCTGGCTCGCGGGCTTTTGATCGTCGTGGTCGCCTTCCTGTTCTTCACCTGGCTGGTGCCGGACAAGCAGCGCCCGGACTGGGTCACGGGGGCCAAATCCCGCGTGGTGCTCCAGGGAACCGGGGATTGGCTGATGGCCCTCTTGCCTGACGACCCCGAGAACACCATCTTGAAGAGATTCAAGAAAAACAAACCAGATGATGAGCAGACTGATTCCGAGCAGCAGCCTTCGGGCAGCGGCGACGGATACAGCAAACCGGCTCGTGACAGCCTTAAAAAGCTGATCGAGAAACCCGCGGTGCGTTGATTAAGCCCTACTAGAGAGAGGCTCGGACGAGATGCGAAATCCTGACCAGGACGCCCAACTTGATCTCGGCCCGGCCGCGCTAGAGCTTCAGGACGATCTGGAGGGGGATACGCTGCGCGAGGAATGCGGCGTCTTCGGCATCTATGGCCACCCCGACGCCGCCGCCATCACGGCGCTCGGCCTTCACGCCCTCCAGCATCGCGGCCAGGAAGCCGCCGGCATCGTCTCCTACGACGGCAGCCGGTTTCATTCCGAACGCCGCCTCGGCCTCGTCGGCGACACCTTCTCCCGCCGCGAGGTGATCGACCGCCTGCCCGGCACCATGGCGGTCGGCCATGTCCGCTACGCCACGACCGGCGCCACGATCCTGCGCAACGTGCAGCCGCTGTTCGCCGAACTCAATGCCGGCGGCCTCGCAGTCGCCCACAACGGCAACCTCTCCAACGGCCTGACCTTGCGCCGCGAGCTCGTGAAGAGCGGCGCTATGATGCAGTCGACGTCCGACACCGAGGTGATCCTGCACCTGGTCGCGCGCTCACGGCGCAGCCGCTTCATCGAACGCTATATCGACGCGCTGCGCGAGATCGAGGGCGCCTATGCGCTGGTGTCGCTCACCAACAAGAAGCTGGTCGGTGCGCGCGATCCGCGCGGCATCCGTCCGCTGGTGCTCGGCGACCTCGACGGCTGCCCGATCCTGACGTCGGAAACCTGTGCGCTCGACATCATCGGCGCGCGCTTCGTCCGCGACATCGAGCCCGGCGAAGTCATCGTGTTCGACGAGAACGGCCAGGACATCCACAAGCCGTTCCCACCGATGGCGCCGCGTCCCTGCATCTTCGAATACATCTACTTCTCCCGTCCGGATTCCATCGTTCACGGCCGCTCGGTCTACGAGGTGCGCAAGGCCTTCGGTGCGCAGCTCGCGCGCGAGAGCCATGTCGAGGTCGACGTCGTGGTGCCGGTGCCGGATTCCGGCGTGCCCGCCGCGGTCGGCTACAGCCAGCATTCCGGCGTGCCGTTCGAGCTCGGCATCATCCGCAACCATTATGTCGGCCGCACCTTCATCCAGCCGACGCAGGCGATCCGCGAATCCGGCGTGCGCATGAAGCATTCGGCCAACCGCGCCGCGATCGAAGGCAAGCGCATCATCCTGATCGACGACTCGCTGGTGCGTGGCACCACATCGAAGAAGATCGTGCGCATGATGCGCGATGCCGGCGCGAAGGAAGTGCATTTCCGTCTCGCCTCGCCGCCGATCCTCTATCCCGACTATTACGGCATCGACCTGCCCGACCGCGACGGCCTTCTTGCGGCAACGCATTCGATGGAAGAGATGCGCGAGCTCATCGGCGCCGACTCGCTCGCCTTTCTGTCGATCGACGGCATGTATCGTGCGATGGGCGAACCAGGCCGCGACCCGGCCAATCCAAAGTTTGCGGATCATTGTTTCACCGGGGCGTATCCGACCCACCTCACCGACCAGACCCAGACCGAGCAGCAGCCGCGGCAATTGTCGCTGCTGGCGGAAGCGAGCTAGGCAGTCGTCCCGGCGAAGGCCGGGACCCATAACCACAGCTCTGTGTGGTTCGAAGAGGATGGCCATGACCATCTTCACCAAATCATCGCCGTCACGGCGTATGGGTCCTGGCTTTCGCCAGGACGACGCTGGATAGAACATTTCAATGATAAATCCCCTCGCCAACCGCATCGCTCTCGTCACCGGCGCCTCGCGCGGTATCGGCTTCGCCACGGCCAAGGCGCTGGCGAAGGCCGGCGCGCATATCGTCGCCGTGGCGCGCACGCAGGGCGGGCTGGAAGAGCTCGATGACGAGATCCGCAAGGACGGCGGCAGCGCCACACTGGTGCCGCTCAACCTCACCGATTCCGACGGCATTGCGCGGCTCGGCGCCGGCCTGCATGAACGCTACGGCAAGCTCGATATCCTCGTTGGCAATGCCGGCGTGCTCGGCCCCTCCTCGCCGGTCGGCCATATCGAGCTGAAGGCCTTCACCGACGTGATGGCTGTCAACGTCTCCGCCAACTTCCAGCTGATCCGCTGCATGGAGCCGCTGCTCAAGCAATCCGACGCCGGCCGCGCGGTGTTCATCACCTCGGGCGCCGCCAACAAGGCCACCGCCTATGTCAGCCCCTACGCCGCCTCCAAGGCTGCCCTGGAAACGCTGGCGCGCGCCTGGGCGCAGGAGACCGCCAATACGAAGCTGCGTATCAACCTGTTCAACCCGGGCCCGATCCGCACCCGCATGCGCGCCACCCTGATGCCGGGCGAGGATCCGACGACGCTGGAGACGCCCGAGCAGGTCGCCGAACTCATCGTCCCGATGTGCGCGCCAGACTGGACCGAGACCGGCAAGTTCTACGACTACAAGACCCGCAGCCTGATGAGCTTCCGCTCGCCGGCCTGATTGACTCGCGCGCCTCCCCGCGATTGACTGCCCGCGCTCAAGCGGCAGCAAGCCGCAAGCCAAAAAGGGAGGTCGCCATGGCACCGTGGCATGATCGCGCAGGCGTCACCCGTGCGCTCGCAAATGTCTTTCACGCCTTCTTCATCCTGACCGCAGCCATCGCGTTTGCGCTTCCGAGTGTTGCGATCGCTGGCGATGTCCCGACCTTCGCGGTCGATGCCTCCTGGCCAAAGCAATTGCCGAACAATTGGATCCTTGGCCAGGTTGGCGGCATCACCGTCGACTGGCAGGGCCACATCTGGGTGATCCATCGCCCACGCTCGCTCACCGATGACGAGAAGGGCGCGAGCCTCAACCCGCCGCGCTCCAAGTGCTGTGTGTCGGCGCCGCCGGTGCTCGAATTCGACACTGATGGCAACCTGCTGCGGTCCTGGGGTGGTCCGGGCGAAGGCTATGAATGGGTCGGCCGCGAGCATGGCATCGAGGTCGACGACCGCGGCTTCGTCTGGGTCGGCGGCAATGCCGACAACGACAACGCGATTCTGAAGTTCACGCTCGACGGCAAGTTCGTGGCACAGATCGGCAAGATCGCGCCGAGCCTCGGCAGCAACGACACGACGCAACTCGGCAAGCCCGCGGAGACCGCGATCGACAAGGACGCGAACGAGATCTACGTCGCCGACGGTTATGGCAATCGCCGCGTCATCGTGTTCGACGCAACCACGCTCGCCTACAAGCGGCATTGGGGCGCTTACGGCAACAAGCCTGACGACACCAAGCAGGCGGCGTACGATCCCAAGGCGCCGGTTGCGCAGCAATTCGGCAATCCCGTCCATTGCGTGAAGCTCGCCAATGACGGCCTTGTCTACGTTTGCGACCGCATCAACAACCGCATCCAGGTCTTCAAGAAGGACGGCACCTTCGTGAAGGAGTTCTTCTTCGAGAAGAACACGCTCGGCAACGGCGCGGTGTGGGACATCGCGATCTGGCCCGATCCGAAGCAGAGCTGGCTGCTCAGCGCCGACGGCGAGAACAACGAGATCAGGGTCATCAAGCGCGAGGACGGCAGCGTGGTCGGCAGCTTCGGGCACAACGGCCGCAACGCCGGCCAATTCCACTGGGTGCACGCCATGGCGATCGACGCCAAGGGCAACGTCTATACCGCCGAGGTCGACACCGGAAAGCGCATCCAGAAATTCAAGCTGACGTCGGACGCGCTCAAATAGCGTCTCGACGCATTTTGCCCAAAAGTTAACCGCCGGATGACGCTACGACGCGGCGTCATCCGGCTTTAGGCGCATTGCCGGGACCTGCAGGACACGGTAGAGCCATCAGCCGGAACAAGGCTCCCATTCAAGAGAGCCGTCCGCATGTTTGACAATGGAGGAAACCTTTTATGACGACCATGTTCGCGCGCCGCTCCGCGGCTCTTCTGGCCTGTGCCGCCTTCGGTTTTGCCACATCCGCCTTCGCCCAGGACAAGACCGCCACGATCGGCGTGCTCAACGACATGTCGAGCCTCTATGCCGACATCGGCGGCCCCGGCGCCGTGGCGGCGATCAACATGGCGGTGGAAGATTCCGGTCTCCGCGCCAAGGGCTGGAAGATCGAGGTGATCAGCGGCGATCACCAGAACAAGCCGGATGTCGGCGTCAATATCGCGCGGCAATGGATCGACACCCAGAAGGTCGATGTGATCGCCGACACGCCGAACTCCGGCGTGGCACTGGCCGTCAGCAACGTCGTCAAGGAGAAGAACGCGGTCCTGCTCAACAATGGCGGCGCCAGCGCCGACCTCACCGGCAAGGCCTGCAACGCCAACACCATCTCCTACACCTACGACACCTACATGCTCGCCAACGGCACCGGCAAGGCGCTGACCAAGGCCGGCGGCGACAGCTGGTTCTTTCTGACCGCCGACTACGCCTTCGGTGCCGCGCTCGAGCGTGACACCAGCGCGGTCGTCACCGCGAATGGTGGCAAGGTGCTCGGGGGCGTCAAGCATCCGCTCAACACCTCGGATTTCTCTTCCTTCCTGCTCCAGGCGCAGAACTCGAAGGCCAAGATCGTCGGTCTTGCCAACGCTGGCGGCGACACCACCAACTCGATCAAGCAGGCGGCCGAGTTCGGCATCGTCGAGGGCGGCCAGAAGCTCGCCGCGCTCCTGCTGTTCATCAACGACGTCCACTCGCTCGGCCTCAAGACTGCGCATGGCCTGACCTTCACCGAATCCTTCTACTGGGATCTCAACGAGGGCACGCGCGCGTTCTCGAAGCGCTTCCAGGACAAGGTGGCCAACAAGGCGATGCCCTCGATGACGCAGGCCGGCAATTATGCGGCCGTGCTGCATTACCTGAAGGCGCTCGAGGCCCTCGGCGGCAATCCGCATGACGGCGCCAAGGTCGTCGCCAAGATGAAGGAGATCCCGACCGACGATCCGCTGTTCGGCAAGGGCCCGCTGCGCGAGGACGGCCGCCGCATTATTCCCGCCTTCCTGTTCGAGGTGAAGAAGCCGGAAGAATCGAAGGGCCCGTGGGACTATTACAAGCTGGTCGCGACCATCCCGGCGGAAGACGCGGCCAAGCCGCTCAAGGACAGCGAGTGCCCGCTGGTGAAGAAGTAAGCGAGATATCGTAGGGTGGGTTGCGGCTGCGCGAAGCGCGGTCCGCATGGCGTAACCCACCTCTTCTTTCTCAGCGGCCAAGATGGCGGATTACGCTTCGCTAATCCACCCTACGGTTCTGATTTTGTGGCACCCAACGCCCGCACAGCAATCGCTACGCACGCCACCATCAACACGCCGGCAAGCAAAAATGGCGCGCCGGGCAGATGCCACGGCGCGCTCGCGCCGATGAAATATGAAAACGTCAGCGTGAACAGGAACGGGCCGACGAGCTGCGACACGCTCTGCACGCTCGCGGTCGCGCCCTGCAACTGGCCCTGCTGATCGGGCGCGACCAGCCGCGTCATCAGCGATTGCATGGCGGCGCCCGAGATGCCCCACAGCGACATCACGGGAATGCCGATCCAGAACAGCGGCCCGGTCGGCGCCGCGCCGAAGATCACGAAGCCGACCGCGCCACAGCACAGGCCCATCACCAGCGCGTTCCGCTCGCCGAGCACGCGCACGATCGGGCCGATCGCCAGCCCCTGCACCACCATGGCGCAGATGCCGACCATCGCCAGCGTCAGTCCCACGGTTTTCGAATCCCAGCCGTAGCGATAGGTCGCATAGAGCACGAAGGTCGAGGGAAGCACGACATGCGCGACCTGCGCGATGAAGTTGACGACCGACAGCGCAGCCAGCACCGCGTTGGAGCGCAGCAGATGCAGCGCGCCGACCGGATTGGCGCGCGTCCAGCGGAACGGCGCGCGCTTGTCCGCCGCCAGGGATTCCGGCAGCACGAAGAGCCCATAGAGTGCATTGGCGAGGCTCAGGGCCGCCGAGGCCCAGAAGGGCAGGCGCGGATCGATATCGCCGAGCAGACCGCCCAGTGCCGGGCCCAGCACGAAGCCGGCGCCGAAGGCCGCGCCGATCCTGCCGAACACCGCTGCGCGCCGCTCCGGCGGTGTGATGTCGGCGATGTAGGCAAAGGCAGTCGAGATGCTGGCGGAGGTGATCCCGGAGATGACGCGGCCGACGAACAGCCAGACCAGCGATGGCGCCAGCGCCATCAGCACATAATCCGCCGCGAGCCCGAAATTCGACAGCAGCACCACCGGCCGTCGCCCGAAGCGATCCGACAGCGCGCCGAGCACCGGCGAGAACACGAACTGCATCAACGCCCAGGCAGTGCCGAACAGGCCGAAGATGCGGGCCGCATGCGCGGTGTCGTTGCCGACGAAGCTCTCGATCAGCTTTGGCAGGATCGGCATGATCACGCCGAGCGCGAGCATGTCGAGCAGGATGGTGACGAAGATGAAGGCGACCGCACCACGCCGGACGGGTGCTGCGTCCTGCGCCATCGCCTCGCCGGCATCGCTGCTCACGACGGCCGCTTGCGCTTGTGGGCGAAGGGGTTGGCCTTCTCGCGCAAGGTGATGCGCACCGGCGTGCCCGGCAGCTCGAAGGCCTCACGCATCGAATTGGTGAGATAGCGCATATAGGACTGCGGCACCGCGTCCGCGCGGGAGCAGAACAGCACGAAGCTCGGCGGGCGCGCCTTGGTCTGCGTGATGTAGTTCAGCTTCAGCCTGCGGCCGGACACGGCGGGCGGCGGATTGGCCTGCACCGCCTGCTCGAACCAGCGGTTCAATGCGGAGGTCGAGACGCGCCGGTTCCAGAGCGCATAGGCGTCCTGGATCGCCTGCATCAATCGATCGATGCCCTCGCCCATCAGACCGGAGACGGCGACAATCGGCACGCCCTTGACCTGCGGCAGCAGATGGTCGGCATCGCGGCGCAGGTTGGAGATTGCGCCACCGCCCTTGCTCTCCATCAGATCCCATTTGTTGACGGCGAGCACGACCGCGCGGCCCTCGCGCTCGATCAGGTCGGCGATGCGCAGATCCTGCTCCTCGAAACGGTTCTGCGCATCCATCATCATCACGACGACTTCGGCAAAGCGCACCGCGCGCAGTGCGTCCGCAACCGAGAGCTTTTCCAGCTTCTCCTCGATGCGCGAGCGCCGGCGCAGGCCTGCGGTGTCGAACACGCGAAATTCGCGGCCCTTCCAATTGATCTCGACCGCGATGGAATCGCGCGTGGTGCCGGCCTCCGGGCTCGTCAGCAGGCGCTCCTCGCCGAGCAGATGATTGATCATCGTCGACTTGCCGGCATTGGGCCGGCCGACGATGGCGACCCGGATCGGACGCGTCGCGGCCTCTTCCTCGGTGAGCGGCTCGTCGTCCTCGACCTCGTCTTCCTCGACAGGCTCCGGCATCAGCTCTCTGAGGGCGTCATAGAGCTCACCCATGCCTTCGCCGTGCTCGGCCGAGATCTGGATGGGATCGCCGAGGCCGAGCGCGAAGGCCTCCATGGCGCCGGCATCGCCGTGCTTGCCTTCGCTCTTGTTGGCAACCAGCAGCACCGGCTTGTTGGCCTTGCGGGCGAAATCAGCGAAGGCGCGATCGGTAGGCGTGAGGCCGATGCGGGCATCGACCACGAAAAACAGCGCATCGGCCTGCGCGATCGCGGCCTCCGTCTGCTCCTGCATGCGCGCGGTCAGCGAGCCCTTGGCGCCCTCGTCGAGCCCGGCAGTGTCGATGATGGTGAACTCGAGATCGCCGAGCCTCGCCTCACCCTCGCGGCGGTCGCGGGTGACGCCCGGCAAATCATCGACGAGCGCGAGCTTCTGCCCAACCAGGCGGTTGAACAGCGTCGACTTGCCGACATTGGGTCGGCCGATAATGGCAATCGTAAAGGACATCGGTCATTCGTGCGCTGCGAAAGCTGCGTCTGTCAATGAAATGAAGACAATTGTTTGAGCATGATCCTTTCGGAAAACCGCTTCACACTTTTCCGGATCATGCTCTAGCGCGAGAAGCTGCCGCTCGGCATCGGCGCCGGGAAGGCGCCTTGCGATTGCTGCTGGGTGGTCTGGGTCGGTTGCGCCTGCTGGACGGGCTGATCCGGCGGCGGCGCGGTGGTGCGCTTGCGGACGATCTTCTGCTTCGGCGGCGGAGCGGCCGCGGGCGGCGCCGCCTCCGGCTGGGCCTCGCCATCGACTTCGCCGGCGGGCGCCTCGGCCGGCGCGGCGGCAGTCGGCTGCCTGGTCTTTTTCGCCTTGGCACCCTTCGCCGGCTTGGCCGGCTCGGGCTGAGGCTCCACAGGCAAGGCCGCGACGGCAGGCCCGTTCGAGTCGGGCTGTTGCTGCGCGCCCTTGTACATTTCCTTCGGGACGCCCTGCTCGAGGCCCGGCACGCCTTCAGGGAACACCGGCTTGCGGTCGCCCGGCAGCTTCTTCTTGGTATCGAGGAAGTCGAGCATGTCGCTCGGATCGAAGCTGGAGCAGCCGCCCAGGACGCCTGTGAAGGCGATCAGGACGGCGGCTGCGATCAAGCGTGGCGTGCGGCGCATCTTGGTATCTCGTCTCGTGTCGGAGGCCGTCGTCAGCTCTTGGCGACGGGCGGCAGCAGGGCCTGCAGTGCCTCGGCGCGTGAGCGCAGGCCGGGCGGCGTTTCACCGTCCTCGGCAATCGTATCGAGCCATTTGCGGGCAGCAGTCATGTCGTTGTTGCGCCAGGCCGACAGCGCCAGCATCTCGCGGGCACTGTGACGGAAGGTCGATTTGGGCGCGGTGGAGGCTTCCAGCCGCTGCTGCATCTCGGCATAGCCGGCGCTATCGAGCAGCAGGCCAGCCGCGCGGACCTTCGCCAGATCCTGCCACTCGCCACCCACGCTGCGGTCGGCGGCAATGTCGTCATACAGCTTGGCGGCCGCCTTGGGATCGCGAGCCGCGGCTTCGGCCGCAGCACGCAGCCGCGCCAAAGTGCGGTAGCCCGAAGGAGCCCTGGCTGCGAGATCGGTGAAGGCCGCCTCGGCCTCCGCATGCTTGTCCTGCTCGGACAGCTCGACAGCCTTCTCGAAGGCGGCGCCGGCCTCGGCAGCCTTCTTGGCCTCCAGATACTGGTAACCGCGCCAGCCACCCACGGCGGCCACGATCAGCACCATCAGGGCGATGAAGACGATCGAATACTTATCCCACAGCTTCTTGAGCTGTTCGCGACGGACTTCTTCGTCGACTTCGTCAAATAATTCAGACACTTAAGCTAACCCCATACCCGGTCAGGAATGCGCGCCACATCGTCCGCGTCAAAAACCCGTCCCCGCGTGGCGGCGGCGATACCCTATCGATATGGCGGTGGCAAGGCAAAGTGAGCCCGATCAAGGCGTTAACCACCCGGGATCGCCCGGAGGCCCTGCTGCCCGGCTCAGGTTCCCAGGAGCTCCCGCAACCGCCGCTTGAGCACCTTGCCATTGGCATTGCGCGGCAACGGCTCCGCGGTGATCACCATGGTTTCCGGGACCTTGTAGTCGGACAGCCGCTCGGCGCACCAGGCGCGCAAGGCCTCGCTGTCCACCCGCGCGCGCGTCACCACCACGGCGTGAACGCGTTCGCCCAGTACTGGACAGGCCTTGGCAACGATCGCGCTCTCGATCACGGCGGGATGGCCGGCCAGCACGGATTCGACCTCGGCCGAATAGATCTTCAGGCCGCCGCGGTTGATCATGTCCTTCTGCCGGTCGAACACGCGGACAAACCCTTGCGCATCGACCGAGCCGAGATCGCCAGAATGCCAGAACCCGCTGGTAAAGCTCTCGGCCGTGGCCTTCGGATTGTTCCAATAGCCCTTGATGACGGAGGCACTCTGGATCCAGAGTTCGCCGATCTCACCGTGCGGCAGTTCGCGGCCGTCTGCTCCCATTGCGAGGATGCGCGCACCCGGACACGGCAGGCCGACGCTGTCGATATGGCTCGCCGTCAACTCGCCGGGCATGATCGTGGATGGCGACGTCGTCTCGGTCGCGCCGTAGCAATTCGCCAGCTCGAGGCCGGGAATCTTTGCCTTGAGTTTCTCGATGGTCGCGACCGGCATCGGTGCACCGCCGAACCCGCCAATGCGCCAGCTCGAGAGATCATAGCTGTCGAAATCGGGCTGGAGCAGGCAGAGATTGTACATCGCCGGAACCATCACCGTGTAGCTGACGCGCTCGCGCGCGGCGAGCTTGAGATACTCGGCAGCCCTAAACTCCGGCATGATGATCAGCGCGCCGCCGCAGCAGACCATCGTCGTGATGTTGGCGACGATTCCGGTGACGTGGCCGAGCGGTACCGCTGCGATCGACCGGTCGGCTTGCGTCAATTGCAGGCAGGACACGAAGATCATCGAGGAATGGACGATGTTGCAATGGGCCAGCATCGCGCCCTTCGGCTTGCCGGTCGTGCCCGAGGTGTAGAGGATCATCGCGGTGTCCTCTTCGCTCGTCTCCGCGGGTGCCCTGGCCGGCACATTGTCGGCGAGCACCGCGAAACGCGACAGAGCCGGATCGTCGTCCACAGCGATGCGGTGGACCACGTCGGGGACTTCAAGCGCATCCGGCAGCCGCTCCGCGAGTGCCGCCTCGTGGATCAGGATTTTGGCGCCGCAATCGGCCAGCACATGGGCGATTTCCGGCTTCTGCTGCCGCGTGCCGAGCAGCACGGTGACCAGTCCCTCATGCGCGGCAGCGAACAGCAGCAGCGGAAATTCGACGCGGTTGCCGAGCAGGATCGCGACGCGGTCGCCGCGCTGCAATCCGAGCTTGCGAAAGCCCGCAGCGATCCGCGCGGCCTGCTCTATCGCCTGCCGCCAGCTCAGCCGGACATTGCTGGAGATCAGCGCTTCACCGTCGGCGTTGCGCGCGCAGGCATCCGCAATCATTGCCCACAAGCTCGCCGGCCGGTCGCAAAACGCCTGGATCACCCGATCGCCGAAGCGTGCCTCGAACCGCATCGGCGGAATCTGAGATTGCGACCAATCCATCGGAATGCCCTCGGAACGCCCTTGGCTTGTTGCTCTTGTTACCTTCCGCGCATGGACATGCCCGCCCCGTCTTGCGCTGATCGGCTATCCACCCACCACGGGAACGCCGATCACGACCGGATGGAACGCAAAAGCCAGCGCCAGATAAGCGACGATTCCGACCGCGATCGCGATCAGATCGTTGGTGACGCCGCCCACCGGAATCGGCGGGGCGCCACCGTCGGCGCGACGCTTCAGCGTGATGCGATCGTACACTGCCCAGCCCAGGAAGGAGCCGAACAGGATGATAGAGCCGAGATCGCCATTGGCCAAAAGATGCGCCGCCGCCCACAGCTTGATACCGGCCAGCATCGGATGCTTCAGCGTCGCATAGATGCGGCCGCGCAGATATGAGGCGACCACGAGGATCACGGCCGGCAGCATCAGCGCAAGCGTGATGTGCTTCAGTGCCTTCGGTGGATACCAGACGTCGATCCAGCCGGAGCTGCGATAATGCGCGAAGCCCCAGATGATCAACGCGAGCCCCGCGATCGAGGCAAACGAATAGAGGATCTTGTAGGTCCCCTCGCCCAATCTCGCGATCGCCTGCGCGCGCGCCTCACGTTTCGTCGTGAAAACATGGGCCGCGAAAAACAGCGCAAGCCCCAGGATCATGACCAACAGACCCACGACATCCTCCCCTCGTCCAGCGCCCCAGCTCATGGCGTATCATCGATTGGCCGCGGGTCGCAACTCTCGCGCCTCATGGTGAGGAGGCGCAAAGCGCAGTCTCGAACCATGCTGGCCCGGCTGCGGCAACGGCGCGGCCTTTCATCCTTCGAGACGCGCGCGAGCGCGCTCCTCAGGATGAGGGGATAAAGCTATTTTCCGAACTCGCGATTGTCGACATAGCGGATCGCGATCGGACGCCCAGCCAGGGCGCCACCGAGGCCGCTGGTGAATTTCAGCGGCAGGCAGGCGTTCAGCGACGAATTGATCGCATTCAGATATGTCGTTCGGGTATCGGCTGAAACGCCAGCGGTCGCAAAAGTCAGGCGCGGCGGACCGATCAGGCCGCCCGTCTTGTTGAAGCTGAAGCGCACCGCGATCTGCATGCCCGCGCGCGCGTTGTCCGACGGCGGCGACCAGCAGGTGCGCAGTTCGGCGAAGAGGTCGCCGATCGTGTCGAGATCGTGATCGGGCTTCTGGTATTTGGCGCGATTGGCCTCCGCCGGCACGCTTTCGATGGTGAGCTGAAGATTCTGGCCGTAGGGATAGTCGATCTCGGGAATACAGGGGCCGGGCTCCAGCGGGCTGCAATAGGACGGCGTGCAGGGCCGGCCGTCGAGCACACTGCACGGCTCATGCGCAAACGGGATCGGATTGATCTGGCGGCGTTGCGCGTCGACGCCAACTGTCGATATCGCCAGCAGGAGAAAAACGAGGATGCCGCGCCACATGATGCGAGCTCGCAAGGTCACATCGAGAAAGTTGGCATCGTCCATCGACCCGTCAAGGCCGCGCGCGTTCACATGCTGGCGTTCAAGCTCGGTGTCGTCGTCCGGCTTGACCGGACGACCCAGTATTCCAGAGGCGGTTGTTGAGCCGAGGGGCCGCGGCGTACTGGATGCCCCGCCTGCGCGGGGCATGACAGCGGAGGGCGGAGCGGCGCCTACCCCTTCTTCTTGACGTCCTTGACGTTGGTGAACGCGATGCCTTCGGCACGTTCCCTGGTGTAGCCGAGATAGAACTCGTTCCTCGCCAGATACACGGGATCGCCGTCGACGTCGTCGGCGATGCTGGAGGTGTTGGCAGCGATGAAGGTATCGAGCTTCTTGCGGTCTTCCGAGGAAACCCAGCGTGCGAGCTGGAACTCGCTGACCTCGAATTCGACCGGCAGTGAATATTCCGCATCCAGCCGCGCCTTCAGCACGTCGAGCTGTAGCGCGCCGACGACACCGACCAGCGCGGGCGCGCCGTCGCGCGGGCGGAACACCTGCACCACGCCCTCTTCCGACATCTGCTGAAGCGCTTCCTTCAGCTTCTTCGCCTTCATCGCGTCGGTGAGACGCACGCGGCGGACGATTTCCGGCGCAAAGCTCGGCACGCCGACGAAGTTGAAATCCTCGCCCTCGGTCAGCGTGTCGCCGATGCGCAGCGTGCCGTGGTTGGGAATGCCGACGACGTCGCCGGCGAAGGCCTCGTCCGCAACCGAACGGTCCTGCGCGAAGAAAAATTGCGGGCTCGACAGCGGCATGCTCTTGCCGGTGCGCACGAGCTTGGCCTTCATGCCGCGGCTGAGCTTGCCGGAGCACAGCCGCGCGAAGGCGATGCGGTCGCGGTGGTTGGGATCCATGTTGGCCTGGATCTTGAACACGAAGGCGCTCATGCGCGGATCGGTCGCCTCGACCTTGCGCTGGTCGCTCTCCTGCGCGCGCGGCTCGGGCGCGAACTTGCCAAGGCCTTGCAGCAGGTCGCCGACGCCGAAATTGCGCAGTGCGCTGCCGAAATAGACCGGTGTCAGATGGCCCTCGCGAAACGCCTCGAGCTCGAACGGCTTGGACGCTGCGGTGACGAGCTCGAGCTCGTCCTTGACCGCCGACACATCGAGATTGGCATTGAGCTTGCTGAGTTCGGCAATCTCGATCTGCTGCGCCGCGCCGGTCTTGGCGCCCCCGCCTTCGAGCAGGCGCACGCCGCCATTGACGACGTCGTAAGTGCCGAGGAAGTCGCGGCCGCGACCGACCGGCCAGGTCATCGGCGTGGTGTCGAGCGCCAGCGTCTTCTCGATCTCGTCGAGGAGATCGAAGACGTCGCGGCTCTCGCGGTCCATCTTGTTGATGAAGGTGATGATCGGGATGTCCCGAAGACGACACACCTCGAACAGTTTTCGGGTGCGCGCCTCGATGCCCTTGGCGGCGTCGATCACCATGACGGCGGAATCGACCGCCGTGAGCGTGCGATAGGTGTCTTCCGAAAAGTCCTCGTGGCCCGGCGTGTCCAGCAGATTGAACACCAGCCCCTCGAACTCGAAGGTCATGACCGAGGTCACGACCGAGATGCCGCGCTCGCGCTCGATCTTCATCCAGTCCGAACGCGTGTTGCGCCGCTCGCCCTTGGCCTTGACCTGGCCGGCCAGGTTGATGGCGCCGCCGAACAGCAGCAGCTTTTCGGTCAGCGTGGTCTTGCCGGCGTCCGGATGCGAAATGATCGCAAAAGTACGCCGCCGCGCCACCTCGGTGGCAAGCGGGGAACGGGCCGGCGATTCGGCTGTGGTGGCGATGTCGGACATTGCGGCAGCGTTTGGCAGGGAAAATGGGCCTGATCAAGCCTCATTTGGTGATTGCGGAGCCTTCCGGCCAGCCCCATATCGCCCTTTGGGGAGGACGGCCTTCCTGCTCACCAGCATATCAGCCGCGGGGACGACCCTGCCTTGAATGGAGGGTCGTCATGGCCTGGAGCATCCTGTTCGTCGCCGGTCTGCTCGAGATCACCTGGGCGATCGGCCTGAAATATACCGAGGGTTTTACCAGGCTTGTTCCGTCCGCCATCACGATCACGGCCATGGCCGGCAGCGTCATCCTGCTCGGGATAGCGCTGAAATCACTGCCCGTCGGAACCGCCTATGCGGTCTGGACCGGCGTCGGCGCGGTCGGCACCGCGACGCTCGGCATCATCCTGTTCGGCGAGCCGGCCACCGCGCTCCGCCTCGCCAGCATCGGGTTGATCGTCGCCGGGATTGCCGGGCTGAAGCTCGTTACCTGACGAAAATCTTGACCGCCCACCATGTCAGCGCGGCGACGATCGCCGAGGCCGGCATCGTGATCACCCAGGCATAGACGATCGAGCTCGCGACGTTCCAGCGCACCGCCGAGAGGCGCCGGGCGGCGCCAACGCCGACGATCGCTCCGGTGATGGTATGGGTGGTCGAGACGGGAACGCCGAGGAAGGTCGCCATGAACAGGGTCGCCGCACCGCCGGTCTCGGCGCAAAAACCCTGCATCGGCGTCAGCTTGGTGATGCGCAGGCCCATGGTGCGGACGATGCGCCAGCCGCCCATCAGCGTGCCCATCGCCATGGCCGCCTGGCAGGAGAGCACCACCCAGAACGGGATGGAGAAGTCGCTGCCGAGATGGCCCTGCGAATAAAGCAGCACGGCGATGATGCCCATGGTCTTCTGCGCGTCGTTGCCGCCATGGCCGAGCGAGTAGAGCGAGGCAGAGGCGAATTGCAGGATGCGGAAGGCGCGGTCGACCGCGAACGGCGTGGAGCGAACCGAAGCCCAGGAGACGATCGCAACCAGCACCATCGCGAGCAGGAAGCCGACGAGCGGAGACAGCACGATTGCGATCACCGTCTTGGACAATCCGCTCCAGACCGCCGCCGAAAGCCCGGCCTTGGCTACCCCCGCACCGAATAACCCGCCGATCAACGCGTGCGACGAGGACGATGGGATGCCGAGAGCCCAGGTCACCAGGTTCCAGACGATGGCGCCGACGAGGGCCGCGAAGATCACTTGGGCGTCCACGATCGCGGGATCGATGATGCCGGTGCCGATGGTCTGGGCGACGTGCAGCCCGAACACCATGAAGGCGACGAAATTGAAGAACGCGGCCCAGAACACCGCGTATTGCGGCCGCAGCACGCGGGTCGAGACGATGGTCGCGATCGAATTGGCAGCGTCGTGCAGGCCGTTCAGGAAATCGAACAGCAGCGCGACGGCGATCAATCCGACCAGGACGGGAAGACCCAACGCAACATCCACGGCGTGGCCCCTGCCCTAAACTTGCTCGATGACGATGCTGTTGATCTCGTTCGCGACGTCGTCGAAGCGGTCGGCGACTTTCTCGAGATGGTCGTAGATCTCTGCGCCGACGATGAAATCCATCGCGTTGCCGTCGCGATGCTTGAGGAACAGTTCCTTCAGCCCGATATCATGGAGGTCGTCGACGCGGCCTTCCAGTTTGCCCAGCTCTTCCGTGATCGCAGTCAGCATGGCCACGTTCTGACCGATCTTCTGCATCAGCGGCAGCGCACGGCCGACCAGGTTGGCGCATTCCACCAAGAGCACGCCGATCTCCCGCATCGGCGGTTCGAAGCTGCGGACCTCGAACAGCATCACGGCCTTGGCGGTCTGCTGCATCTGGTCGATGGCGTCGTCCATCGAGGTGATCAGGTTCTTGATGTCGCCGCGGTCGAACGGGGTGATGAAGGTACGGCGCACCGCCGTCAGCACCTCACGGGTGATATTGTCGGCATCGTTCTCGAACTGGTTGACGCGCTGGCAATAGACCGGCGTCTCCTCGCCCCCGTTGAGCATGCTCTGGAGCGCGATCGAGCCCTGGATCACGGTCTGGGCGTGGCGGTCGAACAGGTCGAAGAACCGTTCTTCCTTGGGCAGGAAAGCGCGAAACAATCGCATCATGGGGGAGAGACTACCGTTTGGATAATGGCCTGGCCCAAGCGGGCCGTCATGAAACTGTCATAGACCATTTTCGATCCACGCGCGTGCCACCTCACGCCCGTGGAGCCGGATCATCCACCGCTTTCGCGCGTCAACGCATCTTCCATTATATCAATGACTTACAGCGACCGCCGGAAGTAATGGGCGATTTCGCCGATGACGCCCCGGCGGAAGGTGAGCACGCAGATCACGAAGATCGAGCCCTGGATCACGGTCACCCACTGGCCGAACCCCGCCAGATATTGCTGCATGGCGATGATCGCGAAGGCGCCGACCACGGGGCCGAAGACGGTCCCGAGCCCGCCGACCAGCGTCATCAGGACTACCTCGCCGGACATCGACCAGTGGACGTCGGTGAGCGAGGCATTTTGCGCCACGAACACCTTGAGCGATCCGGCAAGGCCCGCCAGCGTGCCCGATAGGACGAAGGCCAGGAATTTGTACTGATCGGTCCGGTAACCGAGCGAGATCGCGCGCGGCTCGTTCTCGCGGATCGCCTTCAGCACTTCGCCGAACGGCGAATTGATGATGCGATAGATCAGCAGGAAGCCGGCGAGGAAGCCGACCAAGACGACATAATAAAGCACCGTCGGCTTGGACAGATCGAACACGCCGAACATGTGCCCTTGCGGAATGCCCTGGATGCCGTCCTCGCCATGGGTGAACGGCGCCTGGAGGTAGATGAAGTAGAGGAGCTGCGACAGCGCCAGCGTGATCATCGAAAAATAGATGCCCTGGCGGCGGATCGAGATGTAGCCGGTAATGAGCGAGAGCACGAAGGCCCCGGCGACGCCAACGAGGATGCCGAGTTCCGGCGGCAACGCCCACACTTTCAGCGCGTGCGCGCTGCAATAGCCGGCGGTCCCCATGAACATCGCGTGGCCGAACGAGAGCAGGCCGCCATAGCCGATCAGGAGATTGAAGGCACAGGCCAGCAGCGCGAAGCACAGCGCCTGCATCACGAAGAACGGATAGATGCCGCTGAATGGCACCGCAGCCAGCAGCAGCGCCATCGCCACGAACACGATCATCTCGTCGCGGATCGCGCGCGGGGCCACCGGCAGTGTGTCGTCCGTCAAGGCTGTCATATCAGGCCGCCCTTCCCGTCAATCCGGTTGGCTTCACCAAGAGCACCAGCACCATCAGCACGAACACGACGGTGTTGGAGGCCTCGGGGTAGAAATACTTGGTCATGCCCTCGATCACACCGAGCGCGAAGCCGGTGATGATGGAGCCCATGATCGACCCCATGCCGCCGATCACGACCACCGCGAACACGACGATGATGAGGTCGGCCCCCATCAGCGGCCGCACCTGGTTGATCGGCGCCGACAGCACGCCGGCGAGCGCGGCCAAGCCGACACCGAGACCGTAGGTCAGCGTGATCATGCGCGGCACGTTGACGCCGAAGGCGCGCACGAGCGTCGGGTTTTCGGTCGCGGCGCGCAGATAGGCGCCGAGCCGCGTCTTCTCGATCAGGAACCAGGTCGCGATGCAGACCACCAGCGAGAAGATGACGACCCAGCCGCGATAGACAGGCAGGAACATGAAGCCGAGATTCATGCCGCCCTTGAGCTGGTCCGGGATGGCGTAAGGCATGCCGGAGGAACCGAAGTAGTTCTGGAACACGCCCTGCACGATCAACGCAATGCCGAAGGTCAGGAGCAGGCCGTAGAGATGATCGAGCCCCGTCAGCCATTGCAGCATAGTCCGTTCCAGGATCATGCCGAAGATGCCGACGACAATTGGCGCAAGCAGCAACGCCCACCAATAGTTGATGCCGCCGATGTTCAGCAGGAAGTAGGCAACGAACGCGCCCATCATGTAGAGCGCGCCATGGGCGAAGTTGATGATGTTGAGCATGCCGAAGATCACGGCAAGCCCGAGACTGAGCAGCGCGTAGAACGAGCCGTTGATCAGTCCCACCAGTAGCTGAGCGTAAAGAGCCTGCATCGATCCCGCACCCGGTCCCTTCGGCGTTCCCTGAAAGTCGCCCGCAGGCCTGATGGCCTGCGGACGGTTATCCTACTTCTTCAACAGCGCGCACTTGCTCTCGGACAGCGGCGTGAAGGCCTGGTCGCCCGGCACCGTGCCTACCAGCTTGTAGAAGTCCCACGGTCCCTTGGACTCGGAGGGCTTCTTCACCTCGAACAGATAGGCATTGTGGATGGTGCGGCCGTTGGGCTGGATCTCGCCCTTGCCGAACAGTTCGTCCTCCGTCGGCATCGACTTCATCTTCTCGACGACCTTGGCGCCGTCATGCGGGTTGCCGCCGAGCGCTTCCAGCGCCTTGAAATAGTGACGCACGCCCGCATAGACGCCCGCCTGGACCATGGTGGGGGGCGCGTTGCTCTTCATCTTCTCGGCGAATCGCTTGGAGAACGCCCGGGTCTGGTCGTTCATGTCCCAGTAGAAGGTCTCGGTGAAGTTGAGGCCCTGCGCGGTCTCGAGCCCGATCGCCTTGACGTCGGTGAGGAACAGCAGCAGCGCCGCGAGCTTCTGGCCGCCCTTGACGATGCCGAACTCGGCCGCCTGCTTGATCGTGTTGGTGGTGTCGCCGCCGGCATTGGCAAGGCCGATGATCTTGGCCTTGGAGGCCTGCGCCTGGAGCAGGAAGGACGAGAAGTCGGGCGTGTTCAGCGGGTGCTTGACGCCGCCGACGATCTTGCCGCCATTGGCGGTGACGACCGCCGTGGTGTCGCGCTCCAGCGCCGCGCCGAAGGCGTAGTCGGCGGTCAGGAAGAACCAGGTGTCGCCGCCGGCCTTCACCAGCGCCTGACCGGTGGTGTGGGCCAGCATGTAGGTGTCGTAGGTCCAGTGCACGGTGTTGGGCGAGCACTGCGCGTTGGTGAGGTCCGAGGTCGCCGCGCCGGAATTGATGTAGACGCCGTTCTTTTCCTTGATGACGTTGTTGACGGCGAGCGCTACGCCGGAATTCGGCACGTCGACGATGATGTCCACCTTCTCGACGTCGAACCATTGCCGCGCGATCGCGGTGCCGATGTCGGGCTTGTTCTGGTGATCGCCCGAGATGATGTCGATCTTCCAGCCCTTCGCAGCCAGACCGGAATCTTCAATGGCCATCTGCGCGGCGAGCGTCGAGCCCGGTCCGCCGAGGTCGGCGTAGAGCCCGGACTGATCGGACAGCGCGCCGATTTTCACGGTCTTGTCCTGCGCGGACGCGACGCCTGTCGCGGCGAAGGTGAGAGCGGTGGTCAGCAGCAATGACGCAATCGACCTGGTGTTCATGCAACTTTCCCTTTCGAATTCTTTTTGTTGGCGGTTCTAGACGCCGAGATAGGTGTGGAGCTTGTCCATGTTGGCGGCGAGTTCGGAATTGGAAAATCCGTCAATGATCTTGCCGTGCTCGACCACGTAATAGCGGTCGGCCACGGTGGATGCGAACCGGAAGTTCTGCTCGACCAGAAGGATCGTAAAACCCTCCTTCTTGAGCCGCGCGATGGTGTGGCCGATCTGCTGGATGATGACGGGCGCGAGACCCTCGGTCGGCTCGTCCAGCATCAGGAAGTTCGCGCCGGTGCGCAGGATGCGCGCGATCGCGAGCATCTGCTGCTCGCCGCCGGAGAGTTTGGTGCCCTGGCTGTTGAGCCGTTCCTTCAGGTTCGGGAACAGATCGAAGATCTGCTCGAGCGGCAATCCGCCTGGGCGCACCACCGGCGGCAGCAACAAATTCTCCCGCACGTCGAGGCTGGAAAAAATTCCCCGCTCTTCCGGGCAGAACGCGATGCCCATCCGCGCGATCTTGTCGGAGGTCGTGCGGATGATGTCCTGATTGTTGAACTTCACCGAGCCGGTACGCTTGCCGATGATGCCCATGATCGACTTCAGCGTGGTGGTCTTGCCGGCGCCGTTACGCCCGAGCAGGGTGACGACCTCGCCCGCATTCACGTCGAAATTGATCCCGTGCAGGATGTGGGACTCGCCGTACCAGGCTTCCAGGTTGCGAACCTGCAGGAGGTTGGCGCCGGTCGCGGCCTCTGCGGGAGCATCCACGGTTGCAGTCTCAGCCATGACCCGCTCCCAGATAGGCTTCCTTGACGCGCTCGTCCTTGGTGAGCTCGCTGTAATGGCCTTGCGCCAGCACCTGCCCGCGCGTCAGCACGGTGATGATGTCGGAGAGATTGGCCACGACGCTCAGATTATGCTCGACCATCAGGATGGTATATTTCGCGGAGATGCGCTTGATCAGCGCCGCGATCTTGTCGATGTCCTCGTGGCCCATACCGGCCATCGGCTCGTCCAGCAGCATCATCTCGGGGTCGAGCGCGAGCGTGGTTGCGATCTCCAACGCGCGCTTGCGCCCGTAGGCCATCTCGACCGCCGGCGTATTGGCAAACTCGCTGAGGCCGACATCGTTCAGCAGCTCACGCGCGCGATCGTTGAATTGGTTGAGCACGGACTTGGAGCGCCAGAAATCGAAGGAGCTGCCGTGCTGGCGCTGAAGCGCGACGCGGACGTTTTCCAGCGCGGTGAGATGCGGAAATACCGCCGATATCTGGAACGAGCGAACCAGCCCCAGGCGGGCCACGTCGGCGGGCGCCATCGCGGTGATGTCCTGCCCCTTGTACAGGATTTTTCCGGCGGACGGTTTGAGGAACTTGGTCAACAGATTGAAGCACGTCGTCTTGCCGGCACCGTTCGGGCCGATCAACGCGTGAATGCTCCCACGGCGAACCTTGAGCGCAACGTCGCGAACGGCGAAGAAGCCCGCGAACTCCTTGGTCAAGCCTTCCGTTTCGAGAATGAACTCATCGGCCAAACAGTTTTCCCCCTGCCCGCGCAATGCGCGTGGTTGTCCTTGTTGCTTCGGCTTTCCGGGGGCCTTGGAGCCTTCCCGGAATGCCGCCTCGGGCGCGGAATATGCCGGAGGTGACGGGGGTTAGGCAAGGCGGAAAGCTGAGCAGATCAGGCCTCCGGCCGGGAGACTTATGCTCCCTTAGTCGGACGTATTTTGATATCGCCTGCCCGGCCTCCCGGTTCGCAAGGCGCCGGTCATCAAGCCGTCGTTAACGGTCTTTCGTTCCTTGCGCCAGCCTTCATAGAAAATTTTCCCGCAACGAGCATCATGTGCGGGTTTTATACTTCGGGAATATTGTTTTGGATTTTACAAGCGCCGCTCCTTCTGTGGTCAAGTCGATCAGGCAGCGTGATCTCCTGAACACGTGGCTGCGGCTCTATGCGCGCGAGCAGGTGGCCCCGGCGATCTGGGAGTATCAGCCTGCGCGGCTCGAGGAAGAACTGTCCGATCTCATCTACTATACGGTGGACATTTCGGCGCCGACGCCGCGGCTGACCATCCAGAGCGAGGGCACGCGCATCTCGCGTGCCTATGGACACACCGGCAAGGGCGTTCTGCTCGACGATTATATCGGGCCGCGGCTCGCGCCCCTGGTGATGCCGGTCTATCATGAATGCGTGGCGCGCGGGCTGCCCGTCTACAGCGTTGCCGACGTCGACGACATCTACGGGCGTATCGTCGCCTATGAGCGCTTGCTGCTGCCGTTCCAGACCGACGGCAATATCTGTCACGTCATCGCATCGCTCAAGACGTTCTGCGAGGACGGCGGCTTCGAGATCAAGAACCTGATGCGCGGAAATGACGCGTTGCCGCGCACGCGATTGCGCGCGGTGATCGACCGCGACCTGTTTCATCGCGCTCCCGGCCGCATTGCGCCGGCCGAACTGGTCGAGTTCGCGGAGCGGCCGGTCCCCGGCGAGATCGTCGAGCTGAACTAGCAGTCAGCGCGACTTGGCGCCAGCTTACTTGGTCCTGATTTCCTTGGTCCCGACTTCCTTCGTCCTGACTTCCTTGGCATAGACGTCCGGCTTGAAGCCGACCAGCAGCTTGCCGCCGACTTCCAGCACCGGCCGCTTGATCATCGATGGTTGCGCTAACATCAACGCCTGCGCCTTCTTCTCGGTGAGACCTTCCTTGTCGGCATCGGGCAGCTTCTTGAAGGTCGTGCCGGCGCGATTGAGCAGCGTCTCCCAGCCGACCTTGTCGCTCCACTGCTTGAGCTTGTCCTTTTCCACGCCCACCGCCTTGTAGTCGTGGAATTCATAGGCGACGCCATGGGTGTCGAGCCAGGCGCGCGCCTTCTTCATGGTGTCGCAGTTCTTGATGCCGTAGATGGTGTTGGGCAAGATTTCCTCGCGCATGCGTCGTGTCGTGATCCCCGGGGCGTTTTACGTCCCAAGGCGTTGTACGCAACTCCGGTTCACGCGACAATATTGCGAACGTCGCCAGCTCTCGAACGGACACTCCATGCACGTCACCCACGATCCAGCCGCGACCGCGTCGCCGACCATCGACTTCAACAGCTTCCTCGCGGTCGATGTTCGTGTCGGCACCATCGTCGATGCGAAACCGTTCCCGGAAGCGCGCAAGCCGGCCTGGCGCCTGTGGATCGACTTCGGTCCCGCGATCGGCGTACGCAAGAGCTCGGCGCAGATCACTGAAAACCATCCGCTCGAGACGCTGGTGGGGCAACAGGTCGCCGCCGTCGTCAATTTCCCCCCGCGTCAGATCGGCCCCGTCGTCTCCGAGGTGTTGACGCTCGGTTTCCCCGATGCCGACGGCAAGGTCGTGCTGGTACAGCCGAGCAAGCCCGTGCCGAACGGCGGACGGCTGTTCTAGCAGCGCGCGATCAAGGCCGCCCTGGCCGCAGGCGGCGCGCCACCGTATCGATTTGATCTACCTCCTTCCCCGCGCCGGGCGGTCGGGTTGACTCCGTCCATGTTCGGTAATAAAAATGACTGACTGATCATTTTTTATACTAATCGACAGGCTCACGGCCCTTTATTGGCATTCAACTAAAAAGATCGATCTGTCAGTTATTTAGGGACGGCCCGGATGCCGAAGATCAGCGACAAGCAACGCGAAGGCCGGCGGCAACAGATTTTGGAAGCCGCGCTTGCCTGCTTCGCCGAGGATGGCTTTCACCAGACCGGGATGGCCGACATCGTCAAGCGGTCGGGGCTGAGCCATGGGGCGGTCTATCTCTACTTCCAGAGCAAGGACGATTTGATCGAGGCGCTGGCCGACGACCGCCATCGCCGCGAAACCGTGCTCAATTCGATCGCTCAAGGATCGGGCGATCCGATCGAAGGACTGCACGCGCTAATCCGCGTCTACGCGCAATGGCTCACCGACCCCGCCGGCGAAGCGCGCCGCCGTGTCGGCATCCATGGCTGGGCCGAGGCCCTGCGCAACCGCCGGGTCCGCGCCAGCGTCGTCGAAGGCATCGACATGCCGCGCGCCCTGATCGTGGCGCTGGTCGAGCGCGGCCAGCACGACAGCCTGATCGGACGCGACCTCGATGCGGAAGCGATCGCGCGCATGCTGATCGCAATATTCCAGGGCTTCGTCCTGCAAAAATGCTGGGGCGAGGATTTCGATATCGAGGCCTGCATGGCGGCCGTGGCAGGCGTGATCGATGGATTTCGTACGGTCAGGCCCGATATCAAGCGACGGACCAGGACGTAAGCGATGTCCTGGATTCACGACCTCCTCGCCGGCGCCGGCGTCGGTCTCATCGGCGGGCTGACATCGGGCTTCATGGGGACGAGCCCCGGTGGCGGCCTCGTCATCTTCTGCGTGCTGCTGCTCGGAGCGGAGCAACACGTCGCCCAGGGCACATCGTTGATCACGCAGGTGCCGCCGACGGGCCTCGCTGGCGTGCGCCGCTACTGGCAGAAGGGCAATCGCAGCCCCTTGCCGTGGATCGTCTGGATCGGCATCGGATTTCTCATCGGCGGCGCCGGGGGCGGCTATACCGCGGCCGTGGTCTCCGACGCGGTCCTGCAATGGACTTATGTCGTCTATCTCGTCGCGCTGATCGCGATCCTGATCCTGCGCCGCGACCGCGAGGATGGGAGCAACGAGGCCGGCGACCAGGACAAGCTGCCGTGGCTGCCCCTGCTCCTGATCGGCATCCTTGCCGGATTTTCCTCCGGCTTCATGGGCATCGGCGGCGGCCTCGCAATCACCGTTGGCCTCGCCGCAGGCCTGCGCGTGCCACAGCATCAGGCGCAACTCGTCAGTCTCATCTTCTCGGTCATCCCGACCAACATTCCGGCGGCGTGGATCTACTGGAGCAAGGGCCTCATGGTCGGCTGGCCGGCCATCATCGGCATTCTTGCAGGCCTCTGGATCGGTACCGATCTCGGCGCACGCGCTGCAAACGGCGTCAGCAAAGGGATGCTCCGCCGGGTCATGATCGGCCTCATCTCGCTGATGGCCATCTATATGACGCATAAAGCGTTGACCTAGCTTACGGCCGCTTCGGAATGTCCAGCCCGCGCTGCACGGCCGGGCGTGCCAGCCCGCGCTCGAGCCACGCACCGACCGACTTGAACTGGCTGAACCCGACGAGATCGCCGGCGCCGTAGAAACCGACGAGGTTGCGCACCCAGCCGAGCATGGAAATATCGGCGATGGTGTAGTCGTCATCCATGAACCATTGCCGGCCGGCAAGGTGCGTCTCCATCACGCCAAGCAGGCGCTTGGCCTCGCTGGCGTAGCGCTCCAGCGGCCGCTTGTCCTCGAAATCCTTGCCGGCGAATTTGTGGAAAAAGCCGACCTGGCCGAACATCGGCCCGATGCCGCCCATCTGGAAATGCAGCCACGCAAGCGTCTGATAACGGCGCGCGGCGTCTTCCGGCAAAAGCTTGCCGGTTTTCTCCGCGAGGTATTGCAGGATCGCCCCGGACTCGAACAGCGGCAGCGGCCTGCCGCCGGGGCCGTTGGGATCGAGGATCGCCGGGATCTTGCCGTTCGGATTGAGCGAGCGGAACTCCGCCGTCTTCTGATCGTCCTTGCCGAAATCGACGAGATGGACTTCGTAAGGCAGCCCGATCTCTTCCAGCATGATCGAGACCTTGACGCCGTTCGGAGTCGGCAGCGAATAGAGCTGAAGCAGCTCGGGATGTTTGGCCGGCCAGCGCTTTGTGATGGGAAAGGCGGATAGATCGGACATCGGGACCCCGGCTTCGTTCATGAGATGCCGCCTAATCTAGGCCAGCCGCCGAACGACGCAAGGTCGCGTACTCACATCATTTTCCCGCACAGCGATCAGGTCACAACGGCCGCAGCACATGGCTGGTGGCGTAGGTCATATCGCGCTGTGCGCGTTGCTCGATGAAGAGCTGCCCGGTGACGAGCAGCGCTCCGATGAAAACGAGCGCGAGCATCGCGGTCGCAAACTGACTGGTATCATTCATCGCACGAGCTTCTCTGAATCGGTCGCACGGGGAACGCGGGACGACCACCGGCAGTTCCTGCAAGCTTCAAATAAATTGCCGCTTTTTCCCGATCAATGCCCTGCCGGCTGCAGCCTCAATAGTTGATCTCCATCCGCAGTCCGCGCGGATCGACCTCCTCCGCGCCGACACGCTGCGTGCTGTCGCGCGCCGCGACGGCGCAGGCACAGGCGTCGATCAGATCGTCGCGGCCGATACCGGTGCCGTGACGTTGGGTCAACCATTTCGGCAGGCGCGTGAAGCCGCGTTGCACCAGCAGCGCGATGCGCCGCTCGCGGCCCTCCGCGGATGTCTTCCGCGCAAGCCGGACACGTCCCGCCAGATTCCAGAAAACCAACTCCGGATGCGCTTCGCCGATCGTCGCCTGCCGCGCCGGCGTCATGATCGCGTCGACGTCCCTGATCTTGTCCCTGATATTCCAGAGCTGCGCCGATACGCCCCTGCCCTTGCCTTCATGCTCCCAATAGTGGCGATTGGCCGCCGCCATGTCGGCGAATGTCCAAAGGTCCCGGCGCGCGCCGAGAAACACGGCGGGACCGACAAGCTCACGTGCACGCAGATCGCAGATGCGATAGCCGCTTGCGGTCAAGCCGATCGGCATGTCGATCATCGCGCGTGCATGCGGCATCGCGAGCAGGCGTGTCAGGCCCGGCGAATAATCGAAGCCATGATCGCCGCGCTCGTCGATCCAGGCCGCGACCCAGCCGAAGCGAAATCCATCGAGGCCGAGATAGTTTGGCAAGCTATTCGCCGGTGCCTGCATGACATCCGTTTATTTGGGATCGATATATAGCGTGAGTTTGCCTGATAGAAGCCCGACCGAACGGCGCAGCTCATTCCTGCTTCGTCAGCACCGTGACGTGCAGGCGGCGCCGAATCCGCATCCCCTGCCGCTGGTACAGCGCGATGGCTGATGCGTTGCTCGAAAACACGTGCAGGAACGGAATTTCGTCGCGCGCCTCGATCTGGCGCGCGACGGCGGCGAGCAGCGCCTGCGCGTAGCCGCGCCCGCGATGATCAGGGTGGACGCACACGGCCGTCATCTCGACGAAATTGCCCGGCTTCATCCGCTCGCCCGTCATCGCGACCAATTCGCCGCCGGCGCGGATGCCGAGGAACGTGCCGAGCTCGTGGGTGCGCAGCGCGAATGGACCGGGCTTGGTCAGCTCCGTCAGCGCCATCATCGCGGGAACGTCGGCCGCCCCCAGCGTGACAATCTCGGCATCGCGAAGCCGGCTGTCGGCGGGCGAGCCGATCATCTGCTCGCCGGTCTCCGCAAGCACGACCTTGAAGCCGGCGGGAACGACGACGGGCTCCGGCGTGAACAGTGCGGCGACCTGCGAGCCCGACAGGAGATCACCGAGCGCCGCAAAGCTTGCCGCGGACATGTCGACCATGTCGGCAAACGGCGTCATGTCCAGGGGATAGCGCAACGCCCGTGGACCGCCCTCCGCCAGATGCTTCTGGCTGGTCGTCAACGCGCTCCAGATCGGACGATCCAGTAGCCGCTCATCGCTGTCGGACACCGGCCTAATCCTTGTCGAAGCTGACGATCACCGCCGCATTGGCGATCAGGATGGGGTCGTTGCCCTGCTCCGGGACCGAGGGAATCTCCAGCCCGCCCTTGATCGCGTTGACCGTGACCGTGCCGTAAGGCAGCTCCTTGGCGACGGCGTCCTTGTCCACGCTTTCCGGATTGGGCACCGCGATCGTGACATCGACGAACATGTCGTTCGCGGTCTTGCCGATCATCCGGAAGAAACCGAGGCTCGAATGCCTGATGGCATCCGACACCGCGCGCCTGGCCGCCTTGGTGGCGTCCCTGCCGTGGACGTCGACACCCATGCCCATCTCGGTGATACAGCGAACGCGAGTCATTTCTTATTCCTGTGGTTGGTTGGATGATGGCGACGCAAGTTGTTATCGCATTCGGGCCTGTCGGCATACTCCGTCATTGCGAGGAGCGAAGCGACGAAGCAATCCAGACTGCCTGTGCGAAAAGACTCTGGATTGCTTCGCTGCGCTCGCCATGAGTGGTGTGGCGAGAGCGCCGAATAAATTACGCCTTTGATTTTTCATGCGCCCGCAGCTCGTCGACCAGCACCCGCACGTTCTCCGAATAGTCGATCGGGATCACGACCAGATGCACGCCGCCCTGCTTGAAGGCGGCATCCAGCGTCGGAGCAAAACTGTCGATGCTCTCGATCCGATGCCCCTTGGCGCCATACGCCTTCGCGTAGAGGACGAAATCGGGATTGCCAAAGGTCATGCCGAAATCGGCGAAGCGATCGACGGCCTGCTTCCAGCGGATCATGCCGTAGGCGTTGTCCTCGAGCACCAGCACGACGAGGTTGAGCTTGAGGCGGACGGCGGTCTCCATCTCCTGGCTGTTCATCATGAAGCCGCCGTCGCCGGCGACCGCGAGCACGCGGCGGTCGGGATAGAGCATCGCGGCCATCATCGCCGACGGCAGGCCGGCGCCCATGGTCGCCAGCGCATTGTCGAGCAGCAGCGTGTTGGCGAGGCGGGTGCGGTAGTTGCGCGCGAACCAGATCTTGTACATGCCATTGTCGAGCGCGACGATGCCGTTCTCCGGAATCACCTGCCGGATGTCGTGCACGATGCGTTGCGGCGTCGGCGGCCAGCGCGCTTCGGTGGCGCGATCGGCGATCCGGCTGAGAATCGTTTCGCGCAGCGGCAGCAGCGCGGCGGCTTGCGGCAGCTTGCCTTCGACGCGGTCGGCGAGAAGCTCCAGGCTCGGGCCGACGTCGCCGACGACTTCCGCATCGGGAAAATAGACCTGCTCGACGCTGGCCGGGGTATAGCTCACGTGAATCACCTTCGGGCCCGAGGGACCCATGATGAAGGGCGGCTTCTCGATCGGGTCGTGGCCGATCGCGACGATCAGATCGGCGGCGTCGATCGCGTCGTGGACGTAGTCGCGCTCCGACAGCGCCGCCGTGCCCATGTAGAGATTGGTGCCGCCGGGCACCGTGCCCTTCCCCATCTGCGTGGTGAAGAACGGAATGCCGGTCCGCCGCACGAAGCTCGCGATGCCGTGGGTCGCGCGTGGCCGGCTGGTCGCAGCCCCCATCATCACCAGCGGATGCTTCGCGGCCAAGATCATCTCGGCGGCGCGGTCGAGCGCGGCGCGATGGGCGACGGGGATTTCGATCGGATGCACCGGGATCACGGGGACGTCGGGCACTTCATCGCCCGCGATATCCTCGGGCAGTTCGAGATGCACCGGCCCCGGCCGCTCCTCCATCGCTACGCGAAAGGCGTCGCGCACCACAGTCGGGATGCTGGAAGCGCTGATGATCTGCCGCGACAGCTTCGTCAGCGGCTTCATGGTGGCGACGACGTCGACGATCTGGAAGCGCGCCTGCCGGCTGCTCATGATCGGCTTCTGGCCGGTGATCAGGATCATCGGCATCGCGCCGAGATGCGCATACGCCGCGCCCGTCGACAGATTGAGCGCGCCAGGGCCGAGCGTCGAAAGACAAACGCCGGGCCTGCCGGTCAGCCGCCCGTACGTCGCGGCCATGAAGGCGGCGGCCTGCTCGTGGCGGGTCAGGATCAGCTCGATTTTGGAGGTGCGGAGCGATTCCACCACATCGAGGTTTTCTTCGCCAGGGACGCCGAAGATGCGGTCGACGCCCTCGTTCTCCAGCGCCGCGACAAACAGGTCGGATCCCTTTGCCTTGCGTTCCTGCCCACTCATGTCGCCTCCGGTCGCAATATCGGCTCCTGCCTGACGCAGGAACTTCGGGCGCATGGTAACGGCTCGCGGCACGGGCACAACTCACAATGCAGCGTGGTCTGTGACACATCGATACCCCTACACACTCCACTGTCATGCCCCGGCTCGACCGGGGCATCCAGTACGCCGCGGCGTCTCGGCCCTTAGCTCGCTGTCTCTGGAATACTGGATCCCCCCCCC
>NZ_JADPJG010000011.1:140071-140393 GCF_023073335.1 Bradyrhizobium sp. 21
AGTCGGGCGATGACAGCTGAGTATGAGGCGCGCAATTGCATCATCCTCGTCATTGCGAGCATAGCGAGGCAATCCAGAGTCTGTCCTCAGTGACAACTCGTAGGATGGGTAGAGCGAAGCGAAAACCATCACGCGTCTATTTGCGCGGAAGCATGATGGGTTTCGCGAGTGCTCTACCCATCCTACGGCCCTACGACCACGCAGACGCGCCTTCGCATCCTCGCGGCTGGTTTCGCCCGAGCTTTGCTTCGTCGCTTCACCCTCGAATGAAAGAGGGCGCAGGGAAGGCCGGGTGCCGGCTGGCACCCACGGTCCACTGTGC
>NZ_JADPJG010000005.1:0-108562 GCF_023073335.1 Bradyrhizobium sp. 21
GGCGGCGTCCACCGCCTCGACGGACAGCTCATGGTCGTCCTCGATGTCGATCGCGTCCTCGAGCTCGCGCCCGAGATGATGGCGGCCTGATACGGCGGCATTGCCACCGACGTACCTGCAATTGGAAGTGCCCCCGCAAAAAGGGGTGGAAGTAGAGGTTCACATGCGAACTTGTCTCGTCGTTGATGATTCCAGCGTCATCCGCAAGGTTGCGCGCCGGATACTGGAGGGCCTCGACTTCCAGATCCTCGAAGCCGAGGACGGTGAGAAGGCGCTGGAGGCCTGCAAACGCGGCTTGCCCGACGCGGTGCTGCTCGACTGGAACATGCCGGTGATGGACGGCTACGAGTTCCTCGGCCATCTCCGCCGCATGCCCGGCGGCGACCAGCCCAAGGTCGTGTTCTGCACCACCGAGAACGACGTCGCGCATATCGCGCGCGCATTACATGCCGGCGCCAACGAGTACATCATGAAGCCCTTCGACAAGGACATCGTGACGGCGAAATTCCAGGAAGTCGGCCTTATCTGAGCGACTGCCCGGAGGCTGAACGGATCCTTCGGCGTTTGTTTTCAACTGAACCGTTTCAGTCTGAGTTGGTGAGTAATGAGTGTTGCGTTCGCAGGTAATTCGACTACGGGCTCGTCGCGCGAAGCCGGACCGTTGCGGGTGATGGTCGTCGACGACTCCGTCGTCATCCGCGGCCTGATCTCGCGCTGGATCGGTGCCGAGCACGACATGGAGGTCGCGGCCTCCTTGCGTACAGGGCTCGAGGCGGTCAACCAGATCGAACGCATCAATCCCGACGTCGCCGTGCTCGACATCGAAATGCCCGAGCTCGACGGCATCTCGGCGCTGCCGCAATTGCTGGCGAAGAAGCGCGATCTCGTCATCATCATGGCCTCGACGCTGACCCGCCGCAACGCGGAGATCAGCTTCAAGGCGCTGTCGCTCGGCGCGGCCGACTACATTCCCAAGCCGGAGTCGACGCGTGAGGCATCGGCTGCGGACATCTTCCACCACGATTTGATCCAGAAGATCCGCCACCTCGGCGCCCGGCTGCGCCGGAAGCCCGCGGTTGCGAGCCCGCCACTGGCGCCCGCGAGCCCTGCTGCACCGACTGCACGTGCACCCGCTATCGCGCGGCCTGCCACGCCCGCGCAGGCCTCGTCCCTGCTGAGTCCGTCGTCGCCTCTGGTCACGCGTCCGTTCTCGACCCAGGCCCCGAAGGTGCTGCTGATCGGCTCATCGACCGGCGGTCCTCAGGCACTGATGACGCTCGTCACCGAGCTCGGCCCGGTGATCGACCGCTTCCCGGTGCTGATCACCCAGCACATGCCGCCGACCTTCACCACCATTCTCGCCGAACATCTGGCGCGCACGAGCCGCAAGCCCGCGGCCGAGGCGGTCGACGGCGAGCCGGTGAAACCGGGCCACATCTATCTCGCGCCTGGCGGCAAGCACATGCGGGTCGTGCGCAGCGGTGCCGACGTGGCGATCGCGCTCGACGACGGCCCGGCCGTCAATTTCTGCAAGCCCGCGGTCGATCCGCTCTTCACCTCCGCCATCGACATCTGGCATGGCGCCATCCTCTCCGTGATCCTGACGGGCATGGGCTCCGACGGCATGCGCGGCGGCAAGGACATCGTTGCCGCCGGCGGCAGCGTCATCGCGCAGGACGAAGCCTCCAGCGTGGTCTGGGGCATGCCGGGCGCGGCGGCCACTGCCGGCATCTGCGCGGCGATCCTGCCGCTCAACCAGATCGGCGCCAGGGTCAATCGCCTGTTCGCGGGAGACCGTTCGTGACGCCGGGTGACTACGACTATCTGCGCAAGTTCCTGAAAGAGCGTTCCGGCCTCGATCTCTCTCCAGACAAGCAGTATCTGGTCGAGAGCCGGCTCATGCCGCTGGCCCGCAAGGCGAGCCTCCCCGGCATTCCCGATCTCGTGCTGAAGATCAGGAACGGCGACGGGCGGCTTGCGGCCGACGTGGTCGAAGCGATGACCACCAACGAGACCTTCTTTTATCGGGACAAGATTCCGTTCGATCATCTGCGCGAAACCATCCTGCCGGGACTGCTTCAGGCGCGCGCGGCGCGCAGATCGCTGCGCATCTGGTCGGCGGCGTCGTCGACCGGGCAGGAGCCCTATTCGATCGCGATGTGCGTGAAGGAGATGGGCGCAGCCTTCGCCGGCTGGCGCATCGAGATCGTCGCCACCGATCTGTCGCAGGAGGTGCTGGAGAAATCCAGGGCCGGACTCTACAGCCAGTTCGAGGTGCAGCGCGGCCTGCCGATCCAGCACCTGATGAAATACTTCACGCAAGTCGGCGACGTCTGGCAGCTTAATGCCGACATCCGCGCGATGGTGCAGTTCCGCCAGCTCAATCTGCTGCAGGACTTCTCCCATCTCGGCACGTTCGACGTGATCTTCTGCCGCAACGTGCTGATCTATTTCGACCAGAGCACCAAAGCGGTGATCTTCGAGCGCATGGCGAAGGGTCTGGAAGCCGACGGTACGCTGCTGCTTGGCGCCGCCGAATCCGTCGTCGGCATCACCGATGCGTTCCGTCCGATCACCGACCGCCGCGGTCTCTATCAGCTCAACCCCGCGCGCTCCGGCCGCCCGATGGGCGGCTTGATGCCGCCGACGTTGAAGATCGCCGCGGCGCGGTGAGATGTTCTGACCTCACCCCGCTTGCGGAGAGGGAGAACTATTCACAAAATCGCATGCGGCAAAAACCGCGAGCCGTTGCCGGTGATCGGGCTTTCGTCCTCGCGGATCGACAGCCCGCAGGGTTCGTGATTCACCAGCCAGCTTCCGATCACCGGGTAGAAGCCCGAAAAATTCGGCAGCGGTGACAATGCCTGTCGCACGAACCCTTCGGCGCCGTAGGGGCCGGCCTGCGCGTCGAGCGGCATGCCGCCGGACACCAGCGTGACATTGGCACCCTCGCGCGACAGCAGCGGCTTGCGCACATAGGAGCTGCCGAGCTCGGTTGCCCGCGGATCGTCCTCGAAGAAGGCCGGCAGCAGATGGGGATGGTTCGGAAACATCTCCCAGAGCAGCGGCAGGATGCCCTTGTTGGAGAGCACCGCCTTCCACGGCGGCTCGATCCAGCGTGTCTGTGCGCCCTTGAGCCTGGCGCCGAAGGCGTCGTGGAACATCCATTCCCAGGGATAGAGCTTGAAGGCGAGCGCAATGTCGCTGTTATCGAGATCGACGAAACCGCCGGGCTGGTCGCGCCAGCCGATCGCCTCGATGTCGAGAAGTGTGGTCGAGAGGCCCGCCTGGCGCGCAGTGTCTTCGAGATAAGCGAGCGTGCCGGCGTCCTCCTCATTGCCTGTTGTGCCGGTGAGATGGACGTGGCGGCCCGCGGCAATGTCCTTCCACGCCGCGATCAGCCGCTCGTGGATGGAGTTGAACTGGTCGGCGCGACCAGGGATGATGCGGCGTTCGATGGCCTGTTCGAGCCAGGTCCACTGAAACACCGCGGCTTCGAAGATCGAGGTCGGCGTATCCGCATTGTATTCGAGCAGCTTTGCCGGTCCCTTGCCGTCGAATTTCAGATCGAGCCGGCCATAGAGGCTGCGTTCGTCGCGCTCCCAGCTCTCCGCGATCAAGCTCCAAAATGCCTCCGGGATCTTCAGGCGCCGCAAATGGCGTTCGTCGCCGATCACGCGGCCGGCGAGCTCCAGGCACATCGCATCGATCTCGCCGGTCGGCGTCTCGATGCCGCGCTCGATCTCGTCGAGCGTGAAGGCGTAGTAGGCGCGCTCGTCCCAATAGCGCTCGCCGTCGATGGTGTGGAAGGCAAAGCCGCATTGTTCGGCGGTCTGCCGCCAATCGTCGCGCTCGGGACAGACGATGCGTCGCATGGATCAGCCGCCGCCCGAGAAGCCATGGCCGAACGAGCCGAAGCCGCCGCGGCTCACGCTGCTCGATCCAGAATCGGACGAATTTGCCGACGAGGAATGGCTCGAGGAATCGCTGCTGAAAAAGCTCGATCGCGACGACGAGCCCGAGCCGCCGCTGCCGCCTGATGAACCGCTGCTACTGCTGCAGGTGGTACTCGTCTGCCCCGGCAGGGCGCCGGGGGAGGGTTCGCAGTGCTGCCGCGGCATCAGCGTGTAGGCGGTGGTGCCGACCGCGATCGTGCCCATCACCAGCAGCGCGACATGGCCGGAACGCTTCGCCTGAGGCCGCGGAGGCGGCGGCTCGGCCGGCGGCCGGCGTTTGCCGAACTGTTTGCTGGAAGGTTTGTCGGCCATATCACTGGCTCATATCAGTAGATCAGTAGATCATGCAGGCTGCGTTCAGCAGGCCTGCCGCGAGCGAGGAGAGGCCGAGCCAGATCGCCGGCGCAAGCTCGCCGGCGGCAATCCGCGCCGACAGGTTCGGCACCGGCACCTTCACGAGAAAGAACACGACGATCTGGACGATCAGCGCGATCATCGCCCAGATCAGGCAGTCCAGCACATTGGCCGAATGTGCGATGGCGCTCACCAGCGGCGCCACGAAGCCCAGCAGGCTGAGGCCGAGCGCAATTGCCGCAGCCGGATCGTTGTCGCGGATCAGCTGGAACTCGTTATGCGCCGTGATGCGGGTGTAGACGAACAGATACGCCACGATCGCGACCAGCCCGGTGCAGAAATAGACCAGGAAGGCGGGCAGGCCAGCCAGTGATTGCAGGATCATGGATGGAGGTCCAATGGATGAGGGCAGGACGCTGCACTAATACTCGGTCGCGGCGTCGACACAGTTGGTTCGACTCCAAAGGCCAAGTCTTGGTGTTGCCTCGGCTTGACTGCTCCGTACACGGATCATCCGCCACACAGTTGCAGCCAGGTTCCTGGGGTTCAATACTTGAAAGTTCCGGTGATGGTGTGCTTTGCCCGATAAGCATCGATATAATTTTTGCAAGCGGTCTTGAATTCGCCGGGCAAGGGAACGCTTCTGTTCGTTTGATTGGTCTGGGAGCGCAGCCGCTTGTCGATGTTGTCGAGAATGGTTCGCGTCGTCTTGTAATCAGGATTTTCCCCGACCTTCGCACTCAGCACCGCGCGCGTTTGTTCGATTGCATCATAGTTTTCGAAGTAAGCCCATGGCGCCACGACCGAGATAATTCCGAGCAGATTTGCTCTACCATTCTTGCCGTAGTCTGTGCTGTCGAGCTCTGGATCGTTGAGGTGGACGATCGGAACGCAGACAGTGGTGTTATCAATGATGTTGCCGAGGATCAGAACGGAATTCAGCCTGGCATCGTAGATGTCGCTGCGCGCTGCGTAAGTCAGAACCGAGACGACAGCAACATTATCCTTGTCTCGAAACAGAGAGATGAACTCATTCAACTTCGTGGTATCGTTTGGGGTCCCGGACGCTGCATCGAGAGCGCTTTGTCTTGCCATGATGGCTCTCAGCGCTGCCGTTGCACTCAAGAGCTTGCTGCCCGCATCCGAAGGCATCTTTGGGGATGTGATGCTCGGTTCGAGCCCAGAAATGAGCGTGACAAGGCATGGAACTGCAGTCTTGATGTCTTGCAACAGGGCGTCGGGTACGATGGGGACCCCCTTCGAAGGTATGCCGCTGGTCGCGGCTTGGTACTGCGTGCAGACGGCGGCTTCCTGCGCGCTCGCCCCATCGTATGGACAGGCAATCATCGCAATGAGCGTGTACAATGCAAACCGAGGCAATAGAGTTGTCACTTCGTCACCACTTCTGGGGGGTCTGTAGCAGCCGGTTGACTCGGGGCTTTGAGGGCGCCTTTGGCGTCGAAGTTCTGTCCGTTGTTTGGATTGCTCGTCAGTTTGCGGTTTGCCTCCAGCAGTGCATCAGCTTGCTTGTCGTTCTGAAGATTGACGCAGACCACTTCCTCGTACTCGGGGAAGTCCTGGCCCCCGGAAGTTTGCCGGAAGCTCGACTTATTCAGCCGGATAACGAATTCTTTCGGTACCATGTCGACGAGCTGGTCGAATTTTCCGTTGATCCTGTGGTCGCTAACGACGTTGGTGCCGCTCTCCGGCATGCGATAGAACATCCCGGAGATGCGCTTTCTCGACGAGCTTTCGTCATCCTCTTCAGGGGATGCTTGCAGAGTCAGGGCTTTTGACTTTTCGCAACCGATTCCCTTTCCCTTCGAGGCCGCTTTGCCTTTTGACTTGGTCGCTTCGCTCGACCGAGCGGTGGTTTCAATCGTATTCAAGTCTGCCAGCGTATAGGGCACAAAAACTTCGATGTACGAATTTCCGCGCAAGACCGATGGAATTGGCGTGCCGTCGATGAAGAACTGCGAAGTGTAATATGCGATCTTCGATGATCCGTCAGTGCTCTTAATAAGCACGCGCAAGTACTTCTTTTCGGCCCTGAATGTGTCCGCCATCATGGGATAATAGGTCACCATCCCGAATGCCACGCACAGAGCGAGTATTCCGGCGCCCCCCGCTATTGCCACGTTGTATTTTGCAGCTGCAGTATCCGAACTGAAATTGCCGGCGCTCTGCGTGCCGGTTCCGTAAAGAAGGAGGGCAATGCCCAGGACAACGAGGACGAAAGTGAACGCCGCATGCATTGTCTCAATCCGCCACTGAGCGATGAATAGCAACACACCGCCCAAGAGCAGGTAGAATAAGCCGCTGCTCGGAAATCCGAGACAGAATTCGCGAAATGTTTTGGGAGAGGTGTCGGTTGGTCGCTTGAGACTTGCGATGTCGTCACTGAGCTTCTTGAGGGTGGCCTGTACATCGAACTGTTCGTTCGACTTTTGTCCTTCGGGATTCTTATTTGCGTCTTCCGCGTTCTCTCGCATTGGGCGCCTCGTCGAAAATAATTACTGCAATTAAATGACTTGCGTATCGTTCAGTGGTCCGAGGAGTCTTCCTCGAGTGGGGCATAGCGATCGGAAATGCTAATTTTGAACAATCTTCAGGCGAGGTATTTTGATCCTAGCGCACAGGTTGACGTTCTTTCAAGGGGACTGCGGAGGCGTTGACACGGCACCTTTGCATCCCCCAAAAACAAAACCCCGCCATTTGCGGCGGGGTCCAGGCTGGGAGGAGCAAGCCCCGAAGGGCTCGCGGGTAAACCCAGGATCAGGCGGGAATGCGTTCTTCGACCTCGTGCGGCTCGCGCAGCACGTAGCCGCGGCCCCACACGGTCTCGATGAAGTTGCGGCCTTCCGAGGCATTCGCGAGCTTCTTGCGGAGCTTGCAGATGAAGACGTCGATGATCTTCAGCTCGGGCTCGTCCATGCCGCCATAGAGGTGGTTGAGGAACATTTCCTTGGTGAGGGTCGTGCCCTTGCGGAGCGAGAGCAGCTCCAGCATCTGGTATTCCTTGCCGGTCAGATGCACGCGCTGGCCGCCGACTTCCACCGTCTTGGTGTCGAGGTTGACGACGAGGTCGCCGGTCTGGATGACCGACTGGGCATGGCCCTTGGAGCGGCGCACGATCGCGTGGATGCGGGCAACCAGCTCGTCCTTGTGGAAGGGCTTGGTCATGTAGTCGTCGGCGCCGACGCCGAGACCCTTGACCTTGTCCTCGATGCCGGCGAGGCCGGAGAGGATCAGGATTGGTGTCTTGATCTTGGAGACCCGGAGCTGCTTGAGCACGTCATAACCGGACATGTCGGGCAGGTTGAGGTCGAGAAGGATAATGTCGTAATCGTATAATTTACCGAGATCGACGCCTTCTTCCCCCAAATCGGTCGTGTAGACGTTGAAGCTCTCAGACTTCAGCATCAGCTCGATCGACTGCGCGACGGCGCTGTCATCTTCAATCAGCAAAACGCGCATGCCAGTTCCCCATAGTCGCCGCTCCTGGGCGTCAGGTCGGCCGCATTCGCGGCACACAACAAAACGCCTTTGAACAACTGATTCGGATCCTGACAACAGATGGTTAACAAATTCTGATTCTGGAACGCAAGCCCTGTGGATGCAATTTTCGTCGAATCGCCCTAAGGTCTTGTGCGTGAAGCAGCTTTCGTTATCCGGTTCCGTTCAAGTTCCACTTTAAGAGACGGGCCTAACCGACTCCCGCGACTCAGCCTTCTTCTGAAGGGGGGTCACGCTCAGTCACAAAGACAGTGACGCAATGATTAACGATGCGGGTAAACACGAAGTTAAGCGCCGTTCAGAAATATGGCGAAACTTAAGGTTTTCACCGTGAAGCCCCGGATCACAAAGGCGATCACCTTAATGACGGCCCTCTCATGAAGGCTCTTGCCGAACAGATCGGCGATATCGACGGCGTCAATATTTATGGCCGTGTGGTCGGCGTGCGCGGCCTGATGGTCGAGGTGGCCGGACCTATTCACGCGATGTCGGTCGGCGCGCGGCTCGTGATCGAGACGGGCGCCAATCGTTCGATCCCCTGCGAGGTGATCGGCTTCTCCGGCAACAACGCCGTCGTGATGCCGTTCGCAGGCCTCGACGGCGTGCGGCGCGGCTGCAAGGCCGTCATCGCCAATGCCGCAAATCAGGTGCGGCCTTGCGCGGCCTGGCTCGGGCGCGTCGTCAACGCATTGGGTGAGCCGATCGATGGCAAGGGGCCGCTGCCGCAGGGCCCGGCGCCGATGCCGTACCGCAATTCGCCTCCGCCGGCGCATTCGCGCAAGCGCGTCGGCGCGCCGCTCGATCTCGGCGTGCGCGCGATGAACACGTTCCTGACCTGCTGCCGCGGCCAGCGCATGGGCATCTTCGCGGGCTCCGGCGTAGGCAAGTCGGTGCTGCTCTCGATGCTCGCGCGCAACGTCGATGCCGCGGTCAGCGTCATCGGGCTGATCGGCGAACGCGGCCGCGAGGTGCAGGAATTCCTCCAGGACGATCTCGGCGAGGAGGGCCTGGCGCGCTCCGTCGTCGTGGTCGCGACCTCGGACGAGCCGGCGTTGATGCGCCGCCAGGCCGCTTATCTTACGCTGGCGGTCGCCGAATATTTTCGCGACGAGGAGCAGGACGTCCTCTGCCTGATGGACTCGGTGACGCGCTTTGCCATGGCCCAGCGCGAGATCGGCCTGTCCGCCGGCGAGCCGCCGACCGCCAAGGGTTATACGCCGACCGTGTTCACCGAGCTGCCGAAGCTTCTGGAGCGCGCCGGGCCGGGCATGGGGGAGGGCGCCATCACCGCGATCTTCACGGTGCTGGTCGACGGCGACGACCATAACGAGCCGATCGCGGATGCCGTCCGCGGCATCCTCGACGGCCACATCGTGATGCAGCGCTCGATCGCCGAGCGCGGCCGCTATCCCGCCATCAACATCCTCAAATCCATCTCCCGCACCATGCCGAAATCGGCCGACCCGGAGTTCTGGCCGACCATCCAGAAGGCGCGGGCGGTGATGGCGACCTATGCCGACATGGAGGAATTGATCCGGCTGGGCGCCTACCGCGCCGGCTCCAGCGCCGAGGTCGACGAGGCGATCCGCCTGCACGAGCCGCTGGAGGCCTTCCTGCGCCAGCGCAAGGACGAAAATGCATCCCTGGCGGACGGCTACCGCCAGTTGGCGCAAATCCTCGGTAATTTGGAAACGGAACGCTAACTTTGTCCCGTCATCATCCGATCCCACAGAGTAGCAGAGCCGGTCTTGGCCCAGTCGGGCCTGTGGGGAGACCGGTGTTGTCCCACGTGCAGCTAGGGGACTTCTGGGGAGTACGAGTCGATGAAGTCACGTGATACCCTCATCCGCCTGAAGAAATTTCAGGTCGACGAGAAGCGCCGCCGGGTCACCCAGATCGAGACCATGATCGCCGACTTCCAGCGGATGTCGACCGATCTTGAACGCGAGATCTCGACCGAGCAGGAGCGTGCCGGGATCAACGATCCCGCGCACTTCGCCTATCCGACCTATGCCAAGGCTGCCATCCAGCGCCGCGAGAACCTGACCCGCTCCGCCGACGAGCTGAAGGGCCAGCTCGACGAAGCCAAGGCCGCGCTGGGCGAAGCCTTCGAAGAGCTGAAGAAGGTCGAGCTCCTCGACGAGCGCGACCAGGCCCGCGAACGCGCCGAAGAGAACGCCCGCGAGCAGGCCGACCTCGACAGCATCGGCCTGATGCGCGCCCGCATCGGCGCCGTCGCCTGAGGCCCCAGCAGCCGGACTGACGAGAATTTGCAAAACCCGGACCCTTGAGGTCCGGGTTTTCCGTATTTGCTATCCACAGTGTGGCGCCCCGCCCCTTGGTGATGGGCTTTGCCGCGCGCTATGGTAGCGGAGTGCCGGGGCCTGCGCGGAACGCGACTGGCCGTTGCGTGGGGGGCTGAATGCTGACGCCAGCAGAGCTGGTCGGGCTGATTGGGGAGGTCGCCAAGGGCGATCAGGCCGCGTTCGAGCGTCTCTACGTCGCCACGCGTGCGAAACTCTATGGCGTCGTGCTCCGTATCTTGCGCCGACAGGATCTCGCAGAGGAGGTCATTCAGGAGACCTACGTCAAGATATGGAACAGCGCCGGCCAGTTCAATCCCGCTCTGTCGTCGCCGATCACGTGGATGGCGTCGATCGCGCGCAACCGCGCCATCGACATCGTGCGCAAGAAGACGGAAGTCTCCATCGAGGAAGAGCCGCAGGCGATGGAAGTCGCGGCCGACAGCCCCGATCCGCTGGCGCGGAGGGAGATGACCGAGGAGTTGAAACGGCTCCTGGAATGTATCGGCCGGCTCGAGCCGGACCGTCAGAGGCTCGTGCTTCTCGCCTATTACAACGGCTGGAGCCGCGAGCAATTGGCGGAAAAATTCGCCGCACCCGTCAATACGGTGAAGACGTGGCTCCGGCGCAGCATGTTGGATATTCGCGAGTGCCTCGGGCTATAGAGGATGATGAGAGTGCATATGCTGGCGCGGCGTTCTCGCTTCTCTTCCGCAGGGAGAGGTGAAGGAAACTGATGGCCTATACGGAGGACCATATCGCGCTCGCCGCGGAATATGCGCTCGGTACGCTCGACGCCGGTGAGCGCGCGCAGGTCGAGACCATGATGGCGGTGGACAAGGCGTTCGCCGATGTCGTGCAGGCCTGGGCCTACCGGCTCGGCGTCCTCAACCAGATGGTCGGCACGATCGAGCCGCGTCCGATCGTGTGGGAGAACATCCGCTCCGAGTTGGCGAGGACGGCCTTTGCGCAGGAGGCGCCAGCGCTGCCGGAAGCCTCGGCGCCGCCACCCCCTGTGCCGGAGCCTGCCGCGTCTGAAGCGGCGCCGCCGGAGTCGTCGTCGGAGGTCGCGCAGCCGGCGGAGCCACAGCCTCCCGAAGCGGAGCCGCCCGGGACGGCGCGACCTGTGTTCGACACGCTTTCCGACGTCACGCCGATCTTCATGCCGCAGGTCCACGCGCCAGATCCTGACGTCGTGCGCGCGCCACCGCCGCCGGTCGCCGACAACAGCAATGTGATCCGGCTCGAGAGCCGCGTGAAGCGCTGGCGCACCATCGCATCCGCGGTTGGTGCGCTCGCGGCCGCGCTGCTGGTGACGCTGTCGCTGCAGATCTTCCAGCCCGAGGCGCTGCCGGGCGGCCTGCGTCCTGCAGCGCGCATTCAGACGGTCGAGGTGAAGACACCGGCGCCGATCACCGCGTCGTCGCAATATGTCGCGTTGCTGCAGGGCCAGGGCGGCGGCCCCGCCTTCATCCTGACCATCGACGGTTCGACCAAGAACTTTACCGTGCGCAAGGTCGGCGCGACGCCGGAGCCCGGCAAGAGCTTTGAGCTCTGGCTGATCTCCGACAAGCTGCCGCGCCCGCGTTCGCTCGGCGTGATCGGTGCGGGCGATTTCACCGCGCGCCCGGTGCTTGGCTCCTACGATGCCGACGTCGTCAACGGCGCGACCTACGCCGTCACCGTCGAGCAGGCCGGCGGCTCGCCCAATGGCCAGCCGACATCGGCGCCGGTGTTTTCCGGCAAGCTGATCGAGACCGTGCCGCCGTCCCAGCCGCAGGCGCCCGCGAAGAAGTAGTGGGGCGACAAGTCCGAATACTTGTCGCACCCGTCCATCCCGCTGTCGTATCCCGACAAATCCAGCCGAATCCGCCCCCGATTTGAACCTCGGTGCATTCCGCGGCGTCAAATGCCCGGAATTTGCAGTCGGCACCGCCGATCATGGTGCCGGAGAGGGGCGAGAAATCAGATGGATGCAGCGAAAACGTCGGGCATCTTTGTTCACCAATATGCGGGGCTGCCACACGGCCCCGCCTTCGAACATTGGCGCGAGCGGGCCGTCGGTTCCTGCGGCTTGGACATCGGGCCGAGCCGCGGCGACAGCATCGATTGCCGCCTCCAGGTCAGCGTGGTCGATAACATCGCTCTCGCCATTCCCGAAGGCGCCTCCGCGCAATATTCACGCACTCAGAGCCACCTTGCCGACGGTAGCGACGATCTCGTCCTGATCGCAGGCCATGCGGGGCTCGTCCGCGTCGGGCAGAACGGCCATACCGTGGAGCTCGCGCCTGCGCAGATGGTGCTCGTCGACATGGGCATCACCGGGTCCGTCGGCCATACCGACGAAGATCGCTTCACCACCATCCGCATGCCGCGCCGGGCGCTGCTCGACATCAATCCCCGCGCCGAGGACAAGCTGTCGCAAGTGCTCGCGGACGGCGCTGTCGCCGAGACGGTCTTCCGCTACCACTCCCTTGCCGCCCATCACGCACCGCATCTCGACGCCATCGGCCAGCGCCTCACCGCGCAGCACATGGTCGATCTCGTCGGCCTCCTGCTCGGCACCGACGCCGAACATGCAAGTCTCGCGCGCGGCCGCGGACAGGCGGCGGCCCGTCTAGATCTCATGCGCGCCGACGTGATGGCCGGCCTTGGCCGCAACGATCTCTGTTTGTCCGAGATCGCCACGCGCTCCGGCCTGAGCCCGCGCCAGGCGCAGCGCCTGTTCGAGCAGGCCGGAACGACCTTCACCGAATTCGTGCTGGAGCAGCGCCTGCTGCAGGCGCGCAAGCTGCTCGGCGATCCCCGCGCCAGGATCCGCAAGATCAGCGACATCGCGCATTCTTCGGGCTTCTCCGATTTGTCCTATTTCAACCGTGCCTTCCGCAAGCGCTTTGGCGCGACGCCGTCGGAACTGCGCGAGGCGTGAGCCGCGATTTGGGCAGGGGCGCGCCGCTGCTCCAGTTGGTCGATCCGGACGAATGAGCTATATTTGTCCGCGCGGGGCGGATCACCGGATTCCCTGGAACAGCGAAGTGAACGGACATGGCGCGCATCGTCGTGCTCGGCGCCGGGTTTGCAGGTCTGTGGGCGGCCATCGGTGCCGCACGCAAGCGCGACGAGATCGGCGCGGCCGGCCGTGACATCGAGATCCGTGTCGTCGATCGCAATTCCTATCACAACATCCGCGTCCGCAATTACGAGGCCGACCTCGGCGAGGTCGCGCTTCCGCTGCCGCAACTGCTCGACCCGATCGACGTCAGTCACGGGATCGGCGAGGTCGAAGCCATCGATCCGGCACGGCGCGAGATTTCGCTGGTCACCGGCGACGGCGAGGAGACGCTGAGCTACGACCGCCTGGTGCTGGCGCTCGGCAGCGAAGTGATGCGTCCCCTCATCCCCGGCCTTGTCGAGCATGCTTTCGACGTCGATACCTATGCTGCGGCGCTCCGTCTCGGGGATCATCTCATGTCGCTCGGGCGCAGCGCGCCATCGCCCGGGCGCTCGACGGTCGTCGTGGTCGGCGCCGGCTTTACCGGCATCGAGGTCGCGGCCGAGATGCCGGACCGGCTGGCCCGCGCCGGCATCACCGGCAGCCGTCGCATCATTCTGGTCGATCCCAATCCGGCGGTCGGCGCCACCATCGGCGCGCATGCGCGTCCCGTCATCGAGACGGCGTTGGCCTCGCTGGAGGTCGAGACACGGCTCGGCGTCCGCGTCGCATCCGTCGAGGCTGCCGGCATGCGCCTCAGCTCGGGCGAGTTCATTGCGGCGCAGACGGTGATCTGGTGTGCGGGCATGCGCGCGAGCCCCTTGGCGGCGAGCTTTCCGGACGCACGCGATCGCCTTGGGCGCCTTCTCGTCGACCCCTTGATGCGGGTTGCGGATGTCGGCGGTGTGTTCGCGGCCGGCGACATCGCCTCGAGCGTGGTCGATGGCTTGCATCCGAGCGTGATGTCCTGCCAGTTCGCGCGTCCCATGGGTCGCTTCGCCGGTCACAATGTGGTCGCCGATCTCGCAGGCCTGCCGATGCTGCCGCTGCGGATCGACTGGTACGTGACCGTGATCGATCTCGGCGGATGGGGCGCGCTCTATACGGAAGGGTGGGACCGCGAGGTGCGGACCACCGGTCAGGCTGCCAAGGCGACCAAGCAAACCATCAACCGCAAGCGCATCTATCCGCCGCTCTCGGGGCGCAAGGACGAGCTGTTCGCCGCGGCCTCGCCGACCGTGCAGGCACCGCCGCCGACCTATGGGGGGCCGCGTCGTTGAGCTGGGCCTGCGCCCATGAGCCGGGCCAATCAAGCAAAGGAAGGCAACGTCCGCCGAGGCTTTGTCCCGAAGCCGGTTAAGCCGTTGCGAACGGCATCATTGCTATCTCCTAGTCAGGACCTCGACGGAGCCTATAGAATGCTCGTTACCTCTCGGGGGTGGACATGCGGCGGCGCGAGCTTCTTGCTATACTGGGGACGACGGTAGCCTTACCTATTGTGGCGCGCGCCCAACCGGACTTGCCCATCGTCGCCGTGCTGGTGCCGGGACCTGCGAAGAACGCCGAAGATCGGATTGTGGCTATCCGTCAGGGCATGCGGGAGGCTGGCCTTACCGAGGGCATCAACTTCAACTTTGCTTGGCGCTACGCGGATGGTGTATTCGACCGGTTGCCCGCCCTTGCGCTTGAACTCGCTGCTCTTAGACCGCGCGTCATCATTGCTTCGGCTGCCGCCGCGCCGGTCGCGCACAGGGTGCTGCCCGACCTGCCCTTGGTCTTCACATCCTATGCCGCCGATCCCATCAAAGCAGGATTCGCGGAAAGCTATGTGCACCCGGGCGGCCATGCGACCGGCAATGTGATGAGTGCGGTTGGCGGCGAGCAGGCACTTACTGGCAAGCGCTTCAACCTGTTCAAGGAGCTGGTGCCGGACCTGAAGGCGCTCGGTTTTATCGGTTCGTCGTCTCTTCTAGCCGCGATCGAGCTGAACGCATTGCAAAGCGTCGCTGGTCAATTCGGCTTTTCAGTTGTTCGACATGAAGTTCGTGGGCTCGATGACGTCGAGGCCGCGGTCTTGGCGAGCATCCGAGATGGCGTTGATGCCCTTTATGTGTCCGGCGAGCCGCTGCTCTACAACAACATGCGCCGCATCTTGCCCCTGGTGATGGCGCCGGGGAGACCGACGGTCGGCACTTATCCGGAGTGGGGCCGCGCCGGGCTTCTCATGTCCTATTCGGCCGATCTGATCGACGACTTCCGCCGGGCCGGCATCTATGCTGCAAAGATCCTCGGCGGCGAAAAGCCTGCGAATCTGCCGATCGAGCAGGCCAGCAAGTTTGTGCTCGTTCTCAATCTCAAGACGGCCAAGGCTCTGGGCGTCACGGCGCCGGCCCGCCTCCTGGCGGTGGCCGACGAGGTGATCGAATCATGAAGGCACGGCCCTCCGTTGCCCGAGACATGATAGCCTCCTACACGCCGTGGCGTTGCCCGTCGGGCAAAACACCCAGCCGTCGGTCAATCCGTATCGCAAAAAATATTCCACTTTACCGAATTTCGGAAACGGCGTATGTATCGCGGCAACCCGGCCCAAGGAAGAGGGGCGTATCGCGATCGTCACGAACGCGGGCCGGGCGGTGGCGGACGTGGGTCACATCGGCGCGAAGGGGTTCGCAGGGCGGGCAACCGTGAGCGAAGGCCTCGCGCACACGACCGGTGTGATCGGCGTACGGCAAAATCGTGTGGTCCTGGCGCCCGGGGTCTGTGCGCCAAGTCTTGTGGTGATGTGTGCTGTCCAACCGGACCGCGCGCATCAGTCATCGGCAAGGCGACGGGGGCAATAGTGCATCGCTCCCCGGGGAGAGCGCGACATAAGTCGTCAAACCGCTGCGCAGGGAAAGGCCGGATGTTTTGGCTTCACCTGTATGCCGCTGTGCAGATTTTCGTACCACAACTTCGCACAGTGGACCGTGGGTGCCAGCCGGCACCCGGCCTTCCCTGCGCCCTCTTTCATTCGAGGGTGAGCCGACGAAGCAAAGCTCGGGCGAAACCAGCCGCGAGTATGCGAAGGCGTGTCCGCGATGATTGCAAATGATAAAGGTCGTAGGATGGGTAGGGCGCAGCGAAATCCATCATGCGTGGACGCGGAAGGACCTCCCGATGGGTTTCGCTGCGCTCTACCCATCCTACCGCCCCGTCATTGAGACGACCCAGACGTGAGAAAGCGCCCGTGGGGGGCGGGCGCTTTCTGTAGTCGACTTGGGGTTGGGGTCGTCTACATATCCACGTGGCGACTTTGGGGGGCTGGTAAAGAGCCGCGTGAATTCCTGAAACTCATGTCTCCCTAGCGAACGAGCGAAACGCTCGAGCTGGTGATAGCAACCGGCTTGCCGGCCTTCATGACGCGAGCGGTCTGGGTCAGGCCTTCATCCGAACCCGTGCGTGCCGTGATGCCGAAGCCTGCCACCGCGATCCCTGCAACGAGGGCCACGACCACGATCTTGAGGTGGGTCGAGCGGTCTGCGCTGTAAATCGAGTGGTTCATGGAAGGCTCCTGCCGCCATCTACCCGAAGTAGTCGCCTGCGTGTTTGGGCAGGTTCATGCTTCCGGTGCCCAACAACCTAGTATTGGGGGGATTCGTTCCCAAGAGACGATCACAAGAGCGTGAAATGACGTGAGAAGTCGCGATCTGAAACGACCTTCGATCGTGCGATTTCGTAATCATTTCAAAGCAGTAATGGGCTTTCAAGGCGCCTTATCGGCCTTCCCTCGACAAGGCGCCAAAAACTTAAAAACCATTTGCATGTGGCCGAAAAACACACGGCTTCTTAAGGCAAATCAGATGCTTCCGACCGTTTTCAATCTCGCTCTCGGGTGGATTTCAGCCTGCGACAGCACGGTCGTCTGGGCCCGGAACCGCTCGACCAGGGAACGGACGAAAGGACGAATTGCCGCAGAGGTGACCAGCACCGGGGCCTCGCCTTCGCGCGCGGCGCGCTCGAACGCCTCCCGCACACCGGTCATGAACTCCGACAATTTGGAGGGCTGCATGGCCAGGCTGCGCTCCTCGCCCTGGCCGATAATGGATTCGGCAAAAGCTTGTTCCCAACGCGCCGACAGCGCGATCAGCGGCAGATAGCCGTTGTAGGAGGTGTTCTGCGCGCAGATCTGCCGCGCCAGGCGGGCACGGACATGCTCGACCATGGTGGCCGGATTGCGCGAGAAGGCGAGCGAGTCGGCGATGCCTTCGAGGATGGTGGAGAGATCGCGGATCGAGATGCGCTCGGCGAGCAGGAGTTGCAGCACGCGCTGGATGCCGGAAACCGTGACCTGTCCGGGCACGATGTCCTTGACCAGTTCGCCCTGCTCCTTCGGCAGCTCCTTGAGCAGCTTCTGCACCTCGCCATAAGAGAGCAGGTCCGACATGTTGGCCTTGAGCAGCTCGGTGAGGTGGGTGGAGAGCACGGTCGCGGCGTCGACGACGGTGTAGCCCTTGAGCGAGGCCTCCTCCTTGAGGCTGGCATCGACCCAGGTCGCGGGCAGGCCGAAGGTCGGCTCGGTGGTGTGGATGCCGGGAACCTGCACTTGGCTACCGCCGGGGTCCATGACCATGAACTGGTTCGGCCAGATCTTGCCGGTGCCGGCGTCGACCTCCTTGATCTTGATGATGTAGGTGTTGGCCTCGAGCTGGACGTTGTCGAGGATGCGCACGGCGGGCATCACAAAGCCCATCTCGATCGCGAGCGAGCGGCGCAGCGCCTTGATCTGCTCGGTGAGGCGGTCGGTGCCGTCCGGCCCATTGACCAGCGGCAGCAGGGCATAACCGAGCTCGATCTTGAGATCGTCGATCTTGAGTGCGGACGAAATCGGCTCCTCGGCCGCAGCAGTGCCCGGCGCACCCGGCGTGCCCGGAGCGGGCGCGGCCTTGGCGATTTCCTCGGCCCTGGCCGTCTTGCGGTTGCGGTTGCGGGCGTGCCAGGCGAGCGCGCCGGCACCGGCGCCAAGCGCCAGGAAGGGGATAGTCGGAATGCCCGGCAGGGCCGCCAGCACCAGCATCACTGCTGAGGACATGGCGAGCGCCTGCGGATAGCCGGAGAACTGCTTCATCAGCGCCTTGTCGGCGGCGCCGGATACGCCGGCCTTGGAGACGAGCAGGCCGGCCGCGGTCGAGACGATCAGCGCCGGCACCTGGGTGACGAGGCCGTCACCGACGGTCAGCAGCGTGTAGCTGCGGCCGGCGTCGGCGAAGGACAGGCCCTGCTGCGCCACGCCAATGATCATGCCGCCGACGACGTTGATGAAGACGATCAGGAGGCCGGCGATGGCATCGCCGCGCACGAATTTGGAGGCACCGTCCATGGCGCCGAAGAAGCCGCTCTCGTCCTCCAGCTCCTTGCGCCGGTGCTTGGCGACCTTCTCGTCGATCAGGCCGGCGGAGAGATCGGCGTCAATCGCCATCTGCTTGCCAGGCATGGCGTCGAGGTGGAAGCGCGCCGCGACTTCCGCGATACGGCCCGAACCCTTGGTGATGACGACGAAATTGACGATGATCAGGATGGCGAAGACGATGATGCCGATGACGAAATTGCCGCCCATCACGAAGCTGCCGAAGGCCTCGATGACGTGACCGGCGGCATCCGTGCCCTCATGCCCGTGCGACAGGATCAGGCGGGTCGAGGCCATGTTGAGCGACAGCCGCAACATGGTCGAGATCAGCAGGACGGTCGGGAAGGCGGAGAATTCCAGCGGCGTCTGGATGAACAGCGACGTCATCAGGATCAGGATCGAGAGCGTGATCGAGATCGCCAGGAACAGGTCCAGCACGATCGCGGGCAGCGGCAGGATCAGCACCACCAGGATGGTGAGGACGCCCAGCGCCAGCGCGATGTCGCCGCGCTTGAGGATGTTGACGATCTCGGAGAGGGTGGGGAAGCCGGCGTTCGTGCCGCCTGTGCCCTGTCCCGCGGTGACGTCGACCATGGTAGCTGTCCCCCCGCGTGACTTCCGCCCACGCGCGCCTAACGTCTGCGCGGCGGCCGGAGGGCCGCCGTTCCGAAAGTGAGGCACCGCACTGGCGTCCACGGGAGCTCCCGTTCTACGCGGTTGACGACACTCGACTCCACTGGGCAATTCTTGCCGGGTGTATGGTTAGCAAAGGGTTAACGGAGGGGTGGGGAAGGGACGAATCAGGCCCTTTCAGCCGTGATTCCGGGCTCGCGCCAGAGGCGCGCCCCGGAATGACGATGGTTGAGATGCCGACGGCCCTACTTCGCCTTCTCCATCTTCGTCACCGTGTACCCCGACGTTGCTTCCTCGGCCTCGAAGGTCACCTTGTCGCCGACCTTCACCTGCTTGAGCAAAGCGGGGTCCTTGACGCGGTAGACCATGGTCATGGGCTCGTCCATGCCGAGGCCCTTGGCGGGACCGTGCTTCAGCGTGATCTTGCCGGCGCTCTCGTCGATCTTCTTGACCTCGCCGCTGATCGGGGCGCTCTGCGCCGCGGCAGCACCGAGCGTCAGGCCGAGCGTCAGCGCGAGTGCTGCGGCGATGCGGGTGATCGATTTCATGGCTCTCTCCATTGCTTCAGTTCACGGTGACGTGCCCGACCATGCCGTAGTCGCGATGGCCGGGGATCAGGCAGGAAAATTCGAACGTGCCGGCCTTGGTGAACTTCCAGAGGATCTCGGCGGTCTTGCTCGGCGCGAGCCTGACCCCGTTGGGATCGTCGTGCTCCATGTGCGGATGCTTCTTCATCACCTCGGCATGCGCCAGATTCTCCTTGGTGGTGGCGAGCAGGAATTCATGGTCCTCCTTGCCGACATTGCGCAGCACGAAGCGGATCTGCTCGCCGCGTTTGACCTCGATTCTGGCGGGGGCGTAGTCCATCTCGTTCATCAGGATCTCGATGGTGCGCGCGGGCTGCTTGGGATTGCCGGGCTCGCCGGCCGAAAAGCTTCCGTGCTCGTGCTGCTCGTGAGCAAAAGCCGGCGCGATTGAAAGCGCAGCCAGCGCGAGTGCGAGTTTGATCGTCTTCATCTTCTTGTTCTCCAGTTGGTGGTTCATCGAAACGCTCACATCTTCATCTTGTGCGAGGGCGTGCCGGGCTGCCGTGCCGGCGCGGCCTCGGGTGCCTCGATCTCATAGGCCACGGTACCTTGCGGGAATTTGTAGGGGCCGGGATCGCGGTAATCGTCGCGCGCGAGGTCCTCGCGGATCTTCATCACCGTGAACATGCCGCCCATCTCGATCGGGCCGAATTGACCGGTGCCGGTCATCATCGGCAGCGTGTTGTCGGGCGCAGGCATCTCCATGTTGCCCATCGCCATCCCGGTCGAGCCCATTGCCATGCTGTCAGGCGCGAGCTTGCCGACGGCCTTGGCGAGATCCTTGCGCGACACGCCGATCAAATTGCGCATGTCGTGTCCCATCGCGTTCATGGTGTGGTGCGATTTGTGGCAGTGGAACGCCCAGTCCCCGGGATTGTCGGCGAGCACGTCGAACACCCTGACCGCACCGACCGGCACGTCCGTCGTCGTCTCCGGATATTGCGCGCTCTCCGGAATCCAGCCGCCATCAGTGCAGGTCACCGCAAAACTGTGGCCGTGCAGATGGATCGGATGGTTGGTCATGCTGAGATTGCCGATGCGCACGCGCACCTTGTCGCCAAGCCTGACCGGCATCGGATCGATGCCTGGAAACACCCGCGCGTTCCAGGTCCACATGTTGAAGTCGGTCATCTCGTTGACCTGCGGCAGATAGGTACCGGGGTCGACGCGATAGGTGCTCATCACGAAGACGAAGTCGCGATCGACCGGACGAAAGCTCGGGTCGCGCGGATGCACGACGACCATGCCCATCATGCCCATTGCCATCTGTACCATCTCGTCGGAGTGCGGGTGGTACATGAAGGTCCCGCTCTTCTTCATCTCGAACTCGTAGACGAAGGTTTTTCCGGGCTGAATGTGCGGCTGGGTCAGCCCGCCGACGCCGTCCATGCCGCTGGGAATGATCATGCCGTGCCAGTGCACTGTGGTGTACTCGGGCAGTCTGTTGGTGACGAAGATGCGGACCTTGTCACCCTCGACGGCCTCGATCGTCGGGCCCGGTGACTGACCGTTGTAGCCCCACAGGTTCACCTTCATGCCTTCGGCGAACTCGCGCACAACAGGTTCGGCGACGAGATGGAATTCCTTCCAGTCGCCGTTCATCCGGAATGGCAGCGACCAGCCGTTCAGCGTGACCACCGGGCGGTAGTCCGGCCCGCTGATGGGGTGCAACAGCGGCTGCATCACCACCTTGTCCATATGCGCAGCTTCCGGAATCGCGGCGGCCTGAACGCGGCCGCTGACGACGGATGCACTGGCAAGCGCGGCGGTGCCCAAAAATCCTCGGCGGGAATACATGCTGGCCTCCATCTCAGTGGCCGCCATCGGCAGGCGCTGCCGCGGCGATGTCGGTTGAATTGTCGCTGTTACCCGCGGGCGCGCCGCCGCCATTGACGGCGGTCTGCAAGTCGGACTGCGCAAGGAAGAACCTTTGCCTGGCATCGGTGGCGCTGCGCAGCGACGCCAGGCGCTGCCGCGCTTCGGTGAGCAGCGCGAAGATATCGACCTGCATGCTGGTGAAGCGGAGCTGCATCTCCTCCGTGATGATCTTGCGCAGCGGCAGGATCTCGCGCTGGTAGTGGCTCGCGATGTCGTAGCTGGAGCGATAGACGCGATAAGCATCGCGGGCTTCGGAGCGCACATTGACGGCGCGCTCGGTCAGGCGGTTGAAGGCCTGGTTGTAGGTCTCCGCCGCCTGCCGCACCCGCACCTCGCCGCCGTCGAAGATCGGGATCTGGAACTGGACGTCAAAACCGCGTTCGCGGAATGGTGCGCCCTCCGGGTCCCGGGTGCGGCGGGAGATTCCGGCGAGATCGAGCAGGGTCACGAAGCGCGTCGCCTCGGTCAGGTTCAGCGATTTCGCCAGCGCCGTCAGCTCCAGCCGCGCGATCTGCAAGTCGATGCGATGGGCGACTGCGTCGGCTTCGATCGAGGGCAATGCCAGCGGCCGACGCGGCAGCGGCGGCATTTGACTGGGCAGGCGGAAGTCGAGGCCGCCGTCCCACAATCCCATCAGGCGCGCCAGTCTTTCGCGTGCGCTCGTTGCCGTCTGCCGCGCGGTTGCGAGGTCGGCGGTGGTTTCAGCGTAAAACACCTGTTCGCGAGCCTGATCGAGTTTGTTGATCGAACCGGTTTCGCCGAGCTTGACTGCGAGCTGGGCGGTCGATTCCGCCGTGGCCTTTGCGTCGGTCAGCAGCACCACCATCTCGTTGCCGGCGACGGCGCCGACATAGGCGCGGCGCGCGTCAGCGGCGAGCCGCAGCGTCGCCAGCGCCGCACGCAATTGGGCCTGACGGAAGCGTTCGCGGGCGATGTCGGACCGGAACGGCAGCGTGGCCAGCGCGAGGATGTCGCCGACCACCTGGCGCTCGATCTCGCTGGCGCCATTGCCCGAGATCCGCGAGATCGAGAACACGGGATTGGGCGGCAGGTTCTGCTCCACCAGTTCGGTCTCGGCCAGCGCCAGCTCGTTATAGGCGGCTTGCAGGCCCTTGTTGTTGAGCAACGCGACCTGCACGGCGCTCTCGGTGGTCAGCGTGTGCGCCAGCAACCGGCTGACGGTCGCGTTGACCGCCTCCGCTCCCTCTGCCGATCGAACGAACGCGACGTCCTTTTTGATGGTCTCGCGGGTGAGGTCCGAGACCGTGGTCATGCCTCCGTCCGGGGAGAATGCCATGCAGCCGGCAAGACTCACTGCTGTGAGCCCGAACGCAGTGAGCACGAGCAGGCTCCGCGCAAAATGGTGTGCCATGGCGCGCTCCTACCGGTCTTGCTTCGGCTGCGGCGTGACGGCGTCGTTGCGGTCGCGCCATGGTGCCGGCGTCGCCGGCCGCAGGCCGGTGTATGGCGCGATCGTCGAGCGATAGCCGGCAGGCGCAACCTTCGCCGCGGGGTCAGCAGGGTCGGCGATGGCGACTTGGGTCGTCGCCGGCATGCAGCCGGACAACGCCAGCGCAATCACGGCCAGCAGCGGCCAATAGAATCGAACGTGTCGTCCACGCGCCGCGGATGCGACGGCGGACTCCGCCCCGGAAATCGTAAGCATGAGTCATCCCTGATCTGTCGTAGGACCACAGGTTCGCGCGCGCGGATGCGCGTGCGGCCTGACGTCGGTCAGATCAGGCGATGGGGGGACGGTAGCGCTGGGGCGGCGCGGCGCTATGCAGGCTGGCCACGATCTCGGGCGTGCAGATCGACATCGGCCGCACCGGTGTGGTCAAGCCGGGCAGATCGGCAGGCAGCGCGCTCACGCACATCATCGCGCAGCACGGGCCCACTGTTCCCTTGCCGTCATGATGATGCGGAGCGGGAGCGTCCTGTGCGGCGGTCTGGTGATGCGTATGCGGTCCGGCGTGGTCATGCGAAGCGCCATCATGAACGTGGCCGGCCTGCATCTGGTGATGCACGGGCACAAGGTTGGCGAGAAGCGCATCGTCAAGGCACGGTGCTGGACCATTGTCCCAGGCGAGGCTTGCTGCGGGCGCGAGCACGCAGAACAGATAGGCGAGGGCAACGAGGCGCCCCACCCTGATCCGCATCGATCGTGTCAATCGCAGCAACATTCCGTCGACATACGCTCCGCGCGGCAATGTTGCTCACGCTCATCTGCAAAATAATGGCAAAACGCGCGTCCGCCAAGCTCCTTCTTACCGCAGTGCACCGCGCATGCCCAATATATCATCACGCTGCTTGACCATATGACGGTCTGCGACGATGGTCCGGCCGTGCACGCACCAAATCATCCAGGACAAACACCCGAGACATTCACCCCTGATTCGCGTCAGGCCTGGATGCGCCTCGCCATTGCGCTGCTGATCGGCTCGATCGGCGGCGTCGGCATGTGGGCCATCGTGGTCATGATTCCCGCGGTGCAGGCTGAATTTGCCGCCACGCGCGGCGCGGTGTCGCTGGCTTTCACCCTGATGATGTTCGGCTTCGGGCTAGGCGGCGTGATCGCCGGCAGGATCACCGACCGGTTCGGCATCGTGGCGGCGATGGCGATCAGCATCGCCTTCCTCGGCGTCGCCAATGTGCTGGCGGGTCTGTCGACTCAGCTCTGGCAGTTCGTGGCGGCGTATTTCCTGATCGGGCTCGGGACGTCCGCAACCTTCGCGCCGCTGATGGCGGAGGCTTCGCACTGGTTCGAGCGTTATCGCGGCCTGGCCGTGACCATCGTCGCGAGCGGCAATTATGTTGCCGGCACGATGTGGCCACCGATCGTGAATGGGGGCATGCAGACGATCGGCTGGCGCTACACGCACATCGGCATCGGCCTCGTCTGTGTGAGCCTGATGACCATCCTGGTGCTGGTCCTGCGCACGCAGATGGGCGACGACAAGGTCCGCAATCATGCCAATGCGCCGCCGCCGCGGGTCGATCTCAAGCTCTCGACCAACACGCTGACGGTGCTGCTCTCGATCGCCAGCATCTCCTGCTGCGTGGCGATGGCGATGCCGCAGGTGCATATCGTCGCCTATTGCGGCGATCTCGGCTACGGCGTGGCACGCGGCGCCGAGATGCTGTCGTTGATGATGGCCTGTGGCATCGTCAGCCGGATCGGCTCGGGCTTCCTTGCCGACAAGATCGGCGGCATCCCCACATTGCTGATCGGGGCATTGGCGCAAGGTTTTGCGCTGGTGTTCTATTTGTTCTTCGACAGCCTCGCCTCTCTCTACCTGATCTCCGCGATGTTCGGCCTGTTCCAGGGCGGCATCGTGCCGAGCTACGCCATCATCGTGCGCGAGGCGATGCCGGCGAGCGAAGCCGCAACCCGCGTCGGCATCGTGATCTTCGCCTCCGTGCTCGGCATGTCCTTCGGCGGCTGGGTGTCGGGCGTCATCTTCGACGCAACCGGGTCGTATGCCGCGGCGTTCGCGAACGGCGTGGCCTGGAACGCGCTCAATATCGGCATCGTTCTGACATTGCTGATCCGCTCGCGGACGAACGCGGCCGGCACGAGACCGGGTTTTGCGACCTAAACCTCCCGCCCGGCCTTCAACAGCGAGCAGCCAGTGATCTTGTAGCTGCCGTCGCCCTGCTGTTCGAGCGTGTAGAGCGCCTCCCAGGCCTCCCCATTGGCATCGACGATGTGAACGCGCTGGGAAATCGAAGTGCCTTCGCTTTTGCTGTCGCCGAACTCAAAGCTCTTGTGCCGGTAAACCGGCGCGTAGCCGTTCTGCACCATGGACATGAAGATGTCGGGCGCGGGGAATAACTCCCTGATTGCCGGGGCGGCGTGGGAATAGGCCGCCGCCGCATCGTCGCGGACGAAGGCCTGCTCCTGGGCGCGGATCACGCCTTGGGCGGCGGTGACGTTGTCGGCGAACACTGCGATAGGGCTGAAGGCGACACTGAGAAAGACGAGCAAGGCGGCAATGCGCATGGCGGGCTCCGCGTTGATATCCCGGCGGCGCCGATCCTAGCACATTTGCGCGGCTATCGCTTCCGTTTCGTCGCCGGCTTCGTCGCTCTGGCAGCGTGCGCGTTGGCCTTCGCGACCGGCCGCACTCGCAGCCCATCCACGAACACGTCGAGCATCCGCAGCACGGAGGATTGCCAGCCGGGCTGGTCGTGCATGTAGCACATGCCGAAGAACGCGCGCAGCAAGTCCTCGGGACTGACGTCCGCCCGCATCGCACCGGCCGCGGCTGCGCGCTCGAGAAGCGAGCCGATCGCCTTGGTCAGGCGCTCAAAGGAAAAGGCATGCAACTCCGACCCGCTCTGCACCGCGAGTGCCAAGGCTGCCACCATGCCCTTCTTGGTGGCAACGAATTCGACCCCTGAGTGCAGCCAGCGCCTGAGCGCGTCGACCGGGTCCTTCGCATTCTTCAACTGCTCGGCGAACTCGCTGAGCTGCTCGACCTCGCGCCGGTACACCGCCTCGAACAAATCCTCGCGCGTCGGGAAATGCCGATAGAGCGTGCCGATGCCGACGCCGGCGCGTTTTGCGACGGCTTCCAGGCTCGCGTCCGGTCCACCCGCGTTGAACACGGCCTTGGCCGCCTCCAGCACGCGCTCGCGATTGCGCACGGCGTCGGCGCGGGGCTTCCGGGTCTGGTCGGTGTGCTCGTCCATGCCGGCAATGTAGATCACGAATTGGTTAGATTGAACCCTTGTGAGGCTGCATCGCGTTGATGCGCACGGGCTTTTGACGAATTCCAAATACTTGCCGCCGGCCCTTGTTAAACGGAGGGTGCCTCCGTATCTTCGCTGGTGTCGGCTCGGGGCCACGTCCGGGCGGCGCGATAGCGACGGCGGCCACGGCGGTGGCACGCTGCGCGACGACCCATGTCCATATCTGATCGGAGCCTTGTATGAACCACTCCATCAGCCTCACCGTGAACGGTGCGCGGCGCGACTTCGTCCTCGACGATCCGCGCGTCACGCTGCTCGATCTGCTGCGTGAGCGCCTCCATCTCACCGGAACCAAGAAGGGATGCGACCGCGGCCAGTGCGGCGCCTGCACCATTTTGGTCGACGGCAAGCGCATCAACTCCTGCCTCGCGCTCGCCATCAGCCATGATGGCGCCGACATCCTCACCATCGAAGGCGTCGCGCGCGGCGACCAGCTTCATCCCGTGCAGGCCGCCTTCATCGCCCATGACGGCTTCCAGTGCGGCTTCTGCACGCCCGGCCAGATCATGAGCGCGATCGGCATGATGCACGAGGCCCAGGCCGGCAACGATCCCGAGCGCATCCGCGAATGCATGAGCGGCAATCTGTGCCGCTGCGGCGCCTACGCCGGCATCGTCGATGCCGTGCTCGACGCGCAGGCCGGCATGGACGAATCCAATCAGAGGCGCTCCGCATGAAACTATTCGACTACGTCAGGCCCGCCACGGTCGCCGAGGCGATCGCGGCCGCCGCGCAGCCGGGTGCGACCTATCTCGCTGCGGGCACCAATCTGCTCGATCTGATGAAAGGCGGTGTCAGCCGTCCGGACCGTCTGGTCGACGTCACGCATCTCGAGGGGCTCGACCAGATCGAGCGCCTCGCCGATGGTGGTGTGCGCATCGGCGCACTGGTGAGCAACGCCGATCTTGCGCATGACGCCGACTTTGCAAGTTCCTATCCGGCCGTCGCTGAAGCGCTGCTCTCCGGCGCATCCGCGCAACTGCGCAATGCCGCGACCGTCGGCGGCAATCTGCTGCAACGGACGCGCTGTGCGTATTTCTACGACACGGCCAGCCGTTGCAACAAGCGCGAGGCCGGCAGCGGCTGTGACGCGATCGGCGGCGAGAACCGCACCCACGCCGTGCTCGGCTGGAGCGAAAACTGCATCGCGACGCACCCCTCAGACTTCTGCGTGCCGTTGGTTGCGCTCGACGCCGTTGTCGAGTTCGAGGGCAGGAACGGCCGCCGCGAGATCGCGCTCGACGAACTGCATCGCCTTCCGGGCAATACACCCGAGCGTGACTCCGCACTCGAACCCGGCGACCTCATCGTCGCGCTGCGTCTGCCGCCCGTCGCACGCGGCTTCGCCGCGCATGCGCGGTATCTCAAGGTCCGCGAGCGCACCTCCTACGCCTTCGCAGTCGTATCGGCCGCCGCTGCGCTGCGGATCGAGAACGGCAAGATCGCGGAAGCCCGGCTTGCGCTTGGCGGTGTCGCCGCAAAGCCGTGGCGTGCCCGCGCCGCCGAAGATGTGCTCAAGGGCGTCACGCCAACAGCGGACGCATTCCAGGAAGCCGCCTGGCGCGCGCTCACTGACGCAAAGCCGTCCGGCGACAACGCCTTCAAGATCGAACTCGCGCGCCGCATCGTCGTGCGCGCGCTGACCCTTGCCGCGGCCGGGACGCCCGCGCGCATCCCCGCGCTGCCGGCCTCTCCCTTTGTTTCGACGTCTGGAGCCATCCATGCCTGAGCTGAATCTCACCAGCGCTCCCGCCCATCTTCGCCACGGTTCGAGCATCGGCCAGCCGCTGACCCGCCGCGATGGCATCCTCAAGGTCAAGGGGCAGGCGACCTACGCCGCCGACAATCATCCGCCGGGCATGCTGTTCGCGGTGATGGCGGTTTCCAGCATTGCGCACGGCCGGGTGACTTCGCTTGATGTCGCCGCTGCAAAACGCCATCCCGGCGTCGTCGACGTCATGACTCCCGATCACAAGCCGCAGCTCGCGATCGACCCCGAGATCAAGACCAGTCCCTTCGTATTCCGGATGGAGGTGTTGCAGAGCAAAGAGGTCCGCTACGCCAACCAGCCGATCGCCGTCGTGATCGCTGAGACGCTGGAAGCGGCGACCGAAGGCGCGGAGCTGCTGGCGCCGCGTTACGAGAAGCTGCCCGCGCTGGTCGGCCTGGATGCCGGCGAAAGTTTCGTGCCGCCGGTCGTCGGCGTCGGCAATCCGACGGAAAATCACCGCGGCGATGTCGAGGCTGGTCTTGCCTCGGCCGACAAGCAGATTGATGCGACTTATGAGACGCCGCCGCAATATCACAACGCGATGGAGCCGCATGCCATCGTCGCCGCTTGGAACGGCGATCATCTGCAAATCGACATGCCGACCCAGGGGCTCATGCTGTCGCTTGCGCGCGTGGCCGAGTTGTTCGGCATCGCGCATGACAAGATCCACATCCGGAGTCCCTTCCTGGGCGGCGGCTTCGGCTCCAAGGGGCTGATGGCCGGCCCCCCCGTCCTCGGCATCATGGCCGCAAAGCTGGTCGGCAAGCCGGTCAAGCTCGTGCTGCGCCGCGAGCAGATGTACGGCCCGGTCGGCCATCGCGCGCCGACTCGCCAGCGGCTGCGCATCGGCACCGACAACGAGGGACGTCTGACCGCGCTCGATCACCATGCGAGAACCGTGTCGAGCACGTTCGACGATTTTTACGAGCCCGCGGCCGACGCCTCGCATACGCTCTATGCCGCGCCCGCAATCCGCACCTCGCATGACGCGGTGCGCGTCAACACCGGCACGCCGCTGTTCATGCGCGCGCCCGGCGAGGCGACCGGCTCGATCGCGCTTGAAAGCGCGATCGACGAGATGGCCTGGGCCTGCGGTATCGATCCGCTGGCGTTCCGCCTGAAGAACTATGCCGAGGTCGAGCCGATCACGAGCAAGCCGTTCTCCTCGAAGGCGCTGCGGGCCTGCTACGAGCAGGGTGCGGCACGTTTCGGCTGGTCGAAGCGTTCGCTCCAGCCGCGACAGATGCGCGACGATGCCGGCCTCCTGGTCGGCTGGGGCATGGGCACGGCGACCTTCCCGGCGCTGATGTTCCAGGCCGAGGCGCGCGCGGTGCTCCGCCGCGACGGCTCCGGCGTCATGGAGATCGGCGCGCACGACATGGGGCAGGGCGCCTGGACGGCGCTGGCCCAGATCGCGGCCGATGAGCTCGGCCTCGATATCGACCGCGTCGCGTTCAAGGCGGGTTCATCCGATTTACCCGACGCCGGCATTGCCGGCGGCTCCGCGCACACGGCAACCGCAGGCGCTGCGATCCACAGCGCCGGTGCCGCCGTGATCGCCAAGCTCGCCGATCTCGCCACCAATGACGACCGCTCGCCGCTCTACGGCGCCGGCAATGCCGGCGTGATCGCGCGCGACGGCAGGTTGGTCCGCCGCGATGACGAGAGCCGCAGCGAGAGCTATGCCGAGATCCTTGCGCGCGCCGGCGTTGCCGAGGTCGAAGCCCGCGGCACTGGCGCGCCGAACCCTGCGGCGATGGAGGAGTATGCGATGCACGCCCACGGCGCGGTGTTCGCCGAAGTGAAGGTCGATCCCGAACTCGGCCAGATCCGCGTCACCCGCATGGTCGGCGCCTTCGCGGCGGGGCGTATCGTCAACCCGCGCATGGTGCAGAGCCAGCTGTTCGGCGGCATGATCTGGGGCCTGTCCTTTGCGCTGCATGAGGAAGCCATCACCGACCGCCGCACCGGCCGGATCATGAATGCCAATCTCGGCGAGTACCATATCCCGGTGAATGCCGACGTGCCGCCGCTCGACGTCATCACGGTCGACGAGCACGATCCGCACGTGAACGCGCTTGGCATCAAGGGCGTCGGCGAGATCGGCATCACCGGCAGTGCCGGTGCGGTTGCCAACGCGGTCTGGCACGCAACCGGCGTGCGCGTGCGTCGCTTTCCGATCAAGATCGAGGAACTGCTGACGTAACTCTGATTGGATGGGGGCCGGCGGGTGAGCTGCGCTCGCCGTCCTCAAAACGTCGGCGGCGTGCAGGCCGAGATCACCTCGCACGGCTTGCCGCCGACGCAGCGGAAGCGATGCGGGCGGCGGCTCTCGAAATAATAGGCATCGCCGGGATTGAGGATGCGGCGCTCGTCCTCGACGGTGACTTCGAGCTTGCCCGAGATCACGATGCCGCCTTCCTCGCCCTCATGGACGAGGTGGACGCGTCCGGTGTCGCTGCCGGGCTCGTAGCGCTCCTTGAGGATCTGAAGGCTGCGGCCGAACAGATTGTCGCCGATCTGGCGATAGGAGATCGGCTTCTTGCCGACCTCGGTCAGCTCTTCCGAGCGGTAGAAGATCTTGCGCCGGCTCTCCGGCTCCAGCGCGAAGAACTCGGCAAGCCCCATCGGAATGCCGTCGAGGATGCGCTTGAGCGCCCCGACTGACGGGTTCATCTGGTTGGATTCGATCAGCGAGATCGTCGAATTGGTGACGCCCGCGCGTTTGGCGAGCTCCCGCTGCGACAGCTTCTGGCGCGCCCGGATGAATCGCAGCCGTCCACCGATGTCGACGCTCATGTTCTGGTCCTGCCCTGGTCCTGTGTTGCAAGTGTTGCGGATCGCGCAAATATGGACCGGCAGCCCCAGTTAAATCAATGGCTTGCAGGCCACCAGAAAAGGACTTGTTGCCCTTTCGGAACCGTGGCTCTGCTGTCCTGTCAGCAAAGGAGCGTGGCCCGTGACCCTTCATCAGATTCCGAACACCATCAAGACCGATTCGTTCTGGATGCCGTTCACGGCCAACCGGCAGTTCAAGAAGGCGCCGCGGCTGTTCTCCTCGGCCGAGGGCATGCACTACACCACCGTCGACGGCCGCAAGGTGATCGACGCCTCCGCCGGCCTCTGGTGCGTCAATGCCGGCCACGGCCGCAAGCAGATCGCCGCCGCGGTCGAGCGGCAGCTGATGACGCTGGACTTCGCGCCGTCGTTCCAGATGGGCCATCCGCTGGCCTTCGACTTTGCCGAGCGTCTGGCCGAGATCGCGCCGAAGGGCCTCGATCGCATCTTCTTCACCAATTCCGGCTCCGAATCGGTCGACACCGCGCTGAAGATCGCGCTCGCCTATCACCGCGCCAACGGCCAGGCGAGCCGCACCCGCCTGATCGGCCGCGAGCGCGGCTATCACGGCGTCGGCTTCGGCGGCACCTCGGTCGGCGGCATGGTCGCCAACCGCCGCGCCTTCGCCACGCTGCTGCCGGGCGTCGACCACATCCGCCACACCCATGACCTCACCCGCAACGCCTTCGCCAAGGACCAGCCGGAGCATGGCGCCGAGCTCGCCGACGATCTCGAGCGCCTCGTCGCCCTGCACGGCGCCGAGACCATCGCCGCCGTCATCGTCGAGCCGGTCCCGGGCTCGACCGCGGTGCTGCCGCCGCCAAAGGGCTATCTCAAGCGCCTGCGCGCCATTTGCGACAAGCACGGCATCTTGCTGATCTTCGACGAGGTCATCACCGGCTTCGGCCGTCTCGGCACGCCGTTCGCAGCAAATTTCTTCGGCGTCACGCCTGATCTGATGACGACGGCCAAGGGCATCACCAACGGCACCATTCCCTGCGGCGCGGTGTTCGCGAGCCGCAAGGTGCACGATGGCCTGATGGTCGGCCCGGAGAACGCGATGGAGCTGTTCCACGGCTACACCTATTCCGCGCATCCGACGGCTTGCGCCGCCGGCATCGCAACGCTCGACATCTACAAGGATGAAGGCCTGCTCACGCGCGGTGCGTCGATCGCCGAATACTGGGGCGATGCGCTGCACTCGCTGAAGGGGCTGCCGAACGTCGTCGACATCCGCAATTGCGGCCTGATGGGCGCGGTCGAGCTGTCGCCGCGTGACGGCACGGTCGGTGCGCGTGGCTACGACGTCATGGTCGACTGCTTCAATCGCGGGCTGTACTTCCGCATGAGCGGCGACTCTTTTGCGCTGTCGCCGCCTTTGATCGTCGAGAAGAGCCACATCGATGATATCGTCTCGATCCTGGGCGACGCCATCAAGCGCGTGGCCTGATAATTGCTCTCGCCGTTGCGAGTTGTTTCCTTGCAGCGGCGAGCGTGATGCCGCGGGAGTTTGACGAAGCGTGAAAGTTTTGATCCTCGGCAGCGGTGTCATCGGTGTCACCTCTGCCTACTACCTCGCACGTGCCGGCCACGAAGTGACGGTCGTCGACCGTCAGCCCGAACCGGCGCTGGAGACCTCTTTCGCCAATGCCGGCGAAGTCTCGCCCGGCTATTCCTCGCCCTGGGCCGGTCCCGGCGTGCCGGTGAAGGCGATCAAGTGGCTGTTGATGAAGCACGGCCCGCTGGTGATCCGGCCGAAGCTCGACCCCGTGATGTGGGTCTGGCTCGCCAAGATGCTGCGCAATTGCACGAGCGCGCGCTACGCGGTCAACAAGAGCCGGATGATCCCGATCGCGGAGTACAGCCGCGATTGCCTGCGTGATTTGCGCCGCGACATCGGCATCCAGTATGACGAGCGCTCGCAGGGCACGCTGCAGCTCTTCCGCTATCAGGCGCAGCTCGACGGCACGGCTGAGGACATCGCCGTGCTCAAGCAGTATGGCGTGCCTTACGAGGTGCTGAGCCGCGAGGGCTGCATTGCGGTCGAGCCGGCGCTAGCGGGTGTGAAGGAAAAGTTCGCCGGCGGGCTTCGCCTGCCGCAGGACGAGACCGGCGACTGCCACATGTTCACGCAGGCGCTGGCCAAGCATGCCGAAGCGCTCGGCGTCCGCTTCCTGTTCAACACCGGCATCGACCGCATCGTCACCGACGGCGCGCGCGTCAGCGGTGTCGCGACCAGTGCCGGCATGCTGCAGGCAGACAGCTACGTCCTCGCGCTCGGAAGCTGGTCGTCGCGTCTGGTTGCGCCGCTCGGCATTTCGCTGCCAGTCTATCCGGTGAAGGGTTATTCGATCACGGTGCCGATCAAGGACGCCTCCGGCGCGCCGGAATCGACCGTGATGGACGAGAGCTACAAGGTCGCGATCACCCGTCTCGGCGATCGCATCCGCGTCGGCGGCACCGCCGAAATTTCGGGCTTCTCGAGCCAGCTCTACGACGCGCGCCGCGCCACGCTCGATCATTCCTTGACCGACCTGTTCCCGCGCGGCGGCGATCTCTCCAAGGCGACGTTCTGGAGCGGCCTGCGCCCGATGACGCCCGACGGCCCGCCCGTGATCGGCCCGACGCAATACGGCAACCTCCATCTCAACACCGGCCACGGCACGCTTGGCTGGACCATGTCGTGCGGCTCCGGCCGGGTGCTCGCGGACATGCTGTCGGGCAAGAAGCCGGACGTCGACGTCAGTGCGCTGACGGTGGATCGGTATAATCACCGGTTTGGGTGAGGCAACGGGATGATTGCTGGCCCGGTTGTCAGATTGCGGACCGCGCGTCCAACCAGGGTTGGCGAACATTGACGGGATCATCGAGCCTGGACTGTGCCGCAATCATGGAATTCATGACGGTTTCGCGCCCCGACACGAGGTCGAGCGGTTCGCCATTCCAGCCCACGACCCGAATGCCGCGATTCGTTTTGCCGAATTCGGGGTCGCTGTACGACTCTCGGATGACGTCCAGCACGGCGAGAACATTTCTGGGCCGATAGATGCTCCGTTCCCTATCGCGCCATACGGGGTGACCCAACCGCTGCAGGACGGAAACGTGGATCATTTCTCCGACGACTTCGGCATGGCGATCCTGGCTCACCTCGCGTTCGTACCGCCATCGATTCGCAGTCGTCGGATAATTGCAAATTGACCGCACGGCGGTCGGGAACGCACGATAGTAGAGACGTCTAGGATTGTGTTGATCGGCCAGTGTGTCCCTCTCACCGACCGATTTCCACATCTTCGGCAGGTCTATTGGAAAGTTTGGGAAGTGTTTGTGAAGGCGCTTCAGCATCCAATCCAGTGTGATGTCGTCCAGATTGCCGAACGGTGCCGTCCGCTCGTCGCCACGCACATATCCGCCGCCTATGTCGGCATGTGCACCGGCAAACCAGACTTGTTCGGTGATGCTGGCAAGATCCTTGAATTTCGATCGCCGCCATACGCTTGCCTGGAAGGGAAGGCGTGGTTCGTCGACTGCCAACGCGTGTAAATTGACCTTCGTGATCGAAGCCAGATCAACGTTGTGAAATTCATAGCGCTGCCGGTTGAACCGCCGGAGCAGGGCAAGGGGGATGCCCAACGCGCCGACAGTGTCGAAGAGGCCGACGCAGTCAATACTCATTGATGCCCGATCGTGGACGTAGGGGGATAGATAGGTCCACGTGCCAGGAACACGATCGTTTGGTGCCGTGCGATAGAAGTTCCAGGCAACATTCTCGATATTACTGGTGCACCATTCCTGGCGCAGGAGCCCGGCAGCTGCGACGTACCCGACCAGTGATCGTGCCGTATAAGCGCCCCGCGAAAATCCGAAAATGAAGATCTCGTCGCCGAACCTGTAGTGGAAAGACAAGAACTTGTATGCGCGTCGCACATTGCGCTCAAGACCATCGCCGAAGGTGCCGCCGCGAAACCGATCGCCGGCGTCGGTCCCGATACCCCGCTCGTAAAAAACGATGTTCTCGAATGTTCCGTCCAGACTTCTTCCCGACGCGATCCGCTCTCCTGGCTTGAGTTGCGGCCCCTTGCTGGCCGTCGACGTCAGCGGTGCGGTCCCCATCAAGCTTCCAGAAATGATCTCACGCAACCTGATGATGTTGGTGTCATACAGGCTAAAATCGGCATCGTTCCACGTGCCGTCCAGCAGAAGAATGATCCGTTTCCGCATGTTTTTCGTCTCTGTCGGAGTACGTCCCCAAAATTCGTCGCGGCCGCTAGGTCAACATGCCCTGTCGCTTTCCGCGCTCGGGAATCCAGCTGAGCCGAACTGTGAGATAGTCGCGGACTAGGTCCCGATCCTCCCGCGAAACATCCTGTTCGTCGGCCCAGGCGAAGGACTTGCCGAATTCGTCGGATTCCACAAACCGTTCGATTGACCGGCGGAGCTCAGCGGTCCCCTGAAGCTCGTAAGATTCGAGAATAAGATTCGAAAGGCAGCCCTGAATCAGCAGCATGCGGGCGAACACGGGCTTGGTCGTCGGATTGAACTTCAAAAATAGCTTTCGTAGTTCACTGAGCGGCTCCGAGACCTGTTCCTTGGATAACTCGCTTTCAAATTCTGCGAACGTCATGGCCCGCGTGCCTTTTTCGTCCTTCTTGATCAGCTGATCGAGGAGCGCCTCCATGTCGCCGAGAACGAGACCTTGGCGTCGGTATCGTGCCGGGTCTGCCGCGACAAGGTTACTCCAATCCTTGTTATTCGGGTCGTAATCGAGTCTCGGGTTGATCTGCGCTAGAATGAAGTCGTCTGTGAGCGAAAACGCATAGATTTTAGTCAGGTAGTATTTTGCCGTGATCTGTTCGTCGAGATCGAGGTCGATGAACGTCATGCGATTCCGGATGAGTCGGTAAATGACGGCTGGCAGCACCATGTAGTACATGGACGAAATCAGGTAATATCCATCCGCCCTGAGCCAGCTGGTTTCGTCTGTACCCAATGCGCCTAGGCGCGCACTTCGCGCGAGATTGATGACGCGGAAGTACGACTGCTCCGCCATTTCAAACAGCTGGAACAGCAGCGGTTCGATCTCGGCATACAGTCGTTTGCGCGCATCATACTCGTAATCCCGCCGCGCGCTTCTCGACGAGTTGATGTCGGTCAGCTCCGCTCGCGTGCTCTCGATCTGCCCTGTCAGCTCGGAGCGCAAGCGCTCGATCCTCGGTCCTGAAAACAGGTTGAAGAACTGGGTGAGGAGCGTCACGACGAGGCTGGTGACGCCGGCAATCAATGCGGCCACGATGGCGGGGCTGATCTGCGATTCGGGAACGGCGTTCACGGCAAATACTCCGCTCGGAAAACTCACGGCAAAATCCGCGGTCGGCAAACTAGCTGAAATATATCACTGTGCGGCAGACCAAATTGTTACGCGAAGATGGGTTGGCCCGCAACGTTTGATTGCCAAGGGTATTCTGAACAGACAGCAAGTCTGGTGTGGATGTCGGGTCGCCCCCTTATGGAGGTCACGTGGGACCCGTCACGCAGTTCACCCACAGCACCACGGTCTTCGCATCCTGCGCCGGATTTGAAAACCGGTGTGGCCGCCGGCTCCCGAAGCGAAAGCTGTCGCCTGTCTTCAGCGACCAGGTCTCGCTGTCCACCGTCAGCAGCATCTCGCCCTCGAGCACAAGGCCCGCTTCTTCGCCGTCGTGGGTGTAGAGTTCGTCGCCCGTGGAGCCGCCGGGCTCCAGATGCACCAGGAACAGATTGAGCTTGTTGTCGGCACTCGCCGGGCTCAGCAATTGCTTCGACACGCCGGTGCGCCAGAGTTTCAGCTCGGGCCGTTGAAGCCCCCTCGTCACCACGTGATCGGATGCGCCATCGGCGCTCGGGCTCGCGCCGAACAGCGCGGCGATGCCGACGCCGAGCACGTCGGCGAGCGTGGCCAGCACGCGCAGCGACGGTGACGACAGGCCGCGTTCGATCTGGCTGAGGAAGCCGATCGACAGGTCCGTACGCGAAGCGACCGTTTCCAGCGAGAATTGCCTGATGCGCCGGAGATCGCGGATGCGGCGGCCGACCGCGACGTCCATCGCAGGCTCGGCCGGCTTCGCGATAGCCTTGGCCCTTGCCCTGGCCTTGGGCTTGGCCTTCTTGGCCGGCTTCGCCGCGGCCGGTTTGCGTATTCTTTTGCCACCGCTCACGTCAAACCGCTTCCTTCATGTGCATGAAAACTGCTTGCAACGGTCGCCAAAGTGTGACCAAATTTTCATATTGGTGAAAATAGGCCGAAACGGTTTGACCCGCAACGTCTGAGATCATGACACGCGCGAGCGCCGCCATCGGCCGGACCCAAAGGGGAATGCGATGCCGTTGAAGCGTTTTGTCCAGGCCGCGGTCGCGGCGCTCGCGATAACCGCCGTGGTGCCGGCTTCGGCGCAGCAAGTGCTCAAGGTCGGCTCGACGCCGACCGGCATTCCTTTCACCTTCCTCGATACCAAGACCAACACCATCCAGGGCATCATGGTCGATCTCGTCACCGAGATTGGCAAGGATGCCGGCCTCAACGTGCAGATCGAGCCGATGGCGTTCTCGGCGCTGATCCCGTCGCTGACCTCGAACAAGATCGACATCATCGCAGCCGCGATGTTCATCACCGCGCCGCGCAAGGAGGTCGTCGACTTCTCCGACCCGATCTACACCTATGGCGAGGGCCTCGTGGTGCCCAAGAGCGACACCAAGGCTTATGCTGCTCAGGACGATCTGAAGGGCGAGACGGTCGGCGCCCAGGTCGGCACCGCCTTCGTCGACGCGCTGAAGAAGTCCGGCCTGTTCGCCGACGTCAAGGCCTATGACACCATCCCCGACATCCTGCGCGACGTGAACACCGGCCGTCTCAAGGCTGGCTTCGCCGACTACCCGATCCTCGCCTACAATCTCAAGCAGGGCGGCTTCCCCGAGGTGCGTCTGGTCGACGGCTACAAGCCGGTCACCGTCGGCTCGGTTGGCATCGGCGTACGCAAGGGCGAGGCCGCGCTGCTCGGCAAGATCAACACCTCGCTCGCGAAGCTCAAGGCCAACGGCACCATCGACAAGATCCTCGAGAAATGGGGTCAGAAGGCGCAGGGCTGATAGGATCGGATCAATGAAGGCTTGCCGATGAAAGGCTTCTGGCACGACGCCGTCGAGTTCTTCCCGATCCTGATGAGCGGCGTCGCGCTGACGATCGTCGTCACCATCGGCTCGCTGCTGCTCTCGACGGTGCTGGGCCTCGTCTGGGCGATGATGCGGGTCTCCGGCATCGGAATCCTGTCGGTGCTCAGCGCCAGCCTGATCAATGTGATCCGCGGCATTCCGATCATCGTGCTCTTGTTCTATCTCTACTTCGTGATGCCGGATCTCGGCGTCACGCTGTCGGCCCTGCAGGCCGCGATCCTCGGGCTCGGCATCGCCTATTCGGCCTATCAGGCCGAAAATTTCCGCGCCGGCATCGAGGCGATCGACAAGGGGCAGATCGAGGCGGCGCAGTCGATCGGCATGGGCTGGTGGCTGACCATGCGCCGCGTGGTGCTGCCGCAGGCCGTGCGCATCGTGCTGCCGCCCTACGGCAACGTCATGATCATGATGCTGAAGGATTCGTCGCAGGCCTCCACCATCACCGTCGCCGAGCTCGCGCTGCAAGGCAAGCTGATCGCGTCTTCGACCTTCAAGAACACCAACGTGTTCACGATGGTGGCGCTGATGTATCTCACCATGAGCATCCCGCTGATTTTGCTGGTTCGTCACTTCGAGAAGCGGGCCGGCAAGAAATGATCGAGCTGACCGACGTCCACAAGAGCTTTGGCGAGAACGAGGTGCTCAAGGGCATCACGGCGTCCGTCCAGAAGGGCGAGGTGGTCTGCATCGTCGGCCCCTCCGGTTCCGGCAAGTCCACCATTTTGCGCTGTATCAACGGTCTCGAAAGCTACGATCGCGGCGAGATCAGCATCGAGGGCTTGAAGGTCGACCGCGACGCGCCCTCGATCGTTAAGGTCCGCACCCAGGTCTCGATGGTGTTCCAGCGCTTCAACCTGTTTCCACATCGCACCGTTCTCGAGAACGTCGTCGAGGGTCCGCTGTATGTGAAGAAGGAGCCGCGCGCCGCTGCGCTCGCGCATGGCCGAGCGCTGCTCGCGCAGGTGGGGCTGGCGGAGAAGGCCGACGCACATCCGCCACAGCTTTCCGGCGGCCAGCAACAACGCGTCGCGATCGCGCGTGCACTCGCGATGCAGCCCAAGGCGATCCTGTTCGACGAACCGACCTCGGCGCTCGATCCTGAATTGGTCGGCGACGTCCTCGGCGTGATGCGCAAGCTCGCCGACGACGGCATGACCATGGTCGTCGTCACCCACGAGATAGGCTTTGCCCGCGACGTCGCCGACAGGGTGCTGTTCATCGATGGCGGCATCATCGTCGAGCAGGGGGCGGCCAAGGCCGTCCTGAATCAACCTCAGCATCCCCGCACGCAGGACTTTTTGCGCCGCGTGCTGCATCCGCTCTGACCGGTCTTCGCCATGAACGCGCGCCTGCCTCTGCCGCCCTCGCTTTATGCCGACACCGCCGTCGCGCCGGTCGCCACGCCTCCGCTCGACGCCGACAAGACGGTCCCCGTCGCCATCATTGGCGGCGGCTACACCGGCCTTTCCACCGCGCTGCATCTGGCGGAGCAGGGTGTCGAGGCACTGGTGCTGGAGGCGCAGGAGCCGGGCTGGGGCGCCTCGGGGAATAATGGCGGTCACACCAATCCCGGACTGAAGCACGACCCCGATCAGATCGAGGCCGATTTCGGCGCCGAACTCGGCCGCCGCATGATCGACTTCTCCTATGGCACCACGAATTTCACCCATGATTTGATCCGCCGCTATCAGATCCCCTGCGAGGCGCGGCAGAACGGAACGCTGCGCGCGGCCTATAATGAGGCCAGCGCCGCCACGATCGAAAAGACGGCGCAGCAATGCATCGCCCGCGGCATGCCGGTGAAATATCTGAATCGCGAGCAGTTGCGCGAGATGACCGGCACGGATCGCTACATCGGTGCCATGCTGGACACCCGCGGTGGCGATCTGCATCCCCTCAGCTACGCCCGTGGACTCGCGCGTGCTGCGATCTCGGCGGGCGCGAAGGTGCATGGCGAAACCCCGGCGCTGTCACTGCGCCGTGAAGGCAGCCGTTGGCGTATCGAGACACCGCGGACGATCGTGCATGCCGACAAGGTGTTGCTCGCGACCAACGGTTTTACGGACGATCTCTGGCCCGCGCTTCGCCGCACCATCGTCCCCGTGTTTTCCTCGATCGCCGCCACCGCGCCGCTGTCCGAGGACGTTGCCCGCTCGATCATGCCGACGCGGCCGGTGCTCTACGAGAGCGGCCACATCACGGTCTATTACCGTATCGATCAGCAAAACCGCCTGTTGATGGGCGGCCGCGGCCCGATGCGCTGGATCAACTCGCCCTCCGACGTCGCCTATCTCATGCGTTACGCAGAACGGCTATGGCCGCAGCTCAAGGGCGTTGCCTGGACCCACGGCTGGAACAGCCGGCTGGCGATCACCGGGGATCATTACCCGCATGTGCACGAGCCCGCCGAAAACGTCCTGATCTCGCTTGGCTGCAACGGCCGGGGCGTCGCGCTCTCGACCGCGATGGGCGCGCAGCTCGCGCGGCGTCTGATCGGCGGCGCCAAGGCCGAGATCGATATGCCCGTCACCGGCATCAAGCCGATCCCGATGCACGCGTTCTGGCCGGTGGGTGTGACGACCGCCGTGATCGCGGGCCGGGTGCGAGATCGGTTGGGAATCTAGCCTCAGGGCTCCGCCACCGCGTCGGCCCAGGGCTGAAAAATCTCGACTGCGCCAAAATTCGTGTCGCCGTCGCGCATCACCACGCTCGGGCAGGCGAATTTTTGCGGCAGGGACTGCACCCGCGCTTCCTCATAGTCGAAGCGCGCCGCGAGCGCCTCGCGCGTCTCCGCCGGCAGCCTGATATCACCGATCACGATCGCGCCTTCGCTGGCGTCGATGCGTGGCTGGTGGATGGCGGCATCCAGGTCCATGCCATAATCCATCGCAAAGGACACGAGCTGCATCACCGAAGGCAGGATGCGGCGGCCGCCGGAGGCGCCGATGGCGAGACGCCTGCCATCCCCGGTTTCGGCGATGACGGGCGTGTAGTTGGTGAGGCAGCGCTTGCCGGGCGCCAGCGAGTTGGTGGTGCCGGGCGTCGGGTCGAACCACATGATGCCGTTGTTCATGGCAATGCCGGTGTGCGGCGTCACATATTTCGAGCCGAAGGACGAGAGCAGCGTCTGCGTCACCGCCGCGATGTTGCCGTGGCGGTCGACCACGGAGAAATGCGTGGTGCAGGCGGGCGCCAGATATTCCGCGCCGAGCGAGCGCTTGCCGTCGGCATCGCCCATGTCGCCGAGCCGCTGGCGATAGGCCGATTGCAGGGCGAGCGCGTATTCGGTGTAGGCCGCCGCATCCGGCACCTCGCCCGGCTCCAGATTCTGTTGCAACAGGCGCAATGCGTGCGCCATCGTCGGTCCGGCCGTGAGCTCCGGCGTCGCAAACACCTTGCCGCCGCGATACGGGATCGCCAGCGGCTCGCGGAGATGGGCTCGGAACGCGGCGAGATCCTCGACCGACAGCGAGCCGCCGTCGGCCGTGACGTCGGACGCGATGCTCCTGGCGAGATCGCCCTGGTAGAAATCGCGCGGACCGGCGGCCGCGAGATGCGACAGCGTTGCCTTCAGCGTGGCCAGCGGCAGCCGCGTCTCCGACTTGATGCTCCATGGTGCGCTCGGTGGCAGGCCGTCCTTCAAGAACGCGGCCGCGCTCGCCGGATAGCGCCGAAGATCCGTTGCCGCGCTCGCGATCGTCAGTGTGGTCCACCAGTCGACCAGCAGGCCTTCGCCGGCGAGCGCCGCGGCCGGAGCAACCAGGTCTTTCCACTGCATGGTGGCGTAGCGGCGGTGCACCTCCTCCATGCCGGCGACGACGCCGGGCACCGCGATGGCGGCGGGACCGTGAACGTTGCGGTCCTCCTTCACCTGCGGCCACGGAAACAGGTCGGACGCTGTGCGTTCTCCGGTGATGGGGTAGTCGGCGGCGCGCAGGCTTTGCGGCGCGCACATGCCGTAGTCGATCACCTCGTAGCGATTTTCCGCGGCGCGGTAGAGCACCATCGCGCCGCCGCCGCCCATGCCGCTGTTCCAGGGCTCCAGGACGTTGAGCGCGAAGGTGGTCGCGATGATCGCATCCACGCAGTCGCCGCCTGCCGCCAGCACTTGCGCCCCCACTTCGGCCGCTCGCCGCGATTGCGCGGCGACGATGCCGCCCTTGGATTTGACGGCGGGTTTGCGGATGGTTTGGGCGAGGCTGAACTGGTGGGGCATGATGATGTCTGTGTCTTGTCTCAAATTGTCTTGGCTTCGTTGCGCTGAGCTCCGCGATTGGCGGAGCGCGCGGACAATGGCACATCGCCCCCCACCGAGGACATCGTGGCTGGTGTGAGACGGGCGGGGGGATGGCGCGGGCGCCAAGACGTTGATGCCGGGGGGCGAGGCGAGCGAAGGCGACGCCGTCCTTTGGACGGTTGCCCCGGGCATGACGAACTGAGAGATTGATCAGTGAGAAGCAGAAGTCGCAGCGCTCAGCGCGCGCGATCCAGCCGGCTGGCCTGATATTTGGCGTGCCATTTCGGGCCAGGCCCGCGCATGTAGTGAAGCTCGGGGCGGTAGGGGGCGCCCGCGACCCGGATCAACGTCTGCCATTTGGCGGCGACGAAGCTGAGGGGCTGGCGGAGCAGGCTCAAAGCCGCGAGCAACATGGCATCACCTCAGTGCGGCTTGCCGAGCATGGCGGTGAAGGGGAGGTCGAAGATCTCCTCGCCGTCGTCGCCGCTGACGTGAATCACCCAGTCACGCCAGTCCTCGGCGCCAGGCGTCAGGATCATCGAGCGCATGATCTGGGCGGCACGGTCGCGGGCCTCGTTCAGATTGGCGACCGCGGTGCCGTACCGATCGACCAGCGTGCCCTCGGCATTGGAACAATGGAAATACATCTGAACCATACACGCCTCCTCGGAAAGCGATGGGGACGGCAAAGCAATACCACCCGAAGCCTTCGCGAAACATTCGGGCCAAGCCCGGTAAGGGAATCTACGGAGATTGGTCGGGACAAAGAGCCCTGCGGGTTTGATCACAAGGGGGTGTTGATCAACTGGACGGCGTTCCCACGGCATGGAACAACTTTGGACGGAAAGTCCGGGAGATCGCCGTGAACCACCTCACATTCTCGCGTGAACGCCGAGGCCTATGCCGGGTTTTGGCTGTTATCACCGGGGTGCTGCTCGGCCTTGCCACCGGAGCCTCCTCCGAACCGGTGAGGAAAAGCGGCTATGCGATCAGCGCGGAGACCTGCGGCAGCGCCGATCTCGCTTTTCCAACAATCCAGATCGACATGAAGGCGGGATTTTGCGCCGGTCTCGTTGCCAGCGAGGAGGATCGGCTGAAATTCCCGCGGGCGATCATCCAGGTGCCCGGCCGTGACCTGTTCGTGGTCGCCGACATGGGCGGCTGGGGCCACACCGACGGACGACTGCTGCTGCTCGACCCGCGCGCACCCCAAGGACAGCGGTTCAGGGACTTGCTCACCGGCCTTGAATATCCGTTCGGCCTCGTGATCGGCCCGGACAAGAAGCTCTATGCCTCGACGGCGGAGACGATCTTCCGGTTCGATCCACTCGCCGACAATCCGCGCGGCACGGTCGAGACCATCATCCGTCACATGCCCGGCCGCCGGATCACATTGCCCGACGGCACCAGGGTCGACGAAAGCGCGCACCCGCTCAAGCAGTTCATCTTTGACAAGAACGGACGGCTGTTCGTCAATGTCGGCTCGCACAGCGACGACTGCATCACGCCGGCGCCGATCACGAAACCTTGCGCGGCGGCCGAGGGCGCCTCCGCAATGGCATCGATTTGGATGTTCACGCCGCCCGCGGGCGGTGCCTTCCCGGCATTGACGCCGAAGGATCCCGATCCGCCGCGCGCCGTCTATGCGCGCGGCTTGCGCAACTCGATGGCGCTGGCGCTGCACGCGAATTTTCCCGATGCCGGCTATGCCTTCCTGCAAGCCGAGAACGGCCGCGACCTGGCCGACATCTTCAAGCCGAACGAGGAGATCAACGCGATCGAGCAGGGCAGGCACTATGGCTGGCCCTATTGCTACGATCTGTCGACGCCGAGTCCCGAGTTCAGGCTCGTGCTGCAATCCGGGACCTACAAATCGCTGTGCACGACCAGCGCGCTCTACAAGGCGCCTTTCTCATTGCTGCCGCCGCACGGCGCGCCGCTCGCCATGCTCTATTATCACGGCGCCAAGTTTCCGGAGCTCGAGGGCAAGCTGCTGGTCGGCCTGCATGGCTATCGCCCGACCGGCAGCCGTGTCCTTATCTACGATGTCGACGACCACGGCTTCCCCAAGCCCGCCCCGGCGCCGGTGCGCTACCACGTCAGTTGCGCAGCCGACCCGACTCACAGCTTTCAGACCGAGGCCGGCGACGTCGCCGCCGCGCCGTTCGAGGAGCTGATCGCAGGCTGGCACCGCGTCAACGGTGCGCGGCCGCAAGGCGCCCCGGTCGGCATGACGGTCGCGGAGGACGGTGCGATCTGGCTGGTCGAGGACAAGAACCAGACCGTGATCCGCATCGACCGCGCCGCGGGTGACGCGCCGCCGCCGCTGCCCTGCGACATGCGCAGCCAGGCGCTGATCGATCAACTCGCGATCTTCGTTGCCAGGGACGCGCAGAACAGCGTCCGGCTCACCAATTTGCGCAAGGGCCTCGTCGAGAAGCATTGCCTCGGCTGCCATTCGGATTTCGGCCTGAAACCCGGCCAATCGGACGCGCAGAAGGACGCGACGGTGCTTCGCTTTATGCTGTCGCAGGACGGCTGGATCTATCCTGGCGATCCCGACTCCGGCAAGCTGCGCACGCGGCTTCGTGGGTTGGGCGCGGAGAAGCTGATGCCGCCGGGTGGCGAAGGCCTGCCGAAGACCGAGCCTGGTTACACGCGCCTGCTCGATACAGTGGACCTGCTGGTTGCGAAAATGGTTCCGGGCACCCGGATGCGGATCAAGTCCGGCCCGCCGCAACGCAAGTTCTTCAGCAAAGCCAACAAGGAATGCGGCGAAATACCGGCCGCAAAGGTCGTCGTCGTGACACAAAGGAACGCTGTAGACAAATCGGGCTTCAGCCCCTTTTTCCGGCCGGCCGATCCCTATCTGAATGGCGAGTGCAGCGACGACGATGGCTATTACATCCGGCAGGAATTTCTGGTGCCTGTGCAGTAGCGTTGTTCTCGTCCTTGCGACGGCGCCGGTCCGAGCGGAAACAAAACTGTTCGACAGCGCGCAGGTGACGCCGGCGGGCGAATATACGTTCGGCATCGAAGGGCCTGCCGCCGATCTCGACGGCAATCTCTTCGTCGTCAATTTCGGCAAGCCCGGCACCATCGGCAGATTGGCAGCGGGCGGGGCGGTGTCGGAGCCATTCACGGCGCTTCCCGAGGGCAGCGTCGGCAACGCCATCCGCTTTGCGCGCGACGGCACCATGTTCATCGCCGACTACAAGAAGCACAACATCTTCGCGATCCAGAGGGGCGCAACAGAACCCGTTGTCTGGTTTCACTCCGACGAGATGAACCAGCCCAACGACATCACCATCGCGCGCGACGGCACGATCTATGCGAGCGATCCGAACTGGAAGGGCCGGGAAGGCCACGTCTGGCGCATCGCCAAAGCGGCCGACGGGTCGGTGCAGGGACAGGTGATGTCGGCGCCGCGCGCGATGGGCACCACCAATGGCATCGATCTCAGTCCTGATGACAGGACGCTCTATGTCGGGGAATCCAGCAGCGGCCAGATCTGGTCCTACACCATCAGCGGCAACGACCTCACCGGCGCAAAAATGGTCAAGGCGTTTCAGCCCGACACGGCCGACGGCTTGCGCACCGACGTGGCCGGCCGTCTCTATATCGCGCGCATCCTCAAGGGTACGATCGCGCTGATGAAGCCCAATGGCGCGGTCGAGCGCGAGATTGCGCTGAAGGGCAAGGAGCCGACCAATCTCGCCTTCGGCGGCAGCGACGGCAAGACCGTCTTCGTCACCCAGCGCCAGGGCGGCTTCATCGAGTCCTTTCGCACCGACCAGCAGGGCCGCGAGCACTGTCTCCAGCGTGGGCGCTGCTGAACCTCACGGGCGCTCTGCTTCCGGCGCAGGGCGGTGCGACACGGACGGCATTGTTCTTGCTTGCATCCGGCGGCTGCGGAGATCTAGACATCTGTGGCCATCAAATAGCATGCGACCACGGAGTGTTTGAGTGAAAGCCGTCCATACCGAACTGCATCGCAGCCACGATCCGCAATTCTTCCTGGTTCGCGGTGTCGTCAAGCGCACCACCGAGCAGCCTGAGCGCGCCGATCGCCTGCTCAAGGGGTTGAAGGACGGCAAGCATCAATTGGTCGAGCCGGCCAGGTTCGGGCAGGGGCCCCGCGCGCGCATTCACAGCCCGGAATATCTGTCGTTCCTGAGCGAAGCCTGGGACGCGTGGACCGCGCTCGGCGATTCCGGTCCGGAGATGATCGGCAATATCCATCCGGTGCGCCATGCCGCGACTTATCCTACCCACATCATCGGCAAGCTTGGCTGGCACACCGCCGATACCGCGGCGCCCATCGGTGCGGGCACATGGGCTGCGGCCTGCGCTGCGACCGACGTTGCCGTCACGGCGGCACAGATGGTGATGGATGGTGAGGACGCGACCTATGCGCTCTGCCGTCCGCCCGGCCATCACGCCTATCGTGACATGGCCGGCGGCTTCTGCTTCCTCAACAACAGCGCGATCGCCGCGGCGCATCTGCGGCAGAGGCACGAGCGCGTCGTGGTCCTCGACGTCGATGTCCATCACGGCAACGGCACGCAAGGCATCTTCTACGCGCGGCCCGATGTCTACACGGTGTCAATCCATGCCGATCCCGTCGCGTACTATCCTTACGTATGGGGCTATGCCCATGAGCGCGGCGAAGGCCCCGGCCTCGGCACCAATCTCAACATTCCCCTGGCGATCGGCACCGGCGACGACGGCTATCTCCAGGCGATGGACGTCGCGCGCAAGGCAATCGAATCCTTTGCGCCCGGCGCGCTCGTTATCGCACTCGGCCTCGACGCCTCCGAGCACGATCCGCTGAAAGGCCTCGCCGTCACCACGCCCGGCTTCCGCCGCATCGGCCAGGCCATCGCGAAAATGGGCCTGCCGACCGTGTTCGTGCAGGAGGGCGGTTATCTCTCGGATATTCTGGGCGCGAACCTGACCTCGGTGCTGGCCGGATTCGAAGAGGCGCGGTGAGGCTCAAAACATCCCGCTCGCGGCGAGCGCCTTGCAGACGTGCTGCATCTCGGTCTCGTCCGCGACCATGTCGAGCATGATCGTGGTCAGCCCCTTCGCCGCAAACGCCTTCAGCTTTGCGCCGATCTCGGCGTAGCTGCCGACGAGGTAGGGGCAGTCGGCCTGGAAGGTGAGGTACGGCAGCAGCCAGTAGCCATTGTCCGCGAGCTCGCCGTTCTGGCCCTCGTAGAGACGCCGCTTCCACACGGAATCGCTATTCTCCACGGTGAGCGCGAGCAGCTCGCGATCGTCGGGGTTGTCGCGGAAACGCGCCTTTGCCGCTTGCCGTGCCTCGTCGCGTCCCTCGCGCGCGAAAATTCCAAAATTCATCCCTGGCGCATCAAGGCCGCGATCGAGGTCGGGCGGCAGCATTTGCATCTTGATGCAGCCGCTCTCCTTCGCCACGCGCTGCGCCGCCTCGGACTGGCCCGCGACCAGAAATTCCGGCATCAGCTCCGGCGGTAGGCGCGGCCGCAATTGCAGATTGCTTGCGCGATAGAACCGGCCCTCGTAAGTCACCGGCCGAGGGCTCGCCACCAGCTGGCGCATCAGCGCGACGAATTCACCGAGCCGGACATAGCGGTCGGCGTGCGACTGCTCGTCGCCCAACCCCTGCAGATCGCTGAGCGCCGTCCCCGTGATCATGTTGAGATAGACCTTGCGGCCGTGGAGCTGCGCAAAGGACGAGACGAATTTCGCCGCCGTGAACGGATGCATGTAGACCGGATTGACCGCGATCAGCGGCGAACTCCGCAGCGTCGCAGCCATGATGTGCTGGGCCATCGCCCACGGCTCGACGAACACGTCGTTGCCCTCGAACAGCAAAATGCCTTCAAAGCCGTTGCGGTCGGCGAACTGGGCCACCCGCATCAGTTCGCCGACATATTTCTTGGGGTCGCGGTTGCGCGAGATCGCGGGAAAGACGCGCAGCCGCGCGGGCGTCATTCAGCCGCTTCCTGGAGCGGCCACGCATTGCGGGTGATGGGCAGACCGCCGGTGGCGCGGGAGCCGTCGGCGATCGCCAGGCGATGCGAGGGCGACGGCGAGAATAGCTGGAATCGCCACCCTTGCGGATCGTCGGCGATATCGGGCTTGAAGCTGATCTCGATCGCCTCTTGCGACACGTGCATCGCAAAGGCCTCGAGCGGCAAATTGAGGCCGAAACCCCTGGCCTTCAGATAGGCTTCCTTGAGCGTCCAGTAGTCGAAGAAGCGATCGATCGCAGCGGGCTCCGGCAGTCCACGCAGCGCTTCGACTTCTTCGGGCGCGAAGAACCGAAGCGCGGTGGACAACGGTGCGACGCGCCGTGACACGGTCTCGACATCGACGCCGACGGTCTCATGCCCTGACACGACGCAGGCGACGCAGCCATCGGCATGGGACAGGCTGAAGTGCAGCGCGCTCGAGGTTTTGGGCAATGCGACAAACGGCCGCCCGTAACGTCCGGTCGCGAATGACCAGTCGGTGGGTGCGACATTCGGCGCGGCGTGCGAGAGCGCAAGCCGCAATAGCGCGTGCGCGAAAATATACTGCCGCTGGTGCCGCTCGAACTTGAAGCGGTCGGCCCGTACCCGTTCGTCGATCGAGAGCAAACGCCGGCAGGTATCAACTGCACCCGGCGCGTCAAAAGTCTCGATCAGTCCGACAAACAGTTCAATCCTGTCGTCTGCCATCAATTAGGCCCATGGCGTCAGGCCGGGGCCAAATCCCCTGCCATGACGGAAGAATCAACTGAGCAAGAATCAACTGAGTGGACCGCTCCTAGCGGTCCACTCAGGCGAATCCTTGTCGATTGCTGGCCGGTTTACGGGCGCAAGCTTGTGCGAGACCCAAACTCGGCAAGCGAGCGGCCCATTTCCGAAAATTGAAGCCTGCAGATTCGTGCGGCGTTTCCGCCGCCGAGCCTTACTTCTTCTTCTTGGCCTTCTTGGAGCCGCCGAGCATCGAAATGCTGGCGTCGACGTCCTTCAGCGCGGACTGCAGCTTCTTCTTCTCGGCGCCGAGCAGCTTCTGCAGGGCCTTGCGGTCCTTGTCGCTCAACGAGGTGCCCTTGGTAAATTTGATGAAACCCATAACTACTCTCCCCGGTTGAAAATAATCTTCCAAATCAAAACGCCGGAATAATCTTGCGCGGTGGCGCCAAATAATCAAGATGCAACTTGGCCATTCACAGCTTTGGCGAGTGAAACCGTATTCGCCCGTGCTCTATGGCCGGTCATGCCGCCCTGCGATTGAGCAATCGGCTGAGTGGTGCGTTGGGTTGGGCGACGGCCGCCCCGAGCAGCGCGACGAGATCCTCCATCCACTGGCCGACCGTAGCGCCGTCGAGCAGCTCGCTCTTGTAATTGCATGAACCGGTGATTCCCGTCGGCCGCTCCTTGAGCATCAGCGACAGCCAGGTCGGGTCGATCGGCAGCACCGGCTGGCCTTCGCGCGCGACGTTGCCGATCGACCCTGCCGTGAGATCAGGCAGATCGAGCGGCCGGCGCAGCGGATTTTGCAGGGTGAAATAGACCTGGAGCAGCGAGGCTGGATTGACCCCTTCCTGCTCCAGATGGTCGGTCAGGATGTTGAACGGCAACTCCTGCCGCGCATGCGCGTCCAGTACGCTCTGACGGACCCGGGCCAGGGCCTGCACGAACGTCAGTTCAGGGGTGATCTGGGTGCGAACGATCACCGTGTTCTCGAACGGGCCGACGATCCGGTCGGTGTCCGGCTGGGCGCGATTGGCCATGGCGGTGGCGACCGAGATGTCGTTGCGGCCGGTCCGCGCCAGCAGCAGCGCTTTCAGGCCGGTCAGCAGGCACATGAACAGCGTGCCATTATGCTGGGCGGCGAACGTCGTGAGCCGGCCGATCAGCTCACGCTCGAGGTTGACCGGATGGTGCCCCGTGGACGCGCCCGGGCCTGATTCGCCCTCGAAGAGGGGGGCCGCGCCGCGCAAATTCTCCGTCCAGTCCGCCGCCTGTCGGCGGGCGGCATCGGTGCCGCACCACCAGCGCTGCCAGCGTGCGACGTCCGAAAAGGCTGGCGGCAGTTTCGGCAACGGCAGCGACGGATAGCCGGCCAGCGCCGCATAGCGGTTGGACAATTCCTCGAACAGGACGCCGATCGACCAGCCGTCGACGACGGAGTGGTGCAGCGTCAGCAGCAACACATGATCTCCGTCGTGGAGCCGCAACAGCCGGGCGCGCAGCAGCGGCGCGCGCGCGGTGTCGATCGGGGCATAGGTCTCCTGTTCGATCAGGAGATCGATCTTTCGAAGCTCCAGGGCCTTGCGCCGCTTGTTGGTGTGGGGCTGACCGTCGCCGATCGTCTCGACAGTCAGGACACGACCGAGGGTGCCGGGCGCGGCGATGTGGCTGACGGGCTCCCCGCCGCTCCAGCCAAAATGGGTCCGCAGCGATTCGTGCCGGCGCACGACGTCGTCGATCGCCTGCGCCAGCGCGGCCCGATTGAGCGGCCCCTGGAGACGGAAGGCGAAAGGCAGGTTGAACAGCGGCAATTCCGGAAGATTCTGCTCGATCCGCAGCATCTGCTCCTGCGCGATCGAGAGCGTGGGAGGGCGGCTTTCGGCCAAGCTCGCTCCAGCCAACCTTGGCGCGCTAGCGGGCGGCTTGCGCGGCTTCGCCGCCACGGCCTCGTCAACTCGCCGGGCAAGGTCTTCGATCGTCGGTGCCTCGAAGATGGTCTTGATCGGCAGCGACACGCCGAGCGCACGGGCGACGCGCGCCATCGCCTGGCCCGCCAGCAGCGAATGGCCGCCGAGGTCGAAGAAATTGTCGGTCACGCCCAGGTTTTCGACCTTCAGCAGGTCGATCCAGATGTCGGACAGCACCTTCTCGGTGAAGCGCCGCGCCGGCACGGCCGCATCCGGTCCGGACGCTTCCTGCTGCGCGGGCGCCAACAGCGCGGTTCGGTCGATCTTGCCATGGGCGTTGAGCGGCACCTGATCCAGGAACAGGAATGCGGACGGGATGGCATGGCCCGGCAGCCGGCTCTTCAGGAACTCGCGCAGCTCGCTGGCGCTGCTCCGGCTGCCGGATGCCGCGACGATATGGGCGATCAGCCTGACATCGCCGCTCGCCTCGCGACGCGGCTCGACGATGCCGGCGTGAACACCCGGATGGTCGGCAAGCGCGTTCTCGATCTCCTTGAGCTCGATGCGGTAGCCCCGGACCTTGACCTGATGGTCGGCGCGGCCGAGGCATTCGATCGTGCCGTCGGCGCGGCGGCGGGCGAGGTCGCCGGTTCGGTACAGCCGGCTGCCTGCCTGGCGCGCGAACGGATCGGGCAGGAAGCGCTGCCGGTTCTGTGCGGGGTCGTTGACATAGCCGCGGCCGATACCGGCGCCGCCGATGCAGAGCTCGCCGGTCACGCCGACCGGCTGCGGCTGCAGGCTTGCGTCGAGCACGTAGAGCTGGGTGTTCGGCAGCGGCGCACCGACCGGGACATTGCCCGTCGCGGTCGCCGGTGCCCTGGTCAGGCGATGCAGCGAGACGTCGTCGGAACATTCCGACGCACCATAGGCATTGATCAACGGCACTTTCGGACAGCGGGCGAACCAGGCCTTGCAGAGATCGACGGGCAGCGGCTCGCCCGTCGAGATCAGCAGGCGCAGCCTCGCGAAGGCGCGTCGGATCGGTGCCTCGTCCATGCGATCGAGGATGACGCGCAGCAGCGATGGGACGATCTCGAGCACCGTGATGCCCTCGCGCTCGATCTCCCGCGCGAGCAAAATCGGGTCCCGCACGATCGCGTTGCCGCAGACATGGACGCGCGCGCCGACCATGGGCCCTGCGAGGAACTGCCACACCGAGATGACAAAGCTCTGCGGCGCGGTCTGCGCGATCACGTCCCTGGCCGAGAGGCCGAGCTCGGAGATGAGCGAAGCCAGATGGTTCGAGAGCCCGCGCTGCTCGATCATGACGCCCTTCGGCGCGCCGGAGGAGCCGGAGGTGTAGACGAGATAGGCAAGGCTGGAAGCCGCGCGCCGCGCCGCGCCGGCCGGCTTGGTCGCCCCTGGCGCGATCGCGTCTTCCAGCTCGGCCACCTGGATGCGCTCGACCAGCGGTTCGAGCAGCGCATCGACCACGGACGACTGCGCGCGTCCGGTCAGCAGCACGCGGGCACAGCTCGATCCGAGGATGGTCGCTAGCCGCGCCGGCGGCTGGTCGGGATCGAGATTGAGGAAGGCGGCGCCCACGCGCTGGGCGGCGATCATCGCGGCGAGCAGATCGGGCCCGCGATCCGCAAGCAAGGCGACCACGGCCTCGGCGCCGACGCCGTCCCGGGCCAACCAGCGCGCGACCGCCTGGCTGCGGCGCGCCAGTTCGCGATAGCTCAGGGATGTGCGACCGTCCGACACCGCGATCGCGTTTGGCGTTTTCCTGGCCTGACGGTCGAAGCGTTCGCTGAAGTTGCCGCGCGTGGTGAAATTGGCCGGCACACCCCGGCCTTGCGCCAGCAGCTGCCGGCGTTCGGCCCCGGTCAGGAGGGGCAGCTGCGAGATGCGCTGCTCCGGAGCGGCGATGACGGATTTGAGCAGGGTCTTGAACTGAGCGGCCATGCCTTCGATCGTCGCCGCGTCAAACAGATCGGTGGCGTACTCGAAGAAGCCGGTGAAACGGCCGTCGGCCTCGACCAACTCGAGCGTGATGTCGAATCGCGCCACCTTCGGGTCGATCTCGATTCGCCGCGTCGACAGGCCGGAGAAACGTGCCGCCTCGATCGAGGCGTTCTGGAGGATGAACATGATCCGGAACAGCGGATTGCCGTCGCTCCGGCGCGCGATCTGAAGCGCGCGCAGGACTTCCTCGATCGCAAGGTCCTGATTGCGGTAGGCGTCGAGCGTGACCTGCCGCACCCGGCGCAACATTTCGCCGAAGCTCGGATCGCCGCCAAAATCATTGCGCAGGATCAGCGTGTTGGCGAACAGCCCGATCAGGCGCTCGCTCTCGATCTGGTTGCGGTTGGCGATCAGCGAGCCGGTCGCGACATCCTCGTGTCCGGTGTGGCGGTACAGCAGGCACTGGAACACTGCGAGCAGGGTCATGAAGGGCGTGACGCCCTGGTTCTGGCTCAGCGCCCGCAGGTCGGCAGACAGTGTCCTGGAGAATTCGAGATAGCGACGGGCACCGTGACCGTTCCAGACCTCCGGCCTCGGCCGGTCGGTGCGCAGCGGCAGCGTGGTGACGCCGTCGAGCTGCGCCCGCCAGTAATGGAGCTGTTCCCTGGCGGCCGGCGTCTGCGCCCAGCTCTGCTGCCAGAGCGCAAAGTCGCGGTACTGGAAAGCGGGCGCAGGCGGTGCCGCCAGGTCCTTCTTGCGCGCTGCCGAATAATGGGCGGCGAGTTCTTCCCAGAACAGCCGTTGCGACCACCCGTCGGTGACGAGGTGATGGACGTTGACCACCAGCGCGTGGCTGCTCTTGTCGAACGACAGCAGCGTCACCTTCAGCGGCGCTTCGCGCGCAAGGTCGAACGGATATTGCGCGAGCCCGAGTGCCTCGCGCCTGATGACAGCGGCCCGCTTGTCCGCGGGGCAGGGCTTGAGCTTGATCTGCTCGAGTCGCGGCGGCGATTGCAGCACGAGCTGCGCCGGCTCGCCGTCGCGTTCGATGACGACCGACCGCAGCACGTCGTGGCGCGCAGAGACCGCGGTGAGGCTCGCAGAAAGCGCGGCGACGTCGACCGGGCCTTTGAGGAGCGCGACTTCGACGACGTTGTAGTTGTAACGGGTCGGGTCGAGCCGCGAGAGCACGTACATCCGCTGCTGCTGGAACGACAGCGGCGCGGCTGCGATCGCCGCCTGGCGCCAGGCCGGCAAAATCGTTTCGCGGTGGGTCGCGGCGGTCTCGAGCCGGGCCGCAAGCGCGGCGACGGTGGCGCAATCGAAGATGTCCTCGAACGAAAAGTCGACGTTGAAGCGTTCGCGCAGGCGCGAGCGCATCTGCGTCACCGCGAGCGAGTCCGCGCCGAGCGCAAAGACGTCCTGATCGACGCCGACCTGTGGCAGCTCCAGCAAACTGGCCCATATCCCCGCGAGCTGGGTCTCCAGGGCGTTGCGTGGCAGACGGGCCTCGTCGCCGCCGTCCACTGATGCGATCAGCTCGGCCAGCGCATTGCGCTTGACCTTGCCGCTGGCGCCTTTCGGCAGCGTTGCCACGCTGCGGATCAGGCTCGGCACCTTGTAGGCCGCAAGACGTTTGCGCGCGAACTGGCGCAACTGGTCCGAGGTCGCCTCGGAATTCGGCCGCAGCACCACGACGGCGGCGACGTTCTCGCCGAGCTTTGGGTGCGGGACGGCAAACACGCCGGCCTCCAGCACCGCCGGATGGCTGAGCAGGACCTCCTCCACCTCCAGCGGCGAGATCTTCTGCCCGCCGCGGTTGATGACGTCCTTGATACGGCCGACGATGAAGAGATAGCCGTCGGCGTCGAGATAGCCGAGATCGCCGGTCCGGAACCAGCCGTTGCGGAAGGCAGCCTGCGTCGCCGCCTCGTCATTGTAGTAGCCGCGGCTCATGTTGGGCCCGCGCAGCATGATCTCGCCCTGCTCGCCGCTCGCGAGCGCGCGGCCCGTCTCGTCCATGATCGCGATTTCGGGGCCCGCGGCGCGGCCGACCGATCCGACCTTGCGCAGCTCGAACGGATTGGCCGCGATCTGCGAGGCCGCCTCCGTCATGCCATAGGTTTCGAGCACGGGAACGCCGAACGTCGCCTCCAGCCCGTCGAGGATCGCAGGCGCAAGCGAGGCCGAGGCCGAGCGGATTACGCGCAACGACGATGATTGGGCGAGGTCCGGGTTCGCTTCCGCCGCCGTCAGCAGCGCGCGATGGATGGTCGGCACTGCCGTATACCAGGTCGGTTGCAGCTCCCGCATCCAGCCGAAAAACGACGGCGCGTCGAAGCCGTTGGTGCAGACCACGCTTGAGCCTGCCGCGAGCGCGGTCAGAAGGCCGGAGATCAGACCGTGGGCGTGGAACAACGGCAGCACGTTGAGCAGGCGGTCGTGGGACGCGAGCGACAGCACGCGGCCGGCATTGTAGGCGGAGAGGCATGCGCTGCGATGCGTCAGCGGCACCATTTTCGGCCGCGCCGCCGTACCCGACGTCAGGAGGATGAATGCGTCGTCGTCGCCGCACGAGGCGCCGCTGGTATTTGTCGGACCGACCGCCGGTCCGACGAACGCGCAGCCGCCGAGATCGTCCTGCGGCCCCGGCACGAAATCGATCACAGCGATATCGAGCGCCTTGGCGACGTCGCGGCTCGCCGAGTTCGTGTCGGCCCGGGTGACCAGCGCCGTCAGCTTCAATTCGCTGAAATAGCGTTGCAGCTCGTCCGCCGTCAGGTCGGGATTGACGGGAACGCAGGCGCAGCTCGATGCGACCGCGATCAGGGCCAGTGCGCTGTCGGCGCCGCGCGGCAGCGCAACGGCAACCCGGTCGGCAGGGGCGATGCCGAGACCGCGCAGCGTGCGAACGAGATCCTGTGTCCGCTCGCCAATCCCGCGATAGTTGAGGACCGGCCGGCCGGGGGCAAGGAGGGCGGGGGCCGCCGGCGTCTTGCGGGCATGGAAATCCAGAAGACCGCCGATATCCGCGAATATCTTCGCTTCGGCCGTCGTGCTCGCTGATTCCCGCGGCGCTAGGCGTGTGACGTCCGACAATTCCGTTCCCTTTTGATCCGATTGGGCTATTCTTCCAAGAACTAAGGGAACGCGTCCAGTCTGAGGTGAAGTTTTGGCCCCAAAATCTGTGGTTGCGGGGCCCTAAGCCCTTCGACGGAGTGATTGGTCGGGCGGAATCACCATGCTGGAGAATGAGCCGGGCACGGGAGCGGAAGGCGGGCTGAAGCGCTGGCTCGAGGGTATCGGGCTTGGCCACTATACCGATCTCTTCGCGCAGCACCGTCTCGATCTCGACGTCATGGGGGACCTGACCGAATCCGATCTCGTCGAGCTCGGATTGCCGCTCGGCGATCGGAAGCGGCTCCAGCGGGCCATGACCGCGTTGTTCCAGGCCGAAACAGCGGAGAAGCCCGACGTGACGGCGCGCCCGCAACCGCGCACGGAAGTCGGGGCCGAACGGCGTCAGCTCACCACCATGTTCTGCGACATGGTGGATTCCACCTCGCTCTCGGTGCAGTTCGATCCGGAAGACGTGCGCGACATGATCGCGAGCTTCCGCGAAACCTGTGTCCGCGTGGTGAAGCATTACGAGGGCTTTGCCGCCCGCTTCGTCGGCGACGGTATTTTGGTCTATTTCGGCTATCCGACCGCACATGAGGACGACGCCGAGCGCGCGGTGCGCGCGGGGCTCGAGATCGTCCGGGTGCTGTCGACGGCGCGCGCGATCGAGCCGCGCGGTGCGCTCAGCCACTCACCCGCGGTCCGCATCGGCATCGCGACCGGTCTCGTCGTGGTCGGCGATCTCGTCGGACAGGGCACCGAAGAGCGCGACTCCGCGGTCGGAGAAACCGTCAATCTCGCCGCGCGCCTGCAAGGCCTGGCGCCGCCCAACGGTGTGGTGATTTCCACCTCGACCCAGGCGCTGCTGAAGGGGAAGTTCGACTACCGCGATCTCGGGGTCCACGCGCTGAAGGGCATCTCGGAGAAGGCGCAGGCCTGGCACGTGATGCGCGCCTCGCGGGTGGAGACCCGCTTCGCCGCCGCCATGGGCACGCGGCTGACCCCGCTCGTCAATCGCGAGGAGGAGATTGCGCTGCTGATGGGCCGCTGGCAGCAGGTCAAGGATGGCGATGGCCAGGTCGTGGTGAAATTTGGCGAGCCCGGCATCGGCAAGTCGCGCATCATCCAGGAAATCTTCGAGCGGATATCGGGCGACCGGCATGGCCAGGTCTCGTTCCAGTGCTCGCCCTATTACACCTCCACGGCGTTCTATCCGTTCGCCGAGCAGCTCAAATTCTCCCTCGGTCTCGACCGCGAGGATGCGTCCGCCCAGTCGCTGGCGAGCCTGGAGACCGCGATCGTCGCCGCGCATGGCGACATCGAACAGGTCACGCCGCTGTTTGCCGCGCTGTTGTCCATTCCCACCGGTGACCGCTATCCGCCGCTCGAGCTGTCGCCGCAGCAGCAAAAGGACGCGACCGTCGCGGCCCTGGTCAATCATTTCCTCGGGCTCGCGCGCGAGTTGCCGCTGGTGATCGCGTTCGAGGATCTGCACTGGGTCGACCCGACCTCCCGCGAGGTGATCGATCTCCTCGTCGACCGGGCGCAGAACAGGCCGGTCCTCGTCATCATCACCGCGCGTTCCGAATTCCAGCCGAGCTGGAACGCGCATTCGCACATCACCACCCTGGTGCTGAACCGCCTGAGCCGGCAGTTGCGCGCAACGCTGGTCGAGCGTGTCGCCGGACGTGAGCTTCCCAAGGAGGTCGTCGAGGAGATCATCGTCAAGACCGACGGCGTGCCGCTGTTCCTGGAGGAGCTCACCAAGACCGTTCTCGAATCCAACCTATTGACCGAGCGGCACGGGCGCTACGTGCTGTCGGGCCCGTGGCGGCAGCTCGCGATCCCGGCGACGCTGTCGGACTCGCTGATGGCGCGGCTGGACCGGATGGGACCGTTCAAGCGGATCGCGCAGATCGGCGCCACCATCGGCCGCGAATTCTCCTACGAGACGCTGCACGCGGTCGCCAATACGCCCGCCGAGCAGATCGAGGCGGCGCTCAATCATCTGGAGCAAGCGGGATTGATCATGCGCCGCGGCCATCCGCCCGACGCGCTCTACTCCTTCAAGCACGTGATGATCCAGAACGCCGCGCATGCGAGCCTGCTGCACAGCGAGCGGCGCAAGCTGCATTCCCGGATCGCCCAGGTGCTCGCCGAGATGTATCCGGAGAAGACCGAGCGCGAACCGGAGCTGCTCGCCCATCATTTGACCGAATCCGGCCAGAGCGAGGGCGCCGCCAGCTTCTGGCTCAAGGCGGGCAAGCAGGCGGCCAAGAGCGGCGCCAATCTGGAGGCGATCGGCCATCTGCGCCGGGGTTTGAGCGTCGTGCAGGCCAATGCGCGCATGCAGGGCGCCGACGAGATGGAGCTCGAGCTGCGCATCGCGCTCGGCAACGCGCTGATCGCCGCCAAGGGCTACGCCGTGCAGGAGGTCGAGGAGAATTACATTCGCGCGCTCGAGCTCGGCCAGCAGCTCGACGACGAGGAGAAGGCCTTTGCCGCCACGCGCGGGCTCTGGGTCTGTCATTTCATCCGCGCTGACCTGACCCGCGCGCACGATCTCAGCGTCGAGCTCCTGAAATTTGCCAAGCGCGAGCGGTTGAACGAGGGCGCGCAGCCGGCGCAGCAGACCGGCTATCTGATCGAGGCGCATCGTGCGATCGCGATGACCATGCTCTATCGCGGGCGCTTCGCCGCCTCGCAGCACCATTTGCACCGCTGCATCAACCTGTACAGCCCCGATCTGCACGCCGATCTGATGGAGCGGCACGGCACCGATCCCGGTGTCGTCTCGCTGTCCTATCTCGGCTACCTGCTGTGGTTCCTGGGCCGGCCCGACGCGGCGCGCCAGCACAGCGAGCAGGCGATCGCGAATGCCGAGAAGATCCGCCACCCCTTCACGCTCGCCTTCGCGCTCGTGTTCGGCGCCTATCTCTGTCAGCATTTGCGCGACGTCGAGGGCACGCGCGACCACGCCAACCGCGCCATGATCATCGCCACCGAGCACAATTTCCTGCACTGGAAGCAGCAGGCGGCGATCCTGCGCGGCTGGGCGCTGGCGCAGCTCGGCGAGGCCGACGAAGGCCTCAGCCAGATGCGCTTCGGCCTCGACGAATACGAGGCGATGGATTCCTGGCTCGCCGGCTGCTGGTTCCGCTGCCTGCTCGCGGAGGCCTACGCCAAGGTCGGGATGCGCGATGCCGCCTTGCGCGCGCTGGACGGTGCGCTCGCGACCGCGAGACGGACCGGCGATCACTCCTACCTCGCCGAAGTCTACCGCCTGCAGGGCGAAATCACCCTGTCGGACGGCGATCCGGCCTCGGCGAAGGAGGCCGAGGAGCTGTTCGGCCTGTCGCTGGAAATCGCCCGCAAGCAGGGCGCGCTGTCCTGGGAGCTTCGCACCGCCGTCAGCCTCGCGCGCCTGTCGCACGAAGCCGGCAAGCGCGAGCACGCAAGTCTCCTGCTCGTACCGATCGTCGGCAAATTCAGCGAGGGTTTCTACACGCCGGACCTGAAACTGGCGATGCAACTGGTCAACGAGCTCAGTGCGGACGCGCCCGTTCCTGAACAGGCCGATCCCGTGCGATGAGCGATCTTGCCGCCGCCCGCGCGCGTTACGTCGAGTTGATTGCGAAGCGTGAACGGATTTCCTCAAAGCGCCTGCTGGAGGCACTCGCCACTGTTCCGCGCGAAAAGTTTCTGGCGAAGGGACCCTGGCGCATCAAGAGCGAGGCGGCGCGCAGCTATCGGCTGACGGCGGATGCCGATCCCGTTCATCTCCAGGACAATGTGCTGGTCGCGATCGATGCGCGTCGCAAGCTCGACACCGGACTGCCGAGCCTGTGGGCGCATTTCATCGATTTGCTCGACGTCGGCGAAAAAGACCGCGTGGTCCAGATCGGCTGCGGGCTCGGCTATTTCTCGGCCGTGCTGTCGGGGATCGTGGGCCCGAAGGGCAGGGTGCATGCCATCGAATGCGACCAGCGGCTTGCGGCGCGCGCAGCGACCTATCTTGGCGCCTATCGCAACGTCGCGGTCGTCCACGGTGACGGATGCGAGGACATCGGCGAACCCGCCGACGTGATCATCGTTCATGCCGGCTTCTCGCACCCGCATCCGCTCTGGCTCCGGTCGCTCCGCCCGCGTGGCCGCCTCCTGGTGCCGCTGACCCAGCGGGACCGCGAAGGCGCCGCCCTCAAGATCACGCGCAAGCGCAAGGGGTTCGAAGCCGAGGCGGTGCAGCAGATCCGGATCTTCCCCGGCCAGGGACGAGGTGTGACCGCGCTCGACGACCGCGTCGCCGACTGGTGGCAGCGCGCGTCGGCCCTGGCGCCCTTGCGGTTTCGCGGCATCGAGCAGGGGCTGCCGTCGGATAGCTAATGCTTGGTTTCGTTTTACCTTGATCTCGAATGCAAGTTTCCAACGGCTCCGGCCGGGGCTATGACTGCGGCCTAATCGCCATACGAGCGCGCCCATGCATTCCGTTGCCCTGCTGACCGCCAGCTACGCCAAGGATATCGAGCGCTTTTCGCTGCTCAGCGAGAGCATCGACACCTGGTTGACGGGTTACACGCGGCATTATGTTCTCGTTAACGATGAGGATTTGCCGCTGTTCGCGCGGTTCGCATCCGACAAGCGCGTCATCGTTCCGGCCTCGCGTTACTTGCCGAAATGGCTCCGGGCGCTGCCGCCGGCTCTCCAGTTCATCAGCAAGCGGCGGGTCTGGCTGTCGCTGCTGTCGTCGCCCGTCCATGGCTGGCACATTCAGCAGATCCTCAAGATCGCCGGCGTCCTCAACGCGCCGGAGCAGCGCGTCTGCATCCTGGATTCGGACAATCTGTTCTTCCGCGAATTCGATGTCGGCCAATATGCCGGCGCCGAGAAGACGCCGCTGTTCGTCACGCGTAAGGGGATCGACGCCGACCACCCCTTGCATGTGCTGTGGCTCCGCACCGTCGATCAGCTTCTCGGTATCGAGCAGCGCTCGTTCCCGGCCGACGACTATGTCGGCAACGCGCTGGTCTGGGACAAGGACACCGCGCGCGCGATGACCGACGCGATCAAGTCGGCGACGGGATTGAACTGGGTTCTGGCACTGTGCCGGAAGAAGAAGTTCTCGGAATATTTGATGTACGGCAACTTCGTCGCCAACTCGCCAGCCCATCTGACCGCGCACCGGGTCACGGAAGAGAGCATCGCGGTCTCGCATTGGGACGACACGCGCCTCGACCGCCCGGCCATCGAGGCGATGATGCGCGCCGCTTCGCCCGAGCAGGTCGCGCTCTGCATCCAGTCCTATTCGTCGACCTCGATCGACGATATCCGCGACGTGTTCCGCCTCAGCTCGCGCGAGCGTCGCGGTCCGAGCCTCGCGCCCGACCACGTGAACGACGCGGCCGAATTCGCAGTGCCGAAGGCGCGCTGAAGACCGGCGCCCTTACACGTCCCGCGTGAATTTGCTGATCACGTCCATGAACGGCTTCGGCTTGAATTCGCCGTCGAGCGGCAAGGGACGGTTCGGCTGCTTGTCGGCGCGGGCAAAGGTGCCGTTGATCCAGCTGTAGCGGTCCGAGAGGCCCCAGGTCAGGATCGAGCGCACGGGTCCGCTGGTCGCGATCGCGGTCAAGAGATCATCGACGCGCTTGGCGACGACGGCATCACGCTCCGCCGGCGTTCCCATCAGCTTCTGGTCGTCGACATCGAGTTCGGTGACGAGCACATCGAGGCCCCAGGAGCGCAGCTCGGTGACGAATTCGGCCAGCCCGTGGGTGTCGATCTCCAGCTCGGCATGCAGATGCGCTTGCAGCCCCACGGCGTGCAGCGGCACGCCTTGGTCGAGCAACTCCATGATGAGATTGCGGTACGCTGCGCGCTTCGCAATGAACGAGTCCTTTGCCGACTCGATGTCATATTCGTTGATCGCGAGCTTGACGAAGGGATCGGCTGCGGCGGCGGTGCGGTAAGCGAGAGGAATCCAGGCGTTGCCCAGGTGCTGCGTCCAGAACGTATCGCGGCGGTCTTTTGGACTGCGGGGATTGTCCGGGATCGGCTCGTTGACGACGTCCCACGACGTCAGCTTGTCCTTGTAATAGGAGACGACGGTGCCGATGTGGTCGACATAGGCGCGCTCGACGCCTTTGGAATCCTTGATCTGCTTGGTCCAGTCCGGAATGTCATAATACCAGGCGAGCGCGTGGCCGCGCATCGTCAAATCGTTCTGCCGCGCGAAATCCAGAATCGCGTCCGCGCGTTCGAACGCAAATGTGTGCGCGGTCGGCCGCAGCATCGGCCATTTCAGCTCGAGCACCGGCACCACCTGTGTGCAATAGGTGCTGATGGCTTCGCCGAGCCTGGGATCGGCTTGCAGGTCCCAGAGCGTGGCCGCGGCGCCGAACCCCGGACGGCGCTGGGCAAGCTTTGATGCCGGCGCTGCGGACGCCGATGCGCCCGCCGCAAGTGCTGCAGCGCTGCCGAGGAGAAATTCGCGTCTGTCCAGCTTGGTCACGGCAGTCCTTTTCGAACCAACGCGCCACCGTACCAAGCGCCGCCTTGCAACGCCGCGGTTTTCCCTCGTTGGGTTAACTTTGTCATCTGTGAATCATGGTTCCTTTGGGTGATCGCGCACTCCCGTTCCGGGAAGGGCAAATTTAACGCTAACGTGCGAAAGCAGCCTCGGAGGCTCATTCGCCGCCCGATCTCCAGACTTATGTGACACTCTTGAGGGATGCTGCGGCGCAATTCGTTCGCCCGCCAAGGTCCAATTCATTAGCGGCCGTCACATTCGCAACAAAGTTGCCGGTCCCGTGCTCGCATGCTGAACCGCCATTTCTCGATTTATCTCGTCGCCTACATCCTGCCTGCGGCGGTGGGCTTCTTCGCGGTCACGGCCTACACGCGGCTGCTGACGCCGGCGGAGTACGGCGTCTATGTCGTGGGCATCAGCCTGGCCGGCATTCTGGGCGCGATCTTCTTCGCCTGGATCAAGCTGTCGGTCTCGCGCTATCAGGCAATGTCGGCCGATGTGGATTTTCGCGGCACGGCGATGGTTGCCTTCGGGCTCACCGTCGCGGTGCTCTGCGCCACGACTCCACTGGTCTTCCTGTTCCGCAGCGATCTCAGCGTTGGGCTGCTGCTCGCCAGCATGTTCGTCGCGATCATGGCGAACGCGGTCGATGTCGGCCAGGAGTTCGAGCGCGCCAAATTGCGTCCCTACAGGTTTGCGGCGATCTCGATCGTGCGCAGCGTGTCGAGCGTGGGTTTCGGCCTGCTCGGCATCTGGCTCGGCTGGGGTGGATTGGGACTGCTCGCGGCTTTCGGCCTGGGTTCGCTCACCGGGATCATCCTGAACCTCGTCGGCGACCGCACCAGGATCGCGCGCTTCCAGCGCAGCCAGTTCATGCAACTCGCGCGTTACGGCCTGCCGCTGACGCTGGCCGGATTGTCCGTTGCAGTCTATTCCGCCTGCGACCGGCTCATTGTCGCCTATTTGCTTGGCAAGGACGCCGCCGGCATCTTTGGCGTCGCCGCCGATCTGCCGCGCCAGTTCATGGTCATGATCGCCTCCAGCGTCGCCGCGGCGACCGTGCCGCTGGTGTTCCGGTCATTGTCGGAGAAAAACAGCGAGACGACGCGGGAGCGGCTGACCGAGAGCCTCGAGCTGCTGCTCGTCGTGGTCGCGCCCGTCGCCGTCTGGCTCGCGCTCGCGGCCGACCAGGTCGCCGGCACGCTGGTCGGCGTCGACTTCCGCGCCGGCGTGTCGGCGCTGCTGCCGACCCTGGTGATCGCGCGCTTCTTCGGCATCGCCAATCAATTCTACGTGCAGATCAGCTTCCAGCTCGCCGAGCGGCCGTTCATGCTGGCGGCGCAGTCGTTCCTGACGCTGGTCGTCAGCGTGGCGTTGATGTTCGCGCTGGTGGCCGGCTACGGCCTCTACGGCGCGGCGCTGGCGACGCTCGCGACCGAAGCGATCGGCTTCCTCGTTGCCGTCGTCCTGATGCATCGCGCCCACCCTGTCCCGTTCGACCTCCACCGCCTCGCCAGTGTTGCCGCCTCCGCCGCGGCGATGGCGGCTGCCATCCTCGTTGCGCAATCGCAGGTCAACAGCGCCGGCCTCGTCCCGTTCATCGTCGTGAGCCTTGCCGGGGGGCTCGCTTATGCCGCCGCCGCGTGGCTGTTGAACGTCGCAAATGTCCGGACGCTGTCGCTGCGTTTCCTGCGAACCTTCAACCGCAAGGCGTTGGGCGTCTAGCAGGCGTCCGTCGAGGCCTTCCCGGACATTCTGCCGCAGCGTTAGACCGCCAGCTTCGGGCCAGCCCCGGCTGCACGCCGCCCTTCCGCCTGCGCGACCCGTCGTATAAGAGAGATTTGTCGCCGGAACGTGCCGAATCTCGCCACAGACGGAACGTAAGGCGGCTGCGATTTCTTAATGCAAAGATCTCAATCTGACCCATGATCGACACCAGCGGACTGGCATTTCGACCGAGGATGGCATGAAAAACCGACTGACAACGGCGCAATTCACCACGACGACGCGGCGTTGGGGGCCTCCCGGAATTGTAACCTTGGCGGCGATCGTCGCATTGGCGGCGGCGGCCCCGGCCACCGCGGCCAAGCAGGCGCGTCCGCCGGCCGAGGCCGTGGCGCCGCGCGAGGCCGGCGAGCCGATCATGGCGATCGTCTCGATCAAGAGCCAGCAGGTCACTTTCTACGACGCCGAGGGCTGGATTTTTCGCGCGCCGGTGTCAACCGGCACGACGGGACGCGAGACGCCGGCCGGCGTCTTCGCCATCGTCGAGAAGGACAAGGACCATCATTCGACCATGTATGACGATGCCTGGATGCCGAACATGCAGCGCATCACCTGGAACGGCATCGCGCTGCATGGCGGACCGCTGCCCGGCTATGCCGCCTCGCATGGTTGCGTGCGCATGCCCTTTGGCTTTGCCGAGGGCCTGTTCGACAAGACGAACATCGGGATGCGGGTGATCATCTCGCCGAACGACGCGGCCCCGGTCGATTTCTCCCATCCCGCGCTGTTCATGCCGAAGCGGGAGGCCATCGAGGCGGCGCCGCACCGCATCGACAGGCTCTCCGGCGAAGCCGAGGAGGCCGTCCGGGCCGCCGACGATGCCAAGAAGGCTGCCGCCCTGGCCGCGAAGGACGCCGTCTCGCTTCCCGCGTCGCTGCGCAAGCTGGAACAGCAGAAGACCCGGGCCGACGCCGAGCTCGCCTTCGCCGACAAACAGCTCGCGGCAGCCAAGACCGATCAGGCTCGGGCCAAGGCCGAGGAGCTGCAGCAGAAGGCCGCCACCAAGGCTGCCGATGCGGCGACGCAGCTCGATGCCGCCAGGGCCGCCGCGCAGCCGAAGCGCGACGCCGTCGCCGCCACGAAGGAGGCCGCGAAGGTCGCTGCGGCGAAGAAGGCCGAGGCCGTGAAGGCTGCGACCGATGCAAAGCTCGCGCTCGAGCCGGTCTCGGTCTACATCAGCCGGGCGACACAGAAGCTCTACGTGCGGCGGAACACGCACAAGCCGGCGCCGGATGGCGGCGGCGAGGTGTTCGACACCAGCATCGAGGTTCCCGTCACGATCCGCAATCCCGATCAGCCGCTCGGTACGCACATCTTCACGGCGATGGCGAAGAACGATGCGGGCCTGCGCTGGAGCGTGGTCTCGATCGAAAACGGCGACGACGCCAAGGACGCGCTCGACCGCATCACCATCCCGCAGGAGGTGTGGGATCGCATCGGGCCGACCGCATTGCCGCGCTCGTCGATCATCATCTCGGACGAGCCGCTGAGCGCCGAGACCAACTACCGCACCGAATTCGTCGCAGTGCTGAGCAACCATCCGCAGGGTGGTTTCATCACGCGCAAGCCGACCGCGCCGCCTCCGATGGCCGTTGCCAGCGACGACAGCTGGGGCAATGGCGGCAACGGCTTCGGCTTCTTCTTCCAGCAGCGCGATCCGGCCCCGCAGCCCGTCAATCCGCGCCGGCGCGGCCAGTATCAATATTACCAGCCGGCACAGCCGATGCAGCGAAGTTTTTGGTAGGACGCGGGAGGCCGGGCTGAGGTCGAAGCCCGCAACTACCTGCGTGCCTCGATCACGATAGCCTGGATCTTGCCTTCGATCGCGCCGGATCCATGGCGCGTTCGGATCGCCTCGGCAACGATGTCGGTTGCGGCCTGAAGCTTGCTGGCGTCCCTGGCCTCGATCTCGCTGCGCAGCGGCGTGCCTTGGCAAAGGGCGATCGCGGCATATTCGGCCGACGGCGCGCGGCTGATTTCAGGCCGCGTCTCGATCGCGATGTCACGGAAGCCCGCACGTTCGAGGTCGGTCCTGATCACCGCCTTGTCGTGATAGCCGTGCGGCGTCCGGACCATGAAACGGGGCGGGTCATCGGGAAACAGCTTTTCGAGCGCGAGCGTCGCTTCATGCGTCAGCACATTGTCCTCGATCCGGTCCCAGACGTTGAACACGAACGTGCCGTCGCCCTTCAGGACGCGCTTCATCTCGCCGTAGGCCTTGACGCGGTCCGGAAAGAACATCGCGCCGAACTGGCAGCACACAACGTCGAACTCGGCGTCGCCGAACGGCAGGGCCATTCCGTCCGCCTGGCGCCAGATGATGCGATCATCGTCCGCCTGGCGCTGCGCCGCGACCGCGAGCATCGGCTCGTTGAGGTCGGTCGCGACATAGCGGACGCCGGGCGGCAGCGCCGCAGCCACGGCGCGCGTCACCGCACCCGTGCCCGCCGCGATCTCCAGCAACACGGAAGGCGAGCGCGCCGCGACCCGTCTCGCGATGTCGTCGGCGTAAACGGCGAAGATCATCGGGACCAGATATTCGTCGTAGAGCTTTGGGATCGAGCCGGCGAAAACCTTGTCAGTGTTGGACATGCGTGCCTCGCTCTAGGTTCGGACGCGACGTTCAGGTTACCACGGATCGCGGCCTACCGTGCCAGCAATGTCGCGAACCCCGCCGGCTCCTGCATCGCCTTGCGCGCCTCCAGCGACATCGGCTCGTAGCGGCTACCGCTAGAGATGCTGAGCCGGCTCTCGATGCCGCTCGATCCGGCGTAGCAGCCTTCGGGCGTGTAGCTGACAAAGCCGTCGTCGCCGAAGCCGATGGCGGTGAGGAGCACGCGCCGCTCGGCGATGTCCCAGACCTTGATGGTCTTGTCCTCGCTCGCGGAGATCAGCCGCGTGCCGCCCGGAAAGAAGGCGACCGCCTCGATGTCCTCCTGATGGCCCGCAAAGCTTGCGAGCAACCGGCCGCTCTCGGCGTCCCACAAATTCACCGACTTGTCGCGTCCGCCGCCGCCGGTCACGATGCGTTTGCTGTCCGCGGACCAGCTGGCCGACACGACATAGTCGCGATGTCCCGTGAGGAGCCGCGCGGTGCCGCCTTTCGCGTCCCACACCTTTGCCGCGCCGAGCTCCGCGTCCGAGCCGGCGGTGACCAGGCGCGTGCCGTCGGGCGAATATGCCACCCGCAGCGCCTTGCGGCCGTAGGCATCCCTCGCGTCGATGGCACCGCTGGTGCGATAGAACCTGATCTTGCCGTCAAAGCCGGCCGAGACGAACTCGCCAGAACCTGAGGGCGCGTAGCTCAGCGAGCGGACCGCCGCGCGCGCGGGATCGGCGCTCTGGTGATCGAGCCTGCTCCTGGCGAGATCGCGGGTGCCAAGATTCCAGATCCGCACGACGCCGTCCTCGCCGGCCGAGGCCAGATATTTCGGCGACGATTCCGGCGCGAAGGCGACCGCGAACTGTTTGGCGCCGGCATCGAACGTCAGGCTCTGACCGTCGTTCTTGAGATTCCACACCTTGACCTTGCCGTCCCATCCGGCGGAGGCGAGCAGTGTGCTGTCAGCCCAATAGTCGAGCGCGTAGACCGCGCCGGCATGTCCCCGCAGCACGCGCGTCTGCCGGAACGAGGCTGCATCCCAGAGCCGGATCACGCCGTCGTCGCCGGCGGTCGCGATCTCCCGGCCGTTGGGAGCGATTGCGATGGTGCGGACGCTCGCCCCCTCGACATTGGGCTTGATCGAGACCGGAATGAAGGGACCGCCGACGGCGTCGTTGCCGCGCCGCGCGATCCGCGTGGTGCAGCTCGCGGACGGGATGGCCGCAACGCTCTTCGTCTCGGTCGCGGGTGGACTGGTGAGCGCGAGCGGTGTGACGGTCGCCGGAACGGCCGCGAGCTTTGGCGCGGCCACGGGTTTTGTTGCCTCCGGCTGCGGCGGCAGCACGGGGGTGGTCTGCACCTTCTTCGTTTCAATCGCGACGGGGGCTGGCGCTGGTGCCGATGCGGGACGGGCGGCCACCGCCGCGAGCTTGTTGCGCTGAACTTTCGCCAGGTCGGTGTAGAACCCGCTCGGATGCGCGGCGATGTAGAGGTCCCAGGCTTCCACCGAGCCGACGCGCTCGGAGAATTCGTAGTCACGTGACGCGCTCATGTCGGTGGATGCGACGGGCGCAGGCGGTGGAGCAGAAGGCGCTGCCGCCGGCGCCAGCACGACATCGTCGCCGCCGAGCGAGCCGTAGATGAAAGGCTCCTGCTTGTTGGTCGTGGCCTGGAGCACCTCGTCGCGGACATAGCCGAATGCCTTGCGCAGATCGAGGCCGGGGGTCGCGAGGTGATGCGCCAGCGCCGTCGCGAACGGGCTGTTCTTGCCGTCGCCGTCGAGCGCGGTAAGGCCGGCCTTGGCGGCAAACGCCACCAGTGTGTTCGGGCTCGACGGCTCGACCTTGGCCAATCCGCGCGCGACTGCCCGCGACGCCATCGTGCGCTTCATGTTCTTTGAAAACGGATTGTCGCGGCAGGCATCGAGAATGACGAGGCGCAGCCGTTTCGCCGGCTCGATGGCGACGAGCACACGGTCGAGCCCGATGGTCTCGTCATAGACGTCGGTGTCGTTCTCGAGCTGGGCATCGACGGGAACGAGATAATTGTTGCCGTCGATCTCGATGCCGTGGCCGGCATAGTAGATCACGGCGATATCGGCGCTGCGGGCCTTGGCGCCGAAATCGCGCAACGCCCGCCGCATGTCCTGGGCCGAGAGGTCGTTGCGCGCTTCGACCACGGTGAAGCCGGCCTTCTTGAAGGTCTCGGCCAGCAGGTTGGCGTCGTTGGCGGAATTGGAGAGCTTGGGTGCGCGCTGATAGGCCGAATTGCCCATGACCAGCGCCATGCGCTGGTCGGCAAAGGCCCCAGTCGGCTCAAGGGCGAGAGTCAATGCGCCGAGAATAAAGAGACAAAAAAACTTCATCACGGCCCCCAAGCCGGGATATCTGCAATGCCGGCGAGAATATCCGACCAGGGCCGCAATACAATTTCTATTTGATTTCGTCCGGCGCTTCCTGTGGTCGCATCCGGCGATCAGTTCTACGATTTCGCTCCGCCGACCTCGCGGATCGGCCGCGTCCCGTCCCAGTTCGCCGCCGCCTGCCTGACACGCTCGAAGAACGGCCCCTTGGTGCCGCTGATGTCGGAGATCTCGATCACGGTGCCCGGGTGGGCCTGGGTATCGAAATAGGCAAAGCGCCCCTGGTCGCCGCCGATCTGGCCCTCGTGGCCGATCCGGTAGCCGCGCCCGATCGCTTTGTCGTAGAGCGACTGGTAGTCGTGGCTCCAGTAGGACATGTGCTGGAGGCCTTCGTGGCCGGCGTCCAGAAACTCCCTGTACAGCGAGGGCGCGTCGTTGCGCTGCTGGATCAGCTCGATCTGGAGATCGCCTGAATTGGCCAGCGCAATGCTCATCTCGACGGCGGAGTTCTCGCCGCGATGGCGGAACCAGTCGGTCTTGACGCGGTCCATATAGTACCAGGGACCGACGCCCATCACCTCGATCCAGTGCGTCATCGCAGCGTGGATGTCCCGCACCACATATCCATTCTGGCGCACCGCGCCGAAGATGCGGCTCATGCCAGCGCTCCTGTTGTCAGCTCGCTCACTTGACCTCGATGCCCGCATCCTTGGCAACCTGTTTCCAGGCCGCGATGTCGCGAGCGTTGATGTCGCGTTGTTCGTCGCCCGGGACGAATTGCGGGGTGATGCCGAGTCCCAATAGCTTCTGCTTCACCTCGGCATCGCCGAGCGCGTCCTTCAGTGCCGCCGACAATTTCTCTGCGATCGGCGGAGCAAGGCCCGCAGGCGCATACATCGCCCAGGACAGGCTGCGGTCGAACGGCACGCCCTGTTCCTTGTAGCTTGCGACATCCGGCAGGCTCGGCGAGCGCTCGCCGCAGGCGGCCAGCGCCTTGATCGAGCCGTCCTTCACCAGAGGTGTCGCGGTCGCCACGTCGAGCGTCGCCAGTGAAATGTGGCCGCCGAGCAGATCGCCGGCCAGTTTGGCAATGCCGTTGAACGGCACGTGCTCCATCTTGATGCCGGTCTGCTGCATCAGGATCTCCGCGCAGAACTGCCCGGTCGAGCCGATGCCCCAGCTTCCGTACTGAATCGGCTCGCCCTTCTTGGCGAGCGCGATCAGGCCCTTGATGTCATTGGCAGGAAAATCCTTGGTCGCCACCAGTATGATCGCGGAGACGCCGACGCGGCCGATCGTGGTAAAATCCTTGATCGAGTCATAAGGCAGCTTTGGATAAATCGCCGGCGCCAGCACATGCGTGGTCATGCCGCCAACGGTGATGGTGTAGCCGTCATTCGGCGATGTCGCGACCATCTGGGTGCCGAGCGTGCCGGCAGCGCCCGTGTGGTTCTCGATGTAGATGCTCTGTCCGAGCGTCTTGCCCATCTTGTCGGCGAGCAGCCGGCCGACCACGTCGCCGCCGCCACCAGCCGCATAGGGCAGCAGCATCCTGATCTTGTGCGTGGGGTAGGCGGCGGGATCCTCGGCGTGCGACGGCGGCGCCGCCGACAGCAATGCGAGAAACGAGAGCGTGACGGTGCGCAGCATCATGATGACTTGCCGCAGGACTTGCCGGGCGATGACTTGCCACGCGGGCAAAAGTTGAGCGAAGCGCGCCATGACGTCGTCCCCAAATTTCTCTCCGCTTCTCGCGCGAGCGGAGTTTAATGCGACCCGCCCTTGCAGCGCCGCGGTCCCGCAATCGTCGTCCTGGCAGACGAACGATCGTCGTAAGGTTGACTAGCGAACGATCGTTCGTTAGTCAATCCAGCATGGCTGTCCCCACCTCCAGCGCGGCGGAAGCGGCTTCGCCCACGACGCGCGAGCGCATCCTCAGCGAGGCGCTCGATCTGTTCGCGCAGAGCGGCTATGGCGGCGCCTCGATGCGTGAGCTCGCGCGTCGCGTCGGCATCCGCGAGAGCAGTCTCTACAATCATTTCTCCGGCAAGGCCGCGATTCTGGAAGCGATCGTCAGCGAGCACGGTCCTGCCAGTTCGGCGAGCCGGCTGGAGGAGCCGCGCTACAAGCAGCTCGCGCGCCAGCCTGCCGCGTTCTGCCGCCAATTCGCATTGGACCTGGTCGAGCAATGGTCCGATCCGCGCGAGCACCAGTTTCAGAAGGTCATCACCGCCGAGCGCAACCGCGTGCCCGGCATCCGCGCCAAATTCGCCGATCATTTCTATGCGCGCGAGCAGAGCATGATGACGGACTACTTTCGCGGCTTTGCGCTCGCCGGGCTGGTCGCGACGCCCGATCCGCGCGAGACCGCGCGGCTGTTCGCGGCCGGGCTGATCTACATCCGTCTAGAGCATTACGTAATGGGTGCGGCGCCGTCGCCGCGACCGAAGGTGATCGAGGCGATCGACCGCTATCTCGCCTTCTTCCTGTCGCTGATTGCGGCAGGCAACGAAGAAGACAACAAGAAACGAAGAACCAAGGGAGAGACTCGTGGCAAGGCTGCCTCTGATTGATCCGGAGACGACGAGCGGCGACATCCGCGCCTCGTTCGACCGCATGCCTGTCAAGCTCAACATCTTTCGCATGATGGCCCATGCCGAGGCCAACATGATCCCGGCGATGCGGCTCGGCAATTCGATCCTGCACAAGCAGAAGCTCTCGGCGGTCAACCGCGAGCTCTTGATTCTCCAGGCCGCCCAGCTCGAAGGCGGCGCCTATGAATGGCGCCAGCACGTGCCGATCGCGCTCGGTGTCGGCTGCACGCAAGCACAGATCGATGCGGTCGAGCGCGGCGACTACGATGCCGCCGGCTTGAGTGAGGCCGAGCGCGCGCTGCTGAAATTCGGCCGCGAGGTGGTCGAGAATGTCCGCGTTTCCGACGCCACCTTTGCTGTTGCGCGAAAACATCTGAGCGACCAGGAGATCGTGGAATCCATCGTCGCGATCGGCTTCTACATGATGATGGCGCGTGTCACAGAGGCGACCGAGACCGATCTCGATCCGGCCGCCGGCATGACGGTCTATGACGGCGGCAAGAAATAGGCGGGTCCCATGTCTGAAAAGTCCGAGACCCAGCCGGACCGCTACGTTCGTCCGCCCAGCGCGGAATCACGTGGCGAAGCGCCGGGCAGGGGACGTCTCAAGGGGCGCCGCATCCTGATCGTCGGCGGGGGCCAACGCGTGTTCGACGCCGCCACCGATCCGATCGGCAACGGCCGCGCCATGAGCCTTCTTTGCGCGCGCGAGGGCGCCAAGGTCGCGGTAGGCGACCTCAACCACAGCTCTGCTCGGCAGACCGTCAAGCACATCACCGACGAAGGCGGCGAGGGTTTTGCCATCACCGCGGACGTCACGAGCGAGACCGACGTCCAGCGCATGATCGACGAGGCGCATCGCGCCATGGGCGGCCTCGACGGCATGGTGCTCAACATCGGCACCTTCGGCAAGGTCGGCCTCGATGCCGTCAGTCCGGAGGAGTGGAACAGGATCTACGACGTCAACGTCCGCGGTCCCATGCTGTGCTGCCGCGCCGCGATGCCGAGATTCGACGATGGCGGCGCCATCGTGTTCATCTCCTCGATCGCCGCGCTGAAGGCGGGATCGCAGATGGCGGTGTATGATTCCTCGAAAGCCGCGCTCGGCGGCCTGATGCGCAACATCGCCCATCTCGGATCGCGCCGCGGCATCCGCGCCAACCTGGTCTATCCCGGCCTCGTCGACACCCCCAACGGCCGCGAGGCCGGCGCTGGCCGTCCCAATCGCGGCAAGGGCCAAATTCCCTTCGGCCGCCAGGCGACCGCCTGGGAGATCGCCTATGCCGTGCTGTTTTTCCTCTCGGATGAAAGCGTCTACGTCACCGCGCAGACGCTCGCGGTGGATAGCGGCCTGAGCGGGATGTGAGCGGCGCGAGTCTATCGCTCGGGCGATAGCGCGCGGCCGATCAGATGGTCGAGCGAGAAGCGCCCCGGCCCGTAGGCCATGACGGCGAGGGCCATCGCCGCCCAGGTGATATGGATCGGCCAACCATCCGGCACGGTGAGCTCGACGATCAGCGTCATGAACAACAGTCCGAGCCCGGCAAACCGCGTGCCGAGCCCGAGGATGAGCAGGATCGGAAACGTGATCTCGCCGCATCCCGACAGGAAGGCCATCACCGTCGGCGCGGGATAGTGATAGGGCCCGCCCGGCAGATGCAGCATGAACTCGTCGCTGAACAGCGTCACTGCGGTGTCGTTGAGCCTGAGGAAGCCTGCCCATTTGAGCATGCCGGATCGCCAGAACGGCACGGCCAGCGCGACGCGCAGCACGAGTTGGACGAGTGAGTGGGCGGCAATCGTCTGCACCAGCTGATTGGCCTTGTCGACGAGCAGCGCGAGTGACGGCAAGCTGCCGCCCGTCGCCAAGCGTTGGTCCGTGATCATCATGCGTCTCCGGGAGCAAGCGAGGTGAATGCGCCGGCCTCGATCAGGCCCGCGATGTTCGAGGCGATGTCGAATTCGGGCGATGCCTCCAGTGCCGACGCGGCGGCCTCGCCGAGCGACCTGCCCGACGCCAGGCAGGCGGCAAAGACGGCGCCGCCGGGTGGCAGGCGCCGCACGGTAACGTCGAATTCGGGCCGGGTGATCAGCGCGTCTTCCGGCGTGGACGCGTCGATGCGTTCCACCGGCGCGTCGTCGCGGTTGGCGGCGAAGATCGTCACGGCCGAAAATGGCGAGCGCACGATCCCGAGGGCCGGGTGCGGCGTGAAGACGATGTCCGCCAGCCGTTCAGGGACGATTGCGGAGAGCCGCGCCGGTGACAGCGGCGCGGCGTCCCGCGCATGATAGGCGTCGAGCCAGGCCCGCTCGATGCGGGCGACATCGGCGAGCCAGGGCACGGCCTGCGCGTGCTCGTATTGCGCGATGAAGTCCGGAAAGCCGTGGCCGTAGTCGAACAGCAACGGCGAGGCGGGTGGCGTGCGGCGGACATGGAAGCGCGCCATGGCCCGGAAGAAATCAGGACCTGTGATGCGCAGCACCGCCGGATAGATCGCGGCGAGCGCGTCGATCAGGCTCACCGTGACGTTGTTGCGATAGACGGCGTAGCGCCGGCCGGCCGCCTTGCCGTTCGGGCCGGTCACGATCGCAGGCACGGTCCGCGTCGGATCCAGCAGCGCCGGCGCGAAGGCCGCGGCGAAAGACGGATTCTGCTCAGGCGGCATGGCAGTCTCCCACCAGCGCGGCCGGACGGCAGCCATCGAGGATCGCCTGCGCGGCGGCGGCCTCCGCCTGCAGGACCGGCCAGTCGGGAATTTTGCTGTCCCATTCGATCAGCGTCGGCACCGGGCCGCGGCGCTGGATCACGATCTCGTAGAGCCTCCACACGGCATCCGCGACCGGACCGTCATGGCTGTCGATCAGCAGCAGGTCGCCTTCGTCGTCGGCCTGCTCTGCGTGACCGGCAAGATGGATCTCGCCGACACGCGAGAGCGGAAAGTCCGCGAGATATTCGAGCGCCGAAAACCCCTGGTTGGTCGCGGACACGAAGACGTTGTTGACGTCGAGCAGCAGCCGGCAGCCGGTGCGCTCGGCAATGGCGCGGATGAAGTCGGTCTCGGCCATCGACGAGTCGCGGAAGGCGACATAGGTCGACGGGTTTTCCAGCAACAGCGGACGACGGATCGCCTCCTGCACCTGGTCGATATGATCGCAGACGTAGCGCAGCGTCGCCTCCGTGTAGGGCAGCGGCAACAGATCGTTGAAGAAGCTGGTCTCATGCGTCGACCAGGCGAGGTGCTCCGAGACCAGCGCCGGCTGGTAGCGTGCGACGAGGCTGCGGAAACGGGCCAGATGCGCCTTGTCCAGCGGCTGCGGTCCGCCGATCGACATGCAAACACCGTGCAGGGAGAGCGGATGGTCGCGGCGGATCGCTTCCAGCGCGCGATGCGGTGGGCCGCCGGCGCCCATGTAGTTTTCGGCGTGGACTTCGAAGAAGCCACGTTGCCGGCCCGCGCCCAGGATCGCCTGAAGGTGCTCAGGCTTGAAGCTCGTTCCGGCAACGCCACCGATCGGGGTGGAATAGCGGAGTGGTATCGCAGACGTGCTGTGTGCAATTTCCGTCGTCATGGCCCCTCTCCGCTCTTTGTTGTCGTGACCGCGACGCGGCGCGTCAGACCGGCTTGAGCGAACCCTTCTTGCCGCCCGGAAGCTCGATGCTGGTGCAGGTGCCGCCCTGGACGAATTTCCAGGCATTGCCCTGGAAGTCGGCGGTCGAGGTGCCCTGGCAGGTCGTCCCCGGCCCGGCGGCGCAATCGTTCTGGCCTTTCAGCGCGACGCCGAAGCATTTTTCCTTCTTGGCGGCGACGGCCGCATCGGCCTCGGCCTTGGTCAGCGGAGCGGCAGTGGCCAGTGTGGCGAGTGCGGTCGACATGGCGCCGGCGAGAACGAGCGTGGTGACGGCAAGTTTGGCAGACATGAAATTCTCCTTTCGAGATGGCATCGCTTGGCAAGCGAAGCGCATTGTCTCGTTCGCCTCGTCCGCGACCCGCGTTACCTTCGAGCCGCTCACGAGTCCGTGAGACCGTTGGGGTGAGTGAGCATGGGCTGTGCGCCCGGCCGGATTAGCGGGCAAGCTGCCGGTCCAATCCAATGCCTTGGCGCTATCGAGAGGGTAGCGGGAGAGCATTGGCGTCGGCCGGCCGGGCCTGCCAGACGTAACGAACGGGAGGACGCCTGCGTAGAGCGATGTCAGGAGCCATGCCCGGGCCTGAAGGCGGAAACAGCGATGAATGTCGATCCCGGACGGCGGCTTCACGCGATCGCCAGGCTGACGGTCAGCATCCGCCTTGCCGTCTCGGCCCTGGTGCTGGCTGCGATCCTGCTGACAGCGGCGCTGTCGAGCCTGTTGTGGTGGCGTACGGCGGAGGCGACCAGCCGGCAGCTCGCCTCGACCATCAACGAGCAGATCGTGGCGGCGGTGCGCAAGGAGGTCTCGGCCATCGTGGACGAGGCGCGCGCCGCACACACCGCGATCCGCACATTGTTCTTGCAGAACGTGCTCGACACCCGCGAGGCCGACAAGCGCGAGTTCGTGTTCCTGTCGCAATTGCAGTCGCAGGCCACGATTTCCTGGGTCGCCTTCGGCTGGCCGGATGGCTCCTTCTTTGCCGCTCACAAGCTTGGCGACCGGCGCCTGGAAATGATGGAGATATCCCGGACCGACCATCCCGGCGAGCGCCGTGTCGATGAATATGACGTGGTGCCCGGCGATATCGAATTCGCCAATCGCCGCTTCGAGCCCACCGATTTTCATGTCGCCGATCGTACCTGGTTCAAGACCGGGCTCGCGGCCGATGAGCCGCAATGGTTCAGGGTCGTGGACCATCCGACCGGCGAGCGGCCGTCGATCGCCTTTGCGGGCCCGATCGACGTCTACCAGGAGCGCCAGGGCGTCCTCGCGATCATGATCGACTATACGAGGCTCGCCCGCTTCCTGTCGCAGCTCGAGGTCGGACGCACCGGAACCGCCTTCATCATCGACGACAGCGGCGAGCTGGTCGCCGCGCCGGACCGGGATGCCGACGAGCTGCACGTCGCGAAGGGCGATACGAAGCTGCTGCCGCTTGCACGGATCGCCCTCGCGACCGCAGGCGCGGACGGCCGCAAGCAAGCCTGGCGAAGCCGGCTGACCTCCGCTGGCGCGGCCTATGAAGTCGCGCTCACGCCGTTGCCGTTTCCCGGCTGGTCGCTTGCGACGGTGATCCCGGAGGCCGAATTCCTCGGCCCGGTCGAGACGACGCTGCATCGCCTGATCCTTGGCCTTGCCATCGGTGCCGTGCTCGCGGCGCTAGCCTCGGCCGCATTGGCGCGCTCCGTCATCGCCGCGCCGCTGTCGCGCGTCGTCGGCGAGCTCCGCCATGTCGAATCCTTCGCGCTGGAGCAGGTCCGCCGCCATCCGTCGCGGCTCAAGGAGATCGCGAGCCTGTCGGGCGCGATCGCCGAAATGGCGACCGGCCTGTCCGCGTTCCGCAAGTTCATCCCGGCCGATCTCGTCCGCGCCTTGTTGCGTCAGGGCGTCGAGGCCAGGGCCGGAGGCAGCATCCAGGAACTCAGCGTGATGTTCATCGACATCGCCGGCTTCACCGGATTGTCGGAACGCATGGGCGATCGCATCGTGCCGCTGTTGTCGCGCTATCTCGACCTTGCCTCGGAGGCGGTCGTCGCCAATGCCGGCACCATCGACAAGTTCATCGGTGACGCCGTGATGGCGTTCTGGGGTGCGCCGCAGCCGCAGGACGATCACGCGCTGCGCTGCTGCCGCGCGGCGCTCAGCTGCCGCAGGGCGATCGGGGCGTCGGGCCTCGTCGACGATCTCGGCCAGTTGCTCCAGATCCGGATTGGCATCAATTCCGGCCGGATGCTGGTCGGTAATATCGGCTCGGAGCTGCGGTTGAACTACACCGTGATCGGTGACGCCGTGAACGTCGCAAGCCGGCTGGAGAGCGCCAACAAGGCCTACGGCACGCAGATCCTGATTGGTGAGGCGACCGAACGGCTGGCCCGCGGCGCCATCGTGACGCGCGAGATCGACAGCATCGCCGTGTACGGACGGGAAGAGGGTTTTTCGGTCTATGAATTGATCGGACTTGTCGGGGAAAACGAAGCCGAGACGCTCGCCTGGATCGGGCGCTACGAACAGGGCCTCGCCAATTACCGCGCCCGCCGGTTTGCCGCAGCACTCGCGGATTTCGAAGCCGTGCTCGCTGAGCGCGGTCATGATCGTCCGGCCGAGCTGATGCGCGACCGCTGCCGGCAGTTCGCCGACGCCGCGCCCGACCCGTCGTGGCGGCCGGTCGCCGCGCTGACGACGAAATAGCCGGCGGGCCACGATGCCCGGTTTCAACAATGATGGTTCCTCGTCGCTCGCGAAGCCCCGTTGGCAAAGCGGGCCATCCCGCGCATGATGCACGGGCGATATCGCCCCACGCCTTTCCCGGACGGCTTCAACTCATGAAAATTACGCTGCTTAAATCCGAAGACTACACCCGCTCGCCCTGGAAGAACGGCGGCGGCGTCTTCACCGATATTGCGGATGCCCATCGCGCCGATGCGCCGGCAAAGGATTGGGACAGCCTGCTGTGGCGCTTTGCCTCCACGCCGATCGTGGCGCCCGGTCCCTTCTCCTACATGCCCGGAATCGACCGCTTGCAGATGGTCGTCAATGGGCGCGGGCTGGTGCTGAAGTCCCCCACGCAGGAGTTCGACGAGCGTGAACCTTTTACGACGGTGCGCTTCACCGGCGAGCTCGAGATCGTGACCGCGCTCGAGGAAGGGCCCGTCGAGGTCGTGAATTTGATGGGCCGGCGCGGTGCGGTCGCGATTGAACTCGAAGCGCTCAGGCAGCCCGGCGAGCGGCAGCTCGCCGCCGGCACGCATCTCGTCTACGCCGCGCGCGGCGATTGCCGCATCCGTCTCGATGGCGAGGATTTTGCGATTCCCGACGGCGGCACACTGAAGGTCGAGCTCACCGGGGCTTTGAGGCTCTTGCTGATCTCAGGCGTGGCGGTGCTCGGATCGATCCAGGTCGCCGGCTAGGCGGCAACTGCCCCGAAAAGTCGCTGCGCACAATCCATGCATCTGGCCAGGTTGACGCCGCGGGGCCGGAGCACGATATGTGCCCTGATGCAGGCCGCCGCTGAAGGGCAGGATATGAACGCAGACAAAAATCCCGCCACGCTCTCCGACGGCGTCGTCGACTGGCTGACCAACGGCACGCGCGACGAGCGTTTCATCGACAACATCTTTGCCGAGATGTGCAATCGCCTGCAGCAGGCGGGCATTCCGCTCGCGCGGTCGACGCTTCATGTCCTGATCCAGCACCCGCAATGGCTGGGCGCCCGCTTCATGTGGTCCGACGGCATGCGCGACGCGGAAATCGCGCGGGTCGACTATGACGTCCGCGAGCGCTCGGAATATATCGGCAGTCCCGCCAACGAAATGTTCGAGGGCGCAACCGAGGTGCGTGAGAATCTCGAACGGGACGCCTCGCTCGGCCGCAAGCACGCGCTCTATGACGAGATGCGCGCGAAAGGCCTGACCGACTATGTCGCATGGCCGCTCTACCACACGCTCGGCAAGCGGCATCTCATCACCTTCGCGACCGGCCGCCCCGGCGGTTTCGACGATTCGCATATCGCCGCCCTCAGGAACATATTGCCGGTGCTGGCGCTGGTCAGCGAGATCCGCATCAAGAACCGCCTGGCGCGAACGCTGCTCGAGACCTATGTCGGCTCCCACGCGGGGGAGCTGATTCTGGCCGGCGCCACCAGGCGCGGCACCGGAACGACCGTGCGGGCCGCGATCATGATCTGCGATTTGCGCGAGTTCACCAGGATCTCCGACAACTGGCCGCGCGACGATGTCATCGATCTCCTCAACGACTATTTCGACGCGATGTCGGAGCCGATCGCGCGGCACGGCGGCGAGATCCTGAAATTCATCGGCGACGGCCTGCTGGCCATCTTCCCGCTGAGCGCGCCCGGCGCCTGCGCGAACCTGCTGCACGCCGTGACCGAAGCCCGGCAGGCCATGGCCGCCCTGAACGAGCGCAACAAGGGCACGGGCCGCGCGCCGCTGAACTACGGCATCGGCGTCCATGTCGGCGACGTCATGTACGGTAATATCGGATCGAGCACTAGGCTCGACTTCACCGTGATCGGCCCCGCCGTCAACATGGCCTCGCGCCTCGAAGCCCTCACCAAGCAGCTGGGACGAAACGTGCTGCTCTCGCGCGCGTTCGCGGAGCTGGTGGAGAAGGAGTTCGAGCTCGAGCATGTCGGCGAATACGAGGTGCGCGGCTTCAGCGAACCGATCGAGCTGTTTGCGTTTCCCGGCTGAAGGCATGAAACGGGTGAAGGCATGAAGGCCGCGCCGCTGAAGCCGTAAGCATGTTTTCCCGACTCGGCTGTCCTGTTGTCAACGCAGAGATGTGCGATTACGCTCTCTCCCGGGTTCGCCGCAACGTTCCTTCGATTGGCCGCACGTTCATGCCGAAATTTCTTCGCATCGGAATCCATCAGTCGAACGTTTCGGGATACACGTCGAAGGCGTGGTGCGTCAGGCGCGTTGGCTCGGCGGTCTTCCTGAAATGGGGCGCCGTGGAGGTCCAGGGCGCGGGCGACGGGCGCAAGGTTTACTGGACGCGTCTGCCGCAGGAGAAGACAATTCGCTGCGGCACGGCGCAGCGCGCCCAGGACTATGCCAAAGCCGCGATCGCGCGGCGGCGCAGCCATCGCTATGAACCGCTGGCCGGAGCTATCGCGAACCAGCGCCGATCCGCCGAGCGCGCCACCGAGCCCAAACAGGCGCTCGCCATCATCCTGATCGTCGATATCGTCGGCTCCACGGCAAAAGCCGCAAAGCTCGGCGATGTGCGCTGGACCAAGGTCATGGGTCACTATTACGCCGCGGTCCGCAAGGAGCTGAAGAGTTCGCGCGGCAAGGAAGTCACGACGACGGGCGATGGCGTGCTGGCGACGTTCAAGGCGCCGGCTGCCGGCATCGATTGCGCGACCGCGATCCGGAAGGCCGTGCGCACGCTCGGCCTCGAGATCAGGGTGGGCTTGCATGCCGGCGAATACGCGATGAGCGGCGGCGAAATGGTCGGTCTCGCCTTCCATATCGGCACCCGCGTCGCCGCCAAGGCGCGTGCCGGTGAAGTTTTGGTATCGAGTGCGGTCAAGGAGCTATTGGTGTCGCAGTCCGAAATCCGCTTTAGGGATCACGGCAGCCACCGGCTCAAGGGCGTGCCGGAGCGGTGGCGGCTGTGGCGGCTGGAGGGGTGAGGTGCCGTCAGAAAGCCCGCGCCGTGCGGGCGGGCTGCGCTCGCCGTCTCGAAGGACGAGGCGCTCGCTCAGGCGTCGCTGAAACGTCCTAGGCGATAGCCCTTCGCTTTGCCGGGAGACGTACACCGTGTACGGAAAATCAGCCCACGATACAACCATTGCTTGCGTGAGGGCCGGAAAGCCAGCAGTATGCATGCTGGCACACGATCGATCTCAAGTTGAACGATACCGCCGCGTCACGGCGTCATCGTCCCGGCATCGGCCCGACACATCCGTTCTTCACCCTGGAAAACCCATGACCCGCATCGATGCAGTCGACTGCAACGCGACCATTGCCGTCATCGGCGCGGGCCCGGCGGGCCTGTCGACCGCATGGTTCCTTTCGAAGCACGGGTTTCACAACGTCACGGTGCTGGAGAAGCTCGGCCAGATCGGCGGGCTCTGCAAGAGTCTCACCGTCGACGGCATGAGCTATGACCTCGGTGCCAACTACGTCACCTGGGCCTACCAGGAGACGCTGGAGATCGCGCAGGAGGTCGGCGCGACCACCTATGCCGAGGAGCCCTATACCTCGATCGACATTGCGCCGGACGGCAACAGCTTCAAATACCGATCGCTCATGGAGGCCGTGCTCTACGACCCCTACACCAAGTCCACGATCTCGTTGTGGACCTTCCTCTGGGCGGCGGTTCGATATCTTTATATTCGCTGGCAGCTGAGCGGCGTCATCGACGCGCCTGATTATCTCGACAAGATCCACGAGCGCCCCGAGCTCTGCGTCGACTTCAAGTCCTGGCTCGCAAAACAGGATCTGATGCCGCTGGCCACCCTGTTCCAGTTTCCGATCACGATCATGGGGTACGGCCAGCTCGACGACATCGCGACGCCCTACGCGCTGCGCTACATGTCGGTTCGGACGTTCTTCCCGATGGTGTTCGGGCTCGGCCCGGTCAACTGGATCATCGGGAGCTGGCCGCGGCGCTTCACCGACGGGTTTCAGCGGCTGTGGGAACGGGTGTCGTGGCGGCTCAACGTCCGGCTCAACGTCAACATCACCAGGATCGAGCGCTCGGCGGCCGGTGTCCGGATCGACATGGAATATCCCGAGCAGGATCTGAACGACCTCAAGATCGTCAAGGACAGCAAGCTCTATGACTATCTGGTGCTCGCCTGTCCGTTGACGACGGACGTGTTCGCGCAACTCGGCCTTGCTCCCAATGCCGCGGAGCAGAATGTGAATCGCGAGATCAAGTTCAATCCGTACTGCATGACGACGTTCTGGATCGACATGACGATGAAGGCGCCGGTCGCGCCGGTGCTGCCGCTCACCGAGCAGGGTACGCCGTGGGCGGTCGCGCGGCAGTTCCAGGACAGCGGCAACATGTTCACGCAGTTCTACACGCGCCCCAAGGACAATCAGACCGGCGACGAGGTCATCGGGGAGGTCAAGCGCCTGATCAAACTGCTCGGCGGCACGATCGACACCAGCCAGCCGCGCTGGCACACGTTCGACGAGTTCACTTACTTCCAGCACTTCACGCCGGACCAGATCAAGTCCGGCATCTATGCCGACCTCGCCCGCATGCAGGGCGAAGACCGCACGTTCTACGTCGGCGGCGCCACCGACTTCGAGCTGGTCGAGCCGATCGTCGTCCATTCGAAACATATCGTCGAGAAGCATTTTGCCGGCGGGGTTCAGCGCCCGTCGTAGCGGGGCAGTCATCAACCCATCATCACCGCACGCCCGTGCCCTTGCAACGCTGGCACTTCACCACCTTGTCGCCCTTCTTGAGCAAGCCTTTGCCTTCGCAATTCTTGCATTTCTGCTTCTTCTTGATGTTCGGGCCTTTTTCACTGGCCATGAAATCCTCCTGCCGCGAGAGAGCGGTCAACTGAGGTTACCAGATCCTGGCCGCGTGGTGCACTCATTCGGCTTGCGGGTGGGATCAAAGATGCTCCGACCACGCGTCGGTGACCCATGGCTCGAGCTGGTCGGGCCGCAAGTCGATGCCCGTGCCGGGACCTTCCGGTACCGTGAGCATGCCGTGTCGGTCAACTGACGGTGTACCGGCAAGGCGCAGGAGCGGATTGTCCATCATGTCGTACTCGATGAATGGATACGCGGCGCCCGCTCCGCCGCGGCGCGGTTCAAGCACGGCCGACATTTGAAGCGAGGCGTGGAAATTGACGGTCGTACCAAACACATGCGGCATGATGGGCAGATCATAGGCTTGCGCGAGCGCCCAGATTTGCCGAAAGCCGCTGTAACCTCCGCATATCGAAAGATCGGGTTGAAGAATATCGAAGGTGCCTGCGGCCAGGAAATCCCGAAAGGCGCGCAGGCTTCCGAGCGCCTCTCCGCCCGCCGTCGCGACCCTGGCGGCGCGCGCAAAGGTTTGATAGCCCGGGAGGTCCTCCGGCTGGACTGGTTCTTCGATCCAGAGCAAATCGGCATCTTCCATGAACCTGGCCGCGCGGATGGCGGCGGCCGCGGTATAGCTCTGGTTGATATCGACCATGATACCGATGTCAGGGCCCACCTGCTTGCGAAGCGCGTTGGCCATGATGCCGTCGGCCCTCGGCTCGACGCCGCCCCGGGGCTTGATGGCCTTGAAGTTGAGCGAAAGATACTGATCGACCTCGCGCTGATACTCCCGGTAGGGATCGGGCTGCATGCGCACGAAGGGCCCGCTTGCGTAGGCAAGCACCTCATTGCGGACCGCTCCGCCCATCAGCGCCGCTACGCTCATGCCATGTATTTGCGCAGCAAGATCGTGCAGCGCCATGTCGATGGCCGATACCGCCATCATCGCCGTGCCGCGGCGATCATACCCGACAGAGGCGCACATCGATTGAAAGTGGCGGCCATAGTCGGCGGGCGACTTGCCCAGGATGAGTCCGGCCAACCGGGCGCGGACAAAGGCGCCGGCGGCGTGCGGGGAATTGCCTGCCTCTCCCCAGCCGGAAAGACCGCTATCCGTGCATATCTGGACAAGCAACGCGTCCCGCTTCCGGAACACGTTGAGTGCGTTTCCCATGGGCTCGGCCAGCGGGAAGCTCAGATTGAAACCACGAATTTCGATAATTTTCATAACAGCTCATGGGGTGCAAGCGAGGGCAGGGGTCAACCCGGCTGAATATGTCCCTTCTCGACGATACGAGTCCATTTTGCGATCTCGTCATCGATGCGTGCTGCAAATTCCGACGGCGAGCTGCCAACGGAAATAAAGCCGAGTTCGGTCATCCTGAGTCGAAGTGCCTCACCCTTGAAGGCCTTGCGGGCAACCTCCGCAAGCTTGTCGATGATGAGAGGCGGCAGCGCGGCCGGTCCGACCATGCCGAAGATTGGCGTGGCGTCGACGGCCGGCAAGCCGGCCTCGGCCGTCGTGGGGACGTCCGGCAGCTGTGCGACGCGGCCGTCTCCTGTCACGGCCAGGGCACGAACCACGCCCTGACGGACCTGCTGTCCAATCGCTGCAACGGTGGCAAACGTCATTTGGACCTGGCCGCCAATCAGATCGGAAATGGCCGGTGCTCCGCCTCGATAGGGCACATGAAGAATATCGATCTCGGCGGCTTGTCGCAGTTGCTCTCCGGCCAAATGAATGGCGGTTCCTAGCCCCGCCGAGGCGAAGTTGATCTTGCCCGGCTGAGCTTTGGCGAGCGCGACAAATTCCTGCAGGCTATTGGCGGCCACAGAAGGATTCACGACGAGAACGAGAGGGGACGCCGCCAGGAGCGAGATCGGCGCAAAATCGCTCTTGGTGTTGTAGGGAAGCTTCGCGCGAAACAGCCCGGGGTTGATGACAAACGCGCTATCGATCATTCCGATCGTCTGGCCGTCGGGTGAGGCGGTCGCGACCGCCTGCGTGCCAACCATGCTGGCGCCGCCACCGCGATTATCGACGATGAAGGGCTGGCCCAGGGCACGTTCCATTTCCGATGAAATCAGCCGCGCAATGATGTCGGAGGCACCTCCCGCGGCATACGGCACGATGATCTTCACAGGTCGTTGCGGGTAAGTCTGCGCCTTGGCTGTTCGCAGCAACGGCGAAACGGAAAGCGCGGCTGCCAGCCCCGAGCCGACGATCGTTCTTCGCGTCAATGAGGACATGACTCAATCTTTGAAATGGCTCAATCTTTGGAATGGCTCAATCGTTGAATTTGAAACCGGGCAACGGCTCGCCCACCGGCCCTGGATCGGCAATCGAAGCGCAGTTGGACTGCATCGGCTTCCCCGCCAGCGCGGCCTGAACGAATGCGAGCTCGTCGGCATAGGCTGCGTGCACCGTTCCGTTATGGCTCACGCCGGCATAGGTCTTCCAGACCACATGGCTCCTTGCAGCGCAGAGAGCTGCAACCGCGGCATATTGGCGCTGCGGCAGGATCGACTTGTCGGCCAGGCCCGTCGCGAGAAAAACCGGTACCGGCATTTGCACCGGACTCATGTCGATCACGGCGCTGAGACGGTCCACGATCTCCGGATCCTTCAGGCTGTTTGCCAGAGTGAGGCCGTTGCTGCGAACGACCTGCGCAAGCTCCGCGTTACATCCCTCGCGGGCAGCTTGCAGCAACGGCTTCCCCGCCTCGGTCACGAGGTCGTCGGGCTTACTTGCGTCGTCCCCGAGAGCACCGCCGATCATCATGAGAAGGCTGAGCTGCGGCGGAACGGTGCGCGCAAAGCTTGGCTCGCCTGAAGGCTTGTTGTCTGCCGCGGGAAACGCGGAAATGATGCCGGTTGCGATCGATGCCTTGACGATGAGCTCAGGCGCATAGGAAGGCGCAAGACGCGTCGCTCCGAGCGAGGCGCCGGAGCCTTGCGACTGACCCGTGATGATGATGGTGTTGGCGATCTGTCCCTTCGCTTGCGCGAGCGCCGCTCTTGCGGCATCGAGCACCGAACGTCCTTCGGCTTCCCAGTTGAGATAAGGATGCGGGCCGGGTCCGCCGAGACCCTGATAGTCGGTCGCAACGACGGCAAAACCCTGTTCCAGCCAATTGTTGATGTACTCGCCGTCCCGCGGACGATGCCTGCTCCAGGATGCGGCACATCTGTCGGAGCCGCCGAGCGTGCCATGCGCCCATGCAACAAGCGGCCATCCGCCCTGCGGCGCGGCTCGCTTCGGAAGATAGAGCGTGCCACTGACCGGAATGATGCCGGAGCGCCACCTTGCATCCACCGACGTGTACAGGATTCGCCTCGCCGTTGCGGCCGCAACGATCTCAGGCTGATCCGGTATGCCCTCCTCGCGGAGCATAAGACCTGGCTTTTCGGGTAGCGCGCCGCTCCAGCGGTAGAACGGCGACAGATCCTGGTCACCAACGGCCGGGCCCTGAGGCAGCGACTCCGCTGCGGCGTACAGCGCGCCCGGAAGCGGCGAGGCGCAGAGAGCGAGGGTCGCGACGCTCATTCTCCCAAGTGCTTTCACAAGTGCTTTCATCGTTTCGTTCCTCCATTGTTTTCGTGCAGCTCGAGAGGCTGCGCTCTTTGTGACTCGTCGCATTGCCTGCTTCAGCACCAAGTGCACATGGCTATTCCACCTGCAGCCCGATCCGGCGGATCACCTCTCCCCACTTCTCCGACTCCGCCTTGAGCAGCGCTGCCGCTTGATCCGGACTCGTAGCCCGCGGCTCGAGACCGACCTTGGCGAACTGCGCCACCGCATCGGGCTCCTGCAGCACGGCACTGAGTGCGGCGTTGATCTTGACCACCACTTCGTCCGGCATCGCTGCCGGACCGTAGAGCGCGAACCATGTTTCGACCTGATAGTCGGGCAAGCCTGCCTCCGCCGAACTCGGCACCTCCGGCAGCAGCGGCGTACGCTGCCGCGACGGCACCACCAGCGGCCGTAATTTCGCATCGACAATATAGGGGGCCGAGTTACCGACAGCGTCGACCATCACCTGCAGCCTTCCGCCGAGCACATCGGTCAGCGCGGGTCCGTTGCCGCTATAGGGAACGTGCAGCATCTCGAAGCCCGCCATGTTCTTCAGCAACTCGCCGGCGAGATGCAGGATGACGCCGGTCGCAGACCCGTAGGCGAGCTTGGTTGGGTTGGCTTTGCCGTAGGCGATCAGTTCCTGCAGGCTGTACACGGGCACGTCAGGATTGACGGAGACCACCAGAGGTCCGGTGCCGATCAGCCCCAGCGAGGTGAAGTCGTTGATCCCGTCATAGGGTGCGAGCTTGCGCAGATGCGGATTCACCGCGTGGGTGGATACGCCACCGAGCAGCAGCGTGTAGCCGTCGGATACCGATTTTGCGATGAATTGCGATCCAATGATCGCGCCCGCGCCCGGCCGGTTCTCGATCACGATCGGTTGCCCCAGCCGCTCGCGCATGCGCTCCGCGATGAAACGCGCGACGACATCGCTGCTTCCGCCGGCCGCGTAGGGCACGATCAGCTTGATGATCCGGTTGGGATAATCGCTCTGCGCGTGCGCGTGGGCAAGCCAGGGGGGTGCGAGCGCGCCGAGCAGGCCAAGGCTAGGCAGGCCAAGGCTAGCACGCCGCGTCAGCCCTCTCGCCATTCCTGTCTCCCGGTCTTCGCCGGCCGTAAGGCACGCGGCGTTATTTTGCGGCTTTCGAGCATACCCGCCGTTTCCGCCTCGAGCAGGCCGAAACCACCCGCGATCGACCACCACAAATGATCGGCGCGATGGACGATCAGGCATTCGAGGCTGCGCTGCATCAGGTCGCCCTCGTAGGAATGGCCGAGTGCGATGTGCACGATTTCTTCGGGGAGCCCCACCGCAATGCAGACATGGGCGCCGTAGACCGGATGACGCAGTGCGGGCGAGCCGGCCTGCGACTTGTCCGCCTCCCATCGCCTTCGGTTGGCGGGATCGAACTCCCAGGCCTTGCCGACATCGTGCAGCAATGCACCCGCCAGAACGATGTCGCGGTCGACAGTGGCTTCGGGGAATTCCTGCGCAAACTCGTCCGCGATCGCCAGCGAGATTCGGGCCACGCTGCGCAGATGCACCGCCTGGCTGCCCCGCTTGAGCGCGAAGACCCCGGGCGTCGCCTCTCCGGGAATGGCGGTGAGCCGTGGAAAATCGGTTTCGGCCAAGGCATAGGCCCAGGCCTCGATGGCCTTGTGGCGCAGTTCGTCATCACGGATGTGCGCAAGTTCCGGCAGATCCTCGAGCACCGTCGCGCGCAGCGCGTCTGTGATGGGGCGGGGCTGGCGTCGATCCAGGAAATACATGGACAACCATTATTCGTCTCGATCCATGTTGCCGCCGCCCATAACATAGTTTCAAATACCGATTTGATCATAGTTCATGCTCTGGGGTTATATATGGCGATCAGCGTACGGGAGATGGACGTGTTCCGATGCGTGATGCAGTCGGGCTCGGTGACCAACGCCGCCATCGCCTTGAATATCTCGCAACCGGCGGTCAGCCGGATGCTGCAACAGGCGGAGGAACGTCTCGGTTTCAAACTGTTCGTGCGCCAGAAGAAACGGCTGAAGCCGACGACCGAGGCGCAGACGCTTTTCGCGGAAGTTGTGAACGTGTTCGCGGCGATCGAGCACACCCAACGTTTGGCGCTTGAGCTTCGCGACGGCCGGGCGGGGCTCCTGACGGTTGCGACGGTGACCGGGTTCGGCCACAGCATCGTGCCGCAAGCGGTCCGACGCTTTCGCGCCGAACGGCCGGACGTCTCCATTGTCATTCAAACGATGACGGGGCCGGAGGTCGTCACCCGCGTCGCCCAGGGGCGAGCTGATCTCGGCCTGACCGTTGGCCCGATCGGGGACCCGTCCCTGGACAGCACTGTTCTCTGCACGACCAGGCTTGGCTGCGTGCTTCCCGTCGGTCACCGGCTTGCAGCCAAGGCTGCATTGAGCGCGCCTGATCTGGCGAACGAGCCGGTGATCTGCCCGGGCCCGCATTTGTCGATCGGGGCCGCGATCGTCATTGCCTTTGCAGAGGCGAATCTCCGCCTGCGCATCGCCGTCGAGGCGTCGCAGTCGAACATCGCCTGCGAGCTGGTCCGTGCCGGTGCCGGCATCGCGATCCTGGACGGCCTCGGCCTGCTCGGTGCGCGAACCAACGATCTGGTCACGCGGCCATTCGCACCGAGACTGCAAAGCGTCGCCCGCTTGCTGAAAGGCACAAAGCGGCCGGCCTCCCGCCTGGTGGATGAGTTTGCCGGAGCCGTGCAGAGGGTGACGGCTGAGAGCGGCTTGTAGGGAGCTGTAGCTCTTGCCGAGACGAGAGCGTCCCGGTGGGCGCCCGCGGGCCTGCAGCTCTCATTTTGTGCTTGCGAAAACATCCGCTGCGTAAACAACCTTGCCGCCCACGACCGTCAGCAGAGACGCCGTGGCGCCGATCTGCTCGACGGGGACGGACATGAAATCCCGATCGAGAACCGCGAAGTCGGCGAGCTTGCCGGTCTCCAGCGTGCCGCGCCGCGTCTCGTCGAAACAGAACCAGGCGCTTCCCACGGTGTAGAGGCGCAAGGCATCTTCGCGGCTGGGTGTTTCGTCCGGGCCGCGCGTCGAGAGTCCGCCGACGGTCTTGCCGTCGAGCATCCATTGCAGCGCCACGAACGGATTATAGGACGCGACCCGATGCGCATCCGTGCCGGCCCCGACATGGACCCTCATGCGCAACGCCGTGACGATGGGCGGCATGCTGCGCGCGGCTTCGCCGGCCTGCGCCACGATACGGTCGCCGCCGAGATACATCGCGTCCTGCATGGTCCAGCCGACACCAAGGGCTTTCATGCGCGCCAGCGTTTGGGGCGAGGTGTTGTCGAGATGGGCGATGGACCAGCGCAACGGCGCGAGCGGCGTCTCCTTGTTGACCTCGTCATAGAGGTCCAGGAGGTGGTGGACGGATTTGTCGTCCTGCCAGTGGATGGTGACCGTCAGCCCTTGTTTGGCCGCCCAGCGAATGATCTCGCGGAACTTGTCCCTGGCGGCCGCGTCGGGCGCGTTGTTGTTGTACATGGCGCCGGTGATCCGCTCGCCTAGTCCGTTGAACCGCAGCATGTCGTCGCCGAATCCCATCGGCAGGAACGGCGTGAGGTTCTTGTACTCCTCGAATTCCGCGCCGACATTCTGGGCGAACAGGCTGAAGGCGACCCGCACCGAAAGTGATTTGTCGCGCCAGAGCTTTTGCAGGGCGGCGTAATGGCCGGGATAAATGCTGAAGCCGCCGGGATCGACGATCCCGGTCACGCCAAGACGATTGAGCTCCGTGAAGAACTGCCTTGTGCCGGCGACATTCTCCTCGAAATTCGGCCGAGGCAGCCGATCGAACAGCGCGGAGATGCTGACGATCGAGCCGTTGAGCCAGCCCGTGGTGTCGCCCGATGCGGCGCGCTCAGTCGTGATACCGGCCGGCAACTGATCCGCTGATATCCCGAGCGCTTGCTGCGCTTTCGGCGTCATCAGCACCGCCGAATAGAACAGCTGGATGTAAGCCGGATTGTCGGGAACGGCCGACATCACCTCGGCGAGCGTTGGCCGCCGCTTCTCCGCAAACTGCAATTCGCTCCAGCCGCCGGCCACGATGATCCAGGACGCCGGGCGCGCTGTTGCCGCCTGGCGCAAGCGTTCCATGGCCTCGGGAATCGTCTTCGCGCCGATCCAGTTGACCTCGGTTGCGTAGGTCAATCCGGCGCGCACGCCGTGAATATGGGAATCGATCAATCCCGGAATGACCGTGCGCCCGCCGGCATCGACGCGGCGTGTCGCGGGCCCGGTCAGGTCGTCCATGGCATCTTTGCCGCCAACCGCAACGATTCTGCCGTCGCGGACCGCGAGCGCCTGCGCAATCGTCGATGCGGGATCCAGCGTCACGATCTTTGCGTTCGTGACAATGAGGTCGGCCTTTTGTGCGTAAGCCAAACTGGCCCAGCCCGAGATCACCAAGATCGCCAGAAGCTTGCGCATGTTCAGTTCCGAAATGAGAGAGGCAGGAGCGAGAGAGGCAGGCGTGGCGCCGCACATCCGCCGCTGGATGCGCTCGCGGACATCGCGTGTCGCAACGGGGAGTATCGTGGTCCTGACCATGTCCGGCACCAACAAAATCAGCCGGTCCACCGGAAAATTGGGTGAAGGCCAAGTATTTGATTTTACTGGTGGGCGCGGCAGGACTCGAACCGAGGGGGTGCCACTATCGGTTGGCTATTGAACCCGCGTACGGCGCTCCACCGTCGAGCTCTCTGGCTGTCTCCACCAGCAGCTGTCGGCTCTTTTCATCATTCGTCAACGAGGCAAAGCTTGCAGGATCGAGGCGATTTCGGATGTAGATATTTGCTATGGCGATTCGGAGTCGAAGGCCTGTGTCCCAGTTTCGCCGCCAGCCGATATTTGGAAGTCGGGGCAGCAGCATGTCGTTGGCCCTCCAAGGCAAATACGACTGCAATATCCTGTGGTGGATCTGATCGAAATATTTCTCGAAGATTTCTTGAGCTCCGCGATCGCCGGCTTGGATAGCCAGCGCTATTAGAAAAGAACCGAGGGTGTCGCTGTCATCGCGTTGAAGATCATTCGTGGTGTTGGTTAGGCCTGCAGCCCACGGTTTCGTCCCTGCTTGCAGCACAGCGGGTGACAGCCAACCTAGATATTCTCCAAGGCGATAAAGCGTAGAAGTGCGCTCAATACCTTCCATAATTTTTGGGTCGAGCACTAGCGATGGTCGTTGTACAAGAATTCTGAACCATTCTCGAAGTGCGCGATTGTCCGATCTGTTTGCTTCGGAGATTAGTTCGACTACAGCAACTGTGGGGAAATGCTGAAGCACCGTTTCGGCGACTTCGTAGTTCGAATGATGGAGAAATTTCCTTACTAGGGCCGCACCAACTTGGTCGTCGACCGGCGCTGCCTGAATGAACTTAGAGAGGGACGCGGAATCGAGTTCCAAGATCTCATCCGTATCCAACAGCTCGGGTCGACTTTCGAGCATCCGTCGCCGGACCTTTGGGAAATTTCTGGTGACCGCCCAGAAGTTCGACGCTGGAATAAGACCAAGCACTATGCCTGTAATGGAAAGTGCTAAGTTGCCGTCTTCAGAGACGGCGTACTCGGCCAGACCGAGCATCTTGTCAGCTTCTTCAGGCCAAAAATTAACGAGGCGGCCGATGCCTTCTGTACTTGGAAGCGGAAATGCTTGGCCTCTGTCTTCCTTCAAGAGAAACGAAAGGACGTCAAGTTGGTACTTCGGTAGAACTTCGCCATCTACGACGGATCGTTTCAGCGTAGGAGCGTCATCTCTGGTGGTAAACCAATTAGAAATTGACCGCACGAGATCGGTGTCAGAATGATTTCCGGCAGACTGCAGTCCTGCTACGAATATCTCGCAGAGAGGCCTGAAGGAGCCGCGTTGCTTTTTAACGTCTTTGCCGAAGCGCCAAAGGAAGCGGCGTAACTCGTGAGCGGGGCCGCTTAGGTCCATGGCTGCCGCATCAAGCCATGTCGGCACTTCCTCCGGGTAAGACGAAGAGAGCTTTGAGCTTGCAGAAAGAGGCCATTGGAGCCGAAGGTCAAATGGTGAGCGAACCACGCCGACGTCGTCAGCGGCGGCCGTCTGAAATCGAAAATTTCGCCTCAACCTTGGCCATTGTTGAGACCATATGGCGAAAATTTCGTCTTCAAGATCGCCGGGCTTTTCGATCCCGATTGCGCCTTCTTCAGAACCATAGAGGTTGTCGAGTATTGCTACTATTGGTCGCTCAATTGGAATTGAAGAGTAATCCCGACGCCCGACAGCCGAAGTAACCACCCCTGAATCGACTGGCTGTTCATAGAAGGCTAGGTCGTGCGGACGCTGTGGGCGGCGTGCGAGTTCTCGGAGCTGCGAGAGATCGTTTACGTATTCAAACAGCGAGGTCTCGACCAGCAGGGCATGTGTCCATACGCATCCAGGTCGGGACATTTCTGGCGCCGGCCACGTCCTCATCAGCGCGTAACGGTCCAATTTCGGAAACGGGAAGCCGGTCCAGTACCCATCAGACGAACCAAAGCGCGCATTGGGGGCAAGATCGCTGAGCAGCGTGAGTTGGGAGGCCGATTCGGCGTCGATCTTCATTGACGACGCCAGTAGACGGTGTCCGTCTTTGTAGCCAAAAATGCAGTTGTCTATTCTCGGCATCACCGTCACTTGGTCGAAATTAGCCAGGCCAAGGGCTCCGTTATATCGTGACCACTCCTTGATGGTCCAATGATAGAAATCCGGTGACTTGGCGGTAGTTTTGCCGCCCGGTCTACAGCTTCGCTGTTATCCAGACTAACGCCCTGCGCCGATACTCCGTAAATCTGCGCGGAGAACGAATCGTCATTGGTCTGGAGGAACTGATCAACCAACGGCATGTTGGCGGCCAGCCATCCTGATGGAGTCTGCATGGTGGATGCGACGACGTCCCAGGCCGACAGAATCACGACCAATTGCCGCTTTCTTGGAGCAAAAGGCGATCGAAGCAAGTCGCTCAGTATCTGAACTATGCGTACTTGGACGGGGACTTTTTTTGGTTCCCACTCGGCTTGCACAGAGGCACTCGGATCCCTCTCGTCGCCGCTTTCGCTGACGGGAGGCATAGTGGCGCTAGGTTCTGCAGCAACCGGAGGCCGTTCGGAATCTTCCGGAGGCATCATCGAATTGAGCTCGACTATTGAAAGGCCATCCTGATTCGCGTTTGCGCTGATGAAAAGCAGGATCCCGTCGTCGGCATCGACATTCTTGCGGAAAACTTGGCGGCATCGACGGGACTCCACTTGGACGTCGAAAGCCTCCCCAGCCAAGTCCGGAAAAAAAGCGCGCCCCTTAGAGCCAGTTTGAGAATCAACAAAATGAATTGCGACATCGATGTCGCCGACTTGCGAAGTTCGTGGCACTTTCTTGAATGTCCGCCACGCTTCCGCAATTGAGTTGAGATATTTGAGGTCGCCCTCGTAGCGATCAAGCTTTAGTCGACAATCCGTCTCATCGGCTTCGATGAGGTGCCAAAGTGCGGCCAAGAAGGTCGTCTTTCCCGATGCTGGAAGGCCGATGATTACAAAGTTAGGATTCATGCTGATTGGCCTCGACGTAACAGCAGTCGATCAAATTCGTCATCAAGCTTAGGAATGACTGGAGTGGGACCGCGCGGCAGGCGGGGTGGATCGACCCAACTCTGCAAGACAGGGGCAACCCCCCAGGCTGGCTCCATTTGGCCTTTCGGATCCCTTGCCGCGGTTCGCCAATACGTGACTTTCGCAAACCGTCCGGAATAAGACCTGAAGAGCCGGTCTTCGAACTCTGATAGAGCTGTAAGAGCCTCTGCCGCAGCATCTCCGGATAGCAAGTCGACCTTGGTTGTTACCAACTGAATCTCTGCTCCGACGGAAATGCTGCCTGCGTCAGAAAAAGCTCTGATCATGCCGCGGATCGAAGCGAAGGCCTCAGCTCGAGTTTTGTCATTTCCAACCCGCTCACCATCAAGAATGAATACGACCGTCCTTGCCTTTGCTAGTTCCATGAGCGTTTTGCTCTCTGCCGGCCGATCCCGGGCGTTTCTATATACCTCGCCCGCTCGCTCGGTAATAAGGAGATCGGCGCGCTGGCTAGCAGAGCTTGAGACGAGCCCCAGATGAAAGAAGCGAAGGCCGTCTTGCGTCGATGTTCTTGCCGTATCGGGTTTGTCGGCTCGCGAGTCTGCCCTAGATGGGTAGCTTTTCTTTTCAAATCCAAGAAGAGTTTGGCTGTAGCAGAATAGCTGGCCGGCAAACGGGCCACGGAGGAAGCGCTCGTATATCTCCGTGATCAAAGTGGTCTTTCCACTTTTCCGCTCGCCAACGACGGCCACCAACGTCGCCGGCCGCCAGCGAAGCAGCTCGTCCGCCTCCTCGATCGATAGCAGGTCGCAGCGTGGGAGCCTTACCCAATCCCGATCTTCATCTCCGGGCGCCTTCGAACTCGTTTCCTCGAAGACGTCTACGTCGCTTTTTTCTTCGATGTCGGTCACGTTAGTTGTCCGAGAAGATGCTCGTAATATATCTGGGTTGCAAGTTCGAGGGGCGCGAACTCGGTGGTTGCCTTGATGCCAGTCAACTTCTCGAATGCCCCGTGCCAGGCGCCAGGACCGTCCTGCGCCTTCTTGATTGCCGTCATGACCGGGAATATGCGAGGCGGTTGATCTCCGAAGGATTTCAGCGTCCGAAGCTCGTTGGGCTCAATCCCGTCCAAAACGTCGGCTAGGCTGTACTTCCTATCCACTTCCATATTTGTGAGGCGTAGCACGCGTTCCAGCATGGCTGGAGCTGCAACCGGGCCGAGGACAGAAGCGGTGGTTAGATCGCCCAAGTCTACTGCGGCCACAACGGCGGCTGCACCTGATGAATAGGAACTGAATGGGCGGTTAAACGTGCGACTATGCTCGCCGAAGAGCCACCAGAGCATCTGGGTCTCTTCCCGCATATATTTCAACTGCTCTCTGATTGCGCCTAACGCCGTCGAAGTCTGAGTGGCGATGGCTTTGCTCGCCTCAGAAGCCTCAGTGCGAACTTTCCCCAAGTTCCCAAGCAGGCTGGGCCAATCGTTGACGGGAGATGCAGCGAGCTCCTCGGAGAGCTTCGGATGAGCATTAGCCAGTTTGAGATTGGGCTCAATGTTTTCTGGCAAGCGTGCAGCGACCGCCTCCTCCAAAAACTTGGTTTTAGCTTGATCGAGAAGCCAGTCGGACTCTGCTGCACCACGCTTGCCAGAGACGGAAGTTGTAATAAGCGCCAAAAGGGTATGGCTGTCCCCCTCGGCAACCTGAGCCTCCAGCATCGTTGTTGCCAGAACGATGCACTCCCGCTGATTGTTGACCAGGCTAAAGGCGGCGTCTTCTTGGATGAACTCGTCGCGCAGCCAAGCAAGGTCAAGATCAGGCTGCCCAAAGTATAGCTGTACGAGATCAAAGATGCGTGGAACTGTTATTCCTTTTAAGATTCGATCGGCGGGTGCCTGACGGGATGCAATGAGTGCCCCTCCGGGAGAAAGACTGGCTTGTGCGTATCTGTCGGCGAAGTTGAGCTTGGTCATTATTCCTCAGCCTTTCTCGGCTTCTTCAATCGCGCGCTTTAGATCGTCTAACTTCTTGCGCTCGTGCGCTCGCAAGAATACCCGACGAAACCGCTCGAAATCAGGCTGACTGGTATCTTCCTCTTCCAGCAGTTCGAGCCGGCCGGCAATCTCCGACTTCTTGCTGAAGGATAGCTGGTAGAAGCGAACGCCTATATCGCGCATAGCGGTCATCACTTCGACACTCGGGGCTGCCGGATTAGGGGCATCGATATTGGCTCGCTCCGTTGGTGCCGCTGGAGCAGATGTGGCATGGCTGGCCTCCCAAGGCTCTAATTCAATCCAGTGCTCAAAGACATACTTTGCCTCGCCGCCCTTGGAACGCTTCCTCGTGTCTTCTTTAGCACGAAAGCCGCCCGGAGCGGTCTGCCAGATGCGTACATGAGCCTGAACATGCAGCCGGCGTTCCGCGCCTTCGCGGTCTACGGTCACCTCAATAATATTGTATCCCGGCTCCCATGCGGCCTCGTGACGGTCTGGCTGTGTCGCGCTCGCAGTAAGTCGCACCCAGTCTCGTTCCATGATGATCCGATTGGCGTGGACGTGACCGAAGAGCTGTACGGGAGCCACGTCGTTCAGATGATCTTCAAACGACTGCTTTTGCCGGAGCCACGACAAATGGTGGTGCGCCAGAACAAAATTAGTGACGCCGGCTTCCCGTGTGATCTGCATGCTGGACGGGTCGACGAATAGATCGCCTTCCTTGTCTGCGGTGCTTGAGACGAAGGCGGTGTTTAGACCCCAAACTCGGAGAATAGAGCCGTCGTTTAAGGGCAGGTCCCTGAATGTGCGGGTACGATCGGGAGGTAGCAAGTCGCACAGAAACTGGTTCGCAAATGCGTTGTAATTGTCGAGGCTTTCATAGAGAAGGCGAGCGCCATCTTTGTCAGTGAGAAATCCTCTTATAACTGCGTCCAGTGAAATATCGGACGCGCTCTTTATGTCTTTGTGCAACGTCTGGACCATGATTTTGTCCGCGGTAGCTCGGACGACATCATGATTGCCTGGAATAACGAAAACGGAACTCATCTTCGTCTTGCAGCGGCTGCAGAGATCGGCAAGCCACTTGGTCGCAAATATGTATTCGTCTTTGTGTCCACCAAAAGCGATGTCGCCTGACACGATGATGATCGCTGGCGTACCAAGACGGGCACAGAAAGATTCTACGTCCCGCAGCAATTCATTGCGGAGGTGGAAATTGGGGTCCTGTGTAGTTTCAACCTCGGACTTGCGAAAATGGATGTCAGACAAATGGATGATCAGCACAACGCCTCCAAGTATCGTAAACACCGGTGCGCGCCAGTTGAGATAGTAACGCGTCGGTTGCAATTCAGTTTACACACGCGCAGCCAAACGCCAAGCATCCGATGGACGGACACAAACGAAATTGGGAGGTTGCCGAGCCGAAGCTCGCGGGCCGCGCAGTTCGCCTTCGGGCTGCTCCGGCGCGAAGCGTGGTGGGCCCGGCAGGACTCGAACCTGCAACCAGACCGTTATGAGCGGCCGGCTCTAACCATTGAGCTACAGGCCCCGCCGCGAGACGGCCGCTAGAGGCGGCCGGCAACGGTGCGCGGTTCGTTTACAGGGACGGAGGCGGGGGTGCAATGCTGGGTCTGGCGGATGGAAACGCCGGCGCGGCAACACCTGGTATTTTTGAAAACCCGAATTATGCGATGATGCCGTTATAGTCCTGTTTTGCCCGACGGCGCAAGCCCACCTCGCCGAGCCTTCGCCCCGCCCTCTGGCAATCGCGCCAGCGGGGGCTCGTTTTTTCGATTCCGTAACCCCTTGTGATCGTTCGATGTTTCTACTGTGCATGGGGTTGTTTTCGCACATTTTGTTGGGAGGGGTCTTCCGATCCCCTCCGATGTCGCGTCGGCGCGCTGCAGGCGCGCGGCAGTTCCACAGCGCTAGTCCACCGACACCCCGGCGAACTCCACCACCTTCCGCCACTTCTCGGTCTCGTCCGCGACCAGCTTGCCGAACTCGGCTGATGTCATCGGCTTGGGGATGCCGCCGGTCTCGGCGAGACGGGCGATCAACTTGGGGTCCTTCAGCGCTTCGTCGACGGCCTTGTTGAGGAGCTCGACGATCTCGGGCGGCGTGCCCTTCGGCGCGGAGATGCCGTAGAAGCCGACCGATTCGAAGCCGGGCAACGTCTCGGCGATCGCGGGCACGTCGGGCACGCTCGGCCAGCGCTGCGGCGAGGTGACGCCGAGCGCGCGGACATTGCCGCCTTTCGCCTGCTCCATCGCGGAGGGAAGGTTGTCGAAGATCAGCTGCACCTTGTTGGAGATGATGTCGGGGAAGGCGATCGCAGATCCCCGATAGGGCACGTGCACCATGTCGCACTTGGTCATCACCTTGAACAGCTCCGCCGACATGTGCACCGAGGTGCCGTTGCCGGACGAGGCAAAGGAGATTTTTCCGGGATTGGCCTTGCAGTAGTCGATGAACTCCTGAACCGTCTTCGCCGGGAACGCGTTGGAGACGACCAGCATGTTGGTGAGCTGCATGATGCTCGCGACCGGCACGGTGTCGCGCAGGAAGTCGAACGGCAGCTTCTTGTAGAGCGAGGTCGAGATCGCATTGTTGGGCGCGACGAACAGCAGCGTGTAGCCGTCCGGGGCTGCGTTGATGGCGGCAGCGGCCGCGATGTTGCCGCCGGAGCCGGCGCGGTTCTCGACGATGAATTGCTGGCCGAAGCGGTCCGACAGCCAGTTCGCCATAATCCGCGCCACGATGTCGACCGGGCCGCCAGCGGAGAAGCCGATGATCCAGTGCACGGGACGGTCGGGATAAGCGGCGGAGGCGGGAGGTGCGGCGCCCAACAGCGTTGAAAGGAAAACCAGCCCGAAAACACTGTTACGCAAAATTCGCAACATGACGCCTCCCATTGTTCTATTGTCGTTGGACTGCATGCTTTCACAAAATCGGGGCGCTGCCTACATCGCCGCAAGTCGATGTTGACGCGCCCCCGCCGGGACCGACCATGAGATTCGCGATCACCCTTGTTCTCGGCGCGGCGCTGCTTTCAAGCCCCGCCGCCGCTCAAACCGGAGGCAACGCCATTCCGACCACGACACCTAGCCTGACGATCAGCTTGGGCACCGCGACGCCCGGCGGCGGCTTTCCGCTCTATGGCAACGCCTTTGCGCAAGCGATGAACGCGGCCGATCCGCAAGTGATCATCGCCCCGCGCAACACCAAGGGCAGCAACGAGAACATTCCGCTCTTGGAGAAGGGCGAGCTCGATCTCGCTCTGGTCGCGGGCGAGCCGGCCTATGAAGCCTTCGCCGGCATCGGCCGTGCGCCGGTGCGATTGAAGATCCTCACCGCGATCTATTCCAACCCTGGCATGTTCGTGGTGCGCGCGGACAGTCCGTACAAGACCATCCGCGATCTCGTCGGTCAGCCCGTCGCATTCGGCGCCAAGGGCTCCGGCCTGCCGATCCTGGCGCGCTACGTGCTCGATGGTCTCGGCCTGAAGCAGGACGAGGATTTCAAGGCTGTTTATCTCGACCGCGCCGGCGACGGCCCCGCGATGGTCGAGGACGGACGTGTCGCAGCACTCTGGGGCGCCGGAATCGGCTGGCCCGGCTTTGCCGCGGTGGCATCGAGTGCGTCAGGGGCGCGCTTCATTGCACCCAGTGCCGAGGAGATCGCCCGCATCCGCGCCAAGCATGCGTTCTTGAAGCCGCTGACTGTGCCGGCCGGCAGCTACCCGAAACAGTCCGAGCCGATCGCCTCGCTCGGCTCCTGGAGTTTTGTCCTCACGCGCGAGGATCTGCCCGACGATGTCGCCTATCGCCTCGCCAAGACCCTGCATGGCGCCGAGGCGGTTTTCTGCAAGCAGCTCGCGCAGGCCTGCGAGACGACAGCGGCGAACACGGTGGCGGCCGCGCCGAAGCCGGAGCTGATCCATCCCGGCGTGATGAAGTATTTTCGCGAGATCGGCGTGGTGAAATAGCGAATGGCGAGTCGCGAATAGCGAATGGAAGCGTCCCCCATTCGCTACTTCCTATTCGCCATTCGCCAATCTCACTTCTTCACCATCGCACACGCCGGGTCCGGCGGGCCGAACGCCTTGTCGCCCGAGATCGTCGTGAGGATCTTGTAATAGTCCCACGGATATTTGCTCTCCTCCGGCGTCTTCACCTGCACCAGCCAGAGGTCGTGCACCATCAGATTGTCCTCGCGCAGTTTGCCGTTGCGGGCGAAGAAATCCTCGATCGGCTTTTCCCGCATCTTCGCGGCGACCTTGAGCGGATCGTCGGTGCCGGTCTCCTTGATGGCGTTGAGATAGTGCATCACGCTCGAATAGACGCCGGCCTGCCACATCGACGGCATCTTGTTCATCTTGGCGAAGTAGCGCTTCGACCATTCGCGGGTCTTGTCGTCCAGGTCCCAATAGAACGAGGTCGTCAGCAATAGCCCTTGCGCTGCCTGCAGGCCGAGGCCGTGGATGTCGGTGATCAGCGCCAGCAGCGCCGCCATCTGCTGGCCGCCCTTGAACACGCCGAACTCCGAGCCGGTCTTGATCTCGTTCATGTTGTTGGGGGGACCGGCGGCGATGCCGATGATCTTGGCCTTGGAGGCCTGCGCCTGCAGCACGAACGAAGAGAGGTCGGGGGTTGCCAGCGGCGGCCGCACCGAGCCCAGCACCTTGCCGCCATTGGCGGTCACGACCGCCGAGGCGTCGCGCTCCAGCGAATGGCCGAAGGCATAATCGTCGGTGATGAAGAACCAGCTGTCGCCGCCGCGCTTGACCACGGCGTCCGCGGTGCCGACCGCAAGCGCGCGGGTGTCGAACACCCACTGGATCGCATAGGGCGAGCAGAACTTGCCGTGGAAATCCGCGGTGCCGGTGGAGTGGGTGATGAACAGCCGCTTCTTCTCGTTGGCCATGTTCTGCACCGCGAGCCCGACCGCGGAGACCGGCACGTCGACGATCAGATCGACCTGGTCGACGTCGTACCAGCGCCGCGCGATCGCGCCGCCGATGTCGGCCTTGAGCTGGTGGTCGCCGACAACGATGCTGATCGGCTTGCCGAGCACGGTGCCGCCGAAATCGTCGATCGCCATCTGCGCCGCCGTCACCGAGCCCTGGCCGGTCGGCGCGGAGGCCGGGCCGTTCATGTCGGTGAGCACGCCGATCTTGACGACGTCGTCGGACACCTGCGCCGACGCTGTAGCCGGCAGCAGCGTTGCCGCCAGAAACGTCGCTGCAGAGACGGCAGCGACCGGCAGTCCAAATCTCGTTGGCGTCACGCTTGTCCTCCCCTGATCCGGCGCGTTGGCCGGTGTTGCTCCCCGGGTATGGCCCGGCTGAATTGGTTTCTTTTGCAACTATTTGGGGGCGGGCGTCAACGTCAGGCCGCGAAGCGGATTTGTCCGGCGGGCGAGGGATCGTAGCCGGTGAGCTCCTCGGCGCGCTGCAGCAGCCGCTTTTCGCTCAGAAACCGGATCAAGGCCTGCATGGCGGGGCGGAAATAGCTGCGCTGCCGCATCGCGAGGTCAAAATTCTCCCAGACCAACGGCACGAAATCGAGGCCGGCCGAGCGCGCCGCCGCACGCGTCGCGATGCCGCAATCGGCTTGTCCAGCGCGGACGATTTCGGCGAGATCCGGCCCGGTCAGGGCCGGCGTCTCGATCCGTCGCAAATCGCGCGTCGAGGCGCCGGCGCGCGTCAGCAGCACGTCGAGCAGCATCTGCGCGCCCGTGCCCTGTTGCCGCATCGCCATCCTGGCGCCGAGCGCGAGCACATCGGAGAGGCCGCGCAGCCGCTTGGGATTGCCCGGCGACAGCACGAGACCCTGCTCGCGGCGCACGAACGCGACCAGCAATGCATCATGCAGGTCCGGAGCGTCCCGCAGAGCCGTCACGCTGGCGTCAGCGGCAAGATTGCCGTCGGCGTCGAGGCTGTGGAAGTGCATTGCCACCGCCATCACCTCGTCGCGCTGGAGGCGCTCGAGCCCGCGCGCGCTGCCCTCGCTCATCGATCCCAGACCGGAGCCGGATTCGCGTAAGGCCCAATCCAGAAGTTCGTCCTGGCTGCCGCCCACCACCGGGGGCGGCTCCGCGATCAGCATGCCGGCCGGACGCGCCAGTCCGGACAGCACCCAGAGATCGAGCTCATGGCGCGGGAAGAGCCACTTTCCGGTCACCTTGGTGCAGGGGATCGCACCGGTGGTGACGAGTTCATATAGTTTGCGTTCGCCGAGCCGAAGATAGTCGGCGGCTTCGCTGGTCGTCAGGAATTCCATCCTGCATTCCTATGCAAATTCTTGCTTCTTTTTAGCGCTCGACGCAGGTCGAATTCTGCATTTCAAGTTTTGTCCGCAATGACCATGCCTGATCATCTCGCTGCTTTGCAACACATCCTCAAGCGCGATGTCTGCTTTGGTGAACGATCCTGAATCGCTCGCGTGGTGCCGGCCTTGCGGCGGTCGCGGCCGCTCGACGCATTGCCGAAATGTCCCGAGTGGAGAGCGCAATGAGCAAACGCGTCACGAGTGCGGCGTAATCGATCATCATCATGATCGCTTCATAGCCAATGGGAACCTGATCATGGCCGTCCGCCGCCTGTCCGTTGCACTCCTGCTTCTCTGCGGTCTCGCCGCGGGCGTTGCAGCGTCATCCGCGGAGGATCGCGCGATCGTCCTGGCCACGACCACATCGACGCAGGAATCCGGCCTGCTCGATTATCTGCTGCCGATCTTCCGCGACAAAACCGGCATCGATGTCAAGGTGACCGCGCGGCGCGCGGACGAGGTGCTCAATGGGGCACGAAGGGGCGAAGTCGACGTCGTGCTGATGCACGCGCGGCCGCAGGAGGAGAAATTCGTCGCCGACGGCTTTGCCGTGAAGCGCTTCGACGTGATGTACAACGACTATGTGCTGATCGGCCCGAAGAGCGATCCCGCCGGTGTGAAGGGCAAGGACATCGCGACCGCGCTGAAGGCGATCGAGGCCAAGGGCGCGCCGTTCGTGACGCGCGGCGATGGCTCGGGCACGCATGCCGCGGAGCTCGCGCTCTGGATCGTCGCCGGCATCGACATTGCCAGCGTCAAGGGCGCCTGGTACCGCGAAGCCAAGCAGGGCATGGCCTCAGCCCTCGACGCCGCGCGCACGGCGAATGCCTATGTGCTGTCCGACCGCGGTAGCTGGATCACCTTCAAGGAGCGCGGCGACCTCGACATCGTCGTCGAAGGCGACAAGCGGCTGCTCAATCAGTACGGCGTGATGCTGGCGAACCCCGCGAAGTTTCCGAACGTGAAGAAAGAACCGGGGCAGACCTTCGTCGACTGGCTGATCTCGCCCGAAGGGCAGGCGGCGATCGCCGGCTACAAGGTCGACGGCCAACAGCTGTTCTTCCCCAACGCGGACAAGTCGGGCGGCTGACGTTCGCATCGCCGGCGGTTGCCAAACCAGGCGATGCATGGTCCACCATGGTGCATGACCCAGCGCCTGCCGCCATCGCTGACGCCGCTCGACACCGCGCTCGCGGCGTTGCTGAAAGGGCTTGATCCGCTCGCGCCGGTGGTGTTGCCGCTGGCTGAAGCGGCCGGCTGCATCGCGGCGGGTACGGCGCTGCTTGCGGCCCATCCGCCTCGCGACGTCGCTGCCGCGGACGGCTGGGCATTGTGCGCCAATGATCTGGTCGGCGCGTCCTCCTATTCACCGCTGCTTCTGACAATCGCGCCGGCCTGGGTCGATGCGGGCGACGCGATGCCGGCGGGATGCGACTGTGTGCTCGATGCCGACACCGTCGAGGTGTCTGGTCCGCTCGCCCAGGTGCTGGCTGAGGGCGTGCCGGGGCAGGGCGTCAGGCGCGCTGGAAGTGACATCGACGGACGCACGCCTGCCGCGCCGGAAGGCTATCCGGTCAGTCCTGCCGCTCTGCTGCTCGCGCGCGCGGCCGGTGTTGAAAAGCTGAGCGTACGCCGTCCGCGGCTGCGCATTGTCAATGTATCGGGCGCAACGGTGACCATGCATCTGATTGCGGATATCGCGCGCGCCGCAGGGCTGGATGTGCAAACGCAAGAGGCTGGCGCGCGAGACGCGGTATCGATCGCGGAGGCGTTCGGCACTCCCACCTGCGATCTCCTGCTGACGGTTGGTGGCAGCGGTGTCGGCCGCCACGATGCAGCAGTCACCGCGCTGGCCCAGCGTGGTGATGTGATCGCCCATGGTCTTGCGCTTCAGCCCGGACGCACCGCCGCGGTCGGGCGGCTCGGGCGGGTTTCTGTCGTCGCCTTGCCCGGTTCGCCGGACCATGCGCTCGCGGCCTGGTTCGCGCTCGTGCTCCCGCTCGTCGATCGTCTGTCGGCGCGGCTGCCGCGTCGACAGACGACCCTGCCGCTCGCACGAAAAATCACATCCAGCGTCGGCATCGCTGAAATTGCCCTGCTGGCCGAGGAACATCATGCGTGGGTGCCGCTTGCGGTCAGCGAATGGCCGCTCCAGGCAATTGCACGTGCCGATGCATGGCTGCTCGTTCCCGCCGGCCACGAGGGATTTGCGGCAGGTGCGCCGGTCGATGCCTATCTGATGCGGGAATGATATGGGTTTGGCATGACGACGATCCCGCAGTCGCAAGTCCGCAGCGCGCTCGAACAGGAGCAGTTCCTCAAGATCCTTTCTCGCGAGGAGGCGTTGGCACGCTTCGAGGCCGCGCTGTTCCCGCGCGCGATCCCGAGCGAATCCCGCAAGCTTGCCGATGCGCTCGGTTCGGCGCTCGCTGAAGACATCACTGCGCCGATCGACGTGCCGCCGTTCGACCGGTCCAATGTCGACGGTTTTGCGGTGCGCTCGGCGGACCTTACAGCCGCTGGCGAGGGCGCACCGGTTCGCCTCCGGCTGAACGGCGAGACCATTCACTGCGGCACCGCACCGGCGCTGCAAGTGGCGGCGGGAAGCGCAACGCCGATCGCGACCGGGGGTCCGCTGCCGCGCGGCGCCGATGCCGTGGTCATGGTCGAGCACACCCAACCGGCCGGCCCCGACGCGATCGAAGTCCGTCGCGCTGCGTCGCCCGGCCAATTCATATCCTATGCAGGATCCGACATCGCGCGCGGCGAGGCGCTGCTGCGGGCCGGCACGCTCATCGGCTCGCGCGAGATCGGCATGCTGGCGGCCTGCGGCATTGCAGACGTGACTGTCGCGCGAAAACCGCGCGTTGCAGTCATCTCCACCGGCGACGAATTGGTTCAGCCTGGCGAGTTGCTCGCACCCGCTGCTATCTACGACACCAACGGCGCCATCGTCGCTGCCGCGATCGACGAGAACGGCGGCGAGGCGTTTTTCCTCGGCGCCATTCCTGACGATGAAGCCAAGCTCGAAGCCGCCATGCGCCGCGCGCTTGCGGATTCCGACATGCTGGTGCTCTCGGGTGGCACTTCAAAAGGCGCGGGCGATCTCTCTCACCGCATCATCGACCGGCTCGGCGAGCCCGGCATCATCGCGCATGGCGTTGCGCTCAAGCCCGGCAAACCGTTGTGTCTTGCGGTGTGCGATGGCAAGCCGGTGGTGATCCTGCCGGGTTTTCCGACCTCGGCGATGTTCACCTTCCACGACATGATCGTGCCGGTGCTGCGCAGGATGGCCGGACTGCCGCCGCGCTCCGACGCCAAGGTCAGCGCGACCGTGCCGGTGCGAATTGCTTCGGAGCTTGGCCGTACCGAATTCGTCATGGTCTCGCTGGTCGAGGGCAAGGACGGCCTGATCGCTTATCCCTCCGGCAAGGGGTCCGGCGCGATCACGTCGTTCTCGCAGGCCGACGGCTTTCTGCGCATCGACGCGCTTGCCGACCAGATGCCGGCAGGGACCGAAGCCGAGGTGACGCTGTTCACGCCGCATGTGCGGGTACCCGATCTCGTCATCGTCGGCAGCCATTGCACTGGCCTCGATCTCGTCACCGCGCAACTCGCCCATGCCGGCCTCACCGTGCGTTCGATCGCGGTCGGCAGTCTCGGTGGGCTCGCGGCGGCGAAACGCGGCGAATGCGATCTGGCGCCGATCCATCTGTTCGACGACAAGAGCGAGACCTACAACACGCCCTACCTCGTCGAGGGACTGGAGCTCGTCCCGGGCTGGCGGCGAATGCAGGGCATTGTCTTCCGCAAGGGCGACAAGCGTTTCGAAGGCCAGGACGCGAAGGACGCGGTCGTCGCCGCGCTCGCCGATTCCGCCTGCATCATGGTCAACCGCAACCAGGGCGCCGGCACGCGCATCCTGATCGACCGGCTGCTTGGTGGTGCGCGCCCGGAAGGCTATTGGAACCAGCCGCGCTCGCACAACGCAGTGGCTGCCGCCATCGCGCAGGGCCGCGCCGACTGGGGCATGACCATTGCGCCGGTCGCCCATGCGGTCGGCCTCGGTTTCATTCCGCTCGCGGAAGAGCATTATGATTTTGCGCTGGTGACGGCGCGCAAAGACCGCCCGGCGGTGCGGGCTTTTCTCGATGCGCTCGGCTCGGACGAGGCCCGCGCTGCGCTGGAGCGGTCCGGATTTCGGCCGGCCTAGACGACCGGCGATGCGGCGTTCGCCACCGCCGTTCAACAGGGACAGTCCAGTGAACGGCCTTGGCTGCCTCAAGTCGCAACTTTATTGAGACGTTGCGTCCAGCGCGGCCAGCCGCTCGGCTTCCGCGATATCCTCGACCGTGTTGGCATTGAAGAACGGATCGAGCGGCTCGGTCGGCCACGTCACTGTCGCGAGCGGGTAGCGCGCGGTCCAGCGATCGATCTTGCGGAGATCCTCGACGACCAGCGCGTGACGCAGCTCGCCGCGCAAGCCAACGCGCCACAAGCCTATCACCGGATGCGACTGCTCGCCTGATGCGGCGACCGCGAGCTGCGCGCTCTCCCGTTCTCGCGCTTCGTGCAGGCGCGCCACGAGATCGCGCGGCAGGAACGGGCAGTCGCCGGCGGCGCTGAGCACCCACTCGACGTCCGGCCGATTCGCCGCGGTCCAGTCGAGCGCGGCGAGGATGCCGGCGAGCGGGCCGGGAAAGCCGGGGACATCGTCGGCTATGACCTGCAAGCCGAACGCGGCGAAACGCGCGGGATCGCCATTGGCGTTGAGGATCAGTCCGCTGCACTGGGGCGAAAGGCGCGCGATCACGCGCTCCAGAATGGTGCGGCCGCCGATGGTGCGCATCGGCTTGTCGCCGCCCCCCATGCGCCGTGCCAGGCCGCCTGCGAGCAGCACGCCTTGGGTGGTCGGAAAGCTAGTCGTCACCACCTTCACCCTTGCGCTTGTGCCTGGCCGACTCCTCCTCGACGTAAGCGAGGTTCTGGTCGTAGACGATGCGCTCCTCGCCCGCGAGTGCGATGAAGCGCTTTCCGCGCGCGCGCCCGACCAGCGTCAAGCCCACCTGCCGGGCGAGATCGACGCCCCAGGCGGTGAAGCCGGAGCGCGACACCAGGATCGGAATCCCCATCCGCACCGTCTTGATCACCATCTCCGAGGTGAGGCGTCCCGTGGTGTAGAGGATCTTGTCGGAGGCATCGACGCCGTGGCGGTACATCCAGCCCGCGATCTTGTCGACGGCGTTGTGGCGGCCGACGTCCTCGGTATAGCAGAGCGGTTCTCCCTCTCTACACAGCACGCAGCCGTGGATCGCGCCGGCCTCCAGATAGAGCGAGGGCATGGTGTTGATGGTTTGCGTCATCTGGTAGAGCCAGGAGGTGCGCAGCTCGGCCTTCGGCAGCGCGACGCTCTCGACCGCTTCGAGAAGGTCGCCGAAGGCGGTGCCCTGCGCGCAGCCCGAAGTCTGCGTGCGTTTCTTCAGCTTGGCTTCGAAATTGGTGTGGTGTTCGGTGCGCACCACGACCACCTGGAGGTCGTCGTCGTATTCGACCTCGGTGACCGCGTCACTATATTTCAGCATGTTCTGGTTGAGCAAATAGCCCAGTGCCAGATATTCCGGATAGTCGCCGATCGTCATCATGGTGACGATTTCCTGCGCATTCAGGTAGAGCGTCAGCGGCCGCTCCACCGGTACCTTGATCGTGACTTTTGCGCCGCTCTGGTCGGTCCCGGTCACGCTCTCGGTCAGGCGCGGGTCTTCGGGGGTCGGTGCGATCAGGGGCACCGGGGCTTTGTCGATCTTCATCATGGCCGCGACGTTAGCATGACATTCGGGTCAAGCCGATATAAGCATGCTCACAATGACGGACCAGGCGGTTCCAGCCGCGTGATACGGCTGGGGGGG
>NZ_JADPJG010000005.1:108597-131487 GCF_023073335.1 Bradyrhizobium sp. 21
GGCGGAGATCACGTTGTGATGAAAGTCATCGGCCTTGCAGGCTGGAGCGGTGCGGGAAAGACCACGCTGTTGGCGCGGCTGATCCCGCATTTCAACGCGCAGGGCTTGCGCGTCTCGGTCATCAAGCATGCGCATCGCCAGTTCGACGTCGACGTGCCCGGCAAGGATTCCTGGCGCCATCGCGAGGCCGGCGCGGCCGAGGTGCTGGTGGCGTCGTCAAATCGCTGGGCCCTGATGCATGAGCTGCGCGGCGCGGCGGAGCCGCGACTGCCGGAACTATTGAGCAAGCTGTCAGCGGTCGATCTCGTCGTGGTCGAAGGCTTCAAGCGCGAGCCGCATCGCAAGATCGAGGTGCATCGCGCGGCCAACGACAAGCCGTTGCTGTTTCCCGATGATCCCGGAATTTTCGGGATCGCGGCCGATGTCGCCATTGAAACGCGACTGCCGACCGTCCATCTCGATGATATCGAGGCTGCCGCGGCGCTGCTGCTCCGCGCGGCGATGCCGGTCGAGGAAGCAGTCGCGAAAAGCGCGGCGATGCGTTGACGAGGCACCATGGCGCAATTGTCCGACGATTGTTTTGCCTTCGGTGGACCGATGATGTCGGTCGGCGAAGCCGTTGGCCTGATCACGACGCGCGTCAGCGCGATTGCCGATCTCGAAACCGTGGCGCTGGTCGATGCGGACGGGCGCGTGCTGGCGCGCGACATTGCGGCGCCCCTGCCGCTGCCGCCGTTCACCAACTCCGCTGTCGATGGTTACGCCGTGCGCAACGCGGATCTTCCGGACAGCGCGGAACGGGCCCTCCCGCTCGACGGCCGCATCCAGGCAGGCGGTCTTGCGCATGCCGCAATCAAGCCCGGCCACACTGCGCGCATTTTCACGGGCGCGCCGATGCCGCCGGGTGCCGAGACGGTCTTCATGCAGGAAGATGTCCGCCTCGACGAGTCCGGCAGGATCGTGCTGCCGCGCGGACTGAAGCCGGGCGCCAATGTCCGCCCTGCGGGCGAGGACATTCCGGTCGGGCAGATCGCGTTGCGCGCCGGCCAGCGCTTGCTGCCGCAGCATGTCGCGCTCGCCGCGGCGTTCGGCCTTGTCAGGCTCGACGTCGTCAGGCGCATCCGCGTCGCGGTGTTCTCGACCGGCGACGAGCTGGCTTCGCCCGGCGAGCCGCGCGCAACCTCGCAGCTCTTCGACTCCAACCGCTTCATGTTGATGGCGATGCTGCGCCGGCTCGGCTGCGCGGTCAGCGACCTCGGCATATTGCGCGACCAGCGCAACGCGCTCGCAAATGGCTTGAAGCAGGTGGCAAGCAGCCATGATTTGATCCTCACCACCGGCGGCGTCTCGACCGGGGAGGAGGATCACGTCAAGGCGGCGGTCGAAAGCATCGGCTCGCTGGTATTGTGGCGGATGGCGATCAAGCCGGGGCGGCCGGTGGCGATGGGCATCATCGATGGCACGCCGCTGATCGGATTGCCCGGCAATCCGGTCGCGAGTTTCGTCACTTTCGTACATGTGGTGCGGCCGACGGTGCTGGCGCTTGCGGGCAGTCTGGCCGAGCCACTGTTACCGATCCCGGTGCGCGCGGCATTCACCTACAAGAAAAAGATCGGCCGGCGCGAATATGTTCGGGCGTCCTTGCGGCGCGCGCAGGACGGCGCGCTCGAGGCAATCAAGTTCCCGCGCGAAGGCGCCGGCCTGTTGTCGTCGTTGGTCGAGACCGACGGTCTCATTGAACTCGGCGAAGACATCACCCAGGTCGAGCCGGGGCAGGGTGTAGGTTTCCTGTCCTATGCCGATCTGCTCTGAGTGTTGGCGGTTGTCTTGGCGTTGACGCCATCGACCCCTCCCGCCATGTTGCGCCGATGACCAGAACGACGCTCGATCTCACCGGGTTGAAATGCCCGCTGCCCGCACTGAAGACGCGCAAGGCGTTGAAACCCTTGCAGCCGGGCGATCAGCTCGAGGTGTACTGCACGGATCCCTTGTCGGTGATTGACATCCCGAACCTGATCCGCGAGACCGGCGGCACGGTGGAGATCACCGAGCGCAACGACGCGCGGATCGTGTTCTTGATAGAGAAGACCGATAAGCCGATAGAAAAAATCAATGGTGCGCCGCCCACTTAGCCAGCGGTCACTCGGTTGATACCTACCTTTTGTCTATCGACATCGCTCATCACTTCTGCCCCAATTGACTTCCTCCGCCGAGACGCGGAGGTCGAGTCTTGCCTGCGATACGCGGAGCAACGGGACATCGCATGAAGCCTGAACGCTGCGTCGGGCATAGATCTCGGGGGTAAGGGGTTAACGTTTGGATGTGTGTGACGATCCTGGCGCGCATCGTGTGATTGTGCGGAGCAGCAGGGACAGGCTGCACCGCAATGGGCTGAGGAACAGGATCTAGCGGCAGGCCGCTCAGAAGGGCGCCCGCAGGGGAGGAATGCATGACGACAATTGAAAGCGCTGGATCGATTTCGGGCGCCGGTGCGGGTTTTCTTGATCGCGAGCGCACGATCGCCAAGGCCGGGTTCAATCGCTGGCTGGTGCCGCCGGCTGCGCTGTGCATCCATCTCTGCATCGGCATGGCCTACGGCTTCTCGGTGTTCTGGCTGCCGCTGTCGCGCGCGATCGGGATCACGCAGAGCAAGGCGTGCCCCGATATGTCGCTGTGGCAGGAACTCTTCACCACGACCTGCGACTGGAAGGTCGCGAGCCTCGGCTGGACCTACACCCTGTTCTTCGTCCTGCTCGGCGTCTCGGCAGCAATCTGGGGCGGCTGGCTCGAACGCGCCGGTCCCCGCAAGGCGGGCGCTGTGGCTGCGCTGTGCTGGGGCGGTGGCTTGGTGATCGGCGCTCTCGGTATTTATGTCCATCAGCTCTGGATCATGTGGCTCGGCGCTGGTGTGATCGGCGGCGTCGGTCTCGGTCTTGGCTACATCTCGCCGGTGTCGACGTTGATCAAATGGTTCCCCGACCGCCGCGGCATGGCGACCGGCATGGCCATCATGGGCTTCGGCGGTGGCGCCATGATCGGCGCACCACTTGCGAACATCCTCGTCAATTATTTCAAGACTCCGACGGATGTCGGCGTCTGGAAGACCTTTGTCGTGATGGGCGTGATCTATTTCGTCTTCATGATGATCGGCGCCTTCGCGTATCGCGTGACGCCGCCCGGCTGGAAGCCCGACGGCTGGACGCCGCCCAGCGAAAAGAAGTCGATGATCTCCGAGCATCATGTGCACTTGCGTGACGCTCACAAGACGCCACAGTTCTGGTTGATTTGGTGGGTGCTCACCCTGAATGTTTCTGCCGGCATTGGCGTGATCGGCATGGCCTCACCGATGCTTCAGGAGATCTTCGCAGGCAAGCTGATCGGTCATCCGGAACTCGCCTTCGGCCAGCTTTCGGTTGAACAGAAGACAGCCATCGCGGCGATCGCCGCCGGCTTCGCGGGCCTGCTGTCGCTGTTCAACATCGGCGGCCGGTTCTTCTGGGCGTCGCTGTCGGACCATATCGGCCGCAAGAGCACCTACTACACGTTCTTCGTGCTCGGCATCGCACTCTATGCGCTGGCGCCGACCTTTGCGGCGATGGGCTCGAAAGCGCTGTTCGTGCTCGGCTTCGGTATCATCCTGTCGATGTATGGCGGCGGTTTCGCGACGGTGCCGGCCTATCTCGCCGATATGTTCGGCACCCAGTTCGTCGGCGCGATCCATGGCCGGCTGCTGACGGCGTGGTCGACCGCAGGCATCATCGGTCCGGTCGTGGTGAACTACATCCGCGAGTTCCAGCTCGCGGCCGGCGTGCCGCGTGATCAGCTCTACAACACCACCATGTACATTCTGTGTGCGATGCTAATCGCGGGCATCATCTGCAACTACCTGATCAAGCCGGTCGACTCGAAATGGTACATGAGCGAGGCCGAAGTCGCGAAGCTGCAAGCGGCGGGCGCCGGCGCCAGTACAGTTCAGACAGGCTCGTTCGGGATCGGCACCGGTGGCCTTGATACCAAGGCTGCGCTGTTCTGGCTCTTCGTCGGCGTCCCGCTGGTGTGGGGCGTGTACAAGACGCTCGAGAGCGCGGTTAAGATCCTCTGATCGCAAACCCATCGCCCGCGGGAAGTTGGCGCCAACTTCCCGCGGTGTTCGCCTTCCAAATCATTGAGAATGGGATCTAGGGGGATTCTTATGCTTCGCACTCGTATCTGCCTTGCCGCCATGCTGCTGGCCGCAAGCCTTCATACTGCGTCCGCGCAAACCGCAACGACGCCTGCCACCGCGGCGCCAGCCGCGACGACCGATGCCAAGCCGCCTGGTAAGATGAAGCTCACCATGCAGAAGCTGAAAGACATGAAGGCGAAGTGGGCGGCCAACAAGCCGAAGCTCAAGGCTTGCCGCGCCGAGGTGAAGTCCAAGGGCCTCGCCGGCGACGACCGCTGGTTCTACATCGAAGAGTGCATGAGCAAGACCTGAGATCGGGGTCCGCCTGGCGTTTGCGAAAGGGGCATGGCGGGAGACCGCCTGCCTCCTAAATCATTATAGAGACGTTCTAAATTGTCTTGCATCTGGCATGCCAGAGGCTAGAGTTGCGTCGAATTTGGCTTGTTCAGCGGGAACTGGTTCCGCTGAGCGACTCGGAAAAATGAAGGCGGATCGCATAGGCGATCTGGCCTAAACTCATCGAAAGATTTGAGAGAACGCGACGTCTCCATGAGCAGCAACGACGACGTTCACAAGGTTCGCGAATTCGAGCATCCCGGCCAAGGCCGGAAGCGCGCAAAGGCCACGCCAAAAGGGCGCCAGGTCGACCCGACCGCCGCGCATGAGATCGAGCAGTTGCTCGGCGACAAGCCGCGGCGGCGCGACCTGTTGATCGAATATCTGCATCTGATCCAGGACAAGTATCGCCAGATCTCGGCCGCGCATCTCGCCGCGCTCGCCGACGAGATGAAGCTCGCGTTCGCCGAGGTGTTCGAGACCGCGACCTTCTACGCGCATTTTGACATCGTGAAGGAGGGCGAGCCCGATATCGCGCCGCTGACCATCCGCGTCTGCGACTCTCTCACCTGCGCGATGCTCGGCGGCGAAAAGTTGCTCGCCGATTTGCAAAGCGCCTCTGGCCCCGGCATCCGCGTCGTGCGTGCGCCCTGCGTCGGTCGCTGCGACACCGCGCCGGCCGCGGAAGTCGGCCACAATTTCGTTGACCATGCGACCGTCGCCAATGTGCTGGCGGCGGCGAAGGCCGGCGACACCCACGCGCATCTGCCCAAATATATCGGCTACGACGCCTACGTTGCGGACGGCGGCTACAAGCTGCTCAACCGCTTGCGCTCGGGTGAATTGCCGACAGACGATCTGCTGAAAGGGCTCGACGACGCTTCGCTGCGTGGCCTCGGCGGCGCCGGCTTCCCGACGGGTCGCAAATGGCGCGCGGTGTTGGGTGAACCCGGCCCGCGGCTGATGGCGATCAACGGCGACGAGGGCGAGCCCGGCACATTCAAGGACCGCGTCTATCTCGAAAGCGATCCGCATCGCTTCATCGAGGGCATGCTGATCGGCGCGCATGTCGTGCAGGCCTCCGACATCTACATCTACCTGCGCGACGAATATCCGGCGTCGCGCGAGATCCTCGAGCGCGAGATCGCAAAGCTCCCGGCGGGCGGTCCGACTCTGCATATGCGCCGCGGCGCCGGTGCTTACATCTGCGGAGAAGAGTCCTCGCTGCTGGAAAGCATCGAGGGCAAGCGCGGCCTGCCCCGGCACAAGCCGCCTTATCCGTTCCAGGTCGGTCTGTTCGGCCTGCCGACGCTGATCAACAATATCGAGACGTTGTGGTGGGTGCGCGACATCGTCGAGAAGGGCGCGGACTGGTGGAAGGGCAACGGCCGCCACGAGCGGCACGGCCTGCGCAGTTTCTCGGTCTCGGGGCGCGTTAAGAACCCCGGCATGAAGCTCGCGCCCGCCGGCATCACCGTGCGTGAGCTGATCGACGAATATTGCGGCGGCATGTCCGACGGCCACCAGTTCTATGCTTACTTGCCGGGCGGCGCCTCCGGCGGCATCCTGCCGGCGTCGATGGACGACATCCCGCTCGATTTCGGCACGCTGGAAAAATACGGCTGCTTCATCGGATCGGCGGCGATCGTGATCCTGTCGCAAAAGGACAGCGTACGCGCGGCGGCGCTGAACCTGATGAAGTTCTTCGAGGACGAGAGCTGTGGCCAGTGCACGCCGTGCCGCGTCGGAACCCAGAAGGCCGCGGCTCTGATGCAGCAGCCGGTCTGGAACCGCGCACTGCTGGAAGAATTGAGCCAGGCGATGCGCGATGCCTCGATCTGCGGTCTCGGACAGGCGGCATCGAATCCGCTTTCCACCGTGATCAAATATTTCCCTGACGAGTTCAAGGAAGCGGCCGAATGACCAAGATTACGTTCGAACTCGACGGCAAGCAGGTCGAAGCCAACGCCGGCGAGACGATCTGGCAAGTCGCAAAACGCCAGGGACGCGAGATCCCGCATCTGTGCTATTCGCCCGCGCCTGACTATCGGCCCGACGGCAATTGCCGCGCCTGCATGGTCGAGATCGAGGGTGAGCGCGTGCTCGCAGCGTCGTGCAAACGCACGCCGTCGGTCGGCATGAAGGTGAAGTCGGAGAGCCACCGCGCAGTCGCAGCCCAAAAGATGGTGATGGAGCTGCTGGTCGCCGATCAGCCGGCGCGCGAGACGTCGCATGATCCGGAGTCCAAATTCTGGCACTGGGCCGAGACGACAGGCGTCACCGAGAGCCGCTTTCCCGCCGCCGAGCGCTGGGAGACCGATGCCAGCCATCCGGCGATGCGCGTCAATCTCGATGCCTGCATCCAGTGCGGCCTGTGCGTGCGCGCCTGCCGTGAGGTCCAGGTCAACGACGTCATCGGCATGGCTTATCGCAGCCATGGCTCGAAGATCGTGTTCGACTTCGACGATCCCATGGGTGAATCCACTTGCGTCGCCTGCGGCGAATGCGTGCAGGCCTGTCCGACCGGCGCGCTGATGCCCGCGGTGATGCTGGATGAGAAGCAGACCCGCGTCGTCTATGCCGACAAGAAGGTCGACTCGCTCTGTCCGTTCTGCGGCGTGGGCTGCCAGGTCACCTATGAGGTCAAGGACGAGAAGGTGATCTATGCGGAAGGCCGCGACGGCCCCGCCAACCACAATCGCCTCTGCGTCAAGGGCCGCTTCGGCTTCGACTACATCCACCATCCGCATCGCCTCACAAAACCGCTGGTGCGGTTGCCGAACGCGAAGAAGGATTCCAACGACCAGGTCGATCCCGCCAATCCGTTCACGCATTTCCGTGAAGCGAGCTGGGAGGAAGCGCTCGACATCGCCGCCAAGGGTCTGGTCAAGATCCGCGATGAGAAGGGCGTGAAGGCGCTGGCCGGGTTCGGCTCGGCGAAGGGCTCGAATGAAGAAGCCTATCTGTTCCAGAAGCTGGTGCGCACCGGCTTCGGCTCCAACAATGTCGACCATTGCACCCGTCTGTGCCACGCCTCATCGGTCGCGGCGCTGTTCGAAGGCCTGAGCTCGGGCGCGGTGTCGGCGCCGTTCTCGGCAGCCATGGACGCCGAGGTCATCATCGTGATCGGCGCCAATCCGACCGTGAACCATCCGGTCGCCGCGACCTTCATCAAGAACGCGGTCAAGGAGAAGGGCGCAAAGCTGTTCGTCATGGATCCGCGCCGGCAGACGCTGTCGCGTCACGCGACCAAGCATTTGCAGTTCAAGCCGGGCTCCGACGTCGCCATGCTGAATGCGATGATCAACACGATCATCACCGAAGGCCTGACCGACGATCAGTACATCGCCGGCTACACTGAAGGCTTCGAGGACCTCAAGGAGAAGATCAAGGAATTCACGCCGGAGAAGATGGAGCCGATCTGCGGCGTCCCGGCGCAGACCCTGCGCGAAGTCGCGCGAACCTATGCGCGGGCAAAATCCTCGATCATCTTCTGGGGCATGGGCATCAGCCAGCATGTCCACGGCACCGACAATGCGCGCTGCCTGATTGCGCTGGCGCTGATCACCGGCCAGGTCGGCCGTCCCGGCACGGGCCTGCATCCGCTGCGCGGCCAGAACAATGTGCAGGGTGCCTCCGACGCCGGCCTGATCCCGATGTTCCTGCCGGATTACCAGCCGGTCGGCCGTGACGATTTGCGCGGCAGTTTCGAGAAGGTCTGGCAACAGGAGATCGATCCCGTCCGCGGCCTGACCGTGGTCGAAATCATGAACGCAATCCACGCCGGCGAGATCAAGGGCATGTATATCGAGGGCGAGAACCCCGCGATGTCCGACCCCGATCTGCAGCATGCGCGCCAGGCGCTCGCGATGCTCGATCATCTCGTGGTGCAGGATCTCTTCGTCACCGAGACCGCCTTCCATGCCGACGTCATCCTGCCGGCCTCTGCCTTTGCGGAAAAGGAAGGTTCCTTTACCAACACCGATCGTCGCGTGCAGCTCGCACGCGAGGTGATCAAGCCGCCCGGCGATGCGCGGCAGGATCTCTGGATCATCCAGGAGATCGGCAAGCGTATGGGGCTGCCCTGGAATTATGCCGGCCCCGGTGAGGTCTTCACCGAGATGGCCGAGCTGATGCCGTCGCTGAAGAATATCACCTGGGAGCGGCTGGTGCGCGAGGGCGCGGTGACCTATCCCGTCGACGGTCCCGACGTGCCCGGCAACGAGATCATCTTCACCACGGGATTCCCGACCGCGAGCGGCCGCGGCAAGATCGTGCCGGCCCACGTCATCCCGCCGGATGAGATCCCCGACGCCGAATATCCGATGGTGCTCTCGACCGGCCGCGTGCTCGAGCATTGGCACACCGGCTCGATGACCCGCCGTGCGCAGGTGCTCGACCAGATCGAGCCCGAGGCGGTCGCGTTCATGTCGCCGAAGGACATGCACAGGAAGAAGCTTGCGCCCGGCGATTTCATTCGGCTCGAGACCCGCCGCGGCGCGGTCGAGGTCAAGGTCCGCTCCGATCGCGACGTGCCGGAAAATATGGTGTTCATGCCGTTCTGCTACGCGGAAGCGGCGGCGAATTTGCTGACCAACCCGGCGCTCGATCCGTTCGGCAAGATCCCGGAGTTCAAATTCTGCGCGGCCAGAGCCGAGCGCGCGGAGATGCGCGACGCGGCGGAGTAGGACGGCAGCGGTCGTTAGGCGGCGCAGGGATCCATCCAACACCCCGGCGTCGTCCTGGCGAAAGCCAGGACCCATACCGCGTGATCCATCGATTGTGGTTGGTCGCAGCACCGCACCAAGAGTCTTCGCCAAACACCTCCCTGGGGCAATGGGTCCTGGCTTTCGCCAGGACGACGCCGGGAGGGGCTGCGCAGCGCTCGTCCCTTCGCGCCTCGCAGCTGCGGTGCTAAACATCGCCCATGTCCAAAGCCACCCCAGCCACGCGCGCGCTCGAAGCTGCCGGCGTCGCCTTCACCGTCCACACTTACGACTATGATCCCGACGCCGAGAGCATCGGGCTTCAGGCGGCCGCTGCGTTGGCTGAGGACCCCGCGCGCGTCCTGAAGACGCTGATGGCGCTGGTCGACGGCAAGCCGGTCTGCGTCGTCGTCCCGTCCGACCAGGAGGTCTCGATGAAGAAGCTTGCCGCAGCCGCCAGCGGCAAGTCGGCGCAGATGATGAAGCCGCCGGAGGCCGAGCGCGTCACCGGTTTCAAGGTCGGCGGCATCAGCCCGTTCGGGCAGCGCAAGCCGGTGCGGACTGTGATCGAGCAGAGCGCGCTCGCGCATGATCAGGTCTATCTCAATGGCGGCCAGCGCGGCTTGCAGGTGCGGCTGAGGCCGGGCGATGTGCGGGACGTGCTGAAGGCGGTCGTCGCGGATGTGCTGGCGTGAGCGTCTCGCCGCTACTGCCTTTGCAACAATTTTAGCCGACAGCGCAGCGCTTCGCGAATGTGCGCACGCGCGAGCTGCTCCGCTTTGTCGCCATCGCGTGCGGCGATGGCCTCGATGATGGCGTGGTGCTCGCCATGGCTGGTCGAGGGGCGACCCGATACGGTGAAGGTCGTCGGACCCAGCAGCGCGATCCAGTCCTGTAATTCGCCTGACGCGTTGTCGAGATAGCGGTTGCGCGCGGCACGGCAGACCGCCTCGTGGAACGCGCGGTTCAGTCTTGCCATTTCTCTTGCCATCTCGGCGGCGTCGGTCGCGGAGGCCTCGACAAAGGCCTGCTCGATATCCCTGAGCGCATCGACCTCCGGCGCCGAGGCGTGCTCGGCGGCTAGCCGGGCGGCGGCGCCCTCCATGATCTCGCGCATGGCGTAGAGCTCGAGCACCTCGGAGATGTCGAGGTTGCGCACGATCAGGCCGCGGCCGCCGGCCGGCTCGACGAAGCCGCGCGCAGCGAGCCGGCCCAGAGCTTCCCGAACCGGCGTGCGGCTGACCTTCAGCCGTTGTGCGACCTCCTCCTCGCGGAGGCGGTCGCCGGCGCGATAGCTGCCGGCCTGGAGCGCTTCGCAGAGCGAGCGGAATACGGCTTCGCCCAGCGCTACGCCCGAGCCGCGTGCGATCGATCCGCCTGCCTTTGCCGGCCGTCTGGCCATGTTCCCTCGAGGGCTCGCAATGTGCATTCTGCCCATGCAGAGATGCCGCTTGCCCGGAAACTGTATATCTTTGTATACAAACGTACGCAATGGCGGCTCGCATTGACCGGAGCCGCCGGCAGGCAGAATGTCTCCATTTCGTCCGATCGGGCAGACGGCATGAGCAGCAAATACGACGTGCTGGTGATCGGCGGCGGCAATGCGGCGCTGTGCGCGGCGATCAGCGCCCGGCGCGGCGGCGCATCGGTGCTCGTGCTCGAAGGTGCGCCAAAATTCTATCGCGGCGGCAATACCCGCCACACCCGCAACATGCGCTGCGCCCATGACGCCGCAACCGACATCCTCACAGGGCCGTACACCGAGGACGAGTTCTGGGAGGATCTGCTGCGCGTCACCGGCGGGAAGACCGACGAGGTGCTCGCCCGTCACATGATCCGGGAGTCCAAGGACATTCTGAACTGGATCGTCGAGCAGGGCGTGCGCTGGCAGCCCTCGCTCGGCGGCACGCTGAGCCTCGGCCGCACCAACTCGTTCTTCCTCGGTGGGGGGCGCGCGATGCTGAATGCGCTCTACCTCACGGCCGAACGGCTGGGCGTCGACGTCGAATACGACGCCGAGGTCACCGACCTCGTGATCGAGGACGGCATGTTCCTGTCGGCGAGCCTCAAACGTCCGATCAACGGCGAAACCGATATCCGCGCGACGTCGCTGGTTGCCGCGGCCGGTGGGTTTGAGGCCAACATCGAGTGGCTGAAGCAATATTGGGGCGAGGCCGCCGACAATTTCCTGATCCGCGGCACGCCCTACAATCGCGGTTCAATCCTGAAGATGCTGCTCGACAAGGGTGTTCAAGAGGTCGGCGATCCCACCCAGTGTCATGCGGTCGCGATCGACGCCCGCGCGCCGAAATTCGACGGCGGCATCATCACAAGGCACGATTCGGTCGTGTTCGGCATCGTCGTCAACAAGCATTCGCAGCGCTTCTACGACGAGGGCGAGGACATCTGGCCGAAGCGTTACGCGATCTGGGGCCGCCTGGTCGCAGCGCAGCCCGACCAGATCGCCTATATCATCTTCGACTCCACCGTCGTCACCTCGTTCATGCCGACACTGTTTCCACCGATCGCCGGGCAGACCGTGGCTGAACTCGCCGGCAAGCTCGAGCTCGATCCGGCCGCGCTGGACAAGACCGTCACCGAGTTCAACGCGGCGGTGCGGCCGGGCACGTTCGACCATACTATTCTGGACGATTGCCGCACCGAAGGCATCGCGCCGCCGAAGACCCATTGGGCGCGCCGAATCGAAACGCCGCCTTATCTCGCCTATCCGGTCCGGCCCGGCATCACCTTCACCTATCTCGGCACGCGCGTGACCAGGGAAGCGCGCATGCTGATGGCTGACGGCAAGCCGTCGGCCAACATGTTCGCGGCCGGCGAGATCATGGCGGGCAACGTGCTGGGCAAGGGCTATGCCGCCGGCATGGGCATGACCATCGGCAGCGTGTTCGGGCGAATCGCAGGACGGGAAGCGGCACGCCACGCGAAGAATTAGAACGAAGAGAAGAAAAGACACGAGGGAGGAACCATGTCACGCATTGCCATTGCCTCGATCGCGGCGCTGCTGATCGCCGGCCACGCCCACGCGGCCGAGCCGATCACGCTGCGCGACATGGGTTCGTTTCACGTCGGTGGGCGTCTTGTCGAAATCTCGGGCAAGCCGGTGAGGGAGGTCGTGTTCGCGCCCGGCGGCGTGCCGGCCAAGGTCGATCCCAACGGCACGTATCAGGTCGAGCAGATGTACGTGCAGTATTTCCTGCCGGCCAACGAGAAGGGTGCCTATCCTTTGCTGATGTGGCACGGCGGCGGATTGACCGGCGTCACCTACGAGACCACGCCGGACGGACGCGAAGGCTGGCTGAATTATTTTCTGCGCAAGGGGTGGGCGGTCTACAACTCCGACGCGGTCGAGCGCGGACGCGCGGGCTGGGCGCAATACCCCGATATTTTCAAGAGCGAGCCGGTCTTCCTGACCACGGCCAATCCGTTCGAGCGTTTCCGCATCGGCGATGGGCCGAACTCCTACGATCCCGATCCCGCCAAGCGAAAATTGTTGCCGGGCAACCAGTTCCCCGTCGAGGGTTACGAGAATTTCGTCAAGCAGAACGTACCGCGCTGGACCACGACCGACGATGCGACCATCGCCGCCTATATCGCCGAGATCGATCGCGTCGGCCCCTCGGTGCTCCTGTTCCACAGCCAGGCCGGCACCTTCGGCTTCAAGGTCGCGCAAGCCCGTCCCGACAAGGTCAAGGCGCTGATTGCGATCGAGCCCGCCGGCATCGGCGATCCTGCCAAGGCGGATGTGCTGAAGAACGTTCCGACCCTCGTCATCTACGGCGACTATATCGAGCGCGATTCGCGCTGGCCCAAGATCCGCGCCAACGGCATCGCCTTTGCGGACGCCATCAAGGCGGCCGGGGGCAGCGTCGACATCGTCGATCTCCCGCAGGCCGGCATCAAGGGCAATTCGCATATGGTGATGATGGACAAGAACAACCTCGAGGTCGCGGCCCTGATCCAGAAATGGCTCGAGGGCAAAGGCCTGACGAAGTAAAGCCATGCACGGAACCAGAATTTTGGACGAAGCCGACCGCCTGATGACGGTCTGCAATTCCTGCCGTTACTGCGAGGGTCTTTGCGCGGTATTTCCCGCCATGGAGATGCGGCGCGCCTTCTCCGACGGCGACCTCAATTATCTCGCCAACCTCTGCCATGGCTGCGGCGCCTGCTACGTCGACTGCCAGTTTTCGCCGCCGCACGAATTCAACGTCAACGTCCCGCAGACGCTGGCGATCGCGCGCGCGGAATCCTACGCGGCCTATGCCTGGCCGCAGGTGCTGTCCGGCGCCTTCGCGCGCAACGGTCTCGTCATCAGCATCGTCGCCGCGCTCAGCATGGCCGCCTTCATCTTCGGCTTCGCGGCCCTGAACGACCGCAGCGTGCTGTTTGGCGTGCATGCCGGCCCCGGCGCGTTCTACAAGTTGATGCCCCACAACGCGATGGCGGCGTTGTTCAGCGCCGCGTTCCTTTACGCGATCTTCGCGCTGGTGATGAGCGTGCGTGCCTTCTGGCGAGATATCGGTCCGCCGATCGGCGGCCGTGCGGACGGTGGCTCCATCTTTCAGGCGATGCGCGACGCTGGTGAGCTACGCTATCTCCATGGCGGCGGCGTCGGCTGCTACAACGAGGACGACAAGCCGACCGACCGGCGCAAGCTGTATCATCACCTGACGTTCTACGGCTTCCTGCTGTGCTTCGCCGCGACGTCGGTGGCTACGCTTTACCACTATCTGCTGGGCCGCGAGGCGCCGTATCCGTGGTGGGATCTGCCGGTGGTGCTCGGCACGCTCGGTGGCATCGGCCTGATCATCGGCCCGATCGGCCTGTTCGCGGCCAAGATGCGGCGCGATCCGGCGTTGCTCGACGAGAGCCGCTGCGGCATGGATGTGGGCTTCATCGCTATGCTGTTCCTGACCGGCTTCACCGGCATGCTGCTTCTGCTCCTGCGCGAGACCGCCGCCATGGGGCCGCTGCTTGCGTTGCATCTCGGCGCAGTGTTCGCGCTGATCGTCACCATGCCCTACGGCAAGTTCGTGCATGGCATCTATCGCTTCGCGGCGCTGGTGCGCTATGCGCAGGAGCGGCGTAGCGAAGCCGGCTCTTGAGGTTCAGACCGTCGGAAGCGGCCGTCGCGCAGGAAAGCGATCGTCTGCTCGATCGCGACGGAGTGGCGGGGGAGTCCGGTATGGGACGCCTTCACGACAATATGGTCGGCCATGCCGGCTACCATCGCGCTTTGCACTGAGACCCGTCCGTCATTCGGCTTCGGCAGAACCAAGAGACCGGCGACGGGATCGACGAAGCGGTTTCCCGCGATCACGCCGACGGGATAGTCAACGATGGGCAGGGCGTTTGGTCGGGTCGCAGTCCTGAGCTCGAGCCCGGCGGGTCCGTAGAACGCGCGATAGAGCCGGGATCTGCTCAGGAGATCGGCGACCTCGCTGCCGCTGTTCGGGGTGCCCAGCATCACGGCGCCGCCGAGCCGGGCCGGCCGGTACTTTGCGATGTAGGCACGCATCACGAGACCGCCCATCGAATGCGCGACGAAGTGGAGCGGCGCGTCACGCTCGGCGAAGCGGCCGATCGCCGGGTGGATCTCGTCCGCGAGCGCTACGATCGACTTGCTGCGGCTGGCATAATCGACGTTGAGGGTCGCGAAACCGCTAGTCTGAAGTGCCCGTTCCAGCCTGGTCAGGGATGCCGAGGTGCGCGCGATGCCGTGAAGCAGAACCACTCCCGGGCATCGCGCATCGCCTTTTAGGGGCGGCTCGTGCATCTCTCTTACGCAACCTCACGCTCCGGCGCGGACGCCTGCTCCCGGGCCATCGTTATTGCCGTGACATAGTCGGTCTTGCCGGTGCCGAGCAGCGGCACCTTGTCGACCACCATGATCGCCGCAGGCACGGTCAGTTCGGACGCGCCGATCGTCTTGGCCTGGCCCTGCATTGCGCTGCGTTCGGCGTTCTTTTCCGTGGTCAGCAGCACGATGCGCTCGCCCTTGCGCGGGTCCGGGATCGACACGGCGACCGAGGCAGCCTGCGGCCACAGCGCCGTCGCGATGCTCTCGACCGCCGAGAGCGAGACCATTTCGCCTGCGATCTTGGCAAAGCGCTTGGCGCGGCCCTTGATGGTGATGAAGCCGGCGGCGTCGATCGCCACGATATCGCCGGTGTCGTGCCAGCCCTCGGCGAGCGGTTCGAGGACGCCGGGATTTTCGGCCCTGAGGTAACCCAGCATCACGTTCGGTCCGCGCACCGAGAGGCGTCCGCCTTCCTCGATGCCGGGGACGGGGTCGAGGCGGCTTTCCATCAGTGGCGACAGGCGGCCGACCGTGCCGGGACGATTGGCCATCGGCGTATTCATCGCCAGCACCGGCGCGGTCTCGGTGACGCCATAGCCTTCGAGGATGCGGATGCCGTAGCGCTCCATGAACACCTGCCGGGTGCGATCCTTGACCGCCTCGGCGCCGGCGATCACCAGCCGCAGCGTACGGAAATCATAGGCATGCGCCGAGCGCGCATAGCCGGTGAGGAACGTATCGGTGCCGAACAGGATCGTGGCGCCGGTCTGGTAGATCAACTCCGGCACGATCCGGTAGTGCAGCGGCGAGGGGTACATGTAGATCGGAATGCCCGCCAGCAGCGGCATCATCATTCCGCCTGTCAGCCCGAAGGAGTGGAACACCGGCAGCACGTTGAACACCTTGTCGTTGGCGTTGGCGTCGACCCGCGCCAGCGCCTGCGCCGCGTTGGCGAGGATATTGCGGTGGGACAGCACCACGCCCTTGGGGGTGCCTTCCGAGCCGGACGTGAACAGCACGACGGCCGGATCGTTCGCCTGGCGGGCGACGCGCGGTGCGGTGCTGGCGAGCAGGCCCTTGATCTTGTCGGCCGTGCCGATCGAGGCGCGGACATCCTCGAGATAAACGACGCGCACCTCTGCGGAGATCGCGGCCATCAGCTTGTCGAGCTTGCCCTTCTCGATGAAGGCTTTCGACGTCAGCACGGTCTTCACCTGCGCGGCCTTCATGGCGGCGAGGACGTTGACCGGGCCGGCCGAGAAGTTGAGCATCGCCGGCACCCGGCCGATGTTTTGCAACGCCATGAAGACGACGGCGACGCCTGCGGAATTCGGCAGCAGCACGCCGACATTCTCACCGACGGTGGTGCCGTCCTCCAGCTTTCGGCTCAAGACCTGCGCGCCCAGGATCAGCTTGCGATAGGTCAGCTTGGTGCCGAGTGCGTCCTCGACGATGACCTTGCCGGTGTCGCGGTCGCGATAGGCGTGCCCGAGCGCTTCGAACAGCGTGTGATCGAGCATGGCGTTCTTCACCATGGCATCGATCATCACGTCCTGGAGCGCGGCGCCCGCGGCGTTGCGGCGGGTCTTGCCCTTCAGCAACGGATGGACCGGAAGCTTGACGGGCGGCAGGATGGTGACGGTGACCCGCGGAAACCAGGAGCGCTTGATCTGGCTGCCGTTGAGATAGCTGAGATGCGAGCGCTGCGCGCCTTCGATACGGATAGGCACGACCACGGCATCAGCCTTGTCCGCGATCATCGCGGTGCCGTCATAGACCTTCATCAGCGAGCCGGAGACGGTGATGCGTCCTTCCGGGAAGATCACCACGGGTTCGCCGGCGGCGACGAGCTTGATCAGGTCGCGAGCGGCCAGCGGCTTGCTGGGGTCCATGGTGTAGTGCTTGACCACGCGCAGGAACGGCTTGGCCCACCAGGCCTTGGAGATGCCGGTATCCACTGCGAAGCTCGCGTCGATCGGCAGCACGGCGTGCAGCAGCGGGCCGTCGATCAGGCTGACATGGTTGGGCGCGATCAGCATGCGCGTGCCGGGCGGCGGCAGATTTTCGAGCCCGCGGATCTCGGTGCGAAACAGCGCACGGAACAAGAGCCCGCCGAAATCGCGCACGCCTTCCTTGCCCCACTTCGTCAGCACGAACCACACCGCACCGAAGCTGGCGATGCCGAGGCCGAAGAAGATCCAGCCGACATGCAATCCGCCCGCCTGCAACAGCGCGACGAACAGCGAGCCGCCCACCATGAAGGCAGCCTGCAGCACGTTGCCGGCGGCGATGATGCGGGCACGCTCGGACGGTGCCGACCAGGCCTGGACGGCGGCGAAGGAGGGAACGACGAACAAGCCGCCACCGAATGCAAAGGCGACGAAGTCGACCAGCATGCGCAGGCCGGCGAACGAGGTCGCGAAGTCGGCCGCGGTGATGTCTTGGCTCTTGGCGGTCACGCCGATCGCCCAGGCGAGGTCGATGCCTGCAAACCCCATCATGATGGCGCCGATCGGCACCAGCGCGAGGTTCGGGCGGACGTGGCTCAGATTTGCGGCGAACAGCGAGCCGATGGCAATGCCGATAGCGAAGATCGCGAGACACAAGGTCACCACACCTTCAGTGCCACCGACGACGTCCTTGACCAGCGCGGGCAGGAGAGACAGCACGATGGCGCCCACCAGCCAGAACCAGGAGACGATCACGGTGCCGTCCCACAGCCGGTGGTCGGCGTGCAGCGTCTTCAACAGGCCGAGCGTCGAGGTCCAGGGATTGGCGTTGACGGGCAGATCGGGTGCGGACGGCGTGGTCGCGGGAATGCGGGAGGCGAAGGCCCAGGACAGCAGGGCCAGCACGACCACGGCCGATGCGACCCAGCCCATATGCGCGGATCCCGCCACGAACTGGCCGCCGGCAACGGTGCCGAGCAGGATGGCCATGAAGGTCGCGCCTTCGACCAGCGCATTGCCGGTCGCGAGCTCGCCGAGTTCGAGCTGGTCCGGCAGCATGGAGTATTTCACGGGGCCGAACAGGGCGGCGATGACGCCGAACAGTGCGAGCGCTGCGAAAAGCAGCGGCACCGAGTGCAGGAAGAAGCCGGCTGCGGCAAAGCCCGCGGCGAAGATCTCGGCGAATTTGAGCCGTCTTGCGACGACGGATTTGACGTATTTGTCGGCGAGCTGGCCGCCGAGCCCGGACAGGATGAAATAAGGGAAGATGAAGACGGCGCCTGCGACCGTCACCAGCGCATCGCCGTGGCCGGTCGCGGCACTGTAAAGCAGGATGATGACGAGTGCGTTCTTGAGCACGTTGTCGTTTAGCGCCGAGAAGAATTGCGCCCAGAACAGCGGCGCGAAGCGGCGTGACGACATCAAATCCCTGATCATGACCAGTCCCGTTTTGAAAGGCAGGTTGTTACGTTGTCTGTGAAGCGTCACGAGGGGAAGGAGGACGAAAGATTGCAGGGCGACGACTTTGCCGCCCGTGCTCTATCCCCTCGGTCCGTCCGATCCTGTTGGTCTCCAAGTGGTCTCGTTAGGTTCGCAAATATCTGGTGGCGGACGCAGTTTTGGCGCGGAAAGCCCGCGACGATCGGGGTATCGCGCCGGGCGGTGAGGAAAATTGAACTGCATCGTCGAAGATCGTGAAATCGGCTGCGAATGTCGGGACATGGTCATTCCTTCCCTGCAAGCAGACATTGCATTCGAGCGACCGGAATGGGCCGGCTGCGCTCGCCTCAGGTGAGGTGGGCGAGGTGGCGAAACGGCGAGAGGCGGCCGAGCAGGCTGAAGCGGCGGCCCTCATGACCGGCACGGGCGCGGTTGGCCTGCCACATCCGGAAGGTCGCGCGGCGCTCAGTCAGCACGCCGGCAATGTCGCAGGCATTTGCGATGCGATCGATCGGAACCATCGCGAGCCGCAGCAGGGCACGGCCAGATCCGATCACGAAAGCCGCGGCGTCGTCGACAAAGGCGGTGGCGATATCGACAGCAAGGGTTTGCATTTTGCAGGTCTCCGAGTTAAATGAACATTGTTCAAGTGAGTATTATTAAAATGAACAATGTTCAAGAAGAATCGTCGCGAGACCAGAAAAAATATCGCCGGCGGCTCCAGATCCTGGAGATCGCCCGCGGCATTATCGCGACTAAGGGGTTGAGATCGTTAAAAGTTCGGGATGTTGCCGAAGCCGCCGGCTGCTCAGTTGGCAGCGTCTATAACGAGTTCGGCGATTTCGACGGGGTGATCCTGACCGTGAACCGGGAGACCGTTCAGGCGCTGACGCTGCGCCTTGTCGCAGTACCGGCCGCGGATCCCGTTCGCCAGCTCTATGGGCTGGCTACGACCTATCTCGAATTCTTCGCGGAGCACGCCAATCTGCTGCGGTCGCTGTTCGAGCACCGGATGGAGGACGATCGTCCTTACCCCGATGACATCCTTCAGATGGTGATGGATGCTTTCGCGCTGATGCATCCGCCCTTGGTGCGGCTGCTTCCGAATGCCGACGACGTGCAGATCGCGCTGCTGTCACGCACCCTGTTTTCCGCAGTGCACGGGATTATCTCGCTCGGCCTGGAAGAGCGCATGGTGGCCGTGCCACCGCAGATGCTGCGCCAGCAGGTCGAACAGTTTCTCGACGCACATCTCGGCGGTCTCGGGATTCTGCCTTTGCGGTGACTCAGGCGCGCGCAGCTTCGCGCGGCCGGGCTGCAACAACGACGACGTCCGCTCTCGCGCTGTCGACCTGAACCCGGTTGCGGCCCTTGTCCTTGGCGCGATAGCAGGCTGCATCGGCACGCCGCATCGCGTCCTCGAGCGTGATGTTGCCGTCTGCGATGCAGGCAACGCCGATGCTGGCGGTCACCGCAAAGCAACGATCGTCCCAGGCGAAACTGAACAATTCCAGCGATCGCCGCAACCCTTCGGCGATGTCGACCGCGTTCGAGAGCGGACACTGCGGCAGGATCAGGCCGAATTCGTCGCCGCCGAGCCGGGCTACCACGTCGTGCGGCCGCCGGTCCTGTTGCAGGAGGCGCGAGACCTGGCCAAGCAGGCGGTCGCCTGCGAGGTGGCCGCAGCTGTCGTTGACGCTCTTGAACTGGTCGAGGTCGAGCAGGATCAGGGCGAGCGGATCTGTTGCGGTATTGTCCAATTCGCTCTGCAGGTGCGCCTCGAATGCACGGCGGTTGGACAGTCCGGTCAGCCAATCGTGCGATGCCTGCCAGACCAGGCGCTCCTTCTCACCTTGCAAGGCGTCCTCGAACGCCTGTCGTTGCAGCACCAATCGCCGGGTGTGCCAGAGCAGGAGCAGGATCAGCATCACGGCGGTGATGATATTGACGCAAGTCAGCGTCACCTTGATGGCGCGGGAGCCTTCGCCGAGGACGGTGGAGAAGCGGTTGGCGTGCACCGTGAACTGAGTGTTGAGCTCCGAGAGCCGCGACGACAATAATTGCAGGCGCCCACCGTCCGGAACGGGCCCGTTCTTCAGCTCTGACCGGATGACCTCGCCGAACACGCTCAGCTCAAGCAGCATGGGGTCGGTGGCGGCCCACTCGCCGATCGCCTCATGGAGGAAGCTGACGCGATTGAAGTAGCGGAACAGCCAGATCAATCCCGGCACGTCATCGGGGTGGTTGCCGCCTTGCAGGAAGCCGATGCGGGCGACCTCGACGTCGACCGGATCGCTCTCAAGCGCCCAGCGCGCGAATTCGTCGCCGATGGGAACGGCCAGCGAGGCCTGATATTGCGCGAACTGGCTGGCGTCACCCGAGTGCAAAAAGACATTGAGGAAATAGACGGCGTTCTTCTGTGATCGCGACCACAGCGCTTCGCCTGCGACATAGGCGCGGACCGAGGACATCACCTCCAGGCTGAAGCCGGCGATCGTCGCCTGGAGCACCACGACCATGACGAAAGGCGAGACGAGCTTGATGACATGAAGGAAGCTGCGTCCCTTCGTCCACGGTGCTGTTGTGCGAAACACTTTGCGTTCCCCAAGTCGCTCGACGACCCCAGCGGAGCGATCCGCTCATAACGCGGATTACGTGTGAAGGGTGCCTAACGCGACTTGAAAATGCCGGAAGATTGTGTCGCAGGGTGAAGGCGCTGTGAAGCGGATGCTCGCAGATCGTTGCAAATGCCGTCGAACCGGAACTGACGCGGCATCGGCGAGCCGATGTCTCGCATGCGTGTTGCGGTTTACGCGATCGAGAGAGTTTGGGGTTGGAACTAGACCAGCACCGGCTTGCGCACCCGACCGGCGTCGCCGAACACGCGCAGGTAACGCTCGATCTCCGAGTGCAGGCCGGTCGCCTTCTCCGGATTGTCGGAGAGCTTGACGGCCGGATGTCCGTCGACCGACGATACCTTGCAGACCAGCGAGATCGGATCGAGATTGAACGAGCCGTCCGGCGGGCAGCCGACGAAGTCGTTGGTGAGGTTGGTGCCCCAGCCGAAGGACAGCCGCACGCGGCCGGTGAAGTGATGGTAGGTCTCCTCGATCGAGCCGACATCCATGGCGTCGGAAAACACGAGCAGCTTGTCCTTGGGATTGCGGCCCTTCTTCTCCCACCAGGCGACGATCTCCTCGCCGGCCTGGATCGGCGGCGCGCTGTCGGGGCGGAAGCCGGTCCAGTCGGCGACCCATTCCGGCGCATCGCGCAGGAAAGCCTTGGTGCCGAAAGCGTCGGGCAGTGCGATCAGGAGGTTGCCGCCATAGGTCTGGCGCCACTGGTCGAGGATGCGATAGGGCGCCCAGCGCAATTCCTCGTCGTCCTTGGCGAGCGCGGCCGCGACCATCGGCAGCTCATGGGCGTTGGTGCCGATGGCTTCCAGATCGTTGTCCATCGCGAGCAGCACGTTGGAGGTGCCGATGAAGGACGGGCCGAGGCCTTCCTTCACCGCCTCGACGCACCAGCGCTGCCAGAGGAAGCCGTGGCGGCGGCGGGTGCCGAAATCGGAGAGCCTCAAATTCTCGAGCTTGCGCAGCCGCTCGACCTTGGTCCACAGCTTGGCCTTGGCGCGGGCATAGAGCACGTCGAGCTCGAAGCGGCCGCGGCCCTTCATTGCCGCGCGCGAGCGCAGCTCGTTGAGGATGGCGAGCGCCGGAATCTCCCACATCGTGGTGTGGGTCCACGGGCCGTGGAAATGCAGCTCGTACTGGCCTTCGACCTTGCGCAGCTCGTATTCGGGCAGCCGGAATTCCGCCAGCCAGCGGATGAAATCCGCCGAGAACATGTGGGTCTTGCCGTAGAAGGTGTTACCTGCCAGCCAGATCAGCTCCTTCTTGGCGAAGCGGATGGTGCGGGCATGGTCGAGCTGGGCGCGCAGCTCGCCCTCGTCGATGATTTCGGCGAGCCGGACATGACGTGAGCGGTTGATGACTGAGAAAGTCACCTGCTGATTCGGGTAGGATTCCCGAATCATTTGCAACATCAATAGCTTGTAAAAGTCGGTATCAAGCAGGCTGCGGATGATGGGATCCAGCCGCCAGCTGTGATTGTAGGTCCGGCTCGCAATGTCGGTCACTGTCATGGGGCAATTCTAGCGTGGCTCCCCGTGCGCAACCAGTGGGTTTGGCGAGGGGCAGCCCACGGCCGGGCATCCGGCGAGGATGCGACCGAGCCAGGCCCGTCAGCCGCGATGAAATAACTCCCTGGTCCAGCGCAGCGGTGCCGTCAGCTTCCAGGAGGTGGAGTTTCGGACCGCCGCCAGTTGTGCCCGCGCATCGTCCCTCTCCGCCAAAAATCCGTGCCGCTCGGCCGCAACCGACTGGAGCTCCGCCAGGGCCGAATCTCGCTCCGCCGTGACCCAGTCGCGCATCGCCGCGTCCTCCCGCCACAGGCTGAACTGGCGGGCGAACG
>NZ_JADPJG010000005.1:131536-196978 GCF_023073335.1 Bradyrhizobium sp. 21
GTCCAGCCGTTCACGCAACGGCGCGGTCATGGCATCCGCCTCGACCATCTTGAGCCGTGTCGATGGATTGCTGATCCCGGCATAGTGGTGAACGATCGGGTCGGGCACGGTGGCGAGGCCGGGAACCGAATTCCAGGCGGTGTCGAGACGCGCGACACGGGATCGGTTCGGCTCGTCGGGACGATCCGGTCCGAGCCCCACACATTCATTGTAACCGAGAAGGTGGAGCATGGTGGCTTGGTCGAACCAGGGATGCGGGAATTCGTCGGCTTCCCAGACCCGCTTGAAAAAATCGCGTGACCAATCGTGCACACGGATAAGCATGACGCCCGAATTGTAGTGTGGAACGAAATCCGCGGCCAGGATCTCGGATGTATCCGGACCGTGCCAAGCCATATGCAGATGAGCGTCGTCGACTGCCGCCGTCCTGACATCGACGTCGTTGCGAAGCACGATGGCGTCGACATCCATCCAGAGCACGAAATCGAAATTGTCTTCAAGCGCGGCCCGGATCACTTCGATCTTCAGCCATCCGCGCGGACGTTTCCAATCGTCTCCATGAATGACGCGCTCTTGATAGCCATGCGCCTCGGCGAATGCCTGCATGCGGGGAACGGTGATGGTGGCGAGCGGCTGCTGAACGGAGTCGTAGGCAGTCAGAAGGCACACGCTTGGCCGCATGGAAGCTCTCCGGACGCCGCTCTGGCGTTCTATCGATCTCGCGCCGCCGCTACATCGCGTCGAACTGCCCGGTGAGCGTCACGCGCGGGCCGTGCGTGTAACGGTCGGGCGTCAGATTGGAGTTGGATGAGCCCTTCTCGTTGAACACGTTGATGAACGCGTCGAGCCGATAGCCGGTGCCAAGCTTCAGGTTCGGCGTCAGCCAATAGGACACGCCGACCTGGACGTCCGCACTCACCACGCCGGCAAACAGCCGGTCGCGACTGGTATTGAGAGTGTTGCCAACTGGGAAGAGGGCGGAAAGAAACGAAGGCGAGACCGAAAACAGGCTCAGGGCGCTAATTGACGATTCCTGCCGGCCGATCAGCAGAGCGGCGTCGCCGCTGTAATCGAATGACCATTTGCCGGCAAAGGGGACCGAGCCTTCGATTCCGATGAGCGGGCCTGCGCCCAGAAAACTCGCGCGCGAATCGAACAAATTCGAGATTGTGGTGGTCAAACTGGTGACCGCCGGAAATCCGGGCACCACGATCGGACCGACGCCGCTGGACGCGGTCACCAGAACATCCGAGTTCGAGCTTCGGGTGACGAATTCGGCAACACGAACGCCCCCCTTCAGTTGGAGGGCGCTTGGTCCGCTGCCGGCGATGTCGCGTCCGACCGCGAGATCAGCGAGCCAATGGGTCTCCTTGTAGGAATCGCTAAAGGTCTGCGTTGCCGTCGAGCTGGCACCGCCAAAGGCGATTGTATCCGTGGTTGAGGCGAGGCCGGTGGCCTTGCCTCCCTCACCGTAACGGAACTGGCCGCTGACGTGCCAGGGAGATCCGGCGAAGCGATAGTCGAACCCGGTTGCGAATTCCCAGCCGACCTTGGGTGTCAGGTCGAACTGACCGGTCAGACCGTAAGTGCTCAATATCGGATCGCCGCCGCTCCAGATCGCGCCGCCTTCGATCCAGGCCCTGAACAGCGCCGGGCCAGCAAGCGGCGGCGCCTTGACCGGGAAGTCCGCGGCATAGGCCTGCAATGGATTTTTGGCTTGTTGCGAAACAGCCGCCACGGCTAGGAATGCGGAATTGTCATGGTGCGCTCGGGCGCCGGTCCTGGCAGGTTCGGCCGCCGCGCGTGCGCCTTGCGATTTCAGCCGCGTATTCTCTTCAAGCAGCCGCTGGTTCTCGCGCAATGCGGCGTTTTCCTTGCGGATTGCAGCGTTCTGGCGTTCCAGCAGTTCGAGGCGCGCATTGACGTCTTCGAGTTCTCCGGCAGTGGCTGCGGTGGCCGTCAATGCCGCGGCCGCGCCGAGCATGAGCGCAACAGTCTTTTTCATTGTATTCACCTCGTCCGGCACCAGTGGCGCGACCGTGACGAGGAATTGCTGGTCACGCATCAACCGTACGGTTGAGCTCCGCCGGCTGCCGCGCTCGACGAGTTATTTCCAGGCTTGGGTGTGGCCGATGGGACGCAACCGGCGTGTTCAGCGGCCCGCAGCTGTCGCAGCGACGATGTCGAGCTGGTTCCTGATCCAGCGACGGGCCGGATCCTTCTGATGGCGCTGGTGCCAGACCATGAACATCGGCAGCTCGGCCAGCGTTCGCGCGCTGGACGCCAGTGGAATCCTCACGATCAATTTGCAGGGGCCGGAAGAGACGGTGTTCTTCGACGTATGAACGTCTCAGATCTCGCCGGAATGGAGTTGCCCGCGAAAGGCGCGCGGTGACACGCCGGTGGCTGCAGCATAGACCCGGCTGAAATAAGCGGGGTCCTCGAAGCCGAGCGCATAGGCGATCGTCGAGACCGGCAAATTGGTGTAGACGAGGTTGCGGCGCGCCTCGCGGATCAGCCGGTTGAGGATCAGATGCGAGGCGGTGTCGCCGGTTGCCGCCCGCGTCGCCCGGTTGAGATGAGTCGGCGTGATCGACAGCGCCTCCGCATAGTCCGCAACGCTCCACCGTTCCAGATGATGCTGTTCCAGCAGCGCCTCGAAACGGCGGAATAGGCCGCTTTCCGCCGCGGCGTTGCCACCGCTCTCGCTGGTGAGCGCGCGGGCCACCAGCCCGATCATGGCCGCCGACAATGCACGCAGCACATGCGCTCGGCCAAAATCGCGCGCGGCGTGTTCGGCAAAGATCTGCTTCATGGTCGTGCGGATCTGCGTCGTGCCGCGCACCACGGCCGATCGTGACAAGGCGCCGCGCAGTCCTTCCGAGGCAAGCAGCGCCTCGTCCAATATTTCCGCGGCGATCGTCAGCACCCAGCCCTGCGTATCGGGCACGAAACGGAAGCCGTGGACGTGCCCGACAGGGACGTTGACGATTTGCATCGGCTTCAGCTGCACCATGCGCCCGTCGAGCGTCGCCTCGCCGCCGCCGCGCTCGATCAGCAGCACCTGGTGCAACCGGGCATGGCGATGCACGGCCAGTGTCCAGTCGTGCAGCACCGAGCGGGATGCAATCGTCTCGCAATGCACGACATCAGGCAGGTCGCCGGACTCGCCGAACAAATTGTAGACCCGGATGGCCGGGGCAGGGGCTGCTCGTCTCATGTTCGAATAGTACAAGACAAAGACGAAACCCTCCATCGGTCTGCGGTGCTGAACCTGCAAAAAAGTGCCGACGGGAGGACGCAAAATGAAAGTTCAGGTCTGTATCATCGGCGGTGGGCCGTCCGGATTGCTGCTGTCCCAGCTGCTGCATTTGAAGGGCATCGACACGGTCGTGCTGGAAAAATACAGCCGCGACCACGTGCTCGCCCGTATTCGCGCCGGCGTGCTCGAGCACGGCTTCGCGAGGCTGATGCGCGAGGCACAGTGCGGCGAACGGATGGACCGCGAGGGCGAGATCCACGGGGGATTCGAGATCGCCCATGCCGGCGGGCTCTCCCATATCGATCTGCACAAGCATTCCGGCGGGAATTCGGTGCTGGTCTACGGCCAGACCGAGCTGACGCGCGATCTTTACGAGGCGCGCGACCGTCTCGGCGGCAAGGTCGTGCACAAGGCCGAGGACGTGACGCCGCATGACCTGATCTCGGATCGGCCTTACGTGACCTATCGTTCGAATGGCGAGATCGTCCGGGTCGATTGCGACTATGTCGTCGGCGCCGACGGCTTTCACGGCGTCAGTCGCAGATCGATCCCGAAGGACGTTCTGCGGGAATATGAGAAGATCTATCCGTTTGGCTGGCTCGGCGTGCTGTCGCGCACGAAGCCGGTGTCGCCCGAGCTGATTTACGCAAAACACGCGCGCGGCTTTGCGCTGTGTTCCTTGCGGTCACAAGTGCTGAGCCGGTACTACGTCCAGGTGCCGCTCACCGACAAGGTGGAGGACTGGAGCGACGATGCGTTTTGGGCCGAGCTGAAGCGCCGTTTGCCGGACGAGGTCGCCGGCCGCCTGACCACGGGACCCTCGATCGAGAAGAGCATCGCGCCGTTGCGCAGCTTCGTCGCCGAGCCGATGAGCTACGGCCGTCTGTTTCTCGCCGGTGATGCCGCCCACATCGTGCCGCCGACCGGCGCACGCGGGCTGAACAGTGCCGGCTCCGACATCTACTATCTCTACCACGCCATGCTCGCGCACTATCAGAACGGCGATGATTCCGGTCTCAAAGGCTATTCGGCCAAGGCGCTGGCGCGGATCTGGAAGGCGCAACGCTTCTCGTGGTGGATGACGATGCTGCTGCATCGCTTCCCAGACCGCCTCGACTACGAGGATCGGCTTCAGCAGACGGAGTTGGAATATCTGCTCTCGTCGGAGACGGCGCAGCGGCTCTTGGCGGAGAATTACGTGGGGCTGCCGTTCTAGCGTAGCGAACGCTGCTATTTCCCTTCTAGCGTATTGACCGGCGTCCATTCCGGCGGTGGTGGATTGGCAGCGAGCGATTTCGCGCGTTTGGCGAACAGCGCCGATGCCGGGTCGGCCTCCGCCGTCCGCCCGAACGCGTCAGCCGCCCTGGCAAAATCCCGCGCGCGCCAATAGGCGAGCCCTTCTGCATATGCCGCCGCCACCTTCGTCTGCCCCACGCTTTCCGCGCCCTTGTCCGCGAGCGGCTCGAACACCTTGATCGGCTCACCGCGGCCGATCACCCTGATAGCATCGAGCTCGCGCCATGCAAAAGCGTCGCCGGTCTGCGCCATCGTCGTCTCCGAGGCCATGATCGCGGTGCCGTAATATTTGTTGGCGCCCTCCAGCCGGGAGGCGACATTCACTGTATCGCTCATCACGGTGTAGTTGAAGCGGCGGCGGGAGCCGATATTGCCGACAACGGCTTCGCCGCTGTTGAGCCCGATGCGATGCGACAAGCCGCGGCCGGCGAAGGCGGCGCTGCCGGCGTTGAGCTCGGCCAGCTTGTCATGGCATTTCAGCGCGGCATGGACGGCGTTGCGCGCGTGCACGGGATCGTCCGCTGGCGCACCGAACATCGCGACGATGGAATCGCCGATATATTTGTCGACATAGCCGCCATGGCTTTCGATGATGTCGGTCATGGCGGACAGATATTCGTTCATCAGCGTCACCAGCTCGCCCGGCGTCATCGTCTCGGCGATCGAGGAGAAGCCGCTGAGGTCGGAGAAGAACATGGTGATGTTGCGCATCTCGCCGCCGAGCGCCGGCATCTTGCCCGAGGTCACCATGTTGTCGATCACTTCAGGGGCGAGATAGAAAGCAAAGCTCTTGCGCAGGAAACGCTCGTCACGATCTGCCAGCACGAAACGGTAGCCGATCATCATCGCGAGCGCGGCAAGGCTCGCGAGTGCCGGCTCCGTCAGCGGCAGCGCCAGCGCGTGAACGAATGCGCCGATAGCTATGGCCGCATAAGCGGCGGTGAGAACGATCCAGGCGATCAGGGCGCCACCCGGTGCGAGCATGCAGGCCGCGCAGGCGATGATCGCTGCGAAGGCGATCGTGAGAACGAGCCGAACGGGAAACCCGGGCTCCGTCACGGCATCGTGCTCCATCAGGTTTCGGACTGCGGTGGCGTGGACGAAGACGCCGGCAATGTCGCTGCGAGCCTTCACGGTGGCCGCCGGTGCGGGCAGGGCGCATCGCGCCGCCGGCGTTCCGTCATGTGCGCCGGAGAGGCGCATCGAGGTCAGTTTGCGATCATCGAAGGTGAGGATGCTGCCGAGCAGCACGACCTTGCCGTCGAAGGCGCGGCGGAAGAAATCGCGGTCGCTTTTTTCGACGCAGGCCCGCAGGTCGGCGAAGGAGAAGGTTGGAACGTCGCGGCCCAGCCCTTGAAAATTGAGGGTCAGCGTGTTTGGCACCGCGCTCGGAATTGCATAACCGGACAATTCGGTCGCACCCGATGGCGCGATCTCGGGCTTTGCGCCGAGCGCGCGGGCGGCGAGCTCGACGGCCATGGCGGGGACCGGCTTGCCCTCGACGGTGAAGCTCAGGGGCATCCGTCGGATCACGTCGTCGGCGTCGGTGTGGACGTTGAGCGCGCGGACATTGTTCCGCGTCGCCAGCCGCTGCGCGGGATAAGGCACCTCTGGATGGTCGTTGCTGAGGATTTCGCCGAGCACCAGCTTGCCGTTGTCGGAGAGTTGTCGCAGCGCGATCAGGTAATCCCGGTCAAATCCCTTCATGCGGGCGCCGAGCGGCGCGTCGCCAAACGGGATCTCCGATTGCTCGATCGAGCTCGGAAAGATCACGTCGAAGCCGATCACCCTGGCGCCGCCGTCGGTGATGCTGGCGAGCACCCGGCCGATCTCGCGCGTCCAGGTCTGCGTCGGCGAGCCCTTGAACGGCGGGGTGTCGTAGGTCTCGCCGTCGATCGCCACGACGACGACCGGCGATGTCGCGGGATCGCGGTGGTCGCCGACGATCTTGTTGCGCAGCGCCGTGAGGATGTCGAGCGAGAGACCTTGCAGCGTCTGAAGCGGCGGAGACGTGAAGACCACGCCCGCAACGAGCGCGATCAGGATCGCCGCAACGATGTCCCGCCTGCCGATCCGCCGCATCGCCCTGTCGCCAGGCCGCCTATTCGAGCCGCAGCAGGCGGCCGACGATCGGCGTCGGCGATGACGTGGCGCTGGCGTCGACCTGAAACGCGTAGCGCTTGGCGCCGAGAATGGCGAGGTAGCTGCCGCCCGGGGTCAGCGACTTTCCGGCCTTGGCAAAGTCATAGAACTTGCCGCCGACCATGATCTCATTCTTGAGCGGGACGCTGATCGTGGGCTCCTTGCCGTCGGTGCGCTCGATCACCAGCGTGCTGCCGCTCTTGGCCTGCACCAGCGGGGCGACGCCGTAGAGTGTCGGCAGCTTCTCGGGCGCGCCCTTGCCGTCGGACCGCATGGTGCGGAAGGTGGTCGCCGCACTCTGGTTCGCCTCGCGCTCGGACAGTTTGGCCGCATTGGTATCGCAGGGCACCCTTTCCCGCTTGACCTCGCCGAGCTGTACGGTGCTCTGCTCGGCGCCGACCAGGACGACGCCTTCGCTGATGGTCTCGCGCTGGCAGGATTTGAGATAGCTGAGCGTAATGCTCGCCTTGGGCCCGAGCTTGATGATCTTGCCCGGCGCGACATAGTCCATGAACGCGACGCCGTCGACCTTGCCTTGCACGTCCTCGACGATGGCGGCCGGGGTCTCCGCCAAGGCGGGGGCTGCAAGACAGAACGCGCCGACAAATGCGCCGATCAGGCTTCTCATGGGAATTCTCATTCAATTTGGCCGATACTCTGGCGGTCTCCGTCCGGGTCCGATGCTTAGCAGCGGCGCGCCCCGGGCAAGTGTGACCGGAATCACTCTTAGATATTGGTGCACCTTATCAGCAAGAGGTTCAATGTGAACGGGATCTGCGACTGCCGACTTGGCGACGGCTAGTGGGGCAGGCCCGCGAGCTGTCGCGGCGCCACACCGAGCGTCTGCGAGGGGTATTCGCCGAACATGGCCTGATAATAATGCGAGAAGCGACCAAGCTCGAAGAAGCCCTGCTGCATGGCGACGGTCGCGACCGTGGTCGTGCCGGGAGCGCTCGCGCGCAGGATCGAGTGGGTCACGCACAGGCGCTTGTGCCGCAGGAACGTGACCGGACCGATGCCAAACACCTCCTGAAATGCGCGATGCAGCGTCCGCCGCGAGACACCAAGCGCGTCACAAATCTCCGAGACGTGCACCGGGCGCGTGCCGGCCTCGTCGAGATATTCCTCGACCCGCCGGATCAGCCGCCTTGCCGAAGGCAGCCAGCCGATATCGTCGGGCGGCAGTGACGACATCACGTTGGCCGCCATGCATTCGGCGATCGATCGCTTCCAGAAATCGGCCGTTGACGGCGTCAGTCCGTGCTTGTGGCTGCGCAGGTGCGACATGATCCGGGCCAGGCGACGCGCGGCGATCGCGCCGCTCTCGAGGTTCGCCCGGAAATGGCCGCGGCTGCGCCAGGTGTCGGGATCGCTCAACCTGGCTTCGCCGCCAAACAGGGATGTGACCTCGTCAAGGTCGAAGCGCATCGCCGCGTAAGCGGACGGGCCGTGAAAGACCCCGTCATGCTCGAGCAGCGGCGGAATCACGAGCACGTCGTTGAGCTGCATGTCGAACGACCAGTGGGCGACGCGCTCTTCGGCCGCCAGCAGCATTCCGATGATCAGCTTGTCGTCGCTGGAGACACGCTGGGTCCGCATGCCGACATTGAAAGTGCCGATGCTCAGAGAGAAATCGCCGATGCCGACATGCGACAATGTCCCGCGCAGACGTCCGCGTCCGAGCTGCATCACGTCGACATGCGAGCCGTGAACGGCCTGGTGAAGTCCTTCGAAGCCGTCCAGCTTCCGCGAATCAACCAGAAGGAATTGCCCCATGGTCGTACCCTGTTACTCAAGCACGACCATTCTGCGGCAGGCGGCAGCGAAATACCACCACAACGAGAGGTGTGTGCGCCAAGCTGACTTCGCGTTTTAAGGCAATCATCACCGAATTTGACGCGAGATATGCGCTACATGTCGGCGTGGATTGCGGAATTCGCGACATGTGTCGTTAAGCCTCACAGCTCTCAGCGGCATGCTGGCACAAACTGCACATCACAGCCGACCAATCTTCGGGTACCGTTTGCAACCTAAAAGATATCAATCGGAAGCGCTCTGCGGATGGCGGAGCGCACGCGGCAGGTATTTGCCGCGTGCTGGAGAACCTGCGCGCGAAAGGAAAGCGACGGTGACGCAAAGAGGCGTCTCCGGCCCGAGCGCCAAAAAAGAGGGGACCAGACAATGTGTCCAACGTGCCGGGCAATATGCCGTCGTCGACATCTGCCGAAGTTCGTACCGTAGCGCCAGGTGGAATGCACGTATTTGGAGTTCCACCATGCTACGGGCGGACCCGGGTCATTGCGAGTGGTTGCCGGATGATTTGAAGACCGGCGAGATGGTCTTCATTCCCGGCGGGACCTTCCGTATGGGATCCGATCACCATTATCCCGAGGAGGCGCCAAGCCATCGCGCCTCCATTGACGGCTTCTGGATCGACCGCACGTCCGTCACCAACCGACAGTTCAAGCAATTCGTCAACGCGACCGGCCACGTCACCGAAGCTCAGATCGTTCCCGACCCCAAGGACTATCCCGGCGCGCTGAAGGAGATGCTCTACGCCGGCTCGCTGGTGTTCTCGCCGCTGCCTCGCATCAGCGATCTCTCCGATTGGAGCCAGTGGTGGTCCTTCGTGCGCGGCGCCGATTGGCTTCATCCCTATGGCTCCGGCAGCAATATCAAGGGCCTCGAGGATTACCCGGTCGTCCACGTTTCCCATAGCGATGCAGCCGCCTATGCCCGCTGGGCCGGTAAGGATTTGCCGACAGAAGCAGAGTGGGAGTTCGCCGCGCGCGGCGGCCTCGACGGCGAGGAGTTCGCCTGGGGCGATGCGCTGATGCCCGGCGGCAGGCACATGGCCAACATCTGGCAGGGCAATTTCCCTGTCCAGAATCTCGGCGAGGATGGGTTCGAGCGTACCTCGCCGGTCATGGCCTTCCCGCCGAATGGATACGGCCTCTACGACATGATCGGCAATGTCTGGGAGTGGACCTCCGATTGGTGGTCGACCAGGCATGAGGCCGATCCCGCAAAGCCCTGCTGCATCCCCAAGAATCCCCGCGGCGGCCGCGAGGACGCAAGCTATGACCCCCGGCTGCCGGACATCAGGATTCCCCGCAAGGTGCTGAAGGGCGGCTCGCATCTGTGCGCACCCAATTATTGCCGCCGCTATCGCCCCGCGGCGCGGCACGCCGAGCCGGTCGATACTTCGACGAGCCACGTCGGTTTCAGATGCGTGGTGAGGTATCCACACCCGACATAGATCCTGTGCCCCTGGAAGAGGAGAGTCGAATGTCACGCCAAGCGAAGACGAATGATTCCGCTTCATCGATCACATGGTGGGCAGCCCTGCGGCCGCCGCTGAAGCTCTTCGGAAGAACCAATACAGTCCCGCTGCGATCGCGGACATCGCCGAGGCGTTCAAGGCGCAGAAGCTGTTCTCGTCGCGGGAGCGGAAGCGATTATACACGGATGGGTCCGTGCTGAAGTGGCTTCAGCAGGTCAGCGACTTCTTCATGGCCGGGGCCGGCATCACCGGGGCAGTGCGGTCGTTGATTATTTCGACCCGCAGCTCTACCTGGACATGTGCAGTAGCACGCCGTTGGTTCACGGCCCCTTGCAGTGGGCAGGTCACGCGGCCGGCTAGGCCGTTTCCAGGCTATCCCCGGCGGGACGGTCCTCGGCAATCTCTCTCATGAGGGACGTCGGCGTCACGGTTTTCTGAAGCAGGGCTGCGCCCCTGACCGGCGATCTCCACCACCTCGTCCCAGCGCGACAGGAAGGCCTCGACACAGGCCGGGTCGAATTGCCGGCCCTGGTGCTCGACCAGATAGTTGTGTGCCATCTCGAGCGGCATCGGCTCTTTATATGGCCGCCGTGTCGTCAGGGCGTCGAAGACATCGGCGACCGCGACCACGCGCGCAGCGATGGGAATCTCGTCCGCCTTGACGCCGTTCGGATAGCCTGCGCCGTCCCAGCGCTCGTGATGACCTGCGGCAATTTGCGCACCGAGTTGGATCAGCTCGCAACCGGAGCCAGCCAAAATCCGTTCGCCGATCGTCGCGTGGGTCCGGATCACCGCCATCTCCCCGTCGGTCAGCTTGCCGGGCTTGAGGAGAATATTGTCGGGAATGGCGACCTTGCCGACATCGTGGAGCGGCGCGGCGAGATAAATGTCGCGACAGAGCCGGGCGGGCAGGCCGAGCTGCTCCGCGATGATGCGGCTGTAGCGGGCGACCCGCAGCGTGTGCTCGCCGGTGTCGTTGTCGCGGTACTCGACCGCAAGCGCGAGCCGCAGGATGATCTCCTCCTCGCGCTCGCCGAGCTTTCGCGTGGCTGCCGCGACTTCGCTGGCCAGATGCGCGGCACGATCGTTGAGCTTGCGCACGGCTGCACCAAGCTGAATCAAATTCCGCAGGCGCACCGTCATTTCGACGCTCTGCGGCTGCTTCGGCAGGAAATCGGTTGCACCGGCCTGCAGCGCTTCCATCTTGACGTCGTCGGTCTGTCGCGAGGTGATCATCGCGATCGGGATGTCGGCGCAGCCCGGCAGGGCGCGGAAGGTGCGGATGAAGCTGATGCCGTCCATATGCGGCATCTCGTAGTCGACCAACACAAGGTCGAACACGCGCTCCCGCGCGCAGGCCAACGCATTCACGGGATCGAGGAAGGTGGTGGCCTCGACCAGACCTTCGGCCTCGATGTGACGTTTCAGGAAGTTGAGGACGGAACGGCTGTCATCAACCAGGAGCGCTTGGGTCAGCATCGGCGGCCGGGGCTCTCTTCGCTGGCAAAGGCACGAACCCAAGCCATAACCCGAGCGAATTTAACGCGAAGCAAATGCGCCGGCACGGGAGCCACCGCGCCGCATACATGCGTGCCATGCATGTGACTTCGGCCGGTTGTGCACGCTTGCATGCAGTTGCGCGAATTCCCTGGGAATGTGACCCGTAGTTGTACGGACCCGCGCGTTAGGGGTTTGCTCATTCGATTCGCGTCAAACGTGTAGTGGAATTTTAGCAAAGGCGGGGCAGCGATGGCGCTCAATCCCACAGAGCCAAAGTGGTCGTTGCGGTTGCCCGCCGATTGCAGCATCGCGGCCATTCGCGGAGTCTATGAGCTCATACGCGAGGCGTTCGGCCGCCAGGAGCGGCTCGAGATCGACTGTTCGAGCGTCGACAAGGCCGACGTGACCTCGATCCAGCTTCTGCTGTCGACCGCCAGGACGGGCGAGGCCCAGGGCCGCCCTGTGGTCCTGACCTCCTTCTCCCAGTCCCTGCGCAACACGCTTCGCCGCGCCGGCTTCGCCAGCGAGGCGATGATCGATCAGCATTTCCCGCAAAAGAAAGATGGCGCCTAATGGCCACGATTCTCACGGTCGACGACTCCCCCAGTATCCGGCAGATGATCAAGGTCGTGCTCGAGCCGGCGGGTCACAGCGTGATCGAGGCCGGGGACGGCGCGCAAGGGCTCGCCAAGGCCCAGGCCGGCAAGCTTGATCTCGTGATCACCGATCTCAACATGCCCGTCATGAACGGGCTGGAGCTGATCCGGGCGCTGCGCAAGCTTCCGAGCGCGGTCGGCATGCCCATCGTGTTCCTGACCACCGAATCCAATGACACGGTGAAGCAGGAAGCCAAGAGCGCCGGCGCCACCGGCTGGATCACCAAGCCGTTCAAGCCCGAGCAGTTGCTCGCCGTCGTCAGCAAGCTGGTGCGTGCATGAGCGCGATGGACCCGACCGAGGTCTTTCGTCAGGAAGCCAGCGAACTCTTCGAAGTTCTTGAAGGAGCCCTGCTCGATCTCGGCCTGCGTCCCGACGACCGTGACCTGGTCGATTCCGCCTTCCGCGCCCTGCATACGATCAAGGGTTCGGGCGCCATGTTCGGCTTCGACAAGGTTGCCTCCTTCACCCACGAATTCGAGACCGCCTTCGACCGCGTCCGCAAGGGCGAGATCAAGCCGACACAGGATCTGATCTCGGTCGCGCTCGCCGCAAAAGACTATATCCGCGCGCTGATCGAGGATCCGCAATCGACCGACGACGTTATCGGTGAGGGCATCCTCGACGACCTCAAGCGCTTCGTGTCGTCCGACCAGCCTGTTGCATCGATCGCCGAGGCGCCGCCGCTGGTCCCCGGCAGCGAGAGCAAGCAGGCCGGCTGGCATCTCTATCTGGAATTCGAATCCCACATCCTGCGCAACGGCTCCAACCCGCTCGACCTGCTGGAAGACCTCTGCAAGCTAGGCCCCTGCTTCGTCGTGCCCGTGACCGACGGCATCCCGTTCCTCGACGAACTGGAGCCGGACGACTGCTATCTGAAGTGGGACGTCAAGCTGCACGCGGCCTGCGACAAGGACGCGATCGACGACGTCTTCATGTTCGTCCAGGACGAGATGAAGCTGACGCTTTCGCCGCTGGAGCATGTCGAAGCGCCCGCGCCGATGCTGCTGTTCAATCTTCTCAACGAGGAGCCGGCTTCGGTAGTCGAGCCGGCCGCGCAGGTAGCCGAGATGGCTGCGCCGGTCGCCGCGCAGCCCGCCGTAAAGGCGGACCCCAAATCTGAATCCAGGCCGGAGCCGAAGCCCGAGGCCAAGCGCGATGATCGCGGCATCGCCACCGTCCGTGTCCAGGCCGAGCGTCTCGACGAATTGATGGACCGGGTCGGCGAACTCGTCATCGCCCAGGCGCGGCTGACCCAGCTCGCCGCTTCCGGCTCCGACCTCTCGATCAAGATGATCGCCGAGGAAATCGAACGTCTCGCCTCTTCCTTGCGCGACACCACGATGGGCGCGCGCATGGTGCCGATCGGCTCGCTGTTCGGCCGCTTCCGTCGCTTGATCCATGACCTGTCGCGGGACCTGTCGAAGCCCGTCGAGTTCGTCACGACGGGTGAGGACACCGAGCTCGACAAGACCATGATCGAGTGCCTGGCCGATCCCCTGGTTCACCTGATCCGCAACGCCATCGACCACGGCATCGAGGACACCGCCACCCGCTCCGCGAACGGCAAGATCGAGCAGGGCCGGATCGAGCTTGCGGCTGTTCATTCCGGTGCGCAGGTGCTCGTCACCGTGAGGGACAATGGCGGCGGCCTCAACACCGCGCGCATCCGCGCGAAGGCGGAAGAGCAGGGGCTGATCGCCGCCGGCGCCGTGCTGACCGATCACGAAATCCACCAATTCCTGTTCCACCCGGGCTTCTCGACCGCGCAGACCATCTCGGCGCTGTCGGGCCGCGGCGTCGGTATGGACGTGGTCAAGCGCACCATCGAGAACATGCGCGGCACGATCGATTTGTCGACCAAGCCGGGCCAGGGCACCACCGTGACGCTACGCCTGCCGCTGACGCTCGCGATCATCGAGGGCCTCCTGATCCGCGTCGGCGAGGGCCGCTACATCATCCCGCTGTCGGCGGTGGAGGAATGCATCGAGCTGACCGCCGAGGACGAACGCTCCCGCGGTCGCAATTTCCTCAACGTGCGCGGCAACCTCGTCCCGTTCCTGCGCTTGCGCGAGATCATGACCACATCGGGCGCGCCCGACCGGCACCAGAAGACGATCATCATCTCGACCGGCGAGACCCATGTCGGTCTTGTCGCCGACCAGATCATCGGCAACCACCAGACCGTGATCAAGTCGCTCTCCAAGCTGCATTCAGACGTCACGATCTTCTCCGGCGCGACCATCCTGGGCGATGGCACGGCGGCTCTGATCCTCGACGTCGCCCAACTTGTCGCGCTGGCGCAGTCCAAGGTCGAGAAGCAGCACATCAGCGAGGCGGCGTGATGAACGAAGGGCAGGCAGGCGAACGTCAGGCCGACGCGATGCAGGTCGTGATGATCGGGCTGGGCGAGGAAAAGTTCGCGCTCGACGCAGGCCTCGTGCGCGAGATCATCGATCCCGTGCCGGTCACCAAGGTTGCCGGCGCGCGGGCCTTCGTTCCCAGCGTTATCAACGTGCGCGGCAATGTCATTCCGCTCGCCGACCTGCGCATCCGCTTCGGCATGCCGCAGCCGGAGAACTCGGCCGACACGCGCATCGTCGTCATCGAGCTCGAGCTCGACGGCGAGCCGGTGCTGGTCGGCGTCACCGCGGACAAGGTCTACGAGGTCACCGAGATATCGCAGACCGACGTGCAGCAGACGCCGCGCGTCGGCATGCATTGGAAACCGGAGTTCATTCGCTTCATCGCCAAATGGCGCGAAGAGTTCGTCATCGTTCCCAACATGGAACGCATCCTGAATTGAAATGAAGTCTCGGGGCGAGACTGGGTTAGGGGCTGGAAATGAGATTTACGGTCAAGGCAAAACTTGCCAGCGCGTTCGGTGTGGTCCTGTTGCTCTCGATGGCGGCGGGCGGCCTCGCTTATGTGAAGCTGACCGAGATGATCGAGACAGCCGACAGTCTGGTGTCGCGCGCCGGCCGGATTGACCGGGCCGCGGAAATCGAGAAGAGCATCCTGCTCCAGGTGCGCGCCGAGAAGAACCTCATTCTTGCGCCCGAAAGCGAAACCGCTCGCTTCCTCGCGGAGATTGCCAAGCAGCGCGAGACGCTTTCGAAGCTGGAGGAAGAGATCCACGCAGCGGCTTCCGCGGAAGGCAAGAAGCTCATCGAGAATTTCGGCGCCGCCTATGCGCGGATGAATGTGCTTCAGGACGAGACTCTCAAGATCGCGCGGACCGATAAGGCGAAAGCAACCGAACGCTCCATGACCGAGGTCCGTAAGGCGGTCGGCGAGGCCATGGAAGCCGCCGGTGTGTACGTCGCCAACGTCAAGAAGAACATGGCCGAACAAGCGGCCCAGGCGCATGAGGACGGCAATCGCTCCCACGTGATGCTGGTCTCGGCCGTGCTGGCGTCGCTGGCGATCGGCCTGATCGCGGCGATCTGGATATCGATGAGCATTTCCCGTGGCCTTGGCCGCGCCGTCGGCCTTGCCGGCGCGGTTGCGAGCGGCGATCTCAGCCGGATGATCGACGTTTCGAGCAATGACGAGATCGGCGATCTCGTCAAATCGCTGAACGTGATGGTCGAGAAGCTTCGCCAGGTTGTCGAGGAGGCTCTCACCGCGGCAAATAACGTCTCCGCCGGCAGCCAGGAACTCTCCGCCAGTGCCGAGCAGCTCTCGCAGGGCGCAACCGAGCAGGCCTCGTCCGCAGAAGAGGCCTCGTCCTCAATGGAGGAGATGGCTTCGAACGTGAAGCAGAACGCCGACAACGCCAACCAGACCGAGAAGATCGCGGCGCGATCGGCCCAGGATGCGGAAGCCAGCGGCATTGCCGTCGGCCGCACCGTGCAGGCGATGCAGACCATCGCCGAGAAGATCACCATCGTGCAGGAGATCGCGCGCCAGACCGACTTGCTCGCGCTGAACGCCGCGGTCGAGGCCGCGCGCGCCGGCGAGCACGGCAAGGGCTTTGCTGTGGTCGCATCCGAAGTGCGCAAGCTCGCCGAACGCAGCCAGGCGGCGGCCGCCGACATCGGCACGCTGTCCACGGAAACCGTGAAGGTCGCGCGGGAAGCCGGCGACATGCTGTCCAAGCTGGTGCCCGACATCAAGAAGACCGCCGAATTGGTTCAGGAGATCACCGCCGCCTGCCGCGAGCAGGACGTCGGCTCCGCCCAGATCAACCAGGCGATCCAGCAGCTCGACAAGGTTGGCCAGCAGAATGCCAGTGCCTCCGAGCAGGTCTCCTCGACCTCGGAAGAGCTCGCCTCGCAGGCCGAGCAGCTTCAGTCGACCATCTCGTTCTTCCGGACTGAGCAAGATACCCGCAATGAAAAGGCCGCGCCCGCGCCGATCGATCGCGCTGTTGGCCAGCTCCGCGCGAAGGCCGCGCACATGGCGGCAGCGGACCGCAGCGCCAAGAAGTCCGCGCCCGCCCGCAAGCCGGCGCGCGCGATGAAGGTCGCCGGCGGCGGCGGCTTTGCTTTCGACATGCATGACGGCGAAGACGAACGTGACGCCGAGTTCCAACGCTGACCGCAATCTGAAAATCACCTGACCCTGGACTGCAACATGGCCGCAACCTCGCAATATCTGACCCTCGGGCTCGCCGGCGAGACGTTCGGCATCAGCATCCGCAATGTCCGTGAGATCCTGGACATGCGGCCGATCTCGCGGCTGCCGCACGCGCCGAACTTCTTGCTCGGCATGATCGACGTGCGCGGCAGCGGCTATCCGATCGTCGACCTCAGGACCAAGCTCGGCCTGCCGGTGGTGGAGGCGACTGAGGCGACCCGCATCATCATCCTCGACGTGCCGATGAAGGATCGTCTGGTCGGCGTCGGCTTCGTCGCCGATTGCGTGTTCGAGGTCACCGACATCGACGAGCAGGCGATCGAGCCGATCCCCGAGGTCGGCGGCAAATGGCAGTCCGACTATGCTGCCGGCATCGGCCGCAAGGGCGAGAAATTCGTCGTGATCTTCGACCTCGCCAAGCTGATGGCGAACGACGAGATTCCGGAAGGACGTAACGCGGCCGCGGATTCGTCTCGCGCCGCGTGAGTTTGCAAGTGCGTGGTCAAGCGTAAGCACCCCAATTCGAACCAACGAGATTGACATGAGATTCACCGTCAAAGCCAAGCTTGCCAGCGCCTTCGGCGTCGTCATCCTGCTCTCCATGATCGCCGGCGGCGTTGCCTATTTCAAATTGAACGATATGGTCTCGACGGCCGAGCACTTGGCGGCCCGGGCCGGTCGGCTGGCGAAAGTCGGCGAGCTTCAGGAGGCCGTACTGCTCCAGGTGCGAGCGGAAAAGAACACCATCCTGGCGGCCGACGCCGATCAGGACAAGTTCATCGGCCAGATCGCTCAACTCCGTGAGCGCGCTTTGAAGATGAAGGATGAAGTCTACGCGAGCGCAAGCGAAACCGGCAAGAAGATGATCGAGACGTTTGCCGTCGCTTATGCGCACGCGAATACGGTGCAGGATCAGACGCTCGCACTTGCCAAACAGGACAGGGCCAAGGCTGGCGAACGGTCGATGTCCGAGGGCTTGAAGGCCTCCACGCCGGCGCTCACCGCGGCGGGCGACTACATTAGCTATGTCAAGAGACAGATGGCGGACGAAAGCGAGCAGGCCAGGGTCGAGGGTACCCGTGCCACAATCATTTTGCTGTCGCTCGTTCTCGTTTCGCTTGTGGTTGCTACCGGTGCCGCCGTCTGGATGGCACTGAATATCAGTCGGTCGCTCTCCAGCGCGGTCAGTCTTGCCGATGCGGTTGCGATCGGCGACCTCAGCAAGAAGATCGAATCCTCGAGCAATGATGAGATTGGCGATCTCATCAAGTCGCTGACTGCGATGACCGTCAACCTCAATCAGACCGCGGCTGTCGCCAACGCGATCTCGCAGGGCGATCTCATGGTCGAGGCCAAACCGCTGTCGGACAAGGATACGCTCGGCCTCGCGCTCGAGCGCATGGTGGAGAAGCTCCGGCAGATCGTGTCGGAAGCCCTGACCGCCGCGCAGAACGTCTCTGCCGGCAGCCAGGAGTTGTCCGCGAGCGCCGAGCAGCTCTCGCAGGGCGCGACCGAGCAGGCCTCGTCCGCAGAGGAGGCCTCGTCCTCGATGGAGGAGATGGCCTCGAACGTGAAGCAGAACGCCGACAACGCCAATCAGACCGAGAAGATTGCGGCTCAGTCCGCCAAGGACGCCGAGGCCAGCGGTGCCGCGGTCGGCCGCGCCGTTAACGCGATGCAGACCATCGCCGAGAAGATCACGATCGTGCAGGAGATCGCGCGCCAGACCGATTTGCTCGCGCTCAACGCCGCGGTCGAGGCCGCGCGCGCCGGCGAGCATGGCAGGGGCTTTGCGGTGGTCGCCTCCGAAGTGCGCAAGCTTGCCGAACGCAGCCAGGCTGCTGCGGCCGAGATCGGCACGCTGTCGACTGAAACCGTCAAGGTTGCGCAGGAAGCGGGCAATATGCTCTCCAAGCTCGTGCCTGACATCAAAAGGACGGCAGAGCTCGTCGAAGAGATCACCGCCGCCTGCCGCGAGCAGGACGTTGGTTCGGCCCAGATCAACCAGGCGATCCAGCAGCTCGATAAGGTCGGCCAGCAGAACGCCAGCGCGTCCGAGCAGGTGTCCTCGACCTCGGAGGAGCTCGCCTCGCAGGCGGAGCAACTCCAGTCGACCATCGCCTATTTCCGCATCGAGCACGGCGGAATGGGCCAGGCGGCCGCGCCGATCGACCGGGCGGTCATCCAGTTGCGCGCCAAGGCGGCGACCATGGCCGCCGTCGAGCGTCCGGCCAAGAAGCCGCAGGCCAAGCCGGCTCGCGCCGTGAAGGCTGCCGGCGGCGGCGGCTTCGCCTTCGACATGAACGACGGCGAGGACGATCGGGACGCCGATTTCCAGCGCTAGGATTCTCCAAAGGATCGGCCCACCCTTCACCGGTGGGCCGATCCGTCTTCGGTGACTTATAAACGCGTAGGACTCAAGATGGCCCGTTCGGCCCGACATTCAGTGCAGGCGGCGGCCATCCCGGATCTGGGCAGGCAACGATGATGCCCGCCATGCAGGATACGGCCGTCCATCTGTCGGACCGCCACTTCCGGACCATCGCCGAATTGATTGAGGGCCAGGTCGGCATCAAGCTGCCGCAGGGCAAGCGGCTGATGCTGGAGGGGCGGCTGCACAAGCGCGTGCGCGCGCTGAACTTCTCCGACCTCAACGAGTATGTCGATAACCTCTTCGAGGCCGATCATTTCGACACCGAGCTCACTCATCTCATCGACGTGGTGACGACCAATAAGACCGACTTCTTCCGGGAGCCACAGCACTTCACCTTCATGCGGGAGACCGCGGTCCCGGCGCTGCTCAAATCGCATGGACGGAAGAACGCGAACCTGAAGGTCTGGAGTTCGGCGAGCTCCACCGGCATGGAAGCCTACACCACTGCCATGGTGCTGGACGACATGACGCGGAACGGATCGCGGTTCCAGTACCGTGTTCTCGGGACCGACATCTCGACCGCGGTATTGCGCGTCGCCAAGGCCGCGATCTACACCCGCGACGTGCTTGCCCCGGTGCCGGAACACTTCGTGAAGCGGTATTTCCTGTCGGCGCGGGACAAGTCGCGCGGCGAGGTGCGGGTGGCTCCGGAACTCAGGCGCATGACGCATTTCATGCGGATGAACCTCATGGATGCGTCCTATCCCGTCGATCGCGATGTCGACATCATCTTCTGCCGCAATGTGTTGATCTATTTCGACAAGCCGACCCAGCGCAAAGTCGTCCAGCAGCTTTGCAGCCATTTGCGGCCGGGAGGGTATTTGCTGGTCGGACATTCGGAATCCATGATTCACAGTTCCGTTCCGGATTTGAAGCAAGTTCAGCCCACCATTTTCCAGGTTTGATGGGAGCCACACGAGATGCCGAGGGAGAAAGTTCGCGTACTGATCGTGGACGATTCGGCGTCGGTTCGCCAAATCCTGCAAACGATCCTCAATGACGATCCCGACATCGAGGTGATGGGGACGGCGTCCGATCCGTTCGTGGCGGCGCGACGTCTCCAGGACGAAATCCCCGACGTCATGATTCTCGACATCGAGATGCCGCGCATGGACGGCATGACGTTCCTGCGCAAGATCATGGCGCAGCGTCCGATCCCGGTGATCATCTGCTCCTCACTTACCGAGGAAGGCTCGAACGTGATGTTCGAGGCGTTCGAAGCCGGCGCCGTGGACATCGTGCCGAAGCCGAAGATCGACACGCGGCAGGCTTTGCTCGAATGCTCCACGCGACTGCGCGAGGCTGTGAAGTCGGCAGCGCGCGCGCGGGTGCGTCCGCGCGCGGAGCGCCGGACGATCGAGAAGAAGCTCACCGCCGACGCCATCATTCCACCCCCGGTGCAGGGCAAGGTCCGGCCGACGACGGAACGCATCGTCTGCATCGGTGCTTCGACCGGCGGGACCGAAGCGCTCAACGACGTCCTGGAGATGCTGCCGCCGCACTGTCCGCCTATCGTCATCGTCCAGCACATGCCGGCAGGCTTCACCGCGGCCTTCGCCAAGCGTCTCGACAGCGTCTGCCAGATCCGGGTCAAGGAGGCCGAGAACGGCGAGCCGGTGCTGCCGGGTTGGGCCTATATCGCGCCGGGCGCCCGTCACATGCTGCTGCAGCGCATCGGTCTGCGCTACCAGATCGCCATCAAGGACGGTCCGCCGGTGTCGCGGCATCGCCCGTCCGTGGACGTGCTGTTCCGCTCGGCGGCCCAGCACGCGGGCGCCAACGCGCTCGGTGTGATCATGACCGGCATGGGTGACGACGGCGCGCGCGGAATGCTGGAGATGCGCAAGCTCGGCGCCTCGACGCGGGCGCAGGATGAAGAGAGCTGTGTGGTGTTTGGCATGCCCAAGGAAGCCATTGCCCATGGCGGCGTCGAGAAGGTCGTCTCGCTGCACCATATCCCGCGCGAGATCATGCTCTGGTATCAGGCCGGGCAAACGGCGCTGACAGGTTGATCGCAATGTCTGCCATTCCGGCCAACACGCTCACTGAGGCGACCACCGCGATCGAGGACGTTTCGTCGCGGATCGAGGCCGTCTTTGCGCGGGTCGGTCACGAGCTTGGGCGCGGGCACCTCATCTTTGGGGAGTTGAACCAGGGCCTCGCGACGCTCTCCGAGGAACTCGCAGGCGCCGAGATCGAGGGGGCGGCGACGGCGCTACAGGAGATCGCCGCGCGGCTCAGCGAGCTTGCGCAGGCCCTGCCGGCCGAGAGCGCCCTGCTTGCGACGATCGGCACGAGCACCGCAGAGGCGTCCTCGCTGCTCAAGCCGCTGTTCAAGCACATCGGGATGATCACCATCATCGCGCGCAGCGCGCGGATCGAGGCCGCTTCGCTCGACGGCGACCGCGAGGGCTTTCTGGCCTTCACGCAGGAGGCCTACGATCTCGGCAAGGCCGTGCAACGCTCGATCGAAGGCTGCGCGCGGGATCAGCAGCGGCTGTCGGAAGCGGTCGCCACCGCATCCGGCCGGCAGAAGGAGTTCGAGAGCCGCTACCGGAATCAATTGGTGTCGGAGAGCGCCGAGCTCGGCGCGGCCTATTCGGGATTGCGCGACCAGCGCCGCAGCAGCAGCCAGCTCGCGGTCCTTGCCAGCACAAGCACCAAAAAGATCGCCGAGGCGGTCGGCAGCGCCATCATTTCCCTGCAGGCGGGTGACAGCACGCGCCAGCGTCTCGAGCACGTCTGTCGCGGCCTCGGCCTCGTGTCGGGTTCTGCCCCGAGCCTCGTTCCGGAACAGGTTGCGAGCGACGACGGCCTGCGCGCGATCTGCCAGTTGCAGGCGGCCCTCCTCAGGGACGCCCAGCGCGAGTTCGGCGGCGACATCGGCCAGATCGTTCGCGCGCTGACCGCCATCCTGCACGATGCGGGCAGCGTCGTCGGCCACGGCCGCACGCTGTTCGGCGGCGGGGATGGCGGCTCGTCGTCGTTCCTGGCGCGCATCAAGCAGACGCTGGCGCACGCCTCGACCCTGATCGCCACCTGCGAGGGTGCCGGCCGCTCGGTCGACGAGGCGCTCGCGATCGTCGAGGACACGCTGGCAAAATTTCGTCAGGCGATCGCTGGCCTCGCCGAAGCAACCATCGACATCACCCTGATCGGCATGAATGCGGGTCTCAAGGCGAGCCATCTCGGCAGCCGCGGCAGCGCTTTCGTCGTCATCGCCAACGAGCTCAAGGCGACCGCCGACAAGGTTTCGGCGGGGGCAGCGCGCTTGAGGCCCGTGCTCGACGGTATCGAGCGGTCGGCCCTGGAGCTGAAGCAGCTGCGCGTGCAGGGCGATCAAGCGCAGCTCGCCAAGCTCGAGCCGCATATTCTGCAGGCGCTACGCGAGGTCGAAGTCGGCAACGAGCGGCTTGGCAAGCTGATGAGCCGGCTCGTGGACGAGGGCGCGGAATTCGAAGGTCTGATGAACTCGGCGCAGGGCCTGATGACCACTCTTGGCGAGGCCTCCGCGGCATTGCCCGCGGTCGCCGCACGGCTCGAGACTGCGAGCGCGGGCGCGCAGCGGCCGCAGCCCCATGCGGAGGACCAGGCAATGCTCGACGATCTGTTCGCGCACTACACGATGGAGCGTGAGCGGGACGTCCACCGGGAATTCCTTCAAGCGCTCGGGCTGGCGTCGACGGCCGCTGCTCGCCGGGTCGAGGCGGTCGAGATCGCCGATGACGGCATAGAATTGTTTTGAGGTCGCCGCCGGTTTCGCCTCGCGCGTCGTCGGCAATTTGATCGGTTGGCTTTGCAGGGCGTTAACCGTGGCGGAATGCTCGCCGCATCGGTCATTGTCGCGCCCCAGAGTTGGTTGCAAATACGAGTGAATTTTACGACGGATGTTTTCATGCTGAGAGACGGCAAATATGCTGCATGGTTCAGGACCCCGCGCGGCCAGGGCACGGGCGTCGTGCATCTGGCGGAGGGGAGAATCTCCGGCAGCGACAGCTTCTTCACCTACGACGGCTCTTATCGGGTCGACGAGCAGCGCTTCACGGCCGTTCTGACCACGCGGCGACATGCCGAGGGGCCGCCGACCGTGTTCGGGCCTGACGAGGTCGAGCTCAAGCTCTCGGGCGTGTGCAGCGGTGCGATGGCGACTTGCTCGGGAACGGCCAGGGAAGCGCCCGACGTGGCGTTCGAGGCGACGCTGATCTACAGCCAGGAAGATGCACGGGTCAGCGACGCCCGCTGCGCGGTCGTGAAGCTCAATGACAAATTGCCCAAGGGCCTCGACAGCCGTTCCCGGCCGCGCCATCCGTTCACGCCGCCCAAAGCTCCGCTCCCGTAAGCCGCCCGCGTCTTAGCTTTGCGTTGACGCTGTCGTCGCGAAAACATGGTGAGACCGCACTGCGGCAACTCTGTTTTTAGAGGTGGAACTTAGGTTGAGGCCCACAACAAAAGACGGACAGGGACATGCCTCAGATCTGGATGACATATGACGAACTGGCGACACTCAGCAACTGTAGCGCCGCCGAGGCGAGGATACAGGCCCTGCATCTGTCGCTCGATCGGCGCAAGAGCCGCGACGGCAACACCCGCGTCAAGCTGAGCCCCACCTTGATGGCCCGGTTCTTCGAGACCATTCGTGAAGCCGACTTCGCTCTCGATGACGCGATCGCCGCGTTGCGCGATACCCATCGGCAGATGTCCGGGGTTCTCGCGACCGAGCGGGCAAGCCTCGGGCGCGGAGCGGCGTAAGGGCCCTCCGCTCCGGCAGCAATCGGCATCTTTTTCGAAACGCAGAATTCAAGCGCGATGACGATTCATTCCCATCTCATCGCGCTTCAGGACGGCGGTCTCGGCAAGAAGGCCAGAATGGTCTGAGCCAGAAGGACGCCGACTGTGCCGCCCGCCGCCTTTTGCAACACGTCGATCAAACGGGGGTCGCGATCCGGCGTCACCGCCTGCAATACCTCGAGTCCGATTGCGACGGCGACCACGAAGGCGCAAGCGAGTTTGAGCCGTCCCGGCAGCAGGAACGACAAAAGGAAACCCAAGAGGCCGTAGGCGCTGAAGCGCTCGATCACCACGACCCAATAGGCTTCCGCATGGCCCACGAGCGCCGGCCTGCCCGCGAGCTTGGCGAGCGTGGCATAGACGATCAGCACGAGGCAGATTGCCGCGGCTGCGATGAGATGGTTGCGGCGCATGGCGCCAGCATAGCCCGTCGGCCGGTTCGCCGCTCTCGAAAGCCAAGAACATCGTTAAGGTTCGAAAACTTTCGAGGGCATGAACCGAGATCTACGGGTGGCCCGAAGCATCCGCAGGGATCGACGTTCAACGCCGATTGTAGGACCAGCCCTTGTCGACATTGGTCGGGTAGTGGGCCGCGAAGTACGGATTCTTGAGGCAGTTTCGCGCGGGATCATAAATCCAATCCGCGCATTCCCGGTAATTCAGGAATCTGCAATCGAAACCAAAGGCGCACCATGGCGCGCCGTTCGGAAATCCGAACCGCCCGGGGACTTGCGCCGATGCAACTGAAGGCAGAGCCAGGAGCAAAGCTACGGCAAGTGCGCGGGACAACATGATGCATTCCTCCAACAACGACCAGTGGTATCGAAGCCAATCGAGTGACGACTTTCCCCCCGGAAAAGGACGACATTCATCTTCATCGCCGGATAGCTTAACATTGGGGCGCGGAGAGATCGAGAGCGCTGAAGGCATTCGGGCAACGTCGACCGGCGTCTTCCGTTCCTGGACCGACAAGGCGGACGCACCCGTCCATGAGGCGTCGCGCAAGGCCGGGCGCGGCGAGGCTAGCTCTTCTTGGAGGCCTTGGATTTCAGCGACAGCCCGAGGCGCAGGGCCATGCGTTTGACCGCATCGGGCGAGCGTCCGAGAAGTTTCGCCGCTTCCTCCAGCGAAGTCGAAGACTTGGCCAACTCCATCAGCCGGCGGTCTTCCTTGAACGACCAGGGCCTGCGCGCCATAACCGAAATCATCCTCTCGTCGACACAACGATAAAGCCGCCAAGCGGACCCACATGCGCTCGACGGCTTTGCCTGGTGGGACCGGGTCTGGAGAGCCGGTGCAAAAATGGATATGCGATCCCGCGACGTTCGCAACAAACAACGCCGGTTAAGCTAACTGCTCAACCTTACCGCGATGAATTCGCCGGCTAACCGTCCGTATAATCACGGAGGTTTTCCCGACGCGCGCTGATCGGGGAGCTGTCGCCGAGTGGCGGCTGGTCCTGTGACGTCGTGATGATGAGGATACCCGATACCGCGAACAGGGGCCGGCGGGATCATCGGCTCATCGAAGACGGAAGGATCTGCCTCGAGACCGTGGCGGTGTGGGTGTCGAGCCCGGAACCCGTTCGCCCTGCGGGGACCTGCCTGTCAATGTTCTCGAAGCCCGTGCCGGTCACGCCGACTTGACAATGGACGGCGCGGCGGGTTCGGACCGGTCCCACGCGTGGAGGACGTCGGGTCAACGGGAGGCATCATCTCGCCGTGATCACTTGCGCGACTGGGAATCGTCGTCGCGGCGGCGGGCCGCGGAATCAATGTGAACTGAATCATCGCATGGCGTTGATCGCAATGGCTTCGATCGAGAATCGATCCAATCGCGACGCATGCATGTGGTAGTGATCTCGATGAGCAGCATTGCGCTTCTCTCACACGGCGCGTCACGAGATCGTCGAATTCGTTCGGCTATGGTCGCGTAAACAATCACCAACAAATCAGAAGACCGAGATGCTTCAAAAAGCGCGAGCGGCACTTCCTCTCTCGAAGATCAGAGAACGGGCATTGGAGGGCGCGTTTTTCAGCGTTGCGCTGATCGCGATGGCGGGCTGGGTGTATTTCATCACGCTGTTGCTGGTGAGATTGTTCCTCTGGTTTTTCGGTTGAAGCGCGCGGCGGTCACTTCGCGTGCACGGTGCTGCCCAAAAATTCCCTGGCATGGCGAGAAAATCAGCGGCTCTCATCATGATCTCGACACAACTCGAAGATGAGACTTAATTCGACGACGAGGGCTTGGCGTGCATACCGAGGTTTTACAACCATTGTGCAGCCACCTTGCCGCGGGGTACGGCAGCGGGGAGCGGATCATGATGAGATCGCAGGGGACGCCATGACTGGCCCGACGAGCAACGCGCCCCGGCGATATTTCGTCGATGCGGGAGGCCGGCGCGTTCTGATCGGCCTGACGCCCGAGGAGACGTTCGAGTTCGAACGGCTCGACAGCGGGCTGGTGCCCGGCCATGAAGGCATGCACGTCGCCTCCCACAGCCGTGATTTGTGGCCGGATGCCGGCGAGCAGCGCCGGGTCGAGCTCTATGAGAAGCACGAGGGCGCCTGGAAAGCCTGGATGGCGCAAAGCCGGGCGGAGAGCCGCGGAGGATTCAACCTTTATTAACCATCCCGGACCCATTTTCTGGTCTGGCGCCTCGAACCGGAAAATGCACGCATGTTTCAACTCTTCTTGCGGGCCCGCACCCATAACTTCCTGAAAGACCGTTTCGGGGGGGAGCAGACGTTTCGCGCGCGCTCGCCCGAGCGTGACGCCGAAACCGATCACACGCGCATCGAAGCGATTATGGTCGCGATCGAGGACGCCCTGCACGCGGCGGAGCGGGAACAGTCGGGCCTGAACCGCCGGGTAGAAGACGTGCTGGCGCGTGCCGCCGTGACCTTCGGCAATGGCGATGACGAATATCTCGAGCGTGAGGCGCTCGACAATCACCACCAGGATCTGTTCGACAAGGAGATCCTCAACGGCCAGCGACGGCTCAAGGAGCTCGGCGCCTCGATCGCACATTTCAGGTTCCTGAAGGTGGCGGTGCTGAGCCGCTTTCCGGAGTACCGGCCTGCGGCAAGCTCCACCAATTAAAAGGTCGGCGCGACCCATAACGCCACGGCGAGCCGTTGCGGCTAGATCGCGAGCATGCTGTTGCCCTGGATGGAGAGCAGCGTCAGATTTCCGGTGGCATAGGCCCCGGTATCGATGTTGGCGCGGTTCTCGAGCAGCTCGGCCTGCTTTACCGGCGTATGGCCATGCACGATATATTTGCCGAAGCGCCGCTTGCTCTGGAGGAATTCGTCCCTGATCCACAGCAGGTCGGCCTCGCGTTGTTCGGAGAGCGGAATTCCAGGGCGCACCCCCGCGTGGACGAAGAAAAAGTCGCCGCATGTGAACGTCGGCCGCAACTGGCGCAGGAACGCGATGTGCTCGGGCGGCATGATGGATGTGAGCTCGCGCACGAGATCGGACAGCTCGTCCTTGCTGAGGCCCGGCGCGGCCGATACGCCGTACGACATCATGGTCTGGAGCCCGCCGAACTGAAACCATTCGGCGGCGCGCGAGGAATCATCCAGGACCGAGGTGAAATAGGCCTCGTGATTGCCCTTGAGAAAGACGGTGTTGCGGTGGCGGCTGCGCCTGATCAGGAGGTCAAGGGTGTGGCGGGAGTCCGGTCCGCGATCGATATAGTCGCCGAGGAACACCTCGATCGCGCGATACGGCCGGCTGTTCGCCATGTCCGCATCGATCACGGCGAACATCTGTTCGAGCAGATGTGCGCAGCCATGGACGTCGCTGATCGCATAGATGCGTACGCCGTTCGGTAGCTTCGGCCGGGGCGAATTTTGTGGCGCGGTCGTGGGCATGGGGTCCAACTCTTCAAAGAGCTTCGCCCGAGATGTCAATACGCTATCGACGAAATCGGCCGCCACGGGCCGCTTTTTTCTCTACCCTTGCTGGTGAAGGCTCATTCACGCGCCTGACCGATCATCCGCGGCTCTCGCGAATCGTCGATCCCGGCGCTCTCCCGCCAGACTAGCCGAAGCTGCGGCTGTCGAACGATGCCGCGGGCTTGCCGCGATAGGCCGATGCTCGCGCGCGGGCCAGGGCCGCGCCACAGAAATAGCCAAGCTGGAGCACCGCCGCAAAGACGAGGATCGTTACAACGATGTGAGCTGCATCTTGTGCCTGCCAGGTGAAGACCGCACCGAGGATGGCACCACCGAGAACGATGGCGGGCGGCAGGATGAAGATCCGGAATCGGCCTCCCAGCAATGATCCGATCAACAGGCTGAAAACGACAATCGTACTCACGACGCAACTCCCTGAATTGGTCACGAGTGTTAATGGCTGCGACCTAATACCGGCTTAAGCGGAATGGTTGAACAGCCGTTCAAATGCGCGCGGAATCCTGCGCGAAAATGCCGCGATTTGATAACAAACGCGGCGAGATGCCCGCATAATTGTCACGTGTGTGACAGGACTTTGAGCATTCCACTGCAGCGGTGCTGCATTGCATAAAAATCGATTTGATTTTTTCGTTGCACTGCCGCAATGTCGCTTTGTTTAGTTAAGATATACTTTGTCTCACATCGACGATTTCGATCGATTTGCTCGCAATCCTGCATTGCGATGCACGACGAGGCAGCGAGGTTCTAATGGCTGTAGCAACTTACGGTTCGGAAAACTATTATTCGGCTATATCGAACCGACGCGGTGCCCTCCAGAGACCCCTGCAGGTAGCCTTGATCGCCGGTGACTTCGCCGCGGTGCTGCTCAGCTATTTCGTGGCCAGCGGTCTGTATCGCGTCCTCGTGATCGAACAGGATTCGTCCGTCGGTGCAGGTCTCGTCGTCGGCGCGGTGTTCGTGACCATCGCGTATTTCCAGGGCGTCTACGATCATCATCGCCTCTTGAGCACGATCTGGCAGCTGCGCAAGGCGCTGGCGGTCTGGCTGATCTCGCTGACCATTCTCGCGGTCGAGGCTTTCCTGCTCAAATCGTCCGCGGATCTATCGCGCGGAACCACCCTGTTGTTTGCCGCGACCGGTGGCGTCGCCTTGGGCGGGCTCCGCGTGCTGTGGCGACTGGCGCTCACGTCGGGTTATGCCAAGGGGCGCCTGGTCGACCGGAAAGTGGTGCTGCTCAGCCTCAAGCCCCTCGATTTCACATCGAGCCGCTTCAAGGATCTGCGCAAGCATGGCTTCAACGTCGTGCGGCATTTCGTGCTTGAGCCTTCCGAAGAGGGCGCCGGCTGGGATCGCGAGATTCGCGACATCACCCGTCAGGCGCGGACGGCGGATGTGGAAGAATATCTCCTGGTCGTCGACTGGGACGAAATGCCTCTTCTCCAGAAACTGAGCCAGCATCTGCGCGTGGTTCCCCAGCCGATCCGCCTTCTGCCGGATTTTCCGATCGCGGACCTGGTCTCGCGTCCGTTCCAGCCGGTCAGCGGCACGGTCGCGATCGAGATCCAGCGCGCGCCGCTCAGCGTCTTCGAACAGGCGCAAAAGCGCTGTCTCGATATCGGCCTCGCCTCGTTCGCCCTGCTGTTGCTGGCGCCGCTGCTGGTGACGGCCGCGATCATGATCAAGCTCGATTCGAAGGGCAGCGTGATCTTCAGGCAGTCCCGTCGCGGGTTTAACGGCAAGCAATTCCAGATCTGGAAATTCCGTTCGATGACGGTGGCGGAGAACGGTCATGTCGTCACCCAGGCGACGAAGAGCGATGCGCGGGTGACGCGGGTCGGTCGCGTGTTGCGGCGAACCAGCATCGACGAGCTGCCGCAACTCTGGAACGTCCTTCGCGGCGAGATGTCTCTGGTCGGGCCCCGCCCGCATGCGCTCGCGCACGACAATTACTATGATCAGCTCATCAGCAATTACGTGTACCGGCATCACATGAAGCCCGGCCTGACCGGTTGGGCCCAGGTCAACGGCTTCCGCGGCGAGACGCCGACCATCGATCTGATGGAAAAGCGAGTCGAGTACGACGTCTGGTACGTCAGTAACTGGAGCATCTGGCTCGACGTCAGGATCATCCTGAAGACTGCGCTGGCGCTGATCCATCAGGAAGCCTACTAGTCCTCGTCAATTGCCCTCCGGCGCGTGCTGTTCATTGACGGGAGCGGCGCCGGATTTCCCCTGTGCAAGGCCGCAGGGTCCGCTAGTCCCTTAAATATGCAGGTCGGTCGTCCGACGGGTAGCAGCGGTGCCGGAGCTGCAAGCCCTTGTCCGTGACGTAACGCCGAAATAGCTCCCGGTCGATTTCCGGCGCGTTGCATGTACGGTCGAGAAGATCGGCACGGGCACCCGTCGCCGCTGCCTGATAGACGGCGGCCGCGCTCGGGAACAGGCGCGCTCCAAAGATGTCGGTGAAGTCCTGGATGGCGTTGGTCTTCAGCTCCGGTGACAGCGCGCCGTAGACGCGAAGCGCCTGCGGAGCACGAATGAGCTGGAGCCAGGCTTCGTGAGGTGCGAACCTGTAGGAGAGGCCGAGAAGCGCCGCCGTTCGCGGCCCAAAGCCTTCCTGACGTATTGCCGACCAGTAGCTGCCGAGCCAGCCAAGCCCTTCGGAGGGCGCGCAGAGCAGCAACACACGGCTTGAGGAAGCAACGGCTTCGGTATCGGCGTCGGCCTGCTTCAGGCCGTCGCTGCGCATCGACTGATCGGCGATGGCAAGTTGCAGCAACAGCAGCTCCCGCATCGCCTTGGCGCCGCATTGCCGCCGTGCAGCCGGCAGGTTCTCCGCCACGATTTGCCTGAGACGATCCAGATCGTATTGCTCACCGCGCGAAACCCGGCCGGCGATCTGTGGAATTGCGGGAGAAGTCAGATTGGGCGCAACGTAGGCGACCCATGCCATTGCGCAGGCCGCAAGAGCGACGTTCGTGCCGAGCAGAAGCCGGCGATAGCCGCGCTCCGACCGCTGGCGCGTAACCGGCGCGCTAGGCTCCTTCGACATAGTAGCTGCCGTAATGCGAGCCCTTATAGGCCTCGATCCGCTTCAGCATCTTCGGGTTGGCCCGGTTGAGAACGGCGCCCAGCAGCTTCTTCTGGATAGCCTCGGAGCTAGCCATCGACTCCTGCAGCGCGTTGCGGCTGGTTCGGCCCCACTCGATCACATAGACCATCGCGTCGACGAGGTGACTGACGGCTTTGGCGTCCGACACCGGCATCACCGGTGCCAGGTCGATGATGATGTATTCGTACTCCTCGCGCACCACCGCAAGCAGGTCCGCCATCGACTTGGATGCGATGACGTCCGCGGAGTTCACCATTCGTGAGGCGACGAAGGAGGGCAGGAAGTCCAGGCCGCTCTCCTTGCTGCGCTGGATATGGTAACCGAACGAACGAGGATCCTTCAGGGCTTCGATCAGGCCGCTCTTGGCGTGAGGGGCGAGCTCTCGCGTGAGCGACCTTGTATGGAGATCGCCGTCGATGAGCAGCGTGCGATGTCCGGTCAGCGCGGTCAGGTGACCGAAATTGGCCGCAACCGTCGTCTTTCCTTCCTTCGGCAAGGACGACAGGATGCCAATCACCTTGACCTCGCGCTGTAGCCGCGCGACGTCGATCGAGACCTTGATATTCCGCAGCGTCTCGGCAAATCGCGAGAACGGGTGGTCGACGACATAGCTTGAGATCGCTGCGTCCGCCGTCAAGCCGTCCGCGGCCTTCACAAGCTGGCCTGTGGCGCGAATGTCCGGAAGGACGCCAAGGCACTTCACGCCGAGCAGGTCTTCGACGTCGCTCGGCGACCTCAGCACGTCGCTGAGCAACTCTCTGCCGAAGGCAGCCGCGAATCCGAAGCACAGTCCGCCGAACAAGCCGCCGACCAATGCCAGCATCGTCTTGGGCGAGCTCTTCTTGTCGGGCTTGACGGCGGTGCCGATGATGCGCGCCTCGCTGATCGGGAAGCTCTGATTCTGCGTGGCGTTCTGGAGCTTCTCGAGGAAGTTGTTGTAGAGATTGCGATAGGTATCGGCGGCGCTCTCGAGGTCGCGCAGCTTGACCTGCGCCTGGCTGGTGCTGCCGGCCTGGGAGACGAGGCTCTTGAGATTTTCGTCCAGCGATGTTTCGCGGCTTTTGGCGATCTCGTATTCGCTGCGGTACGCGTCGGCGATGCGCCGCACCTCGTCCGACATTGCCTTGCGCAGCTCCTCCATGCGATTCGCCAGGTTGACCGACGCCTGGTGAGTCTTGCCGTAGCGGGTCGACCAGTCTGCATACTGGGCCGCGAGGTCGAGATATTGCGCGCGCAGACGCGTGATCACCGTGTTATTGAGGGCGTCGGTCACGGTGGGCTGGGCCAGATCCTTGTCGAGCACCGATTCGATGCGGTCCAGCCGCGCCTTGGCTTCCGCGGTCGCAGCGCGGGCCTGCACGAGCTGCGTGTTGACGTCGGTCAGCTGCTGCTCGCTCATCAAGCCGCGACTGGTGCCGACGATGTTGTTCTGGGCCTTGAAGGTCTGCACGGCCCGATCGCTGGCTGTTGCCTGTTCGCGCAGCTCGGCGCTGCGCTGCTGGAGCCATTCGCCGGCGCGTTTGGTCGACTGGTACTTCGCTTCCAGCGCCCCGACGATATAGGCGTCGGAGACCGCATTGGCGACGAGAGCGGCCTTGTCGGGATTGGCCGAGCGGAACGAAATCGAGAGCACGTAGGTGGTCAGAACCCGTTCCACCTTGAGATTCTTCTGAACGATATCGACCGCGGCGCGCTCGATTCGCTCCTTGGACGGAGGGCCGTCGGACCCTAACGGCGACATGAGCTTGCCGAGGACCAATCCGACCAGTCCCGGATTTGACCCGTTGTACTCGGCGTCCTCGGTAAGCTTCAGGCGGCGAACGATCGAAAGGAGCAGGTCGTCGGATTGGAGGATCTCGACCTGGCTGTCGACGAACCCGGTGTCGATCAGGGCATTCGACATGCCGCTGTCCTTGTCCAGCACCTGAGTCTGGCGTGTGTCCATGAGGATGCGGGCGTTCGCCGTGTACATCGGCGTCGCAGCCAGCAGATAAATGACGACGAGTCCTATTGCGGTTCCCACGATCGACGCGATCAGGGGCCATTGGCGGCGCAGAATGTCGAACACGCGATCGACGCTGAGCGTGGTGCCGCCGAGCTCGATGGCGTATTTGGCGCGGGGCTGGAATTGGTCGCGAGGTTGAAACATCTGTCGGGCGCTCGCTGGGCTATTCGGGAAGCGGCATGCTTGCGAAGGGGTCGGCAAGATCGGTCTTGTACTCGCCGGACATCAGGCCACCCCCGGGCTTGGACATGTTGGCGGTCGTTGGCGGCGGAGGCGGTACGTCGTCGGGCTCGGACGAATATCCGGCGAGCACGGCGCTGTCGTGCAGCTTCGCGACGAAATCGCTGATCTTCCGTGCATTCTCAGGCTTGCTTGCGCGGCAGCGGATTTCGGCGCGGTGGAGCGCTGTCCCAATAGATGCGCGGTCGGCCTGAGTCGCGGCTCGCGTCAGGCTCTGCACCGATTTGAGCACCGTTATGTCGCTGACAAGGTAGCCCTGAAGGCGACCCGATAGCTTTTCTTTCTCGTTGCGCAACTGGTTCAGGAGGGCGCTCGGCTCAGACACGAAGGCATCCAGCGCGATCTGCGGCGCTCGCTCCGAGCGCTCGACACATTGCGCGTGCGCGACGCCAGCGGGGCCGCAAAGCATCGCGACCGACGCGGCGATCCGAACGATCCATCCGCGGCTGGCTTCGATCAGCTTTGATTGAGGCAAATGATCTTCCATTTCGCTTAGGTTCACAGCTAGGCTGGAAGGATTATAAGAACCGCTTGATGCAGTTAAAGTATGTCAAATTTTTGTGCGGTGCAAAATTAGCTTGAAACAGTGCGGCGTGCCAGTCATTTTTCGTCTTGCTGCAAGCCCTTAGGGGGAAGGCTGTGAGGGCGGCACCCTCTTAGCAGAGCATCCAAACCTGCGCCATGTCGCAGCGCACGGAGAGGACAGGATTTGGACGCTTGCACCATCCTTGGGCGCGAACGTTTGTCCGATGCTTTGTCCAGGTCAGGACCAAAGGCCGAAAATGCCGATCGGTCCCGGAGGACCGGGACCGATCAGCTTCTTGCAGAGGTCATAATGTTCTTAGAGCGGCGTCCGCAGCGAAGCCAAGCGGCTGGCGCGCAAATGCTCGCCGTGCTCGCCGACGGCCACCCAGAAGCGCGGATTGCTGCCGGATTGCATGGAAATCCACTGATAACCGGCTGCGTTCCAGGGACGGACGGACGAAGAGAGATTGTCGAGCACGACGTCGCCGTCGCTCAGCCGCGCGACCAGCACAAGGTGGCCTCGTCCATCAGCGGTGAGAACAACTGCAAGCCGCAGGGCTGATTTTGGCCAACCCATTTCGATGAGGCGGTGCCGCTTGGTCACGGCGTAGTCGTTGCAATCGCCGGCGGCGGGAGACACCGCCCAATGCGCCAGGAGCGGGCTGGTTGGCTTTTGCATCGGCGTGATGGAATCGTTCACCGAGCGATTGACCTCGCGCAGCATAGCCTGCGCCCGCTCGCCGGAGGGCAGCACTTGCTCCGCAACCTTATCCGGCTCGCACTCCGTGCCGTAATTCATGCAAAACTTCACGAATTGCAGCGGCGCAAGCGCGTTGTCATACTCGCTGATGAAGATACCCGCCGCCCGCGTGGCGGGTGGCTCAGTGACAGTATCAGCCTTGGCAGCGATGCCAGAACAAGCGATCCCAGCTGCCAGGAGAGATTTGAAAATCCAAGTCATAAGTCATCCCCGTTTTTCGCCATTCTTCTTGACGTAAGGGATACAACGAACTCATTAGGTTGGAGTTTTGCAGACAATTACAATTGTATCGGATCCGCGAGGCCGGTTCCCGGAACCAGCGTTTGGTTAAATTCTTCTGAGCGGTGCAGGCGCAGGATGTCACCGGGACGGGCTGACCGAGGTCAGTGGTGTCGTCGTGGTGGCTGCCGCCGTGAACAATGTCTGCGGTTGCGCTTGGGGTTGTGATTGAGCGCTGGCACCACTGCTATTGAGCACGACCGGATCAGGCGTTGTCCCGCCGCCGCCGCGACCCTGTCCTCCCGCGTTGTTTCCGCCGCCGGCCGTCGTCTCGCCGGTTGGATCGGCACCGCTGGTGACCTCTGTCGGGATGTCGCCGGTGATGCTGGTGAATGACGCGATCAGGGCCGCGTTCTCGGTCTTCAAGACCGCTTCCTGAATGAGCTGCGCCACGCCCTGCTGCGAGAGAACACAAACGGAAGCCGCAGTTCCGAGACCGGCACCGATGGCGCGGCTCTGTTCCTCGTTGCTGGCTCTTGCGAGCGAAACGATGCCTTCGACGGTCTCAGGCCGCGAGGTCAAAAGGTCGCGAACTTCGGAGGCCAGGCCGCCCTGACCTTGCTTGAACTGGTCGAGCAATGCCGCGGGATTTGCGAGAAACGTGTTCGCGCGCTCCGCCGAAATCAAGTTGGCATTGGCTCCGCACGCCGTGCTGTTGCCGGTGGCGGCGAACGACGGGGCGATGGTGCCGTACAAGGCGACAACGCCGAGGAGAAATGAGAGGACTTTTCCAGACTGCATGATCACCGCCGAACTCTTTTTGTTTTTATAGTTCATTTCATTTAAACTTGCCACGTTCTTTCCGCAATTCGGACGGAAGCGACTGGGCAAGCCCGCAACCGACGATGGCGGCGAAAAAGACCCCGAAGCCGGGTATTTGCACCGAAAAGTCGATGCAACTGTGAACCAGTCCGAGCACCGCCACGCTGGCGCCGATGATTGGTATGTAGCGGTCACGCTTTCGCCGCAAGCTGCTTCTTAACAAAAGGTAAATATACCAAAGGCCGCACACTACGATGAAGCTGGCGGCGGGCACGCCGAGCTCCGCCGCCAGCTCCAGCGGGGTCGAGTGGGCGCGGTCCCATATTCCGAGACTGCCGAGTTCGGCGGTTCGGTATGCAGGGAAAGTTGCTTCGAAATTGCCCAAGCCGATGCCGAGCATCGGATGGTCGCGGATGATGGCAATGGCGCTCTGATAGGCATAGGCCCGCTGCTCATCAATGAGGCCGTAAGTGCCGATTCGTCCGGCAACGGCGCCGCCAACGAGGTCGAGGAGAAGCAGCGCCACCAAGGGAATGCCCGCAGCGAAGCCCCATCTCCGCAGCTTGCCGATCGGCAGGGGTGCGAGATAAAGCCCGCAGCCGAGCAGAAGTGCACAAATTGACAGCAGCAATCCCGCGCGAGAGCCCGTCATCGCGGTGGCCGTCACGCAGATCGCAAGACCGATACCGAGCGCGACCGGGGAAGATGAATAAAATGCGACGCGGTCCGAGAATCCCGAGGACGCCGGCGCATCGGGATGGTCGCGGCGATGCGCGAAGCGAAGTAGCGGGAGCAGAAACAAGACCGCGCCGCTGCCCCAAAAGACAGCGGCGGTGTTTCGATTGACGAAGGTGCCGGTGGCGTAGCCGAGATAGGCTTCCTTGCGTCTCGACAAGAGACCGTTGGGATCGCCGACTTCGGCAAGAATGCCGTACACGGCATAGGCACACCCGGCCCAGGCGAGAACCAGGAGGAGCCGGCGTGCGCTGCTCGCGTCGGTTGAGATTGCGAATGCGCGAATGAACACCATCGCGAGCAACAACGGATAGCCGACCGCCAGCCATGGTCCGTTGACCGTTGTCGAAATGCGGCTGGGAGCAGGGACGCCGAGAACCGTCGTCGAGAGAAGCTGCCAGACCGGACTGCCAAGTGCGAATGGCGGCTCGCGCCATTCCTGAACGATGATGATCGCTGCAACCATGGCGAGCGTGACGAGCAGGGGCGCCAAGAGTCGCACATCCTCGCGGCCGATGCCGTCGAGATCGGCCGTCACGAGGCTCGCCGCCATCAGCGCGCACCAGATGCAGATCCAGATCTGTTCGGTGGATCCGAGCGGCAGGGGCGCGAGCACGATAACGGCAAGCGCAACCATCCTGGACACGATGTTCAGCTGGCACTCCCCGCGGGCATGAATGGTCGTTCGCACGAAATGAAAGACGAGTTCCCGAAACAGCGCCGATAAAGCATCAATCCGGCCCTTCCGGAAGTGATCATTCACCTGCTGCAATCTTGGCAAGCAAGAAAGTGACGCCATGTGTCGATCACATCACGCGTTCAAGGCGAATGCGTCGGAAATGCGCCGTCGAAGCGCCGGGACACAAGCGATTGTCGGGCCAAATGCCGGCGTCGCCGACAAAGTTAATCTGATGGTTGCCAGGCGATGAGCAGATGCGCGAAATCCGCGCAGGCGAGCCCGTTTTTCGGCGTTGTCAACGCGCGTAACGCCCTTTAGAAGTCGATGCTGCAGCGCAAGAAATTCTCGGAGTAGCCGTGGCGACGCAGGTTCACCAAGAAAAAGAACACGTCCTGTCGCTGGATAGCATTCGCGGCATAGCCGCGGTCACGGTGGTTGTGCATCACGTGATACGGATGCCGACCTTTCTCGCTGCTTTCAGCACGCCTCCGTGGATCGAGTGCTCGTATTTTCGTGCTGGAGGTTTTCTCGTCGATCTCTTCTTCGTTCTCAGCGGCATGGTCATGTCGATGAGCTATGTGCAATCGGATTTCGGGCGGTTCTCCTTGCGCGAATTCATGGTGCGCCGCTTTGCCCGCATCTATCCGCTTCACTTTGTCATGTTGATCGCCCTGCTTCTCTTCCGGCTGCTGCGGATTAGTCTCGTTAGCGTCGGCATCATCGCTGCAATGCCGGCGGCGTTCGAGGTCAACAATGCGTATTCGTTCGTTTTGAACGTGTTTCTGCTGCATTCGCTCGGTTTCCTCGACTACCTGAACTGGAATGCGCCGAGCTGGAGCATCAGCGTCGAGTTTTATACCTACCTGGTGTTCGGATTGATCGTGCTCGGCGCGCAGCGGCTTGGCTCGCTTCGATGGCTCTATGTTTCGGCGGCGGTGCTTGTCGTCGCGAGCTGGCTGGCGCTTGCGGTGTGGATCGGCAGGGAGGAAATCGGCGCGCAGTACGATTTCGGCATTCTGCGCTGCTTTACGAGCTTCTTTCTCGGCGTGCTGACGGTGAAGGCGGTGTCCTACGTGCCGCGCGCGATCAGCCCGGCGGCCAAAGGTGCTATTCAGTTCGCTGCGCTGGTCGTTGCCCTGGTCAACGTCTGCTTCATTGAGGCCTGGCCCTGGATCAGTTACCTCGCGCCGCTGACATTTGCGTTTTTCCTGGGATCTCTGCTGGCATTTCCGGACGCCGCCGTCCTGCCACGCCTGCTGGTGATGAAGCCTCTGGTTTGGGTTGGTAAGCGCTCCTATTCGATCTACATGGTGCACGCATTCGTCATCCTGCTCGCCGAATACGGCCTCAGGGCATTTGGACATCGGCCGATCGCCTGGCTCGAGTCGATTTATCCCGGTCTGCCGGCGACGTTGAACCTGTTCGTCTTGATCACGGTGGTGCTGGTGGCGTCGGATTTCACCTATCGTCGGGTCGAACTTCAGGGTGGCAAGCTTGTCCGGCGCTGGTTGCAAGACAATCGGTTCTTTGCCGGCGCACCCGCGACCCGTTCCACGTGAGGTCGACGTCGGATTTGCCAAAAACTCCGGCAAACCTCGGGCAGATCATAGTTGGGGCCAACAAAGCTGGGCTCGGAGAGGGAAAGTAAGTTTGTCTCAATCTCGAGTGACATTGCGTTCGCTCCAGTGCGGACGCGGACTGGCTGCCCTGATGGTCGTCGTCTATCATACGTCGGTCATCTTTCGCGTGCCGGCCTATTGGGGCGCCACCCCCTTCGGCGACGTACCGAAGTTCCTGGATTCGGGCGTTGATTTCTTTTTCGTCTTGAGCGGCTTCATCATTCTGGACGCGCATTCGCGCGACGTCGGTTCGCCCGCTCGTTTTTGGAACTATATCTGGCGGCGCGCGCTGCGCATCTATCCGCTCTATTGGGTGGTCTTCTGCGCGGTTCTGATCCCCCTGTTGCTGACCAAAGGGGACGTCGATTGGAGCCGAATCGCGCTCGAGTTCTCGCTGCTGCCCGCGTCGGGCTTGATTCCGGATCAGAAGATAATCGTCGTCTCCTGGACGCTTTGTTTCGAGATTGCGTTCTACGCAATATTCAGCGCCGCGATCTTCAGCAGGGCCCTGGGCGTCCTGCTCGGTGGGCTGTGGCTGTTGGCTGCGGTCTACTCCATCGGAGAGACCGTGCCCGCGAAGTGGACGATTCTCTGTTCGCCATATCCCGTTCTGTTCCTAACCGGCATGATCGTCCGACAGGTGTGGAGTTCCGGAAAGTTCAATCTGCCGCTGACGCCGACGCTCTTGCTCGGGGTCGGAATCTTTGCAGTGGCGGCCGTCAATCGCGTGAACTCAATCGGACTTGAGGCCGGGCCTACGCAGTGGTTGTACGGCGTGGGCGCGGGCATGATCATATTGGCTGCGATCGAGGCCGAGCGCCGTGGCGCATTGGAATTTCCGCAATGGCTCGCAAAAATCGGAGACGCGTCCTACAGCCTCTACCTCGTTCACTTCACCGTGCTTTCGGTGTTGGCAAAATTCATTGTGGCGACCGGCTTCTTCAAGGGGCTGCCGCTGCAGGTGCTTTTTGTGGCGATGGCGGCGGTGACGGTCGCCCTTGGAATGGCCGTTCACCTGCTTGTCGAGAAACCGCTGCTGAAGGGTTCTAGACGCAATCGCGTGCCCGCGCGGCAATCGCCTGGACAGTTCGCGGACGGCGTCCGTGCAAGGGAACACAACCCACAGGAGCTGGCACGCCAGCTCTCCTCCGCGGATCGATGAAGGGGGCTTTTTGATGATGCCGTCCGAGACCCTGCAGGAGTGTTTAACGTTGAAATTGCTGAGCTTTGCCGGTATGTTGCAATGCAATAGGGGCGCCTTTGGAGCGCCGGCCAATCTGTCGGGCTCTGACGCGATCTGGTGAGGATGCGGCTGCTTTCGAGGGCAGCCGTTTCGTTGCGAATCTCCAATTGCGAATCTCTAATTGAATGGCGAACAGCGTGACATCGAACGCACGAGATACTCCTCTACCTATCGGGTTCTCACTCGAGGCAATCGCGTTTTGCCTCTACGTCGTTCGCGACGCGTTTGCCGGCGCGATGAAGTTCTACTTCGCGAAACTCCATCTCGAGGTCCTGTGGTTTTCGCCCGACTTCGTGGCGATCGTCTGCATCGCGTTGTTCATCAAGCGATGCATCATCGACAACGGGAGCATCATGGCGCTCCTCGTGTTCGGGCAAATCTGCCTTTCGCTTTTCATCGGCTTCTTGTTCCTCGGCAGCGCGACGGCGCTGATGTCGTCGGTCAAGATGATCTTTCCGCTGTTCGTGGGCTTTTGTTTCGCTGAAAGGAATCTCGGAGACTTTCGCAAGACACTGACGGTCGTCACGGCGACGCTCTACCTGAGCCTGTTCGGAATCTTTCTTTCCAAATATTGGTCGATGCCGTGGGTCGGCTTCAAATACGAGTCGTTTGGAGCGACGCGCGAAGCAGGGCGATTGTGGTGGTCGTTCCAGGAACAGCGGCTGGCGGGCTTTGCCGCCGACAGCACCATGGCGGCCTATTTCATCCTGGTCGCCTACGTCATGACGTCAATCCGCAGGAGCGTCCCGTGGTGCATTGTCATGGGAGGCATCTCGATCTATGCGATCCGCCTGACGACGAGCAAGACCGCGATGGGGGTTCTGTTCGTGTACCTGGTCGCGATGATCTTCGTTCGGTCTCTTCCATACGAGAAGAGGTTGAACACGCTCCGTTCGTTCACCCTGTGGTCCTATGCGTCGATCCTGGTGCCGATCGCGCTGATCATCCTGTTCACCGGCGTCAATCTGTCGCCGGGCACGAAGGGCTTCTTCTTCAGTCTTCAGGATCGCATCAACAACAGCTGGCAGTTGCCGTTCGTCTATTTGAGCCAACTGATGCCGGTCGGGATCATCACCGGATGCGGAGTAGGCTGCTTCAACTATCCGCAGCAACTGTTCTCGAATCTCACCGACTATTGGGTTCCGGTCGATAATTTCTACATCGGCACCTACGTGATGTTCGGTTTCCCCTTCGTCATCTTCATGTGGATGGTGTTCAGGTCGACCCTGATCGTCACGGACGTCTACAAGCTGTCGCTCGTGTTCGTGACGAACATCTTCACGATCACCGTGCTCAGCTATGGTCCGGCGACCGGTCTCCTCGTAATCGCGCTGGGCTTCAGCGAGGTCTTCTCAAGAAAGGCGACAAGACTGTTCCAGGGCGGCGGGAAGCGCGAGCTTGTCGTTCCGCCCGAGCCGCGCTTGTCGGCGGTTCATGACGCGGGCTGAGTGGACGAACCAGCGCGTTCTGTACGCGCAGCAAATGGAAGTGGCCGCAGTGCCGAGGGATGCAAACGGATGACATTGCGCGAGCAGCTTGATCGCTACAAGGGCCAAGGTCCCGGATTTGACGCGGCGCGTCTGGTTCTTTCGATTTCCATCCTTTGTTGGCACAGCGTGGTGACGTCATATGGTCACGCGGCGGAAACGAAGATCTGGAACGGCCTTTTCTCTGCGCCATTGAGCGCCTTGATGCCCATGTTCTTTGCGTTGAGCGGGTTCCTGGTCATGGGCAGTTTCGAAAGATCAAACAATCTTCGCGGCTTCCTTGGCCTCCGCGCTCTGAGAATTGTTCCGGCGCTCTCGGTCGAAATCCTGATCTCCGCCTTGATGCTGGGCAGTCTGCTCACGACGCTGCCGTTGGCGAGCTATTACAGTGATCCGAAGTTTTTCAGGTACTTCGGAAGCTTGTTCGGATTCGTGAACTACACGTTGCCGGGCGTGTTTGCCGACAATCCCGACCCTGACAGGGTCAACCTGTCGCTTTGGACGATTGCTCCGGAGCTGATGTGCTACGTGTATCTGGGTCTGCTGATGGCGCTGCGCCTCAAGCGAACTGGCGTCACGATTTCCGCGATTGTTCTCCTCGTCATATGCCTCGCCGCGGACTCGCAAAGTGGCGTTGACCGGGCCGACACCGGCGTCGTATTTGCGCGCTTTCTTCTGATGTCGTTCGCTTTCGGAAATCTGATCTATCTTTGGCGTGAGTACATTCCGTTCCGATGGGACCTGCTTGTCGTCAGCATCGTCGTCGGATGTCTTTTCATCAAGACGCCAGTGCTGATCTATCTCTCGCTGCTGTGCCTGGCTTACGTCATTGTTTTTGTCGGATGCGTTCCGATCTTCGTTCCGAAGCCGTTCTCAACCGGCGACTATTCCTATGGAATCTATCTGTACGCCTATCCGATCCAGCAAACCTACGCGCATTTCTTCACCGAGCATCGTGAGTTCTATTGGAACATCCTCTTTTGTCTGCCCGCGACGTGCTTGGTCGCGGCGATATCCTGGTGGTTCATCGAGAAGCCGGCGCTGTCGTGGAGAAAGAGCTTGTACAAATTACCGGTCGCCGCGACGGAACTGACATTCGTGCAGATGGCCGTGCCGTTCGTTCTGCTGGCGGTGTATGGAGTGCTTCTCTTCGTGACCAGCGGGTTGTTCGAGACCGGCGTGCGTCTTCGCTCGATGTTCCCCTGGGTCGTCGTCTGCGCGCTCGTCGTCGTCGGTTTCAGGGTGATGTTTCTCCGTTTCTCCGGTCGGCCGAAATACCAGCAGTCCTTCGACTGACCCTATTGCCGTTCATCAGGCAATGACGGTCGGTGAAGGCAGGGGGACCTGTCATCTTGCGATCATTGTCGAACTCGCTTGGAACAGAGACCATGCACAAGCGCCTTGCGTTCATAGACACGTTGCGCGGTGTCGCCGTTCTCTGCGTGCTGTTCCAGCACGTGCTGGAACAGATCGTGCTCACGGGGCAAACCGGCGCGGCCGAGGGCATGCTGCATGGCCTGATCGGGTACTATTTCAATTTCGGTCGCTTCGGCGTCGTGCTGTTCTTCTTCGTCAGCGGCTTCGTCGTTCCTTACAGCTTTCCCGATAGTGCCGCGCCAGTTCGCGACTTCGCCATCAGCCGTTTCTTCCGGCTTTATCCAATGTACTGGTTGTCCATCATCCTGGCGCTCGCGATCCTGCCCACTGCGGAGGCCAAGGTCTTTCCCGCCTGGCAGGTGTTGGTCAACCTGACGATGTTCCAGAACGTGATCGGGCTGCCCAATATGGTGGTGGCGCACTGGACGCTTGCGATCGAATTGATCTTCTACATCGGCTGCGTGGTCCTCTTCGTCACGGGCCTGCTCCGCCAAAGCACGGCCGTGTTCGCGATCGTCGTCGCGATCTCGTGTGCCGGCATCATCCTGCCGATGCTGTTTGAGCAGCGGATGGTCTCGCGCCTGCTGGAGGTCGTGCTCAATCTCGACGCGATGCTGATCGGGAAAATCACCCGCGACACGGTCATGGGGCGGAAGCTGCGATGGTGGCACGTGGCGGTGTGTCTCGGCCTCTACAGCGCGTTCGCCATGGTGATTTTCAAGCGCTTGTATGGCGGGGACTACCAAGGCAATTTCTTCTACAGCTATTCGATCGCATCGGCCTATGTCGCCGCCGGCGTCACTTTCGTCATCTTCGCGTGGTATGGCGACAAGCTCGCGTGGCGCGGTCTCTCCTTCATCGGCAGGATCAGCTATTCGGTGTATCTGATGCAGGTCTACGTGCTGGCGCTGGCGGTGCACTATTTCGGTGCCGGCAGCTATCTGTCGCAATGGATATTGTTCGCGGTCGGCGTGTTTTCGGTCACGATTCTACTGTCCTGGGTCAGTTATTACGCGGTCGAGAAGCCCGCCATCGCCTACGGTCGTAACTATCGCTCGCGTCGGAGCGGCGGCGCCGAGGCCATGCCGTTGCCGGAGCAGGGCGTGGCATGATCGAGGCAACGAAGTCCGACGCATCAGGCGCGCCACGGGCGGGCTTTTTCCCATCGATTCAGGGCCTGCGCGGCCTGGCGGCGCTGACGGTGGTCGTGGCGCATCTCTATGCGATGCCGATGCTCGCCGGATTTCTGCCGACATTGCCGGGCTGGCTTTACAAGGTGTTCGACACCGGCGGTCACGGCGTCGAGCTGTTCTTCATGATCAGCGGCTTTCTGATTCCGGCGAGCCTTGTTCGGCACGGCAGGGTCTCGACCTTCATGTACGACCGCTGCCTGCGTATTGTTCCGGTCTTCCTCGTGCTCCACATGGTCGTGTTCACGCTCGGTCCGATCGCCGGTTACAAGTTCTTCAAGGGAATCGACGTCGGAACCTATGTCGAGCTGTTCCTCGTCAATCTGTTCTTCCTTCCCGATGCGCTCGGACTTCCGATTGCCCAGCAGAACGCCTGGACGCTGTCCTACGAGTGGGCCTTCTATATCTGGTTTGCCGCGATCTTTGTCGCCTACCGCGCACAGAACCGATGGGCGATCGTCGCGCTCGGGTTGGTCGCTGTGGCTGCCGTGGGCTACCGTCCCAATACCGCCTTCTTCGGCATCGGCATTCTCTTCGGCCTCATGTCGTTACGGCTGCCAGTGAAGGGCTGGCTGGGATTGATCGTGGCGATCGCCAGCTTTGCGCTCATGTTCGGCCTGATGGAATATGTCAGTGTTTGGGTCGCGCTGATCCCGGGGTTTTTGTTGTTCGCAGTCGTCTTGACGCCGGAGTCGGGATTCGCGCATTTGCTGAGCGCCCATGCCCTGCAGTTCGCCGGCAAGATCAGCTACAGCATGTATCTCGTGCATCCCTTCGTGCTCTTCCCCTTGCAGATCGTCGGCAAGAAGCTCGCGGAGAACGGCGTGAATCTCTGGCTGGTGTGGGGAGGATTCGTTGTATTGGGTCTCACGCTTACCATAATTGCGTCCACGCTCAGCTACGAGATCATCGAGGTCCGCCTTCGCAGCGCCATCGATCGGTTCCTGAGCAAGCGATGGGACGTCGAGCAGACGAAAGTTCAACAGCGTGCCTGATCGAAGCCACGCCAGTCAGATGCCTGCAACAGTGGCTTGGTATCCGGTTGAAGGATGCATGATTTGCGTATTCTTGTCCTGACCCATGAGTTTCCGCCCTTCCGCGGCGGTGTCGGTACCTATTGCGTGGAGACGGCAAAGGCTGCCGTCGCCCAGGGACACACCGTGGAGATACTCGCGCCCGACTTCGGCAAGGACAATTCGGACGAGGACCGGCTCTATCCCTTCACCGTGCGTCGCTTCGCCGGCGGTGTCTACGCGACCCGGGCCTTGCCGCGCCTGTTGCTCGCGCTGGTCGGTGCCAAGCCATGGACGTTCGATATCATCCACGCCGCGGACTGGCCGTTCGTGATGATGATCCCGTGGATGCGGCTCTTCATACGCCGACGCATCGTCGCCATGATGCACGGCACCGACGTCCTTCTTCTGGCGAAGTCGCGCGCGGCCGGATTGCTGTTCGGCCGCTCCTACCTGCGGGGAGCCGACTATGTCGTGGCCAACAGCCGGTTCACCGAAGACCTCGTTCTGCAATATCACCCTTATCTCGCGTCGCCGCGTCGGACGGCGGTCACACTGCTCGGCGTCGATCCGTTCTGGTTCAACCCGGCTGTCGGCGCGTCCGACACCCTGGACCGGCACGGCGTGCCGAAGAATCGGAAATTGCTGCTGACCGTGGCGCGGCTCGATGTCCGCAAGGGCCACCGGCATTTGCTGCAGGCACTTGCCCTGCTGCCTCCTCATGCCAAGGATCAACTCGGCTACGTCATCGTCGGCAAGGCGCTGGATCTGGCTTACCAGGACGACCTGAAGCGGCTCGCGGAGGCGAGCGGCGTGCCCGTCGTATTCGCCGGCGCAGTCTCGAATGACGACGTCCGGAACTTCTATGCCTCGGCCTGGCTGTTCTGCATGCTGGCTGAACCCAATCCGGAAAAGGTCGAGGGATTTGGGCTGGCCTACCTTGAAGCGGCGGCACAATCGCTTCCGAGCGTCGCCGCGCCGAATGGCGGTGTGCCTGAGGTGGTCCTCGACGGGGAGACGGGCGTTCTCCTGGGGGACCGCTCGCCGGAGAAACTGGCCAGCCTGCTCGAGGGCCTTCTGGACAGGCAGGAGGAGGTGGCGAGGTTCGGTTCGGCCGCCAGGATTTGGGCGCAGACGTTCTCCTGGCAGCGCTGCGCCGAACTGACGTATCAGCCTGAAAAGGCCGCGCATCACGCCCCCTCGGGCGCCAAGATCGTGGCAGGAGAATCATGATTTCGCAAACCACACCGGCCCCGCAAGGTCCCCGCGTCTCGGTCGTCATTCCGGCCTACAACGCGTCGCGCAGCATCGGGCGTGCGATCGCCTCGGTTCAGGCGCAGACCGAACAGGATTTCGAGATCATCGTCGTCAATGACTGCTCGACGGACGACACCGTTGCCGTCGTCGCCGGCCTTGCCGCCAAGGATGGTCGTATTCGTCTGGTCAATCAGGAGAAGAACGGCGGCCCGTCGAAAGCCCGCAACCGGGGATTCACCGAGGCGCGGGGCATTTGGCTGGCGATCCTGGATGCGGACGATGCCTACAAGCCGGATCGTCTCGCGGGGCTGACCGGGCTCGCCGAGACGGAATCGCTCGATATGATCGCCGATGACATCACGTATTACGACAGCGAAGCCGATGTCGAATTCGGCGATCAGCGACTGAGCCCCGGGTTCAACCGTCTCGATCTCGCCGGCTTCCTGCGCGCCTCGATGTTCCGCCCGCCGCTGCATGATTTCAGCGGGCGGGACGTGTTCCAATACGCGCTTCTCAAATTCGTTTTCAGGCGATCGTTCATCGTCGAGCACGGCCTTGCCTATCCGGAAACCCTTCGCGACAGCGAGGATTTCTTCTTCTATTCCGAGTGTCTCCTGGCGGGCGCGCGGGCCGGGCTCACGTCCGAATCCGGTTACGTGTACACCCAGCGCATGGGCAAGATTTCGAAGCAGCAGTCGGCGCTGACGCGAACGAAGGTTGACCGTATGCAGGTCGTGACGGGGGTCGATCTGCTGGTCTCACGGCATGAGCAGCGTCTGTCACCCGTCCACAAGCGGCTGTTGCGCGAGCGGCGCGCCCAGGCGATCGGACTGAACGCGCATGAGCGCGCGCGGGACCTGGTGCATCAGAAGCAGGTCGTGGTCGCGCTGCTGGAGTTGGTGAAGACCCGACCGGCATGGGCGTTCTCCGTGCACATGCTGCTGCGGCGAAGAAAAGACCGGCTTGCAAAGCTGGGCGGCAAGGTCTGATGAGCGAACAATCCGGTCTGATGAAGCGAACTGGCGTCGGCGTGCTCTGGATGGTCATCGGCTCCGGAGGGCAGACGCTGTTTCAGTTCGTCCTCTTTATGATCCTGGCACGACTGTTGGGACCGGAAGCGTTCGGTGTCGTCGGCATCGCCACGGCGTTCATCGACATTTCGAACCTGATCGGCCGGGCGGGCCTGACCGAGGTCCTGGTCCAGCGCGCGGAGACCTCCGAGGAGGAGCTCGATACGGCATTCTGGAGCAGTTTCGGGTTCGGTCTGCTGTTGACTGTCGTCATGTTCCTGACGGCGCAAAATCTCGCCGATCTTTTCGGTGTGGCTGAGTTGAAGCCCGTCATGCAGTGGCTGGCTCCGATGTCGCTGCTGTTCGCCGCCGGCACGGTCTATGAAGCGAAACTGCGCCGCTCGTTCGGCTTCCGCGCGCTGGCTGCACGCAACGTTTCGGCCACGGTCGTCAGTGGTGTCGTTGCCATGGTGATGGCGTTCACGGGCTTCGGCGTGTTCAGCCTCGTGGCGCAGCGTCTCATCTACTACGTCTGGTTCACCGCGGCGATGATCGTGGCAACGCGCTGGTGGCCGTCGCTGAGATTCCGCCCACGAATTGCAATTGCCCAGTTGAAAAGCGGAATCGCCGTGGCGTTGTCCTCGTTGCTTGGCTCGGGAAACCAGCGGGTGCTGGACCTGATCGTCGGCTATTTTGTCGGCGCCCAGGGCCTCGGCTATCTGCGAATTGCGTGGCGCGGCATCGACCTTCTGCTCGAGCTCTCGATCCGGCCCGTGACGACGGTCACGCTGACTTCGCTGTCACGCCTGCAGAACGATCGCCCGGCCCTGATCGATGCCTATCTCCAGCTCGTCAGTATGACGGCCGCTTTCCTCTATCCGCTGTTCGTCGGCGCCGCGCTCGTCGCGCCGGAACTGCTCACCCTCATGTTCGGTGCAAAGTGGCAGGCCAGTATCCTGCCCATGCAGATCCTGACGCAGATTGCGCTCTTCGTCCCGCTCATCTGGTACAAGACGAACATACTGATGGCCATCGGCCGGATGTGGGAAGTCCTGCTGATCAATCTGTTCGAATTTGCGCTCAGCATGACCGTGGGGGTGATCGCTGCGCAATACGGCGTCGAAGGAGCTGCGGTCGGCAACGTTGTCAGGATGCTGCTTGCCACCCCGGTGATCCTGTTCGCGGTCAACGCCTGGGTGGGGGTTCCCTTCGGGCGAACGTTGACCGCGGTGATGTATCCGGCCGCGGCAACGATCATCATGGCGGGCGCGCTCGCGCTGCTGCGGCCTCATCTGATGTCGCTGCATCCGATCGCGATCCTGGCGATCATGAGCGTGGTCGGATTCGCGATTTACGCGCCGGCTATCCTCGCGCTGGATCAGAGCCTGTGGCGCACCGTGCGGGCCGCTGTGTCGACGCGCACGCGCCGGCCCGAGCCGGCCTCCTGATCGCCCCGATCTACAGTTTCAGCAGATCGCCGGTCCATGCAATTGCTACAGTGACGAATGCGGCTGCCGCCGCTTTTGCCAGCAGCCACAGTAGCGGCTCCGACGGCAGCAGGACGAGGGCCGCGATGAGTGTCGCGCCGACGATTGCGGACAGCGCGAGGCCGGGTCTTGGGTAGGCGCCGAAACGGATCGTGGGGCCGCTTGCGAAGCCAATCGCCACTCCTGTGGCAAGTCCCGCGCACAAAAGGGTCGCTGTCGCGCCGAGGCCGGCCGCTCCGCCGACGAGGATGAACGCCCCGATGAGCGCGAGCTGGCAGGCTGCAACGACAATGAGCCGCATGGCCGCCTTTTCCAAATGAGGGATGAGCGCCAGCGTCGCCTGCAAATGCGTATGCAGGAAATAGAAAATCGCGATACTCGGCGTCACCGCGATGAAGCTCGGCGCCAGCGCGGGTGGAACGAAGAGCCTGGCGGCGTCCGGTATGAACGCGATCAATCCCCCAAGCATGATCGCCGTCGAACAAATCGCGAGATCGAACAGGTCCGTCGCTGCTTCCCGCGCGGACGCCCTTGTATCATTGTCGAATCGTGACACGACGTCGGGATAGCTGATGGTGTGGATGGCGGAAAGCAGCACGGAGAACGGCCGCTGCAGGAGATCGAGTGCCATCGAGAATCCGGCGCTGGAGCTGGAAGCAACGCCGAAACGGCCGATGATCAGGAAGCGGATCAGAATCGGGGCCGAGAGATGGACCACGGACGCACCCGAGGCGAGCATGCCGTAGCGGGCGAATCCCGACAGATCCGAACGCCTGGTCTGCCGGGGAGACCAGCCCAGCAGCTTGGGGTCGACGATCGACCCCGCGGCCAATCCGGAGAGGTGGCCTGCGAGGAGACCGAGCAATGCCGATTCCGCAGTCCCGTACAATTGCGCACCAGCGACGGCGCCCAGCAGCAGAAGTGTGGCGCGGCAGATCATGAGGACCGAAGCAGGCGCCAGCCGGCCGGAGACACGGATCGTCATGTAGTGGAGGTCCGTTGCCCCCTGAACGACCGTGACGGCGAGGCCGAGCCCGATCAGGCTCGCCAATTCCGCCCGGGCGAGCGCGCCAAAGCCTGCGACGACAGCCAGCGCGAGGGCGCTGAGCGCAAGCGCGCTGAACAGGGACGACCGCAGCCGAGCCGCCTCGTCGCCGGTGCTCGAGGACAGAAAGCGCTGGCCGGCAAGCTGAATCCATTCGAACGCGACCACCGCGGCAAACTGGCTGACGGCAATCATCAGGGAATATGTCGTGTACTGCGCCGGATCGAGCAGATAGCCGAGCGCGAAGATCAGCAGAATCGCAGCGAAGCTTTGATAGAAATAACTGGAGAGGGCAAGAAGTCGAACCATGAGTTTGACGGCTTCCGGCCTTTCTCTGGACGGCCCGGCCGCCTGTCCGCTGACGGCGCGATCGGCGCACAATCATCGCCTGTGCGGGCCGCAATGCTCTCCCTTAGAACATGAGGCGCGGCCGTAATCAACGTCGCGCGGTCGAGCCGGCGGGCATAAAAAACCAGGGCGGCAAGACTGCCGCCCTGGGTTATCGGTTCTGACTGCGTCCGTCCCGGAAACCGGGCCTCAGACGAAGAGGAAGTTGCCGTGGTCGAGATTGGTCAGGTTGACGCTCTGCAGGACGATCGAATCGGTCGCCGAGATCTGGATCACGGTACTGGAGCCGCTCTGGGTCATCTGCAGATGGCCGTAGTCCGCGACCAGCGATTTCGAGATCTCGATGACGTCATGGTTGGCGGCCGTCCCGGCGTGGAATCCCGCGATCGTGTCGCTGCCGTGATCATAGACGATGCTGGTCGACCCCGGCGACACCATGAACAGGTCCTTGTTAGCCGAGCCTTGCAACGTCTGGCCGGCGGCGACGGCGGTCACACTATGCGTTCCGTCGGCATTCTGCATGTCGATCTTGAGCAGCGTCCAGTTGGCATCGCGGCTGTCGTGCTCGATCGCGCCCGGCTTGCCGGCGACGGCGAAGTTGAACAGATCGGCGCTGCCGTCGGCGTACTTGATGACCTCCGACGTCTTCACACCGGTGCTGTCGTAGACGTCCGTGGTCTTGGTGCCGTCGCTGCCGGTCACCTGGGTGTAGTCGAAGGTGCCGTCGGCATGTAGCCTGGTATCCGTAAGCACCGTCCCGGCCGAGTTGGTGTGCTGGTACTCGGTGACATAGGTCTTGCCGCTAATATTGAAGAACGAGTTGTCGTGGGTGCCGTCGGCGTTGGTGACGTAAGCAGCGGTCTTGACGCCGGCCGAATACACGGTCGTCGAGGTCGATCCGTCGGTGTTGTAGACGGTGTCGTTGGCAAGGGTGCCGCCGGAATCGAACAGCTTCGTCTCCTTCCAGCCGTCGGTGTGTGTGACGTAGATCGAGGACGGGTTGCCACCCGAATAGTTGGTCGTCGTCGTGTCGCCGTTTGCCGCTTTGGCGATTTCCTGCGTGAGAGCTCCCGACGTATTGTAGGTGTCGGTCACGCCAGATCCATCGGCGTGCGACTGCACCTCGTTCAGTTTGTGACCGGTGCTGTCATACGTATCGGTGATCTTGCTTCCGTCGCTGTTGATCACCTGCTTGTAGTCGAGCGAGCCGTCGGCATGCGACCGGACAACCTCCGTCACGACCCCGGAAGCGTTGCTGTGCTGCGTTTCCGTGACATAGGACTTTCCGGTGATGTTGTAGAAAGTGCTGTCGTGGCTACCGTCGGTATTGGTGACGTAGAGCGCCGCCTTGACGCCGGCCGTGTAGGTCGTCGTCGACGATGAACCATCCGTGTTGGTCAAGGCGTCGGTCGCAAGCTTGCCACTGCCGTCGTAGAGCTTGCTCTCCTTGGAGCCGTTGGCGTTGACGATGTAGACGGATGCCAGCAGCGATCCGTTGTAGTTGGTGGTCGTGATCGAGCCGTCGGTCTTCTGAACGACGTCCTTCAGGAGCTTGCCGGAAGTATCGAAGGTGTCGGTCGTCGTGGTCGTCGATGTCGATGTGGTGACGGCGGTCTTGCGACCGGCCGAGTCATACAGCGAGGTCACCTTGCTGCCGTCACTGTTTATCACTTGGGTGTAGTCGAGGGTGCCGTCCGCATGCTTGCGGGTGTCGGTCGTCACCTTGCCGGCGGCATCGACGTGGAACGTCTCGGTGACGTAGCTCTTGCCGGCGATGTTGTAGTAGGTGTTGTCGTGCGTGCCGTCGGCGTTGTTGACATAGAGGACGTTCTTGACGCTGGCGGAATAGAGGGTCGTCGAAGTCGATCCGTCGGTGTTGTAGACGGTATCGTTGGCAAGCTTACCGGCAGAGTCGTACAGCTTGGTTTCCTTCGAGCCGTTGGCGTTGAGAATGTACGCCGAGGTCAGGAGCGCGCCATTGTAGTTCGTGGTCGTCACGGAACCGTCGGTTTTCTGCACCACCTCCTTGACGAGCTTGCCTGAGGTGTCGAACGTATCGGTCGTCGTCGCGGCTGAAGTGTTGGTGATCGCGCCGGTCTTGCGGCCGACAGAATCGTACCAGGTCGTAACCTTGCTGCCGTCGCTGTTGGTCACCTGGGTGTAGTCCAGGGTTCCATCGGCGTGCTTGCGGATATCCGAGGTCACCTTGCCGGACGCATCGACATGAAGCGTCTCGGTGACGTAGGTCTTTCCGGTGATGTTGTAGAACGTGTTGTCGCGGCTGCCGTCGCTGTTGGTGACGTAGAGCGCTGTCTTGACCCCGGCGACATAGGTCGTGGTCGAGGTCGATCCGTTGTTCAGCGTCACGGTATCGTTGGTCATCCGGCCGCTGGAATCATACAGCTTGGATTCCTTCGATCCGTCGGCATTGACGATGTAGATCGATGTCGGCAGCGATCCGCTGTAGTTGGTGGTCGTCACCGAGCCGTCGGTCTTCTGCACGACCTCCTTCACGAGCTTGCCCGAAGTGTTGAAACTGTCGGTGGTCGTGGAGGTCGCAGTCGACGTGAACATCGTGGTTTTGCGCCCGGCCGAATCGTACAGCGTCGTCACCTTGCTGCCGTCGCTGTTCATCACCTGGCTGTAGTCTAGCGTGCCGTCGGCATGCTTGCGGATGTCAGACGTCACCTTGCCGGTCGCGTCGACGTGCAGCGTCTCCGTGACGTAGGTCTTTCCGACGATGTTGTAGAAGGTGTTGTCGTGGCTCCCGTCCTTGTTGTTGACGTAGGAGGCGGTCTTGGCTCCGGCGGTATACAGCGTGGTCGACGAAGACCCGTCCTTGTTCTGGATCGTGTCGTTGGTCACACCACCGGTCCCGAAGCTCTTCGTCTCCTTGGAACCATCCGCCTTGACGATGACTTCCTGGACGACGACGCCCGCCTTGTAGCTGAAGCTGTCGGTCGATCCGTCCGCGTTGACCGTGGCCTTGCTGGTCGCGACCCCGTTACTGAAATTGGTCGTCGTGCTCGAGGCCAGGGTGCCGGCGGAATTGAAGACCTTGGTGAGGCTCCAGGTGCTGCTCGACGTCGTGACGGAGAACGAATAGCCGCCCTGGATCGCAGCCAGCGCATTCCCGTAATGCGAGATGATGTAGCTCATCGTCGCTTCGGACGCGACAGGGAGGACGTGCGTGTCCGTCAAGGTGATCGTCTTCAGCGTGGTCGACGCATTCAAATCCGACAGTTGGTCGACGATGTCGGCTGCCGTGTCGCTGACGTTGACCAGGCTTTCGGGAGGAGTCGCGGCCTTTGCCGGCGCGTCGATCTCGATGATCAGAGGATGATCGCTGAGCGGGAGCACGATCTGGCTGACGTCGGTATAGCTCGCGATCGGCGCCGTGCCGCTCATCGGATCGTAGACGACCACGGAATGATGAATGCCGCCGAGGTTCACGGTGACCGGCTGGGTCGCGACTGAAATCTCGCTGTCCGTCGCATCGTCCCAGATCTTCGGCTCGGCCCAGACCACGAGGTCGTAGGCGCCATTGCTCTTGGTCAGCACCATGCTGTTGCCCGAGGCAGGCAGCCCCGACAACGAGTAACCGAGCTGCGCGGTCGGCGCATGACCGCCGGTGCCGTCGTCGGCGAGGATGCTCGTCAGATTGTGGATCGCGGTTGCAGCCAGTTTCGGGGTTCCGTCGGCATTGAAGAGTCCCATGTTCGTGCCGGGATCGTTCTTGGCCGCGGTCGGATCGTGGTCGAGCAACTCGTAGATATAAGTGGTGCTGACGCCGTCTTTGAAGGCGTCGACCAGAGTGTTGAGGATCGACTTGGCCTGGACCGTCTGGTCGACGCCGAGATAGGGCGCGCTGCTCACCGTGCTGTAGCCGGTCTCAGTGATGACGACCGGTTTTCCTGAGGCGACCGAGGTGGCCTCGCCGATGTGGGTCGCAAGGGCAGCGGCCGCAGTCGTGAACGTTCCGGCATAGGCGTGGGAGTTGGCGTAGTCGGTGTAAGAGTACAGATTGCCGAGCTTGGCGTAGTCGTTGGTGTCCGTATAGCCGAGCGAGAGATTGTAGACCGACACGCCCGACAGTGCGGCGTCGCCCTTGATCGCCGTGTAGAGCGCCATCTGGAATTTTGCTGCCGCCGACACGTCGGTGCTTCCGTTATACGAGAACGGCTGGGTGTTGGCTTCGTTCAGGCCCTCAACCGCGATCAGGCTTCCGGGATTGGCCTTCACGAAGCTATCGAGCTTCGCGAGATACTGCGCGAGGCCGGCGGAACCGGACGCCGGCAAGTTCGAGGACACGATCAGGTCGAACTTGTAACCATCCGCGGCGAGCCCTTCCATGACGGGCTGGCTTCCGGGTGATGTCGCGAGTCCATCGCGCAACTTGGTGACGCCGAGATATTTGAGATCGTCCTCGACGAGCGCGAGGTTGTTGTAGCCTCCCCAGGAATACGCGACATGCGTGTTGACGCCGATGGATCCAGTGAAGGAACTCGTTGAATGAAGGGTCTGATCAACTGAAGACGTGGTCATCTGCTGCTCTGCATGTGAGTTCAATTGCGTCGAGCAGTAACCCTCGACGTTTGTGTTTCAGGTTTTTTATTCAGGTAAAAGTCGACACATCGCGCACTCTTCTCGCGACTCGTTTCGTCGACTCGTTTGCGCAAGGGATTAACCGCTGTCGATGTCAGCCGTGTGCGTGAACGATGTCACCACAGAGGCGCGTTGCGGTTTCCTGCAACGTTTGTTGTGCAAGCTGCATGATGCGTAGGCAACAGCCCGGGGTTCTACGGGGATTGCGCGAATTTGTTAGCAGGTTGCAAACCAGCGTCGCGACGATCGCGGAGGATATTGTCGGTCGACACCGGACCGTCAATCTCCTGTCATGCCGATTATCGGCTCGCGACGATGCCTTCGAAGAGATTGCGATACTCTTCGACGACGCTCGCGAAGGTATATTGATTGGTTTGTAGGGATAGTTGCTTAACCATCGCCGCGATTTCGTCCGGCTTCGACAGAAGCTGCTGGATGCTGGCTGCGAGAGACTCCGGATCCGGTTCCGTGAGCCAGCCCTTCGCACCGAGCGCGACGGCTTCGGGGATTCCGCCAAACCTCGTTCCAAGGAATGGCTTGCCGGCGGCGCGCGCGTCGGCGACCACGATCGGGCCCGGCTCTTCCCAGATCGGCGGAATGACGACCACGTCGATCTGTTCGTAGAATTTTTCCGGCGCAACGAACCCGAGGAACTCCAGCGTTGCGCGCGGCGCGAGAGTTCGAAGCTCCTGCTTCAATTCGTCGCTGGCATATCCGGCGATGACGAGCCGGACGGAGCTGGGCGGCAACAAGCCGACCGCCTTGACCAGATTGTAGATGCCTTTTTCCTCGGTCAGCCTTCCGATGAAGCCCAGCCTCAGAATGTTCGAGGGAGGGGTGTTGAACGGAGCGGCCAGCTTGAGCGCCGATGCATGCCGGATGACTTTCCGCGTTCCGATATTCGCGAACAGGCCGAGTTCCGTATGGATGTCGAGGATCCGCTGGCTCACGCCGACGACGGCACTCAGCTGCTTGGTCGCGGAGCGGCGGCTGACGGTTAACAGTTTGCAGCTCAAGCAGGTGTGCTTGCAGGCCCGGCCGTCGGAGAAGCGCGAGCACCGGGGACAGGTCAGATAATAGTCGTGCAGCGTGTGGACAATTGGAATGCGCCGGTCGAACGCCGCCTTCCAGACTGCCGTCGTCAGGCCCGAAAGGTTATTGGAATGCAGCAGGTCGGGCTTGAAGGCATCCATGCGCGCGCCCACGACATCTGCCGTTCGCTGCCAGTCCTCGATCGCGTGCCAGATGCCGCGCGCGGGCGCGCTTCGCTGTTCGGTAAACGGCAGATAAATGTTCTGGCTTGGCGCGGAATAGACGTCGACCTCGTTGTGCCTCTCGGCCTTTTGGTTGGGCAGGGATGCGGCACGCACAACCTCGATCGTGTCACCACGCGCAACGAGGCTTTCGACCAGGCGCCCGACGAATATTTCTGCGCCGCCGACGACTTTCGGGGCTCCGGGCGTCGGGTAAAGCGATGAGGTGACGAGGACCTTCATTAAGAATATGTCTCAATATCCATTGTGGCATTGCTGCTGCGGCTTTTTCGCCCGCTATTCTTGTGAATAGGTCCCGGACTTGCCGGTGTACATCTCCAGGATCTGCCGTGTAATCGTGTCGGGGGTGAATTTCTCCGCAAAGTCCGGTCGGGCAGGTGAGCTCTTCTTCCATCGATCCGCCTGACGAATTGCCTCCTGCATCAGTTCGGCGAGCCGTCGATGGTCGCTTGGCTCATACTTTCCTATCAGATTAGAAAACTCCGATATCTCCGGTATTCCACCAGCTGTGGAACAAATTGTGGCCTTGCCCGCCCCGATCCCCTCGATGAGCGTCCGTGGCAGTGGCTCCGGCCAGACCGAGCTGATCAGGCAGACGTCGACACCGGCATAGAAGTCCGCGGATTTGGTGAATCCGAGCCATTGCACGCGATCATTTCGTGAGGCTGCCTTGAGATCTCGTACGTAGGCTTCAAGACCTCTGCCGGCAATTTTGAGTTGCCAACCGGCGTCCGGCAGCAACTCCGCCGCCCTGAGCACGACGTCGATCCCCTTTTCAGGCTCCAGGCGTCCGATAAAGCCGAAGATCAGGTCGTTGGTAGCAGGCCCCGGTGTTGTGCCCAGGTTGGCCGTATCCGCGATATTGAAGATGACGCGGCAAGGGATGTCCGTGAAGTAGCCGGGCGCGAGGTGGCGATCCAGCACGTATTGGCTGTTGGACGTCACGGCGTCGACCATCCGCGAAGCGCGGCGATATGGCGCGGTCATTGTGGTGCAGGCCGTGCAGCGCCGCATGCACGTCGCTCCTGCTCGAAAGAGCGTCGACCGTTTGCAGATCAGTGAGTAGTCACGCAAGGTATGCACAATTCTGATGTTGCGACGTTTGGCTTCCGACCACAGCGAGACGGAAAATCCCGTGATATTATTGGTGTGGACGACATCGGGCTTTTCGATGTCCAGAATCTCGGCGAAGCGCGCGGCGGCCTTGCGATTCCAGGTATCCCGCAAGTGCCACTTCAGGCGCTGCATCGCGGAGGGCTTGGCATCGCGGCCAAACGGCCAGTAGTCGTTGTCCAGCGGCACGCGATAGACGCGCACGCCGTTGAGGTCGCCGACCGACAGCGTCTCTTCTTTTTGCAGCGAGACGACCGACACCTGCTGGCCGCGCTGCGCCAGCGCCTCCGCGAGCAGTGACACGGACACTTCGGCACCGCCGATGATTTCCGGCGGATAAAGTGTATTGACGATGAGTACTCTCAAGAATTGCCTCGGATTAGCCGACCGCAGCCGTCATGAGAGCCTCAGTTAGCCGGCCTGATCTCGAAATCAAGTGCGGCTTGACCCTTCGCGGTGACGAGTAGCGGCGTGGTCGATAGCTCGGTCCATGCGCCGGGAGCGGGACCCGCCGCCTGCTGGCATAAATGGCTGACCTCGGCATTCGGTTCTGTGCCTTTCAATCGCACTTCAAAACGTTTGGTCGGATTTTCCGACCAAAGCGCCGCCTTCGTTTCCGAACCGCTCTTGCTGCGGATGAGGACCACGCCGGGAACGGGCTTTGTTCGTTCCGCGGTCTGGCTTGAACGAATGAATGCCCAGCTTTCGCGGATGGAGCACACAGCGGGCTTCGGTGAGTTGTCGAAATGATAGATTCCGAAATTGTGCTCGAGCTCGGTCAGCTTGGTGCCGCTGTCCTTGAGCTCGTAGATCCAGATACCCTTCAGCCATGGCGGAGCCGTCGACGACCACAGGATGATTTGCGCCATGTTGTCGGCGGAAAGCTGCTCGTTCACGCTGCACTTGGCTTCGCCGGTCGGCCAGCCGGTTTCAGTCAGGTAAACCGGATAGTTGGCATTACCCGTTGCCTCGGCGACACGTCGTTGAAACGTCTCGAGGCGCTCGATCGCTTCGGCCGCGATGCGTCCGGCGGGCGCTGCGCAGTGGTTGTAGATGTGGATCGATATGCCGTCGGCGATCTTGAGCAGATCGGTCTTCAGCAACGCGTCCGTCCATTTGAACCCCGGATCGTCGCCGAGTACGCCGACCACGAAGGGGGCCGAGGGGACCGCACGCTTCACCGCCGGCTGCACCGCTTTGGCGAGCGCAACGTAATTCTCCACGTTGAAGTCCGGGTTTCTGCGTGCGCCAAGGTTATATTCGTTCCACATCTCGAAGATGGGCCGCTGGGGCGCCACCGATAGCGCAGCCGCCGTTGCATAGTTGACGAACCGCTGCCGCGCCTCGTCCGTCGTCGGCGGGTTGGAGTTGGGCACGAGGTGATGGCCGAAACCGAGAATGAGCACGGGCCTCCCGACGCCGGACTTGACCTGAGCCTCGAGGCGGCCGAGTTGCGGGTTGAAGCCGAATGCACGGCCGGGTATCTCGAAATCCGACCAGGGAAAGTCGTCGCGGAACGAGGTGACTCCAAGGTCCTTCAACTGCTTCACGGCAATGGAGGGCACATATCCGCGCCCGCCTATGGGGCCGCCTAGACCCTGGTGCGTGCCCACACCCAGCAGAATTCGCTCATCCAGGGGGTGCGCATTCTGAGCACCAGCGGGCGACGACGCTATGCTGATGGCCGCAACCAGTGCGGCGGACAGCACGTGCAAGCTACGCAAGACAGGTCTGGTCGGTTCGGGCACGCTGCAGCTCCACATTCGCCAACGATTGGCTGAACGAACTACCTTCCCCTTATGTTTCGAATTGGGCGATCTGCCGCCACATATGCGTGGGCGGCAGATTCCTGGTTCAGATCACTTCGCGTTCACCAAGGAGCTGATGTTGTCCGCGTTCACGGTCGCCGCGTTCAGCGGGTTCATGAGCTTGATGAATTCGGTCGACGGCGATTCCGCCACCGAGATCACGTCATGATCGCGCATCCTGAACGTATCGGCCTGGAACCAGCCGTCGGGCTTGCTCATGTCGAACTTGTAGACCGCGGGCACCGACTTGGTCGGGAACTGGGATACGTCAATGCCGATACGCTCCAGCAGCGGCTTGGGCTCGAAACGATAGAGGTAGATCGACTTCGAGTCCGCGCGATTGCCGTCGAGGCCGCCGGCCTTGGCGATGGCTTCAGCCAGCGACATGTTGTCGTTCTCGAACGAGAAGCGGCGGTTGTTGGTGCCGCCGATCGATCCCGGAGACGGCGTCGAACCGAACACCATGTAGACGCGCGGAATGCGGGTCAGGAAGACGACGTCGCCTGGAGCGAGCAGCGCGTCCTCGTTGGGGTTGTGCACGACCGAGGACATCGACTCGCTGTAGGTGCGGCCCTCGCGCTTGATCGTGATCGTGCTCTCGTAGGACGGATATTTCGGGCCGCCGGCGCGCGCGATCGCGCCCATCAGCCGAATCCCGCCCGGGTCGACCGGAAATCGCTGCGGCGAGTTGACTTCGCCGAGCACGCTGATCTGGTTGCCGCGCTGCTCGGCCACGCTCACGACGGCCTGCGGGTCGATAGCGCGGTCCTTGAGACGCTCGCGGATGATGTTCGAAACCGCGCGCGGCGTCAGTCCGGCGACCTTGACCGACCCGGCGTAGGGAATGTTGATGTTGCCGGATTGGTCGACCTGCTGACGTGGAATGTCGACGAAGTTGCCCGGCCTCACACCGGCTTCGCGCGGAATGAACAGGCCGCCTGCCTGCGCTTCGTAGACGGTCACGGTGACGATGTCGCCGATGCCGATCGTGACATCGCGATAATTGCCGCCGGGAAGGCGGGAGAACACCATTCCGGAGGCATCCGTGAACGCGTTGGTTGCCTGAAGGATCGCCGGGTTGACCGGCATCAGCGCGTAGGCGAGCGGCGCGGTCGGTTCGGTGACGAGCGCTGCATTTGTTTGCGTGGCCACGGCATCTGGAGAGTCCAAGGGAATGAAGCCCGCGCAACCCGCCAGGGAGATGCTGATCGCCGCGACAGCCAGGATTCGGCTAATCCCGAAATCAAAATTCGAATGTTCGGTTTTAGCCACCACTATTCCCTCGTACTCATCTAAAATCGGAATCACCGTACAAATCCCGTGCTGCAGAGTCACTGCTACGTCTTCGACTTTATGGTAAAGCACTTATGGCTGTGACCTTATTGCCACTTATGAACCTCGATACGCGTGCAAATCGCTGTCCAAAATTTGTGCTGAGCGACCTCTTTAATAAGCAGTTCGCATACTGGACATACACGTGTCAGATCGATGTCACGATTGAGGCCGGGGCGAACTCGTGAGCACCGCGCGGTGATGCCGTCGCACGTGCATATCCATCGCCGTGGGATGAGATCGCCGTAAACTTCAAGTGTTGGATTCGAGCTTGAGTTTACCCTGCGTTGTGGCTTCGTCGTCCCGGCGACTGGCAGGTTGCCCTGAGCGGAGGTCACGCGCGGTTCATCGGACCGATATTTCTGCGACGGGATTCCACCTCCGTTAACGCTTAGATTTGGAAGCTGGCGTCACGCTGGCGTCCGTAAGGTCTTCCTAATCCTGATCCGGCTAGTGGTCGGTCAACCAAAAGGGAAGGCGAAGACGATGTTGCACACCGGATCACTGCTGTTCGCGGCCGGCTTTCTCGTCTGCGCGATGGTCGTCATGTTTGCAGTCGCGTGGTCATTCTCGGACAATCGCGTGACCGACGGCGACTTCACGCAGGACGATCCCCGCCGGATGGCTTGATTGGCCGATCCCTACGATCGCAGATTGTTCGGGAAGTCGGACTGCAACTTCGCCTGCTGCCCGGATTCGCTTATCCGCATGTGCAGGACGTCGGCATAGACCTGACTCAGGGTGCGGTGGGTCTGCTCGATGTCGTAGAGGCGGGTGAAGCGCTCGTATCCGGCGCGGCCGACCGCGGGCAGATCCAGCCGGGTGGCGCGCTGAAAGCCTTCCATCAGCTTTTCGGCCGAGACCTCGTCGCACAGCACGCCCGTCGCATTGTCTTCGACGATTTCCGGCAGGGCGCCGACGCGGAACGCGATGATGGGCTTTCCCGCCCGCATCGCCTCGATGGCGACCAGTCCAAACGCCTCCCAGCGTGACGGAATCGCGACCATATCGGCCTGGTCGAGCTCGGCCTCGATCTGGTTGCGGTTCATCCAGCCCAGCAGCGAGACGTTGGCCGGCAGGTCGCTTCTGCGGAATTTGCTGACGACCGAAGCACCGATCAGGCGCACATCAAGCTTGTCTCCGAGCGCGCGCGCCGCATCGATCAGCAGATCATAGCCCTTTTGACGGTCGAGGCGTCCGATGAAGAGCACCTTGATCTTGTCCGACCGCCATGGCGTCGCGCCCTTGTCGAGCGCGGGACGCTGCTTGGAAATCCCGTTGTGCACAAGAACCAGGCGATTCGCCGCGATTCCGACCTGCTCGGCATCCGCCCGCTCGCTTTCCGAGATGCAGACGATGCGATGGGTGAGCTTCGACAGCACGAGCTCGGTGAACTTCGTGACCTCGCGGCTGAGACGGCCGGTCTCCCGGCCGAAGGCCCACCCGTGCGGGCAATAGACGATGCGCGAACGCCGATAGGTCAGCCAGAGCACCGGGCGCACCACGAGGCCCGCGAACGACGAGTGAAGATGGATGATGTCCGGCCGAAGCTGCCGGACCGCGCGCATCGCCGCAAAAAGCATGCGAAACAGGCCGACCGCGTTACGGCCGTCGCGCGGGAACGTGGTGACGGCGTCGTCCTCGATGTTCACCAGATCGCTGCGATGATCGGACGGAACGACGTAGTTGACGTTTCCGCGGCCGAAGCTCGCGCTCTGATGCGGATGCAGCTCGTTGAGGTAGGTCGCGATGCCGCCTCTGACCGTTTCGGCGATGTGCAGAACTTTCAGGCCGCTGGTCAACGGTCATTCCTTCCTTGTCTTGCAGACGCCGGATCTCGCAGACACAAGTCTCGTGCCTGTAAGCAGCAATATTTGGGCCGCGTCATTGGGCCGGACGGCGGGACGCAGGGTCCGGAGCGGGTTTGGCGAGAAATTCGAGCATCGCTGCGGCGGACTTGGCCCAGGAATATGTCATCAGGCGCTTTTGCTGCTTCTGTTGTTCCGCCGGAGAAATCCGGCCAAGTTCAATTCTTTCGCGCATCCGCGCCGACAGCTCGTCTGCGTTGAGCGCATCGAAATAGACGGCGGCATCGTCGCAGGTCTCACGAACCGCAGCCGCGGAACTCGCGATCACTGGGCAGGAGAAGTACATGGCCTCGAGGGGAGGTATGCCGAAGCCCTCGTAGAGGCTGGGAAATACGAACGCGGCAGCCCGAGCGAACAGCGCCGCTATTTCCTCGTCCTTCAGGCGGCCCGCGATGACGATGCCGGATCTCGACTCCGCAGCGCTGCCGCCAAAGACCTTGCTGTTGTCGCCGCCGACCACGACCAGCGGAAAATCGGCGCGGCCAAGCCGCTCGGCGGCGCGAATGGCGGTGTCGACGTTCTTGTTCTTGGTCATCGAGCCGACAAAGAGAAAGAACTGGTGAGGCGCAAGATGCAGCGTGTCGATGATCGAGAAATCGGGCGCGACGGTCGCGAAGTGCTCCGCGCTGTTCGGAATCACCGGAATGGAGGCGGGATCTAGCGACAGCACCTCGGCAAGTTCGTTGCGCGAAAACGCGGAAACTGTTGCGATCGTTGCGGCGCGCGCCAGCAATTGACCAAGCGTCCGATGCAGGGCGAGGTAGCGCCAGCTGAAAAAGTCCGGTCGTTTGAAAACCTGCGCGTCGTGAATCACGACCAGATGGTCGCGATGGAGCACGGGGCCGGAATTGGCGAGGCTGACCAGACGCGTGCCGGCGGCCGCACGCGCCAGATCGATCTGGTCCCACGCGTGCCCCTGCAACGATCCGACCTGCTTGATGGTGATGCGGCGAAGACCGGCGAGCGTTTGCGCATTTGGCGGCGCCAGGATTTGCCACTCTGCGTCCAGGAGTTGCCGCGGAGCCTCTCCACTCGCCAGCAAGCGGTCCATCGCCTTGACGATTTCGGCGGCGTAGCGCTGCACGCCCGTTAGCGACTGTGACAGGAACCTGCCGTTGATGGAGAGTTTCAAAGCCGATCTTTTTCTTTGCGGGTCTTGGGGCGTCTTACGCGAAATTTGCCTCAGGACTAAGCATTTCGCGCCGAATATACGATCTATCACGTGTAGCACATGTGGCGCTATCGTTCGAACATCCTCGCGGGCGGATAGCATGCGAGGATGCATGACACCATCATGTTTCCTACACATTTCAATGCGCTTACATGGATGCGCTTGGTTCGATGATGTCGTGATCGTCCAAACCTTGCCTCTCATGTCTTGGTCTGGCATTGCTTTGCGGAATGAACGAGATGACGACTTTGCGGCCAGTGATCGTTACCGGTGCTGCCGGTTTTATCGGAATGCACGTTTGTGAACGGCTGTTGGCACGTGGCGAACAGGTCGTTGGCATCGATGCCCTCACGCCATATTACGATCCGGCGCTGAAGCGTGCGCGCCTTGCAACACTCGATCACCATCCAGGGTTCAAATTCTACGAGATCGATCTTGCAGACTTCGCCGCGGTGACGCGTGTGTTCGACGATGTCTCGCCGGATCGCGTCGTGCATCTGGCGGCGCAGCCCGGCGTGCGCGCGTCGATCGACGATCCCATCACCAGCATCCGCGCCAATTGTGACGGCTTTGTCACCGTGCTCGAAGCCGGCCGGCGCCACGGTCTGGCGCATCTGGTCTACGCCTCGTCGAGCTCCGTGTACGGCGCCAATCGCACCTTGCCGTATTCGACCGAGCATTCGGTCAACCATCCGGTCAGCCTCTATGCCGCGAGCAAGAAGGCCAACGAACTGATGGCGCACACGTTCGCGCATGTTCACAAGCTGCCGGTGACCGGTCTTCGCTTCTTCACCGTCTATGGTCCGTGGGGCCGGCCCGACATGGCCGCCTGGCTGTTCACGCGCGCGATCTTCGCGAATGAGCCGATCAAGATTTTCAACAACGGCGATATGTGGCGCGATTTCACCTATGTCGACGATATCGTCGAGGGTGTGATCCGCACCCTCGATCGGCCGGCGACGCCGAATCCCGCGTGGAACGCCGAGCGGCCGGAAAACTCGTCCAGTTATGCGCCCTATCGCGTCTACAACATCGGCAACAACAGGTCGGTCAAGCTGATCGAGTTCGTCGAAACGCTTGAGAAGATCATCGGCAAGCCGGCGGTCCGCCAGCTTTTGCCGATGCAGGCCGGGGACGTCCTCGAGACGCGCGCCGACATTTCCGCGCTCCAGCGCGACGTCGGCTTCTCGCCGTCGACGTCAATCGCGGAGGGCCTTGGCCGCTTCGTCGAATGGTATCGACAGTATCACCATGTATAACCCCTAACCTGAGTAGCTCGCACGTGTCTCAAAAAATTATCCCCCTGATCATGTGCGGCGGTGCCGGAACGCGGCTGTGGCCGGCTTCGCGCGAGGTGCGCCCCAAGCAATTCCTGCCGCTGTTCGGTACGCGCTCGACCTTCCAGGACACGCTGCTGCGCGTGTCGGAGGCCTCGCTGTTCGATCGTCCGATCGTCATCACCAATGCGTCCTACCGCTTCATGGTGCTGGAGCAGCTCGCCGAGATCGGCATCGAGGCCGACGTGATCCTCGAGCCGATGCGGCGCGATTCCGGGCCGGCGATCGCCGCGGGCGCGGTGTTCGCGCAGAACCGCGCCAGCGACGCCATCGTGCTCGCGCTCGCCGCCGACCATGTGGTGCAGGACAATGCCGCCTTTGTCGCGGCCTGCCGCGAAGGCCTCACTGCCGCGAGCGCCGGGCGTATCGTCACCTTCGGCGTCAAGCCGGAGCGGCCTGCAACCGAATACGGCTATATCAGCCCGGGCGAGGTGATCTCCGGTGCGGTGCATGCGGTGGCGCGCTTCGTCGAGAAGCCGGATGCCGTGAAGGCCGCCGACTACGTCAATTCCGGCTATCTCTGGAACAGCGGCAACTTCATGTTCCCCGCCGCCGTGCTGCTCGACGAATACCGCAGGGTCGACGCGGCGAGCGTGGAGGCGATCTCCAATGCGGTGGCCAATGCCGGCCGCGATCTCGGCTTCGTGACGCTGGAGCCCGAGGCGTTCGGCGCGGCCAAGGCGATCTCGATCGACTATGCCGTGATGGAGAAGACCTCGCGCGCAGCCGTCGTGCCGGTGTCCTGCGGCTGGTCCGACGTCGGCTCCTGGCACGCGGTGTGGGAATTGTCGGACAAGGACGCGCAAGGCAATGCCGCGCACGGCTCTGCGGTGTTCGAAGACTCCCGCAACTGCAACGTCACCACCGATTCCGCGCTGGTCGCGCTCGAAGGCGTC
>NZ_JADPJG010000009.1 GCF_023073335.1 Bradyrhizobium sp. 21
GATCGAGGTCCAGACCGGCTCCTATCTCGGGGAAGACGACATCATCCGGATTGAAGACGACTATCAGCGCTCCTGAACCCGAGCGGGTCCTGTCCGGGTTGACCCGGAGGGCTGATATGTCCAAGAAGGCCCGGTTGCGCGATGGCTGCGCTCCCGCTTACGTGTGCGACGGACCATCGCGACAGGACTTCAAGGCATCAGGCCATGGCTGAGCGGATCGCTCTCATCACCGGTATCACCGGCCAGGACGGCGCCTATCTCGCCGAATATCTGCTGTCGCTCGGCTATGTCGTGCACGGCATCAAGCGGCGTTCGTCCTCGTTCAACACCGCGCGGGTCGATCATCTCTACCAGGACCCCCATGTCGGCAATGTGCCGTTCCTGATGCATTACGGCGACATGACGGACTCGACCAACCTGATCCGCCTGGTGCAGCAGATCCGGCCGACCGAGATCTATAATCTCGCCGCCCAGAGCCACGTCGCCGTCAGCTTCGAGAGCCCGGAATACACCGCCAATGCCGAC
>NZ_JADPJG010000008.1:0-104582 GCF_023073335.1 Bradyrhizobium sp. 21
TAGAATATTTTCGCATGCGCGGGTTGACCCGCTGGTTGGGTGTTTTGCCCGTCGGGCAACACAAGGTCTTGTAGATGCGTAGGGTGGGTTAGCGTCAGCGTAACCCACCTGTTTTCTTTCCGAGCAGACAGAAGTGGTGGATTACGCCTCCGCCTTCGCTCTTCCAGCTTTGGCAGACGCTAATCCACCCTACGGACGTCCCGCGGTTGTCCGGACTTTAGCCCCGCGGCGACCGCGGCGTCCTGCGCTTCACGGCGTGCCGGCGCGGCGAGCGGGTCACGCGCGGGCGCAGGCGGGTTGCTGCGGCGGCGCGTTTCGGCTTGGCCGTCACTTGCGGGCCGCGGGCGAGGTCCATCAGCATGCGTAGCGCCTCGAGCACGGAGCGCTGGCGCACGGCGGTGCGGCCGATAGCACCAAAGCGATGCTCGCGGTGGACGATGCGGCCGTCGCGCGCGGCAACAGCGAAATGGACGAGGCCGACCGGTTTGCCGGGCGTGGCGCCGCCGGGGCCGGCTATGCCGGTGATGGCGACAGCAAGATCGACGTCGGCACGCTCGAGGGCACCGACCGCCATCGCGATTGCGGTTTCCTTGCTGACGGCGCCGAAATTCGTCAGCGTGCCAGCCTCGACCCCCAACATCGCGCGCTTGGCGTCGTTGGAATAGGTGACGAAGCCGCGATCGATGACGTCGGAGGAGCCGGGAATGTCGGTCAGCGCGCCGGCGACGAGGCCGCCGGTGCAAGACTCGGCGGTCGCGATCGTCAGCTTGCGCATCCGGCACAGATCGAGCAGCGAGCGGGAGAGGGCGCGTGCGTCGCTGCCGCCCATGATCTTACACGCTCCAGGGGAGGCGTATGGTGGCGCTCGCGGTGGCCGCGATGCCTTCCTCGCGGCCGGTGAAGCCGAGTCGCTCGCTTGTCGTCGCCTTCACCGCGACGCGGGAGATGTCGACGCCGGAGATCTCGGCGATGCGCGCGCGCATGGTGTCGCGCAACGGGCCGATCTTTGGCCGCTCGCAGATCATGGTGACCTCGAGATTGGCGACGCGGCCGCCGCGCTCGGTGACGCGCTCGATGGCGTATTTCAAGAACTGGTCGGAGGAGGCGCCCTTCCACTTGGCATCGCTGGGCGGAAAGTGCGAACCGATGTCGCCATCGGCGAGCGCGCCGAGGATGGCGTCGACCAGCGCATGCAGACCGACATCGCCGTCGGAATGGGCCAGAAAACCCCTGGTGTGCGGCACGCGCACGCCGCAGACCATGAGATGGTCGCCGTCGCCGAAGGCATGCACGTCGTAGCCCGTGCCGGTCCTGATGTCGCCGAGCAGGCTGGCCAGGCGCGCTTCCTCGCGCACGAAATCCTCAGGCGTGGTGAGCTTCATATTGGCAACATCGCCTTCAAAGGTTGCAACCGTCAATCCCGCCCATTCGGCAATCGCGGCATCGTCGGTGAAATCGCTGCGTCCGTCCTTGGCCGCGCGACGATGCGCCTCGAGGATGACGTCGAAACGAAAGGATTGCGGCGTCTGCGCGATTCGCAGGCGGGCGCGGTCCGGCGTGTCCTCGACATTGCCGTTCTCGCCGGTGACCTTGATGGTGTCGGTGACGGCAACGACGGGGATCGCGGCGCCGGTGCGGCCGGCCGCCTCGATTGCACGCGAGATCACGCCGTCCGAGACGAAGGGTCGCGCCGCGTCGTGGATCAGGACGATGTCGGGCTCGTGCCTGGCAAGGGCTTCGAGACCGGCGAGCACCGAGGCCTGCCGGGTGGCGCCGCCATTGGTCGGAGGCTCGTGCTTGAGGCCTGCGACCGCTGCCGTGAATATGGCGCTGTCGTCGGGGTTCACCACCGGCTGCACGGCAAACACGTCTGCGTGGCGGCTGAAGGCCTCCATGGCACGATAGATCACGGGCACACCGCCGATCTCGCGATATTGCTTGGGACCACCGGCGCCTGCGCGCAGGCCGCGTCCGGCCGCGACGAGAACGACTGCGGTGCGCTGTGATTTCGCCATAGGACTCAAATACTCAGTTGGTGATGAAGAGAGTCGGGGGAGCGGGGGATTGCCGCATGCCTCTAGCACGGCAGGCCCGCAAAAAAAGGGGGTTTCCCCGGATTGTAGGATTCAGCATTTTGTTGCACTGCACTTGAAAGATTGGCAGAACTGTCTAAACTGTAGGCATGACGCTTGACTGCACAAGAATTGTGCGCAAGATAGGTCATGGCAGGCGCGATGAGGCCCTGCCTACGCAACGAGACCCCTGTGACCGGCTCGGCAATATCAGGCACTAAGCCATTGAAGATAGGCGACATTGATGTCGCCACCCCGGTCTTCCTGGCGCCGATGTCGGGGGTGACGGACTCGCCTGTCCGCCGGCTGGCCGCCGAGCTGGGGGCCGGTCTGGTCGTGTCCGAAATGACCGCCAGTGACGAGCTCGCCAATGGCCATCGGATGTCGCGGTTGCGTTGCGAAGCCACCGGGATCGGTCCGCACGTGGTCCAGCTCGCCGGTTGTGAGACGCATTGGATGGCGGAGGGCGCCCGGATCGCCGAAGCCGAAGGCGCCGACATCATCGATATCAACATGGGTTGCCCGGCCCGTCACGTCACCGGGGGCCAGTCCGGCTCCGCCCTGATGCGCGATCTCGACCATGCCGTCGGTCTGATCGACGCGACGATCGCCGCGGTGAAGGTGCCGGTGACGCTGAAGATGCGCCTCGGCTGGGACGACCGCACCCGCAACGCGCCGGAGCTGGCGCGGCGCGCGGAGGCTTCAGGCATCAAGCTGGTCGCCGTGCATGGCCGCACCCGTTGCCAGTTCTACAAGGGCGAGGCCGATTGGGACGCGATCCGCGCGGTGCGCGACGCCATCTCCATTCCGCTCGTCGTCAATGGCGACATCACATCTTATGAGAAAGCGCTCGCGGCGTTGGAGGCCTCCGGCGCCGACGCCGTGATGATCGGCCGCGGCGCGCAGGGCCAGCCCTGGCTGCCCGGCGAGATCGGCCGCCGCCTCAAGGGCGGCGCCGCGGAAGCCACGCCGTCGCTCGAGACGCAGCTGCATTACGTCCGCACGCTCTATGAGGGCGTCTGCGCGCTCTATGGCCTGCGCATCGGTCTGCGGCACGCACGCAAGCATCTCGGCTGGGCGCTCGACGTCGCGGCCGATGCGAGCCGTGCTCCGGCCGAGAAGCTGAAATCCTGGCGCCAGAAGATCCTCACCTCGGAAGATCCGCGCCTGGTCCACCGGTCACTGCAAGATGCCTTCGACGACTTCGCATGGAGCGCCGCTGCATGAGCTCAGCTGCTGAACATCGTCGGCCGGTTCCGTCCGACAGCGATGCGATCCTGGATGCCTTGCCCAACCCCGTTCTCATGATCGGGCCGGACGGCAAGATCGTCGCCGCCAACATAGCGACCGAGGCCTTCTTCGATATCTCGACGCAGTTTTTGAAACGGCAATCGCTGAAAGAGCTGGTGCCGTTCGGCAGCCCCTTGCTGGCGCTGATCGACCAGGTGCGCTCGTCGAACGCGCCGGTCAACGAATACAAGGTCGATCTCGGCACGCCGCGCATGGGCGGCGACCGCCAGGTCGATCTGCATGTCGCCCCGCTGACGGAGCGGCCCGGCCATATCGTGGTGATGCTGCAGGAGCGCTCCATCGCCGACAAGATGGACCGCCAGCTCACCCATCGCAGCGCCGCGCGCTCGGTGATCGCGCTCGCCGCGATGCTGGCGCACGAGATCAAGAACCCGCTCTCGGGTATCCGCGGCGCGGCCCAGCTTCTGGAGCAGCAGGCCTCCTCGGAAGACCGCATGCTGACGCGGCTGATCTGCGACGAGGCCGACCGCATCGTGACGCTGGTCGACCGCATGGAAGTGTTCGGCGACGAACGCCCCGTGGTGCGTGGCCCCGTCAACATCCACTCGGTGCTCGATCACGTCAAACGGCTGGCGCAGTCCGGCTTTGCCCGCAACATCCGCTTCGTCGAGGACTACGATCCCTCGCTGCCGCCGGTGCTGGCGAACCAGGACCAGCTCATTCAGGTGTTTCTCAATCTGGTCAAGAACGCGGCAGAAGCACTGATCGACGTTTCCGACGGCGAGATCCAGCTCACCACCGCGTTCCGCCCCGGTGTGCGTCTGTCAGTCCCCGGTCAAAAATCCCGTGTATCCCTGCCGCTCGAATTCTGCGTGAAGGACAACGGACCAGGCGTGCCGGACGATCTTCTGCCCAATCTGTTCGATCCCTTCGTGACCACCAAGCAGACCGGCTCGGGTCTGGGCCTGGCCCTGGTCGCAAAGATCATCGGGGATCACGGGGGCATCATCGAATGCGAATCTCAGCCGCGCAAGACCACCTTTCGCGTGCTGATGCCGATGTATTCCACATCGGTGAAACATGCCGATCACAGCAGTCGCGACGGCTCTGCCGGGAAGTCGTCGTCTGCATCTCAGGGGGCAAAATGAGGATTAACAATGCCCGCAGGTAGCATTCTCGTAGCTGATGACGACACCGCCATCCGCACGGTTCTCAATCAGGCCCTGTCCCGGGCCGGATACGAAGTCAGGCTCACCGGCAATGCCGCGACGCTGTGGCGCTGGGTCAGCCAGGGGGAGGGCGATCTCGTCATCACCGACGTCGTGATGCCGGATGAAAACGCCTTCGACCTGCTGCCGCGGATCAAGAAGATGCGGCCGAATTTGCCGGTCATCGTCATGAGCGCGCAAAACACCTTCATGACGGCGATCCGCGCCTCCGAGCGCGGCGCCTATGAATATCTGCCAAAGCCCTTCGACCTGAAGGAGCTGATCGCCATCGTCGGCCGCGCGCTGGCCGAGCCGAAGGAGCGGGTCTCGACGCCGGACGACGACGCCGAGATGGAGGCTATCCCGCTCGTCGGCCGCTCGCCGGCGATGCAGGAAATCTATCGCGTGCTGGCGCGCCTGATGCAGACCGATCTCACCGTGATGATCACGGGCGAGTCCGGGACCGGCAAGGAGCTGGTGGCGCGCGCGCTGCACGATTACGGCAAGCGCCGCAACGGCCCGTTCGTCGCGGTCAACATGGCGGCGATCCCGCGTGACCTCATCGAGTCCGAACTGTTCGGCCACGAGCGCGGTGCCTTCACCGGGGCCAACACCCGCGCCTCCGGCCGGTTCGAGCAGGCCGAGGGCGGCACGCTGTTCCTCGACGAGATCGGCGACATGCCGATGGAGGCGCAGACCCGCCTGCTGCGCGTGCTGCAGCAGGGCGAATACACCACGGTCGGCGGCCGCACCCCGATCAAGACCGACGTGCGCATCGTCGCGGCTTCCAACAAGGATCTGCGCGTTCTGATCCAGCAGGGCCTGTTCCGCGAAGATCTGTTCTTCCGTCTCAACGTCGTGCCGCTGCGGCTGCCCCCCTTGCGCGAGCGCATCGAGGATCTGCCGGATCTCGTGCGGCACTTCTTCACGCTGGCCGAGAAGGACGGCCTGCCGCCGAAAAAGCTCGACACGCTGGCGCTGGAGCGGATGAAGCAGCACCGCTGGCCGGGCAACGTGCGCGAGCTCGAGAACCTCGCCCGTCGCCTCGCCGCGCTCTATCCGCAGGACGTGATCACAGGCTCCGTCATCGACGGCGAGCTGGCGCCACCCACGGTCAGCCCCGGTGCCGCGGTCCAGCAGGGCGTCGACAATCTCGGCGGCGCGGTGGAGGCGTATCTCTCCTCGCACTTCCAGGGCTTTCCGAACGGCGTGCCGCCGCCGGGTCTCTATCACCGCATCCTCAAGGAGATCGAGGTGCCGCTGCTCACGGCCGCACTCGCCGCCACCCGCGGCAACCAGATCCGCGCCGCCGATCTGCTCGGCCTCAACCGCAATACGCTGCGGAAGAAGATCCGGGATCTCGATATCCAGGTCTACAGGAGCGGCGGCTAAGCCTTCACGGAACCGACGGTGGCTCAGCTCCCCTACCAAAGTGGAGCTGAGCCTGTCCGGATCGCGCTGGCCTTTGTGGCTGACGCGGTAAAAAGAAGTCCGGATCGACACAAATGTTCCGCTGGAACATTCGATCATTTGGCCCCGGGACGCGGCGTCGCACTCATTGGACCAATCGGCCTGAAATTGGCAGGGCGGCCATATCCCCCGGGCGAGGCTCCATGCCGGGACCGTTGACCAGGAGGTCGGCGGCCACGATCAGCAGCAGCGCAGCCGAGACCATCATTGCGAGAAAAAACTTGTCCATGCCGGGTCAAGCCGGAATGGCCAGAAACCGTTCCCGCCATCCGGCATGTCGTTGTGGATGCGTTGGTCGGTCGCGGCGTGTGGACACCATCCGGCTGACGTGAGGTGCCGTGTTGAAGCCACGTGGTGGGACCGCCCGCAGATTGAAATAAGGGCGGTCCCTGACGACCACTTCCAATTGCCCTGCCACACAGGAGCTACAGCCGACGTCACAGATACGGCCTGAGACCCGGAGGGTTTCGCCCAGCGACCGCATCACAGTCGCTTATCCACAGCCACGACCGCAGTAGCTCTGCGCCTTCTCAAGCCGCTACCCATCGACTTTTTGACTCTGGTCTGGCGGTTGCTCTCATGGGCTGCATGCCCAGCCCGCCCGTCGCCACACGCCCACCCACGCTGATGGCGCCCGGTCAAGATCACCTTCGGCGAGATGCGCCAGGGTCGCGGCGGCACCCGCCACATCCTGATCTACTGCAACAACTGCGGCCACTCCGGCACTATGTCGGCGGATCAGTGGCGCGATGACGTGCGCCTGTCCGACATCGAACGTCGCCTGGTCTGCCGAGCTTGCGGCCGTCGCGGGGCTCAGGTGCGCCCCCTGTTCGGCGCTGCGCGGATGGGGCGGCGCGATGAAACGCCGTACGGGGCCTGATGAGGAGCGCTTGAGAACATGCCAAGGCGACTCGACCGGCTGTAGCAGCACAGACGACGGCACAAAAGAAAAAGCCCCGGACGATGCCGGGGCTTTGACGTTTGATCGGCGAGATCAGATCAGTACTTGGCGACGACCGGGCCACCGAATTTGTAGTTCAAGCCGATCTTCGCGACCGAGAGCTTGTGCTTGATGTCGACGTTAGCCGTGGCAGGCACGCCTGCGAACGGGGAGAAGTCGAGCGCGATGTTCTTCTTGTCGAAATCCATATAGTCGTACTCGATGAACGCGCTCCAGTTGTGGTCAAAAGCGTATTCGGCACCGAGTCCAAGCAACCAGCCGAATGCGGTGCTGCTTGAGCTGATGGACGCCACGCCAGGTCCGCCGAAGCCGGCCGTAATACCCAAGGTATGGTCGGTGTGCAGCCAGGCCGCGCCGCCCTTCACGTAAACGAGGGTGCGGTCGCCCACGACGCCACCCAGCCGACCCGTGACGGTGCCCAACCAATCGCTCTTCGCCGTGCACGAGGCGATGCCGCCGAGGCAGGGGGTGGTGCCTTTCACGTCCATGCCGGCGATGTCGCCCTGCACGCCGAAAACAACCCAGCCGGACTGGTAGTTATAGCCGAGCTGGCCGCCACCAAGGAAACCGCTTCGGCTATTCTGAGCGATGGGAAACCCGCCGGGAATAGCGCCACCGGGGTTAATGGCGGTCAAAGTCGACTCAGTCGTACCCCAACCAGCGCCGACGTGGCCGCCGATGTAGAAGCCGGTCCAGTTCCAGACGGCGGCGGGAGCCATCAGAGGCGCCTTGGTAGCCATGTCTGCGGCGAAGCTCAGGCTTGTTGAAGCAAGGAGAATAGCGGCGGCAGCGATCTTTGTTTTCATTGTATGGCCTCAACAACTTGATGAACGGGTGTTTTCAATACTCAGTGGTTTTACGGACCACTGGCAGAGGGGCCTAGTGCATAGGCGCAACACCTCGCCCACGCAGCCAGGGCTAGAACGCCGTTCCTTGGACTTCAGCGCCAGCGGCAGCTATCTCGGCACCCTGGACCAAGGGCTGTACACTGCCACGCTCGGCTCGCTGAAGCCGTTGGTCCGCAGGACGCAGCCCTTCTCGAAGGGGATCGCCAACAGCGGCACCCCAACCTGTGGACGTTCGCGCGCGGCTTCGGAGACTTCGACGGCGGTGACCGGCCGACCCGATGAAGCACGGCGACATCGAACAGCCTTAAGCCCTTGACGCCATGATGTTGCTGTATTTCGGCAACAATGTGGTACGAATACATCAGTATCCGCCCGCCGCGGCCTCCTTTTTCAGCACCATTGCCGGAATGACCAGCGCAGACACCACGGCCGCATCCTTTGACACGGCCCCAGCGGAAGAGCCCCGGCGTTGGTCGGCGCGACGCTGGCTGGTGCCGTTCGCCGTGGCGCTGGCGCTGCTGTCGGCCCTCCTGACCTTCGTGGTCCTGACCGGCCTCTCGAACATCGAGCCGACGCCGGCGATTGTCCGCTCGTTCTATCTGATCAATGCGGGCACGATCCTGCTGCTGGTCGGCATCATCATTCGCGAGCTCTGGCAACTGATCCTGGCACGACGGCGGGGCAGGGCAGCGGCGCGCCTCCATGTCCAGATCGTCAGCCTGTTCTCGATCGTGGCGGTGCTCCCGGCGGTGCTGGTCGCCGTCGTCGCCAACGTCACCATCGAGCGCGGCCTCGACCGCCTGTTCTCCGGCCCGACCAAGGAGGTGATCCAGAACTCGCTGACGATCGCGCGGGCCTACATGCAGGACCATGCGCAGCTGATCCGCGGCGACATTCTCGGCATGGCCAACGACATCGCGCATGCGCGGCCGCTCTACGACCAGGACCGCCGCTCGTTCCGCGAGCTGCTGACCGCCAGCGCCGGCTCCCGCAATCTGCCGGGGGCGATGATCATCGACAAGAACACCAACATTCTCGAATCCGCCGACACGGGCATGCGGCTGGCCTATTCGCCGCCGGCGCCGGACTTCCTCGGCAACGTCAACGAATCCGAGCCCGAGATCGCGGTGCTGCCCGATGCGAGCTTCGTCGCCGCCGTGGTCCGCTTGCGCGCCTTCAGCGACACCTTCCTCTACGTCGCACGGCCGCTCGACCCGAACGTCGTCAACCAGCTCAAGCAGACCGAGGTCAGCGTCGCCGAATACGCCCAGATCGAGTCGCGCCGGCTCGGCATCCAGGTCGCCTTCGCGCTGATGTTCGCCGTGATCGCGCTGACCATCCTGATGGCCTCGGTGCTGATCGGCCTCAACTTCGCCAACTCGCTGGTCTCGCCGATCCGGCGGCTGATGAACGCGGCCCACACGGTCTCGACCGGCGATCTCAATGTCAAAGTGCCCGTGCACCAGTCGGAAGGCGACCTCGCCCAGCTCGGCGAGACCTTCAACAAGATGACGCAGGAATTGCGCAGCCAGCGCGACGAACTCGTCAACGCCAGCGACCTCATCGACAGCCGCCGCCGCTTCATCGAGGCGGTGCTGTCCTCCGCAAGCGCAGGCATCATCGGCGTCGATACCTCGGGCAGCGTCGGCATCCTCAACCGATCCGCCGAAAAGCTGATCGGGCACTCCGAAGCCGAGACGCTCGGCCATCCGCTCTCCGACGTGCTGCCCGAACTCGAAGAGATGATGAAGACGGCGCGGGAAGGGACCCAGCGCCTGGTGCAGGGCCAGATCACGATCACGCGCGACGGGCAGGAACGCAATCTGTCGGTCCGCGTCAGCGCAGAGAAGACCAGCCAGCCGCACGACAGCTACATCATCACGCTCGACGACATCACCGATCTGGTCTCGGCGCAGCGCACCTCGGCCTGGGGTGACGTCGCCCGCCGCATCGCCCACGAGATCAAGAACCCGCTGACACCGATTCAGCTCTCGGCCGAGCGCATCCGCCGCAAATTCGGCAAGGACATTACCGAGGGCAAGGACAAGCAGATCTTCGAGCAGTGCACCGACACCATCGTGCGCCAGGTCGACGATATCCGCCGCATGGTCGACGAATTCTCGCGCTTCGCGCGGATGCCGAAGCCGGTGATGGAAGGCGAGGACGTCGCCGATACCGTGCGGCAGGCGGTTTTTCTGATGAAGGTCGCCCATCCCGAGATCGATATCGAGGCCGACTTCAAGGAAGATCCGCTGCGCGCCCAGTTCGACCGGCGACTGATCTCGCAGGCGGTCACCAACATCGTCAAGAACGCCACCGAGGCGATCGAGCAGGTCCCGCCGGAGGAGCTCGGCCGGAACGACGGAAAGGGCCGCATCGACGTCGTGGTCTCGCGCGAGGGCGAGGACGTGCTGATCGACGTCATCGACAACGGCATCGGCCTGCCCAAGGTGGCGCGATCGCGCCTCCTTGAGCCCTATGTGACGACGCGCGCCAAGGGCACCGGCCTTGGGCTCGCGATCGTCGGCCGCGTGCTTGAAGACCATGGCGGGCGCATCGAGCTGAAGGACGCCTCCGATTTCCGCGAGGGCCAGCGCGGCGCCTGGATGCGGATGCGTTTTGCGATCTCCGGCGCTCCCGCGAAGAGCGAAGGGACCGAGCAGGCGCCGGCCGCCAAGGAAACCAGCAAGGACGCGGCAACGGAAACGGCTCCGCAGGAAACAAAAGCGCCGGCCGCCGAAACCAAAGAGCCGGCTGAAAAGACCAATGATTCAACGAAGATCGAAGCCTCAACAGGCATCTGACAAGACAGGCGCGACCCATGGCAAGTGAAATTCTGATTGTCGATGATGAGGCCGATATTCGGGATCTCGTTGCGGGCATCCTCGAAGACGAGGGTTTCGTGACCCGGACCGCGCGCGACAGCGATACAGCGCTCGCCGAAATCGCCAACCGCAGGCCGCATCTGGTGTTCCTCGACATCTGGCTGCAAGGCTCCAAGCTCGACGGCCTGCAGCTGCTGGAGCAGGTCAAGAAGGACAACCCCGATTTGCCGGTCGTGATGATCTCCGGTCACGGCAACATCGAGACCGCGGTCGCCGCGATCAAGCGCGGCGCCTACGACTTCATCGAAAAGCCGTTCAAGGCGGACCGGCTGATCCTGGTCGCGAACCGCGCACTGGAGAACTCGCGGCTCAAGCGCGAGGTCAAGGAATTGAAGCAGCTCGCGCCGAGCGCAAGCTCGCTCGTCGGCCGGTCGCCCAGCATGAACCAGCTGCGCCAGACCATCGAGCGCGCGGCGAAGGCCAACAGCCGCATCCTGATCGTCGGCCCCGCCGGCGCCGGCAAGGAATTGGCCGCGCGGACGCTGCATACGGCCTCGGGCCGTGCTGACGGTCCCTTCGTCGTGATCAACGCAGCCGCGATCACGCCCGACCGCATGGAGCATGAGCTGTTCGGGATCGAGCAGTCCAACGGCGAGCACGCGCGCAAGCCCGGCGCGCTCGAAGAGGCCCATGGCGGCACGCTGTTCATCGACGAGATCGCGGACATGCCGCGCGAGACCCAGAACAAGATCCTGCGCGTGCTGGTCGAGCAGTCGTTCCAACGCGTCGGCGGCACCGCCAAGGTGCAGGTCGACGTGCGCATCATCTCGTCGACCGCGCGCAATCTCGAAGAGGAGATCGCGGCCGGCCATTTCCGCGAGGACCTTTATCATCGGCTCTCGGTGGTGCCGATCCGCGTGCCCGCGCTGTCGGAGCGCCGCGAGGACATTCCGGAATTGATCGACTACTTCATGGAGCAGATCTCGGCCGGCAGCGGCCTGCCCAAGCGGCAGATCGGGCAGGACGCGATGGCGGTCCTGCAATCGCATGTCTGGCCGGGCAATGTGCGCCAGCTCCGCAACAATGTTGAGAGAGTCATGATTCTGGCCGCAGGCGGGCCGGAGGTCATCATCACGGCCGACATGCTGCCTCAGGACGTCGGCTCGATGGTGCCGGCGATGCCGACCAGCAACAATGGCGAGCACATCATGGGATTGCCGCTACGCGAGGCCCGCGAAGTGTTCGAGCGCGACTATTTGATTGCACAAATCAGCCGTTTTTCAGGAAATATTTCTCGTACGGCTGAGTTCGTTGGCATGGAACGTTCGGCGTTGCACCGCAAGTTGAAGGCCCTCGGCGTTGGCTAGCACCGCGCGCACGTTCGCATTTGGCGAGGAAAATCATCGATTTCCGTAGTTTTTCGGGGCAATACGGCGTGGGCTGCCGCGTGAAGCGGCTTGCCTAATATGCCCACCTGTCCTCTAATCGCACAGCTATTCCTTCCGAGGGGGATCTCATGAGGAACGGCAACCGGGAGAGGCTCCGAATTTCACAAAGAGAGCCGCAACCGGCGCAATAAAAAGAAACTCAAAGCGAGAAAAAAACAATGGCGGCAGACCGCGCACAAAACCTTCAGGACACCTTCCTTAATCACGTTCGCAAAACCAAGACGCCACTGACGATCTTTCTGGTCAACGGAGTGAAGCTCCAGGGCATCGTGACCTGGTTCGACAATTTCTGTTTGCTGCTTCGGCGCGACGGTCACTCGCAACTCGTCTACAAACATGCGATCTCGACCATCATGCCGGGCGCTCCGATCCAGTTGTTCGAAGGCGGCGAGGATCAGCCGGCTTGAGAGTGATCTGATTGGAACCCCGGAATTTCGGCGGGGAGGCCGACCGTCCGCGGTCGGCAGGGGCAAAGCAAACGGGGCGGGTGCTTGTCATCGGCCCCTATTTGCGCGTGCGCGCGGGCAATGCCGACGCGCAATCGGAGAGCCATATCTTGCGTGACGCCGAGGCCCGGCTCGATGAAGCCGCCGGCCTCGCGCGCGCGATTGATCTCGTCATTGCCGACGCCATCATCACGCCGATCAGCCAGATCAGGCCCGCGACCTACATCGGCAAGGGCAAGGTCGAGGAGATCGCCGCGCTCGCCAAGAGCCTCGAGGTCGAGCTCGTGGTGATGGATTGTGCGCTTGCGCCGATCCAACAGCGCAATCTCGAGAAGGAGTTGCAGGCAAAGGTGCTCGACCGCACCGGCCTCATCCTGGAAATCTTCGGCCGCCGCGCCAAGACCAGGGAAGGCTCGCTGCAGGTCGAGCTCGCGCACCTCAACTACCAACGTTCGCGCCTGGTGCGCTCATGGACCCATCTCGAACGCCAGCGCGGCGGCTTTGGATTCATGGGCGGTCCCGGCGAGACGCAGATCGAAGCCGACCGCCGCCTGATCCAGGAACGCATCTCCAAGCTGGAGGGTGACCTGAAGAAGGTGCAGGCGACGCGGCGTCTGCATCGTGCAGGACGCCAGCGCGTGCCGTATCGCGTGGTCGCGCTGGTCGGCTACACCAATGCCGGCAAGTCGACGCTGTTCAACCGCCTGACACGCGCCGACGTGCAGGCGGCCGATATGCTGTTCGCCACGCTCGACCCGACCCTGCGCGCGCTCACTTTGCCGCATGGCGGCAAGGCGATGCTGTCCGATACCGTCGGCTTCATCTCTAATCTGCCGACGCAGCTCGTGGCCGCCTTCCGCGCCACGCTGGAAGAGGTGCTGGAGGCCGACGTCATCCTGCATGTGCGCGACATCTCGCACGACGACGCCGAAGCGCAGCAGGGCGACGTCGATGCCGTACTGCGCCAGCTCGGCATCAATCCCGACGACTCAGGCCGCATCATCGAAGTCTGGAACAAGATTGATCGCTACGATCCGGAGCAACGCGAAAATCTCCTGAACATCGCCGCGCGCAGGCCGGAAGATCATCCGGCCATGCTGGTCTCGGCCGTGTCAGGCGAAGGAATCGACGCGCTGCTCGCCGTGATCGAGGAACGGCTCGCGGCAAAACGCACAACGCTCGATCTTTCGATCGATGCGGCCGACGGCGCCGGCATCTCCTGGCTGCACCGCAATGCCGAAGTGCTGGTCAAGGAACTTCACGATGGCCGCTTCGACATGACCGTGCGGGTGGACGAGACCAAGCGCGACATCGTGGTGAGCAGGTTCGACGCCGTGCCGCGCGTGGCGTGATCCCACGGCGGCGTTGCGTCTATCTCCGACGATCTCAGTCGGTTACCGACCCGGCGCGGTAGCCTTCGGCCGAAGCACGGACAGCAGCTTCGAGGCGGGTGTGCCGCCATGGCCCGATATGTAGGCATCCATGACAGCGGCCACTTTCTCATGGCGCCGGGCATTGGTGCCGAGCGCCCATCCGGCGGTCGAAGCCACGATGATCTCGTAGCCGAGCGCGTCGCCGTATTTCGATTTTATCTGTCCATAAATCTCCTTTGGACCGCCCGATATCGCAACCGTGACCTTCGCAACATCGATCGCGATGAGCTCGGAGCGATTGGCCGTTTGTGCGAGAAAGTCGATGATCATGCGGACATATCGCTCGTCACCGCTGGCGAAGAATGCACCCCAGAGGATGTCGAGGTGAGTTGGCCGCACGATGCGGATGTCGCTGAGCTGCGAGGGCAGATTGGCGAGCTCAGCCTGTAACGACGGATCATGGCCCGCTTCATCGAGGCGTGGCTTTAATTTCTGCCGAGCGATCTCGTTGCCCGCGAGCTTGAGTGCGGCATCGACTGCATCCGCGCTTCTGGCGTTGAGGCGCGCAGGCATGAGCTGCTCGATCCAATCCGGATTTTTGCGCAACACGACCGCATAGAAGCCGATCGCAGGCGGAAATGCGGTCCAGTCCGGGGCCGCCGCGGCATATCTCTCAAAGAACCCGATTAATCGCTCAGGTTGTGGATCCCTGTAGAACGATTGGAGCAATTCCTCGTCCGCGCCTTGCGCGAACGCCGTTTGCGGTGCCCCCGCAAGCAGGATACCCTAGGCGAGACTCTGCGCGACGACGACTGCAATCGCCCGCAACACTGAAGTCAATTTCATGCGTTGACCTGGTCGTGGGAGTTGAAGGGGGTGAGGTTGCGACGATACAATATGAGAAGATTGTATTGTAAATCCAGTGCATTCTAAGGTGGTTTCCCACGTCGGCTATCTTTCGTACCTCCCGGCTCAAGCTCCCTGTAAGTGGGTTACGTTCACTTGGTAAGGTCGAGCCTCATAAACTGATTATGCGGGCTCGCTTGATAGTCGGCAAACGGCTCGCAAGGCACGAAGCCGGCGCTGCGGTAGAGCGAGATTGCTGGAGCGTGCAGCGGCGCAGTACCAGTCTCCAGGCTGAGACGCGCATATTTGCGCTTGCGGCCCTCAGAAATGATGTGGTGCAAAATGGCCCGCCCGACCCCTGTCCGCCGGTCGGTGGGCGCAGCGCGCATCGACTTCACTTCGCCATGCGTCTCGTCCAGTTGCTTCAGGGCACCGAAACCAGCCAGCAAATCATTGTGCCAAGCGGTCCAGAACGTCACGGACCCGGCCGAAAGACCGCTGGCGTCGAGTGCCTGCGCGTGCTCACCCATAACGCTGCGCAGCTCTAGCAAGTGATGCGCCAACAAGTCGACGACATGTGGCGCCTTCGGATCGTCCTGCCTGATTTCCATTGCGCGCCCTGGATCAGGTAGCCGTCTTCGCCGCGTTCCACAGCGCATCCATTTCCGCCAGCGACGCCTGCTCCAGCGTTCGTCCCTCCGCCGCCAGCGTGCGCTCGATATAGGCAAACCGCCGTTCGAATTTCGCGTTGGTCGCGCGCAGCGCGGCTTCGGGATCGGCGTCGACGTGGCGGGCGAGGTTGACCAATGCGAACATCAGGTCGCCGGTCTCCTCGGCCATCTCCTGCTTGTCGTTGCGGTCGAGCGCGGCTTCGATCTCGTCGGCTTCTTCGCGGATTTTTGCCAGCACCGCGCGAGGGTCGTTCCAGTCGAAGCCGACGGTCGAGGCCTTGCGCTGGAGTTCCATCGCGCGTGTCAGCGCCGGCTGGCCGGCCTTCACGCCTGACAACAGCGATTTGTGCGACGTCCCTTCCGACGGCCGGCGCGCGGCGCGTTCGGCCTTTTCCTCGGCCTTGATGCGGTCCCAAACTTCCTTGACGTGGGACGAGGCGAGATTGCCGTCCCTGTCGGCGAAGACATGGGGATGGCGGCGGATCATCTTGCGGGTGATGGCTTCGACGACATCTCCAAAAGCAAATGCGTTCTGCTCCTCCGCCATCTGGGCGTGGAACACGACCTGCAAGAGCAGATCGCCAAGCTCCTCGCGCAAATCGTCGAGATCGCCGCGGTCGATCGCGTCGACCACCTCATGGGCTTCCTCGATCGTGTAGGGCGCGATGGTCGCAAAATTCTGCTCGAGGTCCCAGGGGCAGCCGGTCACGGGCGTGCGCAGCGCTGCCATGATCTCGATCAGGCGGGAAATGTCGCGGGAAGGGGTCATTGCGGGGCAGTCTCCTGGCTCCAAAACCTTATGCCAAAAGCGGGCGGCCGTTCCCAGCGCGGCGCAGCGGAACAGGGCGATTTCCACCGATTGGCGAGCGGGGTGCGCAGTGCTAAAGCGCGGGCCATGAGTGACGCATTTTCATCCGAAACCGCGCTGGTGCTGTTTTCCGGCGGTCAGGATTCCACGACCTGCCTCGCCTGGGCCTTGAGCCGCTTCGCGCGCGTGGAGACGCTGGGGTTTGACTACGGCCAGCGCCACGCCATCGAGCTGGCCTGCCGCGACCGGCTGGTCGACGGCATCAAGGGCTTGCGCGCCGACTGGGCCGCAAGGCTCGGCGAGAGCCACACGCTGTCAATCCCGACGCTGGCGGCCATGTCCGAGACGGCGCTGACGCGCGATGTCGCGATCGCGATGGGCGCCGACGGCCTGCCGAATACGTTCGTGCCCGGCCGCAATCTGGTGTTTTTGACCTTCGCCGCGGCGCTGGCCTATCGGCGCGGCATCACTCACATCGTCGGCGGCATGTGCGAGACCGACTATTCCGGCTATCCCGATTGCCGCGACGACACCATCCGCGCCATGCAGGCCGCGCTGTCACTCGGCATGGCCCGCAAGTTCGAACTGCATACGCCCCTGATGTGGATCGACAAGGCCGCGACCTGGCGGCTGGCGCATGATCTCGGCGGCGAGGGGCTGGTCGACCTCATCCGCGAGCAGTCGCACACCTGCTATCTCGGCGAACGCGGCGCGCAGCATGAGTGGGGTTTTGGCTGCGGCGCTTGCCCGGCGTGCAGCCTGCGGGCGAAGGGGTGGCGGGAGTTTGTGGCGGGGCGGTAGTGCCACGCACTCGGTGTCATCACCCGCGAAGCGGGTGATCCAGTATCCCAGAGACCGTGCTTGAGCCGAGACGCCGCAGCGTACTGGATTCCCCGCCTTCGCGGGGAATGACAGCGGAGGGTGGGGCGCAAGCGTACCTCTTGCGACAGCTACTCAAAATCCTCCGGCCGCAGCTCGATCGGCTTGCCATGCGGCGTCCGGTCCGCGGCGTGATCCCAGGCGTCACGGTAGCGATGCAGCGTCTCGATCGAGGCGACGCCCTTGCGGGCGACCAGGCCTTCCAGCGTGGCCAGCCAGTGCAGGTAATAGGTCTCGCCGGTGTCAGGGTCGCCGGCGGCCTGCGCGCGCTTGATCTCGGAGGCCAGGGCGGCGGCCCATTCGGGCCAGGTGAACACGCCCCGCTCATGCAATGTCAGCGCCATCGCGAAAGCGTGCGCCTCCCAGGGCGCGCGAAACACCGGGCCGTCGTCATCACGGGGAATGCTGGGGATCGCCGCAGCCGCGGCAGCAGCCGTGCTGCTCATCACGCCGGGTCCAGATAGGGCTCGAAGGCGTCGATTGACACCTTCAAGGTCGGATCACCGTCCGCGCCCCAGAGATCGCGGCCTTCGAACACCACCGTGTAGAGCCATTGCGGATTTTCGCCGAGCTCCATCGCGGCCGAGTCCGGAAACACGTGGCAGCCGTGGTTCAGCTCGACGACACCGACATGGCCGCGCACGTAGCGCGGCAGCCGCGTGTGCGTCACCGGATGGATGTTCTTGGCGCGCACGCGTTCGCCGATGTTGAATCTTGCAGGCGCCGGAGCAGGCCGGGCGAACTTGCCGCGCACCATGGTGCGCTCGACACCGTCGCGCTCCAGCCTGCCGTGCTTGAGTGCCTTGGCCGGATGCACCGCATGCCCGGCGGCAACGTCCTCCCGGGTGAGATAGCCCTTCTCGATCAGCATCTCCTCGAGCCCGAGAAACCATTTCTTGTAGTAGGAGCTCGAGAGATAGACGTGCGGCGGGATCGTCTCGCGATAGAAGCGCGAGGTGTCGATGTTGAAGGCGCCGGCCGCGCCCATCGCACGCACCATCGCCAGCACCCGCGCTTCCCATGCCGCATGGAATACCGGCTCGTTCGGCTCGGGTTCGACCTTGCCGAACCCGTCCATGCCGCCCATGTCGTGCACGCCGTTCATGACGGCACGCCGGGGGCTTTGGGAAAGCCGGTGCCGATCATGCAATCGCGGGTGACGAGCGCGGCGAGCTGTTCCTCGCTCCAGCCCTCCGTGCCCTCGGGGCGCATCGGCAGCACCAGGAAGCGCGTTTCGGCCGTGGAATCCCAGACCCTGATCTCGATGTCCTTCGGCAGCGTGACGCCGAAATCGGCGAGCACACCGCGCGGGTCCTTCACCGCGCGGGATCGGTAGGGCGCAGCCTTGTACCAGACCGGCGGCAGCCCCAGCATTTCCCAGGGGTAGCAGGAGCACAGCGTGCACACGATCATGTTGTGCCGCTGCGGCGTGTTCTCGACCACGACGAGATGGTCGCCGACGCGGCTGATTTGGCCAAGCGTGCTGATGGCCTTGCTGCCGTCCTCCAGCAGCGCCGTCCTGAAGGCCGGATCGCTCCAGGCCTTGGCGACGACGCGCGCGCCGTTATGCGGGCCGATTTTGGTCTCATAGGCCTGGATGATGGCGTCGAGCGCGGCCGGCGCGACATAGCCTTTTTCGGTCAGAATCGTTTCGAGCGCGCGCACGCGCAGCTCGGTTTCGGACAGTTCGGAATGGTCGTGATCGTGGTGATGATGCTCACTCATGGGGCGAAGATAGTCCCAGAATCCGGGCGTTGTCGAGGCGAAGACTCTGCTAACATCTCAGCATGGGCTGGGCTGCAAGAACCGGAATAACCGCCGCACTCGCGGCTGTGGGCGTACTCGCGGCGCAGGATGCGCACGCCGCGAATGGCGCCTATGCGGTCGACGCCGCCGATATCTCCGAGGTCGGCTCCTGCAAGGTGGAAAGCTGGATGTCGGCCGCTTCCAACGCGGATTTCTCCGCCGTCGCCAATCCCTCCTGTGTCGTCGATCCCTTCAGGCCGGTCGAGCTCAGCCTGCAGACCATCCGCGCCCGCAGCGATGGTGACTGGAGCACGACGATCGCTCCGAAGGCCAAGTCCAATTTCATCCCGACCGCAATAGGGCGGTGGGGATTGTCGGCCTATGGCGGCGGATCATTCGACGCGGCCACCGGCGAGGCGCTGACCGCCTTTGCCGTCATCCCCGCGACTTTCCGCCTGTCCGAGACCATGCGCATCAACGTCAACGGCGGCTGGCTCTGGGATCGCACAGTGGATCGCCACTATCTGACCTATGGCGTCGGCTTCGACTGGAAGTTCACCGATACCTTGCAATGGACCATCGAGGCGTACGGGCAGGCCGGCGCGTCCGAGATCGCAAGCGTCGTGCAGCCGCGATTCCAGACCGGTGTGCGCTACCGGCCGAACGAGATATTTTCCGTCGACGTAATCTACGGCCGCAACATCACCGGCGAGAACGCCAATTGGATCACCATCGGCACCACGATCCGGTTTCCGGTCGGTGGCGCCCAGCCGGAGCACCGCCGCACCGGGCATTTGTGAGCACCGGCAATATCAAGAACCGGCAATATCAAGACTTGGGAGCCAGAACCCGAGGTCAGGCCATTGATCGCGCCGCGGACAGTCCGTATACGCCGCGCTGGGACAAAAGCGCCCGGCTAACGGACCGGCAGAATGCGCTGACAATCGAAGGGGGAGGGCCCATGACAGCTAGCTCGCAGGCACCTGAGGCGAAAGGGTTTCGCTGGAAGCTGGTTGCGCCGATCGCGGTGTGGCTGGTGATCTATCTGTGGCCGGTGCCGGCGGGGCTCAACGTCAATCAGTGGCACTATTTTGCCGTCTTCGCGGCCGTCATCACCGGGCTCATCCTGGAATCGATGCCGGTCGGCGCCGTCGGCCTGATCGGGCTCACGGTCGCCGGCGTCGGGGGCTATATCGATCCCGATCCAGGCAAATCGCTGCGCTGGATGCTGGCGGGCTTTGCCGAGAGCACGGTCTGGCTGATCGTGGGCGCCTTCGTGTTCTCGATCGGCTATCGCAAGAGCCAGCTTGGCCGGCGCATTGCGCTCGTGCTGGTGCAAAAGCTCGGCAGCAACACGCTGGGCCTCGGCTACGCGGTGGCGATGTCGGACTTCCTGCTGGCGCCGGCGACACCGTCCAACACCGCGCGCAGCGGCGGCATCGTCTATCCCATCATCAGCAACATCCCGCGCATCTACGGCTCCGAGCCTGGGCCGACCGCCGGCAGGATCGGCACCTACGTGATGTGGACCGCGTTCGCGTCCACCGCTGTGACGAGCTCGCTGTTCTTCACCGCGCTCGCGCCCAATGCGGCGGCGCTGGCCATCGCCAAGAAGACGGTCGGTGTCGAGGTCAGCTGGGCGCAGTGGTTCATGGGCTTTGCGCCGCTCGGCCTCCTCCTGATGGTGCTCGTCCCACTGCTCAGCTACGCGGTCTGCCGTCCCGAGGTGAAGCGCAGCCCGGAAATTTCCGAATGGGCGGGGAGGGAGCTCAGCGAGATGGGCCCGATGTCGCGCAACGAGTGGATCATGCTGGCGCTGATCCTGCTTGCGATGTTCCTGTGGATCGCGGGCTCCAGCCCTGACATCCGCGTGCCCGTGCTCGGCTCTAACTTCGTCAACGCCACCACCGTCGTGTTCATCGTGATCTCGCTGATGCTGGTGACCGGCGTGATCGAGTTTGCCGACATCGTCAGCGAGAAGAGCGCCTGGGAGGTGTTCTTCTATTTCACCTCGCTGTTGACGCTGGCCTCCGGCCTCAACGAGATCGGCTTCATCAAATGGTTCGCAACCGAATACGCCAAACCGCTCGCGGGGCTCACGCCGTCGACCGCGATGCTGCTCCTGGTCGCGCTGTTCTTCTGGATCCACTATTTCTTCTCGAGCATCACCTCGCATGCCGCCGCCGTACTGCCGGTGGTGCTCGCGGTCGGATCCGGCATCCCCGACCTGCCGGTCACGACGCTCGCCATGCTCTGCATGTATTCGCTCGGCCTGATGGGCGTGATCTCGCCTTATGCGACGGGGCCGGCGCCGATGTATTTCGGCAGCGGCTATATCGGGAAGGGCCAGTTCTGGGGCTTTGGGCTGCTGTTCGGGCTGGTCTATTTCGCGGGGCTCCTGCTGATCGTCCTGCCGTGGTTGCAGGTCCGCTAAGCCAGGGCGGAGGCTGATACCCCGGCAGATGAATTTTCTTCGCCGGGGCGGGATTTGGAAAACTTCGTCCAACTCCCCGCAAATATGTGACATTGCAAGGGAGCCCTGAAAGGGCGATGGTGTGTGCTGCGGTGCAGCGCGCTCCACGCGAGCCCTCATCGCGGTTTCAGTCTCCGTCGCTTGATGCGACCCGTTCCCGGATGCCCCAGAGGCAAGCGGAACTATTGTGCATGAAGGCCGCCTCGATGAATGCCCACCCGTCGCTCGCGATCGGACGGCCGATCGAAACGCTTGCAGCGATGTCAGCCGCCGCGACTGCGCCTGACGCGATGGTTCGTTTCGAAGGCATCTCGAAGACCTATCCGGCCTATCGCGGCAAGCCCGGCGTCAATGCCCTGCAAGACATCGACTTCGCGATCCCGCGCGGTTCGATCACCGGCGTGATCGGCCGCTCCGGCGCCGGCAAATCGAGCCTGGTCCGGCTCATCAACGGGTTGGAGAGGCCGACCAAGGGCCGCGTCGTCGTCGACGGCCGCGACATCTCGGCGCTCGCGGGACGCGACCTGCGGCTGGCGCAGCGTTCGATCGGCATGATCTTCCAGCATTTCAACCTGCTGTCGTCGCGCACGGCAGCCGCCAACATCGCGCTGCCGCTGGAGATCGCCGGCTGGGCCAAGGCCGACATCCGCGCGCGCGTGGCCGAGCTGCTGGCGCTGGTGGGCATCGCCGACAAGCACGACCGCTACCCGTCGGAACTCTCCGGCGGCCAGAAGCAGCGCGTCGGCATCGCGCGGGCCCTGGCGACGCGGCCGAGCGTGCTGCTGTCGGACGAGGCGACTTCGGCGCTCGATCCGCAGACCACGCGGGCGATTCTCGATCTGCTCGCCAACATCAACCGCGAGCTCGGGGTGACCATCGTGCTGATCACCCACGAGATGTCCGTGGTGCGCCAGCTCGCCAGGGACGTCGTGGTGCTCGACGCCGGCCACGTCGTCGAGAGCGGCCACGTCGCCGACATCTTCACCCATCCCAAACATCCGATCACGCAATCCTTCCTGGCCGAAGTCATCGGCGACAGCCTGCCGGTGTCGCTGGCGAGCCGGATCGTTTCGGAGCCGGCTGCGGGCGGACAGGCGGTGATCCGCGTCCAGGTGCGCGGGGCAGGGGCCGGCGACACGCTGGTGGCGCGGTTGGCGCGCGAGCTCGGCCTCGACGTGTCGCTGCTGTCGGCCCGCATCGACGAGATCGGCGGCCAGCACGTTGGCTCGCTGACGCTTGGGATTCCTCTCGGCATGTCGGGCGGCGAGGACGCGACGACGCGGACGCTGGACTGGCTCTCACAATATCAATTCCCCGCGGAGCGTCTCGGCTATGTCGCCTGAACTCATTAATTTGATCATCCAGGCCACCGGCGAGAGCCTCTACATGGTCGGGCTCGCGGCACTGATCGGCACCGCCTTCGGCCTGCCGCTTGGCGTCTTTCTCGCCACCAGCCGGAAGGGGGAGCTGTTCGCGGCGCCGATCGTCAATCGCGTGCTTGGCATGGTCGTCAACGCGACGCGCTCCACGCCTTTCATCATCCTGGTCGTCGCCATCATCCCGTTCACGCGTCTCGTTGCCGGCACCTCGATCGGATCGACGGCGGCGATCGTGCCGTTGACGATCGCCTCGGCACCGTTCATCGCGCGCCTGGTCGAGGCCGCGATCCGCGAGGTCGATGGCGGCCTCATCGAGACCGCGTCCTCGTTCGGGGCCTCGCCGATGCAGATCGTGCTCAAGGTGCTGATCCCCGAAGCGCTGCCGGGCTTGCTGCTGGCGCTGACGCTCGCAGTCGTCAGCCTGCTCGGCTATTCCGCCATGGTCGGCGCCGTCGGCGGCGGGGGCCTCGGCGATCTCGGTATCCGCTACGGCTATCAGCGCTTCATGCCGGAGATGATGCTGGCCGTCGTCGTGGTGCTGATCGCGCTGGTGCAGCTGGTCCAGAGCGCCGGCGACTATCTGGCGCGCCGGGTCAACCGCCGGCTGCGGCATCGCTGACGGGCCACCCGCGCCTCAGACGGCAAATTTCCAGTCTGGAAATATTCCAATTCTAGAGATGCGACATCGCGGAAGAGCGGCATAAGCAGCGCGCCGCAGATGAGCGCATTCGTCGCACGCGCTGCGCACGCGTCTGGAGAAATTCTAACGCCGTTCCTATCGCACTTCCAAATCGTCTGAGTTAGGGCGAGGCATCAAAAACGATACCGGCGAAGCCGGCAGTGCGTGGGGCCTCGACAGACGTGACCGACTCCCAGCCTTCTTCGCGTTCCGACACGCGTCGCCGACAGATTCAGGTGCTTTTCCTCGGGGCAGCCAGCACATTTGCTCTCGTCGTTCCCTTCGGTGCCGTGGAGGCGCAGACGCAAATTCCAGCCGTCACCGTCGAAGCGCCGGCTCAGCGCGGCCGTCCTGTGGCGGTCGCTTCGTCGCGACGGTCAGCGGCGACACGTACCGCTCGCGCCAATCGTCGCTCTCCGGCGCAGCAGGCCGCGCCAACCCAGTCGGCATCATCCAATGGCGCCACGGGTGAACGCGCCAACGGTCCGGTGCGCGGGTTTGTCGCCACAAGAAGCGGCACCGCGACCAAGACGGATACGCCGCTGATCGAAACGCCGCAGTCGGTATCGGTCGTCACCACCGATCAGGTGAGAAACCAGGGCGCGGTCTCGATCGGCGAGGCGCTGCGCTACACGGCCGGCGTCAGCGGCGACGTCAACGGTGGTTCGGACACCCGCTTCGGCGCGCTGCAGATCCGCGGTTTCGACACGACCATGTCGGGCCTCTATGTCGACGGCTTGCGGATCCCCTCCAGCAATTACGTGCATTTCAACGGCCTCGATCCCTACGGCGCCGAGCGCATCGAGGTTCTCAAGGGGCCGTCCTCGGCGATGTATGGCGGCAGCGGCACCGGCGGCATCCTCAACTACGTGACCAAGCTGCCGACCGCGCAGCAGTTCGGCGAGGTCTCGATCTCCGGCGGCAGCTTCAACCGCTATCAGGGCCAATTCGACATGGGCGGTCCCGCCAACAAGGAAGGCACCGTGCTGTGGCGCCTGACCGGCGTCGTCCGCGATGGCGAGACCCAGGTCGACTTCACCAAGGACAACCGCGTCTTCATCGCGCCCGCCGTCACCTTCAAGCCGAACGAGGACACCACCATCACGCTCCTGGCCAACTACCAGAAGGACCGGGCAGGGTGGGGCCTCCAGTTCCTGCCGGCCTCGGGCACGGTGTGGCCGAACAACGGCCGCACCATTCCGGTCTCGTTCTTTGCGGGCGTGCCGGGCTTCAATGCGTTCAACACCGAGATCGCGACCGCCGGCTACCAGCTCTCGCACAATTTCACCGACAACATCACGTTCCGTCAGAATTTGCGCTATGCCTATCAGCACAACGAAGAGAAGGTGTTTTTCGGCGGAGGCTATACCGACGAGGCCGCGGGGCAGCTTGCGCGTTTCGGAAGCTACAGCAACTCGTACATCAACTCCTTCGCCGTGGACAATCAGCTCCAGGGCAAGTTCACCACCGGCTTCCTCAGCCACACCACGCTGGTCGGGATCGACTACCGCAACACCAGCTTCCGCGACACCGCCTTTGGCGTCACCACGTCCGCGCCCGAGATCAACGTCTTCAACCCGGTCTACAGCTACGACTGGACCACGGGCGCCATGAGCGACGACACCGGCGTGAAGCAGTCGCAGGTCGGCCTCTACGCGCAGGACCAGATCAAGCTCGGCCGGCTCTCGTTCCAGCTCGGCGGCCGCCAGGATTTCGTGACGACGCAGGTGGACGGCGGGATCTTCAACACGTCAGTCTCGAAGGATGTTTCGGCCTTCACCGGCCGCGCCGCATTGATGTACAATTTCGACAACGGCATCGCGCCCTATTTCAGCTATTCGGAATCGTTCTTGCCGGTGCTCGCGACTGGCCCGAGTGGACAATTGCTCAATCCCGAGACCGGCGTGCAGTACGAGGTCGGCGTCAAGTACCAGCCGGCCGGCTGGAACGCGCTGTTCACTTTCGCCGCCTTCGACCTGACGCGCGACAACGTCGTCACCTTCGCACCGCCGAGCTATCTCGCCGAACAGACCGGTCAGGTGAAATCGCGCGGCATCGAGCTCGAAGGCACGATGTCGCTCGCCGACGGCTGGAACCTGCGCGCGGCCTATGCCTATGTCGATGCTATGGTCACGCAGGATCCGGTGAATGTCGGCAAGGCGCCGGTCACCGTGCCGCTCAACCGCGCCTCGCTATGGAACGACTACACGCTTCAGACCGGGCCGCTGGCGGGCCTGCAGTTCGGCGGCGGCGTCCGCTATGTCGGCGCGACCTGGGGCGATGACGCCAACACGTTCAAGGTGGGATCCTCGACCGTGCTGGATGCGCTGCTTGCCTACAGCAGAAACAATTGGCGCCTGTCGCTTAACGTCACCAACCTCGCCGACGCACGCTATGTCGCCGCCTGCTACAGCCTGTCGGGCTGCTTCTACGCGGAGGGACGCAAGGCCATCGGCAAGCTGACGTATCGATGGTGAGCCGGGTAACCATGAGAGCAATATTTGGCAAATTGCATCGCTGGGCCGGCCTGCTCACGGCCGGCTTCCTGTTCTTCTCCGGCATCACCGGGGCGATCATCTCCTGGGACCACGAGATCGACGACGTCCTGAACCACCAATTGTTCGACGTCACCAGCAAAGGCCCGGCGATTCCCTCGATCGAGCTCGCGAAGATGATCGAGCAGCGCGATCCCCGTGCGCGGGTCGTCTACCTCTTCATGACTCCGGAGCAGGGCCATTCGCTGTGGTTCTTCGTCATGCCGCGGATCGATCCCGCGACCGGCAAGCGTTACACGCTCGACTACAATCAGATCTTCCTCGATCCCAACACCGGAGTGGAGCTCGGCCGGCGCTACTGGGGCGCGGTGTGGCCTGTGACGCGGGAGAACTTCGTCTCGTTCCTCTACAAGCTGCACTACACCATGCACATCCCGGAATTCTGGGGCAGCGATCGCTGGGGCATGCGTGTGCTCGGCGTGATCGCCATCATCTGGACGATCGATTGCTTCGTCGGTTTCTACCTGACGCTGCCCTCGCGGCGGAGCACCAAGGCGGCGCGGGCGCCCCAGGTCGCGCGCCAGCTCGAACGCGGCTTCTGGGCGCGCTGGGCGCCGGCCTGGACCATCAAGACCTCGGGCAGTGCCTACCGGATCAATTTCGACATCCACCGCGCCTTCAGCCTGTGGACCTGGGGCGTGCTGTTCGTCATCGCCTTCACGGCGTTCTCGCTGAACCTGTATTTCGAGGTGTTCTCGCCGCTGATGAAGATGGTGTCGAACTACACGCCGACGCCCTATGAGCAGCGGCCCTATCGCGATCTCGACGATCCCATCGAGCCCAGGGTGACGTTTGCCGACATCGCCGCGCGCGCGGCCGCCGACGGCAAGGGGCGACGGTGGACCGTCCCGGTCGGCTCGATCAATTACGGCCCCGCCCATGGCGTCTATGCCGCGGCTTTCTTCCATCCCGGCGACGACCACGGCGCCGGCGGGGTCGGCCCAGCGCAACTCTATTACGACAGCGAGGACGGCCGTCCGATCGGCGAACGGCTGCCCTGGGTCGGCACCGCCGCCGACATCTTCGTGCAGGCGCAATTCCCACTGCATTCCGGCCGCATCGTCGGATTGTTCGGCCGCATCCTGATCTCGATCATGGGGCTGGTGGTGGCCGCGCTCTCGGTCACCGGTGTCGTGATCTGGTGGCGCAAGCGCCGCGCCCGCGTCCGGGTGCGCGAGACCGCCGCAATGCGCCTCGGCCGGCAGCTCACGCCGGCGGAGTAGGGCTCTCTTTCGTCGCGGATGAACCTTCGCGCCCGGCACCGGCACAAAGACTGGAGATCGCTCCCAGTCTTGCCGGAAATCGCATGAGATCGCTCGCCTTGCTCTGCCTGCTCGCTTTCGCCGTGCCCGCTTATGCGGCCACGCCCGAGCAGCACTATCTCGACCTGCGCGATCGCTACATCGCAAAATTCTCCAAGGCTCCGGAAAACGACGAGACCAGCAAGCAGCACGATGCGGCGCTCAAGGAGCTGACGACTGTGCTGCGCGGCCTGGTAGGCCCCGTCACGATCAAGGGACTGCCGGCCGACGGCAAGACGAACGCGGACACGCTCTTCAAGGGCGACTCCGGCTTCGGCCATCTCGACGGTCTCGGCTTCGCCGCCGAAGGCGACAAGATGCAAGCCGTCGTGACCACCATTGCGCTGCTCAAGCACTGGCTGCGCGAGCACGGCGAGGACGGCATGCCGCCAGAGATCAACGCCGCGTTCAAGTCGGACCGCTTCTATTATTATGCGATCCAGGACTCCGCCTTCGCCAAATATGCCGAGCTGCCGATCACGAAGCCCGCAGGCGCGAACGCCGCAATCGCGGTGCTCGGCGTGCGGGGTAATGGCGACCTGAAGGGACCGCCGCACGAGATCGACGTCGTCGCGATCCAGGGCGACAAGGTCTACTTCCTCGCCGCAAGCGACGCCGTGAAGACGGCCGAGATCCCGGCCTGCGAGAAAGTCTGGAAGCAGATGATGGCCAAGCCGATCGACAAGAAGGACCCGCGCGGCGACATCACCCGCGAGGACAATGCCATGACGGCCTACACGGCGTGCTTCGCCAAAGCGGCGCCAAGCCAGGGATGGTACGCGGCGGCGGTCAAGAAGGCGCAGAGCCAGCTGGAGCTGCTACCGCTGCGCTAGGGATGCACTAGCCTGTCGGTGCGGTTTGTGCCAAAAACCGCGGGCGCAAAGCTGACGAAAGGGCATGTGAAGTTTGGCTGCATCGAAAAAGGGGGCTGAGCCTGCGGAACGCCAGAACGGGATCGACCGGACCATCGATCTCCTGGAAGCGCTGCTGCATTTGCGCGCGCCCTCCAGGCTCAGCGACCTCGCGAAGCAAATGGGCGCGCCGCGCTCGACCGTCTATGCCATCGCCAACCGCCTGATCGAGGCTGACCTGCTGGAGAGCGTTGGCGAGGGTGGCCAAGTCTATTTCGGCAAGGCGGTGCATCTCTACGGCCAGGCCTATGCGGAGGCCAATCCCCTGCATCGCCGATGCCGCGAAGCCCTCGACCGGCTGGCGAGCCAGCATAGCGCGACTGCGCAACTCTGCGCACTGCGCGGCCGCAAATACGTGGTGGTCGATACACGCGACGGGTCCGGCCTGTTCCGGATCACCACGGATGTCGGCATCGAGGTGCCGCTGCCGTGGACTGCATCCGGCAGGTTGTTGCTGGACCATATGAGCCCCACGGAAATTCGCGCGTTCGTTCCGAAAGAGGATTTTCGCCTTCCGGACGGCCGCATTCTCGATGTCGGTGATTTCATCAAGGATGTCGCTCGCGCCAGACGTGACGGCCAATGCGTGACGACGGCGCTGTCGGATCGGTTTACGTCGTGTCTTGCCGCCCCGGTCCGCGACAAGAAGGGCATCGCAGTCGCGACGCTTTGCTTCGTCATTCCCGCGGACTCGCTGAAAGAGCGCAGGACCGCGCTGCTCGACGACCTCGTCGCCGCCACAACCGAACTTTCTGATCGCCACTGAGCCCAACGGCAGGCAGCGCTACGGCCGATGCATCCGCATCGTTTCGTGCGCTGGCGTCGCGCGCGCATTCAGGGGAGGCGCTCTTGAATGTCCAGGCTTGACATCACGCCGTTAGAATATCTAACGTGACGCTATAAGATAATGTGGTCCGTTATAAGGGACACCCTGAATACAGGCGTGGCGATCTCTCCCCGGTCCCGTCTTCGGGACAAGAGACGCGATGCCGCGTTCCAGAGAGGATTCAAAATGGCGAATGCAAGCCAACAGGTATCCGGGCGACGCTGGCTGATCGGCTGCCTCCTCGGCGTCGGAATCCTCGTCAACTACATCGATCGTGTCGGGCTCTCCGCCGCGACGCCCGAACTCACCCGGGAGCTTGGCCTCACTGCCACCGACATCGGTCTGCTCGGCAGCGCGTTCTTCTGGACATATTCGCTGCTGCAAATCCCCGGCGGCATGGTCCTCGACCGCTTCGGCGTCACCGCGGTCGGCCGCGCCTCTAGCTTCCTCTGGGCGGTTGCCGCCACCATCACCGCGCTCGCCAGCGGGCTCTGGGGCATCGTCGCCGCGCGTATGTTGCTTGGAGTCGCGGAAGCGCCGGCGTTTCCGGCAAGCCAGAAGGCGACCGGCCACTGGTTTCCGCTCGACGAGCGCGCGCGCTCGACTGCGATCTTCGATTCCGCCGCAAAATTTTCCAACGTGATCGGCGTGCCGCTGGTCGCCTACATCATCTTTCTCTACGGTTGGCGCTGGGGTTTTGGCATCACGGCGCTGCTGAGCCTTTTGTATTTCGTCGCCTACTACATCATCTATCGAAATCCGAGCGAGGATCCCAAGCTCTCGAAGGCCGAGCATGATTACATCATCGCCGGCGGCGGCACGCCGGAAGGCCCGGCGACGGCGGGCCAAAGCCGTATGCTTGGCTACCTCCTGCGCAACCGCAAGGTCTGGGGGCTGACCATCGGGTTCTCGGCCTACGGCTACACCTTCTATCTCTTCCTCACCTGGCTCCCCGGCTATCTCGCCCAGACCATGCACATGAATCTCATGTCGGCCGCGGGCTATTCGACGATTCCCTGGATCTTCGCGACGTTGTCGGACCTCCTGATCGGCGGCTTCCTGGTGGATCATTTGATCGCGCGTGGTTACGACAGCACGAAGGTGCGCCAGTCGGTGATCATCGTCGGCATGCTGATGGGGCTTGCTGTGATCGGCGCCGCGTTCACCGTGAAGCCGGGCTGGGCGCTCCTCTGGCTGTCGATCGCGATCTCGGGACTGTCCGCCGCGGCGCCCGTCGGATCCTCGATCGTGTCGCTGATCGCTCCCAAGGGCGGCGCGGGAACGGTTGGCGGCATTCTCAATTTCACCAACAACATGATGGGCGTCCTCGCGCCGATCGTGACCGGCATCGTGGTCGACTGGACTCAATCGTTTGCCGGCGCTTTCATGATCGCCGGCGTCGTGCTGTTGATCGGTATCTTCTTCTACGTCGTGGTGCTGGGACGGATCGAGTCGATTCCCGATCTCGCCGAGGCACCGCCGCAAGACGCCGTGGCCGTCCACTGAGGAGGGGAGCATGCCCCAAGGAACAAGCCAAGGAACAGGCCGAGGAACAGGCCAAGGTCCGAACCAAGGCGGGAACAAGGATACCCTCATCCGCAATGCGCGGCTGATCGACGGCACCGGCGCGCCGTGGTTCGCGGCCGACCTGCGCATCAGCGGCAGCCGTATCGCGGCAATCGGCGCCTCCTTGCCTGCTGACGGAGCCGACATCATCGACGCGCGCGGGTGCTATCTCGCGCCCGGCTTCATCGACGCTCATTGCCATGACGACCTGATCTGCCTGCGCGAGCCCGACAGGCCCGAGAAAGTGTTGCAGGGCGTGACCACGCTTGTGGTCGGCAATTGCTGCTTCTCGCTCTATCCGGCAAACGCAGACTCCGCCGAGATGCTGCGCCAGCACTTCTCGGGACTTGCCGGTGAAACCCGGGCGAACGAAGTCTTCGACAGTTTCGACGGCTACCGACGAGCCTTGGAGGGGCCGGGTGTGGCGCTCAATCTAGTCTCCCTGGTCGGGCATGCCGCGATCCGGCTCGCCGTTCTCGGTTACGAACGCCGCCCGGCTACGGACCAGGAGGTCGCCGCGATGCAGGCGCTGCTTGCGCAGCAACTCAGCCAGGGCGCCGCCGGCCTATCGCTCGGCCTCGTCTATCCGCCGAGCGCCTATGCCGACAGCAACGAACTCTGCGCGCTGGCAGCGACCGTGCGCGCGCATGGAAAGCTGCTCACGGCACATATCCGCAGCTACGAAGCGGGTTTGCTGACATCCATCGACGAGTTCATCGCGATCCTGCGCGCCTCCGGCGCGGCGGGGCTGTTGTCGCATCTGCAATCGGCGGGTAAGCCGAACTGGGGCGCCATTCCCAAAGCCCTCGAACGGCTCGAGGCTGCGCGCGCGGAGGGGATCGACATCTCCTTCGACATGTATCCGTATCCCGCCGGCAGTTCCTACATGCTGCAATTGCTGCCGCCGGCTGCGCTCGAGGGGGGCATCGACGCCCTGCGCACGCGGCTGCGCGATCCTGCGAAGCGCGAGGCGATGCGCGTGCTGGTGGAGGAGGGTGATCCCGATCCCCATGCCGCGCAGTCCAAGATCGTGCTGATCGGCTGGCACAATGTGCGCATTTCTGGCACCGGCAATCCCGCGCTGAAGGCGCTCGAGGGCAAGTCGATGGTCGATGCCGCGCGCGAGCTCAGCATCTCGCCGTTCGATCTGATGGTTCGGTGCATCGAGGAAGACCAAGGCCAGACCGGCATCATCATGTTCCAGCTCGATGAGGCCGATTTGCGCGCGGCCTTCACCCATCGGTTGCACATGGTCGGCTCCGACGGCATCCCGCGCCCGGGCACCAAGCCACATCCGCGCGCCTATGGCAGTTTCCCGCGCGTCGCCGGCCGGCTGACGCGTGAGCACGGCTGGCTGACTTTGGAAGATGCCGTGCGGCGGATGACCGCGATGCCTGCCCAGCGCTTCGGCCTTTCCGACCGCGGCATCCTGCGGCCGGGCATGACCGCGGACCTCACTCTGTTTGACGATACCATCATGGACAAAGCGACGTTCGAGGCGCCGACTGAAATTCCCGCGGGCATTCGTTCGGTGTTCGTCGCGGGCGAGGCCGTCGTCACAGAGGGACGCAGCACCTTCGCGCGTCCCGGCCGGACCTTGATCGCCGGCTGACGGCACCGCAGTTTCAACCATCACACACAGGACGATACGCAATGACCCTGAAACGATACGGCGTGGCCGGCGGCACCGGTACGGGCGGCCAGCATCTTCCGTTTGCCCGCGCCGTGGAGGCCGACGGCTGGCTCTACGTGTCGGGGCAGACGCCGATGGAGAAAGGCGAAGTGATCGAGGGCGGCATCATCCCGCAATCGCACAAGGCCATCCGCAATCTGCTCGCCATCCTGGCCGAGGCCGGCTACGAGCCCAAGGATGTCGTGCGCTGCGGCGTCTGGCTCGACGATCCCAGAGACTTTCAAAGCTTCAACAAGGTCTTTGCCGAATACTTCGGCGCCCATCCGCCTGCACGCGCGTGCGTGGTGTCGAGCATGGTGGTGGACTGCAAGGTGGAAATCGACTGCGTCGCCTATCGCAAGTGAGCGAGGGCGCGCAAGATTTCACTTCTGACTAGCGCCCGTTGCCGCCGGCATTCCACCCGCGCCCGCCTTCGCCAAAGATCTCGTGCCCCGTCGCCGTTACCGCAACCGTGTCCTCCAGCTTGATGAACCCGCGCTTGGGATGCTTCATCGTGGTCTCGATCGACACCACCATGCCGGCTTCGAGCGGCAGGCGGGCATCCGTGTCGTCGTAGGGCACCGGCCCCTTGGCGGTCAGGCGAGGGGCCTCGTGGCTGACGAGGCCCATGCCGTGGGCCAAAAAGTCCGTGCAGTCGCGCTGGCTGATCTTCGCGAGCTGCCGCTCGGCCGCGACGTAGATGTCGCCGCCCATGGCGCCGGGCCGGACCGCGGCGAAGGCGGCACGCTGGACCGCTTCGATCTCCGCCAGACAGTCCTTCAACTCGGCATCGGGCTCGCCGAGCACGGCCATGCGCGCGAGGTCGCCGATATAGCCGTGGTAGTTGCCGCCGGAATCCAGTGACAGCACATCGCCTTGCTCCCAGCGCTGCGCCGACGGCGCCCGGTTGTGGCTGTTGCCGCAAGCGAGCAAGCAATACTCAAACGTCAGCCCGCGCTTGGCTTCGGCGATGCGCAAGGCGTCCGACAATTGCTGCTTGGTCGTGCCCTGCCGTGACCCGCGATCACCTCCAGCATCGACGCAATCACCAGCTCGGATGCGGTCTTGAGCTTGGCCAGTTCATCTGGCGACTTCACCGCGCGCAGCCGCTCCAGCACCAGCAGCGCGTCCTTGAGCTCGGCGCCGGGCAGGGCGTCGGCCAGCGCCCGGCCCGCATCCATCGGCAGGAACGCCATCTCGACCCCGACCCGCTTCAAGGGCACGCCGGCGTCGCGGATCAGGCTTACCGCCCGGGTGACCGCATCGACCGAACCGTTGGACTCGGTCCGAACCTGCGCCACCCAAGGCGGCGCAACACTGCGTTGGTGGGTCTCCAGCCGGTGGCCGACATAAACCGCGTGCTCAGGCGCGCCCTTGGGATAGACCAGGACCGGCAAATAGCGGCTGACACCCAGCGCATCCATGTAGTCGAAGAAGATCGCGCGCTCAGCCCCCAGCAGGTACTGCACATTGTGCTTGGAGGTCGCGACCAGCACGTCGAGGCCGGCAGCCTCCATCAGACGATCGAGCTTGGCCGCGTCGAATGGAATGGCGCGCGAGCCGGCCGCGCGAGCAACATTCTCCTGCATGACGAACCTCCCAATGGCCGGCGCGACTTGTCTGGCTGCGTCCGGTGTCTGAGCTCGTATTAGGGACAATTCTGAGCCGGGAGCAGGGTCCGCGGTAGCCGTCGATTAGGCCGGGCTGACCTGCGCACACCGATATCCTTGATTCGCATAAGGTATATTATGGAATATATTTATCTATAATTAGATCAGTTATTTAGCCGGAATTCCTCCCACCGAACCTTCGCTCTCTGTCCGTTTTCGCTCCGACCGTCGCACGTCGTGTCGGCCAACGACGGCACCTTTGCATGGGTTTGTTTCTCAGCTTTTGAATCCTGCCCATGCCTCCGAAAGCCGATATTGCCGTGAGGATGTCCGGCTGCAATAAGCGAGGCTTCGCGAGATCGCAGATGACCTTCTGACCCGACGTCCGTATGGTTTGCGTCTCAGAACAACAACAAACTTTCCCGAGGAAGCAGACCCATGGTCTTTTCGACGCGCTTTTCCCGACGCACGCTTCTCAAGGCCTCCGCCGCGACCGCGGTCCTGGGCGGCCTCAGTGCGCCCCATGTGGCCCGCGCCCAGAGCGCCGAGTTCACCTACAAATACGCCAACAACCTGCCGGACACCCATCCGCTGAATTTGCGCGCCAAGGAGATGGCCGCGGCGATCAAGGCCGAGACCAACGGCAAATTCGACCTGCAGATCTTCCCGAACAACCAGCTCGGGTCCGATACCGACATGCTGAGCCAGATCCGCTCCGGCGGCGTCGAGTTCTTCACGCTGTCGGGGCTGATCCTGTCGACGCTGGTACCCGCCGCGTCCATCAACGGCATCGGCTTTGCGTTCCCGGACTACGACACGGTCTGGAAGGCCATGGACGGCGATCTCGGTGCCTTCGTCCGCGGCGAGATCAAGAAGGCCGGGCTCGAGGTCATGGACAAGATCTGGGACAACGGCTTCCGCCAGACCACGTCGTCGAGCAAGCCGATCACCGGTCCTGACGACCTCAAGGGCTTCAAGATCCGCGTGCCGGTGTCGCCGCTGTGGACCTCGATGTTCAAGGCGTTCGATGCGGCGCCCGCCTCGATCAATTTCGCGGAGGTCTATTCCGCGCTGCAGACCAGGATCGTCGAAGGCCAGGAGAACCCGCTGGCGATCATCTCGACCGCAAAACTCTACGAGGTGCAGAAATACTGCTCGCTGACCAACCACATGTGGGACGGCTTCTGGTTCCTGGCCAACCGCAAGGCCTGGAGCAGCCTGCCGGAGGATGTGCGTACCATCGTCGCCAAGAACATCAATGCCGCCGCGGTCAAGGAACGTGAGGATACCGCCAAGCTCAATGCCAATCTCCAGCAGGAGCTCGCGGGCAAGGGCCTGACCTTCAACCAGCCCACCGTCGCGCCGTTCCGCGACAAGCTGCGGTCCGCCGGCTTCTATGCCGAGTGGAAGGGCAAATATGGCGACCAGGCCTGGGATTTGCTGGAAAAGGCCGTCGGCAAGCTGTCGTAACGCGTTGGAGCCGTCATGGCTCATATCGATGTCGAGGTGAGTGGAGTGGCGGGCGAGACGACTGTTCGGTCCCCTCGCCGACCTTCGCTGCTCGCCTCAACGGAGCGCGTACTCGGTCGCCTCGTCGAAATCCCGGCGGCCATTTTGGTGGTCGCCGAGATCGCGATCCTGTTTGCCGGCGTGGTCGCGCGCTATGGCCTGCACCGGCCGCTGATCTGGTCCGACGAGCTCGCCTCGATCCTGTTCCTGTGGCTCGCGATGCTGGGCGCGGCGGTCGCGTTCCGCCGCTCCGAGCATATGCGCATGACCGCGATCGTCGCCAGCACCAAGCCGGCGATACGCGCCTGGCTCGATCTGGTGGCAACCTGCGCGGCGCTGGCCTTCCTGGCGCTGATCGTCTGGCCGTCGTGGGATTACGCCTACGAGGAAAGTTTCATCACCACGCCGGCGCTGCAGATCTCGAATATGTGGCGCGCCGCGGCGCTGCCGGTCGGCATCTGCCTGATGGCAGCGTTCGCGCTGTTGCGGCTGCTGCGTGCAGCCGATTACCGCATGGTGCTGACAGCCGTGGTGTCCGTTGCCCTCGTCGTCGGCTTGTTCTGGCTGGCGCAGCCTTATCTGCGGCCGCTCGGCAATCTCAATCTCGTCATCTTCTTCGTCGGCGTGGCCGGCTTCTGTGTGTTCGCCGGCGTTCCCATTGCGTTCGGCTTCGGCCTTGCCATCTTCGGCTATCTGGCGCTGACCACGCGCACGCCGGTCATGGTTCTGGTCGGGCGGATGGACGAGGGCATGAGCCACCTCATCCTGCTCTCGGTGCCACTGTTCGTGTTTTTGGGGCTTCTGATCGAGATGACCGGCATGGCGCGCGCCATGGTGGCGTTCCTGGCGAGCCTGCTCGGCCATGTCCGCGGCGGCCTGCATTACGTGCTGGTCGGCGCCATGTACCTGGTCTCCGGCATCTCCGGCGCCAAGGCGGCAGACATGGCCGCGGTCGCACCCGTGCTGTTTCCGGAGATGAAGCAGCGCGGCGCCAAGCCGGGCGATCTCGTTGCGCTCCTTGCGGCGACGGGGGCCCAGACCGAGACCATTCCGCCGAGCCTGGTGCTGATCACGATCGGATCGGTGACGGGCGTCTCGATCGCCGCGCTGTTCACCGGCGGCCTCCTGCCCGGCGTGGTGCTCGCGATCACGCTGTGCATGCTGGTGTGGTGGCGCTACCGCCACGAGGACATGAGCCACGTCCGCCGCGCCACGGGTTGCGAGATCGGCAAGACCTTCATCATCGCCCTGCCCGCGCTCGCGCTGCCCTTCGTGATCCGCTACGCCGTGGTCGAGGGCATCGCCACCGCCACCGAAGTCTCCACCATCGGCATCGTCTATGGCGCCTTGGTCGGCCTCCTCGTCTACCGCCGCTTCGACTGGCGGCGGCTGTTTCCGATGCTGGTCGAGACGGCGGCTTTGTCGGGGGCAATCCTCCTGATCATCGGCACTGCGACCGGCATGGCCTGGGGGCTGACGCAATCCGGCTTCTCGCGCTCGCTGGCCTCCGCCATGACTGGATTGCCCGGGGGAGCGGCGACCTTCATCGCCGTCTCGATCCTGGCCTTCACCATCCTCGGCAGCGTGCTGGAGGGCATCCCGGCGATCGTGCTGTTCGGGCCGCTGCTGTTTCCGATTGCGCGCGCCGTCGGCGTCCACGAGGTGCACTACGCGATGGTGATCATCCTTGCGATGGGCATCGGGCTGTTCGCCCCGCCCTTCGGGGTCGGCTATTATGCCGCCTGCGCCATCGGACGCGTCGATCCGGCCGAAGGCATCAGGCCGATCTGGGGCTATCTGCTGGCGCTGCTGGTGGGATTGATCGTCGTCGCGGTCTTCCCCTGGATATCGATCGGATTCCTTTGAGACGCTTTTGAGGAGGTATCGATGAGCGAGCGGCAGAACCAGTACAATACCGGCCTCGACAAGACGCCCGCCAACTACGTGCCGCTGAGCCCGTTGAGCTTCCTCGCGCGCAGCGCCGCGGTCTATCCCGATCATGTCAGCACGGTCTACGAGGGGCGCAGCTTCACCTGGGCGCAAACCTACGCGCGCTGCCGACGTTTTGCGTCTTATCTCGCGCGCAAGGGCATCGGCGTCGGCGACACCGTCGCGGCGATGCTGCCGAACGTTCCGGCGATGAACGAGGCGCATTTCGCGGTGCCCATGACGGGTGCCGTGCTCAACGCGCTCAACATCCGCCTCGACGCGCCCTCGATCGCGTTCCAGCTCGACCATGGCGGCGCCAGGATCATCCTGGTCGATCCGGAATTCTCTAGCGTGATCACCGATGCGCTCGCGCAGATGAGCGGACCAAAGCCGTTCGTGGTCGACGTCGACGATTCCGCGTTCAAGGGCGGCAGCCGTATCGGCGAGATCGAGTACGAGGCCGCCGTCGCACAAGACGATCCGGATTTCGCGGCGATCCCGCCGAGCGACGAATGGGACGCGATCGCGCTGAGCTACACATCTGGCACCACGGGCAATCCCAAGGGCGTCGTCACCCATCATCGCGGCGCCTATCTGAATGCCGTCAGCAATATCCTCGCGGGCAATCTCGGCCAGCATCCGGTCTATCTCTGGACGCTGCCGATGTTTCACTGCAACGGCTGGTGCTTCCCCTGGACCATCGCGGCGGCAGCCGGCATCAATGTCTGCCTGCGCAAGGTCGAGCCGACAAAAATCTTCGCGCTGATCAAGCAGCACGGCGTCACCCACATGTGCGGCGCGCCGATCGTCTACAATACGCTGATCAACGCACCGGATGCGCCGAAGGGCGCCGCCGCGCGCCAGGTCGTCGGCCTGATCGCCGGCGCGGCGCCGCCCGTCGCCGTGCTCGAAGGCGCCGAGAGCATCGGCATCAAGCTGACGCACGTGTACGGCCTGACCGAAGTCTACGGCCCCGCCTCCGTCTGCGCCGAGCAGCCCGGCTGGGATGACCTGCCCGCAGCCGAGCGCGCCAGCCTGAAGCGGCGGCAGGGCGTGCCCTACCCGCTCGAGGAAGGCGTCACCGTCATCGATCCCCAGACCATGAGGCAAGTACCGCGCGACGGCGAGACCATCGGCGAGGTTATGTTCCGCGGCAATATCGTCATGAAGGGCTACCTCAAGAACGACAAGGCGACGAAGGACGCCTTCGAAGGCGGCTGGTTTCACACCGGCGACCTCGGCGTGCTCGACGCGCACGGCTACGTCATCATCAAGGATCGCTCCAAGGACATCATCATCTCCGGCGGCGAGAACATTTCCTCCGTCGAGGTCGAGGACATCCTCTACAAGCACCCGGCCGTGCTGTTCGCCGCCGTGGTCGCAAAGCCCGATCCGAAATGGGGCGAAGTGCCCTGCGCCTTCGTCGAGCTGAAGGACGGCGCCAGCGCGAGCGAAGCCGACATCATCGCCTTCTGCCGCGCGCATATGAGCGGCTTCAAGACGCCGAAGGCCGTGCTGTTCGGGCCGATCCCGAAAACATCGACGGGAAAGATCCAGAAATTCCTGCTTCGCAACGAAATGGGATCGGCGAAGGCGATCTCGACCTGAGCGAACCCTGGGGAGCCGTCCGCCCGCACGCCGGACGGCGGCGGGCGAAAGACCTCTCCCTCGTTACATCTTCTTGTAGGCCTCGATCAGCGCCTGGCCGTCGGGCCCTGCTTTCTTGAGCCAGTCGGAGGTGAGCTGTTCGCCGATCTTCTGGAAGCCGGCCTTGAGTGCGGGCGTCGGCGGTTCGACGGTCATGCCCTTCGCCTTGAGCTGATCGATGTACCAGGTGCTCTTGTCCTCCCAGGCCTTCCAGCCGCGCGTTTCCGCGGTCGCGGCGGCCTTGAGAATGGCCTCCTGGGTCGGCTTGTCGAGCGCGTCGAACGCGGCCTTGTTGACGAAGGTGTAGTCCTTCGGGATCCAGGCTTGCACGTCATAGAAGTACTTCAACGACTCCCATGCCTTCGCATCGTAGCCCGTGCCGCCCGACGACATGAAGGAATTCACGACCCCGGTCGCAAGTGCCTGCGGCAGCTCGGCGGCCTGGATGGTGACGGACTGCGCGCCGACCAGCTCGCCAATGCGCGCGGTTCCAACGTTATAGGCCCGCCATTTCAGGCCTTTCATGTCTTCGATCGTCGCAAGCGGCTTGTTGACATAGACGCCCTGTGGCGCCCACGGCACGACGAACAGGAGCTTGAGACCCTGCGCATCGAGCTTCTTGGCAATCAGCGGCTTCGACGCCTGATACAGTTTCATCGCCGCCGGGAAGCTGGTCGCGAGAAACGGCACCACGTCGATCCCGAACACCGGATCCTCGTTCTCGTGGATCGACAGCAATACTTCGCCCATCTGCGCCTGCCCAGTCATCACCGCGCGCTTGATGTCGGGTGCCTTGAACAGCGAGGCGCCGGGATGAACCGTGATCTGGAGCTTGCCGGACGTCGCGGCATCGACGTCCTTGGCGAACGCGACCAGATTCTCCGAATGCGGATTGTCGGCGGGATATGCTGCCGGCAAATTCCATTTGGTCTGAGCCAAAGCGGGTGTTACGGCCAGCATGACGCCGGCTATCAGGCCTGCACGGGCTAAACGAGACTTCATCGGACTTCTCCTCACGGTCAATTTGAAACTTGGCGCGATCAGTCGGGGAAAGCGAGCTTGGGCAGAAACAGAACGATCTGCGGATACTCCGTGATGATGAACACCGCGGCCAGCAGCAGCACAAAGAACGGGAATGCCGCCCGCGCAACGGTGAAAGTGTCGCGCCCGCTCATGTTCTGGAGCACGAACAGATTGAAACCGACCGGCGGCGTGATCTGAGCCATTTCGACGTGGATGATGAGATAGACGCCGAACCAGACCAGGTCGAGACCGGCCTGCCTGACCATCGGCAGCACGATCACGGCGGTCAGAACGATCATCGAGATGCCGTCGATCAGGCAGCCGAGGATGATATACATGACGCTCAGATACAGCGCGAGCATGCCAGGCGTGAGCTGTTGGCCCTGGACCCAGGTGGCGAGTGCCGCCGGAATGCCCGTATAGGCCATCGCAGCCGTGGTGTAGGCTGCGCCCGCCAGGATCAGCATGATCATGCAGGTCAGGCGCGTCGCGCTCATGATGCTTTCGAGGAAGTTCGTGCGCGAGAGCGTGCCGCTCCACCACGCCAGCAGCAGCGCACCCGTGACGCCCCACGCGGCGCATTCCGTCGCCGTCGCAAAGCCGAGCACGAGCGAGAGGAAGACCGCCAGGATCAGCAACAGGCAGGGCGCAAGCCTGGCCGACGCGCGCAGCTTCTGGCGAAACGACATCGGGGGATCACGCGGCGGAACCTTCTTCGGGTTCAGCAGCGACCAGATGATGATGTAGCCGGAATAAAGCACCATCACGAGCACCCCCGGCAGAAAACCGCCCAGGAAGACCTGAAGCACGGAGACATTCGCCGTGACCGCATAGACCACCATCGGGATCGACGGCGGGATCAGGAGTCCGAGCGTGCCGGAGCCCGCGAGCGAGCCGAGACTCAAGCCCTTGTCGTAGCCACGCTTGTCGAGCTCGGGTAGCGCGATCTTGCCGATGGTCGCACAGGTCGCCGCCGACGAGCCCGACACCGCCGCGAAGATACCGCAGCCGATCACGTTGACATGAGTCAGGCGCCCGGGCAGCCACTGAACCCAGGGCGACAGGCCCCGGAACATTTCTTCCGACAATTTGGTACGGAAGAGGATCTCGCCCATCCAGATGAACAGGGGCAGTGCCGCCAGTGTCCACGACGAGCTGGCGCTCCATGTCGTGGTAGCGAGCACCGCGCCGAGCGGCAGGCTCGTCGTCAGCGCCATCGCCACGAATCCGACGAGGCCGAGCGAGACCGCGATCCAGACGCCGCTTCCCAGCAGCAGGATCATGACGCCGAGCAGGACGAACGCCAGCTCGATCATGCCGAGATTGGCCATCGTCAACCTCCGCCGCCCTGCGAGATGCGCTCGATGAATTCGTCCGGGGTCTCGTCCGGCGAGCCCTTCTCGTAGCTCGGCCGGTTGCCGCAGACGACACTGACCATTTCATCAATGAGCGCGATCGACAGGATCACAAGCCCGCCGGCAAACCCGAGCTGCGGAATCCAGAGCGGAAGGGCGACGACGCCCTGCGCCACGTCGTTGAAGCGCCAGGAATCATAGGTCATCTGCACGGCATGCCAGGTGAAATAGAGGATGAAAGAGGTGGCAATACCGAGCGCCATGACCTCAGCAACCTGCTTGGTGCGCCCGTGCAGACGCTCCAGCAGCATGCCGACGCGGATCATCTCCCCGCGCTTGAAGGTGTGAGCGAGTCCGAGAAAAGCCATCGCGGCCATGCACCAGGACGCGAAATCATCGCCGGCGGGAATGTTGATCGCAAACTGGCGCCCGACCGACATGACCATCATGATTGCGAAGATCGCAACCATGAAGACGCCGGCAGCGTAGCCCGCACCGAGATAAAGGAGATCCAGGGCGCGTCGCACCAGTCCTCGGTTCGTTACATCGTCCCCTGCCAACGCGATCCCCAATCCTCACACGAGGCGATTCAAACGGCCTTGGCGATTGCAGACCGCGTGCCAGTTCCTGCTTGAATATCGCCCCTGCCCCAGCGCCTGTCTTTCAGACGTTAGATCAACATGATGGGTCAGGCGCAAGCAAGGAGTATGCCGGCCCGTGCCGGAATTTCTACCGCAGGTTCAGCGCGTTTCCAGCCGCAGCCCGTCATACGCGGGCACCACTCCCGCCGGCAGCGACTGCCGGATGACCTCGTAATCGACGTCGGCGGTCATGTTGGTGATGACGGCGCGCTTCGGCTTGAAGCGGTCGATCCAGGACAACGCGTCGTTGATGCTGAAATGGCTGACATGGCTGGTGTAGCGCAGGCCGTCGACGATCCAGAGGTCGAGGTTTTCCAGTGCGCCAAAACTCTCGCGCGGGATGTCGTTGAGATCGGGCGTGTAGGCGGCGTCGCCGATGCGATAGCCCAGCGCGGGAATGTTGCCGTGCTGCACCAGGAAAGCGGTCATCGTCACCGCGCCGCCCTTCCCCTCGATGGTCTGGCTTTCGCCGGCCTCGATCGATTGGCGCGTCAGGATCGGCGGATAGTCGCTGCCCTCCGGCGAGACGAAGCAATAGGAGAACCGCGACATGATGTCGTTCGCAGTCGTTTGGTTGAGATAGGTCGGAATCCGCCGGCGCATATGCATCACGACCGAACGCAGATCGTCCATGCCGTGAGTCTGGTCGGCGTGCTCGTGGGTCAGGAACACCGCGTCGATGTGGTCGACATTGGTCGAAAGCAATTGCTCGCGCAGGTCCGGCGAGGTGTCGATCACGATGCGCGTGGTGCCCTCGCCCGATGTCTGCTCGACCAGCAGAGAGCAGCGGCGGCGGCGGTTCTTGGGATTATTGGGATCGCAGGCGCCCCAACCGAGCGCCGGGCGCGGCACACCGGCGGAGGAGCCGCAGCCCAGGATCGTCAGCGTCAGAGTCATGCGGCCCCCAACCTCAAGCTTTCACCCTGGAAAACAGGCGAAAGAAGTTTTCGCTTGTCTGGCGCGAGATCTCATCAAACGACACACCGCGGGTTTCGGCGAGCACTTTTGCGACCTCGACCACATAGGCCGGCTCGTTGCGCTTGCCTCGGAACTTCCCCGGCGCAAGGTAGGGCGAGTCTGTTTCCACCAGAATACGATCGGACGGCAGTTCGGCCGCAAGCGCGCGCAAGGCGTCCGACTTCTTGAAGGTCAGGATGCCCGTGAAGCCGATATAGAGCCCGAGCGACACGGCCTTCAACGCCAGCGCGCGTCCGCCGGTGTAACAATGCAACACGGCGCGAAACGATCCCTTCGCAGCCTCCTCCTCCAGGATACGGCCGCAATCCTCGTCCGCCTCGCGGGTGTGGATCACCAGCGGCAAGCCGGTGGCGCGCGCGGCAGCGATGTGGGCGCGAAACCCCCTCGCCTGCGCCTCCGGTGCGCCATTGTCGTAGAAATAATCGAGCCCGGCTTCGCCGAGCGCGACCACCTTGGGATGCTGCGTCAGCGCGATCAGCTCGTCCGGCGCAATGCCGTCCTCCTCGTCCGCGTTGTGCGGATGAGTGCCGACCGAGCAATAGACGTCGTCATAGCGCTCGGCGATGGCGAGAAGCTGATTCAGCTTGCGCACCCGCGTCGAGATCGTGACCATGCGGCCAATGCCGGCCGCCCGCGCCCGCGACACGATCCCGTCGAGATCTTCCGCAAAGTCGGGAAAATCCAGATGGCAGTGGCTATCGACCAGCATCGTGCCAGCGCCTCACGCCGCCGGTTCGGTGTAGCGCGGGAACGCCGGCGTCGGTGCTGGCAGGGTCGCCCCCGGCGCGATACGCCTGGCGCCGCCGAGCATCGCAAAATTGCGCTCGCCTTCGGGGATGCCGAGGCTGTCGAGCAGCAAGCCCGAGGCGGTCGGCATCGCCGGCTGGGCCAGGATCGCGATCTGGCGCACGACTTCGGCGGTGACATAGAGCACCGTCTTCTGTCGCGCCGGATCGGTCTTGGCGAGCGCCCACGGCGCCTCGCCCGCGAAATAGCGGTTGGCCTCCGCGACCACCGCCCATACGGCGTTGAGCCAGTGATGGATCTGCTGGCCCGCCATGGCGTCGCGTGACGCGGCGATCATGCCGTCGGACATCGTCAAAATCGCCTTGTCGTTGTCGCTGAATTCGCCGGGCTCCGGCAGCACGCCACTGAGCTGCTTGGCAATCATCGACAGCGAGCGCTGCGCGAGATTGCCGAGGTCGTTGGCGAGATCGGCATTGATGCGCGCCACGATGGCCTCGTGATTGTAGTTGCCGTCCTGTCCGAACGGCACCTCGCGCAGGAAGAAATAGCGCATCTGGTCGACGCCGTATTGGTCGGCGAGGTTGAAGGGGTCGACCACGTTGCCGACCGACTTCGACATCTTCTCGCCCCTGCTGAACAGGAAGCCGTGGGCGTAGACCCGCTTCGGCAGCGGAATCCCGGCCGATAGCAGGAAAGCCGGCCAGTACACTGCATGAAAGCGGATAATGTCCTTGCCGATGACGTGAACATCAGCAGGCCAATAGCCCCAGTTCTTGTCGCTCTCGTCGGGAAAGCCGACGCCGGTGATGTAATTGGTGAGCGCATCGACCCAGACATACATCACGTGCTCTTCGTCACCGGGGACCTTGACACCCCAATCGAACGTCGTGCGCGAGATCGAGAGATCGCGCAGGCCGCCTCGTACAAAGCTCACGACCTCGTTCTTGCGCGAGTCGGGACCGATGAAATTGGGCTGCGTCTCGTACAGCTTGAGCAGCCTGTCCTGATAGGCCGACAGGCGGAAAAAGTAGCTCTTCTCCTCGACCCATTCGACCGGTGTGCCCTGCGGCCCGAGCCGCACGCCGTCGTCGTTCAGGCGCGTCTCGTCCTCGGCGTAATAGGCTTCGTCACGCACCGAGTACCAACCGGCATAGATGTCCGCGTAGATGTCGCCGTTTGCTTCCATGCGCCGCCAGATCTCCTGGCTGGAGCGATGATGCTGCTCCTCGGTGGTGCGGATGAAACGGTCAAACGACACGTTCAACCTCTCGTCCATCTCCTTGAAACGAGCGGCATTGCGGGTGGCGAGTTCCGCGGCGGACATGTTTTCACTGGCCGCTGTCTGGACCATCTTCTGGCCGTGCTCGTCGGTGCCGGTCAGGAAGAACACGTCCTTGCCGTCGAGCCGCGCAAAGCGCGCCAGCACGTCGGTCGCAATCGCTTCATAGGCGTGGCCGATATGCGGACTGCCATTGGGATAGGCGATCGCGGTCGTGATATAGAAGGCGTTGTCGCGCGCGAGGCCTGCGACGGTCGCGGTAGCCTGCGGTGCTGCGACGGGCTTCGGCGCGCGCGGCGTCTTCGGCTTCAACACCTTTGGCTTCAACACCTTGGGCTTCACGGTCTTGGGCGGAGCGGCGACGGGAGCCGGAGCTGCAATCACGGCAGGTGCGGTCACCCTCGGCTTCTTGGCCGTTTTCTTCGCCGGAGCCTTGGCTGGCTTCTTGGCGGTGCTCTTCCCTACCTTCTTGGCGGCGACTTGCTTATTCGCAGCCTTCTTGCCCGCCTTATTTGATGTCTTCGACGCGCTCTTCTTCACGCCCTTCTTCACGCCTTTCTTGGCGGCAGTCTTCTTGACTTTCTTGGCACCTTTGCGCGCACTCGCCTTCTGAGCCTTCTTCGCGGCCTTCCTGACGGCTTTCTTCGCAGCCTTCTTCTTGCTGCTCTTGGCCTTGGCGATTTTCTTAGCTCGTGTTGCCACGATGAATTCCTTTACCGGCTTCTCGAATTTGGAAACGAACCTGGGTTAGGTTATTGTTTAGAGCATGATCCTCTGGGGAAACCGCTGCGCACTTTTCCGGATCATGCTTTAGCGCGTTGCGTCCGCCAGCCAGCCGAACACCGAGAAAACCAAGGGCTTTCGCTCCAGATTATAGGTTTCGGTGTCGCGCGCGGCGCGGACGATCTTTTCCCATACCTCAGCTAGGCGCGCAAGGCGCGGCAGGTTCTGGTTGGCATTGGCCTCGTCGGCGTGCAGGCGTTCCGCGATCCAGCGATCGATGCCGTCGATGAAGGCGGCAAGCGCGACGCGGTCGCTGATGGGAAGCGAATCGCCGAGCGTGTGCAATTCGCGCGGATCGACCTGCGGCAGTCGCGCCAGCAGCGCCGCCGTGCGTTGCTGGAGCTTCAGGGCATCACCGCCGAGCAGAGTCAGCGCCCGCGCGACGCTGCCCTCGGAGGCCTCCGCCGCCTCGCGCAACGCCGGATCGTTCGGGTCGAGATTGGCGGTGGCGGCGGCTGCACCAATCACATCGTCAGTTGCGAGCGCACGCAGACGCAGCTTGCGGCAGCGCGACTGGATCGTGGCGAGGACGCGGGCCGGCGCGTGGCTCACCAGCAGGAACAGCGATTGCTGCGGTGGTTCCTCGAGAATCTTCAGCAGCGCGTTGGCGGCATTCGGATTGAGCTCGTCGACGGTATCGACGATGCAGATTCGCCAACCTTCGGCCGCTGCGGTCGAGCCGAAGAAGCCGATCGTCTCGCGCGTCTCGTCCACGGTGATCACGGTGCGCATCACGCCGCGGTCGTTGGCAGTGCGCTCCAGCGTCAGCAGGCCGCCATGCGAGCTCGCCGCAACTTGCCGCGCCACCGCGTTATCAGGATCGATGGCCAGATCTTCGGCGCGCTGCACGGCCGCGGCCCGCGGCTGGCCGTGAGCGAGCACGAAGCGCGCCATCCGATACGCCAGCGTCGCCTTGCCGATGCCTTGCGGCCCGCCGATCAGCCAGGCATGCGGGATGCGCCCGCTGCGATACGCGGCAAGCAGCGCGGTCTCGGCCTCGCGATGGCCGAACAGACGGCTCGTCTCGCGCGGATGAGGAATGGCGGTTTCGCGCTCGGTCTGGCGCGGGCTCATACGGACACCACTGAGGCCGGCGTCGGAAGGAGACGATCGCGCAGCGCGGCCCAGATGCGTCCGGCAACCGTATCGGGATCGGAATTGGCGTCGATCAGCACGCAGCGCGCCGGATCGTCCGCCGCGATCTTGCGATAGGCCTCGCGCAGGCCCTGGTGGAAACCGAGCTGCTCGGCCTCGAACCTGTCTGGCGTGCCGCTGCCGCGGCGTGCGGCCGCGCGCTGCAGGCCGATCTCGACCGGCAGGTCGAGGATGATGGTGAGGTCCGGCTTGAGATCGCCGATCGTAACCCGCTGCATCGCGTTGATCAGCGCCGCCGGCACGCGGCCGAGGCTGCCCTGATAGGCCCGCGTCGAGTCGGCGAAGCGATCGCACAACACCCAGGTGCCCTGGTTGAGCGCGGGCTGGATCACGGTGCGGACATGGTCGTCGCGGGCGGCCGCAAACAGCAGCGTCTCGGCCTCGGGCCCGAGCAGCTTGCCCATCCCCGACAGCACCAGATGGCGCATGATCTCGGCGCCCGGCGACCCACCCGGCTCGCGCGTGACGAGGATGCGCATCCTTGCCGCCTTGAGACGGTCGGCGAGCTTCTTGATCTGGGTCGACTTGCCCGTCCCCTCGCCGCCTTCAAAGGTGACGAAGCGTCCGCGTCCGGACGGCCACTTTACCGCGCTTTCACTCATGATCAGAGCTTCTCGGCGCCCGCGCGGAACATGCCGATCACGAGCTCGCTGGCGCCGTCGATCGCGCGCCGCATGGTCGAGCCGGTGCCGATCGCGTCGGCGGCATAGACCGGGGTCTCCACCGCGATGTTGCCGCTGCGCCAGACCCTGATCACGCCGACCTTCTGGCCGGCATCGACCGGCGCGCGCACCGGACCGTTATAGACGACGCGCGCGATCAACTTGTCGCTGCCGTTCTTGTGCACCATCACTTTCACGGGCGTCTTGGCGACCAGCTTCAACGAGCGGCTCTCGCCGCCGAACACCTTGGCGTAGCCAACCGGCTGGTCGGCCGCGATCAGCGTGCGGGTCTCGAAATTGCGGAAACCCCATTCCAGCATCTTCTTGGCTTCCGTGGCGCGATCCTCCGGGTCTTCCAGCCCATTGACCACGACGATCAGCCGCGTGCCATTCTGCACGGCAGAACCGACCATGCCGTAGCCGCCTTCCTTGGTGTAGCCGGTCTTCAACCCATCAGCGCCTTCCATCGAATTGAGCAGCGGATTGCGGTTGGGCTGGCGGATCTTGTTCCAGGTGAACTCCTTCTCGCCGAACAGTTTGTAGAATTCGGGAAAGTCGAGAATGATGTGCCGGGCGAGGATGCCGAGCTCGCGCACCGTCATCTTGTTGCCGGGGTCGGGCAGGCCGTTGGAATTGCCGAAGGTCGATTTCGTCATGCCGAGCTCGCGGGCGCGCTTGGTCATGAAATCGGCGGCAAAGATCCGTTCATTGCCGGCGATGCCTTCGGACAGCGCGATGCAGGCGTCGTTGCCGCTCTGGATGATCGCGCCGTGCAGGAGATCGTCGACCGAGACCTTGCTGTTGATGGCGGCGAACATCGTCGAGCCGCCGGAGGGCGCACCACCCTTGCGCCAGGCATTCTCGCTGATCCGGTACTCGTCGGACGGCTTGACGTCGCCCTTCTTGATGGCGTTGAAGACGACCTCCGCCGTCATCAGCTTCATCATGCTGGAGGGCGCGCGCAGCTCGTCGGCGTTCTTCTCGAACAGCACGCTGCCGCTGGAGGCCTCGATCAGGATCGCGGTCGGGGCATCGCCGTCGAAGCCGGCATCTTCCGCCTTCTTGGCGCCTTGGACGCTCTGGTTGGCGGCGTAGAGCGCCCCGCCCCAGCCAACGCCGGCGATCAGAACCGCAGCGATCAGCCCGCGCGCCAGCGCTCCGGCGGTGAACCGGGTGCGATCAAACGAAGAAAGACGAAATGCCATGGCCAAGCCCTGAGAGCGGCGTTCTAACAGTTGGAACCGGTGCGAACAACACGGGGCTGGCCGCTTGTCCCGAGATTGCACGATTCTCCTCGCGCCCCTATCGTGGCACCTGACATTTCCCGACCAAACCCCTGAAACAAGGCGGAAAAGCGATGTCCTCCACCCGCATGATCAAGGCCAACGGGATCGACCTGTTCATCCGCGAAGCCGGTCAGGGTCCGCTGGTGGTGCTGTGCCATGGCTGGCCGGAACTGTCCTACTCTTGGCGCCACCAGATCCCGGCGCTGGCCGAGGCCGGGTTTCGCGTCGTCGCCCCCGACATGCGCGGCTATGGCCAAAGTTCGGCGCCGCTGGACGTGACGTCCTATTCGATCTTCGACACGGTCGGCGATGTCGTCGGCCTCGTGCAGGCACTCGGCGAAAGCAAGGCCATGGTGGTCGGCCACGACTGGGGCGCGCCGGTCGCCTGGCATGCGGCGCTGTTCCGGCCCGACATCTTCACGGCGGTCGCCGGCTTGAGCGTGCCGCCGCCGTTCCGCGGCCGCGGCAAGCCGCTCGACCTTCTGCGCCAGGGCGGCATCACCAATTTCTATTGGCAGTATTTCCAGACCCCTGGCGTCGCCGAAGCCGAGCTCGAGCATGACGTCGCCCGCACCATGCGCATCGTGCTCGGCGGGCGCGGCCTTGCCGATCCGTCCGCGGCCATGTTCGTGCAGGAGGGCAAGGGCTTTCTCGGCCACGCGAGTGCCGAGGAGCCGCTGCCGGACTGGCTCAGCGAGGCGGACCTGGCGTACTTCACCGAAGCCTTCCGCCCGTCCGGCTTTCGCGGCGGGCTGAACTGGTATCGCAATCTCGACCGCAATTGGGAGCTGACGGCGCCGTGGCAGGATGCGCAAATCCACCAGCCCTCGCTGTTCATTGCCGGTTCGAAGGACGCCGTCATCACTGGACTGATCGGAGCCAAGCGCGTCAACGAGCTCGAGCGTGTGCTGCCCAATCTGACGCGAAAACTGATCATCGAAGGCGCCGGCCATTGGGTGCAGCAGGAGCGGCCCGACGAGGTCAACGACGCGCTGGTCAGGTTCTTGCGCGAGCATGCGCAAGGCTAGCGCGCAATGTGCTTCCGCATTTCGATATGCGCAGGGCTGCTTTCGCCGTCCTCAATAAAGCCGAGCCGGACATAGAGACGTCGCGCCGCCATGTTGCCTGCGAGGACTATCAACGTGAGCAACGTTGCGGACCGTTCTCGCGCCGCCGCTTCGACGGCGTTGATAATTTTGGTGCCGACCCCCTGCCCGCATTCGGACGGCAGCAAGCCGATGTCGATCACATGCCAACGCTGGCTCGCGCAATGCAGCAGTAGCCGTCCGATCGCCTGGTTCCCCTTGACAATGATGAGTGAAAGGGCGTCGGGATACTGCGTGGAATAACCACTGCTCTGGGTGCGAAACTGCTGGTCGAGCACGCGATCGAGCATGGGGCTGGTCAACCCCGCGGCGACGAATGTGTCCCCGCGTATCCGGCCGAACAGGTGGCGGAGGAAATCATGGTCGGCGGGCGACGCCGGTCGAAGCTGCAGGCTTGCGTCGTCGGGTAGGATGCGAAGCGCTGAGCCCTGCCCTGTCGCCATTTGCTCAACTGAAAGACGGAAAGATGCCGGAGTAGGCGATGCACCACACGATAGCCAAGGTCGGCTGCATGTTGTCGTGCGGAAGTCCTTGTCCGGTCATCGTGACGGTGCTGAACGTCAAGTTGAGAGTGGCCGGTGGAGGCACGAAACCGTTGAAGCCAGGATCGATCGCCACCATGTTCGAACTCGTTCCGGGCCCAGCCACCGCATTTTGCGCCGTTCTGCTGCCCAGTTGCAGGGCGTGGGTATGTCTTGCCATCTGATCGCTGCTCAAGCTCACAGCGGCACTGCCGAGCGTCTCGCCGACGACCCGCTGTGTCAACCCGGGTCCTTGCCCCTGGCTGATCGTCACCGACCCGTTCAAATTCGGCAGCGCGAAATTGGTCGTGCCGTTTCCGCCGTAAGATGTGCCGATCAGCGCGAACAACGGGGTGAAAGCCTGAACGGAGATCAGTTGCCCGAGACAAGGCAACCACAAATTATTGAAGCCGCCGGTCGCCCAGGGGAATGGAAAGGCCTGGATTTCCCCGATAAAGGGATCTGACATGATGTCTCTCCTTGAGACTGAGAGGCGGACCCGGACCGACTAGCCTGTCGCGGGGAAGATGCCCGAAAAGCAGATGCAGTAGTTGGCGACGACCGTCGGCATCATGTTGTTGTGCCCAAGGCTATTGCCTGCCGTGGTCACGCACGCAGCCATGATCTCATACGGAGCAGCGTTCGCGATCGGCGCGTAAAGCGTGCCGGATGAAGCAGTCGCCAGATGCACGGTCGGTCCTGGCGTTGCCGTGGTGGCCGTCGTGGTCGAGGACAGCAGCGCATGACTATGCGTCGGCATTTCAGCCTCGGTCAGCGTATGCTCTTCTTCGCCCGCGATCTGGCCCAGTGCGAAATTCGGAAGACTGGGGCCGGCGCCTTGCCCAATCGGAACACGACCGCGAAGATCAGGTAGATTGAAGCTCTGTGCTCCGTCTCCGCCATAGGTTGTGCCAATCACGGCGTAAAGGATGTCGTACGACGAGATCGGCAACGATGATCCGTCGCAGGCCAACCAGCCGTTGGGCACCCGCGGAAAACCGAACAGCCGAATCTCGCCAATAAACGGATCTGCCATCGCGTTGGATCCTTCTGTCTCGCACGCGGTGGACGAGCCGGATGCGCAATGCCTGAAATTTCGAGACGTTGTATTTCGTTCGTGAAAAAAATGGAGACCGCTTAGTTTCGCGATGGATACACTCCCTGCATCGCGATCAGATAGTTGATGACCAGGTAGGGCTGAAGATTGTTGTGCGCCTGACCGTTACCCTCGTTCGCCAAATTTGTGCCCGCAGCCAACGGCGTCTCGGTAATATTGGCTGGCAGGAAGATATATCTGTCCGCCGGCGCAGTGGTCGTCGCGAAGATGTTGTTGGCGGGAGCGGCGCCACGTCCCTGCCCGTTCGCGGCGCTCGCCTGAACGAGGTGATTGTGCTGTGCGAGTTGAAGCGCCGTCATGTTGACCGACACCGATCCGCCGGTCACGCCGACGGGATATTGCCCGCTCTGGCCGCTCGAGCCGAGAACGGCGCGCCCGCGAAGATCAGGGAGCGCGAATGTCCTCATCCCGTCGCCGCCATAGTAGGTGCCAAGTAGGGAGAACAACGCCGAATTGTTCTGGATCGCGAGCAGCGCGCCATTGCAGAGCGCCCAGCCTCTCGGCACGTTGGCGCCGGCAAAGGGCATGATCTGCCCCAGAATTGGCTGATACGGCATGGCCCCTCCCCAAGGACACGCGGCTCGTCGCGTGGTGATGCGTTGAATATCCACCGCGGCGAGAGATGAAATTATAAGATGAATTCGTTTTCTTACGCGCGCAAAGATTGTCAGGCATTACATGGTCCGAGTCAAGCGCAACGCGAGCCGTTACATTTTTGATCGCCATCAGGTTGAATTTTCGAGGCTCTCCGTTTGCTCGCTTCGGAGTTACGCCCAAACCCAGGATTGTTGCACGTATGCAACGAGTCTGACGAAAACACGCGCGGTGGTGGCACAACGGCAGGTTTCATCCGCCTTGTCGCTTGCCGCCCGATAAGCCTCGTGGCTTAGTGGTGGCACTGCAAAATAACAACCATTACGCAACAACACTTTATGCAGCATTTGAGACGGGGATTGGTGACAAGGGCCCTCCACAGAGCGTCCGTTGCAGGGAGGACTTGTGGCGTATTTTGCCGCGATGGGTCTTGGCGAGCGTTCGAAGGGTATCCGCGCGGTTACGCGTAGTGCCTTGCAGCTGATATGCCTGGTCGCCGCCCTCGTATTCGGGGTGACGGCAGCGCAGGCGGCCTGCAATTTCACGAGCAGCTCGCCCTCTGGTGCAACGATCACGTTCACCGGGACCGGCGCGGGGAACGCGGTTGGGCTCTGCGTGACCAACTCTACCGTGTTGTTTGGCCTCTACGGCTCCTCGAACGGCTCCAATCCGAACGTCGACGCCTTCAACAACTATCCGATGACGGCCGGCGGTTTGAGTCTAACGAATCTGAGCTACACGTCAGCCAAGGCCACCTACACGCTGGTTCCCGTCAATAACGGAAATAACGCAAACCAGACGGATGAATACGACATCCAGATCAACTCGCTGTCGGGAGGCGGCGCCGACACGATCACGCTCTGGTACGCGAGCGGGTGCAATCCAGGCAACACCTGTAATTTCACGCCTACGTTCACCGATACGTCGTTCACGATCACGGTCAACCTGCCCGCGCCTACGGTGACGTCGATTTCCCCTACGGCTGGGCCGACGGCCGGTGGCACCAGCGTCGTCATCACCGGTACCAATTTCACCGGAACGACCGGCGCCGCCGGCGTGAAATTCGGCGCCACCAATGCGACGAGCTACACGGTCAACTCCGCCACCCAGATCACCGCGACTGCACCGGCCGGCTCCGCCGGCACCGTCGATGTCACCGTCACCACCAACGGCATAACGTCCGCAACTTCAGCGGCCGATCAATACACGTATGCAGCCCCGCCGACCGTCACCTCGATCTCGCCGACATCCGGTCCGACGGCCGGCGGCACGTCGGTGGTCATCACAGGCACGAATTTATCGGGCGCGACAGCGGTGACGTTCGGCGCGACGGCAGCGACGGCGTTCACCGTCAATTCGGCCACCCAGATCACCGCGACCTCGCCCGCCGGCACCGGAACCGTCGATGTCCGGGTGACGACCGCGGGCGGTACGTCGGCAACGTCGGCAGCCGATCAATTCACCTACGTCCCGGCACCCACGGTCACAAGCATTTCGCCGACGACAGGTCCAGGCGGGGGCGGCACAACGGTGACTATCACCGGCACCAACTTCACCGGTGCGACAGCGGTCGTATTCGGCGCCACGCCTGCAGCGGGCTTTACATTCGTCTCGGCGACGACGATCACGGCGACCTCGCCGGCCGGCACCGGCACGGTCGATATCAGAGTAACGACAACGGGCGGCACGTCTGCGACGTCTGCCGCCGACCAGTTCACCTACATCCCCGTTCCCACCGTCACCTCGATCTCGCCAACCGCGGGACCCACGGCCGGCGGCACCACGGTGACGATCACCGGCACCAATTTGACGGGTGCAACCGCGGTCACGTTCGGTGCGACCTCCGCGACCGGCTTCACCGTCGTCTCGACGACGACGATCACGGCGACTTCGCCAGCCGGCACCGGCACGGTCGACATCAGAGTCACGACCCCCGGGGGCACATCGGCAATTTCGGCAGCTGACCAGTTCACCTATATCGGACCTCCGACAGTCTCATCACTCTCGCCGACATCCGGCCCGCTGGCCGGCGGCACGACAGTGGTCATCACCGGCACAAATCTGTCCGGGGCGACCGCGGTCGTCTTCGGAGCAACGGCTGCAACGGGCTTCGCCGTCAATTCGGCGACCCAGATCACGGCAACCTCGCCGGCCGGGACCGGGACCGTCGATGTCCGAGTGACGACCACGGGAGGCACGTCAGCGACATCGGCCGCCGATCAATTCACCTACATCGCTGCGCCGACTGTCACCTCGATTACGCCGACAACGGGCCCGGGCGCAGGAGGGACCACGGTCACGATCACGGGCACCGGATTCGTCGGTGCGACAGCGGTGACCTTCGGCGCCACCGCGGCAACCGGCTTTACGGTCGTCTCCGCGACCACGATCACCGCGACCTCTCCGGTTGGAGCAGGCATCGTGGACGTCCGTGTGACCAATCCCGGCGGCACGTCGGCGACATCGGCCGCCGATCAATTCACCTATGTTCCATCGCCAACCGTCAGTTCGATCTCGCCGACCTTTGGGCCGGCCGCCGGCGGCACGATTGTGACGATCACGGGCACTAACTTGACGGGTGCGACGGCGGTGACTTTCGGTGCGACTGCAGCGACCGGCTTCACCGTCAATTCCGCGACCTCGATCACCGCAACCTCGCCAGCCGGGACCGGTGTCGTGGACGTCAGGGTGACGACGACGGGCGGCACCTCCGCAACCTCGGGCGCGGACCAGTTCACCTATTTCGGCACGCCGACGGTGACGTCGATCTCGCCAACGGGCGGTCCGCTCGCGGGCGGAACGTCGGTGACGGTGACCGGCACCAATTTCACCGGCGCGACGGCCGTGAAGTTCGGTGCGACCGGCGCAACGGGATTCACAGTCAATTCGGCGACCTCGATCACCGCGACCTCCCCGGCCGGAACCGGCACGGTTGACGTCACGGTGACGACGCCGGGGGGAACGACGGCCACCTCAGCCGCGGACCAGTTCAGCTACGCCGCGACGCCGGCAGTGACATCGGTTGCACCGAATGCGGGTCCGGCGACGGGTGGCATATCGGTCGCGATCACCGGCACAGGGCTGTCGGGCGCGACCGCAGTGAAATTCGGTGTGACCAATGCCACCAGCTTCACCGTCAATTCGGCGACCTCGATCACCGCGACCTCGCCAGCCGGTGCCGGCACGATCGACGTGACCGTGACGACACCAGGTGGAACGTCTGCCACCTCGGCGTCGGACCAATTCACCTACACGCCCGCGCCAACCGTCGCCTCGATTTCGCCGACCACCGGCCCCGCGCTTGGCGGCACGTCTGTGGCGATCACCGGCGCAGGCTTCACCGGGGCAACAGCCGTGAAGTTCGGCCCCAACAACGCGACCAGCTTCACAGTGAACTCGCCGACGTCGATCACGGCGACCTCGCCACCCGGCAGCGGCACGGTCGACGTCACCGTGACGACGGTCGGCGGCACCTCGCCCACCTCGGCCGCGGACCGGTTCAACTATCTGTCCGCCACGACCGCGACGGGGCTCACCTCGTCTAAGAATCCGAGCAGCTACGGCGAGTCCGTGACGTTCACGGCGACCGTGGGCAGCACAGGCGGAACGCCGACGGGAACGGTGACCTTCAACGACGGCGGCACGCCGATCGGTACGACGGCGCTCTCTGCGGGCGTCGCTACCTTCGCGACGACGACGCTCACCGTCGGCAATCACACGATCACGGCGACCTATAACGGCAGTCCCGCCTTCAACACCTCGACCTCACCGGCTTTGACCCAGTCGGTCGACATTCCCGCCGACAGCGCCAAGCTGCGCGCGCTCCAGCTCAACGTCACCAAGGTCGTGGCGAACAATTCCGGTCAGGCGATCTCCGGGGCGATTGATACCGCAATCTCTGAAGGTTTCAGCGACGGCGGACAATACATCACGCCGGGCGCCGGCGGCCTGCGGGTCAACTTCGCCGCCGCGCCCGACGGTGACGAGGACGACAAGCCCCGCTCGGCTTCGCAAAGTCCCAATGCCTATGCCGGTGATGGAAGCTCCGGCCGGGGCGGCCGTGCCGGGCGCGGCTCCTCGCGGGTCGACGATGCGTTCGCCGCGATCGATCGGGCGGCACCAGCCAAGGCCCCGCCGATGGCACGCTTCAAGGACCAGAAGGATTGGATGTTCTGGGTCGACATGCGCGGCACCGGCATCGACCGCTGGGGCTCCTCCGGCAACATCGGTCAGGGAGCAACCCAGGCCACGCTTTACGGCCAGCAGCTCAACCTGCTCTCGGGCCTGACCTACAGGGCCCGGCCCAACCTGTTGCTCGGCGTAGTCGGCGGCTACGAAACCTTCAGCTACACCGAGACCGACCTCAACGGAAAGCTGAAGGGCGACGGCTGGACCGTCGGCGCCTATCTCGGCTGGAAGATCATCCCGACGCTGCGCTACGACGCGGCGGTGACCTATTCCGGCATCGGTTATGACGGCACCGCCGGGACGGCCCAAGGCAATTTCAACGGCAATCGCTGGATGCTCGCGACCGGCTTCACCGGCAGCTACAATTGGGCAAATTTCAATATCGAGCCGTCGGCGAAGGTCTACGCACTGTGGGAGCGTGAAAACGCCTATGTCGACTCGCTCGGCACCTCGCAAGCTGCCCGCACCTTCTCCAGCGGCCGCGCCTCGGCCGGCAGCAGGGTCTCCTACCCCGTGCCGTGGCTCGATAGCGTGCTGCTGCTGCCCTACGCCGGTGTCTATGCCGATTACTACTTCACCCAGGACGACGCGGCCGCGATCGTCGCCACAGGCGGCATCCCGTTGGCCTCGACACCGCTGCTCCAGGGCTGGTCTGCGCGTGTGACGGGCGGCATTGGCGCAAGGCTAGCAAGCGGCGCCACGGTCGGCTTCGGCGCCGAGCTCGGCGGCATCGGCGGCAATACGCAAATCTGGACGTTCACGGGACGCGCCCGCATCCCGTTCTGATCATCGGATCTCAGCGACGGGCTTCGTCGCCGACTAATTTTCCAGGCTTGATGAGAGGCTAATAGAGACCACGGCCGCTCAGGATGCCGCGGGCCTCGGCAGCGCCGTCCGAGGCGTAGGCGCCGGACGGAGCGCTCTCGGGCACGTAGCGGCCGCCGTCGTCATAGGACACGGCGCGCGCGTTCTGGAGCGCCCGGCCCCGGCTGCGGCTCGAGGCCGACATCTCCGAGGTTGCGTTGAGCGAAGCCATGTCGGCGGAGGTGTTGCCGAGATTGTAGGGTCGTCCCTCCGGCGTCGGAACCTCGCCGCGAATGGCGCCGCGGTTCGACGAGGGCAGCTCCGGCACGAACGGCCTTGCCGAGGCGACCCGTACCATCGAGGGCGACGGCGCCGGGATCCCGGTGCGCAAGGTGGCCATCAGCTGGCGGTCATCGGAGCCTTCAAGCGGCGCCCGGCCGACATATTCGACACGGACCTTGGCGACCCCATTGCCTTTGAATTCAAGGAGTTCAGCGGCTTTGTTCGAGACGTCAATGAGCCGGTTGCCGTGATAGGGCCCGCGATCGTTGACGCGCACGATCAGCGACTTGCCGTTCGATACATTGGTCACCCGCGCATAGGACGGCATCGGCAGGGTCGGATGCGCCGCGGTCAGAGAGCCCATGTCGAACACTTCGCCATTGGCGGTCAGGCGGCCATGGAAATCGTCACCGTACCAGGACGCCATGCCCTCGGCGCGATAATTGACGTCCTCCTCGGGCACGTAGGTCCGGCCGCCCACCATATAGGGCTTGCCGACGCGGTAGGTGCCGCCGCCCTTCGGGACCGGATCACCCAAAGCCACGACCCGGGGGCTCGAGGACACGCCGTATTTCGGATCGACTCGGCTGGCGAATTTGTTGGAGGAGGCGCAATTGGCGAGCGCGAGGCAGGTCGCGGCCGCCGCAACACCGCGCGCGGCCCGCAAAACCGAATCTGACCGTCGGATCCCCATTCGCCCCAAATACCATTTCGCCGGAGGCGTACCCAACCCGCTTTGGCTACGGGGAGCGCTGTCCGGTCCTTTGCTCCGAGGCGGCCCACCACCGCGTCGGAAGTGGTAACGATAACGCAACCGGAACACGGCGGAAATGGGGAGCCCACAGCTATCCCGCCGGGATGGTAAACGGGGCGTTCGCTTGTCCCCGTTGATCTACGGAGGACGGGTGCCCTGCTCCGTGCCGGGGCCCGACATTCTGTTGCGCCGAATCCTCACTCCACCCCCATTGTCGCGCCGCTCACTGGAATTCTTTTGACTGTGCAAGGCCGCACGCGCTTTCTCGCGTGCAGGGCGGAATGGAATGAGACGATGATCGAGACGGTTTCGGCACTGATGGGTTTGGTAAGCGCGGGGATCTTCCTGGCCCATGCGTTTGAAGGTTACCGCACGAGGGCCTGAGGCACTCGCGCGGGCGGCAAGCATCACCTCTTTCAAGACGGCACGTTCGGACAATTTTAATCGATCCGACCGAGCATCGAAGACGAGAGCGGCAGGTGTCCCATGCGCAACCATGACCTCGTATCCGACGGCTTCCTGGCACTGACTGCCGGCGGCTTGGTTCTCCTCTGCTCGAGCCTCGTGGCACTGGCCTTCGGCTGAGCACCACCACGACTTTCCTTATTTCTAACCACAACTACACCGCGATGCAGCATGCGATCCGTTTTGGATTGCCCTGCTCCCGGTTAGTTGATTGAATTTCCGCATTCAGTGCCTCGACTCAATTTCAGGAGGCCATCACCAACGAGGGTGACGCAAATGCTTGCTGAGAAATTTTTCCTGGTTCTGGAATCGCTGATCCGCGGCGACCGCTTTTATGCGGACGGAAGCCCCCGGGTCATCAGCACTTCCCCGCACGTCCCGATGAAGCTGCCGGGCCAGACCTAGCCGGCTCGCCCCACGGTCCGCAGCTACCCTTAGCGCAGCCCAAGCAGCGAGCGGCGATAGAAGCTATCGCGGGCCTCGTTCAGGCAGACGAAGCTGCCGTCAGCACCCTGGCGGTACCGCTTCTGGCCCTTGCCGTAGTAGACGCCTTTGCTGAAATCGAGCCAGACCACCTGGTCGTGCGGGCAATGACGCTGTGCCTGCGCCTCGTAGCGGAACGGCGTCAGCGGCGTCGCCGACACCTCATCGCCGCTGCAGCCGATCAGGATCGCGGCAGCGATCGCGATCGCGCCGGGGCTTTTGCCCAAGCCGCTCCAGGACACTACCACAAATACACTCCCCGCCTCCCGATCCTGACCGTCGTACGATGGCCCCTCGGCAGGGTAGCACGAAACGGCACGGTCCCAGGAAGGCGACAGGCGTCGCGTCTTCCGCCGGCCATCTTGCCGGGTTACATGAAAGCGAGATGATCTCGGTGCGAGGATGCTGCCTGAATGTCGGTTGAGCCTGGATCCAAATCCGAACTCCGCACCGAACCCCGCTTGCCCTTGCCGCGCCTCGGCTTTCTCCCGATGGTCATCTTCGGCTCGCGCTGGCTGCAACTGCCGCTCTATCTCGGGCTGATCGTGGCGCAATGCGTCTATATCGTTCTGTTCCTCAAAGAGCTCTGGCACCTCTCCTGGCACGCGATCGACCTCACCGAGCAGCAGATCATGATGAGCGTGCTGGCGCTGATCGACGTCGTGATGATCTCCAATCTGCTCGTGATGGTGATCGTCGGTGGTTACGAGACGTTTGTCTCGCGGCTCGACCTGCAGGGCCACCCCGACGAGCCGGAATGGCTCGGCCACGTCAATGCGAGCGTCCTGAAGATCAAGCTCGCCATGGCCATCATCGGCATCTCCTCGATCGCGCTGCTGCGCACCTTCATCGAGGCCGGCAACCTCGGCTCGAACCGCGCCAGCTACACCGAGAACGGGGTGATGTGGCAGGTGCTGATCCACCTCACCTTCATCGTCTCGGCGATCGGCATTGCCTATGTCGACCGACTGAGCGAATCCGGGATGCGCAAGCATGCGGAGTGAGGCTCAGGCGGCGGCTTTCGATCACTTGTCCGCCTCGAGCTGCTGCATGGCCTGGTGCAGGCATTCCTGAAGCTTCTGCGCGACCTGCTCGCGCGATACGCCCCTGGCGGCGAGATCGCCTGACACCTTGCCCATGACGTCGTCGATCGTCTGGCTGTCCGTCACCAACGCCGTCGCGTAACTCGCCGCGGCATCGCCGCCGAGCCCGAGCTGTGCCGCGGCCCAGAGCCCGAGCAGCTTGTTGGACCGGGCTGTGGCCTTGAATACGAGCTCCTCGTCGTGGGCGAATTTGGCTTCAAAGCCCTGCTCGCGCTTGTCGAACGTGGTCATGGTCAGCTCCATTCTCGTTTTCGCTGATGGGATCGGACTGGCTGGGAGCGAACGTCTCCGTGGTTCTCGTCAGTTTAGGATCATTTGAAGCTTCCGGCGGAAGGCAAGTGCCGTCAAGCCCGCCCGGCGACGCCGCAGCCCGGGCGAGTGCACGGCACGGACCAGCTCTACGCCAGCCAGCTCGGCTAGGCAGATGTTTACCATTCGTTAAGCAGACTCAGCGCCGCATGGCGTAGAGGCATCGAGAGCTGACGCATGAACAAAGAGCTGCGGGAATTTCGACGGCTTGAACGGGTCTGCCTGGAGCAGGCCGCCCTCTCCACCATGGACCTCGCGCGAGGCGGGTTGCTCAAGGTCGCAAACGATTGTCGCATGGCAGCCGAAGCGATCGAGGCCCAATCGCCCCGAGGGCCTTTTGCGGGCGCCGTTCAGGCCCTGAAGCAGGCTTTAAGCGCGACGCGCGTCCCCAGCCGGCACTAAGCGGCGAAATCGGTCAAAATTCGCGGCGCGGCGACGGGACTACTGGTCAGCCTTCGCCGTCGTCGCTTCCCGCGCAAGACGTTCGGTTCGGAGCCGCTCCCGATTGGCGTAAAATGCCTTTTGGGCCTCTTCGTGATCGCGCATGGCTTTCTCAGCCTCGATACGGCGTGCCGCATCGCGAGCCTGGCGCTGTTCCGGGGTCAAGGGTTTGCGTCGGTAGGAAAGGTCTTCAGTCATGGCCAGATAACGGGGACGCGGCAAAAAGGTTCCAGAAGACGAGCCAAGCGAACGGCGCTGCCGATTAAAAGGCCGTGCCAGATCATCCGAGGGTTTCTCATCGGGCTCCGGACATGCGCCCTGCCAAAATATCGAAAACAACCCCATGCACAGTAGCCGATGCGTTTCGGATCAAGAGCTTGCATGTCTTGCAAAGACCGATTTGACTCGTCGGGCAAAACAGGGGCATAATGCCATTATTCCGAAATCGATCGCGCGGGGTCAGCTTCCCTTGGGAGTGGTCCCGCCGAGGCCGGGATTGATGGCCAGCGACGCTCCGGCGGCGCCGCCAGCTTCATACGCCGTCATCGACACCATCCGGCCGGTGCTGCGCTGGGTCCGGAGCTTGAGGTCGAGCTTGTCGAATTCCGCATCGACCACCGAGGTCTTGAGGACCACCAGCCCGCGGCCGGTGCTCTCGTTGACCTGATCGCGACCGGCCTTGATCGCAACCAGCTTGTCCGCGATCGACGCCACCATCCCGAGCGCGAAGGAGGCATTGGCCAGATGCCGCTCCTGGTGCCGGAACCTGCTGTAGTCGACAGAAGTCTTGAAGCGGCCAAGTTCAGCGCGCACGGCGCCGTCGACCAATTCAGCCAGATAATGCGCGACCTCGATATCCGCAGCCAGACCGAAGAACACATAGCTGTTCTCGCTGCCTGCGTTCTTCTCGCGCCAGACCCGGCAATCGCAGAAATGCGCGATCGCGCCGATGCAGTCGTCCAGAGGAATGCGCTTCTTGCGATGGGTCTCGTAGACCCTCCGTTCGCATGCCGACGCGCGCAGCTCGACGTCGGAGAGCGACAGATCGTGGCGATCCAGCAGCTCGGCGACCTTGGCGGCGGCCGACAGCGCCTCGTCCTCAGTGCAGCCATTGGCGATCGTCTTGGCGCGCAACGCCTGAATGCGGAGCTTGAGCTTGTCGAGCCCGGCCGGATTGAACGTTTGATTCACCGATCACCTGCTGGGGAAGCCCGACCGACGGACTCCGGACGGATAGACTGGCGGAAGGGGTGGGATGTGACCTGACGTTGATATTGCTTGGCTTCTAGCGGAAGTTAGTAAAACCATTTGCTGCCGAGCTCCGCATCCGACCGTAGAAGATGATGCGCCCTTCTCCGCCCTCACGATCTCGCCCCCAACAAAGACCTAGCTGATCTACCTGTCGGTGGCAGCCTCGGCAACCCAGCGCGCCCACAACGGCGCTGGAGCTGCGGTCAATTTTCCACATCCACGACCAGCAGTACCTCGCCGCCACTAAGGAGCCCCTACAGATCGACATCGGCCTTTTGACGACCCGATCATCCTTGCGGAGGGCCGCGATCTGGCCACGTTGCGGGATGCCGGCCAATACATTTCCGGCTTGCCCAAAGCCGTGCATGATCGGCCAGAATAGCCAGCACCGGCCGAGGCGGTGCTGCTGGTGACCGACGGCGGCGGCCCGTCGCCTTTGCTGTCATCGGCATACGGCGCGCTCTGAACGCCGGGATGCGCCGGAGGTGATGCCGCACCGGAAGCCGGCCAGGGCCCATCGACTGATGAACTAGGGCGTGTACTCATAAACTCTCGTAAGCGGCGAGGTCCGCTTTGCGGTCGGAAGCGAACATGGGAGGCGCAATTGGACATGTCCGCGTGGGGCCAACAGCAGACTTTCCGGCTATGAAAAATGTGGTCTTGCTGACCCGTCATTTCGCTCGCTTGAAGAGGACGTCAAGCGTCGTGCCGGGAACGACTCCGGGTCTAGTAAACCTGAGTTCGCTGTCGGTTAGCGAGGTTATAGTGCGTTTTTCTGTCGCGTCGCCAACTTGATTGGCGAACGTGCTGGCCTGGATGTCCGCGCTGAGAACCTTGCTCCCTTCGTCGAGCGAATACTTTCCAAAGTATGCGATGGAGCCGGCGACGACCGCCTTGGCTTCGTCAATGGTTGCTGTTGCAGGGCGACCGGAGGCCAGTTTGGGCAGGTCAGCGCGGGCCTGCATGAGGGAGAAGTACCCGTCGTTGGTGTAGATGACGATGCCTTTTGGATTGTCGCCGTACAGCGCTCGCCTGGTGCCATCGGTAGACACGACATCGACGGAAACCTGAAGCCATGTGCCGACCAGCAAGTCCTTGAGCGGCTTTTGCTGACCGAAGGCGCGGTCCGGCAACACCAGCCCCAGTATGGCGACCACGAACAGATTGAACACCGTGGATTTTCTCATGCTGCATCCCTTTCAATGCGCAAAGTCATCGTAAGTCCTAACGGCCCCAGCCAGAACTTGGTAGCCCTATAGCGACTTCGCTATTGCAGTATGTCGAGCGACCCGATGTCTGAGTTGGGTCAAACTGAGAAGTCCTGGCGTTCAACCGGCAGGTCGGCTTTACCCCAACTCCGGACATGGCCTTGTACCGCGCAAACTCACGCTTTGTGCCATGAGGCGACTGGACGGACACTTCGAGCTACCGAATAACTCGGCCCGCGCGCCGCAGAACTTCGGGCGGGATAGTTAGGCCCAGGCGGCACGCAGTGCGCATGTCCACCACAAGGTCTGGACAACGCAGGGTCTCGATCGGCAACTCGGTTGCGGCATCGCCATCAAGGAGCCGACTGGCTTGCCACGCCATCCGGTGAGCGGCTTGCCCGAGCGATGTTCCGTAGCTCAGAAGGCCGCCGGCGCCGGCTTGCTCCAGCGCAAACAGGGCCGGTAGATTCTGCGAGAGGGCACGCTCTGCAATCTGTGAGGCATGTACTCCGATGATCGGGTTTTCCAGCGCCACAAGCGCCTGCGTGCCATCTTCCCGCATCTTGGCGAAAGCCATCTGCAGATCGGGCTTAGGCCCGACGACACGCAGGACGATTGCGTGCAGACCGGCTTCCTGCGCGGCGCGCATGCTGGCGCTGCGAAGACAATCGGAGACGGCTGCGTCGGCCAGATAGGCGATCCTCGTTAGGTCAGGCTTGACCGCGCGCAGCATCGCGATCTGAGCTGCCGCCTGGCCGTCGTCAAAGGTCGTGACGCCAGTCATGTTCGGCAGGGGATCGCCCGAAAGACTCGCAAGGTCATCACCGGCCGGCTCCACGACCACCGAATAGACAATCGGAACCTCAGTCGAGGCAGCTCTCGCTGCGCGCGCGGTCACCGCGCCGACCGCCGCGATCAGATCAACACGGAGGCGAGCCATGTCCTGCGCGAATCCGGCGAGTCTTGTCGCATCACCATGAGCGATCCGCTCGTGGAACACGACGTTCTTGCCCTCGACCAGGCCCCGCTCGCGCATGCCATCCCTGAATCGCGCCACCGGTGGAGCCCCACCGGCTGCCATGATACCCACAACATGCACACGGTCGCGCATCACGATATCCTTCGGTTGATCGCGTCAGTTTGTCTTGATGGCTGCCTCGCGGATGACCTTGGACCATTTCACGCTTTCGGCACGAAACAGCGTCGCGGATTCCTCCGGAGTGCTACCGACCACCGTGAACCCGAGCGCTGCCATTTTCTCTTTGATGTCGGGGAGAGCCATGGCGCGAATGATCTCGCGATTGAGCAGCGCGATGACCTCCTTGGGCGTCCCAGCCGGAACGACAAACGCAAACCAACCCTCGCCCTGAATCTCCGGATATCCGGCTTCGGCCGTGTCCGGCACTTCAGGCAGTGCCGGCGATCGCGTCTTGCTGGTGACGGCGAGCGCACGTAGTTTTCCTTCATGGATTTGCGGTACTGCGGGCGGTAAAGACGTGAACGCGATCGGAGTGTGACCCGCCAACGTCGAGCCGACCGCCTGGCCCGCACTGTTGAAAGGGACATGCACAAGGTCGAGCCCCAACGACAGTCGAAACAACTCGCCGATGAGATGTGGCGGCGTGCCGGTGCCGGGTGACGCAAAGCTGTATTTCGTTCCGCCCGCCTTGATAAGCGCGACCAGCTCGCTCAGAGTCCTGGCCGCGACCGAAGGATGGATTGTCACCACCGTGGGCGCACTCACTGCCACCGTCACCGGCTCAAAATCCTTGTAGGGATCGTACGGCACCTTGTCGTACATCGCGGGATTGACGACGATGTTCGGCGGCACGACGAGAACGGTATAACCATCGGCCACGGCTCTCGCGCCTTGACCCATTCCGATATTGCCGCCGGCGCCGCCGACATTCTCGACATAGAACTGGTTTCCGAGCTGTTCGGAGAGCTTCTGAGCGGCAAGGCGGGCGAGGATGTCGGCTGGGCCGGCGGGCGCATACGGCACCAGCAGGCGCACCGGCCGGGCCGGGTAGGTCTGCGCAAGCGCCAAGGACGACAGCGCGGGCGCGACGATCGAGCCTGCCGTCAGTTGCAGAAATTGCCGGCGCAACAGCGTCATGACCATCTCCTCAGTCGGACAAAGGCCTGTCTATCGCTTGCACAGTAGTTGAGCTATTATATGGATCGGGCAAAAATCATATTGAAATGGATATGGCAATGGAGCTGCGGCATCTTAGGCACTTCGTCGTCGTCGCCGAAGAGGGACACATCACGCGGGCAGCCGAGCGGCTCGGTATGCAGCAGCCACCGCTTAGTCAGCGGATTAAGGCGATCGAAACCGAGCTCGATGTTCAGCTGTTTCGGCGCAAGGCGCGCGGGGTCGAACTGACCGAAGCGGGGCGGGTATTCCTCGATCGAGCGCGCGCGACCCTTGCGCAATACGATGGCGCATTCGAAGCCACACGCAGTGCTGCGCGGGGCGAGCAGGGCCGCCTCTGCGTGGGCGTGGTGCCGACCACCCCGTTTCATCCCTTCGTGCCAGGCGCAGTTCGGGCGTTTCGCGCGGCCTTCCCGCTCGTGTTGCTAACGCTCGACGAGTGCCTCGGGAAGGAGGCGCTCGAACGCCTGCGCGATGAACGGATGGACGTTGCGTTTCTGCGCGCACCCGTCGAACCACAGAGCCTCGTCGTCAATCCATTGCTGGTAGAACCGATGGTGGTCGCGTTGCCGAGCGATCACGCGCTGGCGCAGAGCGATCGCGCCGGCGGGGCTCTTTCATTGAAGGACCTCGCCAACGAAACATTCATCGTCTACGCGCGTCAACTCGGGCCCGCGTTTTATGAGGCGACGATGGCCGCCTGCCTCAAGGCGGGGTTCAGCCCGCGCCTTGGCCAGGAAGCGCCCCGAATTACGTCGGCCCTGAGCCTGGTTGCCGTCGGGCTAGGGATTTCGCTGGTTCCGGCGTGCATGCAGCGTATGACGATGGATGGCATCGCGTACCGGCGGCTCAAAGGTAACGCTCAACCGAAAGCCGTCCTGAACCTCGCATCGCGCCGCGGCGAACCGTCGCCGGTGGTTCGCAACTTCGTGAGCCTGGTGCGTCGAGCAGCACGGAATTTTCGCGGCGAACCCGAAAAGATCGGCACGACTTAAAGATCCGCTAAGGGGCAGGAGCCGATCAACTTGGCTCGCGGCGACAACGTCGGCTTTAAAAGCTGCCCTGACTGCCCCCAAAACGCGACTTCCGTTTTGCCCCGATCAACAGACATCAAACGCCCGGGTCGGTTGGTCCGTTTCGTGCCACGAAAAGAAGTCGAGACGTCATCCGATGACAGTGACTTTAGTTCTTGCACAAGCCCTTTGGGGTCCAGTCGCTGACCAATGTCGTCGCAGGCTTAGTCGAGTCATGAAGGATGAGGACTAACGCTTGCCGCTGCTCCTTCCCCGTCGCAGTCAGATGCATCGGGGGACCGCCCGGGACGATGACGAATTGACCGCCTGCGCGGCCAACCTGAATTCCGTCAGGCGTCTCGAGGCAGGTTTCTCCGGTCACCGTATACCAAGCTTCCGGACCCGAATGCACATGGGCGGGCGCGGTCATGCCGGGGTTAAACACCGCTTCCATGTACTGCGCGGTATAGGCCTGACCCGTCTGAACCGGGAGCGGTCCGATCTCGGCAATGCGTTGTCCGCCCGCAGGCCCGCGCCATCCAGCATCTTCGATACTGAGCAGCCAGTGTTTACCCAGGGATTCGACAACGGCCCCATGCGCGCCCTTTGCCCCTTCCGCAAGGGCCCGGGTAGGATAAGTGTCGAGGTGCCAGAATGTCTCCGGTTTGGTTAGGTTTCCAACCGGCTGGTTTGCAATGATCCAGCATCCGGGATCGGCGCCAACGCGCTCGCTGATCGGCCTGCAGCGAGTCCCCATTTCATGCTCGGCTGCGAACGCGAATGTTGGCAGCGCCATCACAGCCAAGATAGCCCATAACAAAATCCGCATTGCCGCCTCTCGCGAAATATGCGTCCACGCAGAGTCTAGCAGATTTCGTACAGTCAACGAGCGAAAAGGTGTTCCCGCCCTTCGTTCGCGCGCTGAAACCGATATTGCCACTGCGATATGAGATGTCGGCCGACGTCCGTTGTGGGTCACAAGGCGAAATTCCGCTACCCAGCTCCTTGCGCGCAACAATCATCTTGTCGACGCCGAGCGCCTTGAGCAGCCTTGCCAGTTCATCCGCACCTTGTCGTCCGCGGACAACGAGCGTTTGGTCGCGAGACGCGTTTGAGTGGTCCCAGTATCGTCGCGGCAAGGGCCGCTGCTTTGGGCCAGATCAACCTCAACGACGATCTGCTGGAGGGCGCTTACGAGCCCGCGCTTGCTCTCGGGCTGGCGCGCCGCTGCCGGCCCCGCGTCATCATCGGCGATCGCCCGCCAGGCGGCACCCTCGAGATCCTCATATTGGCCACTTTTAAGCGACCACAGGAATGCGATGAGGCCTGCAAGTCCGAGCGCCAGCGCGAGTGGGACCAGGATGACCAGGATCTCCATCATGAAATCTCCCGTGACGCGCTGCGCGCCCGCACCGAATTCAGCATGACGAGGATCGACGATCCGCTCATGGCTGCCGCGGCGATCAGAGGTGTCACGACGCCGCCGATCGCGACCGGCACGGCCAAGACATTGTAACCGATCGCAAGCCAGAGGTTTTGCCGCATCAGACGCAGCGCCTTGCGCGCGGAATCGATGGCCGTGACGACCGGCGCCAGCGGCCGGCCGAGGAAGACGAGATCGGCGGTCGCCTGGCTCAGATGCGCCGCGGAGATCGGCGACATCGAGACATGGGCCGCCGCCAGCGATGGCGCATCGTTCATGCCGTCGCCGACCATCAGAACTTTCACGCCGCGCCGCTTCAGCTCCTCGATCCGCGCGATCTTGTCGGCCGGCGTCACACCGGCGCGCCATTCGGCAATGCCGAGCGCGTAAGCTGCCGCAATCACCGCGGGTTCGCGGTCGCCGGAGAGGATCTCGATGCCGATGTTGCGCGCCCTCAGCGCCGCGATCACGGCCTGCGCGTCCGGGCGCAGACCCTGGCGCACCGAGAGGATGAATTTTTCGGCCCCCTTGCCGAAGACCACGATGGAGGCTTCGGGATCGAGCATCGCGCTGCGGATCAATGCCTCGGCGCCGCAGAAGGACGGTCGGCCGAGACGGATTTCGACCCCATCCACCACAGCGCGGACGCCCTGCCCGGCCTCCTCGACCACGCCGACGATCGGCGAGTTTGCTCCGGCTGCCCGAGCTACTGCTGCCGCCACAGGGTGATGGCTCGACAGCGCGAGCCGGCCGGCAAGCTGGAAGATGTCGGTGGGAATGTCTGCAGCATTCGTCACGTCGAGATCGGGCAGCGTCAGCGTGCCGGTCTTGTCGAAGATGACATGGTCGACTTCGGCCAGGCGTTCAATCGCATCGCCGGAATTGAGCAGCACGCCGGATTTGAACATCCTGCCCGAGGCGATCGTCTGCACGGTCGGAATGGCAAGGCCGAGCGCGCAGGGACAGGTGATGATGAGCACAGCAACGCCGGTGACAATCGCATCATGCCAGCTTGCGCCGGCGATGACCCAGCCGAAGATCGTGAGAAGTGCCGTCGCATGCACCACCGGCGCATAGAGCCGTGAGGCGCGGTCAGACAGCCGCATGTAGCGCGAGCGTGCCTGGAGCGCATTGTCCAGGAGCCGCGTGATCTCGGCGAGCAGCGTCGCCTCCGCGGCGGCCGAGACCCGCACCCTTAGCGTGCCGGAGATGTTCATGGAACCCGCATAGACCGGCGTCCCCTGCTCCGCCGTGACGTAGAGCGTCTCGCCGGTGATCAGGCTCTGGTCGATCTCGGAGCGTCCCTCGATCACGGCGCCGTCGACCGCGCAGCGCTCGCCCGGTCGCAAGAGCACGATGTCGCCGGGATGGATCGCGGCGAGCGGCACCTGCGAGATTTCGTCGGGCCCGACGAATTTCGCCGCGGTCTCTGCCTTGAGCGCGGCGAGATTGCCGGCGACTGCGCGGGTCCGCCGCCGCATGTTCTGGTCGAGGAAGCGACCGACCAGCAGGAAGGTGAGCAGCATGATCGCCGCGTCGAAATAGGCGTGCTCGGCGTGGTTGATGATCTCGACCACGGACATGCCCAACGCAAGACACACGCCGATCGAGATCGGCACGTCCATGTTCGTGGTCTTGTTCGACAGCGCGCGCCAAGCCGAGCGGAAGAACGGTTGGCCGGCATAGGCCGCCGCCGGCAGCGCGATCAGCGCCGACAGCCAGTGGAAAAAGTCGCGCTGCTCGGGCAGCATGTCCGAGACATTGCCCGACCAGACCGGGATCGACAGCATCATCACGTTCATGGTGGCGAAGGCAGCAACGCCGAGGCAGCGCAGCAGGAAGCGCGATTCCGCGACCTCGGTCGCCTCCGCGCTCTTGGTCTCGTATGGATAGGCCTTGTAGCCGAGCTCTGCGAGGCGATCGATGAAACTGGTGGGATCGAGCGTGCCTTCTTTCCACTCCAACGCGACGCGCCGGTCGGTGAGGTTCACGCGCGCCAGCGTGACGTCAGGTATGGCGGAAAGCCCGCGCTCGATCTTGGCCATGCAGCCGGCGCAGTGAACGCCCTCGACCGCGAGATCGACGTGCTGCAGGCCCGCGCCCGCGGCGCGGACGTAGTGAGAGAAATCGCGGGTCACCTGCATGGCGAGGCCTCAGTTCAGGATCACGCGGTTGCGCGACAGGAACAGGCGCTCGCCCTTCGCATCGCCCTCGATGACGAGATCCCACTGGCCGGGCGCGACGGACGCGGCATTGCCGCGATAGATACCCATACCGGCCTCCGCAAGCTCGACCGCAAGGTCAGCGCGCTTGTCGGTCGGCCGCTCCAGGCGGCCGCCGAATTTCAATCCGGTCACCGGCTGACCATTTGCATCGCGTGCCTCGACCTGGAGCGTGGCGCCGCCATCGGTGCGGCGCTCGATATGGGCGTTGACCCGCCATTTGCGCCCGGCCTGATCCTGCGCCGCCGATATCTCGCGGTCGTAGGTGAGGCCCGCGGCATAGGGGCTGTCGACGTCGGTGCCGGGCAGCGTCGCGATCGCGAGCTTCATCATGGTGACGTTGACGCTGATGACGACGCCAAAGAAGGCGACCAGCATCAGGAACACTTTTGGGCCGGTCAGCGGCTTGGATGCCATGGCGGTCTCCTGATCTTACGGCGCGACGAAATTGTCGGTGGCGCTGGCGACTTCGCCGAGCCCGATATCGGTGACGTGGAAGCGGACCGGGACCGACTTCTCCGGATTGCCGTCGGCCGGCGCGGTGACGAGCAATCGCAGCTCGCTGGTGGAGTCGCGCGGGATCACGATCATCGGCCGGTCCGGCGTCACCGAATCGGTACCGACGACGTGGATCGTGGAATTGATCGGCCCGTCTGCGTCGATCGCGACGACGCGGTCGTAGCCGCTCTTGTTGAGCAGCCGCACCGTGTAGGCGTTGCGGATCGAGCCGTCGCTGAGCCTGACTGCGAGCGGGTTGCGGTCGTGCAGCACGTTGACGTCGAGCAGAGTACGCGTCGCGAGCACGTAGAGCATGATGCCGCCGACCGCCGCGATGATCGCGCTGTAGGCGACGGTGCGGGCCCGGACGATGCGATAGACCGGAGCCCTGCCCTCCTGGCGGCGCTGGATGTTGATGTCGTTATCGTAGCCGATCAGCCGCTTCGGCCGGCCGATCCTGGTCATGACGTTGTCGCAGGCGTCGATGCAGAGCCCGCACTGGATGCATTCGAGCTGCGGCCCGTTGCGGATGTCGATGCCGGTCGGGCAGACCGCAACGCATTGGTAGCAGTCGACGCAGTCGCCGACCTGCTCGCCGAGCGCGCGCAGCTCGGCGGCCTTTTTCACCGAGGTGCGCTTCTCGCCGCGGTCGTAGCGGTAGGTGACGTTGAGCGCCCATTCGTCGGTGAGCGCGGCCTGGATCCGCGGCCACGGGCACATATAGGTGCAGACCTGCTCGCGCATGAAGCCGGCGAGCACATAAGTCGTCGCCGTCAGGATGCCGATCCAGATATAGGCGATCATCGGCGCCTGGAAGGTCAGGAGCTCCTTCACCAGGGTCGGGGCGTCGTTGAAATAGAGCACCCAGGCGCCGCCGGTCCACCACGCGATCATCAGCCAGATCGAATGCTTGAGTGCGATCTCGGAGACACGCCTGAGCGTCAGCGTGCCGCCCGACTTGTCCTTGCGCATGCGCTCGCGGCGGTCGCCTTCAACGAAGCGCTCGACGGCGTAGAACAGATCCGTCCAGACCGTCTGCGGGCAAAGATAGCCGCACCAGATGCGGCCGCCGACCGAGTTCATCAGGAACAGCGCCACCGCGGCCACGATCAAAAGGCCGGTGAAGTAATAGACCTCCTGCGGCCACAGCTCGATGAAGAAGAAGTAGAAGCGGCTGTTCGGAAGATCGATCAGCACCGCCTGGCTGGGGGCGCCAAGGCCGCGATTCCAGCGCACGAAGGGCAGGAAGTAATAGACGCCGAGGCAGAACGCCATCAGGCCCCATTTGATCCGGCGGAAGGTGCCGGAGACGCTCTGGGGATACACCTTCTTTTGGGCCACATAAAGCGGCCCGTCGTCGTCCGATGTGAGTTCGTTCGGATTCACGGGCTTGTTCATCGCCTGGAATGTCTCGAAAGGTGCGATTAAATCTAGACCCGGCTCGGCCGCGTCGATTGATCCAGCTCAAGCGGAGGCAGTTTTGTTCGCCCCCGCTTGTTGATCTTTGGCTATTTTCCACCGCCCAACGAGTGGACGTAGACGGCCAGCGCCTTGATGGTCGAGGGATCGAGCCGCCCGTCCCAGGCCGGCATGACGCCAGCGCGGCCATTGCTGATGGTTTCGATCAGGACCGCCTCGTCCGAGCCGTAGAGCCAGATCTTGTCGGTCAAATTGGGCGCGCCGAGCTCCTGGTTGCCCTTGCCGCCGTCGCCGTGGCAGGCGACGCAATTGTCGGCAAAAATCTTCTCGCCCTTGGTGGCGTCAAAACCCTTTCGGGTCGGGAGGCCCGACAGTGAGCGCACATAATTGGCCACCGTGACGATCTCATCCGGCTTCAGCACGCCGTCCTTGCCGAAAGCGAGCATCTGGCCCTCATGCGTCTTGGCATGGCCGGAGCGTGCGCCGAACTGGATCGTTTGCATGATCTGGTCGAGCGTGCCGCCCCACAGCCAATCGTCGTCATTCAGGTTTGGATAGCCCTTCGCGCCGGCAGCGCCGGAGCCGTGGCACGGCGCGCAATTGTCGCCGAATACCGTCTTGCCCTTGGCGCGCGCGAGCGCCAGCAAGGCCGGATTCTCCTCGATGTCGGCGAGCGAGGCCGCGCCCAGCACCACCATCTTGTCACCCCGTATCTTGTCGAGATTGGCAAGCTCGACCGCGACGTCGGCGCGCGAGGAGTAACCCATCACGCCGCGCGTATTGCCCGAGATCAGCGGCCAGGCCGGATAGACGATCCAGTAGCCGATCGCCCAGACGATCGTGAGGTAGAACGTAATCACCCACCAGCGCGGCAGCGGCGTGTTGAGCTCCTTGATGCCGTCCCATTCATGTCCGGTCGTGGCCCTGCCGGTGACGGAGTCGATTTCACTATGATCGGTCATGATGTCTCACTCCTCCCGCAAGGGCAGGCTGGCCGCTTCGTCGAACCCGACCTTGTTCCGGGGCCAGAACGCGTAGGCGATGATCGCGAGAAAGATCGCGATGAACACCGGCGTCCAGATCGTGGTCACGAGAGCGGACGCAAGATTGTCGAGTGTCAGGATGGCTTTCATCGTTGGTGCCTTCTCAGCGAAGATTGGCTTTCTCGTTGTAGATCTTGAAGTCGACCAGCGTGCCGAGCATCTGCAGATAGGCGATCAGCGCGTCCATCTCGGTCGGCGCGCCGGCCTTGCCGTCGAAGTTGCGCACCACGGCCTTGGCGTAGCGCTTGGTGAAAGCGTCCGAGCCGGCATTGTCAGGATCGGCCTGGGCCTTCATGTCGGCGCCCGCATTGGCGATCTGGTCGTCGGTGTAGGGCGTGCCGACGGTCCGCAGCGTGCGCATGTGGTCTGCGATCGTGTCCGGATCGACCTCGGTCGAGCTGAGAAAGGGATAGCCCGGCATCACCGATTGCGGCACGATCGCGCGCGGATTGGTCAGATGAGTGACGTGCCAGTCGTCGGAATATTTGGCGCCGACGCGGGCAAGGTCAGGACCGGTGCGCTTCGAGCCCCACTGGAACGGATGGTCGTACATGCTCTCGGCGGCGAGCGAGAAGTGGCCGTAGCGCTCGACCTCGTCGCGCAAGGGGCGGATCATCTGCGAATGGCAGAGATAGCAGCCTTCGCGGACATAGATGTTGCGGCCTGCGAGCTCCAGCGGCGTGTAGGGCCTGATGCCGTCGACCACCTCGATCGTGCTCTTGAGGTAGAACAGCGGCGTGATCTCGACGAGCCCGCCGATCGCAATCACCAGCAAAATGCCGGCCACCAGGATGATCGAATTCTTTTCGAAGATTTGGTGGCGTGTCCAGAACGACATGGGATGCTCCTCATTCCGCCGGCTGAAGAGCGACGGGCATCTGGACTTCCTGCTCGCCGACGCGAACGGTCATCCAGAGATTATAGGCCATGATCAAAGCGCCGATCAGGAACAGCGCGCCGCCGGCGGCACGGATGACGTAGAAGGGATGCATCGCCTCGACGGTCTCGATGAAGGAATATTCCAGGAAGCCGAGCGAGGTGTAGGCGCGCCACATCAGGCCCTGGAGGATGCCGGACACCCACATCGCCGAGATGTAGAGAACGATGCCGAGGGTGGCGATCCAGAAGTGCCAGTTGACGAGCTTGACGCTATAGAGCTCCTTGCGATTCCAGATCCACGGGACCAGGCAGTACAGCGCGCCGAAGGAGACGAAGCCGACCCAGCCGAGCGCGCCGGAATGCACGTGACCGATGGTCCAGTCGGTGTAGTGGCTAAGCGAATTGACCACCTTGATCGACATCATCGGGCCTTCGAAGGTCGACATGCCGTAGAAGGCGACGGAGACCACGAGCATGCGCAGCACGGGATCGGTGCGCAGCTTGTCCCAGGCGCCCGACAGCGTCATCAGGCCGTTGATCATGCCGCCCCAGGAGGGCATCCACAGCATGATCGAGAAGGTCATGCCGAGCGTCTGCGTCCAGTCCGGCAGCGCCGTGTAGTGCAGATGGTGCGGGCCCGCCCAGATGTAGAGGAAGATCAGCGCCCAGAAGTGAATGATCGAAAGCCGGTAGGAATAAATCGGCCGCTCGGCGCGCTTTGGAATGAAGTAGTACATGATGGCGAGGAAGCCGGCGGTCAGGAAGAAGCCGACCGCGTTATGGCCATACCACCACTGGAACATGGCGTCCTGGATGCCGCCCCAGGCGATGTAGGATTTGGAGCCGAAGAACGACACGGGCAGCGCGGGGTTGTTGCCGAGATGCAGGACCGCGATCGTCACGATGAAGGCGAGATAGAACCAGTTCGCGACGAAGATGTGCGGCTCCTTGCGCTTGATGACGGTGCCAAGGAAGACGATCAGATAGGTGACCCAGACGATAGTCAGCCAGAGATCGGCGTACCATTCCGGCTCGGCATATTCCTTGGACTGGGTGACGCCGAGCAGATAGCCCGTGCCCGCGATGAGGATGAAATAGTTGTAGCCGAGCACGACGAACCAGGGCGCGAGATCGCCCACAAGACGCACGCGGCAGGACTTCTGCAGGACGTAGAAGGACGTGCCGATGAGCACATTGCCGCCAAAGGCGAAGATCACGGCGGAGGTGTGCAGCGGCCGCAAGCGGCCGAAGCTGGTCCAGGGCAAGTCGAAGTTCAGCGCCGGCCAGGCCAGCTGCGACGCGATGATCAGGCCGACGAGGAAGCCCGCGATGCCCCAGAACATCGCCATGAAGCAGGTGAACTTGATCGGGCCCAGATTGTAGTTGGCGCGGCCGTCGATCTCCGCCGGCGGCAGCGCCGCCGGACGGTCGTAGTAACGGTTGATGATGACGAACACCGCGGCCAGGCTCGCCGCCGCGCTGAGTGCGGCATGAAAGGCGAAGGGCGCATCGAGCGCCTTGGCCGAGGCGATCGCGCAGAAGAAGGCGGTGACTGCGAATCCGACAGCAAGGCCGGCTTCACCTGATGTCATCGACTTGGAGATGGAGGGCTGGTGCATCGCGGATTCTCTTTTGAAAGAACACGGAGCCAGAAACCACATCCACCCGCGCGGGGAATTGATTGAAATCAAGATGGATGGATTTCTGTTAATGCGGATCAGATGCACAGCCAGTTGAATTGCCCTCTGCCGTTGCGGGAAAGGGCGGCGACGACGGCACCGCAAACCCGCTTGGGCGAGGGGTTGGTTCCGTATCGAAAGTCTCTCCGCGGAGAGAGACCCCTCGTCCGGCGCTTGGCGCCACCTTCGCCCACAAGGGGAGACGGGAAGACATCGCGGCGTCAGTCCCTTGCCGTCGCCTTGAGCGCGGCGACGACGTCCTCGCGGGTGATGATTCCGACCAGCTTCTCGGCGCCGTCGAGCACGATGATGCTTCTGATGCGATGCTCGACCATAATTTGGAGCACGCGCGTCAGCCGCGTGTCGGGGCTGACATAGATGAACTCGGGCGTCATGACGTCGCGGATCTTGCGGCTCATCAGGTCCCGATAGCGCGGCAGAATCTGGCTCGGCGTGAAGGCGAAGCATTTCAGGATGTCGAATTTGGTGACGATCCCGACGACTTGCCCGTCATCCTCGACGGGGTAGGAATTGAAATCGTCGGTTTCGAACATCGTGCTGAGCTCGAGCAGATCGTGATCGCGCCGCACCGTCCTCACGCTACGCGTCATGTAGCCATCGACGGTCTGTTCAAGAAATTTGTACATGGCGCGCCCTCCTCGAATAGCTTTTCGCCGGCCGGCCCTCAGTGCGACAGCAGCACGCTGAGAGCGGATTGCGCGACCAGATGCTGGGTGACGCCTCCCAGGATCAGTTCGCGAAACCGCGAATGACCATAGGCGCCCGCAACGATCAGGCCGGCGCCAGCCCTACCGGCGATTTTCTCCAGTTGCGCGGCAGCGGTTTCGCCTTCCACGGACTCCGGGACGCGCGGAACCGCGGTGACGCCGTGACGGGCGAGCCAGGCCGCAACGTCGGTAACGCCGGCCATCGCGGCCGGACGATCGTCATCGCGCTCCAGGATTTCGACAATGGTGACGTCTCTCGCCTTGCGCAGCATCGGCAGCGCGGCGGCCACCGCCCGCCGTGCCTCCGGCGTGTCTTTCCACGCCACCATGACACTGCGCAGGTCGAGCCAGTTGGTCCGGTCGGGGACGACGAGAAGCGGACGGCCGGCCTGCATCACCAGGTCCTTGGGGCTTGCGAGCGCGAACGCGTCGGAGAAAGCCGGGCTCGGCCCGCCGCTGACGATGATGTCGGCGCAGCGCGCCTGCGCCAAAACGAATCGCGCCGGGAAATCCATGGCGCTGCGCCACTCGGCGTGTCCGCCGCGCGTCTTCATGGCGGCGCGAAATTGTGCCTCGAGATCGGCAAGCCGCCGCTTGACGGAAGCTTCACCCTCGTCGATCAGCACTTGCGCCTGGGTGCCGTCGGTGAAATAGAGCGGCGGCGCAAACTGTGCCGCGGCAACCCCGACGATAGCCGCCTCGAATCGCTCGGCGAGTTCGCCCGCGACCTGAAGGCGCGCCTCATTGGACTGGTCGAGCGCCAGGCAGACCATCACGGTCGCGTATGTCATCGGGGATTCTCCAAGAGCGCCATGAACTGGCGCGAAATCTAGCCATCCCGGCGCGGGGGAGGATGAGATAGATCAAATCGCCGGGTACCGGACCCGTAAGACATCCACCAATGGAATCAGACATCCGAACTTGCCTCCGGCCCGGCCTTGGGCGAAATTGCCGCCATGTTCGCGGCACCGGCAAGCCGCAGGATAATGGGAGTCATCGCGTGTCGCCGACCCGTGTAACGCATCCGCCGGACGACGGTCGGGGTGAGCATTTCCGGGTTCGGATCGAAGGATTCGGCGTCGGCACCTGGGATCTCGACCTCACGACGCAGGAATTGGACTGGTCGGATACCGCCAGGAGCCTGCTCGGTATCGAACAGGATCAACCACCGAGCTACGACCTGTTCATGTCACGCCTCGAGCCCAGGGATCGCGAGCGTGTGGAGAGCGCAATCAGGCGCGTGTCCGACGGCGGGGGCGCCTTCGACCTGTCCTTCCGGGTCGCAGCCGCCTCCGGCAACGGGCAGTGGATCCGCGCCCGCGCCGGGCTCATTCGGGACGAGGCCGGGCTCGCCCGTCATCTCAGCGGCATCTTTCTCGACATCGACGCGGAGAAGCAGGTCGAGGAAGCCCTGCGCACTCGCGAGACTCATCTCCGCTCCATCCTGCACACCATTCCGGACGCCATGATCGTCATCGACGGTCGCGGCATCATGCAGCTGTTCAGCACGGCGGCCGAGCGCCTGTTCGGCTGGTCGGAGCAGGAGGCGATCGGCCAGAACGTCCGCATCCTGATGCCGGAGCCGGACCGCACCCGCCACGACAGCTACATTGCGCGCTATCGCACCACCAGCGTTCCGCACATCATCGGCATCGGCCGCATCGTGACCGGCAAGCGCCGCGACGGCACGACTTTTCCGATGCATCTGTCGATCGGCGAGATGCTGTCCGGCGGCGAGCCCTATTTCACCGGCTTCGTCCGTGACCTCACCGAGCACCAGCAGACCCAGGCCCGCCTCCAGGAATTGCAGTCCGAGCTCGTCCATGTCTCGCGGCTGACCGCGATGGGTGAAATGGCCTCCGCGCTCGCCCACGAGATCAACCAGCCGCTGGCGGCGATCAGCAATTACATGAAGGGGTCGCAGCGGCTGCTTGCCGGCAGCACCGATCCGAACACGCAAAAGATCGAAAGTGCGCTGGACCGCGCCTCGGAGCAGGCCGTGCGCGCCGGCCAGATCATCCGGCGCCTGCGCGACTTCGTCTCCCGCGGCGAGTCCGAGAAGCGGGTCGAGAGCCTGTCCAAGCTGATCGAGGAGGCCGGTGCGCTCGGGCTTGCCGGCGCGCGCGAACAGAACGTGCAGCTCCGCTTCAGCCTCGATCCCAACGCCGATCTCGTGCTCGCCGACCGGGTGCAGATCCAGCAGGTGCTGGTCAATCTGTTCCGCAATGCGCTGGAGGCGATGGCACAGTCGCCGCGGCGCGAGCTCGTCGTCGCCAACACCCGCATGGCGGACGACATGATCGAGGTCGAGGTGTCCGACACCGGCTCCGGTTTCCAGGACGACGTCGTGCCCAATCTGTTTCAAACTTTCTTCACGACCAAGGAAACCGGCATGGGCGTGGGACTGTCCATCAGCCGCTCGATCATCGAAGCTCACGGCGGCCGCATGTGGGCCGAGAGCAACGAATCGGGCGGCGCGACCTTCCGCTTCACCTTGCCGGCAACCGACGAGAACTAACCGATGACGACCAAGGGACATGTCTACGTCATCGACGATGACGCCGCGATGCGGGACTCGTTGAACTTCCTGCTGGATGCCGCCGGCTTCGGCGTCACGCTGTACGACAACGCGCAGAGCTTCATTGACGCCCTGCCCGGCCTCGCCTTCGGCTGCGTCGTCTCCGACGTGCGCATGCCGGGCCTCGACGGGATCGAGCTTCTGAAGCGGATGAAAGCTGAGCACAGCCCATTTCCGATCCTGATCATGACCGGTCATGGCGACGTACCGCTCGCGGTCGAGGCGATGAAGCTCGGCGCGGTCGACTTCCTGGAAAAACCGTTCGAGGACGATCGTCTCACCGGCATGATCGAACTGGCGATTCGCGAGGCCGTGCCGGCCGCCAAGAACGATGCCATCGCACAGGACGTCGCCGCCCGCGTCGCCTCCTTGAGCCCGCGCGAACGTCAGGTGATGGAAGGCTTGATATCGGGCCTCTCCAACAAGCTGATCGCCCGCGAATACGACATCAGCCCGCGGACAATCGAGGTGTACCGGGCCAACGTCATGACCAAGATGCAGGCCAACAGCCTCTCGGAGCTGGTCCGGCTCGCGATGCGCGCCGGCATGCTTGAGGATTGAGGCAGGTCAAGCCGCTTTCCCCGCCATGTGCTAACCAGGCGCCATGATTGAGTTCAGCACGGACCATGAGCGGCTTCCAATGTCGTCACCCGCTAAGCCTACTGTCTACGTGGTCGATGATGACGACGCCGTGCTGGTATCCCTGCGATTCCTGTTGGAAACTGACGGCTTCGCCGTGCGGACCTTCAGAAATGCCACGGCGCTCCTCAACGCGACCAGCGCGACCAGCGCGACCAGCGCGACCGGTGCGACCGGTGCGGACTGTTATGTGATCGACTACAAGATGCCCGCCATTGACGGCATTGAGTTGGCCGGCCGCCTCCGTCGATCCTACGGCGACACTCCGGTGATCTTGATGACCGGTTACCCTGACGGCAATATTATTGCTCGCGCAGCCGCGGCAGGCGTCAAGGATGTGGTTGAGAAGCCGCTTCTGGATGAAAATCTGGTCAAGCGCATCCGCCGCGCCATCCGGGACGGCGCGGCAACTGACATACGGGATTCTACCTAGGTAGGCCTCCTTAGGATATCGCCCGAAATTTTCGAAGCCCCCGATACCGCGTAGCAATGCGCCATCACAACGGAGATGGCGCAGATGCTGACCCAGACGCTCAACACCCAGCCGATCAATACCCAAATCGGTGGCAAGATCGCCCCTGCCCATCCCGTCGCCGACCGGTTCGGTGCGATCGCCGGCCATGTTGGCCTGGTCGCGACCGAGTTTTCCTACTGCAAGGAGGAAGAGATCTACGGCGAGGACGAACCGTCTGAGTACGTCTATCAGGTCGTCTCGGGCGCGGTGCGGAGCTACAAGCTTCTCTCCGACGGCCGCCGCCAGATCGGCGCCTTCCACCTTGCCGGCGACGTATTCGGCCTCGAATCCGGCCCCACTCACCGTCTGGCAGCTGAAGCCATCATCGATACCACCGTGCGCCTGGTGAAGCGCGCGAGCCTCGAGCAGGCCGCAGGCGCCGATGTCCTGGTCGCTCGCAAGCTCTGGGCCATAACGGCTTCCGAACTGCGCCATGCCGAGGACCACATGCTGCTTCTGGGCCGCAAAACTGCCATGGAGCGCGTCGCGACTTTCCTGCTCGAAATGGACCGCCGCCTCGCGGTCGCCGGCATGATGGCGCTGCCGATGTGCCGCCGCGATATTGGCGACTATCTTGGCCTCACGCTGGAGACCGTGTCGCGTGCGCTATCGCAGCTTCAGGCTCACGGCATTCTCGGCTTCTCCGGCGCCCGCCAGATCGTATTACGCAACCGCCAGAGCCTGCTCGATATGCATGTCTGAGTCTGACTGACCAAATGGAGCAAACTGCGTTTGACCGAGACCAAAGCGGTTCCCTGCAGGCGCGCCCGCGCCCACTGACGGCGGAGCGGTTTGAGAGGCGCATGCCGACAGGGCTGCGGCCATCATCGGCAGTAACCCAAGCAAACGGAGGTCTTCATGATGCTCAACTCTCAACTCGATGGACCGATGATGCCCTTCCGCTGCAAGTCATCAAAGATCGCGGCGACCGAGTTCGACGCGCTCGCACCATCACCGGCGAGATGATCGCAACGACACGCGGCCTCGGCTTCCGGACCACCGACAGCAAGGGCCAAGCCTCGCTTCTGCTCGCCGCACGGCCTGCGACATCTCTGCGGTATCGAGCTTGCGCATGCTGGCGCATCCGATCCTCAGATCGCCGCCGTGCTCGGGCACTCCACGATGAAGTAGGTGCAGACCTGCCGTGCGCAGGCCAGCCAGTTACTGTTGGCGCGTGGCGCACAGAACCTGCGCGATGCGATGTATCGACAGCAGCTTCACGACGAGCAGATCGCAGTCGCCGGAAACGTGACTAAGCTACGGGCGTAGAACGGAAAAAGGACGCACCGCGAACGCGACAATAAAGCCGGCGGAAAATTTTACTAAGCAGGGGTAAAAATGGATTAAAAACAATGAGGTGGCGGAAGGGGTGGGATTCGAACCCACGGTACCCTTGCAGGTACGCCGGTTTTCAAGACCGGTGCCTTAAACCACTCGGCCACCCTTCCAAGCCCGGAATGGCTGTCGCTTAACGCAGTCGACGGCCCAAGGCAACGCGTAGTTGGCGCCCGCCCCCCTTCCCCGGCACCCGATCTGTCAGGCGAGCGTCAGCCTGTTCCCCTTAGCTTGGACGCCTCAGCCGACACTGACGACATCGCCAGGGCGTCGCCGGTTGCGAGGCCCCGTCTGGAGTCACCTCCGTCCGGGGCCTCGCTTGCTACCCTCAATAGCAAAACGGCGCCCCGTGAGGAGCGCCGCATGGAATTGTTCAAGCTGCGTTGGCTCAATACCCGCAGGACGCGCAGCCCATCTGCACCGGGGCGTAATAGGAATAGCCCGGCTGGACCATCTCGGTGCGCTGGCGCGTGGCGTATTGCGGCGGGATGCGTTCGTACTGGACGGACGGCGGCGCCACCATCACGGTCTGCGGCACCATCACGGTGCGGTACTGCGCGGGCGCGCGGTGCGCCACGACGGCGCCCGGCGAAACCATCACGGTCTCGTCGACGGTGCGGTATTGCGGCTGCACATATTGCTGCTGGTAGCAGGTCGTGCACGGCGGCGGCGTGTAGCAATTGTAGCAGCCGGCGGAGGCAGCACTCGTCATGGAAATCGCAGCGACGGCGGTCGAGAAAACGACAGCAAGAGTACGAGACATTGTGATGGTGCCCCAGTTGCCCGAAATGGATTTGCGAAGGTCGCAAGCAGTATACGCCGCAAAACCTTGCCTTGCCGAAGTTCGTCGGGGCATCCTTAATGCGAACGGCCGGCTTTCGCCGGCCGTTCAGAACTTGTTGACCATGCGCGCGTGGTGCGGACGCAGCAGCGCTCACTTCCCGCGACGCTTCACCTCGCGCACCGCACCGCGTGCGGCGCTGGTGGTGAGCGCGGCGTAAGCCTGCAGCGCGGTCGAGACGTTGCGCTTGCGCGCAGCGGGCTGCCAGGCTGCATCGCCCTTGGCCTCTTCCGCGGCGCGACGATTGGCAAGCTCCTCGTCGGAGACCTCCAGGCTGATGCTGCGGTTCGGGATGTCGATGGCGATGCGGTCGCCGGTCCGCACCAGACCGATGTTGCCGCCTTCGGCCGCTTCCGGCGACAGATGGCCGATCGACAGGCCGGACGAGCCGCCGGAGAAGCGACCGTCGGTGACGAGCGCACAGGCTTTGCCGAGGCCCATCGATTTCAGATAGCTCGTCGGATACAGCATCTCCTGCATGCCGGGGCCGCCGCGCGGGCCTTCGTAGATGATGACGACGATCTCGCCGGCGACGACCTTGCCGCCCAAGATGCCTTCCACCGCCGCGTCCTGGCTTTCGAACACGCGCGCCGGGCCGGAGAACTTCAGGATCGAGGCGTCGACGCCGGCGGTCTTCACGATGCAGCCGTCCTGCGCGAGGTTGCCGTAGAGCACGGCAAGCCCACCGTCCTTGCTGAAGGCGTGCTCGAGATTGCGCACGACGCCCTTCTCGCGATCGGCATCGAGCTCGTCGTAGCGGCGCTCCTGGCTGAAGGCGACCTGGGTGGGGATGCCGCCGGGCGAGGCGCGGAAGAAGGTGCGGACGGACTCGCTCTTCGAGCGCTTGATGTCCCAGCGCTCCAGCGCGTCGTGCATGGTCGGCGCATGCACGGTCGAGACCGACGTGTCGATCAGGCCGGCGCGGTCGAGCTCACCCAGGATGCCCATGATGCCGCCGGCGCGATGCACGTCCTCGACATGGACGTCGGCGACCGAAGGCGCGACCTTGCACAGCACGGGCACGCGGCGCGAGAGGCGATCGATGTCCTGCATGGTGAAGGCGACCTGCCCTTCATGGGCGGCCGCGAGCAGATGCAGCACGGTGTTGGTGGAGCCGCCCATGGCGATATCCAGCGTCATCGCGTTCTCGAACGCCTTGAAGTTCGCGACATTGCGCGGCAGCACGCTCGCATCGTCCTGCTCATAGTGCCGTCGCACGATATCGACGATGGTGTGGCCGGCCTCGACGAACAGGCGCTTGCGGTCGGCGTGGGTTGCGACCACGGTGCCATTGCCGGGCAGCGCCAGGCCGAGCGCCTCGGTCAGGCAGTTCATCGAATTGGCGGTGAACATGCCCGAGCAAGAGCCGCAGGTCGGGCACGCCGAGCGCTCGATCACCTTGACGTCCTCGTCGCTGACCTTGGAGTCGGCGGCCGCGACCATGGCATCGATGAGGTCGACGGCCTTGGTCTTGCCCTGCAGCGTCACCTTGCCGGCCTCCATCGGCCCGCCCGAGACGAATACCGCGGGGATGTTGAGCCGCAACGCGGCCATCAGCATGCCGGGCGTGATCTTGTCGCAGTTGGAGATGCAGACCATGCCGTCGGCGCAATGGGCGTTGACCATGTACTCGACGCTGTCGGCGATCAGCTCGCGCGACGGCAGGCTGTAGAGCATGCCGTCATGGCCCATGGCGATGCCGTCGTCGACCGCGATGGTGTTGAATTCCTTGGCGACGCCGCCGGCCTGCTCGATCTCGCGTGCGACGAGCTGGCCGAGGTCCTTGAGATGGACGTGGCCGGGCACGAACTGGGTGAAGGAATTGACGACCGCGATGATCGGCTTGCCAAAATCGCCGTCCTTCATGCCCGTCGCGCGCCAGAGGCCGCGAGCGCCCGCCATGTTGCGGCCGTGGGTGGTGGTACGGGAGCGATAGGCTGGCATGGCGGTTTCCGTCCTCGGTTTGGCGGGTCGGGCGGCAAAATTGCGAAGCCGCCTCAGGCCTTTGTGGCCGGATAGCGCACGGAATGGGCGCGTGCAACGGGAACTTGGGTCTGACAGGGCCGGATCGGCCCTGCGCAGGCCTCCCCTGCTCCCGGCGCGGTCTATCGCGAGCGTTCCCCGCACGCAGCGCAGCGTGCCATAAGCGCGTTTACGCGCGTCTTCGACACGCTATGGCGCTGCAGAACCGAGCTCCAGAAGTTGAGGCGACATCGGTCCCGGATCGCCGCGCGCTCAGGGCGCGCTTGTCCGGGACACGAGATCTGAGGGCCTATTGCAGGGTCGGATCGAGGCGGTCGCGCAGCCAGTCGCCGATCACGGACACCGCCAGCGTGGTCACGACGATCGTGGCCGCCGGCGCCAGCATGATCCAGGGCGCCCGGGTCAGATACTCGCGGCCGTAGCCGACCATGTTGCCGAGGCTGGTCATCGGCGGCTGCACGCCGAGGCCGAGGAAGGACAGGCCTGATTCCATCAGGATCACCTCGGGGAAGACCAGCGTGGTCGAGACGATCAGCGTCGAGGCAATGTTGGGGAGGATGTGGCGCAGATAAATCCGCGCCGGGCTCGCGCCGAGCTGGCGGACCGCAGCCGCGTAGCCCTGCGCATTGGCGGAGATGGCAAGCCCGCGCGCAATGCGGGCATATCGCTCCCAGCCAAAAAATCCCATCAGGCCGATCAGCAGCGGCAGCGAGTTGCCGAAGAAGGCGAGCACCGCGAGCGCCATGATCAGGAAGGGCATGCTGGCCTGAAAATCGGACAGCATCAGCACGAATTGCTCGACGAACCCGCGAAAATGCGCGGCGAGGAAGCCGAGCGTAGTGCCGACGATGGCTGAGATCGCGGTCGCGCCGAACGCGATCAGGAGCGAGATGCGGATGGAGACGAGCAGCCTTGAAAGCACGTCCCGGCCGAGCTCGTCGGTGCCGAGCCAATGCGCGACATTGCCGGGCGCCGACAGCCGGTTGCGCAGATCAAGTTGGGTGAAGGCGTAGGGCGCGATCTTCTCGGCGAAGGCCGCGATCACCAGCATCGCGACGATCCACGTCATCGCGAGCACGACCGAGACCGGAACGGCCGGAAAGCTGATGCGGCGGCGGGCGCTAGATTCTAGTTTTAACGCGTTTTCTTTACGCGAACCGGAATCCACTTCGCTTGAAAACGCTTTGGCGTCCTTCAGCGTTGCGTCGGTCATGCATGCGCTCCTTTGGCGCGCAGGCGCGGGTCGAGGAAGCCGTAGAGGAAATCGACAACCAGATTGGACGTGACCATGGTCATCGCGACCAGCAGCAAAATGCATTGCACGACGGCGAGGTCGCGGTTGGCGACGGCGACCACAAGCAGGCGCCCTACTCCCGGCCAGGCAAACACGCTCTCGACCACGACCGCACCCGCAATCAGCGTGCCCACCATGAAGCCCAAAATGGTGACGGTCGGGATCGCCGCGTTCGGCAGCGCGTGCGACGTCACGACTTTTCGCCAGGGCACGCCCTTGGCCGAGGCGGTGCGGATATAGGGCTGGCCCAGCACCTCGAGCATGGCGCTGCGGGTGAAGCGCGCCAGCACCGCGGCGCCGCCGAGGCTGAGGGTCACGATGGGCAGGATGGCGTGACGCCAGCTGTCCTGCCCGCCCGACGGCAGCCAGCCGAGCTGCACGGCGAAAACCAGCACAAGCAGCAGCGCAAGGACGAAGCTCGGCACGGTGAAGCCGGCCACCGCCGTCATCATCACGGCCCGATCGATTCCCGAACCCCGGTGCAGGGCCGCATAGATCCCGGCGGGAATGCCGAGTGCGACCTTGAACGCGAAGGCCGGCAAGGTCAGCGCCAGCGTTGCCGGGATTCGCTCCAGCACCAGCTCGATCGCAGGCCGCCCGTCACGCATGGAGCGGCCGAGTTCGCCCTTGGCGATGGCGCCGAAGTAATCGAGATACTGAAACCAGATGGGATCATCGAGGCCCCAGGCCTTGCGGAAGGCGGCGAGGACTTCCGGCGGCGCTTCCGGTCCCAAAATCATCAGCGCGGGATCGCCGGAGAGACGCAGCACCACGAAGGCAAAGGTGACGACGAGCACGATCGTCAGGGCCGCGCGTCCGATCCGAATGGCGAAATAGCGCCCCATCACGCCGCGTCCCGCGTCTCGGCCTGCGGCCCAGTCACGAGGTGGCAGGCAACCTGTCTATTACTTCCCACAGCTGAGAGGATCGGTGTCTCCGTCGCACAGCGCGCGATCGCGCCCGGGCAACGCGGATGAAAGGCGCATCCCTGGGGCCGCGCAGCCGGGTTCGGCGGATCGCCCGCCAGCACGATGCGGCCGGCGCTGCGGCGGCCAGGTGCCGGCGACGCCGAGACCAGCGCCTGCGTATAGGGATGTTCGGGCCGCGCGAATAGATCATCGGCGCCGCCGATCTCGACGATGCGGCCGAGATACATCACGGCGACCACGTTGCTGATCTGGCGGACAACGCGCAAATCGTGGCTGATGAACAGAAGCGTCAATCCGAGCTGGGCCTGGAGATCGCTGAGCAAATTCACCACCTGCGCCTGGATCGAGACGTCAAGCGCGCTGACCGGCTCGTCGCAGACGAGGAAATCGGGTTTGGTCGCCAGCGCCCGCGCCAGCACGATGCGCTGGCGCTGTCCGCCGGAGAGCGCGCCCGGATAGCGCCCGCCATGCGCGGGTGACAGCTCGACCGCGCGCAGCAATTCGCGGACACGGTCCTCGCGCTCGGGGGGCGTACCGAGACCGTGAATGTCCAGGGGTTCGCGGATTTGGGCTGCGACCGGCAACCGCCGGTCCAGCGCCCCCAGCGGGTCCTGAAAGATCATCTGCATGCGCGCGCGTTGCGCACGCCATGCAGGCGTTGCGAGCGTGGCCATCGGCTTGCCGTCGAACCGCACCTCGCCGCTGTCAGGTGGCTCGAGGCCGAGCACGATACGGCCGGTGGTCGACTTTCCCGAGCCGGACTCGCCGACGAGGCCCAGCGTTTCGCCCCTGGGAATCATCAGCGACACGCCATCGACCGCATGAACGGCGGTGCTGCGGCCAAACATTCCGGAGCGCATGCTGTAGCTGCGCGAAATCGAGGACACCTCGACGAGCGGACTGTTCATTCGGCGGCGATCCCAAGCAGCGCGCGGCGCGAAGCCTCGGCGCGGATGCACGCGACGGAGCGGTCGTCCGCGATAGGCGCCAGCGTCGGGGTCGCGAGACGGCACGGCTCCGCCGCCAGCTCGCAACGCGGCGCGAAGGCGCATCCATCAGGCATGCTGGCGGGATCGGGCACCGTTCCGGGAATAGCGGTCAGGCGACGCCTCGGCCCGTCGAGTGGCGGCAGCGCGCCGATCAGGCCCTGCGCATAGGGATGGACGGGATCGGCGAACAGCTGGTGGGCCGGCGCCTCCTCGACGATGCGGCCGGCATACATCACGGCAACGCGGTCGCAGTTTTCCGCGACGACCCCGAGATCGTGGCTGATCAGCACCATCGCCATGCCCGTCTCGCGGCGGATCGAAGAGAGCAGCTCCAGGATCTGCGCCTGAATGGTCGCGTCCAGCGCGGTGGTCGGCTCGTCCGCGATCAACAGGTCGGGATTCCCGGCGAGCGCCATCGCGATCATGATGCGCTGAACCTGACCGCCGGAGAATTCATGCGGATAGGCGGACAGCCGCCGCGCCGCATCGGGAATGCCGACGAGATCGAGCAGCCGCCGCGCTTCCGCCTTCACCGCGTCGCCCGTGAGATCGCGATGCAACGCCAGCGCCTCGCAGAGCTGCTTGCGGATGCTCAGCACCGGATTGAGCGCGCTCGCGGGGTCCTGAAAAATCATGGCGACGCGCCCGCCCCTGACATGGTCGAGCTCGGAAGCCGGCGCGGCGAGGATTTCACGCCCGTCAAGCAGCACCGAGCCAGAGATCTTCGCGTGCCTTGGCAACAGGCCCAGCGCAGCGAGCCACGTCACCGACTTGCCGGAGCCGGATTCGCCGACGAGGCCGAGGGCCTCGCCCTTCTGCAAGCTGAGAGCGACGCCGCGCAACACGGGCACGCCGTTGAAGGCGACGCTCAGGTCCCGGATGCTGACCAGCGGCATCACCGATCAGGCCTCGAAATTGCCGGCGCGGAAATCCATCGCGAACGCGGGGGCCGCCTTCCACTTGATCGACTTCGGCTTGGCGGTGAAGGTCGCGTTTTGGTGCAGCACCGTGTAGGCGGGGTCTTCGCGCTCGGCGATCTCCAGCATGCGGCGGAACGCCTTCTTGCGGGCGGCACGGTCGATCGAGGTCTCCAGAAACTCAGAGAGCGTGTTCAGCTCGGCATTGCTCCACTCGCCGATCTGCTGCTGCTGGCCATTCGGGCCGTGCTGGGCCACCAGCGACGAGACCGGATCGTTGAAGGCCGCAGAGTTCGACCAGTCGCGCACCGCGCGGGTCGGTGCCCGCTCCATGATCTGCGACCAGTTCTCCTTGGTCTCGATCTGCACGTTGAGCCCGACCGACTTCCACATCTCGACCAGCACCTGCGCGGTCGCGACCTGGTTGGTGTAGTAATTGTTGAGCAGGCGATAGGGAATGGGATCGCCCTTGTAGTTGGCCTGCTTCAGCAGGTCCTGCGCAACCTTGGGATCATAGGCCGGCACGTTCCAGTCGGCATTGAACATGTCGCCATAGAATTCCCACTGAAGGCCCTTCGGGACGCGGGTGCGGCCGGCCCACAGACTGTCGACGATGGCCTGGCGGTCGATCGAATGGGTGAAGGCGCGTCTTACAAGCGGATTGGCGAGCTGGGCGTGGTTCTTATCGAACACGGTCAGGCGGTGATTGAGGATGGTGCCGCCCTGCACTTCGAACGCGGCGTTCTTCTCGATGCCGGCGATCTGGTCCGGCGGGATGTCGCAGGCGAACTGGTATTCACCCGACAGCAGCCCGTTGATGCGGCTCGCGACCTCGGGCACTTCGAGGAAGCGGATGCGCTTGAGCGGCGGCCGACCTCCCCAATATTCGTCATGCGCTTCCAGCGTCAGCGACACGTCGGGCTTGAGCTCGACGACCTTGTAGGGGCCGGTCGTAACAGGCTTGCGCGCCCAATCCAGATAGCTCGCGGATTCGGCCCAGGCGCGGCGGTTGGCGATGTCGGAGCCATAACGCGACAGCCGGCCCTCGATGGTGACGTCGGGCGTCGCGTTGTAGAAGCGCACCGTGTACTTGTCGACGGCATCGACGCGAACGAGATCCGGCCAGATGCGGCGGGCAACGGCCGGCACATCAGGCGGCAGCTCCTTGCCGGGCTTCGGCATCGGGATCTTCTCAAACGCCTGGATGGTGGAGCGGCTCTTGGCCTCGGTCTCGCCGAACATGCGCTCGCGGCTGAAGGTGAAGACGACGTCTTCGGCCGTGAGTTCGTCGCCATTGTGGAACTTCACGCCCTGGCGCAGTTTCACCTCGACGGTCTGGTCGTCGATGCGACGCCACTCGGTCGCAAGCCCCGGGACGGCCTCGAGGCTGCCACGCCAGTTCTTGGAGATCAGGCCTTCCCAGATCGAGGAGAAGAACACGCGCTCGCCAACATTGGACTGCTCGCGCAGCACGTCGAGCACGTTGGAGTTCGTGACCTTCTGCACGGCGATCGTCACCGACGGACGGTTGTCGGCCTGTCCGATGGCAAAGCGCGGCAGCAAAAAGGTGCCGGCAGCAGCGCCGCCGGATTTCAGGATGCTGCGACGGGTAAGCTTGCTCATGACGATAATCCCCTGCCCTGTGTGATGTCGATTATTCAGCGAGACCGAGCGCGGTGAGATGCGCAGCACCAGCGCGGACGTCGTCGTGATTGCGCAGTTCGAGGATCAGCCGCGGGTTGGAATTCAGCCGGCCCAGCGCGCGGAACAATGCGACCCACGGGATATTGCCCTCGCCCGGGGCCCAGTGCCGGTCGGCAAAGCCGTCGGTGTCCTGCAGATGGACGTGCGTCAGCATGTCGCCGGCGGTTTCGACGTAGTAGTCGACCGGCGGCGCGCCGGTGGAGATGTGCGCGTAATTGGCGTGGCCAGTGTCGAGGGAGACGCGCACCTTGCTGCTTTCGAGCGCCTTGGCGAGGCGCACGCGATCGCGTGGATCCTTGTCCTCGATGTTCTCGATGACGATCTCGCAGCCGATGGTTTCAGCGCGCATGATCACCTCGGCGAGTGTCGCCTTGACGCGTTCGACGAGATTGCCACGGGTGTCCGGATAGAGATCGAGATTGTTGTGGTCCCAGGTCGTGAACGGCGAATGGATCACCATCTGCGTTGCGCCGAGGAATTCCGCTGCTTCGAGGCCCTGAAGCAGGCGCTTCGTCACGACCTGGCGGATCATCGGATCATGGCTGTCGATCTTGAAACCCCAGAACGGGCCGTGGATGCCGAGCCGGCCGGTATGGCCTGAGAGCATCTGCTTGATCTCGGCGGCCGTGCTGCGCCAGTCGCTATCGAGCAGGTCGGCGCGGAAGAAATCCTGGATTTCGAGATCACGCTGCCGTTCCAGAAGCCAGTCGCGGTGGGTGGGGATTGATCTGATGGACAGTGCGGCACCCAACACCGGCTTCGACATGGCTTGCTCCCTTGGCCGTCAACGATGACGGGAGCAGCGCTAGACCAGTTCAATGACAGGCCGGTGAATGCAGGTTCCGAAGCGCTGAGGAGATGTGGACATCTCGAGAGCGCGTGCATCACGCGTGCATCGAATTCAGGCAGTACGATCGAACCGAATGCGGACGAACGCATATGCCTGCAGCATCCGATACGTTCGTATCCGTAGTGATCCGGAATGGAATCCTATTCTGATGTCGCGTACATCGCGGGGCATCGATCGGCGGCCTTCCAAGGGCATCACCCTCTGATCGCGCACCACGGGGTTGGGGGACCACATGGGGCGGGGGGATCAAAGGCTGGGGCAAGGTTACGAGGTCCGGACTCCTAGGCACTCCGGACCTCGGGACTTTCTAGATTGAACGTGATTTCGCGCCGCCGGCTTGATCAGCCGTGCGGCGCGAAGTCGTTTTGGCGTCGTTATGCCGACACGGGCGCCTAGCGCGTCTGCGGCTCGAGCGTGATCGTGCAATCACCCTGCCCTTGCGTTGCGACCACGATGTCGCCAGCGTTGGCGCCAAGGGAAACCGGTGCGGACGAGCCGCCGCCGGGTAACTGAACAGTCACGGTCAGCGAATCGCTGCGGGCGCTCGAGCCGACGGTCGATGGTTCTGCTTCGACCACGTTACCCGAGGCGTCACGCCGCATGATGCGGCAATTCACATTGTTGCTCGCGTTGCTGCCGCCGGCGGCGGCCATGCTCGACGAGGTACCACCGCCCATTTGCGCACGGGCTCGCGACGGATCGCGGGGCACCTGACTGACGATGCGATGCGTCCGCGGCTCCACAATGACCACGTCGTCATCTGTGGCGAAATACTCGTAGTCCCGATATTCGGGCTCGATCGAGACGATCTCCGGCGGCAGCCGATAGAGATGCACGTGCGACGGGATGGCCTCGCCGACCCGGATCGAAATGTTCAGGTTGCGCTCCGGCTGCGCCAGGCGCTCACGGCTCAGGCGTTCCGAGATTTGCACCTGCTTCTCGGAGCTCACACGGGTCTGCTGACTGACCTGCGTGTTGGTCTGGGTTGTTTGATTGGCCTGATTGGTCTGCGTGCCCGTTTGGGATGGCGCGGTCTGTGCGTTGTTGGTCGGCGGTGTCCGGTTGGTGTCGGTCGCCGTTGCCGGCCGGTTACCCTGTTGCGCCGGCGGCTGCTGCTCCGCTGCGTTGTGCGGAGGCTGGTTCTGGTTGCGGTCGTTCTGGTTCGCGGTGGCTCCCGTGCGCTCGTTGTGCTGGCCAGCCGGGCCGGTCTTGGATTTTTCGGACTCGGCCGTCGATTTCTGCGGCGCGGACTTGTCCTGCTTTTCCTGCTTGGTCTCCGCGCTGCTCTTGCCGCTTTCGTGACCTTGCTTCGCGGTGTCGGCTTCCCGGTTGCGATCGCGCGCGGGCTCGCGGGATTCTTGGGCCTGTTCCTTCGCCTTCGGCTGATCGTGCTCGGCAGCCGCCGCCGGCTGTCTCTTCTCGTCATTGGCTTCATGCTTGGCAGCGCCGCCCTTCTCCTCGCGGCCGGCTCCCTGCAGCTTCTCCTGGGCGCCCTGCGCGCGCTCCTGAACCGATCCACCGTGCTGCGGCGCGGCGCCTTTCGCCGGTTCCTCTGTTCGCTTCGGCTCATCTCTCCGCTCGCCCGGCGCCTGGGCATAGGCCAAACCGGACGCGAGCATCAGTCCGATAGCTGCAGTCGATAACATCAAGTGCTTACGCATGGTCCCTCTCCTCGCCAATTCGCAACGACAGACGCGAACGTGCTTAAAGGGCGAAGGTTCCTGTGCGGGAACGAGGAGGCGAGCGCTCGGCGCTTCGGGAGGACCACCGATATTCGCTATCGGCCTGACCGATCAGTTCGGCACATTGCGTTCGAGATCTTCAAGCCACGCCGCCGCGCTCGAATCCGACGGCGCGCGCCAGTCGCCACGCGGCGACAGCGAGCCGCCGGCTGAGACCTTCGGCCCGTTCGGCATGGCCGAGCGCTTGAACTGGCTGAAGGCGAAGAAGCGGCGCAGGAACACCTCCAGCCAGTGGCGGATCTCCTTGAGATCATAGGCCTTGCGCCGATCATTCGGAAACGCCGGCGGCCACTCGCCGCCGGCGACATCCTTCCAGGCCTGGAGCGCCATGAAGGCAATCTTGGACGGCCGCATGCCGAACCGCAGCGTGTAGAACAGGTTGAAATCCTGCAGCTCGTACGGACCGACGGAGGCTTCCGTGCTCTGCGGCTTCTCTCCGGGCTGGACCGGAACCAGCTCGGGCGAGATCTCGGCCGACAGGATCGAGGCTAGCGTCCCGTTGACGTCGTCGCTGAATTGCTTCGAGGCGATCACCCAGCGGATCAGATGCTGGATCAGAGTCTTCGGCACCCCGGCGTTGACGTTATAGTGCGCCATCTGGTCGCCGACGCCATAGGTGCACCAGCCCAGCGCGAGCTCCGAGAGATCGCCGGTGCCGATGACCATGCCGCCGTGATGGTTGGCGAGCCGGAACAGGTAATCCGTGCGCAGGCCCGCCTGCACGTTCTCGAAGGTGACGTCGTAGACCTTCTCGCCCTTGCCGAAGGGATGGCCGATGTCCTTCAGCATCTGCGTCGCCGTGGTGCGAATGTCGAGTTCCTGCCAATTCGTCTGCAACGCCGTCATCAGTGCCAGCGCATTGGTCTTGCTCTCGCTCCCGGTGGCAAAGCCCGGCATGGTGTAGGCGAGGATGTTTTCACGCGGCAGACCGAGCAGGTCGACCGCCTTGGCGGCGACGATCAGGGCGTGGGTGGAATCGAGCCCACCGGACACGCCGATCACGACCCGCTTGGTGCCGGTGGCGCGCATGCGCTGCACGAGGCCCGCGACCTGAATGTTGTAGGCCTCGTAGCAGTCCTGCTCGAGCAGGCTCTCGTCGCTCGGCACGAACGGAAAACGCTCGATCTTGCGCAGGAAGCCGATATCGGCGGCTGGCGGCTTCAAGGCGAAGCTGATTCTGCGGTAGAAGCCCTCGCGCTGCCGGCGGTTATCGTCGAACGTGCCCATCAAGGCACGTTCCTGCCGGAGTAGGTCGAGATCGACGTCGGCATACGTGATCTGGCCGCCCTGGCGGAACCGCTCGCCCTCCGCCAGCAGCACGCCGTTCTCGTAGATCGAGGTCTGGCCGTCCCAGGCCAGATCGGTGGTCGATTCCCCCGCGCCTGCAGCGGAATAGACGTAAGCCGCGAGGCAGCGCGCCGAGGTCGACTGGCACAGCAGCGCGCGCGAGCGCGCGCGGCCGATCGTGATCGGGCTGCCCGAGAGATTGATGAGAACGCTGGCGCCGGCCAGCGCAAGTTCGGAAGCTGGCGTGACCGGGATCCACATGTCCTCGCAGATCTCGACTCCAATCGTCAGGCCCGGAACGTCCTCGGCCGCGAACAGCAGGTCGACACCGAACGGTGCATGCAGCCCGCCGAAGGCGATCGTTTCCCCGGCGATGCCGGTGCCCGAGGCGAAATGCCGGCCCTCGTAGAATTCGCGATAGGTCGGAAGGTAGCTTTTGGGTACCACGCCAAGCACGTTGCCGCGATGAATGACGACGGCGCAATTGTAGATACGATGGCCAAAGCGCAGCGGTGCGCCGACAATCAGCACGGGCATCAGCGCCGAGGTGGCCTCGACGATCGCGGCAAGTCCGCGCTCGACCGCATCGAGCAACGGGTCCTGCTTGACGAGGTCTTCGATCGCATAGCCTGACAGGCATAGCTCGGGAAACACGGCAACCGCCACCGACTGATCGTGGCAGTCCTTAGCGGCCGCCATGATGGCCTTTGCGTTGGCCGAGGGATCCGCCACATGCGAAGTGGTGACGCAGGCCGCCACGCGCGCAAATCCGTGGGCATAGATCGAGTGAAAACTCATCGAGCGCAGTACCTTTGAAATCTCTCTGCGGCCCACCGCGGCCGTCAGCTTTGCACCCTATGTAGCCCATCGAGCCGGCCCCGTGCAGGCCATCCGCCCTCATGCATAACGGATTTGCATGTTCGCGCGCCCGGTGCCCAGCGAAGTTAGGCGCTGCGGGCCAGCATGCCGGACAGATTGCCGCGCAGCCACTCCGCGATCCGCGGCCAGGCATGGGCGTGGGTTCGCGCGCCCATGAACAGACCGAGATGGTTGCTTGGCACGGAAGCCGCCGTAATGAAGGCCGGCGGCGTGCCGACGAGACCCGCAGTGGCGAGCGCCTGCGCGGCCGGCACGACGTCGTCATCGAGCCCGGCCAGCAGGAAGAGCGGCACCTTGACGTCCTTCAGATCAATCGCGCGGCCAAGTGCCGTGAATTGGCCGCTCGCGATCCGGTTCTCCCGGAATATCCCGTTGACGATCTCCAGGTAATAGGCGCCGGGCAGATTGAGCGTTTCTGAATTCCAGCGCTCGAACCGCGCGAGCAGCGCTGCGCCCTCGTCATCCGAAAGATCCGTCTGTAACGCCGTCGCGATGTCGTCGCGGCTCGGCGCCTTCGACCAGACACGCAGCATTTCCTCGCCGCTGACATTGCCGCCTCCGCGCGAGACAAGCTGGTCATAGACAGTCGCTGGCGTGTTGCGGACAAGCTCGGAGAGCGAGGACTCGATCGAGAGGTCGACCGGTGCGCCGACCAGGACCAGCCGGCGCACCTTGGCCGGATAGCGCGCCGCATAGAGCAGCGACAGCCAGCCGCCCTGGCACAGGCCGACGAGATCGACGGGCGCGCCGATCTCGTCGATGGCGACGTTGAGATCGCCGAGATAGCTGTCGATCGACAGATAGCGCATGTGAGGCGTGGCCGAGCGCCAGTCGGTGAGATAGATCCGGTCGATGCCGCCATTTTGCAGGGACTGCACCACGCTGTGGCCGGGGGCGAAGTCGGCGATCAGGGCCCGATGCAGCGCATAGGGCGCGCAGACCAGCGCCGGCCGGCCGGATTTCGTCCGCGTGCAATCGCGCAGGCGCATGGTCGCAAGCTCCAGCGCCACTCTGTTGGGCGTGTTCCAGGCCAGGCAGCTGTCGTCCAGCCCCGGCGGACCGCGTTCCAACCACCAGAAACAGGCGTCCATGGCAAGCCGAGCCGCTGCGAACGGCCACAGCAGCGGGTCATCCGGGGCCGGCCCCGGTGTGCGCCACTGTTTGCCGGTCTTCTCCGCCATTTCTATCTCACGATCCTCACAGGAACGCCTCGAGGCTGACGACGGAAATGCCGCGCTCCCGAAAACTCTGATGGGTGGCGGCCACCGAGCCGTCGAGATCGATCCCGCGGCAGGCGTCCTCGACGACGGCAACATCGAACCCGGCCTCGCTGGCATCCTCCGCCGAGAAGCGGACGCAGAAGTCGAGCGCGAGCCCCGCGACGAACACGGTCTTCAACTCGCGCTCGCGCAAATATCCGAGCAGGCCGGTCGGCGTTTTCTTGTCGTTCTCGAACAGCGCCGAATAGGAATCGATGCCGCGCCGAAACCCCTTCCGCACCACCAGGCTTGCGCTGACGACGTCGAGGTCGCGATGAAATTCGGCGCCCGCCGTGCCCTGCACGCAATGGCTGGGCCAGAGCACCTGGGCGCCATAGTCGAGCGCGATGCTCTGGAACGGCTGTTTGCCGGCGTGGTTCGGGGCAAAGGAGACATGATCCCGGGGATGCCAGTCCTGGGTCAGAACCACATTGGCGAATTTTTGGGCGATTCGATTGATGGCGGGCACGACCTTCTCGCCGCCGGGAACGGGGAGCGCCCCACCGGTGCAAAAATCGTTCTGGACGTCGATGACCAGCAGCACGTCGCGGTCGGAAATCTTCATCGCGATATCCATTCCAGCCGTCCCGCGCGACTGGCGCCGAACGCTCACTCCAATGTCGATCTTCTCGCGCTGCTTCGCAACCACCGACAACGCGCGGCGATGCCCCCGTCATTCCTAAGATGCAACGGTTTGGCCTCGTGTGTGTTGACTAGATCCACGCGGGGACGGATTCTGAAGCTGTTCGCACCTTGCGATCGGATAGAGCGGAGGAAGCGGTTACCGCAGCCGAGGCTGCGGCAGCCATATGGACATGAGCATCGGCAAGACAGGACAGATTCTTCTCGCCGATATCGGCGGCACCAATGCGCGCTTCGCGCTCAGCCAGGGCGATCAGACCGCTCCGATCGACTATGTGAAGGTGGCTGACTTCCCGACCGTCCGGGAAGCCATCGTCGATGTTCTCGCGCGGCGGTCCGGCGGCAAACCGCCCCAAAGGGCGGTGCTGGCCGTGGCGGGTCCGGTGACCAACAATCGCTGCGTCATGACCAACAGCCCGTGGGTCATCGACGGCAACGAGCTCCAGCCGGACCTCGGCTTCGACAGCGTTCATGTCCTCAACGATTTCGAGGTGGTGGCCTGGTCTCTGCCCGCCCTGCAGCCCGCCGACCTGATCCCGCTCGGCGGACAAGATGGCCTTCCCGGAGAGCCGCTGCTGGTGGTCGGGCCTGGAACCGGCTTTGGCGTCTCCTGTCTGGTCGAGCGGCATGGTGCCCGGCTGGCTGTCGTCACGGAAGCCGGACACGCGACCCTGCCGGCGGAGACCGAGCACGAGGAACGCGTGATCGCGTGTCTGCGCAAGCGTCTCGGCCACGTCTCCATCGAGCGCGGTGCGCTGTCCGGTTCCGGCCTGCAAAGCCTTTACGAGGCGCTGGCCGAGGTCGATGCCGCCCAGGTGCCGCATCGCGATGCTGCCGCCATTACCAAGGCGGCCCTGGAGGGCAGTTGCGAACTCAGCCGCGCGACGCTGGAGATGTTTTGCGCCATCCTCGGTTCGGTCGCCGGCAATCTCGCAGTGACCTTCGGCGCCCGTGGCGGCGTCTATATCGCCGGCGGAATCGTGCCGCGCTTCCCGGACTTCCTTGCAGCCTCAGCCTTCCGGGCGCGCTTCGAGGCCAAGGGACGCTTCCAGGACTATCTGCGCAACATCCCGACCCGGCTGGTCACGAAACCTGATGCGAGTTTCGTCGGCCTGAAGATGTTTGCCGAGCACAATCAGCCCTAAGCGCAAATCCTCCCTCCACGCGAGTTCCAGTCATGCACAGCTGATTGCACCGCACGCGCGGTTCCATGCGGGATCGTGCTTGCGTGCATGTTTCGGATGAGAAACAATCCTGCCCTGTGTGTGGCGTAGTTGTGGGGGCGTGACATGCGTAAACAAGATCTGGGTTTCGACTATCACCGCTATCACCGCCTGCTGATCGAGGCGGACGACGACGACAAGCGACAGGCCCTGATCGAGCTGTTGATCGAGGAAAAGGCGCGCGACCGGCTCGCCGCCCAGCGGGCTTCGGACCGCGCGGCCATGACAGCCCATACCATCGCCACGGTGCTGAAGAACGGACGCAACTGAGGTTCGTGGTCCCGTTACGGCGTGCGAAAACCGGGGAACCGATTGCGATTTCGTTAACGATCCCTCGAAAGCTCGCGTCAAACTTTTGGCTCTAGGGTTCCCTCACCTGATGCAATTCAGGGGCAACAAAGGGGGGAATGAACATGAGCATGATTTCGCTCGCCGCAACGCCGGCCGCTGTCGAAACGCGTATTGCCGATTCTGCGTTCAAGACCATCTTGCTGTTCTGCTGCACAGGCTTGGTCGCCTCGTTCGGCCTGATGGCGCATGGCATCGATCTCAGTGCCGGACTGATGTGAGACCGCGACGAATTCCGTCGCAAAATGGCCGCCCCTGATGGGCGGCTATTTTCGTTGACGATCTCAGCGCGCCGCCTTCGCTCAGTGCGGCGTCTTCGCCGCCGCGTCCGGAAACATCGAATCGATCATCGCCTTGAGCTGATCGATCGAAATCGGCTTGCGCAGGATCGGCCGGCGCCGGAGCAAGGAAGGCAGCAGCTCCGGCCCGTAGCCCGTGGCAAACAGAAACGGCTTCCCGCGGCGCTCGATGAGGTCGGCGACAGGATCGACGTAAACACCCTTCAGATTGATGTCGAGGATCGCCATATCGTACTGCGCGGTCATCGCAAATGCGCTGGCGTCCCGCACGTTGTCCGCTTCCGCGATGACGTGGTGGCCAAGTTCCACCACCATGTCAGCGACCATCATCCGGATCAGTGCCTCGTCTTCGACCAGGAAAACGGAGAGTCCGTCCGCCATACCAACCCCGCAATCAGCTTATGAAGCTAATCATAACCGAGTTGCGGTGAGGATTCACGTATTCGTGGCGGCTGCCGTTAATTCAGACGCGCCCGATCCGATTCAACTTGATCAATCCAGTCCTCTTGATCAATCCAGGCCTCGTTCGTGGCTGAGGCGCACCATCTCCTGGATGAAGACCTGCTTCTGCTTGTCATCAAGGCTCGAATAGAGCGGCTCGGCGGCGTCGGCGACATTGCGCTGGTCGGCGGCGCGGTCGATCAGGAACTGCGCCTCGTTGCGCATCTGCTCGACGATGTCGTCGGGTGGATCCCGCTTGGCGCGCGCAACCCGCAGGTTGAGCCGCTCCGCGCCATTATGCCCGAGGTAGTGCATGGCGCTAGAGAAGCCGTACCAGTGCTTCTCCTGATCGGGCGTGAGATTCAGTTCGGTCTTGATCCGCTCGATATAGGAATCGCTGTTGGTGACGATCTGGTCGGCTGTCAGCTGCGGCGCGCCCGTCTGGGTGAGGACCGTGACATCCTTGTCCTGAGGCGCGTTCTTCGCCTCCTTGGTCGCCTTGGCGCCCTTGCCCGCCTTGGCATTCTCCTTGGCGCTCTTGGAATCCTTGTCCTTGCCGGCGCCCTGCTGCTTGGCGTCCTTGCTTGCATCCTTGCTTGCGTCCTTGGCGGCCGGCGGCTGATTGCCATTGTTGCCAACGCCGAGCACGCCAGTGAAGACGCCGACCACACCGCCGATCGCGCCGCCGAGCACGCCGCCGACCGGACCTGCCGCCTTGTTCCCGGCCGCCGCTCCTTCCTGAACGCCCTTGACCAGACCTTGAGCATTCGCCACCGCGGCTGCGCCGAGCAGCAACACGACAACGGCCCCCAGCGCGAACCATCGTCGCAGGTAAAGCCGCGCGGGCGGCGCCGGGTTGATCATTCTGGTCTCCATGGTCGATCTGATTGGCCTGTGGGGGTGGAAGCCACCCGTCAGTTGCAACTCTATCGTTTTCACCGCTTCGAGGTCTAGGCGCTGACAATTGCTATCCACGCCCGAAAAGCGTTTGGCGCGAGGCGTTTATACAGGCTCATTGGAAACTGCGGCGTAATTGCGCACGTGTCGCTCTGGCGGGCCGGCGCAAAGTGTGCGTCGCAAAACGACCGGCCGCCGTTCACGGCCGGCGCGCGACCCAGCAGGCAATGCAACCTTTCCGGACACAACGTTAGTTCTAGATGCGAGCCGATCGATGTTCTCGACAGACGCAGTCAATCATGATGTGATCGCGCTACCAATTTGCGAAAAGCGTTCAACAAGAAACTCGCAACAAGAAACTTAAAAGCAAAACTCGGAAGAGTTCAGAGGAAACACCAGAACAATAAAACACCCAGGCGAGGAAACGAGATGTCACGCAAGGCACTGACGCGACGTCAATTTGTGGCTGCCACTGCAATGTCCTCCGCGGCGCTGATCACGGCGCCCTATGTCCGGGGCGCTTACGCCGCCGGCAAGCTCTCGATCGGCTTCTGGGACCATTGGGTACCCGGCGCCAACGATGCCTCCACCGCCCTCGTCAAGGAATGGGGCGAGAAGGAGAAGGTCGAAGTCTCGATCGACTACATCACCAGCAACAACAAGAAGATCGAATTGACTGCAGCGGCCGAAGCCCAGGCCAAGTCCGGTCACGACATTCTCCAGATGCCGAGCTGGTGGCCGCACGCCTATTCCGAGAACCTCGAGCCGCTCAACGACGTCATGGAGCCGCTCATCAAGCAGAACGGCGAGGTGAACGGCACCGTCAAATATCTCGGGCAGTCGGGCGGCAAATGGCTGGCGGTGCCAGCGACGCCGGGAAGCCAGATCAAGGGCCCCTGCTCCCGCATCGATCTGATGAAGAAGCACGCGGGCATCGACGTGCAGGAGATGTATCCGGCCGGCAGCGTGCCGAAGGATGAGAATTGGACGATGGAGACCTTTCTCAAGGCCGCCGAAGCCTGTCACAAGGCCGGCGTCCCGTTCGGGATCGGCCTCGGCGAGACCACCGACAGCGTCGACACGGCCGGCGCGATCTTCCAATCGTACGGCGCCGAGCTCGTCAATGCCAAGGGCGACATTACCGTGAAGACCGACGCGGTTCGCGAGGCCCTCGAATACTACAAGAGGCTGATCGCCGTGCTTCCGACGGACGCGCCCTCCTGGGACGACGCGTCCAACAACAAATGGCTGATCTCTGGTCGTGGCGCGATGATCCTGAATCCGCCGAGCGCCTGGGCGGTCGCCAAGCGCGATGCACCACAAATTGCCGAACAGTGCTGGACGCACGGCATGCCGGCGGGTCCGAAAGGCCGCTACGCGCCATTTTTGCCGTACTTCTGGGGCGTCTGGAGCTTTGGCAAGAACAAGGAAGCCGCCAAGAGCCTGCTTACGCACCTGTCGCAGCCATCCGCGATCGAGAAGTTCGTGGCAGCCAGTGGCGGCTACGATCTCCCGGCCTATGCGAACATGACGAATCTGAAGACCTGGGCAGAGGAAGGGCCGCCGAAAGGCACGCTCTACCAGTATCCAGATCCGCACCACCGTCAGACGCTTTCGATCGCGGCCTCACCTGCACCGCCCAAGATTGCACAACAGATCTACTTCCAGGCGACGCTGACCAAGCTCGCGCTGCGTTATGCGAAGGGCGAGAAGCTGGATACCGCGCTCGCTTGGGCTGAAAACGAGTGTGAAGGGTTCATGCGGAGTTGATGCCGGATGTGTGCCAGGCGGTTCACGCTTCGCGCGTGAACCGCGGGGACATTCCGTCTCTCGCCGTCCCCCTCCGATTGAGGACGATCGATGCGGCCGGCCTTTCATTGAACCCGTCCTAAGAAAGCTTGACCCATGGCCGATGTCGTCGTTGAGCATGGTCGCCTCGCTCGTTCCGTGAGCGCGCGCGGAAAACGTGCGAGCCTGCGCAATATGCTGGGGCGGAAATCAACCGTGGCGTTCTTCCTGACGCTGCCGTTGATCCTCCTGATCGCCCTGCTCGTGCTCTATCCCGCCTTTTATTCGGTCTATTTGGCGACGCTGAACAAGGCGATGACGAAATTCGTCGGCTTCAGCAATTTCACCTTCCTGTTCAAGCGCGAGACGTTCTGGATGGTGGTGAGGCAGTCATGCATTTTTGCGATCACTGCCGTGTTCTTCAAGGCGCTGATCGGCTTCATCGTCGCGCATTTCGTCCACAACATTCCGGGCAAAAAGCAACGCAAATGGCGCGGCATGCTGCTGGTGCCCTGGGTGATTCCGCCGGCAATGAGCACGCTGGCCTGGCTGTGGCTGTTCGATCCCTCCTACAGCGCCTTCAACTATACGCTCTCGTTCTTCGGCGTCGGTCCGATCCCCTGGCTCGGTGACACCTTCTGGGCGCGCTTCTCAGTCATCCTCGTCAACGTCTGGTACGGCGCGCCATTCTTCCTGATCATGTATCTGGCCGCGCTGAAATCCGTGCCTGACCAGCTCTATGAAGCCGCTTCGATCGACGGCGCCAATTGGTGGCAGAAGATCTGGCACATCACCTTGCCGATGATGCGCAACATCATCGCCATCACCACGCTGTTCTCGCTGATCGTCACCTTCGCCAATTTCGACATCGTGCGCATCCTGACCTCGGGCGGGCCGCTGGATACGACGCATCTGTTCGCCACCTGGGCGTTCCAGGTCGGCATCCAGAGCAGCGACATTCCGCTCGGCGCCTGCGTCTCGCTGTTCATGGTGCCGATCCTGGCCGTCGCGGCGATCTTCATCCTGCGCGATGTCAACAAACGTGGGAACGAAGCCTGATGAGCACGCTCGCAATCGACAAGGCCGGACCCAGCCGCAAGGTCAAGCTTCGCAGCATGAGCCGCGACCGCACCTGGGCACTGCGCTGGTCCTACTTCTTCCTGGTGCTGTTTGCGATCTTCTTCCTGGTGCCGCCGATTTACATGGTGATCACGTCGCTCAAGAGCAGCGCGGAGATTTCGGCCGCAACCAATCCGTGGTGGGTCTTTCATCCGACGCTGTCCAACTATGTCGAGCTATTGACCTCCAACCAGTTTCTGCGGTTCTTCTGGAATTCGTCGATGATCTCGATCGTGGTCGTGATCGTGACGATGCTGATCAGCATTCCGGCGGCATTTGCATTGGCGCGGATGAAGTTCTGGGGCTCGGCGACGCTCGCGACCGGCGTCTTTCTCACCTACTTGATCCCGGACAGCCTCCTGTTCATTCCCTTGTTCAAGATGCTCGCGGTGGTCCAGGACGTTACCGGCATCACCCTTCTCAACCGCTGGTACGTGCTTGTCTTCATCTATCCGACGCTGACCGTGCCGTTCTGCACCTGGATCATGATCGGCTATTTCGCCTCGATTCCGAAGGAGCTGGACGAGGCTGCCCTGATCGACGGCGCCTCCTGGCTCCAGACGCTGACGCGGATCTTCATCCCGGTCGCCCTGCCCGGACTGATCGCGGCAACCATCTTCGCCTTTACGGTGTCCTGGGCGCAGTTCCTCTATCCGCTGGTGTTCACGACATCCATCGATCAGCTCGTGCTTCCCGTCGGCATCACCACCACGCTGATCAAGGGCGACGTCTTCAACTGGGGTCAGATCATGACCGGCGCGCTGCTCGGCGCGGCGCCGCCGCTCGTGATCTATGCCTTCCTGATGGACTATTACATTGCCGGCCTGACCGCCGGCGCGACAAAGGGCTGATCTGGAGAGGTTGAAGTTTCATGGCTGACGTTACCCTGCGCAAGGTGATCAAGCGTTACGACGATGTCGAGGCGGTACGCGGTATCGATCTCGACATCTCCGACCATGAGTTCATCGTGCTGGTCGGCCCCTCCGGCTGCGGCAAGTCGACGACGCTGCGCATGATCGCAGGTCTGGAGGACATCACCGACGGCGACATCATGATCGGTGGCGATGTCGTCAACGACGTGCCGCCGAAGGACCGCGACATCGCCATGGTGTTCCAGAATTACGCGCTCTACCCGCACATGACGGTCGCGGAGAACATGTCGTTCGGGCTGCGCCTGAAGCACTTTCCCAAGGCCGAGATCAATGCGCGGGTGACGGAAGCGGCCCGCCTCCTCGACATCACCGATTTGATCAATCGCAAGCCGAAACAGCTCTCCGGCGGCCAGCGCCAGCGCGTCGCCATGGGGCGCGCCATCGTGCGCAATCCAAAGGTCTTCCTGTTCGACGAGCCGCTGTCCAATCTCGACGCCAAGCTGCGCGTGCAGATGCGCATCGAGATCAAGAAGGTGCACCAGAAGGTGCGCACCACGACCGTCTACGTCACTCACGACCAGGTCGAGGCGATGACGCTGGCCGATCGCGTGGTGGTGATGAACAAGGGCCGCATCGAGCAGATCGGCACGCCGAACGAGCTCTACCACAAGCCGGCGACGCGCTTCGTCGCGGGCTTCATCGGCTCCCCC
>NZ_JADPJG010000008.1:104655-121551 GCF_023073335.1 Bradyrhizobium sp. 21
CTCCAGATCCGGCTGACCGATCGTATCGCCTTCGCACTGCCGCCGGCCCGCGCCACGCGCTACAAGGCGCTGCCGCGCACCGAAAAGCTCCTGCTCGGCATCCGGCCCGAGCATCTCACCGAGGCCCACGCGCATCTGGGGCCGGGCGTCGAGACCTTCGACACCGTGCTCGACGTCACCGAGCCGATGGGCATGGAGACCCTGGTCTATTTCGGGCTCGAGGGTACGCCCGTCTGCGGCCGTGTCGATCCCAATGCCGGCGCTACCGACGGGGCTCCCATGCGTTTGGCGATGGACCTCAACAATATGCACCTGCTAAACGAAGAGACCGGCGTCGTGTTGTAAGGCCGGTCCAAGAAAACGCGAGCCGGCAGGGAGCGATGGCGACCAACAAGAAGAAGATTTTCGTTACACAAACTTTGTCGCAAGGGGCGCGCGCCCTCCTCACCCAGCGGGACGATATCGAGCTCGTCGAGTTTCCGAACCTGATCTCGGCGAAGGATTTCGAGGCGCTGCTCAAGAGCCACGCGCCGGTCCATGGCGTGGCGCTCGGCGCGACCGCCTTCGGTGAGACCGAGCTCGAGGCGTCCGGGGACATGAAGGTGGTGACGCGGATCGGCGTCGGCTACGACGCCGTCGACGTGCCCGCCCTCTCTCGCCGCAGGGTCCCGCTGATGGTCGCAGGGAGCGCGAACTCGCCCTCGGTCGCAGAGCAGGCGCTTTTCATGATGCTGACACTGGCAAAACGCGCGCAGGAGATGCACGCCTGCGTCAAGGACGGCAAATGGGCGGACAGGCTCGCCATGCTGCCGTTCGATCTCTACGGCAAGACCGTGCTGATCATCGGCTTCGGCCGCATCGGCACCCGCACCGCCAGGCGCTGCCTGGCGATGGACATGAACGTGCAGGTTTACGATCCCTACAAGCCTGCCGCCGAGATCAAGGCCGCCGGCTGCGAGCCGGTCGCCAATCTCGACGCCGCATTGCCCAACGCCGACTTCGTCACCATCCACTGCCCGAAGACGCCGGAGACGGTCGGCCTGTTCGATGCTGACAGGATCGGCCGGATGAAGCCGAAATCCTATCTCATCAACACCGCACGCGGCGGCATCGTGAAGGAGGCGGCGCTGTACGACGCGCTCGTCTCCGGCAAGCTCGCCGGCGCCGGCATCGACGTGTTTGAGGTGGAGCCACCGCCGGTCAGCAACGCGCTGTTCGCGTTGCCCAACGTCATCATGGCTCCCCACGTTGCCGGCGTCACCGTCGAGGCGGTGATCCGCATGAGCGAGCAGACCGCGCGCAACATCCTGAGTGTGCTGGACGGCGATCCCATCCGGCAGAACATCATCAACCAGGATGTCCTGGGCTGAGCTGACCTCCGGGGCGGGCGGCCAATCCGCCCGCCTTCGGAACGCCAGAATGCGTCCCATTTTGGTGCAGATCGAGCCCAAACTCAGCCTTAATCAAACGCGCGTAATAAGCTTGGCCGCGGCGGCAGTGGGACAGACTTGCCGGCCGCGTCGAGCTGGAGGATGGACCTTGTCAGAGATCGACCCGACCGACCAAACACTGGCGGCCATTGCCAGCATGCTGGAGCACCCCGAGCCCGTCCTCGTCGTCCGCGACACCGAAACGGAAGCGGTGGCGACCGATGACGATTCGGTCGGCGAGGCGCCTCAAGCTGCCGACGAGCATCCGGTGGTCGAGGAGCAGCCGCTGGTGCCGGAGCACACCGACGCCGACGGCTACAGCAAGGTCGGCCCCGGGCCAATGGTGGCGATCCGCCTGAAATGGACGGTCCACCGCGGCGACGACGGCCAGTACTACGTGCACGAGACCATCGGCGAGCAGTCCGCGCCCGTGATCAGCGGCCCGATGACCAGCGAGGCCGCGGTGCATTTCGTCGACGCGCACGCGGACGAGGCGCATCGGCGCTTCGAAGAGCTGCGCAGCGAGATCGCCGGCCGCAGTTCGCTCGCCGATTACGAGCGCAAGGGCGAAGCCTAGGGATTATTCCTCGAGAATGATCTCTTCGGAAAACACTGCACAGTTTTCCCGATCATGCTCTATCTCCGTCCGAGATAATCCTTCTTCACGAGCTCGACGCCTGCGTGCCGCAGCAGGTCGTAGGACGTCGTCACGTGAAAGAAGAACTGGGGGACGCTGAACGTCAGCAGCAGCGTCCGCCCGGTGAACGGCAACTCGGTGCCGTTCTTCAGCCTGAAGAACACATTCCGTTCCGACGCGGCGTCGATTTCCGCGCGCGGCAGGCTTTCGATGAACTCGATTGAGGTCGCAATGCGCGCCTGAATTCCGGCCATGTCGTGCTCCAGCACTGGCAACGTCACCGGCTCGCGCTCGGCCAGCAAGGCCGGGGCGACCGTGGCATGGCGGCAGGCCTCGCCGATCTGCTGCGCCAGATCGTACATGTTCGGCGCCATGCGCATGCCGAGCAGGACAGCCGGATTGAACTTGCGGGTCTCCGCATAGGCGACGCCCTTGTCGAGCAGTGCGGACAGGTTGCGCAAATAGGGCACGAAGAGGCCGACCGAGGCCTCGTACATCGAGATCGTCACTTCAAAATTCCCTTCAATTCCGTCTCGCCAGCGACTGGCATCTGGTTTAAATCCACCCTCGAGCTGGATAATGACAGCTCGAGCATGGGTGGAAAAGACATGATCGTTCGAATGACCGTTCGAATCGTAGCGGCTTTGGCCGTGGTCCTGCTGGCAAATCTTTCGGCCCACGCACAGCAGGCGGCGCCCTCGCGCCTCGACGAGATCGTCAAGCGCGGCACTTTGCGCGTCGGCATGACCGGCGACTACAAGCCCTTCACCTATCTGGACAAGGCCACGCAGCAGTTCAGCGGCTTCGACGTCGACATGGCGGAGGCGCTCGGCAAGGCGCTCGGCGTCAAGGTCGAATTCGTGCCAACGGCCTGGCCGAAGCTGATGAAGGATTTCGAGGCCGATCAGTTCGACGTCGCGATGGGCGGCGTCTCGGTCACGCTCGACCGGCAGAAGAAGGGCTTCTTCTCCACGCCGATCATGCGCGAGGGCAAGACGCCGATCGCGCGCTGTGCCGATGTCGGCAAATACCAGAGCATCACCGACATCGACAAGAAGGGCACCCGCGTGATCGTCAATCCCGGCGGCACCAACGAGCGCTTCGCGCGTGCCAACATCAAGGACGCCGACATCACCGTCTTCCCCGACAACACCGTGATCTTCGACGAGATCGCCAAGGGCAATGCCGATCTGATGATGACGGACGCCTCCGAAACCCGCTACCAGCAGAAGCAGCATCAGGGCGTGCTCTGCGCGGTGCATCCCGAAAAACCGTTCGACTTCTCCGAGAAAGCCTACTGGCTCCAGCGCGACACGGCGCTGAAGGCCTTCGTCGACCAGTGGCTGCACATCTCCATGGAAGACGGCAGCTATCGGAATATCTACGCCGCATGGTTCGACTAGGGCGACCTTAAATCGCTTGCCCCGTCAAACTTTGGACCGGCTCCCGGCGTATTGAACCGGTAACGGCTGGAGGACGACTCATACGGACAACAGTGATCTAGATCACTTTTTGCGGTCGAGCCGGGGCGTAAGCCCCGGTGCGGGGACCACCTTTCAGGAGACGGAAATGAGGAAGCTGTTGGCCACGGCCGCATTCCTTTTGTTGGCAAGCACCGCTGCGCAAGCGCAGTACACCTTCGATTATGGCGGGCGGACCATCCGGATCGATCCCGACCGCGGCACGGTGTCGATCCCCGGCGTCTACGACAACACCGGCCAGGGCAAGGCGAAGAAGGCCAGGACCGACCCCAAGACCGACGCCAAGGGAACTCCGAAAGCGGACCCGCAGGCCCCGCAACAAGCCAAGGCTGATCCGCAGCCGCCGGCCAGCAATCCCGCGCCGGCACCCGTCCTACCGCCTGCGGCGGCCGAGCAGGCCCCGGTCCAAGCTCCCGTGGCCGTGGCGCCTCCGGCGCCGCCGTCCACCACGGCTAACATTGCTCCGGCCGAAGAGGCGCTTGTGCCGCCGCCTCAGCCGGCCCCAAGCGCTGCCCCAACGGCGGCCGCAGTCCCGCCCGCCCCGCCTCCGCCGCCAGCCCCGACTGTCGCAGCCGCGCCGCCGGCGCCGTCTTCGCCTCCCGTTCCCGCGCCTGCGCCTGCCCCCGTTCAGTCGGCTGCCGTCGCGCCGCCGGCCCCCGCAGCCGCGGCCACGCGCGATCTCAATTCACCGCTCGGCGTCTGGCTCACCGAGGAGAAGGAAGGCAAGGTCCGGATCGAGCAATGCGGCAGCAATCTCTGCGGCTATTCGGTCGATTCGAAATCGAACCAGAACGGCGAGCAGGTCCTGATCAACATGAAGCCCGGCAAGGACCAGAACAAGGACCCAAAATGGTCCGGCCGTATCCTCGATCCGAACTCCGGCTCGACCTACGATTCAACTATCGCGCTGAAAGGCACCGATCGCCTGCGCGTGCAGGGCTGCGCCTTCGGCGGCATGTTCTGCGGCGGCCAGACCTGGACGCGCGTGAACTGACTTCCGGCGACACTTTGACCGAGACAAAGGGGCCCGCAACGCGGGCCCTTTTGCTTTTGCCCCAAAATCGACCGCGAAGTGCGCCACGTCACAGAGCCCGTCGCGCGCGTGACAGCCCTCACATCGCGGGTTCCGCGTCCGTGACACGATCCCCGCATGATCAACCCAAGGGGCGTGTCATGAACGGATTTCGCAAGGCTCTCTTCGCCACAATCATCGTCATCGCGTTGCCGGCCGCGCAGGCCAGCGCCAGCACTTTCGACGGCGCATGGAATGTCCGCATCTCATCGTCGAGCGAGACCTGCGGTAACGGCTCGACCGTCGCGATCGGCATCAACAACGGTCAGATCGCCTCGAGCAGTGCAATGGTCTCGGCGTCGGGCCGTGTCGCCGATGCCGGCAGCATCAACGTCACCCTGAGCACCGGCATCAAGCGCGCTGTCGGCTTCGGCCGGCTCAGCGGCACGTCAGGCTCCGGCACCTGGCGCGGCACCATGTGCACGGGCACGTGGACCGCTGAACGGATGTGAGGTTTCGTATCCCGGACGCGGTGCAGCGTGTAACGCTGCGCCGCTGAGCCGGGACCCAGCAGTTTTCGTGGTCCCAACTCTCTGGGTCCCGGATCGGCAACGCATCGCCTTACGGCGATGCGTCTTGTCCGAGACACGACAGGGTTAACCCAACGGCGCGCTGTAGTCCGCGTCCGTCACCGGCTCCAGCCAGGTCGAGTAGACGCCATCGAGCGCTTCCTGCATGGCGATATGGGTCATGCCATTGGTCGGCGATGCCCCGTGCCAGTGCAACTCGCCCGGCGGAATCCAGACGGTGTCGCCGGGGCGGATTTCCCTGACAGGCTCGCCCTTGGTCTGCACGAGTCCGACGCCGGAAATCACATAGAGCGTCTGCCCGAGCGGATGATGATGCCAGTTGGTGCGCGCACCCGGCTCGAACGAGACGCGCGAGCAGTTCAGCCGCGCTGGTGCAGGCGCCATGATCACGGGGTCCTGCCACACGGTGCCGGTGAAGTTTTCCTTGGGCGCGCGGCGGGTCGGCCGCATGCCTGCAACAGTGATCTCCATTGGATTTACCTCGTTTCCTTCCCGATTACTTCTTGCTTGCGGCGTAGCGCGCCTTGGTCTCGGCGTTCATGGGATAGAGGCCAGGGAGCACCGCGCCGTTGTTCACCTCGTTGACGATCCAGGCTTCCATCCGCTCCTGCTCGACACCCTCATTGAGCACGTGTTCGAGCATCGCCTGCGGGATCAGGACGCAGCCGTCCTGGTCGGCGACCACGATGTCGTTCGGGAACACCGCAACGCCGCCGCAGCCGATCGGCTCGCCCCAGCCGACGAAGGTCAGGCCCGCAACCGACGGCGGCGCGGCATAGCCGTCGCACCACACCGGCAGGTTGGTACCGAGCACGCCCTCGACGTCACGCACGACGCCGTCGGTGACGAGTGCGGTGACGCCGCGCTTCATCATGCGCGCGCAGAGGATGTCGCCGAAGATGCCGGCATCGGTGATGCCCATGGCATCGACCACGGCGATGCAGCCCTCCGGCATCGCCTCGATGGCGGTGCGGGTCGAGATCGGCGACGACCAGGATTCCGGCGTCGCCAGATCCTCGCGCGCCGGCACGAAGCGCAGCGTGAAGGCCGGTCCCACCAGCCGCGGCAGACCCGGGCGCAGCGGACGGGCGCCGCGCATCCAGATGTTGCGCAGGCCCTTCTTCAGCAGGACCGTGGTGATGGTGGCAGTGGTGATGCCGGCGAGGGTCTTGCGGGCTTCGGGGGACAGCGACATGGAAACAGACAAGCTCCGGATGGGCGGGAAAGAAGGCGCGCATCTTGCGAGGCGCGGGCGTGCCGTCAAGGGCCAAGAAGGCAGCAATAATGCAGGGCCGCAGGTCTGTTATGCGGCGCGATAACAAAGCGTTATCGCACGACCCTGCATTAATTTATTGGACTTGCGGGCGCATTTACGCGAAGCAAGGCGACGCGGAACTCAAGGATGAGCCCGCGTGTCTTCAGAAGCCCGATTCCGACAGCCTGATCTCGACACCCAATGGCCGCGACGCTTCCCCCGCCCCGCCTTCTGCCCAGTGGCGACAGCGCCGTCACGGTCGAGTTCAGCCGCACCATCGATGACGAGGCCAACCAGCGCGTGCTGGCCCTCGACAAGGCACTCGCGGCAAGCCCCATCGATGGCATCACGGAGTCCGTGCCGACCTATCGCTCGCTGCTGGTGCATTACGACCCCGGCAGGATCGGCTTCGAGCCGCTCGGCGAAAAGCTGCTCGCGCTCGCCAGCCAACCGCTGCCGCCGGCCGCCAAGACGCGCCGCTGGCGCATCCCCGTCGCGTATGGCGGCGAGCACGGCATTGATCTCGAGGATGTCGCGAAGGCGCTGAACACCACGCCCGACGACATCGTCGCCCGCCATGTCGCCGGCGACTACAAGGTTGCCATGATCGGCTTCACGCCGGGCTGGTCCTATCTCAGTGGCCTGGACAAATCCCTGCAAATGTCGCGGCGACAGAATCCGCGGCTGCTGACGCCTGCCGGCACAATCTCGATCGGCGGCATCCAGGCCGGAATCCAGTGCCTGGCCGCTCCGAGCGGCTGGCATCTGCTCGGCCGCACCCCGGTGCGGACCTATCAGCTCCACCGCAATCCGACCTTCCTCACCGAACCCGGTGATCGCGTGACGTTTTTCGCCATCGACCACAAGACGTTCGAGGAACAGGACCGCGCCGCCGAGGCCGGCGAGATCGTCGCCCAGCAGGTGGTCGCATGAGCCGGCTCGTGATCGCCAGCATCGGGCCTGCAAGCTCCGTTCAGGACGGCGGGCGCCACGGCGCGCAACGCTATGGCCTGACGGTCAGCGGGGCGATGGACCGGCTGGCGCTGGCCGCAGCGAACACGCTAGTCGGCAACGCGCCGTTCGCAGCCGCTGTCGAGATCGGTCCGTTCGGCGCCTCGTTCACCGCGCGCGACGGCGCCGTACGCGTGGCAATTTCGGGCGCCCCGCGCAATGCGGACATCGCCGGACGCGCGGTCGCCATCGACACGTCGATGACTCTGAAGGACGGCGAGACGCTGACGCTCGGCTTCGCCCGCGGCGGCGCGTTCACCTATCTGGCGATCGAAGGCGGCATCAAGGGCGAGCCCGTGTTCGGCAGTCTCGCGGTGAATGCCCGTGCCGGGCTCGGCAGCCCCTACCCGCGCCCGCTTCAGGCCGACGATGAATTCACGGTCGACGCCGCGAGCGGTGCGCCCGAGCAGCGGATCGAATTGCCGAAGCCATCGACCGGTCCGATCCGCGTCCTGCTGGGCCCACAGGACGACGAGTTCGACGACGCCAACAAGGCGCTGTTCCTCGACAGCGAGTGGAAGATCTCGGCCACCTCCGACCGCATGGGCTACCGGCTCGAAGGCCCCGCGATCAAGCATCTGCACGGCCACAACATCGTCTCCGACGGCACGGTCAATGGTAGCATCCAGGTGCCCGGCAACGGCGCGCCGATCGCGCTGATGATGGATCGCGGCACCTCTGGCGGTTATCCCAAGATCGCAACCGTGATCACGGCCGACGTCGGCCGCCTCGCGCAGACCTCGGCGGGAACCGCGTTCCGCTTCCTGGAGGTCACCATGGCCGAGGCGCAGGACGAGGCGCGCAAGTTCGCGCAAGCCATCCGGAACCTGTCCGATCGCCTGCGCTCCTCCGACACCGTCGAACTCAACGTCGAGGCGCTCAGCGATGCCAACGTCGCGGGCTATGCGGTGAGCGCCGTCGATGCCGGGACCTGGCAGGTCACCGCGGAGCCGTAAGGGACAACAAGATCAGAGGCGGAGAGCACCTATGGAGACCATCGATCTCAATTGCGACCTCGGCGAAGGTTTTGGCGCGTGGGAGATGGGCAACGACGCCGCGATGATCGAGCTCGCAAGCTCGGTCAACGTCGCCTGCGGCTTCCACGCCGGCGACCCTGATATCATGCGCCGGACGGTCGATCTGGCGAAGGCGCGGGGCGTCTCGGTCGGCGCCCATCCCGGCTATCGCGACCTGCACGGTTTTGGCCGGCATCCAATCGCGGGCCTGAAAGCGTCCGAGATCGAGAACCTCGTCGCCTACCAGATCGGCGCATTGCAGGCGATCGCGACGGCGGCCGGCCACAAGGTGACCCATGTGAAGGCGCATGGCGCGCTCTCCAACGTCGCCTGCGAGGACGACATGACGGCCAAGGCCATCGCCGCCGGCATCAAGGCGGTCGACCCCGGCCTGATCTTCGTCGTGCTCGCCAATTCAAAACTGGTGAAGGCCGGCGAAGACGCCAATTTGCCGATGGTGCACGAGGTATTCGCCGACCGCGCCTATGAGGACGACGGCAATCTCGTCTCGCGCAAGAAGCCAGGCGCCGTGCTGCACGATGCCAAGGCGATCGCCGATCGCGTGGTGCGCATGGTGCAGGACGGCGCGGTGGTCTCGGTAACAGGCAAGGTCATCAAGATGCGCACCGACACGGTCTGCATCCATGGCGACACTCACGGCGCCGTCGAGATCGCGCGGACCTTGCGTCAGGCTCTGAAGGATGCGGGGATCGAGGTCGCGCCGTTCAAGCGCGGGGCGTGATCAGAACGGATGCACCGACAGCGTACCGAACACGATCGCGGCGATGACCGCGAAGGCGCTGTAGAGCCCAACATGGTGCATGCTCGCCCCGGTCCGACGCGAGAGCGAGCGCGCGTAGAAGTGCAGCCTGGCTTCCGCCGATAGTTCGCGCATGGTCGATCTCCAACGCCCCATTTGCGGGATTATGAACGATCAACCCGGGTGGCGGGCAAGATACCCGCAGAAATAGCGATGAGGGTTCTCCCCAACGGCCCCATCGCAGGCGCAAATTCTCTTCGCCCTCGGGTTCCGAGAATCTTATTCGTTAAACTCTGAGCCGATTTGAAGCTACCCGGGGGGCAAAGCATGGCGCCTCACTCTCCCTCAGACAAAAAAGTCGAAAACACCCCCCTGCAAAGTAGCCGAACATCGCGGAAGCGACCTGATCTGACCGGATTCGTGAACAGACAGACCTAAGAATCAGGCGCCACGGACAACCAACGAGCTGCCGCATCCGCACTATCTTCGGGCACCGTGTTGAACGCGATCGGGGTGTTGGGCGCGCCCTTGCGCACCGCATTGATGATGGCCTCGAGCAGAAAGAGGTTCTTTGGCGGAAGCCGAACCCCAGCCCCAATCACCACGCAATCATATGTCGTGGCGCTCAGTCGCCGCGCGACAGCGGGAGCTGCTGTAGCGTCGCGTTCAATCAGGCAAGCCTCCGCTTGCCAACCTCGGTCAGTCATCTGCCTCAAGCCCAGATCGATGGCAGCCTGGATTTTCGTCGCATTCATGTTTGGTGGCAGAGCGGGATCCGAATAGTCTACCGCTTCGGGCTTCAGGCCCACCAACAACACTCTCGTCATGCCAGTTTCCCCTCAAGTCCATCTCGTGTGGTTCACGGCCCGACTTGAGGGGCCGCGTGAACGGTCCGCGCCACCACGGCGACTTGCTCCATGGCCGAGCCGAAGCTTTGCGCCTCAGCGCGGATCGTGTCGATGTCCGTGATGCCAATGAAGCCCAGGATCTGCCTCAGATAAGGCACCAGCATATCATACCCCGCCATCGGGCTGCTCGAATAGCCGATTCCACGGTCGGCAATCCATTGCCACGACCACAACGCAGCAGGGCAGGCCCTGACGCGAGCAGAGTTAGTAGACGTCAGCCTGGAAGCGGCCGGTCTTCTTGAGCTCGGCGACAAAACTGACGGCTTCGTCGGTCGACCGGGCCCCGAACTGGGCGACGATGTCGACCAGCGCGCGCTCGACGTCCTTGGCCATGCGCTTGGCATCGCCGCAGATGTAGAGATGCGCGCCTTCGGCGAGCCACGTCCACACTTCGCGGCCGACCTCGCGCATGCGGTCCTGCACGTAGAACTTCTTCTCGCCGTCGCGCGACCAGGCCAGCGACATGCGCGTAAGCAGACCCGAGGTCTTCATCGCGTTGAGCTCGTCCTGATAGAAGAAGTCGCAATCGCTGCGCTGGTGGCCGAAGAACAACCAGTTCTTGCCGGGCGCGCCGGTCGCCTTGCGGTCGAACAGGAAGGCGCGGAACGGCGCGATGCCGGTGCCGGGGCCGATCATGATGATCGGCGTCTTCGGATCCTGCGGCAGGCCGAAGCCGTGCGCCTTCTGGACATAGACCTTCAGCTTGTCGCCTTCGTTGATGCGCTCGCCGAGGAAGGTCGAGGCGACGCCGATACGCTTGCGCTTGCCGATGACGTAGCGCACGGAATCGATCGTCAGCGAAAGCTTTCCGGGCGTCGCATTGTGCGAGGACGAAATCGAATAGAGCCGCGGCTGAAGCGGCTCGAGCGCCTCGACGAAGGCTTCGGGATGCGGCCGCGTGCCGGAAAACTTCTGCAACGCCGCCATGACGTCGAGGGTGGCGGCATCGCCGTCGGGATCCTCGCCCTGCGCCAGCGCCCGCGCCTTCTCGCGCTGGGCACCGCCGGTGATGAAGGAGAGCAGCTCGAACAACGTGTCGGGCGCCGGCGACAGCGAGACGTCGTCGGTCAATACCTCGCGCAGCGTCTTGCCGTTGACCTTGGTGGTGTGGGAGGCGCCGAGCAACGCGATGATCTGGTCGACGAGGCCGAGCTCGTTGCGCGCGAACACACCGAAGGAGTCCCCGACGACATAGTCGAGCTTGCTCTCGGAGAGATCGAACTCGACGTGATAGGTCTCCTTCTCGGAGGCGCCCTTGTTGAGCAGGCGCCGCGACAGGAAAGTTGCCGCGACCGGGTTGTCGCGCGAGCGGCCGGGCTCGGCGATCGTCACTGTGACCGCGGGGGCTGCCACCGCGTCCTGCTTGTCGGACGCCTTGGCCGCCGGCGTCTTGTCCAGATCTTCGTACAGCGACTTCAGCATCCGCGCGGTTTCCTTGCCGCCGGGGACGCAGAGGTTGAGCCGCGCTTCACTGCGGCCCGCGATCGCCTCCGCATAGTCGTTGCAATTATAGCCGCACTGGCCGCAATCCTGCTGTGCCATCGCCGCCATCATCTTGCGGCGCACGGGACGGCCTTCGGCCAGCTTCATCCGATCGGCAATCGGCATGGTCTGGTCATGCCATGGCGCTTCGCCGTCGTCGCCATCGCCTTGCATGATGGAAGCGCCCTGCTCCGCCGACAGCGGCGCTGCGGCATCGGGCGACAGCAGCCCGGCAAAGAAGCCGTTCAGCCAGGAACGCTGCGCATCGGAGAACGGGGCGCTGGCGGGAATGATGTCGAGTTTCGGCGGAGGACTGATCTGGTTCATGCGGACACCTGTGCATCGGCAAGCTTGCGCAGCGTCTCGCCGTCATGCCGGCGCGCAAAGGACAGGAAGGTTTCGTCGGGAGACGCGCGATGGGCGATATAGGCCTTGAGCAGTCCCTCGACAGTCTTCGGCGCATCTTCGGCCTTGAGGTCGTGATAGACCTCCTGCCCGACGTCTGCGTCAGGGCCGAACCCGCCGCCGGTAAAGAGATGATAGCCCTCCACCGTGTCCTCTTCGTTCACGGGGACGCGCGCCCCGATCAGGCCAATGTCGCTGATGTAATGCTGCGCGCAGGAATGGTGACAGCCGGTCACGTGGATATTGAGCGGCTTGTCCATCTCGACGCGCGGCTCGCACCAGTCGCCGATCTCCGCGGCGTGGCGCTTGGTATTCGAGGCGGCGAAGCGGCAGCCGGCATTGCCGGTGCAGGCAATCAGGCCGGCGCGGATGTGCGACGCCTCAACCGCGAGCCCGATCTGCTTGATCGCCGCAATCGCGAGCTCGACATTCTCGTCGCGCACGCCCGGGATCAACAGGTTCTGCCAGACGGTCAGGCGAATGTCGCCGTCGCCGAGGTCCCGCGCGACCTTGGCAAGGCCCCGCATCTGATCGCTGGTGATCTTGCCGAGCGGCAGCGACACACCGATCCAGTTCAAGCCGTCCTGCTTCTGCCTGTGTACGCCGATATGCGCCATGCGGTCCGACGCCGGCCGCGGCACGAACGCCTCTTCCGGCACGCGCACGAACGGTTTCTTGATCTGCTCTTCGACGAGCTTGAGGAAGCCGTCATGGCCCATGGCGTCGAGCACATATTTCAGCCGCGCCTTGTTGCGGTTGGTGCGGTCTCCGTGCTCGATGAACACCCGCACGATGGCGTCGGCAACGGCGGTGGCCTCTTCCGGCTTGACGACGATGCCGGAATATTTCGCAAAGTCCTTGTGGCCCGTGATGCCGCCGAGGCCGAGGCGGAACCAGACACCGGGCTCGGCGCCGAAACCGTCCTTCACCTCGAAGGCTGTGAATGCGATGTCGTTGGTCTCCTCGAGCACGGCGATCCTGCCGGCACCATCGAAGGCGACGTTGAACTTGCGCGGCAATCCGTAGAGCGAGCGATCGTTCAGGATGTGGTAGTGCCACTCGCGCGCATAGGGCCGCGTGTCGATCAGCTCCTGCGGATCGATGCCCGCCGTCGGCGTCCCCGTCACGTTGCGGATGTTGTCGGCGCCGGAGCCGCGCGAGGACAGGCCGAGGTCCTGGATGCCCTCGATCAGTTTTATCGCGTTCTTCGGCGGGATTTCGCGAAGCTGCAGATTGGCGCGCGTCGTGGCGTGGCTGTAAGGCCCGCACGTTTCATCGGCGAGATCGGCAAGGCCGGACAGCTGCCAGTGCTTCATGATGCCGTTCGGAATGCGCAGGCGGCACATGTAGGAGTCCTGCGTCGGCGCGACATAGAAGATGCCGTAATAGCGCCAGCGGAAATTGTCCGCGGGGCTCGGCGGCGCGTTGTCGAGCGCCTGCTGGCGCAGCCGCGGATAGGCGTCGAAGGGATGCTCGTCGCGCTTGACCTTCTCCTGGTCGGCGAGCTTCTTGCCCGCAGCGATGACCTTGTCCTGCGCCTTGATGTGCACGGCATCGGGGCCGGTGGGCTCGGCGCTCGCCTTGCCAGCGCCGCCACCGAGACCGCGGCCGACCCGGCTGATCTGCAAACCGGTCGTGAAGCCTTCGAGATAGCGTTTCTGCTCGTCGGTAAAGTCGACTGATAGCGTATCGATTTTCATGGTCGGTAACGAAGCTCCTGCAGCCACCTCAGTGGTATCGACGGATAAGTGCACGACCCGCGAGAAGCTCGGCTGGCTCAAGAGCCGGCTCTGCACCCAACGGTCCGGTCAGCTTCGTTGCTGCGGGACTTGGCTCACCAGACATCTGTGACAGGGTAGCCGCAGTGCAACATACAAGTTGCGTGCCAGCTTGGGCGTAATGAAAATATGTGCAATATCAATTGATTATTGATGTTCCCGGAACATCATGGTCCCGGAACTCTCACGAATTTCGAGCAGTCGGCTTAAAATTTAGACGCCGATCCCGGATGCCTAAAAACGTTGCCGGCCCCGAATCATGCCTTCCAGCGGCTGACTTCGAAGGCTTCGAGGTGCCCTCGAATGTTGCCAGGATCGAAGGCGGGGCCTGCGAACGCTCCAAACGCCGCGGGAGCTTCGATAGGCTGTCGCTGTCCCAGAGCAGCGTCGTAGAGGTCGGGTCTGAACACGGCCATCGCCGTCCTGACGCCATCCGGCGTCAGCGCGGTCTGCCCCCAACGCACCATCTGCGCATAGAGCCACGCCGCCTGAACCGGATCAGGGCGCCCCGCCCCTTCACGTCCAACTAGAAGGTAGCGGCCGCTTTCGCGGAACGTGCCATCTGGCGAGATCTTCAGGCGTCCGGTGAGGGTGCGCTGGATGACTTCGGCATCGACGCCGATCCGTTCCGGTTGTGCCAGGATCTGCGCCGCCTCGGTCCGGTTCGCCGGATCCTCGATGAACTCGGCGCCCTTGACCGCCGCACGAACGAGCGCAGCAACCACCTCCGGATTCTTGTCGGCCCAGGCTTGGCGAACCGCCAAAACCTTCTCCGCCGCACGGTCGAGGATGTCGGAAACGAAATGCAGGATGTGGCCGATGCCGAGGTCGACAGCGATCGAATTCCAGGGCGCGCCGACGCAGAACGCATCGACATGGCCATTGGCGAGGCTGTCGACCATGTAGGGCGGCGGCAGCACCACCAGCCGCACGTCCTCGTCAGGATCGACACTGGCCGCCGCCATCCAGAACCGCAGCTGGTAATTGTGGGTCGAGAACGGGAAGGTCATGCCGAAGGTCAGTGGATCGGCGCCTGCCTTGCGCCGCTTGGCAACGACCTTCGCCAGTGCCTTCGCAGTGGCGAGCGGATCGAAGCGGTCGCCGTCGATCTCCTCCATCAGCGCGGCATGAAGCGCCGGCGAGACCGTGATCGCGTTGCCGTTGATGCCGAGATTGAAGGGCGCCGCGATCGGCACCTTGACGTGGCCGAGCCCGAGCGAGGATGCGATCGCAACCGGCGCCAGCAGATGCGCGGCGTCGAACAGGCCGATATTGAGCTTGTCGCGGACGTTGGACCAGGAGACCTCGCGCACCAGCTCGATCTCGAGCCCTTCGGCCGCGGCAAATCCCTTGTCGACGGCGACGATCAGCGCTGCGGCGTCGACCAGCGGGATGAACCCTATGCGGAGCGGTCCAGTCATTTCAGCATCTCCGACGCGGTGATGATCGACTGGGCGATCTCGCCGATTTTCTTCTTCTCGCGCATCGCGGTCGAGCGCAGCAGCACATAGGCCTCATCCTCGGTGAGGCCTTTCACCTTCATCAGGATGCCCTTGGCGCGCTCGATGACCTTGCGGTCCTCGAGCTGCGATTTGGTGCGCTCCAGCTCCTCCTGGAGTTTTGCGAAGGCATTGAAGCGCGACACGCAGAGGTCGAGGATCGGCTTCATGCGCTCCTTCTTCAGCCCATCGACGATGTAGGCGGAGACTCCCGCCTCCACGGAGGCCTGGATCGAGGATGAATCGCTCTGGTCCACGAACATCGCAATCGGCCGCTTCACGGCGCGGCTGACCTGGAACATGGCTTCCAGCACGTCGCGGCTGGGGTTTTCCAGGTCGATCACGATGATGTCGGGATCGACCGCATAAATACGGGCGAGCAGGCTCTGCATCTCACGGATATGGACGATCTGCGTGAATCCGGCCTCCCGCAACCCTTCCTCGAGGATCGCAGCCCGGATCGGGCTTTCGTCGACGATCACGATTTTCGGCGACTGTTCGGCGCTCATTATCTCACTCACCACCGGTGATTCATCCATAGCACGGCCGGGTGCCATGCAAAGGGTTGTAATTATGGGCAATTGGGACTAGCTCAGGCCGATCAATCAGGCAGATTTTTTGGATATGGAACAGGCGGCTGCGCCCAAGGTCAGCTTCGTGTCGCTCGGGTGCCCCAAGGCTTTGGTGGATTCCGAGCGCATCATCACGCGCCTGCGCGCCGAGGGCTACGAGCTCGCCCGCAAGCATGACGGGGCCGACATCGTCATCGTCAACACCTGCGGCTTCCTCGACAGCGCCAAGCAGGAATCGCTCTCGGCGATCGGCGAGGCCATGGCCGAGAACGGCAAGGTGATCGTGACCGGCTGCATGGGCGCCGAGCCCGAACAGATCGAGCAGGCCTATCCCGGCGTGCTCTCCATCACCGGCCCGCAGCAATACGAGAGCGTGCTCGACGCCGTGCATCGCGCGCTGCCGCCGGCGCACAATCCGCATCTCGATCTGGTGCCGCCGCAGGGCATCAAGCTGACCCCGCGGCACTATGCCTATTTGAAGATTTCCGAGGGCTGCAACAACCGCTGCACCTTCTGCATCATCCCGAAATTGCGCGGCGACCTGGTCTCGCGTCCGGCCAATGACGTGCTGCGCGAAGCCGAACGTCTGGTTGATGCCGGCGTGAAGGAATTGCTGGTCATCTCGCAGGACACCTCGGCCTATGGCGTCGATCTCAAATATGCCGAGAGCCCGTGGAAGGATCGCCAGGTCCGCGCCAGATTCCTCGATCTCGCGCGCGAGCTCGGCGAGCTCGGGGCCTGGGTCCGGCTGCAATATGTCTACCCCTACCCGCATGTCGACGAGGTCATCGCGCTGATGAATGAGGGCAAGGTGCTGCCCTATCTCGACATCCCGTTCCAGCATGCGAGCCCTGAGGTGCTGAAGGCGATGAAACGGCCGGCGGCGCAGGACAAGACGCTGACGCGCATCAAGCGCTGGCGCGAGCAATGTCCCGATCTCGCCTTGCGCTCGACCTTCATCGTCGGCTTCCCCGGCGAGACCGATGCCGATTTCGCCTATCTGCTCGACTGGCTCGACGAGGCCGAGATCGATCGGCTCGGCTGCTTCAAATACGAGCCG
>NZ_JADPJG010000008.1:121587-246673 GCF_023073335.1 Bradyrhizobium sp. 21
CCACATCGAATGCGCTTCCAGGGGCCATACCGGCCGACGTGAAGCAGGAGCGCTACAACGCGCTGATGGCGCGGCAGCAGAAGATCTCCGCGCGCAGGCTGAAGCGCAAGGTCGGCACGCGCCAGCAGATCATCATCGACGAAGTCGGCCCGACCGTTGCAAAGGGCCGCTCCAAGGCCGATGCGCCCGAGATCGACGGCGCGGTCTATCTCACCAGCCGCCGCCCGTTGCGCGTCGGCGAGATCGTCACCGCCAAGATCGAGCGCGCCGACCAGTACGATCTGCACGGCAGCGTCGCGGGGTTCTGACGGCTTTTCGTCAAGCCAGCCATTTCGGCACCCAGCGCTCCGGCCGCGGGGCGCGCGCGAGATCGGCCTGTGCTTCGGTCAGTTTTGCGGGCTCGCCGTTGATGGTCGGACGCATATCGTATTCGAAATTCGGCATGACGCGACCGTCAGCATAGAGGCCGAATTTCATCGCGTACCACAGGCCGAGCTCGGGCTGCGCCTTCCGCATCTCCTCGCGCAGATCGCGCAGCAGGGATTCGATCGAGGCGGCTTCCTCGAACGGCTGCGGTCCGCGCGACAGGACGTGGGCCTCATATTGCTTGCCGACGATCGCGACCTCGAAATGGGTCTTGTCCCACGCATTCTTGCCCTTGGGCAGATGCGCCGCGAGCCGCCAGCCGAGTTCGGCCATCAGGCGGTGATTGGCCCAATAATCCTCGCGATCCCTGCTCCACTTTTCCATGAAGCCGCGGAAGTCGGGCAGCTCCGATGCCCCGTCATCGCACGCCGTCTTGTCGCCAGCCGGCTGTCCGGCCAGCCATTGCGCAAGCTCGATCGTATGAGGCTCGACCTCGTCATGCGGCTTCAGATCGCTCCAGGCCTTGTCGAATTGCTGCGAGGTCAGCTTGGCCAGCAGCCCGTCGAGGCTCGGCGCCAGCAACTCGTAGTCGCCCTCGGAGCCCAGACCGACGATCGGCGGATTGTCGCGATCAAGACCCGCGCCATACCAGCCGCCGACGGCCGAGCCGTCCGGCAGCCGCATGAACAGCGAAAACCTGTCGCGCAACGGACTGCCGTCGAAGATCGGCGCCTGATCGGAAAACTGGCCCTGCAGCGAGAAGCAGCCGACGCTGCCCCAGGGACGTCCCTTCAGCCAGCCCGCGAAGTCCACCAACAGGGACGGTGCCTCGATGCCCGGCGGAAACGCGCCGCGAATGCTGTCGAGGTCGATCGGGTAAGGCGTGTCGGACAAGGCTAAAACTGTCTGGTTGGTCCCGCCCCTCTTGGTCTGACCGGGCGGGAGTCCGGTTCGAAACCAATTCGCATTCGTCGATCACAAACGCGCTAGAGGCGTAATGGTTTCTAGGCGGATGATCGATGAAATTCAATCGTGCGAGTGACATCAGGCGCATTGCGCTTACGCGCAACGGCATACGCAGACGCCTCTTCGTCACGCGCGACGTCACAACCACGAGACGCCGCGGAAGCCACGGATCTGACCTGCCTCATGCACGCTCGGCTTGTGCTTCGCAAAACGCCCGCTTGACAAGCCCTGCCATTCGCCTGTATTGCCGCGCCCCATGATCAGCTCCCGGACCCATCTGCGCCAAGCCATGCGTCGTCGCTCCCGCGACGATGATGGGTTGCGCCATGTCCGACGACGCCGCTGAAGCACTGAGATCAGCAGAGTTTTCGAAAAGGCCGCACCCGCAAGGTGCGGCCTTTTTGCTTTTTGCGCGCCCTTTTCAGCCCCGACCAAGAATCTTCCCGCCCCCAAGAGGAGTTCGACATGACGACGCATCCCTATGACGCGCTGATGGACATCACCGCTCGGCCCAAGGCCGTGTTCGTCCGCGGTGCCGGCTCCTACCTCTGGGACGACAGCCGCAAGCGCTATCTCGATTTCGTGCAGGGCTGGGCCGTCAACTGTCTCGGCCACTCCCCGCCCGCGATCGCCGACGCGCTTGCCGCACAGGCCAAGCGGCTGCTGACGCCGAGCCCGGCCTTCTACAACGAGCCGAGCCTGAAGCTCGCGCAGGCGCTGGTCGACAACAGCGCGTTCGACCAGGTGTTCTTCGCCAATTCCGGCGCGGAAGCCAACGAGGGCGCGATCAAGCTCGCGCGCAAATATGGCAGCCTGCACAGGAACGGCGCGTTCGAGATCATCAGCTTTGAAGGCGGCTTTCACGGCCGCACGCTGGCGACGATGTCGGCCTCGGGCAAGAAGGCCTTTGAGCCGCTGTTCGAACCGAAAATTGCCGGCTTCAAGAAGGCGAAGCTGGGTGACATCGCCTCGGTGGAGAAGCTGATCAACGACAACACGGTCGCAGTGATGCTGGAGCCGATCCAGGGCGAGTCCGGCGTGTGGCCTGCGACCGATCAGTTCCTGAAGGAATTGCGCGCGCTTACCAAGGCGCATGGCCTGCTGCTCATTTTTGACGAGATCCAGACCGGCATGGGCCGGACCGGAAAACTCTTCCACTACGAGCACACCGGTATCGCGCCCGACATCATGACGCTCGGCAAGGGCATCGGCGGCGGCGTGCCGCTGGCAGCGCTGCTCGCGACCGAACGCGCCTGCTGTTTCGAGCACGGCGACCAGGGTGGCACGTTCAACGGCAACCCGATCATGTGCGCGGCGGGACTTGCGGTGCTGGACGAGGTCGGCAAGCCGGAATTTCTGAAGTCGGTGGCGGACACCGGCCTGCTGCTGGAAGCCGAGCTGCAGAAAATCTCGGCGCGGCACGGTCTCGGCGAGGTGCGCGGCCGCGGGCTGTTGCTGGCGCTGGACCTGAAGCTGCCGATCTCGCCCGCGATCGTGGCCCAGGCGTTCGAGGCCGGCGTGTTGCTGAACGCGCCGCAGCTCGACACGCTGCGCTTCATGCCTGCGCTCAATGTCGCGCGCGCGGAGATCGGAGAGATGATCAATTGCCTCGACGGGATTTTGACCAAAGCCGGTGCGGCAAGGTTGGTGGCGTAAGATCTGTCTCGTGCCCCGGACGCAGCGCAGCTCCCTTCGGCGATGCGCTGCAGAGCCGGGGCCCACCTCTCCGTATCGTGTGTCGCCATGTGGGTCCCGGCTCTGCGCCGCAACGCCAGCGCGTTGCAGCTTGTCCGGGACACGGGAACGGATGACGGAAAACCTACGGCTTCAAGATCGACGCGCCGGTGGTTTTGCGACTTTCGAGATCGATATGCGCCCTGGCGGCGTCTTTCAGCGCGTAGGCGTGGTTGATCGGCACGTGCAGCTTGCCGTTGATGACGGCGGCAAACAGCGTGTCGGCGCCTTCCAAGAGTTCCTTGCGGGTGCCGACATAGTCGTTGAGCTTCGGCCGCGTCGCAAACAGCGAGCCGTGGTTGTTCAGCTCGGCGATCGAGAACGGCGGCACCGGGCCTGAGGCATTGCCGAAGGAGACGAACATGCCGCGTGGCTTGAGGCAGGACAGCGAGCCCGGAAAGGTCGCCTTGCCGACGCCGTCATAGACGACGTCGCAGCCCTCGTTGCGGCTGATCTGTTTGACGCGCGCGACGAAATCCTCCTCGTTGTAGAGGATGACGTGGTCGCAGCCATTGGCCTCGGCAAGCTCGGCCTTCTCGCGCGAGCCGACGGTGCCGATGACGTGGGCGCCTAGCGCCCTCGCCCATTGGCAGGCCAAGAGACCGATGCCGCCGGCCGCGGCATGGATCAGCACGCGATGATGCGGCTCGACCTTGAAGGTCTTGTGCAGGAGATACCAGACCGTCAGCCCCTTGAGCATCAGCACGGCACCCTGCTCGTGGGTGATGTGGTCGGGCAGCTTGACCAGCTTCTCCCAGGGGATGTTGCGCTCGTCGGTGTAGGCGCCGAGATTGTGGTAGTAGGCGACGCGGTCGCCGGGATGGAAATTGGTCACGCCCGGCCCGACCGCGACCACCTCGCCCGAGGCCTCGTTGCCCGCGATGAAGGGCAGCCCCGGCGCCTTGTAGAGCCCGGTACGGTAATAGACGTCGATGAAGTTCAGCCCGACCGCATGCTGGCGGATCCGCACCTCGCCGGGGCCGGGCGCCGGAACATCGACGCTCTCATAGACCAGGGCTTCGGGGCCTCCGACCTTGTGCACACGGACGGCTTTGGTCATCACCTGACCTCCTCTTCTTGCTGACAAGCGAAAGACATCGCGCACGCCTTGTCAACTCGACGCACCAAATAGAACGACTATTTGCCGGTTTTCCTGCGGTTTCGCTTCGCCAGCACGTTGAAGAACTCGACCGCCGCCGAGAACGCGATTGCGAAATAGATGTAGCCGCGCGGGATGTGGAACTGGAATCCATCCGCGACGAGCGCGACACCGATCAGCACCAGGAAGGCCAGCGCCAGCATTTTCGTGGTCGGATGCTCCGCGACGAATCGCGACACCGGCCCGGACGAAATGTACATGATCAGGCAGGCGATCACGACGGCCGCGATCATGATCTCGATGTCCTGGGCCATGCCGATCGCCGTGATGATCGAGTCCAGCGAGAACACGATGTCGATGACGATGATCTGGACGATCACCCAGAAGAAGGCTCTGCCGGTGGATTTCTGATCGCTTTCGCCGTCATCGGCTTCGACCTCGGCGTGGATCTCGTGCGTCGCCTTCGCGATCAGGAACAAGCCGCCGCCGATCAGGATGAGGTCGCGCCAGGAGAAGTCGTAGCCATTGAACGAAAACACCGGCGCGGTCAGGCCGATCAGCCAGACCAGCAGGCTGAGCAGGATGATGCGGAAGATCAGCGCCAGCGCGAGCCCGATCTGGCGGGCGCGGTTCGCCTGTTTCTCGGGGATGCGCGAGACCATCACCGACAGGAAGATGACGTTGTCGATGCCGAGCACGATCTCGAGCGACGTCAGGGTGAGGAGCGCGGCCCAGGCTTCGGGGCTGGTCAGCAGGTGCATCATGCGAAGGATCTTGTCAGCCGGATCAATGCGTCGCTGAAGCTGATCCAGAGCGCGATCGCGCAGAGCGCGATTGTCACGCCGGTGCCGACGCGAAAGTCCATCTCCAGCGTGTAGAGGGAGAGCAGAGCCCAGATTGCGATCAGCGACATCGTCAGCCAGCGCAGCCGCACGACGCGCACCGGGTGCAGCACGTGGAACGGCACGAAGGTCAGCACGACGAGGGCGGCCACCAGCAGCGTCGACAGCAGCGGCGGCCAGTGCAGCAGGAACAGGTAGAACGCCGCCGCGTTCCACAGCGCCGGGAAGCCGCGGAAATGATTGTCGTCCGCCTTCATGCGCAGATCGGCGAAATACAATGCGCTGGTGACGATGATGGCGACGCCGAGCAAGGGAGCCGCGACCGGCAGCAGCAGGCCGCTGGCCACGATCGCATAGGCCGGCACGAAGACGTAGGTGACGAAATCGACCACGAGATCGAGCACCTCGCCCGACCAGTTCGGCTGCACGTCCTTGACGTTGAGGCGGCGCGCGATCGGCCCGTCGATCGCGTCGATGATGAGGGCGACGCCCAGCCATTGAAACATCCCCGCCCAGTGCTCGCGCACGGCCTCCAGCATCGCCAGCAGCGCGATCGCCGCGCCGAATGCGGTGAAGATGTGCACCGAGAAGGCGGCGGCGCGGATCGCGGGCGTGGGCTTCAGGGAATCCTCTTGGCTATCCATGGCTTCTGCTATCAGAATGGGACCGGTTTGCACATAAGCCATTGCGGCGCTCGGTCGCACAATTCGTCATAAAATCAGGGAAATATAGGCGGGCTTGAATTTGCCGCGGGGCGTGTCAAATGTCGTTCCATGACAGATGCATCGACACTCTTTGACGCGGCCGTGATCGGCGGCGGACCGGCGGGACTTAGCGCAGCCATTGCGCTGGCGCAGGCGGGCGCGCGGACCGCGCTGGTGGCGCGGCGCCTGCCGTATGCCGACAACCGCACCACCGCGCTGCTGGGTGCCTCCGTCGATTTCCTGGAAACGCTCGACGTCTGGCCACGCTGCAAAGACAAGGCGGCCGCGCTCGAAACCATGCGCCTCGTCGACGACACCGGCCGGCTGTTCCGCGCGCCTGAGGTCCGGTTCTCCTGTCACGAAATCGCTCTCGACGCCTTCGGCTACAACATCGACAACCGATCGCTGATGCTGGCGCTGGAAGAGCGCGCATCCGAGTTGCCTGGGCTGGTCCGTTTCGACGACGAGGCCGAAAGCGTCGTCATCGAAGCCGATGATGTCGCGATCCGCACGGCGTCCACACAATTCCTCTCGGCCCGCCTCGTGGTGGGCGCCGACGGCCGGCATTCGCTGTGCCGGGAGGCCGCGGGCATCGCGGTGACGCGGCGCGAATTGACGCAGACGGCGCTGACATTCAACGTCGGCCACGCGCGCCCGCATCGCAATGTCTCGACCGAGTTCCACACGCCGCACGGCCCCTGCGTGTTCGTGCCCCTGCCCGGCGACCGCTCCAGCGTCGTCTGGGTCTCGGCGCCCGCGGACGCCGAGCGGCTTCGCGGCTTGAGCGACGAGGAGCTGTCCGCGGCCATCGAGAGGCAGTCGCATTCGATCCTCGGACGCATGATTGCGGAGCCAGGCCGCCACCTGTTCCCGCTGGCGATCGAACGTCCAAAGTCCTTCGGCCGCGACCGTATCGCGCTGGTCGGCGAAGCCGCCCATGTGGTTCCGCCGATCGGCGCCCAGGGCCTCAATCTCGGCCTGCGCGATGCCGCCGATATTGCCAGGCTCGCGGGCGAGGCCATCGCATCGAGCCAGGATCCCGGCGCCACCGACGTGCTCAAGCGCTACGACCGGGCGCGGCGTCCGGACATTCTGAGCCGGACCTTTGCGATCGACATCGCCAACCGCTCACTGCTCAACGATTTCCTGCCGCTCCAGCCGGTTCGCGCCGTCGGCATGCACCTGCTCGGCGCGATCGGCCCGCTCAGGCGTTTTGCGATGCGCGAGGGGCTGACGCCGACTTGGCGCCGATAAGATTGGCGCAGCTAGGTTTGGCGCCGGTAAGCGCCCTCACGGAAACGCCAGCCGGCCGGTCTGGATCGCCCACATCACGCTGGTCAGCGTGACCACGGACGCAAACGTCCCGAGCAGCACCGCGACGGAGGCGGATTCGATCCAGGCGTCGTTCTGCCGGGCGATCACGAACACGTTCAGCGCCGGCGGCAGCGAGGCCATCAACACGGCGGTCGCGGCCCAGGGCTGCGCGAACGGGCCGAACGCCAGCATCAGGCCGAACGCCATAAGCGGATGGATCAGCAGCTTGATCGCGATGACGCCCGGCACCTCCCAGGGCACCCGGTCGAACGGGCGGAGCGCCACGGTCACACCGAGCACGAACAGCGCGGTCGGGGCGGCTGCGTTCTGGAGGAAGGTGATGGTGCGGTCGAGCGCGACCGGCATCTCGATATGGAGCGAGGCGAAGGCCGCACCAAAGCAGGCCGACATGATCAGCGGGTTGAGCACGATCTGCTTCAGCACGACGCCGAAGGCGTGCACCAGCGAGGGATGGTCGCGGTCTGAGAGCTCGATCAGCAGCGGCACGATCGTGAACAGGAAGATGCTGTCGCAACAGAAGATCAGCGCCGTCGGCGCCGAAGCCTTCGGCCCGAGCACGGCGAGCGCCAGCCCCGGTCCCATGTAGCCGATATTGCCGTAGCCGCCGGAGAGCCCGGCGAGCGTCGCCTCGCGCAGCGTCAGCCGGCCCAAAACCTTGCCGACGACCAGCGCCAGGGTGAACGCCGCAACCGTTGACAGCGTGGTCGCGACCAGGAACGGCGGGTTGTTCAATTCCGAGAACGGCGTCTTCGACATGATCGCAAACAGCAGCGCCGGCAGCGACACGTAGAGCAGGAAAAAGTTCATCCAGGCCAAGCCTGATTCCGGCAGGGATTTGACCTTGCCGCAGGCGAAACCGACGAAGATCAAGCCGAAATAAGGTAGAGCCAGATTGAGGATATCGAGCATTGATAAAGCGTTTTCTGAAGGCTTGGGGTCTATCTATCCCTTAACGGCGGGTTAATTCCAAAAGAGGGCACTAGCATCGGCCACAATCCTGGTCTATCGACGGGAAATGATTAAAGCGCGGACCGCCAAATTCCAGATCGGACAGGTCGTGCGCCACCGGATCTTCTCGTTCCGGGGCGTGATCTTCGACATCGATCCGGAATTCAACAACACCGAGGAGTGGTGGCTGTCGATCCCCGAGGAGGTACGGCCGCACAAGGACCAGCCGTTCTATCACCTGCTCGCCGAAAACGCGGAATCGGAATACGTCGCCTATGTCTCCGAGCAGAACCTGGTGCCGGACGATTCCGGCGAGCCGATCCGGCACTCCCAGGTCGCCGAGATCTTCATCAAGGACAAGGGCGGCGGTTACCGCCCACGCAATCCCTCGCTGAACTGAAGTTTCGCCGCCCGCAAGCGGCCAGCAAAAAAGGCGCTCGAGACGAGCGCCTTTTTCATGTCTGGGCGTCGGCCGCCCCGATTATTTCTGGCCGGTCGGAGCCGCGCCGGGAGCGCCTTGCTGCTCGAGCTTCTTGCGCTGCTCGTCGGCCTTCTTCTGAAGCTCTTCCTGGAGCTTCTTCTGGGTTTCCTCGAACACCTTCGGATCGGTCGGCGGACCGTCATAGGCCTTCTGGAATTCACCGGCCAGCGGCAGCGGCAGCGTCAGCGGCGCGCCATTGGCATTGATCGCCTGCACAACGAGATTCTTGCCCTGCTTCATGTTGTTGATGAACTCGGGCGTGGCCTCGTAGTCGGACATGCAGCCGTTCTGGAAGCAGATCACATAGGGGCTCTGCAACGGCGGATTGTTGTCCACGATGATGCGGGTGCCGTGCACGAGCTGCATGCCGAGCGGCAGCGTCACGCGCAGGATCTTCTTCGGCTCGCCTTCCGGCTCGATGATGACGGCCGCGATGACCGGTTGGCCCGACTCGATGCGGCCGTCCTTGCCGGTGAAGCAGACCTGCTTGGCATTGGCGTCCTGGCCCTTGAGGCAGAACTTGGTCCAGGGGGCGTAGATCAGCTGGATCTGCTGATCAGCCGGCTGGGCTGCGCCCTGTTGCGCCGGAGCGCCCTGCGCGGGAGCCGGCTGGGCAGCGGGGGCCTGAGCGGCCGGCGCCGGAGCCTTCGGGGCAGCCTTGGGCGCGGCTTTCGGGGCAGCCTTGTGCGCGGCGGGCGCGCCGGGGGCCGGCGCAGGGGTCTGGGCCCCGGCGGCAAACGGGACGGCCAACGCCGTCACCGTCAACAAGGCGAGAAGTCGCCCGCGCGGCCGGACGGGCGCGGCCAAGTAACGGAAATTCATTGCGGAAAACCCTTTCTGAACGGGAAGTGCCCGAACCGCTGCAAAGCGCCGAACCTGGCCGCCTTGGGCGCGGCTCTCTCCCCGTCAATTGAGGCGGATAAGTGACGGGCTCGGCGCTCTCGCGCGATTGCCCGCCTTCATAACGTGGTCGACGAAAAGATCAATGCCGACAAGCGTCTTTGACAGCGCGACGGCGTGCGCCCGGGGAAAATCCCTGTGATAGGATTCAGGCGCCGCCGGTCCTCGAATCAACCTGTGCCGATGTTCATGTTCCAGCGCCTTCTCGAGGGCCGTTCCGAGGGTCTTTGCGTCCGCCTCTGCGTCCTGGCTGTCGCCTTGGCCACGGGGCTCCCGCCAAGCGGCGCAGGGGCGGAGGAGGCCCACGCTATCGCCATGCACGGCAAGCCGGCGATGCCTGCCGATTTCACCCACATGCCCTACGTCAATCCTGAAGCCCCCAAAGGCGGCCGGCTGACCTGGGGGGTTCTCGGCACCTTCGACAGCCTCAATCCCTTCATCGTCAGGGGACTGGCCGTGCAGCCGGTACGGACCTACGTGGTCGAGAGCCTGCTCGCGCGCGGCAACGACGAGCCGTTCACGCTCTATGGCCTGCTCGCCAGAACGGTCGAGACCGATGACGAGCGGAGCTTTGTCACGTTCCGCCTCGATCCCCGCGCCCGCTTCTCCGACGGCAAGCCGCTCCGCGCCGACGACGTGCTGTTCTCCTGGCAGTTGTTGCGCGACCATGGCCGCCCCAACCACCGGCAATATTACGGCAAGGTCACACGTGCCGAGGCGCCCGACCCCCTCACCGTCCGCTTCGACCTCACCGGCGCCAATGACCGCGAACTGCCGCTGATCCTCGGCCTGATGCCGATCCTGCCGAAGCACGCGGTCGATGTCGCGGCTTTCGAGGAGACGACGCTGACCGGCCCCGTCGGCTCCGGCCCCTATCGCGTCACCGCCGTGAAGCCCGGCGCCAGCGTGACGCTCACGCGCAATCCCGATTATTGGGGCCGCGACCTCGCTATCAATCGCGGGCTCTATAATTTCGACGAGATCAGGCTCGACTATTTTCGCGAGGCCAACGGCCAGTTCGAAGCCTTCAAGCGCGGCCTCTATGATTTCCGCATCGAGCAGGAGCCGCTGCGCTGGCACGACGGCTATGACTTTCCCGCTGCGAAAAACGGCGAGGTGATCCGCGACACCATCAAGCCGGGCATGCCGCAACCTTCCGAATTTCTGGTGTTCAACACGAGACGACCCATTTTCGCCGACATCCGCGTGCGCCAGGCCTTGACGCTGCTGTTCGATTTCGAGCTGGTCAACCGCAACTACTTCTTCGGCCTCTATTCGCGCGTCGCCGGCTATTTTGCTGGCTCGGAGCTCTCGGCATATGGCCACCCCGCGGATGCGCGCGAGCGCGGGCTGCTCGAGCCGTTCGCCGCGCAGATCCCAGCCGACATCCTGGACGGCAGCTATCGCCTGCCGGTGACCGACGGCTCGGGGCGCGACCGGACGACACTGCGCGCGGCCCTGAAGCTATTGTCGGAGGCCGGCTACGACCTCGACGGTACGGTGCTGCGCAATCGGGCGACCAAGGCGCCCTTCACCTTCGAGATTTTGGTCACCACCCGCGACCAGGAGCGCATTGCGCTTGCCTTCCAGCGCGACCTCAAGCGCGCCGGTATCGCGCCGAGCGTGCGATCGGTCGATCCCGTGCAGTTCGACCAGCGCCGGCTTGCTTACGAATTCGACATGATCCAGAACCGCTGGGATCAGTCGCTGTCGCCCGGCAACGAGCAATCTTTCTACTGGGGGAGCGCTGCCGCCGACAATCCGGGCACCCGCAACTACATGGGTGCCAGGGATCCCGCGGTCGATGCCATGATCGCCGCATTGCTGGAGGCCCGTGAACATACGGCTTTCGTCTCGGCGGTGCGGGCGCTCGATCGCGCCTTGATCTCCGGTTTCTATACAATCCCCCTGTTTAACGTATCCGAGCAATGGATCGCGCGCTGGAATCGGATAGAACGACCACAGGCCACCTCGCTGTCCGGCTATTTGCCGGAGACCTGGTGGTCGAAGGGGCAGCCGCAAGCTCATCAAGCAAAGTGACGCCGTGAACCAGCCAGCAATATCGCCAACGCTCGACACGCTGTTTCAGCGCACGCTGATGCGGCAGCCGCACGCGCTCGCTTTGCTCGACCCGCTGAACAAGGCCCGCGTGACCGGGCACCAGCCGCGGCGGATGAGCTATGGCGAGGCTGACACGGCCATCGAGGCGCTGTCGGCCTATTTCGTCGAATCGGGCCTTCCGGCCAATTCCGTCATCGCGATCCAGCTGCCGAACACGGTCGAGTTCGTGCTCACGGTGCTCGCCGCCCATCGCGCCGGCCTCGTCGTCGCCGTGCTGCCGCTGCTCTGGCGTCATGCCGAACTGACCGCCGCTCTGAACCGCACCGCGGCGCGTGCCATCGTCACCATGAGCACGGTCGACGGTGTCAGCTATTCCGATCTCGCCATGCATGCGGCCGCCGAAGCCTTCTCGATCCGCCATGTCTGCGGCTTCGGAGGCGACCTGCCCGAAGGCATGGCCTCGCTCGACGACGTGCTGGCCCGCCCGCCCGGCACCGCGCGCGCCGTGATCCAGGATGGCCGCAAGGCGGCGATCATCTCGTTCGACGTCACCGCGGAAGGCTTTCGTCCAGTCCCGCGGCCGCATTTCAGCCTGATCGCAGGTGGCCTTGCGATGTCGCTGGAGGCCGACATCAAGCAGGGCGCGACCGTGATGGCGGCGTTCACGCCCACGTCGTTTGCCGGCCTCGCCTCCTCGCTTGCGGTGTGGCTGCTGTGCGGCGGCGCGCTGGCGCTGCATCATCCCTTCGAGAACGACGTGCTGGAGCAGCAGATCAACGAGCATGAATGCGAGGTGCTGATCGCCCCGGCGCAGCTCGCACTTCGGCTCGGCGATGCCGACCTGGCGGCGCGGATGCCGAGTCTGCGTAACGTCATCGGCCTTTGGCGTGCCCCCGAACAGGTGGCGGCGAGCGAGGTCTGGATCGCGCCGCATGCGCCTCTCACCGACGTCTATCTGTTCGGCGAAGCTGGTCTGTTCGGCGCCCGCCGCGGCGAGGACGGTATGCCTGTTGCCGTGATGCCCGGGCCACACGGCGCGCCGCGCGAGCAGTCCGGCTCCTCCATCGCCGGCGAGATCCTGCTGACGCCGAAGGGCACGCTCGGCCTGCGCGGAGCGATGGTGCCGATCGCAGCCTACGCGCCGCCGCAGCCGGTCGGCGACACGTTGATCGCCCAGCCGCCGCGCGATTATGTCGACACCGGCTATGCCGCGCGGCTCGACCGCCCGAGCGGCGCGATCTGCATCACCGCGCCGCCCTCCGGCATCATGGCCGTCGGCGGCTACCGCTTTCTCTCCAACGACCTCCAGGAATGGGCGCGACGGCTCGGCCAGGGCGCCCTCCTCACCGCGCTGCCCGACCGGCTCTCCGGTCACCGGCTGGCGGGTCGGGCCCAGGACAATGCCCGCGCCCGCGAGGCGCTCAACGAACTCGGGCTTAACCCTCTGATGGTCGAAGCTTTTCGCGACCGTTCCGGGCCGGTCTAGGCGCAGTTTCGACTGATCCATTGACGCTGCATTAAGGCGGCCGGACTAGATTGCGCGGCATCGATTGCGTGATCAGAGTTTCTCGATGTCCCAGGCCGGCCCCATCCTGTTTGTGTCCGATGCCGAGCGGCCGGCCTTCATTGCGGCGCTGGACGAGGCGCGATTCTTCCCCGTGGTCGACACCGGCTGGGCCGGCGCGGCACGCGCGGTCGAGCAGGTGCAGCCGGCCGTTGTTCTCGCCGCGATGCATGCCGGGCACGAGCCGCATCTGGCGCTGCTCGCAAAGAAGATCGCGGAGCAATCGCCTTATCTTCCCTTCGTGGTGCTGGACGCAGCAGGCGCCCTCCCGCACAACGCCCTGCCCTTCTCCACGCGCGGCGGCCATTCCGACCGCCTGATCGCGCGGCTTCGCGCCGCGCTGCGCATCCGCACGCTTCATGCCACGGTGCTGCGCCGGCTGCCGGAGGTCAAAGTCGCGCTGCCGGAGGCCGATCCCACACGCGATGCCACAGTGCTCCTGATCGGCCGCGGCGCCGCCTACCCTGCGCTCTCCGTCGCGCTCGGCGAGCGCCTCGGCGTCATCGGCGCGCTCTCGATCGAGGCTGCGGCCAAACATCTCAACACCCGCGACCTCGACGGCGTCGTGCTGGCCGAGGGTTTCACGGCCCGGGTGACCGATGCCTTCCTCACGGTGCTCGCCGAGGACACCCGCTTCCGCAGCCTGCCCGTGGTCCTCACCGCGCATCAGCTCACGCAGACTTACGATCTGCCCAATCTCGAACTGATCCCGGGCGAGCCGGCGAAAGTCGCCGCCAACGCGCTGCCCTTGATCCGTCAGCACGCCATGGAAGCGCAACTGAGCCGCACGCTGCGCTCGATCGATGCCGGCGGCTGGCTCGACCCGCGCAGCGGCCTGCTCACGGTGGAAGCTTTTGCCCGCGACTTCGCCAAGGCGGTCGAGCAGACGCTCGCCCGTGGCGGCGGCCTCTCGGTTGCACGCTTCGCCTTCGATCCCGGCAGTTCCCGCGCCCAGCTCGATGCCGCGCGTATTCTAAGCCGCCTGATGCGGCAGATGGATTTTGGCGCCGCCCAGAATGATGGCTCGGTCATCGTCGTGTTCGCGGAGACCGACTTCCGCACCGCGCACATGATCGCCCGCCGTTTATCGGCGGTGATGCGACACACGTCCAATGGCAAGCACGAGATGCGCAGCGAACCCGTCGTCAGCGTGGATTCGCTGTCGCCGTCGGATACGGCAAGGTCGTTGCTCGGGCGGCTGTCAGCGGACGCATCAAGGGCTGCGTCGTAACGGCTCTCGTAGGGCGGGCAAAGGCGCAACGCGCCGTGCCCACCATCTTTTCCGACGGCGAATGTGGTGGGCACACTATCGATCTTGCCTGTCCCAGACCGCGCGCTCGCTGCTCGGGCGTCATCCCCGGGAATGATCGCTCGATGTCGGACATTGCGAAGCGCTGTTCCTCGCAATTGCTACGAGCGTCTGGCCGCCGCACGGTCGCCGTCGCCAGGCGGTGGGCGTAGCGCCATAATCCCCACCGCCGGACTTACGAAATGGGCTCGCAGTTTCACGCATCTTCAGTGAGCGGCACCGACTTGTATTCGACAGAGATGTCGCCGAGCAGGACGCCCTTCCACGTTCCGCGGATCTTCACTTCCTGTCCGGTCATCGCCGATCGTCCGGTGGCCACGTAAGGAACATCGGCCTTGGTCGATGCGACCATCACCGTTGCGACCATCTTTGTCTTCGGCGGCACCACGACGGGGAAATCATACGTACGGCTGTCTTCCTCCGTCTGGCTTTTTCCGTACGACCATTTCGCGGACATCGAAACTTCAAACGAAACCGATTCCTCGGCGAAGCCAACCTTGACCTTGGTCTCTTCCCCGTACTTTATCCCGATCCCGTACTCTTGCTGGAAATTGGATGTTTCCTGCGCTCGTTTGGTGAAATGCGCAGTCATCGATTGTGTCGTGGCGCCCGGGTTGAACAACGTGACGTGATCGACGTATCCCGGCGTGGCGATCGTCCCGGTCCGCGTCTGATCCATCTCCAGCTTGATGAGCTCGAGGTCTTCGGGCACGAGCAGCCATTGCTGCCTGCCGGAGCCGTCTTCGCTGTCCCACAGATCGACCAGGCCGCCATCGTCTCTGCAAGACAGAAATTTGCGCGAACCGCCGACGCCGCCGAACACCTGGATCGTGAACCAGCCTTCGTCTGATCGGACGAGCTTCCAGAGCTGACGGCCTGACCCGTCCTCGCTGGTCCAGAGATCGACGGTATTGCCCGAATCATTGCAGCTGAGGAAGTATTTCGCCTTGGGCGTGACGTTGCCAGCGACATGAATTTCGTAGACGTTGTCTCCCTTGTCCACCCGGCGAACGAACAACCAATGCTGGCGCTTTGGCGCTTGCGGATCGACCTGCGGCCATAGGTCTACCAACGAGCCATCGCCCCTTGTGCTCAAATACTTCTTGTTTCCGCTCAGGCCTCCCGTGGGCTCCAGCGTGTAAGCGACATTCTCGACGGGATCATAGGGGCTCGGCATTTCAGGATCTCCCTCTGGGCGACACGTCACCAGCGACACGTCAGCAGCGGCACTTTAACGGGAGACACAGCTTCAGCGTGTGAACTGCACCACAATATCCTAAAAGTCGTTGCGGTTTGCCGGTCGAAACCGAACAGGACTGACTCGAAATTGTCGGATGGCCTGGAATTCATTTGTCTCTCCACGACGAAATAGGATCGACGCAGCAACAATTGCATAAGACCGCCCGCAGCGAGAGATTACATTCTTCTGGGCACAACAGTGAAGTAGGAGCAGCGCCCCTACGCCGCCTTCTTGCTCTGTGCAAGCTGCGCCAGCTGCCGCATGATCTCGGTGGTGCCGGCGAGGCGCTCTTCCGGCGTTTCCCAGTCCTGCAGGAACACCACCTTCATGTCGGGACGCACCTTGGCAGCTTGGCCATGGCTCTTGATGAACGACACCAGCCGTTCGGGATGGGCGAAGGAATTGTCGCGGAAGGCGATGACGGCGCCCTTCGGGCCGGCATCGATCTTCCCGACATTGGCCTGGCGGCAGAATGCCTTGATCGCGGCGACCTTGAACAGATAGCGCACCTCGTCCGGCAGCACGCCGAAGCGGTCGCGCATCTCGGCGCCAAAGTTCTCGATCTCCTCCTCGCTGTCGAGATCGGCCAGACGCCGGTACAGCGATAGCCGTACCGAGAGATCGCCGACATAGTCTTCCGGGATCAGCACGGGCATGCCGATCGTGATCGACGGCGACCAGCGGTCGGCGGCAGGCTCGGAGACGCCGGCCTTGAGGTTGACGATCGCCTCCTCCAGCATCGACTGGTAGAGTTCGAAGCCGACCTCCTTGATATGGCCGGACTGCTGCTCGCCCAGGATGTTGCCGGCACCACGAATGTCGAGGTCGTGGGAGGCGAGCTGGAAGCCCGCGCCCAACGTCTCCAGCGATTGCAGCACGGTGAGCCGGCGCTCGGCCTGCGCCGTGATCTTCTGCTGCGCCGGCAGCGTGAACAGCGCATAGGCCCGCAGCTTGGACCGGCCGACGCGGCCGCGGAGCTGGTAGAGCTGGGCGATCCCGAACATGTCGGCGCGGTGCACGATCAGCGTGTTGGCATTGGGAATGTCGAGGCCGGATTCGACAATGGTGGTCGACAGCAGGATGTCGAACTTGCCGTCGTAGAACGCGGTCATGATGTCCTCGATCACGGCGGGCGGCATCTGCCCGTGCGCGACCGCGACCTTCATCTCCGGCACGTTCTTGTCGAGGAAATCCTTGACCTCGGCGAGGTCGTCGATGCGCGGCACCACGTAGAACGCCTGGCCGCCGCGATAGCGCTCGCGCAACAGCGCCTCGCGGATCATCAGCGGATCATGCGGGGCAACGAAGGTGCGCACCGCGAGACGGTCGACCGGGGGCGAGGCGATGATCGAGAGCTCGCGAACGCCGGTGAGCGCCAACTGAAGCGTGCGAGGGATCGGCGTCGCCGACAGTGTCAGCACATGCACCTCCGAGCGGAGGGCCTTCAGCCGTTCCTTGTGTGTGACGCCGAAGTGCTGCTCCTCGTCGACGATCAGCAGGCCGAGATCGCGGAACTTGATCGACTTGCTGAGCAGCGCGTGGGTGCCGACGACGATGTCGACCGAGCCGTCGCCAAGCCCCTTCTTGACCTCGTTGAGCTGCTTGGCCGGCACCAGCCGCGAGGCCTGTGCGACCTGCACGGGGAATCCCTTGAAGCGCTCGGTGAACGTCCTGTGGTGCTGGCGGGCGAGCAGCGTGGTCGGCACCACGACCGCGACCTGCTTGCCTTCGAGCGCGACTGCGAAGGCGGCACGGAGCGCCACCTCGGTCTTGCCAAAGCCGACATCACCGCAGATCAGCCGGTCCATGGGACGCCCGAGTTCGAGGTCCTTCAGCGTGGACTCGATCGCGCCAAGCTGATCCTCGGTCTCGTCATAGGGGAAGCGCGCGCAGAACTCGTCATAGAGGCCCGGCTGCACCGGCAGCTTTGGCGCCTCGTGCAGATGCCGCTCGGCGGCGATCTTGATCAGCTCGCCCGCGATCTCGCGGATGCGGTTCTTGAGCTTGGCCTTGCGCGTCTGCCAGCCGGAGCCGCCGAGACGGTCGAGCTCGACCGTGGTCTGGTCGGAGCCGTAGCGCGACAGCAGCTCGATGTTCTCGACCGGCAAGAACAGTTTTGTTTCCGCCGCATAATGCAGCTCGAGGCAGTCATGCGGCGCGCCGGCGACGTCGAGCGTCTGCAGGCCGATGAAGCGGCCGATGCCGTGATCGACATGGACCACGATGTCGCCGGCGGCGAGGCTCGTCACCTCCGAGATGAAATTGTCGAGCTTGCGGCTGGCCTTGCGCGGCCGCACCAGACGATCGCCGAGGACGTCCTGCTCGCTGATCAGCGCGATCTCGTCGGTCTCGAAACCGCTCTCCAGGCCGAGCACGGCGAGCATGGTCTCGTTGCGCGGGGTGGCCTGCACCGTTCGCCAGCTGTTGACGCTGGTGGTGTGGGTCAGCTTGTGGTCGCGCAGCATCGAGATCATGCGATCGCGCGAGCCTTCGCTCCACAGCGCGATCACGACCTTCTTGCGCTGGGCCTGCAGCGCCATCACATGCGCGACGACGGATTCGAACACGTTGACGGTGCTGTCGTTACGCTCCGGCGCAAAGTCGCGGCCCTTGCGCGCGCCGGCATCGACGACGCTGGTACCATCGGCAGGCACCGAAAACTGCGTCAGCCGCACCAGCGGCATCTCGCTCTCGCGCTTGCCCCATTCTTCCTCGGTCAAATAGAGCCTGTCAGGCGGCAGTGGCTTGTAGATGGCGCCGCCGCCCGGATGCTCCATCGCCTCCCGGCGCGCCTGGTAATAGTCCAGGATCTGCTTGAAGCGCTCCCGGATGGCGTCCTCGGCCTGCGGCTCGATCGCAACGGCTGCGCCTTGCAGATAGTCGAACAGCGTGTCCATGCGGTCCTGGAACAGCGGCAGCCAGTGCTCCATGCCGGGATGACGGCGGCCCTCGCTGACGGCCTCGTAGAGCGCATCGTCGCGCTCGGGCGCGCCGAATTCGGCGACATAGCCCATGCGGAAGCGGCGGATGGTGTCGGTGACGAGCTGAAACTCCGAGATCGGCACGAGATCGAGCGCGCGCATGTCGAGCAGCGTGCGCTGGGTCTCGGCATCGAACGTGCGGATCGATTCCAGGCTGTCGCCGAAGAAGTCGAAGCGGACGGGCTGGTCGAGGCCGGCCGGAAACAGATCCAGAATGCCGCCGCGCACGGCATATTCGCCGGGCTCGCGCACGGTCGAGGAACGGTTGTAGCCATTGTGCTCGAGCCAGGCGATGATCGTGTCCATCGGCACGACATTGCCGGGCGCGACCGACAGCGCCTGCGCCGCGACGAGCTCGCGCGCGGGCACGCGCTGCACGACGGCGTTCACCGTTGTCAGGACGATCAGCGGCTTGTCGCTGCCCGTCAAGGACGCAAGCCGTGCCAGCGTGGTCAGGCGCTGGGCCAGGACGCCGCCGTGAGGCGAGACGCGGTCATAGGGCTGGCAGTCCCAGGCCGGGAAGGTCAGCACCGGCAGATCGGGCGCGAAGAATTGCAGCGCGCGTTCGAGCTGCTGCATCCGCGCGCCGTCGCGGCAGACCACAGCAAGGCTGACGGCCGGTTTCTTCGGCCGCGCCGCGATGGCCCGCGCCAGATCGGAGACGACGAGCCCCTCGGCGCCTTCCGCGACATTGGCAAGCGTCAGCGCGCGGCCGGGCGTAAGCAGCTCGGCCGGCGACTTCAAACCCGGTTTCATAGATTGCCGTCCGTAATCGGGAACGCCTTGATGCGGGCAAACAGTGCGCCGGTGACATCAGGTGGCAGCACCTTGTCACCGGTGATGGCGGCATAGAGGTCGGGATCGGACTCTTCGAGCAGGGTCTCGAGCTCGGTCAATTCAGGCTCGGACAGATTGCCGATCTCGGCATCCGCGAAGCGGCCGAGGATCAGGTCCATCTCGCGCGTGCCGCGGTGCCAGCAGCGGAACAGCAGCCGCTTGCGGCGGTCGTCCAGCCCGTTGCTCGATCGTGTCGTTCCCGTCATGTCTCAATTCCAGTCAAACGCCAAAAGCCCGGACGTGCCGGGCCGGGGTGATATAGCCACTCGAGGTGGCCATGTCAGCCCTCGATTTGGCATGGCTCGATGTCCCGTGTGGACACGAAAAAAGCCGTGGATGCGCAGCATAAAGCCGGGCATGACGGGCCGAAACGATCCTAGATTCGCCTGATGCGCCCCAGCCTGCTCAATCCGCTGTTTGCCGCCGTGACCAGCCTGCCCGGCGTCGGTCCGAAGCAGGACAAGCTGCTGCAATATTTGCTCAGCCGCAACGAGACGCCGCGGCTGGTCGATCTGCTGCTGCATTTGCCCAGCCAGGTCATCGACCGCCGGGCGCGGCCAAAAATCCGCGACGCCGTCCAGGGAACCATGGTGACACTGGAGGTCACCGTCGACCGCCACCGCCCGCCCCCGCCGCGCAACGCCCGCGCGCCCTATCTGGTCTACGCCAGCGACGACACCGGCGACGTGGTGCTGACCTTCTTCCGCGCCAAGCCCGGCTATGTCGAAAAGCTGCTGCCGATGGGCGAGAAGCGCTTCGTCTCCGGCACGCTGCAGATGTATGACGGCATCCCGCAGATCGTGCATCCCGACCGCGTCATCGACGAGGAGGGATTCGCAAAACTCTCCGGCATCGATCCCGTCTATCCGCTCACCGAAGGGCTCGCGATCGGCTCGCTGCGCCGCGCGGTCGCGCAGGCGCTGCAAAAGCTGCCCGCGCTGCCGGAATGGATCAGCCCGGACGTGCTCCGCCGTTGCCACTTCCCGCCGATCGCGGAAGCGTTCAACCGCGTGCACCAGCCGGTGGAGCTCACGGACATCCTGCCCGACCAGCCGTTCTGGTCGCGCCTTGCCTTCGACGAACTCCTGGCCGGTCAACTGGCGCTGGCGCTGATCCGCGCGCAATTGCGCCGGCCAGCCGGCGTGCGCAATGCCGGCGACGGGCACCTCCGCAACAAGATCATCGACGCCCTGCCCTATGCGCTGACGCTTTCGCAGCGCGACGCGGCCGCGGCGATCGCGAACGATCTACAACAACCCGTGCGCATGTTGCGCCTGCTCCAGGGCGACGTCGGCTCCGGCAAGACCGTGGTCGCGCTGCTGGCCGCCGCCGCCGTTACCGAGGTCGGCAAGCAGGCTGCGCTGATGGCGCCGACCGAAATCCTGGCCCGCCAGCACATCAAGACCATCGCGCCGCTCGCCGAGCGCGCGGGCATGCGGGTCGCGATCCTCACCGGCCGCGAAAAGGGCAAGGAGCGCCGGGAACTGCTGGCACAACTCGAAGTCGGCGAGATCGACCTGCTCGTCGGCACCCACGCGCTGATCCAGGACGATGTGATCTTCAACGACCTCGCCCTCGCCATTGTCGACGAGCAGCATCGTTTTGGCGTGCGCGAGCGGCTGGCGCTGACGTCGAAGGGCGAGGCTGTCGACGTCCTGGTGCTGAGCGCAACGCCGATCCCGCGCACGCTGGTGCTGACCTATTTCGGCGACATGGACATCAGCGAATTGCGCGAGAAGCCGGCCGGACGCCAGCCGATCGAAACCCGCACCATCTCGATGAGCCGCCTGGAAGAGGTCACCGAGAGCGTCGGCCGCGCGCTCCAGGCAGGCAAGCTGGTCTATTGGATCTGCCCGCTGGTCGAAGAATCCGAGGCCGAGGGCACCGAGCACCTGACCAATGCGACCAAACGTTTCGAGAGTTTGCAAAAGCGCTTCGGCGACCGCGTCGGGCTTGTCCACGGCCAGATGAAGGGCACCGAGAAGGACCGCGTGATGGGCCAGTTCGCCGCCCACGAGATCGGGCTGCTGGTCGCGACCACCGTGGTCGAGGTCGGTGTCGACGTGCCGGCGGCGACCATCATGGTGATCGAGAACGCCGAACGCTTTGGTCTTGCTCAACTACACCAGCTGCGCGGCCGCATCGGGCGCGGCTCGGAGGCCTCGACCTGCCTGCTGCTCTACTCCGAGCCGCTCGGCGAGATGTCGAAGGCGCGGCTGAAGGTGATCCGCGAGACCACCGACGGCTTTCGCATCGCCGAGGAGGATCTGAAGCTGCGCGGCGAAGGCGACGTCCTCGGCGTGCGCCAGAGCGGCCTGCCCGGCTACCGCATCGCGCGCTCGGAGGTGCATGCCCAGCTCATCACCCAGGCCCGCGACGAGGCGCTCCGCATCCTCAAGGACGATCCGAAGCTCAAGGGCGAGCGCGGCGAGGCGCTGCGCTGCCTGCTGTATCTGTACGAGCGCGACGAGGCGATCCCGCTGATCGGGGCGGGTTAACCGGCCGCTCTTCGTCGCCCGACTTCGTAGGCCGCCACATGCGCGCGGGCCAGATCCAGGAGCGGCGTGTCGATGCCGAGCGCACGGGCGCGATTGGCCATATCGCCGAGGATATGCTCCGCCTCGGTCATCGAGCCGCGCTCGATATCCCGCAGCATCGAGGCCTTGAGCGGCGAGTCCAGGGTCGTGAACAGTTTTCGGTCGAACTCGATGAACGGAGCTCTCGGTTCGAAACCGGACGCCGTCGCAACGGCGCAATTCTCTGCAAACAGCCGGAAGATCGATTCCTCGCCGTTCGGCACAGTCAAGATGTCGCCAATGCTGGCACGCATCAGGCAGGTGATGCCGGCGAGCGTCGTCAGCTGGACGAATTTCTCCCACATATCCTGGATGATCGATGCGCTGGCGCGCGCGTCGATGCCGGGGACCTTAAGCAGTGACTCCAGCGCGAGCACACGCTCGCTCAACGCCCCCTTGGTCTCGCCGAAGACGATCGTCTGATTGGCCATGAACTGAACGACACGACCGTCCGCATCGAGCCCGGCACTGACGTTCGCCAACCCGCCCAGGATTTGCGCGGCGCCGAACCGTGCGGTCAGGGCGTCGATATGCTTCAACCCATTGAGGATCGGCAGAATCATCGTGCCGGCACCGACGGCCGGGGCAAACTGGCTCATGGCGTCGTCGAGCGAATAGGCTTTCACGCCGACGAGCACGACGTCGAACGTTTCCTTGATGTCGTTCGCCAGCAGGATCTTCGGCTGCAGGGCAAAGTCGCCATGCGGGCTCACGACCCTCAATCCGTCCCGCTGCAATTGCTCCGCGCGCTTCGACCGCACCAGGAAGGTCACGTCAGCGCCCGCTCGGACCAGGCAAGCTCCATAATAGCCTCCGAGCGCTCCCGCGCCGATCACCAGCACTCTCATTCGAACTCCCACTGCATGCAGCGACCATTCTTGTCATTGCGAGCGTAGCGAAGCAATCCAGAATCTTTGCGCGGAGGGACTCGGGATTGCCTCGCTACGCTCGCAATGACGGTGCGGATGGAGCTCTGCGGACGTTGATCGGGGCGACGCCCCCTCACCCAGCATGCGCGCGCAAGAACTTGCCGTGCTCTGCCTCGGTCGCCTCGTTGGCGGGGAACATGCACTCCAGCCGCAGCTCTTCCGCCGTCACGGTCTGCGGTGTTCCGACCGTCGTGATCAAGGAGAAATAGTCGAGCGTCACGCCGTCTTTGACAAAACTGAGCGGGATCATCGGCATCGCGTCGGAGGCCGACGGCGCGCGCCATTCCGGCTTGACGCCGGGGTACCGCGACAGCTCCTCCAGCAGCGCCTTCGTCCTCAAATCGACGACATGCCCAACCGCCTCGCGATGCACCCGTGCCAGCAGGCCGCGGGCCGTCTGCGTCCAGTTCGCGATGAAGGGACGCATGCCGTTCGGATCAAACATGAGATGCAAAAGGTTCCGGGGCGCCGGCCGCGCGGCCATGTCGATGAAGCAGTTGAACAGCAGCGGCGCGGCCTCGTTGGTCATCAGCACGTTCCAGTACCGATCCATGACGATGGCCGGAAACGGTTCGTGCTGGCGCAGCATCCGTTGCAGGGCGCGGTTGATGTTCGTCATGGCAGGCGTATCGAGCGCGGGATCGGGATAGGACGGCGCGTAGCCTGCGGCCAGCAGCAGCTCGTTGCGTTCGCGTAAGGGCACGTCGAGGGCCTGCGCAAGATCGAGCAGCATCTGGCGGCTCGGAACGCTGCGCCCGCTCTCGACGAAGCTGATGTGCTTCTGCGAGACGCCGGCGTCGAAGGACAGGTCGAGCTGTGTCTTGCCGCGAATATCCCGCCATTGACGCAGGAGCGCGCCCGCGGAATTGGCGCGTGTCTTGAGGGCGCTGGCCACAGCTTTCATTTCCGACTGATCCTTCCTGTCGATGTGCAGCATCGTCAACGCGCATCGGCGGCGGTGCGTCGGTTCATCCGAGGCGCCGCCGCCGATCGTAGCAGGTTCGAGGCGATCAACCGAAGGCGACCGGCCCGACGGCGCCGACCCAGTGCCGTACCTTGGTGTCGTCCGCCTCGTCCATGTAGAAGAAGTGCGTCATGGTGGGATGCACCGTTTTCATCGAGGGATTATCGGGCGTCATGTCCACGACACCGCGAAATACCTTCAGGGAGCCGGCATCCCAATATTCGGTGACGTGATGCAGCGCGGTGAAGCCGGTGTCGATGAACGCCTTCAGATTGGCGCGGATCGCTTCGCGCCCCTTCCAATCGGCGACACCGAGATTGCAGACGGCGTCTTCCGTGAAGCAGTCGAAACCTCGTCCGAAAGTCTTGTCGTCGATCTCCTTCCACATGCCGAGCAGCCATTGCGGCGGGTCTTTCTTCGTAAACACGACTTGCATATCTCTCTCCTCATGCACTGACACACGCGCGACAGGAGGCTTGATTGAATGCGTCCTGTCGGGTGGATGACCGGGAGAGTAGTCAAGCCGCGAATTGGCTCAATTACATGCCAGGTAATAAAGCGGGTTCGGAAGGCGTCCTCTTTCCCTGGGCCCGACTTTATGGAACCCTGCGGCGATGCGCCGGATAATCGTCGTTGGCTGCCAGGGAAGCGGAAAGACGAGCCTCTCCCGGAATCTCGGGCAAAAGCTCGGGCTGCCCGTGGTCCATCTCGACGTGCTCTACTGGCGGCCGGGCTGGACAGCATCCGACAAACAGAGCTTTCGAACGCGCGTCACTGATGCGATCGCGGGCGACGAATGGGTTGTCGACGGCAGCTTCTCGGGACTTGCCTTCGATATCACGCTCGCGCGCGCCGATACTCTGGTCGTCATCGATCGCCCGCGCTGGCTTTGCCAGTGGCGCATTCTCTGGCGCTCGGCTTTCGATCGCGACAAGACCCGCCCTGATATCCCGGAGGGATGCTCCGAACAGTTCGACTGGAAATTGATGCGGGAGGCGTGGCGCTACGAGACCGAGCGCGCGCCTGTCATCGAAGCCGAGCGTGTGCAGTATGGCGCTGACGTCCCGGTCGTGCGTTTGAGACGCGATCGAGACATCCAGGGTTTTCTGGATTCGGTGCACGGCAGATGATCGATGGCCGTGACGTAAGACCGGACGATCAGGCTTTCTTCTGCGCGACACGCGCAGCGAACGCCTTCATCAGGTCGGTTTCCGCACCCTCGCCTTTCGCATCCTCGGCGAGATGCTCGAACCAGCGCGCAAAACCCTCATAAATCTGGCTGGCGGGATGATCGGGTCCGAGGAAGCCGGAAATCTCCCGCATCTCCGCGACCCAGCGATAGGCTTTCGGGATCATGTCCGGCAGTGCGACTTCGAGCCGGGCCAGGATCGCCGGCTGGCTCAGTGCGAGTTCGTCACGCAGCGCATCGGCCGCGCCCGCTTTCGTTGCCGCGACCACCATCGCCGAGCCGATGCCGGCGAGGCCTTTGACGATGCCGGCATAGGACATTTTCAAAGCCGACGCCGCGCCGACCGGGCCTTCGACGATCCGCACGTCGAGCCCGAAGTCCTTCAGCACCGCAACCTCTCCGGCATGCTCGCCAGACATGTAGAAGGCCGGACTCTTGCCGCCGGGCTGCGGCGGGAATCCGATGATGCCAGCATCGACGAACGGCGCCTGTGCCGAGCCGATGATCTCCTCGATCCTCATCACGGTATCGACGTTGACGGCGTTGCAATCGACGACGACCGGCTTCTTCTCGCGCCGGACGATCAGCCCCGCCAGCCGCTCGGCGAGCGCTACGGCTTCGCCCGGCGGCACGATCGAGAGGATGATGTCGGCGTCCGCGATCGCGTCGTCCTCGGCGCCGATCATGCCGGCATCCGCCGCGCGTTTGCGCGTCGCCTCGCTCCGACCCTTCAACGACGTCAGCACTTGCGCACCGTGCTCGCCGAGGCGGCGGGCCACGGCGCTGCCCATGGCACCGGGTGCGAGGATCGCGATGGTCTTTGACGTCGTTTTGGACATCGTGCACTCCAGTTCGAATGTCGAGCAACCCGCTCGGTTCAACCGGAGACTAGCAGAGGACGCCACGCCCGCGTGACCGGCGGCCATCCCTGGGAGGAATGGCCCTACTCCACCTTCGCGGGCTGGGGATGGAGCGCCGAGGCGTTGGCAATGCGCGCGGCATTCGCCATGCCCGCGAGTGCCGCCGCCTTCTTCGGGTCGGGCGCCTGCCCCGGCTGCACAACGCCGGCCGACATGATCAGCGTGGCTGCGTCTTCGGTACTGAGGTCGAGCTCGATGATCTTGCTCTTGGGCACGTAGAAGAAGAAGCCGGTGGTCGGGTTCGGCGAGCACGGCAGGAACACCGAGACGTGGTCCTCCTGGCCCGGCAGGCTGCGGGAGATGTCCTCGTTCGGCGATTGCGAGATCAGCACGATCGACCACATGCCCGGCGAGGGAAACTCGACCAGGCCGACTTTGCGGAAACTCGAGCCTTTGCCCGAGAACAGCGTCTCGAACACCTGCTTCAGGCCGCGGTAGATGGCGCGCACCGCCGGGATGCGGCCGAGGAAGGTCTCGCCGACATCGACCAGCGTCCGGCCGATCAAATTGGCGGCGAGGAAGCCGACCAGCGTCAACGTGAAGAATGCGACAACGAGTCCCCAGCCGGGAATGACGTAGGGCAGATAGGTTTCGGGCCGATAGGCCAGCGGCACGAACGGCCGCACCACGCCGTCGACCCAGGTGACGAACCACCAGACCAGATAGAGGGTGATCGCAATCGGCCCCGTCACGACCAGGCCGGTCAGGAAATATCTCCGGAAACGGCCCATCAGGCCGGTATGCGGCTCCGGCAGGGGATCAAGAGGCGCAGGCGCGTCGTCACGGGTGGTCATTCGGGTTCCAGGTCGGTCGCTCAAATCAAGCTAGGGGCTTCTAGCAGGTTTTGGAAGAGCGCGACCGATCCCTTCTGCCTATTCCACGGTCACGGATTTGGCGAGGTTGCGCGGCTGGTCGACATCGGTGCCCATGATGACCGCCGTGTGATAGGCGAGCAACTGCACCGGCACCGCATAGACCATCGGCGTGAAGGCTGCCGCCATGTCCGGCATGACGATGGTGACGAGCGATTCGACCGTCGCCTCTTCCGCGCCCTTGGCGTCCGTCATCAGGATGATCCTGCCGCCGCGGGCGGCGACCTCCTGCATGTTGGAGACGGTCTTCTCGAACACGCGATCGTAGGGCGCGATGACGACGACCGGCATGGTCTCGTCGATCAGCGCGATCGGCCCGTGCTTGAGCTCGCCGGCGGCATAGCCTTCAGCGTGGATATAGGAGATTTCCTTCAGCTTCAGCGCGCCCTCGAGCGCCAGCGGAAAGCTGGTGCCGCGGCCGAGATAGAGCACGTCGCGCGATTTGGCGATCTCACGCGCGAGCTTCTCGATCTGCAGCTCGGTGGTGAGCGCAGCCGACATCAGGCGCGGGATCTCGACGAGGCCATGGACCAGCTTGGTCTCGTCCTCGTCGGAGAGCTCACCGCGGGCCTTGCCGGCCGCGATGGCAAGGTTCGCGAGCACCATGAGCTGGCAGGTGAAGGCCTTGGTCGAGGCGACGCCGATCTCGGGGCCGGCCAGCGTCTGCAGCACGGTCTCGCTCTCGCGCGCGATCGTCGAGGTCGGCACGTTGACGACGGCAACCGTGTGCACGCCCTCGGCCTTGGCATAGCGCAACGCCGCCAGCGTGTCGGCCGTCTCGCCCGACTGCGAGATGAAGATGGCGAGATCGCCCTTGCGCAAGGGCGCCTCGCGGTAGCGGAATTCGGAGGCGACGTCGACCTCGACCGGCACGCGCGCAAAGCGCTCGAACCAGTATTTTGCGACGAAGCCGGCATAGCTCGCGGTGCCGCAGGCCGTAATGTTGATGCGCTGGATGTTCTTGAAGTCGAACGGCAGCTTGACCGGCAGCGAGACGCGCTCGGTCGCCAAGTCGACATAGCGCGCCAGGGTGTGGCCGACCACTTCCGGCTGCTCGTGGATCTCCTTCGCCATGAAGTGGCGATAATTCGCCTTGTCGACCAACGAGGTCGAGGCTGCGTGCTTGATCTTGTCGCGCTGGACGGCCTGGCCGTCCTTGCCGAAAATTGCTGCGCTGTTGCGGGTCAGCACGACCCAGTCGCCATCCTCGAGATAGCTGATCGTGTCGGTGAACGGGCCGAGCGCGATGGCATCGGAGCCGAGATACATCTCGCCGTCGCCATAGCCGATCGCGAGCGGCGGGCCGTTGCGGGCGCCGATCATGAGGTCGTCCTCGCCGGCGAAGATGAAGCCAAGCGCGAAGGCGCCGCGTAAGCGCGCCAGCGCCAGCTTCACCGCCTCGACCGGCTTGTTGCCGCGCGCGAGCAGATCGTCGACCAGATGCAGTACGATCTCGGTGTCGGTCTCGGTGCGGAACACCGCGCCCTTCTTCTCGAGCTCCTCGCGCAGCTCGCGGAAATTCTCGATGATGCCGTTGTGGACGACCGCGACGCGCTCGGTCGCGTGCGGGTGGGCATTGTTGACGGTCGGCTTGCCGTGGGTGGCCCAGCGGGTATGACCGATGCCGGTCGTGCCCTTCAGAGGCTCCGCTTCGAGCCGCTTCTCCAGATTCTTCAGCTTGCCCTCGGCGCGGCGGCGCTCGAGATGCTTGCCTTCGAGCGTGGCGACGCCCGCGGAATCGTAGCCGCGATATTCAAGACGTTTGAGCGAATCCACCAATTGCTCTGCAACCGGTTCGCGCCCGAGAATGCCGACAATCCCGCACATGCGGATCACTATCCCCCAAATCGTCGAAAAATCGCCTAAACGACGCGCCCGGTTTTTAGCGAAGTTCCTAAGGAACCAGATACTCAATAATTATTGCCGATTGAGACAGCGAGCGCAGGTTCGTCTCCTGCTTCGCCCCGCGTCGAATTGGCCGACGTTAGACCGCGCGTATTAACTTGTTGTCAATGAATTTGGCCAACGATTTCCCTGCAAGGGGAGTAAGGCCATGAAAGGCTCGTCCGACCGCAAAGGCCTGTCATCGACGTTCGTGCACGCAAGCGAGACCACGGGCACGCACCTTGCGCATTGGCCGCCGCCCCAGCGCGCCATGGAGCGAGGCAGGGAAAGCAAGCCTGTCCTCGTCACGCAGGCCGCCGGCGAACCGGTCAAGCGCGCCAGGCCGCGCGGCTGGCGCTTGAAGCGGGCGATGTTCTCGGAAGTCGCCGACGACGACTAGGGGAAGTCTCACCACCCCAGCACCAGGGCGAACACGAGGAAGACAACGAACGCCCAGAATGCCAGCCCGGTGAACAGCGATGCGATCTCGGTTGGGCGGGGGTCGCCGAGCTGTTCCAATACCCATTGTCCCGGCGGCGTGATGACGCGCTCGACGACAAACTTGATCAGATACCAGTCCTCGTCATCGCCCATGCGCGCGCAGTCCTAGCAACACCGATCAGGATCGGCACTCGGCCGCTCACTTCTCGAGCTTCTTGCCGCGCGCCTTCATCTCGCGATAGCGCGCAGCACCGCCTTCGCGGATGGTCTGCGGGCTGCGCTCCAGCGCCATCGCGTCGTCGGGCACATCGCGGGTGATCACCGAACCCGAGCCGATATAGGCGCCATTGCCGATCGTCACCGGTGCGACCAGCGAGGAATTGGTGCCGACGAAGGCGCCCTGCCCGATGACAGTCTTGTGCTTCCTGAAGCCGTCGTAGTTGCAGGTGATGGTGCCGGCGCCAATGTTGGAATTGGCGCCGATGGTGGCGTCGCCGATGTAGGAGAGATGGTTGACCTTGACGCCGGCCTCGAGCGTCGCCGCCTTGGTCTCCACGAAATTGCCGATGCGGGCGCCGTCACCAAGCGAGGTGCCGGGCCGCAGCCGCGCGTAGGGTCCGATCGACACGTTCTTGCCGAGCGTAGTCTCGACGATATGCGAGAACGAGTGGATCACCGTGCCGTCGGCGATCGAGACGCCCTTGCCGATCACCACGAACGGCTCGATGGTGACGTCCTTGCCGAACATTGTGTCAGCGGACAGATACACGGTCTCCGGCGCGATCAGCGTCACGCCGGCTTCCATCGCAGCCTTGCGCAGGCGGGCCTGCATCACGGCTTCTGCCTCGGCGAGCTGCGCCTTGGTGTTGATGCCGCGCACTTCGTCCTCGCTGGTCTCGATCACCACGGCATCCCATCCCTGTTCGCTGACAATGCCGACCGCGTCGGTCAGATAATATTCGCCCTTGGAATTCGCATTGCCGATCTTGTCGAGGATCGCCAGCGCGCGCCGCCCGTCGATCGCCATCACGCCGGCATTGCACAGATCGATCTTGCGCTCCTCGGCGCTGGCATCCGCCTGCTCGCGGATCGCGACCAGGCGGTCGCCTTCGACGATGAAGCGGCCATAGCCGGTGGGGTCAGCGGCGCGAAAACCGAGCGCGGCGATCGCAGCGCCCTTGGCGAGCGGCGCGCGCAGCCGTGCAAAGGTCTCGGCCGAAATCAGCGGCGTGTCCCCGAACGCAATCAGCAGGTCATCCACGCCCCGCGCAATGGCCTCGCGCGCCGCCAGCACCGCATGCGCGGTGCCGAGCCGTTCACTTTGCACGAAAGTGAGCGCGTCGGGGCGGATGCGCTTTGTCTCGTCCGCCACCGCCTGATGGTCGGGTCCGATCACGACCGCGAGCGAGGTACCGGTTCCCCTGGGTGACGCGGCGAGCACGTGGGCGAGCAGGCTCTGGTGTGCGACCGGATGCAGCACTTTCGGCAGCTGTGAGCGCATACGCGTGCCTTCGCCGGCGGCAAGCACGATCGTGAGGCTGGAACGGGCGGTCATCGAAATCCTGTCAGATACGGCCGAATCAATTGGCGCCGGCGGGCGGCAGGCTGCGCTCATGAGCTGTCGCCTTGCTACCCCCGCAAACGCCCGGAGTTCAAGTGGGACGCACTTTTACTGCTAATGTTCCCTGATTGATTCGGGGAAGCCGGACAGGGGCTGGGCACTTAAACGTTCATGAAAAAGGATTCCGATCCACTGGCGGATGCCTTCGGCGACAAGGAGACCGGCGGGCTGTTCTCCGGACTTGTGGCCGAGGAGAGTTCGTTCGATCGCGGCATGATGTGGCGGCTGGGCGCGTGGAGCGTGGCGGCCGTCGGCGCCGTGGTGGTTGCCGTGTTGGCCAACCAGGCCCAGCTCGGCTGGCGGCGCGACCAGGTTGCGGCCGCTGATCTCGCGCGCCAGGCCGACCGGCTCCAGATCCTGACCAAGGAGAGCCAGAACGAGGCGCGTCGGCTCGCCTCCGCCATCGAGACGCTGAACACCGATCGCGACCGGCTCTATTCGCGCGTCACCGTGCTCGAGCAAGGGCTCGATTCCGTCACCGGCGCCCTCGCCAGGCAGACGACCACACCGCCGCAGGCGCCCGCCTCGAAGTCGCCGGATGCGCTCGCTTTGGTCGGGCCGCCGGCTCCCACCGTTGCTCCAGTCGCCTCGACACCGGCCGCTGCCGGCGACAAGTCGCGCATCGAGATCGCCAAGGACTCGTCGAAGGACGCCGCAAAGGAGCCGTCGAGCCCGCCGCCACAGAGCGCGGCCGCAGCTTCGCTGATGTCGCAGGCGCCGCTGACAACGTCGGCACTGCCGATGCTTCCGCTGGTGCCGTCCAAGTCGATCATGGCGCCGCCCGATCCGGCCGCGTCGAAACTGATTCAGCCTGAAGCCGCTGAAAAGCCCGTTGAGAAAAAGCCTGATCCTGCGCCCGCTCCGACCGAAGTCGCTGCTGTGGCGGCGAAGCCGCCGGAAGCAACCGAGAGCGAGGCTCCCGCGATCGCAGTTCAGCAAACGCGCTTCGCCATCGAACTCGGCGGCGCCAACTCGCTCGACGGCCTGCGCGCGCTCTGGCGCGGGCTGAGCAAGTCCAATCCGGAGATCGCAGCGCTGCGGCCGATCATCATGATCAAGGAAGGCAGCACCGGCCTCGGCATGCAGCTTCGCCTAGGGGCCGGCCCGTTGATCAACGCCGCCGCCGCCGCAAAACTCTGCGCAGGCCTCGCCGAAAACGACCGCCATTGCGAGACCACCGTGTTCGACGGCCAGCGCCTGTCACTGCGCGGCTCGGATAAGGGGCAAGACAAGGGGCAGGAAAAGACGCAGGACAGGGTTCAGGAGAAAAACTCCGACAAGACCCAGGACCCGGTGCCGCAAGCCGAGACTGCCCCTGCCCCCGCGCCGACCGCAAAACCGGACAAGCACCGCCGCAGCTACTCCACAAAACGCTCATCGAAGCGCGAGGAGCCCGCGCCGGCACCAGCGGCTCCGCAGCCGGCCGCTCAAACCAAGCCGGAGACGGCGTCCGCGGGATCGACGTTGTCGTCGTTCTTCAGGCGGTAGGTATTCGCGCGGGTCCTGGAGCGACGCGCGTCCGGAACACGAGGCCCGCTTCCGCACCGGCGATATCGGTCGGGTCAACGTACCAAATGATACGAACGCGCCGGCGACAAAACGGCAGTATCCGCGACGACCTCGATTCGGAGCGGAGATGACGGACGAAAACTTCCTGCGGGAGCACCTCGCGTTGATCCGCGAACTGGCGGACCAAGCCGATCCCTACATCAAGAAGCGATTGCTTGCATTGGCTGAAAGGTATGAACGCGGGTTGGGCGAACAGAGCCGACAGACGCAAAAACGCCAGGGTTGATAGCTCGGAGTCGAACAGAAATCTCCACCTCCCCTGTTGCCCCCTCCCTTCATCCCGACCATATTGCCGCCATGACAAAGAAGCCCTTCCGCCTCACGCCCTACCAGGTGCAGTTCCTGATCGTCGTCGGCTTCGCAACCGTCGGCTATGCGCTTTATCTGCGCTATCTCGGCATCGAGAACTCGACTGTCGGGCTCGCCTGCGACGCCGGACTTCAGACGCCGATCTGCAAGGCGCGCGCGGTCTCGACCGTGCTGTTCAAGAATTCGGTGTTCGGCATCGTGGCGCTGGTGGTGGCGACGCTGAATCTGATGCGGCCGTCGATCGTGCTGCTCACCGTCGGCATCATCGCCGCCGGCCTCGGCATCGTGCTCTACAATGTCGTGCTGTCGGGCCTGGCGATCGGCCTGTTCATCCTTGGATTTGCTCGGCCCGCGCCCGCCACAGCGTGAGTGCGAACAACAGATAGATCGCGCAGGTCCACAGCGACTGCCAATTGTCGCGGCCCTCGTTGATGAGCACGTAGGCGGCCGACAGCGTCAGCACGCCGGCGAATACGGACTCCGCGATCGGACGCTGGCCGATCTGCGGCCGATTCAACATCAGAGCTGCGAACGGCACTACCGCCATCGTCAACGAGGCGTAGGGGAAGTCGTGGTAGCGGGGGTCGAACACGAAGCCGAGTGCGGTCTGAGCGGCGATCACCGCGCTCACCGCCAGCGTGAGACCGAGCACGGCGGTGAGTTTTGACCATTTCCGGCCCTCGCGCGGACCAAGCAGATCGAGGAAGGTCGGAAGGCTGCGGCCGATAACCATCGCCTGCGCGCAGAAGATCGGCGACAGGATACCGGCCAGAAGCAGCGCACCCCAGAGCAGCCAGCCGCCGATGCCATAGCTCTCATAGTACATCTTGTCGGCGCCGATCCCGAGCAGGATGCCCGCTGAGGTCGCCGAGATCGCCACACCGAGCCAGGCCGAGAAGCGCGGCGTCCAGGGTCTGCGCCGCAATGTCAGGCCGGCGACCGCGAACACCAGCACGCAGAGGCCCATGCCGGCGCCCATGTACCATTTCCAGTACGGGAAATTGCTGATCGGCTCGCCCGGCGGATATTTCAGGCTCCGGCGCACCGAGTCGTAGAGGCCCCAATAGCCACCGACGGTGCCTTCCAGCTTGCGCTTCCACGGCTGGTCGTAGGACTCGATCAGATTGACGCGGAATTTCTGCGCCTTCGCCAGACTCAGGATCTCGGAGACGACGCGCGCCTGGTTGGTGCGCGACGGCAGCGCGCCATCGCGCATGCGCCCCTCGCTCGGCCAGCCGGTTTCGCCGATCAGGATCTCCTTGCCGGGAAACGCGACTGCCATGCGTTCGCGGATCTGCTCGACATGGGCGGCGGCAAACTTGGCGCGCACCGGAATGTCCTCCCAATAGGGCAGGATGTGGATCGTGACGAAGTCGACGGCGTCATAGACCTCGCGGTTCCTGAGCCAGTACTCCCAGACGTCGGCATAGGTGACCGGCACGCCGACCTGCGCCTTGACCGAGCGGATGATGGAGACGAGGTCGCCTGTGGTCATCTCGCCGCGCAGCAGCACCTCGTTGCCGACGATCACGCTGGTGATGATGCCGGGGAAATCCTTGGTCAGGCGGATGGCGAGTGCGACCTGCTCGAAATTCTTGGTGCGGTTGCTGGAGAGCCAGATGCCCTGGAGCACCTTCAGCCCGCCGATCCTGGCGGCGATCGCCGGCACCTGGTCGAGCCCGTTCTCCATCGAATAGGTGCGGACGCAGTCGGTGATCTCCTTGAGCTGGCGCAGGTCCTGCTCGATCTGGTCGGCCTCGATATGGGTCCATGCGTTCAGGGGCGATTGCTCGCCGCGGAACGGCGCGTAGGAGACGCACTGGACCTTGTCGGCGGGATCGATCGGGGCGCGCGCGAGCGTGATCGGCGTGGCAAGCCACCACCACACGGCCGCAATCGCACCCAGGGAAACGAGCAGAAGCGCCAGTGGCGTACGAAGAGAAATCGGTTCCGTCCTCCGCGAAGGGCCGTCGATTACCTGCTCGCACGCCATCTGCCAAGGGGTGACTCCGGAATGGATCCATCCCTCCCCCGAGGAATTTACCTGCGGCCGTACGACAGCGGCCTAGGATCGTGACTTTGCTGGACAAAATTCGAAATTCAGGCCATGGACTCGGAAGGACTTTTCCGCCGCATTGGAGACCCATTTGGACGCCATCACCGGCGGGTCCGCGAGGTCCTGGCGCGGACGGTCAGTGAATATATTGGGGAATTCATGCGGCAACGGGTGTTCGAGTTACGAAATGCGGTCCTGCGGCAGTTGGCCGCCACCTTGGCCGTTTCCTCCCTTCTCGTCATGGTCGGTCTGGGTGCAGCCTCCGCCCAGAGCGGCACGCCCGCCCCGGACCAGAGCAAGGCAGCCGCCCAGCCCGCCGACGCCGCCAAGGATGCCGCCCAGAACCAGCGCCGCACCGACGAGTTCGCCGAAGCGGCCCAAGTCATCAACGGCCCGGCCGGCAACCCCGAATGCGTCTGGCTCGGCCGGCGCGTGGTGCGGCTGATGTGGCGGGATGATCTCGATACCGCATTCCGCCATCTCGACCTCTACGACCGCTTCGGCTGCCCCGGCGGCCACATCCAGGCCGCCTTCCGCTGCCTGACCCGCTTCGGCGGTCAGATCGATCCCAAGGTCGCCGAGACCCTGGACAGCCGTGTGCATGCTTGCTGGATCAACCCGGCCTCCCAGCCGCAGCAGGCGGCAGCCGCGGCCTCCCAGCCGGCGGCACCAGCCGCCGGCAATTCGCAGCCACAACCAGCCGCGAGCCCCTCGCCTGCGGCAAGCCCATCGCCGGCGCCCCCGAAATAGCCGCGGGTGGCTTCAGCCCGCGTTCAGGAACGGTCGGCCATAGACGCAATTGGCACTGCCGCGCACTCCGAAACTGGCCACGCCCTCATACGGTCATGAGGCCATGACAGTTGTGAAACTTCGCGACAGAGATATGCTCCATTTGCCGCGGACTCGGTCGGATCTCGGGGTCGGATCCGCTTCCCTGCCACCTCAGCCCCTTTTGGTTTAGCCGCGATGCGCGTTGTCGCCGCCGTTCTGTTGCTCGTGTCCGCGCTCCACGCCGGCCTCTGGGGAGTCCTGCGCGACAAGGAACCCGCGCCCGACTTCAAGGGCTTGCTGCCCAGTGTTTCCTACGCGCCGTTCGAGGGCTCGGCCCATCCGGACATCGACAACATTCCGACGGTGGAGAAAATCCGCGCCGACCTGAAGACGCTGTCGACGATGACACGCGCGATCCGCCTCTATTCATCCACGGGCGGCGTCGAACTGGTGCCGCCGATCGCCGCCGAGTTCGGCCTCAAGGTCACCGTCGGCGCCTGGATCGACAAGGACAAGGATCGTAACGAGCGCGAGATCAAGGCCGCGATCGAGCTCGCCCGCAAGAACAGCAACGTCAACGGCGTCGTCGTCGGCAACGAGGTGATCTACCGCGGCGAGCAGAAGGTCGAAGACCTCATCGAGATGATCAAGAAGGTCAAGGGCGCGGTCCGCGTGCCCGTGACCACCGGTGAGATCTGGAACATCTGGCGCGACAATCCCGACCTCGGCTCCAACGTCGATTTCATCGCCGCCCACGTGCTGCCTTACTGGGAAAACTTCCGCTCGGACCAGGCGGTCGACCAGGCTGTCGACCGCTACAATCTGTTGCGCAACCTGTTCCCCGGCAAGCGCATCGTGATCGCCGAGTTCGGCTGGCCGAGCGCGGGCTACAATTTACGCAACGCCGACCCCGGTCCGTTCCAGCAGGCCCTGACGCTGCGCAACTTCGTCAGCCGCGCCGACGCCATCGGCATGGAATACAACATCGTCGAAGCCATCGATCAGCCCTGGAAATATTTCGAAGGCGGCGTCGGTCCGTACTGGGGCATCCTCAACGCCAGCCGCGAGCCGAAATTCGCCTGGACCGGACCGGTGGAAAATCCCGACTATTGGAAGCTGATGACGGTCGCGCTGCTGGTCGGCGTTCTCCTCTCGCTGCCGATCCTGCGGCTGGAGCAGCCGACCGCAAGACAGGCCTTCCTGCTGTCGGCCACCGCCAACGGCGTCGGCGCCTGGGCCGCCACCGTGTTCGCCTTCTGGAACGGGCACTATTTCATCTTCGGCTCGGCGTTCGCGCTGACGCTCGGCATGATCCTGCTTGTTCCCCTCGTGCTCATCGCCATGGCCCGCATCGACGAGATCGCGGCCGTCGCCTTCGGCCGGCCGCTGCAGCGGCTGCTCACGAAGGGCAAGCCGGTCGAGAACGTGCCCGAGAACTACTTTCCAAAAGTCTCGATCCACATCCCCGCTTATTTCGAGCCGGTCGAGATGCTCAAGCAGACGCTCGATGCGCTGTCGCGGCTAAACTATCCGAACTACGAATGCGTCGTCATCATCAACAACACGCCGGACCCCGCCTTCTGGCAGCCGATCCAGGACCATTGCCGTACGCTCGGTGAACGCTTCAAGTTCATCAACGCCGAGAAGGTGCAGGGTTTCAAGGCCGGCGCACTGCGCATCGCGATGGACCGCACCGCCGTCGACGCCGAGATCATCGGCATCCTCGATGCCGACTACGTCGTTGATCCCGACTGGCTGAAGGACCTCGTGCCGGCTTTCGCCGATCCGCGCGTCGGCCTGGTGCAGGCGCCGCAGGAGCATCGCGACGGCGATCTGTCGATCATGCACTACATCATGAACGGCGAATATGCCGGCTTCTTCGACATCGGCATGGTCCAGCGCAACGAGACCAACGCCATCATCGTGCACGGCACGATGTGCCTGATCCGCCGCGCCGCGATGGACATGGCCGGCGGCTGGTCGAGCGACACGATCTGCGAGGATTCGGATCTCGGCCTGTCGATTCAGCAACTCGGCTGGACCACCCACTACACCAACCACCGCTACGGCCAGGGTCTGCTCCCCGACACCTACGAGGCGTTCAAGAAGCAGCGTCACCGCTGGGCCTATGGCGGCCTCCAGATTGTCAAGAAGCATTGGCGGAACTTCCTGCCCGGAAGGAGCCGGCTGACGCCGGACCAGAAGCGCGAATACGGCCTCGGTTGGCTGAACTGGCTGGGCGCCGAAAGCCTCGGCGTGGTCGTGGCGCTGCTCAACCTCATCTGGGTGCCGATCGTCGCCTTCGCCGACATCGCCATTCCCGACAAGATTTTGACGCTGCCGATCATCGGCGCCTTCGTCGTCTCGCTTGCGCACTTCCTGTCGATGTACCGCGCGCGCGTCGCGATCAAGCCCGGCCAGATGCTGGGCGCGATGATCGCCGCTATGAGCGTGCAGTGGACAGTGTCACGCGCGGTCGCGCAGGGCCTCATCACCGAGCACATCGCGTTCGCGCGCACCTCCAAGGGCGGCCTTAGCAGGATGTCGATCGAGTTCCAGGCGTTCTGGGAAGCCGTGATCGGCGCCCTGCTCCTGATCGGCACCGGCGTGCTGATCGCCTCCAACAGCTACCGCCAGATCACCGAGATCTACATCTTCGCGGGCGTGCTGGTGCTGCAAAGCCTGCCGTTCCTGGCCGCGGTCGCCATCGCCATCCTCGAGCTCAGCCGCATCAACTCGTTTCAGTTCTGGCGCGACAGCGCGATCCGCACCGCCGAGCTGATCGGCTTGCGCCCGGTCGCGCTGCCGACCCCCGCGGGCACACCGCAGCCTTTGCCGGTGCCGAACGAGGTCCGGCGGGAAGCCAACTGACCAGCTGGCCGAACTCAGGCGTCTGGGCCCGTGATTGAAAGTCCTGTGCTCTTGGGCGTGGATGGCGGCCCGCCAATCGGGTTGAGAATCCCGGCTTAAGCGACGGACAGCGCAGGCAAATCACCGCGCCTGCCAACAGTTTCGGCAGCCACCCGCACTATTGACCTCCGCAGCCACTGCCCCTACACAGCGCGGGCCGAAAGCATGATCGGGAAACAGCCGGTTTTCCCCGCGACGCCAGTTTGGGCGCAGCGGCAAGGCATGCTTCTCAAATGTCCGAAGACGATGGCGATCGATCCAAAGCCATCAGCGGCCATGGGAGCGCGTAGCTCAGCCGGTAGAGCACGTGACTTTTAATCACGGGGTCCTGGGTTCGAGCCCCAGCGCGCTCACCACCCCCCTAATACGAGGCGCACTTCCTGAATTGGTGCGGCCCAAGAAGGCTCGTCAAATCCGTCGTGGGCCTCATATGGGCCTCAGGCCGGTTCTTGTAATGTTTTCCGCCTCGCCGTCGGCGCACGCCGGGACGCCACTGACAAACTCCACGCAACTGACACACCGAGTCGAGGCTTTGCGTGGGCAATCGTTCCGCCGATTGCGCGATGTCAGGCAGCCCCGCGCAGGGGCAGCGCGAGCTGTAGGGCGAAGGGGCGCGAGGCATTGGCCTGGACGAAGGCCTCCAGCGCTGACGAGAGGTCGAGACGTTCGCGTGCGGCGCGTTCGGCGAGCGCATCGGCGATGTCCTCGGTGGCATCGCGGGACCAGCCCTCGACGGCATTGAACAGGACGATCCTGACAGGGAAAGCATACTGGCCCGAGATCAGGTCTCGCAGCACTGTCTCACGGTCGGTGTCCTGCTCGTCGGTCTCGCGCCAGGAGCAGCCAGCCTGCGCGCCGAAGTCCTCAAGCACGATGTAGATGTCGCGGTCCAAACGGTCCAACGGCACAATCGAGGGCGACTGACGCATAAGCAACTCCAACACAGAGCACGCATATGCAATCGAGCCTGGGCGTGATTGTTCCGTGGTGTCAGTGGCCGGTGAGCGACCGGATGGACTCGAGAAGCCGTTCAAGGCGGTATGGTTTCTGGAGCATGATGCTGCCCGAGACCGGGCGCGGAGCTGCGTGTGTGTAGCCGGTGGCATAAATGACCGGGACCGTGGGGTGACTGTCCCTGCATCTTATTGCCACGTCCCACCCCGTCAGCGACCCCGACAACATCACGTCGGTGAAGATTAGATCGGGAGTGGCTTCGGCACACAGTTCGAGCGCGCGCTCCCCGCTCTCCGCCTCCAACACATCGTGCCCATTGCTCTCCAAAATATCCACAATGACGTCCCGGATCAGGTCTTCGTCTTCGACAACAAGCACTCGCAATCAGTCCTCCTGCGGCCCACCTGGGCAACACGCGCTGGACTCGCGAGTTCCTGAGGTTCATGTCGGCATCAGAGGTCGAACGATCCAGATGTTCAGGTGCAAGTGCGGCGAGCAAACGTGGTCTGAGGATCAAGGGTAGCTTTGGCTGAACACCCCCAGGTGCCGCTGGCCTTCTTCATCCCTGTGTGTGTCAGATTATTCTGCAGCCCTCAGTCCCTGCTCGGTGGGCTCGTAGCGCTGCCCGTGCTTCACCAGCCAGCCGCCTTCGACCATCTTCCGAGCCATCCCCGTCGAGCAGGCCGGTTGGCTTCCGCCGGGATGATAGACACCGTCCCAGCGCTCGACCAAGAAGCCGTATACGCGCGCAAGCCGCAACGGTTTGAGCATGCCGGGCATGATGATGATGGTACTGGTCATGCGCCTTCACGCTGAGCCGCGTTCAGCAAAGAAACGGCCCCAGGCCAGGGGGAAGGACCCAGGGCTGGGGCCGCTCAGGCTAAACAATTGGATAGCCGATGCGTCTAAAACGCATGCGGATCAAACGCGGAAGGGATTGTGACCGTTCCTATTGATCGCACAGCACCCCGAGCGCGCGTGTGATTGCTTCATCAGCGTCGCTGCTGCGTCACCAGTCGCAACGGGATGTTGTGTGTATTGGCCCGGCCTCGTACGGCCGGTTCTGTCCTGCCTAGCGCACGTGCGATCTCGTCCGGTCGGCGGCCCGCCGCAGCCATCGCCACCAGGCGCTCATGCTCTTCAGGCGTCCACCTTCTCAGCAACGGGTAGCGTGATTGTTGCATTGGCCCAGCAGCCTCCAGCCCATTGCCTGTGCTGCTACACCGGGTCGATTCGCGCCTTAACATATGTGGTCAGGCGCCCCTCAGACTATCGAGAGCGGCTTCACTTGAGACGGCGCAGAGCTACTGCGGGGCGTGGGTGTGGAAGAGGCCGCCAATTGAGGCGGCCCTACCTTCTAAGGCGTCTTCGATCCAGTGCGGCGCGGGTCTCGAACACGCCTACCATGATCCCGATCACCGTGATGCCGCCAAGGGTCAGGATCAAAATCATTCCCAGCATCAGAATTGCCCCCCCGATGTTTCTGGGTTCCCAAGGGCCAAATTGAGCAGTAGTTCCAAAGCTAGTCTGGCGGCTGTAGTCCCGGCGATCTTAACCACTTTTGCCTTCAACGGGGGCTCGCAAGTCCTCGATAACGACAGTAGCGGATACACGCAGTACAGGGCCGCTTTTATCTCTCACCTCGATTGCCAGTGGGCCTGACAGAGGGCGGGATCGGCCGAGAATGATGGCTTCGCCTACTAGCTCGATAGCCATGCGCTCCGCAGTGCTGAGGTCTAGCTGATCAACACCCTCGTGGTCGACGTCGACTTCGTCGTTGTTCCGATGATCGAAGAAGTATTTGCCCATCGGTGGAGAACAGGTCCCATCCCGCCGAGTTCCTACTTGGGCACCCGCAGCGCAGCCCGACTCGGTGTGCGACGGCCGATCGCCCTGATTGTCCTGGGGGAGCTTGTCGTTCATCCGCCAGATACGGCTCGGGTTCACCGAAAGTTTCAGGGCAACATCATTCAGGCTGCTTCGGTCTCTGGGCAACAAATGATAATAAATGACTATGCGCGACTTTTTGCTCAGGTCTGCCTTTGATCACGGGGTCCCGGGTTCGAGCCCCAGCGCGCTCACCGCTCACGCTCCGCGGCATTGATGCCGCAATCGGCGCGTTGTTATGCTGTCGCAGAGCTAGGAGTTTCTCGATGCGCAAAATCGCTGTCGCCGTCATGCTTATCCTGATCGCCGCTCCCGCACTGGCGCAGGACCATGTTCAGCAATATGGCGAACAACCCAAGGAGAAGACGGCGACGGAGAAGGCGGACGACAATCGGTCTGAGCGCGCCTATCAACGCTCCCTCAACAATGTTCCGGACCAGAAGCCGGTCGATCCATGGGGAACTGCCCGCGGCGATGATGTGCCGAAGAAGGCCCCGCCAGCCAGGCCGGCGGTGAAGCATTCGTCCAAGGCCAAGAGCGGCAGTACCGCCAATTAGCAGAAGCCGGAGAATTAACCTCTGCCCGGTCCCAATGCTGTGCCTGACAGGTCTTCAGCTTTCCGGTCCCGCCCCCGCAGCCGGCACACTCAGCGGCGCGCCCCCGACCGAAACAGGGCCGATGGATTTCGACTGCCGAGCCATCCGCTTGCGCATCGCTGCGGACAGTCCGTAGCGGGCATGCGCTCTTCGAATGGAAGACGTGACGTCCGACATCATTGTATTTTGCAGCGAGTCGATCTTCGCGATCAGCGTGGATAGCTGCGAAGATATCTTCTTCACATCGACCCGCTCGTCCGTGATGCTCTGTCGCAGGGAAAGAAGCACCATTGAATCCTGCTGCAGCAGGGCTGCATTTTGCTGCACCGAGGAATTGTTCTCCTGCAGCGAAGCCGTGTGTTGCTGCTGCGCCGCCTGGATCTCCTTCAAGGTGGCGACAACCGGATCCGGTTTTGGCGCGGACACGTCCCAGCGCGGGAGCAGTTCAGCCAAACTGCCGACATTGAGCGATCGAAAATCGGACGGCCATGTATAGATGGCTGCGGAGCCATTGATGGCAAGGGCGCACACCGACAGCGCCAGGATCGATGTCCGGCTGGACCGCTGGATCGGGACCGGAGCGTCCGGGGCTGCGGGTTCCCGTGCGACCGCCGCTGCCAGTGCTGCGGGGTCGAGTTGTTCGACGAGGCCTTGCGTTTCGAAAGTCGCGGTCACGTGCGTTGACCCCAAATGAGCGAGCAAAGGGAAGCCGTCGCCGGAACGTCCTCGCGACGGCTCCTCTACGCAGCACCCATCTCCAACTGCCTAAAATTGTGGGCTTTTCGGATTAATTCCACGTTAGCGGCCCGGCCGGCCGACACGCCCGGCCACCCCGGCCGATTACGGGGTCGGGGTCGATGCGATGGAATTGCGGTGCACTCTCCCTGTCGCCCTTGCCGCCCTCGCCTGGCATCTGTCTGCTGTTCCGGAACCTGCCGCAAAAAGCCGGGAGACAACGCGCCCGAAAAGTGTAGGATTCAGGAAAAGCGGAGGGAGCGGCATGTTTGAAATCAGCGGTTTCGACACGGCAGGCGTCGTCAGCCTCAAGCGGCTGTCACTCGCCGCCGCACTCAAGAAAGCCAAAGAGCTGATCGAGGACGGGTGCTGGGACGTTCAAATCGTTGATCCCGGCGGCCGGGTCTACACCTCGTTCGAACAGCAAGCCGCTTAGGCCTCCACCTTCACCGGCGCTGCCGCTATCCGCCTCGGCCAACGTTAGACGAGGCGCTGTTCAGCCAGCGCTGCGTTGCATCATCGCTCCAGCCGGGCACTGCGAAGCGCGCCGGAGGATCAGCATAGGCGCCACGCCCCACCGCAGGATGGCGTGGATGGGCGTGACGCATCGTTGTGGCGTTTGCAGAGCTGCACAACACGACAGGCCCAGGCCCAAAACCAGGGCAAAACGCAGCGCATCGCATCAGCTCCTATCGCGCAATCGCTCGCTGTCATCTGATGCGCCGATCGGTTCGCCGCAATCGATCGCAGCTTCAAAAGCAGGAGAGAGACGCGCGAGCCATTGCGGTGGCGCAAGCCAGCTCTCGGCTCATTCGCGCCCCGCCGTTGCCAATCAACTCGTTTGGGAGCACGCTCTCTCCAGGCGCGCAGACGCCACTCAGGGAGAAGCACATGAAGGAATCGGGCCTGGATAGTCGCCACCGGGACAAGGATGGCGCGATCAGCAAGAAGCACGGCAACACGCTCGTCGGTACGTTGCGCAAGATCTACGGCAAGGGTTTCGCGGCCGGTTATCCCGATGCGACCCAGCTCAGCGAAGTTCTGCAACAATTGAACGAGACGTCGCTCAGCCAGTTGCGACGCGATCACGACACGGGGCACCTCGGGCACAAGATCGACCACGCTCCGAAGTGACGGAGCTTTGCGCGCACCGCCGGCACGAAAAAGCCCCAGCGCTTGGACGCTGGGGCGTTTCGATGAAAATGAATTGGTGAAGCAATGACGCTTTCATAGCAGCGAATCCGTCGGGCGTTTGTGAACTGGTTCACACGCTTCGTCGCGCGGCAACCCAAGCCAAGCCAAACCCAGCCAAGCCAAGCCAAGCCAAGACCGGAACGGGGTACCGCATCCCCGGAGTTTGAGCATTTCGACGCCGCGCGCTAGCATGAGCCTTTTTACGGAGGCTCATTTGAAACATCTCATTATCATCGCCGCCATTGCACTCGCCGTGACGGCCCCCGCCCGCTCCCAGGCCCTCGTCGATCCCAGCAAGGTTGCGCCCGAATACCGCGAGGCGGCCGAGAAGCGGCGGGCCGAGCAGATGCGGCAGCGCGAATGCGCCCTGAAGGCGGATCTCGAGAAGGTGCTGCCGAGGGATCGCACCGTTTATCTCAACCATTGCCTGGACACGATAGCGGCCAGGCAATAGCGGCTGATCCAGTGCTTTGACGATCTCGGCCTGCCGCCTGTCGCGACAGGCCGACGATGCTTGGCCGCGATACTTGGCCGCGCGGGTCTTGCGAGCACCGCCAGCGCATTCGCGCCCCTATGGCAAAGGCTGCCCGACGCATTCAAGCTTTCTTCAGACATTTGGGCTCACCTGACGAACCATTTCCATCAGTCATTGTCGATCGCGCATGAGTTTCGTCCAGGTTCAGTGCACGCGTTGCAAGAACGTGTTCCGCGATCGCGCCGGACGGTTGCAGGACGGCTATTCCAGGCAATGTCCGAGTTGCGAGGTGGTGCTGTTCTTCACGGAGGACTCGCCGAACCCTCAGGTCAAGCAGGCGATGAAGCGCGCGCGCCACGCCCGCAAGGAGCAGCGCGAAGCCGAAATGGCCAGAATGTCCGCGCCGCAATCGCGCACCAATCCCTCGCGGTCCTACGCCGGACGGATGCAACAGTCGTCGGAGGACGAGGAGTAGCTCACCCGCGCCGCTGCGGCTTCCTCGGAAACAGGCGGTCGCGGATGTAGCGCGAGGTCGGCGTCAGGCGGATGCCGCGCGGCTTCTGCCAGGCGGCGCGGTCGAGCTCGTTCTTGTCGCCGATATCGAGCCGGCCTCTGGCGCCCTTGGCGATGAAGATCGCATCGCTCATCTTGCGGCCGGAACGCTTGTTGCGGGCGGTCACTTCCTTCCAGAGGCTGATCCGGCCGAGCTTCAGCTTGGGCAGCTCTTCCTTGATCTCCCGCCGCAGGCAGTCCTTGTCGGACTCGCGCGCACGCTTGCGGCCGCCCGGGAACATCCACAGGCCGTCCGACCGGCGCCTGACCAACAACACCTTGCCGCGCTTGGCGGCAACCAGCTTGGAAGACTTCGCCATTTCCGCCGTAATCGAAACCAGAATCGCGCCAATGGTAACTTGTCTAGTCGAATAGACAAGTTCGGGGCATGCCTTGATCACAGGCGGCGCAGATCCGAGATCAGCCCTCGCGCGCCCCTGTCTCCGCCCGCATCCCCGCTCTTGTCCCCGCCTCTGCCCGGTCCTCCGTCCTGATCCAGGCCATCATCATCTCCCAGGCCACGGACAGGATGATCGGCCCGATGAACAGGCCGACGATGCCGTGGGCGAGCGTGCCGCCGATCACACCGACGAAGATCACGATGGTCGGCGTGGTCAGGCCGCGTCCCATCACGAGCGGCTTCAACATGGTGTCGAGGAAGCCGACGAGGACGAGAAACACGGTGAGCAGCAGCGCCGTGGTGACGTCCTTGGCGGTCCAGATCCAGATGATCACCGGCAGCAGCACCAGTAAGGCGCCGATCTGCACGATCGAGAGCAACAGCACGATGAAGGCAAGAAGGCCGGCGCTCGGCACGGCCGCGAGCTTGAAGCCGATGCCGGCCAGCAGCGCCTGCACGATCGCAACGCCGATCACGCCTTGCGCCACGGCGCGGATGGTCGCGCCGGCAAGCTCCAGGAAATGCTCGCTCTGCTCCGGCACGATGCGAAACAGGAAGCCGCGGCCGGCCGCAACCAGCCTCGGCCCGTGGGGAAACAGGAAGCCGGCCACGAACACCGAGACCAGGAATTGCAGCGTGCCGACGCCCGCATCGCCCGCGAGTCCCAACAGCGGTCCCGCCAGCGGCTGGAGATACGGCGCCACCTCGCGCAGCACCGCGCGGATGTTGTTGTAGGCCTGCTCCCAGAGATCATAGAGCCAGGGGCCAATGAGCGGCCACGATTTCAGCTGCTCCGGCGCCGACTGCAGCGCGAGGTCGCCGGTGCCGAGCTGGCGCGCCAGCTCGCGCACGCCATCCACGGCGCTGATGCCGAGCCAGGTCGCAGGACCAATGACGATGCCGAGCGTGATCAGGGTCAGGATCGCCGCCGCGGTCTTGGGCCGGCCGCCGAGGATCTTGGCGACCCAGCTGAACGCCGGGTAGAACGCCACTGCGAGCACGCCGCTCCAGGCCAGGATCGGCACGAAGGGGCGGATGATCAGGAAGGTCCAGATGATCAACAGGCCGAGCAGACCGACCCGGATCACGAGCTGGATGATGTCCTCGCCCGTCAGGAGCTGGCGGAGACTTTTCACGGGCACGCCTTTCCTTGCGGCATTGACGCGGGTTCCGGCACTTGCGCGGCCCAGCGTTATTGCCATCCGCGCATCCGGCGTCAAGACGACGGGGCTGGCCCGAGCCGGGCGATGGGGAACGCAATCCGGCCAATCTGCATTCCGAGACGATGGCGCGCTGTCCCGGAGAGCCTGACGCACACGCAGGAATTCACCGCAATGGCGACGCCGGCGCGGCTAAAAGTGATAGTTCACGCCCACCGTGCCGGTCTGGATGTTCAGCTTCACATTGGCAGGCGTCGCCACCAGGTTGCCCGTCGTCACCGGCTGCTCAGTGATCGCACCGAACCCCATGTAATTGTACTCGGCCTTCACCGACCAGTTTGGCATGAACATCCATTCGGCGCCGCCGCCGGCAAGCCAGCCGGTGCGGTTGAAGCTGCCTGAGGCAGAGCCGGCGAGCGCCCCGGCAAGGCCGTTATTGGCGCTGTATCTGTCGCGCGTGAAGGCCGCGCCGCCCTTGGCGTAGAGCAACACGCGGTCGAAGGCGACGCCGAAGCGTCCGGCAATTGTTGCGATGTAGTCGTTCTTCAACGCCAAGGTGAAGCCGGCACCGCCGCCAAAGGGCCCACCGGCGTCGAGCTTGACGCTCGACCACGCGCCGGTGCCCTCGAGGCCCACCACGAAATTGCTGATCTGGTAATTGCCGCCGAACTGGCCGCCCACTACGCCGCCGCTGGCCGTGACCGAGCTCCAGACCGCGGCCGGATCGGCCGGGTCGATGCCGGCCCACTTGCTCCAGGCGCCGCCGCCATGGGCACCGACATAGAAGCCGGTCCAGGTGAAGATCGACGCCGCTATCTGTGCCTTCACCGGCACGGGCGCGATGATGTCGGCGGCAAATGCCGGCGTTGCCAGCGACAACAGCGCAGCCGTCAAAAACAACTTCTTCCCCATGATCTCAACCCCCACAGACGCGCCTTCAAACCGAGGCGATGGCGGGAAATCTAGCTGCCCGATCAGGAACGCGCTTGGACCTGTCGGCGGAACGGCTTGGACTGACCGGCGCTGCCTATATCGGGAAAAACCCGCAACGCCCGCGGCCGAAGGCCGGTTTGGCTAACGCCGATTAACCGGATTTCGGCCGGCCGGTTTACGCCGATGCAAAGGCGTGCGCCTACGCTTCCGTCGAAAGTTTCCCCAAACCACCTTCGGTGCAATGGCCAACAGCATCTGGACGATCGAAGAATTCACCTGCGCGGGTTGCAGCATGAACTACACCGCGACAAGGGAGGAGCATACCGAAGCGCATTCCGGCAGCTTCAAATGCAGCATCTGTAGCGGCGTGGTGCACACCTGGTCCGGCAAGCATCACTTCTTCGGCTGGGAAGCGGTGAAGACCAAGCCTCCGGTGTTCGGAAGGCGCTGGGCGGGCGTGGAGTGGTAGACTGAGGCACTGCCGTCCCTGACCGGTCATGTCGGCGGGCCGCGGATCGCCCCAATTGCGCCGATGCCGTTTGGACTCCGTTCACCGATCGCCGCTAGAGCAGATTGGATCTTCCGCAAACGAACGCGCGCCATGGCCGACCTCAACGCCGTCCTCACCAGGCTCAACGACCGTCTGCTCCGCCTCGAGGGCGAGCTGTTCGTGCTGCGCTCGTTGGCCCGCGCGACACTGACGGCGGGCGACGACCATGCGGCGCGCATGCGCAAGCTGGTCGAGGCCGCAAAGATCGCGCTCGACGACGAGGCCGCGCGCGCTCTCGACAAGCCGACCCGCAAATATGTCGATGCGGCGACAGCGCTGGTGGAGGAATTGCTGGTCGAGCCGACCCCGGCACGGCCGTTGTTCACCGTCATCGACGGCGGCCGGCGCGACTGAGCGCTTTAGAAGAGCCCAGTCGCACCGCGATCGGCAGGATCCGCCTTCAGCCGGCTGAGACCGGCTTCGATGATCGCGATCTCCTCGTCGATCTGGCCGATCGGCAGGCTGAAATCATAGCCCGACCTGCTCTTCAGGTCGACCGCGAGCCGCTGCCGGTGCATCATCAGCTGGTCGAGGCCGCGCCGGTTCTTCAGTCGGACATAAATGTCGACGATCTGCTCGATCGCGCTTGGCATGAAATCGGCCCCGGCGAAAAAGCCCGCGCGGCGCACCCACGCCGGCGGGACAATTTCGGTGTCGCGGTACGCAATACAAATCCGCAACGGATTCGTCGATACGCCAGGCTGGTTGAGAACGTATTACCGTCAGATGATTTTGCGATTGCCGAGCATGAAAAAGCCGCTGGCAATGAGGCCAGCGGCCAAAGCCGGGTTCGAAAACGGATCCGGAATGAAATTTAGCCAGCCCCGGTATGTGCAAATTGTACCGGGGCGCAGAATCCTTCTGTCCAAATTGAAACACAGGAACCGGCGAATCCACCGCTTCTCCTCAGACCGTGGCGGCGCGGCAACGCTAGTCCGTGACGCAGAAATATTTGCGCGGCAGCCGGCGGTAGGCGCTGTAGCGGTAATACGGCCGGTAGGCGTAGCCACGATAGAGCGCCGGCGGCTCCTCGCCGTAATAGGCGCCGTGGTAGAAATTGGTGACGGGCCCTTCGGTGCAACGATAGGCGTCCCAGGTCGGGCCGATGAACGGTGCCACCCCAACCTCGGGCGGAACCGCCGGATAAGGCGGTCCGCCGGCGCGCGCCGCAGTGGTCGCGATCAGTGCCGCGAGAAGGACAAACCACGCGCTCCGCATGCGCTCGCTCCAAGCCGGTGCCATGCGCGCATGGAAGCATCGGACCGGCCGGCTCCGCAATCGCGGAATTCATCGCCGGCCCGCGCCCGGCGCATTGTTGATAACCGCCGCAAACGCGGCGCGGGTGGTGACAGGACGTCCGGACGTGTTATCGGGGAATGACGCAGTTGCGAGACGGATCGGACACCATGCGCATTACCCTCGTCGGCTCCCGCCATTTCGGCGTGACCACCCTCAACATGCTCCGGGAGCACGGTGTCTCGATCGTGCGGGTCGTGGTGGCCGACGCCGAGGATCGCCTCGCCGCCACCGCCCAGGCGGCGGGCATCGACGTCGTGGTCCAAGCCAATCCCAAGCTGGTGGTGGCTTCCGAGATCGCCCCCGACACCGATCTGATCGTCACGGCGCACAGCCACGCCCGGATCGGCAAGGACGCGCTCGCCGCGGCGAAGTTGGGCGGGATCGGCTACCACCCCTCGCTGCTGCCGCGCCATCGCGGCAAGGCTGCCGTGGAATGGACCATCAAGGAAGGCGACCCGATCGCCGGCGGCACGATCTATCACCTCGCCGACCGCATGGACGCCGGCGCCATCGCCGCCCAGGAATGGTGCTTCGTCAAGAAGGGCGAGACGGCGCGGGAGCTGTGGGAGCGCGCGCTCGCTCCGCTCGGGCTCAAATTGCTGGCCGACGTGATCGACTATGCCAAGGTCCACAAGGCGCTGCCGTCCAAGACTCAGGACGAGCAATTCGCCACCTCGGCGCCGAGCCTTTCCTGAGTCGCTCTCCTGCCGTTTACCCCTTAACGTGAAGGGGCCTTGATTTTGCTTCGAAAATTGCTACCGGAAACGCAAATAAACCATTGTTTCCACAGGAACAATTTTCGATTTGGCATTGCAACAAATTTCCGTCACATTTCGTCCCAATAAGCGTCAGCATATCAGACAGATTCAAGGACGAAATTCATGCGTTTTGCTCGCATTGCGGCGTTTTGTGCCGCCTCCGTTATCACCCTCGCCGCGCCCGCTTTCGCCCAGACCCCCTATGACGGCAACTGGCAGGTCACCATCGTCACCAAGAGCGGTTCCTGCGAGCCGACCGCAAGCTCCCTGCTGACGGTTGCCGACGGCAGGATTACCGCGCCCGGCGCTAACGTTTCCGGCACCATCGGCAGCGGGGGACTTGTGAAAGTTTCGATCAATGGTGCATATGCCAACGGTCAACTCAGCGGCAACGCCGGATCGGGAAAGTGGAATGGAGCATCTGCAGGCATACCGTGCAGCGGGCGATGGGAAGCATCGCGCCAATAAGCAATTCGGGAGCAGCATCTTGAGCCGTCAACTGCTGATCGCGACCGCCGTTTTGTTTGCGGCCGGGATTGCCAACTCTGAGAGCAAGGCCCAGTCCGGCCCGTTCGCCCCGCTGGCGGGCAGCTGGAGCGGCTCAGGCACCGTCACCCTGGACGACGGCTCGAGCGAGCGGATCCGCTGCCGGGCCAAATACACTCCGATCGGGCCGACGATGGAGATGTCGCTGACCTGCGCAAGCGACGCCTACAAGTTCAACCTCGGCGCCAGCGTCAAGGCTGAAGGCAGCGCCATCGCCGGCAGCTGGTCCGAGGCCAGCCGCAACATCTCTGGCTCGCTTTCGGGCCGCGGCGCCGGCGGAAATTATGAGCTGGTCGCCGCCACCGCCGGCTTCAACGCCAACATCTCGCTGAAGACGTCCGGCAACAAGCAAAACGTCACGATGCGCGCCGACAGCCAGTTCCGCGGCGCCAACATCTCGCTGTCGCGCTAAGCCGATACGAGCAAATGACAATCGACCCGGTTATCCCGCCGGGTCGATTTTTTATGCATGCGGCACGAACGCAGTGACCTCGATCTCGACCTTGGCCCGGTCGTCCACGAGACCGCCGATGTAGAGCAAGGTCGAGGGCGGGAAATTGCGCCCCAGCGTTTCCTTCCAGGCCGCGCCAATGCCGGCCCCGGCCGCCTCGTATTCGTTGCGGCTGGTCAGGTACCAGGTCAGGCGAACGATGTGCTCGGGGCCGGCCCCGGCCTCGCCCAGGAGCTTGATGATCCGCTTCAGCGCCGTTGCGACCTGCACCGCCATGTCAGGCGCGTAATGGCCGGTCTCATCGCCGCCGGTCTGCCCGGCCAGCACCACCCAGCGGCCCGGCCCTTCCGCCACCACACCATGGGAAAAGCCGCGCGGTTTTTTCCACTCGGCCGGCTGCAGGATTTGCATGAGCGAAGTTCTCCCGATTTTCTCGTTGTTCGCTGAAGCCTTAGCACGCCGCCATGCATCGCTGCACCGGCAGATTTGGCCGTTGCAAACGGCGGCGATGGCGCCGATACCGGCGCTCCCTCAGGACCCTCGCCTCCCCCACCAGCGCCGATGAACACGATACCGTCCAAAACGATGGCTGCCCTGTGGATGGCCGGCTGGCTGGCCCTGATGCTGGTCATGGCAGTGGCCGGACGCGAGACCACGCGCGAGCTCAACGTTTTTCAGATCATGGAAGTGCGCTCGGTGATCGGGTTCACGCTCCTCCTGCCGATCATCTACCGCGCCGGTGGCGTCAGGGCGGTCGCGACCCAGCGCCTGCCTCAGCACCTCGCGCGCAACGGGGTCCATTATTTCGCACAGCTCGGCTGGTTCTACGCACTGACGCTGATCGGGATCGGCCAGGTGGTGGCAATCGAATTCACCATGCCGATCTGGACGGCGCTACTGGCCGCAACTTTCCTGTCCGAACGCATGACCGTCTGGAAGATCGCCGCCATCGTGCTCGGCATCGTCGGCGTCGTCATGATCGTGCGGCCGGCCACCGGCGAAATCAATCCGGGCCAGCTGATCGCGCTCGGGGCCGCGGTCGGCTTCAGTATCTCCATGATATTGGCGAAATCGCTGACCCGGACCGAGAGCGCATTGTCGATCCTGTTCTGGATGATCGTCGTGCAGATGGTCGTGGGCCTGCTGCCGACGCTCTATGTCTGGACCTGGCCGTCAGCCTTCCTGTGGGGCTGGCTCTTCGTCATCGGGGTCTGCGGCACTTTCTCGCACTACTGCCTCGCCAGCGCGCTCCGGTACGCCGATGCGACCATCGTGGTGCCGATGGACTTTTTGCGGGTTCCACTCACCGCAACCGTCGGCTGGCTGCTCTATTCCGAGCGGCTCGATGCCTGGACCGTATTCGGCGCCGCGCTGATCCTGTGCGGCAATCTCCTGAATTTGAAGCCTGCTCCGTCAGTTCCCGTCCGCGCGCAGTGAACCCTCGCTGCGCCTCGCGCGACAAAACCAAGTGGCCGTGTGATTTGGATCACGCTGGAGGGCGATTCCATCGTGCAACACTCGGCCGCAAAGCAACGGGTTGCGGTTGTTTTGCTTGCACGGAGCCGGGCGATTTCGTGTAGGTTTGCTGCCAATTTGTTGCTGCCTGCAATTCGATTCTGTTGGGGATTTCAGATGCGCACTCTCACCCTCCTCGCTTCGCTGATGTGCATGGCGCTGTCGGTCAGCGCCGCCAAGGCCGACCGTCGCGTTGCCTTCGTCGTCGGCAACGGCTCCTACAAGAACGTCGCGCAATTGCCGAACCCGCCGATCGATGCCAAGGCGATGGCGGCGACCTTGCGCAATGTCGGCTTCGAGGTGATCGAAGGATCGAACCTCTCGCGCGACCAGATGACGGAGAAGCTGCTCGATTTCGGCCGCAAGGCGCAGGGCTCCGATGTCGCAGTGTTCTATTATGCCGGTCATGGCATCGCCGTCGGCGGCTCCAACTATCTCCTGCCAGTCGACGCCGACATCAAGTCGGAGATGGACGTCAAGCTTGGCGCCGCCATCAACATCGATCTGACACTCGAGCAGACCATGGGCGACGCCAAGGTCAAGCTCGTCTTCCTCGATGCCTGCCGCGACAATCCGTTTGCCGCCAAGATCAAGTCCAACTCGGCAACGCGCAGCGTCAACGTGCAGAGCGGCCTTGCCGAGATGAAGTCGGGCGAAGGCACGCTGATCGCGTTCGCCACTGGCCCGGGACAGACTGCGCTCGACGGCCAGGAGGGCAACAACAGCCCGTTCACCCGCGCGCTGATCGACAACATCACCAAGCCCGGCATCGAGATCCAGCAGGCGATGACGTCGGTGCGCGCCCAGGTCAACGAGGAGACCCACAAGGGCCAGCTTCCCTGGGGCCACACCAATTTGATCGGCGCGGTCTATCTCAACCAGGGTCCGACGACGCAGGTCGCCAATGCGGCGCCGACGGCGGCTGGCATCGCGCCCGCGGCGACAGGCAGCAATTCGGACGGTGTCGAGCTCGAATACTGGCGCTCGGTCAAGGAGAGCAACAAGCCTGAAGAGCTCAACGCCTACCTCTCCACCTACCCGAACGGCCAGTTCAAGGCGCTGGCGCTGGCGCGGCTCGCCGCGATCAAGAGCGGCCCGTCGACGACGACCCGTAACCTGAACGCAGGTGTCGATCCCGCGACCTTCACCGACGATTCCAGCCAGCTCACCGAGGACCAGATCGGCCTCGACAAGGGCCAGCGCCGCGACGTGCAGCGGCGCCTCACCGGGCTCGGCTTCGACACCAAGGTCACCGGTGCCTTCAGCGAGGACACCCGTACGGTGCTCAAGCGCTGGCAGGCGGCACGTGGCTATCCGTCGACCGGCTATCTCAACAAGCTCCAGCACAAGGCCCTGCTCTCCGAGATCGTGGCCACCACGCCGACGGCGAGCGACGAGAGCGCGAAGCCGGCCCGGCGCGCCAGCGCCCCTGCCCAGAGCGCACCGGCCCAGCATCGCAGCGGCGGCGGCGATCCCGGCGCGGCCTTTGTCGGCGGTGTCGTCGGCGGCATGATGGGCGGCATGTTCCGCCGCTGAGGCGAGACCCGATCGCAAATTACAAAAGCCCGGCTTGAGCCGGGCTTTTTCGTTTGTCACCCCTCATCCTGAGGAGCTTGCGAAGCAAGCGTCTCGAAGGATGAAGGCCCGGATGCTTCCAGGTGGGCCTCATGGCTCGAGACGGCACTGAGGCGTCTCCTCACCATGAGGGGTTAGAGCCTATTTCCCCGCCGCCTTGCGCAGCGCCTCGTTGATGCGGTCCTGCCAGCCCGGGCCGCCCGCCTGGAAATGCTCCAGCACGTCCTGGTCGATCCGCAGCGTGACCTGCTCCTTGATCCCCGGCGTCACGTTCTGCTTCGGCGGCGCCACGACGACCTTGGCGGTCACCTTCTTGAACGCTGCCTCGGCCTCGGTCCTGGCATCGCCAAGCGTGCGCGGCCGCCTCGGTGGTTGATCCGCCATGTCCTAGATTCCCTCAAACAGAGCCGTCGAAAGATACCGCTCGGAGAAGGACGGGACTATAGCCAGGATGGTTTTTCCCGCAGCTTCCGGCCGCTTGCCGATCTGGAGCGCTGCCGCGATCGCGGCGCCCGAGGAGATGCCACCCGGAATCCCCTCATGCCGCGCCAGCGCCCGCGAGGTCTCGATCGCATTCGTCGAGCTGATCTTGACGATCTCGTCGATCACGGCGCGGTCGAGGATGTCAGGGACGAAGCCGGCGCCGATGCCCTGGATCTTGTGCGGCGTGTGCTGGCCGCCCGACAGCACCGGGCTCTCCTCCGGCTCGACCGCGACGACGCGCAAGGAGGGCTTGCGCGGCTTGAGCACCTGGCCGACGCCAGTGATGGTGCCGCCGGTGCCGACGCCCGCGACGAAGAAATCGATGTTGCCGCCGGTGTCGTTCCAGATCTCCTCCGCGGTGGTGCGGCGATGCACCTCGGGGTTGGCGAGATTCTTGAACTGCTGCGGCATCACCGAGTTCGGCGTCGTCTTCAACAGCTCTTCGGCCGCAGCGATGGCGCCCTTCATGCCTTGCGCCGCCGGTGTCAGCACCAGCTCGGCGCCGAGAAAGGCCAGCATCTTGCGCCGTTCGATCGACATCGATTCCGGCATCACCAGCTTGAGCCTATAGCCGCGCGAGGCCGCCACGAAGGCCAGCGCGATGCCGGTATTGCCGGAGGTCGGCTCGATCAGCACGGTGTCGGGCTTGATGATACCCGCCTTCTCCATGGCGATGATCATGGCCGCGCCGATGCGGTCCTTCACGCTTGCGGCGGGATTGAAATATTCAAGTTTGGCCAAAATGGTCGCGTTCACGCCGTGCATGCCCGGCAGCCGGCGCAGGCGGACGATCGGCGTGTCGCCAAAGGCATCGACGATCGAGTCATAGATCCGGCCGCGGCCGGGTTGGTGCGCTGCACCCGTGGTGGACGATGCGTCCATGATCAACTCCCTGTGGCGACGAATTGCGCTTCTGTTGCAGCTCTTGCGTTGTTAGAGACAGCCTGCGGCGACACGCAAGCGACATTGCGGTACGTGTTAAATACGCTGCGTCGCAAAATCGCGTGAGCTTTAATTATCAGAAAACCAACGCATTTGTGTTGCGACCTCGTCAACTGATTCTGCTTATGTTAGACTTAGGTCTCAAAGCTGGGAGGTCACCACGATGTCAGCAGTCGCTGAAGTGTTGTCGACCGTCGCGCCGAACCGCGCTCCGCGTTGCAGTGAGTTGCCCACCTGTCCGGTCTGCGCCGACTCCATGGTCGCCGCCGAAGGTTCTGCGTATGTGTCGGAACACCTGATCAGCTATCTCTGGACCTGCGACAATTGCGGCTACGGTTTTGTCACCAAGCACGCCGTGAAACAGCGTTTCCTGTGTAACTGAATTTTCGCAGTTGCTCTAGCGCGGGGCGATGTCGCCCCTCGCCCAGTTCTCGCGCGTACGCTGATAGAACTCCTCGAACGTTCCCCCTGCGATCGCGTCCCTGATGCCCTGCATCAGGAACTGGTAATAAGCGATATTGATCTCGGACAGCAGCATCGCACCCAGCGTCTCGCCCGCCTTGAAGAGGTGGTGCAAATAGGCGCGCGCGTAGGTGCGCGCCGACGGCCATGAGCTCTCTTCGTCGAGCGGACGCGGATCGTCGGCGTGGCGCGCGTTGCGCAAATTCACCTGGCCGAAGCGGGTGAAGGCAACGCCATGCCGGCCATTGCGTGTCGGCATCACGCAATCGAACATGTCTATGCCGCGCTTGACCGCTTCGAGGATGTCGTCCGGCGTGCCGACGCCCATCAGATAGCGCGGCCGCTCTCTCGGCAGCAGCGGCGCGGTCTCGTCGATCATCGCCAGCATCACGGCCTGCGGCTCACCGACGGCGAGGCCGCCGATCGCATAGCCGTGGAAACCGATCGCGACGAGGCCTTGCGCGCTGGCATGGCGAAGCTGCGGTATGTCGCCGCCCTGCACGATGCCGAACAGCATGTAGCCCTCGGGCGCGCTCTCGAAGGCCCGCTTGCTTCGCTCGCCCCATCGCAGCGACAATTGCATTGCGCGGTCGATGTCGGCGCGCTCGGCGGGCAGCCGCACGCATTCGTCCATCTGCATGGCGATGTCGGAGCCGAGAAAACGCTGCACCTCGATCGAGCGCTCCGGCGACAGCTCGACCTTGGCGCCGTCGATATGTGAACGGAACGTCACGGCGTGCTCGCTGACCTTGCGCAAATCCGCCAGCGACATCACCTGGAAGCCGCCGGAATCCGTCAGCATCGGGCCGTTCCAGCCGGTGAATTTCTGCAAGCCGCCAAGCGCCGCGATCCGCTCGGCGCCGGGACGCAGCATCAGATGATAGGTGTTGCCGAGCACGATGTCGGCACCGGCCTCACGCACCTCGCGCCAGTGCATGCCCTTCATCGCGCCGGCGGTGCCGACCGGCATGAAGGCGGGCGTGCGCATCACGCCGTGCGGCGTGGTCAGGCGCCCGGTGCGCGCGGCGCCATCGGTGGCGAGCAGCTCGAAATGATTGGGCAGACCGGTGTCAGGACGATTCATGACGGTGCTTATTGCGTGTCGGAGGAGGCCGATCAACCCGCGCAGACGATAGTTTGGCCGGCTTGTGCATCAGACTGGGACACGCCGGACACGGATATGTGCGCCCACTGCTCTTGTTAAACAAAACGATACCGTGTAGTTTCCTATCGGGGGCTGGACGAGATGCCGTGGCGAATTTGCCGGCGGCGGTAGATGCGTGATCGCCAGCCACCGACAATGCCCTTCCCTTCAAGTTCGACAGAGATATCCGGCCGTTCGCGTGGCGGGACAAGGCAGTCAGGCGTCCGCCTGATCGGATTCCTGGTCCTGGCGTGCAGCCTGGCGCTCGGCGCCTGCACCTCCCTGCCCCGCACGCCCTATACCGCCGCTGAAGCCAGCACATCACGCGTGCTCGATATCGATGGGCTGCGGCGCTACGCCGACGATCCCGTCACGAAATTCAGCTTCGAAAAGGACACCAGCACCGCGACGAGGTCCTACCTGGCGCTATCAGGCGGCGGCGCTGATGGTGCCTACGGCGTCGGCGTGCTCAACGGCTGGACCGCGGCCAGAACCCGACCCACGTTCTCGGTGGTCTCGGGCGTGAGCACCGGCGGCCTGATTGCGCCCTTTGCCTATCTCGGCTCGCAATATGACGACACGTTGAGGGAGGTTTACACCAGCGGTATCGCGGAGAGCCTGTTGAGCGATGCCAGCATCATGCGCGTGCTGTTCGGATCCGGCCTGTTCGGCAACACGCGGCTGCGCGAGCTCGTCGCCCGCTATGTCGGGCCGGAGATCATGGCCCAGGTCGCACGCGAGAACGCCAAGGGCCGCAAGCTGTTGGTGGTGACAACCGATCTCGACACCCAGCGCACCGCGATCTGGGACATGGGCAAGATCGCCGCGGTCGGCACGCCGGAGGCGCTCAAACTGTTTCGCGACGTGATGGCGGCCTCCGCCAGCATCCCCCTGGTGTTTCCGCCGATCATGATCGATGCCGAAGGCCAGGGTCGCAGGTTTCAAGAGATGCATGTCGACGGCGGCGTGACGGCGCCGGTGCTGACGCTGCCGGAAGCCCTGCTTTTCCAGGGTAGCCGCCTGCCCGGCAATGCGAGGATGGACATCTACATCCTCGTCAACAAGAAGATCGAACGCAACTTCGAGCTCGTGTCCAACAGCACCATCGACGTTGCCTCACGCAGCCTGTCGTCGATCACCCAGTCGCAGACCCGTTCGATCATCTTCTCGACCTATGATTTCGCCAGACGCAATCGCCTGGGCTTCCATCTCTCCTACATCGCGCGTGACTATCCTGCGGCTCCTTCGGAAGGGTTCGACACCGCCTATATGCGCGCGCTCTACCAGCACGGATATGAGAAGGCCGCGTCCGGCCAGGCCTGGACTTCGGCGCTGCCGTGATCTTGCGCGGCGGAACGACGCCGTGCTGAAACCGTTGACGATACGGCCAATTCGGCCAGATTCGCGATGACGACCCCGCTCCTGCGCGATATAGATCGAATGGCGACTGTCGGAAACGCGCAGGAATCATTGGCATGGGTTTGACTGCGACCAGGACAAAGTCGGCAGCGGCACGGCGCGAGGTGCCGAAATCCCGCGGCGGCCGGCCGACGAAAACCGCCGCCCTCGAGCGCGACCAGCGGCTGATCGAGGTCGCCACCCGCCTGTTCCTGGATCGCGGCTTCGACGCGACCTCGCTCGATGCGGTGGCTGAAGCGGCTCGGGTCAGCAAGCCGACCGTCTATTCCCGCTATGGCGACAAGCGCGGCCTGTTTGCAGCCGTGCTGAGGCGCGAGATTGCGCGCTGGCTCGCGCCGCTGTCCGCCGCCGCCGAGACGCAGCTCAGCAGCGCCTCGGACATCTCGGTCGAACAGCGGCTGGTCGAGATCGGACGCGAGATGCTGACCTTCACCTGCGGACTCGACGCCGTCGCATTCAGCCGCATGATGACGTCACAGGCGATCAACTTCCCTGACATCGCCAAGCTCGGCAAGGAAGAGGGCTGGCTCAAGGCCGTCGCCACCACGGCGCGTTTCTTCGACCATCTGGTGGCCCAGGGCGCGCTCGACGTCGACGACACCACCATCGCGGCGGAAGTGTTTCTCGACGTCGTCGTCGGTCACACCCACCGCATGGCGACGTTCGGAACGGTGCTCGAGCTGAAGGGCGCGGAAAAGCGGATGCGCGCGGCGATCAAGCTGTTCCTGGCAGGCGCCCTCGGTCCTGCGGACCGCGCCCAGAACGCGGCGAAGCCCAGCCCGCGGCGGCGTCCGTCCCGCTGACAATTCCGTGAGGTTGCGATCTTTTGCGAGGGACCCGCGCCCGCGCCGTTGACCAAAACAAAACGATACGGTATGGTTTAGTTATAGAGCGATGCGGATCGCTTTTTCACAGCCCCAAAGAGGTCCGCACCGCTTCGATCGCCGCGGCGGGTACAGCCCGTCGCGACGCTCAGCGGCCGACCGATGCCCAAGGTCGGCCGCAAATTCTTTACGATCATCCGGCACACTCGCTGGCCAAGGGTTTCGAGCATGACGACAGCCAAACCATGGACCACGGGATTGCTTGCGATCGCCCTGTCCGCACTCCTCCTCGCAGCGCCGGCGCGGGCGATCGTGAGTACGGGCACGCCCACTGCGCTTTACAACGACACAGATGGTGACGGTGAGGCCGACCGCCAAGCGGTCAGCCGCGAGATCGAGCGCTTCCGCAGCTCGTCGATCTCGATCAGCCAGGCCATGGCGATTGCGGAATCACGTCACGCCGGTGCCACCACGGCGGATGTGAGTTTCGACGGCGCCTCGGGCGTGCCGGTCTACCGGGTGAAGACCCTGCATAACGACCGGATCTGGCGCCACACCATCAATGCGGCGACCGGCGAGCTGGTCGGCGGGGAAGCTGCCCTGCCCCTCGCCGAGCTCGATCTCGACGACCGCAGCAACCTCGCAGCGCTCGGTGCCATCAAGCACCGCCTTGCGGATGCCGTGCACGTTGCCGAGCGTGCGGCCTCCGGCAAGGCGATCAGCGGCGGGCTGGTGCGCGAACGCGGCCGGCTGAATTTCGCGATCGTCGTCATCAGTGGCGACAACCTCAAGGAGGTCATCCTCGAACCGCCGGGCGCCCGGACTAAATAGCGGCGGCCGCAATCCCGCCGAAAAGCCATTGACGGGCGCAAGACTCTCCCGCATAAGTCGCCGCCATGTTCACGACCACCAAACGCACGACTAAAACCACCACGGCCTTCGGGGCCCGGGGAGGCGTGCGCGTGTAGTCGTCGACTAAAACGCAATCCACTCTACCGAAGCCCCGCCCTCGTTGGTCCGGGGCTTTTTTGTTGTCTTTAGCTCAATGGAGGAGAACGTGAGTAACGATCCCGTCGTCGCGATTGTCGGCGTCACCGGTGCGGTGGGCGCCGAATTCATCGCCACCATGGACAAGCGCGGCTTTCGCGTCGGCAAGCTCAAGGCGCTGGCGAGCGCGCGGTCGGCCGGCAAGACGGTGTCGTTTCGCGGGCAGAACGTCGTCATCGAGGAACTGACCGAGCGCGCCTTTGAGGGCGTCGACATCGCGCTGTTTTCGGCCGGCGGCAGCATCTCCAAGAAGTACGCGCCGATCGCGGTCAAGGCCGGCGCCGTCGTTGTCGACAACTCCTCCGCTTTCCGCATGGATCCGAACGTGCCGCTGGTGATCCCCGAGGTCAACGGCAACCGCATCCGCGACCACAAGGGCATCATCGCCAACCCGAATTGCGCGGCGATCACCGCGCTCGTGCCGCTCTGGCCGATCCACCAGAACAACCGCATCAAGCGCGTGATCATCTCGACCTACCAGGCCGCATCCGGCGCCGGCGCCGCCGCGATGGAGGAGCTGGTCGAGTCCACCCGCGCCAATCTCAACGGGCAGGTCTATACGCCCAAGGTGATGCCGCACCCCTACGCCTTCAACCTCTTCAACCACAACACGGCCATCGATCCCGAGACCGGCTACAACGACGAAGAGACCAAGGTCATCAAGGAAACCCGCAAGATTTTTGAGGACGACAAGATCGCCATTGGCGTGACTTGCGTCCGCGTGCCGGTGCTGCGCGCCCATTGCGAGGCCATCACCTTCGAATGCGAGAAAGAGATCACCGAGGATCAGGTCCGCGCCATCATGGCGCAGGCGCCAGGCGTCAAAGTCGTCGACGACCGCGTGAAGAATTACTTCCCGATGCCGATCGACGCCTCGGGCCAGGACGACGTCCTGGTCGGCCGCATCCGCAAGGATCTCAGCGATCCCTCAGGGCATTCGATCTCGATGTTCGTGGCGGCGGATCAGTTGCTCAAGGGCGCGGCGCTGAACGCGGTGCAGATCGCGGAGCTGCTGCCGCAGCGGGTGATGGCGTAACCAAGAAGGTGCGAAGGGTGGATTAGCCGAAGGCGCAATCCACCTCTTCTGCTTCCGCGGAGACAGACTGTGGTGGGTTACGCCTTGCGGCTAACCCACCCTACGGCTCTGCCCGAAACAGCAAACACGCATCCCCATACGAATAGAACCGGTACCCGTCCGCGATCGCATGCGCATACGCCTGCTGCATCGTCTCGAGCCCAGAGAACGCCGAGACCAGCATGAACAGCGTCGATTTTGGCAAATGGAAATTGGTCATCAAGATATCGACGGCGCGGAAGCGATAGCCCGGCGTGATGAAGATCGACGTGTCGGCGGCGAAGGGCTGGATGGTGCCGTCCTCGCTTGCTGCGCTCTCGAGCAGCCGCAATGACGTGGTGCCAACCGCCACGATACGGCCGCCGTTCCTCCGCGCGGTGTTGAGCCGCTCGGCGGTCTCGGCCGGAATCGTGCCCCACTCGGCATGCATCTTGTGGCCGTCGGTGTCGTCCACCTTGACTGGCAGGAACGTCCCTGCCCCGACATGCAGCGTGACGCGGTTGATGCCGATGCCGCGCGCGTGCAGCGCCTGCTCCAGCGCCGGCGTGAAATGCAGGCCTGCCGTCGGCGCGGCAACGGCGCCTTCGTTCGCCGCGAACATGGTCTGGTAGTCGGCGAGGTCTTGCTCGTCCGGCGTGCGTTTGGAAGCGATATAGGGCGGCAGCGGCGGGCTGCCGAGATCGGCGATGGCCTGATCCAGCGCCGGGCCGTGGAACGAGAATGACAGGGTCACCTCGCCCTCGGCGCCCTTGGCCTCGACCTCGGCATCGAGATGGCCGAGCAGGCAGACCTTGCTCTCATTGCCGAAGCGGATGCGGTCGCCGGCCGTGAGTTTCTTGGCGGGCTTCACCAGCGCCTGCCAGCGCGAGCCGTCGAGGCGTTTGATCAGCGTCGCCTCGATCTTCGGCTCGGTCTCGCGGCCGATGCGGCGGCCTTTCAATTGCGCCGCGATCACCTTGGTGTCGTTGACGACGAGCTGGTCGCCCGGCTTCAGCCATTGCGGCAGGTCGGCGATGATTTGGTCGCGCAACGTGGCGTGCTCCACGACGAGCATTTTCGCGGAGTCGCGCGGCTGCGCCGGGCGCAGTGCAATGCGCTCGGGGGGGAGAGCGAAATCGAAGAGGTCGGTGCGCATGTCGGGCTCGGCGCCACACAGTCACTCCTCATCCTGAGGAGCGCGGAACGCGCGTCTCGAAGGATGAAGGCCTCGCTGCTGCAGCTCGGCCTTCATGGTTCGAGACGGCGCTACGCGCCTCCTCACCATGAGGAGAAACGCCTACTCCGCGTCAGCCGCCATCCGCGCCTTGACGATCTTGTCGGGGTTCTGCACCGGCTCGCCGCGCTTGATCTTGTCGACGTTCTCCATGCCCTCGGTGACCTTGCCCCACACCGTGTACTGGTTGTCGAGGAAGCGGGCGTCGTCGAACACGATGAAGAACTGGCTGTCGCCGGAATCCGGGCTGGCGGCGCGGGCCATCGACGTGGTGCCGCGCACATGCGGCTCCTTGTTGAACTCGGCCTTCAGCTTCTGGCCGGAGCCGCCGGTGCCGGTGCCCTGCGGGCAGCCGGTCTGCGCCATGAAGCCGTCGATGACGCGATGGAACACGATGCCGTCGTAAAAGCCCTCGCGCACCAGCTCCTTGATGCGCGCGACGTGGCCGGGCGCCAGGTCGGGCCGCATCTCGATGGTGACGGGGCCCTGCGTGGTCTCGAGGATCAGGGTGTTTTCGGTGGCGCTCATGCTCGTCTCTCTTGGGTTGGGGGTGAAGTCTTGTCAGGTGAGGTTTTGCGGTTGCGAAACTGGATCGCGAATGGACGCCCCGCAGCGGCGCCGGCCATCGCATCGGTAAATGGCATCGGCGAGCAGCGTTGCAACGCCTGCATCACCGCGATCCGGTATTGCAGCCGGTCCTCATCGGAGGCCTCCGCGGATTCATAGGTAATCCTCGGATGGCCCAAAATGTTTCCGGCCCGGTTAAAGCTCACGACGACCGTGATGTCGATCGGGCGAGCCTTGGCGGCCGGTGGCGGCTTCCAGCAGGTCCGCAGGTGCCGGAAAATGTCCTGGATGGTATTGACCTGGGCGTCTGCGGCGGCCGCGCTGGAGGTGCCGAACAGCAGCACCGCAGCAACCAGCAGAAGCCTGTTGCCGCAGCGCGCCATGACCTTCTCCTATTTGATGTCGGAGGCGACCTGCACCTTCACCATCTTGTCGGGATCAGTGACCGTGCCGCTGCCTGAACCGGGAGGAGCCTTCTTCAGCTTGTCGACGACGTCCATGCCCTGCACGACCTCGCCGATCACGGTGTACTGGTTGTCGAGGCTGCCGCCGTCGGCGAACATGATGAAGAACTGCGAGTTGGCGGTGTCGACGCTGTCGCCGCGCCGCGCCATCCCGACGATGCCGCGGGCAAAATGCACCTTGGAGAATTCCTGCTTCAGGTTCGGATATTTCGAGCCGCCGGTGCCGTTGAATTTCTCGCCGTCGCCGGTCTGCGCCATGAAGCCGTCCATCACGCGGTGGAACGGCACGTTGTTGTAATAGCCCTCGCGCGCGAGCTGCTTGATGCGCTCGGCGTGCTGCGGCGCCAGATCGGTCCGCAGCTTGATGACGATGCGGCCCTTGGTGGTGTCGATGACGATGGCGTTGGCCTTGTCGAGGCCGGCCGGCAAGGCTTGCGCAAAGGCCGGCACCGCGAACAGAAGCGCGGCAAGAACTGCGAGAATACGGATCATGACAACTCCGGATCAGAGATGAGAGAGGAAGCGCGCCCTTATCAGGCGAATTTGGCCTTGAGCTGTGCCGCAACCGGCGGCGGGACGAAGGCCGAGATGTCCCCGCCCATGGCGGCGATCTGGCGCACCAAAGTGGCGGTGATCGGGCGGACCATTGGAGAGGCCGGCAGGAAGACCGTATGCACCTCGGGCGCCATGGCCTCGTTCATGCCGGCGAGCTGCATCTCGTAGTCGAGGTCGGTGCCGTCGCGCAGGCCCCGAATCATGATGGTCGCGCCGTGCTTGCGCGCCGAGGTCACCGACAGATCGTCAAATGTCACGGCCTCGAGCACGCAGCCGGCCTGGGCCGCCACCGGCCCGCAAACGTCACGGAGCATCTGCAGCCGCTCCTCGGTCGAGAACAGCGGCTTCTTGCCGGGATGGAGCCCGATCGCGACAACGAGCCTGTCGCACAGGGATACGCTGTGCCGGACCACGTCCAGATGGCCGTTGGTGATGGGGTCGAAGGAACCTGGGTAGAAGGCAATGCGCGGCATGGGCCACGTCCTACCGCGCCCGGCCCGAGCGGGCAAGCCGGCCAGGTTCCTTGGCCGTTTCCTGGCCATTTCTCGCAAAATATCCCGCCGGCGATGTCGGCGACGGTCGGTTTGTTTCGTCCTGAGGGCGGCCACGAAACAAAAGGACGCGCGAACGAAACCATTTCCGACGGCCGCGAAGACGTCCGGAAACTGGCCATGGTTACTAATCCAGCCAATGAAACGACGGGCCGCACACTGGGCGTAGCGGCCGCATCACAGGGGACTGTCATGATCAAGGCTCTTTCGGCGATTGCCATCTCTGCGTGTGTTGCTGCTGCCCTCACCCTCCTGCCCGGCTTCGCACCGACCGTCGAAGCGAGCGTCCCGCAGCCGCTCGCCAAGAGCGACCGGCTGGATATCCGCACCATCGGCAAGGAGTGCTCGCAGCAGGCCTGGCCGAATTTCGAGGCGTCCTGCCTCCGCCAGGCGGGCACCAAGACCAATATCCGCGAGGCGCGCCTCGTGACTGCCGACCGCAACCCGTAGCCGGGCCTGTCAGCTTCGCGTCAGGTAAGCGCCGAGATAGAGGCCAAGATAAACCCCATGGATATTTGCGACGTCCCGTCGCAGACTGTCTGATGCTCGCGCCCGTCGGAATGACCCGGCGGGCGCGGTCCCATCGGGGGGTCGACCTTGTCCAGTACGCCCGCAGTCGCTTCCGGCCATCACCCTGACCCTCTGCCGATTGCGATGACCATGGGCGCCCTCGGGGTGGTCTATGGCGATATCGGCACCAGCCCCCTCTACGCCCTGAAGGAAGCCGCCAAGGCCGCCGCCCACGGCGGCACATTGTCTCCCGAGGCCGTCCTGGGCGTTGCCTCGCTGATCCTCTGGGCGCTGCTGCTGATTATCTCGCTGAAATATGCGCTGCTGATCCTGCGTGCGGACAACCGCGGCGAAGGCGGCATCGTCGCGCTGCTGGCGCTGCTGCACACGCGCAACGCCCAACCCGGCACCTGGCGCGCACATCTCCTGATCGTCGGTCTCGTCGGTGCCGCGCTGCTCTACGGCGACGGCGCGATCACGCCGGCGATCTCCGTGCTCAGCGCCATCGAGGGCCTCAAGGTCGACGCCCCCTCGCTCGCGCCCGTCGTGGTACCCGTCACCATCGTCATCCTGGTCGGCCTGTTCATGATGCAGAAGCAGGGCGCCGGCTTCATTGGCCGCATCTTCGGACCGGTGATGCTGGCCTGGTTCTTCGTGCTGGCCGCGCTTGGTATCCACGGCATCGTCAAGGCGCCGGCGGTGCTGGCGGCGCTCAGCCCGCTCTATGCCTTCGACTTCCTGATTCACCAGGATTTCCATGTCTCCTTCGCGATCCTCGGCGCGGCCTTCCTCGCGGTAACAGGCGGCGAAGCCATGTATGCCGACATGGGGCATTTCGGCCGCCTGCCGATCCGGCTGGCCTGGTTCGCGATCTGCCTGCCCGCGCTGGTGCTGAACTATTTCGGCCAGGCCGCACTCCTGATCACCGACCCCACGATGATCGAAAATCCGTTCTTCCAGCTCTGCCCCGACGCCCTGCACTATCCGCTGGTTGCGTTCTCAGCGGTCGCGACCGTAATCGCCTCGCAGGCGATCATCTCCGGCGTGTTCTCGCTGACGCAGCAGTCGATCCAGCTCGGCTTCCTGCCGCGCATGCAGATCCGTCACACCACGAGCGACGCGATCGGCCAGATCTACGTGCCCTTGGTGAACTGGCTGCTCGCGGCTGCAACCCTTGGCGCCGTCCTGAGCTTCGGCACCTCGGAAGCGCTTGCCGGCGCCTACGGCATCGCTGTGTCACTGCTGATGGCAATCACCACGCTGCTCGCCGCCCTGGTCGCTATCCAGTGGGGCTATTCGCCATGGCTCGTCGTCGCCGTGAACGGATTCTTCTTCGTGATCGACGTGATCTTCTTCTCGGCCAATTCGATCAAGCTGTTCGAGGGCGGCTGGTTTCCGCTGCTGCTCGCAGCCTTCGTCGCCTTCCTGATGCTGACCTGGCGCAGCGGCGTAAAGCTGGTCGAGGCCGCGCGCGGAAAACTGCGCCAGCCCGAGGAGGATCTGATCGAGACGGCGGTCAACAAGTGCAGCGCCAGACTGCCCGGGACGGCCGTGTTCCTGGCGTCGGCGCCGCGCGGCGTGCCGCTGGCGCTGACCCAGTTCGTCAAGCACAACCACGTGCTGCACGAGCGCATCGTCCTCGTCACTGTGCTGATCGAGGAGCTTCCTCACATCGCCGACGAAGACCGCACCGAGGTGATCGAGATCATCCCCGGCATCACGCGCGTGATCCTGCATTACGGCTTCATGCAGAATCCGACGATCTATGACGGACTGACCCTCGCCTGCCGCCACGGCAAGCTGCCTGGCATCGACCTCTCCGACATCACCTATTACGTCGGCCGCGAGACCATCATCCCGCGCGAGGACGTCCCGGGCATGTGGGTCTGGCGCGAAACCCTGTTCGCCTTCCTCCAGCGCAACGCCGAACGCTCGGCCGCGTTCTTCGGCGTGCCGACCAAGCAGGTGGTGGAGTTCGGGACCGAGCTGGAGATTTAGCTCGTTTTCGAAGCCCGGATGGAGCGCGAGCGTAGTCCGGGAATCCAAACGTGCGGCAATCTGCGTTCCCGGATTGCGCCATCGGTCGGCGCTTCGCACCGACCTCCTGCTCCATCCGGGCTACACATCACTCTCCGTTTGACTCCCCGTTCGCGCCATTCCCGCTCTCGGCCTCTTCCGTGATGTGCTCGACCGAGACGACGTGCTCGTCCTCGGCGGTGTCGAACACGATGACGCCCTGGGTCGAGCGGCCGGCGACGCGGATGCCTTCGACCGGGCAGCGGATGAGCTGGCCCTTGTCGGTGACCAGCATGATCTGGTCGGCGTCTTCCACCGGGAAGGAGGCCACGAGGTTGCCGTTGCGGTTGTTGACGCTCATGGCGACGATGCCTTTGCCGCCGCGGCCGGTGGTGCGGTACTCGTAGGACGAGGTCCGCTTGCCGTAGCCATTGACGGAGACGGTCAGCACGACCTGCTCCTGCGCCGACATTTCGATGTAGCGCTCCTGCGGTAGCTGGAAGCTGCCGGAGGTCTCCTCCGTCTCTGCATCCGCCGTGGCTTCCTCAGTCGCAGCTTCGCCGGCCACCGCACGGCGCATCTTCAAATAGGCCGAGCGCTCATCCGACGAGGTCTCGACATGGCGCAGGATCGCCAGCGAGATCACCTTGTCGCCCTCGCCAAGCGCAATGCCGCGCACGCCCATCGATGTACGGCCGGTGAACACGCGTACGTCGGTGACGGGGAAGCGGATGCACTGGCCGGCGGCGCCGGTCAAAAGCACGTCGTCGCGCTCGGTGCAGATCTGGACGTCGACGATCGCCTCGTTGTCGTCGAGCTTCATCGCGATGATGCCGGAACGGCGGACGTCGACGAAGTCGGACAGCTTGTTGCGCCGGACATTGCCGCCTGTGGTGGCGAACATCACGTCGAGGTTGCCCCAGGTCGATTCATCCTCCGGCAATGGCATGATGGTGGTGATGCGCTCGCCCTGCTCCAGCGGCAGGATGTTGATCAGCGCCTTGCCGCGCGCGTTGGGGGCGGCCATCGGCAGGCGCCAGACCTTCACCTTGTAGACCTGGCCACGCGACGAGAAGAACAGCATGGGTGTGTGCGTGGAGGCCACGAACAGGCGCGAGACGAAATCCTCGTCGCGGGTCTGCATGCCGGCGCGGCCCTTGCCGCCGCGGCGCTGCGCCCGGTAGGCCGACAGCGGCACGCGCTTGACGTAGCCGGCGTGGGAGACGGTGACGACCATGTCCTCGCGCTGGATCAGGTCCTCGTCCTCGACCTCGCCTTCCTGCTCGATGATGACAGTGCGACGCGGGGTAGCGAACTCGGCCTTCACCTCGGCGAGCTCGGTCTTGATGATATCAAGCACGCGGGCACGCGAGCGCAGGATGTCGAGGTAATCAGCGATCTCGCCGGCGAGCTTGTCGAGCTCTTCGCGGATCTCGTCACGGCCGAGTGCGGTGAGGCGCTGCAAACGCAGGTCGAGAATGGCCCTCGCCTGCTCCATCGACAGCCGGATCGTGCCGTTCTCGCTGATGCGGTGGCGGGGATCGTCGATCAGCGTCAGCATGTCCTCGACATCGCGGGCCGGCCAGTCGCGCGACATCAGGGTGTCGCGCGCGGTAGTCGGATCGGGCGAGGTCCGGATGACGCGGATCATCTCGTCGATATTGGCGACTGCGATGGCGAGACCGACCAGGATATGGGCGCGATCGCGCGCCTTGGCGAGCAGGAACTTGGTGCGCCGCGTGACCACCCGCTCACGGAAGTCCACGAAGATCGCCAGCAGGTCCTTCAGATGCATGATCCGCGGACGGCCGCTGTCGAGCGCCACCATGTTGACGCCGAAACTCGTCTGCAGTGGCGTGAACCGGTACAGCTGATTCAGCACCACATCCGGCACGGCGTCGCGTTTCAATTCGATGACGACACGGTAGCCGTCGCGATCGGATTCATCGCGCAAATCGCCGATGCCCTCGATCTTCTTTTCCTTGACCAGCTCGGCGATGCGCTCGACCATCGTCGCCTTGTTCACCTGGTAGGGAATCTCGGTGATGATGATCGCCTCGCGCTCCTTGCGGATGGTCTCGATCGCGACCTTGCCGCGCATCATGACCGAGCCGCGGCCGAGGTGATAGGCGGACCGGATGCCCTGCCGTCCGAGGATGACGCCGCCGGTCGGGAAATCCGGTCCCGGCACGATGTTGATGAGCTCGTCGATGGTGAGCGCGGGGTTGTCGATCAACGCGACGCAAGCGTCGATGACCTCGCCGAGATTGTGCGGCGGGATGTTGGTCGCCATGCCGACCGCGATGCCGCCGGCGCCGTTGACGAGAAGGTTCGGGAACTTGGCCGGCAAGACCGACGGTTCGGTCTCGTTGTTGTCGTAGTTCGGCTGAAAGTCGACGGTGTCCTTGTCGATGTCGCCCAGCAGAGCCAGCGCCACCTTGGTCAATCGGGCTTCGGTGTAACGATAGGCCGCCGGGGGATCGCCGTCGACCGAGCCGAAATTGCCCTGGCCGTCGATCAGCGGCACGCGCATGGAGAAGTCCTGCGCCATCCGGACCATGGCGTCGTAGATCGACTGGTCGCCATGCGGATGATACTTACCGATGACGTCGCCAACCACGCGGGCGGACTTGACGTACTTCTTGTCGGGCGTGTGCCCCTGCTCGTTCATCGAGTAGAGGATGCGGCGATGCACCGGCTTCAGACCGTCGCGCGCATCAGGCAGCGCCCGCGCCACGATCACGCTCATGGCGTAATCGAGATAGGACTTCTTCATCTCCTCGTAGATGGAAACGGGGCGAATGTCCGAGGGTTGCGCCGGCTGGTCGCCGGGCTTGTTGTCGTCGTCAGCCAAGGGGAAATCCGGTGAGGTTTTATCTGGGAATCATATAGCGCATCGGGGGTCGGATAACCACCCTTGCGAGGCTCGGGCAAGCGCTTTTTCCGACTGTTTTTCCAACAACTTAAGCCCTTGCCAGATGAGTCTCGGACAGCCCCTGCATCGAGCTTCCAAAATCGCTTGCGACACCTGGTAAACCCCGGGGCGCGGAGGTGCCGCGCCTACCCGTTTGCCATGGCGCAATCGAAGCTCAACCCAAACATGAAGCGGGCCCGGAAATCCCGAGCCCGTCCTGCCGATTAGTAAGATTTGCTGACACCTCGTGGGAGGCGCCGGCCCATCCAGCCGACGCGTCCTCGTCGCGCGACCAGCGTGCTCAGAACGGGATGTCGTCATCCATGTCGCTGTTGCGGCCACCGCCGCCAGCGGCAACGGGACGGCGCGGCGCGCTGCTGACCGGACCGGAGGAGCCGAAATCGCCGCCCGGCTCATCGCCGAAGCTGCCGCCACCCGCGCCGCCGCTGCGACCGTCGAGCATCGTCAGCGTCGAGTTGAAGCCCTGGAGCACGACCTCGGTGGAATATTTCTCGACGCCGGCTTGGTCGGTCCATTTGCGGGTCTGCAGCGCACCCTCGATGTAAACCTTGGCGCCCTTCTTCAGGTACTGCTCGGCGACCTTGCACAGCCCTTCGTTGAAGATCACGACACGATGCCACTCGGTCTTTTCCTTGCGCTCGCCGCTGTTCTTGTCACGCCAGGTCTCGGAGGTGGCGATGCTCAAATTCGCGATCGGCCGCCCGTCCTGGGTGCGACGGATTTCAGGATCCTTGCCGAGATTTCCAACCAGAATGACCTTGTTGACGCTTCCCGCCATCGCCGCTCTCCACTCCGAATGCCACTGAATTTAAGAAGGCGGGTCCGCGCCCGCGGTCCTCTGCCACCTGTTGGCGACCCTATACGCTTGCGAGGGCCGGTCAGCCCGGTACCCCTCAGGTTATCCCCACATATAGCATCGATCCGGATTTCGTTCCAGATTTGTTCCTGCATGCCCGAGCACCGAATCCCTCGGCAATCGAACGGACACCTTCACCAGCTCGGGAACCGGACGGACGGCGCTCGGCGGCGCCACACGCTCCGGGCGCATCAGCGAGAGCCCCGATAGCGGCCTGATTCCTCGTCAACTAGCGCCGGGCGCTCCGACTATCTGGAAGAGCTAACAGCTTGATATAATTTCAGAATAAAGGAAGTTTTCGGCCGGATTTCCTGTTTCTCGGTTCCCGATCGGGAACAATAGGTCAGCATCTGCACCATTTTCAGGCGGCTGTGACCTTTCGGATACACAACTTGCAGCTTTGCTGGTGTAAGCACGACATCAGTTGGACCACGGCGTCCGCTGCCCTTTCCGGGAATAGGGAAGGCAACATCAGAAACTGGGACTGGGATTAGTTGAAAATGAAAAAGGTTTTGTTGGCTTCGGCCTGTTTGTTCGCTCTCGCGGCCCCCGCTTCGGCTGCTGATCTCGCGGCTCGCCCGTACACCAAGGCTCCGGTGGCGATGGCTTCGGTCTACAATTGGACCGGTTTCTACCTCGGTGTCGTTGGTGGCGGCGCCTGGGAAGATTCGGGCTCCCCGCGCATGCAGGGTGGATTCGTCGGCGGCACCGCCGGCTACAACTGGCAGACCGGCAACGTCGTGTTCGGTGTCGAGGCTGATGGCGCCTGGGCTGACGTCAACGCGTCTGTGACCGGCGCGACCGTCGTTCCCGGCTTCGGCGTAGTCGCCGCGACCGCGAGCTCCAAAACCGACGCAATGGGCACCGTGCGCGGCCGTATCGGCTACGCCGTCAACCAGGTCCTGTTCTACGGCACTGGCGGTTATGCCTGGATCGACAACAAGATCAGCCTCTCCGCGCCCGCGCTTGGCGTGAGTATCTCGGACAGCAAGTGGCACTCCGGCTGGACTGTCGGCGCGGGCGTCGAGGCGTTCATCGCTCCGCAGTGGTCGATCAAGGGCGAGTACCTCTATCGCAGCCTCGGCGGCGAGACCTATTTCTCGGGCGCCGTGCCCACCGGCACGCTCAACTTCCACACCGTACAGTTCGGCGTGAACTATCACTTCGGGGGCCCGATCGTCGCGAAGTACTAAGCTTCGCTTCGACTCCATCTCTTTACGAAAGGCCGGCCTTGTGCCGGCCTTTTTGTTTGCGGGATACGCTTCCGCGCAGTTCCGCGAGCCCTCCTGCTGCCAGATGCCGCCAGCGCGCCAACATTCCGTTGACGATTCGCACACGCCACTGGAAATCCATCCCCGTTCTTCCTACGTTCGCTGACATACCCATCGGCGCCGATCCCGGTTCCGGGCGAAGCGCGCCTTTAGCGTTGGCGCGATCGCGCGCCTTTGGGATTCCTTGAGGACCACCAGGATGGATGAAGTGATCAAGGCGAAGCGCCAACAACCGAACGCGGGCTCCAGCCGGCACGCAATCACGATCCGTGGCGCGCGCGAGCACAACCTCAAGAACGTCGACGTCGAGATTCCCCGCGACAAGCTGGTGGTGTTCACGGGGCTGTCCGGCTCCGGCAAATCCTCGCTCGCCTTCGACACCATCTACGCCGAGGGCCAGCGCCGCTACGTCGAATCGCTGTCGGCCTATGCGCGCCAGTTCCTGGAGATGATGCAGAAGCCCGACGTCGATCAGATCGACGGCCTGTCGCCGGCAATCTCGATCGAGCAGAAGACGACATCGAAGAATCCGCGCTCGACCGTCGGCACGGTCACTGAGATCTACGATTACATGCGCCTGCTCTGGGCGCGCGTCGGCGTGCCCTATTCGCCGGCCACGGGCTTGCCGATCGAGAGCCAGACCGTCTCGCAGATGGTCGACCGCGTGCTGGCGCTGCCCGAGGGCACGCGCCTCTATCTGCTCGCGCCAGTCGTGCGCGGCCGCAAGGGCGAGTACCGGAAAGAACTGGCCGAATGGCTCAAGAAGGGCTTTCAGCGCGTCAAGATCGACGGCACCTTCCACGAGCTCGCGGAAGCGCCTGTTCTCGACAAGAAATTCCCGCACGACATCGACGTCGTCGTCGACCGCATCGTGGTGCGCGCCGACATCGGCCAGCGCCTGGCGGAGAGCTTCGAGACCGCGCTGAAACTCGCCGAGGGCCTCGCCGTCGTCGAGTTCGCCGACGCGCCGGCGGCCGCACCTGCGGAAGAGAAAGAGAAAAAGAAGACCGCAAAAATCCACGACAAGAGCGGCCCCGAGCGCATGCTGTTCTCGGAAAAATTCGCCTGCCCCGTTTCCGGCTTCACCATTCCCGAGATCGAGCCGCGGCTGTTCTCGTTCAACAACCCCTATGGCGCCTGCCCCGCCTGCGGCGGTCTCGGCGTCGAGCAGCATGTCGACGAAGACCTCGTCATCCCCGACAAGGAGCTCGCGATCGGCAAGGGCGCGATCGCGCCCTGGGCCAAATCGTCTTCGCCCTATTACGTGCAGACGCTGACCGCGCTCGGCAAGCATTACAAGTTCACGCTGACCACCAAATGGAAGGATCTGCCCAAGAAAACGCAGAACGCCATCCTCCATGGCTCCGGCGAAGACGAGATCAAATTCTCCTACGAGGACGGCGTCCGCTCCTACGACACCAAAAAACCGTTCGAAGGCGTCATCACCAACATCAACCGCCGCTATCGCGAGACCGAGAGCGAGTGGGCGCGCGAGGAACTCGCAAAGTATTTCCACGACGTGCCCTGCGGCGGCTGCAACGGTTTTCGGCTCAAGCCCGAGGCGCTCTGCGTCAAGATCGGCGGCAAGCATATCGGTGACATCTCGGAGCTGTCGGTCAAGGGCGCCGGCGCCTGGTTCGAGACCGTGCCGGAGGCGCTTAACGCGCAGCAGAACGAGATCGCCGGCCGCATCCTGAAAGAGATCCGCGAGCGCCTGACCTTCCTGCTCGACGTCGGCCTCAACTATCTCACCCTCGCCCGCGCCTCCGGCACGCTGTCCGGCGGCGAGAGCCAGCGCATCCGCCTGGCCTCGCAGATCGGCTCGGGCCTGACAGGCGTGCTCTACGTGCTCGACGAGCCCTCGATCGGCCTGCACCAGCGCGACAATGCTCGCCTGCTCGACACGCTGAAGAGGCTGCGCGACCTCGGCAACACCGTGATCGTGGTCGAGCACGACGAGGATGCGATTCTGCTCGCCGACTACGTCCTCGACATCGGCCCCGGTGCCGGCATGCATGGCGGCCACATCGTCGCCGAGGGCACGCCCGCCGAGATCATGCGCAACCCGAAATCGCTGACCGGCAAATATCTCACCGGCGAGCTCGAGGTCGAGGTGCCGGAGCGGCGTCCGCCGAACCATCGCCGCACCATCAAGGTGGTGAACGCGCGCGGCAATAACCTCAAGAACGTCACCGCAGAAATTCCGCTCGGCCTGTTCACGGCCGTCACCGGCGTCTCCGGCGGCGGCAAGTCGACGCTGCTGATCGACACGCTCTACAAGGCCATCGCCCGCAAGCTGAACAATGCCAGCGAAGGCGCCGCGCCCCATGATCGCATCGAGGGCCTCGAGCATATCGACAAGATCATCGACATCGACCAGTCGCCGATCGGCCGCACCCCGCGCTCGAATCCGGCGACCTATACCGGCGCCTTCACGCCGATCCGCGAATGGTTCGCAGGGCTCCCCGAATCCAAGGCGCGCGGCTACGAGCCCGGCCGCTTCTCCTTCAACGTCAAGGGCGGCCGCTGCGAGGCCTGCCAGGGCGACGGCGTCATCAAGATCGAGATGCACTTTTTGCCCGACGTCTACGTCACCTGCGACGTCTGCAAGGGCAAGCGTTACAACCGCGAGACGCTCGAGGTCCTGTTCAAGGGCAAGAGCATCGCCGACGTGCTCGACATGACCGTGGAGGAGGCTGCCGACTTCTTCAAGGCGGTACCGCGCGTGCGCGAGACGTTCCAGACGCTGCATCGCGTCGGTCTCGACTACATCCATGTCGGCCAGCAGGCCACCACCCTCTCCGGCGGCGAAGCCCAGCGCGTCAAACTCGCCAAGGAGCTGTCAAAGCGCGCCACCGGCCGCACGCTCTACATCCTGGATGAGCCGACCACCGGTCTTCATTTTCACGACGTCAAGAAACTGCTGGAGGTGCTGCACGAGCTGGTGGCGCAGGGCAACACGGTCGTCGTCATCGAGCACAATCTCGAAGTCATCAAGACCGCCGACTGGGTCATCGACCTCGGCCCCGAAGGCGGCGACGGCGGCGGCGAGATCGTCGCCTGGGGCCCGCCGGAAGACATCGCGAAAGCGCCGCGGAGCTATACGGGGAAGTTTTTGGCGCCGGTGCTGAAGAAGGCAAGGAAGCCGAAGCGCGGGAGGACGAGCGAGGCGGCGGAGTAGAAGATTCAATGACGGGCGATTGGAGCGAATTTCGTCCCAACTTAAAGATCTTCGGCGTGCCGAAGCTTGATTCCGGCTGGTTATACCTGATGCGGGCCGGCGACCTTTACAAGGTCGGTAGGACCAAAGATCCAAAACACCGTGTCAAAGACGCTCTGACTTGGAGTCCAGATATTGAAGTGATCGCGATGAAGCCCTTCTGGAATGTGAGCCATTTAGAGCGCATGATTCACGAGGGCCTTGCAGACTGTTGGCATAAAGGCGAGTGGTTCAAATTTCCTGACGATGACATGCGAGATCTTGTTGTCGACGGCTTTCGTGACTTTTACGAACAAGATCGGGATATGAATTCGGTCGACTTCATCTACTGGTACAATGGATCTGGAATGGTTGAATTTCAGATCGAGCGTGATTCACGTAAGGTGTCGCTTCGTAGATTTCAAAAAGATCTAGCCGTGGAAACCAAGGAAATGGAAGCTCGCAGAGCGCGGGAACAAATAGGGGACTGATTAATCTATTGCAGGTGCCCTACTCCCTCGCCATCTTCGATCTCGACGGCACGCTGGCCGACAGCTTTCCGTGGTTCCTGCGCACCATCAACGACGTCGCGGACCGCTTCGGCTTTCGCCGCATCGCCGATGAGGACGTCGAGGGCCTGCGGCATGCCTCGACGCGGGAGATCCTTACCGGGCTCGAGGTGCCGCTGTGGAAGCTGCCGGCGATCGCGCGGTATGCGCGGCGGCTGAAGGGAGAAGCGGCGGCGGAGATTTCGCTGTTTGCGGGCGTCGAGGCGATGCTGCGGACGCTGTCCCAGAGCGGCGTGCAGCTCGCGCTGGTGACGTCGGACAGCGAAGCCAATGCGCGCGAGAAGCTTGGGCCGGCCGCCGCGCTGTTTGCCCATTTCGACTGCGCGGCCTCGCTGTTCGGCAAGCCCGCGAAGTTTCGCCGGGTCATCCGCCGCGCCGGCGTGGAGCCGGGCCAGGTGATCGCGATCGGCGACGAGGAGCGCGACATCGAAGCGGCGCGCGCGGTCGGGATTGCCTGCGGCGCGGTGAGCTGGGGCTATGCGGCGCCGACGGCGCTGAGGGGATGCCAGCCGGATCACGTGTTTGAGCGGATGGAGGAGATTGTGGACGTGTTATGCCGGAATCGCGGAATCGTAGGGTGGGTTAGCGAAGCGTAACCCACCACCGTGCGTCTCCCCGATCGCTGTTGCTGTGGCTTGGTGGGTTACGCCCTTGCATCATGAATCGTTGAGACACCGCGATTGTGAGCGGCTAACCCACCCTACTCATCCCTACTCCGTCTTCCGCAAGAACGCTCCGAACGCGCGTGGGCCGTCGCCGGTCTTGACCTGCCCCATCACCTTCAGCTCGACCGCATCGATGATATCGAGCGTGTTGCTCTCCCAGCAGGCGACGATGACGCGCTTGCCGTCGGCGGTCGCGGCGATGCCTTCGGGATAGTCGCCGACATTGATGCGCTTGACCGGCTTCAACGTCGCAAGGTCGAAGACGCTGACGGTGCCGCCATACTGGTCGGTGACAAAGCCGCGGCCCTGCGCCAGCGCCACCGCGTAGGGCCGCATCCCGACCGGCACGCGGCCGATTTCGCGCGCTTCGGCGATGTCGATCACGGAGACGTCGTCGGAGCCGACATTGGCGGTGTAGGCGCGCCTGCCGTCGGCATCGATGGTGACGCCGAACGGACGGGTGCCGACCTTGATCGTCGCCTTGCGCTGGCGCGTCGCAGTGTCCACCACCGAGACGCTGTCGTCGTCGCGGTCCGCCGAAAGCAGCAGCCGGCCGTCAGGCGTCACCGCGAGGCCGGACGGCGAGGCACCGACCGCGATGCTGGCCGTGACCTTGCGCGAGGCCGTATCGATCACGCGTATTGCCGCCGCATACCAGTCCGCGACATAGACCGTCTTGCCATCGGGCGCCACCGCAATGCCAAGCGGCCCGCCACCGACGTCGATCCGCCCCGCGACCTGCCGCGTGGCCGCGTCCACCACCGTCACGGCCTTGGCGTCGGGGCTAGTCACATAGGCAAAACGCCCGTCCGCACTGACGGCGACGCCGGCCGGCTTGCCGCCGATCGGGATGGTTGCGACGCTGCGCGACGTCGCGAGGTCCACGACCATCACATCGTCGCTGAGCTGGTTGGTGACGAACGCCTCCTCAGCGCACGTGCTGCCAAAACCGGCAGCGCAAAGGCTGGCGGCGAACGCCGCCAGGACCAGCGTCCGCACCGTCAGCTTCCGCTCTCGATCTTCTTCTTCAGCGCTTCGAGGCCAGCCTGATAGAGCCCCTTCACCGCCTTGACCGCGGCCTCGTCGCTCAGCTCCGGCGGCGGATCGTTGTTGGGAAAGCCGCGGTAGAACGCGCCGGCCCATTCCAGCGTCGAGCCCTTGCCGTCGGCGCTCGGTGTCACCGTCAGCGTCGAGGAATAATTGGTCACCGGCAGCACCTTCACGTCGACATTGGTGATCCGGTAGGAATAAGTCATCGCGGTGGCGTCGAACTTGTAGAGCTCCTCGTCGACGGTCGCGCCTCCGGTCAGCGTCAGCTTCCGCGTGGCGCCGATCTCGTTGCCCTTCTCGCCCTCGGTCTTGGTCACCGGTGGCAGCCAGCTCATGTCCTGGAAATTGCCCATCGCAGCCCACACTTTGGCTGGCGCTGCGTTGATCTCGATGGATTCGCGCACCTTCTGCCGGGTCGGCCCATGGGCCCAGGCTGATGTAGAAGCCGGCGCAAACGCCGCCGTCAAAGCCGCCGATCCGGCGGCCGTCAGCGCCGCCGCCAAAACCGTGCGCCGGCCAATCGTCACCCTCATCTCGTTTCCTCATGCGTCTCGTTGATCATGCGCGACTTGAGGCGCGCTGCGATCATCCTAGCGCATTTTAAGGCCGAGGGGAGACCGGTTCATGGCGCCGTCGCGGCGCAGGCCTAGGCAACCCACAACCTCTTGTGCTGCCCGACGGGCAAAACGCCCCATTGGATGGTCAACGACACCAGATAAAAACAATTCTCTTTATCAGAACTTCGGATTATCGTATAGGAAGCCATCCCAACCCGGCCGAGGGGCGGATCGCGATCGTCACGAACGCGGGATGGGACGTGGTGGACGCGGGCGGCGTCGGCGCGAAGGTGGCTGCAGGGCGGATCACTCCGTGAGCAGCTCACCGCGCGCACACGACCGGTGCAGCCCGCGTACGGCAAAATCGTGTGGTCCTGGCGCCCGGGGTCTGTGCGCCAAGTCTTGCGGTGATGTGGCGGCCCGACCGGGTCCGCACCATCAGCCATCCGTAAGGCGACGGGGGCAATAGTGCATCGCTCCCCGGGGAGAGCACGACATAAGCCGTAAGACCACTGCGCAGGGAAGGCCGGTTGTTTGGCTTCACCTGTATGCCGCTGTGCAGATTTTTTTAGCCACCTTTCGCACAGTGGACCGCGGGTGCCAGCCGGCGCCCGGCCTTCCCTGCGCCCTCGGCATCTTTGGGGGCGGCAACTGCCGCAAAGCTCGGGCACGATGTGCCGCGAGAACGGGAAACCGCGTGTTCGATTTGGATCTGAAGATGAATTCCCCTCTCGTGCCCCGGACGCAGCGCAGCGTCTCTTCGACGATGCCGCTGCAGAGCCGGGGCCCATGCAGCAGAGAAATCCGTGGTTTCTGGATCCCGGCTCTGCGCCGCAACGCTTGCGCGTTGCAGCTTGTCCGGGACACGCGAGCGGAGGCATCCTTCACCTACTCCGCCAGCGTTGCCTCCACGAACCCGCGCGGGTCCGCGCAAAATTCCCGCATCAGCCGGTAATGATCGGTTTGCTCCACCGTCACAGGCTCAAGTCCGTATTTACCGAGCCGCAGCAGCCGGGCGTTGGGATAGGCCATCAGCATCGGCGCATGGGTCGCCATGATCACCTGGCAAATGCGGGAGTCTTCCATGCGACGCAGAAGCTTCAGGAATTCGATCTGGCGCGCCGGCGACAGCGCCGATTCCGGCTCGTCGAAGATGAAGATGCCCTGGCGCTGACAGCGCTCTTCGAAGAAGCGCAGGAAGCCTTCGCCATGGGAATGCGACAGGAAATCCGGACCCACCTGGCCCGCATCACGCGCGGCCTTGTCGAGATATCGCGCCACCGAGAAAAAACTCTCGGCGCGGAAAAACCAGCCATTGGTGATCTTCGGCAGCCAGCTTGCGCGCAACGCCTTGGAGAGTTGGCCGCCCATCGTCTCGCGCGCTTCGGAATGATCGACCGGCATGTAACCCTTGCCGCCACCGGCATCGTCGTAGCCGGCGAGCGCTGCGATGCCCTCGAGGATGGTCGACTTCCCGGTGCCGTTCTCTCCAATGATGATCGTGATGGGGGCGTCGAAGGTGAGTTCGAAATCATCCGGAAAGATCGGCAGGCAGAATGGATAAGCCTCGCGGTCGCGCACCTGCGATGGGTCGAGCCAGACCCGTTTCAGGTACGGCGCCGGCAGGTTGATCGTTCGACCGCTTCTTCGGCTCATGCGGACCTCCACCTGTCTTTCAAACGGAACATATCAAGAACACAATCCTCGCGAAAGCTGCATTTGAGAAACATACAGAAACAAATCGAAACAAACGCAATCTGCGTCACTTGGAGATGATTAAAGCCTCGGATTGTAAGCAGGAATCGCCCCGAGAAACGCAGCTCTGAGACAGTTTACTGGCATGAGGCCAGCCCCCACCTCGCGACCCGGCAATGATTGACGGAAGTCCGGGACCGTAACGCCGCGAGGAATGCGCGATGGTCACCACGTATTTCAGCTACAACTACATTGCGCACAATCTCAAGCAGTCGCTGACGCGGGTCGAGCAGCAGCAGGACGTGGCGCGCGAGGCCGCCTATTACAAAGCCAACATCGGCAAGGTGAAGACCGTCGACGATCTGATGAAGGATTATCGCCTTTATCATTACGCGACGAAGGCCTATGGCCTCGAAGACATGGCCTACGCCAAGGCCTTCATGAAGAAGGTGCTGGAAAGCAACCTCTCCGACCCCACCAGTTTCGTCAACAAGCTGGTCGACAAGCGCTACCAGGAGTTTGCGGCGGCATTCTCCTTCAACAGCGGCACCAAGCCCGTTGCGCAAACGGACCACCAGACCGACGACATGATCGGTCTCTACACCGCGACCAAGCAGAGCCAGGTGGATGGCTTGGATAGCGATTCGGCTTATTACGCCGCCCAGATCGGCAACATCACCAGCGCCGACCAGCTCCTGAACAACGACCGTCTTCGCAACTATGTCTATGCGGCGTTCGGGATGGATGAAAGCAAGTGGCCGCGAGACACGATCAGCCAGGTCCTGCGCAGCGATCCATCCGACCCGAACAGCTACGTCAACACCACCTTCACGTCTCAATTGAGCGGCCTCAACGCCCAGCTGACGCAAGCCAAGTCAGACGTCACCGCCACCAATCAAAAGATCGCGGATTACACGGCCCAGCTATCGCAGCCTGGCGCCGATTTGTCCCAGTTGAACGTCCAGATCCTGGTCGAAAAATATCATTTGGAAAACTTCACCAAGAGCGTCTCCGACCTCAGCGACCAGATCGGGACGATCGGCAAGTTCGTCGACCTCGCCAGCGCATTCGAGTTTGCGCCCGACGGCTCGCTGCCGCCAGGCGTGTCCGCCCAGACGGCGGCAAATGTCACGCTCACGAAGCAGAACTTCGACCACAGCAAGTCCGACGTCTACTCAGACGCGAGTCCGCTGACCGAAGCATTGGCCACCACTCTGTTCAGAGCGTCCGTCGCCAACGTCAAGTCGGTCGATACGTTCGTGTCGACGCCGGCCGTGTATGATTTCGCGCTGGGCGCCGTCGGTCTCGACTCCGCCACAGCTTCGCAGGCCACGATCAAGGCCGTTCTCGAAAGCGACCTCAACGATCCCAAAAGCTTCGTCTATACGCTCAAGGATGATCGGTACGTCCAGCTCGCGCACGCCTTCAACTTCGACGCAAAAGGCAATCTGACGACCCCCTTGGTGGCGCAGGACTCTGCTGAAGTCCTCCAGATCTCGAAGGACTACGTCATTGCAGCGCTGAAACAGGCAAGCCCTCAGCAGCAGAAGGCAGCTCGGGAACAAGCCGGGAAAGACGCGACATCTTATCAGGAATCAATCGCAGGCATAAACAGCGTTTCCGATCTGCTCGCAAACCGGGGGATGGTCGATTTCATTCTCGTCGCCAAGGGCTTGGACCCCAAGAAAGTCAGCACCGAATTTCTCACTAAGATCTTCAGCTCCGATCTCAGCAATCCAAAGAGCTTCGCGAACACGCAGAGCGATCCTCGTTTTGCCGAAATCGCAGCGTCGTTCAACTTCGACAACAAGGGCAACGTCGCGCGCCTCCCGATGATGGGTCCTCAGAAGCGCGATCATTTTCGGGAAACACAGGCGAGCTACCTCCAGCAAAGCCTGGAGCAGCAGCAGGGGGATACGAATCCCGGCGTGCGCCTGGCGCTATATTTCCAGCGAAAGGCCGGGGAAATCACGTCCGCGTACGACATCCTTGCCGACAAGGCTCTTTCGGAGGTGTTCAGGACCGCCTTCGATTTGCCGGATGCGATGGCCGCGATGCAGATCGATCAGCAGGCCAAGTTCGTGGACAGATTCATGAAGATCAAGGATCTTTCGGATCCCGTGAAGCTTGAAAAGCTGTTGAACCGCTTCTCCGCCATGTATGACATCAAGAACAATCCGAGCTTCGGTCAGTCTCAATCTCCCCTGCTCAATCTCATGCAGGGATCGGGATCGGGATTCAGCGACTCGACCTATCTCGCCATTGCCAGATTGCAGCCTCGCTGATCGACCCTCGCCGATACTAGCCCAACACCTCGAGCACCAGTTCCATGGTCATCAGCACGGGATTGTCGCCACGGATCAGACGGCCCTCCGCAATGCCGCCGGTGTAGTCGATCAGGGCAACATCGAGCGCCGCTTCCAGCGCGCCGGAGGCATCGGGCGCGATGGTCCCGACCGTTATCGCAAGCTCGGTGGCAAACGGTTCGGTCACGCCGCCATGGGTGAAGCGGGCGCCGATGGTCGAGCCGACGCCGCCGTGGATTTTCGCGCGCGCGATACCGTGGGTTCGGCAAAACTCTTCGAGACAGCCGGCAAAATCCTGGTTGGGGCGCAGCCGCAGGGCGAAGGCGCGGCTCGTAACGCGTGCGCCGGCGCTCACAGCCGCCACTGGCCCGAACAGCTTGAAATTGGTCTCGGGGTCGGGCTCGGCGGTGAACATCGCACCGTCGAGACCGAAGGCCTCGACCTCGAACGGCTCGGCGACAACAGTTTCATCCGGCAGCATGTGGCCGCCGCCGGCCTTGCCGTCCGCCTCGGTCCACAACGCATGGCAATGAAAGAACGGCTCGCCGTCGCGCATGCCGAGCGTCATACTGCCGAGCCGCGTGTGCGTGATGCCCGTGGGCCGATACGTCTCGCTATAGAATGCGGCATGCTCGCCGGTCTTCGACAGCGCCGGCATCACGTAGGCGAATGGCCCGAGCGCGCCGAGTCCAAAATTCAACACGCCGCTCGCAAAGCCTTCCGCCGCAAAACCGCGGCGCGCGGCTTCGAGCAACGTAAGGCCCGTTTGAAGCGTGAACGAGAAGGCACGTCCCCTCGCCTCGACCCATTGGATGCGTTCGGCGACGGGCGCGCCCGGCTGCTTGATACTTCGCATCGCGTAAGCTCAGCCCGCCTGCTTGTTGTCGAGATCGAGCAGCCCGCGCGCCTCGAGCTCGTCGCGCACCATGCGTTTTGGAATTTTGCCGTAGCCGGATTTCGGCAGCGCCTCCCAGAAGAAGAACCGCTTCGGCATCTTGTAGCGCGGCACCTTCGCGCTGAGAAACGCCGCCATCTCCGCTTCACTCACCGGCTTCTCGCCCTCGCGCGCGACGCAGACGGCGACGCCGACCTCGCCCCAGGTCGGGTCTGGCACGCCGACCACCGCGACCTCGCCGACCGCCGGATGCGTCAGGATCTTCTCCTCGATCTCGCGCGGATAGATGTTGGAGCCCCCAGAGATGTACATGTCGGAGGCACGGCCCGTGATGTAGACGAACCCCTCCTCATCCATGTGGCCGAGATCGCCGGTGCGGAACCAGCCGTTGCGGAAGGCCTTCGCGTTGGCCTCGGGGTTGTCGTAATAGCCGGCGAGCACGGCGGGCCCGATCACGCAGATCTCGCCGCTCTGGTTGGCGGCGAGTTCGCGGCCCTCGCCGTCCTGGATCGAGACCTGCATCCCGGTGCGCTCGAAGCCGCAGGTGCCGATCTTCGCGTGCGGGCCGTCCTCGGGATCGTGCAGCGCCGCCGGCAGCACGGTGATGTTGCCGGTGACCTCGCCCAATCCAAAATACTGCACGATGACCTTGCCGAGCTTCTTCAGCGCCGCCTTCTGATCCTCCCGATACATCGGCGCGCCGGCATAGATCACGTGACGCAGCGAGGAATGATCATATTTGTCGGCGGCCGGGTGCTCGACCATCATCTTCAGAATGGTCGGCACGACGAAGAGATTGCTGACGCGATGCGCCTCGATCAGGCGGAACGCCTCGTCGATATCGAACTTCTCGGTCGGGAGCAGCACGGTGCGCACGCCGCGCGCGGTTTGCACCAACTGGTGCACGCCGGCGCCATGCGACAGCGGCGCCACCACCAGCGAGGCATCCGCTTCGGTGACGCCGGGCGTGAGGTCAGCGAGATGGTTGGTGACGACAAAACCCATCTGACCATGGGTCAGCACCGCGGCCTTGGAACGGCCGGTGGTGCCCGAGGTGAAGAAGAACCAGCAGGGATCGTCGTGCTCAACAGCGACGTTCTCGACCACCGTTCCGGCTTGCGACGCGATAGCATCCGCAACCGAATTCTCGGCAAATGGCGCCCGACCGTCGATGCTCCAGGTGAATTCCAGCGCCCCGCCCTTCACGGCGGCGGCGTGCTCGGGAAAATCGACATGGCACAGAAACGCCTTGGCGCCGGAGGCCTGCGCGAGATAGGCGACCTCATCCGGCATCAGGCGGAAATTGGTGGGCACCCAGACCGCGCCGAGCCGGAACGCGGCGAACATCGAGAAGAACATCTCGTCGCCGTTCTTGGCATGGACGAGGATGCGGTCGCCCTTGGCGATGCCGCGTGCGGCAAGTGCTGCGGCAAACGCCGAGACCCGCACGTCGATCTCGCGCCAGGTCCAGGATTTGTCACCCCAGACGAAACCGGGGCGCGATCCATGCCGCCGCGCATTCTGGGTCAGCATGTGAGCGAGATTCATGACGCGGCGGGACATGCGCAGGGGCTGCATCGGGCTTCCTCTTCGGCGGCGGACGGCGCGCGAGCCGCCCGCTCATTGCAGCCCATTTATCGCCATAGGCAGTGCCCCTGCAAGGCGCGCGCAGCGCTTGCAAACAGTACGAGCAGCCGCGATCGTTCAGGGAATTTTAAACATGATCGGCGCAACGTCAGGCAGTTCTCGCGTACAGAGTGCCCATCATGGTCAAAGCGCCCGCCGTCGTCTTGTTGTCGCTGGCGCTCGCCGGATGTGCAATGGCTCCGCAAGCGCATCTGGCTTCCGATCCCGCCTTCAAGCCCGCCCGCTATGCCTGGGATGGCGCCGGCGAGGATCCCAACCGGCCGCGCCCTGCCTCAGAACCAACACGGACCGCCGCCCGATCCGAGCGCAACAGGTCGCAAGCCGGACTTCAACCCTATTCGAAGGAATGGTGGCAGGCACAGGACGGCATCGAGGCCGAGCAGGACGCCAGGGTCAACCACTCCCTCGTCATCTGCCAGGGCTGCCTGCGCCCACAGCCGCAGCCCGAGGATTCCAGACTCGCCAAGGCGACCGATTGACAGGCCGAAGAGCTGACCGGAGACGCCATGAGCGAAATCATCAACAACAAAGCCCAGCAGCGCTATGAGCTGGAGGTCGAGGGCCATCTTGCAACCGAACATTACAAGCTCGAGGGCGGTGTCATCACGTTCGAGCATACGGACGTGCCGAAGGAACTCGGCGGCAAGGGCGTCGGCTCGAAGCTGGTGCAAGGCGCGCTCGATCAGGTCCGTGCGGCAGGCCTGAAGGTGATCCCGCAGTGCCCGTTCGTGAAGGCGTGGATCGAGAAGCACCCGGACTATGCAGATCTCGTGACGAGATGAGAGCACAGGCCCGCCGCCCGTAGCCGGCGGGCCTGACGATAGCTACGGCCTGTTATCCGTGCTTGAGCATGTCCTGGTCATTGAGATCCGAGTCCTGCCACAGCTGGAGGATGCCGAGCAGCACCACCACCGCGCCAAGGGACCTGGGACCGCCATGGAGCTTGCAAGAGCAACGCCGAGGATTATTTGTGGTCACTGCATAATGGTCGCAGAGCGAAACTCGTCTTGCCGCACTGCAGCCACAGGGACGCGTCGGAAGGATTTTGAATGGTGGCATCGGTACGCGACAACAAGGACAGAAGCCGCTTCGAGCTCGATGTCGGCAGCGACATCGCCTTCGCCAATTACCGCATGACGCCGTCGGCCCTGATCATTACCCACACCGAGACGCCGCACGCGCTGCGCGGCCGCGGCATCGCCTCGGAGCTGGTCAAGGGCGCGCTGGAATTGATCCGCCGCGACGGCAACAAGGTGATCGCCGGTTGCGGCTTCGTCGTGGATTATCTCGACAAGCATCCGGAGGATGCGGACCTCGTCGCCTGAACGCAGAAGGGCCCGCGTGATCGCGGGCCCTTGGATTACGACCGAGCCATCGGTCAGTGCTTGATCTCCGGCGGCAGCTTGCCGCCATTGGCCGCCAGCTTGGACATCACCTGCTTGTGCAGCCAGACGTTCATGCTCGCGGAATCGTTGGTGTCGCCGCTGTAGCCGAGCTCCTTGGCGAGGTCCTTGCGCGCAGCGAGGCTGGAATCGACGTCGAGCGCCTTCATGAGGTCGACGATCGAGGTGCGCCATTCCAGCTTTTCGCCCTTGTGCGCGGCGACGGCCGCGTCGACGATCGAAGCGACGTCCACCGTTGCCCCGGACGCTGGCGCCGATGTGCCCGGCGCGGCCCCTGCGGGCGCGGAGCCCGACGGTGCGCTGCCTGCGGGCGCGGCGGAAGCAGGAGTGCTGCCGAAGATCGCGCCCATAATTTTCCCGAAAATGCTCATGTCTGCTCCCCGAAAAGGATCCGTTGGAAGGGCCTTGAGTGGCACTTATATACGAAGTTGCGTCGTTGCGCCCACGAAGTTCCGCGGACCGACGAGCAGCATCAGCTTATCTGCGGCGAAATGACGACCGAATGACATCATGGGGATTGCACTGCGGCATCGAATCTCACCCAAGCGTGAGGGACAGGACTCGGAAACAGGCGTACGCTCGACGTCGAGCTCGCGATGCCCTCCGGAATTCGCGTCTGGTTGGGATTGCGATCAACCAAGAACAGCGGCCGCTGGCGCCGTTTGCAGGCGCGAATTTCGGCCGCGCGGCAAGGGAGCTAGCAACCATGGCGACACTCTACCAGGGCAATGTCCCCACGATGGCCCCGCCCGCCGATGCGGCGGGACCAGTTATCCGAACCATCCAACTCTCCGACCTGCGCGACGTGCTCCGGCGCGGCTGGGAGGATTTCAAGGCGGTTCCGAGCCACGCCATCATCCTCTGCGTGATCTACCCGGTGCTGGGCCTCGTGATCGCCCGCGTGGCGATGGGCTATTCCGTGCTGCCGCTGCTGTTCCCGCTGGCCGCGGGCTTCGCGCTGATCGGGCCATTCGCGGCGCTCGGTCTCTATGAGCTCTCCAGCCGGCGCGAACGTTATGAGGAGGCCAGCGCGTGGGATGCCATGGAGGTGCTGCGCTCGCCCTCCTTCGGCGCGATGCTCGGCCTCGGCACGCTGCTGCTCGCCCTGTTCGTGACCTGGGTCGCGACCGCACAGGCGATCTATGTCGCGGCGTTCGGTTATGAGGGCGCATCCGGGATCTCGGATTTTCTCACCCGCGTTCTCACGAGCCGGCAAGGCTGGTGGCTGATCGTGGTCGGCTGCGGCACCGGCTTCCTGTTCGCGCTCGCCGCGCTCTGCATCAGCGCCGTGTCGTTCCCCCTGATGCTCGATCGCCATGCCGGCGCGTTCGAGGCGATGGTGACGTCGCTGCGCGTCGTCGCCAAGAACCCGGTGCCGATGGCCGCCTGGGGCCTGATCGTGGCGGTCCTGCTGGCGCTGGGCACGATTCCGGCCTTCCTCGGGCTTGCCGTGGTGATCCCCTTGCTCGGCCATGCCACCTGGCATCTCTACCGCAAGGTGATCGTGTCCGATCCGGGCGCGCGTCCGGTGCCGCCTCCGCCGCATCGTCCGCGCAAGCCGGCCGCCGACTTCCCCGCCAACCTCTTCCCCTGGCGCAATCGGACCGACGCCTGACGAAATCGTGACATGCGATCCTGCCCCCGCCCGGGCAGGATCGCACACTGTCATACGCCTTGCTTTGGCCGCGGTTACCATCGAGATTGCGCCCGCCGGTCAGATCACTTCACGGAATTAATTTACACGAATGACCCCGACGATTTCTCGTCTCGCCCTCGCAGCCTTCGCCATCTCCGCGTCAATCCTAACCGCCCAGCCAGCGCTCGCCGCTGTTGCCTGCGGTTCGGGCAATTTCGACGCTTGGCTCGCAGACTTCAAAACCGACGCCGCAGCCAAAGGCGTCTCGCAACAGGCCATCACCGCCGGACTTGCCGGCGTCACGCTCGACCAGAGCGTGCTCAACCGTGACAAGTCGCAAAAGGTCTTCACCCAGACCTTTGAAGAGTTTTCCGGCCGCATGGTGCCGCCGCGGATGACACGCGGCTCCAACATGATGAAGCAATATGGCTCGGTGCTCTCCCGCATCGAGCAGACTTACGGCGTGCCGGGCGAGGTGCTGGTTGCGATCTGGGGTCTCGAGACCGATTTCGGCGTCAACACCGGCAAGTTCGCGACCATCCGCTCGCTGGCGACGCTGGCCTATGACTGCCGTCGCTCCGAGCAGTTTCGCGCCGAGCTGCTGGATGCGCTGCGCATCGTACAGCGCGGCGATCTCGCGCCCGGCGACATGAAGGGCGCCTGGGCCGGTGAGCTCGGCCAGACCCAGTTCATGCCGTCGTCCTGGATGAAATACGCCGTCGATTTCGACGGCAACGGCAAGCGCGATCTCCTCCACAACGCGCCCGACGTACTCGCCTCCACCGCCAATTATCTTTCCGGCTATGGCTGGCAGCGCGGCAAGGATTGGCAGCCCGGCGCTCCAAATTTCGCGGTGCTGCAGCAGTGGAACAAGAGCGAGGTCTATTCCAAGACCGTCGCTTATTTCGCGACCCAGCTCGCGCACGCCCCTTAGCCCAGGAAAACGCGCACGGCCGATCGCCCGGCGACCCGCCCCACCTGGTGCGCTTGCATCTCGTAGTTTCTTACTTGCGCAACTTGCCGCAATAAATCCGCGCGAGAATTGCGTGATGTTGCGCGCGGCGCAGGCCCGCATGTGAATTTTCTGATTTTCATTACGTCGTGCAATTCTCAGCACACGTTGGGCGTGTGTGCATCGCGCCCAGGTAGCTCTCCCTCACGAATCGCCGTTCCAACAAGTGGATATATATTCATTTTATGCCCCCGACCCTTCATGCGATTCGCGCATGCAAGACTTGGGTCCAGAGGCTGAGCAGTCGGGTTGCACGTCACGGATATGCGACTTATTTTCGCGAGGATCGCGATCGATCAATTGGAAAAGTCCGTGGTTTCACGGATAGTTACGGTCTAACGAAGCCCGTTCAGCCTGAGCCTTAGGCGGGACTGCCAACAGGTTAAGCGTTCCTTACCTGGGCTATGCGCTCCCCGCTTAGCTGCATCGCAACATCGGAACTTTCGCAGTGCACGACCTTCACCTATATTCATTTCAACGATGACGCCCGGGCAAGGGTTGAATCGAACTACAGGAGACTACCAATGCTGCTCTCGCTCATCCGCATGATCCAGGCTTTCCGGGACTATCAGCGCAATGTTGCCGAGCTGTCCCAGCTCAGCGATCGCGAATTGGCCGATATCGGCCTCGATCGCTCGGACATCCCGCGCGTTGCCGCCGGTGAATATCAGGGCTGATATCGTTCAGCCCTTAGCCGGACGAACCGATAGCGCCCGCCTCGTGCGGGCGTTGTCGTTTCCAGTGCAGAAAACTCAATCTCGGCGATTCCACTCTCCGCAGAAAAGCGCTACCTGTCCGCCCCATGACAGGACCCCAATCCAATTCCGTGCACGTCGTCGGCGCAGGCCTTGCCGGCTCCGAAGCCGCCTGGCAGGTGGCTAAGTCAGGCGTACCCGTGGTGCTGCACGAGATGCGGCCGACCCGCATGACCGAGGCGCACCGCACCGACGGGCTCGCCGAGCTGGTCTGCTCCAATTCGTTCCGCTCGGACGATGCCGCCAACAACGCCGTCGGCTTGCTGCATGCCGAGATGCGCCGGCTCGACTCGCTCATCATGCGCGCGGCTGACGCCAACCAGGTGCCGGCCGGCGGCGCGCTGGCGGTCGACCGCGACGGCTTCTCCGCGGCCGTCACCAAGGCGCTCAACGAGCACCCCCTCATCGAGATCGCCCGCGGCGAGGTCGCAGGCCTGCCGCCGACCGACTGGAGCAACGTCATCGTCGCGACCGGCCCCCTCACCTCGGCGCCGCTGGCCGACGCCATACGCGAGCTGACGGACGAGAACGCGCTCGCCTTCTTCGACGCGATCGCGCCGATCGTGCACCGCGAATCCATCGACATGTCGGCGGCCTGGTTCCAGTCGCGGTACGACAAGGTCGGCCCGGGCGGCACCGGCGCCGACTATATCAACTGCCCGATGACGAAGGAGCAGTATGACGGCTTCGTCGCGGCGCTGATCGCCGGCGAGAAGACCGAGTTCAAGGAGTGGGAGAACACGCCCTATTTCGACGGCTGCCTGCCGATCGAGGTGATGGCGGAGCGCGGCCCCGAAACGCTGCGTCACGGCCCGATGAAGCCGGTCGGCCTCACCAATCCGCACGACCCCACCACAAAAGCCTACGCGATCGTGCAGCTGCGCCAGGACAACAAGCTCGGCACGCTCTACAATATCGTCGGCTTCCAGACGAAGCTGAAATATGGCGAGCAGCAGCGCATCTTCCGCACCATTCCGGGCCTGCAGAACGCCGAATTCGCGCGCCTCGGCGGCCTCCATCGCAACACCTTCCTCAACTCGCCCAAGCTGCTCGACGCCCAGTTGCGCCTGCGCGCGCAGCCCCGGCTGCGCTTTGCCGGCCAGATGACGGGCTGCGAGGGCTACGTGGAATCCGCCAGCGTCGGCCTGATCGCCGGCCTCTATGCGGCCGCGGATGCGCGCGGCGAGACACTTGCGAGCCCACCGGGCACCACGGCGCTCGGGTCCCTGCTCGGTCACATCACCGGCGGCCATATCGAGACCATCGAGCCGGGCACGCGCTCGTTCCAGCCGATGAACATCAATTTCGGCCTGTTCCCGCCGCTCGCCAGCGCACCGACGAAGAAGCCCGACGGAAGCCGGCTGCGCGGCAACGAGAAGACGGTGGCCAAGAAGCAGGCGATGAGCGCACTGGCGCTCGCCGATCTCGATCGCTGGATCGCCGATCACCTGCGCATTGCCGCTGCGGCGTGAGTTTTCGATGAACCTTCCCAAAGACGACGCCGCAACACTCTCGGCGCGCTGGACCGAGGGCGTGCTGCTCAAGCGCGACGTGTTCTCGACCGTCGAGCGCGGCCGCTTCCGCGGCGACAGCGGCGAGGTCGACGCCGTGCTGCGCCGCCTCGACGAAGTGCCGTGGTGGTCATTCCCTTTGGCGCGCCATCTGTTCGCGCGCGAGAAGCACGCGCTGGCACTCGCCAAAGGCCTCGACGTCGGCCCCGAGTTGCTGTGGTCCGGGCGCCGCGCGCTGGTGCGCAGCTTCGTCGATGGTGTCGCGCTGCATCTGGCCAAACCGCACGGCGACCTCGCTTATTTCCGCTCGGCCAAGGCCGCGCTGCGCCGGCTGCGCCGCGCCGGCATCTGCCACAACGATCTCGCCAAGGAACAGAACTGGCTGGTCGGCCGCGACGGGCGCGCTTATGTGACCGACTTCCAGCTCGCGGCCTGCTTCAACCGCCGCGGCCGGCTCTATCGCGTCCTCGCCTATGAAGACCTCCGCCATCTGCTCAAGCACAAGCGCTCCTACGCGCCCGAGGCGCTGACGCCGCGCGAGCGAAAAATGCTGGCGAAGAAGTCGTTCGCCGCCAGCTTGTGGCTCGCCACCGGCAAGAAGGTCTATCGCGCGATCACCCGGGGCCTGTTCAATTTCACCGACCGTGAGGGCGGCGGTCGCCGGCTCGTCAACGACGCGCCGGTGCTGGCGGAACTGATCCGCAAGAACCCCGCCGTGCGCGACGCCGCCATCGTCGCCTTTGCCGACCGCCGCTCCGGCGTCGGGCTCTATGCCTTCGTCGAAGCCGATCAGGCTGCGCTCGAGGGCCAATTGCGGAACGAGCTTGCCGCCGCCAAGGGGCCGAAGCCGCCCGAACACATCCAGGTGGTGCACGCGTTGCCGCGCGATGCCGGCGGCAAGCCGCGCACCGAGATCCTCCAGCTGGTCGCCATGAACCAGCTCGACCTGATCGAGCCGATGATGAAGAACGACCAGGACCGGGCCTTCCTCAAGGACATCCTGGAGCAGCGCAAGAACCTGCGCGACCGCTTCAATTTCGAGGCGGACCTGCCGGCGGGCTAACGGGCGTCGAACGCCATGAAGCGTCCACATTGGCGTTAGAGAAGCGGTCGGATCATTCAGGCTTGGCTGCGGTTATGGGCGCTCAGGGGACGACGATGCATCGTGTGGCTGGCGGCTTGATCGCCGGCCTTCTGCTGCTGGCCACCGCGCCCGCGATGGCCGAATCCCCGTCCGAGCAGATCTCCAGCTTCCGCCTCAAGCATGGCGAGGTCCGCGTCGTCCGCGATTCAACCCTCGACCGCATTGCCATGGATCAGGCGCGCGCGATGGCGGCGAAGGACGATCTCAGCCACGACGCGCTCGGGCCGTTCAACCGACGCGTCGCCCCGGCCGGCGCGGGCCGCGCCGCCGAGAACATCGCCTACGGCTACGACAATTTCGAGAAAACGCTGGGACAGTGGATCGACTCGTCCGGGCACCGCAAGAACCTGCTGCTGCACAACGCCTCCCGCGTCGGGATCGCGAGCGCCAAAAATGCCAGCGGCAAGCGCACCTATTGGGCCATGGTGATTGCCGGCGACTATGAGCCCAAAGGCAAGGACAAGGGCAAAGGCAGAAAGGACACCGAGCCGCTGGTCGCCGTGAAGCGCGAGGCCGCGCCGGCAAGCAAGCCGAAATCCAGTAACTGCCACATCAAGCTGCTCGGTCTGTGCATCTGATTGCTGCCGGACATCTTGTTCGCATTCCTCAACGCGTCTAATTCCTGCACAGAGATCGCGATAGATGGAGGCGCTGTTGATCGACATCGACCGAATCCGGGCCGACACGCCGGCCACCTCGCGCCTTGCCTATCTCCACAATGCAGGCGCAGCTCTCATGCCGGCGCCGGTTGTCGCGGCGATGAAAGGGCATATCGATCTGGAGACCGAGATCGGAGGCTATGCCGCTGCCGACCGCGAGTCCGATCGGCTCGACGCGGTCTACGGCTCGGTGGCCCGCCTGCTGAATGCCGCGCCCGACGAGATCGCTCTCATGGAGAATGCGACGGTTGCTTGGCAGATGGCGTTCTATTCGCTTCCATTTCGCAAGGGCGAGCGGATCCTGACGGCCGAAGCGGAATACGCCGCCAACTATGTCGCCTTCCTTCAAGTCGCCAGGCGTACGGGCGCAATCATCGACGTGGTGCCCAGCGATGCGAGCGGCGAGCTCGATGTCGACGCGCTCGAACGCATGATCGATGAGCGCGTCAAACTCATCGCGATCACCTGGGTTCCGACCAATGGCGGGCTGGTCAATCCCGCGGCCGCGATCGGCAAGGTCGCGCGGGCGCACGGCATTCCCTATCTGCTCGACGCCTGTCAGGCGATCGGCCAGATGGAGGTCGACGTCGAAGCCCTCGGCTGTGACATGCTGTCGGCGACGGGACGCAAATTCCTGCGCGGCCCCCGCGGCACTGGCTTCCTCTATGTCCGCCGGCCGCTGCTACACCAGCTCGAGCCGCCCATGATCGATCACTTCGCGGCGCCGTGGGTCTCGCGGGACGCCTATCAACTGCGCGACGACGCGCGCCGCTTCGAGACCTGGGAGAACAATTACGCGGCCCGGCTCGGTCTGGGCGCAGCTGTCGACTACGCTCTCGCGATCGGCCTCGGCCCCATCGAGCAGCGCTGCCGTCTACTTGCGGGCCGTCTTCGCAACGGCCTCGCGTCCATTCGCGGCGTCACCATTCGCGACCTCGGACGCACGCCGGGCGCAATCATCAGCTTCACGATGGAGGGGTATGAGGCGGATGCCATCGTCCGCAGCGCCGCTGCGGCGGGCATCACCATCGGCGCTTCAGATCCCGCGAGCACCCGCATCGATGCGGAAGTCCGCTCGCTGCCGCCGGTCGTGCGCGCCTCCCCGCATTACTACAACACGGAATCCGAGATCGACCGGCTGATCGGCCACCTCGCGGGTTTGGCGCCGCGATAGCGAGAGCCGTCGCGCCACGCCCGAACATCAAGTTCTTGTCGTTAGCGCCGAGAGCTGGTCGGTATCGAAGCGGGCGCGCAATTCGCTGATGGCTTTTGCATCTGGCGTTCCGCTTGCGGTCAGCCTGGCCAGTTCCTCGAAATAGTGTTCGTGCCCCGGCGGGGACACTGTCATGAGCACGCGGGCGGACCTCTCGCTGACATTGGTGATGTTGTGGGGGACGCCGGGAGGAATGAACAGGTACGTCCCCGGCGTCGCCCGGACCACCTCGTCGCCGACATGCCATTCGCACTCGCCCTCCAGCACGTAGAAGGTTTCTTCCTGCACGCGATGAACGTGCCGCCCGGTGGCGAACCCTGCCGGGATCGTCCAGTCGAACATGCTGGTGTGCCTGGTGTCCTCCCCGGTAACAAGGAAGGCCATCGGTTGGCCGCGCAGCATGATCCCCTTGGTCTCGCCGGGCCTGCGGATGACCGGTTTGGCGTTCATGTAACCCTCCATGGCTCATTGCCGCACCACTCGAAAGCCCCGCTACGATGGTTCGGCCACGCCGGAAAGTCGTGAAGCCGTCCGGAAAGCATTGCAAAAAACCTGCGAAATGTGCCCTTCTTTGGCCATGGCCGCGATCCTTGAATTTGGTCCGTTCCGCATCGACCCGGAGGCGGGGATCCTCTTCCACGGTGCCGAGCCCATTCCACTCGGTCAGCGCGCCGTGCTGCTTTTGGCCCTCCTGGTACGGCGCGCCGGCTCGCCGGTGTCCAAGGATGCCCTGATCGACGCGGCGTGGCCGGCGCAAGCGATCGAGGACAGCAATCTCACCGTCCAGATCGCGGCCGTACGGCGCACGCTGGCGGATATCTCCGGAGAGGCGGATTGGATCGAGACCCTGCCGCGGCGCGGCTATCGCTACGTCGGCCCGGCCGTGACGACATCCAATCCAGACTGCGGATCGATCGCCTTCGAGGCCCAAACGCTGACACTACCCGATAGGCCATCCATCGCGGTGTTGCCCTTTGCAAACCTGAGCGGAGATACGGAGCAGGACTACTTTGCCGACGGCATGGTTGACGACATAATCACCGGCCTTGCCCGCATCAACTGGCTGTTCGTGATCGCGCGGAACTCGACGTTCACCTACAAGGGCCGTGCAGTGGACGTGAAGAAGGTCGGCCGCGAGCTCGGCGTCCGATACGTGCTGGAAGGCAGCGTCAGAAAGATCGGCACCACGGTGCGCATCACAGGTCAGCTGATCGACGCCTCGACCGGCACGCACGTTTGGGCCGACCGATATGACCGCCGGTTCGCGGATATTTTCGCACTCCAGGATGAAGTCACCATGTCGGTCGTCGGCGCGATTGCGCCGAGCCTGCGGCGCGCCGAGATCAACAGGGTCAAACGCAAGCGGCCCGACAGCCTCGATGCCTATGATCTCGTCCTGCGGGCCCAGCCGGACGTCGATTCCGGAATGCCTGAGCACGTCACGCGGGCGCTTGTGCTGCTCGAACGCTCAATCGCGCTCGAACCCGACTACGCGCTGGCGCACGGCAATGCCGCGATGTGCCATCACTGTCTGTTCCTTCGGGCCGGCTTGCAGGAGATCAATCGCGCGGCATCCATTCGCCACGCCCGGTCGGCCATCGCCCACGGACAAGATGACGCGCTTGCGCTCACGTTAGCCGGTTTTTCGATCGGCATGGACGGGCACGATCGCTACGCTGCCTTCACCGCACTCGAGGCCGCAGTCGTCATCAGCCCTTCATCGGCGCTGACTTACATCCTCGGCAGCGTCATGCTTGGCTGGGGCGGGGACGCCGACCGCGCGATCGAATGGAGCGAACAAGGCATGCGGCTCAGCCCGTTCGATTCCTGGGCTTTCGCGGCATTCGACGCACAGGCGTTGGGACATTTCCACCGTGGTCGATATGAGGAGGCCTGTCGAGCCGCTTACCGTTCGGTTCAGGCCAATCCCCGTCACAGCATCACCTACGTGCAATTGGCCGCTGCGCTCGCCAAGCTCGGACGGTTGCAGGAAGCGCGCGCAGCGGCAGCGCGGGTCATCGAGTTGCACCCGACATTTCGTTACAGCCGCCAGTTCTCGGGTGTCAACTGCGCTCCGGCGCTTGCGTCGTCTCTCGGCGATGCGCTTTGTGCCGCAGGCTTGCCGGAATAGCGGTCAATTGACGTCTCGACGCACCCCTCAGGTGCAGCGCGCACTCAGTCCGGATGCACTGAGCTTGGCCATGACCTCGTTGAGATGGGCGCTGTCGCGGGTCTCGATGACGAGTTGCAGCAGCGTCGCCTTGGCCGGCAGGTCCGAGAACGTGCGCTGATGCGAGACCTCGATAATGTTGGCGCCGGCCTCGGCCAGCAGTGCCGCGACCGCAGCCAGTTGGCCGGGCCTGTCGGGGATATCGAGCGACAATTGGGTCAGCCGTCCCTCGCGCGCGAGCTCGCGCGTCAAGACCGAGGCGATCAGCCGTGTGTCGATATTGCCGCCGCTCAGCACCAGGCCAACCTTCTGGCCGGCGAAACGGGACGGGTCGGACATCAGCGCGGCGAGGCCGGCGGCGCCGGCGCCTTCGACGACCGTCTTCTCGATCGAGATCAGCGTTGCGACCGCCCGCTCGAGCTCGGCTTCGTTCACCAGCGCGATGTCGTCGACGAGCCGGCGGACGATTTCGGTCGTGATCTTGCCGGGCGATTTCACCGCGATGCCTTCGGCGAGCGTGTCGCCGCGCGCGGGGAGATTGCCGTCATGGATGGCATTGTACATCGAGGGATAAAGCCAGGCCTCGACGCCGAGGATCCGCAGCGATGGCTTGACCGATTTCGCGGCAATGGCGATGCCGCTGATCAGGCCGCCGCCGCCGATCGGAACGACCAGCGTGTCGAGCTCCGGCACGGCCTTCAGCATCTCCAGCCCGACCGTGCCCTGCCCCGCGATGACAAGCGGATCGTCGTACGGGTGGACGAAGATCATGCCGCGGGCTTCGCCATGGCTGCGCGCATACGCAGCAGCCTCTTCGAGCGTCGCGCCTGTCACGACCACCTCGGCGCCGTGGTGCCTGGTGTTCTCGACCTTCACCATGGGCGTGCCGACCGGCATCACGATGGTGGCGGGAATGCCGAGCCGCTTGGCGTGATAGGCAACGCCCTGCGCGTGGTTACCCGCTGACATCGCGACAACGCCCCGCGCGCGCTCCTCTGCCGTCAGCGCTGTCAGGCGATTAAGCGCGCCGCGCTCCTTGAACGAGGAGGTGAACTGGAGGTTCTCGAATTTCAGCCAGATGTCGCAGCCGCAGATATTGCTCAGCGTGCGGCTATGGCCACAGGGCGTCTCGACGACGGCGCCGCGGATGGTCTCGGCGGCAGCATGAATGTCATCAGGCGCGACCGGAAGGCCGCTGAGATCAGAGGACTTGCTTTGGGACCGGTCAGCCATGGGACAGCATAGAGCATTTGGCAGGTCGAGGCGATAAGCCAACCGCTATTTGGTAAATTCCCGCGAACGCGAGGCTCGCCACAGCGTCCACAGCGTGCGCAGCCGCGACGATTGCTGCGGCGTAAACGGATTGCGCCCGGGCTGCAACAGGCGATCGAGGTCGGCCCGTACCTGGCTCAGCGGCAGAAACGCCGGCCGTGCCGACGGCGGCACCTCCGCCAACAGCGACACGGCCGTGGTCAAATGCTGCCCGGCCTCGCCCGCGAGTTGGTCCAGCACGGCGCGCAGATTTGACGTCTCCTTGCCGGCGAACACATCCTCCATGTTGCAATCGTGGCTCGCCAGAACCTGCTGCGGCAGGAACAATTGCCGGTGCGCGGCATCACGCGGCAAGTTGGCGATGATTTGCGCGATGCCCTGGGCCAGCCCGGCATGCCGCGCGAGATGCTCGGCTGCTTCCAAAGGCGACGCCATGATCCGTGCCGCGAGGGCGAACAACGCCGAGCAAGTCGCGGCCAGATAGCCCTCCAGCGCCGCCACGGTCGGCATCGGATCGTTGTAGAGATCGAACTGATGCTCGTCGGCCAGCAGCGACAGCGGCTCGACCGGCAGGTCGAAATCGCGGATTGCGCGCAGCAGCTCCGCCGCCACCGGATTGCCCTCGGCGCTGCCGTGGACCTGGCCTGACAGCATGTCGGTCCACCATTGCAGGCGGATTTCGCCGGGCAAGGGCTGGCTCACCTGATCGCGGACGCGGACGATCTCGACATTGAAAGCATAGAGCGCCAGCAGCGCGCGGCGCTCGGCGGCGGGCGCGAACAGGGTCGCGGCATAGCGGGAGAAGTCGTGGCTGCGCACGAGGTCGGCGCAGAAGGCAGCGGAATCGGGCGGCGGCGAGGAGCTGCTCATATACGGCGATTCATGGCACGGCGATCAGCGCGGCGGCGACGCGCCGCCGTTCGCCGATCATGATGTTGTAGGTGCGCACGGCGGGGCCGGTCTGCATCGTGTCCAGCACCACCCTCACCGCTTTCAACGCCTGGCGCAGCTCCGGCGGCGGCAGCCACACGCCGGTTCCCGTCCCGATCAGAAGCGTGTCGATGCTGTTGGCGGCCGTGAACACCCGCTCCAGCGAATAGCGGTCGATCCGCGCTGGGTCCGTCACGTCCCAGGCCCAGATCGCCTCAGGCAGGCAGAGCAGTGAGCCCCGGTGCGACATACCGGCAAAGGCGAAGCCGCCCTTGCCATAGGCTTCGATCGGCGCCGAGCGCGGGAAATGCGGAGCGTTGGGTTCGCCGGCCATCAGCTTCGTCCGAATTGGCTTATTGCCCTCGCAAACGCCTGCGAGGGCAATACGGTTCGGATCATGCCTTGCTTTTCTTCGCCGGCGTAGCCGCATCGCGCGCATCTTCGCGATGCTCGCCGACGCCGAGATAGATCAGGATCGGCGCCGCGATGAAAATCGAGGTGTAGGTGCCGACCAGCACCACGCCGAACATCATCACCGCGGTAAAGCTGTGGATGGCGTGACCGCCGAACAGCAGCAGCGCCAGCAGCGCCAGCGTCACGGTGAAGTGGGTGATGATCGAACGTGACAGCGTCGAGTTGATGGACTCGTTGAGCAGCTGCGGCATCGGCATCTTCTTGTAGCGCCGCAGCATCTCGCGGATACGGTCGTAGATGACGACGGTGTCGTTGAGCGAATAGCCAAGGATGGTCAGGAGCGCCGCGATGCTGGTCAGGTCGAAATCGACCTGGCTGATCGACATGAAACCGATCGTCAACACGATGTCGTGCACGTTGGCGATCATGGCGCCCAGCGCGAACTGCCATTCGAAGCGAAACCAGAGATAGATCAGGATCGCGATGATCGCGAGCATCAGGCCGAGCATGCCGTAGGCCAGGAGCTCTCCGGCGACGCGCGGACCTAGCACCTCGACACGGCGGTATTCGATGGAATCGCCGAGAGCGGCGCGCACCTTCTGCACGGCCTCTTGCTGCGCCTTGTCGCCGCCGGGCTGTTCGGCAACGCGGATCAAGACGTTCTCGGGGCCGCCAAACTGCTGCAGCTGGATTTCGCCAAGACGCAAGCCATCCAGCGTCGTACGCATCGCTGCGATGTCGGCGGCGCCGGACTTGGCCCGCACCTCCAGCAGCGTGCCACCCTTGAAGTCGATACCGAGGTTCAGGCCGTGGGTGAAAAACAGCGTGATCGCCACGATCGACAGCGCCGCCGAGATCGGGAAGCTGATGCGGCGGAAGCGCGTGAAGTCGAAATGCGTATCGTCCGGGACGATGCGCAGCGACGGCAGCAGGCCGAGGGCTGCGACCACGGTGAGGATGGCAATGAGGATGCCGAGCCCGATGAGAACATAGTGAGTCACGATCAGGCTCCTAGATCGGCACGCTCTGCGGCCGCTTCCACCGCACCCACCAGGCGACGATCAGCCGGGTCATGGTGAAGGCGGTGAATACCGTGGTGATGATGCCGATGCCGAGCGTCACGGCAAAGCCGCGCACCGGGCCGGTGCCGATGTAGAACAGCACCGCGGCGGCAATGAAGGTGGTGATGTTGGAATCGAGAATGGTCGCAAGCGCCCGCTTGAAGCCGGCGTCGATTGCCGAGATCGCGTTGCGGCCGCCGCGCAATTCCTCGCGGATTCGCTCGTAGATCAGCACGTTGGAATCGACCGCAATGCCGACGGTAAGCACGATGCCGGCGATGCCGGGCAGCGTCAGCGTGGCGTTGAGCAGCGACAGCAGGCCGAAGATCATGGCGACGTTGATGGCCACCGCAATGTTGGCGAACACGCCGAACAGCCGGTAGGTCAGCAGCATGAAGATGATGACCAGGATCGAGCCGACGTAAGCCGCAAGCTCACCCTTCTCGATCGAGTCCTGGCCGAGGCCCGGACCGACGGTGCGCTCCTCGACCACCGTGAGCGGCGCCGGCAGCGCGCCGGCGCGCATCAGGATCGCGAGATCGTTGGCGGACTGGACCGTGAAGCTGCCCGAAATCTGTCCCTGCCCGCCCGTGATGGGCTCGTTGATCCTGGGCGCAGAGATCACCTTGTTGTCGAGGACGATCGCGAAGGGCAGTCCAACATTCTCTTGTGTGGCCTGCGCGAACTTGCGCGCGCCCGACGTATTGAACTTGAAGCTGACGACGGGCTCGCTCGTACGCTGGTCGAAGCTCGCCTGGGCATCGATCAGATCGCCACCGGCGACCAGCACCTGCTTCTTGACCACATACGGAGTCGGCGGCGGCGACACGCTCATCAGCAGCTCGGATTCCGGCGGCAACCTGCCCTGTTGCGCCTGATCCGGCGACACGGACACATCGACCATGCGGAATTCCATCTTCGCGGTCTCGCCGAGCAGCTTCTTCAGGCGGGTCGGGTCCTGAAGCCCGGGGACCTGCACCAGGATGCGGTCGTTGCCCTGGCGCTGGATCACGGGCTCGACGGTGCCGAGCTCGTTGACGCGGCGCTCGACGATCTGGATCGATTGCTCGATGGTCTTGCGCATGCGGTCGATCATCGCGGCCTGCGGGACGCTCAGGCGGATCACGCCGCCGCCGGCGTCGGTCACGTCAAGGTCGCGCTGACCGCTGGAGCCCATCAATCCGCCCAGCGGCTGGGACAGCTCGCGCAGCTTGGCGAACGCCGGCTGCACGTCGGTTTCCTTGGTAATGCGAACCTCGGCCGCGTCGTTGCGCACGGTCACGCCGCCGGTGAAGCCGATCTTGGCATCGCGCAGCGTCCGGCGGATGTCGTCGCGGACCTGGTCCAGCCGTTCCTTCTTCACATAGGCGGAATCGACTTCGAGCAGCAAATAGGAGCCGCCCTGAAGATCGAGGCCGAGCACGAGCCGACGCTGCGCCCAGGCGGGCCAGGTCTTGACCTGCGCCTCGGGGAAGAAGTTCGGGACCGCGCAGAGGCACACGATCAGCGCCGTCAGGATAATCCCGAGCGCCTTCCACCGCGTGAAATACAACATCGACTGGACCTGTCAGATCAGGAGATTCTTGAAAGACTCGCGGAAGCGTTCACTTCGACGCGGCGTCGTCCTTGGCGATTTCCTTGGCGCTATCCTTGGATTCCTTGGCCGGCTCGCCCTTGGCGCGCACGCCGGAGACCATCGAGCGCATCTGCCGCACGCGCACGCCATCGGCGATCTCGAACTCGATCTGGTCGTCGTCGACGACCTTGGTGACCTTGCCGACGAGGCCGCCCGAGGTCACCACGGTGTCGCCGCGGCGGATGTTCTTCACGAGATCGGCGTGGTCCTTCACCTTCTTCTGCTGCGGGCGCAGAATCAGGAAGTACATGATCACGAAGATCAGGGCGAACGGCAGCAGCGACATCAACATGCCGTTGGTGTCGCCGGCGCCCGCAGCCTGGGCATACGCAGGGGTAATGAACATTCGGACGATCCTCGTGGAAACGGGGGAAAGCCGGTCAGGCCCTGAGGGCGACCGGCTCGGTCAAATTCGCGCGGACTATAGCGGCCATTGCCCCAATTGCAACGCTGCCAGACCGTCGATTTGGCCACCTTGCGGCGCGCCCTCAGGCCCGATAAGGCTGCATTCTCAGGAACTTCGGACATGCCCCAAAAACCAAGCAAAAGCCCGGCCGGCAAAGGCCCCCGTACCCCTGCCAGGAAGCCCGGTCGCGTCGCGGCAAAACGCCCCACGGCGGCTTCCAAAGCGGCCGCGAAGACACCCTTGGACCTCTCCCAGGAGCGCATCGTTCGCGCGCTGGAGACGATTGCGGCGCATCTCGCCGCCCAGGGCAAGCCGGCCGATGAACGCGAGTCGTTCAAACAAGCGGACGCCTACGTCTGGCACCCGGACGGACGCCTCGCCGGTGTGCCGCGGGTCAGCCGCGTTGAGCTGTTCCTTCTCAAAGGCGTCGATCGGGTGCGCGACATCCTGATAGAGAACACCGAGCGCTTCGCCAACGGCCTGCCCGCCAACAACGCCCTGCTCTGGGGCGCGCGCGGCATGGGCAAGTCGTCGCTGGTGAAGGCGGCGCATGCCAGCATCAATGCGGAGCGCAAACCGGCAAACAAGTTGAAGCTGATTGAGATCCACCGCGAGGACATCGAGAGCCTGCCCGCGCTGATGGAGCAGCTTCGCGCCTCGTCCTTCCGCTTCATCGTGTTCTGCGACGACCTCTCCTTCGACGGCAACGACGCCTCATACAAATCGCTCAAGGCGGTGCTCGAAGGCGGCATCGAGGGCCGGCCCGAGAACGTCATCCTCTACGCCACCTCCAACCGCCGTCATCTGCTGGCGCGCGAGATGATTGAGAACGAGCGCTCGACCGCGATCAATCCCGGCGAAGCTGTCGAGGAGAAGGTCTCGCTGTCGGATCGCTTCGGCCTCTGGCTCGGCTTCCACCGTTGCAGCCAGGAGGAATACCTCGCCATGGTGCGCGGCTATTGCGGCCATTTCGGCGTCAAGGTCGGCGACGACGCGCTGGAGCGCGAGGCACTGGAATGGTCGACGACGCGCGGCTCGCGCTCGGGCCGCGTCGCCTGGCAGTTCGTGCAGGAGCTGGCGGGCCGGCTCGGCGTGAAGCTGGCGGCGACGTAGCGGGAGCTGCCGCTACACTCTGCGCTGTCATTCCCCGCGAAGGCGGGGAATCCAGTACGCCGCGGCTTATCGGCTCAACAATATTTTCTCTGAATGCTGGGTCGCCCGGTCAAGCCGGGCGACGACGGCTTCAGTGCGGAGGCAACCCAGGCCTCACGCCCCGTTCAGGAATTGAAGCGGGTCAACCGGGCTCGATCCCTTGCGGATCTCGAAGTGGAGCTGCGGCGACGCCACCTCCCCGGATTGACCCGATTTGGCAATGACCTGACCGCGCTTGATGGTATCGCCGCGCTTCACCATCAGCTCACTCGCATGGGCATATGCGGTGACGTAGCCGTTGGAGTGCCGAACCAGGACCAGATTGCCATAACCTTTCAGCTCGTTGCCGGAATAGGCGACGACGCCGTCTTCAGCCGCCTTGACCGGCGTACCCTCGGGCACCGCGAGATTGATGCCATCGTTGGACTTGCCATTGGTCTTGGCGCCGTAGCTCGTGACCACCTTGCCGCGCACCGGCCAGCGGAAAGTCGGCAGCGCGCTGGTGGTCTCCGCGGCTTTCGCCGGAGCTTCCGCGGTCTTCTCTTCGACATTGGCCGTGGCTTGCGCCAGACGCGCGCTCTGCACCGGCGCGGCGACGGCCGCCATCCTGGTGGCGGGCGCGGGAGCCGCAGCCACGGGCTGCAGCGTCCCCGCAACCGGAGCAGCCCCGACGGGGGCTGCAGCGACCGGCGCTGCAATGGCAGCGGTCCTTGCACCCGGCACGGTCAGCTTGGCGCCGAGCTTGAGCTTGGCCGACGGAGCGAGGCCGTTGGCACGCGCCAGTTCAGCCGCCGAGATATGGTTCTTGCGGGCGATGCTGACGAGGGTATCGCCGTGGTTGACGAAGTGGGTGCTCGGTGGCGCCGCGACGGCCGCAACCGGCTTCGCAGCAGGCGCCAGCGCCGGAGCTGCGGCAACGGGCGCCATCAGCGGCGCAGGCGCAGCAGCGGTCGCGTTCGGATGCGGGATAATCAACTGCTGACCGGGCGAGAGCGCGCGGGGACCCTTATAGCCGTTCGCAGCGAGGATCGCCTGCGGCGTGACGCGATAACGCTTGGCGAGCAAATCGAGCGTGTCGCTTGTGCCGACGATGATCTTGGTTCCACCGGCCGGCTGGGCGGCTGCGACCGAGCGCGGCGGTACGGTGGCCGTGGTCTCCAGATGCGGCTGCGCCGGGGGCGCGTAGGATCCGACGCCGCGGCCGCCTCCGGACATGCCGCCACCACCCGCGACGGGATAGGATTGCGGTGCGGACACCGCCGGCGGCAAGGGCTGTGACTGATAATAACCGGGCTGCGTCTGCGGCCGCGAATATTGCGGCAGCTCGCGCTGCGGCGGCGGTGCCTGCTGCACCGAACCGGTCGAGTCCTGCGCGAAGGGATTGGAGAAATTCGACTGGGACATGCGCGACGACATGTCGGCGCTGCACCCCGCGAAGCTGAAGGAGATCAGCGCCAGCACCGCAACCTGCGGTACGCGGCGCGAGTAAAGCAACTCGGCGACAACAGACATGGTTACTCACTCGTACGCAACAAAACTGGTCTTTTAAGTAAACACGCGCCGAGTAAATAACGGCTTAACCCTCCCAATAAGATGTTGGCAGCACAGCCGATCCGGAATTCTACAGCTCCCGCGCCACGCCGGGCAGCGCCGGCACGAAGCGGACCTCGACGAGTTCCTTGCGCTCGATCCCGGCTTCGGTCCGGCTCAGGCGGATCAGCGTCTGCACGCCCTGATGCGGGCCGACGGGCGCGATCAGGATGCCGCCCACCTCCAGCCGCTCGACCAGGTTCTCCGGAAGCTGCTCCATCGCGGCGGTGACGATGATGCGGTCGAACGGGCCGATATTGGCAGGCAGATTAAGCCCGTCGCCCAGCATCACCTCGACATTGTGACAGTTGAGCTTTTCAAGCCTGATACGCGCAGCATCCGCAAGCATGCGGTAGCGCTCGACCGTCAACACCTGGCCGGCGAGCCGCGACAGCACCGCGGCCTGGTAGCCCGAGCCGGTGCCGATCTCGAGCACGCGGTGCGTCTTCCGGAGCTGGAGCTGCTCGGTCATATAGGCGACGACGAAGGGCTGGCTGATGGTCTGCCCGCAGGCGATCGGCAGCGCGCTGTCGCGATAGGCGACGTCACGATCGGCCACGTCGACGAACTGCTCGCGCGGCACCTCCTCCATGGTCCGCAGCACCACCTGGTCGCTGATACCCCGACGCCTCAGCGCGAGCTGAAACATCATCTTTTCCGGCGGGTGCTGATGGGAGGTCATTGCCTGCTTGTGCTGTCTAGGGTCGTCCGGGGGCGCCAAGCCCCGGGTTGCGAGAATCCTGTTCCTGCCGAGGAACCCATGATACCCTTCGGATGGCGTATTTGACCACAAATTGGCTTGCAACGGGCGAGCCTCGATGGCCATTTCAGGCATCCGTTCGCCGAAACGCGCATTGCGTCGATTCGTGTTATCTGCGAACGTTTTCCTGATGGGCAAGGACTCTACCATGACCGCCACGGGGCTTTCCGGCCGCTCTGTATTCCTCGTCGAAGACGAGGTGATGATCAGGATGATGGTCGCGGATATGCTCGAGGAGCTCGGCTACAAGATCGCGGCTGAGGCGGGCGACATCACCGAAGCGATGAGGCTCGCCCAGGCGACAGACTTCGACATCGCCATTCTCGACGTCAACGTCAACGGCAAGGTCATCTCGCCGGTCGCCGATGTCATCAAGGCGAAGGGCTGTCCGTTCATCTTCGCCACCGGATACGGCTCGTCGGGCCTGCCCGAGCAGTACCGAGATCGGCCGGCGCTTCAGAAGCCGTTTCAGCTCGACGCGCTCGGCAGGACCATCGAAGCCGCGCTTCGCGGCGGCTAAGCTCAGTTCCAGATCGAACTTCAGCGTCGAACTTACTTCAGCATCGCACCCAGCGCGTCGGAAAACGCTTCGTTGGTACGGTCGAGCCTGAGCGGCGTGACGGAGACGTAGCGTTCGCGCAGCGCCGCCAGATCGGTGCCGTCGGCGGGCGTATCCATCATCGCCGCGCGCTCGAAGCCGATCCAGAAATAGGGATTGCCACGGCCGTCCCTGCGCTCGTCGATCCTGAGGAAGCCGAGATTGCGCTTGCCCTGCCGCGTCACGCGAATGCCGAGCACATCCTCCGGCGCGCAGGACGGAAAATTGACGTTGATGACGGTCTCCTTCGGGATGCCCGCCGCAATCACCTTGCGCAGGATGTCGGGCCCGAATTTGCGCGCGGTGTCCCACGGCGGCCGCTCGCGCGTCTCGACGCTGAATTCCTGCGACAGCGCGAACGACGGAATGCCCAGGATGGTGCCCTCCAGCGCGCCGGCGATAGTGCCGGAATAGACCACGTCCTCGGCGACGTTGCGGCCCTTGTTGACGCCGGACAGCACGACATCGGGCAGCTTGGCGCCGAGGATATGGCGCGCGCCCATGATGACGCAGTCGGTCGGCGTGCCGCGCACGGCGAAGTGCCGCGGGCCGACTTCGCGCAGGCGCAGGGGATCGTTCAGCGACAGCGAATGCGACACGCCGGACTGGTCGAGCTCGGGCGCGACCACCCAGACATCGTCGGACAGCGCCTGTGCGATCTCCTCCACGACCTTGAGGCCGGGGGCGTGAATACCGTCGTCATTGGTGCAGAGAATGCGCATGCGAAAGGCCGATTCCTGAAACGGGTCTGAGCCGTCTTATCCGGCTGGGGCCGATCAGGCAAACCGGCCGGGCCGGCGGCAGGTCCCTTGCCTGGTTCTTTGCCTGGTCCCGTTAGCGGCGAATGCGCCATTGCGGCAGAAAGCGCGCCAACCGGCCCTCCGCATGCAACTTCATCGCCGGCACGGCTGGGCTCACGATTGGAGCCTCGATGACGCCGAGCGCCGCCAGCTGTGCGACCAACGGGTCCGCCACCGCCGCCTGCGGAAAGCGTTCGCGTGCGACCGTCAGCGCCATGTCGAAATCGGCTGCATTGACGCCGGGCTTGGCCCGCCGGCTCTGCACGAGCTCATCGTTCCAGAGCCGCGCAATCTCGATGTCGAGCACGCCACGCAGCCGCTGATCGACCGCCTGGATGCCGGCACCCGTCACCGCCCATTGTCTGCCGACCCAGAAGATGTCGCTGTGCAAGGCCATGAACGATGGGTTCGCGTTGTCGGGTAGCCGGCAGGATAACCGGCCGCCCGATCTTCGCAACCAAACGTTTCTGCGTTTCAGGCGAGCAACGCGCCCCTAGTCGCGCGCGACCACCTTGAGGCCGCCCATATAGGGTTGCAGCACGCTGGGGACAGCGATCGAGCCGTCCTCCTGCTGATAGGTCTCCATCACGGCGATCAGCGCACGGCCGAGCGCGGTGCCGGAGCCGTTCAGCGTGTGCACAAAGCGTGGCTTGCCATCGGGACCGCGCGAGCGTGCGTCCATGCGGCGGGCCTGGAAATCGCCGCAGACAGAGCAGCTCGAGATCTCGCGGAACGCGCCGCCCTCGCCCTGCCCGGGCATCCAGACTTCTATGTCATAGGTTTTTTGCGACGAGAAACCCATATCACCGGTGCACAGCGTCATCACGCGGTAATGCAGGTCGAGCCGGCGCAGCACTTCCTCGGCACAGGCGAGCATGCGCTCGTGCTCGTCCTTGCTGGTCTCGGGCGTCGTGATCGACACCAGCTCGACCTTGGTGAATTGGTGCTGGCGGATCATGCCGCGGGTGTCGCGCCCGGCGGCGCCGGCCTCCGCGCGAAAGCACGGCGTCAGCGCCGTCAGCCGCATCGGCAGCTGCTTCTCGTCGAGAATGGATTCGCGGACGAGGTTGGTGAGAGCCACCTCCGCCGTCGGAATGATGCCGAGACGCTCGGTCTGCAAGCGCTCGCGGTCGGGTGCGGCGAGCAATTCGCCCCTGATCGCCCAGAACTGATCGTCCTCGAATTTCGGCAATTGTCCCGTGCCGAACATAATCTCGTTGCGCACCAGCAGCGGGGGATTGATCTCCGTATAGCCGTGCTCGTCGATGTGAAGATTCAGCATGAACTGGCCGAGCGCGCGTTCGAGTCGCGCCAGCCCCTTCTTCAGCACGACGAAGCGCGCGCCGGACAGCTTTGCCGCCGTCTCGAAATCCATGTCACCGAGCGCGCCGCCAAGATCGTCATGGGGTTGTGGCGCAAACGCGTAGTTGCGCCGGCTGCCGAAGATATGGCGCTGTACATTGCCATGTTCGTCGACGCCGTCGGGCACCTCGCCGAGCGGCAGATTGGGAATTGCGGACAGCTCTTTCATGAGCTCTTCGTCAGCGGCCTTCGCGGCGGCTTCGAGCTCCGGCATCGTGGTCTTGAGCTCGGCGACCTCCGCCATCAGCTTGGCCGCGCGAGCCTCGTCCTTGGCCTTCTTGGCGTCGCCGATTTCTTTCGAGGCCGCATTGCGCCGCGCCTGTGCCTGTTCGGAGGCCAGGATCGCCGCGCGCCGCTTTTCGTCGATCGCGAGCAGCGACGCCGACAACGGCTTCAGGCCCCGCCGGGCGAGGCCCGCGTCGAATGCTTGAGGATTGTCGCGGATCGATTTGATGTCGTGCATGGCGGTGGTCCTGGATCAGCGCGTAAGCAGTCAACGTCGAATGTTGACAGTTTACATCAGCGCGTCTCCTAGCACGGCTGTCATCGTCCGCGAAAGCGGGCGATCCAGTATTCCAGAGACGGCGCTGATTCCTCGATAGGCCGCGGCGTACTGGATTCCCCGCTTTCGCGGGGAATGACACCGGTGTTGTGGCCGCCCTACTCCGCCGGCGTCGACACGTCGGTGCCGGTGGCGGCCTTCGATGCCGCGGCCTTCTTCTCCACAATCGCCACCGCGATGATCGAGCCCTCATAGAGCGCCAGCAAGGGGATCGCGAGCGAGCACTGGCTGAGCACGTCGGGCGGCGTCAGCACGGCCGCGATGACGAAGGCGATCACGATGAAATAGCGGCGCTTCTCGCGCAGCATTTTTGCCGAGACGATTCCGATCCGGCCCAGAAGCGTGAGGATCACCGGAAGCTGGAAGGCGATACCGAAAGCGAAGATCAGCGACATCATCAGCGATAGATATTCGCCGACCTTGGGCAACAGCTGGATCTGCGCGGTCTCGTCGCTGCCGGCCTGCTGCATGCCGAGCGAGAAGCGGACCAGCATCGGCAGCACCACGAAATAGACCAGCGCCGATCCCAGCACGAAGAAAAAGGGCGTCGCGACCAGATACGGTACGAAGGCGTTCTTCTCGTGCTTGTAGAGGCCCGGCGCGACGAATTTGTAGATCTGGGTCGCGACGATGGGGAAGGAGATGAAGCCCGCGCCAAACAGCGCGAGCTTGAGCTGGGTGATGAAATATTCCAGCAGCGCCGTGTAGATGAACTTGGAGTTCTCCGGCCCTGCCACCCACACGAACGGCCAGACCAACACGTTGTAGATCTGCTTGGCGAAGAAGAAGCAGAGGATGAAGGCCACGCCAAATCCGAGCAGCGCCTTGATCAGCCGCGAACGCAGCTCGATCAAATGGTCCATCAGAGGGGCTTTGCTGGCCTCGATATCGGCGGCGCTCATGACGCTTTGGCGTCCTTGATCGCCTCGCCCGGCGCAGTGTCCTGAGTAACCGAACCTTGCGCAGCCTGCGCCGGCTCGACCTCACGGGTGATGGCGAGCGGCTCGTTCACAGCCGCATGCGCCTCGGCTTCCACGAAGGTTTCCGGAGCCGGCGGTTCAGGACTTGTCGGAGTGACCGGCGGTTCGACAGCAGCGGTCGTCGACGTCTCGGCCGGCTTGTCCAGCGCATCGACGCGAAGCGCGTCGCTGACGTCCTTCTGCAGCGAGGTCATCAGATTGTTGCCGGCAAAGCCGGAAGCCGCTTCCTTGACCTCGTCGAAGCTCTTCTTGAGATCGGCCATTTCGGCCTCGCGCATCGCTTCCTGGAACTGGCCCTGGAATTCGGCGGCCATCTTGCGCGCCTTGCCCATCCACTGTCCGACCATGCGCAGCACGCCCGGCAGCTCTTTCGGGCCGATGGCGATCAGGGCCACGACCCCGATCAGAACCAGTTCACTCCACCCGATGTCGAACATGAGGTCTTCCGTTCACGCCAGCCGCAGCCGGCCCAATCCCTCGCGCGCAGGATCGGGGCCGCTACCCGCGTCTCGCGTGCTCTCTGGCTCAGACGGCCTTGCTGCCGACGTCGGACCGTGCCGCGGTCGGTGCGGCTGTGTGCTCGATGGACTTGGCCGGCTCCGGCTTGTCGGCGACCTTGTCGTCGTCCTGCATGCCCTTCTTGAATGCCTTGATGCCCTGCGCGACGTCGCCCATCAGATCCGAAATCTTGCCGCGGCCGAACAGCAGCAGGACCACTGCGATCACCAGGATCCAGTGCCAAATGCTCAGTGAACCCATCCTGCAACCCTCCAAACGCGCATGGCCGGGGACCGGCCGATCTTCACCGAAACCTAGGCTTGGCAGGTGTCAAAAACAAGGACCAAGGCAGCGCCAATTCGCTGTTGGCACTACGTAATCTTGCTAGTGTTAACTGGTCGCAGGGCGCCGGTAAAAGGCCGGGACGTCAGTCCTCGCTGCCGCCCTCGCCACCCTCATTGCCGCCTTCCGGCGGCGTCTCGGGCTCGACCGCAGGCGCCAGCGCGAGATCGAGGTCCTCGCCCGGTTCCAGCGGGTCCTCGTCCTCACGCAATGTCGGATCATCCGACGGCGTCGGCACGCTGAATCCGGTCGGCAGGCGCGAATCCAGCAGGCCCGTGCCCTTGAGCTCCTCCAGGCCCGGCAGATCGCCGAGCTGTTCCAGGGTGAACTGCGACAGGAAGTCCTCGGTGGTTCCGAAGGTCAAGGGACGGCCCGGCGACTTGCGACGGCCGCGCGGCTTGATCCAGCCGGTTTCCAGCAGCACGTCCAGCGTGCCCTTCGAAGTCACGACGCCGCGGATCTCCTCGATCTCGGCACGCGTCACCGGCTGGTGATAGGCGATGATGGCCAGCACCTCGATCGCAGCGCGCGACAGACGACGGGTCTCGGTGCTCTCCCGCGTCATCAGCCAGGCGAGATCGCCCGCGGTGCGGAAGGTCCATTTGTTGGCGACCCGCACGAGATTGACGCCGCGCAAGGAATAGTCAGCCTGCAACTGCTCGAGCGCGGCCTTCACGTCCACACCCTCGGGCATGCGTTTGGCCAGCGTCGCGGTGTCCAGCGGTTCATTCGAAGCGAACAGCAGCGCTTCCAGCAGCCGCAATTCTTCGGGCCGTGCCTGGGACTCGTTCTCCATCGGCTCGGCCTCTTCTACCCGCACTTCAGCCAGGCTTGCCATGGCAGATTCTCCTTGTTGCACTTAAGCGACCGGCGCATCGGGCGCAGGAGCTGCGTCCATGACCGGCTTGGGGCGCCCCTTCCGGAAATAGATGGGCGCAAACGCCTCTTTCTGATTCAGCTCGAGCTGACCTTCGCGCACCAGTTCGAGCGCAGCAGCGAAACTCGAGGCGAGCACCGTCGCGCGCTGCGTCGGATCAGCGACGTGCCGGAGCAGATAGTCGTCGAGCACGCCCCAATCGTCCTGCTCGGTGATGCTGCCGACCAGCCGCTCCAGCGTGGCGCGCGCCTCGGCGAGCGACCACACCGTGCGCTTGGCCAGATGCACGCTCGCCAGCACCCGCGACTGGCGCTGCGAGGCATAGGCGGTGAGCAGGTCGTACAGCGTCGCGGTGTATTTCGGATGCTTGATCTCGGCGATCTGCTCGGGCTCACCACGCGGGAAGATGTCGCGCAGCAATTGCTGCCTGTTCATCAACCGGTTGGCGGCTTCGCGAATGGCCTCCAGCCGGCGCAGGCGGTTGGCGAGCGCCGTCGCCATCTGCTCCGCGCTCGGGCCTTCCGCGCTCGGCGGCTCCGGCAGCAGCAGGCGCGATTTCAGGAAGGCGAGCCAGGCCGCCATCACGAGATAGTCGGCAGCAAGCTCGAGCCGGATCTTTCGCGCGGCTTCGATGAAGTGGAGATATTGGTCGGCGAGCGCCAGGATCGAGATCTTGGCGAGATCGACCTTCTGCTGCCGCGCGAGTGCGAGCAGCAGGTCGAGCGGCCCCTCATAGCCCTCGACGTCCACCACCAACGCCGGCTCACCCTCGGCGAGCTCTGCGGGCCGCCCGGTTTCAAACGATAGGATTTCTGCGGTCATGCGGATGCCGTGTTTGCCCGTGCGATCAATGCGTCCAGTTCGGCGCGTGCGGCCGCGCGGTCGAGCGGCTGTGGTCGTTTACGCGCCGCGAGCGCGGCGTTCGCCCGCTCCAGCGCCCTGCCCGCCAATTCGGGTGTCTGGCCGGCGACCTCGCGCATCTCCTCGATGTTGCCGTTGCAGTGCAGGGCCATGTCGCAGCCGGCCGCGAAGATGGCGCGGGTCCGCTCGGCGATATTCCCCGATAGCGCGTTCATCGACACGTCATCACTCATTAACAAACCCTGGAACCCGATCGCGCCGCGAATCACCTCAGCGATCATTGTCGCAGATGTCGTCGCCGGATGGGCGGGGTCGACCGCGCTAAACACAACATGTGCAGTCATGGCCATCGGCAAATCCGCCAGCGGCTTGAATGCCGCAAAGTCGGTGCGGTCGAGTTCGTCTCTCGGGGTATCGACCGTCGGCAGCTTGAAATGGGTATCGGCGGTGGCCCGGCCATGGCCGGGAATGTGCTTGAGGACCGGCAGCGCGCCGCCCTCCTCCAGGCCCTCGGTGACCGCGCGGGCGATCGCCGCGACCTTGCCTGGTTCGGTGCCGTAGGCCCGGTTCCCAATGACGCCGTCGGCGCCCGCCACCGGCACGTCGGCCAGCGGCAAGCAATCCACGGTAATGCCGAGATCGGCAAGATCGGCCGCGATCAGCCGGGCGCTGAGGCGCGCTGCGGCCAGCCCGAGCGCCGAATCAGTGTCGTACAAAGTCGAGAAAATTGCGCCCGCCGGGTAGGCCGGCCAGTGCGGCGGTCCCAGCCGCTGCACCCGTCCACCCTCTTGGTCGATCAGGACAGGAGCATCAGCGGCGCCTGCAACCGCCCGCAATTCCGCAACGAGTGCAGCAACTTGCGCCGGCGTCTCGACATTGCGCTTGAAGAGGATGAAGCCCCATGGGCGTTCGCCGCGGATAAACTCCCGCTCTGCGGCGGTCAGTTCCGTTCCGGATACGCCGGTAATGAAGGCCCGCGTGCTCATAAGGGCCGATTAACCCTGCCCCGCGAGGGGGTCAAGGAAACGGCCGTTAATTCCTCTGGATGAAGCAGGTCGGCAGGCCAGCAGACTTCAGGCTGTTGCAGGCCTGTGTCGCTTCCTCGGCCGAGCCATAGGGCCCGGCGAAGGCGCGATAGACGACCCCCTTGCCCTTGTCGGTGAGATCGACCCGCTTGATCACCGGCGAGCGCGATCCAAGCACGCTGCCATATTTGCTCTGAAGCACCCGGTAGGAAGCGTGAGCGCTATCCTCTGTTTGCTGCGAGGAGACCTGGACGACGTAGCCGCCGCCGCTGCTCGCAGGTGCAATCTGTGTCGGATTCGTCGCAGCCATCCGCTGCGGGGGCTCAGCCGTCGGGGCGGATTGCGGCGCCAGCGAGAGCGGCTGGTTGGCGCTGGCATTGGCCGATGTCGGCGGCGTGCGCGGCGCGGCCGGTGCGGCTACGGGCTTCGGCGCAGTTGCCGGCTTGGCTCCAGCCGATTGCGGCGTGGAGCTATCGGTCTGATCACCCTTCACGGCCACGGTCCTGATCGGGCGCGGCGAATTGTTCGGCAGCGTACCGTTGCTCGGAACAGGCCCCGCACTCGACGCCGGAATATTGGACGGCGACACGCTCGCAACCGTCGGCGGGTTCGCATTCTGGTTCAGCGGCGGGAACACCACACGGGGACCTCCCGCCTTGGCGTTGACGTCGACGGGCGCTTCCTCGCGCGGCACGATCTTCTCGGTGCCATCACCGGTGACCATGCGGTCCGGCACCTTGGCCGAGGGGTCCGACGGCGCCGGCACGACCTTGGTCGGCGTGTTGTCGGCCTTGATGATCGGCGGCTCGCCGCTGCGGGGCGTGCCCACATAGGTCTTGTAGGCGAAGGCAGCGCCGGTCCCGACCACGGCAAGCGCCAGGATCGCTGCGACCGTCATCATGCCGCCGCGCGCCTTCTTGGGTTCATCGAGATCAGCTTCAGGATAGTCGCTCTGGAACGCGTAGGGATCGTCCGGATAGGCGGGATCGCGCTGGTAGTCCTGCTCGCCAGCTTCCAGCCGTCCGTAGAGCGCATCGTCGTAGCGCGCCGGATCGGGCTGCTGATACGGCTCCTGATAGGCTTGCGGCTGGGGAGCCTGATCGTGCTGCTGGTAGGTCTGATCCTGGTAAGCCTGATCGTGATAGGCCTGATCTTGATAGGCGTGATCCTGATAGGCCTGCGGCTGATGAAAATCAGGCTCGGGCGCGGTCGGCTGGGCTGAATAACGATGCAACGGATGAACCGGGTTTACGGAAACGGGATAGTCAGGCTCGGGAGCTGGCGCCGGCTGCGGCTGCACATTGGCCCGTCGCATCCATGAGGGTGGCGCCGGCGCTGCCGGCTCGGCGTAATCCTGCTGGTAGTCGTCCTGTTGGTGATCGTCTTCCTGATAACCCTGCGCAGGCGGTGTCGGCGCGTGCGTGGCGGGCCGCCCCTGCGCTGCAAACGGATCGGTCTGTCCGATCAGGCGCGCCAGTTCGGCCAAGGGATCATTTTCCGCTTTCCCATGCTGGTTGCCACCGCGACCGTAGTCGTCGGAGGGAAACGGTCTGTCCTGATATCGTTCGGCCATCGTGATGATGCGTCCCTTCGGGAAAGCCGCGCGCCCCTCGACCAAGGCACGGCCTTCGACCCACAAGGCTTTCAACCAAGTCTAAGCGGTCCGGCTTCTGCCGGTTACCCCCAAAAATTCCCCTTAAGTAGTTCGCCCCAAACTACCGCATCTCGTCCGGAGCATGGACGCCGAGGATGGCGAGGCCCGATGCCAGGACAGAGACGACGCCCTGGACCATGGCCAGCCGCGCCTTCGTTAGATCTGCATCATTATTGATAATGAAGCGTAAATAGGGCAAATCGCGCCCCTTCGTCCAAAGTGCATGAAATTCGCTGGCTAAATCATAGAGATAGAAGGCAATTCGGTGCGGCTCGTGGGCCGCCGCGGCAGCTTCCAGCATGCGTGGAAATATTGCGAGGCGCCTGAGAAGATCAAGCTCCACCGGGTCCGACAGCCGTTCCACTGCCGACTCACTGAGCCAGGCGATGCGCTTCTCCGCCTCCTCCGGGAGCTCCGGGAACACCTCGGCCCGCGCATTGCGGAAGATCGAGTGGCCGCGGGCGTGGCCGTACTGAACGTAGAACACCGGGTTGTCCCGCGACTGTTCCATGACCTTGGCAAGGTCGAAATCGAGCACCGCATCGTTCTTGCGGTAGAGCATCATGAAGCGGACGGCGTCTTGGCCGACTTCATCCACCACCTCACGCAAGGTGACGAAGTCCCCGCTTCGCTTGGACATTTTCACCGGCTCGCCATTGCGCAACAGCTTCACGAGCTGGACGATCTTGACGTCGAGCGCGGCTTTGCCGGCGGTCACGGCCTTCACCGCCGCCTGCATGCGCTTGATGTAGCCGCCATGGTCGGCGCCCCAGACGTCGATCATTTCGGCAAAACCACGGTCGAACTTGTTCTTGTGGTAGGCGATGTCAGAGGCGAAGTAGGTATAGGAATTGTCCGACTTGATCAGCGGACGATCGACGTCGTCGCCATAGGCGGTTGCCTTGAACAGCAATTGCTCGCGGTCCTCCCAATCCTCGATCGGCGCGCCCTTCGGCGGCGGCACGCGCCCCTCATAGATGTCGCCCTTTTCGCGCAGGAAATCGATGGTCTCGGCGACCTTGTTGTTGCCGGCGTCCAGCAGCGAGCGCTCCGAGAAGAATACGTCGTGGCGGATGTTCAGCGCGCCGAGATCGCCCTTGATCTCGTCCATCATCATGGCGATGGCTTTGGCCCGCACGATCGGCAGCCATGCGGCCTCGCTCATCGCGCGCAGCTTGTCGCCGTGCTCCTTCGCCAGCGCTTCGCCCACCGGCTTCAGATAGTCGCCGGGATAGAGCCCCTCGGGGATGGCGCCGATGTCCTCGCCGAGCGCTTCGCGATACCTGAGGAACGCCGAGCGCGCGAGCACGTCGACCTGGGCACCGGCATCGTTGATGTAATATTCGCGCGTGACGTCACGGCCCGCGAACTCAAGCAAGCTCGACAGGGCGTCGCCGAACACGGCGCCGCGGCAATGGCCGACATGCATAGGACCGGTCGGATTGGCCGAGACGTATTCGACATTGACCTTGGCGCCGCCGCGGACGCGGCCGTAATCGGCGCCTTCGCGCAGCACCGTTCGCAATGCCTCGGCCCAGGCGGCCGGCTGCAGCGTCAAATTGATGAAACCGGGACCGGCGATGTCGACCTTGGCGATGAGCGCATCCGCGCGCAGCCGCTCGGCGATCTGCTCGGCGAGATCGCGCGGCTTGGCCTTTGCCTCTTTCGCAAGCACCATGGCGGCGTTGGTCGCCATGTCGCCGTGGGAGGCGTCACGCGGCGGCTCGACCACCACGCGCGAAAAATCGATGCCCTCGGGCCAGCTGGCGTCCGCCGCGAGCGCGCGGCAGGTTGCGTGCACGCGTGCGAGCACGTCGGCGAACAAATGCGGTGCTGAGGGTGTGTCGGGCATGGGCGCCGCCTAACGCAAATCCGGGGTCGAGTCAAAGAGCCGCTGGTGCTCGGTCAGGGCGAAACGGTCGGTCATTCCGGCAATGAAATTACCGATCCGGCGAGCCCGGTCGCCCTCATTGTCCGCCTCCGCCCCGACCAGCCATTCCGGCGGCAGCTCGCTCGGGGATTTCAGGTATTTCGCGAACAGGTCGAACAGGATCTGTTCCGCCTCCCCCATCACCCGCATCACCCGCTTGTGGCGGTACATGTGCTGGTAGAGAAAGCGCTTGATGGCGGCCTCCTCCTCGGCGACTTCAGGCGGGAATGCAATCAGCGCCCGGCTCTGCTGGCGGACGTCCTGGGCCGATTGCGGTTTCACGGCGGCGAGGTTCCTCTCAGCCTCGGCGAACACCGCGCCGATCAGGTGCGAGATCAGCTCACGCACGAGTTCGGCTCCGCGCCTGAAATCTTCGAGGTCGGGGTAATGCGCCGAGGTCTCGGCGATGATCTCCGCGGTCAGCGGCATCACCTTGAGGTCGTCGAGGTGAAACAGGCCGGCGCGCAGGCCGTCGTCGATGTCGTGGGCGTCATAAGCGATGTCGTCGGCGATCGCTGCGACCTGTGCTTCGAGCGAAGCAAAACTCCACAATTCGAGATCGTAGGTCTTGATGTAGTCGGCGATGCCGACCGGAATGCCGTGCTCGCGATAGCGCCCGACCGGCGCTCCGTTGCGGTCGGTCAGCGGGCCGTTGTGCTTGACGATCCCCTCCAGCGACTCCCAGGTCAGGTTCAACCCGTCGAAATCCGGGTAGCGGTGCTCCAGCGCCGCGACGACGCGCAGCGTCTGGGCGTTGTGATCGAAGCCGCCAAAATCCTTCAGGCAGGCGTCCAGCGCCCGCTCGCCGGCATGCCCGAAGGGCGGATGGCCGAGATCATGGGCGAGCGCCAGTGTCTCCGTGAGGTCCTCGTCCAGCCCGAGTTGCCGGGCCAGCGCGCGGGCGATCTGCGCCACCTCCAGCGAATGGGTCAGCCGGGTGCGGTAGTGGTCGCCCTCGTGGAACACGAACACCTGGGTCTTGTACTTCAGGCGGCGGAACGCGGTGGAATGGATCACCCGGTCGCAATCCCGCCGGAACGGGCTGCGGGTCCGGCTCGGCGGCTCAGCGACCAGCCGGCCGCGGCTGCGGTCGGGGTCGCAGGCATAGGGCGCATGGGGGGCAGCCATTCCGACGGACACGGCGAATTTAGTCCCTATCCATTTGATTCTGCGTATGGTGACACTTAACTATGACGGGCGCGGGATACCAATTGAATTGGGTATAACGCGGGACTATCGGAGACGGGCTATGACGACTGACGTGACGACGACTGACGTGACCATCAGTGACCGCGCCGCACGCCGGATTGGGGAGATCCTCAAGGGCGAAGGCACAGGCGCGATGCTGCGCATCTCCGTCGAGGGCGGCGGCTGCTCCGGTTTCCAGTACAAGTTCGACATCGACCGCGCCCGCACCGACGACGATCTCGTGATCGAGCAGAACAATGCGGTGGTGCTGGTCGATTCCGCCTCGCAGCCGTTCCTGGCGGGGTCGCAGGTCGATTTCGTCGACGATCTGATCGGCGCCTCGTTCCGCGTCAACAATCCCAACGCGACGGCGTCCTGCGGCTGCGGGACCAGCTTCTCGATCTAAGCGCTTACGTGCCGGTGATCTGCCTTTCCTCGTCCGTCCAGTCCACCTCGACCGGCATCTGCTCGGGCTGAAGAGGTGCGTCCTCCAATACCACGACGTGGCCGTCCAGCGCGCGCAGCAAGGCCGAAGCCAGCGCCGGCTTGCGCAGCGGCTTTGCCAGGAAGTCCGACATGCCGGCTTCGCGGCAGATCTTGACGTCTTCGGGGAAGGCGTTGGCGGTCAGCGCGATGATCGGCAGGGCTTCAAAACGCCCGCCTTGCGCACGGATCGCACGGGTGGCGGCAAGGCCGTCCATCTCAGGCATCCGCACGTCCATCAGCACAACATCGTAATCACCCTCGGAAACCGCGTCGACGGCTTCGACGCCGTCGGTCACGACGCGCAGCTCGACGTCGAAGGCACCCAACATCTTGCTCACGACCATGCGGTTGACGGCATCGTCCTCTGCGACCAGCACCTTCAACGGGCGGTCGCGCTCGGCGATACGGACCTTGAGCTCGTCGGCTTCGTCGCGGTCTGCAGTCTGGTCGGACGCCTGCGCCTGGCTCCAGGGCAGCACCAGCGTGAAGCGGAAAGTCGAGCCCTCGCCCGGCGTCGAGGTGACGCCGATGGTGCCGCCCATCTGCTCGATGATGCGCCGGGAGATCGCCAGGCCCAGCCCGGTGCCGCCGAAGCGGCGGCTGATCGAGGCATCAGCCTGCGCGAAGTCGGAGAAGAGCTGGCCGAGCTTCTCAGGGGCGATGCCGATGCCGCTGTCGGTCACGCTCCATTCGACGGTGGCCAGTAGATCGCGGCGCGCCTGGCAGACGGCCGAGATCGTCACCTCGCCTGCGTCGGTGAATTTCACCGCGTTGGAAGCGAGATTGAGCAGCACCTGGCGGATGCGCGCCACGTCGCCGCGCAGCGTCGGCGGCAGGTTCGGATCGAGCTCGACCCTGAACGCGAGCCCCTTGTTCTTGGCGCTCGCGCGCACGACGGTCGCGACCGCATCGACCAGCGCCTGCGGGGCGAAGTCGATCACCTCGAACGCGAAGCGTCCGGCCTCCAGCTTGGAGAGGTCGAGGATGTCGTTGAGGATGCGCTGGAGATTGTCACCGGACTCGCGGATCGTGGTAACAGCCTCATGCTGCTCCGGATCGAGCTTCGTTTCCAGCAACATGCTGGCGAGCCCGAGCACGCCGTTCATGGGCGTACGGATCTCGTGGCTCATCACCGCCAGGAAGTCGGACTTGGCGCGGCTCTCGGCCTCGGCCTTTTCAGCGCGCCAGCGCTCGGTGACATCGCGGCCGAAGCCGCGATAGCCGAGGAAGTGACCACCGCGATCATAGGCCGGCTTCGCGGTGAGCGACCACAGCCGCGCCTCGCCGCCGGCAACGACCTTGAGGTTCATCTCGTGCAGCGGCTCGGCGTGCTCCATCAGGCCGACGATGTTGTAGGCCGCGCTCTTGTCCTCAGGACAGAGCATGTCGAGCACGTCGGCGAAATGCGATCCCTTCAGCAGTGGCAGCGGCAGTTGCGCGACGGCGGCGAAGCGTTCGGGCACGTCGACCAGATGCCCCTCGGCATCGGTCTGCCACAGCCAGTCGCTGGCGTTCTCCTGAAAATCCTTCAGCAGCAGCGAGATGATCTCGGTCTGGCGCTCGAGCTCGAGCTGGGCCTTGAGATTGCCGAGGAACAGATTGCCTTGCGAGACGATGTTGCGCGCCATGAAGAACGCGAACAGCAGCAAGAACACCGCGGTCACGAGGTAAGGCCCGGTGCCGCACAACAGCAACGCACCGACGCAGGCGACCGTCGTCGTCGCGAGATAGACGAGGCCGGCGCGCGGGAAGGTCGAGAGCGTGAAGGCGCCACCGGACATCATGCCGACCATCAGGCAGGCCAGAATGAGCTGGCTGGTCGGCTCGATGCGGCTGAACAGAGCGAGCGGCAGCGCGCCCCAGATCGCGGCGAGGAAAAATGCCTGTCGCAGCATCTGCCGCGCGGCGCGCGCGGTCACCTCTTGTGGCGGGTTCTGATGCGACCGCCGCCACGCGCGCACCGCGAGCGAGGCGGTGGCGGCAAGCGTCATGCCCCAGATCGCGAGAAAGTCGTTCCAGCCCCTGCCCCAGAACAGGACCAACACGACCGCGACATTGAGCATGGTCACGGCCATCGTCACCGGGATCAGCCGGGTCACGGCGTCGATCTGCTTGGCGCGGATGCGACGCAGCTCGCGCTCGCTGAGATCGGCGGTCAGCCCGTCCTCGATCTCGAAGCCCCCGAGCCAGTACAGGAACGCGCCGACCAGGCCGTCGCGCGGCTCCGTTCGCTTCATGGATTTGTCCGGCCATCCCATTCGAAAAACCTTTCAGTATCAATGGCCCAGGCCCGGCTTAAGCCAGGTTAATATTGTGGGAGATTTTGCGGCCGTCTTGACGGGCGCGTTTGCAGTTTGTTCTAACGGGGCCCCCGCCTGGAGCTTCCCCAAATGCCGATCAGAGTAGCCACCTGGAACGTGAACTCGGTCCGCCAGCGGATCGACCTGCTGCTGACGTGGCTGAAGGAGTGCCAGCCGGACATCGTCTGCCTGCAGGAGATCAAATGCGTCGACGAGGCCTTCCCGCGGCTGGAGATCGAGGCGCTCGGCTACAACGTGGTCACGCACGGGCAGAAGACGTTCAACGGTGTCGCCCTGCTCTCCAAGCTCCGGTTCGACGAGACCAAGTCGGGGCTGGCCGGCGATGACGAGGACGCCCATGCCCGCTTCCTCGAAGGCGTGGTGACGCTCAAGTCCGGCGTGCTGCGCATCGCCTGCCTCTATCTGCCCAATGGCAACCCGGTCGGGACCGAGAAATATCCCTACAAGCTCAAATGGATGTCGCGGCTTCTTGAGTATTCGAAGGAGCGCCTTAAGACCGAGGAACCGCTGATCCTCGCAGGCGACTTCAACGTCATCCCGCATGCCCGCGACGTGCATAATCCCGCCGCCTGGACCGAGGACGCCCTGTTCAAGCCCGAGACGCGGGAGAGCTTCCAGTCCCTGCTCGGCCTCGGCCTGACCGATGCGCTGCGGGCCGTCACCGACGAGCCCGGGCTCTACACCTTCTGGGACTACCAGGCCGGCGCCTGGCAGAAAAACCATGGCCTGCGGATCGACCATCTGCTGCTGTCGCCACAGGCCAGCGACCGGCTCGCCAATGTCGGCATCGACAGCTATGTGCGGGCCTGGGAGAAGCCGTCGGACCACGTGCCGGTGTGGGCGGATCTGGATCTCGAGGCGGCGTGAGGCCGCCTCAGCCCATCACTCCCGGCGGGTTCCTACTCGCGACGCCCCTGCACCCACTGCTCCAGCATTTGCAGGCACATGGCGCGGTCGTCGTCGGAGGATTTTGCGAAGGCGCGGTTGTAGTTTTCCTTGATCCAGGTCTCGTCGCTGCCTGCGCTGTCACGGGCCAGCGTCAGCCACATCAGACCGCGCGCGGCCTGCCGCGGCAGGCGGTCGCCGTTGAACAGCATCTGGCCGAGCAGCGCCTGGGCCTCGTGCTGGCCCTTCTGCGCGGCGAGCCCAAGCCAGCGCGCGCCATAGCGGAAATCCTCCCGCGAGGCGTCCGGCGTCTTCAGATACAGGCGGGCGAGATCGTATTGCGCATCCGCGTTGCCGAAATAGGACGCCGCATAGGAGAACATTTCCCGCGCCCGTTCCTGGTCCGGCTTGACCTTCGAATTCGGGATGCCGCTCAGATAATAGCGGCCGAGCGCGACGAAGGCGTTGGCGACGATCTGCGCCTGCGGCGCCGACGGGCTATCCTCGGCATGCGCGTTGGCGATACGGCTGAAATACTCGAAGGCGCGCACGTCGTCCTGGGCGACGCCGTCGCCATTGGCGTACATGCGGCCGAGCTTCCATTGCGCGATGGGATGGCCACCCTCGGCGGCATATTGCAGGGCGCTGAGCGAGGTTTCCTGGGTCACGACCGCCGGCGGCACGTTACGCACCTTGCCCGCGGCGCCCGGCAAGGTCGTCACCACCGGGATGGTCGCATCCTTCGGGCTGACGGGCGCGCCGTCGAAGGCGAGCGCCGGCGCAGCCAGCGCGGTAGCCCCCAACACAAACGCAACGATGGTACGCCTAGATGTCCGCATAACACTGTTTCTCGTACGCGCCGCCCGGATGGGTCACTGCCCCCCCGACCGCTGGTCCAACCTGCTGAGCATATTTCCAGAGCGCGCCCGTCGTGTGGTTAGTCGCGCGAGCGCTCCATTTGGTCTTGCGCTGGGCAAGCTCCTGGTCGCTCAATTTTACGTCAAGGGTGCCGGCGACCGCGTCGATCTCGATGATGTCGCCGTCCTCGAGCAGGCCGATCGGGCCGCCGATAGCGGCTTCCGGCCCGACATGGCCGATGCAGAAGCCACGCGTGGCGCCGGAGAAGCGGCCGTCGGTGATGAGCGCGATCTTGCCGCCCATGCCCTGGCCGGTCAGCGCCGCGGTGGTCTGGAGCATTTCCCGCATGCCGGGACCGCCCTTCGGCCCCTCGTAGCGGATCACGATGACTTCGCCTTCGCGGTAGGTGCGCTTCTGGACGGCCTCGAAAGCATCCTCCTCGCGGTCGAAGCACCTGGCCGGACCGGTAAACCTGAGGTTGGACATTCCCGCGACTTTCACGATCGCACCTTCTGGCGCCAGATTGCCCTTCAGACCGACCACGCCGCCGGTGACGGTGATGGGTTTGTCTGCCGGGTGCACCACGTCCTGGTGCGAATTCCATTTCACGCTTTTGAGGTTTTCGGCGATCGTTCGACCGGTGACGGTGATGCAGTCACCGTGGAGAAATCCGTTGTCGAGCAGCGTCTTCATCAGAAGCGGTATGCCACCTACTTCAAACATGTCTTTGGCGACATAACGGCCGCCTGGCTTCAAATCCGCGACATATGGTGTCTTTTTGAAGATTTCGGCGACGTCGAACAGGTCGAACTTGATGCCGGCCTCATGCGCGATCGCCGGCAGGTGCAGTGCAGCATTGGTCGAGCCGCCGGACGCGGCGACCACGGCGGCCGCATTCTCCAACGCCTGGCGGGTAACGATGTCGCGCGGCCGGAGATTTTGGGCGATCAGGTCCATGACCTGCTCGCCTGCGGTCATGCAGAAGGCGTCGCGAATTTCATACGGTGCCGGGGCACCAGCCGAGTAAGGCAGCGCTAGGCCGATCGCCTCGGAGACCGTCGCCATCGTGTTGGCGGTGAACTGCGCGCCGCAGGCGCCCGCCGAGGGGCACGCGACGCGCTCGATCTCGTCGAGGTCCTCATCCGACATGGCACCGACCGAGTGCTTGCCGACGGCTTCGAACATGTCCTGCACGGTGACTTGCTGCCCCCGGAAATTGCCGGGCAGGATCGAGCCGCCGTAGATGAAGATCGAGGGGACGTTGAGGCGGACCATCGCCATCATCATGCCCGGCAGCGACTTGTCGCAGCCGGCGAGGCCAACGAGGGCGTCGTAGGCGTGGCCGCGCATGGTCAGCTCGACGGAATCGGCGATGCATTCGCGCGACGGCAGCGACGAGCGCATGCCGTCATGGCCCATGGCGATGCCGTCGGTGACGGTGATGGTGCAGAATTCCCGCGGCGTGCCGCCGGCGGATGCGACGCCCTTCTTCACGGCCTGCGCCTGGCGCATCAGGGAGATGTTGCAGGGCGCGGCCTCGTTCCAGCACGAGGCGACGCCGACGAAGGGCTGGTGGATCTGCGCGGTGGTCAGACCCATGGCGTAGAGGTAGGAGCGATGGGGCGCGCGCGCAGGGCCTTCCGTCACGTGACGGCTTGGCAGCCTCTGCTTGATGTCGGTCTTCGCGTCCATCGCAAACCAGTTTCCCGGCCAACCCTTTCAGACCCGAAAAATCAGAGCCAAGATTTGAATCGACCTTGGGATTTCCCGTCGCCTTCCAGGACCACCGCTGCCGCTAAAACATTTGAATGATTTTATTCATGTTCGGGTGTGGCTAAATAGCGGCGCCGATGCGAACGGACAGAGATGAGGGTTAAATCCGGGATGAGTGTTGCATGGACGGCACAATCGTGGCCCGAAGGTCACGGAAAAGCCTACGGTAATACCCACGCCGGGAAGACAATCCACAGCCTCGGGTCCTTCAGCACGCGCCGCGCACCTCACTTCGGGTCCATGACGACGCGCAGCTCAGGTGAGTCGGCGCCTTATCGCCCATGACGCTGCGCTGCGTCCGGGGCACGCGAGCGACGTGAGACGCTCGCTCTCTCCACATCGTCTTTGCGAGCGCAGTGAAACAATCCAGAATCTTTCCGCGGCAACAGTCTGGATTGCTTCGCTGCGCTCGCAATGATTCGTAGGATGGGTAGAGCGAAAGCGAAACCCATCGCACTCATGATGGGTTTCGCAAGGGCTCTACCCA
>NZ_JADPJG010000020.1 GCF_023073335.1 Bradyrhizobium sp. 21
GGGCCAGAGCCAGACATTCATTGGACTCGATCCAAGTCAAATTTCAATCTAGGATAGCGCGGAAACTGGCGACCAGCTGGGAGGAGCATATGCGGATTAGAATGCTGATGCTTGCGGTGATGGCCGCGAGCTTAGGCGGGCTTGGTTCGTTCGCTAAGGCTGACGATCCAAACCTCCAGGAAGTCCTCTGGCCGACTAAATCTTGGCAAACTTCGAGCCCCGAACAGCAGGGGATGGACTCAGCCAGACTGGCTCGGTTGATAGAGGCTGTCGGCACCTATAAGCAGGACAGTCTTACGATCATTCGCCACGGAAGGATCGTGGCCGATGCTTATTACGCTCCCTATGTCCCCGATGTCAGTCACGATTTGAGGTCCGTGACCAAGAGCGTGGTCGGCACGCTGACCGCTATTCTGCTGAAGAAGGGCAATCTCGACAGCGTCGATCATCCGGTGGTCGATCTGTTGTCGGAAAAGCAAATCCAGGAGATGGACACCAGGAAAAAGTCGATCACAGTCCAGAACCTTCTGGACATGAACTCGGGCATCGAATGGGTTGAGAAGCTCTATACGCCCGAGGAGACGATCATGAGGATGTACGAAAGCCCCAATCGTACGGCCTTTGTGCTGAGCCAACCCATGGCAAACGCGCCTGGTGCGAGCTTCTACTACAATAGCGGCAACCCCTATCTTCTCTCCTCGCTCATCACCCGGACGACCGGACAGAGCGCATTTGATTTTGCCAAGAAGGAGTTGTTCGAGCCGCTCGGCATCAAGAGCGCAAAATGGGGAAAGGTGGATGCGCAGGGCGTAACGGACGGCGAAGCGGGTCTTTCCCTGTCGCCCCACGACATGGCCAGGATCGGTTACCTCTACCTTCACAACGGCCAATGGGACGGAAAGCAGATCATCCCGCCATCATGGGTGGAGCGGGCCCAATCGGGTCCAGTCGATGCGACCTTTGGCTTCCACTACGGAAATTTGTGGTGGTCGTATCCCGAAAAGGGCGCCTACATGGCGCGCGGCCGCCATTCGCAGCTGATCCTCGTGATTCCGAAACTTGATGTCGTCGTTACGATGACCGGGTTTCTGAATGACACGGAATTCTATTCGGCGTCGGGATTGATCGACGACATCTCCAGCGCGGTCAAATCCGATCGGCCGTTGCCGGATAATCCCCGCGCACAGGCGTTGTTGGCCAAGGCCATCCACCGCGCTGCCGAGGACAAGCCTTACGTCGTCGGCAACATACCGGAATTGGCCAAGTCCATCTCGGGCAAGGTCTACGGTTTCGCCGACAACAAGCTTCACGTGAAGAGCTTCACGCTCAACTTCTATGAGTCGGACTCGTCATGGGTGATTACCACCTTTGGCGAGCCTGGGAGAAACCGGTTTACGGGACTGGTCGGGCTGGATGGTTTATATCGAAAAAGCCCTCCGGCGGGATATGGTATCAATGCCGCACGGGGGCGCTGGACCAGCGAACATACGTTTGTGATGGAACGCCGGATTTTAGGGCACAGCGAAACTCAGACCTGGGCGCTGACCTTCGATGGCGACAAGGTGACGGTGAATTTCGAAAACACTGATGGCTTCAAGGCAGAACTTCACGGCGAGACAAGCGAATAAATACAGTAGAGCCGAAGTTCGGCTCCGGGTCA
>NZ_JADPJG010000037.1 GCF_023073335.1 Bradyrhizobium sp. 21
CTGGCCACCGAAGTGATCGACGTCGGCCACTTCCTGCCGATGGCGTTCGCCGACTGGTTCACCCGCAAGGAGATGAAGCCGTCGATGCACTCGCAATCGGTGCTGCTGGTCGACGACTCAGCGTTCTTCCGCAACATGCTGGCCCCGGTGCTCAAGGCGGCCGGCTACCGCGTCCGCACCGCGCCGACCGCGCAGGAGGGCCTGGCTGCACTCCGCGCGCAGACCTTCGACGTGGTCCTGACCGACATCGAGATGCCCGACATGAACGGGTTCGAGTTTGCCGAGACCATCCGCTCCGACAACAATCTGGGCTCGATGCCGATCATCGGCCTCTCCGCGCTGGTGTCGCCGGCGGCGATCGAGCGCGGCCGTCAGGCCGGCTTCCACGACTATGTCGCCAAGTTCGACCGTCCCGGTCTGATCGCGGCGCTGAAGGAACAGACCGCGGGCGCCGCCGGCGCCTCCGAGCTGAACCGGGCGGCGGCGTGAGCGGCACAAGAGGAGACGCAAAGATGAGCAAGAAGACCCCGTCCGGCGAAGGCGCCATGGTCGAATACGTCACCGCGATGATCGGCGGCCAGCTGTTCGGCCTGCCGATCTCCCGGGTCCAGGACGTGTTCATGCCCGAGCGCGTCACCCGCGTGCCGCTGTCCTCGCGCGAGATCGCGGGCGTGCTGAACCTGCGCGGCCGCATCGTCACCGTGGTCGACATGCGCGCCCGTCTCGGCCTGCCCAAGCCCGAGGACGGCAAGATCCCGATGGCGGTCGGTGTCGACCTGCGCGGCGAATCCTACGGCCTCCTGATCGACCAGATCGGCGAGGTGCTGCGCTTATCCGAGGACAACAAGGAAGAAAATCCCGTCAACCTCGATCCCCGCATGGCCAAGCTCGCCGGCGGCGTCCACCGCCTCGACGGACAGCTCATGGTCGTCCTCGATGTCGATCGCGTCCTCGAGCTC
>NZ_JADPJG010000038.1:0-17319 GCF_023073335.1 Bradyrhizobium sp. 21
GGTACCGGTCAGGGCCGTGGTGCCGCCGGCACCGGTCGTTGCCGTCGTGCCGGTGAAGGAGCCGAGGGTGGCGCCGAGGGTGGTGGCGCCGCTTGCCGCGGTCGTACCACCGGCCGTGCCGTTATACACAACGTTGCTGTTCGCCGTCGCGCTCGCGAAGCTCGTCGTGCCGCGCAAATCGGCCGCCGTCGCGCCCGCGATCGTGGCAGAGACGTTCGACTTGGTGGAATAGCCGACGGTGGTCTGCAGCGCCTGGTTGGCGATCGACTTCGCGCTGTCGATCAGCTTCTGCAGCGAGGTGATGCCGGTGTTGGCGGCCTGCAGCACCTGCACGCCGTTGGCAATGCCATCGAGCAGGTTGTTGATGTCGCTGGCGCGGTTGTCGAGCGACTGCGCCGTGAAGAAGTTGGTGGGATTGTCCAGGGCCGAGTTGACGCTCTTGCCGGTCGACAGACGGTTCTGCGTGGTGGCGAGAAGATCGGCGGTGGACTGGAGGGAGAGGAGGTTCTGGCGAACCGAGGAGGAGAGGACGATACCGGACATTGAGTGTTACCTTTCTGGTAAACGCTACTGTTACGCGTCTGCTTGGTTCTTGATTGACCCAGCGACCCGCGGACCGTGGGGCGGAGTCCTCTAACGAAACATGAAATGAATTCGGTGCTTTCGCTGAGTCGGCGCGCGATTCGACCGATATGCACACAAGCGACGCTGCGCCGCCGGGCGATTTCGACGTTGATATAATTGAGCTTTTCCGCGGCCTGGGCGGGGATTTACAACTCGTTAACTAGTCTTGATGGAGTATTGCGCTCTGACCCGCCGCAACACACGCTCGGTTACGAAAGCGTTGATGGAGAACAGGCATGGCCCTCAAGGTCGAGCTCAGACCGCACGAACGCATCATCGTCGGTAACTGCGTGATAACCAACACCGACCAGCGCGCCCGCCTCCTGATCGACGGCGACAACGTGCCGATCCTGCGGGAGCGCGACATCCTCACGCCGGAGACCGCCGACACGCCCGCCAAGCTCGTCTATCTGGCGGTCCAGCTCATGTACATCTCGCCGGACCCGCAGACCCAGCACGGCACCTATTTCAACCTGGTGCGCGACATCGTCACCGCGGTGCCGAGCTCCTGGCCGATCATCGAGGGCATCAACAACAACATCCTCAACGGCGACCTCTACCGGGCCCTGAAGGACGCGCGCAAGCTGATCGCCTATGAAGAGAAGCTGCGCGGCCAGTTCGAGGCGACGCATCCCAAGAACGACGCAAAGGCCGAAGCGGACAAGGACGACGTCAGCACCGCCGCCTGATCATACGCGTTCGCGCGGCCAAGCCGCGCGAACGACCAGGCACGAACGACCAAACGCACGAACAACAACGGCCCCGGATCGCCTCCGGGGCCGCTGTCGTTTCAGGCCTGCATCAACGCTACTGCGCCGCGAGCGGCGGCGCCTCGACCTCGATCACGGCGTCGCGGCTCCGCCGTCCGCCGAACTCCAGCACGGCCGCGACAAGCGCGTCGATGTCGCTCTCGTCGGTGCGGTGATTGACGATGGCGGCGCGGATCGCAAACTTGCTGTCCAGCGTCGTGCCCGACGGCGCGCCGACGCCGGACTCCTGGATGTCGGCGACGATCTCGCGATTGAGCTCATCGGAGGCGCGGTAGCGGAAGCAGACGATGTTGAGATTGACCGGTGCGAGCAATTCGAGCCGCGGCTCGGCGAGCACGCGCGTCTCCAGATATTTTGCGATCGCACAGCTTCGCGCGATCACCGCGCCCAGCCGATCGGTGCCGAACGTCTTCAGCGTGAACCAGGTCTTCAGCGCGCGGAAGCCGCGCGACAGATCGGGGCCGAGATCACAGGGCCAGACCGTGCCCGCCGCAAGCCCCCTCGCCTCGCGCTGCAGATAGGCCGCCGGCTGCGCGAAGGCCTGCCGGTGTTGCTCGCCATTGCGGACCAACAGGAAGCCGGCGTCGTAGGGCACCTGCCCCCATTTGTGGAAATCGAGCGCGATGGAATCCGCAAGCTCGATGCCGCGGAGCAGCGGCGCGAGCTCGGGCGACAGGATCGCAAGCGCACCGAAGGCGCCATCGACGTGAAACCAGATTCCTTCCTCGCGGCACAACTCCGCGATCGCCTTGAGATCGTCGATCGCGCCGATATCGACCGTACCGGCGGATGCGACGACCAGGAACGGCTTGAAGCCGACCTCGCGATCGATTGCGATCTGCGCACGCAGCGCGGCGATTTCGATGCGATGATCGGCATCGACGCCGATCTTGCGCAGCGCATCGGTGCCGAGCCCGGCGATGTCCATTGCCCTCGAGACGCAACCATGCGCGGCCTGCGACGTATAGGCGGTGAGCAGTGCACCGTCATTGCCGATGCCGTACTGCCGCGCCAGTGTGCCGAGCGCACGCGTACGAGCCACCAGCACCGCCATCAGATTGGCCATCGACGTGCCCGTGACGAAGATGCCGCTCGCGCTTTCCGGAAAATCAAACAGGCGGCGCATCCAATCGACGATCTGGCGCTCGACCTCGATCGGCATGTGATCGCGGCCACCGAGATTGGCGTTGAGGCCTGCCGCGAGCATTTCTGCGACCATGCCGACCGCGGTGCCGCCGCCATGCACCCAGCCCATGAAACCGGGGTGGACGTTGCCGGTCGCATAGGGCGCGACATGCTCGGCGAATTCGCGATAGACCTCGGCGAGGTCGCTTGCCTCGCGCGGCACGTCGGCCTTGAAGGCCGCGCGGACGCCATCGGGGATCGGCTGCCACACCGGACGCGCGCGAACGTTGGCGATGCCGTCGATTGCCTCGTCCAGCATGCGATGGGCGAGCGCGCGAAATTCGCTCCAGTCCTGCGGATCGAGCGAGGTGTGCGTGACGGAGCCTTGCGTGTTGCGGATGATCTCGTTCATGCTGCACTCTCCTCGCTTGCTCTTGCATGCCGCGACAGCATCGCCGTGAATGCCGCAAAGATCTTGCGCATCTGCGGTGGCTTGTAAGGAAACACGGACGGCGGATCCATGTTGTGCACGACGGCGGTGTTGTCGGCTTCGAAGACCAGAAGCTCGCCGTTCCGGTTCTCGGCGCAATCGACGATGAAATAATCGAGGCCGACGCGCTTGCTCATCTCGTCGAGCGCGCTCTTGTGGCGCGCGGCGAAAGCATGGTCGAAGTCGAGCATGAAACCGGCTTCCTCTGCCCGCTTCTCCTCGCTGAACGCCATGTAGGCGTTGAGATACCAGATGTCCCAGCGGTCGGCGATCGCCATGTGACAGGCATAGGGTTTGCCGTCGACCATGGCGAGACGATATTTGCGGTAGAGCCCGTCGGCATTCGCATAGTTGACGAAGCGCGCGACGAAGAAGTCCTGCTCTTGCCGCTCGGCAAGATAGGCGGCAAGTGCCGGGGCATCGTCGATCTTCGCGAGCCCGACGCCCGCATGCGTGCCGCGCGGCCGTGCGATCATCGGAAAATGCAGTTCGTCCGTGATGTCCTCGCAAGCGATCCGCCCCTGCGCAAGATCCGACAGTTGCGCCCGCGAGGCGTGAACGGTCGCGGGAATGTCGAGACCGGGGATATCAGCCAGCAGCCGATACAGCTTGTCGCGATCGAGATTGCCGATGAGGCCGGGACGATTGAGCAGGGGTCGCGGCCATTGCGACGCGGCCTGTTCGATGACGGCGAGTGCTTCCCGGCATTCCTCGGAATCGGACGCGACCACGATGGCGACGTCGTGATCGGGCAATGTCTCCGGCAGGCCGATGCCCTTGACCACGTAAAGCGTCAGCAACTCGATGTCGGAGCCCTCGAGCAGGAATTCGATCGGAGTGTTGCCGCCCATGTCGATATCGGCCGCGAGCGCAAGCACGCGCAGGCGGGGTTTCGGAACCGCACAAGGCGTGCGAAACAATTGGTGGAAAGAGAGCACCTCGGTCTGGATCACGAGCCCGGCTTCCTTCTCGCCGAGAAGCTGGGCAATCAGCGACAGATCGAGTCCCTCGCCCGCCTGCGCGGTGCCCTCGGCGATCTTGGTGAGGAGATGGTCTTGCAACGGACGCAGATCGGCGCCCTCGAAGGCCCGGCGCGTCAACTGCGCAAAACCCATGCGGTCGGAGGTGTGCGGCGCGGTCATGCCGATCGGCCGGGAAACTGGATGTTGCATCTCAAACCTCGTACGCGGGCTTTTCCGGCACGACCGCGGCTGCGCCGCGGTCAAGCAATAGCTCGATCTTCACCAGGACATGGGCGATGCGATCGAGAATGTGCTGCACATGGGTTTGCGCCTGCACTGCATCCGGCGACCACGCCTCGGTCACGAGGCGTGCGCCGACGCAGAGCCGCAACACGGCCTGCGGCGCATCGTCCTGCCGCTCCAGCCGGACCGGCTGGCCGATCAGGCAGCGCTGCACCGCGACCTGCCGGTCCGCCGCGCTGCCGCTGATATCGCTATTCATGTCACGCGCCAGCCCCCGATGCACGGCAGCAGTCTCGGCGATCGAGACCGGTTTGCCACCGCGCAGCAGCGTGAACGGAAAGATCGTGGCTTGCGCGAATTCCTCGTCGTCCGCGCCGGGCTTCTCGATCGCGGCTGGAATAGCGCGGAGCAACGGCGACAACGCGATCATGCTGTCGATACCGGCGGCAAGCTCGGCCAGCATCTTGGCGCGGAAAGCCCCCGGTACGGAATAGTAGCTGCCGATTTCGGCCAACGCCGCCTCCCAGCGCAGCCATTGGCCGAAATTCGGCCGGCGCTCGAAGCGCGAGCGTAGCGCCGTCCAGGCCATCGGCCAGTCGCAGCGGCCGGCATAGTCGAAGATGCCAGGCGCGATCCCGCCGAGCCGATCGACCGCGCGCGAGAATCCCTTGGGCATCAGCAGCGCACCACTGAAGGCGGGTCCGCCGAAAAATTTCGAGCCGGTCATCAGCACCATATAGCCACGATCGAGATAGGCCCGCAGCCGCCGGCGGCCGAGCCGCGCCTGACAGGCATCGACGACGATCTGAACCTTGCGCGGCCAGCGTCGCGCGATCTCATCGAGACAGGCCTCGCTTGGGGCACGCCAACCGAGTTTTGACGAATCCATGATCTGCAACAAAACGTGCCGACCTTGCGCGAGGCTGGTCTCGATTGCACGCATTATGGCGGCATCCGCATCCGCGCGCATCGCAATGCCGGCCGCCATGTTGATCAGCGGCACCGCGATGCTGTCGCCGGCGAGCCCCGTCACCGCGCCGTCCTTGCGCACGGCAATGCCGCCGGCCGTCATCGTGCTGAAATGGTGGCCGCGTGCGGTATGCGGCGTCCCGCTTCCGGTCTGATCGGCGCCGACCACGATCGTCACTGGGGGCGCGCCGAGCACCGCGCGCGCCAGAAACAGCGCGTGGAGCTGGGAGTCCGTACCGGAGGGCGAGAACACGATGTCGACGCGCGGCGAGAGCTGAAAATGGCCGCGCAGCTCCTGGCGCATGTCCTCGCAGCGCGCGTCGAAGGCGATCTCGACCTCGTCGAACAGGCACTTGTGCATCAGTTCTTCGCGCGCCAGCGCGGCACGTTCATAGGCCGCTTGCGAGATCGTCGAGGCGGTCGAGGAGGCGAAATTCCAGAGCTCCGGCTCCGGCGAGGCCGCACAGCCATAGGCGTTGACGCGGTCGTTCGGGTCGAGCGCAAGCCGCAGATCTCCGCCGGCGACGAGCAGCGTGTCCAGCGGCGTGAAGAGATCGCGCAGGCGGTAGCGCGAGCCACCTTCGGAGGCGCGCTCGGTGGCAGACAGACGGGATGCGCCGGCGCTCATCCCGGAAGGCTCACGCCGCATCGGCCGCCGCCGCCGCCGCGGGCGCCGGCGCGAATTGCGAGGCGATGTCGCCGTGGAATACCGACGGCCCGACATGATCGAGCGAGCTCTGGATGTCGGCCCAGATCTCGCCGCCGATGTCGGTCCAGCGCTTGCAGAAGGCGAAGTCCTCGGAGAGATAGGTGCCGGTCGCCGGATCGATCATGCATTCGAACAGGGCGAACCGGTTCGGGCTCGCCACCAGCGTATCGTGCGAATGCTCGCGGAAGAACTGCAGCTTCGCGTAGTCCGGATGGCGGCACATCGCCTCCAGCACGTGGCGCCGGATCATCAGGAAACCGGTGCCGGCGTAGCGCACGCGGGTAAAGCCGTTGACCACCACGATGCGGTCGGGGTCCTCGATCTCGAGCACGTAGTCGAGCGATGCGGCCGGCACATCGGCGCGGCCGGACTGGATCGCCCGCGCGGCCTTGTCCCAGTTGATCCGCTTGATCGGATAGCAGCCGGCGACGACGTCCGCGCCGCACTCGATCAGCCGGAACACCTGCTCCGGCTTGAAGCCGATGTCGGCATCGATGAACAGGAAATGCGTCGCATCGGGATCGTCCAGGAACATCGCGGCCAGATTGGCCCGCGCGCGCGTGATCAGCGCGTCGCCGTCCCGCAGCAGCACCTTGAGCTCGATATTGGCCATGCCGTGCACGGCGCGCTGGAGCGCGAAGATCGAGCTCGCATAGATGCTCGTCACCTGCCCGCCGAAACATGGCGTGGCCACCACCAGTTTCATCTTGTCCGACATCGACAGCTCCGCCCCGCTCCAATCCTCACCAAGAGGTAAAGAGGCATGGTTAACGGCGCCTTAACGCTCCCTTACAGGAACTTGACGAGCGAGAGCTGCGAGAGGTTCGAGGTCACCTGGTAGGACGCCTGGAGCGCGTTCTGGAGCGACAGGATCTCGCTCGCGACCTGATCCGGCGCGGCTGATTCCGCCTGGTCGATGATGGTCTGGAGCTGCGCCTTGGCCTGGGTCTGGCGCGAGCTCGCGTCCTTCATCGTGTTCTGGGACATCGCGAGGTCGGTCTGGATGTCCTCGATGCGCTGCTGTCCGGGCTGCTTGGTCAGCGACTGCGTCACCCGCAGGCTCAGCGCGGCGACCTGCCCGCCCGAATATTGCCCGGTCGGCGAGGTCGAGAACGTCCCGAACACGGCGATCGCCTGCAACTGCTGGCGGATCGCGTCCTCGTCCGCCTGCGCGCCATACTGCACCGTGACGGAATCATCGACCCGCGCCATCGCGGTGGAGCGCGGCGAGCCGGGCCCGTCATTGCCCTGGTACCATTTCACCGTGGTGGCCGAACCGTTGACCAGCGTGGTCGCCGAGCTTGCGGGCGACGAGCCGACGCGCAGCGGCGGTTGCGTGGCGGTCACGGGTGTCGAACCGAAGCCCAGCGAACCCAGCGCTCCCGTATTCGAACTCGTGACGTTCAGGCTCGCCGCATCGTCGGTGTTGATCGTGATCGAGCCGCCATGGACCGTCGAGGGCTTCGACGTGCCGGTGATCTGGTCGATCTTGCTCAGCAGCGTCTGGATGCTGTCGCCGACATTGAGCTGGTTGCCGGTCGCGCCCGAACTGACGAAGGAGAGCGTGGTGCCGTTGACGGTGATGGAGTCGCCGGCGACGAAGCCCGGCGAAATCGAGTCCGAAGGGCTCGTTCCGGACAACGCCGTCGCGCCGGTCACGGGCGCCGGCGTCGCCGCCTGGTTGTTGACGGGCGTGCCGATCGCAGAGCTCGCGGTGTTGAAGAAATTGTCGCCGGCGACGATCGCGGACGCGGCCACCAGCGAGGTGTTGGCAAGCTTCTTGATCGCGGTGTCGAGCGCGGTGTTGAGATTGGTCGCGGTGTTGGTCGGGTTGACCGGGACGCTGGCATCGATCGCAAAGCTGCCGAGCGGGGTCGGCGTCGCGCTCGACGCGGTCAGGTCGATCTGCTCGGTCGTACCGTCCGGCAGGGTAAACTTGACGCTCAGCTTGTCGCCGTTGTTCGGATTGACGCCGTTGAGATCGACCGAGAACGACACCGGCGAGCCGCTCGGGCCGGTGACTGTCGCTCCCGTCAGCGTCGAGGAGACCGCGCTGATCTTCAGCCCGAACGGCGATCCGGGCGCGTCCTCCGACACCTGCACAGAACTCGGCGTCGGTTGCGTCTGCACCAGACGGCCCTTGCCGTTGGCGCCGAGATCGGCGGCCTGGCGCTCCGCCAGCACGGTCTTGAAGCCCGCCTGCGTCGTGGTGCCGTTGATGATGTCGCCGGCATCCGCGACCGACTGCGTGTTGACGGCGGTTCCGGAGAACAGATAGCGGTTGCCCGACTGCGTGTTGAGAACGCCGACCATCGAGCCGAACTGGGCGGCGGCGGTGTTCTGCGCGATGGTCTGGCCGTTGACGTTGAGATCCTGCGCGGTGTTGGCCGAGCCCGTCTGCACCGTGCTGCGGATCGTGGTCAGTGCCTGCAGCGCGGTATTGGCGAGATTGATGTTCACGTTCACGTTGGTGATCGTGTCGGTATAGGCCGCGATGTTGGAGAGCTGCGAACGCCCGGCGATCGCAAAGCCCTCGTTGGTCCCCATCCCGGAATAGTTCTGCGACAGCTTGCCGGTCGAGAGCTGCGTCGATAGGTCGGTGAGCTGCTGGTTGATGTTGCGGATCTGCGAGCCGAGAACCGACGAGGAGTAGTTGATGCTGCTGATCGACATGTTTCAGAGCCCTGTTACTTGTTACACTTGAGCCTGGAGCAACGTATTCATCATGCTCTGCACCACCGACATGACGTGGGCGTTGGCGGCATAGGCATTCTGGAGCTGGATCAGGTTCGACATCTCCGAGTCCAGGTTGACGCTGGAGGTCGAGTTGAACTTGGCCTGCAGCGTCGAGACCACGACGCTCTGGCCCTGCTGGAGCTGGGTCGCCTGGGTCGCGGCATTGCCCTGAACGCTCAGGAACTGCTGCAGATAGTTCGAGACGCTGCCGGTGAAGGGCTGGCTCGCCGAGCCGAGACCGCTCTGCGGCGAATAGGAGAACACCGCCTGGGTGAGCTGCGAATAGAGAAAGTCCGAGCGCGTGGTGTCGCCCGCGGGCGTGACCGGCGAGGTGTTGTAGACCGACAGCCTGGTCGGGTCGGCGGTCAGTTGCGTGTTCACGGCGATGCGCCCGGCAAGGCCGGTCATCTGCGAACCCGATGCCGTGATCGCGCCGGTGTAGAGCGCCTGCCCGCCGTCGGTGAACAGCGGCAGTTGCGGATTGCCCGAGGTCAGCGACGAGATCGTCTTGGTGATCGAGGCCGAATTGACCTTGGCGAGGCCGGAGCTGTCGTCCGTGATGCGCAGCGTCGTGGCCGTCGCCGGGGACGGTGCGGCGGCAAATGACAGATGCGAGGAGGAAAGCGCGGTGTTGAGCGCCGAGGCGATCGCGCCCATGCCGCCGGCGAAGTTCACCCCGATCTGCATCGGGTTGGCGTTGGTCGCATTCTGGAGCGGCAGCGCCGCCGGATCGGTCACGTTGACCAGCGTGATCTGGCGCTGCGTGTTGGTGCTCGTATCCGTGTAGGTGAAATTGGCGGTGTTGCCCGGCTGCGCACCGGCGAGATCGATGTCGAACCCGGCCGGCGGACCGGAGACCGTGCTGCCGGCCGTGGTCTTGTCCGACAGCGCGCTCGACATCGTCGCGGCGAGCTGGTCGATCTGGTTCTGCGCCTGCACCAGCGTCTGGTCGCGCAGCTTGAGATCGGCCGCGATCTGGCCAGAAGAAACCACGCTGTTGGCGACGACGTCGACCTGCGCGCCGTTCGGCAGCTTGATGTTGAACGCGCCCACTCCCGACTTGGCCGGATCGATGTTGTAGAGCGAGGTCGCCGACAGCGCACCCGCCGAAGCAAAGGTGAATTGCGAGGCGAGCCCGGCGCCGACGAGCTGGATGCCGGTGGTGGTGTAGATATTGGCCTGGTTCGACCCGTCGGTGGTGACGTGGACGTCGACATATTTCGACAGATTGTTGATGGCCTGGTCGCGCTGGTCCATCAGCGTCGCAGCCGAGGGATCGTTTGCCGAAAGGCCCTGGAGCTTGGTGTTGATGTCGGCGATCTGCTGCATCGACGCGTTGGCCTGCTGCGCCGAAGTACCGAGATCCTGCTCGACGTTGGAGCGCAGCGACTGAATGCCCTTTGTGGTGAGGTTGAGCTGCTTCGCCAGCGTCTGCGCCGCGCCGAGAGCGACGGTTTGCGCCGACGACGAGCCCGCGCTGGTCGACAGCGCCTGCAACGCCGTCGTGAAATTGTTCAGCGCGGTTTCGAGCGTGCCGCTGTTGCCGGGCGTGCCATAGACATTCTGAAGCTGCTTCAGGATGTTGGCCATCTGATCGGCGTAGCCGCTGCCGCCGGTCTCGGTGCGCAGCTGGTTCTGCACATAGGTGTCGAGCTCGCGGCTGACGCCGGTCGTCATTACCGTCGAGCCGAAGTCACCGGTGGTGACTTCGATCTGGTTCGGCTTCTGGACGACGTAACCCGTCGTCTGCGAGTTGGCGACGTTCGAGGAGACGATCGAGAGCGCGGCCTGGTTGGCACGCAGACCGCTCATCGCACTGGCGAGGGCTGAACTCAAACCCATGTTGACTAGCCGCCTTTGGTTACGTCACGCGCCGATCAGCGCAATACGTTCAGGAGATCCTGCACCATCGTATTCGCCGTCGTGATCACCTTGGTGTTGGCCGAATAGGCCTGCTGGGTCACGATCAGCTTGGTGAATTCGTCGGCGATGTCGGTGTTCGAGCCTTCCAGCGACGAGCCGCTGATCGAACCGGAAGCACCGTCGATGGCGGGGCCCGACTGTTCGGTCGCGGCGTAGGCGCCACCGTCCTGCGCCTTCAGGTAGTTGGTGCCGTTGAAATGCGACAACGATACCTGTGCAAGATCGAGGTTCTGGCCGTTGGAGAAGGTCCCGACCACCAGGCCGTTGTTGTTGACGGCGACCGAGCGGAGCTGACCCGCGGCGTAGCCGTTCTGGGTGATGGTGTTGATGGTCACCGCGCCGCTGGTGCTGGCATATTGCGTCAATCCGCCCGAGGAGATGTTGAAGGAGACCGAGCCCAGCGACTGGCCGCTGACGCTGACGTTGTTGATGGTGATGCCCGAGCCGCTCGGCGAGGTCAGCGAGCCGTCGGCGGCAAAAGTGAAGGCCTGGCCGGTGTTGACCCAACCGACCGTCGTGCCGGTCGCATTCGGGTCGGCCTGGTAAAACATGTTCCAGGTGTCGGCGTGGCCCGGGCCCAGCGAGGCACTGTCGGACTTGGCCCAGCGCAATTGCAGGTTCACCGGCGTGCCGGCGGCATTGTAGGCGGTCACCGCGCCACCGCTGATCGATTCCTTGGTGAAGGTCGCAATGTCGTTGCCGACGACGCCGCCCGTGCCGGCGGTGCCGCCACCGTCACGGTTCTTGGTGATGGTCGAGGTGAAGCCCAGCGCGGCGAACGCCGCACTGTTGGAGCTGGCCACCGACAGATTGGAGACGGTGCCGGTGTTCATCGTGATGACACCACCGGTGCTGACCGAAGACCCCGTCGCACCGGAGAGAACGTCGATCTTGCCGAGCAAGGTCGTGATGTTGTCGGTGATGTTGATCTGGTTCGCGCCCGCCGCGCCTGCCGCCATGAAGGTCAGCGTCTGACCGTCGACCGTGATGGTATCGCCGGCCGCAAAGCCCGACGAGAGCACCTCTGCGCCGCCGGCCGTCGCCGCGCCGCTCAGCACCGTGGAGCCCGAGATCGACGGCGAGGACAGCACGTTGCCGCCGCGCGTTACGCTGCTGATGCCGAGGGCCGTGGCCGCGGTGCCGCTGTTGACCGCCACGTCGGTGCCGGTACCGCTCGCGATCTGGATATTGCCGGTGGCGGAGAGCGTGGCCGTGACACCGGCGCCGCCGGCGGTCTGGATCGCGCTCAGGATGCTGGCCACCGTCGCCGTCGTGCCCGCCCCAAGACCGATCGTGGTGTTGCTGCCGACCGTCGCAACAGTGGTGCCGCCGTTGAAGGTGATCGTATTGCCGTTGATGGTCAGCGTCTGGCCGCTGAGCCCCGCGAGGATGCTCGAGGCGAGATGCGTGCCCACGCTATTGTCGAGCGAAGTGCTGCCCGACGCCACCGCGGACGAGTTATTCTGGAGCGGAACCGTGCCCGTCCCCGTGGTCGACGAGTAGGGCGTGCGGATGTTGCCCGTGGCGGCTGCACCGGAAACTGTCGCGCTGGTATAGGGCGCGGGCGGCGTGCCCACCGGCAGCGGATTGGCCGAAAAGTCGGACGGATTGAGGCCGCCAGCGGCCACCAGGGTGCCGGTCGCCGCAGTCGTGCTCGCGACGGTGTTCGGCTGGGTCGGCAGGTTCGCCGCGTACTGGATCGAGGTGGTCGCCTGCGCCGGGATGAAGTTGTTCTGGAATTTCAGGACTGTCGCGACGTTGCCTTGCGGATTGCCGGTCTTCGGATCGACCGTGACGCCCATCAAATAGTAGCCGGCGCCATTGACCAGATTGCCGTTGGCATTGAGCTGGAAGTCGCCGCGCCTGGTGTAATAGGTGACGCCGCTGAACTGCGGCAAGTTGTCGACGATGCCGGTCGCCTTCTGGATCGAGAAGAAGCCGTCGCCGGTGATCGCCATGTTGGTGGCGACGCTGGAGCCGGAGATCGTGCCCTGCGTCGTGATGGTGGCCTTGGCGTTGGCTGTGACGCCGCCCGCGACCTGCTTGCTCGGGACCGATGAGTCGGGAATGAGATCGACGAAGCTGGTGCCGATGCCTTTGTAAGCGGTGGTGGATGAGTTCGCGATGTTGCCGGAAATGTTCTGCAGCGCGTAGGACTGCGCCTGCAGGCCACCCACCGAGGTGTTCATTGCATCGAAGATACCCATAACTTTGTCTCCAGATCCGATCTCGGCGGCCGGTCGACCATGGCCGCAGTCGGAAGAGACTGTCGCAAGGGCTATGCCAATGCGGGTTTTCTCACGAAATCAATGACTTAAATAGAAATGCCCCGGTCGGATGACCGGGGCACAATTGCCGGGCCGGCAACAATTGCCGGGATCTCATGGCGGTTTCGAGCGAAGTGGCATCCGGTTCGCGTGACGACGCCTCAATCAAAGAGCCTTCACGTCGCCGATGCAGCGGCGGGGTGGAACACCAGCCCGAAACCGTCGATGCAGTAGCGCAATCCGGTCGGCTTCGGACCGTCGTCGAAGACATGACCGAGATGGCCGCCGCAGCGCCGGCAATGCACCTCGGTGCGGAGCATGCCGAAAGTGCGGTCCTCGGTCTTGCCGACATTGCCCTCGATCGGCTGGTAGAAGCTCGGCCAGCCGGTGCCGCTCTCGAATTTGGTGTCGGAGGCAAACAGCGGCAGGTCGCAGCCGGCGCAGGCGAAGACGCCCTTGCGATGCTCCTTGAGCAATGGGCTGGAGCCCGGCCGCTCGGTGCCCTCCTTGCGCAGGATCTCATATTGCTGCGGTGTAAGCTGGGCGCGCCATTCGGCGTCCGTCTTCTCGATTTCGAATTTTTGCATGGCCTTCTCTCCAGCCTCGGCCGGGGATCCTCTCAGCCAGCGGAAGGCCGCAAGGCCGAACAGGCCGGCGACGGTCGTCATCAGGATGCGGCGATCAAACATCTCATTCTCCGTGCGCGGGACGTCCACGCCATGAGATACGGGCTCTAACGGCCGACGTTACACTTTCGGGCGGCGTTTTTCTCGACTTATTGCGAGGCAGTCGTGTCCTGCGCGACGGGTTCCACGTCGTCGACCGCAGGTTTCGGCGGCTGGGCCAGCCGCGGCCTGACGCCCGACGGCGGGCGGCGCGGACCGGTGCCGGCGGCCCGATTGGCCTCCGCCAGCCGCGCCTCCCGTTCCCTGTCCTTGACCCGCGCGCGTTCACGATAGCGGGCGAGCGAGCCCGCTGCGGCGGAACTCGCCCTGCCCCAGATTCCGACCAATTGGCCCGCGACGCGCCCGGTCGCGCCACCCGCCCAGACCAGCTCGAACGGCGAGAACAGCCGCCAGCGCTCGTCGCCCCACAGGATGCTGCGTGCGATCATCTGCCCGGCCATGGCCGACGTGTTCATGCCCTGGCGGCCGAATCCGCTGGCCACCCATAGCCCTTTGCGCAACTGGCCGATCTGCGGCATGCCGTGCACGGTCTGGCCGGTGGCGCCGCCGAACGTTTCGGTGATGTCGACATTGCCGAGTTGGGGGAAGATGGCCCGGACCCGCCGCTTGACGGCGCCCGCAAAGCGTTGCGGTCGCGCCGCCCAAGTGGTCTCCGGGCTCTCCCACATCAGGCGGTCGCCATCGACGATCCGGAAATGATCGACGCCATCGGAATCCATCACCGATCCCTTGAAGGCGATGATCTCGTGCACGCGCTCGCCGAGCGGCGCGGTGATGCCGGCATAGCGCCAGACCGGCAGCAGCGTTTCCGACAGCCGCTTCAAGGGCGCACCGAGATGAATGTTGCCCGCGAGCACGATATGCGTGGCGCGCAGCCGTGCCGAGGGCGTGACGATGCGCTTGCGGATGCCGGAATGATCGATGCTGACGACCGGCGTATCCTCGAAGATGCGCGCTCCCGCACGCCGGGCCAGCGCCGCGAGGCCGTGGACATATTTGCGGCCGTCGACCTGGAAGGCCCTCGGATAATGCACGCCGTGGAAGTAGTGATCGGACTTGAGCACCTCGCGGACGCGCTCGGCCTGCCAGCCCTCGACCTCGGTGTCGAAATCCTCGGTGAGCATCTGCAACCGGCTGATCAGCCGGTCGCCGGCATCGACGTTGGAGACCTCCAGCACGCCGTTGCTCAGGCCGATTCCCGGCATGTTCTCCTCGGTGGCGTTGGCCCGGACGAACTCGGCGCCCTCCTTCGACAGCGTCCACAATTCCCGCGCGTCCTGGAAGCCGATGCGCTCGATCAGCTCGGCGAGCGGCAGCGCGAAGCCCGGCATCACGGTGCCAAGCTGGTTGCCCGAGGCGTTCCAGCCGATATGGCGGCCCTCGAGCACCGCGACGCTGGCCCCGAGCCGGGCCGCCTCCAGCGCGATGGAGAGCCCGGCCAGCCCGGCCCCGATGACGCAGATATCGGCATCGAGGTCGAACGACAGCCGCGTGCGATCGCGAAAGCCGGCTTCTTCCTGGGACACGCTCGTGAAAGTCTCGCTCATATCGTTTTCTTAGAGCATGATCCGGAAAAGTGTGCAGCGGTTTTCCTCGCGACAAACGCAAAAAGCGTTTGCGCGGAGACCATGCTCAAACAATAACCCGGCGGGCGCATGTCACCTTGTCCTGAGCCGGCGCCTGTAGGTTATCCTTTTGGACGTGTAACGATTCGAGAATGCCATGCGCCGTTTGATGCTGCTGCGTCACGCCAAGACCGAGCCCGACGCGCCGAGCGGCCGTGACCAGGATCGCCGCCTCGACGACCGTGGCCACAAGGATGCCGCGCAGATCGGCGACTGGATCGCCGCCCATCCGCCCTTCCCGGAGGCCGTGCTGGTGTCGCACGCCGTCCGCGCCCGGCAGACCTGGGACACCGCCTGGGAAGCGATGAAGGACCGCGTCGCCGCACCGCGGGTCGAGATCCTGCCGGAACTCTATGGCGCCGATCCCGCGCAGATCCTGGAGACCATTCGCACGGCAACGGTCCCGGCCGACCCGAAGCAGTTGCTGCTGGTCGGCCACAATCCCGGCATGCACGAGGCCGCCCTGATGCTGATGGGGGGCGGCGATCCGGCCGGCGCCAAGGCGATCGCCGACAACCTGCCCACCTCGGGGCTTGCGATCTTCGAGTTTGACGTCAAGGATTGGGGGGACGTGGCCTACCGCCGCGGCAAGCTGGTGCTGTTCGTCAGCCCCAAATTGCTTCGAAGCTAAAGTTGCTTCGATAGCGAAAGGCTGCTTCGATCGGAACGAGACGCGCGGGCGCCGTCTCGACCGGTTGATCCAGCCTCGTCACTGGACGACCTGACTGGAAGATTGGAGGCGCAGATGTTCAAGTCCATCCTCGTGCCCATCGACCTCGCCGACACCGATCTGGCCAAGCCGGCGCTTGCGACCGCGGCAACGCTGTCGCAGACCTGGAGCGGCGTGGTGCGCCTGCTCAACGTGCTGCCGATGACGCCGGTGATGCTGGCCGAATACGTGCCGGCCGATTTCGACGAACAGCAGCGCCAAACCTCGGAAGAAGCCCTCGCCATCGTCGCGCGCGAATCCGGCATCGAGGCTTCGCGCATCTCCAGCGTGGTGCGCCAGGGCGGCATCTACCACGAGATCCTGGAGGAAGCCGTGCACATGAAGGCCGAGCTGATCGTGATGACCTCGCACCGGCCGGCGATGCGCACCTATTTCCTCGGCTCCAACGCCGGGCACGTCGTGCGCTACGCAAAATGCTCGGTGCTGGTGGTCAGGCACTGAGCGTCGGAGCAATGTCTTGAAGCAATGGTGGCGGAGATGGACGTACGAGATCCCGCTCGCGATCGGCGATGCTTTATGGGAGGTGCTGGTCGTGCAAGTGGCCGCACTGCTGGACAGGCTGACGGTGCGGAAGGTGATCGCCTTCATCCCCGTCGTGATCCTCGTACTGGCTTACTACCACAGGATCCCGATCCCGCCGGAATTGATGCTGGTCGGCGACTTCCTCGCCTATATCGACATCTTCTCGGTGCTGATCCTGCTTGGCGTGCTTAGCCGCGTCACGACGATGCTGTTCGTCGTTAAACTGGCCGCCGCACGTATCGCCGGGTTCGCGGGCAACGTCGCTGCACACTTGCCGCGCCGGGATGTCCGGCATCGGCGTCAACGCGGCGCAGCGACACGACCTCACCGCAAGCCCGACCGCTCCGAAGACGATCGAGCTCTCGGCGGTGTTTGGGACCAGGCCGCCTTCGCCTGAGCCATATACAAGCCCTTGCGTTGCCCGTCAGGCAAAACACCCAAAAGGTCGGTCAACGCCCGCCTCCGAAAATATTCTTCTTTACCGAATTTCGGAAACGGCTTATCTGTCGCGGCAACCCGGCCCAAGGAAGAGGGGCGTATCGCGATCGTCACGAACGCGGGCCGGGCGGCGGCGGACGTGGGTCACATCGGCGCGAAGGGTTTCGCAGGGCGGGCAACCGTGAGCGAAGGCCTCGCGCACACGACCGGTGTGATCGGCGTACGGCAAAATCGTGTGGTCCTGGCGCCCGGGGTCTGTGCGCCAAGTCTTGTGGTGATGTGTGCTGTCCAACCGGACCGCGCGCATCAGTGATCGGCAAGGCGACGGGGGCAATAGTGCATCGCTCCCCGGGGAGAGCGCGACATAAGCCGTCAAACCGCTGCGCAGGGAAAGGCCGGATGTTTTGGCTTCACCTGTATGCCGCTGTGCAGATTTTTCGTACCACAACTTCGCACAGTGGACCGTGGGTGCCAGCCGGCACCCGGCCTTCCCTGCGCCC
>NZ_JADPJG010000038.1:17401-21040 GCF_023073335.1 Bradyrhizobium sp. 21
ATGCCGCGAGGATGCAAAGGCGTGTCCGCGGGGTCGTAGGATGGGTAGAGCACTTGCGAAACCCATCATGCTTCCGCGCAAATAAAAGTGTGATGGGTTTCGCTTCGCTCTACCCATCCTACGAGCCGGGTCCCGGCCCTGCGCAGCAACGCCAACAGCGTTGCGGCGCGTCCGGGACACGGAGTTTACAAATACCGCGTCAGCTCGGCCTTGAACTGGCCGTACACCGCGTCCTCGATCTGGCTGCGCGTGATCCCGATGTCGCGCAGGGCGCGGTCGTCGAGCTCGTTCAGCGTCTTGACGGCGGAGCGCTGCTCCAGGCGGTCGAACAGCGCAGTGACGCCATTGGCGAGCGTGCGGAAAAATCCGCCCGAGGATGGGCGTAAACTCCGCCCGGCAGCTTGCGAGATCGTGGTCATTTTTCTTCTCCGGACTTCTGTCCCCGCGGCGACGCAGATGCCGTTGGCGAAGACGCTGTCAGCGCCTGCACCTCATTTGCCGTCGGATTGCTCTCGCTCTCCTCGGCTCAATCGTGGACCTTGATGGAACTTAAATGCTCCAGTACACTACTCGGAGCAAGTGAAACATTGCTCTCGGTGCAATAATGTCCAAGTTCGAGTACGTGAAGCTTGCCGATGCCATTGCCTCGGATATCTCTAACGGCACGTTAAGGCCCGGCGACCGGCTGCCGCCGCAGCGCAATTTTGCCTATGACCGTGGTATTGCGGTCTCGACCGCGAGCCGGGTTTATACGGAGTTGCTCCGCCGCGGCCTCGTCGTCGGCGAGGTCGGGCGCGGCACTTTCATCTCCGGCGACATCAGGCGGGAGGTCGAGGCGCTGAGCGAACCGCGCGACGCGCGGATCGATTTCGAGGTCAATTACCCGCTGCTGCCGCAGCAATGGGCGATGATCGCCAAGAGCCTCGCGGGGCTGGAGCGCGTCGACGCGCTCGAATCCGCGTTGCGCGTCTCCACCAGCACCGGCACCAAGAGTGCGCGCAACGCAGCTGCCGCCTATCTCGCGCGCAAGGATTTTACGCCGCAGGCCGAACAGATCGTGTTCACCGCCAACGGCAAGCAATCGCTCGCGGCAGCCCTCGCCGCCCTCGTCCCCACCGGCGGCCGCTGCGGCGTCGAAGCGCTGACCTATCCCTACGTCAAGAGCATCGCCGCGCGGCTCGGCGTGACGCTGGTCCCGATTCCGATGGACGAATTCGGCGCACGCCCCGATGCCATTCAGAAAGCCCATCGCGAGGCGCATCTTTCGGCGCTGTATCTCCAGCCCATCATCCAAAATCCGCTCGGCGTCACCATGAACGCGACAAGGCGCGCCGACATCATGCGCGTCGCCGAGAAGCTCGACCTCACCATCATCGAGGACGCCGTCTACGGTTTCCTGGCCGACGATACGCCGCTGGCGGCGCTCGGGCCGGACCGCTGCATCGTGATCGACAGCCTGTCCAAGAAGGTTGCGCCGGGCCTCGCACTCGGCATCCTGGTGGCGCCGCCGCATCTGCGCGAAGGCGTGATGAGCGCGGTCCGCACCGGCGGCTGGATCGCCTCCGGCCACGCGCTCGCATCCGGGCAGCGGCTGATGGCCGACGGCACCGTCGCCGAGCTGACCCGCCTGAAGCGCATCGACGCCGCGCGCCGGCAGCAGACCGCGGCAAGGCTGCTCGCCGGCTACCAGCTCTCCGCCGATCCCCGCGCCTATCATCTCTGGCTGACGCTGCCGGCACATTGGCGCTCGCAGACCTTCGTCGCCGCCGCAGCCCGCCGCGGCATCGCGCTGACGCCGTCCTCGACCTTCGCGATCGCCCATGGCCATGCACCGAATGCGGTGCGGCTCGCGCTCGCCCCGCCCTCATTCGAGCAGCTCGATTCCGGCCTGCGTACCCTCGTCTCGCTGCTCGGCACCAAGGAAGAGGATTTTGACTCGACGGAGTAGCGGTCCGAGCCTTGTCAGTGTTCCGGCCATTCCGCGATGAAGCCCCTCGCCTTGTACGGCTCGATCTTGTCCCATTCGTGCAGGACGCGCCGGCGAAACTCGACGTCGGTGTGCCATAGCGCGCGCGGCGTCGCAAAGCTGTCGACGGTGAGCAGCATCTTCTCGACTTCGCCGGTGCAGCGTCATCGGATAGCGGCGCGCCGTCCAGGTATTGCCGAGGCAGATCACGCTGCGGATATCGTTCAGCCCCAGCGCGGCATCGATGATCGGCAGCGAGAGGATCACGTTCTCACCGGTGTTCGTCGCCCGTGTTCCTCGAGGATTCGATCCGCCGGAATGCCCGCCGCGACCATTGCCGCCTTAATGATCGTACACTCGGATTGCTCCGAGCCCGGCGTCACGCCGCCGCTGACAATCGACCAGCGGAAAAAGCCCTCGCGCCACAGCCTTGCAGCGGTGTCGGCGCGCAACGCGACGTCCTCGCGGGTGCCGAACATGAACATCAGGTCGGCCGGCCGGAGCGGCGTATCGATCAGATGCGTGCGGTTGATCTCGCCGATCTCATCCGCCGTAGGCCTGCGGGTGCCGCGATCCATGGCTGACATGGCAGCACGATGCGACACCGGCGCATAGGCGCGAAGTCACGTTTGATTGCGGCCGGTTGCACCTACGGCAACAAGGCGTTCGGCACGCGATCGAAGCTGTAGCTCCGCGGCTGGTTGCGCCGGACGAAGCCGCCGACCTGCCAGGCGAATAGCGCGGCAAAGCCGAGGATGAACAGCACGCCGGCGAATTCGCCGATGATCAGCGCGCGGATCAGGAGGCCTGTCATCGCCACCGTCAGCACTGCCAGAAACGCCAGCACCACCGCATAGGTCCTGCGGCCAAGGCCTGCGGTCAATTCGGCGCGGCTGCCGGCCTGCGCCATCCGCGCGTGCAATGCGACAATGAAGTCGCGAAAGCCATTGTCCTGCGGCGCCATCAGGGCCGCGGTCTGCCAGCTCGTCGAGAGGATCGCGATACGGCCGCCACCGGTGTGGCCGACATCGGCGCGAAAGCGGTGCTGCTGCATCGACACCGGGCGGAACGACAGCCGGATCGCCGATATCTCGTCATAGCGCCACAGGCCCGAACGGCCGCCGATGCGCCAGGAGAGCCCCTGGTCCGTCAGCTCGAAGCGATGCGCCGAGCCGATCAGCGACGCCTTGTAGGCATAGCTCGCGCCCGAAGCCGTCTCGGCTCCCGAATCCTGCATCTTCACGATCGATCCAATCCGCGCAATCCAATCCGCAATCCAGTCAGCGATCCGCTTGCGCGATCGCCCTGCCCCATCCTACAAGCGAGAGATGGCTGAGACGATTTTTTTTCCGCGCCGCCTGATTCTCGGCGCCGCCGTGATCTCCGGCGTGCTGCTCGCGCTCGCCGTGCACATGCTGGGCGCCCGCTACGGGCTCGACCTCGGCGGCCTCTGGCACTCCGACACGCATGAGTTCATCCCGGCGGGCGCGGCGATCGCCTGGTGGCTGATCGCCACCGTCGGCTTCTCCGGCGGCTATGTCACGGCGACATTGATGCAGAGCGCCGTCTCCGGCCAGATCCCGCAACGGATGCGGCAATTCCTGATCGCGGTCGGCGTGCTGCTGCTGGCGGGTGCCGGCCAGGTGGCCTCGGCGCCGAGCGCGATCCCGACG
>NZ_JADPJG010000038.1:21083-85598 GCF_023073335.1 Bradyrhizobium sp. 21
CGTGCTGGCCGGGCTTGCCGCGCTCTGCCTCGGTGCCGTGATGGCGTTCTGCGGCGCGCATTTCGCGCTGCGCCGCGGCTAGTCTCACTAGCCCGCGGCGCGCAGTCGCGAGCGGTTTAGCATGATCGCGACATCCGAGGCGGGCCGCGGCTTGCTGAACAGATAGCCCTGCACCTGGGTGCAGCCTTCGCGACGGAGCAGCTCGAGCTGCGCATCGTTCTCGACCCCCTCTGCCGTGGTGACGATGCCGAGGCTCCGCCCGAGCCCGGTCACGGCGCGGATGATCGCCATGGAATCCTCGCGCGTCGCCAGCTCCGACACGAAGGAGCGGTCGATCTTGATCTTGTCGAAGGGGAAGCTGCGCAGATAGCTCAGCGAGGAATAGCCGGTGCCGAAATCGTCGAGCGAAATGCGCACGCCCATGGCGCGGAGCTCATGCAGCGTGGTCAGCGTCGCCTCGCTGTTCTGCAGCAGCACGGATTCGGTGATCTCGAGCTCGAGGCGGCGCGCGTGGAGGCCCGAAGCGGCCAGCGCCTCGGTCACGGATGCGATCAGGTTCGGATTCTTGAACTGCACCGGCGACAAATTGACGGCGAGGTCAACATCGTCGGGCCAGGTGGCCGCGTCGGCGCAGGCGGAGCGCAGCACGAAATCGCCGAGCTGGATGATCAGGCCGGTCTCCTCGGCCAACGGAATGAAGTTGAGGGGCGCGATCAAGCCGCGTTGCGGATGGTTCCAGCGCAGCAGCGCCTCGAAGGCGACGACGCGCCCGCTGGCGACGTCGCGGATCGGCTGATAGTACGCCTCGAACTCGTCGCGCTGCAGCGCCGCGCGCAGATCCATCTCCAGCAGGCGCCGCGCCTGCGCGCGCGCATCCATGCCCGTCTCGAAGAACCGGTATGTGCCGCGGCCGTCCGCCTTGGCGCGGTACAATGCGAGGTCGGCGTTCTTCAACAATTCGTCGGGATTGCTGCCGTCCTGCGGCGACAGCGAGATGCCGATCGAGACGCCGATGACGATCTGATGGTCGTCGATCTCGTAAGGCGCCGAGATCACCTCGACGAGGCGGCCGGCAAGGGATCTGGCCGCGGTTTCCTCGGAACGTCCGATCTGGACCACGGCGAACTCGTCGCCGCCGAGCCGGGCGACGGTGTCGCTCTCGCCGACGGTGGCCTTCAGCCTGCGGCCGACCTCCTTGAGCAGCGCGTCGCCGATCGGATGGCCGAGCGAGTCGTTGATGTCCTTGAAATGATCGAGATCGAGACAAAGCACCGCCAACTGGTCGCCCGATTGGGTCCGGCGCAGGCCCTGCACGAGCTGCTCGTGGAACAGCACGCGGTTCGGCAGGCTGGTCAGAGCGTCATGGCGGGCCATGTGCGAGATCTTGGCCTGGGCCTCCAGCCATTCGGTGATGTCCTCGAAGGTCGCGACCCAACCGCCGCCCTGCATCGGCTGGTTGACGACCCGGATGGACCGGCCGAACCTGCTCACGACGTCGGTCGTGGTGCGGGTCTCGCGCGCGTCGGCGACGAGGCGCGCGAAGAATTCGCCCGCATCGCCCTGCCACTGGCCCTTGGCCTGCTCCTCACGCAGCACGTCGACCAGCAGGCGGCCGGTGAGCAGGGTCTCGGTGCGGCCGAGCATCGCGGCATAGCGCTCGTTGAACAGGATGATCTTGCCGTCCGCATCGAACATGCACAGCCCCTGCGACATGTTCTCGAGCGCCGTATCCAGCACGATCTGCTGGCGGCCCAGTTCGCCCTTGGCGCCGCGGTCGAGCAGCGCGGCCACCAGCGCGATCGCGATGATCGCGACCGCAGCACCCGCGGTGAGGAAGGACAACGAGGCCGGCGGGATCGATAGCCCGCTGATCGCGAGCGTCGGATCCGGCGTCAACAGCACCGCGCCCATCGCGGTGAAATGATGCGCGACGATGGCAACTGTCAGCAAGGTGGTCGCGGCCAGCGCATGGAAGAGGTCGTCGCGCCGCGCGGCGACGAACAGCGCGAGCGCTGCAAAAACAACTCCGAACAGTACCGAGGCGGCAACCGTGCTTCCGATCCAGTCGACGCGTGCGGGCATCTCCAGAGCCGCCATGCCGGTGTAATGCATCGTCGCGACCCCGGCGCCGACGATCGCACCGCCGAGCACGATCCACAGCGTGCGCGCGGAGGATACTGCGATGCTCAGCCCCACGAAGGTCACGGAGATCGCGAAGATCAGCGAAAGGAACGTCACCGGGATGTTGTAGGCGCCGGCGCCACCCGGCCCGTAGGCGAGCATGGCGATGAAATGCGTCGCCCAGATACCGCATCCGCTGACGGCGGCATCCAGAGCGAGCCAGACCAGACGCCCGGGGCCGTGCGTCGCCCGCGCCCGGTGAAACAGACTGATCGCCGCCGCGCTTGCGAGCAGACACACCGCGCCGCCAAGCGCGACAAGTCGCCAGTCGTGCTCCTCGGCGAGACAGTAGAGAACTTGATACATCGCGGGCCCCTATCGACCCGCACTTGAACCGACAGAGATGGATAGTCGGTAACCGGCTACGTGCCTGTTTCGGTAATGGTGAACGAAAGATGCGTTCGTTCACTCGGATTGTTCATCCGCGCGCAGGCGCGCCAAGGCCGATCACGGCGGCGGCGAGCAGCAACACGGCCGCGGACAAGACCAGCGACAGATGCATCCCCGTCATGAACGCCCCTTCCGAGGCCACCAGCGAGCCGAACAGCGCGACGCCGAGCACGCTGCCGGTCTGCCGCGTCGCGTTCAGGACGCCGGCGGCGATGCCGGAGCGCGCCTTCTCGATGCTGCCGAGCAAGGTGGAGGTCAGCGGCGGCACCAGCAGGCCAAGTCCACCGCTGATGGCGATCATCTGCGCAAAGATTGCCCAGTAGCTGGTCCCGGCTTCGATCCAGAGCAGACCGAGACAGCCGAGCGCCGAGATACAGGCGCCAACCACGATGGTCGGGCACGAGCCGATGCGTTCGGCGAGCCGAGGCGCAAGCAGGTTGACCGGCAGCACCGCCGCCATCATCGGCACGAAGGCGAGACCGGTCCACCACGGAGACAGCCCGTTGATCCTCTGGAAGTACAGGCTGAGCACGAAGATCAGGCCGTAGATCGCGATGTTGACGAGCAGGCCGACGAGCGAGGTCAGCGCGAACAGCCGGTGGCCGAACAGCGACAGCGGCAGCATCGGCTGCGCCGCGCGGCTCTCGCGCCAGACGAAGAGCATGGCGAGAATTGCGGCTGCGACAAAGGCCGCGATCACCGCTGGATGTCCCCAGCCGAGCGCGCCGCCTTCGATGATCGCGCCGGCGAGCGCCCCCAGCGCGCCGATCGCGGTTAGCTGGCCGGGCAGATCGATCTCGCGCGAGCGCGCCCGCGTGGTTTCGCTGGCGTAACGCCAGCTCAGCCAGAGGCCGGCGAGCCCGATCGGCAGATTGACCAGGAAGATCGCGCGCCAGCCGATCAGCGTGATCAGCGCTCCGCCAACGAAAGGACCGGCGGTGAGCGCGAGGCTCGCTCCGGCGGCCCAGACCGCGACGGCGCGGCCGCGCTCGCGGTCGTCCGGATAAGCATGATTGAGCAGCGCAAGAGAATTTGGCACCAGGATCGCTGCCGCCAGCCCCTGGACCAGTCGCGCTGCGATCAGCACGGTCGCATTGGGCGACAGCGCGCAGGCGAGTGAGGCTGCGGTGAAGATGGCGAAGCCCGCCATGAAGACGCGCTTGGCCCCGATCCGGTCGCCGAGCGCGCCGGCCGTCAGGATGAAGGCGGCAAACGCGATGGTGTAGGCGCTGACCACCCATTGCAGCTCGGCGATGCCGCCGCCGAGCGTCCTGCCCATCGCATCGAGCGCGGTGTTGACGATGGTGACGTCGAGCTGCACCACGCCATAGCCTAGGCTCATCGCGGCAAGCGTGAGCGAGGTCGCAAGTCGCGTGCCGGCACGCGATGCGCCGGCTCCGTGGTCGAAGGCCTCGTATTTGACGGTGCTTACGCGCATGCTGCCATCTCGGTTGCAGCCCCATGCGAAATATACGCTTCCAGCCCGCCGTGATGCTTCGACAACGACCGAATGATGATACGAAAACGCCGTGCGTCGAACGCACGGCGTTTCGTTTGCGGAACCGGCGTTAACTGGCCGCGCGCAGGTTTACCTTGCTCTCGGCAAGTGCGGTCAGCTTCTTGTCGGTCGCCTTCTCCTCCTCCAGCGTCTTGGCGAGCACGTTGGCGCAGTCCGTGCGGCCGAGCTGCTTGGCCCAGGCGATCAGGCTGCCGTAGCGGACGATCTCGTAATGCTCCGCGGCCTGTGCCGCGTTGATCAGCGCGGCGTCGAGCACCGCCTTGTCGGCGACCTCGCCGGCGGTCTCGTCGGCCTCCTCGATGATGCCGTCGATGGCGGGGCAGTCGACCGCCTTCACCTGCGCACCGTGCATCTTGAACACTTCCTCGAGGCGCTTGACGTGCTGCCTGGTTTCTTCGAGGTGCGTCAAAAAGCCCTGCTTCAGCTGCGGATCGGTCGCCTTATCTGCCATTTTGGGCAGCGCCTTGGTGAGCTGCTGCTCGGCGTAATAGATGTCCTGAAGCTGGTGCACGAACAGGTCGTTCATGGTCTTGATGTCTTTTGTGAACAGTCCCATCGTTCCGATCCTCTCGGGTTTCGGGAACACGGCGGCACGGGCTTGCACGCAAAGCCGCATCTTCCGCCATGTTCGATTGCTGATGGGGCGCTAACCAGCACGCGGCACCGGCGTTCCAAAAAAGCCTGTATCCCTTGCGCTGGAACAATGCGCGCCGTGCAGGATCTGAAACCATGTCGATAGACGGACGCGACCGATCCACGACTCATATGCTTAACGCGCGTCCGATGTGAACCGCGTATGACAAAAGGTGCGGTCCAACACAGAACCTATCGTTGTCAAGGGCTGCACAAGTCGCTGTTTTTGCCTTAAATGAGCTACATCATGCCTAGCGATCGAAGCCCAGTTCGGGCAGTGATCGTACCCGACCGGCCAATGTCTGGCCTTGTCGGTCTTGCCCCCCGCCGGGAGGATGAATGCACGGACTGCTGCCCGCGCTGAAGCGCGGCTTCAAGAGATGGATCGGCTGGCGACGGCTCGGCGTTGCGGCGAGCGTGTTCATCATCGCCTTCGCGATCACCACGCTGGTCCGGACCCTCCATGGCATCGATACCGGGGTCATCCTGACCGCGTTAACCGAGATTCCCCGCGGCAATATCGGGCTGGCGGCGATCTGCGTGTGCTTCGCGTTCTGTACGCTGACCTTCTACGACTTTTTTGCACTGCGAACGATCGGCAAGAAGCACGTGCCCTATCGCATCGCAGCGCTCTCCAGCTTCACGTCCTATTCGATCGGCCACAATATCGGTGCCACCGTGTTCACCGGCGGGGCGATCCGCTTCCGGATCTATTCGGACTACGGGCTGAACGCGATCGACGTTGCAAAAATCTGCTTCCTGTCCGGCCTGACCTTCTGGCTCGGTAACATCTTCGTGCTCTCGATCGGCATGACGATCCACCCGGGTGCCGCCTCCTACATGGATCAGCTCCCGGAATCCATCAATCGTCTGATCGCGCTCGGCGGCCTCGCCTCGATCGGCGCCTATCTGGTCTGGCTCTGCATGGGCGAGAAGCGCCGCGAGCTTGGCCAGAAGGGCTGGAAGGTGGTGCTGCCGTCGGCGCCGCTGACGCTGGTGCAGATCCTGATCGGCGTGGTCGATCTCGGCTTCTGCGCACTGGCGATGTATCTGCTGGTGCCGGCCACTCCGCAGATCGATTTCCTGTCGCTCTCCGTGGTCTTCATTTTGGCGACGCTGCTCGGATTTGCCAGCCACGCGCCCGGCTCGCTCGGCGTGTTCGACGCCGCCATGCTGGTGGCGCTCCCCGAATTCGGCCGCGAACAGCTTCTGGCGACGCTCCTCGTGTTCCGCATCCTCTATTTTGTGATCCCGTTCGGTCTTGCCATCTCCATCATGGGCGCACGCGAGCTCTGGATGAATGTGGTGAAGCCCTGGCAGGAGCGCCGGCGGCTAGCGGAGGCCTGTGCGCAGGCCAACCTGCCCCAACAGGTGGCAGCAATGGAGCGCGAGCGGGCGCTGCGGCAGGCCAAACGCTAAGCCGCTGGACGGCGGCCCGCAAAACCGTCAGATCGATGTTGCAGGCGGCGAGAGAGGTTCCTCTCTTATTTCCGCCTCAACTTTGACGTTGAAGACGCGGGCCATGATCCCAGTATCCCTACGCCGTTTCCTCGCTGGTGCCCTGCTGCTCGCCGGGCTCTTCGCCGCCTTGCCGCCGGAGCGGGCGGCCGCGCAGGACGCGGGCGCGATGCAGATCAGCTGGGAGGTGCGCAACCGCTTCCGGCTGTTCCGCGAGGAGCGCGACTTCCTGCTCCATGTCGAGAATGCGCGTAACCGCAGCATCCTCGCCGCCGAACAGTCACTGGAGCTCCAGAGCGAGGGCCGCGGCTGGGCCCGCAACATGGTCAACCGGCTCTGCATCGACCTTCAGGGCCGGGTCAACCAGCCCTGCACCCGCGACAACGTGAAGGAAAACTACATCACCCCGGTCGACCACCCCGTCACCGTGCGCCTGACCGGCGCGGTGCCGGTCGGCGCCACCTGCGCCTGGTCGTTCGATGACGGCGACGGACCGCAAGCTTCGACCTTCGACTGCGCCGAGCCGGTCAATCTGCGGGTCCGCTACGGCAAGCAGACGATCGCGAGCGTCGACGTCTCCTCCGGCTCCGACCCGACCCAGCGGGTCCAGACCGAGATCGCGGTTCGCGACATCTTCGTCGCCGGCCTGGGCGACAGCATCGCCTCAGGTGAAGGCAATCCGGACCGGCCGCTGGCGCTGTCGGACGAAGGCTTTTGCTTCCGCTCCTATCTCGGCACCGCCGGCGCGCAGTACTACCGGCCGAGCCGCGCCGGCTACAAAGGTGGCCGCGCCTGCGAGGCGCCGGATACGCTCGCCAACTGGCAGCACTACAGCGCGCTCTGGTTCAACTCGCCCTGCCACCGCTCGCTCTACAGCTACCAGACCCGCACCGCGCTGGCGCTCGCGGTGCGCTACACCCACGTCGCGGTGACCTTCCTGCCGCTCGCCTGCACCGGCGCCAGCATCGGCGACGGGCTGCTCGGCTCGCAGCGCGCACGCGAATGCCCGCCCGGCAAGACCGGCGTCTGCAACACCAGCGTGAACGCGCAGGTCGCGGAGCTGCGCGAGGCGCTGACCGCCGCCAGGAAGCGCCAGCCGGACCGCACGCTCGACCTCGTGCTGCTCTCGGTCGGCGCCAACGACATCTATTTCTCCGGCCTCGTCGCCGACGTGATCGTCGAGACCGCGACCGAGCGCGCGCTGTTCCGCCGCTCTGGCGTAATGGCGAGCGTCGACGATTCCCGCGATGCGCTGGCGCGCGAGCTGCCGCAGAATTTCGTCAAGCTGCGCGAGGCGCTGAAGCCGCTCGTCGGCGGCGATCTCTCGCACGTGGTCTACGTCTCCTACGCGAACCCCGCGCTCGCCGATGGCGGCGTGCCGTGCCGCGGCGGCCGCGCCGGCTTCGACATCCACCCCTCCTTCAACGCCGACCCCCAGCGTCTCGCTCGCGTCTCAACCTTCGTCGACACCGAATTCCTGCCGCAGCTTAAGGGCCTCGCCACCTGCACCCGTGGCGCGCTGTGCCGCGATCCCGAAGCCGACCGCATGACCTTCGTGGATTCGCATCAGGCAGCGTTCGCCGATCACGGCTTCTGCGCGCATTCGGGCAACGATCCCGAATTCGACCGCAGCTGCTTTGCCGAGAACGGCCAGAGCTTCAATCCCGACATCGTCAGCGCGGCGAGCCAGCCGATGCTGTGCGGCCGCGGCGCCTCCGAATTCCGCGCCTATTCGCCGCGCGCGCGCTGGATCCGCGACGCCAATGACAGCTACTTCGCCGCGATGACCTATCCGCAGGGCTTGCCGGCCGCGAGCCAGCCGACCGACATCCACGACGCGACCTGGGGCGTGCTCTCCGCCGTCTATGGCGGCGCTGTGCATCCAAGCGCCGAAGGCCACGCCGCGATGGCGGATGCCGCGCTGCCGGCGGCGAGCGCAGTGCTCGGGCTGGATGCGGCACCACCGGCTGTGACGCGGGGCCTGCTGGCGCCGCTGCTGCCGGGCGTGCGGCAGCAGTAAGCGCGGCTTCTACGCGCACACTGTCGTCGCCCGCTTTGTGCGCAGTTGCGCACTGGGGCGGGGCGATCCAGTACGCCGTGACAGACGTGATTGAATCGAGACGCCGCAGCGTACTGGATTCCCCGCTTCGCGGGGAATGACAACCGCGCGTGGCGCACCGGGTCCGCCATCACCACGCTCCGTTCCCCGCACCCGCCGTTCCATCAATCCAAAAACGGCATCGATCGATACCCCCTTCGGCTTGGACACTCTGCCGCGCGCGCCTCTAGGAGTCGCAGTGAGGAAACGTTTCGAATTCTAAGGAGGCGCCTGATGAGCGCAGTGGTGTCCGCAACGGACGTGAGGAGGTCTCGCGTCAGGCTGTTCATCGTGACCATGTTGTTCCTGGTCACGACCGTCAATTATGCCGACCGCGCCACGCTGTCGATCGCGGGTCCCGCGCTCTCCAAGGAGCTGCATCTCGATCCCGTCGCGATGGGCTACATCTTCTCGGCGTTCGGATGGTCCTATGTGATCGCGCAGGTGCCGGGCGGCTGGCTGCTCGACCGCTACGGCTCGCGCCTGGTCTATGCCTTCAGCATCATCGTCTGGTCGCTGTTCACGACGATGCAGGGCTGGGTCGGCTTCTTCAGCGCGGGCACCGCGATCCTCATGCTGTTCGGCCTGCGCTTCCTCGTCGGTATCGCCGAGGCGCCGTCCTTCCCGGCCAACGCCCGCATCGTTGCGGCCTGGTTTCCCGACAACGAGCGCGGCACCGCGTCCGCGTTCTTCAATTCCGGGCAGTATTTCGCGACCGTGATCTTCGCGCCGCTGATGGGCTGGATCGCGCACGACTACGGCTGGCGCTACGTGTTCTTCGTGATGGGCGCGCTTGGCATCGTGATGGGCCTGGTCTGGATCAAGACCATCTACGGTCCGAAGGAGCATCCCGGCGTCAACGGGGCCGAGTTCGACTACATCAAGGAGGGCGGCGCACTGGTCGACCTCGACGCGCCCAGGGATGATCTGAAGGACAAGCGCGCAGCCGCCTCCGGCCCCGGCTGGGATCACATCCGCCAGCTTCTCTCCAACCGCATGATGCTCGGCGTCTATCTCGGCCAGTACTGCATCAACACGCTGACCTATTTCTTCCTGACCTGGTTCCCGGTCTACCTCGTCAAGGAACGCGGCCTGTCGATCCTGCAAGCCGGCTTCGTCGCGACGTTGCCTGCGCTGTGCGGCTTCATCGGCGGCGTGCTCGGCGGCGTCATCTCCGACGCGATCCTGCGCAAGACGGGCTCGCTGACCATGGCGCGCAAGATCCCGATCGTCGGCGGCATGCTGCTGTCGATGTCGATCATCGCCTGCAACTATGTCGACGGCCAGGCGCTGGTGGTCGGCTTCATGGCGCTGGCCTTCTTCGGCAAGGGCATCGGCGCGCTCGGCTGGGCCGTCGTTTCCGACACCTCGCCCAAGGAAGCCGGCGGCGTCTCCGGCGGGCTGTTCAACACCTTCGGCAACATCTCATCGATCACCACCCCGATCGTGATCGGCTACATCCTGGCCGCGACCGGCTCCTTCAACGGCGCGCTGGTGTTCGTCGGCGCCAACGCGCTGGTGGCGGCGTTCGCCTATCTCGTGATCGTGGGCAAGATCGAGCGGGTGGTGCTCAAACCTTCCTCCTGAGGGCTCCCACGGGAGCTGACCAGGCAACTTACGGCGGCTTCACGGCCGCCGTCTTTGTTTTGGGGATAATCGATGCTAGAAGTGCCGGGGAAACGCCTTATCCATCTAAGGCATGTATCGATGTTCGACCTCAACCAGCTCCGCTGTTTCGTCACGGTGGCGGAGGAATTGCACTTCGGCCGCGCCGCCGCGCGGCTGAACATGACCCAGCCGCCGCTGTCCCGGCAGATCCAGGTGCTCGAGCACATCATCGATGCGCCGCTGCTGGAGCGCACCAGCCGTTCGGTGCGGCTGACGCCTGCCGGCCGCAGCTTCCTGCCGGAGGCGCGGCGCATCCTGAAGCTCGCCGAAAGCGCCTCGCAGGTCGCCCGCCGCATCGCGCTCGGCAAGACCGGCTCGCTGAAGATCGGCTTCACCGCGGCGGCGGCCTACGGCTTCCTGCCCGAGCTCGTCGCCGCCTGCCGCGCCAAGCTGCCCGAGGTCGACTTCTCGCTGAAGGAGATGGTCTCGGGCGACCAGTTCGAGGCGCTGACCTCGGGCCAGATCGACGCCGGACTGTTGCGGCCGCCGATCGCGCGCCCCGAACTTGCCAGCCGCCGCGTCGTCGCCGAGCCCCTGCTCGCCGCGATCCCGAAAAAGCATCCGCTGGCGAACGCCGAGAACATCACCATCAAGGATTTCGGCGACCAGCCCTTCGTGATGTATTCGCCCTATGAGAGCCGGTACTTCCACGACCTGCTGGTGGCGCTGTTCACCCGCGCCGACATCCTGCCGCGCTATGTCCAGCATTTGAGCCAGATCCACTCGATCCTCGCCATGGTGCGCGCCGGCCTCGGCCTTGCGATCGTGCCGGCGGCGGCGGCAAGCCTGAAGATCGCCGACGTGCGACTGCGGCCGCTGAAGCTGCGCACACGCGTCCCCGTCGAGCTGTTCATGGTCTGGCGGCGCGACAACGAGGATCCACTGCTCGCGGCGCTGGTCAAAATCGCCAGCGAATTGTCCTCTGCGGAGTTGATGGAGGATTGATGCTCAATCCGCATCGGTCGATATAGGCTTTGGCTTGGACGCGCATCGAACGGTCTCCTAAACAGCGGCGCATGGACGCGCGGCTCTGGCCTGCGTCCTCCACAACATCAGAGAAGGGAGCAGCGCCCATGAGCAAGATGACCCCGCAGGAAATGGCCCAGAAGATCGGATCCGGCCTCCTGTCCTTCCCCGTCACGCCGTTCAAGGCGGATTACTCCTTCGACGAGGCGACCTACCGCGCCAACATGGATTGGCTGTGCGGCTATGACGTGGCCGGCCTGTTCGCCGCCGGTGGCACCGGCGAGTTCTTCTCACTGACGCCGAGCGAAGTTCCACAGGTGGTCAAGATCGCCGTCGAGGAGACCAAGGGCCGCGTGCCCGTGCTCGCCGGCACCGGCTACGGCACCGCCACCGCCCGCGAGATCGCGATCGGCGCGGAAAAGGCCGGCGCTGACGGCCTGTTGCTGCTGCCGCCCTATCTCACCCATGCCGAGCAGGACGGCCTCGCCGCCCATGTCGAGGCGATCTGCGCCTCCGTGAAGATCGGCGTCATCGTCTACAACCGCGACAACGCCATCCTTCAGCCCGATACGCTCGCCCGCCTTGCCGAGCGCTGCCCGAATCTCGTCGGCTACAAGGACGGCATCGGCGACATCGAGCTGATGACCCGCGTCTACACCAAGCTCGGCGATCGCCTGACCTATGTCGGCGGCCTGCCGACCGCGGAAACCTTCGCCTTGCCCTATCTGGACATGGGCGTGACGACCTATTCCTCGGCCGTGTTCAACTTCGTGCCGGAGTTCGCGACCAATTTCTACGCTGCCGTGCGCAAGCGCGACCATGAGACGATCAATGCCGGGTTGAAGGATTTCATCCTGCCGCTGATCGCGATCCGCAACCGCAAGAAGGGCTACGCGGTCTCGATCATCAAGGCCGGCATGAAAGTGATCGGCCGCGATTCCGGCCCGGTCCGCCCGCCGCTGACCGACCTCACCGAACAGGAGATCGCGGAGCTGACGGCGCTGGTGAAAAATCTGCCCGCCATCCGATCGACACAACAGGCGGCAGAATAACAGACGACAACAGGGAGGAGCGTGCGATGGCCCAGACTGAAATCTCTGGCGCACCAATCGTCACAGCGATGCAGGTGATTCCGGTCGCGGGCCGTGACGGCATGCTCCTCAATCTGAGCGGCGCGCATGCGCCGTTCTTCACCCGCAACATCGTCATTCTCACCGACAATGCCGGTCACACCGGCGTCGGCGAGGTGCCCGGCGGGCAAAAGATCTGGCAGACGCTCCAGGACGCGCGCGATCTCGTCATCGGCAAGACCGTCGGCGCGCTCAACAACATCCTCGCCGACATCCGCACCGCCTTCGCCGACCGCGACGTCGGCGGCCGCGGCAAGCAGACTTTTGATCTCCGCATCATGATCCACGCGGTCACGGCGATCGAATCCGCCTTGCTCGATCTGCTCGGCCAGCATCTCAACCTGCCCGTCGCCGCGCTGCTCGGCGAAGGCCAGCAGCGCAAGAGCATCGAGACGCTCGGCTATCTCTTCTTCGTCGGCGACCGCCGCAAATCGAAGCTCGACTACGTCGCGGGCGAGACCGGCAAGCCGGAATGGTTCAACCTCCGCCATCAGGAGGCGATGACGCCGGAGACCGTGGTGCGCCTCGCGGAGGCCACCCACGACCATTACGGCTTTGCCGATTTCAAGCTGAAGGGCGGCGTGCTCCGCGGCGAGCAGGAGATCGAGGCCGTCACCGCCATCGCAAAACGCTTCCCCAACGCACGTGTCACGCTCGACCCCAACGGCGCCTGGTCGCTCGACGAGGCGATCGGGCTCTGCAAGGACATGCACGGCATTCTCGCCTATGCCGAGGACCCCTGCGGCGCGGAAGGCGGCTTCTCAGGCCGCGAGATCATGGCCGAGTTCCGCCGCGCCACGGGCCTGCCGACGGCGACCAACATGATCGCAACCGACTGGCGGCAGCTCGCTCATGCATTGCGCCTGGGCGCGGTGGACATTCCGCTCGCCGATCCCCATTTCTGGACCATGCAGGGCTCGGTCCGCGTGGCCCAGACATGCCGCGACAACGGCCTGACCTGGGGCTCGCACTCCAACAATCATTTCGACATCTCGCTCGCGATGTTCACCCATGTCGGTGCCGCGGCGCCCGGCAAGGTCACCGCGATCGACACCCACTGGATCTGGCAGGACGGCCAGGCACTGACCAAGGAACCGCTCCAGATCAAGGGCGGCAAGATCGCGGTGCCTGACAGGCCGGGCCTGGGTATCGAAATCGACAGAGCCGCCATCGACGCCGCGCATGACCTCTACAAGCAGCATGGACTCGGCGCCCGCGATGACGCTATTGCCATGCAGGACCTGATCCCCGGCTGGACCTTCGACGACAAGCGTCCCTGCCTCGTGCGTTGAGAAAACCTTCCCTTGGAGGAATGAGATGACTGCGATCCTGAAGAACTTCATCGGCGGCGAATGGGTCGATGGCTCCGGCGTCACCAAGAATATCAACCCCTCCAACACCAACGACCTCGTCGGCGAATACGCCAAGGCCGACAAGGTGCAGACCGAGAAGGCGATCGCAGCCGCCAAGGCCGCCTTCCCCGCATGGGCGCAGTCGACGCCGCAGGCGCGCTATGACGCGCTGAACAAGGTTTCGCTCGAAATCATCGCCCGCAAGGAAGAGCTTGGCCGCCTGCTCGCCCGCGAGGAAGGCAAGACGCTGCCGGAGGGCATCGGCGAGGTCGCGCGTGCCGGCCAGATTTTTGCGTTCTTCGCCGGCGAAGCGCTGCGACTGATCGGCGAGAAGGGTGCCTCCGTTCGTCCGGGCATCGACGTCGAGCTCACCCGCGAGCCGATGGGCGTCGTCGGCATGATCACGCCCTGGAACTTCCCGATCGCGATCCCCGCCTGGAAGATCGCGCCCGCGCTCTGCTACGGCAACACGGTCGTGTTCAAGCCTGCCGAGCTGGTGCCCGGCTCGGCGCATGCGCTGTCCGAGATCATCACCCGCTCCGGCATTCCCGCCGGCGTTTTCAATCTCGTGGTCGGCTCCGGCTCGGTAGTCGGCCAGACCCTGCTCGAGCACCCCGACGTCGCCGCGATCTCCTTCACCGGTTCGGTGCAGACCGGCCGTAAGATCGCGCAGGCCTGCGTGACGTCGAGCAACATGAAGAAGTTCCAGCTGGAGATGGGCGGCAAGAATCCGCTCGTCGTGCTCGACGACGCCGACCTCAAGACCGCCGTCGAGGTCGCCGTCAACGGCGCCTATTTCTCGACCGGCCAGCGCTGCACCGCCTCCTCCCGCCTGATCGTCACCGAGGGCATCCACGACCGCTTCGTCGCGGCGGTGGCCGAGCGCCTGAACGGCCTCTCGGTCGACGACGCGCTCAAGCCCGGCGTGCATATCGGCCCCGTGGTCGATCAGAGCCAGCTCGACCAGGACCTGCGCTACATCAAGATCGGCCAGGACGAGGGTGCCAAGCTCGCCTTCGGCGGCGAGCTGCTCAAGCGCGAGACGCCCGGCTATTACCTCCAGCCGGCGCTGTTCACCGAAGCCAACAACAACATGCGCATCGCGCGCGAGGAAATCTTCGGGCCGGTGGCGACCGTCATTCGCGCCAAGAACTACGAGGAGGCGCTGGCGATCTCCAACGACACCGAGTTCGGGCTCGCCTCGGGCATCTGCACCTCCAGCCTGAAATACGCCTCGCACTACAAGCGCAACAGCGAGTCCGGCATGGTGATGGTCAACCTGCCGACCGCCGGCGTCGATTATCACGTGCCGTTCGGCGGCCGGAAGGGTTCGAGCTACGGCGCCCGCGAGCAGGGCTCCTATGCGCGCGAGTTCTACACGACGGTGAAGACCGCCTATACCTATCCGGGTTGATGATCGCAGGGTGGGTTAGCCCGCGGCTGCGCAAAGCGCAGTCCGCTGGCGTAACCCACCTCTTCTGCTTCCGCGATCGAGACCTTGGTGGGTTACGCCCAGCGAACTGCGCTTCGCGCAGTTGCAAGGCTAACCCACACTACAATCTGGAGGCCGCATGGACCAGTCAGTCGCAGCGAAAGAGCAGCCCCGCTACATCAAGCTCAACGAGCGCGACAATGTCGCGATCGTGGTCAATGATTTCGGGCTTCCCGCCGGCTCCCGCTTCGCCTGCGGGCTGACGCTGCGCGCCTTCGTGCCGCAGGGACACAAGACGGCCCTGGTCGACATCGCGGAAGGCACACCGATCATCCGCTATGGCGAGGTGATCGGCCACGCACTCTCGCCGATCCTCGCCGGCGAATGGGTGGACGAGGCGCGTATCCGCATGCCGGAGGCCCCCGCCCTCGACAAGCTCGAGATCTCCACCGCCGTCCCCGCGCCGCTGCCGCCGCTCGAAGGTTTCACCTTCGAGGGCTTCCGCAATTCCGACGGCTCGGTCGGCACCAAGAACATCCTCGGCATCTCCTCCTCCGTGCAATGCGTCAAGGGCACGATGGAATATGCGGTCAAGCGCATCCGCGCCGAGCTGCTGCCGAAGTACCCGAACGTCGACGACGTCGTGCCGCTGACGCACGCCTATGGCTGCGGCGTCGCCATTAACGCGCCCGATGCGGTGGTGCCGATCCGCACCCTGCAAAACCTCGCGCTCAACCCGAATTTCGGCGGGGAGATTCTGGTCATCAGCCTCGGCTGTGAAAAGCTCGCGCCCGAACGGCTGGTGCCGGAAGGCGTCAGCGACGCCATCGTGCGCATGCAGGACGAGGCTTTTGACGGTTTTGGCGCGATCGTCGATGCGATCATGACCCAGTCCGAAGCCCGGCTGAAAATCCTCAACAAACGCACCCGCGAGACCTGCCCGGCCTCCGATCTCGTCATCGGCCTGCAATGCGGCGGCAGCGACGCCTTCTCCGGCGTCACCGCGAACCCCGCTGTCGGCTTCGCCGCGGACCTGCTGGTGCGCTCCGGCGCCACCGTGATGTTCTCGGAAGTGACGGAAGTCCGCGACGCGATCCAGCTCCTCACCCGCCGCGCCATCAACGAGGACGTCGGGCGCGCGCTGGTGCGCGAGATGGCCTGGTACGATTCCTATCTGGCCCGCGGCGGCGCCGACCGCAGCGCCAACACCACGCCCGGCAACAAGAAGGGCGGGCTTGCCAACATCGTCGAGAAGTCCTTGGGCTCGATCGTCAAGTCCGGCTCGTCCGCCATCACCGGTGTGCTCTCGCCCGGCGAGAAGGCGACGCAGAAGGGCATGCTGTTCGCGGCAACGCCTGCCTCCGACTTCATCTGCGGCACGCTGCAGCTTGCCTCCGGTATGACGCTGCAGGTGTTCACGACCGGCCGCGGCACGCCCTATGGCCTCGCCGCCGCACCCGTCATCAAGGTCGCGACCCGCAGCGAGCTGGCGCGGCGCTGGAAGGACCTGATCGATTTCGATGCCGGCGGGATTGCCACCGGTGAAAAGACCATCGAGGAAACCGGCTGGGACCTGTTCCGCCTGATCCTCGATGTCGCCAGCGGCCGGACAAAACCGTGGTCGGACCGCTGGGGCATCCACAACGACCTGACGCTGTTCAATCCGGCGCCGGTGACCTGAGCGCCGCGCGGCGCCGGCAAGAGCAAAGAGCCAAGAACAAAGACCCAAGAGGACGTGTGAAATGTCCCGCATCACGACCCTGCGCACGATCCGTATCGAAGAGCGGCCGAACCTGATCTGGATCGAGGTTGAGACCGACGAAGGACTGACCGGCCTCGGCGAGAGCTTTCGTGGCGCGCAAGCCGTCGAGGCGGCGGTTCATGAGCTTGCGGCACCGCTGGTGCTCGGCCAGGACTCCCGCCGCATCGAGGCCATATCGCGTCAGTTGCTGACGCCATATCTCGGCTTCCACAGCGTCAGCGCCGAGGTGCGGGCCGCCAGCGCCATCGACATCGCGCTATGGGACATCAAGGGCCAGCGCCACGGCATTCCCGTCCACGAGGCGCTTGGCGGGGCGAGCCGGCTCGAAATCCGCGCCTACAACACCTGCGCCGGCTACGCCTACAACACTGAGAGCGCCAAGCGCCGCGAGATCGGCGCGGACGATGCCGCGCTCGGCCCCTATGACGACCAGATCGCCTTCATGCGCGACGCCGGAGCGCTCGCCGAAAGCCTTTTGAGCGAAGGCTATGGCGCCATGAAGATCTGGCCGTTCGATCCCTTCGCCGCAAACGGCGGTCATTCAATTTCCCTGCCTGATCTCAAAACCGGCCTCGAGCCGTTCCGGAAAATCCGCGACGCCGTTGGCGACCGCATCGAGATCATGTGCGAGCTGCATAGCCTGTGGGGCGCGCACACAGCCGAACGCATCTGCCGCGCGCTCGAAGACTACAATGTGTTCTGGGTCGAGGACCCCCTCAACAAGATGGACGACGTGCAGGGTCTCGCCGACCTCAGACGGCGCGTGCAGACGCCGATCTGCGGCAGCGAAACGCTGGCGGGCGCGGCGAGCTTCCGCAATCTGCTCGCGGCCGACGCCATCGACGTGGTGATGCTCGACATCGCCTGGTGTGGCGGCTTGAGCGAGGCGCGCAAGATCGCCGCCCTCGCCGAAGCCTACAACAAGCCGCTCGCCCCGCACGATTGCACCGGCCCGGTCGCGCTGATGGCGGGGCTGCATCTGGCGCTGCATGCGCCGACCGCGATCTTCCAGGAGGTCGTGCGCGCGACGTTGTCGACCTGGTATCGCGATCTCGTCACCGCGCTTCCGAGCGTGAACAACGGCATCGTGTCTGCGCCGCGTGCACCCGGCCTCGGCCTTGCGCTCAATCCGGACGTGCGTCGCCGCGCGGATGCAGTGGTGCGAGAGTGCCATTTCGCCGCATAGGGCACGACCAACGCGCCACCGCGCGACGGCTCCCGCGAAACCGTCCGGAAACATTGGCGCGAAAAACTTCGTCCTGGTGTCGCAGCTGTCGCATCACGCAACCAAATATAGCGGCCGGCGGCGGTCGAATGTTCGTCGACGAGCGAACCTGTTGCGGCACCGCGGCGACAAAACCTCCGATTGATATCTTCAACGGAGATTTTCCAGTGCGTATTCTCTCGATGATTGCCATTGCCGGCACCATGATTGCGGGCTCGGCCGGTGCGTTCGCCGGCGAGCTTCCCTCTTACGAAGTGAACTCGTTTCCGATCTCGGCGACGCAAGTGCAGGTGCTCGGCGGCACCGGCGTCGAAGAGCAGTCGCCCGCCCCAGCGATGATCGTCGGCGGCATGCCCGCCTCGCCGGTGCAAATGTCTGTGCTGTCGCCGCGCGTGAAGCGGCTTGCGAGCGCTGACGCGGCAAGCGCGGCGCGCTAAGCACCTCCTGTCATTCCGGGTTCGACGCCACGAAGCGCCCGGAATGACCAGCCGTTCTACGTCATGCTGCCCGGCATGAAGCAGCGCACGCGCGGATGGCCGTCGATATAATGCTTCCACACCATGGTGCGGCCGATCTTGTTCGGCTCGGTGAGCACGGCGCCGTCGGGCACGACGACCCATTCGCCGTCGAGATGCACGCGATAACGGCCCTTGTCGGATTCCCAGTCGACATCGGCGACCACATAGCCGTCGGCATCCGAGCAGCATTGACCATATTCGCTATGCAGGCTCTCGAACCAGGGTTTCAGCGGCGAGTTCGCGTAGCGCCCGTCGTCGCGCGCCGGCGCCGGGGTCGCCAGCAGCACCAGCAGCGCAGCGGCACATAGTCTTGCAAGTCGCATGTCGTCTTTCCGCGGATCGCAATCGGCGCGTGGGGACAGGCGACGTCGTCCGCCGCTCGCGCCTTCAGAAGGGCACAGAGACTGCGACTCGCTCCCCCAGCAGCTTTGCGACAGCTATGCAAATCCGGCGCCAGCATGCATTCCGGGGAACTACTGCCGCACGGTGTTGTCCCGCCGGCCCGCACGTCCCGCATGTCCGAGGCACCGGCGATTCCGGCCGCGCTCTTGGAGGCTTTCCTTGTTGCGCGAGGACGTGTACGAAATTGCCACGGACGCGTTCCGCATCGTTTAATCAACTGTTTCAATTAGAGAAATCGGATGTTGGCGTGACTGGCACTGGACCGTCAGCGCTATGAGTGATTCGAAAGACCTGCTTCCCAGCCAGCAGGAGCAGACCGACTTGCCCGCAAACCAGGTGCAGTTTGCGCTGGTGATTTCGCGCATGCTCGACACGGTGCGGGAAGACCCGGAAGCCAGGCGGCAGATGGTCTACGATCTCGCCCGCTACAAGCTCCAGGAGCAGTTCACCTACGCCGACGCCAAGAACATCGACCAGATGAAGCGGGCCCTCGAGGTCGCAATCGAGGAGGTCGAAAAATTCTCGCGTGACCAGCCGCCCCTGGAGCGGTTGCAGCAACAACACCTCACATCGTCAAAGGCGACTGAGACAGGCGGTCTTCTGGTGTCCGGCGACGCGACCGTTCTGCGATCAGGGATCGGGACGTCGCGCAGCAAGCTGCCTGCGATCTCGGGCCCGCTCTGGCCGGTGATCAAACGGACGACGGCGATCCTGGTTGCCGTTGGCGCCGTCATCCTGATCGTCTCGCAGCGAGACAACATCGCCGCGCTGCGCCGGCAGATTTCGTCGCAAGTCCCCGAGATCGCGATGGTCGCGCCCAAACCGGAAACGTCGATCACGGTCACCAAGCCGGAAATGGTGACACCTGCCGCGCCTGCCCCGACGCGCGTCCTTCCAACCGACTACGGCGTCTACGCCTTGGCCGACGACAAGTCGCTGGCGGAGTTGAACGCGACCGGCGTGATGGCGCCCGACATGCGGATCGCGATATCACCGGAGTTCAAGAAGCCCGATCGTCCGCATCTGCCGAACGGCCGCGTCAAGTTCATCGTGTTTCGCCGGGACGCCGCGAACTCCATCCCGGAGCGCGTCGAGGTTCGAGTCGTCGCAAAGATCGCCAGAGAATTTTCGACCGACGCCGCCGGCAAGAATCTCAGTGGCGGAGAGGATGTCGGCGTCATCCGCAACTTCGCCTATCCGTTCCGGGTCTCGCCGATTGCGGGGAAACCCGAGATGTACGAGCTTCACGCCGGCGATTCAGGATCGGAGCTGCCGCCGGGACATTACGTCCTGAGCCTGGGAACCCAGGCCTATTATTTCCAGGTCGACGGCGAGATCACCGATCCCCGGCAATGCCTCGAGCGGGTCGTCGCCGGCAACGGCACCTTCTATGCGCCTTGCAAGAAGGCGCGGGCTTATTGACGGTCGCTACTCCGTCATTGCTTCGCTACGCTCGCAATGACGGATTGGGGGCGAGCGCCGCGCGGACCTCGGAGGCAGCCTACTGCTTCGGTGCCGGCGCCATCATCGCGCCGCCCTTCTTCGCCGCGGGCGCGGGCTTCGTCGTGGCGGTCGCCTGCGCCGGGAGATATTTGGCGACGATGGCGGGATCGACCTGGGCGATGTTGGCGTCGGGCAGGCGCGTCCAGGTCTCGTCCTTGCCGAACAGGGAAATGCCGAGGAAGCCTCGCATGGTCAGCGTCTGACCATCCGGGCTCACCGTCATCTTGGCCTTCCAGATATTGCCGTCGCGCGGATTGACCACGTTGCCGCCGTCATACTTCAAGCCGTCGCGCTTCATGTCGCGGATGAAGGAGAGCCCGAGCACCGGCGCGTTCTTGCGATCGTCGGCGCATTTCGCGCAGATCTCGTTCGGATCGTCGCCGGGGCGCGGAAAGGTCTTTGCGATCACGCCTTCGAAGATGCCGTTATGATCGATGAAGAGAAACCATCCCACCGTCTTGCCGTCTTCGACCTTTTGCCAAAGGCCCGCGGCGGTTGGTTGAGCCTGCGCCGCCGGGGCTTGCGCGGCAGCCGGCCTCGCCGCGCCGAGCGTCAGCGCAAGACCGAGCGCGAGTAGCGAGAGCAGCCGAAAGCTGGAAAAGAGATTCCGCATTATGATCACCTTGCTAGTCCAATCACCTTACTTGCAAAGACTGGAATGGCCGTAGAGTACGGCGATTTCGCGAACCGTTCCAGCACCAGAAACATGGGGCAGCGCCTGCCGTTCCCGCCGCCGTTAGTTGACACCCAGCTTCTTTTGCAGGCTGGAGGACGAGGTCGTGTACTGGAACACGAGCCGCTTCTCCGGATAGACGTAGCGATGGGCTTTTTGCGACATCAGCGCGCCCTCGTGGAAGCCGCACAGGATCAGCTTGATCTTGCCGGGATAGGTGTTGATGTCGCCGATCGCGAAGATGCCCGGCACGTTGGTCTCGAACGCGGATGTCTCGACCGGCACCAGATTGTTCTCCAGCGCGATGCCCCAGTTCGCGACCGGACCGAGCTTCATGGTCAGCCCGAAGAACGGCAGCATGGTGTCGCAGGCAATTTCGGTCACGTTGTTGTCGTTGCCCTTGACGGTGGCGCCCGTCAGCTTGCCCTCGGTGCCTGACAGCGCGGTGACCTGGCCGAGCTGCAGATCCATCTTGCCGCCGGCAACCAGCGCGCGCATCTGCTCGACGCTGTGGGGCGCGGCGCGAAAATCGTCGCGACGGTGCAAGAGCGTGATGCGCTTGGCGACCGGATGCAGATTGAGTGTCCAGTCGAGCGCGGAATCGCCGCCGCCCACGATCAGCACGTTCTTGTCGCGGAACGTCTCCATCTTGCGCACGGCGTAATGCACCGAGCTTCCTTCATAGGCTTCGATGCCGGGCACCGGCGGACGCTTGGGCTGGAACGAGCCGCCGCCGGCCGCGATCACCAATACCTTGCACTCGAACACCTTGCCGGCGTCAGTGGTGCAGCGGAACAGGGGATCGCCGATCTTCTCCACGGTCTCGATCATCTCGCCGAGATGGAAGGTCGGATGGAACGGCTTGATCTGCTCCATCAATGAGTCGGTGAGGCCCTGCCCCGAAACCTGCGGAATGCCGGGAATGTCGTAGATCGGCTTTTCCGGATAGAGCTCGGCGCACTGGCCACCGACCTTGTCGAGGATGTCGACGAAATGCGCCTTCATGTCGAGAAGGCCAAGCTCGAAGGCGGCGAACAGGCCGCAAGGGCCGGCGCCAATAATCAGCACGTCGGTTTTGATCACGTCGCTCATGTCGTCTCTTTATCGATCGTTATCGGTTGGACGGCGCCCTTTGGGCCGAGGTGACCCTGCCTGTCTAGCCAACGGGGATGGATCAGGGAAGGCATAAAAGCGGGAGCGCCCCGCAGCCGCGCCCACTTGCCGGGCCAAAATAACTGGGCTGTAACGAGCAAGGACATGACGGAGATCAATCGGTGAACGCACCAAGCCGCCACGATACGACGCCGCGCCTGGAGGACTACCCCTATCGCATCGGCGACAACGTCCGCTTCGGCGATCTCGATCCGAACCAGCACGTCAACAACGCAGTCTACGCCACCTATTTCGAGACCGGCCGTGTCACGCTGATGAAGAGCCCGGAGTACGGGCTGACACCGCCGGGGCTTGCCTGGATCATGGTGCGGCTCGACATCCATTTCCGCGCAGAGCTGCATTGGCCGAGCACGATCGAGCTCGGCCTTGGCGTCGTGAAACTGGGACGGACCTCGGTGACGTTCGAGCAGGTCGTGTTTTCGAACGGGACGTGCATTGCGTCCGCGACGTCGGTCGGCGTCATGCTCGACGAGGCGACACGGCGGCCGGCGCCGCTCACTGCGGACGTGATCGAAAAGCTAAGACCCTGGCACAAGCGCGGCATCGAGGTCGCGCCGCCAAGCTCGTAATTCAATCAACAAGCAAATGGCTTGTCGGGCAGGACCAGGCCTGAAGCGAGGATCAGGCCTGGCGCTCCGGCGTCGCCACGACGAGGCCGTCGAGCTCGTCGGAGACCTTGATCTGGCAGGACAGGCGCGAATTCGGGCGCACGTCGAAGCCGAAGTCGAGCATGTCCTCTTCCATCGGCGTCGGGCTGCCGACCTTCTCGCGCCAGGCTTCGTCGACATAGACATGGCAGGTGGCGCAGGCGCAGGCGCCGCCGCATTCCGCTTCGATGCCGGGAACGCTGTTGCGGATGGCGGCTTCCATCACGGTCGCGCCGTTCTCGACGTCCACCGTACGGGTTTCGCCCTTGTGATCGACAAAGTGAATTTTGGCCATGTGTGCTCGTGCTGCCGCGATCTAGGAAATGAAGGAGGGTCCGGGCTGTCCTATAACGGGTCGGTCAGCCCGGCGCCATAGCGTTTTGATAGGACGAGAATCCCGCTTCGCGGCAAGAAAACCCGTCAAAACAAATGACTAGGGCACGGTTCTGGCCCTGTCGCCCTAGTGCTTCAGAATCGCCTCGATGGCGGCACGGGCTTCGGTCACCGCCTCTTTCAGCGCGGCGAAGGCGTGGGGCCGGCCCTGGCCGGTCCGGATCGCGGTCTCCAGGCTGGCTGCGGCATCCGCCACCGCAAAGGCGCCGATCCCGCGCGCCGAGCCCTTGAGCTTGTGGGCGAGTGCGCCGGCATCAGTCGGCAGCGCGGCCATCGCCGCGACCAGGCGGACCGCCTGCTCGGCAAACATCGCCAGCACTTCCTGCTCCAGCTCAGCGTCGCCGAGCGTCATGCGGGCGAGATGATCGAGGTCGAGCGGGCAATCGATGGGGGCAAGCGGGGGCGAGGCCATCCAGTCCATCCGTTGCAGTTCAGGCGTCATGGCGCAGGCCCCGGCATCGCGCGATGTCCGCCGGTCGGGCGGTCAGGTTCCCTCCACCAAGCATGGAAATGGTTAACGAAGTGTTCGGGCTGTTTTGCGCAAATCTGCCTGTTTATTGCCGAAAAGTTGCCGCAATCCGGCGAGTTCGGTGGAGAATTGCATTTATTGCTAAGGCGTTACGGCGCGATCCTGTTAACGATGATTAAGATTGTCTTAATCGCGGGCATTTCATTCGCGACGCTCTGCCAATAGGATGTTTTGGAAATTGGCGGACAAGCCGTCCGGGTGGGGACGGCTCGGAGATCCGCGCAAGCGGCATGATCCGGACTGTGGGCTTGCGCAGCGCGCAGGGCTCGCGGGGGGACGCGTACAAGTAACGAGGGCTCGGACTGAACATGGCGAACACTCCGAAAAAGGCCAAAGACCCCACAGAAGTTGCGCTTTCTGCGATCCAGGAAGCCCTCAACATCAGCGACACGGCCGCGGACACCAGCCGCAACGCCTCGATGCGCAACGAAAATTCGCCTCCGGTGGCGCCACCGACTCCCCCGATGTTCGACGATCCGAGCTTCGACCCGCGGCCTGCCGCGAACGAACGCACGATGTTCGACCCGATCGATGAGCCGCGCAGCGCGCGCCGCGCCGCCAATGACGACCGCGAGACCATCGGCCAGTTGCTCCAGGCGCTTCAGAAGGGCCGCCCTGCCCGCAGCGTCTATACCTTCGCCACCGTTTTCGCCGGCGTCTGGCTCGCGGCCTGCGCCGCGCTGACGGTCGGCTTCCTGCCCTCGATCCAGGCCGCCATGGGCCAGAGCGGCGGCGTGCTCGTCATCGCCGGCCTGGTCGCGATGTTCTTCGCGCCGATCATGCTGTTCTACTTCCTCGCCAGCCTCGTCTGGCGCGGCCAGGAAATGCGCATGATCGCGCAGGCGATGGCGCAGGTCGCAATCCGCTTCTCCGAGCCGGAAGGCTCGGCCTCCGATTCCATGGTCACCGTCGGCCAGGCCATCCGCCGCGAAGTCGCGGCGATGGGCGACGGCATCGAGCGCGCCATTGCGCGCGCCGGCGAGCTCGAGACGCTGGTCGCCAACGAGGTTGCGGCGCTCGAACGCGCCTATTCCGACAACGAAGTGCGCATCCGCGCCCTGCTCCAGGACATCGCGCATCAGCGCGACAATCTGGTCGGCCAGGCCGAGCAGGTCCGCAGCGCCATCTCCGGCGTGCAGATCGATTTGCGCCATGACATCGCGCTGATCTCGGACGCGATCGCCTCGCGCGTCGACGAGGTCGCCAAGTCCATCACCGGCGCTCTCGAAGAGCGCGGCGCCCACATCACCGGTGCGCTGAGCAATGCCGGCGACAACATGATCCTCGCGCTCGGTGAGCGCGGCGGCGACCTGCTCGACCGCCTCGAGGAGGCCAGCAACGAGACCACGCGCGCCGTGCTCGATGCCAGCGAGCGGCTGACCACCAGCCTCAACTTCAAGACCGGCCACGTCCACGACGAGTTCGTCGACCTCGCCGACCGCGTCCACGAGATGCTGAACGAGCGCATCGACCGCATCACCGGCGAGTTCGAGCAGCGCTCCGCCGCGATCGTCGACGGCATCTCCGAACGCACCGAGCAGGTGCACGACAGCCTGAAGAATTCGTCGGACTCGCTGCTGCTCGAGCTCGAGCTGCGCTCCAACGACCTCTCCGCCAAGATCGACGACGCCGGCAACCGGCTCGCCGGCCAGATCATGACCAGCGGCGACAAGGCGAGCGATGCACTCGACGCCACCGTCAACACGCTGGTCGCCAAGGTCGTCAGCCAGACCGAGACCGCGCACGATTCGCTGTCACTCCAGATGAGCGCCTTCGACGAGCTGGTGAAGAACCAGGGTACCGAGCTGGTCGAGAAGTTCGCCCGCGACTCCGGCACGCTGGGCGCGCTGATCACGCGCCACATCTCCGAATTCGACCGCACCGTGAAGACCTTCGGCGGCGAGATCGTCGATCGCATGGGCCAGCGCACCCAGGACATCCACGAATCGCTGAAGGCCTATGTCGACAATTTCGACACCCGCTTCACCTCCAACGGCGGCGCGATCACGGCTGTCCTCGACCAGCGCCTGCTGCAGTTCGAGACCACGATCGGCGAACGTGTCACCCACCTCGATGCCTCGCTGAACGGCAAGATCTCCGGCCTCGACTCGACGATCGACGGTCACATCAAGACCTTCGACGAGCAACTCGTCGGCCGAGTCGCAGCGCTCGAACAGTCGTTCGACTCCCGCGCGAAGTCGGTCACCGAAACCATCGATGAACGTCTCAACACGCTCGCGACCTCGCTGACCGATGGAGCTGCGCAGGCGATCCAGTCGGTCGACACGCGGTTGACCCACCTCACGACGACGCTCACTGGCGGCGCGTCCGAGGCACTCGAGGCCATCGACTCCCGCCTGACCAACCTCACGACGACGCTGACCGACGGCGCATCGCAGACGATCCAGACGATCGATACGCGCCTGACGCATCTCACGACGACATTCAACAGCGGTGCGTCGCAGGCGCTCGAGTCCGTCGACAGCCGCCTCACCTACCTGACGACCGCCCTGACCAACGGCGCATCGCAGGCCGTGCAGTCGATCGACACCCGCCTCACCCTCCTGACCTCGACGCTCACGGACGGCACCGCGCAGGCGATCGAGGCGGTCGACCGGCGCATCACCGGCGTCACCGAGATCATCGACGGCCGCAGCATGCATCTGACCGACACGGTCACGGCACGCTTCCAGGACATCCACCAGGCCATCGAGACCAAGGTCGGCTCGGTCGCCAGCGACATCGACGTGCGCGTGGCGCAGTTCGAGGACCTGCTCGGCTCGCGCGTCGAGGCCGTCGCCGGCCGCATCGAGAGCAGCGGACGCCAGGCCAGCGAGGACATGATGTCCCGCGCCGAGATGATCTCGACCGCGATCCGCTCGCATGTCGAGGATGCCGAGCGCTCGCTCACCAACCTCGTGGTCAACACCAGCGAGACCATCCAGACCGGCGCGCGCACCGCCCAGCAGTCGCTGATGACGGTCTCCTCCGACGTCAACGCCCAGCTCAAGATGACCTCCGCCGAGGTCGAGCGCGCGCTGACCGCGGTCGGCACCGGTGCCGCGAACTCGATCCTGAGCAGTGCCCGCGAGGCACAGACGACGCTGGTCGCCGCATCCGGCGATGCCTCCAACCAGATCAAGGGGCTCGCGGCCGACGTCGAACGCACGCTGTCATCGGCGGGCTCGGCGACCGCAGCCTCGATCCTGGCCGGCGCTCGCGAGGTGCAAACCACGCTCGTCACGGCGTCCTCGGACGCGGCCAACCACGTCAAGACCCTCACCGCCGACGTGCAGCGCTCGCTCTCGATGGCCGGCTCCGCCACGGCGGAATCGATCACCGCCGGCGCCCGCGACGCGCAGAGCACGCTGATCGCGGCCTCGAGCGAGACCGCCAACCAGATCAAGGCGCTGTCCTCGGACGTGCAGCGCTCGCTCTCGATGGCAGGCACCGCGACGGCCGAGACCATCATGACCGGCGCGCGCGAGGCCCAGAGCACGCTCGTCAACGCGTCCACGGATGCGGCGAGCCAGGTCAAGTCGCTCGCGGCCGAAGTGCATCGCTCGCTCTCGCAGGTCGGCCAGTCGACCGCCGAGACGATCACGACCAGCGCTCGCGACGCCCAGAGCACCTTGCTGGCGGTCTCCGCCGAACAGACCGGCCAGGTCCGTTCGCTGGCGGCCGAGATGCAGCGTGCGCTGGCGACCGCCGGCGGCGCCACCATCGAGGCGCTCACCAGCGGCGTGCGCGAGGCCCAGGGCACGCTGATCTCCGCCTCGACGGACGCGGCGAGCCAGATCAAGTCGCTGACCACGGACATCGAGCGCACGCTGACCTCGGTCGGCGCCGACACCGCCTCGACCATCCTCAACAGCGCGCGCGAGGCGCAGACCTCGCTGACCACGACGTCGGCGGACGCCGCAAGCCAGATCCGCGCGATCTCGACCGAGATCGAGCGCACGCTGAGCACGGCCACCGCGAACGCGACCAACGACATCCAGACCAGCGCACTCAACGCCCAGAACGCGCTGATCAACGCTTCCAACGAGGCGAGCTCGCGGGTCAAGTCGAGCTCGGCGGACGTCGAGCGCTCGGTGCTCGCCGCAAGCAGCAGCTTCGGCCAGGCCATGACCGGCAAGACCGACGAGATCGTCACCTACGTGCAGCAGCAATCGGACCGTCTCGCGAACATGATCGATGCCAAGCGCGGCTCGCTCGTGGACGCGATCGGCTCGAAGACCAGCCAGCTCACGCTCGACATCGACCGCGTCACGTCCGACGCGCTGAAGTCGATCGAGACGCGCGGCCACGCGTTCTCGCAGACCATGATGGGCAACGGCTCGGAAGTCGCCCGCACCATCAACTCGGCGAGCGAGATGGCGACAGGCGCCGTCAACAAATCGCTCAAGGACCTCGAGCAGGCCTCGCGTTCGGCGATCGACCAGTCGCGCCAGGTCTCGATCGCGGCCGTCACCGAGATGCAGGAGACCAGCAAGATCCTGCGCACCGACACGGTCGCCCTGTTCGAGCGCCTGCGCGAAGGCAACATCCTGCTCCAGGAGGTGCTGACCGGTGCGCACGACAACCTCAACTCGCTCGAGCGGGCGCTGGTGACGCGCGTCGCCGACTTCGTCTCGGCGATGAACGACGTCACCTCGCGCAACGGCGCCGCGACGCAGAACCTGGAAGACCAGCTCAACGTCTTCAATACGAAGACCACGCGGGCGCTTCAGGATCTCGGCGAGCTGTCGACCCAGTTCGACGCGCACGGCAAGGCCCTGGTCGAGGCCGCCCAGGTTGTCGAGCAGAGCAACAAGAACACCACCGCCTCGCTCGCCGAGCGCAAGCAGGCGCTGGAATCGCTGGTCACCACGATCGACCTGCGCACCACCGATCTCGACCAGCGCCTGTCGCGCTTCACCGGCCTGCTCGATGAATCGCTGGCCGCCGCCGAAGAGCGCGCCCGCGACATCGCCCGCGTGGTCGCGGAGACCGCCGGCGCAGGTTCCGCCGCGATCACCCGCCAGTTCGAGGCGGTGCGCGCGGCGTCCGAGGAGGAGCACCGGCAGACCGTCGAGTCCATGCACGACATCTACCGCCAGACCACGGACGAGGCGGATGCGATGTTCAAGCAGTCGACCGAGAAGTTCAGCAACCTCGTCGCCAGCATGAAGCAGATGGCGTTCGAGATGCACAACGAGCTCGAAGCCACCCGCAACGAGCTGCGCCGCGGCGTGCTCGAGATGCCGCAGGAGGCCGCCGAGAGCACGGCGCAGATGCGCAAGGTGATCGTCGACCAGATCGAGGCCCTCGCCGAGCTCAACCGCATCGTGGCCCAGCACGGCCGCGGCCTCGACGTCTCGACGACGGGCCGCGCCAGCGTGCAGCGCCAGGAGGAGCCGATGCTGGCGACCGTCGGCGCGCGGGGCACCACCGAGACCCGCATGCGCGACACCGGCAGCGCCTCGACGCTGCCGCCGCCGGACCTCGGCATGCCGGCCTCCCCGCGCCGCACTGAAGCCCCGCCGGTCGCACCCGCCGGCAACGACCAGGGCCGCGACGGTTGGCTGTCGGACCTCCTCAACCGTACGGACGCCAACCAGGGCGCTCCGACCGGTCGCGAGGCGCCCCGTGGCCGCGCGGCACCCGCTCCGCAGCCGCAGCCCCCGCAGAGCAGTGGCAATCCGCTGGAATCGCTGTCGCTCGACATCGGCCGGCTGATGGACCGCAACCTCGCCGCCGAGATGTGGGACCGCTACCAGCGCGGCGAGAACAAGGCCTTCACCAAGCGCCTCTACACGCCCGCCGGCCAGAAGGCCTTCGACGAGGTCGCCCGCAAGTACCGTTCAGATCGCAACTTCAAGGGCACGGTCGACCGCTATGTCGCCGAGTTCGAACGCCTGCTCGACGAGGTCGCTCGCGACGGCCGCGGCCCGCAGGAGCTGCGCAACCACCTGACCTCGGAGACGGGCCTGGTGTACACGCTGCTCGCGCACAGCGCGGGACGGCTGGGGTAAGACCCAGCTCGCAAATGACGAATATGGAAACGGAGGCCTCGTGGCCTCCGTTTTTGTTTTGGGTGTCATTAGGAACGGAGCAATCGACAAACATTCGGTGTCGTCCTGGCGAAAGCCAGGACCCATACCGCGAGGTCTGTCGATTGCCGCCGGTGGCAGTACCGAACGACTGGCCTTCGCCAAACCCCTCCCTGGGGTAATGGGTCCTGGCTTTCGCCAGGACGACGCCTGAAGCGCCAGGCATTCCGTCTACTGCCGCCGGCGCTCCGGCGCCGCGGGCTTCGGCGGCTCTGGCGGGGGCGGCGGAGCGGCGGCCGGCGCGTTGTTGCTGGCGCCGAACAGCACGCGGGTCGGGTTGCGATCGAAATTGTTCACGGCGCGGCTGATGTCGCCGAGCGTGCGGCGGCCATCCATCATCAGCGCGCCGGAGCGCTTGTCGAAATCGTCGGCCAGTTCGCGGATCGATTTCACCGCCTGGAACAACTCGCCGCCATCCTTGCCACCGGCGAGCGTGTTGAGGCCGAGCATGAGGCTGTCCGCCTTGAGCATGACGCCGTCGACCCTGGCCATCACGCCGTCGATCTTCTCGGAGTTGCGGGCGAGCGAGTTGGTGAAGGTCTCGAGATTCTTCAGCGAGTTCTTCACCGATTCCTGATTGTCGGCGACGATCTTGTTGATGTTCTGCAGCGTGCCGCGGATCGCCTCGGTGACGTCCTGGAGCTTGTTGGGATCGGCCGTCAGCGACGGGATGCCGTCCTCGTCGAGCGGCGGCGGCGGGGCCGCCTCCTCGCCACCCTTGAGCGAGATCGCCGCGACGCCGGTCAGGCCCTGGAATTCGAGGCCGACCAGGGTGTCCTTGCGGATCGGGGCGTTGTTCTCGACCATGGCGAGTGCGACAACCCGCCGCGGGTTGTCGAGCTTCACCGAGACCACCTCGCCCACCCGGATACCGTTGAAATTGACGCTGCCGCCGTTGCGCAGGCCAGCGGCCGGGCCCTCGAACACGACGCGCAGGGGGCTGCGCTGCTTGGTGGTGTGCAGCGACTGGAACCACAGCACGAAGCCGATCGCCGCGGCGATCACCGCCAGCGTGAACGATCCGATCAAGACGTAATTCGCGCGCGTTTCCATCAGCTACTCCGGCACCTCAGCCCATCACCGCGCGAGCGCGCTTGCCATGGAAATATTGCCTCAGCCAGGGATGCTGCGAGGCCTGCATGTCGGCGATCGACCCTGCCGCAATGATCTTACCGTTCCCTAAAACGGCGATGCGGTCACATGCTGTGTAAAGGCTATCGAGGTCGTGCGTTACCATGAAAACCGTCAGCCCCAAAGTACGCTGCAGGGTCCTGACCAACTCGTCGAAGTCGCCGGCGCCGATCGGGTCCAGGCCCGAGGTCGGTTCGTCGAGAAACACCAGATCCGGATCGAGCGACAGCGCGCGCGCCAGCGCCACGCGCTTGATCATGCCGCCCGACAGTTCGGAGGGAAAGCGATCGGCGACTTCGGGCTTGAGGCCGACCATGGTCAGCTTGGCGATGGTGATCTCGTCCATCAGCCGTTGCGAGACCCGCAGATATTCGCGCATCGGAAACTGGATGTTCTGCCGCACCGTGAGCGAGGAGAACAGCGCGCCCTGCTGAAACAGCACGCCCCAGCGCCGCTCCACATTGCGGCGCTGCGATGTACTGGAGGCATCCAGATCGACGCCGAAGACCTCGATGCTGCCCGCGACCTTCGGCACGAGGCCGATGATGGTGCGTGTCAGCACCGACTTGCCGGCGCCCGAAGGGCCGACGAAGCCGAGGATCTCGCCGCGCTGGACGTCGAGATCGAGACCGTCGAGCACGCGGGTCGCGCCGAATTGCACGGTGATGTCGCGGACGCGGATGATGGGGTTTTGAATCCCGTTTTGGGTACCTTGCGCCACCGTCACATCCCGATCGAGGCGAAGAAGATGGCGAACACGCCATCCATGACGATGACGAAGAAGATGCCCTTCACCACCGACGCGGTGGTGTGCTGTCCGAGCGATTCCGCGCTGCCCTGCACGGCAAGCCCCTCGACGCAGGCGACGATGCCGATCACGGCGGCCATGACAGGTGCTTTGACGATGCCGACGATGAAATGGTCGATCGAGATGGCGTCGCGCAGGCGCAGCAAAAACGCCTCGGGATCGACGCCCCCATAGAGCCAGGCGACCAGACCGCCGCCATAGAGCGCGGCCATGGCGCCGAGGAAGGCCAGGATCGGCAGCGCCAGCACCAGCGCCAGCATGCGCGGCAGCACCAGCACCTCGATCGGGTCGAACCCCATGGTGCGCAGCGCGTCGATCTCCTCGCGCATCTTCATCGAGCCGAGCTCGGCGGTGTAGGCGCTGCCCGAGCGGCCTGCGACCATGATGGCGACCAGGAGGACGCCGATCTCGCGCAGCACCAGCACGCCCAGCATGTCGACGACGAAGATGTCGGCGCCGAACCTGCGGAAATGGAAGATACCCTGCTGGGCGATGATGCAGCCGATCAGGAAGGTGATCAGCACCACGATCGGCACCGCGCGCCAGCAGACCTGCTCGAGATGATGCACGGTCGAGGTCATCCGGAACGAGCGTGGGTGAATCAGGGTGCGCGCGCCCGCCGCCAGCACCGCGCCCAGCATGTCGATCAGGCCTGCCACGGTGCCGCCAACGCCGGCCACGGCCCGGCCGATCTGCTCCAGCATGCCGGTGATGGTGATCGTGCTGCTGTCGGTCACGGGGGTCGCCCTGACCCGCCGCACCTCGTCCACGAGGCTCGAATAATTGGCGGACAGCCCCGCGATCTGCGCTTCGACGGCGCCTTGGGTCAGGCTGCGGCGCAGGCGCTCGATCAGCCAGGCGCCGAAGGTGTCGAGCTTGGCGACCTCGGAGACGTCGATGAAGATGCTTTGCGGACCGCCGGCGAGCTTCTCCGCGTCGGCCACCATCCGCTCCAGGACCGGCGCGAAGCTCGCGGTCCAGGTTCCGGTGGCGCAGAGTGCCAGCGCGTTGCCTTTCGCAATCCGTTCCAGCTTCGGATCGCCGCTCAAGATCTCCGCTCCCGTGCCGGGGCGCTGGAAACGGATGACATCAGATGGTTGCGCACGCGCCCTTACCCGGAGAAGCTATCCCCAACTGGTTAACGTTAGTTGCTAGAGGTAACTAGCAGGTTCAGATTTCGCCAGAGTTCAAAATGACTTCCAGCAAAGTTCCGGCCCTTGCCGCACGAATCGAGCGCTTTCCCATCGCCGGCAGTTTCACCATCAGCCGGGGCGCCAAGACCGAGGCGGTGACGGTGGTGGCCGAAATCAGCCGGGGCGGCCTGACCGGCCGCGGCGAATGCGTGCCCTATCCCCGCTATGGCGAGACGCCCGAGGCGACCCTTGCCGCCATCCAGGCCATGCAGCAGGCCGTGGCCGGCGGCCTCACCCGGCAGGCCTTGCAAGCCGCCATGCCCTCAGGCGCGGCCCGCAATGCCCTGGATTGCGCCCTGATCGATCTGGAAGCCAAGGCGGCAGGCTTGCGCGCCTGGAGCCTGCTCGACCGCCCGGTGCCGGGCGAGCGCACCACGGCCTACACGATCTCATTGGGCCCCCCGCAGACGATGGCCGCAGCGACCGCCAAGGCGGCGCACCGGCCGCTGCTCAAGATCAAGCTCGGCGGCGATGGCGATGGGGAGCGCATCGCGGCGGTGCGCCAGGCGGCTCCCGAGTCCGAGCTGATCGTGGACGCCAACGAGGCCTGGACCGAGGCCAATCTGGAGCACAATCTCGCGGCCTGCGAGGCCGCTGGCGTGACCCTGGTCGAGCAGCCGCTGCCATCAGGCAAGGACGACGCGCTGGCGCGGATCAAGCGTCCGCTCGCCGTCTGCGCCGACGAAAGCGTGCACGACCGCAACTCGCTCGCCCCGTTGCGGGATCGCTACGACGCCGTGAACATCAAGCTCGACAAGACCGGCGGCCTCACCGAGGCGCTGGCGATGGCCGATGCCGCGCAGGCGCTCGGCTTCGAGATCATGATCGGCTGCATGGTCGCGACCTCGCTGTCGATGGCGCCCGCGATGCTGGTGACGCCGCAGGCGCGCTTCGTCGATCTCGACGGCCCGCTGCTGCTGGCGCGCGACCGGGATCATGGCCTGCGGTATGACGACAGCCTGATCTATCCGCCGGACTCTTCGCTCTGGGGCTGAGCCCTGAGCCGGTGACGCGCCGACCAGATCACAATCGCACCGGCAGCGGCCATCACCGCCATGACGTAATACAGGCCGTCGCCGATCCGGGCATAGATCGCGCCTGACGCGATCGAGGTCGCCGCGCCGAGCAGCCCGTTGCAGGCGGCGTAATAGCCCTGCCCGCGCGCGATCTGATGCGAGGGCACACGCTGCACCAGAAGATTCATGGTGCCGAGGATGGTCATGCCGAAGCTGAAGCCGTGGCCGAGCTGGGCGATCGCGAGCAACGCAAGCGGCGGCTCGTTGGCGGTGATGATCCAGCGCACCACGGCGCTTAAGCCCCCGATCGCCATCAGCGTGGATGGGTGCAGCGAAAAGCGCGGCGACAGCGCGAAGACGACGATCTCGGCGATCACGCCCAGCGTCCACAGGCCTGCGATCGTCAGCCCGTCGAGGCCATGGAGCTGCCAGTTGATGGCCGAGAACGTGTAAAAAGCGATATGGCTGCTCTGGATCAGCGCCGCCGAGGCGATCACCGCCCAGAAGCCGCCATCGCGCAGCAGCGCCGTGCCGGCATGCGTCTCGGTCGTCCTCCGCCTGACATCGTCGAGCGGCTGCAGCAGGAGGCTTGCCGCGACCGCGACGACGGCCCACGCGACGATGACCCAGATCAGGTCGCGCGGCGCGATGTGGTCGACGAGATAGCCGCAGGCGAGCGAACCGGCGGCAAAGGCCGCCGAGCCCCACAGCCGTAAGGGTCCGTAATTGAGTCCGTAGCGGGCCACCCCGCGCAGCGCATAGGCATCCGTCAACGGCATCGTCGGCGTCCACACCATGCAGGTCAGCGCGTAGATCAGGAACAGCGCCAGCGGCTGCTGCTGCAGGCCGACGGCGGTAAATCCGATCGCGGTGGCCAGCACCGACAGCATGATGCCGGCGCGAATGGCATGTCGCTTTTCGGCCAAGGCGGTGATTTGCGGCAGCGTGGTGAAGCGCGTGATCGCCGGCAGCGCGTTGATGAGGCCGATCCAGGCCGCGTCGATGCCGACCGCCTTCAGCCACACCGGGAAGAAGGGCAGATGCGTGCCCAGGACCGCGAAGAAGGCCGAGTAGAACACGGCGAGGCTCACGGCGAATCGCCGCTTCACGGCTGCTGGTGTGGGGATTTGTGATTCGCTTGCCATCAAACCAATTGCGATTCGGTCGATATCGTGGTGATCGTTACTGTAACGCGCGGTGATTTGCGCGACGAGATTGACATGGCCTCTGAAGCATTCGCCCTCTCGCCTATGTCTGCCCGCGCGGCCGAGCCGAACGAGCAGGATTACGACGCGATCCGCGAAGCCTTCATGGAGACCGCGCGCGGCCGCTGGTTCCTCGGCGAGTATGCCAAGCGCAACCGCAATGCGGATACAAGCATGGTGCTCGACGCCGTCGCGAAAATCGAAGAAACCCTTGCGGCACAGCGACAACCCGTCGTCGAGGACCGCCTGCCCGAGGCGCTGATCGCGATCCGGCACGCGATCCGCGAAGCCGAGACGATCGCGATCGCGGCCCTCGATCCCGCGGCCATCGAGGCGAGCCTTTCGGCGATCCCGCGCGGCGTGCGCATCATCAAGGAGATCTCCTGGCGCTGGCGCGAGATCGGCGCCGACGGGCGAATCTGCGACCTGATTGATTCGCAGCTCGCCTCGATCGAGGCGGCCTGCGCGCAAGTTTCGACCATCGACCCTCGCGCCGACCTCAAGGCCGCATTCGATCTGCTCAAGGAACGGATCGACCAGACCGACGGCGACGCAACGCCGCAGGCGGCGAGCCCCTCGCCGGCGCCTGCGCAGGAAACTCCGCCGCCCGTCGCTGAAGCTCCGCCGATGGCGGCCGCGCCCGCCGCGATGGCAAGCGAGGCACCCGTGGCTTTTACGGAGGCACCGCAGGACATCGCAGAGGCGATAGAGCCCGAAGCACCCGTGGAAGCAGCAGCCGTGGCAGCAGCAGCCATGGAAGCCGTAGCCATGGAAGCAGCAGCCATGGAAGCGGCCGGCGTCGCTGAAGCCTTCTCCGTTGCCGAGCCGGCAATGGATGCCGCCCTGGAGCCGGAGATCGTCGCCGAGAGCCAGATCGCGCCTGAGCATGCCGCCTTTGAAGAGCCGGCCGCCGAGCCCGCCGCTATGGCGGAGGTGACGGACGAATTTTCGCTCGACGCCGCCGCGGAAGCCGAGGACGAAGCCATCCTCGATGCCATCGCGCTGGAGATGGCCGCGCCCGATCCTGAGTTCGACGAGATCATGGAGCCGGTCGCGATGGAAGCGGCCGTTCCCGAGCCGATGGTTGCCGAGGCCGCGGCGCCCATTGCAGCCGAGATGCCGGAGCCGACCGCAGCCGTGCCTGCCGCCGCGCCGGTTGTGGAGGAGCCCGTCGAGGAAGCGCCGATCGCGATGGAATCGCTGGCGCGCCTCACCAACGCCATTGCCGAAGCCGCCGCCGAAGTGATGGAGCAGCCGGCCCCGGCCATGGCAGCGACCGCGATATTCGGCACCGCGCAGACAGCGCCGCTTCCGATGCCCTCGCCCGTCCCAGAACCCTCGCTCGGCGCCACCATCCTCGCCAGCGGCATTTTGCAAAAGTCCCGCGCGGCAGCAAACGATCCGCTCGCGCCGATCCGCCGCATGACGCAGGCCGAGAAGATCGCGTTTTTCTCGTGAGGGGGCGGACCTCAAGAACCCGGTCATCCCAACCATGTCCCCCACCGCAGACACAATCACCCTCTGGCGCCCTGTCGGACCGAAGGAGCTGGAGCTGATCCGCCAATCCGGCATGCGTGCGTTTCCGCCGCGCCTGCCGGACCAGCCGATCTTCTATCCGGTGCTGACCGAGGACTATGCTGCCAAGATCGCGCGCGACTGGAATGTCCCGGCGAGTGGTTCGGGCTATGTGACGCGCTTTGAAATCGAGCGGAGCTTCATCGCGAAATATGACGTCCAGGAGGCCGGCGGACGCACGCATCTGGAGTACTGGATCCCGGCCGAAGACCTCGATGCGTTCAATGCCGCGATCGTCGGCTTGATCGAGGTGGTCCGCAGCTTTCCCTAGCTGTTGATCACTTCCCCTGGATCTTCAGACCGTTGGGACCGACGTTGATCTGAAGACCATCCGGCTGTTTCTTGGCCTGGTAGAGGTTGTAGCTGAGCACGCCGACAACAACGACCAGCGCGCCGACGAGAAGAAACAGGATATTGCGATTGATGACCATCGGCTTTCCGTTGAGCTGCTTGCGTTGTTGGGCCAGTCCGCGAGCAGATCAGGTGATCGCCGTCCCGCGGGGGAGATAAGCCTCGCTCCCGATTCAAGTTCCCGGAAGGTCGCTGTTTTGATGCAAATCGCGGCGGCGAGACACTGCGCGGGTGATACGTCACCCGCAATTCCAGACCGCGCCGATCGGCGTCCGCGTCCAGCACGGACCAAAACTGCCGCCATTGTAGCGGCCGCCGCCGAAACCGGGTCGGCCGAAATAGCGCCATTCGCCATCCCAGCCGTAATATTGGGGCACCGGGTCGATGTACCAGTGGCGGCGGTCGCTTGGCGACATCCGGCGCATCGCCTCCTTCTGCTTGTAGAGCGGAATGCTGTTGCTCAGCGGCTGGCGATAGCCCGGCAGGAAGCCGTAGCCATGCCAGGCTTGCTTGGGGCGCTTTTGAACGGACGCCGCGGGCGCGACAGCGGGCAACAGCGATAGGACGATAGCGACAGATAGACACATAAGGCGCGACATGGAGAGACCATAGACAGTCGATTGGGGTATGACCATTCAAATTCGGGTGCAAAGTTCAGTCCTCGGGCATCGCGATGTAACAAAACCCATCGCGAAACCGAAGAGATCTGGGGACGGAAATTCTATCACCGAAGGTATGGAAGCATGATTGGCGAAGTGATTGTTGTCGGTGACCTCAAGCTGCGGGACAGCGTCTCACTCGAGGAATACCACCGCCTCGGCGAGACCATGTACGATATCGTCAGCCGCCTCCCGGGCTTTGTGTCGGTCAAATCATTCAAGGCCGATGATGGCGAGGAGCTCACACTGTTTCGCTTTGCTTCGGAGGAGGCGCTCGAAGCCTGGCGCACCCACCCCGAACATGTCGAGACGATGAAGCGAGGACATGCCGAATTCTACTCAAGCGGATTCCTGCAGATCTGCAAGGTGATCCGCGAAGTCGGCCCGTTCGAGCACGTCAGCCGATCACACCCTTCCTGATCAGGAAACATCCATAGCCCCTGCTGTCGCCGACCTGCACCACGCCGAAGCCCGCCGCTGCCGCGCGATAAAAATCCGGCCGCGCGAGTTTGCCTGGCGTGACGGGGCGGCCGGCAGCGCGTTCGATCTCGGCGAGCACGGCGCGCTGCACGTCGGGAACGCGGTCGGGATCGTCGACCGGCATCATCACGCGCACCGGATCGGGATCGAAATCGTCGAGCGGGTAGACTGACATGATGGCGCGGGCGGCCGTCTCCATGCTCATGCCCGGCAACTGGATCAGGCGCTGCGAGGTGGTGCTCTGCGCGATGCGGGTTGCCGGATGATTGGCATCGACGAAAACGAGGTCGTCGCCATGGCCCATCGAGGCCAAGAGCCAGAGCAGGTCGGGCGTGAGGATCGGATCGATCGATTTCAGCATGCCGCCGGGTTCCAACGTGATTCAGGTCACGCATCGTAGCACGGTGATCGGCATCACGTACCCAAGGCTCGAACGCGGCCTAGCTTGCTCGCAACCAATCTCGCATCGAGATCAGTGCCAGAGGAGCACGCCATGTTCCGCCTAAGACCTTTCCTGATGACCGCGGGCCTTTTTGGAAGCCTGTTCGGGTTCGCCTGCGGCCCCGTTTCCGCGCAAGTCGCCCCGGTCGCGCCGGCCCCCACCGCGCTGCAAGGCCCCGAGCAGCGGGTCGCGCTGGTGATCGGCAATTCGAACTACCAGAATGCGCCGCAGCTCGCCAATCCCGACAACGACGCCCAGTCGATGGCACAGTTCCTGAACTCGGCCGGCTTCGAAGTGGTCGCCGCGACCGACCTGACCCAGAACGACATGCTTCGCGTGGTGCAGGACTTTTCCGCGAAAGTGTCCGCGCGCGGTCCGAACACGGTGGCGATGGTCTATTACGCCGGTCACGGCGTGCAGCTCGCCGGCGAGAACTATCTCGTTCCCGTCGACGCCAAGGTGTCGAGCCAGACCGAGCTCGTCAACAATTCGGTGCGCCTGGTCGACGTGATGTCGACGCTGGAGACGATCCCGAGCCGCATGCGCATCGTCATCCTCGATGCCTGCCGCAACAACCCCTTCCCGAACGTCAACGACGCCGGCCGCGGCCTCGCCATCGTCGATGCGCCGAACGGCTCGATCGTGGGCTACTCGACCGCGCCGGGCGCGGAAGCGCAGGACGGCACCGGCGGCCACAGCCCCTACACCCAGGCCTTCCTCAACGTCGCGCGCGAGCCCAACGTCCCGATCGAGCAGCTGTTCAAGCGCGTGCGTCTCCAGGTGAATCAGACCACCAGCGGCGCGCAGATCCCGTGGGAGAGCTCGTCGCTGACGAGCGATTTCACCTTCTTCGGCGACACCGCAATTGCCGCCAACCGCGCGCCGGTGAATGCGCCGGTGGTACAGATGGCCTCCAATTTGCCGAGCCGTTCCACGCGCCAGGCCTATGACTACGTCGTGTCCGAGGGACGCCCGGAGTACTATCAGGAGTTCATCACGATGTATCCGCATGACCCGCTGTGCGATCACGTCCGCTGGCTGCTCAACAACCTGCTGCTCTCGCAGGCCTGGCACAAGACGGTGCTCGCGAACTCGCCGGTCGCCTACAAGAACTTCTACGACAGCTACGGCAACACCCCCTATGCGCAGGTCGCGCTGAAGCTGGAGGCCCAGCCGAAGTTGATCCCCTTGATGCAGGCGACCAAGTTCCTGGCTCCGCAGAACATCGCCCCGACCTTCAAGATCGGCAATCTCGGCCAGCCCAAATACATGCCGTTGCAGGGCAACGGTGGTGGCCAGATGAACGGAAATCTGCCGGCCGTGCAGAAGCCGGTCGACGGCAACGTCATCGGCAAGCTCGGCAATGGCGGTCAGATCGTCAACCAGCAGAACGGCACACCGTCGCAGACCCCGGGCAAGATCGTCACCCTGCCTGCGCCGACCAACACGACCAGCAACAATGGCGGCATCGGCAAGATCGTGACCCTGCCTGCGACCAACAACACGCCGAATGGCGGCAGCAATGCCGGCAATGCCAACGGCGCTACCAACGGCAACCCTGGCAAGATCGTGAGCATGCCGGTGAATGTCGGCAAGGGCGGCACGAACGTCGACGCGAAGCCGGTCACCGTTCAGACGCAGACCAACCCGATCCGCATCAACAACGGCGTGAAGCTCAACAACAATCCGGTGAACAAGGTGCAGGTCCAGAATTCCAGCCCGCAGTTCAACACGACCAACCGGATCGGCAATAGCGGCGGCAGCAACTTCCGCCAGTCGATGAACCAATCGTCGAACATGGGCGGCGGCAACAATCACCGCAGCTTCATGCACTGATCGCGGCCGGCCATACCACGACAAAGGGGCAGAGCGGTAACGCTCTGCCTCTCTTCATGTCAGAACATGATCAGCTAAACTGGGGCTCGGCCTTTTGCGCGACCTGAGCGCACGCCTCGTCCTTCGAGACGACCGCTCCGCGGTCTCCTCAGGATGAGGCTAATCGGCATCGGCGCCCGTTGAAACTCCTGCCGCGCACTCCGTCCTCATCCTGAGGAGCCCGCCCAAAGCGGGCGTCTCGAAGGATAGGCCGCAGGGAAAACGCTCCCAATTCAGGCCACCAGCTCGGCAAACAGATCGGCGTCGACATTGCCGCCGGAGAGCACGATGACGACGTTCTTCCCGGCGACATCGAGACGCCCCGCAAGCAGCGCCGCCAGGCCGACCGCGCCGCCCGGCTCCACCACGAGCTTCAGCTCGCGATAGGCAAAGGCGACGGCCGCGCCGACTTCCTTGTCCGACGCGGTCACGCCGCGCGCCAGGAGCTTGCTGTTGATCGCAAACGTCATCTCGCCGGGGATCAGGGCCATCAGCGCATCGCAGATGGTGCGGCCGGCCGGCCCGTGCGGCTCGCGATGGCCTGCGGTCAGCGAAAGGCCGTGATCGTCGAACGATTCGGGCTCGGCGACGACGATTTCGGCCAGCGGATAGCGCGCCTTCACCGCAGTTGCGACGCCCGCGATCAGGCCGCCGCCGGAGGCCGGCGCCACCACGATGTCGGGTGCAAGGCCGAGCGCCGCCATGTCTTCCGCAATCTCGCGGCCGGCGGTGCCCTGCCCCGCGATCACGAAGGGATCGTCGTAGGGCCTGACCAGCGTCGCGCCGCGCTTCTCGGCGATGCCGCGCGAGATCGCTTCGCGGTCGTCGCGATCGCGGTCATACAGCACCACCTCGGCGCCATAGGATCTGGTGCGCTCGCGCTTCGACAGCGGCGCATCCGTAGGCATTACGATGGTCGCGTGCATGTCGAGGATCTTTGCCGCCGCCGCCACGCCTTGGGCATGGTTGCCGGAGGAGAAGGCGACGACACCGCCGGCCCGCTTGTCCTGCGGGATCGAGGCGACCTTGTTGAAGGCACCGCGGAACTTGAACGAGCCGGTACGCTGGAGCATCTCCGGCTTCACGAACACCTTTGCACCGACGCGCTCGTTGAGCACGGGAAAGGACAACAGCGGGGTGCGGATGGCGAAGGGCGCGATCACCCGCGCCGCGGCATCGATGTCGGCAGGGCCGATCGGGAGGAGCTGTTCGGTCATGACTGACCTTATCGCGGCCGATGAGGCGCGGGCAAGACATCTCCGCGCGAGGATTTGCCCGTCAGGCGACGAAGCGTGGCGGTTCCGCGGCGTTCCGGCCCGGCAGCACCGCGCAGGCTGTCTGGATGCTGTCGATAAAAGCCCGGGCCGAGGCCTCCCAGGTGTAGTTGGCGGCGAATTCGACGCAGTCCTGCCGGGAGACGTCGAGCGCGGCGAAGCAGGCGCTGCGCAGATCGTGATCGAGCGCGCCGACCGGCGCATCGCCGATCACGTCGCGGGGCCCCTTTACAGGGAAGGCTGCGACCGGCAGGCCGCTTGCCAGCGCTTCCAGCAGGACCAGGCCGAAGGTGTCGGTCTTGCTCGGAAACACGAAGACGTCCGCCGCAGCATAGATCTCCGCCAGCGCCTCGCCGTGCTTTTCGCCCAGGAAGATCGCATCCGGATAGGCTTCTTCGAGCGAGGCCCGCGCCGGACCGTCGCCGACGATCACCTTGGTGCCGGGCAGGTCGAGCTCGAGGAACGCTTCGAGGTTCTTCTCCACCGCGACCCGGCCGACCGAGAGGAACACCGGTGCCGGCAGACAGAGATCGATCGCGCGGGGATGGAACAAATGGGTGTCGACGCCGCGCGGCCATAGCGCGACGTTGGCAAAGCCGCGCTCGCGGAGCTCGCGGGCGAGCGCCGGCGTTGCCGCCATCACGGCGCGGCTGGGGCTGTGGAAACGGCGCAGCGCCCGCCAGATCAGGGATTCCGGCACCGGCACGCGGGCGCGGACATATTCGGGAAAGCGGGTGTGGAAGCTGGTCGTGAACGGCAGCTTGCGCTGGCGGCAATAGCGGCGGACCATCAGGCCGATCGGCCCCTCCGTCGCGATGTGGATGCTGTCAGGACACGCCTCTTCGACCAGCTTGGCGATTCGCGCCGGGCGCGGCATCGCCAGCCGCACGTCGCGATAGCTGGGCATCGCAAAGGTGCGAAACGATTGCGGCGTCAGGAACGTAAATTCGGCGCCGAGCGCCTCCGCGGCATCAGCGAGCTTGGTCAGCGTCCGAACCACACCGTTGACTTGCGGGTGCCAGGCGTCGGTCGCGACCAGGATGCGCATCAGGCTGCCTCTGTTACGCAGCTCTGGCTGCGACCTGCGGGACTTGTGCCGGCTTCTGCGCGTGATCCGCCCAGGTGATGATCTCGAAACGGCCGTCGTCGTGCTCGACCAGCGCGGTGCAGCTCTCGACCCAGTCGCCGCAATTCATGTAACGGATGCCGCCCTCGTCGCGGATCACGGCGTAGTGGATGTGGCCGCAGATCACGCCGTCGGCGTCGTGGCGCCGCGCCTCGGCGGCGAGCGCCTGCTCGAACGCGCCTATATAGTTGACGGCGTTCTTGACCTTCTGCTTGGCCCATTGCGACAGCGACCAATAGGGCACTTTGAACATACGCCGGAAGAAGTTGACGAAGCGATTCATCTGGATCGCGAAGTCGTAGGCCTTGTCGCCGAGATGGGCGAGCCAGCGCGCGTTCTGCACCACGAGGTCGAAGATGTCGCCGTGGATGACGAGATAGCGCTTGCCGTCCGCGCCGGTGTGGACGGTGTTCTCCACGACGTCGATGCCGCCGAAATGCGTGCCGTAATAGTTGCGCAGGAACTCGTCGTGATTGCCGGGGATGTAGATGACCTTGGCGCCCTTGCGCGCCTTGCGCAGAAGCTTCTGGACCAGGTCGTTATGCGATTGCGGCCAGTGCCAGCTCGATTTCAGCGCCCAGCCGTCGACGATGTCGCCGACGAGATAGATCGTGTCGGCATCATGAAAACGCAGGAAGTCGAGCAGAAGGTCGGCTTGTGAACCGCGGGCTCCGAGATGAACGTCGGAGATAAACAACGTGCGAAAGCGCCTTTCAGGGCTCTCGTCACTCACATCGTAACTTCCCATGCGACAGCCTGTAACAATATCCCGTGACAGGGGGATGACCGATTGAACCTTTGAGGCACCCTCAAATACGAATCAAACCTTGCCTCGCCCTCTCCGCGAATATCAGTCGCATGCGACAATCAGGCGACATGGAGCGGCAGCGGTCGCCCGCAAAACCCCGGAAACCACGGCCTTATTGGTTAATGCCGGGATCGGTCGCGCCGCGCAGAGCCAGCGTCAGTAAAATCTGTGAAAATGATGGATCGGCCCGTGGCCGTGACCGACGCTGAAGCGGTCGGCGGCCGCGATCGCGGCGCTGATCCAAGCCTTGGCGTCGCGCACGGCGCGCTCGAGATCCTCGCCTTTGGCGAGCCCCGCGGCGACGGCGGAGGACAGCGAGCAGCCGGTGCCATGGGTGTTTTGGGTGGCGACGCGGGGAGCCGCAAGCGCGATCGTGGTCTTGGCATCGACGAAATAGTCGGTGCTCTCGGCGCCCTCACCGTGACCGCCCTTGATCAGCACCGCACGGCAGCCCAGCGCCAGCAGCCGTCGCCCCTGGCTCTCGATCTCAGTCTCGCTTGCCGCAATCGGCTCATCGAGGAGAGCGGCGGCCTCCGGCAGGTTGGGCGTGATCACGGACGCCAGCGGCATCAGTTTTTTGCGCAGGGCCTCGACCGCCTCGGCAGCCAGCAGGCGGTCGCCGGAGGTGGCGACCATCACGGGGTCGAGCACGATGTGGCGGGGCTTCCAGCGCGCCAGTGCGGCCGCGATCGCATCGATGCTGGCGACCTGCGCCACCATGCCGATCTTCACTGCGCCGACATCGAGATCGGAGAACACCGCATCGATCTGCGCCGTGACGAATTCCGCGGGCACCGCGTGAATGCCGGTGACGCCGCGGGTGTTCTGCGCGGTCAGCGCCGTGATGGCGGAAGCGCCATAGACGCCCAGCGCGGCGAAGGTCTTCAGGTCGGCCTGGATGCCGGCGCCTCCGCTCGAATCGGAGCCGGCGATGGTGAGCGCCACGGGCGTCGTCATGGGGCTTTCTTCCGTGTTTTCGAAGCCAAGCTTTTCGAGGTCATGGCCTGTCCTAGCGCGCCGCCATAGCACCAGCAAGCTGCACCAGCTTCGATCTGCGTCGCCGCAGATCGCGTTGCGGCGAATCAGTCGGACCGAGTGCTGTGCGGCGTTGTCGTCCCGCAAGCGAGCACAGTACGAGAAAATACCACCGCGGCACAACCGGGCCTTGGCGTCCGTCCGGACGAGTGACACGTTAAGGGGCGGATTCGTCCAGCGACGCCACGTTGCGGGCCGGCCTCGGCCCGCAATTCTCTCGGGATTGTATCATGTGGGCCTACTTCGAACGTCTCCTCGACTCCTCGATGTTTTCACCTCACGGCATCTGCCTGCTGTGGGAGCCAGAGCTGATCTGGCTCCACGTCGTCTCGGACGCCGTCATCGCTGCCGCTTATTTCTCGATCCCGTTTGCCCTCACCATTCTCGTCACCAAGCGGCGTGACCTCAGGTTCGGGTGGGTCTATTGGGCCTTCGCGGCCTTCATCATGGCCTGCGGCCTGACCCACGTGCTGTCGATCTACACCCTCTGGGTTCCGATCTACGGCATCGAGGGCCTGGTCAAGGCGGCAACCGCGGTTGCGTCGATTTTCACAGCCGGCGCGCTCTGGCCGCTGTTACCAAAAATCCTGACGATCCCTTCCGCGTTCGAGCTCCAGAAGGTCCAGGCCGCGCTGGAGGAGGAAGAAATCAAAAGCCGGGACGCGACGCTGCTGCTGCGGCAGGTCGGCGAGGCCCAGCGTGCGATGCGCGAGAGCATGACGCGTCTCACCGCAATCGTCGAGACCGCGGTCGACGGCGTCATCCTGTTCGACGCGCAAGCCCACATTCTGCTGTTCAATCCCGCCTGCGAACGCCTGTTCGGCTATCGCGCCGACGAGGTCATGAATCTCGACATCGGCATGCTGATGTCCGACGAGGAGAGGCGCTCATCCACCGGTCATGCGCATTTCGCAACCGGAGAGGCCGTCGGCCTGCGCAAGGACGGATCGAGCTTTCCAATGGCTCTGTCGGTGGGCCAGGCGTGGCAGGACGGCGAGCTGATCTATGTCGGCATCGTCCACGATCTGACCGCGCGCAAGCTGACCGAGCAGCAGCTCCAGCAGGCGCAGAAGATGGAGACGGTCGGCCAGCTCTCCGGCGGCATTGCCCACGACTTCAACAATCTGCTCACCGTCATCATCGGCAACGCCGAGCATTTGAGCGAGCAGCTCAAGGCGCGGCCCGATTTGCGGCAGTTTGCCGACGACATCTGCGAGTCCGGCGAACGCGGCGCGGAGCTGACGCAGCGGCTGCTGGCGTTCAGCCGCCGCCAGTTGCTGCGACCGCAGACCATCGATTGCCGCCAGCTGCTCGATTCCATGTTCAAGCTGTTCAAGCGTACCTTGCGCGAGAACATCGAGATCAGCACGTCGTTCGCCCCCGGTACGATCCAGGCTTTCGCAGACCGCGCCCAGCTCGAATCCGCCGTGCTGAACCTCGCGCTCAACGCGCAAGACGCCATGCCGGCCGGCGGGCATCTGACGCTGAGCACCGAACCGGCTTCGATCGACGATGATTATCGTGAGCTGCACCCCGAAATGGCATCCGGCAGCTACACCTTGATCTCCGTCACCGATGACGGCGAAGGGATGACGCCTGATGTCCTCGAACGCGCCTTCGAGCCGTTCTTCACCACGAAGGAGGTCGGCAAGGGCTCTGGCCTCGGGCTCAGCATGGTGTACGGCTTCGCAAAGCAGTCCGATGGTCATGTCTCGATCTACAGCGACAAGGGCCTGGGGACGACGGTCCGGATCTACCTGCCACGCGCGGCGGCGGGACGATCGCCGACCGACCTTCCGGAAGCCGACGAGGCGGCGCCGAGAGGATACGAGACGATCCTGATCGCCGAGGATGATCCGTTCGTTCGCTCATCCACCATTCGCAGGGTGGAAGCTCTCGGATATCGCGTGGTCGCCGCCGTCAACGGCAAGGAGGCCCTGGAGCGGCTGCGTGCCGATCCCGACATCGACATGCTGTTTACCGATATCGTGATGCCCGGCGGTATGAGCGGCTGGGATCTAGCCGATCGGGCCCGGCGGATTCGCCCGGGTCTCCCGGTGCTGTTCACCTCGGGCTATGCGCTGGAGACCCTGGTCGAGCAGGGCCGCGCGCAGGCGCAATCTGTCGTCCTAACCAAGCCCTATCGCAAGGTCGAACTGGCGCGGCGCCTCAGGGACGCGTTCGCCGCCATGGTCGTGACCTCGTAGGACTGGCATTTGCGCTCGCGGCAACCTATCCCCGGCCCCTCCGGCAAGTTCGCTTGCCAAATCCGGCCGGTTTTGGCCTATTGGCCGCCAGATATGCCTTCGGAGTGACTGCAATGGTTCCCTTTTTCGTCCAGATCAAATGCAAGCTCGGCCAGTCGTACATTGTTGCCAATGCGCTTGCCGAAGCCGAGATCGCCTCCGAGATCTACTCCACGGCCGGCCACTACGATTTGCTGGTGAAGTTCTACGTCGACAACGACACCGACATCGGCCACTTCATCAACGAGAAGGTGCAGGTGCTACCGGGCATCCAGGACACCCTCACCATCATCACCTTCAAGGCGTTCGGCGCGAGCTAGTTGCCCGCAATTGGCGCAATCCGCGCGGTTGCGCAGCCGGGCACCTATGCTAGCGTCCGACCATTGGAATTGAAGCGAGTACCGAGCAAGTCATGGCCCTCACCACGTCGGTGCCGCTGCTGATCAGCCAGCAATTTGATAGTGAAGTGGTGTTGGCCAACTATCAGAATGGCGTCTACTACAACCTCGACGGCAGCGCCGCGCAAATTTGGCTCGGCCTCAGGGCCAACCGAACGGTTGAGGAGATCGCAAACGCGTGCGCTTCCGCGACTGGCGGTGATGCCGCCTCCATCACGCCGCAGGTGCAAGCCTTCGTCGACAGCATGCTGGCAGAAGGCCTTATCGCTGAAGGCGCCGCCGATGCACGTGTTGAGACATGGACGCCGGTGCTGTCGGGCGCATTCGCCGCGCCGGAATTCCAGCGCTTCGACAATCTGCGGGAGCTCCTGCTGATGGATCCCGTGCATGACGCCGGCGATGAAGGCTGGCCGCTGCGCGAGCCACATGAAGGCTAGCGCTCTCATCCGGCAGGAGATCGCGGCGGTCTTCGCCACGGCAGCGCCGGCGCCGATCGAGACACCGGCCCGCTGCGGCCCGTTCGGCTTACGCCTCGGCTTTGCCTCGCAGGATTTGGCCGGCAGTTTCTTGCCCGCCTACATCCAGAGCACGCCTGATCGTATCGATCTCGACCTGCGCTTCATCACCGCCGCCGACCATGATCTCTCGGCGCTCGTGCCGGAAGCCGCCGAGAAACCGCGCCTGTTGATCGAGGACGGCATCTATTCGGTGTGGCAGCCGGCCGTCATCCCCGTGCTGTTCGCGGTCGATCTCACGGCAAAGCGCGGCATCGCCTGGCTGCCGAAGGGCGAGGCGCCGCCCTGGATCCGCAGCCGGCCGGCGATCTCGCTGATCCACGCCATGATGCACGATACGCCGTGGTGCGCGGTCCATGGCGCGGCAGTGGGAAGCGACGCAGGCTTCGCGCTGCTGGCGGGCGAAGGGCACAGCGGCAAGACCACCGCGGCGCTGGCCTGCGCCAAAGCCGGCTGGCGCTATGCGGGTGACGACTTCGTCGCTGTGAACAGCGAGACCGGCCGGATCGAGCCGCTGTTCTGCTCGGCGCGGCTGCGCCCTGCCCTGGTCGAAACGTTTCAAAGCTTCATCGGCGCAACCACGCCGGTCTCGGATTTCAACGGCGAGCCGCGCCACGAGCTGAGCCTCGCCGATCTCGGCGACCGCATCGGCGGCGGCAGGCTGCGCGCGACGTTCATTCCCCGCCGCCGCGGCGCGGTCGTGCCCGAATTCGCACCGGCGCGGCCGTCGGACGCATTTCGCGCGCTGCTGCCGACCACGGCCTACGAGCTGCCGGGATGGCCCAACGAGATCGCCGACAAGGTAGCGCGGATCGCAGGGCTCGCGCCCGTATTTTTCGCCGACACCGGCACCGCGCCGATGCAGATTCCCGCCGCGTTCCTCGGCCGGCTCGAACAGCTCTGAGGCCGCATGCGCGTCTCCGTGGTCATCGCCGCCTACAATGCCGAGGCCTACATTGCCGAGGCCGTCGAGAGCGTGCTCGGCCAGACGATCCCTCCCGATGAGGTCATCGTCATCGACGACGGCTCGACCGATGCCACACGCGGCGTTCTCGACCGCTTCGGTGATCGCATCGTTGCGCTCACTCAAGAGAACAGCGGCCAGGCCGTCGCCGTCAACAAGGGCCTCGCGATGACGCGCGGCGAGCTGATCGGCTTCTGCGATGCGGACGACCTCTGGACGCCGCGCAAGCTTCAGATGCAGCTGGCCCTGCTCGACCGTGACGGCAACATCGAGGCCGCATTCGGCAAGGTGCAGCAATTCGTCAGCCCCGACGTACCGGAGGTGCTGCGCGCGCGTCTCAAGCCGGCCGTCGAGATCATGCCGGGCGAGCTCAAGCAATGCATGCTGATCCGGCGCGCCGCGCTCGAGCGGATCGGGCCGTTCGACGAAACGCTGCCCGCGACCTTCTTCATCGCGTGGCTCGGCCGCGCCAAGCGGGACGGGTTGAAAATCGCGCATGTCGACGACATCGTCGTCCGGCGCCGGCTTCATCTCGGCAATGGCGGCCGCACCAACACGGACGCTCAGAATCTCCAGACACTGATGGCGCTACGCAAGGCCATCAAGGCGCAGCGGCCGCCGGAGTGAACACCGGCACGCCGTCGATCGACACCGACTTGACGAACAGCCCGAGCAGACGGTGGTCGATCGAGTGGTTGATATCCATCGGACGCCCGGTATCGTGCATCCGCAGCGCGACGACGATTTTGCGCTTGTCCGTGCCGACAATTTTTGCATTCAGTGTAACCTTGAACGGCATCGGATCGTTGCGCCCCGCCATCATCTGCAGCACCTCACTGGCGCCGGCATAGGCCGCGAAACGAAAGCTCTCGGTCCCCGGCGGCAGGAACGGAATCACTGCCAGCTCGACCGCGGCGAACGTTTGCGACCGTCCGTCGACCGGCACGTCGACGACGGCGAACTGATGGTCGGTCCATCGGCCCTCGTCCTCGGGAATGGAAAACCCCTGCCCGAACCAGACGCCTTTTCCGCGCAGCGGATGCGTCGTATCAGCCGCCCGCTGCCAGATCCGCTTCAGGATCGCGTCCCGAAACAAGGGAAAATGGGTGACGCTGGCATCGAACGCGGCGATGGCCGCGCCCGGCAGCCTCAGCCAGTCCAACCCGCGAAACGGCGCCTTGAACTGCGCGCGCAATGACGCGAAGAAGGCGCCCCAGAACTGCTGCCATTGAGTGCGCTGCGCCCACGGCACCGCGCGCACCGCGACCTCGATGGATTTTCCGGGCGGCGCGTAGCGCCACAACTGGCTCACCAGACCCTCGGGCACGAGCGCCGGCATCTCCCGCGCGACGACGTCGAGCAATTGCGCCGCGAACAGGCAGCCATTGTAGCGCATCACGATCGAACGGAAGCGATCCCAATCGACCTTGTGGCCGTAGTTTTCCAGCACATGGACGACCTCGAGCGCCCGGAAAACCATCTCCTTCTGATCGGCCGGCTCGGGGCGCATGGCCGCGATTGCCAGCTGCTCGGCAAGGCCCGGGATCAGCACCTCATGGGTCAGCAGTTTCGCCCGCTCGGCGGTCTTGAATAATTCCTCGGTAAAACCGGTGTCGTCGAGCCAGAAGATCGCGCGCCAGTGCAGATCGATGGCACGGCCGAAGCCGGCCCGCGACATCGCGACAGCATGGATGTCGCGGTCGAAATCGGACTCCGAGAACAGCTCGACATTCATGCCATGGCTGCGGAACGATGCCTGCCGCAGCACCTCGATCGCGCGCGGCGCCTCAACGCGGCGAACCAGGAGATCGTAATCCCCCGTCATGCGCTTCGCCATGTAGCTCTCGTCGCGTGCAAACAGCGCACCGCCCTTGATCAGCAGCGCGTCGATGCCGGCGCTTTCAAGCGCTCGATTGGCCTCGACGAGATCGCGGACCCGCGTCGCGTTCGACAACCAGACATGCTTGACGACGCCGCGCATCCGCTTGGTGTCGGCATCCACGATCCCGGCCCGGTCGACCGTGGCGACGAGCAGCGGCATGGTGCGGTAGACGATCTCGTCGGCAGCCTCCAAGGGCTCGGAGGCGCGCCAGTCCCGATAGGCGTCGATGCCGGTCTGGCCCTGTCCGAGAGCGGCCCGAAACAGCGTCAGGAAACGCCCATGGAGCACGATCGGGAGCTTTGCCGTGCTGGCCATCTCAACCAAACGGTTGAGCCGTGAGGCCTGCTGCATCCGGTTCGGCACCTTCACGCGTCGAAGCGATCGGCACTACCCGCGTAAAGACCAGACAACCCATCGTGATGCAATTCCAATTTCCAACCGGCAGCAAAACATGCGGGTGCCACCCTTGCGTGTCAATTGGAAAGGGCCTGCGTCAGGCGCCACCCTCCTTGCGCTTGGGCCGCGGCGGACCGTCCACCGGCGGCAGCGACTTCAGATAATCCGCCATTGCCGCAAGATCCGCATCCGGCAATTGCGAAATGTTCTTGATCACGCGCGTCATCGCGCCGCCGACGCTGTCGCCGTCGGGCAGTTCGCCAGTCTTCAGAAAATAGGCGATATCCTTCGCGCTCCACTCGCCTAGGCGCTTCTGCGTGATGTTCGGCACCCATCCCTCGCCTTCCGGATTGGGCCCGCCGGCAAAGCGCTCGCCCGAGATGATGCCGCCCAGCACGTTGCGCGGACTGTGGCATTCGGCGCAATGGCCAAAGCTGTTGACGAGATAGGCGCCGCGATTCCATTGCGGCGACTTGCCGCCGTCGGCGACGAACGGCTTGCCGTCCATAAACAGGAATTTCCAGATGCCGACATTGCGCCGGATGTTGAACGGAAAGGGCACGTCGTGGTCACGCACTTTTCCTGCAACGGCCGGTAGAGTTTTCAGATAGGCAAAGAGATCGAGCACGTCCTCGCGTTTTGCATGCTGGTAGGAGGTGTAGGGAAAGGCCGGAAAATAATGCTGTCCGTCGGGCGAGACCCCGTGCATCACCGCGTTGACGAAATCGGTCTCGCTCCATTTGCCGATGCCGTAGGTCGGATCGGAGGAGATGTTCGGCGCGTAGAACGTTCCGAACGGCGACTTGATCGCGACGCCGCCGCCGAGCCTGGTGCGATCGGGCTGGTCGGGGACGGCATGGCATGAGGCGCAACCACCGGCATTGAAGATCACCTCGCCGTTGGCGAGGTCAGGCACATGGGCTGGCCCCGGGCTCACGGCGGCCACCACCGGCGAACTGAGCCACCAATAGACGCCGGCTGCGGCGAGTGCGGCGAGCAGCGCCACGGTGATTGTTCGTCGCAACATGAGTCCTTTCGTGCGTCGCGGCGCACCTTATGACCGAAGTCGGCGCCGCTCCAGCCACGAAGAATTTAGCCCACGGCGGCCTGGAACGGGAATAAACTGAAATGCCGGCTGTTGAAAGTTTGGCAGCCCAAACGGGTTCAGCAGGGAGAAAAGTCATGAACAAGACCGTCATCGCCATGTCAATGCTCGGCGCCATTGCCTTTGCAGGTTCGGCCAGCGCGGAAAAGCTGAAAGCAACGCTCGACGCCAAGTCCGAGGTGCCGGCAACGACCAGCAGCGGCACCGGCACGGCCGATCTGGACTACGACGCCGCCAGCAAGAAACTGTCCTGGACCGTCACCTATTCCGGGCTGTCGGGCCCTGCCACCGCCGCACATTTCCATGGGCCTGCCGAGGCCGGCAAGAACGCCGGCGTCGCCGTTGCGATCCCGAATGCGACGTCGAGCCCGGCCAAGGGCGAAGCGACGCTGACCGACGCGCAGGCCGCCGATCTCCTGGCCGGCAAGCTCTACGTCAACATCCACACCGCGGCCAATCCGGGCGGCGAGATCCGTGGTCAGGTGACGAAGTAACCTTTCGCACTGTCCAACAAAAGGGCGGCTGCTTTCGCAGCCGCCCTTTTCGATTCCGTCGCCCGGCTGGCGCAGGCGTCACACGTCAGGTTCGGCGGCATTCAGCGCCTGCGCGAGGTCGGCGATCAAATCCGACGGGTGTTCGATGCCGATCGACAGTCGGATCGTGGAATCGAGCACGCCGATTTTTCGGCGGATGTCGGCGGGAATGCCGGAATGGGTCATGGTCGCCGGCAGGCTCGCAAGCGACTCCGTGCCGCCAAGGCTCACCGCCAGCTTGAGGATTTGCAGCGCGTTGAGGAATTTCACGGCCGCCGCCTTGCCGCCGACGATATCGAACGAGAACGTGGATCCCGCCCCCGAGCATTGCCGCGCGAACACAAGTCCGGCCGGAGAGCCCGCCTCGTGATGACCGAGATAATGGACTTTGCTCACTTTGGGATGATCGCGCAGATAGTCCGCCACGAGGCGCGCATTGCTGTCGGCCTTTTCCATGCGCAGGCTCAGCGTCTCGAGCGACCGGTTGATCATCCAGCAGGAATGCGGATCAAGCTGGGTGCCGATCGCGCCGCGGAGCTGCTTGACGCCCTTCATGATTGTTTTCGCGCCGAGCGCGGCGCCTGCGATCAGGTCGGAATGGCCGCCGACATATTTGGTGAGCGAGTACAAGGAAATATCCGCGCCGTGCTCGATCGGCCGCTGAAACACGGGACCAAGCAGCGTGTTGTCGCAGGCGATGATCGGAATGTGTCCTTGCGTCTTTCCGATTGTCTCGGCGACGCGCCGCATCATCGCGATGTCGACCAGCCCGTTGGTCGGGTTGGCCGGGGTTTCGATCAGGATCATCGAAACCCGGCCCTTGCGTGTGGCTTCTTCCGCGGCCTGGCTGACCACGGCTTCATCGACACCATCGGCGAAGCCGACGGCGCCGATCGACATGCGCGCAAGCGTGTTCGTCAGCAGGGTTTCCGTCCCGCCATAGAGCGGCTGGGAATGCAGAATGACATCGCCGGGGCGGACGAAAGCCAGGATCGTGGTTGCGATGGCCGCCATGCCGGATGAGAACAGCGCGCAGCTTTCGGTGCGCTCGTAGATCGCGAGCCTGTCCTCGACGATTTCGCTATTGGGGTGATTGAAGCGCGAATAGACCAGGCCCGCGCCCATCCCTTCCGGCGGCTCGCGCCGGCCGGACACGAAATCGAAGAAGTCCTGCCCGTCCTCGGCCGTCTTGAACACGAAGGTCGAGGTCAGGAACACCGGCGGCTTGACGGCGCCTTCCGACAATTGCGGATCATAGCCGTAGGTCAGCATCAGCGTTTCCGGATGCAGCATATGGTTGCCGATGTGGGTTTTCGACGGGAACGGTTTTGCCATGGCCTGTCTCGCTGTTCTCGGTTGGAGGTGCTCGCCGCGCGAGCTCTCGCGACGGTGAAGCAATCGGCATCGGCTGCGCCGGTTCCGACAACTCTCATCAACCGACGTGGAATCCGCCTCTATTCCCGGACGCGCAACGTACGGTTTCCAAGTCGCGTCCCAAGTTGCGCAAGGACCATGGACCGGGCGAAGCCGGCCCAGCCATCAATGCGCGGGCAACGGCTTCAATCCGGCCTTCGTGATGGCGGCCGCTGCTTCTGCCGAGGAAAGGAAGTGCAACAGGGTGGTTGCGGCCTCGGGATGTTGCGAATTCCTGGACAGTGCGCCGACATAGAGGGTCGGCGGCTGAATGTCCGACGGCACGGTGCCGACGAAATCGACCCCGGAAACATGCATCAGTTCGGCGACCTGCTGGAACCCGATCTCCGCCTCGCCTCGCGCAACGACGGCAGCCACGGGTTCTCCCGACGGCGGACCGGGCACCTTGCGCGACTTGCCGGAGATTTCGTCGGCAACGCCGAGCTTCTTGAATCCGATCGTCGAGAGATAAGTGCCGCTCGAGCTATCCGAATAGGCGATGGATTTGGCCGCGAGCAGAGTCTTGCGCAGCGCGTCCATCGTGCTGATGTCGGGCTTGGGCTGACCGGCGCGCACCACCATGCCGATGAAGGATTCCGCGAGCGGCACCCTGCTGCCCGGACGCGTCAGCTCGCGCTTGTCCAGGAGATCGACGCCGGCCCCGTCCATGATCACGACGTCGGTCTCCTCGCCGCGGGCGAGCCGCGTCGGGATGGCTTCCGGTGAATCGCCGATCGAAGGCCCCCGCGTGGTGACGAGCCTATTCCCCGTCGATGCCTCGAACGCGGGACCGAGCTCCTTGTACACGTTGAAGAACCCGGCCGAGATCATCACCTTGACATCGGCGGCTGTCGCGCCGGGCGTCAAGGCGACAGCTGTCAGAAGGGCAATCAAGCAGACGACAAGTCGCGGCACGATATGGCCCCCCGGGAGCATTCACTCGCAGTGTCCTACGAAAGCCAGTCTGCGTCCAGCGGCGACACGCGACGCAACAAAAAGGGCGGCTGCTTTCGCAGGCCGCCCTTTCCTGATTTCCGGTAGCCTGTCTTTCCGTCAGCCGTTCTTCACGCGGAACGTCTCGTGGCAGCCGCCGCATTCCTTGCCGACCGCGGGAAAATTCGCCTTGAGCGAATCGATATCCTTGATCTTGCCCTTGGCCTCGGCGACGGTCTTGGCGAAGCTCGCGACCTTGGCATCGAAGCCGGCCTTGTCCTCCCAGACCTTCGGCGAGGCGCTGTAATCGCCCTCGGGCTTCATGCCCTTGGCGCTTGCCGGAAACAGGTTCGGCAGCTTCTTGGCGGTGTCCTCGAACTGCGCCAGGGCCGTATCGACGATGGCCTGGTCGTAGGGCTTCTCGCCCTTGACGATCGCCGCCACCGCGCCGGCGTTCTTCCCATTACCCTTCATGAGGGTCTGGACCTCCTTGACGGAGTCCTGTTGTGCCCAAACCGCGCCCATGCCGAGCAGCAGCGCGCCGCCAACAACCAACACTCGCTTCATTCGCAAAATCCCTTTCGCTGACAGGATCGTGCTGACCCCACATGAGGCCAACACCGTTAGGCAGATTTCATTCCATCCGGAGCGCGGCGATCAATCGTCGCACTCCGGATGATTCGATTGAGCTCGGGCTTACAGGCTGTGACGGCGATGGTGCTCGTTGATGGCGATCCACACCCGCTCCGCTGTCGCGGGCATGTCGATGTGGTCGATCTTGTACTCGCGCCAGAGCCCATCGATGATGGCGTTGACGACGGCCGGGCAGGAGCCGATCGCGCCGGCCTCGCCCGCCCCCTTCACCCCCAACGGATTGGTCGTGCAGGGGACGTTGGCAGTCTCGAACACGAAGGCAGGCCCGTCCGCCGCACGCGGCAGCGCGTAGTCCATGAAGGTCGCGGTGATGAGCTGGCCATCACCTGCGCCATACACCACCTGCTCCATCAGCGCCTGGCCGATGCCCTGCATGGCGCCGCCATGCACCTGTCCGGCCAGGAGCAGCGGATTGAGCGTCTTGCCGAAATCGTCCACAATCACGTAATTGACGATTTTGATGATGCCGGTGGCCGGATCGATCTCGACCTCCGCGACATGGGTGCCGTTGGGATAGGTGCCGTCGGCGCTGGCAAAGGTCGCGCTCGCATTCAACTTCGACGGATCGGCGCCCGGCCGCTTGGCGAGATCGGCGAACGAGATCGAGCGGTCAGTGCCGGCGATGCGGACCACGCCATCGGTAATCTCGAGGTCGCCGGCACTGGCTTCCAGCGCCTGCGCTGCGATCTCCTTCAGCTTTTGCCCCAACTCGCGCGTGGCGCGCTCGACGCTGACGCCACCCGAGGGAATCGAGGCCGAGCCGCCGGTGCCGAGGCCCGTGGCAATCATGTCAGTATCGCCCTGGTGGACGTGCACGCGCTCGGGCGCAACGCCGAACTGCTCGGCGACGATCTGCGCATAGGCGGTCTGGTGACCCTGCCCGCTCGACTGCGTGCCGATCAGGACGGTGATGTCGCCGTTCGGATCCATCCGCACATTGGCGGTCTCCTCGCCCATGGTGCCGCAGACCTCGACATAGCTCGCGAGCCCAATGCCGCGGATCAGGCCGCTCTTCTTGGCGAGCTTGGCGCGCTTTCCAAATTCCTTCCAGTCGGCGATTTCCATCGCCCGCTTCAGATGCGCGGCGAAATCGCCGGAATCGTAGACCTTGCCCGTGGCCGTCTTGTAGGGCAGCGCCTTCGGCTGGATGAAATTCTTGCGGCGGATGGCGTCCGGCGTCATGTCGAGTTTTCGCGCGCAGGCATCGACCAGGCGTTCGATGACATAGGCGGCCTCGGGCCGGCCCGCGCCGCGATAGGCATCGACCGGCACGCTGTTGGTGAAGATGGTGCGCACCCGGCAGTGGAAGGCCTGGATGTCGTAGAGGCCCGGCAGCATGCCGGCGCCGCCGTGGGGAATGTAGGGGCCGAAGGTCGAGAGATAAGCGCCCATGTCGCCCATCAGGTCGCAATCCATCGCGAGGAATTTACCGTCTTCAGTCAGCGCCATCTTCGCGGTGGTGACGTTGTCGCGGCCCTGCGCGTCGCCCATGAAATGCTCGGTGCGGTCGGCCGCCCATTTCACCGCCTTCTTCAGTTTCCGCGCCGCGACCGCCAAGAGGGCATATTCCCGGTATGGAAACAGCTTCGTGCCAAAGCCGCCGCCGACGTCGGGGCAGATCACCCGCATCTTCTCGGTCGGGATGTTGAGCACGTTCTGGCAGAGGATGTCGCGCAGGCGATGGCTGCCCTGGCTGCCGACCGTCAGCGTCAGATGATCCCGCTTGGCGTCATATTCGCAGACGGCGGCGCGCGCCTCCATGAAGCTCGCGACCACGCGCGGATTGACGATGGAGATTTCGGCCACCGCATGCGCCTTGGCAAAGGCGGCTTCAGTCGCTTTCTTGTCGCCGATCGACACGTCGAACAGCACATTGCCGGCCTTGTCCGGCCAGACCTGCGGCGCGCCCTTCTTCACCGCGTTGACGAGGCCGGTCACCGCCGGCAGCGGGCTCCATTTGACCTCGATCGCCTCGATCGCGTCGCGGGCCTGGTCGATGGTCTCGGCGACGACAAAGGCGATGGAATCACCGACATGGCGCACCTCGTCCTTGGCGAGGATCGGGTAAGGCGGGCCCTTGAACGGGTCGGTCTCGAGATTGAACAGGCACGGCAGGTCGCCGAGATCGGCGACGTCGGCCGCGGTCAGGATCAGCGCAACGCCGGGCAAGCCGCGGGCGCGGCTCGCATCGATAGTGTATTTGGCATGCGCATGCGGCGAGCGCAGCATCAGGCAGCGCAAAGCGGCCTGCGGCGCATAATCGTCAGTATAGCGGCCCTTGCCGCGGATCAGCGCGTCATCCTCCTTGCGCAACACGCTTTGGCCAACGCCGAACTTGATGGGAGCCGCCATTTTCTCGTCCCGTTTCTCATGGTTGTTTTGCCGGCATATTGCCGTGGAAAAACTGGCAAGGCAAACGGGTTTAGCTGGACGCAGTCCGCGAAAAATTGTCCGGCACCCTTGTGTTTCAGAGCGGGATACGACGGAAAGGCCGCAGCTCACTCGTCTCCCTGTGAAGATCGATGATCCTGCGGGCGTCCTCGGCACGCTCGGTCGCGGCCAATTGGCTCGCATAGGCCATGCGGCGAACCACCGCTGAGGATTGAAACGTCCAGTATTGCGTCATCAGCGGGTTGATGAACAGCTCGTTCCCACTGGTCCGGTTGGTGGCATGATAGTTGCCGAACTCACCCCGCAGTGCACTCGCGATCGAATTGCAGACGATGCTCGGGTGCTGGGGCTGACGCTGGTTGGCGTAGTCAACCAGATCGAGGAATGCATCGGCCTCCTTACTGCCCTGCGACAGCGAAAACATGCCGAGAAACCCACCATCGCGAATCAGCCGGGTCGTGTTCTCCAGGAACGCATGATGCGAGACACCGTGATAGTGATCCACGCCGAAGCCGATCGCAGCGAGCAGCACGCGTTCGCCCGCGGCCTGATCGGCGGCGATGAGCGAGACCGCGTCCTCGACGACGCTGCCGACGCCGGGCTCGTCGCCGAACACGAGACTGTCCGTTCCGCCATCGACCAGGACGACCATGTCGATGTCGTGGCGGTCGATAATCGCGCGATACGCAGCTGCGAGCGGACGAACGCCGCTCTTGGCAAAAGCGTAGATCGGCACGAGCTGCTCGCGGCGGCCGAGCCATTCAGCCAACCACTTCTCCGGAAAGTACGGAATCTCGGCGGCGCGCTGATCGACGCGCCAAATCGTCTCCCCGATACGCTCACCGCCGCACAGCCACAAATTCGTGAAGGAGAAGCTGGCGAACACCACCTGCTTACCCTGCGCCGTCAGATGCTGGGCGAGCGGAACCCCGGCGAAAACGTCGAAGCCGCCGCCACAGCCAGCAACAAGCACTTTGCTTGCGTGATCGAGTCGCTCAAGAAACGGAATCATGCTTGAAAAACCGTACGTTTGATCATTTACATCCCCGCTCGGCTCCATAGAGCCGTGGCGCGATCTCTCAGCCTGTCGATAGCGCGTTCCGGTGTGAGGTAGTCAATCTCGCCACGCGTCAGGCCGATATCCATCAACTCCCTGTCACTCAGGTCCTGCAAGGCGATTTGTGGGCCCTCCCGCCAGCGCCAGTCTTGGAGCGCACGCCAGTATCGCGCGAGCAAGCCTGGGATGCTCCACGTCGATACAAGTTCGACGGGGAGCCCCTCGGCCTCGGATGTGATGTCCGTCTGTTGGGGTGGCATCGGATGCTCCTGCTGTTGTGCCGGCAGGAAGCGTGACCAAATAAAAGGCCCCGTCCGATGCCGGCGGGGCCTGGTGGAAAGATGTCGTCGTCGAATTCTAGCGCACGACTCCTCCCACGGCCCAGCCGAAGCGGGTCATGTGCATGGAGTTGATTTTGCGCGACGATTTGATCATGAGACGTCAGTACCACGGCAATCGCGCAAAATCAAGAGATGTGCGAACGTCAGTTACATCCTGGGGGCGAGCCCCTAGTTCCGGCGCTCTCTTCCCCTGAACGCCTTCACGCCTTCTTCTGCTGAGCTTCCACGTGTCGTGCGAAGTTGTCGAGGATTGCCTGCCAACCGCCCTGCTGCTGCTCGACCGAATGCGTCGATTCGCCATCGAAGACAACGCGGACGACAATGCCCTTCGGGCCGGGCACAAACTCGACTTCGGCTTTTCGCTCGCCGAACGCGTATTCGATCCGCTTGTGCTCGACGATCTTCGTGTAGATGCCGGCGAAGTCAAAGCCCATGCTGCCGTCCTTGGCCTCCATGCGAGATGAGAAGGTACCGCCTTCTCGCAGGTCGACGGTCGCCTTGGTCGTATGCCAATCGTCGGACGCGGCGTTCCACTTCATGATGTCGGCCGGCGTCGTATAGGCGCGCCAGACCTGATCGATGGGGGCTGCTACGTTGGTTTCGACGGTGATCCTCATAAACAGTGCTCCTGGTTCGATTTTTGCCGGCTCAAGGTGACGGCATCACGTCAATTGTGCGGGGTCCATCCGCCGCACTTCCGAGATGTGTCGATCCAAGGACGATCGAGACTGGCCCATGCCGACAAGGTCGAGCCGTCAATGCGTTGAAAATATGAAAAAGCTAGCCCCGCACCAGCGAGACCAGCCAGCGGCGGCCGAACAGGGCGAGGATGGCGAGCGCATAGACGATCGTGCCCCCGACGGCCAGCAGAAGCAGCGTCAATTCGTCCCGGAAGGGCGTCGCGCCCAACGAAGGACCGCCAAAGCGCGCGATGAGCCAGAAGGCTGCCGCCAGGATGATCCCGGTCAGCAGGAATTTGGCGAGCGACAACAGCCAGGCCCGGTCCGGCACGAGAAAGCCTCGCCGCACCGCGAAGAACAGCACCAGCAGCAGGTTGGTCCACACGCCGACGGCGGTCGCCAGCGCCAGGCCGATCTGGGCGAGCGATCCCATCAAGGCGACCTTCAGCGCAACGTTGACGGCGATGCCGGTCAGCGACGCCCGCACCGGCGTCGCCGTGTCCTTGCGGGCATAGAAGGTCGCGACCGCGCTGCGGATCAGCACGAACGGGATCAAGCCGATGGCATAGGCCGCGAGCGTCGCGCCGGCGGCGGCGGCATCGGCCTTGGAGAACGCGCCGCGGGCAAACAGCGCACGCATGATCGCCTCGGGGACGGTGATGAAGGCCGCGACGAACGGGATCGAGAACAGCAGCGTGAAATCGAACGCGCGGCGCTGCGCCTTCATCGCACCGTCATGGTCATTGGCCGTGATCCGGCGCGACATTTCCGGCAGCAGCACCGTGCCGATGGCGATCCCGATGACCCCGATCGGCAATTGATTGAGACGGTCGGCATAGTACAGCGCCGACAGCGCGCCGGCCGGCAGGAAGGTCGCGATGATGGTGTCGGCGAACAGCGCGACCTGCGTACCCATCGAGCCCAGCGTGGCGGGTCCTAACGCTTTGAAGAAGGCGCGGACATCTTCATCGAGCCTGAGCGGCGCAAAGCGCGGCAGGCCACCATGGCGAGCGAGATCGCCCGCGAGCAGGACATATTGCAGGAAGCCCGAGATCAGGACGCCCCAGGCTGCGGCATGCCCCGCACTGGGAAACCAGGCGGCGAGCGCCAGCGTCATCATCATCGAGATGTTGAGAAAGATCGAGGCGGCCGCGGCGCTGGCAAAACGCTGCATCACGTTGAGCATGCCGCCGTAAAGCGTCACCAGCGTGATCAGCAGCAGATAGGGAAAGGTGATCCGGGTCAGCTCGATCGCGAGCCTGCGCTGCTCGGCATCCTCGGAAAACCCCGGCGCCAAAATGCTCATGGCCTGCGGCATGAACAGCCAGGCCACGATCAGCAGCACCATTTGCGAGGCCAGCAGCAGCGTGAAGATGCGGTCGGCGAACAGCCGTGCCGCCCCCTCCCCGCGCTCGCCATGGACATGCGCATAGGCCGGCACCCAGGCGGCATTGAAGGCGCCTTCGGCAAAGATCGCGCGGAAATGATTGGGCAGCCGCAGCGCCACGAAAAAGGCATCGGCCACGGGGCCGGCGCCGAGGATCGCCGCGAGCATGATGTCGCGGGCAAATCCCGTCAGCCGCGAGAGCAGCGTGTAACCACCGACCGTGAAGATGCGTCCGAGCATCCGTCTGTTTTAGAGCATGGCGAGAGAAGGTCTAGGTGCAAGCCGCAGCATAGATACACGCCCTCCCCCGCCTGCGGAGGAGGGTTGGGGAGAGGGTGTCTCCGCAACGGGACATTCTCCCAGAGGAAAGAGCCCTCACCCGCCGCGCTTCGCGCGACGACCTCTCCCGCAAGCGGGAGAGGTAAGCCTCAGCCCGCAAGCGCGCCGCGGACGGCGGCGATGATTCGCTCCTGGTCGGCCTCGCTCAAATACGGGTGCATCGGCAGGCTGATGACGTCCTGCGACAGGCTCTCGCAGCCCGGCAGGCCGCCGTCGGCGACCGGATACTGCTTGTAGGCGGTCTGCTGATGCATCGACTTGCCGTAATAGATCGCGGTCGGAACGCCCTGGGCCTTCAGCGCGGCAGCGAACCCGTCGCGGTCGGTGCCTTCAGGCAGGCGGATCGTGTACTGCGCCCAGACCGAAGTGTTGCCGGCGGCAAGCCGCGGCACGGTCACGACATTGCTCAGTCCTCGCGCATAGCGCTCGGCGACCTTGTTGCGGGCGGCGATCTCGTCGTCGAAGATCTTCAGCTTCTCGATCAGGATCGCGGCCTGCATGGTGTCGAGCCGGCCGGTCAGGCCGAGGCGGACGTTGTCGTATTTGTCGACGCCCTGCCCGTGCACGCGGATGCTGCGCAGCGTCGCCGCAAGCTCGTCGTCATCGGTGAAGATCGCGCCGCCGTCGCCGAAGCAGCCGAGCGGTTTGGCGGGGAAGAAGCTGGTCGCGGTGGCGAGCCCGAAGGTGCCGAGCTTGCGACCCTTGTAGCTCGCGCCAAACCCCTGCGCTGCGTCGTCGAGCACGAACAGGCCTTCGGCCCTGGCGATCTCCGCGATGGAATCGTGGTCGGCCGGCTGCCCGAACAAATCGACCGGAATGACCGCGACGGGCTTGAGGCCGGCCTTGCGGGCGGTCGCGATGCCGCGCTTCAGCGACTCCGGGCTCATGTTGAAGGTCGCTTCGTCGACGTCGACATAAACAGGCATCGCGCCGGTCCGCGCCACCGGCGACGCGGTCGCGATAAAGGTGAAGGACGGACACAGCACGGCATCGCCGGGGCCGACATTCTTCGCCATCATGACCATCAGAATCGCGTCGGTGCCGCTGGCGCAGCCGATCACGTGCTTGGCGCCGGTATAGGCCGCGAGCTGCTTCTCGAGTTCGGCGACCTCGGGGCCGTTGACGAACTGGCAATGGTCGAGCACGCGCTTGACCGCGGCATCGAGCGCGTCGCCGAGCCGGCGGCGCTGCGAGCCGACGTCGATGAAGGGAATGGGTTCGGGACGCAGATGCTGGTTCATGGCGGCTTGCCGATTTCCTTGCGCTTCTTGAGCGGTCGACATGGATAGAGATCAGCCCGCGACGCGGCGCGGACCCTTGCGGGCGGGCGAGGTGGCTGCGGGGCGGGACGGCGTTTCCAGGCACTGCGTCGCGATCTCGAGGCTGGCGACGCCTTCGTCACCGGTGACCGCCGGCGCCTCGCCGTTGCGCACGGCCTTGAGGAACGCGATCAGCTCGGCGCGGAGCGGCTCGTCATGGCCGACCGGCAGATGCCGCATCGAATAGCTGCCGTCCGGCTTGAAGCCGAAGCATTCGGTGACCTGACGCGTCAGGAGATCGCCCATCACGTATTTGCCGCGGGTCGCGACCGTGACGCTGCGCGCCTTGAACGGCGTCAGCCAGTTGGTGTTGATGTGCGCGAGCACGCCGTTGGCGGTGCGGAACTGCAACAGCGCGATGTCCTCGCGTTCGGCGACCGCGCTCGACAATTGCGGCTGCACCTCGACGATGTCGGATTCGGTGAACCAGCGGATCAAATCGATGTCGTGCACGGCCAGATCGATGACGACGCCGACATTGGACATGCGCGGCGGGAACGGGCCAACGCGCGTGATCGCGATGGAGAGGATATCCTCACCCGCGATCGCCTGCTTGACGGCGGCAACCGCCGGATTGAAGCGCTCGACATGGCCGACCATCAGCGTCACGCCGGCCTTTTGCGCAGCCGTGACGATCTCGCGGCCCTCTGCGACCGTGGACGCGATCGGCTTCTCGACCAGCACGTGGATGTTCTTGGCGATGCAGGCGAGCGAGACCTCGTGATGCAGATGGGTCGGCGCCGCGATGGTGACGGCATCGACGCCTTCGGCGAAGAGCTGGTCGATGGTCTCGAAGCTGGCGCAATTGGCAAGCTCCATCGCGCGGGTGCGATGTGCCGGCGAAGGATCGACGACGCCGACGAGGGTGATGCCGGGCAGACCGCTGAGCACGCGCGCATGGTTGCTGCCCATCACGCCCGCGCCAATGACGCCGACGCGCAAGCCGACCTTTGCCGGTACAGACCCTTTGGAACTCATCTGAGCAAACCCCGATTCAACGCAAATCCCCGGCCGCTTCTAGCACGGTCGCCACATTTGTGGCGAATGCCGCCCTGACGGGCCGGACACGATTTGATTCAAAAAGTTACACGTTCTCCGGGCCCTAAGCCTCTGAAAGAGACCACTCTTTCGGCCCGGATCGCGTGCTTCGGAGCTTGCTGGTTACGACCTTTGATAGTCGTCTTCAATCCGGATGATGTCGTCTTCCCCGAGATAGGAGCCGGTCTGGACCTCGATC
>NZ_JADPJG010000022.1 GCF_023073335.1 Bradyrhizobium sp. 21
CACCGCAACGACGGATGATGCTCCGGCTCTTGAGGGTTACCACGGCCATGGCGTGTTCACCTACGCGCTGCTCGACGCCATGGACCACGCCGACGTCAACAATGACGGCCTGATCGAGATTTCAGAGCTTGCCGACTACATCGATCGAAAGGTACCGGACTACTCGTTCGAAGCCTTCAATCTGCGGCAGATCCCGCAGAGAAGCATCGTTGGCAATAACTTTGCCCTGATCAACAGAACTTCTGTTCTAAGGGCCGTCGCATCGAATGGAGGGCCTGCCGAGAAGATCCCGGGCAAGCCAACCCACGTGATCATCAAGTCGGCCGATGTGTTTGCGGCAGCAGAAGCCGGTGGTGAGGTGATCGATAAGCTGCCGGTAGGAGCCCAGGTCTCCATCATGCCGTCGATTGACGGCTGGGTACTTGTCGTCCGGAATGGAAAGAGACTCGGTTACACCAGGGAGCAGGCACTGTTGAGGCTTCAGTAAGGGTCCGAGCTTCAGTACGAAAACTGAAAAACTGAAGCGATCGTACAGGAATCGCCGCGCTTCAGCATCCTGTTGAAACCGGACGGGCGACCAGAACCTCTCTTGCGGTGGTTAATAAGGGCAGGGCTGGGTTCTGGTCGGAAATGTTCGGGCGGACCATTCCGTACAGGCGCATTGCCCCCCGACTGTCTGCGGGCGTTTCGATCGAGGTCCAGTCGCCCGTCGGTAACTGTGCATTGGTCCGGGTCGGCTCCTTTGCGATCCCGCGCTGGAAAGTTGATCTTGCGTCTGTCCGAAATCTCCTGGAGAATTTGCGGCCAGAGGCGGGTATGGGGGAATGCCGGGCCTGAAAGGCGTCGCTCTTTGGGGGCGGCGGCCGCGGGATTTGAGCGGCCGCGGTACCGCCCGCGACCGGCACTTTGCGTAAATGGGGGCGATCGCATCGGTTGAACCACTCTCCCATTGCACAGGCTTCTTAATCCAACGGGAAATCCATCCCGATGGTTAGACCAAACGTTGTCTCCCGATTTCGGCGAGGCGATTTGAACGACCTGACGGAGAAGGCAATGTCACTTGCATATCCAAGGCGGCGCGGGGTTTGGCTGGTCGGCGGAGCGGTGCTTCTGGCCGCCTTGTCCGTTAAGGGCTGGGCGGCTGAAGGGGACGAAGCTCGCCAGATCACCGTGCAACAGGCCCCGTTGCTCAACCTGACCGCGCCGGCTTCCACGCTCGGCGTGGACGTCTGGACCAATCGGGCTGATGGGACCTACGCAATCGACGAAGATCTCACCTTGTTCGTGCGCACGAGCTATGACGCCTCCGTGACAATCCTCAACGTTGACGCGGCCGGCCATACGACGATGTTGTTTCCAAACCGCTTCGCCCCCGACAACCTACTGCGCGGCAATAGGGTCTACCAGGTGCCGAGTGCGAACGCGAAATTCAAGTTGAACGTCGGCGGCCCCGCCGGCGTGAACCTCATCAAGGTTTTTGCCACCACCGATAAGGCTCCGATCTTGAAGGGGCGCGCCGTAGAGCAATCCGGTCCGTTCGATACCTACAAGGACAGTTCGGACGAAATCGCCCGTCAGGTCCAGGTGGTCATGACCAAGCAGCCGGGGGCGGTTTGGGCCACGGCAGATCGGCCCATCCGTGTCGTAGCGCGCCAGCTTGCAACGGTGCCACCGCAGATCCTGCCGATCCCTGCACCCGACGCGCCTCCGACGGTCGTCGGCGGCAATCCTTCTCCCGCCGAGTCACCGGCCGCCGGTCCGCCGGGCTCTCCCGCCCCTGGCCTGCTCGGCCTCAGCGGTTCGCCCAGCTCTTTCGGCCTCCAATTGCGAACTACCAAGGCGAGCTATCGGATGGGCGACGAATTGGCCCTGACGGTGACGCCCGAGCGCAGCTGCAAGCTGACGCTGCTGAGCGTTGATGCGCAAAACAACGCGACGGTGCTCTACCCCAACAGGCTGGAGAAGGAGTTGAGCTTGCGGGCTGGTCAGACGAGCTTTCTGCCCGGATCGGACGCGAAGGCGAAGCTTGCGCTCATGGGCCAGCCTGGCCTGCAAACGGTCGTCGCAGTCTGCAGCGAGGAATGGTCGCTGGCCGGCAGCATAGGGAACCTGTTCAAGTTCGATGACCGCTCGATTTATCCGACGCTGAATAATCAGGTCAATGTCGGTCAGGCGATCGCCGCACAGCTCAAGTCGGGTCGCAAGGTTGCCTACACCAGCGCGACATTTCTGCTGACGCAGTGAGGAGTGATATGGGAGGTTAGGACGTGAAACGGTCTCGCCTTGCCTTGCTTGCCGCAACTCTACTCTGTACCCGCGCTTACGCGCAGGAACGCACTCAATTTCGCTTGCACCATGCCCGACAAAAGCATCGAAACGCGCATTATCGGGGGGCAAGAGGCGCGCCCAGGCGATTGGCCGTGGCAGGTGTCGCTTCAGCTCAAGGGCCGGCACTTCTGTGGCGGCTCCCTGATCCATCCGCAGTGGGCGCTGACCGCGGCCCATTGTGCTCCTGACGACGATGCGGAACTTGCGCAGATCTTGGTTGTCCACGGAACGAGTGACCTTGCTTCAGGAGGGGACCGCCGGAAGGTCGCGAAATTCATGGTCCATCCGGAGTATCGCTCCTTCCAGTACGGAAACGACCTTGCCCTAGTGAAGCTCAACCGGCCGTTCGACGTCAACGCGGACCAGATCGTGAAGCTTGAGACCAAGCGGCTGGAGCGGCAATTCGGACAGGCTGGAGACTGCGCCGTCGTCACGGGTTGGGGATATACCAAATGGGATATTCACGACGTTCAGTCCCGTCTCCGGCAGGTAGACATTCCGATCGTGCGCGAGGATGAGTGTCGAGCGACGTGGGGCGACCTGATCCGCGGCTCGCAGGTTTGCGCCGGCTACCGGCTACCCACTAGGCAGGAAGACGTCCTGCAATGGCGACAGCGGCGGCGCGCTGGTCGTGCCCGGCGGTCCCACCGGATGGACCCAGATCGGCATCGTCAGCTACGGCCGAAAGGGCTGTGATTATCCACGCGCCTACGCGGTGTTCACGCGAGTATCGTCATTCGTTGATTGGATCGTTCAAACCACCCGTGCGAGCGGAAAAGGCGACTAGCATGTTGGAGCGACAATGCCACACGATCACTGGAGTCCGTGAGGTCACCATAGACGCCTTGTCTGGTGCCCTCAGGAACCGTGAACTTGCCCGTGGCATGACGCTGACCTATCGCGCGTCGACCCTTGCAGCAGGGCTGTGCACTTCTGCTTTGGTGATGTTGCTGCTCTGCTTTCCGTCGGTTTACGGGCGTGCACAAGATACTGCTGGCAAAGTCGAAGTCGTGGTCACGATCGGGCATTCCGGCTCGGTCAATGCAGTTGCGATTTCTCCGGACGGTCGGACCCTCGCATCGGGAAGCAACGACAAAACCCTGAAGCTGTGGAATGCGGCGAGCGGGCGGGAGTTGCGCACATTGAGTGGGCACACCTTCAATGTGCTTGCAATCGCTTTCTCGCCGGATGGGACTACCGTTGCATCGGCGAGCGGCGACAATACCCTGAAGCTCTGGGATGCGGCGAGTGGGCGCGAGCTCCGAACATTGACGGGCCATTCTGCCCCTAACTTTGAAGCGTCCGCGACCTCGGTCGCGTTTTCGCCGGACGGGCACACCCTCGTGTCGGGGAGCTACGACAAAACCGTGCGGCTGTGGGATGTGGCGAGTGGACGTCAGCTACAGACGTTGGCCGGGCATTCTTCCTACGTGTCCGCCGTCGCGTTTTCGCCGGACGGGCGCATGATCGTGTCGGGAGGCGACGACAAGACCCTGAAACTGTGGGACGCGGCGAGCGGGCGAGAGTTGAGGACGCTGAAAGGGCACACTGACTGGGTGTTTGCCGTCGGATTTTCTCCAGATGGCCGCACCGTCGTGTCCGGAGGTCGCGACCGGACGCTCAGGCTGTGGGATGTGGCGAGTGGGCGGCCGCTGCGAACTCTGACCGGGCACTCCGACGATGTGTACAGCGTTAGATATTCCCCGGACGGACGTACGATCGTGTCGGGAGGCAGCGATAATACCATAAGGCTGTGGGATGCCGGGAGCGGGAAGCGGTTGCGGACGCTGAGTGGGCATTCCGATAGCGTGCACTCCATTGCATTTTCGTCCGACGGGCGGAGCCTCATATCCGGGAGCGCCGACAAGACCGTGAAGCTGTGGGATGTGGCAAGCGGCCGGGAGTTGCGCACGCTGACCGGGCGCTCCAGCATAGTGTCCAATGCTGTTGCCTTTTCACCGGATGGGCGCGCGATCGTTACGGGCAACGAAGACATGACCCTGAAGTTCTGGGATGCGGCGACCGGGCAGGGGGTCCGCACGTCAACGAAGCAAGTGGGTGAGGTGCGTACCCTTGCGTTTTCGCCGGACGGCCGCACCGTTGTGACGGGGGGCAACGACAAAACCGTGAAAGTCTGGGATCTCGCGAGCGGACGGGTGGTACGCACGCTGACCGGGCATTCCGATTCGGTGCGTGCTGTCGCGTTTTCGCCGGACGGCCGTACCATCGTGTCGGGCGGCGACGACAAGACCTTGCGGCAGTGGGATGCAGCGAGCACACGTGAGCTGCATACGCTCACTGGCCATTCTGACCGGGTCAATGCCGTTGCCTTTTTGCCGGACGGGCGCACCGTTGTATCGGGAAGCGAGGACGCAACCCTGAAGCTGTGGGATGTGGCGAGCGCCAAGGAGCTGCGTACCCTGACCGGGACTTCTCCTGTGGCCGCTGCTGCCGTTTCACCTGACGGGCGCACCATCGTGTCGGGAGGTTCCGACTTTCATCTGAAGCTTTGGGATGTGCCCAGCGGGCGGCAGCTGCGTACCCTGGTGGGGAATGCTTATGGCGTGGTCGCTGCCGCGTTTTCGCCCGATGGCCGCACGGTCGTATCGGGGAGCAGGGACAAGACCTTGAACTTGTGGGATGCCGCGAGCGGTCGGGAACTCCGCACGCTGATGGGCCACTCTGACTATGTGTCTGCCGTCGCGTTCGCTCCGACCGGTCGCACCCTCGGGTCGACGAGCTTCGACAGGACGCTCAGGCTGTGGGACGCGACGACCGGGCAGGAGCGCGTTAAGATCGTCGCTTTCGACGACGACTCCTGGCTGACGATCACTCCGGAGGGCTTCTTCGATGCCTCATCGCCCAAAGCGGCGCAGAACCTGAACGTGGCGCGCGGCCTCGAGGTTTCCTCGATCGATCAGTTCTACAACCAGCTTTATCGTCCGGACCTGGTCAGGGAAAAGCTCGCCGGCGATCCGCAGGGCAAGGTCAGGGAGGCTGCGGCGAGGCTCGATCTGACCAAGGCTGCTGCGAGCGGTAACGCGCCGCGCCTATCCATCCTGACGGCAGCGGGAGCAACGGTTGAAGGTGAGCAGGTCACGGTTGAAGCTGAGATCACTGATCGAGGCGGCGGGATCGGCAAGGTCGAGTGGCGGGTCAATGGCGTGACGCTGGGCATTGAGGAGCGCGGTATCAAGCGAATGAGCGATGCGCCCGCAGGCTCGGTATCGGCCCCGCAAAACAAGACGCTTCAAGTGAGTCGGACTCTCGGACTGGCGCCAGGTGAGAACCGGATTGCGGTGCTTGCTTATAACGAAGCCGGGTTAATCGCGTCAGAACCTGCTGAGGTCCTCGTGACATCGGTGCAGTCCGAAGGAGGCGCCAAGCCGCGTCTCTACGTTCTGGCCGTGGGCGTGAACGACTACTGGGACAGTGCATTGCGGCTGAGCTTTGCGGCAGCGGATGCCAGGTCTCTGGGCGAGGGACTGAAGCAGGCCGGCAGCAAGCTGTACGAGCGGGTCGAGATCAGAACCGTGCTTGATGCGGACGCGACGGCCGGCAAGCTCGACGCCGTGTTCAGCGAATTAGCCACGCAAGTCCGTCCACAGGACGTGTTCGTATTTTTCCTCGCGGGCCACGGCAAGACGGTGGATGCGCGCTTCTATTTCCTGCCGCAGGATTTCCGCTATACGGGTGAGGATTCGATCACGAAGAAGGGCATCGGGCAGGACAAACTGCAGGACTGGTTCTCCCGCATCAGAGCGCAGAAGAGCGTATTGCTGGTCGATGCCTGCGAGAGCGGCTCGCTGGTTGGCGACAAGGTCGCGATGCGTGGCATCGAGGAGAAGACCGCGATCGACCGAATGACGCGGGCAATCGGCCGGACGGTTTTGACCGCCACCACCGACAGCAAGCCCGCGATTGAAGGCTATCGCGGCCACGGCGTGTTCACCTATACGCTGCTCGCCGGCATGGATGCTGCGGACGCCAACAATGATGGCGTGATCGACGTGACCGAACTCGCGCAATACGTCGACCGCCACCTGCCGGACCTGACCTTTGATGCCTTCAAGCTGCGGCAGGTGCCGCAGATGAGCATCGTCGGCTCGAACTTTCCGCTCGCGTCCAAGGTTACCCTGCTGCCGGTCGGTGCTTCGGTGCCGGCTGCAAATATCCCGACCAAGCCGACCCACGTAGTGGTCGCGCCTGCGGATTTCTATGAGCAGACCATGGGAGCCGGTAGGAAGCTGGGCCAACTCCCCACGGGGGCGCTGGTCACGTTGGTCTCAACCGATCAAGGATGGATCCTGGTCGCACGAGACGGAAAGGCCATCGGGTACATCGCAGAGACCAGCTTGGTGAGGACGCAATGAGTAGGCAGATAGCCGCCCTTCTGTTGCTGGTGTTGGTCGGGCACGTAGCGATTCCGAAAGCATTGGCGCAGGCCCCCGCGCGGCCGCCCTTTGCGCTCCTGATGAACATAGGTCACGGTGAAGCGTTGAGATGATCGCTTATTCAGCGCGAGGCGATATCGCTGTCACGCGCGACTATAAAGGTCATACCAAGCTATGGGACGGTGCAAGCGGTCCGCTCTTGCGGACCCAGGAGAACGCTCCCGAAGGAAGTTCGCTCATAGCGCTGTCGCCGGATGGCCGCCTCGCCGTATCAGGGGCTTTTGATGGCACATTGACCATTTGGGATGTTGCGTCTGGCCGGACCGAACAGATCCTCAAGAGGTCGTCTCCCTCGCAATACGCCATTTCGGCGGCCGTGGCATTCGACGCCGACAGTCGATCGCTGCTGGTTGTTGACGACGAGAAGTTCCGGGTTTGGGATGTGCAATCCGCAACGCCGGTCCGTACGCTGGCTCGTCCCGAGATTAACGCAAGGCGGGCAGCTCGCGGTGACCTCACGAGGGGGGCGGCCGTAAAGAGGAGGGTCTAGGCGGCCTATCGACTGGTAGTGTGTCCGACCTCTCCACCGCCGCAAATGAAGTCAGCGAGCGGCGAGCCGGCTGTCGATTTGAATGGAAACTTTCATGGCTTTCTATTCTCAATATATCCAATGCATGTGCTGCCCCGTTGGGCAGCAAGAATTGCGTTTTGCGATTCTGGCGTTTGACTGGGCGCTCAATGTGAGCAGTGACGCTGTCGGAAGCAATTTCTTTGTCTTGAGCGGAAAGCATGTAAGATCCGCTATTGCCATCAGCCGAACGGCTACTGCCTTGGAACGTGAGGTCAGCGCTTCCATATTCTGGATCTTATTGTTCTTCTTCGCACTGGGAGCGTCGTTCTGGTCTCTATGAAGCCTCATCGGCGCGATGCTTGCAGTGCGCATTGGTGTCGTCTGGTCGAGAGAGGCTTGGGTGCGGGTCGCGTGTGAAGGCAAAGACGGTTGGATGTCGTGCAGGACCGTCAGACCCGCATGAGATAGCGGCGGGCGGTCCGCAGGAATGATGAAGGCGCCGGCGGCGGATGTGTTGCCATCCATCCCGGTAAGAGAGGTATGCGCGATGTCGGACCTCGTGTGGTCTTAGAAGAGAAGCAGGAAAGGGCTACCTTTGAGGATCTCCCAAGTTACCTTGGCGGCCGCGCTCACGCTGTCGAGTGCGCTCGGTGCAAGAGCCCAGTCGCCCTCACAGGCCGAGATCGTGGCTTCGACCTCTCATGCGGGCGGCATCATCGGCGTCGACATTTCTCCTAACGGCCACCTCATCATTTCCGGCGGCAAAGACGGTACGGTCAAGCTTTGGGATGTCGCGTCCGGAAAATTGATTCGGACGTATGTGGGCACGGAAGGCGGCACCAATCTCCTGAAGTTTCGCCCTGAGGGCGACGCCTTCATCGCCGCGGGCACTGGGAGTCGTCAACCGGCCAAGATGCTGTCTGCTTTTTCAAATCGGACGTTGAAGTCGTTTCCACAAGAGATTCCGCCGGATAGTGTGGGCTTCTTGCGCACCGGGAAGGCCCTCTATTTCGGCAGTGAGTTCCGTTGGGAGTTGTGGGACTTGCCAACAACGAAACTGACGAAATCCGCCGAACGCGTCTATATGGGGGCGCCGGGAAAAAAAAGCGAGGTGATATCGAACGTTGCGGTCTTCGATGGCAAGGCAATTCTATTATCTAGTGCCAAGGAATTCCCTAGCCGACTAGTGGAAGAGGGAACATTCAAGCTCATTCGAAAGTATCCGAATTCAGAATGGGATTCCGCCTGCTTCATCGACAACGGAGCCCGATTCATCGCTGTTTCGACTGCCTATAACGAAGATCAAACGACCGTATCGGCCTACACGCACGATACCCACACCGGGCAGCGGCTTCAGAAGGTAGAGATGCCCACCGAAAAATCGGAGATCATCTGCCTTCCTGGGAAGGGGATCGCGTACCTCACCGAGGGTGCCATCAACATCTTGTTCGGCGCAGGCCAGCGGGTCAGCAGCAGGAAAATATCAGGCGATGCCTTCAAGCCGGATGGGCAACTCGCCTTGTCGACGGATGGCTCGCTTGCAGTGTATGGCAGTCCCAGCGAATCACGCGTGGAACTGTGGAGCATCGAATCGGGCCGGCTCCTCAGAACCTTTTCCGCCCCGGGCGTCGCTGCCACGAACAATTACCGAATCAGCGATCGCATCACGGCGGTCGTGGCCAAGGACTTCGTTGCTCAGCTGGATATCGGCAGCGGGCGGGTCCTGTCGACGTTCCAGAACGAGGCCGAGATCACAGCTTCTCTCGTCCTATCGAATTCGCTGATCGTCGGTGACACTCGAGGTCGTGTCCGAACCATAGATCTGACTTCAAACAAAGTCGTTCGAGAGGTCACTCTGGGCTCAGGGGAGATTCGAGGACTCGCTGGTTCGAGCAGGAAGGACAGAATTGCGGTTCTCGCAAAAGATTTTCAGCTCACCCTCTTCGAGGCGTCGAACGGTCGAGCCATCACCAGCATCCAGTTGGAGAAGCCAGAAGTGGACAATGTCCTCAATCGAGGCGCGCCACGGATCGTCCCCGCTGTCTCTGAGGACGAGTTTTTTGTCACGGAAGGAGAGTTCGGCGGAAGCGTCAGTCGGTTTTCGTTCGAGAGCGGCAAGATCATTAAAACGATTGGACTCTCCGGCGTGTCTGACGCCCGTTTCGTCGTTCCGTCCGGAGCGGTAACCCGGAACAGCGGTACGGGAGGACAGGACAGTTGGCCTATGCAGTTGGTCAGCTTGGAGACGGGTAAGCCCATTCGCCGCATCGACGGCAGGCCTGAAGACAGCGTTGCTGCCGCTTCTGTGATGGATGCATCGATTGACGGCAAGACACTTCTCGTCGGCAGAACCGATGCTTCGGTCGATCAGATCGACCTGGCGACCGGGCACTTCCTACGCACCTTCCCCGGGCACAAAGCAGGCGTCAGCAGCGTTCGAATGATCGCGCTCGACAGGATCGCCTCCACCAGCGGCGACGGTTCCATGAACGTCTGGAACAGCAAGACCGGGAGCTTGCTGGCCTCGACCTTTTTCTTTTCGGCCAGCGATTGGCTGACCATCACCCCGGAAGGATTTTTCGACATTTCGAGCCCCAAGGCGGCGCGCTTTCTGAGCCTCGTTCGAGGGCTCGATGTCTCCTCGGTAGATCAAGTTTACAACGTCTTGTACCGCCCCGACCTGGTTCGCGAAAACCTGGCGGGCGATCCGGGCGGAAAGGTCAAGGCGGCCGCTGCCCAGATCGATCTTGAGAAGGTCATGGCGAGCGGCGCGTCGCCGAAGGTTGCCGTCGATGCTCCGGCTGCGGGCGTCTCGTCGTCAGGCTCGCTCGAGATCCACGCAACCATTACCGATCGTGGTGGCGGGATCGGCAAGGTCGAGTGGCGGGTCAATGGCGTGACGCTGGGCATTGAGGAGCGCGGTATCAAGCGAATGAGCGACGCGCCCGCAGGGCTGGTATCGGGCCTGCCGAACAAGACGCTTCAAGTGAGTCGGACTCTCGGACTGACGCCAGGTGAGAACCGGATTGCGGTACTTGCGTATAACGAAGCGGGTTTAATCGCATCAGAACCTGCCGAGGTCGTCGTGACATCGGTGCAGTCCGAAGGAGGCGTCAAGCCGCGTCTCTACGTGCTGGCGGTCGGCGTGAACGACTACTGGGACGGCGCACTGCGCTTGAACTATGCTGCTAACGATGCGAAGTCACTGAGTGACGGCCTGAGGCAGGCCGGTGCCAAGCT
>NZ_JADPJG010000002.1:0-158158 GCF_023073335.1 Bradyrhizobium sp. 21
GTTTCCGCGCTATCCTAGATTGAAATTTGACTTGGATCGAGTCCAATGAATGTCTGGCTCTGGCCCTAAGCCGAACAGCGGTTCAGGCGTCATGATGTCCGCTGTCGCTGGTAAATCGGACGCCGGGCTGCACTTGCGTCGCCAGCCCCCTGTGACCCATTGCGGACGTGAGACCGACTTGCGGATTGGCCCTTACAAGCACGTGGAAATAATGATTAGGGCTAGTCCATGGGGGCGTTGATTGCGGGTCTCCACAACCGCGTTCGTCAACGACGATTGCGATCTACGGTGCATCGCCTTTATGGGCTATTCGGCAACTCACGGCAGCTCTCCAAGGAGCTTCAACGCATCATTCAGCACGGCCCGATCCTGCGCTCGTTCAGCGGCTGCATCACCCGTGAACTCGCCGTGCGTCCGCGCATTCTGATTTCCCCTCGGCGCGCCCGATCTCCGGGCGCCGCCGTGCATGCGGCAACGGGCCTTGCCGTGCACTGCCGGCGCGCGGCAGGCGGTGCCGCTACGCGTGTTGGCGCCGCAGCGCTGGCTCCTCATCATCGCGCCTGTGTTGCGGATGTGATCGCCACTCATGCGTTGGCGCCTTGCCTGGATTCGGCCTGTGCGCAGTCGCCGACCTCCCGCGACGGGACCAGTCCCGCCTCAATCGCAGCGTCCGGCTCCGCGATGATCAGGCTTGCGTGCTGGGTGACGTTGCCCAGGATCGCCCTGCCGCCATCCTGCACCGACAAATTCCGGACCGTGATCGCGCGCTCGCCGTTGTTGCGGTGGCGGCTGAGTGCCTCGATCTGGCCTGCGAAGGTGCGGGCCAGCCGGGTCAATGCGCGGGTAATGCTCTCCTGCTGCGAAATGTCGTCGGTGCAGGCGAGGCGACAGGCAGAGCGCATCGACGCCATGTGAATGGACACCATCTGCGCCACGAGCATGGCCTCGATCGAATCCTTCGGTGCGATGCTCTTCACCATCGAGATCATGAAGGCGAGATTGGCTTCGTCGGGCTTTCGTCCGATCGCGCTGGCCTTCACCAATTGCTTCAGCAGACCGTGCAGCGCGTCGAGGTCGGCGGCGCCGAGCGCCTCGGCCAACAGCGGTTCGGCGGCTTGCGGGTCCGAATGCTTGATCACGATGCGCCGCTTGGTGAGCTTGATCCGCGGGCTCGCGGCGAGGCTGCCGCGAGCGTTTGCCGCAAGCGCCGGCATGCCGTGGTGTTCCGGTGATGTCGTCATGTGCTTTGTCCTTTGCCGGCGCGGGTTCATGGCGCGCGAAATCAATCGCTCGCCTGGCGCGCTTGTGGGATTTTCGGGATGTGGATGAAGAGCTTACGCGCGATCGCCGTGATCCGCCCCGTGGTCGGGCGGCCTGAATGCTGGCGATTGTTGCGATGCTGCCATCATGCCAGTGTTTTGCCCGACGGGTCAAACGGATTTGCGTGGTGCGCAATCCTCGTCGTGCAAGTCTCTGACCGTGCAAGTCTCTGACCGTGCAAGTCTCTGACCGTGCAAGTCTCTGACCGTGCAAGTCTCTGACCGCGCAAGTTCTTGTTCTCCCAGGGACCGGCTACTGTGCATGGGGTTGTTTTCGCATTTTTGTTTTGGATGCGGCTCTGACGTGCCGCGCGGCGGAATGCCGGCGGGCAAACGCGATTGCGCAATCCGGCGCGGCCCCCCATCATGATCGCCGAATGTGCCGCGTCAGGCAAAAGCGGCCGCCAGCGTCTGGGGAGAGACCGAATGCAACGAACGCTTCGCCTGCTGGCGATCGTCGCCGGATTGTGCGTGACGAGCGAGGCCCTCGCGCAAAAATATCCGGTGCGGCCGGTCAAGATCATGGTCGGCTTCAGCGCCGGCGGTCCGGTCGACGTCGTCGCGCGCATCATTGCCGATCGTCTCGGCAACAAGCTCGGACAGCCTTTCGTGGTCGAGAACCGCGCCGGCGCCAACGGCATGATCGCTGCCGAAGGCGTCGCGCATGCGGAAGCTGACGGCTACACGATGCTGGCCTGCAACTCGTCCACCATCACGCTCAACAAGACGCTGTTCAAGGATATCCGCTACGATCCGGAAAAAGACTTCGCGCCCTTGACGACAATCGTGTCGGCGCCGCTCGTGCTCGTGGTCAATCCGGAGAATCCCAAGACGGCCAACGTCAACACCGTCGCCGATCTCGTCGCCGCGGCGAAGGCTGCGCCAGGCGCGCTCGCTTACGGCTCGGGCGGCAACGGCAACCTCGCCCATCTCGCCATGGAGCTGCTCAGCCAGAAGGCCGGCGTCAAGATGATCCACGTGCCCTATCGCGGTGGGGCTGCGTCCGAGGTCGGCATCCTCGCGCAGGAGGTCTTGGCGGTGTTCGATCCGCTCTCCGCGGTGCCATTGGTGAAGGCCGGAAAGCTGCGCGCGCTCGCGGTGTCGTCAGCCGAGCGGCTGCCGTCGTTGCCCGAGGTGCCGACCGTGGCGGAAGCCGGTTATCCCGGCTTCGACCTCTCGTTCTGGGTCGGCTTCTTCATGCCGAAGGCTGTACCCGCGCCGATCCTGGAGAGGCTGCACCGGGAGATCGTCGCCGCTGCCAGCGATCCGGGGGTCGCGGACAAGCTCGGCTCGCAAGGCGTCGTCAGTGTGCTGAGCCCGGCCGACTACGCCGCCAAGATCGCGAAGGAGACCAGGGAGCTCGCCGAGGTCGTCGCAGCCGCGAACATCAAGGCGGAGTAGCACGTCGCCGGTGACCGACGACGAGAAACCGGTGTGACCGGTTAGCGCTCGCTGGATGCGAGGCGGATGGCGCGGGCCTTCGCGTTCTTTCCCGCCGCGCGCGCGGCGATCATGCTGCGCGCCTTGCCGTGGGTGCTCTTCCGGATCAGGGATGCAAGCCGCTTGCGCGCGCGGTTGGCCGTCAACCGCGCCGCCAGTTGCTCGGCCTTGCGAATGATGGTCGTGACCGAGGGCGTCAGGTTCACGGGAACCCAGGCGATATCTTTCGTCTTGGAGAGGCTGCCGATGCCTTCGCATGGCGCTTCGCGCGGCAGGTCGATCCGGATCGCGAGGGCTTCCGCCCGTTCGGTCCACTCCTCGGCCTTGGTGCCGGTGATGATGCGGACATAGTCGCGCGTCTCGCGCGGCAGCTCGCTCTCTTTGGCGAGCCATTTCTGGATCCGGCCCGGGCCCGCATTATAGGCGGCGGCGGCGAGGCCGAGATTGCCGAAATCGTCGCGGAGCTTGCGCAGGAATTTTGCCGATGCCGGCAGCGCCTTCATCGGATCGAAGGGATCATCGAGCCCGACCTCCGCCGCCGTTTCCGGCATGAACTGCGCGACGCCTTGGGCGCCGGCCTGGCTGACCTCGTTCGACTTGAAGCGGCTCTCCTGCCAGATCAGGCGGGCGAAGAACGGCACGGGAATGCCGCTGGCCTCGGCGGCTTCACGAAGCGCGTGGCAGAAGCGTTCAGTCGGGGAGACCTGTGCCTGCGCGACAGGTTCGACCACACGCGGCGGCTCGGGCGTCTCCTCATAGGCCGCGCGCGCATTGGCGAGCTCGAGGGCCTGCACGCTTGCGAGGAACAGCTCGACGACCGGAACAAGTGGCGAGGCTTGCGTGTTTTGAAGAACGGCGTGATCGAAACTGGATGTTTGCCGGGACGTCGACGGATCGAGGTCGCACATCAGAACCAGAAACGCGGCGCAAGCCGCGACGACAAATCGCATTGCGTGGACAACCTCGAACTGTGGGATGCAAACTGTGGGATGCAAACTGTGGGATGAGTGGCCGGCGGCGGCGCCGGTGACAAGGACTTGTTAACTGCAATTGCGGCGAAGCTGCGATTCTACCGGTTCCGCCGGTGTTACTACGGTGTTCCCGAACAGGAGTTGCCCGCACTTGTGCGGGTCATTTTCGAATTGGAACAAGCGACATGATGCGATTGATATTCAGCGCCGTGATTTCGCTGGGACTGACCGGTGCGGCCTTCGCGGCCAATCTCGATGCAGCAGCGGTGAACGACGCTGCGCGTCCCGCAAAACAGCCGGCGACCGACAAGATCAGCGCATCCGTCGTCAAGCTTCAAATCATGCTGGACCGTGCGCAGTTCTCGCCCGGCGAAATCGACGGCAAGTTCGGCGAGAACGCGCAGAAAGCGTTGAAGGCATTCGCCGAGCAGAACGGTATCGCATCCGACAAGACGATCGCGCCGGAGCTTTGGGACAGGCTGAGCGCGGCGAGCGAAGGTCCCGCGATTGTCGACTACAGGATCGCCGACGCCGACGTGAAGGGGCCGTTCCTGAAGGAGTTGCCGGGCAAGCTCGAGGACATGAAATCGCTCAAGGCGCTGAGCTACACCAGCCCGCTCGAGGGGCTCGCCGAAAAATTCCACATGAGCGGTGATCTGCTTCGCACCCTCAATCCCGGCAAATCTTTCGACAAGGCCGGCGAGACGATTGCCGTTGCGAATGTCGCTGCACCAAGAGAGCTGCCACCCGTTGCGCGGCTCGAGATCGACAAGAAGAACCAGACGCTGAAGGCGTTTGACTCGGCCGGCCGCCTGCTCGCGTTCTATCCCGCGTCAATCGGCAGTCCGGACCGTCCGACGCCGAGCGGGACGCTCAAGGTCACCAGCACCAACGAGAAGCCGACCTATCACTACAATCCGGACTACAAGTTCAGCAGCGTCAAATCGAAAAAGCCGTTCGATGTCCAGCCGGGTCCGAACAATCCGGTGGGTTCGTACTGGATCGGTCTGTCGGCGCAGGGGTACGGCATCCACGGCACGGCGGAGCCCGACAGGGTCAGCAAGTCCGCGTCACACGGCTGCGTCAGGCTGACCAATTGGGACGTGCGCACACTGGGCGACCACGTCAAGCGCGGTACGCCGGCGGTCTTCCTGAATGCGCCGACGGAATCCTCGTCCAGGCAGCGGGGGAAGCCTGCCGGCAGGCGCGCCTCGAATTAGTCCTAGAAACTAGTCTTTGGGAAAATCCTTGCGCATCGCGATCTCGGCGGCATCGCCGGGCGACAGCACGGTCTGGTCGAACGCGGCTTGCGGCCTCGTCATGATGTCGTAGAGCGAGATGCCCTTGATGGGTTTTCCCATCAGCTCGCGGACGCAGTCGGCGAGCGTGCCGTTGTAGACCATATAGGGCGGCCCGCGATGCCTCTGTCTCTCGCCTTTCAGCGACGGCCACTTCTTCAGTTCGGCCGGCGCGTCGTAGGCGATCGGCGATTCCTCTTTGAACATGCGCTAGGCCTCGGGCGTGGATAGCCTGAAATCCTAGGGCCGCGCGGTAAACGCTTGTTAAAGAATTAGTTCAAATCAGCCGGCAACGAAGGCGAGCAGGGTCCCGTTGGCCTTGGCCGGCGGCACGCAGATCGCGGCCCCGCTGCGCACAGCGGCCGAACCGAGCGCCTTCTCGGTGGCGGCGAGATCGCCGCTTACCAGCACCAGGGCCGCGCCGCCGCGTTCGGAGAGACCTGCGAGCGATACGCCGGGATAGCGCTTGCCGAGCTGGTCCAGCGTCAGATAGACGAAATCGGCACGATCGCCGCCGGAGGGCACGGTGACCGCGCCGTCGGCTTCCGTCTTCGGTTCGCGGTCGATCAGCCGTCCCAGATGCGCGGCCTCCTGCGCGGGTTCGGGCGTCGCGATCAGCGTCTGCTTGATCCGCTTGGCCGCATTGGCGTGCTTCATCAGCTCGGGGATCCACACGGTTTCGCGGGTCTTGTGCTGGCAGGCGAAAATGCGTACGCCGCCGGGCGCTTCCGCGGTCGGCCACATGAAGGTGCGGAATTTCGCTGCCGAGACCTCGCCGTTCGGCAACGTCACCGGCCGTTCGAAATCGGTAGGCCCGATCGGCACCAGGCCGCGTGCGCGGATCTCCTCCGCGCCGGCGGTGGAATCGACCGCGGTGAAGGCGATGCGCTCGATGCCTTCACCGCGCTTGTCGAGGAAGGCGCGCGCGGGCGCATTGTGCTCGGTCGCGGCAAGCACGCCGAGCAGCTCCATATAGTCAGGGTCGAACATGATGGTGTAGTTGCCGGTGCCCATATGCGCGCTGTGGGTGCCGCGCGGCGAGAGGGTGAAGCCGAGCTGCCGGTAGTTCTCGGCGGCCTTGTCGAGGTCCTGAACCATGACCACGGCGTGGTCGATACCGATGACGTTCTTGAGGGCCACTGTTCTTATCCCCGAATGCAAAATGACTTCAGGCCGCGCCAGCGGCCGCGGCTCCTGTCTACGCCGGATAGGCGGTCAAGTCATTTTCAATTCAGCGGGAGCTGCGGATTTTCATTCCGCGAAATGCAGCTCCGAAGCGTCACGGGGTCAGCGCGCCTGCTCGATATAGGCGGCGAGGGTGGCGCGCTCCTCACGGGTCATCTCGGTGATGTTGCCCGGCGGCATCGCATTGGACCAGGCGGCGACCCGGCCAATCAGGCGGATGTTGCGATGGATGTGCTCGGGCGCATCGAGCAATATGCCCTTCGGCGCGGTGACGATGCCGGCCCAGACCGGCTCGACCGCATGGCACATGCTGCAGCGGGACATCACGATCTCCTCGACATTGGCGAGCGTCGGCTGCGCCGACAGCGCGGCTGTCTTGACCTCGCGCGGGCCGGCCGCGGAGAGGAAGAGGATCGCGATCACGCCGGCCGCTGCGACGCCCCACACCCACCACGGCGAATTGCGCCCGGCGTGCCGCTCATTGAAGAAGTGGCGGATCACAGGCCCGAGCGCCAGGATGATCGCGACGATGATCCAGTTGAAGCGCGTGGCGTAGAGCAGGGGATAGTGGTTGCTGATCATCAGCACGACGACGGGGAGCGTCAGATAGTTGTTGTGGACCGAGCGCTCCTTGCTGGTCTTGCCGAGTTTCGGATCAGGCGCCTGTCCCGCGATCAGGCTGGCGACGATCTTCTTCTGGTTCGGGATGATCAGCGTGAAGACGTTGGCGACCATGATGGTGCCGATGAGTGCCCCGATCTGGTTGAAGGCACCGCGCCCGCTCAGCACGTGCGCGAAAGCATAGGTCAACGCGACCAGGAACAGATAGCCGCCGATGGCGAAGGGGAGCTCGCGCTGCGCGAGCCCGGTGCGGCAGGCGCCCTCATAAAGCAGCCACGCCAGCGCGAGGCTGCAGAAGCTGAACAGTCCGGCCTGGAATGGCGTGAGGTCGAGGACCGACTTGTCGACCAGGAACAGATCGGCCTCGAGATAATACACCACCACCATCAGCGCGAAGCCGGACAGCCAGGTGGTGTAGGCCTCCCATTTGAACCAGGTGAGATCGTCCGGCATCTGGGCGGGCGCCACCAGATATTTCATGATCCGGTAGAAGCCGCCGCCATGGACCTGCCAGGCCTCGCCCTGCACGCCGTCGGGCAGGTCGCTGTTGGGCTTGAGGCCGAGGTCGAGGGCGATGAAATAGAAGGAACTCCCGATCCAGGCGATCGCCGCCACCACGTGCAGCCAGCGGAGCAGCAGGCTCGCCCATTCCGATACGATGGATCCCCACATGATCACCCCATCAATTGCGACACCAATGCCGCAGCTTTGATGACCGCAACCGGCGGCCCCGCCCTTACAATGTGTCGCACCGATCAGCGATATTTTCCAGTACGATGGGTTGGCGCCGATGCACATCGTGCGGGCATGAGCTGACGTGGGATTCGGCAGGCGATTGACCTGTCGCAGAACGTTTGTGGGTCGATCGGCGTTGACGCGCGACACGTGCAGGCCGGGAGGGAACGACGTGAAGAACAGGATTTCGGTCGTGGCGATGTCCGCAGGCTGGCTGGTCGCGGTTGCGACCTGCGCGCGGGCCGAGCCGGTACTGCAGGGCAAGGATGCCTACGGCGATTGGCAGGCCGACAAGCCCGGCACCGTCAGGTTGATCCGGCCGCAGGATCTGGTCAGGCCGGGCGCCACGCGATCGGTTGCGAGTTCGTCGCGCGTGGTGCCGCGTCCGCCAGAGGCCGTGCTCCAGGTGCCGACAGGTTTCAAGATCGAGCTTTTCGCCGAGGGCCTGCGCGCCCCGCGCATCGTGCGGGTTGCGCCGAACGGCGATGTTTTCGTCGCGGAGACGCGCGCCGGCAACATCCGCGTATTGCGCGCCGGCGAAGGCGGCAAGGTCGCGACCAACGAGGTCTTTGCGAGCGGCCTGAGGCAGCCGTTTGGCATCGCCTTCTTTCCGAACGGTGACAATCCGCAATGGGTCTATGTCGCCAACACCGACAGCGTCGTCCGCTTTCCCTATCAGGCCGGAGATCTCAAGGCGCGCGGCAAGGCGGAGACGGTCGTGGCCAGCCTGCCGCATGACGGCGGCCATTCCACCCGCGACATCGTCTTCACGCCTGACAACAAGCGCATGCTGGTGTCCGTCGGCTCGCTCAGCAACGTCGCCGAGGGCATGGGCACGCCGCCGGGCGGATTGGAAGCGTGGTCGAAAGTGCAGCCGCTCGGCGCGGCCTGGGCCAGCGAAACCGAGCGCGCCGCCGTGCTCGCCTTCGCTCCTGACGGCAAGGAGCGGAAGATCTACGCCACCGGCATCCGCAACTGCGTCGGACTTGCGGTCCAGCCGCAGACCGGGTTGCCCTGGTGCTCGACCAATGAGCGCGACGGGCTCGGCGACGATCTCGTGCCTGACTACGTCACCAGCGTGAAGGAAGGCGCCTTCTATGGCTGGCCGTGGTTCTACATCGGTGGCAACGAAGACCCGCGCCATGCCGGCGCGCGGCCGGACCTCAATGATAAGGTGACGGTGCCCGATGTGCTGGTGCAGCCGCATTCGGCCTCGCTCGGCATGATTTTCTACCAGGGCACGCAGTTTCCGTCCGAGTACCAGGGCGACGCCTTTGCCGCCGAGCACGGCTCCTGGAACCGGTCGAAGCGCACCGGCTACAAGGTGATCCGCATCCGGATGAAGGACGGCAAGCCGACCGGCGAGTATGAGGATTTTGTCACGGGATTCGTGGTGAGCGATACCGAGGTATGGGGGCGGCCGGTCGGTGTTGCCGTGGCAAAGGATGGGGCGCTGCTGGTGTCGGAGGACGGCAACGGCACGATCTGGCGGGTGACGCATTAGACCAGCGCCACCTTCTCCCACAAGGGAAGAAGGAAGCGGCACGGCGCTCGCTTCACCTACCCCCGCCTCACACTGGCACCGCCATCCACCGGCAGCGTCACGCCGGTAATGAAGTTCGCCTCGTCCGACGCCAAAAACAGCGCGGCATTCGCGACGTCCCAGCCGGTGCCCATCTTCCTGCGCAGCGGCACCTTGCTGTCGCGCTCGGCTTCGACCTCGGCGCGGGTCTTGTGCCATTCGCGGGCGCGGGTGTCGACGGCCATCGGCGTGTTCATCAGGCCGGGCAGGATGACGTTGGCGCGGATTCCGTATTCGGCGTTCTGGTAGGCAAGCTGTTCGGTGAAGGCGATCATCGCCGACTTCGTCGCCTTGTAGGCGACGTAGGGATAGGTGGTGATCGCCGCCATCGAGGAGATGTTGATGATCGCACCGCTGTTCTGCGCGCGCATGATCGGGATCACTTCTTTCGCGGCGAGAATACAGCTCTTGAGATTGATGGCGACGACACGGTCGAACGCCTCCTCGGTGATCTGCAGCAGCTCGGCGTCACCGCCGGACAGGCTGACGCCGACATTGTTGTGCAGCACGTCGATCCGGCCCCAGCGCGCTTGCGCCTCTGCCACCATCGCCTTGATGTCGGCGGACTTTGTCACGTCGGCCTTGAAGGCTGCTGCGATGCCTTGTTTTGCCGTGATCATGGCGGCGGTTTCCTGCGCCGATTCCAGATGATGGTCGACGCATAAAACCTTCGCGCCTTCGCGTGCGAAGGTCAGCGCGGTGGCGCGGCCGTTGCCCATGCCTTCACCGGGGCTTTGCCCGGCTCCGACCACGATGGCGACCTTGTCGTTCAGGCGCATAACGTTTCTCCCTGCTTTTTCATTACGATAGCACAGGCTTTGCACGTGTGCCCAAGAACTTGCCGCTGCTTAGGAACCGTGCCCACGCGCCCGCGTTTGCTGCCGGAGCCTGTCCCGCGCTAGGCTCTGTCCCGGGGCTTCCCAATCGCCAGTGGCTTGCCGATGAATCTGCTCGATCCACAAGGGCCTGTGGCTGCGGCCAACAGCACCATCCTGGTCGATTCCGTCTTCATCATGCTGGCGATCGTGGTGCCGACCATTGTCGCGATCCTGGTCTTTGCGTTCTGGTTTCGCGCCTCCAATCCAAAAGCGCGCTTCCAGCCCGACTTCGTCTATTCGGGGCGCGTCGAGATGGTGGTGTGGGCGATCCCCGCGCTCACCGTCATCCTGCTCGGCGGGGTCGCCTGGATAGGCTCGCACCAACTCGACCCGGCAGCACCGGTGCCGGGGACTGGCAGCCCGGTCCGCATCCAGGCGGTTTCGCTCGACTGGAAATGGCTCTTCATCTATCCGGACCAGCGCATTGCCACCGTCAACACGCTGACCGTGCCGGCCGGTGCGGAGCTGAATTTCCAGCTGACGTCGTCGAGCGTGATGAACGTGTTCTTCATCCCGCAGCTCGGCAGCATGATCTACACCATGAACGGCATGGTGACGAAGCTGAACCTGCGCGCCGACAGCGAAGGCAAGCTGCATGGCCTGTCGGCGCATTTCTCGGGCGACGGCTTTCCGGACATGATGTTCGACGTCAACGTGATCTCGCCGCTCGCTTTTCCGGATTGGGTGGCTGCCACGGCGAAGAGCGACGCTGTCCTCAATGAGGAGAGCTACAAGAAGCTGATGCAGCAGGGCGTCGAAAAGGGCAGGCCGGTCTACCGGCTCGACGATCCCCGCCTGTTCGACCTGATCGCGACCCAGCACATTCCGCCAGGGCCGGGGCCGGAGCTGATCTCCGACGCCGGCCGCCCGCACAGTGGAGGCCACGATGCTCGGTAAGCTCGATTGGTCGGCTATCCCGTTCGATCAGCCCATTCCGCTGATCGCGGGCGCGGTGGTGCTGGTCGGGATCCTGGCAGTGCTGATCTGGGTCGTGGTTAAGGGGCATCTGCCCTATCTCTGGCACGAATGGATCACCAGCGTCGATCACAAGCGCATTGGCGTCATGTACATCCTGCTGGCCTCGGTGATGCTGCTGCGCGGCGGCAGCGACGCCATCATGATGCGGATCCAGCAGGCGGTCGCCTACCAGTCGCAGGGCTATCTGCCGCCCGAGCACTACAACCAGATCTTCTCAGCGCACGGCACCATTATGATCTTCTTCGTGGCGATGCCGTTCGTGATCGGGCTGATGAACCTCGTCGTGCCGCTCCAGCTCGGGGTACGCGATGTGGCTTTCCCGACGCTCAACTCGGTCGGTTTCTGGCTGACCGCGACCGGCGCGCTGCTGGTCAATCTCTCGCTCGTGATTGGCGAATTCGCCCGCACGGGCTGGCTCGCCTTTCCGCCGCTGTCGGAATTGTCCTATTCGCCGGGCGTCGGCGTCGACTATTACGCGTGGTCGCTGCAGATCTCCGGCGTCGGCACGCTGGTGGCCGGCATCAATCTTGTCACGACCGTGCTGAAGCTGCGGACCAAGGGCATGAACTATCTGCGCATGCCGATGTTCTGCTGGACCACGCTGGCCTCGAACCTCCTGATCGTCGCGGCCTTCCCGATTCTCACCGCCACGCTCGCGATGCTGCTGCTCGACCGCTATCTCGGCTTCCACTTCTTTACCAACGAAGCCGGCGGCAACGTCATGATGTTCATGAATTTGATCTGGGCCTGGGGGCATCCGGAAGTCTACATCCTCGTGCTGCCGGCCTTCGGCATCTTCTCCGAGGTGGTGTCGACGTTCTCCGGCAAGGCGCTGTTCGGCTATCGCTCCATGGTGCTCGCCACCATGGCGATCTGCATCATTTCCTTCATGGTCTGGCTGCATCATTTTTTCACGATGGGCGCCGGCCCCGACGTCAACGCGATCTTCGGCATCGCCAGCATGATCATCGCAATACCGACAGGCGTGAAGATCTACAACTGGCTGTTCACGATGTATGGCGGCCGCATCCGCTTCGAGACGCCGATGCTGTGGTCGATAGGCTTCATGGTCACCTTCATTGTCGGCGGTTTGACCGGAGTCTTGCTCGCGGTGCCGCCGGCCGATTTCATGCTCCACAACAGCATGTTCCTGGTCGCGCATTTCCACAACGTCATTATCGGCGGCGTGCTGTTCGGTGCCTTCGCTGGCTTTGAATACTGGTTCCCGAAGGCGTTCGGCTTTCGGCTCGACGAACGCTGGGGCAAGCTCGCGTTCTGGTTCACCTTTCTCGGCTTTTTCATCACCTTCGTCCCGCTCTATATCGCCGGGATGCTCGGCATGACGCGGCGGATGCAGCACTATGATGTCGCGGCATGGCGGCCGTGGATGATCGTGGCGGCCGTCGGCATGGCTGTGCTCACGATCGGGGTGATCTGCCAGATCATGCAGATCGTGGTCAGCATCCGCAACCGCGAGGCCCTGCGCGACCGCACCGGCGATCCCTGGGACGGCCGCTCGCTGGAATGGGCAACCTCGTCGCCGCCGCCAGTGTTCAATTTCGCCTTCGATCCCGACGTGCGCGGCGAGGACGCCTATTGGGATCTGAAGGCTCACGCCAAGCGACAATCGCTCGAGCATGAACCGCCGGAATACCACGACATCGAGATGCCCCGGAATTCGCCGACCGGATTCGTCTGCGCGTTCTTCGCCACCATCATGGGCTTTGCGCTGATCTGGCACATCTGGTGGATGGTGATTCTGGGCGGCCTGGGCGCTTGGGCGACCTTTGTCGTGTTCGCCTGGCGCGACCATGACGAATACGTCATTCCGGCCGATGAAGTCGCGCGCATCGATCGCGTCTCCATCGAGGACCGGCGCAATCTCGTCAGCATGGCGGGGTCTGTCTGATGTCGATGACCGCAACCGCCGGCCGCGCCCATGCCGACCCGCATCATATCGGCCGTACCGCCGAACATGAAGGACCGGCGCCAAAGCGCATCGTGACTGCCTACGGCTTCTGGATCTTCCTGCTCTCCGACATCGTGATGTTCTCGTGCTTTTTTGCAGCCTACGCGGTGCTGTCTGGCCAGACCGCCGATGGCCCGAAGGGCACGGAGATCTTCGAGCCGCGAAACGTGGCGATCGAGACGGTCTGCCTGCTGTTGTCGAGTTTTACGTGCGGCATGGCCAGTATCGCGGCCGATGTCCGCAACCGGTTCTGGTTCTACCTCGGCATGGCCGTGACCTGCGGGCTCGGACTGGTGTTCCTCATCATCGAGTTCCGCGAATTCGCCGATCTCGTCTCCCGCGGCTATGGGCCGTCGCGCAGCGCCTTCCTCACGGCGTTCTTCTCGCTGGTCGGGTGCCACGGGCTGCATGTCTCGGCCGGCGTGCTGTGGCTGCTGACCATGATGGCCCAGGTCTTCGCCAAAGGCTTTCGCGCCGACGTTCTGCGCCGGATGATGTGCTTTGCGCTGTTCTGGCACGCGCTCGACATCGTCTGGGTCGGGGTCTTTTCCGTGGTCTACCTGCTTGGGAGTGGCGGATGAGCGACCAGACGCATATGCCGGCCGGCCATGACCTTGCGCCGGGCGACGAGGAGCAACACAGTGTCGGCGCACGCATTCTCGGCTACGTCGTCGGCGTTGTGCTTGCGCTGCTGCTGACGGCGACCTCGTTCTTCATCGCCGGCACCGATCTGGTCTGGCAGCCTTCCATTCCCGTCGCCCTGATTGTGCTGGCCATCGCCCAGATGGGCGTGCATCTCGTGTTCTTTCTGCACATCACCACCGGCCCTGACAACACCAACAACGTGCTTGCGCTGGCGTTCGGGCTGCTGGTGGTCTTTCTGGTGGTCGGTGGCACCGTCTGGATCATGGGGCATCTGAATGCGAACATGCCGCCGATGGATCAGATCATGCAGATGCGCCGTTAGCGCATGGTGCAAAAAAGAAGAGCCGCTTGTTGTGGCAAGCGGCCCAAGTCTAGGGAGGAAACGCCCGAGCAAAGCAATCAGGCCGGAGCCGGATTGCCGCCAAGGAAACGCTCGCGCAAAGCGCTTGCGTACGTCTACAAATGCAGCAACTCCCGATAGAGTTCAATTCCGGATCAATACTGTCTCCGGCTACCGCTCACGGGCGCGTGATGGGCTTCGTCATTTCGGCCGGCGGCAATTATAGGCCTTGCGGAAGCCTGCGGCCTGGGCGTCGTCCTCCGAGCAGAACCAGCGGTCCGGCTTGGTGGTCGCGGGATAACTCGGGCAGCCCCGCAGATGATAAATGCCGATATTGCCGGTGACGCGTGCGCGCACCGCGAGCTTGCCCTTGATGCCACAGCTCGGCGGCATCGTCAGATCGTCGGGAAACAACACCGCGCGAATCTCCTTGTCGCGGTCGGCGCGGCAGGCGGCGCCCAGCAGCGCGCCGTCCTTCTTGCCGGTGCGGAATTCTTGCGGTGCAACAAAGCAGCCCTTCCAGATCCCGGCTGTGGCCGATTTGGCGTCGGACGCCGCCGGCTTGACGTTCGCCTTGATCGGCTCGCGCGCGATGGCATAGCCGAGCTTGACCAGTTGCTCGTTCAAGCTGGTCTTGTCGCCCTCGGCGGTGCAGATCGCGCGGTGCCGTTTGCCGAAGCTTTTTTCGGGCCCGACATCGTCGCAACGCACGGTTCGCTTGCCGATCAGCTTGGCGAGCTGGTCGCGGGCCTCGATGCCGCAGGTCCAGGGATCGGCGTGATCGTCGATGCAGACCTGGTCCAGCTCGGGCGCGTCGACACCGTCGAGGCGGTAGGTGACGTCGCCGAGCTGGATGGCGTTGCCGTCGCGGACCGTCGCGGCGGCGGTCAGCGCGGAGGCGGGGTTGCAGGTGCCCAGAAATCCGGACAGAGCGAGAAAGGAAACGAGCGCGAAAGCGCGGGCGGCGGCAAATGAATTCTCGAAGGACATAAGGTCTCGCTATCGATTGCTCTCTCGCCTTGTTCCTAGCATCCGGATGTGGCGATACCAATGGTCTGCGCCCTGCGAAGTGCGACATTCCGGCCCCGCGGCTTTACTCAGCCGTAGCTCTGATCCTATCGTTCGCCGGCCTCGTTGACCGCGAAGGCCGAATCGCCCGGGAAGCGGCGAGGGGAGGAAGAGGCTGCGATGAAAGACCCCGTGGACGTCCTGATCATCGGCGCCGGCGCTTCAGGCGCGGCAGTCGCATGGTCGCTGGCCGAGACCAAGATGCATATTCTCTGCCTGGAGCAGGGCGGCTGGATGAATCCGGCGGAATACCCCAGCACGGGCCGCGACTGGGAGGCCAAGTTCTACGGCGAGTGGTCGTCGAGCCCGAACATCCGCGGCCGGCCCGAGGACTATCCGATCAACGACGACAATTCGCCGATCAAGGTCGTCAACTACAACGCAGTCGGCGGCTCGACGGTGATGTACACCGCGCACTGGCCGCGGCTGCATCCCTCCGACTTCAAGGTCAAGACGCTCGACGGCGTCGCCGACGACTGGCCGATCGACTACGACGCCCTGACCCCGTTCTTCGAGGAGAACGACCGCATCATGGGCACGTCAGGGCTGTCAGGGGATCCGCTGTCGCCCCTGACGCATCCGCCGATGCCGCAGCAGCCGCTCGGATTGTCCGGGGCCATCATCGGCAAGGCCATGAACAAGCTCGGCTGGCACTGGTGGCCGTCGGATACGACGGTCGCGACCATGGACTACGAGGGCCGCGCGCGCTGCATCAATCTCGGCCATTGCACGCCGGCCTGCGCGCAAGGCGCGAAATCCTCGACCGACATCACCTATTGGCCGCACGCGATCCGCGCCGGCGTCGAGCTGCGCACCCATTGCCGGGTGCGCGAGATCACCACCGCCGAGAACGGCATGGCCACCGGTGTGGTCTATTATGACAAGGACGGCGTCGAGCAGTTTCAGCCGGCGCATGTCGTCATCATCGCCTGCAACGGCGTCGGAACGCCGCGGCTCTTGCTGAACTCGGCGTCGAACCGCTTTCCGAACGGGCTTGCCAATTCGTCGGGCCTCGTCGGCAAGAATTTGATGTTCCATCCATATGCGCAGATCTACGGCTATGTGAAGGAGCCGACCGACAGCAACCGCGCACCGCCGACCTGCCTGTGGAGCAAGGAGTGGTACGACACGGACCTGTCGCGCGGCTTCGTGCGCGGCTACGGCGTTCAGTTCGTGCGCGGCGCCGGGCCGGTATTCGAGGCTGTCGTTAGCGAGCAGAAGGGAGTTCTGCCGTGGGGCGCCGATCATCACCGCGTCTTCCGCAAGCTCAACGGCCATCGGCTGGGTTTCTCCGCGATCTGCGAGGACCTCCCGGAAGAGCATAACCAGGTCACGCTCGATCCGGAATTGAAGGACAGCCACGGCATTCCGGCGCCGAAGATCGACTACACGATCAGCGAGAATAGCCGGAAGATGATGGAGCATGCGCTCGCGCGCGGCCGCGAGGTCCTCGATACCGCGGGGGCGAGCGACATCTGCGTCAACTCGCCGATCCCGTGGGGCGGCTGGCACCTGCTCGGCACGGCACGCATGGGCGCCGACCCCGAGCGCTCCGTCGTCAACGAATGGGGCCGTTCGCACGACGTGAAGAACCTCTTCATCGTCGACGGCAGCATCTTCGTCACCTCGGGCGGGGTGAACCCGACGTCCACCATACAGGCCCTCGCGCTCTACATCGCCGACCAGATGAAGCAGCGTCTCGCCAATTTGTTTGATTGAGAATGATGCAGAACAAAGCGACCTCCGCATTCGATGCACCTCTCCCGCTTGCGGGAGAGGTCGGTACGAAGTGCCGGGTGAGGGTTCTCTCCTCTGGGGGAGTCTCTCTGTGGAAGCACCCTCCCCCTGACCCTCCCCCGCAGGCGGGGGAGGGAGCGCACTGTCACCGCGGTTGTAAAGTTCTGACGAGAGGACACGATGCCTGATCCACTCTCCCTCACGCCGCGGCAGCGCGACGACCTTCGCACCATCGCCGCGATGATCGTTCCCGCCAGCGACGAGTACAAGATGCCCGGCGCCGACGACCCCGCGATCCAGGCCGACATGCTGGGGACGCTGGGGCGGGACGCCAAATTGGTGGCGGCAGCGCTCGACCATCTAGCGCGGCTTGCGGGCCAACCGTTCGCCGAGCTCGATGCGGCGAAGCGGGATGCGGTGGCGCGGGAATTTCGCAGTTCCGGCGGCGCGGCCGCCGCAACGCTCGTCCGCGTCGTGCTGCAATGCTACTACCGCGACGATCGGGTGCTGCGGTCGCTCGGGCTGGAGCTGCGCGCGCCGTTCCCCATGGGCTACGTGCTGGAGGATGGCGACTGGTCGCTGCTCGACCCGGTCAAGGCAAGAGTAGGCACGCTGCGACGGGGGGCCTAGCAGCCCGCGCCACTTGCGCGGGAGGGAACAGGCCACCATCTGTGTGAGCCTCAAGGACTCTTGCCATGTTGGACTTTACCTCAGACATCGTCGATGACGCACCGTCATCGCGAACGACAGCGTCTGCCCCGGTCGACGACCGGGCCCTGCTGGACGCCTATTCCAATGCCGTGATCGACGTGACCGATCGCGTCGGCCCTGCCGTCGTGCGCGTCGAGACCGGGCCGAAAGTGCCGAACGGCCGCGAGCGCGGCGGGCTCGGCTCCGGCATCGTGATTTCGCCGGACGGACTCGTGCTCACCAACAGCCACGTGGTCGGCTCCTCCAGGGAGATCCGGCTGCGGGACGTCGAGGGCCATGTAGGCGATGCCCGGGTGCTCGGCGTCGATCCCGATACCGACCTCGCGCTCCTGCGCGCCAACGGCGTGCGGGACTTGCCCTATGCCGCGCTCGGCAACTCCCAGAACCTGAAGCGCGGCCAGCTCGTGATCGCGATCGGCAATCCGCTCGGCTTCGAATCGACCGTCACCGCCGGCGTGGTCTCGGCGCTCGGGCGCTCGATCCGCTCGGTCAGCGGACGCACCATCGAGGACGTGATCCAGACCGACGCCGCGCTCAATCCCGGCAATTCCGGCGGTCCCCTGGTGTCATCGAATGCCGAGGTGATCGGCATCAACACGGCCATCATCAGCGGCGCGCAAGGCATCTGCTTTGCGGTCGCCAGCAACACCGCGCAATTCGTGCTGTCGGAGATCATCCGCCACGGCTATGTCCGCCGAGCCTATATCGGCGTCGCCGGCCAGACCGCGCCGATCCCGCGGCGCCATGCGGTGCTCGCCGGCGTCGAGAACAAGATGGGCGCGCTGTTGGCGCAGATCGAGCCGGACGGACCGGCCGCGAAAGCCGGCCTGTTGTCCGGCGATGTCGTGATCAAGCTGGACGGCGTCGAGATCAACGGCGTCGACGATCTGATCCGCGTACTCGATCGCGACCGGATCGGCCGGCGGCTCGCCATGGACGTGCTGCGCCTCGGCCGGCTGCGGGCGATCGATATCGACCCGGTCGAGCGGAAGCCGGCGCGCTAGCAGGCCGGCGTCCGGACGGGGTATGACGGTGTCATGCCCCGCTTTTGAAAGCATGCCGCATGATGCCGGCACATGAGACCTACGACGTCATTGTCATCGGCGCCGGTGCGGGTGGCATGACAGCTGCGGCCGTGGCCGCCGCCGAAGGCCTGCGCGTGCTGGTCATCGAGAAGACGGCCTTTGTCGGCGGCACCACCGCGTGGTCCGGCGGCATGGTCTGGATCCCCGCCAATTTCGGGATGAAAGAGGCGGGGCTTTCCGACAGCGTATCCGATGCCGTCCGATATCTCGCGAGCACCGTGTCCGAGCCCGCCAATGCGGGCTTGCGCGCCGCCTTCCTCGCGCGCGGGCCGGAGGCCATCGCCTATCTCGAAGCCAGGACCGAACTCCGCCTCCAGGTCGTGAAGGCCTATCCGGACTATTACCCGGAGCGTCTCGGCGCGACTGCGGGTGGACGCGTGCTCGAACCGGTCGCGTTCGACGGCACGCGGCTGGGCACGAGTTTCGCCCGATTGCGGCCGCCGCTGCCGGAGTTCACGCTGTTCGGCGGCATGATGGTCGATCGCCTCGACGTCCCGCATTTGCGCAAGGTCGGGACGTCGCTGCGTTCGACATTGCGTGCGGCGCGGCTCGTGTCTGAATACGCGTTACAGCGGCTTCGCAGCCCGCGCGGCACGACGCTGTATCTCGGCAACGCGCTCGCCGCGCGGCTGTATGCCTCGCTGTTGTCGCGGCAGGTTGAAATCCTCTTCAGCGCCGACGTCGAGGAATTGTCGATGCAGGGCGGGCGCGTCGATGGTATCGTGATCCGCCACGGTTTCCGCGACCGCCTGATCGCCGCGCGCCGCGGCGTCGTGGTGGCGACCGGCGGCTTTTCGCACGATGCCGTTTTACGCAAGCGTTTCTTCCCGCCCGCGGCCGGGTTTGTCTCGGCGACCAACAGCTCCGCTACCGGCGACGGGCTTCGCCTCGCGACCGCAACCGGAGCCGCGCTCAGTACCGAGGCGACCAGCCCGGCGTACTGGGTGCCGGCCTCGCTGTTCCGCCGCGCCGATGGCAGCCGTGGCGTTTTCCCGCACACGGTGACCGACCGCGCCAAGCCCGGTGTGATCGCGGTCAATGCAGCCGGCCGGCGCTTCGTCAACGAGGCGCTGTCCCACCACGAATTCGTGCTCGCGATGCTGCGCGACGGCAATGGCGAGCCGAATCTGCCGTTCTATCTGATCTGCGACCGCCAATTCCTGTGGAATTACGGCCTCGGCCGCATCAAGCCGTTCACGCGCAATATCAGGCGCTATGTGACGAGCGGCGATTTGATCGAGGCCGGAAACATCGGGCAGCTCGCGACGAAGCTCGGCGTCAAGCCATCCACGCTCGCCGTGACGGTCGCGACCTACAATTCCGATGCGAACGAGGGCCGCGATCCCGCGTTCGGGCGCGGCAGCACCATCTATCAGCGCCATCTCGGAGACGCCGCTCACAAGCCCAACCCCTGCGTCGCTCCGATCGTTTGCGCGCCGTTCTTCGCGTTGCGCATCCATCCGGCCGATCTCGGCACGGCGATCGGCATGAAAGGTCGACGCGCAAGCACGCGTGCTGCGCGAGGACGGTACGCCGATCGCCGGCCTCTACGCCTGCGGCAACGACATGGGCTCGATCATGAACGGCAACTCTCCGGGGCCAGGGATTGCGCTCGGGCCGGCGCTGACATTCGGGTACATCGCGGGGCGGCATCTGGCGGAGGGGACGTCGCACGCGGCGAATGTAGCCACGGTCTCCACGTAGCGGTCCTCTCCGCTGTCATGCCCGTTGCCGCCCCGGAATGACGAGGTGATGAGTTCGTTACCATCGCCCAAGGCTTGAGCAAATGCACGTCGCAAAGCCGTCGCACAGGGAATAAGCAACCCTCCGTTCCCGACGTAAGTTTCTGACGACGCAGCAAATTCGTTCGCTGCCCGCGCGCCATCGGCATTGTACACAATGGCACGGCGCTTGCAGAACTCCCGGCAAAGAGAGTTCTCGCGGGGGCCTACGTTATGTTGAGCTCAACCAAGCCTACTCTGGACGTCGTCAGCGCCGAGCCTGAGCCGATCAAGCTCGACTGGGCGAGCACCGCGCTCATCATCATCGACATGCAGCGCGATTTCATGGAGCCCGGCGGTTTCGGCGAGACGCTCGGCAACGACGTCAGCCAGCTCGCTCGCGCGGTAAAGCCGATCGGCGCGCTGCTCAAGGCGGCGCGCGACACCGGCATGCTGGTCGTCCATACGCGCGAGGGGCATCTGCCCGATCTTTCCGACGCGCCGCCGGCGAAAGTCGAGCGCGGCGCGCCGAGCCTGCGCATCGGCGATCCCGGCCCGATGGGGCGCATTCTCATTCGCGGCGAAGCCGGCCACGACATCATTCCAGAACTCTATCCGCTCGACAGCGAGGTCGTGATCGACAAGCCGGGCAAGGGCGCGTTCTACGCCACCGAACTCACCGACGTGCTGGAGAAATACGGCATCGAGAATCTGCTGGTGTGCGGCGTCACCACTGAGGTGTGCGTCAACACCACCGTGCGCGAAGCCAATGACCGCGGCTACCGCTGCGTCGTCATCTCGGATGGCTGCGCATCCTACTTCCCTGAATTTCACGAAATGGGCCTGAAAATGATCAAGGCCCAGGGCGGAATCTTCGGCTGGGTTGCGAGCTCAGCCGCGGTACTGGAGGCGATGAAGACTTCAAATATTTCAGCTTAGGGGCATCACCATGAGCACAAGCACGACGGGGACGGCCGGCACCTCCGAATTCAAGCCGGCACTATGGACATCGGGCGACTGGAACGCGTTTTTCGGCTTCGGCACCAACATCCTCGTCAACATGCTGGTGCTCACGGGCCTGCTTCGTTTCGTTTTGAAAATGCCGGACAGTCTCGTGTTCGGCCGCATCCTGCCCGCGCTCGGGCTGATGATGTGCCTGTCGACCTTCTATTATGCGTATCTGGCCTATAAGCTCGCGCAGAAGACCGGCCGCAACGACGTCTGCGCGCTGCCCTCGGGCGTCAGCGTGCCGCACATGTTCATCGTCACCTTCGTGATCATGCTGCCGATCACGATCAAGACCGGCGATCCCCTCAAGGGCTGGTCGGCCGGCCTGGTCTGGGTGTTCTTCCAGAGCTTTATTCTCATGATCGGCGGCTTCATCGCGCCGTTCATCCGCAAGATCACGCCGCGCGCCGCCCTGCTGGGCACGCTCGCCGGTGTTTCCGTCACCTTCATCTCGATGCGGCCGGCGCTCGAAATGTACATGACGCCGCAGATCGGCCTGGTCTGTTTCGCCATCATCCTGGTGAGCTGGTTCGGCGGCGTGAAGTATCCGAAGAGCATTCCGGCGGGCCTGATCGCGATTGCGGTCGGCATGGTCATCGCCTGGGGCTCGAACCTGTTCGGGCTCAATCTCGGCGGGCTGAGCATCAAGGGCGTCGGCGATGCCTTTGCCAGTTTCGGCTTCTCGGTGCCGATCCCCGCGGTGGGCCAGGTCTTCTCCGGCTTCGAATTCCTCGGGGTCATCCTGGTCACCGCCATTCCCTTCGGTATCTATGACCTGGTCGAGGCGATGGATAACGTCGAGAGCGCGGAAGCGGCCGGCGACGAATATCCGACCACGCGGGTTCTGACCGCGGACGGGGTCGTCAGCCTGATCGGCTGCCTGATGGGCAATCCCTTCATCAACGCGGTCTATATCGGCCATCCCGGCTGGAAGGCGATGGGCGGCCGCATCGGCTACTCGGCTGCAACCGGCATCATGGTGGTGGTGCTGGCCTGGTTCGGCATCATCCCGGTCCTGCTGGCGCTGGTGCCTGTCGTCGCGATCTCGCCGATTCTGCTCTATATCGGCATGCTCATCGGCGCGCAGGCGTTCCAGACCACGCCGGTCAAGCACGCCCCCGCGATCGTGCTGGCGCTGACCCCGCATCTTGCGGCCTGGGCCAAGCTCCAGATCGACACCATGCTGGGCTCGACCATGAATGCGGCTGCGACCGTCGGCGGCATGGCCGCCGACAAGGCCGACGCGGTCAAGACAGCCGCGATCGCAGCACTGCCGCAACAGGGCGTGTTCTACCACGGGCTAGAGATCATGGGCGGTGGCTCCATCCTCGGCGGCCTCATCCTGGGCGCGATCGGAGTCTTCATCATCGAGCGTGACTTCGAGAAGGCCTCGGCGTTCGCCTTGGTTGGCGCCGTGCTCACCTATTTCGGCTTCATGCACGGTGAGTCCGTCGGCATCGGCGGAGGGTTCGGGGTCACGCCATCCGTCGCCTTCGCCTACGCCGTGGTGGCCGCCGGACTGTACGTTCTCAGCCGGCGCACCAGCGAACACTACGTGCCGCACGCGGAGATGTCGGCGGCTCCTGCGGAGTAACTACCCGCCCTTGACGGCACCAGCGGTTAGCCCGGCGACGATCTGTCGCTGGGCTAATACGGTCAGCAGCAACACCGGAAGGGTGACGATCAGCGCGGCCGCCGCCAGCGGACCCCAGCTCAACTGGTCGAACGAGATCATGTTGTAGACGGCGACGGGCAAGGTGCGCGTCTCTCGTCCTGCCAGCACGATGCCGAACACAAAATTGTTCCAGGAGAAGATCACGGCCAGGATGAAGGCGACCGCGATGCCCGGCCGCGCGATCGGCAGTGCGACGTGGCGAAAGACCTGCCAGCGCGTGGCGCCGTCGATCAGGGCGGCTTCCTCCAGCTCCATCGGGGTGGTCTCGAAATAGCCGATCATGATCCAGATCACGATCGGCACCGTCACGACGAGGTGGATGATGATCTGCGGCACCAGCGTACCCAGCAATCCCAGCCACTGAAACAGCAGGAACAGCGGGATCAAATAGGACAGACCGGGCGTGATGCGGGCGATCAGGATCACGATCGCGGATTTGTGCGCGGCCATGCGCGCGATGCCGTAGCCGGCGGGGACGCCGACGATCAGCGCAAGCAGCGTCGCGCTGCCTGTCACGATCAGGCTGTTCACGAAATAGGTCATGAAGCGGTTAGAGGCGAGCACGTCGGCATAGTTCTTCCAGGCGATGCGCTCGGGGATGAACACCGGCGGGTAGGCGGCGTTGTCGACTTCGAATTTGAGCGACAACGAGGCCATCCAGAGGAAAAACAAAATCGCCGGCGACACGATCACGAGCACCGAAAGCCAAAGGCCGATCCGGCCGACGATCTGACGCAGATTGATATGGCCTGGATTCATGCGCCGCTCGTGATTTCGGTCCACAGCATGCGCTGACGGGCGTAGAGCATCACGGCGGCGAGCAGGATTATCAGCAGGAAGAACACGACCGCGATCGCCGAGCCGTAGCCGAGATCGTAATAGGTGAAGGCGACGCTGTAGAGATAGATATTGATCGTCTCCGACGCCGAGCCCGGTCCGCCCTGCGTGATCGCGAAGATGATGTCAAAGCTCTTCACCGCATCGATCATGCGGATCATGCCGGCGATGAACAGAAACGGCATGATCAGCGGCAGGGTGATGAAACGAAACACCTGCCAGAGGCTGGCGCCGTCGATCTGGGCGCTCTCGTAAGGCTCGCTTGGGATCGCAGCCAGGCCGCCGAGCACGATCAGCATGACCAGCGGCGTCCATTGCCAGGTCTCGACCAGCACCAGCGAGGGAATGACGGTTGCGGGATGAAAGACCCAGAGCTGTGCGGGGATCCCGACCAGCGACAGCAGGTAATTCAGCACGCCGAGCTGGGGATGGAACATCATGGTCCAGACCAGCGCGATCGCGACCGGCGTCGCCATCATCGGCATGATGAAGACACCGCGCAGGAAGCCGCGGCCGGGGAATTTCTGGTGAAACACCACAGCGGCGAACGTGCCGAGGATCAGGGGCAGCACCACCGACAGCAGGGTGTAGACCATGGTGTGGCCGACCGCCTCGAGGAAGCGCGGATCGCTCGTCAGCCGCAGGTAGTTGGAAGCCCCGACGAAGGTGGTCGCCGACCCGACCTTCCACTCGTTCAGGCTCATCCAGATGGTGAAGACCCACGGGAAGATGATGATGGCGAGCACGACGACCAGCGCCGGCACCACGAACGGCCAGTAGGACGGCGGTCGCAACGCCTTCTCCGGCGCGGCATCGGACTGTGCCGCGGCCGGAGTCGATTGTGTCAACGCACTCACGCTTTTTCGCTGCGCTCCAGGATCGGCCGGTACTGGTCGTTCGCCTTCTTCAACTCGGTCGCGGGATCGGCGCCTGACAGGGTCGAGGTCAGTGCCGCGCCGACGATGTCGCGGAATTCGGCGACGGGGATCACGACGGGCAGGCCGAGCTTGCTGATCTTGCCGGAATCGATCACCGACTGCAGCCATTCCCTGGGCATCTTCACACCGCTTTGGACCTCTGCATCGTTCAGGATCGAGTTGCGGAACGGCACGCCACCGCCGGCCTGCAGCAGCCGCGCGCCCTGTCGCTTCGAGACGGCCCATTGGCAGAGCAGATAGGCGGCCTCCTTGTTCTTGCTCGCGGCGGCAATGCCGATGCCGTCGCCATAGGTGGCCGAATATTGCCCCTTCGGTCCGGCAGGCACGACCGTATAGCCGACCTTGCCGACGACGCGGGAGGCTGCCGGATCTTCCAGCGGCGGCGCCCATCCGACGCCGTCGATCCACATCGCCGAACGTCCTTGCGTGAACGAAGCCATCGACTCCATCCAATTGAAGCCGGCAACGCCGGGCGGGGCGACCTTCGTCAGCAGCGTCTGGTAGAGTTTCGTCGCGGCGATGGCTTCCGGACCGTCGGTCAGGATGTTGCCCTTGGCATCGAGGAATTCGCCGCCATAGTTGAGGAAGAAGTTGGTCCACAACGTCATGTTGGCGTTGCGCAAGCCGCGCCCGACGAAGCCGTAGATGCCTTCCTTGGCATCGGTGAGTTTTTCGGCGGCCGCGACCATTTCGTCCAGCGTCTTGGGCACCGCGACGCCCTTCTTCTGGAACAGCTCCTTGTTGTAGTAGAGGATGAAATAGTCGACCGACCAGGGCAGTGACAGCATCTGGCCCTTGTCGTTCCTGGCGTATTGCAGGCCGGCGACAGAAAAATCGCTCTCGATCAGGTCCGGCGCAGTCAGCGTCGGATCCTTCAGGAATGGCGTCATGTCGGCGAGCCAGCCGCCCTTCTCGAACTGTCGCTTCTGCACGTGATAGCTGAGATGGACGACGTCGAAGCTCGGACGGCCGGAAGTGAGCTCGATCACGACCTTCTGGCGCTGCTGCTGCTCGGGAATCTGCTCGGATTCCACCTGGATGCCGGTGAGCTCGGTGAACTCCTTGATGTTCTTCTGCAGGTTGTCGCCGCGCGGACCCTTGGCGAGAATCACCTCCAGCTTGGTCCCGGCGTATTTTTTCCAATTGACCTCGGCGCGCGCCGGCAGTCCGGTCAGGCTGAGCGCGCCGGCCGCGGCTGTGCCCGTCAACAGCGTACGGCGCGAGATGTTGAGGTTGGCCACTTCAAGTCCCTCCTTCGATTCATTTTCTTTGGGAGGGATACTAGCGGCCGTGCCACGCCTGCCTAGTCCTAATCTTGTGGACTCAGGGACGCACCGCGGGTGTTTCCATCTGCAGGCCGCGCGCCCGTGACATCAGATAAAGCTCGAGCGCAACCAGCTCGGGCGCGCCGTAATCATAGGCCTGGGCGCGGACGCCGCTCATGCAACTGCGCAGCCGCCGCTCCAGCGACCCCAGCGTCTGCCATTCCAGCCGGTAAAGCGGATAGCCGGTCGGCTGCCCCTGCGTGACCGGTGCGCCGGCAAGATGCTTGCTGTAGTTGTCGTCGTGGCAATTGGTGCAGGCGAGGTTGAGTTGACCCTCGCGCTGCGTGAAGAGGTCGCGGCCCTGTGCGACGAACGGCTTGAGCTCTGGATCGTCGCCGGTGGTGATCGCGACGCCGCGGGACTGGTGAGCGATGAAGGCCGACAGCGCCAGCAGGTCGCGGCTCTCATAGGGCAGCGGCGTCGCCTGCTGATGATTGCTGCGGCAAAGATTGATGCGCTGGTCGAGCGTGACGGGGCGCGTCAGCGCCTTGTCGAAGGCGGGATAGCGCGCCGCGACGCCCTTCATGCTGCTGCGGGCATCGCCATGGCAATCAGCGCAGGCTTTCTCCGCGCTGCCGGTCTTCTTGCCCCACAGCGTTTCGCCATCGAGCACGAACAGCATGCCCGGATTTGAGGTATCGTCGTCCTGCATCGCGCGCGTGTCGGGGCCCATGAAAGAATAGCCGGAGCGGCGCGCATCGGGCGGAATTTCACCGGCGAGCAGGGCAGGGGCTGCGGCCAACAATGTTGCCGCCGCTATCGCGCGCCAAAAGATCATTCGACCGTGATCGACGCCGATGCGCTCGACGAATAGCCGTTGTCGCCGATCCACTCGAATTCGAACTTGCCGCTTTCCTTCGCGACGGTGAAGAAGGACAAATATGGGTTCGCAGCGATCGCCGGGAAGAGATCGGCGCGAAAGACCTCGGTCCCATTGTAGCGGCAGGTGAAACTCGTGATGATGTCGCGCGGCACCAGCGCGCCGTCCGCGGTGTGGCGGAAGCCGGTTTCCATGATGTGCGAGGTCAGGGTGCGAATCTCGATGATGTCGCCACGTTTGGCTTTTGCCGGAACATTGATGAGCGCGGCCATCAATTCATCTCCTCGGTGCAGGCGGCCAGCGTCACGACGATTTCGGCCGTGACCTGCCAGAACGTGTCGTCGGACAGGCGCGCGATCGCCACCACCTTCTGGGTGTCGGCAAGGCGGATCCGGGTCGAGATTTGGGCGCGGCCGGACGAAGGGCCGAGATGGAAATTGCCGACGTTCGGCTGCGGGTTCTTCTCGTTGAAGACGTGGATGCTCTTGACGTAGTCGTCCGCCGTCATTGGGCTGGCGACGCTCACCGTCATCGGCACCGTGTTGCCGTTCTCGACCAGTGGCGGAATGTCGAGCTTCACCTTGCCGGTGCGTACCGGTGCTTCACCGACGACGTTGCGGATCGCGGTCGTGAGCATCGCCGGTGTCGCCTCGAGCGGCCGCAGGGTGACGATCGGGATCGACCCGGCGGCCGCGACGCCGCCGGCGATGCTCAAGAATTGTCGTCGCGTGGTGGGCATGAACAGTCCTAGTCCCGAAGCGTTGCAAGAAAGGCCACGATGTCCTCGATCTCCACCGCCGATAAGATCGGCTTGCCGGCGAAATTGCGCCCGACGCGCACGAAGTGGTCGTTGCGATAATAGGACGGCATGATGGTGTCCGGATTGAAGCGCGCCGCATCGACCAGTCGAAGCCGCAACTGGCTCGCTGACCAGCGGTTCCCGGAGCCGGTGAGATCAGGTGCAAGGTCGCCCTGGAACCGTGTCTCCGTGAAGGGCCCGGAATGGCAGAGGATGCAGGTCGTCGTGCGCGCGAGCACCAGCGCGCGGCCACGCGCGGCATCGCCGGGCGCGCCGGTGAGGGAGGCGGGAATGCCGTCGCCGACGATTTTGTAGGAGGTGAGTTCCTCTGCGCTCGCGACGGTGGCGGGTGCAAGGGTTATGGTGACAAGCGCAGCGAAAATCGAGCAGGTGTGAGAAGTGAGATCGAGCCACGTGCCCGTCTTACCTCTCCCGCTTGCGGGAGAGGCCGCGAAGCGGCGGGTGAGGACTCTTTCCACTCGGGGGGTCTCGCGCGTGGAGACACCTTCTCCCCAGCCCTCCCCCGCAGGCGGGGGAGGGAGCGCACCGCGTTCGTGGCGACAGCTTGGTCCGATCATGTGCTAGCCGAACGTGTCCGCCGTGATGGTTTGAAACCAGCGCTCGGCTTCAGTCGCCTCGCGGGCGCGCAGTTCGCGCGGGGCATCGACCGGGCTGGTCGAGCCGCCCTCGACCTCGGCGAAGATGTCGCCCTTTGGCTGGTAGTTGCCGGCGAGTGAAAAGCCGTAACCGGGGGCGGCGATGTTGTAGCAGACGCCCGTCAATCGCGGCGCCTCCGGCGCTCGGCCGGCAAGCAGGTTCACGATCGCGGCGGCGCAAGCCTTGCCTTGCGCGCTCGCGGCCGATGCCGATTTGGGAATGCCGCCGCCGAGGCAGGCATCGCCGATGACGTGGATGTTCTGGACGAGTTTTGACTCGAAGGTAACAGGGTCGATCGGGCACCAGCCGGTCGCATCCGTGGCGCCCGCGATCCCGGCGATGCGCCCGGCACGTTGCGGCGGAATGACGTTGGCGACGTCGGGGTTGTAATTGCCGAATTCGGTGACGATGGTCCTGGTCGAAGGATCGACGGAGGTGACGCGGCCGCCTTGCGACAGCGCGATGCGCTCGATCATGTCGCCGTAAAGCTCCTTCCACGCCTTCTCGAATAGCCGCTGCTGGGAGAAACTGTCTTTGGCATCGAGGATCAGGACTTTCGAGCGCGGCTTCGTCGTTTTCAAATAATGCGCGATCAGGCTGGCGCGTTCGTAAGGCGCGGGCGGGCAGCGCGAGGGATTGGCTGGAATTGCGATGGCGACCGTGCCGCCGTCCTCCATCGCTTCCAGTTGTCGGCGCAGCAGCAGCGTCTGCGCGCCGGCCTTCCAGGCGTGCGGCATCTTGTCCGATGCAGCGTCGTCGTAGCCGGGCAGGGCTTCGAAGTGAAAGTCGATGCCGGGCGAGAGGACCAGACGGTCATAGGGCAGCGCAACGCCATCGGCCGTCAGGACGCTGCGTTGCTGCGGCTCGATCGTGGTTACGGCCTGACTGATCACGGTGACGCCCTCGGCGCCGAGCGCGTCATAGCCAAATTGCTGAGCTTTGATGTCGCGCAGGCCGGCAATCACCTCGTTGCTGAAGGGGCAAGAGGTGAAGACCGCATTGGGTTCGATCAGGATGACTTGCAGATTTTCCTGCGCGCGCTTTAGCGCGCGGGCGCAAGCAGCGCCGCCAAAGCCGCCGCCGACCACGACAACGCGCCCCGTTGATTGGGCGCGCAGGATGGAAGGTACGGTGAGCGTTGTTGCCGCGGTGATGCCGATGATGGCATTCCGTCGTGTCACCGGCGTATTCATGGTTATTATCCGGAAAGTGTACCGCGGCGGCCATTACGACCGCCGCGGCGTGGCTCAGGCGAAGGTGATGTTCTGGTCGCGCAGCGGCACCGAGCGGATGCGTTTGCCCGTGGCCGCGAAGTAGGCGTTGAGCACCGCCGGCGCCGCGACGCCGATGGTCGGCTCGCCGACGCCGCCCCAGAATCCGCCGCTCGGCACCATCACCGATTCCACCTTCGGCATCTCGTTGATGCGCATCGAATTGTAGGTGTCGAAGTTGGTTTGCTCGATCTTGCCGTCCTTGACGGTGCAGCCGCCGTAGAACAGCGCGGAGAGGCCATAGACGAAGGAGCCGGCGATCTGCCGCTCCACCTGTGCCGGGTTGACGACGTAGCCGGGATCGGTGGAGGCGACGATGCGATGCACCTTGATCTTGTTGCCGTCGCTCACCGAGATTTCGGCGGCGCCGGCGACATAGCTGCCATAGCCCATCACCTGCGCGATGCCGCGATAGACGCCCTGCGGCGCCGGCGTGCTCCAGCCGATCTTCTCGGCGACCGCGTTGAGCACCGCCAGATGCTTGGGGTGATTGCCCATCAGCTTGCGGCGGAATTCGAGCGGGTCCTGGCCTGCGGCCTGGGCCAGCTCGTCCATGAAGCACTCCATGTAGATCGCGTTGTGATTGACGTTGACGCCACGCCAGAAGCCGGGCGGAACGTGCGGATTGCGCATCGCATGCTCGACCAGGAGGTTCGGCACCGAATAGCCGAACGCGGCCTCGCCGGATTGGGCGACGCCCTGGAACGCCGCCGGATCCATGCCGTTCTGCAGCGCTTCGGGGCGCAGCGAGAACAGGATCGATTGTCCGGACAGGCGGTAGTGCAGGGCCACGAGGTTGTTGTCGGCATCGAACGCGCCGGTCATCTTGCACTGGGTGATCGGGTGATACCTGCCGTGCGCCATGTCCTCTTCGCGCGACCATAACAGCTTGATCGGCGTGCCCGGCATCTCCTTGGCGATCGTGACGGCCTGGCGGACATAGTCGGTCTGACCGCGCCGGCCGAAGCCGCCGCCCGGCATCACCTTGTAGACGTCGCACTTCTCCGCCGGCAGGCCCGAGGCCTCCAGCACCGCCGCGAAAACCGCCTCGCCATTCTGCGTGCCGCACCAGACCTCGCATTTGTCCGCCGTGTAAACCGCCGTGGCGTTCATCGGCTCCATGGTGGCGTGGTTCTGATAGGGATAGCTGTAGATGGCCTCGATCTTCTTGGCGGCACCGGCAATCGCCGCTTTGGCGTCGCCGTTCTTGTTGCCGACATAGGCCGGCTGCGCATTGTCGAGACCTTCAGCCAGCCATTTCGCAATCGACTCGCTCGAGACCTTGGCGTTGTCGCCCTCGTCCCAGACGATCGGCAGCGCTTCCAGCGCAGTCTTGGCGTGCCACCAGGTGTCGGCAACGACCGCGACCGCGGTATCGCCGACCTTGACGACCTTCTTGACGCCTTTCATCCCGGTGACCTTGGCTTCGTCGAAGCTTTTCAGCTTGCCGCCGAACACCGGGCAGTCCTTGATCGCGGCGTTCAGCATGCCCGGCAGCTTGACATCGATGCCGTAGATCATGGTGCCGGTGGTCTTGTCGGCGGTGTCGAGCCGCTTCACGCCCTTGCCGATCAGCTTCCAGTCCTTGGGGTCCTTCAGCTTGACGTCGGCCGGTGGCGTCAGCTTGGCCGCGGCCTCGGCGACCTTGCCGTAGGTCGTGGTCTTGCCCGACGGCGTATGGGTGATGACGCTGTTGGCGGCCGTGCATTCGGACGCCGGCACCTTCCATGCCTCGGCGGCGGCCTGGATCAGCATCACGCGCGCTGTGGCGCCGCCCTTGCGGACATAGTCGTGCGAGGAGCGGATGCCGCGGCTGCCGCCGGTGGAGAAATCGCCCCAGACGCGCTTGCGAGCGACGCTCTGGCCGGGTGTCGGATATTCGGTCGAGACCTTCGACCAGTCGCATTCGAGCTCCTCGGCGACGAGCTGGGCGAGACCTGTGAGCGAGCCCTGGCCCATCTCGGAGCGGGCGATGCGGATCACGACAGTGTCGTCGGGCCGGACCACGACCCAGGCGCCGATCTCGGGCGAGCCGTCGGCGGCGCGTACTATTGCTGGGCCGCCGAAGGGGATGTCGAGGCCGATTGCGAGACCTGCGCCGACCGCGGCGGTGCCGATGACGAAGGCGCGGCGGTTCATTCGGGGAGAGACATGCTTGTTCATGTGGCGGCTCCTTACGCGCTTGCGATCGTGTGGATCGCTTCGCGCACCTGCTGGAAGGTGCCGCAGCGGCAGATATTGGTGATGGCCTCGTCGATGTCGGCGTCGGTCGGCTTTGGCTTCTCGGTGAGAAGCGCCGCCACCGCCATGATCATGCCGCTCTGGCAATAGCCGCATTGCGGCACGTCCTGGGCGATCCAGGCTTCCTGCACCTTGTGCAGCGAGCTGGCTGAGGCGAGCCCCTCGATCGTGGTGATCTTCTTGCCCACGGCCTCGCTGACCGAAACCCCGCAGGAGCGGGTGGCGACCCCGTCGATGTGAACGGTGCAGGCGCCGCATTGTGCAATGCCGCAACCATATTTGGTGCCGGTCAGGCCGGCATTCTCGCGGATTGCCCACAGCAGCGGCGTATCCGGCTCGACGTCGAGTGTGAAGGTTTTTTCGTTGATTGTAAGGTTTGCCATCGCAGTCCCCTGATTGGTCCAATCCACCGATTGGACTCAGGGGCGCAATGTGTCCGGCAAATTGGAACTGTTCAAATCAATAGTCCGAGGGGTGGCCGTCAACGAGGCTGGTATGGGCAGGGAAGAATGTCGCACTCGCGGTGTTGCGGCGTGTGAATGGCCGTGCATGGCCGCAGCGCTTGGCCGCAGCGAATTCATTTGACTAATAGGGGGCGTTGTACAACCTTTGCGTTTGATGGATTATTAGTCCATCCTAAGGGAGAAGCGCCATGGGTCGCATCGTTACAATTGATCTCGAAAAAGTTCTTGCGTCAGGTACCGATCTCAAAGCCAAGTCACCTGCCGGACTCACGTCCCATGCGGATCTGCTCGGTCTTGCGAGCGACGTCGCCAAGGATCCGGTGTCTTACTTGAATAGCGTGGGCGTTCAGCTCGACGACCAGACCGCGTCGATGCTGCGGGGCAAGCTGGCCTCGCGCAGCGGCGGCGTCCAGGCCGGCACGATTCATATCGACATCCCAATCTGATCCGGCTCGGTACATTTTTCGTCGGCAGATCATGATGGCCGGCTGACCGGTTCGCCGGGCAGCCGGGATATGGGGTCGTCGGCCATGGCGCTCGGCGCAGAATATTTATCCGATTTACGTGCGGCCAGGGTGACGCCTACCAATCTTGTTCTGAATGTCACCTTGAAATGCCCGCTCAAATGTTCGCACTGCTGCTTTTCATCTGACATGTTTCACGGCGGCCATCTCTCCGCCGCTGACGTTCATCGCTGCATTCAGCAGGCTGCGGAGATACCGTCGATGGAGATCGTGCATTTCGTCGGGGGCGACCCGATGCTGCATGCGGACATCGTTGCCGACGCGGTGACGCTGGCCGCATCGCTGGGCTTGCGTGCCGGCATCACCACGAGCGCGTTCTGGGCCAAGTCCCCCGCGCGCGCGACGGCGGCTGTTCGCCAATTGCGCACCGCCGGTCTCACTGAAATGACATTGTCTTATGACGATCCGCACGCCGAATTCGTGCCGCTGAACTTCATCGCCAACGCGGTCGCGGCGGCGCGGGGGTGCGGCCTGTTGCTCAGGATCGCGGTGGTGGTCGAGGCGGGTTCGAAGATCACCGCCGCCAGCCTGCGCGCCGACCTTGGCCTTCAGGACGAGCCCGGAATCAACATCTATGAGACGGTCGCCAACTCCACCGGGCGCGGTGAGGGCACGGACGAGGACACGCAGGCGGGGCGCGTTCACCATGCGTCGGCATATCGGGGGCCCTGCGAGTCCGTTCTCCACACGGTCACGGTCGATCACGACGGCGGCATCCGGCCCTGCTGCGGTGTGCTTCCGCACTACGACTCCCTGAAGGTCGGCCACATCGCCGAAGAGGGGATCGAAGCCGCCATGCGGGCAGCCGCCGACGATCCGCTCTATCGATGGATCAGGCTCGAAGGGCCGGTCGCTATTCTCGCCGCCGTCACGGCCGACGATCCCGCGCCGATGCGCGTGGAGGATTTCGACGGCATCTGCACCGCCTGCGATCGTATCTTTCGCTCGCCAGAACTGCTGGCGCGCGTGCGCGCCGCCGCCGAAGCGCGGCGCAGCCAGATCGAGACCTGCGAGATCCTGCTGGACCGGCAGGCCGGGCCTGCGAACGTCGTGGCGGTCCAATGAGCGTCGATGTGCTCTTCTGCTCGGCGCCGGTGATGTCCGTGGTGCGTCCGTCGGCTGCGCTCGGCCTGTTGCAGGCGCTGTTGCGGGAGAAGGGTATTCGTGCCGAGTCGCTCTATCTCAATCTGGTCTTCGCTGACCGGATCGGGCTCGATCTGAACGAGCAGCTCGCGGAGAAGCTGCCGAGCCACCTCCTTGCGGGCGATTGGCTGTTCGGCGACTGCCTGGGCACGCGGCCCGACCGGTCGCAGGCGCTGCGCCATATCAGCGAGCTCGGTGTCGCGATCGAGCGCAAGGGGCTCGCACAGCTTTACGAGATCCGCCGCAACCTGATCCCGTCCTTCGTGGCGGAAGCGGCCGACCGGCTGCTCGCACGCAATCCCAAGATCATCGGCTTCACCTCGATGTTCGAGCAGACGGTCGCCTCGCTGGCGATCGCGGCTGCGGTCAAGGCGCGTGATCCGTCCGTCGTGATCTGCTTCGGCGGCGCCAATTGCCACGGGCCGATGGGCGCAGTGCTGCTGAAGAACTTTGCGCAGATCGACTATGTCTTCAACGGCGAGGCCGACAATGTGTTCGGGCCGGCCGTCGAGGCGATCCTGCGCGGAGAACAGCCTAGCTGCATGCCGGGCTGCCTGTGCCGCGACCAGCCTCCCTCCGGGGTGGCCGTCGGACCGACCGCGATGGATGCGCTGCCGATCCCCGACTACGCCGACTATTTCGCGCAACTGGCCGAGCTGTCCGAAGCCGCGCGCGTGCGCCCCTCCATTCCGTTCGAATCCTCGCGCGGCTGCTGGTGGGGCCAGAAGCACCATTGCACTTTCTGCGGCCTGAACGGGGAGGGCATGGCGTTCAGGGCCAAGTCTGCGCCGCGCGTGCTCGACGAGATCGAGACGCTGCATGCGCAGTTCGGGATCGGCCGGTTCGCCGCGACCGACAACATCCTGGGCATGAGCCACATCGACGGCGTGCTGGGCAAGCTCGCAGAGCGCCCGTCGCGCGGCTTTCGCTTCTTCTACGAGATCAAGGCCAATATGGACGAGGCGCAGCTCGAGAAGCTGGCGCTCGCGGGCGCGGTCTGGTTGCAGCCCGGCATCGAGAGCCTGTCCGATCCGGTGCTGCATCTCATGCGCAAGGGCGTGAGCGCCCTGCTCAATCTGCGTCTCCTGCGCAACTGCCGCGAGCTCGGCGTCGGCCTCGTCTGGTCGATCCTGTACGGATTTCCCGGCGAGCCGCGCGACGCCTACGACGCCGTCGCCGAAATGGCCCCGCTGCTCGAACATCTTCAGCCGCCGGTCGGCTGCGGCCGTATTCGGCTCGACCGGTTCAGCCCCAATTTCGAACGTGCCGCCGCGATCGGTTTTTACAACGTGACGCCGATGCCGGCCTACGGCGCGATCTACGACGTCCCCGACGAGGATCTCGCCGACCTTGCCTATTTCTTCGAAGGCGACGCGCCCGAGGCCGCGCGCGAGCAGGATTTGGTGGCGCTGAAGGCCGCAAGTGCGACGTGGCGCGCGCGATGGTTCGACCAGCCCTTCGCCCCGCAGTTGACGATGACGGCCGTCGGCGCCGCTCATCTCGTCAGCGACACGCGGGCATGTGCGCTTCAGCCGTTCTATTGCCCGACACCGGTCGAGATCGCCATACTCAATTGGCTGCGCAATCCCTCCACCCGGCCGAACTCCGTCGCGCAGTTCGCCGGTCGTTTCGACGCGGCATCGATCGAGGCCGCCATGGATGCGCTTCTGATGCGGCGGTTCGCGATCGAGATCGACGGCAGGATGTTGTCGCTCGTCACCGAGGCCGGTCGAGAGATCTTCGATGCGGAGGCCCGGGCCGAGTTTCCGCTCGGCTTCGTGCTGCCGCGCGGACGTGCGGCGGTTCAGGATGACGAAGGCGAGCGATATGCAAGCTTGACGGACGTCCGCGATGAACCCGTGGTGCTTGAGCAGGTGGAGCCATGACCGTCGAAGTCCGCCCGCTCGGCGACAAGTGCAACATCAAGTGCCGCTACTGCTATCAGGAGGGCATCCGCACCGCCGGCAATGTGCCGACGCGCTACGATCTCGATGCGATCATCGCGACGCTGGACAAATTGGCGGAGCCGTTCAGCCTGTTCGGCGGCGAGATCATGTTGACGCGTCGCTCCGATCTCGAACGCCTGATGCAGCTCGGATTCGACCGCTATGGCGGCGTCGGCATGCAGACCAACGGAACGCTGATCGAAGAACGCGACATCGAGCTTTTCAGGAAATACCACGTGCGCATCGGCATCTCGATCGACGGGCCGGGGCCGCTCAACGATGCCCGCTGGGCCGGCAACCTGCCGGCGACGCGGCGTGCGACCGCGCGCATCGAGGCGGCGATCGAGACGCTGTGCCGGGAGGGCATGCCGCCGAACGTGATCGTGACTCTGAACCGGATGAACGCGGCGCCGGATCGGTTGAACGTGCTGTGCGCGTGGATCGGATTTCTCGGCGGCATCGGTGTGCGCAAGTTGCGCCTGCATCTGCTGGAGCAGGACGAAACGGAAGCCGGCGAGGGCCTCGCTCTCACCGCGCAGGAGAACCTTGTCGCTCTGCGGCGCCTCAAGCGGTTCGAGCAGGAGCTGCCATCAGTTCAATTCGACATCTTTGCCGAGATGGCGGCGATGCTCGGGGGAGACGACGCCCAAACCTCGTGCGTCTTCCACGCCTGCGATCCCTATGCAACCCGCGCCGTGGTCGGCGTCGAGAGCGATGGCCGGCTCGGCAATTGCGGCCGCACCAACAAGGATGGCGTGACCCATATGCGCGCCGGCCGCGAGGCTTTCGAGCGCCAGCTCTCGCTTTACCGCACGCCGCAGGCCGATGGTGGATGCCAGGGGTGCCGGTTCTTCCTCGCCTGCAAGGGCAATTGTCCGGGCACCGCGATCGGCGGCGACTGGCGCATGCGCTCGATCGATTGCCCGGTGTGGTTCGGTCTGTTCGAGGACATCGAGACCGAACTGCTCGCGAACGGAGAAACCGCGATCAGCCGGTCGGAGCGCCGGTCCGATCTCGAAGCGAAGATGATCGCGGCCTGGTCGATCGGTGACAATCCGACCTTGCATTCGCTGATCAAGCAGGCGGGCACACCATGACGGCCGCGCTGCTGACATGTTCGTTGACCTGGCCCCGTCCTCCGCTTGCGGCCACACCGCGCGAAGCCGACATCGCCAAGGCGGCCGCGCAGCGCATCAGTTTCAGCGGCCCGCAGACGCGCGCACTCTGGCAGCCGCGTCTCGAGCGTCTCGGCGAGGTGGCGCTCGCAATCGAGCTGGAGATGGTCCGTCGGAAGCGCATTCCGGCGGCAGTGCTCTGGACCGGCCATGATGGCATCGGCGCCCTGACGGAGCGGGCCCGCTCGATCGGACTCGACGCCAAGCCGATCAAGGCGTCGCTCGGTTATGCCGCCGACTGGCCGCTTGAAGCGTCGATTGACGACCCGAAGCGACTGCTCGACTATGCCTTCCTGATCGGCGCTGCGCCGCTCGATGCATCGATCGCCGAGCCGGCGGCCGATGGCCTGGAGCAAGCGGCGATACGGTTCGGCTATCCTCCGTGCTGCGCAAAATCGTGGGCGGACTACCTTCGGCAGGGTGGAAGTGATCCGCTGGCCCGCCTGCTCGCACGCGGGCACAAAACGGCCGTGCCTGCCTACGTCGCCCTGGCGGTGCTGGGATTGGGACCAATAAGGCACGGGCCGTGCGCGGCGGATTGTTCCGCCACGCGCGATCAGTCGCGCGCGTTTCTCAATCTCGGCCGCGAGTTGGGATTCGCCGAGGAAATGAGCTGGCTCGACGAGATCGCGGATTGGCCGGTCGTTGCGTCGCTGGTCAATGGCATCGCCGAGGTCACGACGGCTGCATTTCGCTGCACGTGGCTGTCCGACGAGGACACATCGCCGCGTCACGGCACAGCGGCGACACGCCCGGCAAAACGCGTGGGGGCAGCAGCCGCGACCGTGAAGTCCGCGGATAGCGCCGACATCCTCACCGAACTCGGAGTCGGATTTGAAGCGGCCGGCTTCGAAAATCCTTTCGCCATGCGCTCGCGCTTCAGCACCGTGGTCTGGGAGCAGACCGCGGCGCTGCGCCGCGCTGCATCGGCCGTGCACGTCGGATGTGGCGATGGATTGTTGCTGGAGCTGATCTCCCAGACAAAGCCAAGGCTGAGATTATATGGCACCGAGCAAGATGCCGCGGCAGCAGGGGCCTCGCGCCGGCGCCTCGGTGCGTCATTGCCGGTGCTTAGTGGACCCAGCATCGAGGCGCTTGCGGCGTTGTCGCGTCTTGCGCCGGACGGCATCGATCTCGCCTTCGTCGATCCGGAGCGGCTTGACTGCCGCGAAGCGCTTGCCGCCGTCCGCGCGATCGCGAGATCGGTGATCGTGATCGGCACCGACCGCTCGCTGCACCGGCACAAGGACATGGATACGCTTGCCGTAACGATGGGGCTTGCCTTGCTGCCCGGGCGCGCAGGGCGTGTGTCCGCGGCCCTCTCGGCGCCGAGTGGTCGCCCGCACTGACCGGTTCGAAGGAGAACTCGCCATGGACGCGACATCGATTGACTGGGAACGCACGGCACGTCCACAGGCCGACGGCTACGATACCGCCGTCGCCCTCGGCCTGGTCGAAACCGAGTCGACGCCGTGGCGGCCGCTGCCTCCGCTGCGGCCGCCGGTAGGCGACGCGCCGGCCATTGCGGAAGGCAGGGTTGCGCTGCGCACCGAGGATCCCTTGCTCCCCGCGCCGCGGTTTGTCCCCGACGCGCAAGCCGTCGCGGCAATGGAGCAGGCGCTCCACTACGTCGGCCGCTGGCCGCTCGCCGCGAAGCAATGGCCTGATATCGTGCACACCGTTCAGTGCTACCACGACACCGAGCAGCCGACCGAGGGGCCCGGCCGTCTCGGCTCGGCCAGCCATTCGGTCGATGCGCGGTTCGGCGTCATCGGCCTCACGGTCAATTGCCCACTCGCGATCGCGCAGGCGATCGTCCATGAAATGGCCCATCACAAGCTGAGGGCATTCGGCGTCGCCAATGAGAATGCGATCCGGATCATCGGCAATCCGCAAGACGAGCTTTATCCCAGCCCGATCGTGGTCGACCGGCCGCGTCCGATGACGGCCGTCCTGCACGCGCAATATTCGTTCATCCACGTCACCCAGCTCGACGTGCATATGCTCGAACAGGAAGACGATCCGCAAGTCCGCAGCGACATCCGCGCGCTGCTCGCGCGCAATGCCTCCCGGATGGAGCAGGGGTTCGAGACATTGCGGCAGCACGCCCGCACCGACGCGGCCGGCTGCGACTTCCTCGGCGCGTTCTTCGCCTGGTGCAGCGACGTGCTGGCAAGCAGCCGGAAGATGCTGGCGACCGAGCGTTGCTGATCGGCCCGCCGCGCCGCCGGCCGGGTTCCAGGCGCCAATCCTCGGCTTGAGGCGACGTCCGGCCGCGAATGCCGGTTCCGGGCTCGATCATCGCTGCGTTGCGGCGACAGTTTGTCTCGTTTGCCGGGGTGCAAGACGGGGGCGCTCTGTTACACTGGGGGCAATGACCAAAGGAGTTCCATGAACGTGCCGAGCCCCTGCAACGTGCTCATGCTCTATCCGCTCTTCACGGCGGAGTCGTTCTGGAGCTTCGGCGAATCCTGCAAATTGATGGGCGTGAAGCGCCCTGCGGCTCCCCTCGGCCTGATCACGGTCGCGGCGATGTTGCCGAAGGACTGGACCGTCCGGCTGATCGACTGCAACACGCAACCCTTCGACGACGACGACCTCGCCTGGGCCGACGTCGTCTTCACCGGCGGCATGCTGCCGCAACAGGCCGACACCCTGCGCCTGATCGAGGTGTGCCGCGCGGCCGGCAAGCCGGTGGTCGTCGGCGGTCCCGATCCCACCTCGAGCCCTCACGTCTATGAGAAGGCCGACTTCCGCGTGCTCGGCGAGGCCGAGAGCGTGATCGACGAATTCATTGCAGCCTGGGACAGCGGCGCGCGCGTCGGCGTGTTCACGGCGCCGAAATTCCAGGCCGACGTCACCAGCACGCCGGTGCCGCGTTTCGACCTGCTCAAATTCGAGGACTATCTCTATCTCGGTGTGCAGTATTCCCGCGGCTGCCCGTTCACCTGCGAGTTCTGCGACATCATCGAACTCTATGGACGGGTCCCGCGGACCAAGACGAATGCGCAGATGCTGATCGAACTCGACAGGCTCTACGACATGGGCTACCGCGGCCATCTCGACTTCGTCGACGACAATTTCATCGGCAACAAGAAGTCGCTGCGGCTGTTCCTGCCCCAGCTCGCCGAATGGCAACGCGCGCACGGCTATCCCTTCGAATTGTCGACCGAGGCTTCGGTCAATCTGGCCGACGATCCCGAGCTGTTGGATTTGATGGGTGCGGCCAATTTCTTCGCCGTCTTCGTCGGCATCGAAAGTCCGGATCCGGCGACGCTGGTCGCGATGCGGAAGAAGCAGAACACGCGTCGCAACATCGCCGAGAGCATCCACAAGATCTACGGCGCCGGGATGCTCGTCACCGCCGGCTTCATCGTCGGCTTCGACAACGAGAAGGTCGCGATGGCGGATGCCATGGTCGACTTCATCGAGGAGGCCGCGATTCCGGTCGCCATGGTCGGCCTGCTCTATGCGTTGCCGAACACGCAGCTGACGCGTCGTCTCGCCAGCGAAGGTCGGCTGCACGCGGACCACGATCTGGCATCGACGACGGGCGGCGATCAATGCACCGGCGGAATCAATTTCGATCCGATTCGCCCGCTGCGCGACATCCTGACGGACTACAAGACGGTGCTGGAGCGCGTCTACAGCCCGGCGGCCTATGCCGGCCGTGTCGATCGCTTGATGACGCTGCTCGACCGTTCCAGACAGCGCCACGAGCTGGTCGAGGGCGATATCCGCGCCAGGGTCGGCGCGATGGAGACCGTGCACCGTGTGGTCACCGCCATTCCGGAGGCGCGCGGACCGCTCTGGCAAACCTTCATGAACAGCGCCAAGCGCGATACGTCATCGGCACGAATCGCCGTGCAGATGATCGCGGCCTATGCGCATCTCGGACCGTTCTCGCGCAAGGTCATCGATGCCATCGATGCGCGTCTCGCCGAACTCGACGACGAGACGGTCATCCCGGCGGCGACGATCGACGTGACGGCGGCCCGACATCTGGCCTGAGGTCTACTTCACTGCCAGCCGCAAGAAGCTCATCACGCTGCCGAGCGCGGCAAAGCCCGCGCCGAGTGCCAGCGCGACGATTGCACCTTCGTGACCGGCGAGCGCGAAGCAGAGCGCGGCGAGCGCCGCACCCGTCGTCTGTCCCGTCAGGCGCGCGGTGGCAACGATCCCTGAGGCGCTGCCGCTGCGGTGAGGTGGTGCGCTCGACATCACAGCCTTCATGTTCGGCGCCTGGAAGAAGCCGAAGCCCATGCCGCAGATCACCATCCGCCAGATGATGTCGGGGATCGCAGGATTGGCCGGCAGCATCGCGAGCAGCGCCATGCCGAGGCCGAGCAGCACCAGCCCGATGCCGCCGAGCAGGCCGACGGCGTGGCGGTCGGAGAGGCGGCCGGCGATCGGCGCCATGATGCCGACCACCAGCGGCCAGGGCGTCATGAAGAATCCGGTCTCGACCTGCGAACGCCCGAGCACGTCCTCGAAATAGAACGGCAGCGAGACGAAGGCGAGGCCCTGCACCACGAAAGAGCAGACCGCGGTTGCGGCCGACAGCGCGAACATCGGCCGGCTGAACAGGTCGATCGGCAGCATCGGCGCCGGATGATCCGCATGGCGGCGCGTCAGGATGAAGCCGAGCACCAAAGCGGTGATCAACTCGACGCCCACGACGACCGGCGAGAGATTATGCGCGGCGCTGCCGATGCCGGTGATGAACAGCCCGAGGCAGGCCGACGCAAGGATCGCGCCGAGAAAATCAAAGCCGTGATCGGCGCGCGGCGTCTTCGGCAGCATCGCAAAGCCGATGCCGATCGCGACAAGGCCGAAGGGGATGTTGACGGCGAACAACCACGGCCACGGACCGACCGCGAGGATGGCGGATGCGATCGACGGCCCGATGGTGAAGGCCGTCGCGACCACCAGCGCGTTGTGGCCGAAGCCGCGGCCGAGCATGCGGCCGGGATAGACGAAGCGCACCAGCGCGGTGTTGACGCTCATGATGCCGCTTGCACCCAACCCTTGCAGGGTACGCGCGACCAGCAGGCTGTCCAGTGACCACGCCACGGCGCAGAACAGCGAGGCGATGGTGAACAGGATGAGGCCGCCGAGATAGATGCGCTGGTGCCCGACGATCTCGCCGAGCGCACCGAGCGGCAGCAGCGTCGCCACCAGCGCGATCTGGTAGACATTGACCACCCAGACCGACTGCTCCGGGGTGACATGCAGATCGGCGGCAATGGCGGGCAGCGCGATGTTGGCGATCGCAGTGTCGAGCGAGGCCATCGCCAGCGCGGTGAAGATGGCGGCGATGGCCCAGCGCCGCTGCGCTGGTGGCAGGCCGTCGGAAACGGTGTGGTCGGGCTCTCGCGCGGCTGCAGGTAACGTGATTGTCATTGCGTTAGCGCGTTGCTCCGGCGGCGTGGCTATAGGGACTCGGCATGTACTACGGCCACGCCGGCTTCCACAGGCATATGCTTGCATGCAGTGTATGCGCGAAGGCTGGGCGATGAACCTGCGCGCTGGCGTATGATTGCGCCAGCTGCTGCAATTTGAGGGGATCGCCATGCAAATCGTCGTTCTGCCCGGTGACGGCATCGGACCGGAGATCACCACCGCGACAACGGGCGTGCTGCGCGCGGCCTCCGAACGCTTCCAGCTCAATCTGCGCCTTGAGGAGCACGCAGTCGGCCATGCGAGCCTCAAGCAGTTTGGCACGACCGTGCGCCCCGAGCTGCTCGACATCGTTCGCGCCGCCGACGGCCTGATCCTGGGCCCGACCGCGACCTTCGACTTCAAGGACGAGGCACATGGCGAGATCAATCCGTCCAGGCATTTTCGCAAGAACCTGGATCTCTACGCCAATGTCCGGCCCGCGCGCACCTATGCAGGGAGGCCCGGCCGGGTCGGCGATTTCGATCTTGTCGTGGTGCGCGAGAACACCGAAGGGTTTTACGCCGACCGCAACATGGAGCAGGGCAACGGCGAGATGCTTGTCACGCCTGATGTCGTGATCTCGCTACGTCGGATCACGCGGGCGTGCTGCGAGCGCATCGCGCACGCCGCCTGCCGTCTGGCGATGAGGCGACGCAAGCATCTCACCATCGTGCACAAGGCCAATGTGCTCAGGATCGGCGACGGTATGTTCCTCGACATCTGCCGCGAGGCGGCGAAGGGTTATGCCGGCCTCGCCGTCGACGACATCCTGGTCGACGCCATGATGGCGCATGTCGTGCGCAGCCCCGACCGCTTCGACGTCATCGTCGCCACCAACATGTTCGGTGACATCCTGTCCGATCTCACAGCGGAGCTCTCCGGCAGCCTCGGTCTCGGCGGCTCGCTCAATGTCGGTGACCGCTATGCCATGGCGCAAGCCGCGCACGGCTCGGCGCCCGACATAGCGGGGCAGGACGTCGCTAACCCGGTCTCGCTGATCCTGTCGACGGCCCTGCTGCTGGCCTGGCACGGCGAGAACAGCGGCGCCGTCCGCTACGAGGAGGCCGCGCGTGCGATCGAGGTTGCGGTGGCGAAAGCGATCGGCGAGGGCAGGGCAACGCGCGACGTCGGTGGCAAGCTCGGCACGATCGCGGCGGGAGCGGCGATTGCGGAGATCCTGCAGGCGAAGTGAGGGGCTCCAAAACAAAAACGCGAAAACAACCCCATGCACAGTAGCGATGGGCTTGATCGAAAACAGGTTTTTTAGACGACGTCGCGGACGGCACCCTGCCGCGATCACGTTGACACGTCGGGCAAAACACCGGCAGGATGCTAGCGTGGCGCCGGTTGGGAATTCAGGGCGTGCTTCCGAGCGGTCCTACTCCTGTCTATCTGCCGCGAGGCATCTCCAGGATTTTCTGGAGCAGCGTCGGATGGCTGAGAACCGCGCGCAATTCCGACTTGTCGAGCCAAGCGGCGGCGTCCTCGAAGCTGTCGCATTCTTCGACCTTGGCGTGTGCCGTCGCAAGCGGCACATGGACGGGGGCAAACTTGCGCGGGCTCGCAAGCGACAGCGATCCCATATGCTCGCCCAGCAATTCCGGATCCTGGCTGAGCTGGTGCAGAGCTCCGGCCATTTCGATGGGCGCGGAGGCGGCCAGTTCGTTGGCGCGGAGCACCACGGCAGGCGGGCTGTTGGTTTCCGGCGTTGCAAAGACGCCGGGCGCCTTCAACCGCGATGACGTTATGATTCCCAACGGGATCGCAAGCAGGAGACCCAGCACGACCGGCGACATCCAAATCAGCAGCGGCCAAGAGACGGCATAGGCGCTGAGCGCAAGGACCAGGCCGCACAGGGACGGCCCGGCGAACTTGCGATAGATTTCGCCGCGCGCAAGCTCTCCATCGCTTCGGCGCTGCACCTGCCATCCCGCGTCCCGCCCAATGAGAATTTCCACCACCGCCTTGCTCTGGAAGATCATCATGCAGGGCGCTATCAGTGCCGCGATAAGAGTTTCGCAAAGCACTCCCAGCAGCACGCGAGGGGTTCCCGCGAAACCGACGCGCCCCTCGCGACTGCTGATCACCACGACATAGGCCAGCAGCTTTGGCACGATCAGAAGCCCCATCGTGGCGGCAAAGACCCAGGCCGCGAGCACCGGATCCTGTTGCGGCCAGGTCGGAAATAAGCTGAACCCTTTCGGAAAGTATTCGGGGCGGATGAAGTGCGCCTGCAATGAGATGAGCAGGCCGAGCACCAGGAATAGAAGCCACAGCGGGGCGGTAAGATAAGACCCGATGCCCGTCAGCAGGTGCAGCCGCGACACCCAGTATAGCCCGCGCGCCGGCAACACCGCGAGATGCTGAAGGTTGCCTTGGCACCAGCGCCGGTCTCTCCCCGCAAAGTCCAGCACCGACGGCGGGACTTCTTCGAAGCTGCCGCCGATGTTCGGTGCCATATAAATCCTCCAGCCCGCGCGGCGCATCAATGCGGCCTCGACAAAATCGTGGCTCAGGATGTGGCCCCCGAAAGGCTTGCGGCCGCGCAGCTCGGGCAGGCCGGCCTCCTCCGCGAAAGCCTGCACGCGGATGATGGCGTTGTGGCCCCAATAATTGCTGTCGCCCCCGTGCCACCAGGCATTGCCGGCGGCGATGATGGGGCCGTAAAGACGACCGGAGAACTGCTGCAGTCTGCTGAACAGCGTGCGGGCGTTGACGATAACGGGCTGCGTCTGGATCAGTGCGGCAGCGGGATCGGATTCCATCGCGTGGACAAGGCGGACGATGGTGTCGCCTTCCATCAAGCTGTCTGCGTCGAGAACGATCATGTGATCGTAGGCCGCGCCGAACCTGCTGACCCAGTCGGCTATGTTGCCGGACTTCCGCGCGGTATTGTCGGAGCGATGCCGGTAGTACAACCGATCCAGGCCGCAGACGCGGCGCAGCCGCGTGAACGTCATCTCTTCACAAATCCAGATGTCCGGGTCGGTTGTATCGCTGAGCAAGAACCAGTCGAATTTTTCTCCATATCCCGCGGCGTCGACGGATTCATACATGGCGCGCAGCCGCGCCATCACATGATGCGGGTCCTCGTTATAGGTCGGCATCAGCATGGCCGTGCGCGACGTCACCGCAGGCAGGGGGCCGGTGGTGTCGAGCGGCAGGCCGACGGGCCGGCGCGTCAGCAGCGCGAAAAACCCGGCAAGCGCGGACATGAAGGAGAACGCGACCCAGGCGAGCAGCACGAGAAAGAGAACTAGCAGCACCGCTTCGAGAAAGGTCACGCCACCGACTTCGACGACGTCGTACATGCCGTAGGCGCCCGCAACCGTCAGCAAGGCCGTACCGAGGAAGATGAAGAGACGCCGAAGAATCAGGGTGGTTCCGGAATGAACCCGATCCCGCCCGGAGTCTGTCGCGTGGTCCAGCCGGCACGGCAGCATCGTGAGCGGACTTTCCGGCGGCAGGAACGGGCGGCCGGCGGCGCTCCGCAGCGGCGCCGGCGATTTCAGGGCGTCCATCGATAGATCCACACTTCGGAAACCGGCGCCTCGCCTTGCGCCAGGAACGCTCGCAATTCGATCGACGTCTGCCCCTTGACCGCACATTGAAAGCTTAGACGCCATCCGCCTGTTACGGGATTGGGTTGCGTGACGACGTTGCTGATCTCAGCCTTTTCAGCGGTCACCACGCCTTTGATCGTCTTGGGATCGACGCCTTTGAGTTGATCGCCCATCAATTCCAGGACGAAAAGTTTGCTGTCATCGCCCCGGCTGCCGATTCCGGTTCGCGTGAACCGCGCCAGCGATTCGGGTTTCGGCGCGTCGGGCCCCCAGTGCAGCCGGTAGGTGAAGATGTGTTCGCTCTTGGCGGTCAGCGGCTGTTTGGGTTGCCAGAGCGCGGCGATATTGTCGTGGACCTCCTCCTTGGTCGGAATCTCGAATAATTTCACCGCCCCTTCGCCCCAATCGCCGATCGGTTCGAACCAGAGACTTGGGCGCTTTTCGAAGGTGGATTCGAGATCCTGATAGGCGGCGAAATTCCGCTCTCGCTGCATCAGGCCGAAGCCGCTTGGATTGCGATCGTTAAAGGTGCTGACCTGCAGATCCCTGGGGTTGTTGAGCGGGCGCCAGAGCTGTTCACCTCTGCCGTTGAGAATTGCAAGTCCATCTGAGTCGTGAACCGCGGGGCGGAAATCGTCAAAATCCTTGCGGTCGTTCGGTCCGAAGAAAAACATGCTGGTCATCGGCGCGAGCCCGGCATGCTCGACGTCGACCCGCGGATAGAGGGCCATCTCGATGTCGAGGACCGTGGTCTGGCCAGGACGGATGGTGAACCGGTAGCTTGCCGCCGCACTCTTGCTATCCAACAGCGCATGCACCACGAGGGACGAGGCATTGAGCGCCGGCTTTTCCAGCCAGAACGCCTTGAACACCGGAAACTCCTCGCCCTTGCTTTCGCCGGTATCGATCGCCAGCCCGCGCGCGGACAGGCCGTATGTCTGCCCCTTCGCGACGGCCCGGAAGTAGCTTGCGCCCAGGAATACGCAAACCTCGTCATAATAATCTGGCCTGTTGATCGGGGCGTGGATGCGAAATCCGGCAAACCCGATATCGGCATCGGGCCATTGTCCGAGACCCTCGCCGAACGAAAAGTCATCGCGCCGATACGGGATCGGCACGACGCTTCCGTTCGCCACCTGAAAGATGTCGACCCTGTTCTTGTAGAAAAAGCCACGGTGGAAAAATTGCACTTCGAACGGCAGCTTCCCGTCACGCCACAGGGCCTTCTCGGGTGCGAAACGAATGGACCGGTATTTGTCATAATCGAGATTCTTCAGCGCATCCGGTAGCTTCTCGTCGGCGGGAGCGAACGGCTTGGCTGCGAGTCCGCGTGCAAGCTCGCGTACGGAGGACGGGCTGAACGGGGCGGCGGGGCCGGTCTGAGCCTCCGTTGCACGCGGCAGTATAACAGCGGCTGAAACAGCAGCCGACGCGCGAAGAAGTTGCCTGCGGTTCACGCTTGGGTCTCCCGGTTCGGAACAGGAGAGGAAACGACCCATGTTCCCCAGAGTTCCGCCTGGGTCAGGCTGGCGCGACTGTGGTCATTTCGTCAGATTCAGGGCCGGACGAATTGCCTCACAAACGATCTCTCCAGCCTCGACCCCAAGCAGACTTTTGTCAGGGCTGCAGCAGTGAGAGGAGCCGTTGTCGGTCTTGATCGCAACGACGCTGGTTTTGGCGCAACATTTCAAGTTCTTTTTCAGCGTTGCCCGTATTCAGACTTTGCCGCTTCAACTCGACAATCAGCGCCTCTTGTTCTGCCAGCCGTCGTTCGCCTTCGACCACATCGGATTCGATGTGCCTCAATTCGTCATATATCGGATCTTTGTTCATCAGGATGATCCGCAGCAAGTGACGTTACTGAATCAAACTTGGCTGTCCTCTCGACGTTCCTGCCCGATGCCATTTTTTCCCGACACGAACGTCGTGCGAATGCGGCGTGCGCTTCGGCAAAACGAACTCATGCTGTCAGCTCCCAACAGCCGAGCGGACAGGCTGATCTCCAGGAGCCCCGGACTAAAACTGGTACCTCCGCAACCCCCCATCCACCGGGATCACGGTGCCTGTGATGTACCGCGCCACCGGCGAGGCCAAAAACACCGCGAGCGCGGCGAGGTCCTCCGGCTCGCCCCAATAGCCGACCGGAATTTCTTCCTCCGCAAAACGCTCGCGATAATCCGGCGCGTAGTTGCGGCGGATCTGTTCGCTCATGATGCGGCCGGGCGGGATGCAGTTGATGGTGATGCCGTGCTCGCCGATCTCGCGCGACAGGCCCTTGGCCCAGGCATGCACGGCGGCTTTCGCCGCGAACGCGGCGTTGAGCCCTTCCGGCTCGGACTTGCCGGTGATGTTGACGATGCGGCCCCATTTGCGTGCGATCATCTGCGGCAGCAGCGCGTGCGCAATGCGGCGGTAGCTGGTGAAATTCAGCGCGATCGCCTCGTCCCATTTGCTGTCGGGTGCATCGACCGGCAGCGGGCGGCTGCCGCCGGCATTGTTGATGAGGATGTCGACATGGCCGAGCTCCTTGAGCGCGAAGGCCGCAATCTTCTCCGCCGCGTCCTTTTCCATCACGTCCTGCTCGAACGGCGCGATCAGACCGCTGCCGACTTCCTTCACGAGCTCCGCGAGCAGATCGTTGCGGCGCGCAACGCCGACGACGCGGACGCCTTCGGCAGCCAGGCCCTTGGCGATGGCGCGGCCGATGCCGATGCTCGCGCCCGTGACGACTGCGGTTTTCGATTTGAGCCCGAGGTCCATGGTCACACGCTCTCTTGTTTGCTTTTTTGCTTGTTGCGGTTCGTTGGGTGTTCGTTTTCCTGCCCGTCCCGCGGGCTTTGCGAATTGCCTGAGCGGGACGAGCAGTGGTAACCAAGAGCCGCCGCGAAGGAAACACGAAAAAGAAAAGGCGTCGAACGATGGTCTGGGATCCGCAGCAATATCTCAAATTCTCCGGCCACCGGCTCCGGCCCGCCATCGACCTGTTGATGCGGATACCGGATGTTGGTCCTCGCACGGTCGCCGATCTCGGGGCGGGCGCGGGCAACGTGACAAAACTCATCAAGGAGCGCTGGCCGGATGCGGCCGTGACGGGCGTCGAGGGTTCGGCCGAGATGGTCGCTGCCGGCCGCAAGGCGGCGCCTGACGTGGAATGGTCGCACGAGGACCTCGGTCATTGGCGCCCGGCCAAGCCATACGATTTGGTCTATTCCAATGCCGCACTGCACTGGCTGCCCAATCATGCGGCACTGTTTCCGTCCGTCATGGAGAAGGTGGCGCCCGGCGGCATGCTCGCGGTGCAGATGCCGCGTAACTTCCTGGCCCCTTCGCATGTGCTGATCGGCGAGACCGCGCTGAACGGACCGTGGCGGTCCAAGGTCGAGCATCTCGTCACGCCGCCGCCGGTCGAGGGGCCGGCCTTCTATCATGATCTACTGGCGCCGTTGTCGGAGAACGTCGACATCTGGGAGACGGAGTATCTTCAGGTGCTCGAAGGCGACAACCCCGTGAAGGAATGGACCAAGGGGACTTGGCTGACGCGCTATCTCGACATCCTCGATGGCGACGAGAAGGCGGCTTTCGAAGCGGCCTATGGCGAGCGTGTCGCGAGGGCGTACCCGAAGAATGCCGCGGGACAGACCCTGTTCCCGTTCCGGCGGCTGTTCATGGTCGCCCAGCGCAAGGGCTGATGCGACGATCGCAATGCGACATAAGCGCTCGCTTCGGGCCGAGGAGGCGGGTGCCGGGTTGCGTCGAGAGCAGCCGTCAAGATAGCTTGCCTGCGGCAAATTGGGCTTAGGTCTAGTTGTTCGGGTGGCGGATTGCTGCCACTACTGAAACCGTAAAACAAAAAAGTCCCGGTTTTAGAGGTTGTTGGGAGGTTGTTTCATGCGCAAGCTGCTTCTGGCGGTCGCGGTCGCGGCTATCTTCGTGGTCCCTGCTGCCGCCCAGGCTCAAAGCCCCATCGTCATCAAGTTCAGCCACGTCGTCGCCAACGACACCCCAAAGGGCAAGGGCGCGCTGAAGTTCAAGGAACTCGCGGAGAAGTACACGGACGGCAAGGTCAAGATCGAAGTCTATCCGAACTCCTCGCTCTACAAGGACAAGGAGGAGATCGAGGCGCTGCAACTCGGCTCGGTGCAGATGCTGGCGCCCTCGACCGCGAAATTCGCGCCGCTCGGCATCAAGGAATTCGAGGCGCTCGACCTGCCCTGGCTGTTCAAGGACGACGCGACCTATTCCAGCGCGATGAAGGGCACGATCGGCAAATGGCTGTTCCAGAAGCTCGAGGCCAAGGGCATCACCGGGCTCGCTTATTGGGACAATGGCTTCCACATGGTCTCGTCGAACCGTCCGCTGGCCAAGCCGGAGGATTTCAAGGGCCTGAAGTTCCGCATCTCCGGATCGAAGATTGCCGATCAGTATTTCCGCCTGATGGGTTCGATCCCGCAGATCATGGCGTTCTCCGAAGTCTACCAGGCGCTGCAGACCGGCGTCGTCGACGGCTGCGAGAACACTGCGTCGAACTATCTGACCCAGAAGTTCTATGAGGTGCAGAAGGACATCACCGTGTCCTATCACGCGCATCTGCAATATGCGGTTATCGTCAATTCGAAATTCTGGAGCGGTCTCCCGCCCGACGTCCGCACCCAGGTCGAGAAGGCGATGGCGGACGCAACCGAATACACCAACCAGATCGCGCACCAGGAGAACGAGGACGCGCTGGCCGAGATCAAGAAGGCGGGCAAGACCACGCTGCATTATCTCACTGACGCCGATCGCAAGGCGTGGCAGGAAGCGATGCAGCCGACTTACAAATGGGCAAAGGGACGGGTCGGGCAAGAAGTGCTCGATCTCCTCGGCCAGGAACTCGACGTCAAGATGAACTGACGCGGTTTGGCGCAGGATAATGTGAACGGTCGGGAGTGTGTGCACTCCCGGCCGTTTCGCATCGATAGGGGGAGTTTGATTTGCTTCGCGTGCTCAATTCGGCGCTCAATCATCTTGAAGAGTGGTTGATCGCGACGCTCATTGCGGCTGCAACCGGTTTGATCTTCATCGCCGTGCTGCACCGTTACGGCGCCGGTGAATCGATCGTCCTCTCCAGATGGGCGGCCGCGCACGGGATGAATTGGCTCGCGACGCTGTCGATGGTGGTGTTCACCTTCCTGTCCGAGCTCGACCTGTCCTGGGCGCAGGAACTCTGCATCTACATGTTCATCTGGATGGCGAAGTTCGGCGCGGCCTATGGCGTGCGCACCGGCATCCATGTCGGCGTCGATCTGCTCGTCAACCGCTTGCCGGAGCATTCGCGCAAGCACGTCATCCTGTTCTCGCTGCTCTGCGGCGCGCTGTTCACCGGCATGATCGCCGCCTTCGGCGCTTCCTTTGTCGCCGAGATGTTCAAGACCGGGCAGCAGTCGAACGATCTGGAAGCGCCGATGTGGTTCGTTTACCTGGCGATCCCGCTCGGCTCCGGCCTGATGTGCTTCCGCTTCCTCCAAGTCTCCTGGTCCTACTACTGGACCGGCCATCTGCCGCATCATGACGAGAGCCAGGTCGAGGGCATCGAGGTCGACGGCTCGCCCGCGCTGCATCCCCAGCCCGCCGGCGCCGCGACCAAAGCTGCCGCGCGAAAAGTCTCGCCGCTCGGCGTCATCCTGATCATGGCGCCGGTCCTGATCTTCGCCATGTGCCTTGCCGAGAAATTCGGCGTGCTGGAGCTGCCACAGTGGATGCGCGCAGCGACCGTGTTCGCGCTGCTGATCGCGCTGATGCTGACCGGCGTCCCGGTCTCGATCGCGCTCGGCCTCACCGTGATGACGTTCTTGTTCACGTTGACCACGGTGCCGATCGAAGCCGTCTCGATGAAGCTGTTCACGGGCATCGAGGGCTTCGAGATCATGGCGATCCCGTTCTTCATCCTCGCCGGCAATTTCCTCACCCATGGCGGCGTCGCGCGCCGGATGATCAATTTCGCGACCTCGCTGATCGGCCATTGGCATGGCGGCCTCGGCCTTGCCGGCATCGTCGCCTGCGCCATGTTCGCGCTGGTGTGCGGCTCGAGCGTCGCGACCGTCGCCGCGATCGGCGCCATCGTGCTGCCCGAGATGGTCCGCCACGGCTATCCGATGCGCTTCGGCGCCGGCATCATCACGGTCGCCGGCTCGCTCGGCATCCTGATGCTGCCGTCTATCCCGAAGATCGTCTATGCGGTCTCCACCAACACCTCGATCGGCGCGCTGTTCGTCGCTGGTCTCCTGCCCGGCATGCTGCTGACGACCATGCTCTGCATCGTCACCTGGTGGCTCGCGCGCAAGCGCGATTATCCGCGGCTGCCGAAGGCCAGCTGGGGCGAGACCGTTCGCACCTTCCGCGAGAGCATCTGGGGCCTGATGCTGGTCGTCATCATCATCGGCGGCATCTATAGCGGCCTGTTCACTGCCACCGAGGCGGCCGCGATGGCTGCGGTCTACTCCTTCGTCATCGCCGTGTTCGTCTACAAGGCGATCGGCCTCAAGGACGTGCCGCGGGTGCTGCTGCGCGCCGCCAATACCAGCGCGATGCTGCTCTATATCGTCACCAACGCGGTGCTGTTCTCGTTCGTGCTGGCCAATGAGAACTTGCCCTCGGCCCTGGCCGACTGGATCGCGGCGCAGAACCTCGGCTGGGTCGGCTTCCTGCTGGTGGTCAACATCCTGTTGCTGCTCGCCGGCAACTTCATGGAGCCGAACTCGATCATCCTGATCATGGCGCCGATCCTGGCACCGGCGGCCAAGAAGCTCGGCATCGACCTCGTGCATTTCGGCATCGTCATGGACGTCAACATGGAGGTCGGCCTCTGCCATCCGCCTGTCGGTTTGAACCTCTATGTCGCATCGATGATAGCGCGAATGCGGATCACGGATCTGGCCGTGGCGGTGATGCCGTGGCTGATCACCATGCTCGGCTTCCTCGTCATCGTGACCTACTGGCCCGATTTGACGCTGTGGCTTCCGAGGGTGCTCGGGATGCACTGAAGCGCGAGCTACGCATCGTTCCGTCCACTGTGATGGCAATCAGCCGCGAGATGCGGTTAGATGCCGCGCAACGGTCGGGAGGACGCCAGATGACAGACATATCCAAGGAGCCGAAGGGAGCAACGCCGTCCGTCATCGCGCAGCAAACGGCGATGCTGAACGCGTTGCCGTTTTCCGACACGCGGGATTTCGACGATGCCGCGCGCGGCTTCCTCGGCACCGTCGACAACGCAGAGGTCGCCAATCCGCAAGGACGGACGGTCTGGAGCCTGGAGCCCTATGGCTTCCTCTCCACTGAGGAGGCGCCGCCCACGGTCAATCCGAGTCTGTGGCGCCAGTCGCGGCTCAACATGCAGCACGGTCTGTTCGAGGTCGTGCCCGGCGTGTACCAGGTGCGCGGGCTCGACATCGCCAACATGACGCTGATCGAGGGCGACAGCGGTGTGATCGTCGTGGACACGCTGACCTCGATCGAGGGGGCGCGCGCTGCGCTCGACCTCTACTTCAAGCACCGCGGACAGCGGCCGGTCGTGGCCGTCATCTTCACCCACACCCACACCGACCATTGGGGCGGCGCGCGCGGTGTGCTGGAGGAGGATGCGCTCGCGACCTCCCGCGTGCCGATCATCGCGCCAAATTTGTTCATGGAGCATGCCGTCTCCGAGAACATCATCGCAGGGCCGGCGATGCTGCGCCGGGCACAGTACCAGTTCGGGCCGCTCCTCGCCAAGGGGGCGCGAGGGCAGGTCGATTGCGGTCTCGGCAAGTCGATGGCGGCGGGCTCGGTCGCGCTGCTGCGTCCGACCGATTTGATCATGGCGACCGGCGACAGGCGCGTGATCGACGGCGTCGCGTTCGAATTCCAGATGGCGCCGAACAGCGAAGCGCCGGCGGAGATGCATTTCTTCATCCCGCGCTACAAGCTGTTGAACCTCGCCGAGAACTGCACCCACAATTTCCACAATCTGCTGCCGTTCCGCGGCGCCGACGTGCGCGACGCGCTGGCCTGGTCGAAATATCTGGGCGAGGCTTTGCAGCTGTGGGACGGCAAGGCGGAGGCGATGTGCGGCCAGCATCACTGGCCGGTGTGGGGACGCGAGCGCATCGGCACGATGATCCGGCAGCAGCGCGACCTCTACAAATTCGCGCATGACCAGACCATCCGCCTGATGAACCACGGCCTGACCGCCGCCGAGATCGCCGAGACGATTCAGTTGCCGAAAAGTCTCGAAGGCGCCTGGCACGGCCGCGGCTATTACGGGCATATCCGGCACAATGTGAAGGCGATCTATCAAAAGTACCTTGGCTGGTACGACGCCAATCCCGTCAATCTCGATCCGCTGCCGCCGGTCGAAGCCGGCAAAAAATATGTCGAGTATATGGGCGGCGCCGACGCCATCCTCGCGCGGGCGCGCGCGGATTTTGAGAAGGGCGAGTTCCGATTCGTGGCGCAGGCGCTCGGCCATCTCGTCTTTGCCGAGCCTGATCATGCGGCGGCGCGCGCGATGCTGGCGGATACGCTGGAGCAGCTCGGCTACGCCGCCGAAAGCGCGACTTGGCGCAACGCCTATCTGTTCGGCGCGCAGGAATTGCGCCAGGGCATGCCGAAGGTGCCGCCGCGCCCGCCGATGCCGCGCGAGACGCTGGCGGCGCTGCGCACCTCACAGCTCTGGGACGTGCTCGGCATCCGCCTCAACGGACCCAAGGCGGAAGGAAAGCACATCGTGCTGAACTGGAGGTTTTCGGACACCGGTGAGACGTTCGTGCTCAATCTGGAAAATTGCGCGCTGACTTACGCCGAGGGCATGCAGGCGGAAGGCGCCGATGCCAGCTTCACGCTGGCGCGCGGAACGTTCGACGAGGTCATCGCCAAGCTGACGAGCTTCCCGGAGGCGGTGGCCGCCGGCAAAATCAAGGTCGCCGGCAATCCGATGCGCCTCGCCGAGCTGATGGGCCTGATGGACGAATTCCCGCGGATGTTCGAGATCGTCGAGCCGAAGCGGGCGGTGGTGAGGTAGGGCAGCCGGCCACCGCGTTCTCACTGTCATCGTCCGGCTTGACCGGACGATCCATTACGCCGCGGCGGGAGTTGCGTGAACAAACTGCTGCCTCGGCGTACTGTATGCCCCGCCTTCGCGGGGCATACAGTAAGCTACTCCGCGCTGCTCACCAGCTTGATCCGCGGCGCCTGTTCCTCGCCAAGGCTGCGATAGGCCGCGAGATAATCCAGCGCCATGCGGCGCGCGGTGAAGCGTGTCTCAAACTGCTTGCGGATGGCGGCGCGGTCCAGTTGCGGCAGGCGCTTGACGACGCCGGCTGCACTGATGATGTCCTCGACGACGAAGCCGGTGAGACCCTCATCGATGATCTCCGGCACCGAGCCGCGGTTGAAGGCGACGACCGGCGTGCCGCAGGCCATGGCTTCGATCATCACCAGGCCGAACGGCTCCGGCCAGTCGATCGGCAGCAACAGGCCGAGTGCGCCGCTCAAGAAATCCGACTTCTCGTGATCGCTGATCTCGCCGATGAATTCCACCAGCGGATTGTTCTCGATCATCGGCCGGATCAGCTCGTCATAGTAATCCTGGTCCGCACGATCGACCTTGGCCGCGATCTTCAGCGGGATGCCGCAATGCATCGCGATCTTGATGGCGCGGTCAACGCCTTTTTCCGGCGCGATGCGGCCGAGCACGGCGAGATATTCCTGTTTCCCGGGCTTCGGCGTCAGCAGGTTTTCCGGCAGGCCGTGGTGGATCGTCCTCACCCAGTTCGCCTGCGGCACTGGCCGTCGTTGCGCATTCGAGATCGAGATGACCGGGACCTTCGAGAAGGTGTTGAAGACCGGCTGATGCTCCGGCAGGTCGAGCCTGCCGTGCAGCGTGGTCAGGAACGGCGTCGGCTGCCGGTAGAACAGCGACCACGGATAATAATCGAGATGGAAGTGGAGGAAGTCGAACTCCTCGTCGTCACATTTCTGCCGTACCCGCTCCAGCATCACCATGTGCAGCGCATTGGGATCGCGCACGGAACCATCGAGGCGGAGCGCCCGCGGCCACAGCGCATCCAGCTTTGCGGAGGTCTGGGAGTCGCCGCTGGCGAACAGCGTCACGTCGTGCCCAAGGGCCACCAGCTCTTCCGTCAACCAATGCACCACCCGCTCGGTGCCGCCATACAGCTTGGGTGGAACAGCCTCCGTCAACGGAGCAACCTGCGCGATGCGCATCTCACCATCTCCTATGTGCGATCATGAAGTCAAAGCCCCCATCGTATTCGGCACCGGCATGCCGCGAGGGGAACGTTCTCGCGTTTGCGAAGTTCCCTCAACGAACGTTACTTCTTCGACACACTGCAGCGTGGTCGCGATGATGCCATCACCTCTTCTCAGAACGTCCGCATCCACGTGTCGTGATGGTCCCGCCCGGGAACCGAGGCAAGCGGTCGATGTTCAATCGACAAGCAAGAACAATTGAAATCTTGATGATGACGGGGTTGCACTGCATGGACCATCTTTCTGGATACGCGCGCCGGCCGTTTGCCTTTGTCTTGCGCTATCTGCGGTGCCGTTGGGCGTCGCACCTGGTGATCCTGTCCGCCGTCGTCGCGGCGGTTGCCTGTTCCGTGGGCACGCAGTACGGCGTCAAATCCCTGGTCGACAGTTTGACGGGTGGCCCGTCGCACGGTGGAAGCGTATGGCTGGCATTCATTTTCCTCATGTCGCTGATCGCCGCCGACAACTTCCTGTGGCGGATCGCGAGCTGGACGGCGAGCTTCACCTTCGTTCGTGTCACGGGTGATTTGCGGCGCGACATATTTCGTCATCTGACCGGCCACGCGCCGAGCTACTTCTCCGACCGCATGCCCGGCATGCTGACCAGCCGCATCACCGCGACGTCGAACGCGGTGTTCACGGTCGAGAACATGTTCGTCTGGAATGTGTTGCCGCCGTGCATCGCCACGGTTGCGGCCATCGCGCTGATTGGAACCGTCAGTCCCTATATGGCGCTCGGCCTGATGGTGATCGCCGGCGGCATGGTGCTCGCAATGTTCCGGCTGGCCGCCGCGGGCAAACCGCTGCATGACGACTTCGCGGACAAGGCTGCCGTCGTCGACGGCGAGATGATCGACGTCATCAGCAACATGCCGCTGGTGCGCGCCTTCTGCGGCATCGGGCACGAGCATGAGCGGTTCGACGCAACGGTGAACCGGGAGCTGACCGCGCGCGGCCGCAGCCTGCGCTATCTGGAGAAGCTGCGGCTTATCCACGCCGGCATCACTGTCGTGCTCACGGTCGCGCTGATGGCCTGGGCGATCATGCTCTGGCAGGATGGCGAGGCGACCACCGGCGACGTCGTGCTGGTCTGCACGCTGGGCCTCTCCATTCTCAATGCGACGCGCGATCTCGCCGTAGCGCTGGTCGATGTCACCCAGCACGTTGCGCGGCTGACGGAGGCGATCGCCACGCTCCTGGTGCCGCACGAGTTGCGCGACCACCCCGAGGCCGAGCCGCTGGTCAAGAGCGGCGCCGCGATCGCGTACAACAATGTCACCTTTGGCTATCCCGGCGGCGAGAAGATTTTCGAGCGGTTCAGCCTGCGGCTGCAGCCCGGCCAGCGCGTCGGCCTCGTCGGCCAATCCGGTGGCGGCAAGTCGACGCTGTTCACGCTGCTGCAGCGCTTCTATGATACCGACGAGGGCAGCATCACCATTGACGGCCAGGATATTTCCAAGGTGACCCAGCTGAGCCTGCGCGAGGCGATCTCGGTGGTGCCGCAGGACATCTCGCTGTTTCACCGCTCGATCCGCGAGAACATCCGTTACGGCCGCCCGAACGCGACCGACGACGAGGTGCTGCGCGCGGCGATCGCGGCGCGCTGCGATTTCGTCGAGAGCCTGCCCGAGGGCCTCGACACCATGGTCGGCGACCGCGGCGTCAAGATGTCCGGCGGCCAGCGCCAGCGCATCGCGATAGCGCGCGCCTTCCTGAAGGACGCGCCGATCCTGCTGCTTGACGAGGCTACAGCCGCACTCGACAGCGAATCCGAGGAAGCGATCCGCGAGGCGCTGTCGCGGCTGATGCGCGGCCGCACCGTGATCGCCATCGCACATCGGCTCGCGACGCTGCGCAATTTCGACCGCGTGGTCGTGTTAAAGGGTGGTAAGATCATCGAAGACGGCTCGCCGGAGCGCCTGATGCAAGGCCACGGTCCCTATCGCGAGCTGGTCACGCAGGAAATGAGCCGCCTCGCGCAGGCTGCCGCGTAAATCAAAAGTCGCGTTCTCGAGTCGGTTGCGTTTCGAAACAAGCGCAGGGAGCAGCTCATGTCGGCGGAAGCCGTAACCCAATTCGTCCCCGTGACGCGAACCTCGGAACAGGTGGCGGAGCAGCCTTTCTATATTCCGATGACGGGACCGTCGGCGCGGCCGCGGCGCTCGCTCAAGCATGACGATACCTTCATCGTGCTCGACAGCCACGGCGACATCGGAGCGTCCGCGGGCGGACCGGACGGCTTGTTCCATCACGACACGCGTTACCTTGCGAGGCTGGAGCTCGTTCTTGACGAGCTTCAGCCGCTGTTGCTTGGCTCCAATCTGCGCGACGATAATTCGGCCCTGACCGTCGATCTCACCAACCCCGACATTTACCGTCAGGGAAGCCTCGTGCTGCAGAAGGATCTGCTGCACATCGTGCGCACGATCTTCCTGTGGCGCGGCACGGCCTATCAGCGCATCGGCGTGCAAAATCACGGCGACCGGCCGGCCGGCTTCACTTTGACGCTGCTGTTCGACAATGATTTCGCCGATCTGTTCGAGGTTCGCGGCGAGCGGCGCCCGCGCCGCGGCGTCGGCTCGAGCCGGCTGCTGGGCCCGACCGACGTGCTGTTCGACTACCGCGGTCTCGATGACGCCGAGCGCACCACCGGCCTGCATTTCGACCCGCGCCCGACGAAGCTGTCGGTGAATGCCGCGACCTGGCAGCTCGAACTCGACCCGCATGAGTCGAAATCGCTGTTCGTGGCCGTGTCCTGCAACCGGCCGATCGCTGAGAAGCCGGCGCGCTTCTTCCGGGGCCTGCTCGCCCATCGCCGCGAGATGCGGCAGTCGACGATCGGCGCCGCCAGCATCGAGACCTCCAACAACATCTTCAACGAGGTGCTGTGCCAGGCCATGGCCGACCTCAACATGCTGATGACGGAGACCCCGCAGGGCCGCTATCCCTATGCGGGGATTCCCTGGTACTCGACGACGTTCGGCCGCGACGGCCTGATCACCGCGCTGCAGATGCTGTGGGTCGACCCGCGGATTGCCAAGGGCGTGCTGCGGCGGCTCGCGCATTTCCAGGCCAGGGCGGTCGATCCGTGGAATGACGCGGCGCCCGGCAAGATCCTGCACGAGATGCGCGGCGGCGAGATGGCCGCGCTACGCGAGGTGCCGTTCGCGCAATATTACGGCAGCGTCGATTCCACTGCCTTGTTTGTCCTGCTCGCAGGAAGCTATTTCGAGCGCACCGGCGACGAGACGACGCTGCTCGAGCTGTGGCCGACAGTCGAGGCAGGGCTGGCCTGGATCGACGGCCCGGGGGACCCCGACAAGGACGGCTTCGTCGAATACCAGCGCGCCACCGAAAAGGGCCTTGCCAACCAGGGGTGGAAGGATTCCTACGACGCCATCTTCCATGCCGATGGCCAGCTTGCGGAGGGCAATCTCGCGCTGGCTGAGGTGCAGGGTTACGTCTTTGCCGCCAAGCGGCTCGCCGCGCGCTGCGCGCTCCGGCTCGGCAAACCTGATCTCGCCAAAAAGCTCGAGGCCGAGGCCAAGGCGCTGGCCGAGCGCTTCGAGACCGCGTTCTGGTGCGAGGAGCTCGGGACTTATGCGCTTGCGCTCGACGGCAAGAAGCGGCCCTGCAAGGTGCGGACATCCAATGCCGGGCAGATCCTGTTCAGCGGCATGATCCGCGAGGATCGCGCCCGTCTCGTCGCTGCCGATCTGATGGGCCCGCACTTCTTCTCGGGGTGGGGCATCCGTACCGTCGCGCAAGGCGAGGTCCGTTACAATCCGATGTCCTATCATGACGGGTCGATCTGGCCGCACGACAACGCGCTGATCGCGCTCGGGCTCGCGCGCTACGGCCTCAAGCACTCGGTCGCGCACGTCTTCAAGGGCCTGTTCGAGGCCGCGACCTACATGGACCTGCGGCGGCTGCCCGAATTGTTCTGCGGCTTCCGGCGCGAGAAGCGGCGTGGGCCGACGCTCTATCCGGTCGCCTGCGCGCCGCAAGCCTGGGCCAGCGCGACGCCGTTCACGCTCTTGGAGGCGGCGCTGGGCATCGAGTTCGATGTGGCGCGCGGCGAGATCCGGCTGCGCAATCCGCATCTGCCGGCGTTCCTGCACGAGGTGATTTTACGCGATCTGCGCCTCGGCGAGTCCAGCGTGGATCTGCGCGTCAGCCGCCATGGCGACGATGTGGCGCTGGAGGTGTTGCGCACGCGCGGCCAGATCCAGGTCTCGATCGTGCTGGCGCGCTAGCGCGCGCCGGGAGGAGGGTGCATGCGTACCGCCGGATGGCTGGTCCTGAGCGTGGCGATCGTCGCAGGATTGACGGTTGCCGTATCACGTGCCGCAGACGAGCCGCCTGCGGCAGCTCCGAGCGAAGCGAAAGCGCCCCCGACGGCACAGCCGCCGGCGTCAGCGGTATCCGTCACGCCAAAAGATGCCGCGCCACCGCCCTCGGTGACCATCATCGGCGCGAGCGATGCCCACGGCGTGCTGGGCCGTGACGTGCTCAGCGCGGCGAACGAGGACATGGGCCGCATCGTCGACGTCATCGTCGACCGGAGCGGGCGCGTGCGGGCCGCCGTGATCGATTTCGGCGGCTTCCTCGGTGTCGGCAGTCGCAAGATCGTGGTGGACTGGAACGCGATGCGGTTCGGCGCGATCGTCAACAAGAAGGACAGCATCACGCTGGAATTGACAAAGGCGCAGGTCGCGGCCGCGCCGGAATACAAGGAGGACACGCCGATGGTGGTGCTCGGCGCGTCCGGCAGCCTGCAGCCGCTGCAAGCGGTCCAGTGAGGCGCGGGGAGGGATGGCCGCCGGTGCTGTTGTCGAGAAAGCCGAACCATGCAGATCGCGAGGGCCGCGTTGAGCAGGACAATTTTGCCGCGCCACGGTCGGCCGACATCCCGGCCCCGTCGCGCCAGAGCCTGCGCGGTCTCGACTGGTTTATCTTCTTCCTCGCCGACGTGCAGACCGGATTCGGTCCCTTCATCGCGGTTTACCTGACGACGCAGAAATGGACCCAGGTCGAGATCGGCCTGGTGCTGTCGATCGGCGGCATCGTCGCGTTGATCGGGCAGATGCCGGGCGGCGCCATCATCGACGCCGCGAAGTCCGAGCGGCTTGTCGCGGGCCTTGCCATCGCCACCATCGGCTGCTGCGCGCTCGCCTATGCGGCAATGCCGATCTTCCCCGTGGTGGCGGCGGCGGCCACCCTGCACGCGGCGGCGAGCTGCGTGCTCGGACCGGCGATTGCGGCGATCAGCCTTGGTCTGGTCGGCCCGTTCGCGATCAGCGAACGGCTCGGCCGCAATGCGCGGTTCGCCTCTCTGGGCAACGGCGTCGCGGCGGCCGTGATGGGCACGGCCGGTTATCTGCTGTCGAGCCGCTCGGTGTTCCTGGTCACCTTTCTGCTTGCCATTCCGACCCTGCTCGCGCTCTCACGCATCCGCGAGCACGAGATCGACATCGCGCGCTGCCACGGCGAGATGCCGCGCGAGGCGGAGGATCGCGGCGACAGCAATATCTGGCACCTGATCCGGCAGCGGCCGCTCGTCGTCTTTGCGCTCAGCGTGCTGTTGTTGCAGCTGGCGAATGCCGCGATGATGCCGCTGATGGCGAGCGCGGTGACGGCGCGATCGAGCCAGTGGGCGACGGTGCTCGTCGCCTTTTGCATCGTCGTGCCGCAGGCGATCGTGGCGCTGCTTTCGCCGAGTGTCGGGCGCAAGGCGCAGGCGTGGGGCCGCCGGCCGCTGCTGCTGATCGGATTCACCGCACTGACAATTCGCGGTTTGCTGTTCGCGATGGTCCGAGATCCCTATTTGCTGGTGCTCGTGCAGGTGTTCGACGGCTTTACCGCGGCGGTGTTCGCTGTGATGATCCCGCTGATCGTGGCCGACGTCGCCTTCGGCAGCGGCCATTTCAACCTCGCGCAGGGCATCGTCGGCACCGCAATGGGCATCGGCGCGTCGCTGAGCACGGCGCTTGGCGGCTATGTCAGCGATAAGTTCGGCAATGCGACGGCGTTCATCGGACTGTCCGGCGTGGCTGCAACCGGGCTCCTGCTCATTCTTTTCGTGATGCCGGAGACGCGGCGCACGGGCATGACCGTTGCAAAGAAAATGGCCGGCTGAACGAAGCGCTAGCGCTTTAGGTTGAGCGTCAGCAGGGCCGCGACCGCGAGGGCCAGGCCCACGCCGGCCACGCAGGCATGCCAGCCATACGCGTCGAACAGCCGGCCGAGGACGGCCGTGCCGATGAGGCCGCCGCAGAAATAGCAGGCGAGATAGGTACCGCTGGCGATGCCGCGATTCTCGGCCGCAGCCTGTCCAACGTATCCCGTCGCAGCGACTTGCGCGGAAAAGGTGCCGACGCCGACCAGAACCATCCCGGCGAGCACCTCACCCAAATGGGGGGCCAGCATCAGCGGCAAGCCGATCCCGGCGATAGCGAGCGAGCCCCAGATCGTTGGACGCGTTCCGAGGCGCGATGCCACCTTGCCGGCCAGCAACGTCGTGACCACCGACGGCAGGAAAACGAAGTAAACGAAGCCGAGGTCCATCATGCCCAGCGATAGCGGCGGCCGAACCAGAACGAAATTGACAAATGTGAAGGTGCCGATGAATGCGAACAGGATGCAGAAGCCGATGCCGTAGGCGGCACGCAGCCGTGGATCGCGCCAATGCGCGATGGTGGCGGCAAGCGCCGACGCTGTCGGCAGCATTGCACGCATGGGCTGGACGCGCTTGAGGGTGAAATAGACCAGCGCGGCGCCGGCCAGATTGAGGGCCGCGAAGAAATAGAAGTTCCACGCCAGGCCAAGGCCATCGGCGACCGCGGCCGAGACCAGCCGGCCGACGAGATTGCTGGCGACGTTTCCGGTGATGTAGGCGGCAAAGGCGCCGCCGGCGTCCATTGCACTGCATTGCTCGCCGAGATGCGCCAGTGTCAACGCGAAGGCCGATGCCATGCAGAGGCCCTGCGCGACCCGCAGGCCGGTGAAGACGGCAAGATTGGGCGCAGCCGCCAGCAGGCTCGTCGGAATCGCGAGAAGGGTCAGGCTGAGCAGGATACCGCTCCGCCTGTCGATGTGGGGGCTGAAAAAGCCGACAACGAGGCCTGCGACGGCCATGCCGAAGGTGCTGGCGTTGACGGCAAAGCTCATCGCCGCCGGCGTGACGCCGTAGTGGCGCGTCAGCGAGGGCAGGATCGCCTGTGTCGCGAACAGGTCGACGACGGTCAGGAAGGCTGTCACTCCGATGACGAGCGAACGGAGCGCCGCGCCACGCGAATGCTCATTCATCGGCATTGCCGTCGGCTTGATGCGCGCGGACAGATCGGTCATGGCACGGCTCCTAACCCGGTTTCATTGTCATTCCGGGAGCGGATCCTCGAGCGGCCCCGGAATGACGAGAGCATCAAGTGCTCGTTACATGTTGTGGTCGTGCGGGTCCCTGCGGACGTCGCCGACATAGAGAATGACGGTCTCCTTGCCGAGGTTCTTCCACCAGTGCGAGGTGCCGAACACTTCGGGGCGGATGTCGCCGGCCTTGTGCACGATCGGATCGACGCAGTTGGAGGCGTGTTCGACGATCTCGCCCTGCTGCACGAAGATCAGGGCAGGGCGGTCGTCATGGCTGTGCCAGGGCACGATGCCGCCGGGCTCGATGGTCAATTTGCGGAAGCGCAGCTCGCGGCCCTCGATGTGTGCCGGCTGCTTGCCAAGGTCGATGGCGCCGAGCGTGACGTCGGTGACGCCGACCGGCTTATAGTCGACCATCTGCTGCGCGTTCGGCTTGATCTTGTCAGCCGGGCATTCGCCGGCGGAGACTGACTGCGCCGAGACTGTCAGCGCGCTGAAAATGGCAAGGCCCGGCCAAATGAGGCGCGACAAAGCGTGGCTCGTAGACATGGGGAGGTCTCCTGTGTTGACCGTGACCTCGCTGGTCGCCGGCTATGGCAGGAGCTTCGTCGAGACGGCGCCTATCTTGAAATGCCGGCTTGCTTTCGATGCGATAGCCCCGCGCTATGTTGATACGCGGCGGCTATCGAACCGATTGTGCATCGGCATTTCCGCTTCAGGGCCCTCCGGCGTCCGATGGCATCGCGGTCGCCCCTTGCGGGCGGCCGAGCCGGGAAACTAATATCCGCCCCAGGAATGCCGGAGCAGAAGATGACGTCTCTCTCGCCAGCCGACGCCGAACAGCTCAGGCTTGCCTTCCAGCGCTGCCGCGACATGGAAGGCACGCTGAACGAGCAACTCCGCGCCTATGCCGATGCCAGCCGCGAGGTCTTCCCGGCCTATGGCGAGGCCGTCGACCGCCTGGTGGCGCGATTGGGCGGGAACGGCGGCGGCGAGACCGCGCCGCGACCTGGGGACGCGATGCCGCCGTTCATGCTGCCCGACGAGGGTGGGCGTCTCGTCACCCTGTCCTCTCTGCTGGAGAGCGGCCCGGTCGCCGTGATGTTCTTCCGCGGCCATTGGTGCCCCTATTGCCGGCTCAATGTCCGCGCCGTGGTCCAGGCGCTGGACCGCATCGAAGCCATGGGCGCGCAGATCGTTGCGATCATGCCGGAGACGCAGGAGTATACAAGACAGCTCAAGGCGGATGCGGGGGCGCCCTTTCCGATCCTGACCGATCTCGACAATGGCTATGCGCTGTCACTCAATCTCGCGATCTGGCTCGGCGCTGACATCCAGAGCCTGTTGTCCTACCAGGACATGACGAAATTCCACGGTAATGATGGCTGGATGCTGCCGATCCCGGCCGTGTTCGTCGTCGGGCGCGACGGTTTCGTGAAAGCCCGCTTCGTTGATCCGGACTTCCGCAAGCGCATGGACGTCGATGATCTGCTTGAGGCGCTGGAAGGCGCGAGCAGGGGGTCTTAAGAGGGTAAGCAGCAAGCGCTACCCCGCAATCTCCCGCCAATCCGCACCGCGCAGCATGCGCATCACGGCATTGGCTACCGCCGTGCGCTGCCGGCCGGCCACCCCGTAAAGGCTGACGGTGCGACGGGCGTCCAACCCGGCGACCGCGGCGCGCGTCAAGGTCTCCGGCACGGGCGAGGTGTGCGGCACCATGGCGACGCCGATGTCGGTCTCGACCAGTTCGATCAGGTCGTGCTCGTTCCAAACTTCGTGGCCATGGCCGACATCGATACCGTGCTCGCGCAGGCTCGCAGAGATACGGCCGGAATGCTCGCAGAATGCCCGGCTCAGCAGCGGCTCCGCGCGCAAATCGTCCAATTCGATGCTGCTGCGGCCGGCCAGCCGGTGTTCCTCGCTGACGACGAGCTCGAAGCTCTCTGTGAACAGCGGCCAGACGTCGAGCCGATCCCAGGCCTCGTCGATCTCGGCAGCGATGCCGAGTTCGGCCTCGCCCTTCTTCAGGAATTCACCGACCTCGCGGCTCGTCCCGCGCAGGAAGCGGAATTCGAGCCGGTTGAACTGCCGCCTGATCTGGTTGAGATGCGGAATGAGCAGCGACAGGTCGATCGAATGCGTCAGTGCGATACGGAGCGCTCCGATCTCCCCGCTTCGGAACGAGGACGCGAGCGAGCGTGCGCCGATGGCGGCGTCAAAACACTGCTTCAGCAGCGGATGCATACGCTGGCCAAGCTCGGTCAGTTGCGCCGCGGGCCGTTCGCGGCGAAACAGATCGCCGCCGAGCTCGGCCTCGAGCTGCTTGATCGCGCGGGTCAGCGAGGGCTGCGTGACGTTGCACTCCTCGGCGGCCCGCGTGAAATTCAAGAGCTGCGCCACCGCGAGGAAATAGCGGACCTGGTGCATTTCCATGGATGGCTCCCCGGCAAGATCGACCGGAAATCTAGCCGATCGGGACGGGGAATGACATCCCGCCCGCGATAGCGCGCGGGCATGAATTCGAAAGCCAACCGGCATTCCAAAGGGTCCCACGATCTTCTAAAACGATAGCGCGTAACAAGACCGCCGCGTCCGACGAATATTCGACCGGGACGGGCTCACCAGGAGCGGACCATGAGCGGCATGAAGGGCAAAGGTGCGGATATCCCAGGTCAGGTCGTGCTGGTGCTGCAAGGCGGTGGTGCGCTCGGCTCCTATCAGGCGGGTGTCTACCAGGCGCTGCACGAGGCAGGCATCGAGCCGGACTGGGTCATCGGCACCTCGATCGGCGCCATCAATGCGAGTCTGATCGCCGGCAACGCACCGGAGCACCGGCTCGCGCGCCTGAAGGAATTCTGGAAGCGGATGGAGCAGAAACCGGTCTGGACTTTGGGCGGCGCTTTTCCCGACTTCAGCGAGAGGCTCGCTTATTGGTCGACCGTTACCAATGGCATTCCCGGCTTCTTCCGGCCCAATCCGCTGGCGCATGCAGGCGATACCTTTCCGCTCGGCGCCGATCACGCCGGCTTCTATTCGACCAAGCCGCTCGAGACGACGCTGCGCGAGCTCGTCGATTTCGATCTGGCCAATCGCTGCGCGCCGCGCCTGACGGTCGGTGCGGCCCATGTCGGCACCAGCGAAATGCGCTATTTCGACAGCCGCGACGGCGAACTGACGGTGAAGCATGTGATGGCCTCGGGCGCATTGCCGCCGGCCTTCCCGGCGATGCGCATCGACGGCGAGCTCTATTGGGACGGCGGTATCTTGTCGAACACGCCGACGGAAGCCGTTTTCGACGACTATCCACGCAGGGATTCGCTGATTTTCTCAGTGCATCTGTGGAATCCCGCGGGTGCCGAGCCGACAACGATCGCGGAGGTTCTGAACCGCCACAAGGATGTGCAGTATTCCAGCCGGATCGCGAGCCAGATCGTGCGCCAGCAGCAGGCCCACCGCCTGCGTCACGTCATCAACCAGCTTGCCGCGCGACTGCCGGAGAGCGAACGCAGCGATCCCGCGGTGATGGAGTTGATGAGCTACGGCTGTGCGACCCGCATGCATGTGGTGCGGCTGCTGGCACCGCAGCTTGACCACGAGACCCACACCAAGGACATCGACTTCAGCCCGTCCGGCATCATGCGGCGCTGGGATGCTGGCTATGCTCACACGAGGTCGGTGCTCGAGCGAAAGCCGTGGGTTGGCGAGTTCGATCCGCTCGCGGGCGTGGTGCTGCACGAGCATACGGACGTGCTGCCGATTGCGGCGGAGTGAGGGCCTTGGTCCGCTGTTGTTTTGCGCGGTGATAATTTTCACACTGGCGCGGTCTGGGCTATTGTCGCCGCGTCTTCGTCGCGAGGCTTGCAATTGGTCGCTGAGAAAGATCTGGAGGTAACGCTCGATCAGGTCCGCGCCAATGCAGCGGGACCGGTGGCCGGCGTGTTCGGCCCTGACACGATCACCTGGCAGATCGACCGGGAGGCCGTCATCTTCCTCGGTGCCGGCCGCGCGCTGCTGCTGCAACTGGCGCATCCCTGGGTCGCGGCCGCCATCGCCGAGCACTCCAAGACGTTCGCCGATCCGATTGGCCGCTTCCATCGCACCTTCGACATCGTCTTTGCCATGGTATTCGGCTCGCTCGACCGGGCGCTATTGTCGTCGCGGCAACTTCACCGGGCCACAGCATGATTGTCGGCGCGATGCCCGAGACGGTCGGTCCGTTCGCGGCGGGCTCGCGCTACTGTGCCAACGACATCCCGTCGCTGCGCTGGGTTCACGCGACACTGGTCGAGTCCGCGCTGATGGCGCACGATTTGGTGCTGTCGCCGCTCTCGGCCGAGGAGCGCGAGCGCTACTGGACCGAGAGCCGGACTTTTGGTGCGTTGTTCGGGTTGGCGGCGGATGATTTGCCGGCGGACTGGGCGGGCTTCGCGGCCTACACCAAAGCAATGGCGCAGTCGGACACGCTGACCGTCAGTCCGGCCGCGCGCGAGATTGCGAGACAGATTTTCAGCGGCGCGCGTCCGTGGTTGCGACCACCGCGATGGTATCGTGCGCTCACGGCGAGCTTGTTGCCGGAGCCTTTGCGCGCGGGATTCGGGTTTGAGCGCGACGAGCGCGACACCAGATCCGCCTTCAATGCGCTGAAATGGATCAGGCGCGTCTATCCGAAATTGCCCGACCGGCTGCGCTATGTCGGTCCTTACCAGGAAGCGCAGGCGCGGCTGAATGGCAGGACCGAGCCCGACTGGATGACCCGGTGCCTCAATAGGGCCTGGATCGGGCGGCCGCAGATGGACCAGCGCAAGAGTTGAGTCCCTCCGCCGCTGCCACAACCACCGTCATTGCGAGGAGCGCTTGCGACGAAGCAATCCAGACTGCTTCCTCGGAAACGATTCTGGATTGCTTCGCTGCGCTCGCAATGACGGAATGGCGCTCACACCGACGCTAGCTTCCGGTACAGCGCGTTGTAGCTGCCGGCCGAGATGCTCCACGAGAACGACCGCCCCATCGCGCTGCGGCGCATGGTGTCGAGCTGGTCCTGCGCCATGAACGCCTCGAAGGCCCGGCGGACGCCGCCGAGGAAGGATTCGTGCGAGGGTTTTGAGAACAGGAAGCCGGTCTCGCCGTCGGTGATGGTCTCGGCGAGGCCGCCGGTCTGGTGGCCGATCGGCAGCGAGCCGAAGCGCTGGGCGTACATCTGGCTGAGCCCGCAGGGCTCGAAGCGCGAGGGCATCAGGGTGAAATCACTGCCCGCGAAGATGCGCCTCGCCTGGGCATCGTTGAAGCCGATGGTGACGCCGATGGCGTCGGGGCGGCGACGATGCGCGTCGATCAGGGCCTGCTCGAGCGCTGGCTCGCCGGATCCGGTGACCACGATCTGCCCGCCGGCATCGACGATCTCGTCGGCCGCCGCCAGCACGAGGTCGATACCCTTCTGGTGCACCAGACGCGCGACGATGCCGAACATCGGGCCGCGCGACACCGCAAGCCCGAACTGCTTGCGCACATAGTCCGCATTGGCCTTCTTGCCGACCCAGTCGCCGGCGCCGAACTGCTGGGCTAGCTGCGCGCAGGAGCGCGGGTCCCAGCTCTCGTCGATGCCGTTGAGGATGCCGGTGAGCTCGGACGCGTCGGAGCGCAGGCGGAGCAGGCCTTCCATGCCGCAGCCGTACTCGGTGGTGGTGATCTCGCGCGCATAGGTGCCACTGACGGTGGTGAGGTGGGAGGCATAGACCAGCCCCGCCTTGAGGAAGGAGAGCTGGTCGTAGAACTCGACCCCATCGATGTGGAATGAGCTTTCCGGTGCGCCGATCCGTCGCAACGACTCCCTTGGGAAAAGTCCCTGATAGGCGAGATTATGGATAGTCAGGATCGACGGCAGCTTGGCTCCGCGCCAGGCAAGGTAAGCCGGCACGAGCGAGGCCTGCCAGTCATTGGCATGGACGAGGTCTGCTGCCCAATTCTTGTCCAGCTTGCCCATGGCAAGCTCAGCGGCCGCCGAGGCAAAGCGCGCGAAGCGGATGTCGTTGTCCGGCCAATCGCGCCCGGACTCGTCACCGTAGGGATTGCCGGGCCGGTCGTAGAGCTGCGAGCACAACAGCACATAAACCGGCAGGCCGTCCTTGGTCGCGGCCCGGCCGAGCGAGCAGGCGGGCATCTCCGCGAATGCCGGGCAGCGGCCGACGATCTGAATATGCGTGAGTTGCTTGATGATATCGCGATAACCGGGCAGCATGATCCGGATATCGGCGAAGGGACGAAGGGCTCTCGGAAGGGCCGCAGAAACGGCACCAAGTCCGCCAACGCGGACAAAGTCGTCCATCTCAGTCGTGACAAACAAGACCCTCAAGAACAGTCGCCCCCTGCTCGAGCCCGTTTGCTGCTATGCAAGAACGGGTCCAGTTGCCCTGAAATTTCCAAGCCCGCCTACGAGACGCGTCCGTTCGGTAAACACTTTCCTACGCAGCCGCCGCCCCTTAGGGTCGAAGTACCAACAACAGGGAACTTCGATAGTTCCTAAGTGACCCCAAGGACTGGACAAGGACGCAAGCAGGCATGCAGCTATCAGATAAGCATGAGGGGACGACGACAAAGGCCTTCGCCGGCCTCAGGGTCCTGGATTTTTCGACCACCATCGCCGGTCCCCACTGCGCCCGGATGCTTGCCGACATGGGCGCCGAGGTCATCAAGATCGAGACCGACGGCGGCGAGACGATGCGGACCCGGCCGCCGCTGCGCAAGGGCTGCAGCACCGTGTTCGGCCAGCTCAATGTCGGCAAGAAAAGCGTCGTGCTCGACCTCAAATCCGAGGACGGCAAGGAGGCGGTGCGACGGCTGGTCGCGAGCGCCGACATCCTGGTCGAGAACTTCCGCCCCGGCGTGATGCGCCGGCTGCGGCTCGACTACGACAGTCTGCGTCCGGTCAATCCCCGGCTCATCTATTGCTCGATCTCGGGCTACGGCCAGAGCGGTCCGTCCGCGGAGCTGCCGGCCTATGCGCCCGTGATCCATGCCGCCTCCGGCTACGACATGGCGCATCTCGCCTACCAGCCCGGCCGCCACCGTCCCGACTATTGCGGCATCTACCATGCCGACGTCGTCACCGGCACTTACGGGTTTGGCGCGATTGCGTCCGCGCTGTATCAGCGCACGGCCACCGGGCTCGGCCAGCACATCGACGTCTCCATGCTGGAGTCGATGCTGAGCTTGACGGTGATCGAATTGCAGAGCTCGCAATTCGCGGTGAAGCCGCCGCCGCGTCCGATGTTCGGCCCGACCGAGACCGCCAACGGCTATGTCATGATCACGGTTGCGAGCGAGAAGACGTTTCAGGGGTTGATGGGGGTGATCGGCCGCCCCGAATGGATCACTGACGCACGCTTCTCGGCCTATGCCGCGCGCCGCGACAATTGGGCGGACCTGATGGACGGCGTCGAAGATTGGTCGCGGCAGCTCACGACCGACGCCTGCCTCGTTGCACTCGGCACAGCCGGCGTGCCGGCCTCGGCCTACCGCACCGTGACTGAGGCGCTGCGGGATCCTCAGATCGCGCACCGGCAGGCGCTCTCGTCCGTGGAGGACGAAGGCGGCGCGTTCCAGGTCCTCAATTTGCCGTTCCGGATGTCGGGCGCCGACACCAGGCCGGGCCGGACGATGGCTGTGCTCGGCGAACACACGGGCGAACTGCGCAGGGAGATCGGCCTCACCGACGGAGCGCCAATTCCGTCAGGCAAAACAGGCGTGCAGGGCTGACTAGACAGGTCCGAATTTGTCTCGTCCCCCGGCCCGTGGCATGGTGGCAGCGACAACAAGAAGCATGCGGGAGGACGCCGATGAAGAGTTTCAAGGTCGCCGATTTCAAGGCGCCGCTGCAGGAGTTCGACGAGGCCACGCCGCAGCCGTCAGGCACGCAGGTGCTGATCAAGGTGAAGGCGGCCGGTGTCTGCCATAGCGATCTCCACATCTGGGAAGGCGGCTACGATCTCGGCCATGGCCGCAAGCCGCTGTCGCTGAAGGATCGCGGCATCAATTTGCCGCTGACGATGGGGCACGAGACCGTCGGCGAGATCCTTGCGTTCGGTCCCGACGTGAAGCCGACCGACCAGGGCGATCTCAAGCTCGGCGATGTCGGCCTGGTATACCCCTGGATCGGTTGCGGCAAATGCGCGACCTGTCTTGGTGGAGACGAGAACATGTGCCTGACGCCGCGCTCGCTGGGCGTCTATTGCGACGGCGGCTATTCCGACCACATGCTGGTGCCGCATCCGCGCTATCTGCTCAACCTGAAAGGACTCGATCCCGCGTCGGCCGCCCCCTATGCCTGCTCGGGCGTCACCACCTATAGTGCGCTGAAGAAGGTCGAGCAGCATTTCGACACGCCGATCGTGATGTTCGGCGCCGGGGGGCTCGGCCTGATGGCGCTGTCGCTGTTGAAGGCCATGGGCGGCAAGGGCGCGATCATGGTCGACATCGACGCCAGGAAGCGCGAAGCCGCGGAAAAGGCCGGCGCGCTCGCGACCGTCGATCCCAAGGCGCCGGATGCGCTGGAGCAGCTCGCCAAGAAGGCGGGCGGGCCGATCCGCGCCGTCCTCGATCTCGTTGGCAACGCCGCGACGACGCAGCTCGGCTTCGACTGCCTGACCAAGGGCGGCAAGCTCGTCATCGTCGGCTTGTTCGGTGGCGGCGCGACCTGGGCGCTGCCGCTGATCCCGATCAAGGCGGTGACGATCCAGGGCAGCTATGTCGGCAATCTGTGCGAGACGCAGGAATTGCTCGATCTCGTGCGAACGAAGAACATCGCGCCGATCCCGGTGACGAAGGCGCCGCTCGCCAAGGCCAATGATGCGCTGGTGCAATTGCAGCAGGGCGCCGTGGTCGGGCGAACGGTACTGACGCCGTAGTCGTTGCTCTATCCTTCGTCATTGCGAGCGAAGCGACGCAATCCAGACTGCCCCCGCGGATGCAGTTCTGGATTGCTTCGTCGCAAGAGCTCCTCGCAATGACGAGCTTCTCTCTCCTTCATTCGGAAACCCCATGTCCGCAAACAACGCCTTCCACATCGCCGTGCTCGCCGGTGACGGCATCGGTCCCGAAGTCATGGCGCCGGCCATAGAGGTCCTGCGCAAGATCGAGACGAAATCCGGCTTGAGATTCCGCTTTTCCGAGTCACCGGCCGGCGCCAACAATTATCTGGCGACCGGCAAGTCGATGCCGGATTCCACCATCAAGCTCTGCGAGGAAGCGGACGCGATCCTGCTTGGCGCCTGCGGCCTGCCGTCGGTGCGCTACCCCGACAACACCGAGATCGCGCCGCAGATCGAGCTGCGCTTCATTTTCGATCTCTATGCCGGCGTGCGCCCGGCGCGGCTGATTCCGGGCGTGCCCAGCCCGATCGTCGGCGCCGACCAGCGCGGCATCGATCTCGTCGTGATCAGGGAATCCACCGAAGGCCTGTTCGCGTCGATGGGCAAGGGCGTCGTCACCCATGAAGACGCGCGCGAGACCCTGGTGATCACGCGCAGGACCTCCGAGCGACTGTTCGAATTCTCGTTTCGCCTGGCCGAGCGGCGCAAGGCGCGCGGCAAGCCGGGGATGCTGACCTGCGTCGACAAGGCGAACGTGTTCAAGGCCTTTGCGTTCTTCCGCGGCATTTTTGACGAAATCGAGAAGCGCCATCCTGAGGTGAAGACCGACCGGCTCTATGTCGATGCCTGCTCGGCGATGCTCGTCAAGCGTCCCTGGGATTTCGACGTGATGGTGATGGAAAACATGTTCGGCGACATCGTCTCCGACATTACCGCGAGCCTGATCGGCGGTCTTGGCATGGCGCCATCGGCCGACATCGGCGACAAATACGCCGTGTTCCAGCCCTGCCACGGCACCGCCCCCGACATCATGGGGCAGGGCAAGGCCAATCCCACCGGCATGATCCTGTCGACCGCGCTGATGCTGGACTGGCTCGCCGACAAGCACGGCGTCGAGGGCGCGGCCGAAGCCGGCGAGCAAATCGAGCGTGCGGTGGACAAGGTCTATGCCGACGGCCTCAAGCCGATGGAGTTTGGCGGCAGCAACGGCACAGCCGACATCACGAAGGCGGTGCTCGCGGCGCTGTAGGCTCGCCGATCTCGACGCGATGGGCAAGCAACCGATATACCCATCAGCCTACATAGCGCCAGAACGCCTCCGCTCCAGACCTACGCGCCGCTTTCGAGGCTCCTACTCCGAGCGACTTAGCTGCCCTTTGATCGATGGCCAGTTCAAACGCAGCGGGTTGCCTTTACAGTCCACATTCGCTCCCGAATGACGCTGCAAATCTGGAACTTGAATTCGCTGAAAAACGCCTCGACCCCGCGCCGCTTTGCCTTGCCGTGCTCGGGATCAATCCGCCACTGATGAAGCGCTTCCTCGGTCTCGAACTCGACGATCGTCACTCGTTCCCCATCGTCCGCAACGAAACCCTTGTGCGAGATGTAACCAGGTATCGTTCGCGCGAGTTCGCTCATGCGTTTTGCCATTGGCCCATATTCATCCTGCACGCCGGGATTCATTCGAGTGCGAAATACGGTGACGATCATCAGACGAGCTCCTGTGTGGAACGAACTGTGTTGGTGCCTTTGCGGCGGCAGTCGCCTTAGTCGGCAGTGCCGTCAATGATGATGAAATCGGCGTCCGCATACTTTTGGCGAATCATCCGCGCGCTCTGATATTCGGCACTTGCGTAGCAGGCAGCAGCCGTCGAGCGATCCTTGAACTCGACCACGACGTTCCGCTCGCGGGCTTCTCCTTCCATTCTTTCGAACGCTCCGCCACGCACGATGAATTTTGCACCGAATTTCTTGAACGCCAGGTTAGCCGCAGCAAGGTACTCGGGGTAGTTTTGCTCATCGCGAACCGAGACGCGTACAATCCAATAAGCCTTCGGCACGTCATTCTCCGTTGTGTTTGCCGGATGGCGGAAGCCATCGTCCGTGCCGTGATCTTTACCTGAGGCGCGTAATCACTTATAATGAATAATTATGATCTAATTGATCACACTGAGAGATATATGGACCTGTCGGATCTGCGGATATTCGTTGCTGTCGTGCGCGAAGGCGGCGTGACCCGCGCGGCCGAGCGGCTGCACCGCGTTCAGTCCAATGTCACAACCCGTATCCGGCAGTTGGAGGAGGATCTCGGTGTCGCCCTCTTTATTCGAGAGGGTAAGCGTCTTCATCTGGCGCCCCAGGGGCAAGTGCTGTTTGGCTACGCCAACCGCTTGCTCGCGCTTGCGGATGAAGCACGCGATGCCCTGCAAGACGCAAAGCCCCGCGGTACGTTCCGCCTCGGGGCGATGGAAAGCACGGCGGCTGTCAGGTTGCCGGGACTGCTCAGCGAATACCACCGGCGACATCCGGGGGTCGTTCTGGAGCTTCGCACCGGCAATCCGCAGGTTCTCGCGAGCGCCATTCTCGCCGGCGATCTCGACGCAGCGCTCGTTGCCGAACCCATCGCCGATGAGCCGTTTGAGAAGGCGCCCGCCTTCGCGGAGGAGTTGGTGATTATTGCGGCTGTCGATCATCCGCCGATCGTCAAGAGGGGCAGCAACCTACCAGGTACCATCATCGTCTTCGAACACGGATGCCCGCATCGCAAGCGGCTTGAAGACTGGTACGCAAGGCGAAACGAAATGCCGGAGCGCATGATCGAGCTGGCGTCGTATCACGCAATGCTGGGCTGCGTCGTTGCGGGCATGGGTGTTGCCCTGATCCCCAAAAGCGTTCTGACCACTTTTCCGGACAGAAGGCTGTTGAGCGTCCACCCGTTGGGACGAACGGAGAATCGGGCGTGGACTGTGCTCATCTGGCGCAGGGGAGCGGGCTCCGCAAACATTCAGGCCTTGAAGGAGATCTTGCAGAAGTCCCGGTTGGCGAGTCACAGGGCCGCGACGACAGCCACGGCCCTATGAGACTGGACGGCGCTGCGTTTGCCAAATTCCTCGGAAGCGCCGTGTTATGGCGTGCCTTGTCGAACTGGCTGATGTCGGCGCCGACACGAGCGCCTTGCCACCGGCCCCTTGCAGTTCACCAGCGATGCCAGTGGCGGTGGCCCCAGCCCCACGGACGCGGGCCGTAGAAGCGTCGCGGACCGCCGTAATAGCCGTAGGCGCCATAATAGTTCGGACGCCAGAAGCAGCGACCCCAGGGGTTGCAGACCCAGCGCACCTGATCGACTTCGGCTGCCGGGCCGCTCGCGATACGGTCGGCCTGCGGAATGCCGTTCGACATTGCCGCGAGTGCCTGTCCTGATGCGAGCGCGGCGGCGCCCAGGGCAGCCAGACCAAGAACAGCAAATTTAAGTTTCATCGCAATCTCCCTCATTTGATGGCGAGAGAACTTCCAGCAAATCAGCTGGTTGCTATGGTGTTGCAGGGGCGTGGGAATTTAATCTTCCTGAATGCATGTTCACGTTGCCTGCCGTCGTTGCTTCGCGTCGTCGCAATAACGGAATCACCGCCCCTGGAACAGCGGCTTGCGCTTCTCCATGAAGGCCTGCCGGCCTTCGCGAAAATCCGCCGAGTCCATGCAGGCGGTGCCGATGGCCTTGATCGCATCCATGTCGCGCCCGCTTTCGTCCTTCAGCACCTGCGCGATGGTGAGCTTGGCGGCCTTGATCGCGAGCGGAGCGTTTTGCGAGATCGTCTCGGCGATTGTCATGGTCTCGCCCCAGAGCTGGTCGACCGGGAAGACGCGCTCGACCAGACCGATGCGCAGCGCCTCGGCGGAATCGATCCGCATGCCCGTGTACATCAGGAGCCGCGCCCAGGACGGGCCGACCAGTGACACCAGGTGCTTCAAGCCGTCATAGCCATAGGCGATGCCGAGTCTTGCCGCGGGAATGCCGAACTGGCTGCCTTGCGCGGCGAGGCGGATGTCGGCGAGCATCGCCACCTGCATGCCGCCGCCGAGACAGAAGCCGTCGATGCAGGCGATCGTCGGCTTGGGATAGGCGGCGAGCAGCGCCCGCTGCGCGGCGCTCCGCTTGCCGTATTCCTCCGATGCCGCCGCGTTGTGGCGCGTCTTCTCGAACTGGCTGATGTCGGCGCCCGACACGAAGGCCTTGCCGCCGGCGCCGCGCAGGATCACGACGCGGACCGCATCGTCGTCGCGCAAGGCCGTCAGCGCCTCGCCAAATCCTTCCCACATCTCCAGCGACATCGCGTTGCGCTTGTCGGGATTGTTGAAGGTGATCACGCCGACGCCGTCGGCTGTGTGCTGGAGGATCTTGCCGTCGGCGTAGGAGGTTTCGGTCGTATCGGAAATTTCTGGCATCGCGCACCCGCTTTTCTGTGGCGGGCGCAATGTGCGGCGGACGCGGCGCCGGGGTCAACCGCGGCAAGGCGGAGGGCTCGCCACCCGCCTGTGCCGTGATTGCATGGCGCAGTCGCGCTTACTGCATCATATGCGCGGTCAGCGGGTGGCTGCCGGCATTGCTGAAGAACGCCGCCTCTTCGGCGGTCGCCTCCAGCAGCTGCTCGTCCTGGTTATAGACGTCGTTGCGGAACTGGACCGTCTGGTCCTTGGTCATCCAGGCCGTGAGATAGATCCAGGCCACCGGCACTTTCTTGGCCATGGCAATCTCGAGATGCTGGCCGGTGGCGATGTCCGAGTCGATCGCGGCGCGGCTCCATTTCGGCTGGTCCTTCAAGAGCCAGGCGGCGAGATCGCGCACATTGTCGACGCGCGAGCAGCCGTGGGAATCGAAGCGGTAGTCGTCGCTGAACAGATTGCGCTGGTTGGTATCGTGCATGTAGACGGAATATGGGTTCGGCATGTCGATCTTCACCGCGCCGAGCGCGTTGAACGTGCCGTTTTGTTGGCGCACGGTGAAATTCGGCGTGTGCGTGCCGGACCAGTCGACCGAGTGCGGATCGATCGGATTGTCGTGGGCGTCGAGGACATCCATGTGCATGCGCGACAAATAGGTGGGATCCTTGCGCATATGCGCGGAGATCTCGGTCTTGGCGATCGAGGAGGGCACCGTCCAGGTCGGATTGAGGACCACGCTGCTGATCTGGGCGGTCAGCGTCGGCGAGGGCTTTTCGGTCTTGCCGACGATCACGCGATAGCGCCGCACCACGACGTCGTTCTCGACGGCCTCGGCGAAGGCGGCGGGGATGTTGACGACGACGTAACGCTGGCCGAAGCCGAAAGTCATGTTCTCGAGCCGCTGGAGCGAAGCCTCGAGCTGCCGTATGCGCTTCTGCACCGGCACGTTCATCGCCGCGATCGTGCGCGGCGTCAACGTTCCGGTCGGCGCGAGGCCGTGGCGGGCCTGGAAGCGTTTCACGGCGTCGGCGAGATCCTGGTCGAAGGCGCCGCTGGCCTTGTCGGTCGCGAGATCTCCGGAGACGATCAGCCGCTTGCGCAGCAAATCGTCGTTGGCGCCCTGAACGCCGACCGCGAATTTGGCATCCGCCGGGATCGTCGGCCAGCCGCCGCGGACTGCGAGGTCGGAATAGCTTAGGGCAGCGTCCTTGATACGCTGGGCGGAACCTTCGTCATAGGTCGGCTCGTGCGTCAGCGCGAGCGCAGCGGCCGAGCGGCTGTCTGCCGTCGAAGCGGACGCCGGCATGGCTGTTTTCGGTGCGGCCGCGTGGGCTGGATTGGCGGTGGCAGGCACCGCGCCTGCCGCGGGCGCCGGCTTGGGCCCGGCCTGTCCGATGGTCTCGGTCTGTGCAAGCGCAGAGGCGCTCGCGAGCATGCCGACGGCAATGATCATCGCATGGCGTTTCGACATGTGTCCCATCTTCCCCTTCGGTCATCGTGCTGATTCGAGAAATCGGCGGGAGGCTAGCGCCTCCCGGTTGCGGCTCCCTTAAGTACGGCGCATCGTGAGCCCCTCGCGTCGGACGCGCGGTCTCTGGATTGGGTCGCGACAGGCTCGGAATGGGTTCGCGAAAATCGCGGGCCGCGGCGGCAAAAACGTCAACAAAAAGGGGCGGTCATGCCGCCCCGAGAAAGACCGCGCGCACGCGCGCGAGCCCGAATATGTCTCATCCGGGTCTCGTCCAATCCGGCCGCGCCCCCGTGACGCGGCGGATTGAACATTGGCCGGAAAGGCGCGAACGCCGGTCGGCTCAGGCCTCGTTCGCTGCGATCGATTCCATCAGCGAGACGAGCTGACGCTGCACCGTCTGGTCCTTGATCTTGCTGTAGGCGCGCAGCAGGCGGAGGCTGAAGGCCGAGTCAAGGAACAGCAGGCTCTCGACTTCGCGCGCCTTGTTGTCACCGTCATAGAAGAAAGTCACGGGCACGTCGAGGGAGGTGGCGATCTGCTGAAGCCGAGCCGCGCCGACGCGATTGACGCCCTTCTCGTATTTCTGGACCTGCTGGAAGCTAACGCCGAGCTTATCGCCGAGCTCGGCCTGCGAGATCTTCATCTCGACGCGCCGCAGACGGATTCGCTTGCCCAGCTCAATGTCCGGCTTGCCGGCACTGCGCTGCTTCATTCTTTTCGCCGCTGTCTTCATCTTTTTTCTCATCGGTCTTCGGTTGAAAACCCCCCGAAGAGGTGGGTCAGGGGTTCGCCCATATACTCGTCCTTGAATTCATGCGGGTGCACGAATTCTTCCTTAAACCACGGGAATCGCGCTGGATTGAAAGCTTCGATCAGCCAGTCAATCATGTGCCGCACTCTCGGTATCCGGCCGCTACCGGGATGGTAGGACAACCAGATATCCAGCGGTCTGTTCAGCTCGACCTCCAGTGGAATCAGCTTCCCGCCAAGCGCAATGGCGTAGCTCGGGAATACGCCAATTCCGGCGCCATTCGCGACCGCCCAGTAGTTGGCGCTTGAGACGTTGGTCTTCATGACCAGCAGGTCACGTTCCGGAACGCCCGGGAAGAAGCTCTCAAAAGTTTCCTTGGCGGCGAGCTGGTCGGCGAATTGCAGCACCAGGCGGTGCTTGATCAATTCGTGGGCCGAGCGCGGCGTGCCGTATTTCTCGAGGTATTTCTCCGAAGCCCAGAACATCAGATGCATGCGCCCGAGCCGCACCAGCTTGACGTCGAGCGCGGAGGGGCGCGACAGATGGATCGCGACATCGGCCTCGTGGCGGGAGACGTCGGCCGATCGCATCGCGCAATGCAGATCGACCAGGATCTTCGGATAGGCCTGCTGGAATTCGACCAATCGCGGCGCGAGCCAGAACGTGCCCAGGCCCTCGGTCACGGCGACGCGAACCTCGCCGGACAGGGCACTGGCCGTCGAATCGCTGGCTCGCAACACGTCGAAGGCAGCCGCCTCCATACGCTCGACGGCGGAGACCACCAATGCGCCTTCGTCGGTCAGATGCGTGCCGTGGACGTCGCGGGTAAACAGGGTGGTGCCGGTCTGGCGTTCGAAATCGTCGATTCGGCGGCGGACGGCGTTGATCGACAGCGACAGGCGCTCGGCCGCCGAGCGGAAACTTCCGCGTCGGACGACTTCCAGGAAAATGCGCGCCGCATCCCAGTCCGAGAGGCCGCTGATGTTGATCTTTGGGCGTTCCTCCAGTGGAACGCCCCTTTCCGCCAAGGAGTGCATACAAGTCCCTTCGGGTCGCTAAACTGGCAGAATCTGGCGCAAACCACAACCACGGCGGGTTGGGGAACGACGAGTTTTGAACGTCATCCTTACTGTGTCGCAGGTGGTATCCAAGTGCTGCCAAGGGCTGGGGATCAGGCAGACCATCGCCTGAATGAGGGGTGTGGCGTGAGTTCCGTTGCGAGCCGTGACGTGGCTGCGGGATTGTCGGGGATGTCGGCAATGACCGTCCTTGCGCGAGAGCCGGCGCCGCCCTCCGGGATGGATCAATTGCAACACACCAGTCGTTCTACGACTGGGCGTCTCCACGAAAGCCGGCGGCGCAGCGACCCGATGTTCGCCGGAACCGCAGTTTCAACGCAGAAACACACTGAAATCATATTCAGGGGCGCAATGACCTCGTGCTATCGTCGGTACTCCATGGGGGCCGCGGGGATCGTCGCAAACACATCTCACAGGCCGAATTAACGGAAAGAACGCCGGTGTCGCATTCAGACGAACAGTTGCAGTCGGTGCTGGAAACGCTTGAAGAGTGCCGCAGGATCCTCAATGAGAGCAACGGCCAGGAGTCGGCCGAGCTGCTGTCCATTGTCATCCTCGACGTACGGATGAAACTCAAAGGAATTGACGGTGCCGATCTCAAGGCACTGTGCGACGAAATGCTGCGGAGCGCCGCAAGTGAACCGCCGCCCCCTTCCAAGCAGACGCAGGACCAGCCCCGGCGTCCGCTGCTCCGCGTGGTGAAGTAGCCGCGCCGCCGAGTCTCGCTTTTTGGCGAGATTCGTGCGCGTCCCGATGCCGCATCTGTGATTGCAGACGGCATCGGGAGGAGCCCTGGTTTTGTGCGCCTCTGTTGCGCATTCTCAGCCATCGGCTACACCAGAGCCGGTTTGGTTCCGGGCCGCGCGCAGTCCCCGTGCGCCGCGCCGGCGTCTGAGATGGCTATGACTGCATCATGCAAAATGTTTCGATCCCGGCGGCGCTGATTGCCGGCCTCGTCAGTTTCCTCTCCCCTTGCGTCCTGCCGCTGGTTCCGCCCTATCTGATCTATCTGACGGGCGCCACGATCGAGCACGTCGAGAGCGACGAGCCGGCCTCGGCCTCCAAGCGTGCGATCATGATGGCGGCGGTGCTGTTCGTGCTCGGCTTCTCCACGGTGTTCGTGGCGCTCGGGGCCAGCGCCTCGCTGATCGGCGGGCTGATCCGTGCCTGGTCGGCCGAGCTGTCGATCCTCGCCGGCATCGTCATCATCGTCATGGGCCTGCACTTCCTGGGGCTGACGCGCATCGGCCTGTTGATGCGCGAGGGTCGCCTGACGGCGCCCAAGCCCGTCGGCCTCTGGGGCGCCTATGTGATGGGGCTCGCCTTCGCCTTCGGCTGGACGCCCTGTATCGGCCCGATCCTCGCCGCGATCCTTTCGGTCGCCGCGGCCGAAGCGACGGTGACGAAGGGCGCCGGCCTGCTCGCGGTCTATTCCGCGGGCCTCGGCATTCCCTTCCTGATCGCGGCCCTGATGATCGAGCAGTTCTCAAAACTGTTCGCGCGCATGAAGGGGCACCTCGTCAATGTCGAGCGCGCCATGGGCGTCTTGATGGTGATCACCGGCATCGGCTTTCTCACCGGCGCGGTCTCGAATGTGAGCATCTGGCTGCTGGAGACATTTCCGGCGTTGCAGACGATCGGTTAGGCGCTCACCGCGAACCGCGCCAACGCCCCGCGATCGATCTCGATTCCAAGTCCCGGCCCCTCGGGTACCCGCACGATACCGCTCTCATGCTCGATCGGCTCCTTCAAAATCGCCTGCCGCATCGGATGCTCCGTGCGGTCGAATTCGAGCATCGGCTCGATCGATGACAGCGAGGTCGGCGTGTGCGAGGGCAGCACCGCGAGGAGCTGGAGCGAGGCCGCGATCGCAATCCCGGTGCCCCAGACATGCGGATTGTAGCGGATGCCGAACGCCTCGCTCATGTCGGCGATCTTCTTGCACTCGGTCAGGCCGCCGGCCGCGCAGGTGTCGGGTTGGGCGATGTCGAGCGCATGCGCGGCGAACAGGTCGCGAAAACCGAAGCGCGTGAATTCGCACTCGCCGCCGGCAATCGGAATGGTGAGTGCGGATTTCACCGCGCGATAGCCCGCGACGTCCTCGGGCGGCACTGGCTCCTCGAACCATCCGATGTCATGGCGCTCGATCATGCGGCCGAGCCGGATCGCGGCGACCGCGTCATAGGCGTGGTTCGCGTCGACCATCAGCGTGACGTCGGGGCCGATCGCCTCGCGGACCTCGCGGGTGACCGCGGCATCCTCCGCGACCCCAAAGCCGACTTTCAGCTTCACGGCGCGAAATCCCTCGGCGGCATAGCCGGCCGCTTCTTCCGGCAAATATTTGAGCGGATCGCCTGATTTGCGCCGGTACAGGCCCGTCGCATAGGCCTGCACCTCCTTGCGCGCCGCGCCGCCGAGAAGCTGGTGCGCGGGCACGCCAAAATGCTTGCCCTTGATGTCCCATAACGCAATGTCGATGCCGCTCAGCCCCTGGATCACGACGCCCTTCTGGCCGTGATCGCGCCAGCGTGCGTAGATCGTCTGCCACAGTACGTCGGTGCGTAGCGGATCCTCGCCGATCAGCCACGGCGCGATAGTTTGCACCACTGCGGCCGTCATCCGCGCCGGGCCGTAGCATTCACCCCAGCCGACAAGTTCGTTATCGGTCTCGATCTCGACCAGCATCGCGGTGCGCGTGTCGTACCAGGCCCGTGAATAGGCGAAGGGCTGCGAGAGTTTTGCTTCGAGAATGTGCGTGCGCACATTGGTGATCTTCATCGCCGCTGTCTCCCGCTCACCGTGCCTCGTCGAGCGCGCAAGTCACCGTGCAGACGACACCGCGCGGCAGGAAGTCGACCGTTGCCTCGCCGCCAAGCTGGTCGCGCGCGCTGCGCTCGATCAGGCGCGAGCCGAAACCGCGTTGAACTGGCGCCGTCACCGCCGGTCCGCCGTTCTCCGTCCAGATCAGGCGCAGCCGCGGCTTCGACGTGTCGGTGACGACCTCCCACTCCAGCGTTACCCGGCCGGTCTCGTTGGACAGCGCGCCGTATTTCGCGGCGTTGGTCGCGATCTCGTGCACGATCATCGACAGCACCACGGCGAGCCGTGGCGACAGCGGCACGGCGGGACCGGCCATGCGGATACGCTCGGGATTATTCAGCAGGAACGGCTGAAGCGCGCGAGCGATCACGTCCCTGAGTTCCGAGCCCGCCCATTTTTCCTGACTCAGCAAATTATGCGCTTCGGCGAGCGCGCCGAGCCGGCCTTCGAATTTAATCCGCTCGTCGCGGCTGGCGCTGCGGAAGGTCTGCACCGCGATCGCCTGCATCAAGGCCAGCGTGTTCTTGACGCGATGGTTGAGCTCGTCGATCAGGAGATCGTGCAGCATCTCGCCGCGTGCGATCGTGGTCGCCATCCGCACCGCGAAGGTCAGGCCGGTCAGCAGCAGGATGCCGCCGATCAGGCTGGTGATGGCGATGTTGCGCCAGAGCGGCGCGATCAGCGAGCTCTCGGCAACGCCGGTGGCGACGGTCCAGCGCGTCAGGTGCGAACGGGTATAGGCGGAGGCCAGGGCGACACCGTCGAGCGATACGGTCGGGATCGACGCTTCGTCGCTGCGGAACAGCTCGGCGTAAAGCGAGGGCGAAGCGCGCTTGCCGAATGTTTCACTGAGGTTCGGCACGCGCGCGAACACGGTTCCCTTGGCGTCCAGAAGGGACACCGTCCACTGCGGGTCAGGCCGCTGCTTCTCGACCAGCTCTTGAAAAATGCTGATCGGCGGGCTGAAGCAGAGGTCATAGACGACCTCGCCATCCCGGAATATCGGGACCTCGACAGTGAGAATCTGGCGCTGATTGATCGCGCCGGTGAACAGGTCGGAATATTGCGGCGACCTCGTCGCAAATACCTTTTCGATGATCTCGATATGACCGCGCGGCTGCAGGCTCGCGGTGTTCTCCGTGGCGGAAGAAAACAACAGCCGACCGCTGCGATCGGAGACCAGCACGAGGCCGCCCTTGCCGTACTGGTCGACGAAACCGAGCGCGATGCGGCGGAAGTTCTCGAAGTCGTCGTCGCGCAGCGAATTCGTCAGCGCGAGGACCTGCAAGCCGCCGGTCATCCGCTGCACCTCGGAATCCAGCACCAGGCGCATGCTGCGCACGTTCTCCAGCACCCGGCGGGTCGCGTCGTTTCGGTCCTGCTTGTAATTGTAGATGGCGATGCCGACCGCGAAGACGATCAGCGGCAACATCGTCCCCGTGACCAGAAGAGCGAGCCGGACCGGTAGGGTGAGCTTTGACAAACGCGGGCGTCCCGGTTCCAGCGCAGCGGCGCCGAAATTGATTTCGGGGGAGACCATACGGGCGAGATTTGCGCTGCGCCATGATTTTCGCATCGCGCGCGCCGTCCAGAGACAGATGTTGCAGCGCAGCCGTGACGCCTGCGCGTCAGCTCATGCTGATGGCGGTCAGCAGCAGGCACATGGCGTAGACGGCCGCCAGGCTGAGCCCAGCGATCTTGGCTTCTCGATGCGATGTCATGGGGTGAACTCCGGGAGGGCAGCCGCCTCCAAGGCGACCGCCCGCGCGACTTTGATCAGTCGATTTCCTGAACGACGGTGCGCGAGCCGGGATCCACCAGCATCACGCGATCGCCGGAATAGACATAGCGATATTTGGTGAGCGAGGGACCCCAATCGGTCGGAACCGCCTCGAGCTCCACGTCGCTTGGCACCGTCGCGCCGACGATGATTTTTTCCTTCGTCGTAACCGGGCGAACGCGGCGCTCGGTGACGTAGGATTGGATCCTGGTTCGGTATTGCGGTTCGATCTGAACCGCCGCCGCGTGACCGGTTCCGGTGGTGGTGACCACGGTGGATTGCGCGAAAGCGCCGGTCGAAATCAGGATGGCCGCGGCGGATAGCAGGAACAGCTTCTTCATATCGTTCTCCTCACAGAATAAGCGCTGCACCAACATCCCCACCGCAGGCGCTGTTCCCCGAAGTTGGGAACAAATTGCTACTTTTTCCCGTTTACGAATCGACCGGACTGAATGCCCGGCAACAGGAGGAGGAAGACCATGAAGATGAAGCTTGCGACTGCGGCGTTGATGATTACTGCATTTTCCCTGCCGGCGTTCGCGGCCGACGAGTTCTATGTCGTGCAGGACGTCAAGACCAAGAAGTGCACGATCGTCGACAAGAAGCCGATGGACACGTCGATGACCGTCGTCAGCCCGTCGGGCACGGTCTACAAGTCGCGCACCGAGGCTGAAAGCGGCATGAAGACCGTCAAGGTCTGCACGTCCAACTGAGGAGGATGACACAATGCCCGTTCTGATTTTGTGGGCTGTGCCGGCCGTGCTGGTGATCGGCGGCGGCATCTATCTGATCGGCCATATGCACTAGGCCTGTCTTGAAACGCGTGCGGGCCCGTGCGTGCAGCGCACAGGTCCGCACGTCCTCCGTCTCCTGCGAGGGCCGCCCCTGCGGCCTGCCGCGCGCCAGCAGGAATGCGAGTTGCAGTGCAACAGGACCTGCAGGGCTGGTCCTGCGACGAAGAGTACCTCCAGCGCACGCGAAATGACTTCCGTCCCGCCGACGTTTTTCATACGCTTCCCTCTCGCAAGCCGCATAACGGCTGCGCTCACGGCCCGGCTACAGGGCCGGAGCATCAAAGGGAGGGGAGACGATGAGGCGACGGTCATTTCTCGCTGGGATCGGTGCGACCACCGCGGCGGCTGCGATTGGCATGCCCTCGATCCTCCGGGCGCAGGCGCCGATCACGCTGAATGGCGCGGTCCAGTTCAACGACGAGCACGCTTTCAACCGGGCATTGCTCCGGTTCGAAGAGCTGGTGAAGAAGTATTACGGCAAGCCCGTCAACTTCACGCTGCACAGGAACTCCTCGCTCGGCCTCGAAAAACAGTATTTCGAGTACATGTCGCAGGGCAAAGCCGTCGATTACGGCATCGTCTCGCCGGCTCACATGTCGACCTTTGCCAAGGCGGCCCCATTCATCGACGCGCCTTTCGTCTTCAAGGGCATCGAGCATATGAACAAGGTCGTTGAAGCCAATATCCTGGCGCCGATCGCCGACGAAGTCGCGGCCAAGGCCGAAGTCGTTCTGATCGGCTATTCCGGCGGCGGCATCCGCAACATTTTCGCCAACAAGCCGCTCAAGAATCTCGCCGATCTCAAGGGCCTCAAGGTTCGCGTGCAGGGCGCCCCGATCTGGTCGAAGACCTTTGCGGCCGTCGGCATGAGCCCGACGGTGATCGCCTATAACGAAATCTACAACGCGATCCAGAACGGCGTGATATCGGCCGGCGAGAACGAGGCGGCCGGCGTCGAGGCGATGAAGTTCTACGAAGTGGCCCCGCATCTCAACCTGACCCAGCACGCCGTGTCGATCCGGCCGATCTGCTTCTCGGTGAAGACGCTGAAGACGTTGCCCAAGGAGTTGCAGGACGCGATCATGAAGGCCGGCAAGGAAGCCGGCGATTACGGCCGGCAACTGGAGTCGAGCGAGGAGGTCATCAAGCTCGACACGCTGGAAAAGGCCGGCAAGCTCAAGCGCGTTCCGTTCGAGGAACGTGACGCCATGAAGAAGCTCGCCGATCCCGTGATGGCGACCTACGCCAAGGAAATCGGCGCCGAGGGCATCTTCGAGAAGATCAACGTCGCCTGAGAATGGTCGCTGTCCACGCGACAGGAAGTCGGGGCAAGCCGGACGGCTTGCCCCGTTCCGTGATCGTGATCCCCCGGAGTCGTAATGACCGAAATATCGATGCCACCGAACCCGTCGCTATGGCGCCGAGCAACGGCGGCCTATGCAAAACTGCTGGAAATCCTGCTCGCCGCCTCTGTCGGCCTTCTGGTCATTCCCGTCACGTTGCAGATCATCTCGCGCTACACGCCCTTGATTCCGTCCTACATCTGGACCGAGGAAATGGCACGGTTCATGTTCATCTGGACGATCATGATCGGTGCCATGGTCGGCATCAGAGAGTCGCAGCATTTTGAAGTCGACGTCTGGCCTGACCTGTCACGCCGAAGCGAAGCCTTGGTGCGGATTCTCGCGCGGCTCGGCGTGCTGGCGCTGGCGCTGGTGTTCGTATCCGCTGGCATCGAGTTCACCCGCTTTGCCTGGAACAGAACGTCGGAGCTGGCCGATCTGCCGCTTTGGCTGATCCACGTCGCCTGGCCGGTTGCCGGCGTGACCTGGATCGTGTTCGCCGGTGAACAGATTATCGACGAGATACGGATTCTGGTTGGGGCAAATCAATGAGCGGCAATATTCTTTCTGCCGGACAGGCTGCGATGGTCCTGTTCGGGACTTTCGTTGGCCTGCTCATCATACGCGTGCCGGTCGCCTTCGCGCTTGGCCTTGCCTGCGTGCCGATCCTGCTGATCGAGCCGCATCTGTCGCTGATGGCGCTCGCGCAGGAAACCTTCAATGCCTACAATTCGTTCATCCTGCTGGCGGTGCCGTTCTTCCTGCTCACCGCCAATTTGATGAGCATCGGCGGCATCACCGACCGGCTGGTGGCGCTGTCGCGCTCGATGGTCGGGCACTGGCCAGGGTCGCTGGCGCAGATCAACGTCGTGCTGTCGGTGTTCTTTGCCGGCATCTCCGGCTCCTCCACCGCGGACGCGGCGAGCCAGTCCAAGATCTTCATCGATGCCCAGACCAAGGAGGGCTACGACCTCTCGTTCTCCATCGCGATCACCGCGGTTTCGGCCGTGCTCGCCGTCATCATCCCGCCCTCGATCCTGATGATCGTGTGGGGTGGACTGATCTCGACCTCGATCGCCGCGATGTATCTCGCGGGCATCGTGCCGGGATTGCTGATCGCCGGAGCGCAGATGGCGACAGTGCATATCTATGCCGTGCGACGAGGTTACCCGACCTATCCGAAGGACACCTGGAGGGAGATGTGCTGCGCCATCTGGCGCTCGATACCGGCGCTGATGACGCCCTTCATCATTGTCGGCGGCATCCTGCTGGGGTGGTTCACCGCGACCGAATCCGCCTGCGTCGCGGTGCTTTATTCCGTAGCGCTATCGACATTCTTTTACCGTGAAACCGGCGCGCGCGAACTCTACAAGGCTTTGCTCGACACCGGCCGTCTCGCGGGCGTCGCGCTGTTCTGCGTGGGCACCGCCAGCGCGTTCGGCTGGCTGCTGGCTTATTACAGGATCCCGCAGGAGCTGCTGGCCAACGTCTCGACCTGGGGCATGGGCGCGATCGGGGCCGGCTTCTTCATCGCGTTCTGCTTTCTGGTGGTGGGCTGCTTCCTCGACGCCATTCCGGCGATCATCATCGTCGGCACCGTTCTCGAACCGCTGGCGAAATCGGTGGACCTTCATCCGGTGCAGTTTGCGATCATCTCGATCGTCTCGCTCGCCTTCGGATTGGTGACGCCGCCTTATGGCTTGTGCTTGATGATCGCCTGTTCGATCGCAGGGGTGCGGCTGCGCTATGCGCTGAAGGACACGGTGATCATGCTGATCCCCATGCTGCTCGTGCTGGCGGCGCTCATCATTTGGCCCAGCGTTTCCCTGTTCCTGCCGCGCCTGATCGTGCCGGAGATGCTGAAATGAGCGAAGCTTGATCCCGCGGCTCTGATGCCGCGGGATCGGTGCATTTTTCTCAGAGATTGCTCTCGGTGATCGCGGCGTAAACCATGCTGCGCAGCTCGCGCCGGATCGGGTAGGCGCTCGACGGCAGCACCTGCGTCATGAAGATGGTGATCAGCTCCTCGGCCGGGTCGATCCAGAACGAGGTGGTGGCCGCGCCGCCCCAATTGTATTCACCGGGGCTGCCGGCGACCAGCGTCTCGGCCGGGCGCATGGTCACTGCGAAGCCGAGGCCGAAGCCGATGCCGTTGTAGGCGGCTTCCGCAAACAGCGAGCGGGACACTTCCGGCAGCGCGCGTCCACCCGGAATGTGGTTGGCCGTCATCAGCGCCAGGGTCTTCGGGCCGATCAGCCTGACGCCGCCGAGCTCGCCGCCATTGAGCAGCGCACGGCAGAACGTGAGATAGTCGGCAACGGTCGAGCACAAGCCGCCGCCGCCCGAGATGAAGGAGGGCGGGACGAGGAACGAGCTCGTCGCCGGATCGTCCTGGAGGGTCAGGCCCTCGCGCCGCTGGCCGGCATGGAAGGTCATGCCGCCGCCCGGATCGGCAGAGTAACAGGCGGCGAACCGGTGGGCCTTGGACGCCGGCACATGGAAATCAGTGTCGGTCATGCCGAGCGGATCGAGGATGCGTGTTTTAAGGAACTGCTCGAACGACATGCCGGAGATCTTGCCGACGAGGTAGCCGAGCACGTCGGTCGAAACCGAGTAGTTCCAGGCCTCGCCCGGCGAGAACTCCAGCGGAATTTTCGCGAGGCTCTCGATCATGGTCTGGAGCGTGCCTGACTTCTCGACCTCGCCGATCTTTTCAGCGCGGTAGGCGGCATCGACGTTCGAGCGCTGCTGGAAGCCGTAAGTCAGGCCGGAGGTGTGGCGCAGGAGGTCGACGATCAGCATCGGCCGCGACGGCGGACGGGTCAGGAAGGATGGCGCGGTGCCGGCGACGAACACGCCGAGATCCTTCCATGCCGGAATGTATTTGGCGACAGGCTCGTCGATCGCGACGAGGCCTTGCTCGACCAGCATCATGAAGGCGACGCTGGTGAGCGGCTTGGTCATGGAGTAGATGCGGTAGATGGTGTCGTCCTTGACCGGCAGCTTGCGCTCGACGTCGGCAAAGCCCTGAACGGAGCTGTGGGCGATCTTGCCGCGGCGATAGACCATGAGGTGCGTGCCCGGGAAGCGGCGGGCATCGATGTACCGGCCCTTCAGATGCGCATCGATACGGTCGAGTGCGGCCTTGGATATGCCGACGGATTCGGGTGAGGCGGGGGTAGGGGCGAGCATTGGTTCCTCCGGGCAGTTTCTCGGAAGGTTGATAGCCGAAATGGTGGCCTCATTCCAAGCCGGTCCGGCTTAACGCGACCCGGCCGACTGGTGTAGGCTCCCACCTTGGAACGCCTCCAAGGAGCCCCAAGGCCCCTTCATGGGGCCAACGAGAAAATCGCAGGCAAACGCACCATGACCCAGTTCAACGAGACCGAACTCACCGAGGCCGTCGTCGGCAGCTTCGACAGAACGCCGAACCCGCGCGCGAAATTCCTGCTCCAGGAATTGGTGAAGTCGCTGCACGATTACGTGAGCAAGACCGGTCTCACCTTCGAGGAATGGGACTACGCCATCGATTTCCTGACCCGCACCGGCCAGAAATGCACGGACACCCGGCAGGAATTCATCCTCCTGTCCGACGTGCTCGGCGTCTCCATGCTGGTCGACGCGGTCAATCACCGTGAGCGCGAGGGCGCCACCCAGACCACCGTGCTCGGGCCGTTCTATGTCGGCGAGCACAAGGTGACGGCGCACGGCACTGACATCTCTCCGAACAATCAAACCGGCGAGCGGATGTTCGTGCAGAGCCGCGTCACCGACCTCGCGGGCAAGCCGCTTGCAAACGTCCCCGTCGACGTCTGGCATGCCGATGACGATGGCTTCTACGATTCACAGAAGCCGAACTATGACGAGGTCGGCGCCTCGGCACGGGCGCGCTTCATCACCGATGCCGACGGCCGCTTCTTCTTCCGCACTATTTTGCCGTGCAGCTATCCGATCCCGACAGACGGACCGGTCGGCGAGATGATCATGCAGACCCACCGTCATCCGATGCGGCCGGCGCATGTGCACTTCCTGGTCAATGCCAAGGGCTACGAGCCGCTGATCACCCACGTCTTCATGGATGGCGACAAATATCTCGATTCCGACGTGGTGTTCGGGGTCAAGGACGAGCTCGTCGCCAAGGTCGAGGCGCGCAACGATCCGGCGATGCCTGATGGCAGCAGGGCGAACGGCCGGTGGCATTTGATGAGTTACGAATTCCACCTCAAGCGGGGCGGCGGCATGGCGCCGAAACCGCTGGGGGTGAAGAGCGAGGAGCCGGCGTGAGGCTCGGTATCTCGGGATGTATGGTCATCCCGCGATGTAGGCCGCGAGCTCGTCGGGCGTTCCCTTCGGGAAGGCTTCCTTCAGATAATCGAGAAAGGCGGACACGCGCGCACTCAGCAATCGCCGCGATGGGTAGAGCGTCCATAGTGCGATGTCGGATCCGACATCGCCCCAGCGGACCAGCGTGCCGGCGGCCAGATCGTGACTGACGAGCGACAGAGGCAGCCGTGCAGCGCCGACGCCGGCTCGAACCGCGTCGCGAACCATCATGAGCGATGATAGACGAAGCACCGGATCGACGGCGATACGCGACGTGCCGCTTGGTCGCCTGATGTCCCACGCCGCAGCCTCGTCGCCCGTTCCGCGCACGATAGCCGGCACGGTGAGGTCGTTCTTCGGCCGTTTCAGCGTGGGGCTGGCTACGACCACCAACCGGTCACGCAAAAAGATGCGTCCGACCAGGCTTTCATCCGGGTCGGGATTGACCCGGATCACGAGGTCAAAACCTTCCTCGATCATGTCGACATGCCGATCATCCGTCGTGACCTCGAGCCGGACTTGGGGATGCCTGAGCGCGAAGCCGGCCGCGAGCCGGCCCATCGCAGTTTGCGAAAAGAGCATTGGAGCGCTGATCCGTAACCTGCCTTTTGGCTTGTCGCCGCCCGAGGCGATTGCTGCCGCCGTCTCGTCCAGCTCGGTAAGAAGCGCTCCCGTCCGCTCGTAGAGCGTTCGTCCTTCCTGGGTGAGCTTGAGCGTGCGTCCGCCGCGCTCGAAGAGACGCAAATCGAGGCTGCTTTCAAGCTCGGACACGCGCCGGGACAAGGTCGCTTTTGGACGTCCCGCTGCGCGGGCGGCCTTTCCGAACCCTCCGTGACGGGCGACGAGATTGAAGTCGGCGAGGGCAAGCAAATCCATCTGTTCCACCAATGAGACGGTATGTCCAAATATAGCGTCTATCGGCTCGCATGTGGATCACTAATTTCCGAGGTGTCTTCTGACCCCAACCCGGAGTGATCCCATGACCATCCTCGTTACCGGCGCAACCGGCGCCGTTGGCCGCCAAGTTGTCGAACAGCTCGTCAAGCGCGGCGCCGATGTCCGCGCGCTCGCACGCGATCCCGCGAAGGCAAACCTTCCGGCAGGCGTCACCGTCGTGCAGGGCGACCTGCTCGATGTCGATTCGCTGCGCGGCGCGTTCGCGGGCGTCTCCACCCTGTTCCTGCTCAACGCCGTCGTTCCCGATGAATTCACCCAGGCGCTGATCGCGCTCAATTTGGCTCGCGAGGCGGGCGTCGAGCGGATCGTTTACCTCTCGGTGATCCATAGCGATCGCTACGTGAACGTGCCGCACTTTGCGGGCAAGTTCGGCGTCGAGCGGATGATCGAGCAGATGGGCTTCAACGCCACCATCCTGCGCCCGGCTTACTTCATGAACAACGATCTCACGATCAAGGACGTGGTGACCGGATACGGCATCTACCCGATGCCGATCGGCAGCAAGGGGCTGGCCATGATCGACGCGCGCGACATCGGTGAGATCGCGGCAATCGAGCTCATTCGCCGCGAGCGGGCCGCAGCGCCGCTTCCGCTTGCACGGATCAATCTCGTCGGTCCCGATACGCTGACCGGTGCGACAGCCGCAGCCGTCTGGTCCGAGGTGCTGGGTCGCACGATCGCCTATCCCGGCGACGACACTGCCGGCTTCGAGAAGAACCTCAGGCAGTTCATGCCGAGCTGGATGGCTTTCGACATGCGGCTGATGAGCGAGCGTTTCCTCACCGAAGGAATGGTCCCCGAGGCCGGCGATGTCGAGCGCCTGACCGCGCTGCTCGGCCGTCCCCTGCGCTCCTATCGCGACTTGGTCTCCGAGATCACGACCGCTGCCTGACGGCAGCGGCATCACCGGGCCACCAACAAGGAATTCCATCATGACCTATTCGACTGCCACCACTGCCCCGCCGAACATCCTGGTCCTTGGGGCGACCGGCCCCACCGGCCGCCTGATCGTCAGCCAGGCCGTGGCGCGAGGGTACGACGTCACGGTGCTTGTGCGTTCAGCCGGGAAGGCGAGCAACCTGAAGGGGGCGAAGCTCGTCATCGGTGACGCTCGCGACGAGACCGCCTTGCGGCAGGCGCTCAAAGGCCGCGACGCCGTCGTCAGCGCGCTCGGCACACCGGCGAGCCCCTTCCGCGAGGTGACGCTGCTCTCGGCGGCATCACGCGCGCTTGTGAGCGCGATGAAAGCCGAGCAGGTCTCGCGTCTGGTTTGCATCACCGGGATGGGAGCTGGTGACAGTGCCGGGCACGGCGGCTTTCTTTTCGACAAGCTGATCTTCCCGCTGCTCCTGCGCAAAGTATATGCCGACAAGAACCGGCAGGAGGCTGTCGTCAGAGACAGCGGGCTCGATTGGGTTCTCGTTCGCCCTTCGGTGCTGAACGACAAGCCCGGCCGCGGCGCCGTCAAAGCGCTCACCGATCTCGCGGGCTTCCATGGCGGAACCATATCGCGGAAAGACGTGGCGAGATTCGTCCTGGACCAGGTGCGCGCGGATACGTGGCTGCATCGTTCTCCACTGATCACGTGGTGACCTCCGCGCCTTTGCGAGGCTTCACTCTCGATCAGCGCGCGTGCAGCAGCGCCAGCAGCACGACGACCGCGCAGGCGAGCGCCGCCGAGGTCAGCTTCCAGAACATCAGCGGGCTGCGCTCCAGGAGCGGCGTGATCCGCGTGTCGAGATAGGCCGGGTTGGGCGTGCGAAGTTCGTAGACGAACTCGGACAGATCCTCGTGCCGCTTGTAGGGATCCGGATGGAGCGCGCGCCTGAGTGCGCCATCGACCCACACAGGCACGTTGTGGTCGCCGTCGGCCGGGCGATATTTGAGCCTCCGCACGTCGGCCTTTTGCCGGATCCTGGCGATTTGGCTGCCGTAGGGAAGCTTTCCGGTGAGCATCTGGTAGCAAATCACGGCGAGCGAAAACATATCGGAGCGCGGCGAGCCGCCTTGCCCGAGAAAATACTCCGGCGCCGTATACTGGACCGTTCCCAGGATGTCGCCGGTCTCGTCCTGCGGCGCGGCCTCGGTCACGCCGGCCACCCTGACCGATCCGAAGTCGATGATTTTCGCCGTGCCGGTCTTGTCGATCAGGATGTTGTCGGGCCTCAGATCCTGATGCAGCATCTCCATGCGGTGGAAAGCGCGCAGGCCCGCGGCGATCTGCTCGACCAGTCCGCGGACGGTTTCGAGATCGGGGCGCGGATTGTCGGTCATCCACTGCGTCAGGGTCTGCCCTTCGATGAACTCGGTCGCAACGTAGAGGTAGCTGCGCCGTCTCGACTGTGACAGCGGCTTCAGCACGTGCGGGCTGTCGATCCGGCGCGCGATCCATTCCTCCATCAGGAAGCGCTTGCGATAGGCGGCATCGTCGCGCAGGTCGATCGACGGCAGCTTGAGCGCGACCGGCGCGTCGGTCTCCGCATCGACGGCAAGGTAGATATGACTGCGGCTGCTGCCGTGGATCTCCCGGACGATCCTGTAGCCGTCGAACATCGCTCGCGGCTCCGGCAGCGCCGGAAGCGGCAGTTCGGAGGTCCGGTTGAAGATGCCGGCGGGGTCCCGCTGCGGCACCGCATCGATGCGGAGGATCTGGACGGTGATGTTGTCGTCGCTGCCGCGCCGGTATGCTTCCTCGACGATCGCCTTCGCCGCTCCGTCGAGCTCGCCTGCATGTTCGCCGAGCGCGCTGGTGACGAAACGGGGATCGACGAATTCGTAGGCGCCGTCGGTTGCCAGGATGAAGGTATCGCCAGCCTCGATCTCGAACGCCTGGTAGTCGATCTCGAGCTGCGGATTGATGCCGAGCGCGCGGCCGAGATAGGTCTGCTCCGACGAGACGATGATCCGGTGGTCGTCGGTCAGCTGCTCGAGCGCCTTGCCGGCGACGCGATAGACGCGGCAGTCACCGACATGGAAGATGTGCGCGGTGGTCGCCTTGATGACCATCGCGGTCAGGGTGCAGACGTAGCCCTTGTCGCGGTCATAGGCGAATTGGCTCTTCCGCGTCTGCGCGTGCAGCCAGGAATTGGTGGCTTCCAGCACACGGCGGGCGGACGTCTTCACCGTCCAGGTTTCCGACGTGCAGTAATAGTCCATCAGGAAGCTCTTGACCGCCGACTCGCTGGCGATCTGGCTCACCGTACTGCTCGAGATGCCGTCGGCCAGCACGGCGGCCATCCCCTTCAGGCTCAACAGCGGCTCCGCCGGAATGAGGACGCCGTGAAAATCCTGATTGACCGGCTTGCGCCCCTTGTCGGAGTGCTGCCCGATCGAAATTTGCAGCCCGCCGCTCATCCTCGCCACCAATACAAAGGGAGCCTCACCTTAACAGGCGAGGCTCCCTTGTTGAGCATGAATTGATCAGGCCGCGGCGCGGCTTTTCGCAACCGGCTCGCGCTTCGGCTTCGTGAGCACATGCGTGGCATAGAGGGTCAAGCCGGTGAAGGCGAGGCCGCCGACGAGGTTGCCGAGCACGGTCGGAATCTCGTTCCAGATCAAATAATCCATGATCGAGAATTTCGCATGCAGCATCAGACCCGACGGAAACAGGAACATGTTCACGACGGAATGCTCGAACACCATGTAGAAGAACACCAGGATCGGCATCCACATCGCGATGACCTTGCCGGGAACGGACGTGGAGATCATGGCGCCGACGACGCCCGTGGAGACCATCCAGTTGCAGAGCATGCCGCGGATGAACAGCGTCGCCATGCCGGCTGCGCCGTGCGCAGCGTAGCCGAGCGTGCGGCCCTCACCGATATTTCCGATGGCCGTGCCCACCTTGTCCGGATCCTGCGTGAAGCCGAATGTCGTGACGAAGGCCATCATGAAGGCGACTGTGAGCGCGCCCGCGAAGTTGCCGACGAAGACCAGGCCCCAGTTGCGCAGAACGCCGCCGAGCGTGACGCCCGGACGTTTGTCGATCAGGGCCAGCGGCGCTAGCACGAACACGCCGGTCAGGAGGTCGAAGCCCAGGAGATAGAGCATGGAGAATCCGACCGGAAACAGCAGCGCGCCGATGATCGGCTGGCCGGTATTCACGTTGATCGTGACGGCGAACCAGGCCGCGAGTGCCAGGATCGCGCCGGCCATGTACGCGCGGATGATGGTATCCCGGGTGGACATGAAGATCTTGGATTCACCCGCGTCGACCATTTTGGTGACGAATTCCGAAGGCGCGAGATACGACATCATGTTTCCTTTTGCTCGTGTGAAAAGATAGCGCGGCGGTTTCGGACGGTGCCGTTGTCAGGACACTGCCTCGCGCGTACCGGCGAACCGGGAACGTACGGGCCAAAGGAATTCGAAATCTCGCATGGGATCGCGTAACGACGACTGCGCCCAATGGGCTCAGCGAAGCAAAATTGCTCTCCCCGAGTTTCGGCCTTTGCGGGCCTCAACATTTCGGTGAACCGCAGTCGTCGTTGACTGAGTGATGACTTCAAAAGCAATCCACGTGCCACAGAATAGGAAGTGGCATCTCAGCCGCCCAACGGGCGATTGAGGCCGCATTTGTGGGTCTTCCGGGGCTGAGCGGCGCTTTGAGCGGTCAGCCGCTCGATGCAATGGGAATGGCCTTGCCTAATTATTGTGCGACGCACAAAGACTGGGCGGCTCGCCAGATTTGAGAGCGTCTTTGGCTTCCGCACCAAATTCGGTTCCGGTGCAATCCCTTGTTTTCGTGATGTATTATGGAAATTGGCGATCTGGCACGGTTCTTGTTTGGCAAGGGCTGACGCCATCGATGCCGTCCCTCGAAGATCTCCATCCGAATTGTGCCTTCCGCCATCCGGGATCTCCGGAGACGCGCCGCCGTGCGCGTCTTGTGGCCGGCATGCGCGGATGGCTGCTCCGGTCACAAAGGATCATCACATTCAATGACGAAAACAACTGATCAGTCCTCGCGCGGCGGCCGACACTCCGATGGAGCTGGCGCGAATGCGCCTGCGCCCTTCGACCGCCGCACGTTCCTCGCTGCAGGTACCGCCGCTGCGGCGTTTGCGATCGTTCCTGGTCGAGTCCGCGCCGCCGCACTCAAGCCCGAGAAGGAAGAGCTGAAGTTCGGCTTCATCAAGCTCACGGACATGGCGCCACTCGCAGTCGCAAAGGAGAACGGGTACTTCGAGGACGAAGGTTTGTTCGTCACGCTGGAGGCGCAGGCGAACTGGAAGGTTCTGCTCGATCGCGTCATCGGCGGCGAACTCGACGGCGCGCACATGCTTGCCGGCCAGCCGCTCGCCGCGACGATCGGCTTCGGCACCAAGGCGCACATCATCACGCCGTTCTCAATGGACTTGAACGGCAATGCGATCACGGTGTCGAACGAAATCTTCGCAATGATGAAGCCGAATATTCCGAAGGATGCGAGCGGCAAGCTCATTCATCCGATCAAGGCCGATACATTGCGGCCGGCGATCGACAAGATGAAGGCGGACGGCAAGTCCTTCAAGATGGGCATGGTCTTCCCGGTCTCGACCCACAACTACGAGCTGCGCTACTGGCTTGCGTCGGGGGGCATCAATCCCGGCTACTATTCATCCGGCGACGTGACCGGAACGGTCGCGGCCGAAGCACTGCTGTCGGTGACGCCGCCGCCGCAGATGCCGGCGACGCTCGAAGCCGGCACCATCAACGGCTACTGTGTCGGCGAGCCCTGGAACCAGGCCGCCGTGTTCAAGGGCATCGGTGTGCCCGTGATCACCGACTATGAGATATGGAAGAACAATCCGGAGAAGGTGTTCGGCATCACGGCGGCTTTCGCCGAGAAGAATCCGAATACGGTGCTTGCCTTGACCAAGGCGCTGATCCGCGCCGCGATATGGCTGGACGAGAACGCCAACGCCAACCGGACGAAGGCGGTCGAGCTATTGTCGAAGCCCGAATATGTCGGGGCTGACAAGGCGGTCATCGCCAACTCGATGACCGGCACTTTCGAGTACGAGAAGGGCGACAAGCGCTCCATTCCCGACTTCAATGTGTTCTTCCGCTACTTCGCAACCTATCCCTACTATTCCGACGCCGTCTGGTATCTGACCCAGATGCGCCGCTGGGGGCAGATCGAGGAGGCCAGGGACGATGCCTGGTACGCGGCAACGGCCAAGAGCGTGTACCGCCCTGACATCTATCTTTCCGCGGCAAAGCTCCTGGTCGCCGACGGCAAGGCGAAGAAGGAGGATTTCCCCTGGGAGACGGACGGCTACCGCGCGCCGACCTCCGAATTCATCGACGGGGTCACCTACGACGGTCGCAAGCCGAACGCCTACATCGACAGCCTGAAGATCGGTCTCAAGAGCAAGCAGAAGATCGATGGCGCCAAGGTCATCGACGGCTGACGCGGAACGAGCCCGGCCGCCGTCAGGCCGGCCCGGCCTCCTCACTCTAAGCCGGGCGATGAACGCCAAGGAACAAGGCTATGGCAGTGGTTACCGACTACATCGACCTCAGCGCGGAGGACCGCAAGCGCGCCCGCCGGGAGCGAGTGTTCGCACGCATCAACGGAACGGCGATCTATCTTAACATCCTCGGACTGGGATGGCTCGCGCCGCTGGCCCGCATCGCGGCCGGTGACAGCGTCAAGCCCCAGTTGAAGGAACTGCGTCAGGGATTGCTGGTGCCGCTGATCGGCATCGGCGTCTTCCTGTTGGCATGGACCTGGGCTGCGCCGCGGGTCAAGACGTCGCTCGGCGCGATCCCGGGTCCCGCCGCGGTCTGGACCCAGGCCGGAAACCTCTACGCCGACCACCTCGCCGAGCGCGCCAAGCGGGCGGCCTTCTACGAGCGTCAGGATGCGCGCAATGCCAAGTTGACAGCCGACGGTCATCCCGAGGATGTGCGGCATCGCGGCTATGCCGGCAAGCCCACGTATTTCGACCAGATCCTGACCAGCCTCGTGACGGTGGCACTCGGCTTCGTCGTGGCGACGCTCGTCGCGGTGCCGCTCGGTATCCTCTGCGGCCTCTCCAGGACCATGAACGGTGCTCTCAACCCGCTGATCCAGATATTCAAGCCGGTGTCGCCGCTGGCGTGGCTGCCGATCGTGACCATGGTGGTATCGGCGCTTTATGTGAATCCGTCGGAGTTGCTGCCGAAGTCGCTGGTCATCTCCGCCATCACGGTGACGCTGTGCTCGCTATGGCCGACGCTGATCAACACGGCTCTCGGGGTGGCCTCGATCGACAAGGACCTCCTCAATGTCGGGCGCGTGCTGCAGCTTCCGACATGGCGCACCGTCACCAAGCTGGTTCTGCCGAGCTCGCTGCCGCTGATCTTCACCGGGTTGAGGCTGTCCCTCGGTGTCGGCTGGATGGTGCTGATCGCAGCCGAGATGCTGGCGCAGAATCCGGGCCTTGGAAAATTCGTCTGGGATGAATTTCAGAACGGCTCGTCGCAGTCGCTGGCACGGATCATCGTGGCCGTGCTGACCATCGGCATCATCGGCTTCCTGCTTGATCGCGTGATGTACGCGCTCCAGTCCGCCTTCACCTTTTCCAGCCAGCGTTGAGGAGCCCTGATGTCGTTCCTGTCGCTGAAGGGACTTTGCAAGAGCTACGGTACCGGCGCCCAGCGCACGAGCGTGCTGTCGAACGTCGATCTGGAGGTCAACGAGGGCGAGTTCATCGCCATCGTGGGTTTCTCGGGCAGCGGAAAGACGACGCTGATCTCGGCGATCGCCGGGCTGGTGCAGCCGGATGCCGGCGAGATCACGCTCAAGGGCAAACCGGTGACGGGGCCCGGACCGGACCGTGGCATCGTGTTCCAGTCCTACTCCCTGATGCCGTGGCTCACCGTGCGCGGCAATGTTGCACTTGCCGTCGATCAGGTGTTTGCCCGCGAAAGCAAAGCCCAGCGCACCGCGCGCGTCGAGCGCTACATCGACATGGTCGGATTGTCGCATGCGGCAACCCGCCTGCCGGCCGAGCTGTCCGGCGGCATGCGCCAGCGCGTCGCCGTTGCCCGCGCGCTTGCCACGAGTCCGGAGATCCTGCTGCTTGACGAGCCGCTGTCGGCGCTCGACGCGCTGACGCGCGCCAAACTGCAGGACGAGATCGTCGACATCTGGTCGCGCGACAAGCGCACGGTGGTGATGGTTACCAACGACGTCGACGAGGCGATTCTGCTCGCTGATCGCATCATTCCGTTGTTGCCAGGCCCGAACGCCACGCTGGGCCAGCAGTTCACGGTGGACCTCCCGCGGCCGCGCGACCGATCCTCGATTAACGAGGATACGCATTTCAAGCGGTTGCGGCAGGCCGTCACCGGCTATCTCATGGACGTCGTGAACGAGCGCTCGGCCCACGCGGACGCGACGGTCCGCACGCTGCCCAACGTTGTGTCCATCACGCAGATGGAGAAACCGCCGCCAGCCTACCAGAAGGCTGCCACCGCGGTGACCTTCAACACCGATCGTTATCTCGAATTCTCCCAGCTCTCGAAGGTCTACCCGACGCCGACGGGTCCGCTGACCATCGTGGAGAACTTCGATCTCAAGGTCCGCAAAGGCGAGTTCATCTCGGTGATCGGTCATTCCGGCTGCGGCAAGTCGACGGTGCTGTCGATGACCGCAGGTCTCAACGAGGTCTCGCTCGGGGGCATCATTCTTGACGGCCGGGAGGTGACGACGGCCGGTCCCGACCGTGCGGTCGTATTCCAGGCGCCATCGCTGTTTCCCTGGCTCACGGCACGCGAGAACGTCGCGCTCGGTGTCGACCGTGTCTATCCGCACGCCACGCGGCGGCAGCGCGACCAGATCGTCGACTATTATCTCGAGCGGGTCGGACTCGCGGACTCATTCGACAAGCCGGCCGCGGCGATGTCGAACGGCATGCGCCAGCGCGTCGGCATCGCGCGCGCCTTTGCGCTGTCGCCAAAACTGTTGCTGCTGGACGAGCCGTTCGGCATGCTCGACAGCCTCACCCGCTGGGATCTCCAGGAGGTGCTGATGGAAGTTTGGAAGCGCACGCAGGTGACGGCGATGTGCGTGACCCATGATGTTGACGAGGCGATCCTGCTTGCGGATCGGGTGGTGATGATGACCAATGGGCCCAACGCCCGGATCGGTCACATCATGGAGGTCGACATTCCGCGACCGCGCACGCGGAAGGCTCTGCTCGAGCATCCCAATTACTACCGATATCGTCGCGAGTTGCTCGACTTTCTCGAAGCCTACGAGCATGGAGCCGCACCCAAGGCGCCGGCGACGCCCGCGGCCAATCCGGAAGCCGCGTGAGCGCAATCGCATGCGCGCTTAAATCCTTTGCATCAAGCTCAATCCTTGTGCGCCGCACAAGGATTGAGCGAATCGCAAAATTTGCATGCGAAAATGGTCTGCGAAAATTTCGGGCCGATTCAACAAGCCTCTGAATTCCCTGTATTTCTAGATCGCGCGCAACTGGCACGGAAATTGAAACACCAGTTGCGACGCCAACGACGACGTCCCTCAACATCATCAATCAGCATCGTGAACTCGCCACCGGGGCTTGGCCTCGGCGCGCGCCTCCTTGCCTGGAGGCTGAGCCTGCAACGACGCAGCGGTGAGCAAAGAAGGGATTAGCAATGACGACGGATCCGACTCCGAAATCAACTTGGATTTCTGACTGGCGCCCCGAAGACGAGGCGTTCTGGAATGCAGGCGGTAAAGTGATCGCCCGGCGCAATCTGATCTGGTCGATCGTGGCCGAACATATCGGCTTCTCGGTGTGGCTGATCTGGAGCATCGTTGCGACCAAGCTGCCGCAGGCGGGCTTCCACTACTCCACCGACGAGCTGTTCCAGCTCGTGGCGGTGCCGGGGCTGATTGGCGCATTGATGCGCTTTCCCTACACCTTCGCGGTCACGACCTTCGGCGGTCGCAACTGGACCATCTTCAGTGCGGCGATCCTGTTCATTCCGACGCTGTCGCTCGCCTATTTTGTCGGCCAGCCCGACACACCGTTCTGGCTGATGCTGCTGATCGCCTCGACCGCAGGTCTCGGCGGCGGCAATTTCGCCTCCAGCATGACCAACATCTCGTTCTTCTTCCCCGACAGGATGAAGGGATGGGCGCTGGGGCTGAACGCGGCCGGCGGCAATATCGGCGTCTCCAGCGTGCAGCTGCTGACCCCGATCCTGATGACGCTCGCGGTCATCAATCTGTTCCAGGCAAACCCCGTCGGCGGCGTGTATCTGCAAAACGCCGGCCTGATGTGGGTGCTGCCGATCGCAATCGCGGTGTTCGGCGCGGTGTTCTTCATGAACAACCTCACCACGGCCAAGTCGTCGATCAAGAACCAGCTTGCCATCGTCAAGCGCAAGCACACCTGGATCATGGCGTATCTCTATATCGGCACGTTCGGATCCTTCATCGGTTACTCGGCTGCGTTTCCGCTGCTGATCAAGACGCAGTTTCCGCAGGTTACGATTGCGATCGCGTTCCTCGGACCGCTGGTCGGCTCGCTGTCGCGGCCGCTTGGCGGCTTGCTTGCCGACAAGATCGGCGGCTCCATCCTCACCTTCTGGAACTTCATGGCGATGGCGGCAGCTACGGTCGGCGTGCTCTACTTCGTCGGGCACAAGGATTTCATCGGCTTCCTCGTGATGTTCCTGATCCTGTTCGTGACCACAGGCATCGGCAACGGCTCGACCTACCGCATGATCCCCTCGATCTTCCGCGAGCAGAACCTGTTCAAGGTCCGCGGCAAGGGCGATGCGGCGCGCGCGGCTGCCCTGAAGACGGCGAGCATCGAGAGCGGTGCGGCGGTCGGCTTCATCGGCGCGGTCGGCGCCGTCGGCGGCTATCTGATCCCGAGCGGTTTTGGCAAGTCCATCGCCATGACCGGCGGGCCGTCGCTCGCGCTCGCGATCTATCTCGGCTTCTACGCGTCCTGCCTCGCTTTGACCTGGTGGTTCTACCTGCGTCGCAGCCCGCAGGGTGAAGGCGCGTCAAGCCTCGCCGGAGCGCGGGTGTAGAGCATGATCCGGAAAAGTGTGCAGCGGTTTTCCGGCAAGATCATGCTCAAAAAATAGAGAGTGGTACGAATCTCGCTTCTCCCCGTACGCGGGGAGAAGCATTGCCCGACAGTTTGACCCATGAACCTGGTTCGCAACGGCGCGCACCAAGGCAAACCGAAACAGGCAGGAGACCATCATGACGCCCGAACAGATCACCCTCGTCCAGCAGAGCTTTTCCAAGGTCGCGCCGATTTCCGAAGCGGCCGCGGTGCTGTTCTACGATCGCTTGTTCGAGGTCGCACCGTCCGTGCGCGCGATGTTTCCCGAGGACATGACCGAGCAGCGCAAGAAGCTGATGGGCATGCTCGCCGCCGTCGTCGGCGGCCTGTCGAATCTGGACTCGATTCTTCCCGCCGCCTCGGCGCTTGCGAAGCGGCACGTCGGCTATGGCGCCAAGGCCGAGCACTACCCCGTGGTCGGCGCGACCTTGCTGTGGACCCTAGAGAAGGGTCTTGGCGAGGCCTGGACACCCGAACTCGCCACGGCCTGGACCGACGCCTATGGCGTGCTGTCCGGCTACATGATTTCCGAGGCCTACGGCGCACAGTCGCAGGCCGCCGAATAGGAGACGCCTTGTGAGTGAACCGCTGGTCATCGTCGGTAACGGTATGGCGGCCGCGCGGCTTGTCGATGAGCTCGCCAAGTTCGCGCTGGGCCGCTACGCTGTTGCCGTTATCGGCGATGAGCCGCGGCTCGCTTACAACCGCGTGCTGCTCTCGTCCGTGCTTGCCGGCGAGACCGGCTCGCACGAAATCGAGCTCAGGCCCGCCGATTGGTGGCGCCATCGCGGCGTTACGGTGCGCTACGGCTATCGCGTCACCGAGGTCGATGTCGGCCGCCGCGAGCTCAAGATCGAGGGCGAAGAGAGCATGGAATATTCCAAGCTCGTGCTCGCCACCGGCTCGACGCCGCTGCGGCTCAACGTGCCGGGCGCCGATCTCGCCGGCGTGCACACCTTCCGCGACACCCGCGACGTCGACCTGCTGCTGACGCTGGCAGCGGCGAAGAAACGCGTCGTCGTGGTCGGCGGTGGCTTGCTCGGGCTTGAAGCGGCCTACGGGCTGGCCAAGGCCGGCGCGCCGGTGACGTTGCTGCATCTGATGGACCGGCTGATGGAGCGCCAGCTCGATCTGCCGGCCGCCGACCTGCTCAAGACGCTGGTCGAGCGCAAGGGCATCCGCATCCTGCTCAACGCGAGCACCAAATGCATCCATGGCGAGGACCATGTCGAAGCCGTCGAGCTTGCCGACGGCACTCGCATCGAGGCCGACGCCGTGATCTTCGCCGCCGGCATCAGGCCCAACATCGCGCTGGCCAGGGACGCCGGCATCGCGGTCAACCGCGGCATCGTCGTCAACGACGAGATGCAGACGGCCTCGCCCGACATCTACGCGCTCGGCGAATGCGCCGAGCATCGCGGCACCTGCTATGGCCTGGTCGAGCCGGCCTACGAGCAGGCGCGGGTGCTGGCGCGGCATCTCGCCGGCCGGCCCGCCTCCTACCAGGGCAGCGTGGTCTCGACCAATCTGAAGGTCTCGGGTGTGAGCGTGTTTTCAGCCGGCGACTTCATGGGCGGGGAGGGCAGCGAGAGCCTCGTGCTCGCCGACCGCAGGCGCGGCACCTACAAGAAGCTCGTCATTGCCGACGGCCGGCTCACCGGCGCCGTGCTGATCGGCGATACCGTCGATGCGCTCTGGTATCTCGAGCTGATCCGCAATCGCGAGAAAGTCGCGGCGATCCGCACCGACATGATGTTCGGCCGCGCGCTCGCGCGTCCTTCCAAGGCAGCTTGACGGGGCGGCTCGAGATGACGGTGATCGATCCAACGCTGCGCGCCACCAAGACGACCTGCCCCTATTGCGGCGTCGGCTGCGGCGTGCTGGCAACGCCCGACGGCAAGGGTGCTGCTGCAATCGCGGGCGATCCCGATCATCCCGCCAATTTCGGCCGGCTGTGCTCGAAGGGCTCGGCGCTCGGCGAGACCGTCGGGCTGGAAAGCCGGCTGCTCTATCCGATGATCCGCTGCAAAGGCGTGCTCGAACGCGTCGCCTGGAGCGATGCGCTCGACCACGTCGCCCACCGCATGCAGCACATCGTCGCGCGCGACGGCGCCGACGCGGTTGCATTCTATCTCTCCGGCCAGCTCCTGACCGAGGACTATTACGTCGCCAACAAGCTGATGAAGGGATTCGTCGGCACGGCCAATGTCGACACCAATTCGCGGTTGTGCATGTCGTCCTCGGTCGCCGGCCATCGCCGCGCCTTCGGTGCCGACACCGTGCCCGGCTGCTACGAGGATCTCGACCAGGCCGATTTGCTCGTCTTCGTCGGCTCGAACGCGGCCTGGTGCCATCCGGTGCTGTTCCAGCGCATGATCAAGAACCGGCAGGAGCGCGGCGCGCGGATGATCGTGATCGATCCGCGCCGCACCGATACGGCGGGCGACGTCGATCTGTTCCTGGGCCTCAAGCCCGGCACCGACACCGCGTTGTTCTCCGGTCTGTTCGTCCATCTCGCCGACAATGGTGCACTGGACCGGGACTACATCGCGCGCAACACGTCGGGATTCGACGATGCGCTGGCGCGTGCGCGCAGCATCGCCGGCAGCGCGACCGCGACCGCGCTTGCCACCGGCCTCACCGAGCAGGACGTCGCAAGCTTCTTCAAGATGTTCCGCGACACGCCGCGTGTCGTCACGCTGTATTCGCAGGGCGTCAACCAGTCGGCGCAGGGCACCGACAAGGTCAACGCGATCCTCAACTGTCACCTCGCCACGGGGCGTATCGGCAAGCTTGGCGCTTCGCCGTTTTCGCTCACGGGCCAGCCCAATGCGATGGGCGGCCGCGAGGTCGGCGGCCTCGCCAACCAGCTCGCCGCGCATATGAATTTCACGCCGCCCGACATCGACCGCGTGCGGCGGTTCTGGAAGGCGCCGCGCATCGCCACCCATGAGGGGCTGAAGGCGGTACAGCTGTTCGAGGCGATCAACCGCGGCGAGGTCAAGGCGCTGTGGGTGATGGGCACCAACCCGGTGGTGTCGCTGCCCGACGCCGACTTCGTGCGCGAGGCGCTGAAGAAGCTCGAACTATTCGTGGTCTCCGAGAACGTGCTCTCCAACGACACGGTCGAGGCGGGCCCGCATGTGCTTTTGCCCGCGCTTGCCTGGGGCGAGAAGTCGGGCACCGTCACCAATTCCGAGCGCCGGATCTCGCGCCAGCGCGCGTTCCTGCCGGCGCCGGGCGAAGCGCGGCCGGATTGGTGGGTCGTGAGCGAGACCGCCAAGCGCCTCGGCTTCGGCGACAGTTTTGACTACAAATCGGCCGCGGATATCTTCCGCGAGCATGCCGCGCTCTCGGCCTTCGAGAACAATGGCAGCCGTGATTTCGACATCGGCGCGCTCACCGGGCTGTCCGACGAAGCCTTCGATGCGTTGAAGCCCGTGCTTTGGCCCGCGCGCGAGGGCGAGGCGCCCGGCGAACGGTTCTTTGCCGAGGGCGGCTTCTTCACCAATGACGGCAAGGGCCGTTTCATTGCGCCGGAAATGCCGGCGTTGCGCGGCGAGACCGGCCCGTCGCGGCCGCTACGGCTCAACACCGGGCGCATCCGCGACCAGTGGCACACCATGACGCGCACGGGCCTGAGCCAGCGGCTGGGCGCACATCTGCCGGAGCCCTTCGTCGAGATCCATCCCGACGACGCTAACAAATACAACATCGCTCACGGTGGCTTTGCTCGCATCACCACCGACCACGGCCAGTGCATCCTGAAGGTGGCCGTCAGCGAGCGGCAGCAGCGCGGCACGCTGTTCGCGCCGATCCACTGGAGCGCGATGAACGCCTCGCACGGCCGCGTCGGCGCGCTGGTCGCTCCCTTCACCGATCCGTTCTCGGGGCAGCCGGAGTCGAAGGCGACGCCGGCCGCGATCGCGCCGTATGAATACGTCTTCCGCGGCTTCGCGCTGTCGCGCAAGCAGCTCGATCTGCCGTCCAACCTGCTGTGGACCCGCGTCACGGTCGCCGGCGGCTTCGGCTATCTCTTCGCCGACAATGCGGATCTTTCGCGCTGGCCGGCCTGGCTCGATGGCGTCGCGGGCGAGGATGTCGCCGACTACCGCGACTTCGGCGGCGGGGTCTATCGTGCGGCGTCTTTCGCGGGCGACCGCATCGAGACCTGCCTGTTCGTCGGCCCCGCGCATGATGCTGGCGACTGGGAGGTGGTGAAGAGCCTGTTCGTCGCCGATCACGTCACCGATGAGCAGCGCCGCATGCTGCTCTCCGGCAAATCCAGCGAAGGCGCCGCCGCGACCGGCCCCATCGTCTGCGCCTGCTTCGGCGTCGGCCGCGGCACCATCTGCGAGACCATCGCCGCCGGTGCGCGCACGGCGGCCGAGATCGGCGTAAAGCTCAAGGCCGGCACCAATTGCGGTTCCTGCATCCCCGAACTGAAGCGCCTGATCGCGACGACGGAAGTGGCGCCTGCGAACCAGGTCAAGCTCGCGGGCGCGGCGGGGTAGAAACCCTCCCTCTTCTCCTCTTGTAGCCCGGATGCAGCGAAACGAAATCCGGGACCTCGCTGCCGCCTCGCGAGAAACCCCGATTGCGCTTCGCTGCATCCGGGCTACGAGGTCCTTCGGTGTTGATGCAGCCAAGCGCGATATCTCCTTATCGTCGTCCTGGCGAAAGCCAGGACCCATTAGCCCGGGTTAGTGTTGTTAAAGCACGGTGTGGCCACCATCTACCGCGGCAACATCTGCTTGTGGTAATGGGTCCTGGCTTTCGCCAGGACGACGTCTGGAGATCGGAGCAGACATGAAGACCAAACCCTTCGGCAAAACCAGCACCAACGTTTCCGTCATCGGGCAGGGCACCTGGTATCTCGACCACGGCGACCGCAAACGCGCGATCGCGGCGCTTCAGCGCGGGCTCGATCTCGGCATGACCCACATCGACACCGCCGAGATGTATGGCGATGCCGAGCTCGTCATTGCCGATGCGATCGCGGGCCGTCGCGACGAGGTGTTTCTGGTCTCAAAGGTGCTGCCGAGCAACGCTTCGCGGCGAGGAACCATCACCGCCTGCGAGCGCTCGCTGAAGCGGCTGAAGACCGATCGGCTCGACTGCTACCTGCTGCATTGGCGCGGCTCGTATCCGCTGGAGGACACCGTCGCCGCGTTCGAGGATCTAGTGAAGGCCGGCAAGATCAAATCCTGGGGCGTCTCCAGTTTCGATGCCGACGATCTCGATGAAATTCTCGACGTTGCCGGCGAAGACCGCATCGCCTGCAATCAGGTGCTCTATCATCTCAAGGAGCGTGCGATCGAGCATGCGGTGGTTCCGTGGTGCGAACGGCATGGCGTCTCTGTGGTCGCCTATTCGCCGTTCGGCCACGACGATTTCCCGACGAGCAACAGCAAGGGCGGCGCCGTGCTTGCGCGCATCGCAGAAGCACGGCTCGTGACGCCGCGTCAGGTCGCGCTGAGTTTCCTCACCCGTGCGACTACGGTGTTTGCGATCCCGAAGGCTTCGTCGGCGGAACATGCCGGCGAAAATGCGGCCGCTGGCGATCTTGAGCTGACGAGAGAAGAGATTGCCGCGCTCGACGCGGCGTTTCCGCGAGGTCCGAAGCCGCACGGCCTGCCCATGCTGTAGCGCACAAAAGCCTATTATTAATGGAGTCTTGACGCGCGCGGACGTGAGCGCATATCGGCATCCTGTTTTCGGAAGTTGTGAAAGCGGCGCAATTGTCGTTTTTTACGACCGTTCCCGATTCGCATTTCCCAGGTTTAGCCGTGACCCCGCCGCCCGCCGTAGCCGCAAGGCTCGACAGTATTCCCATGCCCGTGCCGGAGAAGAAGCAGGAGGCCCGCCGCGCGCCTGCGCGCGTCGATCATCCCTTCAAAGGCATCGCGCTGATCCTGCTGTCGACCGTGTTCCTCGGCTGTTCCGACGTCACCGCGAAATATTTGTCGACGAGTCTGCCCTCGATCGAGATTACCTGGATCCGCTTTCTCACCTTCGCCCTGATCATGGTGCCGGCGATGCTGCCGGGCTCGCCGCTCTATGCGATGCGCACCAAACGGCTCGGCACGCACGTGATGCGCGGCGCGGCGCTGCTTGGCTCCTCGCTGTTCTTCATCACCGGACTTGGCTTCCTGCCGATTGCGGAGGCTTCGGCGACCGGCTTCGTCGCACCGCTGTTCGTCACCGCGCTGTCGATCGTCTTCCTCGGCGAGAAGGTCGGCTTGCGCCGCTGGTTCGCCACCGCGCTCGGGCTCGTCGGCGTGCTGATCATCCTGCGCCCCGGCACCAACGCGTTTCATGCGGCCGCGTTCTTCCCGGTCGTCTCGGCGGCGTGCTGGGCCGGCACGCTGATCCTGACGCGCATGATGAGCGGCCGCGAGGCGGTCATCACGACCATGGCCTATTCATCGCTCACGGGCCTCGTGATCCTCACCGCGATCGTCCCGTTCGTCTGGGTCACGCCGTCCTGGAGCGCGATTGCGCTCGGCATCTTCATCGGCGTCGCCTCCACCGCGGGGCAATGGATCGTCGTGCTGGCCTATCGCTATGGCGATGCCTCGGTGCTGGCGCCGTTCTCCTACACGCAATTGCTGTGGGTCAGCATTTTGGGCTTCTTCATCTTCGGCGAATTGCCCGACGTCTGGACCATCACCGGCGCGGCCTTCATCGTCGCCAGCGGTCTCTACATCGCCCATCGCGAGCGCGTGCGCCGCACCCAGCTCCTGGTGCTCGAAGAACGTTCGCCGAACGCCTGACGCAATATCCCGAACCCGGCTTCGTGCTATCAACGGCCCCGACGAAGCGGGAGGAGCCGGATGCGCGCTGCGATTTTCAGGAACGGAGAGATTGTCGTCGACCGGATGGCTGAGCCGAAGCCGGGCTCCGGCCAGGTGCTGGTCAAGACGCTTGCCTGCGGCATCTGCGGCTCCGATCTGCATGCGCGCCAACACGCTCACCGCATGGTGGAGATGGCGCGGAAGACCGGGCGCAAGCCGATGGATCTCACCCGCGACGTCGTGTTCGGCCATGAATTCTGCTGCGAGGTCGTCGACTACGGTCCCGGCACCGCGCGCAAGTTCAAGCCGGGCACGCGCGTATGCTCGCTGCCGGCCCTGGTGACGCCTGAGGGTATCGAGGGCATCGGCTATTCCAACGACAATATTGGCGGCTATGCCGAGGCGATGCTGCTGAGCGAAGCTTTGCTGCTCGAGGTGCCCAATGGTCTCGCGCCGGAGCATGCCGCGCTCACCGAGCCGCTCGCGGTCGGTGTTCACGCCGTGGCCAAGGCCAATATTCGCGGCGGCGAGGTGCCGCTGGTGATCGGCTGCGGCCCGGTCGGGCTCGCGGTGATCGCCGCGCTCAGGATCAGGGGCCTGCACCCGATCGTCGCCGCCGACTATTCACCGGCGCGGCGCGCGCTTGCCGCCAGGCTCGGCGCCGACATCGTCGTCGATCCCAAGGTGTCGCAGCCCTATGCGACCTGGGCCGAGCACGCGCAGATGTCGGACGCGGAGAAAGCGGCGCGGCCGCCGCTCCAGGCCATGCTCCCGGCACTGAAGCCCGCGATCATCTTCGAATGCGTCGGCGTGCCCGGCCTGTTGCAGCAGGTGTTCGAGGGTGCGCCGCGCGATGCGAGGATCGTCGTGGTCGGCGTCTGCATGGAGAGCGACAGAAGCGAACCCATGCTCGGCATCATGAAGGAGCTCAACGTTCAATATGTGCTCGGCTACACACCGGACGAATTCGCGGCATCGCTGCGCCTGATCGCGGAAGGGCAGGTGGATGCCGCGTCCATGGTGACGGCGGAAGTCGGTATCGACGGCGTCGCAAAAGCCTTCGCCGATCTCGCCAGCCCTGAAGCCCACACCAAGATCATCGTGCAGCCGTGGCGGTGACGGCTGGTAGGGTGGGTTAGCCGCGGGCGTAACCCACCTCTTATGCGGCAATAAAAGCGGTGGGTTACGCTTCGCTAACCCACCCTACGAGGCCTCTGGTCAATACTTCGACGGCACGTACATCTCCGGCGGAATCGGGCCGCGGTGATAATCGGGATTGCGGACGCGCGGCGGCAGCACCACCGGCGCGCGGGCAACCTCCTGGTACGGCATCTGGCTCAGGAGGTGCGAGATGCAGTTGAGACGCGCGCGCTTCTTGTCCACGGCATCGACGATCCACCACGGCGAGTCCGGCAGGTGCGTATGCTCCAGCATCGTCTCCTTGGCCTTGGTGTACGCCTCCCAGCGGCTGCGCGCCTCGACGTCCATCGGGCTCAGCTTCCACTGCTTCAGCGGATCGCGGATGCGCATGGTGAAGCGGAACTGCTGCGTGTCGTCGGTGATCGAGAACCAGTACTTGATCAGGATGGTGCCCGAGCGGATCAGCATCCGCTCGAATTCCGGCACCGACTGGAAGAATTCCTGGTACTGCTCGTCGGTGCAGAAGCCCATCACGCGCTCGACGCCGGCGCGGTTGTACCAGCTGCGGTCGAACAGCACGATCTCGCCGCCCGCGGGCAGATGCGACACGTAACGCTGAAAGTACCATTGCGTGCGCTCGCGCTCGCTCGGCGCCGGCAGGGCCGCGACACGGCAGATGCGGGGATTGAGGCGCTGGGTGATGCGCTTGATCACGCCGCCCTTGCCTGCGGAATCGCGGCCTTCGAACAGCACGACGACCTTCTTCTTCTCGCTCTGCACCCAGTCCTGGAGCTTGACAAGCTCGCCCTGGAGCCGGAGCAATTCCCTGAAATAGAGCCTGCGATCCACCGTCGGAGTGAGCGTGCCGGTCTCGTCCAGAAGCTCATCGAGACGGGCGTCGTCGAGCTCCATCTCCAGCTCCTCGTCGAGATCATCGGCCATCTCCCGGAGGATGCGCTCGCGCTTGGCGGTTTGGGAGGTGCGGTCGGTCATGGGCTCTTCTCTCGGCTTGGATACGCGTGATCCACGACCATCAGCGGGGTTTGTTGCACGCATGTGACAGCGGTGGCTCGATAGGCTGTCACACCGGCAGCGCGATCGAATATTTCACCTGGCTGAGCGCAAAGCTCGACTCGATCGAGGCGATGCCGTCGAGCCGGGTCAGCTTGGTCTTGAGGAAAGTCTCGTAGGAGGCGAGATCGGCGGCGACCACGCGAAGCAGATAGTCGCGGTTGCCGGTCATCAGATAACACTCCAGCACCTCGTCCCATTTCGAGATCGCGCGGGCAAAGCGGTTGAGATCCTCCTCCTTCTGCCGCGCCAGCTTGATAGAGATGAAGACGCTGACATGCAGCCCCAGCGCCTTCTGGTCCACGGTCGCGATGTAGCGCGAGATCACGCCGCGCTCTTCCAATAGCTTGACGCGGCGGTGGCAGGGCGAGACCGAGAGCCCGACCTTGTCGGCGAGCTCCTGCATGGTCAGCCGGCTGTCGTTCTGGAGCAACGCGAGGATTTTTCGGTCGATGGTGTCGAGCGCGGTCATTGGGATGATACCTGTAGTTTTGGCGTATTTATTGGAATGATATCCCAATATCTGCGGGTATGACGCGAAAAATTGAGAAATCTGGTGCCTCCCGCAGGCGTATCATCGCGTGACCTGTTTTCCGGGAGCATTGCCATGCCCGTTGATTCCGCTCGTCTCGAAACCCTGTCCGCGCTGGCCCGCAAGGCCTTGTGGCTGTCGTCCTGGACCATTCATCACGCCAACCACATCCGCTCCAATTCGGACGGCCTGAAGGTCGGCGGCCACCAGGCCTCGTCGGCCTCGCTCGCCACCATCATGTCGGCGCTGTATTTCCATGTGCTGAAACCTGAGGATCGCGTCGCGGTGAAGCCGCATGCGAGCCCGGTGTTCCACGCCATCCAATATCTGTTCGGCCGGCAAACCCGCGAGAAGCTGGAGAATTTCCGCGGGTTCAAGGGCGCGCAGTCCTATCCCTCGCGCACCAAGGACGTCGACGACGTCGATTTCTCGACCGGCTCGGTCGGCCTCGGCGTCGCGCAGACGCTGTTCGCCTCGCTGGTGCAGGACTACGTCAAGGCGCATGGCTGGATGAAGGATCGCCGCGAAGGGCGGATGATCGCGCTGGTCGGCGATGCCGAGATGGATGAGGGCAACATCTTCGAGGCGCTCGCGGAGGGCTGGAAGCACGGCCTCCGCAACACCTGGTGGGTGGTCGACTACAACCGCCAGTCGCTCGACGCTGTCGTGCGTGAAGGTCTCTGGGAGAAGTTCGAGACCATGTTCCGCAATTTCGGCTGGGACGTGGTGATCGTGAAATACGGCCGCCTGATGCGCGAGGCCTTTGCCGAGTCCGGCGGCGAGGCGCTGAAGCGCTGGATCGACAATTGCCCGAACGCGCTCTACGCCGCGCTGTGCTTCCAGGGCGGCGCTGCGTTCCGCAAATATCTGCATGACGAGATCGGAGATCAGGGGCCCATCACGAAACTGATCGACAAGCGCAGCGACGACGAGCTGCTGGCTCTGATGTCGAATCTCGGCGGCCACGACATGGCGAGCGTGCTGGAGGCGTTCGAGTCCATCGACCACGATCGCCCGGTCTGCTTCATCGCCTACACCATCAAGGGCGTCGGCCTGCCGTTCCAGGGCCACAAGGACAACCATGCCGGCCTGATGACGGTCGCGCAGATGGAGAAATATCGCGAGAGCCAGAATATCCGTCCCGGCCACGAATGGGACAGATACGAGGGCCTCGCGCAAGGCGCCGCCGAGCTCGACGCCTTCCTCGCGCGCGTGCCGTTCAACCAGGATGGCCGCCGGCTGACCGCCCCCGTCGTCGAGGTGCCGGCGCAGCTTGCGTTCAAGCCGGCGACGCAGATGTCGACGCAGCAGGGTTTCGGGTTGGTGCTGAACGAGATCGCGCGGGGCGACAGCGAATTGGCCAGGCGCATCGTGACGACGTCGCCAGACGTCACCGTCTCGACCAATCTCGGCCCGTGGGTCAACCGGCGCGGCCTGTTCGCGCGCGGCGAGAAAGCGGACTTATTCCGCAGCGAGAAAATTCCGTCCACATTCAATTGGGACTTCTCGCCCAAGGGTCAACATCTCGAGCTCGGCATCGCCGAGATGAATTTATTCATCATGCTCTCGGCACTCGGTCTGTCGCACCAGATCAATGGCGAGCGGCTGTTGCCGGTCGGCACGCTCTACGATCCTTTCATCGAGCGCGGCCTCGATGCGCTGAACTATGCCTGCTACCAGGATGCGCGCTTCATGGTGGCGGCGACGCCGTCAGGTATCACGCTTGCGCCCGAAGGCGGCGCGCACCAGTCGATCGCGACGCCGCTGATCGGCATGGCGCAGGATGGCCTCGCCTCGTTCGAGCCCGCCTTCGTCGACGAGCTCGCCGTGATCATGGGTTGGGGATTCAACCACATGCAGCGGGATCCGGGCGAGGGCGGTTCCGTCTATCTGCGCCTGTCGACGCGCAGCATCGAGCAGGCGCAGCGCATCATGTCGCCGGAACTGCAGCAGGGCATCACCGAGGGCGCTTACTGGCTGCGCAAGCCGGGCCCCAATGCCGAACTCGTGATTGCCTATACCGGCGCCGTCGCGCCGGAAGCGATCGAAGCCACCGGCTTCATTGGTGAGAGTCGTCGCGACATCGGCCTGCTCGCGATCACCTCGGCGGATCGCCTGCATGCGGGCTGGACCGCCGCACGGACATTGCGCCGTGATCGGAGAGGCGTGCAGCACCTCAGCCACATTGAAAAACTGCTGGCGCCGTTGCCGCGCGACTGCGGCATCGTGACCGTGATCGACGGCCATCCGGCCGCGCTCGGCTGGCTCGGCAGTGTCCGCGGCCATCGCGTCGAGGCGCTCGGCGTCGAGCAGTTCGGCCAGACCGGCACGATCGCTGATCTCTACCGTCACCACGGCATCGACGCCAACGCCATCATCGATGCGGCCGAAAGCCTCACCACTGGAGCGCCGGTGCTGCATCGGAAGATGGCGGTGTAGTGGACGTAACCGGGTCGCGTGGGCCCCGGCTCTGCAGCGCACCGCTGAAGTAGCGCTGCGCTGCGTCCGGATGATCCGGCTCGGTGCAATCTCGTGTCCCGGACGCGGCGCGGCATGAAATGACGCGACGCTGAGCCGGGACCCACGGCGCTTGCCCCGGTTCAAACCAAGTCCCATATTCCGCCCGTCCGCCGCAACGCTGGCCCCGCATATGGCGGGTTCAATTGCCGGCGCTTTCGTGCAAGGATGCCTGCCGAAACGCCCCCTCCAAGCCCAAGAAGAGGTTCACAATGGTCAATCGCTTGCAATTCTACATCGACGGCGCCTGGGTCGATCCCGCCGTCAAGAAGTCCACCGCTGTCGTCAATCCGGCGACGGAAGAGGCGATGTACGAGGTTGCGCTGGGCTCCAAGGCTGACGTCGACAAGGCCGTTGCCGCCGCCAAGCGCGCGTTCGTGACGTTCTCCCAGACCAGCCGTGACGAGCGCGTGGCGCTGCTTACGAAAGTGATCGAGATCTACAAGGGCCGCCTCAAGGAGATCGGCGCCGCCGTCTCCGACGAGATGGGCGCGCCGCTGCCGATGGCCGAAAAGCTCCAGGCCGGCGCCGGCCTCGGCCATCTCATGACCACGCTCGACGTGCTCAAGAACTACCATTTCGAGGAACCGGTCGGCACCGCCATGGTGCTGCGCGAGCCGGTCGGCGTGGTCGGCATGATCACGCCCTGGAACTGGCCGCTCAACCAGATCGCCTGCAAGGTCGCGCCCGCGCTCGCTGCCGGCTGCACCATGATCCTGAAGCCGTCGGAGTTCACCCCGACCTCGGCGCTGATCTTCGCGGAAATCCTCCATGAAGCCGGCGTGCCGAAGGGCGTGTTCAACCTCGTCAACGGTCTTGGTCCCGAGGTCGGCGCCGCCATGAGCGAGCACCCCGACATCGACATGATCTCGTTCACCGGCTCGACCCGCGCCGGCATCGACGTGGCCAAGCGCGCGGCTCCGACCGTGAAGCGCGTCAGCCAGGAGCTCGGCGGCAAGTCGCCGAACGTCATCCTCGAAGGCGCCGATTTGCAGAAGGCGGTGACCGGCGGCGTGATGCACATGTTCAACAACTCCGGCCAGTCCTGCAATGCGCCCTCGCGCATGATCGTGCCGCTGTCGAAGATGAAGGACGTCGCCGCGATCGCCAAGGCCGTCGCCGACAAGACCAAGGCGGGCGATCCCCGCGCCGAAGGCACCACCATTGGTCCGGTCGTCAACCGCGGCCAGTGGGACAAGATCCAGGGCCTGATCAAGAAGGGCATCGACGAGGGCGCAACGCTCGTCGCCGGCGGCCCGGGCCTGCCCGAAGGCGTCAACAAGGGCTTCTACGTTCGTCCGACCATCTTCGCCGACGTCACCCCTGACATGACGATCGCCCGCGAAGAGATCTTCGGACCGGTGCTGACCATCATCGGTGCCAAGGACGAAGCCGAGGCCGTGCACATCGCCAACGACACGCCCTACGGGCTTGCCGGCTATGTCTCGGGTGCCTCGGTCGAGGACGCCAAGCGCGTCGGCCGCCAAATCCGTGCCGGCAACGTCAATCTCCAGGGCGTGCCCAACGATCGCAGCGCGCCGTTCGGCGGCTACAAGCAGTCGGGCAACGGCCGCGAGTGGGGCAAGTACGGCCTCGAGGACTTCCTCGAAGTGAAGGCCGTCGCCGGCTTCAACGCGGCATAAGTTTTAGCGCCTGAACGAACATGACGCCGGAGTGGGAAACCGCTCCGGCGTTTTTTGTTTTTGCTGACTTTCGTAGGGTGGATTAGCGAAGCGTAATCCACCACTTCTCTCTCCGGCGAAGCGGGCATTGGTGGGTTACGCCTTCGGCTAACCCACCCTACGAGATCGTCACAGCGAAAGCGCTATCCCCCAACCGCGCCCTGCGTATTCACATACAGCGCATAGATCGACTGGCTCGCCGCCATGAACAGGCGGTTGCGTTGGACGCCGCCGAAGCAGAGATTGGCGCAGCGTTCCGGCAGCGCGATGCGGCCGATCATGACGCCGTCGGGCGCGAACACCACGACGCCGTCGAGCTCGGGGTCGCCCATGCCCCAGCCGCACCAGAGATTGCCGTCGATGTCGCAGCGCATGCCGTCGGGCGTGCCAGGACCTGCATCGATGAAGACGCGCTTGTTGGAGATCGTGGCGCCGTCGGCCGAAACGTCATAGGCGAGGATTTTTCGGTTTGGCACCCCGCGGGATTCCACGACATAGAGGATTTTCTCGTCCGGCGAAAAGCACAGGCCGTTCGGCCCGAGCACGCCTTCGGCGACGATGGTGGCCTTGCCGGTCGCGGGATCGAGCCGGTAGACATTCGGCTCGATCTCGGGCTCGGCCTTGTAGCCCTCGTAATTGCCGAGCAGGCCGAAGGTGGGATCGGTGAACCAGACCGCGCCGTCGGATTTGACGACGACGTCGTTGGGCGAGTTCAGCCGCTTGCCGCCAAACGAATCCATCAGCACCGTGATGGTGCCGTCATATTCGGTGCGGGTCACGCGTCGGCCGCCATGCTCGCAGGTGACGAGCCGGCCCTGACGGTCGCGCGTGTTGCCATTGGCGAAGTTCGAGGGCTTTCGGAACACGCTGACAGCGCCGGTCTCCTCCTCCCACTTGATAATGCGCTGGTTGGGGATGTCACTGCACAGGAGATAGCGCCCGTCACCGAACCACACCGGACCCTCCGCCCAGCGCAGCCCGGTCGCCAGCCGCTCCACGGCGGACAATTTCAACCAGTATTTTTCGAAGCGGGGATCGAGGGCGTGAATGGCCGGATCAGGATAGTAGCTCGCCGGCCGCCAGCCCGACCGCTCCTGGGTGTGAGACGATGCCTCATTCATGTCGGTTCTCTCGTTTCGTTCCCTCTGGACAATCCTGCTATCATTAGAGACACGTGACGGCAAATTGGTCACCAACGGCGAGGGAAGACATGCCGCGTATTTTGATGACGGGAGCTTCGGGCGGGATCGGAACGCGCTTGCGCAAACTGCTGCCGCCGATTTATCCGGACCTGCTGCTCTCTGACATCCGCCCGCCCAAGGATCTCGGGGCGGACGAGCAGTTCAAGGCGGCGGATCTGGCCGACCTCGCGCAGTGTGAGGCGCTCTGCGAGGGCGTCGATGGCATCATCCATTTCGGCGGGTACTCCGTCGAGGGCCCCTGGGACGATATTCTCCAGGCCAACATCATCGGCGGCTACAATCTGTTCGAGGCGGCGTACCGCAAGGGCGTCAAGCGCGTGGTGTTCGCCTCGTCCAATCACGTGGTCGGCTTCTACCCGCGCCACCACAAGATCGGCACCGACGTCACCGTGCGCCCCGACGGCCGCTACGGCGTCAGCAAGGTGTTCGGCGAAGCCGTGGGCGCGCTCTATGCCGACAAGCACGGGCTGAAGGTGACCTGCATCCGCATCGGCAATTGCGACGAGCGGCCGCTCGACCATCGCCGCATCTCGATGTGGCTGAAGCCGGAAGACCTGGTGCAGCTCTGCCAGATCGGGCTCGAGCATCCCGACATTCATTTCGAGGTGTTCTACGGCGTGTCCCTGAATGAGCGCGCCTGGTGGGACAATCACCGCGCCTACGAGTTCGGCTACCGCCCCACGGGTCGCTCCGAGGATCACGTGACGCACGCGATGGCCGAGCAGGCCAAGCTCAAGCCCGATCCGATTGCAGAGCACTATCAGGGCGGCTCGTTCGCCAGCCTGGAGTTCGATGGCGATGCAAGTCGCATCATCGACTGGACCAAGCGGTAGCTGTTGTCGGGATAGATCGAGCTGCGCCCCCGCACGCAGGCGGACTCCCTCGCCCCGTTCTTACGGGAGAGGGGAAAACCGCTGCCTTAAACCACGCGCTTGCCAGCTTTTGCCGCGATGGGCCTCTGCACGAAATACATCAGGACCAGGGACATTACCGCCGTCGTCACGACGACGTATCCAAGCCGGTCGAAATGCCGGAGCGTGCCGTCGGCATCCTGTGCGATGAGGGCTGCGGCGAGCACGGAGCCGAGCCCGCCGGAGAGTTGTTGCAAGGAGGCGCCGACCGCACTGAAGGAGCCGCGTTGCGACGGCTCCGGGATTGACGAAATCAACGCCTGCGACGGGATCATGCGTGAGAAGATGCCGACGAACATCAGGACGTTGACCAGGATCGCAACCGTCAAACTCACCTGACCGAGATGCGTGTAGATCAGCACCATGACGATGGACATGGCGCTGCCGAAGGCAAAAACGGGGTATTTGCCGAAAGCATCGCTCGCGCGTCCGACCAAGGGGCCGATGACGATGCTGAACAGGCCGGAGACGAGATAGATCGTCGGTAGGTGAACGATATCGATGCCGAGGTTGTGCACCGTGTAGGCGCTGCCGAACGGCATCAGCATGTAGCCGCCGGTCGCCAGCAGCGTCGTCACCGCGAATGCCATCCAATAGCGTGGCTGTGCCACCGTTGCGATGAGGTGCCGGAACGGGTTTCTATCCTGCTTCAGCAGCAGATGGCCGTTCACCGGTTTCATCAGGAACAGCACGGCGACCATCCCGATGACCGACAGGCCGACCAACGCGCCGAACGCGACGTGCCAGCTCCAATGGTTGGAGAGAAAAAGACCGGCCGGGATACCCAGCACCTGGCTTGCGGCGAAGGCGGTCTGCACGAAGCCCATGACGCGACCGCGCAATTGCAGCGCAAAGAGATCGGTCACGATGGCGAGCACGACGGAGCCGATCACGCCGCCGAACAAGCCGGTCACGATCCGCCCGAGCAGCAGCACATGATAGTTGGGCGCCATCGCGCAAAGCGCCGTTCCCAGGGTAAAGCCGACATAGAAAAACAACAGCAGCCATTTGCGATCGAACTGGTCGGCGAAGCCGGCCGCCAGGATTCCGGAAATGCCCGCGCTGAATGCGTAGGCCGAAACCGCCACCCCGAACTGGGCGGCTGAAATATCGAGCGCCGGCATGATGATGGCGCCGAGCGGCGACATGATCATGAAGTCGATGATGATGGTGAACTGGACCATCGCCAGCAGCGCAACGAGAATTGACTGGTAGCGCGAAAAGCCGCGGGACAGCGGCTCAGCAATCGGCTCAGTCAGGGTTTGTTCGGTCATGGCATTTCATTCGGGAGGGAAGAGGGGTGTGGACGTCGGATGCGCCGTCGGACGCCGGTCCCTATTTAGTTTCGGCTCCACCAAATTTCGACGGCTTGACAAAACGGTTTTAATGCCTGCCGCCGACCCGGCAAGTTGGATCGGCTCGGTATGGACGATGGCAAGAGCCGCCAGCCGGGCGCTTTTTCGGTCGCAGGCCCCCGAAAACGTCTCAAGCGGCGGCGGTGGTGGACTTTTCCTGCGTAGAGGCCGCGATGGACTGCTGCGCCGCGGCCGCAGCTTCTGTGCAAAGCTTTACAGTCTGCCCCAGGCTCGCTGCTGCCAGATCGGCCTTGGCGTTGTCCCGCAACACTTCCAGCGCGTCTGGATCGATGTCTTTGACCCAGCAGCCCAGGATAATGGTTGCCTTCGGGAGCTTGCGCCGAAGGCGCCGAACCGAGTAGCGCATATGCGCGGGTCCACTCGAATCGAGATAGACCAGGACGACGATTACGACGCCGGTGGCCTCGAGCCGGAAAACGTTCGTGCTTGAGAGCGAGTCGGCGCCTTCGACCCTTGCCGCGAGACCATGTGCGGTCGAAAGCTGGGCAAACATGATCGCAGCCGCTTCGTCGATGAGACTGCGTCCAGCCAGGCAGAGGACTGGATACTCGCCGAGCCAATCGGAGGGCAGGTCTTCCTTGCTGATAACGGGCAGGTATTCGTCGGCGGCATTTTCGGCGACGCTTTCCAATGCAGACGAGGCTTCTGCATCGGTGGTCAATTGAAGTCTCGCCGACGGCCTGTCGTCTTGATCGGCAACGTCGCTCGAGAATTCTCTGACTGCATCCCGAATTTTCGTGAGACGCTCAGGGTCCAGGGCTCCGCGCGCGGCATCAATCTGCGCCAGTTGCAAACCCTTCAAGGCGACCTCGTCATAATACGAGGCCAGAGAACGTTCCTTCAGGAACTGCTCGGCCTTTTCGGCCGCTTCTGCCGGGTCGCCCGCAAGCATGCGCTGGTAGAAGATTTCGGGCGGAGAAAGGGCCGGGCGGTCCCCGAACATGACGTCAAGGAACTCCAGGCGTTCGACATGGCGCCCGAGTACGACAAGGCATACCGTCAAAGGCGTGGCGAGGACGAGGCCAATCGGTCCCCAAAGTGCGGTCCAGAACGTGGCCGCCGCAACCACGGCAACGGGAGAAAGCCCGGTGCTATGACCATAGACCATCGGCTCGATGACGTGGCCCACGATCGGCTCGACGGTGAGAAAGAGCGCGAGCGTCCATAACAGCATGGTCCAGCCAGGATCGACCGCGACGGCTAGCGCAAGCGGGAATGCGGCCGCGATGACCGCGCCGATATAGGGCACGAAACGAAGGACCGTCGCCAGAATGCCCCACACGATCGCGCTCGGCGTGCCGATGACCCACAGGCCTAACCCGATCACGACGCCGAATGCGCTGTTCAAGATAAGCTGGGTCAGGAAAAGCCGGCTAAGGCGTCTCGCCGCGTCGTCCAGCGCCGCGGTGGTTCGCTGCAAGTCGTAGGAGCCGGCCAGACGAATGAGCCGATTACGGAGATCTTCACGTTGCAGCAGAATGAAGATCACGAAGATGATGATGATGCCGGTTGTTGCGAGGGGGTGAACAAGCGGAGAGATCAAGGTCCGCAGGTTCTCCAGAGCACCGGGATCGGGCAGGCGTACTTCGACCGGAACAGGGACCGGCGATCCCGAGGTGCTCGGACCGACCATCGAGTTTGGTCCGCGCGCGGATCCAGACTCTTTCGGCCGATCGATCTCTTTGCTGAGATCTTTCAACATATCGGAGGCACGTTCAAGCGTGCCTCTACCGGCTCTTGTATCTCGAAAAGCCTGTATTTTTTCGCTGATCGTCGATTGATATCGTGGGAGATCTCCTGCGAGCTGCGTCAATTGCGTCGCGAGTAGGCTCCCCATTGCAAAAATGAATGCGAACGCAAGCAGAGCCACACTCACGACTGCTAATCCGCGCGGCACGTGGATGCGCTGCAGTATGAGGACCGCCGGCGCCAAGACGAAGCTGAGAAGAATCGCCAATGCGACGGGCACGAAGATTTCACGGCCAAAGTAGAGCATCGCGACAATGATGACAGCCAGGATGGCGGTGGCCACTGTGCTGAGCAACGCCACAAGCTCGTCGGTCGTGCGCGCTTTGAACGGTTGTCTGGATACAGGCGTCATCTGCTCGCCCAGCCGGTTGTCGCGAATGATTTTATATAGCGCGCTCGGGCACGGCATCGCGTTGGAAGAACATGAGACGCGCCCCTGTGCCGTTTAGCCGTCAGCAACGAAAGGCCGCCCCGAAGGGCGGCCCATGGTTGTTATTCGACAATCTCGACGATCCGGCGTGTTCTTGGTTCGACGAGTACTGTGCGACCATTCACCACCGTGTAACGATACTCGCGGGCGCCATACTCGGGCGGCACCTCGTAGTAGCTAACCCCCTCTTCGGGAAGCACAGCTCCAACTCTTACATCTTCGCGATATTGGTACGACGGGCGCCTCTGCTCGACGACGTAGGAGTGAAAGTGAGGACGCTGGTCGACACCAAGGACCCCTGCTACGCCGCCAACGACGCCGCCGACCACTCCACCGACAACTGCTCCGACCGGGCCTGCTGCTCGCTCACCATCCCGCGCACCCCGCTCGACGCCTCCCGGGACACCCTGGGCTTGGGCCGCTAAGGGAAGTAGGACCGCGACAGCAATAGCGGCGGCTCCGACAAAACGGCCAATCATGATAGCTCCTAAGGTGTGGGATTAGTGAGTAGACAAATACCAAGGGAGCAATAGGTTCCTTCAGATTTCGGAAATGCTGCGGAATCCGTTCACGATACCGGTTGGTGACCGCCGGTAGCCTTTTGGGGCGAACAGGGTCCCACGGTTGATAACGAAAGATCAGCCAGGCTGTCGCGATCTCGCAAAGCGAGACGCTCCAGGACCCATCGACATTCATCGCATCCAGATCGTGTTCTGGTTCTGCATGATTTCGACGGCTTGAAAAACAATCTTGATACCGCTCTCGACGCCGTAGGCCGACCGTCGCTGCCCATTGATTTAGATCAACGCGGCTCAGGACGTCGTCTGGCTCTAGATTTGTGCGATCGTAATTCAGCAGCTGCCTTGACCGCGGTTCAACGGCGCCGGCGAGAGCCACGACAATGAAGATCAAACTGCCAGCCGTTGCGATGCTCGCGATGATCGTGTCAGGACCGGCGCGAGCCGCGACACTCAGCGACGCCGAAACAACCTTCCTCGACCAGCTCGTCACCGCATCCGCAGTGCTCGAACAGCGATGCGACGGGTACGAGGTCGACGGTGCCGGCAGCGTTCAACTCGGCGCCCGGCTTCTCGGCAGCCCTGATGCGGCGATGGCGATGATCGACGCCTTTTCCGCGGCGATAAAGGTCCGCGATGGTGAGAGCTATGATCCCGGCAAATTCCGCAGCGAGGTGTCCGAGGCGGCCAGCAAGACGTTCAGGCGAGTCCGGGCGCATTTGATCGACGAGCCGAAAGGAGCGTGTGCCGACTATGGCGATACCAGCGTGGAGCGCGGCCTGCTGAGACGGTACTGAATATTCGAGGACGACGTGCAGCCCGCCATGGCCAAGCAGGCCGGGCTGGAGCCGGATCTGATCGGTGACTATTTCCAGGCGATACGCTCTGCAGCAACGAGTTCGATGGTGACACAAGTCGGATCACTGGAATAAGTGGTAGGGTTCGTAATCATGCGATACCGCTCCTCTGCTGACCCAGGCACGAAAAAGCCAATTTCTAAGAAGTCCGTCAGAAAGAGGAACGTGTCCTATTCGCCCGCAATCCGCGCCAGATAATCCTTCTTGCTGAATTGCATGTGATCCACGCAAAGCTGCGCCAGGGCCCAGCTGTCGCGGCCCTTCAGAAGCTCGATCATCAACTCGTGCTGGCGCCGCGACTGCGCCAGCCCGTCGCGGTCGGCGAGGTTCTTCGCACGCATCGGCAGCGTCAGGTTCATGTAGTCCTGGAGCGAGCGCACCAGATACGGGTTTCCGCAGGCCGCAAACAGCGTGACATGGAAGGCGTCGTTGGCCTCGTGGATGCCGCGCAAATCCTGCACATCCGCCTTCGCGCAATATTGCCGTTGCAGCACGGTCAGCTCGTCAGTCAGGCTGTGTGGCGCGGGCAGGGGGATCATCAGCGCGGCCTGCCGCGTCAGCATCTCCCGGACCTCGTAGATCTGCCGGACCTCGTCAGCCGAGTAGAACCGCACGGTGGCGCCGACGTTCTTCTCGCGGCGGACGATGCCGCGGCGCTCGGCATCGACCAGCGCCTGGCGCACGAAGTGCCTGGAGGTGCCATAGGCCGACATCAGCGCGTCTTCGGTGAGGCGCGCCCCCGGGGGCAGGCGCCCGAAGATGATGTCCTCTTCCAGTCGCGCGACAACGTCGTCCGGATCGTCGCGCCGGACCGGCAGTGCCTCAGCGGTGCGAATGTCGGACATGCCCTCTGCCTCCCGGCGCCTGGGTGCATCCTGTGGAGCAGGGAAGTTGGCGATTGTCAATAATTTGATCGTTTGACAGCGCGGTAGTCCAGATTTGTCAACGTAGCCACCTATCTTATTGACAATCGGGGGGTAGGCTGTACGACAATAGCCGGGTGAATGGAGTGGCATGATGACGAGTGGCTTGCGCAAAGGGCTGACGAGCTATGGCGATGCCGGCTTCTCGCTGTTCCTGCGCAAGGCATTCATCAAGGCCATGGGCTATTCCGACGATGCGCTGGAGCGCCCGATCGTCGGCATCACCAACACTTATAGCGATTACAATCCCTGCCACGGCAACGTCCCGCAGATCATCGAGGCCGCCAAGCGCGGCGTGATGCTGTCGGGCGCGATGCCGTTCGTGTTCCCCACCATCTCGATCGCCGAAAGCTTTGCGCATCCGACCTCGATGTATCTGCGCAATCTCATGGCGATGGACACAGAAGAGATGATCCGGGCCCAGCCGATGGATTCGGTGATCGTGATCGGCGGCTGCGACAAGACCTTGCCTGCGCAGGTGATGGCCGCGATCAGCGCCGATTTGCCGACCGTCGTCATTCCGGTCGGGCCTATGGTGGTCGGCCATCACAAGGGCGAGGTGCTTGGTGCCTGCACCGATTGCCGGCGGCTGTGGGGAAAGTATCGCGCCGGCGAGATCGACGACGTCGAGATCGAGGCGGTGAACGGCCGCCTTGCGCCCTCCGTCGGCACCTGCATGGTGATGGGCACGGCGTCGACCATGGCCTGCATGATCGAGGCCATGGGCCTGTCGCTGCCGATGAGCGCGACGATCCCGGCGCCGCATGCCGAACGCTTTCGCCTCGCCGAAGCCAGCGGCAGGGTTGCCGCCGAGATGGCCAAGACCAAGGGGCCGAAGCCGAGCGAGTTGCTGACGCCGGCCTCGTTCAAGAACGCGCAGGTCGTGCTCCAGGCGATCGGCGGCTCGACCAACGGCCTGATCCATCTCACCGCGATGGCGCACCGTTCGCCGCACCGGCTCGACCTCGGGGTATTCGACCAGATCGGCCGCGAGGTGCCGGTGCTGGTCGATCTCAAGCCGTCGGGCGAGCACTATATGGAGCATTTCCACCACGCCGGCGGCGTGCCGAAACTGCTGGCGCAGCTTGGCGACCTCGTCGATCTCGACGCGAAGACGATCATGGGCCAGAGCCTGCGCGATGTCGTCGCCAATGCAGAAGACGTGCCCGGCCAGGACGCGATCCGTCCCCGCAGCAATCCGATCAAGAAGGAAGGCGGCCTTGCTGTCCTGCACGGCAATCTCGCGCCGCGCGGTGCGGTCATCAAGCAATCCGCCGCGAGCCCGAAGCTGTTGCAGCATACGGGCCGGGCGGTGGTGTTCGAATCCGTCGAGGACATGACGTTGCGGGTCGATGATCCCGATCTCGACGTCACCGCCGACGACGTGCTGGTGCTGCGCAATGCCGGCCCCAAGGGCGCGCCGGGCATGCCCGAGGCGGGCTATCTGCCGATCCCCAAGAAACTCGCGCGCGGCGGCACCAAGGACATGGTGCGCATATCCGATGCGCGCATGAGTGGCACGGCGTTCGGCACCATCGTTCTCCACATTACGCCGGAATCCGCCGTCGGCGGGCCGCTGGCGCTGGTGAAGAATGGCGACATGATCCGGCTCGACGTTGCAAAACGCAGCATCGAGCTGCTGGTCGATCCCGCTGAGCTGGAACGTCGACGCGCCGCGTTGAAGCCGGTGGCTGCGCCGGACGAAGCGCGACGCGGCTACGCCTGGCTGTTCAACGAGACCATCATGCAGGCCGACGAGGGCTGCGACTTCGATTTCATGCAGAGAACTGGCAAGACGACTTAGAAGCAGACGGAGAAGGGGTGATCAACCACCCGAACGAGCGCTCAGACCGCACAAGCGGCGGGCGATAAAACAGGGGGAAACGATGATTGCACGATCCATGCGTGGGTTGGTGGCCATTGCCGCCGTTCTTTTCGTCACCGGGGCCGGCGCGCAGGAGGTGAAGCATTATCGCTTTGCCTACGACCAGCCGCGCAACACCGGCTATTCCATCGCAGGCGACCTGTTTGCCGACAAGCTCAAGGAATTGAGCAAAGGCACCATGATCATCGATCAATATCCGGGCGCGCAGCTCGGGCAGGAGCCGCAGGTGCTCCAGCTCGTGAAAGCGGGCGACGTCGAATTTGCGATTATCTCCTCGGCGAACACCGCGACCATTTCGCCGCAGGCGGGCGTGATGTCGTTGCACTTCCTATTCCGCGACGAGAACCACGTGGTCAAGGGTCTGGCCGATCCAAAAGTGTTCGACGCGCTCAAGACTATGATCGACGAGACCACGCAGGGCTTGCATGTGATCGCGACGGGCTCGCAAGGCGTGCGCCACATGTACTCGAAGCGGGAGATCCACAATGTCGGCGACATCAAGGGCCTGAAGATCCGCGTGCAGGCGACCGCCACCGAGGACACCATGTTCCCGGCCTATGGCGCCCAGACCGTGCACATGCCGTTCGGCAGCGTCTACACGAGCTTGCAAACCGGCGTCGTTGACGTCGCCGAGAACAGCATCAACGTCTATCTCGTCAACAAGCACTACGAGGTCGCCCCTGTCCTGAACATCACCGAGCACGAGGCCAACAACGCGCTGGTGTTCATCTCCGACAAGCTCTGGCAGAGCCTCTCGGCAGAGCAGAAGGGGTGGGTGCGGGCGGCGGGGAACGAGGTCAGCTCCAAGGAGCCGCAGAAGGCCTTCGACCTCGAACGCACCGCCGCCGAGAAGCTGAAGAAGATGGGTGTCAAGATCGTCGACAACGTCGACAAGAAGAGTTTTACGGCGATCGCCGATCCCTATCTCGACAAGCTCGCCAAGGATCTCGGCCCGCATGCCGAGAAGATCAAGGATCTGATCCGGTCGATTAATTAACGCGATTCCGGATGACGGTGCGCCCCCTCTCCCGCCTGCGGGAGAGGGTCGGGGAGAGGGGTATCACCGCAATGGGATACTTCCCCCGAGGAAAGAACCCTCACCCGCGTCGCTTCGCTCCGCGACCTCTCCCGCAAGCGGGAGAGGTGTAGCCAACCCGCAGCCGAGAGCAACAATGGCCATCGCCGACAAACTGCTGGTGCAACGGCAACGTCACCTGAAGTGGCGCAGGCTCGACTGGCTCGAGCTTGCGCTCATGATCCTCTGCGGCGTGCTCTGCTTCGGCTTCTCGCTGTCGGTCACCGCCGACATCGTCACCCGCACCATCGGCCATCCCTGGCTGTGGCTCCAGGAGGTCACCTCGACGCTGTTCATCTATGCGATCTTCGTCGGCACGGCAGCCGCAACGCGCCGCAACGATCACCTTTATCTCACCGCGATCTCCGAGGCGATGCACGGCACGCCGCGGATCGTCGTCGAAATCATCATCCGCCTCGTCGTCCTCGGCGTTGCCTTCTGCCTGATCTGGTACGGCTATCAGAACTATCTTCGCGGTTTCGGCAGTTTTCGCCTGCCGTCGGGCACGCCGATCGCCTCGCTCTACGCGATCATCCCGTTGTCCGGCGTGCTGATCGGCCTCTTCACCATCGAGCAGCTCGTCAATGGCCTGCGCAACGGCTTTGACCATCCCGAGCCGCCCGACGAGGATGCAGTGCCGGTCGTGACCGACGCACAGATGAGGGCGCAGCCGTGAGCGCACCCATCGTCCTGACGCTGATGACGATCTGCTTCCTGTCCTTCGGCTATCTCGGCGTGCCCGTGCCGTTCTCGCTGATGGCCGGCGTTTTCATCGGCGCGATCCTGTCGGACGTGTCGCTCGCCGCGATCATCCAAAAGATCTTTGACGGCGTCGATTCCGAGGCGCTGCTGGCGATCCCGTTCTTCCTCCTGGTCGGCGAGCTCATGAGCTCGGCGAACGTGGTGGTGCGGATCGCCAACCTGTCGGTGTCGCTGGTCGGGCACATCAGGGGCGGGCTGTCGCAGGTCGTGGTCGTCTTCAGCATGTTCTTCTCGGAGATGTCGGGCTCGACCACCGCCGACGTCGCCGTGATGAGCCGCGCGCTGGGCGGCCCGATGAAGCGCGAAGGCTACGAGCCCGCCTTCATCGCCGCCATCATCGCATCCGCCTCGACCATCGCAGCGCTGGTGCCGCCGAGCATCACAGCGGTGGTCTACGGCGCCGTCGGCAACGTCTCGATCGCCGGCCTGTTCATGGCGGGTGTCGTGCCGGGCCTGATGATCGGCTTCGGTCTGATGATCTACTGCTATTTCTTCGGCCCGTCGGGTTTGCGCAAGCCGCGCGCCCCGCTGCGGCAGGTGGTGTTCGCGGCCGGCGATGCCGCGCTGCCGCTGATGATCCCGGTGATCCTGTTAGGGGGCATCCTGACCGGCTGGTTCACGCCGACGGAAGCCGGCGTCGTCGCGGTGGTCTGGATCGTCGTCGTCGTGATCCCCGCGCTCAACCGCGGACACTTCAGGAAGATCCCCTACGATTTCTGCCTCGCCGGCCTGATCTTCTCGCTGCCGCTGATCACGATCGGCGCTGCCAACGCTTTCGGCTGGATGCTCGCTTATCTGCGCGGTGCAAGCTACATCGCCGAGATGATCACCTCGATCGCCGGCAACGACCCGCATCTGATCATGCTCCTGATGGTGCTGCTGTTCACCGTGGTCGGCGACTTCATCGAGCCGGTGCCGACCATCATCATCTTCATGCCGCTCGTCAACACACTGACGGAAGCGGGCGACATCAACGGCGTCCATATGGGCGTGGTGCTGATCGCGACGCTTGCCTTTGGGCTGATCACGCCACCCTATGGACTTGTGCTGCTGATGGCGTCGAAATTCGTCGGCGTCAGTTTTGCCAAGGCGCTGCGCGCGGCGCTGCCCATCTATGTCGTCTTCTTCGCCACCATCGCGTTCGCGATCTACTTCCCCAGCGTCGTGCTGTGGCTGCCGCAACATGTGCTGCCGGAATCGGTCGGCTGCTTCAAATCGCCGGCGGGGACCGGCTACATCTGTCCCAAGTGAGCGCTGCGCTCACTTCCCCTTGCTCGTGAATTTCTTCACGGCGGCGCGGAATTCGTCGGTGTTCATCGCCATGATGATCTTGTGCTCCTCGGCGTCGAGCTGCTGCTTCACCGACGTCGTGGCGGCCTGGTAGACCAGCGATTTTGTTCCCGCGATCGCGGCTGGCGGGTTTTGTGCGAGGCGCTCTGCGAGTTGCCGCGTCGCGGCTTTCAACTCCGCCGCGGGGACGATCTTGGCGACCAGGCCCCATTCATAAGCCTGCTGCGCGGTAAAATTGTCCTCGGCCAGGAAGATCTGGAGCGCGCGGCGGGAGCCGACCGTGTTGACGATGCCGACCGTCGAGCCGCCGTCCGGCGAGACGCCGATCTTGGCGTAGGCCGGCGTGAATCTGGCATCTTCCGCGGCGATGCAGAGATCGGTGACGAAGGCGAGGCCCATGCCGGCGCCGGCGGCCGAGCCGTGGACGCTCGACAGCGAGATTTTCGGCATGCGCCGGATGATCTCGATGAACGCGTGGTAGTGCTTCAACAGTTCGCCGACGACGGGCGTCACAGTATTGGCCTCGGCCGCAGCGCCGATGGTCTGCAGATCGCCGCCGGCCGAGAAGGCGCGGCCTTCGCCCTCGATCAGCACGACTTTGATGTCATCAGCGCTTTCGATGTAGGCCGCGAGCTGCTCGAGCTTTTGCGCAATCGCCAGATTGATCGCGTTGAACGCGGCGGGACGGTTGAGCGTGATGGTCGCGATCGGGCCGTCGATCCGCAGCAGAGCGGGGTCGTTGGGTTGGGAGATTGGAGCTGGCATCTTGAAAATCCCCGGCATGAGGTCGCTGCTGCAACTAAATCGCAGAAGGCGAGGGGTGACAATCCCCGCGGACCGCCCTTGCGCATCACGGAATGATGGGCTCAAATGGGCCTGCCTTTGCCAAGGGACGGACACGAGCGCCGGCTCCTCGTAAGGCCAGCAAATCAAAATCAGCGAGAGAGGAGACGACATGGGTCACGCTCGTGCCTCCGGAAGTGGGCTGTTCCAATGACCGACGGTCCGGTCATCATTGTCGGGGCCGGCCATGGCGGCTACCAGGTCGCGGCGTCCCTGCGCCAGGCGGGATTTTCAGGGCGCATCTGCCTCATCAATGACGAAGCGCATCTGCCGTATCAGCGGCCGCCTTTGTCCAAGGCCTATATCAAGGGCTCGGCCGGGCCGGAGAGCCTGATGTTCCGGCCGGAGAAATTCTACCAGGACCAGACCATCGAGCTGATCGCCGGCCGCGTCGTGTCGATCGACCGCGCGGGGCGCAAGGTGCTGCTCGCGTCGGGCGAGACGCTGCCCTATGGCCACCTCGCGCTGGCGACAGGCGCCCGCAACCGGCTGCTCGACCTGCCCAACGCCAATCTGCCCGACGTGAAATATCTGCGCATCCTCGACGAAAGCGATGCGCTGCGACAGATCATCCCCTCGAAGACGCGGGTGGTGGTGATCGGCGCCGGCTTCATCGGCCTCGAATTCGCGGCCACTGCCCGCATCAAGGGGCTGGAGGTGGACGTGCTCGAGCTCGCCCCGCGCGTGATGGCGCGCGCGGTAACGGCGGAGGTCTCCGATTATTTCCAGCAGCGTCATCGCGAGGCCGGCATCCGCATTCATCTCGGTGTGCAGGCAACCTCGATCGAGGTGGAGAGAGGTAAGGTCACCGGCGTCTCCTTGAGCGACGGACGGCATTTGCCCGCCGATCTCGTCGTGGTCGGCGTCGGCGTGCTGCCGAATATCGAGCTCGCGGCCGAGGCGGGGCTGCCGGTCGCCGCCGGCATCATCGTCGACGAATATCTTGCGACGGCCGATCCCGATATTTCCGCGATCGGCGATTGCGCGTTGTTCGCAAGCCCGCGCTTCGGCGGATCACAGCGGCTGGAATCGGTGCAGAACGCCACCGATCACGCCCGCTGCCTCGCGGCGCGGCTGACCGGCGACCGGAAGCCCTATGACAGCCATCCCTGGTTCTGGAGCGACCAGGGCGAGGACAAGCTCCAGATCGCAGGCCTCACCACTGGCTACGACCGTGTCGTGCTGCGGGGGAGCATTACGAACAAGGCGTTCTCGGCGTTCTGCTACAAGGGCGACAAGCTGCTCGGCATCGAGTCCATCAACCGCGCCGGCGACCATATGTTCGGCCGCCGCCTGTTCGGCATGGACCGCTCGATCACGCCGGAGCAGGCCGCCGATGAAAATTTTGACCTGAAGAGCGCGCTGGCGTGATCAGTTCGCATTGAGAACGGCGGCGACTTCCGCCGCCGTCGGCATCGACGGCCCCGCGCCCATGCGCTGCACGGAGATCGAGGCGGCGGCGTTGGCGAAGGCGAGGGCGGCGCGCAACGCTCCGCCTTCGGCCAATTGCGCCGCGAGCGCGCCCACAAAACAATCGCCCGCGCCTGTAGTGTCGACCGCCTGCACCGCGCGGCCGGGCACCGAAATCTCCTCGCGTCCGGCGAGCGCCAGCACGCCGCGCTTGCCGAGTGTGACGCAGATGGTCTGGTCCTCGCGCGCCTGAAGTTTTCGCGCCACGTCGATGATCCGCGCAGCTTCGTCACTCTCAGACAACTCCGCGCCGGCGAGGAAGCCGAGCTCGGTCTCGTTCAGCACGAGGATGTCGACGAATGCGAGCAACTCGCCGGACATGTTTTGCGCCGGCGCCGGGTTGAGCAGCGTGGTCGCGCCAGCCTCACGCGCTCGCGCAAAGAATGCTGCAATCGTCGGCAACGGGATCTCGAACTGGCTGACCGCGACATCGCCCTTTGCCAGCGCAATTTCCGCGACATCGTCGGCGCTGACCAGCGCATTGCTGCCGGGAATGACGACGATGGTGTTGTCGGCCTCCGCCACCGTGATGATGGCGGTGCCGGTATGCGCCTCGGTCATTTGCACGACGTGGCCGAGGTCAATGCCCTGCGCGCCGAGAAAGGCCTTCAGCTCGGCGCCGAAGGAATCTGTCCCCAGCCGCCCGATCAGCGTGGTGCTCGCGCCAAGACGTGATGCCGCGACCGCCTGGTTCGCGCCTTTGCCGCCGGGAAAATACAGTACCTGCCGGCCGGCCACGGTCTCGCCGACCTTGGGGTGGCGATCGGCCGTCGCCACCACATCCATGTTGATGCTGCCGGCGACGAAGACGCGCCCCATCGGAAACCCCAGCGAAGCCTACACCTTGACCTCGAACTCGTGCCTGACCTTGGCGATGTCGACGAGGGTCGGCAGGCCGGCCTCGTTGCCGAGGCGCTGGATCTTGAAAGTCGAGGCAGCGCGGGCAAAATCGAAGTGCTCGCGCCAGCTTTTGCCGGGATGGGCGAGGTAGGAATAGACATAGGCGCCGTGGAAGACGTCGCCGGCACCGTTGGTGTCGATCACGCGCTCGCGCGGGATCGGCATCGCCGGCATTGTCTCGACCGTACCTGTTTCATTGTACCAAAGCAGGCCCTTCTCGCCCATGGTGATGCCGCCGATCTTGCAGCCGCGGCTCTTGAGATAGTCGAGCATCTTCTCCGGCGTCAGGTCCATCTGCTCGCACAGGCGCTCGGCAACGATGGCGACGTCGATGAATTCGAGCAGCTCATGGGTATTGGTGCGCAGGCCACCGCCGTCGAGCGAGGTCAAAATGCCGGCCTCGCGGCACACCTTGGCATAGTGGATCGCGGCATCCGGCTGATGGCCGTCGATGTGCAGCACCCGGCAGCCGCCGAGGTTGAGCATCGGGAACGGATGGATGTGCTCGTCGTCGCGGCAGCGGACGATGGCGCGCTTGCCGTCCTTGGGCATGATGAAGGAGAGCGAGGACTGGTTCACCTTCCGCCCGTGCAGGGAGATCGCGTATTTCGCGCACATGTCCTGGAACATGCGCCCCAGCCAGTCATTGGCCGCCGTGGCGATCAGGTCGGGCACGATGCCGAGCTTGGCGCAACAAAACGCCGCCGTCACCGCATTGCCGCCGAAGGAAACCGCGTAGTCGGAGGCCACGTGCTTCTCGTCGCCGGTTGGCATGTGGTCGGTAATGAAGACGACGTCGATATAGGTCTGTCCGATAAAGAGAGCCTGCATTGCTTGTCCGTGATGCGCTTTGTGGTCCCGGCCGGCGCGCTTACTGTAGCACCGGTTCCGGTGAGAGGCCGCTGAAATTATTCGCAAAACTGCCGTCCGAAGCGCTTGAGGTCGGCATGGTGCCGGAATACGACCATGACAGCGTCATGCCAAGCCCGGGCAAATGCCGTGTTTCGGCCCATGGTTCCGGGCCGATCAAAGGGGGGGAATATGATCACCGGCCTCGATCACGTCGTCGCTCTGGTCAGGGATATCGGTGCGGCCAAGGCGGCTTATCAGACCCTATTGGGGCGCGCGCCGGCCTGGCAGAATTCGGGCGAGGGTGCCGACCGGGTGCTGTTCACCCTCCAGAACATGACGATCGAGTTGATGGCGCCGAACGGCTTCAGCGTGACCGCCGACCGGATGCGCGCGCTGCTCGACGACCAGGAGGGCGTGCTTGCCAGCATGTGCTTTCGTGTCGCCGACATGGGCAAGATGCACCGGCGGCTGGAGCGGGTGGCGCTCAAGCCGGATGGTGTCGCCGAGGTCGAGAGCTGCGACGCGGAGAGCGGCGCGGTGCTGCATTGGAAGCGCACGCGTGCCGCCACGGAGCTCACGCGCGGCGTGCGCCTGTTCTTCCTCGAACTGGCTGACGAGCGTCCGCTCTCGCCGGCGACCGAGATCGCGCCGATCGACGCGCTCGACCACGTCGTCATCACCACCGAGGACTCAGAGCGCGCCGCCGCGCTCTACGGCGCGCGGCTCGGGCTCGATCTGGCGCTGGATCGTTCGCACCAGGATTGGGGCCAGCTGATGTTCTTCCGCTGCGGCGATCTCGTCGTCGAATTGGTGCGCCGTCCCGTCGCGGGCGGCGACTCCCTGCATGACCGTCTCTGGGGCCTGAGCTGGCGGGTGTCCGATATCGACGCCACGCGCGCCCGCCTGATCGCCGCCGGCCTCGACGTCACCGAAGTGCGCAACGGCCGCAAGCCGGGCACGCGGGTGATGACGGTCAGGACCGGCACCTGCGGCATCCAGACGGTGCTGCTGGAGCGCTCGCCGAAGCCGGTGGATTGACGAACTATGCGGCGCGCCGCGTGCATGATAAACGCGATGTCGACGGTCACCCAGCGAGCAACCGGTTTGGCAAAGGCAAAGCGAACTCTGAAATGGCAGCGCGACCCTGAAGGCATGCGGCTGCGCATTCTCGAAGCGGCCAAGCAGGAGTTTTCCGCCCACGGGCTTGCCGGCGCGCGCGTCGACCGCATTGCGGTCAAGGCCGGCGCCAACAAGCGCATGCTCTACTATCACGTCGGCAACAAGGACGAACTCTATCTGGCGGTGCTCGAAGGCGCCTATGACAAGATCCGCAGCGAGGAGCGCGGGCTCGACCTCGAACATCTCGACCCACCCGAGGCCATCAGGCGCCTGATCGAGTTCACCTGGAATTATTTCCTGCGCAACCCGGAATTCCTGTCGCTGCTCCAGACCGAGAACCTCGCGCGCGCAAAGCACCTGAAGCGGTCGACCAAGGTCAAGTCGATGCACTCGCCCTTCGTCGAGATGATCCGCACCGTGGTGCGGCGCGGCGTCGACAGCGGCGACTTCCAGGTCGCGGTCGATCCGGTGCAGCTATACATCTCGATCGCCGGGCTTTGCTTCTTTTATCTCTCGAACTCGGCGACGCTCAGCGTGATCTTCGGCCGCGACCTGCTGGACAAGAAAGCCAAGGACGAGCGGCTGGACCACATGGTCGGCCTGGTGCTTGCAGCGCTTACGGGGCAGTCGGCCGCGCTGTTAGCCATGACGAAGGCGCCGAGGTCGCGCGCCGCGGTGGCGCAGACGGTTTAGTGCTGCTGCCGCTTCGTCTCGTTGTTTGAGGCGATCTGCGTCCTCAACGTCGTCCTGGCGAACGCCAGGACCCATACCGCGTGATCCATCGATCGCGCGTGGTGCCAATCCCGAACGACCAGCCTTCGCCAAACTTCACCCTGTGGCTATGGGTCCTGGCGTTCGCCAGGACGACACCGGGGATTTGGCACGGTCTTCAAATCCCAGCCCGAAACCCCCGGCGCAAAACGTCACAGGAAAACCTCTGGACAGTATTTATCCAATCGGTTAATTTCTCCCGCAAGGAACAAGACGACCGGGAGTGAGGCGTGGCTGAGCTAAAGCCGCAGAGTGCGGTGTCCAAGATGCTGAACGCGGCCTGGATTCGGCCGTTCCTGTTCCTGGTCTTCATCGTCGTGGCCTGGGATCTTGCGATCCGGCTGTTCAGGATTCCCGCCTACCAGATCCCGTCGCCCCTCGACGTCGTCGCGGTGCTGCGCACGGAATGGCCGGAGCTGCTGCGCCAGTCCTGGCCGACCACCTACGCGACCGTCTGCGGCTTCCTGCTCTCGGCGCTGTTCGGCATTCCCGTCGCGATGCTGATCGCGGGCTCAAAGACGGTGGAGAGCTACGTCTATCCGCTGCTGGTGTTTTCCCAATCCGTGCCGAAGATCGCGATCGCGCCACTGTTCGTCGTGTGGTTCGGCTTCGGCATTATTCCAAAGGTGATCTCGGCGTTCCTGCTCGGCTTTTTCCCCGTCGTGGTCTCGGCCGTGCAGGGCTTCAAATCGGTCGACCCCGACATGGTCGACCTCGCCCGCGCCATGCAGGGCAGCCGCTTCCAGGTATTTTGTGCGGTGAACCTGCCCCATGCGCTGCCGGCGATCTTCTCCGGTCTCAAGGTCTCGGTGACGCTCGCCGTGGTCGGCGCCGTCGTCGGCGAGTTCGTCGGCTCCAATTCCGGCATCGGCTATGTGATGCAGCGCTCGATCGGAACCTTCGACCTGCCGACGATGTTCGCAGCCCTCGTGATCTTGGCGCTGCTCGGCGTGATCCTGTTCTGGATCGTTGACCGTATCGAGAAGCTGATCATTCCCTGGCATGTCAGCCAGCGCGAGGACGTGATTTTCGCCTCTTGAACAACACTAAAGAAACGAACGGCCATCAACGGCCGACGCAACAACGACAAGGGAGAGTGACGATGAAGCGGTGGATAGGAGCTGTCTCTGCGGCGCTGATGGTATTTGCGGCGATGCCGGCGCAGGCGGCCGACAAGGTCGTGCTGATGCTCAATTGGTACGTCTATGGCGAGCATGCGCCGTTCTATTACGGCAAGGCCAAGGGCATCTATGCGGCCGAGGGTATCGACCTCGAAATCCAGGAAGGCCGCGGCTCGGCGGCGACCACGCAGGCTGTTGCCGCAAAGACCGCCGATTTTGGCTATGTCGACGTCCCCACCATGATGCGCGCCGCGATCAAGGGCGCGCCTGTGGTCGCGACCGGCGTGCTGCTCCAGACCAGCCCGATGTCCGCCATGGGTTTCGTCGACAAGAACATCAGGAAGCCCGAGGACATCAAGGGCAAGACGGTGGCGATCACGCCGGCCGATTCCATGACCCAGATCTGGCCGCTGTTCCTGAAGAAGACCGGCCTGAAGGAGAGCGACTTCACCACCGTTGCCGGCGATGGTCAGACCAAGCTCAACGCCGTCATCAATGGCCAGGCTGACCTGCTGCTCGGCTACGTCATGGACCAGTCGATGAAGATCAAGGACGCCACCGGCAAGGACGTCTATCCGATCAAGTTCGCCGACTACGGCATCAACATGGTCTCCTCGGGCATCATCGCCAATGCTGACTATGTGAAAACCAATGCCGATCTGGTCCGCCGCTTCATGTCGGCGACAACGAAGGCGGTCGAAGCAGCCGAGAAGGAGCCGAAGGCGGCGGCACAATCGATCCTCGATGCCAATCCCAAAGGCGGCAAGATCGACACCCTGACGCAGGGCTTTGAGCTGACCATTCCGCTCTACCGAACCGCGGAGACCAAGAGCAAGCGGCCGTTCCAGGTGACCGACCAGAATATGACGGATTCCGTCAACCTGATGGTCGAATATGGCGGGCTCGATGCCAAGGCCAAGGAGAACCCGAAGGTCTTCTACACCAACGATTACCTCCCGAAGAGCGGCTCGTGAAACAAGCCGCAGTATCGAGTGAAACCGGGCAGCCGGCCGCGCATCTGAGACTGGTGAGCGACCGGGCGGCCGGCGAGGCGTCAGGCATCAAATTGTCCGGCGTGTCCAAAACCTACCGGACACGCGACGGCGACGTGCCGTCGTTGCGGCCGCTCGATTTCCACATCAACGACGGCGAGTTCTTCGTCGTGGTCGGCCCGTCCGGTTGCGGCAAGTCCACGCTGCTCAAGCTGATCTCGGGATTGCTGCCGCCGACATCAGGCGAGATCCTGGTCGAGGGCGAGAAGGTGACGAAGCCGCACGGCAATGTCGGCATCGTCTTCCAGAACGCGCTGTTGCTGCCCTGGCGCAACATCCTGTCCAACGTCATGCTGCCGATCGACATGAAGCGGCTGCCGCGGCAAACATATCTCGACCGTGCCAAGGCGCTGTTGAAGCTGGTCGGGCTGGAGGGTTTCGAGAAGAAGCTGCCGTGGCAACTCTCCGGCGGCATGCAGCAGCGCGCCTCGATCTGCCGCGCGCTGGTGCACGATCCCAGGATCATGCTGATGGACGAGCCGTTCGGCGCGCTCGATGCGCTGACGCGGGAGCGCATGAATGTCGAGCTGATGCGGATCCAGCGCGAGACCAGGAAGACCGTGCTGCTGATCACGCATTCGATCCCCGAGGCCGTGTTCCTCGCTGACCGTGTGCTGGTGATGACCGAACGGCCCGGCGCGATCGCCGCGATCTACGACGTGCCGCTGCCGCGCCCACGCTCGCTCGATGTGATGGCCGACCCTGTCTTCACCGAGCTCGTGCAACGCATCCGCAAGCATTTCTTTTCGCAGGGTGCATTGGATTAGGACGATGATGTGTCCTCCGACCGCAACCGCACGAACGGTGCGCTCCCTCCCCCGCCTGCGGGGGAGGGTTGGGGAGAGGGTATCTCCGCTCGCGAGAACCCCCCAGAGAACAAAACCCTCACCCGGCACTTCGTGCCGACCTCTCCCGCAAGCGGGAGAGGTGCACCGCCGCCTGAGCCGCATCTCGGGAGCCAAGTAGCACCATGTCACCCCGCCTGAAGCTGCGAGACATCGCATTCTTCGAACGTCCCGTGCATTTCGCGCGGCCGTTCCGCTTCGGCGCGATCACCATCAACGCGACGCCGCAGCTGTTCGTGCGGGTCGAAATCGAGGTCGAAGGCAAGGGGACCGCGGTCGGTGCCAGCGCCGAGCTTCTGGTGCCGAAATGGTTCGACAAGCGACCGGAGCTATCGCCGACGCAGACGGTCGATGGCTTGCGCCGATCGCTGCAGATTGCGCGCGGGCTTTATCTGGCGCGGACGGGATTCCTGACCGCGTTCGATCTGCATGCCTCGTGCATCGGTGCCCAGGTTGCGATGTGTGCGAAAAAGAACATTCCAGCGCTTGCTGCGGCTTATGGCCCCGCCGAGATCGACAAGGCGATCCTCGATGCGCTGCTGCGCGCCGCCGAGACGAACTTCTTCGACGGCATGGCCGGCAACATTGCCGGCATCGATGCGCGGCTTTCGCCTGACCTGACGGAAGCGGATCTTGCGACGTTTCTCGCCGATCGGAAACCGCTGCCGCGCGTGGCTATCAGGCATACCGTCGGTCTCGATGACACCGTGGAAGGTGAGGGCGGTGTTGCCGATGCCCGTGAGAACTCCGGTGCAAGATACTTCAAGCTGAAGCTGTCGGGTGACCCCGTGGCCGATGCGACGCGGCTGGCGCGCATCGGCAAGGAGCTCGATGCGCTGGATCGTGACACCAAGGTGACGCTCGATGCGAACGAACAATATGCCGATCTCGCAGCGCTGCAGGCGCTGATCGACCGGCTCAACCATGATCCCGCATTGCGACCGATCACGTCCCGGTTGCTTTATGTCGAGCAGCCGATGCCGCGCGACATCACGCGGCAGGCGCCGCTCGGCTCGCTTGCCGCGCGCGGCTTCATCATCGATGAAGCCGACGATTCCTATGACGCCTTCCCGGCGGCGCGCGCGCTCGGCTATCGCGGCATTTCCTCGAAATCCTGCAAGGGCCTGTACAAGTCCATCGTCAACGCGACGCGGGCGGCGAAATGGAGCGCAGGCGGCGAAAAGTTCTTCGTGACCGGCGAGGACCTGACCTGCCAGGCCGGCCTCGCCGTGCAGCAGGATCTCGCGCTCGGCGCGTTCATCGGCGTCACCCACGCCGAGCGCAACGGCCATCACTATGTCGACGGTTTTGGCGAGACGCCTGCCGCCGAAGCGCAGGCGTTCGCGGCCGCGCATCCCGATCTCTATGCCGATGCCGGGCGAGGCATCCGGCTTTCCATTCACAAAGGCGATCTCCTGACGGGATCGCTTCACAGCAAGGGCTTTGCGACGTCGGTCCATCCGGACTGGTCGGCGCTCGCCCTGCTCGAACAGCCAAAATCACCTCAGGAGCAATTGGCATGACCACCCAACGCCTCGGCCTCATCATGAACGGCGTCACCGGCCGCATGGGGCTCAACCAGCATCTGATCCGCTCGATCGTCGCGATCCGCGAGCAGGGCGGCGTCCTCTTGAAGAATGGCGACCGCGTGATGCCCGATCCGATCCTGGTCGGCCGCAGCGCCGAGAAGGTCGAGACGCTTGCCAGGCGCTACAACATCACGCGCTGGACCACCGATCTCGACGCCGCGCTCGCCGACAAGAACGACACCATGTTCTTCGATGCCGCGACCACGCAGGCACGGCCGGGCCTTCTGACCCAGGCCATCAATGCAGGCAAGCACGTCTATTGCGAGAAGCCGATCGCGACGAACTTCGAGGCGGCGCTCGAGGTCGTCAAGCTCGCCAATGCCAAGGGCGTCAAGCACGGCACGGTGCAGGACAAGCTGTTCCTGCCCGGCCTGAAGAAGATCGCCTTCCTGCGCGATTCCGGTTTCTTCGGCCGCATCCTCTCGGTGCGCGGCGAGTTCGGCTATTGGGTGTTCGAAGGCGGCTGGCAGGAAGCGCAGCGGCCGTCCTGGAACTACCGCGACGAGGACGGCGGCGGCATCATTTTGGACATGGTCTGCCACTGGCGCTACGTGCTCGACAACCTCTTCGGCGAGGTCGAGAGCGTGAGCTGCATCGGCAACACCGATATCCCCGAACGCTATGACGAGCAGGGCAAGAAGTACAAGGCGACGGCCGACGACTCGGCTTATGCGACGTTCCAGCTCAAGGGCGGCGCCATCGCACATATCAACATGTCCTGGGTGACGCGCGTCTATCGCGACGACCTTGTCACCTTCCAGGTCGACGGTACGCTCGGCTCGGCCGTCGCCGGCCTGTCGGACTGCATGATTCAGGCGCGGCAGGCGACGCCCCGGCCGGTGTGGAATCCCGATGAGAAGCGGCTGCATGATTTCTACGGCGACTGGCAGAAGCTGCCGGACAACGTCACCTACGACAACGGCTTCAAGGAACAGTGGGAGATGTTCATCCGCCACGTCTACGAGGATGCGCCCTACAAGTTCACGCTGCTCGAAGGCGTCAAGGGCGTGCAGCTCGCCGAATGCGCGCTGAAGAGCTGGAAGGAGCGGCGCTGGATCGACGTCGCCCCGATCAAGGCCTGAGGAGGGACACATGAACAAGCCCGTCCTGCCCAAACCTGTTCCTTCAATGTCGTCGTTGTCGTTGAAATTGCCGAAAGCCGATCGCTCGATCGAGACCTACCGGCTTGCGGCCTCACGAACGTTCCCGGCAAAGCTTGAGGGGCCGCTGAACCGAATCGCCTTCTCGGCGGTGCATACCGTGGTCGATCCCTTCGCGGACAACGATCCCTGGCTTTCGGTTGCCGTTGACTGGGACAAGACCATCGCCTTCCGCGAGCACGTCTGGGACCTCGGGCTCGGCGTCGCCGAAGCCATGGACACCGCGCAGCGCGGCATGGGTTTGGACTGGCCGACCTCGCTGGAGCTGATCACGCGTTCGGTATCAGCCGCCAAGCGCCGCAACGCGCTGGTGTTCTCCGGTGCCGGCACCGATCACCTCGCGGTCGAGGACGCCAAGAGCCTCGACGACGTGATCCGCGCCTATGAGGAGCAGATCTCGGCTGTCGAGAAGGTCGGCGGCCGCATCATCTTGATGGCGTCGCGCGCGCTGGCGAAGCTGGGCCGCAATGCCGACGATTACGCAAAAGTCTATGACCGCGTGCTGTCGCAGGTTCGCGAGCCTGCCATCATCCACTGGCTCGGCGACATGTTCGATCCGGCGCTGACGGGCTATTGGGGCACCAACGATCTCGACAAGGCGATGGACACGGCCGTCACCGTCATCAACGGCAACGCGGCCAAGATCGACGGCGTCAAGGTCTCGCTGCTCGACAAGCAGCGCGAGATCGACATGCGCCGTCGTCTCGACAAGCGCATCAAGATGTATACCGGCGACGACTTCAATTATGCGGAGCTGATCGCCGGCGACAGCGAAGGCTTTTCGCACGCGCTGCTCGGCATTTTTGACGCGATCGCGCCGGCGGCGTCGTACGCCTTGTCGCGGCTGGCAGCGGGTGACGAAGCGGGCTTCCACGACGTGCTTGGGCCGACGGTGCCACTGTCGCGGCACATCTTCAAGGCGCCGACGCGGTTCTACAAGACCGGCGTGGTGTTCATGGCCTATCTCAACGGCCACCAGGATCATTTCACCATGGTCGGCGGGCAGGAGAGCACGCGCTCGACGCTGCATCTGGCCGAGTTGTTCCGGTTGGCTGACAAGGCCGGGCTGCTTGCCGATCCGGAGCTGGCGACGCGGCGGATGAGGGCGGTGCTGTCAACGCACGGAATCGAATCCTGATGCGCGATTTTTCCTCCGACCACCGCTGGCTGTCGCTCAACACGGCGACAGTTCGCAAGCAGGGTGATTTGGTCGAGATCATTGATGCTTGCGCCAGGCATGGCATCCGCGCCATCGATCCCTGGCGCGACCAGGTCGCGGCCGTCGGGCTGGAACGTGCCGCGCGCGCGGTGCGCGATGCCGGTCTCGAGCTGTCGGGCTATTGCCGTGGTGGCATGTTCACCTCGGATGCGTCGCGCCGGGGCGAGGTGCGTGACGACAACCGCCGCTGCGTCGATGAAGCCAAGGCGCTGGGCGCGCCCTGCATCGTTCTCGTCGTCGGCGGCCTGCCGCAATATTCGCGACCGGGCAGCGAGGCGTCCAAGGACATCGTTGCCGCGCGCGGGCAAGTCGAGGAAGCTCTCGCCGAGATGCTCGACTACGCCAGACAGGCAAAGCTGCCGCTCGCGATCGAACCGCTGCATCCGGCCTATGCGGCCGACCGGGCCTGCGTGAACACTACAAAGCAGGCGCTCGACATCTGCGACCGGCTCGATCCCAGCCGTACCGGCCTGCTCGGCGTCGCGCTCGACGTCTATCACATCTGGTGGGACCCCGAGTTGCTGGGGCAGATCGCGCGCGCCGCCCGAGACCGCCTGCTCGCCTTCCATGTCTGCGACTGGCTGGTGCCGACAAAAGACATCCTCAACGACCGCGGCATGATGGGTGACGGCGTGATCGACATCAAATCGGTGCGCGAAGCGGTCGAAGCGCAGGGCTTTGCCGGCTATTCGGAGATCGAAATCTTCTCCAACGAGTGGTGGAGCAAACCCATCGACGAGGTGCTGCAAACCTGCATCACGCGGCACAAGACGGCGGTTTAGGCCTTTTCGGAATTGTTGCGCGCAACGGCGCCGATGGCCTGAGATGTCAAATGGTTGCGCGGGATCACCGGCGCATCGCGCGGCGGTGACCTTCTACTGTGCATGGGGTTGTTTTCGCGTTTTTATGTTTGAGGCCCTCAGCCGATCGTGCAGGGCACGCTCAAAAAGCCGCGGAACCGTACCCGTCCGCCCCGCACCGGCTTTCCGCTCACGGTGTAGTTCGGGAAGCGCGCCAGAAAGCGCGAGACCGCGATGGCGCCTTCCAGCCGCGCCAGCGCCATGCCGGCGCATTGATGCGCGCCGGTGGCGAAGGCGAGATGCCGGTTCGGCGTGCGCGCGATGTCGAAGCGCTCGGCGTCCGGAAACTGCGCCGGATCGCGGTTGGCCGCACCGATGCACAGCGTGATCGATGTGCCGGCATCGAGCATGACGCCGCCGAGTTCGACCCGCTCCGTGGTCATGCGGTTGCCGAGTTGGTTCGAACTCTCGTAGCGCAGCATCTCTTCGACGGCGGTCTTGATCATGTCGGGATTGTCGATCAGCCGCCGCTTCTGGTCCGGATTCCGGTCGAGCGCCACGAGGCCGTTGCCGATCAGGTTGGTGGTGGTCTCGTGGCCGGCATTGAGCAGGAAGATGCAGTTGTGCAGCAGCTCCTTCTCGGTCAGCCGCTCGCCGTTCTCCTCGCCCTGTATGAGACGCGTCAGCACGTTGCGCTCGGGATTGCCCGGCCTCTCGCGACGGCGTGCGACCAGCGTTGCGAGATAGGTGAGAAAATCCGTAACTGCCTTGTTGCCGCGCGCGGCCACGTCAGGCGGCACCACGGGTTCGAGTGCGCCGAGGATCGCCAGCGACCAGTCGCGCAGCGGCTCACGTTCATCGTGGGGCACGTCGAGCAGATTGCCGATCACCTCGATGGGGATCGACGCTGCAAAGTCGTCGATCAGTTCGCAAGCGCCCTTGGCGGCGATGGCGTCGAGCAGGCCGTCGACCAGCTTGACGATATCAGGCTCCATCCCGGCGATCGCGCGCGGCGACAGCGCGCCCATGATCAGGCGCCGCACACGCGTATGCGCCGGCGGATCGTTGAAGACGAGGCTCGTGGTGTGGTGCTCGTAGAGCGGGGTGTCGCCGTATTTCGGCGCGAACTCGCGCTTCTTGTCCGAGCTGAACGATTTTGTGTTCTTGTAGGTCGTGACGAGATCGTCATAGCGGGTCAGGAACACGGTGCCGTTGCGCAGGCGCTTGACCGGCTCGTTCTCCCGCAGTGCACGATAGGTCGGATAGGGATCGTCGTAGAATTCCGCCGTCAGCTTCTCCAGATCGAACTTGGCCGCCAGTTCTTTCGCATCTGCGTTCATGCCGCCATACTCGCCGGTTGAGACCGATATGCTGTTTTCGCTCTTTCGAGCAGCGCGGGTCACCGTCTACAGTCGAGCCGTGATTTGCAAGCCGACCGGACAGGAAAATGCACGCCCGCGCTGACGCTGCCGACACGGCCACCGAATCTGGCACTCGTTGGCCCGACGATATTTTCGCGACCTTGCAACGCTTCGACGTTCGCCAAGTGCCTTACGTGCCCGATGCCGGCCATGCGACGCTGATCCAGCGCGTGCTGGAGTCGCCGACGATGCGCGGCATTCCGCTGACGACGGAGGAGGAGGGTGTGGCGCTTCTCGCCGGCGCCTGGGCCGGCGGCCAGCGCGGTGTCTTGCTGATGCAGTCGAGCGGTGTCGGCAATTGCATCAACATGCTCTCGCTGATCCCGATCCTGCGCTTTCCGTTCCTCACGCTCGTGACCATGCGCGGCGAGTGGGGCGAGTTCAATCCATGGCAGGTGCCGATGGGATCGACCACGCAGGGCGTGTTCGAACTCTCGGGCGTCAAGGTGCTGCGGGCCTCGAACGCAGCCGACGTGCCGGCCGTGTTGGAGGCCGCCGCCGCCCAGGCCTACAACGCGCTCACCCCGACCGCTGTCCTGTTGTCGCAGCGCCTGATCGGCGCCAAGGTCTTCACCAAATGAGCAAGGCCAATCTTCTCGACCGCCGTCAGGTGGTGTCCACGCTGCTCGCGGACCGCAAGGACGTCGTTGCCATCGGCGGCCTCGGCGCCTCCACCAACGACATCTGTGCGGCCGGCGACCATGCCCGCAATTTCTATCTCTGGGGCGGCATGGGCGGCGCTGCGATGATCGGGCTCGGGCTCGCGCTGGCGCAGCCGAGGCTGCCGGTGCTGGTCATCACCGGCGACGGCGAGATGCTGATGGGGATGGGCAGCCTCGCCACAATCGGCCTGCAAAAGCCGTCCAACCTCTCGATCGCGGTGCTCGACAATGAGGCCTATGGCGAGACCGGCGGCCAGACCAGCCACACCTCCGCCGCCGTCGACCTCGTCGGCGTTGCCGGGGCCTGCGGCATCAAGGACAGCCGGGCTGTCACGACCATGGCCGAGGTCGAGGCCTTTGCGAAGGCGGTCCATGACGTCGCCACCGGGCCGCGCTTCGCCAATATCAAGATCGACAGCGCCAACGTTGAACGCATTCTGCCCACCCGGGACGGGACCTACATCGTCAACCGGATGCGCGGCGATCTCGGCTTCCAGCCAATCTGATTCCACCCGCCTCGGGCGCGCCCCGCCCCCAGGGAGAAGGCACGGCCGTTTTCTGTTGAATCTACAACCCACTTAGGTTGCGATGCAGCATTCTGCTTGACTTTTGCGTGGGTGAGTGCTTACTCACTCACATGAGCTCATTGCGTATGACGAGCGACCTGAGGCGTCAATTGATCCTCGGCGCCGCAAAGCGCTGCTTTGCCCGACACGGCTATACCGGCACCACGACCAAGAGCGTGGCGGCCGCCGCTGCCATTTCCGAAGCGCTGCTGTTCAAGCACTTCCCGTCCAAGGCCGCGCTTTACGCCGAAATCCTCAGCGACGAATGCGAGGCCGATCCGGCGCTCATGGATCTGCTCGAGCGGGAGCCCTCGACCGCCACGCTGGTCGAACTGATCCGCGGCATGGTCCAGCATTTCCTTCACATCGCCGACGGGCCCGACCAGCAAGAGGCCCAGCGCCTGCGACTGATGGCCACGAGCCATCTGGATGACGGCGAATTCGCCCGTTTGCTATATGCCAAGATCGAGACGCTGATCGGGGCGGTCTTCGTCGCCTCGCTCGAGCATGCGGTGGCCGCTTGGGACGCGCGGCCATTCAGTGGCGATCCGCTCAACCTGTTCTGGTTTGCGCATCACACCGTGATGACGGCTGCGCTGACCAGGCTGCCGGCCACGCCGTGTCTCGCTTACGGCAAGGCGGACGACCTCGAGCGGCAGCTCTGTGAGTTTCTCCTGAGGGGTATCGGACTTAACGACGCCGCAATTGCTTCGCATTTGGGCCGCGATCAGGCCGCGGGTGCGGGCAAGACGGCGATTGCAGAAAGCGCATGACATGAACATCGTAACCGAGCACAAGATTTCGGGCGAACCGATCGACAGCAAGGCTCCCAAGCGTCCGGTCCGGCCGGTGCTGTGGTTCATCATCGTCGGCACGCTTCTTGGCGTGCTCGTCGGTGGCCTCGTCTGGTTCAATTATTTCCGCGGCCAGATGATCAAGCAGTTCTTCGCCAACAACAAGCCGCCGCCGACAGCAGTCAGCGCGGCCGAGGCGAAGTCCGAAGTGGTGCCGAACCTGCTCACCGCGGTCGGCAGCCTCGTCGCCGTGCATCAAGTCGACGTCAGCGCCGACGTCAATGGCCGCGTCACCGAGATCAAGTTCGAGCCGGGCGCGCATGTCGAAGCCGGCATGCCGCTGGTGCAGCTGTTCGACGCTCCGGATCAGGGCGACCTCGCCAACTATAAGGCGCAGTCGACCGTCGCGCAGCTGTCGCTCGACCGCGCCAAGCAACTGGCATCGCGCCAGTTCGGTCCGCAGGCGACCGTCGATTCCGCGCAGGCCGCCTACGACCAGGCGCAGGCGGGCATCGCCAAGACCGAGGCGCTGATCTCGCAGAAGCTGGTGCGCGCACCGTTCTCCGGCGACCTCGGCGTCCGCAAGGTCGAGGTCGGCCAATATCTCACCGCCGGCACGGCCATCGTGTCGCTGACCGATCTGTCGGAGCTGTGGGCCAACTTCACCGTGACGGAAAAGGACTCGGGCAACCTCAAGGTCGGCCAGGCGGTTCGCCTGAAGGTCGACGCCTATCCGGGCCGCATTTTCGACGCCAAGATCACCACGATCGAGCCGCAGATCTCGACCGACACCCGCAACATCCGCGTGCAGGCGACCGTCTCCAATCCGGAGAAGATCCTGAAGCCCGGCATGTTCGTGACCACCACGGTGGTGCTGCCGGACAAGCCGGCGGTGATCACCGTGCCGGAGACGGCGGTCGACTACACGCTGTATGGCGACTCGGTGTTCGTGATCACTGAGAAGAAGGGAGAGGACGGCAAGACCAGCCTCTCCGCGGTGCGCACCTTCGTGCAGACCGGCAGCCGGGTCGAGGGTCGCGTCGAAATCATCAAGGGCGTCAAGCCGGGCGACAAGGTCGTCGCCGTCGGCCAGCTCAAGCTGCAATCGGGCGCGGCGGTGTCGATTTCGACCGACCCGGCCCCGCAGATCCCGGCGCAGCCGCCCCGCTACTGACCGCTCACGTCGCAGCATGATCCGGCACGGCCGGGTCATGCGCTTTGCAAGTCAACGAAATCGAGATCGCCGCGATGCGCTTCACTGATATTTTCATCAAACGCCCGGTTCTGTCGGTCGTCGTCAGCCTGCTGATCCTGCTGATCGGCCTGCGCGCGGCGATGGTGCTGCCGATCCGGCAATATCCGAAGCTGTCGAACACGGTCATCAACATCACGACCGTCTATCCCGGCGCCTCCGCCGACCTGATCCAGGGCTTCATCACCACGCCGATCGAGCAGGCCGTCGCGTCCGCCGAGGGCGTCGATTACATGACTTCGTCCTCGGTGCTCGGCACCTCGACGATCCAGGTCTACATCAAGCTGAACTTCGATCCGAGCCAGGCGCTCACCGAGGTGCTGGCCAAGACCAACTCGGTCAAATATCTGATCCCGAAGGAATCCAACGACCCGATCGTCACCAAGACCACAGGCCAGACCACGGCCGTGATGTATCTCGGCTTCTCCTCCGAGGAGCTGTCGGGCTCGGCGATTTCGGACTATCTCACGCGCGTGGTGCAGCCGGTGCTGTCGACCGTCGACGGCGTCGCGTCCGCCGACATTCTCGGCGCCCAGAATTTTGCGATGCGGCTGTGGCTCGATCCCATGAAGATGGCCGGCCGCAACGTATCGCCAGCGGATGTGTCGGCTGCTATCGCCGCCAACAACTTCCAGTCCGCGGCAGGTCAGACCAAGGGCTATCTCATCGTCTCGAACATCTCGACGAACACGGGCCTGACCGACGTCAACCAGTTCAAGAAGATGATCGTCAAGGCCAAGGACGGCGGCTTCGTGCGGATGGAGGACATCGCATCCGTCGAGCTTGCGGCGCAGAGTACCGATGCGAGCGTCGCCTTCAACGGCGAACACGCGATCTTCATCGGCGTGCAGGCGACCCCGCAAGGCAACCCGCTGACGCTGGTCAAGGGCGTGCGCGCACTGTTCCCCGAGCTCGAACGCAACCTGCCGCCGTCGATGAAGATGAAGGTCGCCTACGATTCGACCAAGTTCATTCAGTCCTCGATCGACGAGGTCGAGAAGACGCTGGGCGAAGCTATCATCATCGTGATCGTGGTCATCTTCCTGTTCTTGGCCTCGTTCCGCTCCGTCATCATTCCGGTCGTCACGATTCCGCTGTCGATGATCGGCGTCTGCACCTTGATGCTGGCGCTGGGCTTCAGCTTCAATCTCTTGACCCTGCTCGCAATGGTGCTCGCGATCGGCCTTGTGGTCGACGATGCCATCGTCGTGGTGGAGAACATCCATCGCCATCTGGAAGAAGGGAAGACGCCGGTCCAGGCGTCGCTTGAGGGGGCGCGCGAAATCGTCGGGCCCGTCGTCTCGATGACGATCACGCTCGCGGCCGTGTACGCGCCGATCGGCTTCCTCGGCGGCCTCACCGGTTCGTTGTTCCGCGAATTCGCCTTCACGCTCGCGGGTTCGGTGATCGTCTCCGGCATCATCGCTCTGACGCTGTCGCCGATGATGTGCTCGGTGCTGCTGAAGAACACCGAAGAAGGCCGCTTCGCCAAGCTCGTCAATAAGGTGTTCGGCGCGCTGACCCGCTGGTACGGGCGCAGGCTCGATCGCTCGCTCGACTACAAGGCGATCACCGGCCTGTTCGCCGTGACGATCCTCGGACTCGTCGGCTTCCTCTACATGCACACCTCGAAGGAGCTGGCGCCTGAGGAAGACCAGGGCATCGTGTTCGCGGTCACCAAGGCGCCGAAATATGCCAACATCGACTATGTCGATTTCTATGGTGACAAGCTCGACAAGGAATTCCAGAAATTCCCCGAGACCGATCTGCGCTTCGTGCTCAACGGCATCAACGGCCCGCAGGGCGGTATCGCCGGCATGCTGCTGAAGTCGTGGGACGAGCGTAAGCGGTCGTCGATCGCGTTGAAGCCCTTGGTCCAGGCCGAACTTTCCAAAATCGAGGGCGTGCAAGCTTTCGCTTTCAACCTGCCGCCGCTGCCGGGTGGCCCGGGCGGTCTGCCGGTGCAGATGGTCATCAACTCCACCGCCAGTTTCCAGACTGTTTATGAGCAGATGGAGAAGCTGAAGGACGCTGCGCGCAAGAGCGGCATGTTCATCGTCTCCGACAGCGACCTCGCCTATAATCAGCCGAACGTGCAGGTCACGATCGACCGCACCAAGGCGCAGGATCTCGGCGTCAACATGCAGAACCTCGGCAGCACGCTCGCGGTTCTGCTCGGCGGCAACTACATCAACCGTTTCAATCTCGAGGGCCGTTCCTATCAGGTGATCCCGCAGGTGCCGCGCGGCCAGCGGCTCTCGCCGGAATCGCTCGGCGGCTATTATGTGACCACTAATAGCGGGCAGCAGCTTCCGCTGTCGACCGTGGTCTCGATCAAGACCAAAACCGACCCGAATTCGCTGACGCACTACAATCAGCTGAATTCAGCGACGTTCTCAGCCGTGCCGATGCCCGGCGTGACCGTCGGCGCTGCGGTGGACTTCCTCGAGGGCGAAGCCAAGAAGATGCCGCAGGGCTTCAGCCACGATTATCTCGCCGATAGCCGGCAATATGTTCAGGAAGGCAACCAGCTCGCGGTCACCTTCGGCTTCGCGCTGGTCATCATCTTCCTGGTGCTGGCGGCCCAATTCGAGAGTCTTCGCGATCCGCTCGTCATCATGATCTCGGTGCCGATGGCGATCGTGGGTGCGCTGATCCCGCTGTTCTTCGGCATGGCGACCATGAACATCTACACTCAGGTCGGCCTGCTGACCCTGGTGGGCCTGATCACCAAGCACGGCATCCTGATGGTGGAGTTCGCCAACGAACTCCAGGTCAATGAGCGGCTCGACCGCCGCTCTGCGATCGAAATGTCGGCCCGTATCCGTCTCCGGCCGATCCTGATGACCACGGCCGCGATGGTGACGGGCCTTATCCCGCTCCTGACCGCGACCGGCGCGGGCGCGGCCAGCCGCTTCTCGATCGGTCTCGTGGTCGTCGCCGGCATGTCGATCGGCACGCTGTTCACGCTGTTCGTGCTTCCTGCGGTCTATGTAGTGCTGGCGACCGACCATCGCGCGGCGGCGGATTCCGAGCGAAACAAGCAGGTCAATGAGATTGACCTCGATTCCAAGGTGCTGCGGCCCACTTGAGGCCGCAGGCAAGCTAACTTGGGGGGCGGCAGCGGCCGCCCGCTGCCGCCCTTTTCTATTTGCCGCGGGCACCGCGGCTGGCATTAGCCTTTCCCGCGCTCGCGAGAGACAAGGTCCGGTCTTCTTGCTAGGTTCGGCAGGATGAGCCTTTCCCTCCATCCCGGCACCCCGCAAGCCAGGACGCTGCCGAGCGCGGCGCCGGATGGCGCCGCATCTGGCACGACGCCAGGGCAGGGGATCAGGACGCGGCTTTTCACCAAATATGTCGCGCTGTTCGTGGCCGTCGTCGCCATCGCGCTACTGGCCAACGGCTTGTTCGAGGTCTTCTTCTATTATCGCGAGCACAAAGCCGCGCTGATCCGGGTCCAGCATGAGCAGGCCGAGGCGGCCGCGGCCAAGATCGGTCAGTTCGTCAAGGAGATCGAGAGCCAGCTCGGCTGGACCACCCAGCTGCCCTGGTCGGCGGGTTCGATCGAGCAGCGCCGGTTCGACGCTCTGCGGCTGCTGCGCCAGGTGCCCGCAATCACCGAGCTCGCCCAGGTCGATTCGGCCGGCAGGGAGCGGCTGCGAGTCTCGCGGCTCGCCATGGACGCGATCGACAGCGGGATCGACCTGTCGGACGACCCCAAGTTCACCGAGGCGGTCGCGCACAAGGTCTATTACGGGCCGGTCTATTTCCGCAGGGAGTCCGAGCCCTACATGACACTGGCGCAGGCCGGGTCGCGCAAGGACGCAGGCGTCAGCATTGCGGAGGTCAATCTCAAGTTGATCTGGGACGTCGTGTCCCAGATCAAGGTCGGCGAGCACGGGCACGCCTACGTGGTCGGCCCGGAGGGGCGCCTGATCGCGCATCCCGATATCAGCCTGGTCCTGCGCAATACCGACATGTCTGGTCTGGCGCAGGTCCGCGCTGCGCAGGCTGGAGGCGGCACCATCTCCGACGTGCTTCCTGAAGCGCGCAACATCCAGGGCCAGACGGTGCTGACCGCATCAGCCCCCATTGCGCCGCTGCACTGGACCATGTTCGTCGAGCTGCCCGTCGAGGAGGCCTATGCCGCGCTCTATGCCTCGTTGCAGCGGCTCGCGATCGTGCTGCTCGCAGCGTCCATCTTTGCGGTGCTTGCCGGGATATTTCTCGCGCGCCGCATGGTGGGCCCGATCCAGGCGCTGCGCAGCGGTGCCGAGCGGATCGGGGGCGGCGATTTCTCCCAGCGCATCAAGATCAGGACCGGTGACGAACTCGAAGGGCTCGCCGACCAGTTCAACGACATGGGCGCGCGTTTGCAGGAATCCTATGCGGATCTTGAAAAAAGGGTTGAGGTACGGACGGCTGAATTGACCGAGTCGCTCGAGCAGCAAACAGCTACTTCCGAGGTATTACAGGTGATCAGTTCGTCTCCCGGCGAACTCACACCGGTGTTCCACAAGATGCTCGAGAATGCCACGCGGGTCTGTGGCGCGAGTTTCGGCATCATGAATCTGTGGGACGGTGAAAGCTTTACCATCGCGGCGGATTACAACGTGCCGGCTGCGTTCGCGGCCTCGCGAAAAGACGTGGCGATCCGGCCTCGTCCGGAGAGCGGGCTCGCGGAGGTCGTCAGGACACGTGCGGTCGTCCATGTTCACGATGTGCGAAACACGCCTGCCTATCTTGCCGGTGGACCAGCCGTTCGCGCGATCTCGGACGTCGCCGGCGCCCGTACCATCGTCATCGTGCCGATGCTGAAAGAGAGCGGGCTGATTGGCACGATCGCGGTCTATCGCAAGGAGGTCCGTCCGTTCACCGACAAACAGATCGCACTGGTCGAGAATTTCACCAAGCAGGCTGTGATCGCTATCGAAAACGCTCGGCTCCTCAAGCAGCTCCATGAGCGTACCAAGGAGCTGTCGCAGTCCCTCGACGAGCTGCGCACCGCGCAGGACCGGCTCATTCAGACCGAGAAGCTGGCCTCGCTCGGCCAGCTCACCGCGGGCATCGCCCACGAGATCAAGAACCCGCTCAATTTCGTCAACAATTTCTCTTCGGTCTCCACCGAACTGATTGACGAGCTCAACGATGCCCTGAAGACAGCCTCGCTCGACGGCAAGACCAGGGAGGAGGTCGACGAGCTGACCAGTCTGCTCAGGAGCAATCTGGAGAAGGTGGTGCAGCACGGCAAGCGTGCCGATTCCATCGTCAGGAACATGCTGCTGCATTCGCGCGAGGGCTCCGGCGAGCATCGCGTCGTCGATATCAACGCGATCGTGGAGGAGAGCCTGAATCTGGCGTATCACGGCGCGCGCGCGGAGAGGCCCGGCTTCAACGTCACGCTCCAGCGTGACTTCGACCCGGCCGCCGGCATGGTCGATATCTATCCGCAAGAAATCACGCGCGTCCTGCTGAATCTGATCTCGAACGGTTTCTATGCAGCGACCAAGCGCAAGGAGAGTTCCGGCGACGGCTTTGAGCCGACCGTGAGCGCGACGACGAAAGACCTCGGCGGCGGCCTCGAGATTCGGATCCGCGACAACGGCACCGGGATTCCGCCCGAAGTGAAGGAGAGGATGTTCGATCCCTTCTTCACCACCAAGCCGGCCGGCGAGGGCACGGGGCTCGGCCTTTCCATGAGCCATGATATCGTCGTGAAACAGCACGGCGGCACGATCGACGTGAACACCGAGCCCGGCGTATTCACCGAATTCATCATCAGACTGCCGCGCATGATGGCGGCGGGCGGCACTCCTGGAGGCAGGACTTGAACGTTTACATTCTGGTCGTCGATGACGAGCCCGACGTCGAGGCGCTGTTCCGGCAGCAGTTCCGGCGCGACCTGCGCGCCGGCCGCTTCCAGATGGAATTCGCGCCGTCCGCGCCCGAGGCGCTGAAGCTCGCCGCCGAGGTTCGCGATCCCTCGTTGATCCTGATCCTGTCCGACATCAACATGCCCGGCATGAGCGGGCTCGACATGCTCCCGAAGGTGCGTGACGCGCATCCGAGCGTCCCCGTCATCATGATCACCGCCTACGGCGACGCCGAGACGCGCCGGAAGGCGATCGAGCGTGGCGCGGTCGGGCTCCTCACCAAGCCGATCGATTTCGCCCTGCTGCGGCAGGAGATCGACACGAGGCTCGAGCAAGCCGCATGACCGCGACCATCCTCTTCGTCGATGACGAGCCGGACCTCGAGGCGTTGGTTCTGCAAAAATTCCGCAGGCAGATTCGCGATGGGCTGGTGACCATCATGTTTGCGCGCGACGGCCTCGAGGCGCTGCAATCGCTCGAGCAAAATCCACACGTCGACATGGTGGTCTCCGACATCAACATGCCGCGGATGGACGGGCTGTCGCTGCTGGCGAAGCTCCAGGAAGCCGAAGACAAGAAGTCCACCATCATCGTCTCGGCCTATGGCGACATGAGCAATATCCGCACCGCCATGAACCGCGGTGCGTTCGACTTCCTGACCAAACCGATCGACTTCGCCGATCTGGAGATGACGATCCAGAAGACCATCCGTCACATCGAAATGCTGCGCGAGGTGCGCCGCCGCCAGGCGGAGGCCGAACGCGCCCATGCCTCGCTGTCGCGTTTCTTCTCGCCGGAAATCGCCAGGCGCCTGGCGGCGGATGTCGAGGGCAACGGCATGGAAGTGCAGTGGCGCGATGTCGCGACCATCTTCACCGATATCACCGGCTTTACATCGCTGGTTGAGACTGCGCCGCCCGAGACGCTGGGTGAACTCCTCAACGAATATGTCGGCGGCATGACCGAGATCGTCTTCGCGCATGAGGGAACGGTCGCAAAAATCATCGGCGATGCGATCCAGGTGCTCTTCAACGCGCCCGGCGATCAGCCGGATTATGCGACACGAGCGGTCGCCTGCGCCCACGATCTCGATGCCTGGGCGCAGGATTTTTGTGCGCGCTGGAAGGCCAGGGGCGTAAATTTCGGCACCACCCGGATCGGCATTCACGCCGGGCCGGCACTGGTCGGCAATTTCGGTGGCAATCGGTTCTTCGACTACACCGCGTATGGGGACTCCATCAACATCGCGGCCCGGCTGGAAGCCGCGAACAAGCATCTGGGAACGCGCATTTGCGTCAGTGCCAGCGTCGCCAAGGCCGCCGAGAGCTTTCAAGGGCGCCCGGTCGGTGAGCTGATGCTGCGCGGACGCAGCGAGTCGTTGCGCGCCTTCGAGCCGCTGGCGCAAGCCCAATTCGCTGCGCCGGAAACGGCGCTGTATTCCCAGGCTTTTGCCAAGATGGAGGCCGGGGATGCCGCCGCCATGCCGGCCTTCGCCGCGCTGGTCGGGATGCATGCCGACGATTCCCTGGCCGGCTTTCACCTGAAACGCCTGCTCAATGGCGCCAAGGGCATTCGTATGCAACTGGAATAGGAGTCCGACATGACGCGCGAATTCTCCGCCGGCAATTACCGCTTCATTCCGTCTGTGTTCCAGTATTCGGCCGGCGCGGCCGCCGATGCCGGCTACGAGATCGAGCGCGTCCGCTTCGACCGTCTGGTGCCCTTGGCCGAGGGATTTGCGCTCGCGGCGAAGTATATCCAGGAAGCCGGCCGGCCGTTGACGGCGTTCTGTGCCTGCGAGCTGCGCTCACCGGCGGCCTTCAGCGAGGAAGGCTTTCGCGCGTTCAATCTGCATTATGTGAAGACGCTGTCCGAATGGGGCATCTTCGACGGCACCACCAATCCGGTGGCGCGCAGCAATGTCTGTCCCGAGATCGACCCGCCGTCCGAGCCGTCGTTCTATGCCTTCTCCTTCACGCGCCCAACAAGCGCGAAGGCGCCGAGCTTCGTGATCGCTGGCGGCGCCGAGGCGCGCGAGGGCAGCGGCAGCTATGTCGAGCGCACGGTGCGCTACCGCGACCTCAGTCCGGAAGGCCTGCGCGAGAAGGTCCGCTTCACCACCACCTCGCAGATGGAGAACCGGCTAACGGCATTTGGTTTCGGCTGGAAGGACACGACCGGCGTGCAGGCCTATTCCGTGCACGACTTCCACCACGCGCTGGTCGACGAACTCGTCCGCCGCGGCGCGTTGCGCTCCGGCCTGACCTGGCATTTCGCCCGCCCGCCGGTGGTCGATCTCGAATACGAGATGGATTGCCGCCGCGTGATGCGCGAGACCGTGATCTAACGCTGGCGCGGATCGAGCGCGTCGCGCAGGCCGTCTCCGAGCAGGTTCAGCGACAGCACCACGAGGAAGATCGCAAGCCCCGGCCACATCGCCATCCAGGGCGCTTGGGTCAGGAAGCGTTGCGCGGCATTGAGCATGCTGCCCCAGGACGGCGCCGGCGGCTGCTGGCCGAGGCCGAGGAATGACAGCGCGGCTTCGGCGATGATGGCGGTGGCGATCGAGAGCGTGGCCTGCACCAGCAGCGGGGGCAGGATGTTCGGCAGGATATGCGAGAATGCGATACGCCAAGGCGGATTGCCGAGCGCGCGGGCGGCCTCGACATAGTCCTCGGCCTTGACGTTCAACACCAGGCCGCGGGTGAGGCGGATGAAGATCGGCGTGGCCGAGATACCGATCGCGATCATGGCATTGCCGAGGCTGGGCCCGAGGAATGCGGCCAGCGCGATCGCCAGGATCAGGAACGGGCAGGCCAGCATTGCATCGGTGATCCGGCTGATCAGCGCATCCGTGAAGCCGCCGCGATAACCGGCGAGCAGGCCGAGGGGCACGCCGATGCCGAGCGCGATCGCAACCGAGATGAGGCCGGCAAGCAGCGACGCGCGCGCGCCATAGACGACGCGGCTCAGGATGTCGCGGCCGAGCTCGTCGGTGCCGAACCAGTGCGCCGCGGTGGGCGGCTTGCGAACCAGGCTCCAGCTCGTCGCGATGGGATCATAGGGCACCACGAGCGGCGCGAGGGCCGCAAGCAGGATGAACGCAGTGATCACGACAAGCCCGAACACGGCGGCCTTGCGCTTGAACAGCCGCCGCCGCGCGCGGCGCGCCGGGCTATCCAGTTCGTAGGCTTGATTGGCGGGACTGGCCGGCAGCGCAGTGTCGGTCATCGCCTAGCCCCTTAGCCGCGGATTGACGAGGATGTAGGCGACGTCTGCGACCAGGTTCAGCATGATGTAGACCGTGGCCGTCACCAGCACCACGCCCTGCACCACCGCGTAGTCACGGTTGAACACGGCATCCACGATCAGCTTGCCGAAGCCGGGAATGGAGAAGATCTGCTCGGTCAGCACGGCACCTGACAATAGCGTGCCAAGCTCGAGCGCGCCGAGCGTGATGATCGGCGTCAGCGCGTTGCGCATGGCATGCTTGAGGATTACCGAGCGCTCGGACAAGCCCTTGGCGCGCGCGGTACGGACATAGTCGCTCTCCAGCACCTGGAGCATGGCGCTGCGGGTGTGTCGCATCAGGATCGCGGAGATCGCATTGCCGAGCACGAAGGCCGGCATGATAGTGGCGGCAAGGCTCGCCCGCCAGTTCTCGGTGAGCGGGACATAGCCCGAGGCCGGCAGCCA
>NZ_JADPJG010000002.1:158191-158539 GCF_023073335.1 Bradyrhizobium sp. 21
GCCGAGCTCGATGGAGAACAGGAAGATCAGCATGATGCCGAGCCAGAAATTCGGCGTCGAGATGCCCCACAACGCAAACAAATTGGCGCCATAGTCCCAGGCGGTGCCCTTCTTCACCGCGGAGACGATGCCGGCGGGAATGCCGATCAGGAAGGCGATCAGGAACGCCATCGAGCCGAGCTGGAGCGTGACCGGCAGCTTTTGGGCGATCAGTTCGCGCACCGGCATCTTGTTGCGGAGCGACTCGCCGAAATTGCCCGTCAGGACGCCTTTGAGCCAATAGACGTATTGCACGGGGATCGGCTGATCGAGCCGGTACTGCTGGCGGATCTGCTCGATCACGGCGGG
>NZ_JADPJG010000002.1:158593-246110 GCF_023073335.1 Bradyrhizobium sp. 21
ACAAGCGCAGGATCCCCCGGCAGCAATTGCTGGAGCGAGAAGATCAGCACCGACACAAAGAACAGCGTCGGCACGATCTGCGCGATGCGGCGGGCGAGGAAGTTCAGCATCGCACGCCTCGCATCCTGGACGCAGCGGCGATCACTTGAACTTCAACCCCACCACGCGCACCAGCCCGTCGGGCATCTGCTTGTAGCCCTGGAGCTTGGTCGTGTGCGCGATCAGGAGCGTGCGGTGATAGATGTAGATGATGGGCAAATCGTCGAGCAGGATTTTTGTCAGCTTTTCATAGATCGCCTTGCGCTCGTCGACGTTGGAGGTCAATCTGCCATCCTCCATCAGCTTGTCCGCATCCGGATTCGCATATCCACCGTCGTTCTGCGCAGCCTTGCTGCGCATGAAGATGTAGGAGTTGCCGTCGGGATCGATGCGGCCGCTCCAGTTGATCTGAAAGATCTGGAATTCACCGGCCTGGGCCTGCTTGAAGGTCGTCGCAAATTCGACGGCGCGAATTTTGATGTCGAAGCCCGCTTCCGCGGCCATCGACTGGACGACCTGCGCCACGGCCTCGTTCTCCGCGCCCTTCGGGATCATATAGTCGACTGAGATGGGCGCGGTGACGCCGGCCTCCTTCAACAGCGCCTTCGCCTTGGCGACGTCGCGGCCACGCACCGGAAAAGCCTTCTGGTAATAGGGATGCGTCGGGCTCACCCATTGATTGCCCGGGGTGAACTCGCCGTTGAACACGACCTGGTTGATCGCTTCCCGATCGATGGAAAGATCGAGCGCCTGGCGAACTTTCGCCGACTGGCTAAGCGGCCCCTTGGCCTTGTCGTTGCCGATGTTGACGGTTAGGCCGAAATAACCGAGCTCTGGCGCGGTCGACAGCACGAGCCGTGAATCGGTGCGCACGTCCTTGATGTCGGTGGCGAGCACGCGCTCGATCAGATCGAGGCCGCCGGATTTGAGGTTGGCGAGGCGCACCGTGGCGTCGACGATCGGCAGGAACACGACGCGATCGATGTGGATGTTGTCCTTGTTCCAGTAGTCGGCGAATTTCTCGAACACCATGCGGTCCTGCTGGACGCGCTCGACGAATTTGTAGGGGCCGGCGCAGACCGGATGCAGGCCGAACTTGTCGCCGGCTTCCTTTGCCGCCTTGGGCGAGACCATCATGCCCGAGCGGTCGGTGAGCTGGGCGATCAGCGGCGAGTAGGGCGTCTTGAGCACAAGCTTGATGGTCAGGGGATCGACCACCTCGACGTGATCGACGCTGCCGAGTTCCGACTTCCGGAAAGAGGTTGGCAGCGTCATGTGACGCTCGATCGAGAATTTCGCGGCTTCCGCGTCGAGCGGCTCGCCATCATGGAATTTGACGTTGGGCCGGAGCTTGATCGTCATCTCCTTGCCGTCGGCGGAAGTCTCGTGAGACAGCGCGAGCTGCGGCACGATATTGAGCTTCTCGTCGATATCGAACAGCTTGTCGCAGAAGGCGGCGAAGACAATGCGGCCGACATAGGTGCGGCCGATGCTGGGATCGAGGATGTCGGGGTCCTCGGCGATGCCGATGCGAAGCGTCGTTTGGGCTTGAGCGCCGCCCGCGAGCGACGTCAGCAATGCCGACGCCAGGATTGCCAAACGCATGAAACTCATCGCTCTCAACCTCATTTTAGGCCAGCCGGGTTCGTCCCCAATGAACTAACCCCGCCGCCGCGTGCTGCTTCCGGGCCGCCGCTGAAAGCGGCGACCAATTTTTCGAGAATCGGCGAGAAGCCACCATCCAATGGGACGATCGCCTCGGAGGACGGCAGTTCCGACGTTCGATGGCAGGCCGTTGCATGTCCGGTGCCATCCGGCACAAGCTGTGGCATTTCGCTGCGGCAGCGGTCGACCACGTAGGGGCAGCGGGTGTGGAAGCGGCATCCTGGCGGCGGATTGAGCGCGCTGGGGATTTCTCCCTGAAGCACAATCCGGCTGCGCTTTGCCCGCGGTTTAGGCACGGGGATCGCCGACAAGAGCGCCCGGCTGTAGGGATGGCGGGGCGCGGCGAACAGCGCATCCGCGGCCGCGGTCTCGACGATCTGGCCGAGGTTCATCACCGCCACGTGGTCGGCGATGTGCTTGACCACGGCGAGGTCATGCGAAACGAAGATGTAGGCGAGGCCGAGCCGATCCTGGAGCTCGCCGAGGAGATTGAGGATCTGCGAGCGGATCGAGACGTCGAGCGCCGAGACCGGCTCGTCGCAGATGATCAGCTTCGGCTCGACCGCGAGCGCGCGGGCAATCGCAATGCGCTGGCGCTGGCCGCCGGAGAATTCGTGCGGATAACGCCGGGCCAGCCGCGGTTCCAGTCCGACCAGCCGCAAAAGCTCCTCGACGCGCTCCCGCCGCCGGGCGGGCTGGACGAGATCGTGCAGTGCCAGCGGCTCGGTCAGGATCTGGGCGACGGTCATGCGCGGATTGAGCGAGGCGTAGGGGTCCTGGAAGATGATCTGCGCCTCGCGGCGAAAGGCGCGGAGAGCTTGGGCGTCGAGCGAGAGCAGGTCGCGGCCGTTAAAGCGCACCGTGCCTGCGTCCGGCTCGATCAGCCGCAGTACGAGGCGGCTGACGGTGGATTTGCCGCAACCGGATTCGCCAACGAGCGCCAGCGTCTTGCCGGGGTCCAGCGAGAAGGAAATGCCATCAACTGCTTTGACATGCGCCAGCGCGCGGCCGAACAGCGAGCGCTCCGCGACGAAATGCTTGACCAGCCCCTCGACCTCGAGCAGCGCCATTACGACACCAAAAGTTCGAGCGGCGCGCGGATGCAGCGCGAGAGGTGGCCGGGGCTGACTTCGACCAGTGGCGGCGGCGCCTGGGTGCAGACGTCCAGCACGAAGGGACAGCGCGCGGCGAAGCGGCAGCCCGCGGGTGGCTGCGCCATGTTCGGCACCATGCCCTCGATCGTCGCAAGCTGCTCGGCGCGATGGTCGAGCCGCGGGATCGAACCGAGCAGGCCTACGGTGTAGGGGTGCTGCGGCGCCGAGAACAATTCGTCCACCGGCGCGCGCTCGACGATCTCGCCGGCATACATCACCGCGACCTCGTCGCAGACTTCGGCGACCACGCCGAGATCATGGGTAATCAGGATGATGGCCGCGCCGCTCGCCGCCTTCAATTCCCGCATCAGCTCGAGGATCTGCGCCTGCAAGGTGACGTCCAGCGCGGTGGTCGGCTCGTCCGCGATCAGGAGCCGTGGGTCGCAGGCCAGTGCCATTGCGATCATGACGCGCTGGCGCATGCCGCCGGAGAGCTTGTGCGGATATTCGTCGATCCGTCGCTCGGGCGAGGGGATGTGGACGCGGCGCAGCAGCTGGATTGTCCGCTCGCGCGCGCTGCGGCGCGAGCCGCCGCGGTGGCGCAAAATGGTCTCGATGATCTGGTCGCCGATGGTGAAGCTCGGATTGAGCGAGGTCATCGGCTCCTGGAAGATCATCGCCAGCCGGTTGCCACGCAGGTCACGCAAGGTCTGGTCCGAGGTCTTCAGCAGGTCAAAACCATCGAAGCGGATCGCGCCTGAGATCTCCGCGCTTTGCTTCGGCAGGAGACCCATGATCGCGAGTGAGGTCACGCTCTTGCCGCAGCCGGATTCGCCGACGAGGCCGAGCGTGGCGCCATTGGCGACGCTGAGGTCGACACTGTCGACCGCATGAGTGACGCGGCCGTCGTCGCCGTGAAAGCGAATGCGCAGATCCTTGATCTCGATGAGGGGACCAGCGCTCATGATCGTTTTGCGCGCGCTGCGGCGATGCTGGCGTCGATGACGCTGCGATCGGTGTTGCCGGCCGGGTTCTGCCGCGTCGGCAGCGCATCACGGAAGTGAACCCAGAGCTCGTGGCTGACGCGCTCGAGCCGTTCGAGCTCGCCGAGCGGATCGGGATGATCGTCGGCGCGCACGTCCAATGCCGGCCATTCCTCCTCGCCGTGAATCAGGAGCGCGGCAGACTGCTTGCCGCGCTTGTCACCGCCGGCGGCCTCGCCCGCCCGCATGGCGGCGAGCAGGCGGCGCGGGAAGGGCAGGCTGTCATTGGCGATGTAGGTTCTTGCGGTCTCGTCGAGGACGTCGGCACCCGCCAGCATGTTGCCGGCAATGGAGAAGCCGCTGCCGGCGATGTGTCCGCACCATTCGACGCAGTCGCGTCCCGTATGCGCCGCGATCTCGCCACTCGCGTCCATGATGTGGATCTGGCGGCTCTCGCGGCCATCGTCGGTCGCGAGCAGCGCGGCCAGCACGTCGTGCGCGTTGAGACCTTCACGCAAGAGCTTGACGCCGTCGATGCCGTAATAGGGATTGACGAAGGCTTGCGTCGCGATGGCGCCGAGGCCAGCCGCGATGTAGGGGACACGCGCGCCGACGGCAAAAAAACGGGTCGCGACTGCGATGCCGAACTGGCCGGCAGCAGGATCGCGCGCGATAATCGACCAGGTCATATGCTGCCTTTAGCGTCCTGCGGCGTAGCCCTGCATGCCGCGTGGATTGGCGGCGGCGCGGCGGCGCGGACCGACGCGCGAGGCCGCAGTGAGGCGGCCTTCCGACCAGTCCGGTCCGACCTCGACGATATGTCCGCGCTCGCGCAGATTTTCGATCGTCGCCTTCGGCACGCGGTTCTCGACCACGAGCACGCCGGGGCGCGCGGTGCGCGGCCAGAACGAGATCGGGAAATGCTCGGAGTGCCAGGCCGGCGCATCGATTGCCTCCTGGAGATTGAGGTTGCAATGGACGTGCCGCAGGAAGAACTGCGTGATCCATTGATCCTGCTGATCGCCGCCGGGCGAACCCCAAGCCAGATACGGCTCGCCGTCGCGCAGCGCCATGGTCGGCGACAGCGTGGTGCGTGGGCGCTTGCCCGGCGCGAGCGAACTGGGTTGGTTCTCCTCCAAATCGAACATTTGTGCGCGGCTGCCGAGACAGAAACCCAGCTCGGGAATGACAGGCGAGGATTGCAACCAGCCGCCCGACGGCGTCGAGGACACCATGTTGCCAGCTTTGTCGATGATGTCGAAATGAACGGTGTCTCCGCGCACCTCGCCGAAGCGCCCCACGGTCGGTTCGCCGGCGCCGAGCGCGCCGACGGCCTCGCGTTGGCCTTCGGCGCGGCGCAGCTTGACCACGCCGCCAAAGCCCTCGATCGCGCCGGGCCGGAGATCGAGCGAAGCCTTCTCGGAAACCAGCTTGCGACGTTCGTTGTTGTAGGCGTCCGAGAGCAGCGTCGTGATCGGGATCTCGCTGAACTTGGGATCGCCGTAGAATTTTTCGCGGTCGGCAAACGCCAGCTTGGCGCATTCGATCTGGAGATGGATGAATTCGGGCCCGGTCGGATCGAGCCCGTCGAGCGCAAAGCCCTTCAACAACGCAAGCTGCTGAAGCGTCACCGGACCCTGGCTCCAGACGCCCGCCTTGCAGACGGTATAGCGGCCATAGTCGTAGGTGAGCGGCGCCTCGATGGTCGGCTGCCAGCGCGCCATGTCGTCGGCGGAGAGCACGCCGCGATGTGGCGAGCCGCTGACGTCCATCACCTCCTGGGTGCGGCAGAACTTGTCGATGGCCTCCGCAACGAATCCTTGCGACCAGGACTTTCGGGCGCGCTCGATCTCCGCGTCGCGGCCGCCACCGCCACTCTCGGCTTCGTCCAGGATCCGCGCATAGGTCGCCGCAAGCGTCTTGTTGGTGAAGAGCGTGCCGGGCCTCGGCACCTCGCCGTTCGGCAGATAGACCGCGGCCGACGTCGGCCAATGCTTGCGGAACAATTGCTCCACGGTCTGAATCGTGGCGCAGGCGCGCTCGACCAGCGGATAGCCGTCGCGTGCATAGGAGATCGCGGGCTCCAGCACGTCGCGCACGCGCATCGTGCCGTAGTCGCGCAGCAGCATCATCCAGGATTCGAAGGTGCCGGGGACGCAGGCCGCGAGCAGGCCGGTGCCGGGCACCATGTCGAGCCCTTCGCTCTTGTAGTGCGCGATGGTGGCGCGCGCGGGCGCGGGTCCCTGACCGCAGATTACCTCGGTGCGACCGCGCTTCACATCGTGCACGATGACAGGCACGTCCCCGCCGGGGCCGTTCAGATGCGGCTCGACCACCTGAAGCGTGAAAGCGGTGGCGACGCCGGCGTCGAAGGCGTTGCCGCCCTTTTCCAGGATGGCCATGCCGACGGCGGTCGCGATCCAGTGCGTGGTGGCGACGACGCCGAAGGTGCCCTCGATCTCGGGGCGCGTCGTGAACGGATCGGGATTGACATTGCTGGCCATGGATTACCTCAGTTGCGGCGCGCGCAATTGATCACAGGGGATGCCGGGCCGCCAATGCGCTGATAGCATGGCACGCGCGCGTCACGCAGGCACCGGTGTGGCGTTGACCGCGTGGCAGGCGACGCCGTCGATCAGCTCCGGGGCTTTGTTGCGGCAGAGATCGAACGCCAGCGGGCAGCGCGGATTGAAGGCACAGCCGGGGGGCGGATTGATCGGATTCGGGATCTCGCCCTTCACCGGAATGCGCTGGCGACCGCTCATCGCGAGGTCGGGCACGGCGCCGAGCAGCATCTTGGTGTAGGGCATGCGCGGGCGGGTGAACAGCTCGCGGCTTTCCGCGATCTCGACGATGCGGCCGAGATACATCACGCCGACCCGGCTCGCCATGTGGCGGACCACGGCGAGGTTGTGGCTGATGAACATGTAGGTCAGGCCGAACTTGTCCTGGAGATCGCGCATCAGGTTCAGGATCTGCGCCTGCACGGACACATCCAGCGCCGAAGTCGGCTCGTCGCAGACGATGAATTCGGCTTCAGAAGCAAGCACTCGCGCGATCGCGATGCGCTGACGCTGGCCGCCGGAGAATTCGTGCGGAAACTTCAGCCGGTCGTCGGGATGCAGGCCGACGAGGCTGAGCAGCTCGCCGACGCGGGCCTGGATGTCGCGCTCCCCCTGGATCAGGTCGAAGGCACGGATCGGCTCGGAGATGATGGCATCGACGCGGAAGCGCGGGTTGAGGCTCGCATAGGGATCCTGGAAGATCATCTGGATGCGACGGCGTAGTTTTCGCCGCGCCAGGGCCTGCCGCGGATCCGTCATCGAGACGCCGTCGATCAACACATTGCCGGCGCTCGGCGGCAACAGGCCGACGACCATGCGCGCCACCGTGGTCTTGCCCGAGCCGGACTCGCCGACCAGCGCAAAGGTCTCGCCCTTCCTGATGTCGAAGGTGACGCCGTCGACAGCTTTGAGGTATTCGAGGTGTCCGCCTTCGAGTACGCGGTTGAGCCAAGGCTTTGAGACGTCGAACACCCGGCGCAGATTCGTGGCCTGGACGAAGGGATCACTCATGCCGCGCTCTCGGCCGGCACGCTGTCATAGAGATGGCAGGCGACCGACTGAGCGCCGCGCGGCAGCGGCTCCGGCCTCTCCACGCGGCACCGATCGAATGCGAATGCGCAGCGCGGATTGAACGAGCAGCCGCTCGGGATCGCCGACAGGCGCGGCATCGAGCCGGGAATCTGCACCAGGCGCTTGTCGTCGCCGGCGAGTGTGGGGATCGCGCCCATCAGACCCTTGGCGTAAGGGTGCAGCGGATTCCTGACGACGTCCTGCACGGGACCGATCTCGGCGACGCGGCCGGCATACATCACCGCGACACGGTCGGAGGTCTCCGCGATCACGCCCATGTCGTGGGTCACCAGCATCACGGCGGTGCCGTGGTCGCGCCCGAGTCGCTTGATCAGCGAGATGATCTGCGCCTGCACCGAGACGTCCAGCGCGGTGGTCGGCTCGTCGGCGATGATCAGCTCCGGCTCTGCGCAGATCGCGAGCGCAATCACCACGCGCTGGCGCATGCCACCGGAGAATTCGTGGGGATAGCCGTCGATGCGCTTTTCGGGCGCGGGAATTCCGACTTCGGCGAGCAGGTCGATGGCGCGGCGGCGGGCGGCCGCCTCAGACAGGTTCAGATGGGTTCTGATCGTCTCGATGAGCTGGTCGCCGATCTTGTACAGTGGATTGAGCGAAGTGAGGGGATCCTGGAAGATCATGCCGATGCGTTTCCCGCGAATGCGGCGCATCTCGTCCGGCGGCAGATTGTCGATACGCAGGCCCGCGAGATGAATCTCGCCGCCGGCGATGCGGCCGGGCGGGTCGATCAGGCCGATCACAGACAGGCCCGTGACGGACTTGCCCGCGCCGGATTCGCCGACCACCCCCAGCACCTCGCCCTTGGCGATGTCGAAGGAGACGCCGTCGATGGCGCGCAGCGTGCCGCGGCGGCCGGCGAACTCGACCTGAAGGTTGCGCACGGAGAGAACAGGTTCGATCATGGGCGGCGCATATTCATCGGAGCTTCGGATTGAGCGCGTCGCGCAGCCAGTCGCCAAGCAGGTTGATCGAGAGGATCAGAGCCGCAAGCGCGAGCCCGGGGAAGGCGACGATCCACCATTCACCCGCGAACAGATAGTTGTTGCCGATGCGGATCAGCGTGCCCAGCGACGGCATGGTTTCGGGCATGCCCGAGCCGAGGAAGGACAAGGTTGCCTCCGTGATGATGGCGAGTGCGAGGTTGATGGTGCCGATCACGAGGATCGGGCCTGTCGTGTTCGGCAGCACGTGGCGCAGCATGATCACGGGGGCAGGAAGGCCGATCAATTGTGCGGCTGCGACATAATCCTTGTTTTTCTCGACCATCACCGAGCCGCGCACCGTGCGCGCGTACTGGACCCAGAAACTCAGGCCGATCGCAAAGACCAGGACCGCCAGCATGCTCATCTCGTCGAGTTTGTTGCCAAAGACCGACTTGGCGATGCCGTTGATCAGCAGCGCGATCAGGATCGCCGGAAATGAAAGCTGTACGTCGGCGATGCGCATGATCAATCCGTCGACGGCACCGCCAAAATAGCCGGCCGTGAGTCCGAGCAGGATTCCGAGCGCGCCGGAGAAGAAGACGCCGAGCACGCCGACGAGGAGCGACACCCGCATGCCGTAGAGGATCGCGGAAAGCACGTCGCGGCCCTGCTCGTCGGTGCCGAGCAGGAAGGGGCTCTGGCCGTCGGCGGTCCACAGTGGCGAGATGCGCGAGTTCATCAGCTGAAGCTGCGCCGGATCGAAAGGATTCTGGACGGACAGCACCGAAGCGAAGACCGCGAGCAGAAAGAACAGCAGCGTCACGGTTGCCGCGATCATGGTGATCCTGGAGCGGCGGAACGAATAGACCAGGTCGCTGTCACGCGTGCGTTTGAACCAGCCAGGCGCCGCGGCGCGTGAACCTCGCTCTTCGACCTTGTGCGGAACGACGGCCTCGCTCATCTCTAGTGCGCCCGGCTGATCGTCGAGCGCAGTCGCGGATCGACGATGGTGTAGAGGATGTCAACCACCAGATTGATGGTGACGAAGATCAGGGATACCATCATCAAATAGGCGGCCATGATAGGGATATCGACATTCTGCACGGCCTGCACGAACAGGAGCCCCATTCCTGGCCACTGGAACACGGTCTCGGTGATAATGGCGAAAGCAATTACCGAGCCAAATTGAAGGCCGGCCACGGTGATGACCGGAATCAGCGTGTTGCGCAACGCGTGACCGAAATGGATAGCGCGGGTGGTGAGGCCGCGGGCGCGGGCAAAGCGGATGTAGTCTGTGCGCATGACCTCCAGCATTTCGGTGCGGACGAGCCGCATGATCAGAGTCATCTGGAACAGGCCGAGCGTAATCGAAGGCATGATCAGCGCTTTCAAGCCCGATAGCGTCAGGAGGCCTGTCGTCCACCAGCCGATATGCACGACATCGCCTCGCCCGAACGAGGGCAGCCAGCCGAGCGTGACCGAGAACAGGTAGATCATGAGAACGCCGATCAGGAAAGTTGGCAGCGAAATGCCGATCAGCGAGATCACCTGGAATAAATGCGCCAGCCAGGTGTCACGGCGGAGCGCCGAGTAGACCCCCATCAGGATGCCAATGACCATGGCAAAGATCGTGGCGCAGATCGCAAGCTCCAGCGTGGCTGGCATCCGTTCCATCAGGAGATTGGTGACGGGCAGGCGGAACTGGTAGGAGGTGCCGAATTGGAAACGCGCGGCATTGCCGATATAGCGGCCGAACTGCACGATGACGGGATCGTCGAGGCCGAGCGACTTGCGGATCGCGGCGCGTTCGGCGCCCGAAGTATCCATCCCGACCATCTGGTTCACGGGATCGCCGGCGAAACGGAACATCGAGAACGAGATGATTCCGACGGCGATCATGACACCGATGGCCTGGATGGCCCGGCGCAGTGTGAAAGCGAGCATCTGTTCCTTTCACATCTCTTGAGCAGCACGCATCATCGCGTTAGCCCGAAACGGCAAGTCCCGGAAGCAGGGCTTCCGGGACTTCACAACTTATCGACACCTACTCGTCCTGCTTGGTCGCCCAATAGAGCAGAACCTGGTTGTCCGCGCGCTGGGTCAGCTTTACTTTTTTCGACACGCCCCAGGCGAGCGCTTGTTGGTGCAGCGGGATGTAGGCCCAGTCCTTCATCGAGATCTCGAAGGCCTGCTTGATCAGGAGATCGCGCTTGGCCGTATCGGACTCAAGGAGAACCTTGTCGGCGAGCTCGTCGAACGGCTTGCTGCAATAGCCTGCCAGATTGGCTTCACCGCGGTTGGGATCCTTGGGGTCGTCCCGACAGCCCATGATGTCGTGGAGCACGTTCTGGGAGTCGAGCGTATCCGGGGTCCAGCCCAGCATGAACAGCGAGGTCTTGTAGCCGCCGGGCTTCAGCACCTTGGCGAAATACAGGGCCTTGGGTTGCGCCAGCAGGTCCACCTTGATGTTGATACGAGCGAGCATGCCGACGATGGCCTGGCAGATCGCGGCGTCATTGACGTAGCGGTCGTTCGGGCAGTCCATCGTCACTTCGAAACCGTCCGCATAGCCGGCGTCTGCCAGAAGCTTCTTGGCGGCGTCGGGATCGAACTTCGGCCGGGTGAAATCTTTCGAGGGAAGGATCTCTGGTGCGACCATCAATGCGGACGGCGTGGACAGTCCGCGCATGACCCGATTCTTGATCAGGTCGACGTCGATCGCCCGATAGACGGCTTCGCGGACGCGAACGTCCTTGAACGGGTTCTTGCCCTTGATGTTGGAATACAGGAGCTCGTCGCGCGCCTGATCCATGCCAACGAAGATGGTGCGGAGCTCAGGTCCGGTCAGGACCGTGGCGTTGGGGCTTGCTTTGACGCGGTCGATGTCCTGGACCGGAACCGGTTCGATCACGTCGACCTCGCCCGATAGCAGTGCCGCGACACGCGTGGCCGGGTTTCCGATCGGCGTGAAGATGATCTCCTTCAGATTATGCTCCGGCTTGCGCCACCAGTTCGGATTGGCCTTGAAGACGGTCTTCACGCCCGGCTGATGGCTGTCGATCATGAAGGGGCCGGTGCCGTTTTCATGGAGCGAGGCATAGCTCGGAGTCGTCGCGGCTGCTGGCGTCGGTGCCGCCGCATCGTTCGCCTCTGCCCATTTCTTGTCCATGATGTACCAGGTCGCCCAGAGCGCCGTCAGGATGGGATTGGGCGAGGTCAGGACGAAATCGACGGTGTAATCGTCGATCTTGACGGCCTTGGCATCGGCGGGAACGCGGCTCTGGAAATTCGAGCCCTTCGCCCGCACGCGCTCGGCCGAGAACACCACGTCATCTGCGGTGAAGGGGTCGCCATTGTGGAATTTGACGCCCTTGCGCAGGTGAAAGCGCCAGCGTGTCGGCTCCGGCGTCTCCCAGCTTTCGGCGAGTGCCGGGATGATCTTCAGGTCCTTGTCGCGCGTGACCAGGCCCTCATAGACATGGCCGAGATGTGCACTGGTCGTCGACTCGTTCAGTGTGTAGGGGTCGAGCGACTTCAGCTCACCCTGGTTGGCGTAGCGCAGCGTCTGGCTCGATGCCGGCGATACCGCCACCGCAAGCGCACCGGCGAGCGTCGCCGCAAACAGACTTCGTCCAACTGACATTCTTGACCCTCTCCACTCGCCCGCGCCGTGATTTTTGATTGTTCGGCGGGGCTGATCGATCCATGTTGCCCAGAGTTCTCGACCCGTGCAAGCGCCATTCCAGCAAGGAACGCGCCAACTTGCGCCGCTGTGCAGCAATGCTAACCAACAAACCGGGGGCGGGGCCGGAATTTGATTGACCATATCCGCCGATCGCGGGAGCAGGGCCCGGCCGCCCCGCCTCAGGTCGCTTGCGTTGCATACCGTCTCGCGGCGATACTGCGACAGGGCGCTCGAATCTCATCTGGAGGGGACATGAAAGTTAACATCGAAATCGATTGCACCCCCCTCGAGGCCCGCCAGTTCTTCGGACTACCCGACGTGATGCCGATGCAGACCGCCGTGATGGACAAACTACAGCAGCAGATGATGTCCAACATCGACAAGGTCTCGCCGGAATCCCTGATCCAGAGCTGGTTCACCTTCGATCCGAAGATCGCCGAGCGGTTTCAGGACATGTTCGTCACGATGGCCGGCCTCGGCGGCACGCGCAGCGGCGACAAGAAGAAATAATGCCGTCCGGGCCGGACGGGCCGCAGGCGTCAGGCCGGCTTCGTCCGCCGGGCCTCGGCCTGTTGCTTGCGGAGGCCCGCGGCCTGTTCGAATTCAACGCCAGCCTGCTGCTGTCGCCGCTCCTGATGCGCGCGCCGAGGGGCGATGGCCATCCGGTGCTGGCGCTGCCGGGCTTTCTCGCCAGCGACCTCTCGATGGCGCCAATGCGGCGCTATCTCAACGAGCTCGGCTATGAGGCACATGCCTGGCGGATGGGCCGAAACCTCGGTGGGCTGGGACGGATGCGGGACACACTGCGCGCACGTCTGGCCGAAATCCACGCCGCGAGTGGACGCAAGGTCAGCCTGGTCGGGTGGAGCCTCGGCGGGGTCTATGCGCGCGATCTCGCGCTCCAGGCGCCCGACATGGTCCGTTATGTCGTCACGCTCGGCAGCCCCTTTGCCAACGACGTACGGGCGACCAACGCCACGCGGCTCTACGAGGCGCTGTCCGGCGAGCGGGTCGAGGATTTTGCGGAAGCGCGCGAGGCGATCGCCGACGATCTTCCGGTGCCGGCGACGTCGATCTATTCGCGCGCCGACGGCATCGTGAATTGGCGAACCTGCCTGCTACGTCCCTCCGACCGTGCCGAGAACATCGAGGTGCACCTGGCGAGCCATATCGGGCTCGGCGTGAACCCCGCGGCGCTGTGGGCCGTGGCGGACCGCCTCGCGCAACCGGAGGGGGAGTTCTGGCCATTTGACCGGGCAGGGCCGTTTGCCATTGCATATGCCCCGCCGGAACAGGCAATATCGGCCTGACGAGAAGCGCTGCTTAAGGCGCCCGTCAACTACTCGGGAGGGAACTATGGCTGACGGTAAGAAGCTGTCGTCGCTGGACGCGTCGTTTCTCTATCTGGAAACGCCGGAAATGCCGATGCATGTCGGGAGCATGGCGATCTTTCGCCTGCCGGACGACTACAAGGGCGACTTTTTCGAAGACTTCAAGGCGATGATCGTCTCACGCCTGCACATTGCGCCGATCCTCAAAGCGCGGCTGGAGAAAGCGCCGCTCGACATCGATCATCCCTCCTGGGTCGAGGACGATCAGTTCGACATCGACCGTCACATCTTCCGCGCCAGCCTGCCGCAGCCGCGCGACCGCGCCACGCTCGAACGCATCGTCGGCTGGATGCACGCCAAGCTCTTGAACCGCGCGCGCCCGCTCTGGGAATTCTACGTATTCGAGGGCATGAAGAACAACGAGGTCGGACTCTATTCGAAGATGCATCATGCCGCCATCGATGGTGGCGCCGGTGCGGCGCTGACCAACATGATCTACGATATCTCGCCGGTCCCCCGCAATGTCGATCCGCCGACGGCAGGGGCCAAGTCCGCCCAGGAGCCGCGCGACATCGCCGCGAACCTGCTCGATTCCTATCAACAGCTCTTCACCCAGCCGCTCGATGCTTCGCAAGCCGCGAAGAACCTGCAACTGCCACGCACCGGCAAGAGCGACATCGGCTCGATCCTGTTCGACAATGCGATGTACCAGATCGAGAGCGCGGTGCGCTTTGCCGGCAACATCCCGACCATGGTCAAGAGCGTCTCCGAGGTGCTCGGCAAGGTCGCCGATCCGAAGTCGCGCGAGAGCCTTGCGAGCATGGTGTCGCCGCCGACCATGCTTAACAAATCGATTTCGTCCGAGCGCAGCTTCGCCGGGGTGTCGATCTCGCTGTCGCGATCCAAGGCGCTGGCCAAGCAGGCCGGCGGCAAGCTCAACGACGTGGTGCTGGCGCTCGCTTCCGGCGTGGTCCGGCGCTACCTGAAGGAGCACAGCACGCTGCCGGCAAAGTCGCTGACCGCGGCGGTACCGATCTCGCTGCGCGAGGAAGGCAACACCGAGGCCAACAACCAGGTGTTCGGCATGATCTGCTCGATCGCGACCAACATCGATGATCCCAAGGCACGGCTGGAAGCCATCATCGCGCAGTCGACCAAGTCCAAGGAAATGTCGCATCCGTTGCGGGCACTGATGCCGCAGATTTCCAACATCTCGATGCTGGGTACGCCGATCATGGTGCAGGTCCTGGCGCTGCTCTACAGCCGCTCGAACCTGTCGGACGTGTTGCCGCCGGCCGCCAACATCACGGTGTCCAACGTGCCGGGACCGCGGCAGACGCTCTACGCGGCCGGCGCCGAGCTGTTGCACATCTTCCCGGTGTCGATCTCGACGCACGGGCAAGCGCTCAACATTACCGTGCAGAGCTATCGCGACCAGCTTGATTTCGGCTTCATCGTCGGCGCCAACATCATTCCGCACGTGCAGGTGATGTGCGACATGCTGCCGGAAGAATTCGCCGCGCTGGAGGCGGCCTACGCTCCGCCGGTGGCCGACCTCAAGGGTGCCGCGGAATAGGAATGCGTCGATGATTGAAATGCCGCCGCTCAAGTTCGCGCAGACGAACGGAATTCGAATGGGCTATTACGAAGCGGGTCCAGCCGATGACAAGCCGCCGATCGTGCTGTGTCATGGCTGGCCCGAACTCGCTTTCTCCTGGCGCCACCAGATCAAGGCGCTGAGCGAGGCCGGCATCCGGGTGATCGCGCCGGACCAGCGCGGCTATGGCGCGAGCGACCGGCCCGAGCCGGTCGAGGACTATGACATGGAGCATCTGACCGGCGATTTGGTCGGGCTGCTCGATCATCTCGGGATCGACAAGGCGATCTTCGTCGGCCACGACTGGGGCGGCTTCGTCGTCTGGCAGATGCCGCTGCGGCATCCTTCGCGCGTGGCCGGCGTCGTCGGCGTCAACACGCCGCATTGGGACCGCGCGCCGATCGACCCGATCGCACTGTTCCGCCAGCGCTTCGGCGATCAGATGTACATTGTCCAGTTCCAGGACCCCGCGCGCGAGCCGGACAGGATCTTTGGCAGCCGCGTCGAGCAGACCTTTGACGCCTTCATGCGCAAGCCTTTGGCGCGGCCGGAGGCGAAACCGGCGGAGCCGCCGATCGCAGGTGTCGGCGCCTCGTCGAAGACCAATCTCGCATTCCCACAGATGATCGCGGCTTACGACGCCCGACACGATCCGCGTACACCGATCCTGACGGCCGACGAGAAGAAGGTGTTCGTCGACACTTTCACGAAAACCGGCTTCACCGGCGGCATCAACTGGTATCGCAACTTCACCCGCAATTGGGAGCGCTCGAAGGGGTTGGACCATCACGTGCACGTGCCGTCACTGATGATCATGGCCGAGAACGACGCGGTGTTGCCGCCGTCAGCGGCCGACGGCATGGAGAAGCTGATCGCTGACCTCGAGAAGTATCTGGTGAAGGAGAGCGGCCATTGGACGCAGCAGGAGAAGCCGGAGGAGGTCAGCGCCAGGTTGATCGAATGGCGTAGAAGGCGGTTTGGCTAGCTCGTCATTGCGAGGAGCGACGAAGAAATCCAAGCCTGTCGTCGCGGATGGATTTCTGGATTGCTTCGTCGCAAGAGCTCCTCGCAATGACGAGGGTTACAAAGGGGAAGCGCATTTACATGTCATCCAAGAACCGACTGGACCCGATTCCGCAGCCGCCGACCAAGCCGGTGGTCGGCAACATGCTGTCGCTGGATTCGGCCGCGCCGGTGCAGCATTTGACGCGGCTCGCCAAGGAGCTGGGTCCGATCTTCTGGCTTGACATGATGGGCTCGCCGATCGTGGTCGTCTCCGGCCACGATCTCGTCGACGAACTGTCCGACGAGAAGCGCTTCGACAAGACGGTGCGCGGTGCACTGCGGCGCGTGCGTGCGGTCGGCGGCGACGGCCTGTTCACGGCCGACACCAAGGAGCCGAACTGGAGCAAGGCGCACAATATCCTGCTCCAGCCCTTCGGCAACCGCGCCATGCAATCCTACCACTCGAGCATGGTGGACATCGCCGAACAGCTCGTCAACAAATGGGAGCGGCTCAACGCCGACGACGAGATCGACGTCGTCCACGACATGACCGCGCTGACGCTTGATACGATCGGCCTGTGCGGCTTCGAGTATCGCTTCAACTCGTTCTACCGCCGCGACTACCATCCTTTCGTCGAATCGCTGGTGCGCTCGCTCGAAACCATCATGATGACCCGCGGCCTGCCGTTCGAGCAGCTCTGGATGCAGAAGCGGCGCAAGACCATGGGCGAAGACGTCGACTTCATGAACAAGATGGTCGACGAGATCATTGCCGAGCGGCGCAAGAGTGCGGACGCAATCGGCGACAAGAAGGACATGCTCGCAGCGATGATGACGGGCGTCGACCGTTCGACCGGCGAGCAGCTCGACGACGTCAACATCCGCTACCAGATCAACACCTTCCTGATCGCAGGCCACGAGACCACCAGCGGCCTGTTGTCCTGCACGCTCTATGCGCTCCTGAAGCATCCGGACATTCTCAAGAAGGCCTATGACGAGGTCGACCGTGTCTTCGGCCCTGATGCCAATGCGAAACCGACCTATCTGCAGGTGACGCAGCTCACCTACATCACGCAGATCCTGAAGGAGGCGCTGCGGCTGTGGCCGCCGGCGCCGGCCTATGGCATCTCGGCGCTGCAGGACGAGACCATCGGCGGCGGCAAGTACAAGCTCCGGAAGGGTACGTTCACCACCATCCTGGTAACCGCGCTGCATCGCGATCCCTCGGTCTGGGGTCCGAACCCGGATGCCTTCGACCCCGAGAATTTCAGCCGGGAGGCGGAAGCCAAGCGACCGGTCAATGCCTGGAAGCCGTTCGGCAATGGCCAGCGCGCCTGCATCGGCCGCGGCTTCGCCATGCACGAGGCCGCGCTCGCGCTCGGCATGATCCTGCAGCGCTTCAAGCTGATCGATCACCAGCGTTACCAGATGCATATGAAGGAGACGCTGACGATGAAGCCGGAAGGCTTCAAGATCAAGGTCCGTCCGCGCGCCGACCGCGAGCGCGGCGCCTATGGTGGGCCTGTCGTGGCTTCGGCACCGAAGGCACCGCGTCAGCCGACGGCGCGGCCCGGCCACAACACGCCGATGCTGGTGCTTTACGGGTCGAATCTCGGCACCGCCGAGGAGCTCGCGACGCGCATGGCCGATCTCGCCGAGATCAACGGTTTTGCCGTGCATCTCGGACCGCTCGACGACTACGTCGGCAAGCTGCCGCAGCAGGGCGGCGTGCTGATCATCTGCGCTTCCTATAACGGCGCGCCGCCGGACAACGCGACGCAATTCGTCAAATGGCTCGGCGACGACCTGCCGAAAGATGCCTTTGCCAATGTGCGCTACGCCGTGTTCGGCTGCGGCAACAGCGACTGGGCCGCGACCTATCAATCAGTGCCACGCTTCATCGACGAGCAATTGTCGGCGCGTGGCGCGCGCGCGGTTTACCCGCGCGGCGAAGGCGATGCGCGCAGCGATCTCGACGGCCAGTTTCAGAAATGGTTCCCGGCGGCCGCCCAGGTCGCGACCAAGGAATTCGGCATCGACTGGAATTTCACCCGCACCGCGGAAGATGATCCGCTCTATGCGATCGAACCGGTGGCGGTGACCGCCGTCAACACCATCGTGGCCCAGGGCGGCGCGGTGGCGATGAAGGTGCTGGTCAATGACGAGCTCCAGAACAAGAGCGGGTCCACTCCCTCAGAGCGCTCGACGCGCCACATCGAGGTGCAGCTGCCGTCCAATCTCACCTACCGCGTTGGCGATCATTTGAGCGTGGTCCCGCGCAACGATCCGACGCTGGTGGATTCGGTTGCCCGCCGCTTCGGCTTCCTGCCGGCCGACCAGATCAGGCTTCAGGTCGCGGAAGGCCGCCGCGCGCAATTGCCGGTCGGCGATGCCGTATCGGTCGGCCGCCTGCTCAGCGAGTTCGTCGAGCTCCAGCAGGTGGCGACGCGCAAGCAGCTTCAGATCATGGCGGAGCATACGCGTTGCCCCGTTACGAAACCAAAACTGCTGGCGTTCGTCGGTGAGGAGGCCGAGCCGCTCGAACGTTACCGCGCCGAGATTCTGGCCAGGCGGAAATCGGTATTCGACCTGCTGCTCGAATATCCGGCCTGCGAGCTGCCGTTCCACGTCTATCTGGAAATGCTCTCGCTGCTTGCGCCGCGCTATTACTCGATCTCGTCCTCGCCGTCGGTCGATCCAGTTCGTTGCAGCATCACGGTCGGCGCGGTCGAAGGGCCGGCTGCGTCAGGTCGTGGCGTCTACAAGGGTGTCTGCTCGAACTATCTCGCCAACCGACGCGCGGACGATTCGATCCATGCAACCGTGCGCGAGACCAAGGCTGGCTTCCGGCTCCCGGATGATTCTTCGGTGCCGATCATCATGATCGGACCGGGGACCGGACTTGCCCCGTTCCGCGGCTTCCTGCAGGAGCGCGCCGCGCGCAAGGCGAAAGGCGCCGCCCTCGGCCCGTCCCTGCTGTTCTTCGGCTGCCGCCATCCCGATCAGGATTTTCTCTACGCGGGCGAACTGAAGGCGTTGGCGGCAAGCGGCATCACGGAGCTGTTCACGGCGTTCTCCCGGGCGGACGGACCGAAGACCTATGTGCAGCACGTGCTCGCCGCGCAAAAGGACAAGGTCTGGCCGCTGATCGAGCAGGGTGCCATCGTTTACGTCTGTGGCGATGGCAGCAAGATGGAGCCGGACGTGAAGGCGGCGCTGGCCGCGATCCACCGCGAGAAGCGCGGCAGCGACGCTGCTGCCAGTGCGCGCTGGATCGAGGAGATGGGCGCGAAGAACCGGTACGTGCTGGACGTGTGGGCGGGAGGTTAGTCTCCCTGCAACAGGCATAAAGCAGACGCAGGTTTGGGACAAAATTCTGCATTAAATCAGAAGTTGATTGTTTTGCGTTGCTGCAATTCATGATAGATTTGTGTGCTTTCGCACAAAGTATTGTTTGAACTAAGCCAGATTTTCAGCGCGACGGCGCTTTCCGGCTCGTCGCAATATTTTATCATTTAACGGAGGCGTGCATGGCACGAGCACCCGCTATCAAGCCGAACCGCAGAACCTGCGCGGCGATGGAGCACCATTTCATTTTGGCGGAGACCGACCCGGTCTATCGGAACAATCGCAGACTCATTGAGGCCGGTACGAAAACCACTCGTTTGGCGACGCGCACGAGCGTGATCCGCATCCCGGTTGTGGTGCATGTGCTCTATCATACTGATCAGGAAAACATCGACGTCAGCCAGATCGAGAGCCAAATTGCCGCGCTGAATCGCGACTACCGGCGACGAAACGAAGACCGGAGCCAAATCCCGGCGCCGTTTCGCGTGTTCGCCGCAGATACGCTCGTCGAGTTCGGGCTCGCTGTTCGGGATCCGCACGGCAATCCCACCAACGGAATAACCAGAACGCGGACGTCGAAGACCGCCTTTCCCTACAACGCAAGTGATCACCAAGCGACTAAGAAGTTGGACGAGATGGTCAAGTTCGATGGCTTCGGCAAAGCCGCCTGGCCGAGCGATTCTTACTTGAATTTGTGGACCTGCACGATCGACGGCGGTCTTCTCGGATATGCGCAATTCCCTGGCGGGCCGCCTGCGACCGATGGTGTCGTAATCCTGAACACTGCGTTCGGCTCGGGCGGGATCACGAGGCCGCCCTATAATCTGGGCCGGACCGCGGTTCACGAGGTGGGCCATTGGCTGAACCTCTTGCACATCTGGGGCGATGACAATGGCGGCTGTACCCGGTCGGACAATGTCGACGACACGCCCAATCAGGCCAATTCGAACGGCTCGGACGTCAGGCTATCGAGCTTCCCTCATATCAGTTGCAACAACGGACCCCATGGCGACATGTTCATGAACTACATGGATTACGTCGATGATGATACGATGGTCATGTTTACGGCCGGTCAGCTGAAACGAATGAATGCCACTCTGGCCGGTCCGCGAGCATCTCTGGTGAATTCCACCGGCTTGACACCAGTCGAAACACCGAGGCTTGGAACCGAAGCCGTTGCCACGCGTAGTCTGGAGGCCTTGAATTTGATCGGAGATGAGCGCGGGCAGCGTCCGACCGAAGAATTTGACGGAGTTTCGTGGGTCTAGGCCTCGTGGAGGCGCCAGATGGCCGAACCGATCGACAAAGAGTTGCTCTCTCGTTATTGGGTCCACTCGCGCGAGGAGGATACCGCCACGGAGACAGTTTATCGGCCGTCTGGCTTTCCGCTGCCACCATCACGGGGAAGAACCGGATTTGAATTCGCCGGAGACGGGACCTTCAAGCGCGTTGGAATCGGTGCAACCGATATTTCGCGCGTCGAGCAAGGCTCGTGGAAGGTCGAGCCCGATAGTGCCAACCGGGTCTCCATCAAGTTGCAAGGCGAAGCTCGCAACCTGGAGATTCTTGATCTCAAGGCGGATCGTCTGGCCATCAAGCGAGACCCGTAGGCGCGTCCCGGTCAGCTCGGTTCGTCCGATCGTGCTAAAGCTCTCCCATGATTCCCTGGGAAAAGATCGACACCGCCAAAATCCCCGGCTCCGATGAAGAGCTACGCCTGATGCGGCGCGGCAAGGAGTTTTCCATCAAGCTCGGCACCAATGAGCTGATGAACAACCGCCTGTCGGGCTCGGAAGCCGCGCTCGCGACGCTTGCGGCGAAGCAGATCGAGAAGGTCGCAAAGCCTGTCGTCCTCATCGGCGGCCTCGGCATGGGCTTTACGTTGCGCGCGGCGCTCACCGTGCTGGGAAGCAAAGCGAAGATCGTGGTCTCCGAGTTGGTGCCGGCGGTGGTCGCCTGGGCGCGCGGCCCGATGGCGGAGGTCTTCGGTGACAGTCTCGAGGACTCTCGCGTGAGCATCCGGGAGACCGATGTCGCTGAAATCATCCGGGCGCGCAATTCGGCCTTCGACGCCATTCTCCTCGACGTCGACAACGGGCCGGAAGGGCTGACCCGGAAGGGCAATGACGCGCTCTACAATGCGAGCGGGTTGAAGGCGGCGAAGACGGCGCTGCGGCCGGGCGGCGTGCTTGCTGTCTGGTCGTCGGGACCCAACCCGGCCTTCACCAAGCGGCTTGGGAGTGCCGGCTTCGACGTCAACGAAGTCAACATTCGCGCCACCGGCAGAGGCGGTGGTGCGCGCCACGTGATCTGGATCGCGAGGAAGAAGAGCTAGGCTGGTTGCGCAGCTACCGGTCCATCAGAACATCGTGTTGTTGTTCGCCGGATTTTCCGGAATCGGCTGCACGACGTCCCAGTGCTCGACGATCTTGCCGTTCTCCAGCTTGAAGATGTCAACGATCGCGTTACCCTTGGTGCCGGTCTCGCGAACCGCGTGAACGTGCAGGATGACGTAGTCGCCATCGACGAAGCTGCGCTTGATGTCGCTGTGTGAGTTCGGAAACTTCTCACGCAGGAAGCCGATGAACTTTCGGAAGCCGTCCGGACCATCGGCCGCGTTGGGATTGTGCTGGACGTAACGGTCGCCGACATAGGCGAGGGCCGCATCGGCGTCCTTCTGGTTGAGCCCCTTCTCGTAGAAGGCCAGCACGGCTTTGCGATTGGCTTCTTCTTGCGCGCTGTCGGCCATCGCGGCACCGTTGCCGAGGGACAGCATGAAAACTGAGGCCGCGATCATTGCGGCAGACCGGACGATGAGATGCATGTGAGCTCCGAGAGGCCGAGAGCCTCTTCTTGCGACTGGGAGGGGCCTGTATAGCTTTCGTGCCGGCTTGCGTTAAGAGAGTAACCGACAGCTCACATGGTCACCGCGAGGAGACCGTCTCTGTCGGTCTATGCCGCCTGCGCCGCCGCGCCATGCGCGTGCTTGTCGATGGCATCGATGATCTCCGGCCAAAAGCGCATCGGCAGGGCGTGGCCCATGCCTTCGATCATCAAAAGCTTCGCGCCCGAAATCGACTCTGCGGTGTCCTTGCCGCCTTCGGGGCGGACCAGCGGATCGACCGTGCCGTGGATCACGAGCGTCGGCGTCTTCACGTCCTGCAGCCGCTCCTTGCGGCTGCCGGACGCAAGCACGGCACGGAGCTGCCGGCCGACGCCGGCCGGATTGAGCCCACGCGCGAACACACGTTCGGCGCGGCCAAGATCGAGCGCTTCCTCCTCCGGAAAATGTCCGGCGCGCAGCACCTTCCAGGTCTGGCCGTAGCGCACGATGAACTCCTCCTTGCTGCGCGGCGGCGGCGCCATCAGCATCGCGGCGGCCTCGCGCGTCGGCGGCGGCACGCGCGGATTGCCTGTCGTCGACATGATCGAGGTCAGCGACCGCACGCGCTCGGGAAACGACAGCGTCACCTCCTGCGCGATCATGCCGCCCATGGAGGCGCCGACCAGATGCGCCGACTTGATGCCGAGCGCATCCATCAGCCCGACCGTGTCCTTGGCCATGTCGATCAGCTTGTAGGTCGCGGCTACGGGAATTCTGAGGAAGCGGAGCTTCAACAGCTCGAGCGGCGTCAGGCGCTTGCCGCCCGTGAGATGGCTCGACTTGCCGATGTCGCGGTTGTCGAAGCGGATCACGCGAAAGCCGTGCACGGCGAGCTGCTCGCAGAACGCATCGTCCCAATGGATCATCTGCGCACCCAACCCCATGATCAGCAGCAGCGGCTCGGCGTTGTCGTTGCCGAAAATCTCGTAGCAGATGTCGATGCCGTTGGCGCGGACGGTCTGCGGCGGCTGATGGGCAGAGGCGTTCACGGACCGCTCCTTGGAACATGGGTTGCAGGACGTTCGTTCTATTGCATGGTTTGCCGCGGCAAAGAAGCCTTCCACGCGCCACCAGGGTCGGGTCGCGCAGGTTGACCGGCCCGCGGCAACGGTGTCGTATGGCTGGAAAAGAAAGGGCGCCAATAGCCCTCGCGAGGTGGAGGACGCAATGACCGACAAGATCAATGACCCTGTCGCCATGTGGCAGAAGATGGTCGGCGAGATGGAGAAGGGATTCAACACCTTCGCCAATCAAGCCATGTCATCGCCCGAGTTCTCGCAAGCGATGAACCGGGCCGGCGGCGTTGCTGCAGGTGCTCAGAAGCAGCTCGGCGAGCTCATGGAGAAATACCTGGTCTCGATGAACCTGCCGAGCCGCGACCAGGTCACCGGCCTTGCCGAACGGATGCAAGCCATCGAAGGCCAGATCGCTGAGATCAAGTCGATGCTGAGCCACATGGCGGAAAGTTCCGGCCTGTCCCAGGGCTCCGATACCGCAGTGCGGCCGCCGCGCACCAAGCGCCCGCCGTCCGGGGGCGGAGAGCAGACATGAATGCAGCCGCCGGGCTCGATTTCGCGGGCATCCCGGAACGCATCCAGTCCGAGGTGCAACGCGCGATCCAGCGCAGCATCAAGGGTGTCGAATATTTCTCGACCTCCGGACCCACGCTCGGATCGACGCCGAAGGACGTGCTGCGTTCCCGCGGCACGATGAGCCTCTATCACTACCGGCCGATGTCGGACGAGATCTACCGCGTGCCGGTGCTGATCGTGATGGCGACGACCAACCGCGGCTACATCCTCGATCTCGTGCCTGGCCAGAGCTTCATCGAGTTTCTCCTGAGGCGCGGCTACGACGTGTACATGCTCGACTGGAGCGCGCCGCGGCCGGAAGAGAAGAGCCTGCGGATGGAGGACTACGTTCTCGACTTTATCCCGGATTGCGTTCGCCGCGTGCAGCAGGATTCCGGCGAGCAGGATGTTTCCGTCATCGGCTATTGCTTCGGCGGCGTGCTGTCGCTGCTCTACGGTTCGATCTTTCAGGACGGACCGATGAAGAATCTGATCTGCTTCACCACGCCGATCGATTTCCGCGAGATGAAGCTGTTCTCGAATTTCTCCGACCGCCGCTATTTCGACGTCGACCGTCTGGTGGATAGCGTCGGCAACGTGCCGCCGGAGATGATCCTGTCGTCATTCGAGATGCTGCGTCCAGCCTCGCGCACGGTGAGCCAGATCCAGCTGTGGGAAAACATCTGGAACGACGAGTTCGTCAAGTCGTACCGAATGTTCGACCGTTGGGCGACCGACACACTGCCGCTCGCCGGCGAATATTTCCGCACCATCACCAAGGACCTGATGTGGGACAACAAGCTGTTCAACGACACCATGTCGGTCGGGGGCCGTGCGGCGAAGCTCGAGGACATCAAGGTGCCGTTCCTGCATGCGGTGGCCGAGCACGATCACATCGTGCCGTATGAGGCCGCAAAGCACCTGATCGCCAAGATCGGGTCGCAGGACAAGGAAGAGGTGATGCTGAAAGGCGGTCACGTCTCGCTGGTCGCCGGCGCCAATGCGGTGAAGCGGCTGTGGCCGAAACTGGACTCCTGGCTGGGGAAGAGATCGACATGAGTGAGCAGCGCTCCTATCCGCGTCATATAAAGACGGACGCGGGCGATATCGAGATCCGCCTGATGTCCCCGGCGGACGAAGCCGCGGTGCTCGCCTTCGGCAAGGGCCTGCCGACCCACGACCTGTTGTTCCTGCCGCGCAACATCAGTGAGCCGAAGGTGCTCTCCGCGTGGGTCAAGGAGATCGAGCGCGGCGCGATCACGAGCCTGCTCGCGGTCAGGGGCGGCACGGTGGTCGGCTGCGGCACGCTGGTGCGCGACCCGCATTCCTGGTCGCCCCATGTCGGTGAGATCCGCATGGTGGTCTCGCTCGACGTGCGCGGGAAAGGGGTGGGGCGGGCGTTGTCGCAGGAGACCTTCGCGCTCGCGCTCGGCGCCGGTCTGGAGAAGCTCTCGGTTCAGATGACGGTCGACCAGCAGGCGGCGATCGCCCTATTCGAGAGCCTCGGCTTCAAGGCCGAGGCGCTATTGCGTGACCATGTCCGGGACGTCGATGGCAAGACCCACGACATTGTCGTACTTGGCCACAACATTGCGCAGGTCCAGGCCCAGATGGAGGCTTATGGGCTGCCCGGCGCTGTCCAGCACTCCTAAGCGCCGCCCGGTCATTGGAAGCCGGTTGGCCAGGGAGGCGCCAGATTGCCTGTCGTTAAGGCGGTTCACGAATTCGTGATATCGCGGTGCAACATGAATATTGCGATGCACAATTAACTATGCCATATAAGCCGTGCCCCGGGCCAATGCGGACGGGGTGAGCCCATAGCTCAAAACAATGAGGATGGAGAGAACCCCATGACCACCGAAACCAACACCGCTTTCGAAGGCTTCAAGGACGCTTTCAAGAACATCCAGAACCTGGAAGTTCCCGAGGCTGCCCGCGAGTTCGTCAAGAAGTCTGCCAACACCGCCAAGGACCGTGCTGCCGAGGTGTTCGCTGGCTCCGAGCGCGTGACCGCTGCCGTCGAGAACGCGGTGACTGAATCGGTCACCGAGGCCGGCAAGATCAGCCGCAACATTCAGCAGGCGATCTATGACGACGCCCAGGCGTTCTTCGCCGGTATCGACAAGCTCGCTTCTGCCAAGTCGGTCAGCGAAGCCGTCGAGATCCAGTCGAGCCTGCTCCGCGCGCACGGCGAAGTGTTCGTCTCGCGTGCCAAGGCAACCGCCGACTATGTCGGCAAGCTCGCTGCCAACGGTGCGAAGTCCGCTCAGGACAATTTTGCCAAGGTCTACAACAAGACCGCCTGATCCAAGGCCTGAGGCGAAAAACTGAAATTTGAGGCCCGCTTCGGCGGGCCTTGTTTTTTGCGTTGCCGTCATTGCGAGCGAAGCAATCCAGTCTGTCTCCGCGGAAGGACTCTGGATTGCTTCGCTTCGCCCACAATGACGGCTACTGTGATCTTGCCATGACTGCGCCAACCACCTTTTCCCTCGGCACTCCCGGCGACGCCGAACGCGCGGCCGAGCTGCGCCGCGTCAAGGGACTGGCGACGCTTGTGCTGGCGTCGATGCTTGTCCTGTTCGTCGTCGCGAAATGGCTTCTCCCCGTGCATCCCGCGTTCGGGTTCATCGCGGCATTCGCGGAAGCCGCGACCATCGGCGGGCTCGCCGACTGGTACGCGGTGGTTGCGCTGTTCAAGCGACCGCTCGGCCTGCCTATTCCGCACACCGCGATCATCCAGAGCAACCAGGCCCGTATTGCCGACAAGCTCGGCGAGTTCATCCAGGTGCATTTCCTCGAGGCCGCTCCAGTCGAGGCCAAGCTGAAGGAGATTGATTTCGGCTCCTTCGTCGCCGACTGGCTGCGCGACCGCAAGCGCAGCGACGATCTCGCGCGCTTCGCGCTGCGTCTGCTGCCGGAGGCGTTCTCGGCCACGGAAAGCTCCGGCCTGATGACCTTCATCATCCGCCGCATGTCCTCGCAGCTCCAGGCGATCGACCTCGCGCCGCTCGCCGCCGGCACGTTGCGCGGCTTTGTTGCGGAGGGACGCCATCAGATCCTGTTCGACGATCTCCTGCGCGTGATGCACGACACGTTGAACCAGACGGAAACGATGGCGATCATCCGCGAGAAGGTGCGCGCGGAATTGCCGACCTTGCTCAGGCTCTATCGCGCCGACAAGTTTTTGGTGAACAAGATCGTGGCGTCCGCCACCTCCTTCTTCAATGAGGTCCGCAGCGATCCCAAGCATCCATTCCGCGGCGAGTTCGATCGCATGGTGCTGAGCTTCGTCGATCGGCTCGGCACCGATCGGGCCTATGTCGATCGCATCGACGGCTTGAAGCGCGATCTGCTTGCACGGCCGGAGCTCGCCGATCTCGCCCGCACGGTCTGGGCCAACGCGCGCTCCTTCATCGAGCGCAGCGCAAGCGGCGAAACGCAGGTGCTGCAGCACCATCTCGCCGGCATGTTCGTTGCCGCTGGTGAAGCGCTCGCCGGCGATGTCGAGCTGCGCGGCGAGATCAACAAGGGTCTGGTGGCGGTGCTGCGCAGTTTCGTCGCCGACCAGAAGAGCGGCGTCTCGACCTTCATCTCCGACCAGGTCAAGTCGTGGGATATGGCGCAGCTGATTTCGCTGATCGAAATCAACATCGGCCGCGACCTGCAATACATCCGCTTCAACGGTTCGCTGATCGGCGGCCTCGCCGGACTTGCGCTCTACTCCGTAGAATTCCTGCTTCGATGGCTGTGACTTTTGCGTCACGGACGTTAGCATTAACGTGTGGGCCTATTGTGGCCCCGCGTCTCTCCCGATTGAATGTGGGGAACCGGCTGCCTAGCTGATTCCTGTTGCGCTGCGGAACGATCAGGAAGCCGGTGTGTTGGAATTCATACCCATTTGCCGGCACGCAACCGGCGGCCTTTTCAGCATTTCTTCCCAGGGGACCATTGATGACCGCCACTGCCCAGACGCTGCGTCCGCCGTCCCGCACCTTGATGTTTCTGGAAGGGCGCGCGATCCACGAGTTCGGTGCGTTCCTGGGCGCGTTGCCGCTCTTGAGCCTCGCTCCGCGCGGCGATGGACATCCGGTACTGGTGCTGCCGGGCCTCGTGGCCTCCGACGAATCCACGCGCGCGTTGCGCACCTTTCTGTCGGCCAAGGGCTATGCGGTGAGCGGCTGGCGCCAGGGCCGGAATTACGGCCTGCGCGAGGGCGTGCAGCACGCGATGGTGGATCTGGTTCAAGAGCTCAGTGACACGCATGGCCGCAAGATCAGCCTGGTCGGCTGGAGCCTCGGCGGACTCTATGCGCGCCAGCTCGCCAAGATGATGCCCGACCGCGTGCGCCAGGTGATCACGCTCGGCAGCCCCTTTGCCGGCGATCCCCATTCGACCAATGCCTGGCGCGTCTATGAATGGGCGAGCGGGCGGAAGTCCGACGAGGTCGATCCGCAGTTCGGCGGCGAACTCGCTGTCCCGCCGCCCGTGCCGACCACCGCCATTTTCAGCCGCACCGACGGCGTTTGCGCCTGGCAGGGCTGCATGGAGAAGTCGGGCGCGCAAACCGAGAGCATCGAGGTCGATAGCAGCCATTGCGGCATGGGCCACCATCCCGCCGCTGTCTTCGCGGTGGCTGATCGCCTTGCGCAGAAGGAAGGCAGCTGGCGAGCCTTCGACCGCAGCGGCTGGCGCAGCGTGGTCTATCCCGATCCGCATCGGTAGCCGAGCCTGCATGGTTCGAGATACGCGGCTTTGCCGCGCTCCTCACCATGAGGATTGAGACCACGTGGCGCCGCGCATAAGTAGTTAGACCTCATCCTGAGGAGGCGCGAAGCGCCGTCTCGAAGGATCGAGCCCGGCTCTCGCTTCCATTGTCGCACCCGTCCATTGTCGCGCCCGCACCAAACGCGCTATGGCTCGCGTATGGCGCATCCGTTGTCCCGCATCATCGATCAGCTCAAGCGCGAACCGTCGCGCACCGGCTCCATCGTCATCACAATGTTCGGTGACGCCATCGTGCCGCGTGGTGGCTCGGTGTGGCTCGGCACGCTGCTGGAATTCTTCGAGAACCTCGCCATCGACAGCGGTGTGGTGCGCACCGCGGTGTCGCGGCTTGCGGCGGACGGCTGGCTGACGCGCGAAAAAGTCGGCCGAAACAGTTTTTATCGCTTGGCCGACAAAGGCCGCCAGATCTTCGAGGCCGCGACACGCCACATCTACGATCCGCCGCCATCGGATTGGACCGGGCGCTTCGAGCTGCTTCTGATCGGCAATGGCGAGGATCGCGACGCCTCGCGCGAGGCGCTCCGCAATGCCGGCTTCGGCAGTCCGCTGCCGGGCGTGTGGGTCGCGCCGTCGGGCGTGCCTGTGCCGGACGAGGCTGCGGGCGCCATCCGTCTGGAAGTCTCGGCCGAGGATGACAGCGGTCGTCGTCTGCTCAGTGCGAGCTGGCCACTGCAGCGCACGGCGGACGCCTATCTGAAATTCATGAAGACCTTCGAGCCGCTGCGGGCCGCGATCGGTCGCGGTACGGATTTATCCGAGGACGATGCCTTCACCGCGCGCATCCTGCTGATCCACCACTATCGCCGCGTTGTGCTGCGCGATCCGTTGTTGCCCGAAACCCTGCTGCCTGCCGACTGGCCGGGCAGGGCTGCCCGCGACCTCTGCGGCGAGGTCTATCGCGCGCTGCTTGCTCCGTCCGAGCAATGGCTTGATGGCCACGGAACCAATGAAAAGGGGCCGCTGCCACCCGCGCGGAAGCTTCTGGAGCGCAGGTTCGGGGTCTGAGTTTTATGTTACAGAAATATCTTGCGTGAGCTAACTCTTGTTATATATTGCCTCCTAATAAAACGGGAGGACGCGCATGTATACCCAGGCGCTGAATACGGCCGAGACCGACGATCGCGGTCTTGAGGACGCGGCCAAGGCTGCGCAGTTCCAGGCGCGCATCGATGCCGAGGAACGCATCGAGCCGAACGACTGGACGCCGGCGGCCTATCGCAAGACGCTGACCCGTCAGATCTCCCAGCACGCCCATTCCGAAATCGTCGGCATGCTGCCCGAAGGCAACTGGATCACGCGCGCGCCGACCTTGCGCCGCAAGGCTGCACTGCTCGCCAAGGTACAGGACGAGTGCGGCCACGGTCTCTATCTCTATGCCGCCGCCGAGACGCTCGGCACCTCGCGCGAAGCGCTGGTCGACGCCATGCTCGCGGGCAAGGCCAAATATTCCTCCATCTTCAACTACCCGACGCTGACCTGGGCCGATATCGGCACCATCGGCTGGCTGGTCGACGGCGCCGCGATCATGAACCAGATCCCGCTGTGCCGCTGCTCCTACGGCCCCTATGCGCGCGCGATGATCCGCGTCTGCAAGGAAGAGTCCTTTCACCAGCGCCAGGGCTACGAGATCATGCTGACGCTGTGCCGCGGCTCGGACGAGCAGAAGGCGATGGCGCAGGATGCGCTGAACCGGTGGTGGTGGCCGGTGTTGATGATGTTCGGCCCGCCGGATGCGACGAGCCAGCACAGCGACACCTCGACGAAATGGAAGATCAAGCGCTTCTCCAATGACGAGCTGCGCCAGAAGTTCGTCGATGCCACCGTACCGCAGGCACAATATCTCGGCCTCACCGTTCCCGACCCCGGCATGATTCAGGATGCCGACGGACACTGGCGCTACAGCGAGATCGACTGGACCGAATTCAAGCAGGTGCTCGCCGGCAATGGTCCGTGCAACCGTGACCGACTGGCTGCGCGCCGCAAGGCCCACGACGAGGGGGCCTGGGTGCGCGAGGCGGCGGCCGCCTATGCCGCAAAGCGCGTGCAGCGTCAGACCGCGCAAGCCGCGGAATAAGGAGATCAGGATGGCCACGCCGAACACGCCGCTGTGGGAAGTCTTCGTTCGCAGTCGCAACGGCCTCGCGCACAAGCATGTCGGCTCGCTTCATGCGAGCGATGCCACCATGGCCCTGCAGGCCGCCCGCGACATCTACACCCGCCGCGGCGAGGGCCTTTCGATCTGGGTGGTGCCGTCGACCGCGATCACCGCGAGCGATCCGGCCGAGAAAGGCATGATGTTCGAGCCGGCGGAATCGAAGATCTACCGGCACCCGACCTTCTATGAGGTGCCCGATGAAGTGGGGCACATGTGATGCGTGTGGCCAACATCCAGGTCTCCGAAACACCGTTGGTGCTCTATGCCCTGCGCCGCGCCGATGATGCGCTGATCCTCGGCCATCGCCTGTCGGAATGGTGCGGCCATGCCCCGATGCTGGAAGAGGACATGGCGCTCTCCAATATTGCACTCGACCTCATCGGCCAGGCGCGCGAGCTCTACAGCTATGCCGCCAAGGTCGAAGGCAAGGACAACGACGAGGACAAGCTCGCCTACCTGCGCGACGTCAGGCAGTACCGCAACCTGCTGCTGGTGGAGCAGCCCAACGGCGATTTCGCCCAGACCCTGGTGCGGCAGTTCTTCTATTCCGCTTTCGCCGATCTCTACTGGCGCGCGATGATGGCGTCGCGGGACACGACGCTTGCGGCGATTGCCGCCAAGTCCGAGAAGGAGAGCGCCTATCATCTGCGCCATGCCTCGGAGTGGATCATCCGGCTCGGCGACGGAACGGACGAAAGCCATCGACGTGCGCAGGCCGCGATCGATCACCTCTGGGCCTTCACCGGTGAAATGTTCGCCGTCGACGACGGCGAGCGCGCCCTGATCCATGCCGCTATCGCCATTGATCCCGGGACCTTGCGCGGCCGCTGGCTGACGACGCTCTCTGATGTCGTCAGTGAAGCCACGCTCGAGCTGCCGCAGACAGACTGGATGCAGCAGGGCGGCCGTTCCGGGCGGCACAGCGAGCATCTTGGCCATCTTCTGTCCGAGCTGCAGTCGATGCAGCGGACCTTCCCGGGGCAGACATGGTGAGGGTGCTGGAGCGCGACAGCGAGCTGCGCCGGCGCGCCTGGGACGCCGCGGCAAGCGTGGTCGATCCGGAAATTCCGGTTTTGACCATCGCCGATCTTGGCGTGCTCCGTGACGTCGTTCTCGACGGCCATCATGTCGAGGTCGCGATCACCCCGACCTATTCGGGCTGCCCGGCCATGAACATGATCGCGCTCGAAATCGAGGTCGCGCTGGAACGCGCCGGTTTCCATCGCCCGAAGGTCCGCACCGTGCTGTCGCCGGCCTGGACCACCGACTGGATGAGCGAGGAGGGCCGCCGGAAATTGCGCGCCTACGGCATCGCACCACCGCAAGCCTCGAATTCTCGCCGCGCGCTGTTTGGCGAACAGGCCGTCGCCTGCCCGCAATGCACCTCGGCGACTACAGAGCTGCTGTCCGAATTCGGCTCGACCTCCTGCAAGGCGCTGTGGCGCTGCAAGGCCTGCCGCGAACCCTTCGATTATTTCAAGTGTCATTGATATGTCAGCAGCCGCACCGCGCTTCCATCGTCTCGCTGTCAACGACCTCCGCCGCGAGGCGTCCGACGCCGTATCGCTGACCTTTGCCATTCCCGACGAGCTCGCCAACGACTACGCCTTCACGCCCGGCCAATACCTCACGCTCCGCACCATGCTGGATGGCGAGGAAGTGCGCCGCTCTTATTCCATCTGCTCCGGCCCCGAGGACGGCGAGATACGCATCGCCGTCAAGAAGGTCGATGGCGGTGCGTTTTCGAGCTGGGCGGCGGACGATTTGAAGTGTGGCGACGAGCTGGACGTGATGACGCCCACGGGACGCTTCGGCGTGGTCCCGCCGGCCGGCGCCGGACGCATCCATGTCGGATTTGCCGCAGGCTCCGGCATCACGCCGATCCTGTCGATCGTCAAGGGCACGCTTGCGCGCGAGCTGGATTGCCATTTCTTCCTGTTCTACGGCAATCGCACGACCGACAACATCATGTTCCTCGAGGCGCTCGAGGAGCTCAAGGACCGCTTCATCGATCGCCTCTCGATCTTCCACGTCATCTCCGGCGAGGAGCAGGACATCCCGATCCTGCATGGCCGTCTCGACGGCGACAAGGTGAGGGTGCTGCTGCGCTCGCTGGTGCCGGCCGCGAGTATCGATCACGTCTTCATCTGCGGTCCGTCCGGCATGAGTGAGGACATCGAGGCGACCTGTCGAGGGCTCGGCATTGCGGAAGAGCGTATCCACGTCGAGCGCTTCGTCTCGGAGTTCGGCGGCAAGCCGAGGCCCAAGAAAGTCGTTGCACCCGACGCGCCGCCGAAGGCGATAGCGTCGCTGATCATCGACGGCAAGCGCCGCGACGTGCCGGTCGCCGAGGACGAGGCGATCCTCGATGCCGCGCTGCGCGCCGGAATCGATCTGCCCTTCGCCTGCAAGGGCGGCATGTGCTCGACTTGCCGTGCAAAACTGGTCGAGGGCGAGGCGCCGATGGACATCAACTATTCACTGGAACCGTGGGAGCTGAAGGCTGGCTTTGTCCTGACTTGCCAGGCGAAGCCATCGTCCGAGCGCGTCGTGGTCGACTACGACCACGTTTGACAGTTATGGCCAGGCAGCAGAGCATGATGGGCAAACATTTGGCCGGGAGAAGCGCGTGAACGTCAAAACCGCCCTGTCGCCTGAGGATGTTGCCCGCGCCTGTACTGAGGCGATGTGGGCGGAGGACGATGCCTCCAAAGGCCTCGGCATGGAGATCGTCGAGATCGGCCCGGGTTTTGCGACATTGGCGATGAATGTGCGGCCGGACATGGTCAACGGCCAGCGCATCGCCCATGGCGGCTTCATCTTCACGCTCGCCGATTCCGCCTTCGCCTTTGCCTGCAACTCGCACAATGAGCGCGTGGTCGCGGCGCAGGGGCAGATCACCTTCATCAAGCCGGGCAAGCTCGGCGACCGCCTCGTCGCGAAAGCGCGCGAAGTCACCCGCAGCGGCCGGTCCGGGATCTACGACGTGCGGGTGACAGTGGGCGACACCGTCGTCGCGGAATTCCGCGGGCATTCGCGTGTTATTCCCGGCACGTGGCTGCCGGCGTTAGATCAATAAAGAAAAGAACAAGCCAAAGATGTGGGGAAACGAGAATGGCTCTGACGAGGCTCAAGGAAAGTGGCAACACCTATCGTGCCGAGATGGACGCGCATGAGCGCGCGTCACGTGACGAGATCATGGCGCTCCAGACCCAGCGGCTGGCCTGGTCGCTGAAGCACGCCTATGACAACGTCGCGCATTATCGCAAGGCCTTCGATAAGGCCGGCGTGCATCCGTCCGACTTTCGCGAGGTCTCGGATCTCGCGAGATTTCCGTTCACGGTGAAGACGGACCTTCGCGACAACTATCCCTTCAACATGTTTGCCGTGCCGCGCGAAAAGCTGGTGCGCGTGCATGCCTCCTCCGGCACGACGGGAAAGCCGATCGTGGTGGGTTACACCCAGCGCGACATCGACACCTGGTCGGAGGTGATGGCGCGCTCGATCCGCGCCGCCGGCGGCCGCACGGGCATGATCATCCACAATGCCTATGGCTACGGCCTCTTCACGGGGGGGCTCGGTGTGCACTACGGCGCGGAGAAGCTCGGTTGCACCGTGGTGCCGATCTCGGGCGGCATGACCGAGCGGCAGGTGCAGCTCATCAACGACTTCAGGCCCGACATCATCACGGTGACGCCGAGCTACATGCTGGCGATCCTCGACGAGTTCAAGCGCCAAAAGCTCGATCCGCGTCAATGCTCGCTCAAGGTCGGCATCTTCGGCGCCGAGCCCTGGACCAATGCCATGCGCGGCGAGATCGAGGACGCCTTCGACATGGACGCGACGGACATCTACGGTCTCTCCGAGGTGATCGGACCCGGCGTCGCGCAGGAATGCATCGAGACCAAGGACGGTCTGCACATCTGGGAGGACCACTTCTATCCCGAAGTGATCGATCCCGAAACGGGCGCGGTGCTGCCCGACGGCGAGAAGGGCGAGCTGGTGTTCACCTCGCTCACCAAGGAGGCGTTCCCGGTGATCCGCTATCGCACCCGCGACCTGACGCGCCTCCTGCCGGGTACGGCGCGGCCGGGCATGCGGCGCATGGAGAAGGTCACGGGTCGTTCCGACGACATGATCATCCTGCGCGGCGTCAACCTGTTCCCGACCCAGATCGAGGAGGTTTTGCTCGCCACCGATTGGTGCGGCGGGCATTTCGTTCTGGAACTGACCCGCGAAGGACGCATGGACGAGTTGACCATCATTGCCGAGGCGCGGCCGGAGAGTTGGGATGGCCGGGGTCTCCTCGATCATGCGAACCGGATATCGACCCACATCAAGAACAGCATCGGCATCAGCTCCAGCGTGCGGGTGGTTGCGCCCGCCACGCTGGAGCGCTCGCTCGGCAAGGCCAAGCGGCTCTACGACAAGCGGCCGAAGGATTAGGGTCTTACCCCTCATGGTGAGCAGGCGCGTAGCGCCGTCTCGAACCATGCAGGCCAGGATGCTGCAACGCGGGCCTTCATCCTTCGAGACGCCGCTGGCGCGGCTCCTCAGGATGAGGGGAGGCAGGTTGACTTGGGTCCCTCCAAGGGCGACAAGGCCCGCGAGAAATCGTGGGTCTTTCGATGTCTATAGCCGATACCAAGTCCGTCGAAGCGCGCTGCGTGCGCCTCAACGCCAAGGCCGAGAATGCCGCCGCGCTTGCACCTCACGTCGAGCGCCATACGCTGACGCGCGGACCGGACGATCTCCTGATCGAGGTCAAGGCCGCCGCCGTCAATCCATCCGACGTCAAGGCCGCGACCGGACTGATGCCCTATGCCGTCTTCCCGCGCACGCCGGGTCGCGATTACGCCGGAGTGGTGATCGACGGGCCAGCAGGTACGATCGGCCGCGAGGTGTTCGGCTCCTCCGGCGACCTCGGCATCCGCCGCGACGGCACCCACGCAACGCATCTCGTCGTAGAGGCCGATGCGGTCGTGGAAAAGCCGAAGTCGGTGTCGTGGGACGAGGCCGCCGGCATCGGCGTTCCCTTCGTCACCGCGATGGAAGGCTTTCGCCGCGCCGGCATTCCAAAGCCCGGCGAAACGGTGCTGGTGTTCGGCGTCAACGGCAAGGTCGGTCAGGCCGCCGTCCAGATCGCGACCTGGCAGGGCGCGCGCGTCATCGGCGTGGTGCGCAAGGCGGAAGCCTATGAGGGCCATGCCAACGCAGCCATAGAGGTGATTGATTCCTCCGCGATCGATGTCGCAACCCGCGTGCGCGAAGTGACCGGCGGCAAGGGCGCCGACATCGTCTTCAACACCGTCGGCGATCCCTATTTCCAGGCGGCGCACAAATCGCTCGCCCTGCGCGGCCGCCAGATCCTGATCGCCGCCATCGACCGCATCGTGCAGTTCAACATTCTCGAATTCTACCGCGGGCAACACACCTATGTCGGCATCGACACGCTCGGTCTGCCGTCGGCCGCGACAGGTGCTGTGCTGCGCGACCTCAGCCCAGGCTTTGCGAGCGGGCACCTGAAGCCGTTCCCGATCAAGGCGAGCGCGGTCTATCCGCTGGAGCGCGCCAAGGAGGCCTATGTCGCGGTCGCCGGCTCGTCGCGGGATCGCGTGATCCTGAAGCCTTGACCATGGAGCCGTCCACCCAACTCGTCATCCTCGCCGGCTTCGTCATTGGTCTGGTTTACGGCGCCGTCGGCCTGCTCAGCGGCTTTTGCCTGATGAGCAGCATGCGTGGCTGGCTGGCGGAAGGGGACGGGCGGCTGGTACGTACCTATGCGCTGGCAATCGCGGTTGCGGTCGCCGCAAGCCAGTTCCTCGCCGGCAGCGGCATGGTCGATCTCGGTAAGTCGATCTACCTGCAACAGTCCTTTTCGGTACCGGTGCTGTTCCTCGGCGGACTTCTGTTCGGATACGGCATGGTGCTGTCGAACGGCTGCGGCTCGCGCGCGCTGGTGCTGCTCGGTCGCGGCAATCTCCGCTCCTTCGTGGTGGTGGTCGTGCTCGCGATCGCCGCTCAGATGACGCTCAAGGGCCTGATCGCGCCGGCACGCATTGCGCTGGTTCAGGCCTCGCAAACGATTGCCAACGCGAATTCGCTGCCGTCACTCTTGGCAACGCTCGGTCCCGGCGAAGTGGTTGCGCGCGCGATGGCTGCCGCTGTGATCGTCGTTGCGCTGGTCCTGTTTGCTTTCGTGCATCCGGCGTTCCGCCGCTCGCCGGGCCAGATCGCCGCAGGTGTCATTGTCGGTCTGCTCGTTGCCGGCGGCTGGTTCGTCACCGGCCATCTCGGCGCTGACGACTTCAACCCGGTCCCGGTTACTTCGCTCACCTTCGTTGCGCCAATCGCGGATGCGCTGCAATACGCTATGCTCTCGACCGGCCTGACGCTCAACTTTGGCATTGCGACGGTTGCCGGCGTCTTCGCAGGCAGTCTGGTCGCCGCGCTTGCCACGGGCCGCTTCCATCTCGAGGGCTATTCCTCGCCACGCCACATGCTGCGATCGGCGGGTGGCGCCGCGTTGATGGGCATCGGCGGCGTGATGGCGTTCGGCTGCTCGATCGGGCAGGGGCTCACGGGCGTGTCGACGCTCGCGCTCGGCTCGTTCGTCGCGGTCGCAGGAATCCTGCTCGGCACGACGGCTGGCCTGCGGGGTGCACTGCGCGTTCAGCCTCTCGCGGTGGCCTGACCGCGCAGCAGGCGATCTCCCAGTGTCGCAAGGCCGATGCCCGCGACGATCAGTCCGGCTGCAACAGCCAGGCTCATGTCGATCGGCTCACCCAGCAGGATGGCCGCGCTGGCGATGCCGACGAGCGGCGTCGCGGTGGTGCCGAGCGAGGTCGTTAGCGCCGAGATGCTCTTGTTGACCATCGACATCGCCCAATAGGCCAGCGCCGTCCCGATCAGGCCCGAATACAGGAACAGCAGCACGAGCTTCCACGACCATTCCGCATGCGGCGGGCCATTCGTGATCACCGCCGATGTTGTCAGTACCATCGTCGCCACGAGCACCTGCCAGATGAGCAATTGAAGCGGCGACGCGATCCAGCGATGGGCGCGGATATAGATGATGTTCGCAGCCCAGGAGATCGCGGCGAGGATGACCATGCCGGCGCCGAGCACGACGTTGCTGTTGGTCCAATCGATCGACGTCGGATTCAGGATCACGGCAAGGCCGACCAGCCCGAGCAGCGCACCTGCGAGCTTTGGCGCAGTCAGTGTGTCCTTCCCGAGCAGCGGCGCTGCGATCGCAACCCAGAGCGGCGTGGTGTAGCCAAGCACGATGGCCTTGCTCGCGGGCAGGAAGCGCACGCCGGCCGCAACGAGGACCGAAAATACCGTCATGTGCAGCAGCGCCACGCTGAGGACCACAGGAATATCGCCCCGCTCGGGGATCACCAGATTTTTGCTCAATCCGAGGATCACGAACAGTGCCGCCAGCGCGATCCAGCTCCGGATCGCTGACGACCACAACGGCGGGAGGAACTGCACGAGCTGCTTTGTCACCGACCAGTTCACGCCCCAGGCCAGCACGACGATGAGGAACAGGCCAACGGCCGCGCGGGGTGACAGTGAATTCATCACGAAGGTCCTTGAAGCAGTCCAGTCCGGCGGATAGCATCTCGATTGGCACCTGAAAAAGTGCCAGATCGAGAAGGAATAAGGTGCCAGTTTCCGACGGTATGATTTCTGCCCTGATCGACCTGAAGCGGGCCGACGATGAGGGACTGGTGGCTCAACTGACCGGCCAGCTCCGAAGCTTGATCGCGACCGGCCGTCTCGGCAAAGGTCGCGCGCTGCCGTCGAGCCGCCGGCTTGCGAGCGATCTCGGCGTTTCGCGCAATACGGTCAGCTATGCGTTCGAGCAGCTAGCCGCCGAGGGATATCTGGAGACGTCGCATGGTCGCCGTCCGGTGGTCACGGTCGATGGCGGCGAACGTATCGAAGGGGCGGGCGCCGTCGCATCTGGCGACCGCTCCGGCAAGCCGCAGCTGTCACCCTGGGCTGCGAAGCTGAAGCAGACCGACTGGCCGATGTCCTATCAGGCGCCGCTAAGACCCCTGCGTCCGGGGCATGGCGATTTCAGGGAGTTTCCGAATGAGGTCTGGGCGCGCTGCCTGCGCCGCAGCGCCGTGCTTGCGGCCAAGCGTGAGCTTGGGCCGGTCAACAGGACGCGCCTGCGTGAGGCGCTGGCGCATTATCTCGCGACCAGCAGGGGAGTCCGGGCCACCGCCGAGCAGATCATGATCCTGCCGAGCGCGCAGGCTGCGCTGACCCTGATTGCGGCCACCGTCATCACGCCCGGCGACAACGTCTGGGCCGAGGATCCCGGCTATCCCGGCGCCGCAGCTGCCTTCCGCGCGTCGGGTGCGCGCGTGGCCGGTATCGGGCTGGACGAGCAGGGCATGCAAAGGATGCCGGGAATGGCCACGCCAAAGCTGATCTTCATGACGCCATCGCACCAGCATCCAACCGGGCGGCTGATGTCGCTGGCCCGCCGTACCGAGTTTCTGAGGCTAAGCCGGCCCGGCAAGACCTGGATTGTGGAGGACGATTACGACGGCGAATTCCACTATGACAGCCGGCCGGTGCCGGCCTTGCAGGGGCTCGATGGCCATGGCCGCGTGTTCTATGTCGGCACGTTCTCGAAGGCGATGACCTCGGACATCCGGCTCGGCTATCTCGTTGTTCCGCCGGCACTGGTCAACACCTTGGAGATCGCACAGCGGCACATCGGACTGATCGCCGCGAGCCACATCCAGGAAGCGCTGGCCGAGTTCATTGCCGACGGGCATTTCCTTGCGCATCTGCGCCGGGTGCGTCGGCTCTATCACGCGCGCCGCGATCACCTCGTCGAGGGCCTGGAGCGTCATCTCGGCGAGACTCTTTCGGTCGAAGTGCCCTCGGGCGGCATCCAGCTCGTGGCCCGCCTCAAGCGCGGTCGCGCCGATCAGGCGGCGGTCAAGCGGCTGGTCGCGGCAGGGGTTGAAACGCGGGCTTTATCCAGCCTTGCGCTCGGCCGTCCCAGCGATCACGGCCTGCTGCTGGGCTTCGCGGCCTGGCGCGAAAGCGAGATCACCGCGGCGTTGCGGACGATGGCGTCGTGCTTCTAACGCGCTAGTCCACGGCCTTCGTCACGATGCGGATTTCCGATGTCAGGGTCCGGTGCACCGGGCACTTGTCGGCGATCTCCATCAATTTCTTGCGCTGCTCGGGATCGAGTGCGCCGTCCATCGCGATGTCGCGCTCGATCTGGTCGAGCATTCCGTCGCGCGTTTCGCACTCTTCGCAGTCCTTGGCGTAAATCTTGGAGTGCTTCAGCGTAACCGTAACGCGATCGAGCGGCAGTGACTTGCGGTCGGCATAAAGGCGCATGGTCATGGAGGTGCAGGCACCTAAGCCTGCAAGCAGGAAATCATAGGGGCCGGGGCCGGCATCCTCGCCGCCGGCGGCGACCGGCTCATCCGCGATCAGGCGATGCGGGCCGACGGTGACGATCTGGTTGAACTTGCTCTTGCGGGTCTCCTGGACCACGATCTGGCGCGGCACCTCAGGAAGATCCATCGCCTTCACGGGGTTGGCTGTGTCGATATACCGGCTCGACCAGGCTGCGATCATGTCGGCCGCGTAGAGGGCGTCGGCAGGCTTGCTCAGCAGATGATCGGCGTGGTCGAGCGAGACGAAGCTCTTGGGGTGTTTTGCCGAAACGAAGATCCTGGTCGCATTGTCGATGCCGACGGTATCGTCGACGGGGGACTGCATCACCAGCAGCGCCTTGTGCAAGCCTGTGACGTCCTTCATCAGCTCGTGCTCGACGATATCGTCGAGGAATTCGCGCTTGATCCGGAACGGGCGCCCCGCAAGCGACACTTCGACCTCGCCTTGCGCGCGGATGTCGTCGAGGTGCTCCTTGAACAGACCGGTCACGTGGGCGGGGTCGGAGGGTGCCGCGATGGTCGCGACTGCTTTGGCTTCGGGAATCCTCCCCGCTGCAGCGAGGATCGCGGCGCCGCCGAGGCTGTGACCAATCAGGACCGACGGTGCCTTGCGGACGCTACGCAGATGATCGGCCGCGCGCACGAGATCGGCGACGTTTGAGGAGAACGTCGAATTGGCGAAATCCCCCTCGCTGGAGCCGAGCCCGGTGAAGTCGAAGCGCAGCACCGCGATGCCCTTGGCAGCGAGCGCGACCGAGATGCGCTTGGCGGCCAGCGTATCCTTGCCGCAGGTGAAGCAGTGCGCAAACAACGCGTAAGCCGCTGGCTCGCCGTCGGGAAGCTCCAGCGCGGCCGAAAGTTGATGGCCGCCTTCGCCCGTGAATTGAAAGCGTTCCGTCGGCATGGGCTTCCCCCGTCGTTGTTTGAACCTAGTCGTCTGAATAGCGCTGCTCGGCCCAGGGATCGCCGCGGTTATGATAGCCGCGGACTTCCCAGAAGCCCGGCGCATCCTCGGTCAGGAATTCGATGGCCTGGAGCCATTTGGCGCTCTTCCAGAAATACAGATGCGGCACGACCAGCCGCACCGGGCCGCCATGCTCGTCCGACAGTGGCTGACCGGACCAGCTATGGGCCAGCAACGCGTCTTCGGCGGCAAAGTCATCCAGGGCGAGGTTGGTGGTGTAGCCGTCATGGGAATGCAGCACGACGAAGCGCGCATCCTCGCGCGGTTGGCAGGCCGCGAGCAGCTCGCGCGTCGCGAGCCCTTCCCACTGGTTGTCGTAGCGCGACCAAGTGGTGACGCAGTGGATGTCGGAGATGAACTGCGCCTGCTTCTGGGCGGCGAACTCGGCAAAGGTCCAGAACACGGGGGTCTCGACCGCGCCGTAGACGTCGAGCCGCCAGCGCTCGCGCGAGACCGGCGGCACCACCCCGAGATCGAGCACCGGCCAGTCCTTGGTGAGGTGCTGGCCGGGCGGCAGGCGCTGATCCTCGGGGCGTGCGATCTTGCCCGTGAGAAAGCGACCTTCGCGCGCCCATTTCTCCTTGGTGCGCGTCAGCTTGCTGTCGGGCGGCTCGTTGTCGTCGGCCATGGCCTACTCGTAAATGGGCTACTCGTAAACGGGCTACTCGTGGCGGTGCATCGCGGAGGCGTGCTTGGTGTCACGCATGGTGGAATAGATGATCAGCGACAGGCAGATGACGCTGGCGAGATAGTAGTAAAACCACTCCTCATGCCCGATGCTCTTGAAATAGAGCGCGATCGCCGGTGCCGTACCGCCGAAGATCGAGACCGTGATCGCATAAGGCAGGCCGACGCCGAGGGCGCGGACATTGGTCGGGAACAGCTCGGCCTTTACCACCGCGTTGATCGAGGTGTAACCGGCGACGAACAGCCACGCGCAGCAGATCAGGATGAACGCCATGAAAGGTGACTTGGTCTCCTTCAGCGTCATCAGCAGCGGCACGGTTGCGAGCGAGCCGGCGACGCCGAAGAAGATCAGCAGCGGCTTGCGGCCGATCTTGTCGGAGATGGCGCCATAGATCGGCTGCAGGATGGTCGCGAAGATCAGCGTGCCGAAGATCACGAAGGTGGTCTGATCCTCGGTCAGCTCGACCGAAAGCTTGACGAAGGTCTGCATGTAGGTGGTGAAGGTGTAGAACGCCGCCGTGCCGCCCGCGGTGAGGCCGACGACCAGCAGCAGCTCGCGCGGATAGCGCAGCAAATTGGCAATCGAGCCGGTCGGCTTCACCACCTTCTTGGCTTCCTCGAACGCTTCGGTCTCGTGCAGGCCGCGCCGCATCACGGCGGCGAAGATCGCCAGCATCGCGCCGATCGCGAACGGGATGCGCCAGCCCCAGGCCCTCAGCTCCTCCGGCGTGAGGAAGACCTTCTGCAGGAGCAGCAGCACGATGATGGCCGTGAGCTGGCCGCCGATCAGCGTGACGTACTGAAAGCTGGAATAGAACCCGCGATGCTTGGGATCGGCGACCTCGCTGAGATAGGTCGCGCTGGCGCCGTACTCGCCGCCGAGGCTCAGGCCCTCGATCATGCGGGCCAGCGCCAGGATCACCGGTGCGGCGAAGCCGATCGAGGCATAGGTCGGCGTCAACGCGATGATCAGCGAGCCGAAGCACATGAAGACGACCGACAGCGTCAGCGAGATGCGTCGCCCGTAATGATCGGCGATATAGCCGAACAGCCAGCCGCCCAGGGGCCGCATCAGGAAGGTCGCCGCGAAGACGACGGCGACGTTCAATTGCTGCACGACGGGATCGCTGCCGGGGAAGAAGGCAGGCGCGAAATAGAGCGCGAACGCCGTGTAGGCGTAGAAATCGTACCACTCGACGAGATTGCCGACCGAGCCGATGAAGATCGCCTTGATCCGGCGCTTGGCGTCGGCGATGTCGATGTGGTCGGAGGCCGGTTGGGTTGCTTGCTCTGTCACGTCCGGCCTCCAGAAATCCGATTATCTGGGAGCCTACATCGCCTTTCCCAGCAGAAATGGCAACTGGCGGGGGCCTCTCACCGTGCCTTGTGACCAGGTCACGGCACCTGCCGGGTCGAGCCTGAAGTCCGGTATCCGCTTCAGCCATTCCTCCAGCGCAACCTGCATCTCCATCCGCGCCAGATTGGAACCGACGCAGCGGTGGATGCCGAGGCCGAAAGCGGCGTGACGGTTCTCACGGCGGTCGATCACGACCTTGTCGGCGTCCGGAAACATTTTTGGGTCGCGGTTGGCGGCGGGGAAGGACAGCAGCACCATGTTGCCCGGCTTCACCGGACAGCCCGAGATCATGGTCTCCCCGACCACCTCGCGCGCCATCGTCACCGGCGAATAGGCGCGGAGCAGCTCCTCCACGGCGGTCGGGATCAGCCCGGGCTCGGCGACCAGGCGCTCGCGGTCGACAGGCGTTTTGGCGAGGTGCCAGAGCGAAGAGCCGATCGCGCTCCAGGTGGTGTCGATACCGGCGATCAGCAGCAGGCGCAGCGAGCCCAGCACGTGGGAGTCCTCGAGTGGGTTCCCCTCCTTGTCTCTGGCATTCATCAGATAGGAGATCAAATCGTCGGTCGGCTTGTTCTTGCGCGCCTCGATATGGGCGCTGAAATAAGCGCTCATCTCGTGCACGGCCTGGAGCAGCATGCTCTCGTCCTTGATGCCGAGCTCGAGGATCATGTGGATCCAATTGACGAAGAGATCGCTGTCGCTCTCGGGAATGCCCAGCATGTGGGCGATCGCGCGCACCGGAATGTGTTTTGTGTAACGTGCGGCCGCATCCACTTGGCGATCCGCGATGAAATCGTCGATCAGCTCGTTGCAGATGGCGCGCACCCGCGGTTCGAGCTTCTTCATCGCATCCGGCGTGAACGGCGGCAACAGCAATTGCTTGGCCGGCTTGTGCATGGGGGGATCGGAGGTGATCGGCGGAGCCGCATTCTTGGCAATCTCCTTGCGCACGTCGCGGACGATGATGCGGCGCGAGGAGAAATGCTCGGTGTCGTTGGCGATCTCGCGGATCGCGTCATAGGTCGTCGGCAAATAGCAGCCGAGAAAGCGGTTTGTGTGCACGACCGGGCTCGCGGCGCGCAATTCATCCCAGATCGGAAAAGGATCCTCCGTCCATTGCGGATCAGTGTGGTCGAAATCATGGACCCAGTCGGTCACGGGCGGATGGGCGGCGGGCTGGCTGACGTCGGACATCTCGGGAATCCCTTGAGGCTCGTGTTCGCGGAAGGCACGCGGGCGGCAGGATTGCGCTACTCCTCGATCACGTCGATTGCGATTTCCGGACAGTTGGATTTGGCAAGCCAGGCCTTGTCTTCAAGGCCGGGCGGGACAGTGCCGTCGCCTGCTTCGTGGGCGTTGCCATATTCGTCGAGATCGAACAGCTCCGGCGCCAGCGCCTTGCAGCGGGCGTGGCCCTGGCACTTGTCCGGATCGACGTGAACCCTCAGTCGCTCTGTCATGGCGGCTTCCTCGGTCGTGTGCGCTCGGCCCGAAGGCAGCGCGCGTTCCCATTTGCGTTTCTATTTAAGTTATAGGCTATTACATTCGCGCCAGGCTTCCCCTGTCAAGCGCAAACTTATAGGCTTCGCCGTAACATGCGCCCACACCTCGCCCGCAAGCCCGAGAACACCTATCACCACGGCGATCTCCGCGACGCCCTGATCAAGGCTGCGCTGCGCGAGGCGGAGCAGGGCGGTACGGAGGCGATCAGCATCAAGGCGCTGGCGAAACAGCTCGGCGTCTCGCAGCCGGCGCCCTACCGACATTTTGCCGATCGCGAGGCGCTGCTTGCGGCGGTGACGGCGGAGGCATTCCGGCAGCTCAGCGCGATTTTGCGGGCGGCGATGGCGAAGCCGGCGAAACGATCAAAACTGTCGCAGCTGGCGCGGGCGACGCTCGATTTCGGTCTGCAGCGCAACGGCATCTATCGCTTGATGTTCGCTTCGCGCACCGTGTCCTGCGCCGGCAAGGGCAGCGAGTTGCACGAGGCCACGCGAGAGACCTTCGCGTTGGTGGTCGAAGCGCTGGAAGCGCCGGCGGTCGGCTATTTGCGCGAGCGGCACGCGCTCAAGATCTGGGCGGCGCTGCATGGCGTGGTGATGCTGGCCGAGCAGGGCCTGTTCACCGGAGAGGCGGCGCACGCCACGCGCGAGGAATTGGTCGAGGATTTCGTCAACGAGACGAAGGCTGCGCTCGCGGTTGCGATCAAAGACGCACGGCGCCAGAAGAAGACCGGCGCCTAAGCTTTTGCTTTCAGCAGCTTCATCAGCTTGTCGACCGCGCTGTCCGGGGTCGTGACGACGGGCCGACCAGTCGCTTCCGCAACCAGCGGTGCCGTCGCCGCGATGCTGAATTGGGCCAGCGCAATGACGTCGCAATCGCGCAGATCCTTTGATGCTTCGACAATCAGCCGGTCGTGCGTGGCGCGGTCACCGCGATCGAGCGCGGCCAGTGCGCCTTCGGCAAGTTTCGGCACGACCCGGACGGAGGCCGGAAACTCCGGCGGCATCGAGGCCAACGTCGGCGGAAAGGTCGAGAGCAGGCCGATCCGCTGGCCCATCGTCACCGCCCGTTCGATCATGGCTTCGTTCGGCTTGAGCACCGGCATCGGCATATGCGCGCGCGCAACCGCCTCGATGCAGGGACCGAAGGCCGAGCAGGTGAACAGGATCGCGTCCGCGCCGGTCGCCGCGGCGTAATCGCCGAGTGCGAGGAAGCGCTCGGTCATGGCCTCGTTGAGTGCGCCATCGCGCGCCAGATCGGCCGACAGGCTGTCGTCGAGCAGATTCATGAGCCGCGCCTCCGGCCACGCCCTTGCGAACGCCGCCTCGATCGGGGCGATGGAGTGCTTGAGGGCGTGGATCAGGGCGATGCGAGGAGACGCCGTCATAGAACGTTACCCGATAGAAGGTTTCGTGCCCCGGACGCAGCGCAATGCGCAGTATTGCGCTGCAGAGCCGGGGCCCATTGTGGCGGCTGGGCCCCGGCTCAGCGCAGCAGCGTTGCACGCTGCAGCGCGTCCGGGACATGCGAGGCCTTTACTTGAATGGCACCGCGTACATCAAGCCGCCCTTGCTCCAGAGGCCGTTGAGGCCACGCTCGAGCTTGAGCGGGCTCGCCTTGCCGACATTGCGCTCGTAGATCTCGCCGTAATTGCCGGTGGCCTTGATCGCCGAAACCAGCCATTTGTTGTCGAGCCCGAGCCGCGAGCCGAGATCTCCGGAGGCACCGAGCAGCCGCTGCACCGCGGGTGTCTGCGACTTCGCCATCTCGTCGACATTGCCTTGCGTGACGCCGAGCTCTTCCGCCTCGATCAGCCCGTAATGCAGCCAGGTGATGATGTCGCTCCAGACCTCGTCGCCGTTGCGGGTGAAGGGGCCGAGCGGCTCCTTGCTGATGGTCTGCGGCAGCACGACGTAGTCGGTCGGGTTCGGCGCCGCGGTCGTCACGGCGCCGGCGAGTGCCGAAGCGTCCTGGGTCATGGCATCGCAACGGCCGCCGAAGAAGGTCTGGTACATGGTGTCGACGCGGTCGAACACCAGCGGCTTCCAGTCGATGCCGTTGGCGCGGCCGTAGTCGCCGAGCGTGACCTCATGCGTGGTGCCCTGCGCGACGCAGACGGTGGCGCCCTTGAGGTCCTTGATCTCCTTCACGCCGAGGTCCTTCTTCACGACAAAGCCCTGGCCGTCGTAGAAGTTGATCGGGCCCTGCCGCAGGCCGAGCGTGACGCCGCGCAGATAGGTCTGCGTCGAGTTGCGGTAGAGCACGTCGATCTCGCCGGACTGGAGCGCGGTGAAGCGGTTCTGCGCGGTCAGCGAGACGTAGCGCACCTTGCTGGCATCGCCGAGCACGCCGGCTGCGAGCGCGCGGCAATAATCGACGTCGAGACCCTTGTAGTTGCCTTGCGAATCCGGCGCGGAGAAGCCGGCAAAGCCGGCGCTGACGCCGCACACCAGCGTGCCGCGGCCCTTCACCGTGTCGAGCGTTGCCGCCGACGCCACGACCGTCGATGCCGCGAGCAGGCCTGCTCCGATAACCACTTTCCTCATCATGTTACTTTCCCCTCAATGATTGACACGACGCAACGCGTTGTCGACGGCGGTGCCGAGCTTGTCGACGATCAGGTCGATCTCGTCAGCCGAAGCGATATAGGGCGGCGCCAGCAGCACGTGGTCGCCGCGGAGGCCGTCCACGGTGCCGCCGCCGGGATAGCACCCGAGGCCGTTGGCAAAGGCCTCCGCCTTGATCTTCTGATTCAGCTTCAGCGCCGGATCGAACGAGCTGCGGCTGGCGCGATCGGCGACGAGCTCGATGGCCCAGAACAGGCCGCGGCCCCTGATGTCGCCGACATGGCGGTGATTGCCGAAGCGCTCGGTCAGCCGCTGCTCGAGCTGCTTGCCGCGCTCCTTGACGCATTCGAGCAGGCCGTCCTCGCGGATCACGTCCTGTACCGCCAGCGCAGCGGCGCAGGCGAGGGGATGCGCCAGATAGGTGTGACCGTGCTGAAACGCACCGGAGCCGGCGCGGATGGTGTCGACGATCTTGCCGCTGGCGAGCATCGCGCCGATCGGCTGGTAGCCGCCGCCGAGGCCCTTTGCAATCGCCTGGATGTCCGGGGTCACACCTTCCTGCTCCCATGCATGCGTGGTGCCGGTGCGGCCCATGCCTGACATGACCTCGTCGAGAATGAGCAGGGCGCCATGCCGATTGCAGATCTCGCGCACCGCCCTGAAATAACCGTCCGGTGCGGTGACGGCGCCGGCGGTCGCGCCGACGACGGGCTCGGCGAGGAATGCCGCAACCGTGTTGGGGCCGAGGCGCTGGAACTCGGCTTCGAGCTCTGCGGCGAGCCGCGCCACGAACTGCGCATCCGATTCACCGTCGTGCTTCTCGTGATAGGCGAAAGCCGGCGTCACATGGCTGAACGCGCCGGAGAGCAGCGGCGCGTAGGGCGCGCGCCGCCAGGCATTGCCGCCGGCGGCGAGTGCGCCGAGCGTGTTGCCGTGATAGCTCTGTCGTCGCGCGATGAAATGCTGCCGCTGCGGCTCGCCGCGTTCGATGAAATATTGCCGCGCGAGCTTGATGCTGGCCTCGATCGCTTCCGATCCGCCGCTGACGAAATAGGCGTAGGCGAGACCGCCTGGCTCGTGCCCGACCAGCCTCTCGGCCAGCGCCTCCGCCGGCTCGGAGGAGAAGAAGGCGGTGTGCGCATAGGCCAGTGTCGAAGCCTGCTTCGCCATCGCCGCGATCACGCGGGGATGCTGATGGCCGAGGCAGGAGACCGCCGCGCCGCCGGACGCGTCGATCACGCGCCGACCGTCCTCGGCGAAGAGATAAACGCCTTCGCCGCCGATCGCCTTGGGTGGCGTCTCACGCAACGAGCGATGCAGCACGCGGCTGGTGCGGGCGGCCATGGGTCAACCTTTCTCTGGGACGTAAATGGAGGCCGCAGCGAGCCGCGCCTCGGTATTCTCCAGGCGCTTCTTCGCAGCCTTGCCGCCGAGCGAGAACGTCACTGCGGCGAGCGACTGCGCGATTGCAATGGCGCCGGTGAGACTCGGGAAAAAGCCGGGCGACGAGGCCGCCTCGAACAGCAGCACGTGATCAGCACCCTCGGCCATTGGCGCCGAAAGACTGTCGGCTATCGCGATCAGCATTGTGCCGGCACGATGAGCGGCTTGTGCGACACGGACGCTGGCGTGGGTGTAGGGCATGAAGCCGATGACGATGACGGCCTCACCAGGCCGGAAGGCGCCGAGATCGAGATCGTCGGGGCCGGACACGCCGACGAGTTGCACCTGTTCGGGACGAAACAGCCGGAGCTCGTAGTTCAGCAGCTCTGCAACGCTGCGGCAGCTACGATAGCCCGCGATCCAGATCCGCTTTGCGTCGTTGAGCGCGCGGGCGGCTTCCACGACAGGCTGCGCAGGAATGCGCGGAAGGCCGGCGCCTTCGGCCTCGAGCTTGTCGGTAACGAGTGTGACGTCGGCATTCGGACCGTGACGGCGGCTCTTGGCGCGGACGGAAAACGGCGCGATCTCCGACGGACGCCGTGCCTCCGTCAGCGCCGCCCGCAATTCGTCCCAGCCGGAATAGCCGATCGCCTTGGCGAGCCGCGTGAACGCGGCGGGGTCGGCACCGGCAACCGCTGCGAGATCGCGCATCGACCGGGTGGTGGCGTCGTAATCATTGGCGGCGACGAAACGGCCGACCTCCTGCAAGCGCATCGGGAGCGATGGCAATGCGATGCGCAGTTCGCTCAGCGGCGAGGATTTCGCGGGCTCGACCATGAAACATTTGTTGCACGATTTAGTGTTTGGTGCAACAGTTGACGTGCGCCGCCGGAAATCGCTGCATTTCAACAAGGGGTTTTTGTGCTGTGACCTCCGATCACCCCAGACCGCCGCCGCGCCGCCGCTTCTTCGCGTTCGGGCGCAACGAATTGAACGGTCTGTTCTGGCAGGTCCTGGTTGTCGGGATCGTCGTCGGGGTCGTCGCCTTCCTCTGGTCCAACACCGTCACCAATCTCTCGGCCCGCCGCATCACGACCGGCTTTGCCTTCCTCGGCCGCGAAGCGGGCATGCCCATTTCCGACAGCCTGCTCGCCTACAATCCGAGAGACAGCTACCTCTGGGCCTTCATTGTCGGCGTCGCCAACACCTTGCGTGTCGCGGTGATCGGCATCGTGCTGGCGACCATTTTGGGTGCGCTGATCGGCATCTCGCGGCTGTCGGCGAACTGGTTGCTGTCGCGGCTTGCCGCCGTCTATGTCGAAGCGCTCCGAGACATCCCGCTGCTGCTTCAACTGCTGTTCTGGTACGTGCTGATGCAGGCGCTGCCGGCCGCGCGGGCGGCTTGGCGGCCGGTCGAGGGAGTCTTCCTGTCCAATCGCGGCCTGATCCTGCCGGCGATTCCGCTCGGGCCGATGCAGCTTTGGGTGCTCGGCACCGCCGTTCTGGGCTGTGCGGCGCTCTATGTCATCCGGCGATGGCTGATCGCCCAGCAGATGCGCGACGGCAAGCCGCGGCCCGCCTGGCCCTTTGCGCTCGGCCTCGTTGTCATGCTGCCGGTGGCGGTGTCGTTGCTGCGCGGCGTATCCTGGACGATTGAATGGCCTGAGCTGCGCGGTTTCAACTTCGTCGGCGGGCTGACGCTTGCGCCGGAATATTTTGCATTGCTGATCGCGCTCGTCACCTACACCTCGGCTTTCATCGCCGAGATCGTGCGCAGCGGCATCCAGTCGGTGCCGCGCGGGCAATGGGATGCCGCCAACGCGCTCGGCCTGCGCCGCAGCTTCATGCTGCGGCAGATCATCCTGCCGCAGGCGCTGCGCGTGATCGTGCCGCCGATGACGAGCCAGTACCTCAATTTGACCAAGAACTCTTCGCTCGCGGTCGCGATCGGCTACCAGGACGTGGTCTCGATCGCCAACACCACGCTGAACCAGACCGGACAGGCGATCGAGGCGATCGCGCTGATCATGGCGGTGTTTCTGACCATCAGCCTCGGCATCAGCTTCTTCATGAACTGGTACAATTCGCGCATCGCACTGGTGGAGCGCTGAGCATGACGGCGATCGCCGACATTCCGGACGCACCGCGCGCCGCCCGCCGTCCGCAAACGGGCAACCCGGTGCTGCGCTGGCTGCGCACCAATCTGTTCTCGTCGATCCCGAACGGCATCCTCTCGATCGTGCTGCTGGCGGTGCTCGCAAAGGGCATCTTCAGCTTCGCGCAATGGGGCATCGCCAACGCGGTCTGGCTGACACCGGCAAACGACTCCAGCGCCTGCAAGGCGGTACGGGGCCTCGGCGCCTGCTGGGCGATCATTCCCGAAAAATACCGCTTCATCCTGTTCGGCACCTATCCGTTCGACGAGCAGTGGCGGCCGGCGCTGGCCGTCGTACTGTTCATCGCGTTGTTCTATCTCTCGACCCGCCGTGCCTTCTGGCGGCGCGAACTGGTCTTTCTCTGGATCGGTACGCTGGCGCTGATCAGCCTGCTGATGTGGGGCGGCGTGCTCGGCCTGTCCTTCGTCTCGCAGGACCGCTGGGGTGGCTTGCCCGTGACGCTGATCCTGGCGACGTTCGGATTGGCATGCGGCTTCCCGCTCGGCATCCTCGTTGCACTCGGCCGACGTTCGAAATTGCCGGCGGTCCGCTCCATCAGCGTGCTCTATGTCGAGCTGATCCGCGGGGTGCCGCTGGTGAGCCTGCTGTTCATGGCGAGCGTGATGTTTCCGCTGTTCATGCCCAGTGGCTTCAATATCGACAAACTGCTGCGCGCACAGATCGCGATCATCCTGTTCGCGGGCGCTTATCTGGCCGAAATCATCCGCGGTGGACTTCAGGCCGTGCCGCGCGGGCAGTATGAGGCGGCGGATGCACTGGGGCTGTCTTACTGGCGCAAGCATCGGCTGATCGTCTTGCCGCAGGCGATCCGCCACGTCATCCCGCCGCTGGTCAACACCTTTATCGCCTTCTTCAAGGACACCAGCCTCGTCCTGATCATCGGTATCTTCGACCTGCTGACGACGGCCAAGACCGCGATCATCGATCCGGCGTGGCAGCAATTCTCCGTCGAAGTCTACATCTTTGTCGCCGCGATCTATTTTGTCTTCTGTTTCGCGATGTCGCGCTACAGCCGGAGCCTGGAGGCGGGGAGCGCGAGGTGAGATCCCGTGTCCCGGACAAGGCGCAGCGCGATAGCGCTGTGCCGCGACCCAGGGAGACATGGGAGGTCGTAGGGGGCATGGACCCCGGCTCTGCAGCCGCACCGCCGAAGAGGCGCTGCGCTGCGTCCGGGCACGAGCACTCTACTTCTTCACCTTCGGATCAATCGGCGTCGTGCCGCGCAGGCCCAAAACGTCCTCCAGCACCCTTGCGCCCGCGATCACCTGCGCGTCGCTCCGCGGTGCGCCGACGACCTGCAGGCCGACCGGCAGACCCGACGCCGTGAAGCCGCAAGGTAGTGACAGCGCAGGGCAGCAGGCCAGCGTGATGGCGTAGACGATGCCGAGCCACTCGACGTAATTGTCGAATCTCTTGCCGGCGCATTCGGCGACATAACGGTGCTCGACCGGGAAGGGCGGCACGATCGTAGTCGGCACCAGCAGCAGGTCGTAGGTCTTGAAGAACTCGATCGCGCGGGCGGTCATGCCGACGCGCTGTGCCTCTGCGCGCTCGAGACGCTCGACGGTGAGCTTGAGGCCTTCCTCGATGTTCCAGATCACTTCGGGCTTGAGCAAATCGCGCTTGGTGCGCAGCAGTTGTGCCTTGCTGATCGCAAAATCGAAGGCACGCAGCACGTGGAAGCATTCGTGCGCTTCGCGCCAGTCCGGATGCGCCTCCTCGACAATGGCGCCGGCCTCGGCGAAGCGTTCCGCCGCCTTGCGCGTGATCGCTTTCACCTCGGGATCGACGGGCGTGATGCCGAGATCGGGCGAATAGGCGATGCGCTTCGGCTTGCTGCCCGACCGTGCCGCCGTCAGGAACGAGGTCGCAGGCGCCGGCAGCGACAGCGGGTCGGCAGCATAGTCGCCGCTCATGGCATCGAGCAGCAGCGCGAGGTCCTCGACATTGCGGGCCATCGGCCCCTGCACGCCGAGATTGCGGTCGATGCCCGCCTTCGGCGTGTGCGCGACGCGGCCGATGCTCGGCCGCATGCCGACGATGCCGCAGAAGCTTGCAGGGCTGCGCAGGCTGCCGCCCATGTCGGAGCCTTGCGCGAGCCAGGCCATGCCGGTGGCAAGCGCCACCGCCGCGCCGCCTGAGGAGCCGGCGGCCGATTTCGATGTATCCCAGGGATTGAGAGTGGCGCCAAAAACCTCGTTGAAGGTGTTGGCGCCGGCGCCGAATTCGGGCGTGTTGGATTTGGCGTAGACAACCGCCCCGTTGCCTTCGAGGTTCTCGACCATGAGGTCGGACTTCGCGGGAATATTGTTCCGGTAGATCGGCGAGCCCTGGGTGTTCAGCACGCCTGCAACGTCGGTCAGGTCCTTGATCGGCACCGGCAGGCCCGCGAGCAGCCCGCGCGCACCGGCCGGCTTCCGCATCAGCGCCTTGGCGCTGTCCCGCGCGCGATCGAAGCACAGCGTCGGCAGCGCGTTGACCTTGCTATCGACCTCACTGATGCGCTTCTCGAGCACATCCAGAAGCTCGATCGGCGAGACGTCGCCGGACCGCAGTCTGTCGACGATGACGCAGGCGGTTTCGCGGATCAGGTCTTCAGACAATTATCTTACTCCTTGTTATTCCGTCATTGCGAGCGCGGCGAAGCAATTCAGGATTGCCCCCGCGGAGATAGTCTGGGTTGCTTCGCTACGCTCGCAACGACGGTGTGTGGTGCGGGAGCGACAGGCGTCAACTAACCCCATCCCGCACTGATGCCGCCATCCACCGTGTAGATCACGCCGGACGTATAGCCGGCGCGATCCGATGCCAGGAACGCCATGAGATCGCCGATCTCGCGGGCATGCGCAGGCCTGCCGAGCGGCAGGCTCTTCTGGAATTCCTTGTAGCGGCTCTCGTCACCAAACTGGTGCTTGGCCCGCGTCTTCAGCAGCGTGACGTGGCGGTCGGTGCCGACAGGGCCGGGATTGATGCCGACCACGCGGATGTTGTCGGTGAGGCTCTTGCCGCCGAGCGCGCGGGTGAAGGCCATCAGCGCGGCGTTGCCGGCGCTGCCGCAGATATAGTTGGCGTCGAATTTCTCGCCGGCAGCGCCGATGTCGTTGACGATGACGCCGTGCCCGCGCGCCTTCATCTGCGCGTAGATTTGCCGCGTCAGATTGATGTAGCCGAACACTTTCAATTCCCAGGCGTGCCGCCAGGTCGCCTCGTCGATCTTGTCGATGGAGCCGCCCGGGATGTCGCCGGCATTGTTGACGAGCACGTCGATGTCGGCGGCTTCTTTCGCCAGCCGCGTCAAATCCTCGCTCTTGCGCAAATCCACGATGCTCGTGGCGGCATCGATCTGGTGCGCGGAGCGCAAGCGCTCGGCCAGAGACTTGAGCTGATCGCCGCTGCGCGCGGCGAGCAGGAGATGGCAGCCTTCCTCGGCAAATGCCTCGGCGGCCGCTGCGCCAATGCCCTTGGACGCGCCCGTGATCAGGACGCGCTTGCCACGCAGATGCAGATCCATGGGATTTACTCGCTCGGTGGGAACAGCATGAAATCAGTAGGCGGTTGGCCGCGCCACGGTCAACATTGCAGTGCAGCGTTGCACTGCCGCCGCGTTTGGTCCATTGCAGTGCGGTCAAAAAGGCGGCGGCTGCCGGACCAACCAGGGACGTTCTCGATGAGCAAGAAACAATACCGGATCGCAGTCATTCCCGGCGACGGCATCGGCAAGGAAGTGATGCCTGAAGGCCTGCGCGTTCTGGAGGCAGCGGCGAAGAAGCACGGGGTGTCGCTGCATTTCGACCATTTCGACTTCTCGTCCTGGGAGTATTACGAGAAGCACGGCCAGATGATGCCGGACGATTGGAAGGAAAAGATCGGCAAGCACGATGCCATCTATTTCGGCGCGGTCGGCTGGCCGGCCAAGATTCCGGATCACGTCTCGCTCTGGGGCTCGCTGATCAAGTTCCGCCGCGAGTTCGACCAGTATGTGAATTTGCGTCCGGTGCGGCTGATGCCCGGCGTGCCGTCGCCGCTGGCGGGCCGCAAGCCCGGCGACATCGATTTCTGGGTGGTGCGCGAGAACACCGAAGGCGAGTATTCCTCCGTCGGCGGCCGCATGTTCCCTGACACCGACCGCGAATTCGTGACGCAGCAGACGGTGATGACCCGCGTGGGCGTCGACCGCATCCTGAAGTTTGCCTTCGAGCTCGCGCAGTCGCGGCCGAAGAAGCATTTGACCTCGGCGACCAAGTCCAACGGCATCTCCATCACCATGCCCTATTGGGACGAGCGCGTGGAGGCGATGGCCAAGAAGTTTCCGGGCGTGAAGTGGGACAAGTACCACATCGACATCCTCACCGCGAACTTCGTGCTGCATCCGGACTGGTTCGACGTCGTGGTCGGCTCCAATTTGTTCGGCGACATCCTCTCCGACCTCGGCCCGGCCTGCACCGGCACGATCGGCATCGCGCCGTCGGGCAACATCAACCCCGAGGGCGATTTCCCGTCGGTGTTCGAGCCGGTGCATGGCTCGGCGCCCGACATCGCGGGGCAGGGCATCGCCAACCCGATCGGCGCGATCTGGTCGGGTGCGATGATGCTCGAGCATCTCGGCGAGAAGGATGCGGGCCGATCGATCGTCGACGCGATCGAGCGCACGCTCGCCGAGCGCACGTTGCGCACAAAGGACCTCGGCGGCAACGCGGACACGACGGCCTGCGGCAAAGCGGTCGCGGAGATGGTGGATTAGGCCGAGTTGCCAACCAAGGCGTCGTCCCGGCGAAGGCCGGGACCCATACTCCGTGTCGAGGTTGTTGCGCGAATTTGCCAACTCCGAGTCTTCGCATAACCACGTCCTGTGGTTATGGGTCCCGGCCTTCGCCGGGACGACGCCGATAGGCCTAACCGACGATCTTCTCGATCGCCGCCTGGTTGAGCCCGAACTTCTTCCCGGCCTCCAAAATCTCCTGCCAGGTCGTGGGGTCGACCGGAATACCCTCAGCCAGCCGCTTCATCTTCGTCTCGCGCTCGGGCTCGCCGGCGATCTTCACCTTGTCGACGCCGGGGGCAGGCGGCGAGCCGGTGTGCCAGGCGACGAAACTCTCGACTTCGCGCGCAAGGTTCTCGGCGGTGCCGAGCTTGCCCGGGTCAATGATGATCGAGAGCATGCCGTTGAGGACGTTGTACTTGCCGTCGGACGGGCCCTTGACCGCCTGCCCGCCGGAGAGCGCGCCCCCGAGGATTTCGCACACCAGCGCGAGGCCCGAACCCTTGTGCTCGCCGAACGGCAGGATGGCGCCGTGCGGCGGGATCACGGTGTAGCGCGGGTTGTTGGTCGGCTTGCCTTCATTGTCGATGATGGTGCCGGGCTCAAGCTCGACGCCCTTGTTGTGGGCGACGCGGGTCTTGCCCTGCGCGATCCTGCTGGTGGCGAAGTCGAGCACGATCGGGTCCTTGCCCCTGCGCGGGATACCGACGCAGAACGGATTGGTGCCGTGGCGCCCATCGCTGCCGCCCCACGGCGCCACGATCGGGCGCGAGATCACGTTGACGAAGTGGATCGATACCAGCCCGTGGTCAATGCACTGCTCGGCCCAGTGGCCGATGCGGCCGATGTGGTGCGAGTTCGACAGGCCGACGAGACACACGCCGTTGCGCTTGGCGCGCTCAGCCGCCAGCTCCATCGCTTCATGTCCGATCACCTGGCCATAGCCCGTGAGGCCGTCGAGGGTGAGAAGCGGACCAGTGTCGAGCACGATTTTGACGTGCTGGTTCACGGCGAGGCCGCCCGTGGTGACACTTTGGACGTAGCGCGGGATCATGCCGACGCCGTGCGAATCGTGTCCCCTGAGATTGGCTTCGACCAGGTTGGTGGATACCAGCTCGGCCTCGCGGTCCGTAGAGCCGCCGGCCTTGACGATGGCGCGGATGACGTTGGTGAGAGGCTGTGCCTTGATAGTGCGGTAATCGGCCATTGTTGTTGCTCTTATCCCTTCACGATCCTGCGGCAGTGCTCCCATGCCGCATGAATGAGGTTCTCGCTCGCCTCCGGCGTGCGAAACGCCGAATGCGCCGACAGCGTCACGTTCGGAATCTTCGTCAGCGGATGATCGCCGGGCAGCGGTTCGATGTTGAAGACGTCGAGGCCGGCATGGCGGATGTGCCCTGACTTCAGCGCGTCGATCATCGCGGCCTCGTCGACGACGGCGGCGCGGGCGGTGTTGATGAGGATGACACCGGGCTTCATCGCAAAAATCTTCTCGCGGTTGATCATGCCGCGCGTCTCGTCGTTGAGCAGCAGGTGCAGCGAGACGACGTCGCTCTTAGCCAACACCGTATCGAGATCGGCGAATTCCACGCCCGGATGGCTCTTCGGCGAACGGTTCCAGGCGATCACCTTCATGCCGCTGCCCGAGGCGATGCGTGCGACCTCGGCGGCGATGCCGCCGAAGCCGATCAGGCCAAGCGTCTTGCCGGTGAGCTGCATGCCGTCCTCGCGCAGCCAGTTGCCGCCGCGCATCTCGCGATCCATCATCGCGATGACGCGGGCCGAGGCCCACATCAGCGCGATCGCGGATTCTGCCACAGCGGTATCGCCATAGCCCTTGATCAGATGGACGGAGATACCGAGCTGGCTAAGCTCCTCCGGATTCATGTAGCTGCGCGCGCCGGTGCCGAGGAACACGACGTGCTTGAGGCCCGCGCATTGCTTCGCGACCTCGGTCGGCAGTGCGGTGTGGTCGACGATCGCGATCTCGGCGCCATCAAGGATTTCAGGATATTGCTCGGGCTTGATGTCGGGATCCCTGTGGATCCGCATCTTGGGATCACCAGGCTGCTCCAGCCGCTCCATGATCACGGCGAGAGCTTCATTGGCGTCGACGAAAACTCCGCGCATGGTTCTCTCCGGTCAGGCTGCGACGCCGGCGATCGCCAGCACGGTATGCATCAGGACGTTGGTGCCGGCCGCGCAATCCGGCTGCGTCGCGTCTTCCAGCTCGTTGTGGCTGATGCCGTCCTTGCAGGGCACGAACACCATTGCCGCCGGCATGATGGTGTTGAGGTTGCAGGCGTCGTGGCCGGCGCCGGAGGTGATGCGGCGAGAGGAATAGCCGAGCGTCTTGGCCGCGTTCTCCACCGCTGCAATCAATTTGGGATCGAAATGCGTCGGCGGTTTGCGCCAGACCAGATCGATCTTGACCTCGACCTTGCGGCGCGCGGCGATCTCCGAGATGGCCGCGCGGAGATCGCGATCGAGCGCGTCCATGATCGTGCCATCGGCGCTGCGGCAATCCATGGTGAAGGCGATCTCGCCGGGGATGACGTTGCGCGAGGGGTTTGCGATCACGGCCTCGCCGATGGTGCCGACCGCTTTCGGCCCGTGCTTCCTGGCGATGGCTTCCATCGCCAGCACGATCTCGGAGAGCGTGGCGAGCGCATCGCGCCGCAGCGGCATCGGCGTCGATCCCGCATGGCTCTCGAAGCCGGAAATCTTGCCGTCGTACCAGAGCACGCCCTGGCCGGAATCGACCACGCCGATGGTCTTGCCTTCGGCTTCCAGGATTGGCCCCTGCTCGATGTGCAATTCCACGAAGCAGCCGAGCTTCTGGAAGCCGACCGGCTTGTCGCCGCGATAGCCGATGCCGTCGAGCGCCTGGCCGACGGTGACGCCTTCGACGTCCTTGCGCGACAGGATGTCGTCGGTGGTGAAGTCGCCGACATAGGCCGCGGAAGCCATCATGGCGGGGGCGAAGCGCGAGCCCTCTTCGTTGGTCCAGTTGACGACGCAGATCGGCGCCTCGGTCTCGATGCCGGCATCGTTCAGCGTGCGGATGACTTCGAGCGCGCCAAGCGTTCCCAGAATGCCGTCATACTTGCCGCCGGTGGGCTGGGTGTCGAGGTGCGAGCCGATCCCGACGGGCAGCTTCGACATGTCGCGGCCCTTGCGCAGGCCGAACTGCGAGCCGAGCGCATCGGTGTGCACTTCGAGGCCGGCGTCCTCGCAGGCCTTGCGGAACCAGTTGCGCACCTGCTTGTCCTCGGCGCTCAGCGTCAGCCGCCGCACACCGCCCTTGGCCGTCGCGCCGAATTGCGCGGTCTCGTGGATGGAGCCCCAGAGGCGGGCGGAATCGATTTGCAGATTGGTGGCGGCTCGGCTCATGCGGTCATTCTCTCGGTGGTCCGGCGCCTTTTTCAATGCCGCGCCGGCGCAGGCGCGTCAACCGCGAGGCTGCTCTGCGCAATCTGACATGCAAGCTCGGCGACGCGCTCCACCGCCACGACGTCGGGCGAGGCGAGCCAGCTCGCCGTGAATGTCAGCGGCGCGATCACGAGATCCGTGTCGAGCAGTTGCAGCCGCCCGTCGGCGAGCTCGTTCTCGACGATGGCATCCGGAATCACGGCGATGCCGAGCCCCTCGACGGCCATGTGGATGACGGTCGCGAGCGATGCGGAGGCGTGCAGGCGGATCGGCGGCAGCTCGGGCCGGTCGAACACCTCACGCACGACCTCGTAGGGCCGCGTCTTGCGCGGAAAGGTGATGATCGGAAACCGCGCGAGCTCGGCGCGCGTCACCGGACCGTTGCCGAGCCCAAGCGACGGGCTTGCAAGGAAGCCGATCGGATAATCCGCGAGCACGCGGTTGTGCACGCCCGAGGCTGACAGCGGCCCCACCACGAACGCCAGCTCGATCTCCTGCGCAAGCAGGCGCGCGGTGAGGTTCGGCGTGATGTCGACCTCGATCTCCAGCGACAGGTTGGGATAGATCTCGTTCATGCTCTTCACCAGTCGCGGCAGCCAGGTATGCACGATGGTCTCGGCGACGCCGAGCCGCATCACGCCGCGCATCGCCGAGCGGTCGCCGACCTCGGCCATCATCTGGGCGCGCAGCCCGATCAGCTTCTCCGCGTAGACCATCATCTGCCGGCCGCTCGGCGTCGGCGAGGCCACGCGATGGTCGCGGTTGAGCAGCTTCACGCCCATCTCGCGCTCGAGCTGGGCAATGCGCTGGGAGATCGCCGGCTGGGTCGTATTGAGGCGCGCCGCGGCCCCGCGGAAGCTGCCGAGTTTCACAACCCACAGGAACGTCTCGATCGACCTGAAGTCCAGCATTGGAAAGATCTTCCCCACCGATAAATAAGATTTATCGATATCCATTAGAAAGGACGATTAGACTTTATAGCACGCTTGGTGTTGGCTGTCTTTGTCGAGTTTATAGGCAGGTCGATTACATGACTGTTTTGGTGGCAGCGCAGCAGACTGAAACGCCCGACGCCCTTCCGAGCCGCAAGGCGCGGCTCGCCTATCGCGAGGGGCTGGTCGCTTCCACCGCCGGAATTGCCCCCGGCTTCGTCCAAGGCAATCTGGCAATCCTGCCGGCGGAATATGCCGGCGCCTTTCACCGCTTCTGCCAACTCAATCCCAAGCCGTGCCCGATCATCGGCATGTCCGACGTCGGCAGCCCGCACATCCCGGCACTGGGCGCCGATCTCGATATCCGCACCGACGTGCCGCGCTATCGCGTCTGGCGCGACGGTGAGGTGGTCGACGAGCCGACCGACGTGGCGAGCTACTGGCGCGATGATCTCGTGACCTTCGTGCTCGGCTGCTCCTTCTCCTTCGAAGAGGCGCTGCTCGACGAGGGCATGCCGATCCGCCACATCGAGCGCAATGTCCGCGTGCCGATGTATCGCACCAATATCGCCTGCGGCGAGTCCGGTCCCTTCGCCGGCCCCATGGTGGTGTCGATGCGTCCGTTCAAGCCGGCGGATGCGATCCGCGCGGTGCAGATCACCTCGCGCTATCCGGCCGTGCACGGCGCGCCCGTGCATCTCGGCCATCCGCACCTGATCGGCATCAAGGACATCGCCAAGCCCGATTACGGCGACCCGGTGCCGGTCGCCGACGACGAAATCCCGGTGTTCTGGGCCTGCGGCGTGACGCCGCAATCGGTCATCAATGCTGCGAGGCTGCCGTTCGCGATCACGCATTCGCCCGGCCTGATGCTCGTAACGGATCTCAAGAACAGGACCATGGCCGTGATTTAGTGGGCAGCTCTTGCTGCTTCTTCGGGCTTTACCACATCCATCAACCGCTTCATTCGATCAGCCGAAATTCAGTAACAGGGGACTTTGCCATGACGATCACTCGCCGCGATGTGCTGTTAGGAGCCACCGCTACGGCCGCGCTGGTGCCGCTGGCGGCCCGCGCGCAGACCACCGAAGTCGTGATCGGCGTGATCTATCCGTTCTCGGGCGGCAGCGCCCAGCAGGGCGTCGACGCGCAGAAGGCCTACGAGACCGCGCTCGAGGTCATCAACAAGGCCACCGATTTCGACCTGCCGCTGGCCAAGGGCGAGGGCCTGCCGGGTCTCGGCGGCGCTAAAATCCGTCTCGTGTTCGCCGACCACCAGGCCGATCCGCAGAAGGGCCGCGCCGAGGCCGAGCGCCTGATCACCCAGGAGAAGGTCGCCGCCATCATCGGCACCTACCAGAGCGCGGTCGCCGTCACCGTCAGCCAGATCTGCGAACGCTACCAGATCCCGTTCGTCTCCGCGGACAACTCCTCGCCGAGCCTGCATCGGCGCGGCCTGAAATATTACTTCCGTGCCTCCCCGCACGACGAGATGTACTCGGCCGCGATGTTCGACTTCTTCGATGCGTTGAAGAAGAAGGGCACCAAGATCGAGACGCTGTCGCTGTTCCACGAGGACACCATCTTCGGCACCGATTCCGGCAACGCCCAGGCCAAGATCGCCGGCGAGCGCGGCTACAAGATCGTCTCGGACATCAAGTACCGCGCCAACTCGCCGTCGCTGTCGGCCGAGGTGCAGCAGCTCAAGTCTGCGAACGCCGACGTGCTGATGCCCTCGAGCTACACCACCGACGGCATCCTCCTGGTCAAGACCATGGCCGAGCTCGGCTACAAGCCGAACGCGATCGTGGCGCAGGATGCCGGCTTCTCCGAGAAGGCGCTCTACGACGCCGTCGGCGACAAGCTCGAAGGCGTGATCTCGCGCGGCACCTTCTCGCTCGATCTGGCGCAGAAGCGCCCGATGGTCGGCAAGATCAACGAGATGTTCAAGACCCGGTCCGGCAAGGATTTCAACGATCTCACCTCGCGCCAGTTCATGGGACTGATCATCCTCGCCGACGCCATCAACCGCGCCAAGTCGACGGACGGCGAGAAGATCCGCGACGCGCTGGCCGCGACCGACATTCCGGGCGAGCAGACCATCATGCCCTGGAAGCGCGTCAAGTTCGACGAAGCCGGCCAGAACAACGACGCCGACCCGGTGCTGCTGCAATATATCGGCGGCAAGTTCGTCACCATCTTCCCGCCGCAGGCCGCGATCGCCGAGGCGATCTGGCCGATGAAGTAAGCGGCGAGATATCTCCCCCAGTCGTCCCGGACGAGCGAAGCGCAGATCCGGGACCCATAACCACAGGCAGGCGTTTTGCGATGTTCGGCTGCCGCTCATCCCATCAAGGGAGTTGTGGTAATGGGTCCTGGCTTTCGCCAGGACGACATCGGAGTAACGCACGAGCAGAGGCGCAAAACCGGTGACAGCCCAAGCCATTATCCAGAGTCTCGCGAGCGGCCTTTTGATGGGCCTGCTCTACGGACTGATCGCCGTCGGCCTCGCGCTGATCTTCGGTCTGATGGACGTCACGAACTTCGCCCATGGCGAGTTCCTGATGATCGCGATGTACGTGTCCTTCTTCCTGTTCACGTTCTTCGCCATCGACCCCTTGCTCTCGGCACCGTTGGTCGCTGCGGCAATGTTCGTATTCGGGGCGGTGGTCTACCTCTTGGTCGTGCGCTTCGCCATGCGCGCCAAGGCCAACGCCGGCATGGTGCAGATCTTCACGACCTTCGGTCTGGCCATCTTGATGCGCGGGCTGGCGCAGTTCTTTTTCACGCCGGACTATCGCAGCATTCCGCAATCCTGGCTCGGCGGCAAAACCATCTCGTTCGCCGGCATCTTCCTGCCGGAGCCGCAGCTGATCGGTGCGCTGGTCTCGATTCTCGCCTTTGCCGGCCTCTATTTCTTCATCCACCGCACCGACTTCGGCCGCGCGCTTGAAGCCACCCGTGAAGACCCCGGTGCGGTCGCCCTCGTCGGCATCGACAAGAACCGCGTGTTCGCGTTCGGTTGGGGCCTCGGCGCCGCGCTGGTCGGTCTGGCCGGCGCGATCATGGCGGTGTTCTTCTACATCTATCCCGACGTCGGCGCCTCCTTTGCGCTGATCGCCTATGTGACGGTGGCGCTCGGCGGCTTCGGCAGCGTGTTCGGCGCCTTCGCCGGCGGCATCATCGTCGGCCTCGTCGAAGCGACCACCGCATTGGTGCTGCCGCCTTCGCTGAAATCGGTCGGCATCTACGCCGTCTATTTGCTCGTCGTCTTTATCCGGCCGCGCGGCCTGTTCGGGTCGATGTGATGGACAAGCATTTTGCCGCGCGGCGCCGCCGCGACCTCGTCATCGCCGCGGTGCTGGCCGCGCTGGCCGCACTCGCCCCGCTGTTCATCAAGGACGTCTATGTCCAGAACATCCTGATCCTGACCCTGATGTATGCGGCGCTGTCGCAGAGCTGGAACATCCTGTCCGGCTATTGCGGGCAGATCTCGCTGGGCCACGCGCTCTATTTCGGTATCGGCGCCTACACCACCGAGCTGCTGTTCACCAAATTCGGCGTGCTGCCTTGGTTCGGCATGCTCGCCGGTGGCGTGATCGCGGCCGTCATCGCGATGGGGCTCGGCTATCCCTTCTTCCGCCTGCGCGGCCATTACTTCGTGATCGCGACCATCGTCATCGCGGAAATTGGGCTGCTCCTGTTCCAGAACTGGGAGTGGGCGGGGGCTGCGATGGGAATCACCATTCCCGTGCGTGGCGACAGCTGGTTGAAATTCCAGTTCATGCGCAGCAAGCTGCCGTACTTCTACTTCGCGCTGGTGCTGTGCAGCGTCGCCTGGTTCGTCACCTGGTGGCTGGAAGATTCCAAATGGGGCTTTTGGTGGCGCGCGGTAAAGGACAACCCGGAAGCGGCCGAGAGCCTCGGCGTCGTCGTGTTCAACTCCAAGATGGGCGCGGCGGCCGTCTCCGCTTTCCTCGTTGCCATCGGCGGCGCCTTCTATGCGCAGTTCCTCGCCTATATCGATCCTGAGAGCGTGATGGGCTTCCAATTCTCGCTGCTGATGGCGCTGCCCGCCGTGCTCGGCGGCATCGGCACGCTCTGGGGACCCGTGTTAGGGGCGGCCATCCTGATCCCGATGACGGAGCTGACGCGCTCCTATATCGGCGGCTCCGGCCGCGGCGTCGATCTCATCGTCTACGGCGCGCTGATCGTGGCGATCTCGCTGGCCCTGCCGCGGGGTCTGGTGAGCCTGTTCTCCCGGTCAAAAGCGAAAGGAGCCACGCGATGACCGCGCTCCTTGAAACCCGCGGAGTCTGGCAGCGCTTTGGCGGTCTCGTCGCCAACAGCGATGTCTCGATCTCGGTCGGCCGCGGCGAGATCGTCGGCCTGATCGGTCCCAACGGCGCCGGCAAGTCGACGCTGTTCAACCTCATCGCCGGCGTGCTGCCGCCGACGCAAGGCTCAATCTGGTTCGACGGCGAAGACGTCACGGCCCTGCCGGCGGCGGAACGCTGCCAGCGCGGCGTCGGTCGTACCTTCCAGGTGGTCAAGAGTTTTGAGACCATGACCGTCATCGACAACGTCATCGTCGGTGCGCTCATGCGCAACACCGTGATGCGCGAAGCCCGCCGCAAGGCGCATGAGGTGCTGGAGTTCACCGGCCTTGCCGCGCGTGCCGACGTGCTCGCGAGCGACCTGGTGCCGGCCGAGAAGCGCCGCCTCGAAGTCGCGCGTGCGCTTGCGACCGAACCAAAATTGTTGTTGCTCGACGAAGTCCTCACCGGCCTGACGCCGACCGAGGCGCAGACGGGCGTTGCGCTGGTGCGCAAGGTGCGCGACGCCGGCATCACCGTGCTGATGGTCGAGCATGTCATGGAAATAGTGATGCCGCTGGTCGATCGCGCCATCGTGCTCGATCTCGGCAAGGTGCTGGTCGAGGGCAAGCCCACTGACGTCGTCCGCGATCCCAAAGTGATCAAGGCCTATCTGGGAGATCGTCATGCTGTCAGTGCATGAAGTCACGACCGCCTATCAGGGCCTGGTCGCGATCTCCGCGGTCAGTATTGAGGTTGCCAAGGGCGAGATCGTCTGCGTCGCCGGCGCCAACGGCGCAGGGAAGTCGACGCTGCTGAAATCCATTGCCGGCGCCGAGCGCCCGCGTTCGGGCACGGTGACGTTCGACGGCAAGCGCCTCGACGGCATGGCGCAGCATCACATCACCGCCACCGGCATCGCCTACGTGCCGGAGAACCGCCGCCTGTTTCCGCGCCTCTCCGTGCGCGACAATCTGCGCCTCGGCAGCTATCTCTACCGCGGCGAGGCCGATCGCGAGAGGCCGCTCGATCTCGTCTTCCAGCTGTTCCCGCGCCTGTCCGAACGCCTCGAGCAGCGCGCCGAGACGCTCTCCGGCGGAGAGCAGCAGATGCTCGCCATCGGCCGCGCGCTGATGACGCGCCCGCGGCTGTTGATGCTGGATGAACCCTCGCAGGGCATCATGCCCAAACTCGTCGACGAGATTTTCCAGGCCGTGAAGCGCATCCGCGATGCCGGCATGACCGTTCTGATCGTCGAGCAGCGCATGGCCGAGTGCCTGGAGATCGCCGACCGCGCCTACATCCTGCAAACCGGCCGCGTGCTGATGCAGGGGAGCGCGGCGGAGATCGGGGGCAATCCCGACGTGAGGAAGGCGTATCTGGGACTGTAGCGAGGAGTGCTCGTGCAACATACTCGGTGTCATCGCCCGACTTGATCGGGCGATCCAGTATTCCAGAGACGCTAGAGAGATGCGGAGAAGCCGCGGCGTACTGGATTCCCCGCTTTCGCGGGGAACGACAGCGGTGGGCGAGACAGCGTTGGTCCGTCCATAACCGCACGACGCTAATGCTGGTGCCCATGCTCCGGCAGCGTGACCCCGAACACCTTCACCAGATCCGTCACTTGCTCCGGCGAGAGATAGCGCGGGTTCAGCCCGCGCAGCAGCAGATACAGCTTCGCCGTCTCCTCCAGCTCCTCGGTCGCGAACACCGCCGCTTCCAGCGTGTCGCCGGCGACGACCGGGCCGTGATTGGCGAGCAGCACGGATGAGTATTTCCCGGCAAGTCCTTTGATCGCATCGGCGACCGCGGGATCGCCGGGGCGGTAATAGGGCACGAGCGCGGTGGCGCCGCATTTCATCAAATAATAGGCCGTCATCGGCGGCAGCACGGCGCGCGGGTCGATCTCCGGCAGCATCGAAAGCGCGACCGAATGGGTGGAGTGCAGATGCACGATCGCCTTCGCGCTTCCGCGCGTGTCGTAGAGCGCGGTGTGCAGCGGAACTTCCTTGGTCGGCGCATCGCCCGAAACCAGCCGTCCCTGCTCATCCAGCCGCGACAGTTTTGCGGGATCGAGGAAGCCGAGCGAGGCATTGGTCGGCGTCACCAGCCAGCCGCCGCCATCCAGCCTGACGCTGATATTGCCGGAGGAGCCCGGCGTCAGCCCACGCTCGAACAGGGACCGTCCGAAGCGGCAGATGTTTTCGCGCAACCTTGTCTCGTTACTCGTTTCAGTTCTCATGGCCGTCATGTCCGTTTGTCTCACGCTTTGGCAGCGCGGCCAAGCCGTGTTATTCGGTTGCCAAGCTGCCGCAAAGGGCGGCCGTCCGGGAAACGTCGCAAGGATCAGTTGCATGTCCGCCTCCAATTCACAAAATCAGCGCATCGCCGTCGTCGGGCTCGGCTCGATGGGATTTGGCATGGCGGCCTCGCTGAAGCGCGCCGGTCATGGCGTCACCGGCTGCGATGTCTCGGCGGAGGCCGTGGCACGCTTCGTGACGGACGGCGGCGTCGGCGCCAGCACGCCGGCCGAGGCTGCCAAGAACGCGGACATCGTCGTCAGCGTCGTCGTCAATGCTGCGCAGACCGAAACGATCCTGTTCGGCAAGGATGGCGCCGCCGAGACCATGCCGAAGGATAGCGTCTTCATATCCTCCGCCACCATGGATCCTGACGTGGCACGGCGCCTCGCAAAACAGCTGGAGGCGACCGGCCGGCACTATCTGGATGCGCCGATCTCCGGCGGTGCGCAGCGCGCAGCCCAAGGCGAGCTGACGATCCTCGCCTCCGGCAGTCCGGCTGCGTTTGAGAAAGCGCGGCCCGCGCTCGATGCCATGGCCGCAAAGCTCTACGAGCTCGGCGATGCAGCCGGCCAAGGCGCCGCCTTCAAGATGATCAATCAGTTGCTCGCCGGCGTGCATATCGCGGCCGCCAGCGAGGCGATCGCGTTCGCGGCCAAGCAGGGCCTCGACATCCGCAAGGTCTATGAGGTGATCACGGCGTCCGCCGGCAATTCCTGGATGTTCGAGAACCGCATGCCGCACGTTCTCGACGGCGACTACACACCGAGGAGTGCGGTCGAGATCTTCGTCAAGGACCTCGGCATCATCCAGGACATGGCGCGCAGCGCCAGATTCCCGGTGCCGGTCTCCGCTGCCGCGCTTCAGATGTTCCTGATGACGTCGGCCGCCGGCATGGGCCGCGACGACGACGCATCGGTGGCGCGGATGTATGCGCAGGTCACCGGCGTCAAGCTTCCCGGCGACAAGTAGAGAGGATTCCAATGCCCAATTTTGCCGCCAACCTCTCGATGATGTTCACCGAGGTGCCGTTCCTCGATCGCTTCGACGCCGCAGCGCAAGCCGGCTTTACCGCCGTCGAATTTCTTTTTCCCTATGAGCATCCGGCCGAGGCTGTCGGCGAGCGGCTCAAGCGCAACGGCCTGACGCAAGCGCTGTTCAATCTGCCGCCGGGCGACTGGAACGCCGGCGAGAAAGGCTTTGCGGCGCTTCCGGCGCGTTTTTCCGATCTCAAGGCAAGCCTCGAGACCGCGCTGCCTTACGCCAAGGCCACCGGCGTCAAGCGCCTACATTTGATGGCGGGCATCGCCAATCGCGGCGAGCGCGTCGCGATCGAGGCGTTCTACAAGTCGGTGGCGTGGGCGGCGGAATTCTTCGCGCCGCATGGCATCGATATCGTGCTCGAGCCGATCAATGCGCGCAACGTGCCCGGCTACTTCCTCAACGATTTCGGCTTCGCGCGCGACCTGATCCACGAATTGAGACTTCCGAATCTGAAGCTCCAGTTCGACATCTATCACTGCCAGATCATCCATGGCGACGTCACGATGCGGCTGCGCGAGATGATGCCAGTTATCGGCCACATCCAGATCGCCAGCATTCCCTCGCGCAACGAGCCCGACGGCGAGGAGCTGAACTATCCGTTCCTGTTCGACGAGCTCGACCGGCTCGGCTATGCCGGCTTCGTCGGCTGCGAATATAATCCCCGCGGCAAGACCACCGACGGCCTTGCCTGGTTCAGGCCCTATGCGGGAGTGAAGCCGTGACACTTGCAGCGAAAATATCCCTTGGCTGCATTGCCGACGACTACACCGGCGCCTCCGACCTCGCCAATACGCTGACGCGCGCGGGCCTGCGCACGGTGCAGACCATCGGCGTGCCCGCGGACGATCTTGCGCTGCCCGAGGTCGATGCCGTCGTGGTGTCGCTAAAAAGCCGTTCGATCGAGGCCGGCCTTGCCGTGTCGCGTTCGCGCGCGGCCGAGACATGGCTGCGAGGTCGCGGTGCGAGCCACGTGCTGTTCAAGATCTGCTCGACCTTCGATTCCACCGTTTCAGGCAATATCGGCCCGGTGATGGACGCGCTGCGCGCCGATAGCGGCGAGCCGATCGTGCTGGTGACGCCGGCCTTTCCGGAGACCGGCCGCACCGTCTACCAGGGCAATCTGTTCGTCGGCGCGGTGCCGCTGAACGAGAGCCCTCTGAAGGACCATCCGCTCAACCCGATGCACGATTCCAATTTGGTGCGCGTGCTCGCGCGCCAGAGCAGGACGGAAATCGGGCTCGTCGACCTCGCCACCATCACACGCGGCGCGGATGCCGTGCGGGCGCGGCTCGCCGAGCTCGTGGGCAAGGGCATCGGCGCGGCGATCATCGACGCCGTCTTCGATCGCGACCTCGAGGCCATCGGCCTCGTCGCTGCCGAGCACCGGCTGTCGGTCGGCGCCTCCGGCATCGGCCTTGGACTCGCGCGTGCGCTGGTGTCGACCGGCAAGGTCAAGTCGACCGCAGCAGGCAGCGATGCGGGCGCCGCGGTCGGCGGACCGGCGGCCTGCCTCGCCGGAAGCTGCTCGCAGGCGACGCTCCAGCAGATCGCGAATGCCGAGCGTGTCATGCCGGTGTTTCATCTCGATCCGGACCGTATTACTACGGGCGAGGACGAGGCGCAGCGCGCGCTGGCCTGGGCGAAGCCGCGATTGGCCGACGGTCCGGTCCTGATCGCATCGAGTTCGACGCCAGATCAGGTTGCCGCGCTCCAGGCGCGCCATGGTCGCGACGCGGCCGGCCACGCCATCGAGCAGGCGATGGCCGACATCGCCGAGGGGCTGGTGCTGGCGGGCGTGAAGCGTCTGGTCGTCGCCGGCGGGGAGACATCCGGCGCCGTGGTCGACCGGTTGAAGATTCCCGGATTTCTCGTGGGGGTGGAGATCGCAGCCGGCGTCCCCGTGCTGCGTGCAGTCGGTGCTGAAAAAGGCGACATGCTGCTCGCCTTGAAGTCCGGAAACTTCGGCGGGCCGGAGTTTTTCTCCGACGCGCTTGGGCTCATGCGCTGAGCGCAGGGCATTTTTAGCGTCGTGTTCACTTGTTTCAGGCTTCCGTACTCGTACGGAGTCGTCGTTAACGTCCGCTCAGGTGCTCTGGTGTTGGATGTCGGTGCTGCTCCCTTAGGTTGATTCGTAAAGCTTCCGGACGCGCCGCCGCGCCAGCACAAAGAGACTCCATATGCTCGCCACTATTTCCATCCGCGCCAAGATCATCAGTGTCGTGGCGTTCCTGCTGGTCGCGATGGCCGGCATGGGCCTGCTCGCCGTCATGAAGATGCGGTCGATGAATGCCAACACCGTCGACATCACCACGAGCTGGATGCCCAGCGTGCGCGTGCTCGGCGATTTGCGTGCCGGCGTGATCACTTACCGCAACGTCATCCGGGAGCATATGCTGTCGGAAACGCCGGACGAGAAGCTCGCGATGGAAAAGACGCTCGCGACCGTGATCGAGGCCAACGCCAAGTTTCGCAAGACTTATGAAGGCATGATCACCTCGCCTGAAGAACGGGCACTCTACGGTGAATGGTCGAAGCTCTGGGAGGAGTACAAGAAGGGCACCCAGGAGGTTATGGCGCTGTCGCGCAAGGAGGCCGGCAAGGTCCCGCACGAGGCGCATGAGCTGAACACCAAGACGGTCAACAAGATCGGGCTTCAGGCCGACGAGGTCCTGAGGAAGGACATCGAGCTGAACACCAAGGGTGGAGACCAGGCAGCCCAGGACGCCGCAGATAGCTACAATTACGCCTTCATGCTGGTCTCGATCATTCTTGGCGCCGCCGTCATCATCGGGATCGCCGTCGGCTTCTACCTCGTCCGGGACGTCTCCAGCGGTATCAACTCGATCATCGAGCCGATGCAGGCACTCGGTAAGGGCGAGCTTTCCGCCGAAGTGCCGCATCGCGGTGAGAAGACCGAGATCGGTGCCATGGCCGAGGTGCTCCAGATATTCAAGGAAGCGCTGATCGCCAAGAAGGCCGCCGACGAGGCTGCCGCCGCCGATGCCGAAGCCAAGATCGAGCGCGGCCGCCGCGTCGACAACATCACCCGCGAATTCGAAACGATGATCGGCGAGATCGTCCAGACCGTGTCGTCGGCCTCGACCCAGTTGGAGGCCTCGGCCTCGACGCTGACCTCGACCGCCGACCGCTCCCAGCGGCTGGCCACCACCGTTGCCGGAGCGTCGGAGGAAGCCTCGACCAACGTGCAGTCGGTGGCCTCGGCGACCGAGGAGATGGCCTCGTCCGTCGGCGAGATCAGCCGCCAGGTGCAGGAATCGGCGCGGATGGCGGGCGACGCCGTCGGCCAGGCGCGCTCCACCACCGAGCGCGTCAGCGAGCTCTCCAAGGCCGCCTCGCGCATCGGCGACGTCGTCGAGCTCATCAACACCATCGCCGGCCAGACCAACCTGTTGGCGCTGAACGCGACCATCGAAGCCGCGCGCGCGGGCGAAGCCGGCCGCGGCTTTGCAGTCGTCGCCTCCGAGGTGAAGGCGCTCGCCGAGCAGACCGCGAAGGCGACCGGTGAGATCGGCCAGCAGATCTCCGGCATCCAGGCGGCGACCAACGACTCGGTCGGCGCCATCAAGGAGATCTCGTCGACCATCGAGCGTCTGTCGGAGATCTCGTCGGCGATTGCGGCCGCGGTGGAAGAGCAGGGCGCGGCGACCCAGGAAATCGCCCGCAACGTCCAGCAGGCCGCCCAAGGCACCCAGCAGGTTTCGTCCAACATCACCGACGTGCAGCGCGGCGCAACCGAGACAGGCACCGCGTCCTCCCAGGTGCTGTCGGCCGCGCAGATGCTGTCCAACGACTCGAGCCGGCTCAAGACCGAGGTCAGCAAGTTCCTGACCAACGTCCGGGCGGCGTAGGCCGGGCAGGCATGGAATTCCTGAAAGCGGCGCCTTCGGGCGCCGCTTTTTTACGTGGATGAAAGCCGCGCCTGTAATCTTTGGGCGCGAGCTGCATATCTGGAATGCGATTTCGCAGTGCGATAGCAGGGAAGTTACTGCGCGTGACGCAGCGTCGTTGGCCATTTGAGCGGTCTTCAGGTAAATCAACCGAGAAACCCGCGGGGGCGGCGTTTCCTGTCCGTTATTTGGAATTTCCCGGCGAATGATTGCTCTGGTCCGTATTGCCCTGAGCCGGCCCTACACGTTTGTCGTGCTCGCGCTCCTGCTCCTGATCGTCGGACCGCTGGCGGCGCTGCGGACACCAACCGACATCTTTCCCGACATCCGCATCCCCGTGATCGGCGTGGTCTGGCAGTACACCGGCCTGCCGCCCGACCAGATGTCCGGCCGCATCACCACGCCGTTCCAGCGCGCGCTGACCACGACGGTCAACGACATCGAGCACATCACCGCCAATTCCTATAACGGCTTTGGCATCATCAAGATCTTCTTCCAGCCCAACGTCGATATCCGCACCGCAAATGCGCAGGTCACCGCGATCTCGCAGACGCTGATCAAGCAGATGCCGCCGGGCGCAACGCCGCCCCTGATCCTGAACTACTCCGCCTCCACCGTTCCGATCGTCCAGGTGGCGCTGTCGGGCGACGGACTGACCGAGCAGAACCTCGCCGATATCGGCATCAACCAGCTCCGTACGCCGCTGGTCACCGTGCCCGGCGCAGCGATCCCCTATCCGTTCGGCGGCAAGCAGCGCCAGATCCAGATCGACCTCGACCCGACCGCGCTCCAGGCCCGGGGCCTGTCCGGCCAGGACGTCGCCAACGCGCTCGCGGCCCAGAACCTGATCACGCCGGTCGGCACCCAGAAGATCGGGCAGTTCGAATACAACATCCAGCTCAACAACTCGCCGCTGAAGATCGAGGAACTCGGCAATCTGCCGATCAAGACGGTCAACGGCGCGATGGTCTATGTGCGCGACGTCGCGACCGTGCGCGACGGCAACCCGCCGCAGACCAACATCGTCCATGTCGACGGCAACCGCTCGGTGCTGATGATGGTGCTGAAGGCGGGCGCGACCTCGACGCTCGACATCATCGCGGGCATCAAGCAGAAGGTGATCGACGTCAAGGACCAGCTGCCGGACGCGCTCAAGATCGGCTTCATCGGCGATCAGTCGGTGTTCGTGCGCGGCGCCATCGAAGGTGTCGCGTTCGAAGGCGTGATCGCGGCACTGCTCACCAGCGTCATGATCCTGCTGTTCCTCGGCAGCTGGCGCTCGACCGTCATCATCGCTGTCTCGATCCCGCTCTCGGTGCTCGGTGCCATCATCATGCTGTCGGCGATCGGCGAGACGCTGAACATCATGACGCTCGGCGGCCTGGCGCTCGCGGTCGGCATCCTCGTCGACGACGCCACCGTCACGATCGAGAACATCAACTACCATCTGGAGCAGGGCAAGCCGGTCGAGCAGTCGATCCTCGACGGCGCCAACCAGATCGTGACGCCGGCCTTCGTCTCGCTGCTCTGCATCTGCATCGTGTTCGTGCCGATGTTCTTCCTCACCGGCGTGGCGCGCTTCCTGTTCGTGCCGATGGCGGAAGCGGTGATGTTCGCGATGATCTGGTCGTTCCTGCTGTCGCGCACACTGGTGCCGACCATGGCCAATTATCTGCTGCAGCCGCATGTGCATCACGAGGGCGGGCCGCCGAAATCGCATAATCCTCTGGTCTGGTTCCAGCGCGGCTTCGAGGCTCGCTTCGAGCGCATTCGCGGCGGCTATCACGGCTTCCTGGGGCTCGCGCTCGCGCACCGCGCGGTGTTCGTGATCGGCTTCCTCTGCGTGGTCGGCGCGTCCTTCGCGCTGGTGCCGTTCCTCGGGCGCAACTTCTTCCCTGCCGTCGATGCCGGCAACATCCTGATGCATGTCCGCACCCAGGTCGGCACCCGCGTTGAGGAGACCGCCAACCAGCTCGCCGACGTGCAGAAGGCGATCCGCAAGCTGATCCCGGGCGAGATCGAGACGCTCACCGATAACATCGGCATGCCGATCTCCGGCATCAACATGACCTACAACAACACCGGCGTGATCGGCCCGCAGGACGGCGACATCCAGATCAAGCTCAGGGAAGGCCACAAGCCGACCGAGGAGCACGTGCGCGTGCTGCGTGAGCAACTGCCGCGGCTGTTCCCCGGCGTGAGCTTCGCGTTCCTGCCGGCCGACATCGTCAGCCAGATCCTGAATTTTGGTGCGCCGGCGCCGATCGACCTGCAGATCCGCGGTGCCAACATCAGTGCCAACTTCGCTTACGCCAACAATCTGCTGGCCAAGGTCCGGAGGATTCCCGGCGTCGCCGATGCGCGCATCCAGCAGTCGCCGAACAACCCGACCTTCAACATCGATGTCGATCGCACCCGCGCGCAATATGTCGGCCTGACCGAGCGCGACGTCACCAACAGTCTCGTGGTCAACCTTGCCGGCTCCTCGCAGGTGGCGCCGACCTACTACCTCAATCCGGATAACGGCGTGTCCTATTCGATCGTGATGCAGACGCCGCAATACCAGATGGATTCGCTCAGCGCGCTGCAGACGTTGCCGATCACGGCCGCCGGCAATTCGCAGTCGCCGATCCTCGGCGGCATCGCGGACATCAAGCGGTCGACCTCGAGCGCGGTGGTCTCGCAATACGACATTCAGTCGATGGTGCAGATCTTCGCCACGACCTCGGGCCGCGATCTCGGTGCGGTTGCGACCGACATCCGCCAGGTGATCGCCGACACCGCCAAGGAGGTGCCGAAGGGCTCATCCGTCGTGCTGCTTGGTCAGGTGCAGACCATGAACAGCGCCTTCACCGGCCTCTTGTTCGGCCTGCTCGGGGCGGTCGTGCTGATCTACTTCCTGATCGTCGTGAACTTCCAGTCCTGGTCCGATCCGTTCGTGATCATCACCGCGCTGCCGGCCGCGCTCGCCGGCATCGTCTGGATGCTGTTCGCGACCGAGACGACGCTGTCGGTGCCGGCGCTGACCGGCGCCATCATGTGCATGGGCGTTGCCACCGCCAACAGCGTGCTCGTGATCTCGTTCGCGCGCGAGCGCTACGAGGAGCTCGGCGATCCCATCGCCGCGGCGCTGGAGGCCGGCTTCGTCCGGTTCCGCCCGGTGCTGATGACCGCGCTCGCCATGATCATCGGCATGGCGCCCATGGCGCTGGGGCTCGGCGAGGGAGGCGAGCAGAATGCGCCGCTCGGCCGTGCCGTGATCGGCGGCCTGATCTTTGCAACCTTCGCCACGCTGATGTTCGTTCCCGTGGTGTTCAGTATGGTACACAAGAAGCAAGGCGCCAAAGGCGCCGCCTCCCTGGAGACTCCGCATGTCGCCCACTGAACCCCGCTCCCCGGTGTCGCACCGGAAACTGGGCATTTTCGGCGTGGTGGCGCTGATCGCGGCAGGCCTCGTGGTCGGCACCGGCATCCGCGCCCGCGAGGAGCAGGGCTCCAGGCTGAAGGAATGGACCGACGACCAGGCCGTTCCCAGTGTCGCCGTGACGCTGCCTAACGCCAAGGCTCTCAACTCGACCATCGACTTGCCCGGCCGTCTCGAAGCCTATTATCGCGCGCCGATCTTTGCCCGCGTTCCCGGCTATCTCAAAAGCTGGAGCGCCGACATCGGTGCGCGGGTGAAGGCCGGTCAGGTGATCGCCGAGATCGAGGCGCCCGACCTCGACCAGCAACTTCTTCAGGCCCGCGCAGACCTCGCCAGCCAGCAGTCCAGCGCCAGGCTGTCGGAAGCCACCCTCAACCGCCGCAAGACGCTGGTCGCTTCCAACTTCGTCTCCGCGCAGGAGATCGACGAGCGTACCGCCGATCTCTCCAACAAGAACGCGGCGGTTCGCTCGGGCCAGGCCAATGTCGAGCGGCTCGAAGCGCTGGCAGGTTACAAGAAGATCACCGCTCCGTTTGACGGCGTGGTGACGGCGCGCGACACCGACGTCGGTGCGCTGATCAACGCGGGCGGCGGCTCGGGACCTGCGATGTTCGTGGTCTCCGACATCACCAAGCTGCGCGTCTACGTCAACGTTCCCCAGAACTACGTGCCGGCAATCAAGATCGGTGCCAAGGCCACCATGGTGATGCCGGAGTATCCGAACCGGACCTTTCAGGCGACGGTGGAAGCCTCCTCGCAGGCGGTCGATGTCGCCTCCGGCACCACGCGCATGCAGCTTGGACTGGACAATTCGTCAGGCGAGTTGATGCCCGGCGGCTATGCCAGCGTGAAGCTGAGCTTGCTGCGCGACTCCGCGCCGTTGAGCATTCCCGCGAGCGCGCTGATCTTCAACGGCAGCGGCCTGCGCGTTGCGACGGTCAGCCCGGATGACAAGGTGCAGTTCAAGACCGTGACGATCGCGCGCGACCTCGGCCGCGAGATCGAGCTTGCCTCCGGCATCGCCGCGGATGATCGCGTCATCACCGCGCCGCCGGACGGCCTCTCCGACGGCGACCAGGTCCGCGTGACCGGCGCCGGCGCCAAGGGCAAGCCCGCGACAGCCTCGGAAAAGCAGGCGCCGAAGGGCTGACGCGGTCTCGTGCCCCGGACGCAGCGCGTCATGAAATGATGCGCTGCTGAGCCGGGGCCCATCTCTCCTTGCTGTACCGTGTTGCTCTCTGGGTCCCGGCTCTGCGGAACGGCATTGCATGCCGCACCGCGTCCGGGACACGAGAGCTACGCCACCCGCCACTCCGGCACGCCATCGACGGCCATCGTGATCTCGCCGAACGAACCGACCGGCGTGCGGTCCATCCTGAGCAAATGCGCCAGCGTCGCACCATCGCTCGCCGGTATCCGCGCCAGCGTGCGACGATCATCTTCCGTGCGCAGCATCACGACACCGTGCTCGACATCGCCGCCACGGCCGTAGAGGACTGTAAAGCTCTCCACCTTGCCCTTGCCGCTCGGCTCCGTGGCGAAATCCGGCACCGCGCGCTTGTTGCGGTCGGCCTCGCCTTGCACGCTCGTCTCCTGCGCCAGCGCCACGCGCGGCAGCACCTTCGACACCACCAGTGCGTGATGCTTGGTGACGAAGCCGCCCTGGCCGTAGAGCAGGCCGAGCTTTGCGCCGTCGCGCACACGCCGCACCATCGCGCAGGCCGCATGGGTCATGTAGGTGTTGAGCGGCGCGCCGAAGAAGGTGAGGCCGCCGGTCACGGTCGGCTGCACGTCCGCGTCCAGGCCCAGCGTCCGCCGTGCCATCTTGGGCACGCACGGGAAGCAGCTATAGAGCTCGATCGCGTCGAATTTTTTGCCGTCCCCACCGGCGAGATCCATCACGGCTTTCAGCACCGCGTTCTGCGAATGGCTCTCGTAGAACTGGTCACGCAGGAGATAGTCGCGCGGTTCTTCCGCCGAGGCGCCGCCGAGTGGATAGACCAGCTTGTCCTCGGCGATGCCGAGAGCGCGCGCCTTGGCGAGGCTGGTGAGCAGCAGCGCGCCGCCCATGTTGACGCTGGGGTTGGCAACCATGAGCTTGTTGTAGGGCCACGCGATGAGACGATTGTCCGCCGTCGGCGTCGTGATCTCGTCAGGCGCATAGCGCCGCTTCAGCCAAGCGTTCGGATTTTGCGCGGCGGCTTCCGAATAGCGCGACCACAGCGTGCCGGACTCTGCCATGGCCTCGCGCGGGGTCTGGCCCCAATGCGCGGAGGAGGCCGCTTCATAGAACGGGTAGACCGTGACGGGCCGGAACACGCCGAGCGTCACCGCCAACGGCTTCTGGTACGCCGCGCCGCGCTTGGGTTCCTCGACATCGTGCGCGAACGGCGTCCAGGGCAGCTTGGCCCCAGTGCGCGCGGCCTTGGTCGCGGTCGACTGCGCCTCCGCGCCGCAGACCGCAGCGACGCTGCATTCGCCCCGCGCGATGCGCTTCGCAGCCTCGTGAATATAACGGATCGGGCTCTCGCCGCCGACCGGGCCGTAATAGCAATGCGCAGGCGTGATGCCGAGCCGCTGCGCCAGCAATTTCTCCGGATCGCGATAGCGCCAGCTGAGGAAGTTGACGACGTCGAGCGATTGCACTTCCCCGAGCAGCCTTGCGCCGGCGTCCAGCTCGGCGCGCCGCAGCGCCTGTTCGAGCAGATCGAGCGGCTCGAGGCCGTCGGTAATTTCCTGCGGACGGTCGACGATCTCGCCGATGCCGACGACGACGGGGATGCGGTCTTCGGGGGTAGATAAGTTGGTCATTTCTTCTTGCTTCACGTTTCAGATCTTGGGCACGCCGTCGTCCTTCGAGGCCTTCGCTGCGCTACGGCACCTCAGGATGACGGCTAGGGGGTGAGCGTCATCCTGAGGTGCGAGGCCGGCGGCGCTTGCGCCGCCGGGCAAGCCTCGACGGATGGGCCACGGGCAACTACTCCGCCACCAGCGCATTCATGTGCTCGACGGCTTCGGCAAACTCTTCCTTGAACTCCTGCACCACGGCCCCCGCCGACTTCACGCTGTCGATCAGGCCGACGCCCTGGCCGACGAAATAACTGACGAGATCGCGCGCCTTGGCGTTGCCGCCCGCCGCCGCGCGGTCGATCGAGTTGAACGCATCGCGGCTGACGATGCTCTGTAGCGGCATCGGCAGCGCGCCGGGGCTCTCGGGTGCGCGGTCCCAGGCGTCGGTCCAGACCGAGCGAAGCTGCCGCGCTGGCTTTCCGGTGCGGCCCTTCGAGCGGATCGCGTCGCGCGAGGATGCCGCGATCATCTTCTCGCGAAAAATTTCCGTGGTCTCGGCCTCGATGGTCGCAAGCCATACCGAGCCGGTCCACGCGCCGGCCGCGCCCATGGCCATGCAGGCCGCCATCTGCCGTCCGGTCATGATGCCGCCTGCCGCCAGCACCGGCACGTCGCGGATCGGTTTGATCGCCTTGATCACCTCCGGTACCAGCACCATGGTCGAGACCTCGCCGCAATGGCCGCCGGCTTCGGTGCCCTGGACCACGAGGATATCGACGCCGGCCGCGACCTGGCGCAGCGCATGCTCCTTGGCGCCGACGAGAGCGGCGACCGGCACCCCGTGCGTCCTGCCCATCTCGATCATGGCCTTCGGCGGCACGCCCAGGGCATTGGCGATCAGCCGGATCGGATGCCGAAATGAAACCTCGAGCAGCTCCAACGCGGTTCTGGCATCGAACGGCTGCGGCTGGTTGTCAGCGACCTCGATGGTTGTGAGTTCGATGTCGTATTTCTTCAGGAGATCGCGGGTGTAGTTGCGGTGCTCCTGCGGCACGCGCGCCTCCAGGCTCTTCCAGGTGACGTCCTTCTCGCCCGCAGTCGAGATGTTCTCGGGGATCAGCACGTCGACGCCGTAAGGCTTGCCGTCGACATGCTCGTCGATCCATCTCAGCTCGCGTTCGAGGGTATCAGGCGTATGCACGGTCGCACCTAACACGCCAAAGCCGCCGGCGCGGCTGACGGCGGCGACGACATCGCGGCAATGGCTGAAGGCGAGCAGCGGGAAATCGATGCCCAGCATGTCGCAGATCGGCGATTTCATGGTCCTCTCCCGGCGGCCGTCGCGTTGCTCTTCTTGTTTTGCCTTGCGAGGGCCGTTCGACGCTAGCCCTTCGTTGCCGGTGATGCCATGCCGGATTTGAGCGAGCATCTTGCGCGCAGGCGTTGCGTTATGGACGATCATTTCGCCGAATAAAATAAAAATAGAGCGTCAACAGACGTCGCCAAGTGCGGCCAGATCATCAGTTGCGCAGGCTGGTGACAGGCTAGACTGCATGACGTCAGCCCGAGGCCCGCGCCGGACGCAGAGCCGACAGGGCTTGCCATTGGCCATTCGCGGGCTAATTAATGCAGGCGCATGTTTCCGCCGGAGCCCTCGCATGACTGACACCCCTTATGTGCCGCCCAAGGTCTGGACCTGGAACAAGGAGAACGGCGGGCAATTCGCCAGCATCAACCGCCCGATTGCCGGCCCCACCCACGACAAGGAGCTGCCGGTCGGCCGCCACCCCTTCCAGCTCTATTCGCTGGCGACGCCGAACGGCGTCAAGGTCACGGTGATGCTGGAGGAGCTTCTGGCGCTCGGCCACAAGGGCGCCGAATACGACGCCTGGTTGATCAAGATCGGCAATGGCGACCAGTTCGGTAGCGGCTTTGTCGATATCAATCCGAATTCCAAGATCCCGGCGCTGATGGACCGCTCGGGTCCGGAGCCGATCCGGGTGTTCGAGTCGGGCTCGATCCTGCTCTACCTCGCCGAGAAATTCGGCGCCTTCCTGCCGAAGGACATCAAGAGCCGTACCGAAGCGATGTCGTGGCTGTTCTGGCAAATGGGCAGCGCGCCCTATCTGGGCGGTGGCTTCGGCCATTTCTACGCCTACGCACCGAGCAAGATCGAATATGCCATCGACCGTTTTGCGATGGAGACCAAGCGTCAGCTCGACGTGCTCGACCGCCGGCTCGCCGACAACGAATATCTCGCCGGCAACGAATATACCATCGCCGACATGGCGGTGTGGCCTTGGTACGGCGCGCTCGCCAAGGGGCTGGTCTACGGCGCCGGCGAGTTCCTGTCGGTGCAGGACTACAAGCACGTGCAGCGCTGGACCGACCAGATCGCCAAGCGCCCGGCCGTCAAGCGCGGCCGCATGGTCAACCGCGTCTCCGGCGATCCCGCCAGCCAGCTCCACGAGCGCCACGACGCCAGCGATTTCGAGACCAGGACGCAAGACAAGATCGGCGAGCCGGCTGCGTCGTAGGGCGGTGCCCGCTTCACCTCGCCCCGCTTGCGGGGAGAGATCGAATTCGGGTGAGGGGGACTCTCCGCGAGTCCGTCCCTCACCGCACTCGCGGAAGCTCCCCTTTATCCCGACCTTCTCGCCGCAAGCGGGGAGAAGGAGAAGAGAGGCCTACGCCATGCTCAGCTCGTGGCGTCCCACCACCATCCAGTGCACCTCGTCCGGACCATCCGCAAAGCGCAGGTGACGCACGTCCTGGTACATTTCGGCGAGCGGGGTCCAGTGCGAGATGCCGGTGGCGCCGTGCATCTGGATCGACTGGTCGATGATCTTGCAGGCGCGCTCCGGCACCATGGCCTTGACCATGGAGACCCAGACGCGGGCCTCCTTGTTGCCGAGCACGTCCATCGCCTTGGCGGCTTTCAAGACCATCAGCCGCATCGCTTCGATCTCGCAGCGCGCCTGCGCGATGATCTGCATGTTGCCGCCGAGATGGGCGATCTTCTTGCCGAAGGCTTCGCGGGTGAGACCGCGCTGCACCATCAAATCGAGCGCCTTCTCGGCCTTGCCGATCGTGCGCATGCAGTGATGGATGCGGCCCGGGCCGAGCCGGAGTTGCGAGATCTCGAAGCCGCGGCCTTCGCCGAGCAGAATGTTCTCCTTGGGCACGCGCACATTGTTGAAGCGCATATGCATGTGGCCGCGCGGGGCGTGGTCCTGGCCGAACACATACATGGGCCCGAGCACCTCGACGCCGGGCGTGTCGCGCGGCACCAGGATCTGCGACTGCTGCTTGCTCGGCGCCGCATCTGGATTGGTCTTCACCATCACGATGAGAATCTTGCAGCGGGGATCGCCGACGCCGGAGATGTAATACTTCTCGCCGTTGATCACCCATTCGTCGCCGACGAGCTTTGCCGTGGTTGAAATGTTCTTGGCGTCGGAGGAGGCGACGTTGGGCTCGGTCATGACATAGGCCGAGCGGATCTCGCCGTTCATCAGCGGCTTCAGCCACTTCTGCTTCTGCTCCTTGGTGCCGACGCGCTCCAGCACCTCCATGTTGCCGGTGTCCGGTGCCGAGCAGTTCATGGTTTCGGACGCCAGCGGACTCTTGCCGAGTTCGACCGCGATATAGGCGTAGTCGAGGTTCTTCAGCCCCGAGCCGGTCTCGTCGTCGGGCAGGAAGAAGTTCCAGAGGCCTTCCTGCTTGGCCTTGTTCTTGGCCTTTTCCAGCACCTCGAGCTGCTTCGGCGTAAAGCTCCAGCGGTCTTCCTTTTTCTCGCCGGCCTTGGCGAACTCGATCGACATCGGCTCGACGGTCTCGCGAATGAATTTTTTGACGTGGTCGTAGAGCGGCCGGACCTGCTCCGACATGCGGAGGTCGTTGAGCTCGTCGCCGGGGTTGAGCGCGTAGTTGGTGGTGCGGGGAATATAGGTGTGTTTTGTCATTGTTCCTCCCGGGGGCGCTGAGATCGTGCTGGGGGAGAGAATAGTCGGAGCGTCGTCAAAGTGCGAGCGCGCATTTTTCTGCGCAAGCCATGCCACGCGATGGAATATCGGGAGGGCGTTTGAAATGTTGTTTGAATGGCGCGCATTCTCGCTGTCATCGCCCGACTTGATCGGGCGATCCAGTACTCCGTGCGTCGGTGGTTCATGGAGAAGCCGCGGCGTACTGGATGCCCCGGTCGCGCCGGGGCATGACAGCGGTGGTTTCGGTCGGCTCAGCTCGCCATCCGATGCATCGCGCAGATCTTGTTGCCGTCGAGGTCACGCAAATACGCAATATAGAGGTTGACGCCGGGCCCCTGGCGGATGCCCGGCGGATCTTCGCAAGGAACGCCGCCGGCGGCGATGCCGGCCGTATGCCATGCGTGGACCTGTTCCGGCGAGTTGGCGGCAAAGCCGATGGTGCCGCCATTCGCGCACGTCGCGGCCTCGCCGTTGATCGGTTTCGTCACCGAGAACACGCCGGTCTTGGTGATGTAGAAGATGCGATGGCCGTCGACCCTGGCGGGCCGCACCTCGAGCGTGCCGAGCAGGCTGTCGTAGAACGCCTTGGCCTTGTCGAGGTCGTTGGTGCCGATCATCACGTGTGAAAACATTTGCCCTGTCCCCTTCTGCGCCTGCGAAATCAGAATCCGTAGGGTGGGCAAAGCGCAGCGTGCCCACCACAACAGTGGAAAATATTTCCGGTAGGCACGGCGCAAGCGCGCCTTTGCGTCCACCCTACGATATCTCAAACCTTGCCGGGAAGGCCCGTCATGCTCGCGGCAGCGCTGCTGTTCTTGTCAGGATTACGACCCCAGATCGAGCCGTTGCAGCCCTGGCCGGCGAGCGCCTGTGCAATGTCGAGTCCAATGCCGCCATTGCCGCCGGTGATCACGGCCACTGCAGAGGTCGAAAAGGTTCATGGCGCGTTTCCTGTTTTTGGTGTCGGGCGCATCAGCCGCTGCGCGCAAGATTGCTGGCTATGCTCCGATCACCATGGACAAGACCGTGCCAAAAATCAAATATGTGCCCCGACAAAGCAATTCCGGTCTGCGAAACTGACGCAGGCCGCAACGCACGAGGAAACCATGCAGTTCAAACACGTCACGCTCGATCTCGATGGTTCGGTCGCGATCCTCAAGCTCGACCATCAGGAGGTGATGAACGCGGTCTCCGTGGACATGCTGGGCGGCCTTGCAGAGGCGCTCGACGCGATCGAGGAGAAGAAGGACGAGGTGCGCTGCGTCGTGCTGACCGGCGCGGGCCGCGCGTTCTGCACCGGCGCGAATCTCCAGGGCCGCAACAACCAGTCGAAGAAGACCAAGGCCGGCCTGACCCTCGAGACCGGCTTCCACCCCTTCCTGCGCCGCATCCGCAATCTGCACTGCCCGATCGTCACGGCGGTCAACGGCCCGGCCGCCGGCGCCGGCATGAGCTTCGCACTGCTCGGCGACATGATTCTGTGCGCGCGCTCGTCCTATTTCCTGCAAGCCTTCCGCCGTATCGGCCTCGTGCCCGATTGCGGCTCGACCTGGCTCTTGCCACGGCTGATCGGCAAGGCACGCTCGATCGAATTGTCGCTGATGGGCGAACGGCTGCCGGCCGAGAAGGCGCTGGAATGGGGGCTCGTCAATCGCGTCTATGACGACGGCGTGCTGATGGAGGAGGCGATGAAGCTCGCGCGTGATCTCGCCAGCGGCCCGACGGTGGCGCTGTCGCTGATCCGCAAGCTCTATTGGGACAGCCCGGAAAATTCCTTCGAGGATCAGCTCAATCTCGAATTCCAGTGCCAGCTCCGCGCCGGCGACACGCAGGACTTTCGTGAAGGCGTCGGTGCGTTCCTGGAAAAGCGCCCGGCGCAGTTCAAAGGCAAATGATCGAGGCGCAGCTTTCCCGCAGCGTCGTGCGCTGGTGCGAAGGGGCAACCGGCGTCACTGGGGCGGCAAAACTGTCCGGCGGTGCCAGCCAGGAAACCTGGCGCTTCGACATCGTGCGTCCCGATGGTGCGATCGGCGCGATCCTGCGCCGCTCGCCGAAAGGCTATGGTGCGGCGCCGACGCGGGCGGCCGGTCTTGCGGCTGAAGCGCAACTGATGCAACTCGCTTATGAGGCGGGCGTGCCGTCGCCCCGCGTGATGCACGTGCTGGTGCCGGACGACGATCTCGGCACCGGCTTCATCATGCAGCGGGTCGAGGGCGAGACCATCGCGCGCAAGATTCTTCGCGATGATGAATTCGCTGCGGCGCGGCCGCTTCTCGCGCGGCAGATCGGCGGCGTGCTCGCGGGCCTGCACAGGCTGCCGCAGGACAAGCTGCCTGAGCTACGGCACATGAGCGCGGCGAAGGAGATCGGCGAGTTCGAGCGCGATTATCGCAGCCTGGATTGGCCAAAGCCGGTGTTCGAGCTGGCGCTGCGCTGGCTGCGCGACCACGATCCGGGTCCTGCCGCCGAGACGACGCTGGTGCATGGCGATTTCCGCAACGGCAATCTCATCATCGGCGCCGACGGCGTGCGCGCCGTTCTCGATTGGGAGCTCGCCCATCTCGGCGACCCCATGGAGGACCTCGGCTGGGTCTGCGTCAATTCCTGGCGCTTTGGCGAGATCGACAAGCCCGTCGGCGGCTTTGGTTCGCGCGAGGAGCTGTTCGCAGGGTATGAGGCGGCCGGCCGCAAGGTCGATCCGGTGCGCGTAAAGTTCTGGGAAGTGATGGGCACGCTGCGCTGGGGCATCATGTGCGGCGGCATGATGCAGCGGTTTCGCGAGGGCCCGGATCATTCGATGGAACGCGCGATGATCGGCCGCCGCGCTTCGGAAACCGAGATCGATCTGTTGCGGCTGCTCGCGCCGCGGGGGAGTTGACCATGCAGGACGAACCGACCCCGATCGAGCTGACCAGGGCGGTCGCCGATTTCCTCCGCAACGACATCGCGCCGCTGACCTCCGGCCACCAGGCTTTCAAGCTCCGCGTGGCCGTCAACATCCTCGACCTCGTCGCGCGGCAATTGGCGCAGGAGGAGGGGAGCGATGCCGCGGAGGTGGAGCGGTTGCGTGCGCTGCTCGGCATCGACGGCTCGGTGACCGATCTCAACCGCGCGCTCGCCGAGCGCATCGCAAAAGGCGAGGTCGATCTCGCGACGCCGGGGCTGGCGCAGCACCTCTGGCAGACCACGATGGACAAGCTCGCGGTCGATCAGCCGAACTACGCGTCATACAAGCGGGAGCTGGGGCGAGACGGGTAGGCAGGTCGCGCTCCATACTCACTGTCATCGCCCGACTTGATCGGGCGCTCCAGTAGCGCGAGGCGTTTGCGATTGACCGAGAAGGCGCGGCGTACTGGATGCCCCGGTCAAGCCGGGGCATGACACCGGTGATGTCTGCGCGTTCTTCGCCTTCACGCGCCGAGCGTGCCTACTTCCCCACCCATTTCGGCGGCCGCTTCTCGGAAAACGCCTTCGGGCCCTCGACGTAATCCTGGGACGCCACCATCGCCTTCACCGCCGGATACTCCCGCTGCTCCTCGATCGCCTGCTCCAGCGATACGCCGAGCCCCTTCTGGATGGTCTGTTTCGAGGCCCGGATTGACATCGGCGAGTTCCTGGTGATCATCTCCGCCCAGCGTAGTGCGCCGGACAACGCTTCACCCTGCGGCACCACCTCGTTGACGAAGCCAAGCTCCAAGCCCTCCTTGGCACCGACATGGCGCGCGGTGAGGATCATGCCCATGGCGCGCTTGAGCCCGATCTGGCGCGGCAGCCGGTGCAGGCCGCCGGCGAGCGCGGCGAGACCGACGCGCGGCTCGGGCAGGGCGAAGGTCGCATTCTCCGAGGCGATGATGAGGTCGCAGGCGAGTGCGATCTCGAAACCGCCGCCCATGGCGACGCCGTTGACCGCGGCGATGATCGGCTTGTCGCAGTCGAAGCGCGCGGTCAGCCCAGCAAACCCGCTCTTGTCCCAGCCGCGCTTGCCGCCCGCCGCCTGCCACTTCAGATCGTTGCCGGCGCAGAACGCCTTGTCGCCGGCGCCGGTGACGATCGCGACCCATTGTTCGGCATCCGCGGAGAAATCGTCGAACACCTTTTGGAGCTCGAAATGCGCGTCGGTGTGCAGCGCGTTGTAGACCTCGGGCCGCGACAGCGTGACGATCGTAATCGGCCCCTTGCGTTCCACCTTTGAAAATTTAAGATCCATCGCGCGCTCCCGCATTTTCTCGTGAAGGAATATTGGCGTCATACTACCGCGCGCCAGCACCGCAACACCATCGAATTGCGCAATGCGCCTTGCGCCTCTCACACGCCTTGCTTTGCTTGACTTGTACGCGCTCTTCTCACCTTAATCGCGAGAAGAGAAAACGCGCCTAGCGCCTTAACGCAAAACGAAAAAATCATCCGGGAGAGAACCGTGGATTTCTCATTGCCTGCAGATCTCGTCGCCTATCTCGCAGAGCTCGACCGTTTCATCGAACGCGAGATCAAGCCGCTGGAAGGCGCCGACGACAACATCCGCTTCTTCGACCATCGCCGCGAATGGGCGCGCACGAATTTCGAGAATGACGGCCTGCCGCGCCACGAATGGGAAGCTCTGCTGCGCAAGGCCAAGGATCTCGCCGATGCCGCCGGCCATTTGCGCTTTGCGGTGCCGAGGCAATATGGCGGCAAGGATGGCTCCAATCTCTGGATGGCGGTGATCCGCGAACACTTTGCCGCGAAAGGCCTCGGCCTGCACAACGATCTCCAGAACGAGCACTCCATCGTCGGCAATTTTCCCGTCGCCACCATGCTCGACCGCTACGGAAGCGACGGCCAGAAGGCGATGATCGACGGCTCGATCAAGGGCAAGTACCGCATCACGTTTGGTTTGACCGAACCGCATCACGGTTCGGACGCGACCCACATGGAAACCCGCGCGGTGCCGGCGACCCGCGACAACGTCAGGGGCTGGATCATCAACGGCGAGAAGATGTGGACCACCGGCATGCACGTCGCTACGCATTGCGCGCTGTTCGCGCGTACGTCGGGCAATGACGGCGATGCGCGCGGCATCACCTGCTTCCTGGTGCCGGCCAAGAGCCATGGCGTGAAGATCGAGGAGTACATGTGGACCTTCAACATGCCGACCGACCATCCCCGCGTCAGCTTTACCGACGTCTTCGTGCCTGATGATGCGCTGTTCGGCGAGGTCGGCCGCGGCCTGTCGCTGGCGCAATGCTTCGTGCACCAGAACCGTATCCGCCAGGCGGCGAGCTCGCTCGGCGCAGCCGTCTACTGCATCAACGAGAGCGTCAAATATGCGCGTGAGCGAAAGCCGTTCGGCAGGGCGCTCGCCGAGAACCAGGCGATCCAGTTTCCGCTGGTCGAGCTCGCCACCCAAGCGGAGATGCTGCGGCTGTTGATCCGCAAGACCGCCTGGGAGATGGACAAGCTCACCGAGGAGCAGATCGAGCGCACGCTGTCCGACCGCGTCTCGATGTGCAACTACTGGGCAAACCGCCTCTGCTGCGAATCCGCCGACCGTGCCATGCAGGTCCATGGCGGCATGGGCTATTCGCGACACAAGCCGTTCGAGCATATCTACCGGCATCACCGACGTTACCGGATCACCGAGGGCAGCGAGGAGATCCAGATGCGGAAGGTGGCGGGGTTCTTGTTCGGCTATATGGGGCCGGGGAAGCACTAGGGCGCCGCGAAAGCGCGCTATCCCGCGCGATGATCCTCTCCACGAGTCGTCCCGGCGAAGGCCGGGACGACGATGTGGATGTGGCGAGGGGCTAATTCACCCGCCGGTCCTTCCCCGCCCAATACGGCTCCC
>NZ_JADPJG010000002.1:246171-415836 GCF_023073335.1 Bradyrhizobium sp. 21
ATTCCTCGGCAGGGCCGGCAAGAACTCCACGCTCTTCGGGGTCTTGAAGCCGGCGATGCGCTCGCGGGTGAAGTTGATGATGTCGGAGGCGGTCGCCTGCTTGCCCGGCTTCAGCACCACGACGGCCTTCACCGCCTCGCCCCATTTGTCGTCGGGGATACCGATCACGGCGGCTTCGGCGACATCAGGATGATCGCACAGCGCGCTCTCGACCTCGGCCGGATAGATGTTCTCGCCGCCGGAGATGATCATGTCCTTGATGCGGTCGTGGATGTAAAGATAGCCGTCCTCGTCCATGTAGCCCGCATCACCGGTGCGCAGCCAGCCGTCGCTGCGCAGCGTCGACGCGCTTGCTTCAGGCAAATTCCAGTAACCGGCCATGTTGGAGCCCGAGCGGGTCGCGATCTCGCCGACCTCGCGCGGCGGCAGCGGCTTGCCGTCGGCGTCCAGGATCGCGATCTCGACGCCCGGCAGCGCCTTGCCGGCCGAGCGCATCCGCTCCAGGCCCTCGACGTGATCCTCCGGCGGCAGCGCGACGATGGTGCCTGTGGTCTCGGTCATGCCGTACATCTGCACGAAGCCGCATTTGAAGATCGCGATGCATTCCTTCAGCAGCGCCGCCGGAATAGGCGAGGCGCCGTAGAGCATGTATTTCAGCCGCGAGAAATCGACCGTTTTCGCACGCGGCTGCCGCACCACGAATTGCATCGCCGCCGGCACCATGAACAGCTTTGTGATGCCGGACCGTTCGAAGAAGTCCAAAACCTTGGTCGGGTCGAACTCGCGCGCGATGACGCCGCGGGCGCCGTGATAGAGCCCCATGACGCCCCAGCCCGAACCGCCGATGTGGAAGATCGGCATCGCCACCAGCGACACGTCGTCGGTCGACCACCGGTTCCATTCCGGCTTGTCCGCGGCATTGCCGGTCTGCACGAGATTGAGGAAGTTCGCGTGCGACAGCATCGCGCCCTTCGGCTTGCCCGTCGTGCCTGATGTGTAGAGCTGGATCGCGATGTCTTTCGTGGCGATCGCGACCTTGGGATCGTCGCTGCTCTGCGCATCGCGCCATGCTGTGTAGTCCGGCCACTCCGGCGCGCCGCCTTCGGTGGTGATGATTGTGCGGACGCCCGGCAGCCTGTCCTTGATCTGGCTGACCTGCGTGATGAACTCCGGGCCAACGAACAGCACCGGCGCCTTGCAGTCTTCGACGATGAAGGCGACCTCGGGTCCCGCGAGACGCCAGTTCACCGGCGCCATCACCACGCCGGCCTTCACCGCGCCCATCAAGAGCTCGAAATAGATATCGCTGTTCTTGCCGAGATAGGCGATGCGTTCGCCGCGTCTCACGCCCATCGCGAGAAGCGCGTTGGCGACGCGATTGGTCTTGATGTCGAACGCGGCAAAGCTGGTGACGCGGCCTTCGAACTCGAAGGCGATGGCCTTGCCGCGGCTCGTCGCGCGCTCGCGCACCATGTCGGCGAGGTTCGCCAGAGGCTGTGTGGTCATGTTTCTCCCGCGGCGTCTTGTTCTTATGCCGCGGAGTGTGGCGTCATCCGCGGGCAAAGACAAGATGGGGGAGGTTCGTGGCCCCGCTCTCTCAACACGTCGTCCCGGCGAAGGCCGGGACCCATAGCCACAAGACGCAATTTGGCGAAGACTGGTCATGACCGATCTCGCCAAACAACATTCGGTGGTTGTGGGTCCCGGCCTTCGGGAGGACGACGGAGTGTGAAGCGACGTCGTCACGTCTTACGTTGCAGAGAGCACTATCCCCGCTTCGCCCGATCCTTCTCGTTCTGCGCCATGATGCTTTCGCGCGCCGTCTTCCAGTCGTCGTCGCTCCAGTCGCGGAGCTGGTAGAAATTGCCGCCCATCGCGAGGGCCTGGGCGCCGTCCATGGCGATGGTCTCGCCGGTGATCCAGTCGCAGCCGCCGGAAATCAGGAACACCGCGACGTTCTGCAATTCCTCCATGGTGCCGACGCGGCCCATCGGGTTCATCGCCTTGGTGCGCGCGCCGGCCTCGTCGCCGGGCTTGATGCGCTTGCTCATGCCCTCGGTCGGGATCTCGCCGGGCGCGATGGTGTTGAGACGGATGCCGTATCGGCCCCATTCGGCCGCGAGCGACATCGTCATGGCGTGGATCGCGGACTTGCTCATCGCCGACGGCACCACGTAAGGCGAGCCGTTGCGCACCCAGGTCGTGGTGATCGACACCACATTGCCGGGCTGCTTCAAAGCGATCCAGCGCTTGCCGACGGCCTGCGTCACGTAGAACGTGCCGTGCATGACGATGTTGGCGACCGCGTCGAAGCCGCGCGGCGACAGCTCTTCGCTGCGCGAGATGAAATTGCCGGCGGCATTGTTGATGAGGTCGGTGAGGGGACCATCGCGAAAGATGTTCTCGGTCATTTCCTCGACCGCGAGCGCGTTGCGGATGTCGACGCCGTGGCTGGTGACGCGGCCGCCATACTGATCCATCAGCTCGGTCGCGGTTTCATCGCAGACGATCTTGCGCCGGCCGCAGATGTGCACCTCGGCGCCGAGCTCGAGGAAGCGCGCCGCCATCGACTTGCCGAGACCGGTGCCGCCGCCGGTCACGAGAATGCGCCGGCCCGCCAGAAGATTTTCCTTGAACATGGCTGTTTCCTCTGTCGCTATTGTCAGTTAATTGGTCGATTGACTAAATCCGGCCGTGGTCTTCCTGTAAAGCGGCACCGAACAAGAACAGGCAAGAACTGGGGGAGAATTCATCCATGGAAGAGCGCGTCTCGATATCGATCTCGGAAGGCGTCGCCGACGTGCGCCTGATGCGTGCGGACAAGATGAATGCGCTCGATCAGGCCATGTTCGAGGCGCTCGTCGCTGCGACCGAGCGGCTTTCGAAGGACAAGAGCGTACGCGTCGCCGTTCTCTCCGGCGAGGGCCGCGCCTTCTGCGCCGGTCTCGACATGGGGCGTTTTGCCGCCATGAAGGAGAAGGGCGGCAACGGAATTCCGGGTGGCGAAAATCGCGACCTCACCGCGCGCACCCACGGCCAGGCCAACTTCGCGCAGCAGGCGGTCTGGGGCTGGCGCCAGCTTCGGGTCCCCGTGATCGCGGCTGTGCACGGTGTTGCCTTTGGCGGCGGCTTCCAGCTCTCGCTCGGCGCCGACATGCGTTTCCTGTCGCCCGATGCGCGGATGTCGGTGATGGAAATCAAATGGGGTCTGGTGCCCGACATGGCGGGCACGCCGATCCTGGCCTCGCTGGTGCGCGACGACATTTTGCGCGATCTCACCTACACCGGCCGCATCTTCTCGGCGCAGGAGGCGATGGCTTACGGCCTCGCCACGCGCATCTGCGACGACCCGCGCGCCACGGCGCTCGAAGTTGCGCGCGAGATCGCCGGCAAGAGCCCCGATGCCGTCCGCGCCGCGAAGCGCCTGCTCAACAATCTCTCGGTCGATCCGGGCCCGGCACTGCTCGCCGAATCCGTCGAGCAGCAGAAGCTGATCGGCAGTGCAAACCAGACCGAAGCGGTGCGCGCCAATCTGGAGAAGCGCGCGCCGAGATTTGCGGACTGATACAGACCTCATCCCGAGGAGCCGCAAAGCGGCGTCTCGAGGGATGGGCCGCAGGCTCTCATGGTTCGAGACGGCGCCTCGCGTCTCCTCACCATGGGGGGCAATTTCATCAACGAAGAAAAGCAAAAATGAGCGAAACGTCCCAATTCCTCGGCATCGTCTCCGGCGACCGCCGTCGCACCCATGCCGAAATCGCCGGTCGAGCCGATCGCATTGCAGCCGGTCTCGCAAGGATCGGCGTCAAGCAAGGCGATTGCGTCTGCATGCTGATGCGCAACGACATCGCCTTCCTCGAGGCTGCGTACGCCGCGATGCGGCTCGGGGCCTATGGCGTGCCGATCAACTGGCACTTCAAGCCCGAGGAGATCGACTACATCCTGAAGGATACCGGCACGTCCGTGCTGATCGGACATGCCGACATGCTGCATGCCTTGCGCGGTGCGATCCCGAAAGGCGTCACCGTGCTCAGCGTGTCGACGCCGCCGGAGATCCTGTCCAACTACAAGATCGATCCCGATCATCTGAAGACACCGGACTTCGCGATCGATTTCGAATCCTGGCTTGCACAGCATCAGCCCTATGACGGCCCGATCGTGCCGCAGCCCATGAACATGATCTACACCTCGGGGACAACAGGCCACCCCAAGGGCGTACGGCGCAATGCGCCGACGCCGGAGCAGGCGGCGGCCGGCGAACGCATGCGCGCCATGATCTATGGGCTCAAGCCCGGTGCCCGCGCAATCCTGCCGGGCCCGCTCTATCATTCCGCGCCGAACTCGTTCGGCATCCGCGCGGGAAAGCTCGGCGGCGCGCTGGTGCTGATGCCGCGTTTCGAGCCGGAAGAATTCCTGGCGCTGATCGAGCGATACAAAATCGATACCATCTTCATGGTGCCGACCATGTTCATCCGCCTGATGAAATTGCCGGAGGAGATCCGCAAAAAGTACGACGTCTCCTCGCTGCGCCACATCATCCATGCCGCCGCGCCCTGTCCGGCCGATGTCAAGCGCGCCATGATCGAATGGTGGGGGCCGGTGATCTACGAGTTCTACGGCTCGACCGAATCCAGCGCCGTCACCTTCGCGACCTCCGAGGACGCGCTGAGGAAGCCCGGCACCGTCGGCAGGATATCGCCCGGGGCCGAACTGCGCTTCATCGGCGAGGACGGAAGCGTGCTGGGCGTGGGCGAGATCGGCGAGATCTACTCACGCATGGCCGGGATGGCGGACTTCACCTACCACAACAAGCCGGAGAAGCGCGCCGAGATCGACCGTGACGGCTTCATCACCTCGGGCGACGTCGGCTATATCGACGAAGAGGGCTACGTCTTCATCTGCGACCGCAAGCGCGACATGGTGATCTCCGGCGGCGTCAACATCTACCCGGCCGAGATCGAGTCGGTGCTGCACGCCGTTCCCGGCGTGCACGATTGCGCGGTGTTCGGCATCCCCGATGCCGAGTTCGGCGAAGCGCTGATGGCGGTGGTCGAGCCGCAGGCGGGCGTCACGCTCGACGCCGGCGATATTCGTGCACGGCTGAAGGCGTCCCTCGCCGACTACAAAGTACCAAAGCACATCGAGATCCGCGCCGGGCTGCCGCGCGAAGATTCCGGAAAAATCTTCAAGCGCCGCCTGCGCGATCCCTATTGGGAGCAGGCGGGACGGAAGATCTGAGGGCCTCGTAGCCCGGATGGAGCGATGCGCAATCCGGGGCGGTGCTTGCGATTAAAACCCCGGATTACGCTGCGCTCCATCCGGGCTACAGGAACCGGCGAAGACCTGGGTGGCGTCACGGGCCACTGGTCATGCTATACCAACGGGATCATCGAACCTCGGATCGTCCCATGGCTCCCGTTTCCATCCTGCTCAACCTGCTCTGGATTTTCATCGGCGGCGCCTGGATGGCGGTCGGCTGGCTGATCGCCGCGGTCATCATGGCGATCACCATCATCGGCCTGCCTTGGGCGCGGGCGGCGTTCAACATCGCCGTCTACACGCTGCTGCCGTTCGGCTCGAAGGCGGTCAACCGCTACGACGTCACCGGCATGAGCGATATCGGCACCGGCCCGCTCGGGGTGATCGGCAACATCATCTGGTTCGTGCTCGCGGGCTGGTGGCTGGCGCTCGGCCACTTATTGACCGCACTGGCGCTCGCCATCACCATCATCGGCATCCCCTTCGCCTGGGCCCATCTCAAGCTCGCGGGCATCGCGCTCTGGCCGATCGGAAAGGTGATCGTGCCGGCGTGAGGGCGGATGCGTAGGATGGGTAGAGCGCCAGCGAAACCCATCAGACTGTCTGCCGTCGACGAAGCATGATGGGTTTCGCAAGGGCTCAACCCATCCTAGCGTACTGATCAGTCATTCGCGTCGATATCCGTAAAAAGGAACCCCGCCGGCGTCTTGGTAAAGACGAAGATGAGCTCGCCGCAGAAGACGAAGTAACTGTCATTGTTCTCTTGATCGCGATCGTAGACGGCCTTGCCGCGCTGGATACACGCGCGATTTTTCGCCGTGAACGAGGTCGGATAGGTCTTGGCGCGAAATTGCGCGGCGTCGCGAATTGCGCTGTCGTTCATGAACGGCAATCGTGTCATACCGGCGACGGCGGCGGAATCGTTTGTCTTCAGCGCCGCGCGAAACTTCTCGATGAAGCCATCGAATTCCTTCTGCAAGGCAGGAGAAGCGACGGCTTCCTTGGGCGCCTTGGCGACGGCTGGAGCAAGGTTCACGAAAGCGGTTGCGAGCATAATTCTCAGCAAAAATCCCACGGGTCGGCTCCGTCCATCGATCAATCAAGGTGTTCCGACCGATCCAAATCCACGGTGTTCTGTCGCGTCAAGGACTTTCTGGCTCGCCGGCGCAGCGTTAACTCCGCTGAGTTCTTCGCATCTTGACCCGAAGACGACACGGCTGCGTGGCTTCGTGCGTCATCCCGACGGCATCGCGCGACAGCGTGCCTCGTCGGACACTTCGTTGGAGCGATCACCTACTGCCCAGATCTTCCGCAAAACGTAGCAGATAACCATCTGGGTCTTGCACCAGGAACTGCCTATTGCCCCGCTCTTCGCCCGCAATCCTGTACCAGGCATCGTGACAATCTCTGAACAGCGGCCAATTCGTCCGCCGCAGGGCTTCGACAAGAGGAGCCACGGAATTGACGAACATTTGGAAGTTGATCCCGCGCCCCAACGGACGTTCAAGGGCCCCGGTCTCCCAATTGCCATTTCGTTGGCTCAACATGACTTGGGAGCCCTGCAACTCGATGTACATGAAGCGGCTTTCAGGTCGCCGATATGCAATCTGGAAACCTAGCATTGCGCACCAAAACGCCTCGCTCTGCTCCAAGTCAAACACGTCGAGTTCAGGGACGAGCCGGGCGAAGCCGCCATTGGGCAATCTATCCCTCGATGCTTCCATGACTCGCGAACTCCCAGAGTAACTTCGCTGCAGCGCCACTGCGGCTGCGGCGCCATTCACGCAGGGATATTCTACCATTGGTTGGCGCGTCGAGGAACACATCTCACCTTGTGAGAGCCCTCGGTCAGTGCCGGAGATGTCCACTTCTGGCCAAAGTACGCGCCATGGGGTCATCGGCATCTCTTATGCTCCCCGATCAGTCTGGGCGTGGGCCCGAGGACAAGCCGCGAGATCCTTAGGCTACGACGTTGCAGGTGTTCGATGCCGTCGTTGGGAAGCGGCCGAAAGTGGCAATGTCAATTGTTGGTATTCGAGTTTTGCGCTCGGAGCTCGTAGGATGGGTAGAGCGCCAGCGAAACCCATCAAACCATCTGACGGTGACGAAGCATGATGGGTTTCGCAAGGGCTCCAGATTAAGACGACGAGGCGATCCCGTTTTCCAGCAACACTCTGGCTGCATCGCGGTTAGCCTCGATTATGGCGAGGTCACGCGTTGACTGTGCAATCACGAGCGAACCTTGGAAGAGCGACAGGATCTGCATCACGACTCTTTCGGGTTTGCTCAATGACAAGGGCTCGATGAGTGACGCAACGAAGTCGTGCAACCTTGTAAAATACGCTGCGATGGCGGCCTCTACGTCCGGGGAGTTTGCCTCCGGGCCGAATTCGGCCATTCCTTTCGCGAACGGACAGCCGCGGAACGAAGGCGCAAGGAGAGGTTGTTCGAGTGCGTCGAAAACAGCGAGAACGCGCTCCAGTGGCGAGAGACCAGCCCGCTCGGTGGAGGTCGAAAGCATCTGAAACCACACGGCGCTCTTGTAGCGCAGATAGGTCGCGATGAGGTCCGCCTTCGATGGAAAGTGCTTGTAGAACGTCATCTTGGCCACGCCGCTTTCGGCGATGATCCGATCGATTCCGACGGAGTTGATGCTGAACCGGTAAAACAGGTCTGACGCTGTCTTCAAAATGCGCTCTCGCGGGGCGAGCGCATCGAGCGGTTGGATGTCTACGTCCACGAAATCGAGCACCCTGCCCATCTACTGTCCTTACCCGGAGCCATTTGCACCTCTAGACAGACTATTCTGTCAATAAAGGTATTGCAAATACATACAGGTCTGTCTATAGCCCTTTCCGCCCTTGGATTTCAGAGAAAGGTCTTGAGATGAGCGGAAAAATCGTTGTTGTGACTGGTGCGAGCAGTGGTTTTGGAAAACTCACCGCCTTGGAGCTCGCAAAGCGGGGTCACACGGTGGTTGCCACCATGCGCGATGTCGCAGGAAGAAATAGCCGTGTTCGCGACGAGCTTGTCGAAGCAGCAAAGGCTGAAGGGCATGCGCTCCAGGTCCTCGAGATGGACGTCGCCGACGAACTATCCGTCAACGCCGCGATCGCGGATGTCATCCGGCAGCACGGCAGGGTCGATGTCTTGGTCAACAACGCGGGAATGATGCCCGTCGGTGTCACGGAAGCTTATACGGTCAAGGAAATCGAAGCGCAGTTCGCCGTGAACTTCTTCGGCGCCGTTCGGACCGATCGCGCCGTTCTGCCGCACATGCGGGCCGCCGGCAGCGGCGTCCTCGTCCACGTCACGTCGCTCATGGGTCGGGTGGTCTTCCCGTTCTTCGGTGTCTATTCCGCCAGCAAGTTCGCGCTCGAAGCCCTCGCGGAAGCCTACCGCTACGAGCTTTCGAGCTTCGGCATCGATTCGGTCATCGTCGAACCAGGCCCGTTCCCGAGCAACCTTCTTCCATCCAGCCCCGAACCCTCCGACCATGTCGTGCTGAAAACCTATGGCGATGTCGCGGCGATCCCGGGTCGGATCAAGGAGCACTCCAACGATGGAAACGATCCGCAGAATCCGCCACAGCCCCACCGCGTCGCGAATGCCATCGCGCAGCTGGTCGAGGCCACGGAACGGCGGCCTCTGCGGACAGTCGTGATGCCCGAAGGCATGGATTTCGGTGTCCAGCGGCTGAACGAGGCCGTCGCCCCGATTCAGAACGACCTCCTTCGCGCGCTCGGCATGGCGAGCATGATTTGACGGGACGACGACGAGGAACAAACTCCACAGCACCAGGGTCACCGCGATGGGCGGGCGAAGCGGCAGCATCCGTAGCGAGGACGGGGTCCTCGAGCTTCCGCTGGCGCTTCCCGAGAGATGGGCGGCAAGGGCGCCGCAACCAATCCGGAGCAACTCTTTGCAGCCGGCCTATTCCGCCAGTTCGCGCATGACCTTGATGAGATCCGACTTGCCCTCGAAGCCGATGCCCGGAATGTCCGGCATGACGATGTGACCGTCCTGAACCCGGACCGAATCCGGGAATCCACCGTAGGGCTGGAAGAGGTCCGGGTAGCTCTCGTTGCCGCCGAGCCCTAGACCGGCGGCGATGTTCAACGACATCTGGTGACCACCGTGCGGGATGCAGCGCGACGGCGACCAACCGTGTTGGGCTAGGACGTCCAGGGTCCGGAGATATTCGACGAGACCGTACGACAGGGCACAGTCGAACTGCAGCCAGTCGCGGTCCGGGCGCATGCCGCCGTAGCGGAGCAGGTTGCGAGCGTCTTGATGCGAAAACAGGTTCTCGCCCGTGGCCATCGGACCGGGATAGAATTCGGCGACGGCGGCCTGGAGGGCGTAGTCGAGCGGATCGCCAATCTCCTCATACCAGAACAGCGGGTACTGGCGCAGCATTTTGGCATAGGCGATGCCGGTCTCGAGATCGAAGCGGCCGTTGGCATCGACGGCGAGCTTGGCCTGCGACCCGATTTCCTTGAGCACGGCCTCGATGCGGCCGCGGTCCTCGTCGATCGACGCGCCACCGATCTTCATCTTCACGACGTTGTAGCCGCGGTCTAGATAGCCGCGCATTTCTGCCTGCAATGCGGAGTTGTCCTTGCCGGGATAGTAGTAGCCGCCGGCAGCGTAGACGAAGACCCGCGGGTTGGCCTCCTTGCCCTTCATTTCGGCCAGCAGCCGGAAAAGTGGCTTGCCGGCGATTTTGGCGGTCGCATCCCAGATTGCCATATCGAGCGTTCCGACGGCGACGGAACGCTCGCCGTGACCGCCGGGCTTCTCGTTCGACATCATCTTGGCCCAGATGCGATGCGGATCGAGATTGGTACCGTCGTCGTTCAGCAGGCTGACGGGTTCGGCTTCCAGAATGCGGTCGCGAAAGCGCTCCCGGATCAGTCCACCCTGACCGTAGCGGCCGTTCGAATTGAAGCCGTAGCCGATCACTCGCCGCCCGTCGCGGACGACGTCGGTTACGACGGCGACGAGGCTGGACGTCATCTTCGAGAAATCGATGTAGGCATTCCGGATCGGAGACGAGATTGGCTTGGTCGCCTCGACGACATCTACGATACGCATGGCATTCTCCGTTTTGAGTTGCTGACTCGGGTTAGTGGATTGTGTCGGGAAGTTCGCATTCGCCTGTGATGGGCTCCTTGCCATGAAGGCGCATGGCCTCCGCTGCCTGCTTCTGGTCAAAGGCGCCGTCCCACTTGGCGATCGCGATCGTCGCGATCCCGTTGCCGATCAGGTTGGTCACGGCGCGGGCTTCGTTCATGAAGCGATCGACGCCGAGCAGTAGAACGAGCCCGGCTACGGGAACGGTGTGGATCGAAGAGAGGGTCGCGGCGAGCGTCACGAATCCCGCGCCAGCGACGCCAGCGGATCCCTTCGACGTCAGAAGAAGCACGCCCAGCAGAACAATCTGGTCGCCGAAGGAAAGATCGGTGTTCGTCGCCTGGGCTACGAAGATGGCGGCCATGGAAAGGTAGATCGACGTGCCGTCGGCATTGAACGTGTAGCCGGTGGGCAGCACCATGCCGACGACGGTCTTGTCGCAACCGAGCCGTTCGAGCTTGACCAGCATCTGCGGCATCACCGCTTCGGTCGAGCAGGTGCCCAGGACGATGAGGATCTCGTCCTTGAAGTAACGGAAGAACTGCGGCAGCGAAAAACCGGCCCACCTCGCGATGCCGCCGAGCACCACGACGACGAAGAGAATGGTGGTGACGTAGACACCGAGCATCAGATAGCCGAGCGACCAGAGCGTCGCGATCCCGTACTTCCCGATCGTGAACGCGACCCCCGCCCCGGCTCCTAGCGGGGCCAGGCGCATCACCATGGCCACGATCCGGAACAGGGCGTGCAGCAGGATGTCGATCACGTTCACCAGCGGCTTGCCGTAATCGCCGAGTTGAACCATGGCGATGCCGATCAGCACCGAAACCAGGATGACCTGCAGCATCATTCCCTTGGCGAAGGCGTCGACGATTGTCGTCGGGATGATGTCGAGCAGGAACTGCACGAAACCGTGGTTGCCGTCAGCGGCCTTTACGTAGGCCGAGATCGATCCCGCGTCGATGTGGCTGGCGTCGATGTTCATGCCGACGCCCGGCTTGATCACGTTGACGACGACCAGGCCGATCACCAAGGCCAGTGTCGAGACGACCTCGAAGTAGATCAGCGACTTGACACCGATCCGGCCGACTTCCTTGATGTCGCTCATCTTGGCTATGCCGACGACGACCGTACCGAAGATGATCGGAGACAGCAGCATCTTGATCAGTTTGATGAAGCCGTCGGCGAGCGGCTGAAGGCTCGTCCCGACCTGAGGCCAGAGATAGCCCACCAAACCGCCGAGCAGGATGGCAAGGAGGACCTGCACATACAGTTCGCTCAAAAGTCCGAATGATAGCGCTTTTCTCAATGTTTTCTTCCCTGATGGCTGAGCTGTGCTGGGCCGTGGATCGGCCTCTATAGCTGTTTGGAAAGAGCCACTCCGATGTCCGGAACGACTTCCGTCCTGCTGCGGTGTTGTATAGCCTGCAGTGATCCGTAGGCTTCAGGCGGGGAGAAGGCTAATGCTGTTGCCGAGAATAGTTATGCCGATTTGGCATTACCGATGGAGCTGATCTGGTTTGAGGACTATCTGGCTCTCTCCGAGACCTTGAGCTTCTCCAAGGCGGCCGAAGCCCGTCACGTCACCCAGCCGGCCTTCAGCCGGCGTATCCGGGCATTGGAGGACTGGGTGGGGGCGCCGCTATTCGTTCGCACGACGCACAGCGTGACGCTCACGCCCGCCGGCGAGCATTTCCACGCCCAGGCAGAGGTCCTGACCAGAGCGCTTCACCAACTGCGCCGCGAGTCCCTCGAAGTGGCCGGCCGGGGCGTGGGGCCGCTGTCGATCGCGGCGACGCATGTATTGTCGTTCACGTTCTTTCCGAAGTGGGTCCGGAGCAGCGAGAAGATCCTCGCCTTAGGCAATCTCAATCTGGTTTCCGACAGCATGCTGGCGTGCGAGCGGATGATGCTCCGGGGCGACGTGTCGTTCTTGTTGTGCCACTATCACCGCAGCATGGGCAGCCGGCTCGATACCAGGCAATTCAAGAGCATTGTCGTAGGGACCGACACGCTACTTCCGCTCAGCGCAGCGGGCACCGGCCGGAAGCCGCGGTGGTCGCTGCAGAGCGACGAGACCATTCCCTACTTGGCCTACAGCCCGCAGTCAGGGCTGGGCCGTATCGTTGCAAGTCAGTTAGCGAAAAGAGACCTGAAGAAGATCTTCACGTCGCATCTCGCCGCGACGCTGCTATCGATGGTCAGGTCCGGAGACGGTGTCGCCTGGCTTCCTCGAACGTTGGCCGAAGACGACATCAAGGCGGGTTCGCTGGTCGAGGCCGGCGATGCCAAGTCCGTAATCCCGATCGAGATACGGCTCTTTCGCCCGGCTGCACGACAGAGTCACGAAGTTGAAGCTCTCTGGTTGGCATTCGAACCTGCAGAGGTCGGCTGAAGAAACATTCGGCTCCCATGGTGGCTACTACGCCCACGGTCTTCCGACGCCAAAACACACGACATGCAGGTCAAGGAGTGGCACCGACAAATATTCTGATTGACCGAATTCACGGCTTCGGGTAAACCGCAAGACGTCCCGGCCCGCTAAAAGGGCGTTTCGCGATCGTCACGATACGTAGGCCGGGATGCGATGGACGCGGTAGCGCCGGCGCGTGACGGGATGGCAGGGCGGGCTAAACCTCGTGAGCCATCGCGATCCGCGGGATCGACACGGCGCGGTCACAGCGTTTCCTTTCGGCTTCGGGAGCGGGCACGCGCAAGCTTCCGGATGTTCGGGGAGGGACGTCCGCGGACGGCAAAAGCGTGTGGTCCTGACGCCCGGGGTCTGTGCGTCAAGGCTTGCGGTGATGTGCGGCCCGACCGGGTGCGCGCGTCGATCATCCGCGAGGCGACGGGGGCAATAGTGCATCGCTCCCCGGGGAGAGCGCGCCATAAGCCGTAAAACCGTTGCGCAGGGAAGGCCGGGATGTCCCGGCGTCACCTGTGGTCACCCCGCGTGCGTCTTTCGTATGCGGATCCTGGGTGCCAGCCGGCGCCCGGCCTTCCCTGCGCCCTTTCATCTCGATGAGGGCTAAACGGACAGCAAAGCTCGGGCGTCTGCGCCGCGAGACCGAGGATGTGTGTCCGCCGGTCAGCAGGACGTATTCCCGCCCATGGACGGCGATGTTGCCGCACCGCTCCCAACTTCATCTTGCGCTGCGGCAAAAAACTTGCACACTCAGCCGGGCCGGGGAGCCAAGGGTCCTCTTAGAGCGGAGCGAGCCATGTCCCTCCAGACCGTACCATCCGACGCCACCGATCAGCGCCCCAACCGCCCTGAGGACATCCAGGCGCTGGAGGCGGATGCGCGGCTGCGCGACGACATTCGCCTGCTCGGACGCATCCTGGGCGACACGGTGCGCGACCAGGAGGGCGCCGAATTGTTCGACCTGGTCGAGCGCATCCGCCAGACCTCGATCCGGTTCCACCGCGACGAGGACCGGGTCGCCCGCCGCGAGCTCGAGCAGATCCTCGACAGCATGTCGACCTCGGAGACGGTGCGGATCGTTCGCGCCTTCAGCTATTTCTCCCACCTCGCCAACATCGCCGAGGACCAGAACAACATTCGCCAGATGCGCGCCCGTAGCGTGGCCAACGGCTCCGGCGTGCTGGCCGAGACGCTCGCCCACGCCAAGGCCGCGGGTATCAGCTCCGACGAGCTGCGCAACTTCTTCAAGACCGCGCTCGTCAGCCCGGTCCTGACCGCGCATCCGACCGAGGTCCGCCGTAAGAGCACGATGGACCGCGAGATGGAGGTCGCAGCCCTGCTCGACCGCCGCGAGCGGGTCGCGCTGACCGCGGACGAGGCCGACGCCAGCGACGAGCAGCTCCGCCGCGAGGTGCTGACGCTGTGGCAGACCAATCTGCTGCGCCGGACCAAGCTCACCGTGCTCGACGAGGTCGCCAACGGCCTGTCGTTCTACGACTACACCTTCCTGCGCGAGGTGCCGCGCCTGGTCAACGTGCTGGAAGATCGGCTGGAGGAGGGCGGCGAGGCGGCGGCCAGCGAACTCGCCTCGTTCCTGCGCATGGGAAGCTGGATCGGCGGCGACCGCGACGGCAATCCCTTCGTCACCGCGGACGTGATGCGCGGTACGCTGCGGCTGCAGTCGAGCCGGGTGATGCAGTTCTATCTCAACGAGCTCCATGTGCTCGGCTCCGAGCTGTCGATCGCGGCGCATCTCGCCGACGTCTCCGAGGAGCTGCGGACGCTGGCCGAGCGCTCGCCGGATACCTCGCCGCACCGCAGCGGCGAGCCCTATCGCCTCGCGGTCTCCGGCATCTATGCGCGGCTGACGGCGACGGCCGAAAAGCTCGAGGTCGAGATCACGCGCCGGCCGGTCGGCAAGGGCGCGCCGTATGACAGCGTGAGGGAGCTGCAGGCCGATCTCGACGTGCTGCACCGCTCGCTGATCTCCAACAACGCCCGCGTCATCGCCCGCGGCCGGCTGCGGTTGCTGCGCCGCGCGGTGGACTGTTTCGGCTTCCATCTGGCGCGGCTCGACATCCGCCAGAACTCGGCGGTGCACGAGCGCACCATCGCCGAGCTGATGGATGCCGCCAATCCCGGCATGTCCTATCTCGCGCTCGGCGAGGAGGCGCGCATCTCGCTGCTCACCAACGAGCTGCGCAGCACGCGTTCGCTGGTGTCGCCGTTCGTCAAATACAGCGACGAGACCATGGGCGAGCTCAACGTGTTCCATGGCGCGGCGGAAGCTCATGCGAAGTTCGGCTCGGACTCCATTCCCCAATGCATCATCTCGATGTGCAAGGGCATGTCCGACATGCTCGAGGTCGCGGTGCTGTTGAAGGAGGTCGGCCTCGTCCATCCGTCCGGGCGCAGTGCCATCAACATCGTGCCGCTGTTCGAGACCATCGAGGATTTGCAGGCCTCCAGCAGCATCATGGACCGCATGCTGTCACTGCACGATTACCGCCGCCTGGTCGACAGCCGCGGCAGCGTGCAGGAGGTCATGCTCGGCTATTCCGATAGCAACAAGGATGGCGGCTTCGTCACCTCGGGCTGGGAGCTCTACAAGGCCGAGATCGGCCTGGTCGACGTTTTCGAGCGCCACGGCGTCCGGCTGCGCCTGTTCCACGGCCGCGGCGGCTCGGTCGGCCGCGGCGGCGGCCCAAGCTATGACGCCATCATCGCCCAGCCCGGCGGCGCGGTGAACGGCCAGATCCGCATCACCGAACAGGGCGAGATCATCTCCTCGAAATATTCCAACGCCGAAGTCGGCCGCAACAATCTGGAGATCCTTGCTGCCGCGACGCTGGAGGCGAGCCTGTTGCAGTCGCGCGAGAGCGCGCCGCGCCGCGAATATCTCGCCGCGATGGACGAGCTGTCGAACCTCGCCTTCAAGGCCTATCGCGGCCTCGTTTACGAGACCGACGGCTTCGTTGAATATTTCTGGGAATCCACCGTCATCAACGAGATCGCGACGCTCAACATCGGCAGCCGTCCGGCCTCGCGCAAGAAGACCCGCGCGATCGAGGACCTTCGCGCGATCCCCTGGGTGTTCTCATGGGCGCAATGCCGCCTGATGCTGCCGGGCTGGTACGGCTTTGGCAGCGCGGTCGAGCAGTGGATCGCGGAGCATCCCGACAAGGGGATGCCGTTCCTCAAAGAACTCTACCGGGAATGGCCGTTCTTCCGCATGCTGTTGTCGAACATGGATATGGTGCTGGCCAAAAGCTCGATCGCGATCGCCTCGCGCTATGCCGAACTGGTGCCGGACGAGGCGCTCCGCGAAAAAATCTTCGGGCGCATCCGCCGCGAATGGCATTCCTGCATCGAGACGCTTCTGGACATCATGGGCCAGGATCGGCTGCTGCAGGGCAATCCCCTTTTGGAGCGCTCCGTGCGCCATCGCTTCCCCTATCTCGATCCGCTCAACCATGTGCAGGTCGAGCTCTTGAAAGAGCACCGCGCGCAGAACCCGGACGAGCAGGTGCTGCGCGGGATTCAGCTTACCATCAACGGGATTTCGGCGGGGCTGAGGAACACGGGGTAGAGCGCGAATAGTAAAGTGGCGAATGGCGAATGGAGTCCATTCGCCACTCACCATTCGCGTCACTCAACAGAAATGCGCGCCTTGCGTCTCCACATAGACCGAATACAGCGATTGGCTGGCGGTCATGAACAGACGGTTGCGCTTTTTGCCCCCGAAGCAGAGATTGGCGCAGGTCTCGGGCAGCAGGATCTGCCCGATGCGCGCGCCGTCGTTTGGTGCGAACACCTGTACGCCGTCATAGCCCGGTCCGACCCAGCCGGCACCGACCCAGATGTTGCCCTCGGTGTCGACGCGCAGTCCGTCGGGGAAGCCGGACTTGCCGTCGAGCTTCATGTCGATCAGCCGCTTCGGGTTCGATAGCTTCGCCCCGTCGATGTCGTAGGACCACACCACGTTCTCGGCTTGCGGATAATGTGTGATGCCGGTGTCGCAGACATAGAGCTTCTTGTAGTCGTGGCTGAAGGCGATGCCGTTCGGCTTGAACGGCTCGTCCGCGACCTTCGCGACCTGTCCGGTCTGGGTGTCGAGGCGATAGACCGCCTCCTTCTGGAACGGCTGCAGCGAGCCGGTATTGGCGAGCTTGCCCTCGTAGATGCTGATCGCACCGTAGCCGGGATCGGTGAACCAGATCGCCTTGTCGTTGGGATGCACGACCATGTCGTTCGGCCCGTTGAGCGGCTTGCCATTGGCCTGCTCGGCCAGCGTCGTGACCGAACCGTCGTGCTCGTAGCGGACGAGGCGGGTGCGCTCGGCGGTGATCTGGCGCCCCTCGGTGTCGAACGAGTTGCCGTTGGCCTCGTTCGACGGCTTGTGGAACTGCTCGGAGATGTGGCCGTCGTCGTCGAGATAGCGAAGCTGCCGATTGGCGGGGATGTCGCTCCAGACGAGATATTGCCCTTGCGCATTCCACGCCGGCCCTTCCGCCCAGAGGCAGCCGGTGTAGAGCCGCTTGATGGCGGTGTTGCCGACCTTGGCCTTGAAGCGCTTGGGATCGATGGCGACGATATCAGGATCGGGATAGCGCTGCGGCTCGGCATTGGCGCCGAAGTCGCGGGCGTCCGCGCGTGAGACGAGCAAGGCGGATGCGGCCATCGTCGCCGCACCCTTGAGGAGCGTGCGGCGGCCGAAGCCGCCGGCTTCTGTTGCAGTCGTACCGTTGTTGGTCAGTATTCTTGTCATGGTTTCCTCCCAAGATTGTGTTGGGAGGTCACCATTCGCCCGCAATCGGGCGTAAAGCGGGGCGATCTCCGGACAAGACAACCGGAGATCGCAGGGCAGGGATGCCGATAATGCGGCTGGACGGATCCTTAGACGGGATCCCAAGGGAAGATATCGGCGGAGCGATCGAGCTTGTAGAACGACCCCTTGAGCGCCGGCATGCCATGTTCGGCGATCGACTGCGGCGTCCAGCCTTCGCTCCGATGCACCGAGCGCAGCGGACGGTTCTGGCTGAACAGGAACAGCTCGTTCATGCGCGCGCCAAAGATCTGCCCGGAGACGTCCTTGGCGGCATCGGAGAGCAGATAGGCGCAGACCGGCGCGATCTTCTCCGGTCCCATCTGCTTGATCTTCTCGACGCGCGCCTTCTCGGCTTCGGTCTCGGTCGGGATGGTGCCGATCATCCGGGTCCAGGCGAACGGCGAGACGCAGTTGGAGCGGACGTTGAAGCGGCCCATGTCGAGCGCGATCGACTTCGACAGGCCGACGATGCCGAGCTTGGCGGCGGCGTAGTTGGCTTGTCCAAAGTTGCCGATCAGGCCCGAGGTCGAGGTGAAGTGCACGAAGGAGCCAGACTCCTGCTCGCGGAAAATGCGCGCCGCAGCGTGCGAGACGTAGAACGAGCCCATCAAATGCACCTTGATGACGGCCTCGAACGCTTCCACGCTCATCTTGTGGAAGATCATGTCGCGCAAGATGCCGGCATTGTTGACGACGCCGTCGAGCCGGCCGAAATGATCGGTCGCGGTCTTCACGATCTTGCTGGCGGGAATCGCCTCCGCCACCGACTCGAAATTGGGAACGGCCGTGCCGCCGCGCTTCTTGATCTCCTCGACCACCTCCTCGGCGGGGGAAGCGCTCGAGCCGGCGCCGTCGGCGGCCACACCGGGATCGTTGACGACGACCTTGGCGCCCTCGCCGGCGCAGAGCAGCGCGATCTCCCGCCCGATGCCGCGGCCCGCGCCGGTGACGATGATGACCTTGTCTTGTAGTGATTTCGTCATGTCGATTACCTCTCGTTCGTAAACACGATCGTGCCTGACGCGGCGAACATGCCGCCGACGCCATGGCACACTGAAATCTTCGCGCCCGCGACCTGCGCCGGCGCGATGCCGCGCATCTGCCGCACGCTCTCCTGGAGCGCGTACATGCCGTACATGCCCGAATGCATGTAGCTCAATCCGCCGCCATTGGTGTTGAGCGGCAGCTTGCCGCCAGGCCGCGTGTTGCCGTCCGCGATGAACCGGCCGGTCTCCTCATGCGGCATGAAGCCGAGGTCGCCGAGGCCGAACAACGGCAGATGCGCAAACGCGTCGTAGATCATGAGATGATCGACGTCCTTGTGCGCGATGCCCGCCTCCTTGAAGGCCAGCGGCCCCGCGGTCTTGAACGCGCGCGAGGAATTGAACGTCTCCATCTGGCTGACCATCGGCGTCTCCACGCTCTCGCCGGTGCCCATGATATAGACGGGCTTGCGCGGAAAATCCCTGGCGCAATCGGCCGAGGTCAGGATCAGCGCGCCGCCGCCGTCGGTGACGAGGCAACATTGCAGCAGACGGAACGGATAGGCGATCATGCGCGAGTTGAGCACGTCGGCGACCGTGATCGGGTCCTTCATCATCGCCCGCGGATTCTTCGCCGCCCATTCCCGCTGCACCACCGCGACCGAGGCCAGCTGCTCATGGGTGATGCCGTAGGTCTTCATGAAGCGCAGCACGGGGATCGGGAACATGCTAGGCGGCCCGTAGACGCCGAACGGCGCCTCGAACTGGCCTTGCAGGCTGTCGGCGGGGATCGAGCGCGGCGCCTTGCCGATCATCGACTTGCCGCTCTCGGCATGGGTGATCAGCACGGTCTTGCAGAGGCCGGCCTCGATCGCCGCGGCGGCATGGCGGACGTGCAGCATGAACGAGCAGCCGCCGACCGAGGTGCCGTCCACCCAGGTCGGCTTGATGCCGAGATAGTGGCAGACTTGCTGCGGCGTTTCGACCGCGGTGGCGAAGCCGTCGATGTCCGACAGCTTCAGCCCGGCATCGGCAATGGCATTGAGCGCCGCATCCGCGTGGAGCTGGAGCTGCGAGACGTTGGGGATGACACCGAGCTCGGTGGTCTCGGCCGCGCCGACGACGGCAACCTGATTGCTGCGCATGGGCTTACCCCTTCGCCGGACGGAATACGGGAAGGGTGATCTTGTCGTCGAGCGCCTCGAAGGCGACCTCGAGCTTCATGTCGAGTTCGAGCGCCTCCGGCGTCTGCGGGCAATCGATGATGTTGCTCATCATCCGCGGTCCCTCGGCAAGCTCGACCACGGCGATCGCGTAAGGCGGCGTGAAGCCGGGCGCGGCGGGACGGTGGTTGATCACGTAGCTGTAGAGAAAGCCCTTGCCGCTCGCCTTGAAGATGCTGACCTTGCGCGAGGCGCAGGAGGGGCAGAACGGGCGCGGCGGGAAATAAACATGGGCGCAGGCATCGCAGCGCTGCAGCCGCAATTCGCCCGCCTTGGTGCCGTCCCAGAAATGTTGGGTCTCCGGCGTCGGTTTCGGTCGTGCGCGCTGCGGTTCGGCCATCTCGGAAAGCCCTCCCAAATAAGGCAGGGGCTCTACGCCCGCCTGTTTCGATCTTGATGCGACAATCGACCATCGCGCGTCAACGGTCCAGCAATGCGCATGCATGCCATCATGCGCACAATGCTTGTGTCGAACTGAGGCGGCGTTATAAATGCGCGCGAAATATTCCGTGAGACAGACATGCCCGATTTTCCGACACTGGCGAAGCTTGCCGAAGACCTCGAAAGCGGCCGAACCACCTCCCGCAAGCTGGTCGAGGCCTGCATCGCCAGAATCGCCGATCCGGCCGGCGAGGGGCAGCGTGCCTTCATCCATGTCGACAAGGACGCCGCGCTCGCGGCGGCGGATGCGATGGACGGTTTGCGCAAGGTGAAGGCGGCGCCGTCGCGCTATGCCGGTATTCCGATCTCGATCAAGGATCTCTTCGACATCAGGGGCCAGGTGACGCGCGCCGGCTCCCGCGCGCTCGACGATTCCCCGCCGGCCGAGCAGGATGCCGCCACGGTGGCGCGGCTGCGCAAAGCCGGCTTCGTCGTCATCGGGCGCACCAACATGACCGAGTTCGCCTATTCCGGCATCGGCATCAATCCGCATTACGGCACGCCGAAGGGTGCCTGGAACCGGACTGCGGGCCACGTGCCCGGCGGGTCTTCCTCGGGCGCCGCGGTCTCCGTGCTCGACGGCATGGCGCATGGCGCGCTCGGCACCGACACCGGCGGCTCCTGCCGGATTCCGGCCGCCTATAACGGCATCGTCGGCTACAAGCCGACGCAACGCCGCGTGCCGCTCGACGGCGCGGTGCCGCTGTCATTCTCGCTCGACAGCATCGGACCGCTGGCGCGATCGGTCAGCTGCTGTGCCATACTCGACGCGGTACTCGCCAACGAGCCGGTCGTCGCGCTGAAGCCGCGCGCCGTGAAGGGCATGCGACTGGCGGTCCCGACCACGATTGCGCTCGACGATCTCGACCCGGACGTGGCCGAGACGTTCGAGCGTGCGCTCAAGAGCCTCGCCGATCACGGCGCCATCATCGAGCGTATCGAGATGGCCGAATTCCACGACATCGGCCCGATGAACGCCAAGGGCGGCTTTGCGGCTTCTGAAAGCTTCGCCTGGCACCGCTATCTCATCACCGCCAAGGGCGACGTTTACGATCCCAGGGTCTCGGTGCGCATCATGCGCGGCGAGGCGCAGAGCGCGGCCGACTACATCGATCTCCTCAACGAGCGGCGCTCGCTGATCGCCCGCGTCAATGCGCGCATCGCGCCCTATGACGCCTTGGTGCTGCCGACCACCGCCAACACGCCGCCGAAGATTTCCGATCTCGCCGACGACAAGGCGTTCACCAGAGAAAACCTGCGGGCGCTGCGCAATTGCACCCTGATCAACATGATCGACGGCTGCGCCATCTCGCTGCCCGCGCATCGCGAGGGCGATGTTCCGGTGGGCCTGATGCTGGCGGGCGCGGGCGGGTCCGACCGTCGTATCTTTGAACTTGCTGCCGGCATGGAGGCCGTAATTCGTGTTTGACCTGACTTTCACCATCGACGCCCAGGACACCACCACGCCGCTGACATTGGCGATCGACCAGATGGTCATCGCCGGCTGGACCGGCCGCGATCCGATCGCGCGCGACAAGCACATTGCCGAGCTGCAAGAGATGGGCATCGCCCCGCCGGCTTCGACGCCGATCTATTATCGCGCCTCGGCGCGACGGCTGACGCAGGAAGACAGCATCGAGTGCACCGGCGGCGATTCCTCCGGCGAGGTCGAGTTCGTGCTGATCGGTTGGCAGGGCCGCATCTTCGTCGGCTGCGGCTCCGACCACACCGACCGCAAGGTCGAGGCCTACAATGTCACCGTGTCCAAGCAGATGTGCGACAAGCCGATCGCCTCGACGCTGTGGGAGCTCGAGGACGTCCTCGGCCATTGGGACAAGATGATTTTGCGCTCCTGGGCCACGATCAAGGGCGAGCGCGTGCTCTACCAGGAGGGCACGCTGGACGCGATGCTGCCGGTCGCCGATTTGATTGCGCGCGGGTTTGACGGCAAGAAGCTCCCCGACGGCTGCGCCATGTTCGGCGGCACCTTTGCCGCCAAGGGCGGCATCCGCCCTGCCGACCGCTTCGAGTTCGAGCTTGAGGATCCCGTGCTGAAGCGGACGATCAAGCACGGCTACGACGTGGTGACGCTGCCGGTGAGGGGCTAACCTCTCTCCACCCTCATTGTGAGTGCAACTCTCTCCGCGTCATTGCAGGGAGCCCTTGCGACGAAGCAATCCAGACTGGTTCCGCGGAGGATTCCGGATTGCTTGGCCGCGCTCGTAATGACGAGGAGATCGTCATCGGAATTCGGGTGGCGGGGTGAACCTGAGACTGCAAAGGTGATTGCTATGACAATGACCGCACGAAAATCAGTCCGCCCCTCCGCCGACCTCGCCACCCACGTCGATGCCCTCGACTGGCCGGAGATCACCAGCGAACTCGATACCCAGGGCTGCGCTGTCCTGGAGGGGCTGCTCACCCCGGAGCAATGCCGCGCCATCGCCGAGCTCTATCCGGACGACACGCATTTCCGCAGCCGCATCGTCATGGGCCGCCACGGTTTTGGTCGTGGTGAGTACAAATATTTCTCCTATCCGTTGCCCGATCTGATCGGGGAACTGCGTCCGGCGCTGTATGCGCACCTGCAAGGCATCGCCAATCGCTGGAACGAGGCGATGGGGATCGATATCCGCTATCCCACAGCGCATGCGGCGTTCCTCAAGCGCTGCCACGAAGCAGGGCAGGCGCGGCCGACGCCGCTGCTGCTGCAATACGGGGACGGTGACTTCAACTGCCTGCACCAGGATCTCTATGGCGAGCATGTGTTCCCGATTCAGGTCGCGATCCTGCTCTCTGAGCCCGGCCGCGATTTCACCGGTGGCGAGTTCGTGCTGACCGAGCAGCGTCCGCGCATGCAGTCCCGCGCCGAGGTCGTGCCGCTCGCGCAAGGCGATGCGGTGGCTTTTGCCGTGCATCATCGACCGGTGCAGGGGACACGCGGCACCTACCGCGTTAACCTGCGCCACGGGGTCAGCCGGATTCGCTCCGGCCAGCGCCACACGCTGGGTGTGATCTTTCATGATGCCAAATGAGCGCGACGATTGACGTCTGACTTGTTCGATAGCGTGGCCGAAGCACAGCCATCGCGCGAAAAAATCGCCGACGGCGCGGTGCTCCTGCGCGGTTTCGTCAAGCCGATCGAGAGCGGGCTGATCGCCGCGGTGCGCGCCATCGTGGCGCAATCGCCGTTCCGGCGGATGACCACGCCCGGCGGCTACCAGATGTCGGTGGCGATGACCAATTGCGGCGAGCGCGGCTGGATCACCGATCACACCGGCTATCGCTACGATCCGATTGATCCGCGCAGCGGCGCGCCGTGGCCCGTGATGCCGCCCGTGCTCGGCGATCTGGCCCGCCGTGCGGCGGAGCAGGGCGGTTTCAAAGACTTCGCGCCCGATGCCTGCCTCGTCAATTGCTACGAGCCCGGCACGCGGCTGTCACTGCATCAGGACAAGGACGAGCTGGACTATTCGGCGCCGATCGTCTCGGTTTCGCTTGGGCTGCCCGCGACGTTCCTGTTCGGCGGCCTGGCGCGCAGCGACAAGCCGCGCCGGTTTCGGCTCGTCCATGGCGACGTCGTGGTCTGGGGCGGGCCCAGCAGGCTCGCCTATCACGGCGTCGCACCGCTCGCCGACGGCGAGCATGCGCTGCTTGGACGGAAACGGATCAATCTGACGTTCCGCAGGACGCGGTGAGGATCAAGGCTTCGGCGGGTGGATAAACGCCCAGGGGCTGACTTCGGAATCCCGCGTCACTTCCACCGAGATCAGATACGGCCCGCTGTGGCTAAGCGCTTTCTCCATCGCCGCCTTGAACTGATCCGGCGCGGTCACGCGCGCAGCCGCGACGCCAAAGGACTCCGCGAGCTTGACGAAATCGGGGTTGACCAGATCGGACGCGACCACGCGGCCGTCGAAGCGTTCGCGCTGGTCGCGGCGGACATTGCCATAGGCGTTGTTGTTGAACACCAGCGTGACGACGCCGATGTTGAACTGCACGGCGGTGGCAAGCTCCTGCACGCCGAACATGAAGCCGCCGTCGCCGGTGATCGCCACCACCGGCTTGTCGGGATTGGCGACCTTGGCGCCGAGCGCGGTCGGGAAGCCCGATCCGAGCGTGCCCTGATAACCCGAGGTGATGAAGGTGCGTGGCTCGTAGATCGGAAAGCCGTACCAGGAGGCGAAGCCGAACTGCGACAATTCATCGGTCACGATCGCGTTTGCCGGCAGTACCTCGCGCAGGATGTTGAGATAGGCCATCTGCGGCTGGATGCGCTGGATCTCGGCTTGCGCCGTCGCAGTAGCCTCGCGGATGTCTTCCCGCCGGCCGCTGGTCCTGGCATAGCCGGCCCTCTTCACGGCGGTGAGCAGATCGGCCGTGCCGGCTTTGGCGTCGGCAACGATAGCGACATCGGAGGCGAGCCGGCGCACCTCGGCTGGATCGATATCGACACGAATGGATTTCAGCCCCTTCGGCTGATACGGCCAGCGGAAGCCCGATGCTGGCAGTTCGGCGCGCGTGCCGATTGCGATCATCACATCGGTTGTCGGCCACAGCTTGTAGGCCGCCGCCATCGTGAGCCCAAGCTCATGCGCGTTGGAGACGATGCCGCGGCCGCTGCGGAAGGCGACGACAGGCGCATCGATCATCTCGGCGAGCTCGAGGATTTCCTCGCGCGCCTCGATCGCACCGCTGCCGACGAAGATCATCGGCGCCTTGCTGGCTTTGATGAGGGCTGCGGCCTGCCTGATCATGTCGGGGTCGGGGAGCGGCGCGGGCAGCGGCTCCAGCACCTGCGCGGCGGCGGTGTCTGCACGCTGGGTGAAGACATCCCAGGGCATTTCGACCGAGGCCGGGCCGCGGCGGCCGGACGTCATTTCCTGGAACGCGCGCGCGACGACCGTCGGCGCATTGCCGGGATATTCGATTCGGTCGGCCCATTTCACGTAGGTGCGCAAGGTCGCGAGTTGGTCCGGCATCTCGTGCAGATGGCCACGGCCCTTGCCCAGAAACTGCGTCGGCACCTGGCCGGTGACGCATAGCACTGGCTCGTTGCAGCCGAACGCCGTGAGCAGTGCGGCGCTGGCGTTGAGCACGCCGGGGCCGGGCACCACGCTGAATACGCCGGGCCTGCCGCTGGAGCGCGCATAGCCGAACGCCATGTAGCCGCAGGCCTGCTCGTGCCGCGCGCCGATCACCTTGAGCTGGGCCTGGTGGAAGGCGTCGAACAGGCCGTAGACCTGCGCGCCGGGCAGGCCGAACACGGTGTCGACGCCATGGGCGACAAGGCCGCTTACGATCGCTTCGCCGCCGGTGAGGGTGGTCATTGCATCATTCCACTTCGATTGTTGTTCAGGCTTCGTCGACGATGCCATTTCGGAGCATGCCGATACCCTCGGCTTCGATCTCGACGACATCGCCAGGCTTCAAATAGCGCGGCGGATCGAACCGCGCACCGGCGCCGGTCGGCGTGCCCGTGACGATGACGTCGCCGGGAACGAGCGTTGCGAAGGTCGAGATATAGCTGATGAGATAGCGGAACGGGAACATCAGCCTGCTGGTGCGGTCGTCCTGCCGCAGCTCGCCGTTGACATGCGTCGTCAGGCGGATGTCGGCGATCTGCGATTCCTGTGTGTAGGGCACCAGCCACGGGCCGAGGCTGCCGCTGGAATCGAAGTTCTTGCCTTGGGTGACGTTGAACTTGGCGTGACGGAGCCAGTCGCGCACCGAGCCTTCGTTGCAGAGCGTGAGCGCCGCGATATGATCGAGCGCGGCGCTTTCCGCAATGTGCCGGCCGGCCTTGCCGATCACGAGCACGATCTCGCCTTCATAGTCCAGCTGCACTGATGCGCGCGGGCGCACCAGCGGCGCGTCGTGGCCGACGAAGGAGCGTGGGCTCCGCATGAACATGCTCGGATATTTCGGCGCGTCCTGGCCGTCCTTGTACTCGGCGTTGCGGTCGGGATAGTTGACGCCGATGCAGATGATCTTTTCCGGCGCCGGCACCGGCGGCAGCCAGACGATGTCACCGAGCGCAAGATCCGGCTTGCGGCCGGCAGCTTCCTCGGCAAAGCTCGCGAGCTTTCCGGCCGCGATCACCTCGCGCAGCGTCGGGTACTCCTTGGCGTGGTGCGGGGACAGATCGACGATGCCGCTCCCCAGGACGGCGCCGTAGCGGATTTCACCCTTGACGGAATAGGTGGCGAGGCGAGGGAGCTTCATCGCTTAATCCGCCACCAGCACGTCGGCCACGAATTTCGGCTCACGCACGGCTTGCCCTGAGAACGGCGAGCCTTGCTCGAACCAGGAGCGCGGGGCAGGCGCGCCCCACAACGTCTGGCGGCGCGGATCGCGCAGCGACCAGCGCAGCGGTTCATGGTCGTGATCGCCGGTGAAATAATCGCTGGTATAGAGCTCGAGCCGGTGTCCATCGGGGTCGCGGACGTAGAGGAAGAACGCATTGGAAATGCCGTGGCGACCCGGACCGCGCTCGATGTTCTTCACAAATCCCTGCGACGCCATCACGTCGCAGAGATGGATGATGTTCATCGCCGTCGGCGTCCAGTAGGCGAAGTGGTGCAGCCGCGGGCCCTTGCCGTTGGTGATCGCAAAATCGTGGACATTGCCCTTGCGATGCATCCAGGCCGCGGCGATGCGCCCCTGCGGTCGGTCCTCCTCGGCGTATTCGGTGAGACGGAAGCCGAGCCGGGCATAGAAGTCGACGGTGTCCTGCACCTCGGCCGCGAACACGTTGAAATGGTCGAGCCGCTGCGGGTGGCAGCCCCTGTAGAGGTCGTAGCGGCGCAGCAGATGCGGCCGCCGGTCCATCGACGCATACAGCTCGATCTGGAAGCCAAAGGGATCTGTGAATTGCAGTGTGCGGCCCTGGAAGGGCTGGTCGACGAAGGCGTAGCCAAGGCCGCTCTCGGAGAGGAAGGCAGCCGCCTTGTCGAGATCCCCGTCGTTGCCGACCTTGAAGCCGAGCCGGTTGCAGGCGGCGACCGCCGCCTTGCGCAGCACCAGCGAGTGATGCTGATGCTCCTCGGAGGCGCGCAAGTATACGACCTTGTCGTCGGAATCCTCGACATGCAGGCCGACGGTGTTTTCGTAGAACGCGCTGCTGAGCTTCAGATCGGTCACGTCGAGCACGACGTGACTCGAACGGATGATGTTGAACGGCGGCTCGAAGATGTGTTGCGGTACGGGCATTGCGTTTCCCTCGGAACGACGAGCGTCAGATTCCCAGTCTCTGAATCTTGTGCGTGCCCCGCGCCAGCGAGACGTGCTTGGTTTCCATGTAGAAGTCGAACGAATAGTCGCCGCCGTCGCGGCCGATGCCTGAGGCTTTCATGCCGCCGAACGGCGTCGGCAGATGGCGGACGTTTTCCGAATTCAGCCAGATCATGCCGGCCTCCAGCGCATCAGCCACTCGGAGTGCGCGGCCGACGTCGTTAGTCCAGACATAGCCGGTCAGGCCGTAGCGGATGTCATTGGCGATCTCGATCGCATCCATTTCGTCCTTGAAGGGCAGCACGGTGAGGAAGGGGCCGAACACCTCCTCCTGCGCCACCCGCATCTTGCCGTTCGCGCCGGTGACCAGCGTCGGCTCGACGTAATGGCCGCCGCCGGGGCCGTCATAGGCCCTGCCGCCGACGGCGATCACAGCACCGTCCTGGCGCGCGACGTCGAAATATGAACAGACCTTTGCCAGATGCCGCTCGTGGATCAGCGGCCCGATCTCGGTTACGGGATCGAGGGGATGGCCGACCTTCAAGGCCTTGACGCGCGCGGTCAGCTTCTCCACGAACTTCTCGGCGATGTTTTGCTGGATCAGCAGGCGGCTCGACGACGTGCAGCGCTCGCCATTGAGCGAGTAGATCATGAACACGACGGCGTCGAGCGCGCGATCGAGATCGGCGTCGTCGAACACGATCACCGGGTTCTTGCCGCCGAGCTCGAAATGCACGCGCTTCAAGGTCGGCGCGCCCTGGATCATGATCGCCGATCCCGTCGCGCTTTCGCCGACAAAGCCGATCGCCTTGATCGCGGGATGCTCGGTCAGTGCCTTGCCGGCCTCTTCGCCAAAACCGTGCACGGTGTTGAGCACGCCGTCGGGCACACCGGCCTCCTTGACGAGCCTTGCGAGAATAGCGGCCGTGACGGGCGACCACTCCGCCGGCTTGTGCACGACGGTGCAGCCGGCTGCGAGGGCGGGGGCGATCTTCCAGGTCGAGAGCATGAACGGCGTATTCCACGGCGTGATCACGCCGACGGGGCCGATCGGCACGCGGGTCGAGACGTTCCAGTGCTCGTCGCTCGGCGTGTTCTGGCCGTCGCGAGCCTCGGCGCATCTGTCAGCGAAGAAGCGAAAGTTTTCGGCGGCCCGGACCGCGGCCTTGGCCATGAAGCGATAGGCCTGGCCGGTGTCGATGCATTCGAGCACGGCGATGTCTTCGGCATTGTCCTCGATGGCGTCGGCGACGCGATGCAGCAGCTTCTTCCGCAGCGCCGGTCCCATGTCGCGCCAGGATTTGAAGGCGAGGGCAGCCGCCGTTGCCGCGGCGTCGACGTCCTCGGCCTTGCCGCGCGCGACGCTTGCGAGCGTCGCGCCGTCGACCGGCGACTTAGTCTCGAAGGTTTCGCCTGATATCGACGGCACGATCTTGCCGTCGATCATGTGACCGATGCCGTCGGCACGCAGCGTCTTCAGCAGCGGCGCGACGCGGTCGCGGTTGGCCTGGAACACATCGGCTTTCGGCGTGGGCTTATCCATGGGCAGCCTCTACTTTCAGGGCGTCGTGGATGTTGTTGCGCTTCCAGCTGGTGTCCTTGTCGTTGATCTGCATGTCGAACGACAAAGCGAATTTGCTGGCGGTAAAGACCGGATCGAGGTGTTTTGAGAGTACCTGAAAGACATGCTCGCCGGCTGTCTGGCGCGTCTTGAGGTCGCGGCCTTCGCCGATGCGCAGCACCATGTCGAGAAAGCCGTAATCCTGCCGCGCGTCCGCGATCGCGTAATGCTCGCACCTGACGGCACGGACGCGGATGCCGCCGAGCGGGAAGATGCCGGTCTCGACCGCCGCCTTGCGCACGATTTCGCAGACAGCACCGATGTCGAGGCGGCCGTCGAGATTGGCCGAATATTCGATCGTGAAATGCGGCATCGCGGTTTCACTCCCTGTGTATTCTTGTTCGTCAAGCGAAGTAGCAGCTCACCGAGCCGTAGGCGCCATAATCGGCTTGAATTGTGTCGCCCTTGCGGGTCTCGATCGGACGGATGAAGGAGCCCGCGAGCACGATTTGCCCGGGCTCCAGCGCGAGGCCGAGCGGCGCGATCTTGTTGGCGAGCCAGGCGACAGCGGTCGCGGGATGATTGAGCACGCCGGCGGCAAGACCGGTTTCCTCGAGCTGACCGTTCTTGAAGCACAACGCGCCGATCCAGCGCAGATCGGCATCCAGCGGGCGGATCGGCCGTCCGCCGAGCACGATGCCGGCATTCGCCGCATTGTCGGCGATGGTGTCGAAGATTTTTCGCGTCGCTTTGGTCGTGGGATCGACGCGCTCGATCCGCGTGTCCAGAATCTCCAGCGCCGGCACCACGAAGTCGGTGGCGTTGAGCACGTCGAACATGGTGCAGCCGGGCCCCGCGAGGCGCTTGCTCATGACGAAGGCGAGTTCGGCCTCCACGCGCGTCGCGATGAAGCGCTCCGTTGGGACGAGGCCGCCATCGGCGAAGAACATGTCGTCGAGCAGCACGCCGGAATCCGGCTCGTTGATGTCAAGCGCGCTCTGCATCGCCTTCGAGGTCAGGCCGATCTTGTGACCTTTGACGACGCGTCCTTCGGCGATCTTGAATTCGACCCAGGCCTTCTGAATCGCATAGGCATCGGCAATGGTGATGCCGGGAAAGGCCTGCGAGAGCTGCCGGATCTGCGTACGGGTCTTCTCCGCCTGGTGCAGACGGTTCGCGCAAGCTCGGATATCGTCGTCGGAAAGCGCCATTCGTGATCTTACAAATCGTGGTGCCGGGAAATACTTAACATGTTAAGTGAATGCGTCAAACACAATTTGGGCTTGCTGCACTGCAAACGTTTTGCGGGTTGAAGGGGCGTCATGGCGAAGAGACCGGCTGATCCAGCGGACGAAGCTGCGGCTGCGGCGCGGCAGGTGCCGATGCGCGATTTTTCGCGCTCGCTGCCGATGTCGCTGCTGCGGGCGCGCGAGGCGGTGATGCGGCAATTCCGTCCCTCGCTGCGTGAGCATGGCCTGACCGAACAGCAATGGCGCATCCTGCGCGCGCTCGCGGCGATCGACACGGTCGAGGTCACGGAACTCGCGCGCACCGCATTTCTGCTCGGACCGAGCCTGTCGCGCATCCTGCGCGATCTGGAGGCGCGCAATCTGATCGAGCGCAAGACGGCGAAGGCGGACCAGCGCCGCAGCATGGTCTCGATCTCGGAAAAGGGCGTGAAGCTGATGGCCTCGGTGGCACCATCCTCCGAGGCGATCTATGCGGAGATCACGCGACGCTTTGGCGCACGCAAGCTCGTCGAACTGCAGGAAATGCTCGGCGAGCTCGAACGGAATCTCGCAGAGCTGGGCGCGGGCGAGGAGGCAACCGCCGACGAGTGAAAGCAGATATGCGCGGGCGCGCGGCAACAATCATGGACATGGCCGCATTTTTTCGCTCAAGTGCCGCTCAAGCCGATCGCTGCAAAATCGGCACCGAGGAAGAGGCAAGCAGACCATCATGGTCACCCTTCAGGTTCGGAAGCTGATCGACTTCGTCACCGAGGTCTTTTCGCATGCGCAGTCCTCCCCTGAGGAGGCGCGGCGGATCGCCACCTATCTGACGACGGCGAATCTGACCGGCCATGACAGCCACGGCGTGATCCGCGTCCCCGTCTATATCCGCTGGCAGAAGACCGGCGCGGTCGTGCCCAACCAGAACGCAGAGCTGGTGCTCGATACGCCCTCGCTCGCGGTGGTCGATGGCAAGTTCGGCTACGGCCAGACCGTGACGCCGCAGGCCGTCCAGATCGGCATCGAGAAGTGCAGGAAGGCCGGGCTTGCCGCCGTCGCGCTACGCAATGCCGGGCATATCGGCCGCGTCGGCGACTGGGCCGAGATGGCTGCCGCGCAAGGGCTGATCTCAGTGCATTTCGTCAATGCGGCGGGCTCGCTGCTGGTGGCGCCATTCGGCGGCGTCGAGAAACGGCTTTCCACCGCGCCCTATTGCGTCGGCATTCCCCGTGAGGGCCAGGATCCGATCGTGCTCGACTTTGCCACCTCGGTCGTGGCCGAGGGCAAGGTGCTGGTCGCGAGCCGTGGCGGCAAGAAGCTGCCGAAGGGAGCACTGGTCGATTCCGACGGCACGCTCAGCGAGGATCCGGCCGTGCTGTACGGGCGGTACACCTCGGAAGGCCCGCGCGATCACACCAAGGGAACGGGGGCGATCCGCGCGTTCGGCGAGCACAAGGGCTCGGGCCTGGCCTTCATGTGCGAGCTGCTCGGCGGCGCCTTGACCGGAACCGGGGCCACGTCCGGCGGTCGCCGCTTCGCCAACGGCATGCTGGCGTTCTACGTCGATCCGAAAGTGGTCGATACCTCCCATGTCTTCGACGCAGAGGTGTCGCGCTATGCCGACTTCATCCGTGCCACCAAGCCGATGGCGGGGGTCGATCAGGTGCTGATTCCCGGTGATCCCGAGCGGAAAACCCGCGCTGAGCGCACCCAAAACGGCATCCCCTTGCCGGATGACACCTGGGCGGCAATAGTGAACACCGCCCGCGAGGTCGGCGTCAGCGAAGTCAGCATCCAGAGGGCGACCGCATAGGTCTTGCGTCATTGCGAGCGTAGCGCGGCGCCCCGGTTCGCGGTAACAGCGGGTTGTGCTGTCGCGGCGCTCGTCATGGTGACGATGGTCCAAATAACACGGTCCAAACAACAAAGAAGGAAGGCAACGTGGCGAACAAGGTCAAGGAAATCTGGAAGTCGGGTAAGGCCGTGGTCAACGCGTGGCTCGCGATTCCCTCCGGCTTCTCGGCCGAGATGATGGCGCAATGCGGCTTCGACAGCGTCACCGTCGACATGCAGCACGGCGTGCAGGACTATCTGTCGATGGTGCAGTGCTTCCAGGCGATGGACAAGCATCCGGTCACGCCGATGGTTCGCGTGCCCTGGAACGAGCCCGGCATCATCGGCAAGGTGCTCGACGGCGGCGCCTATGGCGTGATCTGCCCGATGGTCAACACGCCGCAGGAAGCCAGAAACCTCGTCTCCTATTCCAAATATCCGCCGCAGGGCGTCCGTTCCAACGGTCCGATCCGCGCCGGCATGTACGGCACCGCAGGCTCCTATCAGAAGACAGCCAACGACGACATCGTTCTGCTGCCGATGATGGAGACCAAGACCGCGGTCGAGAACATGGAAGCGATCCTCGACGTCGAAGGCCTCAACGGCGTCTATATCGGCCCGTCCGACCTCGGCTTCTCCTACGGCCTTGAGCCCAAGCTCGATCGCACCGAGCCGGAGATCCTCGCGATCTACGACAAGATCATCAAGGAATGCGACAAGCGGGGGCTCTTCCCGGGTATCCATTGCAGCGGCGCCGAAGGTGCTGCGCGCGCCATCAACATGGGCTTCAAGCTGGTGACGCTCTCGAACGAGGTCGGCTTGATGACGACCTACGCCAAGATGCAGGTCAACGCGACCCGCAAGGATGCCGGCGGGAAGGCCTGATCTCTCTCTTTCCCTCTCCCCGTTCTTACGGGGAGAGGGTGAGGGTGAGGGCCTCTCTCAACACGAACCAATCTAACGATCGAGCGCGCGGCTGCCCCTCACCCGGCTCGCTGCGCGATCCGACCTCTCCCCGTAAGAACGGGGAGAGGTGAAGAGAAGACCCAAGGAGAACTTCAATGACCATCAGCCCTGTCATCCGCCTGCATCCCGATGATGGCGTGCTGATCGCGCGCGCCAGCCTGCCGCCCGGCACGTTGGTGGCTGACGGAGTGACCACGGTCGAGCGCATTCCCTCCGGCCACAAGGTCGCGATCAAGCCGATCGCAATGGGCGAGCCGGTGATCCGTTACGGCCAGATCATCGGCTTTGCGACCATGCCGATCGCGCCGGGCCAGCACGTGCACGTGCAGAACATTGGCATGGGCGATTTCGCCAAGGACTACGCCTATTGCGCCGACGTCAAGCCGACGCCGAATTTCGACCTGCCGGCGACGTTCGAAGGCATCCGCCGCCCGGACGGCCGGGTCGCCACGCGCAACTATATCGGCATTCTCACCTCGGTGAATTGCAGCGCGCATGTCGCGAGCCTCGTCGCCGACGTCTTCAAGAAGAATCCCTTCACCGGCGACAATCCGCTGGCCGATTTCCCCAATGTCGATGGTGTGGTCGCGCTGACCCACAAGACCGGCTGCGGCATGACGCAGAACGAGCCCTTGGCGCTGCTCCGCCGCACGCTCGGCGGCTATGCGCGTCACGTGAACTTCTCTCATGTGATCGTGCTCGGCCTCGGTTGCGAGGTGAACCAGATCGGCGGGCTGATGGAGGAGCAGAAGCTTGCCGGCCGTCTGCGCGCAATGGACATCCAGGAGGTCGGCGGCACCCGCAAGACGGTGGAGGCGGGCATCGCCTTCGTGCGCGAGGCACTCGCGGAGTCCAACAAGGTCAAGCGTGAGTCCGTCCCGGTGAGCGAATTGACCGTGGCGCTGCAATGCGGCGGCTCCGACGGCTACTCCGGCGTATCCGCCAATCCGGCGCTGGGTGCTGCCAGCGATCTCATCGTGCGTCACGGCGGCACCGTGATCCTGTCGGAGACGCCGGAGACCTATGGCGCCGAGCATCTGCTCACGCGCCGCGCCGTCAGCCGCGAGGTCGGCGAGAAGCTGGTCGATCTCATGCGCTGGTGGGACGAATACACCGAGCGCGAGGGCGCCGAGATGAACGCCAATCCGAGCCCCGGCAACAAGGCCGGCGGCCTCACCACCATTTTGGAGAAGTCGCTCGGCGCGATGGCGAAGGCCGGCACCACCAACCTCGTCGAGGTGCTGCGCTACGCCGAGCCCATCACCAAGAAGGGTTTCGTGTTCATGGACACGCCCGGCTACGATCCGGTTGCCGCGACCGGGCAGGTCGCCGGCGGCGCCAATCTCGTCTGCTTTACGACCGGCCGCGGCAGCGTGTTCGGCTGCAAGCCGGCGCCCTCGATCAAGCTCGCCACCAACACGCCGATGTACAAGCGCATGGAAGAGGACATGGACGTCAATTGCGGCACCATCCTCGAAGGTGAGGAGAGCGTCCAGGAGTGCGGGCAGCGCATCTTCGAGATCATCCTCAAGACCGCCTCGGGCCAGCCGACCAAGAGCGAAAGCTTTGATTTCGGCGGCGCCGAGTTCGCGCCCTGGGTGCTGGGCGCGACGATGTAAGAGGGTTAATGGCGAATAGAGAGTAGCGAATAGAGCCCTTCTCTCGGCTATTCGCCATTCGCTACTCACCACTCGCCCGTGCCGTAGGCACGGTCTGCCCGTTGTTAATGCTTGATCGAGGTCGCCAGCGGTGTTCTGCTCAAAAAAGCTGCTGGAGTACCGCACCCCGTGTCGATCTACGTCGCATTGCACCACGTCACGCATTACAAATACGACCGTCCGATCGATCTTGGCCCGCAGACGATCCGCCTGCGGCCGGCGCCGCACACGCGGACGCCGGTCCTGAGCTATTCGCTCAAGGTCACGCCATCAGATCATTTCGTGAACTGGCAGCAGGACCCGCAAGGCAACTGGCTCGCGCGCTACGTCTTTCCGGAAAAAGCCACCGAGCTGAAGATCGAGGTCGATTTCACGGCGCAGATGACCGTGGTCAATCCGTTCGACTTCTTCGTCGAGCCTTATGCCGACAGCTTTCCGTTCGAATATTCGAAAGACCTGAAGACGGAGCTTGCGCCTTATCTCGAGACCATCAAGCCGGATCGCCTGTTCGCGAAGTTCCTCGACACGATCCCGCACGAAGCCCCGAACACCGTCAACTTCCTGGTCGATCTCAATCGCGAGCTCCAGAAGCACGTCCGTTACATCATCCGCATGGAGCCCGGCGTGCAGACACCGGAGGAAACGCTGTCCTCCGGCGCCGGCTCGTGCCGCGACTCCGCCTGGCTTCTGATCCAGACTTTCCGTCATCTCGGTCTCGCCGCCCGTTTCGTCTCCGGCTATCTGATCCAGGTCCGTCCCGACATCGATCCGATCGAGGGGCCGCCGGAGGTCGAAAATGATTTCACCGACCTGCACGCCTGGGCCGAGGTCTATCTGCCCGGCGCGGGCTGGATCGGCTTCGACGCGACCTCCGGCATGCTCGCGGGCGAGGGGCACATCCCGGTTGCCGCCACGCCGCATTATCGTTCGGCGGCGCCGATCTCCGGCGGCGCCGGCTTTGCCGAGGTCGATTTCGCCTTCGACATGAGCGTCCGGCGCATCCGCGAGGCGCCGCGCATTACAAAGCCGTTCTCCGACGAATCCTGGACACGGCTCAACGATCTCGGCGAGCAGGTCGACGGCGATCTTGCCGCGCAGGACGTGCGGCTCACCATGGGCGGTGAGCCGACCTTCGTCTCGGTCGACGATCTCGAAGCGGCCGAATGGAATACGGAGGCGGTCGGCCCGACCAAGCGGGCGCTCGGCGACGATCTGATTCGCCGCTTGCACGCGCGCTTCGCGCCTGGCGGGCTGCTGCACTACGGCGAGGGCAAATGGTATCCCGGCGAGAGCCTGCCGCGCTGGGCGTTTGGCCTGTACTGGCGCAAGGACGGCGTGCCGATCTGGAAGAATGCCGATCTGATCGCCAAGATCGAGAATCCGCGGCGCGCCGAGGTCAAGGACGCCCAGGCGTTCGTGGAGGGCACCGCGTTGCGGCTCGGGCTCGATCCCGGCTACGTCATGGCGGCCTATGAGGACACCGCCTACTGGCTGCAGAAGGAGGCCGAGCTTCCGGTCAACGTCGATCCCTCCGACTCCAAATTGTCCGATCCGGAAGCCCGCGCGCGCATGGCGCGTGTGTTCGACGAGGGTCTCAACACGCCGCGGGGCTTCGTGCTGCCGGTGCAACGCTGGAACGCACCGCCGCGTTGGCGCAGCGAGCGCTGGCAACTCCGGCGCAATCATCTGTTCCTGATGCCGGGCGATTCACCGCTGGGCTTGCGCTTGCCGATCGGCTCGCTCGGCTATGTCCCGCCCAACCAATATCCCTACATCGTCGAGCAGGACCCGATGGAGCCGCGCGGCAAGCTGCCGGTGTTCACTCTCCCGGCGCTTCCGGAACCGCCGCCGCGGGTCGCGCCCGAGCAGCTCAACACGGCGGTCCCGGTCCGCACCGCGATGTCGGTGGAAGTCCGCAACGGCGTGCTCTGCGCCTTCATGCCGCCGGTCGAGCGCATCGAGGATTATCTCGAGATGATCGCAGCCCTCGAAGCCACCGCCGAGGAGATGCAGCTCCAGGTCCATGTCGAGGGCTATCCGCCGCCGTTCGATCCGCGCGTCGAGGTCATCAAGGTGACGCCCGATCCCGGCGTGATCGAAGTCAACGTCCAGCCGGCAAAGAATTGGCGTGAGGCCGTCGACATCACTGTCGGGCTCTACGAGGATGCCGCCAAGAATCGTCTCGGTGCCAACCGCTTTCTGGTCGACGGCCGCCACACCGGCACCGGCGGCGGCAATCACGTCGTGGTCGGCGGCTCGAGCCCGCAGGACTCGCCGTTCCTGCGCCGGCCCGATCTCTTGAAGAGTCTGGTCTTGTACTGGCAGCGGCATCCGTCGCTGTCCTACTTCTTCTCCGGCCTGTTCATCGGCCCGACCAGCCAGGCGCCGCGCATCGACGAAGCCCGCCACGACAGCATCTACGAGCTCGAGATCGCACTCTCGCACGTGCCGCCGCCGGGCACCCAGGCGCCGCTGTGGCTGGTGGACCGGTTGTTCCGGCACCTGCTCGTCGACATCACCGGCAACACCCATCGCGCCGAGATCTGCATCGACAAGCTCTATTCGCCTGACGGACCGACCGGCCGGCTCGGCCTCGTCGAATTCCGCGCGCTCGAAATGCCGCCGGATCCGCGCATGTCGCTGGCGCAGCAGCTCTTGATCCGCGCTCTGATCGCAAAATTCTGGCGCGAGCCGCAACAAGGCAAGTTCGTGCGCTGGGGTACCGCGCTGCATGATCGCTTCATGCTGCCGCATTTCATCTGGGAAGACTTCCTCGAAGTGCTCTCCGAGCTGAAGCAATCAGGCTATCCGTTCGAGCCGGAATGGTATCTGGCCCAGCTCGAATTCCGCTTCCCCGCCTTCGGCCGTGTCCATCATGGCGGCGTGACGCTGGAGCTGCGGCAGGCTCTGGAGCCCTGGCATGTGCTCGGCGAGGAGGGGTCTGCCGGCGGCACCGTGCGTTACGTCGACTCATCGGTCGAGCGGCTCCAGGTCAAGGCGGAAGGCTTCGTCGAGGGCCGCCATATCGTCACCTGCAACGGCCGTCGCCTGCCGATGACCTTCACCGGCCGCTCGGCCGAAGCCGTGGCCGGCGTCCGCTTCAAGGCCTGGCAGCCGGCCTCAGGCCTGCACCCGACCATTCCCGTTCACGCGCCCTTGACCTTCGACCTGATCGACACCTGGAACGGCCGCTCGCTCGGCGGCTGCGTCTATCACGTCGCCCATCCCGGCGGCCGCAGCTACGACACCAAGCCTGTCAACACCTACGAGGCCGAGGCGAGGCGGCTGGCGCGCTTTCAGGACCATGGCCATACGCCGGGCCCGATGCAGCCGCCGCCCGAGGAACGCACAAATGAGTTTCCGCTGACCCTCGACTTGCGGACCCCGCTCCTGCAATGAGTATGATGCCGGGGCAGGGAGAGGCGCATGGGCGAGGGCGCAGCCGAACAGGACGACAAGGCGGACAGGGCGCAAGGACAGCGTGAAGGCCAGCGCCGCCTTTCGCAATGGGTCCGCGACTATCGCCGTCTGCCCGGCATTCCCGACGAGTTCCTGGGCTCCGATGGCGCCCCGCGCGCGGTCTGGAGCCGTTTCTTCGATGCTTTTGGCGCGCTTGCGCCCAACGAGGTCGAGCGGCGGTTCGGCATGGCCGACCGTCATCTGCGCGAGGCCGGCGTCACCTATCGCGCGCCCGGCGAGAGCGCCGACCGGCCGTGGTCGATCAGCCATCTGCCGCTGCTGATCGACGAGGCCGACTGGAAGCAATTGTCCGACGGCATCACCCAGCGCGCCGAGCTGCTCGAGCTCGTGCTGGGCGACATCTATGGCGAGGGCCGGCTGGTCGCGGAAGGCGCGTTGCCGGCGGCCGCGATCGCCGGCAGTCCCGAATATCTCCGTCCTGTCTGCGGCGTGCCGCCGCCGGGCGGGCGTTATCTTTCGCTCTACGCGGCCGACGTCGGCCGCGGACCCGACGGGCGCTGGTGGGTGCTCGGCGATCGCACGCAGGCCCCCTCGGGCGCGGGCTATGCGCTGGAGAACCGCCTGGTGCTCTCGCGCGCCTTCTCCGATCTCTACAAGTCGATGAACGTACCGCGGGTCGCGCCGTTCTTCGAGGCTTTTCGCGATAGTCTTCGTGCGCGCGCCGACCGCGACGAGCCGCGCATCGGCGTGCTCACCCCCGGCAGTTTCAGCGAGACCTATTTCGAGCACGCGACGTTGGCGCGCTATCTCGGCTTCCTGCTCGTCGAGGGCGACGATCTCGCCGTAAGCGACGACCGCATCCACATCCGCACGGTGGCGGGCCTCAAGCGCCTCGACGTGCTGCTGCGCCGTGTCGATTCCAACTCGCTCGATCCGCTCGAGCTCGATGCCTCCTCGCATCTCGGCGTGCCCGGCCTGATCGACGTGCTGCGCAAGGACGGCGTCGTCGTCGCCAACATGCCGGGCTCCGGCGTGCTGGAGGCGCGTGCGATGCTCGGCTTCCTGCCGGCGCTCAGCCGCCGCCTGCTCGGTGAAGAGCTGAAGATGCCGCACATCGCGACCTGGTGGTGCGGCCAGCGCTCGGCGCGCGACGAGGTGCTGTCGCGGCTCGACGAGGTCGCGATCGAAGGCGCCTATGGACGCGGCGTGCCCGGCTTTGACAGCAACGGTCCGGTGTTGGCGAGCGAGCTCGACGCCGCCGGACGCAAGCGCCTGATCGACTCCATCGCTGCGCGCGGCATGGACTATGTCGGCCAGGAGGTGGTGCGGCTCTCGACCATGCCGGTGTGGGACCAGGGACAGATCACGCCCCGTCCGTTCGTGCTGCGCGTGTTCGCAGCCGCGACGCCCGACGGTGGCTGGGCCATCATGCCCGGCGGCTTCTGCCGGATCGCCGAGCAGGCGGATGCGCGCGCGGTGTCGATGGGCGACGGCGCGCGCTCCGCCGACGTCTGGGTGGTCTCGGACAAGCAGGTCTCGACCGCGACGCTGCTGCCGGCGACCGACAAGGTGCGCATCCGCCGCATCGCCGGCGTACTGCCGAGCCGCGCCGCCGACAATCTGTTCTGGCTCGGCCGCTATCTCGAACGCGCCGAGGCGACGCTGCGGCTGGTGCGGGCCCTGGGCTCGCCGAGCGGACCCAACAAGGGCACCGCGGCCTCGCTGCAATCCGCCGAGCGTATCCAGCGCTTGCTGGTGGCCTGGGGCGCGATCTCGCAAACATCGCGCGCGGCGCCCGGACGCATCGTTGCCGAAGCGCTGCAGAGCCCGGAGCGTTCCGGCTCGGCGCTGTCGCTGGTCCGCGCGGCCCAGCGCACGGCGACCTCCCTGCGCGAGCGGTTGTCGCCCGACGCCTGGCAAGTCATCACCGAGATGGCCGAGCGGCTGGCCTGGAAGGTCGAGGGCGACGACAGCGTGTTGAGCGCGGCCGAGCTGACCCTTCAGGAGCTCGCGAGCTTTGCCGGCCTTGCCCATGAAAACATGAACCGCGCCGCCGGCTGGCGCTTCCTCGACGTCGGTCGCCGCACTGAACGCGCGATCAACACCACGCGTTTCGCCCGGCAGTTTGCCTATGACGAAGCCGGCGACGAGGATCTCGATATCCTGCTGACGCTGGTGGATTGCCAGATCACCTACCGCTCGCGCTATCTGCTGGCGCCGATCCTGGCGCCGGTGCGCGACCTCGCCGTGCTCGATCCCTACAATCCGCGTTCGGTGGCGTTCCAGGTGACGACGCTGAACGAACACATTGCCGCGCTGCCGAGCCTGAAGGAGCACGGCCTGATCGAGAAGCCGCAGCGGCTTGCGGTCGCGATGCAGGCGATGCTCGCGACCGCGGAGGCCGAGAAGCTCGAGGTCAAGTCGCTGTTCGCGCTGGAGCAGGATCTGCTCAGCCTCGCCGAGGCGGTCGGCCAGCACTACTTCCCGCACGGCCCCAATGCCAGCCGGCCGGAAAAGCTGACGGGGCTCGCGTGATCTACGACATCCGTCACGTCACCACTTACGAGTATGAGAGTCCGGTCAGCTTCGCCCGCTGCACGCTGCGGCTGGAGCCGAGGAGCGGCAATGGCCAGGAGCTGGTCTCGCACAATGTCGAGATCCGTCCGCGCCCGGCCGAGCGTCACGTTCGCCGCGATTTCTTCGGCACCTTGACCGAGAGTGTCGTGATCGAATCGCCGCACCGCAATTTGCGCATCGACTCGCGCTCGCGCGTGTCGGTGTCGCGCCAGCCGCCGGCGCGCGCCGCTGTCAGCCCGGCCTGGGAAAGCATTCGCGACATCGCCTTCGAGGCGACGAGCCTCGGACCGTCCTCGCCGGTCGGCTATGTCTTTGCGAGCCCGCTGGTGCCGGTGCTGGGGCCGGTCAGCGCCTATGCGGCGGAAAGCTTTGCACCCGGCGCGGGCATCCTCGCCGGAGCGGTCGATCTCATGCATCGCATCCGCACCGAATTTCGCTACGACCCCAAGGCGACGGTGATCTCGACACCGCTCGACGAGGTCTTCGCCAAACGCCATGGCGTCTGCCAGGATTTTGCCCATGTGATGATCGCAGGGCTGCGCGGGCTGGGCCTGCCCGCGGCCTATGTCAGCGGATATTTGCGCACCATCCCGCCGCCGGGCAAGCCGCGCCTGCAGGGCGCCGACGCCACCCATGCCTGGGTGTCGCTGTGGTGCGGGGCGGAGCTTGGCTGGGTCGATTTCGATCCGACCAACGATCTTATGGTCGCTGGCGACCATATCGTGCTCGCGGTCGGCCGTGACTTTTCCGACGTTTCGCCGGTCGACGGCATCATCGTCGGCTCGCCGAAGCAGAAGCTGAGCGTGGCCGTCGACGTGTTGCTGGTGGAATGATTGCGGGGCCTGCGGTCCCGGCGAGGCTCCCGTCAGGTGTATCGAACCGGCCCGCAACCGCGATATCGCGGGGCACAACCGCAACATATTTCCGTATTTTCGTCCCAGGATTTGGTCACCCGGCCCAAGATGCGCTATGCTCGCTATTGCGTCGAGGACAAGAACGAGACTTCGGGAGCTGACGTGGGACACCACCGACAAGCGGGGCTGCATCCATGATGACGTTACCGAGACTGGCGGCGGAATCCCTGGAGAAGTTGCTCGGTACGTTCATGCGTCGCCGGTACGACGAGACTTCCGCAAGCATCGTCGAGAGCGCGACCCGCACCGCGATGGAATGCATCGGCAACAGCGATGCGCTCTATCACAATATCGAGCACACGATGCTGGTGACGCTGGCCGGCCATTCCATCCTCAGTGGCCGAAGTCTTCATACGCATCTGTCGGCCGAGGACTACGTCCATGTCCTGATCGCCTGCCTCGCCCACGACATCGGCTATGTGCGCGGCCTGTTCGAGGAGGACGACGCCGACGGTTTCGTGATCGACGCGTCGGACGCCAAGGTCTCGTTGCCGCGCGGCGCATCGGACGCGAGCCTGATGATGTATCACGTCGACCGTTCCAAGCTTTATGTGACGCGGCGGCTGCGACATATTCCCGGACTGGATCCGGATCGCATTGCCCGCGCCATCGAGGGCACGCGGTTTCCGGCCCGGGAAGGCCAGGACTATGACGACGAGGCCTCGATCCTGCGCGCTGCCGACTTCATCGGCCAGCTCGGCGACCCCAACTATCTGCGCAAGGCGAACGCGCTCTACTACGAGTTCGAGGAGGTCGGCATCAACCGCCAGCTCGGCTACGACTCGCCGGCCGACGTCGTGAACCGCTATCCCCAGTTCTACTGGAACAGCGTCGCGCCGCACATCCAGACCGAGATCGGCTATCTCAACAAGACCGAAATCGGCCGGCAGTGGATCGCCAACCTCTACAGCAACGTATTCCGCGCCGAGCGCGACATCTCGCTGTCCGGGCCGCAAAAATAGCTCCGCTTAGTAATGCAACAAAAATCAGTCACCACCGACATCCTCGACATCGCCTATCGTGAATACGGCGCGCCGGACGGCTGGCCCTGCATCATGGGCCACGGCTTTCCCTACGATGTGAACGCCTATGCCGAGGCCGCGCCGGTCATCGCGCAAGCAGGCGCGCGGGTGCTGGTGCCCTGGCTGCGCGGCTACGGTCCAACGCGTTTTCGCTTCCCGGAGACGCCGCGCTCCGGCGAGCAGGCGGCGCTCGGCGCCGATCTGCTGGCCTTCATGGACGCGCTTCACATCGCGCGCGCGGTCGTGGGCGGTTATGACTGGGGCGGGCGCGCTGCCTGTGTGGTCTCGGCGCTGTATCCCGAGCGCGTGGTCGGGCTCGTCTCCGGCAATTCCTACAACATCCAGAACATCGCCCGCGCCATGGAGCCGGCCTCGCCGCCGGAGGAGGCGGCGCTCTGGTATCAATATCTCTTCCACAACGAGCGCGGCCGCCGCGCGCTGGAACGCAACCGGCGCGGCTTTGCGCGCCAGCTCTGGGCGATGTGGTCGCCGACATGGGCGTTCGATGATACGACCTTCGAGACAAGCGCAGCTTCCTTCGACAATCCTGATTTCGTCGATGTCGTGATCCATTCCTATCGTCACCGTTACGCGCTGGTCGCGGGCGACCCCGCCTACGCGGGAATCGAGGCAAAGCTCGCCGCCCAACCACAGGTCCGCGTTCCCACGATCGCGATCGACGGCGACAGCGACGGCGTCAATCCCGGCACCGCCCATCACGCGCACAAGTTCGAAGGCTTCTTCGAGCGGCGCGTGTTCGCGGGTGCCGGTCACAATCTGCCGCAGGAGCGGCCGGCCGAATGGGCGCAGGCCGTCCTCGATGTGCGGAAAGCGGCCTCGTAGAGCCGGGTTTCTCGTTTCGCTGTCTTGCCGCGCTCGTAGCTTCCAATTTTTCCTGATCCCGGGAACCTTTTCCAATTGCAGCCGTCCAAGCTGTGGGCCGCTTTCTGGATGCGGTTCGTTGCAGGGAGATTCTCGATGAAGACGCAAACGCGCAGGCTGGAACGTGTCGCCGTTGCGCAGGCGCCGAGCGAGCGGCCTGAGAGGGCGGAGGTCGAGCAGGCGATCCGGACCATGATCCGCTGGGCCGGCGACGATCCCGCGCGCGACGGTCTACGCGAGACGCCGGACCGGGTCGCGCGCGCCTTCGAGGAGTATTTCTCCGGCTATGCGCAGGATCCGACCGAAATCCTGCAAAAGACGTTCGAGGAGATCGAAGGCTATGATGAGATGATCGTCCTGCGCGGCGTTCGCTTCGAAAGCCATTGCGAGCACCACATGGCACCGATCGTCGGCCGCGCCTGGGTCGCATATATCCCGCAGGGGCGCGTCGTCGGCATCTCCAAGCTCGCGCGTCTCGTCGACATCTACGCCAAGCGGCTTCAGATCCAGGAGAAGATGACGGCGCAGATCGCCAACACGATCAACGACGTGCTGAGGCCCGAAGGTGTCGGGGTCATCATCAAGGCAACGCATCACTGTATGACCACGCGCGGCGCGCACAAGCCCGGGACCGACCTCGTCACCAGCCGCATGCTCGGCGTGTTCCGCGACAATGCGTTGTCACGCCAGGAGCTGCTGGGGCTGGCCAATTCGGACGATTGATCCGCGACGGCTCAAGGAGGCCACGCCATGACCGAAGACAAGAAGCCAAGCGGGCCCGACCTGAGCAGTGGCGTGACGCTCGCCGAGTTCAACGACGGAAAATTGCTCGGCCATGTCGGCGAGGAAGACGTCCTGCTGGTGCAGGCCGGCAGCGAGATCTTTGCGATCGAGCCGGCCTGCAGCCACTATCACGGCCCGCTCGCCGAAGGACTGGTGGTTGGCGACACCATCCGCTGCCCGTGGCATCATGCCTGCTTCTCCTTGCGGTCAGGCGAGGCGACCCGTCCGCCGGCGCTGAATCCGCTGGCAGTGTGGGAGGTCTCGCGCGATCAGGACAAAATCGTCGTTCAGCGCAAGCGCGAGATGCCGAAGCCTTCTGTGCCTCACCGTACGGCGCCAACGCCGGAAAAATTCGTCATCATCGGTGGCGGCGCGGCGGGTTTCGCGGCGGCACACACGCTGCGTCGCGAGGGCTTTGCCGGCGCCATCACGATGCTCAGCCATGACAGTGCGGTGCCGGTGGACCGGCCCAATCTCTCCAAGGATTACCTCGCAGGCAATGCGCCGGAGGATTGGCTGCCGCTGCGGGGCGAGGACTACTATCAGGACGCCGGCATTGATCTCAGGCTCAACACGACTGTGGCCGCGATCGAGGCGAAGACGCGCAGCGTGATCCTGGGCAACGGCGACAGGCTGCCGTTCGATCGGCTCCTGCTCGCGACCGGCGCCGAGCCGGTCAGGTTGCAGATTCCGGGTGTCGACCAGCCTCATGTCCACACCCTGCGCTCCCTCGCCGACAGCCGCGCTATCATCAAGGCAGCCGGCAGCGCGAAGCGTGCGTTGGTGATCGGCGCCAGCTTCATTGGCCTCGAAGTTGCGGCGTCCTTGCGGGCACGCAAGATCGAGGTGCACGTGGTCGCGCCGGACGAACGGCCGATGCAAAAGGTGCTCGGTCCCGAGATGGGCGACTTCGTGCGCGCGCTGCATGAGGAGAATGGCGTCAACTTCCATCTCGAGGACACGGTGGAGAAGCTGGACGGCGCGCGCGCCACGTTGAAGAGCGGCGGCGTGATCGAGGCCGAACTTGTCGTGGTCGGCATCGGCGTCAAGCCGCGCCTTGCGCTCGCCGAACAGGCGGGGCTTGCGGCCGACCGGGGCGTCAGCGTGAGCGAATATCTGGAGACCAGTGTATCCGGCATCTTCGCGGCCGGCGACATCGCGCGCTGGCCAGATCCGCATTCGCGGCAAACCATCCGCGTCGAGCACTGGGTCGTGGCGGAGCGGCAGGGCCAGACCGCGGCGCGCAACATGCTCGGCAAGCGCGAGCGCTTCGACGCCGTGCCGTTCTTCTGGTCGCAGCACTATGAGGTGCCGATCAACTATGTCGGCCACGCCGAGAGCTTCGACGACGTCGCGATCGACGGCAGCATTTCCGGCAAGGACTGTCTTCTGAAGTACCGCAAGGGCGGCCGCGTCCTTGCGATCGCTTCAATTTATCGGGATCTCGACAACCTCAAGGCCGAGCTGGAGATGGAGCGGACGCGCGGCTGAGACGCCGCATCCGATCTTGATTTACGTCAATGTGCTGCCCGCGAGGGCTGCCGTGCTGGCTATCGCCCCGGTGCGGCCCGCGCTATCCTGGCGTGCGCTCGCGGGCTTCCCATGCAGGAGTAACTGTCATGACAAGTGCCTCGGAAATCTCCCATCCTTCCAGCCTGGGCTCCGGCATCTCGGCCTTGCATGCCAAATGGGGCTGGATCGTCGCGCTCGGTCTCGTTTACCTCGTCGCCGGCTTCGTCGCGCTCGGCAGCATGGTGATGGCGACGGCGGCGAGCGTCATCGTCGTCGGTGCCATGATGATCGTGGCTGGTATCACGGAGGTGATCGGCGCGTTCCAGATGAAGAGCTGGGGCAAGTTCGTGATCTGGGCCTTGCTCGGCGTGCTCTACATCGTCGCGGGCTTCCTCACCTTCGAAAATCCGCTGTTTGCTGCAGCGTTGCTGACGCTCTTCCTCGGCGCATCGCTGATCGCCTCGGGCGCCGTCAGGCTGTTTCTCGCCTTCAGCATGAAGCGCGAAAGCCCGTGGGTGTGGGTGGCGCTCTCGGGCGCCATCACGCTGTTGCTCGGTCTGCTGATCGTGGCGCGCTGGCCGGTGAACAGCGTCTACATCCTCGGCCTGTTCCTCGGAATCGACTTGATCATGGCGGGCGCGGGTTGGGTCTCCTTGGGCTTCAGCCTGCGGCGACGCCACTAGCTGATCAGCAACTCGACGCAAGACCGTCTTGTGGAACTCCGCTGATCTGACGTGCTGACAAAAGCAGCACGCCGCGCTGTCGCCTCGCGCGGAGGATCATCACCGGGGAGAAACCATGAAAGCCGCTTTGGTCCTGGCCGCAGCGCTCGTTGCCGCCTGTCTGTCCACGCCCGTCTCCGCGCAGAAATCCTACGGTCCCGGCATCACGGACACCGAGATCAAGATCGGCAACACCATGCCCTATAGCGGGCCGGCCTCGCTGCTCGGCATTACCGGCAGGGTGATCTCGGCCTATTTCGACGAGGTCAACGAGAAGGGCGGCGTCAACGGCCGCAAGCTCAATCTCTTGTCGCTCGACGACGCCTTCTCGCCGCCGAAGACCATGGAAGCCGCGCGGCGGCTGGTCGAGGGCGATGGTGTCGCCTTCATCTTCGCGACCATGGGCACGGCGCCAAGCTCGGCGATCGCGAAATATCTCAACAGCAACAAGGTGCCGCAGCTGTTTCTGATCAGCTCGGCCTCGAAGTGGAACGACCCCGCCAACATGCCGTGGTCGATGGCGCTGCCCTGGGCGCCGAACTACACCAGCGAGGCCGCGATCGACGTCGCCTATGCCCGCGCCAAGAACCCGAATGCGCGCTTTGCGGTGCTTTATCAGAACGACGACGCCGGCAAGGAATATCTGCGCGGCGTCAAGGAGGCGCTCGGTGCAGACGCCGACAAGGCGATCGCGATGGCGTCGAGCTTCGAGGTCGCCGATCCCACCGTCGATTCCCAGGTGCTGACGCTCGCCAACACCAAGGCCGACGTGTTCATGATTTACTCTGTGACGCCGCGCGCCTGCGCGCAGGCGATCCGGAAAGCGCATGAAGTCGGCTGGCAGGCCACGCGCTTCCTCGCCTCCGGCTGCGCCAACAAGGCCACCGTGATGGTGCCGGCCGGGCTCGATGCCGGCAAGGGCGTGCTGTCGCTCGGCTCGCTCAAGCCGTTCGTCGAGGTGCCCAGAGACGATCCGGCGATGACGGCCTATATCGACTTCATGAAGAAGCGCCTGCCCAATGCCGATATCAACAACGTCGCCGGGCTCTACGGCTACACCGTCGCCGAGGCATTGGTGGTGCTGCTGAAACAGTGCAAGGACAATCTCACGCGCGAGAACATCATGGCGCAGGCGGCGAACCTGAAGAGCGTGCCGCTGTCGCTGCTGATGCCCGGCATCACGCTCAACACCACGCCGCAGGATTTCCGGCCGATCAAGGACGGCTACATGCTGCAGTTCGACGGCAACGACTGGATCGTGGCGAGCGAGCTGTTGCGCGGGACGTGACGCGCTGACCGCGAACGGAGGATGCCATGGACTTTCACCACTCCGCGCGTTCGCTGGAGCTGCAGGAGCGCGTCCGCCGGTTCATGCGGACGCATGTCGAGCCGGTCGAGGAGCTCTATTACGAGCAGGTCAAGCCGGAAGCCACGCGCTACAAGACGCCGCAAGTGTTGCAGGATCTGAAGCGGCTCGCGCGCGAGCAGGTGCTCTGGAACCTGTTTCTCTCCGGCGAGCACGGACCCGGATTGACGAACCTCGAATACGCCCCGGTGAAGGAGATCATGGGCCGTATCCTCTGGGCGCCCGAAATCTTCAATTGCTCGGCGCCCGACGTCGGCAACATGGAGGTGCTGGCCAATTACGGCACGAAGGCGCAGCAGGAGCGCTGGCTGAAGCCGCTGCTGGAAGGGCGCATCCGCTCCGGCTTCTCGATGACGGAGCCGCAGGTGGCCTCCAGCGATGCCACCAACATCCAGTGCCAGATCAGGCGCGATGGCGGCGACTACGTCGTCAACGGCCGGAAGTGGTTCACGTCAGGTGCGATGAACGAGGATTGCGAGATTTTGATCGTGATGGGCAAGACCGCGCCCGACGATCCCGACCGCCATCGCCAGCAATCCATGATCCTGGTGCCGAAAAACACGCCCGGCGTCCGCATCATCCGCGACATGCTCACCTACGGCTATGACGACGCGCCGGTCGGCCACCCCGAGATCGTCTACGAGAATGTCCGCGTGCCCGCCGAGAACATCCTGCTCGGCGAGGGCCGCGGCTTCGAGATCGCGCAGGGCAGACTCGGCCCCGGCCGTATCCACCATTGCATGCGGCTGATCGGCTGCGCCCAGCGCGCGCTCGAATTGATGTGCCAGCGCGCGGTCTCCCGCACGGCCTTCGGCAAGCCGCTCGCAGACCAGGGCTCGGTCCGCGAGGACATCGCAAACTCCTTCTGCGAGATCGCGCAGGCGCGGCTGTTGACCTTGCAGGCCGCCGACAGGATGGACCGTGACGGCAACAAGGCCGCGCGCGACCTGATCGCGGCAGCCAAGATCGTGGTGCCCAGCATGGCGGCCCGCGTCATCGACCGCGCCATCCAGATCCACGGCGCCGCTGGCGTCTCGCAGGATACGTTCCTCGCCCGCGCCTATGTCTACGCCCGCTTCATCCGCATCGGCGACGGACCGGACCAGGTGCATCTGGCTGCGGTCGGGAAGGAGCTGATCAAGCGGGGCGGGGTGATGGCGGGGTAGGGCTGTAACCCCTTGGCTTGGCGCGAGTGACAGGTTTCATAGGGGGAAACCGGGAACCCGGACGCTCCTGCAGGGTCCGTAGCAGGGCGGCGGCGTGGGGTGATAGGCCGATATCTTCCCTTGGGCGCGTACTCACGGAATGGCAAAACTCCGGCGACTAGCGGCGTTTTCTTCGCGCGTCGTGATGGCGTAGCGCATCGACGATCACCTTGAATGCCGCCGAATTCTGCCGCGAGGTCGGATAATAAATGTAATAGCCGTCGAATTTCGGCGACCAGTCGTCGAGCACGACGACGAGCTCCCCGGACCGGACCTGCGGCGCTACCATGTCTTCGGGGAGATAGGCGATGCCAAACCCTTTCACGGCGGCGTCGATCATCGCGCGGGAGTCGTTGAAGGTGAGCTGCCCTTCGACACGGACCCTGAGATCGGGACCGTTCTTGGCGAACTCCCAGACATAGTGACCGCCGGCCGCCACGCGCCGCTTGATGCAGGCGTGCTTCAGAAGGTCTTGCGGGTGCCTCGGTCTCGGATGCTCCTTCAGATAGGCCGGCGAGGCGACCGCGACGAGCCGCCAGTCCGGGCCGATCCGCACCGCGATCATGTCCTTCTCGATGCTCTCGCCGAGGCGGACGCCTGCATCGAAGCCGTCTTCGACGATGTTGCGGAAGGCCGTATCCAGACTGAACTCGACCTTGATGTCGGGGTATTCCTTCAGGACCGGTGACAGCTTCGGCCAGACGACCTTTTCGAGGGCGTGGTCCGACAGCGTGATCCGGATGGTCCCCGACGGCGTGTCGCGCAGCGACATCAGCGCCGCGATGTCGCGCTCGATCTCCTCGATGCGGGGCGCAACCGACGCCTGAAGCCGCTCGCCCGCCTCGGTCAGGCCGACGCTCCTTGTGGTTCGCGTCAGCAGCCGCAGGCCCATCTGCGATTCCAGCCGCTTGATCGTATGGCTGAGCGTCGACTGCACGACGCCCAGTTTCGCGGCGGCCTTCGTAAAGCTGCGCTCGCGGGCGACGGCCACGAAAGCCAGCAAATCGTTGAAATCCTGGCTTGCCATGGCAGCCAGTATTCATGGCCTACATCGATCAATGCAAGCAAATTATATCGGCTAATCGAATGCCGGTCCCGGGCCTATGTGTTGCCGTGAACGGCGCCAGATGGGCGCTTCCCGACATATGGATGCCCGATGGACGTCACGACCGATCAGAAGACGACGCGGCCGACGGCCGCGTGGAGTGCGGTTTTCGCGCTGTCGCTTTGCGCCTCGACGCTGGTGGCATCCGAGTTCATGCCTGTCAGTCTGCTCACGCCCATCGCGCACAGCCTGCATTTGACCGAGGGGCAGGCCGGGCAGGCCATTTCCATATCCGGACTCTTCGCCATCCTCACCAGTCTTTTCATCTCGGCCGCAACGCGCGGGATCGATCGCCGGCGTGTCCTGCTGTGCCTCACCGGCGTCACGCTGGTCTCGGGAATCGTCGTGGCCTTCGCGCCCAATTATCCGCTCTTCATGGCCGGGCGTGCGCTCGTCGGCATGGCCGTCGGCGGCTTCTGGTCGATGTCGGCTGCAACGATGATCCGCATCGTGCCGTCCAAGGATGTGTCGCGCGCACTTGCGGTCCTCAACGGCGGCAATGCCCTTGCAACGACGATTGCCGCGCCTCTCGGCAGTTTCCTCGGCCAGTACATCGGCTGGCGCGGCGCGTTCTTTTGCGTCGTGCCGATTGCCGCGCTGACCCTGCTTTGGCAATTCGTCACGCTGCCCGGCATGCCGAGCCGGGAGCACGCAAGCGCCTCGGCGGCATTCAGGGTCCTGCGCCGCCCCGGCGTGGCCTACGGCATGCTCGCGGCGGCGCTTTTCTTCCTCGGACAGTTTTCGCTGTTCACGTATTTGCGGCCCTTCTTCGAAACGGTGACCCGCATCGACGTCACGACCATTTCGGCACTGCTGCTCGTGATGGGCGTTGCCGGCCTTGCCGGCACGTCCCTGATCGGATTTGTCATCCGCCAGCGTCTTTATGCCTGCCTCGTCATCATGCCGTTAGCCATGGCCGCGATTGCCGTTGCGCTGACGGCCTTCGGCGCCTCACTCGCCGCGACAGTGGCGCTGATGTTCCTGTGGGGCTTCGTCGGTACGGCGGCACCCGTGGGCTGGTGGACGTGGGTCAGCACTGCGCTGCCAGACGACGCCGAAGCGGGCGGCGGCGTGATGGTCGCGGTGGTTCAGCTCGCGATCACCATGGGTGCGGCTGGAGGCGGTGTAATGTTCGACCACAGCGGTTATCGCGCCACGTTTCTGTTCAGCGCCGTCATCCTCGTGCTCTCGTCCCTGGTCATCTTGATCGGAGCCCTTCGTCGCAGGGCAAGAGCTGACGCGCCATGCGCCGCCTGCGTGCCGGCAAGCCGGGCTTTGTAGTCAAGCCTTGTGATCAGGCCTTGTGACTGGCTTCGCGTGCGACAGCCCGGCAAGGTGTTCGATCCCACGCTGCCGATGGACCAAGTTGCCGCGGGCAACAAGGCGAGGGACCAGCGCCGCGCGATCAAGACCCTGCTGATGGTGTCACGACCGGTAGGACAGCTCCTCTCGTCTGAAGCGACATTTTGTCGACCCAACCCCGTCATCATCCGTTCAAGATTCGCGGCTAATCTTCCATGCGACGATTGGTTCGCCGGATGTACGCGGGTTGGATCGCAAGCCCCGGCATCCGTGCTGGGGTTTTTTGTGCGGCCTCGCGCGATGAGCCAAGACATCGATCGAAGCGCGGCCGGGCGATTGATGCTGCGCGTTCCCGGCGCTCATGGGAATCCGGCAATCGGTGAAGCCCGCGCCGGGAGGTTCAACCCGGCGGGATTTCGTCGAGCGGCCAGATGGGACGGCGGACTTTTCGGTAGGAAAGCTTGGTGTGATCGTTGGTGGCAAGGCCGCCGCTATCGGCCAGGATCACTTCCTTGGCCATCGGCCCGAAGGCAGCCCGGAAGTGGTGCGCAGACTTGACTGCGACGATCCGGAATTGAGCCGGTTCTGCTCCGAGAATTCGAAACATTTCCTGATCGTAGGTTTGCAGCGTGTTGGTCGAAATCGCGATGGAGATGCCGTCGACCTCGAGCAAGGCCGTGGGCCCGAGCGTCATGGGCTGACCGGCATTCATCGGTCCCTCGCATACGAAGGCGCCGTCCGACAGGCCGGTCACCCGCCCGGTCAGCATGAGCGGAGGTCCGTAGCTGGCGGGATGGCGCTTGGCGCCGACAACAACATCCAGGCTGGCCCCGAGGCCCGCGGCATGGCAGACCGCCGCGGCTTCGCCGTCGCCGAGGACGCCGAAGAGCACGCTTCGGATTTCGGCCTGCAGCAGCGCCTCCAGCAGGCGGACGCCATCGCCGTAGGCGCCTGAACCCGGGTTGTCGCTGAAGTCGGCGATCACGAGGGGACGGGTATCCGCGACGTCAGCTGCGGCTGCGGCGGCAAGCTTCGTTGCGGTTGGCAAGTCGAGCGGCGTGACGGTGACTTCGGCGCGCCGGCGGACCATCTCGTCCTGGAGCGCGGCCGCGGCCTGCCGCGCGGCCGCTTCGGCGGCGTTGTGGGAGGCATCGTAGGTGATCTGAACGCTGGGGCCGACCTCGGCAATGTCCGAGCGGCTGAAGCCCGCGCAGACATCGACGGACAAAAGGCCGGGCGTTTGCGCCTGCATGTCCGCGGCGCGCGTCAGCAAATCACTCATCACGCCGCCCTGGGTCCGTCCGTGATTGCATCCGTCGAGCAGGAGTCCCTGCAGGCGGAATACCCTCGGGCGGGTCGTGCCGTCCATCGCCGACTGCAGCAGTTCAGCGGCGCGGAACGCCGTCTCATACTGGTCGATGTGCGGATAGGTGCGGTAGGGCAGCATGATGTTGGCCAGCCGGCCCATGCGTTCCGTGACGTTGGCATGCAAATCGAGCGTCACCGCAATCGGGATCGTTTCGCCGAGATGCTCGCGCAATCCTTCGAGCAGTGCCCCCTCGGCGTCGTCGTCGGTCTCGGTCACCATCGCGCCGTGCAGTGCGAGGATGACCCCGTCGAGCGGCCTGGTTTCGCAGGCCTCGTAGACCAGGCGCTGCAATTCGGCCCAGCACTCGGCCGTCACCTTGCCGGATGGCGTGGCCGCGGCGGCGAGCGGCTGCACCAGGGTCCAGCCGTAATTTTTGGCTGCGGCCAGATGCGCGGCGATCTCCATCCTGGTGTCGGCCAGCGCCGCGGCGATCTCGGCATCACGCAGAAACAGCCGCTTGCGATAGTCCTCGAGCGTCGTCGGAACGATCGAGAATGTGTTGGTCTCGTGGGCGACTTGCGCCGAGAGAACGCGCCGCGTCTGGCTCATGGGAATCCTTCTTGGTCTCGCTTTATACAATCTGACGAAAGCTCACATGCAAGGGGCTTGCCGCTATCGATCGTGCATCTGCAGGCGTCCGTTCAATAGCCCAACCCGCTCGTCGATCCTGGCCAGCGCCGTCGCAGGATCGAGATGTTCGATATCATCCACGTCCCAGTCCCGTGCGTGGCGCCGCCTTCCGACCGACGGCAAGAATTGATTGCAGCTCACCATTGCCACGATGACATCATGCCAGTGTTTTGCCCGACGCGTCAAACCGGTTTCGTAAAATCAGCAGCCATCTTCGTTGGCCGCAAAGCCCTTGATATGGCAGGCCCCGTCTACTGTGCATGGGGTTGTTTTCGAGATTCTATCGGAGCAGGCGGCGGCGCTGCCGCCGTCGCAGGCCGCGCCGTCATCCCGCCTTGGCGATACGGCCGTCCGCCGAACCCGAGCGCAGGTTCTGGAAGAATTTCTCCACCTCGCGCGACAGCGTCTCGGCCGTCGCGGTCAGGCTGCTCGCCGCCGTCAGCACGGAGGAGGCCGCCGTGTCGGTCTCGCCGATGGCGTCGCGAAGCGAGGTGATGTTGGCCACAAGCGTCTCGTTGCCCTGCGCAGCCGATTGCGCGTTGGACGAGATCTCTCGTGTCGCCTGGTCCTGCTGGCCGATGGCGCCGGCGATCGCCGAGGTGACATCGTTGATCTCGCGCACCGCGCCGCCGATCTCGCGGACGGCGTCGACGGCATTGCGTGTGGAGGCCTGGATCTGGCTGACGTTCTCGCCGATCTCGGCGGTCGCCTTCGCGGTCTGGCCTGCCAGTGCCTTCACTTCGTGGGCGACGACGGCGAAGCCGCGGCCGGCGTCACCGGCGCGGGCGGCCTCGATGGTGGCGTTGAGCGCCAGCAGATTGGTCTGCTCGGCGATCGCCTGGATCAGGCTGAGCACGCCGTCGATGCGTTGTGTGGCCGCCGCAAGGCTCTCGATCTCGGCGATCGATTTCTCGGTGCGCTGGCCGGTCTGCTCGACCGCGCTGGCCGACTGCCGCACCTGCCGGCCGATCTCCACCACCGACGCCGACAGCTCCTCGGCCGCGCCTGCGACCGCCGTGACGTTGTGGGAGGCCTGCTCGGTGGCGTTCGCCGCCGTGCCGGCGCGGCTGCTCGCGTCCGCGGTGACGCGGGTGATGGTCTGCGCGGTCTCGCGCATGACGGAGGCGTTGTCGCTCAGCCCGCGCATGATCGCGCCGATCGCCTCGCCAAACGCCTCGACGGATTGCTCGATGTGGCGGGTGCGTGCCTCGCGCGCGGCGGAATCCTGCGAGACCTGCGAGGCGAGGTTGCGGTTGCGTCCCATCGCGTCCTGGAAGATCTGGATGGCACGGGCCAGCGCGCCGATCTCGTCGGCGCGGTTGCTATGCGGCACCACGACATTCTCGGCGCCGTCGGCGACCTGCTTGATGGTCGCTGTGATCGCCGAGAGGGGACGTGCGATCGAGCGGGCAATGATGACGATGCCGATCACGACCAGCGCCAGCGCCACGCCGCCGAGGCAGGTCAGCACCAGCGACAGGATGCGGTTGGTCTCGGTCTGGTGCGCGATCTGCATGGCGCGTTCGGCATAGACCTTGGACAGCGCCTCGAGATCCTTGTTCAGCGCCGAGCGCACCGCGCGGTTGGCCTCGTTGTCGCCCCATTCGCGGCCCGCGGCCGCATTGATCTCGACTCCGCGGCGCACCAGCTCCTTGCGGAACTCGACGAACTGCTCGATGCGCTTCTTGAAGGTGGCAAACTGCTCGGAATCGTCGGCCTTGACGATGCCCTCCCAGTGCTTCACGACGCTCAGGATCTGTTCGTTGAACTTGAGCAGGCCGTCGCCGTATTTCTTCACGACGGCGGGCTCGGTCGACATGTAGACGCCGCGCGATTCCATCACGACCGCATAGACGAGCGAGTTGACCCGCTCGACGTTGAGCGCGGCGGCGTTCGCCGTCTCGATCGCGCTGGTCAGCTCGGCGCCGCGCCGGCTGTTGTAGTCGGACAGCATCGCGATCGCCGCCGTCAGCAGCGCGAATAGCGCGAAGATTGCGTACAGCTTGGTCGCAAGCGAGAAACGGCCCGCCAGGCGAGCGGCATTCCCAGATTGGTCTGATGTCATGGTGCAGGGCCCGAATGGCCGGGAGCGGCCGGAGAGCGCGGTCGTACAAATCGATGCAGAACTATGCAGAATGAAGATGGACGCTGTGTTAACGCAGGGTCTGGCCCCTTCGCCCCTGGTCGAAAGAAAGGTAAGATATTTCAGCGTCTTGATCTGAAGGTATAGTCTTGGAGGTATAGTCTTGGGATCACGCGGAAGTCGGTCACTGGCCGAACGAACCCCGGAGGGGCCTTTGATCTACCGCCACAGCATCGACGCCACGACCTACACATTCCCTGATTTGCGCGATCTGCTCGCCAAGGCGACGCCGCCGCGCTCCGGCGACCGGTTGGCCGGGATTGCCGCCGCCAGCGCCGAGCAGATGATCGCGGCGCGGATGGCGCTCGCCGACGTCCCGCTCGGACAGTTTCTGCAGGAAGCCGTCGTCCCCTACGAGGCCGACGAGGTCACCCGCCTCGTCATCGACAGCCACGACGCCAGGGCGTTCGCGCCGGCGACATCCCTCACCGTCGGTGGCTTCCGCGACTGGCTGCTGTCGGACGCCGCGACGCCCGAAATCCTGCGCAAGCTCGCACCCGGCATCACCCCGGAGATGGCGGCGGCGGTCTCAAAGCTGATGCGCAACCAGGATCTGATCCTGGCGGCGCGGAAATGCGAGGTCACCACCGCTTTCCGCAACACCATCGGCCTGAAGGGCCGGATGAGTACCCGGCTCCAGCCCAACCATCCCTTCGACGACGCCAGGGGCATCACTGCCTCCATCCTCGACGGCCTCCTGTTAGGTGCCGGCGATGCCTGCATCGGCATCAACCCGGCGAGCGACGATCCGGCCGTGATCGGGCAATTGCTGCGGCTTCTCGACGAGGTCATCGCCCGGCTGAAGATCCCGACGCAGGCTTGCGTGCTGACCCACGTCACCACGACGCTGGCCCTGATCGGGCAGGGCGTGCCGGTCGACCTCGTCTTCCAGTCGGTCGCCGGCACCGAGGCCGCCAACCGCAGTTTTGGCATCGATCTGCCGCTTCTGAAGGAGGCACAGGCGGCCGGGCTGTCGCAGAAGCGCGGCACGGTTGGCGAGAACGTGATGTATTTCGAGACCGGGCAGGGCTCGGCGCTCTCGGCCAATGCCCATCACGGCGTCGACCAGCAGACCTGCGAGGCGCGCGCCTATGCGGTCGCCCGCGCCTTTGCGCCATTGCTGGTCAACAGCGTGGTCGGCTTCATCGGCCCGGAATATCTCTACGACGGCAAGGAGATCATCCGGGCGGGGCTGGAAGATCACTTTTGCGGCAAGCTGCTCGGCCTGCCGCTCGGGATCGACATCTGCTACACCAACCATGCGGAGGCGGACCAGGACGACATGGACAACCTCCTGACGCTGCTCGCCGCCGCCGGCGTCACCTTCATCATGGGCGTTCCCGGCGCCGATGACGTCATGTTGAACTATCAGTCCACGTCTTTTCACGACGCGCTCTATGTCCGCGACGTCTTCGGCCTGCGCCGCGCGCCGGAATTCGACGACTGGCTGGTGCAGTCGGGCATTGCGGGCGCCGATTTCCGTCTTGCCGGCGATGCAGGCCTGTTGCCCGATTTTGCCTCTCGGCTGATCGCCTGACGCCGCCGAACCAATTCCCTTCAGGAAACCATTGGGGCCTCTGGCGAATTAAGATGATGCCACAATATTGAGAAATTCCGGCGGCAGCATTACGCTATGTGTCTGGCTGGCAATTTCCGCAGCTATGTCGAGCGTGGCGGGGGACCTTTGATGCGAGCTGAAAGCAACGGGACGGCCCGGCGGATTCTCTGCGTGTTTCCGCGTTACACCTCGTCGTTCGGGACGTTCGAGCACTCCTACCCGCTGACCGACGGCGTTCGCGCCTTCATGCCCCCGCAGGGGCTTTTGCTGCTCGCGGCTTATCTGCCCGTGGATTGGCAGGTCAAATTCGTCGACGAGAACCTCCGCCGCACGACGAGGGAAGAGTTCGAATGGGCGGAAGCGGTCTTCGTCAGCGGCATGCACATCCAGCGCCAGCAGATGAACGACATCTGCCGCCGCGCCCATGAATTCGATCTGCCGGTCGCGCTCGGAGGCCCCTCCGTCAGCGCCTGTCCGGATTATTATCCGTCGTTCGATTATCTCCATGTCGGCGAGCTCGGCGACGCCACCAACCAGCTATTCGAGATCCTGTCGCGCGATGTCTCGCGTCCCGAGGCCCAGGTGGTGCTGACCACCAAGGACCGCGTGCCGATGACGGAGTTTCCGATCCCGGCGTACGAGCTCGCGGACGTGAAGAAATACATGCTTGGCAGCATCCAGTATTCCAGCGGCTGTCCCTATGAGTGCGAGTTCTGCGACATCCCCGGCCTCTATGGCCGCAATCCGCGCCTCAAATCGCCGGAACAGATCATAGCCGAGCTCGACCGCCTGCGCGAATGCGGCATGACCGACACCGTCTACTTCGTGGACGATAATTTCATCGGCAACCGCAAGGCAGCGCTGGATCTCCTGCCGCACCTCATCGAATGGCAGAAGAAGACCGGCTATGTAGTGCGGCTTGCCTGCGAGGCGACGCTCAACATCGCCAAGCGGCCCGAGATACTCAAGAAGATGCGTGAGGCCAATTTCATCACCATATTCTGCGGCATCGAGACGCCTGATCCCGACGCATTGAAGGCAATGCACAAGGACCATAACATGATGGTCCCGATCCTCGAGGGCGTGCGCACCATCAACTCCTACGGCATGGAGGTGGTGTCGGGCATCATCATGGGGCTCGACACCGACAAGGCGAATACCGCGGACGCGCTGCTCGCATTCGTCGAGGAATCCCAAATTCCGCTGCTCACGATTAACCTGCTTCAGGCGCTGCCGAAGACGCCGCTGTGGGATCGGCTGGAGCGGGAAGGGCGCTTGATCGAGGACGATGGGCGCGATTCCAACGTCAACTTCCTGCTGCCCTACGACGACGTCGTGGCGTCCTGGAAGCACGCCATGAGCGTCGCCTATGAGCCGGAAAAGGTGTTCGCGCGCTTCCAGTATCAATGCGACCACACCTATCCGCATCGCCTCAAGATGCCGGTGCCGGATGAGATGAAGACCTGGCGCAACATCAGGCGCGGCCTGATCATGATCAGGAACATCTTCTGGAAGGTCGGTGTGCTCGGCGACTACAAGCGCGTGTTCTGGAAGTTTGCGCTGGGACGCATCAAGCGGGGCGACCTCGAAGGCCTGATCGGCTGCACCCTGATCGCGCACCATCTCATCACCTTTGCGCGTGCGGCATCGAGCGGCGAGACCAATGCGTCGAACTATTCGCTGCGGCTGCGCGAAGCCTCCGTTCCCGCCGAATGATGCGACATGTCTGATTCGGCCGTCCCGCGCCGCCGGACCCTCGATCTGCGGTCGCTCACGCCCGCGCGAGTCGCGCTCGGGCGCAGCGGCGCGAGTGTGCCGACGCGCGCCTTGCTCGATTTCACGTTGGACCATGCCCGTGCCCGCGATGCCGTGCATGCCGTCTTCGACGCGCCGCGGCTGGCAGCGGATCTCCGTGCGCTCGGCCTCCTCGTCACCGAAGCGAAGAGCCAGGCGGTTGACCGCAGGGACTATCTGCGCCGGCCGGATCTGGGACGACAGCTCGATGCCGGCTCGGCAGAGCTTCTCGCGCGAAGTGCCTCGGAGCCGTGCCCACTCGCGGTCGTGATCGGCGACGGCCTGTCGGCGGCGGCGGTCCACGCCCATGCGGCCGCGCTCGTCATGCGCCTGCTGCCGTTGCTCGCGGAAGGGGAAGGTGTCGCGATCGGCCATGTCGCCGTCGCCTCAGGCGCGCGCGTCGCGCTCGGCGACGAGATCGGCGCCATTCTCGGCGCGCGCATGGTCGTGACGCTGATCGGCGAGCGGCCGGGCCTGTCGGCGCCCGACAGCCTCGGCGCCTATCTGACTTTCGCGCCGAAGCCGGGCCGCACCGATGCCGAGCGCAATTGCGTGTCGAACATCCACAAGGCCGGGTTGAGCTATGACGAGGCTGCCTTCAAGATCGCCTGGCTGGTCCGCGAGGGGCTGGCCCGGGAGGTCACCGGGGTGGCGCTGAAGGACGAGAGCGCGGACCGCGCGCCGCGTCGAATTGGCACGGCTTCGCCCGAATGACGGGCATTCCGACAAAATCGCCACATCTTGATCGATTTGGTCACACTTGCCCTGCTTGCGAGAAGGGTGATTGACCTGCTAAACCCCTCGCGGCGATTTTCCGCGCATTTTCAAAGGGCAAGCCTCCCATTGGTATGGCATTTTCAAGCCGTTCGCGGGACGCAATAAGCTCACAGACCGAGCCGATTTAGGAACTGGACAAGGCATGCTCGAAAAGCACCGCGAGAATGAGGTTCATGTCGACAAGGTCGAGCAGGGGCCTGCGTCCTCTATTGCCTTCGGGCTGGAGCGCATCGGGCTGATCGCCGTCCGGGCACCTATTGTCTCCTGCATTGTCCTGCTCGTGCTGATCGTCGGTGCCGTGTTCGGCATTCACCGGATCAAGATCGACGATTCGCTGTCGCAGTTGTTTCGCTCCAACAGCCGCGAATTCCACCAATATGAAGAGGTGACGAAGAAGTTCCCGGCCGAGGAATTCGACGTCCTCGTCGTCGTCGAGGGCAAGACCCTGCTGGCGCGGAACAACCTCGAGAAGCTGCGCGACTTCGTCACCGACATGCAGCTGGTCGAAGGCACGCGCGGGCTGGTCTCGCTGTTCTCCGCGCGTCAGGCACCGGCGCCGGGCAAGCTGCCGGCGGCGCTGTTCCCGGGCGAGCTGCCCGAGGGTGCGGCCTATGACAAGTTCATTGAGACCGTCAAGAACAACGAGATCATCCGCGGCAAGCTGTTGTCGGAAGACGGCACGCTGGCGCTGATCGTGCTGTCGCTCGATCCGGAGGTGGTGGCGTCCAGCAAGCTGACCAAGACCGTCGCCGACATCCGCGCCTTGATGAAGGAAGACCTCAGCGACACCGGGCTCAACGTGCAGCTCTCCGGCGTGCCGGTGATGCAGCTCGAGATCCGCAACGCGGTCGAGCGCGACGGGCTCACCTACAACATCCTCGGCATTCTCGCGGGCTGCGTCATCGCCATCATCTTCTTCCGCAAGATTTCCTTCATGGTGGCCGCGGCGTTCCCGCCGATGATCGCGATCCTGCTGGCGCTCGGCGCGCTCGGCTGGGCCAATTTCAATCTCAACATGTTCCTGAACGTGATGACGCCGCTCATCATGGTGATCAGCTTCTCGGACTCGATGCAGCTGACTTTTGCGGCGCGCGACCGGTTGATCGCGGGCCAGGACAAGTTCACCGCGTTCAAGAACGCGGTGCTGGTGGTGGGGCCGGCCTGCGTGCTGACGCACGGCACCGCCGGCATTTCCTTCATCGCGCTGCAGTTCTCCGACTCCGACCTGATCCGCAAATTCGGCGAGGCGGGCCTTGCCGCCACCATCATCGCGCTGGTTGCGGTGCTGTCGCTGGTGCCGGTGTTCGGCGTGCTGCTGGTGCGCAACGAGAAACTCTTTGCGACCAAGTTCCAGAGCGCGGATGCCGGCGTCCAGGCGCTGCGCAATTTCTGCTACTGGATCGCGGTGCGCATGGTGGGCCGTCCCGGTCTGTTCAGCCTGATCGCGGTGGTGTTCGTCGCCGGCCTCGGGGTCATCTACGCCAATCTGGAGCCGCGCTACCGCCTTGCCGACCAGGTGCCGGACAAGCGCCAGGCGGTCGCCGCCAGCGACCGGCTCGACGCCAAGCTGACCGGCGCCAATCCGGTCAACGTGCTGATCCAGTTCCCCAAGGGTGAATCGCTCTATTCGCCGGAGACGCTGCAAACGATCGCGGACGTGCACGCGACCGTCGAGAAGGCGGCCGGCGTCGGCAATGTCTGGTCGGTCGAGACCCTGCGCCGCTGGCTTGCGGACAAGGCCGGCACCGCCGACGTCGCGACGCTGAAGGAATATGTGAGCGTCATTCCCGAGCATCTGGTGCGACGCTTCATCGATGCCGAGCAGGACGCCGTCGTGGTCGCGGGCCGTGTGCCGGACAAGGATTCCAGCCAGCTGCTGCCGATCGTCGACAAGCTCGATTCCGAGCTCGACGCCGTTCGCAAGAAGCATCCCGGCTACGAGGTTGCGGTGACGGGTCTTGCCGCGATCGCCGCGCGCAACTCGGCCGGCATGATCGAGAAGCTCAACCGCGGCCTCACCGTCGAATTCGCGCTGGTCGCGCTCTTCATCGGCCTCGCCTTCCGCTCATGGGTCGTGATGTTCGCTTGTATCCTGCCCGGCATCTTCCCGGTGGTGATGTCGGGAACGGTGCTGTGGGCGATGGGCGAGGGGCTGCAATTTGCCAGCGTCGTCGCGCTGACCGTCTCGTTCGGCCTCGGCTTGAGCGCGACCATCCACTTCCTCAACCGCCTCAGGCTCGAGAGCAAGCCGGGCGTCGGCTCGGCGCTGGCGGTGGAGCGGGCGACCGTGCTGGTCGGCCCGGCGTTGATCCTGACCACGCTGGTGCTGGCCTGCGGCCTTGTCGTCACGGTGTTCTCCGACCTGCCGTCGCTGCGGCTGTTCGGCTGGCTCAGCGCCTTCTCGATGGTGATGGCGCTCGTCGCCGATCTCTTCATCCTGCGGCCGACGGCGATGTGGCTGATCAACCTGCACGCCAAGCTTCAGGGCGCGGACAAGCCGGCGATCTGAGCGGCTTCATTCGTCGGACATGGAATCGGCGTAGTCTGGACGACTGCGCCGGCGTTCCGGCCGAGGATGCGGTCAATGCGGCAGGACAGCTCCATCCTGGAGTTTCAGCGGAAGCGAGGTGGCGATTCAGCGGCCTTTTTCGTCCCGTTCCTGACACCGGACATGATCCTGCTCGACGCCGGTTGCGGACCCGGGAGCATCACTGCAGCGCTCGCGGGCAGCGTCGGAAAGGCGATTGGCGTCGATATCGAGTCGAGGGCGATTGCGGCGGCCAATCGGCTTGCAGCGGGGACCCGTCTCACAAACTTGTCCTTTGTCGAAGCCGACATGACCGCGCTTCCATTCGAGGATGGATCGTTCGACGCCGTGTTCTTTCACGCGGTGCTCTACCACCAGACCCAGGCGACACTGACGCGAACGCTGGCGGAAGCGCGGCGGGTGCTGAAGCGGGGTGGCTTGGTCGTAACGCGCGACGCCGATGTCGGCGGCAATGTTCTTCATCCCGAACTCGACGGTGTGCGCCTCGCACTCGACCTCTGGCAGCGCTGGTACGAGCACGCCGATCCGGAGGCGCTTTGCTTCGGTCGTCGGCAAGGTTCGATTCTTCGCGCCCACGGTTTCACGCCGGTCTGGGCGGGCGCCAGCTATGTCAACCACAGCGCCGATGCCGCCAGCCGCAGCGAGGCCGTGGCCGATGCGCGGCGCAGCTTGCGCGGCCTCGGGCCGCAGCTCGTGGGTAAGGGGCTCGCGACGGATGATGAAATTCATGCCGCGCTTGCCGGGTGGGACGCTTGGGGAGCCGATCCGGACGCGGTGTATTTCAGATGCCGATGCGAGTGCGTCGCGCGGAAGGATTGATCACACCCGTCACTGTCGTGCGTCGATGCTTGTGCGCTGCGGAGGATGCCGAAGGAGCCGATGTCTGCGATGGAATCGAGCTCAGCAAAAAGCCCCCGGCTCGCGAGAACCGGAGGCCATGTTCCTTTTAGCCGGGAAGGGGATCAGCCCTTCGTCATCGTGATGTTGACGCCGCGGATCTCGCCCTTGGAGGAGATCTGCACCGTCTGCTTGGTGCCATTGGTGCGCAGCGACAAATTGGCAGCGAAGCCGTTGGCCTCGACGAAAACCTCGATCTGGCCGCCGCCGGCGGTGCCCTGCAAATTGCCGAAGATGTTGCGGTTGGTCTCGCTCCAATTGCCGGAGATCCGCTCGCCCTGGCTGGTCACGTCGCTGGTGAGGTCGAATTTGTAGCTGTCGGACGCGCAGTGCAGGGCCTGCTTCAGGCTGAGACCGGTGCCGGCGACCTTGTAGTCCGCCCTGCAGCGGATACGCTCGGTGGAGCCATCGGACAGCGACACCGTGCCGGTGCCGGTCCACGCGCCTTCGAAACCCGCGAACGGTCCGGACGACTGAGCGTGGCTTGCCGAAACTGAGAAGAGCAGCGCAGCCCCGATGCCGGCCGCCTTGATTGCCAGTCCAGATCGTCCAAAGAATTTCATCTCAAATATCCCGTTTTGGAACGACGTCCGCTTATGACTAGAACGTCTCGCCACATCGAAGGTTTAGTGCTCCGAGCCTGTGTCAGGTTCAAATGTCTAACCGGTTCAGATGTCGGCATCGCGAAGCGCGCTCGCCACGGTTCGCCTTGCAATCCCCGTGTTTCGACCTGTTTCTGACGGAAGAGGCGGGGTGGAGAGATGCAGCCCTGCAACAGGTGCGCAGCAAAACGCGATGTGCCTGATTTATGACGTAGTATCAATCTCTTACATCTGCCAATGAAGGCGCAGGGAAGACCTGATTTGGTGGACGCGGCGCCAATTTGGCCGCATTTACCAGTGCTTGTGCCTTCTCCAAAGCCGCACGTTCCGCGGCGACTTGCCATCAGAACAATCCCTTCCGGTCGTCTGCCCTGTGCTGCCCGGGATCGGTGCGATTCTGCCGTCAGAATGAAGGAATACAATGCGTAAGCTTCTCGTCGCTCTCACCTTGCTGTCGGCCTCCCTCTCGACCGCAGCGTTCGCCCAGCAAGGGCGCGGCACCGACGCTGAGCAGAAGGCCTGCTCGCGCGATGTGCAGAAGCTCTGCCGTCCGGTCATCGATCAGGGCGATTTCACCATCCTGGCCTGCCTCAAGGAGAACCGGGCCAAGATTTCGCAGGCTTGTGACCAGGTCCTGAAGAACCACAACCAGTAAGCTCGGCCACTGGCCCACAAAAGGCGGCCCGCGGGCCGCCTTTTCGGGCCCGATCCGCGAAGGGCAGCCATCGAGAGACAGGATTGGTTTTGCGGCCGTATTCCCCTATATGGGGGCCGCGGCGGCATGAGCCCGCGCGAGCGAAAAGCCCTTCCTGTCCAAACGATTGTAGACCAGCCCTCGATGACCTCTGCGAGCGAATTGCGATCCGGCAAGGGTGAGCGCGACGAGAATTTTCCCGTCGCGTCCTGGATCATTCATCCGCGTCATCGCGCGCTGATCCTGGCGTATTACAATTTCGTCCGCACCGCCGACGACATCGCCGACCACGCGACGCTGCCGCCCGACCAGAAGCTCGCTTATCTCGATTTGCTCGAGGCGGAATTGCTCGGCACGGGCGACACCCAGGCCGAGGCCGTCAGCCTGCGGCGCGCGCTGGCCGAGCGCGGCATGGCGCCGCGCCACGCACTCGACGTGCTCATCGCGTTCCGCATGGACGTGACCAAGCTGCGCTACGAAAACTGGGACGAGGTCATCCACTATTGCCGCTATTCGGCGATGCCGGTCGGCCGTTTCATGCTCGACGTCCATGGCGAGAGCACGTCGACCTGGGCCGCATCGGACGCGCTCTGCGCGGCGCTGCAGATCAACAACCACCTCCAGGATTGCGGCAAGGATTTCCGCGAGCTCAACCGCGTCTACCTGCCGCGCGACGCGCTGGCCGCCAGTGGCGCCTCGGTCGAGCAGCTCGGGCTCGCCCAGTCGCCGCCGGCGATGCTGGCCTGCCTTCAGGCACTGGCCCTGCGCAACGAAGCGCTGCTGAACGAGAGCAAACAGTTGAGCGCGGAGGTGCGCGATTTCCGCCTCGGCGTCGAGATCTCGGTGATCCAGGCCTATGCCGACCGCATCGTGCGCCTGTTGAAGGTACGCGACCCCCTGCGCGAGCGCGTGCACCTGAACAAGTTCGAGCTCCTCACCTTCAGCCTCGCCGGCATGATCGGCGAAGTCAGGCGCCGCGCGATCGGACGCAAGGCCATTTCCAGACCGGGGACCGCACATGACGCTTGAGGCGACCTCGCCCGGCGCCAGTTATGGCTCGACCGCATCCGGCAGCTCGTTCTACGCCGCGATGCGTATCCTGCCGCACGACCAGCGCGAAGCGATGTTCCAGATCTACAGCTTCTGCCGCCAGGTCGACGACATCGCCGATTCCGACGGCCCGCGCGACGAGCGGCTCGCCGCCCTTCAGGCGTGGCGCAACGACATCGATGCGCTCTACCAGGGCAATCCGCCGCCGCGGCTGAAGGACTACGTCGCCTCGGTGAAGACCTTCGGGCTGAAGCGCGAGGATTTCCTCGCCATCGTCGACGGCATGGAGATGGACGTGCCGCAGGACATCCGCGCACCCGACATGGCGACGCTGGATCTCTATTGCGATCGCGTCGCCAGCGCCGTGGGGCGGCTGTCGGTGCGGGTGTTCGGCTTGCCGGAAGAGGACGGCATCCTGCTCGCCCATCATCTCGGCCGCGCGCTCCAGCTCACCAACATCCTGCGCGACATCGACGAGGATGCGGGCCTCGGCCGACTCTATCTGCCGCGCGAGGCGCTGCTGCATGCCGGCATCACCTCCAACGATCCGAACCGGGTGATCGTCGAGCGCGCGCTGCCGAAGGTCTGCCTGCCGCTGGCGCAACGCGCGAAGGCGTATTTCGAGGAGGCGGACGAGATCATGAACCGCAACAGGCGCCGCGCGGTGCGCGCGCCGCGGATCATGTCGAAATACTATCATGCCATTCTGGACCTGCTGATCGCGCGCGGCTTCAACGCGCCGCGAGAGCCGGTGCGTGTGTCGAAGATCACGCGCGTCCTGATCCTGCTGCGTTACGCTCTCCTCTGATGCAAAAAACAGCTCACATCATCGGCGCGGGAATCTCCGGCCTCTCCGCCGCCGTGCGGCTCGCCAATGCCGGCTTCAAGGTCGCCGTGCACGAGGCGACGCAGCAGGCCGGCGGCCGCTGCCGTTCCTATTTCGACGGCGCCACCAATCTCACCATCGACAACGGCAATCATCTGCTGCTGTCCGGTAACAGCCATGCGCGCGCCTATGCGCGGTCGATCGGCACCGAGGCCGGCCTCGTCGGTCCTGACAGCGCGCAGTTTCCCTTCGTCGATATCAAGACCGGGCAGCGTTGGCAGATCGATCTCGGCGCCGGCCGGCTGCCCACCTGGGTGCTCGACGAGAGCCGCCGCGTTCCCGATACCGGGCTCACCGATTATCTGAAGCTGGCGCCGCTGATCTGGGCGTCGGAAGCGACGCTGGTTGGAAAATCCATTCCCTGCGAGGGCGTGCTCTATCAGCGCCTGGTGCAGCCGCTGCTGCTTGCTGCGCTCAACGTCGATCCGCCCGAAGGCTCGGCCGGGCTTGCCGGCGCCATCGTGCGCGAGACGCTGCTCGCCGGCGGGCAGGCCTGCCGTCCCCTGATCGCGCGCGACGGCCTCAGTGCGGTGCTGATCGAGCCGGCCGTGACATTCCTGCAGGAGCGTGGCCACACCGTTCAGCTCGGCCACGAGCTGCGCTCGTTTGCGACCAATGACGGCAAGGTCGGCGCGCTGAATTTTGGCGGCGAGGATGTGATCCGGATCGTCGAGGGCGACGTCGTCGTGATGGCGGTGCCGCCGCGCGCTGCAGCGAGCCTGTTGCCGGGCCTGAAGACGCCGACCGAATTCCGCGCCATCGTGAACGCGCATTTCCGCGTTGAGCCGCCGCCTGGCTCGGCGCCGATCCTCGGCGTGATCGGCGGCGTCGTGGAATGGCTGTTCGCGTTCCCGAACCGGCTGTCCGTCACCATCAGCAACGGCGATCGCCTGGTCGACATGCCGCGCGAGGAACTCGCGCAGGCGATCTGGAACGACGTCTGCAAGGCCGGCGGCGTGTCCGGCGAGCTGCCCCCTTGGCAGATCGTGCGCGAGCGCCGTGCCACATTTGCGGCGACGCCGGCGCAGAATGCCCTGCGTCCGGGGCCGGTCACTGCGCTGAAAAACCTGTTTCTTGCAGGCGATTGGACTGCTACGGGATTGCCTGCAACCATCGAGGGATCGGTAAGGTCCGGTGATCGCGCCGCCGATCTGGTTCTGGCCGCCAAAGGATCCTGACAAGGGATACTGACAGGCGGCCCTGACGGGCATTTGTCCCGGCCAATTTCAATCGACTATCGGAGCAATCGAGCGAGATGGATTCCGTGAACGCGACCAGCCCCGAAGCCCTCGAATCCAAGACCTTCGAATCGAAGAGCCTGGAATCAAAGGTCCTGGAATCGAGCATTGCGTCGGCGACGCAAGGCGTCATCGGCTTCCAACAATCCGACGGCCATTGGGTGTTCGAGCTCGAGGCCGATTGCACGATTCCGGCTGAATACGTGCTGCTGCGCCATTATCTCGCCGAGCCGGTCGATGCCGTGCTCGAAGCCAAGATCGCCAATTATCTTCGCCGCGTGCAGGGCGTCCATGGCGGCTGGCCGCTGGTGCATGACGGCGAGTTCGACATGAGCGCCAGCGTGAAGGCGTATTTCGCGCTGAAGATGATCGGGGATTCGATCGACGCGCCGCACATGGTCCGTGCGCGCGAGGCGATCCATTCCCGCGGCGGCGCCATTCACAGCAACGTCTTCACGCGCTTCATGCTTGCGATGTTTGGCGTCGTGACCTGGCGCGCGGTACCGGTGCTGCCGATCGAGATCGTGCTGCTGCCGTTCTGGTCGCCGTTCCACATCAACAAGATTTCCTACTGGGCGCGCACCACCATGGTGCCGCTGATGGTGCTCGCAGCGCTGAAGCCGCGCGCGAAGAATCCGAAGGGCGTCGGCATCGACGAGCTGTTCCTGCAGGATCCGCGCTCGATCGGCATGACCGCCAAGGCGCCGCACCAGAGCATGGCCTGGTTCGTGCTGTTCCGCGCGCTCGACGGCATTTTGCGCGTGGTCGAGCCGATGTTTCCCAAGAGCTTGCGCAAGCGTGCCATTGACGCGGCGCTCGCCTTCACCGAGGAGCGGCTCAACGGTGAGGACGGCATGGGCGCGATCTATCCGCCGATGGCCAACATCGTCATGATGTACGACGCGCTCGGCAAGGACGAGAACTTCCCGCCGCGTGCGATCACGCGCCGGGGCATCGACAAGCTGCTCGTGATCAAGGACGACGAAGCCTATTGCCAGCCCTGCGTCTCGCCGGTGTGGGACACAACGCTGACCGCCCACGCGCTGCTCGAAGCCGGCGGTGACAAGGCGGTGCCGGCGGCCAAGCAGGGTCTCGACTGGCTGATCCCGAAGCAGGAGCTCGAGGTGAAGGGCGACTGGGCGGTGAAGCGGCCCGACGTGCGCCCGGGCGGCTGGGCCTTCCAGTACAACAATGCCCATTATCCCGATCTCGACGACACCGCGGTGGTCGTGATGTCGATGGACCGGATGCGCCGGGAGCACGGTGCGACCGGTTATGACGCCGCGATCGACCGTGCCCGGGAATGGATCGAAGGCATGCAGAGCGACGACGGCGGCTGGGCCGCTTTCGACGTCAACAACCTCGAATATTACCTGAACAACATTCCGTTCTCGGACCATGGCGCGCTGCTCGACCCGCCGACCGAGGACGTCACCGCGCGCTGCATCTCGATGCTGGCCCAACTCGGCGAGACCGCGAAGACCAGCAAGCACGTCGTGGACGGGATCGCCTACCTCCGCAAGACCCAGCACCCCGAAGGGTCCTGGTACGGCCGCTGGGGCATGAACTTCATCTACGGAACCTGGTCGGTGCTGTGCGCCCTCAACATGGCGGGGGTCCGCCACGACGACCCGATGATGCGCAAGGCGGCCAACTGGCTGGCCTCGATCCAGAACCAGGACGGCGGCTGGGGCGAGGACGCCGTCAGCTACCGGCTGGACTACCAGGGCTGGCAGGCCGCCCCCTCGACCGCCTCGCAAACGGCATGGGCCTTGCTTGCCCTGATGGCGGCAGGCGAGGTTGATCACCCGGCCGTCGCCCGCGGGGTGGAGTACCTGATTGCCACACAGAACAAAAAAGGACTGTGGGACGAGAGCCGCTACACCGCCACAGGCTTTCCCCGTGTATTCTATCTACGATATCATGGTTACCCGAAGTTCTTCCCGCTGTGGGCGTTGGCGCGGTATCGGAACTTGCGGAGCACCAACAGCAGGGTGGTAGGGGTCGGAATGTGACTTTGGGGACGGGGGACTATCTGACCGCGGGCAATGCCATTGATCCGCGACCGATCTTGATCGTGACTGGACTGGTTCAGGAGGCCCGCATCGCGGCTGGGCCCGGAATGGCCGTCATTTGCTCGTCGAGCAGCCCGGCCCAGTTGCGGGCGCTGCTGACGGTGATGGATCCCAAGACGATTCGCGGCGTGATTTCGTTCGGCGTGGCCGGCGGGCTCGACCCGACGCTGCGCTCCGGCGACGTCGTGCTGGCGACCGAGGTGCTCGCCGGCGATACCCGCTGGGCCGCCGGGCTGTCGCTCGGCGACGACCTCATCGACCGCCTGACGTCGGGCCGCCGCCGCGTGGTGCGCGGCAGCCTTGCCGGCGCCGAGGAAGTGGTCACCGGCCGCTCCTGCAAGGCGGCGCTGCATTCGGAGACCGGGGCTGCGGCCGTCGACATGGAAAGCCACATTGCGGCGGCGTACGCCGCCGAGGCCGGCTTGCCGTTCGCCGCGGTCCGCGTCATCAGCGATCCCGCCCATCGCGCGCTGCCGGCGCTCGCCCGCGCCGCGATCAAGCCGAACGGCCAGATCGACGTGCTGGCCGTGCTGCGCGGCATCGTGCGAAATCCGACAGCACTGCATGGACTGGTCTCGACCGGCATCGACTTCAACCGCGCGCTGCGCAGCTTGCGCGGCTGCCGCGACTTCCTGATCGGCACCGAACTCGTGGAGAGCGAGGCGCTGGTGTCCGAGGCGGCATAAGTTTCTCGATCCGACAACAGAAAGGCCCGGCCGCCCTTGGCGTCCGGGCCTTTCTTGTTCGCAGCGGCCCATCTATTTCCCGTCTTGTTGGGTGCCGTATCTAGTGCACCTTTCTCTAGGTCTCGTCCGGCGGGACGATCCGGATCGGCCGCGTCCCGATCTCTGCTCCGGTAAACTTATCAATCGTGAGGGGCTCGATCTCGGTTCCCGTTTCTTCGTCAAAGAAGCGCGTTACGCCTGTAGCATCACGATGCTTTCGTCCCCAGGCTCCGATTGTGAGCAGAACGGGAAGAAAGTCCCTTCCGGCTTGCGTGAGGACATATTCGTCACGCGGCGGACGATCGCTGTAGCGGCGGGTCTGAAGCAACCCGTCCTGGGTCAGAGCGGCAAGTCTTTTGGTCAGCATCGTCGGTGCAATCCCGAGGCTTTTGCGAAACTGGTCGAAGCGGGTGAGCCCTGCGTGGGCGTCCCGCAGGATCAGCATGCTCCATGCGTCCCCGACCAGGGAGAGGCTGCGGGCGATTAGGCAAGGCAGATCATCGATGTTTTTCATGTTGATATCGTTTTGATAGTAAGTTAGTATCTTTTCGATATTGACACTTTGACGTGGGAATTCCACGAAAAAAGAGGATTCGAAGACAATGACCAGTCAGCAACGCGTTGCCCTTGTAACGGGCGCTTCTTCCGGTATCGGCTTGGTGACGGCGCAGGCTCTGCGCAAGGACGGCTACCGGGTCTTCGGTACCAGTCGGAAGCCCACAGCCGATACCGACGGCATAAAGATGCTGGTCTGCGACGTCACGGATGACGCTTCGGTGCGAACCCTGGTCGCCGATGTTGTCGAGGCCGCGGGCCGAATCGACTTGCTGGTCAACAATGCAGGAAGCGGGCTGCTCGGCGGCGCCGAAGAATCTTCTTCTGCTCAGGTGAAAGCGCTGTTCGATGTCAACGTCTTCGGAGTCGTCCGGGTGACCAACGCGGTCCTGCCCATCATGCGGCGGCAGCGCGGCGGACGGATCGTCAATCTGAGCTCGCTCCTCGGTCTTGTCCCCGCGCCATTCAACGCCTTCTACTCTTCGACCAAGCATGCCATCGAGGGCTACTCAGAATCCCTTGATCATGAAATTCGAACCCAGGGAATCCGCGTTGTGTTAGTGGAGCCGGGATTCACGCGGACGCCGTTCGAAGACAGCATCACCAAGCCAGACAGCATTCTGCCGGAATACGACTTGGCTCGTTCCTCGGCGGCCGAACAGATGCGAGAGGGTCTGGAAAAAGGTGACGCGCCGGAAGTGGTGGCGAAAGTTGTTGTGAAGGCCGCCAATGCGAGATCGCCGAAGCTGCGTTATACCGCCGGCAAGGTTGCGGGACAGGTCCGGTTCATGCGGCGGTTCGTGCCGGAATCTGTCCTCGACAAGGCCTTGCGCAAGTTCAACAAACTGCCTGCCGCTTGATCGGCTGCGGTTTGAAGTGAACAAAAGAAAGGCCCGGTCGCTAAGGGCGGTCGGGCCTTTTCGTTCGATGTGACGCGCGCGCTCTACGCCGCAGTCGAAGCCTTCCGCGCAGCCTTCTCCTGGGCAGCGGCGGCCTCGTCCTTGCGGATCTCCGACAGGCGCTTCTGCACTTCCGCCGAGAAGATGTACTGCGCCGGACGCTGCTTGCTCATGTCGATCTCCGGCGCCATCGGGCCCGTGGTCCTGACGCCGCGCAGCGACACCCACATCGCCTTCAGCGGATGGCTGATGGCCGCGGTCGCAGCCGTCGGCTCGTAGCCGCAATGGGCCATGCAGTCGGCGCACTTCTCGTACTTGCCGGTGCCGTAGGTCTCCCAGTCGGTGGTGTCCATCAGCTCCTTGAAGGTTTTGGCGTAGCCTTCACCGAGCAGATAGCAGGGCTTCTGCCAGCCAAAGATGTTGCGCGCGGGCATGCCCCAGGGCGTGCACTCGTATTCCTGGTTGCCGGCGAGGAAGTCGAGGAACAGGCCGGAATGCATGAAATTCCACTTCTTGCCCTTGCCCATCGCAAAGACGTCGCGGAACAGCTTCTTGGTCTTGGTGCGGTTGAGGAAGTGCTCCTGGTCCGGCGCGCGCTCATAGGCGTAGCCGGGCGACATCGAGACGCCGACGCCGAGCTCGACGGTGAGATCGAGGAATTTTGCGATCTCCTCGGCCGGATGGCCGTCGAAGATGGTGGCGTTGACATTGACCGTGAAGCCGCGCGCCTTCGCCGCCTTGATCGCGGACACGGCGCGGTCGAACACGCCCTTCTGCGACACCGCCTTGTCGTGGTGCTCCTTCAGGCCGTCCAGATGCACGGAGAAGAACAGATACGGCGAGGGCTCGAACAGATCGAGCTTCTTCTCGAGCAGCAGCGCGTTGGTGCAGAGCGAGACGAACTTCTTGCGCGCGACGAGGCCGCGCACGATCTCGCCGATCTCCTTGTGGATCAGCGGCTCGCCGCCGGGAATGGCGACCATCGGTGCGCCGCACTCGTCGGCCGCGTCCCAGCACTCCTGTGCGGTCATGCGGCGGTTGAGGATCGCATCCGGATAGTCGATCTTGCCGCAGCCGACGCAGGCGAGGTTGCAGCGGAACAGCGGCTCCAGCATCAGCACGAGCGGATAGCGTTTACGGCCAAGCAGCTTCTGCTTGATCAAATAGCCGCCGATACGCATTTCCTTGAAGAAGGGGATAGCCATTACAAAGATTCTTTCTGGGCTTGGAATTCGGGTGGGTCAGCTCGCGGCCAGTTGGGCCGGAAGCCGGAATTCGATGTTTTCCTCGCGGCCCGGCAGCACCGAGACCTTGACCGGTCCGATCCGCCGCATCGCTTCGATCACGTCATCCACGAGTACCTCAGGCGCCGAAGCGCCGGCCGTGATGCCGACGGTCCTGGCATCTTTCAACCACTCCGGATTGAGCGCGCTGCCGTCGGCAATCAGATAACTCGCGACGCCGGCCTCGGTGCCGATTTCGCGGAGCCGGTTCGAATTCGAGCTATTGGCAGCGCCCACCACCAAGATCACGTCGACCAGCTTGCTCAAGTCCCTTACCGCAGATTGGCGGTTCTGTGTCGCATAGCAGATATCCCGGATGTCCGGGCCTTGAATATCTGTAAAGCGAGCCTGCAGGGCCGAAATGATGTCCTTGGTGTCGTCGACCGACAGGGTGGTCTGGGTGATGTAGGCCACTGGCGTATCCGCGGGCAGCGTCAGGGCCTTAACCTCCTCAACGCTTTGGACCAGCAGCACGGGGCCGGGAACCTGGCCCATCGTGCCCTCGACCTCGGGGTGGCCGGCATGGCCGATCAGGATCAAGGTGCGGCCCCTGGTGATGTAGCGCTTCCCCTGATTGTGAACCTTCGTGACCAGGGGGCAGGTGGCATTGAGCACCGGAAGGTCGCGCGCGGCGGCCTCTTCCTCGACGCTGCGGGCGACGCCATGGGCGCTGAACACCGTCACCGCCTTGGGCGGCACCTCTGACAGTTCCTCGACGAAGATCGCGCCTTTGTTCTTGAGGCTCTCGACGACGTATTTGTTATGCACGATCTCGTGGCGCACGTAGACGGGCGCGCCGTACTTCTGCAGCGCCCGTTCCACGATCTCGATCGCACGTACCACCCCCGCGCAAAAGCCGCGCGGTTGCGCCAGATAAACTTCCATTGGACGCCCATCACGCAAGTTGCACCAATCCGCTTCGTAGTCCCCGGCGGCACCCCGATACTGACCAACGAGTTGCAATATCCGCACCATTGGTTTCGCGCCCGCGGTAGCCGCCCACCCCGGTTGGGACTCCCGCTGCATGGAGGCGCAATACTTTGTGTCAAAAAATCGGCAGTAAGGAAAGGTCGAATGAACTTTGGTTCCTGAATGGATCCGTGCTACGGTATTATAGTAGAGAGCGTCCCGCCGGCGAAATGGCGATCTTTGTGCGCTCCTCCTTGGTCACTTTCCCGCCTCAACTCCTCGGCTATACCGACCGCCCCGCATGATTTTGCCCGGTCTTCGCCGTTTACCTCGAACCTCCTTGCGGCGCGTGCCACTCAAAACAGCAATAGGTTTCGCCTGGGAACTCCGTTAAACAGCGGGCGTTTCCGGCAAGCTGTTAATCGCAGAAAGAAAAGAAGTGCTGCAAAGCGTAGTCGTTGCCATCGTCAGGGCCTGCACCCGGTTTGCCTCCCTCGTCGTCGCTCTCGGGCTCCTGCTGTCGGTGGGGGCCGGCTATTACACGTCGCAGCACTTCGCCATCAACACCGACATCAATTCGCTGATTGCCCAAAATCTGGACTGGCGCCAGCGCGACCAGCAGTTCGATCGTGCCTTCGACCGCGATGCGACCATCACGGCGGTGGTCGAGGCCAAGACGCCGGAGATGGCGACCGCGGCATCTGACGCGCTCTATGCCAGGCTGAAGGACAACAAGACCGATTTCCAGTCGATGCAACAGCTCGGCACCGGCGAGTTCTTCGAAAAGAACGGCCTGTTGTTCTTGCCGACCGAGGAGGTCGCCAAGACCACCGCCCAGTTTGAATCCGCAGCACCCCTGATTGAGATCATGGCAGGCGATCCTTCGATCCGCGGCCTGACCGGCGCGCTGGAGACGGGGCTTGCCGGCGTCAAGCGCGGCCAGGTCAAGCTCGACAATACCGCGCGGCCCTTCAACCAGATCGCGCAGACGGTCGAGACCGTGCTCAACAAGGGCATTGCGAGCTTCTCATGGCGCGAGCTCGTTAGCGACGAGCCGCTGACGGATTCCGACAAGCGCGCCTTCATCGAGTTCAAGCCGATCCTCGACTACAACGCGCTCGAGCCGGGCAAGGGCGCCACCGACGCGATCCGCAAGGCCGCAGCCGACCTGGATTTTGCGACCAAATACCAGGCGCGCGTGCGCCTGACCGGTCCGGTCCCGATCGCCAACGAGGAATACGCCACCGTCCAGGAAGGCGCCGTCGTCAACGGCGTCGGCACCGTCCTCGTCGTGCTGCTGATCCTCTGGATGGCGCTGCATTCGTCGAAGATCATCTTTGCAGTGTTCATCAATCTCTTCGTCGGCCTTGCGCTGACGACAGCTGCCGGCCTGATGATGGTCGGCTCGTTCAATCTGCTGTCGATCGCGTTTGCGGTGCTGTTCGTGGGACTGGGCGTCGATTTCGGTATCCAGTACAGCGTCCGCTACCGTTCCGAGCGCTACAAGCACAACGATCTCTCCGGCGCGCTAGTGCTTGCCGCCAAGCGCTCCGCGGTGCCGCTGTCGCTGGCGGCAATGGCGACCGCCGCCGGTTTCCTCTGTTTCCTGCCGACCGATTACAAGGGCATCTCCGAGCTCGGCCAGATCGCCGGCGTCGGCATGCTGGTGGCATTCCTCTCCAGCATCACCGTACTGCCCGCGATGCTGAAGCTGTTGAACCCGCCCGGTGAGCAGGAGCCCGTTGGCTATGCCTTCCTGGCGCCCCTCGATCACTTCCTGGAGAAGCACCGTGTGCTGGTCGTGGGTGGAACGCTGCTGCTGGCAGTCGCCGGCCTGCCGCTGCTCTACTTCCTGAAGTTCGACTTCAACCCGATGAACCTGCGCAATCCGAAGGCCGAATCGATCGCGACCTTCCTCGATCTGCGCAAGGATCCGAACACCGGCGCCAATGCCATCAACGTGATGACCACGTCGGAAGATCAGGTGAGGCAGGTCGAGGCGAAGCTGGAGAAGGTGCCGGAGGTGTTGCGCGTGATGTCGCTCAACAGCTTCGTGCCGGAGGACCAGCCGCCGAAACTGAAGCTGCTGGCGCAGGGCGCCAAGGTCCTGAACCCCGCGCTCAATCCCGATCAGATCGACGCGGCGCCGACGGACAAGGAGAATGTCGATGCGCTGAAATCCTCGGTCGACAATCTGCGCCGCACCGCGGGCGATGCCAAGGGTCCGGGTTCGGCCGCCTCGCGACGGCTTGCGGATGCGCTCGAGAAGCTCGCCAATGGCGACGAAGCCACGCGCAATAGGGCGCAGGACGTGTTCGTCACGCCGATGAAGATCGTGTTCGACCAGCTTAGGAACGCGATGCAGGCCGAACCTGTCACCCTGAAATCACTGCCGCCCGACCTCGTCAGCGCCTGGAAGAGCAAGGACGGCATCATCCGCGTCGAGGCGCTGCCCAAGGGCGATCCCAACGACAACGACACGCTGCGCAAATTCGCTGCGGCGGTGCTCGTTGCCGAACCGGCCGCGATCGGCGGCCCGGTCTCGATCCTGAAATCCGGCGACACCGTGGTGAATGCGTTCATCCACGCCGGCATCTATGCGCTCCTGGTGATCGGTCTGTTGCTGTGGCTCGCGCTGCGGCGATTCGTCGACGTGCTGATGACGCTGGTGCCGCTCCTGGTTGCGGGCGCGGTGACCCTCGAGATTTGCGTGTTGATAGGCCTGCCGCTCAATTTCGCCAATATCGTCGCGTTCCCGCTGCTGCTCGGGGTCGGCGTGGCCTTCAAGATCTATTACGTCGTGGCCTGGCGCTCGGGCAGGACAAACCTGCTCCAGACCAGCCTGACCCGTGCGATCTTTTTCAGCGCCCTGACGACGGCGACCGCGTTCGGCAGCCTGTGGCTGTCGAGCCATCCCGGCACGTCCAGCATGGGCAAGCTGCTGGCGCTCTCGCTGGTGACGACGCTCGCCGCCGTGCTGCTGTTCCAGCCGGCCCTAATGGGCAAACCCCGCAATCTCAGGGAGTAGGCAGATGTCGCCGACCGGGTCGGCGGCGGCCTTCTGACCGGGTTTGGCAGTGCCGGCGGCCTTCGGCGCTGCGGGTGCAGGCTGCGCCGCTGCCGCTGTAGCGCCCGTCGTTCCCTGGGCTTTCGGGGCTGCCCCGGTGGACTTCGGCGCGCCCTTGGCCATGGCGTTGGCAGGGCTCAAGGGAATCGGGGGAGCGACCCGGGTCCAGGTCTCGCCACCGCACAGGAAGCCCATCACGCAGCCCTTGATTTCGAGCTGATCGGTGCCGACAGGCGTGATCGTCGCGCTGTAGAGCTGGCCGTCCTTGGCGTTGTAGACTTGGCCTTCCCACTGATCGACACCGGGTTTCTTCTTCATGTCGATCAGGGTCGCCATGCCCAGCGTGGGCCTGGTCTTTTTCGACGCATCCGGATTGTATTCATCGCGGCCGCCGGGCTGTTTTTCCCAGGAAACCGCGCCCCACATGCTACCATTGCATTGGGCAACGCGAATGTTGGCGACGCCGTCGGCGACCCGCCAGTCGCCGGTGGGATCGGCCGCGAGCGCCGGGGTCAGGCAGGTGAAACCGCCAGCCAGTATTAGTCCGGTGTAAAGGGCTAAACGCATGATAGTTCCTTGGCAGTGCAACATGGTCTAAAGCTGTGCTTGCGAAGATGGTCCGAAAAAGGGCAAAAGGCCGCACAGACCGTTTTCGGCAACGGTCCGTTTTCAGTTGACGAGACGGCCCTCAACCGAAGTATGTAGCGGATGCACAGCCCAAATCCAGACATGTCTCAGCTATTCGCGGACCGTCAGGCCCAGCGCAGCGCCCTGCACAATCGGCATCTGAACGAGCAGTTCGTTCGGGTCCTGAAGACCATCGGCTACGATGTCGGCTTCCAGAAGGGGCAGGGGCAGTACCTCTACGACCGCGATGGCGCGCGCTATCTCGATCTCTTGTCCGGCTTTGGCGTTTTTGCGATCGGGCGCAATCACCCGGTCATGCGCGAGGCGCTCAAGAGCGTGCTCGATGCCGACCTGCCGAATCTCGTTCAGTTCGACGTCTCGGTGCTCGCCGGCGTGCTCGCCGAGCGGCTCCTGAAATATGTTCCCTATCTCGACAAGGCGTTCTTCGCCAATTCCGGCGCCGAATGTGTCGAAGCCGCGATCAAGTTCGCCCGTGGCGCCACGGGGCGTCCCGGCATCGTCTATTGTGCCCACGGCTATCACGGCCTCACCTACGGCGCGCTGTCGCTGACGGGCGATTCGAACTTCCGCACCGGCTTCGAGCCGCTGCTGCCGGGCTGCACCTCGATCCCGTTCAACGATCTGGCTGCGCTGGAAAAGGCGCTGGCCTCGCGTGAGGTCGCGGCCTTCGTCGTCGAGCCGATCCAGGGCAAGGGCGTCAACATGCCCACCGACGAGTTTCTGCCCGGTGCGGCGGCGCTCTGCAAGAAATACGGCACGCTGTTCGTCGCCGACGAGATCCAGACCGGCATGGGCCGCACCGGCCGCTTCCTCGCGGTCGAGCACTGGAACGTCGAGCCCGACATGGTGCTGCTGTCGAAGTCGCTGTCCGGCGGCCACGTGCCGGTCGGCGCCGTGCTGACGCGCAAGAGCATCTTCGACAAGATCTTCAACCAGATGGACCGCGCGGTTGTGCACGGCTCCACCTTCTCCAAGAACGATCTGGCGATGGCCGCGGGCATCGCCACGCTCGACGTGATGGAGTCCGAGAAGCTGATCGAGTCCGCTGCCAAGCGCGGCGCCGAGCTGCGCCTTGCGCTGACGCGCATGGTGCCCGGCTACGAGCTGCTGAAGGAAGTGCGTGGCAAGGGCCTGATGATCGGCATCGAGTTCGGCCCGCCGAAGTCGCTGCGGCTGCGGGCGTCGTGGAACGTGCTGGAGGCCGCCAACAAGGGCCTGTTCTGCCAGCTCATCACCGTGCCGCTATTCAAGGACCACAAGGTCCTGACCCAGGTCGCCGGTCACGGCAGCCACACCATCAAGCTGCTGCCGCCGCTCACCATCACCGAGGAAGACTGCGGCTGGATCGAGCGCGCCTTCGACGACGTCATCGCCGGCAGCCACAAGGTCCCCGGTGCGATCTGGTCGCTCGGCAAGACGCTGGTGGACAACGCGGTGCGGCGGTCGGCGTAACCTCAGGCCGAATGCGCGGTCCGTCGCGCGAGACTAGCGTGTCGCTCCAATGCTTCTAAGCCCTCGGTGTCGTCCTGGCGAAAGCCAGGACCCATACCGCGTGATTTATCAATAGATCTCGGGGCCAGTACCACGTGCATAACTTTGCCCTGTGGTAATGGGTCCTGGCTTTCGCCAGGACGACCAAGTGGAGGCACTTCGGTCTATCGACATCGTGGTGCGATGCTGCGCCACTACCCCTCCACATTCGCCTTCATTGCCGCCTCGAACTTGTCGACGAACTCGGCGAGTTCGTCGCCGCCGATATCGCTGACGGCCCAGAAGTTCAGGCCGCGCTCGCCCCAGCGGCGGCAATTGAAGCCCTGCATGCTCTGGGTCTTCGGCAGTCGATGCTCGGTGCTCGCGGTCTGCGCCACGAACAAATTGATCACATGCTGACGGCGCTTGTAGACGACCGCGCCGATGGCGCGGGCATCGATATAGTCGAGCCGGCCGCCGACGAGCGTAAAGCCCTGCGCCGTAAGATCGATCACGGGCGGGGCAACGTCGAGCTTGCCGTTGAACCACGGCTTGACTGTGTGCTGGTCGGTGGAGACGACGTCGATGAGGTGGCCGGCCTGGAGTGAGCGCAGATGCGCGGAGACGACCTCCGACAGGATGCGTTGCTGGTCGTCCTGGCGCAGCACCAATGCGACGACGCCGGACGCGGCGAGCGCGGAGACCGCCGAGCCCATCGCAAAGCCGCGCAGCACGGAGCGGCGGGTGGGTTGGCGCTGCGGCTGCGGCAGCGAAGCCTCGATCCGGGCGCGGAGGCTCGACGGCGCGGTATAGCGCAAATCGGCGTCGGCCAGCACGCGCTTCATTTCGTGTTGTGACGCAAGCTCGGCGGCGCAGGCCGGGCAACTGGCAATGTGGGCTTCCACCTCGCGCGCGTGGCCGGCATCGAGCTCGTTGTCGAGCAGCGCGTGAAGCAGGATTCTTGCTTCGTCGCAGGTCATCTGGCTTGCTCCTCTTCCGCCGTCCAGGCCGCGCGCAGCATGGCGCGGGCGCGGGCGAGGCGGGACATCACGGTGCCGACGGGCACGCCGGCGGCCTCGGCGATTTCACGATAGGACAGGTTGTTGATCTCCCGCAGCACGAATGTTTCCTTGAATGGCTCGGCGAGTGCGTCGATCAGCTTGCGGATCGCGCCGGCATCGCGGCTGCGCAGCATTTCGGTTTCGGGGCCCGCCTCGGTCTCCTGCCAGATCGGCGTCTGCTCGGCGGCGCCGGGCGTGTCCTCGATCGCGCTGTGCCTGTGCGCGCGCCGCGCATATTCGGCGTTGCAAACGTTGCGCAGGATCGCGAACAGCCATGGCTTCATCGCCGGCCCGCGATAGCTGTCGAAGTGCTTCAGCGCGCGCAGATAGCACTCCTGCACCGCATCCTCGGCATCGGAGGCATCGCGCAGCAGATAGCGCGCGAGCGTATAGACGTCGTCGAGATAGGGCATCGCCGCCTCGCGGAAGCGCTGCGCCTTCTGCAAATCGTCGTTGGCGGGCATCGCTCCTCGCTTTGCCTCTTGTTCTGGTCGTCGCGTTGTTTCGTCCAAGTTCGCTTGGTCGGCGTGTGTGACGGATGGCGCACGAGCCCGGCCGGCGTGGGACCACCGGCCGGGCAAGACGTTGATGCCTTGGTTCGAGGCGTTACTCAACCTTGATCATCCCCGTCATGTGCGGGTGCAGCGAACAAAAATACTTGTAGTCGCCCGCATTGGTGAAGGTGAACGAGAACTTGTCGTCGGTGTCCAGGGTCTTGGACCTGAACTTGCCGGCCGAGACGATCGTGTGCGGGATGTCGTCCCGGTTCATCCAGGTCACTGTGGTGCCAAGCTTGATCTTGAGCTCGGCCGGCTGGAAGACGAAATTGTCGATATGCACCTCCATATTGTCGTCGGCTCGGGCGGTTGTGACAGGCAGCAGGATGGTCGCGGCCAAAGCGAGACCGAGGTCGACAGCGAAGTCGCGGCGGTTGAGTGTCTTCATTGTCAGCTTCCGTTCAGCCTGCTCAGCCCTGGAGCGGCGTGTCGATGATCGCGAGCCGCTGCTCGTTCTGCTTGAAGTTGACGCTGGCGACCCCGAGCATGGAGCGGAGCTTGGCGTCCTCGACCTTCATCGGTCCGGGCGAGGGAGCGGCTCCCGGCGCCGGCTGCGGGAACGCAGTCGAGCGCGCGGTGTGGAAGGTGACGTTGCCCTCGACCTTCTGCATCACCTGGTGGATGTGGCCGTTCAGCACGGTGACCGAGCCAAAACCCTTGACGTATTCGAGCGCGCGGCCGCCATCCTCGGTGCCCCAGCCCCATTCCGGATAGACGGTCCAGAGCGGAATGTGGGCGAACAGCACGACCGGCGTCGATTTCGACTTGCCGCGGAGATCGTCCTCGAGCCAGGCGAGCTGCTCGGCGCCGAGATTGCCGAGGCCGCCGGCCTTGAGATCGACGACGTTGACGAGGCCAATGAAGTGCACGCCGCCGGCATCGAACGAGTACCAGCCCTGGCCCTTGGTGCCGCGGCCGTAGCGCTCGCGATAGAACTTCACTTCTTCGTCGATGAAGTCGTGCTCGCCCGGCACGTAGTGCACGTCGAGCTTGGTCTGCGAGATGATGCGCTCGGCATTGTCGAACTCGGCGGCCTTCGACAGATGGGTGATGTCGCCCGTGTGAATCATGAACGACGGCTTGACCGGCATCGCGTTGATCTTGTTGACGGCTTCCTCAAGCGTACCGAGCGCGTTGGGATTGGCCGGCTTGTCGAAGCCGACATGGCTGTCGCTGATCTGGAGGAAGGTCATGCCGGGCGCGTCCGCGGTCGCGGCTTGCGCGGAATCGATGATGCCGAGCGAGCGCGGCACGCCGCCCGTGACGGTCCAGAGCACCCCGGTGCCTGCCCAGGTCATGCATTCCAGCACCTTGCGGCGGCTGACGCCGTCGTCCCCGTGATCGTGTCCGCTCATCGCGCAGCTCCTCCGGCCCGGAATTGGGCTTCGGGGAGGTGATTGGGGGAGGGGTGGGTTTATTCCCGGGAAGGACGACTTGCCGAAGGATGACGATGACGTTTCCGTGAGCGGAGCTGTGCGAGGGACTACCGCCCATCCTCCAAAATCATCATCGCGCCTTTTTCCGCGATCATCGCGGTCGGCGTGTTGGTGTTGCCCGATGTGATGGTCGGCATGATCGAGGCGTCGACGATGCGCAAGCCGTCGAGGCCGTAGAAGCGCAGGCGCTCGTCCACCACCGCCATCGGGTCATTCACCGCGCCCATCTTCGCGGTGCCGACGGGATGGAAGATGGTGGTGCCGATATCGCCGGCAGCTTTGGCAAGCGACGCATCGTCGTCGCCGACGGAGGGGCCGGGCAGATATTCGGTCGGGCGATATTTGGCTAGCGCCTTCTGCTGCATCAGGCGGCGGGTGGTGCGGATGGCATCGGCGCCGACCCGGCGGTCGTCGTCGGTTGACAGATAATTTGGCGCGATGATCGGCTTCTCGTCTGGACTCGCCGCGCGCAGCCGCACGGTGCCGCGCGAGGTCGGCTGGAGATTGCAGGCGCTCACGGTGATCGCCGGGAAGCGGTGCAGCGGATCGCCGAACTTGTCGAGCGACAGCGGCTGCACGTGGAACTGGATGTTGGCGCGTGCCCGCGTCGCATCGGAGCGTGTGAAGATACCGAGCTGCGACGGCGCCATGGTCAGCGGACCGCGGCGGCGGAAGGCGTAGTCGAGCCCCATCAGGCCGCGGCGGACCAAATTGTAATAGGTCTCGTTCAGCGTGCGCACGCCCTCGACCTTGTAGATCGCGCGCTGCTGGAGATGGTCCTGGAGGTTGCGGCCGATGCCGGGCTTGTCCATGACGATGTCGATGCCGAGCGGCGACAGCCAGTCGGCAGGTCCGATGCCGGAGCGATGCAGCACTTGCACCGAGCCGATCGAGCCAGCCGAGAGGATCACCTCGCGTTTGGCACGCGCCTCGATGATCTCGCCGTTCTGGATGAAGCGCACGCCGACGGCGCGGCCCTGCTCGATGATCAGACGGTCGACCAGCACGTGCTTCTCGAGCCGCAAGTTCGGGCGGTTCAGCGCCGGCTTGAGGAAGCCACGCGCCGACGACCAGCGCCGGCCGCGCTTCTGGTTGACGTGGAAATAGCTGGTGCCTTCGTTGTCGCCGGTGTTGAAATCCGGGATGCGCTTGATGCCCATCTCCTCGGCGGCGTCGCCGACGGCATCGAGGATGTCCCACGACAGCCGCGGCGCCTCGATGCGCCAGCCACCGCCGGCGCCGTGATGCTCGCTCGCGCCGAGGAAGTGGTCTTCGAGCCGCTTGAACAGCGGCAGCACGTCGTCATAACTCCAGCCGGTCATGCCGAGCTGGCGCCAGTGATCGTAATCGGCGGCCTGTCCGCGCATCGAGATCATGGCGTTGATCGCCGAAGAGCCGCCGATCACCTTGCCGCGGGGATAGGCGAGCGATCGGCCGTTGAGGCCGGGCTCGTCCTCGGTCTTGAACATCCAGTCGGAGCGGGGATTGCCGATGGCGAAGAGGTAGCCGACGGGAATGTGGAACCAGATCCAGTTGTCGTCGCCGCCCGCTTCGAGGATGAGGACGCGGTGTCCTGGATCGGCCGACAGCCGGTTGGCGACGATGCAGCCCGCCGTGCCGGCTCCGACGACAATATAGTCAAACTCACCTTCGAGCCGTCTTGGCATTCTGCTTCCATCCGGATGGTCCACTTAGCGTTCCGTCCTAATAGGCAGAGGCGGCGGACCGGACAAGTCCGGCCATGTCCGGCGGACAGGGCTAGGCCCCGATCCCCGGCAGTTGGGTGGACTGGCGCTTGCATGTTAGACAGTCCTGTATTTCAACAAAGCTTGAGACCCTCCATGCCCATCGTGAACCGTGTCGCCGACCTTCAACCCGATATTCAGGCCTGGCGCCGGGACATCCATGAGCATCCCGAACTGCTGTATGACGTACACCGCACCGCAGCATTCGTCGCGGATCGGCTGCGCGAGTTTGGCTGCGATGAGGTCGTGACCGGCCTCGGCCAGACCGGTGTGGTCGGCGTGATCAAGGGCAACAGGCCGGCCGGCGAGGGGCTCAAGGTGATCGGCATGCGCGCCGACATGGATGCGCTGCCCGTCGATGAGCAGACCAATTTGCCTTACGCCTCCAAGACTCCGGGCAAGATGCACGCCTGCGGCCATGACGGCCACACCGCGATGCTGCTCGGCGCGGCCCGCTATCTCGCCGAGACCCGCAATTTTGCCGGCGATGCCGTGGTGATCTTCCAGCCGGCTGAGGAGGGCGGCGCCGGCGGCTTGGCCATGGTCAAGGACGGCATCATGGAACGCTTCGGCATCGAGCAGGTCTACGGCATGCACAACGGCCCTGGCATCCCGGTCGGCTCTTTCGCGATCCGGTCGGGTCCGATCATGGCGGCGACCGACGAGGTCGACATTATGATCGAGGGCCTCGGCGGCCACGCCGCACGTCCGCACAAATGCATCGATTCCGTGCTGGTCGGTGCACAGGTGATCACGGCGTTGCAGTCGATCGTCGCGCGCAGCGTTGATCCGCTGGAATCGGCGGTGATCTCGATCTGCGAATTCCACGCCGGCAACGCCCGCAACGTCATCCCGCAGACCGCGACGCTGAGGGGCACCATCCGCACGCTGTCGCCGGAGGTGCGCAAGCTGGTCGAGAAGCGCGTGCACGAAGTGGTGGCGGGCGTGGCGCAGATCACGGGCGCCAAGATCGATTTGCACTACAAGCGCAACTATCCCGTCGTGAACAACCACGCCGCGGAGACGGAAGTCGCGCGGCGTATTGCGAAGCAGGTTGCGGGCGAGGCCAACGTGCACGAAATGCCGCCGCTGATGGGCGGCGAGGATTTCGCCTACATGCTCGAAGCGCGCCCTGGCGCCTTCATCTTCTGCGGTAACGGCGACAGCGCCGGACTGCATCATCCCGCCTACAATTTCGACGACGAGGCGATCGTTTACGGCACATCCTACTGGGTCAAGCTGGTCGAGGAATCGCTCGCGGCGTCGTAAGGCTGCGCGGAAGCACAAATGAAAGGGCCCGTGCATCGCACGGGCCCTTTGTTTTGGAGTGATGGGGGCGGCTGTCAGAAGATCCGCGAGAAGATCACGTAGAGCGTCCCCGACAGCAGGATGGCGACGGGCAGGGTCAGCACCCAGGCCATCAGCATGTTCCTGAGGGTGGCGAACTGGAGTCCGGACCCGTTGGCGGCCATCGCTCCTGCGACGCCTGATGACAGCACGTGGGTGGTCGAGACCGGCAGGCCGAACATGTCGGCGGCGCCGATGGTCGCGGCGGCGACGAGCTCGGCGGAGGCACCCTGCGCGTAAGTCAGGTGGGTCTTGCCGATCTTCTCGCCGACGGTGACGACGATGCGCTTCCAGCCGATCATGGTGCCGAGGCCGAGCGCGATCGCCACCGCAACCTTCACCCAGGTCGGGATGAACTTGGTGGCGCTGTCGAGCCCGCCCTTGTAGGCGTTCAAGGTCGCGACCTCTTCCTTGTTGAGGTCGTTTTCCTTGTCCTTCATCAGGAAGCGGATCGCTTCCGAGGTCAGGTACATGTCGTTACGAGTGTTGCCGACCGCTTCGGCCGGCACCTTGTTCAGCGAGCCGTACTTCGCGACCTGGTCGCCGACATCCTTCACCAGCACCGCCAGCGAGGGATAGGTGCCTTCGGCGATGTGATGCGAGGTGATGTACTGAGTCACCGCGGGACGGGGGTCGCCGATGATGCTGTGGCCGGCGCCCTTGGCCGCAACCACCTTGGAGGCCGCTTCCGAGACCTTCTGGAACTGGGCGACCTGCGATTCCGGCAAGGCGCGGTTGAGCGCGTAGGCGGTCGGCACGGTGCCGATCAGGATCAGCATGATCAAGCCCATGCCCTTCTGGCCGTCGTTCGAACCATGCGCGAAGCTGACGCCGGTGCAGGTCGCAATCAGCAGGCCGCGGATCCAGAGAGGCGGCGCCTTGTGGCCATCCGGCGCGGCGTACAGAGCCGGGTTCTTGACGATCGTCTTCAGCAGCAGCAACAGCACCGCGGCGCAGACGAAGCCGACCAGCGGCGACAGCAACAGCGCGTAGCCGATTTCGGTAGCCTTGCCCCAGTCGACGCCGGACGTGCCGTCGCGGCCGCGCATCAATGCGTTGGCAACGCCGACGCCGATGATCGAGCCGATCAGGGTGTGCGAGCTCGATGCCGGCAGGCCGAAATACCAGGTGCCGAGATTCCACATGATCGCAGCGATCAAGAGCGCGAACACCATGGCGAAGCCGGCGCTGCTGCCGACCTGAAGGATCAGCTCGACGGGCAGCAGCGACACGATGCCGAAGGCAACCGCGCCGCTCGAGGTCAAGACGCCCAGGAAGTTGAAGAGACCGGACCACATCACCGCGGCTTCCGCCGGCAGCGAGTGAGTGTAGATCACGGTCGCCACCGCATTGGCGGTATCGTGGAAGCCGTTGACGAACTCGAAGCCCAGGGCAATCAAGAGCGCGACGAACAGCAGCATATAAGGCAGATAGCTCGTGACCTTGGTGCCGGTCGCGTCGACATCGGCGTAGATGCTGTAGGAGACGTACAATACGCCGACGGCGAGGATGCCGAAGAACAGGATCATGGTGAGTGGGTTGAAACCCTTGTCGAGATTCGGCCGGGAGGCCGGCTGGATCGGCGCGCCGTCGGCTACCGCTCCGTCAAATGCTACATCGGTCATGTTTGGACGCCCCTTAACTTTCTGTAAGGGCTATTGTCCCCGATGGATTTGAAGGCTGGATGACAACCAGCGCTTGAAAGTCGTTTTCCCGCCTGTATTTAGGCGGCGCGCGCCGCTTTCTTCTGCATGCCGGCGACGATCTTCAGATCTTCGACAAAGCGCTGATATTCCAATGCCTTGGCTTCCGCATCAGGCAGCCGCAGCAGGTAAGACGGGTGCACCGTCACCAAAGCCTTGCGTCCGTCGGGAAGGTCTATGAGCCGTCCGCGGGTCTTGCCGATAGGGGTGATCTTGCCGAACACGCTTTGCGCGGCGGTGGCGCCCATCGCCACGATGAGATCGGGCTGGATTGCCGAGACTTCCCGCTCATACCACTGCCGGCAGGCCCGGATTTCCGGCGTCGCCGGTTTCTGGTGGAGGCGGATTTTTCCTCGGGGTACGAATTTGAAGTGCTTGACCGCGTTGGTGACATAAACCTTCTTGCGGTCGACGCCGGCTTCCTCCAGCGCGCGGTCGAGCATCTGGCCGGCCGGGCCGACGAAGGGGTGGCCGGCGAGGTCTTCCTTGTCGCCGGGCTGCTCGCCGACCAGCATGATATTGGCGGACTTCGGACCTTCGCCGAATACCGTCTGGGTCGCGTTCTTGTAGAGATGGCAGGCGCGGCAGTGGGCGGCCTCCTCGCGGAGCGCTTCGAGATCGTCGGCTGCGGTCTTGCGTTTCATCGGAGCCTCCGGCCGCTTTTGAGGCTTGTGCGGATCGGTTGCGGCATTGGCGATCATGGCGCCGGTCATGCGTTCGGCATCCTCGATCAAAGGCTTAATGATCGAAGCCTCGGGCAGGTTCCTCCAATATTTCTTCGGCATCTCGGCCTGCATCGCCTTCACCTTGAGCCGGGCTGGATTGAAGATGCTGGCGTAGTAGCGCCGCCAGGTTTCCTCCAGCCGGTCTTCGCCCGGCGCCTCGCTCTTGCTCACGCCTGAGGTGAACGAGAGCGCGTGGCCGTCCCAATGCGCGCAGAGGTCCGGCGTCAGGATCGACCAGGGCATGTCGGCAAAGCGCTTGGCGAAGAACGGCGCGGCGAGCTCGACGATGTGATGCTCCGGCTCGAACCAGGCGACGTAGTGCGCGTCGCGTTCGCGGCCGATCTCGCGGAAGCGCACGAAGGCATGCATCTTGTGCTCGTCGCGATGGACCGCTCTTGCCATGGCCGTGACCTGCGCGACATAAGGATCGGTCGCGACCTCCATGAGATCGTGATTGTCCTTCAGCCGAAAGAGCAGGCGATAGAGGATGGCAAAACGCTCGGGATCGTGATGCAGGATTGCGGCCTTGGCGAGCTCGACGAATTTTGCCGGCACGTTGAAGGTGCCATCGCCGCCTTCCGGCAATGGAGACGGCGAGGGCGGCGCGAACAGCTCCGCTTCGCCGCCCTGCACGGCCCAGGTGACATCCAACGGTTTTACCTTGTGAAGCACGAGCGCACGCGCGGCTTTGCGCCAGCCGTCGAAATCGGTTTCGGTGTCGAGAGTGATGTACTGCATCAGAAGCCAAATCCCAGTTGCGTTGCCTTGGGCTTGAACCGTTCGATCAGCCGCGCCTCGTCGAGGCGATGTGGCGAGGGGCGGTGATCGCTGAGGACGATGAACGGCAGCGCCTTGTTCCGAGGCACATGCAGCCGTGCGAGATCGGAGAGGCGGATCGTGGTGGTGCGCCGTGTCGCGATGATGCGTTCGACCGCCTTGGTGCCGAAGCCCGGCACGCGCAGCAGCTCCTCGCGGCTGGCACGGTTGACGTCGAGCGGGAAGCGGTCGCGATGGCGCAGTGCCCAGGCGAGTTTCGGATCGATGTCGAGCGGCAGCATCGCGCTGTCGTCGACGATCTCGCCGACGTCGAAACCGTAGAACCGCATCAGCCAGTCGGCCTGGTAGAGCCGGTGCTCGCGCAGCAGCGGTGGCGCGCGCAGAGGCAAAGCGCGGCTGGCGTCGGGGATCGGGCTGAACGCGGAATAGTACACGCGCCTCAGCCTGTATGAACCGTAGAGATTGGCGCTGGTGTGGAGGATGGTGTGGTCGGAGGCCGCGTCGGCGCCGACGATCATCTGCGTGCTTTGTCCGGCCGGCGCGAAGCGCTGCGGCTTGGCTTTCGTCTTCGCGCTGCGGCTTTCCTCGGCCTCGTCGAGCTTCAGCCGCAGCCGGCCCATGGTGCGGCGGATCGCGCGCACGTCCTTCTCGGGCGCGAATTGCTGCAGGCTGGTTTCCTGCGGCATCTCGATGTTGATGGAGAGACGATCGGCATATTTGCCGGCCTGCGTGATCAATGCATCGTCGGCCTCCGGGATGGTCTTGAGATGGATGTAGCCGCGGAAGTGATGCTCCTCGCGCAGTTTTCGCGCGACGCCGACCACTTGCTCCATGGTGTAGTCGGGGCTGCGGATGATGCCGGAGGATAGGAACAGCCCTTCGATATAATTGCGCCGGTAGAAGTCGAGCGTGAGCTTGACGACCTCGTCGATGGTGAAGCGGGCGCGCGGCACATTGGAGGAGGCGCGGTTGACGCAATAGAGGCAGTCGTAATTACAGGCATTGGTCAGCAGCACCTTGAGCAGCGAGATGCAGCGTCCATCAGGCGCATAGGAATGGCAGATGCCCATGCCCGGTGCGGTCGAGCCCATGCCCTTGCCGTCGCTGGAATCCCGCTTCTCGGTGCCGCTGGAGGCGCAGGACGCGTCGTACTTGGCGGCGTCTGCCAGAATCTCCAGCTTGCGTTGCACGTCCATATGTGAATCCCTTTGATTCAGCTCATGAATCCCGAAGAGTGCCAATTCGATTGACTCCTGGGCCGCCGTTAGCTTTATATTAGAACATACCATGAACAATTGAGCCAGCCGCTGGTTCTCTTTTTGAGAGCCATCGGCAATCACCTCTGAAGGAGCGGCGAGCATGAGCGGCGCACGCATCAGCGCGCTTGCGACCTTGCGCGGCCAGATCGAGCGCATCGAGACGGCGGAGGTCGTGCATCAGCACGATCGCGTCGCGCTCGGCCACGGCGAGGCCGACAGCGCGCTGAAGGGCGGACTCGCGCGCGCGGCGATCCACGAGGTGTTTTGCGAGGGCCGACAAGGCGCGGCCGCGACGGGTTTTGTCACCGGGCTTGCGGGTCGCATGACGGCCCGCAAACCGCTGCTGTGGGTGCGGCAGGATTTTTCGGACATGGAAACCGGCGCGCTGTCGATGAGCGGGCTCGCCGAGCTCGGCCTCGATCCGCGTCGCGTGGTGATGGTGCGCGCGGCCGATGTCGAGAGCGCGCTGCGCACCTCGGCCGATGCGCTCGCCTGCGATGCGCTAGGGGCGGTCGTGCTCGAGCTCTGGGGTGAGGCCAGGCAGTTCGATCTCGTGGCGAGCCGCAAGCTGACATTGGCCGCGCAGTCTTCAGGCGTGACTGGCCTGTTGCTGCGGATGGCCGCGCAGCCGCTGCCTTCGACCGCGGAGACGCGATGGATGCTGCGCGCAGCGCATTCGCCGCCGGGGCCGGTGTGGAGTGCCTGGGGCGCGCCGCGCTTCGATGCCGAGCTCTTGCGCAATCGCCATGGCCCGTGCGGCCGATGGATCATGGAATGGAAATGTGATGAGTGCCAGTTCTCTGAATCGTCGACGTATCCTCAGCCTGTGGCTGCCGCGCCTGCCCATCGACCGGATCCAGCGGTTTTTCAGCAGCGCCGGACTGGGTAAGACCAAAGCGTTTTCAAGCGAAGTGGGTACCGGTTCGCGTGAAGAAAACGCGTCAAAACAAAAAGATGAGCCCAGCATCGTCGTTGCCAAGGACAACAACGCGCTGGTGATCCATGCGCTGGACGAGGCCGCCGAGCGTCTGGGTCTGTATATCGGCCAGCCGCTCGCGAATGCCCGGGCGATGTGTCCGGACTTGAAAGTGTTCGACGCCGATGTCGTGGCCGATGCGAAGACGCTCAGCGATATCGCCGACTGGTGCGACCGCTTCACGCCGCTGGTGGCGCTCGATCCGCCGCACGGGCTGTTTCTGGACATCACCGGCTGCGCGCATCTGTTCGGCGGTGAAGCTGCGCTGTTGCAGACCCTGGTCCGTGCCCTCGATCGCCAGGGCTTTGCCGTCAGCGCGGCGATCGCCGGCACCTCGGTCTGCGCACGCACGCTGACGCGGCAGGTCACGGGCACCATCGTCGCCGATGGCGGGGAGGCGGCGGCGATCAGCCGGTTTCCGGTGTCCGCGCTTGGTGCAGGCGAGGCCATCACCACCGGTTTGCGCCGCGCCGGCCTGAAGACGATCGGCGATGTCGCTTCCCGCGCGCCGCATGAAATCACGGCTAGGTTCGGTGCGCGGTTCTCCACGCTGCTTGCGCATGCGCTGGGGCAGGGCGATGCGCCGATCAGCCCGCGAAAACCGCTGCCCGACTACATCGTGGAAAAACGCTTTGCCGAGCCGATTGCGACCGACACCATGATCGCGATGACGCTGTCGCGCCTCGCCGACACGTTGATCGCGTCGATGGAGAAGCAAGGCAAGGGCGCGCGGCGCCTCGAGGCAGCCTTCTTCCGCACCGACGGCGCGGTGCGCGCGATCATGGTCGAGACCGGACGTCCCGTGACGCGAAGCGCGATGATCGATCGGCTGTTTCGCGAGCGGCTCGATGCGCTCGCCGATCCCCTCGATCCCGGTTTCGGCTTCGACATGGTGCGCCTGTCGGCGAGCCGCACCGAGATCGTCGTGCAGGAGCAGCGCGATCTCGACGCCCATGTCCACGACAATGACGAGTTGGCCGCGCTGATCGACCGCGTCGCCGCGCGCATCGGCGGAAAGCGCGTCGTCGTGCATCTGCCGCAGGACACCCATATCCCTGAATGCGCGGTGCTGGCCGCACCGGCGCAACATCATCTCGCCGCCGCCATGCAGGCCGAATGGCCGGCGCGTGCCGAGAGCGAGCCGCCGCTGCGCCCGCTCAGGCTGTTCGACAAGCCGGAGCCGGTCACGGTACCGTTCGCGACCGTGCCGGACGGACCGCCGCATCAATTCACCTGGCGCCGCGCGCAGCATGCGGTGGTGCGGGTGGAGGGGCCCGAGCGCATCGCCATGGAATGGTGGCGGCAGGACGGCAGGCAATTGACGCGGGATTATTTCCGCATCGAGGACGCCGCAGGCCTGCGGTTCTGGATCTTTCGCGATGGTCTCTACGACGAGCTGATTGACGATGAGGGCAAGTCCATTCCCGCGAAATGGTATGTGCATGGTCTCTTCGCATGACCACATCCGCTTATGCCGAGATCGGCATCACCACCAACTTCTCCTTCCTGCGCGGCGGCTCGGATCCGCGCGCCTATGTGCATCAGGCCAGCATCCTCGGCATTCCCGTGATCGGCATTGCCGATCACAACACGCTCGCCGGTGTGGTGCGCGCCTACAAGGAGCTCGACAATGCCGAGGTGCTGCACAAGCCGAAGCTTCTGATCGGCACGCGCATCGTCTTCATCGACGGTACGCCCGATATTCTGGTCTATCCGCGCGACCGCGCCGCCTATGGCCGGCTGTGCCAGCTTCTCACCAGGGGCAAGCGCGGCGACGACATCACGCGGATCGAAAAGGGCGAGTGCCGTCTCACCTTCGCCGATCTCCTTGCGTTTTCGGAAGGCCAGTTGCTGGTGCTGACGCTGCCACATCGTTTTGAGCCTGAGCAGGCGCTGGATGTTCTTTCAAAGCTGAAGGCAAGTCGCGCCGAGGGCGTGTGGCTGGCGGCAAGCCTGGTCTATCGCGGTGACGACCGGCGCCGGCTGGCTGGGCTCGATGATCTCGCAGCCAAAGCCAAAGTGCCGCTGCTTGCGACCAACGAAGTGCTCTACCACCACCCCGCGCGCCGTCCCCTCCAGGACGTGCTGACCTGCATCCGGGAAAAAACAACGATCGAGGCGGTTGGACGGAAGCTGGAAGCCAATGCAGAGCGGTTTCTGAAGACGCCCAGGGAGATGGCGCGGCTGTTCCGCGATTTCCCTGAGGCGATTGCCGAGACCATGCGCTTTGCGGACAAGATCACCTTCTCGCTCGATCAGCTCAAATACCAGTATCCGGACGAGCCGGTGCCGCCGGGCAAGACCGCGCAAGGGCATCTGGAGGATCTGACCCGGGCGGGTGTGCAGAAGTATTTCGGCGGCAACATCGACGACAAGCTTCGCGCCACTCTCAAGAAAGAGCTCGCGCTGATCGCCGAGCTGAAATACGCGCATTACTTCCTCACCGTGCACGACATCGTGCATTACGCGCGCAGCCAGAACATTTTGTGCCAGGGGCGGGGATCGGCGGCGAATTCGGCGGTCTGCTATGTGCTGGGCATCACCTCGGTCGACCCGACCAAGGTCGATCTGCTGTTCGAGCGCTTCATCTCCAAGGAGCGGCTGGAGCCGCCCGACATCGACGTCGATTTCGAGCATTCGCGGCGCGAGGAGGTGATGCAATATGTCTATCGCCGCTACGGCCGCCACCGCGCCGCGATCATTGCCACCGTCATTCATTATCGCCCGCGCAGCGCCATCCGCGACGTCGGCAAGGCGCTGGGCCTGACCGAGGACGTCACCGCCGCGCTTGCCGACACCGTCTGGGGCAGTTGGGGCAAGGGCCTCAACGACATGCAAGTCAGGCAGGCCGGCCTCGATCCGCAAAATTCCATGATAAACCTCGCGGTCGAGCTCGCGACCGAGCTGATCGAATTCCCGCGCCATCTCTCCCAGCATGTCGGCGGCTATGTGCTTACGCAAGACCGGCTCGACACCTATGTGCCGATCGGCAATGCCGCGATGGACGACCGCACCTTCATCGAATGGGACAAGGACGACGTCGACGCGCTCAACATGATGAAGGTCGACGTGCTTGCGCTCGGCATGCTGACCTGCATCAGGAAATGTTTTGATCTGATCGAGCAGCACAAGGGACAGCGTTACGCGCTTGCGGACATCAAGTCGGAAGATGACGACGAGGTTTATCAAATGCTGCAGCGAGGAGAATCGCTCGGCGTGTTCCAGGTCGAGAGCCGCGCGCAGATGAACATGCTGCCGCGCCTGAAGCCGCGGACCTTCTACGATCTCGTCATCGAGGTCGCGATCGTGCGCCCGGGGCCGATCCAGGGCGACATGGTGCATCCATATCTGCGGCGGCGGAATCGTGAGGAGAAGGAAAATTATCCGGCTCCGTCGTCCGAGTATGGAGAGCCGGACGAACTCTATAAGGTGTTGCACAAGACGTTGGGGGTGCCCCTGTTCCAGGAGCAGGCCATGCGGATTGCGATCGTGGCCGCGGGCTTTACCCCGGAAGAGGCCAACGGATTGCGGCGTGCCATGGCGACGTTCCGCAACGTCGGGACGATCGGCTCTTTCGAAGAAAAAATGGTCGGCAACATGATCCGCCGGGGGTACGATCCTCAATTTGCCAAAAACTGCTTCGAGCAAATCAAGGGGTTTGGCTCCTACGGCTTTCCGGAGAGCCACGCCGCGAGCTTCGCGCAGCTCGTCTACATCTCCTCATGGTTGAAATATCACCACCCCGACGCCTTCTGTTGCGGCCTGCTGAACTCGCAGCCGATGGGCTTTTACGCGCCCGCGCAGATCGTCAGCGACGCCATCAAGAACGGCGTCAAGGTGCGCGACATCGACGTGTCCTACAGCTTTGCGCAGAACACGCTGGAAAACACCGACGACAAATATTGTGCCGTGCGCCTGGGCTTCCGCCAGATCGACGGCTTTCACTGGCTCGATCCGGATGAAGAGTTTCTCAAAAAGGAACAGGCGAGGCGGCAGGGCAAGGACTACGTCACGCCGGAAGATTGGGCCGACCGCATTGTCGCTGCCCGCAACCGCCGTCCCTTCACCTCGCTCGAAGATTTTGCTCGCGACACCGGCCTGCCCAAGCGCGCACTGATCCTGCTCGCCGATGCCGACGCCTTCCGCTCGCTCGGGCTCGACCGTCGCGAGGCGCTGTGGCAGGTGCGGCGGCTGCCTGACGATGTGCCGCTGCCGCTGTTCGAAGCCGCGACCGCGCGCGAGCAGCCGGACGAGCACGCCAAGCTATTGCCGGTGATGCCGCGCTCCGAGCAGGTGGTCGCGGATTACCAGACCATCCGGCTATCGCTCAAAGGCCACCCGATGGAGTTTTTGCGCGAGATGTTTTCGCGCGAGCGCATCGTCGCCTGTAAGGACATCAGCCACGAGAACGAGCGGCGCCGCGTCCGCTGCGCCGGCGTGGTGCTGGTGCGGCAACGGCCCGGCAGCGCCAGCGGCGTCGTGTTCATGACGCTGGAGGACGAAACCGGCATCGCCAATGTCGTGGTGTGGCCCAAGATCATGGAGCAGTACCGGAAAGAAGTGATGGGCGCGCGCCTCATCGAGGTTCAGGGCTATATCCAGAGCAGCCCCGAAAAGGTGACGCATCTCATCGCCCAGCGCATGATTGATCGCTCGCACGATCTGGTCGGCCTTGCCAATGACGCTCTGAGCCGCAAGCGTCCATCAGGCGCCGACCTGCTTGAACCGCTCAACGACGACCGCCGCGATCACGTCGACACACCCGCCCAAAAAATCCGCCACCCCCGCAACGTCCGCATCCTGCCGCCGTCGCGGGATTTTCATTGAGGGCGGTCGGCTCACTCCTCAACGTCGTCCTGGCGAAAGCCAGGACCCATTACCCCGACGGGGTGTTGTGTTGCTTGCCGCCGGCCAAGCAACTCGGAATCCTCGCAAAACCACTCCCTGTGGTTATGGGTCCTGGCTTTCGCCAGGACGACATCGCGTGTGTGGTTGATTGCGTCGTTCAAGCCCACCCTCACTCCGGCGCGGCCCCCACTGGCGGGCCGCCGGGCGGGCGGTGCAGGAAGGTCAGCGAGGCGTAGGCGCCGGCCCAAGAGCCGATCGCGGCGAAGGCCACATAGAACGCGTTCTCGGTATAGCTGATCACGGCATAGGACGAGAGCAGGTACCAGACCGCGCTCCAGTTCGCCGCCGGCACGCGCTTGCGCGCGATTACGGCCGAGGTGAACATCACATAGACCGCATCGGTGGCTGCCGTTGCGATGAACACGGCGCCTGCGGTGAGGGGGTCGATGGCGGCCATTGTGGTCCTTTCCGTGATAGTGAGATGTTCGCGAAGCTAAGGGAGAGTAACGGTCATGCAAAGCCCCGCCAGCATTCTCAGCGATATCTGGACCTCCGCCGGCGGTGATGCGGCCGCGCTCGCGCGCGTGCGGCTGACCGGAGAAGAGCCGCACATTCCGTCCTCGTTTCGTGTCGCGCTCGCCGGACAGACGACGATCGCCGCCGCCGGCCTCGCCGCCGCCGAAATCTGGAGATTGCGCAGCGGCGAAGTGCAGGATGTCTCCGTCGACATGCGCCACGCCGTCGCCGAATGCAGATCCGAGCGCTATTTACGCGTCGACGACAAGCCGCCGCCGCCGGCCTGGGACGCCATCGCCGGCGTCTACAAAACCGGCGACAACCGCTTCGTCCGCTGCCACACCAATTTTCCGCATCATCGCGACGCCGTCTGCAAGGTGCTCGGCTGCGAGCCCGAGCGCGAGAAGGTGCAGGCCGCTTTGATACAATGGAAGGGCAAGGATTTCGAGACGGCGGCCTATGCCGCAGGCGGCGTCGTTGCCCTGATGCGCTCCTGTGACGAATGGTCGGCGCTGCCGCAGGCCCGCGCGCTCGCCGACTTGCCGCTGGTCTCGATCGAGAAGATCGGCGAGGCCCCGCCGAAGCCATGGCCAAAAGGCGATCGTCCGCTTGCAGGCCTTCGCGTGCTCGATCTCTCCCGCGTCATCGCAGGTCCCGTCGCCGGCCGCACGCTCGCGGCGCACGGGGCGGATGTGTTGCTCGTGTCAGGGCCCGATCTGCCCGCTATTCCCTGGCTGACCATCGACACCGGCCGCGGCAAGCTCACCACCTTCCTCGAGCTGAAGAGCGAGGCGGGCAGGGCGCAGATGCGCGCGCTGTTGAAGGACGCCGACATCTTCTCGCAAGGCTATCGCCCGCGCGCGCTTGCCGCTCTCGGCTTCTCGCCGGAGGACGCAGCGGAGATCAACCCCGGCATCGTCTACGTGACGCTGTCGGCCTATGGCCATGCCGGCCCCTGGGCGGAGCGGCGCGGCTTCGATTCGCTGGTGCAGACCACGACCGGCTTCAACCATGCCGAAGGTCAGGCCGCCGGCCTCGATGGTCCCAAGGAATTGCCGGCCCAGATGCTCGACCACGCCACCGGTTATCTGATGGCGTTCGGTGCGATGATGGCCAAGACGCGCCAGGCCCGCGAAGGCGGCAGCTGGCACGTGCGCGTGTCGCTGGCGCAGACCGGACGTTGGCTGTGGAATCTCGGACGGCTCGAACGCGGCCTCGACACCCCGGATATTACGGGCGAGGACGTACATGCTGCATTCATCGAGAGCGTGCCATCTGGCTTCGGCACGTTGAAGGCGGTGCGTCATTCAGCACTGCTGTCGAAGACGCCGGCACGATGGAGCCGTCCGGCGATGCCGCTCGGCAGTCATCCGGCACAGTGGCCGGCGAGAAGCTGACGTGAAGCTGACGCGTCGCAAAATTTTAACGTAAACCGAAAGGTGCCCCGCGTTTTTTAGGTTGTTTGAAATCACAATTCGGCACTATTAGCGCGATCGATGAGGCAGGCATCCGCCGGTATCATCGCAGATATGACCGGGCCCCATGGTAGTTGAGAATACCAAGCGATTGCAGGTGCTTACAAAACAACGGATGATCACATCCGTAGTTTTACTGGCACTTGCCGGTGCCGGGGCCTACGGCTACCTCTCGGCGGGGGCCAAGGATAAGAGCCACTCCGAGGTCTCCAGCCAGTCGCGCAGGAATGCGCAGAACTTCACGCCCACGCCGTCGGAATGGGCGACGCTGACGATCGAGCCGGTCAAGGCCAAGACCTTCCGGGCCGAATATGTCACCGAGGGCAAGGTCGCGGTCGACGAGGACCGTTCGACGCCGGTGTTCTCGCCCTATGCAGGCCGGGTGACCAAGCTGCTCGCCAAGCCGGGCGAGATGCTGAAGCAAGGGCAACCGCTGTTCACAATCGAGGCCGCCGACACCGTGCAGGCCCAGAACGATTTCATCGCGGCAATGACTTCGCAGAACAAGGCGAAGTCGGCGATCGATCTTGCCGACATCCAGTTCAAGCGCGCCAAGGACCTCTACGAGGGCCATGCCATCCCGCTGAAGGACTATCAGCAGGCGGAAGCGACCCAGGTTCAGGCGCAGAACGACATGCGCTCCTCGGCGACGGCGCTGGAGGCCTCGCGCAACAAGCTGCGCATCCTCGGCTTCACCGACGAGACCATCAAGGCGTTCCAGGACAAGGGCGCCATCAATCCGGAAGTCACGATCTATTCGCCGATCGCGGGCACGGTCGTGCAGCGCAAGATCGGCCCCGGCCAGTACGTCAATTCCGGCGCCAGCGATCCGGTCTTCGTGGTCGGCGACCTCTCCACGGTCTGGCTCACCGCCTTCGTGCGCGAGAGCGATGCGGCCGCCGTGTGCATCGGGCAGGACATCACGGTCAACGTGATGGCGCTGCCGGGCCGTCCCTTGACCGCGAAGATCAACTACGTCGCCGCCGCGATCGATCCGAGCACCCGCCGCCTGCTGGTCCGCGCCACCATCGACAACAAGGACGGCCTGCTCAAGCCGGAGATGTTCGCCAACGTCACGATCTATTCGGCCGGCGACCGCGCCGCCCCGGCGGTGCCGAAACAGGCGTTGATCTACGAAGCCGACAAGGTCCGCCTCTGGGTCGCACGCGAGGACAAGTCGGTCGAGCTGCGCGAGATCAAGATCGGCCTCATCAACGGCAACCTCGTCGAGGTCACCAGCAATCTGAGACCTGGCGAGCAGATCGTCACCAAAGGCAGCCTGTTCATCGACCGCGCGGCGTCCGGCAGCTGATCGACGACCCAAGAAAATTGAAAACCTGAATGGATCGTCTCGTCGCCCTTGCCGTCAATCGGCGCTTCCTGATGGTCGGCATGTTCTTTGCCGTGCTGATCGGCGGCCTGATCGCGTTCAACCAGCTCAACATCGAGGCCTACCCCGATCCGACCGCGCCGATGGTCGACATCGTAACGCAGAGTCCGGGCCTGTCGGCGGAGGAGATCGAGCGCTACATCACCATTCCGATCGAGACCCAGGTCGCCGGTCTGAAGAACGTGACGACCATTCGCACCATCTCGCTCTACGGCCTCTCCGACGTCAAACTGCAGTTCTCCTTCGCCTACACCTATGACGAGGCGTTGCAGCAGGTCTTGAACCGCCTGGCGCAGCTCGCGCCGCTGCCCGGCAACGTGCAGCCGCAGATCTCGCCGCTCAGCCCGATTGGCGAAATCTTCCGCTACCGTCTCGTCGGCCCGCCGAACTACAGCGTGCTCGACCTCAAGACCATCCAGGACTGGATCCTGCAGCGCCGCTTCCGCGCCGTGCCCGGCGTGATCGACGTCACCGGATGGGGCGGCAAGAGCAAGACCTACGAGCTCCAGGTCGACTTCAACAAGCTCGTCGCCAACGGCCTGACGCTGCCGCAATTGCTTCAGGCGGTCGGCAATTCCAACGTCAATGTCGGCGGCAACACGGTCAATATCGGCCAGCAATCCGCCGTTGTGCGCGGCGTCGGCCTGATCCGGTCGATCGACGACCTCGCCAATACGATGGTCTCGCAGACCAACGGCAATCCGGTGCTGGTCAAGGACGTCGCCACTGTCACCGTCGGCCAAAAACCCCGTCTCGGCATTGCCGGCCTCGACGATGCCGACGACATCGTGCAGGGCATCGTGCTGATGCGCCGCGGCGAGCAGAGCTCGCCAACCATCAAGCGCGTCCACCAACTCGTTCAGACCATCAACGATTCCAGCATCCTGCCGCCGGGCGTGCGCATCGAGCGCATCTACGACCGCGGGGACCTGATCGAGCTCACCACCCACACCGTGCTGCACAACATGGTGATTGGCATTCTGCTGATCGTGCTCTTGCAGTGGATCTTCCTCGGCGATCTGCGCAGCGCGCTGATCGTCGGCGCCACGATTCCGTTCGCGCTGTTCTTCGCGGTGATCATCCTGGTGTTGCGCGGGGAATCGGCGAACCTGCTCTCGGTCGGCGCGATCGATTTCGGCCTGATCGTCGACGCCACCGTCATCATGGTGGAGGCGATCTTCCGGCGCCTGACGCAGACGACGCCGATGTCGGAATCCGAGCAGATGTCGCCCGAGACGCTGTTCGGCATGAAGAGCCACGCCATCCTCAGCGCGGCGGCCGACGTCTCGCGCTCGATCTTCTTTGCCGCCGCCATCATCATCGCGGCCTTCCTGCCGCTGTTCACGCTCTCCGGCGTCGAGGGCAACATCTTCGGACCGATGGCCCGGACCTATGCCTACGCACTGGCCGGCGGGCTGCTTGCGACGTTCACCGTCACCCCGGCGCTGTCCGCGATCATTCTGCCGGCGCATGTCCGCGAGACCGAGACCAAGGTGATGCTGATCCTGCACCGGATCTACATGCCGGTGCTGAATTGGGCCGTTGCCAACCGCGGCATCATGCTCGGCGGCGCGGTCGGCCTCGTGCTGATGACGGTTGCGCTCAGCCGGCTGCTCGGCCTCGAATTCCTGCCGAAGCTGGAGGAGGGGAATCTCTGGATCCGCGCCACGCTGCCGCCGACCATCTCGCTCCAGGAAGGCAACTCCTACGTCAACGAGATGCGCAAGGTGATCCGCGCACGGCCTGAAGTGGAATCCGTGGTGTCGCAGCACGGCCGCCCCGATGACGGCACCGACGCCGCCGGCTTCTTCAACGCCGAGTTCTTCGCGCCGCTCAAGCCCGCAAGCCAATGGCCCGGCACCCACGACAAGGAAGAGCTGACCGCGCAACTGCTCAAGCAGCTCGACGATCGCTTCCCCGGCGTCGAGTTCAACTTCTCGCAATACCTGCAGGACAACGTCTCCGAAGCCGTCTCCGGCGTGAAGGGCGAGAACTCGATCAAGCTGTTCGGCAGCGATCTCCAGGCGCTGACCGACACCGCCAACAAGATCAAGTCGGTGCTGGCCACCGTGCAGGGCGTCACCGACCTCGCGGTGTTCACCTCACTCGGGCAGCCGACCATCCAGATCGACATCGACCGCGCCAAGGCCGCGCGCTATGGCCTCGCGCCGGGCGACATCAACGCCACCATCAAGGTCGCAATCGGCGGCGACACCGCCGGCGACATCTACGAGGCCGGAAGCGACCGCCACTTCCCGATCATCGTGCGCCTTGCGCCGGAATTCCGCAGGAGCGCCGAGGTCATCCAGAATTTGCGGATCGGCGCGCCTGGCCCGAACGGTACCGTGACGCAGATTCCCTTGAGCGAGGTCGCCAGCATCAGCTTGGTCTCGGGTGCTGCCTACATCTATCGCGAGCAGCAGGAACGCTATCTGCCGATCAAGTTCTCGGTGCGTGAGCGCGACCTCGGCAGCGCGATCCGCGAGGCGCAGCAGAAGGTCGCCGCCCAGGTGCAGCTACCGCCCGGCGCGCACATGGACTGGGTCGGCGAATTCGGCAATCTCCAGGACGCGATCCGGCGCTTGTCGATCGTGGTGCCGATCTCGCTCGCGCTGATCGGCGTCCTGCTCTGGTTCAATTTCGGCTCGATGACCGATACGCTGCTCGCCATGAGCGTGATCCCGATGGCGATCTTCGGCGGCGTGCTCGGCCTCTTGATCACCGGCACCGCCTTCAGCGTCTCCGCGGCGATCGGCTTTATCGCGCTGTTCGGCATCGCCGTGATGGACGGGATCATCATCCTGTCGCAGTTCAACCAGCTCATCGAAGAAGGCATGGATCGCGTGAGCGCGGTGATCCGCACCGGCGAATTGCAGCTCCGGCCCGTGTTGATGACCTGCGTCGTCGCCGGCATCGGCCTGCTTCCGGCGGCGCTGTCGGAAGGCATCGGCTCGCAGGTGCAGAAGCCGCTCGCGGTCGTCGTCGTCACGGGCATGATGCTGGCGCCGGTCGTGATCCTGGTGACGTTGCCGGTCCTGATCTCCTTCTTCTCCCGCCGCGCACGCTGACGCAACTAACCCAGCGCGTGCTGCGCGATCCGCACCAGCATCATGGTGCCGAGCCCGAGCAGCACCAGGCTGGCGAATCGGCTGCTCAACGAAAGCATCCGCGGCGTCAGCCGTGACCGTGCGCTGGCCACCATCGTGCTCAGGACCATCCACCAGGCCGCCGAGCCTACGAACACGCCCGCGACCAGTGGGGCTGCTGCCGACTGCGTGGAGAACGCGTGCAGCGCCGCCAGGAACAGGATGACCGTCAGCGGATTGGTCAGCCCCAGCGCGACGGCGCTGAGATAGGCGTGTGTCAAACGCACCGCGTCGGCCTGGCCGGTCTCCTGAAGCACGATCGAGTTGCGATGGGTCCTGATCGCGAACCACAGCAGCGTGAGCGCCGAGACGATGCCGAAGCCGACGGCATTGGCCTCGACCCAGGGCTGTGCAAGCGAGCCCAATCCCAAGACCGCGAGGATGCTGTAGGTGAGATGGACGGTCGCCGCACCGAAGCCTGTTGCGAGACCCGTGGCCATGCCCGATGCCAATGTGCGCTGAATGCACAGCATGCCCATTGGTCCGATGGGGGCGGCGACGGTAAAACCAATTCCAATGCCGGAGAAAAGCGCGGCAAGATAATGCGATAAAGGCATGCATCCGCACGAACAAATGAAACCTGTGCGCGTGCGTACCTGCGAAAGGGAATCGTCGCCTCAACCGAACGGGTGAAAAGCGAAAGGGAACCCGAACACGTTCGTGTGAATCAAAGTCGTCGTGTTCTCGTGACAACAGTTCCATTGCGCGGCATGGAATCGCGTCGGGCTTTGTTTGAACCTAATCCGAGCTGTCGCGACTCAGAACCCGTAGAGTTGCGCGGGATTATCGACCAGGATCTTCTTGCGCAGATTTGCGTCCGGCGCCCACACCGGAAGCTGGTTGAGCAGGCGGCCGTCGTCAATCTGATAGAGCGGCGCGATGTCGGTGGCTTTGCGTCCCTCGACGCGGCTCGAATCCGGATGCGGCCAGTCCGTGCCCCAGACGATGCGGTCCGCATTCGCCGCGATCAGCGCGCGGGCATACGGCACCATGTCCTGATAGTCGGGTGCGAGCTTCGACGAGCGGTAGGCGCCGGAGATTTTCACGTAGGCCTTGCCGGATTTGACGAGCTCGATTAGGTCGGCAAAGCCTGGCTGCTCTAGCCCGAGCGAGGCCTCGAGCCCGCCAAAATGGTCGAACACCGCGGGCACGGGTGAAGCCAGCACGAGTTCCTTGATCGCCGAGATCATCGGCAGCGTGGTGTAGAGCTGCACGTGCCAGCCGCGCGCCTTCATGCGCTCGACGGCGGTCGTGAAGCGCGCTCGGCCGACATTGGGATCGCTGACGCCGCCGGTTGCGAGATTGATGCGGATGCCGCGGAAGCCGTCCGTCTGCATCGTGTCGAGCTGGGCCTCCGTCGTCTTGTCATCGATCACCGCCACCCCGCGCGCGGTCGCGCCGCGCGCCTTCATGCCGAACAGGGTGGAGGAATTATCGGTGCCGTAGACGCTCGGCGTCACGATCACCACCCGCTCGATATGCAGCGCCTTGTGCAACGCGGCCATTTCCTCCGGTGAAGCCGGCTCCGGCGTGTAGACGCGGCCTGCGAAAAACGGAAATTTTTCGACATCGCCATGGATGTGGGTGTGACAGTCGCAGGCATGGGCCGGGACGTCGAAATTGACCGGCGTCGCGGGCTGCGCGGCACGTGCGTGGGCTTTGTTGGACATGGCAACTCCGGCGGCGAGGGAGGCAAGCAGGACGCTGCGTCGGCTGAGCATGATTTCTCTCCCCGTTTTGTTATTTGGCGGTGGCGTCGGGACAGTATCACATCAGCCCGGCAGCCGCTGCGCTTCGCTGCATAGCTGCTCGACGAGGTCCGCAAGCGGGCGTGAGCCGTCGACGCGCACGACCGGGCAGGGCAGCTTCGCGAGCCACGCTTCATCTTTTGCGAGACTGCGGCCGTCGCGATCGCCGGCTTCGTAGTGCGAGGCCCAGTCGACGAACGACTCCGCCTCCTCATGACGCCAGCCGCCCTGTGCGACGGCATCCGCTCCGAAATGCGTAGCCTCGCGGTCACGCAGGCGCTGCAAGCGAAGCTCGCGCGGCGTCGTCACAAAGACGACGAGATCGAAGAATGTGACGAGCTCGTCGCCCCAGCCGGTGACGGTTCCGCTCAGTACCCAATCGAGCCGCGGCAAAAACATCTCGCGCATCAGGCGCAAACGCTCGGCGGCAGGGCGTGTCGTCTGGTAGGGCGGCGCCGTCGGCAGCCAGAAATAATCATCGCTGTCGTGATGCGGCAGCGCAAGCCTGCCGGCGAGCGCGCGACCGATCGTCGTCACGCCGGAGCCGGAGGCTCCCATCAGATGGATTCGGCGGCTTTTCATCGGCACCAAGGCGGACGATTTGAAGCTACTGCCCGGACGGCGTGCGCAGACCGTGCCAGGCGTCGCGGACTTGCTGGTAGTGCACCTCGGGCAGATAGTCCGGCGTGTTCAGGCTCAAGGTCTTGACGTCGAGATGGCCGACGGCGCTGAGCAGCGTGTAGGAGGCGATGACGCGGTCGCGATTGGCGCCGATCAGGCGGGCCTTGGCCTGGATCAAATCGGCCTGCGAGTTCAGCACATCCACCGTCGTGCGCTGTCCACCCGCGGCCTCGCGCTGCACGCCCTGGAGGGCGACGGTCGCCGCCTTCACTTCGGACTCCGAGGCCGAGACCGCAATCTTGGCGCCTTCGTTGGCAACCCACGCGCTGACCGCCGCCGTGCGCGCCTGGTTGCGCACCTGGTCGAGCACGAGCCGGCTCTGCGCCGTGATCTCCTTGGCCTGCCTGGTCTGTGCGGCGGCCTGGCCGCCGTCGTAGATCGGCACGGTGACATTGGCGACGATCGAGGCCTGATCTTCGGCGAAGGTGCCGAGCGTCGGGTCGTTGTTGCGGCTTTTGCTGGCGCTGCCCTGAACGCTGGCGCTCGGCAGCAGCGCGCCCTCGGCGACGCGGATGTTGGTGGAGGCGACGTCGACGTCGAAGCCGGCGGCCATCACCGCCGGGTGCTGCCGGATCGCCATCGTCAGCGAGTCCTCGCGGCTCTTCGGCAGATAGCGGTCGACGACTTCGGCAGGACGGAGCTGCGACGGTGCATTGCCGATCACTTGCGCATAGGTCGCCTGGCTGATCGCAAGCGCGACTTCGGCGGCGTTGAGATCGGAGAGCCCGCGGTTGAGCCGCGCCTCGGCCTGTGCGCTGTCGGTCGGCGTGACGTCGCCGGCGTTGAGGCGGCGCTGGGTGACGGACAGCGTCTCGCGCAGGAAGGCGACGTTGGAGCGCTGCGCCTCGACCAGCGACTGGTTGGCCAGCACGTTGGTGTAGGCGGTGACGGCATCGAGCAGCACGCCCTGGCCGACATTGCGCAGCGCCTCGCGGCCAGACTGCACCTGGAGTTCGGCTGCCCGCACGTTGTTGGCGGTGCGGAAACCGTTGAACAGGGTCTGCGTCACGGTGACGCCAATGATCCACGGCTTCAGATTGGCTGTCTGGATGGTGTTGTCGGGCAGCAGATTGCGCACCGATTGCAGGCCGGCGCTGAGGCTCGCCACGATTTGCGGGCGGTAACCGGCGAGCGCCTGCGGCACGTTCTCGTCCGTGGCGCGTTGCCGCGCACGTTCGGCATTGAGCTGCGGATTGGTCTGGTAGGCCTTGGCGAGCGCCTCCGGCAGGGCTTCCGCCCCTGCTGCGGAGGGAAGGGCGCACGAGAGCGCCAGCGCGGTCCATGTTGCAAGCACTGGAGCCACGCCCGATCGATGCCGCGTCATCACGCGACCAGCTCTGGCGGCACGCCCAATCATGTAATCCCGCAAAATCCCGGCTGTCCGCCCCCGCCGACGGCGGCTCTTACCTGTTTAACCAGCGCCGGTCCCGCAGGCAAACTGCCGCGGGGAAAACCCCCATGTATTCCGTGCTTGTTGCAGGTGCGTCACAGGACTTCTGCGGGAAAGCGGCAGAGCCTTACACCAGCCTGACCGCTCGCCGCTGTTACCGGTTCTTGTTCACCGGCTTGCGCTTCTCGATGAACGCCGCCATGCCCTCGGAGCGGTCCTCCAGCGCGAAAGTCGCGTGGAACAGGTTGCGCTCGACGCTCATGCCCTCGGCGAGTGTGGTCTCGAAGGCGCGGTTGACCGCTTCCTTGGCCATTGCGGCCGCAGGCTGCGACATCGCGGCGATCTTCTCGGCCGCGGCCATCACCTCGTCCATCAGCTTGTCCGCGGGCACGATGCGGCTGACGAGGCCGCTTCGCTCGGCTTCCGCAGCATCCATCATGCGGCCGGTGAGGCAGAGGTCCATCGCCTTGGACTTGCCGATTGCGCGGGTCAGGCGCTGGGTACCGCCGATGCCGGGGATGGTGCCGAGCGTGATTTCGGGCTGGCCGAACTTGGCGGTGTCGGCGGCGATGATGACGTCGCACATCATGGCGAGCTCGCAGCCGCCGCCCAGCGCATAGCCCGCGACCGCGGCGATCGTCGGCTTGCGGCAGCGTGCGAGCCGGTCGCCGCCGATCGCGGCAAAATCCTCGGAGAACATGTCGATGAAGGCTTTGGGCTGCATCTCCTTGATGTCGGCGCCGGCGGCAAAGGCCTTCTCGCTGCCGGTCACGACGATGCAGCCGATGGCGTCATCGGCCTCGAGATCATCGACTGCCGCGGCGATCTCCCGGAAGACGCCAAAGGAGAGCGCGTTGAGCAGCTTCGGCCGGTTCAGCTTGATGATGCCGACCCCGCCTTTGCTTTCGACGATGATGTGTTCGAACGTGCTCATGCTCCACCCACGCTTTTGATTGGGCGGGCAATGTGCCCGCTGGCGCGGTGGGCTTCAAGGGGGACACATGGCCCCCCCTGGGGCCGGAAATCACGCCAGGAATCACGCCATGAACATGCGCGCGGCGGACGCCAGCGTCAGCAGCGTGCCGACGCCAATGAAGATCTTGCCGATCAGGGAGCTCTGGTCCCAGGCCGAGCTCTGCTGGCTGCTTGCCATCACCGGCGCCGGCCGCGGCAGCGCGTCGGTTGCGGCAATCACCGCCTTCTGCGCCGGCGGGTTGTCCTGTTCCGCAGCGCGGTCGATGTCGTTGAGCTGATCGGGTGCCACGACCTGGCTCTCGGCATTCGGGGCGGCGGCATTATCGGCCGCTGCCTGGACGTTGTCGTTGGCGCGGCCCGTCATTGCGGAGGCGGCAGCCGCGGTCGGCGTATCGGCGGCGGCGAGCTGTGCATTGGCATTGGCGACCTCCGGCGGCATCTGGCTCGCGGCCGGCACGTCTCCATTGTCGGTCTTCGCCCCCTCGGCCTTTGCCGCGGCGTCCTTCTTGTCGGCCTTGTCGTCGGATTTCTGCGCCGTCCTGGTGCTATCGTGGTGGCGCGAGGTATGTCGCCGCTGCTTGCCCGGCTTGTCCGTGTCGGCTTGCTTGCCCGCGCTGTCCGATTTGCCGGCAGAGTTCGGCGCCGCCTGTGCAGCGCCGCCGAACAGCAAGAAAAGCCCGGCAAGAAGAATCACTGCCGCGTGTCCGCTGGCTTTCATCATGTTGACGATCTCCCCAATTCAGCCCGTCCCGGGAGCGAACAGAGACCCCGGGCCATGACGACAGCGGGGCAAAAAATGGGAATCTTCGGGCCACACGGGGCAAAAACGCGGCAAGCCGGGCCTTCGCCGCCGGACGCCGGGGTGCGGACGGGATCGATCGGTGTTATGAGCCGTCCAGATCCTGACGGCTGCATCGGTCGCGCGGTCCGGCATGTATCACGAATTCGTGATCTAGCGGGTGCCGACGTAACAAATTGAAAGAGCGGCCGAATTGCATGGTGAGGGCGCGCGTGCGCGGACGTGAGGACGAGTGGACCGACCTGATGCGGTCGGCCATGGCAGGCGATGACGCGGCGTATCATCGCCTGTTGAAGGCGGTCACGCCTGTGCTGCGCGCTGCCGCGAGGCGCGGCCTGGCGCGGGCCGGGCAGCCTCCCGACCAGGCCGAGGATATCGTGCAGGAGATCTTGTTGGCGGTGCATCTGAAGCGGCACACCTGGGACAGCGAAGCCCCTTTCGCCCCGTGGCTGTTTGCGATCGGCCGCAACAAGCTGATCGACATGCTGCGGCGGCGGGGCAGGCGGATCTTCGTCAACATCGACGATTTCGCCGAATCCCTGCCGGGCGAAGTGCCGCAGGAGACGGTCTCGGCAGGCGAGGTCGCCAGCCAGCTCAATACGCTGCCGCAGCGCCAGCGCGACGTGCTGCAGTCGATCGCGGTCGAGGCCACCTCGATCAAGGATACGGCGATGAAATATGCGATGAGCGAGGGTGCGGTGCGGGTCGCGCTGCATCGCGGACTTGCGGCGCTGACCGCCAAACTGCGGGACCAGTAGTCATGGATACCGATCAACTCATTCGTTCGCTCGCGGCCGACAACGCCCATCGCGCGCCGCGCGTCGGCGCGGTGCTGACCATGGCGCTGCTGGTCGCAGCCCCCCTGTCGATCCTGATTTTCGCGACGTTTCTCGGCGTGCGTCACGACGTGATGAGCGCGATGCATAACCCGTTCTTCGACATGAAGTTCGCGGTCACGCTGTCGCTCGCGATCCCCGCGATCATCGTCAGCCTGCATCTGTCGCGGCCCGAGGCCCTGATGCGCGGCTGGGGCTGGCTGCTGCTGCTGCCCGTGGGGCTGCTCGCGGTGGCGATCGGCAGCGAGGCGATGATGGCGCCGGCGATGCCGATGACGATGCGGATGGTAGGCAAGAACTCCAGGGTCTGCCTGTTCGCGATCCCGGCGATGTCGCTGCCGCTGCTTGCGGGGGCGCTGTTCGGCCTGCGCCACGGCGCGCCGTCGCGCCCCGCGCTCGCGGGTGCGCTCGCCGGTCTCGTGTCGGCCGGGCTCGCCGCGACGCTCTATGCCTCGCACTGCACCGACGATTCCCCGCTGTTCGTCGCGACCTGGTACACGCTCGCGACCGCGCTGGTGACCGCGATCGGCGCAGCGGTGGGGGCGAGGGTCCTGCGTTACTAGCGCGCCAGCCTCACGCCGCAGGCGTCGTGCCCTGCATGCGGTGGAAGCGCAGCACCTGCTGCGCGGTCGAGCTGCGTAGCGCCTCGTAAGCGTCGCGCAACGTCAGCATGTCGGTCTGCGAGCCGCCTGAGAGCTTCTCGCGCATGGCGATGATCGCACGCACGCTCGGCCAATGCATGGCCGCGACCTTGGCGAGTATCATCACGCCCTCGGTCCTGCTTTCGATCATCATGGTCTCGGCGGTCTCGACCGCGACGCCCGCGAGCGCCGCGAGCCCTGCATTGGTCTCGTCGAACTTGTCCTGCTCGGCGAAGGTGGCGACCTGGGATTCGGTGAGGCGGCCGTCTTCGTGCAGCGACTTCACCAACGCCCGCGCCATCTCGGTCTGCCTGGTCGTGGTGGCGGTGCGCACCCGCTGGGCCGCTTCCTGGACCGCGCTGGACACGTCGTCCGCAAGCTCCGGATGGGCGGCCTCCAACTTCCTGCGCACCGTTAATGACGCCTTCGCGACCAGCCTCAAATAATGATGGCGGGGCAGGTCTGGCCGCAGGCCGATGCAGGTGGCGAGGTCGTCGTCGCGTTCGGCGCGGGTGACGAGGTCGGTGAAACTTCCCTCGGAGAGCTGTGCGCCCGGATTGCCCACGGTCGCTTGCACCACGTCCTCGTCGCCGCGCGTCACCAGCACGTCGGTCAGCGCTTCCGACAGCACTCGCCGCAGCGAGATCGCCTTGAGATGGGCCTGGCCCCTGGTGCGCGCGATCTCGATCAGGGTCGCCTCGTCCAGCCGTTCCGATTTCGACAGCACGGGGCCGGAAATCTCGATCACCTCGTCGAGCGCGAGCGTCCGGATGATCTTAGGCGGCGCAGCCGCGATCGGTGCGAGGCGCTCCGCGAGCAGCGCCCTCGCAGAAGTCTCGATCTGCTCGATCAGGCATTGGAACACGTCGTCGAAGACGCGGACATGGTCGTCGGAATAGTCCACCGCGTTGCCTACGAAGAGCTCGGTGACCTGGCGCAGCGTCTCCACCCGGCGCGCAACGGTGCCGTGCGAGAGCGCAGCCTGCAATTCGTCGAGCAGATTCTCGGATGTTTTTGCGGATTTTGATCTCATTGCCCTGTCCTGGAGCGTTCGGCCCGGCGGCGGCTTCTCTCGCGCCGGGAGAAAATGGATTGGTCAGCTCGTTGCAATGCGGTTGCGCCCTTGCGCCTTGGCGGAATAGAGCGCGCTGTCGGCGCGCACGAGAAACGTGTCGGCAGTATCAATCTCGCGCAGCGTCACGACGCCCGCGGAAATGGTCACGCGCATGCCCGGAGAGAATGCGCTCCAGTCCAGATCGGCGACGATGCCGCGCAGCCGCTCGAGCATGCGCGACGCCGCCTCGCTGTCCGTTCCCGGCAGCAACAGCAAAAATTCCTCGCCGCCGTAGCGGCCGAAGCAGTCGGCCGGGCGGATGTTGGCGAAAATGGTGATCGCGAAGGTCCGCAGCACCTCGTCGCCGACGGGATGGCCGTGGGCATCGTTGATGCGCTTGAACCAGTCGAGGTCGATCAGTGCGATCGCGCAAGGCGTCGATGCCCGCCGCGATTTTTCGATCTCGGCGTCGAGAAGCCGCATGATGCAGCGGCGGTTGTAGGAGCCGGTGAGCTCGTCGAGCTCGGCCAGCTCCTCGATGCGCTGATAGGCAGCCTTCAGCTCGATGCTGCGCCGGTACAGGATCTTGCGCAGCGTCGCACCGAACAGGCCGAGGAAGGCGCACTGGCCGATCACCAGCACGAAGCAGAGCATCGAGGCGGTGCGCTGCAGCCGCGTTGCAACGGGCATGCCGATCGGCAGGTCGGAGGCGAGGAAGACGGCGGCAAGGCCGGCGCTCGCCATCGCCCAGGTCAGAATCGCCTGGGCCGAGGTCATGCGCAGCGTGCCGAAAGCAAAGATCAGGAACAGCACGCTGAGGAAGGCGACGCCGACGGCAGGCACCGACAGCAGGAACACGAATTGCAGCGCCATATGCGCCGAGATCTGGAACACGGTGAGATAGTGGTCCGAGAATCGGTCACCTACGCCGGCTTCCGACAGCACGGCGAAGCTGCCGATGATCAACAGGCCGCCGAACCAGAACAGCGAGGCAATGTCGATCGAGATGGCGCCGTCAAAGGCGTAAACCAGCAGGACGGAGGCGCCGAGCGAGTAGCTCGCGACCTGGCCGATATACATCTGGCGGCGCTGCCGGACACGGCGCGCCAGAACCTCGGGTGCGGCCGCCTCGGGCGTGAGGACGAGATCCGCGACCTCAGCGGCATTCCTCTCGGGAAAGGACGTCGCGGCCGTGCTCATGGTCCCGCCAATGGTCGATGTCAGCCTAAAAATCTACGTGGCAAGCCTTTAGGTTTGGTATCCTTCGAAACCGAATCCGCGCTGTGCAGCGCGGGAGTGGGCGACGTCGGCCGGCGCAGGAATTTGTCGGCGATTAGGCATCGTGTGCGATGCCGTCGAGCCAAAGCAGGGCTTCGGAAGACACACGTCGTGCAAGGCTGCTATGGTTCCATGCAGGTCGGGCCGTCTACGCTGGGACGGCAGTGCGCAGGAAAGTGCTTCATTACTATGTTACCGTTCTCGAGCGAAGCGGCCAGCCGCGGGTGGCAAAAGGAAATTTCGCGTATGTGGGGTAGATCACACAGGCCCCCGTATCACTGCGGTAGACTGAAGAATTTCGCGCCTCCCGTCGAACCGTCTGCCGCATCGACCCGACCAACCTTGCGAGACGGCCTTTGAGCGTGACACAAGCGGCTTCGGACGAGGTCCTGATCGCCAGGATCGCTCAAGGCGACCGGCTCGCCATGCAGGTGCTGTACGGGCGGCACCATGTCAGGGTGTATCGCTTCGGCCTCCGGCTCGTGCGGGACGAGCAGGCGGCGGAAGACCTCATCAGCGAGGTGTTTCTCGACGTCTGGCGTCAAGCCGGCAAGTTCGAGGGCCGGTCCGCCGTTTCCACCTGGCTGCTGGCAATCACCCGATTCAAGGCCCTGTCTGCGCTCCGGCGCAGGAAGGATTTTGAGTTGGACGACGAAGCCGCCAACGCGATCGAGGATTCGTCCGACAATCCGGAAACGGCGGTGCAGAAGAAGGATACCAGTGAAGCGTTGCGGGAGTGTCTGACGGGCCTCTCGCCTGATCACCGGGAAATCGTCGATCTCGTCTACTACCACGAGAAGTCCGTGGAAGAGGTGGCCGAGATCGTTGGCATCCCGGAGAACACTGTAAAGACGCGCTTGTTCTATGCGCGCAAGAAATTGGCCGAACTGCTGAAGGCAGCCGGCATTGAGCGAGGCTGGCCATGATGGCATTGAGCAAGAAGATGCTGGAGCAAGAGCCCAGTGAAATTGAACTGCTGCTGCCGTGGCACGCGGCCGGCACGCTGAACGCGCGCGATGCCCGCCGCGTCGAGGAAGCGCTGGCGAGCGATCCGGCGCTTGCGAAGCAATATGCGGCGATCCGCGGCGAGTACGAAGAGACCATCCATCTGAACGAGAGCCTGGGCGCTCCGTCGGCGCGCGCGATGCAGAAGCTGTTCGCCGCGATTGACGCCGAACCTGCGCGGCCGATCGGCTCGCTGCCGCTGTCGGCGCGCATCGCGACCTTCTTCTCGAGCCTGTCGCCGCGCACGCTGGCCTGGTCGGCGAGCCTTGGCGCCGTCGCGCTGGTGCTGCAGGCCGGAATCATCGGCGCGGTGCTGATGAAGACGCAGCCTGCGACCTTCCAGACCGCTTCGCTCTCGACCAGCGCGCCGATCACGCGCGAGCTCGGTACGACTGCCGCGCCGGCGCGCGCGCTGGTGCGCTTCACGCCCGAGGCGCGCGTCGCCGACATCACTGCATTGCTCGACGGCTACCAGGCTTCGATCATCGGTGATGCCAAGGGCGGCATGTTCCGCCTCCAGTTCGACAAGGCGATGAGCCAGGACGAACTCGCCTCGCTGCTCGGCAAGATGCAGCGCGAGAAGTTCGTCAATCTGGCCGTCGCTGCGCCCTAGACGCGCCGCGGAACCGATGACACGCAAGTCCGCGAGCAGGGTACGCGCCGGGGCCTACGCTTCGTCGGTCGGAGCCGCGCTTTTGCTTGCCGCCTGTCTCGGCGTCGAGCTTGCGCAGGCGCAGGCGATCATGCGCACGCCGACGATCAGCGTCCCCTCCCGCACGCCGACCTTTTCTCCCAGCATCGCCGCGCGCGTCAGTCCGGGTGTGGCCGCCAGAGCGGTGGTCGTTGGGCGCGGCCCCGGGCCCGGCCCGATTGTGACATCGAGGATTTCGGCGCGGATGGTGCCGACGCCGGTGCTGCCTTATGCGCGCTATTCCCCGAACCTCTATCCGGCCTGTACCGCGGCCTCTCGCGACGCCGCCGGCGAATGCCTGGCGCAGCCGGACGCAGGCGGCGATGGCTCGGGCAAACCGGGCAAGAAGAGCACCGGCAAGGGGCGCGGCAACGGCACATTGGCCGCCGTCGTCTCCCGCAGCTTCGCCAACGAATTCGTCGCCGAGATCGACGGGGGTCTGTCGGTGACCGAGACCGACGAACTCGCGCGCCGCCACGGCCTGACGCGCATTGCATCCGAGAATTTCCCGCTGATCGGGGCCAATTTCGGCCTGTTCCGCATCACCGACGGGCGGCCCGCCGAAACCGTGCGGCGCGAATTCGCCGCCGACGGCAGCGTGCGCTCGGTCCAGCCGAACTTCCGCTACGTGCTCCAGGACCAGAAGCCGACGACGCCGAGCGAAGGTGATCCAGCGCAATACGCACTGACAAAACTCCGGCTGCCGCAGGCGCATACGCTTGCGCATGGCGCCAACGTGACCGTTGCCGTGATCGATTCCGGCATCGACGCCAGACATCCCGAACTCGCCAACTCCATTGCCGACAATTTCGATGCGCTCGGCAGCACCGAGGGCGCGCACGTTCACGGCACCGGCGTTGCCGGCGCCATCGTGGCGCATGCCAAGCTGATGGGCAGCGCGCCCGAGGCGCGCATCATCGCCATCCGCGCCTTCGGCGGCACCACCGGCGGGGCCCAGAGCTCGTCCTACATCATCCTGCGCTCGCTGAACTATGCCGCCGAGCACGGCGCGCAGATCGTCAACATGAGCTTTGCCGGTCCGAAAGACGCGGTGATCGAGCGGGCCATCGCGGCGACTGCTGCGCGTGGCCTGGTGCTGATCGCGGCCGCCGGCAATGCCGGCGCGAAGTCGCCGCCGCTTTATCCGGCCGCCAATCCCAACGTGATCGCGGTCAGTGCGACCGACCAGCAGGACAGGCTGTTCACCGCCTCCAACCGTGGCAACCACATCGCGGTCGCAGCGCCCGGAGTCGACATCTTCCTGCCGGCGCCTGACGGCAAATACCAGATGACGTCGGGCACCTCGTTCTCAGCCGCCTATGTCTCCGGCGTCGCGGCGCTGCTGCTCGAGCGCAACTACGCCTTGAAGCCGGAAGCGCTGCGCATGACGCTGGCGAAGACCGCGCGGGACCTCGGTTCACCCGGGCGGGATGATCTCTTCGGCGATGGCGAGGCCGATGCGTTTGCCGCGGTCATGGCCGTTCCCGCCGACAGCGCGACGCCGGTCGCTGCCGCCGGTACAACTAAACGTGAAGATATCGAGAAGCGTCGCGACGAGCCTGGCATCCGCGCAATAGAGCAACCCTCGTTGTCGAGCACGGGCGATAAATCCGCGGTTTCTCAGGCGGATAGGCCGGCGACGCGATAGCGGCTGCGACAACTTTGCGCGCGGCGCGAAGATCGAAAAATCAAATGCCGCATTGAACGTTCAGCCCGCTGCCACGACCAAATTATGTGGGAGCGGTCATCCCTCCCCATAAGTCATATTAGGCGCGAGCGCCCATCCACCCCAAGCGCCCATATGGCTCGACCCGTCCGGTTGTCCCCCCGGACGGGTCTTTTCTTTTGGGGCATCCGATTCTTTGAAGCCGCGCACGCGTTCAGCTTCCGGTTGAAAGACTGCGCCGCGTTCGCCGCCGCCGTGGACCAGGCAAGCAACACGTCCGCTATGCTTGTGCGAAGCTTGACTCGAAAACACGGCAAATCTCCGCACGACTACGGTGTTTTGCGACCGCGGCCGTGTCGTTGCTGGACAAGTCAAAACTTTTCCACAAAATATTCATGTCGCGTCTAAATTGATTCGTGTGCGTTGCGTCGCGTCCGTATTTATCTCCTGACGGGCTGGTTTATGACACATCGCCAAGAGGCTGTTCGCGACGTGGCTGTTGGCCGCGAGATTGCGGCACGCTGGTGCGCTCTCGCCGAGCAGCGGCTGCATCATCTCTCCGAAATGTTCGAGACCGGGCGCTGGCGTCGCTATCACAGCGAACTCGCATTCCTCGAAAACATCCAGGAAGCCAAGCGCGCCGTCCAGACATGGCGCGCGCTTGCCACCGGCGCCGATGTTGCCGCAGCGGCTGCAAGTGTTTCGCCTGCATTCGGCTGGTCGCCGGCGACCATGCCCCGGGTGGCGCGCGGCGAGCAGCAGGTGCAGACCATGCAGCCGAAGGCCGTCCACATCGTGCCCGAGACCGCCGTACCGGTCAGGCTAGATCCGAAGCCGGGCGTTCTCGCCGAAATCACCGAAGCCCCGATCGCGCCGCTTGCGGCGACGGCTCCGCTCAAAGTGCCAGCTGCCATGGCTCCGCCCACCGCGCCCGCCGCGATGACAGGGCCCAAGGTACCGGCCGCGATGGCGGCGCCCAAGGCGCCTGCTGCGATGGCGGCGCTTCTGCCGCAGTTCTCGCCGCCCGCCACCGAAATTGTCGCAGCCCCCGAGCGCCTCGTTGAGTTCACCTTCAGCCTCGACGGCCTCGAAGCGAAATACCCGCTGCTGAGGAACGCGTTCTAGCGTTTGTGAGCGAGGGCCGAGGGACAGCGCCTACCGCCGCACCGCATTCCCGCCGACCACCAATTGCGCAAATCGCTGCGCGCCGTCCGCCGACAGATCAGACGTCACGGCACGCGCGTGATCGAGCCCGACCACGGCGCCGCGCGGGGTCTCCGAGATCATGTTGTTGTTGACGAGCGCCGTGCCTGCGCCGGGCACGACGGATACCCCGACACCGGCCAGCGCCTTGCGGATCACGTTGCCGGTGATGGCGACGTCGCGGAGATATTTGCCCCAGCCGGCGACGATGCCATAGGACGGCGCATTCTCGATCACGTTACCGGTCACGGCTGAATCCGCCTCGATGTAGATGCCGACGCCGGCATCGTCGTCCGGCGCCGTGCCGATCGGCCGCTTCGGAATCAGATTGCGGATGATGTTGCCCTGGACCACGGCGATGCGGCCGCCTTCGTTGAAATTGCAGACGGAGACGCCGACGGCCGCGCCGTCGACAATGTTGTGGGCGATCACGGCGGCCTCGAAGGCGAATTCGGAATAGAGCGCGACCTCGCGCACGTCGCTGACGCTGTTGCCGGTGATGTGGATGTTGGAAGCCGAATTGCCGCGCACCGCCGAATAGTCGCAATTCTTGATGCGGTTGCCGCGCACGATCACATTGCCGGCGCGGAAAGCGTTGATGGCGTTGCCGTACTGCCCCGAGCCGCCCGGGCCGGCCTTGATATTCTCGATGCGGTTGTCGGCCACCAGCGTGCCGTCGTCACCGATGGCCGTGCGCAGGATTTCGATGCCGTTGTCGTTGGTGCCGACAATCGTGTTGCGCGAGACGCTGAGGCCCCTGGCGTCGAACGAAACCACCGCCGTCACCGCGATATCGGTAAAAATGTTGCCGGAGATCTCGCCCGACACCTGCTCGAGCCAGATGCCGCTGACGCCGGAGCCCGTGATCTCGCAATCGGTGATGCGGACGTCGCGCCCGCCGAGCACGTGGATCAGTCCGCGCCGCGTCGGCAGCGGAATGCCGCCGCCGTCGAAGGTGATGCCGGTGAGGCCAATCGAATCGGAGCGGTCGCTCTGGATCGCCGAGGCCCCGCCGGTGAAGACGAATTTTGTCGCGCCGCGCACGCCGATCAGTTGCGCGCCATTTGGCAGGCGCAACAGTCCGGTGCGGTAGATGCCGGGGGGCAGCGCCAGCGGCATCTGCGCCCGGGCAGCCTCGTCGATCGCACGCTGCAGCGCGCGGGTCTGGTCCTCGCTGCTGCCGGGTCGCACACCATACTGCGTGGCATCGCGGCCGAGCAGCGACGTCAGCGGCGCCGCACGCGCGGCGTCGGCAGGCATCGCGAGCGCGCCGGCGATGCCTGCGGTCGAAGCTCCGATGAGATGGCGACGATTGAGGTCCATGACGCGTCCTCCGGCGGACGCGGGGGTCCGCGGCGGTTAGGTAGCGCAGGGCGGCCGGTCGCGTGAGGATAGTTCGCGGTAGGGTTAAATGTTTACCCAATGGGGCTCAACGGCAACGCTGTATTCTGGTATCAAGAATAGTCGCGATATGGATCCAGATATGCCGAAGGCCGATCCGCGGCTGGCGCCGCTCAGCCCGTTTCCTCTTGAAGATAATGAAGCTCTCTTCATCAAAGACACGGTACGACGCTTCTATGGCGCGGATGCGGTGGTGCGTAATTTTGGCCCCGAAAGAGATCGTTTGATGCTGCATGTGGAGGCCAGTCAGCTTCCTGAGGGGCATGGCTACTGGGACTGCTGCGGAATCATCAATGCAAAGATCGATCGAAGCCAAATCTCTCTCTGCGTCACCAAGAGAGGGCAACGCCTCCGAGGTGAAGCGAAGATCGCCTATAGACAAGGGACCGTGCTCTAGGACGAAGTGCGCCCCTTCCGTGCCAACTGCACCATCTCCATCAGCATCGCCTCGCCGGCATCGACCAGTTCCTCCAGCGTGATCCGCGGCGCGCCCTTGCGGCGCACGGCGCCGCTGCGCGCGAGCAGGGGAATGTGGATGAACGCCGCAAGCTGCGGCCCGCCGGCCCTGACGTTCTCGATCGCGCGCCAGCTCAGATAATTGCAGAGATAGGCGCCGGCGTCGCGCGAGGGGCGCGCGTCGATGCCGGTGAGGCGCGCGGCGCGCAGCAGCCTTGCGGTGTGCGGCCCGAACGTCATCGCGTCCGCATTGCCGGCGATGCCGCGCTTGCTCGATCGGGTGTTGGCGGCGTCGGGCCACAGCATGGTGACGGCGTTACGCGCGCGGCTCTCGATGCGCAGATAGGGCGTTCGTGCCGCGAGGCCGAACATCAGCAGCGCATCCGGCTTCTCTTTCGCGAGCACCTCCGGCAATTGCCGGTCCACCGCGGCATAGGTCACCGGGAAGATGTGGCTGGAGATCGCGGCATCGTCGAGCGCCGGTCGGCGCAGTTGCGCCAGCCGGGCGACCAGCGGCTGGGTCGGGTTGTAAGGCGCGCCGGGGAACGGTCCGAAGCCGGTGAGGAGGATGCGGAGTTTTTCGCTCATTGCAGCAACTCTAGGATCTGCTCGGCGGCAAGCGCCGGCGTGAGATGGCCTTCGGCCACGTCAGCCTCGATCTTGCGGACCTTGGTCCGCACCGATGCCTCGCTGCGCAGCCGCGCCAGCATGCGCTGCTCCAGCATCGACCACATCCATTTCACCTGCTGTTCGCGCCGCCGCGCGCCGAAATCGCCGGAGGCATTCATCGCCTTGCGGTGATCCAGGACTTTTTGCCAGAGCTCGGCGATGCCGGTGCCGGCCAGCGCCGAATAGGTGACGACGGGCGGGTGCCAGTGCTCGGACCTCGGGGTCAGGATGTGCAGGGCGCCGCGATAGTCGGCGGCGGTGATGTTGGCGCGCTTGAGATTGTCGCCATCGGCCTTGTTGATCGCGATCATGTCGGCGAGCTCGACCAGCCCTTTCTTGATTCCCTGCAATTCGTCGCCGCCACCCGGCAGCATCAGCGCAAGGAAGAAATCAGTCATGTCGCAGACCGCGGTCTCGGACTGGCCGATGCCGACGGTCTCGACCAGCACGACATCGAAGCCGGCCGCCTCACAGAGCAGCATCGCCTCGCGTGTCTTGGCGGCGACGCCGCCGAGCGTGCCCGAGGCCGGCGAGGGCCGGATGAAGGCGTCGCCGGAAGCCGACAGCCGCGCCATCCGGGTCTTGTCGCCGAGGATCGAGCCGCCGCTGCGCGCCGAGGACGGATCGACCGCAAGCACCGCGACCTTGCTGCCCTGTTCGATCAGGTAAGTCCCGAGCACGTCGATGGTCGTGGACTTGCCGACGCCCGGCGATCCCGTGATACCGACGCGCACTGCCTTGCCGGTGTCGGGCAGCAGCATCTGCACGAGCTCGCGCGCCAGCGCCTGATGGTCGCCGCGCCGGCTCTCCACCAGCGTAATGGCGCGCGCCAGCGCCGCGCGGCTGCCGGCGCGGAGGTCGCGGGCGAGTGAGGCAATGTCGATGGATTTGCTACTGGCTATCATTGTCTTCGTGCGTCGTCACGATCGGTCCGACGTGCGAATGAAGGCTTCAACGCAGGATTTCAAGGAGGGGAGTTCGTTTTGAACAATATCCCATACAATTTCCGAGTTGGTTGCGTGGTAGGCGTGGCGCAGCACGTTCCCAAAATCGATCAGCCTGCGCCAGTCGATGGCTGGTGTGGATTGCTTCATTTCGCCCGGGATTGATCGCGATGCCTCGCAGATGATTTCGAGAAGCCGTTCCGTAGCCAAACGCGTCATTCGATCCGAAGCGAATCGATCGAAATTTGTGCCACGCAGGATATCTTCGATTTCAGCAACGGCTTCGAGGATATCCCGCAGCCGATCTTCTGCGGTTGGCGGCATTCAAAAGACCTCGACGAGATCGTCCGCGATACGTTCAGCTACGCGCGGCTTCAGGAGGTCGCGGATCGAAATTTGCACGCGGATACCAACATAATTTTCAATCATCTGCTGGATACCGAAATAGTCGAACCGCTGCGGTCCTCCTCGATCACCGGTTTCGACCAACACATCGAGATCGCTGTCGGACCGTGCGTCGCCGCGCACGCGGGATCCGAACAGGTATAGACGAGTGACGCCCGCCGCCTTCAGGGAGGGCGCAAGCTCTCGAAGCTTTCCGACAAGCGTTTCGAGTGAAATGTCTGCAACCTCGGTCATGGCTGGATACTAGCACAAGGTCGGCCCCCGGCCCAGCGATAGCGCGCCTGAGCGCGCCGATGGGACAGGCGAGCGCCTTCGGTTAAAAGAAGCCACGGGTCCCGGGTGGCAGTCCGCGCTTTCTGGTTAAGCCTTGCCAGCTAGGCCTTGGCAAAACCGGCTGCCTTCATGGCTTGACCCATCTGGCCATCCGCCTGGTCCATGAAGGTCGCGAACTGGCTGGCATCGCGCCACACGGTGCCGAAGCCCCGCCTGGTCATGAAGTCCCTGAACTCGTGGGAGTCATAGACCTTCTTCAAGGCCGCGATCAGCTTGGTGGCGGCCTCCGGGGCCAAACCCTTCGGCGCGCCGATGCCGCGCCATGAACTCGTGGAATAGTCGATGCCGAGCGCCTCTTTCAGCGTCGGGATGTCGGGGAAGATCGGGTTGCGTGCAGGCGCCATAATCGCCAGGCTCCGCGCCTGACCGGCCTCGATGGTCGCTCGTGCTTCGGGCACCGAGCAGGTGGTGAGGTCGAGGCTGCCTGCGACGAGATCTTGCATGGCCGGTGCCGCGCCATTCGACGCTGACCACGCGACCTGGTTGGCCGGCAATCCCATCGCCCGCATCCAGCCGACGAGTGCGAGATGCCAGATGCCGCCTTGCCCCGTGCCCGATGCCTTGAACTTTCCCGGTGGAGCCCCCTTGATGGCATTCGCGAGCTCCTTCACCGTCTTGTATGGCGATGACGTGGAGACCTGGATCGCGGGAGGGTCTTCGTTCATCAGCGCCAGTGGCGTGAAGTTTCGCGGCGTCAGAGGCGTTAGGGCTTGCCAATGCATCATCGAGATTTCCACGGTCAGCATGCCGATCGTGTAGCCATCCGGGACAGCGGTAGCGATCTCGGCATGGCCGACGACACCGGACCCGCCGGTGCGGTTGACGACGTTGAATGGCTGACCGAACTCCTTCTCCAGGAGCGTCGCGACGATGCGCGCGGTGGCATCCGTTCCGCCCCCCGCACCCCAGGGCACGATCAAGGTCACCGGCCGCGCCGGATAGGCTTGCGCGAGCGCAGGCGTGAGGAGAGCTGCAGTGGCCGCAGCCACAGAAGAGGCCGCAAAGGTGCGGCGCGAGATTCCTGGCATAGATGATCCGGCGGCGCCCTTCGGGAATCGGGCTCTTTTCAATGCAAACATTTTAGGCGGAATTGTTCTGATGTCGCAAGCAGCAGCACCGCCGCGCTGTGGGCAACGGGCTGCGTTCGAGCTTGAGGCAATCTTTGGCGCATGTGGCCAGCCACGGCCGTCCTGATCTCGTCAGTCGCGTCCAGAATATGGCCGATCCGGTCAGCAAAATTCGCGCACGTCAAAAAACTTCGAGGACGTCGTCTGCGATGCGCTGCGCAAAAAGCTGGGAGATGGACGCCGGACGGCTGCGTGGGGCTGCAAGCCGGTCGCATGCTCGATGATGTGCTCGACGTCGATCAGGGTGAGCAGTGAAAAAGACGTCTCCGGTTCGACTCGACCAGAAACCTGGCCGATTACCGGGCCCAATCGATCATTTACTCCGCCGCCTCGCTATGCCCGAGCCGGGCATTCAGCTTGCGGATCAGCTCCTCGGCCGCGTCCGCGATCACGGTGCCGGGCGGGAAGATCGCTTCCGCGCCGGCCGCATAGAGCGCATCGTAATCCTGCGGCGGCACCACGCCGCCGACGATGATCATGATGTCGTCGCGGCCCTGCTTTGTCAGCGCGGCTTTCAATTCGGGGACGGCGGTGAGATGGGCGGCGGCGAGCGAGGAGACGCCGAGGATATGGACGTCGTTCTCCACCGCCTGTCGTGCGGCTTCGTCGGCGGTGGCAAACAGCGGCCCGATGTCGACGTCGAAGCCGATGTCGGCGAAGGCGGACGCAATCACCTTCTGGCCGCGGTCATGGCCGTCCTGGCCGATCTTGGCGACCAGGATGCGCGGGCGGCGGCCTTCGGCCTCCTCGAAGGCGTTGATCAGCGCCTGAACCTTCTCGACCCGGTTACCCATGCTTGACGCCTCCCGCTTGTAGACGCCGGTGATGGACTTGATCTCGGCGCGGTGCCGGCCGAACACCTTTTCCATCGCGTCCGAGATTTCGCCGACGGTGGCCTTCGCGCGCGCTGCGTCGATGGCGAGCGCCAACAGATTGCCGTTGCCTTCGCCGGCCGAGCGCGTGATCGCGGCGAGCGCGGCGTCGACGTCCTTCTGGCTGCGCTCGGATTTCAGCCGCGTCAGCTTGTCGATCTGGAGCCGGCGAACGTTGGTGTTGTCGACCTTGAGGATATCGATCGGGGCTTCGTCTGACGGCTTGTACTTGTTGACGCCGATCACCGCCTGCTTGCCGGCATCGATGCGGGCCTGGGTCTTGGCGGAGGCCTCCTCGATTCGCAGTTTTGGCACGCCGGCCTCGATCGCCTTCGCCATGCCGCCGAGCTCCTCGACCTCCTGAATGTGGCTCCAGGCCTTCGCGGCGAGATCGCGGGTCAGACGCTCGACATAATACGAGCCGCCCCAGGGGTCGATGATGCGGGTGGTGCCGCTCTCCTGCTGCAGGAAGAGCTGGGTGTTGCGGGCGATGCGCGCCGAGAAGTCGGTCGGCAAAGCGAGCGCCTCGTCGAGCGCGTTGGTGTGCAGCGACTGGGTGTGGCCTTGCGTGGCCGCCATCGCCTCGACGGTGGTGCGCATCACGTTGTTGAAGACGTCCTGCGCGGTCAGCGACCAGCCCGAGGTCTGGCAATGCGTGCGCAGTGACAGCGAGCGCGGGTCCTTCGGATTGAAGGGCTTCAGCAGCTTCGCCCACAGCAGCCGCGCGGCGCGCAGCTTGGCGACTTCCATGAAGAAGTTCATGCCGATCGCCCAGAAGAACGACAGGCGCGGCGCGAAGCGGTCGACATCCAAGCCGGCGGCAAGGCCGGCGCGCAGATATTCGACGCCGTCGGCCAGCGTATAGGCAAGTTCGAGGTCCTGCGTCGCTCCGGCCTCCTGCATGTGATAGCCGGAGATCGAGATCGAATTGTACTTCGGCATGTTTTGCGAGGTGTACGCAAAAATGTCCGAGATGATCCGCATCGAGGGCGCGGGCGGATAGATATAGGTGTTGCGCACCATGAACTCTTTCAGAATGTCGTTCTGAATGGTGCCCGAGAGTTTTTCCGGCGCCACGCCCTGTTCGCTCGCAGCGGCGACATAGAGCGCGAGGATCGGCAGCACCGCGCCGTTCATGGTCATGGACACGCTCATCTGGTCGAGCGGGATGCCGGCAAACAGCGTGCGCATGTCGTAGATGGAATCGATCGCAACCCCGGCCATGCCGACGTCGCCGCCGACGCGCGGATGATCGCTGTCATAGCCGCGATGGGTGGCGAGATCGAAGGCGACCGACAGGCCCTTCTGTCCGGCAGCCAAGTTGCGGCGGTAGAACGCGTTGGAATCCTCCGCCGTGGAAAAGCCGGCATATTGCCGGACAGTCCAGGGCTGGTTGACATACATGGTCGGGTAGGGGCCGCGCAAATAGGGCGCGATGCCGGGATAGGTGTCGAGGAAATCGAGCCCGGCAAGGTCGGCCTCGCCATAGGCGGGCTTCACCAAAATGCCCTCGGGCGTCAGCCACGGCTCGGCGCTGCCGGTCGGCGCGGCGGTGGTGGCGCGCTCGAAGGCGACATCGGCGAAATTGGGAATGCGGCTCATGGTACCAACATATCATAGGCGCTCAATCGTGATCCGGATGCTGATGGCTGACGATGGTCGCCATCTTCTCCGGTCCGTAATTCTGCTGCGTGGTCTGGCTCGGCAAATTGGAGATGCCGACCACCCAGCCGAGGCGGGATTCGGTTCCGTACTGCCGCGTCGGCACAACGTGGTCGGGGCGGTCGAAGGCGCCGGTCATGATCTCGATCCGGTCGCCGTCGATGCGGCCGAAGCTCAACGGCGTGCCGCACGCCGCGCAATAGCCGCGCTCGGCGATCGTGGAGGAGCGGAAGAACGACGGCTGTCCCTTGGTCCAGGCAAGGTCCGCCTTGTTGATATCGGCGAAGGAGGCGAACGGCGCGCCGCTCGCCTTCTGGCACATCCGGCAATGGCAGATGGAGACTTTGTTGGGTGCTGCCGTCAGCGCAAAGCGGACCGCCCCGCATTGGCAGCCGCCGGCGAGAACGGGTTTGGTTGTCTCCGTCATGGCTGCTCCATCCGTCGATAGGCGTCGTGCAGCGTCGCAAGTGCATCGCCACCGGCGAAGACGAAGCCCGTGACGCCGGCCGCGCGCAGGGCCGCCTCGGCATCAGTCGGACGGCCTGCCAGATAGATATGTCGGCTACCTGCGGTTTGCAGGGCCTTCGCCGTGGGTTCGGCGTGTTCCGCATAGACCTTGTCGCTGGAACAAAGGCAGGCGAGCTCGGCACCGGAGGCCTTGAACGCGGCTACGAGCGTGGCCGGATCGGCAAAGCCCTCGCTGTCGACGGCCTGGATGCCGCCGGCCTCGAAGAAGCTTTTTGCGAAAGTCGCACGCGCGGTGAAATCGGCGGCCGTTCCGAGGTTCGCCAGAAACACTTTCGGCCGCGCGCCGCGCGTCTTCAATGCCGCATCGGATTTGTCGCGCAACGCCTCGAACGGTTCCGCAAGCCGGATCGGCGGCAGCGCATCGAACTTGTATTTTTGCTCGCCGTAAGGTGCGAGCGCAATTGGCGTCGCCGCCAGCACCGCCGTCTCGCGCTCATGCAGGTTCGGAAACTCGCTGGCGCCGGTCAGCACGTCGCGGCGCTTTGCGATGTTGGCGTCGCGCGATTTTCGCGCGGCCGCGACCTTGCTCTGGAACAGGCCCTGCTGAAGCGCGGCAAAGGCGCCGCCGGCCTTCTCGCTCTCCTGGAACAGCGCCCAGGCCGCTTCGCAGAGCTGCGCCGTCAACGTCTCGATGCCGCCTGCGCCAGCGGCGGGATCAGAGACCTTGGCGAGGTTGCTCTCTTCCAGCAGCAGGGCTTGCGTGTTGCGCGCAACGCGCCGCGCGAACGGGTCGGGCAGCCCGAGCGCCAATGTGTGCGGCAGCACGGTAATCGCATTGGCGCCCGCGAGCCCCGCCGCGAACGTCGCGATGGTTGCGCGCAGCATGTTCACGTAAGGGTCGCGCTGCGTCAGCATGCGCCAGGCGGTGTCGGCGGCGATGAACAGCGGTTTTGGCGTGAGCCCGCAGGCCGTCTCGATGCGCGCCCACAGCAACCGCAGCGCGCGGAATTTTGCCATGGTCAAAAACTGGTCGGCATCGGCGGCGAGCCGCGTATAGACCATGCCCTGCGCCTGTTCCAGGGGAACGCCGGCGCCTTCGATCGCGCGCAGGTAAGCGACGCCGCAGGCGAGCACGAAGGCGAGCTCCTGCACCTCGGAGCCACCGGCGTCATGGATCACGCGGCCGTCGGCGGAAGCAAACGGCCCCTTGAAGCCGAGCGCGGCGAGGCCCTTGATGGCGCCGGTGACGGCCGGAACGATCTCGTGCCAAGTATAGGGGCTGTGGCCCCACACCGCGCCGGCCGCGAGCGGGTCGAGCCCGAAGCGGATGTCGCAGGCAGCGGGATCGAGGCCGTTGCTCTTCACATGTTCCGCGACGTGGATCGCCGCCATCCGCGATTGCGGACCGATCTGGAGCTCGAGGCCGATGCCGGCATCGAGATGAATATCCTTCAAGACCTTTGCGACCGCTTCGGCCGAAGGTTCCAGCCCGAAACCGTGAGCGCCACTGCCCCCGGCGAACACCAGTGCAAGCCCCGTCGCGCCATTCTCCAGGTCCGTCAGCGCCTGCGCGTTCGCAAGCGCTGCATCGGGATGGTCGATCCGCTGCATGATCTGCCAGGGCGCCGCCGCCGGCCGTCCCACCACGGGTGCCACGCCCTTGGCGCGCGGATAGAGCGGATCGATCTTGATTCCGTCATAGGTCTTGCCGACCAGCTTCTCGAACGGCGCGCTCTTCAGCACGCCGTCGACCAGCTTGCGCCAGTCGTCGACGGTCGCCTTGGGAAAATCCGCCGCCAGCGGCAGGTCGTCAGTCACGGATGTCATGCGGCGAGGGGCTCCCGAAAATCTTGTTATTCGCAGGCGAAATTGCCACGGCCGGCCGTCTCTGCAAACGGTTGTTTTTGGTTAACCGGTATCCGGAAGCCGCTCAATGCCTTGCGTCGAGACGCTGGCGAGCCCGTCACGCACACGAATGCCTGATATCACGCGGTCAGGCGCGATTTCGGCCAGCGGCACCAGCACGAAGGCGCGCTCGAACAGGTGCGGATGCGGCAAGGTCAGGTCGGGCTTGTGCATCGACACATCGTCATAGGCGATCATGTCGAGATCGAGCGTCCGTGGCCCCCAGCGCCGCTCCTTAGTCCGCGTGCGGCCGAATTTCTGCTCGACCTTCTGCATCACGAACAGCAGCGCGTGCGGATCGAGGTCGGTCTCGATCTCGACGCAGGCGTTGATGAAGGGATCCTGGTCCTCGTCGCCCCAGGGCGGCGTCGCATAGTCTGAGGAGCGCGCGATCAACGCGGCCTGCGCCATGCCGCAGATATGGGCGATCGCCTTTTGGAACGTCGCGCGGACCTCGCCGACATTGCCGCCGAGCGCAATGAGGACGCTCGCCATGTCAGGGGTGCCGCGAGCGCGTCAGCATGATGCCGACGTCGTCGAAGATTGCGGCGATCGGCGCGTGCGGCTTGTGCACGGTGATCTTCACGGCGCGGATGCGCGGGAAGTGCGCCAGGATGGCGTCGGCCACCGCGCCGGCCGCGCGCTCCAGCAGCTTGTAGTTGGTGTTCTTGAACGCCGCGGTCGTGGTCGCCACGACTTCGGCGTAGGATACGGTATCGGCGAGCCGGTCGCTGCGCGAAGGCTCCGACAGGTCGGTATAGAGCTCGAGGTCGATGACGAAACGCTGGCCGACTTCGGTCTCGTGATCCATCACGCCGTGGCGGGCGTGGATCGACAGGCCGGTCACGAAGATCGTATCGGTCATTGCTTGCCTCTTGGCTTGCTCTCTGGCTTGCTCTCGATTGCGTGCGCCACCCGCAGGGCCTGCAAGGTCTCGGCGACGTCATGGGTCCGGATGATCTTCGCGCCGCGCTGGGCGGCAATCAGATGCGCGGCGATCGAGCCGGCGAGTCTTTCTTTCGGCTCAGACGGCGACACCGAGGCGATGAAGCGCTTGCGCGAGGCGCCGACCAGGACCGGCAGGCCGAACAGGTCGAAGTCACGCAGCCGCGCCAGTGCGGTCATGCTCTGCTCGGCGGTCTTGCCGAAGCCGATGCCGGGATCGAGCACGATCTTGTCGCGGGCGATGCCGGCTTGCGCCGCGATCTCCAGCGACCGCTGAAAGAACGCGGTCATGTCCGCGATGATGTCGATGGCGGGATCGACGCTGTCGCGGTTGTGCATGACGATGATTGGGACGCCCTTGGTGGCAAGCAGCGGCGCCATGCCGGCGTCGCGTTGCAGGCCCCAGACGTCGTTGGCGATCGCCGCGCCCTGGTCGAGCGCGAAGGCGACGACCTCCGCCTTCATGCTGTCGATCGATACCGGCACGCCGAGCGCCACGACGCCTGCCAGCACCGGCTTCAGCCGTACCAGCTCGTCGTCGGCCGTGACCGGCCGGGCGCCCTTGTAGGGTCGGGTGGACTCGGCGCCGATATCGATGATGTCGACCCCGGCCTCGATCATCGCCCGCGCCCGCACGAGCGCCTGCTCGGGCGCGATGAATTCGCCGCCGTCGGAGAAGGAATCCGGGGTGACGTTGAGCACGCCCATCACCGCCGGGATCGGCCGCTGCAATAGCGTCCGCAGCACGTCGGGCCCGACTGAACCGGCCGCCGGAACGGATGGAGAGGGCGAGGCATTCATGCGCGTGGCTTTGCGCGGTCGGGGAGGGGGAGTCAAGATGGCAGGGGGCGGTCGTTGCCTGCTCGCTGTCATTGCCCGCCTTGTGCGCATTTGCGCACTGGGGCGGGCAATCCAGTATTCCGAGGCAGTGCCATGATACGGAGAAGCCGCGGCGGTACTGGATACCCCGCTTTCGCGCGGGTATGACACCGAGAGCTAACGCTGCAATCTGTACGCTGAGAGAGATGCCGTCCTAATACGAAATCTTCGGCGCGAGCTTCTTCGCCTTGGCGATGATGTCGCCGACCGACTTTTCCGAGGGCAGGATGCGGAGGAGCTTTTTCTTCTCGTTGGCATCCCGCATGCTCTGGGCGAGCCTTGCCGGATTCCGATAGGCGAGCTCGCGCACGGTGGTGACGCCGGCGGCGCGGACCAGGCCGACCTTGGCCCGGCCCATGCCGGGGATGCGCATGTAGTCGGAGACGTTGGCCCATTCCAGCAGCAGCTGCTCGCTGATGCCGGTCTTGGCGGAGAGCGCCTTGCGGCCCCTCACGGTTGAGGCCGCCTCGAGCAGCGCATCGGTGGTGCGGATACCTTGCGCCTTCAGCTTGTTGGCGGCAAAGGCCGACAGGCCCTCAATCTCGGAAATCGGATATGTCATGATACTCGATATGAAATGCGCAAGCTTCAGGCGAACTGGCTGAGGCCCGGCGTCCCCGCAATGATCTTGCCCATCTGATCCGCTCCGATTTTGTCTCTGCCGAAGCGAAAAAGTTCACGAGCAATGTTCTGAATCTCGGACATGCCAAGTCCCAGGCCCATCAGGCGCGTGCCGACCGCCATCAGGCCGCCGCCCATCAGCCGCGACAGTCCGCCGCCGCTGGTGGATGCATCGATTGCGGCCTCCGCACCGGGGATATGATCGATCAGGGCCTGGACGCTGTCGGAAGGACCCTCGTTGCGGAGGAAGCCCAGGATAATGCCGACGGTCTTTTCAGCCACAGCACTATCTATGCTGGCGTTTGTCGCCAGCCGTCCGATCAGCTCGTCCATATGGCCTGCCCCTCAGCCGGTTCACATGCCGGGTATTGCTCTCGAAAATGATCTTGAGCCGGTGTGATGTGAAATACAAGCGATGAACGTAACCAACGTTCCGATTCATTCTCGAACGCGGGGAAAGTGTTGCAGCGATGCAAGAGCGGCGATGGAATCGGCGAAAAAATGCCGCGGTGCGAATGCGTCGTTCCTACTTTCGGCTGATGTCGCCCGCATGTTTCCGACAATGTCGCATGCTTGGAGCGCGTTGAATGGTTTTAATCGGCGTGCGACATGCGTTAAACTACGGAACTGGTGCATTCGAGTTTCAATACGCGAAACACGGCAGAGAGATCAGAGAGAATAATGGCCGCACAGGACAGCAAGCCCGGCGATACCGACGACAAGATCTTCGTCGGCAAGGGAGACGAGCAGGCATGGCTGACGCTGGCGCTCGCCAATCGCCATGGTCTCGTTACCGGTGCAACCGGAACCGGCAAGACGGTGTCGCTGCAAGTCATGGCGGAAGGATTTGCGCGCGCCGGTGTTCCGGTGTTCGCGTCCGACATCAAGGGTGATCTCTCCGGCATCTCCGAGGTCGGCGTGCCCTTGGATTTCATCGTCAAGCGCGCCACCGAGATGGGACTGACGTTCCAGCCCGACCAGTTTTCGACGGTGTTTTGGGACGTTTTCGGCGAGCAGGGCCATCCGGTGCGGGCGACCGTCACCGAGATGGGGCCGCTTCTGCTCGCGCGCATGCTCGACCTGAACGACGTGCAGGAGGGCGTGCTCAACGTCGCTTTCCGTGTTGCCGACGACGCCGGCCTGACCCTCATCGACATGAAGGATCTGCGCGCGCTGCTCGATGCCATCGTGCCGGATGGCGGCAAGAAGGGCGCGGATGTCGAGGACAGCTCGCTTGCCGACATCAAGAAGGCGGCGCAGGGTTTTGGCAACGTCACCAAGGCCACCGTCGGCACCATCCAGCGCCAGCTCCTGGTGCTTGAGAACCAGGGCGGCACCAAATTCTTCGGCGAGCCGGCGCTGACGCTGAAGGACTTCATGAAGACCGACCGTGACGGCCGCGGCATGGTCAACATCCTCGTTGCCGACAAGCTGCTCCAGAGCCCGCGGCTTTACGCGACATTCCTGCTGTGGATGCTGTCAGAGCTGTTCGAGGAGCTGCCCGAGGCCGGCGACCTGCCCAAGCCGAAGCTGGTGTTCTTCTTCGACGAGGCGCATCTGTTGTTCAATGACGCGCCGAAGGCGCTGATGGACAAGATCGAGCAGGTGGTGCGCCTGATCCGTTCCAAGGGCGTCGGCGTCTACTTCGTGACGCAAAACCCTATCGACGTGCCCGATCGCGTGCTCGGACAATTGGGCAACCGGGTGCAGCACGCGCTGCGCGCCTTCACCCCGCGCGATCAGAAAGCGGTCACTGCTGCGGCCCAGACTTTTCGGCCCAACCCGAAGCTCGATACCGCCAAGGTGATCATGGAGCTCGGCAAGGGCGAAGCGCTGGTGTCCTTTCTCGAAGGCAACGGGACGCCGGCGATGGTCGAGCGGGTGATGATCCGGCCGCCATCGGCCCGGATCGGACCGATCACGCCGGAAGAGCGCAAGGCGATCATGGATGCAAGCCCGGTGAAGGGCAAATACGACACCGCCGTCGATGCAGAGTCCGCCTATGAGATGATCCAGAAGCGCATTGCCGGCACGGCTGCGACTGCCGATCCCGGCGCGGCCGGGGGAGCTGGAGGCGGCATCCTTGGTCAGATCGGCTCGATCGTCGGCACCATCTTCGGCACCAACGTCAAGCGCGGCCGCATGTCGGCGGGCCAGGTCATCGCCCGCGACGTGACCCGATCGGTCACCAACCAGGTGATCGGGGGGATGGCGGCCAATATCGGCAAGTCGGTCGCCGGCCAGCTCGGTGGCTCGATCGGCCGTACGCTGGTCCGCGGCGCGCTCGGCGGGTTGCTGCGGCGGTAGGCAGCAAGCCTTGCTTGAGGCAGTTCGTCCACAAGCCGGCCGGTTGGGCGCGACGGTAAGAATTCGGGTGAAGGGGGCTCTCCAAGCGTCCGTCGGTCTGCTAGGTGCTATGGCCCCTGACTGGACCAAACCGTGACCTCACCTGAATCTTTCGCCGCACCCGGCGCATTCCGAACCCTGTCGCTGCGTGCCCCGCTCGACCTGCTCTTCGTGCTTTGCTGCTTCGTCCTGACCGCCGACGTTCTCGGTCCCGAGATCTTCGGCCACGGTAAGACCAAGGATTACGGGCTGTGGTACTGGGCCGGGCGGCAGGTCTTGCAGGATGGGCCGCTCTATCCCGGCGACATCCGTCAGTATTTCGAGTTCATCTACCCACCGCTGCCGGCGATCCTGCTGGCGATCCCGAGCTGGTTCGGCAAGATCGCGCTCTACACCGTGCTGTCGATCCTGAACGTGATGGCATGGTGGTACACGGGCATGTTCTCAAATGCCATGACTGGATCGGGCCGCAAGGCCGGCCCCTGGCTCGAAGCACTGCCGGCCCTCGCCACCGTGACCTTCGTGTTCGACATGTTCGATCTTGGCCAGCCGAACCTCGTCCTGCTGGCGATGATGCTCTACGGCTTCTGGAGCTTGCAGCATCAGCGCTCCTGGCTCGCAGGCTTCATGTTCGCGCTCGCCACCGCGATCAAGGTGTTTCCCATTGCGGTGCTGCCCTATCTGGTCTGGCGCAGGAAGTGGGGAGCCGTCCTCGCTACGGTCGCGTTCACCGGCATCCTGCTTTATGTCGTGCCGGCGCCAATTCGCGGCTTCGAGCGCAACGCCGCCGAGCTCAAGACCTGGTATCAGGGCATGGTGGGAGCGAGTTCGGAAAAGGGTTTTGGCCAGCGCGACGAGCAGAACTGGTCGTGGGTCAACCAGTCCCTCATTGCGGTGACGCACCGGCTGGTCCGCCCGATCAACTACAATCAGGAGGATCCCAACAAGCCGCCGCGCACGATGAATGTCATCGACGTCGACTACAAGACGGCGAACTGGATTGTACTCGCGGTCTCGGCACTGCTCGGGCTCGGCTTCCTCGCGGTGATGCCCCCGCAGGCGCGGCGAACAGCGCGCTCGGATGCGGAGGAGCTCGGCATCCTGTTCTGCCTGATGACGGTGGCATCGCCTCTGGCGCGGCAATACTACTTCATGTGGTTGTTCTTCCCGATGACGGTGCTGATGCATCGTGCCGCCTTCGACGAGCGGGCCAACGTACGCCTGGGAACCTGGCTCGCGCTTGGCGCCGCCGGAATCCTCATGCTGCTGGCGCTGCCATGGTTTCCCAATGTCCTCCAGGCCTGGGGCAATAACCTCGCGGCCACGGCGGTCCTCGCCGGTAGCCTCGCCTGGCACATCCGGCATCCGCCGGTTGCGGCTGGCTCCGACGCCGCGGCAGGGCTACAACCGCAGCCATCTTGAGACTCGAAAAGCAGGGAATACGACCATGGCCAATGCGCAGCTTCAATCCGTGCTCGACCACATCGACAAGGATTTCGACAACAGCCTGGAGCGCCTGTTCTCGCTGTTGCGGATCAAGTCGATCTCCGCCGATCCGGCCTTTGCGAAAGACTGCAAGGCGGCGGCCGAGCATCTTGCCAAGGACATCGCAAGCCTCGGCGTGGCCACCGAAGTGAGGCCGACCGCCGGTCATCCCGCCATCGTCGGCAAGACCGGGGCGGGCGGACGGCCGCATGTGATCTTTTACGGCCATTACGATGTGCAGCCGGTCGATCCGCTCGATCTGTGGCACCGTCCGCCGTTCGAGCCTGTCGTCACCGACCATGCCGACGGCCGCAAGATCATCGTCGCGCGCGGCGCCGAGGACGACAAGGGCCAGGTCATGACCTTCGTCGAGGCCTGCCGCGCCTGGAAGAAGGTGACGGGATCGCTGCCGATCGACGTCACCTTCCTAATCGAAGGCGAGGAGGAGGTCGGCTCGAAGAACTTCGTCCCCTTCATCGAGGCCAACAAGGACGAGTTCAAGGCCGACTACGTGCTGGTGTGCGACACCGGCATGTGGGACCGCAACACGCCGGCGATCACGACCTCGCTGCGCGGACTGCTCTATGAAGAGCTGAAGATCACCGCCGCCAATCGCGATCTGCATTCCGGCGTGTTCGGCGGCAGCGCGATGAACCCGATCCGGGTGCTGACGAAAATTCTCGGCGGCCTGTTCGACGACGACAACCGCATCACCATCCCGGGCTTCTATGATGGAGTGAGGGATCTGCCGCCGGATATCCTCGAGCAGTGGAAGAAGCTCAATCTCACGCCAGAGATGTTCCTCAAGCCGATCGGGCTGTCGATCCCGGCCGGCGAGAAGGGGCGGCTCCTGATCGAGCAGGCGTCCTCGCGTCCCACCTGCGACGTCAACGGCATCTGGGGCGGCTATATCGGCGAGGGCTCCAAGACGGTGATCCCGTCGCACGCCTCGGCAAAAGTCTCGTTCCGCCTGGTCGAGGGCCAGGATCCCCAAACGATCCGCAAGGCTTTTCGCGATTACGTGTCGGCGCGCCTTCCGGGCGATTGCAAGGTCGAGTTCGGCGACCATTCCGCTGCGCCCGCGGTCGCGCTCGACTGGAACATGAAGCCGCTCGCCGCCGCCAGCAAGGCGCTGACGGAGGAATGGGGCAAGGAGACGGTGCTGATGGGCTCGGGCGCCTCGATCCCGATCGTCGCCGACTTCAAGCGCACGCTGGGGCTCGACTCGCTGCTCGTCGGCTTCGGCCTCGACGACGACAACATCCACTCGCCGAACGAGAAATACGATCTCCGCAGCTTCCAGAAGGGCATCCGCTCCTGGGCAAGGATCCTGGCCGCGTTGGCAGAGGTGAAGTAAGGGCACTCGGTCCTCGTCATTGCGAGCACGGTGCGTAGGGTGGGTTAGCCGAAGGCGTAACCCACCATGCCTCCGCGAGTGCGGGACGAAGTTGGTGGGTTACGCTTCGCTAACCCACCCTACGACACCTGCGCCCTCACGAATAAAAACGCCGCCCGGAATTGGGCGGCGTTTCATTCCAAAAGGCGTAGAGGTTGGTTGGCGACTACCCTACACCAAATCCGGAAAATCTCAAGACCGGTAGCCCGGCAGCTCGCGGTCCAGCTTGCGGAGCAGCGGCGGCCACACCAGCTTGGTGGCGCGCAGCTCGGCGCGGTCGCGGTTGGCGAGCAGCTCGGTGTTCTTGTCGATCGCGACGTCGTCGACCGGATAGACCGGCGTGCCGAGCGCGCGGGTGCGCACCTGCATCGAGCAGGCGCGCTCGAGGTGATACATGCGCTCGAAGGCGGAGGCGACCGAGCGGCCGACCGTCAGCGTGCCGTGGTTGCGCAACAGCATGTGGTTGTGGTCGCCGAGGTCCTTCTGGAGCCGCGGCCGCTCGTCGTGGTCGAGCGCGATGCCTTCATAATCGTGATAGGCGAGGTCGTGGGTGACGAGCTGCGCGGTCTGGTTCAGCGGCAGCAGGCCTTCGGCGCTGCTCGACACCGCGGTGCCGTCGAGGGTGTGGAGATGCAGCACGCAGTTCGCGTCCTCGCGCACCTCGTGGATCGCCGAATGGATGGTGAAGCCGGCCGGGTTGATGCTGTACTCGCTCTCGGAGAGCTGGTTGCCGTGCAGATCGACCTTGACCAGGCTCGACGCCGTGATCTCGTCGAACATCAGTCCGTAAGGATTGATCAGGAAGTGATGCTCGGGGCCGGGCACGCGCGCGGAGATGTGGGTGTCGACCAGGTCGTCCCAGCCGTAGAGCGAGACGAGGCGATAGCAGGCGGCGAGATTGACCCGTTGCTGCCATTCCGCCTCCGTCATGTTCGACGGCACTTCCTTCAGGCGCGCTTCCGCTGGCGACATGGCACATCTCTCCGAACATCATTGTTGCGGGGAGGGAGCGTAGTCTCGGCTGGTGCCGGCGGCAAGGCGCTGAAAGCGCGGCAGTCCAGCGTAGCCCGCATGGAGCGAAGCGGAATGCGGGGGGCTTCACCAAAGGTCCCGGATTCCGCTTCGCTCCTCCGGGCTACAAGAGAGAAGAAATTTACGGCGCCGGGATCGAGAGCAGGCTGGAAATGCTGCTGCCGCGGATGTCGTAGACGCGGGCAAACACCACGTCGTCGCGCTTGATCTCGACCAGCACGGGCGCGGTCAGGCCCTTGCAGTAGAACTCGCCGAGCGTCATGGCGAAATCGGCGGCATTGGAATCCCAGCCGATGGTGAAGTCGGGGCCGAGCGCGACCTGGGCGGGGCGCTGCGGACCGCACACGGCGACCTTCCATTTGCGGTTGCGCGGGGGCACTTCCTGGCGTTCGACCAGCTGCTCGCGCAATTCGTCGGAGGCCTGCTTCAGCGCGAGGCCCCAATAATCCAGCATGAAGCGGTCGTCGGCACCGCGAACGGTGCCGGCGATGTGGTTGAAGTGGGTGTATTGATAGGGATGCAGCCGGATCATCTCGGCGAGCGAGAGCGCCAGGCCAAAGCAGAAGGTGGCGAGCACGACCGGCTGCCAGGTGCGGTGATTGGTGCGCAGGCGCTCCATGGCCCAGGCAAAGGCGACGCCGCCGAGCACCGCCATCGGCGGGATCACGAAGACGAAGTGGCGGATGCCGTTGTACAGTGCCGGCCGCTTCACCATCGCGATCGCGAGTGGCAGGGTCGCGGCGAGCGTCAGCATCAGCAGGATGGTCTTGCGGCGGGCGGGAACCTCGCTACGCGGCAATATAGCGAAGGTGCCGATCACGGCGCCGAACATCAGCACCAGCATCACCTCGGGCAGCTGAAGCGCGAACAGCGTCGGCAGGTAGGACCACGGCATGTCGGGCACGGATACGATCGCGCCGTCGAACATTTCCTTCCAGGGTTTCTCGAAGAAGTGCGAGAAGTACGTCAGCGCCTCGAAGGGGTTGCCGGGCTCCATGATCGACCACGGCCAGATCAGCCCCATCACGAGGTAGCCGAGCGCGAGGCCGGGCAGCAGCACGTAGACGACATGAGCGAAGCGGCGGATCGATTCGCGCAGGCCCTCGCTGCGTAGCTCTTCCAGCAACAGCGGCATGAAGCCGATCACGGCGTAGACCAGCGCCAGGCCGCCGAGGATGCGGGTGCCGAGCGAGAGGCCGGCGCCGAGGCCGATGATGAGGATCGTGCGCGGCGAAGGTTTTGGATATTCCTCGGCGAGGCGGACGAGGCCCAGCATCAGGATGATCATGGCCACCGCGAAGGGCGCGTCCTTCGGATTCATGAACATGTGGCCGTAGAAGATCGGGCAGAGCGCGAGCAGCAGGAGTGAGGCGAGGCCCGCAAGGGGGCCACCGATACGGCGGCCGAGCCGCCACGTCACCGCAAGTCCGATCACGCCGACGACGGCGCCGACCAGACGGCGCGTCTCGAACAGCTCGAGCGGAATCACCTTGTGCAGGAGCGCCGCGACCATGTCGAAGCCGCCGCCATACATATAGAGATTGGCGAAGGAGAGCGCCGCGGTGTCCCTGAAACCGGAACCGAACATGCGCAGCAGCAGGTCGGCATATTCGGCGTGGGTGTAATCGTCCCAGCCGAGTCCGTAGTCGCGGAAGGTCAGGCCGGCCGTGATGGCGACCGCAGCCAGCACCAGCATCGCGAGATCGTCGCAAGTCCGTTCAACCGAGCGCCGCAGAGGCGTGTCGATCGCCGAAGTCGTGATGGATGTCATGGCTATTGGTGACCCGGAATCCCCTCTTGGCCCTGCTGGTGCGCGCGGGCCTGTTCCCCGGAATCCCTATAGCGCAGTTCCATTAGCAAGTAATTGGGCATTATGGCTAAATTCCTGATGCGACGCAGCAAATCCGACCAACTTGAGAGCAACCCAAAAGTAGCGGGCCGTAGCTGAAGGGAATGTGAATAAGTCCCTGATTTCCTTTCCTTTAGGAACGCGGGCTCCAATTCGCCGTTGGCGTGGAACACCGTATGACGGTATCGTGGCGTGACGGGTGTCGCGTATGGCTACGCGGCCGGGGGTGAGTTCGATGACCTTGGCTTTGTTGATCGCTGGGATTTTCGCCATGGTGGCGGGCCTCCTTGCGATCCTGTTTGGCTTCACCGTCAGGGAATTCAGTCTCGGCAGTACCCTCATAATCTCCGGCACGATTGGCGTCTGCTCCGGGATGTTACTGGCCGGCCTCTACGTCGTGGCCGCGGAACTGAAGGGTATCGCCCGCCGACTGGCTGGATCGGTCGCATCGCCCGATGTACGGGTCAGGCCCGTGCTGCCGGGCCTCGCGATGCCTGGAACGCCCGAGCCGGCGGGCCCAGCAAAGACCGAGCCGCCACCGCCAACCGCCGGGGCGCAGCCGTGGCAGAACGAAACGGCCGCACGAGAGCGTCCGCGCGCCGAGCCGCTGCCGGAGCCGGAAGTTCCGCACGCCCCTGAGGCTCCGGAACCCCCGCGCCGGCGTAACCTGATGTTCGCCTCGAGTTCCCGCAAGGAGCGCGAGCGCGCGGAGGCGAAGTCCGGCGAGGGCTTGTCGCCGCAGCCGCATGCAGATTCGTCAGCGGCGCCACCGGACATTCCGCCTGCGAGCTTTGACGACGCCTGGCCGAAGCCGGACCGTATGAGACCTCCGGAGCCGACGGTCGCCTCGCGGCGCCCGCCGCCGCGCTCGCCGTCGACATTCGCGGAGGTTGCTCCCCCGCCTGCACCCGAGCCGGCGCCAGCGCTCGAGCAGGCGCCCGTGACCGTGCTCAAATCCGGCATCGTCGACGGCATGGCCTATTCGCTGTATTCCGACGGCTCGATCGAAGCGCAGATGCCGGAGGGCATGATGCGCTTTGCCTCGATCGACGAGCTGCGCGCCCATCTCGATCAGCGGTCCTGAGGCCCACGTCCAAGTAAAGTGCCGCCGTTCTTGTCACGTCGCCAGTAATCAGCTCAAATTCGTCAGTCGTCTTATTTCAGCCGAACGTATTGTTGACACGGAATACTTTGGCGTCGTCAATCCCGTGAGACGCAAGGTGGAGAAAGGTCGGGCCCATGTCGGATCCCGGGGCTAAGAATGTCATTGAGCTGACGGCGAGCATCGTGTCGGCCTATGTCGGCAACAATCCGACGCCGGCCACTGATATCCCGAACCTGATCAGCCAGGTGCATGGCGCGCTGGTGCGTGTCTCGTCGGGCCGCGCCGAGACGGCGCCGCTCGAGCCGGCGAAGCCGGCGGTGTCGCTGAAGAAGTCGATTGCGCCGGACTATCTGGTCTGTCTGGAAGACGGCAAGCGCTTCAAGTCGCTGAAACGCCATCTGCGCACCCAGTACAACATGACACCCGAGCAATACCGCGAGAAATGGGGCCTGCCGGCCGACTATCCCATGGTCGCGCCGAACTACGCGGTGGCGCGCTCGCAGCTTGCGAAGCAGATGGGACTGGGGCAGCAGCAGCGGAAGCGGAAGTAGAGCCACGCACTCCGCCCTCATCCTGAGGAGCCCGCAAAGCGGGCGTCTCGAAGGATCGCCGCGGGCGGGAGCCGGGCCTTCATGGTTCGAGACGCGCTTCGCGCTCCTCACCATGAGGGTCTTTAAGAAGCCTCCGCGAGTGCCTCTTTGGCGTCGGTCTTGATCCGTTCGACCATCGAGCGCAGGCCGTTGGAACGCTGCGGCGTCAGATGATCGCGAAAGCCGAACTCGTCGAACACCGCGATCGCATCGGTCGCAAGGATCTCCTGCGGCGTGCGGCCGGAGTAAAGCGACAGCACGATCGCGACCAGCCCGCGCACGATGTGGGCATCACTGTCGCCGCGATATTTCAGGATCGGCGCGCCGCCATCGCGATTGACCAGCTTCTGGAGCCAGACCTGGCTGACGCAGCCGTTCACCTTGTTCTCGGCCGAATGCTCGGCCTCGGGCATCGGTTCCAGGGTGCGGCCGAGCTCGATGACGTACCGGTAGCGGTCGTCCCACTCGTCCAGAATCTCGAAATTGTCCCTGATTTCGTCGATCGTCGTCATGCTGGCCCGTGTTCCCGTTCAGGCCAATATAAGGACGCAGGCGCGTGAAATCGATAGGGTTTGGGGGCTAATTCGCCGGCGCAGGCGTCGGGCCGCGCCATTCCAGCGCGAGGTCGTCCTGGGACAGGGTGTCGCGCGGCGACTCGCTCGCAGCAGCATCGCCTTCGCCGGCCAGCGCGATTGAGCCGGTATGGTCGGGCGCCTTCTTGTCGGGCTTCTCGAGCTGCTCTTTCTTGTCGTTGATGATCTGGTAGATCTTGCGCGCGCCGTCCTGTGCGCGCTGGCCGATGATGGTCGCGGCCTGTCCGCCGACCTCGCAGGCCGCGGGCTGGCGCTTGCAGAACTGGGTCATGTCGGAGACGGCCGCGGTCGCAGCCTGCACCGCATCGGCGGCGCCGATCTGCGGCAGCTTCTCCGAGTCGGGCGTCTTGTCCCGCGGCAGGAGCACCAGCACTAGCCCGAGCCAGAATGTGATGCGAAGCAGAAAGCGCATCTTGCGACCTGTATGTTAGACCCCGCCGCGGCGATCTCCGCGGATGTCGGACCTAGCAACTCTCGATAAATCGCAAGTGATTGCCTTCCGCTTAATTCGCGGAAAATTTACGCAGAAATCTTCGCAAACGACGTTCCGGTAAATTTTCGATTGACGTCCACGCCCGCGATTTCTGCCGGCACGCGCATCCACCATTTCGAAACCATGCGGATCACGGTGAAACCCTGTGTTCACCATCCTCGCCGATGTCAGCGTCAAATCGTCTAAAAAGCCCTGCGACGACACGGTGTCCGGCGGCATGCCGCGCCGCCTTAGTGTTCGTTTAAGGTCGCTCTGACACGGTGGCTCAACGACAAGGAGGCGTTCCGGCGCGTCTTCCAAAGACGAGTGAGCTGAAGCGCGAGACCCGTGACAGTTTTGAGTATCATCCGCGATTGTCTCGATGCGCTGCTGCATCCCTCCGCGCGTTACGACGCGCTGACGCGAGCGCGCCATCGTGCCTTCATGGCCCCGCGGCTGCTCGGCAGCCTGGCCGCCTTTGCCGCATTCCCGGTCTATCTCGCCATGCGCGGCGCACCGAGCGCGATCGAGGTCGCCGCCTTCGCCTGGCTGATCGCACCGATCCTGTTGTCTTGGTTCCTGTCGCGCACCGGCCGCTATGAAGGCGCGCATGTGCTGTCGTCGCTGGCGCTCGCGGGCCTGATCATGTCGATTGCGGTGACGACCGGCGGCATCGAATCATTCGCGACGATCTGGCTGGTCGTGGTTCCCCTCGAAGCTGCGCTGTCGGCCTCGCGCCGCGTCGCGGCCTTTGCCTCGCTGCTCGCGCTGTCCTGCGCCGGCGTTCTGATCCTCGTCAGCCAGCTCGGCTGGCTGCCGATTGGCGACACCAGTGCCGCGCAACGCGGGGTGCTGATGGCGTTCGGCGTCGCCTCGGCGACGCTCTATGCTGCGGGCCTCGCCTTCGGTGCGGAATCGCTCGCGCGTACCAGCGTTACGCTGCTGTCGCGAGAGGAGGAGCGTTACCGCCTCCTGGCGCGGAACATGAGCGATGTCATCTCGCGGCATCAGCGCAACGGCGCGGTGCAGTTCATCTCGCCGGCGGTGGAAGCCATGCTCGGCATGCCCGTCGCGCGGCTGCTCGGCCACGGCCTGTTCGATCGCGTCCATGTCGCCGATCGCCCGGCGTATCTGACGGCGCTGTCCGATGCCGCGCGCGGCGACGTGCGCAGCGTCGAGTTCCGGTTGCGCCGGGAGCCTGTCGGCTCGGAGCGTGGCCAGATTGATTTCATCTGGGTCGAGATGCGCTGCCGCCCGCTCGATCAGGATATAGGCCGTGATGCCGCGCGCGAGGCCGACGTCGTCGCCGTGATGCGCGACGTCAGCGATCGCAAGCACGGGGAGGAGGCGCTCGACCAGGCCCGCAGCGCCACCGAGGCGGCCGATGCGGCCAAGACGCGCTTCCTCGCCACCATGAGCCATGAATTGCGTACGCCGCTCAACGCCATCATCGGCTTCTCGGAGATGATCGCGCAGGAGCAGACCTTGATGCTGGGCGCGGCCCAGCGCAGGGAATACGCCCAGCTCATCAACGATTCCGGCCAGCATCTGCTCTCGGTCGTCAACGGCATCCTGGACATGTCCAAGATGGAATCGGGCAATTTCGAGATTGCGTCCGAGCCGTTCGCGCCGCGCGCTTCGTTGATGCATTGCTGCAATCTGCTGGCGCTGAAGGCGCGGGAGAACGGCGTCGATCTCGTTACTGATGCGCCGCAGGACCTGCCCGTCATGACCGGCGATCCGCGCGCCTTCAAGCAGATCGTGCTCAACCTCGTCGCCAACGCCATCAAGTTCACCGAGCGCGGCGGTCAGGTCACCGTAACAGCCGCTGTGTCCGGCTCGCAGCTTGCTCTGCGCATCAGCGACACCGGAATCGGCATCGCGCCTGACGATCTCAAGCGCATCGGCGCGCCGTTCTTCCAGGCCGGCAAGACCTATCAGCGACGCCACGAAGGCACTGGTCTTGGTCTTTCGATCGTCAAGAGCCTCGTGGCGTTGCATCTCGGCGAATTGACGGTACAAAGCAGGCTCGGCGAAGGCACCGCCGTCACCGTCAAGCTGCCGCTCGTCTACACGCCGCAAGCCAAGTCGTCTGATGGAAAGTCGTCTGATGGAAAGTCGTCTGATAAAATGATGTCGGATAGAAAGACGTCCGAGGCGGGCGAGAGCAAGATCACGACGCTGACGCCGGTGCTGCGTCAGGAGTCGCACGACCAAGTTCAGGACCAACCCGCTCTGGTGAAGAAAAGTGCCTAAGAAGTCTGCCAAGGACGAAACCGCTCCGCGCCGCCGTGGCGCCAAGGCCGCGGTCATCGACGTCGAGACCGAGCGCAATCTCGTGTTGCGCGTGCTGCTGCACAGCCCCAAGGATACGCTGGCCGGTCTCGTCGCCGTTGCCGCAATCAGCGCGATCGTTGCCAATGCGCTGTTCCTCCAGACCGGCCGGCATCCGGCGCCGATGTTCGGCACCGTGATCAATCTTCCCGCGCCGTCGTCCCTGCCGCTGCCGAACCCGTTGCCGCGTCCGCGTCCCGTCGGCGCCGATACCTCGCCGCTCGAGCCGAGAGCGACGGAGTTTCGCGCCGAGCCCAGACCTGCGGAGAAGCCGCCGGAGAAGCCCGTCGAAGCGACCGCATCGACGCCGCGCACGGCCGATCCCATGACCAATCTGGTCAAGCAAACGATTTCGGCGCCGCCGTCCGTTGCCGTCGCACGTCCGCCGGCGCCGATTCCGGTGCAGCAAGGCCCGGCCGCGCGGCGTATCGCCGGCGTGCAGCGCGCGCTGTCCGAATACGGCTACGGGAATTTGAAGATCACGGGCACGATGGGCGGCGAGACCCAGTCCGCGATTCAGAAATTCGAGCGCGAGCACAAGATGCAGGTCACAGGGCAAGTGTCCGAGCGCCTGCTGCGCGAACTCGGCGCCGCCATCGGCCATCCCGTCGAATAGTCGCTACGCTTGCGCGAAGGCTGGTGCTGATTGCAGCACTGGCCTATCGTGCGCTCATGCGTCTGAAATCAAATATCTGGGTCGCAGCCTATCTGCGCCGCTGCCAGACCGAGGGCGTGTTCGGCGCGGTGCGCCGTCGCGGAGCCGAAGAGGCGGGCGCTGTGTTCGTCAAGGTGTCGCTGCTCGACGGCAATGCGATGCTGTACGTGCCGGCGCCACAGACCTCCTATGATGACGGACGGCCGGTGGATCGCTTCTTTGTCCCGCTTGCGGCGCAGCCGATGCCTGAACCTGCTGTCGAAGAGCGGCTGACCAAGGAAGTCCGCTTCGACCCGGATGCCTGGATCGTCGAGACCGAGGATCGGGCAGGCCGGCATTTCCTCGAACTGGCGAAGACCTAGCGGTCCGATCCATCAGTGCCCGTCCGCACCGCAGGCGCGGAGCCGGGCTGCACGCCCGGGCGCGTCTGGCTGGCGCCCGCACGCGCGCGCTGGCGCTCGCTGTCATGCAGCGAGGGCTGGTACTTTGCGCGGGTGACGGCGAGCGTCGAGCCGCGCCACGCAGCCAGCATCACCAGCGCCGAGCGGTCGCTGAGGCGATCGTAGAGCCGCGATAGCCGGTACACGTCGGTCACGGAGTTTCCGATCTCCGGCTTGAAGAACAGCAGGATGCGCTGGAACACCGGGCTCGGCATGTCGAGCGCGCGCGCCGCCACCGCGAGCGCTTCGCCGCTTGCGTCGTCGACGATCTGGGCGGCGACGCGCGAGGGCAGGATCAGGCTGTCGCCGAGCTCGAAGGTGAAATTCTCGACGTCGCCCGCAATCGCCGCCATCTCCAGGATCTGGATCGCGCGCTTGGCGCGCACGGTCGGAATCCGCGGCGCGGCCTTCAGCGGCGTTTGCGCCAGATTGTGCAGGATCAACGCGCGCTGCGAGGCCGCGGCGCCGAAGAACATGTCGTGGATCTCAGCCGCTTCCTTCGGTTGCATCGCCATGTTGGCGGCCATGCGCAGCTCGGCGGCGGTCGGCGTGCGGACGGGTGAGGGGGTAGGCGCCGGAGCCGGGATTTCGCGCGCGAGCGGAACCCTGCGGCCTTCCTGGGCCGCGACCAGCCCGAGCTTCTGAAGGACCGGGACGGGTGTCTGCGGATAGATCGCAAGCTTCGCCTTGACGGCCGCGCGCGTCGCATCGTCGACCTGGTCGATCAGCCGCGTGGCGAGCTCGACGAACTGGCGCTGCTCGTCCGCGTTGTGGGCGGGCGCCTGAACGTAGAGGTCGGTGAGCACGCGCAGCAGCGTCGGGCGAACATCGACGCCTTCGCGACGGGAGAGGTTCATCAGCCCGTCGAATCCGGGAAACAGCGACTTGGTCATGGAGAGATACGCGACCTGGAAAAGATACTCGCAGGCAGCCTATCGCAGCCCCCTTTAAAGGCTCGTTAAGGAAAACGAGGCGTGAAGCCGAAGGCGTATTTTGAAGCGTTCCCGTGCCGCAACGGGACGACGGGTCCGGCCCGTGCGGTTACGGTCCGGGTCGGCCCGTTTACACCCCGTTAACCATGAACTGATCTTAATGAATGCACGTTGCATGAGCGCGCCGGGTCGCGTGGCAATTGATAGAGAGCTGACATGGGGACCATCATTGAATTTCCGGCCGGTCGCCGGGTGGGCTCGTCGGGGGACGTGGCTCCGCGCGCGGGCATGGGAACGATTTTGATCCTCCCCGTGATCCGCATCGAGCGCGACAGCGACGAAACCAGCGGCGATCAAGGGCCGGAGCAGGGCACAGCGCCGGGGCGCCGTCGTCGCCGCCGCTAGCCTTCGGCATTTGCAATGCCGGAAAACCTCCGCCAGATCCGGCCTTTCTTGACGGCCGTCCTGCTCGCATTGCTGGGCGCGAGCCTCGCCGCCTGTAGCGGCGGCGATTTCGGCCGGACCCGCGCCGACATGCGCAGCGACGACATGCATCGCTGGCTGGGCGCGGAAGTCACCTCCAGCGTCGGCCTGAAGCCGTCACAATTCCAGCTCACCGACGAAGAGCGCCAGCTGCGCGACCTCGCCTATCCCCTGATCGAGCCGCCGCTGTCGCGGCCTGCCTGGAAGAGCGTGTTCGGCGACTACAAGGCGCTGCCCTCGCCCTGGCGGCAAAAGATCGTGTTCGACCGCACCATGTATGGACGCACGCTGATCGACGAGCCGCACCGTTCGCATTCCTCGCGCTATGCGCAGATGATCGAGGACGTGCGCAACGACATCACCCGCTTCGAGCCGTTCTTCGGCTCCGCGATCCGCGTCATCGACCTCGACAAGAAGCGCAATGCCAGCATGGCACGCGTCTCCGGCCTCTCGCCGAAGGAGAAGGAGGACGCGGTCGAGCGCATGCAGGAAAATTCGCTGATCATCCAATGGGTGCAGCAGTGCCTCGAGCAGCGCGTCTCGTCCTATCGCTGGGGTCTGGAGCGGCTGGTGATCCAGGCGCCCGACGGCATGGCCGCCGATGCCGACCGGCTGATCGGTGAGCTCGCAGCCCAGACCGCCAACCCCCCGGTCGCGGCCCAGCCGCCCTACGGCCGCGCGGTCGTCTCGAAGGGCTGATCATTTCAAGGGCTGATCATCTTGCGGCTGTGCGCCGGCGCTTGATTGCATCGGGCCTGGTGCGCTGCTTCTGGAGCTTGCCGACAAAATCCTTCAGCGCATCCGCCAGCGGCACCGAGGCACGATAGGCGAGCCCGACCTCGCGCTTCACCTTGACCTCGATCTCGCGCACGGCGACGTCGGGATTGCCGCGCGCCACGCCTTCCGGAACGATGGCGATGCCAACGCCGGCCGCGACCAATGCCATGGCCCAGTCTTCCGATTGCGCGATCGCCGCGGTCTGGCCCCGCTTTGAAGCGCGACCGAAGAATTCGCTCTGCTCGCAATGGCAGCGGTCGATCAGCGGAGCATCTGCGAGATCGACGGCGCGCAGCTTCTCTTTCAGCGTCAGCGGATGCGACGGCGGCAGCACCGCGACATAGCGCTCGCTCCACAGCGCGACGAAATGCTCGTCATTGCGCAGCATGGTTTTCGAGATGATCCGCGCATCGGCACGCTCGTCGCTGCCGACGAGGCGGAGCGCGATGTCGGCGCGGGCCGTCAGCGGCTTGAGCAGCGCGATCGTTCTGGGCACGTCGAGCGTCCGCATCAGGCCCAGCGTGACGGTGGTCCTGGTCGCCGGCCTCCTGAACAGGCTGCGCGCGGCATCGGTCTCGTCGATGATGCGGCGGGCCAGTGCATGAAACTGCTCCGCCGAGGCCGTCGGCGCAACGCCCTTCTTGTGGCGGATGAACAGCGTGGTGCCGAGCTCGGCCTCAAGACTGGTGATCGCAGTCGAGATCGATGGCTGCGACACGAAGCAGGTGCGTGCCGCGGCGGTCAGATTGCGTTCGCGGTAGACGGCGGCGAAATAGCGAAGCTCGCGGATATCCATAGGATCGTCCTAGAGATGACATCAATAATCTATATTTTACCTATGGATCGAGCGATGACAAGAACGCTCTGCTCGCAACAGGCAGGGACGCGCGATGAAAATCCACCATCTCAACACCGGCACGATGTGTCCGATGGGGCGGCGCCTCGTAAACGGCTCCGGCAGCCTGTTCCAGCGCGCCCGCCTGGTCTGTCATTGTCTGCTGGTGGAGACCAATGGCGGGCTCGCTTTGGTCGATACCGGCATTGGGCTTGGTGATATCGCAGCACCCGAGCGGCTGGGTCGGCGATGGCTGCGGCAGACCGCGCCGAGGCTCGATCCGGCGGAGACGGCGGTGCAGCAGGTGAAGGCGCTTGGCTATTCACCCAAAGACGTGCGTCACGTGCTGCTGACGCATCTCGATCGCGATCACGCCGGCGGCGTGCCCGACTTTCCCCATGCCGCGATCCACGTCCACCGCGCCGAATACGACATGGCGGTGCTGCGCAAGCCGGCGCCGCCCGAGGGGCGCTATGTCACCGGACAGTGGAGCCACGGACCGAGCTGGACATTCTACGGCGAAGCCGGCGAAGACTGGTTCGGCTTCGAGGGCGTGCGCGCGCTCGGCGACAACGACGCCGACATCCTGATGATCCCGCTCGCCGGCCACACGCTCGGCCATTGCGGCATCGCGGTGCGGTCAGGCGACAGATGGCTGCTGCATGCCGGCGACAGCTATTTCCATCACGCCCAGCTCGACGCATCGCCCCGCATGCCGCTGATGCTGGGCTATTTCCAGCGCAAGGGCGACATGGACCGGGGCATGCGGATTGCCAACCAGGCGCGGCTGCGCGCGCTGAAACGCGACCACGGCGACCGCGTCACGATCGTCAACAGCCACGATCCCGTCGACTACGAACGCTGCCGGTGCGGCACGCATTGATCGCGCCCGTCAGCGCTGCCCATCATGCACGGAGATGTCGGATGCCGCGAGGCCCCCGATGCGCGAGTGAGGCCGGCCGCCGGTCGCCATCACGAGTCCGAAGGCGATCTCGTCGCGCCGTGGCGAATCCCACAGCGTCATCTCCGCCGTGCCGAAATGGCTGCGCACATAACACGCGTGGATGTGGCCGAGCGGGACCATCAGGCGCGTGCCCGGACCTCCGATGGTCTTTGCCGCCGGCACGATCGCTTTGGGTTGGCCGAGCACCTCGCGCATGCCGTGCCCGCCGGCTTCGTGCCAGACGGCGCCATGCTCGAGCTCGCCGTCCTCGCCGACGATGATGCCCTTGCCATAGGCCTCGACGTGCGCCGCGCCGCCGAGCTGCGCGATCAGTCGCGTTGCGAGCTCGCGCCCGAGCTCACGCAAGGAAGCTTGAAACGGCATCAGATTGGGCTCGTAGCGGCCCGCGAAGGGATTGCGGATCACCGCGACGGCGGTGCCAACAAGCAGCGGCTTCTCCAGCCGAGGGCCGCGCTCATGCCAGACCGTCTCGACGTTGAGCGCGGTCTTACGAATGTCGTAGGCGGACATGCGCAGGCTCTATGCTTCGTCGACGACGGGATTGCGCAGCACGCCGATGTTCTCGATCTCGACCTCGACCACGTCGCCGGGCTTGAGGAAGACCGGCGGCTTGCGGGTGAAGCCGACGCCGGCCGGCGTGCCGGTGGCGATGACGTCGCCGGGGACGAGGTCGAAGATGGTCGAGCTGTACTCGATCAGCCGCGGGATCGAGAAGATCAGCATCGAAGTGTCGGAGGACTGCACCACCGCACCGTTGACGCGCGTTTCGAGCTTCAGCTTGGTGGGGTCGCCGATCTCGTCCGGCGTCACCAGCCACGGTCCGAACGGGCCGGTGCCGACGAAGTTCTTGCCGGAGGCGATCTGCTGGGCGTGACGCTGCCAGTCGCGAACGCTGACGTCGTTGTAGATCGAGTAACCCGCCACGTGACTCCAGGCGTCGGCCTGGCTGATGTGACGACCGCCCTTGCCGATGACGACGGCGAGCTCGCCTTCCCAGTCGAAATTGTCCGAGACCTTCGGTCGGATCACCGGCGCGTTGTGCGCGACCTGGGAGCGCCAGACCCGGAGGAAGATCGGCGGAAACTCTGTGATCTCGCGCTTCATGCCGAACGCCACCGCTTCATTGTGGTGGTCGAGATAATTGCGCACGGCGCAGACGATCTTCTCGGGGCGCGGGATCACCGGAAGATATTTGACGTCGCTGAGCGCCATGGTCGGCTTGTGCCCGGCGACGATGGCCTCGCGCCGCGCGTAGTCATCGCTGCCGAGAAAGTCCGCGAGAGCAGGGTACTGGGGCAGGGCGCGGGCGAGATCCACGACGCCATTTTCGACAATTGCGCCCCAGCTTTCCCGATTTCCGTCCAAAAACGACAGCAGCTTCATGGTTTTGCCCCGAGGGTTCGCTTGAGAGGATGATATTTTCGATGACGTGCATTATTTTCGAAAATATGTCGGGACGCAAGCCCACCGCGGCAAAAAGCCGGCAGCCTATTCGGTGTCGAGCAGGTGCCCGGCGTATGCCGCGACGTTGTCGGCGGTCGTGCGGATATGCGTCTCGATCAATTGCACCGCGAGATCCGGATTGCGCGCGATGGCGGCCTGCATGATCGCCTGATGCTCGCCGGCCTTGTCGCGCGGGCGCGGCCGGAAATTGGCCGACAGATGCCGATAGCGCTCGGCGCGATCGAACAGCTCGGCGCGAATGGCAAGAAGGGTGGCTGAGCCGCAAGCGGACACCAGTGCCTGGTGGAATTGGCGGTGGGCGATCTTCCATTCGGGATCGCGCAGCGGGTGCTCGGGATCGCGCTGCTCGATCCGCTTCAATCTGTGCAGGGTCGAAATGACGGCGATTTCCCAATCGTCGTCGCCCCTTTCAATCGAGCGCCGGATCAGTTCCACCTCGATCAGCACCCGGGCATCGGTGACCTCCACCAGATCGCGGCGGCTGACCGGCGCCACGCGATATCCGCGTTGCTCCTGCGCGTCGACCAGGCCTTCGGCGGCGAGCGCGGTCAGCGCCTCGCGCAGCGTCGTGAAGCTCGCGCCGAATCGCTCGCGCAGGACGTCGAACCGCAACGGCTCGCCCGGCGCCAGGGCGCAGGTAATGATCTCCTCGCGCAGCCGATGGGTGATGTCGGCGGCAATGGTCTTGCCGAATTCCTTGCGGGGGCGAATGGCGCTGTCGGGCATGGTGCCTGTCATTGAATCGATGCCCCAAGATGCCGCGCCAACGAGCATCTTGCAATAATTTTCGTAAAGGATATGATTTTCGAAAATATAGGCGGGGGAGCAGTGAAATCATGAGGGCAGTGCTGGTGCGTCAGCCGGGTGGGCCGGATGCACTCGAATTGGTCGAGCTTCCGGCGCCTGTGCCCGGTCCCGGCCAGGTGCAGATCCGGGCCGAGGCATTCGGGGTGGGGCAGCCCGATGTGCTGATCCGCCGTGGAATCTACAAATGGATGCCGCCGCTGCCGGCCAATCCCGGCAATGACGTCGCGGGCCGCATTGCCGCGCTCGGGCCCGGCGTCGAGGGGTTTGCGATCGGCCAGAAGGTGCTGCTGAGCGCGCGCGATCTGTCTCAGCGCGGCGGCTGCTATGCCGACTATGTGGTGGCGCCCGCCGACGCCGTTCACGCGCTGCCCGACAATGTCGATCTGCGAGCCGCCGTATGCCTGTCGAACTACCAGGTCGCCTACGCGCTGCTGCACGAATGCCGCCATCCGCGCGCACCCGCGAGCGTGCTGGTGATTGGCGCTGCCGGCGGCGTCGGCACCGCGCTGGTGCAACTGGCAAAACTCGCCAAGATGAATGTCATCGGCACGGTCTCGACCGACGAGAAGGCAGCGTTTGCGAAGGCGAACGGCGCCGATCACACCATCTTCTACCGCCGCGAGGACGTCGTGGCGCGGACGCGTGAACTGACAGACGGCGAGGGTGTCGGCCTCGTGCTCGATCATGTCTGCGGTCCCGAGTTTACTGGCTATCTCGGCGCGCTCGGCAAATGGGGAACGCTGCTGTCGTACAATGCCTTCGCCGGATTGCCGGAAGAGAATTTGATGGCGGCGATGCGCGACCATCTCGACATCTGTCCTGCGATACGCTGCTTCTCCTTCCACATCTACGACCACGATCGGGACGGGCGTCGCGCGCTGATGCGCAACGTGATCGATGCGCTGAGCCGCAATGCGATCAAGCCGGCGATCTCGGCGGTCCTCACGCTCGACGAAGTCAGCAAGGCCCATACGCTGCTCGAGCAGGGCTCCGCGCTCGGCAAGATCATCATGACGCCATGAGGGGGTGGATTGCACGATGACGACACAAGCACCCATTGCACGCTTCACCCGGCTTCGGCACGCGAGCTTTGCCTCGCCCGATCCCGAGCGGCTGCTCGACTATTATCGCGCCGTGATCGGGCTTGGCCTCGTCGGCCGCGACGGAGACCGCACGTTCCTCGCCAACGATTCCGAGCAGCTTTCGCTGGTGATCGAGCCCGGCGACGCGGCGCTGACGAGCATCGGCTTCGAGATATCTCCCGACGTCCAGATCGAGGCGCTGGGTGCCGCGCTGAAGCAGGCCGATCTGCGGCCCGAGCTCCAGAGCGATCCCCTGCCTGGCGTTTCCAAATTGTTGTCGTTCAGCGATCCCGACGGCACACGCTTCGAGCTGATCCAGGGCTGGACGCCGACGCCCGCGCAGGAGCGGATCGGTGCGCTTGCCGTCACCAAGCTCGGCCATGTCGCCCTTCGCACGCCCGATCCGCGCGCGGCTTCGGAGTTCTATGCGAAATTCATGGGCCTGCGGGTCTCGGACTGGATCGAGGACCGCTTCGTCTTCATGCGCAGCGGCTATGAACATCACACGCTGAACTTCGCCCGCGCCCCCGACCGCGGCCTGCATCATGTCGCGTTCGAGCTGCGCGGCCCGACCCATATGCAGCAGGCTTGCGACCATCTCGCCCGGCACAAGCTTGCCGTTCTCTGGGGACCGGTCCGTCACGGTCCCGGCCACAACACGGCGATCTATCACCGCAATCCCGACGGGCATCTGGTCGAGCTGTTTTGCGATCTCGACCGCATGACCGACGAGGCGCTCGGCTATTTCGAGCCGCGTCCCTGGCATCGCGATCGTCCGCAGCGGCCAAAAGTCTGGGTCGGCCTGCCGCGCGACGTCTGGGGCATGCCGCCGTCACCTGAATGCACCGAGTTCGCCCGCTAGGCGAGCCGACGACGACTTGAAGAACGCCGCATCGTTGCGGCCAACGACATAACAATCAAAGGGAGAAGCATCCATGCGACGGATGAAGCGGCTTGCTGCGGCCATTTTTCTGCTTGGTAGTTTTCTTGGCGGTTGTCTTGGCGGTTTTCTCGCAACCACCCCGGCGTCGGCGGACAATTATCCGTCGCGCCCGATCCGGCTGTTGCATGGATTTGCCGCGGGTGGGGCGGCCGATACGCTGTCGCGCATCGTCGCCGACGGGCTCTCGAAAAAGCTCGGGCAGCCGGTCATCGTCGAGGCCAAGCCCGGCGCCGGCGGCAACATCGCGGCGGATGCGATCGCGAAGGCCGCACCCGACGGCTACACGCTCGGCCTCGTCACCGGCGCTCACGCCATTTCCGCGGCGACCTACAAGAGCCTCGCCTACCAGCCGGCCGAGAGTTTCGAGATGATCTCGACGCTGGTCTACTATGCGCTCGTCATCGCGGTGCGTAGCGACTACCCGGCAAAATCGCTGGGCGAGCTCGTCGCCCTGGCAAAGCAGAAACCTGGCGCGCTTTCCTTCGGATCGGTCGGTTTCGGCAGCACGCACCATCTTGCAGGAGAGCTGTTGAACGCAGCCGCCGGCGTCGAGATCGTGCACGTGCCGTATCGCGGCGATTCTCAATCTGTCACCGCCCTGCTCGGCGGAGAGGTTCCTGTTATCGTCGGCACGCCGGTCCTGCTCGCCCCGCAGATCCAGAGCGGTGGGATCCGCGGCCTGGCGGTGACCTCGCCGACGCGCACCGCATTGTTGCCCGACGTTCCGACGGTTCAGGAAGCCGGCATCAAAGGATATGACGTGCGCACCTGGGCCGGCCTCCTGGCCCCGAAGGGAACGCCGCCCGCCATCATGGCGGCGCTCAATGCCGCGACGCTCGAGGTGCTAAAGGATCCCGAGACCAAGCAGCGGCTGGAGACCGCCGTCGGCGGCGAAGTCCGCGGCAGCACGCCGGAAGAGATGAAGGCCCTGATCGAGACCGAGATCAGCAAATGGACCGGCGTGGTGGAACGGGCGAAGATTCCGAAGATCTGACGATCGAAAGTGCAGAAGTGAACATAGCGCGTCCTCCCGCGTGCGGTAGTTCACAGCGTGGGAACCGGATTGCCGCGCCGGCTCTGATTGTTCGACGACCGACTTGAATGTCGGTCTGCGGCGTGCGTCATTTATCGCTCGGGAGGAGAGCGTGGCCGCCAAAGCAATCAGGCATACTTTGCGGGCGTTGATCGTTGGTGCTTGCCTGATTGCGGCTGCCCAGTCCGCGGCTCAGGAGGACAAGAAAACCGACGACGACAAGCCTGCCGATCCCGATACCGGCGAGAGCACGATCGAGGAGAAAACGCTCGGGCTGCTGCCGAACCCCTGGCAAAAATACGGGGTGAAGCTTGCGGCCACCTATATCGGCGAGGGGCTTGGAAATCGGACCGGCGGCCTGAAGCAGGGTGCGATCTACGAGGGCAGGCTCAATCTCGCCGTCGACGTGGACCTCGACAAGCTCGCAGGTCTCGACAAGCTGACCTTTCACGCCAACATGTTTCAGATCCACGGCGACGGCCTCTCGCGCTCGAATCTGCAGAATTTCTTCGTCGTCAGCGGGATCGAGGCCTTGCCGTCGACGCGACTCTACGAGGCCTATTTCGAGAAGCAATGGGGCGACAAGAAAGTATCGCTCAAGTTCGGCCAGCTTGCAGCCGACAGCGAGTTCTTCAACACCAAATACACCGATGTTTTCACCAACGCCTCGATGGGCTGGCCGGCGATCACCTCGATTGTCCTGCCGAGCAGCGGACCGTCGCCGCCTTTGGCGGCGGTAGGCGCGCGCTTGCTGTGGAACGTCACCGACCAATTGTCCGTTCTTGGCGCGATTTTCGACGGCGATCAGGCCGGTCCCGGTCCGGGCGATCCGCAGGAGCGCAACCGGTATGGCGTGAATTTCCGGGTCAACGATCCACCGCTTCTGCTCGGCCAGGTCCAATATGCCTGGAACAACAGGAAGGGTGACCCGAATTTAACCGGCCAGATCAAGCTCGGCGGCTGGCGCCATTTCGGATCGTTCGGGGATCAGCGCTTCGCATCCAACGGCGTTTCGCTGGCCGCGCCGACGAGCAGCGGCGAACCGCTTCTCCTGTCAGGCGATATCGGAGCTTGGGCGGTGTTCGAGCAGCAGATCTATCGGGTGCCGAACAGCGACGATCGCGGCATCGGCATTTTCGCGCGCGTGTCCGGCGCGCCGGCCGACCGCAACCTGGTCGATGCCTATGCAGACGGCGGCGTCGAGTTCATCGGGCTCAGCGATGCGCGTCCCGACGACAAGTTCGGCATTGCCGCCGGGTATGCGCATGTCTCAAAGCGTGCCCAGGCGCTCGATGCCGATTATGGCAGGTTCGTCGATCCGCGCTGGCCGGTGCGGAGCTTCGAGGGGCTGCTCACGGCCGTCTACCAATATCAGATCAAGGACGGCTGGACCGTTCAGCCCAACTTTCAATACATCGTTCACCCCGGGGGTGGCGCGACGGCTCCGGCAAGTCCGCTGCCGGGAAAGGCATTGCGAAATGCCTCGGTCTTCGGATTACGCACGACCCTGAAATTTTAGGGCGCGGCAAACGGGAGCGAGGCTATGTCGGCAATCATCGTGCCTCGACCCCCTCGCAATCCTCCTTCACGAAGCGGCCGGCGGGCTGATCCAGGAGATCGATCACCGCTTCCGAGGGCCGGGACAAGCGCGCACCCTTGGGCATCACCACGATCGGACGGTTGATTGGCGCAATTCTACTCGGCGGTGGAAATTCGATCGATGCGCAATCGATGCCGGTGATCGGTGAGAAGTCGAGCGCCTCCCATCACGGCGGCGAGAGTTCCCAATCCCGTGCCGCCGGCGATCAAGAACATGATCAAGAGTTGATACTTAACGGCGTCTATCGGTTCGACGCCTGCAAGGATTTGACCGGTCATCATCCCCGGCAAAGAGACAAGGCCGATCGCAGCCATCGCATTGATGGTCGGCATCAGCCCGCTCCGCATTGCGTCCCGCAGGACCGGCAGCAACGCCTGATACCGAGTACCGCCAAGAGCAAGGCAAGCTTCGACGGCGGCCCGTTCGCGCACCAGGCTATTCGTCAGCACGTCCAGGCCCAGGCTTATCCCGGTCATGGTGTTGCCCAGGATCATGCCTAACAATGGCAGCGCATAGCGCGGATGATACCAGGGATCCGGGCGTAGCTCCGTCAGAAGCGCGAACATCGTGACGGTACCGGCCGCGAGCAGCATGCATCCCGCCCCTAAGCCATAGCTCCAGATACCCGACAGGCGTCGCTTTTGCCGAGCGACGATTTCCCGTGATGCGAAGAGAACCATGGTGACGGCGGTGAGAGCGGTCCAGAGCGGTGAGACCGCGGCGAACAGGAATGTCAATACGTATCCGATTAGCACCAGCTGAAGCACCATTCGCACGGTGGCGATGGCCAGCTGCTTTTCAAGCTTGAGGCGGAGAGCAAGCGAGAGAGCGCCGTCCATGACGACAAGGAGCGCGGGCAGGACCAAATCGCCGTATGCCAGGTGAATGTAAGTCACGGCCGATTTTCCTCGATTCCGCCGTCGGCATTCATCACAAGGACCCTCGACCCGACGCGGCGGGCCTGGGCGTTGTCGTGAGTACTCCAAACGACACTCGTTCCATTCGAAATGCGTTCCGCGATCAAGGATTCCACGGCCGCCGTTGATGCCGAATCGAGAGCCGAAGTCGGCTCGTCCAGTAGAAGAACCTGCGACCGCAGCATCAGCGCCCGCACCAGCCCCAGCCGTTGCCGCTCTCCAGTCGAAAGTCTTTGGACCGGCCAGGGACCGCAACTGCACGGTAACCCCAGTCTCTTGACCAGCGGTAAGGCATCATCCCAGCCGCCGAAATGATCTTGCACGATGTCTGACCACCAGCCCGGTTCGGCGGCGAGGTAGGTCACTCGCTTTCGCCAGGCAGGGGCGGGCATCGCCTCTCTGAGCGTTCCGTCCAGTTTGACCATTCCTTCGTTGGGATCGAGATCCGCGATCGAGCGAAGGAGTTGGGTCTTCCCGACGCCGGAGGGCCCTTGCAGGGCGACGCATTCGCCGTCCTGCAAGTCGAATGAAACGGAGATGTGCAAGCGCTTGAGCGCGCGGACCGTCAGCATGCGTCAAAGCTTGCGCCGGAGCCGATCGGCAACGCGCCTCGCGATCTCCGCAGGCGCCTCTTCCGGATAAGGATGCACCGAGCTGACATTGATCTCACCGAGTACATAACTGTCGGTCCCGTCGGGAAGGACCGGGCCAAGCATGAAGTCGGCGTCCCAAATCGCAGGCAGGTCAAGTCGCGCAATATCCAGCAACGACGTCATCTGGGGCGTCCACTCGTCCTCCATCAACCGACGCAGCCGCTGGAAGCGCGGGTCTGCGTTGGACGAATAGAGCCGTGGTCCGGCCTCGGCGCGTGCGGCCGGCGAATCAACCAGGGCTTTGACCTTGTGATGGCCAAAGCCGGCGCAGCGATCGCCTGCCATGTAGCAACGTACGACGCCCTCGCTCAGGCGAGGCTGGAACGGCTGGTCGATCACGCTGCCGTTCTCGAAATACTCCGCGCAGCGACGGAGAAAATCATCCAGCGTCAGTTCCTCGGGCGCGTCCTTGGTCGCGTCCAGCACCTTGATCATGGAGGTCGGCAGCCGCTCGACTTTCCACACGCCTTGGCCGCCGTTGCCCCGGTTGCGCTTGATCACGCGCGAACCGCTGGCGAGCCGTGTCGGCAACTCGGCGCGCATGGCATCGGCAGTTTGATACAAAGCGGTGTCGCATCCCCACCCCATCGAGCGGGTACGATAGAGTACCTCCTTGGTGCCCATCTTGAGAATGACGTCCGGATGAGCGCTGACCCACACGCCCCGTGCGGCCACGTCGCGCAGCAGCGCGTCGAGACCAGCGCGATTTCGACCGTCTTGAATGGGGTTGACCCAGACGAGCACGCCGTCCACCGCGAGCAATTGTTCACGGACGTCCTCGGCAAAGCTTTCATCATAGATGGCCGGGCGCGCCTCGATGCCGACGGTGGCGAGGGCCTCAAAGAGATGCGCGAAGCGGCTGTTTTGGGCCGTCGCGTCGCGGCGCGCGGCAGCGTCTCCGCGTGAGAGGATGGCGACGGTGTGTTGGTGAGAAGGGCGTCGTTCGATGTCCATGCGCAAGCTCCACGAATGGCGTGCTGCGCAGAGCTTGGACCGAAGCCTCACGGGGAGTCTGCTTTGTCCCCACGCAAACGAGACTAGCGAGCCCGTCCGCGAGTTTCAAGACGTGGCTGGCGGGGTTCCGCGGAGCAGTGAACTCTTTGTGACGTTCGCCGGGGACGTCGCTGGGCCGCCTGAAAGCCTACGCCCGTTGACAGCTGCCGCTCTCGGGTTTTTACTTGGGGCTCGGGGATGTGCGATCTCCCCGTGAGGCGACATGCCCAAGCATCGCGTCCTGATCACCAAGGGCGCAGCATGTCATCATACATCCCCGATTTCATCCGTCAGACCGGCTCGACTTTTTGGCACGGCGTCCGCGCCGGTCGCGTCGCTGTGCACATTAATGCCCGCGGCCTCTTGCGCCTTGTGGGCATCGCGTAGGGGAAGATCGCGAAACGGACTTCACCTGGGGCAAGAAAACTTGGGGCAGGACAAACCAGGAGAATGATCATGCGAACACGACCAATCTTCCGCACGGTTCTGTTGCTTGCGGTCGCGGGCGGGCTGTCGAGCGCGCACGCCCTGACACAGGAGGAGCTCGTCGCCAGGATCCAGGCGGCCGGTTACGCGCAAGTCAGCGATATCAAGTCGACGGCCGAAGGCATCACCGCCAAGGCGGTGAAGAACGGCAAGGCGGTGACACTCGTCGTCGACAGCAGCGGCCAGGTCAAAGAGCGAAATTGAAGGTGAGGAGTAGCACGATGAAAAAAATCATCTGGGCCGTGGTCGGCATTGGTGTCTGTCTTCTTGCATTTCGCTTCGGCTCCTTCATCCCGGCATATGCTCAGGATGCCGACTGGCAGAAGGTGGACGAGACCCTGGGTCGCAAGCCCGCCGTCTCGGACGACGTCCGCCGTTACGGCTTTCCCCGCAGCGATCTCTCCGTGACGTTGGACGGGGTTGCGATCAAGCCGGCGCTGGCGCTGGGCGGCTGGATCGCGTTCAAACCTACGCATGGCGGCGCCATGGTCATGGGCGATCTCGTGCTGCTCGAGACCGAGATCAATCCTGTCATGGCGAAGATGATCGCGAGCGGGCTCGAGATCACCGCCGTGCACAATCATCTGCTGCGTGCGAGCCCGGCCACGTTCTACATGCACGTCGCCGGCCATGGCGATCCCGTCAAATTGGCCTCGGCGATCCATGATGCGCTGGCCGAAAGCAAGACCCCGCTGACGGTCACGGCGCCGGCGAACCCGCCGCCCGCCATCGACCTCGACACCGCGAAGCTCGATCAGATCATTGGCGTCAAGGGGCAGGCGAACGGGGGCGTCTACCAGTTCAACGTGAAGCGGCGCGATCCCATCACGGAAGACGGCATGTTGTTGACGCCCGTCGGCGCGATGGGCGTCGCGATCGCCATCAATTTCCAGCCGACGGGCGCGGGTAGGGCGGCCATCACCGGCGACTTCGTGCTGACCGGCGACGAGGTGAACCCGGTCGTCGTAGCGCTACGCACGCACGGTATCGAGGTGACGGCGCTGCACAGCCACATGCTGGATGAGCAGCCGCGGCTCTTCTTCATGCATTTCTGGGCGACCGACGATGCCGTCAAGCTGGCCGAGGGCTTGCGGGCGGCCCTCGACAAGACCGCCAGTACGAAGAGTTGAGCCAGGATCGAGAAGGAGACGTCGGCTCATCGCGGCACTCGCCGCGCTGACTTTGATAATGGGAGGAAACGCCGTGGCCGAGACCCTGCATTTTGACGACGCTCCTGCCGGAATGCCGCCCGAGGGGTGGACTTTGACGATGACCGGCAAGGGGCAGCCGAAATGGACAGTCGAGGCCGAGCCCTCGGCGCCAAGCAAACCGAACGTTCTCAAGCAATCCGGACGAGCGACGTTTCCGGTGGCCATCAAGAACGGTACGACCGTTCGCGACGGCTTCGTCGAGGTCAAATTCAAGGCGGTCACCGGGTCGGAAGACCGCGCCGCGGGACTCATCTGGCGCGCGAAGGACGCCGACAATTACTACGTCGTCCGGGCCAACGCGCTGGAGGACAATGTCGTGCTCTACAAGACGATCAAGGGCGTCAGGACGTCGCTGGGGATCGTCGGTCGCAAGGGCGGCTATGGCGTCGACACACCCGTGACATCAGGGCAATGGCACGCGCTGCGTTGCGATTTCGCGGGAAGCCGGTTCAAGGTGACCTATGACGGACAGCCGATATTCGAGGTGGAGGACGCCACCATCGCGAACGCGGGCATGATCGGCCTGTGGACCAAGGCGGATAGCGTGACGCTGTTCGATGATCTGGCATATGGTGAAATCAGATAGGCGTTTGTCCACCTTTTGCCGGAGCTGGCCATGAATGTTCGATGTCTGCCGGTCGCGATCACCCTGCTGATCGCGTCCGTGAGCCCAATGCGGGCGGAAGAAGCGTTCGTGGCCTCCAAATCACTGACTCCGGAGCTGGCGCTCGATCTTGCGCGCGCTGCGTTGGGCAGCTGCCGCAGCCGCGGCTATCAGGTTGCCGTCGCGGTCGTCGATCGCTCCGGCGTCCCGCAAGTGATGCTGCGCGATCGCTTTGCAGGCGCTCATACCCCGTTGACGGCATCCGGCAAGGCGTGGACAGCCGCGTCGTTCAAGACCAGCACGACCGAGCTGAACGCGATCAGCCAGCCGGGCATGATGCAGTCGGGCATTCGTAATCTTCCCGGGGCCGTCATCATCGCAGGCGGGCTGATTGTCGAAGCAGGCGGCTCTCTGGTCGGAGCGGTCGGCGTATCCGGGGCTCCGGGCGGTGACGCGGACGAAGCGTGCGCGCGAGCCGGGATCGAGGCCATCCGTGACAAGCTGGAGTTTTGAAGGGGCGAACTCAAGATAGCGGATGGCGTGGCCTTGGCCCTTTGCTGCGGGCTTCGAGCCGTCTGATGCGTGGAGACAAGCAGGCGCCGCCCCCGCACGGCCGGGGACGGCACCTGATCGATAGAACAACGAACAATCACCGACTGTCGCGCGAACCAAAGAAGGAAGAGTTTCGCGCGACCGCAATGGTCGTTCGCGATACACCGATGTCTGCGAGCATCCGGTCGTCGAGTTCGAGCAGCTCGTTGTATTGGCGGCGCCGTTCAAGTCCGTTCAGGATCGCGAGCGGAATTTTCCAGAGCCATTTGAGATTTGGAGAGGGGCCGAAGGCGGCGCCGGATCTATCGGCCAGGCCAATGGCGCTGTTGCAAGACATGTTTCACCTCCGTAGTGGAGCGAAACAACGCTTGGCTCGAAAGCTTGTCGGGCGGTTGTATTTGACCCGAAGCCCATCGCTACCATGCTCCCCGTCGGCGCACAAGCAATGCTGCGGTTGCGTTGATGGCGACGCTGGCGCCGGATCGCACCGGTGGCGCTGATGCCGACCGGCTTTTCGCGAGATGGCGGAATAGGTCCGCGACCGGCCGGACGCACAAATGGCTTTCAGCTCGGTTCCCGACGCAACGCACCGGACCGCATGCTTTCGCCTGCGAGAACGTTGACACAGATCAAGCCTTCCCGGGGTCGGTCAGGGACAGTCGCTTTCCTGACAGGGAAGGAGATTGCTATGAGACACATCAGCCTGAAGCGGGCGTTGTTGGTTGCCGCCGTCCTCGCGTGTGGGGTTTCCGGTTCGGTCGGCTGGTCAGAAAATGACGGCCTCTCGCTATCCGTTGATAGCGCGCAAGCACGTGTTGGACGACCGCTGACACCCGTGAGTGTCGCCGGCGTCGCACGTCGAACCACAAGGCGAGCGGTTGTGGGCGGAGCGGTCGTCGGTGGCGCGGTGGTTGCCAGGCCGCGCTGCGGGTACGCGCCCTACGGACCGTGCTACTAGCCTCGGCTGAGCAAGGCTCGCGGCAAGGCTCGCAGCAAGCTCGCGCCTTATGCCCGTGAACATCAATGGCCCCGTGACGGAAATCCCCACGGGGCTTTGCCGGGACCCGCAACTGCGACAGCGCGACGGACGGCTCCGCGCGGGTGTTACGACCTTTCGATGTGCCATCCTGCCAGCGTTTTGCCCGACGCGTTCAAGCGCCTTTGCTACCGAGCCACAGCAGCATCAACCGCAGCAGGGCTGTTTGGCTTTCGGTGCGCAGCAGGATTGCTGCTCCTGGAGCCAGCGGTCGCGGGGCTTGCAGCTCGACGGACGCGCCGAGAGATAGACCCGTATCGCGGCATCGCCGGTATCAATGCGTTCCGCACGATAGATTTGCATGGGTCGCACACCGTCGCTGACTTCGAAGGTCAGCTTTGCCAGCGGATCGAAGCCGACGGCCTCGTCGACCTTGCGGATGATGGCGAGAAACTTACCCGCCGGCATATGGCCCCGGTTTTCCTCTTCGATATCCCAGAGCTGAATGAAGGTCTCGCTCCAGCTTTCAGGGTTCGCACCGCAATCGAGCCCCCGGAACAGACCGGTTTTCACTTCGGTGACGTGGTAGCTGGGGCGCACGTCCCTGCCGTCGTAACTGAAGATCAGCGGCTTTTCCTTGTGCGCATCCAGGCAGGACAGGAGCGCTGCAGAGGAGAGTTCCTCCACCGGAAGCAGGGCACCGACGACCGAGCGGGTATTGGCAAGCGCATCCATGACTGCTATCCTCGTTTCAATGATTCTTGAATTGTAGGATTGTCGAAATATGGAGGAGCGTCAAGCCCGAACCGCCTTCGCCGCGCTGTCGCAAGAGACGCGGCTGCGCATCGTGCGGTTGCTGGTCCAGGCCGGGCCCGCCGGAATGGCAGCAGGGGTGATCGCCGAGGCCGTTGCAGTATCGCCATCCAACGTGTCTTTCCACCTGAAGGACCTCGAGCATGCCGGCATGATCGTGCCACGTCGCGAGGCGCGTTCGATCATCTACTCGGCGGATTTTTCCGGCTTGCGCGATCTCGTCGACTTCCTGATGAAGGATTGCTGCGCGGGCCACCCGGACATCTGCGCACCGGCGCTTGCAGATGTCCCTTGCGGGCCTTCCAAGGCCAAGAACAAGGCCAAGAACACGGCCCAAAACACGACCAAGAACACGACCAAGCAAAAGGCGCGTGCATGATGCGCGACTTCGACCTGCCGAGACGTCTTGTGGCCGAGGGCCTCGGCACTTTGCTTCTGGTCGCAACCGTCGTTGGCTCCGGCATCATGGCCGAGACGTTGACCAAGGACGTGGCGCTGGCGCTGCTTGGCAATACCCTGCCGACCGGCGCCATTCTGGTAGTGCTGATCACGATCCTCGGACCAATCTCCGGCGCGCACTTCAATCCGGCGGTCACGCTGGTGTTCACGCTCAAGGGCGAACTACGTCCGCCGCACGCCGCCCAGTACATCGCGGCGCAGGTGCTCGGAGGAATCCTGGGCGTCATAGTGGCGCACGCCATGTTCGGCCTGCCGCTGCTGGAGGTCTCCGCGAAGGCAAGGACCGGATTTCCGCAATGGTTTGCCGAATGCGTCGCCGCGTTCGGACTGGTCGCAACGATCATCGGTGGCCTGCGGTTTCGTGAGGCCGCAATTCCTTGGCTGGTCGGGCTCTACATCACGGCCGCCTACTGGTTTACCGCGTCCACGTCTTTCGCCAATCCGGCTGTCGCAATCGCGCGATCATTGACCAACACGTTTTCCGGCATCCGCCCGCAGGATCTGCCGGGGTTCATCGTCGCGGAAGTCCTGGGAGCCATGGTCGCGGCGGCATTCATGACATGGCTCTTGCGGAGCGCTGAAACCGCGAAGGAATCAATCCGATGACCATCACGATCTATCACAATCCCGATTGCGGGACGTCGCGCAACACCCTGGCAATGATCCGCCAAAGCGGGGAGGAGCCCGAAATCGTGGAATACCTCGAGAACCCTCCCGCGCGCGACAAGTTGATCTCGCTGATCGCTGCCATGGGGATGACGCCACGTGCGCTCCTGCGCGAGAAAGGCACACCTTATGCCGCGCTCGATCTTGCCAACGAAAAATGGAGCGACGACGAGCTGATCGATTTCATGATGGCGCATCCGATCCTGATCAATCGGCCGATCGTGGTCTCGCCCAAGGGCGTGAAATTGTGCCGGCCGTCCGAGGTCGTCCTTGATCTCCTCGCAGCGCCCATCATCGGTCAATTCGTCAAGGAAGACGGGGAAGTGGTTTCGCCGAAGGCGCCGGCTGCGCGCGCCGAATGAACCGCGGTGCAGATTATCGTCTGATTGCCGCGCTCGGGACCGCACAGACCGTTGCATGGGCGTCGAGCTACTATCTCCCGGCCGTCCTGGCCGGGCCGATCGCGCGCGATCTCGGTCTTGCGCCGACTTACGTGTTCGGCGCGCTGTCGGGCGCGCTCGTCGTCTCCGGGCTGCTCGGCCCCCGCGTCGGGCATGCCATCGATACGTTCGGCGGGCGCAGCCTGCTTGCGATCTCGAACCTCGTCTTTGTGGCAGGCTTGCTCTTGCTGTCCGTGGCCCACGGCGTGGCGGTGCTGATCGCAGCCTGGGCGTTGCTGGGGATCGGCATGGGCATGGGCCTCTATGAAGCGGCCTTCGCGACACTTGCGCGCATCTATGGCACCAATGCGCGACGCACGATCACCGGAATAACCTTGATCGCCGGTTTTGCCAGCACGCTCGGCTGGCCGCTCACGACTTGGCTGGATGCGGAATATGGCTGGCGTGTCGCCTGCCAGGTGTGGGCGGCGATCCATATCGCTCTCGCGTTGCCGCTCAATCTCTCGCTGCCGCGTGCTGCTCCATTGGATCAGGCGTCGCGACCGCATACGGGCGCGAGCCAACAATCCCAACGCCGGAGCGAGACGTTCTCGATGGTGGTGTTGGCCTACATGTTCGCAGCGACGAGTTTCGTCAGTTCCGGAGTCTCGGCGATCCTGCCGACGATGCTGGTCGCGTTCGGCGCGACGCCGGCCGAAGCCTTGGTCTCGGGAGCGTTGGTTGGACCTGCCCAGGTCGCGGCTCGCGTCCTGGAAGCAGGATGGCTCGGCCGGTTTCATCCGCTTCTATCGGCAAGGCTGGCCACGCTCATGAATCCGCTGGGCATCGTTGCGCTGGTCGCAGGCGGCCCTTTCCTCGCGCCGGCCTTTTCGGTGCTGTATGGGGCGGGCAACGGCATCATCACCATTGCCCGTGGCACGCTCCCATTGGCGATCTTTGGTCCGGTCGGATTCGGCAGACGCGTCGGAATGATCTCGCTGCCAGCGCGGGCAACAGGCGCTTTCGCGCCGCTCACTTTGGGCTTGATGGTGGAGCATTTCGGCAGCACCGCGCTGTGGATCAGTGCGCTCGCCTCGCTCTCCGCGTTTTTCGCGCTTCTGTTGCTTCGTGCGGAGAAGACCACGAAAGCAGGCGCGAAGACCGACTGACGGTGACATGAAAAAACCCGCGGCGGATGGCTCCGCGCGGGTATGACGAAATCTTCGATGCTGCCATTCTGCCAGTGTTTTGCCCGACGTGTCAAACTGCTCCCCCGCCCCCGGCGCCTCGAAGTGGCACGGGCAGCCAGCTTCATATCGTCGACTGAAGAGCCCAATGATTTCAACGCCCCCGCTACTGTGCATGGGGTTGTTTTTCAGTTTTTTGTTTTGAGCGTGCCAAGACGGCCGCGCGTCAGCGCCGGCCGCGCGGTGCCTCGGCCTTGGCGGGCGCCTCGGTCTGCGGCGCGCAGGTGGCGGCCGCGAGCGAGCCTTGCGCCTGCGGCATCAGGCCGGGCTCGGGCGCGAGGGCCTTCATCACGATCAGGCCCGTCGTGCTCGGGGAATCGATGATCAGGCGGTCGGCCGCGGTGATCTCCTCATCCTCGGGCAGCTCGTTGTGCTGGGCTTCGGTCATCAAATCGAGCTCGATCACCTTCCGGCCCGCCGAGCGGTCGTTGATCGCGTAATAGGCGATCTCGTTGCGGGTGTAGAACGACACCGAGGTGTAGGCCTGGCTCACGGGTACCGTGAGCTTGATCGGTCCGCCCGTGAGGTCATAGCGGCAGATCGCCAGCGCAAAGGCCGGGTCCATGAACGGCATCGGCGAGGTGTTGGGATCGGCGAGCGGAAGCTGCGTGACGCCGTTGAGCTTGGTCATCGGCGTTAGCCGCGAATAGGCGTCCTGGGTCGCGATCCGCGGCAGCGCCAGCACGCTGACGAGATGGACCACGAGGCCCAGCACCACGCCCGCGACGATCGTGAACAGGAGGCGGATCATGAGCAGCCCACCGTTGAGATCGTGGGCATCGGCGCATCGCGCTGGGTGCGCGTCGCGACGCCGACGGGGGTGTCGTAGAACCGCAACATCAGCGCGTAGCGCTCGATGCCGCCGGTCGGCAGCCAGTTGCCGGCGCGCGAGCGCGAGGCGATGCGGATCTCGAACGAGCCGTCGGACTGCCGCACGATCTCCTGGCTGGTGAAGCCGTAGCGCTGCAGCGAATTGGCGACGAGGTGACCCTTGCGGTCATAGAGCGTCAGCGTCCAGAACCGTGCCGGCGGCGTCACTCCGGAGACCACGACATCGCAGCGGCCGTCGAGCGCCTTCTTCTTGTCGTCGGCGGTCGCGGTAAAGGCGACGCCGTCGCCGGTGCCGATCGGCAGTTCGCCGCTGCGCACAATGGTGGCGCGCGAATAGGGATCGACGTCGGCAGTGCCGGTGCGCGGGCGGGCGGTCCAGGGGCCGATGGTCAGCGCGCCGATCTCGGTGCCGCGCGTCGTCGTCATCCAGGTCGCGCCGACGCCCACGACGCTCGCGAGCAGAAGGGCCGTCAATGTGATCAGGATCAGCCGCACGGGTTTCGATCAGTTCTTGCGCGGAGCGGATGTGTTCGCATTCTCTTCCGCATAGTTCTTCGGGAAGGCGAGCGCGCTCGTCGATGATGCCGGCGAGGCGGGCTTGCTGTCGTTGGCGGTCGATTTGGTCGCCGTCCTGGCCGCGTCGTCCAGCAGCTTCTCGACGCGCACCAAGATGTCTGCGCCACGCTTGGTCAATACGGGCGGCGGACCGGGCTTGGTCTCCAGCACCTTCGGCGCCGCGTTCGCTTGCGCTGCCATTGGATGCGGCGGCAGCTTCTGGCCCATGCCGATGCCGGGGATTTCCCGGACCTCGACGCCCTGATGTGCCGCGACCATGATGTCGTGCCAGGTCTGCGCCGGCAGCGAGCCGCCGGTCATGCGGTTGGTCGGCGAATAGTCGTCATTGCCGTACCAGACCGCGCAGGTGAAATTGCCGGTGTAGCCGACGAACCAGGCGTCGCGATAGGCATTGGTCGTGCCGGTCTTGCCCGCGGTCGGAATGCCGTCCAGCGCTGCGCGCCGCGCGGTGCCTTCGCTGACGACGTGGCTCATCATGCCGGCCATGTCGGAGGCGACAGAGGCGGGGATCGCCTGCCGCGGTTTCGGCCCGTCGCGGTCCCAGCGCCAGACCAGATCGCCCGCGCCGGTGCGCACCTCCAGCACCGAATGCGGCGTTACGGCCTTGCCGCGGTTCGGGAACGTCGCATAGGCGACGGCGTGCTCAAGCACGGTGACTTCGTCGGAGCCGATCGGCAGCGACGGCGTGTCGGGCAGCGGCGCCTTGAGGCCGAAGCGGCGGGCGACCTCGACGATCTTGGCGCGGCCGATCTTGGCCGGGTTCGGCGCCTTCGGCTGCTCCTTCTGGCCGATCGCGATCGACAGTTTCACGGGCACCACGTTGATCGAGCGCGTGATCGCCTGCGTCAGCGTCACCGCGCCGGAATAGGAATGGCCATAATTCTGCGGGCACCAATTGCCGATGCAGACCGGGCCGTCGACCACGATCGAGTTCGGCGTGAAGCCGTTCAGCAGCGCGGTCGTGTAGACGTACGGCTTGAACGACGAGCCCGGCTGGCGATAGGCGTCGGTGGCGCGGTTGAACTGGCTGGCGCCGTAGTCGCGGCCGCCGACCATGGCGCGGATGCCGCCATCGAGGTCGCCGACGACGGTCGCGGCCTGCGTCGCGTGATAGTCGCGGCCGAACTGGCGCAGTTGGTTCTCGATCGCGTCTTCCGCCGCCTTCTGCACGTTGGCGTCGATCGCGAGCCGAACCACGAACACGCGCTCGGTGTAGGATTTCGGGAAGGTATCGACGAGCTTGCGCATCTCGTCGAAGGCGTAGTCGAGATAATAGTTCGGCGAAGCCTCGTCACGGCGATCGACCGCGAAGGCGGGGTTGCGGCGGGCGCCGAACACCTGGCCCTCGGTCATGAAGCCGGCGTCGACGAGATTGTCGAGCACGACGTTGGCGCGGGCGCGCGCCGCGGGCAGGTTGATGTGCGGCGCGTATTTGGTCGGCGCCTTGAATAGGCCGGCGAGCATCGCGGCTTCGGCAAGCGTCACGTCGCGCGCCGATTTGTTGAAGTAGAAATGCGCGGCGCCGTCGACGCCGAAGGTGCCGCCGCCCATATAGGCGCGGTCGAGATAGAGCTTCAAAATCTCGTTCTTGGTCAGGCGCCATTCCAGCCAGACCGCGAGGAAGGCTTCGTTGACCTTGCGCTCGATGGTGCGCTCGTTGCTCAGGAACAGGTTCTTGGCGAGCTGCTGGGTGATCGAGGAGCCGCCCTGGCGGACGCCGCCGGCCTGGGCGTTGGTGACGAGCGCGCGGGCGGTGCCGGCGATATCGATGCCGAAATGCTCGTAGAAGCGGCGGTCTTCGGTGGCGAGCGTCGCCTTGATCAGCACGTCCGGAAAATCTTCCAGCGGGATCGAGTCGTTGTGCTTGATGCCGCGGCTGCCGATCGGGTTGCCGTAGCGGTCGAGGAAGGACACCGCGAGGTCGGACTTCTTCAGCCAGTCCTCGTCCGCGGTCTCGCGGAAGGCGGGGATGGCGAGCGTGAGCATCACCACCAGACCGCCAAGGCCGAGGGTCGCAGCTTCCGACAGCGGTTCGATGAACACCCAGCGCTTCCACCGCCCGACATAGAAGCGGTCCATGAAGGTCGAGTAGCGCTCGTAGAGCTCGCGGATGCCCTTGGCCGAGGAGAACAGCGAGGAGTCGATGCGCGCATCCAGGTCCAGAAAGAAATTCCGGACGCGGCTCTTCCAATTGGATGGTGTGTTCTGGACCACCTAGAACCCTTGAGGCTCGCTTCGAAAGCGTTCAAGCACCCGGCCGGGGCGGCATCGAGACGTCTTGCGGGAATGTTGCGGCAAACCCAAGGCGCCCGTTTCGCGTCCGAGGGGGACTTGCTGTTCCTTCTAGCCGAGCAGGGCCTATAAACCAATGGTCAGGCTGGCGATTTCGAGCAACAGGCCTAATTGACCCCGGTTCACTACGGGCCTCACGCGGGCGTTGCTTGCAGCGCCATGGCCGGACGCCCTAGATGGCACCAACCGTAGCTCTTTCGAACCTTTGTTGAGGCCCATGACCGCAGCTCCCAAACGACCTTCAGGCCAGGAAGGATTCTTCTGGAAAACCAAGACGTTGGAAGAGATGTCGGGGCCCGAATGGGAGAGCCTGTGCGACGGCTGCGGGCGCTGCTGCCTGAACAAGCTCGAGGAAGACGGCACCGGCGACATCTATTTTACCCATGTCGGCTGCAAGCTGCTCGATGGGGCGACCTGCGGCTGCAAGGACTACCCGAATCGCTCCGACAAGGTTCCGGACTGCGTCCGCCTGACTCCGGCCAATGTCCGCACCCTGAACTGGCTGCCGCCGAGCTGCGGCTACAAGCTGGTCGCCGAGGGGCGCGACCTCTATTGGTGGCATCCGCTGGTCTCCGGCGATCCCGACACCGTGCATGAGGCCGGCGTCTCCGTGCGCGGCCGGGTCGAGGGCAGCGAGGTGGAGATTCCGGACGACGAACTCGAGAACCACATCGTGCAATGGCCGGCGCAGCTGCCGAAGCGGGCGCGCCTGAAGCGACGTCCGAAGGACTGATCCGACAGGGGGTTCGGATCACGTCTTCGGGATGGCCGTGAGGTGGGATGCTCCCATGCGCCGCGGTGCCTGCCTGAGAAGAACTTTGCTGTCTACATTGGACTGCATAGAACGAATCCTTCGCGGCATTGCGCCGCTGCACCATGTCCGATCAAGATGAACAAGTTCGAACGGCAGAGCGAATCTGCCGACAGCCAGACATTGCCTGACGACATCGCCGAGGAGCTGTCCCGCCTTCCGAGCGAGGTGATCAGCGTCAGTGACGCGCCCTCGCTGGCGCCGCCGGCGCCGCTGTCACAGGACGAGGTCCGCACCATCGTCATCAGCCTGATGCTGACGATGTTCCTGGCCGCCCTCGACCAGACCATCGTCGCCACCGCGCTGCCGACCATCGGACGCCAGTTCCAGGATGTCTCGAACCTGTCCTGGGTCATCACCGCCTATCTGCTTGCCTCGACCGCGGTTGCGCCGGTGTTCGGGACGCTGAGCGACATCTACGGCCGCAAGGCCATGATCATCGTGTCGCTGAGCCTGTTCATCGCGGGCTCCGTGCTGTGCGCGATCGCGCCGAACTTGCCGATGCTGATTTTGGCGCGCGGCCTCCAGGGGCTCGGCGGCGGCGGCATCATGCCGGTGGTTCAGACCGTGATCTCCGACGTCGTGAGCCCACGTGAGCGCGGGCAGTATCAAGCCTATTTCTCCAGCGTCTGGATGGTCGGCGGCATCCTCGGCCCGGTCATCGGCGGCGTGTTCGCCGAGCATCTGCACTGGTCGATGATCTTCTGGATCAATCTGCCGCTCGCGGCCGCGGCACTCGCGATGCTGCTGCCGAAGATGAAGAAGATTCCGGTGTTCCACCGCAAGCGCAAGGTCGACTGGCTCGGCGGCGTGCTGCTCATGGCCTCCGCCGTCGTCTTCATGCTGGTGCTGACCTGGGGCGGCACGCGCTTCCCGTGGCTGTCGCCGACCGTCGTTGCGATGGTGGGTGGCGCGGTCGCGCTGGCCGTCACCTTCGTGTGGCACGCGCGGCGGGCGGACG
>NZ_JADPJG010000002.1:415880-731484 GCF_023073335.1 Bradyrhizobium sp. 21
CGGAAAGGTTGCGCCCTTCGCGTTGACGGCCGGCGGATGCGGGCTCGGCGCGATCACCGGCCTCACCGTGCAGCTCCCGCTCTATTACGAAGCGGTCTACCACCTCAGCGCCAGCGAGGCGGGGCTGGCACTGATACCGCTCGCGGCCGTCTCGACCTGCGGCGCGGCGATTGCCGGCCGCACCATGGCGCGCGCCAGGCACTACAAGCGCGTCGCCATCATCGGCACCTCTTGGGCCGCGATTTGCGCACTGGGCCTCACGCTCACCACCTTGCCGCTGTGGGGGCTTCTGACCTTGATGGCCGCGTTCGCGCTCGGGCTCGGCACGACCTTCCCGGTCTGCGTGGTCTCACTGCAGAATTCGGTTGCCCGTCCCCAGGTCGGCACCATCACCGGCGCCATGAACTTCTTCCGCTCGCTGATGTCCTCGTTCACGGTCGCGGCGTTCGCGGCGATCCTGCTCATCGCGCTCGGCGCCGACGTTCCGCTCGCCGGCGAGCATCACGGCGCCGTCAGCGCGATTCCCGCCGACGACATGCGGCACGCCTTCCGCTACGTGTTCGGTGCCGCCACCGCGCTGATGACCACCGCCGCGCTCTGCCTGATCGCGATGGAGGAGCGGCCGCTGGCCGGCCCCTCCACGGTGCCACCCGTCGAGATGGCGGAGTAGGGACCGCTCATCGCGGCCACGCTGCGGAAAGCTGCTCTTGCACCGCAAGCGGATCGTGAATTCGGTGAACGCGCCGGCTCGTCGGCCCCGCGGATTCCCGCCGGCAAGATATGGTTCACGAACGGTTCCGGCCATCTTGGGCTGGGCCCGGCGCGGTGAACGTCAAAGGAGAATTTAACGCTTGCGCCTTACCTTGCGCTCGCCATGAGTGACCAGGCCGTGCACAGCGAGGTTCAACAGTTTTCGGCGCGTGCGGCGCTCCCCTGGCTGGTGAGCCTTGGCGTCTATACCCTGCTGCTGATCCTTGGCCCGCGGCTGCTCAGTGATCCCGACAGCTATTCCCACATCGAGGTCGGGCGCTGGATCATCGCGCACGGCACCTTGCCGGCGAGCGACCCTTACTCCTTTTCGATGCACGGCGCGCCCTGGATCACCTTCGAATGGCTCTCGGAGGTCATCTACGCCGGAGCCTACATTTTTTTCGGCTGGCCGGGCGTCCTGGTCGTGGCCGCCGCGGCGATAGCGCTCGCCTTTGGCCTGTTCACGTACTTCCTGTTGCGCGAGCTTTCGCCGACCCAGACGCTGCTCATGGTGATCGCGGCCGTCATCCTGTTGGCGCCGCATATGCTGGCGCGGCCACACGTCCTCGTGCTGCCGGTGATGGTGCTTTGGGCGGGAGCCCTGGTACGCTGCATGGATCGTCGCGGGCCGCCGCCATATTGGGCCCTGCCGCTGCTCATCGTGTGGGCCAATCTGCACGGCAGCGTGGTGCTGGCGCTTGGGCTGATCGGCCCTGCGGGGCTCGAGGCGCTGCTGCGCGAGAAGCGCAGCGAATGGCCGCGCGTGGTCCTGCGGTGGCTGCCATTCACGGCCCTCGCGGTCGCAGCGTCCTGCCTGACGCCCTACGGGCCGGAGCCGCTGCTGATGCCGCTGACGACACTCGGCCTCGGCCCCGCGCTCGGTTGGATCTCGGAATGGCGGCCGCAGGATTTCAGCCACGTCGGTTTCTTCGAGTTGCTGCTGCTGGCCGGCATCTTTGCGCTCTCGCGCGGCATGACGCTGCCGGTCGTGCGGGCATTGGTGGTGATCGGCCTGCTCCATTTCGCGCTGGCGCAGATCCGTAATGCGGATCTGCTCGCCATGCTGGCGCCGCTCTATCTGGCGGCACCACTCGGGCGGGCGTTCGGCGGACCGGCCGGGGACGATGCGGCCGGCTCGTCGCGCGGGCTGAACCTGGCCGCGCTCGGCGTGTTGATCGTGGTGAGCGGGGCGGCGCTGGCGCGTGACATACGGCCGGCTTCGGTCATCACCCCTCAGGCTGCCATCGCGCAAGCCAACCTCGCCGAGGCGGGGCCCGTGCTCAATGATTATTCCTTCGGTGGCTATTTGATCTTTGCCGGCATTCCCACCTTCATCGACGGTCGCGGCGAGCTGTACGGGGGAGCGTTCATCAACCGCTACAATCGTGCCCTGGCGCTGGTCGACCTCGGCGATTTTCTCAAACTGCTCGACGAATACAAGATCGGCGCGACGCTGCTTGCGCCGGAGACGCCGGCGATCGCGATGCTCGACCGGCTCCCCCAATGGCAGCGCGTTTACAGCGACGACGTGGCGGTCGTGCACAAGCGGCGAGATACGTCGCCCAAATAGGTCAAGTGGTCCCGAAGGCGGCGTATTGGCCGCCGAGCCACACACCGCTCAGGGCCTCTTCGAGGCGCCGCGCCGGTTTGGTGTCCCAGGGCAGCAGCAGGAAATGGCGCGCACCGATCTCGTGCAGCCCGCCGTCGGCCATCAACTTTCGGGTTGTGCCGGCACCGAGCAGGACCGCGTCCCGGTCGAACTCGCAACGCGCGACGGCAAGGCGCGTCAGCGGGTTGTACGGATTGTGCTCGATGACGCAGACGAGCCCCCCGGGGCGCGTCACGCGCCGCATCTCGGCGATGAATTGCGTCCATTCGGCCGGCACGACGTGGTGCATCACGCAGATGGCCGTGACCAGATCGAAGCTGGCATCGTCGAAAGGAAAGCTGCGACCGTCAAACTCGCGGTAGTCGACCCCGCCGTTGACAGCGCGGGCCTGCGCCAGGCTGGCCGAAGAGACGTCGATACCGCTCAAGCGGCCGACCATGCCGTGCAGCAGGGGATGAAGGCTGCCCACGCCGCAGCCGACGTCCAGCATTTCCGGCCTCTTTGCGTCGAGCCGTTGCGCGATCAGATTGGCCAGCAGATCGGCCTTCGCGCGCATGAAGAAATCATGCGGCAAGCCGGAGAAGTCGATCGAGGATTGGACCACGTCACGGTAGTTGTCATGATAACCGTCGAAGAGCTCAGCCATGCCGGGTCACTCGTTGACGGCGTGGATCGCGGGTGCGGCCGCCGCCTCGTTGCGATCGAAGCCGGCGCGCGTCTGCACCACGTAGAGCGGGCGGCGTTTCACCTCGGCATGGATGCGGCCGACGTAAAGCCCCACAATGCCCGTCATCAGCATGTTCATTCCGCACAGTAGGGACACGACGACCATCGTCGAGGACCAGCCGGTGACGAGATGACTGTCCTTGCTGAGCCACAACAGGATCACCCAGCCGCCGTAGAGCAGTGCCAGGCCCGAGACCGTCAATCCGCACCAGATTGCCAACCGCAAGGGCAGATCGGAAAAGCCGAGCGCGGCGTTCATTGCCAGCCGCACCATCTTGAACAGCGGGTATTTGGTCTCGCCGGCTGCGCGCTCGAGGCGGTGGAAGGCGACCTCGGTCTGCCGGAAGCCGAGCCAGGCGATCATGCCGCGTACGAAGCGGTCCTGCTCCGGCATCTGCCTGAGTGCGTCGAGCACCTTGCGGTCGATGAGGCGGAAGTCACCGACATCGGCGGGGATGCCGACCGAGGACATTTTGCCGAGCAGCCGGTAGAACAGATGCGCGGTCGCGCGCTTGAAAGGGCTTTCGCCCTCGCGCGACAGGCGGCGGGCGTGGACGATGTCGTTGCCTTCCTGCCATTTCGCGATCAATTGCTCGATCACTTCGGGCGGATCCTGCAGATCGGCATCCATGACGATGATCGCCTCACCTTGCGCGGCGTCCATGCCGGCGGTGATGGCGATCTGATGGCCGAAATTTCGCGACAGGCCGATATAGCGAAAGCGCGGGTCGCGCGTGGCGAGCGCCCGTAGCACGATCGAGCTGGAATCGCTGCTGCCGTCGTCGACGAAGATCGCTTCTGCCGGCCCGTCGAGCCGGGACAAGACCAGGTCGAGCCTGCGCAGCAGGACCGGCAGCACGGCTTCCTCGTTGAACACGGGGATGACGAGGCTGTAGCGGATCGACGGGAAAGTGGCCGCCATGCGGGAGAGTCCAACTCGTTGCAGGGGCGGAAGTCTATGTCGGCGGTGGTTAAGGCGGCCTTGCCGCAACCGTTAAGGTATGCGGCGCTGGGGTGGAGTCGGACTGCGGGGAGGGCTATCGCGACGGTGCGGCAATGCCGGATTAACCACGCTGGCAGCCGCGGCCTCGGCCTACGACCTGCGGCGGATCTTGTAGAGAACAAATCGCTCCGAGGCGTCCAGCGCTTCCAGCAGCTCCGGCAGCGGGTTTGCGACCCGCGGCCCAAGGACATAGAGATAGTCGTAATCTTGGTGCCAGGTGCGGACAAACGGCGGAATGCCCGTCGGCGGCGGGCCTGCCGCGATCGCGGTCAGCACGCCCAACGGCATCGGTCCTCCATAGGGAATGGCAAGTCGGCGCACGGCCTCGCGTGGCCGCACGGGCTGCTTGCCCGCTTCCGTGAAGAGATTCGGCACGAACGCGTTGGCATAGTGCACGGCCAGCGTCGGCGCATAATACATTGGATATGAGGTGAGGTCGGCGAATGGCGGATCTCCCTTGTCGTCCGTGCCGGCGACGAGGATTCGTGAGCCGCGATCGATCTTGTGGAACGACTCGATCATGGCCGCATAGTCGGTGCGGTAAGGCAGCCACACCGTGAGGACGACGACGAGATTGATCAGTGTGATGCCGCTGATCGTGGCGAGCGCAGCCATTCGCGATGCTCGACTGGGCAGCGACAGCGAGCAGAAGGCCGGCAGGATCAGAGCCGCCGCGGGAATCACGCGGAGGTCGACGAACGAGGTCCCGAACAGCTTCGAGGGAATGACGACGTAGAGCAACGCAAAGCCGATCGCGAGCCAGATCCCCGCCCGTTCGAGCTTGAGGACGCCGCGTCTTGCGGCGAAAAGCAGCGAGATCATCAGCGCCAGACCGGTCGCCGCCCCGACCGCCAAATTGTAGCCGTTCATGATGCGCAGCGGCCAGATCGGCTTGAATTCGAGGAACCAGCTCGTTCCGTCGCTTCCGATCGATCCCGCGGTGATGCGCATGATCCCGAACAGGGCGAGCGCCGGTATCGCCAGCGCGCCGAGCCGTGCGGCGGCGACCCGGTACGAGATCCGCCGGTGGGGCATGCGCGAGAGCTCGTAAAGGCCAAGCGTTGCGCCGTAGATGCCGAGGGAGAAGAAATGCGCCGCAAACAGCGCAGCGACGAAGACCATGTTGACGACGAAACGCAGGGGCCATTGGCGTTCCGCCAGCATCAGATAGATGGCGATGCCCCAGAGAGCGAGGCCCAGTCCGAACTCGAAGTTCACAAAACCCCAGCTGAACGGCAGGCAGTAAAGGAAGGCGAGCGCCGCAAAGCCGGCGAGATGGACACGTCCCTTCCGGGCCCATTCGAGCAGCAGCGCGCCCCCGACGATCAATGATTGGCTCAGGAGCAGAAACAGCCGCGTGGCGGTCTCGACGCTCATCAGCCGCGCCATCTGCGGGACCAACAGATCCATTCCGAGGTTGGGATAGAAGGCCCAAGCCACCTCGTAATGCGGATTGGCGTCGGGGGTGCCGTTCTGGCTCAGAATGTACATGCGGGCAAGGTGATTGGGATAATCGACCATCGCGGGGATAGGGGTCAGCAGCACCGGGAGAAACGAGACGACCGCCAGCATCGCAAAAACGGCGATCGCCACGGATCGCTCCGAGCCAGGAGGAGCCGACATTGTCAGGATCGGCTTGTCTGAAGAAACCATGTCATCGGGCCGCTGGTTTTGAGCCTACGCTCTGCAATGGTGCCGCTGTACGACCCAACGCCATACTGCGAACATCGTAAACATCAAACCTCATGCAGCGGTTGCGGCCATGGCCGTGCGCTCAACGCTAACGGAAAGGAAATTTCCGCGAGGCAGCGAGCTTGCCAACCGCCACAGCCGCAGGTCGGGTTGGCCCATGGCTCACAAGCATCCTATTTGCAGTTTTTGCAGATCGTCAGCTTTCGTTTCAACGCCTCGTCTTCCTGATCGACCGATGACTGCCCTGTATCCAGATTTAATCTGGAGCCGCTTGCTGCGCGTGACCTCACAGGCGGCGTCGGCTGACTGGACGTGTCATTGCCGTCGACGGTGCCCACGCTGAAGCCATCGTAGTCGGCGGCCGGATTCGGCGCCGGCGGAGGACCGCCGATCACGGGTGTCGAAGCTTCCCTGCCGGAGACCGCCGGGGTAGTTCCGGAGCTTTTGACGCCCGCGCGTGGCGGCGATGCATCCGGCGCAGCAAGTGAGACCGGCGGCCCAGCCGAAGTCTGTCCTCTCGCGCTATCGTGCGGCCAGACGCCCACAAACGTGAGGCTGAGAGCCAGGAACGCCACGCGTCTCATCCGCATCCTTCAAGCAGTTCTGGTTCATCAATTGACAGCATGGCTCGTCGAGCCGCTGAAGAGTATCAGGACTCGGATGATCGTCAAAGCGCCGGAGCCCAAATGGAGCGCAGCGTCATCCTGACAACCACATCCGCAACGGATGTCGCTGCGCTTCCATACGGGCTACGATCCGTTGCGTTGCCCGACGGGCGAAACACGCTAGTGCTGGGTCAACCATCATGGCTCAAAATATTCGTATTTACAGAAATTCTGTTTTGCCGTACAACCCGAAACAGCTCGGCCCGCTACAAGGGGCGTTTCGCGACCGTCACGGGACGCGGGCCGGGATGCGGTGGCCTCGACGGCGTCGGCGCGCTGGGCAGGTTGCAGGGCGGGAATCCCGTGAGCAGCCGGCTCTCGCGATACGACACGGCGCTGACAGCGTCCTCGTTCGGCCTCGACGGTGAGCGCACGCCAGCCATCGGGGGACCGGCGGGGATGTGCGCGGACGGAGAAGTCGTGTGGTCCTGACGCCCGGGGTCTGTGCGTCAAGTCCCAGCGGTGATGTGGCGGCCCGACCGGGAGCGCGCATCAGTCATCCGCGGGGCGACGGGGGCAATAGTGCATCGCTCCCCGAGGAGAGCACGAAGGACACCGTTAAAACCATCCGCGCAGGGAAGGCCGGGATGTCCCGGCGTCACCTGTGGTCCACCCGTGCGCATTTATCCGCACACGGGATCTCGGGTGCCAGCCGGCGCCCGGCCTTCCCTGCGCCCTTTCTTCAAAGAGGGCTGAAGACGACAGCAAAGCTCGGGCGAAAGCCGTCGCGAGAACACGAACCGCGTGTCGGTATGGGCGTGTCTGTATGGGAATGTCGATTGGAAAGAGGAGCCGCATCTGCGGCGCGCTGCACGCGGACTCACGCTGGTCGGATTGTGGCGCGTCGGCCAAGCCGGCTATTTCACCGCCGTGCTGACCGAGTTGAACTTGCTGCTCAGGAGCGCGCTGCCCGTGTTGTTCACGGCGGTGATGATCGCGAGCGCGATGCCGGTGGCGATCAGGCAATACTCGATGGCGGTGGTACCATTTTCGTCGGCCAGAAATGACTTGAGCAAAGTCATCGTCAACTCCTGTTCATCCGTCCAACGTAGGCTGGTGCCGTTTTCGGAATGGTAAATTGATTCACTAATGTTTGCGGGGGCGCGTCAAAACGAAGGTCGGATGGTCCTCACCTGCCGTTTGATATGGTGTCATCGATTGACTTAAGGTTTCGTCACTCAATTCGCACGCATTTGGCGATGGCGCCGTCCCGTCTCAGGACGAAATCGGGCGTCCCGGCGCGGCCTTGCCGGGACGTTTCAGCACCGCGGTAAGGCATCCGACCAGATAGCTCACCACGCGCGGCTGCGCCCGCGCGGTGCTGACGGCGGGGTTCTCTTCCTCGGCCGTGTCGTTCACGATGCCGATGTAGTTCTTTCTGGTGTCCTGCTGCTGCACGAGCCTGCAACCCGGGTTCAATCGAGCGGCGACCATGCTGCGCACAGCAGGAATCGACGGTTAATTTTGTCTTCCGTACGATTACGTGTCGCCCCCGCGACCGCAGGCGGGCGCTGAAAGCGATGGTGCGGTTTAACGGATTGTTGAGGCTGTTCTTGGGCTCCACGCCGGACTCACCCGCGCTGACCGTCCGCGTTCAGCGCCCGCAGCATCGCGATGCGGGCGAACGTCATCCAGCCGCCGCCGGTCTCGGCGGCGTTGATCAGGGTCTCGATCGCGGTCTGCCAGTGGCTCGCGTGCTGCGTATCCTCACGCAGTCGCATGATGTGATCGGCAGCCTCTTGCAGCGTCCGCAGCTTGCGCCCGTCACGCAGGGAAATCGGTTCGTCGAACGCAGCCGACCACGGCATGTCAGGTCGGCCGGTCGGCGAGGGGAGACATCACGGCGTGATGAGACGATGCGATGCTGCTAGCCGGCCTTCTTCGCTCGCACCGGCGCGCGCACCGGCTTGTCGGCTTTCTTGGGAGCGGCCTTCGCAGCAGCGTCCTTGCCGCCCTTGCCTGATATTGGCAGCAGCATCTCGCGCTGGCCTTCGACGCGCTTCTTCGTCTTCTTGCCCTTGACCGTGTCCTTGGCGGTCTCTTTGGCGACCTTGGCCGCGGGGCTCGCGTCCTTCTCGTTTGCGATGCTCTTCTTCAGCGCGTCCATCAAATTGATGACGTTGCCGGTCTTCGGGGTGGCCTTCGCGGTGATGGGCGCGCCGCTGCGCTTCTTGTTGATGAGTTCGATCAGCGCACTCTCGTAATGGTCCTCGAACAGCTCGGGCTCGAACGCGCCGGACTTCTTCTCGACGATGTGCTTTGCGAGGTCGAGCATGTCCTTGGTCAGCTTCACGTCCTGGATGTCGTCGAAATAGTCCTTCTCGCCGCGGACCTCGTAGGGATAGCGCAGCAGCGTCCCCATCAGGCCGCTCTCGAGCGGCTCCAGCGCGATGATGTGCTCGCGGTTGGTCAGCACCACGCGGCCGATCGCGACCTTGTCCATGCTGCGGATGGTCTCGCGGATCACCGCATAGGCGTCGTGACCGACCTTGCCGTCCGGCACGAGATAATAGGGGCGGATCAGATAGCGGTTGTCGATGTCGGCCTTCGGCACGAATTCGTCGATGTCGATCGTGTGGGTCGAATCGAGCGCGATGTCGTCGAGCTCGTCCTTGGTGACCTCGATGTAGGTATCGGTGTCGACCTTGTAGCCCTTGACGATGTCCTCGGAGGTGACCTCGTCACCGGTCTCGGCGTCGACCTTGAGGTACTTGATCCGGTGGCCGGTCTTGCGGTTGATCTGGTTGAACGAGACTTTCTCGGTATCCGACGTGGCCGGATAGAGCGCGACCGGGCAGGTCACGAGCGACAAACGCAGAAAACCCTTCCAATTGGCGCGGGGGGCCATGGGCTACTCCAAACGCAACAGGGACAACTGACGAGGATACCATCGGGGAACAACGAATCATAGCAAGGCGGACTGCGAAATCTTGCAACTGCGTTAATCGGCCGCCGGGCGCGTGGTTGCTGCCTGCCCCCCGTAAATGCCGGAACATCATATCCAATCACGCGTTGCCACGGGACATCACGCCGCAAGGAGGTCGCGGCCATCCGACGCGACAGCCAGAGATTGAGGTCACCATGGCAACCACGCGAGACCAACGTCAGATCGTTGAAACTGCGACCGAGGCCCGTCAGGGCGAACCCGGGCCGTCAGTGGCCGCGCTGCTCGCCATCTCGACCGGGCTCGCGATCCTGATCCTCGCCGTCATCTGGTTCGTGTTCTTCCGGACCTGACGGCCGAGGCCACGTTCGCACCTATCGACTCGCCGCGTAACGCGGCACATTGCGCCCGCCATGCCGTCGGCTCGTCCGGTGGCCTGGCGGGCGCAGTCGCGTCGCAGATCGTAAATGACGAAAAAGTAACGCGGCCCGGTTCCCCGTGTTCATATTCAGTTCACGCCGGAATTGCTCATCTGGCGCGGTGTTTCATGCGGCCTATTTCTGGAGAGAAGCGTGCGCCTGCTCGTTGTTGAGGACGACCCCGATCTCAATCGCCAGCTCACCAAGGCCCTGACCGACGCCGGCTACGTCGTCGATCGCGCTTTTGACGGGGAGGAGGGGCATTATCTCGGCGACAACGAGCCCTATGACGCCGTGGTGCTCGATATCGGCCTGCCGAAGAAGGACGGCATCTCGGTGCTGGAGGCTTGGCGGCGCAACGGCCGCACCATGCCGGTCCTGATCCTCACCGCACGCGACCGCTGGAGCGACAAGGTCCAGGGCTTCGATGCCGGCGCCGACGACTACGTCGCAAAGCCCTTCCACCTGGAGGAGGTGCTGGCGCGCATCCGCGCATTGCTGCGCCGCTCCACCGGCCATGCCCAGAGCGAGCTGAGCTGCGGTCCCGTCACACTCGACACCAGGACGGGCCGGGTCAGCGTCTCCGGCAATCCCATCAAGATGACCTCGCACGAATATCGGCTTCTGGCCTACCTGATGCACCATTCCGGGCGCGTCGTCTCCCGCACCGAGCTGGTCGAGCATCTCTACGATCAGGATTTTGACCGCGACTCCAATACGATTGAAGTCTTTGTCGGCCGCATCCGCAAGAAGCTCGACGTCGACATCATCCAGACCGTCCGTGGCCTCGGCTATCTCCTGACCCCGCCGACTGCGCCGGGCGCTTGAAACGTCCGGGCTTGACGGGCGGCCCGACAGGGGCCTTGTTCCGGTCATGACGTCTGACGCCATGCCACCCCGCGCCTCCGGGATCATTCCGATGCCCGCCAGCTCGCTTGCGAACCGCCTGTTCCTGTCGGCGACTGCGTGGCTCGTGGTGATCCTGGCCATCACCGGCGTGGTGCTGTCGTCGGTCTACAAGAACGCCACCGAGCGCGCCTTCGACCGCCGGCTCAATCTCTATCTGCGCACGCTGATCGCCGAGGTCGCCACCCCCGACGAGCCGCCGGACCGCCAATTCCAATCACTCGGCGAGCCCCTGTTCGAGCTGCCGCTGTCCGGCTGGTACTGGCAGATCACGCGCACCGACACCGAAAAGCCGGAGGTGCGCTCCTCGCGCTCGCTCTGGGACAAGAAGCTGCCGAAGCTGGAAGAGCAGGGCACCGAGCTCCCCGCCGCCGGGATCCGGATCGCTTATGTCGACGGTCCGGAGGGACAGAACCTGCGCATGGTCGAGCGTCCCGTCGATCTCGGCGCGGACGGCAAATTTCTCGTCAGCGTCGCCGGCGACGACACCGAGATTTTCGACGAGACGCGCAGTTTCGATTACTACCTCGGCGGCACCTTCACCGCGCTCGGCATCGTGCTGCTGCTGACCACCGTGTTCCAGGTCCGCTTCGGCCTCGCGCCGCTCAAGCGCATCTCCGAATCCATCGCCGACATCCGGTCCGGACGGGCGGAGCGGCTCGAGGGCGAATTCCCGGTCGAGATCGCGCCGCTGGCGCGCGAGACCAACGCGCTGATCGATGCCAATCGCGAGATCGTCGAACGCGCACGCACGCATGTCGGCAATCTCGCGCACGCGATCAAGACGCCGCTCTCGGTGATCGTGAATGAAGCTGGCGCCCACTCCGCCGATCCGTTCGCGGCCAAGGTGATGGAGCAGGCGCACGTGATGCGCGACCAGGTCGCCCACCATCTCGAGCGCGCGCGCATCGCGGCGCGGGTCTCGGTCGTTGGGACCGTGACGGAGGTCGCGCCCGCCATTGAGGCGCTGCGGCGGACCATGGAGAAGATCCATCGCGACCGCGGCATCGTGGTCGAGGCCGAGGCCGATCCGTCGGCCAAATTTCGCGGCGAACGCCAGGATCTGGAGGAGATGGTCGGCAATCTCGTCGACAATGCCTGCAAATGGGCGGCCTCGCGCGTTTTCATCGAGGTTCTGGTGGAGACGCCGCACCAGGCGGGTGCGGGCCCGCGTCTGCGGATCATCGTCGATGACGACGGCCGCGGCCTGTCGGAGGCCGAGCGCGCCCAGGTCTCCCGGCGCGGTCAGCGGCTCGACGAGTCCAAGCCCGGATCGGGGCTGGGGCTGTCGATCGTGGTCGACCTCGCCGCGCTCTACGGCGGCAGCCTCTCGCTCGGCGGCGCGCCGACCGGAGGCTTGCGCGCCGAACTGGTGCTGCCCGGAATATAATCCTTTGTTCCCAAGGGGTTATTCGCCGCGATCGGCACCCGTTGGGAGCAGACCGGAGGCATTCGGAGCCACGTCCTAAACGGCTTCTTAAGTGGGGACCTCCTAAGATCGCGCCCGGACGCATCCCATGTACCGCCATTTTACCGTGCATTACCCGGACGCATGAGCCAGACATCGATCGAGCGGCTGAGGGAATACCTCGCGCAGCTCCCGCCGCAGTCGCAGGCGCTGCTGATGCGGGAGTTCGAGCGCGCGCTCGAGCGCGGCCAGGACACCGCCGTGGCGACCCTCGTGCTCGAGCAGTTGCGCAAGATCGTCCGCAAGACCGAAGCCGACGACGCTCCGCCGCCACGCACGGACGACCTGTCGCGGGTGCTGTTCCAGGTGCTGGAACCGTTCCTGGTCGAGGCGGGCGTCCCGATCCGGGTCGGCCAGATCCGCCGCTCTTCGCTGCATCCGATCTGGCAATGGCTCGGCCGCGACGGCGCCGCGGACAAGCTGAACGAATTCGAGGCGGCGCTCGCGCGCATGCCGGCCGACAGTGCAGGGCAGGTCGAAGCGCTGGCCTCGAAGCTCCAGGCGGTGGCCGCGGAGGCCATCTTCGAGCTGACGGGCCCGGGCGGCGGCGACAAGTCGCGCGCGCTCGCCCGTGTGGGCCCGCCGAACGTGATTGAGGATCTGTTTTCGGTTGGGGCGGTGCTCCAGGTCCGCGACGCCATCGCCACCCTGAACGAGAAGCTGCCGCGTTCCCTGCGCGCTTTCGGCGATCCCCAGATCGCCTCGGTGACGTCGGCGCTCAATATTCCCGTCCTCCAGACGCCGCAGATGCTGCCCTTCGCGCTGTCGATCGTCGTGCAGCGGATGACCGCGCCGTGGCAGATCATCCGCCTCGCCATCAAGATTGCCGCGTCCGACGACGAGATCCGCGTGGCGGCAACGCCTTATGGCGTCGCCGTCACGATCGCGCTGCATGATCTGTCCTGTGTCGCCGCGATCCTGCGCATGGACATCAAACGCGGCCATTTCGACAACGTCGCCGGCAATCTCAAGTCGCTGCACGACGGCGCCCGCGGCCTGCGCACCGAGCTCGACCTGCGCAACGATTCCGCCTGGGGCAAGCAGTTGACCTCGATCCGGGCCGACATCTCCAATGCGCTGCAATCCGAGATTGACAGCGTTCCCGGCCGCGTCCGCCGCATCCTGCGCCAGCGGGCCGAGAAGGACATTCCGCCAGGGGCGCGGATCGACAGCACCGAGGTCGAGGAAACGGTGGCGCTGATCGATTTCGTCGCGACCTGCCGCAATTACGCGAGCGAGCTCGCGATCAACGAGGTGACGCTGCGCACCTATTCCGACCTTCAGCAATATGTCGAGCGGTCGACCGAGCAGCTTGTGCAGTCGCTGCGCGGCGCCGATCACAAGGTCCGTATCTATCGGCAGCAGCAGGTGCAGGCGGCGATTCGATTCTGTCAGGTGCTGTTCGGCGACGATTACGCCTCGCTGATGAGTCGCGCCGCGGAGAACGCCGCCGCGGGCGAGCGCAAATCGTCGCGCGCGAGCTGATCCAGGCGCATATTTTCGTGATCACAATTTGAGGTTGACGGTGCGGGTGACGGGCCCTACGGTCGCCGTGCAAGTTTTTGGAATTTCTATCTGTGGGCGCATGAAACCCGTTATTAGCTCCATCGAAATCGAGAACCGCGTCCTCGTTGCCAAATATCAAAGGCTGATGGTCGGCGCGAAGATGGTGCTGGTCGAGAAGGCGAGCGGCCGGCAGCTCCCTGAGACCGTCACCAGGGTTGCTTCGACCGTTCCCGTCGGTGCGTTGCGCATCAGGTTGCCTGACGCAATCGAGCCGGGAACTTACTTCCTGAAGGCCTTCAACGGGCACGGCGAGGACGCGGCTCAAAGCGCGGACTTCGAGATCGGCTAAGCCGTTGGATTTTCACCGTTTCGGGACTGTGCGCGGTCGCGGCGAATTGACAATTGTCAATTGCCGCATCGTCCGGCCGTGGTGTAAAGCCACCTGTGGGCGCGGCTTGCGCGCTGCCGGAAGCTTGCCAGATGACGCTATGGTTCGTGTTCGCGCTGATGACGGTCGCGGCGATTTTCGCCGTGCTCTGGCCGCTCGGCCGCAGCGGGCGCGCGCAAAACCAGGGCAGCGAGGTCGCGGTCTACAAGGACCAGCTGGTCGAGATCGAGCGTGATCTCGCTACAGGGCTGATCGCAGCGCCCGAGGCCGCGGCCGCGCGCGTCGAGATCAGCCGCAGGCTGCTCGCCGCTGCCGGAAGCGAGCTTGTGTCGGAGCCGAAATCGAGCCTCAAATGGCGCCGGGCCGCCGCCGTGCTGGCGCTTGCCGGCCTGCCGCTGGTTGCGATCGGCGTCTACATGCCGCTCGGCTCGCCCAGGCTTCCGGACTTTCCGCTGGCGCAGCGGGAGCGTGGATCCGGCATGGCGCAGTCGCTCGAGAACATGGTCGTGCAGGTCGAGCAGCATCTGGAAAAGAATCCGACCGACGGGCGCGGCTGGAACGTGCTCGGGCCGGTGCTGCAGCGGCTCGGTCGCTTCGACGACGCGGTGCGCGCCTATCGCAATGCGCTCACCTACAATGGTGAGAGCGCGGAGCGCCGGTCCGATCTCGGTGAAGCGATCTCGGCCGCGGCCGGCGGCGTCGTGACCGCCGAAGCCAAGACCGAGTTCGAGCGCGCGCACGCGCTCAGCGCCGACGATCCGAAGGCGAACTATTTCCTCGGTCTCGCCGCCGAGCAGGACGGCCGCAAGGACGATGCTGCCAACATCTGGCGCGCGCTGCTGGCGAAAGCGCCGGCGGATGCGCCGTGGCGCCCTCTCGTCCAGACTTCGCTCGCGCGGGTCGGCGGTGGCGGCGCGACGTTGCCGGCGCTGTCGGATGAGACCCTCGCTGCCTCCAAGGACATGAACGAGGGCGACCGCAACGCGATGGTCCGCGGCATGGTCGAACGGCTCGCCACGCGCCTCAAGCAGAACGGCGACGACGTCGAGGGTTGGCTGCGGCTGGTGCGCGCCTATCTCGTGATGGGCGATCGCGACAAGGCGGTGGGCGCATCGACTGATGCCCGCCAGGCGGTTGCCAGCGATGCAGCGCGGCTGCGCCAGCTTAATGAAGGCCTCAAGACACTCGGGCTCGACGGATGACGATGTCAGGGCGAGACGAGCAGGGAACGGATACGCCATGACGCGCAAGCAGCGACGTATGACCATCATCGGCGGCTCGCTCGCCGTGCTCGCGCTCGCGGCCGCGCTGGTGCTCAACGCACTGCGCGACTCCATCGTGTTCTTCTCGACGCCGACCATGGTCGCCGAGAAGCACGTTGCGCCCGGCAAGCGGTTTCGCCTCGGCGGCCTGGTGCAGCCGGGATCGCTCCGGCGCGGCGACAATTTGGCAGTGACGTTCGAGGTCGCCGACGGCGGCGCCAAGCTCCCGGTCGCCTTCAAAGGCATTTTGCCTGACCTGTTCCGCGAAGGGCAGGGCGTCGTGGCCGAAGGCGCGCTCGATGACAACGGCGTGTTCAAGGCCGACACCGTGCTCGCCAAGCACGACGAGACCTACATGCCCAAGGACGTCGCCGATGCCCTGAAGAAGCAGGGGCACTGGAAGGACGATTACGGCGCCCAGGCTTCCGGTGGCGCCAAGCCCGCGGCCACGACCGCGCAGGGCAATTCGCAGGGAGCGGTGCGGTGATTGCGGAAGCAGGACATTACGCGCTGGTGCTGGCACTGGCGTTGGCACTGATCCAGTCCATCGTGCCACTCGTCGGTGCCCGCTTGCGCGATGACGCGCTGATGAATGTGGCGCGCTCCACCGCGCTGGCGCAGCTCCTGTTCGTCGGAGCGTCATTCATTGCGCTTGTGACGTTGCACGTGAACTCGGACTTCTCCGTTGCCAACGTCTATGAGAATTCCCACTCGATGAAGCCGCTGCTTTACAAGATCACCGGCGTGTGGGGAAACCATGAAGGCTCGATGCTCCTGTGGGTGTCGATCCTCGCGTTGTTCGGCGGATTGGTCGCAGCCTTCGGCAACAATCTGCCGTTGTCGCTGCGCGCGCATGTGCTGGCCGTGCAGGCGTGGATCGCCAGCGCCTTCTATCTCTTCATCCTGGTGACCTCGAACCCGTTCCTGCGCATCGCCAACCCGCCGATCGAGGGGCGCGATCTCAATCCGGTGCTTCAGGACATCGGTCTCGCCGTGCATCCGCCGATGCTCTATCTCGGCTATGTCGGCTTCTCGATCTCGTTCTCCTTCGCGATCGCAGCGCTGCTGGAGGGGCGGATCGACGCGGCCTGGGCGCGCTGGGTGCGGCCGTGGACGCTGGTCGCCTGGATATTCCTGACGCTCGGCATCGCCATGGGCTCGTACTGGGCCTATTACGAGCTCGGCTGGGGCGGCTGGTGGTTCTGGGACCCGGTCGAGAACGCCTCGCTGATGCCGTGGCTTGCGGGCACCGCGCTGCTGCATTCGGCGCTGGTGATGGAGAAGCGCAACGCGCTGAAGGTCTGGACCATTCTCTTGTCGATCCTGACCTTCTCGCTGTCGTTGCTCGGCACCTTCCTGGTGCGCTCGGGCGTCATCACCTCTGTGCATGCTTTCGCGACCGATCCGACCCGCGGCGTGTTCATCCTGTTGATCCTGTGCCTCTTCATCGGCGGCAGCCTGTCGCTGTTCGCGGCGCGCGCGACATCGTTGAAGCAGGGCGGCCTGTTCGCGCCGATCTCGCGCGAGGGCGCGCTGGTGCTGAACAATCTGCTGCTCACGGTCGCCTGCGCGGTGGTGCTGTTCGGCACGCTCTATCCGCTGGCGATGGAGATGCTCGCCGACTTCAAGATGTCGGTCGGCGCGCCGTTCTACAACCTCACCTTCGCCCCGCTGTTCACGCTGCTGCTGCTCGCCGTGCCGTTCGGGCCGCTGCTGGCCTGGAAACGCGGCGATCTGCTCGGCGTGACGCAACGGCTGCTTGCGGCGGGCGTTGCCGGGCTCGTCGCCGTCGCCATCGTCTGGGGCTGGGCGCGCGGCGGCAGTGCGCTGGCGCCGCTCGCAATCGGGCTCGGCATCTTCGTCATTGCCGGTGCCGTCACCGACATTGTCGAGCGGACCGGCCTCGTGCGGCTACCGTTCGCAACGGCGCTGCACCGGGCACGCGGTCTGCCGCGCTCGGCCTGGGGCTCGGCGTTAGCCCATGCCGGCCTCGGCGTCGCGCTGATCGGGATCGTCTGCGAGACCACCTGGAACAGCGAATATATCGCGACCATGAAACAGAACGACGTCGCCCATGTCGCCGGTTACGACGTGAAGCTCGACGGTTTGTTTCAGCGTCAAGGTCCGAACTACCGCGAGATGATCGCCGAGTTCAACGTCAGCCACGATGGTGAGGCGCTCAGCGTGATGACGCCGTCCAAGCGCAACTTCACCACGCGCGGCTCGTCGACCACCGAGGCCGCGCTGCTGACGCGCGGCGCAAGTCAGCTCTACATCTCTCTCGGGGACACCACTGCCGAGGGCACCATCGCCGTGCGCATCTATCACAAGCCGCTGGTGCTGCTAATCTGGTGGGGACCGGTGCTGATGGCCTTCGGCGGCGTGCTGTCGCTGTCCGACAGGCGCCTGCGGGTCGGCGCGCCAAAACCGGCGCGGGCCAAGCAGCGCCTGCAGCCGGCGGAGTGATCCGATGCGCCGGATGATGGTCGCGTTCCTCGCGCTGATGCTGCTGGCTTGGCCCGCGGTCCATGCCGTGCAGCCCGACGAGATCATGTCGGACCCTGCGAAGGAATCGCGCGCGCGCGACTTGTCGCGTGAGCTGCGCTGCATGGTCTGTCAGAACCAGTCGATCGACGATTCCGATGCGCCGCTCGCACGCGATCTGCGGCTCCTGGTGCGCGAGCGCATTGCAGCCGGCGACAGCAATTCGCAGGTGCTGGATTTCCTGGTCGCGCGCTACGGCGAGTTCGTGCTGCTCAAGCCGCGCTTCGAGCGCCAGACCATGCTGTTGTGGCTGCTCGCGCCGCTGCTGCTGACTGGCGGCGGCTTGGCGCTGTGGCTGCAAATCCGCCGGCGCGCGCGAAGCGGCGCAGACGTGCCGGCTGCGCCGCTCACGCCCGAGGAAGAGGCGCGGCTCGCCGCATTGATGTCGGACGAGGCCACGTCGCGCTAGCTATTTCGCGTCGCGAGGTCGACACGCGAAAGGCGCAAAGCGCGGTCCCCGGAACCTCGTTAAGTTCCTGCGGAATCACGACTTTCGGGCTGCGATAAACTGCCGCATCGCGTTGCCCCTTTATTACAAAAGTTTAACCCCGCCGCCAGCGCACGGTAAGGCGGGAGCCCCCATCTTCAGGTTCGTAAGGTGCCGCCGCCAGGCACCAAATGGATTTCAAGGCCCTGGAGATCTCTGCATGACCGACCGTCCCGACCTCACGAACCTTCCGTCCTACCGGCAGCCCCGCCGCTCAGTTTTCTCGGCCCGCAGGATTGCGCTGATGGCTTCGGTCGTCGCTGGCCTCGGGATTGCGGTCCACGGGTTCAGCCCGTCGACTTCGCCCTCCGAGCTGTTCTCCAGCCCCGCACATGCGCAGGTCAACAACGAGGTCCGCAAGGTCGAGCGTCCGATCGGCTTCGCCGACATCGTCGAGCGCGTGAAGCCGTCGGTGATCTCGGTGAAGGTCAACATCAAGGAGAAGACCGCGAGCAACGATGACGGCGATGACGCGCAGTCGCCGTTCCAGCCGGGCTCGCCGATGGAGCGCTTCTTCCGCCGCTTCGGCGGTCCGGATGGTGTTCCGGGCCTGAAGGGTGGCGGCCGTGGCCGCGTCGTACAGGGCCAGGGGTCCGGCTTCTTCATCTCGGCTGACGGCTTCGCCGTGACCAACAACCATGTGGTCGACGGCGCAGACAAGGTTGAGGTCACGACCGACGACGGCAAGACCTATACCGCCAAGGTCATCGGTACCGACCAGCGCACTGATCTGGCTTTGATCAAGGTCGAGGGCAGCTCGAACTTCCCGTTCGCCAAGCTTGCCGATGGCAAGCCGCGGATCGGCGACTGGGTGCTCGCGGTCGGCAACCCCTTCGGCCTCGGCGGCACCGTGACCGCGGGCATCGTCTCGGCCAGCGGCCGCGACATCGGAAACGGCCCCTATGACGATTTCATCCAGATCGACGCGCCCGTGAACAAGGGCAATTCCGGCGGTCCGGCTTTCGACACCAATGGTGAGGTGATGGGCGTCAACACCGCGATCTACTCGCCCTCCGGCGGCAGCGTCGGCATCGCGTTCTCGATTCCCGCGAGCACCGTGAAGAGCGTGGTTGCGCAGCTCAAGGACAAGGGCTCGGTCAGCCGCGGCTGGATCGGCGTGCAGATTCAGCCGGTGACATCCGACATTGCCGACAGCCTCGGCATGAAGAAGGCCGAAGGTGCGCTGGTTGCAGAGCCGCAGGCGAATGGTCCGGCGGCCAAGGCCGGCATCGAGTCCGGTGATGTGATCACGTCGGTCAACGGCGAATCGGTCAAGGACGCCCGTGAGCTCGCCCGCACCATCGGCGGCCTGGCGCCCGGCGCGACCGTGAAGCTCAACGTGCTGCACAAGGGCCAGGACAAGGTCGTGAACCTCACCCTTGGCCAGCTTCCGAACACGGTCGAGGCCAAGGCCGACACCGACAAGGACAGCGGCAAGAGTGCGAGCAAGGGCACCGATGTGCCGAAGCTCGGCATGACCGTCGCGCCCGCCGATTCCGTGGCCGGCGCCGGCAAGGACGGCGTCGTGGTCACCGAAGTCGATCCGAAGAGCGCCGCCGCCGAACGCGGCTTCAAGGAGGGCGACGTGATTCTCGAAGTCGGCGGCAAGAGCGTGAGCACCGCCGGCGACGTCCGCGACGCCATCAACATGGCCCGGACCGACAACAAGAATAGCGTCCTGATGCGGGTGAAGAGCGGCGGCCAGTCGCGCTTCGTCGCCGTGCCCATCGCCAAGGGCTAGCCTCAGGAGGCTTACGAGATGAAGGGTGTCGCCCGGCATCGGTCGCCCCCGCCGACGGCGCCCTTCGGGGAAGCAGCGCAACGTTTGCTTCCCCTGTCTACCTTCCGGTGGAATACGCCCCCCTCCGTCGGAAGGCCTAGGGCGGTGAGGTCCCCCCAGCTTCACCGCCCGCCTTTTTGCCGACCCAGGTTCTCGCCCAAGTTATGGCCCAAGTCCCGTTCGCTTGGCTTGCATGCGATTGCCGCCCGCGCCATGTTCAGAGAAGGTTGACCCCCTTGACCGCCGCCGAACGCACGATGCGCCTCCTCATCATTGAAGACGACCGCGAATCCGCCGACTATCTCGTGAAGGCGTTTCGCGAGGTCGGTCACATTGCCGACCACGCCGCCGACGGCGAGGAAGGCCTCGCCATGGCCGAGAACGGCGATTACGACGTGCTGGTGGTCGACCGCATGCTGCCCAAGCGCGATGGCCTGTCGGTGATCGGCGCGCTGCGCGACAACGACGATTCGACGCCGGTGCTGATTCTCTCCGCGCTCGGACAGGTCGACGACCGCATCAAGGGCCTGCGTGCCGGCGGCGACGACTATCTGCCAAAACCCTATTCCTTCGCCGAGCTCCTGGCCCGGGTCGAGGTGCTGTCACGCCGCCGCGGCGGTCCGGCCGAGGACACGCTCTACCGGGTCGGCGATCTCGAGCTCGACCGGCTCTCCCATCGCGTCGCCCGCGGCAAGGACGAACTGACGCTGCAGCCGCGCGAATTCCGCCTGCTCGAATACCTCATGAAGCATGCCGGTCAGGTGGTGACGCGCACCATGCTGCTGGAAAACGTCTGGGACTATCATTTCGATCCGCAGACCAACGTGATCGACGTCCACATTTCGCGGCTGCGCTCCAAGATCGACAAGGGTTTTGAGCGGCCGCTGCTGCACACGATCCGCGGCGCCGGGTACATGATCCGTGACGGCATTCGGTAAGTGGTGCCGGCACCCCATGGTCGACCAACTAGACCTCTTTAAGTTAAGACAAACGGTTGAGCATGAAATCGATGAGTACGTTTATCATGTGCCTGAAGGTGCATACGGCAATTCTTGGTCTCACGAAAAAGTGGAACGGGAGCTTCGTACGTTCAGGGAAGCCCTCGTTGATCCCTATTGGATAGAGGTTATAGACGACGACAAGAAGAGAAAGTGCTGTGTTGCGGTCGCGGACGACAAGAAAAGCTATCTGCTAGTTTTTGATCCTGAAGCTCAAACATTCATGCTTGTTATGAAGAGTAAGCTGAGCAGTGATCTGACTAGCTTTGGCGTGGATGGCGATGCAGTTGGCTGCTTTTTGTCACGTTAGGCGAGGTGCATGATCCGTGACGGCATTCGGTAAACTCGTCCGCACCACGGCATTCCGGCTGACGCTGGTCTACCTGCTGCTGTTCGCGATGTTCGCGGCCTCGCTGCTTGCCTATTTCGCCTGGAATACGCGGCGGCTGATCACCGAGGAGATCACGCAGACGGTCAATGCCGAGACGTCGGAGATCAACGAGATCTACGGCCGCCGCGGCTTGCGTGCTCTCGTGCTCGCGATCGAGTACCGGGCGCTGCGACCGGGCGCTAATCTCTACCTCGTGACCACGCCGACCGGGCAGGCGATCGCCGGCAATGTCGGATCGCTGGCACCGGGCGTGATGGCGACGCGCGGCTGGACCGAGACCGCGTACCGCCGGATCGAAGACGCCGATGACCGCGACCATCGTGCGCTCGTGCGCGTCACCGAGCTCGAAAATGGCTTCCGGCTGCTGATCGGCCGCGACCTCGCGGAGCGGCGGCGGCTGTTCGGCATTGTCGCCAAGGCGGCGCAATGGTCGGTCCTGATTGTCGTCGTGCTCGGCCTCGGCGGCGGCATCTTCGTCGCGCGCCGGGTGCTGACCCGTATTGACGCGATGAGCGGCACTGCTCATCGCATCATGACCGGTGACCTCAGCGAGCGGCTGCCGGTGGGGCGCAGCGGGGACGAGCTCGACCGCCTCGCCGAAAACCTCAACGCCATGCTGGAGCGGATCGAGGCGCTGATGGCGGGGTTGAAGGAAGTCTCCGACAACATCGCCCACGACCTGAAGACGCCGCTGACGCGCTTGCGCAATCGCGCCGAAGAGGCGCTGGCGAAATCGGGCGGCGAGGCCGATTACCGCGCCGCGCTGGAGCGGACCATCGAGGAATCCGACGGCCTGATCCGCACCTTCAACGCGCTGCTGATGATCGCGCGCGCCGAGTCCGGACAGGCGCGCGGCAACATGGACGATTTCGACGCCGCCGAGGTCGCAGGCGGCATCCACGAGCTCTACGAGCCGCTGGCCGAAGACGACGGCATGACCTTGAAGGTCAAGTGCGAGCCGACTCCGGTTCACGCCAACCGCGAATTGATCAGCCAGGCGCTCGCCAATCTGGTCGAGAATGCGATCAAATACGGCAAGCCGGTCGCGCAGATGGCGGGAACCGTGGTCAGCATGGACTCCAGGCAGATCACGATCGAGTCCAGGCGCGAGGGCGACCAGGTGCTGCTCAGCGTCACCGATCGCGGTCCCGGCATCCCCGAAGCCGACCGCAAGCACGTCGTGGAACGCTTCGTGCGGCTGGAAGCGAGCCGCACGCTGCCGGGATCCGGCCTCGGCCTCAGCCTCGCCGCGGCGGTTGCGACATTGCATGGTGGTGAGTTGAGGCTGGGTGACGCCCAGCCTGGTCTCGTCGCCACGCTGGTGCTGCCGGCGCGCGCAGGGGCCGGCGACAGGGTTGCTCCGCCAATGCCGGATGTGCCACAGAAGGTGGCATGAACCACTCCGCGCCGGGAAACGCGGACAAGCATGGTGAGAGCCTGGCCGCACGCTTCGCGGAGGCTCCCCATATTGCCGCTTCCACAACCGACGAACGACGTTTCGAAAACTGGCTGGCCGAGCTCGAGCCGGCACAATCGGCCCGTCTCGGTGCCCTGCTGGCTCATCCCTTCGCGCGGAACATCCTGGCCGGAATCGCGCAATTCTCGCCCTATCTGTTCGAACTGGTGCGCGCTGATCCGCAGCGCCTGATCCGGCTGCTGGAATGCGATCCGGATGTGCATCTCTCCACGCTGATCGCGGAGGCGGGCGGCGCGGTGCTCGCGGCATCCGACGAAGCCGAATTGATGCGGCTGCTTCGCCGCATGAAGGCTGAGGCCGCGCTCCTGACCGCGCTGTGCGACATCGGCGGGGTCTGGCCGGTGATGCGGGTGACCGCGGCGCTCACCGATGTCGCGGTGTCCTCGGTGCAGGCAGCGCTCCAGTACCTGCTGCGGCAGGAAGCCGCACGCGGAAAACTCTCGCCGCCCAATCCCGAGGCGCCGGAGCAGGGCTGCGGGCTGATCGTGCTCGCGATGGGCAAGATGGGCGCAGGCGAGCTGAACTATTCCAGCGACATCGATCTCATCGTGTTCTTCGATCCCGATCACACGACGCTGGCAGCGGATATCGAACCCCAGCCATTCTTCGTGAGGGTGACGCAGGGGATGGCACGCATTCTCCAGCAGCGCACCTATGACGGCTACGTCTTCCGCGTCGATCTGCGCCTGCGTCCCGACCCATCCTCGACGCAGGTGGCGATTTCACGAGACGCCGCGCTGAACTATTACGAGCGGGAAGGGCGTACCTGGGAGCGCGCCGCGATGATCAAGGCACGCGCCTGCGCCGGCGATCCCCGGGCGGGCGAGGCGCTGCTTTCGGAAATCGCTCCCTTCGTCTGGCGCAAGCATCTCGACTTCGCGGCACTTGCCGACGTTCACGACATGAAGCGGCAGATGCAGACCTATCGCGGCCAGAGCGAGGTCGCGGTCGAAGGGCATAATGTCAAGGTCGGGCGCGGCGGCATCCGCGAGATCGAGTTCTTCGCCCAGACCCAGCAATTGATCGCCGGCGGCCGCCATCCCGAGTTGCGCGTGCGGTCGACGCTTGCTGCGCTCGGTGTGCTCGCCTCCAGCAGCTGGATCACGTTCCCGGCGCGCGACGAGCTGACCACGGCGTACGAATTCCTGCGTCGGGTTGAGCATCGTCTCCAGATGATTGCCGACGAGCAGACCCACACGCTGCCCGAGGACAAGGAGGCGGTCGAGCGTTTCGCCTGGTTCTTCGGCTATCCGGATCGCGAGGCCTTTGCCCGCGACCTCTTGCACCAGCTCGAGATCGTCCAGGGCCACTATGAAAAACTGTTCGAGGGCGACGATCCGACCGGAACAGCCAAGCTGCCGGCGCACGACTACAGTGCAGGCCCCGACGATCCGCGGCTGCTTCAGCACCTGGCGACGCTCGGCTTCAAGAAGCCTGCCGCGGTCGCGCAGACGCTACGTGACTGGATCAATGGCGACTACCGCGTGTTCCGCAATGAGCCGACGCGAAACGCATTCGTCGAATTCGTGCCGGCCCTGATCGATGGTCTCGCTCATGCCGAGGAGCCGGATCGGGCCGTCGTGGCATTCGATCATTTCCTCGGGGCGCTTCAGCGCGGCGGCCGGCTGATCACACTGCTCGGCCAGAACCGCGATCTCGTCGCGCTGGTGGCGCTGGTGCTGGGTGCGGCACCGCGGCTCGGCGACATGCTGGCGCGGCAGCCGCAGCTCATGGACGGCCTCATCGATCCGCGCTTCTTCGGCGCCATGCCCGACAGGCAGGAATTGTCCGGGCGGCTCGCGACGACGGTGCAGGATGCCGGCTCCTACGAAGAGTTCCTCGACCGCCTGCGCCTGTTCGGGCAGGAGAGCCTGTTCCTGATCGGCACGCGCATTCTCTCAGGCACGGTCTCGGCGCAGCAGGCGAGCACGGCCTTTGCCGACGTCGCCGAGGGCATCGTCCATACCGTGCACGGCCTCGTCGCCGACCGCTTCGCCGCCCAGCACGGCCGGATCAAGGGGCAAGAGACCGCGATCATCGCGATGGGCCGGCTCGGCAGCCGCGAGATGACCGCGTCGTCTGATCTCGACCTGATCCTGCTCTACGATTTCGACGGCGACAATCCGGACTCCGACGGTTCGAAATCGCTGCAGGGCGCACACTATTTCGCCCGCTTCACCCAGCGCCTGATCAGCGCCTTCACCATACGCACCAATTACGGCGTGCTCTACGAGATCGACATGCGGCTGCGCCCCTCGGGGCGTGCCGGCCCCGTAGCGTCGAGCCTCGTCTCCTTCGCGGATTACCAGGCCAACGAGGCCTGGACCTGGGAGCACATGGCGCTGACGCGCGCGCGCGTGGTGTCGGCTTCGGACGAATTCAGGGAACGGATCGAACGCGTCATCCGCGAGGTCCTGACCCGCCCCCGCGACCAGGCGGTTGTCGCCACCGACGTCGCCGACATGCGCCGCGCGATCGCGCAGGAGAAGGGCGAGAGCGACCATTGGGATCTCAAATATGCCGCCGGCGGCATGGTCGACATCGACTTCATCGCGCAATATCTCCAACTCGTGCATGCTCGGGAGAAGCCGGGGATTCTCGACGTCGGCACCATGCAGGTGCTGGAAAATGCATGGAGGCTTGGCGTGCTCGCACAATCGGAGACCGAGATATTGCGTGCCGCGGCGCGGCTCTATCATGATCTGACGCAGATCCTGCGGCTCTGCGTCAGCGACGGCTTCAAGCCTGATACCGCCGGCACCGACCTCCTGCGCGTGATGGCACGGGCCGGGGACGCGCCGGATTTCTCCTCGCTGGAGGCGCGCGTGAAGGAGACGCAGGGCGAGGTGCGGCGCGTGTTCAGGGCGCTGCTGGAAGGGAAGTAGCCGGCTTCAGCGAGGTGAGCGCCTCGCGCACGTTCGGCTCCAGGCCCGCGCCGCCGGCATCGAGATGGGCGAAAATCGCGCGCTTCATCCGTGGGTCCCAGAACTTCTTGATGTGGTCGGCGATGCCCGGCACGGCCTTGTCGTGGCCCTGGCTGCGGAAGAAGGTGCCGATCTGGTTGGCCATGTAGACGAGGCGGTCAGGCGACGACATCGATAATCTCCGAGGCGCGATGGGCTGCAACGCGGCCGTGGTGCGTGAATATTTCAAACCCGTCGCCGCGGGCAATCGCGATCAACGTGATGCCGGCGGCTTCCGCGGTACGCACCGCGAGTGCGGTGGGCGCGGAGACCGCGACCATCACCGGCGCGCCGATGGCGGCGGTCTTCTGCACCATCTCGACCGAGACCCGGCTCGTCAGCAGCACCATGCCGCTGTTTGTATCCGCCCGGCTGCGCGCCAGCGAACCCGCGAGCTTGTCGAGCGCGTTATGGCGGCCGACATCCTCGCGCAAGGCGGCGATGCCGTTCGCTGGCGACCAGAACGCCGCGGCATGGACGGCACGGGTCTGCATGTTGATCGATTGCAGAGGCGAGATGGCCTGCATCGCCGTCATGATCTGTTGCGGCGTGAAGATCTGGCCCTGCGGCACGACCGCCGCAGGCCGTACGGCCTCCGCGATCGAGTCGATGCCGCAGATGCCGCAGCCAGTCGGGCCGGCGATTTGGCGACGGCGCTCGCTGATGCGCCCGGCATCGTCCGAGGCCAGCCACATGCGCAGCTCGATGCCGTCGTCGAGGCGGACCATTTCGAGCGACTTGATGTCGTCCACCGACTTGACGATGCCCTCGTCCAGGCTGAAACCGACGGCAAAATCTTCCAGGTTCTGCGGCGTTCCCATCATGACGGCGTAGGTGCCGCCATTATAGGTCAGCGCCAGCGGCGTTTCCTCCGGGATCAGCCGCGCCCCCTCGGACGCGACACCGTCGCGCCAGATATCGCGGTCGATGGCCTGGACCGGCACGTGCATGCCGTTACTCCGCGGCCTCGGCCGGCACGATGCGGCGGGAGTGCCGCGCCTGCTCGTCATAGGACTTCTGCCAGTCGGACGGGCCATTCGAGGGCGAGATCTGCACCGCCGTGACCTTGTATTCGGGGCAATTGGTCGCCCAGTCCGAATACTCGGTCGTGATCACGTTGGCCTGGGTGTCCGGGTGATGGAAGGTGGTGTAGACGACGCCGGGCGCGACGCGGTCGGTGATCTCCGCGCGCAAGGTGGTCTCGCCGGCCCGGCTCTTCAGCCTTACCCAGTCGCCGTCGCGCACGCCGCGCTGCTCGGCATCGTGCGGATGGATCTCCAGCCGGTCCTCGGCGTGCCAGACCACGTTTTCGGTGCGCCTTGTCTGCGCACCGACGTTGTACTGGCTGAGGATGCGCCCCGTGGTGAGCAGCAGCGGGAAGCGCGGGCCGGTGCGTTCGTCGGTTGCGATATATTCGGTGACGACGAACTTGCCCTTGCCACGGACAAAGCCGTCGACATGCATCACCGGCGTGCCCTCCGGCGCCTTCTCGTTGCAGGGCCATTGCACCGATCCGAGTTCTTCCAGCTTGGCGTAGGAGACGCCGGCGAAGGTCGGCGTCAGCGCCGCGATCTCGTCCATGATTTCGGACGGATGGCTGTAGTTCATCTCGAGGCCCATGGCCTTGGCGAGGGCGATAGTGACTTCCCAGTCGGCCATGCCGTTCTTTGGCGTCATCACCTTGCGCACGCGCTGGATGCGACGCTCGGCGTTGGTGAAGGTGCCGTCCTTCTCGAGGAAGCTCGAGCCGGGCAGGAAGACGTGGGCGTAGTTCGCGGTCTCGTTCAGGAAGAGGTCGTGGACGATGACGCATTCCATCGCCGATAGCGCAGCCACCACATGCTTGGTGTTGGGATCGGACTGGAGGATGTCCTCGCCCTGCACATACAGACCCATGAACGTGCCTTCGATGGCGGCATCGAACATGTTGGGAATGCGCAGGCCCGGCTCCGGGTTGAGCTTGACGTTCCACAGCGCCTCGAACTGGTCACGCACGGCATCGCCCGAGATGTGGCGGTAGCCGGGCAACTCGTGCGGGAACGAGCCCATGTCGCAGGAGCCCTGCACGTTGTTCTGCCCGCGCAGCGGATTCACGCCGACGCCGGGACGGCCGATATTGCCTGTCGCCATTGCGAGGTTGGCGATCGCGATCACGGTGGTCGAGCCCTGGCTGTGCTCGGTGACGCCGAGCCCGTAATAGATCGCGCCGTTGCCGCCAGTGGCATAGATGCGCGCGGCCTCGCGCAGATCCTTCGGATTGACGCCGGTGAGGATCGCGGTCGCTTCCGGGCTGTTTTGCGGCAGGGCAACGAAGGCCGCCCATTCCTCGAATTCGCTCCAGTCGCAACGCTCGCGGACGAAGGCTTCGTTGACCAGCCCCTCGGTGACGATGACATGCGCCAACGCCGTCACGACGGCGACATTGGTGCCCGGCATCAATGGCAGATGCAGCGCCTTCATATGCGGCGATTCAACCATCTCGGTACGACGCGGATCGATCACGATCAGTTTGGCGCCTTGGCGCAGCCGCTTCTTCAGGCGTGAGGCGAAGACGGGGTGGGCCGAGGCCGGATTGGCGCCTATGATCATGGCGACGTCGGTATTCTCGACCGAGTCGAAATCCTGTGTGCCGGCCGAGGTGCCGAACGTCATCGAAAGACCATAACCGGTCGGGGAATGGCAGACGCGGGCGCAGGTGTCGACATTGTTGTTGCCGAAGCCGGCGCGGATCAGCTTTTGCACCAGATAGGTCTCTTCATTGGTGCAGCGTGACGAGGTGATGCCGCCGATGGCGTCGCGGCCGTATTTCTTCTGGATGCCGCGCATCCTATCGGCGGCAAACGAGAACGCTTCATCCCACGACACTTCACGCCAGGGATCCTCGATCCGCTCGCGGATCATCGGCTTGAGGACGCGCTCCTTGTGGTTGGTATAGCCCCAGGCGAAGCGGCCCTTGACGCAGGAATGGCCGCGATTGGCCTTCCCGTCCTTGTACGGCACCATGCGCACGACTTCCTCGCCGCGCATCTCCGCCTTGAAGGTGCAACCGACGCCGCAATAGGCGCAGGTGGTCACGACCGAATGCTCGGGCTGGCCGATCTCGATCACCGACTTTTCCGTCAGCGTCGCGGTCGGGCAGGCCTGCACGCAGGCGCCGCAGGAGACGCATTCGGAGCCGAGGAAGCTCTCGCTCATACCCGGCGAGACGCGGCTGTCGAAGCCGCGGCCGGAAATCGTCAATGCGAAGGTGCCTTGCACTTCCTCGCAAGCGCGGACGCAGCGCGAGCAGACGATGCACTTCGAGGGATCGTAGGTGAAGTACGGGTTGGACTCGTCCTTCGGCATCCAGGCGGCGTTCACCTCGCCATGGGATTTTGCGAAGACGTGGTTCTCGCCCTCATAGCCGTAGCGCACGTCGCGTAGGCCGACGGCGCCGGCCATGTCCTGCAATTCGCAATCGCCGTTGGCGCCGCAGGTGAGGCAGTCGAGCGGATGGTCGGAGATGTAGAGCTCCATCACGCCCTTGCGCAGCTTTTTCAGCCGTTCGCTCTGGGTGTGGACGACGAGGCCGGGCATGACAGGCGTGGTGCAGGAGGCCGGCGTGCCGGCGCGGCCCTCGATTTCGACGACGCAAAGGCGGCAGGAGCCGAACGCATCGACCATGTCGGTGGCGCAGAGCTTTGGGATCTGGTGGCCGGCGCCCATCGCGGCACGCATGATCGAGGTGCCCTCGGGCACCGTTACCTGGTTGCCGTCAATGGTCAGCGTCACCATCGTTTCCGATTTCGAGCGCGGCGTGCCGAAGTCGATTTCTTCGATCAGAGACATTGTCGTTATCCTATTCCGCGGCCTGGAGCGTGGTCGGTACGGGTGCGAAATCTTCCCGGAAATGCTTCAAGGCGCTGAGCACGGGGTAGGGCGTGAAGCCGCCGAGTGCGCAGAGCGAGCCGAATTTCATGGTGTTGCAGAGGTCTTCGACGAGCGCGAGGTTTTCCCCGACGCGCTCGCCGTTGATGATCTTCTCGATGGTCTCGACGCCGCGGGTCGAACCAATCCTGCAGGGCGTGCACTTGCCGCAGGACTCGATGGCGCAGAACTCCATGGCGAAGCGCGCCTGCTTGCGCATGTCGACGCTGTCGTCGAACACGACGATGCCGCCATGGCCGATCAGACCGTCGCGCGCGGCAAAGGCCTCGTAGTCGAATGGCGTGTCGAACAGCGCGCGCGGGAAGTAGGCGCCGAGCGGACCGCCGACCTGCACGGCGCGGATGGGGCGGCCCGTTGCCGTGCCGCCGCCGATGTCGTCGACGAGCTCGCCAAGCGTCACGCCGAACGCCGTCTCGAACAGCCCGCCCTGGCGGATGTTACCGGCGAGCTGGATCGGCATCGTGCCTCGCGAGCGGCCCATGCCGAAATCGGCATAGGCCTTGGCGCCTTCGGCGAGGATGAAGGGGATCGCGGCGAACGACAGGACATTGTTGATGACGGTCGGCTTGCCGAACAGGCCGTAATGCGCCGGAAGGGGCGGCTTTGCGCGCACCAGGCCGCGGCGGCCTTCGAGGCTCTCCAGCAGCGAGGTCTCTTCGCCGCAGACGTATGCACCGGCGCCGACCCGCACTTCGAGATCGAAGCTGTAGCTGGAGCCGCCGATGTTGTCGCCGAGATAGCCACCGCGTTTGGCCGCAGCAATCGCGGCGTTCATCGCCTCGACGGCATGCGGATATTCGCTGCGGATGTAGATATAGCCCTTGGTCGCACCAACGGTGATGCCGGCGGTCGTCATGCCTTCGATTACCAGGAAGGGATCGCCTTCCATGATCATGCGGTCGGCAAAGGTGCCGCTGTCGCCTTCGTCGGCATTGCAGACGATGAACTTGCGGTCCGCTTTCGCTTGCGCGACCGTCTTCCACTTGATGCCGGTCGGGAAGCCCGCGCCGCCGCGTCCGCGCAAGCCGGACGCTGTCACTTCGTTCAGGATCGCATCGGAGCCGAGCGACAGCGCACGCGCCAGTCCCTTGTAGCCGCCATGGGTGCGGTAATCGTCTAGCGAGCGCGGGTCGATCACGCCGCAGCGGGCGAAGGTGAGGCGGGTCTGGCGTTTCAGCCAGGGAATTTCATCCGCGGCGCCAAGCTGCAGGGGATGTGATCCATTGCTCGCCATCGACTCGAATACGGAGGCAACATCCTCCGGGCCGACCGGGCCGTAAGCGACACGGCCTTTAAGGGTCGCGACCTCGACCATCGGCTCCAGCCAGCAAAGCCCGCGCGAACCGGTCCTGATGATCTCAATCGACAGGCCGCGTTGTGCCGCGACCTGTTCGAGCGCTGTGGCCACCTCATCGGCGCCGACGGCGATTGCAGCCGCATCGCGGGGGACGAATATCCGCATCTTCATCGTTGCGCCTCCGCAACAAGCGCATCGATACGCCTTTCATCGAGCCGACCAATGAGCCGGCCGTCGAACATTGCCGACGGCGCGGTGGCGCACAAGCCGAGGCAGTAGATCGGCTCCAGCGTGACCCGGTCGTCGGCCGTGGTGCTGCCGAGCGACACGCCAAGCTTCGCCTCGGCACGCGCCGCCAGCGCATCGCCGCCCGCCGCCTGACAGGCCTCCGCGCGGCAGAGTTTCAGCACATGGCGGCCGGCCGGCTTGTGGCGGAAATCATGGTAGAACGTGAACACGCCATGCACTTCGGCGCGCGACAGATTGAGCGCCTGCGCCACCATGGGAACGGCCGCCTCCGGCACGTAGCCGAATGCCGCCTGGAGCGCGTGCAGGATGACCAGCGTCGCGCCTTCCTGCTTGCTGTGCTCGGCGATGATCTCGGCGCCGCGTGTCTCGTCCCAACGCTCGTAGCGAGGCTCGTAAACCGCTGTCATTCTTCGTTCTCAAATTGAGCGTCCCTGCATCGCAAACTATTTGGAATCGTTCGAAGATCAATAAAGCTGTCTCATGCTGCGATTGCGAATTCAGATCGATTTGGGAGTGCGATTGATCGATACGAATTCGCAATCAACGCTCTTCTGCGGGGCGGTTTTTACGTGTTGGGAGGGGGAGAGCGTGCTAGCTTGTATGCCACCACAGAATCCGAGGGGACGTCCGGTTGCTCGACAAGCTTGAATTGCTGCTGGCGCTGGCAAAGGAGCGGCATTTCGGACGCGCGGCGGAGATCTGCGGTGTCACCCAGCCGACGATGTCAACCGGGCTGAAGCAACTCGAGGAGATCCTCGGCGTGATGCTGGTCCAGCGCGGCTCCCGCTTCCAGGGGTTCACCCCGGAGGGCGAACGTGCGCTCGACTGGGCCCGCCGGATCGTGGGCGATGCCCGCGCCATGCGCGACGAGATCAACGGGCTGAAGCATCAGCTCTCCGGCGAGATCCGCATTGCCGCAATCCCGACCGTGCTCGGCATGGTTGCCGCGCTGACGACGCCGTTTCGCGCCAGGCATCCCGACGTGCGCTTCAGCATCCGGTCAACGACCTCATCGGAGGTGCTGGGGCTGCTCGAAAATCTCGAGGTCGATGCGGGGCTGACCTATATCGAGAACGAGCCGATCGGCAAGGTGCGCACCATTCCGCTCTACAACGAGAGCTATCGCTTGCTCACCGCGCCCGACGGGATGTTCGGCGATCGCGAGACGGTGACGTGGAAGGAGGTCGGGCAGGTGCCGCTGTGCCTGCTCACGCCCGACATGCAGAACCGCCGCATCATCGACCGCGCGTTGCGCTCGGTCGGCGCGGAGGCGACGCCGACCTTGACGTCGAATTCGCTGCTCGTGCTGTTCACGCATGTGAAGACGGGGCGCTGGGCCAGCGTGATGCCGGCCAAGCTCGCCGAGACGCTTGGCCTTTCCGATACGGTGCGCTCGATCCCGATCACCGATCCCGATGTCAATTACAGCATCGGCATGGTGATCCCGCAGCGCGATCCGATGACGCCGCTGATCGCGGCGCTGGTCAATGTCGCGCGGGAAGTCGCGCCGTCGCTGCAATCGTAGGGTTCAGGCCGCGGCCGATATCCCGGAGGCCGCCTTGATCGCGTCGCGGGGCAGGGTCACGCGCACGACGGTGCCGACTTCGAGCTTGGAGCGCAGCCGCATCGAGCCGCCATGGAGCTGCGCCAGCGAACGGGCGATCGCAAGCCCCAGTCCCGAGCCGTGATAGGTCTTGGTGAGCTGGCTCTCGACCTGCTCGAACGGGCGGCCGAGCCGCGCCAGCGAATGCGGCGCGATGCCGATGCCGGTGTCGGCGATCATCAGCACGATCCTGTCGTCGAGCTGCCGGCTGCGCACCACGATGCGCCCGCCGTCGGGCGTGAACTTTACCGCGTTGGACAGCAAATTGACGATGATCTGCTTGGTGGCGCGACGGTCGGCGACGACGGAGATGGATTTCGCGATGTCGGTGTCGAGCACGAGATGCTTGTCCTGCGCCCGGCCGCTGACCACCCGCAAGGATTCCGCCAGCGTCTGCGCCAGGTCGAGCTCTTCCATGTCGAGCTTCATGCGGCCGGCCTCGATCTTGGACATGTCGAGGATGTCGTTGATGACTTCGAGCAGGTAATGCCCGCTGGTCAGGATGTCATGGCAATATTCCTGGTACTTCTCCGAGCCGAGCTCGCCGAACATGCCTGAGCCCATGATCTCGGAGAAGCCGATGATCGCGTTCAGCGGCGTGCGCAGCTCGTGGCTCATATTGGCGAGGAATTTCGACTTGGTCTGGTTGGCTTCCTCGGCGCGGGTCTTCTCGCGCTGGTATTTCTCGGCGAGATCGGCGAGCTCGCCTGCCTGGCGCTCCAGGGCTGCCTGCGAGCGCTTCAGGTCGATGACGGTCGCGCGAAGGCGCAAATCGTTGTCGACCAACTTCTGCTCATGCTCCTTGATGCGGGTGATGTCGGTGCCGACCGAGACATAGCCGCCGTCCTTGGTGCGGCGCTCACTGATGTGCAGCCAGTTGCCGTCGTCGAGTTGCGCCTCGAAGGTGCGCGCGCCGGGGCCCTGGGTCCCGGTCTCGTTGTGGCGGGTGCGGACCTCCGGCATGCGGCCGACTTCGAGCACGGTCTCGTAGGAGGTGCCGGGGATGACGGCTGAGTCGGGCAGCTTGTGCAGGCGCTGGAAGTGCGAGTTGCAGAGCACCAGGCGGTCGCTCGCATCCCACAGCACGAACGCTTCGGGAATGGTCTCGATCGCGTCGCGCAGGCGCAGATCGGCTTCCACGGTGCGCTCGGCGAGGCTCTTCTGCTCGGTGATGTCGACGGCGATGCCGATCAGGTGCACGCTGGAATCGGTCGCGCCGCGCGTCTTTTCGCAACGGACGCGGAGCCAGATCCAGTGGCCGTCGACATGCTGCATGCGGAAGGTCTGGTCGATGTGGTCGATCTTCTCGGAGATGAGCTGGTCGGCGATCTCGAACAGGTCGATGTCATCGGACTTCACCAGCGCGTTGACCTCGCCGAAGGTGAGAAGCTCGTTGCGGCCGTCGAGGCCGAGCATCGAAAACATCGACTGCGACCAGAAGATCCGGCCGCGCGACAGGTCCCAGTCCCACAACCCGCAGCGGCCGCGGTTGAGCGCGGTGTCGATGCGCCCGCGCACGGCGTCGTTGATCAGGTCGCCCTCGCGGGCGCGGGTCGACTGCCAGTGGAAGGCGAAGCCGAGGATCAGGACGACGAAGCCGGTGGTGGCTGACAGCGTCACCGATAGCGCGGCGTCCGAGCCCCAGATCGGCTCGTTGCGCTCCTGGATCACGGTGACGAAACCGGGCAGCGACTTGATCTGCCGCGAGGTCGCCATCGCGGCGTTGCCGTTCGGCAGCGTCATGTCGGAGATGTTGCCGTCGCGCGGCGGCGCCGCCAGCAGCTGCGCCGTCGTGATCGCGTCGAGCAGGCGGTCGTTGCCGGAGGGATTGTTGTCGACCGGGATGCGGGCGAGGATGCGGCGATCGAGACCGGCCGAGGTGACGATGACGTGGCGGCCCGAGGCGGTGCCCCAGGACGGAATGAGATCGGGCAGCAGCGTCGGTAGGCTCTCGATGTTCTTCAGCCGCTCCTGTCGCGCGGAGGTGAGGCGGTCGATGCGCTCTGCGAGCAGGTCGGCGAGCGCCGAGATGTCGTGGCGGATCACCAGCCGTTTCTGGCGCATCTGGTCGACGACCTGCACGAACGCGCCGAGGCAGATCGTGATCAGGAACGCGATGATGAGCGTCGGCACGGCGCGGCGCAGCGCCGGCTCCGCGATCAGGAGCCGATGATAGGCAGGTTTCGCGATCGATTGCGCCAATCCTTTGATCGAATCGGATTGGACGCACGCGTTCGCGGCGTCTGCACGCGACATGCCTTCTGCCCCCTGGAAAACTAGCTTGCAACTTGAGTGCGGAAGCAGCCCCACGTGGCTTCCGAATCATGCTCGATTTGAATCCAGTTTTCGCGGGCTGTCGAGAGTCAACGAATCGTTAACGCGAATTTATTCTTATCCAACGCGCAGTTTGCGCATCGTGTGTCCGCAAACTTACGTGCGCGGGAGTCCGAAACGAGAACGTTTGACCGCTCGCACATCGGCATCACGCGCGCGGCGGTTCGGCGTGACTGATGACCCGCTTCACGCTCGGGAACGCGCGCCGCAGCGCGCGCTCGATCGCGTCGACATGTTCGTGCACCCTGATCACGCTGATCGACGGCTCGGCGCGGCAGTGGAAGTTGACGATCTCGCCGGCGTCGGTGTTGCGGACGCGGACATTGTGGATGTCGTGGATCTCGCCGCCTGCGGCATATTGTGTCAGAGCTGCGGCGATGGCGTGCACCCGTTCCGGCGCGGCATCGACCCCGAACGGCAGTTCCGGCTCCAATGGCTCGATATGGACGTCGACCTCGACATCCGCGCCGAACTCCTCCTGGATGTTGCGCTCCAGCGTGTTGGCGACGTCATGGGCGGCGTCGAGTGCCATCTCGCCGTCGACTTCGAGGTCGATGCCGACGATCAGCTTGACGTCGAGGGCGTGCACCGTGACGTGGTGGATGGCGAGGCCCGAATTGCGCGCTATCACCATGATGCGGTCGCGTACGGTCTCGTTGTCGCGCGCGACGGGGACCGCGGTGAAGGTGAGGTCGGCATCGCCGAAGGCCTTCTCAACGGCGGCCTGCGCATGGCGCTTGATGTCCTCGACCCGATCGATGGGGTAAGTGCGCGGCACCTTCGCGATGGTATCGATAAACGTGGTCGCACCGACCATGCGCACGCGCAGCCGCTCGACGTCGATCACGCCCGGCACGCTGCGGATCGCGGCCGTGGCCGTCTCATGCGCGCCTTCGGGGGCACGGTCGACCAGCGTCTGCACGGTCGAGCCGGCCATGCGCAGGCCGAGCAGGGCGATCATCACGGCGACCGCGGCGGCGGCCGCCGCGTCGCCCCACCAGAAGCCGAGGGCGGCGAGGATCAGGCCCCCGATCACGGCGAACGAGCCCATCACGTCGGAGGCGAAATGCAGCGCGTCGGCGGCGAGCGCCTGGCTCCGCGTCTCCCGCGCGGCACGGTGCAGGGCGCGGGCGCGCCAGAGATTGACGACGATGTCGATCACCAGCACCACGAATGGCACGGCCGAGATCGTCGGCGGCGGGGTTCCCTCGCGCAGGCGGCTATAGGATTCGACCAGGATGCCGCCGGCGAGCACATAGAGCAGGGCGGTGACGCCCAGCGCCGAGATGCTCTCGAGCTTGCCGTGTCCATAATGATGCTCGTCGTCCGCCGGCTTGTCGGACACCCGCACCACCGCCCAGGTGATGATGGTGGCGACCAGGTCGATCGAGGAATGCAGGGCCTCCGAGATCAGCGCCAGCGAGCCGATCGCGATCCCGACCGCGAACTTGGCCGCGGCCATGCCGCCGCTGGCGAAGATCGAGATCGCGGCGACCGAGGTTTTGTTGTGCTGGGAGCTCATGGCGGGGATTTAGCAGCCCATGGGTGAACATCAAGCTGTGATCCACAGCCGTAGTCGCAAGTGAGTTGCAAGAGCGGGACCGACGATGGCGTCGTTTCTGGAAGGCAGGGACCGATCTCGTCGGGTGGGCAAAGGCGTGCAGCACCGTGCCCACCACCAGGTGTTTCTTGATCAACCGTTTGTGGTGGGCACGCTTCGCTTTGTCCACCCGACGCGACCGGTTCCGAATGCCGTTTACGGCACCGTCACGACGATCTTGCCGAGGTGCTTGTTCGCCTCCATGTGCGCGAACGCCTTGTCGATGTCGTCGAAGGCGAACACCTTGTCGATCGGCAGTTGCAGCTTTCGCGATTCCACCGCGCCCCAGATGTCCTTCCTGACCTCGTCGAAGATCTCGCGGACCTCCTCGATGGTGCGGGTGCGGAAGGTGACGCCGACATAGTCGATGCGGCGCGCCGCGTGCAGGTCGAAGTTGAAATCGGCATGGGTGCCGCCGAGCCGGCCGACATTGACGATGCGGCCCTTGACCCTGGTCGCGGCGAGGTTCTGGTTGGCGATTTTACCTGAGACCTGGTCGATGATGAGGTCGACGCCGTCGCCGTTCGTCGCCTTCAGCACCTCGTCGACCCATGTGGGGTCGGAGGAATCGACGGCGAGGTCCGCGCCATACTCCTTCAGCCGGCCGCGGCGCGTGGCATCGGTCGAGGAGCCGATCACGAGCTTGGCGCCTTTCAGCTTGGCGATCTGCATCGCCATCAGGCCGACGCCGGAGCTTGCGCCCTGGATCAGCACGCTCTGGCCCGCCTGCACGCCACCCACGGTGACGACCGCATTGTGCATGGTCGCGAGCGCGACGGGCAGGGTGGCGGCCTCCTCGAAGTTCATGTTCGAGGGCGCGCGGAACAGCCGGCCGTGATCGGCCAGCGTGTATTCGGCAAACGCGGCGCCGCCCGATCCCATGATGCGGTCGCCGACTTTCACGCCCTTGGCATCCGGTCCGAGCTCGGCGACCTCGCCGGCCCATTCCATGCCGAGCACGGTGCCGGCGCCGCCGGCCGCGCCGTGGGCGTGGCCCTTGCGCATGCCGGTATCGGCGCGATTCAGCCCGCAGGCCCGGACGCGCACCAGCACTTGCGTGCCTTTAGGCTTTGGTTGAGCGACGTCGGAAATCTGAGCGCCGTCAGCGCCGTAGACATAAGCCTTCATGAATTGCTCTCGCTTCTTGCAGTGACTATTCCGCAGCTTGAGCTGTCGGATGAACGATCATGCCTTCGAGCCGGCTGCGGATGATGGCCTCGGCTTCGCGCACGATGCGGGAGATGAGCTCGGCACAGGTCGGGATGTCCTGGATCAGGCCTTGCACCTGGCCCGCCGACCAGATGCCTTCGTCCGAATTGCCAGTGGCATAGACCATCTTTCCGCGGGCCCCCGCGACGAGTTCGCGGATGTCCTCGAACTTGGCGCCTTCCTTCTCCATCGCAACGACCTTGGTCGAGATCTCGTTCCTGGCGACGCGCGAGGTGTTGCGCATGGTCCGGAAGATCAGCTCGGTCTCGCGCTCGTCATTGGCGACGATCTTCTCCTTGATGAGCTGGTGGATCGGGCTCTCCCGGGTCGCCATGAAGCGCGTCCCCATGTTGATGCCCTCGGCGCCCAGCGCCAGCGCCGCGACGAGGCCGCGGGCGTCGGCAAAGCCGCCGGAGGCGATCATCGGAATCTTGATCTTGTTGGCCGCGGCCGGGATCAGGATCAGGCCGGGGGTGTCGTCCTCGCCGGGATGGCCGGCGCATTCGAACCCGTCGATGGAGATGGCGTCGACGCCCATGCGCTCGGCCGACAGCCCGTGGCGGACGCTGGTGCATTTGTGCACGACCTTGACACCGTGTTTTTTGAACTCGTCGACATGTTCCTGCGGCTTGTTGCCGGCAGTCTCGACGACCGTGATGCCGCTCTCGATGATGGCGGCGCGGTATTCGGCGTAAGGTGGCGGCTTGATCGCGGGCAGGATGGTGAGGTTGACGCCAAACGGCTTGTCGGTGAGGTCGCGGCAGCGCGCGATTTCCTTCCTGAGCTCCTCCGGGGTTGGCTGGGTCAGCGCCGTGATGAATCCGAGCGCGCCGGCATTGGCGACCGCGGCGACCAGCTCGGCACGGCCGACCCATTGCATGCCGCCCTGGACGATCGGGTGCTCGACACCGACGAGCTTTGTGAACCGTGTCTGCAACATGATCTTTTTCCCCCTGGGTGGCCGGCAGGCTCTGTTTATCGATTGATGGCGGCAGGATGCCGCCGGGGTCGGGAAAAGTCTATTGCGCGGGCCTGCGGCGGGGGCGGGGCGATCATGCGGGGATGCGGGTGATTCCGCGGGGCGGATAATTGGGTGGCGATGGATGTGGGTAACAACCCCACTCAGTCTCATGTCCCGGACGCGCTGCAACGTTCTTCACGTTGCGGCGCAGAGCCGGGCCCCATGCCCCGCGGATGGTCTGAAAGATGGGCCCGGCTCTGCAGCGCTGCGCTGCGTCCGGGGGCACGGACGGAACAATCTGTTGATCCATTCCTGACCAACTTTCAATCGCAGGCACACCTTCGCTCTCTCGCAGCGCATTCCGCCCGAGCTTTGCTTGATCGCGTCGCCCTCGTCGTAACAAGGGCGCAGGGAAGGCCGGGCGCAGGCTGGCACCCGCAGTCCGTGCGCTGGAAGATGCACACGGGGTGGACCACAGGTCAGCCAATCGCCCGGCCTTCCCTGCGCAATGGTTTACGGCTTACTTCGCGCTCTCCCCGGGGAGCGATGCACTATTGCCCCCGTCGCCTTGCGGATGGCTGATGCGCGTGCCCGGTCGGGCAGCCCACATCACCACAAGACTTGACGCACAGACCCCGGGCGTCAGGACCACACGACTTGGCCGTCCGCGCACGTCTTCGCTGGGACTTCGAGCGCTGGCGTGTGCTCACGCCCGAAGCCATGCCAAGACGCTGTCGGCATCGTGTCGTACGCACGAGAGCCTTTGCTCACGGTTTCCCGCCCTGCAATGCTCGCCGCGCCCGACGCCGTCGCGTCCATCGCACCCCGGCCCGCGGTTCGTGACGATCGCGATCCGCCCCTTGTCTCGGGCCAGGGTGGCTTGCTTGTACGGCAAATCAGAATTTCGGTAAAGTGGAATATTTCTGGTGCGGAGGATTGACAAGCGAGGTGGGGAAATTGTGCGGGGTGTGTTGCCCGACGGTCCCAAAAGGAACGGGACATCTGAGCGTCGGTCCCGGGTATCGCTGCGCTCACCGGGACTACAGCACCGTCGGCGCTACTCCGCGGACAACCGCACCATCTGGCGGCCGCCGTTCGCTTCCCTGAGGCTGTTGACGAAGTTTTCCGGGCGCTGCCAGCGGTTGGGGACCTTCAATCCCATGTACTCAGCGATGTCGCCGATGAAGCCGGTGCAATTGGTGGTCTCGGCATTCCAGACCGGTGAGCTCGCCTGCAATTTCTTGATGTAGGCGAACACGCGTTTGGCGTCGGCCTCGTTGAGATAGACGCGGTAGCTCGCGGTCAGATAGTCGGGATCGAGATCGCCGTAGCTCGCGCCGGTCTCCGACGGCACCCAGGTCAGGTGGCCGAGCACATAGGCCCAGGTGTCGCCGGCTGGCGTCAGGCCAGCGACCTCGACGGCGCGCTCGCTGGTCTTGCCGTACCAGACGAAGGCGTGGCCCCAGCTCGCGGCCGTGCGGGCGCGGAAGTCGACGTAGTACGGACCTTTCTCCGCGCGCGCGATCGGGCGCCGCGTCGATTGCGGCTGAGGTCGTGATGCGGTGTCGGTCGAGGCAAGCGCATTGGCATCGGCCATGCGCTTGCTGGCTTCGTGGGCCGAGGCCGAGGGCGTCGTGCATGCGAGCATCGCCGCCAGGGCAAATCCCGCGAGGATGCAGGATCCCGATCGATCAGGTTTGTTCGTCACGCTGTGCCCCTCGACTGTCGGCCGCTCACGCAGATTTCGCGCTTGGTCTTCTGCGCTTGGTTCGTTGCGCGTCAGTAGCGCGCTGCGACCGGGCCGGGCGCCTTGCCGATCGGGGCCTTGCCAATCGGGCTCTTGCCGATCGGCATCTTGCCGATCGGGGCCTGCTCAGAATAGACCGGCACGGGTTGGCGGCGCGGCAGATCCGCAGCGTTCGCAGCCGTCACCAGAGCAAGCGTAGCACCCACAACAAATACAATCTTCTTCACAGTCATACCCCTAGAAGGTTTGGTCCAAACACGGCACCGCCGTGCCCCCAGACACGCGGCCTAGAAGGGCGACCGAATGCGACCACAGTGCGGCACCCCCGCGACATGTTGGCGGCATATGTCGGGCGCGCGGAGATGTGATGTGTCTGGATGTTTCGTAGTGGCGCCGTGCGCTTCTCAGCGGTCGGCGCTGAGGCGAAAATTCATCTCGATTTTTGCGGACGGCGTTTCGTTCGGAAGGCGCCAGTCCGAATAGCCCGGTGTTGGGTCCGGATCGCCGGAGAGATCGAGCCGCCACGATTGTGCGGGCTGGTTGGGCAGGGTGAGGGTGACGAGGCGGTGGCGTGTCTTGTACATCAGCGAGGCGGAGGTGAGGATCACCTGGCGGTCGCCGTCATGACCGTGCCAGCGGTTGGTCAACTCGGCCACGGTATATCCCTGCCGTTCCTGCACCTCGATCCGCACGTCCTCCCTCGCCGGCAAGGTCATGCCGGCTGGCAGCTTGAACTGGAGCTCGAGCGTCATGAAACCGTGCGAAAGGTAGGGCGAGCGGATGAGCTCGTACCATGCCCACCAGCCGAGCCCCGCGATCAGCAGCAAAAGCGTGAGGGCAAAAGGGAACGAGATGCGGCTGCGTGAGGCCGCCGCGGTGCCGGGCACCTCCCCATCGGGCACAGAGACGCTCTCTCTGACGATGCCGATCCTGCTGAACAGCCATACGCCGACAATAAAGCCGATGACACCGCCGATCGGCCCGATCTGGAAGAAAGCTCCCATGGCGGTGCCGCCATCCCGGTCCGGCCCCGCGAGCGTCGCCACCAGCATTGCAAGCCCGGACCAGCCGGCCAGCATGCCGACGAGACCAGACAGGAGGCCGAGGATGAAGCGCATGTGCGATTGGTCGTGGGGATATTGATCGCGGTTCGAACCCGGTGCCTGTTTCAGGTTGTAGGATGGGTAGAGCGCAGCGAAACCCATCGGTGTTGATCGGGGGCGTCCGGGATGACGGGTTTCGCAAGGGCTCTACCCGTCCTACAAGGTCCGCGCCTTCACCCGATCCGGTTCAGGCTGTTCCGGATCGTCGAGAAGATGCCGCCGATGTCTTTGCGCAAGCCGTCCAGCGCGTTGAAATTGTCGAAGATGCGGGCAAGGCGGTCTTCGACCTCGCGCTTGCTCTTGGTCAGCGCGTCGACGCGCGAGGTGAGGGGGATGTCGCCGCTCGACTCGATCTCGCCGACGGTCTTGGCGAGAAGATCCCGCGTGGTGCCGACCTCCGCGATCAGGGCCTCGATGCCGAACACCGGGGCCTTCAGCGGGACGAGGTCGGCTTGCGACTTCGACAGCTCCGTCTTGAAGCAGTTCAATGTCGCCAGCGTCTCCTGGAGCGCGCCGAGGCGCTGGCGCGACTGGAGAACAAAATCGTTCAGCGCGTTCTGGCGGTCGGCAAGCGTCTTGCCGTCGGCGTCGGTCTCGACACCGGCGAGCGAGTGCTCGAGCTGGGCCTGGCGCTGGCCGAGCTCTTCGAAGTCGAGCCGGATGCCTTTCAGGATGTTGAAGCTGTCGTCGATGCGGGCCAGGCGCTGCTCGATCTCGATCTTGTTCTTCGACAGTGTCTCGACGCGGGCGCCGAGCGGCGTTTCGCCGCCGGTCTCGAGCTCGTCGACGCTCTTGGCGAGGCGCTCATGGCCGATGCTCAGCTCGCCGATCAGGGCGTTGAGGCCGGTGTCGGTTGATCGCAGCGGCACCAGCTCGGCGTGCGATTTCGCCAAATCTTCCTTGTACTGGTTCAGGGTTGCAAACGTTTCCTGGACCGTGCCCACTCTGCTTAGCAGCGTCGATACGTCGCGCGCGATGTCCTTGAGCCGGTCGGCGAGGTTGTTCTTGCGGTCGTCGGTCTCGAGGTCGTGCAGGGAGCGTTCGAGCTGGTTCTGGCGGTCGCGGATCTCGGTGAAGACGGGCTCGACGACGCGGCGCTGATCGGCGACCTTGCCGACCATCTCGCGTACTCCCTGCTGGCGACGGCGGATCTCGGCAAGCTGGTCGTGCATGTCGGTGGATTCATTGCGGCCCTGCTGAAGCAGCGCGCGCTGCTCGATCTCGCCCAGCTTGTCGTGGAGGGCGGAGACGGCCTCCCTTGGATCGCTCTCGATCAGGTGCTGGACGGTGGCATCGAGGTGGTTTTGCAGGGCGTGGGCGACCACGACGTCCTCGCGCGTCTTCTTCAGACGGTCGCGCAATGTGTCGAGGCGCCGGTCCTGGCGCGAGAGCCGCCAGGCGGAGGCGCCGATCAGGGCCAGCGCCAGGGTCAGGATCGCGCCGGTCGAGATGCGCTGCGGGACAGGCAGGCCTCCGAACCAGGCGGGCAGATGGCCGACATCGTAACCGAGCGCCTGCTGGGCGAAGATCGCGATGGCGGCCAGCAGAACAAACCAGGCAAACAGGAAAAACAGCCACATCGTGACTTCCTCACGCCGGCACACATTATCGCCATAGTTGCTATTGGAGAGCGGAACCGAGATCAAGGGCCGCGCGGCTTGCCGGAGGTTTCCACTAGCGCGATCCACGGCTGGTTGCGTCAGCCGATGGGTGGATGGCCTGGTTTTCCCTATTCAGCGTGATGAGTGCGTCATGGCCGGGACGAGCCGGCCATGACGCATGAGGAAGTACGGCAGGACGCCGGCCTATTCGCGCTTTGTCACCAGCTCTTGCCCCAGCCGTAATGGGAATTGTGACCGCCGCCCCATTGGGAGGGGCCAGTGGAGGGGCGCTGCTGGCCGTCACTGCAACGGGGACAGTTGAATGTGGTGTGCGAAGGCGTTTGGGGGGACGCGACAGGGCGGAAGGACGGACGACTCCCATGGTCGGCCCTCCAATAGCGGGCTTCGGCCGAACCGGTCGTGGCCAAGATGGTGCCAACCAGCGCAATGCCGGCCAGAATGCCCGTTATGATCCCCTTGAACATCGTCCTACGTCCCCTCTGAGGTCCAGCGCGGTAGGCGCTGAATAATGAAGGGATCCTACGGCGATGCCGCGAGCGCTTCTGTGCGTTGGGTCACACTCTAGCTACAGCCGAAACTCGTTGGTGAGTTCGCCGATGCCGGCGATCGCGACCGTCACGATGTTCACCGGCTCCTTCATCACGCCGACGCCGACCGAGGTGCCTACGGCAATGAGGTCGCCGGGGAGCAGGGTCATGTCGTGGGAGATCTTGCTGACCAGCACCTGCGCGGTGAAGATCATGTCCGAGATCGGATAGTTCTGCCGCTCCGCGCCGTTGAGGATGGTGCGGACCACCAGCTTGGCCGGATCGAGGCCGGTCGCGATGACGGGGCCGAACGGGCCGTAATCGTCGATGCCCTTGGCGCGGGCCCATTGCGGGAAGGTCGGATCGCTGGTCAGGATGTCGTTGGCGGTGATGTCGTTGACGCAGGTGTAGCCGAAGATGAAGCCGTCTGCTTCCGCCGGCGACACCCGGGCGCAGGTCTTGCCGATGACGATGCCGAGCTCGCCCTCGTAGGTGGTCTTGCCGTCGTAGTAAGAGGGGCGGCGGATCACGGCGCCTGGCGTCGTGATGCTGGTGGTGGCCTTCAGCAGATAGAGCGGCTCCGGCGGTTCGGGCTGGTTGAGCTTGGCCGCGAGCGCGTGGAAATTGTTCCAGAGCGCGACGATCTTGCTGGGCGCGCAGGGCGCCAGCAGCTCGACCTCCGACAGCGCCAAAATCTTGCCGGTGGCTGCATGGCGGCCGAACATCTCGCCCTCATGGACTTTGATGCCTGACGAATTCAGCGTGCCGAAGCCGGTCGCACCGCCATGGCGGAAGCGCAGCCATTTTTTCATCTCGCCCGTCATCACGCCACCGCCAGTGCGCGCGGATCCGATGGCGTCGAGATCCCGTCATAGAGTCCGGCGATGCGGGCGCGCTGGGTCACCATCGCCAGCACGGAGTCGAGCGCGGGGGTGGCGATGCCGGTCAGGCGGCCCATCTCCTGCACCACGGTGACGAGCGGGTCGATCTCCATCGGGCGGCCGCGCTCGAGATCCTGCAGCATCGAGGTCTTGTGCGCGCCGACCTTGCGGGCGCCCTCGATGCGGCGCTCGACGTCGACCCGGAATTTGACGCCGAACGTCTCGGCGATGGCTTGCGTCTCCACCATGATCGCGCGCGACAGGGCGCGGGTGGCCGGATCGGTGCAGATCACGTCGAGCGTTGCATGGGTCAGCGCGCTGATCGGGTTGAAGCAGACATTGCCCCACAGCTTCAGCCAGATCTCGTCGCGGATGCGGTCGAGCACCGGCGCCTTCAGCCCGGCGGCGACGAAGAGATCGGCGAGCCGCTGCACGTCCGAGGTGATCTCGCCGGAGGGCTCGCCGAGCGGAAAATTGTTGCCGTAGACGTGGCGAATCACGCCGGGCGCCTCGATCTCGGTGGCGGGATAGACGATGCAGCCGATGGCGCGCTCGGCCCCGATCTCGCGCCATTGCCGTCCGCCGGGGTCGATGCTCTCCAACGTCGCGTTCTCGTATTGGCCGCCGTGCTTGTGGAAGTACCAATAGGGGATGCCGTTGACGGCGGTGACGATGCGGGTGTGGGGTCCGAGCAGCGGCTGCATCTTCTCGATCACGCCGGTGATCGAGTGCGCCTTCAGCGTGATAATGATGTAGTCCTGCACGCCGAGCTCGGCGGGATCGTCGGTGCAGCGCGGATGCACGGTGTGCGCCTCCTCGCCTGCGCGTAGCGTCAGGCCGCGCTCGCGCATCGCGGCGAGGTGGGCGCCCCGTGCGACCAGGCTGACATCGGCGCCAGCGCGCGCGAGCTGAACTCCGAGATATCCGCCGATCGCGCCGGCGCCGTAGATGCAGATCTTCATGAAGTCCTCGCGAAGGGGCGGAAGCCGGATTTTGGGACGAAAGATCCGTCCGGCTCGGAAGGGTCCGAGCCGGGGCCGGTCGTCGCAGGAGAAGTGTGACGCTTCAGGCCGCTTGCGGCGTGCCGTTGATCGCTTCGTCCATGGCCGTGGCGATGTCGCGCATGCTGACGACCGAGACGAGGCTGTAATCGTCGATGACGGGCAGGTGACGGATGTGATTCTGGTTCATCAAATGGCGGATGTGCTCGATCGTGTCGCTCGACGTGCAGGACACCAGCTGCTGCACCGAGACGAGTTGCGAGACCTTGACGTTGACGGCATTGGCGCCGTGCTCGGCGACGGCGCGCACGACGTCGCGCTCGGTGAACATGCCGACCGCGGTGTTGCCTTCCGAGCGGACCACGTCCTTGACCACCAGTGCGCTGATATTGTTGGCGCGCATCAGCTTGGCGGCGATACCCACCGTTTCGTTCATTCGCACCGTGACAACGCGCGGCGTCTTCTTGCGCAGAATGTCTCCGACCAGCATTGCAACCTCCTTGGGTGAATGATCGCTCAAGTGTGGTATACATAATGCCAATCGTCAAGCGTTCGATTTGGCTGATCCGAAAATTCTTGAGGCAGCAATACTGACGTTTGTCGTCGCGCCGAAACAAACCAAAACAAAAGGGGCGCATCGCTGCGCCCCTGTCTCAACCGTGCAAGTGTGTGGCTGTCACGCCGTCTCGGTCTTGGCGCTACCCGTCGCGGCATTGGCGCTCTCGGCTTCCTTGCCGAGGATGAAGGAGCGGCGCAGGGGCTTGATCACGAACAACGCCATCAGTGCCGCCGTCGCGTTAAGCGCCACCGCGACCACGAACACGGCCTTCCAGCCGTACGTTGCCGAGATCACGCTTGCGAGCGGAACGAGCAGCGAGGCGGTGCCCTTCGCGGTGTAGAGCATGCCGTTATTGGTGGTTGCGTATTTTGAGCCGAAGGTGTCGCCGCAGGTCGCCGGGAACAGCGAGTAGATCTCGCCGAACACGCCGAAATAGACCGCGGTCGCGAGCACGAAGACAACAGGCACGTGACCATAGGCCGACAGCGTCAACAGCATCAAGGCGGCGGTGCCGAACGCGATGAACATGGTGTTCTCGCGGCCGATATTGTCGGAGACGTAGCCGAAGAACGGGCGGCCGAACCCGTCGAAGATTCGGTCGAGCGAGATCGCGAAGGTCAATGCCGCCATCTGGAAGCCGGCAAGCGTCACCGGCGTGTCGGCGATCTTGAAGTCGTGCGCGATCGGCGCGATCTGCGCCGCGGTCATCAGGCCGCCGGAGGCGACCATGACGAAAACGAGGTACATCACCCAGAAAATAGGGGCGCGCAGCACCTGCGGCGGGGTGAAGTCGATCTTGGTCTGCGGCAGATTGAGCTGCTTCTTCTTCGGCGGGATCGAGATCCGCGGCGGTTGGATGAAGAAGGCGAGCACGAACACGATCACGCCCTGGCCGATGCCGAAGGTGAGGAACGCGTGCTGATAGCCGCTGGTTGAGATCATGGTGGCGATCGGCACGATGGTGAGGGCTGCGCCTGCGCCGAAGCCGGCGGCGGTCGCACCGGCGGCGAGGCCGCGGCGGTCGGGAAACCATTTCAGCGCGTTGCCGACGCAGGTGCCGTAGACCGCGCCCGCGCCCATGCCGCCGATGACGGCCGCCGTGTAGAGCAGGGGAAGGCTGTCGGCGTAGGAGTTGAGAATCCACGAGAGCGCGATCATGACGCCGCCGAACATGATGACGATGCGCGGACCGTATTTGTCGACGAACCAGGCCTCGATCGGCACCAGCCAGGTTTCGGTGACGACGAAGATGGTGAAAGCGAGCTGGATCGCGGCGCGCCCCCAATGGTGCGCGTGATCGATCGGATCGACGAACAGCGTCCAGCCATATTGCAAATTGGCAATCATCGCCATGCAGACGATGCCCATGGCGAGCTGAAGCCAACGGAAACCGGTGCGAAGGGGCGCGGCCGTGACGGCGCCATCCGTGCTGGAAATCATCAAGAACCTCCCGAGCGCCTGATTGCTTACGACCTGGGATTGCAAGAGGACCCAGTGTCGCAAATATTGTGGCTTATCGTCGCAAGCGCGGCGGGGAGCTTGGTATACCATATTCCAGATTGCAAGCCCTAACTTGGGCCTCTGGCGACAATTTGCGGAGTTCCGTCCGCACCAGCGGGATCGCGAAGCTTCGCGTAAAACGAAAACGCCCGGCCGTGGGCCGGGCGTCATGCGCGGGAAAGCGCTTTTGGGAGCGCGTCAGACGGTCGATTTTGCGACCACGATCTTGCGCCAGGGCTTGAGCACCGCGATCGCCAGCGCCGAGGCCAGGATGTTGGCGCCCGCCGCGATGATGAACACGTTGTCCCAACTGCCCGACGATTGCTGCATGTAATTGCCGATCGGGACCAGCAGCGCGGCCGTGCCCTTCGCGGTGTAGAGCAGGCCGGCATTGGTGGTCGCGAACTTGGCGCCGAACGTGTCGGTGCAGGTCGAGGGGAACAGCGAGTAGATCTCACCCCAGGCGAAGAACACGAAGCCCGAGAGCAGCACGAACCAAAGGGGATCGTGACCCCAGAGGTAGAGCATCCAGATGCCAACACCTTCCATGCCGAAGGCGATGAACATCGTGTTCTCGCGGCCGATCATGTCGGAGATCCAGCCGAAGAACGGACGCGTCAGGCCGTTGAGCACGCGGTCGATCGTGGCCGCGAAGGTCACCGCCGTCATCGTCACCGCCATCAATGTGACCGGCACGTTGTCGACCTTCCAATCGGCCGCGATCGGCTTCAGGTTTGCCGTCACCATCAGGCCGCCGGCGCCGACGATCACGAACATGAAGTACATCAGCCAGAAGATCGGCTGACGCAGCACCTCGGTCGGCTGGTAGTTGCGTCGCGTCTGCAGCAGATTGGCGTTCGCAACCACGTTCGGCACCTGACCCGGCTTGGGCGCGAGCAGGAAGAAGGCGAGGATGCAGATGATGATGCCTTGTCCGAGGCCGAAATAAAGGAACGTGGTCTGGAAACCGCTGTCCTTGATCATGGCCTGGATCGGCGCGACGGTCAGCGCGGAGCCTGCACCGAAGCCCGCGGCGGTGATGCCCGCGGCAAGGCCGCGCTTGTCTGGAAACCATTTCAGCGCGTTGCCGACGCAGGTGCCGTAGACGCCGCCGGCGCCGATGCCCGCGACGATCATGCCGAGATAGTAGCCGTTGAGCGTGGTGGCCTGCGCGTTGATCGCCCAACCGACGGCACAGAGCACGCCGCCGACCAGCACCACGATGCGCGGACCGTATTTGTCGACGAACCATCCTTCGATCGGCACGAGCCAGGTCTCGAACAGTACGAACAGCGTGAAGGCCCACTGGATCGAGGCGCGATCCCAGCCGAATTTCTTCTGGATGTCGGGGACGAAGAACGTCCAGCCGTATTGATAGTTGGCGATCATCACCATCGCCGCTACACCGACCGCCAATTGCGCCCAGCGATACGTGTCGCTAACGCGCGCGGCTGTAGGGACCGTTGCGTGCACCATGTCCGTCATAAAGCCTCCCGTGGCGCCTCTCATTTTTCTGCGAGCGCTGGAGAGGCATTCTTGTATTCATTATGCCAAGGTTCAAGCGCTGGTCCGGTCACCGTGCGCAAATGCCGCAGCGTTTTTGCTGGCTGCGGCCGTGACTCAAGGACAGCACAAGTAGAAATGGCCCCGTCCTGCGGGGCCATTCATCAAAAGTAGTAGGCGAACTGGAATGAAACCACCGCTGCTCGGTGGCGGTGCCGCAATAGCGCCCGGCTTACAGGCCGAAACGCGGCAGGTCGCCGTTCCGATTCGAGATTTCGGCGCTCGCCATCAGGAGGCGATCAATCGTGGCCATCAGGCGGGCGAACAGCGAAGACGACGGAGCGAGAGCGAGGGCAGCGGACTTGGACATCGGAAATCCCCTTCTTCAGACAGTCAGTATTGCTGTCTCATTTCGAAGGGCAATCTATGTATACCAGATGCCACTGTCTACACGTACCATTGCATAGCAGCATGCGCTATCCCGCATTGCAGCATAACAAGGGGTTAAAGCGGGTCATTCGGGGCTCAAATCGCAAAAAGCCGCGGAAACGAAGCGTTTGATGGTTGGACGGGGTCTTGGCAGGCCCAGTCAAAGCCGTTAGTGGTCTGCCCCCTTCCAATCATCTGTCAGAGTGGTTCATGTCGAGCGCCTCGCCCGCCGTCTCGATCGGTATCGATTTCGGGACCAGCAATACGGTCGTCGCCATCGCGGCGGACGACCGCCGGGTCGAGGCCATTCGCTTCGACCATGGCGGCCAGCGCCACAGCGTCTACGTCTCGGCCCTGTGCTTCTGGGAGGACCGGCCGGGCGCCGGAGCCCAGGCCGAGGGCGGCCCGTGGGCGATCGAGACGTTCCTTGAGGGCCGTCACGTCCACCGCTTCCTCCAGTCGTTCAAGACTTTTGCTGCGAGCAGCAGCTTCAACACCACGCAGGTTTTCCGGCAGCGCTTCAAGTTCGAGGACATTCTCGCGGCGTTTCTGCGGACGCTGGCGCGCCATGGCGGCGATAAATTCGGCTTCGAGACGTCGACCATCACGGTCGGCCGACCGGTCCGCTTCGCCGGCGGCAATCCCGACGAGGCGCTGGCGATGCAGCGCTACCGGGCTGCGTTCGAGCGTCTCGGCGCCGGCCACGCACGCTATGTCTACGAGCCCGTGGGAGCTGCGTTCTCATTCGCCCGCCGGCTGGAGCGCGATGCGACCGTGCTGGTCGCGGATTTCGGCGGCGGCACCAGCGATTTCTCGGTGATGCGGTTCTCGCGCGCGGGAGGTGCCCTGCACGCCGATCCGCTTGGACATGCCGGCATCGGGATTGCGGGCGACACCTTCGACTACCGCATCGTCGATCACGTCGTCTCGCCGCGGCTCGGCAAAGGCTCCAGCTTCCGCTCATTCGACAAGGTGCTGCCGGTCCCAACCGGCCACTACACCAACCTCGCGCGCTGGCATCAGCTCGCGATGATGAAGAGCAACGGCGATTTGCGCGAGCTCCGCGAGCTTGCGCGCTCCGCGCTGAAGCCGGCTCTGCTCGAGGATTTCATCACCATCGTCGATCTCGACCTCGGCTTTTCGCTGTACCGCGCGGTGTCCGACGCCAAGGTCGCGCTGTCGGCGCAGGATGAGGTTGATTTCCGCTTCAAGGGTGGCGGGGTGGATATTGGCGCCGCCATCACGCGGAAAAATTTCGAAGCCTGGATTGTCGACGACATCGCAAGGCTCGGGGCCACCGTCGACAAGGTGCTGAACGAGGCCGGCATCAAAGCGCGCGAGGTGGAGAAGGTGTTTTTGACCGGCGGCACCTCCTTCGTGCCCGCCGTTCGAAAACTGTTTGCCGAGCGGTTCGGCAACGAACGGCTGATGTCGGGCGACCAATTCGAGTCGATCGCCTACGGCCTCGCCTTGATCGGGCACAGTCCCGACCCGGACCGCTGGACCGCAAGCGGCGGGCTCGAGCCGAAGGCGGGCGCGTAAGCCTGAGGTCACGCTGCCGCCCTCAACTCTCGGTCCGATCTGGACTCTATTGCTTGATCTCGGGTTCGACGAGCTTCGCCAGATTGCGCAGAGACTCCTGCCAACCGAGATAACAAGCCTCCGGCGGGATGACGTCGGGGATGCCGGCCTGCGTGATATCGACTTCAGTGCCGACCGAGACCTTCTTCAAGATCACGGTCACCTGGATCTCGCCCGGCAGATTGGGATCGTCGAACTTGTCGGTGTAGCGCAGACGTTCGCCCGGGACGAGTTCGAGATATTCGCCGCCGAAGGCGTGGCTGTTGCCCGTCGTGAAGTTGCGGAACGACATCTTGAACGTGCCCCCGACCTTCGGCTCGAAATGATGGACGGTGCAGGTAAAGCCGTTCGGCGGAAGCCATTTCGCCAGCGCATCCGCCTCCAGGAAGGCGCGATAGACTTTCTCCGGACTGGTGGTGAGCACGCGGTGCAGGCGGACAGTGCTGGGCATGATTGTTCATCCTCTTGAATTGATGGGCCCGACGTTGATGTCGATTGCCCATTCATGCCCCGAGGACGAACGAAACTCTACCGATCCGACATCGCGTCCTGGATTTCCTGTCAGGCCTTGTCGGCGTCCGCAATCGTCATGCGCGCGTCGCGATCGAGGCAGGGCAGGTTTTCACCGCGAGTTCAATGCGGCTGTCGTGCAATTCTTGAGAGAGCAGCTTGCTGGGGGCGAACGATGAGCGCTCGATAGCGCGGATCATGGCGACGCGCTCAGGCCAGCAGAGCTGGCCAGCGTCAAATCGGCGTTTCCGAAGGTAAAGTCGACCTTGCGCCAGGCGCCTTTCTGCCCGAATCTTCCAGCCTGACACCGTACGGCCGGGCCCCTGAGGGGGTTAAATCCCGCCAAGCCTTGCATAAGACGAAGATGAGGTATACGGTAGAGTTGTTCGTTCAGCCGCTGTGCCTTGTTGAATGCGCCCGCGGGCTCCTTTTCCATAGACATCGACGAATTGAATTGGTTCTGCGTGGGTGTCACGCGGACCGCGCGCGTATGCGCTTTGGAGAAGTAAATGACGACAGGTACTGTGAAGTGGTTCAACGGCCAGAAGGGCTTTGGATTCATTCAGCCGAACGACGGCGGTAATGATGTGTTCGTTCACATCAGCGCGGTCGAGCGGGCTGGTCTTGCAGGTCTCGCCGAGGGCCAAAAGGTCAACTTCGAGCTCAAGACCGACAAGATGCGGGGCAAGGTCAGCGCAGAGAATCTCTCGCTCGCCTAAGGCCTTGGTGCCGTTTCACGGATGTACTGAAACGGCCGTGCTACCCGCTTGATCCCCGGATTGAGCGGGTTTTGTCCGTTGTGGAGCAGGGTGAATAATGAGCGCCAGGAAATCGGCCGAACCGTCCCCTGAAGCGATCGCGCGTTCCAATCGTCAGCGCTTGGCTGCTGAAGAGGGAGCGCGAGCGATGGTGGATGCCGAAAAGCAGGCCGTCGATGTTCGCAAGAACATGGCGCGGCTTCGAGAACTCCGCCAGGCCAAGGAAGCGGCCGACGCAACCCTTCAGGCATCGTTGCCGGCGTCCACCCCGGCGAAGCGCAAGAAGAAGGTGCCGCGATAGTGCCTTCAAGTGCGCCGACGAAAATCTGGAGAGGGCCGGTCACATGCCGAAGAGTGCGGGTCTTGCCTAGAATCAAACTGGACGGCGGTGGCACAATTACTTTTTTTCTCGCGCTTGGCGCGGGTCGGCAAATGTGCCGACTTGCGACCACGTTTCTGACGCAGAAGCAGGCCTTCAGCTATCTTCAAAAGAACCGAACGGAATTCGAGCGCATCGCGCGGACCCGGCTGGCCTCGGGGGAGCTCGAAGACGGGATCGTCGTGCTCTCGATGCTCCAGATTTGAGTTTTGACGCGTTTTCTTCACGCGGACCGGTATCCACTTCGCCCGAAGATGCTCTCGCTCGAGGTCAGGCCTCGATTTCGATGCAGGGCGTCCAGCGTGGTCGCGATCTGAACCCGGCCCAAAGCGCTGCTATTCGGGGCGGCTACCTGGCTTGGCCTCGCGGGCCAACCTTTCCGCTTTGAGCCGCTCGCGGTTCTCGTTGAAGGAATGCTGGTCCTTCGCATAGTCATTCATCGGCTTTTGCGTTGGGGCTGGCTTGAACGCCTTGTCAGCTTCACGCTTGGCGCGGTTAGGGGATTGATCTTTCAACATTTCGACCTCACTTTCATGCACGTTCGTGGTCCAACCGGACGCGACGCCTTCCTCTCGCATGCTGCATGTTCAGCCCTCCTCTCCAGGGAGAAGGCGGTCACTTCTTCAGCGTTGGGCAGGTCTTTGCGAGGCGTTCAGTCGCTCGCTAGGGCCGCGGCACGCCCGCATTTGAGAGCATGCCGGTTGAGATGACAATAGCCGGCTGCCGCATCGGTTCCCCAAAATCGGTCTTAAATCGGCTTTAGCCCTTTCAATGCCGGGAGCGGGCCGATTGCGGGACATTGTCCATCTCCGCGGCAACAAAAAAGGCCGCCGAAACCGGCGGCCTTTTGTTGTCTCTGACAGCTCCGCTTACTCCGCGGCCTGCTTCTGCGGCGGGTCGAGTGCGCCGGACTTGTGGATGTCGGCGACCTGGTGATCGCTGAAGCCGAGCACCGAGCGCAGGATCTCGTCGGTGTGCTCGCCGAGGAGGGGCGAGCGCTCGACGTCGCTCGGGGAGTCCGACAGCTTGATCGGGTTGCCGACGGAGATGTACTTGCCGCGGGTGGGATGATCGACTTCGACCACGGTGCCGGTCGCGCGCAGCGACTGGTCCTCGGCGATCTCCTTCATAGACAGGATCGGGCCGCAGGGGATGTCGTCCTTGTTGAGGATTTCCATCGCCTCGAACTTCGTCTTCGTCATCGTCCACTGTTCGATGCGGCCGAAGATCTCGTTCAGGCGCGGCAAGCGAACCGCCGGCTTGGCGTAGTTCGGATCGGTCTTCCAGGTCGGCTCGCCGATCACGTCGCAGATCTTCTCCCAGACCGGGGCCTGGGTGATGAAGTAGATGTAGGCGTTGGGGTCGGTCTCCCAGCCCTTGCACTTCAGGATGCGGCCGGGCTGGCCGCCGCCGGAATCGTTGCCAGCACGCGGCACCGCGTCGCCGAACGGAATGCCTTCGCCGAACTGGCTGTATTCCTTCAACGGGCCATGGGCGAGGCGCTGCTGGTCGCGCAGTTTCACGCGCGCGAGATTCAGGACACCGTCCTGCATCGCGGCGGTGACCTTCTGGCCCTTGCCCGAATGCGTGCGCTGATAGAGCGCGGTGACGATGCCGAGTGCCAGGTGCAGGCCGGTGCCGCTGTCGCCGATCTGCGCGCCGGTCACGAGCGGAAGACCGTCGCGGAAGCCGGTGGTGGAGGCGGCGCCGCCGGTGCACTGCGCGACGTTCTCATAGACCTTGCAGTCTTCGTACGGTCCGGGACCAAAACCCTTGATCGAGGCGACGATCATCTTCGGGTTGATCGCCTGGATCTTCTCCCAGGGAAAACCCATGCGGTCGAGCACGCCGGGGCCGAAGTTCTCGACCAGCACGTCGCACTTCTTGATCAGTTCGGTAAGGACTTCCTTGCCCTTGGGGTTCTTGGTGTCGAGCGTGATCGAGCGCTTGTTGTGGTTGAGCATGGTGAAATACAGGCTGTCCACGTTCGGGATGTCCTGCAGCTGGCCGCGGGTGATGTCACCCACGCCCGGACGTTCCACCTTGATCACGTCGGCGCCGAACCATGCGAGCAACTGCGTGCAGGTCGGCCCGGACTGGACGTGGGTGAAGTCGAGAATGCGAACGCCCTCGAGCGCTTTTGTCATCGTGTTGCTCCGTACTCTGATCTACCCCTGCACCCGCAGGGACCTTGTGGGTTGAAGGGGATGCTTACTTCTTCTTCTGCAGAACGCTCTGCGGATTGAGGTTGCCGATGCGGCCGCTCTCCGAGCCTGCGGCCGGATCGATCACGGCGTTGATGAGCGTCGGCTTGCCCGAGGCCATGGCTTCGTTGACGGCGCGCTTGAGCTCGTCCGGCGAGGTCGCGTTCACGCCGACGCCGCCAAAGGCTTCCATCATCTTGTCGTAGCGGGCGCCCTTGACGAACACCGTCGTCGCCGGATCCGAATTGACGCTGTTGACGTCGGTGCCGCGATAGATGCCGTCATTGTTGAAGATGACGATGCAGATCGGCAGATTGTAGCGGCAGATGGTCTCGACCTCCATGCCGGAGAAGCCGAACGCGCTGTCGCCTTCCACCGCGAGCACGGGGTGACCGGTCTCCAGCGTCGCCGCAATCGCCTGGCCCATGCCAATGCCCATCACGCCCCAGGTGCCGACGTCGAGACGCTTGCGTGGGCGATACATGTCGATGACGCCGCGAGCGAGGTCGAGCGTGTTGGCGCCTTCGTTGACGAGGATCGCCTCGGGATGATCCTTGATCACGTTCTTCAGCACGCCGAGCGCACCGTGATAGTCCATCGGCGATTTGTTGTTCATGAGCTTCGGCGCCATCTTGGCGACGTTCTCTTCGCGCTTGGTCGAAATCGCCTTGGTCCAATCGGCCGGCGGGGCGGTCCAGGTTGAACCCATCGCCTGGTTGAACGCCGCGACGACCGAGCCGATGTCGCCGACGACAGGCGCGACGATCTCGACGTTGGAGTCCATTTCCCTGGGCTCGATGTCGACCTGGATGAACTTCTTGGGCGCTTCGCCCCAGTTCTTGCCCTTGCCGTGCGAGAGCAGCCAGTTCAGCCGCGCGCCGATCAGCAGCACGACGTCGGATTCCTTCAGCACCGTCGAACGCGCAGCACCTGCGCACTGCGGATGCGTGTCGGAGAGGAGGCCCTTGGCCATGCTCATCGGCAGGAAGGGCACGCCGCTCTTCTCGACGAAGGTTTTGATCTCCTCGTCGGCCTGCGCGTAGGCCGCGCCCTTGCCGAGGATGATGAGCGGACGTTTTGCGTTCTTCAAGACATCAAGCGCGCGCTTGATCGAAGCAGGCGAGGGGATCTGCGCGGGAGCAGCATCAATCACCTTGACCAGCGACTTCTGGCCGGCATCGGCGTTCATCACCTGGCCGAACAGTTTTGCGGGCAGGTCGAGATAGACGCCGCCGGGACGGCCGGAGACGGCGGCGCGGATCGCGCGGGCGAGACCGATGCCGATGTCCTGGGCATGCAGCACGCGATAGGCCGCCTTGCACAGCGGCTTGGCAATCGCGAGTTGGTCCATCTCTTCATAGTCGCCTTGCTGGAGGTCGACGATCTCGCGTTCGGAGGAGCCCGAGATCAGGATCATCGGGTAGCAGTTGGTGGTGGCGTGCGCGAGCGCGGTGAGACCGTTGAGGAAGCCGGGCGCGGAGACGGTGAGGCAGATGCCCGGCTTCTTGGTGAGGTAGCCGGCGATGCCCGCCGCATAACCGGCGTTCTGCTCGTGGCGGAACGAGATCATGCGGATGCCTTCGGCCTGCGCCATGCGGCCCAAATCCGTGATCGGGATGCCCGGCACATTATAGATGGTGTTGATGCCGTTCAGCTTGAGCGCGTCGATGACGAGATGAAAACCATCCGTCAATTCCTGCTCGGTGCCCGGTGCTTCGGACTTGGTCGCGGTATTCAGCATGGGCCTTGTCTCCCTGGTCTCAAAGATGCCGTTTAGGCTTTGCGGGCGAATGGCTCGCCCTTCTGGTGAACGTTGCAAGTCAAAAGAGTTCCTGACCGTGCGCTTCGACGTAAGCGGCAAGGCCCAGGGTGTGGTCGCGGGCGCGCTTCTCGGCGAGCTCGGTGTCACGCGCTTCCAGTGCTTCGATCATGCCGAGATGCTCGGGTAGCGAAGTCGCAGTGCGGTCCTTGCGTCCGATGGTCAGTTGCCGGTAGCCGCGCACGTGCAGCAGGAGGTCGTTGGTGAGATCGACCAGCACCGGCGATTCCGACAGCGAGATCAGCGCCTGGTGGAACGCGATGTTGGCGCGCGAATATTCCTCGACGTGATCCTCGGGCAGGCGGTCCTTGCCAAACTCCTTGAAGTAGTCGCGCAGTGCCGTGATGTCCTTCTTGCGCGCGGTGGTGGTGATGAGGCGGGCCGCCATGCTCTCCAGCGCCGCCCAGGCGCGGATCATGTCGACGATTTCGCTCTTGGTCCTGCGCACCACCATGATGCCGCGGCGCGGAACCGTTTTCACGAAACCGTCCTGCTCGAGCATCGCGATGGCTTCGCGGATCGGCGTGCGGCTGACACCCAGGCGCTCTGACAGCGCGCGCTCGTCGAGCATCACCGGCTCGGGCGTCGAATAGATGTCCATCTTGAGGATGGCTTCCTTCAAGGCGTCATACGCCTTGTTCTTGAAGCTGCTCTCCGGGGCAATACGAACGATTGCGATATCTGCCTCGGCCATGTTCGGCAACGCCTTGGTTGGTTTCCGCAGTGACACGACGAATCTCCTCCAGTGGGAGTCGTCTTTTACAGGAATATTAACCGGAAAGTTTTTGGCATACCAAATACCAGAATGTCAAGCTGCCTATTTTTTGCAGCGTTCTAATCGGGGTCGCGGCTTGACAAGTTGGCTTCTGGCATACCAAATGCCATCGCCAGCCATTTTTGATCCAAAGCGGCGGAGTAACGTGGGCTTTATGCCACTGCGTTCCGCGACATGGAACGGAGCGCCGCGAATGGCAAGCATCACGGGCAGCCGCACCACGCGCGCGCTTTGAGAACGCAAGAACTAAGGTCAAGGGAGAAGCCACATGTCCAATTCCAAAGATGCCGTCCGCAAGGTGCTTGACCAGGTCAAGGCGGACAACCGCACCAGCCTGACCGCGCCGGAAGGCAAGCTGGTCTGCGACGCCTACGGCATTCCGGTGCCGAAGGAGGGCGTGGCGAAATCGGCCGGCGAGGCCGGCAAGATGGCCTCGTCCATGGGCTTCCCGGTGGTTATGAAGATCGTCTCGCCGGATATTCTCCACAAGACCGAAGCCGGCGGCGTCATCGTCGGCCTCAAGACGGTCGAAGACGCCGAGAGGGCCTACGAGACCATTCTCGGCAACGCCAGGAAGTACAAGTCCGATGCCAAGATCGAGGGCGTCCAGGTGCAGCAGATGCTGGCCGGCGGCACCGAAGTCATCGTCGGCTCGATCACCGACGCCTCGTTCGGCAAGCTGGTCGCCTTCGGCCTCGGCGGCGTGCTGGTCGAGGTGCTGAAGGACATCACCTTCCGCCTCGCGCCCGCGACCAAGGAAGACGCGCTGTCGATGCTCGACGGTATCCAGGCGCATGAGATTCTGAAGGGCGTACGCGGCGGCGAGCCGGTCAACCGCACGGCGCTGGCGGACGTCATCGTCAAGGTCTCGCAGCTCGTCACGGATTTTCCGGAGATGGTCGAGCTCGACCTCAATCCGGTGTTCGCGACGGCGAAGGATGCGATCGCTGCCGACGTCCGCATCGTCGTTGACTTCGCCTATGTGCCCAAGCCGAAACCGCGCCCGACCGAAGAGATCGTCGCGGCCATGAGCCGCATCATGCAGCCGAAGGCGGTCGCCGTGGTCGGCGCCTCGGCCGAGGACGGCAAGATCGGCAACTCCGTGATGAAGAACCTCATCAATGGCGGCTACAAGGGCGACATCTACCCGATCCATCCCAAGGCCGCCGAAATCCTCGGCTACAAGGCCTATAAGAGCGTCAAGGACGTGCCGGGTGTGATCGACACCGCGGTGTTCGCGATCCCCGCGAAGTTCGTGGCCGGCGCGCTGGTCGAATGCGGCGAGAAGAAAATTCCGGGTGCGGTGCTGATTCCGTCGGGCTTTGCCGAAGCCGGCGCGCCGGAGCTGCAGGCCGAGATCGTCGAGATCGGCAAGAAGTACGACATTCGGCTGATGGGGCCGAACATCTACGGCTTCTACTACACGCCGGCCAATCTCTGCGCGACCTTCTGCACGGCTTACGACGTCAAGGGCCACGCGGCGCTGTCCTCGCAGTCGGGCGGCATCGGCATGGCGATCATCGGCTTCTCCCGTTCGGCCAAGATGGGCGTCTCCGCGATCGTCGGCCTCGGCAACAAGTCCGACATCGACGAGGACGATCTGCTCGCCTTCTTCGAGCAGGATCCGAACACCAATTTGATCGCGCAGCACTGCGAAGACCTCAAGGACGGCCGCGCCTTTGCCGAAGCCGCCAAGCGCGTCTCCAAGAAGAAGCCGGTCATCGTGCTCAAGGCCGGCCGCACCTCGGCCGGCGCCAAGGCGGCCTCGTCGCACACCGGCGCGCTCGCCGGCAACGACAAGATCTACGAGGACGTCCTGGCGCAGTCGGGCGTGATCCGGGCGCGGTCGTTGCGGCAGCTGCTCGAATTCGCCCGCGGCGTGCCGGTGTTGCCGACGCCGAAGGGCGAGAACGTGCTGATCATCACGGGTGCCGGCGGCTCGGGCGTGCTGCTGTCGGACTCTTGCGTCGACAACGGCCTGTCGCTGATGGCGATGCCGCCGGATCTGGATGCTGCCTTCCGCAAGTTCATCCCGCCGTTCGGTGCGGCCGGAAACCCCGTGGATATCACCGGCGGCGAGCCGCCGATCACCTATGTCAACACGGTGAAGCTCGGCCTGACGGACGAGCGCATCCATTCGCTGATCCTCGGCTATTGGCACACTATCGTCACGCCGCCGATGGTGTTCGCCCGCAACATGGTCGAGGTGAAGAAGGAGATGGAGGCCAAGGGCTTCGTGAAGCCGATCGTCGCCTCGCTCGCCGGCGACGTCGAGGTCGAGGAAGCCGCCGAATATCTCTACCAGAACGGCATCCCGGCCTATGCCTATTCGACCGAGCTGCCGGTCGAGGTCTTGGGCGCCAAGTACAAATGGGCGCGCGGGGCAGGGCTGCTCTGAGGCGCTACTTCATCTCTCCTCGCTCGCGGGGAGAGGTGACAATTGTCAGGTCGCGAGGGCAAGAACGTGATCCGGCGTAAATCGCTCGAGCCTCGATCGCCATCGGAGGCCGACCGCGACGGCGGCGTACAATCCGTCGACCGCGCGCTATCGATTCTGGAGACGCTGGCCGAAGACGACGAGGGCTATCGCCTCAGCGACCTCGCCGTTCGCACCGGGCTGTCAGCCTCGACCGTGCATCGCCTGCTGGCGACGCTGGAGAGCCGCCGCTTCGTGCAGTTCGACCGCGCCGAATCCAAATGGCATGTCGGCGTGCGCAGCTTCACGGTCGGCGCGAGCTTTGCGCGGCGGCGCAATTTTTCCGCGCAGGCGATCCCATACCTCCGCAAGCTGCGCGATCTCACCCGCGAGACCGCCAACCTCGCCGTCGTCGACGACGAGTTCATCATCGTGCTGACCCGGATGGAGAGCCGCGAGATCATGCGTTCGCTGACCAAGGTCGGCGGCCGCGTCGCCATGGTGACGTCGGGCGTCGGCAAGGCGGTGCTTGCGACCTATTCGGACGAGGACGTCGCCGCCGTCATCCGTCATCACGGCATGCCCCGCCTGACCGAGAAATCCATCGTGCGACCGAGCGATCTGTTCAAGGAGCTCGCGACCATCCGCAAGCAGGGTTTTGCGATCGACGACGAGGAAGCGGAGATCGGCCTGCGCTGCGTCGCCGCCGTGGTCTACAACGCGCTGGCCGAACCGCTGGCCGCGATCTCGGTGTCCGGCCTGACCAGCCGGGTCACCGACGCGCGGCTGCCGGAGATCGGCTGCGTAGTGCGGGACGTCGCGGCGGAACTGACAGCGGCACTTGGCGGCATGATGCCGGCGGTAAAGTCGGGTTGAGGCAGGCTGGCGCCCCACCGCCACCCCCGTGGACGAAATCAGCTCTGGCGGCAAGAGCCCCGACATCGGTATATCCCTCCGCAATTGTCGCGTCCTTTTGGGGAAAATCATGCCGTCAGAGCTCCGTTCGCCCCGTCTCGCCGTCCTGATCGATGCCGACAATGCGTCGGCAAAGATCGCGGACGGATTGTTCGAGGAGATTGCCAAGATCGGGGAGGCAAGCGTCCGCCGCATCTACGGCGACTTCTCCAATGCCAGGTCCAGGGGCTGGGCCGACATCCTGTCGAAGCACGCCATTATCCCGCAGCAGCAATTCGCCTATACGACGGGAAAGAATGCATCCGACATCACCCTGGTCATCGACGCGATGGACCTGCTTCACAGCGGCCGGTTCGATGGCTTCTGCCTGGTGTCGTCCGACAGCGACTTCACCCGTCTGGCCGCGCGCATCCGGGAGCAGGGCGTCGATGTCTTCGGGTTCGGCGAGCAGAAGACGCCGGAAAGCTTCCGGCAGGCCTGCCGCAGGTTCGTCTACACCGAGAACCTGCTCGCCGCCCCGGCGAATGCCCAGGGCGCCGCCGCGAAGTCGACCTCGCTTCAGCCGCCCGATGCAGCGACCCCCATCATCAAGAAGGTGATCACCCAGATGGAGAGCGAGGACGGCTGGGTTACGCTCGGGGAAGTCGGCCGGCAGCTTGCCAATCTCGCTTCCGATTTCGATCCGAGGACCTACGGGTTCCGCAAGCTGAGCGACCTCGTGCGGAAGACGAATTCCTTCGAGATCGATGAGCCGAAGGGCCGGTCGATGCGGATTCGGGTCAAGCCCGCTGCCGCACCGCCGTCGAGGCCGCGGAGCTCGCGCAGAAGGTCAGGGGCGGCAGGCGGTTCGCCGCCTAAGGCGTAAGCAGAGGTGCCGTTATATTTGACCTTGCCCGGTCTGGCGCGGGGCGTAACCATCGCGGGGTCCTAACGTTACGCGAGAGCCCCCATGACAAAACTCACCCGCTTTGCCGTCGTCCCGCTGCACGCGATGACGCGGCGCCTCGCCGATGTCGCCTCTGCGCGCGTCGCGCCCGATCTCGTCATCTCAGGTGCGCGGGTGCTCTCGACCTATTCCGAGCGCATCCACGCCAACCGCGAGGTCTGGATCACCGGGGGGCGCATCGCGGCGGTGAAGCCGGCCGGGACGGCGAAGAAGGTCTGGCCCAACGTGCCGCTTTACGACGCCGCCGGCGGCATCATCGCGCCGGGGCTGGTCGATCCGCACATCCACATCGAATCCTCGATGGTGACGGCCTGCGCCTATGCGGAGGCGGCACTGCTCAACGGCACCACCACGATCTTCTGCGACAGCCACGAGATCGGCAATGTCATGGACGTCGCCGGCGTCGAGGCGATGCTGGAGGACGCGCGCGAGGCGCCGCTCTCGATCTTTTTGACGGTGCCGAGCACGGTGCCGGCGACGTCGGCTGCGCTTGAGACGGCCGGAGGCGATCTCACGCCGGACAAGATCGCCGGCCTGTTCGATCGCTGGCCCGAAGCTGTCGCGCTCGGCGAGAAGATGGATTTCGTGCCTGTCACCATGGGCGACGAGCGCAGCCATGCGATCCTTGCTGCTGCCTTGAAGCGCGGACGGCCGGTGTCCGGTCATGTCTACGGCCGCGAATTCGTTGCAGCCTATGCGGCGTCCGGCGTCACCGACACCCATGAGGCCATCGACCGCGACATCGCCGACGATCTGCTCGACGCCGGCGTCTGGGTGTTTTTGCGCGGCGGCCCGCCGACCACGCCGTGGCATTCGCTGCCCCAGGCGATCCGCACCGTGACCGAGCTTGGCGCCTCGCACAAGCGCACGGCGGTGTGCACCGACGACCGCGACGCCGACGATCTGCTGCTGTTCGGCCTGGACTGGGTGGTGCGGGAGGCGGTGAAGGCGGGAATGTCACCCGAGCAGGCCTGGTCGATGGGCTCGCTGCATGGCGCGACGCGCTTCAACATGGATAGCGATATCGGCGGGCTCGGCGGAGGGCGCCGCGCCGATCTGGTGCTGATGGACGACAATCTGAAGCCGCAATGCACCTGGTATGGCGGCGAGCTTGTCGTCGAGAACAGCAAGATCACGCCGAAGCTCGATCAGGCGCTGTCACAGCGCTATCAATATCCGAAGGCGGCCTACGTCACCGTCAAGCTGCCGGAGAAGCTGAAGCTGACGCCGGAGCTTCCCTCGACGGCCTGCACCGTCAACGCGATCAAGACTGCGCTGCCCGGTATCACGCTGATCCACGAGAAGATCGCGATCGAGCCCGCAAAGGACTGGCCGTCGGTGTTTGCGCGCTACGGCCTGTGCTTCGTCACGGTGGTCGAACGCCATGGCAAATCGGCCGGCAACGTCGCCTATGGGCTGCTGAAGGATTTTGGCCTGAAGCGCGGCGCGGTCGCCTCCAGCGTCGGGCACGACAGCCACAACATCATCGTTGCCGGAACCAACGAGGCCGACATGCAGGTGGCGGTCGCGGCCATCAAGGCGCATCAGGGCGGCGTCTGCGTCGTCGCCGACGGCAAGGTGAGGGCGTTGGTCCCGCTGCCGATCGCTGGGCTCTTGTCCGACAAGCGCGTCACGGAGGTGGCCGAAGAGGTCAAGGTGCTGAAGAAGGAATGGGTGGAGGCCGGCTGCACCATTCCCTACATGGGCTTCAATCTGATTCCGCTATCGGTCATTCCGGAAATTCGCATCACCGACAAGGGCCTCGTGCTGGTGCCGCAGATGGAGCTGGCGCCGCTGTTCGAGTGATCTGCTTTCACGCATCTCTCGATCTAACCGATTGAGACAACCACGATTTTTCCGCGGCTGCCGCATCGTGGGAAATAAAACCGATCTCGTTGAGATCGTCTATTCCGCGCCCGATGATCTCGCTCGAACGAACCGCAAACCGAGCGAGGTCCGATATGGCGAAGATGCGAGCCATCGATGCTGCCGTGCGAATTCTGGAGAAGGAGGGCATCTCGACCGCCTTCGGCGTTCCCGGGGCCGCGATCAATCCGCTCTACTCGGCGCTGAAAAAGCGTGGCTCGATCCGCCATATCCTGGCGCGGCATGTCGAGGGTGCCTCGCACATGGCCGAAGGCTATACGCGGGCCAAGGCCGGCAATATCGGCGTCTGCATCGGAACTTCGGGGCCGGCCGGCACCGACATGATCACCGGGCTCTATTCGGCGATCGCGGATTCCATTCCGATCCTCTGCATCACCGGGCAGGCGCCGCGGGCGCGGCTCTACAAGGAGGATTTCCAGGCGGTCGACATCGAATCGATCGCGAAGCCCGTGACCAAATGGGCCGTGACCGTGCGCGAGCCGGCGCTGGTGCCGCGTGTGTTCAGCCAGGCCTTTCACGTGATGCGGTCGGGCCGGCCAGGGCCGGTGCTGATCGACATGCCGCTCGACGTGCAGCTCGCCGAGATCGAGTTCGACGACGAGACCTACGAGCCATTGCCAGTCTACAAGCCGGCCGCGACGCGCAAGCAGGTTGAGAAGGCGCTGGAGATGCTCAACGCCGCCGAGCGGCCGCTGATTGTGGCCGGCGGCGGCGTCATCAACGCCGACGCCTCGGACCTGCTGGTCGAGTTTGCCGAGATCGCGAACGTGCCGGTGGTGCCGACGCTGATGGGGTGGGGCGCGATTCCCGATGACCACGTGCTGATGGCCGGCATGGTCGGGCTTCAGACCAGCCACCGCTACGGCAATGCCACGATGCTCGAATCCGATTTCGTGCTCGGCATTGGCAACCGTTGGGCCAACCGCCACACCGGGTCGGTCGAGACCTACACCAAGGGCCGTACCTTCGTGCACGTCGACATCGAGCCGACCCAGATTGGGCGCGTGTTCAATCCCGATCTCGGCATCGTCTCGGACGCGAAGGCCGCACTCGAACTCTTCGTTACCGTCGCCAGGGAGTGGCGCCGGTCAGGCAGGCTCCGCGAGCGCCAGGCGTGGCCCGCTTCCTGCCGCGATCGCAAACGCTCGATGCTGCGCAAGAGCCATTTCGACAACGTCCCAATCAAGCCGCAGCGCGTCTATGAGGAGATGAACAAGGCGTTCGGCCGCGACACCACCTATGTCACGGTGATTGGCCTGTCGCAGATCGCCGGCGCGCAATTCCTCGGCGTCTACAAGCCGCGCAACTGGATCAATGCAGGGCAGGCGGGACCGCTCGGCTGGACGCTGCCGGCCGCGCTCGGCGTGCGTGCGGCCTGTCCGGAGCGCGACATCGTCGCGCTCTCCGGCGACTACGACTTCCAGTTCCTGATCGAGGAGCTCGCGGTCGGTGCGCAGTTCAATCTGCCCTACATCCACGTCGTCGTGAACAATTCCTATCTCGGCCTGATCCGCCAGGCCCAGCGCGGCTTCGACATGGATTATCACGTCCAGCTCTCATTCGAGAACGTCAACGCGCCGGAGCTCAATGGCTACGGCGTCGATCACGTCGCTGTCGCCGAAGGACTCGGCTGCAAGGCGATCCGCGTCACCGACCCCAAGGATTCGCAGGCCGCCTTTGCGACCGCGCGCGAATTGATGGCGAAGCACCGCGTGCCCGTGGTGGTGGAGTTCATCCTCGAACGGGTCACCAACATCGCGATGGGAACGGAAATCGACAACATCGTCGAGTTCGAGGAGGTGCTGGATCTGCCGCTCGACGAGGTCGCGACCGCGCGGCCCGGCGTGCTGCAGCCGGCGGAATAGGGAACAGGATCATGCCGAGATTTGCCGCCAACCTCACCATGCTCTTCAACGAGATGCCGTTTGTCGACCGCTTCGCCGCGGCGAAAGCGGCGGGCTTTTCCGGGGTCGAATATCTCTTTCCCTATGATTTCGACAAGGCGGTGCTGCGCGAGCAGCTCGACAGCCATGGCCTGACCCAGGTGCTGCACAATCTGCCGGCGGGCAACTGGGCCGCCGGTGAACGCGGCATCGCGATCCTGCCCGATCGCGTCGCCGAATTCCGCGATAGCGTGTTCCGCGCCATCGACTATGCCAAGGCGCTGGATTGCGAGCAGCTCAACTGCCTCGTCGGCATCGCGCCCGTCGATGCCGATCCGCGCGAGCTTCAGGAGACGCTGGTCGGAAATCTGCGCTTCGCCGCCTCGACGCTGGCGCGCGAAAACATCAAGCTGCTGGTCGAGCCGATCAACACGCTCGACATTCCCGGCTTCTTCCTCAACGGCACCGAGCAGGCAGTGCAGCTCATTTCCGAGGTGCGGTCGAACAATCTGTTCATCCAGTACGACATCTATCACATGCAGATCATGGAGGGCGACCTCGCCCGGACCATGCAGGAATATCTCCCCCAGATCGCGCACATCCAGCTCGCCGACAATCCCGGCCGCCATGAGCCCGGCACCGGCGAGATCAATTATCCCTTCCTGTTCCGCCATCTCGACGCGATCGGCTATCGCGGCTGGGTCGGCTGCGAATACAAGCCGCGCACCACGACGCTGGAAGGCCTGTCCTGGCACGCCGCGCAAACCTTCGAGACGTGAACACGGCGGCGGTGCGCTCCCTCTCCCGCTTGCGGGAGAGGGCTGGGGTGAGGGTGTCTCCGCGGTGGGGTTCGTTGGGATGGGCGGCGGGACTCCCAGCGCGGAGAGAACCCCTCACCCGGCACTGCGTGCCGACCTCTCCCGCAAGCGGGAGAGGTGCACCGCGCGCGCGGATGAAATTTCGCCAATGCAACTGAGAGAACATCAGACATGATCGACATCGGCTTCATCGGACTTGGTACCATGGGACGGCCGATGGCCGGCCATCTCCTGGCTGCGGGCCATCGCGTTCTCCTGCATGACGTCGCACCGGTCGCGCCCGAGCTGATTGCCGCCGGCGGCGTCGCCCGCGAGTCGGGCAAGGAGGTCGCGGAGGAGGCGGATGCGGTCATCATCATGGTGCCGGATACGCCGCATGTCGAGGCCGTGCTGTTCGGCAAGGGCGGCGTTGCGAGCGGTCTCTCGAAGGGCAAGATCGTTGTCGACATGAGCTCGATCTCGCCGCTGGCGACTAAGGAGTTCGCGAAAAAGATCGAGGCGCTGGGCGCGGACTATCTCGATGCGCCGGTGTCGGGCGGAGAGGTCGGCGCCAAGGCGGCAAGCCTCACCATCATGGTCGGTGGTCCCGAGCGCGCCTTCAACATCATGAAGCCGGTGTTCGACCGGATGGGAAAGAACGTCACCCGGGTCGGCGCCAATGGCGACGGGCAGACGACGAAGGTGGCCAACCAGATCATCGTCGCGCTGACGATCGGGGCGGTCGGCGAAGCGCTCTTGTTCGCATCGAAAGCCGGCGCCGATCCGGCGCTGGTGCGGCAGGCGCTCATGGGCGGCTTTGCCTCCTCGCGGATTCTCGAGGTCCACGGCGAGCGCATGGTGAAGCGTAATTTCGATCCCGGATTCCGGATCGAGCTGCATCAAAAGGATCTCAACCTCGCGCTCGAGGGCGCCCGTGCGCTCGGCCTGTCATTGCCGAGCACGGCGATCGCCCAGCAATTATTCTCGGCCTGCACCGCGCATGGCGGCAAGGGCTGGGATCACTCGGCGATGGTACGGGCGCTGGAACTGATGGCGGGGCACGAGATCGCCGCGGCGTGAACTGTTACGCAGTAACAGTCTCTGGCTTTAGTGCGTCTTTCGCCGCAGCGGAACCGGAACAATGATCCGGCCCTGCGGTTGAAGGCCCATAGCAATCACTGGAGACATAAGCACATGAAAACCCGTCTTGCGATTTCGTTGGTTGCCGCGTCGCTGCTGGCGTCGAGTCCAGCCTTTGCCCAGTCGACGACCGAACAGGGCGCCAGGAACGGCGCGCGTGCGGGTGGCGACGTCGGCGGCCCGGTCGGCGCGATGGTCGGCGGCACCGTCGGCGCGGCCGTCGGCGCCGGTCTGGAAATTCCGAATGCGATTCTGGGCGGACTTCCGCGCAGTGAATCCGTCGTCGTCGAAGACCGCGTCGTGGTCGGCGAGCCGCTGCCCCCGACTGTGGTGCTGCGTCCCGTGCCGAATTACACCGAATATCGCTATGCGGTGGTCAACGATCGCCGCGTGATCGTGGAGCCGCGCACGCGCCGGGTCGTCAAGATCATCGACTGATCGGCGCAAACATCGGCTTGAGAGAAACGGGCCCCGCGGAGTGTTACTCCGCAGGGCCTGCGCTTCTGGTGGTGGAGCTGGCACGAAGCCGCGTCATGACCCAATCGGCGATGGACGCGAGCGCAAACCCGACGCAGGCTGTGGCGGCATCGACCAGAAAATCCTCCAGCCGCGCATGCCGGCCCGGCGCCCAGAATTGCATCAGCTCGAGCACGCCGATCAGGACCACCGCGACGGCCGCGACCGCCACGCGCCGCTGCCGGTAGGCGAGGCCGAAGGCGAGCCCGACCAGAATGAAGGCCAGCGCATGCTCGCCGTCCTGGCCGAGGTCGGAGTGGGGCCGCAAGCCTGGCGGTCCGAGGGTTGAGAAAGTGACGGCAGCTGCCAGCAGCCAGGCAAAAAAGCGAACAAAAATCGACATCCGATGCCGATAGCACGGAATCGCGACAGCCTGTGGCGGCCGGAGGATCAGATCGCCGTGTAGTTAATGACGAAAGGTCAAAGTGGCTCGCGCACGCCGAGGCCGTGCATGAAGCGCTCCCGGATCTGCACAGGATCCCTGCGGGTGGCGCCAACGCCGGGTTTGTCGTCGATGCGGACGGCGATCAGGCTTGGCTCTGAGGCCGACATCGCTTCCTCGACCAGACGCTCGAAATCCTCCTCGTCCGCGGCCCATGCGCTGTTGGCAAGGCCCGAGCCGGCGGCGATGGTGACGATATCGGCCACGTTTGCAGCCGGTGTCGGCTGCGAACCGGTGATCTGGTAGATGCCGTTGTCCATCACGATCATGACGAGGTTCTTCGGCTTCAACATCGCAATCGTCGCGAGCGCGCCGAGCTGCATCAGCAGCGAGCCGTCACCTTCGAGCGCGAAGACACCACGATCGGGCTGCGCCAGCGCCACGCCAAGCGCGATCGGGAAGGCGAGCCCCATGCTGCCGAGCATGTAAAAATTCTGCGGCCGGTGGCCGGCGGCCCAGAGATCGAAATTGGTGTTGCCGATGCCTCCGATCACGGCTTCTTCGTTCTTCAGCTTGGCGATCAGGCGCGACGTCACGTCGAACCGGTTCATGACCTTGGTGTTGCGCGCGTTCATCGCCGGCCTCATTTGTCGAAAGTCTTGCCGCCGGTGAGCAGCGGGTTGAGGATCAGCGCCACCGGCGCCTGCGTGGTGACGGCCTGCTTGATCGAGCGGTCGGCGATGAATTCGAGCTCGTCCAGCCGGGTGATGGTGTGATGCTCCAGTGCCAGCGAATCCAGCACCGGGCGCATGGTGCGGCAGACCAGCGACTGGCCGTAATTGAACTCGCCCAGCGTGCCGCGCTCGGACACGAACATGATCAGCGGGATCTGATAGGGCACCGCGAGCGATGCCAGCACGTTGGCGAGCGTGGCAAAGCCGGATGTCTGCATCAGCACCGCAGCCCGCCGTCCGCCCATCCAGGCGCCCGAGGCGATGCCGACGGCCTCCTCCTCACGGGCAGTTGCAAAGGTGGTGAAGAATGGATCGGCGTGCAGGTTCTTGATCAGCGGCGTCAGCACGCGGTCGGGCACGTAGGGAATGAGGCTGATCTCGTTCCGCTTCAGGGTTTGCAGGACGATGCCATGCCAGCTCTTGTCGCCGGAGGTCTGAGCCGCCTCGGACGAGCTATGTTGCTCCGCAATCGCCATTGCCTTCTCCCTTCAGCCGCGCATGCTTCTTGGTCTTTGACGTCGCGGCGGTCTGCCGAACTTGACGCGGCGGGCGGGATTGTCAACATGTCCGGGCTGCACCGTGATCTGCGCCAGACGGCCTGCCGCGGCCGCTATTACCATGTCATAAGCGGCAATAACGAGAGAACGGAGGACGCATGAAAAGAGCACGCACAGCGCTGATCCTGCGGATCTCCTGAAGAGAGCCAGAAGGGTCCTGATGTCCGTCAACAGCAAGCGTGTCTTCTACTCCAATTACCTCGCCAATCCGATCTACATCGACATCCTGAAGGCGCGGGCCGACGTCCGGCTGGACCGTATCGAGAACGCGAGTCCCGAAGATGTTTATGCTCCGATCCTCTCTGCGGCGCATGTCTATCAGATCGGCGCCGCACGCGACGAGCTGGCGCTGCATTTCCACGTTGATGCCGCCTTCCTGAAGCGCACGCCGAACCTGCTGCTGGTCTCGAGCAATGGTGCGGGCTTCGACCCCGTCGACGTCGAGGCGTGCACCGATGCGGGCGTGCTGGTCGTCAACCAGTCCGGCGGTAACGCCCATTCCGTCGCCGAGCATGCGCTGGCGATGATGCTGACGCTGTCCAAGCGCATCATCCAGTCGGACCGCCGTCTGCGCCGCGAGCGCGACGTCAACCGCAACGAGCTCGTCGGCAACGAGGTTGAGCACAAGACCGTCGGCATCATCGGGCTGGGCAATGTCGGCCGCCGCATCGCCGCGCTGTGCAAGGGCCTCCTCGGCATGAAGGTGCTGGCCTATGATCCCAACCTCACGGCCGAGGTGATGGCCGAGCGGGGCGGGGAGAAGGTGGAGCTCGACGAGCTGCTGCGCCGCGCCGATTTCGTCTCGATCTCCTGTCCGCTCAACAAGGGCAGCCGCAACATGATCAGTGTGCGCGAGTTCGCGCTGATGCAGCCGCATGCGTACTTCATCACAACAGCGCGCGGCTTCATCCACGACGAGGATGCACTGCTCGAGGCATTGCGTGACAAGCGCATCGCGGGGGCCGGGCTCGACGTCTGGTCCAAGGAGCCGCCGCCGCCGGAGCATCCGCTGCTCCAGCTCGACAACGTGCTGGCGAGCCCGCATACCGCAGGCGTCACGATCGAGGCGCGCCAGAACATGGGTCGGATCGCCGCCGAACAGGTTTTGGACACGCTCGACGGCAAGCGCCCGCCGCGCATCATCAATCCCGAGGTCTGGCCGCGTTATGCGGAGCGCTTCAAGCAGGCGTTCGGGGTGATGCCCGGGTAGGGACGCGTGACGTCTGATCGCGCTCCGATCGTTGGTTACGAGCATGAAAACAGAAAGCGGCGGATTTTACCGATGGCGTGAGTGAACGCGTATGACTTGTCCTGTAAAACAGGAGTCATGAGCATATTTTCGATTGCGACATCCGGACTTTCTGCTGCGAGCTTGCGCGTGAACGTGGCCGCGAGCAACATCGCCAATGTCAACACGACTGGCCCGCTGCCCGCGTCAGGCGGATCGGGTACATCGGACGGCGCGGCCACTTCGAACATTGGTCCGACGTTTCCCGCGGCCTATGTGCCGCTGCGAGTCGATCAGGCCTCCCAATCGAGCGGCTCGACTCCCGGCGGAACCATCGCGACCGTGTCGGCGGTTTCGCCGAGCTATACCGCGCAATTCGACCCGAGTGCTCCCTACGCAAATCAAGACGGCCTGGTCGCGGCGCCCAACGTCGATCTCGCCAACGAATTCGTTCAGCTGGCGACCGCAAAGTACAGCTTCATCGCCAATGCGAAGGTCATTCAAGCCTACTCCGAGACGGAAAAGTCGCTGCTCGACATCACGACCTGATGGCTGATGTCGGGTCGCGCGCCCCGTATCGCGCGCCTCCCGCAGGCTCTCGTCCGCAGGTCGACACCGGCGTAGGGCGGGGCGGCTGACGGATCGAGCGGGAGCCTGGATTGGTGGCGGGAACCGTCGCCCGCCTTGATCCGCGTCAAAATCTCCTTCCCTCATTCGGCCTAAATGGGACTAGAGTGCCGCCGGGGCGTGCCGAGGCAGCAGGGAGGTCCCATGTCTACTTATGTCGTCAGGTTTATGAAGGACGTGCTCGGCCAGTACGGCCGGCAGATCGAGGTGTGCCAGGGCACGCTCGAGATCGACGCCACCGACGAGGACGAGGCCAGGGAGCGGGCAAAGGCGAGGTTTTGCAAGGACCAGGCGTTGCACCACTGGTCGCTGCATGCCGACCGCATCCAGATAAGGCCGGCCGATTTTCCCTCGTGAGGTCAGCGGCCGGGCGACGTGACGGGCGGAGGCGCGGTGATGCCGGCGCCGAGCGAGCGCTGCACCATGACGGTGTCCGACCAGTGGCCGTGGCGGTAGGCGACACCGCAGAGCAGGCCGGCGCGCGCGAAACCGAACTTCTCGTGCAGCGCCAGCGAGGGGGCATTGTCGGCATCGATATAGCCGATCATCTGGCGGAAGCCGGCCGCCGCACACGCATCGATCAAGTCCCGGAGCAGCAGCCGTCCAACGCCGCGGCCGACATGCTCGTGGTGGACGTAGATCGAATGCTTGGCCGTGTAGCGGTAGGCCGGACGCTTGCGGAACAGCACCGCATAGGCATAGCCGACGACCTCGCCGCGACAGGTCGCGACCAGATGCGGCAGCCGGGTGTGCTTCAAATTCTTGCGACGGTCGCGCAGATCGTCCGGCTCGGGCGCACCGGTCCCCTCGACGTCGCGCGGCACGCCGTTGCGGACGTGATGGCGGTAGATCGCCAGCATCGCTTCGATATCGGTCTCGCGTGAGGTGCGGACCAGGACCTGCTCGTGATCTGCGCGCGCAACGGCTGCGTCGTTCATCGGCACCTACTCGGCAACGACGTAAGTATAGAGCCCGATGCGGCCCTGCGCATCGATCTCCTTGTAGACGCCCTGGATCTCCACATCGAAGCCCGGAAACGTGTTGAAGCAGGTTTCGAACATCTTGAGATAGTCCACCATGGGTTTGGCCCGCTCGTTCAGCCGCTCGCCGGGCACGATGGTCGCGATGCCGGGGGGATAGACCACGAAGGGCGTGGTGGCGATGCGGCCCATGATAGCCTCGATCGGCAGATAGTCGACATCGTTCTTGAACAGATAGCGCGCGGCTTCGCGGGGCGACATCGCGATCTCAGGCATGTGCTCGGGCATGAACTGCCGCGCCTGGAGCGCGCTGACATCGGCGGCGCGAAAGAAGCGGTGCATCTCGCCGCAGAGATCGCGCAGCCGCACGCCGGCATAGCGCGCCTGCCGCCGCTGGTAGAATTCGGGGATGACGTCGGCCAGCAGCGCATTGTCGTCGTGCAGCCGCTTGAACGCGACGAGGCCGGAGATCAGCGTGCCGGCCTTGCTCGCCTCGACGCCGGGGGTGAGCAGGAAGAGCAGGGAGTTGAGGTCGTTCTTCTCGGGGACGATGCGGTTCTCGCGCAGATATTGCGCGACGACCGGAGCGGGGATGCCGTGCTCGACATAGGCGCCGGTGCTGCGGTCGAAGCCGGGGGTGAGCAGCGTCAGCTTGTTCGGGTCGGTCATGGCAAAGCCCTCGGTGAGACCGGGAAAGCCATGCCAGTTCGTGTCGGGAGAGAGCTGCCACAGTGCTGGATTGGTGGCGAGCTCGTCGGTGGAGAGCGTTTCCCAGGCGACGTTGTGCGCGGCGCCGGCGCGGCTGACGTCGGGAATGGCGACCCGATCGGGGACGAAGGGTTCGAAGAACCAGCGCCGGTCCGGGTTTTGCTCCTTTTCCTCGAACTCCCGGCGCATCGCGCGGATCTTCTTGCGCAGCTCGATGCCGAGCCGGATCGTGTCGTCCCACAGCACTTCGCCTGAGCGGCCCTTCATCATTTGCGCGCCGACGTCGAGGGAAGCAAACAGGGGGTAGAATGGCGAGGTAGAAGCGTGCTGCATGAAACTTTCGTTGAAGCGGCGGTGCTCGACGCGCCGCTTCTGGCCGCGGATGTGACGATCCTTGATGTGGATTTGGGAGGCCTGCGAAAAGCTCGCGAGCTGCTTGTGGGTCGACTGCGTCGCGATGATGCCGGGCGCCTCGGGGGGAAGGTTCGCCAATCCCATAGCGAAGCGGCCAGTATAGAGCGGGTGGAACTTCATGAAGCCGGCCCAGGCCTCGTCGAACAGGATGTACTCGCAGAGATGGCCGATGCGCTTCAAGATCATCTCGGCGCTGTGGATGGTGCCGTCATAAGTGCACTGCTCGACCACGGCGACGCGGAACGGCCGCTCCTTGCGCCAGGCCTCCTTGTCCGTGACCAAGGGATGGTTGCGGATCGCCTCGCGCAAGGTTTTCTCGTCGAGCAGGTCCCAGCGCATCGGGCCGATCAGGCCCCAGGCATTGCGGACGGTCGGCACGTAGACCGGGACACCGCCATTGATCATCAGCGCGCCGTGATGGGCGGCCTTGTGGTTGTTGCGGTCGAACAGCACGAGATCGCCGTCGGTGACGAGGGCACCGAGCGCGACCTTGTTCGAGGTCGACGTGCCGTTGAGCACGAAATAGGTCTTTTCCGCACCGAAAATCTGCGCGGCTTCCTTCTGCGCCTTCAGCGCCGGCCCCTCATGGGTGAGGAGGTCGCCGAGATCGAGCACGGAGTTGTCGAGATCGTCGCGGAATACGGACTCGCCGAGATGTTCGACGAAGACCCGCCCGATCGGGCTGCGGTTGTAGAACACGCCGCCATTGTGACCCGGGCAGGTCCAGAGCTGGTTGCCTTCCTCGGCATAGTCGACCAGCGCGCCGAAGAACGGCGTCTTCAGCGTCTCGGCATATTGCTTGAGCCGGCTGATCAAATTCTTGGCGATGAAGGTCGGCGTCTCCTCGGAGAGGAAGACATAACCGTCGATGAAATCGAGCACCTCGACTGGGAGATCCTCGAAGCGCTTGCGCCGGATCAGCAGGATGATCGGAAAGTCGAGGCCGCGGCGCCGCATCAGATTGATCAGCGCCGAAGTCTTGCCTTCCAGGCCCTTCTTGCCCCAGTCCACCACCATGCAGCCGATCGCGGCATCGGTCTGCACCGCGATCTCGGCATCTTCCAGCTTGCGGGCCCGGACCACCTCGAATCCGGAGCGCTGAATCTCCTCGATGATCTGGCTGAAGCGCATGCCTTCGAGATCGTCGGCGTCGAACACAGGTGCGGCGAACAGGAAGTTGAAGCGCTTGAAATAATCCATGTCAGGTCCCGAATGTGCCAGATTGAAAGGTCTCGGCAAATTCGATGACAATTCGATGACAAAGGCGCGATTGCCGATTGGACCGGCTGAAGGGGTGCCTTTCAGTCGAGGAGCCTGTCCAGCGTGATCGGGAAGCGGCGGATGCGCTTGCCGGTGGCGTGGTAGACGGCGTTTGCGATCGCCGCGGGGACGCCGACGATGCCGATCTCGCCCAGCCCCTTGACACCGAGCGCGTTGATGTGCGCGTCGGGTTCGTCGACGAAGATCACGTCGATGTCTTGGATATCGGCATTCACGGGGATGTGGTACTCGGCGATATTTGGGTTCATGATCCTGCCGAAGCGGGGGTCCATCACCGTCTCCTCGTGCAAGGCCATCCCGATCCCCCAGACGACGCTGCCCATGATCTGGCTGCGACCGGTCTTGGTGTTCAGGATTCGCCCGGCCGCGACAGCACTGACCATCCGTGTCACGCGAATGACGCCGAGCTGCTCGTCCACTTTCACCTCGGCGAACACCGCCGAATGGGTATTGCGCGCATGCTTCTTGTCTTCATCGAACTGATTGAGCTTTTCCTTCTCGATGCGTTCGACGTTGCCATGGCGCATCGCGTCGGCGATCGAGACTGTGCGGCTGTTGTCGCTGGTCGTGGCAATGCGGCCGTCGATCAGCACCGTATCGGCCAGTTCGGCACCAGCGAGCGGCGAGCCCGGCATTGTCCCGGCCAGGCGTAACAGTTCCTTGCGGACCTCCTCGGCGGCTGCGAGCACCGCGTGTGCGCTCGAGGCAGCCATCCACGAGCCGCCCTCGACCGGCGCCTGCGGCAGGGTGGAGTCGGCAAGCCGGACACTGATGTTCTCGATCGGCAGGCCGAGCGCATCGGCGGCGACCTGCGCCACGATGGTGTAGGTGCCGGTGCCGATGTCGGATGCGGCACAAGATACCTCCGCATGTCCGTTCGACGTCAGCACGATGCGGACTGCGACCGGCATCTGGAGCGCTTCCCAGATACCCGTCGCCATGCCCCAGCCGACCAGCTCCTTGCCATCGCGCATCGAGCGCGGTGTGGGACTGCGCCTGCTCCAACCGAAGGCGTCCGCACCGCGGGCATAGCATTCGCGGAGCTGCTTGCTGGTGTAGGGCAGGCCCTCGCTTTGGTCTCGGTCCGAGTAGCACTTCAGCCGGAGCTCGATCGGGTCGAGCTTGAGTGCGACGGCCAGCTCGTCCATCGCGCATTCGAGCGCGCAGACGCCGGAAGCGGCTCCCGGCGCGCGCATGTCGCAGGGGGTGGAGACATCGAGGCGGACGAGCTTGTGCGTGAAGCGTGTGTTCGGGCTCCGGTAGAGCTGATCGGCCCAGCCGGCGTCGTTGCGCGAAAAATCCTCGTAGCGTGAGGTGATGGCGGTGGCTTCGTGCGTGACCGCGTCGAGCGTGCCGTCGGACGTTGCGCCGAGCCCGACGCGCTCGATCGTCGCCGGCCTGTAACCGATGCCATACATCTGCTGCCGCGTCAGCACGACGCGAACGGACCGCTTCAGCGCCAGCGCGGCCAGCGTTGCCAGCACCACCTGATATTGCGGCCGCAAGCCGGAACCGAAGGCACCGCCGACATAGGGCGAGACCACGCGGACGTCATCCGGTTTCCTGTCGAAAACGCCGCAGAGAAACTTGTGGACGTTCTGGACGCCCTGCGTCTTGTCGTAGACCGTCAGCCTGCCGTCTCCGTCCCAGACCGCCGTGGTCGCGAACAGCTCCATCGGGTTGTGATGCTCGGTCGGAATGAAGTAGTCCGCCTCATGCCGCGCGGCAGCCCCGGCCAGCGCCGCTGCGGCATCACCCCGCGGCTTGTGCGGTTTCTTGACCTCGGCGGCCTTGCCCCGCTCGGCTTCGAGATCAGTCGCGAACGCTTGGGCTTCCTGATATTCGACGCGCACCAGGGTCGCGGCGAATTTTGCGGTTTCCCAGTCCTCCGCAACGACCAACGCGATCGGCTGGCCATTGAACTTGACGCTGTCATCGTAAAGCGGACGGAAAGGCGAGCCGTCCTCGGGCGCCACCTCGTCCTTCCAGGCCTCGTCGGCGTCGGCGAGCGGCGGGCGGTTCGCATGCGTGAGCACGTCAAGCACGCCCTTCACCTTCAGCGCCTCGGTGGAGTCGAGGCGGGCAATCCGCCCGCAGGGAATGGTGGCTTCGACGACGAAGCCATGGACGAGCCCGTCCGCCGGGAATTCGCCGGCGTATTTGGCGGCCCCTGTGACCTTGGCTCGGCCGTCGACGCGGGAGGTTGGCGTTCCGACATAGGCGTTCATGGGGCCCTCACGCGATCTTCTTGTGAGCCTGCGATTGCGGCGTGGCGCTCGCGGCTTGCGTCAGCGTCCGCACGATGGCGCGGCGTGCGAGCTCGATCTTGAAGCCGTTATGCGAACGGGCCGCCGCGTCCGCCAGCATCATATCCGCAGCGCGCGAAAAATGATCCACTGTAGCCGCCTGGCCGCGCAACGCCGCTTCGGCTTCGAGGCTGCGCCACGGCTTGTGAGCCACCCCGCCCAGTGCAACGCGCGCCTCACCAATGGCGTTGCCCTCCAGTTCGAGTGCAGCCGCAACCGAAACCAGAGCGAAAGCATAGGACAGCCGGTCGCGGATCTTCAGATAGCTGTAGTTGCGGGAAAAGCCGCGCGGCGGCAGCTCGATCGCGGTGATGATCTCACCCGCGCCGAGATTGGTGTCCATGTGAGGCGTGTCGCCCGGTAGTCGGTGGAAATCAGTCAGCGCGATGCGGCGCTCGCCCGTGGGGCCCGCAATGTGCACGAGCGCACCGAGAGCGACCAGCGCAACACTCATGTCGGACGGATTGGTCGCGATGCAGGAGGGGCTTGTGCCGAGGATCGCGTGATTGCGATTGAGGCCGTCGATCGCCGAGCAGCCGCTACCAGGGGCCCGCTTGTTGCAAGGTGTGGTCGTGTCATAGAAATAGGCGCAACGTGTCCTTTGCATCAAGTTGCCACCGACCGAGGCCATGTTGCGCAGTTGCGCGGAGGCGCCGGCCAGAATGGCGCTGGCGAGCAGGGGATAGCGCTGCTCGACATGCGGATGGTAGGCGAGGTCCGAGTTTGGCACCAAGGCGCCGATGCGAAGGCCGCCATCGGCGGTCTCCTCGATCTTGCGGAACGGCAGGCGGGAAATGTCGATCAGCCGCGAGGGCCGTTCGACATTCTCCTTCATCAAGTCGATCAGATTGGTGCCGCCCGCAATCAGCTTGGCGTCGGGATCGGTGGCAAGCAGGCGGATGGCGTCGTCGACGTCGGCGGCGCGTGAATACTGAAAGTTGTTCATGGTCGGCCCATTGCCTGCTGGATGGCGGCGACGATGTTCGGATAGGCGCCGCAGCGGCAGAGATTTCCGCTCATCAGCTCCCGGATATCGTCGGCATCCTTCGCGTGCCCTTCGGCCAGGAGACCCGCCGCGGAGCAAATCTGTCCCGGCGTGCAATAGCCGCACTGGAACGCGTCTTGGTCGATGAAGGCCTGTTGCAGCGGGTGCAGGGCGCCATCCTTGGCCAGCCCTTCGACGGTGGTGATCTCGGCGCCATCCTTCATGACCGCGAGCGTCAGGCAGGAATTGACCCGCCGGCCATCAACCAGCACTGTGCAGGCACCGCACTGGCCATGATCGCAGCCCTTCTTGGTGCCGGTCAGCTCGAGATGGTCCCGAAGGGCGTCCAGCAGCGTGGTCCAGGGCATCAGGTCGAGCGTGCGCCTGACGCCGTTGATGACGAGATTGATTGGAATGCGCTCGGCGATCTGATGTGCGACATCGGCCATATGTTTTTCCCTGCGACGAAGACCGAGCTGAGAAGTCAGGCATACTGACGCGAGGGCGCGGCAGCTCTGCTGGCTAGTAGCGCCCAACGGACGACCGGCGGCTTGGTTCCAAAGCCGACTATTTTCACGGGAAAGCGGTCAGCGCTTCGCTTCGCCGAACACCACTGGCCGCGTAGCGGTTACGCCGGCTTGCGGTGGCGGCTGCCGAGCGCGGCCTCGATCGTCTCGGGCTTCTCGATGCGTTCGATCAGCATGTCGATACGATCGCCACCCCAGAACAGCTCGCCGTTGAACACCATGCTGGGTACGCCGAACACGCCGAGCGCTTCGGCCTCGTCGATGATGCGGTCATGCTCGGCGCGGGCAGGGCCGTGGACGTAGGCTTCGAACTCACTGGCTGAGCCACCGCATGACGTGATGACGTCGGTGATGGCAGCGAGATCGTCGATCTCCAGCTCATGGCTCCAGAAACGGCGAAACACCGTGTCGTGATATGCGCGAAAGAAGCCGTGCCGTTGTGCAAACAGCATGCCGACGCTGGAATGAAAGGCATCATAGATCCGCCGCGGGCCTTTCATGACGAGCCCCTGCGCGTTGGCATAGCGCCGCGCGTCCATATAGGCGTAGCGGACCTTGCGCCAGAAATGCGGCGTGCGCTCCTCGACCGTCCCCATGAATTCGGCGACCCGTAGCGTGTAGGGCAGCCATTCCAGCTCGACGCCGTGCGTTTCCTCGAGTTCGAACAGGCGCTTGTTGGCGACGAACGCGTAGGGGCTCTTGTAGTCGGTGTAGATGCGGACAAGTGGCTTGGGCATCGCCGACTCCTCCCTTACGCTCACGCCGTCGTCAGCCTGTACTGCCGCAGGTCCGGGTCATGCGTCATGCGCCAATAGTCGACAAAGCGCCAGGGCATCGCCGAAAACACGCGGCCGCTGGAGTTGCGATAGTAGGTGCTCATGCCCGGATGAGTCCAGATCATCGTCTCATGCTCGGCATCGACCTTCCGGACGTAATCGTCGAGCACGTCCTTGCGGACATCGATCGCGGCGACGTCGTGCTCGATCATGTCGGCGAGGCAGGCGGAGATGTAGCGGCTCTGGCATTCCGACTGGAAGATGACGCTGCCGCCATGCGCAGGGCCGGAGTTGGGGCCCAGCATGCAGAAGAAATTGGGAAAATCGGGCACGGTCAGGCCGAGGAATGCGGTCGGGTTGTCGTTGCCCCAGGCCTCACGCAAATCCTTGCCGTCGCGACCGCTGATATTGAGGCGCGCCGCCATTTCGGTGACCTTGAAGCCCGTTGCAATCACGATGATGTCGGCCGGGCGGTGCTCGCCATCCGCGGTGACGATGCCGCCGCGGTCGAAATGGTCGATGGCGTCAGTGACCAGCTCGACATTGTCCCGCGTCAGTGTCTTGAACCAATTGTTGTCGAGCAGGATGCGCTTGCCGTAGGGCGGGTAGGTCGGTACGCATTTGGCGATCAGGTCGGGACGGTCCTTCAACTCGCTATGGATGAAATCGGTCAATTCCTGGCGGTGCCGGTCGTTGCCCTTGTTGACGGCGCGCTCCGGATGCGGCCAGGCCGGATCCTTGCGCAGGAACGGCAGCAGGCCGTCGCCATAGCGCCAGAACATGTTGAAGCGGTACCATTTCACATAGAACGGCAAATGCGCGAGCAGCCAGCGCGCGCCCTCGCTGATCGGATCGGCATAGCCCTTCACCGGCCGCGCCCATTGCGCGCTGCGCTGATAGACCGTGACGGAGGCGACGCCGCCGGCAATCGCCGGCACCAGTTGCATCGATGTCGCGCCCGTACCGATCACAGCGACATGCTTGCCGTCGAACTCGATGTCATCGGACCACAGCGCCGAATGCAGGATCGTCCCCTCGAAATTGTCCTCGCCCTTGAAGTGAGCGCGAGAGGGATCATTGAGCTGCCCGATCGCCGAAACCAGCGCAGTGGATTCGAAGGTTTCCTCGCCATTCTCGGTCTTGAGCGTCGAGATCCAGCGCCGCTTGCCTTCGTCCCAACGCGACGAGGTCAGCTCGGTATTGACGCGCAGATGCTTGCGGATGCCATATTCCTCCGCGACCTTGAGCAGATATCCGTGCAGCTCCTCGCGCTGGCAGAAATAGCGCGTCCATGCATTGCCCGAGCCGAAGGAGTAGGAATAGGAATGGTTCGGCGTGTCGACGCCGCAGCCGGGATAGCGATTGATCCACCAGGTGCCGCCAAGCTCTTCGTTCTTCTCGACGATGGTGTAGGGGATGTCGAGATGGCCGAGCGCCACGCCGAGCGCGATGGCGCAGACGCCGGCACCGACGATCAGCACATGCTGGTCGGCGAGTTTTTCGTCTGAAGGACGCTTGGTCCAGCGCGCCTCGCGCGGCACAAATCCCATCTCCTCGCGCATCAGCGGCGCATATTCAGGCGAGACGTTCTCGCCGAGGCAGGCACGCATCATCTTGAGCAGCATCTCTTCGCCGGGATCGGTAATGGCGGGTTTTGGCGTGCCGTCGGCAAACAGTTTGACCACCGCGGCGCGGATTTCATCCTGGATATCCCGGGGCACGCCGGCCTCGGGATCGGGAATGAGGCGGATGTCGCGCTTGGGCAGATACGGCGGTTCGAGCCATTTCTCGTCCCCGGTCATGTGCACGAGCACCATCAGGAGACAGCGGATGTCGCCCTCGGCGATGGCGGAAGCGATGTCGAGCGGCTTGTGTGGGGCTGCGATGTTCATGGCGTGTCCTGATCTCCGGATGCACTGAAAAGGCCGCGCGTCATCAGCTTGCGATAGGCGGAGATGACGTGCCCGGGCACGGTGGTGACGCCGCCGCCCGAATAGGAGTAGCGGCGGCTGAGATAGCCGCGCGCGCCCATCAGCATGTGGACGATGGCTTCGAATTCCTCGTCGCTATAATCCTGAATCGCGCCCGAGCCTCGCGCGCGACGCAAGATGCGGACATAGGCGACCGAGATGTTGTCGAGATGCTTCTGGTAGCCGTGAGGTGCAAAGAATTCGGCCTCGTTGAGGATGCGCAAGAATTCCGGCACTTCGCGGATGAAGTCGAAGAAGGCGGAAAAGCGCGCGATCTCCTGCCGCGCCGCATCCGCGGTGCCGGTGCGGGCGCGGATGAACTCGACCATGTCGAGGCCGATCTTCGGCAGCAATTGGTCGAGCAACTCCTGCCGGTTCTCGAAATGATTGTAGAAAGTGCCTTGCGCGACGCCGGCCTCTTCGGTGATGCGGGCGACCGAGGCTTCGGCATAGCCATGCTTGCCGACAACCCTGGTGGCGGCCTCGAAAATCTTTTGCTTGGTCCAGGCGTTGCGCTCGACGCGGTTGAGTTTTGAAATCTTCTCGGTGGCGGGGCCTTGCGTCATGCCACGGTCTCCAGTTCGGCGCGCAGCACGCGCTTGAGAATCTTTCCCGAAGGGTTGCGCGGCAGGCTGTCGCGGATGATCAGCTCTTTCGGCACCTTGAAGCTCGCCAGCCGCGCGCGGCAGTGCTCGGTGAGGGCAGGGAGTGTGAGGCTCGCGCCCTCGGCCAGCACGGCGATCGCGACCGGTCGTTCGCCCCAGCGCGCATCGCGCAGGCCGATCACCGCGACCTCGCGCACCTCAGGCAAATCGTAGATGACGCGCTCGACCTCGGAGGAGGCGATGTTCTCGCCGCCGGAGATGATCATGTCCTTCTTGCGGTCGGTCAGATACAGGAAGCCGTCTTCGTCGAGATAGCCGACGTCGCCGCTGCGGAACCAGTCGCCGGAGAAGGCGGCGGCCGTCTTCTCCGGATCCTTCCAATAGCCCCGCGTGATCTTTGGCCCGCGCAGGCAGATTTCGCCATTGACGTTCGGCGGCAGCGTCTTGCCGTTCTCGTCGCGGATTTCGATCTCGACATGGGCGATGGCGCGGCCGGTCGAGCCGATCTTCTCGATCTCGCGGCCGGCCTCCATGAAGGTGTCGCCGCCCACGGTTTCGGTCAGGCCATAGGCATCGATGTAGCGTGCATTGCGGAAGTATTCAGAGAAAGCGCGGATGCGCATCTCCGGCGTCTTCTCGCCGCCGCCGATCGCCCATGTCAGGCTCGACACGTCGTAGCGATCGCGCGTGGGGCAGGTGAGCATCGCGGTGGTCATGACAGGCGCGAACCAGGCGGCGTTGAGCTTGTCGTCCGCGATTGCGGCCAGCGCGCTTTCCGGCTCGAAAGTGCGTTCGATGTGGATGAAGCCGCCATGCCAGAGCACGGCGATGCCGGGCAAATCCAGCGCGCCGACGTGATAGAGCGGGCCGACGACGAGAAGCCGCGTGTCGGCACCGAGGCCCAGCGCGATCGTCTGGTCGGCCGACTTCCAGTAGAAATTATCGTAGGTGAGCATCACGCCCTTGGGGCGGTCGGTGGTGCCCGAAGTGTACATCAGTCGCATCAGGTCGGTCGGCCGGCGGACGTGCATCGGCGCGGGCGGCGCTCCGCCTGCGAGGCGCGCCACGCTCTGCTGCGCGGCCTCGTCGAGCACGACAATCTTCGCGCCGGCTGCGTTCGCTGCCAATTCCTCATCGGCAATCAATAGTCGCGCGCCGGCATTGCCGGCGATGTAGCCGACCTCGTCACGGGAGAGGCGGAAGTTGATCGGCAAGAACACCGCGCCGAGATGGCTCGCGGCGAAGACGAGCTCCAGGAACGCCGCGCTGTTCTTCATCAGCACGGCCACGACGTCGCCGGCGCCGATGCCCTGCGTGGCGAGCCAGCCGGCCACCTTCCGGACGCGCGTGTCGAAGACCCCGTAGGAAATCTCCTCGCCGCGATATTTCAGCGCGGGCCGCTCCGGCGCGCGCCGGGCATGAAAGGCGATGAAGCTCGAAAGGTTGATCATGTCGCGGGCTTTGGGCCGATTGCCGGCGCCGTTTCCTCCCTGATGAATTCTGACTCATAGTTCATCATTGGCTTGACGTCACCCCCTGCCTCTGAAATCCTTGGGAACACGGAGACGAGATGATCTCCGGCAGGGATCAGGGAACGCCGACCCGACAGAGGGAGGGAAAACATGACAAGAACCCGCACGCCGGGCATCAGCCGCCGTTCAACACTGGCGCTGATGGGCGCCGGTGCGATGAGTGTTGCCACGCCGTGGGTGGCGCGCGCGCAAGCCAAGACCATCAAGATCGGCATGCCGACGATTTTGTCGGGCCGCGTCGCGCAGCTCGGCACGTCATCGCGCAATGCGGTGATGCTCGAAGTCGACAAGGTCAACGCCGCCGGCGGGCTCGCCGGCCGTCCCATCGAGATGGTGATCCGGGACTCCAAGGGCCAGCCGCAGGAAGCGGCCCGCGTCGCGCGCGAGCTCGTCAACACCGACGGCTGCGAATGGCTGATCGACGGCGAAGCGTCGTCCGGGTCGTTCGCGGTTCACGAAGTGGCGCGCGATCTCGGTGTGCTCTGCGTCCATACCAACTCGGAAGCGTCCTCGCTGACGGCCGATCCGAAGCAGCACATCCCGAACGCGTTCCGCTGCGTCCGCCAGGGCATCCATGATTCCATCGTCGGCGGCAGCTACGCCGCCGCGATCGCCAAAGCCAAGGGTCTGAAGAAATGGGCGACCTGCTCGCCCGACTATGCCTATGGCCGCGACACCACCGGCGAGTTCACGCTGTACCTGAAGCGCTTCGCGCCCGACATCGAGATCATCAGCGAGTCCTGGCCAAAATTGTTCCAGCCCGACTACACCGAGGTGGTGACGAAGATTTTGCAGGCCAAGCCGCAGGCGCTGTACTCCTGCCTGTGGGGCGGCGATCTCACGTCGTATATCGACCAGGCCAACATCTACGCGATGTTCGGACAGATGGAGGTGTTTGCCGTCAACATGGCCGACTACACTGCGCTCACGGTGGTGAAGAACCTGCCCAAGGGCATCCATTCCGGCAACCGCTACATCAAGACTTACCCGGCTACGCCGGAGAATGCCGCCTGGGGCGATGCCTACAAGGCCAAGTACAACGAGTATCCCACCAACTGGTCCTGGCAGAACGCGACCGCGGTGATGTTTTTGGCCGAAGCCGCGAAGAAGGCGAACTCGACCGACGGCAAGAAGATCGCGGAGGCGCTGGCCGGCCTCACCATCAAGTGCCCGTTCGGCGCCGACGGCACCGTGACCATGCGCGGCGACGACCACACCCTTGTCGGCTACGCCATCGGCTGGGGCACCACCATCCCGCAGGAGCCCTATGTCCCCGAGGTCAAGGCCGGCGACTGGAAGACCATCTTCGAGCTCGAGGCCGAGTGGAAGAAGAGCAAGGGCTACACCTGATCTGACGTGCGGCGGAGACGGGCGACCGTCTCCCCTTCTTTTTTGCGCCAGGACCGGCGCACGACAATGGAAGTGCTCCCCGTGGATCTCGACGCGCTTGCCGGCTGTCTCTCCAGTTCCGCCTGCCTGGTGACGCAAACCACCAGCGGCCTCATCATCGGCATGCTGCTGTTCCTGGTCGCGGTCGGGCTGACGCTGATTTTTGGCGTGCTCAAGATCGTCAATTTCAGCCACGGCGCCTTCTACATGTTCGGCGCCTATTTCGCGATGACCGCCTATCAGCTCACCGGCAGCTTCGCGCTGGCGATGCTTGCCGGTGCTGCCGGCACCGCGACCCTCGGATTGATCTTCGAGCGCGTCTTCATGAGCCGCGTCTATGGCGCCGACGTGCTGATGCAGCTTCTCGTCTGCTACGCCTTCGTGCTGATCTTCGACGATGTGGTGCGGTTGATCTGGGGGCCGGAATTCAAGTCGATGGGCATGCCGGCGGCGTTCCAGGTGATGCCGCTGTTCATCGCCGGTGGCGTGGTGCCTCCTTACTATCTTCTGCTGATTGGCGTGGCGCTAGCCGCGGCGATCGTCCTCGGCATTGGGCTCTCGCGCAGCCGCATCGGCAAGGTGATCCGCGCCGCCGCGCACAATTCTGGAATGGTCTCCGCGCTCGGCATCAACACCGGTCTCATTTACGGCGGCGTATTCGCGCTCGGCGGCGGGCTTGCCGGCCTCGCCGGCGCGCTTGCCGCGCCGGTGCGCTCGCTGACGCCGGGCATGGGATTTTCGGTGCTGATCGAATCCTTCATCGTCACCGTGATCGGCGGCATGGGCTCGATCGTGGGGGCGCTGGTCGGCGCGCTGCTGATCGGCCTGATCCGTTCTTTTGGCTCGCTCGGCTTTCCCCTGTTCACGGAAGGCCTGATGTATCTGTTCATGGTGATCGTGCTGGTCTCAAAACCCACCGGCCTGTTCGGCAAGGAGGCGGCATGACCGAGCTGGAGGCCGGACGCGCGCGGACACTGTTGCCGGTGCGCGGTGGCGCGATGCTTCTGCGCTACCGCGACGTCATGATCGCGCTGATCGCCTTCGCCGTGCTGGCGAGCCTGCCGCTGTTCACAGGCAGCAAGGCGCTGCTCGATTTTGTCATCCGCTGCTCTGCCTATGGCCTGTTTGCGACCTCGCTCAACCTGCTGGTCGGCTACACCGGCCTGACCTCGTTCGGCCACGGCATGTTCTTTGGCCTGGGTGCCTACAGTTTTGGCCTGATCATGCAGAAGCTGAGCGTGCCCATTCCGGTCGCCTTTGTCGCGACGCTGGCGATCACGGCGGTGATCGCCGCCGGCATCGGCGCGATCTGCGTACGGCTGAAGGAAATCTACTTCGCCTTCGTCACGCTGGCGTTCCAGATGCTGATCCACTCGACCATCCTGTCCTGGGCTTCGTTCACCGGCGGCGACCAGGGCCTGCGCGGCGGCATTCCGCGCCCCGCATTCTTCGGGGTCGATCTTGCCAATCACGTCCATCTCTACATCGCGAGCTGCGCGCTTCTCGTCCTTGGCCTGCTGGCGATGCGCCAGATCGCGCAGTCGCCGTTCGGCTACACGCTGCGCATGATCCGTGACAACGCCGCGCGCGCGAGCTTCCTCGGCATCGACGTCTGGCGCGCGAAACTGACCGTGTTCGTGCTGGCGGCGCTGTTCGCGTCGATGGGCGGCATGGTGATGGCGCTGTTCGTCTCCGGCGCCTATCCGGAGTTCGCCTATTGGACCATCTCCGGCGAGGGCATCTTCATCAACATGCTCGGTGGCGTCTCGACCTTCCTCGGGCCGATGGTCGGCACCGTGCTGCTGCTGCTGCTCAACGACACCGTGACGCGCTTCACCGAGTACCACGGCATCGTGCTCGGCGTGGTCATCCTGTTCTTCGCGCTGGGCCTGCGCAAAGGCCTGCTGGATTTCGTCGCTGACTGGTTTTCGCACCGGCGCGACGCAGGCGAGGGGCGCTAACCATGCTCGAGATCCGCAACCTCGCGAAATCCTTTGGCGGCGTGAAGGCGACCAACGACGTCACGCTCGATTTCCCTGACAGTACCCTCACCGCCGTGATCGGCCCGAACGGCGCGGGCAAGAGCACCTTCTTCAACCTGATCACCGGCGCGCTGAAGCCGGATTCCGGCGAGGTGCTGCTTGACGGCGTCGATCTCGCCGGCCGCTCGCCGCCGGAGATCGTCCGTCGCGGCATCGGCCGCGCCTTCCAGGTCGCCAGCATCTTCAAATCGCTCACGGTGCAGGAGACCATGCTCGCCGCCGTCAGTGCCGACCAGCGCTCGTCCGCAGTGCTGCACAAGCGCTTTCCGTTGCCCGAGACGCGCGACCGTGCCGAGCATGTGATGGAGCTGTTGGGCCTCGCCGGCAAACGCAATCGCACCGCCGCGACGCTGTCGCATGGCGACCAGAAGCTGCTCGACATCGCCTTGGCTCTGGTGCTCGAACCAAAGGTGCTGCTGCTGGACGAGCCGACGGCCGGCATGGGGCCGGAGGAGCGCTGGCGCATGATCGACAAGGTGCGCGAGCTCTGGGACACGCAAAAAATCACCGTCGTGTTCATCGAGCACGACATGGACATCGTGTTCAAGATCGCACCAAAAATCGTGGTGCTCTGCTACGGCCGCATTCTCGCGACCGGCGCGCCGGACGAGATCCGTAACAACAGCGCGGTAATCGAGGCCTATCTCGGGACCGAACATGCGGGTGCCGCCGCATGAGCGCAGCCATCATCGAAGTCGCCGATCTCGACGTCTATTACGGCACCAGCCAGATCCTGTTCGGTGTCGGCCTCTCGGTGCGGCAGGGCGAGACCATGGCGCTGCTCGGCCGCAACGGCGCCGGCAAGTCGACGACGATGAAAGCGATCATGGGCCTCGCGCCGCCGCGGCGCGGCAAGGTCAGCCTGCGCGGCGCGGTGATCTCCGGCCAGAAGCCGCATCATATCGCGCGCGCCGGCCTCGGCTTCGTGCCGGAGGACCGCCAGATCTTTCCGGAGCACACGGTCGAGGATAACCTCGTCATCGGCAGGAAGCGCGGACCCGAAGGCCAGGACGAATGGCCGATCAAGCGCATCTACGACGTCTTCCCGCTGCTGGAGCCGTTGCGCCACCGCATCGCGGGCCGCCTGTCGGGTGGCGAGCAGCAGATGCTTGCCATCGCGCGCACGCTGATGGGCAACCCGGCGCTGCTGCTGCTCGACGAGCCGAGCGAGGGCCTCGCGCCGATCATCGTGCAGCGGATCGGTGAACTATTGCGCCAGCTCCGCCAACTCGGCTCGACCGTGCTGATCGCCGAGCAGAACATGCATTTCTGCCTGGGGCTGGCGAGCCACGCCACGGTCATCGACAAGGGACAGATTGTCTATGCCGGCGGAATCGACGAGCTCAAGGCCAACGACGCGATCCGCCGGCGCTATCTGGCGCTGTAGCGGGGTTTTGGACCGCCAAACCGGCCGAAAGAAGAAAACTATTGTCTCGTGGGTGTCAGGCGGAAGGAGTTTCCTCGCCAAGGACCAAAAACGCCAATCGCTTCCATTGCCGTTTGGGGCTGAAACGACGACATTCCATTCAGGATTTGATGGATTGACGACCATGGAACGCACTGGATTTGAGCCCTTCGGCGAGCAGCTGGTGTCCGCAACGGACACCCAGCCGCGGTCGCGCGCGTCAAAACTGCTGCTGCGGGCCGGCACGGGCCTGTTCTGGTCGCTGGTCGCCGGCATCGTGCTCGCGCGTGCGGCCTTTTTCGAGCCGGGCGTCTATGACGGCTTCAGCCGCGTCGCCTCGCTCGCCAGAAGCCTGATCTTCTGAGGCGCATTATTCCGGGCCGAGTACAGAACTTCCCTCGGCCCTGATATGTCGAAAACTTATTCCCCAATCGGACCGGGCTGCGTATAAATCCTTCTCCTCGGGGAGAGATTTGTGTCGCAGAATCAAGCATCGAGCTCGGCCGATACCAAGCCGGCCACCGCCGTGAGCCGCATTGCGGCACTGATTCCAGGCATCCTCCTCTGCATTCTCGTCGCCGGTGTCTCGGCCCTGCTGGAGCGGGCGGAACTGGGCGTTTTCGAACATCCCTATGTCGAGGCGCTGGTGATGGCGATCCTGCTCGGCATGGCGCTACGCAGCTTCTGGAAGCCCGCGCCGCGCTGGCAGGCGGGCATCGCGTTCAGCGCCAAGCAGTTGCTCGAAGTCGCGGTGATGCTGCTGGGGGCCTCGATCAGCTTCGCCGCGATCGCGGCGTCCGGCGTCGCGCTGTTGGCCTCTATCGCAGCGGTCGTGGTAGTCGCGCTCTGCGTCTCCTTCGGCATCAGCCGTCTGCTCGGTCTCTCGGCGCGGTTGTCGATCCTGATCGCCTGCGGCAACTCCATCTGCGGCAATTCGGCGATCGCGGCGGTGGCGCCGATCATCGGCGCCAACAACGACGAAATCGCATCCTCGATCTCATTCACCGCGATCCTTGGCGTGATGATGGTGCTGGGCCTGCCGCTGCTGATCCCGCTGCTGCACTTGACGGCGACGCAATACGGCATCCTCGCGGGGCTCACCGTCTATGCCGTGCCGCAGGTGCTGGCGGCGACGGTGCCGGCGGGGCTTGTCTCGACCCAGATCGGCACGCTCGTGAAACTGATGCGCGTGCTGATGCTCGGGCCGGTCGTCGTCGGCCTCTCGCTGACGGCCTCGCGCTGGCAGAGCGGCGCCAAGAAGACCAATGTCGGCTTCTTCCGCCTGGTCCCGTGGTTCATTCTCGGCTTCCTCGCGCTGGCGACCCTGCGCTCGCTCGAGATCGTGCCGGGCACGGTGGTTGCTCCGATCACGCGGATCACTGGTTTTCTCACAGTGGTGTCGATGGCCGCGCTTGGCCTCGGCGTCGACGTGAAGGTGCTTGCCAATGTCGGCGGCCGGGTGACGGCCGCCGTGACGCTGTCGCTGATGCTGCTGCTCGGCATCAGCATCGCGCTGGTGCATTGGTTCAAGTGACGGGCTGAGGCTCGCGCATTACCTCGCCCGCTTGGGGCGAGGTAAGTTAAATCACATCCGCGAGCGAATGCCCGTGCAACTCGATATTGAGCCCCTGCATGCCCATGTCGGTTAGCTCGCCGCCCATTGCCTTGATGCTTTCTTCGCGGATCAGCGACATCAGTCCGCGGCGCAGCGCCAAAAATTCCGACGACATCATCATTGACTGCTGGCGCGGCCGCTCCAGCGGGATCGGGATTTCGGCCTTGATCGAGCCGGGACGGGCGGTCATGCAGTAGACGCGGTCGGACAGGAAGATCGCCTCGTCGATGTCGTGGGTGACGAACAGCACCGAGATCTTCAGCCGCTGCCACATGTTGGTGAGGATCTGCTGCATGATGACGCGGGTCTGCGCGTCCAGCGCGCCGAAGGGCTCGTCGAGCAGCAGCACCTTCGGCCCGGTCGCGAGCGCACGCACGATGCCGACGCGCTGCTTCATGCCGCCGGAAAGCTTTTCCGGATAATGCTTTTCGAATGCTTCGAGGCCGGCGAGTCCGAGCAGGGTCCGTGCCGCGCGTTCGCGTTGCGAGCGCGGCATGCCGCGCATCTTCAGGCCGAACTCGACATTCTCCCGCACGGTCTTCCAGGGAAACAGCGAATATTGCTGGAACACCATGCCGCGCTCGGCGCTGGGGCCGTTGACCTTCTCGCCGTCGACGGTGACCATGCCCGTGGTCGGCTTGAGGAAGCCCGCGACCGCATTGAGCAGCGTCGACTTTCCGCAGCCGGAGGGCCCGACGATCGAGACGAACTCGCCGGGCTGCACATGGATCTGCGTATCGGTGACGGCCTGAACCGGTCCCTCGATGCTGTCGTAGCTCAGCGAGAAATTCCTGACCTCGATATGGCCCTGCGGCGCCTTGGCAATGATCTCGCTCATCTTGACCTCCACGGCATCACCAATTGCCCGGCGCCCCGGATCAGCATGCTCGATCCAAGGCCGAGCACGCCGATCGCGATCATGCCGAGTGCGATGTCGGCATACTGGACCAGCGAATAGGCCTCCCAGGTGAAATAGCCGATGCCGTATTGTCCCGAGATCATCTCGGCCGCGATCAGCGACACCCAGGCCACGCCCATTCCGACGGTGAGGCCGGTGAAGATGTGCGGCAGCGAGGCCGGGAAATACACGTCGCGGAAGATCGAGCGCTCGCGCGCGCCGAGGCACTGCGCAGCGCGCACCAGCACGGGGTCGACCAGCGACATGCCGTGCAGCGTGTTGATCAGGATCGGGAAGAACGAGCCGAGGAAGGTGATGAAGACGATGCTCTGCTCGTTGGTCGGCCACAACATGATCGCCATCGGCACCCAGGCGATCGCCGGGATCGGCCGCAGCACCTCCGCGACCGGGAAGATGATCTCATGCACCAGCTTGAAGCGGCCCATGATCAGGCCGAGCGGTACGCCGACGATGGCCGCGAGCGAGAAGCCGACGAGAATGCGCCGGCAGCTCAAGACGATGTGCATCAGGAATTTGGGATCGTGGATCGCCTTGGTGAAGCTCGCATAGACCGCGAGCGGCGAGGGCACGTTGGTGAAGCGCACGAAGAACACGACGCGATAGGTCGTGAGCAGGTGCCAGACCAGCAGGAAGGCGAGCAGCGAGACGATGCCGACCGCGGTCGCGCGCAGTCCGCCCCGGTTGAGCCGGTACCAGCGCAGCGCGAGCGTGCCGAAGGTAGGGGTCGCGGGCAGAGTGGCGGGCACGGAGCCCGCCTCGCCGATTGCATTTGCTGCCGGCATGCTGTCCTCGGAATGTCTGAGGAGGGCGGGACTGCTCACGTCTTGCCCCCGCTGACCGCCGCCTTCACCGCGTCCTCGAAGCCGAGCACCTTGCCGCTGATCTTGGCGGCATGGGCTTCGGCGTCTTTCTTCAGCAGGAACGGTGCAACCTCACCACTGCCGACGGCGAAGAAGGCCTGGTCGGCGAACAGCTTGATGCCGCGGGTGGTATCGAAAACGTAGGCGACGTTGATCTTCTTGCCCTTGGCCTTGAAGTCGGCATAGGCGCCGAGCGTGCAGCTGGCCGACGAGAACGGCATGATGCCGGCCTCGTCCACCCAGACCTCACCAGCCTTGCGCGGATCGGTGATCGGCTTCTTGCAGAAAGCGTCTTCGCCGGAGATTTCGTAGTTTTTGGTGTTCGCGAGCTGCGCGTCGTAGTCGAGCTTCATCTCGGCATAGGCCTTGCGGATGTAGCTGTCGTCGACCCATTTCTTGGGATCGAACTCTTTCATGCGGCCGAGGTTTTGCAGCACCTTGACGTCGGTCGCGGCGGCATCGATCAGCGCCGGCTTGACTGTGGGATCGGTGGTCATGTTGCCGCTGGGGCCGAGGAAGATGTAGACGACCTCCTTGTTGATGCCGGTCCATTCCTGGATCTTTTCGGCGGCGAGTTTCGGATCGTCGCGCAGCCACTGGTTGGCGGCGATCAGCGCCTTGAAATAGGCAACGACGACTTCGGGATATTTCTCCGCGAAGTCGGTGCGAACCACGATACCGTGGAAGGTCGGCAGATTGGTCTCGACGCCGTCGAAGATCTTGCGCGCAAAGCCGCGGAACGGCAGCAGCTCGGCGAACGGGACGAAGTCGGCATGCGCGTCGATCTTTTTCTCCTGGAGATTGGTCGAGCCGACCTCCGGGCTCTGGCTGACGAGCTGGAAGAAATCCGACCCGTAGCCGCGGTCCTGCATCGCCTTCAGCACCATGCCGTGCGCGGCGGAGCCGAACGGCACGCTGACGAGCTTGCCCTTGAGATCGGCGAGATCGTAGTAGGGCGACTCCTTGTGGACGACGATGCCGTTGCCGGAGCCGGAGAGGCTGTAGGCGGCGATGCCGATCAGCCGGCTCTTGCTCTCGGGGTTGCTGTCGAAGGTGAAGCCGTTCACGATCAGGGGATAGTCGCCCATCATGCCGATCTGCAGCTTGTTGGCCATCATCGCGTTGGTGACGGGCGGGCCCGACGTAAAGTTCTGCCACTCCATCTCGAATTTGATGTTGGCGTATTTGCCATCCTTCGGCAGGTACTTTTCGAGGAGATGCAGCTGCCGGATGACGACGCCTGCGGTCACCGTGTTGGTCGTGGTGTCCTGCGTTCCGATGCCGAGGGTGACGGTTTCCGCCGAGACCGGCTGCGCCAGGAGAAGCGCCAGCGACGTCACCGACATCGCGATCGAGTGCGTGGAAAGACGGCGGACCATTCTCATCCTCATTCGGTTGGATGTGCTGTGGTTGCCATGATTGGGTGAGGGCGTGGGGAGGGCAAATCCGGAATGAACGCCGCAGTCGATTAGTTGCCGGGAAAAGCTGATTGCATACTCCTTGAGCAGTCCTGCACTATAAAGCCGCTTGCATGAGCATCACCCCTAGTCGGATGCTTGCCCCCGCATCTCTTCCAGCACGTCGGGCCGGCAGACCACGATCTGCGAGCGCTTGGTCAGCACGATTCCCTTCTCCTGCATGCGCTTCAGGCTGATCGTGACCCATTGCCTGGTGGCGCCGACCATGTGGGCGATGTCGGCATGGGTGAAGGCGGCCGCGATCACCCTTCCGTCGGCGTCCTCGACGCCATAGAGCGCGACGAGGTGCAGCAACAGATGCGCAAGGCGCTGCGTGATCGAGCGCGTTCCCAGCATCTGGGCCAGCGCCGAATAGCATTTGCCCTTGAAGGTCAGGCCCTCGATCAGGCCGATCGCGAGGTTCGGGATCTCTACGGCAAGCGCGCGGAGTTCTTTTCCGGGCAGGTGCACGACGCTGCAATTGCTGGATGCAACGCCGGACCATTGATGCACGGTGCCTTCGAATACTTCGGGCCCGCCGACGAAATTGCCGACATGCCAATAGGCCAGCGTGATCTCGCGCCCGAGCGGGGAGATATAGAACACCCGGATGCGGCCGCTCTCGATCAGCCAGATACCGTCGTGCTTGCCGCCCTGGCTGAACAGCGTCTGGCCGCGGTTGAGCACTTTCCGGCGGCCCTGCTTCAGCACCAGTTCGCGCTCGCGCTGGCTGAGCTTGTCCATCAGCGGCGGCGGTCCGCCGATCCATTGCTGGTTCTCGGTGAGCAGCAGCGAGGAGCTGCCGGCAGGCCGGACTGCCGGGGGAACCGAACCGCGAACCGCGTTCGCCGCCTGCAACATCGTCTGCCTCCGGAACGATCAAAATCGTTCTAAAGAGGAGCAATGTCCGTGCCAGATTAACTCCGCTGTCATCGTCCGGCTTGACCGGGCGATCCAGTATTCCAGAGACGTCAGTGGGTTACGGTGGGGCCGCGGCTTACTGGATTCCCCGCCTGCCGCCTTCGCTAAAGCTTCGGCGCCCCTAGACCTTAACCCCGGCGAAGCCTTGGCGTAGCCGGGTCGCGGGGAATGACAGCGGAGTTTGGAAGACGACCTGGGGCGCCTAGCGCCCCGCCAAGCTCAGCAAATACGGCATGGGGTAAATCCCGCGATTATGCCCATCCGAAAACGAGATGTTCAGCCCGTAGCCGAGATCGCCGATCTCCGTGATCGCGATCCCCGGAAACGCTTCCGGGAATCGGCCGTCGAAGCGGGCACGGGTGCAGTGGGCGCATTTGCAGGAGAGGCGGAGTTTTTCCGCGGGCAAGTCCAGCGCGTCGTCCTCGGTGGTGCGGACGCGGAGCGTCGCGAGGTCGGCGCTTGTTTCGTAATCGGCCACGGTCGGTGCCACCAGGGTCATGGTCATGTTCGCTTCTACGCGATCGCAGACGAGCGCGAATAGCAACTAATTGCCGGCGTCGGCGCAACGGCGCTGCCTTCTGTTCGATCATCGCCCGTGAAATGTGAAACTAATCGACCGGGACTTTCAGTTCGGCGTTGCCGGATTCTCCTCTCTCGGAAACCTTGTGCCCCATCGAGGTCAGGAGAGACAATGAGCGCATTTCAGAAGGAAACGGTTTTGTCGGTCACCCATTGGACCGAGTCCCTGTTCAGCTTCACCGCGACGCGCGATCCGGGCTTCCGCTTCCAGAACGGCCAGTTCGCGATGATCGGACTGGAGGTCGAGGGCAAGCCGTTGCTGCGGGCCTACAGCATGGCCAGCGCCAATCACGAGGAGGCGCTCGAATTCTTCTCGATCAAGGTGCAGGACGGCCCGCTGACCTCGCGGCTCCAGACGATCAGGGAAGGCGACATCATCCTGGTCGGCCGCAAGGCGACGGGCACGCTGATCACCGGCAATCTCATTCCCGGCAAACGCCTGTTGCTGCTCTCGACCGGAACGGGGCTTGCGCCGTTCGCCAGCCTGATCAAGGACCCCGACGTCTACGAGAATTACGAGACCATCGTGCTCGCTCATGGCTGCCGCCAGGTCTCCGAGCTCGCTTATGGCGAGCACCTCGTCGAAGGCCTGCGCAATCACGAATTCTTCGGGCCGCTGATCCGCGACAAGCTGGTCTACTACCCGACCGTCACCCGCGAGCCGTTCCGCAATCGCGGCCGCATCAGCGATTTGATCGCCTCGAACCAGCTGTTCGACGACATCGGGCTATCCGGCCTCGATATCGAGACCGACCGCATCATGCTGTGCGGCAGCCCGGCGATGCTGGAGGAACTTCCCGCGATGCTCTCTGCGCGCGGCTTTGTCGAGGGCAATCACAGCCGGCCCGGCCATTTCGTCATCGAAAAGGCTTTTGTCGAGCGCTGAGGCCAAATCGCAGCCCGGCGACAACTAATTGCTATCGCCGGAAAGCCACCTGAACAAATCTGATGCAAAGGCGCCGGACCTGCCGGCGAACCAGGAGCAAGCGATGGCACTAGATCAGATCGTCGACGGACTTTCGGAGGTTTCCTGCGACGTGCTGGTGATCGGCGGCGGCACGGCCGGCCCGATGGCAGCGCTGAAGGCGAAGCTGAAGAACCCGAAGGCCAACGTCGTTCTGCTCGAAAAAGCCAACGTCAAGCGCTCCGGCGCGATCTCGATGGGCATGGACGGGCTGAACAACGCTGTCATCCCCGGCTACGCGACGCCGGAGCAATACACCAAGGAAATCACCATCGCCAATGACGGCATCGTCGACCAGAAGGCGGTCTACAAATACGCGCAAAACTGCTACTCGATCATCGAAGAGCTCGACAGTTTCGGCATCCGCTTCCTGAAGAACGAGAACGGTGACTACGCCGTCAAGAAGGTGCACCATATCGGCACCTACGTGCTGCCGATGCCGAACGGCGAGACCGTGAAGAAGGCGCTCTATCGCCAGCTCCGCCGCGCCCGCATCCTGATCTCCAACCGCTACATGGCGACACGGCTCTTGAAGTCCGCCGACGGCCGCATCGCCGGCGCGATCAGCGTCAACACCCGCACCGCCGAGATGCTGGTAATCAAGGCCAAGGCCGTCATCCTCTGCATGGGCGCCGCCGGCCGGCTCGGTCTGCCGACCTCCGGCTACATGTTCGGCACTTACGAGAACGCCGCCAATTCCGGTGACGGCTATTCCATGGCCTATCACGCCGGCGCCGCGCTCGCGAACCTCGAATGCTACCAGATCAACCCGCTGATCAAGGACTATAACGGCCCGGCCTGCGCCTATGTCGCCGGTCCCTTCGGCGCCTTCACGGCGAACAACGAGGGATCGCGCTTCATCGAATGCGACTACTGGTCCGGTCAGATGATGCTCGAGTTCTACAATGAGCTCTTGTCCGGCAAGGGCCCGGTGTTCCTCCAGCTCAAGCATCTTCACCCCGACACCATCTCCGAGATCGAATCCACCCTGCACAAGGTGGAGCGGCCGACGCGCGGCCTGTTCCAGCAGGGGCGCGGGGTGGACTACCGCAACGAGTCGATCGAGATGCACATCTCCGAGATCGGCTTCTGCTCCGGCCACAGCGCCTCCGGCGTGTTCGTCGACGACAACGCGCGCACCACCGTGCCCGGCCTCTACGCCGCCGGCGACATGGCGAGCGTGCCGCACAATTACATGCTGGGTGCCTTCACCAACGGCTCGGTCGCCGGCATCGACGCGATGGAGTTCGCCGAGAACCATAACTTCGCGGAATTCGACGCTGCCGATATCGCCAGGGAGCGTGACCGCGTGATGGCGCCGACCAAACGCGAGGACGGCATTCCGCCGAACCAGATCGAGTACAAAACCCGCCGCCTCGTCAACGACTATCTCCAGCCGCCGAAAGTCACGCGCAAATACGAGCTCGGCATGCGCCGCCTTGCCGAGGCCCGCGAGGACATGCAGGAGCATATGATCGCGCGCAACGCGCACGAACTGCTCCGTGCCCTCGAAGTGCAATCGATCATGGACTGCGCCGACATGGCCGTGCACGCCTCGCTCTACCGCGAGGAAAGCCGCTGGGGCCTTTATCACTGGCGCACGGATTTTCCGGAGAAGGACAACGAGAACTGGTTCTGCCACACGCTGCTCAGCAAGCAGAACGGCAAGATGACCAGCGAGAAGCGCGCCGTGGAGCCCTATGTCGTGCCGATCGCCGACGACGAGAAGGATCTCTACGACAAGCAGCGCATCCGCGCCACCGCCTGATCCACGGGACAAACAACAGGAGACCTACGATGCCTCTCGCTTCCTATCAGACATCGGTTCCGGTGGTCGTCGACGACGCCAAATGCATCGCCGACAAGGGCTGCACCGTCTGCGTAGACGTCTGCCCGCTCGACGTGCTTCGTATCAGCGACATGACCGGCAAGGCCTACATGGCCTATGACGAATGCTGGTACTGCATGCCTTGCGAGGCCGATTGCCCGACCGGCGCCGTCACCGTCAACATTCCCTATCTGCTGAGGTGATCATGTCGAGCCCGTTCGAATCCTACGACGATCTCGAAGATGCCGACGAGCGCTTGCAGGCTGCCGATCCAGCGGAGCGCCGCGTCGCCATCATCGCGCTCGGTCATTCCGGCGATCCCGCCGCCGTCGGCCATCTCGCCAACATGGTCGCCGATCCCGATGCCGGCGTGCGCCAGCAGGTCGCGATGGCGCTGGGTGAATTCGACGGGCCGGAGGCTGCCAGCGCGCTGGTGAAGCTGCTGGTCGATCCCGAAAGAATCGTGGCAGCGGCCGCGGCCGACAGCATGGCCGAGTTCAAGGATCCCGCCTGTGCCGACATCGTCCTGCCCCTGGTCAAGCACGGCCATGCCTTTGTCCGCATGGGCGCGCTCCGCGCGCTGAAGGAGCTGCGCAACAAGGACACGCTGAAGCCGGCGCTGGAAGCTCTCCAGGATTCCGACGCCGCCGTGCGCGTGCAGGCGATCGGCGTGATCGGCTTTCTGAAGCTGGAAGAGTCCATCCCCGCGCTGACCGCGCTGATCAACGATCCCGACGCGCATGTCCGCCGTGCCGCCGTGAGCGCCCTCGCGTTCTCGCATCTGAAGCCGGCCGCCGAGACGATCACGCGCGCATTGAAGGATTCGGACTGGATGGTCCGCGAGATGGCCGCGGAGACGCTGGGCCTCAACGTCAACGGTTCGATCGCCGCCGACCAACTCGTCGGCTCCCTTGCCGACGAGTTCTGGCAGGTGCGGGTGAAGGTGATCCGCAGCCTCGGCCGCATGAAGATCGAACGCGCGGTGCGGCCGATCGGCAATTGCATCAACCACGACCAGGCCAATCTGCGCAAGGAGGCGGCCGCCGCGCTCGGCGAGATCGCTCATCCCGACGGCGAAGCGTTCCTCGCCCTCATCGCCGACGATCCCGATCCCGACGTGCGCAAGAACGCGCGCTGGGCACTCCAGCAGATCGCCGCTCGAAAGGCGCGGGCAGGGGCATAGAAGCGCGGCACGCTGCCGCGCTGGACTTCCCGTCCCAGACGTTTATTGGTCTTCGCCAACGTGATCGGCCTCTGTGAGCGTGGCCGTTCCGAAAAGAGCGAGGACGCGGCCATGACGACATTGACGGTGAAGGACCTTCTCCCCGAAGACGGAACGCGGGGAACGCTCGTCGGCCGCGTCTGGCTGCCGCAGGCGAATGGCCCGGCCGTGGTCGCCGTGCGCGGTGATGGCGTGTTCGACGTCAGCGCAAAGTTTCCGACCGTCAGCGCGCTCTGCGAAGAGGACGATCCGGCCAAGGCGCTTGCCGCGACCAGGGGCGAGCGCATCGGTGATCTCGAAGCCATTGTCGCCAACACGCCGCCCGATGGGCGCGATCCGAAAAAGCCGTGGCTGCTCGCGCCGGTCGACCTCCAGACCCTGAAGGCGGCCGGCGTCACCTTCGCCATCTCGATGCTGGAGCGCGTGATCGAGGAGCGGGCGAAAGGCAATCCGGCCTCGGCCGAAGCGATCCGGAAAGAGGTGACGCGGCTGATCGGCGACGATCTGTCAAAGCTCAAGCCGGGCTCGGATCAGGCGATGCACTTGAAGCAGGTGCTGATCGACCAGAACGCCTGGAGCCAATATCTGGAAGTCGGCATCGGCCCCGATGCCGAGGTCTTCACCAAGGCGCCGACCTTGTCTTCGGTCGGCACCGGCATGGATGCCGGGCTGCATCCGAAATCGACCTGGAACAATCCGGAGCCGGAACTGGTGCTGTTCGTGTCGAGCCGCGGCAAGATCGTCGGTGGCGCGCTCGGCAACGACGTCAATTTGCGTGACTTCGAGGGCCGCTCGGCGCTCTTGCTCTCGAAGGCCAAGGACAACAACGCCTCGTGCGCCATCGGCCCGCTGCTGCGCCTGTTCGACGACAGTTTTTCGCTCGACGACGCGCGCAAACTCGATATCAGTCTCAATGTGAAGGGCGCCGACGGTTTCGTCCTCGACGGTCATTCCTCGATCAGCATGATCAGCCGCGATCCGACTGATCTGGTCGAGCAGACCATTGGTAAAGTGCACCAATATCCTGACGGCTTCGTGCTGTTCCTCGGGACCATGTTCGCGCCGGTCAAGGATCGCGAGGCGACGGGACAGGGATTCACGCACAAGCGCGATGACATCGTCACGATCTCGGCGCCCCAGCTCGGCAAGCTGGTCAACCGCATGCGGACCAGCGACGAATGCGAGCCCTGGACTTTCGGCATCGGCGCACTGATGAAGAATCTGGCGCAGCGGAAGCTGATCTAGCTCTTCGCCTCTCTCCGCGTGCGGGGAGAGGCCGACACGCGAAGCGTGGCGGGTGAGGGGAGCTTCCGCGAGTCCCGCTCGCACCGTTTCTGCGAGGGAGCGCACCTTCGTCGTGGCGAGCGCTCAGCTGCATTATTTCCTTCATCTCCCCGTTGCATCTCCGGAACAAAATCGCTCTGGGCGAGTCATAAGACCGCCCTCTCGCCCATCCTGCGGTTCATCTAAATAGTCAGATAATATGACTAGTCGGAACCGATCTTCCGTGAAATAGTCCCTCCCGCCGCCCTCAAGGGCGGTCTTCGGGTGCCATTCTACCAATCCGCACCCGGGATAAACACTTGGGAGACACGCCTGATGACCCTGAAAGCCCTTTTTGCGGCCAGCGCCGCGACCGCGCTGCTGCTCGCGCTGCCGGCGAATGCCGCCGAGCTCACCATCGGCTTCTCGCAGATCGGATCGGAATCCGGCTGGCGCGCGGCGGAGACGTCGGTCTCCAAGCAGGAGGCTGCCAAGCGCAAGTTCAATCTCAAGATCGCCGACGCGCAGCAAAAGCAGGAGAACCAGATCAAGGCGATCCGCTCCTTCATCGCGCAGAACGTCGATGCGATCTTCCTCGCGCCCGTCGTCTCGACCGGCTGGGACTCGGTGTTGAAGGAAGCCAAGGAGGCCAAGATCCCGGTCGTGCTGCTCGACCGTGACATCGATCCTTCCGGCAAGGAACTCTATCTCACCGCCGTCACCTCCGACAGCGTGCATGAAGGCGAGGTCGCCGGCGAATGGCTGGCCAAGACCGTCGGGGCCAAGGCCTGCAACGTCGTCGAATTGCAGGGCACGGTCGGCGCAAGCGTCGCCGCCAACCGCAAGAAGGGCTTTGACACCGCGATTGCCAAGCATGCGAACCTGAAAGTGGTGCGCAGCCAAACCGGCGACTTCACCCGCGCCAAGGGCAAGGAAGTGATGGAAAGCTTCATCAAGGCCGAAGGCGGCGGCAAAAACATCTGCGCGGTCTATGCCCACAATGACGACATGATGGTCGGCGCGATCCAGGCGATGAAGGAAGCCGGACTCAAGCCGGGCAAGGACATCCTCACGGTCTCCATCGACGCGGTCCCGGATATCTTCAAGGCGATGGTCGCCGGCGAAGCCAACGCCACGGTCGAGCTGACGCCGAACATGGCGGGCCCAGCCTTCGATGTTGTCGCGGCGTTCAAGGAGAAGGGCACCGTTCCGCCGAAATGGATCCAGACCGAATCCAGGCTGCTTACAGCCGCCGACAATCCGCAGAAGGAATACGACGGCAAGAAGGGCCTCGGTTACTGAGGCGGGCACCTCGCCGGGCCACGGCTTGTGGTCCGGCAACCTCCTTCGAAACCGCAGCGCGAACCAATAGGCTGGGCGCCCGCGTTATCAGCGGGCGCCGCTGGGAGTGACGTCGCAATGGAGAACAGCCTCGATCCTGCTCCGCCGCTGCTGGACGTGCGCGGGATCAGCAAGAGCTTTGGTGCGGTGCGTGCGTTGCAGGAGGTGGACTTCACGCTTCGCGCCGGCGAGATCCATGCGTTGCTCGGCGAGAACGGCGCCGGCAAATCCACGCTGATCAAGGCCGTCACCGGCGTGTTCCCGCGCGATGCTGGCATCGTCAGGATCGGTGGCGAGGAGGTTACGCCGCGATCGGCCAAGGCCGCACTGCAGGCCGGCATCGCCACCGTCTACCAGGAAGTCAATCTGCTGCCGAACCTTTCGGTGGCGCAGAACCTGTTCCTCGATCGCCAGCCGATGCGTTTTGGCGTCGTGCGCGAGGGCGAGATGCGGCGTCGCGCGACGGCGCAGCTTGCGGGTTTCGGTCTTGACATCGATGTGGCCGCACCGCTCGGCAGCTATTCCGTCGCCGTGCAGCACGTTACCGCTATCGCGCGCGCCGTCGATCTCTCCGCGCGCGTGCTGATCCTGGACGAGCCGACCGCGAGCCTCGACCGCCATGAGGTCGAGATTCTCTTCAAGATCATGCGCCAGCTTGCCAAGCGCGGCATCGGCATCGTCTTCGTCAGCCATTTCCTCGACCAGGTTTACGAAATCTCCGACCGCATCACCGTTTTGCGCAATGGTCGCCTCGTCGGTGAGCGCGAGACCGCCTCGTTGCCGCGGCTCGAGCTGATCCGGATGATGCTCGGCCGCGAGCTTGCGGAGACCACCAGCGCGCGCGCAGCTACGCGCGAGCATCAGGCGCGGGAGGTCTGCGCCAGCTTCGAGAATTACGGCAAGGCCGGCTATGTCGCGCCGTTCAATCTCGAACTGCGGCATGGTGAGGTCGTCGGGCTCGCCGGCCTGCTCGGCTCGGGCCGCACCGAGACGGCGCGGCTGGTGTTCGGCGCCGAGCGCGCCGATGGCGGGCAGGTGAAGGTCGAAGGCGCGCCCGTGCGGCTTCAGTCGCCGCGCGACGGTGTGCGCCACGGCTTTGGCTATTGTCCGGAGGAGCGCAAGACCGACGGCATCGTCGCCGAGCTCACCGTGCGCGAGAACATCGTGCTCGCACTCCAGGCCAAACGCGGCCTCTATTTGCCGCTGTCCCGCCGCGAGCAGGACGAGATCGCGCGCCGCTACGTCAGGATGCTTGACATCCGCCCGCCCGATCCGGAGCGGCCGGTCGGCCTTTTGTCCGGCGGCAATCAGCAGAAGGTGCTGCTGGCGCGCTGGCTCGCAACCTCGCCGCGGCTCCTCGTGCTGGACGAGCCGACCCGCGGCATCGACGTCGGCGCGCACGCCGAGATCATCCGGCTGATCCGCGAGCTCTGCGACGACGGGCTGGCGCTGCTCGTGATCTCCTCCGAGCTCGACGAGATCGTGACCTATTCCGATCGGGTGATCGTGTTGCGCGACCGCGCCCATGTCGAGGAGCTCGCCGGCGAGGCCATCGACGTCGGTAACATTCTCGCGGCCATTGCTGCCGATAGCGTCACTGTTGCGCTTGAGGCCCACACATGACCGCGCTGCTGCCGCGCCGCGGCCTTGCCCAGATCCTTGCGTTGATCGTCATCCTGGCGGTCGATCGTGTGGTGTCGCCGCAATTCTTCGATCTGCGCCTCCAGGACGGCCGGCTGTTCGGCAGTCTGATCGACGTGCTCAACCGCGGCACGCCGGTGGCGCTACTCTCGCTCGGTATGGTGCTGGTGATCGCGACGCGCGGCATCGATCTGTCGGTCGGCGCGATCATGGCGATCTCTGGCGCGATTGCGGCCAGCCTTGCCGACAGCCACAGTATGGCCGTCGTGCTGGCGGCAGCACTCGGCGCGGGTCTCGTCTGCGGCCTGTGGAACGGCTTTCTCGTCAGCGTGCTCGGCATGCAGCCGATCGTGGCGACACTGATCCTGATGGTCGCCGGACGCGGTATCGCCCAGCTCATCACCGAGGGGCGCATCGTGACCTTCTCCTCGCCGGATCTGGTCTGGCTCGGCAATGGTTCCATCCTCGGCGTGCCGGTGCCGGTCGCGATTGCCTTGGGCATGCTGGTCCTCACCGGGGCGGTCGTGCGCGGCTCGGCGCTCGGACTGCTGATCGAGGCCACCGGCGGCAACGCGCGGGCGAGCGAGCTTGCCGGTGTCGGCACGCGCGCCATGATCTTGGCGGTCTATGTCTGGTGCGGCATCTGCGCCGCGCTCGCCGGCGTCATTGCCGCGGCCGACATCATGGGGGCGGATGCCAATAATGCCGGCCTTTGGCTCGAGCTCGATGCCATCCTCGCCGTCGTGATCGGCGGTACGTCGCTGTTTGGCGGCCGCTTCAGCCTCGTTCTGGCCGTACTCGGCGCGCTGATCATTCAGACCATGAATACGGGAATTTTGCTGTCGGGCTATCCGCCGGAATTCAACCTGCTGGTCAAGGCGGTGGTGGTGCTCGCGGTACTGCTGCTGCAATCGCCGAAGCTATCAGGCGTTGCCAATGTCGCGACGCGGCTGCGGAGGACCAAGGCATGAAAGGCCTGCCGCCCGTCCTCATCACCGCCATCGTGCTGGTCGCGGGCTTTGCGCTCTGCGCGGTGCAGTTTCCCAACATCGCCTCGACCCGGGTGGTCGGCAATCTTCTCACCGACAACGCCTTCCTCGGCATCGTCGCGACCGGCATGACCTTCGTCATCATCTCCGGCGGCATCGACCTCTCGGTCGGATCGGTGATCGGCTTCACCACCGTGTTCGTCGCGCTGGCGATCGAACGCTGGGGCGTGCCGCCGCTGGTCGCCTTCGTCGCCATTCTCGCGCTCTCGGCGGCCTTTGGCGCGGCGATGGGCGCGGTGATCCATGTCTTCGATCTGCCGCCTTTCATCGTGACGCTCGCCGGCATGTTCCTGGCCCGAGGCGCAAGTTTTCTGCTCTCGACGGAATCGGTGCCGATCACCGCGCCGGTCTATTCCGCCGTGTCGGACTTCGCGTTGCGATTGCCCGGCGGCGGGCGGTTGACGGCGATCGCGATCATCATGCTTGTCATCGTGATCGGCGGCGCGCTGCTGCTGAATCTCACGCGGTTCGGCGCCAACGTCTACGCGCTCGGCGGCAGCCGCGTGGCAGCGAACCTGATGGGCGTTGCAGTCGGACGGATGACGGTGCGCATCTACATGCTGTCGAGCCTGCTCGCAGGCATCGCCGGCATCGTTTTCTCGTTCTACACCAGCGCCGGCTACTCGCTCTCCGCCGTCGGCGTCGAGCTCGACAGCATCGCGGCCGTCGTGATCGGCGGCACGCTGCTCACGGGCGGGCAGGGCTCGGTGATCGGCACCTTCCTCGGTGTGCTGATCCAGGGCCTGATCCAGACCTACATCAATTTCGACGGGACGCTGTCGAGCTGGTGGACCAAGATCGCGACCGGCGTGCTGCTATTCGCCTTCATCGCCTTGCAACAGGGGTTGGTTGCGCTCGCGCGCCGGCCGGTGGCGAAGCGCGCGGGAGCCGTCTCATGACCTCGCGCATCGTCGTCATTCCGACGCGCCGCGCGCACTCCAACCACGCGGAGGTGGCCCGCTCGATCGGCGTCGACATCATCGCCGGCCGTTACGCGGAAGGAACGCGGCTGCCGGGCGATGCCGAGATGATCGCGATGTTCGGGGTGTCGCGGCCGGTGCTGCGCGAGAGCGTGAAGACGCTGGTGGCCAAGGGCCTGCTCACCACCAAGGCACGGGTCGGCACCGTCGTGCGCGAGCGCGTCGCCTGGAACATGTTCGACGCCGATGTGCTGGCCTGGCATCTCGACGCCGGCATCGACAAGCGCTTCCTCAACGACCTCGCCGAGATTCGCCTCGCAGTCGAGCCGCGCGCGGCCGTGCTGGCGGCGGCGCAGCGCTCCGAGCAGGACCTCGCCGAGCTGCGTCGCTGCATGGAGCGGATGCGGCTTGAAGCCTCCGATTCCGTCGGCTTTGCCGACGCTGACCTCGCGCTTCATGTCGCGGTGGCGCGGGCGTCCGGCAATCTGTTCATGCGCTCGATCGGGCACGTCATCGAGGCTGCGTTGCGCGCCTCATTCCTGCTCAGCGCCCCGGTCGAACCGGAGGACCGCGACACCGTGCTGCTCTGGCATCAGAAGATCGTCGATGCCATCGCGGCCGGCGATACCCGGACCGCCGCGGAGGCGATGGTCTATGTCATTCACAACGGCATGCGCCGCCATGAGGGGACGGCGATCGTAACCGCGCCGGCAGAGGCGCTGCCGTCCGCGGACACTGGAGAAAGATCGTGACTGAACTTCGCATCGCCATCGTCGGCTTCGGCAAGATCGCGCGGGACCAGCATGTCGGCGCGATCGCGGCGGTCCCGGGTGCGCGGCTGGCGGCCGTTGCCAGCCGCAACGCCTCCCTGCCGGGAGTGCCGCATTTCGCCACCATCGAGGAGTTGCTGGAGAAGGGACCGCCGATCGATGCGGTGTCGCTCTGTACGCCGCCCCAGGTGCGCCGCGCCCAGGCTGCCGCAGCGCTCGCTGCCGGCAAGCACGTCATGCTGGAGAAGCCGCCCGGCACCGGCGTTGCCGAACTCGATCCGCTGATCGCAATGGCGGCAGAGGCAAAGCGCACGCTGTTTGCGACCTGGCATTCTCGTTATGCGCCCGCGGTAGAGCCGGCGCGCGAGTGGCTCGCTACGCGGCGGATTACCTCCGTGCACATCAGCTGGAAGGAGGACGTCCGCGTCTGGCATCCCGGACAGGGCTGGATCTGGGAGCCGGGTGGGCTCGGGGTGTTCGATCCCGGTATCAATGCGCTGTCGATCCTGACCAAGATCCTGCCAAGGCCAGTCTTCGTCACCGCGGCCGAGCTGGCCTTTCCGGCCAATTGCCAGGCGCCGATCGCCGCAAACCTGACGCTGGCCGACATCAGCGGCCTGCCCGTCACGGCCGAATTCGACTTCCGGCAGACCGGGCCGCAGAGCTGGGATATCGTCGTGGAAACCGTCGACGGGCGGATGACGTTGTCGGGTGGCGGGCGACGTATGGCCGTCGACGGCAGGATGCTTGCCGAAGCCCCCGATGAGGAATATCGCGAGCTGTACCGGCGCTTCGCCACGCTCACCGTAACAGGCGCGAGCGACGTCGATCTCGCGCCGCTTCGTCTCGTCGCCGACGCCTTCCTGATCGGCAAGCGCACTCTGGTCGAACCGTTTGTGGACTGAACATGGCTGGCTCAAAACTGGAAAAAGACGTCTTCGGAACACTGCCGGACGGGCGCAATGTGGAGCGCATCGTGCTGCGCGGCGAGGGCGGGTTCGAAGCGCGCATCATCACCCATGGCGCGGTGATCCAGGCGTTGATCGCGCCGGATGCCAAGGGTGGCACCGACGACGTCGTGCTCGGCCATGATGCGTTCGCCGGCTATCTCGCCGAACGAAAATTCTTCGGCGCCACGGTTGGCCGCTATGCCAACCGCATCGCCAAGGGACAGTTCTCGCTCGACGGCGAGACGGTGCAGCTTCCCGTCAACAACGGTCCCAACGCGCTGCATGGCGGCCTCGACGGGTTCGACCGCAAGCTCTGGGCGATTGCGGAGCTCGACGATGGCGCCGAGCCCGCGGTGACGCTGACCTATGTCAGCCCGCACGGCGAAGAGAACTATCCGGGGCAGCTCGATGTGCGCCTGACCTACCGCGTCACCGGCCCGACCGAGCTGTCGCTCACCATGGAAGCGCGGACCGACCGGCCAACCATCGTCAACCTGACCAATCACAGCTTCTTCAATCTGGAAGGCGCAACGTCAGGCGCACCCATTCTCGACCACAAGCTGACGGTCGCGGCGGAGCATTTCCTTGCCATCGATCCCACCGCCATTCCACTGCAAGAGCCACCGCGTGCGGTGGCGGGTACGCCGTTCGACTTCCGCGAGCCACGGGCCGTGGGAGAGCGCATCCGCGACAGCGACCAGCAATTGCGCAACGGCAAGGGCTACGACCACACCTACTGCCTCGCGCGCGATGGCAAGCTTGCGCTCGCGGCCCGACTGGAGGCGCCGCGCCCCGGGCGCATCATGGAACTGTTCACCAATCAGCCCGGCGTTCAGGTCTATTCCGGCAACTATCTTGACGGCTCGATTTCGGGCAAGGGCGGCAAGCTGTATCGCCAGTCGGACGCGATGTGCCTGGAGCCGCATATGTGGCCGAACGCGCCGAACCGGCCGGATTTTCCGAGCCCGCGCCTCGATCCCGGCGAGATTTATCGCCATCACACGGTCTATCGCTTTGCAGTGAGGTCGCCATGATGGATCAGGTGCCGACATCTGTTCTCTCCGACGACCTCTGCCATCTCGGCGAGGGGCCGACCTATGATTTGACCACTGACACGGCCTGGTGGTTCGACATTCGCGAGGAACGTTTGTTCGAGGCGCAGCTCGGCCGTGGTAGCATCCGCGTCCACGCGCTCGGCCGGATGGCCAGCGCACTCGGACGCATCGATGCGGAGCGGCAGCTGATCGTCGCGGAAGACGGCCTCTATATCCGCAAAATTGCCGACGGCGCGATGACGCTGCTCTGTCCGCTCGAAGCCGACAATCCCGCGACCCGGTCCAATGATGCCCGCGTGCATCCCTCCGGCACGTTCTGGATCGGCACGATGGGGCGCCAAGCGGAAGCGGGGGCGGGCGCGATCTACGCGTTCCATCGCGGCAAGATCTCGACGCTGTTTCCCGGCATCAGCATTCCGAACTCGATCTGCTTCTCGCCGGATGGCGCCACCGGCTACTTCGCCGACACCGCGCGCGCGGTGCTCTACGCGGTGCCGCTCAATCCCGCGACCGGCCTGCCGCGCGGCGAGCCGGAGGTGCTGCTGCGCCACACCGGCATCGGCGGCCTCGACGGCTCGGTGTGCGACGCCGACGGAAAAATCTGGAATGCGTGCTGGGGCGCTGGCTGCATCAATGTCTACAGCCCGCAAGGCGAGCGCTTGCGCTCGCTGAGCGTGCCGGCGAAGCAGGCGAGTTGTCCGGCCTTCGTCGGTCCCGATCTGTCGCGTCTCGTCGTCACTTCGGCCTGGCAGGACATGGACGCCGCGGCGCGCGCCGGCGATGCGCAGGCCGGCTGCACCTTTCTGTTGGAGGTATCCGCGCGCGGTCGCGCGGAGCCCGACGTCAAGCTCGCATAGGAGGCTCGAAGCCGCACACGACAAAATTTCTCGACGACACCAAGAAACAGTCTGACACCCAAGGGAGTGAAACATGCTGCAACTGAAGACCACATTTCTCGCGCTGGCGCTGGCCGGCGCTGCGACGATGGCCTCAGGCCTCACCGCCTCTGCGCAGGACAAGGCGACGGTCGGCATCGCCATGCCGACCAAATCGTCGGCGCGCTGGATCGACGACGGCAACAACATGGTCAAGGTGCTGAAGGAGCGCGGCTACAACACCGACCTGCAATATGCCGAGGACGACATTCCAAACCAGCTCTCGCAGGTCGAGAACATGGTGACCAAGGGCGCGAAAGCGCTGGTGATCGCCGCGATCGACGGCACCACGCTCTCCGACGTGCTCAAGCAGGCCAAGGCCAAGGGCATCACAGTGATCGCCTATGACCGCCTGATCCGCGGCACGCCGAACGTCGACTATTACGCGACCTTCGACAATTTCCAGGTCGGCGTGCTCCAGGCCGAGTCGATCGAAAAGGGCCTTGGCCTCAAGGAGGGCAAGGGTCCCTTCAACATCGAGCTGTTCGGCGGCTCGCCCGACGACAACAACGCCTACTTCTTCTACAACGGCGCGATGAGTGTGCTGAAGCCGTATATCGACAGCGGCAAGCTCGTCGTCGCCTCCGGCCAGATGGGCATGGACAAGGTTGCGACCCTGCGCTGGGACGGCGCCACCGCGCAAGCCCGCATGGACAATCTGCTCAGCGCCTACTACGGCAACAAGAAGGTCAACGCCGTGCTGTCGCCCTATGACGGCCTGTCGATCGGCATCATCTCCTCGCTGAAGGGTGTCGGCTATGGCAGCGCCGACCAGCCGATGCCTGTCATCTCTGGGCAGGACGCCGAGGTACCCTCGATCAAGGCGATGCTCCGCGGCGACCAGTATTCGACCATCTTCAAGGACACCCGCGACCTCGCCAAAGTGACCGCCGACATGGTCGACGCAGCGCTGGCCGGCAAGCAGGTCACCGTCAACGACACCAAGACCTATGAGAACGGCGCCAAGACCGTGCCGTCCTATCTGCTCAAGCCGGTCGTGGTCTACAAGGACAATTGGGAGAAGGTCCTGGTCGACAGCGGCTACTACAAGAAGGCGCAGTTCCAGTAAGACTTTTTTTCCCTCTCCCCGCCTGCGGGGGGAGGGTTAGGGTGAGGGGGAGCCTCCGCAAGGGAGGTGGCCGTGGCACTCGCGGAGACTTCCCCTCACCCGAAATCCGCGCTTCGCACGCATTTCGACCTTGCCCCGCATGCGGGGAGAGGTGAAGTAATGGATGGGATGAAATCATGACCGCAATGCTGGAGATGCGCAACGTCAGCAAGAGCTTCGCCGGCGTGCAGGCGCTGCGCGACGTCAATTTCTCGGTGCACGCCGGGCAGATCCACGCCCTCGTCGGCGAGAACGGTGCGGGCAAATCGACGCTGATGAAGGTCCTGAGCGGCGTCTATCCGGCCGGCAGCTATGAGGGCACCATTATCTTCGATGGCGAGGAGCGCCGCTTCCGCGATATCAACGATTCCGAGGCGCTCGGCATCATCATCATCCACCAGGAGCTGGCGCTGATCCCGCTGATGTCGATCGCGGAGAACATTTTTCTGTCGCATCCGCCGTCGAAACTCGGCGTGATCGACCGCGATGAAGTGTACCGGCGCACGCGCGAGCTGCTCGCGCAGGTCGGCCTCAAGGAATCACCGGATACGCTGATCACCGATCTCGGCGTCGGCAAACAGCAACTGGTGGAGATCGCCAAGGCCCTGTCCAAGCGGGTGCGGATGCTGATCCTGGACGAGCCGACCGCCAGCCTGAACGAGGCTGACAGTGCCGCGCTGCTCGAACGGCTCATGGCGTTCCGCGAGCAGGGCATCGGTGCAGTCCTGATCTCGCACAAGCTCAACGAGGTCGCGCGCGTCGCCGACCACATCACCGTGCTGCGCGACGGCCGCACCGTCGACGGCATCGATTGCCGCGCCGAGCCGATCCAGGAAGACCGCATCATCCGCAGCATGGTCAACCGCGATCTCGCGCACCGCTTCCCGGAGCGTGCCGCGAAGATCGGCGAGGCCGTCCTCACCGTGGAAAACTGGTCGGTCTATCACCCCATTCATCCCGAACGGCAGGTGATCAAGAACATCGATTTCAGCGTGAAGCGCGGCGAGGTCGTGGGCATTGCCGGACTGATGGGTGCCGGCCGCACCGAGTTCGCCATGAGCCTGTTCGGCCGCTCCTGGGGCACCACGATCAGCGGCCGCATCCGGCTGGAGGGCCATGAAATCGTGCTGCCGAACGTCGCAGCCGCGATCGACGCGGGCCTCGCCTATGTCACCGAGGACCGCAAGCAGCTCGGGCTGATCCTCGCCGACGACGTCCGCAAGAACATCACGCTCGCAAGCCTCGACCAGGTCGCTCCTCGCCGGGTGATCGACGACATCGCCGAGCTGAAGGTCGCCAGCGACTACCGCAACCGCATGCGCATCCGCTGCTCCGACGTCTACCAGGAGACCGGTCAGCTCTCCGGCGGCAACCAGCAGAAGGTCGTGCTGTCGAAATGGCTGATGACCGACCCCAAGGTGCTGATCCTGGACGAGCCGACCAGGGGCATCGACGTCGGTGCCAAATACGAGATTTACTGTATCATCAACGAGCTTGCGGAAGCTGGCCGCGGCGTCGTGGTGATCTCCTCGGAGATGCCCGAGCTGCTCGGCATTTGCGACCGCATCTGTGTCATGAACGACGGCGCTTTCGTGGGCGAGTTCAAGGCACGTGATGCGACGCAGGAAAAGATCATGCGCGCCATCATGCGCAACGATAGAAACTTTGGCAGCCGCGCGGTTGAGGCCGCAGAGATGGGAGGATCGCAGCCATGACCGACAAGACGGTTTCGCTGCCCGAGGAGGGCCGGCACGGCAGCTTCATCAAGAACAATCTGCGCAATTACGGCATGCTGATGTCGCTGATCGCGATCATGCTGTTCTTCCAGGTCATGACCGGCGGCACGCTGCTGCAGCCGCTCAACCTCACCAATCTGGTGCTCCAGAACAGCTACATCGTCATCATGGCGCTCGGCATGCTGCTGGTGATCGTCACCGGCCATATCGACCTCTCGGTCGGCTCGGTCGCGGGCTTCGTCGGCGCGGTGGCCGCCGTGCTGATGGTGACCTACAAGGTCGACTACACGCTCGCCTTCATCGCCTGCCTGCTGTTGGGCGCGGCGATCGGCGCTGCGCAGGGCTATTGGGTGGCCTATTTCAAGATCCCGTCCTTCATCGTCACGCTGGCCGGCATGCTGGTGTTCAAAGGACTTGCGCTCGCGGTGTTGCAGGGCCAGTCGCTCGGACCATTCCCGGCGACCTTCCAGAAATTGTCGTCGGGCTTCATTCCGGAGATGCTGCCCGAGGCCGGCACGCTGCATCCGACGTCGATGCTGGTCGGTGCGGTGCTCGCGCTCGGCCTCGTCTACGCCAGCGCCAAGGGGCGCTCGCGCGAGCAGCTGCACGGCATCGAGGTCGAGCCTTACGCGTTCTTCCTCGGCAAGAGCATTCTGCTGGCCTGCGCCGTGCTTTACTTCACCTTTCTGATCGCCTCGCATCGCGGCCTGCCGAACGTGCTGGTGATCATGACCGCGCTGATCGCGCTCTATGGCTTCGTCACCCGCCGCACCGTCATCGGCCGGCAGGTCTACGCGGTCGGCGGCAATGCGAAGGCGGCAAAACTGTCGGGCATCAAGACCGAACGGCTGACCTTTCTCACCTTCGTCAACATGGGCGTGCTTGCAGCGCTCGCCGGCCTCGTCTTCGCCGCGCGCCTCAACACCGCGACGCCCAAGGCGGGGCTCGGCTTCGAGCTCGACGTCATCGCCGCCTGTTTCATCGGCGGCGCGTCGGCCTATGGCGGTGTCGGCCGCGTCGGCGGCGCCGTGGTCGGCGCCATGATCATGGGCGTGATGAACAACGGCATGTCCATTCTCGGCATCGGCATCGACTACCAGCAGGTCATCAAGGGCTTGGTGCTGCTGGGGGCGGTCTGCATCGACGTGTACAATCAGCGGAGGTGAGGCGGGCGACGGTCGTCGGGGGCGGAGTTCGCTGAGCTATTGCTCAGTCCGTGAGTATATGATCGAATGCGCCGATGGATCCCGGCCGGGCCGACCTGATCATCTTTGATTGCGACGGCGTGCTCGTCGACAGCGAGCTGTTGAGTTGTCGGTGCCTGTCGGAGGTGCTGGCGGAATTCGGATTCGAGCTTGGCTTGGAGCAGGCGCTCGGTCTCTTTCTGGGGCGCAGCACGGCTGCGATCGGACAATATTATCGCGAGCGCGGACAGATCCTGCCTGGTGAGTTCCTGCCGCGCCTGAAGGCGCGCGTGCTGGAGATTTTTACGCGGTCGCTCCGACCGATTCCCGGGGTAGGCGCCGTGGTATCCGAATTGAAGGCGCCGTTTTGTGTTGCGTCGTCGAGCGATCTCGATCGCGTCTCGCTGTCGCTGAACGTGACCGGCCTCGCGTCGCATTTCGGTGACCGGCTCTACACCGCGCAGATGGTCCAGCACGGCAAGCCGGCGCCGGACCTCTTTCTCTACGCCGCCGGGAAGATGCGGGCTGATCCCGCGCGCGCGCTGGTCATCGAGGACAGCGTCAGCGGCGTGCAGGCCGCGAAGGCCGCCGGCATGACCGTCTGGGGATTTGTCGGCGGCAGCCATTATCGCGGGCGCGACGGCCGGGCTATATTGTCCGCCGCCGGGGCCGATCGGGTCTTCGCGCATATGGACGATTTCTGGAAGGAGGCGTGAAGCCTGCCATGGCCGCCGAGAACGAAAAGTCCAGGCTCGATGACGCCGCCCGCGCCGGCTGGCTCTATTTCATTGCCGGCCATACCCAGGACGAGATCGCAAAGATGCTCCAGGTCTCGCGCGCATCGGCGCAGCGGCTGGTCTCGCTGTGTCTCGCCGAACGGCTCATCACCTTCCGGCTCGAACATCCCATCGCCGCCTGCATGGAGTTGGCGGCACGCCTGAAGGAGCGTTTCGATCTCGCCCATTGCGAGGTGGTGCCGGCCGATCCTGCGGCGCCGCAGGCCACAGCGGGGATTGCCGAACGCTGCGCCAATCTGCTGGATGCGACGCTGCGCTCGGAGACGCCCGTGATCGTCGCGCTTGGCACGGGCCGGGCAGTGCGCGCCGCGGTCGAGCGCGTCACGCCGATCGACCGGCCCAATCACCAGATCGTCTCGCTGGTCGGCAACATCTCCGCCGACGGCTCGGCGAGCTTCTACGACACCGTGGGCCGACTCGCCGACCGGACCGGCGCGCGGCACTATCCGATGCCGCTGCCGTTCCTGATGTCGTCTGAGGACGAGCGCAACAAGATGGTGCGGATCGAGCCGATTGCGAAGGTGAAGGCCGTTGCCGCCAAGGCTGACTTACGCCTCGTCGGCATCGGCCAGATGGACCAGAAGGCGCAGGTCCATGTCGACGGCTTCGTCACCCGCGACGAACTGTTCGAGATGATGCGGCAGGGCGCCATCGGCGAGATCACCGGCTGGGCCTATGATGCCAAGGGCCGCCTGCTCAAGGCCGGCACCAACAAACGCCTCACCAGCATCCCGCCGGAAGTGCCTGCGAAGACCACGACCATCGGCGCCGCAATCGGCGCGGCCAAGGTGTCGGCGATTGCCGCGGCGCTGAATGGGCGGCTGATCAACGGGCTGATCACGGATGAGACGACGGCAAGGGCGATTCTGGAGCGGTAGGCGCTGGTGAGATGACCGATCTCGCCTCGCACAACACTGTCATCGTGCGCGAAGGCGGACGATCCAGGACGCCCCGGCCCAACTTAGAGCAAACCAACTCACGGTAGGGAGTACTGGATGCACCGCCTTCGCGGGGCATGATGGGGACGGTTGTCGCACCGCAACACTCATAAGTTGCGTGAACACCCTCCCGCCTGCTTGACAATCCTTCGCCGCCAGTCGAACATACGCCCAACGCGTGGGCATATGCTCAAAAACGCGATCCTAGGGAGGTCACCGTGAAACAATTCCTCGGCGCCGTCTGCGGCGCGTCTTGCCTGCTGCTGGTCGTCCCTGCGATGGCCGAAACGACCCTGACGATCGCCACCGTGAACAATGGCGACATGATCCGCATGCAGGGTCTGACAGCTGAATTCACCAAGAAGAACCCTGATATCGCCGTGAAATGGGTGACGCTTGAGGAGAATGTGCTGCGCCAGCGCGTCACCACCGACATTGCCACCAAGGGCGGCCAGTTCGACGTTCTCACCATCGGCACCTACGAGGTGCCGATCTGGGCCAAGAAGGGCTGGCTGGTGCCGCTCGCCAATCTCGGCGCCGACTACGATGTGGCCGACCTCCTGCCCAGGATCAAGGATGCAGTCTCCGTCGACGGCAAGCTCTACGCCGCGCCGTTCTACGGCGAGAGCTCGATGGTGATGTACCGGACCGACCTGTTCGACAAGGCCGGCCTCAAGATGCCGGAGAAGCCGGCTTGGGATTTCGTCGTCGATGCGGCCAAGAAGCTCACCGACAAAAGCGCCGGCGTTTACGGCATTTGCCTGCGCGGCAAGGCCGGCTGGGGCGAGAACATGGCGTTTCTCTCGGCCATGGCCAATTCCTACGGCGCGCGCTGGTTCGACGAGAATTGGCAGCCGCAGTTCAACACGCCGGAATGGAAGGCGACGCTGTCGACCTATGTCGACCTGATGAAGCAGGCCGGCCCTCCCGGTGCGAGCTCCAACGGCTTCAACGAGAACCTCGCGCTGTTCAACGCCGGCAAGTGCGCGATGTGGATCGACGCGACGGTGGCGGCATCGTTCGTCACCAACCCGAAGGACTCCAAGGTCGCCGACAAGGTCGGCTTCGCGCTTGCGCCCAACACGGGCCTGGGCAAGAACGCCAACTGGCTATGGGCCTGGAATCTGGCGATCCCAGCCGGCTCCAAGAAGGCCGAAGCGGCCGAGAAGTTCATCGCCTGGGCCACCAGCAAGGACTACACCAAAGTCGTGGCGGCGAAGGACGGCTGGGCCAACGTGCCGCCGGGCACGCGGACCTCGCTCTACCAAAACCCTGAATATCTGAAGGTCGCCCCGTTCGCCAAGCTGACGCTGGCCTCGATCGATGCCGCCGACCCGAACAAGCCGACGGTGAAGCCGGTTCCTTACGTCGGCGTGCAATATGCCGCGATTCCCGAATTCCAGGGCATCGGCACGCAGGTCGGCCAGCAATTCTCGGCCGCGCTCGCTGGCTCGATGACGGTCGATGCCGCGCTCACCGCCGCGCAATCCGCGACCGAGCGCGAGATGAAGCGCGCCGGCTACATCAAGTGAACCCGAGCTCTCCTTCCTGAGCTCAAACTTGCGGCCATCCACCACACCGGATGGATGGCCGCCTTCTTGCCGCAAGCGGAGAAGCGTGAATGGCAACCCGGCAGACGCAGATCCTCGCGCGCGCGCTCCTCACGCCCGCGGTGGGGCTGCTGTTCATCTGGATGATCGTCCCGCTCGCGCTTACGATCTATTTCTCGACGCTGCATTACAGCCTGCTCGATCCCGGCTCGGAATCGTTCGTCGGGCTGGAAAACTTCCGCTACTTCCTCACCGATCCAGCGTTCCTTGCCTCGCTCCAGAACACGCTGGTGCTGGTCGGCTCGGTGCTGGCGCTGACCATCCTGCTCGGCATTCCCCTGGCGCTGCTGATGGACCAGCCCGTGATCGGACGCAATTTCGTCCGGCTGATGGTGATCGCACCGTTCTTCGTGATGCCGACCGTGAGCGCGCTGGTCTGGAAGAACCTGCTGATGCATCCGGTGTCCGGGCTGTTCGCCTGGATCGCCTCGGTGTTCGGGCTGACGCCGATCGACTGGTTCAACGACATGCCGCTGTTTGCGGTGATCCTGATCGTGACGTGGCAATGGCTGCCATTCGCGACGCTGATCTTGTTGACCGCGCTGCAGTCGCTCGACGAGGAGCAGAAGGAGGCAGCCGAGATGGACGGCGCCAGCGCGGTCTCGACCTTCATCTACATCACGCTGCCGCACCTCGCGCGGCCCATCACCGTGGTGATCCTGATCGAGACCATCTTCCTGCTGACGGTGTTCGCCGAGATCTTCGTCACGACCGGAGGCGGGCCCGGCCTGCAGACCACCAACATCGCCTTCCTGATCTATTCGCAGGCGCTGATCCAGTTTGATGTCGGCAGCGCCTCCGCAGGTGGTCTCGTCGCGGTGGTGATCGCCAATGTCGTCGCCTTCTTCCTGGTCCGCATCGTCGGCCGCAATCTGGAGGCGTGAGACATGGCGCGGATGGCGACGACGAAGCAGGTGGTGGTCTCGACGATCGGGGCGTGGTTCTTCGGCTTCCTGATCTTCTTCCCCATCCTCTGGATGGTGCTGGCGAGCTTCAAGACCGAGCTCGAGGCCTTCGCCATCCCGCCGTCCTTCCTGTTCTTCCACTGGACCACCGAGAACTACGCGACCGTGCAGGAGCGCAGTGACTATTTCCAACACGCGCTGAACTCGGTCATCATCGCCGGCGGCTCGACGCTGATTGCGCTTCTGATCGCGATCCCTGCGGCCTGGTCGATGGCGTTCTCGCCGACCAAGCGCACCAAGGACATCCTGCTCTGGATGCTCTCGACCAAGATGATGCCGCCGGTCGGCGTGCTGGTGCCGATCTACCTGATCTACAAGACGTTTGGCCTGCTCGATTCCCGCATCGGCCTGATCTTCATCCTGTGCCTCGGAAACCTGCCGATCGTCATCTGGATGCTCTTCACCTATTTCAAGGAGATCCCACGCGACATCCTCGAAGCCGCGCGCATGGACGGCGCTACCATCGGCCGCGAGCTCATCTATGTCCTGACGCCGATGGCGATCCCGGGGCTGGCGTCGACCATGCTGCTCAATTTGATCCTGGCCTGGAACGAGGCGTTCTGGACGCTCAATCTGTCGACCTCGAACGCCGCGCCGCTCACCACGTTCATCGCGTCTTATTCGAGCCCGGAAGGGCTGTTCTGGGCAAAGCTGTCGGCGGCCTCGACGCTGGCGATTGCCCCCATTCTCGTCCTCGGTTGGTTCAGCCAGAAGCAGCTCGTGCGCGGGCTCACCTTCGGCGCTGTGAAGTAAAGGGGCTGCCGGATCATGGGTCAGATCACACTTCAGGACGTGCAGAAATCCTTCGGCCCCGTGCACATCATCAAGGGCGCCGACCTGGAGATCGCCGACGGCTCCTTCGTGGTGTTCGTCGGCCCCTCGGGCTGCGGCAAAACCACGCTGTTGCGGTTGATCGCCGGGCTCGAGGACGTCTCAGGGGGCAAGATCCTGATCGACGGCAAGAACGTCGTCGACACGCCGCCCGCCAAGCGCGGGCTCTCCATGGTGTTCCAGTCCTACGCGCTCTATCCGCATATGAGCGTGCGCGGCAATATCGGCTTCGGGCTGAAGATGGCGGGCCTCTCCAAGGACGAAACCAACCGCAAGGTCGAGGCTGCCGCTGCAACGCTGAACCTCACGCCCTATCTCGATCGCAAGCCGCGCGAGCTCTCCGGCGGCCAGCGCCAGCGCGTCGCGATCGGGCGGGCCATCGTCCGCGAACCCAAGGCGTTCCTGTTCGACGAGCCGCTCTCCAATCTCGACGCGGCATTGCGCGTGCAGATGCGCATCGAGGTGACGCGGCTCCAGAAGCAGCTCGGCACCACCGCGATCTACGTCACCCACGACCAGGTCGAGGCCATGACCATGGCCGACAAGATCGTCGTGCTCAACGGCGGCAAGATCGAGCAATATGGCTCGCCGCTGGATCTCTACGAGAAACCGGCCAACCTCTTCGTCGCCGGCTTCATCGGCTCGCCCAAGATGAATCTGGTGACCGGCGAGCACGCTTTGCAGAAGGGCGCAGCAACGATCGGCGTACGCCCGGAGCATCTCAAGATCGAGCGCGACGGCACTGGCGGCTGGCAGGGCACGATCGCGGTCGCCGAGCATCTCGGCAGCGACACCTTCCTCTATGTCGACGCCGGTCCGCTCGGGATGCTGACGGCGCGCTACATCGGCGAGTTGAGCCTGCATGCCGGCGACCACGTGTCGTTGGTGCCGGACCCCGCGCGCATCCATCGCTTCGATGCGAGCGGCAACGCGCTTCGAGGCTGACAAGAAACGGCACAAATCGACAAGAAACGGAAAGACCAAAATGTATCTGGAGAAATTCAAGCTGACCGGCAAGACCGCGTTCATCACCGGTGGCGGGCAGGGCATTGGCCTCGGCTGTGCCGAGGCGTTGGCCGAAGCCGGCGCCAAGGTGATCATCGGCGACCGGGACAGCAAGGTCGCCGACAGCGCGAAAGCCGAGCTGAAGGCCAAGGGCTACGACATCGAAACCGCGATCATGGACGTCACCGACACAAGACGCGTGGCGGAGGTCGCCAACGACCTCGTGGCCCGCCACGGCAAAGTCGATATCCTCGTCAACAATGCCGGCATTGCCCGCAGCGAGACGCCGGCGGAGACCGTGACGGATGAGCACTGGCTCAACGTCATCGACGTCAATCTCAACGGCACCTTCTGGTGCTGCCGCGAATTCGGCAAGCACATGCTCAACGCCAAGAGCGGCGCCATCGTCAATGTCGGCTCGATGTCGGGTTTCATCGTCAACAAGCCGCAGGAGCAGTGCTTTTACAACGCTTCCAAGGCTGCCGTGCACCATCTCACAAAATCGCTGGCCGCCGAGTGGGGCGCACGCGGCATCCGCGTCAACGCGGTGGCACCGACCTATATCGAGACGCCGCTCAACGCCTTCGTCAAGAGCAATCCAAAAATGTACGACGCCTGGATCGGTGGAACCCCGATGGCGCGGATGGGGCAGATCGATGAGATCGCCTCCGTCGTGCTGTTCCTCTCCTCGGAGGCCGCGAGCCTGATGACCGGCAGCATCGTGCTGGTGGATGGCGGTTACACTTGCTGGTAGGCTTGCGTCAAAACTGACGAGAGCTTCCGGGAGCGACAATGCCGCGAGCGTATATCGGCGTCGATGTAGGGACCACGAGCACGCGGGCAGGGGTGTTTGACGAGGCCGGCACCCTTCTGGCGGCGGCCCGGCATCCGTTCAGGACCTGGCACGAGGCCGGTGACATCGTCGAGCAGTCGTCCCAGGACATCTGGGAGGCCTGCGTCAAGTCGGTTCGTGCCGCGGTGGCGGAAGCCGACATCGCGCCGGACAGCGTCGGCGGTATCGGTTTCGACGCGACCTGTTCCCTCGTGGTGCTCGACCGCCAGGGCGAGCCGGTCACCGTCAGTGCGTCCGGCGACAGGCAACGCAACGTCATCGTCTGGATGGACCATCGCGCCACCGCCGAGGCGCGGCTGATCAACGAGACCGGGGACGCGGTGCTGCGCTATGTCGGCGGCTCGATCTCGCCCGAGATGGAGATGCCGAAGCTGCTGTGGCTGAAGCGGCATCTTCGCGCCAGCTTCGACGCCGCCGGTCACTTCTTCGATCTGGCGGATTATCTGACCTGGCGTGCAACCGGCTCGCTTCAACGCTCCACCTGCACGGTCACCTGCAAGTGGAACTATCTCGCGCATGACGGCGGCGGCTGGAGCGCGCCGTTCTTCCAGCGCATCGGCCTGTCGGATTTCGTCGCAGAGAAATACGCCCGCATCGGCACCGAGATCGTCGCCCCCGGTACGCGGCTCGGCGCGGGTCTTACCCGTACGGCCGCCGCCGATCTCGGCCTGTCGGCGGGCATACCGGTCGGTGCGTCCCTGATCGACGCGCATGCCGGCGGCATCGGCGCGATCGGCGGCCGCGATGAAACGGACGGCGCGACAGATGTCTGCGACCGCCTTGCCTACATCATGGGAACGTCGGCCTGCATCATGGCGACGACGAAAGAGCCGTGCTTCGTGCCGGGCGTGTGGGGGCCTTATTACTCCGGCATGGTGCCGAATTTCTGGCTCAACGAGGGCGGGCAGTCGGCCGCGGGCGCCGCGATCGACCATCTGCTCAAGTCGCATCCCGGCTTTGGCGAGGCGAGCGCAGCGGCGCGCAGCGAGGGCCTCGACCTCATCGAGTTCCTCGAGCGCCGCATCATCGCCCGCGCCGGCGATGCCAGCCGTGCCGCGCTGCTGGCGCGCGACGTCCATGTCCTCCCTGAGTTCATCGGCAACCGTTCGCCTTACGCCGACCCTGACACGCGCGCGGTGATCGCGGGACTCGATCTCGACACCGATGTCGCTTCGATGGAGCGGCTGTTCGTTGCCGGCCTGTGCGGGCTCGCTTATGGTCTTGCCGAGGTGATCGGGGCCTTTGCCGCGCATGGCGTCCATTCCAGCATCATGATCATGGGCGGCGGCGCCAGCCGCAGCCCGCTGGTGCGGCAGATCATGGCTGATACCACCGGCCTCACGGTCGCGCTGCCGCAGACGAAAGAGCCGGTGCTGCTCGGCGCCGCGATGTTAGGTGCGGTCGCAGGCGGCGCCTATGCCTCGATCGGCGAGACCATGGCAAAAATGTCGGCGCTGGGACGGAAGAGCGAGCCGACCGCGCCCGACATCGCCGCCTTTCACGCCCGCAAACGCGGGGTCTACAAGCTGCTGCGCGAGGTCGATCGCGGCAGCCGCGCGGCGATGCGAATGGGAGTCTGAAACGGATGCTGATTGCCTGCGGCGATGCGCTGATCGATTTCGTCCCGACGCGAAACACCGAGGGGCGCGAGGCGGTGATGCCGGCCGTCGGCGGCTCCTGCCTCAACGTCGCGATCGGCATGGCGCGGCTGGGCGCGCCGACCGGCTTTGTCGGCGGCATCTCGACCGACCTGTTCGGGCGCATGATCGCCGATCACGCCGCTGCCTCCAACGTCGAACTCGATCTCGCCACCAGTAGCGATCATCAGACCACACTCGCCTTCGTGCGCATCGTCGCGGGCGAATCGCATTATGCCTTCTACGACGCCGAGACCGCGACGCGAAACTGGACGTATCGGCGCGGGATCATTCCATTCGCGACCGTCGAGGCCCTCCACGTCGGCTCGACCACGCTGGTCAACGACCAGGGCGCCGCCGAGACCAAAGCCCTGATCGCGGACGCACGGTCCTCATCGACGATCTCCTTCGATCCGAACTGCCGGCCCAACCTCGTCAAGGACAAGCCGGCCTATCTCGCGCGCATGGCTGAGTTCGCTGACAGCGCCGATCTCATCAAGATGTCGGACGTCGACTTCGCCTATCTCTTTGGCGACGAGCCGTATCAGCAGCGCGCGCGCGCACTGCTCGCACGGGGCACGAGCCTCGTCGTGATCACCCGCGGCAACAACGGCGCCGTCGCATGGCATGCCGGGGCGGGGCAGATCGAGGTCGCCGCACCCGAGGTCGAGGTCGCCGACACCATCGGCGCCGGCGACAGTTTTCAGGCGGCACTGTTGTTTGCCCTGCACAAGCAGGGGCGCCTCGCCCGGGAGAAACTGACGAGCATCGGCGCGGACGAGCTTCGCCGCGCGCTATCCTTCGCCGCCAATTGCGCTGGGCTGACCTGCACCCGTCCCGGTGCCGATCCGCCCTGGAGTCATGAGATCGCGTGGAGCCCTTAAGCCCAGCGCCGCGTCACAGCCGCGCCACGACCTTCTCGGCGCATTTGAGGAAGGTGCGGATCAGCGGGCTGTGCGAGTCCCGCCGCCAGCAGACCGCAACGTCGATGGAGTCGGTCGCATCCCGCAGCCGCCGGAACACGATGCCGCGCGGCGCCCCGAGCTGGGCGCAGGCGGGCAGGATGGCCAGGCCTTCACCGGCCAGCACCAGGCTCATCGCCGAATGCACGGTCTCGACCCGGCCGGCGACCGGCATCACGATCTGGTGCCGCCGCAGCAAGGCCGTGACCGCGGAGGAGGCGGGGTCCTGGTCCGGACGGGGCAGCGCGATCAGCGGGCGGCCCTGCAACCGCGCCATCGGCACCGAGCCCAGGCGAGCGAGCGGCGAGCGGATCGGCATCGCCAGCATGAACAGTTGCGCGCCGATCCGCGCCACCTGGATCTCGGGATGGTGGATCGCCGGCATGCACAGCGCAACCGTGACGCTGCGGTCGAGCAGCCGCGCCTCGCGCGTCGAGGCGCTGAGCTCGGCGAAATCGAGATCGACGCCGGGAATGGACCGCCGCAGTTCGGGGATCAGGCGCGGCAGCACCGCATTCGCCAGCACGAACATGTAGCCGACCGAGATCCGCCCGCGACGACCGGCTGCGACCGCGCGCGCGGCTTCGGCGCCGTCGGCCGCCAGCGCCAGCGCCTCGCCGGCGCGCGCGAACAGCGCCTGGCCCGCCTCGGTCAGGTCCATGCCGCGCGTGCCGCGCCGGAACAGCGGCGCGCCGATTTCGGCCTCCAGCTTGCGGATCTGGACCGAGAGGGGCGGTTGCGCCATGCGAAGCCGCTCGGCGGCCTTGCCGACGCTGCGCGCCTCGGCGACGGCGACGAAATAGCGGAGCCGGCGAAGATCCATTGGCATACCGAAAGAATATGGGTTGGCGACCAAAATCGTATTGGACGGCGAGTTAACAAAACTGTCATTCTCGCTGTCAATGCCTTGTCAATGTCTTTGGGCCAACGGCGGCCCGCTTCGGAGCGTCATGTGACGATGAACGGCGATCCCTGCCTGCTGTCCGCAACCGAACTGCGCGGCCTGATTGCGACAAAGCAGATATCCCCCGTCGAGCTCACCCGCGCCGTGCTCGCCCGCGCCGATGCGCTCCAGCCCGAGCTGAACTGCTTCATTACCCTGTGCGGCGACGAGGCGCTTGCCGAGGCCCGCGCCGCCGAGCGCAGCATGATGGCCGGCGAGCCGCTCGGCCTGCTCCATGGCATCCCCGTCACCGTCAAGGACATCGTCAACACCAGGGGCGTCAAGACCACCTTCGGCGCCGTTCCCTACAAGGACAACGTGCCCACCGAGGACGCGGTGGCGGTGGCGCGGCTGCGCAGCGCGGGCGCAATCCTGATCGGCAAGACCACGACGCCGGAATTCGGCAGCAAGTGCCTGACGGATTCGCCCCTGTTCGGCCGCACTCGCAATGCGTGGGACGCCTGCCGCTCCTCCGGCGGCTCCAGCGGCGGCGCGGCGGTGGCGGTGGCGAGCGGCATCGCACCGCTGGCGATCGCGACCGACGGCGGCGGTTCGACCAGAATTCCCGCCGCCTGCAACGGCGTGGTCGGCCTCAAGCAGAGCAACGGAATCATCCCGCATAGTCAGGCTCTCGACGTGTTCGGCAACCAGACCTATGTCACGCCGATGACGCGCACCGTCGCCGACACCGCGCTGATGATGCAGGCCATGGCAGGCGAGGACCCTGTCGATCCGTGGTCGATCGGCTTTCCCGTGCCCGATTTCATCGGCACCGCCGCCCCGCGAGGCGATCTGCGCGGGCAGCGGATCCTGTACTGCCTGACGCCGCCCGGACGTCCGGTGTCCGCGGAAGTCGAAGCCAGCTTCAAGGCGAGCCTCGACCGGCTGGCGGGCCTTGGCGCCGAGCTCGAGGAATTCTCCGGCGAGGGCTTTGACATCGAGCCGATCTGGCGCGCCATCAACCACACGGTCTGGCGCACGCGCTTTGCCAAGCTCGCGGCCGAGCACGGGGAGGCGCTGAGCGAGGCCTTCCTGAAGCAGCTTGCGCTCGCCACCGACGTCAGCGGCGTCGCCTATCAGGAGGCGATGTTCGCGCGCACCGCGCTGTTCCGCCGGGTGCAATCCTTGCTTGCGCGCGGGCACTTCCTGGCGATGCCGACCCTCACCCGCACCGCGCTGCCGATCAAGCAGGATCTGTTCGGCACCATCGAGATCGACGGCCAGCATTTCGACAGCGTCCGGCCGCACTGGTTCCCCTGGACCATGCCGTTCAACATGACCGGGCATCCCGCGATCAGCCTGCCCTGCGGCTTCGGCCGCGACGGCCTGCCGATCGGCCTGCAGCTCGTCGGCCGCTTCCGCGCTGATGCGGATTTGCTGCGCGTGAGTGCGCTGTTCGAGGCCTCGCACGACCTTCTGTCCCGCTGGCCGGCCTGAGCAGATGGGCATGCAGCAAAGGACTTGTTTGCAAAGGACTTGTCTGCACAGGGCTTGCCTGCAAAGGACTTGCCTCCGGCGCCCGGACATGTTGATCGTGCCGCGGATGAGCCCTGAAGCCGAGCACGCATGAGCGTATTTGTCCTGATGCGGCATGGCGCCCGCAATCTCCTCGGTGTCGTCCTGGCGAAAGCCAGGACCCATACCGCGGAATTTATCGATGCCGAGCGGTGCCAGTACCGAACGAACAGTCTTCGCCAAACCGCTCCCTGGGGTTATGGGTCTTGGCCTTCGCCAGGACGACGTCGAGAGCTCGTGAGCGCATGAGCGTATTTGTCCTCCGACGTCTGCTTACCTTGCTGGCGACGCTGGTCGGCGCCTCCGTGATCATCTTCCTGGTGCTGGACGCGCTTCCCGGCAACGCCGCGCAGATGCTGATGGGTGCCGATGCGTCAGTGGATGCGGTGCGGGCGCTCACCGTCAAGCTCGGGCTCGACCAGCCGCTGGCGGTTCGCTATTTGCAGTGGATCAAAGGGCTCCTGATCGGCGATCTCGGCAACTCCTATGTCTACGGTACGCCGGTCGGCAGCCTGATCGCGGAGCGGCTGGTGCTGACCATTCCGCTCGCGATCATGTCCATGCTGATCACGGTCACGCTGGCGCTCTCGGCCGGCATCTACACCGCCGCCAACCACAACAAGCTCGGCGATGTCGGCGTGATGTCGTTGACGCAGGTGGGCATCGCGCTGCCGAATTTCTGGTTCGCGATCCTCCTGGTGCTGTTGTTCTCGGTGCGGCTGCAATGGCTTTCTGCCGGCGGCTTTCCGGGCTGGGAAGACGGCATCTGGCTGGGGATCAAGTCGCTGCTGCTGCCGGCGGTCTCGCTCGCGGTGGTGCAAGCCGCGATCCTCGCGCGTGTCACGCGCTCGGCGGTGCTGGAAGTGCTGCGCGAAGACTTCGTCCGCACCGCGCGCGCGAAGGGCCTCGGCAAGCGCGAGGTGCTGTGGAGCCACGTGCTGCGCAACGCCATGATCCCGGTGATGACGGTGATGGGGCTGCAATTCGCCAATCTGCTCGCCGGCACCATCGTGATCGAGAATGTGTTCTACCTGCCGGGCCTGGGACGGCTGATCTTCCAGTCGATCGCCAACCGCGATTTGATCGTGGTGCGCAACTGCGTGATGCTGCTCGCGACCATGGTCGTCATCGTCAATTTCGTGGTCGACGTGCTCTATGCCTTCATCGATCCCCGCATCAAGGTCCACGATCTGTGAGCGCGCCCTTGACCAGTTCGATTGACGCGCCGGTCGCAACGCGTCCGCTGCCGGCCCGGACATTCTGGCGCCGCGCCCTGCGCCACCGCAGCTTCGTGCTCGGCGGTGCGCTGAGCCTCGTGGTGATCGCTTCGGCGCTGTTGTCGCTGGTGTGGACGCCCTGGTCGCCCTACGAGATCGACATCGCCGCAAAGCTCCGGCCACCCTCGGCGGCGCACTGGCTCGGCACCGACTCCTTCGGCCGCGACATTGTCTCGCTGCTGCTTGCGGGCGCCCGCTCCACCATCATGGTCGGCATCATCGCGGTGAGCATCGGCCTCACCTTCGGCGTCTGCCTCGGCCTGATCGCTTCCGCCAGGCGCGGCTGGACCGAAGAGATCATCATGCGCTTCTCCGATTTCACGTTTGCCTTCCCGGCCGTGCTCTCCGCGATCATGCTCTCTGCGGTCGTCGGGCCCGGCATGGTGACCTCGATCGTCGCGATCGGCATTTTCCAGATCCCGACGCTGACCCGGCTGACGCGCGGCTCCGCCAACGCGATCTGGGCGCGCGAGTTCGTGCTGGCCGCGCGTGCTTCGGGGAAGGGGCGCTTCCGCATCACCATCGAGCATGTGCTTCCCAACATCCTGTCGATCCTGATCGTGCAGGCGACCATCCAGTTCGCCCTCGCGATCCTTGCGGAGGCCGCATTGTCCTATCTCGGGCTCGGCACGCAGCCGCCGCAGCCTTCCTGGGGACGGATGCTGAACGACGCGCAGACATTGCTATTCCAGTCGCCGATGCTCGCGGTGTATCCCGGTGCCGCGATCGCAATCGCGGTGCTCGGCCTCAATCTTCTCGGCGACGGGCTGCGCGACCTGCTCGATCCACGCCTGGCGCGGGAGCGGTGACGATGGGTGAGCGCTCAACCATGCCGCTGATCGAGGTTGCCAATCTCGGCGTGCGCCTCAACACCAGTCGCGGGCCGGCACAGGCCGTGCGCGGCGTCAGTTTTGCGCTGAAGCGCGGCGAGACGCTTGGGCTTGTCGGCGAATCCGGTTGCGGCAAGTCAGTCACCGCATTGTCGCTGATGGGGCTGCTGCCGGACAGCGCTGTCGTCACCGGCAGCATCAAGCTTGATGGCAGCGAGCTCTCTGGGCTTTCGGACGCCGATTATTGCAGGCTCCGCGGCAATCGCATCAGCATGATCTTCCAGGAGCCGATGACCGCGCTCAACCCGATGCACACGATCGGCCATCAGGTCGCCGAGCCGCTGCGTCGCCACAGGAAATTGTCGGCATCGCAGGCGCGCAAGGAGACGATCGCCTTGCTCGATCGTGTCGGGCTGCCAGATCCGGCGAGGCGCGTCGATGCCTATCCGCACCAGTTTTCCGGCGGCCAGCGCCAGCGCGTCACGATTGCGATGGCCCTCGCCTGCGAGCCGGACCTCCTGATTGCCGACGAGCCGACCACGGCGCTCGACGTCACCATCCAGGGCCAGATCCTCGACCTCATCGCCGATCTCGTCGAGGAGCGGGGCATGTCGATGATCCTGATCTCGCACGATCTCGGCGTCATCGCCGAGAACGTGCAACGCATGATGGTGATGTATGGCGGCACGGTCGTCGAGAGCGGGCCGACCGACGAGGTGTTCCGGCGGATGGGGCATCCCTACACGCAGGGCCTGTTCCGCGCCCGGCCGAAGCTCGGCGCACGCAAGGGGACGCGGCTGACGACGATCTCGGGCACGGTGCCGGAGCTCGCCGATCTGCCCTCCGGCTGTGCCTTCGCCGATCGGTGCCCGCTCGTGATCGAGCCGTGTCGGGTCGCGCTTCCGCCGATGGTGGACGTCGGACCCGGCCACTTCGTGCGCTGCATCCGGACGGACGTCTCCATGGCCGCGAATGTCGGAGCGCTGTCCGCATGAGCACCGCGCCTCTTCTCGACGTCAAGGATCTCGAGCAACGCTACACGCTGCCGCGCGAAAGCCTGTTCCGCCCGCCGGGGCAAGTTCGCGCGCTCAATGGCGTCAGCGTGCGGGTCGAAGCCGGCAAGAGCCTCGGCATCGTCGGCGAGTCCGGTTCGGGCAAGTCGACCTTCGCGCGGGTGGTGATGGCGCTGGAGCGGCCCACATCGGGGCAGGTCGCGCTGCTCGGCCGCGATCTCAACCGCATCTCGGCGGACGAGCTGCGCCGTGCCCGCCGCGATTTCCAGATGGTGTTCCAGGATCCTTACGGCTCGCTCGACCCGCGTCAGACCATCGCCCGCATCGTCGCCGAACCGCTCACCGTGCTGGAAGAAGCCGATCGCACCACGTTCCGCGCGCGCGTCTCCGCGGTGCTGCGACAGGTCGGCCTGCGCGATGCCGACATGGACAAATATCCGCACGAGTTCTCAGGCGGCCAGCGCCAACGCATTGCCATCGCGCGCGCCCTGATCACGCAGCCGAAGCTGATCGTCGCCGACGAGCCGGTCTCGGCACTCGACGTCTCCGTGCAGGCGCAGGTCTTGAACCTGATGCAGGACCTCCAGGAACAGTTCGGCCTCAGCTACGTCCTGATCAGCCACGATCTCGCGGTCGTCGACTATCTCTGCGACGAGGTCGCGGTGATGTATCTCGGCCGGATCGTCGAGCAGGGGCGGCCGGAGGATCTGTTCGAGCGCTGTGCCCATCCCTATACGCGGGCGTTATTGGACGCCGTGCCACGGGCACGTGCTGGAGGCGGCCGGCGGCGACGCGGCGCCCAGGCGATCGCCTCGCAATCGGCGGCTGCGACCGGATGCCCCTATGTCGCGCGCTGCCCGCTCGCCGACCAGCATTGCCGCGAGGTTTTGCCTGAGCTACGCAAGGTCGGGGAAACGCATCTCGCCGCCTGTCACAAGGCCGAGGCCGTGATGGCGTTGCCGCAAGCGGCCTTGGAAGGTTAGTGTCCAGGGCGGAATTGGCGTAGTCTGGGAAGACAGAAGGCCGGAGAGTTACGCATGTTCAGGACACTATCGATCGTCGCATTCGCCGCCGCGCTGGTCGCGGCGCCGTTGCCGGTGTTGGCGCAGAGCAAGAAGGACAGCGTCGTCATGGGCATGACGCTGGAGCCGCCGGGCCTCGATCCAACCACCGCGGCCGCCGCCGCGGTCGCGGAGGTCACGCTCTACAACATCTACGAGACGCTGACCAAGATCAACGAGGATGGCTCCGTCTCGCCCCTGCTGGCTGAGAGCTGGACCGCCTCGCCGGACCTGAAGTCCTATCATTTCAAGCTGCGCAAGGGCGTCAAATTCCACAACGGCGAGCCGTTCGATTCCGCGGCGGTGAAGTTCTCGTTCGAGCGTAACGCTGTCGCCACCAGCACCAACAAGGACAAGAGCCTGTACCAGGCCTTCGAGAAGGTCGATGCGCCCGACGCCGACTCGGTCGTGATCACCCTGAAATACGGCGAGCCGAACCTTCCGTTCCTGCTGGGGCAGGCGAGCGGCTCGATCGTCGAGCCGAAGAGCGCGGCGACGAACGTCACGCAGCCGGTCGGGACCGGGCCTTACCAGCTCGGCGCCTGGGCCAAGGGCTCATCGATCACCCTGAACAAATGGGCGGACTATCGCAACGCATCGGCGATCAAGCTCTCGAAGGTCACGATCCGCTTCATCTCCGATCCGGCCGCGCAAGCCGCGGCGCTGCTCTCGGGGGACGTGGACGCGTTTCCGCGCATCGCGACCCGCGTCGTTGCTCAATTCAAGGCTGATCCGCGCTTCACGGTCCTGATTGGCGGTTCCAAGGCGAAGACCATCGTCGCGATCAATGAGCGGAAGAAGCCGCTGGATGACGTCCGCGTTCGCCGCGCCATCCTCGCTGCGATCGACCGCAAGGCATTGATCGACGGTGCCGTCGAAGGTTTCGGCACGCCGATCGGAAGCTTCTACACGCCCGGATCGCTCGGCTATGTCGATACCACCGGCATCAACCCCTATGATCCCGAGAAGGCCAAGAAGCTGCTTGCAGAGGCCGGCGTCACCACGCCGCTCGAGCTGTCGCTGAAGCTGCCGCCGCCGCCCTATGCCCGGCAGGGCGGCGAAATCGTCGCGGCCCAGCTCGCCAAGGTCGGCATCGTCGCCAAGATTGAGAACGTCGAATGGGCGCAGTGGCTGTCGCAGGTGTTCGGGCCCACTGGTCCGCACAATTTCGATCTCACCATCGTCAGCCATGTCGAGCCGTTCGATCTCGTCAAGATCACCGAGCCCGACTACTATCTCGGCTACAACAACGAGACCTACAACGCGCTCTACAAGCAGATCGTGTCGACGCCCGACGAGGCCTCCCGCGCAAAACTTCTCGGCGACGCCCAGCGCATGCTGGCCACCGATGCCGTCTCCGCCTATCTGTTCCAGCCGCAATGGCCCACCGTCATCAGCAAGAAGCTGAAGGGCGTCTGGAAGGAAGTCCCGCAGTTCGAGAACGATTTCTCGGCGTGGGCGTGGGAGTAGCCGCTCGGTCAGGTCGAACCTGTCGCCTCAACGTTGACCTCTCCCCATCAGGGAGGGGATTTTTATCTGGCGGGACCAAAACAAAAACCTGAAAAACAACCCCATGCACAGTAGCCGGGGATAATCATTTCAATGGTTTGCGCGTTGCGCCATTTAACGGCTTGCGCGCTGCGCATTCCGCGATGCCATTGACCCGTCGGGCAAAACACCGGCATGATGGCATCATCGAAGGAGGCCGCATCCGCTCGGTTGGATTTCGCCGCCTCTGGTGCTCCCCTGCATCGAACGTTTGGAACCCTCATGCGTTGGCTCAGCGCAGGATGGCCGCATGCCGTGCGATCCGGCGCGAGGGTATGCGGAGTCCGGTCATTGCTCAAACTGTACAGATGGCCGTCCGATGACTGGCGAGGCATCGGGGCGAAAATGCCCTCCGAGATCATTTGGGCCGATCTCGTCAACGCGACGGCGGAGGAAAAGCAGTTTGTCGAACGACTGCTCGGGATCCGCATCCCTTCGGAGGAGTCCCTCAACGAGATCGAAGCGTCGAGCCGCCTGATCCTCGACCACGGCACGCTCTATCTCAGCTCGCCGGCGGTTCGGCTCAACGAGGACAACGAGGCCGAGATCACGCCGGTGGGCTTCGTTATTGGCCCGCACGTCCTGGTGACGGTGCGCTTCGCGCAGCTGCCGATCTTCGACGACATCGGCAAGCGCATCGGTTCCGACGACAGCCTGGAGAACGGCATGTGCGTGTTTACCAGCCTGATCGAGGCCATGGTCGACCGCGGGGCCGATGTTTTGGAGCATCTCGGCGCGAAGGTCGACAGGCTTTCGCGGGGGGTCTTCAAGGGCGGGCTCGTTCGCACCAAGCGGCCGGTCCGCTCCAGCCGCAGAATGCGCGAGGCGCTGGAGAACATCGGGGAGTTGGCCGATCGGCTGGCCAAGGCGCGCGATGTCCTGCTTGGCGTCGGCCGCATCGCGTCATTTGCCGGCGATGTCGGGAGTGAATGGATCACCGCCGCGTCGAAAAAGCGCCTCGAGGCCGTCTCGAAGGACGTCGTTTCGCTGGGCGATTACGAGACGCGATTGTCGGACAAGATCCAGCTTCTGCTCGATGCCGTGCTCGGCTTCATCAACATTCAGCAGAACGAGCTGTTCAAGATCCTGACGATCGTCTCGATCGTCGGCGTGCCGCCGACGATCCTGGTCGGCATCTGGGGCATGAACTTCAAGCACATGCCGGAGCTGGACTGGACGTTCGGTTATCCGCTGGCGTGGCTCGCCATCATTGCCAGCGGCGTGCTGCCGCTGATCTGGTTCAAGCGGCGCGGCTGGTTCGATTGAAGCAAGCAGTCCAGCCAGCGGCGCCCAGCTCTTGAGCGACGCGTCGCTTGCCGGATCATGCCGCCTCCGCGGTAAGATAGCCGATCCAGTCGCAGGTCGTTCTCGTCGCGGCCCGACCGGGATGGTCAGGCGCCGGCTACGCGGCCGCCGGAAAATCCGGATCGGCAATCGCGCCGGCGACGCGGACGCGGACGCGCAGCGCGTTGCCGGGCAGATAGGCGATCGGCATGTCCTCGACATCGACGGTCTTCAGGCTGTCGCGCGCTGCCCCGGCCTGGACGGCACGGTCGGCCGCGATGTCGCGCGCCGCCGCGATCGCATCCTCGCGACTGAGGTCGCGGAACACTTGGTCGGCTTCGCCGCTGACCTGGGCGATCGCAGCACCCACCGCATTGGCGCAGTCGCCATGCGGCACGCGCACGATCTCGGAAATGCCGGGCAGGCGATCCGGCACCAGGAAGGCGCCGCCGCCGACTGCGAGCAGCGGCACCTCGCCGGCTTCGGTCTTCATGCGATCGATGTCCTCTTCGAGCTTGCGCCAGGCATCGCGCAGCGCGGCGTCGATCAGACGCTTGGGCAATTTGGCGACGCGAGAGCTGTCGCCGATGTCGGTGAGACCCGCGGCGACCGCGATGTCGGTGGCGGTGAGGCGCGAGCCGCCGAACACCAGCGCGTCCGTTGTCAACCGGTAGCCGACGCTGAGCGGACCGACGCGAACCGGATCTTCGTCGACATGGCTGCCGCCGCCGAGCCCGATCGACAACAGATCTGGCATGCGGAACAGCGTGCGGACGCCGCCGACCTCGACCACGGCATTGGCCTCGCGCGGAAAGCCGTGACGAAGCTGGCCGATGTCGCTTGTCGTGCCGCCGACATCGACGACCATGGCGTCGTCGAGACCGGAGAGGTGCGCGGCGCCGCGCATGGAATTGGTGGCGCCGGAGGCGAAGCTCATCACCGGGAAGGCGGTAGCGATCTCGGCCTGCATCACCGTGCCGTCGTTCTGGGTCAGGAACAGCGGCGCATCGATGCCGCTGTCGGAAATTGCCTTGCGGAAGGCCGCGACCGTGGTGATGGCGAGATCGTGCAGGGAGGCGTTGAGCAGCGCGGCATTCTCGCGTTCGAGCAGGCCGATGCGGCCGAGATCGTGCGACAGCGTCACCGCGACGTCAGGGCAGATGTCTCCGAGAATCTCGCGCGCGGTCGTCTCGCAGGAGGAATCGAGCGGGGAGAAACTCGAGCACACCGCGACCGAGTGCAGGCCCTTGTCTCTGATTTTTCGCGCGGCGTCCTTCAGGCCGGCGACGTCGAGCGGCATGAACGGGCGGCCGTCGTAGTCGTGACCGCCCTCCAGCATGAAGATCTCGCCGTTGACGAGCGCGGCGAGGTCCGCGGGCCAGTCGCAGAACGGCGGCAACGAGGCGCTCGCGGGCATGCCGATGCGGATCGCGGCGATCTTCTGGACGTGGCGGCGCTGCACCACCGCGTTGATGAAATGCGTGGTGCCGATCACGACCGCATCGACCTTCACCGCGGCGGCCGGCTCGGCGCGCAACGCCCTCAGCGCGTCCAGGATGCCCGAGGTCACGTCGGCCGTGGTCGGGCGCTTGACGGAATGGACGACCTTCTCGTCGACGATCAGCACGGCGTCCGTGTTGGTGCCGCCGACATCGATGCCAATGCGTTTCATGGGGGGATCTTAAGCTCCAGCCGCAGCGGGCGCGAAGAGGGAACGGAAGTCGAGGTCGTAGCCGAAGGCGCGGGGGCCGACGAATTCGAGGCCGCGCGGGCTGGTCAGCACCGGCGGCGCGGGTAGCGCCACCACGGTGACGCGCTGGCCATAGCGTACGGTCTCGGTGCCGACGCCGTGGCCGTTGACGCTGTCGAGCACGCAGATCAGGTCGGGCGACGTCGCGATCGCCTCCTCGCCCCGCCAGGCCACGATCCATTCGTTCTGGAACGAGAGCTTGAGCCGATTGCCGCGATCGGCGTCGCTGCCTTCGATCATCGCCGAGCCGCGCAAAAATCCTTCCGTCGTGCGCCGGGCCACGTCGACGATCTTGCCGGTAAACAGCTTCTTGCCACCTTCGGTCGAAAGCAGTGCGGCGATCGGATCCTCGTGACGACGATTGGCCTCCTGCACGGCGCGTCCGATGCAGATGGCTTTTGTGGTGGTGAAGTGTATGCCCCAGTCCTTTACCTCGCGTCCTGTGCGCGGCGCCTTGCTGGTGGAGGCGATCGAGCCCATCTCGACGCAGATCTTGCGGCTCGCCCGCTCCATCCACTTCCAGCTCGGCACCTTCGTCACCACCGCCTCGATGCCGCGGGGATCGTACAGCGTGCAGGGATAGGGCCGCAGGTCCCCGATCGCGACCGACGTCATCTGCGCCTCGGGGAAGGCGCGGCCCATACAGTCCGCGTCGACAACGGGGATGCCGAGATGAGCGGCCGCCATCAGCGCCTGAACGCCGTTGCCGCCGCCGATCTCTACCGACATCACGGCGCGAAACTTGATCCCGTTGATCTCCTCCTGCATGCGAACTGCGCGCGCGATGTTACGGCTGTCGGCGAGACGTTCCTGTCCGACCAGCGGCGCGCCCATGTTGGAGACCACCGCGACCCAGTCGTCGTCGTCGAGGTCGAGCGGCGACATCAAGTGCACGCGGTGGCCCTCGGCATAGAGCCGGCGCAGATTGAGCAGGCCGAGATAGGGACTGCCGCCGCCGCCGGTGCCGAGGATCCAGGCGCCGACCGCGAGCGCTTCGATCTCCTCGAGGCTGATCGTCTTCAATTCCGCCTTGCTCACGACACCAACTCCTCGACGATGCGGGCCGCGGCGGCAATGCCGAGGATCACCGGGCCGGGAAAGGCCGTGCGCACGCGCGCCTTGTTGGCGCTGGTGTAGCTGATGCAATCCATCACCACGAGATCGGGTTCGAGGTCGGCCATCGTGCGCGCGGCCTCGTCGACCGCGGCCTCGTTCGAGCCGGGTCGGAGCGTGATGCCGACCACCTCGACGCCCTCGCGCTGCCACTTCTTGTCGATCAGCGCGGTCTGCTCGGCGAGGGGCGAGAACACGCCGAGCCGGCCCCTCGGCAGCACGGCCTCTACGAGATTGTGCAGGATGGCGGAAGGCAGGATGACGAGGCCATCGGCGGCGAGATTGGGAAATCTGCCCGTGCAGGCCATCAGCGTCACGCCGACGCCCTCGTGCTTGAAGCGAATGATCTGCTGGCTCGCCCGGCGCTCCACTTCCTTCTTGCTGATGGTGACGCCGTCGCCGTTCGGCAGCAGCGTGAACAGCGTGTCGTATCCGTCCATCGGGGGAATGGCGTCGATCTCGGCGCGGCTCATGCCGTCGAGCGCGCCGCGCAGCTCGATCTGGATGCCCGGCGACAACACGGTCGCGATCTCGGTCACAACGCCGGGGCGCGGGCTCTGGCCGATCACGACGACCCCGATGCGCTGGTGCTTCAATGGCATGTTCATGTCTGGTCTAGTCCTTCAAGACGACGAGGTCGGCCGGCGTCCAGTCGAGCGTGACATCGTTGCCGGGAACGAACAGGCGGCTCGTGCCTGCATTGGGCTGTTGCACGAGGACGCGATGGCCCCCCTCGAGGGTGATGCGGTAGAGCACCGCGCCGCCGAGGAAGTTGGTGTTCTCGACGATGCCGTGCGCGCAGCTGCCGGTTGCGGTGGCGGTTGCCGTGGCGGCATCGGCGCGCGGCGAGAGGCAGATCTTTTCGGGTCGCAGCGCCACCGAGAGAATGCCGGTGCCTTGGATGTCCGGGGAGCGCGGCAGCGCCAGGATCAGATCTTTGCCGACGTCGATAGCGGAAGCCATCGTGTTCGTCGTCGTGCGCTCGCCGCGAAAGATGTTGGTGTCGCCGATGAAGTCGGCGACGAAGCGCGTCGTCGGCTGGTTGTAGATCTCGGCGGGCGTTCCGATCTGCTCGACGCGACCGCCGTTCATCACGGCGATGCGGTCGGACATCGCGAGCGCCTCTTCCTGGTCGTGGGTGACGAACACCAGGGTCAGGCCGAGCTTCTTCTGGAGCTGCTTGAGCTCGAACTGCATCTGCTGGCGCAGCTTCTTGTCCAGTGCGCCGAGCGGCTCGTCGCAGAGCAGGACGCGCGGGGCGATGACGATGGCCCGCGCGAGCGCCACGCGCTGCTGCTGGCCGCCGGAGAGGTGGGCGGGGCGGCGCTCTTCGAGGCCGGACAGCTCGACCATCGCCAGCGCCGCCTTCACCTTCGTCGCTATGGTGGCCTTGTCCAATCCGCGCATGCGCAGGCCGAAGGCGACGTTCTCGGCGACGGTCCGATGCGGGAACAGCGCGTAGTTCTGGAACACCATGCCCATGTCGCGCTTGTGCGCGGGAACATGGGTGATGTCGGCGCCGTCGACGCGGATCGCCCCCGCGCTCGGAATCTCGAAGCCGGCGATCATGCGCAGCGTCGTTGTCTTGCCGCAGCCGGACGGGCCGAGCAGGGAGAAGAATTCGCCCTGCCTGATGTCCATGGCGACCGCGTCGACCGCGCGCACGCCCCCGTCATAGACCTTGCTGACGCCGGCGATCTCGATCGATGCGCTCATGCGCGGAAGATCCGATTGACGCGCTGGTCGATCTCGTCCTTGCGCTCGTTGTACCACTTCCAGTCGACCTGGATCAGCTTCGAGACCTTCTCGGGCGTGGTGAGCAGCTTGGCGTCATACTTGGCGTCGAGCTTCACCTTTTTGTTGGCCGGCGAGTACCACACGGTTTCGGCAAGGCGCTTCTGCACGTCCGGCCGCAGCATGTAGTTCACATAGGCGTTGGCGAGCTCCTTCATCTTGCTGCCGGGCGTGATGGTCAGGACCTGCTCCAGCGACAGCACGCCTTCGCTCGGCGAGACGAAGTCGGTCGGCTGGTTCTGGCCGTCATAGCGGTAGATGCCGGAATCGTGGATGACGCAGAGGCCGACTTCGCCCGACAGCAGCATCTTCTCCATCGCGCCGGTGAAATCGACGATCTTGATCGGCTTCAGCTTCTCCAGCGCCATATAGGCTGCATCGAGATCGGTCTGGCCCTTGCCGAACAGCGTGCCGCACATCATCAGGAACGCCTGGCCGAGGCTGTTGACCGGGATGACATAGCCACCGCGGACACCGTTGTATTTCGCGTCCCACAGCTCCTTCCAGGAACTGATGCCGCCATAGCCCTTGTCGGTGCGCATGCCGAGGCCGATGGCGCTGGTGAAGATCGAGACGCCGACGATCTTGTCGCTGATGGCGTAGGGATAGACGTCGGCGAGGTTGGGCACCAGCTTTGGATCGATCTTGGGCTCGATCAGGCCCATTTCGGCCGCGGCCCACTGCTCGTTGGAGTTGGTGTGCATCACGTCGTAGATCGGTGCGGAGCGCGAGCTCGCCTGGAGCTTCGGCAGATAAGGGAAGGCGGAATCAATCTGGAGCTTGCACTTGAACTCACTCTCGAAGGCGGGGCCGATCTCGGCCTTCATGATCTCGCCCCACTTGCCGCCCCAGCCGGTGATGCGCAGCGTCGGATCGTCGGCGCGGGCGACGTAGGGCGCGGCGATCGTGCCGATGCCGAGCGAGGCGCTCGCGGTCAGAAAGCGGCGGCGGCTGAGCGATCCCAGAGCTTTCATCATGTCTCGAATCCTTAGGTTACAATGAGCGTTTACAATTTGACGTAGGAGCGTAAGCCCACCGTGCGGTCGAGCCCGATGACCACGACAAAGGCGAGCACGATCGAGACGACGGACGCAGCACCGATGGTGCCGTCCAGATCGAACTTGAGATAGTTGAACAGCGTGACCGGCAGCGTCTCGTTGCCCGGGCTGACCAGGAACAGCGAGACGGGGAACTGGTCGAAGGAGACGATGAAGGCAAAGATCGCGCCCGCGAGCACGCCGGGCTTGATCAGCGGCAGCGTCACCTCGAAGAAGGTGCGCAACGGGCTGGCGCCGAGATTCTGTGCGGCTTCTTCCAGCCGCGTGTCGAAATTATGCAGCACCGCGAGCGTCGTGCGCACCACATAAGGCAGCGTCACCAGCGTGTGGCCGGCAACCAGGCCCCAGGTCGGCCGTCCCACGTCGAGCAGCACATAGGTCTGGAACAGTGCAAGCCCGGTCAGGATCGCCGGCAGCATCAAAGGCGAAAGCATGGTCGCCACGATCAGGCGTGTACCCGGCAGGTTGCCGCGCGCCAGCGCCAGCGCCGCGGAGGCACCGAGCAGCGTTGCCGACACCGTGGTGAGCACCGCGACCTCCAGGCTGAACCAGAGCGCCTGCATGAAGTCGCGCGAGGCGAAGAACTTTTCGAACCAGCGCAAGGACACGCCGACCGGCGGAAACTGGATGAAGGGCGTCGGATTGAGGGCGAACACGACGACGACCGCGATCGGCGCCAGCAGGAAGACAAGGATGGCGATGTTGATCGCGAGATAGAGGTAACGGCCGTAGTGCCTGACGCGTCCGCTGGTGCGCGCGGGCGCCGCCTGCCGGACCGTGGCGTGCAATGGGCTGTGCGAGGCGGTGGTTTGCATCATCGGCCTCACTGCAAATCGTGCTGGCCGGAGACGAGGCCGAGCGCGCGGTTGTAGGCGACGACGAGCAGAAGCGAGATCATCAGCAGGACGATGCCGAGCGCGGCCGCGAAGCCGACATTGAAGTTCGCCGAGATCTGCTGATAGATCAGGATCGGCAGCGTCATGATCTGGAAGCCGCCGAGCAGGATCGGCGTGACATAGGCGCTGATCGCGAGCGCAAACACCAGAAGCGAGCCGGCGAGGATGCCGGGCAGGCTGAGCGGCAGCGTCACCTCGAGGAAGGCGCGCAAGGGGCTGGCGCCGAGATTTTCCGCAGCCTGCTCCAGCCGCTCGTCGATGCGGCCGATCACGCCTGTCAGCGTCAGCACCATGAAGGGAACGTAGATGTGCACGAGCCCGACCACGATGCCGGTCTCGGTGTACATCAGCTTCAGGGGCTGGCTGATGAGGCCGAGTGAGATCAGCGTCTGATTGATCACGCCCCTGTCGGAGAGCAACGTCATCCACGCGAAGGTACGTACCACGATGCCGGTCAGCATCGGCGCCAGCACCGCCATCAGCAGCAGCGCGTGCCCGGCGCGGCTTTTGATGCGCGCCATCCAATGCGCCAGCGGATAGCCGATCGCGAGCGCAACCAGTGTGGTGACGAGCCCGATCCGGATCGTGGTCCAGATCACCTCGAGATAAAAGGGATCGCCGATCATGCGGGCGTAGTGACGCGTGGTGAACGCGACCTTCGGCGCCACCACCGGATTGCCGGTGAGAATGCTCATCAGCGCCATCAGCCCGATCGGCAGGAAGAAGAACAAGGCAAACAGCAGCGCGCCCGGCAGAATGAACAGCGCAAGGCCATTGGGACGCTGGGCGGCTGCGCTGCTCATCGCGTCCCGGTCTGAACGCGGGTTGCGGGCTGGTCGATCGGATCGCCGGTCATCCGCCTGAGCTTTGTGGCCATCGCCACCAACTCGCGGCGGACATTGGCGCGCTCGGCTGCGGTGGTTGCCTGCACCGAATAGGATACCGCGATCCCGATCATCTCACCGGTTTCGCCGCTCTTCAGTGCAAAGCCTTGCGAGCCCACGCCCTCGATCGATTCGTCGGCCGCCTCGGACACGCCGGTGCGGCGAATCTCGTCGAGGCGCGCCATCAGCTGCTTGAAGCTTTGCGGCGAGTTGCGCGGCAACTTTGGATAGGTCGCGGGTAGCCGCGCGCGAACGTCCTCGTCGGACAGGCGCGCGAGCATGGCGCGGCCGTTCGAGGTGGCGGGCGCCGGCGTCCGCTGGCCCGGCGGATTGACGACGCGCAAGGGATTCGAGCCCGGAACGATCCTGAGCACGACCTGCTCGTAGCCGTCGAGCACGGCGATGTAGCCGGTGTGACCGGTGCGCGCGCAGACCTCGCGCAGCTCGCGCTCGGCCGTGCTGATGAGATCGTCATGGGCGCGGTGCAGGCGGCCGAGCTCGAAGGTGAGGAGACCCGGCCGGTAGCGGCGGGTGTGCGGATCCTGCTCAAGCAGGCCGCAATCGCGCAAAGAGCGCAGCAGGCGCGAGGTCGAGCTCTTCGGCTTGCCCGTCAGCGCCATCACGTCCGCGAACGACAGGTCGGGCCGCGCGCTGGAAAAGCAGTGCAGGATCTCGATGGCGTTGGTGAGTGCACTCATGAAGGCCGCTCTGGGCGTTGGTCCAAGGAAGTTCCAAATTTCGGAACCTTGTCCCAAATTCTAAGCCTGGCGCGGAAACGGGCAAGCGGAAATTTCGCGCAGGCTGGCGCCCGATTGCGCAGCTGCGACGGAAGGTCGCTTGCCATGTTTTTTAAGAACGGCGCACCGCGGTTGGGCGGTGCGCCGCTTCAGGGATCAGGCCGCCTCGGCGGCGACGTTGCCAATCCAGTCGCGGGCGAGCGTCACATCGGCTTGCGACAATTGATGGCCCGCCGGCAGGACCTTGTGGTCGACACGTGCACCCGCTTTGGACAGCAGCGCCGCAAGTTGCGACGAGTTGCTTGCCGGCACGATCGGGTCGGCTTGCCCGGACAGCAGCAGAACCGGTTTGCCGCCAAGCTCCGCCTTGGGAGGATCCGACAGCGGCACCATTGCGCGCAGCAGGATTGCGCCTGCAAGTACGTCTGGCCTAAGCAGCAACAGCGCGGCTGCAATGTTGGCGCCGTTGGAAAAGCCGACCGCAACGGGCGCGGCGATGCCGTATCGCTGCCGCGCCTCCGCGACGAAGTCGCCGAGCTCGAGCGCGCGGCGGCGAACGTCCTCCTCGTCGAACACGCCCTCGGCGAGACGGCGGAAGAAACGCGGCATGCCGTGTTCGAGCACGCGTCCGCGCGGCGAGAGCAGGGCGGAGCCCGGCGAGATCATCTTGCCGAGCCCGAGCAGGTCGTTCTCGTCGCCGCCGGTGCCGTGCAGCAAAAGCAGTGGAGCCGAGCCCGCATCGCGCGCGGGCTCGAAACGATGGATGAATGCGCTCTCGGTCACGACACCCTCTCTTCCAAATTAGGCAAAACGCCCTCGATCTGCTTGCGCTGTGCTTCGAGAAAGCTCGGCAGCTTCAGGTCACGCCCCAGCGTCGCAACGGGCTCGTCGACGGCGAAGCCGGGAATATCGGTCGCGATTTCGAACAGCACACCGCCGGGCTCGCGGAAGTAGATCGAGCGGAAGTAATTGCGGTCGCGCTGCTCGGTCGGGTGCAGACCGTGATTGCTCACGAGCTTTTGCGCCATCTTGCCCTGCTCGGCATCGTCGGCCGCGCGGAAGGCGATGTGATGGACCGAGCCTCCGCCCTGATGTCCGCGCAAAAAGCCCTTGGCTTCGTAGATGTCGACGACGCTGCCCTCGGCATCGCCCGGTGCCTTGAAGCGGATCACTGATCCCTCGCGTCCGGTCTCCTCGAAGCCGAACACGTCGGTGAGGACGGCCGCCGTCTTCGCTGCGCTGTCGAGCAGGAGCGTCACGCCATGGAAACCGCGGATCGCGTGCTCGGCGGGCACGTCGCCATTGCTCCAGCCGGGCTCGTTCTCGGCGCCGGATATCCCAACCAGCGCCAGCGCCATGCCATCAGGATCGGTGAACGGCAGCACCGACTCGCCGAAGCGCTTTTCCAGCGCCTCGTAGGCGATCCCCTTCTCGGTAAAGCGCTGGGTCCAGTAGCCGAGCGAGCGCTGCGGCACGCGGAACGCGGTCTGATGGGTCTCGCCGACGCCGCGGCGCCCGGCCGGCACACCGGCCCACGGGAAGAAGGTCAGGATGGTGCCTGGGCGGCCGGTCTCGTCGCCATAATAGAAGTGGTAGGTGCCCGGATCGTCGAAATTGACCGTCTTCTTGACGAAGCGCAGGCCGAGATCGCGGGTGTAGAAGCCGAAATTGCGGATGGGGTCGCCGGCGATCGCGGTGACATGGTGCAGTCCAGACATTGTCGTCCTCCAAAATTCGGGGAGCGGTCTTGCTCTGGACGGAAATATCGTTCCGCTTTGGATTGGAGACAATCCATGCAAATATGACGTCTATGTCTACGATTTGGAAACAATCGCCGGGAACTGGCCTTGGATAAGGTCGCCAGCCTCCGGGCCTTCGTGAAGGTGGTCGAGAGCGGCAGCTTTGCGGAAGCCGGCCGCCAGCTGCGGCTGTCGCGCTCGGCGATCAGCAAATACATCGCCGATCTCGAGGAGAGCCTCGGCGTCCAGCTCCTGAACCGGACCACCCGCCACGCGAGCCCGACCGAGAACGGCCAGCGCTATTTTGAGCGCACGGTGGTGATCCTCTCGGAGATCGAGGCCGCCGACCAGGCGGTGACGCAAGCCCAGTCGGCGCCGCGGGGACTGCTGCGCGTCAACGCGCCGATGTCGTTCGGCACGATGCGACTCGGGCCGGTGCTGGCCGACTTCATGGCGCGATATCCCGAGCTGCAGCTCCAGCTCGTACTCAGCGACGATCTGCTCGATCCGGTGCAGGATGGTTTTGACGTGACGTTGCGGATCGCGGAGCTGGAGTCCTCGAGCCTGATCGCGCGAAAAATCATGCCGGTAGCGCGCATGATCTGCGCTTCGCCCGATTATCTCGCACGTCACGGCACGCCAAAACATCCGCAGGATCTTCGCGAGCACACTTCGCTGACCTACGGCTTCCTGCTCACCGGCAACCAGTGGAAGCTCACCGGCGCGGACGGCGATCACTGGATCCAGCCGGCCTGGTCGCTCTGCGTCAACAATGCCGAAGTGCTGCGCGACGTCGCGATCAAGGGCAGGGGGCTCGCGCTGCTGCCGGAGTTCATCGCAGCCGACGCTTTAAGGAACGGCGAGCTGCGGACGGTGCTGAATGATTATTCCGCACCACCGCTCGCCCTCTACGCGGTCTATCCGCCGACGCGGCATCTGTCGGTGAAGGTGCGGCTGTTTATCGATTTTCTTGTCGAACGGTTTGGCTAGGGTATGAAAAAGGCCGCAACCGAGGAAGGCTGCAGACTGTATGGCAACGCTGATTCATGAGGTTTGGATAGACGCGAACGGTTTGTCGAGTGTGTGCTTGGCAGGGCCGCACGGCGCGAACTGTCGCAATCTGCTGGATCAACCGGCGCGGCTGATTCATACGTTCGAGGCCGGAAGTCACTATGAGGCTATGACAACTTATTTTCGTTTTCAGGGCTGGGATGTCTATACGACTGACTTTGCGATAGATCACGAGCCGTATCCGGACAAATTGTCAGACTCTTAATTGGCCGAATACGGGCTTAATTCCACGAGCGTAGGATGGGTAGAGCCCTTGCGAAACCCATCATGCTTCCGAGCGCACGAAAGCGATGGGTTTCGCTGACGCTCTACCCATCCTACGAACCGATCAACCGCTGCTCGGCCGGCCGAAGCAATTCGTCCAGCGCGCTCATCGAGGCCTCTCGAAGCGCGGTGAGATCGCGCGCGGCATTCTGGCATTCAGGCGGGGACATCGAGGCCGCTGCCAGCTCGATCTCGCGGCAGCGCTCGAACAGGCGGACGAGGCCGAGCGCGCTCGCGGCGCTGCCGAGTTGATGCGCAAGCCGCGCGAGCTGTGTGGGATCGCCAAGCTCCGCGGCCTTGGCGATGTCCGCGATCAGCCTTTCGCTGGTCTCCTCCAGCAGATGTTGGAGTTTTGCGATCTGCATGGTGCCCAGCAATTCCTTCTGGTCGTCGAGAAAATGCCTGTCGATCAGCGCGCCTTCGGCGAGTTGCACTGCTGCCGGCTCGTGCTGCGGATCGTCCTCGATCGCCTCGCGCAGCGCATTGATCAGGATCGGCTTGCTGACGATCTTGGCGATGCCGGCGCCTGCGAGCCGTTCGCGGGCGCTGGTGGACACATCGGCGGTCACGGCGATGATGCGCGGCATCCGCGGTAAATCGAGCTTGCCGATCCGCGACGCCGCCTCCACCCCGTCCATGTCGGGCATGTGCAGATCCATCAGGATGATGTCGAACGCCTGGTCGCGGGCGAGCTCTACGGCCGGCGCGCCGCTCGTGGCGATCGTGACGTCGTGGCCGAGCCTCTTCAGGATTGCTTCGCCGACCTCGCAATTGACGGGGTCGTCGTCGACCAGCAGCACGCGGAGTCGCCGTGACGGCGGCGGAAGCGCGCTTTGCGCGATGCCGCCCGTGGCGAGGCCGAGCGGCACTTCGAGCATGAACGAGCTGCCCGCACCCGGCGTGCTCTCGACCGTCAGCTCGCCCCGCATCAGGCGGGTGAGGCGGCGCGCGATCGCCAGCCCCAGGCCGGTGCCGCCAAATCTCCTGGCGATGCTGTCGTCGGCCTGGACGAAATCCTCAAAGATCCGCTCGTGCATGTCGGGCGCGATGCCGATGCCGGTATCGCGAACGGTGATGCGCAGCACGACATGATCGTCATGTCGCTCCGCGGCCGCGTTCAAGGCGATGCCGCCGCGTGGAGTGAACTTGATCGCGTTGCCGATCAAATTGAGCAGGATGCGATTGAGCCTGACAGGGTCGCCGTGCACGGAGATGCCAACCGTCGCATCGCAGGCGAGGTCGAAGGTCAGTCCCTTGCGGGAGGCCTGCGGCCGCATCAGATCGGCGGCGGTCTCGATCAGCTGGTCGAGGCGGAAATCGCGGGTCTCCAGAGTCTCGGCGCTGGCCTCCAGGCGCGCATATTCCAGGATGGCGTCGACCAGCGCGATCAGCGTTTCACCCGACGCGGCCGCGGTCGCGAGGCGGCGCCGCTGCGCTTCGCCGAGGCTGCCGTCGTCGAGCAATTGCAGCACGCCCATGACGCCGTTGAGCGGCGTGCGTAGCTCGTGGCTGACGACCGCGAGGAAGCGTGATTTTGTTTCGTTGGCCGCTACCGCCGCACTGCGCGCGCGCTCGGCGGCGTCGTGCTCGGCAAGGGCCTGGTCGCGGGCCTTCTCCAGCTCGGAGGTGCGCTCGATCACCTTGCGCTCGAGCGTGGCATACGACTCGCGCAAGTGAGCGGCCATCCGGTTGAACTGGTCGCCGAGCGCTTCCAGCTCGTCACCGGTCTTGATCGCGAGCCGCAGGCCGAGGTCGCCGCTCCCGATCCGCCGCGCGCCCTGCGTCAGGATCTGGATCGGCACGGCCATGCGCCGGCTGAGAAACAAGGAGACCAGCACCGCACAGGCCAGCAGAATGACCAGGAGAAACGTCGAGCGGCCGATCGATGCATAGATCGGCGCGTAGGCTTCGCTGAGCGGCAGCTCGACGAACACCAGCCAGCCCAGCGAGGGGACCGTGGCATAGGTCGACAGCACGCGTTGTCCGGACAGGTCTTCCTTGACCAGGCCACCCGAAGGCGGGCCCACGCCATCGAGCGCGGCGCGGACGTCCGCATGGCCGGAGAGATCGCTGCGGCGTAGCGCCCGCCACAAATCGGGATGCGCGATCAGGATTCCCATGCGGTCGACCACATAGGCTTTGCCGGTGTTGCCGACCCTGATCCCGGCGACCAGGTCCCAGATGAAGCGAAGATTGACCTCGGCAATGATCACATCCGGCGTGCGGCCAGTTCCGCGCGTGGCAAGCGTCATGAATGGCTCAGTGTCGCCGAAGAAGTAGACCGGCCCGTAATAGGCCCGGCTTTCATTGGCGCCGCGAAAGGCCGGCGAGGCGGAGAGGTCGGCCTTGCTGCCGATCCTGTCCGCGACACGGCGCGACACGCGCACGTGCTCGCGGCCCTGCGCGTCGAGCTCGGCGATTTCCGCGATCGCGGGCGAGAGGCGCAAGAGGCGAATGGCATTCAGTCGCTCGTCCTCGTTCGTGGACAGTTCGGGGGGCAGGCGCGAGAGCCATCGGATCTGGTTTTCGATCTGGCCAATGAACTGGCCGATCTGAATGGCGGCGCTTGCTGCCTGCTCGCGCTGGGTTGCCGCCAGCAACTGCTTCTGCTCGCGATAGGAGAACCAGACGTCGAAGCCGGTGTTGATCGCAAGCGCCGCAAAGGCGAGGGCGACGATCGAGTAGAGATATTTGCGGAACAGCCGGCCGGGAGGCGTACGCAAAGATCCCTGGTCCACCGTCTCGTTCACTCGCGGATCTCGTCGGCGCGTGCGAGCAGCGTGAATGGAATGGTCAATCCGAGCGAGCGGGCGACCGTACGGTTGATCAAGAGCTCGTATTTCCGCGGCGATTGCACCGGCAGATCGCCGGCCTTGGTGCCGCGCAGGATGAGATCGACATAATCGGCCGAGCGCACTTCAAGTGTTGGCCCGTAGCTCATCAGCCCGCCCGCATCCATGAAATAATGGAACGGATAAATCGTGGGCACGCGATATTTGGCCGCCGCCGCCACGACCGCCTGCCGATTGACCACGAGGAAGCTGTCGACCAGCGCGATCATCGCCGCCTTGGGCGGTTCGGAGAAGCGCCTGACGGCTTCGTCGATGTCCGTTGGTGCGTTGACGGGCGCGGCGACCACGGGCACGCCGGACATAGCGGCCTCCTGCTCGATGGAGTCGAGGAAGAAGCGGCCGGCGCGCGGTGTGGTCGCCGGATTGAACAGGATACCGACGCGCGCAAGATCAGGCACGGCTTCCCGGATCAGTTGAAGCCATTTGCCGCCCATCTCGGCGGTGCTGTTGGTAAAGCCGGTGACGTTGCCGCCGGGATGCGCGAGGCTCTGAACGAAGCCATTGCCGACGGGATCGTTGGCGGTCGCGAACACGATCGGGATGGTTTTGGTCGCCTCCAGGACGGCTGCGGTTTCGACCGTCGAGCCGGTCAGGATCACGTCCGGCTTGAGCTCCAGCAATTCCTTGACCGCGGTCTTCAGTCGGTCCGATGCGCCGAAAGTCGAACGGAGTTCGAAGCGGTAGTTGACGCCTTCGACCCAGCCTCGCTGCCTCAAGCCGACGATGAGGCCACCGAGGCGCGAGGTCGGGCTGTCGATCATGCTCCTTCTGGTCAATTCGTCGTCGAGCGGTAACGCCGTCAGCGATGCCACGACCCGCATGCGATCGGATGTTGCGCCGAGCGCCAACCATCCCGCAGCGGTTGTGCCCGCAAGGCGAATGAACCCACGGCGATCGACCGCGAGCGCGGAAGGCCGTTCGGTCATGATTCTTTGCATGATGGTTTGCCCTGGAACGGATGCTTAGCGCGAACGGCCGGCATCCACAATTGACGAAAAAACGCACTTATGAACGTTCATTCGCAGCGTTGCAGCCCGATACCGCAGGTTTCGGCACCTACGGCTTCGCCGATTGGGGCGCGGTGTATTCGACGTTCCCCGGGATCATCGAGCTTGGCGAGGTCGACGCCGCTCAAGGCGAGCGGTCCGGCAGCACCTCGCCGCCCCGTCGGCATTCCGGGGGTTGATTAAATCGACGCCTTGCGGTTGCATGCGCCAGTTGCGCTACTGGACGGGCGAACGCAGATGGCTGCCACAGATCCGAATGCCGAGCCGGTCGTGCAGAGCCTCGAGCGCTATCGCCTGCGCCTCGGCTTCTGGCAGGCCATATGGGGCACGCTGATCAGCGGAGGCGTGGCGGTCGCGATCCCGGCTGCGGTCGAAGCCTATAAAGCACAGCTCGATCTCAGGAAGGCGGAGCAGGAGGTCGCTCTCAAGCAAAAGGAAATCGAGAGCAAGGCCCAGGACCTGCACCAGACCTACATTTCGAAGTTCATCGACACGGCCCTGAATCAGGACATCGAGCTGCGTCTGCGCTTCTCGGAATACTTCTCCTATGTCTCGGACAAGGAAAGCAGGGATCAATGGAGACTGTATCACGACGGGCTGGAGAAGCGGCGCGATATCACCAAGCAAGACATCAACGACAAGGAGACACGTGTCGCACACCTCAGTGCGCTTCCCAAGCAAACCGAAGCAGAGCAAATCGAGCTTCAGAAACTGAAACGAGAGCTCGAGTGGAACTATGCAGAGGTCGGATACGCAAGACAGGACAGCAACATCACCGTGCCGAGCTCAGCGGCTCCTGGTTCGCGGTTTGATTCCAAGGCCATCCAATCGGAGGCTGAGCAACTCTTTGACCAGGCGATCATCGATCCGAAGCGCCTATCCGATTTGGAGAAGGTCGTTGAGCGCATAAAAGCGAACCAGGAACGATACCGGGTCATCGAGACCAAGACGGGGGTGCCATGGTACGTCGTGGCGTTGGTTCACGGGGATGCCAATTTTGACTTTTCTCGTCATCTGAATGGCGATCCATTGTCTGCCAGAACCGTGACCGTACCGAAGGGGCGACCCGTGCAGGGCGATCCGCCGTTCTCGTGGGAGGATAGCACGATCGACTTCATAACCCTCCTTCGCTGGCAGAGCGTTGACTGGTCCGGCGTCGGAGCGGTGTTGTACAGGCTGGAAACTTTCAACGGCCTAGGCTACCGCAGTCGCAACGTCAGATCGCCGTATGTCTGGGGCTGCACCAATTTGTACGTTTCCGGGAAGTTCGGACCTGACGCCACGTTCGATCCGAATTTGAAGGATCCGCGATGTGGAACGGGAGCGCTGCTGAAAGTGCTCGTGCAGAGCAAGATCGTTGAGCTGCCGTAGCGGGTAAAGGCGGGCGAGGCGCTTCAGCGCCGCAGCGTGAACTCATCCGCGCCGCGTCGCTGCTCCCATTTCGCCTGCTCCAGCTCAGGCTGGTCACATTCGGCCTCCGGATAGCCGATGCAGAGATAGGCGATGAACTTCCAGGTATCCGGCACGTCGAGAACGGCGTGAATGCGCGCAGGGCTCAGGATCGACACCCAGCCAAGTCCGATGCCTTCGGCGCGCGCGGCGAGCCACATCGCGGTGATCGCCGCGACCACGGAGTATTCCGTTGTCTCCGGCATGGTGGCGCGGCCGAGGCCGTGGCCGATGTCGCTGGCCTTGTCCGCGAACACGGCGAGGTGGGCGGGCGCCTGTTCGAGGCCCGACAGTTTCAGCGTCGCATAGCGCGCGGCGCGCTCACCGGCGTAGGCATTCAGCGCGTCGGCGTTGCACGCTTTGAAGTCGTCGATCACGGCGCGGCGCCTTGCGGCTTCATCGACGATGACGAAGCGCCAGGGCTGGCTGAGGCCGACCGAGGGCGAGAGGCAGGCGGTCTCGATCAGACGATCGATGGCGCCGTCCGGCAGCGGGTCGCTGCGAAAGCGACGCACGTCGCGGCGCCACACGAACAGCTCGCGCAGATGTTGGCGGAAAATATCGTCGAACTCGACCACGATTTCAGCCTCCCATCTGGAAAGCTGCCGCAACCAGGAGGATCAGGATCTCGCCGCTCTGTTCGAACGCGCCGAGGATATCGCCGGTCTGCCCGCCGATCTGGCGGATCGCGAGCCGCGCCAAGATTAGGCCGGCGAGGGACAGCAGGATCAGGCCAACGAGCGCCTTGCCCGGCCCGAGGGCTAGGGCGAGGGCGAGGGTTCCAAGAGCGAAGGCGATGGCGATGCTGCGGCCGGGCGGCGCTCCCGCGCTCGCCGACAATCCATCAGGCCGCGCCGGCGGCACCAGCGACATGAAGGCGGGCAGGCCGGCGCGAGCAGCAATGTGCGCCGCGCACAGCGCGAGCATGACCGCCCATGGATTGGCGATGGCGGCGATTGCGCTCCAGCGCAGGCCGAACGACAGGATCAGCGCGCAGACGCCATAGGTCCCGATCCGGCTGTCACGCATGATCTCGAGCTTGCGCGCGCGCGTTTGGCCGCCGCCGAGCCCGTCGGCGGTATCGGCAAGGCCGTCCTCGTGCAGCGCGCCGGTGAGGAGGGCGGTGGCAGCGAGTGCGAGCAGCGCGGCAAGGTTCGGTGGCAGTCCGAACCGGCTGGCGATCTTGTAGACCAAGGCGCCGGCGAGGCCGACCAGCAGACCGGCGACGGGCAGCGCCCAGGTGGCCCGCGCGATGGCGTCGTCAGCGGCGGGCTTCGACGATGCCACCGGGAGGATCGTCACGAACGATGCAGCCAACGTGAGATCGGCAATGACGTCTTTCAAAAGTTCCGCGCGCGGCCTCATTTCAATTTCATCGGCAAGCCGGCGACCACAAACTCGACCTCGTCGGCAATAGCAGCGATGATCTGGTTCATGATCCCGGCGGCGTCGCGAAAGCTGCGCGCGAGCGCGTTGTCGGGCACGATACCGAGGCCGACTTCGTTGGTGACGAAAATGACCGGGCTCTTCTGGGCGCGCAGGAAGACAGCGAGCTTCATGACATCGTGCTCCCAATCGCGCTGCGCATGCATCATGTTGGAGAGCCACAGGGTCAGGCAGTCCACCAGCCTTGGGCCGCCGCCATCGGTTTCGATCAGCGCCTGCAGGAGATCGAGTGGTACCTCCCGCTCGATCCAATCTGTTGAGCGCCGTCTGCGATGCTTTGCGATGCGTGCTTCCATTTCTGCATCGAGCGCCTCGGCTGTCGCGATGTAGATGGGCTGGCCCGGAAGGCTGCGCGCGCGCTTTTCCGCATGGGCGCTCTTGCCCGATCGCGTTCCGCCCGTGATCAAGATGACGGCCATGAAGGTCTCCTGTTGGCCTGACTAATCACCAAACGCGGCCAAAGACAAAGCCGAAATCCGCCAGCCGGGGGCTTGCGCTCACCCCTCGCTTTGCGCAACAGGGGCGGGACAGGAGGCGTGCGTGGGTTTTGCGGGTGCGATGGCGGTAGCGATGGCGGTGGATGCCCTGTTGGGTTGGCCGTCGTGGTTGTTCGCGCGGATCGGTCATCCCGTGACCTGGCTCGGCCGGCTGATCAGCGCCATCGACACCGCCTGGAATCGGCCGTCCGATCCGCCGGCGTTTCGCCGCGCGGCGGGCATCGCCGGCGCGCTCGTGGTGATCGCGCTCTCTGTCGCGCTCGGCTGGGCGGTTCAGTCCTTGCTTCCCTTGGGCTGGATCCAGATCGTGCTGGTCGGCGTCCTGGCCTGGCCGCTGGTCGCCTTGCGCTCGTTGCACGACCACGTTGCTGCCGTTGCAAATCCCTTGCGGGCCGGTGACATCGCCGCCGCACGCGACGCGGTGTCCCGCATCGTCGGGCGCGATCCCGCGGCGCTCGACGAGGCCGGCATCGCGCGTGCGACGATCGAGAGCCTCGCCGAAAATGCCTCCGATGGCATCGTGGCGCCGGTGTTCTGGGGTGCGCTGTTCGGCTTGCCGGGTATCCTTGGCTACAAGGCGATCAACACGCTGGACTCCATGATCGGCCATCGCAGCGAACGCCACGAGGCCTTCGGCTGGGCCGCGGCGCGCATCGACGATGTCGCCAATTTCATTCCGGCGCGCCTGACCGGATTCTTGTTCGTACTGCTCGCGCCGCAGCGAACGGAGGCGCTGTCGTGCACGACGCGGGACGCGCGCCGTCACCGTTCGCCCAACGCCGGCTGGCCGGAAGCGGCCATGGCAGGGGCGCTCGGTGTGCGGCTCAGCGGCCCCCGCATCTATCACGGCAGCACCACGAACGAGCCCTGGCTCAACGAAGGTGCGCGCGATCCGCTTGCCGCCGACATCGGCGAGGGGCTGACGATCTATCGCCGCGCCATGCTGCTGCTGGCCGGCATCCTTGCGATCCTGGCCTTCGCGTGAAAGAACGAGGCATGCGCGAGCACGGTGGAAATCTCGATCTGGCCCAGCAGCGCTTTGGCGGGCGCGCGGAGGACTGGATCGATCTGTCCACCGGAATCAACCGGCTGCCGTATCCCGTGGAGGAGGTGGGCGAGCGCGCGTGGACCGCGCTGCCGTCGCGCGCCGAGATCGAGACCCTGCATCAGGCGGCGCAGCACGCCTATCGCACAAGCGCGGCGGTCGTCGCGCTTGGCGGCGCGCAAGCCGCAATTCAACTGCTGCCGCAACTGGCGCCGCGTGGTCACGCGCGCATCCTCGCGCCGACCTACAATGAATATGCAGGAGTCTTGTCGGCCGCGGGCTGGGATGTCCAGGAGGTTGGGGAACTCGACTCGCTGACAGGCGCGGACCTCGCCATCGTCGTCAATCCCAACAATCCCGATGGCGGATGCCATGCGCCAAAGGATTTGTTGGCGCTGCTTCCGCGTGTTGGTCGCCTCGTCATCGACGAAAGCTTTGCCGATGCCGTTCCGAACTTGTCGCTCGCGCCGGAAGCAGATCGGCCGGGACTGCTGATCCTGCGCTCCTTCGGAAAGTTTTATGGTCTTGCCGGCCTGCGTCTCGGCTTTGCGCTCGGCAATTCGTCCGACATCGGCAAGCTCGCGGCGATGTCAGGACCTTGGCCGGTCTCGGGCGCGGCGATCGCAATCGGCTGCCGCGCGTTGCGCGACGATGTCTGGGCCGCGGCGACCTCAGCGCGGCTTGCGCGCGACTGTGTTCGACTTGATGACATGGTGGAAGCGCAAGGCTGGCGGCTCGTTGGCGGGACGCCACTGTTTCGTCTCTATGAGACGCCTGACGGGCTTGCCGCGCAGGAGAAGCTCGCGCGTAGCCAAATCTGGTCTCGCGTGTTTGCACAGAAACCGACGTGGTTGCGCCTCGGACTTCCGGGCAGCGAGTCCGAATGGACGCGCCTCGCCAAAATCCTAGCGCGCTAGCGCGAGCAGGCCTGCGACGTCGAGATGTTTTTCGATGTGATCGGCGAGCGCGTCGAGCGCGCTCTCGACCCTGGCGTGATACGGCTCGTCACCCGCGGGAATATCGAGCTTTGCGAGATACGCCCTGCGAAATTCATCCGACGTGAACAGGCCGTGCAAATAACTACCCTGCACGCGGCCATCGCGCGAGATCGCGCCTTCCGGCTCGCCGTTCAGTTTCGCAAATGGCCGCGCGCGGTCAGGCCCGTCAGTGCGGCCGATGTGGATTTCGTAGGCCTCGATCAGCTGATCCGTCGCGGCATGCACGGCCGCAACACGCGTCAGCGTCTTCTGCGGGCTCATCACCGTTTCCACGTCCAGAAGCCCAAGGCCGGGCGTGTCGCCCGCGGGGCCTTCGATGCCATCGGGATCAGTGACGCTACGTCCGAGCATCTGATAGCCGCCGCAGAGGCCGAGGACGTGGCCACCGCGGCGATGATGCGCGAGCAGATCGATGTCCCAGCCCTGCGCGCGCAAAAATGCGAGGTCGCCGCGGGTGGATTTGGAGCCGGGGAGGATCACGAGGCGCACGTCGCCGGGGATGGCTTCGCCCGGACGCACCATCACGAGATCGATGCCAGGCTCGAGCTTGAGCGGATCGAGATCGTCGAAATTGGCGATCCGCGACAGCGCGAGGCAAGCGATCTTGCATTGCCCGGGTTTTCGCGCATCACTCAGGCCCAGCGCGTCCTCGGCCGGCAGCTCGCCGGCGCGCGCAAACCAGGGCAGCACGCCAAAGCCGCGCCATCCCGTTCTCTGCTCGATAAGCTCGTAGCCGTCATCGAACAGCGTGGGATCGCCGCGGAACTTGTTGATGACAAAGCCCTGGATCATCGCGGCATCATCAAGGTCGATCACCGTCTTGATGCCGACGAGCTGGGCGATGACGCCGCCACGATCGATGTCGCCGACCAGCACGACCGGCACGCCGGCCTTGCGTGCAAAACCCATATTGGCGATGTCGGCCTTGCGCAAATTGACCTCGGCCGGACTGCCGGCGCCCTCGACCAGCACGAGATCGGCGCGCGTCTTCAGCCGCTCGAAGCTTTCCAGCACGGCGCGCATCAGCGAGGGCTTCATCGCCGCGTATTCACGCGCACGCACGGTCGCGATCCGCTTTCCCTGCACGATGACCTGTGCGCCGACATCGGTCTCGGGCTTCAGCAGCACCGGGTTCATGTCGGTGTGCGGCTCGGCGCCGGCGGCGAGCGCCTGCAGCGCCTGGGCGCGGCCGATCTCGCCACCGTCGACGGTGACGGCCGCATTGTTCGACATGTTCTGCGGCTTGAACGGGAGCACGCGCAGGCCGCGCCGCGTGAAGGCGCGTGCAAGGCCGGCGACGATGAGCGACTTGCCCACGTCAGATCCGGCCCCCTGGATCATCAATGCGCGTGTCATCGCGATTGTCTCTAAAACTCGACGCCGGCTTGCGCCTTGATGCCGGAGCGGAAGGGATGCTTGACCAGCGTCATCTCGGTGACGAGATCGGCGATCTCGATCAGTTCGTCCTTGGCGTTGCGTCCGGTGAGCACGACATGCGTCATTGGCGGCTTGTGCGTCGTCAGGAATTCGACGACCTCCGCGATGTCGAGATAGTCGTAGCGCAGTGCGATGTTGATCTCGTCGAGCACGATCATGCGGAGGTTCGAATCGAGGATCAGCTCCTTGGCCTTCTCCCAGCCGGCGCGAGCGGCGGCGATGTCGCGGGCGCGGTCCTGCGTCTCCCAGGTAAAGCCTTCGCCCATGGCGTGGAACTGGCAGAGGTCGCCGAAATGGCCGGTGAGCAGGCGCCGTTCGCCGGTGTCCCAGGCGCCCTTGATGAACTGCACGACAGCGCAGGGATAGCCATGGGCGACACAGCGGACGATCATGCCGAAGGCCGAGGAGGACTTGCCCTTGCCGGCGCCGGTGTGGACGATGATGAGACCCTTTTCGCCGCTCTTGGTCGCCATGATCTTGTCGCGGGCGGCCTTCTTCTTTGCCATTTTTTGGGCATGCCGGGCGTCGTTCTGCTCGCCCGTTTGGGTATCCGGTTCAGGCGTCATCGGTCCCGGTCCTTCGGCTTGACAAGAGGCGGCCGGGGGCAAATGGTGGCCCGGCGTTGGTTCCTGTCCTATGACAGGCGAAGAGGGAATGCGATAGGGTCCGAATCTGCAAGATTTGGATCCAAACTGCAGCCGCCCCCGCGACCGTGACCGGAGAGATGCCCGAAGCCACTGATCCCTTGGGGAATCGGGAAGGCGGGGATCGAAGGGGAAACCCTGCTCCGCAAGCCGGGAGACCTGCCAGCGCGGACGATTTTTGGACCGGCGGACGGGGTGTTCCGCGACGGGGAAAACGGGCCTCTCAAGTCAGGGTCCGTGTGCCTCATCGCTTCCCGCATTTATCCTGGAAGAGGCGATGACCGTCACACTTCACGTCTGTATCACCTGCCGTGCCGGCGAAACGCCTGGCGAGGGCGAGACGACGCCCGGCAAGCGCTTGCACGGCGCGATCCTCAAGGCCGGCGTGCCCGCGGGCGTCAGTGTGGTTCCCGTCGAATGCCTGTCTGCATGCAGCCAGGGCTGCTCGGTCGCGCTCAGCGCGCCCGGCCGCTGGTCCTATGTCTATGGCCGCCTGTCGGATGCGAATGCGCAGGACGTGGTCGCGGGCGCCGCGGCCTATGCGGCCGCGCCCGACGGCCTCGTGCCCTGGCGCAGCCGTCCGGAGATTTTCCGCAAGCAATCGCTTGCCCGTATTCCCCCCATGATTTCCACAACGGCCGTCGCGCCGGAGGCCGCCGAATGAACTCGCTCGCAAAAGTCCCGGTCACGGTGGTCACGGGCTTTCTCGGCTCCGGCAAGACGACGCTGATCCAGCATCTGCTCGCCAACCCCAACGGCATGAAGCTCGCCGTGCTCGTCAACGAGTTCGGCAGCGAAGGCGTCGACGGTGAGATCCTGAAGTCCTGCGCCGATGCCAATTGCCCGGAAGAGAACATCATCGAGCTCGCCAATGGCTGCATCTGCTGCACCGTCGCCGACGATTTCATTCCGACCATGGAGAAGTTGCTGTCGCGGCCCGTAAGGCCCGATCACATCCTGATCGAGACCTCGGGCCTGGCGCTGCCCAAGCCGCTGCTCAAGGCATTCGACTGGCCGGAGATCCGATCGCGCATCACGGTCGACGGCGTGATCGCGCTGGCCGACGCCGAAGCCGTCGCCGCCGGTCGCTTTGCACCGGACCCGGCTGCCGTCGAAGCGCAGCGCGCGGCGGACGAAAATCTCGATCACGAGACGCCACTGTCGGAGGTGTTCGAGGACCAGATCGCCTGCGCGGACATCGTGCTGCTGACCAAGGCGGACCTTGCGGGGGCGGCAGGCCTCGAAGCCGCCAAGGCGGCGATCACCGCCGAGATGCCGCGCCGCGTGCCGATGCTGCCGGTCACGGACGGCGCGATCGACGCGCGCCTCATCCTTGGTCTCGGCGCCGCCGCCGAGAACGATCTCGCCGCGCGTCCCTCGCATCATGACGGCGAGGAAGAGCACGAGCATGATGATTTCGCCTCGGTGGTGATCGATCTTCCTGAAGTCACCGATGTCGATGCGCTGGTCGCATCGGTCCAGCGCCTGGCGCGCGAGCAGAACGTACTGCGCGCAAAGGGTTACATCGCGGTTGCCGGCAAGCCGATGCGGCTGCTGCTGCAGGCGGTCGGTGAACGCGTGCGCCACCAGTTCGACAAGCCCTGGGGCGCAGATATCAGGCACTCGAAGCTCGTCGTGATCGGTGAGCACGGCGATATCGACGAGGCAGCCATCAAGGCAGGACTCGGTATCTGATGCACGTCGTCTTCCGCGAGAGCCGCGGTCTCGAAGAGACTGCGACGCCAAGGGACATCGGCCAGGACCCGGCCGATCTCGTGGTGCTCTCGTATTCGGATTCCGATCTTGCCGCGTTCGCGGCTGGCTGGCGCCGCGGCCGCGACAGCCTGCCGTCGCTGCGGCTCGCCAATCTCGCGGAGCTGCGTCATCCGCTTTCGGTCGATACCTATGTCGAGCGCACGCTGTCGCAAGCACGCGGCATTCTGGTGCGCCTGATCGGCGGCGAGTCCTACTGGCCGTATGGCCTCGCGGCCCTGCAACAGCTCGCGCAGGATCGCAACATCGTGCTGGCCGTGCTGCCGGCCGATGGCCGCGACGACACGCGGCTCGACGCATACTCGACCCTGCCGGTCTCGACGCTGCGGCGGCTCAAGGTGCTCTGCGACACGGGCGGGCCGGTCGCGGCACAGGCGGCGATCGCGCAGCTTGCGCTGGCCTCTGGCCTCTACGCCGGGCCTGTTCTCGGTGAGATGACCGTTCCCGAGATGGGTTTTTACGATCCCGCACGCGGCGTCATTGCAGTGCCGACGGCGGGCGAGGGGAAGCCACGCGCACTCGTGACGTTCTATCGCTCCTATCTCACCGCCGCGGACACCGGGCCGGTCGATGCCCTGATTGCCGCGCTGCGCGAGATGGGGTTTGACGCGTATGGCGTGTTCGTCACCTCGCTGAAGGCGCCGGGCGTTGCGGCTTGGCTACGGGAGCATCTCGCGAAATATCTTCCGACCGCGATTATCAATGCGACGGCCTTCTCTGCGATGGGCGATGACGGCACGACGCCATTCGATGCGGCTCCATGTCCGGTGTTTCAGGTCGCGCTCTCCACCGCGCGTCGCGAGGACTGGGCGGAAGCGCTGCGCGGCCTGTCACCCGGCGACCTCGCGATGCATGTGGTGCTGCCTGAGGTCGATGGTCGCCTGTTCGCGGGCGTGGTGAGCTTCAAATCGGCCGCCATACGCGATTCCGATCTGCAATTTTCGCATCTGGCACACAGGCCCGACGAGGAGCGCGTGAAGGCCGTCGCCGCGCGCGTTACGGCGTGGCGGCGCCTTGCGGCGAAGCCGGCCGCCGAGAAGCGGCTGGCACTCGTGCTCTCGAACTATCCGGGTCGTCCGCACCAGATCGCGCATGCGGTTGGTCTCGATGCGCTGGCTTCGGTCGAGGCTCTGGTCTCCGACCTCGCGGAGGCCAGCTTCGATGTTGTGCCGGTCCACGCGCTCGGCAAGACGCTGCTAACGCGGAATTTGACCTGGAGTGTCGCCGATTACCGCGCCGCACTCGCGCGCTTTCCGCAAGGCTTGCAGGAGGATCTCGCGCAAGCCTGGGGCGCGCCGGAGAACGATCCGAGCTGCCGCGACGGCGCGTTTCACTTCGCGGCGATCCAGTGCGGCCGGTCGATTGTCGCAGTCCAACCCGAGCGCGGCGATGCGGCCGCGCGTGATTCCGACTATCACGATCTCGCCCGCACGCCGCGTCACGCCTATGTCGCGTTCTATCTCTGGCTCCGCAAGCAGGAGATTGATGCCGTCGTGCACATGGGCGCGCACGGCACGCTGGAATGGTTGCCCGGAAAATCCGTGGCGCTGTCTGCCGGCTGCTGGCCGGAGGCCTTGATCGGCGATCTGCCCATCATCTATCCCTTCATCGTCAACGATCCCGGCGAGGCCGCGCAGGCCAAGCGGCGCATCGGCGCCGTCACCATCGGCCATCTGCCGCCGCCGCTCGCGGCATCAGTGGTGCCCGAAGGGCTGCGCAGGCTCGAACAGCTCCTCGACGAGTACTCGACCGCCGATGGTCTCGATCCCGCACGACGTCAGCGCCTGATCGCAGCGATCCGTGACGAGGCGCGTACGGCAGGCCTCGAAGACGATCTCGGCCTCGATGCAGCGGCCGCGCCGGCGGAAGCGATCCCGCGGATTGATCGCTTCGTCTGCGATCTCAAGGAAAGCCAGTTCGGCGATGGCTTGCACATATTCGGCCGCGGCGACTGTGGTGAGGCGGAGCGGGACGGGCTGCGTGCCGCACTTGGGGGCAAGCGTGTCGCGCCTGGACCATCCGGCTCGCCTTATCGCGGGCGCCAGGACGTTCTGCCGACCGGTCGCAATCTCTTTGCCGTCGATCCGCGCGCGGTGCCGACGCCGTCGGCGCATGCGCAAGGCGTCAAGCTCGCGGAGGAACTGCTGCGTCGTCATCTGCAGGATCACGGTGACTGGCCGAAGGGTCTCGTCGTCGATCTCTGGGGCTCGGCGACGATGCGTACCGCAGGCGAGGAGTTTGCGATGGCGCTGCATCTGGCCGGCCTTGCGCCGCGCTGGGATCATGCCTCCGGCCGCGTCACCGGTTATGACATCATCGCCCCGGCCGAGCTCGGCCGTCCCCGCATCGACGTCACGCTGCGCGTGTCGGGCCTGTTCCGCGATGTCTTCGCCGGCCTCGCGCAATTGTTCGAAGCGGCCGCCGAGGCGCTCGCGGGTCGCGAGGACGAGGGCGAGGAAAATCCATACCGCCAGCGCGCCTCCCGCGTATTTGCGCCGCGCCCCGGACACTACGGCGTCGGCCTCTCGGCGATCCCGGATGCCTTCACGCCCGAGACGCGCGAAGCCGCCGGCGAAGCCTGGCTGTCGGCCTCGTCCTGGGCGTTCTCGGCGGACGGCGGGATCAAGCCGGATCGCGCCGGCATCGAACAGCGGCTGGCATCCGCCGATGCTTTCGTGCACGTCCAGGACCTGCCGGAAACCGACCTTCTGCTTGCGGCTGACTATGCGGCCCATGAAGCCGGCGTTGCGGCGGCCGCAGCGCATCTCGGCGCGGCAGCACCGTCGCTCTATCATCTCGACACGACCCGTCCCGATCAGCCGCATGCGCGCACGCTGACCGAGGAAATTTCGCGCGTGGTCCGCGCGCGCGCGGCCAATCCGGGCTGGATCGCCGGCATGATGCGCCACGGTTTTCGCGGCGCCGCCGAGATCACCGCGACATTGGAGCACATGGCCGCCTTCGCGCATCTGGCGGGCGCCGTGCCGCCGCATCTGTTCGACCTCTACTACGATGCGACGCTCGGCCATGACGACGTTCGCGCCTTCATGGCCCGGGAAAATCCGGCGGCACTCACTGCGATGGAGGCCTGCTTCACGCGCCTGCATGAGGCATCGCTCTGGCGAACGCGCCGCAATTCGATTGCGGCTGCGCTGCGGGAGGCATCATGAGCGCTTCCGTGGTCAAGGGCTGGTGTCCCGGCGCGCTGCGCCCGATGCAATCGGGCGACGGGCTCGTGGTGCGCGTGCGTCCGTTCGGCGGACGGCTCGACGCGGCACAAATCTCCGGACTGGCTCATCTCGCCGAGCGCCATGGCAATGGCCTGATCGACGTGACCAGCCGCGCCAATCTCCAGATCAGGGGCGTCAACAACACCAGCCACAGGCTGCTGCTCGACGGCCTATCGCAACTGGCGCTGCTCGACCCGGACGCTGACACCGAATCCCGTCGCAACATCCTGGTGACGCCGTTCTGGCGTACCGGGGACGAGAGCCAATCGCTCGCCGGCGAGCTCGAGGAGGCGCTCGCAGACAGCAAGCTCGAGCTTCCAACCAAGTTCGGCTTCGCCATCGATGACGGCACCTCACGCGTGCTTGCGGGCGATTCCGCGGATGTGCGGATCGAGCGCGATCGATCCGGCGGACTGCTGGTGCGGGCTGATGGTGACAGGTTCGGCCGCTCCGTCGCGCGTGGCGAGGCCGTGACCACCGCGCTCGCGCTGGCCGGCTGGTTCGTGATCTCAGGCGGCGCCAGGGGCGGGCGAGGGCGGATGGCTGCGCATCTTGCGGGCGGTGCAGCCTTGCCGGACGCATTGCGCAGCGAGGCAGAGCCGGCCCCGATCATGGCCGCGGCGCGTCCCGGCCTCTATTCACAAGGTGCGATGGTCGGCGTCGCCTTCGGACAGATGGCGCATGAGACTCTCAACGAGTTCGCCGGTTGCGGACATGCATTGCGCATGACTCCATGGCGGATGGTCTTGAGCGAAGACAAGCGGGTGATGCCGAGCGCGACCGGCCTGATCACCGAGGCCTACGATCCTGCGCTGCGCGTCATCGCCTGTAGCGGTGCGCCTCGCTGTCGCGAGGCGCATGCCGATACCCGCGGCCTTGCCGCCGCCCTGGCCCCGAACATCGGCGCGGCCGCGCGGCTTCACGTCTCCGGCTGTGCCAAGGGCTGCGCCCATTCCGGTGCGGCCGCCATCACTCTGGTCGCGACCGGTGCGGGCTTCGATCTCGTGCGCGGCGGGACGACACGCGACGAGCCGATCCTGCGCGGGCTGACCCGCGACGACATCGTCAGGGATCCCTCCATCCTGATGGGAGGGCACTGATGCCGTACACTTACGAGACCGACGGCGCGGCGATCTATCGGCAGTCCTTTGCGACCATCAGGGCCGAAGCTGATCTTGCGCGTTTCACGCCGGACGAGGAGCAGGTGGTGGTGCGGATGATCCATGCCGCCGGCATGGTCGGCCTGGAGGCGCACATCCGCTTCACATCAGGCATGGCGAGCGCTGCGCGCGCGGCCTTGCAGAAGGGCGCGCCGATCCTGTGCGACGCCCGCATGGTCTCGGAAGGAATTACCCGCGCACGCCTTCCCGCGGCCAACGCTGTCATCTGCACGCTCGGCGACGAATCCGTTCCCGCGCTGGCGCAATCCATGCGCAACACGCGCTCGGCCGCAGCGCTCGAATTGTGGCGCCCGCATCTGGATGGCGCAATCGTCGCGATCGGCAACGCACCGACCGCGCTGTTTCATCTGCTCAACATGCTGGAGGATCGCGATTGCCCGCGGCCCGCGGCGATCATCGGCTGTCCCGTTGGCTTCGTCGGCGCGGCCGAATCCAAGGCTGCGTTGATGGCCAATCCCCCGGTGCCGGCGCTGACGGTCGAGGGCCGCCTCGGCGGTTCGGCGATCACGGTCGCCGCCGTGAACGCGCTGGCGAGCCGGAGCGAATAGCGATGGGACGCATCATCTGCTGCGGTCTCGGCCCCGGCGATCCCGATATGATGAGCGTGCGCGCGGACCGCACGGTGCGCGGTGCGAAGCACGTCGCTTTTTTCCGCAAGAAGGGGAGGCCGGGCCAGGCGCGCCAGATCGTCGAGGGCATGTTGGCTACCGACGTCAGCGAATACCCCATCGAATATCCGGTTACGACCGAGATCGCCTTCGACAGTCCTGAATACGTCCAGTTGCTGGCCGGCTTCTACGACGAATGGGCGGAGCGCCTGGCGCGGCTTTCGCGCGCGGTCGACGTCGTCGTGCTCTGCGAGGGCGATCCTTATTTCTACGGCTCCTTCATGCATCTGCACATGCGCCTGCAAGGCCGCGTCGAGATCGAGGTGATCGCCGGCATTCCCGGCATGGTGGGCTGTTGGAACGGAGTCGGCCAGCCGATCGCGCTCGGCGACGACGTGACGACGGTGCTGATGGGTACGCTCGCTGAGGACGAGCTCGAACGGCGCATGCGCGATTCCGATGCGCTGGTGATCATGAAGACCGGGCGCAATCTCGCAAAGGTGCGCCGCGCGCTCGCTGCTGCCGGACGGCTGGACAATGCCTGGCTGGTCGAGCGCGGCACCATGCCCGGCGAGCGCGTGGTACGGCTTGCCGAGATCGATGTCGCGGACTGCCCCTATTTCGCGATCGTGCTGGTGCACGGCAAGGGCCGGCATCTGGACGCGGCCGAATGACGGGCACGCTGACCATCGCGGGCCTCGGGCCGGGCAGCGATGCGCTGGTGACGCCCGAGGTTTTTGCCGCACTTGCCGCCGCGACCGACATTCTGGGCTATGCGCCCTATGTCGCGCGGGTGCCGCCGCGGCCGGGGCTCACCTTGCATCCCTCCGACAATCGCGAAGAGTTGCAGCGCGCAGGCGAGGCCCTGCGGCTGGCCGCCGAAGGCGGACAGGTCGTCGTCGTATCTTCCGGCGATCCCGGCGTCTTCGCGATGGCGTCGGCCGTGTTCGAGGCGCTCGAACAGGCGCCGCATTGGCAGGAATTGCCGATCCGCGTGCTGCCCGGCATTACCGCGATGCTGGCGGCGGCCGCGCGCGCGGGCGCGCCGCTCGGCCATGATTTCTGTGCGATCAATCTCTCCGACAATCTCAAGCCATGGGCGGTGATCGAGAAGCGCCTGCGGCTCGCCGCGGACGCCGATTTCGCAATTGCGATGTACAATCCCCGTTCGGCGAGCCGGCCGGACGGATTTGGCCGCGCGCTCGCGGTGTTGAAAGAAGCCGGCTGCGGCGAGCGCCTCGTGATTTTTGCGCGCGCGATCAGCGCTGCCGACGAGGAGATCGAGACCGTCACGTTGAACGAGGCGACGCCTGAAATGGCCGACATGCGCACGCTGGTGATCGTCGGCAATTCGCAGACGCGCCGGGTAGGCCGCTGGGTCTATGCGCCGAGGCAGGTCCGATGACCGAGCCACTGCATGATCTCGGCCACGCTTTCAACCCGCTGACGCTCGGGCATTTGCGGCCGCGAGATCATGATTACGGGCAGTCCGAACCTGCGCGCGGCGTCGATCTTGGCGCGCGCGCCGTCGCCGCCGGAATTGCGGGCGACGATGCACATGATGCCGCGCGTGCGCATCATCTCCAGCTCGCCGTCAAGCGTGAACGGCCCACGCGACACGATGACGTCTGCGGCGAAGGGCAGCGGCGCGTCGGGCGGATCGACGAAGCGCAGCGTGTAGGCGTGTTGCGGCTTGCTTGCGAATGGCGCGATGTGCTGGCGGCCGATGGCGAGGAACACTCGCGCCTTCGACTCCGGAAGCTCGGTGACCGCAGCGTTGACATCAGCGACCTCGATCCAGTTGTCGCCGGGTGCTTTCGTCCAGGGCGCGCGCTCGAGCGCGATCAGCGGCATGCCGGTTTGCGCGCACGCTTCAACCGCATTGCGGCTCATCTCGGCCGCGAAAGGATGCGTCGCGTCGATCACATGCGTGATGGCTTCGCCGCGGATGTAATGGGCCAACCCGCTCACGCCACCAAAACCGCCGGTGCGAGTGGGCAGCGGTTGGTCGGCGGGCGCACGGGTGCGGCCGCCGTAGGAATACACGGCGTCAATGCCGGCACGCACGATCTCCGCCGCGAGCAGGCTCGCATCGGCGGTTCCGCCCAGAATGAGGGCGCGTGTCATGGTTGATCCCTGGCTGACCATCATCGGTATCGGCGAAGATGGCCTTGCGGGGTTGTCGGAAGCAAGCCGAAAGGCGCTCAGCGAGGCCGAAACCGTCTTCGGTGGTGAACGGCATCTCGCGCTTGCCGGCGTGGGTAGCCGCGGTCGCCCGTGGCCGGTGCCGTTCGACGCAGAGGTCGTGCTGAGCCGCCGCGGTGAGCCAACGTTAGTGCTCGCTTCCGGCGATCCGTTCTGGCACGGCGCCGGCGCAAGCCTGGCCGAGAAGCTCGATGCGGGCGAATGGATCGCGCATCCGGCGCCGTCGACCTTCTCGCTCGCCGCGGCGCGGTTGGGTTGGCGCCTTGAGTCCGTGAGGTGCCTTGGCCTCCATGCTGCGCCATTCGAGCGTCTCGTGCCGCATTTGGTGCGAGGTGCACGCATCATCTGCCTGGTGCGCGACGCGAAGGCGGTCGGTGATCTCGCAAGATGGCTGACGGAGCGCGGATGGGGCGCTTCACTGTTGTGGACTCTCGCCGCGCTTGGCGGCCCATCCGAAGAGATCGACCAGCATCGCGCTGATCGTTTTGCTGAGGATGTTTCTGGAAATCTGGTTGCAGTGGCCGTGCAGGCGCGGGGAACGCAGGGTATTCCCCGCAGCTCCGGCCTATCAGACGATCTTTTCGCTCATGACGGCCAGATCACCAAGCGGCCGGTGCGCGCGCTCGCCCTCTCGGCGCTGGCGCCGCGTCAGGGTGAGCGGCTGTGGGACATCGGCGCTGGCTCCGGCTCGATCTCAGTCGAGTGGGCACTGTGCGGCGGCGCGGCGACCGCCATCGAGGTGCGCAAGGACCGTGCCGCGAATATCCGCAGCAATGCGGCGGCGTTCGGATTGGCGCATCGGATCACCGTCATGACGGGGACTGCGCCCGAAGCTCTCGCTGCGCTGGATCCGCCAGATGCTGTCTTCATTGGCGGCGGTCTCGACGTCGCGATGTTCGATGTCATCTGGTCGCGTCTGTCAATGGGCGCGAGGCTCGTCGCGCACTCGGTGACGCTGGAAACGGAAGCGCTGCTGGGCGAGCTGCACCAGCGCCACGGCGGCGAGTTGATGCGGGTCGATATCTCCCATGCCGCTCCGCTCGGCCGCTACCGGTCTTGGGAAGCGTCGCGGCCGGTGGTGCAATGGAGTGCGGTCCGATGAAGGTCGCCGGACTCGGATTCAAGAAGGATGTGACGCTGGCTTCGCTGCGTGAGGCGCTGCTGGCGGCCGGCGGTCCCGAGGGACTTGAGGCGGTCGCGACGGTCAGCGACAAGGCCGACGCCGAGGTGCTCAAGCAGCTCGCGCGAGAATGCGGCGTGCCGATTAAGGCCGTTTCGCGGGATGTGCTGGCGGGCATTGACACGCCGACGCAGTCGAACGTCGTTGCGGAAAAGTTCGGCACTGGATCCGTCGCCGAGGCGGCGGCGCTTGCTGCCGCTGGCCCGCGCGCGCGATTGATTGCAACGCGCACGGTCTCGCAGGATCGCACCGCGACCGCCGCGATCGCCGAGGGAGACGGCGCATGACGGTGCATTTCATCGGCGCCGGGCCGGGCGCTCCCGATTTGCTGACGCTGCGCGGACGCGATCTGATCGCAGCCTGTCCGGTCTGCCTCTATGCGGGCTCGCTGGTGCCGGAGGGCGTGCTGGCGCATTGCCCGCCGGGCGCGCGCATCGTCAACACCGCGCCGCTGTCGCTTGACGAGATCATCGCGGAGATCGCCACAGCGCATGCCGAGGGCAAGGATGTCGCGCGGCTGCATTCCGGCGATCTCTCGATCTGGTCGGCGATGGGCGAGCAGCTCCGTCGCCTGCGCGCGCTCGGCATTCCCTATTCGGTGACGCCTGGCGTTCCCTCATTCTCCGCCGCTGCGGCTGCGCTGGAGGCCGAGCTGACGCTGCCCGGCCTGGCACAAACCGTGGTGCTGACGCGCACGCCCGGTCGCGCCAGCACTATGCCCGAGGGTGAAAGGCTCGCCGCCTTCGCCGCCACCGGCGCGGTGCTCGCGATCCATCTGTCGATCCATCTGCTCGACAAGGTCGTCGCCGAGCTGACGCCGCATTACGGCGCGGACTGCCCGGTCGCGATCGTCTGGCGCGCGAGTTGGCCGGACCAGCGCATCGTCCGCGCCACGCTGGCGACGCTCGATGCCGCCGTGGGCACCGAGATGGAGCGCACCGCGCTGATCCTGGTCGGCAGAACGCTCGGCTCGGCGGATTTTGACGAGAGCCGCCTCTATGCCGGCGACTACGATCGCCGCTATCGGCCCGTCGGTGCCGAGCCACGATTTCCGGAGGCGTCTTGATGGCGGCTGGTCTTATCATCTCCGCACCGGCGTCCGGCGTCGGCAAGACCACGCTGACGCTGGCGCTCGCGCGGGCCTGGCGCAATCGCGGATTGAACGTGCAGTGCTTCAAGAGTGGGCCCGACTATATCGATCCCGCCTTTCATGCCGCCGCGACGGGGCGCGCCTCCGTCAACGTCGATAGCTGGGCGATGGACCGCGGGACGATCTCGCATCTCGTCAGCCGCGGTGCGGACGCCGATGTGGTGATCGCCGAGGGCTCGATGGGCCTGTTCGACGGCGTCGCCGCGCGCGGTGTCTCCGGCACCGGCGCCACAGCCGACATTGCGGAGATGCTGAGCTGGCCGGTGGTTCTCGTGATCGATCCCTCCGGACAGGCGCAGACCGCAGCGGCGATCGCCGCAGGCCTTCGCGACTACCGGCCCGGCGTGCGCCTTGCGGGCGTCGTGCTCAATCGCGTCGCCAGCCCGCGCCACGAGGACCTCGTGCGGCGTGCGCTGACCGATGTCGGCATCGCCGTGTTCGGCGCGCTGCCGCGCCATGCCGAGATCAGCCTGCCGAAGCGGCATCTCGGCCTGGTGCAGGCGGAGGAGCAAGCCGAGATCGGGAAGCTGATCGATGAGGCCGCCCGCTTCGTCGCCGAACATGTCGACATAGACGCGGTGCTGCGATCGGCAGCCATCTGGTTGCCGCAACCCGCCGCCAATGGCCTGAACGTGACGCCGCCCGGCCAGCGCATTGCGCTTGCGCGCGATGCTGCGTTCTCCTTCGTCTATCCGCACATGCTGGAAGCGTGGCGCGCGGCAGGCGCCGAGATCTCGGCATTTTCGCCGCTTGCCGATGAAGCGCCTGACGCGAGCGCCGACGTATGCTGGCTGCCCGGCGGCTATCCCGAGCTTCACGCCGGGACGATCGCGGCCAATGCGCGCTTCCGCAGCGGTCTGCGTGCCTTCGCCGGGACACGACCCGTGCACGGCGAATGCGGGGGCTATATGGTGCTGGGAACCGTCTTGACCGACGCTGACGGCGTCAGCCACGAGATGACGGGCCTGCTCGGCCTGGAGACAAGCTTTGCCAAGCGCCGCATGCATCTGGGCTATCGTCTTGCCACGCTCGCAGCGCCAATGCCGGGGCATCAGGCGGGCGCGCGCCTGCGCGGCCATGAGTTCCACTATTCAACCATCCTCGCGCAACCCGACTCGCCACTGGCGGTCGTGCATGATGCGACAGGCGCGGTCATCGCCGAGACCGGCTCGCGGCGGGGACAAGCCACCGGTACGTTCTTCCATCTGATCGCGGAGGACAGGTGAGCGCGTTTGTCACGTTCATCTCCGCCGGCCCCGGCGACCCCGAGCTCCTCACGCTCAAGGGTGCCGCGCGACTGCGCGAGGCCGATGTCGTGCTCTATGACGATCTTGCCTCCGGCGCGATCCTCGATCTGGCCCGGCCCGGCGCCAATCTCGTCGCGGTGGGAAAGCGGGCGGGACGGCCCTCGACCAAGCAGCACCACGTCAACCGCCTCTTGGTCGACTACGCCGTAACAGGCGCGCGCGTGGTGCGATTGAAGTCGGGCGATGCCGGCATCTTTGGCCGGCTCGAGGAGGAGCTCGAGACGCTGCGTGAAGCGGGCATCGGCTACGAGATTATCCCCGGCGTCACCTCGGCCTGTGTCGCGGCCGCGCAAGCCGGCATTCCGCTGACCCGGCGTCATACCTCCCGCCGCGTGCAGTTCGTGACCGGGGCCGACGTCACCGGGGAGCTGCCGCCAGACCTGAATTGGGCGGCGCTGGCCGATCCCGAGGCGACGACCGTGGTCTATATGGGCCGGCGGACGTTTCCGGCGCTTGTCGTCAAATTGATCGAGCACGGCCTCTCCCCAATCACTCCGGCCTTGCTCGCCGAATCCCTTGGCCGTCCCGATGAGCGGCTCGTGCGCACAACAATTGCCGAGCTTGCCGAGCAGGTTGCGCGTGGAGGGGCGGCTTCCACAGCCGCCGTCATCCTGTTCGGGGCGTTGGCGGGGGATTATCCGCCATGACGGCCCCGGCCGCCCATCGGCCCTTGACGCCCGGCTTGCGAAAGAGGCACACAGGAGAGGCATGGTGCTCGACGCGGCGCAAAGCGCTTAGAGCATAATCGGGAATGGGGATGGGCGGACCCAGTTGCGGCGCCCAAAACCCCAGCCGCCCCCGCGACTGTAAGCGGTGAGGGACTCCGAACCGCCACTGGGCCGCAAGGTCCGGGAAGGCAGGAGAACCCAGTGAACCGCGAGCCAGGAGACCGGCCGTGCACGTTTTGAGGCCAAGGCCGTCGGGTGTGACGGCAAGAAGGATCTGAGCCATGCATATCGAACCCGGACTAGTCTCGGACGCCAAGCTCGTATTGAGTTACGCAACCGGCATCGCCGTTGGCGGCGTTGCCTTGAAGCTCGCGGTCGAGACCGTGCGCGAGCAGGGCATCACGTCGTTTGCGGCGCGGACGCTGGCCACCACAGGACTTGTGTTCGTCTTCTTCGAGATCCTGCCGCACTTTCCGGTCGGCGTCTCCGAAGTCCACTTCATCCTCGGCTCGACCTTGTTCCTGCTGTTCGGTGCAGCGCCCGCCGCCTTCGGCCTCGCGTTCGGCCTGCTGTTCCAGGGCGTCTTCTTCGAGCCGCCCGACCTGCCGCAATATGGCATGAACGTCACCACGCTGCTGGTGCCGCTGTTCGCGATCCAGGCGATCGCGACGCGGATCATTCCGCGCAGCACCGCGTATGTTGACCTGAAATATCGACAAGCGTTGGCGCTTTCGACGACCTATCAGGCGGGTGTCATCGCCTGGGTGGCGTTCTGGGCGCTCTACGGCTCCGGCTTTGCGATGAGCAACCTCGCGAGCATCGCGACGTTTGCGGCCTCCTATGCGCTGGTCATCGTGATCGAGCCCCTCGCCGATCTCGGTGTGCTGGCACTGGCGAAGTCGCTGCGCGGTATCACCGCGCCCGGCTTCGTCACCCCGCGCCTGCACAACGCAGCTTAAGAGACAAGCGAACGGGCGGCCGTCATGGCCGCCCTTCGCAGGTAAGATGCTCACGCTCTCCCTGATAGGTATCGGTTGCGGCGATCCCGAGCAGCTCACGCGCGCCGCGATCGGTGCGATGAATGCGGCCGATCTCGTCCTGATCCCGCGCAAGGGGACTGCGAAATCCGATCTCGCCGATCTCAGGCGGACGATCTGTGCAGATGTGCTCACCAACCAAACGACGCGCATCGCCGAGTTCGATCTTCCCGTGCGCGATGCAGGCGAGGCGGACTACCGCAAGGGCGTGGACGATTGGCACGATGCCGTGGCCGCGGCCTGGTCGCAAACGATCGCCAGCCATCTCGAAGGCGATTGCAAGGTTGCGCTGCTGATCTGGGGCGATCCCTCGCTTTATGACTCTTCGCTGCGCATTGCACGGCGGCTCAATCCCTTGCCTGAGATCAAGGTCGTGCCGGGCATCACCTCGATCCAGGCGCTGTGCGCGGCGCATGCGTTGCCGCTCAACGACATCGGCGATCCTTTTCTGGTCACCACGGGGCGTCGCTTGCGCGAAGGCGGCTGGCCGCAGGGTGTCGATACCGTGGTGGTGATGCTCGACGGCGGCACGGCGTTCGAGTCGCTCGATCCGTCCGGTCTGCACATCTGGTGGGGCGCCTATCTCGGCATGCCCGACCAGATCATCCTGTCCGGCGCGCTGGCCCAGGTGGGGCCGCGCATCGTCGCTTTACGGCAGGAGGCGCGCGAGCGGCACGGCTGGATCATGGACAGCTATATTCTCAAGCGCAGGCCATGAGGCAAGCGAGGCAGCATGCTCCCCGAATGGGTCACCCAACAATGCCCCGACATCTCCACTGTCCATCGCGAGGCCGCGATTGCGCGGCAGGCGCAACTGACGAAGCCGACCGGCGCGCTCGGTCGGCTGGAACAGGTCGCGATCGAGCTTGCGGGCTTGCAAGCGACCGGGCAGCCACGTGCTGCGCGGGTGCCGATCGTCATCTTCGCCGGCGATCACGGCATCGTCGCGCAGGGGGTCTCGGCCTATCCGCAAGCGGTGACCATCGCGATGATGGCGAATTTTGCCTCCGGCGGTGCTGCGATCTCGGTGCTGGCGCGTGAGCTTGGGTCAAGCCTGGAAGTCGTCGACGCCGGCACGCTGGCGCAGGAGGCGATGGCAGGAATCATTGCCGACAAGCCGCGCAATGGCACGCGCGATTTCAGCGTCGAAGCTGCGCTCACGCCGACAGAGCTGGCGTTCGCGTTCGAGGCAGGCCAGCGCGCAATCGCGCGCGCGGAGGCCAATCAGCCCGACCTCCTGATCGTCGGCGAGATGGGTATCGGCAACACCACGACATCGGCGGCGATTGCGGCGAGCCTGCTCGGCGTGAGCGCGGAGGAGATCGCGGGCAACGGCACCGGCGTCGATGCGGCCGGCCGCGCGCACAAGGCGCGCGTGATCGATGCCGCGATCGTGCATCACGGTATCGCCGGCGCTTCGCCCGAAAAGATACTGTGCGCCGTCGGCGGTCTCGAGATCGCGGCGATCTGCGGCGCGATCATCGCGGCTGCGCAGCGCCGCATTCCCGTGTTGATCGACGGCTTCATCGTCTCGGTCGCAGCTTTGGCGGCGGCGCGCCTCAATCCGTCGTGTCAGCCCTTCCTGCTGGCTTCCCATCAATCGGCTGAGCAGGGGCACCGGCTGGTGCTGCGCGCGCTGAGCGTGCAGCCGCTGATCAGCCTCGATCTGAGACTCGGCGAGGGATCGGGCGCCGCCATCGCCCTGCCGCTGGTGCGGTTCGCATGCGCGCTCCACAACGGCATGGCGACCTTCGCGCAGGCCAATGTGCCGGATCGGCCTAGCTGATCCGCTGATTGACGGAGACGACGCGCCAGCCGGTCGCGAGCCGGTCGATCCGGGTCAGCGACAGCGGATCGATCACGAAGCGCAGGGCCGCCTGAGGCGTCAGATCCAGCGCGATGCACAGCGCCGCGCGGATCGTGCCGGAATGCACGACGAGCGTTGCGGATCCAGGGCCGATCTGTGACAGACCGAGCCGCACACGCGCGACCTGGTCTTCAAAGCTCTCACCGCCCGGCGGCCTTGCGCGCGCCGGATCACTCCAGAACTGCGCGTAGGCTTCGCCGCCGGTTGCTGCGAGCTCGTCGTGCCGCCGGCCCGTCCAGTCACCAAAATCCTGCTCACTGAATTCGCCCATTTGCGCCGGTTCGAGCCCCAGCGCCCGCGCCGTCTCGACAGTGCGCCGCGCCGGGCTGGCATAGCTTGCAGCGTCCAGCGGCAGGCGCTGCCGTAGCGCCTGCAACGTCGCCCGATCGCCGAGATCGGCTGGCGCGTCGGCTGCATGGATTGTCCCTTTGACGCCGTCGACGGGCGCGTGCCGTATCAGCCAGAGGAAGGTCTCGCCTTCCATGCCTATCTCCGAGGAAGTTGGTCGCTGTGGTCATAACGCCGCAGCTTGCACATTGACTCTGTCTTGATCGTAATCCTAGATGCTCGCGACGGTTTCCCCGAGAGGGGATGAAAAGGGAATGCGGTGCGGGGACTTTGTCCCCAATGCCGTGGCTGCCCCCGCAACTGTAAGCGGCGAATCTTGCGTCACGAGCCACTGGGTAACTCGGTCCCGGGAAGGCGACGCAAGGTACTGACCCGCGAGCCAGGAGACCTGCCGTCAGCCGTGGTCACACGCGAAGATGTCGGTCGGGGAGTACAGACATTCGGCTTCATCGGAAGGCTGACAAGCCGGACGATGAGACCTTGGTTCGCTGTGACGTGCCACTGACGTCATACCGAGGTCCAAAACCGTGTCTTCCATCCGTTTAGTACGATTGCGCCGGCTTCTGCTCGGCTCTGCTGCGCTCACGTCCTTTGCCGCTTGTGATCTGCCTGCCGCGCTGGCGCAGCAGGTTCGCGAACCTCTGCCACCGGTCGAGGTGTCGCCGGCCCCATCCCGCAAGCAGGCCAGGCCTGCCGGCCGGGAAGCGCAGAGCGCACGCCGCGCAGCTGCGCGCCGGCCCGCGGCAGTGTCCGCAGCGCCCAAGCCGGTCGTGCCCACCGCAGCGACGCAAACGCCGCTCAACAGCAATGCTGTCGCTGGAAGCGCCTCGCGTCTCGGCCTCACGGTGCGGGAGACGCCCGCCACCGTCGAGGTGATCTCGGCCGAGACCATGCGCGAGCAGGGCTATCGCACCGTCTCCGAGGTGGCCCAAGGCGCCGTCGGCGTCACCTCCGGCGACAATCCGGCCGAGCCTGCGGCGTTCTCCATGCGCGGCTTCACCAACAGCCAGATCAACACGCTCTACAACGGCATCAAGATCGGCCCGCAGAACATGACCTCGCGGATCACCGACACGGCCAATCTGGAAGCCGTGGAATTCCTCAAAGGTCCGGCCTCGCTGATGTCGGGCGAGGGCGCCGCCGGTGGCGCGATCAACTTCGTCACCAGGCAGCCGCATACCGGGCCGATCCGGAACGAGGCGGACTTTTCCTGGGATTCCCTGAACTCGTTCCGCGCACACTACGGCTCCGGTGGCAGCACCAATGTGCAGGGGCTGGACTACCGCTTCGACATCAGCCGCTCCTCGCTCAACGGCTTTGCCGACGACACCAACACCAGGACGCTCGATGTGTCAGGCCAGCTCGATTACCGCATCTCGGACAGCCTCAAGATCTGGGGTGCGATCGAGTACCGGGAAGACCGCTCGAAGGCCTATTGGGGCGCGCCGCTGGTGCCGATTGCCTTCAGCGGCTCCCACGCGACGACGGGGATCGTGTCCGGCAATTACGTCTCGAACTACAACAAAACCAATCTCGGTGCCGTCACCATCGACGACCGCACCTTCAACACCAACTACAACGTCCTCGACAATCGCAACGTCGCGCAGGAAGTGTGGCTGCGTGGCGGTTTCGAGTTGAAGCTCGCGCCTGACCTGACACTGAAGAGCCAAGCCTATGGCTACGGCGCCGAGCGCAGCTGGTTCAACAACGAAGTTGAGGCATTCAATTCCGGTTCGAACCTTGTCGATCGCGAGCGCTTCTATGTGGCGCACAGCCAGCGGCTGGTCGGCAACATCACCGACCTGATCTGGGATACGAATATCGCCGGCTTTGACAACCGGATGGTCACGACGATTTCGTCGAGCTACCTCGATTTCGTCAGGCCGGGCGCCGCAAACTTCCCCGGCGATTCCGTTCCGTTGGTCGATCCCCCGCGCGGCTATTACGGCCTGCTCACCATCCAGCAGCAGACCGCGCGCATCGACAACGAGGCACTGTCGTTCGAGGACCGGCTGAAGCTGACGCGGACCTTCGCGCTGGTCGGCGGCGTTCGCGTCGAGCACATCGGGCTGGACCGCAATTCGACCGACAAGTTCGGGCTGGAGAAGGCGAACTTCCCGTTCTCGCAATCCTGGGTCCCGACCACGGGGCGTATCGGTTACACGTGGGAAGCCGTTCCGGGCCTGACCTTCTTCAGCCAGTACGCCACGGGCGCCGACATCTCGGCCAACAACATCTTCCTGCTCAATCCGACCGATCCGCTCAACCTGACCACCGCGCGCACCTACGAGACCGGCGTCAAGCACCTGTTCTGGGACAACCGGGCGGAGTGGTCGTTCTCGGCCTACGACATCCTGCGCAAGAACGTCTATGCCGCCGCCGGCGGCATGCAGCTCAACCTCGCCGGACGGCAGGAGTCGAAGGGCGTCGAGCTTGCCGCCTCGGTCCGCCCGATCGATCCCCTGCGCCTCTGGGGCAACATCGCCTATGTCGATGCGCGCTACGCCGACTACAATTTTGTCGGCGGCACGTTCTCCGGCAACACGCCGCCGAACGTGCCGCGCGTCGTCGCCAATGCCGGCGCGTCGTATCGGTTCTTCACGCCCTGGGCAGTCGAACTCGGCATCACCGGCCGTCATGTCGGCGACCGCTACAACACCGATGCCAACACCGTGACGCTGAAGGCCTACACTGTCGCGGACGTCTATGCTTTCGTCGACATCCCCAAGACCGTGTTCAACGCGGTCGACCAGGCCCGCCTGACCTTCCGGGTGCGCAACATCGCCGACAAGCGTTACGCGATCTGGGGCGATCCGTTCTATCCAGACCAGATCCTGCTGGGCGCGCCGCGGACCTATGAGATCTCGGCCGCGTTCAAATGGTAGGACGCTGATCGATGATGCGCGCGATCGTCCTGCTGCATCGATGGCTCGGGATCGCCTTCTGCCTGCTGTTCGCGATGTGGTTCGCGACGGGAATCGTGATGCACTTCGTTCCGTTTCCGTCGCTGACGGAAGCGGAGCGTTTTGCCGGACTATCGCCGGTAGATCCCGCGCAGGTGAGGATCACGGCCGCCGATGCCGTGACGGCGAGCGGGATATCGGATGCCACGCGCGTGCGGCTGATCCAGCGCAGCGACGGACCGGTCTATGTCGTCTCGGGGCGCTCGCGCGCAGGCGCGGTCCGCGCCTCCGACGGGGCCGGCGCGTCGGTCGGGTCGCTTTATGTCGCACTGGCCATTGCGCGAGATCACGCACGCAGCCGCGGGCTCGATTCCGCGCGTGTCGCGATCGTTAGGCGCGCGGACCATGACCAATGGAGCGTGCCGAACGGCTTCGACCGCCATCGCCCCTTGTTCCGGATTGCCCTTGGCGACGCCGCCGGAACGGAGATCTATGTCTCCTCGCTCACCGGTGAGATCGTCCTGGATACGACGCGCAGCGAACGCGGCTGGAATCTCGCCGGCAGCGTGCTGCACTGGATCTATCCCACGGTTCTGCGAAGCAACTGGTCGCTGTGGGATCGCGTGGTCTGGACCTTGTCGCTGCTGGCCCTGATCGCAGCTTTGCTTGGCGCCGCCCTCGGCGTGACGCGGATCAGGCTTCGTGGAGGTCTGATCGGCTCCCCCTATCGAGGCTGGCATGCCCTGCATCATCTCATCGGCCTTGCGGCGACGGTCTTCGTGCTGACATGGATTTTCAGTGGCTGGCTCTCCATGGATCACGGGCGGTTGTTCTCGCGCGGGCAATTGACCTCGGCGGAAGCAGCGGTCGCAAACGCCTCGCCGGATTGGACGGTGGCGGCGGCCCTTGATCGGCAGTCGATTTCTCCATCGGCCCGTGAAATCGAATGGTTCGCCTTCAACGGCAATGTCTATCGGCGCGATCGGATTGGCCATGCCGGCCAGACATTGATCAGGGAAGGCGATGCGCCCCGCAATGGGCTAACGGGGTTTCTGGATGTGCACGAGGTTCAGGCGCTGACCTCGCATCTCGCGACCGGCTGCGGCGCACCGTCCGTGCTGGCCGATAACGACGACTACCCCGCGCACTCCGCCGTCCCGGGTACTCCGGTCTACCGCTCGTACTGCGGGGATCTCTGGTTCGACATCGACAGTGCCGACGGCAATGTGCTGCAAAGGCTGGATCCGTCGCGGCGGGTCTATCGCTGGCTCTACGGCGCGCTGCATACGCTCGACTTTCCGGTCCTGCTGACGCATCCGCGTCTGCGTGATGTCCTCATTGTCGGGCTATGTGCGCTCGGGTTCGTGTTCTCGTTGACCGGCGTCGTCATCGGCTGGCGGCGCTTGCGGCCTTCTCTGACAGTCTGACCGATTGAACGCACCATCGGACCGGGAATCTCCTCCCTTACTGTTCGTACAATAAAGGGAGGCTGAGCCGACTTCAGTGCATGGCTCGTAGGCACCCTAAATCCCGACCCGCCATTCGATCGCCTGCAAATTGGACAGACGATCCGGCGCGCTCGGATTGCACTGCAGCGCACTTCACGATTCGCGCGGGAAAATGCGTGGTGCGCTGCACGTTTCTCACGTGGAACGTTCCGCGTCCGCCTGCACTCCGCATGGGCAGCGCTGCACCAAAACGTGCAGGGGATGCCGCGGCATATGGTATCGGCTGCGTGCCGGTCCCGTGCTTTGCGGCAACTCTGGCCCTATCCCGACCCTGGCGCTCTGTCGCACGCCCGCAGACGGTGGCATGAGAAGGGATGCATGATGAGCGCTCCCGGATTGGCATTGGACGTTGCGATGGACGGAAGGACCCGGCGTCGGTTCAGATGTCGTCCGTAACTGACCCCACATCATGAGCACTCCCGAAAATCACTGGGAAGTCGGCACCGATATCGGCGGCACCTTCACCGACATCATCGCGATCCGGCACTCCCCCGCGGAGGCCCGGATCGCGAAAGTACCATCGCGCCCTCAGGCTCCGGTTCAGGCCATGCTCGAGGCCATCGAAGCGGTGGGCCTGCGCAAGAGCGAGGTCAAGCGCTTCGTCCACGGCACCACGCGTGTGACCAACGCCATCGTCGAAGGACGGTTGCCGAAAGTGGCGCTGGTCGCGACCGAAGGATTTGCCGACGTGCTGGAAATCGCGCGCTACCGCCGCCGCGATCTCTATCGTCTCGACATTCCACCGAAGTCGCCGCCGCTGGTGCCGCCGGAACGATGCTTTGGGCTTGCCGAGCGCCTCGATCACGAGGGGCAGGTGCTGAAGGCACTGGACGAAGCGGAGATCGAGCGACTTGTAGCGTGGCTGAAGGAGACCGGCGTTCAGAGCGTCGCAGTCGCGCTCCTTCACGCCTATGCCAATCCTGTCCACGAAAAAATGCTCGGCGAGCGCCTCAACGGCGTCGTTGCCCATGTTTCGCTGTCGCACGAGGTCAATCCGGAGGCGCGCGAATACGAGCGGACCTCGGCGACCGTGTTCAACGCAGCCGCCATGCCGATCGCGGTGGAATATCTCAGCGAGCTGGAGCAGCGGCTGCCGATCGGCCCCGGCTTGCAGGTGTTTCATTCGGCGGGTGCCATGGTCCCCATTTCGGCCGTGAAGCGGCGGCCGCTGGTGATGGCGATGTCGGGCCCCGCGGCCGGCGTTTCGGCCTCCGTCAGCATCGCGCGCCAGCTTGGCACGTCGCGGATGCTGACGTTCGACATGGGCGGCACCACGACCGACGTGTGCCTGATCATCGACGGCAAGGCCGAGATGACCGACGGCCGCATGCTCGGCGACAAGCCACTGCGCCAGCCGATGCTCGCGGTTCACTCGATCGGGGCGGGCGGCGGATCGATCGTGCGCAACGATCCCGGGGGCCTCACGGTCGGGCCGGAGAGCGCCGGCTCCGAGCCTGGGCCTGCCTGCTATGGCCGCGGCGGGACCGAGCCGACTATCACCGACGCCAACGCCGTGCTCGGCTATCTCAATCCGGAGACCAAGCTCGGTGACCGGATCGGAATCGACATCGAGGCAGCCGCTGATGTCATCGCGCCGATCGCGCGGACCCTGGGGCTAAGCCTGACCGAAACCGCGCTCGGCATCATCAAGGTCGCGAATGCGACAATGGCCCGCGCGCTCCGTCGGGTCACCGTCGAGCGCGGCATCGACGGGCGCGACTGCACGTTGCTCGCCTTCGGCGGTGGCGGCCCGATGCATGCCGCGGGCCTTGCGGTTCTCTACGGGATTGCAGAAGTCGTCGTCCCCAGTGCATCAAGTGCGTTTTCGGCGCTGGGCTGTCTCACCGCCGACTTCAGCTTCCTCCAGCAGCAGACCCTGCGCACGGCGCTTGACGGCATCGACCTCGTCCGCGTGTCGGAGCGGATCGGGGTGCTGATTGACGATGCGTCGGCGCCGCTCATCGCCAATGGCGTTGCCGAGACCGAGATTCAGGTCGAGCTGGTGGCCTTGATGCGCTACGCAGCGCAAAACGACGCTATTCCGGTGCCGTTTGCGCGACCGCTCGATGTCACGCGACTGAAGAAAGATTTCCTGGCGCGGCATCACGAGCTGTTCGGCTATGCGACCAACGAGAGCTGCGTCATCGAATCCGTGCGGGTGCAGGCGCGGCGGCCGTCGACAACGGTGGCAAGCCGGGCGGCGACTGCGGTGAGGGCGGTGTCCACCGGCAAGCGCGTCTGCTCTTTCGACGGCTTCCACGGGATCGAGACCGCGATCGTCGACCGTGCCGCGCTAACTGACATGGTGAGCGGTCCCGCCATCATCGAAGACGCGTGGTCGACCGTGGTGGTCCCTCCCGGCTGGCAGGCACAGCCCGATGTCTCAGGCAATCTGTTCCTGACGCGGAGGCGGGCATGAAGCTCGATCCGTTCGTCGTTGAAGTCATCCGGCACGGGCTCTCGGCCGCGGCCGAGGAGATGAGCCTGGTAATGACGCGCTCGGCGCGCTCGCCGCTGTTGCGCGAGGCCGGCGATCTGTCGTCCGCGATCACGGATGGCCGCGGCGGCCTGATCGGGCAGGGTCGCGACATCCCGATCCATCTCGGCGCGATGGCCTACACCATCCCCGAACTGCTGAAGGTGGTGCCGGTCGAGAGCCTGAATGACGGCGACGTGCTGATCTACAATGTCGGCGCACTCGGCGGCAATCATCTCAATGACGTCAAGGTCGTGCGGCCCGTCTTCGTCGATGGCGAGATCGTGGCCTTCGCGGTCAGCCTCGCGCACTGGCCCGACATTGGCGGCACCTGGCCCGGAAGTTATTTTGCCAAGGCCATCGACACCTTTCAGGAGGCGATGCGCATCCCGCCGGTGCTGATCGCGACCGCGGCCGGCGTCCACACGCCGATCGTCCAATTGCTCAAGGCCAACGTCCGCGATCCCGAATCCTGCGAGGGCGATCTGCTCGCCCAGATCGCAGCCACGAAAGCCGGCGAGCGGCGCATCGGCGAGCTCTGCCGCGAGCACGGCAAGCCGGTGTTCACGGCGGCCCAATCGCGCCTGCACGATCTCTCTGAAATCGAGATGCGCGAGGCCATCCGTGCGCTGCCCGATGGCGTCTACGAGGGCGAGGATTATTTGGACGACGGCGGCGTCAACAACGCGCCGGCGCGTATTCATGTCAAGATCACCATCGCGGGCGATGAGGCGATCTTCGACCTTTCAGGGAGCTGCGATCGCGTCTCGAATTTCTGCAACACGACGCCGTTCATGGCGCGCTCGGCTGTCGCCTATGCCGCGCGCATCATGAGCGGGCGCGACATGCACCAGAACGCGGGCGCGCTGCGGCCTCTGACCATCATCACGCGTCCGGGCTCGATCCTGGAGCCGGGCTGGAACGCGTCTGTCGCTGCCGGCAATCACGAGACCTCGATGCGTATCGTCGATGCGATCTTCCGCGCGATGCAGGATACCATTCCCGAACGCTTGTCGGCGGGCGGGGCGACCACCGCGGGCGTCCTGTTCTTTGCCGAGCCTCGGCAGAACGGGTCGTGGAAAATGCTCTACGAGGTCCATGGTGGCGGCGAGGGCGCGCGACACGATCGGGCCGGCATGTCGGCGACGCGAGTGCATCTGTCCAACACCTCGAACACGCCGGTCGAGGTGATCGAGGCGAACTACGCGATCCGCCTTGAGCAGCAGGCCATTCGCTGGAGTTCCGGCGGTGCCGGTGCTCACCGCGGCGGTGACGGCTCCGTTCGCACCTATCGCATTCTCGCACCGTCGATGTATCTGACCACCTGCATCGAGCGCATGGTGATCGCGCCGTTCGGCATGCAGGGCGGCCAATCGGGCAAGGCCTGCCGCATCTCGCTGATCCGGCAGGGCGCGAATGTCGCGATCGACGGCAAATCCAACCTGGTGCTGGAGCAAGACGATCTCGTCACGATCGAGATGTGCGGTGGCGGCGGCTACGGCGTCGCGGCCGCGGAGTGAGGGAATTGCGATGAGCAGATTGTTGCGAACCGGGCTGAATGCCGGCGACAGCGCGCCCATGGCGGTGGTCGGCGGCGAGGGCGTCTATTTTCACCTTTCAGATGGCCGCAAGCTCATCGACGGCAGCAACACCGGCGGCGGTCTCGGCCATCGCCATCCCGCGATGGTGGAGGCGATCCGCCGTGCCGCGGATACGCCCGTTGTGAACGAAGGCTGGACCTGGGTCGGCCGCGAGCAGGCCGCCGACGATTTGATGACCACCGCGTTCAAGGGCGAAGAGGCTTGGGTCGGCGCGGTGCGCTTCTGCATCAGCGGCAGCGAGGCCAACGACATGGCGCTGTCGCTCTGCCAGGCGCTGACGCAGCGCTCTGCATTGGCGACGCGCGAGCGCGCCTATCACGGCATCACGGGCCTGTCGCGCAGCATGACTGTGCAACCGCAATGGCATGGCGGTCTCGCAGTGCATGCCGGCGGCTCGCAGCTGCCGGCGCCGATGGCGCCGGTGCGGATATTGCCGGCTCCCAATGGTGCGATCTATGGCGCGCCGGCCAACAACACCCCGCCCAGCGAATATCTGGCGGATGCCACGCGCATGCTATCGGATACCGCAGCCACGATCATCGACTACACGCAGGGCGGCATCTATTACGACGGCGCCTATCAGGACGAGGTGGCGCGCTGCGCGCGGCAGGCGGGCTCTTACTGGATCGCGGACGAGGTCGTCACCGGCGCGGGCCGCGCGGGGCGCTGGTTTGCGTTCCAGGGTGCCGAGAGCCGGCCTGATATCGTGACGCTTGGAAAATCGCTCGGCGGCGGCGCGGCTGCGGTTGCCGCGGTCGTGGTGTCGAAGGACATCGTCGAGCGGCTCAAGGGCACGAGCTGGCAGAACTACGGCACGCTGCGCGGCCATCCGATCAGCATGGCCGCGGTCAGTGCCTATCTCAAGGTCGTCAGCGAAGAGAAGATCCTGGATCACGTGAAGAGCCTCGAAAAGCTGTTCACCCGCCGTCTGCTCGCGATCGCGCAAAAACATCCGAGCGTGCGGCGTGTGGCGGGGCAGGGGCTGCACTGGACGGTGGAGCTGCACGGCCCGGACTGGCGCTCCTGGCATGCCGACACCACGGAAATGCCGATTGCCTCGCGCGTCGCGGAGCGCGCCCTGGAGGCCGGCGCGGTGATCGGGACCAGTGGCGAGCAGACATCGCTATTCCTTGCACCACCACTCGTGATCTCCGAGCGTGAGGCCGAGCAGCTTCTGGATGCGCTCGACCACGGCCTCGATGTTGCCGACGAGGAGCAGAATTGAGCGCGGATCGCGCAATGCACATCATGCCGATGCGAACGCGCCGGCTGGAAAAGCGGGGCGAGGCTGCGTTATGCTGCGCGTCCCGGCAAATCGTTGAGACTGTGGCTTCACCCAAGGGATCACCAGGAATTCGCTGATGCGTATCGTCAATGTTGCCGCCGCCCAGATGGGCCCGATCCAGAAAGCCGACAGCCGCGAGGTCGTGGTCAAGCGCATGATCGCGCTGATGGACGAAGCCAAGGCCAAAGGCGCCGACCTGATTGTCTATCCGGAACTGGCGCTGACGACGTTCTTCCCGCGCTGGTATTCGGAGGATCGGGCTGAGGCCGACATCTGGTTCGAGCGCGAGATGCCGGGCCCAGCGACCAAGCCGCTGTTCGAGCGCGCCGCGCAGCACCAGATGGCGATGAACTTCGGCTATGCCGAGTTGACGCCCGACGGCCATCATTTCAACACGGCGATCCTGACCGACAAATCCGGCAAGATCGTCGGCAAATATCGCAAGATCCATTTGCCCGGCCATGTGGAATACGACACCAAGCGCTCGCACCAGCATCTGGAAAAACGCTATTTCGAGCCGGGCGACCTCGGCTTCAACGTCTGGCGTGAGCTCGGCGGAATCATCGGCATGGCGATCTGCAACGACCGGCGCTGGCCCGAGACCTATCGCGTCATGGGCTTGCAGGGCGTCGAGCTGGTGCTGATCGGCTACAACACGCCGTCCGTGAATGCGGAGAGAAGCGATGAGGGCGTCGAGAAGCGCCTGTTTCACAACCGCCTCTCGGTGCAGGCCGGCGCCTACCAGAATGCGACCTGGGTGGTCGCGGTGGCCAAGGCCGGTAACGAGGACGGACACCCGCTTTTCGGCGGCAGCCTGATCGTCGATCCCAATGGCGAAATCGTCGCGGAAGCGAAGACGGAGGAGGACGAACTGCTGGTCCACGCTTGCGACCTCGATGCCACCACCTTCGGCAAGACCACGATCTTCAATTTCGCGCAGCACCGCCGCATCGAGCATTACGGTCTGATCACCAGCCAGACGGGCGCTGTGCCGCCGCCGGAGAAGTGACGTCGATGACCGGCCAGAGCACATCCGGCATATCCTTGCGCGAACTCGATCCGCGCGACCGCTACAAGCTGCTTTGCGGCGTGGTGGTGCCGCGGCCGATTGCGCTGGTGACGACGCTCGATGCGAACGGGGCGATCAACGCCGCGCCCTTCAGCTTCTTCAACGTGTTCTCGGAGAGCCCGGCGCTGATCGTGCTCGGGCTTCAGCACAAACCGGATCACAGCCCGAAGGACACCACCCGCAACATCCATCGCGACGGCGAGTTCGTCGTTCACATGGTGGATGAGGCGCTGTCGGGGGCGATGAACGACTGCGCGGTCGATTTTCCGTCCGGTGACAGCGAGGTCGCTGCGGCAGGGCTCGCGACCCTTCCCTCGATCGACGTGAAGGTGCCGCGGCTCGCCGCGGCGCCCTTTGCGCTCGAATGCCGGCGCCATGTCGCGCTGACCTTCTCGCCCGATCGCGAACTGCTGGTTGGCGAAGTGCTCCGGGTTCACGCCCGCGAGGGCCTCGTCGACGAGACCAATATGTATGTCGATCTCGACGCCTACCGGCCGATCGGCCGCATGTTCGGCAATCTCTACACGACGCAGCGGGATACGTTCGCGCTTGTCCGCGAAAGCCACGCGCAATGGCTCGCGCGGCAAGATGCCAAAGAGCTGAAGGACGCCTAGTGATACGAGAACTGCACCGTACCGAGCGCCATGGTGACGGCCGCCTGCGTCGGATCGATCACGGCAATGCCGAGCGCGTCTTCGAGCGGGCGGCGGTGACGCGCCATGCCGGCGCAGCCCATCACGATGGCGCGGGCGCCATCCTCGTCGCGCAGCGCGCGGCCGATGTCGATCATCTTGGCCAGCGTGCCTTCGCCCGAGGCGGTTTCCGCGACGCTCATGTTCAGCGGGCGCTCGCCGGCGAGACGATCGGTCAATCCCAACTGCCTGAGATAGCGCATGTGACGCGGGATCGAGCGCTGGGCGATCGCGATGACGCCAAAGCTCTCCGCGCGGGCCAGCGCGGTCAGCACGCCGCACTCGGCGATGCCGAACACGGGCCGGTCGGTGCCTTCGCGACAGACCTGAAGACCGGGGTCGCTGTAGCAGGCGATGACGAAGGCGGCAAAACTGTTGTCGCCTTCGACCAGCTTTCGCAGCGGCATCGCGACGCCATCGACGTCGGCCTGGCTTTCAATACCGAACGGCCCCTCGGCCAGCGTCTGGCAGACCAGTTCGGGGCCGCCCTCGAAAACGAGCGGCTTCAGCGCCTCCTCCAGCCCTTGCGTGACCGCAGGGTTGGAGTTCGGGTTGATGACGAGAATGCGCGGCCGGGACATGCTGGTCTTCCTGCGAATTGGCGGTTACTTGCCTTGAGCCTATCACGGAGTTCCTCATGACTGAACCCACCTACGACCTGATCATCCGCGGCGGCCGCGTCGCCACCGCGACCGATGTGTTCGAGGCCGATGTCGCCATCTCCGGTGAGACCATCGTCGCCATCGGCCGCGGCCTTCCGGCAGCCAAGCGCGAGATCGACGCGCGTGGCAAGCTGGTGCTGCCCGGCGGGGTCGACAGCCACGCCCATATCGAGCAACTGTCCGCGGCCGGCATCATGAACGCCGATACCTTCGAGAGCGCGACGGTCTCCGCGGCGTTCGGCGGTACCACCACGGTGATCCCGTTTGCCGCCCAGCATGTCGGCATGAAGCTGCCGCAAGTGGTGGAGGACTATCACGCGCTGGCGAAGAAGGGCGCCGTGATCGACTACGCGTTCCATATGATCATTGCGGACGCCACCAAGGAGACGGTCGAGGAGCATATTCCAGCGCTGGTGAAGCAGGGACATGCCTCGATCAAGATCTTCATGACCTACGACCGGCTCAAGGTCGATGACGAGCCGTTGCTCGACATTCTGCTCGCCGCGCGTCAATCCGGTGCGATGCTGTGTGCGCACGCCGAAAACCACGGCATCATCGCCTGGATGGTGAAGCGGCTGCTGGCGCGCGGCTACACGATGCCGAAATACCATGCCGTCAGCCACGCCCGCGTGTCGGAGGCGGAAGCTTTTACCCGGCTGATCGGCATGGCGGCGCTGATCGACCAGCCGATCATGATCTTCCACGTCTCGACCGCCGAAGGCGCCAAGGTCATCCGCGATTCGCGTGGGCAGGGGTTGAAGGTGTTTGCCGAGACCTGTCCGCAATACCTGTTCCTGACCGCAGCCGATCTCGACAAGCCCGGCGCCGAAGGCGCCAAATGGATGTGCAGCCCGCCGCCGCGGACGCATGCCGACCAGGAGGCGCTGTGGCAGGCGCTGTCCCTCGGCGATCTCCAGACCATCTCGTCGGACCACGCGCCCTATCGCTACGACGAGACCGGCAAGCTGCGCGCCGGGCCCAATCCGAACTTCAAGCAGGTCGCCAACGGCCTGCCGGGGCTAGAGCTGCGGCTGCCGCTGCTGTTCGATGCGATGGTGTCGAAGGGGCGGCTGGGTCTTGAAAAATTCGTCGAGCTGACGTCGACAGCGCCGGCAAAGATCTACAATCTGCATCCGCGCAAGGGCTCGATCGCGGTCGGTGCCGATGCCGATATCGCGATCTGGGATCCCAATCGCGAGACCGTGATTGCCGACGAGATGATGCACGATCTCACCGGCTACACGCCGTTTGCGGGCCGCGAGCTGAAGGGCTGGCCGGTATCGGTGCTCTCGCGCGGCCGCGTCATCATCGACGGTGACAAATGTCTCGCGAGTGCAGGCAGCGGAAAATTCCTGGCGCGCAGCGGCGGCGAGGCGGCGAAGCCGACCGGCCGGCTCGTCGCGGACATGGATCCCGAACGGAACTTTGGAGCAAAATTGCTGTGAAGGTGGAGTGCGCGCGATGAAGATCGTCATCTTCGGCGGCACCGGCTTTGTCGGCCTCAATGTTGCGGAGGCGCTGCTCGCGCGTCGCCATGACGTGACGCTGTATGATCGCGCAGAGCTGCCGCCAGCCGCACAACGATCGCTGGCCGGCTACGAAGCGCGGCTGAAGGTCATTCAAGGCGATATCAATGACGAGGAAGCCATCGACGCCCTAATCGCCGAAGGCTGCGATGCCATCGTGCTCGGCGCGGCGATCACGGCTGGCGACGAGCTCGAGCGTGCCTCGACCGCGCGCGTCCTCGAGATCAACGTGATGGCGCAGATCCCGATCCTGCTCGCGGCGATCCGTCATGGCGTGCGCCGCGTCGTCAATCTCTCGTCAGCATCGGCCTACGGGGCCGCCGGCGCGCGGGTCGAGATTCTGGACGAGGACACGCCCTGCGATCCCGTCTCGTTCTATGCGATCAGCAAATTCACTTCGGAACGATCTGTCGCGCGCCATGCCGAACTCTTCGGCGGCGATTTCCTGAGCGTGCGGCTGAGCGCGGTGTTCGGTCCGTGGGAGCGGCCCGGCTCGGTGCGCGATACGCCGAGCCTCCAGTATCAAATATTGGCCGCGTTCGCCCGCGGTGAGCCGGCGGTGATGCCTGAAGCCGGCATGAGGGACTGGATCTACGCGCCGGACGCGGCCGAAGCCATCGCACTGCTGATCGAAGCCGAGCGGCCGCGCCATCGGCTCTACAACATCTCCCGCGGCGGGTTATGGCCTGCGCTGGAATGGGGTGAGGCGTTTGCGGCGTTAAATCCCGGTCTGCATTGCCGGCTCGGGGCGCCCGGCGAGAAGACTGCCATCAAGCTGCATGGGCCTTATCGGGCGCCGCTGTCGGTGACGCGGATGGCCGATGAGTTCGGCTGGCGCGCGCGCTTCGGCTGCGCCGAGTCCGCCGCCGCGATGAACGCCTGGTTGACTGAGCACAAGGAGTGGATCTGAGATGCGGCTGCAGGGGCGCACAGCCATCATCACCGGCGCGGGCTCGGGCATCGGCCGTGCCAGCGCAAAGCTGTTCGCAGAGGAGGGCGCGCATCTTGCCTTGGTCGATCGCGATCCCGCGGGCCTTCAGGAAACGCTAGGCCTGGTAGGCGGGGCAACGATTCACGTCGGCGACGTCGGCGATGCCGGTTTCGCCGAGACTGTCGTCGGCGATGTCGTGGCTCGGCAGGGGCAACTCGACGTTCTCATGACCGCCGCCGGCTTCTCTTGTGGCGGCACAGTGCTGACGACGAGCCCCGAAGACTGGGACGCCGTGTTTCGCACCAATGTCGGCGGCACCTGGCTGTGGGCGCGCGCCGCCGTACCGCAGATGCAGCGGCAGAAGAGCGGTTCGATCATCACGCTTGCCTCGCAGCTCGCCATCGCCGGCGGCAAGGGCAACAGCGCCTATATCGCCGCCAAGGGTGCGATCATCAGCCTGACCCGCACGATGGCGGTGGATTTCGCGACCGACGGCATTCGCGTCAACGCGATCGCGCCGGGCGCGATCGATACGCCGATGCTCCGCCGCAGCTTTGCCCGTCACGCCAATCCGGACGAGGTTCGCGAAACCTCGCGCAACCGTCACGCCATGAAGCGGTTCGGTGAGGCCGAGGAGATCGCGCAGACCGCGCTGCATCTCGCCAGCGATGCGTCGTCCTTCACGACTGGCACCGTGATGGTGGTCGACGGTGGTTGGCTCGCCGCATGAGTGACGCGCTGACCAAACTCGAAGCGGACGTTCGCGCCGATCTTTCGCGGATCGCCCATCCCGGCGCCGCGTGGCTTCCGCCAAAGCCGGGACCGGACGGCAAGCCGGCGCTGGATGTGCTGATCGTCGGCGCCGGACAATCCGGCATCGCCATCGGCTTCGGGCTGATGCGCTCGCGCGTCAGCAACATCCTGCTCCTGGACAAGGCCGAGGAAGGGATGGAAGGCCCGTGGCTCACCTATGCCCGCATGCCGACGCTGCGCAGCCCGAAGGATTGTACCGGTCCGGACCTCGATATCCCGAGCCTGACTTATCAGTCCTGGCACGAAGCCCGCTTCGGCCGGGAGAGCTGGCAGACGTTGGATCTGATCCCGCGCGGCCATTGGGCCGATTATCTGCTCTGGCTGCGGCGCACGATCGGCTTGCCCGTGCGCAACGAAAGTGAGCTCCTCGAGATTGCGCCCGCGGACAATGGTCTGCTCGCCGCGCATGTCAAACGTGCCGATGGCGCCGAGACGCTCTATGCGCGTAAGATCGTGCTGGCGACCGGGCAGGAGGGGATGGGCAGCTGGATGATCCCGGAGCCGCTCCGCGACCTGCCGGCCGGCTCAGTGGCAACCGTCGCAGACGACATCGATTTCGAAAACCTTCGCGGCAAACGCGTGGCGGTGATCGGCGCCGGCGCATCCGCCTTCGATAACGCAGCAACGGCGCTAGAGGCGGGCGCGTCCGACGTGCATCTGCTGTGCCGCAGGGCGCAGATCCAGCTGATCCAGCCTTATCGTTGGTTGACCTTTCGTGGCTTCCTCCGGCATCTGAGCGATCTCGATGATGCCTGGCGTTGGCGCTTCATGCGCACCATCCTGGAAATGCGCGAAGGATTTCCGCAAGCGACTTATGATCGCTGCGCGCGTCACGCCAATTTCACGCTGCATGAGGCTGCGCCGGTCGAGGCTGTCAGGCAGACCGACGGTGGCATCGAATTGCAAACGCCGCGCGGCCTCGTCACGGCGGATTTTGTCATCTGCGGCACCGGCATCGACATGAACTTCGCCGAGCGGGGCGAGTTGCGCCGATTTGCCAGCAATATCGCGACATGGGCCGATCGCTATCAGCCGCCTGAGGACGAGCGCAACGCGCGGCTCGGCCGCTTTCCCTATCTCGCCGATGATTACGCCTTCACTGAGCGCGCGCCGGGCGAGACGCCGTGGATCTCCGAGATCCATCTCTTCGCCATCGCCTCCACCATGAGTTTTGGTCCCTCCGGATCGTCGATCAACGCGATGACGACCGCTGTCCCCAAGCTGGTGCACGGCCTGACGCGCGGCCTGTTCCGTGCCGATGTGGCCCGGCATTGGGCTTCGCTCGGCGCCTATGACGTGCCGCAGGCGGTGGTCACACGGCCAGCGCGAGACTTGGGGGAATCGCGATGATTATCCATGCGCCGCCGCGACGAAACCTCCACAAGCGCGCCTGATGAGACTGGCGCGCAACTTGCTTCTTTCTTAAGCTGTCCTGCTGGCGTTGTTGTCGAAATTCTTGGGGAAAACGAATGCGTTTTGTGTCTTTCAGGCCGGCATCCTCGGTGCTCGCCATCACCGCGTTGCTGCTCATCGCCGCCGCGCCTTCGCAAGCGCAAACCCGGGCGGAGACATTGCGCTATGTGACCGGCGCATCCGTCAACACGCTCGATCCAAACATTCCGGGTTCGACGCGCGAGTCCTTTGCGCTGAGCATGAGCACCTACGACCGGCTGGTGGCATTCGGCCGCAAGCAGCTCAACGGCAAATGGGTGTTCGATCTCGACAAGATCACCGGCGAGCTCGCCGAATCCTACGACGTCAGTCCCGACGGGCTGAAGCTGACGTTTCGCCTGCGCAAGGATGCCAAGTTCCAGGACGGCACGCCGGTGACCGCCGAGGACGTCAAATGGTCGCTCGACCGCTGCGTCACCGCGCCGATCCTCGGCAAGGCGCAATTGCTGACGGGATCGTTGACGTCCGCCGACCAGTTCAAGGTCATCGACCCCCTCACGATCGAGGTGACGCTGCCCAAGCCCGACAAGCTCGCGCTGCCGAATCTCGCCACGGTCTACCCGATGATCATCAACTCGAAATTGGCCAAGGAGCATGCGACCGCGGAGGATCCCTGGGCGACCGCCTGGCTGAAGGAGCACACCGCAGGCAGCGGCGCTTATGTGATCGAGACGTTCAAGCCCGGCGAGCAGGTGATCATCAAGCGCAACGAGGACTGGAATCGCGGCACGCCCGACAAGCCGGCGTTCTTCAAGCGCGTGATCGTGCAGTCCGTGCCGGAACCGGCGACCCGCGCCAATCTGGTCGAGCGCGGTGATGCCGATATCGTCGTCGATCTCCAGGCCAGCGACGTGCAGTCGCTCGAGGCCAAAGGCAAGCTCAAGGTGGTCTCGACGCCGCAATACAATTCGATCACCTTCGTCTCGATGAACAACCAGATCCCGCCCTTCGACAACGTCAACGTCCGCCGCGCCATTGCCTTCGCGCTGCCCTATGACGACATGTTCAAGGCCGCCTTGTTCGGCCGCGGTGCGCCGCTGTTCGGCGCGACCTGGCCGGACGGCAAGCCGCTGAACGGCATCTATCCGTTCCAGGCGCCGGTGAAGACCGATCTCGACAAGGCGAGGGAATATCTCAAGGCCGCCGGGCTTCCCGAAGGCTTCTCGACCACCTTCAGCTTCAATGTCGGCCAGGCCTCGACCGCGGAGCCGATGGCGGCTCTGGTGAAGGAATCGCTTGCCAAGATCGGGATCAAGGTCGACATCCAGAAGCTGCCGGACGCGCAGATGTCGACGCAGATCAACGAGAAGAAGCTGCCCTTCTTCACCGAGGGCATCGTCGCCTGGCTGCCCTCGACCGACTACTTCTACCGCAACTTCTACACCGGCAATCAGCGCTGGAACTACAGCTCGATCAGCAATCCCGAACTGGTCGCGATCGCGCAGGAAGCCCGCTTCGAGCCGGACAAGGCCAAATACGAGGAGGATGGCCGCAAGCTCAACGCCATCCATTTCAGCGAGATGCCGCAGATCCCGCTGTGGCAGCCGAACCAGGACGCGGTGATGGCGTCGTCGATCGAGGGTTATACCTACGAGTTCCATCGTCAGGTCGACTACCGCGACGTCAGCCGCAAATGATGCCCGCAAATAAGTGGAGCTTCGAAAGGTGATGACCGGACTTGGCGCAACGATGGTGCGGGCGGGCAGGCGGCTTCTGTCCTCGCTGCCGGCATTGTTCGGTGTGCTGGTCTTCACCTTTCTGCTGATGCGCGTCCTTCCCGGAGACCCCGCGGTGTTCTTCGCCTCGGGGCCGAACGCCGGCAAGGAGGAGATCGAGCAGATCCGCAAGCAGATGGGGCTCGACAAGTCGGTGCCGGAGCAGCTCGTGTTCTATCTGTCCGACATCGGCCACGGCAATCTCGGCCGCTCCATGATGACCGGGCAGCCGGTGCTGAAGGATCTGCGCGAGCGGCTGCCGGCCTCGCTGGAGCTCACCTTCACGGCGCTGCTGATCGCGTTGATCGCGGCGGTACCGCTCGGCGTGGTCGCGGCGCTGCGGCCGGGGTCGGCCATCGACCACGGCGTACGGCTGTTCTGCGCGCTCGGCGTCTGCGTGCCGACCTTCGTGTCGGGCCTGCTGTTGATCTATGTCTTCTACTATCTGCTCGGTCTTTCGCCTGACCCGACCGGGCGGATCGATGTCTTCACCTCGCTGCCGCCGCAGCGCACCGGTTTCCTGTCGATCGATTTCCTGCTCGCGGGAGATATCGAGGGCTGGTGGGCGGCCTGCAGGCAGTTGATCCTGCCGGCGGTGAGCATGGCGCTGTTCGTCATCGCGCCGCTGGCGCGGATCACGCGTGCCTCGATGCTGGTCTCGCTCGGCAGCGACTTCGTGCGCACCGCGCGTTCGGTCGGGTTGTCCTGGCATAAGGTGGTCGTCACCTATGCGCTGCGCAACGCGATCCTGCCCGTCATCACCATCGCCGGCATCGTGTTCTCGACCATGCTGGGCGCCAATGTGCTGGTGGAGAAGGTGTTCTCCTGGCCTGGCGTTGCCTCCTACGCGCTCGATGCGCTGCTGTCCTCGGACTATGCGCCGGTGCAGGGTTTCGTGCTGCTGATGGCGAGCATCTTCGTGCTGGTCAACCTGGTCGTCGATATCTGCTACGGCATCGCCGATCCCAGGGTGTCGATCGGATGACCAGCGCAACCCTCCGCCATTCGGTCTGGATTTTGCGCGGCAACCCGCTCACCGCCGTCGCCGCGACGGGCGTCCTGCTGTTCGTCCTGGTCGCGATCTTCGGGCCGTGGATCGTGCCGTATGATCCCGTGGTCTCCAATGTCTCGGAGGCGCTGCTGCCGCCGAGCGCTGCGCACATCGCCGGCACGGACCAGCTCGGGCGCGACGTGTTCAGTCGTCTCGTCATCGCAGCAAGGCTTGACCTGGCGATTGCGGTCTCCGCGGTCGGCATCTCCTTCCTGATCGGCGCCGTCGTCGGCTCTTTCTGCGGCTATGCCGGCGGCAAGCTCGATCGCGCGGTCGGCCGCTTCGTCGATGTCATGATGGCCTTTCCACTGTTCGTGCTGGCGATGGCGATGGTCGCGGCTCTCGGCAACCGGATCGAGAACATCGTGATCGCAACCGCGATCATCAATCTTCCGTTCTACATCCGCTTCGCGCGTGCCGAGGTCAACGTCCGGCGCAATGTCGGCTGGGTGGAGGCGGCGCGGGCCTGCGGCGAGAGCCATTTCTCGGTGGTGCTGCGCTTCCTGCTGCCGAACATCCTGCCGGCGATGGCGGTGCAGATCTCGCTCAATCTCGGCTGGGCGATCCTGAACGCCGCCGGCCTGTCCTTCATCGGCCTCGGCGTCAAGCCGCCGACGCCGGAATGGGGCATCATGGTCGCGGAAGGCGCGCGCTTCATCTCGACCGGCAGGTGGTGGTTGGTGGCCTTTCCGGGCCTTGCATTGATGATGGCGGTGCTGTGCTTCAACCTGCTCGGTGACGGGATGCGGGACATTCTCGATCCGCGTATGCGGACATGAGCCAGTCTCTGCTCAGCATCGAGGACCTCCACGTCTCGTTCTCGACACGGCGTGGCATGGTCGAGGCCGTACGCGGGGTCACGCTCGCGGTCGAGGCAGGCGAGATGCTCGGCCTCGTCGGCGAGAGTGGCTCGGGCAAGTCCGTCACCGGCTTTGCAACGACGCGGCTCCTGGATACGGCTGGCCGTGTCACCGCCGGAAAGATTCTCTTTCGCGGGCAGGACGTCACCAAGCTCAGGGGCGACGACCTGCGTCAGCTCCAGGGCGCTGCGATGTCGATGATCTTCCAGAACCCGCGGGCGGCGCTCAATCCGATCCGGGCGATCGGCCTGCAGATCGCGGACGCGATCCTCACCCACAAGCGGATATCGAAGGACGCCGCCCGCGCCGAGGCGCTCGACCTGTTGCGCGCGGTCCAGATCCGCGATCCCGAGCAGCGGATGAACGCCTATCCGCACGAGCTCTCCGGCGGCATGTGCCAGCGCGTCATGATCGCGATCGCGATCTCCTGCAATCCCGCGCTTCTGATCGCGGACGAGCCGACCACCGGCCTCGACGTCACCACGCAGAAGGTGGTGATGGACCTGCTGGCGGACATTGCCGCCGCGCGCGGCATGGCCACGATCCTGATCACGCACGATCTCGGGCTCGCGGCGCGATACTGCCGCCGCATTGCCGTCATGGAGCACGGCCGCATCGTCGAGGAGGCAAGCCCGAAAACCCTCTTTGGCGCCCCGCGGCACGCCTACACGAAGCGCCTGGTTGCGGCATCCCCCACCGCGACCTCGCGCATCGAGGATCTCGTGACGGCGGAGGAGTGGGAACGCCACGCAGCCGTCGTGAGCAACGCCAGGCCGCCGGCCGCGCACGGCACTCCGCCTTTGCTCGAGGTGCGGAAACTCGCAAAACGTTTCGACCAGGGGTCCGCGGCGGTTGCGGACTTCTCTATGACGATGGCCGGCGGTGAGAGCGTCGGGCTCGTCGGCGAATCCGGGTCCGGCAAGAGCACGACGTCGCGCATGATCTGCCGTCTGATTGATCCGAGCGAAGGCGATATCGTGTTCGAGGGACAGTCGATCGGTCATGTGGCATCGCGCGACTTTCACCGCTCGCGCTTTCGCAAAGACATCCAGATGGTATTCCAGGACCCGAACGAGAGCCTTAACCCGCGCTTCACCGCTTTCGACTGCATCGCCCATCCCCTGATGCGGCTCGCCGGTCTCCGAGCGGGCAAAGAATTGTGGCAGCGGGTGGAGGAATGCGCCGAGCGCGTGGGACTGCCGCTGGATCTTTTGCCGCGCTTTCCGCATCAGCTCTCCGGCGGCCAGAAGGCCCGCGTCGGCATCGCGCGCGCCATCGCCTGCCGGCCGCGGCTCCTGGTGCTGGACGAGCCCACGGCCGCGCTCGATGTCTCCGTGCAGGCGGTGGTGCTGCAACTGCTCGACCGCTTGCGGCGCGAGAACGATATCGCGTTGCTGTTCGTCAGCCACGATCTCAACGTGGTGCGCATGCTCTGCGACCGCACCATCGTGCTGCGCAATGGCGGCATCGTCGAGCAGGGGGAGAGCCGGGCGCTGTTCGACAATCCGAAAACGGACTACACGCGCAAGCTGGTCGAGGCGATCCCCCATTTCGAGAGCGGACCGGCAATGGCGACCGCTCTTTGATCTCCGGTCGAGCCAAAAAGCGGTGATATCCCGCTGGCGAGGGCCGGGTTACTGGCATACCATTTGCAAGCTAACGGACTTCGGTTTCACCTGCCCTTGGCCAACGAATGGCTGGCATCACGACATTACTGGGAGGATTTCATGGATCGCAGGACCGTATTGAAGGGACTGGCCGGCGCGGGCGGTCTGGCCTTGACCGGCATCTCGGCTCCGGCGCTTTCGCAAGGCGCTTCGGCCCGCACCCTGCGTTTCGTGCCACAGGCCAACCTCGCCAATTTCGACCCGATCTGGGGCACGCAATACGTGGTGCGCAATGCGGCGGCGCTGGTCTGGGACACGCTCTATGGCATCGATTCAACACTGACGCCACAACGGCAGATGGTCGAATCCGAGCAAGTGAGCGACGACGGCACGATCTGGACGTTCAAGCTTCGGCCAGGACTCAAGTTTCATGACGGCGAGCCGGTTCTGAGCAAGGACGTCGTTGCGAGCCTGACGCGCTGGGCCGCGCGTGATCCGATGGGCCTGATGCTCAAGGGGCTGCAGCAGGAGCTCACGGCCGTCGACGACCGCACCTTCAAATGGGTATTGAAGCAGCCTTTCCCGAAGATGCTCTACGCGCTCGGCAAGAACAATTCGCCTTGCGCCTTCATCATGCCGGAGCGCATCGCGCAGACCGACCCATTCAAGCAGATCGGCGAGTATGTCGGCTCCGGGCCGATGAAGTTCGCGAAGGGCGAGTGGGTGCCCGGTGCGAAAGCCGTGTTCGAGAAATTCGCCGACTATGTGCCGCGGCAGGAGAAGGCGTCATGGCTTGCCGGCGGCAAGCAGATCCTGGTCGATCGCGTCGAATGGATTGTGATGCCGGATGCGGCGACCGCTGCGGCTGCGCTGCAAAACGGCGAGGTTGACTGGTGGGAGAGCCCGATCGCGGATCTCGTGCCTGTCCTGAAGAAGAACAAGAACATCAGCGTCGATATCGGCGATCCCCTCGGCAATATCGGCTCGTTCCGAATGAACTTCCTGTATCCGCCCTTCAACGACGTGCGGGCGCGTCGCGCGGTGTTGATGGCGATGAACCAGGAAGACTATATGCGCGCGATCGTCGGCGACGACAATTCGCTCTGGAAACCGCTGCCTGGCTTCTTCACGCCGGATACACCGCTCTATAGCGAAATGGGCGGTGATATCCTGAAGGGTAAGCGCAATCTTGACGCGGCCAAGAAGCTGCTCGCGGAGAGCGGCTATTCCGGTCAGCCGGTCACCTGCCTCGTGGCGCAGGACCAGCCGATCACCAAGGCGCAGGGCGACGTCACCGCGGACCTCCTGAAGCAGCTCGGCATGAATGTCGACTTCGTCGCGACCGATTGGGGCACGGTCGGCTCCCGCCGCGCCGCGAAGACCCCGCCGGGACAGGGTGGCTGGAATATGTTCCACACCTGGCATGCGGGCGCGGACTGCACCAATCCGGCGCCCTACACCGCCATTCGCGCCAATGGCGACAAGGCGTGGTTCGGCTGGCCCAACAGCCCCGCCACCGAAAAAGAGGTCACGTCCTGGTTCGAGGCCAAGAACATCGACGAGGAGAAGGCCGCCATCGGTCGCCTCAACAAGGCGGCGATGGATGATGTCGTCTATGCGCCGACCGGCTTCTTCCTGAGCTACACCGCCTGGCGCAAGAACATCTCCGGCATTGCCAAGGGACCATTGCCCTTCTTCTGGGGTGTATCGAAGTCCGCATGATCGTGCGATAAGACCAGATGCTCTCCTACATCCTCCGGCGCATCGTCGCCACCCTCCCGGTGATGGCGATCGTCGCATTGTTCGTATTCAGCCTGCTCTACATCGCGCCGGGCGATCCCGCCGTGGTGATCGCGGGCGATCAGGCAAGCCCGGAGGATGTGGAGCGCATCCGTCAGGGCCTCGGCCTCGATCGGCCCTTCCTGATCCAGTTCGGAAGCTGGGTCTGGCGCATCCTGCACGGCGATCTCGGGACCTCGATCTTCACCAATCTGCCGGTCTCGACGATGATCGGGCAGCGTTTGGGGCCGACGCTGTCGCTCATGATCATCACGCTCCTGCTTACGATCGTGATCGCAGTGCCGCTCGGCGTGGTCGCGGCGTGGAAGGCCGGCAGCCTGATCGACCGCGCCATCATGGGTTTCGCCGTGTTCGGCTTCTCCCTGCCGGTCTTCGTCGTCGGCTATGTCCTCGCCTACGTCTTCGCGCTGGAGCTCGAATGGCTTCCGGTACAGGGCTATACGCCGCTCACCGAGGGTCTCTGGCCCTGGCTGCAGAACCTGATCCTGCCGTCAATCGCGCTCGGCTGCGTCTATATCGCGCTGATCGCGCGCATCACCCGGGCCACCATGCTCGAAGTGTTGCAGCAGGATTATATCCGCACCGCGCGCGCCAAGGGTCTGGGGCAGGGCGGCATCCTGTTCATCCACGCATTGAAGAACGCGGCGGTCCCGATCGTGACCGTGATCGGGATCGGGATCGCGCTCCTGATCGGCGGCGCGGTCGTCACCGAAAGCGTGTTCGCGATCCCCGGTCTCGGCCGGCTCACGATCGACGCGATCCTGCGCCGCGATTATCCCGTGATCCAGGGCATCGTGCTGCTGTTCAGCTTCGTCTACGTCCTCGTCAATTTGATGATCGACGTCATCTACACGCTCGTTGACCCGAGGATCCGCTATTGACCGACACGACCGTCAATCCGCAAGCGCTGCCGGCAGGCTTCGTCGTCGCGCCGCTACTGCCGGAGATCCTTCGGCCTGTCGTGATCCGGCGCGGCTTCGTCGGCTTCCTGCGCGGCCATCCCACCATTGCGCTCGGCGGCGCGCTGTTGCTGACGCTCGTTTTGATCGCGGTCTTCGCGCCCTATCTCGGAACCGTCGATCCGACCGCGCTCGCGCCGGCCAAGCGCACGCGGGCGCCCTCGGCTCTCTACTGGTTCGGCACCGACGTGCTCGGCCGCGACATCTATTCCCGCGTGCTCTTTGGCGCGCGGGTCTCGCTCACGGTCGGGCTGTCAGTTGCGATATGCGCGTCCGCCGTCGGCCTCGCCATCGGCATCGTCTCCGGCTTCATCCGCTGGGCCGACGGCATTCTGATGCGCTTCATGGACGGCCTGATGTCGATCCCGCCGATCCTGCTCGCGATCGCGTTGATGGCGCTCACGCGCGCCAGTGTCGGCAACGTCATCCTGGCGATTACCGTTGCCGAAATTCCGCGCGTCTCGCGCCTCGTGCGCAGCGTCGTGCTGTCGCTGCGCGAGCAGCCTTATGTGGATGCGGCGGTGGCTTGCGGCACGCGGACGCCGATGATCATCCTGCGCCATATCCTGCCCAACACGCTGGCGCCGATGCTGGTGCAGGCGACTTATATTTGCGCCAGCGCCATGATCACGGAGGCGATCCTGTCCTTCATCGGCGCGGGCACGCCGCCCACCATTCCGTCCTGGGGCAACATCATGGCCGAGGGACGCGCGCTGTGGCAGGTCAAGCCCTACATCGTGTTCTTTCCGGCGGCCTTCCTGTCCGTCACCGTGCTCGCCGTGAACCTGCTCGGCGACGGCCTTCGCGATGCGCTCGACCCGCGCATGGCCAAAAGCCTCTGATGATGTCAAGGGGCTGATCGCGATGGCTTTGCTCGAAGTCGACAATCTGCAAACCCACTTTCGGACACCCAGCGGCATCAACCGCGCGGTGGACGGCGTGTCCTTTCATGTCAACGAGGGAGAAACGCTCGCCATCGTCGGCGAGTCCGGCTGCGGCAAGTCGGTGACCTCGATGTCGCTGATGCGGCTGATCCCGGAGCCGCCGGGCAAAATCGCGGGCGCCATCCGCTTCGCCGGCCGGGACCTGCTGCAGCTGTCCGATCGCGAGATGCGCGCGATCCGCGGCAACGACATCTCGATGATCTTCCAGGAGCCGATGACGAGCCTCAACCCGGTGCTGACGGTCGGCCGGCAGATCCGCGAGACGCTGATGATCCATCAGGGCCTGGACAAGCAGGCCGCCGAGGCCCACGCCGTGGAGATGCTGACGCTGGTCGGCATTCCCGAACCGAAGCGGCGCGTGACCGAATATCCGCATCAGCTCTCCGGCGGCATGCGCCAGCGCGTCATGATCGCCATCGCGCTCGCCTGCAATCCAAAACTCCTGATCGCGGACGAGCCGACCACCGCGCTCGACGTGACGATCCAGGCGCAGATCCTGAAGCTGATGCTGGACCTGAAGCACCGGGTTGGTGCTGCGATCATCCTGATCACCCACGATCTCGGCGTGGTCGCCGAGATCGCCGAGCGCGTCATGGTCATGTATGCCGGCCGCAAGGTCGAGGAGGCGCCGGTGGCCGAGCTGTTCCGCTCGCCGCGGCACCCCTATACGCAAGGCCTGCTCGGTGCGGTGCCGCGGCTCGGCTCATCGCTGACCGGCACCGCGAGGCGGCTGGCAGAGATCCCCGGGCAGGTGCCTGATCTGCGCAAGCCCATCGTCGGCTGCGTCTTCGCCGGCCGCTGCGCGCTCGCGACCGATCTCTGCCGGCAGTACGCGCCGGGGCTCGAAGAGAAGGGGCCCCGTCACGTCGCCGCCTGCCACTACGCTGCCAAAGGAGCCGTCGCGGCATGAGTCCTCCGCTGCTCCAGGTCAACGACCTCAAGAAGCATTTTCCGGTCAAGAAAGGCCTGTTCGGCCGCAAGTCCGAATGGGTCTATGCGGTGGACGGCGTCTCCTTCGAAATCGCGAAGGGCGAGACGCTGTCGCTGGTCGGTGAATCCGGCTGCGGCAAGTCGACGGTCGGCCGCGCCGTTTTGCGCCTGTTCGACATCACCGCGGGGCAAGTCATCCTCGACGGCCAGCGGATCGACGACGCCCATCCGAGCACGATGCGCCAGATGCGCCGCCGCGTGCAGGTGGTGTTCCAGGACCCGTTCTCGAGCCTCAACCCGCGCATGCGCGTGCGCGACATCCTGGCCGAGCCGATCCGCAATTTCGGCCTGGCCAAATCCGCGATCGATCTCGAAACCCGCGTGACGGCGCTGATGGACACGGTCCGCCTGCCGCGCGAGGCGTTGAACCGCAGGCCGCACGAATTCTCCGGCGGCCAGCGTCAGCGCATCGGCATTGCGCGGGCGCTCGCGGCCGAGCCCGAGCTGATCGTCTGCGACGAGGCGGTCTCGGCGCTCGACGTCTCCGTGAAGGCGCAGATCGTTAATCTCTTGCAGGATCTCCAGCGCGAGTTCGGCCTGGCGCTGCTGTTCATCAGCCATGATCTCGCGATCGTCGAGCATATGACCCATCGCGTCGCCGTGATGTATCTGGGCAAGATCGTCGAAGTGGCCCCGCGCTACGAGATCTTCGCCGCGCCAAGGCATCCTTACACCAAGGCGCTGCTCTCGGCCGTGCCGCTGCCGGAGCCGGGAGCCCAGCGCAATCCCATCATCCTCAAGGGCGACGTGCCGAGCCCGATCAACCCACCGAGCGGATGCCGCTTCCACACCCGTTGCCCGTTGGTGTTCGACCGCTGCCGCACGGAGGAGCCGGCGCTACGCGCCGCCGGACCGGAGCAGTGGGTGGCGTGCCATCTCGAGGACGGTGCGACAGCGATGAGCGGCTAGCTGTCTGCGCTTGCGTCAAGTCCGGGTGGGGCAGGGAGCGGCAATCCCGCGATGATGGCATCATGCCCCTGTTTTGCCCGACGCGTCAAAGCCGTTTGCGTCGAAAATTCGTAAGCTAAAACAACGCCGTTCTACTGTGCATGGGGTTGTTTTCGAGATTTTTGTTTTGGCCGGTCAGCCCTGGCGGCGCAGAAAACCCGTGATCGTGACCTTGTCCCAGATGCCGGCCGCGGCAAAGGGATCTGCGTGGTTGAAGGCTTCGACCTCGCTACGGCCCGGTGCCTCGATCAGGAACAGGCTGCCGATCATGGTCGCGCCGTCGTTGGAAACGAGGGGCCCTGACATCACGATCTTGACGCCGAAGCGCGAGGTGTCGCTCAGGAAAGCCTTATGGGCATCGTAATTGGCGAGCCGGGTCGGCAGCGCGCCCGCGCGGTCGAGGGCGTGAATGGCGAACAGCATGGTGGTCTCCGTTTGTTGCGGATTCTTGGGACGGCCGCGAGCGCGGCCGTCCGTGCTCCTGATCAACTGGTCTACTTGCCGCCGAGCTTGCTGGCTTCCTCGAAAGTCGGGCAGTTCCGTTGCTCCAGCGGCACGTCGAACGGCTGGTAATTGTCCTTGGTGATGACGGTCGGCTTCAGCACGATCTCGGCGATGACCGGCTGGCTGCGCAAGCTCCGGATCGCCATCATGGTGCCAAGGCAGCCTTGCGCGAATCCGTTGTAATCGCCGCTTGCGAGCAGTTTTCCGGACTTGATCGCATCGATCGCCTCCTTGGTGCCGTTGATGCCGATCACCTGGGCTTTCCGGTTGGCGCCGTCGAGCGCCTCGATCGCGCCGACCGCCATGGCGTCGTTGGCGGCGAGCACGCCGTCGATCTGGGCATTCGACTGCATCAGATTTTCCATCACCTGGAGCGCCTGCAGGCGCTGGTAGTTGCCGGGCTGCGAGGCCAGCAGTTTTGCGCCGGCGTTCTCCTTCAACGCGTCGTTGAAGCCGCGGACCCGATCGACATTGGTCAGCGAGCCCTTGACGCCCTCGATGATGACGATGTTGCCCTTGCCGCCCAGCGTCTTGAGCATGAAGCGTGCGGTCTCCAGTCCAAGGCTGTAATCATCGGCGCCGACAAAGGAGACGAACTTGCCGCCGGCGGAGCGGTCGGTGATGTTGACCACCGGGATCTTGGCGTCGTTGATCTTCTCGACGCCGGGGACCATCGCCTTGTAGTCGACCGGCGTGAAGACGATGGCGCTGGGCTTCTTCACCACGACGTCCTCGATCTGGCTGAGCTGCTCGGGGATCGAATCCGGCTTGGTCGGGATGTATTGCAGCGTCTTGGCGTTCAGCGTCTTCGCCATGTTGTCGGCGCCGACCCGCACCGTCTGGAAGAACGGATTGGTCTGGTTCTTGGTGAAGACGGCGATGGTCTCGCCGTCGGCCCGGACTTCGGTGGTGAACGCCGCAGCCACCAATAGCGGTAGTGCCAGGTAACCCAGTTTCTGTTTCATGTTGCCTCCATCCCTCATTTTGCTTGTTGGATTTCTAAGACTCATTGCGCACGGCGGCGGGTCTTCATGTCGAGCCAGACCGCGAGGATGACGATGATGCCGGTGACGAGCGGCTGCCAGTTGGCGCTGACCGACAACAGGTTCATGCCGTTCAGCACCAGCGTCAGGATCAGCGCCCCGATGAAGGTGCCGAACACAGTGCCGACGCCGCCGAACAGTGAGGTGCCGCCGATCAGCACCGCCGCGATCGCCGGCAGCGTCAGGCTTTCGCCGATATCGGCCTCCGCCGAGTTGAGCCGCGACAGGAAGATGATCGAGGCAAGGCCCGCCATGGTGCCGGAGACGGCGTAGACCAGCAGCAGGCGCCGCGCGACCGGGATGCCGGAGAGCCGTGCCGCGACCGGATTGGCGCCGATGGCATAGATCTCCTGGCCCCAGATCGTGCGCTGCGCAAACAGCGTTCCGATCCCCAGAAACACCAGCAACAGGTAGACCGGGATCGGCAGGCCGAACAGATAGCCGCTACCGATCTGGCGGAAGCCTGCCGGAAAGCCGTGAAGGGTTTCGCCCGCCATGTACCAATAGGTGAGGCCGTTCAGCACCCAAAGCATGCCATAGGTGGCGATGAAGGAGGGGATACGCAGCGCTGTGACCATCACGCCGTTGAGCAGCCCGACGATGCCGCCGCAGGCCAGCCCGGTGAGGACGCCAAGCGCCGGCGAGCCGGTCTTGTGAATCACGGTCCCCGCGATGCAGGCCGACAGCGCGACATTGGCGCCGACGGAGAGATCGAGGCCTGCGGTCAGGACCACCAGCGTCAGGCCCGAAGCGATGAAGAAGGTCAGGCTTGCCTGCCTGAGCACGTTGAGGATGTTGCCGAGGCTCAGGAAGGAATCGCTGAGAACGGCGAGCACCGCGCAGATCAGCAGCGCCGCGAGCAGGCGATAGAACGCCTGCATCGCATCCTGCGACAGGAAGGAACGGGGCGGGGCGATGGCGTCCTTGGTGATGTCGCTCATGCGCGGCTCCTGAGGCCATCGAGGAACAGCGCGACGATGACGAGGACGCCGACGCTCGCGACCTGAACGGAGGACGGCAGCGAGATCAGGTTCAGTCCGTTGCGCAAGACGCCAACGGAGATCACGCCGAGCAATGTGCCGAGCAGCCAGCCATTGCCGCGCTCGAACGAGGTGCCGCCGACGGCGACGGCCGCGATGGCATCGAATTCGAGACCGAGGCCGGCAGTGGGATGGCCCGAGTTCATCCGCGCGGTCATCAGCAGGCCGGCGATCCCGGCCATCGCGCCTCCGATCGCATAGACCGCGATCAGCAGCCGGTTGGGCGAGAGGCCGGCGTAGCGCAGCGCCTCCCGATTGCCACCGAGCGCGAAGATGTAGGTGCCGAAGCGGGTGTGATAGAGCAGGCCGTGAAAGGCGGCATAGGTCACGAGCGCCATCACGATCGGCACGGGCACTCCCAGAAGGGTCGCCGAATAGATGTCACGCACGCTGTGGGGGATGCCGACCACGCTCTGGCCGTCACTAACGATCAGCGACAGGCCCTGCGCCATGCCGAGCGTGCCGAGCGTCGCAACGAAGGGCGGAATGCCGAGGATCGCCACCAGCCAGCCGTTGGCGATGCCGAAGGCCATGCCGACGAGAAGCCCGGCACCGAGGCCCAGCAGCATCGACTGGGTCGCCAGCGACACGATCGCGACGCAGAGCGAGGTGAGCGTCAGCACCGCGCCCATCGACAGGTCCAGCCCTTCGGTCATGATGATCAGCGTCATCGGCAGCGCGAGCATGGTCAGGATTGTCGATTGCACCAGCACGTTGGAGAGGTTGGCGACCGAGAGGAAGCCGGGTGCAATCGTGCTGAACAGCGTAACCAGCAGCACCAGCACGATGGCTACGCCCGGAATGCGTTGCAGCGGATTGGGTTGGGAAACGACCGCCGCTTCACGCATGATGCATCCCCAGTCGCACGATGTTCTCCTCGGTCAATTCGCTGCGCGTCAGGTGCCCGGCGATGCGCCCCTCGCGCATCACATAGGCGCGGTCGCAGACGTGGCAGATCTCGACTTGCTCGGACGAGATCATCAGCGCCGCCGCGCCTTCGGCGACAAGCCGGTCGATCAAGGCGAAGATCTCGGACTTGGCGCCGATGTCGATGCCCCGCGTCGGTTCGTCGAAGATGAAGAGTTTTGAGCCGGCGGCGAGCCATTTGCCAATCACGACCTTTTGCTGATTGCCGCCGGAAAGCAGGCCGACGGTCTGGCGCGCACTGGGCGTCGCGATGCGAAGCTGCCGGATCAGGCCGTCGGACGTGCGCTGTGCACTGCCCTGATCGAACAGGCCGTTCGGAAACAGTTTTCGCAACGCCGACACCACCAGATTGTCGCTCACCGACCGCAGCAGCGCGAGGCCTTCGCTCTTGCGGCTCTCGGGGATCAGCGCGATGCCGCGGCGGGCGGCGAGATCAGGCTCGCCCGACATGGACTTGCCGTCGAAGACGATCTCGCCGGAGCTTGCAGGATCGGCGCCGAAGATGGCGCGCGCGACCTCGCTGCGGCCGGAGCCGACCAGGCCGCAGAGGCCGACGATCTCGCCCCGGCGGACCTCGATGTTGATGTCGGAGATGCCGGTGATTGAACTGAGGCCCTTGACCTCCAGCAGCAGCTCGCCGGGCTTGTCGGCAAAGTTGCGCGGATAGGTCATGTCGACGTTGCGGCCGACCATCATGCGGACGAGCTGGTCCGGCGTGACATCGGCGGGGCGAACGCCGTCGATGCGGCGGCCGTCGCGCAGCACGGTGATGCGGTCGCCGAGCGCGAACACCTCCGCCATGCGGTGCGAGATATAGACGATGGCGACGCCGTCGGCCTTCAGCCGCGCGATCAGCGCGAACAGCAGTTCGGTCTCGCGGTCGGACAGCGCCGCCGTCGGCTCGTCCATGACGAGGATGCGCGCGTTCTGGCTGATCGCCTTGGCGATCTCGACCATCTGCTGCTGCGCCACCCCCAGCTTGTTGACAATGGTGGAGGGATCGATCTCGAACCCGATCGTGCCAAGCACGCGCCTGGCGTCGGCCAGAATCTTGCGGCGGTCGATGGTGCCGGGGATGCGCCCCCGCGGTTCGCGGCCGAGGAAGATATTCTGGGCGATATCGAGATGGGGGACGAGCGAGAATTCCTGGAAGATCACGGCGATGCCGAGCTTCCGCGCATCCGCCGTCGAATTGATCGCGACCTGCTCGCCCTGATAGTAGAACTCACCGGCATCGGCGCGGTAGGCGCCGCACAGCACCTTCATGAGGCTCGACTTGCCGGCGCCGTTCTCGCCGAGCAGCATGTGGACTTCGCCGGGGAAGACGGCAAAGGACACGTCGTCGAGCGCCTTGACGCCAGGAAACTCCTTGCTGATGCTGCGCAGCTCGAGCAGCGGGACGGGTGGGGAAGACTTGATGGCCAATGCGGCGTTGCTCATGCGCGCGCTCCGCCCGCAAAAATCTTTCCGGGGTTCATCAGGCCGTTTGGATCGAGCGCGGTCTTGATCGACCGCATCACGTCGACGGCCTCGCCGAGCTCGTCGGTGAGATAGTCGATCTTGCCAAGCCCGATACCGTGCTCGCCGGTGCAGGTGCCGTCCATAGCAATGGCGCGGGCAACCATGCGGGCCTGAAGCGCCTTGGCGCCTTCGGTCTCCTCCGGCTTCGCAGGGTCGATCAGGATCAGCATGTGGAAATTGCCATCGCCGACATGGCCGACGATCGGGGCGATAAAACCTTGCTCGTCCGCGTCGCGGCGGGTCTCGGTCAGGCACTCCGCCAGCCGCGAGATCGGCACGCAGACATCGGTGATCACCGCGCGTGCGCCCGGCCGCAGGCCCAGGCCCGCATAGAGCGTGTTGTCGCGGGCGTGCCAGAGCCGGCTGCGGTCTTCCGGCGCCTTCGCCCAGGCAAAGCCGTGACCGCCATGGTCGGCGGCAACCGCCTGCGCGGCCTCGGCCTGCTCAGCGACTGATGTCTCCGAGCCATGGAATTCGAAGAACAGCGTCGGGGCTTCGCGATAGCCGAGCTTGGCGTAGGCATTGATGCCGCGCATCATGACGTCGTCGAGCAGCTCGATGCGGGCCACGGGGATCGCGGACTGGATCACCGACATCGCGGTGTTCACGGCATCCTGCAGGGTCTCAAAGCTGCAAACCGCGGCCGAGATCGCCTGCGGCACGGGATGCACCTTCAGCGTGATCTCGGTGATGATGCCGAGTGTGCCTTCCGCGCCCACGAACAGACGCGTCAAATCGTAGCCGGCGGCCGATTTGCGGGCGCGCCTGGCGGTGCGGATGACGCGGCCGTCCGCCAGCACCACCTCGAGCGCGATGACATTGTCCTTCATGGTGCCGTAGCGGACTGCCATGGTGCCGGACGCGCGCGTCGACGTCATGCCGCCGATCGAAGCGTCGGCGCCGGGATCGATCGGGAAGAAAAGTCCGGTGCCGCGCAGCTCTGTATTGAGCTGCTTTCGCGTGATGCCGGGTTGCACGACGACGTCCATGTCGCTCTCGTGCACCGTCAGCACCTTGTTCATGCGCGCGAAATCGAAGCAGACGCCGCCGGCGATGGATGCCGCATTGCCTTCGAGCGAGGTCCCGGCGCCGAACGGCACGATGGGCATGTTCGCGCCGGCGCATAGCTTGACGATCTCCGCGACCTCCTGCGTGGTTTCAGGGAAGACGACGATATCGGGCGGCAGGTTGCGATAATGCGATTCGCTCAGCCCGTGCTGATCGAGCACGCCGCGCGCGACGCTAGCGCGCGGGCCGATCATGCCTATGAGGCGATCGGCCAATATGCTCGCGCTGACCCGCGGTCCCATCCTTGCTCCCTGTCTGCCCCGATGACGGACTCTTGTCGGTCCATTGCTTTGTCGTTCGGCTTAGGCGGCTCTTGCGCTGCTCGCAACCTGCTTCAGGCCGAAATCGTAGTTGAGATGAAAATACTCGCTGTCCACCATGCGACCATCCGGCGCACGGCCGGGCGGGCAGCGCACAAATTCGCGGATCAGGCTGTCCTTCACGCCGAACACCACGTCGCTGTCGAGATATTGGTCGCCCGCGACGAACACATGCGTCACCAGTTGCTCGAAGCCGGGCGCCGAGATCATGAAATGCACATGCGCGGGGCGCCAGGGATGGCGGCCCTGCACCTCCAGCATGTCGCCGACCGGGCCGTCATGCGGAATCGGATAGGCGGCCGGCTTGATCGACCAGAAATTGAAGCGGCCATTGGCGTCCGTGTGGAAGCGCGCGCGCATCGCAAGATCGCCGATCTTGTCGAGCTGCTGCACGTCGTAATAGCCATCGTCGTCGGAATGCCAGACGTCCACGACGGCGCCGGCGAGCGGACGTCCGTCGACGGTCGAGACCGAGCCGGTGACCAGCATCGGATCGCCCTCCATCGGGCCGGAGATGTCCTCACCATTGTTCTTCTCTGGTGACGCCTGCACGAAGAACGGTCCCAGCACCGTGGTCTCGGTCGCCCCTTCCGGCACCGGATGGTTGATGGCGTCGACCAGCATGGAGACGCCGAGCGTGTCCGACAGCAGGATGAACTCCTGGCGTTTGTCGTCGCACATGTGGCCGGTGCGGGTCAGGAAGTCGATGCCGTAGTCCCATTCCTTCTGGGTGGGCCGCACCTCGCGGACGAAGGCGTGAAGGTGGCGCACCAGCGCTTCACTGACCTCTTTGATTCGCGGATCGGTTGCGCCTGCGATCCGCTCCAGCACCGCGTCGGTGATCGTGTTCTCGTTGAAGTTACGCATGTGTGTCTCCGCCGATCAGAGTTTCGGTTCGCCAAGCCCGGACAGCCGTTCCAGGTGCTTGACGGTCGCGATGAAGTCGGTGTCGCCGTCGCCCTGCGCGACCAGCGAGCCATAGGTCTCGCGTACCTGCGCGGCGAGTTGAAGCGGCACGCCGACGGCGTGACCGGCGCCAAGGATGAGATCGAGATCCTTGGCCATTTGCTTGCAAGAGAAGGTCGACTCGAAGTCGCGGTTGCGCAGCGGCGCCGTCTTGTATTTCACCATGGGCGAGGCCACTGCGCTGTCGTCGAGAACTTTCAAGATGTCCTGCCAGGCGATCCCGCCCTTGCGCGCCAGCGCCAGGCTTTCCGCCATCATCGCCGCCGACACCGCGATCATCAGATTGACAGCGAGTTTTGCGTAGCGCGCTTCCTCGGCGGACCCGAGATAGGTCTGGGCCCGGGTAAAGGTGGCAAACAGCGGCCTTGCGTTGTCGAAGGCGTCTTTCGGCCCCGAGACGAAGCAGGTCAGCGCGCCGGTGTGGACGATGCTGGCATTGCCGGAGACCGGTGAACGAAGATAGGCAATGCCGCGTGCCTGCGCAGCGGCTGCAACTTCAGTGGAGACCTCGACGCTCACAGTGCTGGTCTCGATCAGAACGGCGCCCGCTGCCATCGCCGCGATGAGACCGGTGGGGCCGAGCAACGCGCCACGCAAGGCGGCGTCGTCGGGCAGGGACGTGACGATTGCGGTCTTGCCGCTCACGGCCTCGGCTGGCGAAGTGGCAATCGAGATACCTTGCGCGCGTGCTTCGCTGATCCGTGCCGCGCTCTGATCGAATGCGGTGACCGCGTAGCCGGCCTTGGCGACGAGCACCGACATCGGCAGGCCCATTTTGCCGATTCCGATGAAAGCGACATTCTCTAGAGTGTTTGTCATTATTGTTGTCCTTGGGACGCCTGGGCGGCGCGTCCCTGTCGTTCGATGTCCTGCACCAGCCGCCGGCCGGATTGCGCCAGAAGTTCCTTCTTCGTCTCCAGCCTCTCGACCAGCAGCCGGCCATTCCGCTTCTTCCAGGCGCCGCCGATCATCACGGCCTCGATATTGGCGAGGCTCGTCTGCATCACGACAGTCGCGACGGGATCGTGCACGGGGACGAGGTTGAGATCGGAGGCATTGATGATGACGAGGTCGGCAAGCTTGCCGGGTGTCAGCGAGCCGATCTGGTTTTCGCGGCCGAGCATGCGCGCGCCCTCGACGGTGATCCAGCGCAGCGCCTCGCGGACAGGAATGGTGGTCGTCGGCGGAATGGTGCCGCTGACCTTGCGCGCCTCGGCGTTGTCGAGCGACCGTTGCATCGACAGCGCGACGCGGGCGGCGGAGAGGAGATCGCCGGCGAGCACGGATTCCAGATCGATGCCGATGGTCGGCCGCACGCCGCGCTTGAGCAGCCGGCCGGTGATCGGAAAGCCGTGGCCCTGGATCATCTCGTTCTCTGGCGTGACCGAGAAGGACGCGCCGAGGTCGACCATCCGGTCCAGAAGATCGTCCGGCAGATCGTTGCCATGGACGATGTTGATGCCGGCGCCGACGAGACCCGCCTCGATCAGCTCCTCCCAGCCGCCAGGTGTCTTTGCGGGACCACCGCCCTGATGCATCGATGCGATCAGCTTGAGCTCCCGCGCCAAACGGAAATCGTGCATGGCGACGTCGAGCGTCGAATAATGCGGTCCGAGGATCGCGAGCCCGAGCGTGACGAGGCCATCTCGGTCGGCGAGGGGGCCAGCCAACAGCCGCTCGACCTCGCGGCGCGGATGCGGAATCTCGGAGAAATGCGGCTCGCCCGGTTTCGGCTCAGGCTTTGGCGAGCCATGGAAGAAGGCGGCGCGGATGCCGCTCTCGATCAGGCCGCGCACGGCGGCGTCGGTGTGATCGGGCGTTGGATTGTTGTGGCACCAGTCCACCAGCGTGGTGTGCCGCAATTGATCTGGTTCAGCGCGCCGACGAGGGTGGCGATGTAGATGTCGTCCGGCCGGAACACGGTCGCGAGCCCGGCATGCATGCGGCGGAAATATTCCAGCAGTGTCCAGTTCGCGGCATAGCCGCGCAAGCCCGTTTGCCAGGTGTGCATATGCGCGTTGATCAGGCCGGGGATGACGATGCGGCCGGCACCGTCGACGATCTCGGTCTCGGCCGCGCCGCTGCCGAGGTCGATCGACGGGCGCACATCGAGGATGCGGTGGCCCTCGACCAGCACGTCGCCGTTGCTGAGGTCGCCGATGGCGTCATCCATGCTGATGATGACAGCGGATTTGATCAGCGTGCGCCGCATCGAATTAGGCCGCCGCTTTGATGGCGGCCGGCGGATCGCCGGCCCAGGCGCGCGCGATCAGGTCGCGGATGGCATTGCGTTCGAGCGGCCGCGGGTTCCAGTAGGCGTTGGTGACGGCGAGGTCGGCCGCCTTGTCGATGCCGCTCTCGGGCATGCCGACATCGCGCAGTGCAAGCTTTGCACCCAGCCGCTTTGCGAGATCATAGAGCCCGCGTGATGCGTCGGCAGCACCGATCGCACGCGAGATGCGCGCCATCGCCTCTGGCACCGCTGGCGCGTTGTAGGCCAGCGCATGCGGCAGCACGATGGTGTGGGTCTCGGCATGCGGCAGATCGAAGGTGCCGCCAAGCGTGTGGCAGAGCTTGTGATGCAGCGCCATGCCGACGGTGCCGAGGCAGACGCCGCACAGCCAGGCGCCGTAGAGCGCTTCGGTACGGGCCTCGCGATCGTCGCTTTTGGCGGTGATGGCGGGCAGGGCGCGGGCCAGTGCGCGGATGCCTTCTTCCGCCATCAGCGATGTCACGGGATTGGTGTCGCGCGCGTAAAGCGCTTCGACCGCATGCGCGATCGCATTGATGCCTGATGTCACGGCCAGGCTCGCCGGCAACGTCAGAGTGAGATCAACATCGTAGATCACGGTCTCCGGCAGGATGGCCGCGTCGCGCACCGTGGTCTTTAGCCCGTTCTCGGTCTGGCCGACGATCGGCGTCAGCTCCGAGCCGGCATAGGTGGTGGGAATGCAGAGCTGGTTGATTCCGGTGCGCAAGGCCAGCGCCTTGCCGAGGCCGGTGGTGGAGCCGCCGCCGAGCGAGACGACGCAGTCGGCTTGGCATGCCTTCATCGCCGCGAGCGCCCGCTCCGTGACCTCGACCGGCGTATGCATGGTCGCGCCCGGAAAGATGCCGGCATAGAGCGGGCCGAGCGCCGTTCCCAGGCTTTTGCCTTGCGCCTCCTGCTGCGGCGTCGTCAGCACCAGCGCGCGCTTGCCGCCGAGCCGCTCGACTTCGGCCTTGGCTTCGGCCAACGTTCCGCTGCCGAACACGACGCGGCAGGGCAGGTTTTCGAAGGTGAAAGTACCGATCATGCGCCGGTCTCTTTGATGGGATAATCGACCTGGAAGCGCCCGATCCGCAAGTCGCCCAGCGCCTCGCGCACGCGCAAATGTTCCGGGTGGGTGGCGTAGGCCGCAAGCGCGGCGTGGTCGGTGAATTCGGAGAACAGGACGACGTCGCAGGCGTAATCGACATCGCTGACATCGAGGCCGACCTCGATATGGGTGAGGCCGTCGATCCGTCCGCGCAGCCCCTCGAACAGGCTTTTGACCTTGACCCGGGCGGCTGAGCGCTCCGCAGGCGTCTCCCCGCGCAGCCGCCACATCACGATGTGCCTGATCGGGCCCGACATTTCCCCGTTTCCTCGCCTGCTGTCTTGCTTGTGTTGGAGCCATTTTGACTTGCGGGATGCGGAAATAAAGGCCAATAATCGCAAGTCTCTTTTTCTATTTGCGAAAAAATGGACCGTCTACTCCAACTGGAAGTGTTTTCCAAGACGGCCGAGCTCGGCAGCCTGTCCAAAGCTGCTGAAGCCCTGCGGATGTCGAATGCTGCCGCCAGCCGCCATCTCAGCGCGCTCGAGGAGCGGCTTGCGGTCCGGCTGATCGAGCGCAACACCCGCCGGCTGTGGTTGACGGAGGCGGGGCAGGAGCTGCTGGAGCGCTCCAGCCGGGTCTTGAGCGAACTGGCGGAGGCCGAAGACATCGTCAGCGATCGTGCGCTGTCGCCGCAGGGCACGCTGCGGGTCACGAGCTCGCTGTCCTTTGCGGTGATCTATCTGGCGCCGATGCTGCCGGCCTTCCGCGCGCGCTATCCGAAGCTCAACATGCAGATCACCACCGCCAACCGGTACTCCGATTTCATCGAGGCCGGCATCGATGTGGCGATCCGGACGCGCGAGCAGGAGCCGGATTCGAACATCATCGTCCGCCGCATCGGCCAGATGCGGCGTGTGCTCGCGGCCGCACCCTCATATCTTGCAAGCTGCGGGGAGCCGGAACAGCCCGCCGATCTCGCGCGCCACAACATGCTGGTCTACAATCTCGCCAACGATCCGTTTTCCCTGCGTCTGCGCAAAGGCAATGGCGCGCAAGCCGTCCGCATCACGCCGACGCTCGACAGCAATGACGGCCAGGTCATCCGCGGAGCGGCGCTCGCAGGGCTCGGCATTCTCATCCAGCCGCTCTACATCGTGCAAAGCGACATTGCCGCGGGCCGTCTCGTCCCGGTCCTGATGGATTGGGAGCTGCCGCTGCTGACGATGAACATCGCCTATCAGAACCGCGCCGGACTGCCCGCCAAGATCAGGGTTTTTTCCGACTTCCTGGTCAACCACATCCGCGAGCATTCGGAGCCGGGGATATGGATCGACGCGGCGAAGTGAGCGAGATTTTCGAATCCGCGCTAACTGGCGGTAGAGGGACTTGTCCGGGCAGGCAGAGCAACCGACGGAAATTTGCTCCCGAAGGCGCGGGTCTTGGGTTGAACGCGGGATCCGTCGATCAGCTCGAGCCGACCGCAGCGGTTCAGCGTATGCAACTTCCTGCCGGGCCACGCCGGTCCGGGCCTCAGAGAGTGGCGGACGATCTGCCTGAACGTCGTCGGCGACAGCTCGACGACTTCGGCAAGGGCCAGCGCTGCGCCATATCCGCCCGCACAATCCTGCACCGGCCGCCACAATTTGTCATTGATGGTGACGAAATTCCCCGCCGGTCGCGTGCTCGCGCGGTCGATCAGCACCGGGTTGCTGGCATGCGGCAACCAGGGGCCGCTGAGGTGCTTGGCGTAATAGATCGCGAGTGAGTCCGAATAGCCGGCGGTGCCGTCGCGCCAGGCTCCGAACAGATAGTTGAGCCCATTGTGCCGCGTGATCGTCGCATCGGCGAGTTCAAGTCCTGAAAGCAGCGTCGCGTGCCGCTCCCATTTGTCCGGGAATCGAACGCATTTGTAGAGAGCAACGTCCCCGTTGAGCGAGCTCTCCGGGATCATCCACAACGCACCATCATCCTCGATCAGGAACGGATAGGACAGGTGCCAGGGCTCCTCCAGCACGGGGACGACGTCTCCGATCGGGCCGGCGTCGTCGAACTCGATCGCCGAAACGATGCCTTTTCCAACCCGGTGATCGAGATCTTCAAAGAAGACGAATGTTCGCCCCTGCCATGTGATGGGAAAGGGATCGGCGTAGAAGTGGTTTCCGGGATCGCCGAGGACGTTCCAGCCAGGTCCGGAGAGATCTCCTGTCTGCCAGACGCCCGCGCCATCGTTGAAGCGCCATCCGACATGCCAATGCGGGGCGTAGCAGCAGAGGCGGTAGATCTCCTTGGCGATCGATACGGCGAGGCCGCGCGCGACATATTCGGCTGGCTGCCGGACGCTATTGGCTTGGGCGGGGCGTGCAAGCTCCGGCACGATGCGCGGCCGTCCCGACAGGATTGCGGCCACCATGGTCAGGGTTCGCGCCATGACCGTTTCGAGCGCGCCGCTCAAGCCGGCTGCCATTTCTCCAGAGGGGTGGCCGCGATCGAGCACCGCGCCGTCGACCTCGTCGACGATCTCGATCACCGGCAGGTCGCCGGCGAGAATGGCGGCGAGGGCTGCGTTCTCGCCTGCGGCTCCATTGAACAGCGGACGGAGATATTGCCGGGCGGAGCAGCTCGGCTCCCGCGCGGCGCCGGTGAAATCGACGATCAATTCCGGCGTGCCGGCGCGAGCCTGCATCCGTTCCGGACTGATCTTCAGCCTGTCGGCGCCGCTGTGTCTGCCTTTGTGCAATACCAGGCGTTCGAGCTCGAACAGCATGTCGAGACCGGTCGGTCGTGACTCTGCCGTTGCGGTCCATGCGATCTGAACCGGTACATCCCGGCCGTCGATCGACAGCGTCTCACGGCCCATCCACCGCCGCGCATGCTCAGTTTCACAGCGAAACTCGATGATCATGTCCAGCCAATCCGTTTCAACGCGTCCCGATCAAATGACCTGGCCGATAATTCGAACGTATTCCTCCACCATGGCATCCACTGAATAGCGCAGCTTCAGGCCTTTGGCGTTGTGGCGCAGCTCGTCGTTCAGTTCTTGGTCCGTCAAAAGCTTCGAGACGGCGGCCGACAGCTTCGCAGGATCGGAGGCGTCGACGAAGAGGGCTGTCGGTTTTCCTTCAAAGGACAACACCTCGCGCAAGACGGGCAGATCGGTGACCACCGAGGGAACGCCCGCGTTCGCGGCCTCGACAGCGGCGAGACCGAAGGTCTCGGCCTGTGTTGGAAATACGAACACGTCGAGAGCGGCGAGAAACGCCGCCATCTGCCGCGGTGTGATTTCGCCGAGCAGGTGCAGCCGGTCCGATACCTTCAAATCGTCCGCCAACTGCCTCAGTCGGGCCTCGTCGGCTCCCTGGCCCGCCAGTGCGAGGTGCCAGGACGGTTGATCCGGCAACAGACGTATCGCCGCATCCAGCCGCTTGTGCGGGTGCAACCTTGCGGCGCAGCCGAGCAGGATGCGATCCGGCGGCAGATTGAATCGCTGTCGCGCGGCGTCCTTCGGCAGGGTGAGGGCCTTGTCGTCGAAGCCGTGCGGGACATGCACCATGCGCGACCGGTAGGCCTTCGGGTAGCGCGAATACTCGCGCTGCATGTCCAGCGAGTTGAGCGTGATGCGGTCGAAGAAGCCGAGGCTGCCCATGACGATGTCGGCCGCTCGGACCGGCCAGCTCATCGACAGCGCCGATGAAACCTGATTGGCGACAACAGGCGCGCGGCAGACGAGGCGCGCCACGCCGGCGCCGATGACGTTGCCGAAGTGCTGAAACGTCAGAACGGCGTCGGGCCTGGTGGCCCTGATATGGCGGCCGAGCGTCCACAGCATCTGTAGGAGCGCCAGCGGATTTCCGGGCCGGCTTGAGGCGCAATAGATCGTATTGGGCGGCTCATCGAACGAATCCGACTTGCGGAAGAAGAACAGATTGGTGACGCGGTAGCCACGAGCGGTCAGCCCGGCGCCAAGCAGCCGCGAGATCTCCTGCGCGCCGGCGTTCTCGGCCTGGGTTTGTACGAGAAGGACGTGCAGCTTTCGGTCGCCGCCGGTGGTCTGCGTGAGCGCTGTCGCGGCGGGCGCGCCCAACTCCTTGTTTGGCTGGTAATGGAGCACGGATCCCGACCCACTGGAGAAACGAAATTTACGTCTTCTTAACTCCGTAACTACCATGCGGGCATCTCGTGGACACCGACTAGCAGTAAACGGAGTTAATGCGCGGCCTGTCGGAAGGGCACTGTTCGCGAGAGAATTCCGCTGGTTCCCGAACGAAGTGAACGAGCGCTTTAACCAATTGGTCATGGTCGCGCGAGGGGCGGGTAACCGCGGATTAACCATAGATATTTACGGTGGAGTAGGCCACTGAACAGTGTTCGCCAGTTGAATCCGAGTAACATCCATGACGTTCGGTCGCCGCGCAGACCCGACAAGTTCCGGATCGACCGGTGTCGCCGCGTCGTGGCAGACTCAAAATGCGTCGACCGGTGATGCCCGCGAAGCGGCCGCACGCTCTGGCGGTGCGCTCACCGCGGCGGGCGCGCTCTCCTTCCTGCGGGACAACGCTCGCCGCATCCTGACGCTCGCTCTCACGATCTTCGCCCTTGGCGTCGTCGTTCTCCTGGTGATCCCGGTTCGATTTGCCGCGACTGCGCTGGTTGTGGTCGATCCCCGCGAGCAACGCGTGACCACGGAGCAGGACGTTCTTCCGGGCATCGGGCAGGATAGTGCCGCGCTGCAAGGCCTGGTCGAAGTGGCGAAGTCCGACGGCTTTCTGAAGCCGCTGATCGAGCAGCTCAAGATTCGCGACGACGAAGACGTTTCCGGGGGCCACACCGACCCTGCGCGGCTGCTCGAGAGATTCCGCAACCGTCTCGACATCTCCCGTCGCGGGCTGACCTATGTCATCGCCATCCGGTTCACGTCGAACCGGCCGGAGCGGGCGGCTTACTATGCCAATGCGATCGCGGAGGCGTTCGTCGCCAGCCAGAGCCGCATCCGCACCGATGCGACGGATGAGGCCGCCGACTGGCTCGGCGGCCGGCTCAAGACATTGAACGAGCGGTTGAAGGTGTCGGAAGACGCCGTTGCGGCGTTCAAGCTCGAGCACCGGATCGTCAACGCCGGCAAGGACTCGACGACCCAGCAATTGCGCGTGACCGAACTGTCGCAGCAGGTTGCCGCGGCGCGCGCCCGGACCGAAGAGGCGAAAGCCCGTTTCGAGCAGGCGCAGCGCGACCAGAAAGCGAATGTCGAGAGCCCTGCCAAGCAGGATCTCCTGAGCGCCCTGCGCGCCCAGCGATCGGCGCTCAATGATCAGATCGCGCAGAAGCGGGCGGTGTTCGGCGATCGCCATCCCGATCTCGTCATGTCGTACAGCCAGTTGAACGATCTCAACAGGCAGATCGAGGTCGAACGCACCAAGGGCATCGACACCGCAAAATCTGAATACGAGGCCCAGCGCGAGCAGCAGAAGGCGCTGGAAGGCCAGATGAAGGCGGCGGAATCGCAGCTGCTTGTCGACGGTCAGGCTCTGGTCCGGCTCCAGGAGCTGCAGCGCGACGCCGAGGCCAACAGAAACATCTACGAGCAGTTCCTCTCGCGCTCCAAGACGACGAACGAGCAGCGCCTGTTGCAGAGCTCGCAGACCAAGATTGCGTCGCCCGCGATTCCGCCGCTGCGCTCGACCCTTCCGCCGCTGTCTCTGCTGCTCGCCGCTCTCGCGATCGGCTCGCTGCTGACATCGACGGCGGTGGTTGCCGCCACGGCAGGAGGATCGGTCAAATCCATTGCTGACGTCCGCGACCCCGAACCGGCTCCGCGCCAGCCCGCGGCGTGGCCGCGTCCGCCCGTGTGGACCCGCATTCCCGATTTGGTGGCTGGCGACGTCCCTCGCAACATCTGGCAAGGCCCGGTGTCCGCGACGAGCGAACTCGATGTCAGTCCTCATCTGCGTCCGCTGCTGGAGCGGCTGGAGAAGGTGCCGGGACCTCGCGGCAAGGTCGTCCTCGTGATGTCAGTTGGGAAGCGGGCCGGCGGCAACACCGTCGCGCGGTCGCTGAACCGATGGGCGGTGAATACCGGGAAGCTGAGCGTCCTGATCCGGGTCGAGCCGGACCTCGGTGGTGCCAGCCTCGCCAAGGGGCAGGCGGATGGCACGACGACGGCGAATTTTATCGGCGTCGACGCGCTTCTGAATGCCGGCAAGGGGCCCGAGGCGTCGCCTGCGGACGACATCCGTTCGGAGTTCGATCTGATCGTAGTCCACGCCACCTCTCTGGCCTTGCAGCCGGAGGCCGCGGCGCTGGCTGGCCACGCCGATCTCGTCGTCCTGGTCGCGCGCGAAGACGCCGTCGATTCTGCCGCCATGCGCAGGGCGATTGCCGGGCTCTCCCGCTTTGTCGGGGTGCCGACCGGCATCGTCGTCAATCGCGTGCGGGCCGACCCGTCGGCGCCTCGTCGCGGCGAAGTGCTGGGCTTGGCCGGTTGAGGCCCCAATCGAGGTCTATTCGCCGGAGTCCGCGCTGCGGATCGCGTAGGCGCCGCGCTTCGATGCAGAGAAGCGCAAAAGTCCGAGAACCGAAGGATCGACCCCGGTTCGCCGGCGACAGAGGATGTTGAGGGCGACGGTCGCGAGTGCCAGCGACACGGTGGCCGAGATCGCCGCGCCGAGCACGCCGAGCCAGGGAATGAGGACGAGAAATCCCACCAGCCGCAGCGCCACGTTCGCGGCAACGACAGGGACATACTCGCGCTCATAGCCCGTCAGCTGCAGGATCGCCGCGGACGGACCGCCCGCGGCCTGGAAGGCCGTTCCGATCGCGAGCACGATCAGAACCCAGTGCTGCGCGGCGAAATGCGGCCCGAACAGGTTGAGAAGATGGGGACCGCCAACCCAGATCAGGAGAAGTCCGCTGACCACGCACAACGCGGTCACCTCGGCCATGAGCCGCAACGTTCGCTCGAATTCCTGGTGGTTCTTGCTGAAGTACAGCGAGGGCAGCCGCCGCGCGCCAAAGCTGTACAGTGCGGCCGACAGCATGGCGAAGATGTTGGCCAAGCGCGAAGCGGCAAAATAAATTCCTGCCGTGGCCGGATCCAGCATCCAGTAAACCAGAATGACGTCGAAATACTGGTTCGCGGCTTCGAGGATGGAGGCGACCCAGAAATGAAATGAACTCGATCTCCAGCGCGACGTCTCGGAACGCACCGCCGTGCCGCGGAAATCCGGCAGAGCCTGTGCAATCGCAATGATCTGCGCGGCCAGTCCAACGGACATGGCAATCGTCATCACGGCGATCAATTCGCCGGGATCGAGCTGCCGATGGCCTGACATGATGGCGAGCAGAAACAGCACGACGCTGACGCGCCAGAAGAATTCCCTGTTTCCTTCTCCCATGAGAATGCTGACCAGCGAGCGTGCGATCTGGCTGCCGAGCATCAGCCCCGCATTCACGGCGGTGTAGGCCGATACCGCGATGATCAGCAGCCACCCGTCGCCTCTGATGTTCGCCCCGATCGCGATTGCGCCGATCGCAATCAGCATTGCGACGCAGGAGATCTTCAAGCTCGATAGCAGTACGCCCTTGGTGAGATCGGGCTGATCTCCCGCCCGATACTCGTTCAGGAATCGCACCAGCAGCGATTCCTGGCCGACCAGTCCTACGACCGCAGCCATCTGGGCCACCGAAAGCCAGGTCGCAAAGACGCCGAACCCGTCGGGCGACATCGTTCGTGCCGCCAGCGAGAACAACGCAAACGCAAGCGCGCCGCTACCAACCTTGAGAAGGATGGTTCCGGCAACACCGCGCGTCACGTCGCGCCGCATGAACTGGACGATGGACTCGATCATGGAAATTTAAGGGGCAACTCCCCGCTGGTACCGGCGACAGCCTAGCATGTTGAAAAACCGCGAGTGTTAATGGACGGCCTCCAGGTCCTTACCGGCCGCGACGACGGCGCGGCCATGCCGGTTGCTTCACTATGGAACATCGCCGACCCCGTTGTCCCAGAGAGGGCAAAGCCCAGCCCGATCGCGTGGCGGCATAGCGCCGCACCGGCGGCCAATGAAGGCGAGATGGGCCGTTTGAGTGCGGACGAGGCGCGTGCCTGACGTCGTCGAGATGGTCAGGACTCGGCTTCATTAACCGAGATATCGAGAAATGATCGCGTTTAATCCTGCGATGCGACATCAGGCGAGAGAATTGCACGTGCGACCATCGTTGAGCGTGGGAGCCTGGACCATGACGGCGGATAGAAGCCTGACCGAGCCGATGGCCGCAGCCGGCACTTCGACGATTGTTGCGGACATCGCCATCGTCGGCGGCGGCCTTGCGGGATCGCTCGCGGCGGCCGTGCTCGCGCGGGCAGGGCACCGCGTCGCCCTGATCGACAAGCGCGCGATCTATCCGGACGAGTTTCGCGTCGAGAAAATCGGCGGCCATCAGCTGGAGCTGTTCCGCAGGCTGGGCTTCATCCGCGGCCTCGAGAGCGTCGCCTGTCCATACGACCGCGTGCTCAATATCAGGGAGGGCAAGGTGGTCGATGTCAGCGTCGGCCAGGCTTACGGACTTCCTTATGCCGATCTCGTGGCCATGGCGCGCGGTCAGCTGCCCGATCCGTCCAGCCTGATCGTCGACGAGGTCACGGCAGTCAAGTGCAGCGACGACATCCAGCAAATCGAGATCGCGTCCGGGCGGCGCGTAAGTGCACGCCTCGTCGTTCTGGCCACGGGCATGGCGGGCGGTCTCGGCTACAAGCTCGGCATCAAGCGGCGCGTGCTGGCCGAGCGCCATTCGGTTTCGTTCGGCTTCACGATCGCCCGCCGGGACGGCGCGCCGTTCGATTTCGAGGCGCTGACCTGTTACGGCGAGCATACGGCGGACGGCGTCGACTATCTCAGCCTGTTTCCCGTGCCTGCCGGCATGCGCGCAAATCTCTTCATGTTCCGCGACCCGACCGATCCGATCATGCGCGAGCTGCGTCGTGAACCGGAAGCGACGGTTCTGCGACTGCTGCCGGGGCTGCAGCCCTATCTCGGCGATTTTCGCGTGACCGACCGGGTGCAGAATTGGGTGATGGACCTGTCCGTCGTGGAAGGACATCTGCAGCCCGGCGTCGTTCTCATCGGCGATGCCTTCCAGACCAATTGCCCCGCCGCCGGCACGGGCGTCGCCCGCCTGCTGGTAGACGTTGAGCGCCTTTGCACCGAATACGCGCCGCGTTGGCTCGCGACCGAAGGCATGAGCCGCGCCAAGATTTCGGAATTCTATTCCGATGCCGACAAGGTCGCGGCAGACCAGCAGTCGTTGAAAATGGCGCGCTTCCGCCAGGCCCTGACGTCCCGCAACGATATCGGCTGGGACGTCCGGCGCCGGCTGCACTTCCTGCGGCGCAGCATCACCCACCGGGTCGATCAAATGCGGCCGGGCTGGCTCGCGCATGTTCGAAGTGCGCTACGCGCCTGAGGGCCGCACCCGTCAGCGGCTCGCGCGGGTCAGCGCGTGGGAGTCGAGGTGCGGGTCGGCAGGAGCCTGACCTCCGACATGCGCTTGGCGGCCAGTTTAAGCCAAGGCGCCTGTTTCAGCGCGAACAAGGATATGGCGCCTGCGGTGCTGCCGGCCTGTGTGACCGCCCACATCGGCGAAGGCTGCGCGCCGAACAGTTTTTTGTAGGGCTCGTCGCCGATGGTGAAATCGAGCATCCGATCTCCGCGCTCGATGCAATCTCTCGCCACTTGCTCGAACATCAGCGCGCCGAGGGACTGGCTCTTGTATCCGGCAATGTCGAAGGCGCTCATGATGACGAGGAAGCTGCCTTGATGGCGGAGTCCGAGCACCGCGGCGATCACGTCACCGTCCATCTTCATGGCATAGAGCCGGACGAAGGAACCTAGACCGCGGAGCGCCACGTTTGAATAGAAATCGCAATATTCGGGGCGCTGGAGCAGGTCTCCGTCGCCTTGCGCCTGAAAACGCGGACCGCGAAATTTCCTCATCACGTCCAGCGCATCGAGGACGGAGGCACTGTCGCTGCAGCATGAAAAACTTAAATCGCCCTTCTTCTGGAGCTGCCTGTATTTCTTTGCGAGCTCCTTCTGGTAGGAGCGGTCCATCGCACTGGCGCGCCATTGCTCGAACGGCGCGACGAGAACGGTCGCGTAGGCATTGGTGTCCATCGCGACGCGGCGGGGCGCAGCCAGGAGGTTCTCGATCGGAAGCCGTCCGTCGGGCAGCTTGGTCATTCGGAGCAGATCGAACGGGCGGACGAGGCACCGGAGCTCTTCGCACGCGCTCTCGTCCCTGAGCAGCTCGGAAAATATCTGTGGACTGCACACCGGCGCCAGATAGTCGGAGACGCGGAGGTCGGCGAATTCGACCGTCCGTATCGGACCGCGGCGGACCCGCAGCAAGGGCAGCACCATCGCGAGGGTACCCGTTGGTCGATGGCGAACCACGACAATCAGAGGAGTCGCCCCTGCGTGAGACGCGAGCCTGGTGTAGAGGCTATCCAGCCAGAGCGGATGCTGGAACGCGGTGGCGGCCGAGTTGTCGAACAGTTGCGCGTAGTCGGGCGACAGAAAGTCGAACCGCTGCTCGATGGCGATGTCGAACGTGTTGCTAGGTCTGTTCATGCGCAACCAGGGAAACCAGATAGGCCGGAAGGTCGATCGAGCCGGATCTGCGCTTTATAGCAGGATCGTTGCGGGCGAGACACCGGCGGCGTGCAATTTGCATTAATGTGTCGAGCTGAGAATGCATCGAGCCGGATTCGTATCGTTACCAAACCGTTAAATTTCGCGCCCGAGCGGATTCGCAGCGTCGAGATCGACCCGCGCTAGCAAATTATTAACCGCGCTTAAGGAAGGTCGTTTCATGGCCAGCCTGCAGACCGAGGTGGATTCCGGGGCACCCGGCAGCGAGATCTGGACGACGCGCGGCGTTGGCGTCGAGACGATTGCCAGGGCCGCGATCAGTTGTTCGATCACCGTCAACGTGGTCGCATCGATGGGCATCTTCAACCCCGAGCTGCTGCCGACCGAGCTGAGCTTTCTGCAACAGGCCGTCGCGCTTCTGATGTGGGGTGTCCTGATCTACGCGAGTGCGTTCGTGCGGCCACGCCTGCGGTTACAGGTCAATCCCGATCTGGTGGCGCTGGTCGCGTTCTACGCCTTTGCCGTGGTCTCGGTGTTGTGGTCCAGCCTGGACGTCGCAGCGATCATGAAGAGCGCGGCGCTTGCGATGACGACGTTCGGCGCATTCTGCCTCGTCACGCGCGTCGACCTCGACGAGGTCGTGAGGGCCACGGCCAACGGGCTTTTCATATTGGTCGCCGCATCGGCCTTCTGTGCGATTGCCGTGCCCGACATCGGGATAGACCACAGCTGGATGCACAACGGTCAGTGGCAGGGCGTCTACGAGTCCAAGCAGACACTTGGTTTCGTGGGTGCGTATCTGATGTTCTTTGCCTGCTACCGAAAGATGACAGGGCAGGGGTGGCTGGCCTTCCTCGTTGTTTTCCTGTTGGCGTCGACATGCGTGTTCGCGTCGGAATCGCGCGGCGCCGGTGCTGTCGCCCTGGCTGCCTGCGCAATGCTTGTAACTTCGATGTGGTCGGTCGCCTGCATGAGGCTTTATGCGCTCCTGCCGTTCGTCATGTGCATTCTGGCCGGCCTCCTGATCCTGTATTTTTATGCGACGGGATATGATGCTATCCATATCGGCGACACCAGCATCGATTTTACCGAACGGACCTTCATCTGGCACTACGCGATCAGCCATTTTGACGATGCGCCGCTGCTCGGCTTCGGGATCAACGGCTTCTGGACGATCCCGTCGATCTACGATTATTTCGAACAGAACCACGGCTGGGTCCTCGACAATTATCACAGCGGCTACATCGCGATCCTGATGGAAACGGGACTTCTGGGGTACGCGCTCTTTGCCGCGAGCGTCCTGCTGTTCTCGCACAAGATCCTCCATCTGATTTCCGCCCGCACGATCGACCGGTCGCACTGTGCTCTCATCATCGGATTTGTGGTCCTCAGCTTCCAGACCAATTTTACGGAGACCACATTCCTTCGTTCGACGATGTTCATTTCAGTGCTCATGGTGGGGCTTTTCTTCGCGACGTGCAGGCCGGTGCGATCAACGGAATTCCAGTCTTTACAAATGGAAGCAGGATGACAGCGATACGCGCCCTTCGGCCGAGAAGCTTCGATCTTGCAGCAACGGCCTTCTTTCTTGCATCGCTGTTCTCCCACGCTCACGGCGCCGAGCGGGCCGATTCCCGTGACACGCCAAAATTGGGCCGCGGTATCAACGTGCTCGGCTACGATGGAATCTGGGAGGGCGGCCGAAACGCGCCGTTTCGCCTGGATAATCTGACCGCAATCAAGAAGGCCGGCTTCTCCCACGTCAGGATCAATTTCTTCGGCTTCAAGTTCATGGGTCCGGGGAACGTCCTGGACGAGATCGTCCTGAGGCGACTTGATGCCGTCATCGAGGACGTTCTCGCAAGGAAGCTCGTCCCCATCGTCGATGAGCACGACACCCATATTTGCCAACGCGACGTTTCCGAATGCACCGAGAAGCTCAAGGCATTCTGGCGGCAGCTCGCCGAGCGTTATGCCGGCAAATATCCGGCGCTCGTCTTCGAGGTCCTGAACGAGCCTGGTGGAGAGATGACATCCGCCGGATGGAATTCGCTCCTCAATGATTGTCTCGGTATCATCCGCCGCACCAATCCCGAGCGGCCGGTCATTGCCGCCGTTCTCAATACGGATGAGATCCCCGTCAACGAGCTGGTTCTGCCGGCCGGCGACAGGCACCTCATCGTCACGTTTCATTATTACGCGCCGATACGGTTTACCCATCAGGGCGCGCCCTGGTCCCCGATGTTTTCGCGGATCGGGCCGCTGGATTGGGGCAGTCCGGACGACGAGGCGAAGGCCGCCGCCGATTTCAAGAAAATGAGTGTCTGGGCGGAGAAAGAGCAGCGCCCGGTCTATCTCGGCGAGTTCGGCGTATATGAGCGTGCGCCATCCGACAGTCGCCAGCGATATTTGTCGTTCGTGGCGAGAAGCGCCGACAGACTTGGCTGGGCATGGGCCTACTGGCAGTTCGATCATGACTTCGCGGCGTTCGATAGCGCGCGGCAGGCCTGGAAGCCGGAGATCCTGCGCGCCTTGATTCCGCCGACGCGTTGAAGTCCCGCCGCAGCTGATCAGGCGGTCGGCTTGATCTGGATCAAGCCAGCGGCGCGGGACGGGTGGCCAGACTCTACGAGCGCGCATCGCTGTTTGAGATGGGGCACCATGCCTTGAGGACACTTCGCCAGCTTCTGTCCGCCGACGAGATTGTCCAGCTCGCAATCCGTCTGGGATTGTTGGGACTGCTGATCCTGTGGACGTTCCTCATCATTCGACCGTTCGTCCCGGTCCTGACCTGGAGCGCCGTGCTGGCGGTGGCCTTCTACCCCGTCTTTGCCTGGCTCGCGAAACGCCTCGGCGGCCGCCCACGAACAGCCTCGACCGTGCTCACACTGGTCACGCTTGGCATCGTCATCGGTCCCGCCGCCTGGCTCGGCCTGAGCGCGGTCGAAGGGATCAAAGACCTCGCCGGCCAGATCGGCACCGGCGATCTCGTGCTTCAGGCCGCGCCGGAACGGATCAGGAGCTGGCCGCTGGTCGGTCCCCAGCTCTACGAGCTCTGGAATCAGGCCTACACCAACATCCGTGCGGTACTGCGCGAGGTGGCGCCGTATCTGAAGCCGCTCGCCGGCATGATGCTGTCGTTTGCGGGGAATACCGGCATCGGAATGCTACAGTTCCTGCTCTCGGTGTTCGTCGCCGGTTTCCTGCTTCCATACGGGCCGCAGCTGGTCGCCGCGCTCCGCGGCTTTCTGGCGCGGATCGTGCCCGGCCAGAGCGAGCATTTCCTGGAGCTCGCCGGCGCGACCATCCGCGCGGTGTCGCAGGGCGTGATCGGCGTCGCGATCGTGCAGGCGCTTCTGGCCGGAATCGGCTTCAAGCTGGCGGCAATCCCGGGCGCGGGTCTGCTCGCGATCATCGTGTTGTTGCTGTCGATCGTGCAGATTGGTGCGGCCATCGTCCTTTTTCCTGTGACGATCTGGATCTGGATGGACAAGGACGTGACCGTGGCTTTGCTCCTGACTATTTATCTCGTCGTCGTTGGCTTGCTCGACAACGTCTTGAAGCCGCTGGTCATGGGGCGCGGGCTGACGACGCCTACTCTCGTGATCCTGGTCGGGGTAATCGGCGGGACGCTCGCGCACGGCATCATCGGCCTGTTCATCGGGCCGATCATCCTGTCGGTCGCGTGGGAATTGGCGGCAGCGTGGATCCGCCTCGACCGGACGGAAGACCCCGGCGTCGAATTGAAGTTGGGTTGATGGCCATGATACTGCAATTCCTTGTCGGCACGCTGGCCAGCGTGATCAATATCGGGCTCCACGCACTTGTCACGGTGGTCGCCGTCGGCATCGCCCGCAGCGCGGGCTTGCGCCATACCGAGTGGCCAAGATTGCATCTGATGGGCGTGATGATCGTGACCGCCGTGGTGTTGAAGGTGGCACACACGGTGGAAATCCTGGTGTGGGCCGCGACCTACGGCATCGTTCAAGCCGCCTCTGCCGACAGTGATCTGCTCTATTTTGCTTTCGTCAACTACACCACGCTCGGCTACGGCGATATCACGCCGGTACGCGAATGGCGGCTCATCGGGCCGTTGACGGCGATGAACGGCGTTCTGCTGTTCGGCTGGTCCGCGGCCATTCTGTTCGAGGTTTTGCGCAAGACGCTCGAGCATCTCGGGCTCACTGAAGCCCATGGCTCGAGTTCACACAGGAGCTGACGGAGCCCTGGTGGCGTCTTATCAACGGCGGCCGGTGTTCCGGAAGTTCACGACTGCAGGTCGAGGTTCGCGAGCTGGTTTCGGTCGAGCAATACAATCTGACGCTGGGTGTTGCCGACGAAGCCGAGAACGCCGAGTTCATGCAGACGCGACAACGCACGGGACACGGTTTCCAGCGTCAGGCCGAGATAGTCGGCGATATCGCGCCGCGACATAGGGAGCGCGATGACGCCCGCCGCCGTCAACCGCTTGTCCATCTCGAGCAGGAACGCCGCGACCCGCTCCAGCGAGGTCTTGCGTCCGAGCAGCAACATATGGTCTTCCGCGTGCTGGAGGTTGCTCGTGGTCATGCTGAGCAGGTTCCTCGCCACCATGGCATCGCTCTCGGCCACCGTTTCGAGGCTTTGTCGTTTGATCAGGCGCACGGCGGTGTCGACGATCGCTTCCGTCGTGAATCGGTGCTCGCTGCCGTTCTCGAGTCCGAAAATGTCGCCGGTCAGGTGAAATGCGCCGATCTGCCTGCGGCCATCCGACAACAGCTTGTAACTTCGGACAGCACCGGACTTGACCTGGTAAACGTACTCGGCCGGCTCTTTCTCGCCGTAGATCTCTGTTCCCTTTCGATAGGAAAACTCGCTTAAACTAACCAGCGTATTTGAATCGCTGGTCATGCCGAGGTCACGGAGGGAATTTGGGCGCGGCGCGGAATCCGCTGTGACGCGAACGAACATAGGCCAACCCCTTAGCTCAACCGCCGAATTGGTCCGTCAGACGAAATATATCGGCAGGAAATGCGCCGCGCCGTCCCAGTCCCGCCGAGATTGGTTTACGACTAAGGCCGTATTCTTATCCATTGTCCCAAGGTTCATTGTACCAAGGGACACCACCCGCGGTTGCTGCGCGGAATGAGAAGGCAGGCCGCGGCGGTGATGCGGCCTGTTGCGAAGCAGATATTTCCAACATCGAAATGTTGAATGCGACTCTGAGAGTGAGAGGACCTCGACAGTCCTCATTGAATCGGGCGAGAAATAGAAGGTGCCAAGCCTCATTCACGTGGTTGACGACGACGAGTCTTTTCGGACGGCGATCGAACGCCGGCTGAAGCTCGCGGGCTATGACGTTGCGACCTATGCGTCGGCGCAGGAGCTGCTGGACTCCGCGCCGAATGACGAGCAGGTGGGATGCATTCTGCTCGACGTCCGGATCCCGGGACTGAGCGGTCCGGAGCTGCAGTCCCGGTTGGTCGCGTCCGGTTCGATGCTGCCGATCGTCTTCCTCACCGGACATGCCGACACGCCGACCACCGTGCGCGCGATCAAGGCAGGTGCGGAAGACTTCCTGACCAAGCCGATATCCTCGGAGCAGTTGATCGATGCGATCGAGCGCGCGCTGGCGCATCAGCGGACGGCGAGCGTCCAGCGCGGCAAGCTGGATATTTTTCGCACACATCTTGCCACGCTGACGCAACGGGAGCGGCAGGTGTTCGATCTCATCGTGCGCGGTCGGATCAACAAGCAGATTGCCCATGAACTCGGAACCACCGAGCGAACCGTGAAGGCGCATCGCCACCAGGTGATGGGGAAGATGCAGGTCCATTCGCTTGCGGAACTCGTTTCGATCGCGGAGCGGCTCGGAATGCTGGATACGAACGAGCCTTAGCTGATCCGTTGTCAATTCGCACGGTTCCTTCGGTGTGACTTCCCGAAGGGACAATAGAAAATCTGCTTTCGCGGTGCTGCCATGCAGGCGTGGGAATGTGGATTTGGCGGAGGCGCGATTGGCCCCGATGCATATGGATTCAGCTCTTAGCGCCATCAGCGTTGATGCCTCCTGAAAGGTCAAGGCCGTGCCGACGCGCCGTTCCGTTTTCATCGTCGATGATGATTCGTCCGTCAGGACGAGCATGTTCAGGCTGCTGCGGGAGCACGGCTTTGGCGCAACGCTGTTCGAGTCCGGGGGCGCCTTGCACGATTATGGCAACTTTGACAGGGCGATCTGCGTCGTGCTCGACATCAATCTCGACGGAAAGTCCGGCATCGACCTGCGCCGGGAGCTGATGGAGAAAGGCATGACCGCGCCGGTGATTTACATCACAGGCAACGACTGCACGGCGAACCGCGCCGCGGCCCTTGCGTCGGGCTGCGTCGCTTACCTGACGAAACCGTTTTCCGCGCAGTCCCTGATCGAGTCGGTGATGCGCGCCCATGCGGCCTAGGGTTTCTCACTCGTCGACATACTGCTCCAGCGTCTTCGCCGGTGCGCCCTTGTGGACAGACGCGAACTGCGCCATTGGAATCGAGGTCGTCAGGGCCAGCAGGTTCGAATCGACGAGTTCGAGCGTCAGCGTCTTGCCGGATTCCATGTCCTTGACGACCCTCGGCGCGGCCGCATCGGCCGCGATGCAGAGATTGGTGGCGCACCAGGTGTAGGGCACGCGGACGGGAGTGGCCTGGTCAATCGTCAATTTGGGCGCCTGTTGCAGGTACATGCCGACGGGCACGAACAGCTGCAGTCGGGCTGTGGGTGCGTCCTCGCGCTCGATCAGGTCGATGCGCACGGCGGTCTGCCCGGTTACGAATTTGCCCGTTATCGACGTCCGGCACAGCGTCGGCGCGCCACCGGCCTTGAAGCAGAGCTTTTGCCAGTCACCATAGGTGATGTCCTTGGCTTCGCGCTGGCCGCGCGTTGCGACCTCCGCGGGCTTGTCTGCTTGCGCCGCCTTCGGAGCGGCAATTGCTGGAGAAGTCGCAGCCCCGATGGCTGCGACGGTCAAGAGGCCAGAGAGGCAATCGAGAGGGCGAGGCATCGTCCAGTCTCCGGAGTTCAGGGCTCACTTCTGCGCGTCGAGGAATTTCGTCACCAGCGGGGACCACAGTGGGATCGCGTCCGGCGAGCCGATAAAGAAATGGCCCTCATTGCCGAATGGCGGCATCAGGTGATATTCGGCCCGGCCGCCGGCGGCCGTGAAAGCCGTATGCATGCGCTTGGATAGATCGGGACCGAAGAAGGTGTCGTTCTCGATGTAGATCCAGAGCATCGGCACGCGCGAGGTTCGGCCGAAATCCGCAGTTGCTTTCACCAGCCTGTCGGGCGCGCAATTGTTGTTGGGCTTGCCGCCGACGCGTCCGCCACGGCCCGCGGCGAAGGTGATGATGGCCTTCACCGGCGGCGGATTCACGCTCGACAGGGCGATCGAGGCCCAGCCGCCGGCGGACTGGCCGACCACGATCACATCCTTCGGGATGATGCGTTTCTCCGCGGCGAGGTAGTCGATGATCGCAAGGTCGACTTGGGCGACAGCGAGCCCGGCATCGTGGAAGTTGGGATTGGTGCATTTGCCGACCTTGGAGAAGAACGGGCCGTAGATGGCGCGTTCGGGAATGTCGATGGCGGCTGCGCCATAGCCGCTGCCGACCGGCGCCACCACGAGGTAGCCGTGCTTTGCGAACCATTTGGCGGCGTCGCGGAATTCGACCAGCGGAAAGAAGCTGCGGTCGGTCGGGTTGAGCGAGACGCCATGGTTCATGATGACCAGCGGGAAGGGGCCGTCGCCGACCGGCCGCACCAGATAGGCGAACATTGGCAGCGGCAGTGGCAGCGCCCAGATCTCTTCCTGGATGCGGACGTCATCCTGGGCGCGCGCGGGCGCGGTGAAAGCAGCCAGCACCAGCAACATGGCTGCGAAGCATCCCAACGCCGTGCTGATCGGCTGCCGCATCGCAGGTCTCCTTCATCCGGTGTAGGTGGCAGCCACGATGATCGGGCCGAGCACGGTCAGCACCACGTTTCCGACCGCGTAGGGGACCGCGACGCCGAGCACCGGCGTCTGGCTCTCGGCGACCTCGCAGGCGCCGGTCACGGCGGCATCGACGGTCATGGCGCCGGCCAGCGCTCCGCAGATGATGACCGGGTTCATGTGCAGCACATGGCGCGCAAACAGCGTTGCGACGATCAGCGGCACGATGGTGATGACGAGGCCCATGCCGACCAGCAACAGCCCGTGCGCCTGGATCGCAGTCCAGGCTGCGGCGCCGTTGCCAAGCCCGATCGCCGCGATAAAGCCGCCGAGCCCGAAATCGCTGAGCGTCTGCTGCGCGGCGGGCGGGAACGCGCCCATGGTCGGCTGGCGCGTCCGCAGCCAGCCGCAGACCAGGCCCGCGATCAGCGCGCCGCCGCCACCGCCCAGCGTCAGGGCGACGCCGCCAACCTTGAGACTGGCAAGACCGGCGAGCAGGCCGACGGCGATGCCGGCGGTGAGGAAGGCAATATCGGCGCGCTCACCGGAGCGCAGAATCTGGCCGACATTGGCGGCCGCGCGCTCGACGTTGCGGGTATTGCCGACCAGCGTCATGACGTCACCGACATAGACCCGCGTGTCCGCTCCCAGCGGCACGTCGCGACCCATGCGCTTCAGCGCGCGCAGGAAAACGCCGCGCGCGTCGCCGCCGACGCGTTCGGCGATCTCCTTGATGGACCGGCCATGGAGGTTGCGGGCATCCACGACCACGTCGATCACATTGCCGGGAATCGCCTTCAGCATTTCATCCGCATCGATCTCGGGGCCGACGATCGGCTCGGCGGCCACGATGACGGCGGTGCGCCCGGAGATGACGATGTCGTCGCCGGCTTCCAGCACGGTGTCCGGATGGGGCGCGACGTCCGCTCCCCGGCGGACGATGCGCTCGATGACGGTACGGCTGCCGATTTCGTCCTCGATCGCCTTGACGGTGCGGCTCGCGCCTGGCGAGACGCGGTAGGCGCGTGCCTGGAACTTGCGATAGGAGAGATTTTCACTTTTTGGCGGATCGCCGCCCGCCAACTCGGCCTCGAGTTTCTTGGCTTCCGCCTTAAGGTCGATCCGCATCAGCTTTGGCGCGACGAAGGGGACGTAGATCAGTGTCAGGATATAACCGAGCACGTAAGTGACCGCGTAGCCGGCCGCGATGTTGGCTTCCTGCTGGGCAAGGACGGTCTTGGGCAGGTCCAGTTGCGCCAGCGCGCCCGACGCGGTGCCGATGATGGAGGATTGTGTCATAGCTCCGGCGGCAACGCCGGAGGCCGTGCCGGGGTCGAGCCCGAAACTGTGGGCAAATGTCAGCACGATGATGAGGCCGGTGCCGCCCAGGACCAGCGCCATGAGGACCTGGGCAAGCGTGCGGAAGCTCAAGGAGGCGAAGAACTCGGGCCCCGACCGGTAGCCGATGGTGAACACGAACAGGCTGAACAGGACGATGCGAAGCAGCGACGGAAAAGCGAACGTTCCGAGCTGTCCCATCAGCACTGCGACGATGAGGATGCAGGCGGTGGTGCCGATCGAGAAGCCGCGAACCTTGATGCGGCCAAGGATCGTGCCGATCGCAACTGCCAGCAGCAGGAATATCTCCGGTGCGGTGGTGATGATCCACCTGACGGTGTCCATGGTCGTAATTTCCCCCGAGCGCTTTGCGGCGATTTGATTGGCTGCCCAGGAAGATTGCTTGATCCAGATCAAACCTGGTTGGGACAAGGCGACCTCAATCACCAGGATGAAGGACTTGCGACAGCCCGCGTTGCCGACATGAGTACTCTGGAGGTCGCAGCCGATGCGATCCGCCGCGACGAAACGGTCGAGATCGTACTTCTGCTCGCCTTCGCCGGCGGCTATATCGACGCGTATACCTGGATCATCCACGGCGTCATGGCGAATGCCCAGACCGCCAATTTGATCTTCCTCTGGGTCTATGCGACTGCCGGCAATTGGGTGAAGGCGTCTCACTTCGTGCCGCCAATGCTCGCCTTTGCGTGCGGTATCGTGGTTGCCGCATGGCTCCGGCGTGTCTGCGGCGAGCGGGCCAGCACGATCAGCATTTTGGTTGAGATAGTGCTGCTGATCGCGATCGGCATCCTGCACAACCGGCTGCCGGATATCGCCGGGACGCTCGGCATTTCGTTTGTCGCCGCCATGCAGGTCGAGATGTTCACCAAGGTCGAAGGCGCGCTTTGCAGCACGGTGATGATAACCGGCAACATGCGCCAGGCGGTCGAGACAATCTTTGCGGTCGCATACGGCGGTGCGCCGGCCGGAACGCTGCGCCGGTCGGGTATCCTCTTCGCGCTTTGCGCCATGTTCGGCTCTGGCGCCGCCGCCGGTGCCTTCGTCACCAAGAACATCCCCAATCTAGCGCTCGGCATTCCCGTAGTCGCGCTGCTGATCGTGTTGCTGCGCTGCGAAGTGACACCGCGTGAGGTGGTCCGATGAATGCGCCTCCTGAACCGAATTGGTCGCGGTTCTTTCCGCCAGCTGACTGGCTTGCGTGCTATCGGCGCGAATGGCTGCCGTCCGACGCCGTGGCCGGCATCACGCTCGCGGCCTATGCCATTCCGGTCTCGCTCGCCTATGCGGCGCTCGCAGGCCTGCCGCCGCAGATCGGCGTCTACGGCTACATGCTCGGCGGCCTCGGTTATGCGTTGCTTGGCGCATCGCGGCAGCTCGCGATCGGTCCGACCTCGGCAATCTCCCTGATGATCGCAGCGACCGTCGGCGTGCTGGCCGGAGGCGATGCGGTGCGCTATGCGCAGATCGCAAGCCTTGCGGCCTTCGCGGTGGCGGTGCTGTGCTTCATCGCCTGGCTGTTCAAGCTGAGCGTGCTGGTCCGCTTGGTCAGCGACAGCATATTGGTCGGCTTCAAGGCCGGTGCCGGGCTCACCATCATCATGAGCCAGTTGCCGAGCCTGCTAGGGGTTGCCGGCGGCGGCCACAATTTCTTCGACCGGGCCATCAAGCTGGTCGGGCAGCTCGGCGGCATCGACCCGCTGGTGCTCGCCATCGGCGCGATCGCGCTGCTGCTCCTCTTGCTCGGCGAACGGCTTCTGCCGGGCAAACCGGTCGGCATCACCATCGTCGCACTCGCGATCGTGACGGCGACGCTCCTTGGGCTTCCGGCGCTCGGTGTGCCCGTCACCGGGAAGATACCGGAAGGCCTGCCGGCGCTGGGGCTGCCGACTTTCGGCCTGTTGGCGTTCGACGATCTCTTTCCGCTCGCCGCAGGCTGCGTGCTGCTGGCCTATATCGAGGGTGTGTCGGCGGCTCGGAGTTTTGCCGCCAAGCACGGCTATCCGCTCGACGTCCGCCAGGAGTTTCTGGGGCTGGGCGCGGCGAACCTCGCGGCGGCGTTCGGCCATGGCTATCCCGTCGCCGGCGGCCTGTCGCAGTCTGCGGTCAACGATAATGCTGGCGCGCGGACGCCGCTGGCGCTGGTGATCTGTTCCGTGACGCTCGGGCTATGTCTTCTGTTTTTCACGGGGCTGCTCACCAATTTGCCCAAGGCGGTGCTCGCAGCCATCGTCTTCGCAGCCGTCTACAAGCTGGTCGATGTCCGCGCACTGCTGAAGATGTGGCAGGTCAGCCGGATTGACTTTTACGCCGCGGCGATTGCCCTCGTCTCGGTGCTCTTGCTCGGTATCCTCCAGGGAGTCCTGCTGGCGTCGATTGCGTCGATTTTCCTGCTGCTGGCGCGCGCCTCGCGGCCGAACGTAGCGTTCCTCGGCCGACTGCCCGGCACCGGCCGCTATTCGGATAGCGCCAGGCATCAGGATGTCGAGCCGCTGGTCGGTATCATCGCCTTCAGGCCCGAAGCTTCGCTGCTCTACATCAATGCCGAGACGATCCTCGATACGGTCCTGATTGCGCTGCGCAGATCCGCGGACGTCCGGCTCGTGGCCTGCGATCTCTCGGCGTCGCCCTATATCGATCTGGCGGGTGCACGCATGCTGCACGATCTTCATGACGAGCTTGCGTCACGGCGGGTCACCCTCTGCATCGTCGGTGCGCATGCGCAGCTCCGCGATCTCCTGCGCGCCGAAGGGCTCGCGGAGAAGACCGACAGCGGCCAGTGGTTGCGCTCGCTCGACAGCGTTCTCGGTGACGACAAGGGCGATCCGCCTCAACGACCGGCCTGATCACGCCCCTGTTGCAACGCGAAGGCATCGCTGCGGCCGATCGTCCCTTCAGAATGTACGCGACCGTTGACTTGGATCAATGGAGCGATCGGCGCCGCACTCACGATCCCGATCATCTTTGTCCCAAGGGGTTGCCATGGGACCGTGAAGGATCGGGAGAGACATATGCACAAGGACGCCAAGCCCGCACAGACGCACATCGACCAGTTCTTTTCCGGGCCGGGAGCGCGGGCAGACCATTGGCGCGATCTGGTGGAGGCGGCAAAGGCGTGGGCGAGGGGCGGCAATCGCGCAACATATGACGCGGCGCTCGCCGAACTCTCGGTGACGGAGGAATTTCACGGCTATCCGGGCATGCGATTGATGGGCGCCCTGCGGGAAGCTGCTTCTACCGGAGATGCAGCCGCCTCGCTGGCTCTGTCGACCCGGCTCACGCAGGCCCTTCAGACCAAGTCGTTCCGCCAGCATGGCGGCGATTCCGGCGACGCGGATGAGGGCAATGGCGACGCCACGGAGCTGGTCTCGACATTCACCCCGCAATCGGGGCGCCGTCCTTATTTTGAAACGCTGATCGTCACCGGCGTCTCCTCCAACAACTGGCCGGCACTGACATCCGAATGGCGCAAGCTGAGGCGGCCGGTCGATCAGTTCGTCTATGAGCCAGTGATCGTGGGAAGTCTCGAAGACGCTTTCTGCGCTACGCTCCTGAACCCAGATATCGCGGCGGTCGTGATCAACGAAGGTTTTGCGCTGCGCTCCCGTCATGATGCGCCGGTGCTGCGCACGATGACGTCTTCGGCCGGCCTGCATGATGAAGCCGACGCTTCCGCGCTCCGGCTCGCCCATATCATCAAACGCGTCCGCCCCGAGCTCGACATCTATCTGATGTCCAATCGCGACGTGGAGGAGATGGCCGGCAATCCGGAGGCCAACGTGGCCCGCCGCATCTTTTATTCGATCGAAGAGCTGCTTGAGCTGCATCTGTCCATCCTCGAAGGCGTGCAGGATCGCTTCGAGACGCCGTTCTTCGACAATCTGAAGAAGTACGCGCAGCGGCCAATCGGGACGTTCCATGCACTACCGATCGCGCGCGGGAAGTCCGTCTTCAAGTCGGACTGGATCCGCGACATGGGCGAGTTCTACGGCCTGAACCTGTTCCTGGCCGAAAGTAGCGCCACTACGGGCGGCCTGGACAGCCTGCTCGAGCCGACCGGCACCATCAAGAGGGCGCAAGACAAGGCGGCACGCGCGCTCGGCGCCGACCGCGTCTTCTTTGTCACCAACGGGACCTCGACCTCGAACAAGATGGCGGTGCAGGCGCTGCTGGCGCCAGGCGACATCGCGATCGTCGATCGCAACTGTCACAAGTCGCACCATTACGGCATGGTGCTGGCCGGGGCGCAGCCGCTCTATGTCGAAGCCTTCCCGATGACGGAATATTCGATGTATGGCGCGGTGCCGCTGAAGACGATCAAGCAGGCACTGCTGGGGGCGAAGGCCGACGGCCGTCTCGACCGCGTCAAGCTGCTTGATCTGACCAACTGCACCTTCGATGGCCACATCTACAACACCCGCCGGGTGATGGAGGAATGCCTCGCCATCAAGCCGGACCTGATCTTCCTGTGGGACGAAGCCTGGTTCGGCTTTGCGCGCTTCTCGCCGTTCCTGCGACGGCGCACCGGATTGGGCGCGGCCAACGAGATCGAGGCCTGGATGCACGATCCGAAGTCGGTCGCGGCTTATGAGAAGCAGCAGGCCGAGCTCGGCAAAAACCCCTCGGAGGAGGTGCTGCTCAAGACCAGGCTCATTCCCGATCCGCGTCAGATCCGGCTGCGCGTCTACCAGACCAACTCGACCCACAAGTCGATGTCCGCCATCCGGCAAGGCTCGATGCTCTCCGTCAAGGACGTCGAATTTCATACTGTCGAGCAGCAGTTCAAAGAGGCGGTCTTCACCCATGCCTCGACCAGTCCGAACCAGCAGCTCATCGCCAGCCTCGACGTCTCGCGGCGCCAGATGGAGCTCGAAGGTTACGGTCTCGTCGCCAATGCGATCGAGATCGCGATCGCCATCCGCAAGGCGGTCACCAACAATCCTCTGATCTCGAAATATTTCCGCATTGTCGGTGCGGACGGCATGGTGCCCGCACAATACCGCGAGAGCGGCTTTACGGACTATCTGGCGCCCGGCGTGAACTGGGCAAATACCCTGAAGAGCCTGGATGACGACGAATTCTGCCTTGATCCAACCCGCATGACTCTGGTGTGCGGCACCGCGGGCTTCGACGGCACCCAGTTCAAGGGCATGCTGGCCAACGAGTACAGCATTCAGGTCAACAAGACCTCGCGCAACTCGGTTCTGCTCCAGTCCAATATCAACAACACGCGCAGCGACGTCGCGCAGCTGATCCGGGTGCTGGCCGAGATCGCCGGTGAGGTCGATCGCGGTCTGAAGCAGGGCGGCGCCAATGCGAAAAAAACGTTCGAGGCGCGGGTCAAGAGCCTGATGAAAGATGTCCCCGACCTGCCGAACTTCTCGCATTTCCACCCGAGCTTCCGTGGCGATGCCGGCGCCAAGACCAACGAGGGCGACATTCGCAGCGGCTTCTACGCGGCCTATGACGCGGCAGGCTGCGAATATATCCCGCTCGGCGATGCCGAGATCGACCGCCGCCTGAAGGCCGGCCCTGAGCTGGTGTCCGCCAGTTTCGTGATCCCGTATCCACCGGGCTTCCCGATCATGGTGCCCGGTCAGGTCATCACCCAGGAAACCATCGACTTCATGCGCAAGCTCGATGTGAAGGAGATCCACGGCTACGACGCCAAGGAAGGGTTGAAGCTCGTGCGCAGCGAAGCCCTGGCGAAGATCGGACGGCCGAAGCCCGGCACTTCGGCGAAGCTCAAGGCCGCGTCATAAAGGGGAACGAACAATGTTGGGGTTTTTCACGTTTCTGCAGCAGAATCCGTTTCTGCTGCTGTTCTTCGTGGTCGGACTCGCCGTCTGGATCGGACGCGCTAACATCAAGGGCTACGGTCTCGGCATGGTGGCCGGCGCCATCGTGGTCGGCGCGGGACTGTCAGTCTGGGCCTCGACGTACGGCGTTAAGCTCGAGCTGAACACGTTCGCCAAGAGCCTGTTCTACTATCTCTTCATGTACGGCGTCGGCTTGCGCGTCGGCCCGTCGTTCATCAACAGCCTGAGCGGTGACGGGCTCAAGTTCCTGGTCCTGGCGGTGGTGTCGAGTGTGCTTGGTCTGGCGCTTGTCGTCATCTGCGCAAAGCTGTTCGCTCTGCCGCCGGGTGCGGCCGGCGGCATGCTGGCGGGCTCGCAGACCATGTCGGCTGCGATCGGCTCGGCTGAGCAGGCGATAACCTCTGGCGTCGTCAAGCTGCCTGAGGGGATGAAGCCCGAGGATGCGTCGGGCATGATCGCGCTATCCTACGGCATCACGTATATCTGGGGTACCGTCGGCATCATCCTGATCTGCAAATATCTCCCGCGTTGGTGGGGCGTCGACGCCAAGGCGGCGGCGAAGAAGTATGAGGAAGAGTTCGGCGTCAAGGATCTCGAAGGCGCCGGCCTCACCGGTTATCGCCAGTTTGGGCTGCGGGCCTATCGGCTGGAAAATCCCGCCCAGGCCGGGATGAGCATCGCCGGCTTCCGCAAGGCCAATCCCGAATACCGCATCGCCAACGTGTTGCGTGGCGGCGAGTCGGTGGGGGCCGACCCCGACCTCGTCCTCCTGAAGGGCGACATCATCGCGCTGGGCGGCGCGACCGAGCATCTCACCGACAAGATGGGCCTGATCGGTCCCGAGGTTGCCGACGCCAAGGCGCTCGGCATTCCCCTGGATCAGGCTGACATTCTCGTCACCAACAAGGAGATGGTCGGACGGACCTTCGAGTCCTTCCGGGAGCAGGCGATTGCCGGTCAGTTGCAGATCGGCAAGGTTGAACGCGGTGGCGTGCAGATTCCGGCCGGTCTCAAGACCGAACTGCAGCGGATGGACATCATCACGGTCGTCGGCCTGAAGTCTGCCGTCAATGACCTCGGCGAGATGTGGGGCCGCATCGCGCGCACGAATACCTCTACCGATCTGCTGACACTGGCCGCGGGCATGATCCTCGGCTTCCTGATCGGCATGATCGAATTCCCGGCCTTCGGCGCCAAGATCGGTCTCGGCAATGCCGGCGGCCTGTTGCTGTCCGGCGTGATCGTGTCCTCGGCCGTGTCGCGGCTGCGGTTCTTCGGCAACACGCCGAACGCGGCGCGTAACGTACTGGAGGATCTCGGCCTCGTCGTCTTCGTCGCCATCGTCGGCGTCAACGCCGGCGCCGGATTGCTCTCGCAGCTAACGGGTGCCATTGCCTTGAAGATTTTCATCGCCGGCTTCATCGCCTGCACGGTTCCGCCGTTCATCGTCTGGGCGATTGGCTACCACATCTTCAAGATCAACCCGGCCGTGCTGATGGGCGGCGTTGCCGGAGCGCGGTCGCACTCCGGTCCGTGCCGTGAGGCCGCGGTCGAAATCCAGAGCTCAGTGCCGTGGATCGGGTTCCCCGTCGCCTATGCCGTGTCCGGCATCCTGCTCACCATCTTCGGCTACTTCGCAATGCTCCTGGCACAATAGGTCGATGTCACAACTCAAGGGGAAACTGGTTATGAGAAGAATTGCCAAATGCGTCGCTGTTGCAGCCACGCTTGCAGTCGCCGTCGGCTTCAGTACCGCCTCGCGTGCCGAGACGGGTCAGGTCGCCGTCGTCTTCACCAAGGGCGGCTTCATTGTCGGTGTCGGCGGCGGGGAGGGAGTGCTGGTCTACCGTGGTCATAAATATCCCTTCACCGTCTCCGGCATGAGCGTCGGCTTCACGATCGGGGCGTCCACCACAAAGTTCGTCGGTCGCGCCCTCAATCTGAAAGGGCCGCAGTCGATTGAAGGCTCCTATGCCGCAGGTGGCGCAGGCGGCGCCGTTGCGGCCGGCGCCGGTGCCGTGCAATTGCAGAACGGCAATGGCGTGATCCTTCAGCTCAGCGGACCGAGGGTCGGGGCGGAAGTGTCGGCTGCGGTGGGCGGCGTCACGATCCGGCTGAAATGACCGCCAAGAAATCAGGCCGCGCTCCTGGCGCGGCCTGATTTCCTTTAGTATCTTTCCTCGACGAATTTCAGCCCGCGCAGGCTCGCTTGATCGTTGTAGCGGCCCTTGAGGGATCGCTTCGGCAGCTTGACCTTTTTCGGCGCAATATTCTTGTAGGGGATCGCTCTCAGGATGTGGGAGATGACGTTGAGCCGTGCCCGCCTCTTGTCGTCGGAGCGGATCAGTCGCCAGGGCGCGTGTTTGGTGTCGGTCGCCTCGAACATCTTGTCGCGGGCTCGAGAATAATCGTACCAGCGCCCGAAGGATTCGGTGTCCATCGGACTGAGCTTCCATTGCCGCAGCGGATCTTCGATACGTGCCTTGAAGCGAAGTTCCTGCTCTTCCATCCCGACCTCCAGCCACAGCTTGATCAGGATGATGCCGGCATCCACGGCGAATTTCTCGACCTGCGGGCACAATTCCAGGAAGCGCTTGTGCTCGGCCGGCGAGCAGAAACCCATGACATATTCGACGCCGGCGCGGTTGTACCAGCTGCGGTCGAAGATCACGATTTCGCCGCCGGCGGGGAATTGTTCGATATAGCGTTGCAGGAACAGCTGGGATTTTTGCCGATCGGATGGTGCGGGCAGGGCGCAGACCCGGAACACGCGCGGGCTCACCTTCTCGGTCAGCGCCTTGATGGTACCGCCCTTGCCGGCGGCGTCGCGCCCTTCGAAGATGATGATCACCTTCAACTTCTCCGCTTTCACCCATTCCTGAAGGTGACACAGCTCGACCTGGAGCTTTTCAAGCTCCGCCTCGTAGTCCTTCCGCTTCATCCGCTCCGCGGTCGCGTCCTTGGCCATGCCGGTTCCTTCGCTGCCGAATTCGTCAATCGTCCCAAAATCAATCGGCCCAAAAATCAATCGTCCCAGGAAATGGTCACGCCGATATCGCCGGGCACGCCACCGGGGAAATCGATGATCTGGTAGGCGATCCGATAGCCGCGCGGTTTCAGATAATCGGTCCAGAGCTGGAAGACCTCCTTGGGGATGCCCGTCAGCGTGTTCTCCCAACCCTTTTCCATCTGATTGATGGCGCGTCCCTTGTCGGTGCAGAGCGAGTTGGGGAAACGATAAACCAGTACCTCCGTGAGGCCGTTTCGCACCGCACGCTGGATCACGGTCGAGGCGAGCTTGAGCTTCTCCTCCTCGCTCTTGCCGGAGGGTTTGCTCAATCGCTCGATCAGCGCGCGTTTCTCGGCCTCGGCGGCGGCTGCGAGGCGGACATATTCATCGGCCTTCTCGGCCTCCTTGAGGGCGGCTTCCTTGCGAATTTGCGTGGCATTCGGGATGAGATCGTCGATGTTACCGGTCATGGCTTGCGTCTCCTGCTCGCTTGTTCTGGGTCCGCATTCGTGAAACGCTAGGGTCGGCACCGCTCGCACCTTTGATCCAGATCAACCAATGCGTACCGGGATAGCGCTTCCTGCCTGCTGATCAATTCCGAACCCAATCCATTTGGAGAGTGAACGTTGAGTGAGCAGCTTCATCCCGCGGCCCCGCATCATCTGCCGTTCTATCTCGCGCCGGGGAGCGGGACCGATACGCTCATGGTGGTGATGGGCCTGTTTTTGATCGGCACCATCCCGTGGGTCGGCACGCTCTACTGGAAGCTGCACAGCATGCCGGAGCGGATGGCGCACAAGTCGCAGAAGCTGCAGTTTGAATTCGTCGCCGTGCTCGGCCTGATCTCGCTGTTCACGCACATGCATGTCTTCTGGGTCGCCGGCCTGCTGCTCGCGCTCATCGACATTCCGGATTTCGGCACGCCCCTGCGCAGCATTGCCGATTCCGTCGAAAAGATCGCGGACGCTACGCCGATCACCGACGACCAAATCCTGTCAGGGGCTGCGGCTGCGACGCCTCCAAAAGACAAGCCCGGTCCGGCCAAGGAGAAGGAGCACAGCCATGTTTGAGCTGATGTTCTGCTCGCTGCTGACGATCCTGCCCGACTATCTCTACCGCCGCTATGCCCAGGGCAAGCGCTTCGGCAAGGAGATCACCTTCTTCTCGATCTGGTACGAGCTGCGCTGGGGCATTACCGGCTGCCTGATGCTGACGGTGTCACTGATCACCATGATCTTCTATTTTCACCCCTCCGCAGAGTCGGCGACGCTCTATTACCGCACCGTGCCGATCGTGCCCGTAGGCGTCGCCGGCCGCGTCGCCGAAGTCAATGTCGGCTTCAGCGCGGCGGTGAAGCAGGGTGACGTTCTGTTCCGATTGGACAGTGCGAAGCAGGACGCTGCACTGGAGACCGCCAAGCGAAAGAGCGCCGAGGTGGACGCATCGCTGATCTCGGCACGGGCCGACGTCGTGAAGGCGGAGGCTCAGGTCGGGGAGGCGCAAGCGTCCTTGCAGCAGGCCAAGGACGAACTGGACGTGAAGAGCGAATTGCAGAAACGCAATCCCGGCATCGTACCGCAGCGTGACATCGAGAAGCTCCAGGTGCTGGTCGATCAGCGGCAGTCCGGCGTCGACTCCGCGAATGCGTCCAAGGAATCGGCACTACTGCGTGTCTCCACGCTGCTGCCGGCCCAGAAGGCGAGCGCCGAGGCCGCGCTGGCGGAGGCGCAAGTGGAGGTCGACAGGACCACCATCCGTGCCGGTTTCGACGGCCGCGTCGAGCAATTCCTCCTTCGCACCGGCGACGTCGTCAACCAGCTCCTACGGCCGGCGGGAGTCCTGATACCCGAAGGCGCTGGCCGGCGCAGCTTGCAGGCCGGTTTTGGCCAGATCGAGTCGGGGGTGATCAAGGAAGGGATGGTGGCGGAAGCGAGCTGCATTTCCAAACCCTGGGTGATCATCCCGATGGTGGTCACGTCCGTTCAGGACTACATCGCCGCCGGACAGTTCCAGGCGGGACAGCAACTGATCGAAGTACAGAATGCCGTCAAACCCGGCACGATTCTCGCGTTCCTGGAGCCGCTCTACAAGGGTGGGCTCGAAGGCGTCACGCCGGGCAGCAGCTGCATTGTCAATGCCTATACCAGCAATCACGAGGAGATCTCTGCCAAGGACACCTCGACCAGCCGTGCCATCGGGCTGCACGTCGTCGACGGTGTCGGCCTCGTGCACGCGCTGCTGCTGCGGATCCAGGCGCTGCTGCTGCCGATCAAGACGTTGGTGCTGAGTGGTCACTAAGCTCCGATGATTGCCTGTTCAGGGGCTGTCGCAACGGCCCGGTTAGAGTTAGAACTACGGCCAAGATCGGCCGGAAAGGCCGTCGAGGAAGCCGGATGAGCGGGCGCATGCCCATGGTTTCGGTCAGGCTGTGGCCGATGGCGGCCGCGTGGCTTGGTCTTGGCCTGGTGCTGGCCGCGTGCATCCTGCCGGGGCCGGCCGGCGCCGTCGAGCTTGGCGAAGCCCGCTATCGCGAGCTCAAGCGCGTGTTGGTGCTGCATTCCTTCGGGCGGGAGTTCCTCCCCTGGAGCGAATTTGCGCGGAGCATCAAGGCCGATCTCGAGACGCAATCGCCATGGCCACTCGACATCCAGGAGCACACGCTGCTGTCCGCCCGGTTCAATAACCCCGGACCGGAAGAACCGTTTGTCGCGTATTTGCGCTCTCTGTACGAGAACCGCCCGCCCGACATCGTGATAAGCATCGGCGCTCCGGCCGGCAAGTTTGCGCAGAAATACCGCGAGCAACTGTTCCCGAACGCGCCCATGGTGATGACCGCCGTCGAGCAGCGCTTGGTCGATCATGCGGGGCTGACCGACAACGACACCGTGGTCTCCATCCGCAACGATTTCCAAGCATCGTTTCGCAGCATCCTGCAGGTCCTGCCTGATACCAACACGATCGTCGTGGTTCTCGGCGCTTCTCCGCTGGAGAAGTTCTGGCTCGATGAGGTCAAGAGGAATGCGAAGGTCCTCGAGAGCAAGGTCTCCTTCGAATGGTACGCGGGGCTTGCGTTCGAGGAGATCCTCAAGCGTGCGTCCAGGCTTCCCCCGCATTCGGTCCTGTTCTGGGGGCTGATGTCGGTCGACGGTACGGGCGTCACTCATGAAGGCGATACCGCTCTGCGCCGACTTCGGGCGGTCGCAAACGCGCCCATCTTTTCGTACCAGGACGCCTTCTTCGGAGGCGAAACCGTCGGTGGTCCCATGCATTCGACGGCCGAAACAAGCCGCAAGACCGTCAGTGCGGTCATTCGGCTTCTTGCTGGTGAAAAGCCCGTCGATGTCAGGACTGAACCCATCCCGCTTGCATCTCCACGTTATGATTGGCGGGAGATGCAGCGTTGGGGCATCAGCGCGAGCAATTTGCCCCCGGATAGCGAGATCCTTTTTCGCGAGCCGAGCGTCTGGGAACGCTATCGCTGGCAGATGTTGATGATCACGTCCGTATTCCTGGTGCAGGCGGGTCTCATCAGCGGGCTGCTGCACGAGCGCCGGCGCCGCCGGGTTGCCGAGGTGGAATCGCGCCAGCGCCTTGCCGAACTCGCCCATGCCAACCGCTATTCGGCCGTCGGCGAGTTGACGACGTCGATCGCGCATGAACTGAACCAGCCGCTCGGCGCCATTCTCACCAACGCCGAGACGGCGGAGCTGATGCTCAAGGCCGACTTTCCCGACATCGGCGAGGTACGCCAGATTCTCGCAGATATCAGGCGCGACGATCATCGTGCGAGCGAGGTCATCCGCAGGTTGCGCAGTGTTCTCAAGAAGACGCCGTTCGAAATCAAGGGCATCGAACTCAACGACACGGTGCGGGAAGCGATCGATCTGGTGAAGGCCATTGCCCTGGGGCGGCGGATCACACTGACCTACCTGCCGACCCTTGCTAATCTGCACGTCAAGGGCGATCCGGTCCAGCTTCAACAGGTCGTTCTCAACGTCATCATCAATGCCATGGACGCGATCTCGGATACGGACGCCGGAAAACGCGAGGTCAACGTCGCGAGCGTGCGTGCCGGCGATCACGCCGAGATCAGGGTGACCGACACAGGCGCCGGAATCTTAGCCTCCGATCTCGCCAACGTCTTCAACCCGTTCTTTACGACCAAGCCGCAAGGCATGGGCATGGGGCTCGCGATCGCGAGGACCATCGTCGAAGCCCATCACGGCACGATTGCCGCGGCGAGCCAGGCCGCGGGCGGCGCGCTGTTCACGATCCGGCTTCCGATCGCCCGTTGACGGTATCTTGATCTCGATCAAACCTTGGGGTCGGCGAAGCCGTTTCCTTTTCGCGGTCGCGTGATGACCGGGACCGGCGCGCGTTTTGGGGAGTGTGGGTGAGCATGAGACGCCGTGAGTTCATGTTGCTGGCCGGCGCGGCGGCTGCGTTCCCGGCCGCGACGAAGGCCCAGGACAGAATGCCGTTCGTCGGCGTGCTGACTGGCAATGTCGCCGGTGATCCCGGCGCGCAGATGCGGGTCGACGCCTTTCAGCAAGGGCTCGCCGATCGTGGCTGGATCGCCAACCAGAACTGCCGGTTCGAGGTGCGCTGGCCTGGGCCCAACCCGGCACGGCAGCAATTGGAGGCGCTCGAGCTCGTCGCCGCGGCACCTGACGTACTGCTTTCCACCAGCACGGGGACGACGCGCGCGCTGCGCGACGCGACGCAGCGGATCCCAATCGTCTTCGTGGGTCTCTCCGATCCGGTCGGGACCGGCCTCGTCGCCAATCTGGCGCGGCCGACCGGGAATCTCACCGGCTTCTCGCTCTACGAGCACTCGATGAGCGGGAAGTGGCTGAGCCTTCTGAAGGACATGGCGCCTGCGATGAGCAACGCCGCACTGCTGTTCAATCCGGACTCCTCGCCCTATGCGCCGTTCTACCTTCAGGCTGCGCATCAGATGGAAAACCGTCTGGGCCTCAAGGTCACCGGCGCCAGCGTCCGCAGTGGCGCCGAGATCGCGGGCGCGATCGAGACGGCGGCGCGCACCGGCGGCGGCCTCGTCGTCCTGCCGGATGGCGGCTTCTTCGGGACGCAGAGTGCGATGACGATCGCCCTTCTGGCGCAGCGGCACGTGCCCGCGATTTTCGCCGTCCGCTTCTACGCGGCGAACGGCGGGCTGATGTCCTATGGCGCCGATCTCACCCAGCAGTTTCGTGACGGCGCGGGCTATGTCGATCGCCTCCTGCGCGGCGCCGAGGTCCGGACCCTGCCGGTCCAGTTCGCCACCATGTTCGAGCTCGTCATCAACATGAAGGCGGTCAATGCCCTCGGACTGACGGTACCGGGGCGGCTGCTGATGGAAGCCGAGCTGATCGAATGAAGCCCTGCTCTCGCGCTGCGGCGGTCGCGACGGCCGCGTTTCGTTGATCTCGATCAACAAACGCGCGCGCTCGGGCCTGATCTTTCCATACTCGAAGTTCAAGGGAGGATGCGATGTTCCGCTGCGGCAAGATCCTGATGTCGCTTGCGCTGGTGGTGGCGGTTCCTGCCGCTGCGATGGCTCAGGCCACCGCGCCGGCGGCGCCGGCCACACAGGCGCCCCCAAGCACGCAAGCACAGCCCGCAAGCCCGCCTGCGCCGACGGCCGAGCTTCTCAAGCCGGAACAGCTCGAGGCCCTGGTCGCGCCGATCGCGCTTTATCCCGACGAGCTCCTCGCCAACGTGCTGGCGGCGTCGACCTATCCGCTCGAAGTGGTGCAGGCCGACCGCTGGCTGAAAGAGCGCAAGACCCTGAAAGGCGATGCGCTGAGGACCGAGGTGGACAAGCAGGGGTGGGACGACAGCGTCAAGGCGCTCGCCAGCACCGCCGAGGTCCTGACCATGATGAGCGACCAGCTCGAATGGACCAAGAAGCTCGGCGACGCCTTTCTCGCGCAGCAGCCCGACGTGATGGACGCCATCCAACGCCTGCGCAACAAGGCCTTCGACAACAAGAAGCTCGTCACCACCAAGCAGCAGAAGGTCAGCGTCCAGTCGCAGGAGGGCAAGCAGGTCGTCGTGATCCAGCAGGCCAATCCCTCCGAGATGTACGTGCCCTATTACGATCCCGCGACGGTTTACGGCAGCTGGCCCTATGCCGAGTATCCGCCGTCTTACTGGGGCTATCCGTCCTATATCGGCGCCGGCGTGGTGGCGGCCGGCCTTGCCTTCGGCACTGCCTGGGCGATCGGGCGCTGGGGCAATTACTGGGGCGGCGGCTGCAACTGGGGCAACCGCAACGTCTACGTCAATCATCGCAATACCAACATCAACACCGGCTGGCAGCACAACGCGGCGCATCGGGGGGGCGTGCGTTACAACAACGCCAACGTCCAGCAGCGTTTCGGCAACAACAATCTGAAGGCCGGCGCGTCCGACCGGATGGATTTCCGCGGCCGTGATGGCAACCAGGTGCTGCGCCCGGATCAGGGAGCGCGCGACCGGGCGGGCGATCGCGCGGGAGACCGTGCCGGCGATCGTGCGGGAGATCGTGCGGGTGATCGCGCCGGCAATCGTGGCGATCGGCCTGGCGGTGGCGACCGCGCTGGCGCGGGCGATCGTGCCAAGGGCGGCGGTGACCGGGCCAAGGGCGCTAACAAGGGCGCCGGCGATCGCGCCAAGGCTGCAAACCGAGCCGGTGGCAGTGGCAATCGGGCGGCTAACGCCAATCGTGGTGGTGGCGGCAATCGCGGCGGCGCGATGAACGTCTCCTCCGGCCGCTCGGCGGCCGCGGCATCCGCACGGGGACGCTCCAGCATGGCCAGCATGCCTCGCGGTGGCGGCGGTGGTGGACCGAGCATGGCCGGCCGTGGCGGCGGTGGCGGAATGTCGATGGGTGGCGGCGGTGGCTTCCGTGGTGGAGGCGGCGGCGGAGGCGGGCGTGGCGGTGGCGGTGGCGGCCGTCGTTCCGATATCGCGCTGAAGCACGACATCGTTCTGCTCGGCCATCTCGGCAGCGGCCTCGGCTATTACCGCTTCAGCTACATCGGCAGCGACAAGGCCTATGTCGGCGTCATGGCGCAGGAGGTCGAGCAGGTGATGCCGAATGCCGTCACGCGCGGCAGCGACGGATATCTGCGCGTCTATTACGAGAAGCTCGGACTGACATTCCGCACCTACCGCGACTGGCTCGCCGGCGGCGCGAAGATCCCTGCGGAGGTGACGCCATGATCGGCTTGACATCGTTCCGCCGCGCGGTGATGCCTTGCATCATGGCGCTGGCGCTGCTTGGCTCCGCGGCACAGGCGCAGCAATCCTACAAGACACCGGAAGACGCCGCGGCAGCCCTCGCGGCAGCCGTCAAGAGCGGACCGGGCGACATTCTGAAAGTGCTCGGCAGGGCTGCCGAGGACATCGTCTCCTCCGGCGACGAGATCGCCGACAACGACATCCGCCAGCGCTTCACGTCGATGTACGATGCCAAGCACGGTATCAAGGCCGAGGGCAACAAGACCGCCACCATGATCCTGGGACCGGACGATTTTCCGTTCCCGATCCCGCTGATCAATACCAAGGCGGGCTGGGAGTTCGACACCGACGAAGGACGCATCGAGGTGCTGCGCCGGCGCATCGGCCGCAACGAGCTTGATGCAATCCAGACCGCGCTCGCCTATGTCGATGCGCAGAACGACTATGCCGACAAGGACCGCGGCGAGGGCGCCGGCGTCTATGCACAGCATATCGTCTCCTCGCCCGGCAAAAAGGACGGCCTGTTCTGGCGCGACGACAGCGATCCGAGCCCGCTCGGCGCGCTGGCGGCCGAGGCCGCGAAGGAGGGCTATCGCGCCGGCGATGTCGGGCCGGCGCCGTATCACGGCTACTACTTCCACATCCTCAAGGGGCAGGGTCCGGATGCGCCGGGCGGCGCGCTCAACTATGTCGTCAAGGGCAAGATGATCGGTGGCTTCGCGCTGATCGCCTGGCCGGCGGAATACGGCAATTCCGGCGTGATGACTTTCCTGGTCAATCATGCCGGCAATGTCTACCAGAAGGATCTCGGCAAGCGCACGGAGTTCGTCGCCGAACGGACCACCCTGTTCGATCCCGATCAGACCTGGAAGAAGGTCGATGCTGCAAAACCGTGAACGGGGAATGGCGTCACGTCTGCATGTCTCGCGTCTGCATATATCGCGTCTGATCGCCATCGCACTCCTGGTGCTCGGGCTGGCTGCGCCGGGCACGCCGTCATTCGCGCAGGCCACTGGGCAGGTGCACGCCAGAATTGTCAAGGCCGGCCTCCTGATCGGCGGCGGTGTCGGCAGGGGCGTGCTGGCCTACCGCGGCAAGAGCTACGCCTTCAAAATCACCGGTTTGAGCTTCGGCATCACGGTCGGCGCCACCGTCGGCCGGCTCGATGGCTGGGCGTCGGGGATCGGCGAGGTCGAGGATTTTGCAGGAACATACAGCTCGGTCGGCGGCGGCTTTGCGCTGGTCGGCGGCGTCAACGGCGTTCAACTGCGCAACGAGAAGGGCGTCACCATCCTGCTTCAGGGGCCGAAGGCGGGACTCGAGCTTGCCGCAAATATCAGCCAGATCACGATTGCTTTCAGGCGACAGTGACAGAGTTGGCTCGGCGAGGTGCCGTCGCGTCAAGCGGAGCCGGTTCACCTCCCGAATGGATTGTCGCGCCGAGACCCGAGGCCGACCACGACCGTGCCGGCGTCGCGCAGCCAGCCGATCGCGATCGCATCCTGGGGCGCGAAAAAATCGGCGAACAGGCGCGAGCCCTGGGTCACGACGCGCTATTGACTCATTTGTCATCGCCTCCCCACATCAGTGCCAATGTGCCTGCGAGCGCGAGGCACGCCAAGGCGACGAAGGCCGCGCCGAGGCGCGCGGCACCATCCAGGATCGATACCAGCGCCGGCGCCGCCAGCAGGCCGGCATAGGACGCTGTCAGCACCGCGCCCGTGGTCTCGCCGATCCTGTCCTGCGGCGCGAGGCGCGCGATCTCGGCGATGAAGACGCCGTTCCACCCCGATGCCGTCAGGCCGAACAGCGCCGCAATCGCGAACTGGCTGGTGTGGCTGAGCGAGGCGCCAATAATGCCAAGCAAGGCGGCGCAGAACGCCATGCCCAATCCGATGACGATGAGCACCATGCGCGAGGCATCGAGACGCATCGCGACCAGGCCCCAGCCGAGCCGGCCGACCAGACCGCCGCCTTGCGCGCAGGCGAGCGCCACGCCGGCCTCGACGTGGCTCAATCCGAGCTCGCGCGTGCCGAGCGTGACGAACACCGTGTTGAGCGACACTTGCATCGCGCTGAACGGCATCGAGGCCAGCGCCAGCATCGCGATCTGCCGGTCCGCCGTCACCAGCGCCAGTCGCGCGCGCAGATTGAGTTCAGGCGGAGGGGCGGCCTTGCCGGCATAGGCAGGCCGCAGCCGTTCAAACAGCAGGGCCGCGAGCAATGCGCAGGCGCCGACCGCCGCATAGCACCAGGCCGGTCCGAACCATATTGCGATCGCGGGCAGGGCCAGCGAGCAGCAGACCGCGCCGATCTGGTTGCCGGTCTGTCGCACCGAGAACACGAAGGCGCGGCGCTCGGCGGTCACGAGCCGCCCCAGCAAGGCTGCGCTTGCCGGCGTCTCGGGTCCAAAGGCGAGGCCGAGGCAGAGGCCCGCGGCGAGCAGGGCAACCGTCGAGCCGAGCGAGGCCAGCGCCATGCTGACGACGATGGCCGCCGCGCACAGGCTGGCGATCCGGAGCGAGCCCATGCGTGCGATAATGCCGCCGCCCCAGAATGAGGCTGGAATTCCGACTGCAAAGACCGCGCACGAGAACATCGAGAGCTGCCAGACCTCGATATGGGCACGGGGTGCGACGACGCCCGGCGCGAACAAGGCGAGCGCCACCAGCGCCTGGAGCGAGGTCATCGCCCCCAGGGCCGGCAGCAGCGCGGGCGCTGGCCGAACGGCCGTGTTTGCGTCTACCATGGCGCAGCGCTCACGGGAGGAACATTGTGGCAGGCGGCATCTCCATTCACGCGGTCGATGTGGCGAGCGGACGCCCGGCACAGGGGCTGCGCGTCGAGATCTGGCGGATCGATCCGGACTCGTTGCGTATTGCTGACGGGCGGCTCGGCGCCAACGGCGTGCTCGATCACCCAGTCGCGCGCGGCGAGGGCGTCTTGGCAGGCGAATATGAGGTCCTGTTTCATCTCGGCGAGTTCTTTGCGGACAGCGACGGCTTTCTCACGGTGACGCCGTTCCGCTTCCGCATCAAGATGATCGACGAGCATTTTCATCTGCCGCTGAAATTCACGCGCTGGGGTTACTCGCTGTTCCGGGGCGCCTGATCAGTTCGTCAGCCGCCGCGACAGGCCCGTGACGCGCTCCATCACCGCGACCAGCGCGACGGTGGCGATGATCAGCACGCCCGATAGCGCGGCGATCGTGACATCGAGCTTGCCCTCGAGGTCCTGCCACATCCGGATCGGCAGCATGTCGGTTGCGGCATCGCGCAGGAACAGCGAGACCGGCACGTTGTCGAAGGACGACATGAAGGCGATGAAAGCGCCCGCGATGATGCCTGGCCGGATCAGCGGCAACACGATGCGACGGAACGTGTAGAGGCGGCTGGCGCCGAGCACCGCCGAGCTTTCGAGCAGGGTCGGCTCGAGCTGGGCGAGCGCGGCAACCGTGTTGCGCACGACATAGGGGACGCAGACCACGGTGTGGCCGATCACCAGCGTCAAGGGCGATACCGGCAGTCCGACCAGCGAGAACAGCATCAGGGCGGCAAGGCCGAAGGCCAGCGCCGGCAGCACCAGCGGCGACATGAAGAGGGAGTCCAGCAGTCGCGCCGAGAGCCTCTGCGACCGCGAGATCGCCAGCGCGGCCGCGACGCCGAGCACGACGGACAGGCCTGTCGCCCACAGCGCGACGATGAGGCTGTTCTTCGCCGCGAAGTGCAGCTGCCAGGCATCCCACAGCTCAGCGTACCAGCGCAGCGAATAGCCGGGCGGCGGGAATTTCAGCGAGAAGCCGCTGGTGAAGGAGACGATCAGCACGACAAGCGATGGCGCGATGATGATGATCAAGGCGATCACCGCGACCACGGTCATGACGAACTCGAAGCTGATGGCTTCCAGGGTGCGCTTGCGCCCGCTCATCACGCGCCACCGTAGCCGCGTGACATGCGGCCGAGCGTGGTAAAGACGGAGACGACCGCGAGCACGGCGAGCAGGAAGATGATCGAGATCGCGGATGCGAAGGGCCAGTTCTGGAGGGTCGAGGCCTGCTGGTAGAGATACATCGGCATGAAAAGCATCTGCCCGCCGCCGATCAGCGACTGGGTGATGAAGGCCGTGATCGCAGCGGCATAGGTCAGCGTGCATCCGGCGATCACGCCGGGCAGCGACAGCGGCAGCACGATCTTGAAGAAGGTCCGCCAGCTTCCGGCGCCGAGCGAGCAGGAAGCGTCGTCGAGATTGGGATCGATGCGGCCGAGCGCGGTGATCAATGGCAACGTCATCAGCGGCATCTGCACCTGGGCGAGCGCGATCACCACGCCGAACTGGGTGTAGAGCAGCCGCAGCGGCGTATCGATGATGCCAAGCGATTGCAACGTCGCATTGATGATGCCCTGGCGGCCCAGGATGACGATCCAGGCGAAAGTGCGCACCACGACGCTGGTCAGCAGCGGCAGCAAAACGATCAGGATGATGATGGTCTGCGACCGCGGCCCGACCCGCTGATAGAGCCAGGCGATGGGAAAGCCGAGCACGAGGCAGACCGCCGTCACCTCGGCGCCGAGCAGCAGCGTCGAGCCGAGAACGCTGAGGCTGAAGGGATCGGTGAGGAAATGGAGGTATTGGCCGAGCCCCCAATGGAGCGCGGCCGTGTCATTGTGCAAGGAGAGCCAGAGCAATTGCAGCAGCGGTGCGACGAAGAAGACCAGGAAGAACAGCGCCAGCGGCGCTGCCAATCCCATGCCGTAGGACGTCACGTCGCGTGATGCCGGTGCTGTGCCCATCGCCAAGCCCCTTGTGGTTTTAGATCTTGATCTCGCGATTAAAACGCTCGATCCAGGCCGAGCGCTGCTCGTTGATCTTCTTCCAGTCCTGGAACACGAATTTCTGCTTCAGTTCAGTGGTGTCCTTGGCCAGCACGCGTGCGATCTCGCCGCCCATGGTCACCTTGGAATTGGTCGGTACGATCAGATAGGGCGGGTTCATCAGCGTGGTCTGGACTTCCGGCGTGAGCGCGGCCTCGATCAGCTTGAAGGCCAGCTCGCGGTTCGGCGAATTCTTGACGATGTGGATCGTGGTCTTGAAGGCGATGGCGCCTTCCTTCGGCGCCACGAACTCGACCGGCACGCCGCGCGCTTTCAGGATCTGGATGGCGTTGAAATTGCCGGGCGAGATGTCGATCTGGCCCTGCTGGAACAGCGTCGCTAGCGCGCCGGGATTGGCGGCCACCGCCGCTAGATTGGGCTTCAGCTCTTCGATTGCCTTGAAAGCGGGATCGACGTTGGCCTCCGAGCCGCCGCGCATCTTGGCGATTTCGACCAGCCAGCCGGTGCCGAGGGTCGAGTTGAGGTTGGTGATGCCGACGCGGCCCTTGAACTCCGGCTTCCAGAGATCGGCCCAGGAGGTCGGCGGCGTCTTGATCGCCTCGGGGTTATAGGTGAGACCGACGACCTGGAAGAACGGGGCGGGACCCATCGGCTCCTGCGCCTCGCTGATCAGGTCCTTGTAGTAGGCGCTCTTCTCGACCGGATAGGGTTCGACCAGATCCTGGCCGATCGCGACGAGGGCCGGACCGGGATCATGCAGCATGACGTCGATCGGCGGATTGGCCTTGGCGGCATTCACCTTGGCGATCTGGTCGACCGAGAGCATGGGGTCGAGCACCATCGCCGCATCGGCGTTCGCTTTGCGGAAGGCCGGCACCAGCACGGCCTTGTGCGCTTCCTCCCAGCTTCCGGTGAAGGTCGCAAACACCAGCGGGCGCGCCTGGGCAAAGCTCAGTCCGGGAAACGCCTTCATGGCGCCGAGGGTGAGTGCGGTCGTCATCAGGCTTCGGCGATTCAGGATCATGTCGAACTCCCTATGGCAAAAACTGGATCTAAAGCGTTGCGGGAAAGGCGTTGGCGAGCGAAGGGGCGAGCGGTGCGAGGCGCACCGCAGCGCCGCTTTCCAGTGCGCGCGTCGCACCGATGCGCGCCTGGGAAACCTTGACGCCGGAGCCATCGGCGGTCGTGACCTCGTGGACGACGGTCGCCCCGAGCGGCAGCGACATACCGACCACGCCGGCAAAGCCGGTCTCGTCGCCGACGAATTGCAGATGTTCAGGCCGGATGCACACGGTGACGCGGCCACCTTCGCTGAGAGCGCCTCCGGCGGGCCGTGCAATGATCTCCGCGCCGGCATCGAGGCGTACTTTTGCAGCGGTACGGTCCGCCGACACCACGACACCGGGCATGCGGTTGCTGGAGCCGACAAAAGTGTTCACGAACAGGGTCTGCGGGCGGTCGTAGACGTCGGATGGCGATCCGAATTGTTCGAGCTTGCCGTGGCTCAGCACGGCGACGCGGTCGGCCATCGACAGCGCCTCTTCCTGGTCGTGCGTCACGATCAGCGTAGTGATGCCCGCGACGCGTTGCAGCCGTTTGATCTCGATCTGCATGTCGAGCCGCAGATTCTTGTCCAGCGCCGCAAAAGGCTCGTCGAGCAGCAGGATCGACGGCTTGATCGCAAGCGCGCGGGCGAGCGCGACGCGCTGCTGCTGGCCGCCGGAGAGTTGCCGCGGCAGCCGCTCAGCCATCGACGGCAGCTGCACCAGCTCGAGCAGGCGCTGCGCCTCGCGTTGCCGCGTCGTCTTGTCGACGCCGCGGGCGGCGAGGCCGTAGCCGACATTCTCGCTGACGGTCAGATGGGGGAACAACGCGTAGTTCTGGAACACGATGCCGACGGCGCGGCGGTTCGGCGGCAGCGCGTCGACGATGTCGTCGCCGATGATGATCCGCCCCTGGCTCTGTGCGATGAAGCCGGCGATGATCCGCAACAGCGTTGTCTTGCCGCAGCCGGACGGGCCGAGCAGCGCAATGATCTCGCCGCCCTTGACATCGAGATTGATGTTCTCGACCGCAAGCGCGCCGCTGGGATAGCGGTGGGTGACGGCGTCGACGACGAGCGAACGCCCGCTTTGTACATCAGCCATGGTGTTGCCTCCCGTTCCCCTGAGAAAGAAAGCAAGTCTCGTGCCCGGGTCTGCCGCTGGCCGTGCGATCGAACATCGATTGAAGCTCTCTCATCACCGGCCTCAGCTCCTTCAGCTGTCGCGATGCTCGAGCCGGGCGGTAAGCGCCCCGGCGAGACCAATGGTGGGCTTGGCCGCGGGCCGGCGGAACGTGCCCGCCGCCGCCTTGCGCAGGCGCAGCGCCAACAGCGCCTCGGCCTGTTTCACGGCGGCGACGACCTGATCGATGACGGGGACAGGAATCCGGTCGGCGACGCGTTCGGCAAGGCCGGAGAGCGGCGCGCCCGCAAAGATCAGGACATCGGCCTCGTTCTCGACGATGGCGCGCTGCGCGAGCGCGACGAGTACGTCCTCCTTCTCGGTGCCGACTTCGGAGATCGCCTGGAACGGCGTATCCAGCATGCGGATGCCGGCGCAGCGCTGCCACAGCCCGTGGGCGCGGACGCATTCCTCGTACCAGGGCCCCAGTGCCTGAGCGAACGTGACGATGGCGAAGCGGCGTCCGGCCATGCAGGCGGTCAGCATCGCCGCCTCCGCCATGCCGACCACGGGAATGTCGAACGTCTCGCGCGCGGCGAACAGGCCGGGGTCGCCAAAGGCTGCAATGATTGCGGCGTCGACCTTTTCGTGCTGCTCGGCGAGCATTTCCAGCGCGATGGCGCCGCCGATCTGCGCTTCGGTGCGCGTCGAGATGTAGGGTACGCCGCGGGTCGCGGTGCAGGGGATCAACTCCGTGCCGGGTGAGGCCGCGCGCTGCCCGACGTCCATCATCAGCCGGGTAACTTCGGTGCTGGTGTTCGGGTTGAGCAGGAGCAGCTTCATGGTCATGCCGCCGTCCGGTCGGACTTGGAGGTGGTGAGGACTTCGAGCAAGGCGGTGCCGGTACGCCGGACGTGCGCGCCGAGCAGGCGTCCGGCCGCTTCGCCATCGCGCGCCTCGAGCGCCGCAAGAATATCGGCATGCTCGTCGACCGAATTGCTCCAGCGACGGTCGGCGCCAAGCGCGAGATACCGCGCGCGTTCGGCGCGGGAGATCAGTGTCTCGTGCGCCTCGCGCAGCGGCGTGTTGCGCGCCATGCGGACGATCGTGTTGTGGATCTCGCCGTTGATGGCGAAGTAATCGTCGAGTTTGCCGTTGCGATGATGACCCTCCATGCGGGTCTGAAGCGTGTGCAAGCGCGCAAGGTCGCGCTCCGTCGCGCGCACTGCCGCAAGCTCGGCGGCAAGCCGTTCGATGCCGGCCAGCGCCTCGAACAGCTCCGAGATTCCGGCGACCGCGATGTCGGCAATGCGCGGGCTGCGGTTGGGCCGCAGCTCGATCAGCCCCTCGGCAGCGAGCACCTTCATCGCCTCGCGCAGCGGGGTGCGCGACACGCCGAGCGATTTCGACAGCTTGGTTTCCTGCGTCTGCGATCCCGGCGGCAGTTCGCCGCGAATGATCATCGTCCGCATGCGCGCGGCGGCGCGCTCATGCAGGCCCATGCGCTTGAGTTTGGGCGGTTTTCGTCCCTTCGGGGTTTCCGACTTCTGCTGCACGCGCGCCTCATTGCTTCAATTCATCCTAGCCGTTTCCGGCCCTTTGGCCTGCTCAAAATACCGACGCATGTAGCTGAAAACCATGGCACAACGCGCAAATTGTATGCAGCATGCAAAAACCGGATTGCGCGGCGGCGAAGGGCGACCGATGATCTTGCAAGACGCGCGAGATCTCGCGCCTTCGAAGCGGAGTAAGCGATGCGGACGAGTTTGCGAATGGGCCTCGTGGTGATGGCGGCGATGTTCGGCGGAAGCGATCTCGCCTCCGCTCAGGCCGCTAAAATCAAGCTCGGTTACGCCAAATGCGCGCACTGCTTGCCGATGTCGCTGATCTCAGGCATGGCGAAAGGCGTCGAGGTCGAGGCGACCGGCTTCAACTCTGGCAATGACGTCCTCACTGCGCTGATATCGAAAAGCATTGACGTCGCGCAGGTCACCTACCTCCACTACATCACCGCGCTCGACAAGGGCTTTGACGTCATCGCCGTGTCCGGCCAGATCAACGGCGGCTCGGAATGTCTGTCGTCGGCGAAGCTGAATCTGTCACCTGAGGACTGGGCTGCCTTCAAGGCGACCGTTGCGAAGGCGAAGAGCGATGGTCAACCGCTGAAGGTCGCGGCGTCCCGCGGCAATGCGCAGGACATTCACATGCGCGGCGCGTTCCTGAAGCAGGGCGTCGATCCCAACAAGGACATCCAGTTCATCAACATCCCCAATCCGTCCGACCATCTCGCGGCGTTGCAGCGTGGCGAGGTCGACATGATCTGCACGGTCGAGCCCTTTGCCTCGCAGATCAGGCTTGCGGGGGCCGGCAAGCACTTCGTGCTTCCCTACGACCAGGCCGCCGGAAATCTGACGAATTTGATCGTCACCCGTTCGGACGTGATCGCGAGCCAGCGCGCTGGCGTTCAGGGCGTCGTCAGCGCCGTGGTCGAGCTCGACAACAAGCTGCTCGCCGACAAGGGCCCGTGGATCGACGTCATCAACAAGCTCACCGGCCTCGACAAGACGGTGGCGACCGAGGCGCTGAAAAATGCCTCGCCCGATCCGGCGATCCATCGTTCGCAGACCCTCGCGATCGCCGCGATGATGCGCGACCTCAAATACATCTCGAAGGACGTCTCTGCGGAGGCGGAGAAAAACATCGACTATTCGTTCCTGGAGCAGGCGACGGGAAAAGCCAAGAATGACCTCGGCTATTGAAGTCTCGCCGGCCAAGCCGGCGTTTAGGCTGACGCGGGCGCTGCAGGGGCTGGAACGCGTCGTCGTCCCTGCGTTGCTGATCGCGGGCTGGGAAGCCTTTGCCCGCAGCGGCGTGCTGCCGCCGGCACTGCTGCCGGCGCCGAGTGCGGTGCTGCATGCACTCGGCGACTGGGTGTTCGGCTTGGACGAGACCACGCAGACCTATTCGGGCCATTGGCTGCGCGACGCGCTTGCCAGCGCCTTGCGCGTGTTTGCCGGCTTCGCGCTGGCGAGCCTGCTCGGAATCCTCGCCGGGGTCGCCATCGGCTGGTCGCGCCTGTTCGAGAAGACGCTGGAGCCGACGCTGCAGATGCTGCGTCCGATCCCGCCGGTGTCCTGGATTCCGCTCGCGATCATCTGGTTCGGCATTGCCGACAAGCCGGCGATCTTCCTCGTTTTCCTCGGCGCCTTCTTCCCCGTGCTGATGAACGCGATCCACGGCGTGAAGACCGTGGACCACAATCTGGTGCGCGCCGGCGCGATGATGGGCGCAAGCCAGCGGCAGATGCTGACCGACATCGTGCTGCCGGCCGCGCTGCCCTCGATCTTCGCAGGGTTACGCATTGCGGTCGGATCGGCCTGGATGCTGACGGTCACCGCCGAGATGGTCGCGGTCAAGAGCGGCCTCGGCTACGTGCTGTGGGATTCTTACTATTTCCTGCGCTACGACATCGTGCTCGCGGCGATGATCTCGATTGGGCTGCTCGGCTACCTCTCCGACCTCAGCCTCAAGGCCATCATGGCGCGCGCACTGCGCTGGCAGACGACGACCACCGTGCAGGGCAGGGCCGGCTGATGGCGGCAATCGAGCTCCGCAACATCGTCAAGGTGTTTTCCGACAAGCGGCGCGGCCGCGATCTCTTGACCCTCGACAACATCAATCTCGACATCGAAGCCAATGATTTCGTCTGCCTGCTCGGCCCGTCTGGTTGCGGCAAGTCGACCCTGCTCAACATCATCGCCGGCTTCGAGCCAGCGACCTCGGGCCGTACGCTGGTTGATGGCAAGCAGGTGGAGCGGCCGGGGTCGGACCGCGGCGTGGTGTTCCAGCAGCCGACCCTGATGCCGTGGCTGACCGCCATCGACAACGTCGCTTTCCATCTCAAGCTCAAGGGCGTCGCCAAGGCCGAGCGCCACGACCGCGCCATGGAGTTCATCGATCTCGTGGGCCTGCGCGGCTTCGAGCACCATCATCCCTCCGAGCTGTCCGGCGGCATGAACCAGCGGGTCGGCATTGCCCGCGCGCTGCTGATGAATCCAAGCGTCATCCTGATGGACGAGCCGTTCGCGGCGCTGGACGCCCAGACCAAGCTCGAAATGCAGGAGGAACTGGTCGCGATCTGGCAGAAGCGCCGCTGCACCATCGTGTTCGTCACCCACAGCGTCGACGAGGCGCTGGTGCTCGGCAACAGGATCGTGGTGATGACCAAGCGGCCGGGCCGGATCCGCGAGGCCGTCGATTTCGACCTGCCGCGCCCGCGGGACATCACCAGCCCCGAATTCAATGACGCAAAGCGCCGCATCCTGGCCCTGATCCGGGAGGAGTCGACGCGCCTTGCGCGGGCGTCGTAAGGTATCGCCATGCGCAAGCGTCTCGGCATGATCACGCCGTCCTCCAATTCGGTGCTCGAGCCCGTCACCAGCGGCATGCTGGCCGGCGTGGCAGATGTCACCGCGCATTTTTCGCGCTTCCGCGTCACCGAGATCGCGCTCGATGCCGCGGCGTTGAACCAGTTCGATGCCTCGGTAATGCTTCCGGCGGCAGATCTGCTCGCGGATGCCAGGGTGGACGCCATCGCCTGGAACGGGACATCGGCGAGCTGGCTCGGCATCGGTCGCGACAGGAGCCTTTGCGAGGCAATGACAGCGCGCACGGGTGTGCCCGCGACGACGTCCACGCTCGCCTGCATCGATGCCGCCCGTGCGCTCGGTGCCAGGCGAGTCGGTCTGGTCTCCCCCTACACCGACGACGTGCAGAGACGGATCGTGGGCGTCTGGACCGAGGAAGGGATCGCCCCGCATGCCGAGCGGCATTTGGGCTTGCGCGACAATTTCTCCTTCGGCGAGGTCGCCCCTGCAACGATCGCGGACATGATCCGCGCGGTGGCAGCGGAGGGCGCCGATGCCGCCGTCATCCTCTGCACCAATCTCGACGGTGCTGCGCTTGCGGCCTCGCTCGAACGGGAATTGAATATTGCCGTGCTCGACTCGGTCGCAGTGACGCTGTGGCGAACCCTGGATCTCGCGAGAGGCGATATCGGGGCTCTTGCCGATTGGGGCCGAATATTCCAGACCTCAGCGGTCATCAAGTGACGGAGACTTCTGTGACGCAGTTTGATCTCGCCATTCGCGGCGGCACCATCGTGACGGCCAGCGACGAGTTTCGCGCCGATATCGGCATTCGCGACGGCCGCATCGTCAGCATTGCCGATAGCATCGAGGGCGCGGCCCGTGAGATCGACGCGACGGGGCTGCTCGCCTTGCCGGGCGGCATCGACAGCCATGTCCACATTTCGCAAGCCTCCGGCCCCGACGTGGTGATGGCCGACGACTTTGCCTCGGCGACCCGCTCTGCTGCTGCCGGCGGCAACACCATGGTGCTGCCCTTCGCGCTTCAGGAGAAGGGCACTTCGCTGCGAACCTGCGTCGAGAACTACCGCAAGCTCGCCGAGGGCGAGTGCTACATCGACACCGCCTTCCACCTCATTATCTCTGATCCGACCGCGGTCGTGCTCGGGCAGGAGCTGCCGGCGCTGGTGAAAGACGGCTACACCTCCTTCAAGGTGTTCATGACCTATGACGACCTCGTGCTCAGCGACCAGCAGCTGCTCGAGGTCTTCGACGTGGCGCGCCGCGAGGAGGCGCTCGTCATGGTCCATTGCGAGGGCTACGACGCCATCCGATTCCTCACCACCAAGCTCGAACGCGAAGGCCACATCGCGCCCTATTATCACGGGGTCTCGCGCCCCCAGGCGGTCGAGCGCGAGGCCACGCATCGTGCCATCAGCCACGCCGAGATCGTCGGCGTCCCCATCATGATCGTGCACGTCTCCGGGCGCGAGGCGATGGAGCAGGTGCGCTGGGCCCAGCAGCGCGGGCTGCCGGTGCATGCGGAGACCTGCCCGCAATACATCACGCTGACGGCCGACGACATGAAGGGCCTCAATATGGACATCAGCGGCGCGAAATATGTCTGCTCGCCGCCGCCGCGCGATGCCGAAAGCCAGCAGGCGATCTGGGAGGGGATCACGACCGGCGTGTTCCAGACCTTCTCATCGGATCATTGCCCGTTCCGCTACGACGATCCCAAAGGCAAGCTGACGCCGAACTCCCGCACCTCGTTCCGCTGGGTGCCGAACGGCATTCCCGGCGTCGAGACGCGGCTGCCGATCCTGTTCTCCGAAGGCGTATCGAAGGGGCGGATCACGCTGCAAAAGTTCGTCGAGCTGACCTCGACCAACCATGCGCGCATCTATGGCCTCTATCCGCGCAAGGGCTCGATCGGTGTCGGCTTTGACGCGGACATCGTTCTCTGGGACCCCAAATTGAAGAAGCCCATTCGGCAGGCCGATCTGCATCACGGCTCAGACTACACGCCGTGGGAAGGGTTCGAGGCCACGGGATGGCCGGTGACGACAATCGCCCGAGGCCGGGTGGTCTATGACCAGGGTCGGATCGTCGGCGCCAAGGGCGCCGGCGAAGTGCTGAGCCGGGGTCGGTCGAGCCTGATCTGATCCGTTACGACACGCCGCCGGATGGCGCGTCGTAGCAGTTGCGTTCCGTCAATTTGTCGGACCGTCGCCGCGAATTGCGAACGTGCTGGCTTTCAGCTTGGTCATGCCAAACTTGTCGAACAGCTTGTCATAGGTTCCGTCGGCCCGAATCGCTGTCAGTGCATCGGCAACCGCCTGTGCCAGCAGCTTGTCGCGGAAGGCGAAGGTGATGTCGGTGCCGGCGATGTCGCGGACCCAGATCTTTGCGATACCCTTCTGCTCGAGCGAGTTCGCGGTCTCGTTGATGTTGAGCGCGGCCTCGAGCTGGCCGGCGCGCAGCGCCGCCGAGGTCGCTGTCACCGTGGTGAAGGTGCGCAGTTCGATCGGCTTGAGGCCCTTGGCTTCCATCGCCGTGCTGAACTCGCGCGCCTTGCGTTCGGTATAGGTCGCCGACTCCACGCCGACGACGCGGCCGGCGAGATCCTCGAACTTCTCCAGCTTCAGGCTGGAGGAGGGATCGGTGTAGATGCTGATCGCCTGCTGTGCGTAGGGCACGAGGTACAGCATCTTGGAGCGCTCCTCCGTCCAGAACAGCCCGGTGTTGATCGCATCGAAGCGCCCGGAGCGGAGCGCGGGGATCATCGGCGGGAAGTCCATGCGCAGAAACACCGCTTCGACGCAGACGCGCCTGGCGATCTCCCGTGCGAGCTCGACATTGAGCCCCTGCAACTCGCCCTTGTCGTCGACGAATTGCTGCGGCGGCAGCGTCGGGTTGATCGACATCTGCCATTTCGGCGCCTCGACCAGGCTCGATGCCGGCACCTTCGGCGTGCAAGTCTGGGCACCCGCCGCCTGGGACAGGCCGATCACCAGGGCGAGGGCGGAGAAGGTCTCGAGAAATCGCATGCAAATACTCCTGTCAAATCGTGGGTGGCAGAGGAGCCGTTTTACGGTCCGAGGTGTTCTTCATTGTCGCGTCATGGGGCGGCCGTCGCATCGCGACCGGCCTGCCGGGTCAGGATCAGCGAAATGTGGCGGGCGGCGGTCACGACCTCATCGCGCTGGTTGATGAGATCGAGGGCCTCGATGACGATGCCGCGCCCGGGATTCTTGGTCGGCCGCTTCTCGACGAAGCGGAAGCGGACGCGCAGGCGGTCGCCGGCGATGATGGGCGCCTTGAACCGCACCTCGTCCCAGCCGAGCGAGGCGACGGAAGTCTCCTCGTACAGCTTCAGCTCCGATTTGAGCCCCTCCATCAGCGACAGGCCGAATAGCCCATGGCCGATCACCGCGGGAAAGCCTTGCGAGCGCGCATAGGCGGCATCGATATGAAGCGGATGGTGGTCGCGCGTGACCTCGGCGAAGGCTGCGATGTCGGCCTGGGTCACAATGTGCGCGGCGGTCTCGAACTCCGCGCCAAGCGCGATGTCCTCGTAATGGAAGTTGATCGCTGCGGCGGGGTCCATGCGCATCTCTCAGGCGACCTTGCGTGGCCGTCCCGGCAGCGCCATGAAGCTTTGCGCAATCCCCATCGGGCCGGAGCGGAAGATCCGCGCATCCATGTCCTTCAACTGAGGGCTGATGCGCGGCCGGAACCCCATATGCGCGAGGATGTCCTCCTCCAGCCGCGCGCCCGGCGCGATCTCGGTCAGGGTCAACCTGCCGTTCTCCAGCTCGAACACCGCGCGCTCGGTGACGTAGCTCACCTGTTGGCCGCGCTGCGCAGCGAGAGAAGCGCTGAAGCTGATCTGGCCGACCTCGGCCACGAATTTGCGGAAGGCGCCGTCGCGCCGGATCACGAGACGGCCATTCTCGACGCCGATGTCGAACTTGCCGCCGGTCATGGTGCCGCTGAAGATCAGTCGCCTGGCGTTCTGCGTGATGTCGATGAAGCCACCGGAGCCGTCGCGGCGTTCGCCGAAGCGGGTGACGTTGACATTGCCGGCCTCGTCCACCTCCGCGAAAGAGAGGAACGCGCAGGACAGCCCGCCGCCGTCGTAGAAGTCGAATTGATAGGCCTGGTCGAGAATGACGCGCGGATTGATGGCGGTGCCGAATTCGCGCGCGTGGCCGGGTACGCCGCCGACCACGCCGGACTCGACCGTCAGCGTGATCAGGTCGGAAATGCCTTCCTCGGCCGCGACATTGGGGATCATTGCGGAGATGCCGACGCCGAGATTGACGACGTCGCGCGGGCGCAGCTCGAAGGCGGCGCGGCGGGCGATCACCCGCCGTTCGGTGAGCGGATCGGGCGTGATCATCGCCACCGGCACGCGGCTCTCGCCGCAGCGCGCCGGATCGTAGGCGGTGCCGTAGGTCTGCATCTGCTCGGGCTCGAGCACGACGTGGTCGATCAGGAAACCCGGAATCTTCACCATCTGCGGATGGATCGAGCCGCGCTTCACGATGCGCTTGACCTGGCAGATCACGGTGCCACCGGCATTGTGCACGGCCTGCGCGATCGAGAGATCCTCGCGCGTGGTGCCCTCATGCTCCATGCTGATGTAACCGTCCTCATCCGCCGAGGTGCCGCGGATGATGGCGACATCGGGCGGGGCGGGGACGCGGTAGAGCAGCCACGACTGGCCGTGCAGCTCGAGCAGGTCGACCAGCGGCGCGGTGGTGCGCTTGTTCATGCGGCCGCCGTCCTGGCGCGGGTCCATGTAGGTGTTGAGGCCGACATGGGTGAGCACACCGGGATGTTTCGCCGCCATGGCGCGGCAGAGCTGGCTCATCACGCCTTGCGGGAAATTATAGGCGTCGATCAGCTCGTCGCGGACGAGACGCATGAACGGCACTTGAAGCCCGAAATTGCCGCCGATCACGCGCGCGACCATGCCTTCATGGGCAAGATGGCACAGGCCCTTCTCGGTCACGGCGCCGACGCCGGTGATGTTGATCAAGGTCAGATTGTGCGGGCCGTGGCCGCCGAGGAAGCGCTGCTCCAGCGCGTCGAGGATGGCTTCGGCGGCTCCGGTGCCGCCATTGCCGCCGACGATCAGCGTGTCGGCGTCGCGGATCAGATCTGCGGCCTGTGCCGCGGTGATGATGCTCAGCATGTCCGCAGGCTCCGCATCATGCGGCCTCCTTCTCGACCTGACGGGCGATGATCAGCCGCTGGATCTGGTTGGTGCCCTCGTAGATCTGGGCAAGGCGGACATCGCGAAAAATGCGCTCGATGCGGTATTCGCGCGAATAGCCGTTGCCGCCATGGATCTGGAGCGCGTTGGAGACGTGCTTCATCGCCATGTCGGTCGTGAACAGTTTTGCCTGCGCCGCCTCCTTGGCGATCGGCTCGCCGGCATCGTGCAGGCGCGCGGCGTGATGGATCAGAAGACGCGCCGCGGCAATGTCGGTCGACATGTCGGCGAGCATGAACTGCACCGCCTGGAAGCCGATGATCGCCTGGCCGAACTGCTTGCGCTCGCGGGCGTAGGCGGTGGCATCCTCGAACGCGGCCTGCGCCATGCCGAGCGCCATGGACGCCATCATCAGCCGGCTGAAGTTGAAATTGCTCATCGCCATCTTGAAGGCCTGGTTCTCCGGTCCCATCACGCTGTCGGCCGGCAGCAGCACGTCGGAGAAGGTGACCTGGCAGTCGTCGAGGCCGTGCATGCCGAGCAGCTCTTCATTCTTGCCGCGGGCGATGCCGGGCAGGGCGCCGTCGACCAGCAGGCAGGAGATGGCGCGATGGCCGGCGTCGGAACCGGTGCGGGCAAACACCATGATGCGATCGGCGACGCCGCCGAGCGTTACCCAGGCCTTGGTGCCGTTGAGGCGCCAGCCATTGCCCTCACGCATCGCATGGGTGCGGATGCCCGCGACGTCGGAGCCGTGGTCGGGCTCGGAGACGGCGGTGGCGGGGATGATGTCGCCGCTCAGAATTTTTGGGATCAGCGCCTTGTGCGCGTCGCTGCCGTGATGGTCGAAGAACAGCACCGCCTCGACGGGAATCGCGAAAGCATTGGCGACCGCGCCTGAGCAGCGCGCCAGCTCTTCCATCGCGATGCAGGCGGCGGCCGCATCGAGGCCGGCACCACCGGCGCCTTCGCGCAGGCAGATGCCGAACAGGCCGAGATCGGCCATGCCCTTGTAGAGCGCGCGGTCGAAGCGGTCCTCGCGATCGATGGCGGCGGCGCGGGGCAGAATCTCCGCTTCCGCGAAACGTCGAGCCGTCTCGCGCAGGGCTTTCTGGTCTTGGGAGTAGAAGCGGTCCATGGCGTATGGTCCTCGTCAGTCGCTGGCGAGCTTGGAATCGTGGGAGACTTCACTCTTGTCGCGATCGAGGAAATAGACGGCGACGTCATCGCCAGGCACGCCGTAGGCGCTGCAGACGCTACGGGTGAGCGCGATGGCGGCAGCGCGGCGCTCGGCCTCGCTGCGGCGGAATGCATGCACCTTGAGCAGGATGCGCTGGCCGGTGGCCTGGGCGCCGAACGTGCCGGCATGGGCGTAGTCGTCCGCCGCAACAGGAAGAAAATAGAGCGTGACCGTGTCAGCGGTCACGCCGAATGCCGACATCAGGCCGTCGGTCACGGACCTCGCCAGCGCGGCCTTGCGCTGGGACGGGACTTGCGGAGCGAGAACTTCGACATAGGGCATTGATCAGACCTTCGCGGACTTGGCCGCAGATGATTTCGATTTCGAGGCGGAGGGCTTTATTTTGGCAGAGCCTGTGGATTCGATGCGGCGACAGGAATCGCGCTGCACCAGCCGTGCGCCGACGCGATACTCGCGGACGCCGTCATTGCCGTTGCCCTTCGCCTCCATGCGTTGGAGCAGCCGATCGACGGCGAGATTGGCGAGATCGCGCGCACCGTTATCAACGATGCTGATGGCGGGGCGATGCCATTCGAACCACGGCATGTCCTCGTAGCAGAGCAGCGAGAGATCATCGGGGATCGCGATGTTCCGCTCTGCCGTCACGCGCAACACGCCGAGCGTCGCTTCGTGATTGGCGACGAAGATCGCGCTCGGCGGGCGGGACAGGTCGAGCAGCTTGCGGCAGCATGTCGCGCCGGTCTCGGGCTCGAAATGACCGGCATGAACCAATGTGTCATCGATGGGGATGCCGGCTTCGCCCAGCGCGCGGATATAGCCGGACAATCGCTCGCGGCCGGACGTAGTGTCCTGGCGGCCGACGATCAGCCCGATGCGCTTGTGGCCGAGCTCGATGAGATGGCGCGTGCCGAGATAGGCGCCTTGCGGATCGTCGGCGAGCACCGTCTCCAGATCGGTGGCGTCGTCGCGACGTACCAGGCAGACGATCGGGACGTCCTTCGCCAACGCCTTGAGCTGTGGGCCGTTCTTGCCCGTGGGCACGACGATCAGTCCGTCGATGCGATGGTCGACCAGCGTGGTGAGGGTGTCGCTCTCCTGCTGCGGATCGTCGCCGCCGATGCACAGAAGCATCTGGTAACTCAAAGCCTTCAGCCGCGCCTGGACCACTTCGGCCATGACCTGGAACGAGGCGTTGGTGAGGTTGTGGACCAGCAGTGCCACCAGTCGCGATTGTCCGGTCTTCAAGCCGCGCGCGATCGGGTTCGGCCGATAGCCGAGCTCGCGCGCAATGCGCGTCAGGCGCTGCTGCGTGCGCTCACTCGTCAACCCCGTACCGGTCAGTGCGCGCGAGGCGGTGCTGACTGAAACGCGGGCCACCTGTGCTACATCTTTGAGCGTGACGCTCATCAATCCCGCCGATAGACTGCAATCGATTGCAAAACGCTATGAGCTTAATCCGCGCCGATCAAGCCTAAAGATTGGATCAGCGTGCCCAATGCAGAGCCAGTCTTGCAATCGTTTGCAGTAATCCTGCGGTTATTCCGCAGGACGGCGTCGTCAGTTGCGTTGCCCAATCGCCTGGTGGTTTCCCGATGAAGATGTTTCGTGGCACCTACACCGTCATGATCACGCCGTTCACGCCGGACGGTCGTGTCGATGTCGCGGCCTTGCGGGCCTTCGTCGATTGGCAGATCGCCGAGGGCATTCATGGATTGATCCCGCTCGGCTCGACCGGCGAATTCCTATCCATGGACGATGACGAGAAGGCGCTGGTTGCCGAGGTCGTCATCGGTCAGGCGGCGGGGCGCGTGCCCGTGTTGATCGGCACCGGCGCGGAAGATACGCGCGAGGTGGTGCGTCTCAGCCGTCGTGCCGAAAATTTGGGCGCGGACGGCGTCATGATCATTCCGCCGTTCTATTCGACCCCGACGGACGAGGAGCTCGTCCACCACTACAAGACGGTGGCCGATGCGATCTCGCTGCCGATCATGGTCTACAACAATCCGGCAACCGCCAATGTCGATCTCAAGCCGCCGCTCGTGGCGCGCCTCGCCGAGATCGACAATTGCCTCTACATCAAGGAATCGACGCTGGAGGTGACGCGGGTGCGCGACATCATCCGTCTGTGCGGCGACAAGATGACGGTGTTCGGCGGCATCCTCGGCTTCGAATCCTTCGTCGAGGGCGCGCAGGGCTGGGTGGCCGTCGCCTCCAATGTGGTGCCGTCGGCGATGGCGCGCATCTTCAGCCTCGTCGCCGATCAAGGCGCGATCAACGAGGCGCGCGAGCTCTACCTGAAATATCTGCCGGTGATCGAATTCGTCGGCGGCCAAGCCTACGTCGCCGGCAGCAAGGCGCTGCTCGGCCATATGGGCTTTGCCGTCGGCAATCCGCGCCCGCCGCGGCTGCCTTTGCCGGCAGCACAGGACGCTGTGGCCCGCGCGCTGGTCGAGACGTTCGATTTGACGTGGCGGGGTGCGTCCAATGCGGCTGCTTAGGTCAGGAGCGACCCGATGAATCTGCTCGAAGGCGTCAAGATCCTCAGCTTCAATCATTATCTCGCAGGTCCGCTGGCCGCGCAGACGCTCGCCGATCTCGGCGCTGACGTCATCGCGATCGAGCCGATCGAGGGTGCGTTTCAGCGCAACTGGGCCGTCGCCAATCATTTCGTCGCGGGCGACAGCGTCAATCATCTGGCCACCGGGCGCAACAAGCGCAGCCTTGCCGTCGACCTCAAGCATCCCGACGGCATTGCCGCCGTGAAGAAGCTGGTGACGACTGCTGATGTCGTGATGGAGAATTTTCGGCCGGGCACTATGGCCAAGCTCGGGCTCGGCTACGATACGCTCAAGGCGATCAATCCCGGCCTGATCTATGCGGTCGCCACCGGTTTCGGATCGGATGGACCCTACAAGGATCGTCCGGGTCAGGATCTCCTGCTCCAGGCGATGTCGGGTCTTGCGATGCGGACCGGGCGGGCCGACGGCGAGCCGACTGCGGTCGGCGCTGTCATCGTCGATCAGCACGCCGCCTCGCTCTATGCCATGAGCATCCTCGCGGCGCTGTTCGCCAGGACGAAGACGGGCAAGGGGCAGCTCGTCGAGGTCAATCTCTATCAGGCCGCCATCGATCTTCAGGTCGAGCCGTTGACTGCCTGGCTGAACGGTGCGCCATCGCCGACGTCGCGCGGTCCGGCCGGCATCGCCGCCTGGTTCAGCCCGGGGCCTTACGGCGTTCACGCCACGGCCGACGGCCATATGGCGATCTCGATGGCCGCGCCCAAGGCGCTGGCGGTCGCGCTCGACAGCGAGGAGCTGAAGCAGTTCGGAGAGGGCGACAGTTTTTCGAAGCGTGAGGAGATCACCCGGATCGTCGCGGCCAAGCTGAAGCAGAAGTCGACGGCGGATTGGTTGCCCTCGCTCGAAGCCGCGAAGATCTGGCACGCGCCGGTGCAGGACTATGGCGACCTCGTGTCCGATCCGCAGCTCCATCATCTCGGCGTGTTCAGGACGGCCGAGAGTGCAGGGGGCGCACCTATCCGGATGGTTGCGCATCCCGCGCGCTATGACGGCCAGACGCCGGAGGTGCGGCTGGTGCCGCAGCGGCTTGGCGCGCAGACCCGCGAGGTGCTCGGCGAGATCGGCTACGGCGCGGCCGACATCGACACCATGGTCGCAGGTAAGGCTGTGGGAGTGGCGCCATGATCGATTTCTCGATCCCTGAGGATACCCGCCTCCTGGTCGATACCGTCCGCCGCTTCGTCGAAGCGGAGGTGCAGCCGCTCGAGGACGAAGTGGAGCGGACGGCCACGGTGCCGGCCGGTGCGCTGGCGGTGACCAAGGCCAAGGCGCAGAAGCTGGGCCTCTACGCGATGAACATGCCGTCGGATGTCGGTGGCGGTGGGTTGTCCTGCGTCGAGCATTGCCTCGTCGAAGAAGAGTTCGGCAAGACCTCCGATGCGCTGATCCGTCGCGTGTTCGGCCAGGTCTATCCGATGCTGATGGCCTGCATGGGCGACCAGGTCGAGCGCTATCTCAAGCCGACCGTGAAAGGTGACAAGATCTGCGCGATGGCCATCACCGAGCCGGGCGCCGGCTCCGATGCGGCGTCGATCAGCACGACGGCTCATCTCGATGGTGACGAATGGGTGCTCAACGGCACCAAGCATTTCATCAGCGACGGCGACATTGCCGACTACGTAATCCTGATGGCGCTGACCGACAAGGACAAGCGCGCGAGGGGCGGTATTACGCTGTTCCTGGTCGATCGCGGTACGCCCGGCTTCAAGGTGGCGCGCATCCAGCCGATGATGGGTCATCGCGGCTACGGCCATGCCGAGCTGAGCTTCGAGGACTGCCGCATCCCCAGGGATGCCGTGCTCGGCGAGGTCGGTGGCGGCTTCAAGCTGATCATGCAGAGCGTGCTCCAGATCCGCCTCGCCCATATCGGCGCGCGTGCCGTCGGCATGGCGCAACGCGCGCTGGAGATGATGCGCAAGCATGCCGGCGAGCGGCGCCAGTTCGGCCAGGCCATCGGCGACTTCCAGATGGTGCAGAAGCTGATTGCCGATTCCGCCACCGAGATTTTCGGCATCAAGATGATGGTGATGAACGCGGCCTGGGATATCGATCAGGGGCGCGACGCGCGCGACAAGGTCTCGATGATCAAAGTCGCGGCATCCGAGATGCAAGGCCGCGTGGTCGACCGCGCCATCCAGGTGTTCGGCGGCATGGGCTTCAGCAAGGATTTGCCGCTGGAACGCATGTACCGCGATGCGCGCGTTACCCGCATCTACGACGGCACCTCCGAAATCCATCGCATGCTGGTCGCGCGCAGCACGATCAAGAACGGCTTGCAGCTCTAGGGAACGATCGATGTCTCACGCTCCTCTCAAGCCCGGCGCCGCCTTCGCCTTCCGTAAGACCATGACGGTCGCAGAACAGGCGATGTTCACCGGCATCAGCGGTAATCTCGGCGGCCTCTATGTCGATGCCGTCCGCGCCAGGAAGGCGGGCGCATCGAACATGGTCGCTTTCGAGCTCGCGGTCGGCGGCCTCGCCACCACCTGCCTCAGCCAGCTCGGCGGACCGACCCGGCGGATCGGCAGCATAGCGCTGAATTTTTCCGCGCCCGTGATCGTCGGCGATTCCGTCGAGGCCAGGGCCGAGATCGTCTCGGTTGCCGGCGACGAAGCGGTGTGCCGCATCACCTGCACGCTGTCGCCGTCCGGCCCGACCGTGGTCGACGGCACCGCGACGCTCGTTCCTTTCACCAAGGGCTGAGCCATGTACGAGCCGAAGTCCTTCGACGATCTCAAGGTCAATGACAGGGTCAGCTTGAGCAAGACCATCACCGAAGCAGATGGCGCACTCTACATTGCGGCCACTGGCGATTTCGGCCCGGTGCATGTCGACGAGGTCTATGCGGGCGCGACGCGCTTCGGCCGCAGGCTCGCGCCGGGGATCATGGTCGCGGGTCTCTGCACCAGCGTTCTCACCAGCGAGCTGGTCGGCACCATCGGGGTGTCGGTAGAGGATCGCTTCTGGTTCACTGGCCCTGTGTTCTATGGCGACACGCTCACCTTCGACGTCTGGATCGCCGAGCAGCACGACGAGACCCGCACCATCATCTGGGAGGCGAGCGCCCGCAACGAGGGCGGCCTCGAAGTTCTGAAGGCGCGGGCGAGCCTGAAATTCCCGCGACGGAAACCGTCATGAGCCAGCCGATGAAGATACCGGATTTGCGCGGCGTCACGGTCGCGACCGTGCTGCCCTTCAAGGACGATAGCTCGATCGACTGGGCGGGCTATGCCCGCGTGCTCGACTATTGCGCCTGTCCCGACGGAATTGCGGCCGTGTTCGTCAACGGCCATGCGGGCGAGGGCGGTTCGCTCTCGGACGACGAGCGCCAGGCGGTGATCGAGCGGACGCGCAGGCAGATCGGGCAAAAGCCGCTGCTGGCCGGCATCATCGCGCATTCCACCGCCGAGGCGATCCATCAGGCGCAGCTTGCGGAGGCTGCCGGCGCCGGCTGCGCTGTGTTGTTTCCGCCGGCGCCGCTCGGCGGCGGAGCGTCGGCGACGTCGCACGCGCCGGTCGCCTTCGTACGGGCGGTCAGCTCGGCGATCGGAATTCCGGTGTCGATCTTCCAGTATCCGCTGGCGTCCGGATTCGGCTACTCGCCGGAGACGCTGGCGAAGATCGCAGCACTCGATGGTGTCATCGCCATCAAGGAGGGCAGCGATACCATCTTGGCCTATGACGAGAACCGGCGGGCGGTGAAGCGGGCCGATCCATCGGTTGCGATCTTGCCGTCGAACTTCAACTGGTTCCTGCCGCAGCTTGCCGTCGGCGGCGACGGCATTCTGTCGGGTCTCGTCAGCCTCGCGCCGGATCTGTTCGTCGGGCTGTGGCAGGCTTCGCTTGCCGACGATCTCAAGGCGATGCGCGCCGTCAACGATCGGCTCTATCCAATCGTCCGGGCGATCTACGGCCCGGCGCCGATCATGGACATGCACACGCGCATGAAGGTCGGTCTCAAGGCACTTGGCTTGATCGATAACGCCGATCCGCGACCGCCGCTGCTGCCGGTCGTGCCTGCGCTGTGCGATGCCATTGCAACGACCGTCGGTGCGGCACGCGCGGCCGGCGATATTCGTACTTAGTGTGAGGACGCGCTCATGCCGGACGAAGCCTTCATCCACATCGTGCGGGTCGACATCGATCCCGAGCACGAGGCCGCGTTCAACGCCTGGTACGAGCACACGCATTTTCCTGATCTGCTCAGCTGTCCCGGCTGGCGGTCGGCAAAGCGCTTAGTCTCGATCGGCGACGGCCCGAAATACGCCGCCATGTACGAGGTCGCGGGGCGGTGGGCCTTCGAGACGCCGGAGTTTCTGAAGGTGAAGGGCTTTGGTCCGTTCGAGGCTCTGGTGAAGAATTTCATGCGTATCCAGCTCAAGCCGTTGTCGGGACCGGCTCGAGGGGATGGACGATGATGCAGCCTGCCGTGTCGCGAGACCCGGCCGGCCGCATCCAAGAACGTGAAGAGGAAAGCCGGGCGAGGAATTGCATCTGTCATTGGCGTCTTACTGGAGGTATCACATGCTCTCGACCCTGTTTCGCCTGAGTGCTGCTGCCGCACTCGTTCTCGCATCTGCGGCGGCGCACGCCGCATGCACGCCCGCGATTACCGACAGCGATCTGATCGCACCCGGGAAGTTGCAGCTCTCGATCAACCCGACCAATCCGCCGCAGCAATTCGTCGACAAGGATGGCCAGTTGCAGGGCCTCAACGTGGAACTCGCCGCCGAGCTCGGCAAGCGGTTGTGTGTTCCGGTCGAGCTTATCCGGATGGACTTTCCGGCGATGATCCCGGCCATGGACGCGGGCCGCATCGACGGCATCGACACAGGGATGTTCTGGACCGAGGAACGCTCGAAGCTGATGTACATGGTGCCCTACGCCATTCAGGCCATTTCGGTCGTGGTTGCGCCCGACAGCGGCATAAAAATTGCTACCGAGAATGACCTGATCGGAAAAACATCCGCGGTCGAGGTCTCTACCTACCAGATGAACTGGCTCAAGAAGCTCAGCGATACGAATGTGGCGAAGGGCGGCCCCGCCATCGAGATGCGCACGTTCCCGACGGCGACCAACGTGGTCAGCGCGTTGCTCGCGGGGCAAGTGGACAACGCGCTGCTGGTCGACAGCGTGGCGCGCGATCTCGTCGGCCGCGGCCGCGTCAAGGAAATGCTGAGCGGGCTCGGCACGGCGCGGACCACGCTCGGTTTCCGTAACAAGACGGTGGCCGATACCGTCGTCAAGGCGCTCAACGCGATGCGTGCCGATGGCTTTTATCAGGCGCTGTTCGACAAGTTCGGCCTGACCACAATGCCCGCCGATCAGCCGCTCGCGATCGTCGGCCCCGGTCCGGCCTGACATATGGAGACCAGCTGATGAGCCATTTCAGTCCGACGGCCGCCGTCAACTACTTCTTCAACTACTTTCTGATGAAGGGTGTTCTCGTCACCATCGGCCTGACGGTGGCGGCCGTCATCGGCGGATTGATCCTAGGCATGGGCATCGCGTTGTTGCGCATGTCGTCCAATCCGGCGCTCTCGGGTGCGGCGCGCATCTACATCTGGTTCTTCCGCGGCACACCGCTGTTGATCCAGCTGGTGGTGATCTATAGCGGATTGCCGCAACTGGGGATCAAGTTCAGCGTGATCACCTGCGCGCTCGTCGGCCTGATCCTAAACGAGGCCGCCTATCTCGCCGAGATCGTGCGCAGCGGTTTCATGGCCGTCTCGGCGGGGCAGCGCGAGGCTGCCTGGGCGCTGAGCCTGTCGCCTTGGACGACGTTCCGGCGCGTGACGTTGCCGCAGGCGTTTCAGCTGATGATCCCGCCGCTCGGCAACTCCATCAACTCGCTGTTGAAGGCCACCTCGCTCGCCTCCGTCATTTCGGTCGAGGAGCTCATGCGCCGCAGCGACATGCTGATGCAGGAGCATTTCCAGATCCTCGAGGTCTATGCGGCCGCGACCGCCTATTACCTGATCCTGACCTCGGTCTGGGATGCGGTCCAGCGCCGGCTGGAGAAGCATTTTGGGCGATCGAGCGCCGCGAAATCCAGGCGGGCTGGAGCGAGGGTACCGGTCGCACAGACGAGCGTCGAGGCCAGCGCATGAGCGAGATATCGATGAATACAGCGACGAATGGCGGCATCGAAGGTGTAAATGCGCAACCGCAGCTCCGCGAGGTGCCTGCGGTTCGCATGGAGGCCGTCTACAAACACTATGGCGACTTCACCGCGTTGAACGAGGTCGATCTCAAGGTCGCCAAGGGCGAGAAGATCGTGGTCTGCGGTCCCTCCGGCTCGGGCAAGTCGACGCTCATTCGCTGCATCAACCACATCGAGAAGCACGACGAGGGCCTGATCTACGTCAACGGCATCGAGCTCGACCATCAGCGCAAGAACATCGATGCGGTCAGGCGCGACACCGGCATGGTGTTTCAGAGCTTTAATCTGTTTCCGCACATGACCGTGCTGGAGAACTGCACTCTGGCGCCGATGACCGCGAACGGCATGACCAAGGCGGAGGCAAAGGACCTCGCCATGCACTTCCTCGCCAAGGTCCGGATTCCGGAGCAGGCGGACAAGTTTCCCGGGCAGCTATCGGGCGGCCAGCAGCAGCGCGTGGCCATCGCGCGTGCGCTGTGCATGCGACCGAAGATCATGCTGTTCGATGAACCGACCTCGGCGCTCGACCCCGAGATGGTCAAGGAGGTGCTCGAGACCATGAAGAAACTCGCAGAGGACGGAATGACCATGCTGTGCGTGACGCATGAGATGGGCTTTGCCCGCGAGGTGGCCGACCGCATCGTGTTCATGAACGATGGCAAGGTCGTCGAGCAGGCGGCGCCGGAGGCGTTCTTCAAGCAGCCGAAGTCCGAGCGGGCGAGGACGTTCCTCGACCAGATCATTCATTAGTCGGCCATGTCCGGCGAGATGACAACGCCGCCGTCGTTCGCGGATCGCCTGCGCGGCATTCACGCCGCCACGATCGTGCCGATGACGCCGGATTTCGCGGTTGACGAGGCCTGTCTGGCGGCACATCTCGCCTCGGTCGCATCCGTGCCGGGCATCAAAGGGCTGCTGGTCAACGGCCATGCCGGCGAGAACTTCGTGCTGTCGCTCGCCGAGAAGCGGCGCGTGGTTGAGCTTGCGCGTGAGCACGCGCCGAAGGACTGCCTGATCGTCTCCGGGGTCAATCATGAATCCAGCCTGGAAGCCGCGCGGGAGGCGGCTGCGCTGGAGCAGGCGGGCGCGGACGGGCTCCTGGTGTTTCCACCCAACAGCTGGGCGCTGGCTCACGCCGACGACTGTGTCATCGAGCATCACCGCCGCGTCCGCGACGCGACGACGGGTCCTTTGATGCTGTACGCGGCTCCCGTTGGCGCAGGCGCCATGGCTTATGCGCCGTCGCTGCTCGAGCGGCTCGTCGCCGACCGCCGCTTCGTCGCGATCAAGGAGGGCAGTTGGGAGGTCGCAGCCTACGAGCAAAATCTCAGGCTGATCCGGACACTGCGTTCGGAGTTCGTCGTGCTCGGTTCAGGCGACGAGCACTTGCTGACGAGCTATCTCGTTGGCTCGGACGGCAGCCAGGTCAGTCTCGCCTGTGTCGTGCCGGAGCTCGTGGTCGAACTCTGGAACGCGGCGGAAGCCGGCGATTGGAAATTGGCCCGGGCCATTCACGACAGGCTGTATCCGCTCGCCGCCGCAATCTATCGCGATGCGCCCGGAGGACGGGCGACAGCGCGGCTCAAGGCCTGCCTGAAGCTGCTCGGGCGGCTTTCATGCGACGCGGCGCGGCCGCCGCAGCCGCCGGTGACGTCGAACGAGTTGCATGCGCTCGATCTGGCTCTGCGCAAGGCCGGACAAGGATGAGGCCGGCTCCTGAAACGATCCAGGCCTGGAAGAACGGATTCGTGGCCGTAGACATGCCCTGCTGCGTTCCTGACCCGGATGCTGAAAGGAAATGCAGAAACCGGAGTCATTAGTCGCGCTTATGTCGTAAATTTTTACTTCCAATTTTACTTCGCAAAACCCCGCCCATAGCCTCAAGCGCAATCGATCACATCGCATCCGGTCAATGGCGACCGGCGCGAGCGCTCATCGTAACCAATGAGGGTTGCCATGCTTGACAGGGATAAGGGGACGTCCGCTTCCGATCCGGCGGGAACGGAAGCCAAAGCGGACGGCGGGTCGACGAAAAAGCTGAGCCGGCGCACGCTGTTGAAGGGAGCAGCCGCCGTTACCGGTGCGGCCGCAGGGTCGGACGCGATCCGCGGTTTCCCGACCATCTGGGCGCAGGAGATCAAGGACATCGAGCTGCGCCATGTCGGCGTCTCCTACTCGGTGGTGAAGGCGATCGGCGACCAGGCTGCCAAGGATCTCGGTTTCAAGGTGACGATGCAGAACCTCGACACCTCGGCCGCCATCAACCGCTTCATAAGCCAGCCAAATACGGTCGACATCGCCGATCTCGAGGGTTGGCAGGCCAAGCTCGCTGCCAAGCGCAGCGTCATCCAGGGCATCGAGGTCAAGAAGATCAAGGAGTTCGACAACATCCTTCCGATCTTCACCAAGGGTGAGATCGACGGCCACAAGATCCCGCGCCAGGGCATCTCGCCCTACGAAGCGATGTATATCGCGAAGCCCGATTCCACCGATCTGAACGACGGCGTCACCGAATGGGCGACCTTCCTGCCGCAAGTCTACAACGCGGACTCTATCGGCTATCGGCCCGATCTCGTCGGCCATGAGGTGACCGAGTGGAAGGATCTGATCGATCCCAAGTTCAAGGGCAAGGCCGCGATCCTCGACGTTCCCGCGATCGGCATCATGGATGCTGCCCTCTGCTTCGAGAGCGCCGGGCTGATCAAGTACGGCAACAAGGGCAACATGACCAAGGGGGAGATCGACTTCACCTGCAACAAGCTGATCGAGCTGAAGAAGCAGGGCCAGTTCCGCGCGACCTGGACCACCTTCGACCAGTCGGTGCAGCTGATGGCGGCGGGCGAGGTGGTCATCCAGTCGATGTGGTCGCCGGCGGTCGCCGCCGTCCGCGTCAAGGAGATTCCCTGCGTCTACGCGCCGGTCAACGTCAAGAACGGCAAGGAGGGCTATCGCGGCTGGTGCAACGGCATGGGTCTGATGAAGCATCTTTCCGGCAAGAAGCTCGACGCGGCTTATGAATATCTCAACTGGTATCTGTCGGGCTGGCAGGGCGGCTTCGTCGCACGCTACGGCTATTACAGCCCGGTGCCGTCGACCGCGAAGAAATTCCTCACGCCGGCCGAATGGGCATTCTGGTACGAGGGCCAGCCGGCGCCGGAAGTGGTCAACGATCCCTATGGCGTGCCGATGGAGAAGACCGGCACCAAGCGCGACGGCGGCTCGTTCCTCGACCGCGTCAAGAACATCTCGTGCTGGAACACGCTGATGGACGAGGCGGCCTACATGAACAAGCGCTGGAACGACTTCAAGGTGGCCTGAAACCTGCTTTCCCTGACGTAAACGACGCACCGGTGCGTGAACGCGCCGGTGCGAGAAGACCTCCTTCGAGGCGTCCGCCGCTATGCAGCCCCATCAGACCCTACCACGCGCAAATCTTGCCGGCTGGCTCTATGTCTCGCCGCTGGTCCTGGTGCTCGTGCCTTTCTTCGTGGCGCCGATCCTGGTGGTGCTGGCCGCAAGCTTCTTTGCCACCGATGGCTTTGGTGGGCTGACGCCGGGCTTCACATTGGCGAGCTATGTCGAGGTGCTGCATTCGGCGCTGACGCTGAAGCTGTATCTGGCGACCATCAAGTTCACGGTGCTGACTTGGGTCTTCACGCTGATCATCGGCTTCTTCGTCGCCTATTTCCTGGTGTTTCACGTCCGCAACCAGTTGCTGGCGATCGGCCTCTTCCTGCTGTGCACGGTGCCGTTCTGGACCTCGAACATCATCCGCATGATCTCGTGGATCCCGCTGCTCGGCAAGGAAGGACTGATCAATCAGGCGCTGCTCGCAACCGGCGTGATCCGCCAGCCGCTGGAGGTGCTGCTGTTCTCCGATCTCGCGGTGGTCATCGCCTATGTCCACCAGCTCACGATCTTCATGATCGTGCCGATCTTCAATTCCATGGCGCGAATCGACAAGAAGCTGATCGAGGCCGCGATCGACGCCGGCGCCAGCCGTTTCGACATCATGCGCCTGATCGTGGTGCCGATGTCCAAGAGCGGCATCGCGCTCGGCACCATCTTCGTGGTCTCGATCGTGATGGGTGATTTCTTCGTGGTCAAGGTGATGTCCGGCGGCGGCTCGGCCTCGGTCGTCAGCGCCTTCTACGAGGACGTCGGCGTGCTGCAATATCCGACCGCGGCGGCAAGCGCCGTGCTGCTGACGCTGGTTCTGGTCGCGATCGTCTCGCTGATCCTGCGCACCGTCGATATCAGGCAGGAGATCACGCGATGAGCGCGGTTGTGGCCGATATGCCCAAGAGCGACATGTCCAAGCCGGTCGCGCCCGCGACGACCAAGGCGATCGCGCCGAGCAAGGGCGGACGACCCTGGACCTTCTACGTGCTGTCGGCACTGTTTTCGCTCTATGTGATCGCGCTCTACGGCCCGATGTTCTGCATCTACATCCTGTCCTTCCAGGACATCCGCGGCGGCCTCGTGTTCCCGATGAAGGGCCATTCGCTGCACTGGTTCGTCGACCTCTTCACCCAGGTGCGGACCGGCGACGTCAAGGGCTCGTTCGATCGCTCGATCAAGCTCGCGGTCATCGTCACACTGATCACGGTGGTGGTGTCGTTCCTCGCCGGGCTCGGCTTTCGCAAGCGCTTTCGCGGCGATACCTTCGTCTTCTACATGATGATCGGCAGCCTGGTCGCGCCGGGCCTCGTGCTCGGCCTCGGCACGGGACTCCTGTTCCAGGCGCTCGGGCTGAATGCGAGCTGGTACACCTCCGCGCTCGGCGCGCAGCTGTCCTGGACGCTGCCGTTCGGCGTGCTGGTGATGTTTGCGGTGATGTCGCGCTTCGACCTCGTCTGGGAGGAGGCGGCCTACGATCTCGGCGCCAGCCGCTGGCAATCGATCCGGCTGGTGATGATCCCGGTGCTCGCGCCCGGCCTGGTCGCGGTGGCACTGTTCGGATTCACGCTGTCTTACGATGAGTTCGCCCGCAGCCTCCAGACGGCGGGCTCCCTCAACACGCTGCCGCTGGAGATCTGGAGCATGACGCTGAACGTCACGTCGCCCTCGCTCTACGCGCTTGGCACAGTGACGACCATCGTCTCCTTCATCGTCATCGGCGCGAGCCTGGGCAGCATCGTGCTGATCCAGAAGAAGCGCGGCAGCAGCGCAAAGGGTTGAGTTGGGAATGAAGAGCGATCACGGCGATATCGAACTGGCGGGCGTCTGCAAGAGCTTTGACGGGATCACAAACGTGGTCGACGGCGTCAATTTGAAGATCGCCGACGGCGCCTATTGCTGCTTCATCGGTCCCTCCGGCTGCGGCAAGACCACGATTCTGCGCATGATCGCCGGCCATGAGGATCCGACGGCGGGCGAGATCGTGATCGGCGGGCAGAATGTCGTAGGCCTGGCGCCGGTGCAGCGGCGCACCGCTATGATGTTCCAGTCCTACGCCTTGTTCCCGCATTTGACCGTGCGCGAGAACATCGCCTTCGCTTTGCGTGTCCGCGGCCAGTCGAAGGCTGATCGGCTTCGCGCTGCGGACGCCATGATCGAGAAGGTCCGGCTGACGCAATTTGCCGATCGCCTGCCGGCCCAGCTCTCCGGCGGGCAGCAGCAGCGTGTGGCGCTGGCGCGCGCCGCGATCACCGAGCCGCGCGTGCTATTGCTCGACGAGCCGTTGTCGGCACTCGATGAGAAGCTCCGCGTGCAGATGCGCCAGGAACTGCGGCGGATGCAGCAGGAGCTCGGCATCACGTTCATCCACGTCACCCACACCCAGCTCGAGGCAATCGCGCTCGCCGATCTCGTCGTGGTGATGGAGCAGGGCAGGATCAAGCAGGCGGGCGCTGCGCGCGACGTCTACGCCCATCCCCACGATCGCTATGTCGCCGAATTCATGGGCGGTCAGAACGTGCTGTCGGGGCGCGTGGAGAAGGTCAACGGTACGAGCTTTACGCTGGCGCAGGCCGCACCCGCGGGTATCGAGGTGCCGCTTCAGGCCCGCTCGACCGTCAGCGTCGGCGACACGGTCGATATCGCCGTGCGCCGCGACGATGTCGCGCTGGTCAGGCCGGGGAGAGAGCTTCCGCCCGGCTGCAGCAATTCGCTGCCGAGCCGCGTGCTCGCGATCGAATACCAGGGCTATTTCGTCAAGGTCATGCTCGACACCGTGCCTGACGATGAGTTCGTCGCCTACGTGCCCGAAAAGACCTTCTTCGCGGATCCCTTCACCGTCGGCGATGTCGTGATGGCCACCTGGGCCACCGGCAGCGCCTTGCCACTCGCCCACGAAAGCCGTCGCGCACAGGGAGTTTGATCGTGCAGATATCCTTCACACTCAACGGACGGCCGACCATTGTCGATGTCCAGCCTGCGACGCTCGTCGCCGAGCTGCTGCGCGAGCAGCTCAATCTGACGGGCACCCATATCGGCTGCGACACCAGCCAGTGCGGCGCCTGCGTGGTGCATCTCGATGGCTTGCCGGTGAAAAGCTGCACGCTGCTGGCGCCCGCGCTCGATGGCGCGAATTTGCTCACCATTGAAGGTCTTCAGGGCGCACCCGGTTCGAACCGGATGCATCCGATGCAGGAGGCGTTTCGCGAGCATCACGGCCTGCAATGCGGCTTCTGTACGCCCGGCATGCTGATGACGGCGGTGGCGCTTGCAGCGGAGAAGCCTGATCTGACGGAGGCCGATGTCCGTCACGGCCTCGAAGGCAACATCTGCCGCTGCACCGGCTACCAGAACATCGTCGTCTCGGTCATGGCAGGCGCCGCCGCCATGAACGCCGCCAAGGGAGAGTGACCATGGGCAATGTGATCGGGATCGGCGCGTCACCGAAACGGAAGGAAGACCAGCGTTTCCTCACCGGGCGCGGCAATTACGTCTCCGATATCAAGCGTCCCGGCATGACGGCCGGCGCCTTCGTCCGCTCGCCTCATGGGCACGCGATCCTGCGCGGCATCGACAAGGCTGCGGCGCTCGCCGCGCCGGGCGTTATCGCGGTTCTGACCGGAGACGATGTCAAAGCCGACGGCCTCGGTTCGCTGCCCTGCGGCTGGGGCATCTCTGATGCCAAGGGCGTGCCGATGAAGGAGCCGCCGTTCCCGATGCTGGCGCAGGGCAAGGTGCGCTTCGTCGGCGACATGGTCGCCTTCGTGATCGCGGAGACACCGGAACAGGCCAATGCGGCGGCTGAGCTGTTGACGGTCGAGTACGAGGTGCTGCCCTCCGTGGTTGGCGTGCTCGAAGCTGTCAGGCCCGGTGCGCCGCAATTGTTCGACGACGTACCGAACAACATCTGCTGCGACTGGGAGCTCGGCGACAAGGCTGCGGTCGAGGCCGCGTTCCGCAAAGCCGCGCACGTCGCAAAGCTCAGCCTGGTCAACAACCGCCTGATCGGCAATCCGATGGAGCCGCGCGCGGCGATCGCCGAATATGAGCCGGGCACCGATCGCTTCACATTGTGGACCACCAGCCAGTTCCCGCATGTCGTGCGCTTCCTGATGGGCGCGCTTGTGCTGAACATTCCGCAGCACAAGCTGCGCGTGGTCGCGCCAGATGTCGGCGGAGGGTTCGGCGTCAAGCAGTTCCATTACGGCGAGGAAGCCGTGATCACTTGGGCCGCCAAGCGGGTGATGCGGCCGATCAAATGGGTTGCGAGCCGCTCCGAAGGTTACGTCTCCGATCGCCACGGCCGCGATCACGTCACCGAGGCCGAGCTCGCGCTCGACGAGACCGGAAAATTTCTCGCCTTCCGCGTCAACACGCTCGCCAATATGGGCGGCTATCTCTCGACCTTCGGGCCGAACATCCCGACCAATCTCTACGGTCCGCTGCTCGGCGGCGTCTACACCACGCCTGCGATCTATTGCAACGTGAAGGTAGTGTTCACCAACACCGTGCCGGTTGACGCCTATCGCGGCGCCGGCCGACCCGAGGCGACCTTCGTGCTCGAGCGCATCGTCGATGTCGCGGCCAGCGAAATGGGCATCGACCGCGTCGAGATCCGCCGCCGCAACATGATCCCGAAGGAAGCCTATCCGTACCAGACGCCGGTGCTCGTGCAGTACGATTCCGGCGACCCGATGGGGTGCCTCGACGGCGCGCTGGTCGCGGCCGACGTGAAGAATTTCGGCATCCGCAAGTCGGAATCGGCGCGCATCGGCAAATTCCGCGGGCTCGGCTACTCGACCTATGTCGAGGCCTGCGGTCTCGCGCCGTCGCGCTTCGCAGGCAGGCTTGGCGCCCGCGGCGGCCTCTATGAGAGCGCCACGGTGCGGGTGCATCCGACCGGCCAGGTGACGGTCATGATCGGCACCCACAATCACGGCCAGGGCCATGAGACGACGTTCGCGCAGATCGTCTCGGAAAAGCTCGGCGTGTCCTTCGAGAACGTCGACATCGTGTACGGCGATACTGATCGCGTCCAGTTCGGCATGGGCACTTACGGTTCGCGTTCGCTGGTAGTCGGCGGCGCCGCGTTGTCGAAGGCAACCGACAAAGTGGTCGCGAAGGGCAAGAAGATCGCGGCCCATCTGCTCGAGGCCGCCGAGATGGATATCCAGTTCGAGGCCGGAAAATTCTCGGTCGCAGGCACGGACCGCATGAAGACATTCGAGGAGATCGCGGGCGCCGCCTACGTGCCGCATGACTATCCGCTCGAAGTGCTGGAGCCGGGGCTGGAGGAGCAGGCCTATTACGATCCCGTCAACTTCACCTATCCCGGCGGCTGCCATATCGCCGAGGTCGAGGTCGATCCGGAGACCGGCACGGTGACGCTGGTCAATTACACGGCGGTGGACGACGTCGGTACCGTGATCAACCCGATGATCGTCGAGGGTCAGTTGCACGGCGGCATCGTGCAGGGTGTCGGCCAGGCGCTGTTCGAGAACGCGGTCTATGACGAGGGCTCGGGCCAGCTCCTGTCGGGTTCGTTGATGGATTATTGCATGCCGCGCGCCGATCACATGCCGATGATGACGGTCGCGACCCATTCGACGCTGTGCACGCACACGCCGATGGGCGTCAAGGGCTGCGGCGAGGTCGGCACCATCGGCTCGCCCGCTGCCGTCATCAACGCGGTCGTCGATGCGCTGTCGCATCTCGGCGTCACCCATGTCGATATGCCGGCGACGCCAAACCGGATCTGGCGCCTGCTGCAAAACGCGTCGCTGCCGGTTGCCGCGGAATAGGGAGGACAACAATGAAGCCGTTTGCCTATCACCAGCCGGACCAGATTCCCGATGCGGCCAAGCTCCTGGCCTCGATCGAGGACAGCAAGCTCGTCGCCGGCGGCATGACGCTGATCCCTACGCTGAAGCAGCGGCTGGCCAGTCCGGTCGCGCTGGTCGACCTTTCTAAGCTCGGAAATCTCAAGGGCATCACCGACGACGGCGCCACCATCACCATCGGCGCGATGACGCCGCACGCCGTGGTCGCGGCCTCGAAGCTGGTGCAAGCAAAAATCCCCGGGCTCGCGGCGCTGGCCTCGATGATCGGCGATCCCGCGGTCCGCAGCCGCGGCACCATCGGCGGCTCGGTCGCGAACAATGACCCGGCGGCCGATTATCCGGCCGGCGTGCTCGGTCTCGGCGCCACCATCGTCACCAGCACGCGCGAGATCGCGGCCGACAAGTTCTTCCGCGGCCTGTTCGAGACCTCGCTCGAAACGAGCGAGATCATCACCGCGATCCGCTTTCCCGTGCCGCTCAAGGCCGGCTACGCCAAATTCAAGGCGCCGGCGTCGCGCTATGCGCTGGTCGGCGTGTTCGTCGCGAAATTCGCCGATGGCGTCCGCGTCGCCGTCACCGGTGCCGGGTCGGGTGTGTTCCGCGTGCCGCCGATGGAGGCGGCGCTCTCGCAAAACTTCCATCCATCCGCGATCGCGGCGATCAAGATCGACACCGACGGTCTCACCTCAGATATCCACGCCGAAGCCGACTACCGTGCGCATCTCGTCACGGTGATGGCCAAGCGCGCCGTCGACGCGGCGCTCAGCTAGCTCTTTAGGGTTGATGATGACTGATGGTTCCGGCCGAACGGCCTTCCCGCCGGCGCCGACTGGCCTTGGCGCGCTCTCTGTCACCGAGATCGTGGCCGGCTACCGGCGCAAGACGTTCACCCCGCGCGATGTCGTCGACGACACCATCGCAGCGCTCGAGGCGACGAACGACGTCTGCAACGCGGTGGTGACGCCGATGTACGAGCAGGCGAGGGCGGAGGCCGACCGTCTCACCAGGGAGATGCGCGCGGGAGAAGCCAAGGGAGCGCTCGCCGGCGTGCCCGTCACGATCAAGGATCTGGTCTTCGTCGCGGGCGTGCCGGCCTATGGCGGATCGCCGATGAACAAGAGCTTTGTGCCCGAGGCCGATGCGGCCGTGGTGTCGGCGCTGAGGGCATCAGGCGCGATCATCACCTGCAAGACCACGACCTGCGAATCCGGCTACAAGCTGACGGCGGACAGTCCGGTCACGGGTACGACGAGAAACCCCTGGAATCCGGCCCGAACCAGCGGCGGATCGAGCGGCGGTGCTGCGGCGGGCGTTGCCGCCGGCTGCGGCCCAATCGCGATCGGCACTGACGGCGTCGGCTCGATCCGCGTGCCGTCGTCGTTTTGTGGCGTGTTCGGTCTCAAGCCGACTTTCGGCCTGGTGCCGCGTTCGCCCGGCTTCTCGCCGCCGTCCTGGGGTTCGCTCGCGCATACCGGGCCGATCACGCGCACAGTCGCCGATGCCGCGCTGACGCTGGAGATCATCGCCGGTTACGATCTGCGCGATCCCGCCAGCCTGCCGGTATCGCCGCGCCGCTTCGATGCCAGTGCTGCGCCCTTGAACGGCCTTCGCATCGGCGCCAGCGTCGATCTCGGCTATGCCGCCGTCAGCCCGGACGTCCGTGCCGCTTTCAACAAGGCGTTGGCCATTCTCGATTCCTGCGGCGCGCAGGTCACCATGGATGGTCCGGGCCTCGACCCGGAGATTCTCGAGCACACGTTGAAGCCGATCGCCTTCACCGAGCAGGCGGCGGCGGTGGCGACCAAGACCACGGCAGATCTGGCCAGCTCGGAATCCGACTACCGCGATATCGTCAGCGTCGGCCGCCATTACAGCGGCACCGACTATATTGAAGCCGGCTACCGCCGCGGCCAGGCGCGCAACGCCTTCGTGAAACTGTTCGAGCGCGTCGATGTGCTGGTGACGCCGACAGTGGCGGTGACCGCGTTCGAGGCCGGCCAACTCGGTGTCGACAAGATCGACGGCAGCAAGGTCGATCCGCATCTCGGCTGGTCGCCCTTCACCTGGCCGATCAATCTCGCCGGCCTTCCGGCAGCTACGCTGCCCTGCGGGTTCGATCGCGACGGCATGCCGATCGGCCTTCAGATCGTCGCGCCCTGGCTCGACGAACCGGCTATCTTCCGCGTCGCTGCCGCCTTCGAGCAGGCACAGCCCTGGTCGAAATTCTGGCCGCCATTAACGTTGCGGGATCTGGATGGCGCCCGGGTCAAAGCGTGAGCGCAGCGCACTCCCGCTCCCCGCAGCGAGGAAGCTCGGACTCCCGCGAGTTTGCCTAGGACAATTCGATCGGATCGCCGCGCCCGCTGAGTTCTTCATCCAGTCGCAGATAATGTGCGAGATAGTCGTGCAACGCGGTCGCGGCCTTCGAGGTGGCGCCGCTCGACTTGTAGAGCAAAAGCTCGACCTGCGGCAGCGGCGGCAGTCCTTCATTGGGATTGATCTCCCGCATCGCCGGCACTAGCGCGCTGCGGCCAAGCACGGTCACGGCCATGCCGGCGAAGGCGGCCGCCTGCAAGCCGCCGACGCTTTCGCTGACGCAAGCAACGCGCCAGCGCAGATTGGCGCGTTCGAGCGTATCGATCGCGTAGTCGCGGTAGATGTTGCCGGGCGGCAAAAGCGCGAGCGGGATCGGACGTTCCTGATGCGCTGAGGATTGTTCGCCGGTCATCCAGACCAGCTGCTCGCGCCGCACCACCTGGCCGCCGGTGAAATCGTTCATGCGGGTCACCAGCGCGATATCGACGTCGCCGCGCTTGACCAGGCCGACGAGCGGCGTGGACAGTGCGCAGTTGAGCTCGACCTGGATGCGCGGAAAGGATTTGCGGAACACACTGAGGATCGAGGGCAGCATGAACGCAGCATAGAGGTCCGGCGTGCCGAGCACGACTTGGCCTTCGATCTCCTGCGATGCCAGTTGCGAAATCAACTCGTCATGCAACCGGAGGATGGATTTGGCATAGGTGAGGACCGTCGTACCGTCGTCGGTCAGAGTCAGGCGGCGCCCGGCATGCAGGAAAAGTTGCTTGCCGGTCAATTCCTCCAGCCGCTGCAATTGCAGGGTTATCGCCGGCTGAGTCCGGCCAAGGCGGCGTGCCGTCTCGGTGATGCTGCCGGTCTCGACGACCGAGATCAGCGACCGAAGCATGCGGATATCGAGACTGATGAGGTTCATGAGCCGTCCCTTCGCCCAGAATTTATGCAATTTACGTGCTACGCGAGGCGTAGTGCAGGTCGTCGGTCGGTTGGCTCATGGAGTCCCGGCACGCGTATTGAATCAATGACTTGGCGGGGTCGGTGAGGCGCGGGCGTCGAGCGGGGTCAATCCATCTCGCGGAAGGATTGCCGCACGGCTGCCCGTCGGGCAAAACACCCGTAACCGTCAACCCCTCTCCATAAAAATATTCCCCTTTACCGAAATTCGGAAACGGCGTATGTGTTGCTCATCCCGGCTCATCCTTGAGGGGCGATCATGTGGTCGTCATTTTCGTGAGCCGGGCTTGCGGTGGACGTGGCAGCGTCGGGCGCGAGGCTAAGGGCAGGGCGGATTGCTCTCCGTGAGCCCTGAGGCTTCGTGCGGACGGACGGCGCTGTTAGTTCGTCTCGCCAGTTATTTCGATGGCATCGTGCACGATGTCATCGAACCCTGTGGCGGTCAGCGAGCGTGCGTACGGCAAAACCGTGTGGTCCTGGCCGTCGTTGCTACGGTCAAGCTCTTGCGGAGCGGCACTCGCGTCAACCGGCGCGGCGTCCGTGACTTCTGCGAGGGCGAGGGAGGCCAAAAGGAACTCGGCTCCCAGGAGAGCACGGCATAAGCCGTAAAGCCACTGCGCAGGGAAGGCCGAGTGATTGGCACCACCTGTATGCTGCTGTGCGGTTTTCCTGCGTGTGCTTTTCGCGCAGCGGACCGCGGGTGCGAGGTCAGCACCCGGCCTTCCCTGCGCCCTCTTGGATCAAGAGGGTGGCAAGAGAGTAGAGATCAAGCAAGGCTCGGGCGAAACGCGCCGCGAGAACGCGGCTCTGCGTCCATCGCAGAGTCCCGCGCGGTCTCTTCATGAAGCGAGGGCAAGGCCCGCCATCATGAGACCGATAGAAGCGATCCAGCCCCCAAGTGCACGAACGGCGATGGTTCGCCAGGATGCCGAACTGTCCGACTTCGTTCGCTTGAATGCGGTGGTCAGAGCCATCGTCAGCGTGATGGCTCCGTAGCCCGCGCAGGCCAATCCTGCCGCAAACAGCAGCCGATCGGTGTCGGGCCCGAGGTCGGCGCCGTTCGCGGCGCCCCGCATCACGGCGATCGCAAATGCAATCGCGCACAGCAGGAAGGTGGGAATTCGCGCCGCGGCCGCAAGCAGCATGCCTAGTGCCAGCATCATTGTCGCGTCCGCGAGTTGTGTGGAAGCCGCGCCGAAAATGCGCCCAAGAGATAACCCGACCAGCAGTCCGAGTGGAAACACCGGGATAAGCCAACGGCCCTTGGGGGCGCCAAGCGCGCCGGCCAGCACGCCCGTCGCAGTCCAGAGAACGATATCCCGGAGATCGGTGAGGGGGTGCAATGCACCCGCGTAGAAATCGCCAAGGCGGGCCGCGACGATGTGTGCCTCGGCGGCGCTCGTCTGCACGAACAGCGCTGCGGCCAGAATCCACAAATGTCCGAATTTCGATGTCATGCGATGGCTCCGAGGCCCTGCGCGAGGAAGTAGCAGCCAAGTCCCGCGATGCCGGCCCCGAGTGCCTGAATGACGCGCTCTCCGGCGGGCCAGCGGGTCAAACTGCCGATGCCGATGCCGCACAGATGCAGCAGGCCGGTGGCGGTGACGAAGCCGACCCCGTAAGCCAGTGGATTCGCCGAGCCGGGAAGCTCGGCTCCGTGTGCATGACCGTGGAAGACCGCGAAGACGCCAACGATGGCGGCGGCAGCGGAAAATGGCAGGCGCAGCCGGCTGGCGACTGCCAAACCGAGGACCAGAGCGGACATCGCAATGACCATTTCGGGCATCGGCAGCGGAATTCGCAGGACGCCCAAAACTCCGCCGATCGCCATGACGATCGGGAAGGTGATGGGGAGCACCCAGATCGCGGGCGGCCCGAGCTGCGCCCCCCAGATCCCGACTGCGACCATCGCGATCAGATGATCGACGCCGGTGACGGGATGGAGCAGGCCGCTCAGGAGACCGCCGGGCACGCCGGCCTGGTCGTGCGCGAGTGCCGGTTGCGTCAGCAGGAAAATGGCCGTCGCGGTCGAAAGGGCCCGGAGAATGCGCCAAGACATGCGAGCCTCTCTCATTCAGATCGCGGCGAACACGCGCGCAAGACGGCCAAAGAACCAGAACATCGAGACCGACCCGATGGCGTAGGCGGGGAGAGCCGCGCCCCAGCGCGGCACGACAGCATCGAGCCGCCGATGCGCCCAGATCAATGCCAGCACGAGCAGCACGAAGGCGAGTTGCCCGATTTCCACGCCGACATTGAAGAAAAGCAGCGCCGCGGGCAGCAGGCGGCGTTCCAGTCCGAGGCCGGCCAGCGCGCCTGCGAAACCGATGCCGTGAACGAGGCCGAAGGTAAAGGCCACAGCCCAGGGATAGCGAGCCGTGATGCCGATCTCCCCGCGTTGTTGCTTGACGATCTCAACGCCGACGAATGCGATGCTCAATGCGATGCAGGCGTTGAGCGGACGTTCCGGCACACCGATCAGGCCGAATGCGGCGGCGGCAAGTGAGGCGCTGTGTCCGATCGTGAACGCTGTGATCGTCTTCACCAAACGCCAGCCGCCGCCGACGATCCAGATCAGGCCCAGCACGAACAGCAGATGATCGGCGCCGAGAAGGATGTGATCGATCCCGTAGTTGACATAGGTCTTGGCCAGTTCGAGCCAGGTTTCGAGGGTCGGGGCGCCGGCACCGAGAATGGAGACGACGGGATTGGCCGTCGAGATCGTGTAACTGCGCGCCTCGCCCGTGATCGGAATGACCTTGAGCAGGACAACCGACATGTTGGAGCCGAGGTTGGTGATGGTGATCGGGCCGACCAGCCCTTTCTGGCCGCAGTTCATCTCGGGCAGCCTGAGGAGACAGTGGGATGGCACCCGCAGATCGACCCGCTCAGGGCCGATCGTCGGCTCCATGGTCCAGCGTCCGATGAACGCGCCGGGCCGCACCTCGCGAAATTCGAGCACGCCCATCGCCGCCTCATGCGCGCGGAGCAGGGACGGCTGGATGAGCGCGGCGAGCAGGATCAGCGCCAACCGCAAATATCGTATCGCTGTCACTGCTCGTCCCGCACCTGGTAGGAGATCTTCAGGCGCTTGACCGCTTCCCAAGCCAGCTTGCGCGTCTCGTCCGTGCGCCAGAGCCTGATGGCCTCATCACGAACGTCCTCGAGATGGGCGAGCTTTCCCTGGTGCCGGGAATCGATGCGAGCAACATGCCAGCCGTCCCTGGAGCGCAGGAGCTTCCATTGCTCCGGCGCCATCGCCAGCAGCGCATCACGGAAATCCTCACCGAAGGATGCGGCAAGACTTGCGACGGGCCGGCCGAGGATGGCGCGGGTCTGCTGCTGCAATTCCTCCGATTCGTGCTGCTGGACAATGTCGTCGAGCTGGCGTTGCGCCGTGGCCTGATCCGTCGGCGGGGTGATGTAGAACGAGACGCGCTCCGGCTCGTCGAAGCGGGCGTGGTTTTCCGCAAACCAACCCGTCAGCTGCTCCTCCGTCGGTTGCTCAACCCGGATCTGGTCGAAGATCATCAACTGCATCTTGAAGGCGATGCGATCGCGGATCATGTCGTCGCCGCGGTCCACCCCGAGCGCCTTGCCCTCGCGGTAGAGAATTTCGCTCGCGACCCAGCTGTCGATCATCTTCTGAAGTTGGTCGGCGGAAGGGGTGCGCACCTTGTCCTCATCGAAGTGTTCGATGAAGGACTGGCGCATCGCCTTGGTGACGGTGATCACCTTCTCGTCCCTGGCGGGCGGGTGCAGAACGGTGTCGACGCCGAAGATGATCGCACCAAGCAGTGCGAAGTGCAGCAAAGGTTCACGCGCCAAGCGCATGGCTGCGGAAAAGAGGGATCGCGATGGCTGCGCCTCGCCGGCGACGGCATCGCCGCTCTGGTCCGGGCGTCCGCTGCGCATTGTCGGGAAGGACTGCACTTCGGTTGATGGAGCTGGCATTGACATCTGAGTGTCACAAATCTCACGGGCACGTTTGGCCGAACGCGTTATGCGTCACAGCTCTTGTTCTGCCATCTCCAATCGCCCATGCAACGCGGAAAATTGCAAGGCAGAAGTGCCGCGCGAAATTTTCGCGAGCTGCGGATCAACACAAAACGTTCACGAACCTGTATCCGAATTCTGGTCTCTATCGGAACCGTCAAGAGTCCGCTCGACGCGGCTTGGATCAGTTCACTCTGCTGAAGATTGCGAAATTAAATCCGAGAAGGGGCGATAGATGTTTCCGACAAGCAAAGCCATCCTGTTGACCGCAGCATCGGCGTCTCTGGCGCTCACTCAGGGCGCCACCGCCGAGGAGTGGGGCAAGGACCGGCGTAAAGACAATCCTTATGTCGCCGGTGACATGCACAATCACAACACCTGCACGGACGGCTCGGTTGCCGCCGGCTATTCGATCGACCGCGCGGTCGCGCGCGGCACCGCCAGCGCGGGCGGCAACAATTTCGACCTCGACTGGTTCACCCTCGGAAATCACGGCGGTTCGGGCAACCGCGACTGCCGCTTCAGCGATAGCAGCGCCAATATTCCCGGCCAGACGACCACGACCTGGAACCAGACCCTCGGCAAGACCATCGATGGCATCACCATCAGCAGCCTGAAGGGCACGCCGAACGGCACCGACAGCAACGCCAAAATGTGGCGCTGGCAGTCGATCCAGGAGATCGAATACCCGACCATCGTCAATCGCGCGCCGATTTACAACAAGGTGCTGATCGAAGGTCTCGAGTGGATCGCGCCCGGCCACGAGCACGCCGATGTCGCGGTGATCACCGGGCAGCACCCGCGCAGGGGCGGCAATGCGGACAAGATGGCGGAGTTCGAATATCGCTTCGACCGCGCCGACACCGATGCGATCGGCCCCGTCATGGAGGGCAGCGAAAATCAGCTGTGGACGGGCAAGGACAACGTCAACAACGCGGGCACGGCCGGTCACCAGAAGGCGCTGGAAGGCATCAAGTGGTTGCAGGGGCACCATCCGCTGCAATCCTATGTCATCCCGACGCACACCGAGCGCCAGGGGCCGTTCGATCCGGCCGGCACCAAAGGCTATAACATCGAGCACTTCCGCGACTTCAACAATGCCGGACCGACGGTTGCTTTCGGCATCGAGTCGCCCGGTCACTTTGCCGAAGGCGGTCTCACTGGGGGCTCCGGTTCCTACGGGACCAATGCGGTCGGCGGCGGCACCTACGGCATGAGCGGCATCTACACCGCGAAAGTGGGCGGCTTGTGGGATGGCATGCTTGGCGAAGGCCGGAACTTCTTCATCTTCGTCAGCTCCGACTGGCACAGCCGCGGCGCGGGCGGGGCGCGCGACTCGTTCACGACGGCCGATTTCATTCCCGGCGAGTACACCAAGCTGTATGTTCCGAACGAGGGGAGGTTCTCGTCGCAGTCGGTCATCGACGGCATGCGTTCGGGCAACTCCTATTCGGTCAACGCCGACCTTATCGGACCGGATATGGTGTTCCGCGCCAAAGCGCGCGGCGGCGACTGGAAGACGATGGGTGAAACGCTGGTCGTGAGGCCCGGCGACCAGGTGACGGTCGAAATGGAGATGACCGTCCCGGAGAAGAACAACAGCCCCTACGGATTCAACAATCCGCTGCTGGAGCAGGTTGGGATCAAGCAGCCGTTGAACAAGCCGTTTCTCGACCATGTTGATCTGATCACCGGCAAGATCACGGGTGTCATCGCGCCGGGCGCACCCGGCTACGCGGTGCCCAATGCCGGCGGTACCGCGGGCGCGGCGATCGTCTACAATCCCACGGCCACCATCGCTCAGCAGATCCCGGCGACGAAGATGCACCGCGAACACCGGGATGGCCGTTCCGTCCGCTTGCGTCTCACAACGACGTTCACGGCGGGCAACTCGCCGTTCTACATTCGCGCCCGCGGAACCAACATTCCGGTCGGCACCCCCAATGCCTCAGACACCGCGGGCAATCCGCTGCTCGACGCCAACAATGCGCAGGTGAGCTGCACGGATCCGGCATGCCCGGCGCATCTGGAGACGGTCAACGGCGTCAAGAAGGTCACCCACGACGTGCAGTCCTGGTCGAATGCCTGGTTCTACGCCAATCCGATCTTCGTGAGGCCGGAACGTTCGCCGAAGCTGCTGGTGGAAACGAACGCCGAACTGGCGGAACGGCTGGGTCGCCGGGCCGAGAACGACCCCGATCACCACGACCACGATCACCACGGCGACCACGGCCACTGGTAGCATCTAGTCATCCGGCGGGACGCAGGGATTATGCCTCCCGCCGGTACTGTTCGGAAAGTGCTGGCGCTGTCTATGTCCATGTTCCGTGGATGTCCTTGGTTTCGAATTGGCCTCTGCGCAATGACCCTCCTCGTCGGCGCCGCCATGCCAGGCATCGCCGCCGCCGCTACCGACGAGCCGACATTGCATGATTGCGAAGCTGCGGTCGGAGCGGCGCGTGCATTGGCGTTGGATCTGCCGGCAGAGAATCTGTCCCGCTACTTCGCCGAGCGTCACTTGCACCAAGCCATGATGGAAGCCGGCAACGGCGAGTTCGACGAATGTGTGGAGATGGCCGAGCGCGCCGCTCAGTTGGTCCGCGAACGCCGCCATGATTTGTCGCCGGGCGAAAAGCTGAAAGTGCTCAAGCCCGACGAGTAGATGGGGCCGCCGCAGGATGTCGCGGAATCCACCCCCGCTGTCATCGCAGCGTCATCTTTGCGCGCGCATTGTTGGCTCCCACCAGAAACAGGCAGACCTTGCGACATGGATCAGATCGAGCCGCTTTTCCCGATTCCCCTCCTGCGCTCGCCCCAACTGCTCTCACCATCGCTGAACGAAGCCGCTGTAGCGGCCATCCGGAACACCCGCATCGAAGAAAATCTCCGCTCGGGGCAACTCTTCCACACCGAGGTGGCCGATCCGCGCGACAACGCGCTGTTTCGGCAGATCGCCGAACTTGCCGTTCCGAAGCTCGTCGATTTCGGCGTCTTGCTGTTCGGCGAAAGGCTGAGCTGGACCGTCAAGGAGATGTGGACCAACATGCTGGAGACGGGTGGAAACCAGACGCTGCATTCGCATGCCAATAGTTTTGTCTCGGGCATTTTTTATCTCACACCCTCGCATCCGGCCTGCAAGACGGTGTTCGTGCGCCCGCCGGGCGGCTCCGATTTTTCCTTCCGCCACCACACACGAACTGCCGCCCTTGGCCCGTTCAATGCGGGCAAGTACGTGCTACCGGAAGCCGAGCCGGGAGATCTCGTGTTGTTTCCGAGCTACCTCTATCACGAGGTGCCGAGAAACCAGGGCGACCAGAGGATTACGATCGCTTTCAACGCCATTCCCGATCATCTCGATTGCTGGGGCTATCGCATCAACTTTGCGCCCTAAGCGAGACGGCTCGGCTACTCCCTTCGAAGCCCAAACTCATGCAACAGCAGCTCTCGCGCTTCACCGCGGGATGGTGCTGCCTCGTTGATCTGGCGCAGCAAGCGTGCGGCCGCTGGCCGGTCTGAGCTGATCAGCGATCGCGCCATGCCCATCAGCGGTCCATACGCCGGGTCGAATTCGGCGCTCGCGCGAAGCGCCTCGATGAGGCCGGGCGCGGCCGCTTCGATCAGCGCCGTTCCACGCGGATCGCCCCGCAGCGACGCGCCGACCTCGAGAAACCGGTTGCGTGCACGCCAGTAGGCGCTCAGCCGAGCGCCCAGTGGATCGTGGTCCGGTCCATGAGGCAAGAGCTCAGCCGGATCCGGCTGCAGGCTTTGCGTGACGGCAAGCAAGAGCGACCAGGGCGCGGACGTCAGGGCATGGACGTTCCGGCGCGCATCAAAGGTCACGAATGGATAGTCGTCGGTGTTGCGCGGACCCGCGCCGGCGAAGTTGGACAGGGCGCGCGGGCCAGCGAGGTATTGGCCGAGCAGGTCGATCGGAGCCTCGAATCCCAAGGGGTGGATAACCCGCCCGATGGCGGCATCGCGCAACCGCGCAGCGAGCGCGTCAGTATCGAGATGGCCGCCGTCTTTCGTCCCAATGAGGGCGAGCATGGGCGTGCGTACGCTGTAATGGTTCAGCCAGGCCGCGCCGTCAGGATAGACGTCAAGGAAGCCGCGGATGATGGCGCGCAGGGACGGCAGGTCGAGCTGGTACAGGGGAAGCCATTGGCAGAAGATGCCCTGCGGCGCGAGCCTGCGTTTGACGGCGTCGAAATGCTCCACCGTGTAGAGCGCACCGCTGCCGTCCAGCGCTGGATGGAACAGGTCGGCGACGATGACGTCATACTGCTCCCTGTCCGCGGCGATGTATCGGCGCGCATCCGCCACGGTCACCCGCGGCGCTCCAGAAGCCGCCGGATTGACGAACCAGGGAAGCAGGTCCACGACCTCCCGGGAGAGCTCGACGCCGAGCACGCTCACGCCGGGCATCTGCGATCCTCCGACGATGGTTGCACCAGTACCGATGCCGAGGAACAAGGCTTGGCGCGGCGCTTGATGAAGCAGCAGCGGCAGCACGGCCTGGCGGTAGTCGGATCGGCTCGAGCTTGTGCCGCCCATGCGGAAATGGCCGTTGACCTCGAGGTAGCGCGTCCCCGATACGTCGTCGACGACGCTGGCCGTTGCCATGGGCCCTTCGCGCACCGCAAGCAATGCGCCGCCTGGCGGCACCTTCGTCAACGAGGGACCAGGATGCAGCCAAAGCACGAGCGCGACGATCTCCGGCACAGCGGACCACGCCAACGCCAGCCGGCTCGGCGGGAGCAGAACCAGGTAGCCAAGCGCAATCGGAAGAATCGCCTGCCATGTCCCGAACGTCGGAATCAGGAGTTGCGCCGCCACCAGCGGCGCGATGGACGCGCCGAGACTATTGATCCCGACCGCCCATCCGACGGACCCACGCTGGTCCCGCACCCGTTGCGCAAGCAGGCCGAACAGCGCTCCCATCGCCGTTGACGGCGCTAGGAACAGCGCGATCGCCACGGCCAGTTCGCCGAACACGCCCGCGGCGGACGCGATCTCGACCAGACGGCCGACATGAGGCGCGACCGATGCGGTCATCAGGCAGGCGAGCGCCGTTCCGGCGAGCAGACACTGCAGACTTCCATCTTGGGTCTGCCGCCCGGCGCGCTGCCAAAGCAGGCTCCCAGCCGCCGTGCCGAGCAAATAAGCGGCCAACAGCCCTGCGAAGGTGTAGACGGTGTCCTGCATCACCTGCGCTGCCAATCGAACCACGAGAACCTCGAACGCAATTCCGAGCAGACCCGTAGCGAACAGGGTGATCGTGAGCCGCAGCTCTCGAACCGGCTCCGGTCGCGCCGGTGCTGCGCCAGCTCGCGCTTTGCCCGACGCCGATCCGACCGCGAGCGCGCCGAGGGCGCAGAACATGTTCACGCCCGCAAGGCAGACCAGGGTTTTGGAGAATCCAAGCATGGGGATCAGAAGGAATGTGGAAGCCAGCGTTCCAGCCAACGCCCCCGCTGTATTCGCCCCGTATACCCCGGCCGCGACGCGCGCCTCGCCGCGCGATTCTCTTGTCATCCGCTCCAGTGCGGCCAGCGTTCCGCCCATTGCCATCGTTGCGGGAAGCAGCACGAGCGTTGGAAGCGCAAAGCTGCTGGCCCACAGCAAGCTGGCAGACGGATCGGTGCCAAGCAGCGGCGCCAAGGCCCGACCAGCCCAAGGCAGAAGCCGGACGCTGATCAGGCCCCAAACCGCAATGACGGCTTCAAGCATCGCGTAGACGCGCCAGGGCGACCTCGATCGTCGGATCAGCCCATCAAGCGCGAATGCACCCAGTGCCAGACCGCCGAAAAATCCGGCGGTGACGCCGAGCACCGCCATCATCTCGGTCCCGAGCGCAAGGCTCAACTGACGCGTCCACACGATCTCATAGCCGAGGCCTGCGAAGCCGGAGGCAGTCACGATCGGAATCAGCAGCCGATGATAACGAGCGGCTTGAGGGCGCACCGACGCGGTCTGGACCTGGACCTCGCTCGCGACCGGTTCCCCCGAAGCGATCGCGGCGCTGCCCGGATCGGATTGCATTCCCTTCACTCCTGTCTCGCAGTCGCCTGGATGAGCGGGCCGGGCTGGAGTCTCGGCGCAGCGCAGATCCCATGTTCCCCATCGGCCGAACGTGTGGCCTTGGCCGATCAAAGCATCTCTAGGTCAGGTTTTCTCAAGATTTGTGACGGCTCAAGGGCCGGGTCATGATGCAATGGTCGGCAATCAGAAACGTCCCGCCAATGTCAGCCGCAAGGCGCGCGGCTCGGCGGGATGGACGTGACGATCGGCGACACCGCCGACGCGCTCTCCCGGCAATCGCGACAGATAGTAATATTCAATCTGGCTGGTCTGGGCGTCGAAGAGGTTGAGCACGTCGAGCTGCAGCCGCAGGCCATTGTCGAACTTGTATCCGGCACGCGCATTGAAGATCAGCGAGGCCCGCGAGCTGACGCTGTCATCCTCGACCAGGGGACGCGGGCCGAAATAGCGCGCCTTCAGCGCGCCGAACCAGCCGCTGTCACCGCCAAACGTGACCGTACCACTTGCCACCCATGCCGGCGCGCCGGGGATGCGGTTCCCGACGGGATCGGAATCGATGAAGCGCGCCCGCGTATAGGCGACATCGGTATCGAACGTCATCCACGGCAGCGGCTTGTACTGGTTCGTCCACTCCACACCCAGGCGACGGCTGGGCCTGCTCGGCTCGGTGGTGCCGGCATCTCCGACGAACAATAGCTCGGAGTCGAAATCCAGCGAGAACAAGGCGAGCGAGGTCGTGAGACCCTCGATCGCCCTGGTGCGGATTCCGAGTTCGGCGCCGCGAGAGCGGACGAGCAGCGGCACGCGATCAAGCGGGGTCATCCTGTCGTTGGGATCGACCGCAATCGTCGCACCGCGGATATCGTTGCTGTGCAGGCCGTAGCCGGCATTGCCGTAGAACTCAGTCTTGTACCAGGGACCGAGCACGATGCCGGCCTTCGGGCTGGTCATCGACGCTTGCGCGTTGCCGGAATTCTGCGGTGTGTCGCTGAAAACGTGTCCGGCAAAGACATCTTCCCGGATGCCGACTGTGGTGCGCAGCCAGTCGGTCCAGCGCATGGTCGTGTCGGTCCAGACGCCGACATTGCCCTCCTGCACGCGATCATCGCGTACGGTCGAGAGCAGCGCGCGCTGCTCCGTCTTGAACAGGCCAACATGGATGTCGTCGTAGCGGCTCTGCAATCCGGCGCGTGTTTGGATGTCGACGCCGGCAAAGCGCCAATCGAACGCGTGCTGCGCATCGAAGCCGCCGAGAGTCCGACGATCAAGCTGGCTGAACTGGTCGCCATTGACCGGATTGTCGAGGTAATATGTGAAATCGTTGAAGAGCCGGAGGTCGGAGCGCACGACATAGGCGCGGACGCTGGTTTGTCCGTATTCGCTTGACTGCGCCCAATTGCTGGACAGGCTGAAGCGGCTGGAATTGCCGCCATCGGTCGGATCGAGTGTGCCAAAGCGACTGATCAGGCCCTGGTCGATCGCGCGCTGCGCGATCTGGTCTGTCGAATTCCAGCCATTCGAATAGGCCATCGCCGTCAGCGTCAGACCGTCGGTCGCGGTGCCCTGGCTGTAGCGCATGACGCCGTTCAGCTTGCGGATATCGTCCGGCACGCCCCAAGGCCCGTCATATTTGCCCGCCTCGATCGCCGCCAGCAGCGTGCCACCGCCAACGGCGCTTGATCCGGCCGCCAATGCCCGGCGATAGCCGAAGCTGCCGAAGGTCATCTCGGCGATGTTGCTTGGCAACTGATTGACGTAATCGATCGCCACGGCGCCGGCGGACGCGAAGTCGCCCTGATCGGCGAAATACGGTCCCTTGCGGACGTTGACCGATTGGATCAGCTCGGGCACGAGGAAATTGATGTCGGCGTAGCCTTGCCCATGCCCATGGGTCGGCATGTTGACGGGCATGCCGTCGACGGTGATCGCCAGATCGGTGCCGTGATCGAGATTGAAGCCGCGCAGGAAATACTGATTGGCTTTGCCCTCGCCGGAGTGCTGAGTGACGATCAGGCCGGGCACCACCTCCAGCGCCTCGCCGGGTCGCGAGAAGGGGACCGCGTTAACGGCCACGCCGCTGATGCGGGTCGCACTGGCGGCGGTGGGTTGCAAAGTGGACGGGCCATCGGGCGCTGCACGGGCTGCGGCACCGCCCTCGGTCGGACTGTCCGAGCGAGCGGCGGACTGATTGCGCATGCTTCCACTTTTCGACGGTCTTCTCTGGGAAAGCCGATGGGGATGCTGATGAACGGGGGACGCAACCGTGATCGGCGGAAGCTCGGTGGGCGCGCCTGCGCTGAGCTCGTGGGCCGCAGCTGAAAGCGTGCACAGGGGGAACGATGCGGCGGCGGACAATATCCGCAACAGAACCCCACGCACCGCCACGTCTCCGCACGACAATTACTGCAGTCCAACAAACCGATGCTCACGCTAGCAGGTGAGTATGACGATGCAACAACAATGTCATACTGATCGCTGCGGCCGCACCCACGGCGCGTTGCGCGGTCTCGGATACGAATTGCTGCAACCGGAATATGTTGTCGAAACGTCAAAAGCGATGATCGGCGCTTCGTACAGGTGTCACATTGGCGACCGATAAGCCTTTGCTTCCTCGGTGACCTGTGCCTGCCTCGCGCAGGTTGTCTTGTGGACGCAGGCCACCGGCTTTCCTTAACTGAGAAGCTTGCGCCTTTGCTTGCATTTGGCCGATGACAGGGGACATGAGAAGACATCGGGCGATACGGCGAATATCGGTGCGGCTCGCGCTTGTGCTGGCACCATTGCTCGGTGTTCCCACCTCAAGCTTGGCGCTGCCGGCGGATTTCTCCGATGTCGACGTGCCAGGCGCCATCGCGCCGGCGTCCCAGCTCCCGTTTCCGGAGTCTCCCGCAATGACGGCGCCGGCCGTCAACCCCGCCGCGCGATCGCGATCTCCCGTCAGGACGGAGGCGATGAAGGGCAATCCACTCTGGGCAATTCCGCTCGCGACCCTGTCCGACACGCTTCAACGACCGATCTTTTCGCCCTCGCGCCGGCCGCCGCCAGCGATGGTTTCGCTGTCGGACTCCACTGCGCCGGCTGGGCCGCCGAGCCTGCCGCCGGTCGAGCTGCGACTTTTGTTGGTCGGTACCGTTATCGGCGGCGATCAGAGTGTCGGGATCTTTGTCGACCAAGCGAGCAAGGCCACACTGCGTCTGAAACTGGGCGACGATTATCAGGGCTGGAGACTTCGTTCGGTGGACCGCCGCGAGGTGACAATGGCGCGCGGTGAGCTAAGCGAGACGTTGAAATTCCCAACAAGGGGCGAGGGCGCGCCGGCAATCGGGCACGCGGTTACGGAAAGCGCGGTGAGGCGAGGCAGCTCGCACACGGCGGAGTACGACTAAGCGAGCCAATCGCGTCGACGCCCGGCCAAATTCCGGTTTGAGCGAAGCTCCTGAAGACCACACGGGGCCTAGATAGGAAACAATGGATTGGCCGGTCGCGCCAGGCCGAGGTGATCGCGCAATGTCGTTCCCTCATAGTCGGCGCGGAACAGCCCTCGCTCTTGCAGGATCGGCACGACGAGCTCGACGAAATCCTCGAAACCCTCGTGGAAATAGGGCGGCATGACGTTGAAGCCATCGGCGGCATGTTCGTCGAACCAGAGCTGGAGCGTGTCGGCAATGCGTTCGGCCGAGCCGCACAGCACCCAATGGCCGCGGGCGGCGGCGGTGAGATTGTAGAGGTCGCGCAGTGTCATGTTCTCGCGGCGTCCCTTGGCGAGCATGACGCTGGCGAAGCTGTGATAGCTGTCGGACGGGGCGATGTCAGGGATCGGTCCGTCGAGATCATAGGCTGACATATCCTGGCCGAAGCGGTCGGACAGGATCGCGAGCGCATTGCTGCCGCTCACAAAACTCTGGAGCACGTTGAGCTTCTCGAACGCCTCCTTGTCGGTGCGGCCGACGACCGGCATCACGCCCGGCAGCACCGTGACATCCTCCGGCCTGCGGCCGAACGACGGCAGGCGGGTCTTCAACGAGGCGTAGCCGGCCTTTGCTTCCTCGATGTCCTGCACCACCGAGAATACGATATCAGCGGTGCGCGCGGCCAGCGCCTGCCCGGCCTCGGAGCCGCCGGCCTGCAGCACGACGGGGTGGCCTTGCGGGCTGCGGCCGATGTTGAGCGGTCCTTTCACCTTGAAGAATGGACCTTCATGGTCGATCGAGCGCAGCCGCGCCGGATCGACATAGAGGCCACTGGCACGGTCGGCGACGATGGCGTCATCGGCCCAGCCGTCCCAGAGGCCCTTGACGACGTCAAGAAATTCGCCCGCCATCTCGTAGCGGCGGGCGTGGTCGGGATGGGTGGTGCCAAAATTCGCGGCCGTTGTCGGATTCGCCGTCGTCACCGCATTCCACGCGGCGCGGCCCTTCGAGATGTGATCGAGCGAAGAGAAGACGCGCGCGACCGAAAACGGATCGCTGTAGGTAGTGGAGACGGTCGCGCCGAGCCCGATATGGCTCGTGGAGGTCGAAAGCGCCGCCAGCATCGTCAGCGGCTCCAGCCGCAGCGTGTAGGAGGGATGGGCGGCGGCATCGGCGTAGAGGTTGTCGCCCATGAAGATCAGGTCGAACTTGCCGCGCTCGGCGGTGCGGCCGATTTCCTGGATCGCTGCAAAATCCTGGAAGCTGTCGACCGCGCCGGGATAGCGCCAGCCCGCGACATGGCTGCCGGTTCCCAGGATGAACAGGCCGAGATGCATCTGTCGTTTCATGGCGCGTTTCCTGGCGTCATGTCCAGAACAGGATTTTTCGTTCGAGCAAGCCGATCAGGCCGAAGAAGGCGAGGCTCGCGGCGGACGCCACGAAGATCGCCGCCCAGACCTGGACGAAATCGATCTGGAGCACGGCCTGGTAGATCACCCAGCCGAGCCCGCCATGCGCGCCGAGCATCTCGGTGACGATCGCCACGATCACGCTGCGCACTGTCGAGACGCGCATGCCGGCGAGCAGCAGCGGCAACGCGGTCGGCAGACGCAGGCGCCACAACACGCCAAAGCGGTTTGCGCCAAAACTCTTCATGAGATCGACGGCGCGGCGATCGACGCGGTCGAGCCCGGCCAGCATCGACAGCAGGATGGTGAAGCTCACCGCCATCGCCACCATCACGATCTTCGAGCTGACGCCGATGCCGAACCAGAGCAGGATCAGCGGCGAATAGCCGACCACGGGCACCGAATTGATCGCGGTGGCGAGCGGCAGGATGGCGCTGCGTAACGCCGGCACCAGTGCGATGGCGACGGCAAGGCCGATGCCGATCAGGCAGCCGAGCCCGTAGCCCGCGAGCGCTTCCAGCAGCGTGTAGCCGGCGGCGTCGATGAGCGTTACACGCTTGGACCAGAGACCGACGAGGATGTCGCTGACGGCAGGCAGAACATAGGCCGGCAGATGCAATCCGCGCGCAGCACCTTCCCAGCACACGATCAGGAGGACAGCGCCCAGAATGCCGCGCTGGATGGCGAGCGAGGGGGCTGCGACTGCGCGGCTCATTGCTCGGCGCTCCAGAACACCAAATGCCGCTCGAGCGCGGCGACCACCGCATAGAAGCCTGTGCCAAGCAGGGCCGCGGCGAGCAGGGCGGCCCAGATCGCGACGACGTTCTCGGTGAACATGGCCTGGAGCAGCAGCACGCCGAGCCCGGTCGTGTCGCCGAACCATTCGCCGACGATGGCGCCAACCAGGCTCAGCGATGCGGCCAGCCGCAGCGCGACGAAAATCTGAGGCAGCGCGGCCGGGAGCTGCAAGCGCAGCAGGAGCTGGCGGTTGGAGGCGCCAAAGCTGCGCATCAGGTCGATCTGCCTGGGATCGACGGTCTCCAGCCCCAGCAGCGTGTTCACCGTCACCGGAAAGAAGGTGAGGTAGAACGCGATGATCGCCTTGGCGAGCAAGGTGTTACCGAACCACAGGACGACCAGCGCGCCGAACGCGATGACCGGAATGGTCTGCGACACCACGAAGATCGGAAAGATCATCTCGCGCAGGGCGCGGACGCGGAAGAACACGACGCCCATCAGCGCGCCGAACGCGCCACCGGAGGCGAAGCCGATCAGCGTCTCGGCCAGCGTGCGCAGGAAGCCGTCGACATAGGCCCGAGGCGTCGCCGCCATCGCCATCAGGATCGTGCTCAGGCGCGGCAGATAATAAGGCCGGATGCCGAACAGCAGCACCGAGCCTTCCCAGATCACCGCCGCGACGGCGAGGCCGAGCAGAAGCCGGATCAGCTTGCGCAGCCAATCCGGCATTGCCATCGACCGCGCAGCCGCGCGGCCGTCACCAAGCGATGTCGCGGCAGGGCTGCTCACGGCAGCCGGTCCGCCTGCGGGACGCTCTGGATGAAGCTGGCGTCATAGGCGGCAGCGAGATCGACCGGCTTGGAGATCACGCCGTACTTCAGAAAGAAATCGTGGGCAGTCTTGACCGCGTCGGCGTCGATCCAGAACATGCCGTTCTTCGCTGCCCCACCTGCCGTCATCAGGCGCTTCACCTCGGTCAGCATGAACTCCTGCTGCGCGCGGTCGAGCGTCGGAGCCACGGCCATCACGGTGTCGACGGCGCCCTTGGGATCGGTGAAGGCATCCTTCCAGCCCTTCAGCGAGGCGCGCAGGAATGCCTTGACCAGCTCCGGCTTCTCTTTGGCAGTCGCCTCGGCGACGATCAGCGTGTCGCGCGGGAAGGTGATGCCGTAATCCTCGGCGACGAAGGTCTTCAGGCTGTCCTTCGGCATGCGCGACTGGATGGTGTAGAACTCGTTGTAATAGGTCGCGGTGATGACGTCGACGCTGCCGTCGACGAAGGGCGTCACCGAAACCTGCTGCGGCTGGATCTTCAGTTCATCCGGCTTGATGCCTTCCTTGGCCAGCATGCCGTTGAGCACATGATTGGCGCCGGTGAACCAGGTGGTGACGGTCTTGCCCTTGAAATCCTGGATCGTCTTCACCGGCCCGTCCTTGCGGGTGACGAAGATGAAGGGGGTGATCTGATGCGATACGCCGATGCAGACGATCGGCAGCCCCTTGTCGCGCGCCGCGAACACGCTGTCGGTGCCGCCCGACAGGCCGAATGTGTCGGCGCCCGTCGCGACCAGATTTTCGGTGAGCAGATTGGGGCCGCCGGGATTGATGGTGAGGTCGATGCCTTCGGCCTTGTAGTAGCCCTTGGCCGCAGCGACGTAGAAGCCGGCGAATTGCGCCTGCGGCAGCCATTTCAGGCGCAGGCTCGCTTTCTGCGGCTCGGCGGCGGGCGCAGCCGCGACAAGCGAGCCGGTCGCCAGTGCGATGGCGGAGAGGACGGAGAAGGCGTGGCGTCGGCTCAACATGGTCATACTCCAGACGATGAAATCAATTGCGATAGGACGGATCGGCGCGGTCGAGCTGGCGCATCAGCGCCGGCCATTCGCGTTCGCCGGGCACCAGGATGTCGCCCTGCAATTCCCAGAACTGGCGGGCCGCCTTCTCGCAGACCTCGTGCGGCGGCATCACCAGCTTCGCGCCGGCCGCAGCCGCGGCCTGCATCTGAAGCTGGATCCGCGCGGCGCGCTCGAAATAATAGAGCAGCATGAAGGCTTCGCCCGGCGTCCGGCCGACGGTGAGGATGCCGTGGTTGCGCATCAACATGACCTTGTGCGGGCCGAGGTCGCGTACCAGGCGTACCTGCTCGTCGAGATCGATGGCGACGCCCTCGTAGTCGTGAAAGGCCTGCCTGTCGTAGAAGCGCATCGCGAACTGGCTGAGCGGCAACAGGCCTTTCTCCTGTCCGGATACCGCGACGCTCGCGTCGGAATGGGTGTGCAGCACGCAGGCCGCGTCGTGGTTCGAGGTGTGGATCGCGGCATGGATGACGAAGGCTGCGACGTTGACAGCGTGCGGCGTGTCGTCGAGCTTGTTACCCTCAGTGTCGATCTTGACCAGGCTCGACGCCGTGATCTCGTCGAACAGCAACCCGTAGGGATTGATCAGGAATTGATCTTCGTGGCCGGGAACGCGCGAGGAGATGTGATTGTAGATCAAATCGTCCATCCCGAGCTTGGCGACCATGCGATAGCAGGCCGCAAGCTTGATCCGGGCGTCCCATTCGGCCGGTTCGATCCCCCGCGGCACGGCGTGCGGCTGGCTCGCCGACGGCGCGTTCATTGCGACTTCTCCTGCGCGACCGAGGATTGGAACGATTTCATGCTTTCCTCCTCGATCGCATCCAGCAACTTGCGCTTGAGGCGCACGAATTCGGGAGCGGTGACGATCTCAGGCCGGCGCGGGCGGGGCAGATCGACGATTTGTTCGAGCTTCACCGAGCCGGGGCGCGCCGTCATGACGAGCACGCGGTCGCCGAGGAAGATCGCCTCGTCGACGTCATGGGTGATGAAGAGAATGGTGCGGCGGTATTTCTGCCACACGTCGAGCAGCCAGCGCTGCATCATCGCCCGTGTCAGCGCGTCGAGCGCGCCGAACGGCTCGTCCAGCAGCATCAGGCCGCGCTCGAACAGGAAGGTACGCATCAAAGCCACACGCTGGCGCATGCCGCCCGACAATTGATTGGGATATTGCTTCTCGAAGCCGGCAAGGCCGAACTCGGGCAGCATCTTCAGCGCCTTGGCGCGGGCTTGGTCGCGCGGCATGCCCTCGACCTCGAGCGCGAGGATGGCGTTGTCCACCACGTTCCGCCAGGGAAACAGCAAATCGCGTTGCGGCATGAAGGAGACGCGGCCGAGCAAGTCGGACGAGTGGCAGCTCTTGCCCTCGAAACGCAGGATGCCGCCGACATCCGGCTCCTCCAATCCGGCGACGATGTTGAAGAGGGTGCTCTTGCCGCAACCGCTCGGGCCCACGACGGTGACGAACTCGCCGGGGGCAATGCTGGCCTGAAGCCCCGACAGCGCCGCGACGGAACCGAAGGTCTTGCTGATTGCGCGCAGTTCAAGCAGCGGTTCAGGCTTCGGGTGAGTCTGCGGGGCTTCGCCGGTCGGTCCGGGATTGGGTAGGCGAGCAGCCTGCACCGGCATGTCCTTGTATAATGGCGGCGGCCATTCGCATACGAAAGCGGACCGCGTCGAAATCTCTTAGCAACTCGTGTGCCAGTGCGATTTGCAGGCAAATCAGGCATAAGACTTGCGAGACCGACGGGCGAACAGGCCGGTGCTTCGCGCCTCTGTGCGAGAAAATCGGCCATTTCGCAGGAAGATGGGCGCCATCTTGTATACTTGCATCGATATCGGAGAAACATGATGGCGGATATTGGTGCCCATAGCGGCGGCAAGCGCGTGAAAAATGGGCAGGGGACCCTCACGGCAAGCGCCGGCATGACGCTCGCCGAGAGCCTGCGCCAGAAGCTGGAAGGGGCGATCGCGGCCGGCCATCTCGAGCCGGGCAGCCGGCTCGACGAGCAGGAGATCGCGCAGCGCTTCGGCGTCTCGCGCACGCCGGTGCGCGAGGCGTTTCGCCTGATGGCCGCCAATCATCTGGTCGAACTGCGCGGCCGGCAGGGAGCGACTGTCCGCAGCATCAAGGCGCAGGCGCTGATCGAGATGTTTCAGGTCATGGCGGAGCTCGAAGGCCTCTGCGCGCGGCTCGCCGCAAGGCGCGTCTCGCAGGCCTGGGGCGCAGAAATTGGCGAGATTCACCAGCGGCTTGTAACGGCCGGCGAAATCGGAGACATCGACATCTTCTACGACGTCAATCAGGAATTCCACGAAGCGATCTACGAGGCCTCGCGCAACGCCTTCCTCGCCGAGCAGACCCGCAAGCTGCGCAATCAGGTGGCTGCGTATCGCCGTCGGGTGACGCGCATGCCGAACCGGATCGCCGACACCGTCCGCGAGCACGAGGCGATCATGCAGGCGATCCTGGCGCACGATTCGGAGCGGGCGCACAGCGCCATGCGCGACCACGTCAACCTGCTCGGGGATAACCTTTTGGACTTCCTTGCAGCCTTCGAATGACCCGGAGGGCGCTTGGTATGCAAATTGCTTGAGTTTGTATATCGAGCTTGCAAGCGGAGACCGGAGTGGACCTAAAGCTGACAAACAAGACCGCCCTGATCACCGGCGCGTCGAAAGGAATTGGACTTGCGGTGGCCGCGCTTTTTGCCGCCGAGGGGTGCCATCTTCATCTGGCCGCCCGTAACGGCGAGGCGATGCTCCAGGCCAAGCGGGAGCTGGAAGCCAGCCACAACGTGAAGATCACGATCCACGCGCTCGACCTGTCGAGCACGGCTGCGATGGAGAAGCTCGCGGCTGAGGTCGGCGACATCGACATCCTCGTCAACAATGCCGGCGATATCCCGGCCGGCTCGCTGGAAATTCTCGATGATGCAGCGTGGCGGCGCGGCTTCGATCTCAAGGTGTTTGGCTACATCACGCTGTCGCGCCTCTATTATCCGGGCATGAAGGGTAAGGACGGCGTCATCATCAACATCATTGGCAATTCCGGCGAGAACTGGGACGCCAGCTACATTGCAGGCTCCACCGGCAATGCGGCGCTGATGTCCTTCACCAAGGCGCTCGGCGGCCGCAGCCTCGATCACGGCGTGCGTGTCGTCGCGGTCAATCCCGGGCCTGTGGCGACCGATCGCATGCTCAAGATCATGAAGCGCAAGGCGATCGACATGCTCGGCGACGAAAGCCGCTGGGAGGAGCTGTTCGACAAATATCCGGGCAAGCGCCCGGCGACATCGGAAGAAGTAGCCGATCTCGTTGCGTTTCTGTCGTCGCCGAGGTCCGGCTACATCACCGGCACGGTGGTGACGATCGACGGCGGCATCGCCGCGCGCGGCTCAGTCATCTGAGGCGTCGATGTCAGGACCTCAATCCACGGCACTGGTTCGCAACCGCTATTTCGACGAGCTCTCGGCGACGCCCGGACTCTTTTGGCTCGGCCAGAACACCAACCATGTCGAGAGCCACCCCGCCGTGCGCGAGGCGATGCTGCGTTCGATCGAGGCCGGCGAGTTCAACGCTTATGCCCCGCCGCTCGGCTTCGAGGCGCTGCGCGCCGCGATCGTTGCCGATCTTGGCACGCCCGGCGCAGAGGCGCTGGTGACCGAGGGCGGCGTCAACGCGCTCGCCTTGATCTGCCGTGCGCGCTGCAAGCCCGGCACTAGTCTGGTGACGACCGATCCGACCTGGAAATGGCCATGCCTGTTCGCGCGCCAGCAGGGCGCCGAAGTGATCGAGATTCCGATCTACGATCCCGCCTGCAACTACCGCCTGACGCCCGAGGCATTGAAGGCCCATGTCGACGAGCGCACGGCGATCATCTATCTCGTCGATCCCAACAATCCGCTGGGCATCCGCTACACCCGTGATGAGATCGAAAGCTTTGCTGCGATCGCGCGTGATTGTGGCGCGCTGCTGGTGCACGATTGCACTTACCGCGACTTCGCCGATGGACACACGCCCGCGCTTCAAGTCGCGCCGCAAGGCACGGTGGTCTCGACCAGCTTCTCGAAATGGCTCGGGCTTGCGGGCTTGCGGATCGGCGCTCTCGTTGCCGCCCCCGATCTCTTCGAGGAGCTTGCGCAGACATCTACGAGTGTTCTGGGTGCGAGCGTCATTGCCCAGCGCGCGGCGCAGGCCGGACTTTCCGTCAAGGCCGAATGGATGAAGAAGGTCCGCAGCATCGACCGGGCCAACAAGGCAATGATCCAGGAGGCGGCAGTCGCGATCGACGGATTGGCGCTGCCGATCATGCCGTCGCACGGGAACTTCCTGGTGCTGGAGACCATCGCGGCGGGCATCCGCCCCGAGGCGCTGGTCGAATGCTATCGCCGGCAGGGCATCATGATTCGCCAGGGCACCTATCATACGCAGCGTTTCGGCGACCGCTTCGTGAAAATCAGCACCTCCGTGCCGCAGGCCTGGGTCGAGAAGCTCTGCACGCTGTTACCGGATATGGTCGCGCAGGCGCGCACGCTCAACGACCTGCCGCCGCAATTCTAGGGACGATGCCGATGACGATGATCACCACCAGGGATGGCGTGAAGTTGCATGTGGAAGAGGCGGGCGAGGGCACGCCGATCCTTTTCATCCACGAGTTCGGCGGCAATCACGCGAGCTGGGAACCGCAGATTCGCTATTTCAGCCGGCGCCATCGCTGCATCACCTACGCCGCGCGCGGGTATCCACCGTCGGATGTGCCGGAGAGCGCGGAAGCCTATTCGCAGGCGATTGCCGCTGATGATGCGGTTGCCGTCCTGGACGCGTTGAAGATCGAGAAGGCGCACATTGTCGGTCTGTCGATGGGCGGCTTCTGCACGGTGCATTTCGGCCTGCGCACGCCACAGCGCGCTCTGTCGCTCACGGTGGCCGGCGCAGGCTATGGCTGCGAGAAGGAGCATGAGGAGTATTTTCGCGGCGTCTCGCTCGAAGTTGCCGACAATTTCGAGAAGCAGGGCGCGAAGGCGTTCTCGAGGATCTACGTCCTCGGCGCGAGCCGTGTACAGTTCCAGAACAAGGATCCGCGCGGCTGGCAGGAATTCGCCGATCGCCTTGCCACCCATTCCGATCGCGGCGCGGCCAACACCATGCGCGGCGTGCAGGCGCGGCGGCCGTCGTTTTACGATCTCGAAGACGGCCTGAAGACGATGAAGGTGCCGACACTCGTGATTGTGGGCGACGAAGACGATCATTGCCTTCAGCCCGGCATCTTCCTGAAGAAGACGATTCCGGCCTGCGGTCTCTCGGTCTTCCCCAAAACCGGTCACACGCTCAATCTGGAAGAACCGGCGGCGTTCAACGCGCTGCTCGCCGAGTTCATTGCCCAGGTCGAGGCCGGCCGCTGGCTGCCGCGCGATCCCCGCGCGCTGCCGGGCCAGATCATGCGCACGAAGTAGGTCGATGACGAGCCAGACTCTGATCAACGCGGATCGACTCTGGAGCCGCCTGATGGCGCTTGCCGAGATCGGGGGGACGCCGGCCGGCGGGGTCAACCGTCAGGCGCTGAGCGATGGCGAGATCGCCGCCTGGCGCTGCGTGATCGGCTGGGCCCTCGACGCAGGATTGACGCCGTCGACGGATGCCGCGGGAAATCTGTTCCTGACGCTGGCCGGCCGGGATCGGGCCGCGCCGCCGATCCTGCTCGGCAGCCATCTCGACAGCCAGCCGACCGGCGGAAAATTCGACGGCGCGGCCGGCGTTATGGCGGCGCTCGAAGCGACGGTCTCGCTGGCTGAGCAGAGCGGCACGCCGGCGCGCGACGTCATGGTCGTTGCCTGGATGAACGAGGAAGGCTCGCGCTTTGCTCCGGGCATGATGGGCTCGGAGGCCTTTGCCGGCGAGCGCGACATGGCCGCGATCCGCGCCGTACGCGACACGGACGGGACCAGCGTTGGCGAAGCGCTCGACCGTCTCCACCAAGCCTTTCCCGATCTGCCGCACAGGCCACTCGGCTTCAGGCCCGCGGTCTATCTCGAATTGCATATCGAGCAGGGACCGCTGCTGGAGGCGGCCGTCTGCACGATCGGCATCGTCACTGGCATCCAGGGCAAGAAGACGTTTCAGGTGGTCGTCGAGGGCGCCGAGGGACACGCAGGCACGCTGGCGCAGCAGGAGAGGCGAGATGCGCTCGCGTCCTTTGCGCGGATGGCGACCGCACTCCATGACGAGATCGGCACAATCGATGCCGACATCAAGTTCACCATCGGCCGGGTTGCGGTCGTGCCGAACGCGCCCTCGGTGGTGCCATCGCGGGTCAGCTTCAGCATCGATCTGCGTCATCCGGACAATGCGGTGCTTGATGCGGCCGGTGCGCGCATCGCGGCGCTTTGCCGGGAGAATGCATCGCCTTGCACGGTCACGGTGACGCCGCTCGTTGATGCAACCTCGAACGCGTTCGATCCGCACCTGCGGGCGAGCATTGCGGAGGCCTCGCGTAAGCAGAGGCATCCCGCCATGGCTATCCTCTCGGCCGCCGGCCACGACGCCCGCCATCTCGCAAAAATCTGTCCGGCCGCGATGGTCTTCATTCCCTGCCGCGACGGCGCGAGCCATGTGGAACACGAATGGGCCGAGCCTGATCACGTTGCGGCTGGCGCGTCCGTGCTTGCACAGGTGCTGCGCGAGCTTGCGCTTGCCGGGTCACTTTCTTCTGCCAGGGCGTGAGGGCGACGAGGCGGGCCGCCGCCAGGACCGTCCCGGCGAACAATCAGGGCATGCGGGATTTTGCCAGGACGCAGTGGATGCCCTTGTTGCCGTCGACCATCTGCGTGACCCGCAGGTCCGCCGCAATCGAGCAGAGCGTATAGGCATCCTGCGCGCTGAGGCCGCTGTGCCCGCGGATCAGCGCGATCATGTCGCGCAGCGCCGCCTTGGCGGCGTCATCGAGGTCTTCATCGAATCCCATCGTGATCCAGTCGGACGCGGTTTCCGCGCGCGGCGAAGCGAGGCGAAGATCGCGGCGGACGTGGAATTCGAACGTGCCGGTGAGCGCGGCTTCGATCGCGGTCAGGCAGACTTCACCGTCCCCCTGGAGTGCATGGCCGTCGCCGGCTGAGAACAGGGCTCCCGGCACGAAGACCGGAAAATACACCGTGCTGCCGACGCCGAGCTCCTTGTTGTCCATGTTGCCGCCGAAGGCGCGCGGCTCCTTTGACGACAGCCGTCCCCAGGCGAGCGGTGGGGCGACGCCGAAATTCCCGAAGAAGGGAGCGAGTGGCAGCTCCTGTCCCCACGGGAGTCGAGCGATGTTGCGCGCGCGGTCCAGAGGAATGTGGATGCGGCGGAACTCGGGGAAATCCTCAGGGAGCGTGCCGAGCGTCGGGACCTGGAGATTCCAGCCCCAGTTGCAGCGCAGCTCGATGTTCAGAACACGCACTTCGAGGACGTCGCCGGGCTCGGCGCCCTCGATATGGATCGGCCCGGTGAGGAGATGTGGCCCCGGACCACGCGACGTGCTTGCCAGCACGTCGGCATGTCCGGGGACGATGTCGAAGCCGAGCGACGGATCGGGCACATCATCCGGTTCGCCCGAGAGCGTCTCGATGGTGACGCGGTCTCCGGATGCGATCCGCAGCGTCGGTGTCAATCGTCCATCCCAAAGCCCCCACTGCACGTTGCCGGGGACGGATCGCAGAACGAAGTCCATGACCTCTCGCTACCTGCCTGCGCTGCTCGCGACGATCGAGGAGGACGAGGTGACGTGCTTGCCCAGCGCCAGATAGACGCCGCCGGAGACTGCGATGCCGAACAGCCAGCTCAGATCAGCGCCACCCAGCAGGTTGATCGAGACCGGCCCCTGCAGCGCGCCGACCAGACCGTCCTCCACCAGCCATCCGGCCACGAGGCCCGCAAGGAAGGCGATCATGCCGGCCCAGTTGATGTCGCCATAGGCGCTGGTCTCGGGCGAGCGGTAGAGTTCGGCGACGTCGATCTTGCCCTTCCGCTTGATGAAGAAGTCGGCGAGCACGACGCCGGCCCACGGGCTCATCCACAACAGCAGGCTGATCATCCAATTGTCGAACGCCTTGGCGAAGGACGGCGCAAAGATGAAATACAGCGTGACGAGATAACCGGCGATGCCGACGATGACGGTGAGCCAGAAGCGCGAGAACTTGAGGCCTGCGCTGAGCGCCGCCAGCGTCGCCGAATAGACGTTGAGGATGTTGGTGGCGATCGGGCCGTGCAGCACCATCAGCAGGACCAGGATGCTGACCGGTCCGCCGAACACCGCGCTGACCATCTTGGCGGGATCGGTGTCCAGCGTGGTCGAGGCGATCGTCGCGCCGAGAACGGCGAGCCAGACGCTGGGCACCAGCATGCCGACATAGCTGTACCAGAACACGGATTTCGACGGCACGCTTTTCGGCACGAAGCGCGAATAGTCGGACGCCCAGGTGACCCACGAGATACCCCAGCCGACGCCGATCGCGGTCGTCAGCAGCGTCAGCATCGCGAGATGCGCGCCCGGCGGCAGCGAGCTCGTGAGGCCCCAGTTGACGACGCCGGGCCGGGTCCACGCCAAGATGCTCATCAGCACCATGATGGCGATGGTCGGCGGCACCGTGTATTTCTCGAAGGTACGGATGGCGTAGAACCCGTAGACCCCGATCAGCACCTGTACGGCCATCACCAGCGTGATGATGACGATCTCGATCAGCCAGGTGTCGGGGATGCCAAACTGGCCGAGGATGCCGATCGAGATCTTCACCGGGAAGTAGGTGTTGACGCCGATCCAGCCCAGCGTCATCACGAACATCAGGATGCTGGGCAGGTAGGCGCCGCGGACGCCGAACGCCGACCGGCTCAGCACCATCTGGTTGACGCCGGTCTTGTGCCCCATCACGGTGAAGGCGGCGAAGATCGCGCAGCCGACGATGTTGCCGAGCACGATGACCGCGATCGTTTCCATCAGACCCAATTTCAGGATGATGCCGAGGGCGCCGAGCGCCCAATTGACCGGCGCGATGTTGGCTCCCGCCCAGATCCACATCTGCTGCGGCCCGGTCGAGTCCCGGTCCGCGTCGGGAATTGGCTCGATGCTGTGTACGTCAGCGCGAAGTTCGGAATCCGTCATGACATCCCCCAATACGAAGCACGCTTCGTATCGTCGCAGCATAAATCGTGCCATTGCGTGCTGAGCTTCGGGCAGCAGCGCGTCGACCGCCGTTGGATGCAGCGCGCCTCGCGCCGGATGCCACTGAGTCTTCAGGGCGCGGACCTCCTGCGACGTGCTGCCGGAGTACGTGCCGGAGGTCGGGTCGCTGCGCGAGGGCCGTTGCACTGCCGGGCAGCCGCACGATGATAAATTGAGCAGCCCAATTCAAAAGTGCATCAGCCGGCAGCAATGCCGGTGTCTAGTCGAATAGGGCAGTTGCGCTGTCACGACTGGGGTCGCCGGCCACGATGCGCTGCATCATATCAATGAAGAGCGCCTGTTCCCGTTCACTCAAATCGCCCAGCGTTACCCGGTGCGCCCGTCGTGCTGCACCTTCGATTTTGACGAGCAGCGCGGCGCCCGCGGGTGTCAGCCGGCACAATCGCGCCCGGCGATCGTCCTTGTTCACCGCGCGCTCGACCAGGTTTCGTGCCGCGAGCCGCTTCAATGCACCGGTCGTTGTCGTCCGATCGAGGGCGATATCGGCCGCCAAGGTCGTCTGATCGGCCGTTTCGCGCGCCGCCAGCGCAGAGAGCAGGCTGTATTGCAACGGCGTGACCTCGAACGCGCCGCACGCCTCCTGAAACAGGGCGACGTGAATCTGATGCAGCCGGCGGATCAGATATCCGGGACGTTGGGACAGGGGCCAGGGGCGGTGCTTGCCCCCGCTGCGACGTTTCCTTGCCTGCCGCAATGCACACTCTCCCAAGCTGGAACCCTGTCGCGCTTAGCTCGATTCGAGTGCGCCCGCCATCGCCAGATCATGGCATGAAGCTTGCTTTTGTAAATACGAAGCATGCTTCGTATTTCCGGGTGAAGCAATCGCCCGCGTGAGGAGAGGAGAGCGCCATGTCCATCACAGCCAGCTTCGACATACTGCTGCGAGGTGGTCGCGTGATCTGTCCGGCCTCCGGCGTTGACGGCATCAAGGACATCGCCATCCGCAACGGCAAGGTGGCGGCCGTCGCGTCGGACATTCTGCCGACCAGCGCAAAGGAAGTGGTTGATGTCGCCGGCAAGCTCGTGCTGCCCGGGTTGATCGACACCCACGCGCATGTCTATCAATATGTCTCCGGCCGCTTCGGCATGAATGCCGACATGGTCGGCGTGCAGTCCGGCGTGACGACGCTGGTCGACCAGGGCGGTCCGTCCTGCATGACGCTGCCGGGCTTTCGCCATTTCATCGCGGAGCACGCGGTTTCGCGCGTCTATGCTTTCCTTTCTGCCTATCTCGTCGGCGGATTGGAGGGGCACTTTTATCCGAAGCTGTATAGCCCCGACGGCGTCGACATCGATGCGACCGTCAAATCGGCGACGGCCAATCTCGACATCGTGCGCGGCATCAAGGCCCATGCGGAGATCGGCGGCTTCGCGCGCTGGGGCATTCGCGTCATCGAGATGGCAGCGGAGATCGGCAAGCGGGCCGATCTGCCGGTCTATGTGCATTTCGGCCAGCTCTGGGGTTTGCCGGAGAGTGGCGCCAATGGCGAGGATGCCGATACCATCCTCACGCGCGTGATCCCGCTGCTGCGCGAGGGCGACGTTCTCGCTCATCCCTTCACGCGCCATCCGGGCGGCTTCGTCAACCGCGAGGGCGAGGTGCATCCGGTGATCCAGGCTGCGCTCGACCGCGGCCTGAAGGTCGATGTCGGTCACGGCAGCCATTTCTCCTATCGGCTCGCGAAGAAGGCGATCGCCGCCGGCATCGTTCCGACCACGCTCGGGGCCGACATTCACGGCTACAACACGCACGTGCCCGCGCCGGCCGGGACGCCCGACCAGCACGAGGACGAGGAGAACCATCCTTTTGCAGGGCAGGCCAAGTTCAGCCTGGTCCAGGCGATGAGCTCGATGATGGCGCTCGGCCTGTCGCTTGAGCAGGTGGTGCCGATGGTGACCTCCAATGCGGCCAAAATGCTCGGCCGCAGCGACGAGATCGGCGCGCTCAGGGTCGGCATGGACGCCGACGTCTCCATCCTAACGGAGAAGAACGGCCGCTTCGTCCTGCGCGATAACGAGAAGAACGAGGTGATCGCCGAACGTCTGCTGCAGCCGGTGTTCTGCCTGCGCGCCGGGACCCGCTTCGACGCGGTCGCGCCGATCCTGCCGCAGGCTGTCGCGGCGTAAGGCCGCGCGATGAAGGAGAACGTCGGCGTGCGCAACGAGCGGGAATTTCCGTCAGGAAAGTCCGGGCAGGGCGTGGGCGCACGGCTGCCGCGGAAGGAGGACGAGCGGCTGATGCGCGGTCGCGGCCAGTTCGTCGCCGACATTCGCCTGGCGGGTCTTCAGGACGTCGCCTTCGTGCGCAGCCCGCTGGCGCATGCGCGGATCCGCGGCATTCATGTCCCTGAGCGCTATCGAGGACGCGTGTTCACGGCAGCGGACCTCACCGGTGTCAATCCGATCCGCGCGGTATCAGGACTTCCGGGCTTCAAGGTTTCCGAGCAGCCGGTGCTCGCGACCGGCAAGGTGCGCCAGGTCGGTGAGCTCGTCGCGATGTGCGTCGCGCCGACACGCGCCGAGGCCGAGGACATCGCGGCCTCCGTGACGCTTGATCTCGAGCAGCTGCCGGCGGTCTACGACATGCTGAAAGCGCGCCAGCCGGGCTCGGCCCTCGTGCACGAGCACTGGGGCGACAATGTCTTCCTCGAAACCAATTATGAGGTCGACATTTCCGCCGCGCTCGACGCGCCGATCAAGGTGACGCGCGAGATCTCGACCGCGCGGCAATGCATGTCGCCGCTCGAGGGCCGCGGTGTGGTGGCCACCTTCGACCGGCGGCTCGATCAGCTCACGCTGCATTCCGCGGCCCAGATGCCGCACATCACCCGTAGCGGCCTCGCCGAATGCCTCGGCATGGAGGAGGGCCGGATCCGCGTCATCTCGCCCGATGTCGGCGGCGGCTTCGGGCACAAGGGAATCCTGTTGCCCGAAGAGGTCTGCCTGTCCTGGCTGACGATGCGATGCGGCCATCCCGTGCGCTGGACCGAGGACCGCCGCGAGCATCTCGTCGCCAGCGCCAATTGCCGCGAGCATCATTACAGGATCACCGTCTATGCCGATCGCGACGGCACGTTGCGCGGCATCGATTGCGAGGCGACGGTGGATTCGGGCGCCTACTCGTCTTATCCGTTCTCGGCCTGTCTCGAGGCCGCGCAGGTCGCAAGCATCTTGCCCGGTCCCTATCGGATGCCGGCCTATCGCTGCCGCACCTTCTCGGTCGCCACCAACAAATGTCCGATCCTGCCCTACCGCGGCGTGGCACGCACCGGCGTGTGCTTCGCGCTCGAATTGATGCTCGATCTCGTGGCGGTGGAGACCGGCTTGGAGCCCGGCGAAGTGCGGCTGCGCAATCTGGTGAATCCGGAGCAAATGCCGTTCGACAACATCACGAAGAAGCATTTCGACAGCGGGGATTATCCGCAAGCGATGCGGCGTGCGCTGGCCGCGATCGACGTCGATGCCATTCGCGCAAGGCAAGGGCAGGGCGAAGCCGACGGCCGGCGGATCGGCATCGGCGTCTCCATCTATTGCGAGCAGGCCGCCCACGGCACGTCGGTCTATGCCGGCTGGGGCATTCCGATGGTGCCGGGCCATGAGCAGGCCTCGGCGCGGTTGACGCCGGATGGCGGCCTCGAGCTGCGCGTCGGCGTGCATTCGCACGGGCAGGGCATGGAGACCACGCTCGCGCAGGTCGCCCATGAGATGTTGGGGATAGACGTCGCCAAGGTGCGCATCATCCTCGGCGACACCGCCATGACACCCTATTCGACGGGGACCTGGGGTTCGCGCTCGATGGTCATGGCGGGCGGCGCGGTGGCGACCGCCTGCCGCGAGCTCGGCG
>NZ_JADPJG010000002.1:731535-773614 GCF_023073335.1 Bradyrhizobium sp. 21
CGCCAAATTGCTGCAACACGAGCCGGCCTCCGTCGTCCTGCAGAATGGCGAGGTCCGCGGCGTCAACGGCAGCGTCAGCCTGCAGGCGATCGCCCACACCTGGTATCGCCGCCCGCAGGATCTGCCTGTTGACGTCGATCCCGGCGGCCTGGAAGTGACGCAGGGCTACAAGCCCGTGCGCGACAGCGGCACGTTCAGCTATGCCGCGCATGCCGCTGTCGTCGCCGTCGACCCTGAAGTCGGCGAGGTCGAGATCCTCGATTACGTGATCGTCGAGGACGGCGGCGTGCTGGTCAATCCGATGGTCGTCGACGGCCAGATCTATGGCGGTCTCGCCCAAGGCATCGGCACGGCGCTCTACGAGGAAATGCCGTTCGACAATTCCGGCCAGCCGCTGGCGACGACGCTGGCCGATTATCTGCTGCCCGGCGCGACCGAGGTTCCCGCCGCGCGGCTCGATCACATGGAGACGCCGTCGCCCTATACGCAGTTTGGCGTGAAAGGCATCGGCGAGGGCGGTGCGATCGCGCCGCCCGCCGCAATCGCCAACGCCGTCAACGATGCGCTGCGCCCGCTCGGTGTCGAGCTGATGCAGTCACCGATCACGCCGCATCGCGTCGTCGCGGCCGTGCTGGCCGCGCGCACTTCCGGAAGGAGCGCGGCATGAAGCCAGTGCCTTTCAGCTACGAACGTCCACGCGACCTCAATTCGGCGCTGTCGATGCTCGCAGCAAGCCGCGGATCGGCGAAGATCATCGCGGGCGGCCAATCGCTCGGTCCCATGCTCAATCTGCGGCTGGTCCAGCCGGAGCTGGTGGTCGACATTTCCGGCCTTGCCGAGCTCAAGCGGGCGGAAATTCGCGGCGGCGAACTCGTGCTCGGGGCCCTCGTCACGCATGCCGACATCGAGGACGGGCGCACGGCCGATGTGACGCGCGGCGCCATGCCTGGAGTCGCGGCCAACATCGCCTATCGCGCGGTGCGCAACCGCGGCACGATCGGCGGCTCGCTCAGCCATGCCGATCCCGCGGCGGATTGGATTTCGGCACTTGCCGCGTTGGGCGCGCGGGTGACGCTGCGCAGCCTTGCCGGCGTACGCAGCATGGCCATCGAGGCCTTCGTCGTCGGTGCGCTGGAATCGGCGCTTGATGCCGGTGAGATCGTCGAGGCCGTCCATGTCCCGGCCCGTGCGACCTCGGCGCATTGGGGCTACGCCAAGAGCTGCCGCAAGACCGGCGAGTTCGCCCACGCGATCGGAGCCCTCCTGGTCGATCCGGCCGCTGCCGCTGCCCGCGTGGTGATCGGTGCGATCGACACGGCCCCGATCGTCGTGACCGATGCCGCCGAGCTGTTCGGCGGACGGATTGCGGCGGACTTCAAGCAGCGTTTCGACGCTCGTGCCGCCGACGCGCTGCTGGTAAAGGCCGGCATCGACGACGCCGCGCAGCGCCACATCCATGTCAGCGTGTTGAAGCGCGCCGTTTTCGAGGCCGCCGCATGACCGCGATCGTCCTCAACGTCAACCGCCGCGCGGTGGAGGTGCAGGCCGAGCCGCGCACCAGCCTTGCCGATTTCGTGCGCGACAAGCTCGACCTGACCGGCACGCATCTCGGCTGCGAGCACGGCGTCTGCGGTGCCTGCACCGTGCTGCTCGACGGCGTGCCGGCGCGGTCCTGCATCACTTATGCAGTGGCCTGCGAGGGCGCGGATGTCACCACGATCGAAGGGCTGGACGAGGACGAGGTCATGGCCGAGTTGCGCGCCGCCTTCACCCGGGAGCATGCGCTGCAATGCGGCTATTGCACGCCGGGAATGCTGGTCTCTGCGCGCGACCTCGTCCTGCGCCTGCCCGACGCAGACGAGCGCCGGATCCGTGTCGGTCTCAGCGGCAATCTCTGCCGCTGCACCGGCTATGTCGGGATCGTGCGGGCGGTGCAGTCGGTGATCGCGGCGCGACGAGGGCGCAATATCGGGCCACAGGCAGACGGTGGTCGGATCCACCTTGGGCCGGCTGGATCAGGGCGGGCCATGTCCGGCCACGACGACCAGCCGCTGCCGACTGCCGGGCTGGAGTTGGCGGCGGCATCGGACAGTGTCGCGCCGGACGTCATTCCGGACTTCACCCCTGCGAACGTTCTCGATCAGAGTTTCACGCTGCCATATATGCCGGCGAAAGTCTTTGCGATGTTCGCCGATATCAAGGGTATCGCAGCCTGCCTTCCCGGCGTGTCGCTGACGGCGCCGCCGAGCCCGGAGCGCGTCGAAGGTGCGATCCGCGTCAGGCTCGGGCCGATCGTGGCGGCCTTCGAGGGCGCCGCGCGCGTCGAGCGTGATCCCGCGGCGCTCACAGGCCGCATCATTGGCATCGGCACCGACCGGCGCAGCCACTCGGCGACGCAAGGCGATATCCGTTATCGTCTGGTCCCGCTCGATGGCGGCGAGGCGACCGCCGTCGAACTGTCGATTGGATACACGCTCACCGGGATGCTGGCCCAGATCGGCCGTCCCGGCCTGGTGCGAGATCTCGCCAAGCGGCTGGTCGCGGACTTCGCCGGCAATCTCGATCGCCAGATGTCGGGCGCGCCGCCACGAGAGGTGGCCCCGGCGGAACTCAGCGGCTTGTCGATCATCTCCGACGTGTTGCGCGCCCGGGTCGCGCGCATCCTGGGCCGCGTCTTCGCCGGACGAGGTGGAGCGGAATGATCGGCGCGCTCGCGCCGCAGAGTGACGAAGTCTGGACTGCCATGAAGATCAACCGCGTGGGATTTGGAGAGACAACATGAAACGCACATTCGGACTTGTTCCGGCCATCGCGCTGGCGACCGTCTTGTTCGGTGGCGCAGCAGAGGCGCAGACCATCAAGATCGGCGTCAACGAGCCGCTCACCGGCGCATTCGCGGCGTCCGGCACCTATGTCGTCAACGGCGCCAGGATCGCCGCCGACGAGATCAACGCGAAGGGCGGCATTCTGGGCAAGAAGATCGAGCTCGTGATCGAGGATAACAAGAGCAACCCGACGGAAGCTGCCGCCGTCGCCGAAAAACTCATTACCAGCGACAAGGTGCCGGTCCTGATGGGCGCCTGGGGCTCGAGCCTGACGCTCGCCGTGATGCCCAAGCTGATGGAATACGAGACGGCGATGGTGGTGGAGACCTCGTCCTCGGGCAAGATCACCACGACCGGCAATCCCTTCATCTTCCGCATCTCGCCGCCCTCGGCGGTCGAGGCCGCGGCGTTCAAGGGGATCGTCGACAAGCTCGCCTTGAAGAAGGTCGACTTCCTCGTCATCAACAACGACTGGGGCCGCGGCACCGCCGAGGATTTCAGCAAGATGATGAAGGACAAGGGGATCAGTGTCGGCCTGGTCGAGACCATGGACCAGGGCGCGCAGGACATGAGCGCACAGCTGTCCAAGATCAAGAGCTCCGAGTCCGAGACGGTCATCGTTACGACCGCGGTCGACCAGCTGACGCTGATCTTCAAGCAGGCCGCCGCGCTGGGGCTGAAGAAGCGCATCATCACCACCGGCGGTTCGCAAAACCCCGACCAGATCATCGCCCAGGCGGGAGCAGCCGCCAACGGCACCATGCATCTGACGACGTTCCTGCCGTGGTTTCCCGACAAGACGCCGAACCCGGAGGCGACCAACTATTTCATCTCGGAATGGAAGAAGCGCGGCTTCGAATTCGCCGGTTGCACCGAGAGCTTCCGCGGCTATGACGGCATCCGCACCGTCGCGGCCGCGATCGAGAAGGCGGGCAAGGCCGAACCCGCGGCGATCAAGGCGGCATTCTGGGACATCAAGGTGAAGGGGCTCAACGGCGACATCGTGTTCCGCAAATCCGGTCCCGAGGGCAAGGAAAGTGGACAGAGCCAGCCGAACGTCTATCTCATCGAGATCAACGACGGCAAGGTCGAGATGAAGACGCTCTGAGGTCGGTCAATCCTGGGCGAGGGCGGCGCTTCGCGGCCCTCGCCGACATCTGGGGCATTCGGGAATAGCTCTTGAACGAGTTTCTGCAGCATCTGGTCAACATGCTCGTGCTCGGTGGCACCTATGCGCTGCTGGGCATCGGGCTGACGCTGATCTTCGGCATCATGAACGTCGTGAATTTCACGCATGGCGTGCTTTACACGTTCGGCGCCTACGTGATGTTCATCGTGGTGCAGCAGCTCGGGCTGAACTTCTTTCTCGCGCTCCCCGTCGCCGTGCTGGCCGGATGGCTGCTTGGCGCGCTCATCGAGCTGACATTGCTGCGGCCGCTGCGCGGCTCCGACATCGACACGACGATGCTGGTGATGATCGGCGCCTGGATCGCGATGCAGTCGGGCACGCTGTGGATCTGGGGCGGCGTCGCCAAATCGGTGGCCACGCCGTTTCCCGACGCGCCGCTGGTGCTCGGGCCGGTGTCCGTGTCCTGGCTGCGCCTGTTCGTCCTCGCCGCCGCGGCGCTGCTGATCCTGGTGACGTACCTGCTGATCAACCGCACGAGCCTCGGCCGCGCGATGCGGGCAACGTTCCAGGACCAGGACACCGCGTCGCTGATGGGCGTCAATGTCGATCTGATCTACACCTCCACCTTCGCGATCGGCTCCAGCCTCGCGGCTGCCGCGGGCGCTCTGCTCGGGCCGGTCTACGTGATCTTCCCGCAGATGGGCGATCTCGCCGCCGTCAAGGCTTTTGCCATCGTCATTCTCGGCGGCCTCGGCAACATCACCGGCGCGGTGATCGGCGGTTTCATCCTGGCGCTCGCCGAGGAGCTAGGCGCCGGCTACGTCTCGTCCGGCTATCGCGACGCGATGGGCTTTCTGATCATCATCGCGGTTCTGATTTTTCGCCCGACCGGGCTGTTCGCGCGGGCGGAGCGTGTCGGATGAGAATAGTCGTCACCATTCTCGCGGTCGCAGCACTCGCCTCGGTGCCGCTCTGGCTCCGCGATCCCTATCTCCTCAACGCGTTGATCACGACCGGCATCTTCGTCATCGGCGCAATGAGCCTCAATCTCCTGCTCGGTTTCACGGGCCAGCTCAGCCTCGGTCACATCGCCTTCTTCGGCATCGGCGCCTATGTCAGCGCGCTGACATCGCTCGGCTTCGACATCGGCCTGCCCGGAGGCTGGCGCCTGGTTCACGAGCCCTGGCCGCCTATTGTGGGCCTGGCGCTCGCAATCCTCATCGCCGGATTATGCGGCTATTTCGTCGGGCTGCTCTCGTTCCGTGTACGCGGCGCCTATTTCGTCATCGTGACCATCTCCTTCGCCGAGGTGGTCCGGCTGGTTGCGCTGAACTGGGTCGAGCTGACGCAGGGGCCGCTGGCATTGACCAATATTCCGTCCATCGTGCTGCCGTTGCCCGGCTTCGGCGAGATGACGTTGCGCACCAAGCTGCAGAATTATTATCTCGTGCTGGTTGTGGCTTTCATCGCTTATCTGCTGATTGCGCGCCTCGTTCACTCGCATTTCGGCCGCGCGATGCGTGGGCTGATGGAGAACGAGACGCTTGCCGTCTCCGTCGGTATCGACGTCACCAAGACGCTGACGCTGGCGGCGGTGATCTCGGCTGCGATCGCCGGTGCGGCCGGCAGCCTCTATGCGCATTACATCCGGATCATCGACCCCGAAGTGTTTGCCTTCATCAACACCGTCACCATGGTGATCATGGTCATCAGCGGCGGCAAGGGCTCGCTCGCCGGACCCGTCGTCGGTGGCCTGATCTTCGGGCTGCTGCCGGTCGCGCTGCGTCCGATCATGGCGCCGGAGGCGCAGTGGATCGCCTATGGCGGTGTGCTGATCGCGATTCTGTTCGTGCTGCCGCGCGGCATCGTACCCTCGCTCGTGCAGCGATTTGTCCGACGGCGGAGCGGGACGAATTCGCTATCGCCCGTCGCTCTCGCCGAGACCGGCGCCAAGGAGCCGGCGTAGTGACGGCGCGCGCCATTGCCATGACGATCGAGCAGGTAGCGGTGCGTTTCGGCGGCTTGGTCGCGATCTCCGACATGAGTTTCACCGTGGGCGAGGGCGAGATCGTCAGCCTGATCGGTCCGAACGGCGCCGGCAAGACCACTGCCTTCAACGTCATGACCGGCTTCCTGGCGCCGAGCGCGGGCCGCGTCACCTATCAGGGCGCCACGCTGACCGGATTGAAGCCACATCAGATCGCCGATCTCGGCCTGATCCGCACGTTCCAGCGCACCAGCGTGTTTCCCAACGACACCGTCTACGACAATCTCCTGATCGGCCTGCACCGGCAGGGCCGGGTCCGTCTGCTTGACGCCATCCTGGGCCTGCCGGGGGCGCGCGCCTCGGAGCGCAAGCTGCGGCAGCGGGCGAGCGAGCTGGTCGAATGGGTCGGCCTTGGACGCCGTAGCCACGATGCAGCCGGTTCGCTCTCCTATGGCGAGCAGCGTCTGGTCGGCGTCGCGCTGGCGCTCGCGGCGGAGCCCTCGATGCTGCTGCTCGATGAGCCGGTCTCGGGCATGAACGCTTCGGAAACACACCGGTTCGTCGAGCTCATCCGCAGCATTCGTGACCGCGGCATCACGATACTGCTGGTCGAGCACGACATGCCGATGGTGATGACGGTCTCGGACCGCATCGTCGTGCTCAATTACGGCCGCATCATCGCGGAGGGAACGCCAGACGTGATCCGCAACGATCCGGCCGTGATCGAGGCCTATCTCGGACATGGGGCCCCGCGTGCTTGAGATCCGCGACATGGTGTGCGGCTATGGCGGCGTCACCGCGCTGCGCGGCATCTCGCTGGATGTGAAGGCCGGACAATTGGTCGCGCTGATCGGCGCCAACGGCGCCGGCAAGAGCACGACGCTGCGCGCCATTTCCGGACTGGTGCCACCGCGCTCCGGACAAATGCGGTTTGAGGGCGTCGACATCACCGGAGCGAAGCCGCCGCGCGTGCTGGCGAGCGGGATAGCGCATTGCCCGGAAGGGCGCCGGGTGTTTCCGCACATGAGCGTCGAGGAGAATCTCGACATGGGGGCTTACCTCCGGAGCGGTTCGGGTGAGATCGCGGCCGATCGCGACCGCATCTACACGGAATTTCCGCGGCTCGCCGAGCGGCGCAGGCAAGCGGCGGGCACGCTGTCCGGTGGCGAGCAGCAGATGCTCGCGATCGGGCGCGCGCTGATGTCGCGGCCGCGGCTGATCATGTTCGACGAACCGTCGCTCGGGCTCGCTCCGAACATCGTCGAGCGCACCTTTGCGATCATCCGTGGCATTCGCGATGCCGGCACCACGGTGCTGCTGGTCGAGCAGAACGCGTATGCGGCCCTCGACATGTGCGACCATGCCTATCTGCTCGAGAACGGCCGTATCGTGCTGTCCGGGGCCGGCGCCGAGCTGATCGAGAACGAGCACGTGCGGAAGGCCTATCTCGGTGGATGATGCGGATGTCCGCGCGGACGAGCCCGGATGGATTGCGGTCTGCGACCTCGCCCGGCTGAAGGCAGAGGGCATTGTCCGCGTCGCAGGTCGCGACGTGCTCGTGATCTGGAACGAGGGCGCTGTCGTCGCCTGCGAACGTGCGTGCCCGCACGAGCAGGCCGATCTCGGTCTTGGGCATGTCGCGGAGAAGCGCCTGTTCTGCCCACGCCATGCGGCATCGTTCGATTTGCGTAATGGGGCGATCACTGCGGGATGGCCGAGTCCACCGTTACGGCTTTATCCGGTGCTGATCAGGGAAGAGCAGGTGTGGATTGAGGCATCGGAGCGACGATCACCGCGATGATGGCATCATGCCCCCTGTGTTGCTCGAAGAGTCAAAGCCATCCGCAACGTGGATTTTGCCTTTAGAAACAAGGGCATTCTACTTTGCATGGGGTTGTTTTCGCGTTTTTAATTCAGCAACCGCCTGATGGCGTCGACCAGAACGCCGTCCGGCCGCCGCAATGCCTCGAGGATGGTGAAATGGTCGGCGCCTTCGACCGGAATGAGTTTGCCGGGCGCCTGCGCGGCCATGCGCTTGTCGTGGAAATCGATTGAATCGCACATGAGGGCCGGGAGCTCGCTGGTGCCATAGGCGATCTCGAGCCGCTTGGGCGTCACGGAGAGGCGAAGCGGCGAGAGAGCGGCAATCTCTTCGTCCGTCAGCTTCAGCGCGTTGTTCAGCCCTGTATCGCGGATCGGCGCGAGATCGTAGACGCCTGATATCGCCAGTCCCGCATGGACGCGCGGATGGCCCAGCGCCATCGCAACGAGGTGGGCGCCCGCGGACCAGCCCGACAGCACCACCCGACCGGCGACGCCATAGGACGCGCCGTGTGCGGCGAGCCAGTCGAGCGCACGTGGGATTTCGGCAACGATATCGGTCAGCGACACTTCGGGCGCCAGCGAATAGCCGGGAATGGCGACCGACCAGCCATGCGCGGCAACGCCTTCGACCAGCATGGCGAACAGCTCGCGCGAATTGCGCTGCCAATAGCCGCCATGCAAGAACACCAGGCAGGGAGCATCGGGCCTGGTGGCCGGGTAGAGATCGATCTTGTTGTTCGCCCGCTCGCCGTAAGGCAGATCGAGATGGGACTTCAACGTGCCTCGCAGTCGCCCCGACGCTTCGTTGCGCGCGGCGATCAGGGCCGCGCTGTTCTTGACGGCCGCGTTGTTGTCATAGGCGGCGTCACGTTCTGCCTGGGAAAGCTCGGACCACCTGGCACGGGGGGCAAGCGACCGAACTGTCGAATGAGCATTCTCAACCATAAACTCTCCGATCGGCTCCTGGATGGCACGCTCGTCAATTTGGGCCGGCTATTCACCGTCTATGGAGGCCTTGGATCAGCCGTGTCCAGATCGGACAAGGCTGCTGGGTCTTATGCCACGCGCGATCATTGTTACTTTCTCTTGTCCGCAGCACTTTTTATAGCGGTTGAACGAGACGCCATTCAGGCAAAGCCCTCGATCTGGATCTTGGCCGCCTTGGACTTTGACCCCGAAAGATGGTTGAGGACGCGAGGGCCGACGAGACCCAGGATAGCGGTCACGACGAGCGCAAAGCCGTCCTGCTGCAAACAAAAGGCGGTGCAGGGAGCGTTTTCGGCGATTGAAGCTATGCAGACGGTTGCGCAGCATTCAATCTGACATTGCGTTTCCTGTCGTATCTTCAAAACACGGAACGACCAAGATGCCATCTGTGCAATCCGGCCGATAGTTGTGGAAAAAGATAGGCCCAACCACGCGGTGTGATAGGGCTCAGCTATAGTTTCGTTGGACCAAACCCAAGCGCTATCGTTGCCTCTGGTTTTGTGTGGGCGGGAGCCGTTGACTTCAGTGATCGTCGCGAACGTTCGGAGCATCCCCTCTGCGCGCAACCGAGGACAGATCGCGAAGCCGCTGGCGTTTTTGGAGTCAGCGGAGTTGTCAGTGTCAGTATTCTGTCACAAACGTCTGGGTAGATTGGCCGCTCTCGGTCTTCTGGTGGGGCTTACCGCCTGTCAGACTGCCCAGATCGAAGATGCTTCGGAGAGTGTGAGGGAAGCCTGGAATGCGCCGCCGCCTGCGACGCGAACGGCCGCCGTCAGCAGCTACAGCAATCAGCCTATACCGTCTCCACTCGGGCCCAAAGCGGCGGGAGAGCCGGCTTTCTTCAACGGTTCCGGACGATTTCTCGGAAGCAAGCCCACCGGCTCAACGGGAGCGGCGCCGGAGGAGGCCGGGGATGGCGTCACACTGAACCTGCTCAATGCATCCGTAGCGCAGGCGGCGAAAACGGTGCTCGGTGACTTGCTTGCCGCAAAATATACGATCGATCCGGGCATCGACGGGAAGATCACGCTCCAGACCCCTGGTCCGGTCGCAAAGGCGGCCGCCCTCAATCTGTTCCAGACAGCGCTCCGGTCGAACAACGCCGCGATGATCTATTCGGGCGGTGCCTACAAGATCGTGTCGCTCGACCAGGCTGCGGTGGGTGCGAACATCCAGATCGACGGAGATATCGACAGCACCGGCGGCATCGCGTCCAGCTTGCGCGTCGTGCAGCTCAAATATGTCAGCGCCTCGGAGATCCGCCGTGTGCTGGAGCCGATCTCCCCGCGCGGTACGATCGTGCGCACCGATGATGCACGGAACACCATCACGCTGTCGGGCAACGATCGAGACATTGGCGGTGTTCTTGATGCCATCAGTGTTTTCGACGTCGACGTGATGAAGGGCATGTCCTTCGGCATCGTGCCTGTCAAAGCCAGCGATCCGGCCGCCATCAGCGATGAACTCCGCAAGGTCTTTGACTCGGACCGGGAGGGCCCGATGGGAGGCATGGTCCGATTTCTTCCCAACAAGCGAATGGGAGCCATTCTCGTCATCACGCCGCAAGCCCAATATCTGTCGCGGGCAACGACTTGGATCCGCCGGCTTGACAATCGCGGGGAGGGAACCGAGAAACAATTCTATACCTACGTCGTGCAAAATCGGCGTGCCTCGGAACTGGTCGGCGTCCTGCAAACGATGTTTGTCCAAGGCAAGGACGGCGGCAGCGACGCCGGCAGCAGTCGCAGCGTCGCGCCGCAATATTCCGAAGTTAGCGCCCAGACCTCGGGAATGAAGCAACAGTCGGGTACGTCCATGCAATCTGGCGGCATGGGCGGTTCTCAGTCCTCCACGCCGCCGGCCACAAAAGCTGCGGATACCGGGCCCGAAACAACATCTTCCATTCAGCTCGGTAAGGACGACAGCACGGGCGGACCGCGCATCAAGGTCGTTGCCGACGAGGCCAAGAATACGGTTCTGATCGAGGCATCGGCCGCCGACTATCGGCGTGTCGTCCGCGTGATCGGCACGCTCGATGTCATTCCGAACCAGGTCCTGATCGAGGCGATGATCGCCGAGGTCACCCTGAAGGACGAATTGCGCTTCGGCCTGCGCTGGTTCCTGAGCAACAAGAACCAGAGCGGCACATTTTCCGACGATCTTTCAGGCTCGATCGGCTCGGTATTCCCTGGCTTCTCGTATGCGCTGCGGGCCTCCAACATCTCTGCGACATTGACGGCGCTCAATCAGATCACCGATGTCAATGTGATCTCCTCTCCTTCGCTCACCGTCGCCGATAACAAGACCGCGGCCCTTCAGGTCGGTGACCAGGTGCCAATTACCACGCAATCGGCCGTCAGCGTGTTGACGCCGGGGGCTCCCGTCGTGAACTCGGTCAGCTACAAAGACACCGGCGTCATTCTCTCGATCACGCCGCGGATCAGCGAAAGCGGGCGGGTCATGCTGGATATCGAACAGGAGGTATCGACCGTTTCCGAGACGACCTCGTCATCGATCAATTCCCCGACCATCAGCCAACGGCGGGTGAGGACGACGGTTGTCGTCAACGACGGCGAGGCCTTCGCGTTGGGGGGGCTCATTCAGGACAAGCGAACCAAGACGAGGGCGCAGATCCCTGTGCTTGGGGATATCCCGATCCTCGGGAATGCGTTGAGAATGAAGGACGATCTGATCGGCAAGACGGAGCTCGTCATCATGATTGCTCCTCATGTCATCCGGAACCTGAACGAAGCCCGGCAGATGACCGATGAATTCAGGCGCGAGCTTGCGATCATCATGCCTTATGGCCCACGGCCGGTACCACCTCGAACGCCCGAACAGAAACTGCGTCGGACCCTGGAGTGAGGCGGCATGCCGTCGTTTCTCTATAAGGCTTACGGAAGCGGCGGGGAGCTCGCGGAAGGGCGTGTCCAGGCGCTCACCGCCGATGCGGCCGATGCCATTCTTGGCCGGCGCGGTCTGACGGCATTCAAGCTGATCGAAGTGTCACAGCATATGCAGCCTTGGTGGCAACGGGATTTGTTGTCGAAGGCCGGTCCAAATCCGACCTATCTGGCGGCGTTTGCCCGCGAATTTGCGGATCTTTACAAGTCAGGCGTGGCGCTGGACGATTGTCTGCGCATCCTTGCCGAACAATCGACTGCCCGGGAACTTCGGCAGGCCTGCGACGGCCTGCTGGAGGACATTCTGAACGGAGCAACGCTGTCGGGAGCGATGGCCGAGCGGCCGTCGACCTATCCCAGCGATTTCATCAATATCGTCCGAGCCGGCGAAACCAGCGGAACATTGGGTTCGGCATTCGACGAGCTCGCTCGCCTGCTCGAACGGCGGCAAGAACTTCGTGCCAAGATCAAGTCGGCTCTGACCTATCCGGCAATCCTGCTCGTGCTGGCGACGGTCTCGATCGGCATCGTCGTCGGAGCCCTGGTGCCGAGCATTGCGCCTATCTTTCAGGAGGGAGGCAAGCCCATGCCTGGAGCTCTTCTGTTGTTGGTGGCATTGGCTGACAACTGGGGCATCGTCGCGGTTGGGATGATTGCGCTGGCCGGCGCGGCTCTCGCGTTCTGGGCGAGCATTCGACGTTCGCCGGCGCGTCGCCTCATCTTCGATGCGTATCGGTTGAGATTGCCGGTTATCGGCATGATCTCGCTCAGCCAGGACACAGCCAACTTTCAACGGACACTCGGAACCCTGCTGCGGGCTGGCGTCTCGCTACTCGAGGCGTCCATGTCGGCGCAGGCCGTGATCCGCAACAGCCTGCTGGCAAGTAAGGTCGAAAGAGCCGTCGGCTTCATCCGCGAAGGAAGACCGCTCGCCGTCGCATTGCGGGATGAAGGCGTGTTTCCGCCCGCCGCGATCCGGATGATGGCGATCGGCGAGGAGACCGGCAAGCTCGATCAGATGCTGCTCCGGTCGGCAGCCGTCTTCGAGGATCGGGCGCTGAAGGGCATCGACCGTGCGATGGCACTCTTGACGCCGGCGCTCACCCTGAGCGTTGCTGTCGTCGTCGGCGGATTGGTGCTGACGGTCATGATGGCGATCCTCAGCATCAACGACGTTGTTGGACGCTGATGCGCTCATGGTCACATGAAGATGACGGCTTTACCATTTTGGAGCTGCTCGTCGTGCTGGCCATCATGGCGCTGGCGCTTGCGCTGGCCCAACCTCTCATCGGCAAGACGGCCGATCGCCTCCGGTTGGAGTCTGCCCAGACTGCGCTTCTCAACGCGCTCAAGACGACACGCGCAGCAGCCATCATCAGGGCCACGGAAGCATCATTGGTGATCGACCTGAACGCGCGGACGTTTCAATCGCCGGCGCTTCCCAAGACGATGCTGCCGGCAAAGGTCGAGCTCGCGCTGAAGGTGGCGGGACTTGAAACCACGGACCGGTCCCACGCCGAGATACGCTTCTATCCGGATGGCTCGTCGACCGGCGGCGACCTGACCCTCAAACTTGAAGATCAGATCGCGCGCCTCTGCGTTCACTGGCTAACGGGGCTTCCGCGTGATGACTGCGATTAGGCTGCCTGCCGCGATAGCGCGACGATGTCTGGCGAACGAGGGCTTCACCCTGCTCGAAGTCGTCGTGTCGTTGGCAATCCTATCTCTCTCGCTCGGTGCGATCTATCATGTCTTGACCAATGCACTCGGGAACGAAAGCTATGCCGAAACGGTCAATCGGGCTCGGCTGGTCGCGCAAGGATTGCTCGCGCGCGTAGGGGCCGACATCCCGGCGAATATCGGCGAAATGTCAGGCGTGGATGGTCATGACCTGCGCTGGCGTCTGAGCCGCAAGGCCTTCACGCGCGGACCCGATAACGGGCGCGCGGGGCTCACGGCGATCGAGGTCTCGGCCGAAGTTTTCTGGGGTGAGGGGCGAACCGAGAAGTCGATCCGTCTCACGACACTTCGTCTCGCCGAAGGCATTCGACCGCGATGACAGATGGTTTGCCGAGTGAGAGGAACGCCTCGGAGGCGGGGTTCACCCTGGTCGAAATGCTGGTCGGGCTTGTACTGACCAGTTTGCTAGCCGTCATGCTGCTCGGCGCGATCCGTTCCGGTCTGACTATTCGCGAGCGAACCGCGCTCCGGGCCACAGCCTTCGACAAGGTCGTCGCCGTTCAGGATTTCCTGCGCAACAGTCTCACGCTGGCCTATCCCCGGCTCATTGGTGAGGCCAACGGAACGGGACGTCTGGAGTTCGAAGGGACGCCGACCTCGGTCCGCTTTGTGGCACCCGCCATGCAGTCCGGCGGCCGCGGCGGCCGGTCCAACTTCACAATTGCAATGAGCAAGTCGAGCCCGCCGGCTTTTGTGGTCGATATCGACGATCCCCGTGCAGGCGCGAATGGCCGCAAGGACATGCTGCTCACAAACGTTGCCAACGTTTCGTTCTCCTACCTTCCGAAGGTCGTATCCGGTGAGGCCCGCTGGGCCGATCATTGGGACCCGGGGGCAACGCTGCCCGCGGCCATTCGAGTCAACGTTCAATTTCCGCCGGGTGACCAGCGTGTATGGCCGGAGTTGCTGATCGTGCCTCGCATCGACGTCGATGTGGGGTGCGTGCTCGACGACCTCACCAAGCGCTGCCGCGGCCGCTAGAAAAGGAGAGTTAAGGCATGCCTCTGCTCTCGGTCCTGTGGGGAATAGCGCTTCTCGCTGTCATCGCGACAACCGTCATGGATGCGACCGGAACATCACGGAAGCTTGCCGACAATGGCCTTTACGCTGCCCAGGCCGACGCCATGGCGGAGGCCGCAATCGTGTGGGCAGCTATCGGCCTGTCCGATCCTACGGGCAGGACCGGCTGGCGCGCCGATGGCCGCACCCTGCAATTCGAGCTTTCGAAATGGCACGCCGTCGTTCGGATCCAGGACGAGCTCGGCCGAATTGACCTCAATTTCGCGGATCAGGATCTGCTGTTCGGGCTCCTTCGTTCTGTCGGCACCGAGCCGCAGAAGGCCACCGCTCTTGCTCTATCGATCACGGAGTGGCGGATGACGCCGATCCCTGGCGCAAGCGCAAGCGGCCAGCCGCAACGGCGCCTGTTTCACGCCGTCAACGAATTGCTGCTGCTTCCCGGCATGTCGCAAGATCTGTTCACCAAGATTGAGCCGGCCCTTACGGTTTATTCGCAGCGCCCAACATTCGACCCTCAACTCGCGCCGCCCGAAGCCCTTCTCGCGTTGCCCGGCGCAACGAGCGATCAGGTAGCCCAAACTCTGGCCCGTCGTTCGCAGGATACGCTCGTGCCCCAGGGGCCATCCTTGAAAGGGCGCGCCTTCTCACTCGCGATCGAGGCCACCGACGGCATCCACAAGCGGGCTTATCGTGCGGCCATCCGTTTTACCGATGACCCGGTCAAGCCTTACTGGCTGCTGGATTACCAGATTGTGTCGAAAAGCTGAGCTGAACACGGGCGCCAATGCCGTGCTAGGGCGCCGGATACATCTTGACGTCCATTTTCGAGGTGTTCTGCCGCAGGGTCACACCGGCCGCCGTGATGGCTTCCACCTTCCAGCCCATGACCTGGTCGCCTTCGCTCAGCCACGTCCCGTTGTTATCGGTTGGGCTGAGCAGCAATGCTTTCTTGACGCGTTTGTCGATGACGATACCGGCGATAGTGACAGTGGGCGGCGGAGCGGCGGGAGCTACCGCCGCTGGAGCAACGATCGTGGGAGCCGGTGGCACGTAAGGAGAGCGCGACTTGAAGAACGCTGGTGTTGCCAAGGTCCGGTCAAGAGCCGCGACCCGCTTTATGGGGACTTCCGGCACCTTCTTCTCACCGGCGCCACCGAGAGCGCCGGTCGGCATCTCGGACCATTCGATGGGGCGTAGGCCGGACTTGATAATTGCGCCAAGAAGACTTGCGTCGAGGAGGCCAAAGACCAGCAGGCAGATCGCTGCAAGAGGTGGGGGCAGCCGCGGTTTCATGGCTGGCCGACATTCTTCGGCAAGGTGCCGGTGATGTCGAGATGCGCCTCGAGCACCGGTTCGGTGGAAGCGCCGTTCGCACCCGCTGTCAGCTTGAGACTCGCATTTCGTATGAAGAGATAGGGCTTGTCGGCTTCCATCTCAAAGATCACTCTTTGAAGCTGCTGATGAGTTCCAACGAGGGAGATTTTCGCACCGATATAGCGCAAGACATCATCCGCCGGGAGCGTCAGGCCCTGCATGGTCAGGACACGTGCGCCATTGCGGTCGGCTACGTTCTTGAGGCGGATCTGGAGTTCGGCTGCAATAACGCCCTCGTTGGCGCCTTTCAGGAAATCGCCCTCGGTCAATTGAGTCTTGATGCGGTCGTTGGCTGCGCGCACTTCACCTTCGCGGGCGAGGATCGCCTCCAGACGGCTGAGTATCTGCTGCTTTTGCGCGATTTCGTCGTCCTGGTTTTGGACTTGGTCGGCCAGCACAGCGGCCAGTCCAACGACGGCCAGAAGAGCCAACGCGTTGAAGCCTATGAAGAGCATCCGCCCGCCGTTGCGGGGCAGTTGGAAAAACCGCTTCATTGCGGCGCCCTCTTTTCGAATGGTTGAGTTCTCACCTTCATCTGCAGGGCGAACCGCTCCCGTTTTTCCGTCGGATCGACGCTGACTGGAGCCGTCAATGCCGCCTCCGCAAAACTGCCGGCGTTTTCAAACAACGTGACGAGCTCTGCCGCCGATGGGGAAAAACCTGTCAGTCGCAAAGTCTGCCCGTCGCCGCCGCTCGTGCCGGCCTGCGTCAGCTGGAGCTCGGTCAGCCAGGACTGGGTGGGCAAGGTCGTCGTGACCCTTTCCCAGACATCCGAGAGGGGAGGTCTCAGGATCTTGTCGCCGCGCACGCGCGTCACTGCGCCCTGGCGCTTGTCCAGATCATCCATCTGGGTCCGGATCAATTGCGCCTTGCCGCGGCTGGCCTCGATCCTGTCCGCAAGCTCGGTGATCATCGCCTGCTTGCGCCAGGTCGCAAGACCGAATGCAGCAGAAGCGAGCACCAGGGCTCCCAGTGCGAGCACGCGCACGGCGTTCCAATACCAGGGCCTTCGGCCCGCCGCTGCCGAATTGAGGACAAGACGCGGGTGGGAAGCCGAACCAAATCCCTCGATCCGTGCGACATCTGCCTGACCGAGATGCAGTTCGCTGAGCGATTCCGCGATGAAGGACCGGCGAATGATCCAGTGGTGGACCGTAATCTTGCCGGAAGCCGATCCGCGTTCGACCTCGTAACTATCGCGGACGTCTTCGGGCTTGAATGTTGTCTTTCGTGCCAGATCCTTGGCGATGATCTGCTCCAGATCCGACAGTGTCTGTTCAGGCAGGTGCAAAGTCCGGCCGAAAAACCTCTCTGTGGGCACCAGGACGACGATGTCGACGTCGTGTCTCGAAAGGAATTTTCCCGACAGAAACTGATTCAATGTCTCGGCGGCGTAACTGGAATAGCGTTCCGTCGTATCCGGCTCGCTCCCATCCCCGGTCATACGAAGCTCGATCGCGCCTCCACCGGTGTCCTTCAGATAGAGTGTCCGTCGGCGTGGACCGAGAAGCCGCCGGCCGACCGGATTCTCGAACAGGCCGAAGAATTCCCTTTGCCACCAGGCCCACAGCGAGTTGAACGATCTTGAGGCAACACGCCAGAACTGGGCCACGCGCCCCCGGCCGAGGAGGCTGCTGGTCGGGCTGGGGACGGCGAGGAGAGGCATCTCGTTAGTGGCTCCGGGTCGCGCGCACGACTTCTTCAAGCGTCGTCTGGCCGTGCCACACCTTCTCGAGACCATCCTCGTACATGGTGGTCATGCCAGCCTCCCGCGCTGCGGCTTCGATCTCCGTCTCGGGTGCGGTCGCCAGGACGAGACGTTGGATTGCCTGGTCGAGGAACAAAAATTCGGAAATTGTCGATCGTCCCCAGAAGCCCGTGCCGCCACATAGGTCGCAGCCATGTTTCTGGCGAATGTCGGGAACGGCGCCCGACGAAAGCCTTTTGAGCTTCCTTCGGATGTCATCAGCGAGGTAGCCGGCGTTGGGATGAGGGACCGAGCAGTGTGGGCAGAGACGCCGCGTCAGGCGTTGAGCGGTCACCGCTTTCACCGTCGACACCAGGAGGTAGTTCTCAATTCCCATATCCGTCAGTCGCGTCATTGTCGAAACGGCGCTGTTGGTATGAAGAGTTGAGAATACGAGATGCCCGGTGAGCGACGCCTGGACGGCAATACGCGCCGTCTCGAGGTCGCGGATTTCGCCGATCATGATGATGTCGGGGTCTTGCCGCAGGATCGAACGCAACGCCGTCGGAAAAGTGAGCCCGATGCTGGACTGAACCTGCACCTGGTTGATGCCCTTGAGCTGGTATTCGATCGGGTCCTCCACGGTGAACAGCTTGCGCTCGGCGGTGTTGAGCGTTTGAAGGGCCGTATAAAGCGTCGTCGTCTTGCCGCTGCCGGTCGGACCCGTGACGAGAATGACACCGTCGGGTTGCTTGAGAAGATCGTCAAAATAGCCGATGCGGGTCTGATCGAAGCCGAGTTCGGTGAAGTCCAGCCGGATGCGCGAGCGGTCGAGGATGCGCATGACCACGCTTTCGCCGAACGCCGTCGGGATCGTCGAGACGCGAAAGTCGATGTCGATGCCGCGGACGGCGACCTTGGTGCGTCCGTCCTGCGGAAGGCGGCGCTCGGCGATGTCGAGCCGCGACATGATCTTGATGCGGGACGTGACCGCAGCCCGGGTCTCCATGCCGAGGCTCTTTACGAGGCGCAGAACACCATCGATCCGGTAGCGGACGAGAACGGCGTCGGCCGTCGGCTCGACGTGAATGTCGCTGGCTCGCTGTTCCACGGCCTCGGTGATGATCTGGTTGACGAGACGGATCGTCGGCGCCTCGCTGGCGAGATCCCGCAGCCGTTGCAGATCGTGCTCGCTGGCATCGGTGCCGCCAACTTCCGCCGAACCGTCCGGCCTCGTCCCGCCATAGACGGCGTCCAGAGCTCGGTCGAAATCCGCCGGCAGGAACAGTTGCACCGAGACGGTGAGATCCGTGGCGTAACTGAGGGCGCGTAATGGCTCGTCGGACAGCGGGTCGGTTGTTCCGACCTCGAGACGGCTTCCATCCACTCTGAGCGGAAGAACCCTGTTGAAACGTACGAAATCCGCATCGATCACCTCAGGCAGGACGGGCGCCTGCGGAATCGAGGACAAATTGGCGATGGGAATATTTAGGAATGCCGCCAGCGAAAGGGCGAGGTCGGTGTCGGATAACAGGCCAAGCTTGCCAAGCACCCGGTCGATCCGGTCCCCGCTCGACATCGCCGCACGGCGCGCGCGCTCAAGCGCCTGGCTGTCGAGTTTCTTGCCTTCAAGAAGGAAGGCGCTGAAGGCATCAACGAAGCTGACGGCCGCCGGCTGATCGATTGGCTGCTTGGATCCTGCGACCGGTGGGACGGAATATGGTCTGATGGCTGATGCGGCTCGCATGGCTCAATACAAATGTCCTGAAACCCAACTCGCCAGAACGCCGGCGCTTGGAAACGGGCCAGAGGCCGTTCTCTCGAGCCTGTCGAGGCCGCGAAAATCGGCGATCAAGAGCGCAAGGAGAATTGCCGCGAGAACGAGGCCGCAAAAAACATCCTCAGGAACAAATCGCGGGATTGTCATTCGGGCACCTCGCACAGCCTGCCGCATGATCAATGCGCTACGGCGTTTCGACTTGCAAGGCGAAGGTCAACGACAGATTGCGCAGCTGTGGACAATCGCGCTGGACCATCGATGCTTCATGCGGTCTTCACGCCCGCGTCACGCTCAACGCGAACTCTGTCGACTCTTGCCGGGCATCTGGCAGCCGAAGGGATGCCTACGACAGGCGCTGCAATGACGAGTTTCCGTGCAGTCCGATACTTCGCGCACGAGGTTGTGGAGAAGTCGCTCATCGTATTGACGTTGACACAACTGAAAGTTTTATTTGCTGCGCTGGAATGGGAAATTTGGGGGCGATCGAATGGCTAGCTTGGAGAGACAATCCGCAACGGGTATCTCGGCGGCCTACTGTTCAGGACGGCTCGGCTACACAGGAAGCTCCTGAAAGTTGCTGGACGAGGTCTCCCGCCGTCGCATCCACAGGACCGCGCGCCGACCCGTCATAGACCCACAGCTCCACCGAAATGATTCAGGCCTGCGCGAGTGAGCGTCAGGGAGCGCGGACGTGTTCGCGCTCGTTCCCGATCAAGCCTTCCGTCTTGGAAGGAACGCACATGATCGAGAGCAACTGCTCGAACGTTGCGCCCTGATGCCTGGGAGTGGGCGCTAGCTTTGTTTGGGGGGCAGTGTTCGCGCAGCGTAATGTTAGTCCCAAGCAAGCTTCCTTGGATAACCTCGTCGCGCGGGCTTCACTTTGTCATGAAGATCAATTTAAGATCGTATACTCGTTGAAATGCACACCATGCGGGAATCGAACATGAGCCTCAAATTGTTGCAATGTCCGTCGCGGCCGTTTCGATGCGCATGGGTCGTGTTGCTCTCGATGGCGCTTGCAGGGGCGGGCTCGGGCCCCGCTTTTTCGGGGACGATGTCGCTGCCGGGAAGCTTTGCGGTCAGCCCGACGGGCGGCGCGACCTATTCGATTCCCATCGCATTGCCGCCGGGAACGGCCGGCATGGCGCCGAGCCTCTCGCTCGAATACGGCAGCCAGGGGCCGAATGGTCTCTTAGGAGTAGGGTGGTCGCTCTCGGGTCTGCCGGTGATCACGCGTTGTCCGCAAACGAAAGTGCAGGACGGCGTCGTGGGGGGTGTCAACTTCGACGCCAACGATCGCTATTGCATGGACGGCCAGCGACTCACTGCTCTGTCCGGTGCTTATGGTGCCGACGGTACGCAGTACCGGACCGAGGTTGAAAGCTACTCCAAGATCATTTCGCACGGCACGTCCGGCAATGGGCCGGCTTGGTTCGAGGTGCACACGAAGTCCGGGCAGACCATGGAGTTCGGCAACACGACCGATTCGCGCGTGCTGGCTCAGGGCAAGGCCTCTGCGCGGGTTTGGGCTCTCAATAAGGTCAGCGATACGAAGACGAATTACTACACGGTCAGCTACGTTCTCGATCCCACGAAGAGCGAGTTCTATCCCGTGCGGATCGACTATACGGGCAATGCCACGGCTGGCTTGAGCGCATACAATTCCGTGCAGTTTATTTACGCGAGCCGCTCCGACAACCCGCCACGATATGAAGCCGGCTCTCTGATTCAGACCGATGGGCGTCTGACGAATGTGAAGACCTACTCAGGCTCTTCGCTCGTCACGAATTATCAGCTTGCCTACCAATTGAGTTCCTCGACCGGCCGTTCCGAGATCATCTCCGTGACAGCTTGCGCTGCCGATGGTTCTTGCTTGCCAGCAACGACATTCCAATGGACCGGCAGCGGCTCCGTCGCATTTTCCGGAGGTGGTGGGCTCAATCCGAGCAGTTGGGATTTTGGGACGCCGCCCGCTTCGTTGCGCGCGCCTCTCTCCGGAGATTTCAATGGTGACGGCAAACTAGACGTCATGATGTTCAGCAACGACGGCTACTACCTCATGCTGGCAAATGGCGATGGAAGCTTTTCGGGCCAATTTAGTGGGATGCCGAACGGCTGGGATTTCGGCACGCCTCCGCAGTCGATGCGGACGCCGTTGACCGGTGATTTCAACGGCGACGGCAAGACCGACATCATCATGTTGAGCAACGATGCCTATTACATGATGTTGAACAATGGAAATGGCACATTTTCAGGCACGGTGGCCGCATATCCCACCGGCAGCAACTTCGGCAGCAAGATTCCCAATTCCAACTTTTTCATGTTTCCGGGTGACTATAATGGCGACGGCTGTGCGGATTTCTCAGTGATCGGAGGGACCAGCTTCTGGACGTTCCTCAGCAAGTGCGATGGAACGTTTACCGGGTCCATTGGAGCGCTCCCCAATAGCTGGAACTTCGGCGCTCCCGTTTTCCCCTCAAGTGGCTCGGTGGTCAGTAATGCGCTTCAGGGGATGTCCTATCGGCTTTACTCCTCGTCGCAATGGGCGAGCTTCCCCGGTGATTTCGACGGCGACGGGATCACCGACATCGCGTTCTTCGGTGGCACAGGTTATGCTGTGCTGCTGAGCAAGGGAGACGGTACCTTCAAGAGCGGTGTGAGCGGCACATACGCCCTGGGCTCGAATTTCGGCGCTCAGCCGACATCCACCTACACGCCGTTCATCGGGGATTTCAACGGAGACGGCAAAACTGACCTCGTCTTCATGAGCGGATCATACCAGTGGGTCTTCATGTGCAAGGGTGACGGGACGTTCGGAGAGAACGTCAATGCCACCCCGAACAGCTGGAATTTTGGAGCACCTGTCAGCAACAACTTTGTCATCGATGCGGGCGACTTCAATGGCGACGGAATGAGCGATCTCCTTCTGGCCGGCGATTCCTTCTATTACGTCTTGACCAGTAACGGGAATGGGACGTTCACCGCTGGTGCCTCCAACGCATATCCGTACGGGCAGATCTTCAGCGCTCCTCCGAGCCAGTCTTGGGCGGTCTTCTCCGGTGATTTCACGGGAAGCGGCAAGAGTGGTCTTGTCTTGTTTCGCGACCATTCGAATTCGGTGTTTACCGTCCCTGGACCGGCCGGAGACAAGATCACCTCGATAACGGCCGGCCTCGGTGCGACAGTGACCGTCACATATGACACGCTGACTCATTCGGCCGTCTACACTAAGGGCACCGGTGCGACCTATCCGGTGCAAGAGCTGCAAGCGCCGATCTACGTGGTCTCGCGAGTCGACACATCCAACGGCGTCGGCGGAGTTTACAGCTCGTCCTACACCTATTCGTCTGCAAGACTGCATGCGCAGGGCCGCGGCTTTCTCGGCTTTGCCCAGACGTCGGTGAAGGACCTTCAGACCGGCATCGCGGATACGACGACCTACCGGCAGGATTTCCCCTTCATCGGCTTGGTGTCGTCCACGAAACGCGCACTGGGGACCCAGACGCTCGGGCAATCGACCAATACGTATCAATCCTACGATACGGGCGGCACCGCGCCATATCACGTCTACCTGACGCAGAACGTCTCGAGCGGCGCCGATCTGGATGGCTCGGTGCTGCCGACGGTGACGACGTCGAACCAGTACGACGCCTATCTCAATGCGACGCAGGTGACGGTGTCGACGCCGGACGGGTTCAGCAAGACCACGAACAACACCTACACCAATGATCCGAGCCTTTGGTATCTCGGCCGGTTGACGCGAGCCACGGTGACGAATGTCGCACCATAGCAGTTGATCGGGGACGTGTGGGCGGAGGGGAGGGTCCTCCGTCCTGGACGAGGCGTTGTGTGCGTAAGTGCTTGTGTGGGTGCCGCTTCGCGCAACCGCGTTTGGTTTTCTCTGCGTGTTGCCGTTGCGTTGCGTCATCTGGCGTTGGTCCGCGTGCGTATCTGATCGACTTGACCTGTTGGAATCCGGGGCTTGGGGAATAAGCAATGTTGAAGATCGCGAAGTCGTCGGTTGCGGCTGCCGTCATCCTGCTGTCGTCGAGCCCGCTCTGGGCCGCCAGCACCATCACGCGAACCTCCTCGTTCGCCTATGACGCGCAAGGCGTGCTGAACCAGGAGGTGGTCGAGCCCGATACGCCGGCGCTGCGGCTCCAGACCGATTACGGCTATGACAGCTTCGGCAACAAGATTTCGGTGCAGGTCAGCGGCGCCGATATCGCGACGCGGTCATCGACCAGCGCCTTTGATGCCAAGGGCCAGTTCAACGGCGCCAACACCAACGCGATGAGCCAAAGCGAGAGCATCCAGTATGACGCCCGCTTCGGCAAGCCGACCAGCCACACCGGCCCCAACGGCCTGACCACGATTTTCAGCTATGACGGCTTCGGCCGCAAGATCCAGGAAGTCCGTGCCGATGGCACGATGACCAAATGGTTCTACCGGTTCTGCAGCGGATTCAACGGCGGCACCGACACTTGTCTCTCGGGTGCGGTTTATCTAGTCGTGGAGCGGCCCTATGCGGCCGACGGCAGCACTGCCATCGGGCCGACCGTCACCGTCTATATGGACGCGCTCGACCGCGAGCTCGGCCGTGAGACGCAAGGGTTTGACGGCTCGACGGTGCGCGCGACCCGGACCTATGACGCGCTCGGCCGCTTGGCGCAGACCAGCCGGCCATACTTTGCGAACGGTGGCACGCCGCAATACACCGCCTACACCTACGACACGCTCGGCCGCGTCCTGACCGAGACCAAACCCGACGGCAGCGTCTCGCAGACTGCCTATCACGGACTCACCGTCATCGCGACCAACGCGCTCAGCCAGACCCGCACGGTGACCAAGAACAGCCAGGGCAAGGTGGTCTCGATCACCGACGCCCTGAGCGGCGTCATGACCTACGCCTATGACGCGGTCGGCAATCTGCTTTCGACCACGGATGCCGCCGGCAACGTCGTGACCGCGACCTACGATCTGCGTGGTCGCAAGATCGCCAGCAACGATCCCGATCTCGGTCATTGGACCTATTCCTACAACACGCTCGGCCTCCTGGTCAGCCAGACCGACGCCAAGAGCCAGGTCACCACACTCACCTACGACAAGCTCGACCGCGTCGTGCAGCGGGTCGAAGCCGACGTCACCAGTGTCTGGACCTATGACACCGCCGCGCACGGCATCGGCAAGCTGGCCTCCTCGGGTATCACAGCAGGTCTTGGCAACGGCTTTGGCCGCAGCGTGACCTACGACACGCTCGGCCGAGCCTCGCAGGTCTCGACCATCGTCGACGGCGCGACCTATGTGATGGGAGCGACCTATGATGCCCAAAGCCGCATCAGCAAGGTCAGCTATCCCTCCGGCTTCACCGCGCGCTATGGCTACAACACGCTCGGCTTCGCCAATCAGCTCTCCGACGATGCGACCAGCCAGTCCTATTGGACCGCGAACGCGATGGATGCCGAGGGGCATCTGACCCAGCTCACCTCGGGCAACGGCCTCGTCACCAACCGCAGCTTCGAAGCGACGACCGGCCGCCTGAGCGGCCTCACCACCGGCAGCGGCGCCGGCACCGCGGTGCAGAACCTCGGCTACACCTATGATCGGCTCGGCAACCCGCTGTCGCGCACCGACGCCAACACCAATTTGTCCGAGACCTTCAGCTACGATACGCTCAACCGGCTGACCTCCTCGACGGTCAATTTGACGCCGACCCCGCTGGCCAAGACCTTCAGCTACAGCGCGATCGGCAACATGCTGACGAAGTCCGACGTCGGCACCTACAACTATCCGACGGCAGGCCAGGCGCTGCCGCATGCGGTCGCGAGCATCACCAACGGCCTGATCAGCACGACGTTCACCTACGACCTCAACGGCAACCAGACCTCGGGCCTCAACCGCACCATCGCCTGGACCTCCTACAACAAGCCGGCGTCGATCACGCAGGGCACCCGCACCATCAGCTTCCAGGACGATACCGAGCACCAGCGCTTCAAGCACGTGACGCCGGAGGGGACCACGCTCTATATCGCCGGCTTCGGTGTGCTGGCGGAGGTCACCAATCCCGGCACGGCCTCGCAAAAATGGACCGACTATCTCGGGGTCGGCAATGCCAAGGTCGGCATGCGCACGCTGCAGACCGCGTCCGCGACGCTGACAACACGCTACTTCCACGTCGACCATCTCGGCTCGATCTCTGTCGTCACCGACGAGAACGCGATGGTGGTCGAGCGCCTCAGCTACGACGCCTGGGGCAAGCGGCGCAACCCGAACGGGACCGACGACACCACGGGCAGCATCACCAGCCAGTCGACGCGCGGCTTCACCGGCGAGGAGCAACTCTCGATCGACGGCCTCGTCCATCTCAATGGGCGCGTCTACGATCCCCTGCTCGCCAGGTTCACATCGGCCGATCCGACGGTAACCGACCCCATGAACATGCAGGGTTGGAACCGGTACTCTTATGTCGGCAACGATCCGCTGGCGTTCACCGATCCCAACGGGTTCTCCTGGTTCTCCAACTGGTTCGGCTGGATCGGTAAAGCATTCACCGCGGTTGGAAACTTCATCAAGAACAACATCATGGCGATCGCGCAAATTGCGATCACCGTAGCCCTGACGCCACTGATTGGCCCATACTTTGCGGCCTTTGCCGGATCTGCGATCGTAACAGGCATATCGGGAGGCAGTCTAAGTCAGGCGCTCAAGGCGGGATTAATCGCTGGAGCGACGGCCTTTGCCTTCGCTGTGGTGGGCGGATTGACCAACGTTGTCGCGACCGGGAATCCGGACTCCTTCAGCCTCTTCGATCACGTTCAGCCAAAGTTTGGAACGGCCGAATACGCATTCAACGTGGCGGGTCACGCAGCAGTCGGATGCGGCTCTTCGGTTGCGTCTGGTGGAAGCTGTCAGTCGGGAGCATTGGCAGGCGGAGTCAGCGCTGCGGCTGCTCCGGCAATGATCGGTATGAGTGGTGCCCAGCGGCTGGTCGCGAGCACTGTGATCGGCGGTGCGGCCTCTGTCGCCGGTGGCGGCAAGTTCGCCAATGGCGCAGTCACCGGTGCATTCGGATATCTGTTTAATGAATGTGGCGGTCAGTGCTTCAGGCGCGCTCTTGGAACTATGAGCGGAATGTTTTTCGACTGGGTCGCGGGAACCGGACCATCCGATCGGTATTTTGGCCCAGGTACCGATCAGGTAAACGATCTGATGGACTCTCCAGGCGTAGAACGAGCACGCGAATTCTATTACAACAAGAATGGGGGAGGCGGCGCACCACAAGACGTAACAAACTATAGATCGTCATTTGGTTTGGCCGGCTTGTATGCAGCAGGTTCGTCACCGACTGCACAGTTTGCTGGAAGCTTTCGAGTAGACATCGCTACCATCCCATCTGAAGATGCCAATTATCTGCAATTCACGGTGACGAACAATACGAGTATGAAGTCCTTCGCTTATGGAATTGGACCAGCATACGAACGAAGTTTTATTGGCCCTGGAGGCAATATGCGCCAAACATATTCTTGGATCGAGAGAGCTAAGTGAAGTTGCCTCTTCTCGTGTTCATCCCGTTCTGTCTTGTTTGTTGCTCGGCAGCGGTGCCTGAGACAGAACTGATAGGCAATTACACGGCAAGTTATGGAAGCGAGACTGCGACCTTGTCACTCATGGCTGACCATACTTACAGTCACACAGTCTGGGTGGCGGGTCGACAAGTCGCCGGCGCGGCATCGACTTGGAAGGTATCGACGGTGACGGCTTCCGGAGTACAAGCAACAGCAGTCGATCTTGCGAAATTTGTTGCAATTCCTTCCTTTAGGAACGAGAGCGTCGGACCAGGGTGGGTTCCAGAGGTCGACAGAACTTGGCTTGGACGAATTCGGCTCTGCTTCGACTCAGATGTTGGTTATTGCTATGTAAAGCAGTAAGCTCGTCGAATTGCGGTGCCAGTGCATGGTGAACCGCCCCGGGTTTGCCGGAGGCTCCTGAGAGGATGGAGCGATGACAAGCAAGACGAACAAGTTTTCACACGAGGTCCGGGCCCGTGCGGTTCGGGTGGTTCTGGATCACGCGAGCGAGCATCCCTCGCGCTGGGCGGCAGTGACGTCGATCGCCACCAAGATCGGCTGCACGCCGCAGACGCTGCATGACTGGGTCAAGAAGGCCGAGATCGACAGCGGGCAGCGGGTCGAGTTAGGGCGACAGTTCTGGACTGCACCCCTCCAGTGAGACACGATAATTACAGTGACAATGGGGTTGCCACGATGCGTTACCGTGGCTTGTTTTGCGCGAACATGGTTTCGAGCTCAAGGTGATTGGTATCCAAGCGCCGAGTGCAGGTGCTCCTTGTTGTAGACCCGCGATGAAGCTAATGCCAGTCGCGAGGTATCGTCGATCGCGACGTGGACGAACTCGTGGCCGGCGCCGCGGCTTTGGCGCAAACTTTGAAGGCAGGATTGATCGCAGGCGTCACAGCCGCCGCGTTCTTTGGCGTCGGTGAAGCGACGAACGCGCTTGCGCACTACAACCCTGTTGGCGATATGCCTGCTCATATCCGACCGGCGTTCGGAACAGATGTTTGTGCGTTCAATGTAGCCGGTCACGCGGCCGCCGGGTGTCTCTCGTCGGTCGCGTCGGGAGGCGGATGTGGCACAGGAGCTTTGTCCGGTGCTGTTGGCTCGGCGCTGAGCCCGCTCACTACCAAAGTCTTTCAGAATCCGCAGGAGAATTTTGGGGATCGTATTGGCGGCACAATCGTCTCTGGAGTTGCTGGAGGCTTGGCTTCGGTTGCGGGGGGTGGAAAGTTTGCAAATGGAGCCGTAACTGTCGCCTTTGGCTATCTGTTTAACCAGTCAATTGGGGGGCAGAGACCGCGCTTTCCTCAGTCAGGTGATCCAGTCGGTGTTTTCAATGCTTGGCACCAAGCCTGGGTCGATTTTCAAGTCGCTGGCCTGACTGCTATGGGCTATGACGTATATACCCAAGTATATTTCTACAACTCGACCGTGACGGTCTATGCCATAATGGATATCGTAGCCTCCAAGGACGGGGTTCCCCATTTGGAATGGAAATCAAGACGTTACCGTTCGATACAAGCGTGGGCAATCCGAACTTCGACGAACTTTACACGTCCAATCAGAAGATCGTGTCCCCTCAGATTCGGTCCGGAACAGCAATTCCTTTCGGAATAAATGCTGCCGCTGCTGGCTTTCAGACTGGCCAACCGATGGGGAAAGGCATGCCGATTTTTGATGTTGCGGTAAAAGGAATGGGGATGCACTAAAGACAATGAGCGAGCGGAACATGCAGCGTAAGCTCAGGGAAACTTTCAAGGCTACGCTGAGCGATCAATTGACTGCAATCGGCTTCGACATGAGCTCGGAGACTGTGTTCGCCAAGAAAATATCCTCGGATGTGCTTGGGTGCATAGGGTATTTGGAATCGACAAATGCCGTTCGTCCATTTTTGGGCGTGCGGTTCGAGCAGGTAGAGAAAATCTATCGAGAGGTTGCCAGCGTCGATCTCGTTATTGCGCAGAGTGTTCCGCGCTATTTTCCGACATTGCTTCGGAGTCTCCATCACATCAAAGAAGATGACGCGTCCAATTCGGTGTTGGTCCGGAGAGACACGGGCTATTTGCACGTCGAGTACGATACGGTTTCTCATATCTGCGATCAGATACTTGCGGACGTGCGCGAAGTTGGCCTTAAGTTTATTGAAACGAATCTTTCTCTGAGCGCGGCCGCGAAAACCATGGCCGAGGGGCGGGGAGGAGGGATAGGATCGATTGCGTATCGTCTACCGATTATCTATTGGCTTCTCGGGCAGGAGGACGAAGCCCTTTCATACCTGGGTATGATCTCCTCCAAGGATTATCCGATAGGTGACTACGATAGCTATGCGCGGCGGCTAGTTCAGAGAATGAACTCGAAATCGCGGTGACGTGCCGAACTTTACCTCCTGACGCGAGAGTTATGCTGACACCCATGGACTGCACCCCTTAGCCGACCGGTCGTCAAGGGCGCAGAGCATTTTTTGGCAGGGCGTGAGCGGAGTTGTGGTGACAGTGCTGGACTGCACCCCCGAACGACGGTGACCGCACACCAAATATCGGATCATCCGTCGTTCTCCCCGGTGCAAGCCCTAACGCGAACCCGGCCCCTGGAGCCGTCCGCCGCCGTCGGCTCGGCGCTGTCGCCGCTCACTAATTCAATGTTTCCGAACGCGCAAACGAACCTTGGGGACCGGATTGGAGGAACAATTGTTTCGGCGGTCGCGGGTGGTCTTGGTTCTGTCGCTGGCGGCGGAAAAGCGCCGTTGGTCCGCACACGACCTGGAAGGAGGACGGAAGCGGCAAAATTACGCGCACTGAGACTTGGGTCCCGAATCCTCAAAATCCGAGTGGCTGGGATTCGCAGCAGGCCACCGATGTCACGGGAAGGGGTCACACGGTTAATGGCGTCAATATCCCAACTCCGTGTACACATATAGACGGATCTGTTCGGCCGGCGGCGCCTGATGAAATACCTGGAAGGTGAAGTCCGATGCAGGACGCAGAGATAGAGTTATTTAGACGATTGGAACGGTGGTACGCCGCCCAGTGCAACGGAGATTGGGAGCACACGTATGGCATTACCCTAGAAACCGTCGACAATCCCGGATGGAGCTTCAAAGTAGAGATCTCGGATACGTATCTGTCTGATCGCGCTTTTGAAGAAATCCATGAAAATCAGGGGAATGATCGGAACGAATTTCTATGCAGGGTCAAAGATCGCGTATTTATTGGTCAAAGCCCGCCTGACAGGCTCCATGAAATTATTTCGATCTTTTTGTGCTGGGCAGAGAGTCCTTGAACTGGGAGTTACGGTGATAGCGTGGACGGTACCTCCCTCGGCACCGGTTGTGCCATGATGTGTCGTTGTCAGAATTACGGTGACAGTGCACTAAATGCCGGATCATCCCCTCTGCGTAGGGTCCATAGCGCTTCCAACGGATTTTCCGAATGTTGATATAATGCCCCTGTTTTGCCCGACGAGTCAAACGGCACGTATCGCGCGCGTAAGTCATTGATCCCGCAAGCCGCGGCTACTGTGCATGGGGTTGTTTTCAACATTTTTTGCCGGACGCTCGCTCATCCTGCGCCTGGTAGCTGCTCGGGAGGAACGGCTCTCGCGGGATGGGGAGGACTGTGTCGCGAAGCCCATCATCTCGGCGGCGTGGTCGCAAGCTCGCAATTCCCGGTCCCAGTGTCAGCCATCCAGTCGCGAAGATCATTCCGCATCAGAGCTGCGACGCTGCTGCAAGAGCCAAGCGTGGCGGAAGATCTCAATCGTCTGCAAATCTCCGCGTCCATTCGCACCATCTTCCGTCTTCAAAACGTCACGTTGTGGAGAAGTAACACTTCACGTTGACGGTTGAGCTCATTCCACGTTTCCATGCTCTACCTGTGGGTGAACGCTTGGGGCGAGCGAATGTCGGGGAATGGGTTGGGAATTTGCGCGGAGCGTCGATCTGCGATCCGCATTGTTGCATCTGTTGCAAGCGTTGCATCTGTTCTTCTCATCGTTGGCGCGACGTCGACTTTCTCCGGGACGATGTCGCTGCCGGGGCAGTTTTCGGTGAGCGCGACGGGCGCGGCCACCTACGCGATCCCGATTGCGATCCCGCCGGGCACATCGGGCATGACGCCCTCGTTGTCGCTCGAGTACAGCAGCCAGGGCGGCGATGGCGTTCTCGGGATGGGCTGGACGCTGTCCGGCCTGCCGTCGATGGCGCGCTGTCCGCGAACCACCGTGCAGGATGGTGCTTCGGGCACTGTCAACTTCGACGCCAATGACCGCTTCTGCCTCGACGGGCAGCGATTGGTGCAGTTGAGCGGTGGCACTTACGGCGCGGACGGAATGCAGTACCGGACCGAGGTCGAGAGTTTTTCCAAGATCATCTCGCACGGCACGACCGGGACGGGTCCGGCGTGGTTCGAGGTGCACACGAAATCCGGCCAGACCATGGAGTTCGGCAATGGTGCGAACTCGCAAGTGCTCGCGCAGGGCAAGGGCTCGGTCCGGGTCTGGGCGCTGAACAAGATCAGCGACACCAAGAGCAACTATTACACGGTCACCTACACCAACGATGCGGCCAACGGCCAGTTCTATCCGGCCAGGATGGACTATACCGGCAACAGCGCGGCCTCGGTCGCTGCCTACAATTCGGTGCAGTTCACCTACGCGGCGCGGCCCGATGTCAGTCCGCAGTACCAGGCGGGCTCGCTCAGCAAGACCACCGTGCGGCTCACCAACATCAAGACGTTCACCGGCTCGACGGCGGTCTCCGATTATCGCCTGAGCTATCAGACCTCGCCGGGAACGGGCCGTTCCCGCCTGATCAATGTCCAGACCTGCGACGGTGCGGCCACGCCCAACTGCTTTCCCGCCACGAGTTTCAACTGGCAGGACACCGCTGTCGGTTTCAACCCCTCCTATTACGCGACGGGGCAGGGCTTCAACAGCACGTCCATCAGCACTGTGCCGGGCGGCTGCGGCCAAAGGTGCGGAACCTATGGCGTCGTAACAGGAGGGCCGGGCCTGATCGCCGCCGATTTCGACGGCGATGGAAGGACCGACCTGATCCAGCCATGGAATCACGCCGGCTATGTCAATCTGATGACCTACCGGTCGAACGGCGACGGCACCTTCACGTTCCGCAGTCAGGAGTTTTCCGGCTTCGGTTTCGACTCGATTGGAAGCGGGGGTGGACCAGGCCTAATTCCGCTGGACCTCAATGGCGACGGAAAGACGGACCTGATTCAACAATGGAATAATGGTCCAGGCACTCTCTATCTCTTCACGTATATCTCGAACGGAGACGGTACCTTCACGGCCGGGATTCAGAACATGGGCCAGGGGTTCAACTCCACCGGTCAAGGCGGGCCCGGGCTGATCGCGGTCGATTTGAACGGCGACGGAAGAACCGATCTCGTTCAGCAATACAACAACGGCGGGTATTTCGCTGTCTTCACCTATCTGTCCAATGGCGACGGCACCTTCTCGACCCACTATCAGACTTTTCCGGGTTACGGATACAACTCGACCGGAAACGGTCCTGGACTATTTCCGGCAGATCTGAACGGTGACGGCAAAGGCGACCTCATCGCACAGTGGAATAATGGTGGCGTACTCGCCCTCCTCACCTACATCTCCAACGGCGATGGCACGTTCACCGCCGGCTCTCAGAACCTCGGCCAAGGCTATGATTCAACGGGGCTCGGTGGACCCGGGCTCGTGCCTCTCGATGTCAATGGCGATGGCAAGACCGACCTCATTCAGCAGTACAACAACGGCGGCACTTTCGCCGCCTTCGTTCACATCTCTAAAGGAGATGGGACGTTCACGACGAGCTATCAGACCTTCCCCGGCTACGGCTTCAATTCGACGGGCACCGGCGGGCCGGACCTGATCGCGCTTGACCTGAACGGCGACGGGAAGGGCGACCTGATCGCGCAGTGGAATAACAGCGGAACGCTCGCCATCTTGACCTATCTCTCGAACGGTGACGGTACCTTCACGGTCGGCTCGCAAAGCATGGGCCAAGGCTACAACTCGAATGGTTCAGGCTCGCCCGGCCTGATCCCGGCCGATCTTGCGGGAGTCGGCAAGTCGGGCCTGATCCAGCAATATATGGATGGCAGCGGAAGGCTCGGCCTGCTCATCCACCAGCCAAGCACGCCTTATCCGGATCTGCTGACGAAGGTCACCGGCGGTCTCGGAACCACAACATCGATCACCTACGCCTCCTTGAGCAGCGGCGTCGCCTATACAAAGGACGCGTCGGCAGTCTTCCCGCAACTCGACGTGCAGTCGCCGTTGTACACGGCTTCGCGCGTCGACACTTCCAACGGTGTCGGCGGCACCTATAGCTCGACCTACAGCTACGCCGGTGCCAAGGTCGATCTGAGCGGCCGCGGCTTCCTCGGCTTCCGCAAGACCGGCATCACGGATGTGCAGACCGGAATCTCCGACACGACAAACTATCGTCAGGACTTTCCGTATCTCGGTCTGGTGGCCTCGACATCGCGGACGGTCGGATCGCAGACGCTCGGCCAGTCCACCAACACCTATCAGTTCAGCAATGCCGCTGGAGCTGCCAGCATCAGCACGCCAAGCCTCAATTCGGCGCCCTATCGCGTCTCGCTGTCCCAGAACGTGTCGAGCGGCGCCGACCTCGACGGCTCGGCTTTGCCGACGGTGACGACGTCGAACCAGTACGACAGCTTTCTGAACGCGACGCAGGTCGTGGTGTCGACGGCGGACGGCTTCAGCAAGACCACGAACAACACCTACACCAACGACATATCGAACTGGTATCTGGGCCGCCTGACGCGGGCCACGGTCACGTCGCAGGCGCCGGGAGAGGCCGGCCAATATTGCAGCGTTCCCTGGGGAAGCTCGATCGCGCTGGGCGAGAGCGTCACGGCCTATTCGGCGGCCAATCCGCCGGTCGGGCAGTCCTGCGCATCGATCGCCCAGACGCGCAGCTGCACGAACGGCGTTCTCAGCGGCAGCTACTGGACCCAGACTTGCTCGGCGATTTGTGCGCTTCCGTGGGGCGGGACGATCGCGCAGGGACAGAGCGTGACTGCCTATTCGTCGGCGGCGATACCCGCACCCAACACTTGCAGCGCTGCATCCGAAACCCGCACCTGTGGCGCGAGCGGCCTGTTGAGCGGAAGCTTCACCAGTCAGAGCTGCGTGGTCAGGCAACCCAAGACGATCTTCCTGTTATCGGGCAGCGCCTGGACCGTCCCGGCCGACTGGAATAATGCGATCAACAAGATCGAGCTGATCGGCGGCGGCGGCGAGGGCGCTGTCGGGTACAATTGCGGCGGCGGCGCCGGCGGTGGCGGTGCGTATTCGTCGGTCAGCAATCTTGCGCTCACGCCAGGTACATCGGTCGCTTATCACGTCGGCACCGGTGGTTCATCCGGCGGCTACGGTGCTGTGGGCGGCGACAGCTGGTTCGGGGCTGCGTCTTTCGCGGCCGCGCCGGTCGCCGCAAAGGGTGGCAGCGGAGGGACCAACGACACCGTCGGCGCCGCCTGCGCTGCCCATGCGGGCGGCGCGGGTGGCCCGGCCGCTAGCGGAATCGGCACTGTCAAATATTCCGGTGGTGCCGGCGGCACGAGCGCGCCGGGTGGCGGCGGCGGCGGCGGTGCCGCGGGGCGGCTCGGCCCCGGCGCCGCTGGCGGCGCTTATGGCGGTGGTAATTATTCGAGCGGTGCGGGTGGTGGTGGCGGCGACAACGGCACCGTGGGCGGAAGCAACAGCAACTATGTCGGAGGCACCGGCGGAAACAGCGGCTATAGCGGCACTGGTGGTGCTGCGAGCAGCTATAACAGCTGCGCGCCAGGCACGAATGGCGGTGGCGGTTCGGGTGGCTACACCGGGGTTTGCGGCGGAGGAAGCGGCGGAGCCGGCACGGAGTGGACCGCTTCCAACGTCTGGAACGGCTCTGCCTATACGGGAAGCGCGGCCGTCGGCGGTTCAGGCGGCGGCGGCGGCGGCGGCGGCGCAGGTACGCTGTGGCCCTCGACGTCTGTCGGACGCCCCGGCGGCGCTGGTGGTCTTTATGGTGCCGGCGGTGGCGGTTCGGCGAGCGTGAACGACACCGGCGGCGCCGGCGCGCAGGGCATTATCGTCATCACCTACACACCTGGAATCTGACCGCTTCGAAGGGAGGACGGCAGATGAACATGGGCGCGCGGTTGCATCATCTTGCGGCGCTGAAACGAGGTGCGGTCTCACTGGCTTCGGCGGCCCTGCTGCTGGCCGCCGGCGTCACATCCGGCGTGACGGGCATCATGTCGCTGCCGGGAGGTTTCGGCGTGAGCCCGATGGGCGCGGCGACCTACTCGCTGCCGATCGCCGTGCCGCCCGGCACTGCGGGCATGATGCCGTCGCTCTCGCTCGACTACAGCAGTCAGGGCGGCAACGGATTTTTGGGTATAGGCTGGACGCTCTCGGGCCTGCCTTCGATTGCACGCTGTCCCAGAACCACGGCACAGGACGGATCCGGGGGGCGAGTCAATGACGATGCCAATGACCGTTTCTGTCTCGAGGGGCAGCGGCTGGTCGCCGTCAGCGGCGCCTATGGAGCCGACGGTTCGGAATATCGCACGGAGGTAGAGACCTTCTCGCGCGTGATCGCGCATGGCAATTCCGGCGCGGGCCCGATCTGGTTCGAAGTTCGTACGAAGTCCGGCCAGATCATTCAGATCGGCAACAGCGCGGATTCGCGCATCTCGGCGCAGGGCAAGAGCGCGGTCCGCACGTGGTACGTCAACAAGGTCTCCGATATCAAGGCAAACTATTTCAAGATCACCTACACGAACGATGCGGCGAACGGTCTGGCCTATCCGAGCCGGATCGACTACACGGCGAACGATTCCGCCGGTCTTGCGGCCTACAATTCAGTGCAATTCGTCTATGCGAGCCGTCCCGATGCCGTGCCGGTCTATGCGGCCGGCTTGCTCGTCCGGCCGGCGGTGCGCCTCACCAATGTCCAGACCTATGCTGGCAGCACGCTCATCAGCGATTATCAGCTCACATATCAGCAGAGCTCCGCGACCAACCGATCGCAGTTGAGCTCCGTGAAGGCTTGCGCTGGCGGCGCCTGCCTGCCGAGCACGAATTTCGCATGGTCGAGCAGCGATAATGCCCAGTTCAATTCGCATACCTCCGCCTTCGTCAGCGGCAATTGGAGCGGATTTACTTTCGCGACAGCCGACGTCAATGGAGACGGAAAGGCCGACATCCTGGCCTATTTCATCGGAACGAGCGGCTGGTCGGTCGCGATCTCCCTGGCGCAGGGGAACGGCGCGTTCGCCGCGCCCACGCTCTGGTCGACAACCGGCAACTGGAGCGGATTCACGTTCTTTACCGGCGACGTCAACGGCGACGGGAAGGATGACCTGATCGCAAATTATATCGGGGTGAACGGCTGGAGCGTCGCCACCGCCTTGTCGACAGGCACCGGCTTCTCGGCGGTGAGCGCGTCGGCTTCGGCCGGCAACTGGAGCGGCTTCTCCGCCGCGGTCGGAGATGTCGACAGTGATGGAAGGGCCGACGTCGTCGCATCCTATGTCGATGTCAATGGCTGGTCGGTCGGTTTCCGGCATTCGGTTGGCGACGGCACGCTTGCTGCGCCGACGGCGTCGTTCACGTCAGGCAATTGGAGCGGCTTCACCTTCTCCGCGGCCGATGTCAACGGCGACGGCCGTCCCGACCTCATCGCGTCGTATATCGGCGTCAATGGCTGGTCCGTGGCAGTCAAGCTTGCCAATGGCGACGGCACCTTTGCGGTCCCCGTGCTCTGGTCTCTGACGGGGAATTGGAGCGGCTTCAGTTTTTCGACGGCAGACATCAATGGTGACGGCCGTGCGGACCTCGTTGCGTCCTATATCGGCGTGAACGGCTGGAGCGTTGCGTTTGCCGTGTCTCGCGGCGACGGCGGCTTCGCGTCGGCCAATACCTGGTTCAGCGCCGGCAACTGGAGCGGTTTCACCTTCGCTGTGGCTGACGTCAATGGCGACGGAGCAGCCGACCTGATCGCGTCCTACATCGGCGTCAACGGCTGGACGTTCGATGTCGCGTTGTCCAGGGCGGATGGCACGTTTGCGGCGATCGCGCCCTGGAACATCACCGGGAACTGGAGCGGCTTTGCGGTGACGATAGCCGACACCAGCGGCAAGGGACGCAAGGACGTGATCGGCTACTACGTCGGCGTGAACGGTTGGTCGACGGTGACGCAGCTTTCCTCGGCGCTTCCCATGACCCTGTCGAGCGTCACCAGCGGATTGGGAGCATCGACCGCGATCAGTTATCTTCCACTGACGGATAGCTCGGCATACGCAAAGGATGCGACCGCGGTCTATCCGCAGATGGACGTCCAGGCGCCACTCTACGTCGTCTCGCGGGTGGATAGCTCGAACGGCCTCGGAGGCAATTACAGTTCGTCCTACATCTACGCCGGGGCCAAGACGGACCTGAGCGGCCGCGGCTTTCTCGGTTTTCGGCAGACGACGATCAAGGATCTCCAGACCAACATCGTCGACACCACGAATTATCGTCAGGACTTTCCTCATATTGGTCTCGTCGCGTCGACGACGCGGGCCGTCGGTCCGCAGACGCTCGGCCAATCCAGCAATACCTACCAGTTCGGCAATGCGAGCGGAGCGGGCAGCGTGACTGCGGCGAGTGTCACGGCCGCACCATACCGGGTCTGGCTCACTCAGAACGTCTCGGGTGGTGCGGACCTGGACGGATCGAGCTTGCCCACGGTGACGACCTCGAATCAGTACGACGCCTATCTCAACGCGACGCAGGTGGTGGTGTCGACGCCGGATGGCTTCAGCAAGACGAGCAACAGCACCTATGCCAATGATCCGACCAACTGGTATCTCGGCCGGCTGACGCGGGCGACCGTGACGAATGTTGCACCTTAGCGAATCCACGCGCGACGAAAGCGGAATGCGACCACGCAGTGACAGCGTGAAAGTTCAAAAAAAGCTCTGGATAAATCCTGTCGCGGGCGCGTTGTACTTTCGCGGACAATTACAGAATGTATTAATAGGCAGAGGCATCTTAAGCGGGAATGAAAAATGAGCAGAAACTCGGGGCGGCCGGCGTTGCGCAGGAACTGCATTGAGCTCGTCTCGGCGTTGGTCGCGCTCGTTTTGGGAAGCTGCCCGAGCTATTCGGGCGTCATGTCGCTGCCCGGCAATGCTGCGGTGAGTCCAACGGGAGCGGGGACGTATTCGATTCCGATCGCGTTGCCGCCCGGGACCTCCGGCTTGGCGCCGTCGCTGTCGTTGGAATACACGAGCCAAGGTGCGAACGGCCTGCTCGGAGTCGGTTGGTCGCTTTCCGGATTGCCCCAGATGACGCGCTGTCTGCGCACCAAGGCGCAGGATGGGACGGTCGGCGCGATGAGCTATGACCAGAACGACCGGTACTGCATGGATGGGCAACGGCTCGTCGCGGTCAGTGGCGCTTACGGTGCCGATGGCACGGAGTACCGGACGGAAGTCGAGGCATACTCGAAGATCATCGCGCACGGTTCCGGCAGTGGACCGGATTGGTTCGAGGTGCACACCAAATCGGGTCAGCTCCTGGAGTTTGGCCACTCGGCTGATTCACAATTCAGGGCACCGGGCCGGGTCGCGATCCTGGTCTGGGGAGTCAGCAAGGTCAGCGATACCAAGGGCAACTACTTCACGGTCACGCACCAGAACAGCGCCACCGAATTCTATCCCCTCAGAATCGACTATACGGGCAACGCTGCCGCTTCGCTCAGCCCCTACAACTCCGTGCAGTTCGTCTATGAGACGCGGCCGGATGTCGTGCCTCAGTACCGGGGCGGGGGATTTGTTCAGACCACCAAGCGGCTGACCGACGTCAAGACCTTCTCCGGCAGCTCGCAGATCACCGACTACAAGCTGACGTATCAGTTGAGCGCGTCGAGTGGGCGCTCGGAGGTGACTTCGGTGGCCGCCTGCGGGGCCGGCAATTCCTGCTTGCCGGCGACGACATTCCAATGGACCGGCAGCGGCTCTCCCGCATTCGCGCAAGTAAACCAGGCCAATCCCAACAACTGGGATTTTGGCACGCCGCCGCAGTCGATCCGCGACCCGATATCGGCAGACGTCAACGGCGACGGCAAGACCGACATTCTGATGCTCAGCAACGACGCCTATTATGTCTGGCTTGCAAATGGCGACGGAACGTTCGCCGGCTCGGCCTACAAATACCCGAACAACTGGAATTTCGGCGGGATGCCCTCGTCGGTCACGACGCCGATTACGGGGGACTTCAACGGCGATGGCAAGGTCGACCTGGGTATGCTCAGCAACGATGGCTACTATACCCTCATCAGCAATGGCGACGGGACGTTCACCGGCGGAAACTATAAATACCCGCTGGGAAGCAATTTCGGCGCACAACCCGGCCTGCATTATTTCGTCCTTTCCGGGGACTACAACGCCGACGGCTGCACCGATGTCGCCATTATCGGAAGCTCCAACGTCTGGACGTTGTTCAGCAAGTGCGACGGAACATTCACGCAGACCTCGGTCGCGATTCCGAACGGCTGGAGTTTCGGCGGTCCCAATGGAATGCAGGATACCTGGTTGCAGGGTGGTCCGCGGGGATCCTTCTATACATCGGGCAACTATGCCGCCTTCGCCGGTGACTTCAACGGCGACGGCCGGACCGATTTCACTTTCTTTGGTTCGACCCGCTATTATACGCTGCTGAGCAACGGCGACGGCACTTTCGGGACCGTCGACAATGCCTACGAAGCGGGAACGAACTTTGGCACGACGCCGACGGCGTACAACACTCCGTTCGTCGGCGACTACAACGGCGATGGGCAGACCGACATCCTCCTCATGAACGGCGGGACCAGCCACGTTTTCCTGAGCCTGGGCAACGGCGCCTTCACCGAGATCGTCTCGGCCAATCCGAACGGCTACAACTTCGGAACTCCCGTTAGCGGCGGCTACATCACCTTCACCGGCGACTTCAACGGCGACGGGATGAGCGATCTCGTGCTGGCGGACGATTGTTGCTACTACATCCTCACCAGCAAAGGGAACGGCTCGTTCGCGGCGGGCGCGTACGCGGGTTACCTGAACGGCCAGATGTTCAGCCTTCCGCCCAACAAGTCCTGGGCGGTGCTTATGGGCGACTTCATCGGGACCGGCAAGTCGGGCATGGCCTTCATCCGCGACCATTCCACCGCCTTGTTCACCGTCCCGGGGCCGGTCGGCGACACGATCACGTCGGTGACAAATGGTCTCGGCGCCACGACGACCTTCACTTACGACGTGCTGACGCACGCGGCGGTCTACACCAAGGGCACCGGCTCGACATACCCCGTGCAGGATGTGCAGCTGCCGATGTACGTCGTTTCTCGGGTCAATGCGTCCAACGGCGTCGGTGGAGTTTACAGCTCGTCCTACACCTACTCCGCCGCAAGGCTCCATGCGCAAGGTCGCGGCTTTCTCGGCTTTAGCCAGACGTCGGTGAAGGACCTTCAGACCGGCATCGCGGATACGACGACCTACCGGCAGGATTTCCCCTTCATCGGCCTGGTGTCGTCCACGAAACGCGCACTGGGGACCCAGACGCTCGGGCAATCGACCAACACGTATCAATCCTACGATACGGGCGGCACCGCGCCATATCACGTCTACCTGACGCAGAACGTCTCGAGCGGCGCCGATCTGGATGGCTCGGCGCTGCCGACGGTGACGACGTCGAACCAGTACGACGCCTATCTCAATGCGACACAGGTCGTGGTCTCGACGCCAGATGGCTTCAGCAAGACGACCAACAACACCTACACCAACAATCCGAGCCTCTGGTATCTCGGCCGGTTGACGCGGGCGACGGTCAGCAACGTCGCGCCATAGCGGGTGAGGGGGTGGCGGAGACCATCCGCCTCTTGCGGGGATTTGCGTGTCAGCGTTTTGCGTGAGTGCGTTGTTTTCGACCATCTGGATGATTGGCACTCTGGGGCTTGGGGAATAAGCAATGTTGAAGATCGCGAAGTCGTCGGTTGCGGCTGCCGTTGTCCTGCTATCGTCTAGCCCGCTCTGGGCCGCAAGCACCATCACGCGAACCTCCTCCTTCGCCTATGACGCGCAAGGGGTGCTGAACCAGGAGGTGGTCGAGCCCGACACCCCGGCGCTGCGGCTCCAGACCGATTACGGCTACGACAGCTTTGGCAACAAGGTTTCGGTGACGGTGAGCGGAGCCGATATCACGACGCGCTCCTCGAGCAGCGCCTTCGATGCCAAAGGCCAGTTCAACACCACCAACACCAACGCCCTCAGCCAAAGCGAGAGCTTCCAGTACGACGCCCGGTTTGGCAAGCCGACCAGCCACACCGGGCCGAACGGGCTGACCACGACGTGGGCCTACGACAGCTTCGGCCGCAAGATCCAGGAGGTCCGCGCCGACGGCACCCAGTCCAAGTGGAGCTATTCCTTTTGCAACGGCGTGAACGGCGGTACCGCGACCTGCTTGTCGGGTGCGAGCTATCTGGTCACCGAGACGCCCTATGCCGCCGACGGCGCGACGGTCATCGGGCCAAAGACGACGGTCTATTTCGATCAGCTCGAGCGCGAGCTCGGCCGCGAGACGCTGGGTTTTGACGGCTCGACGGTGCGTGCGACCCGCACCTATGACGCGCTCGGCCGCCTGACCCAGGCCAGCCGTCCCTACTTCGTGAGCGGCGGCACGCCGCAATACACCACCTACACCTATGACACGCTCGGCCGGATCCTGACCGAGACCAAGCCTGATGGCAATGTCTCGCAAAGCGCTTATCACGGCCTGACCTTGGTCGAGACCAATGCGCTCAGCCAGACCCGCACGGTGACCAAGAACAGCCAGGGCAAGGTGGTCTCGGTCACCGACGCCCAGAGCAACACCCAGACGTTCGCCTATGATGCGGTCGGCAACATGCTGACCACGACAGACTCGGCCGGCAATTTGGTGAGCGCGACCTTCGACCTGCGTGGCCGCAAGATCGCGAGCTCCGATCCCGATCTCGGCCATTGGACCTACTCTTACAACACGCTCGGGCTTCTGATCAGCCAGACCGATGCCAAGAGCCAGGTGACGACGCTGACCTACGACAAGCTCGACCGCATGGTGCAGCGGGTCGAGGCTGACGTGACCAGCATCTGGACCTATGACACCGCCGCCAACGGCATCGGCAAGCCGGCCTCCTCCGGCATTACGGCGGGCGCCGGCAATGGCTTT
>NZ_JADPJG010000002.1:773663-1097442 GCF_023073335.1 Bradyrhizobium sp. 21
TCCTACGACACGCTCGGCCGCCCCACGCAGGTCTCGACCACCATCGACGGCTCGACCTATGTGATGGGCGCCACCTATGATGCCCAAAGCCGCCTCACGAAGGTCAGCTACCCCTCCGGCTTCACCGCGCGCTACGGCTATAACACGCTCGGCTTTGCTAATCAGCTCTCCGACGATGCGACCAGCCAGTCCTACTGGACCGCGAACGCGATGGATGCCGAAGGGCATCTGACGCAGCTCACCTCGGGCAACGGCCTCGTCACCAATCGCAGCTTTGAACCGACCACCGGGCGGCTGAGCGGCCTCACCACGGGCAGCGGCGCCGGCACCGCGGTGCAGAACCTGTCCTACACCTATGACAAGCTCGGCAACCCGCTGTCGCGCAGCGAAGCCAATACCAACCTCTCGGAGACCTTCACCTACGACACGCTGAACCGGCTGGCCTCCTCGACGGTCAGCCTGACGCCGACGCCGCTGGCCAAGACCTTCAGCTACAGCGCGATCGGCAACATGCTGACGAAGTCCGACGTCGGCACTTACAACTATCCCACGGCCGGGCAAGCGCTGCCGCATGCGGTCTCGAGCGTCACCAACGGGCTGATCTCGACGACCTTCACCTACGACCTCAACGGCAACCAGACCTCGGGGCTGAACCGCACCATTGCCTGGACCTCCTACAACAAGCCGGCGTCGATCACGCAGGGCACCCGCACCATTGGCTTCGTCGACGATACCGAGCACCAGCGCGTCAAGCAGGTGACGCCGGAGGGCACCACGCTCTACATCGGCGCATTCGGTGTGCTGGCCGAGGTCGCCAACCCCGGCCAGGTCTCGCAAAAGTGGACCGATTATCTCTCGGTCGGCAACGCCAAGGTCGGCATGCGGGTGCTGCAAACGGCCTCCGAGACACTGACCACGCGCTACTTCCACACCGACCATCTCGGCTCGATCTCGGTCATCACCGACGAGAACGCCCTTGTGGTGGAGCGGCTCTCCTACGACGCCTGGGGCAAGCGGCGCAATCCGAACGGTACCGACGATACCACGGGCAGCATCACCAGCCAGACCACGCGCGGATTCACTGGCGAGGAAGAGCTCTCGGTTGGCAGTCTCGTGCACCTCAACGGGCGTGTCTACGACGCGTTGCTGGCGAGGTTCACGTCCGCGGACACGATGATCGAAAGCCCCTACAGCACGCAGGGATGGAACCGTTACTCGTACGTCGGCAACGATCCGCTGACCTTCACCGATCCGTCCGGCCACTGCTTCCTCGGCTGCTTCTGGCAGCATATCGGCAGCGGCATATCCAGTGCCGTCCACGCCGTCACGCACTTTTTCGCGACAAACGCTATCGCCAGGGCGATCCTCCAGATCGGCGCGACGATCTTACTATCGTCGATACTTGGACCGGGCGGGGCGTTAGCCGGACTCCTGACTCAAGGAGGGGTTGCAGTGGCTTCGGCCGTGGGCGGCGCAATCATCGCTACAGGCCTATCCGGTGGTAATCTGGGTCAAATATTGAAAGCCGGGCTAATCGCTGGTGTAACCGCGTTCGCGTTCTATGAGATCGGGAGTCTGACGCCAGGGGCTGCTCAGGGGCTGAAGAATCCGATTGCCTATGCTGAAAACATTGCTGGCCACGCCGCGGTAGGTTGCGCATCGTCGGTGGCGTCGGGAGGTTCGTGTGGATCGGGAGCATTGTCGGGGGCAGTCGGCTCGGCGTTGTCGCCTTTGACGAGTTCAATTTTCCCCCATCCGCAGGCCGATCTCGGTGACAGAATGGGGGGTACCATAGTTTCTGCGGTAGCTGGCGGCCTTGCTTCGGTTGCCGGCGGCGGCAAGTTCGCGAATGGTGCGATCACGGGTGCGTTCGGATATCTATTCAATGAAGCCTCGCACTCTTATGCAAATCGAGCGCGCATCTGCGATACCTCCGAAGCAGGCTGCACCGCAAGCGTCGTATATGACGGCCTGTTACGCAATGCATTTCCGGGACAGCCGGAGGGAAGCGTGATTGAGAGCGGCACTAGGTATATGGTGATAGGGGGCAACCCGATCAGAACATACGCAAACCCTGATAATCTCTCCATTACGAACGTGACCGAGAGTGAGCATATGTTTTGCTGTGGCAGCGTCACACGAACCGTGGTGGTTGAAGGATCGACGATTTTCATCGATACTGTCGGGGCAGGCATGAACACATCCAGCTTCATGGCCGAAGTGAACTTGGTTGCTGGAAAAGGTGGTTTTCTGCTCCGCGATCTTGCAATTGGGCAATATGTTAGCTCGGTGGGCCAGTGGTCATCCTACGGCGCTATTGCAAACCCGAACGCGCCTCCTCCTCCTCGATGAGCGGACATGATGAAGAAGCGATTGCTATTGATTGGAACCTGCCTGGCCATGATCACGTTCTCCATCACGCAGGTCCATTCTGAGTCAAATGTCGTACGTGCAGACTTATCGTTTCAATTTGTCTGCAAGAAAGATCAAGCGCTGTTGGAGGAGGACATTGAAAAATTCCTGCGAGAGCGAGGTTTCAAAGTGCTCAATCAGGCCCGTATTCAACGAGAGCATCGCATATTTATAAAGAGAATGGAGATTATTGGCCTCGATGCTTCTCGTCGTATAATCAACTTCAACGATCTGCCGCCCTCTCAAGATCGGTACGCCGTCATCTTGAACAGTCCGCCGCCCACCAAGCATGATCCACAGCTGGAGGAGGCGCTTCTTGAGTTTGTCTCAACGGCATTGGGTTGCGAGACACGACAGGCAGCCCGCCGCGAGAATGATGCAGAGGCCGGCGCAGCGTACGACAGTGTGGTCAATCGAATAGAGGCCCTATTTCGCCAAGCCGAGGAGCTAGGAGGACAACGGCGTCTCTAAAATTATCGAATTGATCGGTGTGTGAGCCTACAGGTTGTCCCCGAGGATGACCGATGGCAGACAAATTTCCGACGGCCTATAAATTGAAGGCGATCAAGCGTGCTGAAGGCGGCGGAGGCGTCCTGCCTGTGGCCCCAAGCTCGGGATAGCGCGCAAGCTTCTGCATGACTGGATCAAGGCGGGGAAGCTCACGGGCCTAAGGGATTGAATCGCAAGCCCAGACCCAAACTTGATCCCCGCAAGCTCAAGCCGTTCCAGGCGGATGACGAGAAGCACGCGCTCGCCGGGGGCGAGACGCCGGGGCAGGCGGCCCGAGTGGAGAGCCCCGACAACGCTTCCGACGGATTTTCCCAAGATGACGTAATGCCCCTGTTTTGCCCGACGAGTCAAACCGCACCGTAACGCGCATAAGTCGTTGATCCCGCGGGGCCGCGGCTACTGTGCATGGGGTTGTGTTCGATGTTTCTGGTGCGGCGCTCATGCCGCGCCGAGCCGAACGCGCTCGCCGCCGCTAGATAGTTGCAACTCCGCCTTCTCGCGGTCGGCAATGCCAAGGTCGGCATGCGCACGCTGCAGACGGCGTCCGAAACACTGACGACGCGCTACTTCCACACCGACCAGCTCGGCTCGATCTCGGTCATCACCAATGAGAACGCGCTGGTGGTCGAGCGCCTCAGCTACGACGCCTGGGGCAAGCGGCGCAACCCGAACGGCACTGACGACACCACCGGCAGCATCAGCAGCCAGTCCACGCGCGGCTTTACCGGCGAGGAACAGCTCTCGATCGGCGGCCTCGTGCATCTCAACGGGCGCGTCTACGATCCTCTGCTGGCAAGGTTCACCTCGGCCGATCCGACGGTAACCGACCCCATGAACATGCAGGGCTGGAACCGGTACTCCTACGTCGGCAACGACCCGCTCGCTTTCACAGATCCAAACGGGTTCAGCTGGTTCTCGAACTGGTTCGGCTGGATCGGCAAGGCGTTCACAGCGGTCGGCAATTTCATCAAGAACAATATCATGGCGATCGCGCAAATCGCGATCACCGTGGCTCTGACGCCGCTGATTGGCCCATACTTTGCGGCTTTTGCTGGCTCCGCCATCGTGACAGGCATATCGGGAGGGAGTTTAAGTCAGGCGCTCAAGGCGGGATTAATTGCAGGGGCAACAGCTTTCGCCTTCGCCGTGGTGGGCGGCTTGACTAATGTCGTCGCGACGGGAGATCCGTCGTCCTTTAGCTTCACCAACCATATTCAGCCTGCTTTTGGTACGTCCGAATACGCATTCAATGTGGCAGGTCATGCGGCCGTTGGATGCGGGTCATCGGTCGCTTCCGGTGGAAGCTGTCAGTCCGGCGCGTTGTCGGCTGGGGTGACTGCTGCAGCGCGACCCACCATCAATAAGCTGGACGGTGCCGCGGCGCTGACTGCCAACACGGTCCTCGGTGGTGTGGCGTCGGTTGCAGGGGGCGGCAAGTTCGCGAACGGAGCCGTTACCGGTGCGTTTGGCTACTTGTTCAACTCTCAGTTCAAAAGCCGTCAAGCCGTGCCATTCTTAGATGATCAAGGTCAGCAAGTATTGGACTACTTGGGGCAACCAATGATGCGCCCGAGCGATGTCGATCCAGCATTCTTTGTCGACGAAGGTAAAAAGGGTGGTTATCTCGATTTAGGGAAATTTGGACAAGGAAAGAGTTGGGACGTGCAAAGAGTTGATACAGATCGCTTGCCCACCCCCGCGTTCATCGACTATGCAACGGTCGGCATAGGACTTTTTGCTGCCGCGGCAGGAATACCTGAACCTACACTTCTTAGCGTTGAGAATAACTACGCATGGGCCAAGTCTAATTTTGGCAACGTCCAGATGGATGCAACGTACAAGTCTCTGCCTGCCCGCAACGTCTTCAATACAAAGTTGGGGTATCAGCTCTTTCAATCGGGTCGGATCAATGGGACGCCATAGTTCAAGCAGCGCTTGGCCGAGGTCGGCCGTTGTCTATCGATGCCTAATCGTTGGCGCAATGGGATTGCTTTTGGAGGGACCTGCAGTGGCGCAAGACGTTCTCTCATGCGAACGTGAAACGATAGCGAAGTCGGTATCGCCGGATCAGGCGTGGGTCGCCTTAGTTCAGGAGGGCATGTGTACATCGGGCCAAGTCGCCGTATCGACGGATACAGTTCGGCTAGAGCGATTTAGTAAGACGAAAGAAATTCCGCTTGGTAGTCGATTCGAGAAAGCAGAATACGAGAACGACGTTCTTGTCGTTGATTACTACGGACGGTCTGAGGCTCGCCCAATCGTAAATTGGCTTTCACCTCGCAAGTTACAAGTCACGATACCGAACATATCGGGTGTCGGTCTTCAAAAAAGCAACTATCAGGACGTCGAGATAATTATCAAGTATGATCATGATGATCCCGTGGCAAGGGAGAAATGGCGGAAGGAGCGTGGCCTAACTCCGAAGTAGGCTAACGATCAAGAAGCGTACTCGCTGAGTGCTAACACTTCAACGGCGAGACCTCGATTGAAATTGAGGTCCTCTGCGATCTCGAATGGGATGAAGACGACGAGATGAGATTGCTTTGAATGCAAAACGTGCCGGGAACAAATTCCCGTAATTACGGTGACAGTGCTGGACCGGACTGCACCCGTAAGTAAGACACCGATAATTTCTGTGACAGGTTGTCCCGAGAAACGTGGTCCTGATTTCTGATGCCGAACCACGTCTCATCCTGATGCGTATCAGACGCGGTCCCGGCTTGTGTCGCCCGCTGTCAACGCCTACCGGCTAAATATTTCGCTTTGCCGAAATTCGGATTTGTCGTATGTGTCGCCCATCCCGGCTCGACCAAGAGGGGCGATCATGTGGTCGTCATTTTCGCGAGCCGGGCTTGCGGTGGACGCGACAGCGTTCGGGCACGAGGCTAAGGGCAGGGCGGATTGCTCTCCGTGAGCCCTCAGGCTTCGTGCCAGACGAGCGGCGCTGTCAGGCTCGTCTCGCCAGCATTCTTCCGGCAACGTCGACAAATCCGGGAGATAATGCGGTGAGCAAGCGAGCCGTGCGTACGGCAAAACCGTGTGGTCCTGGCCGTCGTTGCTACGGTCAAGCTCTTGCGGAGGCGGCATTCGCGTCAACCGGCGCGGTGCCGTGACTTTCGTGAGAGTGAGGGAGGCCAGCAGGAACTCGGCTCCTGGGAGAGCACGGCATAAGCCGTAAAGCCACCGCGCAGGGAAGGCCGAGTGATTGGCACACCACCTGTATGCTGCTGTGCGGTTTTCCTGCGTGTGCTTTTCGCGCAGCGGACCGCGGGTGCGAGGTCAGCACCCGGCCTTCCCTGCGCCCTCTCGGATCAAGAGGGTGGCAAGAGAGTAGAGATCAAGCAAAGCTCGGGCAAATTGAACCGCGAGAGTGCTGAGGTGTGTCTGAGCCTTGAAATGTGCGTTGGACGATTGCGATAGTGCCGCTTGCTCCATTAATGCGAGGCGCTCAGCTCGGCCTAGATTGCGTCACCTTAGAAGTCCGACACTTTTCCTACACTGAGTCCCGCGAAGCGATCGGGCCGGTAGGGTCTTGGATCCACGATTGGCGCCGCGCCGGTCACGATGTCGGCGATCAGGTTGCCCGCTCCCGGACCGATGCCAAAGCCGTGGCCGCTGAAGCCCGCCGCCAATATCAAACCAGGGAAACTCGGCACCGGGCCTATAACGGGCAGACCTTCAGGCGTGGAATCGATGTAGCCCGCCCATGCAGCAGTGACCTTCGTGTCCCTCAGTGCGGGTAGTAGCTCGAGGGCGCGTCGATGAGTGAGTTCGATCGTGCTTTGATCAGGCGCCGGATCGAGAACGCGAACGCGCTCCATCGGTGTCGGGCCATTGAGGCTCCAGCGGCGTAGCGTTTCATGTCCCGACTTCGCGCCTTCGAGGCCACCGGGGAGCAGACTGCGCCGGCGTCGCAAGAACATCGATGCGTCATTGGCATCGTAAGCAAATATATGCGTCGCAAGAGGTCTCAAACCAGTTCGGTGCCGCAGGACACTTTCGAACCGATCGAACAACGCTCTAGCCTTGCGGTCCCCGCCATCCTCAACGCATCTCAGACCCAGCCGCCGTCGACGATGTAATGCTGAGCGGTGCAGGCGGAGGCCTCGTCGGAAGCGAGGAAGACGGTGAACTTCGCGACCTCGTCGGGCGCGAGCTTGCGCTTCAGGCATTGCCGTTGCATCAGCTCGACCTCACCCTGTGGCGTCATCCATTTCTCGATCTGGCGCTCAGTCATGATCCATCCCGGCGCTATCGCGTTCACGCGAATATTGTAGGAGCCGTAATCGCGCGCGAGAGAGCGTGTGAGACCGATCACGCCTGATTTGCTGGCGGTGTAGGCAGCCATGCCGCCTTGTCCGGCTATCCACGACACCGAGCCGAAATTGATGATGATGCCGGCATTCGCCGCCTTCATGTCCGGCAACGCGGCTTGCGCAGCAAAGAACTGGTGCTTCAGGTTCACCGCGATGCGGTCGTCCCAGTACTCGGGCGTCATCTCCTCGGTGTTGTGCCGTTCGTCGTGCGCGGCATTGTTGATGAGAATGTTGATCGCGCCGTGCTCGTTGCGCGCCTCCGCGATGCCGGCCCGCAACGCGGCGGTATCGGTCACGTCGACGCGCTTGAAATGCGCGCTGAGACCTTGATCCGACAGCTCGCGTGCCAGGTGTTGGCCCTCGTCGAACTTGATGTCGAAGAACACGACATTGGAGTTCTGCTGCGCAAAGCGCCGCACGATCGCAGCGCCAATTCCAGCTGCGCCACCCGTGACGAGAACGACCTTGCCAGCGAGGTCGGAATAAACGGCGGCCATGGGTACCTCTCGATTTGCCTGCGATGCGACGTCCGCTCTTGCGGGGACCTTAGTCAGTCCGTTCGTGAGGTGCATAGAGCAGAATTTTAGTTGCGCACCTCAAAAATCGAGGGCAGGATTGCAGTCAAAGAATAAAAGCCGGTTGGGAGGAATGCGATGAGACTGCTCGGGAAACTGGGGCTCGCCGCTGCCGTATGTCTTCTTTTGGCCAACGCCGCGGCAGCCGACACGACGGTAAAGTGGCTGCACATCGAGACCAATCCGGCCCAGGTGAAAATCTGGGAGGAGGTTGCGCGCGCCTACGAGGCGTCGCATCCGGGCGTCAAGGTCGAGATGCAGTTCCTCGAGAACGAGGCCTATAAGGCCAAGCTGCCGACCATCCTGCAATCCAAGGACCGGCCGAACATCATCTACAGCTGGGCCGGCGGTGTCCTGAAGGCGCAGATCGAGGCCGGCGTGCTCGACGACATCACCGATCAAGTGAAGGGTTACAGCGACAGTCTAACACCGGCGGCGCTTGCCGCGTTTACCAGCAGTAGCCGCGTTTATGGTCTGCCGACTGCGCTGTCGCAAGTTGGCTTCCTCTGCAACAAGGAGCTGATGGCCAAGGCGAAGGTCGATCCTGCCGCCATCAAGAGTTGGGAAGATCTGCTTGCTGCCGTGAAGACGTTGAAGGCGGCCGGCGTGACCCCAATCGTGGTCGGGGGCGCCGACAAATGGCCGCTGCACTTCTACTGGACGCATCTTGCGGTGCGCCTCGGCGGCAAGGCGGCGTTCGATGCGGCGCTGCGCGGCGAGGACGGCGGCTTTGCCGGCGAGACCTTCCAGAAATCCGGTGAGCTGTTCAAGCAGCTCATTGATCTCCAGCCGTTCCAGAACGGCTTTCTCGGCTTCAAGAACCCTCAGGCCGTTGGCTATTTCGGCGACGGCAAGGCGGCGATGACGCTCGCGATCAGCACCGTTTATCATTTGCAGCGCGCGCTCGCCGCCGACAAGGTCGGATTGAGCGAAGACAAGATCTGCTGGTTCGATTTCCCGGTCGTATCAGGCGGCAAGGGCGCGCCGACGGATACACTCGGCGGCATCACCGGCTGGCTGATCACCAAAGGCTCGCCGAAGGAAGCCGTCGATTTCCTGAAATACTTCGTCTCGAAGGACGTGCAGACGCGGCTTGCGGCTGGCAATTTTATCATTCCGGTGGTGCAGGGCGCGGATGCCGGCCTCAACAATTCCTTCATGAAGCTGATCGCCGCCAATCTGGCGAAGTCGAATTACCACCAGAACTTCTATGACCAGAGTCTCGGCCCCTCGGTGGGCCGTGTCGTCAACGACGTCACCGCGGAGATCGCCGGCGGCAGCATGAGCCCGCAGGACGCTGCGAAAGCGATCCAGGCGGCGTGGAAGCAGGGCAATTGACGGTGGCGCGGCGGATCGCGATCGTGTCGGCGATGGGCGTTGCCGGCGAGACGGTCCCGCAGGCTGCAGTCCGCGGCCCGAGCTGGGACGGCCGCTTCACCGTCGTGATCCTTTTCCTGCCGCCGGCACTGCTGTTGTTCACGTTGTTCGTGGTGCTGCCGATCGGTGAGGCCACCTGGTACTCGGCCTTCAACTGGAACGGGTTCGGCAAGCCGACCAACTGGATCGGCTTCGACAATTACCGCTTCGTGCTGGAGACACGCGCCTTCTGGCTCGCGCTGCGCAACAATGGGCTGATCATTGCTGTTTCGCTCGCGATCCAGCTGCCGCTTGCGCTGACGCTGGCCCTGATGCTCGCCGAGCGGTTTCGTGGGGCGGTGGCGCTGCGCATGCTGTTCTTCATGCCCTATATCCTGGCCGAGATTGCGACCGGGCTGATCTTCAGCTTCGTTTATGACGGCGACTACGGTCTCGTCGCCTCCATTTGGCGGGGCTTCGGCGCCGAGCCGCCGCATCTGCTCGCCTCGACCGACACGGCGATGCTGGCGGTGCTGATCGTGATCGTCTGGAAGTATTTTGGCTTCCACATGATGCTGTTCATCGCGGCGCTCCAGAGCCTCGACAAGAGCCTGATCGAGGCGGCGCGGATCGACGGCGCAACGCGCTCGCAAGCCCTGCGCCATGTCGTCATTCCCTTGCTCTATCCGACGATCCGGCTCTCGGTGTTCTTCGCCATCGTCGGCTCGCTGCAACTGTTCGACCTCGTCATGCCGCTGACGCGCGGAGGACCTGCGGATTCCTCCAACACCATGGTGAGCTTCCTCTACAACAACGGCATCTCGCGCATGCGGGTCGGCTATGGCAGCGCCATCGGTGTCATTCTGTTCGTGATCTGCGTCACCTTTGCCTTCACGTACAAGCGATGGTTCATGCGCGATGAGTAACGCCGAGACCACCCGCACGCCATTCGATCCCGCTGTGCCGTTCAAGGCAGCCTTCCTCGCCATCGTTGCCATCTTCGTGCTGGTACCGCTGCTCGCGACCTTGCTCGGCGGCTTCAAATCGCTCGGCGAATTGCGGGTAAATCCGTTCGGATTGCCACATCACTGGGAATGGCAGAATTATGCCGATATCCTGCTCTCCGCGCGCTATTGGCAGCTCTTGCGCAATTCGCTGATCATCTCGATGCTCACGGTGACATTGACCCTGATCACAGCCTCGATGGCGGCGTTCACCTTCGCCCATGTCAAGTTTTACGGCAGCTCGATGCTGCTGAGCTATCTCACGCTCGGCCTGCTGTTTCCGGCAGCGACTGCCGTGCTGCCGTTGTTCATCAAGGTGCGCGATCTCGGACTGCTCGATACCTATTTCGGCGTTGCGCTGCCGCAGGCGGCCTTCAGCCTCGCCATGAGCGTGCTGCTGCTGCGGCGCTTCTTCAAGGACATTCCCCATGAATTGCTCGAAGCGGCGCTGGTCGATGGCTGCAGCTATATCAAATTCTTCCGCTACGTGACGTTGCCGCTGTCCCGACCGATCCTGGCGACCGTCGGTACCATCACCTTCGTCAATAGCTGGAACGCCTATCTGTTGCCGCTGGTGATGCTCAACACCGATTCGCTGTATCCATGGCCGCTCGGCATCATGGTTTATCAGGGCGAGTATTCGTCCGAGTGGCACCTGATCCTGGCCTTCATCACGCTGACCATCCTGCCGACCATCATTCTGTTTCTTCTGGCTCAGAAGCACATCGTCGCGGGCCTCACCGCAGGCGCGGTCAAGGGATGAACGGTACTTCACGGAGATCGAAATGAGAAAAGTCGGCATCGGAATCATCGGCTGCGGCAATATCAGCACCGCCTATTTGAAGGCGGCCCAGCGCTTTCCGGTCATCGAAATCAAGGCGCTCGCCGATATGCGCAGCGACGCTGCGGAGCGGCAGGGCGCGGCCTTCGGGCTGCCGGCGATGCGGGTTGATCAACTGCTCAAGCGCGACGACGTCGAGGTCGTTGTCAATCTCACGGTGCCGCTCGCCCATACGGACGTCAGTCTCGCGGTGCTCAACGCCGGCAAGCACGTTTATTCCGAGAAGCCGCTCGGGATCAACGTCGCGGAAGCCGGCAAGGTGATGGAACTTGCCGCGCAGAAGAACCTTCGCATCGGCTGCGCGCCCGACACTTTCCTCGGTGGTGGGCACCAGACCGCGCGCAAGCTGATTGACGACGGTGCGATCGGCACGCCCGTAGCGGGCAGCGCCTTCTTTGGCTGCCCCGGCCACGAGCGCTGGCATCCGGCGCCGGGCTTCTATTACTTGCGCGGCGGCGGGCCGATGCTGGACATGGGCCCGTACTACATCACTGATCTCGTGCAGCTGCTCGGTCCGGTCGCGAGCGTGATGGGCTCGACGGCGCGCCCGAAATCGGAGCGTCTGGTCACCAGCCAGCCGATGAACGGCACCTTGATCCCAGTCGAGGTGTCGACCCATGTGGTCGGGATGCTCGAATTCGAAAGCGGGGCGGTCGTCTCGATCGTGATGAGCTTCGATGTCCCGAAACACCGGCAAGCGCCGATCGAGATCTATGGCGACAAGGGCAGCATGCTGGTGCCGGACCCGAACCGCTTCGGCGGCGAGGTGCTGGTCGCGAAGACCGGCGGTGAATGGGAGACGGTGCCGTTGACGCACGGTCATGTTGAAGGCGAGTTCCGTTCCATCGGCGTCGCCGACATGGCCTCCGCGATCCTGAACAACCGCCCGCATCGCGCCAGCGGCGTGCTCGCATTCCACGTGCTGGAGGTGATGGAGGCGTTCCAGACCTCGGCCGACGAAGGGCGGCGCGTCAAAATCGAGAACCGCGTCGAGCGACCGGCGATGCTGCCGGCCGGACGTGAAACGGGGCAGATCGACTGAGGGAACGACGATGCGTAAGGCAATGATTGTTTGGGGCGGCTGGCCGGGACACGATCCCGATCTTTGTGCTTCGATGATCCGCGGCTGGCTGAAGGCGGAAGGCTTCGAAGTGCGGATCGAAACCACGACGGCGGCATTCGCCGATCCTGCGATCCACGATCTGTCGCTGATCATCCCGATCTACACCATGTCGAAGATCGAGAAGGCGGAAGCGCTCAATCTCTGCGCGGCCGTACGTCACGGCGTCGGGCTTGCCGGCCATCATGGCGGCATGTGCGATGCCTTCCGTGACTCCGTCGACTACCAATTCATGTGCGGCGGGCAGTGGGTGGCCCATCCCGGCAACATCATCGACTATAGGGTCGACGTGACGAAACCGGACGACCCCATCATGAAGGGTCTGAAGAGCTTCGAGTATCGCTCCGAGCAGTATTACATGCATGTCGATCCCGCCAACGAGGTGTTGGCGACGACCACCTTCACAGGTGAGCACGCGCCCTGGATCGATGGCGTGGTGATGCCCGTGGTTTGGAAGAAGGGCTACGGCGCCGGCAGGGTGTTCTACTCCTCGCTTGGCCACCGTGCCTACGAGCTCGACGTACCTGAGCTCCGGACTCTGATGACCCGCGGCATGCTGTGGGCGGCGCGCTCATGAGGGCCGGTGCGACCCAGCCGCTGGTTCGCGCCACGCTTGAGGACGTCGCGCGCGCGGCGGGCGTTTCCCTCGCGACCGCCGATCGCGTCGTCAACCGGCGCGAGGGTGTGCGCGCCAAGACCGTTGCGCGTGTCGAAGCCGCGGTAGCAAAACTCGGCTATCGCGCTGACGTCGCCGCCGCGCGGCTCGCCCGCGGGCAGACATACCGCTTCGCCTTCGTGCTGCCGACCGGCAGCAACAGCTTCATGACCGCCCTGACCGAGCAGGTCCAGCGCACCGCAGGTTGGCTCGCCAGCCAGCGTGGCTTCATCGATATCCTCCATGTCGACGTGTTCGATCCGGATGTCCTCGCTGGCGCGCTGGAAAATCTGTCGCCGGCCTATCAGGGCGTGGCCGTCGTCGCGCTCGACCATCCCAAGGTGCGCGACGCAATCGACGAACTCGCCGCGCGCGGGGTAGTCGTGGTGACCCTTGTGTCGGACGCACCGAGCTCGCGCCGCCTGCACTATGTCGGTATCGACAATCCGGCCGCGGGGCGAACTGCGGCAACGCTGATGGGACGTTTCCTGGCCGGCCGCGAGGGAACGGTTGCCGTGATCGCGGGATCGTTGTCGCTGCGCGATCACGCCGAGCGGCAGTTCGGCTTTCACCAGATCCTGTCCAGCGAGTATCCGAATCTGGTCGGACTGCCGGTCATTGAAGGCCGCGACGACAGCGAGCGCACGCAACAGCTCACTGCCGCGTTGCTCGCGCGCCATGCCGATCTCCGCGGAATATATTGCTGCGGCGCCGGAAACCGCGGTATCGCCGATGCGCTCGAGGATCTTGGCCGCGCGCGCGAGGTGGTCTGGATCGCCCATGAGCTGACCCAGCACACGCGGCGTTTCCTGGTCCGCGGTGCGCTCGATGCCATCATCAACCAGAATCCCGGCCACGAGGCCCGGTCTGCGGCGCGAATTCTGCTCGCGCATTGTTCGGGTGAGCCCATCAGCCCCGATCAGGAGCGCATCCGTATCGATATCTTTCTGCGGGACAACCTGCCGTGATTTCAGTGCGACCTATGTAAACCCCTATGGGACGTTCGGGAGGAAAGCTCATGAAGTCGATCAAGGGCCCGGCCATTTTCCTGGCGCAGTTCGCTGGCGACGCGGCGCCGTTCAGCTCGTTTGGCGCGATCTGCGGGTGGGCGGCGTCGCTCGGCTACAAGGGTGTGCAGATCCCGACTTGGGACGCGCGCCTGTTCGATCTGAAGAAGGCGTCCGATTCAAAGACCTATTGCGATGAGATCAGCGGGGTCGCCGCAGGGCACGGCCTGGCGATCACCGAGCTCTCCACTCATCTCCAGGGCCAACTCGTCGCGGTCCACCCCGCCTATGATGCTGCCTTCGATGGCTTTGCGGCGCCGGATGTGCGCGGTAACCCCTCGGCACGTACTGAGTGGGCGGTCGACCAGGTGAAGCGCGCGCTGAGAGCATCGAAGCATCTCGGTTTGCAGGCGCATGCCACCTTCTCCGGCGCGCTGGCATGGCCTTATATCTATCCGTGGCCGCAGCGTCCGGCCGGACTCGTGGAAGCGGCGTTCGATGAGTTGGCGAGACGCTGGACCCCCCTTCTCGACTATGCCGACGAGAACGGCGTCGACGTTTGCTACGAGATTCATCCCGGCGAAGACCTGCATGACGGCGTCAGCTATGAGATGTTCCTCGCAAGGGTGAAGAACCACGCGCGGGCGAATTTGCTCTACGATCCGTCTCACCTCCTGCTGCAGCAGCTTGACTATCTCGATTACGTCGACATCTATCACGAGCGCATCAAGGCCTTCCACGTGAAGGATGCGGAATTCAATCCGACGGGCCGACAGGGCGTTTATGGCGGTTTCCAGAGCTGGGTGAACCGGGCAGGGCGGTTCCGCTCGCTGGGCGACGGACAGGTCGATTTCGGCGGCATCTTCTCCAGGCTGACAACCCATGATTTCGACAGCTGGGCAGTGTTGGAGTGGGAGTGCGCGCTCAAGCACCCCGAGGACGGCGCGCGCGAAGGCGCGGAGTTCATCAAACACCACATCATCCGCGTGACCGAGCGCGCCTTCGACGATTTTGCCGGGGCGGACACCGACGACCTGGCGAACCGCAAGATGCTCGGCCTGGCTTAGGAGGCTCGTATGGCGATTGAAGCAAGCGGGTACGAGAGCACAGGCGGCCGCATCAGGCTTGGCATGGTGGGCGGCGGTCAAGGCGCTTTTATCGGTGCCGTTCATCGCATAGCGGCGCGGATCGACGGGCAGTTCGAGCTGGTCGCGGGTGCGTTGTCCTCAGAACCTGTGCGGGCGAAGGCGTCGGCCGTGGAACTCGGAATCGCGGCCGACAGATCGTACGGATCGTTCGAGGAGATGGCGAGAGCCGAGGCCGCGCGCCCCGACGGGATCGAGGCGGTGTCGATCGTGACGCCGAACCATGTGCACGCGCCCGCGGCCCGCGCTTTCCTCGAGGCCGGAATCCATGTGATCTGCGACAAGCCGATGACGACCACGGTGGCGGACGCGGAGCGGCTGGTTGATCTCGTGGAAAGCAGCGGCAAGGTGTTCGTTCTCACCCACAACTACACTGGCTATCCGATGATAAGGCAGGCGCGCGCCATGATCGCCAACGGCGAGCTGGGTGACGTCCGCGTCGTGCAGGTCGAATATCCGCAAGACTGGCTCACCGAGCGCACGGAACTTTCTGGAAGCAAGCAGGCCGAGTGGCGCACCGATCCAAAGCGCTCGGGAGCCGGCGGCTGCATCGGCGATATCGGCACACACGCCTACAATCTCGCTGCATTCGTCACCGGACTAAAGACAGATGCAATCCTGGCGCAGCTCACCACCTTCGTGCCTGGCCGCCTGCTCGATGACCACGTCCAGATCATGTTGCGTTATCAGGGCGGCGCGCGTGGTCTGCTGTGGGCGAGCCAGGTCGCCGTCGGCAACGAAAACGCCCTCAAGCTGCGCGTCTACGGCAGCAAGGGCGGATTGGAATGGATCCAGGAAGACCCGAACTATCTGTGGTTCACCCGTTTCGGCCAGCCGAAGCAATTGCTCACCCGCGCCGGCGCCGGGGCGCAGCCTGAAGCTGCCCGCGTCTCCCGCCTCCCGGGGGGACACCCCGAGGGGTATCTGGAGGGCTTCGCCACGATCTATGCCGAAGCTGCGCGCGCAATCCGCGCTGCGCGGACCGGCGCTTCGCCCGAAGTCGGAACGATCTATCCAACCGTACATGACGGCTTGGCCGGCATGCGCTTCATCGAGGCGGCCGTCGCGTCTTCGAAAGCCGGCAACGTATGGACCAAGGTCGAATGAAGGCGCTCGCCGCCGATCTGTCCGGCGCCACCGGCGCCTCGATGATCGAGGCGGTGGGGCTGTCGAAGTCCTTCGGTCCGGTGGAGGTCCTGAAGGACGTCAGTCTTGCGGTGTATCCTGGGGAGGTTCACGCCATTATCGGCGAGAACGGTGCCGGCAAGTCGACTCTCATGAAGCTGCTTGCCGGCCATTTGCAGCCGACCCGCGGCGAGCTGCGGATCGACGGCGAAACCGCGACGCTGACCGGGCCGGTCGACGCGGAGCGTCGCGGCATCGTCCTGGTTCACCAGGAAATCCTTCTTGCGCCCGATCTCACGGTCGCCCAGAACGTGTATCTCGGCCGGGAGCTGCCCAAGGGCATCGTCGTAGACGACCGCGGCATGAATGAGGGTGCGCGCAAGGCCATCCGCAATCTCGGAGCCGACGTCGATCCCGATGTCGTGGTGGGACGTCTGTCGATCGCGCAACGTCAGCTCGTGCAGATAGCACGGGTGCTTCTGGTTCCGCACCGCGTGGTGATCTTCGACGAACCGACCGCTTCGCTCACGCCAATCGAAACCAGGGCATTGCTCAAGGTCATCGCCGATATCCGCGCCAAGGGCGTGAGCGTCCTCTATATTTCGCACCGTCTGCCGGAGGTCAAGCAAATCGCCGACAAGGTCACCGTGCTGCGCGACGGCCGCGTTGTCGCCAGCCATTCAACGAGCGAATTGCAGTTGATCGATATGGCGCGTCTGATGGTTGGTCGCGATGTAGCCAAGCTCTATCCTGATCGCCACGCAGCGGCCGCCCGAGAAACAATCCTGGAGGTCGAGGATTTTTCCGTGCCCGACTTCGCGCAACATGCCTCGTTCCAGCTGGGCAAGGGCGAGATCCTCGGCTTTGCCGGCCTGGTCGGCGCCGGGCGGACGGAACTGATGGAAGGCCTCGTCGGCCTGCGGCCCGGCCGCGGCGTCATCCGCATCAACGGCCAGCCAGTGCAGTTTCCACATGTCGACGCCAGCCTGAAGGCCGGCATCGCCTATCTCAGTGAGGATCGAAAAGGCAAGGGTCTGCTGCTGGCCGAGGATATGTGTGTCAACCTGACGCTCGCCTCGCTGGACAAATTCCGGCGCGGGCTTCAGATCGACCGGGCGAAGGAGCGTGTCGCGCTCGACAAGGCGATCGGGGAGTTCGACATCCGCGCCAGCCGCAAGGACATGCTCGTCGGCCAGCTCTCGGGCGGTAACCAGCAGAAGCTGCTGCTGGCCAAGATGATGATGCCTGACCCTTCCATCATCATCATCGACGAGCCGACACGCGGCATCGACATCGGCACGAAGGAACAGATCTACAAATTCATCGCGGTGCTCGCCGGGCAAGGGCGCTCCATCATCGTCGTCTCGTCCGAAATGCAGGAACTGATCGGCATCTGCGACCGCATCATTGTCATGCGCTCCGGGCAGATCGTCGGCGCGGTCGCAGGCGAGCACATGAACGAGAACGAGATCGTCGTGCTGGCGACTGGCGTCAAATCCGGGGAGGCTGCATAACCGAAATGACCGACTTCGCAGCAGATCCTCGAAAAATACGGAAGTCCTGGAAAGACATCGACCTGCGCGCCGTCGCTCCCTTCCTGGCGCTGGCCCTTCTTCTGGTGCTCGGGGCGATCGCGAACCCGAACTTCATCAGCATCGACAACCTCCTGAACGTCATCACCCGCAGCGCCTTCATTGCCATCATCGCCGTCGGTGCGACCTTTGTGATATCGGCCGGCGGCCTGGATCTGTCCGTCGGCTCCATGGTCGCGTTCGTCGCCAGCTTGACGATCATGTTCATGAACAGCGGCGTCATTGCCGATCCCGCGACAATGCTGGCCGCCGCGATGGCGCTTGCCATGCTCATTGGCGCTGCCTGTGGGCTTGCCAACGGTCTGATCACCACGGCGGGCAGCATCGAGCCCTTCATCGCCACGCTCGGCACCATGGGTATCTATCGCGGTCTCACGACATGGTTGTCGCAGGGCGGTGCCATCACGCTGCGGTCTCCGGACATCCAATCCCTGTATCGGCCGGCCTATTTCGGCTCGGTTCTGGGAATTCCGGTGCCCATCATCATCATCGCCGTCACAGCCGGCGCCGGCGCCTTCGTGCTGCGCAGAACGCGTTATGGCCGCCATGTTCTGGCCGTCGGATCCAATGAGGACGTGGCGCGCTATTCCGGCATCTCCGTCGGTCGCGTGCGCACGATGACCTACGTCATCCAGGGCCTGTGCGTGGCCGTGGCGTGTCTGCTTTACGTGCCGCGGTTGGGATCCACGTCCGCAACCACAGGGCTGATGTGGGAGTTGCAGGCCATTACCGCAGTCGTGGTCGGTGGTACCGCGCTGCGCGGCGGCGTCGGCCGCGTTTGGGGCACAATCTGCGGGGCGTTCATACTCGAGATCGTCGGCAACATCATGCTGCTTTCGAATTTCGTCAGCGAGTATCTGATCGGCGCGATCCAGGGCGCCATCATCATCGTTGCGATGCTGGTCCAACGTTCCCTGGTACGGAAATCGTAAACGGCCGGGTATCGGGTCGCCGGTCGCTGATCATAAGACCCGCTTCTTGGGAGGAAGACATGCGTAAGCGAATACTGGGCCTTGCTGTCGCCATGGCGGCTCTGATGGGCGTAGCTCACGCCGAAGACAAAAAAGTGACGATCGGCGTTTCCATTCCTGCCGCCGACCATGGATGGACCGCCGGCGTGGTGTTTCATGCCGAACGGATGGCAAAGCTGCTGATGGCGCAGCATCCGGGCTTGAATGTCATCGTCAAGACGTCTCCCGATCCGGCAACGCAGGCAAATGCCGTACAGGATCTGGTGACCCGGGGCATCAACGCCCTGGTCATCCTGCCATCCGATCCCGATCCCCTGGTCAATGCCATCAAGGAAGTGAAGAACAAGAACATTTTTGTCGCGCTTGTGGACCGGGCACCCAGCAACAACGACAATTCGGTTCGCGATCTCTATGTCGCCGGTAACAATCCGGCACTCGGTGCCACCGCAGGTGAATACATCAAGAAAAACACGCCGAATGCTCAGGTCGCCGTTATCCGCGGTCTGCCGATCCCGATCGACCAGCAGCGCCAGGACGGCTTCGACAAGGCCATCGCCGGTTCCAGCGTGAAAGTTCTCGCAAAGCAGTTCGGCAATTGGAATCGCGACGATGCCTTCAAGGTCATGCAGGACTACCTGACCAAGTTCTCCAAGATCGACGTGGTGTGGTGCCAGGATGATGACATGGCCGTGGGTGTGCTTCAGGCCATCGATCAGGCGAAGCGGACTGACATTCAATATGTCATCGCCGGCGCCGGCTCCAAGGACATGGTCAAGAAGGTGATGGACGGCGACAAGCTGATCCCAGTGGACGTGCTTTACCCGCCGGCAATGGTTGCAACCGCCATGGAATTGACTGCCGCTAACTTTTACAATCAGGCCCCGGTTCGTGGCAGCTACATCCTCGACGCCACACTGGTCACCAAGGCTAACGCGAAAGATTTTTACTTCCCGGATTCGCCGTTCTGAACAACATCGCATCTCACGAACAAACGGAGGGGCTCCGCTCCCCTCCGTCGCTGTTTATGGGAAGCTTAATAAGCTCACCTGACGGGACCGATCCCGCGGTATAACAAAACGTCCAACGACCTCGCCTGATGCGGACCCACGGTTTCCAAGGCGTGGGCTCATGCCGACGAACAAGCCTCCGCGCTTCAGCATGGAGAGCCAGACCTCAGCGTAGTTGAATACAGGATCGATGCCTGCGGCCCCGGCGTCCGCGATGTGGCTACACCGCAGGAGCCGGACACCTTCGCCCCGCGTGCCGGGGCCAACTCCACCGCGAAACGCACTGAGGCCCTACTCCAGTCATTGACGAATGTTCGCGCCCCACTATGGACCTGGCCTTGTCGATGATCGCAGCCCGAGCCGTCGTCACCGGGAAGGGAGGGCAGGCGGCCTCGCCGAACGAGAGCCGGGTGGCTTATTTTGTCGGATTTAAAGGTTTGTCGGCTGCCATGTCCGCGCAGCTCACTCAACTTGGGAACGTGACTACGCGAGACAAACCAGCGTTCGAAGGCCGCCGGGCTGTCTCAACGATATCCTCGCCCGCGCCGCGCATCGCGACGATGACGTCTCGGCCGAGTGAATGCCGCACTTACAGATCTGTGGTTATGGGGAAAGACCCGTTCATAGCATCGAGGCACTATCCGCTGCTGAAGCACGACCTCCCAGGCGCCATAGCGACTCGTGCGAGGCGGCTTGCTCGGCTGAAATCTCGATACCGTGCACAGCGGCGGCGTGCGTTATCATGATGCGGATGAAAGACAAATCGATCGCCAACGTTGCTGGACCAGCGCCTTGCTTGGCGCGCTTTCTTCCAAACCCGATCAGCCGCTCTCGAGTTGAGTGCGGGTGGCTTCACATTGACGAACTCAGTCTTGAACGATGCCATCACAGCGGCTTTCGACCGGCGAGGGGGCTTTCCAACCTGGCGGGGCGGACTTGGGCGCGCCAGTTTCCCGATCCCAATTGAGTGAAGGGCGCCACGCGGGGACACCCGGCTTTCGTGCGCACTATGCGTGCACCAAGAGGTCAAAACGGGTACAAACGGGTGCAATTTTGGCTTGTTTGGAGTGCACACGTGTGCACTTGTTCCCGTTCTAGGCCGTTGAAATGATAGGGTAAGTAATTGGAATCCCAAGGCTATCGCTTTTCCGTGGCGCCCATGATGGACTGGACCGACCGGCATTGCCGGGTGTTCCATCGTCATCTGACGCGCCGGGCGCTGCTTTATACGGAGATGCTCACCACGGGCGCCATCATTCATGGCCATCGGGAACGGCTGCTTGGGTTCGACGAATTCGAGCATCCGGTGGCGCTTCAGCTCGGCGGGTCGGATCCGCGCGAGCTCGCGCTCGCCGCGCGGATCGGCGAGGAGTTCGGTTATGACGAGATCAACCTCAATGTCGGCTGCCCCTCCGACCGTGTGAAGGACGGCCGTTTCGGCGCTTGCCTCATGGCGGAGCCTGATCTCGTCGCGAGGTGCGTCGATGCAATGAAGCGTGCGGTTGCCGTGCCGGTCACGGTGAAGTGCCGTATCGGCATCGACGACCAGGATCCGGAAGTCGCGCTCGACACACTTGCGCGCGCGGTGGTCGCATCCGGCTGCGACGTGCTGATCGTGCATGCCCGGAAAGCCTGGCTCAACGGTTTGTCGCCGAAGGAGAATCGCGACATCCCGCCGCTCGACTATGATCGCGTCTATCGCCTCAAGCGCGCGGTGCCGGATGTGCCGGTCATCATCAACGGCGGCGTCCCGGGTATCGAAGAGGCGAAGGCACATCTCGAGCACGTCGACGGGGTGATGCTCGGCCGCGCCGCCTATCAGGAGCCATGGCGGCTGCTCTCGGTCGATTCCGACATCTTCGGCGAAGCGGCACCGCATGCAACCATGCAGGACGCGCTCGAGGCGATGATGCCCTATATCGAGCAGCAGCTCGCGCGCGGCACGCGGCTGCACTCCATGACGCGGCATTTCGTCGGCGCATTTCACGCCGTGCCAGGCGCGCGCGCTTTCCGCCGCCATCTTGCCGAGCAGGGGGTGAAGCCGGGCGCTGGCCTCGAGGTGCTCCGCGATGCGATCGCGCGTGTCGGCGCGCGCGTGCCGGCGGAGGCCGCCTAGCCGCAAGCAGGTGAAAAGTCGGATCGTGAAATCCGGCTCGTCGTCGATCTGTCGCAGCGGAACAGATCGAAGCGATAGTTTACGCCGACGCGGACGGTGTGAAATTTGGCTGCGTTCCAGTGTGCAGTGCGCTGGCGGTCCACGCGATCACGCGTGTCGGCTATGTCCCCGCAGCTTTCGTCGACCGGCTAGTCGACCGCCATGCGCGAGCGGCGGGGGCTGGTCTGGAGTTCCGGATAGCCCGTGAGCATCAGCCTGTCGGAGCGTACGCCCCAGCTTTCCAGGCGGTCGAGGAAACTCATGCCGAGCAGATTGGTCTTCATCTGACCGCGCTGGACGACGAGCGCCGGCACCGATTTCTCGACGAGGTGGCCGACCGAGAGGCGTTCGAGCGTGAGGCGAGCCGCCTTGGTGTGGCCGCCCGCGGTTTCGAGATCGACGTCGTATTCGAGCATCTCGAGCGGCAGCCCGATCGCTTTCGCGGTTTCCCAGGTCAGCACCACAGAGGTCGCGCCGGTGTCGATCACCATCGGCGCGGCCACGCCGTTGATCTTCGCGCGCAGCGCGAATTCGCCGCCCTGGCCGCGCTGGATCTGCACGGCCGGGGCAGGCGATGCGGTCTGCGCGCGGAAGATGTGCGAGACCTTGCTGCTCGCGCGCGCGATCTGGTCGGAATCGCCATAGGCGACGACGGCGCCTGCAGTGCAGGCGAGCATGATGAGGACGAGCAGGAAGCGGATCATTGCACACCTCCCAAGGCACGCAGATCCGTCAGGCGCGTTTCGACGATCCCGCGATCGGCGCAAGTCCGGCGTCCGCCATGCGCACCGGCAACAGCGCCATGAGCGCCAGCCGCTCCGCGCTCTCCATCGCGTGCCAGCGCGCGATCTCCGGCAGGGTGCGGCCGCAGCCGAAGCACAGCTTGGTCCCGGGGTCGATCATGCAGACGGCGACGCACGGCGTTTCTTTGCTCATGTGGACATAGTGAGGGATCGTCGGGCATGTCTGCAAGCATCTCGTTAAGAGCCCGTACCTGCGCTCATGATCGGCTTGTGGCGCGGCCGGCGCTTCTCGTCAGCCAACGCGGAACTCTCCGGCTGGAGCGGCGGGGAATCGTCCGACATCGGCGCCAGCGCGCTCATCACGCGCTCCGGCGGGAAGGTGACGATCACTTCGGTGCCGATGCGCAGCTTCGATTTCAGTGTGAACGTGCCGCCATGCAGGTCGATCAGATTCTTGGCGATCGGCAGGCCGAGACCAGCGCCCTGTTCGGCCGATTTGATCGAGTTGGAGCCTTGGCCGAACGAGGCGAGCACGACGGGGATCTCGTCCTCGGGAATGCCGGAGCCGGAATCTCTCACCGACAGGTATTGTCCCCCCGATGCGGTCCAGCCGGCCTTGAGCCAGATCTCGCCGCCCTGCGGGGTGAATTTGATCGAGTTGGAGAGCAGGTTGAGCACGACCTGGCGGATCGCGCGCTCGTCGGCCCAGAGCCGCGGCATCGCCTGCTCGAACACCTCGTGGATGGTGATGCCGCGGCTCGAGGCGCGCAGCTTCATCAAATGATGGCAGTCGGCGACGATGCCGACCAGCGACACTGCTTCCTCGTTGAGCTCGTAGCGGCCGGCCTCGATCCGCGACAGATCGAGGATCTCGTTGATGAGGTTGAGCAGGTGCACGCCGGAACTATGGATATCCCCAGAATACTCCTTGTAGACCGGCACCGCGTGCGCGCCAAAAATTTCGCTCTTCATCACCTCGGAGAAGCCGAGGATGGCATTCAGCGGCGTGCGCAGCTCGTGACTCATCTGCGCAAGGAAGCGCGATTTTGCGACGTTGGCTGATTCGGCGCGGTGCCGCGCCTCATCTGAAATTGCCTTGGCCTGTTCGAGCTCGCCGATCAACGCGTCCTTCTCGGCGCGCGCCTCGAGCGTCGCGAAAGTCGAGGAGTGCAGGCGGTGCGCCAGCAGCACGAAATAGCCTTCGGCTGCGAGGGCGAGCGCGGCGAGGATGTAATTGTCCAGCGCGCCGGTCATCACAAAGCTCAGCGCCATCGCGACCGCAACCGGTGCCGTGGCGGCAAGGGCTGCGATCGGCAGATTGGCGGCCAGCATGCTCGATACTGCGATCACCAGCAGCATCAGGAACATCATTAGCGTTTCCGTGACCATGTCGAGCACGGGGTGGATCAGGATCGCCATCCAGCACAGGCCATAGAGCAGGTCGAGCACGACGAAGCGGGTCCGCCAGGCGCGCGTCGAGGTCGGCGATGAGGGCTCCGCCAGGAAGCGGTGGCAGCTGCGGATCATCGCCGCGTGGATGCAGAGCATGCCGACGGTCCAGGCCGCGGCCGGAATCAGCTGCATCCACAGCCCGAACAGCAGGCCGGTGGTGACCACCAGCAGCATCACGACATAGGAGGCCGACAGCCGCGTCTGAGCATATTGTCGCAGCATCTCGGCGTCGAAAGCCGGCCGGGTTCCGCTGGTCGACGTTAACTTGTCGCGCGCCTCGCGTACCCGCTGCGCCGCAGCCCTTCGGGTGCTCGCCGACGGCGCGCTCACCGGCTCGGCCGGAAGCTGCACTACCTCTGGCTTTTCAGCGGGTTTACTCATCGCACAACAACAATTCCTGCCCGCGCAAAGGCGGGCCTTCTGCATTGTCTATCTCTGGCAAGAAATCCTTAAGAGGTGACTTAAGGAGCTAAAGAATTACGTTAACCCGGCGTTAATTTGAGCCGGTGCAAACGCTCAGTGCAGCCACGCATGTTGCGCGACATAGACCACCGCGCCCGCCAGATAGCCCGCGAGCGCGGGGACGGCGATGCGGCGGGCGTACCAGAGGAACTCGATGCGTTCGAGTCCCATGGCGGCAACGCCCGCGGCCGAGCCGATGATCAGGATCGAGCCGCCGGTGCCGGCGCAATAGGCGATGAACTCCCAGAGGAAGCTGTCGGTCGGATATTGCGCGAGGTCGTACATGCCCATGGTCGCGGCCACCAGCGGCACGTTGTCAATGACGGCGCTGAGCAGTCCGAGGATGACGACGATGATGTCCTGGCGACCGATCGCGGTGTCCAGCCATTTGGACAGCATCGAGAGCAGGCCGGCATGTTCGAGGCAGGCGACTGCGAGCAAGATGCCGAGGAAGAACACGATCGAGCCCATGTCGATCCGCGTCAGCGCATGCGCAAGCGTGAGCGGGCCGCGGACGTGCTCATCCTTGTCGCGATGAACGATCTCGCCGACCAACCACACGATGCCAAGCCCGAGCAGGACGCCCATGAAGGGCGGCAGGTGCGTGACCGCCTTGAAAGCGGGCACCGCGATCAGTACCCCGAGTCCGAGATAGAACATCACGTTCCGTTCGAACGGATCGACGCCCTGCAATCCATCCTCTTTTGGCGGCGGAGCGATGGACCTGCCCCTGAGCGAAAAGCTGATGAATGCGAGTGGCACCAGCAGGTTGAGCAGCGAGGGCAGGAACACCGCGGCCATGATGTTCAAGGGCGAGATCTGCCCGCCGATCCACAGCATTGTTGTGGTGACGTCGCCGATCACGGTCCATGCACCGCCGGCATTCGCGGCGATGACGATGAGGGAGGCGAACAGCAGGCGGTCGTCGCGCTTGGCGATCAGCCGCTGGATCAGCGAAACCATGACGATGGTGGTGGTGAGATTGTCGAGGATTGCGCTGAGGAAGAAGGTCACGAAGCCAATCAGCCATATCAGACGGACTTGGCTCGTCGTGCTGATGCGCGAGGTGATGACCTCGAAGCCGTCATGGGCGTCGATCACTTCGACGATGGTCATCGCGCCAACCAGGAAGAACACGATCTGCGCGGTCGAGGCGACGGACTCATCAAGCTGACGGCCGACCAGCGTGTGGTCGCCCGTTGCGAGGGCGTAGATTGTCCAGAGCACGCCCGCGCCGAGTAGCGCAGACGCGCTCTTGTTCACCCCGATCGGATGCTCAAGTGCGATCGCCGCATAGGCGAGGACGAAGATTGCGGCGAGTGCGATCAGCACGACATGTCCGAAAGGTTCGAGATCAGCGATTGAGGCGCGCGAGCAGGCTCGACGTGTCCCAGCGCTTGCCGCCCATTTTCTCGACTTCGGCGTAGAATTGGTCGACCAGCGCGGTGACCGGCAGATTGGCGCCGTTGCGGCGGGCTTCAGCCAGGGAAATCGAGAGGTCCTTGCGCATCCATTCGACGGCGAAGCCGAAATCGTACTTGTCCTCGTTCATGGTCTTGTAGCGGTTCTCCATCTGCCAGGACTGTGCGGCCCCTTTCGAGATGGTCTCGATCACCGCGGCGACGTCGAGGCCCGACTTCTTGGCGAAATGGATGCCCTCGGAGAGACCCTGGACCAGGCCGGCGATGCAGATCTGGTTGACCATCTTCGTCAGCTGGCCGGAGCCGGCGGGCCCGAGTAGTTTGCACATCCGCGCATAGGCACCGGTGATGATCGGCTCGGCGCCGGCATAGGCGTCCTGCGCGCCGCCGCACATCACTGTCAGCACGCCGTTCTCGGCGCCGGCCTGGCCGCCGGAAACCGGCGCGTCGATGAACTTGAAGCCGGCCTTGGTGGCGGCTGCGTCGAGCTCACGCGCAACCTCGGCGGAGGCGGTGGTGTGGTCGACGAAAGTCGCGCCCTTTTTCATGCCGGCAAACGCGCCGTCGGAGCCGATCGTGACCGCGCGCAAATCGTTGTCGTTGCCGACGCAGCACATCACGAAGTCCTGGCCCTCGGCAGCCGCCTTCGGAGTCGCCGCGGACTTGCCGCCGAACTTGTCTGCCCACTCCTTCGCCTTGGCCGCGGTGCGGTTATAGACGGTGACCTCATGGCCCCCTTTTTTCACGAGGTGTCCGGCCATGGGGAAGCCCATCACGCCGAGACCGAGGAAAGCGACTTTAGCCATGTGTGGTACCTTGTCCGTAGTTCGGGTTTTACGGTTTTTGCCGGGCGAGCGGACGCCCACCGGCGCCCTGAAAAGTTCCGCCATTGCGGCAGATCGCGCGCACCATAAACTCTTGAGGCCGGAGGGCAACGGCTTCGTTTGGTGCCCCCCTGTGCTAGGATGGCGGACCTAAGGATTCAAAAAAAGGGAGCGAAAGCATGGGCGGCGTAAGCGTGGGCGTGCTCGATCATTTCAACATCCGGACCCGGCATCTGGCCGAGACCGTTCGCTTCTACGAGGACGTGCTGGGCCTGGAAAAAGGCGCCCGGCCGAATTTCGCCTTCCCCGGCGCCTGGATGTACAGCGAGGGCAAGCCGGTGGTGCACCTCGTCGATATTTCGCCGACCGCGGAGCCACAAAAGCCGGATTCCGGCGTTGTCCACCACGTCGCCTTTGTCAGCCGCGGGTTCTATGGCATGAAGCAACGGCTGGCCTCGAAGGGGATGAAATTCGACTCCCGCCAGGTGCCCGGCGGCGACCTCTGGCAGATCTTCGTCCACGACCCCAACGGGGTCATGATCGAGCTGAATTACGAGGCAGCCCTGGAGCAGGGGGCCGCGCCGGCCGAGATGGCTGGCGATATCGGCAGGCAGTAGCCTTTTGGGCGTTTTCGCTCTAATGGGGCACATCAAGCCTTGAGCATGATCTTATCGGAAAACCGCTCCACACTTTGCGCTGGTGCGGCCCTCCGGGTCCGGATCACGCTTCGTTCAGGAGAAGCGCTTTGAGCGTGACGCAGCAACAGGTTCTCGACAGCCTCGCCAGGATCAAGTCGCCGCGCGGGGTCGCGCTCACCAATGCCAATGTGCTGAGTGCTATCAGCGCGTCGGACGGCAAGGTGTTCTTCTCGATCAATGTCGATGCGGCCGAGGCGCGGGCCTGGGAATCCGTCCGGGCCGAAGCCGAGGCTGCCGTGCGCGCCATGCCCGGGGTCACCACCGTGATGGTGGCGCTGACCGCCGAGCGCAAGGCGGGCGCAGCACCTCCGCCGTCGCCAACGCCGAGCCGTGGCACGCCAGGCGTGCAGCCGGTCCATGCTCACAAGCCGCCGCCGCAGGGTGGCGCCCAATCGCCGATGGCGCGGCAGTCCGAGATTCCCGGCGTCGCTGCCGTAATCGCGGTGGCCTCTGGCAAGGGCGGCGTCGGCAAGTCCACCACGGCACTCAATCTGGCGCTGGGCCTGCGCGACCTCGGCCTCAAGGTCGGGCTGCTCGATGCCGACATCTACGGCCCCTCGGTGCCGCGGCTGACGGGCCTGCACGAGAAGCCGGAGCTGAACGGCGAGCGCAAGATGATTCCGCTCCGGCGTTTCGGCCTCGCCATCATGTCGATCGGCTTCCTGGTGGAGGAAGAGACCGCGATGATCTGGCGCGGTCCCATGGTGATGTCGGCGGTGACGCAGATGCTGCGCGACGTCGAGTGGGGTGCGCTCGACGTGCTCGTTGTCGACATGCCGCCCGGCACGGGCGACGCCCAGCTCACGCTGGCGCAGAACGTGCCGCTGAAGGGCGCCGTGATCGTCTCGACCCCGCAGGATCTGTCCCTGATCGACGCAAGGCGGGGGCTTGCCATGTTCAAGAAGGTCAACGTGCCCGTGCTCGGCATCGTCGAGAACATGAGCTATTTCCAGTGCCCGCATTGCGGCACGAAATCGGATATTTTTGGCCATGGCGGCGCGCGCCACGAGGCCGAGAAGCTGGGGGTGCCGTTTCTGGGCGAGATCCCCCTGCACATGGCGATTCGCGCCACCTCGGATGCCGGCACGCCCGTGGTCGACAGCGAGCCCGACAGTCCCCACGCGGCGATCTACCGCGCCATTGCGGGACAGGTCCGGGATCAGCTCAAGGGCGTCATCGCCGCGGCCTGACCCGGCGCCTGCGTCCATTCGTCGGGGACATGCGACTTTCGTCGAGCCCCGTCATGCCAATGTCGCGTTCCGCAAGCGGGGCTTCCGTGTTAAACGCCCACGGCAGTCAAAGCCCCTTCGGCGCGACGCGAGCCAAACGCGTCGCCGGAACAAGCGGCGGTAATGAGGAAGTCTAGGGGAAACGCCCCAGCAAGGAGAGACCTGAAGATGAAGCGTCGTGATTTCTTGAAAGTGTCGGCAGCAGGCGCGGCGGCAACCGCAGTGGCCTCGCCAGCGATCGCGCAGTCCTCGCCCGAGATCAAGTGGCGGCTTACCTCGAGTTTCCCGAAGTCGCTTGACACGATTTATGGCGGCGCCGAGCAGATGGCGAAGTACGTCGCCGAGATGACTGACAACAAGTTCCAGATCCAGGTCTTCCAGGCCGGCGAAATCGTCCCCGGCCTGCAGGCGCTGGATGCGACGCAGAAGGGCACCGTCGAGATGTGCCACACCGTGTCGTACTACTACGTCGGTAAGGACCCGACCTTCGCCATCTTCGCCTCGGTGCCCTTCGGTCTCAACGCGCGCCAGCAGAATTCCTGGCTGTATCAGGGTGGCGGCAACGAACTCGCCAACGAGTTCTTCAAGAAGTCGAACGTGGTCGGCTTCCCCTGCGGCAACACCGGCACCCAGATGGGCGGTTGGTTCCGCAAGGAGATCAAGACGGTCGCCGATCTCTCCGGTCTCAAGATGCGCATCGGCGGCATCGCCGGCCAGGTCCTTCAGAAGGTCGGCGTGGTGCCGCAGCAGCTCGCCGGCGGCGACATCTACCCGTCGCTGGAAAAGGGCACCATCGACGCGGCCGAATGGGTCGGCCCCTACGACGACGAGAAGCTCGGCTTCGCCAAGGTCGCCAAGTACTACTACTATCCAGGCTTCTGGGAGGGCGGCCCAACCGTTCACGCCTTCGCCAACATCGACAAGTGGAACGAGCTGCCGAAGAACTACCAGGCGATCCTCACCAACGCGACCGTCAACACCAACACCTGGATGGCCGCGCGCTACGATATGGTGAACCCCGGCGCCTTGAAGCGTCTGGTCGCCGGCGGCACGCAGCTTCGCCCGTTCACCAATGAGGTCCTGGAAGCCTGTCTCAAGGCGACCAACGAATTGTGGGGCGAGATCTCGGCCAAGAATCCCGACTTCAAGAAGTCGATCGACGCCATGCAGGCCTACCGCTCCGACCAATATCTGTGGTGGCAGGTCGCCGAATACACCTACGACAGCTTCATGATCCGCTCGCGCACCCGCGGCTGATCTTCGAAGTGGTCGCAAGACGACATGCCCGGTCTCGTTCGCGAGGCCGGGCCTTTTCTTTGGAACGACGCGATCGGGATAGGCGAGGCGGAAGCCGCCAGCGGCGTGTCGCCGCGGTATGGGCGGGGTGTCCAACAAAAAATGCGAAAAACAACCCCATGCACAGTAGACGAGGGGTGAGAGGACAAGGCGCTGCAAGTGCCGCCAACAGATTGATGCGATGGAGTTAATTGGCAGGCCGACCCGAGCATTGCGCGGTCGATGGCAACTTCGAATCTTGGCGGCCAAAGCGGGCAGGCGCGAGTGCATCAGCGCGGCCGTTTGACTCGTCGGGCAAAACAGTGGCAGAAAGGCATTATCGCATAATCCGAATTAGCGCCTCGGTGGCGAGCTTGGGATTGACGATGGGCTTCGATCCCGATGAGGTTCAAAGCGCGCTGCGCAAGGTCTGGTCGTTGGCAACCGCCAGGCAATGGACGGCGAGCATCCGGCGGCAGGACAATGCAACGTCACCTCGCTATTGATTCACGAGCTCTTCGGCGGCGACTTGCTGAAGACGCCGCTTCCGGCCGGCGACCATTTTTACAATCGCATCAATCGCAGACGGGGGGCAGGAGTGGGTGCGGGAAATCAGCTAAACATCAATTCGCAAGACGGTCTTTGCTCATGCGCAGGATGACCACCACACCCTCTTCCGACCAGTCAAAAGTTATAGTGCCGCCAAGCTGGGCGGCCATACTTCGGTGCATCAACTGGCTTCCAAAGCCTTCGAGCTTGGTTGGAGCGACAACAGGAGGACCGCCCCGCTCCGTCCACTTGACCACGACCTCGTCCTCGTGGGCGTTGCACGATACATCCAGGGTGCCACTTGAAAGCGACAGCGCACCGTATTTCGCGGAGTTGGTTGCCAGTTCATGCATCACCAGGGCAAGTGCTGTGCTGGAAGCCTCTCCCACTTTCATCTTGGGGACCGAGACACGAATTCGAACGCTGGCTCCTTCCTCATCGTACGGCGCAAGCAGAACGGAGATGAGGTCTCCAAGAAGCGTCCCCTCTCTATTTCGTCCAGGTACCGGGCGAACAAGGTCCTGAGCGCGTCCCAGAGCGATCAGGCGACTGGTCAGTTCCTGGGCCATATCTTCTTTTGATGCTGCCGAGCGTGAGCTCATGTGGGTCAGCGCCGTTGCGACGGTCAGAAGGTTTTTCAGCCGGTGGCTCATCTCGCCCGCCAGTAGCTCGTTGGCTTCCTCAGCTTGCTTGCGTTGGGTTACGTCCAGGAAAATACCGAACATTGTTCGATCCGCGATGTCGGCATCGTCGCCTTGGCCCCGAGCGGAAATCCAACGGATATCGCTGCCGGTTAGAATACGAAAATCTATCTCGTAAGAGCCGACGACCGCGCGAGTAGCTGCAAATGCCGATCTCACCCTCTCGAGATCCGCTGGGTGGATGTTTTTGGACAGTATCTCGAAGGTAATTTTCTGCTCGCCCTTGGGCACCTCCCAAAGGTCGTATGCGGGTTCATCCATGGTGATGGCGTCGGTATCAACGTTCCAGGACCATAAAGCGACACCGGCGGCGCGAGTGGCAGCCCGGAGGTGCTTTTCGTGCCACAAGGGTATCGTCACCTGGCTAGGAGACATTGCGCTTTGCTTTCCCGCTTATCCGACCTCATCAGCACCTCTGCCGACGGGGGATCGACAGATACCATACCTGGTCGAAAAGGTCTCTGCTCGATCGAAAGGGCGGGTTGTAGTGTGGTCGCACGCCCGAGTCGGCTCAGAAGCGATCCTCGGCAAACGAGCCATGAGGTTCGTCGACGGCCATAAGCGCCGTTGTTGTGCAACGACTATGCATTGCTCGGCGAACCATCATCTGGCAATTTTGAGGTGAGCTCGATTTTGAGCGTATCGACGAACTGGTAAGGCAGCATCATTGGACGAGGGCGCTACGCCGGGTCATCGTCCTTGAAGTACTCGGCGTCTTCTTCGGAAATTGCGTTCCGCCGCTTGCTCGCCAACAATCTGCTCTCAGGCGCCTGAGGTCTCTCGGGGCTGTTGTACGCCTGGGCCCTCCCTTCCATGAGTCAACACGGCCTCGGCAGCAGCTTCGTCGATGGCCGCCATCACGTCAGCGGTTGCGGAATGATGAATCATGTGTCCCGCTCCGTCGATCCGGCGCAATTTGCTCTGCTTGAGCTCGCCATGCAGCCTGACCGACTGCTTGATATCGATCAGACGGTCGTCCTGGCCCGCGATAATGATCGTGGGCATCTTGAGTTCTGCATAAGTCTTCGAACCTGAGACCGCGGCGGGGATCAACAACGTCGCTTCGGCCGCCGCGGCCCGCATCTGCGATGGGCGGAGCGCCATTTCTTTCGGAAAGCCTGCGAACTTGTTCGGGACCGGCCGAGGGCCAAACAGCTTGCGCAACATCGCTGGCCACATCATTCGAGCGGCCAGCGGCGAGATCGTCGAGCTGATGATGTCCCCGACCATCGGTAGGGCAGACAGCACCGACGCCGCGCTGTCCGAGCGGGGAGTCGCGAAATAATAACCTGAGGCCAGCACGAGAGCCTGCACGAGCGCACGATGTCTTGTCGCCAGCGCAACCGCAACCGACGCTCCCCACGAATGACCAAGGACAATCGCTTGAGAGACGCCCAATTGATCGAGCGCCTTCTTGAACAGGTCCGCTTGGGCATCCGGGGTCCAGACGACGTGCCTCGGCCGCGAGCTATGGCCAAAACCGGGACGATCGAACACGATGACCCTGTAGTTCTCGGCTGCGAGATCGATCAATCCACTCGAGTCGAAATCCTGGACCATGCTGCCATTGCCGTGGAACAAAACCAGCGGCGTGCCCGTGCCACGTTCGAGATAGTGCAGGCGGACCCCCTCGATGTCGATGAACCGCCCCTGCGGAGGATTATCGCGCTGCGCTTTGTTCGCGAGTCCCCGGTTTATGATTGCGGTAGCCGCAACGAAGGTACCTGCGGCAGCAAACGCGGCGGCGCCCGGATGTCGCGTGATGGCGGTCAGGGAGTTGGATAGAAGGGAGCTGGAACGTGTTCGTCGTGCAAGGCGCATGTGCATTACCTCAGGTGGTCTGCACGACGCCCCATCAGATGAGAAATGTTGCAGCTGGGTTAAACGGTTCGCCGGGGTGTTCGTTCCTCGGCGAGGTCGATGCGTGCCGGCGGCGGGGTGCAAGGAGGCAAACTTCCGCGCCATACGCGACCTCATCCGCAGGTGCCTGATTGCCTTACAGGAACCTGACGGAGGCGAGCGGCAGGGGCCGCCGCAGCTTTTTCGCTGGCCGTCCGGCCTCGGATGGTGGAAGACAGCGAAGATGCGGCGCGAGCCGTGCGGTGAAACCGGCCTATCCGGCGGACATGCGATGCGCCTTCTGATCGTCGAGGACAATGCCGAGCTGTCGCGGCTGGTGGCCGGCGGGCTGTCGGCGGCGGGCTACGAGAGCGACATCGTGGGCAGCGTGGCCGAGGCGCGCGAGGCGGTGAGCAGCGTCAGCTATGCCGCGATGATCCTCGACCTCGGTCTGCCCGACGGCGACGGGCTGTCGGTGCTGCGGGAGTTGCGCCGGCAGATGGAGCCGCTGCCGGTGCTGGTGCTGACCGCGCGCGGCGGCTTGCAGGACCGCGTCAGTGGCCTGCGCAGCGGCGCCGACGACTATCTCGCAAAGCCGTTCGCGATGGAGGAGCTGGTGGCGCGGCTGGAGGCGATCCTGCGCCGGCCGGGCCAGTTGCTCGGCCGCTCGCTGCGCCTTGCCAACCTCGTCTACGACACCGAGAGTCGCCAGATCTTCGTCGACGACCAGCCGCGCATCATCTCTGCGCGCGAGACCTCGGTGCTGGAGATCTTGCTGCGCCGGCAGGGGCGGGTGGTGCCGAAGAAGAACGTCGAGGATCACATCTTCGGCCTCGACGGCGAGGTCGCCTCAAATGCGGTCGAGGTCTACGTCTCGCGGCTGCGCAAGCAGCTCACCGAGCACGGCGCAAAAGTCGTGATCCACACCATTCGCGGCGTCGGCTATCTCATGGCCGAGGAGAAGTAAGGTGGCGCAGGTCGGAACTCGCGCCCGCTTCTATGCGAGATCGCCGACCTTCAAATCGTTGATCTGGCGCATCGTGTTCCTGCACATCGTGGCGATCGCGGTGGTCGCGATCTTCCTGCCGCTGGTCCTGTTCTGGCTGCTCAATTCCGAGATCGACCAGCTGCACCGCGACGCCATGCGCGCGCAGGCCGAGGTGCTCGCCGAGCGCATCGTCGCCCAGCCCGACGGCCTGTTGACGTTCAACCTGCCCGACAGCCTCAGGGGCCTCTATTCAGAAGCCTATGGCCGCTACCAGTACGACATTCGTGATGCGGAGGGTCATCTGCTGTTCTCGTCGCGCCACAAGACGGGCACGGCCACAGCCGCGCCGCCACTTTCCGAGACGATCTCCGGCGCCGGCGTCACCCGCACCGTTGACGGCAAGGTGATACGCATTCGCGTCGCGGAAGACCTCGCGCACCGCGACGTCATCATCGACGACATCGTGTCGAATTTCTTCCGGCGAGTGGGATGGACCACCATTCCGATCCTGCTGATCCTGCTCGCCACCGACATCATCATCTTCCGCCGCGCGATCGCGCCGCTGTGGAAGGCCTCGGAAGAGGCGAGCAATATCGGGCCGGCGCGCACCGACATCCGCCTGCCGACCGAGCAGATCCCGCGCGAGATCATGCCGCTCGTCACCGCCGTCAACCACGCGCTCGATCGTCTCGAGGACGGCTTTCGCGTGCAGCGGCAGTTCACGGCCGATGCCGCGCATCAATTGCGCACTCCGCTCGCGATCCTGCGCACGCGCGTCGAGACGCTTCACGACGGCGCCGCGAGGAAGGCGCTGGATGCCGACATCGAAGCCATGAGCCGCATCGTCGCCCAGCTGCTGGAGATCGCCGAGCTCGACACGCTGGTGCTCGATCCCGGCGAGACCGCCGATTTACGCGCCGTCTGCGCCGAAGTGGTCGGCGCGATCGCACCGTTCGCGATCGCGCAGCACAAGGACGTTGCCCTCAAGGGCACTGACGCGCCGGTGCTGATCCACGGCAATTCCGAGATGCTCCAGCGTGCGATCTTCAACCTCGCCGAAAACGCCATCAAGTTCACGGCACGGGATACCTGCGTCGATATCGAGGTCAGCGAGGACGGTGCCGTGCGGGTGCGCGATTGCGGCCCGGGCATCGCGGAAGCGGAGCGCGAATTGATCTTTCAGCGCTTCTGGCGCGCCGACCGCCAGCGCAGCGACGGTGCGGGCCTGGGCTTGTCGATCGTGCGCGGGGTGGCCGACGATCATGATGCGACGGTTGCCGTGGAGAACCTCCCCGGTGGCGGCGCGGAGTTTACGCTGCGGTTCAGGCAGGTTGCTTCACGCTCCCACAAGGGAGACGGGGAAAGCGACAGCTAGTTCAGCTTGCCGGTGGACAAATCCATGATCATGCGCGTGGTCAAATAAAGCCGCGGCACGATGCTGTTGAGCTGCACATATTCGGCATCGTTGGAATGCGCGCCGAAGCCCGACAGGCCCATGCCTTCCACCACGGCCCCGTTGGTCTTGAGCGCGGCGAACGCGGCGTCGGTGCCGCCGCCGGTCGCCTTCTCGTCGACTTTGAGGGGCAGTCCAAGCTCCTGATAAATGGTCTTGCCGTATGCCGCCACGCGGCGTGAGGCGTCGTTGGCCTCCAGCGGCGGACGGCGCACCTCGAATTTCAGCGCGACCCTGGAGTCGGGCAGCAGGTGATTCTTGATCTTCTCCTGAAGCGTCTTCTCCAGCTCGTTGAAATCGGCGACCTTTAGCGCGCGCGCGTCGGCCTGGGCGGTAGCCTCGGCGGGGATCACGTTACGGTTGGTGCCGGCCTGGGAGACCGTCCAGTTCAGTTTCAGGCCCTGCTCCGGTTTAGACAAGTCCTTCATCTGCAGCACCTGGTGCGAGAGTTCGTAAAGCGCGTTGACGCCACCCTCGGGTCGTGAACCTGCATGCGAGGACTTGCCCTGCACCGTGAGATAGGCCGAGCCGATGCCGCTGGTGGCCAGCCGCAGCGTGCCGTCGGTACCACCGCCTTCAAACGAGAACACCACATCCTGATCCGAGGCGAACCTGGTGATGGTGCTGCGCCAGCCCGGCGAGGAAATCTCCTCGTCGCCATTGGTGAGCACCGTCAGCGTGCCGTAATCCCTGAAGCTCAGCTTCTGCAGCAACGCCACAGTATGGAGAATGAGCGCGACGCCCTGCTTGTCGTCGGCAATGCCAAGGCCGTAGGCCTTGTCGTCGTCGATACGGAACGGTTGATCCTTCAGCATGCCCTTCAGGTACACCGTGTCCATGTGGGCGATCAGCATGATCTTCTTGCTGCCTGTACCCTTGAACACGGCGTGTACGGCCGGGCCGATCTTCTCGGGTGTGTCGTCGAGGCGATAGACGTCGGTGGGTTGCAGGATCTCCACTGCGCCGCCGAGCTGCTTGAGCTGGCCGGCTACGCGCTCGGCGATCTGGTTCAAGCCTTCGACATCCTTGCTGCCGGATTCGATGCTGACGAGATCGCGCAGCGTATCGAGTAGCGGCTGCTGCTCCTTTTGCGCCAGCTCATGGATGTCGGCCATGACCTTCGCACCGGGCTCCGCATGCGCCGTGATTGCAGCACTTGCCAGCCATAGCGACGCGATCAACGGAGCAACGAGCGATGGAGCAGGGTGCGGTCGAGACATGCGTGGCGGCCCTAGGTTGGGGGATGGCGCGGTATGCCCGTGTTTCCGGCGCTTGTCACGTGCCCGGCGCAGCCGTCATGCCCCGCCGAGGCGAACGTGGCGTGGAGGGCCAGCGCCGGTCGCCTAAGCCTAAAGTCGTAGGACCGGATGGCGCGGGAGCTGGGCATTTTTGTCCCTCACGTCGTGAGGGATGGAAATCGGACGACACATGTTCCATGCTGGCCTCCAAGCCTCGGCAAGAAGGCCCACCGTCACAATCCATCAGGGTAGGAAATCATGAAAAGACGAGATTTCATCAAGGTCACCGGGCTTGGTGCGGCGGGTGTCGCCACGCTCGCCGCTCCAGCGATCGCGCAGACGACGCCCGAGATCAAATGGCGCATGCCGACCAGCTGGCCGAAATCACTCGATACGCTCTATGGCGGCGCCGAGATGATGGCCAAGATGGTCGCGGAAGCGACCGACAACAAATTCCAGATTCAGACATTTGCCGGCGGCGAGATCGTGCCGGGCCTTCAGGTGCTCGATGCCGTGCAGAACGGCACCTGCGAAATCGGCCACACCGCGTCCTACTATTATTTTGGCAAGGACCCGACCTTCACCTTCGGATCGTCGGTGCCGTTCGGACCGAACATGCGCATCAACCAGGCCTGGTACACACTGGGCGGCGGCAGGGAGATTCTCAACGAGTTCTACAAGAAGTACAACGTCGTCTCGCTGCTTGCCGGCAACACCGGCTGTCAGATGGGTGGCTGGTTCCGCAAGGAGGTCAAGACGCCTCAGGACTTCAGCGGGCTGAAATTCCGCATCGGCGGCTTCGCCGGAAAGGTGATGGCCAAGCTCGGCGCGGTGCCGCAGCAGATCGCCGGAGGCGACATCTATCCGGCGCTGGAGAAGGGCACCATCGACGCTGCCGAATGGGTTGGACCGTATGACGACGAGAAGCTCGGCTTCGTCAAGGTCGCGCCGCATTATTACTTCCCGGGCTGGTGGGAAGGGGGGCCGATGCTTCTCGCCTTCGTCAACCAGGACAAGTGGAATGCGCTGCCGAAGCACTATCAGAGCATCCTCGAGCAGGCGGGGCACTACGCCAACAACTGGATGATGGCGAAGTACGACCAGTCCAATCCTCCGGCGTTGCGGCGCCTGCTCGCCGCCGGCGCCAAGCTGCATCCGTTCTCGCCCGAGGTCATGCAGGCCTGCTTCAAGGCGTCAAAGGAGCTGCACAACGAAGTCTCGGCCACCAACCCGGACTTCAAGAAGGTCTACGAATCGTTGACCGCGTTCTCGAACAATGGCTATCAGTGGTTCCAGGTCGCCGAAGTGGGCTATGACAACTTCATGGCGCGCAATTCGCAGAGCTGATCGCCGGGAGCGATCCGCCTAAACGAAAAAAACCCGGAGCGAAAGCTCCGGGTTTTCTTTTTTGCGGAGGGCCGGGCGCTAGAGCTTCGGCTCTGATTGAATCAGAACCGAAGCCCCAGATTCTTGTTTGACGCGTTTTCTTCACGCGAAACGGTACCCACTTCGCTCGAAAACGCTCTATTGCTTCGGCTGGCCGAAGTCGAGCGGCGGCAGATCGATCTGGGGAATGTCGATCTTGATGCTGTTGGGATCGACTGTGGACTGCACGCCCTTGTAGTGCATCACCATCGACGGGAACGTGATCACCAGCAGCACCATGATGAGCTGGATGACGACGAACGGCACCGCGCCCCAATAGATCTGTCCCGTCGTGACCGGCTCCATGCGCTTGCCGGTGACGCGATCGGTATAACGTTCCTTTGGCGCGACCGAGCGCAAATAGAACAGCGCAAATCCGAACGGCGGGTGCATGAACGACGTCTGCATGTTGACGCCGAGAATGACGCCGAACCAGATCAGGTCGATACCGAGATGCTCCGCCGCGGGCCCGAGCAGCGGGATCACGATGAAGGCGAGCTCGAAGAAGTCGAGGAAGAACGCCAGCACGAACACGAACGCGTTGACGAAGATCAGGAAGCCAACCTGGCCGCCGGGCAGCGAGGTCAGCAGGTGCTCGACCCAGACGTGGCCACTGACGCCGTAGAAGGTGAGCGAGAATACGCGTGCCCCGACCAGGATGAAGACGACGAAGGCGGAGAGCTTTGCCGTCGATTCGACCGCCTGACGAACGAGGTCCCAAGTCAGCCGACGTTTCATGGCACCGAGAATGAGGGCGCCGGCTGCGCCCATCGCACCGCCTTCGGTGGGCGTCGCGACACCGATGAAGATCGTGCCCAGCACCAGGAAGATCAGAAACAGCGGCGGCACCATCACGAAGGTGGTCTGTTGCGCCATCTTCGAGAGGAAACGGAAGCCCGTGAGCTTGTCGATGGCCCAGTTCGCGATCGCGACGAAGAACGCGAAGAGGATGCCGAAGAACATGCTGAGCACGACGAAGTCGGCGCCGTGGGTCTCCGAATTCCGCATCATGAACCAGCCGAACACACAGCTCGCCAGGAACAGGACGCCGAGCGACCTCAGGCCGCGGTCGCCGCTCTCCTCGCGGAAGCCGATGGCTTCCTTCGGCAGGCCCGGGGCAGCGTTCGGGAAAATCAGGGTCACGAGAAAAGCGTATCCCGCATAGAGGCCCGCGAGCACGAGACCCGGAATGAACGCGCCCTCGTACATGTCGCCGACCGACTTGCCGAGCTGGTCGGCCATGACGATCAGGACGAGCGAGGGCGGAATGATCTGCGCCAGCGTGCCGGAGGCCGCGATGATGCCGGTCGCCACGCGGCGGTCATAGCCGTAGCGCAGCATGATCGGCAGCGAGATCAGGCCCATCGAGATCACCGAGGCCGCCACGACGCCGGTCGTCGCCGCAAGCAGGGCGCCGACGAACACCACCGCGTAGGCGAGGCCGCCGCGGATCGTGCCGAACAACTGGCCGATGGTGTCGAGCAGATCCTCGGCCATGCCGGAGCGCTCGAGCACCAGCCCCATGAAGGTGAAGAAGGGAATGGCGAGCAGCGTGTCGTTGTTCATCACGCCGTAGACGCGCTCGGGCAGCGCCTGGAGAAAGTCCGGGTGGAATTGTCCGAGCTCGACGCCGATGATGGCGAAGAACAGGCCGACGGCGCCGAGCGAAAATGCCGCCGGGTAGCCGAGCAGCAGCACGACGACGAGCGTCGCGAACATGATGGGCGCCAGATTGGCGATAATAAACGCGGTCATGACTTCCCCCTAAACCGTCGCCAACGGCTACTTCTTTTCGATCGCTTCGACGAGGTGCTCGACCTCGGCCTCCAGTGCGGACACCTGCGACTCGTGTGGGTCCGGGATCATGCCGCGCATGATCGCGATTCGCTTGATCAGCTCGGAGATGCCTTGAACGAGCAGGAGGGCGAAGCCGATCATGATCAGCGACTTGGCCGGCCATTGCGGCAGGCCGCCCGCATTGCCGGATTGCTCGTTGATCTGGAGTGAGCGCAGGAAGAACGGTACCCCGGTGACGATCATGACAACGGTCAGCGGGATCAGGAAGAAGAGGTGCCCGATGATGTCGATGATGTTGCGAACCCGCTTCGGCATCATGCTGTTGAAGATGTCGATCCGGATGTGCTCGTTGTCGAGCAGCGTCCAGGACGCGCACAGCAGGAACACGATGCTGAAAAGCACCCATTGCAGCTCGAGCCACGAGTTGGAGGACGTGTCCAACGTCTTTCGAACGATCGCATTCAGCGCCGAGATGATCACTGCGAGCAGGATCAGCCAAGCCAGACGCTTGCCCGTCCAACGTGTGAACGCGTCAATTCCATTGCTCAGCTTCAGGAGCGCTTGCAAGATTGGTCCTCCCCGATTTGCCCCGGCCGTCTTGACTGCGCCGAGTGGCGCGTTGGCTTGTCTCGCCGCGCAGGCATGAGGCAGCCGCACCAAACCAGCGAGTTTGGCGGCAGTCAATCGGAAGTTTGTTGATAGTTAAGGGGAATAAGCCGCGGCCGGCCAGCCGATGCTAGCCGCCGGTGACGCTCATGTGCCGGGAGACGCTGGGGCGGTCATGCCGGCGGTCGATGATGAAATCGTGGCCCTTGGGCTTCAGCCCGATGGCCCGGTCGATCGCATCCGCAAGCAGCATATCGTCATCAGATGCACGCAGAGGTTTGCGCAAATCAGAGGCGTCCTCGTGGCCGAGGCAGGTGTGCAGCGTTCCCGTGCAGGTGACGCGCACCCGGTTGCAGGATTCGCAGAAATTATGGGTCATCGGCGTGATGAAGCCGAGCTTGCCGCCGGTTTCGGCGATGCTGACATAGCGCGCCGGCCCGCCGGTGCTCTCGGCCAGATCCGTCAACGTGAATTGCTGGGCGAGCCGCGCGCGCACCAGCGACAGCGGCAGATACTGGTCGATGCGGCCCGATCCGATCTCGCCCATTGGCATGACCTCGATCAGCGTCAGCCCCATGCCCTTGCCGTGGGCCCAGCGCATCAGCTCAGGCAGCTCGTCCTCGTTGAGGTTCTTCAGCGCCACGGCGTTGATCTTCACGGCAAGCCCTGCGGCGCGCGCTGCTTCGATGCCTTCCAAGACCTTGTCGATCTCGCCCCAGCGGGTGATCTCGCGAAACTTTTGCGGGTCGAGCGTGTCGAGCGAAACGTTGATGCGGCGGACGCCGCAATCGGCAAGCTCGCTTGCATGTTTCGCAAGCTGGGTGCCGTTGGTCGTCAGCGTCAGCTCGTTCAGCGCGCCGCTCTTGAGATGCCGCGACAGCGAGCGCACCAGCGTCATGACGTTGCGGCGGACCAGCGGCTCGCCGCCGGTGAGCCGCAGCTTCTTCACGCCCTTGGCAATGAAGGCCGAGCAGAGCCGGTCGAGCTCCTCCAGCGTCAGCAGATCCGCCTTGGGCAGGAACGTCATGTCTTCCGACATGCAGTAGAAGCAGCGCAGGTCGCAGCGGTCGGTGACGGACACGCGCAAATACGAGATGGTCCGCCCGAACGGATCGGTCATCGCGCTCGACAGCGGGTCGCGGGGGCGCGCCTGGGCGAGGGGGCTCGCGGAAAGTCCGTTCATACGAGAGGCCTTGTCACTGACGGCGACGGGTGCACCTTTGCTTCAGCGGTGCTCTGAAAGCAATCTAAGCATCGGATGGGGCAAGGACAATCGGGTGCGTTACATAGGTCGGCGCTTGGATCAGCGCTTGCCTGCGTTCGGATCGGGAAACGGCGAGCCCGCGGCCGGTGCGGCGGCGGCCGGCGCTTCGGCAGCTGGTTTCGGCTTCTTCGGGCGGTGCGGCTTGCGGACCGGTTTTGGCGGGGTGGCCGGCTGGAGCTCCGCGAAAACCGGATTCGGGTCGGTCGTGACCGAGGCGGGTGTGGTGAAATCGCCGGGGTTCCTGATCACGTTCACCGGGACGCTTGCCGGCTGGTGCCTGGGCAGGGCGAAAGCGACTGTGAAGGGGGCGTCTGGGGCAGGAACCGAGACCGAGCAGGGGGTCTTGCAGCCCGGGCCTAGCGAGGTCGCGGCGTCCGCGCCCGGCGGATTGGATTCGAGCCTGACCTGGACGGTCGGCGGCGCCGATTTGAACATGTCCCAGGACATCGAAGACGTCGAGGAGCAGCCACCAAGGCTTGTTGTTCCCAGGAGGCTCACCCCCGCTAACGCAATCGCGATGACACGACGCATGACCATCCACTTCTACTGCGACGAACCGCCACATCCCCCGCCCGGACCATAGGAGTGTCGTTTGGGGCAGGCAACCGGCGCACAGCGCATAGATAATAGATGGTTAACGCAGGGTTCCGCGAAATAGCCTAGCTAAGTCAGTGGTTTGTGAGCGCTAAGCCGTCATCAGGCTGTGGGCTGCGGCAGGCAGCTCGCGCATATGATGGATCAGCCGGTCCGGCTTCAGCTCGGCGATAGGGACGTCCGTATATCCGAAGCTGACCCCGATCACGGGAACTCCGGCGCGCCGCGCCACGCCGACATCGGGTCCGGCGTCGCCGACCATGATGCTGGCTTTGACCTCTCCGCCGGCGCGCGCCACGGTTTCGCGGAAAATGGTCGGATCCGGCTTCTGGACGCCAAAAGTGTCGGCGCCGCAGATCGCCGCGAACCGCCGGCTGAGGTCGAGCTGGTCCAGGAGCCGCTTCGACAGCCATTCCAGCTTGTTGGTGCAGACCGCGAGGCGATGGCCCTGGGCCGCAAAATGGTCGAGCGCGGCCTCCAACCCCTCGAAAGGCCGGGATTCGACGGCGATATGGTCGGCATAATAGGCGATGAAATCGGCCGTCATCCGGTCCATGTCCGCCGGCGTCACACTGCGGCCCTCGGCCTCCAGCCCCCGCTCGATCAGCTTGCGGGCGCCGGCGCCGATCATGTTGCGGGCCGAGGCCATCGGCACGGGCGGCAGCCCTTCGCGGTCGAGCACGTAATTGAGCGCGGTGATCAGGTCGGGCGCCGTATCCACAAGGGTGCCGTCGAGATCGAAGACGATGGTGTGAGGGGAGGTCAGTTTGGAGGAGGTCATGGTCCAAGCGCTACCGGCCCGGCCGTACTGGCGCAAGGGGCGGCCCCATAAGATCCGCTTATAGGCCTGTTCCAGCCGGAAAAACGAGGCTACATAGGCCGCCGCAAGCGGCTATATCGGCGGCACTTTCGATTCAGAGGCGGGCGCATCGTGAACATGGACCAGTTGAAGCGGCAGGCTGCGGCGCGCGCCCTCGATGACGTCCGTGACGGCATGCAGCTCGGGCTCGGCACCGGTTCGACCGCGAAACATTTCGTCGAGCTGCTCGGCGAGCGCGTGCAGGCCGGGCTCAAGGTGATCGGCGTGCCGACCTCCGAGGCGACACGCCTCGATGCGATACGCTGCGGCGTGCCGCTGACCACGCTCGACGAGATCGACCATCTCGACCTCACGGTCGATGGCGCCGACGAGATCGATCCCGAGTTCAATCTGATCAAGGGCGGCGGCGGCGCGCTGCTGCGCGAGAAGATCGTCGCCGCTGCCTCGGATCGCATGATCGTGATTGCCGACGACTCCAAATGGGTGCCGACGCTCGGCAAGTTTCCGTTGCCGGTCGAGGTCATCCCGTTCGGGCTTGGCGCGACGCGCCGCGCGATCGAGAAGGCATTTGCGCAATGCGGTGTTTCCGGGCAGATGGCGGTCCGCAACGCCAAAGAAGGCCACGTTTTCGTCACCGATGGCGGCCACTGGATCCTCGATGCCCAGCTCGGCCGTATTGTGGATCCGCCGCGCCTTGCCAAGGCGTTGAACGCGATCCCCGGCGTCGTCGAGCATGGGTTGTTTATCGGCTTGGCCAGCTCGGCTGTTTTGGCGGGTGGCGAGGGAATTCGCGTGATTGAACGGCGAAAGCCGAAAGGAGACTAGGAATGACGAGCTTTTTGAGATTCTTGCCGGCCGTGACCCTCGCTGTGGGACTGGCCCTCTCGGCTGCCCCGGCCGTCGCCCAGCAGGCGGCCCCGCCGAAATCCTCGCCGGCGGCCATCGCGGCGGCCAAGGAGATCCTCACGATCAAGAACGCCGGCGCGATGTACGCCAACGCCGTGCCAGGCCTGGTCGAGAAGACCAAGATCGCGCTGATCCAGCAGAACCTCAACTACCAGAAGGAACTCACCGACGTCGCACAGGTCGTCGCCCAGCAGCTCAAGGGCCGCGAAAGCGAGATCGGCGAAGGCATGGCGCAGGTCTATGCCAGCGAGTTCACCGAGCAGGAGCTGAAGGATCTCGTCACCTTCTACAAGTCGCCGCTGGGCAAGAAGCTGATCGATGCCGAGCCGCGCGCCATCGGCCTGAGCATGGCCTTCATGAACTCCTGGGCCCAGAATTTCTCCGAAACCGTGATGGGCAACTTCCGCGCCGAGATGCGCAAGCGTGGCAAGGAAATCTGACAATACCTATCTGATCGGGAGTTCCTGAAAGAGGTCGGGGTGGACAATGGCTGAATTCGACGTCGACCTCTTTGTCATCGGTGGCGGTTCGGGCGGCGTGCGTGCCGCCCGCATCGCGGCCGGCTACGGCGCCCGCGTGACGATCGCGGAAGAGTACCGCATGGGCGGGACCTGCGTGATCCGCGGCTGTGTGCCGAAGAAGCTGTTCGTCATCGGCTCGCACTTCCGTCACGAGCTCGAGGACGCCGCGGGTTTCGGCTGGACCGTTCCGCCCGCGACCTTCGACTGGCCGACGCTGATTGCCAACAAGGACAAGGAGATCGCGCGGCTGGAGGCGGCCTACACCGCCAATGTCGAGAAGTCGGGCGCGCGCATCGTCAAGAGCCGCGCGGTGATCGAGGACAAGCACACCGTCCGCCTGCTCGAGAACGACCGGAAGATCAGCGCAAAATACATTCTGATCGCGACCGGCGGCGCGCCCAATCACGGCGCCTCGATTCCCGGCATCGAGCACGTAATCTCCTCCAACGAGGCGTTTCACCTCAAGAAGCTGCCGAAGCGGATCGTGATCCAGGGCGGCGGCTACATCGCGCTGGAGTTTGCCGGCATCTTCGCCGGCTTCGGCTCCGACGTCACCGTGATCTATCGCGGCGACAACATCTTGCGCGGCTTCGACGAAGATGTTCGCACGCACGTCCGCGCCGAGATGGAGAAGCAGGGCATCACCATCCTCTCCGGCTGCACGGTCGCCAAGGTCGATCGCCACGGCGAGGAATTCACCACGCATCTGTCGAACGGATCGAGCATCGCGTCCGACCAGGTGATGTTCGCGATCGGCCGCCATCCGGCGGTCGCCAATCTCGGCCTGGAGAAGGCCGGCGTCGCCATCAACCCGAACAACGGCGGCATCGCGGTCGATCATTTCTCCAGGAGCTCGGTCGACAGCATCTACGCGATCGGCGACGTCACCCATCGCTTCAACCTGACGCCGGTCGCGATCCGCGAGGGTCATGCGTTTGCCGACACCGTGTTCGGCAAGCGCGAGGTGCAGGTCGATCACGCCACCATCCCGACCGCGGTGTTCTCGCAGCCGGAGGTCGGCACCGTCGGCCTCACCGAGACCGAGGCGCGCGCGCAGTTTGGCCACGTTGATATCTACAAGACGACCTTCCGTCCGATCAAGGCGACGATGTCGGGCCGCGATACCCGCGTGCTGATGAAGCTCGTGGTCGACGGCGCCTCCGACCGCGTGCTCGGCTGTCACATCGTCGGCGATGCCGCCGCCGAGATCACGCAGGCGGTCGCGATTGCGGTGAAGATGAAGGCGACCAAGGCCGATTTCGACGCGACGTTCGCGCTGCATCCGACCGCGGCCGAAGAGCTGGTGACGATGCGCACGCCGACCGCGCGCCACGTGCGCCAGGCGGCGGAGTAGGAGTTTGAACAACGGGGACCCGCGACCGGCTCCCCGTTGTATTCTCTCTGATCAGAAGTCGAACGTCATGCCGGTCGTGACGGCTTCGGCCTTGTTGCCGGCAACGACGTTGTTGTTGGCGTCGCGCCCGCACACACCGTAGCCGTGTCCGCTCACACCGAGGCAGTAATGTGCGCCCGGTCCGTTCCGGAGATAGCTGCCCACGAGGTACCAGCTCACAAATGGACTGAAATGGTACTTCACGCCGAGGGCGTACTGGTCGGCGCTGGAGTTGACGCTGTTCAGCGCGAAGTCCGCGGCACCGGCTGGAGCAGAGACCGGAACACCTGCGACCGGATAGGCATTAAGGACGCCCGTGCCCGGCGAGCCGGGCGAGGCGTTGGCGTGCGCCCAGGAGGCGCTGACGTCCCACTTGTCGACCGTCTGGGTCGCGCTCAGGAAGTAGCCATCGCGCGAACGCTCGTTGAAGGCGGCCAACGTATTCTCGCGGCGCATGATCTCGTAGATTCCGTAGAGCTGGAGGCTGCCGATCATGTCGTTGAACTTGTAGCCCGCACCGAATTTTGCCGCCCATTCGTTCGCGATGCCGACAGATCCCGGCGGCACGACCAGCACGCCGCCATTGCTAAGAGGCGTCACCGCCTCGTCGCCCGTTCGGTTGGTCCCTTCGTGGAGTTCGTAGGCGGCAACCGCGGTGAACGGCCCCTGGTTGTAGATCAGCGATGCGCTGTACAGGTTGCCGTATGAGCCGTCGGTGCAGCCTTCCGGCGCGGATGTGAGCGGGAAGCCCGAACCGCTGCCGCGCGACGAGGTGGCGGGGCAGTTGAAGTCACCGAGCGCGAAGTCGCTGTTGTCCTTCGCCGTGTTCTGTCCCGGCGAGATCATGACGGTGGCCTGGAAGCCGTTCCACACCGGCGATTCATACCAGATCGCATGCGCGGCGCGCCAATCGAATTCGGCGCGAAGATCGCCCCCGGTGTTGCCCATGATCGAGTTGTAGTCGCCGAGCGTGGCCGAGAACGGATCGAATCTCGCCGTGGCCTTCTTGTAGGGAGTGTCGGCCTTGCCGGCCTTGATCGTGCCCCAGGGGCTTTCCATCCCGAGGAAGCTGTCGCGCGTGCCGAACGCCGCGCGTTCGGTCGGAACCGCTGCGACCTCGACAAGCGACTCGAACTGCGCGATGGCCGCCCATCCGGGATAGCCATAGGGATCGAGGTTGTGCCGGGCGCGAACGCCAAAATAGGTGAGATTGCTGGAGACGCCGAACTTGGTGCCCTGGTCGTAGACGCCGGCGTTGAAGATGTCGCCCGAGAGATCGACATGGCCGTAGAGCGTCACGGTCGTATTGTCGATGAACGGATTGCTTCCGGGCGCCTTGCTGTAGAGCGGAGCGCCGCCGATGCTGACGACGGTATGCTCGGGTGCAGGTGCGGGCGACGGCGCGACCGCCGCATGCAGAACGGGGTTGCCCTTGGGTGATACCGGGGCGATGGCGGTCACCGCGGCCTTCGACTCTCCGATGTGATTGACGCGTTCACGAAGCTGCGCGTTCTCCTTCGCGAGCTTTGCGTTGTTGCGCTCGAGTGCATCGAGACGCGCGACGACGTCGTCGATGGTCGCAGCTCGCAGCGGTTGACTGATTGTGGTTGCACAAAGGGCTGCGAAGCCTGTGCCGAGCAGAAAGGCCTTCCTCATGTCGTTTCCCCTTCATCGCCGCGGGCTCTCTGATGGGCCCGGGATAAAGAGGAACGTATGGTATGCCAGATGCCATATACAAATGCATTGGTGTCCAGCCGGTCGCTTTTCGGATGAGTGTGCCCAAAATACAACTATTCCTGATAAAGTGGTGTGCGCGGCGATCTGCCGCATTGCGGGGCATGCACGGTACGCAGCCAAAAAGCCAATTGCTTTCAGGGCTTGCCTCAATTGCCCCAGAGCTTTTCGCCGCGGCCGAGGCGGCTGGCGATGTCGGTCTGGAACCCCGGCGGTCCGAACGCGAACCACTCGTCCCCGATCTGGTAGACGAGCAGCCGCCTGTTTTCGGCGCAAAATCTCGTCAGCCAATCCAGGGCCTTCTTCTTCGGCTGCTCACCGACCGGCACCGCGACATCGACCGACAGGCCCCGCCAGAAGAAATTGGCGGCCAGCATGATCATCCTGGATTGGTCCGGCCGCATCCAATCCGGCAGTGGGCTGGAGGCGACCAGCCAGCCGCAGGTGAATTCGCGGCATGGATGCTGCGGGCGCTCAGGATAGATCGAGCACCGATGCGCGATGCTGAACGGGCACGGTTGGCCTTTGCGCACCTTGTGCCCGCGCACCTCGATTTGAAGCCAGCCATCACAGCAGGCGGTGCACGTTCCGCAGGTTCTGGTGATGGCGGGTGTCACTAACGAAGCGGGTGCTCAAGGCGCATGTCGATGACCTATGAACTACCAGTACCGCTTGCAGACGGAAAGACCCTCAGCATAGGGGGACCTGCTTTGGCGTAAGACTGGCGCCAATCGCAGATTTCAATGCTGCGTTTCCGGCGCGGCGCCAGGTTGGATGACGGGGAGGGACATGTCCTGTTTAGCGCCCAGGTGGCATGACGACCTTGATAACGCCGGCTTCTTTGTCGCGGAATTTTTGGTACATCTCCGGCGCATCTTCGAGACTTGCGGGATGAGTCACTACAAAGCTGGGGTCGATTTCACCCTCGATGATCTTTGCGAGCAGCGGTTTGGTATAGGCCTGAACGTGGGTCTGCCCGGTCTTGATCGTCAGTCCCTTGTTCATGACCGCGCCGAGCGGGAATCATGCATTCCGGGGATTTCGGGAGACATGTTCCTTACTCGTACAGATACCCGACCGGCTTGCCCTCGGTGCGCAGGGGACGAACGTCCTTCTGCGTGATGATCTGGCCTGCCAAGCCGTCGATCTCGTCGCGTTGCGTCGGCGTCCAGCCGCGAAGGTCATTCATGCCCTTGAGAAGACCGAGCCGGAGAACTTGCGTGTTCTCGCCGATTCCGACCAGGCTTGTCGCGTTCTTGCCCGCCGTCACGACGTCGCCCGCCGCGAGCTCGAAAGTTTCACCGGCCTTGTTCCTGAATTCGGCCGTACCGCGGATGACGCGATAGATCACAACCTCGCCCTTGGCCAAACAGGTGGCGTCCGCTGCAGCCGATGTGCTCTTCGCCAGGAGCGACTGGCCACGCGGGTCGGTTGCGATGATATGGCCGGTGACGAGATGACCGCTCGGAATTTCGATCCCGATATCGCGCACGTAAACCAGCGTGGGCGATTTGATGGGGCTATCGGTGAGCGGCTTGAAGAGCGCATCCAGCGCCAAGGGGTCCTGAAGCCAGAAACCGGCATCGACCGGGCGATCGTGAAGAGGGTGGCTCCAGGCCACACGCGGCGTCTCGGCTTCGTTGATCTGATCCGGACCGACAATCGTGGGGTTCGGAAAGGTCGTTGGATCGGTGATGAAAGCTTCGAGGAATTTGCCGGAATAGCCCATGGAAATCGGATCCGGCACCACCGTCTGCGGCGTCTGCAGGTTCTCTTCGGTCGACAGGCCCGACCAGGTGTAGAACAGCTGGCGGTGAACGATCGCGCTCTGCAGCATCACCGCGCCGGGGCCGACATTGTAGAAGCGCCCGTCATAGTCGAAGGTGAACGCGCCCGAGGTGACCAGAACGAGCTGAAAGCCGCCCGGTGGCAGATGAAGATGGAAATCGGTCGGACCGGTGTCCGGCAGGTAGATCGGAAGGTTTGTCGCGACCTCGTGGAGGAGGAAGGTTTCGTTGTTGGCGTGAAAGCCCTCGTTGGCGCGATTGTAGAGGGCCTGCGGCCGGTACGTCGCCTCGAACTTCGCATTCCGGTCGCGATCGATCGCCACGAAATCCTGAGCGTTGAGGCGGAGGGGCGCGCCGTCCGGGCGGGTGAGGCCGGTGAATTTGAGATCGCCGGCGGCATGCACGTTCATAGCATTCTCCGATCTGGCCGCTCATCCGGGCTTTGCATCCGGTTCTTTGCATCCGGGCTTGGGGCGCACGCACTTGCTGCTCCAATTCACGGGAGAGCAGGGAATCAGGCCTGATGCCGCCTTGCGAATTTTGGGCCAGTCGGGGTGTCGGGCGGCGTGCGGGCTGTTCGGCTCGACGCCACGCGAAGAAAAATCGAGATTGCACCTGAGGTTAGATGACACGCTTCGCCAGCCAGCCTGGCCCTTTTCGCCAAGCCGCGATTCCGGTGACGAGACGTGACTTGTCTAATTTGTCGGCATCCTGGCGCGGACGTGCAGCCGCGCCGACCAGAAAATCCCAGTGGCCGGGTGTCTGAAGCCGTTCACTCGAACGACCGACGGACGGTGACCTCGGGCTTCCCGGACGGGCTGTCAGCCCACTTTGCCATATCGACGGCGCGCGCGTCGATGAGTTCGCACCACAGGCAGCTGAGCTCCGGGCGACCTTTGGCCGAGAGCATCGGAATGAGTCCATGGCCGCAGCCGGCGCAACAATTGACCCGATTCATGCTTCTCTCCGCAGACCTCAAGAATTCAGGAACGACATTCTCGCTCCCGAAGCTTGCGCGGGCGCTATGACGGCGCAGTGACGCTTGCGGCCGGAGTGCTCGTCCCCGAAATTGTCGCCTGTGCGATCCAGCGCGAGACGGCTCCGATGTCCTCCGCATTGTCGCGGAAGGCGCGAAGCTGGAATTCAGCCGAGCTGCCACGCTCCACGATGGTCCGGCAGTGCTCGACCTCGGCGGCGCAGTTCAGCGCGGCCGCGTCCTCGGCGATGTCGTCGATCACGCGGGAGAGCAGCTCCGCGATGGTGACCGGCCCGTCCCTGGAGGCAAAGATGCAGTCGGTGCCGTAGCGCTGGGCGCGCCATTTGTTCTCCACCGCAATTGCGCGTTCGACCGCGGTGACCTCTTTCGACAGATGAGGCCGCAGGTAGAGATAACGGGTCAGGCAGCGGTAGAGCGAGGCAATGGCTACGGCGTCGTCGACGATGGTGCAGGTGTCGGGCGCGCGAAGCTCCAGCGTCGGGTGCTTCATCGAGGGGCGCATCGCCCACCAGATGTGGCTCTCATCGGGGATCACGCCGGAGCGCTGCAACGCGCCGACATATTCGTCGTAGTCCTGCCTGCCCTCGAACAATTCGGGCAGGCCGGTGCGCGGCAGCTCTGAATAGGCGGCGAGCCGGTAGCCTTTCAGTCCGGTCTTGTGCGAATTCCAGAACGGGGAGGAGGTCGACAGGGCGATCAGCAGCGGCAGATGCGCCAGCATCGCCCGCATCACCGCCATGCGCTTTTCGGGATCGGGCAATTGCACGTGCACATGCATGCCGCACATCATGTTGCGATGGCCGATGCTGCGCAGATCCTCGATCATCTCCTCGTAGCGTGGCTTGGGGCTCGGCTGCGACATGCGCCAGACTGCGGTCGGATGCGTGCCGCAGGCCATGATCACGAAGCCGTATTGTGCCGCGACGTTCGCGACTTCGCGGCGCAGGAAGCGAAGCTCTTCGCGCGCGTCGTTGACATCCACGTGAACGTTGGTGGCGACCTCGAGCTGGGATTGCAGCATCTCCCGCATCGCCTGACCGCCGGTCGACCAGCTCGCCGACTCAAACAGCTCATTGGGAGTCTGGATCGCGACCTCCAGACTGCGGCGATCGGCGAGGAAGTATTCCTCCTCGATGCCGAACGAATATTCCGCAGCCTTGCCGCGCCCGCCGGCCGAGCGAATGACGAGGTGCTGCCTGTCCTCGGAGGAATCGAGCCGCAGCAGTTTCAAAACGTCTGAAGCCAATGTCATCGTGCCCACCCGGCCAAGGCCTTACCTGCGGGCGATAATCCTTCTGACAGGGGCGGGTTCCGCGCTGGACCCACCGGAAATTGCAAGGTCGAACGGAACAATTTTCGCGCTTTCGGACGCGCGCGCGACCAGGGCGTGATTCGGGGGCACTTCCGTCCAGTCCGTCTCCTTGTCGAACGGCTCGGACACGACGATGACCTGGCCGCCGGCCTCGCGGAAATACAGCGTGTTGGCGGCATCGTTGACCGCAATGCGAAAGGCATAGAGATCCCGGCCGTTGGCGATGGCGCTGGTGAAGCGTAGCCGCTCACGAAGCTCGCCCTCGTTGACGAGGCCGACGAGGGCCTGCAGCACGCGCCGGGTTGCTCCAAGCGGATCGGCATCGAGACCCGCGCCCATCATGGCGAGGAACACGGCTTCCGAATCGGTCGTGCCCAGCCGCGAGGGGTAATAGGCGTCGGGGATCAGCGCCTCGACCTTGCGCCGCAGGCGATTCCAGCTGCCGACGAATCCGTTGTGCATGAACATCCACTGGCCGCAGGCAAACGGATGACAATTCTGCCGCGTCACGGCCGTGCCCGTGGCGGCGCGCACATGGGCGAAGAACAAATGCGAGCGCAGATGGCGGCAGAGGTAGCGCAGATTCTCGTCCGACCAGGCGGGGCGTGTTTCACGATAGAGGCCGGGCTCCGGATGCTCGCCGTACCAGCCCAGGCCAAAGCCGTCGCCATTCGACCCCGCCGTCGACTGGAGCGAGCGGATGCTTTGCGCGATCAGCGAATGCTCGGGCTCGGTGACATAGGGTTCGAACGAAGTGGTCTCGCCCCGGTATGCGATCCAGCGGCACATAGGGATCCTGTCAGGAGATGCTTGCTGAAATGTATCAACGAACCTGACAGGACGATGGTTCCCGACAGCGAAGGTCGGGAACCAGGTGGCCACTACACCGGAACCGGAATCAACAGCGCAACCTCGCGATCAGCTGCGTTCTCGCTCGCTGCGAGACCTCGTGCGACGCCGACGCGGTCGGCCTCGGGGCGGTTCTGGCTCATCTTGCGCTTGCCTTCGAACCGCACGACTGGAATGCGCACGCCGACGATTCCGCGCAGCTGCGCCGCGATGAAATCGGCGGGGGCATCCGTAACGGCCCACGGCTTGGCCCGCGATCCTTCGTGTCTGTTCGTGAGCCGCGTTACGACGTCGAGCAGGCGCTCGGGCTCCTGGAAAAATTCGACGGGGCCGTAGGCATGCACCGCGACGTAGTTCCAGGTCGGCACGACCTTTTCGGTCTCCTGCTTGGTCGCGTACCAGGATGGCGTCACATAAGCGTCGGGACCGCTGAAGATCGCCAGCGCATCTCCGATCGGCGGCAGCTTCCATTGCGGGTTGGCTTTCGCCACATGTCCGTACAGCACGCCATGCTCGCCTTCGCTCTCATCGAGAAAGAGCGGCAGCGGCGTGGCGACCGGGCCTTCGGTGGTAGCCGTGACCAGACTGGCGAGGCGGGCGCCGCGGATGGTCGCCCGGATGCTCTCGATGTCGTCTTTGAAGGCGGGAGGGATGTACATGGTCTATCTCCGGTGTCGGTCTGGAGATAGCCGGAATCTGGCCTGCAAGAAACTGCCAGTTAGCGTCTATTTGATCAGTCCAGTTCGGCGACGGCCTGTGCGAGAAGCCTGCAGCCGCGCTCGATCTGTGCGACCTCCAGTGCCGAATAGCCCATGACGAGGCCGACCGTCTTCCGCGGTCGACGAGGTCCGACGAACAGTGCCGAGACGGAATAGATGCCGACGCCCTTTGCATGGGCCGCCTTGATCAACGCGTCCTCACGCTTCTGCGGCAGCTCATCGAACCACGCCACGACATGCAGGCCTGCGGCCGTGCCTTCGATCCGGACGCGATCCCCGAACCGGCGGCGAAGCGCGTCGAGCAGCGCCTGCTGGCGTTCGGCGTTGCGCCGACGCACGCGCCTGATGTGGCCGTCATAGGCGCCGCTTTCGAGCATCGACGCGAGAGCGTGCTGTTCGATCAGCGGCGTGTGCCGGTCCATGATCTGCTTGGCGGCGGCGAACACGGATCGCAGGGCGGCGGGCACCACCAGATAACCGATACGCAAGGTTGGGGAGAGCGTCTTGGAGACGGTGCCGAGATAGATCACGTTGCCGCCGCCATCCAGCGCGTGCAGCGGCGGGATCGGCCTGGTGTTATAGCGATACTCGCTGTCGTAATCGTCCTCGATCACAAAGGCGTCGTTTGCCCTGGCCCAGGCCAGCAATTGGTGCCGGCGTCCGATCGGCATGACGCCGCCCAGCGGATATTGGTGCGACGGCGTGACATAGGCGAGGCGGGCTTCGACGCCATCCAGCCGCGCTGTCTCCAGTCCATCCGCGTCAACGGGAATCGGGATCGTCTCGGCGCCCGTCGCCGCAAAAGTATGCCGCGCCATCTGATAGCCTGGATCCTCCATCACGAAGCGGTCGCGGGCGTCGAGCAGCAGGCGCGCGCAGATGTCGAGGCCCTGCTGCGAGCCGTTCACGACGACGATCTGATCGACCTCACAGCGGACGCTGCGCGATCGCCAGAGATAGCCCTGAAGCGCGGTCCGCAGCCGCAGAGCGCCGCAGGGATCGTCATAAGCCAGCCGCTCGGGCTTACGGGCCATCGCAGCAGTCACGGCCTTTTTCCATGCCCGCACCGGGAAATCCGACGGCGCGAGCTCGCCGTAGCGGAAGTTCGCGACGAGGCCGCGCGGCGGCTCGGTCCAACGCGGCGGGTCTTGAAGCAACCGTTCCCCGAAGTCCGACAGCCGCACCTTCCGCGCCGATGGCCGCGACACTACGCGCTTGCGTCCCCGTTCGACGACGGCGCGAGCCACACGCGGCCGCGCGCCCCGGTGTGTCTCGATGAAGCCTTCGGCGGTGAGCTGTTCGTAGGCCACGGTGACGGTCGAGCGCGCCACGCCCATCTCACCGGCCAGCGCGCGCGAGGACGGCAGCAAGCCGTCGATCCCGTACACCCGCGTCATGATCTGATCCCGCAGGGCTTCGTAAATCTGGCGCGCACCCATGCGGTCGGCACGGGGAGCGGGTTTGCTCTTCATCTGGATCATCCACATTCCAACGTGGCATTCGCCCGAGCGGACGACGTCGGAATGTGGTTCTAATCCCGTTCGCCGAGAGTTTCGAGTAAGCCTTGCCGTAGGGATGAAAATGCTTTGCGGCCCTGGTCGCACAGCGCCCTGAGGCCGGGGCACCGTCTCGCATCATGAGTCTCCACTTTCACAGATCAATCACGACATCGCTTTGGGGCCGTGAGCAGCAGATCAGGACGTTGCCGTCCGCCGGTGGATCGAGCGGATCCGGCGCATAGTTGACCGCCCCCGCGATCAGCCCGCTCTCGCAATTGTGGCAGACGCCGGTCCGGCACGACCAGCGCACGGGAACGTCGCACGCCTCGGCCAGCTCCAACAGGCTGGCATAGGATGGTCCCCAGCAGACATTGAGGCCACTGCGGGCGAACGAAACCATCGGTCCGGGGCCGGGGGTGCCGACCGGCGCATGCGCGCGCGTCGGAGGCGCAGCAGCGATGCCCGGTGTCAGCGATGGCTTGCTGCCGAACAGCTCGGTGTGGATGCGATCGGGCGGGACGCCCAATGCAGCGAGGCCGGCGGTGAGATCGCTCATGAAGGCGGCGGGGCCGCAGAGATAGAAATCACCGTCATGTGGTACATCGAGCTGTTCGAGCAGGCGCCGGTCCAGATGTCCGGCGGTGTCGAAATCGACTCCGGGACGATCGGCCGGATCAGGTACGCTGAAGCAGACATGGCTGTGATGGTGAGCGAGCCCCGCCAATAGCCCGCGCGCCTCGGCGGCGAACGGATGTTCGCGGCCGTTGCGAGTGCCGTGCAGCCACCAGACGTCTTGCGTTGCGACTTGCGCAGCGAGCGCGTGGAGCATGGCGAGCACCGGCGTCACGCCGATGCCCGCGCTCAGCAGGACGACGGGCCGGGCCGCCGGTCGTAGCGTGAAACTGCCGCGTGGCGCGCCGAGCTCGATGACGTCGCCAGTCTTGAGCTCGTCGGCGACATAGAGGCTGGCCGCGCCGTGCGTCTCCCGCTTGATGCTGATGCGGTAGGACGCGGCGTCGGTGCGGCGCGACAGCGAATAGCTGCGCGTCATCGCAGACGGGCCGAGCCGTACGACCACGAACTGACCGGGCAGGGCGGCCGCTACGGGCTGTCCATCGGCGGGTTCGAGGATCAGCGACGTCACGTTGCCGCTTTCCGCGATCTTGCGCGCCACGCGAAAGGAGCGGAATCCGCGCCAGGCGGGAGCTGGGCTCGCCGACGGTCCAAGCCCGGCGTTTCCCACGGTCTTATTGTCATTCTGCTGCTCGAGCAGCGCCTCGAAGGATCGCTGCCAGCTGCGGCTCAGCGCCGGAATCCGCTGCGCGCGCTCCAGGCGTTCGCGCGGATGCGGCGGCATGTAGAGCAGCGCATTGATCTCGAACACGCTCATACGCTCGGGCCCGGCTGCGACCTGATTGATCTCGTCACCGGCCTCGACGTCGCCTTCCTCGATCACACGGAAATAGAATCCGGGCCGGCCGTGTCTGACGAGCAGCGCTGCCATGTCCGGCTCGTCCATGCGAATGCCGAGCCGATAGCAGGTGACGCGCGGCTGCGTCACTTCGAACAGGGCAGAGCCGATCCTGTAGCGGTCTCCGATGCACACGTTGGTGTCGGCGAGGCCCTCGACCGTAAAGTTTTCACCGAACTGGCCATGGACGAGGTTCGATCGACCGAGATGCTCCTGCCAGTATCGATAGGATTCGTCCTGATAGACGAATACGGCACGATGTTCGCCGCCATGACCGGCTGTATCGCCCTGGCCGTCGCCATCGATGTTGAGCCGGCGCACCCTGCGCGGACCTGTGACCTGTGCCTTCCAGATGCCGGTGTGGACGGTCCGACCCTGCCAGGCGATGTCGCGCGGCAGGCCGACATTGACCGAAAGCAGACGTGCCATTGCGTGTTCCCAATCTCTCTGTGCGGCTCTGCCACATCCTTGCATCCGGAGGGCGTTTTTGGCTCGTTAGTCGTTGTTAGAGGTTGCGAGCAAGTCTTGTCACCGGCGGCCTGCACGCCGATCTGAAATGGCGTAACGAGAACGCAGTCGGGACAACGGGAGATCACGATGGATGATCAGGGCAAGCTGGCCGCGCTCCAGCGCCATTGGGACGCCTCGGATGCGAACGATTTCGAGGCCGAGCACGATATCTATCGCGAGGACGCGGTGCTCGACTATCCGCAGTCCGGCGAGCGCATCCGCGGTCGCAGCAACATCCAGCAGAGCCGGTTCGTGCAGCCGAACAAGAAGCGCTTCACGGTTCGGCGAATTGTCGGCGGTAACGATCTCTGGGTGAGCGAATTCGTGCTGAACTATGACGGGGTGCCCTCTTACGTGGTGAGCATCATGGAGTTCCGCGACGGCTTGGTGGCGCACGAGACGCAGTATTTCGGCGACAGGTTCGAGCCGTCGCCCTCGCGGGCGCATCTTGTCGAGCGGGTGGGGTAATACACGGAACCCGATGCGGCGGCTGGTCGCAGCCTCGTCGCCTTGATTCCGACGGCCCCACCTTTATGTGTGAAAGGAACAAGAATCCGGGCCCCTCTGGCGAGGACGCCGACGCTGTCGGCAAAACCTCGTGATGTCGGATGACCTGTCCCGCGCGAATGCGATGGATCGGCCGATCGTCGGGCCTTCTTGAGAGTCTCTCCGACCCAATCGTCCCCATCGCTGCTCCGTGCGGTCATTTCGCAAGATAAGGGAGCAACCGATGTCTGACGCCAAGCATTCAAATCCGATCGCAATCGAGATCACCGAGCCGTCCAGCCTGAACGAGCAGGCTGCGGTAGCGCTGGTGATCGTCGGCGCGCTGGTTGCGGTCGCCGACCGGCGCGTTTCGCCGGTCGAACGCGACGAGGTCGTGCGTTTCATCAGGGATCGCAAGCTGGCGCCGCACATCCCGGACGACCGGCTCTACACGATGTTCGACGAGTTGGCGGAACGGCTCGAGGAGCCGGATTTCGCCAATGTAGTGATCGACAATTTGCGTCCGGTCTCGGACCTGCCGCTGTCGTCTCACTTGTTGGAACTCTCGGAGCGTGTCGCGGCCGCGGACGAGGACGTCCATCCCCATGAAGTGCAGGCAATCAAGCTGTTGCGCCTGCTGACGCTGGTGCTGCCGCGCGCAAAGCCGGTGGCGTCGAGTGCGGTCAGCGCCGCGTCAAAGGAGTGAGCATGAGCGCAGCGTCGGACGAGCGTACGACAGGAAACAGGGGCACCACCAGCCAGATGGCCGGTGGCGACCCACGTCTCGACAAGCTCGTCCGTCGCCTGCCGCCGCGCATGGGCGACACCGTCACCTATCTGCTCAAGCCGTCCAGCCGCTGGGTGAGAATTCCCTCCGGCGTGCTGCTCATTGTCGGCGGCGTGCTCTCCTTTCTGCCGGTGCTCGGCATCTGGATGCTGCCGCTCGGCCTCGCCTTGCTCGCAGAAGACGTGCCGGCGCTGCGCTCCTCGCGCGCCAAGGTCCTGGATTGGGTCGAGCGGAAGAAGCCGCACTGGCTCGATCCGTCGGCACCGAAAAAATGATCGATCATGATTGAATTCATCACCACCGAGGCGCTGACCGCGCTGCTTCAGGTCGTCCTGATCGACCTCGTGCTCGCCGGCGACAACGCCGTCGTCATCGGCCTTGCCGCCGCCGGCCTGCCGGCCGAGCAGCGCCGGCGCGCCATCGTCGTCGGCATCATTGCGGCCACCGCATTGCGCATCGTCTTTGCCGGCGTCGCGACCCAGCTTCTGCAAGTGATCGGCCTCCTGCTTGCCGGCGGCGTGCTGCTGCTCTGGGTCTGCTGGAAGATGTGGCGGGAGCTGCGCGAGCAGGCCGCGCATGCGAACGAGTTCGCGTTCAACCATGGCGGCGGCGCGATCGCTGTTCCTGGCCCGCGCAAGACCTTCAGACAGGCGGCGGCGCAGATCGTCGCCGCCGATGTCTCGATGTCGCTCGACAACGTGCTCGCCGTCGCGGGCGCCGCGCGCGAGCATCCCTACATCCTGGCCTTCGGCCTGTTGCTGTCGGTCGCGCTGATGGGCGTCGCCGCAGATCTGCTCGGCCGCGTGCTCCAGAAGCAGCGCTGGATCGGCTATGTCGGCCTCGCCATCATCGTCTACGTTGCCTTCGAGATGATCTATCGCGGCTCGCTCGAGCTCGCCCCTGTCATCGCGAGCCTGTAAGGCAACGCGTCTGTCTATCATCCGGAGTGATCATGACGTCTGAACCCAAAGCACCTTCGGCGGAGACCGCGCCGGCGCCGCAGATCGGCCCGTTTGCCCAACTCATCTTTGGCTCGCGCTGGCTGCAGGTGCCGCTTTATGTCGGCCTCATCGTCGCGCAGGCCGTCTATGTGCTGCTGTTCCTGAAAGAGCTCTGGCACCTGGTCGTGCACTCCTTCGACGCCAGCGAGCAGCAGATCATGCTGGTCGTGCTCGGGCTGATCGACGTCGTCATGATCTCGAACCTGCTGGTGATGGTGATCGTCGGCGGCTACGAGACCTTCGTCTCGCGCCTGAACCTGAGCGGTCATCCGGACGAGCCGGAATGGCTCAGCCACGTCAATGCCAGCGTGCTCAAGATCAAGCTTGCGATGGCGATCATCGGCATCTCCTCGATCTCGCTGCTCAGGACCTTCATCGAGGCGGGCAATCTCGGCACGACGCGCAGCAATTTCACCGAGAGCGGCGTGATGTGGCAGGTGCTGATCCATCTGACCTTCATCATCTCCGCGATCGGCATCGCCTGGGTCGACCGTCTCAGCGAGACCGGCCACCGCAACAAGGAAGCCGGTCACTAAGCCCTGGCTCACGCGATCGGCGGATACGCCGCATTCTCCCGCCGTTCGCGCTCGCCGAGTTCGCGCACCAGCTCCTGGAGGAAGGAGTCCGTGTAGGCGGGCAAGGTGCGCTCGGCGCGAACGTAGATGCCAAGGTCGGACCAAACAGGGCTGCCGGCATTGTCGAGCGGCAGGAAGACGAGCTGGCTGTCGCGTGACAGCCGGCCGATGCCGAGCTGGGTCTGGAAGGCGACGCCGACGCCGCGCGCGGCGAGCTCGCGCATCAGGTCGATCGAGTTGGCCTGGATCGCAGGCTCCGGCGTCTCGGAGAGCTGCGCGATCAGCGGTTGGAGCAGATGATAGATCGACAGCTCCGGCAGCGCGTGGATGGCGGGGAAGGCGAGGCATTGCGCCAGCGTGACCGTCTTGCGGCGCGCCAGCGGATGCTCGCGCGCGACCACCGCGCCGAGGCGAAACCGTTTCAAGGCGACCTGCCGCAGGTCCGGCGGATGCCGCAGCGCCATGGCGATGCCGATATCGGCCTCGCCGCGGCTCAGCGCCTCCAGCACATCCGACGATCCCTTCACCTCGGTGCTGAAATTGACGCGCCGGGCCCGGCCGCGATGTGAGGCGATCAGGTCCGGCAGCACCGACTCCGTGAGCGACTCGATGCAGGCGATGCTCACGGTGCCGTGCCAGGCACCGGACAGGGACGCGACGTCGGAACGGAAGCGGTCGAGGTCCTGGAGCACATTCATGACGTGCCGGGCCAGCATCTCGCCTACCGTCGTGAGCGTCAGCCCGCGCGGCGTGCGCTCGAACAGTGGCGATCCAACCTCTTGTTCGAGCTTGAGAATCTGGCGGCTGACGGCCGACGAGGCGACGTTCAGGACGCGCGCGGCGGCCCGGATCGAGCCGGTGCGGCGGACGGCGTGGAAGTACTGGATGGCGGGTGAGTGAAAGCGCATGGGACCCCTGGGAGGGGACTATAGCTGTTGCCGAAACGGCAGCAACATGTCCCAAATTCTCTGCTTTTCGAGGACGCTCGTTCCACATAGGGTCCCCGCCGGCTGGCCGGTCCCACCGGGACACGCCATGCCTTGCGCAACGAGGCGCCAGGGGATTTTGGGGTGGAGAACATTGTTTGCGAGCCCGAGGTCGCGCGGGACACGCGTCTGGTCGATCGGCGTCGCGCAGCGGCCTATGTCGGCGTGACCGCCGGCCGCTTCGAGCAATTGGTGCGTGACAATGTCGTGCCGCCGCCGGTCATGGTGGACAACAAGCGGCGCTGGCCGATCGCTTTGCTCGATGTCGCGAAGGACGCGGTCGGCAGCAGCATGCCGTGCCTGCCTCAGGTCGCGGTCGAAATTGCGGAGGACGCGCGCCCCTGCGAACGCGACGCGGCGCCTGTCTCGCACGAACTGCCTGATCAAGCCTGGTTCGAGCAGCGCACGCGGTTCGTCCAGCGTGTGCGGCGGTCGCTGCTCTCCGGCAACGAGATCCGTCTCCTGCGCGAGTTCAAGCTGCTCAAGCAGAACCAGATCAGCATGTACGGCTATTATGGCAGCTTCGAAGCTCTGATGGTGCGCGGCTACATCGTCGAGATCGACCGCAAGCCGCCGTCGAGCCGCCCGCTGGTGGCCTATCGCCTGACCGCGCAGGGCGAGCAGGTGATATCGGCGCTGAAGGATGAGGCGCTCAATTATCCGGAACACCCTGCTTGATGTGATCCGCTGTCCGGCTCGTCAGGCCGCCAGCGTCCCGTGGATACGTCCTAATGCTTGGCGAAGCGCTGCAAAACAGTCCGCGTCGATCTGCGTGCCGATCATTTCGGACATGATGCCTACGGCCTTTGTCATCGTCATCGCCGCGCGATAGGGACGGTCAGCAGTGAGGGCATCGAAGATATCTGCAGTCGTGAGGATTCGGGTTTCCAGGCAGATCTGGTCTCCCGTCAGGCCGCGCGGATAACCCTTGCCGTCCAGCCGCTCATGATGCGCACCCGCGATCGGGGCGAGTTCGCTGAATGCACCGATGCGCGACAGGATGGCCTCGGAATGCGCGGAATGCATCCGCATGGTCTCCCATTCGGCGTCGTCGAGCTTGCCCGGTTTGTCGAGGATGGCGTTGCTGACGCCGAGCTTGCCGATGTCGTGCAGCAGCGCCGCACGCTTGAGCCGGCGTCGCTGCTCGGCACTGAACTTCAATTGCTCGGCGATCATGTCGCTAAACAGCGTTACGCGCTCGCTGTGGCCGGCGGTGTACGGGCTCTTGGAATCCACGACTTGGGCGAAGGCGGTTGCGATGTCGTCGAGATAGTCCTCATCGATCGGCATGCTCGCCTGTTCTGGCGCTTGGAGAACGGCGGCTCCATGCCCGTCTTCGGTGCGAAGCATGTCCCAAAACGCCGGCCGCGCCGCTATGCGCGCGAAGGCAGAGACCAGGTCGGGATCGAACCAGGTCCCCGACCGGTTTTGCGCTTCGCGAAGCGCGGCCTCGGGCCCGTTTGCGACATGGAACACGTCGATCACCTGTGCCAGCAGGGCAATGCGCGAATAGATCGGGATGGCCGGTCCGCACACACCGAGAGGCTTGCCGCCTCCATCCCAATGCTCGTCGAGATTCTTGATGCCCTCGGCAACCGCCTCGGAGAAACGCATCTTGCGGGCGATATCCGCGCCGCGATGGCAGCGCGTCTCGATCAGCTCGCGCGCGATCTCGCCGCCGTTCTGGAAGATGTTGACGATCGCGCGGAAGCGTTCGGCAAGCCCGGCCTTCAGGCCTGTATGGCTGAGCACGAAGCGCAGCGCCTGCGGCAGGCTGCCGTCGATCAACTTGAAGTCCTGCTTGAAGGAGAGATCATCGGTCAGATAGAGCTCGCAGATGCGGGCCGCATTGCTGCTGCAGCCGAGATCTTTCAGCAGCAGCACGTAGTACAGCTCGGTAATCTCGTCTTCAGCAAGCTCGATGTCCTTGCCGATCTCGACGCCGATACGGCTGCATCGCACGCAATGTCCGGCCGGCTGTCCCTCGGTCAGATCAAGCGCGTGGCTGAGGGCGCCGAGGAGTTCGGAAAGCGTGACCGTGTTAGGCTGTCCGGGGGCAGGCGGCGAGGGTTCCATGGTCTGGGCTCCGGGACAGCTTTAGCCGGCTAACCCGGCATAATCGCATCTTCAAAACCCCACCTGATCATGAGAGAATTAACGGGCGGTGTTTTCGGTAACTCGGCAACCGGGCATGTCCGTTTGGGCCGCGCAGCAGCCGTTCATCGTAAGGCACGTCTCGTTCAGGATTTGCGCGGCCGGGCGATGTCGCTTCTGAGCGCTTCCAGCTCCTTGCGCACGGCGCGCGCGGCGTTGCGCTCGATCTTGCGATAGCGTGCGACCAGCCCCTCGCCGAATGAGGTCAGCATCGCGCCGCCGCCGTTCTTGCCGCCGGCCTGCGGCTCGACCGCGGCATGTCCGCAGATGCGGTTGATCTCGTCGACGAGATCCCAGGCGCGCTTGTAGGACATGTCCATGGCGCGGCCGGCAGCCGGAGCCTTGATCCCGGATCTGCTCCAGAAGCTCGATCTTGCCGGGTCCGATCCGATCCTCGCCGTCGAGGTCGATCCGAACGCTCAACTGGGGCAGCGATTTGACGCTCGCGCGCGACATGATGAAGTCTCTCGGATGGTTGCAGCCGAGAATGCCACTCTTGCCCATCGCGGACAAGGCGAGCGGATCGTGCGCCATCACCGCACGGCGTGCATCGCCAGAAACGCCTTTACGCCGGTCACGGTGCCGGTGTCCGACGGCACGTAGCCGGGCAGGGTTGCGATGGCGGCGCGAAAATCGGCGCTGCGCATGATCTCGAGGATGCGCTGCATCGGTGTGGTATCGAGAAAGGCGCGCTTGCAGACGAAGAAATAATCCTCGGTGAGGATGCGGATGAAATCGAGGCCGAAATGCCGCGCGGCTGCCTCGACGCCAAAGCTCGCATCCGCCATGCCGCTTGCGACATAGGCTGCGACCGCGGCGTGGGTGAATTCGATCTGCTGCGCGCCGTTGATCCTGCTCTCGTCGATGTTGTTGACGGCGAGCAACTGGTCGAACAGCAGGCGCGTGCCGGAATCATGGTCGCGGTTGACGAAGCGGACGTTGGGTCTGGTGAGATCGCCGAGCGACGCGATACGCAGCGGATTGCCGCGCGCAACCATCAGCCCCATCTCGCGCGTGACAAAGCTGATGATGCGATCCTCGCGCGGATCGAGCCATTCGCGGGCCGCCTTGATACCCTGGGCCCGCAGCGCGCCGTGCGGCAGATGCAGGCCGGAGAGATCGCAGGCACCTTGCGCCAGCGAGATCAGCGAATGCTGGTTGTTGACATAGCGTAAATCGACGCCAATGCCGGGTTCGCGGTCGAGGAATTCGCGCAGTTTTGCCACCGCAAAGCCGTGGCTGGCGTGGACGCGGATCACCGAAGGCCGCTGTTCGAGGAACGGCTTGATCTCGCTCGCCAGTTCCTGCGCAAGGTTTTCGAGCTGCGGGCCAAGTCGCGCCTGCATGCGCTCGCCCGCCCACACCAGCCGTTCCCCGAACGCAGTCAGCTTGGTGCCCTTGCCGCGCCGGGTTTCGACCAGAGGCGCGCCGAAGAACTCCGACCATTGCTCGATCAGATTCCAGACATGGCGATAGGAGAGGTGCGCGTCGCTGGCCGCGCTGGAGATTTTCCCGGTCTTCCGGATTTCATTGAGAATGCCGAGCATGACCACCGCCGTGCGTGGACTGCCCTCCCGCCGAAACCGCCAAACCGCCTCGATCTCGATCAGCAGCATGGGCTATCCTTATGAAGTCTAGTTCCTATTTAGGGGCGCCTATCGGCACATCATATCATATTTACTCCGGCCGTTACGCGCCTAGTCTGGTATACCAGAAACGGAGGAAATATGATGTCTGTTGCATATGACTTTGGGCATTCGCCGGCCACCGAATTCATGGCCCGGCCGCAGCATCTGCTCATCGACGGCCGCCGTGTCCCCGCCAGCTCCGGCCGCACCTTCAAATCCCTCAATCCGGCCACAGGCCAGGTCATCGCCACCGTCGCCGAAGGCAACGAGGCCGATGTCGAGCATGCGGTGGCCGCCGCCCGCCGGGCCTTCGAAGGCCCGTGGCGCACGATGCGCGCCTCCGAGCGCGGCCAGATCCTGCTGCGCTGGGCGGACTTGCTCAAGCAGCACGCGGAAGAAATCATCGAGCTCGAGTCGATCGATGCCGGCAAGCCGATCTCGGCGACGACGCGCCAGGATTTTCCGGCCGCCGTCGACACGCTGATCTATTACGCCGGCTGGGCCGACAAGATCAGCGGCGACGTGGTGCCCGTGCGCGACGATGCCCTGACCTACACCGTGCGCGAGCCGGTCGGCGTGGTCGCCGCGATCGTGCCGTGGAATTTCCCGCTGATGATCGGCATGTGGAAACTCGCGCCGGCGCTGGCCTGCGGCTGCACCATCGTGATGAAGCCGGCCGAGCTGACCTCGCTCTCGGCGTTGCGCATCGCCGAGCTTGCGCTGGAAGCGGGCCTGCCGGCGGGCGTGTTCAACGTCGTCACCGGGCCGGGCCGCGTCGTCGGCGACGCGCTGGTCAATCACCCGGATGTCGACAAGGTCACCTTCACCGGCTCGCCCGGCGTGGGCCGCGGAATCATGAAGGGCGCTGCCGGCACCTTCAAGCGCGTCTCGCTCGAGCTCGGCGGCAAATCGGCCAACGTCATCTTTGACGATGCCGATCTCGAAGCGGCTTCCAAAGCGGCGGCCTCCGGCATCTTCTTCAATGCAGGCCAGGTCTGCTCGGCCGGCTCCCGCGTGCTGGTGCAGGAGAAAGTTTATGACGAGGTCGTGGAGCGGATCGCGGCGCGCGCGAAATCGCTTAGGATCGGTGACCCGCTCGATCGCAAAACGGTGCTCGGGCCTGTGATCTCCGAGAAGCAGATGAAATCGATCCTCGACTATGTCGATATCGGCCGCAAGGAAGGGGCGAGCCTCGTCACCGGGGGCGAACGTGTCGGCGATCGCGGCTACTTCATCAGCCCCGCGGTGTTCGCAAATGTCGAACACGAGATGCGGATCTCGCAGGAGGAGATATTTGGCCCCGTCGTCAGCGTCATCAAGTTCAGGGATGAGGCCGAGGCTTTACGGATCGCTAACGGCACGGCCTACAGCCTCGCCGCCGGCGTCTGGAGCCGCGACATCGGCAAGCTGCAGCGCTTCGCCAAGCGGGCGCGCGCGGGCACGGTCTGGATGAACACCTATGGCTACACCGACGTGCGCCTGCCCTGGGGCGGCGAGCGCGACTCCGGCCTCGGCCGCGAGCACGGCAGTGCTGCGCTCGACAATTTCACCGAGCCCAAGGCTATCTGGATGAATCTGGCCGTCTGATACCTCCCGAGCGGCCAAGCCTGGAGCCCGCCTGACCCGCCCGGTCAGGCGGGCTCTTTTTCGAGATCGATAAAATTGTCTGCATTCCGCTCAGCAGCGGCAAACCCTGCGGAGAAGTACCACGCAGCCTTAAACCCCGGCTTGGGAACCTACGTGCATCCTCATCTCAACAGGGTGGGGCATCAGCATGTCAGTTCTCAGGGAGGTCGTCGTCGCGGTCGCGGGAGTCTACGCGCTCCTGTTCGCGTGCGACGCAGTGTTCGGGGTCGGCGAGGCGCGCTTCGACGACACCTATTACAGCGCCAGCTTCTACGCGCCGCGGCCGAAGGAATTCCGTTTCGCCGGCGACACGCCGCCGGCCGTTCGCGTCAGCGAGGCGTTCGCGCAATTCGCGCCAGGCGAGGCCAAGCCGAACAGGCGTTACTCGTCGCTGACGACGATCATCCGCTAGCGTCCAGGCATTTCGCCTGCTCAGGTTTGCTCGGCCGCCTCGCGATGCAGCCCCGCGCGCTGCGGGATCAGCAGCAGGCAGGCCACCATGAACGCCGCAATCACGGCGGATGCCAACGGCCGGCTCAGGGCCAGCCCACCATGATCGAGCGGCTTGTCGAGGAAGTCGCCGACGGTGGCGCCCAGCGGACGTGTCAGGATGAAGGCCGCCCAGAACAGCGTGACGCGTGAAACGCGAGTCCAGAAATGAAGCGCGGCGATGACAGCCAGCCCGGCCGCAAAGATCAGCGCGCCTCCGCGGTAGCCCATGTCGCCGGTGTCGGCGATCCAGTCGCCGAGCGCGGTGCCCAGCGTCTGCGAGAAGGTGATCGCCGCCCAATAGAAGGCCTCGACCCGCGGTGTGCTGACGCTGTTAACCGCGATCGTTCCCTCCGCGCGATACCAGAGGCCGAGCACCAGCACGAGGCAGGTGAGCAGCAGCGTCGAGCCGCCGGTATAGCCGATGCCGAGCGAGCGGTCGGCGAAGTCGGCCATCGTCGTGCCGAAGGTGGTCGAGGCGACGATGGCCGCCCAGTACAGCGCCGGCTGGAATCTTGGCGCGCGGATTTGTGCGGCGATCAGGACGATCATGGCGACCAGGAACAGGCATGTCCCTGCGAGGTAACCCCAGTTCAACGTCATCGTGACGGTGTCGCCACCGGTCTCGCCTAAAGTTGTGGCGGCGATCTTGATGATCCAGAAGCCGAGGGTGACCTCCGGGACCTTGCTCTCGCTGACTATGCTGCTCTTGGTATAATCTTGCATATTGTCCTCTTCACTGCGTCAGTCGCGGACCGCGGTCAGCGACTGACGCTTCAGGCTTGGGGTCGTGGTAGCATCAGGATTTCGCAGCGCCATCCATGACCGAGAGCAGATCGGCGACCGCCTGTTTGCATTTCGCGGCATCCGGCGTGCCCGCGCGCAGCGCTTCCAGCGCGCGATCGATCGCCTTGTCCACGGTGTGCCAGTCGGCTGCCGCGCGCGGCTTCAATCCGGCTTCGGCCTCGTCCCATTTGGTCTCGAGATCCTTGATCCGGGTCTTGGCGCCTGGGAGGTCGCCCTTGTCGATCAGTGCGGCGACATCGACCACGATGGCGCGGAACGGTGTGAGATCGCCGAGTTTGGCGGCTGCGGCCTCCGCCAGCGGAACGAATGTGATGTGCTGGCTCGCATGCATGCGCGGTTCGCCTGCGAAGGTTGTCACCAGGCAAACGGCGACAGCGGAAATGAGTTTCATCATGCGGCTTCTCCTGTTGTGGCCCCTGCGTCCGTGCAGGGAGCGGTGAGGACTCTATGGAAAGGGCTATTGCGCAGGATCGGTACGGCGCGCGCCGTCGCCTTCGAACGTCACCCAGGCGACCAGGCCGACGATCACGGTCAGGAAGCCGATGCTGGTCTGGATCGTACCGATGCCCATGCCGCCATAGTCCCGCGACTGCGACAGCAGATCGCCGAGCGATGCGCCGAGCGGACGGGTGAGGATGTAGGCGAGCCAGAAGGTCAAGACGGGGTTGGCGCCGATGTAATAGGTCATCGTCACCGCCGCGATCAGCATACCGAAGGCGACAACGCCGAGCTGGAAGCCGAGGCCGAGCGCTTCCGTGGCAAGATCGCCTGCGGCCGTGCCGAGCGCGAAGGTGAACAGGATCGCAGTCCAGTAGAACAGCTCGCGCCGCGTCGTGACGATCGAATGGATCGACAGCGTGCGTTCGACGCCGTACCAGACTGCAAATGTCGCCGCGAGCGCGCAGGCGAACGCTGCGGTGCTGAGATAGAGGCTGACATCGAGCTTGTCGGTCAGAAGATCGGTGAGCTGGGTGCCGACGATGCTGACGAGGACGACGGTGAGCCAGTAGATCCAGGGTACATAGGCGCGGCGGCTCAGCTGCAGCAGCAGCGCAGCGGCGAGCAACCCGGTCATGCAGATCGCGGTCAGGCCGGCACCAAGGCCGACATGCACTGCGAGATAGTCCGCGCCGGTCTCGCCCACGGTGGTCGAGAGCACCTTGATGGCCCAGAAGATCGCCGTGACCGCTGGAACCTTGTTCAACATCTGTCTTGCGCCGAAGCTTGCGTATTCCGACACGCCCAATCTCCCAAAAGCCGATCCTGACCGAAGCGTTGCCGGATCATTGCCCGGCGGACTTAGGCCCGGCTTAGGGACAGGAAATTTCGGGAGCCGGTGCGGTCTTCGCCGCAATTTGGGCCTGCCGGCGCTCCCTAACTCTGCGCTAAGTCGGGGTTGCCAGGTTTGATTGCCGGATGGCCCGGCGGAGCTTTGAGGATCGACTTTTGCGGGTTCTGCTGATCGAGGACGACAAGATGGTTGGCGCAGCCGTCGAGCAGGCGCTCAAGGACGCGGCCTATGCGGTTGATTGGGTGAGGGACGGCGGGACGGCGCTACTGGCCGCCGCGAACGAGTCCTATGAAGTGCTTCTGCTCGATCTCGGTCTGCCGAACACGGACGGCCGCGACGTCCTGCGGCGGTTGCGCGCGAACGGCTGCAAATGCCCCGTCATTATCGTCACGGCGCGGGATGGCGTCGACGACAGGATCGAGGGCCTCGATCTCGGCGCGGACGACTATCTGGTCAAGCCGTTCGAGATTCGCGAGTTGCTGGCCCGCATGCGCGCGGTGCTTCGCCGCGAAGGCAGCGGCGCGCCCGCCCTGCTGGGCAATGGCAAGCTCGGTCTCGATCCGGCGACCCGCGAGGCCTCACTGTCTGGCCAGACGGCCATCCTGACCCCGCGCGAGTTCGCTCTTCTCCAGGCATTGCTGACGCGATCCGGCACCATCTTGTCGCGGAGCGAGCTCGAGCGGCAGCTTTACGGCTGGAACGAGGAGGTCGAGAGCAACGCGGTCGAATTCCTGATCCACAGCATCCGCAGGAAACTCGGCACGGAGGCGATCCGCAACGTGCGTGGCATGGGGTGGATGGTGGATCGCGCGTCATGATCAGGTCGCTGCGCGGCCGGCTGTTCATCAGCTTGACGACGGTCGTCCTGTTGACCGGCCTCATAGGAGGCGTCTTTGCGCACCGCTGGGCATTCGACGAAGCCATCGAGACGCAGGACTCGGTGCTGATCCAGATCGCGGGCCTCGTCCAGAATGGTGGTTTCGCGGGAACCCAGGACCTCCATGGCGTGGATGAGGATTCCGAAGTCTGGCTGATGGAATTGGGCAAGGCGCCGCAGGGCACCTCCGAGGAGCGTCTGCTGTGGCGGCTTCAGGATGGGATGCGCGATGCGACGCGAAAAGGAAAGCCGGTCCGTGTGGTGCTGCGGACGCGATCCGACGGCAGCCGCTTTGCGGTGGCGCAGAGCGCGGGTGTTCGGGATGAGATCGCGGGCGACATGGCGTTCCGCACCGTACTTCCGATCTTGGCGCTGATCCCTTGCCTGATGCTGGTGATCGCCTTTGTCATTGCCCGATCGCTCCGCCCGATGGTGCGGCTGGCGGACGAACTTGATGCCAGGCGTGCCGACGACATGACGGCGCTTCCGCTTCGCGATCTTCCAAGCGAACTCAATCCATTCGTGTCCTCGATCAACGGCCTGTTGCAGCGGATGCACGAGACTATGGAGCAGCAGCGCAGATTCATCGCGGATGCCGCGCATGAACTGCGGACGCCTCTGACGGCGCTGAGCCTGCAGGCCGAGAATCTCGATCAGGTCGAACTGCCGCCGGCCGCGAGCGAACGCCTTGCGGTGCTTCGGCAGGGCATACGCCGCAGCAAGCATCTTCTGGAACAGTTGCTCGCGCTGGCACGGCACGACGCGGCCCCCTCCGATTGTGCGCAATCAGAGATCGTGGAGCTCGATCGCGCCGCCAGGCGCATTATCGCCAATCTCCTGGGGGAAGCGATCAATCGCGGTGTCGATCTCGGCTTCGAACGAGTCGAGTCTATTCCGGTGCGCGGCGAGCCGGTCATGCTCGCAGCGATGATCCGCAATCTCATCGACAATGCGCTCCGTTTCACGCCAGAGGGCGGCAAGATCGATGTGGCGATCTACCAGGACGGTGCGACGGGCGTCCTTCGAATTGACGACACCGGGCCGGGCGTTTCTTCCGAGGAGATCGGCCGGATTTTCGAGCCGTTCTTCCGCGGTCAACGTCCGGAAGGTGACGGCGCCGGTCTTGGCCTTTCGATCGTCAAGCGGATCGTCGACCGGCTCGGCGGGTCCATTGAAGCTGTGAATATCACCGAGACCGGGCGCACCGGATTGCGGGTTGTCGTCAGACTGCCCGCGGCGGCTACGTGACGATCACTCCCCCTGAACCCATTCCGCGACGCCGCGCCACAGCGTGTCGCGGTGCTCGGGGCGGAAGAAGCCGAAATGGCCGATTGCCTTGGCGCCGACGTCGGACGGTTTGACCGTCAGCACCTCCGGCTTGATCGCGCTGAAGCCGCCGGTGAGCAGTTCGACCGCGGGCCGCGTCGCCCAGGGATCGTCGGAGAAGCACAGCGCGCGCAGCTCGCCCTTGAACTTGGCAAAGTTCTCCAGCGCCGGCAGCTTTGAATCGAAGAGATAGCGGGGGCTGGAGACCCACTCGGCCCATTGCAGGAAGACGCCCTTGGGCAAATCCTCGCCGACACCGGCCCAGCCCGGCGCGTAACCGAGCGCGTGCACGAGCGGCACGCCGACGAAATTCATGAAGGCGTAGACGCGGTATTTTTCCGGCGACGCCATCAGCCGCCAGGTGGCCGCCTGCGAGGCCACGAACGCGGCGCGCGAGATGTCCGTGTTGTTCGCGATCAGCCCGAGCGCCTGGCCGCCGAACGAATGGCCGACATAGGCCAGGGGCAGGGTGTTGTAGCGCGCGCGCATCCAGTGCACTGCGGCGGTGACGTCGAGTGCGGCCCAGTCCGACATAGAGGCCTTGAAGCCGACCAGCGATTTCGGCTGGTTGTAGCCGACCATCGCCGGCAGCCGGCTGTCGCCGATGCCGCGATAGTCGTAGGTGAGGACTGCGCAGCCGCGATGGGCGAGATAGGAGGCAAAGCCGCGATAGATTTTTCGCGGCACGGCGGTGCCGGAGTTGATCAGCACGGCATGGCGTTTGGTGCCGCGCGGCAGGAATAGCGTGCCGCTCAGCGCATACCCGTCGGTTGCCGGGAAGCTGATCTCGTCAACGAAAACGTCGTCTAATGCCGCGTCCATGGGCAGAAGGTATCCTGCCAGTTTCCTCGCCGTTTCCCAGCAGATGCGAATTTGGCTTTCCCCGCAAGGGTTTGCAGTGCCAGATGGATTTACAACTGGCGGCCGGGAGCGAGCCTGTGTATAAGGCGGCCCTCGCAACCCACAGATCAGGTTGTGTTTTTTGCTTCACGGAGAGATTGCGATGTCCGAGCGGTGGACGCCCGAATCCTGGCGCAGCAAGCCGGTGCTACAGGTGCCCGATTATCCCGACGCCAAGGCCCTGGCCGACGTCGAGGCGCAGCTTGCGACCTTTCCGCCGCTGGTGTTCGCGGGTGAGGCGCGCAATCTGAAGAAGTCGCTGGCACGGGTCGCGGCCGGCGAGGCCTTCCTGCTGCAGGGCGGCGACTGCGCCGAGAGCTTTGCCGAGCACGGCGCCAACAACATCCGCGACTTCTTCCGCGTGCTGCTCCAGATGGCGGTGGTGCTGACTTATGCCGGCGCCGTTCCGGTGGTGAAGGTCGGCCGCGTCGCCGGCCAGTTCGCCAAGCCGCGCTCGTCGCCGACCGAGAAGATCGACGGTGTTGAGCTGCCGAGCTATCGCGGCGACATCGTCAACGACATCGCCTTCACCAAGGCGGCGCGCGTCCCTGATCCGCAGCGCCAGCTGATGGCGTATCGCCAGTCGGCGGCGACGCTGAACCTGCTGCGTGCGTTTGCCACCGGCGGCTACGCCAATCTCGGCAGCGTGCATCAGTGGATGCTCGGCTTCCTCAAGGATTCGCCGCAGTCCCGCCGCTACAAGGAATTGGCCGACCGCATCTCCGACGCGCTCAACTTCATGCGCGCCTGCGGCCTCGATCTCGAGGCCCATCCGGAGCTGCGCGCCACCGATTTCTACACCAGCCACGAGGCGCTGCTGCTCGGCTACGAGCAGGCCATGACCCGCGTCGATTCCACCACCGGCGACTGGTACGCGACGTCGGGCCACATGATCTGGATCGGCGACCGCACCCGCCAGCTCGATCACGGCCATATCGAATATTTCCGCGGCATCAAGAACCCGATCGGTCTGAAATGCGGCCCGTCGCTCAAGGCCGACGAGCTGTTGAAGCTGATCGACGTGCTCAACCCCGACAACGAGCCGGGCCGGCTGACGCTGATCGGCCGCTTCGGCTCCGACAAGGTCGGCGAGCACCTGCCGAACATGATCCGCGCCGTGAAGCGCGAGGGCAGGGTGGTGGTCTGGTCGTGCGATCCCATGCACGGCAACACCATCACCTCAACGTCCGGCTACAAGACGCGCCCCTTTGACCGCATCCTCTCCGAGGTGAAGTCGTTCTTCGCGATCCACGCGGCCGAAGGCACCCATGCCGGCGGCGTGCATCTGGAGATGACCGGCCAGGACGTCACCGAGTGCCTCGGCGGCGCCCGCGCGATCACCGACGAGGATCTCAACGACCGCTATCACACGGTCTGCGACCCCCGCCTCAATGCCGAGCAATCCATCGACATGGCTTTCCTGGTCGCGGAGCTCCTCAAGCAGGAGCGCGCCGGCAAGGTCAGGCCGATGCCGGCCGCAGCGGGGCTCTGAGACCTTGCTGCGGATCTGGAAGGCCACGGTCAATTCCCGCAACGGTCTGGCCTTTGCGTTCCGCTCGGAGCAGGCCGTCCGCGAGGAGATTGTCGCGCTCCTCGTGTCGCTGCCGGTCGCCTGGTTCGTCGGCGCGACCGCGATGCGCGCGGTCGAGCTGGTGTGTTCGGTCGCGTTCGTGCTGGTGGTCGAGCTGCTCAACACGGCGATCGAGAAGCTTGCCGACCGGCTGACCATGGATCACGACAAGCAGATCGGCCGGGTCAAGGACATGGGCTCGGCCGCGGTGGGTGTTGCGCTCCTGATGGCCCTCGCGTTCTGGATCATCGCCATCATCGAGCGATTGGGGTTCCTCTAGCCCGTTGATCGGAGCGCCATGACCGAACGTCTCAACGAATTCGCGGTCACGCTCGCCCAGCTCAATCCGACCATGGGCGATATCGACGGCAATGCCGCCAAGGCGCGTGCCGCGCGCGCGCAGGCCAAGTCCGACGGCGCCGATCTCGTGCTGTTTCCGGAATTGTTCATCGCCGGCTATCCGCCTGAAGACCTCGTGCAGAAGCCGGCCTTCCAAGCCGCCTGCCGCGCCGCGATCGAAAGCCTCGCGCGCGACACTGCCGATGGCGGGCCGGCCATGCTGGTCGGCACGCCCTGGGTCGAGGAGGACAGGCTCTACAATGCCTGCGCGCTGCTCGATGGCGGCCGTATCGCTGCCTTGCGCTTCAAATGCAATCTGCCGAATTACGGCGTGTTCGACGAGAAGCGGCTGTTTTCGCGCGGCCCTGCGGCAGGTCCCGTGACCGTGCGCGGCGTGCGGATCGGGGTGCCGATCTGCGAGGACATCTGGTTGGAGGAGTCCGAGGATTACGAGAACGTGGTCGAGACGCTGGCCGAGACCGGCGCCGAGATCATTCTGGTGCCGAACGGCTCGCCCTACGCCCGCGACAAAGCCGACGTGCGTTTGTCGGTTGCGGTGGCGCGCGTCACCGAGAGCGGCCTGCCGCTGGTCTATCTCAACCAGGTTTGCGGCCAGGACGAGCTGGTGTTCGACGGTGCTTCCTTCGCGCTCAACGGCGATCTCTCGCTCGCGGCGCAATTGCCGGCGTTCGCGGAGAGCATCACCACGCTGCGCTTCACGAGAAACCGCGACGATTGGCGCTGCAGCGGTCCAGTCGCGGAGCAGCCCGAAGGCGACCACGCCGACTACGCGGCCTGCGTACTCGGCTTGCGCGACTACGTCGCCAAGAACGGTTTCCCCGGTGTGCTGCTCGGCATTTCCGGCGGCATCGACTCTGCCCTCTGCGCGGCGATCGCGGTCGATGCACTTGGCGTCGATCAGGTGCACGGCGTGATGCTGCCCTATCGCTACACTGCGGCAAGCTCGATTGCGGACGCCGGCGAGCTGGCCGGCCATATGGGCATTCGCTACGAAGTTCTGCCGATCGCAGAAGCGGTGACCGGGTTCGAGACCATATTGTCCGGCATCTTCAAGAATCTGCCGGCCGATATCACCGAGGAAAATCTCCAGGCCCGCACCCGCGGCACGCTGCTGATGGCGATCTCGAACAAGACCGGGCTGATGGTGGTGACCACAGGCAACAAGTCGGAAATGTCGGTCGGCTACGCCACGCTCTATGGCGACATGAACGGCGGCTTCAATCCGATCAAGGACATCTACAAGACGCAGGTGTTTCGGCTGGCAAGCTTGCGCAATGTCTGGAAGCCCGACGGTGCGCTCGGGCCCGCGGGCGAGGTCATTCCGCCCGACATCATCACGCGTCCGCCGACCGCGGAATTGCGCGAGAACCAGACCGACCAGGATTCCCTGCCGCCTTACGACGTGCTCGATGCCATCCTGGTGCGTCTGATCGAGCGCGAAGAGCCGCTCGACAAAGTCATTGCCGCCGGCTTCGATCGCGAAACGGTCACCCGCATCGACCATCTGCTCAACGTCGCCGAATACAAGCGCCGCCAGGCCGCGCCCGGCGTGAAGGTGACGCGCAGAAATTTTGGCCGAGACCGCCGCTATCCCATCACCAACCGTTTTCGTGACAGGGGCGATGCGCTGCCGGCCGGGGACGAGACGCTGGTCTCGCGCGCCAGCAAAGCCTCGATCGACGCGTTCGAGGGTTGAGGCAGGCGATCGCGCTCAGGATGAGCTGTCATCATCCGCGAAGGCGGATGATCCAGTACGCCGCGGCGGGCATTGTTGAAAACCTACTGCCGCCGCGGAGTACTGGATGCTCCGCCTTCGCGGAGCATGACAGCGGGGTATGCGGAGACAGGCTACTTCTGCTGCTGCGGCAGGAAGCTCGGCCCGACCGAGCGGATCGGCTTGTTCTCGGATGATGTCGCAGCCGTGCCGGTATCCGCGGGCGGCGTTGCAGCCGGAGCGGTGGCCGTCGTCGGTGCCGGAGCCGCGCCCTTCTTGGCATTCGCAGGCGCGCCCTTGGTGAGCTGCCGCTGCTGCATCTTCTTGGCGCTCTCCTCGGTGACGATGATGTCTCCCTGCTGCTCGGCCGCCGCCTTGTCGTCGGCCGATTTCAGCGCGTCGGCCCAGGTCTGGCCCGCGGCCTTGCAGGAGCAGGACGGGTTGAACTCGCTGCGGAATTTGAACGCGGTCGGCAGCGCCGTGTAGGGCTGGCCGCTGGTGGAGACCGCGGAGTTCATGTCCTCGCCGGGATTGCGATGGGTGTAGAGCACGGCTTCGGCGGCCGGGCACAGCGCCTTGCAGGTCTTCTCGTCGTCGGGGAAGCGCGCCGGCACGGTGGCGAACGAGACCGGGAAGTAGGCGCCGTCGCAGGTGCGCACGCACACTGTGCGATAGGTGCCTGATTGCGGGCCGAGATCGGACGGCGGCACGCCTTGCGGATTGTTGGGGTTGTTGCCGCCGAACAGATTGCTCAGGAAGTTGCCGCCGCCTTGCGACTGCGCGGCGTTGGCATATTGCGGGCCGCAATTGTTCTGCGCCAGCGCTGCCAGCACCGAGCGGCGCTGGTTGTCACGCTCGGGGCTGAAGCCGCCGGCGCCGCCGCGCAGTCGTTCGAGATTGCCGGTGATCTGGTCCAGATTGGCGCGCATCTGCTGGATCTGGGTGTTGACCGGACCGCATTGCGCCGACTGGCCGCTGAACAGCGAGAAGAAGCCGGAGGAATCGCAACCCATGCGCTTGGCCTGCATGGTGACGCGGTCGAGCTCGGCCTGCTGCTTGGTCTGGGACTCCTGATAGCGGCGGATCTGGTCTTCGCGTGCGGGATCACCGCCGCCGCCACGATCGAGCCCGGCGAGCTGGCCTTCCAGCCGCACGCACATCGGATTCGGTCCGAGCCCGTTCTGGCCGGGCTGAGGCGGCGATCCCGGCGGTCCCGGCGGTCCCGCCTGTGCGTACGCACCATTGGCGAGCACGACCGTACTCAAGAGCACGGCGCAGGCAAGGATCGAGCGAGCACGGGAGAGAGACAAAAATTCAGGCATATCCGCCATTCTAGCGAGGTCACGGCCACGCGTGATGTGGGGGGCCGAAGCGCGCCCTCCCATAGCCGCTTCCTGCGGCATCGTCACGTCGTTTCAGAGGCCAGCGATTGGGCCTAAAGTACGCCAGTTCCGAGCGAATTCAGCGCTGGCAGGTGATTGCGACATATTCGTCGCAATGGCCATGGGAGCAGTTTGCGCCGGATTTGGGGACAGAGCCGGTAATTTCGTCGGGATCGACCCGACGATAGGCCGAAGCCTGGGCAAAATCGCGTGACTGGCAGTAGGTGCGGGCGACCTGCGCGCCGCATTTGTCGCTCTTGGCTAGGCACTGATCGACGCCATAGCCGTCCGCCTGGTTGGGGATGATGAAGACGCGGGTCTCGGCGAGAGCGCTGGATGCGGCAAGGATGGAGGCGCAGGAAATGAGCGCCAGTAAGGATCGCATGAAAACACCTGGGGCAAAAACAAGGAACCGCCGGTTCCAGAATGGGCTCAAATGGTTAAGGATGATGAACCGTCAAGGCGAGCGGCCGCGCAATGCGGAGACAAGACGGCAATTCCGCGGCTCTCTTGACGCGAGGCCGCCTCATAGCCCATATGTGGCCGCATGAACGGTCTCCTCGCCATCTGCATTATTTGCCGCGAGATTACGAGCTAGCGATTCGCTGGCTGGAGCCGTCTTTTCTCAAAACCATTGAGAGCACTGGACGCCCGGCCAACAGCCGACGGGTATCCATATGGAATTGCGCCTCTACGATACGCTGAGCCGGGAAAAGCGCACCTTCGTGCCGCTCGATGCGAAGGACGTCCGCATGTATGTCTGCGGACCGACCGTCTATGACTTCGCCCATATCGGCAATGCGCGGCCGGTGATCGTGTTCGACGTGCTGTTTCGGCTGCTGCGCCATCTCTATGGCGAGGCGCACGTCAAATATGTCCGCAACATCACCGACGTCGACGACAAGATCAACGACCGCGCCGCGCGGGATTTCCCCGGCCTGCCGCTGAATGAGGCCATTCGCAAGGTCACCGAGCAGACGGCTAAGCAGTTTCATGCCGATGTCGATGCGCTTGGCTGCTTGCGTCCGACTGTCGAGCCGCGTGCGACGGAGCATATCGGCGAGATGCGGGAGATCATCGAAAGACTGGTCGCCGGCCGCTTCGCCTATCCTGCCGAGGATCACGTGTTGTTCTCCCCGCAGGCGATGAACGCGATGAGCGCAGCCAATTCCGAGCTACCGCGCTATGGCGCGCTATCGAAACGTTCGCTGGACGAGATGATCGCTGGTGCTCGCGTTGATGTCGCGCCCTACAAGCGCGATGCCACCGATTTCGTGCTGTGGAAGCCGTCCAAGCCCGGCGAGCCGTCATGGCCGTCGCCGGCGGGCATCGCCGCGCAGGGGCGTCCGGGCTGGCATATCGAGTGCTCGGCGATGGCCTGGAAGCATCTGGGCGAGCATTTTGACATTCATGGCGGCGGCATCGATCTCGTGTTTCCGCATCACGAGAACGAGGTCGCGCAGACTTGCTGCGCCTTCCACCGGGAGCGCATGGCGAACTACTGGATGCACAACGGCTTCCTGCAGGTCGAGAGCGAGAAGATGTCGAAGTCGCTCGGCAATTTCGTCACGATTCACGAGTTGCTCGCGGACTGGCCGGGCGAGGTGCTGCGCCTGAACATGCTCAAGACGCATTACCGTTCGCCGATCGACTGGACTCTCAAGAACCTTGAAGAGAGCAGCAAGACTCTCGATGAGTGGTATCGAGACGTGGCGGATGTTGAGCCCTCGGATGACATCGATCCGGACTTCTTGAACTCGCTCCTGGATGATCTGAACACCGCGGGGGCGATCAAACGATTGCACGAGATTTCTCCCGTGATGCGGCTGAGCCAGTCTCGTTTGGACGACTGGGGCGGAGAAACGGCCCAGCGGTACAAGAAGTCAGCGGCAATGCTGCTGGGGCTGCTGCCGCAAAGCGCAACGGCGCGATCCGAGCAGATGAGGTCCAGGGCCGGAATTGACCCTGCCAAGGTCGCAGCCCTGCTGGCAGCTCGCAGCGAAGCGCGAGCGCGCAAGGACTTTGCGGAGTCCGATCGTATCCGCGATCTGCTTGCCGCGATGGGCGTTGCGATCAAGGACTCCAAGGAAGGGACGACGTGGGAGGTCGCACGATGAAGCGGCCCGACACGCCTTTTCCGCGACACTGGTTCTATTACATCGCGCTGAAAATCCTGCTGCTCGGCGCTGCCGCGGCGCTGGCGCTGAAACTCTATGGGATGTGGTGAAGACGATGGCACAAGCATTGCCAAAGCCCGGCTTGCGGCCGTTCCTGCCGGAGGACGTGCCGGTCCTTGCCGCGATCTTCACGGCCAGCATCGAGGAGCTGACCGGCGACGACTACAACGAGGCGCAGCAGCAAGCCTGGATGGAGGCGGCCGAGAGCGAAGAATTCGGCAAGCGGCTCGCGGCCGACCTGACGCTGATTGCCACGCTGGAGGGCTCGCCGGTGGGGTTTGCCTCGCTGCACGGCAAGGATCACATCCGCATGCTCTACGTCCATCCGGCCGTGGTCGGGCAGGGCCTGGCGACGATGCTGGTCGATGCGCTGGAAAAGCTTGCCGGCGGCCGCGGTGCTGAAAAGCTGACGGTGGATGCCAGCGATACGGCGCAGGGCTTCTTCGCCAAGCGCGGCTACATCGCCATGCAGCGCAACAGCATCACCGTCAACGACGAGTGGCTCGCCAACACCACCATGCAGAAGACGCTCAGTACCGGACCTACGTCGGGAGCGCTGCAATGAGCAAGGAGCGCCTCTATCTGTTCGACACCACGCTGCGAGACGGTGCGCAGACCAATGGCGTCGATTTCACGCTGAAGGACAAGCAAATTATCGCCCAGATGCTCGATGATCTCGGCATCGACTATGTCGAGGGCGGCTATCCCGGCGCCAATCCGACCGACACCGAGTTTTTCGGCACCAGGCCGAAACTCAATCATGCGCGCTTCACCGCCTTCGGCATGACGCGCCGGGCGGGGCGCTCGGTCTCCAACGATCCCGGTGTTGCCGGACTTCTGGAAGCCAAGGCCGACGCCATCTGCTTCGTGGCGAAATCGTCGGCCTATCAGGTGCGGGTCGCGCTGGAGACGACGAAGGAAGAGAACCTCGCCTCGATCCGCGACAGCGTCGCGGCTGCGAAGGCTGCCGGCCGCGAGGTCATGCTCGACTGCGAGCATTTCTTCGACGGCTACAAGGAAGATGCCAGCTTCGCGCTCGCTTGTGCGAAAGCCGCTTACGAGGCCGGCGCGCGCTGGGTGGTGCTGTGCGACACCAATGGCGGCACCATGCCCAACGACGTCGAGGCCATCGTCACCGAGGTGACAAAACACATCCCCGGCGATCATCTCGGCATCCACGCCCATAACGACACCGAGCAGGCGGTGGCAAATTCGCTCGCGGCGGTGCGCGCCGGCGTCCGGCAGATCCAGGGCACGCTGAACGGCCTCGGCGAGCGCTGCGGCAACGCCAATCTGTGCTCACTGATCCCCACCTTGAAGCTGAAGCAGGAGTTTGCCGCCGCCTTCGAGATCGGTGTCACAGCGGAGAAGCTCGCGACGCTGGTCAAGGTGTCGCGCACGCTCGACGACATGCTCAACCGCGTGCCGAACCGGCATGCTGCCTATGTCGGCGAGAGCGCCTTCGTCACCAAGACCGGCATCCATGCCTCCGCCGTGCTGAAGGATCCGCAGACCTATGAGCATGTGCTGCCGGAGTTGGTCGGCAACCACCGCAAGGTGCTGGTGTCCGACCAGGCCGGCCGCTCCAATGTCATCGCCGAGCTCGACCGCGCCGGCATCGCTTACGAGAAGAGCGATCCGAAGCTGACGCGGCTGGTCGAGGAATTGAAGGAGCGCGAGGCGCAAGGCTACGCCTATGAATCCGCCAACGCCTCGTTCGAGCTGCTGGCGCGCCGAACGCTCGGCAAGGTGCCGCATTATTTCGAGGTCGAGCAGTTCGACGTCAATGTCGAGCAGCGCTACAATTCGCACGGCGACCGCGTCACGGTTGCGCTTGCCGTGGTCAAGGTCGACGTCGCCGGAGAGCATTTGATCTCGGCCGCCGAAGGCAACGGTCCCGTCAACGCACTCGACGTGGCCTTGCGAAAAGACCTCGGCAAGTACCAGAAATACATCGAGGGCCTGACGCTGATCGACTACCGCGTGCGTATCCTCAACGGCGGCACCGGCGCGGTCACGCGCGTGCTGATCGAGAGTGAGGACGAGAACGGCGATCGCTGGACCACGGTCGGCGTGTCCCCCAACATCATCGACGCGTCGTTCCAGGCGTTGATGGATTCGGTGATCTACAAGCTCGTGAAGTCGGGCGCGCCGGCTTAGCATCCACAATGGCTGTCATACCCCGCGAAAGCGGGGTATCCAGTACAACGTGGCTTCTCCGTAGCTCTCTGGCGTCTCGGAATACTGGATCGCCCGGTCAAGCCGGGCGATGACAGCTGGGGTGAGGAGGGACCTAGGCCATGATCGACCACATCTCCGTCGGTGTCAGCGATCTCCAACGCTCGGCGACATTTTACGAGGCGACACTCGCCGCGCTCGGTCTCTCTCGCCTCGTCACGCGGCCGCGGACGATCGGCTTCGGTAAGGCCTATCCCGAGTTCTGGATCAATTTGCGCGAGGGCATGCCGCACGTCGTACCGGAGAGTGGCGTGCACATCTGCCTGCGGGCGAAGACGACGCGTGAAGTCGATGCATTCCACGCCGCGGCGCTGTCGGCCGGCGGCGCATCGGACGGTGGGCCGGGGATCCGCCCGCACGACCGCGTACGCTACTACGCGGCCTTCGTCACCGATCCCGACGGCAACCGGATCGAGGCGGTGACGTTTCCGGCTGACTAAAGCTTGCGCGCGACTTCCGGGGCGAGCTGCTTTTCGGCCTCGGCGACCTGGGCCGCCGCGGATTTCAGCTTCGGCAAGATATCTTCGATCCGATCGGCCTTGAGGATGTCGACCGAAAGGCCGGCGCGGATGAACTCGGTCTGGCGCATGTGCGACAGCAGCGAGAACAGCGGTTCCCAGAAATTGTCGATATTGGCGAGCAGCACCGGCTTGGCGTGACGGCCGAGCTGCTTCCAGGTCAATTGCTCGACCAGCTCCTCCAGCGTGCCGACGCCGCCCGGCAACGCCACGAAGGCGTCGGAGCGCTCGAACATCAGGCGCTTGCGCTCGTGCATGTCGGGGGTGACAATCATCTCCTGCACGCGGGTCAGCGCGTTCTCGCGCTTCCGCAGGAACTCGGGAATGATGCCGGTGACGGTGCCGCCGTGATCGAGCACGGAGGTCGCGACCGAGCCCATCAGGCCGAGCGATCCGCCGCCATAGACCAGGCGAACGTTGTTCTCGGCGAGGGCCTTGCCGAACGCCTTGGCGCCTTCGGTGAAGCGGGGATTGGTTCCGGGGCCGGAGCCGCAATAGACACAGACGGTTTTGATGATGCTCATTGGTGTCATGATGCATTGCAGCGAAGGGGCGTCAAGCCCAATCGGTGATTCGGACTACCCGGAAATCTACCGGTAAATGGCGACAAACAATCAAAGATTCGCCATCTGGCGGGGTGCGTTGGCATCGGGAAGGCTTTATATGACGGGCGAAAATCGCAAATCGTAACGCCGCCGCGTCCGGCGGGCTTTCAGGCTTTTTGATGGACCAACCTCAATCGTTCGACGGCGCCAACGTTCCTGATCCTCCCGCCGGGGGACCGCTGGAGCGGGCGACGTTGATGGGCACGCTGGCACATCTGTGGCCCTATATCTGGCCGGGCGACCGCTTCGACCTGAAGATGCGCGTGGTCTGGTCGATGGTGCTGCTGCTCGCCGCCAAGCTGATCACGTTGACGGTTCCTTTCAGCTTCAAATGGGCGACCGATGCGCTGACCGGCGCCAACACCGCGCCGGTCCAGGCGGACAATTGGCACCTCTGGGTGATCGCCTCGCCATTGCTGCTGACCGCCAGCTACGGCGTGATGCGCATCGTGATGGCGGTGCTGACGCAATGGCGCGACGGCATCTTCGCGCGCGTCGCCATGCATGCGGTGCGCAAGCTCGCCACCATCACCTTCATCCACATGCACGAGCTGTCGCTGCGCTTTCATCTGGAGCGCAAGACCGGCGGCCTGACCCGTGTGCTCGAGCGCGGCCGCGAGGGCATCGAGGTCATCGTGCGCATGGTGATCCTGCAGTTGATTCCGACCATCGTCGAGGTCTCGCTGCTGTTGGCTGTCCTGCTCTGGCAGTTCGACTGGCGCTACGTGGTCGCGACGCTGATCACGGTGGCGGTCTACATGTATTACACCTACATCGCCACCGAGTGGCGGATCGGCATCCGCCGCAAGATGAACGATTCCGACACCGAGGCGAACACCAAGGCGATCGACTCGCTGCTCAACTACGAGACGGTCAAATATTTCAGCGCCGAGGCCCGTGAGGCGCAGCGCTACGACCGATCGGTCGCGCGTTACGAAGAATCAAGCGTCCACGCCTACACCTCGCTCGCCGTGCTCAACACCGGACAGGCCGTGATATTCACGCTGGGGCTGACCGCGACCATGCTGATGTGCGCGATCGGCGTGCGCAACGGTACCAACACGGTCGGCGATTTCGTGCTGGTCAACGCCATGATGATCCAGCTCTACCAGCCGCTGAACTTCATGGGCATGGTCTATCGCGAGATCAAGCAGGCGATCATCGACATCGAGAAGATGTTTGGCGTGCTGGGCCGCGAAGCCGAGATCAAGGACGCGCCCGATGCGAAGCCGCTGGTGGTCTCGGCCGGCACGGTGCGCTTCGAGGACGTGCGCTTTGCCTACGAGCCGGCGCGGCCGATCCTCAAGGGAATCAGCTTCGAGGTGCCGGCCGGCAAGACGGTTGCGATCGTCGGCCCCTCCGGAGCCGGCAAGTCGACCATGTCGCGGCTTCTGTTCCGCCTCTATGATATCTCCGGCGGCAAGATCCTGATCGACGGGCAGGACATCCGCGAGGTCACGCAGGCCTCGCTGCGTGCATCCATTGGCATGGTGCCGCAGGACACCGTGCTGTTCAACGACACCATCCGCTACAACATTCGCTACGGCCGCTGGGATGCCAGCGATGCCGAGGTCGAGGAGGCGGCGCGGCTGGCGCAGATCGATCATTTCATCCGCCTGTCGCCGAAGGGCTACGAGACCCAGGTGGGCGAGCGCGGCCTCAAACTGTCGGGCGGCGAAAAGCAGCGCGTCGCGATCGCGCGGACGGTCTTGAAGGCACCGCCAATCCTGGTGCTGGACGAGGCGACCTCCGCGCTGGACACCCACACCGAGCACGAGATTCAGGGTGCGCTCGAGCGCGTGGCGAAGAACCGCACCTCGCTGGTCATCGCCCATCGGCTCTCGACCATCGTCGGCGCCGACGAGATCATCGTGCTGGACCAGGGCCGGATCGCCGAGCGCGGCACCCACGCCAAACTGCTCGCGGAGGGGGGCCTCTACGCCAGCATGTGGAACAGGCAGCGCGAGGCCGAGGCCGCGCGCGAGAAACTGGCCAAGATGGCCGACTCTGGCGAGGCGCCCAACCGGGAGCCGCCGCCGGTCATAGATGTCCTGACGACGCCTGTGGCCGCGGAGTGACCTTGTCTCCGGTCCCAACTCTGGCCTAAACAACTCCACCGCGCGGGGATGACCCGCGCGCCAGCAACCCCAGGCGGCAGATAGCGATGTCCATTCTCGATTCGATCCAGCGTCAGATCCCGCCGATCCACAAGGAGGGCTATCCCTTCATCGGCGGCTTTGCGCTGGCAAGCCTCCTCCTATTCTGGGTGTGGTCGCCTTTGGGGTGGATCGGCACAGCGCTTACCGTCTGGTGCGCGCTGTTCTTCCGCGACCCTGTCAGGGTGACGCCGGTGCGCGAGGGGCTCGTGGTGTCGCCCGCCGATGGCCGCGTCTCGATGATCACCATGGCGCTGCCGCCGGCCGAGCTCGGGCTCGGCGACCGGCCGCTGCCGCGCATCTCGGTGTTCATGAGCGTGTTCAACTGCCACGTGAATCGCAGCCCGATCGCGGGCCGGGTGGACCGCATCGCCTACCGGCCCGGCCTCTTCATCAACGCCGAGCTCGACAAGGCGAGCGAGGACAATGAGCGCAACTCGCTGGTGATCACGACGCCGACCGCGCGGATCGGCGTGATCCAGATCGCAGGGCTCGTCGCCAAGCGCATCGTCTGCTTCGTCAAGGAGGGGCAGGCGATTGGAGCAGGTGAGCGCTTCGGCCTGATCCGCTTCGGCTCCCGGCTCGACGTCTACCTGCCGCTGGGCACCAAGGCGTTGGTCTCGGAAGGGCAGACCGCGATCGCCGGTGAGACGATTTTGGCCGATCTCGCCGGAGACGACCCGAGCCGCGCGTATCGCGCCAATTGACCAATAGGGCGGTCCAGGGGCTTCCGCCGCAATGGCGGAGGGGACCGCGGCTTGCTATATCTCACCATGAGGTAAGGACCAGCCATGACGCCCTATGATTTCAAATATCCCGATGCGCGCCGCCGGCGGTTCCGCCCGATCCCTGTGCGGATGCTGGTGCCCAACGTCATCACGCTGCTGGCGATCTGCGCCGGCCTGACCTCGATCCGCCTGTCGATCGAGGGACGGATGTCGCTCGCGGTCTACGCCATCGTGTTCGCGGCCCTGCTCGATGGCATCGACGGCCGCATCGCGCGCATGATCAAGGGGCAGTCCAAATTCGGCGCCGAACTCGACAGCCTCGCCGACTTCGTCAATTTCGGCGTTGCGCCCGGCCTGATGCTGTACTTCTGGCAACTGCACGAGCTCGGCAATGCCGGTTGGATCGCCGCGATGGTGTTCGCGATCTCCGGGGGCCTAAGGCTCGCGCGCTTCAACGCCACCATGGACGATCCCAACAAGCCGGCCTTCGCCGCCAATTTCTTCACCGGCGTGCCGGCCCCGGCCGGCGCGATCACGGTGTTGCTGCCGATCTATATCGCGTTCCTCGATCTCGGCCGGTTGCCTGCGGCGGTGACGGCCGCCTATACGCTGCTGATCGCCTTCCTGATGGTGTCGCGCCTGCCGGTGTTCTCCGGCAAGACCAAGCGCATGCGCGTGCCGCCCGAACTGGTGCTGCCGGCCTTCGTCGCGGTGATCGTCTTCATCGCGCTCCTGATCGCCTATCCCTGGCACGTGCTGTCGATCGGCACGGTGCTGTATCTCCTTGCCCTGCCGCTCGGCTACAAATCCTATCGCGACCAGGCGCGCGCGATGGAAGCCGCCGCGCCGTCTGGAGGCGAGGTCTCATCGCCGCCGTCGGCGCCGACGCTGGCGAACCTGGCGGAGCCGCCGCATGAGGACGACAGGCCCGGAAGTCTGCACTGAGCAGCGACACGGGGATATCTGCCATGAGGGCTTCCTGAGTTGGGTTGAGGCCCGATCTCGGCTATATCGCCCTGTGCCGGCGGCGCCGCGTTAATCAGCCGCCAATCTGGGAGAGAACGCCGTGACTGATACCGCGACCGGGCCGCTGCCCGCTTCCGTCCTCGAAGCGCTGGGCCGCTACGACACGCCGACGATCTGCAATGCCATGGAGATCGTGGCGCCCGAGCGCCGGCTGATCGGCTATACCACCAAGCAGCTGGTCTGCCCGTTCCCCGATCTGCCGCCGATCGTCGGCTATGCCCGCACGGTCGCGATCCGCTCGGTGCTGAAAAATTCGCTGCCGCCGGAAGAGCAGTCCAAGCGCCGCATCGAATATTACGAATATGTCGGCACTGGCTTTGGGCCGCGCATCTCGGTGATCCAGGACATCGACGGTCCGGACGTCGGCTACGGCGCGTTCTGGGGCGAGGTGCAGAGCAACGTGCACAAGGCGCTCGGCTGCCTCGGCGTCATCACCGACGGCTCGATCCGCGACATCCCACAATGGGCCCCGGGCTTCCAGGCGCTGGCCGGCTCGATCGGCCCGTCGCATGCATGGGTGCATGCAGAGAGCTTTGGCGGCGAGGTCCGCGTCGCCGGCATGACCGTGAAGTCCGACGATCTGATCCACGCCGACCAGCACGGCGCCATCGTGATCCCGCGCGCCATCGCCGCAAAGCTGCCTGAGGCCGCCGAGCTCTGCGGCCGCCGCGAGACGCCGATCCTCGAGATCGCCCGCAGCCCCGACTTCTCGCTGGAGAAGCTCAAGGCCGCGCTGAAGCGCTCGGCGGAAATTCACTGACGGGAGCATCAGCCATGGATATGGCCGGCAAGACGGTGCTGATTACGGGCTCGACCGACGGCGTCGGCCGCTACGTCGCAAGCCGTCTTGCGGCCGAGGGCGCCAATGTCCTCATCCATGGCCGCGATCCGACGCGTGCGAAAACACTGATCGACGAGATCGTGAAGGCCGGCCACGCTGCGCCGACCTTCTACCCGGCGGACTTGTCGTCGATGGCTGGCACGCGCGCACTGGTCGAGGCCGTGAAGCGGGATCATCAGCGTCTCGACGTCTTCGTCAGCAACGCCGGCATCGGCTCGCAGAACGACGGGCCGCAGCGGCAGGTGAGCGCCGATGGCCACGAGCTGCGTTTCGCCGTGAACTACCTCTCCGGCTTCCTGCTCGCTCACCTCCTGCTGCCGCTGCTCAAAGCCGCCACGCCAGCGCGCATCGTCAACGTCGCCTCGCTCGGCCAGCATCCGATCGATTTCGACGACGTCATGATCACCAGGGGTTACAGCGGCTCGCGCGCTTACGCGCAGAGCAAACTTTCGCAGATCTTGTTCACGATCGATCTCGCCGAGGAGCTGAAGGGCACCGGCATCACCGTGAACTCGCTGCATCCGGCCACCTACATGAACACCACGATGGTGCGTGCCGGCGGCATCGTGCCGATGTCGACGGTGGAGCAGGGCGGTGCTGCGATCCTGCACCTCGTCGAAGGCGACGACGTCGCAGGCAAGAGCGGCCTGTTTTTCAACGGCATGAACGAGGCGCGCGCCAATCCCCAAGCCTACGATGCCGACGCACGCAAGCGCCTGCGCGCGCTCAGCCTCGAGCTGACAGGGCTCTAATCAGGCAGCCCCGGCGCGATCATGGTTAGCGAAGTGTTGAGATTCCTGTCGCTGGACGGCAATGGAAGCACCTGCTGCGGCGTGTACCGCGCTGTTCGGATTTAACCTTTACGCGTCTTTAATCGCGGCGAACTAGGGTTCTTCAACGTAGTCCGGCTGGGGCTGCGCACCGTCCAGGATGGGCGGGTATCGCTTATGCGTTGGAGTGTCCCATGGATATCATGACGACAGTCGGGCTTTTGGCCGGCTTGGCCGTTGTTACGACTATGGTGCTCCTGGGCGGCGATCTGCACATGTTCATCAGCGAGCATGCGATGATCATCATCTTCGGCGGTTCGGCGGCTGCGACCATGATCCGCTTTCCGCTCTCAGCGCTGGCGCACGGCATACCGCTCGGCATGAAATTCGCTTTCACGATGAGCCGGCTGTCGGCGCACGATCTCGTCGACGAGCTCGCCCGCATCGCCGAGATCGCCCGCAAGCAGGGCCCGGTGGGCCTCGAAAAGGTCGAAACCGACGAGCCGTTCCTGGCCAAGGGCATCCGCTACGTCGCCGACGGCTACGACCTCGATTTTATCAGGGACAATCTGGAACGCGACCGCGATAATTTCCTGATGCATCTCAACGAAGGCAGCAAGATCTACCGCGCCGTCGGCGACTGCGCGCCTGCGTTCGGCATGATCGGGACCCTGATCGGCATGGTGCAGATGTTTTCGAACATGTCGGATCCCTCGAAGCTCGGCCCGTTCATGGCGACCGCCCTGCTGGCAACTCTCTACGGCGCGCTGGTCGCGAACCTGCTCTGCCTGCCGATCGCCGACAAGCTGCACGGCAAGCTGATCGACGAGGAAACCAATCGCACGCTGATCATCGACGGCATCCTGATGATCCGCGACTCCAAGAGCCCGACTTTGGTGCGCGAAATGCTGCTGGCCTATCTGCCCGAGAAGCACCGTCACGCCGAAGGCGAGCCGGTTCCGGCGTGACGCCGGACGCTGGGATCTGACCCATGGCAAAGAAGAAACGCGAAGAAGCACATGGCGGCCATGGCTGGTTCGTGACGTTTGCCGATCTGATGGCCTTGCTGCTGGCGTTTTTCGTGATGCTGGTCGCATTCTCCACCCAAGACGCCAACAAGCTGAAGATCGTCGCAGGCTCCATGCGCGACGCTTTCGGCGTGCAGAGCGAAGCGCGCTACGCCGGCATCGTCGAGTCCGACGGCCTGCCGACCCGGGCGCGGCTGAAGAACGTCGACCACATCCAGCCTGAGGAAGCGTCGAACACGCCGACGCCGGACCAGGAGGATCGCGACCGCACGTCGGGGGCGAAGATCAAGGTCGACCGCAATTTTGCGCTCGCGGCGGCCTCGCTGCGGCAGGCCTTGCAGGACATGCCGGAACTGACCGAGATGTCCAAGCACATCATGTTCGAGGAGACCAAGCAGGGCCTCAATCTGGAGATCGTCGACCAGGATGGCCGCTCGATGTTCGCCGACGGCTCCAAGGTGCCCTTTGACCGCACCCGCCGCCTGATCGAGAAGCTCGCGATCCCGCTCAAGGCGACGCCGCTTCGCGTCTCCATTGCCGGCCACACCGCGGCCGGATTCGTGCCGACCCGCAGCGACTACGGCGCCTTCGACCTGTCGGCCGACCGCGCCAATGCCGTGCGTCAGATCCTCGAACGCGAGGGCCTGCCGGGCTCGCATGTCTTCGCTGTCGCCGGCAAGGCGGACACCCAGCCGCTGTTTCCGGACGATCCCTCGCTTGCGGCCAACCGGCGGGTGACCATCACCCTGATGCGCGAAGATCCGCCGCTGCCGCCGAATCTGAAGCCGTAGGGCGCTTGCCATACCATTTTACCTGAGGCATGTCGTCGCTATGGCGATGGACGTGGCTGCGCCGTCACAGCTTTCGGCTCCGCACCTGCTAAGGTGGCGTGCCGATTGACAGACGCGCCGGAAGCGTCAAAAGGCGCCGGATCATTTCTCGGGCAGAAGCGTTTCCAGTTTCTCATGACGGCGAGCATCACATCGACCGAAACCCAGGACGGACCGGTCACCTCGGGTTTCTGGGGCTTGACGCTTGGGAGCATCGGCGTTGTCTTCGGCGATATCGGGACATCGCCGCTCTACGCATTCCACGAGGCGGTACGGGGCGCGGCCCACGGCGCGCCGGTCTCGCGGGTCATGGTGCTCGGCGTGCTCTCGCTGATCCTCTGGGCACTCCTGATCGTCGTCACCGCCAAATACGTCCTGCTGCTGCTACGCGCCGACAACAACGGGGAAGGCGGCACGCTTTCGCTGATGGCGCTCGGCCAGCGCGCGCTCGGGCGGCGGAGCTGGCTCCTGACGGCGCTCGGCGTGGTCGGCGCCTCCATGTTCATCGGCGATTCCATGATCACGCCGGCGATCTCGGTGCTGTCGGCGGTCGAGGGCCTGAAGCTCGCAACGCCGGCGTTTGAGCACTACGTCGTGCCGCTGACCGTCTTCATCCTGGCGCTGCTGTTCGCGGTCCAGAGCAAGGGGACAGCGCTGGTGGCCTCGGCCTTCGGGCCGGTGATGGTGGTCTGGTTCACCGTTCTTGCCGTGCTGGGCATCATTCACATCGCCGACGATCCGTCGGTGCTGGCAGCGATCAATCCCTATTACGCGCTGCAATTCGTGCTGTCGCACGGCACGATCGGCCTGGTGACGCTGGGCGCGGTGTTCCTGGCGGTGACCGGCGGTGAGGCGCTCTATGCCGATCTCGGCCATTTCGGGCGCAAGCCGATCCAGTCGGCCTGGATGTTCTTCGTGCTGCCCTCGCTCCTGATCAACTATTTCGGGCAAGGCGCGCTGGTGCTGTCCGATCCCAGCGCGATCGAGCACTCGTTCTACCGGATGGTGCCCGAGCATTTCGTGCTGCCGCTGGTCGGTCTTGCGACCGCGGCGACCGTGATTGCCAGCCAGGCGGTGATCACCGGGGCCTATTCGCTGGTCTATCAGGCGGTGCAGCTCGGCCTGCTGCCGCGCTTCGAGGTGCGCTTCACCTCGGAAACTCACGCCGGCCAGATCTACTTGCCGCGTGTCAACCGACTGCTCCTGATCGGCGTGATGATGCTGGTGCTGTTGTTCCACAGCTCCAGCAATCTGGCTTCGGCCTACGGTATCGCGGTCTCCACCACCATGGTTGCCGACGGCATCATGGGCTTCATCGTGATCTGGAAATTGTGGAACTGGCGCGCCGCGACGGCCGCGGCCGTGATCCTGCCCTTTGTCGTGGTCGACCTGAGCTTCTTCAGCGCGAATCTCCTGAAGCTGCTCGAAGGCGCCTGGGTGCCGCTGCTGTTCGGCGCGGCCATGGCCGGGACCATCTGGACCTGGCGGCGAGGGTCGGCGATCCTGATCCAGAAAACGCGTCGGATCGAGGTGCCGCTGGACGATCTGATCCGGAGCCTTGAGAAGCGGCCGCCGCACATCGTCAAGGGTACCGCGGTGTTCCTGACCAGCGATCCCTCGTTCGTGCCGACCGCGCTGCTGCATAATCTCAAGCACAACAAGGTGCTGCACGAGCACAACGTGATCCTGACGATCGAGACCGCGCATACGCCGCGGGTCGATCTATCTGAGCGCTTTCGGATGGAGAAGATCAGCGACAAGTTCTTCAAGGTCCGCCTGCGCTTCGGCTACATGGAGCAGCCGAACGTGCCGAAGGCGCTCGCGATCGCGCGCAAGCAGGGTTGGCAGTTCGACATCATGTCGACGTCGTTCTTCGTGTCGCGCCGCTCGTTGAAGGCTTCGGCGCAGTCAGGCATGCCGCTGTGGCAGGACCATTTGTTCATTGCGCTGAGCCGGTCGGCCAACGATGCCACCGACTATTTCCAGATTCCCACCGGACGGGTGGTTGAAGTCGGAACCCAGGTCACCATCTAAACCTCGATCGAGGGGCCATGCAAAATTGCATGGCTCGGCCCCGAAATCAGGCTAGGCTATGCCCTTAGCGCAGGCCTATAAGCCGCGCGCCCTGCCGCATTGTGCAGTGAAGCATTTTAGAGGCCACCAGGCTCTCCCATGACAGGTGACGTAGCGATTTCCGCCCCGGAGACGGCGGCGGCCAATGGGCATGGCGATGCCCACACGACCGCCCGTTTCGGTGCGCTGACGCTTGGCAGTATCGGCGTCGTCTATGGCGATATCGGCACCAGCCCGCTGTACGCGTTCCGCGAGGCGGTGATGGCGGCTTCCGGCGCGGAGGGGGTGCCGACGCCGGCGGCCGTGCTCGGCGTGCTCTCCCTGATCCTGTGGGCGCTCATCATCGTGGTGACACTCAAATACGTCGTGATCCTGCTCCGGGCCGACAACAACGGCGAGGGCGGCACGCTGGCGCTGATGGCGCTGGCCCAGCGCGCGGTCGGCACCGGCGGGGCCACCATCGTCCTGCTCGGCATCATCTCCGGCGCCCTGTTCTACGGCGATGCCGTGATTACTCCCGCGCTCTCGGTGCTGTCGGCAATCGAAGGCATGAAGGACGTCACACTGCGGTTCGAGCCTTACATCGTTCCGCTGACCGTGATCATTCTGGTCGGCCTGTTTGCCGTGCAGTCGCGTGGCACCGCCCGCGTCGCCGCGTTTTTCGGTCCCGTGATGTGCGTCTGGTTCGCGGTCATCGCGGTGGCGGCGATCCATCCGATCATCCAGCAGCCGCAAGTGCTATTCGCGCTGAACCCGCTGTACGCCGTCTCCTTCATGCTCCACCACGGCATCATCGGCTTCGTGACGCTGGGTGCGGTTTTTCTGGCGGTCACTGGCGCCGAGGCGCTCTATGCCGACCTCGGCCATTTCGGCAAGCGGCCGATCCAGACCGCCTGGCTGTTCATCGTGCTGCCGTCGCTGGCGCTGAACTATCTGGGGCAGGGCGCGCTCGTGCTGGGCGATCCCGGCGCGATCGAGAGCCCGTTCTTCCAATTATTTCCGCAAGGCTGGTTCCGCGGCGGCATGGTCGTTCTCGCCACCGCGGCCACCGTGATCGCGAGCCAGGCCGTCATCACCGGTGCCTATTCGCTGACGCGCCAGGCGATTCAGCTTGGGCTGCTGCCGCGGTTCGAAATTCGCCATACGTCTGAAGCCCATTCGGGCCAGATCTTCATCCCGCGCATCAACCAGCTGCTGTTGGTCGCGGTGGTGCTTCTGGTGCTGCTGTTCCGCTCCTCCAGCGCGCTCGCCTCCGCCTATGGCATCTCCGTCACCGGCACCATGGTGGTCACGGCGATGATGGGCTTTATCGTGATCTGGAAGGTCTGGAAGTGGTCGCCACTCGCTGCCGCCGCCTTGATCGTGCCCTTCCTGTTCCTCGACCTGACTTTCCTGGCTGCGAACCTGCTCAAGGTGTTCGAGGGCGGCTGGGTACCGCTGGCGCTCGGCGCGCTCATGATCATGCTGATGTACACGTGGCGGCGGGGTAGCCGGCTCTTGTTCGAGAAGTCGCGCAAGCTCGAATTCCCCCTTGCCGACCTCGTGGCGATGCTGGAGAAGCGGCCGCCGCAGCGCGTGCCCGGCACCGCCGTGTTCCTGACCAGCGACCCGCTCAGCGCGCCGACCGCGCTGATGCACAGTCTGAAACACTACAAAGTGCTACACGAGAAGAACGTCATTCTCACCATCGAGACCGCGCAGACCCCGCGCATCGATCCGGCCGAGCGGGTGAGGCTGGAGCAGATCAGCCCGACCTTCTCCAAGGTGACGCTGAAATTCGGCTTCATGGAATCGCCGAACGTGCCGAAAGCGCTCGCCATCGCCCGCAAGCTCGGCTGGCAGTTCGACATCATGTCGACGTCGTTCTTCCTGTCGCGGAGGGCGCTGAAGCCGGCCGCCCATTCCGGCATGCCGCGCTGGCAGGACCGGCTGTTCATCTCGCTCAGCCGCTCCGCCAATGACGCCACCGACTATTTCCAGATCCCCAGCGGCCGCGTCGTCGAGGTGGGCACCCAGGTGACGATCTGATCCTTCATTTGCGATCTGTCCTCCATTTGAAGGTCGCACTTCAAGTCGCTGCGATTTAGCTTTAACTTGCGCAAGGCAGCTCAAGTCTTTGTAGCGCTTGATTTTCGTCGGCTGAGAGGCGAGTTTGCGGCCCGCCGGGATCGCCCGGCAACGACCCGCGATGTTGGAGGATGATATGGCAAACCAGGTACAGGATCTGACCCCGGACGAGGTCTCCAAGGGTGTCGCGGAAGGGCGCTATCTTCTCGTCGACGTGCGCGAGCCGAACGAGGTCGAAGCCGAGGCCTATCCCTACGGTGTCGTCGTGCCGCTCTCGACCTTCGATCCCAAGGCAATCCCCGATCCCGCCGGCAAGGAGGTCGTGTTCGCCTGCCGTTCGGGAAAACGCTCGGTGACGGCCTCGCTCGCGGCGCAGGCGGCGGGCCTGCCTTACGACAAGCATCTGGCCGGCGGCATGCTGGGCTGGAAGGCGGCGGGTCTCCCCAGCAAGGTCGGTGGCTGACGGCCGATGACCAAGAGCTCGTCCCTGAACAACGTCTTCGCCGACCTTCCCGTCACCATCTTCGAGGCGATGTCGCAGGCCGCACGCGACAACGCCGCCATCAATCTCGGGCAGGGCTTTCCCGACGATCCCGGTCCGGAGGACATCCGCCGCGCGGCGGCCGATGCCTCGCTGAACGGCTACAACCAGTACCCGTCGATGATGGGCCTGCCGGAACTGCGCCAGGCGATCGCCACGCATTACGACCATTGGCACGGCCTCAAGCTCGATCCGATGAGCGAGGTGATGGTGACCTCCGGCGGCACCGAGGCGCTGACCTCGGCCATCCTCGCGGTGGTGCAGCCCGGCGACGAGGTTGTGTGCTTCCAGCCGGTCTATGATTCCTATCTGCCGATCATCCGCCAGGCCGGCGGCATTCCGCGCTTGGTCCGGCTCGAGCCGCCGCATTGGCGGCTGAATGAGGAGATGCTGAAAAGCATTTTCAATTCAAAGACCAAGGCGGTGCTCTTCAACAATCCCCTGAATCCCTCCGCGGTGGTGTTTCCGCGCGAGGACCTCGAGCTGCTTGCGCGCTACTGCCAGGAGTTCGACGTCATCGCGATCTGCGACGAGGTCTGGGAGCACGTCACCTTTGACGAGCACAAGCACATCCCGCTGATCACCATCCCCGGCATGCGCGAGCGCACGATCAAGGTCGGCTCGGCCGGCAAGATCTTCTCGCTGACGGGCTGGAAGATCGGCTTCGTCTGCGCCGCGCCGCCGCTGTTGCGCGTGGCCGCCAAGGTGCACCAGTTCCTGACCTTCACCACTGCGCCGAACCTCCAGGCCGCGGTCGCCTATGGTCTCGGCAAGCCGGACGAGTATTTCCTGTCGATGCGCAAGGAGCTGATGCGGAGCAGGGACCGCCTCACCAAGGGACTGGAGAGCCTCGGCTTCCCCGTGCTGAAGTCGCAAGGCACCTACTTCCTCACCGTCGACCTGTCGCCGCTCGGGCTCAACGAGAGCGACACCGAGTTCTGCTGGCGGATCGTGAAGGACTACAAGGTCGCCGCGATCCCGGTCTCGGCGTTCTACGAGCAGGACCCCGTGACCTCGGTGGTGCGCTTCTGCTTTGCCAAGAAGGACGAGACGCTCGACACCGCGCTGGAGCGGCTGTCGGACGCGGTGCGCGGCCGCAAGAGGTAGGGAAGATGACCAACGTCAGCCGCTCCAGGCTTTGCCTCGGTCTTGCAACCGCCGTAGCGCTGACGTTGCTCTCCGCCCCCGCAGGGGCCGAGGAGCGCGTCGTCAACTTCTACAATTGGTCGAACTACATGGCGCCTGACGTCCTGGAGGCCTTCACCAAGGAGACCGGCATCAAGGTGGTCTACGACACCTTCGACGCCAACGAGACACTGGAGACGCGCCTGATGGCCGGCAAGTCCGGCTACGACGTCGTCGTGCCCACGGCCTATTTCCTCCAGCGCCAGATCAAGGCCAACATCTTTCAGAAGCTCGACAAGTCGAAGCTGCCGAATCTCGCCAATGCGTGGAGCGTGGTGACCGAGCGCCTCGGCATTTACGATCCCGGCAATGTCTACGCTGCCAACTACATGTGGGGTACGACGGGCATCGGTTACAACGTCGCCAAGCTGAAGGCGATCCTCGGGCCCGACGCGAAGATCGACAGCTGGGACATCGTCTTCAAACCAGAGAACCTCGCCAAGTTCAAAGACTGCGGCGTCCACATGCTCGATTCCGCCGACGACATCTTTCCCGCGGCGCTGAGCTGGCTCGGGCTCGATCCGAACTCGACCAAGCAGGCCGATCTGGAGAAGGCCGCCGACATCGTCGCCAAGGTTCGCCCGTCGGTGCGAAAATTTCACTCCTCCGAATATCTGAGCGCGCTCGCCACCGGCGAGATCTGCTTCGTGGTCGGCTGGTCCGGCGACATCATGCAGGCCCGCGCCCGCGCGGCCGAAGCGAAGGGTGGCATCGAGATCGGCTACGCCATCCCGAAGGAAGGCGCGCAGATGTTCTTCGACAATCTCGCGATCCCCGCGGACGCCAAGAATGTCAAAGAGGCCTACGAGCTGATCAACTATCTCTACCGTCCGGACGTGGCCGCCAAGAACTCGGACTTTTTGTCGTATGCCAACGGCAACCTTGCCAGCCAGAAGCTGATCGACCCAAAAATCCTGAATGACAAGAACATCTATCCGGACGAGGCGACCCTCGCAAAGCTGTTCGTCATCACGGCGCGTGAGCCGGCCACGCAACGGGTCATCAACCGGCTCTGGACCAAGGTGAAGACGGGAAGATGACCCACCCGTCGTCCTGGGGCGATGCCAAGCATCAAACCCGGAATCTCGAGATTCGATGTGTACAGTCGTTTTCAGCTAGCTAGAGAGCGCGACCACGATGAATTCGGAGAAAACAAACCAACCGGGTAGGCGATGGCGAATCCTTGCGCATCGCGAAGGTCAAAAAATAGAACTTGAAGACCAGGGGTTTCGACGAACTCGTCGTGGATGACTGGCTCCATCTTGAACAGATGGATACCAATGCTTGGTGGCTTCGCGTGGGTGACGCTCGTCTTTGGGTGACGGTATCCGACACTGAAACAAAGGTCGATATTGAACGTGGTTGCTACGGACCGGTCAAGGGAGTTACGCAGAGCTCAAAGCTGAATTAAAGCGCGACGATCTTGAGCCAGCTCTTCGCTACCGCCACCTTCGATGCAGCCACAGCCACTGCTCGGGATATTCTCGCACCCAGCCTTCCACCACATTGGTGATCGCTTGCGTCGTGCCCTGGATGTCGATCTTGCCGTCGGCGTCGCGCACCGGCTGGACCTCTTCCGTCAGCTCCGCGGCGAAGCGGTTGCCGGGCTTGCGGATGATGCGGACGCCGTGGATCGGGCATTCGACCTGGCGCAGGAGGCGGGCCAGCATCGGATTGGCGCGGGTCTTGCGGCCGAAGAAGGTGACCTCGACGCCGCCGGTCAGATATTGGTCGATCAGCATGGCGACGTGCTTGCCGTCCTTCAGCGCCTGCGCGAGCCGCAATGGCGCGTCGCGCCCTGCCGGGATCAGCATGCCCATGTTGACCTGGCGCATCTCCTGGATGATGCGGTCGGCCGAGGCGATGTTCGGCCGGCGGTAGAGGATCGCAGCATCGAGCCCATGTGCGACGGCGGCGAGCGCCGGCAATTCCCAATTGGCGAGATGGGCTGCAAAGATCAGCGCCGGCTTGCCGTCGTCGCGGATATGGTCGAACAGCTCGATGCTGCGCGCCGGGAGTTCGATCCGGCTGTTCTCCGGGTGGGCGCGGTCATAGTCCCAGACATGGTCCATATGGGCGAATTCGGCGCCGACGCGGCCGAGATTGTCCCACACGCCCATCAGGATGGTTTCGATCTCTTCCGGCGACTTCTCCGGAAAAGCGGCGGTGAGGTTGGCGCGGCCGATGCGGTGCTCGCGCAGGCGCGGGCCGATCGTCTTGGTGACGCGCGCGAAAAAGTCCGAGGTCTTGACCGGATCGAAATAGCGCGTGGTGCGCAGCATGCCGACGGTGGCCGCGCCGATCAGGCCGCCGCCGATCGATTTGGCAGCGTCCCGCGCGCGGGCCTTCGTGCTCGCAGGAAGCAGCGCCATGCGTCCGGTCAGGCCGGTTCGCGGGTCAGGATCAGCGAGGCGTTCTGGCCGCCGAAGCCGAACGAGTTCGACATCACCGCGGTGACGCGGGCATCGCGCGCCTTGTTGCCGACGACATCGAACAGGATCGTGGGATCCGGATTGTCGTAATTGATCGTCGGCGGAATGCGCTGATGCTCGAGCGTCAGCAGCGAGAAGATCGCCTCGACGGCACCTGCGGCCGAGATGGTGTGGCCGACCATCGACTTGTTGGAGGTGACCGGAATCTTCGAGATGAGATCGCCGAACACGGCCGATGTCGTGTTGTACTCCATCTTGTCGTTCTCGGGCGTCGCGGTGCCGTGCGCGTTGATGTGGTCGATCTGGTCCGGCGTCATGCCAGCATCGGCCAGGGTCTTGTTCATGCAGCCGATGATCGGCTTGCCGTCGGGCGAGGACCGGGTGCGATGGAAGGAATCGGTGAGCTCGCCGCAGCCGGCGATGACGCCGAGGATTTTTGCGCCACGCGCGGTCGCCGCCTCGTAGCTCTCCAGCACCAGCGCGCCGGCGCCTTCGGCCATGACAAAGCCGTCGCGGTTCTTGGAGAAAGGGCGGGAGGCCGCCTGCGGCGGATCGTTCTGGGTCGACAGCGCCGAGAGCAGCGAGAAGCGTACCAGCGCTTCCGGATTCACGGTGCCGTCGGTCGCGACGCACAGCGCAGCGTCGGTCTCGCCGCGGCGGATCGCCTCGACGCCGAGCTGGATCGAGGTCGCGCCCGAAGCGCAGGCCGTCGACAGCGAGATCGGCGAGCCCTTGGTGCCGAAGGTCTCGGCGAGGTAGGCCGCGACCGAGCCGAACATGAAGCGATGATGATAGGCGCTGTATTTGCCGCCGCCGGAGATGCGCAGCAGATCGTCATAAGTGAAGTCGGGCCTGCCGACGGCGCGGCCCAGCTCGCGGCGCTGCGGCCATTCGACTTCGACCGGTGCGACCGCAAGGAAAAGAGGACCCGGGAAATCGGCCTTGGCGCCGATGCCGGCCTGGTCCAGCGCTTCCTGCGTCACCAACTCGGCCATCCGCTCGGACAGGCCGGTGGAGGAGAACGGATCGACGCTGACGAAATCCACCGTGCCGGCCATCGTGGTCTTCAGGCCGTCGACCGGGAAGCGTGTGATGGTGCGTATGCCGGATTCGCCCGCGACGAGCTTTGCCCAATTGTCGGCCTTGCCGTTGCCGAGCGAGGTCATGATGCCCATGCCGGTGACGACGACGACGGGGCGCCCGAGTTTGTCGCGTGGTGCAGTCATGTCGATCCCCGCTAGAGCTGGAGCATGATCCGGAAAAGTGTGACGCGGCTTTCCGAAAAGATCATGCTCAAAACAACAACCGGCCAAAGCGCGATGCGCTTCAGCTTACCGCCTCGACCAGCGCCATGCCTTCGCCGCGCCAGTGTCCGGCCCCCACCACCACAATCTGGGTGGGCGCCCCCTGCATTTCAATCTCGGTCCCCGTGGAATCGTTCGGCGGAAACAGCGCGCCGCGCGAGATCGACAGCGCGGCCAGCGCAATGCCGAGCGGAAATTGCGTTTCCATGGTGTGGCCGAACATCGTGCCGGTCGCGCGCACCGGGACGTCGGCGTGGCCCTTCAGGAAGTCGCGCTCCTCGCTCGTCGCCGGCTCCGCACCGGTTGCGCCCGAGATGATCGCGCCCTTGCCCGCGCGCTTGGGCAGTTTCGCCCAAAGCTTCTCCAGCGTCGCTCCCATGTCGCCGGACTGCTTGCGTCGGGCGAGATCAGTCACCACGCTCGACAGCTTTGCGAACGGTTTTGCGCCGCGCGCTTGTGCGTGGGCCTTTGATTCCAGCACCAGGAAGGCGCCGGCGGAGCCGAGCGCGAAGCCGGCGTGGTCCTTGCGCGCCCAGACGGGTGCGAACTTGTTCTTGAGGTTGAAGTCGCCGAATTCGTAGAGGACCATCAGGTCCTTGCGCTCGCCATTGTGCGAGCCGCCAACCAGCGCGATGTCGCTCTCGCCCGAGGCGATGCGCGACAGCGCGATGCGCGCGGCATCGGCGCCGGCAACCTCTTCGCCCATGAAGGTGCGCGAGGTGCCGCCCAGACCGTTGACGATGGCGATGTTGCCGGCGAGCAGATTGGAGAGCTGGGCCAGGAACAGCGTCGGCCTGAGGTCGCTCATCAGCCGCTCGTTGAGGAAGCCGGGCGCGTTGGCGCCCTTGGCCTCGGCGGTGAGCACGCCGGTGTCGACGTTGAGATCGCGCTCGCCGCCACCGGCGGCCACCACCATGTCGATCTTCGACAGGATGTCCTTGTTGCCCTTGATGCCGGCCGAGTCGAGCGCCAGGCCCGCGGCATAGACGCCGATGCGCTGCCAGGCTTCCATCTGGCGCTGATCGCCCTTCTTCGGGATCTGGCTGTCGAAGGTAACAGGCATCAGGGGATGCACGACGAAGGGCGCAAAGCCCTTCTCGTCGACATTGATGCGCTTCTCCTGAAGCGCAGCCCAGTTGGCGTCCAGGCCCTCGCCGAGCGAGGTGGCTAGACCAATGCCGGTGATCCAGACTTCCGTCTGGCCGGGCTTCGAAGCAGTCTCGGTCATGGCGATACGGCCTGTTGCGGGAAGCCGACGCGTTTGGCGACCGCGTCCATGTAACCGCGCATATCCGCATTAGGGAAGGGGATCTGCGTGAAGGTGAGCGTCGAATTCGCGCGCAGCTTGCCGCCGACCCTGATCTTGGCCTCGGTCACCGCATAGCCCGAGCCCTGATGCGTAAGGCTCGCCTCGATGCTCATGAGATCGCCGGGGAAGACCGAGCCGCGGACCTTGGCCTCCTTCACGGCGGCCAGGATCGGCATGCGTTCGAACTTGAGCACGCCGAGCTGAAGCCAGCCCGAGGCCTGCGCCATCGATTCGATCAGGAGCACGCCCGGCATCAAGGGATAGCCCGGGAAGTGCCCCTCGAAGATGGTGCTCTCCTTGGGGACCAGAGCCTCGACGACAATCGTCATCGCGTCGACGTTGAGGTCGACGACGCGATCAATCATGTGGAAGTATTCGAGTTGCATGACCGCGCGCTTAGGCGCTCGCGCCCTTGGCCGCAACCAGTTCGTCGATGCGGGCGCACAGGTTCTTCAGCACGAAATACTGCTCGGTGGTCGCCTTGCCGTCGTTGACCTCCTGGGTCCACTTTTCCAGCGGCAGCTTGATGCCGAACTGCTTGTCGATCGCGAATGCGATGTCCAGAAAATCGAGACTGTCGATGCCGAGGTCATCGATGGCATGGCTATCCGGCGTGATCGTGTCGCGCGGGATGTCGCAGGTTTCAGCGATGATCGTAGCGACCTGATCGAATGTGGAGGACATCACTAAGCCTTTGATATATTGCTGATATTTGTCATATTTTCCAGAGTGGAACGGTGGGAGGGCATCGCGCCCCTGATGACGCCCTCAACCCCCCTCTGGCCGGGTCGAACGCCCGTATATCGGAGCCCCGCCCTGAGTTCAATGGAGCCGGACAGGGGTGGGGCAGGGCTGGGGATGCCCGACTGAGCTCTTTCCGCCGAATGTCCGGCGGCGGGCCTTGCCAGATATCTTGCCTAACAGCTTGCCTAGATGTGCGGCGTCGTGATCCTGACGCAGTCGCGGCGGCCCATCAGCACGCAATCCTGGGTCCGGCGCAGGTCGGCGATGCTCACCGCAAGCCAGATCCCGATCGCGGTCAGCGCGATGGTGAAGGCCAGCGCCGCGATATTGGCGAGCATGCGATGGCGGAAATCGTCCGGTTCAGTGCGGGCCTGCTCGTAGCGCGACAAGTCGAGCGGCTCGGGCGCGACGCGCAATTGCTGCACCGACCCGTTGCCCCGGGAGGCCGTCGGGGAAGGCGCGGTGCGCGGCCTGAACTGGAGCACCCGGTGCTCGTCATCCGAGCTTATGGGCCGCTGGGTTTTCATGGTGCAGGGATCACTCCGAAGCAGCGATTTTTAGATAGCATAGGTGGCGAACACGTTGAAGAAAATCTTCTCAACGCCCACGTGCATTGCGCGTTCGCACTATCTTGCTTGGGCTACGATTGATCACGGAACCGTCGTCATCCCGGCATGCAGGGGTTGCGTTGCAATATCTCCCGCGCCCAGCCGAATGCATTTTGCTGCCGCCATGCCCATGGCATAGTCCTGGGAACCTGAACCACTCAGTTTGCAACCTGTGAAGGACCCCTCGACCATGACCAATACGCGCGAGCCGAGAGTGCATCCGGTTCCGATCGTGTCGCTCCGGCCGACGCAGATGACGGTTGGGATGCGTGAGGTCAAGGAGAAGCGCAAGCGCTGGCGCGAGCATGGCAGGAAGAAGCAGTCCGAGCTGCTCGGCACCCACATGATCCCCGTCGTGCACGGGCCGGATCAACGCTATTACGTGATCGACCATCATCATCTCGGCCGCGCGCTGCACGATGAGGGTGTCAAGGAGGTTCTGGTCACCGTGGTCGGCGACCTCAGGATGGTCGAGCGCGAGGCGTTCTGGGGCGTGATGGACAACAAGCGCTGGGTCTATCCTTACGACGCCAAGGGCGAGCGGCGGCCGTTCCGCGACCTGCCGAAATCGGTCGTCGATCTCAAGGACGATCCGTTCCGCAGCCTCGCCGGCGAGCTCCGCCGCATGGGCGGCTTCGCCAAGGACACCACACCGTTCTCCGAATTCCTGTGGGCCGACTATCTGCGCCGCAAGCTGCTGCGCAAAGCGGTCGATGCGAATTTCGACAAGGCGCTGGAGAAGGCGCTGGCCGCAGCCAAGAGCAAGGATGCGATCTATCTGCCCGGCTGGTGCGGACCGGCGGAGGACGACTAGACGTGAAGCTGATCATGATCTCCGCCATGTACGAGAATGGCGGAAACACCCTTCATCGCTTCCTGGACGGTCATGAGAATCTCGCGGTCTTCCCCTTCGAGTCTCAACTCGGCACCGGCTTCGCCAATGATTTCCTGAGCTCGCTGGTGCCGATCAGGTATCGCTGGCCGGAATTCCCGACTGGTGTTGCGGCCGAGGACGCCTATGAGATGTTCTGGGACGAGGAGCTGAAGACGCTGCTGCGCGTTCCGGACAGAAGCAAGTTCAGGACATGCGGTCTCGCGATGAGCGAGGCGAACCGCAAGGCGGCCTTCGTCGATTATTGCACGCGCCACGGATTGTCCCGGCGCAGCCTCGTTGCGGCCTATTTTCATGCGACCTTTGCGGCCTGGGAGAATTTCGGCCGCAGCGGCCAGGAGAGCCATTGGGTCGGCTACAATCCGGTGCAGGTTCTGGACGCCGACAAGATCTTCGCCGATTTTTCCGATGGCCACGTCATCCACATCGTCCGCAATCCTTGGTCGGGTTATGCCGACACCAAGAAGCGGCCGTTCCCGTTGCCGCTGCATCGCTATGCCTGGACCTGGAGCCTTTGCCAGCAACTGGCCCTGACAAGTCGCGCGAAATATCCCGGACGGTTTCATCTCGTCATGTTTGAAGAGCTGATCGCCGATCCGAAAGCCGTGCTCTCCAGGCTGCTCGGCAACATCGGGTTGCCGATGTCGGAGCAATGCCTATTTCCGTCCTTCAACGGAGCCGCGCTCACCGAGGTTTACCCCTGGGGCACGATCCGTTCGCCGACATCAACGTCCAATCTCACAATGGCGCGCAGTCTCTCGCATCAAGAGCAGCGCGCGGTGTCCGACGATGCCAACTTCATGATTGACGCCCTCGGTTACACGGGCTTCCTGGAGCGGGTGTAGAGACGATCATGCCAGCGCCCGGCTCCGATGCCGCCAGCTTCGATGCGATCCGCAAGGGCATGTTTGCCCTGAAGTCCGATATCGACTGGCCTGACCAGACCCTGCAGGCCCTCGCGCGATCGCGCAAGCAGGAGGAAGACGGCTGCGAGGAGAGAGCCGCTGAGCGGGTCGGCGAAGCGTTCGGCGGATGGCGCTCCGCGACAAGGCTCTCGGGCACCTTTCACGAAGTTTATCTGGCGTCGTCGCAAGCCCGTGGTGAGCATGTCGTGCGCGTCGCGCTGGGTCATTCCGCCTTCTTCAACGATCTGATGCGCATCGAGGCGGCCGTTGCATCGGTCGCTCGCGCGCGGGGCATCCCGGCGCCGCGGATCAGCTTGGTCGAGACGCAGGAATTGGGGGAGCCGTGCTGGTGCCACGTCGTCGAGCACCTGCCAGGCGTTCGCCTGTCCGATATGGATGATGACGAGGACGCCACGCGCGCCTTGTTGCGCCAGCTGGTGCGGTGGCTTTGCAAGCTTCACGCGATCGGCGGTGACGGGTTTGGCCCGGTCTCGCTCGTGGCCATCGATGGCTCGCCGGGGCGATCTACGTTGACCGGGGTCCATCGCACCTGGCCAGGTTTCGTGCTCACCAGGCTCGAGGCGCATGTCGCGGCCTGCCTGGACATGGCGATCATTGATCCTGCGGAGCGCGAGCAGATTCTTTCGCTGTTCGCCGAGGCGGAAGCTGAGCTGGTGCTGAGGGACCGGCCGGCGTTGCTGCATGGCGATCTCGGTGGCCATAATGTGTTGGCAGCCGATGGCAGGATTTCGGGCATGATCGACTGGGAGGACAGTCTGCTCGGCGATCCCCTGTTCGACTTCGCCGATCTCGCGACCTTTCATCCGCGGAGACGGCATGACACCATTCTCACGGCCTGCGGCCTCGCGGGCAGGGAAGCGGAGTTGCGCCTGTTCTGGATTTACTATCTGCGCATCGCGCTGGCCAAGACCGTGCACCGGCAGCGCTTCGGCTATCCGGATCGGCCCGGCCACGAGCCCGCGTCCGGCCGCATTCAAATTGCGCTCGGGCAGCTGGCGCGATGAGAATTCTGGTCACAGGCGGAGCTGGCTTCTTGGGATCGTGGGCGGTCCGGCAACTCCTGCTCGACCCGGTGGCCGACGTCACGGTTCTGCTGCGACCCGACAGCACACCATGGCGGCTCGACGACTGCGCCAAGGCTGTCGCGACCGTCGTTTGTGATCTCGCGGACCGCGATGGCATCCGCGCTTGTCTGCGGGCCGTGCAGCCCCAATGCGTCATTCACCTTGCCTGGAACGGTGTGCTGGCGCGCGATCGCAAGGATGCACGCCAGCACGCCAATGTCGTCGCCACGCGCAATCTCGTGCAAGCTTGCGCCGAGACCGGCGTCAAATCCTGGATCGGACTGGGCTCGCAGGCCGAATACGGCCCACATGCCGGACGTCTGGACGAGACCGCGGCGTGTTCGCCCATCACGCGCTACGGAGCCGCCAAGCTCGAAACATTCCACGTCGCGCAAGACCTCTGCCAGGCCGCGGACATCAGGTTTGCATGGTTCCGGCCGTTCTCGCTCTACGGTCCAAGGGACCATCCGGACTGGCTGATTCCGTATCTGACGCGCACACTCCTGCGTGGCGAGCGGCCCGCGGTGACGCGCGCCGAGCAGGTCTGGGACTATCTCTTCGTCGAAGACGCCGCCGATGCTGTCGTTCGCGTCGCGATGGGAACGTCTGCGCGGGGCGTCTTCAACCTCGGCTCTGGACGGCCTCGGGTCTTGCGCAGCATAATGGAGCGGGTTCGTGATGCGATCGACCCGCGCCTTCCGATCGGCTTCGGCGAGTTGCCATATCGTCCGGATCAGGTCATGCATCTGGAAGCGGACACCGCGCGCCTGGTTGCGGCGACCGGCTGGTGTCCGCAGACGCCAATGAGTGAAGGATTGCGGCAAACCGTCGAGTGGTTTCGTGCACATGGGTAATGCCGTCAATTCCATCGATCTGGCGAGGAGAGTGCGGATGCTTTCTCTCGAGATGACCCACCGGATGAACGCATCGCATGTCGGCACATGCCTTTCGATGGCCGACATCCTGGCCGTGCTCTATGCCGGGGTGGCGCGCGTCGATCCCGCAAGGCCGGACTGGAGCGACCGTGATCGGCTCATTTTGAGCAAGGGGCACGGCGCGGCAGCACTCTACGCCGTGCTGGCGCGGGTCGGTTTCTTCGACGAGGCTCGGCTAGAGAGCTTTTGCGGCGACGGCTCACTGCTGATGGGGCATGCGAGCCACCAGGTGCCGGGCGTGGAATTTTCCACCGGCTCGCTCGGTCATGGACTCTCGCTCGCTTGCGGGACTGCGCTCGCGGCCCTGCGCCAGGCGAGCCGCAGGCGATCGTTCGTCATCTTGAGCGACGGCGAATGCGACGAAGGATCGACCTGGGAAGCAGCGCTGTTCGCGCCGCATCACAGGCTCGAAAACCTGATCGCCATCATCGACTATAATGGCCTGCAAAGCTTCGGCCGGATCGGCGACGTGCTGGGCCTCGAACCGTTCGCCGACAAATGGCGCGCTTTCGGTTGGCGGGTTTTGGAGATCGACGGCCACGATCATTGCCAGATCAGGGCGGCCCTCGACAGCGTGCCCGATGACGAGGGGCGGCCGACGGTCGTCATCGCCAGAACGGTAAAAGGCAAAGGCGTGAGCTTCATGGAAAACGCGCTGGAGTGGCACTATCGGGCAGCGGATGAGGATCAGTTGCGGCGCGCTCTGGCCGAACTTGGATCGCAAGCCTGATGCGTACGGCGTTCATCGACATGCTCACGGCAGAGGCCGGGCGTGACAAAAGCCTGTTTTTGCTGACGGCCGATCTCGGCTTTTCTGTTCTGGAGCGGTTTCGCGATGCGTGCCCGGATCGTTTTCTTAACGTCGGCATCGCCGAGCAGAACATGATCGGCGTCGCGGCGGGGCTGGCGCATTCCGGCTTCACCGTGTTCGCCTATTCGCTGGTGAATTTTGCCACCTTGCGCTGTTTCGAGCAGATCCGGAACGACGTCTGCAATCACGACCTCCCGGTTCGGATCGTCGGCGTCGGAGGCGGCATGGTCTACAGCACGCAGGGCTACACCCACCACGGCCTCGAGGATATCGGGGTGATGCGGACCTTGCCCGGCATGGTCGTGCTCGCACCCGGCGATCCGCACGAGGCGGCCGAGGCGACGCGCCTGCTGTGCACCGACCGGCGCCCGGCCTATCTGCGGCTCGGCAAATCCGGTGAACGGCGCATCCACGCTTCCTCTGTGAATTTCGAGATCGGCCGCGCGATCACGGTGGCGGAAGGGCGTGACTGCACGTTGATCAGTACGGGCTGCATGCTCGCTTATGCCCTGGATATCGCTGATCGTCTGCGCGCCGATCATTCCGTGCACGCGCGCGTGCTGAGCATGCACACCATCAAGCCGATCGATGTCGACGCGGTCACGGCTGCGGCCCGCGAGACCGGGGCGGTGATCACCGTGGAGGAGCATAGCGTCGGGAGTGGGCTCGGATCGGTGGTCGGCGATCTCATTGCAACGCACGGCCTCGGGCCCGTCGCATTCACCAAGTTCGGCACGCCGGACGGATACCGGAGCGGGGCCGGTACGCACGATCACCTGCGCGGGTTGATGGGCAATCTGGAGGACGTCGTCATTGACCTCCTCAGACGGAAGGGCGCGACGCAACGCGGCACGCGGCTACTGCCGTGAGGACGCCCCCGGCCTAATAGCGACCGTCACCGGGCGTTTGGTCACGTCTTCGGCAATCGTCCCATCAAATAAAACTCGTCGTTCGGGCGCATGCCGGTGAAATTCGCCAGCCGGTTCGACAATGCGAAGAAGGCGGAGATCGCGGCGATGTCCCAGATATCGTCGTCGCTGAAACCGTGCGGGGCAAGTTTGGCGAAATCCTCTTCCGAGATGCGCTGCGCATCGGTCGAGACCTTCATCGCGAAATCCAGCATCGCCTTCTGCCGCGGCGTGATGTCGGCCTTGCGATAGTTCGTAGCGATCTGGTCGGCGATCAGCGGGTTCTTGGCGCGGATGCGCAGGATCGCGCCGTGCGCGATCACGCAATACTGGCATTGATTGGCCGCCGACGTCGCGACCACGATCATCTCGCGCTCAGCCTTGGTCAGGCCGCCGTCCTTCTCCATCAGCGCGTCGTGATAGGCGAAGAAGGCGCGGAACTCGTCCGGGCGATAGGCGAGCGTCAAGAACACGTTCGGCACGAAGCCGCTCTTCTCCTGCACAGCGAGGAGACGTGTGCGGATGTCGTCGGGGAGCGTGTCGAGGGCGGGGGCGGCGAAGCGTTGCACGGCTGGCTTTTTCATGGGCTTGTTTTTTTTCGGATCGGGCGGCAAGCATAGTTGATGTGGGCGCGGCGCTCAACGTGCCCCTACGCTTGGCCATGGTCCTGAGCCGACACGACGATCGAAAAAGCCGCGCAGCCGCGGTGGGTTTCGTGGACACGATCGAGGCCCGGCCGCTCACACCGTCTCGCATTCCTCATCGTCGCGGTTGATTGTTTTTTCAAGGCGTCCTAGGGTTGAAGATATTGGGATAATTCATTTCGGTGTTGGGGGCGACGCCATGCGACGATTGGCCGGGATTGCGGCATTGGCCTTTGCGGCTCTTTCGAGCGGATGCTCGATCTATCCGTTGCCGGAAGACGTCATGCCGTACAAGAGCGAGGAAATAGCGGCCGTAATCCGCTGCCAGGCTCGTGATGCGGTCCGCAATGTCATTCTTCAAAACATAGAAGCGGCAAAAAGCCCGATCCTCTATGAGCGAATGAACAAGCAGGAGCTTCTGGCTTGGCTGACGGGCAACACCGAGAATTTCCATAGTCTCAAATGGGATCGCTTCACGCCGGAGTTGAGAGGGCCATTCACGTTCTACAAGGACACCTCCATCAGCTACGACTTTACCATCGACACCACCGAGAAAAACGTGGCCGGGGTGAACCTCACTCTGTTGCGTCAATATTCCGGGAGCACCAATGCGGCCGGTCTGGTTGCATCGAATGATCGCACGCGTGAGGTGTCGCGGCATTTCAGGGCTTTCGACACCTTCGACAGCCTTGCCCGGCTCATGCCCGAAAGGGCCTGCAATCGCGCGCCGCGGACCGAGAACTACGTATTTCCTGCGGCTGGCCTGCTGAGGATCAACTCTCTGGTCAATTCATTTCTCATCGCAAATTCGTGGGAAAACCTTGCTGGCCCCGACAAGGAGTTCACGACCGCACAAATGGCGGACACACTCACATTCACCACCAAGTCTATTGGAAATTTTGATCCTTCGACGACGGCTGATCCCATCATCGGGAAATGGGTGCCGTCGAGTGCCAGCCTGAACATCGACAATACCAGGCAGGACCTGCATACCATCATCATTCTGATCAGCTTGTCGCCTGACAAATCGGGATTGCCACAATTTGACGAGTTCGGACGCATCCTCGCGCCGGGCAAGGCAAGCGCGAAGGTCGCCGCTTCGGCTGCGCTCGACAAGCAGAAGGATTTCAATACGCAGAGCGCGTTGACACGCTTCGGGACGGGTGTCGGACGCATAGGAAATTGAGCGACGCTAAATCGCGTCTTTGTTTACCTCCGCATACTGTGGAATTGGAGAAGTCGAAATGGCAAATCCAGCGCGTAAGACGACGAGGCGATTGCCTGTTAGGGGCATCTATGAGTATTTCGAGGCGTTGAAGAGGGCTGAAACGCTGGAGGCCTTTCTGGCCAAGTGTGACAAGGAAGGGCACAAGCTCGGTGTGCGCCCCGACCTCTTTGATCTGGGACACAAGCACTTTCGAAGGTCCATGAAGGCAAAGGCGACCGGCCCCGGGGCAACGACACGGTCGGTCTCACCCGGTTCGGACTGTCCCGCGTGTCCGGACCCGCCGCTCAGCAAGTAGCTGTGGAACTGGCGCGCTACCGCAGCGGCTTCTTCAGCAGGGAGAAGCGGTCCGGGTCCAGTCCCAAGGACGGTTGCAACATCGGGGCCTCGACGTTGGAGAGCGTCTTTGCCGGCGGTGCCGAGAACACCGGGTCGTTCGGGACGTCGCGCTGCGAGGTGGCGCCGCGCCAGCGCTCGAGCACGGCGCCGACGAAATGCATGTCGTGACCGGAGGTCACGGAGGGCACGCTGCTGATGGTGGCTTCGCCGCGCGGCAACTGATGCGGCGGCACTTCCTTGAAGCGCAGTCGCGTCGGCAGTGCGACGCCTTCGCCGAACGCCAGCACCTCGCGGGTGCCGAGCGAGGGGACGAACGAGAGCAGGTTCGCGGCCGCATCCGACACCGCGGCGCGCAGCAGCGCCTGGTCGCGTTCGTTGGCAAGACGCATCGTGAACAGCGTGTTGCACTGTGAGATGATGGTGGCGTCGAGCTCGGCCGGGCGTTGCGTGATGAGGCCGAGATAGACGCCGTATTTGCGGCCTTCCTTGGCGATGCGCGACACCGCCTTGCGGGTCGGCCCGAAGCCAACATTGCGATCGGCGGAGGCGTAGCGATGGGCCTCTTCGCAGACGAACAGCATCGGCGAAACGCCGTCGCTCCACAGGCCGAAGTCGAAGGCCATGCGGCAGAGCACCGAGACGACGGAGTCGATGACCTCGGCCGGGAAGCCGGCGAGCTGCATCACCGTCATCGGCTTGCCGTTGGCCGGCAGGCGGAACAGATGGCTGATCACCTCGGCCATGGTGTCACCGCCGACATTGGCGTTGTCGAACATGAAGGCGTAGCGCGGGTCGTTGCGGACCGCCTCGATGCGGGAGATCAGCTTGTGATAGATGATGCGCGAGGAGCGGTTTTCGAGCTTGCCCATGCGCTCGTCGATCAGCGAGATCAAATCGACCAGGCGGTAGGGAACCGGCGTGTCGACGGTGAAGCCGATCTGCTTGGGATCGATGCGCTTGAGGCCGAGGCGGTCGGCGTTCTGATATTGCGTGTAGATGCCCTTGGCGATCGGGATCACCTCGGCGAGCACGTCGAGCTCTTCGGGCACGCCGGCGCGGCCGCCGAACAGCACGTCGACGATTTCCTCGAAATTAAACAGCCAGAACGGCAGTTTCAGGTTGCGCGGGTTGAGCACCAGCGCGCGGTCGCCGAAGCAGCGGCCATATTCGTTGTGCACGTCGAGCAGGAAGATACGCAGGTTTGGCCGCGCTTTCAGGATCTCGTTGAGCAGCAGCGACACGCCGGTGGATTTGCCGACGCCGGTCGATCCCAGCACCGCGAAATGCTTGGAGAGCATTTCCTCGATGTCGACATAGGCGACGACGGAGCTATCCTGCTGGAGGAAGCCGACGTTGATCTGGTCGGAGCCGGTCGGCGCGTAGATCGTACGCAGCTCCTGGCTCGTGATCAGGTCGACCGAGTCACCGATGGTCGGATAGTTGGTGACGCCGCGCTGGAATTTGGCCTTGCCGGCGGCATTGAGGATTTCGCCGAGCAAATCGACCGAGGCGATCGCGATCAAATTGTCGCTGCTCGAGAGGTTCTCGCAGGACACCTCGGTGATCATGGCGACGATGATCGAACTGGCGCAGCGGATGCTGACGAACCGGCCGACGGTGGCCCGAACTTCCGAGACCGGCATCTGGCTTTCCGCCAGAAGCCCGACCCGGGCGAGCGATCCGCGAACCGAAATCACGCGTCCAAAGGCTGTCACGATGAATGTACCTGGCAGGAGCAAGGGCTTTGCCCCGGACTATGCCCGGCCGTCGCTGCACAAACGGTTAAACGGCAGAGGCGGGTGCTTCGTTAAATCCGCGACAATTCGGCTGGTTAATTTGTTCCCGGTGCATACTTGTGGCCGGAAACGGCCGGAAAATGCTGCTTTTCTCGGCCGACTGGCCGAAATGCCCTTAAGGAAGATTTTACCATTCGGCCAGCCGGCGGGGCTTCCACGCGGGGCAAACCGGAAGGCACCGGACGGCGGAACGGAGGGTTTGATTTGTTGACGGGGCCTAATCATTTGTACATTAGTACAAATGAGTAGGTGGCCGGTGTCGCCGGGATGCGTGCGTGTGCATTGTCGTTGCGCTCCGTGTCCGATTGCGCGATCCGGTGACGGGGATCGCAGCCTTGCCTTGGAGGAAACCATGCAGCCCGAACCGATCCTCGATCTCGCTCATCTCGGCCACATGGAGCTGCTGACACCCAAGCCGGACGAGAGCCTGAAATTCTTCGTCGACGTGTTGGGCATGACCGTCAGCGGACAAAAGGGCGAGTCGGTCTATCTGCGCGGCTGGGACGATTACGAGCGCTATTCGCTCAAGCTCACGGCGTCGAAGACATCAGGCATGGAGCACATGGCGCTACGCGCGCGCAGCCAGCAGGCGCTGGAGCGCCGCGTCGCCGCGCTGAAGGGCTCCGGCTTCGACCTCGGCTGGATCGACGGCGACATGGGGCAGGGGCCGACCTTCCGCTGCCGCGACCCTGATGGACACATCGTCGAGCTCTATTATGAGACCGAATGGTATCAGGCGCCGCCTGAGCTGAAGCCTGCACTGAAGAACCAGGCGCAGCGGTTCCCCGCGCGCGGCGTCAATGTCCGCCGCCTCGACCATCTCAACTGCCTCGCCACCGACATCAAGGCGAACCGCGAGTTTTTCGAGAATTATCTCGGCTGCCGCCTCACCGAGCAGATCGTCCTCAACGATGGGCGCGAAGCTGCGATGTGGCTCACCATGTCGAACAAGAGCTATGACTTCGCCTATTCGCTCGACCATTCCGGCACGCCCGGCCGCTTCCATCACGTCACCTACGCGCTCGACAGCCGCGAAGAGATTTTGCGCGCCGCCGACATCTTCCTGGAGAACGGCATCCACATCGAGACCGGTCCGCACAAGCACGCGATCCAGCAGACCTTCTTCCTCTATGTCTACGAACCCGGCGGCAACCGCGTCGAAGTCGCCAATGCCGGCGCGCGCCTCATCCTTGCGCCGGACTGGAAGCCGATCGTGTGGACGGAAGAGGAACGCAAGAAGGGGCAGGCGTGGGGCCTGAAGACGATCGAGTCCTTCCACACCCACGGCACGCCGCCGGTGGAGGCGAAGAAGCACGCTTAGTGGGGTGAATTGCGCACGCGGGCGATCGTCTCACGCACGCCGCTCCACGCCGGCTTGTCGGGGGCGAACTGCTTGCGCAGGAAGGTGACGAGCTCCCCGACCTGGGCATCGCTCATGCTGTTCTTGAATGCCGGCATGTAGCCGAGATCGCTCGACACCGGCTCGGCGATGCCGTGCAGGACGACTTGCACGAGATTGTCCGATGTCGCGCTGTGCAGATTGCTGTTGAGCGCGAGCGAGGGGCGGCTGCCGAACAGCGGCAGCCCGCCGACCTCGTGGCAGACGGCGCAGGCGCCCTGATAGAGCCGCGCTCCTGTGGAGGAAGCGACCGTGACTTGCGTTGAAGCTTCGAGCCTGGCGGCGAGTGCGTCCTGCGTTGGCGTCGCGGTCGCGATATCGTTGAACGAGCGGAGATAGACGGCCATCGCGCGGATGTCCTCGTCGGGCAGAGCCGCGAGGTCCCTGACGATTGGCGCCATCGGCCCGGCGGCGACGCCATGGTATCGCGAGTGGCCGGTGCGCAAATAGGCGAAAAGATCGTCCTCACTCCATGGGATCGGCGCATGCGAGAGTGAGGTCAGTGGCGGCGCCTCCCAGCCCTCGGCAAAGCCGCCGGCGAGATAGGCTTCGCGCTGCTCGGCGCCGAACGCATTGCGCGGCGAATGGCAGGCGCTGCAATGGCCGAGGCTCTCGACGAGATAGGCGCCGCGATTCCAAACCTCGGATCTGGCAGGATCAGGCTTGAACTCGCGCGTCTGATGAAACAGCGCGTTCCAGCCGGCGAGCAGCGGGCGGAGATTGAACGGGAAAGCGAGCGTATTCGCAGGCTGAGTCGCGCGCACCGCAGGCTGCGCCATCAGGTAGGCATAGAGCGCCTGCATGTCGGCGTCGCTGGTCTTGGCAAAGTGCGTGTAGGGGAAGGCGGGATAGAGCTGACGTCCGTCGCGATGCAGCCCGTCGCGCATCGCGCGCTCGAAGGCGGGATAGGACCAGGTGCCGATGCCGGTCTCGACGTCGGGCGTGATATTGGTGCTGTAGATCGTGCCGAATGGCGTCTGAAGCGCGCGGCCGCCGACGTTGAGCGCGCCGCCGATCGTGGTGTGGCACTCCGCGCAATTGCCGAGCGCCGCCAATTGCTGGCCGCGGGCGATCGTCGCCGCGGAATAGACCGACGCATCAGGCCGCGCGATCGGCGCGATGGCGCGTCCCGGCAGCAGCGCTGCGCCGATGCCGATCGCGGCGGTGCAGATGGTTGCAATCGTCGCGAAGATGCCGCTGCGCTTCGCGAAAGGATTCTGCCAAGCGCGCGAGGGAGACGCGGTGGCGGGTGCCGGCAGGGCTTGCGGCGCGGCGATTGTGTCGGCCTGCAAGCCCCTCAGGATGCGCTCCGGCGTAAACGGCGGCTCGCGAAAGCGCACGCCGGTGGCATCGAAGATGGCGTTGGCGATCGCGGCTGCGCTCGGCACAGACGCGGATTCGCCGACGCCGAGCGGCGGCTGGTCGGAGCGCGGCAGCAACAGGACGTCGATCTTGGGCACATCGGGGAAGGGGATGATCGGATAGGCGCCCCATTCCCGCGCCGCCACGGCGCCGCGCTCGAAAGAGACCTCCTCCATCAGCGCGCGGCTGGTGGACTGGATGACGTTGCCGTGAATCTGGTGGCGCACGCCGTCCGGGTTGATCATCAGGCCGGAATCCTGGCCTGCGACCACGCGCGTGACGCTGACGTCGCCGGTGGTCTTGTTCACGGCGACGTCAGCTATCCAGGCGGACCACGCTGCGCCATAGCCCGGAAACTTGCTGTGGACATAGAGCGCATAGGCAAAGCCGCGCCCGTGCACGATGTCGCCGTCTTTCTCCTCGCGCACCGGCCGTGGCGTCCAGCCCGCGCGTTCTGCCACCGCGTTGACGAGATCCACGGCGCGCTGATCCCTGAGATAGCGCAGGCGGTATTCGATCGGATCGACGCCAGCCTCGGTCGCGGCCTCGTCAATAAAGGATTCATGCGCAAAGGTGTTCGGCAGCGCCGAGACGCCGCGAAACCAGGACGCGCGCACGATCGGCGCCATGTCGTGGGCGACGACGCGCATGTGGTCGTAATCGTAAGGCGGGATCGCGGTGCGGTCGCCCATCTGGAGCACCTCGGGCTCCGGTGAGATCCGCCCCGTCAGCAACAGTGCCAGCGTGGGCGCCGCGTTCGAGGGGTAGCGCGTGGCGAGATCGTAACCGGCAACGCCGCCGTCGGCGTTCAGGCCACCATTGACGTCGATGAGCTGCGCGGTGCCCTTCGGTTCCCAGGCGTGCTCCTGCTCCCGCGTCAACTGCACCCGCACAGGCCGGCCGACCGCGCGCGAGAGCAACAGCGCGTCCGCGGTGACATCGTCGGCGCAGTTGCGGCCGTAGCAGCCGGCGGCCTCCAGCCTGATGACCTCGATCTCGCTCTCGGGACGCTCGATCAGCAGCGACAGGTCTCGGCGCAGCAAATGCGGGTTCTGCGTGCCCGACCAGACGCGGATGTTACCGTCCCGGACGTCGGCGACCGCGCAGGACGGGCCGATCGAGGCATGCATCTGATACGGCCAGACGTAAGTACGCTGCATCGGCTTGGCTGCGCCGGCGATTGCCGCATCGACGTCGCCCTTGTCGATCAGCGTGCGCGGCGTCGACGGATTGGCGCGCAATGCAGTCTCGACGTCGGCGAGATCGGTCAGATCAGGCGTCGGCTTCCAGCTCACCGCGAGCTGCTCCGCCGCACGGATCGCGTTCTCCTCGCGCTCGGCAACCACGCCGACGAAATCGCCGATGCGTACGACGGCAACGAGGCCCGGAATGTCCCGCACCGAGGATTCGTCAACGGCGATCAGGCTGGTGCCGACGAACGGGCCGGCATCGACGCCGGCATAGGGCGGACGCACCACGCGGCCGTGCAGCATGCCGGGCACGCGGATGTCGTGCACGAAGGTCAGCTCGCCCGTGGCCTTGGCGGGCAGGTCGACGCGCGGCATGGACTGGCCGACGATGGCGTAATCGCCGACGGGCTTGACCGCGACGTCGTCGGCAAGCTCGAGGCGGATGGTCTCGCCGCCGATCAATTCGCCATAGCTGACGCTGCGATTGTCGTGGCCGCGCACGAGACCGTCGTCGATCCTGAGGTCGGCCGCCGGCAGCTCCAGCCGCTCCGCCGCGCGCGCGATCAAAAACTGTCGCGCCTGCGCTGCGGCCTTGCGCAGGGGAACGGCGGTGATCTGGATGGTTTCGCTGGCGATCGTCGCGCCCTGGTTCGGCACCATGGCGGTATCGCCGAGCACGACGACGACGCGCGCAAAGGACACGTCCAGCTCCTCGGCGACGATCTGGCCAAGCGCGGTGCGGATGCCGGTGCCGAGATCGACATGGCCGTTATAGGCCGTGACCGAACCGTCCGCGGTGATCCGCACGAAGGTCTCGGATGTGATCTCGTCCAAGGTGCGGACGACGACGAGCGAACCTGCTTGCCGCTCAGCTCGGTTCGAAACAGGGGAGGCCATCAGTCCGCGGCCTCGGCAAGCTGGCCAGATGCGCGCATCACGGCGCGCAGGATTTCGACATGCGTGCCGCATCGGCAGAGATTGTAGCGCAGCGCCGCCAGCGCCTCCTGTTCGGTCGGCCGCGGATTGATCGCAAGCAGTGCCTTGGTGGTCATGATCATGCCGTTGAGGCAATAGCCGCATTGCGCGGCCTGCTCGTCGATGAATGCCTGTTGCACGGCATCGGGCTTGTCGCGCGTGCCGAGCCCTTCGAGCGTGACGATGTCGCGTCCTGCGCAGCCGCCGATCGGGATGACGCAAGAGCGTGCCGCGGCGCCGTCGATCAGGACAGTGCAGGTGCCGCATTCGCCGAGGCCGCAACCATATTTCGGCCCGTTGAGCGCGAGATCGTTGCGCAGCACGTAGAGCAGCGGCGTTTCGCGTGCCGCCATGACGTCGTGGATCCCTCCGTTCACGGTGATGCGGATCGGTGTCTGCGTCATCCTCGTTCCCAAGCCCGTGTAAAATTCTGCGTCGCGACGATACCGTTTGTACACAAACGTGCAAGCCGCGCATTCCGCACTGCAGCGTGACTGCCCGCTTTGTGCACAAAGCGGATAGGCAAATGAGGTTTTATGCGGCAGGCGCATCTTTTGCGCCGCATCGCCGCTTGACAGGCTTGAGGACCGCGCGCAACATCGTTCGTATACGAATGATAATCGCAACCTCCGCTGGCTTGCACATGGAAACGACGAGCGCCGCCATCGACAAGATCCGCTGCGATGCCTGTCCGGTGATGTGCTACATCAAGCCGGGCGCGGCGGGCGCCTGCGACCGCTATGCCAATCACGACGGCAAGCTCGTCCGCGTCGATCCCCATGTGATCCTGGAGCGTACAGTCTCTCATGGCGGCAAGCTCGTCCCGTTCAGCCGCACCGAAGATTGGGACGGCACGATCGTCCATGAACCCTCGACCTTCGTGACCGCGATCGGTGCGGGCACGACCTATCCCGATTACAAGCCGGCGCCGTTCATCGTCTCCGCGGAAGTCGACGGCGTCGACATGGTGACCGTCGTTACCGAGGGCATCTTCTCCTATTGCGGCATCAAGGTGAAGATCGACACCGACCGCTATCTCGGCCCGGAAACCGCGACTGTCCGGGCGCAGGGTGAGGCGGTCGGCCATGTCACCACCAGCGAATACGGCTCGCAGATGCTGTCGCTCGGCGGCGTGCATCATCTCACCGGCGGCTCGAAGAAGGAAGGTCGCGTCACCTGCGACACGCTGATGGACCTCGCCAATTGCAAGGCGGTCGAGCTCACCATCGACGGCGGCGCGAGCGTGGTGGTGCAGGCTGGCCAGCCGCCGATCGTCAATGGCATGAAGGAAGAGCGCATGCGCGTCGGCTGCGGCTCGGCGACGATCGGCATGTTCGCAAAGCAGTGGCACGGCAAGGTCGACGAGGTCGTCGTGGTCGACGACCACATCACCGGCGTGCTCAGCGAGCACCAGGCCGGCAAGCTGCTCGACATCGCCGACACCGGCATCAAGATGAAAGGGCGCCGCTCGACGCCCGGCCGCTATTTCCAGGTCGCCGATCCCGGCACGGGCTGGGGCGGGACCAACATTTCCGATCCGCTGGCGATCCTCGGGCCGTTCGACGCCAAGGAGGCCAGGGCCGGTCTCTCGATGCTGATGGTCTCCACGACCGGTGAGCATTCGTCCTATTACGTGCTCGACGAGGCCCTGAAGCCGGTCGAGACCGAGATGCCTGATGACCTCAAATTCTCGGTGGAGCGCATCCAGGAGAACTGCGAGCCGGCGCTGTGCACTGTGCTGTTCATGGCCGGCGCCGGCGGTTCGCTGCGCGCGGGCGTGACCGACAATCCGGTGCGGCTGACGCGCTCGGTCAAGGACGCGCTGACACGCGTCACCAGCGGCGGTGCGCCGGTTTATGTCTGGCCGGGCGGCGGCATCACCTACATGGTCGACGTGACGCAGATGCCTTCAGGAGCGTTCGGCTACGTGCCGACGCCCGCGCTGGTCGCGCCGATCGAATTCACGATGAAACTGTCCGACTACGCCGCGCTCGGCGGCCACATGGATTATGTGAAGCCGCTGTCCGAGGTGCGGGGTGGCGACGATGTCCGCCAATTGCCCTGGCAGAACCCGATTCCGGGGCCCCGGGCATGACGAGGCTCCCGCAAATCGCATTGCTGTCTGATGGCCGGCGGCTGCATTTGCAGGATGGACCGATTGACCTGATCGTCGAGGCGAAGGGGCGCGCGGACGACGTGCGGGCTGCGTATGAAGCGGCGGCGCGCCGTTTCACCGGGCTGCTCGACGAACTCTGCACGGAGCTGGCGGAATTGCGGACGGCCGCGGTGGCGCGGACTTCGCTGAAGGGTGTTGTAGCTCGTCGCATGCACGCCGCTGTCGCGCCCTATGCCGCCGATTGCTTCATCACGCCAATGGCTGCCGTGGCAGGCAGCGTGGCGGAGGAGATTCTGGGCGCGATGCTGGACGCTGCGACGCTTGATCAGGCTTACGTCAATAATGGCGGGGACATTGCGCTGCATCTCGGGCGGGGTGAGCATTTTTCGATTGGCCTGATGGATCGGCCCGACCGCGACGGCGTGATGCGGACGATGAGGGTCGATGCGGATGACCCCGTGCGCGGCGTTGCGACCAGCGGGCGCCACGGCCGCAGCTTCTCGCTCGGCATCGCCGACGCGGTGACGGTGCTGGCAGTAACCGCATCGCAGGCGGATGCGGCGGCGACGGTCATCGCCAACGCCGTCGATCTGCCCGGGCATCCCGCCATCGTCCGAAAGCCTGCGAGCGAGCTTCAGCCCGAAAACGATCTCGGCGCACGTCTCGTCACTCGCGCGGTCGGTGAATTGTCGCAAGAGGAGATCGCGGCAGCCCTGGAATCTGGCGCGGAATGTGCACGGAAATTGTTCGATCGCGGATTGATCGAGGGTGCCGTGTTGCAGCTTTGTGGTGATATGCTTGTCATCGGAGCAAAAGATACTGAACGGCAACGATCGCGCCCGCTCACGCTGGAGAACGCGGTTCATGCCTGAGCAGGGAAGAGCCTTAAGGAAACAATCATGAGCGCGATCATCCGCAAGATCGTCACCGTTGTCGAAGAGACGCAGATGGAGATGGGCCGCCAGGTCTCGCCGCCGACGCGGCGTGCGGCGGCCATCGCCGTGATCGAAAATCCCTTTGCCGGAAAATACGTCGAGGATCTCTCGCCGCTGATCGCGATCGGCGAGGAGCTTGGTGAGCTGCTGTCGAAGCGCGCGGTGGCTGCGCTCGGCATCGATGGCGCGAAGGCGCAGAGCTATGGTAAGGCCGCAGCCGTCGGCGAGAACGGCGAGCTGGAACATGCGGCCGCCATCCTTCATCCGAAGATGGGCGCGCCGGTGCGGAAAGTTCTCAGCAAGGGCGCGGCGCTGATCCCGTCGTCGAAGAAGCGCAGCGGTCCCGGCACGACACTCGACATTCCCCTTGGGCACAAGGATGCCGCCTTCGTGCGCAGTCATTTCGACGGCATGGAAGTGCAGATCAACGACGCGCCGCGCGCCAACGAGATCATGGTCGCGGTCGCCGTCACCGACAGCGGCCGTCCGCTGCCGCGCGTCGGCGGGCTGACGGTTGCGGAGATCAAGGGCGAAGACGGCCTGAAATAATCAGTTCAAAACTGGAGGTTGGGATGCGAACAAGAAACTATTTCGTCGGCGCGGCTTTTGCGCTTCTGGCGGGCGGCATTACTCATTCGGCCCTGGCGCAGGAGATCAAGATCGGCGAGATCAACAGCTACTCGCTGTTGCCGGCGTTCACCGAGCCCTATCGCAAGGGCTGGCAGCTCGCGGTCGAGGAGATCAACGCGGCCGGCGGCATCAACGGCAAGAAGCTCGTCGTCATTTCCAAGGACGATGGCGGCAAGCCGGCGGATGCGCAGACCGCGGCGAACGAACTGGTCTCGAGTGAAGGCGTGGCGATGCTGACGGGTACGTTCCTGTCGAACATCGGTCTCGCCGTCAGCGACTTCGCCAACCAGAAGAAAGTGTTTTTCCTGGCAGCCGAGCCGCTGACGGACGCCGTGACCTGGTCCAAGGGCAACAAGTACACCTTCCGCCTGCGTCCCTCCAACTACATGCAGGCGGCAATGCTGGTGGAAGCAGCCAGCAAGCTGCCGGCCAAGCGCTGGGCGACGATCGCACCGAACTACGAATACGGCCAGTCGGCGGTCGCGGTGTTCAAGAAGCTGATGTCGGAGAAGCGGTCCGACATTCAGTGGGTCGACGAGCAGTGGCCGCCGCAGGGCAAGATCGATGCGGGTCCGGTGGTGCAGGCGGTTGCCGCGGCCAATCCCGAAGCGATCCTCAACGTCACCTTCGGCGCCGATCTTGTGAAGCTCGTGCGTGAAGGCAACACCCGCGGCCTGTTCAAGGGACGCGAGGTCGTCTCGTTCCTGACCGGCGAGCCCGAATATCTCGACCCGCTCAAGGAGGAGACACCCGAGGGTTGGATCGTCACCGGCTATCCCTGGTACTCGATCAAGACGCCCGAGCATGACGCGTTCCTGAAGGCGTATCAGGCCAAGTATAACGACTATCCGCGCCTCGGCTCGATCGTCGGCTACCAGACTATCAAGTCGGCGGCGGCGATCCTGGCGAAGGCCGGCTCCACCGATCCGGAGAAGCTGATTGCCGCGGCGGAAGGGCTGTCGATGCCGTCGCCGCTCGGCGAGATCACCTTCCGCAAGATCGACCACCAGTCGACACTCGGCGCCTATGTCGGCAAGACCGCGTTGAAGGACGGCAAGGGCGTGATGGTGGACTCCGTCTACAAGAAAGGTTCGGACTATCTGCCGAGCGACGCTGAAGTCGAGAAGCTGCGTCCGAAGGATTGATGCGAAGAGAGACCGGGGCCTCGTGGTTCGAGACGCGCGGCGCTGCCGCGCTCCTCACCATGAGGGTCCCGGACCTCATCCTGAGGAGGCGCGTAGCGCCGTCTCGAAGGATGAAGCCGAATACTGAGACTCTTGCTTAACCCGGACCGCCGATGGCCTTTTATGTCGTACAGTTTCTGACCGGTCTCGCCAGCGCAGCGTCGCTGTTTCTGGTGGCCTCGGGCCTGTCGATCATCTTTGGCGTGACGCGGATCGTGAATTTCGCGCACGGCGCCTTCTACATGATCGGCGCCTATATCGCCTTTACCTTGACGGAGCGGTTGTCGGGTGCGTTCGGCTTCTGGGCGGCGATCGTCATGGCAGCGTTCGCCGTGGCGTTGATCGGTGTCATCGTCGAGATGGTGCTGCTCCGGCGCATCTATCATGCGCCCGAACTGTTCCAGCTGCTCGCGACCTTCGGCCTGACCTTGATGGTCGAGGATCTCGTGGTCCTGATCTGGGGGCCCGACGATCTCGTCGGGCGCCGCGCGCCCGGCTTCAAGGGTGCGATCGACTTCTTCGGTCAGAACATCCCGAGCTACGATCTGTTCCTGATCGTGCTCAGCCCGGTCGTGCTCGGCATTCTCTGGCTGCTGTTCCAGCGCACGCGCTGGGGCGTGCTGGTTCGCGCGGCGACGCAGGATCGCGACATGGTGGCGGCGCTCGGCGTCAATCAGAAATGGCTGTTCACCAGCGTGTTTGCGGTTGGCGTCTTCCTTGCGGCCCTCGGCGGTGCGCTCCAGATCCCGCGCGATGCCGTGCATCACGCCATGGATCTGCGCATCATCGTCGAGGTCTTCGTCGTGGTCGTGATCGGCGGTCTCGGCAGCATCGTCGGTGCGTTCGTCGCGGCGGTGCTGGTCTCCGAGCTCAATGCCTTCGGCATCCTGATTTTTCCAAAGATCTCCATCATCCTGGTCTTCCTGGTGATGGCGGCGGTGCTGATCGTGCGGCCCTGGGGCTTGTTCGGCAGGCCGGAGGCGCCCGCGCGCAAGACGCCGGGTCTCACCGTCAATCCCTGGCGGCCGTTGACGTCGAACGAACGGCTTGCCGCGCTGGTCGCGCTCGTGATCGCGGCGACGCTGCCGCTGTTCGCCGGCAATTACGCGCTGACCGTGGGCTCGGAGATCGCGATCTTCGTGATCTTCGCCGTCAGCCTGCACTTCCTGATGTCGGTCGGCGGGCTCGCGTCGTTCGGCCACGCCGCCTATTTCGGTCTCGGCGCCTACGGCGTCGCCTTCCTCGCCAAGATGGCGGGGCTGCCGATGATCGTGTGTCTCCTGCTCGGACCGCTGCTCGGCTGCATGGGCGCCGCCGTGTTCGGCTTCTTCGCCGTGCAGCTCTCGGGCGTCTATTTCGCGATGCTGACGCTCGCTTTCGCACAGATCGTGTGGTCGATCGCATTCCAGTGGGTGAGCGTGACAGGTGGCGACAATGGCATACTCGGGGTCTGGCCTTCGAGCTGGGCGGCAAGCCCATCGCATTTCTACTGGCTGGCGCTCGGCGTCGCGGCGCTCGTCACCATCGCGTTGCGGGCCATGGTGTTCTCGCCGTTCGGCTACGCGCTCCGGGCCACGCGCGACTCGCTGCTGCGCACCGAAGCGGTCGGCATCAACGCCAAGCGCATCCAGTGGACGGCGTTCGTGATCGCAGGCACCACCGCCGGCATCGGCGGCGCGCTATTCGCCTACCTCAAGGGCAGCGTCTTCCCGGACAATCTCGGCATCTCGCTTTCGGTCGATGCGCTCGTCATGGTGCTGCTCGGCGGCGTCGAGACGGTGTCGGGCGGGGTGATCGGCGCGATCGTCTACAAAGCGCTCAACATCTGGCTGGTCAGCCAGACCGACCTGTCGAAGCTCGTGCTCGGCGGCTTCATCGTTCTGATTGTCGTCGTCTTCCCCAAGGGCATCGTCGGCATGCTGGAAATGCTGGCGCAGCGCCGCCGGAAGGCCTCGCCGCCGGGATCTCCCTTGCTTGCCAAGCCGATCGAGTCTGCCGAATGAGCCTCGCCCCCCCACTTCTCGCGGTCGAAGGCCTCACCAAATCCTATGGCGGCATCCATGCCGTGCGCGGCGTCTCGTTCTCGCTGCGCGCCGGAGAGATTCTGGCGCTGATCGGCCCGAACGGCGCGGGCAAGAGCACCTGTTTCGACATGCTCAACGGCCAGAACCGGCCTGATACCGGTCACGTCCGGCTGCTCGGCGAAGAGACCACCGGCAGGAAGCCGCGTGAGATCTGGCGGATGGGCGTGGGCCGGACCTTCCAGATCACCGCGACCTTCGCCACCATGACGGTGCGCGAGAATGTGCAGGTTGCGCTGATCTCGCATGGCAAGCAGTTGTTCAATCTCTGGGGCTCGGCCCCGAATTTCGACCGTGGCGAGGCCGGCCGTCTGCTGGAACTCGTTGGCATGGGCGGCTATGCGGATCGCCCCTGCGGCGAGCTTGCCTATGGCGACCTCAAGCGGCTCGAGCTTGCCGTCGCGCTCGCCAACCAGCCGAAATTGCTGCTGATGGATGAGCCGACCGCCGGCATGGCGCCGCGCGAGCGCGTCGATCTGATGCGGCTGACGGCGCAGATCGCGCGCGAAAAGTCGATCGGCGTGCTCTTTACCGAACACGACATGGACGTCGTGTTCGAGCATGCCGACCGCATCATCGTGCTCAACCGCGGCACGCTGATCGCCGAGGGCTCGCCGGCCGAGGTGCGCGCCAATCCGCAGGTTCAGGCGGTCTATCTCGGCGAGGGCCTGCTTTACGATGCCGAGCATCGCGAGGGAGCCTCGGCATGAAGCTCACGGTCGAGGGGCTCAACAGTCATTATGGCCCGGCCCATATCCTGTTCGACATCGGTTTCGAGGTCGGCGAGGGCGAGGTGGTGGCGCTGTTGGGGCGGAACGGCGCCGGCAAGTCGACGACCTTCCGCTCGATCGTCGGCCTCGTCGCCCAGCGCTCGGGACGGATCATGTTCGAAGGCAAGGACGTCTCGGCACGTCCGACCCACGAGATCGTGCGCGATGGGCTTGGCTACGTGCCGGAGGAGCGGCGAATCTTCACCGATTTGACGGTGGAAGAGAATCTCGAAGTCGGCCGGCAGCCGAAGCGCCCCAACGCCCCCTATTGGACGCGGGACAAGCTATTCACGCTGTTTCCAAATCTCGGTGAAATGAAGAACCGCCCCGGCGGCCGCATGAGCGGCGGCGAGCAGCAGATGCTCACCATCGCGCGCACGCTGATGGGCAATCCGTCGCTGGTGCTGCTCGACGAGCCCTCGGAGGGCCTCTCGCCGAAGATCGTGGAGCAGATGGTCGATGCCATCCTGACCATGAAGAAGGAGGGCGTCAGCATCGTCGTCTCCGAGCAGAATTTGCACTTTGCGCGGCTGATCTCCGACCGCGCCTATATCATCGAGCGCGGCCGCATCTGTTTCGGCGGCACCATGGCCGAGCTCGATGCGCGTCCGGATATCCGCGACGCGCATCTGTCGTTGTGAGGGGCGGGGAGCGGATGGCGAGAAGCGTCGCGGCGAAGAAGAGCGCCAAACCGGCAAAACCGTCTTATGTGCTTGACGAGCAGGTCGGCTTCATCCTGCGCCAGGTCTCGCAGCGCCACGGCGCGATCTTCTCCCGCGACATCGGCACCAACATCACGTCGACGCAATGGGCGGCGCTGTCGAAGCTCGCCGAGACCGGTCCGTGCTCGCAGAACCAGCTCGGGCGTCTCACGGCAATGGACGTCGCGACCATCAAGGGTGTGATCGACCGCTTGACCGCGCGCGGATTGACCGAGACGAGCCAGGATCCCGAGGATGGGCGCCGGCTGCTGGTCAGCCTCACGCGCGCCGGCCAGCAGCTTGCGGAGAAGCTGGCGCCGAACGCGCTTGCCATCACCCGTGAGACGCTGGCGCCGCTTGATGCAAAGGAGCGCGAGATGTTGATGGCGCTGTTGAGCAAGTTGCGGTGAATTCATCTTGTAGGGTGGGTTAGCTGAGGCGTAACCCACCATGCTTCCACGATTGCGGAGCGAAGTTGGTGGGTTACGCCCTGCAGCAGAGGTGCATGCCGCTACTTCGCCACCACCTCCGGCACCCGGCCCGCCGGCGGGGTGTTGCGGCTGCGCTGGGTGCGCACGATGCCATCGATGATGGTCATGCCGATTCCGGGAAGGTCGCCGAGCTGCACGCTGTCCAGGATGTTCTTGCCGGCCGAATGCTGGGCCTTGTCCATGATGACGAAATCGGCGGAACGGCCCACTTCGATGAGGCCGCAATCGAGCTCGCGCATCCGCGCCGTGTTGCCGGTGGCGAGACAAAACGCGATCTCTGCCGGCAGGTCACCGAGCGAGGACAGCATCGAGACCATGCGCAAAATGCCGAGCGGCTGCACGCCGGAGCCGGCGGGCGCGTCGGTGCCGAGGATCACCCGATGCAGATCGCCCATCTCGCGCGCGATGCGCAGCGTGAACAGGGCCGATCGCTCATTGCCGTTGTGCACCAGCTCGAGGCCGCGCTTGCAGCCCTCACAGATGCAGCGGATCTGGTCGTCGGGAAGGGCGGTGTGGCCGCCATTGATGTGGCCGACCACATCGGTATCGGCCTCCAGCACCACGTCCTTGTCGATCAGGCCGGAGCCGGGAATCGAGGGGCCGCCGGTGTGGATCGTGCTCTGGATACCGTATTTGCGCGCCCAGCCGACCATTTTTCGCGCAGTCGGGCCGTCCTTGACGCCGCCCAAGCCCACTTCGCCGAGCAGCTTGACGCCCGCCGCGGCCAATTCCTTGAAGTCTTCCTCGACCATCTCGCATTCGATCACCGGCGCGCCAGCGTGAACCTTCACGCCGCCCGGACGCAGATTCCAGAATGCGCGCTGGGCGAAGATCGCCATCGCCTTCAACCCGACGACGTCACGCGGGCGGCCCGGCATATGAACTTCGCCGGCGGAAATCATGGTGGTGACACCGCCATGCAGATTGCTGTCGATCCAGCCGATCTGGTTCTGCCGGGGCGTCCAGTCGCCCGCGACAGGGTGGACATGGCTGTCGATCAGGCCCGGCGCGACGGTCGTGCCGTTGGCCTCGACGATGGTGGTCGCGCCTTCGGTGTTGACGTCCTTGAAGCGGCCGATGGCGGTGATCTTGCCGTTCTCGGCAACAATGGTGTCGCCATCCAGGATCGGCTTTTCCAGCGCGCCGGACAGGATCAGGCCGATATTCCGGATCACGAGCTTCGAGGGTCCGGTGGCCTGGGGTGCGTCATGCGCCATGGAAGGGGTCCTTATTCCTAACTGCAACGCTCGCGATCTTGGGCAGCCTTGACCCCGGGAGCAAGCGGGATTATTCATTAGTATACGAATGATCGTATACTAACGACGCATAGCTGCCCGCCTCGGAACCGCAATAGACGCGACAGGGAAGGTGAAATGAGCAATTTCAATCAGGAAAGCGTTTTGAGCGTCCACCACTGGACCGACACGCTGTTCTCCTTCAAGACCACCCGCAGCCCGACCTTCCGCTTCCGAAACGGCGAATTCACCATGATCGGGCTCAAGGTCGGCGAGAAGCCGCTGCTGCGGGCCTACAGCGTCGCCAGCGCCAATTACGAGGACACGCTGGAGTTCTTCTCGATCAAGGTGCCGGACGGCCCGCTGACCTCGCGGCTCCAGCACCTGAAGGAAGGTGATGAGATCATCGTCAGCCGCAAGGCCACCGGCACGCTCGTCATCGACAATCTGGAGGAGGGGCGCAACCTCTACCTCATCGGCACCGGCACGGGCCTCGCGCCATTCCTGAGCGTGATCAAGGACCCCGAGACCTACGAGCGGTTCCATAAGGTCGTGCTGCTGCACGGTTGCCGGCAGGTGAAGGAACTCGCCTATGGCGAGATGATCACCGAGACGCTGCCCAAGGACGAATTGATCGGCGAGTACATCCGCAATCAATTGATCTACTATCCGACCGTGACCCGCGATCCCTTCCGCAACCGTGGCCGCATCACCGACCTCATCACCTCGGGTAAGCTGTTTTCCGATATCGGCCTGCCGGCGCTCGAAGCCGCCCATGACCGCGTCATGATCTGCGGCAGCCCGGCGCTGGTGGCTGACACCCGCGTGCTCCTGGGCGAGCGGGGCTTCGTCGAGGGCAATCACGGCGAACCTGCCCAATTTGTGGTCGAAAAGGCCTTCGCCGAGCGCTAGCCCGGGATGGTCTCGCAATAAGACCGTATTTCCGCCGTCGAGAGCCCGTTGCGGCGCCGATTCGGCACACGATACTATGGGGGAACGAATCAGCGGAGTTCCCACATGGTTGCGGACAGCGACAGCAACATCGCCTGGCACCGGGTTCAGTTGAAGAAGAATCGCGCCGAGCTGAAGGCGCTCGAGACCGCGCGCTTCACGATGGGCGAGATCGCAACCGCGAAGCGGAACGGTCAGACGCAGAAGGCGATTGCGGAACTCAAGCGCAAGATCGCGCAATCCGAGCGCGTGATCGCTGATCACGACAAGCGCACGCGCCGTCCGCTCACCACCGACCTGCAAAGCCTCAGCAGCGGCAGCTGGAGCAATTGGGACGCTTATACCAATCAGCAGCGCAAGACCGGCCCGCGTTCGACGGGGCGAGGGTAGACTCGTCTCACGTCTGCACCGAAGCGAAGCGGAGGTTCCGTATCCCTAACGTCGGCCGTGTGAGACGCCCTCAACCCCTCCGGTGACACGTGGCACCACGCCTCGACTTCACCAGCGAGGCCTTCTTTCGCGATCCGCCCAAGGCGATCGCGGCGTTGCGCATGTCCGGCCCCGTGGTCGCTGCGCGATTTCCTCTCGTCGGCAGATGTCTGGATCACGACGACCCATGAGGCCACGGCGCAAGTCCCGAAGGACGGCGCCAATTTCACGCAGCGCAAGGAGGATGGCGACTCCCAGGTTTGCGCTGGTCGATGCTGAACTACGTCAGGACCATCGCCAACACATGCTGACGATGGACGAGCCTGATCACACAAACGCTGCGCAGCATCGTGGACGAGGCTTTCCGCCGCCGCGCGATCTTCGTGTCGCCGGTGCAGTTCTCCAAGCCGCGCTGTGTGTGGCGGAATGTGGAGCTGGAAGGTGTGCGTCTGAAGAAGGGCGATCGCGTCATGGTGATGCTCGCCGCGGCGAATATGGATCCGGCGATGCATGACCGTCCCGAGAGCCTCGATCTCGCGCGTAAGCCGAATCGCCACATCTCCTTCGGGACGGGGATCCATTTCTGCCTCGGCCACCAGCTTGCGCGGATCGAGGCGGCCAGCGCGCTGGAAGCACTGTTCGCGCGATGGCCGAAACTTGGTCTGGCCGTCGATCCCGCGCAGATCCGCTGGCGCAGGCGGCCAGGACTCCGTGCCATCGCGAAGCTTCCTGTTACGGCAGAGGCCCAGGGAACACATGTCGCGGCATCTGCGCAAGCGATGGTTGATCGTTCCGTCGCACAGGCGGACTGACGTGTCCTGCTCTTCGGCAAATCGTCGCGACCATATCAGCCGGGAACGGTGTGCCGTGATGGCTGTTGTCCGGGAGACCTCGGCCCGTAAAGAATAGTTCCGTGCCGCAGGATTCCACATCTCGTCGGGAGACGATCATGACCAGCAGAATGCCACCTGTTCCGCCGGACAATCAGAGCCAGAAGGGAACTGGTGACGCCAAACAAGCGTCGTCCAATCAGACCGCGCGCGGCCAACAACGCGCGGAAAATCCGAATCAGCAGGGAGAGCAGGGCAACATCAAGCAGAACACGACCAATCAAGGCTACCAGCAAGATCGCTAACCAGATCGCTAAGGAGGGCGACAATCGATGTCGACATCCACCAAGACACCAAACAGCATCCGTCAGGGCGGACCCGGTGCATCACATGAGAATGCGAAGGCACCGCTGGAGGTGAAGAAGCCGCCCGCAGACGACTCACAGCGAAACCACAGCCGCATCTCTGGTGGCGGAGGCGAGCACGACTCCCATCACACGCACGATAGCGCCGGCAAGGGCGGAGGCAGGTGAAGATTGGAGAACGAGCATGCAAGGCAAAAAGACCCACGAGCAGCAGGTGCGCATCCTCGAGCGTAAACCTGACGTGCCTGACGGACGAGAGCTGGATCGGGCGTCGGGCCTTAACGTCGAGGATACCGCCGTCCATCGTGCGCGCCCCGAGGCGCGGCACAGTGAATTTCCGGTGAGCCGCGGCGGTCTCAACCAGGAAAGCGACCACAACAAGCACAACCACGCTGGCCAGAGCGGTCACAAGCCGCCCAAACCAACGCCGGCGCAACAGAAGCACTGAGCCTTGAGGGGGCGATCACTGCAAGAGGAGAGACCGATGCCAAGTGGGCACGGCAGCAAGACGCATTTCAGATCCGGCATGCATGGCAAGGGCGACGGCACCGGTGCCATGGCCGACATTCCCAAGGACAAGATCGGCGACAACATGGTCCTGTCCAACCGCGACAAGGCTCAGCACTCGGATATTCGGGGCATGGATGGCAAGTCTATCCAGACCGATCAATATCAGGATCACTCGGCCAACCGGCTGGTGGATGACGAGAGCGACGACACCTAGGGATCAGACCTGAGCGAGACTATCCTCCCGACCAACTGGCGGGCCGGCGCTCAGCCGGCCCACTTTTTTGTCGCGGCGAGGTCGCGCTCCCAGCCGAACACCGAGCGACCATCGAGGTCAGGTGAGGCCACGCGCTCGCCGGCAATGAACTCGTCGACCGAAGGCCCGTGCGCACTGCGCTCCAGCCGCCGCGCCTGGTCGTCGAGGCGCTTGATCGCCTGCATCTCTTCCTCGCGTCCGAGCTTTGCGTTCTGGATGGCGCCCTTCAGCACGCGAATGGTCTCGTCATAGACCTTGATCGGAACGGGGTAAGGATGCCGGTCCTTGCCGCCATGGGCGAGCGAGAAGCGGGCGGGATCGTTGAAGCGATAGGGCGCGCCGTGCACGACCTCGGCAACCATCGCCAGCGAGCGCACGGTGCGTGCGCCGACGCCCGGCGTCAGCAATAGCTCCGGGAAGTCGACCGGGCCGCGCTCGGCTGCGGCCGCGAGCGTGCCGTGCAGGCGCCGTGCGAATACGTCCTTCGGCCTGACGTCGTGATGCGCGGGCATGATCAGGTGCGGCAGCATCGCCTGCGCCGGCTCGGGTTTGGTTCCGGTCAGCCGCTCGAATTCAGTGAGGATGCGATCGGGGCCGAGATCGCTCAGCAGCTCGAGTTGCGCGCTGCGCGAGACGTCGGCGCGGTGGTCGGTGAGATTGACGATCTCGCCCTGCAGCGGCCCGTCGATCGCGCTGTGTGGCGCATCGACAAAACTCTTTAGCGCCTCGGAATGCCAGTGATAGCGGCGGGCCTGCCGCTTGTCGCCATTCATGCCCTGCTGCACCACCGTCCATTTGGCATCGGAAGTGACGAAGAAGCCGTGCAGATAGAGATCGAATCCGTCCTGGACCGCGGCGCTGTCGACCTTCGCCACTAGGCGGCTGGCACGCGTGAGTTTCGCGCCGTCGAAGCCGACACGGTCGCCGAGCTGCAACAGCTCGTCCGGCGTCTTGCGCGAATGCTGCCCGCGTCCGCCGCAGACATAAATGCCGAGCTCGTCCTGCAGCGGTCCGAGCCCGCGCTTCAACGCGCCGATCACGGAGGTCGTGATACCCGAGGAGTGCCAGTCCATTCCCATCACGGCGCCGAACGACTGGAACCAGAACGGATGCGAGAGGCGCTGCAGGAATGCATCGCGGCCATAATGATGCACGATCGCTTGCGTGACGATCGCGCCGAGCGAGGCCATGCGGGTCGCGAGCCAGGGTGGAACCCGGCCGGAATGCAGGGGAAGGTCGGCGCTGCCGGTTCGTCGAGTCATGATTGCCGCAAAATAGCGCAATTCGGCGACGGTTGCACCAGAGGGATGCTGCATTGCACCAGGTGCGGGAGCGAAGCTGACAGGAGTGCGTTGAGGGCGTACGCGAACGCAATTGCGGGGACATGGATGAATTTGCAAGCCCTTATGACCGACATCGACAAGATGTTCGGATGGATACCGTCGTGGCTGATCGGTCTCAGCCTGATCGCCGGCGCGATTTTGCTTGCCCTGTCCATCTATCGGTTTGCGGTCTGGCTGCTCAATCGCGCCTTCGGAACCCGTATTCCTCTGATGGGTGTATTCATTGAACGCACAGCCGGTCCGGCCCAACTGGCGCTCTGCCTTGCCGCCGTCGCCTTGGTGCTGCCGCTTGCGCCGCTCGACGACATCATCCGTACGCCGCTCATGCGCCTGTTCGTGGTCGCCTTCATTGCTCTGATCGGATGGATATCGATCCGGATCGTGGACATGAGCGCGGCGCGCTATCTCCAGAATTTTCGCGATGTCACCGAGAACTTCGTCGCGCGCAAGCATGTCACCCAGGTGCGCGTGTTCAAACGCGTGACCGACACCATCATCGTGGTCATCACGATTTCGACGGCGCTGATGACGTTCGACTCGGTGAAGCAATATGGCGTCAGCCTGTTCGCCTCTGCCGGGGCCGCCGGCATCATCGTCGGTCTTGCCGCCCGGCCGCTGCTCAGCAACCTGATCGCCGGTTTGCAGATCGCGATCACCCAGCCGATCCGCATCGAGGATGCCGTCATCATCGAGAACGAGTGGGGCTGGGTCGAGGACATTGCAGCGACCTATGTCGTGATCCGGCTATGGGACTGGCGCCGCATGGTGGTGCCGCTGTCCTACTTCATCGAAAAGCCGTTCCAGAACTGGACCCGCGACACCGCGTCCCTGATCGGCGTGATCGCGCTCCATGTCGACTACCGCGCCGACGTGCCGCGCATCCGGCGCTGGCTGGAGGGGGCGGTGAAGGAGGCCAAACTGTGGGACGGCGCGGTGGTCAATCTCCAGGTGATCGATGCGGATTCGCGCACCATCGAGTTGCGCGCGCTGGTCAGCGCGCGGAATGCGCCGCAATCCTGGGATTTGCGCTGCGAGATGCGAGAGAAGCTGATCGCCTTCATCCGCGACGAGATGCCGGAAGCCCTCCCGCGCGAGCGCGCGATCCTGATCCCGCAGGGAGGGAGCGACGACACGGAGTTCCTGCAGCGCTCCGCCGCGCCGGAGAAGATGCGGGCGAACGCACGCAATTGAAAAGGCGGCCCCTTCCTATTGAGCCTTAGTCGCGCCACGCAGGCCAGCCTGGCTCTGGATCGTGTCCAGCTTGCCAGACGACTGCTCGTCCGCCACGAAGCGGTTGAGCACCGGCAGCGCATCCTCGCGTCCCTTGGGAATGGCAATGGCCAAATGCTCGGTGCCCCAATTGCCGTCAAGGATTTTCGCGCCAGGCAGCTGGTCGGACATTTCGAACAGGGTCGGCTTGTTGGTCGCGTAGAGATCAATCTCGCCGCGACCGAACATGCCGATGGCGACCTTGACGCTTTCGGCAGGCACAATGGTCGCGTTCTTGAATCTGGCCGGCAACGTACGCTCGGAGGTCGAGCCCTTGGTGACGCCGATCTTCACGCCCGGTTTGTCGATATCCTCGGCCTTGCTGATCGGCGAATTCATCGGAACGAGATAGCCGAGCTCGATCGCCAGCACCGGCTGGCTGAAGCTGACCTCGTTGGCGCGGGCCGCTGTAGCGTTGGTTATCGTGAAGTCGACCTGACCGTCATGGATTGCGCTCACGATGTCCGCGACACGCTGAAACCTGACGTAGTCGACGCCGACGCCGAGCCGCTTTGCCAGTTCGGCGCCGAGATCATAGGCTAGGCCGTGCGGCTCGCCGGACGCATCTGTTACCATGGAGGTCGGGCTGCCCGGATAGATGCCGACGCGCAAGGTGCCGCTCGGCGCCAGCAGCCTTGCTTCGCCGTCGGCGCGCGCTGGCGCGCCGGGCATGCTGATGACAGCAAAAGCGAAGAGGGCGGTGCGCGCAAGGCGCTGAGAGGACGTGCTCATGTCAAGAGCCTCACTGCGCGCGGATGTCGGCGGCCTTCAGCACAGGCTCCCATTTGATCGCCTCGGCACGCATGTAGGCGTCGAACTCCTTGGGCGAAGAGCCGACCGGGGCCGCGCCGATCTTGCCGAGCGTCGACAGCACGTTCGCATCCTGCAGCGCCGCCTTCAGATCGGTTTCGAGCTTCGCCACGATTTCCGGCGGCATCTTCGCCGGGCCGAGGATGCCCCACCAGACCGAGACGTCGTAGCCTGATACACCGGACTCCGCGATGGTTGGCACATTCGGCAGCGCCTTGGAGCGTTCGGCCGAGGTCACCGCGAGCGCGCGCACCGGGCCGCCTTCGAGCTGGCTGATCGCTTCCGCAAGCGGGTTGATGCTGAGCGGGATGTCGCCGGCGATCACGGCGGTCAGCGCCGGTGCACCGCCCTTGTAGGGGATCGCGACGATCTTGGTGCCGGACATGTATTTCAGCAACTCGCCGGCGAGATGCGCCGAGGTGCCGTTGCCCGACATGCCATAGGAGAGCTTGTCCGGCTCCTTCTTGGCGGCGGCGAGGAGATCGCCGAGCGTCTTGTAGGGGCTGTCCTTGGCGACGACGATGGCGAGCGGCGAGGAGGCGACTTCCGTGATCGCGGTAAAATCCTTGAACGTGTCATAAGGCACGCTCGGATAGATGAACTGGTTGAGCGGATGTCCGCTCGCAACAAGGATCAGCGTGTAGCCGTCAGGCGCGGCCTGCGTTACCGCCTGCGAGGCGACGATGCCGCCGGCGCCGGGACGGTTGTCGATCACCGGCTGCTGGCCCCAGTTCTTGGCCAAGGCCTGAGCGAGCGTGCGCGCGAGCACGTCGACCGCGCCGCCGGCGGCATAGGGCACGAGGATGTGAACCGGTTTGCTTGGATAATTGTCGGCGGCCTGCGCGGCGCCGCCCGCCAGCAGCAGACCGGCGCCCAGCATCCAGCCGCCGATCTTCTTGTTCAAACCCAGCATTTTCCAGCACTCCTTGCGGGCGTTTGCGCGCCTGTCGTCGGCCTTCCGAGCCGTCCGGACGCCGCCCATGGTTTTTGTTGACGAGACCTGATCTTTTGTACGATAGTACAAATCACATGGTACGCAAGCCCACCAGCAAGGAAACGGTTCGCAAGCCGAATATGCGCGAGGCGATCCTCGCTGCGGCCGAGGAGCTGTTCGCGACCAACGGCTTCAACGCCGTGTCGGTGCGCGACATCGCGCATGCCGCCGGCGCCAATCCCGGCAGCGTCACCTATCACTTCAAGACCAAGGACGGCCTGCTGCTGGAGATCTACCGGCGCCATTGCGGGCCGATGAATTTGCGCCGCTCAGAGCTGCTCGCCGCCGCCAGGCGTGTGCGCGATCTCCAGGACCGGCTGGAAGCCGTGGTGCGGGCCTATGTGTTGCCGGCTTTCACCTCGGGCAGCGATCTCGCCGGCGGCGGGGCGCGCTTCACGCGATTGCGTGCGGTGATGTCCGCGGAAGGCAACGAGGTCGCGCGGAAAATCATCGCCCAGACGTTTGACGATACCAGCCACGCCTTCATCGATGCGATCCACGACAGCCTGCCGCACGTTCCGCGCACCGACATCGTCTGGCGCAGCCACTTCCTGCTCGGCGCGCTCTATTATTCGCTGGTGACGCCGGACCGCGTCTCGCGCCTGTCGCGTGGCGAGGCCGACGGCAGCGATGCCGCCAGCGCGATCGAGCAATTGGTGCAGGCTACGGTGGCCGCGTTCCAGGCGCCGGCGCTGGATCAGGCCGCGCCGGCGCGGCGGCGGCCGGTCGTCAGCAGCAAGACTTGAAGAGGCGGTTTCGCTCGGCGGTTCCCTGATGACCATGATATACAAGCCGACCATCCCGCCACCCGATCCGAACACGCGCACGCCAAAATTCAAGCTGCCGAAGCTGTCTTGCGACGCGCATTGCCATATCTTCGGGCCCGGATCGAAATATCCGTATGCGCCTGACCGTTCCTACACGCCGCCGGATGCGCCGCTGGAGGATTTCAAGGCGTTGCACGCCAAGCTCGGTGTCGAGCGTGCCGTCATCGTCAATGCCAGCGTGCACGGTACCGACAATACGGTGGCGCTCGATGCCATCGCGCAGAGCAACGGCGCCTATCGTGCGGTTGCCAACATCGACGACACCATCACCGACCACGGGCTTCGCGTGCTGCACGAAGGCGGCTTCCGCGGCTGCCGCTTCAATTTCGTCCGCCATCTCGGCGGCGTAACCGACAAGGCCGTGTTCAACCGGGTCATCGCCATGGTCGCGCCGCTTGGCTGGCACATCGACCTGCATTTCGACGCGATCGACTTGCCCGAATATGCAGACATGCTGGCAAAGCTGCCGCTGACCTACACCATTGACCATATGGGACGGGTAAAGGCCTCTGAAGGGCTCGATCAACTGCCGTTCAAGATCCTGATCGAGCTGATGCAGCGCGACGAGAAGTGCTGGGTCAAGATCTGCGGCTCGGAGCGGGTGTCCTCGGCCGGACCGCCCTTTACCGACGCGGTGCCGTTCGCGCGAAAAATCGTCGAGACGGCCCCCGACCGTGTCATCTGGGGCACCGATTGGCCGCATCCCAACGTCAAGGCGATGCCGAATGACGGCGATCTCGTCGACCTGATCCCGCTGTTCGCGCCGGAGCCCGAGTATCAGCAGAAGATCCTCGTCGACAATCCCACGCGCCTGTTCGAGTTCGACCAATGACGACGCTTGCGATCGACAAGCCGCGCGGCCGCGCCTGGTGGAAGGAGCTCTGGATCCAGGTGCTCATTGCCATGGCGGCGGGCGTTTTGCTTGCGATCGTCAACCCCGAGGCGGGCGCCAGGATGCAGCCGCTCGGGGATGCCTTCATCAAGGCGATCCGGATGCTGATCGCGCCGATCATCTTCTGCACCGTCGTGCATGGCATCGCGCATATGGCCGACATGGCCCGTGTCGGGCGCGTGGCCGTCAAGGCCATCGTCTATTTCGAGATCATGACCACGATCGCGCTGATCATCGGCCTGGTCGCGGTCAATCTGCTCAAGCCCGGCGTCGGCATGAACATCGATCCCGCCGGCATCAATGCCAGCGCGATCGAGCCCTATGTGAAGCAGACCGCCGTGATCGGCTTCGTGCCGTTCCTGATGAACATCGTGCCGGCAACCTTCGTAGGCGCCTTTGCCGAGGGCAACATCCTCCAGGTTCTGTTTATCTCCGTGCTGTGCGGCTTTGCGCTGGTACAGCTCGGCGAGCGGGCTGCGCCGTTGGTCAACCTGGTCGATATGGCCGCCAAGATGGTGTTCGCCGTCGTCGGCTTCGTGATGTGGGCGGCACCGATCGGCGCGTTCGGCGCCATCGCCTTTACGGTCGGCAAGTTCGGCGTCGGCTCGCTGGCATCCCTCGGCAAGCTCCTTGGCGGCTTTTATCTCACCTGCGTGATCTTCATCATCGTCGCGCTTGGCCCGGTGGCGCGGATCTGCGGCTTCTCGCTGCTCAAGCTGATCCGCTATATCTGGGAAGAGCTGCTGATCTGCATCGCCACGACTTCGTCCGAGACAGTGTTGCCGCGGATGCTGACCAAGCTGGAGAAGGCCGGCTGCGAGAAGAGCGTGGTTGGGCTGGTGATCCCGACCGGCTATTCCTTCAATCTCGACGGAACCTGCCTCTATCTTGCCGCCGCCTCGGTGTTCCTGGCGCAGGCGACCAACACGCCGCTCGGGGTCGCCGAACAAATCGAGCTGCTCTTGATCCTGCTCGTGACCTCCAAGGGCGCGGCGGGAATCGCGGGCGCCGCCTTTGTCGTGCTGGCGGCGACGCTGTCGGCCACCGGCACCATCCCCGTGACGAGCGTCGCGCTGGTGCTCGGCATTCATCGCCTGATGTCGCAGGGGCTGACGCCGACCAATCTGATCGGGAACGCGGTTGCGACGATTGCGATTGCCAAATGGGAAGGCGCGCTCGATGGCGAACGCCTGAAGCGCGTGCTCGATGGCGAGGAACCTGCCGCCGCAGCTTGAGGAAATTGCTGCTTGCATGAGGCCGGCGGCCTAGACTGCTGACGAACAAAAGAGGGAAGTTTGTCCCATGAAAACAGGTCTCGTGATTACCGCCCATCCGGGCGATTTCGTCTGGCGCGCGGGCGGCGCCATCGCGCTGCATGCGAAGAAGGGTTATCGCATGAAGATCGTCTGCATGTCCTTCGGCGAACGCGGCGAGAGCCAGTTCGCCTGGAAGGAGAAGGGCGCAACTCTGGAATCGGTCAAGGCCGGCCGCAAGGACGAGGCGGAGCGTGCGGCAAAACTGCTCGGCGCCGAGATCGAGTTCTTCGACTGCGGCGACTATCCGTTGAAGCTGACCGAGGCGCATTTCGACCGCATGGTCGACATCTACCGCGAGCTGAATCCGAGCTTCGTGCTGACGCACGCGCTGGAAGACCCCTATAATTTCGACCACCCGAACGCGGCGCATTTCGCGCAGGAAACCCGCGTGGTCGCGCAGGCGATGGGTCACAAGCCCGGCGCGCAGTACCAATATTCAGCGCCGCCGGTGTTCCTGTTCGAGCCGCACCAGCCGGAGCAGTGCAATTACAAGCCGGACCTGCTCCTCAAGATCGACGAGGTCTGGAAGGAGAAGTACGAGGCATTCCAGATCCTCGCCGCGCAAAAACATCTCTGGGGCTATTACGAGCGCGTCGCGCTCAACCGCGGCATCCAGGGCAGCCGCAACACCGGCGTGCCGATGACGTATGGCGAGGCCTATCAGCGCCTGTTCCCAACGGTTGCGGAGGTGCTGGCATGAAGCCGGTCGTCGTTCGCAATATCAAGCGTGCCGATCCCGGCGGCATGGCGGAGTACGGTGTCTCGACCGTGCACGAGGCCTATGGCCGCATCGGCCTGATGAAGCCGTATCTGCGCCCGGTCTGGGCGGGTGCGTCGATTGCTGGCCCCGCGGTTACCGCGCTGGCGCAGCCCGGCGACAACTGGATGATCCATGTCGCGGTCGAGCAGTGCAAAAAGGGCGACATCCTCGTCGTCGGCTGTACCACCGACAACACCGACGGCATGTTCGGCGAGCTGCTCGCAACCTCGCTCAGGGCGCGCGGCGTGCAGGGGCTGATCATCGATGCCGGCTGCCGCGACGTCAAAGCGCTGCACGAGATGAAGTTTCCGGTGTGGTCGCGCGCGGTCTCGGCCAAGGGGACGGTCAAGGCCACGCTTGGCTCGATCAACATCCCCGTGGTCTGCGCCGGCGTCAACGTCGATCCTGGCGACATCATCGTGGCCGATGACGACGGCGTCGTGGTGGTGCCGAAGCGCTATGCCACTGAGGTCGCCGAGAAGGCGAGGAAGCGCAACGCGGATGAGGGTGGCAAGCGCACGCGGCTGGCCTCGGGCGAGCTGGGCCTCGACATGTACAGCATGCGGGAGGCCTTGGCGAAGGCCGGGCTGGTTTATGTCGACAATCCCGAGGACGTCTAAGACGAAGAGGAGCGGGCGGATGGATCGTCTCAAGCTGAAGGTCGTGCTCGGCAGTCACCCCCATGTCCAGGCGGTGAAGAGCGGCGAGCTTCGCTCCGACCTCGTCGACCTCGACTTCGTCGATTACACGCCGACCAACACGGCGTTCAAGCCGATGGTGCGCGAGCAGGCTTTCGACGTCTGCGAGATGGCGATCGTCACCTACCTGATGGCGAAGGCGCATGGCAAGCCGCTGGTGCTGCTGCCGGCGACCATGCTCGGCCGCTTCCAGCATTCCTACGCGCTGTACAATCCGGCGCGGGGAACGCTCGGGCCGTCCGATCTCGAAGGCAAGCGTGTGGGCATTCGCTCGTTCACGACGACGACGGGCGCCTGGATCAGGGGTATCCTGGCCAATGATTATGGCGTCAATCTCGACGGCATCCGCTGGGTGACCTTCGAGGATCCGCATGTCGCCGAATATGTCGACACCACCGAGCGGGCGCCGAAGGACAAGAAGATCCTGCAGATGCTGGTCGACGGCGAGCTCGACGCCGTCCTTGGCGAGACCTCGAACGATGCGCGCCTGAAACCGCTGTTCCCGGATCCCGCTGCGGAAGCGGCGACATGGTACGCCCGCCGTGGCGTTGTGCCCGTCAATCATCTCGTGGTCGTGACCGAAACGCTGGCGAAATCGCGTCCCGATGTGGTCGCGGGCGTCTATGATCTGCTGAAGCGGAATAAGGAGCAGATGGGCACTGTGGCTACGCCAGACCTTGTTCCGTTCGGAATCGAGGCGAACAGGAAGCCGCTGGAGCTGATCGTCGACTACGCATTCCAGCAGGCGTTGATCCCGCGTCGCTACGCGATCGAGGAGCTCTTCCACGAGACGACACGAGGGCTGAACTGATGGCGGGTGATCCCAGGCGATGGCAGATCGGGCTGGTCGGTTACGGCGAGGTCGGCAGGATTTTGGCCGAGGATTTGCGCCAGCAGGACATCAAGGTCGCTGCCTATGACATCAAGCTCGGAGGCGAGCACGCCGCTTCGCTGAAAGAGCATGCGGCGAAATTCAGTGTCGTGCTCACGGCGTCTCATGCAGAGCTGACCGCGAGATCCGATTTCATCATTTCCGCCGTCACGGCCAGCCAGGCCGTGCCGGTCGCAAAGGCCTGCGCGGCCGCCATCAATCAAGGCACCTGGTTCCTCGATTTCAATTCGGCGTCTCCGGGCGCGAAGCAGCGCGCCGCCGCGCTGATCGACGCCGCCGCCGGGCGCTATGTCGAGGGCGCCGTGATGACCTCGGTGCCGCCTTATCGCATCAAGGTGCCGCTGCTGCTCGGTGGTCCCGGCGCGAAGGAGCTGGAGCCGCTGCTGAACGCGATTGGCTTCGCGGCCAAGGTCGCGAGCGATAAGCTCGGCGTGTCCTCGGCGGTGAAGATGTGCCGCAGCATCATGATCAAGGGCCTGGAGGCCATGGTGATCGAAAGCTTCACCACCGCGCGCGCCTATGGCGTCGAGGATGCGGTGCTGGCTTCACTGGCGGAAACCTTTCCCACGATCAATTGGGAGAAGCAGGGTGCTTACTTCTTCCAGCGCGTGATCGAGCATGGCCGCCGCCGTGCCGAGGAGGTGCGCGAGGTCGCCGAGACCGTGCGCGAGGCGGGGCTGACGCCATGGTCCGCGCAGGGCACGGCCGAGCGTCAGGCCTGGGTCGCCGACCTCGCCGATCAGGGTCTGTTCGGAACGAAGGGCACCAAGGAGTTCGCCCGCAGCGCCGACTGGCGCATCGAGGCGGACCGCATCCTGGCGAAGATCAATCGCGACAAATAAGGCGGCTCGCGCTCAGGATTTTGCCGTGCGACAGCCGGTGAGCTCGTCGCGGGCGCGTTCGATCAGCGCCGTCAGGTTTTCGGCCTTGCGTGCCAGCCGATCGCTCGCGACTTCAGTGCGGAATTCTGCGCGGATCGACCGAATGCACTTGTCGGCGATATCGAGCGTGAGGAGCGTGCGCGTCAGGTCGTCCTGGGTACGGACACCCGCTAGATCAAGATCCGACAGGACATGCCCGATTCCGTCGAGCCGCTTCGCGGCAGCCTCGCTGGGCGTTCTCGCTCGGTTGGCGTGAGTGTCGATGCTGCTGAATGCGTTGAACATGTCGATGCTTCCCCGTTGAATGCAGACTTCAATGCCGGTCTGGCTATGACCGGCACCGCGGGACTTGCAGTACGCGCAACTATCGGGAATCGGAGAGAATCTACTATCCGGGAATCTACAGGATTCGGAATTTTGGAACGATCGGCGGTAACATCGAACGGAATTGGCGCGACAATCAGTCGCCCTTCAATGCAGATATGCGTCGGGAGCGGTCAGGAGCCCGGGCGGAACAGGGTCGGCCGCTGCCGCGCAAACGTCTGCCGTCCCGCCTTGAAGCCCAGCAAGATATCCGGCAGCTCGGCGATGGCGAAGCGGCTGTCCTGGCTGTCGAGCACGACGAGATCGGCGGGGTTGCCGACCTTGATGCCGTAGTCCCCGAGGTTCATCAGCCGCGCTGGCAGCTCGGTCACGAGATCGAGGCAGGTATCGAAGTCGTTGACCGAGGCATGCGCGACATTGGCGTAGAAATTCGCCATTCGCAGCAGTGAGGCGTCGCCGAACGGCGTGAAAGGATTGAGCACGTTGTTCGTCGCGACCGAGCACACGACGCCGTCGCCGGCGAGCTTGTGGGCGAGCGTCAGCCCGCGTGGCGCGTTGTGGGTGGCCTCGCGTCCCATCAGGTAGAGATCGGTCGCAGGCAGCACGGTGACGGCAACGCCGGCTTTTGCCAGCCGCGTCGTGGTGGCCTTCAGCCGCTCCGGCGGCAAGGCCGAGAGTTTTGTCGCATGGCCGATGGCCACGCGCCCCCCATAGTTGCGCCGCTCGGTCTGCCGGCAGACTTCGTCGAGGTGCGACCAGGAGGGATCGAGATCGAAATCGAGGTGGAGATCGACGTCGACGTCGAACGCCTGGGCGAGGTCGAAGATGCGCTCGAGCTGCGCGTTTGGATCGGTGTCCGTGTACGGGCAGCCGCCGATCACGTCGCCGCCGTCACGCAAGGCCCGGATCAGCAGCTCCTCGCTACCGGGATCGTTGGTCAGGCCTTCTTGCGGAAAGACACAGAGCGACAGGTCGATTGCCCAGGCATAGTCGCGCTTCAGCGTCTTGACAGCCTCGAAGCCGCGCAAGCCGATGCGCGGATCGATCTCGACATGGGTGCGCATGCGCGTCGTGCCGTGCACGATGGCGCGTTCCAGCACCCTGGCGCCACGCGCGTAGACGTCCTCGACCGTGAAGTCGCGTTTCATCGCCGATACGGCCCGGATGGCGTCGCCGAGATTGCCGTGATCATGCGCGCAGCGACCGAGCAGGCAGGCCTTGTCGAGATGGATGTGGCTGTCGACGAGGCCGGGCAGGGCCAGACGTCCGCCGACATCGACCTCGGCAGCATCGCAGGCGAGCTTCGGCTCGATCGCGGCAATCCGCCCGCCGGCAACGCCGATATCCACGGGGCTGGCAGCACCGCGCAACATGGCGTTGCGAAAAATCAGGTCGAAGGCGGATTGTATGGTCATGGCTCTCGCGGACGGAATTTAGAGCAATCGGCCGGAATCGGCGGCTCCAGATTGTCGGCAGTGTAGCGAGGGAAATGTTCAAAATATATGCACGGATTCCCGGCGAGCGGCGTTAGTATTGCGCAAACCCCGGGAGAATGAACCATGTCCGTTGCCGCAAGAGCCGAAGCCGGTCCGCTGTCCGATGCCGGGATCGTGGAAGCCTATCTGACGGCATCGATGATCCCCGATCCAGACGCTGCGGCGGCCTATATGGCGCCGGGCACGGTGATCACCTTCACCGGCGGGCGCGAGTTCGATCATCCGCGCGGCCCGACCGGTTTCAACGCCAAGCGCTACCGCTGGGTCAAGAAGAAGATGGACCGGTTCGACGTCTGTCCCGGCGACGGAGAAACCGTGGTGTATAGCGTCGGCACGCTCTACGGCGAATGGACGGACGGGACCCCGTTCGAGGGCAACCGCTATGTCGACCGCTTCGTGGTGCGCAACGGCCAGATCACCAGGATGGACGTCTGGAATGACAGCGCCGAGCGCATTCTGGTCCAGCGCGGCATCGACGCGTAGAGCCATCCCGCTCGAGCCGGCTCGATTGCCATATCGCAAGCGGCGATAGCTGATAGACGCAGGCTCGTCTGGCGGCTGGCGAGCGTCTGCGCTATCAACCTTGCGATTGCTGCGCCCCGGCATGGAGGCGCAAGTTCCCTTAGGAGCCCCCGATGCGTTTACCTACCGTTGTCCTGGCCCTCGCATGCCTTGCGACCGGCGCCTCGGCCGAAGACCTCACGGGCACGCTCCAGAAGATCAAGGAGACCAAGAAGATCACGCTGGGCTATCAGGAGGCGTCCGTTCCCTTCAGTTATCTCGACGGCAACCAGAAGCCGGTCGGCTTCGCCATGGACATCTGTCTCAAGATCGTTGACGCCGTGAAGAAGCAGCTCGGGATGCCCGACATCGCTGTCGACTATCTCGCCGTGACCTCGTCGAACCGCATCCCGCTCATGGTGAACGGCACGCTCGACCTGCATTGCTCGGCGACCACCAATAATGCTGACCGCCAGAAGCAGGTCGCCTTTACCAACACGCACTTCCTCAGCGCGACGCGGTTCGCCGCCAAGAAGGCTGCAAAAATCAACACGATTGACGATCTCAAGGGCAAGGCTGTCACGGCGGTCGCGGGCTCGGTCAACCTGAATCAGCTCGCCAAGGTCAATACCGAGCGCAATCTCGGCATCCAGATTATGCCGGCCGTGGATCAGGCCGAAGCGTTCCTGCTGCTCGAAACCGATCGCGCGCAGGCCTATGCACTCGACGACGTGCAGCTCGCGGTCGCCATTGCGCGTTCGAAGGAGCCGGCGCTGTTCATGATCAGCGAGGAGACGTTTTCGAAGGCCGAGCCCTTCGGGATCATGCTTCGACGGGAGGACGCGCCGTTCAAGGCGCTGGCCGATCGCGCCACCGCCGAGCTTTATGCAAGCCCGGAGATAGAGGTGCTCTACAGGAAGTGGCTGGAATCGCCGACGCCGCCGAACGGCCTCAACTACAACGTCCCGATCTCACCGGCCTTGCGCAACGCGTTCAAGAAGCCGAGCTCGAGTTTCGATCCTGATGCCTACGTGGTGAACTGAGCGAGGGCGCCGGTCGCGCACTCCGCGGCTGCGGAACCCGCTTTCATCCCGGAACGGTCCTCGTTCGCCTTTTCGTGATTTCCAGCGAGGCCAAGGTCGAGAAGATTAACGAGTCCAGGGGCGGATACGGGCCGGCCTCCTGCGGGATAGCGGTCCCGAGGAACTTGTGGTCACCTTTACGACTCTCCAGCGCATAGCAAAGCGGGCGAACCGCCTGCAAGATGCCAAGACTGAGGTTAAGGCTGCCCCGAGACGAAATAATCATGCGCGCAGACGAGCCGTTCCTGGTCCGCCACGCGGACCTCATTTTCGCTTTGAAAACGTTTGCGGCGTCGATCCTGGCGCTCGTCATCGCGCTGGCGATGGACTTGCCGCGGCCCTATTGGGCGATGGCCACCGTCTACATCACCTCGCAGCCGCTGGCGGGTGCGACCAGCTCCAAGGCGTTCTTCCGGGTGATCGGCACGCTGGTCGGCGCGATCATGACGGTGGCTTTGGTGCCGAACCTGATCACTGCGCCCGAGCTCCTGTGCCTTGCGATCGCGCTCTGGGTCGGGCTCTGCCTCTATCTGTCGCTGCTCGACGGCACGCCGCGCAGCTATGTCTTCATGCTGGCCGGATATACCGTTGCGCTGATCGGCTTTCCCGCTGTATCTGAGCCCTCCGCCATCTTTGACACAGCGGTATCTCGGGTCGAGGAGATTTCGCTAGGCATCATCTGCGCCAGCCTCGTCTCGACCATCATCTTCCCTCGCGGTGTTGCACCTGCAGTTGCGAACCGTGTCGATCTCTGGCTGTCTGATGCGCGCCGTCTCAGCCAGGCCGTACTGTTGCGCGAGGGCACCAGCGAATCCCACCGCCCCAGGCGCCTCAAGCTCGCAACCGACATCGTCGAGATCGACACGCTCTCCACTCATCTTGCCTATGACCGGCTGACCGATCGCAATGCAGTGAATGGCCTTGGTGAAATCCGCTTGCGCATGCTGATGCTGTTGCCGGTGATCGCCTCACTCGAGGATCGGCTGGCCGCGTTGGGGGAGGAGGCACTGCGCCGGGAGCCCGAGCTGAAGCGGCTGCTGGAAGATCTGGCGCAATGGATCACGAGCGATGTCAGCGCCCGCCAGCCGGCCGATCGGATCCGCGCCGTGATCGCGGAGCGGCAGGCGGTGCTCGACGACAGGGCCTCCTGGGAGCGGATCCTCACCACGAGCCTGCTGTCGCGGCTGCGCGAGCTGGTCGACCTCTCTCGCGACTGCCGGGCGTTGATTGAGGCGATTGCCGAAGGCAGTAATGTTTCAACCCTCGATCTGGCGTTTCATTCCGAGGCCGGCGCCGCACCCGTGCGCCACCGCGACCGCGGCCTTGCTTTGTGGTCGGCGGCCGGTGCAGCCACGGCCATCCTGATCTGCTGCGCGTTCTGGATCGGGACCGGCTGGCCCGACGGCGCGTCTGCGCCGATGATGGCTGCGGTCGCGTGTTCCTTCTTCGCCGCGCAGGACGAGCCCGCACGCTTCATCCGCAGCTTTGGCCTGTGGTCGCTGGTCGCCATTGCGGTTGTCGCGGTCTATTTGTTCGCGCTGGTGCCCGCGATTTCCCATCTCGAGGTGCTCGTCGCAGCGCTCGCGCCGATCTTCCTGCTCTACGGCTTCCTGATTGCGCGGCCGGCGACAGCCGGCACCGGCATGGCGCTCGCGGCCAACACGGCGACGCTGTTGGCACTGCAATCGACCTACAGCGCGGATTTTGCGTCTTACGCCAATTCGGCGGTCGCTTTCTTCGTCGGAGTGGTCATCGCCGAACTCGTGACGCGCATCGCACGTGGGGTGGGCGCCGAGTGGATCGCCAATCGCCTGGTGCTGTCTAACTGGACGACGCTCGCGGTTGCCGCCGAGCGCCGCGGCAAGCGCGACCGGGCGGAGTTTGCCGGCCTCATGCTGCACCGGCTCGGGTTGTTGGTGCAACGCATCGCTTTTCTGTCCGAGAGCGATCGCCGCGATACCGATAGCCTCGTTCAGCTTCGTATCGGGATCAACATCATCGACCTGCGACGCGCGCGCTATGGCCTCGCGGCATCGACCATCTCCGTCATCGACGACATGCTCGACCAGCTCGCCATCGCATGCCGCAAATATGCCGGCGATGGAATGCCGGTCGAACTCCTGGCCAGCGTCGATCGGGCGCTGGCCCGCGCGGTGAAGGATCCCAACGCAACGGCGCGCGAGGATGCTCTGATTGGCCTGGTCGGCATCCGCCGCGGCCTTTTTCCGGACGCACCGGCCTATCGGCCGCGCGCAGGCGAGAGTGTTGCGGCATGAGATATCAGATCGACATCTACGGCGTGCTCGTGCCGGCGCTGCTGTTGTGGATCATCGTCGCTTTTGCATTGAGCGCCGTGCTTCGCCGGCTCATGCAACGCTTCGAGCTTTATCGGCTGGTCTGGCACCGCGCGTTGTTCGATTTCGCGATCTTCGTCTGCCTTCTCGGCGGCGTCGTCTATCTCTCGGAGTTTTTGCCATGAAGGGGAATTTTGCTTGGCTCGGTCGCCTCGTACTCACCGCGCTTGCCATCGTCGCGGCGCTCGCTGTCGGCCGTGAGCTCTGGGTCTATTATATGGAGCAGCCATGGACCCGCGACGGCCGCGTGCGCGCCGATGTCATGCAGGTCGCGCCCGATGTGTCGGGCTTCGTGACCGAAGTGCTGGTGAGGGACAACCAGAAGGTCCATCGCGGCGACGTGCTGTTCCGGATCGACCGCGAACGGTTTGCGCTGGCGTTGCGGCAGGCCGATGCATCGGTGGCCGGTCATCAGGCGACGCTCGACCAAGCCAATGCCGATCTGAAGCGCTACAACGCGCTGACGACCGACGCCGTGTCGCAGCAGAAACAGGAGCAGGTGCTGGCCACACAGCTCCAGGCCAAGGCGGCGTTCGATGCGGCCGTCGCCGATCGTGCGGTCGCCCAGCTCAACCTCGATCGCAGCGAAGTCCACGCCTCCGTGAATGGCGTAATCACCAACATGGATCTGCGCCCTGGTGCTTACGTGACGGCCGGGAAAGGCGTGATGGCACTCGTCGATACCGACACATTGCATGTGGAAGGTTATTTCGAAGAGACAAAGCTCGCGCGCATTCGCATCGGCGACAAGGTGCAGGTCCGCCTGATGGGCGAGAAGGTCACGCTGGCAGGCCATGTCGAGAGCATCGCCGCCGGCATCGAGGACCGCGACCGTGCCGAAGGGGCAAGCCTGCTTGCGAACGTCAACCCGACCTTCAGCTGGGTGCGCCTCGCCCAGCGCGTGCCGGTACGCATCGCGCTGGATCCGGTGCCTGAGAATATGTCACTGGTCGCGGGACGCTCGGCGACGGTGGAGGTGCTGAACTAGGCGCGATTGTCATCGCCCGATCTACGCGTTGGAATATTTCTTCAGCTCGAACCGTGCGATCTGATTGCGATGGACCTCGTCCGGGCCGTCGGCGAGACGTAGCAGCCGGGCGGTCGCATAGGCCTGCGTCAATCCGAAATCGTTCGAGGTGCCGCCGCCGCCATGCGCCTGGATCGCCCAGTCAATGATCTGGCAGGCCATGTTGGGCACGGCGACCTTGATCATCGCAATCTCGGCTTTCGCCACCTTGTTGCCGACGATGTCCATCGCGTAGGCAGCGTTGAGCGTCAGCAGCCGGGCCTGCTCGATCATGATGCGAGCTTCGGCGATGCGTTCCTGCGTCACCGTCTGCTCGGAAACCGGCTTGCCGAAGGCGACGCGGCTGCGCACCCGGCGGCACATCTTTTCCAGCGTGCGTTCGGAGAGCCCGATCAGCCGCATGCAGTGGTGGATGCGGCCGGGGCCAAGGCGCCCTTGCGCGATCTCGAAGCCGCGGCCTTCGCCGAGCAGCATGTTCTCTTTGGGTACCCGCACATTGGTGAAGATGACCTCCGAGGCACGGTCGGGCACGCCGTAGAATCCGAACACCGGCAGGGCACGTTTCACCTCAATGCCCGGCGTGTCCATCGGCACCAGGATCATGGATTGCTGCTTGTGGCGGTCGGCATTGTCAGGATCGGTCTTGCCCATGAAGATGCAGATCTTGCAGCGGGGGTCGGTGGCGTTGGTCGTGTACCATTTGCGGCCGTTGATGACGTAATGGTCGCCGTCGCGCACGATCGAGCTCTCGATGTTGGTCGCGTCCGATGAGGCGACGGCAGGTTCGGTCATGGCGAAGCAGGAGCGGATTTCGCCTGCGAGCAGCGGCTTCAGCCAACGTTCCTTGTCCTTCTCCGTGCCGTAGCGCTGCAGCACCTCCATGTTGCCGGTGTCGGGCGCCGAGCAGTTGAACACTTCGGGCGCGAGATGCGAGCGGCCCATGACCTCGCAGAGCGGGGCATATTCGAGATTGGTCAGGCCCGCGCCGTGGCCGGATTCCGGCAGGAACAGGTTCCAGAGACCCTCCGCGCGCGCCAGCGGCTTCAACTCCTCGACCACGGGATAGACCTTCCAGGGGCCGAGTTCTTCCGCCTCGCGATAGAAGCGCTCCTCGTTCGAGTAGATGTGCCGGTCCATGAAGCTCTCGAGCTTGCGCTTGAGCTCGACGACTTTTGGCGACATCGGGTAGAGCATCTCGGGTCTCCTCGATCGATGGACGGGCCGCTGCGCGATCGGCTCAGGCGACGCGGTACTCCCGGAATTTCTCGCGCAGCGCCGATTTGAGCACCTTGCCGGTGCCGGTCATCGGGAATTCGTCCAGGAATTCGACGGCATCCGGCATCCACCAGTTCGCGATCTTCGGGCGCATGTGGTCGAGCAGCGTCTTGCCGTCGACGGTCGCGCCCTTCTTGCGGACGACGAGGAGCAGGGGCCGCTCCTGCCATTTGTCATGGGCGATCGCGACCACGGCGGCCTGCAGCACATCGGGATGCGACAGGGCGACGTCTTCGAGCTGGATCGATGAGATCCATTCGCCGCCGGACTTGATCACGTCCTTGGAGCGGTCGGTCAGCGTGACGTGGCCCTGCGGATCGATCACCGCCATGTCGCCGGTGATCAGCCAGCCGTCGCGGTCGAGGCCTTCGTCGAGCTTCATGTAGCCGGATGCAACCCACGCTCCTCGCGCGCGAAGATGGCCGACGCTCTTGCCGTCGCGCGGCAGCTCGTTGCCGGCGTCATCGACGATGCGCAAGGCGGTGCCGAAACAGGCGCGGCCGGATACCTGGCGGCGGTCGAATTTCTCCTTGTCGCCGAGATGCTCCGAGCCCGGCCGCAAGCCCGGCATCGAGCAGCCCAAGGCCTCGGTCATCCCCCACGCCTGGATGTAGTCGATGTCGTATTCGCGCTTGAGCTTCTCGACCATCGCGCGCGGCGGCGCCGAGCCCGACGACAGCGTCGCGCGCAGGGTGGAGAATTTGTTGCCGGTACGTCCGAGCCAGTCGAGCAGGATCAGCCAGAAGCTCGGCACACCCGCCGACAGCGTCACCTTCTCGCCTTCGAGCAGTTCATAGAGCTTGTCGGGTTCGTAATTGCGGCCGGGCAGCACCAGCTTCGAGCCGGTGTAGGGCGCGGTGAACGGCATGTTCCAGCCGTTGCCGTGGAACAGCGGCGCCATCGGCATCATCACCTCGCGCACGCCTTCGAGATGGCCCGGCAGAAAGTCGAAGCTGGAGCAGGTCATGGTCTGCAGAATCGCGGCGCGGTGCGAATAGATCACGCCCTTGGGATTGCCGGTGGTGCCGGAGGTGTAGCAGATCGTGGAGGCCGACTTCTCGTCGAACTCCGGCCAGGCGAAGTCGGCGTCGTTCTCCCTGTCCAGAAGCTCCTCGTAGCAATGGACGTTGGCAAGCTTCGTCTCCGGCATCCGCTCGCGCGAGGACATCACGACATAGGCTTCGATCGACTTGAGCTGCGGCGCGATCGCCTCCACGATCGGCAGCGTGGCGCGGTCGATGAACAGCAGCCGGTCCTCGGCGTGGTTGACGATGTAGACGAGTTGTTCGGGAAAAAGCCGCGGGTTGACGGTGTGAAGCACATAACCCATGCCCGGTGCCGCGTAGAACATCTCGAAATGGCGGTGGGTATTCCAGGCGAGCGTGCCGACGCGGTCGCCGGGCTTCATGCCGAGCCGCTTCAGGGCCAGCGCCATGCGCTTGATGCGCGGATGGGCGTCCGCATAGGTGTAGCGATGGATGTCGCCCTCGATCTCGCGCGCGACGATCTCCGCTTCGCCGTGATAGTCGGCGGCATACTGGATCAAGCCGCTGATCAGGAGCGGCATGTCCATCATCAATCCCTGCATCGTTTCCTCCGGACCGCCATGTCGTTGCATGGCGTACGCTTGTGATTGCGCGCGAGGTTAGCGGAACGCCGCGCGACGTTCACCCAAAAAGCGAGGGATGTGATTGCGTGCGTCACTTTTTCAGGGCTAACGTGACGCGAGCTGCCGGCGAAGCAGCGTTCGCCGGGGAGGAAACGGATGCCAGCGGAAAGACACAAGACCGGTGCAGCCGGCGAATCTACGATCGACATCACGGCCCTCCGCGCGCGCTATCGCGACGAGCGCGATCGCCGCCTGCGTACCGAGGGCAAGGCGCAATATGTCGAGGTAACAGGCGAGTTCGGGCGCTATCTCGACGATCCCTGGGCCGATTCCGGATTCGCGCGGGCACCTCTCAGCGAACAGACCGAGGTGCTCATCGTCGGCGGCGGCTTCGGTGGTTTGCTGTGCGGCGCGCGTCTGCGCGCGGCCGGCATCGATGATTTCCGGATCGTGGAAAAGGCCGCCGATTTCGGCGGCACCTGGTACTGGAATCGCTACCCCGGTGCCGCCTGCGATACCGAGAGCTACATCTATCTGCCGCTGCTGGAGGAGACCGGCTACATGCCGGTGCGCAAATATGCGCGGGCCCCCGAAATCTACGAACACTCGCGCCGCATCGGCCGTCACTTCGATCTCTATGAGCGTGCGCTGTTTCAGACCGTGATCTCGCGCATGGCATGGCAGGAGCAGGACGCACGCTGGCTGGTCGAGACCGATCGCGGTGATCGCATCCGCGCGCGCTTCGTCATCCTCGCCGGCGGGCCGCTGAGCCGACCGAAGCTGCCGGGCATTCCCGGTATCGAGAGCTTTAGGGGACACAGCTTCCACACCAGCCGCTGGGATTATGGCTACACTGGAGGCACCGCTGAAGGCGGTCTCACCGGACTTGCCGACAAGCGCGTCGGCATCATCGGCACCGGCGCCACCGCCGTGCAATGCGTGCCGCATCTCGGCCGCTCGGCCAAAGAGCTCTACGTCTTCCAGCGCACGCCATCGGCGATCGGCGTGCGCGACGATCGCCCGACGGATCAGGGCTGGGCGCAGGGGCTCAAGCCCGGCTGGCAGCGCGAGCGCATGGACAATTTCACCGCGGTGATCTCGGGCGAGCCATTCGAGCAGGATCTCGTGCAGGATGGCTGGACCGGGCTGCTCGGCGAGATCCTGCTGGCGCCGCGCCGCCAGCCGCAGCCGGTGACCTCGATGGAAGAGGCGCTGAAGGTCATCGAGCAGGCCGACTATCGCAAGATGGAGGAGATCCGCGCGCGCGTCGATTCCATCGTGAAGGACGAGGCGACTGCTTCGGCGCTAAAACCCTGGTACAAGGCGTTCTGCAAGCGGCCATGTTTCCATGACGAATATCTCGACACATTCAATCGTCCCAGCGTGCATCTCGTCGATACCAAAGGGCAGGGCGTCGAGCGGATCACCGGGAATGCCGTCGTGGTCGACGGCAAGGCTTACGAGCTCGACTGCCTGATCTATGCCAGCGGCTTCGAGGTCGGCACCGATTACGCCCGCCGCATGGGCTTCGAGGTGTATGGGCGCGACGGCATCAGCCTGTCCGAACGATGGCGTGACGGCGTCAAGACGCTGCACGGCTTCTACAGCTGCGGCTTCCCGAACTGCTTCCAGATCGTCACGGTGCAGGCCGGCCAGAGCGCCAACTTCCCGCACATCATCGACGCGCAGTCGCAGCACATCGCCTATGTGATTGCCGAGGCGCGCAAGCGCAAAGCCCGGACGCTGGAGCCGACTCCCGCCGCCGAGAATGCCTGGGTCGAGGAGGTCGTGAAAGCCGCGCTCGGCCGCCAGACCTATCTCGCCGAATGCACGCCCGGCTATTACAACAACGAAGGCGTGTTCGATCCCATCGCAGCCAGAAACAGCCAATATTGGCGCGGCCCGGTGGCGTTCCTGCGGCTGCTCGAAAGATGGCGCAAGGACGGCGATCTGGAAGGCCTCGAATTGTCGTATGATCCAGCCATGGAGTCGCCGCCTTCGAGCGGCTAAGCTCGGGCATCGGATTGCGGCGGAACGGGAGGAATATATGATCAGGGGCAGTGCCGTTGCGGGAGTGGTTTTTGGCGCAGTGGCGCTGCTCTTTTGTCTGGCGCCCATATCCTTGATAACCACGGCCGAAGCCGCGCAATGCGGCAGCTCGCCGGCCGGGTTTGAGGCCTGGAAGCGCGAGTTCGGCGCGGAGGCGCAGGGCAAAGGCATCGGCCAGGCCGCGCTCGCGGCCTTGATGCAGACCAATTACGCCAGCGCCACGATCGGGGCCGACCGCAGCCAGCACAGCTTTTCGCTGTCGCTCGAGCAGTTCCTGGCCAAGCGCGGCGCCACCACCATCGTCGCGCGCGGCCGGTCGCTGAAACAGTCGCAGGCCGCGCTGTTCGCTTCGATCGAGCAACGCTACGGCGTGCCGCCCGGGCCGCTGATCGCGATCTGGGGGATGGAGACCGGTTTCGGCAGCCAGCGCGGCAACCAGAACATGCTGTCGTCGATTGCGACCCTTGCCTATGACTGCCGCCGTCCCGAATTCTTTACCGAGCAGCTCTATGCGGCGCTGAAGCTGATCGATCGCGGCACGCTGTCGGGATCGACCCGGGGCTCCATGCATGGCGAGGTCGGCCAGACCCAGTTCATGCCCAAGAACATCCTGGCCTATGGCACCGGCAATCTCGAGGTCGCCGCCAACGCGTTGAGCTCGACCGCGAACTTCCTGAAGGCCAATGGCTGGCGGGCGGGAGCCGGTTACCAGCCGGGCGAACCGAATTTCGCCGCCATCCAGGCGTGGAATGCGGCCGGCGTGTACCAAAAGGCAATTGCGCTGATGGGGCGCCAGATCGACCAAGGTGGCGGCGCGGCGGCGTCCCGTTGAGTTTTTCTTGGGGTCCTGCCGGGCTGCACAAAGAGAAAGTTCATGCGGTCAGGAACTGACGGCATGAGGTTTGCTTTGAACAGGTTCAGGGCTGGGCATGAGGAGACTCAAGATGGCAACCCAGATTGTGATGGATCAGACCGGCGACACGCGCCACGAGTTTGATCCCGACAATGCCGAAGCGCTGGCGCGAGCCGAACAGCGTTTTCGGGAGCTGACCGGCGCCGGCTTCACCGCGGCCTTTCGAACCGGGCCCGGCGAAGTCACCCGTATCAGATCGTTCGACCCCACCGCGCATGAAACGCTGTTCTATCCTCGCCTGGTCGGCGGTTGATCTGAGCTGCTCATGATCGCGGCAATCTGGCTCCGCGCGCCGGCGCGTGCGCGTCTGCATGCGCTGCGCGAACTCTACCGGCGGTTCTTCGGCGAGAACACGCCGGATGCGCGCGGCCGCCGGCTTCTGGCCGAATGGCTGTCGCCGGCGCAACGCGCGCAATTCGAGCAGTATCGGTATTTCGATGTCACCGGCTGTGATAGCGGCAAGACCTATCGCATCCATTATGGCACGGCCGCCAATGTCCACGAGGTCGACGAGGCCGGAATTGCAACGATGGGGTGGTGCTTCGTCCCGTCGGGTTTCCTCGTTCCGGGCGACGTAATGCTCGCACAGAAAATCGCACTTGAGACGGACGAGAGGGGTGCACTCGCACTCGCCAACCGGTTTCCCCCGGCGACGCATTCCGAGCACTTCTACCGGCGGCCGTTCTAGCCCCGAAGTGCGAGGCGGTCAGAAGTGCGTGGTGCGATAAGCATCCAACGCGTGCGCTGCAAAAATGCCGATGCTGCAAAGGGCGAGCAGGGCCGAGATCAGCTCGATCATAGTTCGTCCTCCAGCGGCTGCAGTGCGACGAGGTGCTGACAACAGGAATAATCGCAGATCAGGTCGAGGAGAAATTGCATGGTGGCCGTCCCTGTATGATTTTGACAACGAGATAACCGCCCATCGGTTTCAGGCGTGTTTCGTCGCATCGGGAAACGGGTTTCGTGGGGAACCCCGGGGCTGGTTTGTGCGCCGCGGAGCCGCTACATCGCGCTGGTACTCAGCCCATTAGCCGCGAAGGCGGCGCATCACATTGCGAGGCAAAATCATGGCTCAGATCGCCTGGTTCGACGATCTCACCATCGGAATGCGGTTCAAATCCCCCGAGATTCACGTCACCGAGGCCGACATCAAACGTTTCGCAGCCGAGTTCGATCCGCAACCGATGCACCTCGACCACGAGGCCGCCAAGGAAACCCTGTTCAGGGGTCTCGCCGCCTCGGGCTGGCACACCGCGGCGATGGCCATGAACCTCGCGATCCAGACCCGCCCCTTCGGCCCGCATCCGCTGATCGGCGCCGGCGTCGACGGGCTGCGCTGGACGATCCCGGTGCGGCCCAATGACCGCCTGCATCTGGTCGGGGAGGTCATGAGCCTGACGCCGTCGAAGTCCAAGCCGCAGGGCATTGCGCTGGTGAAATGGACGATGTTCAACCAGAACGACGAGGAGGTTTACACCTTCACCCCGATCGCGATCGTGCCGCGGCGGGAGTAGGGCTCGGGCGCTGCTCTGCGCAGGCGCCTGAAACGCTTGCGGGCCACCGGCAGAGATGGTCATCTCAGCCTGGGCAACCGCTGGAGGCTGACATGAAACGATTCCTTTTCGCCGCCGGGTTGCTTGCGGGGGCCTTGAGCGCAGCCGCTTTGACTGCAAGGCCGGCAATGGCGCAACAATCCAAGGTCGGCGACTGGACCATCGAGAAGCGTACGCAGGACACCCACTGCAATGCGAGCCGCGGCTACAAGGACAAGGATGACGAGAACCGCGACTACGTCATCGTGATTACCTATTCCGAGAAGGCCATCGTGATCGTGATGATCTATGACGGCTGGGAGTGGGACAAGGTCGGTGAGATCCTCCGGGCCGATGTCGCGACCGATGACGCCGACATCATGAAGAAGGCGAAGTGGGAGGTGATGGACAAGACCACCGTGCGCGGCATCTTCGAGTATGACCAGTCGATGATGGACCGGCTGTCGAAGGCGAAACGCCTCTCGATCGATTTCGAGGACGATGACGACGACAGCATCGAGATGCAGATCCCGCGTGCCGGAGAAGCGCTGGCGGCGCTGAAATTCTGCGAGGAGAATCGGAAATAAACTGCCCGAGCCGACTGCGGAGCCGGCGGAATGGGCAGCGATAGAATGATGCGGCGCGCGCTGGCACGTGACTCGTCGCACACAGCCCGCGCGCTGTTCGCAATTATCCTAGTCTTTGGCGAAAACGTCCAAGCCGCATCCTGCGGTTGACGTTACGCAAGGACGATGTTCGATATTCCAGCATTTCGTTGCAACGTTTTCCCATCGTCGAAGGCGACGATTGACCGGCCCGTCTCCTCCGCCCGTTCCCGGTTCGCGCTCTCTCTCGCGTGCGCAGGCAACACGCAGATTGCGTCGCCCGGCCGATGACGATCCTCCAGGCAAATCGGTTCTCGTCCCTGCTCGGCGAGATCTACGACGCGGCGGTCGATCCTACGCTGCGCAGCGGGGCCTTGAAACAGGTTTCGCATTTCGTCGGCGGGTGTGCCGCGACCATCCTCTCCAGGGATTCGGCCAGGCTCTCGATCGAGATTCATCAGCATTTTGGAACTGAATCCCGCTTTCGTCAGCTTTATCGCGACCGATATGTCGAACTCGACCCTCTGCTCGATCGTCATCTCACTTTCGAGGCCGAGCAGACCATCGGGGTGACCGACGTCATGCCCCATGCCGATTTTCTGGCGACGAGCTTCTATCGCGAGTGGGTGGAACCGCAAGGGGCGATAGACCTTGCAACCGTCGTGCTCGAGAAGTCGGACGCGCGCACCACGATCCTGCAGGTGTTGCGCCACCGGTCGCGCGGGACGGTCGATGAGCCGATGCGAGAGCGCATGCGGCTGCTTGCTCCGCACATCCAGCGTTCCAGGATCATGGGCCGGCAGATCGGGGCTCGCTCGCATACTGTGGACGACCTCGCCGATGTCCTTGACGGGTTGAGCACGGCGATCTGCCTGCTCGACGCGGACGGCCGGGTCGTGCATGCCAACGCAGCCTGTCGCCGGCTGTTCGCCGATGCCAATCTGCTCGCAATGGTCGGCGACCGGATCGTGGCCCGAAACACCCAGGCTGACAAAATATTCCGCAGCCTGTGCGAAATCGATAATGGAGACCGCGGAGCACATTCCGCTGCTCGCCGTCAGATCGAGCTTGCGACATCAATTGATGGGCAGCATTATCTGCTCCATGCCCTTTCGCTGAAGCGGGATCGCAGCCTGCCGCGAGATATTGCAGCCACGGCGCTCTTCGTTCAGAGGGCTTCCATGACGCCATTGCTCGCAGCCGATGCGATCGCGACGGCCTTCAGGCTGACGCCGTCCGAACTGCGCGTGCTGATGGCCATCGTCGAGATTGGCGGCGTTCCCGAGATTGCGGCAAAGCTCGGCATCGCCGAGACGACGGTGAAGACGCATCTCGGCCGCCTGTTCGAGAAGACCGGCGCCGGCAGGCAGGCCGACCTGGTCAAGATCGCAGCCGGCTTTGCCGTTCCATTTGCGCGACGAACGAATGGCGGTGATGAGTCCGTGTGATCCATTTCATATGGTTCGCCGTTACGCGCCCCGATCTCAATCCATTGTGATGAGCTGAGCTTCCGGGTGTCCTCCGAATGTAGGACGCGCGGCATCTGCGACTTTCGTATACGCGCTCCTGAAAAGTGAAAGAGCAGCGAGCGCCGCAAAGGGATGCCGCGAGGGCATCAAACGCGAGTGAGAGGAAACGACAGCGTGTGGCCGGGCCTGCTCGTCGGTTGGGAGATTGCAGTGAACAGCAAGTTTGATTTTTCCGTTCTCAATGTTTCGACGAACGAAATTCCAGAAAACGAACGCATCCCGCTCCTTCGCGATTTCTATTGCCGCGGGGTGTTGAAGGCGGAGGTCGAGGCAAGGGAAGGAAAGCCGGCCGCAGCGAGCTTCACATCCCACGTCTTGCCGGAAGCGCAGTTGCTGATCGGAGGGTTGTGCGGAGCGCGGGTCATTCGCACCAAGCCGCTGGTTGCCGATGGCGACGACAGCCTCGCCCTGGTCGTGAACAGATCCGGCGTTCTCGGAATATCCGAGCGAGGGCACGATTTGAGCCTTCATGCAGGAGAGGCGGTCCTGACGAGCGCGGAGGACGTCACGACGTTCGAGCGATTGTCGCTGGGCAGCTGCTTCTCGCTGCGCGTGCCGAGACGCGTGCTGGCGCCGATGATCGTGGATGTCGATGACGCCGTGATGCGTGTCATGCCGGAGAGCACGACGGGACTTCGACTGCTGGTCGACTACGCGGTGACGCTGGTGCGAGAGAAGGTGTTCGCGTCGCCCAATTTGCGGCAGCTCGGGGTCGGGCATCTGCACGACCTTCTGGCGCTCGTCCTCGGTGCCACCGGTGAGACGCGGGAGCTGGCCGGACGGCGCGGCCTCAAGGCGGCTCGGCTTCAGAAGGCAAAAGTCTCCATTGCCAACAATTGCTGGCGGCAGGATCTGTCGGTGGCCACCGTGGCCCAGGAGCTCGGCGTGACGCCGCGTTATCTCCAGCGCCTGTTCGAGGCGGACGGCAAGACGTTCTCCTCCTTCCTGATCGATCAACGCGTCAAGCGCGCCCATCGCATGCTGCGGGAACCGGAATACGCCGAGCGCACGGTGAGCTCGATCGCCTACGACGTCGGCTTCGGCGACCTCTCTTATTTCAACCGCTGCTTCCGGCGGACCTATAACGCGACGCCAAGCGACATCAGGAGCGGCGAGATGCCGTGACGGCGCGCGACTGAATTGCGGACCACACAAGGCGGCCCGGCGCGCGGAGTAAATCATGATGCAGCGTTGCGTGCGGCGTCGGCAGCCGGAGAATTGAATGCGCCGTTTCTTCTTCGACCTTCTGGTCGGCAATATCGTGAAGATCGACCCGGGCGGCATGGTCTTCGAATGCGCCGAAGCAACGTTCGTGGTGGCCAACGAGATGGCAAGCCATCTCTTCGTCTGGCGCGACGATCTGCGCGATCGTGATGCCTGGATCCGCGTGCGGGATGCTGGCGGGCGCGAGATCTATCGCGCCGCGGTCTGGTCGGAGAATGCGGAGAAGATCGGCTGGGATCAGGCATGAGCTCGCCGGCGACAGTGTCGCAACTCTGCATCAGTGCTCCACGAAACGGCTTCTGTTCGTTCTGAGCCGTGGTCCGGTCGCCTCCGTCCAAGTCGAATGCGACTGACAGTTCTACTTTAGCGAATGGCGAATCCAATTCGCGGCGACCGGCCTCGTCCGGTCGGAGGAGGCCGGCTGCAATGGGCCTGCATGCTGGCCAAGGGTGTCGACCGGGGAATGGATATGAAGCGAAAGCTCCTTGCGAGCGTCAACCACCGCCTGCTGCGGATCTCCGCACTAACGCTGCTGCTGGCGCCGTGGATCGCGATCGAACATGCGGAAGCCGCCTGCACGCCGCCTGCACCCGTTAACGATGCGATTGTGACCTGCACGGGCGCGACCCTCAATGCCAACGGCACTGTCGGCTACGGTACGGTCAACGACAGAGGCAACACTTACAGAATCGATCAAGGCGCTTCGGTCACTGGCGACAACACGGGCCTGAGTCTCAACTTCGGCACGGTCGTGAATTCCGGCGCCATTCTTGGTAATGGCTTTTTCGGAATCGATGCCGCGTCCGTCAATCTCACCAACAACGGCAGCATCCGGGCGATGAACCTTGGTGGTGTCGGGGTCTCGGCCGATGCCGTCACGATCACCAACTCAGGCACGATCGAGGCGCCCGCCTTCGGCATCCGGGGTGCGAACTCCGCGAACGTGACCAACGCCGTCGGCGGGACCATCCGGGCGACCGGCGTAGACGGCATAGCCGTAGCCAGCCAAAAGGCGGTCGTAGTGAACTCCGGAGCCATTTCAGCCACGCTTGACGGCATACGGGCTGACGACACGGCGACAGTGACCAACGACGGCGGCACGATCACGGGCGGCAGATATGGGGTCTGGGCCGGCCAGACTGCGAACGTCGTGAATAGCGGCACCATATCGGGTGTCGCGGCCGCCATTCTGGCGACAACAGTGAACGTGAGGAACACAGGACAAATATCCGGGGGAACGGGCTCGACCGCGGCGCTGAGCGGGGTCACGGTCAATCTTGACAATGCGGGGACTATTTCCGGGGAGTTTGGAGTCAGGGCGATCTTCGCGAACGTCACCAATACGGGAACAATCACGGCCCTTGCCAACGGCGTCAATGCGAACCAGGCCAATGTAATTAACACCGGCGTCATCAGAGCGACGGCCAGCGGTGGCACCGGCATTCTGGCGACGGGCGCGAATGTCAACAATGCGGGAATCATTGCCGGCAACACGGGCATCGAGTCGATCAACGGGGCGTCTATCGTCAATTCCGGCACGATCACAGGTACCGGTGGTACGGCGATCAAGTTGTCCAGCTTTGCCGACACGCTGACTCTGCTGCCCGGCTCGAAGATCAACGGCGTGGTCGATTTCGGCTTCGGCAATGACGTCGTCAATGTCAATCTTGTCGCGCCGAATACGAAGGTATCCTCGTTGACCACCGTCGCGCTGCCGACCTTTGTCAACTTCAACGGAGCCATCAACATCAATACGTCTGCTGGCAGCTTCACCGGCCCGTCGGTTGTCTCCGGCACCACGCTGGCAACGCTCGATCCCACCGCGCTGGCGCAGACCGACCGCACGCTGATGGATTTTACGAGCGGCGCGTCCTCGCTGGTGCAAGGCCGTCTGAATGGCGGTTCCGGGCCCGCCGGCAGCAACATGATGGCAATGGCCTATGCGCCCGAGACGGCGCAGGCTGGTCCTTTCGCCAAGGCGCCGCATAGCCCGTGGACCGATCCCGCGCCGATCACGGTCTGGGCCAACAGCTTTGGCGGCCAGCGTATCCAGGACGAGACCGCCTCGACGTTGCGCGCGACTTCAACGGCCTGGGGCGGGGCGATCGGCATCGATCGCAAGGTGCTGCCGAACTGGATGGTCGGCGCTTTCCTCGGTGGCGGGCAGGGTGGTCTCTCGGTCGCTCTCAACTCGCAATCGGTCGACACCAACTACGTCTTCGCCGGTGTCTACAGCCGCTTCGAATGGGCCGCGCAGTTCTTCGACTTCACGATCCAGGGCGGCAATGCCAACAACAGATCGCGCCGTCTGGTGCTCAACAATGCCGCGGTCGGCGGCATGGAGACGGCGACCGCGAATTACAGCGGCTGGTACGTCAGCCCGGAGGCTGCCTATGGCTACCGGCTCAACATCGGCAATGGCTATCTGCTGACGCCGACAGCGCGGCTGCGCTACGTCGCGGGTCGCTTCGACGGCTACAACGAGACCGGTTCAGCGCAGGGGCTGTCGGTCAGTGGCCGCACGCTCCAGGATTTCGAGGAGCGCGGCGAAGTCGATCTCTCGCGCATCACCAGCCTCGCCGGCGGTGAGCTCAAGGCCAATGTCCATGGCGGCGTCATCGCGCTTCAGCGCGTCGGCGACACCAACATCAACACCGTGCTGCTCGGGCAGAACCTGTCGTTCGTGACGCCGGGCAGCCGCAGCACCGTCGGTGCGGTCGCCGGCTTCGGCTTCGACTACCGCACGGGCCAGAACGTGTCCGTGTTCGGCGCGGTCGAGGGAATGGTGATGTCCGACCAGAGCCGCACCGGCACGGCGAAGGGTGGCGTTCGCGTCGCGTTCTGAGCCGGCATTAGCCCCGGCGGCTTGAGCGCGACGCCCGCCGGCCGGGCTGCATCCGCCCGGCCGGCGTGTCCTCCGATCGGAGGATGCCGCATCTTTTGGCTGTGGTATGCTGGGTGATATTGATCACTCAGGCCATTTATAGCCATGCACGGACCACGGAAGCTGCCCGATCTGGTCGAGGCCATCTACGATGCCGGGCTCGATCCCTCGCTGTGGAATAATGTCGTCACCGGCATCCGCGACTTCGTCGGCGGCCAGGCCTGCGGGCTGTTTTCCAAGGATTCGATCAGCAAGTCCGGCGTCACGCACTATTATTGCGGGGCGGACCCACATTACATCCAGCTCTATTCCGAGACGCATTCGAAGTTCGACCCGCTCACGGTGCTGCCGCCGCACGGCCGGATCGTCAGCATCCCCGAGCTGGTCAATTTCGATGAATATCGGCGCGGGCGCTTTTACCGGGAATGGATGCAGCCGCAGGGCTGCAGTGATGCGGCCAATGTGGTGCTCGAGAATTCGAATGCGAGCTGCCCCGTGATGATGACGGTGCTGTCGGGCCGCCGGATGGTGGATCCGGTGATGAAGCACCGCCTCTCGCTGATCGTGCCGCACGCCAGCCGCGCGTTGCTGATCAACCGCGCCATGACCTCGCAACCGACGCTGGCGACAGCGTTGGCGGATGTCCTGGACAATCTGGCCTGCGGCATCTTCCTGCTCGATGCCTTCTGTCGGGTGGTGCACGCGAATTCCGCAGGACGCGCCTTGCTCGCGGCCGACGATCTGGTTCGGTCCGTTGCCGGGCAACTCGTGACCAGCAGCGCGGAGGCTAACCAAGGACTGCGGGAAGCGTTCGCGACCCGCAATGAAATTGCCCCGCTAGCCGCAAACAGTCCTGCGTTTCCGCTGCTCTCACCCTCGGGTGAGCGCTATGTCGCGCACATCCTGCCGCTGTCGTCCGTCCTGCGGGACGGCAGCGAGCGGGTGGTCGATGCTGTCGGTGCGCTTCTCCTGCGCAAGGTCGCGCTCGGCGGACAATCGTACGGCGAATTGATCGCGCGGACCTTCGATCTCACGCCGGCCGAGCTGCGCGTGGTCCTGTCGATCGTCGAGGTCGGCGGCGTCCCGGAGACGGCGGCAGCGCTCGGCATCGCCGAAACGACCGTGAAGACGCATCTGCATCGCGTGTTCGCCAAGACCGGCGTTTCGCGTCAGGCCGATCTCGTCAAGCTTGCGGCTGGATTTTCAAACCCGCTCGTCAACTGAGCCGTTAATTATTCCTTCAGGGTTGAACCTTTCGCTGCCGCGACAGACTCACAGAAGCCACCGGGCATGAAGAATATCTCGCCATTTCCATGTGTCACTACTGGCTCTTCCGATGCCCCGACCTCCGAAACCGTCCGAGTTGATCGAGACCATCTATGATGCGGGCCTACACCCTGAGTTGTGGAGCGATCTCGTTATCAAGCTCAACGCTTTCATCGGCAGCCAGGCCTGCGGTCTGATCTCGAAGGACCCCGTCAGCAAATCAGGCGCGACGCATTATTACTGTGGGGTCGATCCGCGCTACATTCAGCTCTATGCCGAGACCTACGCCCGGTACGACCCACTTGCCCGGCTTCCGCGTTATGGCGAGGTGCGCAATATCCCCGATCTCGTCGATTTCGACGAGTATCGCGGCGGCCGCTTCTATCAGGAATGGCTGCGCCCCCAGGGCTGCGTCGATGTCGCCAATGTGGTGCTAGAGCAGTCGAAGTCGCCGTGCCCGATGCTGATGACCGTGATCCCGGGCAGGGAAATGCTCGACGCCGAGCAGCGGGCACGGATGCAGTTCCTGGTTCCGCATGCGAGCCGGGCGCTGCTGATCAACCGGGCGATCGAGCGGAAGCAGCAGCGCGCGATCGCACTCGCCGACGTCGTGGACCGACTGAATGCCGGCGTCATCCTGCTCGATTCCGCCTGTCATATCGTCCACAGCAATCCGGCCGCGGAGACGATCCTGGCCGCCGATGACGTCCTGCGGTCTGTCGCGGGCCGGCTGGTGGCACGATCCTCCGCTGCAAATTCGGCCCTGCGCGATATCTTCCGTGACGCAGCCGAAGTCGCGTTGGCGGCATCGTCGGGGCGGAAAATTCCGCTGCTGTCGCATGACGGTTCGTACTACGTCGCGCACGTCATCGCGCTGCCGTCGCTGCTGCGCGAAGGTGCGGCGGAGCGCAGTTCGGCCGTCGGCGCCTTGTTCGTCTTGAAAGCGGAACCCGACGGCCGCTCGTCTGCCGGCGTGATCGATCGCGCGTTCGACCTCACGCCTGCGGAGCTCAGGGTCTTGCAGTCGATCGTCGAGGTCGGCGGCGTGCCGGAGACGGCAATTGCGCTCGGCATCGCGGAGACGACGGTGAAGACGCATCTGCATCGCGTGTTCGCCAAGACCGGCGTTTCTCGTCAAGCCGATCTCGTCAAGCTCGCAGCTGGATTCTCCAATCCGCTCGTGCACTGACGCGTCTCCGAGGCGCGATGCGAGTCGCACCAGCTCGCAACAGGTTCAATCAGAAGCATCATTAGAAAGTTATCGCGCGTCGTTCGATCGAATGACGCGATTTTCGGCGTTCTCGCCTACGAAACGTCCCACGATCTGTTGTTCGGCGCTTTCCATCGTTGTGTGAAGCAACTCACTGCAAGCGAAACTGAATCCCGGCAATCTCTCGTACAGGTTGAGAGGAGATCGTCATGCGAACGATGTCACCTGGTTTGGCCGGCAAGTTCCGCAGCATTGTCGCGCGGGTAGGCGCGGTGTTCCGCGCACAGCGCGAGATCGACGCGCGGCGCGCGTTGCGGCGCTATCGACACCTGGTGCAGCCGCCGCATGAAACATTGCCTTTGAATGAAATCATTCCGGTCAGCAACGAAAAGGATATTTCAGGACATGCCCACGGATTTGATGCGTGCAAGCAGGCCGCCGGCCAGCCAAAATTCGAACGTGCGTAACGTCAACATCGTCGCTCTCGCGCTGACCGCGGCGCTCGTCGCCCTTCAACTGGTTGGCCTCGCGATGCTGGAACGGTCTCACGCTCACGCGATGCATGTGTCGCTTCCACGCGAGCCGGCCGTTTGCACCGAGAGCGCCGACGTTCCTGTCTCGCAAATTCCTTACGATTGACCGGAGGGCGCATTGTGCCTGATGTCACGACTCTGATTCTACTCAGTGTTGCCGTATTCGCCGGAGCGTTCGTCTCGGGGCTCTCGGGTTTTGCATTCTCAGCGGTGGCGGGCGCCATTCTGCTCCGGGTGTTTCAGCCGCTCGAAGCCGTGCCGCTGATGATGGCGTGCAGCATCGGCGTGCAGGCCACCAACCTGTGGGCGCTTAGGCGCAGCATTCGCTGGGAGGGCAGTCTGCTGCTGATCGTCGGCGGCTTGATCGGCGTTCCCATCGCTGTCTCGCTGTTGCAGAGCACGGACACGCACCTGCTCAGGCGCGGTTTCGGCATCGTCGTCGCGCTCTATGCCGCCTACATGCTGCTGCGGCCGACGCTGGTGACGGCCGGCGAGGCGGTCGGGCGGCACTGGGTCGCGCTGATCGGGTTCGGTGGAGGGCTGGTCGGCGGGCTGACCGCGATGCCCGGCGCGATCCCGACGATCTGGTGCGATATGCGCGGCATGCCCAAGAGCGAGCAGCGCGGCCTGGTGCAGCCGTTCATCGCCGCGATGCAGCTGTTCGCGATCGCGCTGCTGGTCGGACACCAGGATCTGTCGTCAAAAGTGTTCGTCGATCTCGCGGTCAGCCTGCCGGCGCTGTTCGCAGGCTCCGCGCTCGGCGTGATCGCCTTCCACAGGGTCAACGAGACGGTCTTTCGCAAGACCGTGCTCGTTCTGCTGTTGCTATCAGGGATCTCGCTGATCTAGTGCCCAGGATTGGTGATTGAGCCTTGAACCGGCGCCGCGCTGGTGCCGCTGCCATGATGCACCAGCGGCTTCATGCCGGTGACGGTCCGCAGCAGTACATAGAACACCGGCGTCAGGAACAGGCCGAAGACGGTGACGCCGATCATGCCGGAGAACACGGCGACGCCCATCGCGCGGCGCATCTCCGAGCCGGCGCCGGTCGAGAGCACCAGCGGCAAGACGCCCATGATGAACGCCATCGACGTCATCAGGATCGGGCGTAGCCGTAAGCGGCTCGCCTCGATCGCGGCCCGGATCGGCGTGCGGCCCGCGAATTCGAGCTCGCGCGCGAATTCGACGATCAGGATCGCGTTCTTGGCCGAGAGGCCCACCAGCACGATCAGGCCGATCTGGGTGAAGACGTTGTTGTCGCCCTTGGAGATCCAGACGCCGAACATCGCCGCCAGCAACCCCATCGGCACGATCATGATGATCGAGAGCGGCAAGGTCAGGCTTTCATAGAGCGCGGCCAGCACCAGGAACACCAGCAGGATCGCCAGCGGGAATACCCAGAGGCCGGAATTGCCGGCGATGAACTCCTGATAGGTCAGGTCGGTCCATTCGAAGGCAAAGCCGGACGGCAATGTCTCCGCCGCGATCCGCGTCGCGACCTCCTGTGCCTGGCCCGATGAATATCCGGGCGCAGCCGCCGCGTTGATGTCGGACGACAGGAACCCGTTATAGCGGATCGCGCGCTCGGGGCCCGCGCTCTGGCGGATCGTCATCAGTGCGGACAGCGGCACCATGTCGCCGGAGGACGAGCGCACCTTCAACTGCCTGATGTCGTCGGCCCGCGCGCGGAACGGCGCATCGGCCTGGACATAGACTGAGTAGGTGCGGCCAAACTTGTTGAAGTCGTTGACGTAGTAGGACCCCAGATAAATCTGGAGGGTGTTGAAGACCTCGGTTACGGGCACGCCCAGCTGCAGCGCCTTGGTGCGGTCGATGTCGGCGAACAGCTGCGGCACGTTGACCTGGAAGCTCGAGAACACGCCGGCGATCTCCGGCGCCTTCTGCATCGCCGCCGTGAACGCCTTCGTCGCCTCGTTCAGCGCCTCGTAGCCGAGACCGGCGCGGTCCTCGATCTGCAGCTTGAAGCCGCCGATCGTGCCGAGACCGTTGACCGGCGGCGGCGGGAACATGGCGATGAAGGCTTCCTGGATGCCGGCGTATTTCTTGTTGAGGTCGGCGGCGATGGCGTTGCCGCTCAACGCCGGATCCTTGCGTTCGTCGAACGGTTTCAGCGTCGAGAACACGATGCCGGCGTTGGACGAGTTGGTGAAGCCTGAGATCGACAGGCCTGGGAACGCGACCGAGCTCTCGACACCGGGCTGGGTCAGCGCGACGTCGCTCATCTTGCGGATCACCTCTTCGGTGCGATCCAGTGCTGCGCCGTCGGGCAGCCGCGAGAAGCCGACCAGATATTGCTTGTCCTGGCCCGGCACGAATCCGCTCGGCACCTGCTGGAACAGGAAGACGGTCACGCCGACCAGGACCAAATAGAGGCCCATCACGGCCGCCTTGCCTGAGATCACTTTGGTGACGGTGCCGCTGTAGTTTTCGGACGAGCGCGTAAAAGCCTTGTTGAAGCCGCGGAAGAACCAGCCGAGGCCCTTTTCCATGATCAGCGTCAGCCAATCCTTCGGCTCGTTGTGCCCCTTGAGCAGGAGTGCCGACAGCGCCGGCGACAGGGTCAGCGAGTTCACCGCGGAGATCACCGTCGAGATCGCGATCGTCAGTGCGAACTGCTTGTAGAACTGCCCGGTGAGGCCGGAGATGAAGGCGAGCGGCACGAACACCGCGATCAGCACCATCGCGATGGCGATGATCGGACCTGACACCTCGCGCATCGCCTGATAGGTGGCGTCGCGCGGTGACAGTCCGCCCTCGATGTTGCGCTCGACGTTCTCGACCACGACGATGGCGTCGTCGACGACGATGCCGATCGCGAGCACCAGGCCAAACAGGCTGAGCGCGTTGATGGAGAAGCCGAACAGATGCATCACCGCAAACGTGCCGACGATCGAAACCGGCACCGCCAGTAGCGGAATGATCGAGGCGCGCCAGGTCTGGAGGAACAGGATGACGACCAGAACCACCAGGGCGATCGCTTCCAGCAGCGTGTGGATGACCGCCTCGATCGAGGAGCGCACGAACTGGGTGGGATCGTAGACGATCTGGTAGGACACGCCCTCCGGCATGTTCTTCTTGATCTCGGCCATGGTGGCGCGGACGTGGTCGGAAATCTCCAGCGCATTGGAGCCGGGCGCCTGGAAGATCGGGATCGCCACGGCCTGCTTGTTGTCGAGCAGCGAGCGCAGGCCGTATGAAGAGGCGCCGAGCTCGATGCGCGCGACGTCGCGTAAGCGCACGACCTCGCCACGGGTGCCGGTCTTGACCACGATGTCGCCGAACTGCTCCTCGTTTGCGAGCCGGCCTTCCGCATTGACGGAGAGTTGCAGGTCGATGCCCTGGACGTTGGGGGAGGAGCCGACCACGCCGGCGGCGGCCTCGACGTTTTGTGCCTGGATCGACTTGACGATGTCGCTTGCGGTCAGGCCGTGCTCGGCGGCCTTCTGCGGATCGACCCAGACCCGCATCGAATAGTCGCCGGCGCCGTAGAGCTGGACGTCGCCGACGCCGTCGATGCGCGCCAGCCGGTCCTTGACGTTGAGCACCGCGTAGTTGCGCAAATACGTCATGTCGTAGCGGCCATTCGGCGACAGCAGATGCACGACCATGGTGAGGTCGGGCGACGACTTCTTGGTGACGATGCCGAGCTGGCGCACCACTGCGGGGAGGCGCGGCTCGGCCTGCTGCACGCGGTTCTGCACGAGCTGCGTCGCCTTGTCGGGATCGGTGCCGAGCCGGAATGTCACCGTCAGCGTCATCGCGCCGTCGGTGGTCGCCTGGCTCGACATGTAGAGCATGTTCTCGACGCCGTTGATCTGCTCCTCGATCGGCGTCGCAACGGTCTCCGCGATCACCTTGGGATTGGCGCCGGGATAGGTCGCGCGGACCAGGACCGAGGGCGGCACCACGTCGGGATATTCCGAGATCGGCATCGCGAACAGCGAGATCAGGCCGGCGAGGAAGATCAGGACCGACAGCACGCCGGCAAAAATCGGACGATCGATGAAGAACTTTGAGAGATTCATGGCCTTGCCCCTGCGCGAGAGACGACTCTCCCGTCATCCCGGGGCGCAGGCGAAGCCCGCGAACCCGGAATCAAGAAGTGACGTCCTGGTAGTTCAACGATTTCGTCATTCCGGTCCGCGCCGCCCGCGTGTACCGGAATGACGGAGAAAGCTAACGCTGCACGACGTCCTGATTGCTGTGGTTGGATGCCTGCTGCGGCCCCCGCGCGCCCATCGCCGCGACCTCCGTCTTGAGGAGGGCGCCCGGACGCACGCGCTGGAGGCCGTTGACGATGATGCGGTCGCCGGTCTTCAGCCCGGCGGTGACGATACGCAGCCCGTCGACCGAGCCGCCGAGCGTGATCGGCCGGTAGACTGCACGGCTGTCGTCGCCGACCGCCATCACGAACTTCTTGTCCTGGTCGGTGCCGATCGCACGCTCGTCGATCATCACCAGCGTCTGCTGCTTGGGCTGGCCCATGCGGACGCGGGCGAACTGGCCGGGGATGAGACGCCCGTCCTCGTTCTGGAATACCGCGCGGACGCGGATGGTGCCGCTCTGGCCGTTGACCTGGTTATCGATGAGCTGGATGTGTCCCTTCGCCGAGAGGCCGCCTGAGGTCGCCATCTCGACCGGGATCTGGTCGAGCTTGCCGCGCAGGCCGGAGGTATCCGCGATCGAGTTCAGTGCACGCAGCACGACCTCTTCATCCGCATCGAACGACGCGTAGATCGGGTTGACGGAAACCAGCGAGGTCAGCACCGGGGAGGCGGTGCCGGCTGCGACGAGATTGCCGACGGTGATCTCGAACTTGCCGACACGGCCGTCCACCGGCGCGCGCACCTCGGTGTAGTCGAGATTGAGCTTTGCCGTCTGGAGTGTCGCCTCGGCGGCCTTGACGTTGGCGATGGCTTCGCGATTGGCGTTGTCGCGCTGGTCGTAGTCGCGCCGCGTGACCACGGCGTTGCCGACGAGCTGCGCGCCGCGCTCGAGCTCACTCTGGGTGAACACGACGCGCGCCTTGGCAGCTTCGAGCTGCGCGTTGGCCTTGTCGACCTCCGCCGCATAGGGCGCCGGGTCGATCTTGAACAGCACATCACCGGCTTTCACCAGTGCGCCCTCGGTGAAGTTGGTCGACATGATCGCGCCGGCCACGCGCGGGCGAAGCTCGACGCGTTGGATGGCCTCGAGCCGGCCGGAGAAATCGTCCCACAGCACGGTCTGCTTTGGCTCGATCATCGCGACGGTGACGGAGACGGCCTGTTCAGCGGCGGCGGCCGTTGCGGCGGCTTGCGCTGCACGGAAGTAGTGACCGGTCGCGATCGAGCCGCCGACGGCGAGGGCGCCCACGACGGCGACGCCACCGAGAAGACGGCGAAAACGGCCGGTGCGGGCAGTATTGTGAGAGGGATGCATTTGCGCGCTCCAGATATGTAGTGTTCACTACAGATGTGGGTCTGGATGCCGCAGTGCAAGATACTTATGTACCATTCACTAAGAAAATTGTAGCGGCATACCGCAAGCATTGGAAGTGGCTGAGAAAATAAAGCTAGAACAAATAGATAGAGTCAGGCGTTAGATCCAGGGACGACGCCGATTCCGAGGAGGACAGGCAGATGGGCATGGGACGCCCCCGCGAATTCGACGCCGAAACGGCGTTGGACCAGGCGATGGAAGTGTTTTGGCGCCACGGCTATGAGGGCGCCACCATCGCCGAGCTCACGGAGGCCATGGGCATCAATCCGCCCAGTCTTTACGCTTGCTTCGGCAACAAAGAAGGCCTGCTGAAGGCCGCGCTCGACCGCTACACCAAGCTGCGCGGCGTCTGGATGGACGAGGTGGTGGCAGCGCCGACCGCCCGCGAGGTCGCCGAGCGAATGCTGCTCGGCATCGCCGACAAGCAGACCGACCCCGCCAATCCGCCCGGCTGCCTGCTCGTGCAAGGCGGCATCGCCTGCGGCACCGGCTCTGAAAGCGTCCCCTTCGAACTCGCCGCCCGCCGCGCCCAGAACGAAGACCAGCTCCGCGACCGTTTTGTGCGCGCCAAGGCCGAAGGCGATCTCAAGGAGAGCACAGATCCCGCAGCGCTGGCGCGCTACGTCTCGGCCGTCGCGGTCGGCATGGGCGTGATGGCGTCGTCGGGCGCGGATCGCGAAGCGCTGCGGCAGGTGGCGAGCGTCGCGGTGCAGGCAGTCGAGATGCAGGCGGTTGAGCGAACGTGATGGCTGCCACGCCACTGGCCTCTATCACCTCGCGGACTACATCGCAGAGAGCGCCGGCGGCGGGACGAAGCCGCCGAACTCGCGTTCGATCAACCCAGCCAGCGCGATCGTCGTGCGGTCCTCGAGATAAGGTCCGATGATCTGGACGCCGACCGGCAGGCCCGAAGGCGTACGCTCGATCGGAACGGCGGTCGCGGGCAGTCCGCAGGTCGATGCGGGGTCTGCCCAGATGAAGCACGCATCGGCGTAGGGATGTGCCTTGCCATCGATGTCGAGCTGCCGCGCGTCGAACGGCTCGGATTGGTCCTGTGGAAAGGCTGGCACGGCGGCAGCGGGGTAGATCACTGCGTCGAACTCGCGGAAGAGCTGGTACCACTGCTGTTGCAATTGCAGGCGGATAGCGTCGGTCGCCAGCCACTCACGATGGTTCATGCCCCATCCGCGGGCGCGCTCGGCCTGCAAGCTACGGTCGTCGGGCAAGAGTGCCGCAGCAAGCCCTTGCGCCTCTGCGAGTGCGGCCGGTGTCAGACGTGGACTTCTCGCTCCGTTCAACAGCTTCATGTAGAGCCGTGCCGAGTCCGCAAGATCAGGCAGCGACGTGCTCGCGCGAGCCAGCCGCGCGCCCGATTGCTCGAGGCGCTCGGCCAATCGTCCGATGGCTGAGCGCACCGCGTCACCCGTCGGCATCAGCGGATGGGTATCGATCACGAGGATCCTGAAATCCTTGAGATGGTCATGGCGCGGGGCGGGCAGCGCAAGGCGATAGCCGATCCCGTCGCGGGTCTCGTCGGGGCCGGCAATCACGTCGAGCGCCAACGCAAGGTCCGAGGCAGTGCGCGTCATCGGCCCGACGACAGCCAGATCACCCTGGCCCGGGACAGGCGGTGCCGGCGGCATGCCGTATCCGCGCAGCGGGACCAGGCCGAGGCTTGGCTTGTGTCCGAACACGCCACAGAAATGCGCCGGCACCCGGATCGAGCCGCCGATATCCGAGCCGATCGAGAGTGGACCGAAACCAGCCGCCAGCGCCGCGCCCGATCCGCCTGAGGAGCCACCGGGGGAACGGCCGAGGTCCCACGGGTTGTTCGTCGTCCCGTAGATCTCGTTATAGCTCTGGAAATCCCTCAGACCGATCGGGATGTTGGTCTTGCCGATGATGATGGCGCCCGCCGCCTTGAGCCGCGAGACGACAAGGGCGTCTTCCGCCGGTTGAAAATCCTTGAAATGCGGAAAGCCCCATGTCGTCGGCAGGCCGACGACATTGAACGGTTCTTTGAGGCTCACGGGGATGCCGAGCAACGGCAGCCGCTCGCCGCGGGCAAGCGCGGCATCGGCGGCGCGCGCGGCGTCTCTTGCGCGATCGAAATCGCGAACGATGACCGCGTTGATTGGCCCGTCCAGCGCCTCGATGCGCGCGATCGTATGCGCGAGCAGCTCTGACGCAGAGACCTTGCGCGAATGCAGGGCGCCCAGCAGTGCGCCAATCGAGCCGTAGTTCAAGTCAGCGGCATCTGAGGTCATCACGAACTCCATTGTATCTCATCGCCGTGTCGATCCTGTCCGGCCGAAATCTGACGCGGACATCGAACATGCAATATTGAGAGCGGGATGAGGAGGCGGCGCAACGGGAACCAGATCTGCCCGCCGGTCGGGGCGGGAGCTGGTCGCGACCAGTGTGCCTTCCGAACGGTTAATGGCATCGCACTGGTGGATCACGCCGAAGGCGGCGCTCCGTCGCCAGATCGCGGGATACGCGCTCCTTGCCGCGCTCTATGCGGGATCGATGGGCCTGTACGCGCTGCTGCTCGCGTGGCATTGGGGAGGGTGAAGCCTGGATACCGACCACCATGTTCGCCCTGACATTTCTCGGGACCTCGGCAAGCGTTCCATCGGCTGAGCGCAACCATCCGGCCCTTCTCGTCGAGGCCGCGGGCAAGCGCATCCTGATTGATTGCGGCGAGGGCACGCAGCGCCAATTGCTGCGCAGTGGCGCCGGCTTTCGGCGGCTCGACCGCATCCTGTTGACGCACGGCCATTTCGATCACGTGCTCGGCATCCCCGGCCTGTTCTCGACGCTGGGGTTGCGCCAGAGCGCCGACGCGATGACCGTTCACGCGGGACCGAGGACGCTCGACATCGTCACCCGCATGCTCGCGGGCCTGTGGGGCGAGGGCAGGGCGCCGATCCCCGTGCAATTCGTAGCCCTGACCGAAGGGCAGGTCATCGACGCCAGCGACTTCACCATCGACAGCTTTCCGATCCGCCACCGCGACACCGACAGCTTCGGCTTCGTCTTCAAAACGCCCGCACGTCGCCATCTCTTGTCCGACCAACTCTTGGCGCTTGGTGTCCCCGACGGCCCCCTGCGCGGAGAACTGGCCGCGGGACGGCCGGTCGTGATCGCCGATCGAACGATCGATCCCGAGGAGGTTTTGGGACCGCCCAGCGGCGGCAGGAAGCTCGTCGTGATCGGCGACACCGAAACCACTGACGGGCTCTCGAGACATGTCGCCGACGCCGATCTGCTGGTGATCGAGGCGACGTTCCTCGACCGGGACGCCGCGACCGCGCGGAGCTACGGCCATCTCACCGCGACCGAAGCCGCTTCGTTTGCCGCTGCAAACAATGTGGGGCAGCTCGTGCTGAATCACATGTCGGGGCGCTATCGGGACGGAGAGATTTTGGCCGAAGCGACAAGGATTTTTCCGAACACGCGGATCGCCGCCGACTTCGATCAGGTAGTGATTTAGGCGCGGCAGGCGCACTCATCTCGTCAACCCCGATTTGATCGCGAGATCCTGCACCTCCCGCGTCACCTGCATCAACCTTGGCAGCGCCTGGTCGCGGAAAGTGGGCATGTCCATACGCATCGCATCAACGGTGACGCTCAATCCGCCGATCACAAGACCCTGGGCGTCGAAGATCGGCGTTGCCAGCGTGCGTAGGCCATAGGCGTTCTCGCCGTCGGAGACGGCATGGCCCTTCTTCTTCACCTGATCGAGCCGGGCTAGCAGGGCATCGAGATCGGTCAGCGTCCGCTCCGACAGCTTTACGCGGGGCCGTGTCTCCAACCGCTCGATCTGCTCGTCTCGCGTCAGATGCGCCAGCATGGCATGGCCGAGGGCGGCACTGTAGGCAGGAATGCGCGTGCCGGGCCTGCGATCCATCTTGTGGCGGTCGAGGCCCGCGCCGATCCGCGCGAGATAGATCACGTCGCCGCCGTCGAGGATCCCAAGCGAGGCCGCGTCGCCGACATCAGGTACGAGATCGCGCAGCAGCGGCTCGACGATCGGCCGCAACGATCCGTGCGACAGCACGGTATAGCCGAGGTCGAGGCAGGCGACCCCGAGGCGGAACCGGCGGCTCTGCGGAACGGCCTGGACATAGCCGAGTTCGACCAAGGTCTGGATCAGCCGGAACGCCGTCCCGCGATCGAGATCGGCGCGTGCGGCAATCTCACTCAGGGTCAGCTCGAAGGCCTCGCTGGTGAAGCTCTTGAGCACGGCGAAGGCCTTGCCGACCGAGGCGACGTAATTCTTGGGGTTCTTTGCGCCCATTTCTGATGCGCGCTTTGTGGCCTTCTTTTCGATCCTGGCCATGCTCTAATGCCTCGCCATGACATGTCGCCCTTGACGTGGCGGCAAGCTGATTTTACGACAGGCCAAGCTAATAACAAATGTTCGCATTCCGAACAACATCGATTTGACGATCGGAGGAAGTTTGTCGACATCATCGCTGCCCCCCCAATCTTTGCACCCTCATGGCGTGTTCTCCGCCGCGCTGACGCCGCTCGACGCCGAGCTCGCCCCTGATCATGCGCGCTTCGTCGCGCACTGCCGCTATCTGCTCGACGAAGGCTGTGATGGCATCGCGCTGCTCGGCACCACCGGTGAGGCCAACTCCTTTTCGGCCGCCGAGCGCACCGCGCTGCTCGAAGCGGTGGTCGCCGCCGGCATCGCGCCGCAGCGGCTTCTGCCCGGCACCGGCGTCGCCGCGCTCAGCGAGACTATCGCCCTGACGCGTCATGCGCTCTCGGTCGGGGTCGATACCGTGGTGATGCTGCCGCCGTTCTACTACAAGGGCGTCACCGATGACGGCATCTATGCTTCCTACAGCGAAGTCGTGCAGCGCATCGGCGATGCCAGGCTCAAAATCGTGCTCTATCATATCCCGCAGATGTCGGCGCAGCCGATCTCGCATGCGCTGATCGAGCGGTTGCGCGCGGCTTACCCGGCGACGTTCACCGGCATCAAGGATTCCTCCGGCGACTTCGCCAACATGACCGCGATGGTCGAACGCTTCCCGGGCTTCTCGGTCCTGGTCGGAGCTGATCCGTTGCTGCTCCCGCTGCTGCGCAAGGGCGGCGGCGGCTGCATCACCGCAACCTCCAATCTCATCGCGCGCGACCTAGCCTATGTCTACAAGCACTTTCGCGATAGCGACGACGACGCGGCACTGAAAGCGGCGCAGGCGCGCATCGTCAAGGCGCGCGAGTTGGTCTCGCGTTTCCCGCAGATGGCCTCGCTGAAGGCGCTGACGGCCGACCGTACCGGCCACGCCGGATGGCAGCGCCTGCGGCCGCCGCTGGAATCCTTGCCGCCGGGACAGGTGAAAGAGCTGCTCGCGAATGCGACGGCATGCGCCGCCTAGCGCGGCGCGCGACGAGGCGATCCGATGTCCGACTCTTTCCCTGATGCGTTGACCGGGCTTGCCGCCATCGTCGGCGACAAGCACGTGATCGCGTCCGGGCCCGACCAGGAGCCCTATGTGGTGGACTGGCGCGGGCGCTACCACGGTCGCGCCGCCGCTGTGGTGAAGCCCGGCTCGACCGCCGAGGTCGCCTCCGTCGTCAAATACTGTGCCGGGCGGGGGCTCGCGATCGTGCCGCAAGGCGGCAACACCGGCATGTGCGGCGCCGCGACGCCGGACGAGCGTACGGCCAACGTCGTGATCCGCCTCGACCGCATGCGGGCCGTGCGCGACGTCAGTCCGCTCGCCAACACCATCACCGTCGAGGCCGGCTGCATCCTCGCCGAGGTGCAGAATGCGGCCCGTGCGGTGGATCGCTACTTCCCCTTGAGCCTGGGTGCCGAGGGCTCCTGCCAGATCGGCGGCAACATCTCGACCAACGCCGGCGGTACGGCCGTGCTGCGCTACGGACCGATGCGCGATCTCGTGCTCGGGCTGGAGGTCGTTCTGCCCGACGGGAGGATTTTCAACGGCCTCCGTGCGCTGCGCAAGGACAACACAGGTTACGCGCTCAAGCAGCTCTTCATCGGCGCAGAGGGGACACTCGGCATTGTCACCGCTGCCGTGCTGAAATTATTCTCGCCGCCGCGCAGCTCCGCACTGGCGCTACTCAAATTGCAGAGCGTCGAGCAGGCGCTCGAGATCATGCAACGCCTGCGCGGTGCAGTCGGCGACCGGCTCGGCAGCCTCGAGATCATGTCGCGATCGCAGATCGAGGCGATCGCGGAGACCGTGCCTGATGTTACGATCCCGTTCGAACTGACGACGCCGTGGTATCTGATCGTCGAGCTAACCGACACGCTCGCGGGCGTCGATCTCGATGAGCCGCTCGCCACAGTGCTCGCGGCCGCAATGGAGGCCGGGCTCACTGAGGACGTCATCCTGGCGTCCAACCTCGCGCAGGCGAAGGCGATCTGGGCGGTCAGGCACAGCGTGTCCGAAGGCAACAAGCGCAGCGGCTATGTCGTGTCGCACGACAGCGTGGTGCCGCTGGAACGTCAGGCTGCCTTCGTCACCAATGTCGAGGCCCGGATCAACGCCGCCGTGCCGCATGCGCGCGTCGTGATGCACGGGCATATCGGCGATGGCAATATTCACGTGATCGCGCTGATCGACCGCGCGCGTTGCCAGGACCCCGCGGCGACCGCCGCGCTGGTGGCTGAGATCAACGAGATCGTCGACGACGAGACCGCGGCGCAGGGCGGGGCGATCAGTGCCGAACACGGCATCGGCATCACCAATCGCGGCCGGCTTGCCCGCGTCACCGATCCCCTCGATATCGAACTGATGCGCGGCATCAAGCAACTGCTCGATCCCAAGGGCCTGATGAACCCGGGCAAGATTTTCAATGCCGGAGGCGCGGGGAGATGACGAGCGTCCGCCTGCTTGCCGACGATCTCACCGGTGCGCTCGACACCGCCGCGGAGTTCGTCGGTCTGTGCGGACCGTTCAACGTCACCTGGCCGGAAGCGTCCACTCCGCAGGATTCCGGAAGCCTCGCGATCGACAGCGGTAGCCGCGAGCGGTCGAAGGCCGAGAGCGTCGAGATCGTCAGTCGGCTGGCGCCGTTGCTCCGCGAGGCGACCATCGCTTACAAGAAGGTCGATAGCCTGCTGCGCGGCGCATGGGCCGCCGAACTCGGCGCCTGTCTGCGTAGTGGCCATTGGGCGTCGTGCGTGGTTGCGCCTGCCTTCGACTATCAGGGGCGCCGCACCGTTGGTGGCCAGCAATTTGCGCGTACCGTGCAAGGCGATTGGCATCGGGTCGGAGATAGTCTCCTGACCCAATTGCAAATCCAGGGCATCGAAGCGCGGCAGGGCCGGGCCGATACGCTCTCGCAAGGCGGCGTTCAGGTTTTCGATGCCGAGAGCGATATCGAGCTCGACCGTGTCGTCGACATGGGACGGCGGATGCCGGGGCCCCTGCTCTGGTGCGGAAGCGGCGGGCTGGCCGGGGCGCTCGCCCGCAGCCATCGCGCCGATGCGCCGGGCCGGTTGAAGCTGCCGGTGCTGGGGCTGTTCGGCTCCGACCAAATTGCCACCGCCTCTCAGCTGGCTGCCTGCGGTGATGCCACCGTTGCGCTTGCGGAAAATGAGGGCGCGATGCGTGTCCAACGCAAGCTGGCCGATGATGGCGTGGCGCTGGTCAAGTTCTCCCTCGCCGACGGTCTGACCCGCGCCGAGGCGGCGCGGCGGATCGCGCGCGAGATGACGGCGCTGATCGCGGCACTTGAACCGCCGGGCACGTTGATCGTTGCCGGCGGAGAGACCTTGAAGGCCGCCTGCGTTGCCTTTGGCGCTCATGCCCTGCAGGTGACAGGACGCATCGTGCCGGGGTTGCCGCGCTCGGTCTTGCAGGGCGGTCGCTGGGCCGGCGTCGATGTGATCTCGAAATCCGGTGCATTTGGCACCAGCGAGCTCTGGCGCGATCTGCTCCGCACCAATCATTTGCTCAACATGGAGAGCCCGACATGACCTCTCGCCATCTTGCCATCACCATGGGCGATCCGGCCGGGATCGGGCCGGAGATCATCATCAAGGCCTGCGTCGGGCTGAAGGACCGGATCGCAACGGGCGATCTGCGTCTGCTGATCATCGGCAGTGGCGCAGCGCTCAATGGCGCGAAGGCCACGATCGGTGCCGGCATTGCGATTCCGGAAGTGAGCGCTGAGGATCGCGACTGGCCGAACCTCTGCTTCCTCCAGGCCGACGTCGAGGGCGACCCGATCAAGCCCGGCGTATTGAGCGCCGACGGCGGACGCTTCGCCTACAAGGCGATCGAGCAGAGCGTGCGCCTGACGCAGGCGGGACGGACGGCGGCCATCGTCACGGCGCCGCTCAACAAGGAAGCCCTCAACAAGGCCGGCTATCATTTCCCTGGCCATACCGAGATGCTGGCGCATCTCACCGGTGTGCGCGGCTCGGTGATGCTGCTCGCCCACGGCAACATGCGCGTCAGCCATGTCTCGACCCATGTGGCGCTGGAGGACGTGCCGAAGCGTCTGACGCCGGAGCGCCTGCGCCTGGTTATCGACCTCACCAACGATGCTCTGCTTCGGCTCGGCATCGCCAACCCGAAGATCGCCATCGCCGCGCTCAATCCGCACGCCGGCGAGGGCGGTCTGTTCGGCCGGCAGGACATCGACGTGTCAGCGCCGACGATTGCGCAAGCGGTCGCCGACGGCCTCGATGTCGTCGGTCCCGTGCCCGGCGACACCATCTTCGTCAAGCTGCGCGCCGGTCAGTACGATGCCGCCGTGGCGATGTATCACGACCAGGGACACATCCCCGTCAAGCTGCTCGGCTTCCAGATCGATCCCGCGACCGGCCGCTGGCAGGAGCTCTCCGGCGTCAACATCACGCTGGGCCTGCCGATCATCCGCACCTCCGTCGATCACGGCACCGCCTTCGATATCGCAGGCAAGGGTATCGCCAACGAGCACAGCCTGATCGAGGCCATCGACTATGCCGAACGGCTGGCCGCTGGCGCCTCCGCATCCAAGTGACGAGATCGAGCCCACGATGACCAACGCTTTCACGCCCATCGAAATCCTTCGCCCCACCGTCCTCGAATTCGGCTGCGGCACGATCACCGCAGCGGCGCGCTTCGCCGAGCGCATCGGCGCCAAACGACCGCTGGTGATTGCCGACCCCTTCAACGCGCGCCGCGTCGACACGCTGGCGCTGCCGGGTGCAGTGAAGGTGTTCGGCGAGGTGAAGCCCGAGCCGGACCTGCCCAATCTCGACAAGGCCGTGGCAATGGCACGCGACGTCAAGCCCGATCTCGTCATCGGCTTCGGCGGCGGCAGCGCGATGGATCTCGCCAAGCTGGTGGCAGTGCTCTGTACTTCCGAGGTCGCCTTTGCCGATATCGTCGGTCCCGAGAAGGTGGCCGGCCGCAGCGTGGCGCTGATGCAGATCCCGACCACGTCGGGCACCGGCAGCGAGGCCGGCACCCGCGCACTCGTCACCGATCCCGTCAGCCAGAACAAGCAGGCGGTGCAGAGCCGCTTCATGCTGGCTGATATCGCCATCGTCGATCCGGATCTGACGATGACCGTGCCGAAGGAGATCACCGCGGCGACCGGCGTCGATGCGCTGGCGCATTGCGTCGAGGCCTATACCAGCCGCAAGGCGCATCCGGCGATCGACCTCTACGCGCTCGAAGGCGCCCGGCTGGTCGGCCAATATCTCAAGCGTGCGGTCGCCGATGGCGGCGATCGCGAGGCGCGCGCGGGTCTGGCGCTGGCCTCGCTGTATGGCGGCTATTGCCTCGGGCCTGTGAACACGACCGCCGGCCATGCGGTGGCCTATCCGCTCGGCACGCGCCATCACGTGGCGCACGGGCTCGCCTGTGCGGTGATCTTCCCGCACACGCTGGCGTTCAACATGCCAGCGGCCGAGGCGAAGACGCTGGCGGTGCTGGCGGCACTCGGACTGCCGGCGCAGAGTGATGCGAAGCTCGCGTTCGAGGCGACTTACGGGTTCTGCAAGAATCTCGGCATCGAGATGCGGCTGTCCGCGCTCGGCGTGCCCCGGGACGATCTCGGCGTGATGGCCGACGAGGCGCACGCCATTCGTCGCCTGCTCGACAACAATCCGCGCGACCTCGGACGGGATGCGATTCAGACCATGTACGAGGTCGCGTTCTAGCCATCTCCGCGCACGCGCGCGGCAGCCGATCAACAACAGGAAATGCAGAGGAACTTCGATGAGATCGATGTGGCTTGTTCTTGCCTCAGTCGTGATGCTGGCGACGTCGCCGGCGAACGCGCAGGACGCTTATCCGTCCAAGCAGGTAACGGTGATCGTTCCCTTCGCTGCCGGCGGCACCGCGGACATTTTCGCGCGGATGGTCTCGAACCATCTGCAAGTGAAGTTCGGCAAGCCGTTCGTGGTCGAGAATGTCGGCGGCGCCGGCTCCATCCTCGGCGTGACACGGCTGGCGAAGTCCGCCCCCGACGGCATCACGCTCGGGCTTGCCAGCACGTCCGCACTTGCAATCAACCCTTCGCTCTACGGGCCGAAGCTCAGCTACCAGCCGGACAGGGACCTCGCGCCGGTCGCCCAGATCAGCGTCGTGCCCAACGTTCTCGTCGTCAACCCCGACAAGATCAAGGCGCGCACTGTGCCGGAGCTGATCGCCTTTCTGAAGGCGAATCCGGACAAGGTTTCGTTCGGCTCGGCCGGCGTCGGCACCTCGCAGCATCTCGCCGGCGAGCTGTTTCAGCAGATGACCGGCACCAGGATGGTGCACGTGCCCTACAAGGGCTCGAGCCAGATGCTGACGGATCTGCTGGGTGGCCAGATCGATCTCGCCTTCGACAACGTACCGTTGCTGCTGCCGCAGGTGAAGACCGGCCAGCTCGCGATGCTGGCGACGGCAACGCCGAAGCGCGCAGACTTCGATCCGCAAGTCCCCGCGGTCGCCGAATTTTTGCCCGGCTTCGAGGCGGTTGCCTGGCACGGCTTCTTCGTCCCCGCGGCGACGCCGAAGCCGATCGTCGAAAAGCTCTCGGCCGAGATCCGCGCCTTCATGCAGCAGCCCGAGACGGTGCAGAAGATGGCCGGGCTCGGCGCAGCCGCGGTCGCGGTGGATTCCGAACCGTTCGCGGCCTACATCGCCGCGGAAACCGCGCGCTGGAAGAAGGTGATCGAAGCCGCGAACATCAAGCTGGATTAGGCGGCAAGCGTCCTGCTGGCGCGACAATCGTGTATGCGCAGTGGGTGCTTATGTCGGCTCCTGGAACGTACATCTGACGCCAACCGAGCCGTCCTTGTCCTGCCTTGGCTCCGGGCTCGAGACGGTGACGGTACGATAGGGATCCGCGAAAGCCTCGCGCATGGAGATCATGTGTGCGCTGTCGTCCAGCGTCATCAAGCGGCCGGGCGCGAGTGGTCCATCGGCTGCTCGCGCCATGCAGTGCCTGAAATCCACGAAGCCATAAGCGGGAAGCGCAAAGAGCTGGCCGCTGGGCGGGTCCGTCGGCCGCTCCATTACCCATTCCACCGATGATCCGAGCGGCTCGATCACGCCGGGTGGCTGGGCGAGGAACGAGCGAAACTCGCCGGTGCTCTGGTTCTTGATGAAGTACAGGACGTCGCCGCTGACCTGAACCGCAAGACCGGCGAGGATCTCGTCGCCGGTATTGACTGGCAAGTTGTCGATCAGCGTGATTCCCTGTTGTGGCGTGTCTGTTACCTCATCCGCCGCGGAGTTGCGCCACCACTCCCACCACGCAAAGTGCTGGGGCTTGTGATTGGGCCAGTGGCCGGTACCGATTTGAGCAAGGGAAATGTTCGGTACCGTGCCGTCGTGGCCGTCGAGGCCGACCCATAACAGCGATCTTGGATCGTCCGAGGGCGTGAAGAGTGGGGGTGTTGACGGGAGACGGACGTCCGGCGCACTCCATCCGGCCGCTGCGAATACGAACCGGTCTGGTGAGGGCGAAGAGATTAGCGCTCCCGACCAATTCTCCAGCGATTCGCGCGGACCTGCCAGCGACGGAGGATCGATGTCGCTGAAGGTCGGTCGCCTTGCCGTGAAAGGCGGCGAGACGAGTCTTTTCCAGAACGCGTACAAGCGCGGCTCGTTGGCGGCATCCGGTCTTTGCGGAATGCCGTAGAGGTCGAGCTTGTCGGCCGCCGCGTCGAGAAGATTGAAGCCGGCCGGCACGACTTCGTAGAAGCCGTGGCCATTATTCTTGGACATGTTTCCCTCCTGGGAAGGCGCCAGTTTTGCCCCACTCGCTCCTGGCGTTGTCGACGAGGTCTGCGAACTTCGGCAGATATGTCCGATCCAGGAGAATTTTGCCGGTAATAGCCGCCGCGAGCGTCACCCCGGCCCTGGAATCCGATGGATAGTGAAGACCGGCGATTTCGCGATTCCGCGCGATCCTATCGGCAAGAGCGCCAAGCGACTTTCCGATCGTGGTTCGCTCGGGCGCCGCCGGTGTAGGAGCCGGGTCCCCGAGCCAATTCGGCATCACTTCCGTGAGAAGCGCCGCAAAGACGTGGGCCTGGGTCGCGTGTCCGCTTGGGAATGAAGCGTGCCCCCCGTGCTGGATCGGCGACATGAATCCCGGGACCACCTGCGTGGGGCGTGGACGATTGAAATGAGCTTTGTAGTGCATCGAGATCAGCGCCGTGAGCGCGTCGGCGACGATCAGCATGCGCGATGTCGCCGGGTGTGTCGTCGCCGTCGCGGACACGAGATGCAGGAATTTGCTGATGAATTCGTCAGCCTCGGTTACGATTTCGTCGATCGCCTCAGGGCGCTCGGTGAATGCCATCTCTTTCAACTTGGCGATGTCGGTATCGAGGGCACTGTCCCATGGGGTTGGTCCGGCCCCGAGCAGCGCAAACCCGCCCAGTCTGTCGAGCCAATCGGCCCGACGGGCAAGATCGGACATCACCACCCACGCATACCAGCGGGTGGACCACAGGGACATGCCAAAGCCCTTGGCATTGAACCTGACGCCGGCGATTTCTGGATCCTTTCCGAATTGGAGCCGGGCACGATCGGCGAACATGACGCCGCCCGCTCCGCCACTACCGCCATATCCGCCGTAGCCTCCATATCCCCCGTATCCGCCGTACCCGCCGTATCCCCCATATCCGCCTGCCATATCGACCTCCTCTGTTGCGATCTGTTGGTACCGCCTTAGGTGCTTCCGTGCCGAAGCGTCGACGCCAGCCGGGAGAGCGCCGCTTCGATGCGCGTCAAGGCCGGCTTCGGCCACGGCGACAGCGCGATCCATCCCATGTCGATCTCGCCTGCCTTCATGAGCAAACGGGCATGGGCCTGCGCCTCGGCGAGACGTCCGCTCTCCATGAGAGCAGCGACGAGAACCCGCAGGTTCACCTGATTGTTGGGCAGGAGTGTCGCGACCCGCATCGCGTGCTCGATGGCGGGGGCAATATCCTTCATGGCAAAGTGCGCCTGAGCCGAAATCATCTCCGCGAACCAGGCGTGCCGGTCCCGCGGCGAAAGGCGCAGATTGATGGCCGCGTCGCGTAGTGCGTCCTGGTAGTTTTCGCAGCGAACATGCACGGCGGCCCGGTACGCGAATGCGAGTGCCAGATTCGGCGTGAGCTCGAGCGAACGGTCGAGCTGCTTGAGTGCGCCGGTATGGTCGTGCTTGCACTGCGACAGCGTGTAGCCGCCGACGGCATTGGCAAGCGGATCGGCCGAATTGCGCTCCAGCGCTCGTTCGGCAAGCGCCCGCGCGGTCTCGCGTTCGTTCAGTGCGTTCGCAGACCACCCGCGCGCCACGCGCTGCATGTGCCAGATGGCGCTGTAGGACAGCGGCGGCGCCCAATTGGGACTGAGGACATGCGCCCGTTCGAAATTGGTTCGCGCCGTCACGAATGTCGTGTAGTCCGGACTGAACATCTGGTCGTAGCCGACCAGGGCCAGCTGGTAGGCGTCGAGATCGTCTGGTCTCTTCTGCATCGCGCGATGAAGCTCCCGGTCGCGGACTTGAGGCGCCAGCGAGCGGATGACCTCGACGGCGATGCGGTCCTGCAGGTCGAAGACGTCGGCCGCAGTTCCGCTGAGGCGATCGACGCGGACGACTTCGACTGTTTCGGCGGCCACCAGTTCGGTCGAGATCCGGATCTGGTCGCCGGCGCGCTGAATGGTTCCATGAAGCAGATATTGCGCATTGAGATCACGGCCGATGGCGCGCAGATCCAGCGTCTGCGACATCGGGATCATCGTCGATCCCCGGGATATGACGAACAGCTCCTTCAAGCTCGACAGGGCCTGGACGACACTGTCCACGATACCGATCGTGAATTGAGGCTCCAGCGTTGGCGACAGCGCGCGAAAGGGAAGAACGGCAACCGATGGTCGGCTGGCGTCAAATCCGACCAGGCCGACGGCCGGTGCCGCTACAAAGGGCAGCGCCGGGCGTACGACGGTCTCGGGCTGCTGCTGTCGCAAGCCGGCAATCAAGTCCTGCGTGAGCTTGTGCGGCTCGATGTCGTAAGTATCTTCGAGCTGGCGCCAGAGCCGGGCATAGACCGCCAGCGCGGCACCGATGCTTCCAGCCGCGATGTGGCTCCTGATGAGAACACGAACGGCCCGCTCGTTCTCGGAGTCCAGTCGGTACATGGCCTTCGCCGCAGCTTCCGCGGTGGCCGTGACGATCGTTTGCCCCTCATCCGGCAGCAGCCTCGCCAGTGCATCGATCAGCCGTTCGTGAATCAGCGGCCGTGTCTCGGCCAGCCAGTCCGAAAATGCCGGGTCGACACCTTCGAGATCGTCGAGAATATCGTCGGTCAGGCGTTCGTGTGCGAGCAGGGTTGGATGGACGACACCGCGCTCGGCATCCGAGATGATCTCCATCACGTCACACGCCACCCGTTCGATATCGAGCGCCACGTGCATCTGGTCTGCATGGAAGTGCGAGCAGCCGCGCGCCTTCAGTTCGCGCTGGATCTGACTGAGCGATTGACGCAGCGAACCCTTCGCGAGCGGGTCTTCCTTCTCGCTCCAGAGTAGCCCGATCAATTTGGTCCTGGGCAAGTGGCGTGCGGAGGAGAGCATCATGTAGCCGAGAAGCGCTTGCGCCTTTCGGCCGAGTCCGATCTCGTGCCCGTCCACCGATGCCGAAAATGCTCCGATGATATTGAGCCTGAGGCGGCCGGACGCGCTTTCGCCAACCGCCGTATCGCCGTTGACTCCCGACATCTCGTCCCATCCCCCGTCGACATCGTCGACGACAGTGTAGGAGGGCAGGTCCCGGGAGCCGATGCTTGGTGGAATGCAGATGATCGGTTCGCGTTGTCCGCGAAGCCAATGACACGTGAGCTCAGGAATGCAGCCCGCCGGATGTGGTGCAATGCGCAAATGGTACATCTTGGGTTGCCAGATGGTCAAGGGTTGCGGATTGATCGAAATGCGACCTGACGGGCGAAATGGAAAACGCTCCTCACTTCGACCCGACCGGCGTGAAACGAGCGTGAATGGCCGTTTTTCAGCCGCCTGCGCCCGCCCGTGAGCCAGTTGCCACGTCGCCGGCAACTCGTGCGCGAGTGGGATTTGCCTTGTTCGCGTCGCCCGACATGCCGCTGTCAGCGGCACAAGGTGTCGTCACGGTCCGACGACGTTCCTCAGCCTGCGGCGCGCGGGCATCAAGGTCCGGCCATCGGCACGGAGTCTGGCCCGCGCATCGCATTCACGGGCCATTCACGTTCGGCTTCGCGTCGCCGGTCTATGTTGGCTCCAGCATCGAACGATCGCGCAACTTGGCAGAGGGGAGAGCGTCATGACTGTCCTGCTGAGAGACACATTCAAGGCTTGGATCGACCGCGCCCCGGGCGCGCCGCCCAAGCTGATCATGATTGGCCACGTGCGGGTACCGACCAATGGCTGGCAGGCCCGCCTGACCAAGCGCTCGCCACAGGGCGTCAACCCGAAGATCCTGATCCTCGACGTGAACACGCTGCAGCAGGGTGGTGAAGCACAGGACGCGATCACGACGATCCCGCTCCGCTACGAAGAGAGCCCGCCGCAGGACGAATATGGCCAGGTGATGATCGCGAACGGCAAGGGTGAAATCGTCGTCCGCATCTGTGACGCCCACTGAATGACGTGTTGACGGTCGGCTCACGCTCAAATCACACGTCAATGGAAATGTAATCGCGGCAATTGAATTTGGATATGGCTCCGCCACGGCGGAGCCAAACAAGCATGGCTGGAAACAGGAGTACTCGCCATGATGCTCGATAGCGCCGGAAAATGGATCATCGCGTTCGCCTTCGGCGCCGTCATGGTCGGAATGTACTCGTGGTCTCGCTTCGACGAGCCCAGTTGCGACAGCCAGTCGGAATACTTCTCCCGCTACAAGCCTCGGTTCTCCACCTCTTACGGTCGGTACGCCCGCGCCAAATGGGCCTATGTCGGAGCGATGATTGTCATGTACGTGGCTTTTTCGCTCATGCCGGAGCTCTTTACTACGGTTTCCAGCATTGGTGCGGGTAGCGATGCGTCGAAGACGATCGACGGGCTGCCGTTGGCAGTCGCGCTGGCGTTGGTCACGCTTCAGAACGTGCCGGGCCTCAAGGAACTGGAGAAGCGCATCCGCGGATTCCTGCATTCTGTCGCGCGCATCCCCGACTGCGTTCGCCGAACCGTCGCGCAGATGCGCAGTTCGCCGTTCACTTTCGAGCAAGGCGTTTACCAGTGCCAGACCAGAAAGCTGGTGGGCCAACCCGGAGCGGCGACCGCGCTGACCGGCGATCTCGGCAAGCTGAGAGAGGACGACGAGATTCTCCACACCTGGTACTGCGTCGGAGGCGTGCTCGCCGCGCTGTCAGAACGAAGGCGGGACGGTGCCGGTATCGATCCGATCTTCTTCGCCAATTACAGAGACGAGCTCGACAGCATCGCCGCAAAACATATCGCGCTTGTCGAACTCGTGCGCGAGCACGTCGGCGAGTTCTTGAAGGGCGGCAACCCCACGGATCTCGGAACGCTCAGCGAAGTTCGCGATCTTCGCGATCGGCTGTACACGTTTGTCGCGTGCGGCGTTCATTCCACCGTCAGGAACGAGGCTGACAGCCTGGATGTCGTGGCGCGCCTCGGCTTCGTCATCGCCGATGAGCCTGGCAAGGGGCAGGGTCACGCCATTGGTCCGCTCGCCGGCTTGTCATTCATCTCCCTTGCGATGTTGTCGATCTTCACCGGCTATTCAACCCAGGCCTTCAGCGAGTTTGTCGTGCAGCATATCGGCAGCGACTGGCTCCCCGGGCTAGGCATCCCGACGGGTACGCTTGGACTTTTTGCGTGGACGTGGCTCACGGCGGCATTCTATTTCTCCACGATTTTCGGGGCGCTCGCGGTTCGAAACGCGAGAATTGCGCGACGCGAATGGTTCGATCTCAACGATTTGAATCGCGAAAGACCGTTGCTCCGCTATGTCACGCCGATCATGGTGGGAACCGCGCTCGGCAACACCACGCTGTCGATCATTGCGGTGATCGGCGCCAGGATGTCTTCGGGCGAGACAGGAGCTGCGATCGCCGGGGCGCTTCCGTGGTTTCCGCTCGCAACGGTCATGGCAGCCATCGTCGTCGTGCTGAGCGACGGGCGGTTGATCGAAGACGGATTTTGGCGCAGCACGGCGGCCCGAGCCGCATTGGGAGCGCTGATCATGGTCTTGATCGGCTTTCTGACCAGCCGGTTGAGCATTCCGATGAGCCTCGCGGCGTTCGCGGTCGGCAACAAGATAGACCTTACACCGGCGGTGCTTCGGATCGGGACCTACACGAGCCTTTTCATCGCGGCCCAGATCGGTCTGTTTGCATTCGTCCTGTGTGTCATTGCGCAGGTTGCTGAGCGCTACATCACGCGCGGTCGGCTGCCTGCGGCTGCTGGAAAGCTCGTCGAACTGATCACGCGACAAGGACCCGAGTTCTCCGTTGTCCTGGACGATGCGTGCGAAGCGTCCCTGTTTGCTGCGAACAGGACCGAAAAAAACATTACGGCGGCGGGCTGCCGGGGCCGATGGCAACTCTTCCCTGAAGGCATGGCAGTGAAATGGAGTGCGGGCTCGGGGGAAGGCTATTGCAAAGTCGGGGAGTTTGGCTTGATCCGCCGGTACGGGGACGCCGTGATCTACGAAGGCTATGTCGGCCAGTTCTCGGCCAAGAAGAAGCCGGTCTTCGACGCCCGGGTCGATGAGCGCAGCAATGACAATCGCATGTCGTCAAAGCGGCGGCGCGAGGTGCGGGCGTCCGCAGGTGTGCAACCGGTTCTGAAGACCGCCGCCGCCGTGGGATCTGTAGTCGAGGAGATACGGACATGACTCTGCAGGACCGATATTTCGTGCCGGTGTGCCTCTATCCCCACACCAAATATCGCACGGCGGCCGGCGTGACGGCGCTCTTTGAAAAATACATCGTGCAATCCCAAGAGTACCTGATTGTCGTCGCCGACCGCCTCCTGGTCCTGGATCGCCTGATCACGGGACGCTACTTCACCGTCAATTCGGCGACCAACAAGGCAAGAAAGGAGGCAGAGCAGGTCTCCAGTCTCATTGAGCGGATTGCCCGCAAGGCCGGCGCAGGCACAAAGGGTCGGGTTGCCTTTTGGGATGAAGTCGCGGAGACGGCCGAGTTCAGCGATTTCGCGCCGCGGCTGCGGGAGGCGGTGTCGGCGGACGCATTTCTCGTGCGGGCTATCGAGGAGTTCATCGACCGTCGGGTCAAGCGGTTTGGCTCGGGCAGCGAACCCGATCGCGAGCGTGAGCACGAGCGCGACTACCTTCTTTCGGAAGTCTGTATGAGTGTCTACAGCACGGAGGTGCTGGGGTTCGGCAACGAGGTGTGGGAGCGTCCTCCGGCACCGGAAATTCCCGATCCGCTGAAACTGCTCTATGCGCACCGACCCGAGCTGGTCACCCGGGTTACCGGCCGGCCGGTCATTCGCAAGCTTCATTTCCTCTATCCGGAAGCCGATCGGTCCGCCGATCAGATCGACAAATTGGCCCAGGCCTGAAGCCTCACAGGCTCATCCACCGCCGTGCTTGCCAGCCCAGAGCCGAGCGGGTAGAACGCTGCCACGCCTGAGCCGTGATTTGCGCCAAACGCGCTTCCGGCCGCAGTCGGGCAAGTCAATAAGCCATTGAATTTGTTCGGCTATTCCGTTGGGGAATGGTGTAACGGTAGCACAACAGACTCTGACTCTGTTTGTCTAGGTTCGAATCCTAGTTCCCCAGCCAATTCCGGCGCTTGTCTCAGACCGTAATCCGATCCTGCCGCCGGCTGCAAAGCCTGCTCGACGCGCCGCTGCGCGCGGCGGTTTGCCTCATCTGAGCTCGCGTCGCCGGTGTCGGATCGCACCGCGCCCCATCGTCCTTGGACATATGCAACTCCAAGGAGATTCGTGATGCCCTATGTCGATGGTTTCGTGCTGGCCGTGCCGAAGGACAAGATCGAGGCCTACGAGGCGCTGGCGAAAACGGCCTGTGCGATCTGGATGGAGCACGGTGCGCTCGACTATGTCGAATGCATCGGCGACGACGTGCCCTATGGCGAACTCACCTCTTTTCCGCGCGCGGTGATGGCGAAGGAGGACGAGATCGTGGTGTTCTCCTGGATCGTCTATCGCGACCGGGAGACGCGCGACGCCGTCAACAAGAAGGTGATGGCAGACCCGCGGCTGAAGTTGGACGGCATGCCGTTCGACGGCAAGCGCATGATCTATGGCGGCTTCAGGACGCTGCTGAGGGCCAGCGACGTGATCGGGTGAGCCCACGATTGCAGGATCGCCAGATGCCGCGATCCTAGATCAGATCAAGGCTCGCCTCGGTGCAAGGCAGGCGGGCGCCGCGATGATGATCTTGCGCCAGATTGGCCCATAGCTGCTCCCGCCTCGAAGAACAACAAATCCTACAGATGGAAGCGAAGGCAATCAAAACATGGACGTCGCATTTTGGGCGGGACGGTCTTGGTCGCTATCGCCTTTGACAATCCTATAGGCTTGCCCTGGGGGCAGGCTAATGCAGTAGTCAATTTCAACATTAGCTTTGAAGAACGGCTCAAAATAATTGGGGACAATGATTGCGTCTCCCATTTCTCGGCGAACAAATCCTGACGCCCGTAGATGGTTGTCATCAATTCCCTGGTTATAGAAATCGATATACTCGGCATTCGTCGACTTCAGCAGATAATTCCACTCGTCGCAAAGCCCGCTCAACGCGTCAGAGGGGCCTATGAAGTCGACTATTCTTATGGCTTTGGCTCCCGCATGACTGCAAATCCTGGTGACCACGATGCCCGTCGTCTCGCTGCGGTCGCGGATCAAGTAAATCTGATAGTGATAAACGGGATGTCGAAGATAGCGATTGATAAGGTAGCGCGGACTTTTAGGCGGAAAGTCTATTTGGGCGCGAAAGCAATTTTCAGTGTCGGCAATGATATCGTTTTCGAAGGCCGGCTGAAGTCTCTTATTGGCATCGCTTGTTCCCGCTTTGTCGGGAATCCTTTTTGTGTCTTTCACCGCGATGAGGCTGAAGTTTGATTGCTCCGAATTGAGAATATAATACTGACTTAGGCGCCCTGTTTGATAGCCTCTGGCCTGATACATAGCCAACGTCATTTCGCTGGCCCCAACGGTCGAAATGACGTCTGGCTTTACGCTTTCCTCCAGGTAAGAAAGGAGGCGCCGTCCCAATTTATGTCCTCTGGCCGCATCCTGAGTCATCCAGATGGCCATCCAACAAAGACGCTCAAATGGAATTTCAGAATCAAAATGCGCCAGCGGTATAAAGCCGAGAACGCCATGAATCGCTTGGGTCGCGCGCTCTACGCCAATAATGAAGTTGTATTTTCCGCTGATGCGGTCGAAATGCTGCCAATCAAATATTTCGTCGGATGTGACGAAGATATGGTTCTTTTTCCAGTGCTGATCGATGAATTGAATGAGGGCTGCTCGATCGCTTTTTTGCGCTAGACGAATTTCATGCATGTGCGCCTCGCGTCAAACTTCTTCGCCAAAAACCGCAACGCTGATGCACGATTTGACTATCGTGACGAATCATTCGCCGTCATCAAAAGTGTCGACACTCTGCGAAGAGCAGAATTATTGGCTTCGCCAAATGTGATAGTCAAGTTGGGGTGGAAAATTTATTACAAGAGAACGAGGGAAATGTGCTATAGGCGCCTGTCCTCCGGGGGTTGAGGCGCGGTGAAGACAGATGTCGCTGACCATCGTTATGTATCATTATGTCCGTGATCTGGCGCGTAGCCGATATCCCGCGATCAAAGGACGTGACATTCAAAGTTTCCGGCGCCAAATGGATTATCTGGCGCATCATTACAAAGTTGTAACCGCTGAGCAGGTCGTCGCCGCGGCACACGGTGACGGCGTGCTCCCCGAGAATGCGGCGTGGCTAACGTTTGACGATGGCTATATGGATCACTACCAGGTTGTGTTTCCTCTCTTGCACGAGCGCGGTTGGCAAGGTTCCTTTTTTCCTCCCGCGCGAGCTGTCGCCAATCGCGAACTCCTGGACGTGAACCGCATCCATTTCGTTCTTGCTAGCACGTCGGACCATCAATCGCTTGTGACTGAGATCCGCGCTTTCGTCGCGGCGCATCAGGGCGTCAATGGTGTGCGGACGTTTGAGGACTATTGGACCGAATTAGCGCATGCGTCGCGCCTGGATTCAGAGGTTGTGATTTTCATTAAGCGCATGCTGCAGCATGCGCTGCCCGAAGATCTGCGGCACGAATTGGCTACGAGACTGTTTAAACAATTCGTCGGAATCGATGAGGCGGCCTTTGCACACGAACTGTATATGTCGCCCGACCAGTTGCGCATGATGATTCGGTGCGGAATGTATGTTGGAAGCCATGGGGCCGCGCATTACTTTATGGATCGTCTAGAACCGGCGAAGCAAGCAGATGAAATCGATGCATCGCTGGCATTCCTCAACGATTTGGGTGCAAGCACAAATGGCTGGGTGATGTGCTATCCCTATGGTGTCTACAATCAGACGCTTCTCGAGTTGTTGAAAGAGCGTAGTTGTGCCGTCGGAGTTACGACAAAGGTCGAAGTAGCTCGCCTGGGACACGATCATGCCCTCACGTTACCTCGCCTGGATACGAACGATCTCCCGGGGTAGGATGATCGAGTTGCTGAAGGAGAAGACCCATGGCGTCATCTCTCACGCAGTCACCAAGGGCCTCGCCCCAAAAGCGCCAATGAAACACTCCGGCATGGAATGGGTCGGTGCCGTGCCCGCACGATTGGGAAATCGGGGCACTCAATTTGGTGTCGCGACCGATCATCAACGGTCCAGCGATCTCATCGGCGCGTGGATATGTGCGCGATGACGTTTTGCCGCGCCTGAACGGCCGCCGCCTGCTCCCCCTCTCAGCGCGATTGCCTCCGCAGTCAGAGGAGCGTCTGTCTTGCCCGCTCGCTGAGGAAGGCATTGCGGGGATACCCGCAGCCCGGGCGAGCGAAAGCTACATCCGGGAACGCCTGCTGAGACTGTCCCGGGTATCGCTTCGCTCACCCATAGGATCTACCGGTTCGGGCGGGACTGCGCTTGCGTGGTCTCGGCAAAACCAGGCGACGTCGGATCGAACGCTGCTGAATGCGATCGCGGGCCTCATCCCGGTCCATTCCGGCACGATCAGCTTTCGCGGCGAGGACATCGCCGGCGAGAGAGCGTTTGCGATCGTGCGCAAGGGGCTCGCGCTGTCGCCGGAAGGCTGGCGGCTGTTCGTGCAGCAGTGCGTTGAGAACAACCTCATGCTCGGCGCGACGCCGCTGCACGACAGGTCGCGCAGGGTCACATTGCTCGAGCGCGTCTACGAGAGTTTCCGCGGTTGAAGGAGCGGCGCAACCACCGCACCGGCACCAAGTCCGGCGGTGAGCCGCAGCTGCTCGCGGTCGGCCGCGCGCTGATCAGCGACCCGAAATTTTTGATGCTGGATGAGCCGTCACTTGGCCTAGCCCCGCGGTGCTCGGGCCCATGTACGAAACCTTCGGCCGCCTGCATCGCGAGGGCCTGACCATCCTGCTCGCCGAGCAATCGATCGAGCTCGCGCTCGAAGTCTCCGACTTCGCCACCGTGCTCCGGGTCGGCAAGAGCGTGCTGTCAGGCACGGTGGCGGCGCTGCACAGGATCCGCAGGTGCAGGAGGCCTATTTGGGCGGGTGACGGATTTCGCCTCGCTACTTGATCTTGTCGTAAGCCGCCGCGAAGTCGGTGAGCGGCATTGGGATCGCGATCGACTCCTTGGCCATGTTCTGGAAGGAGACCTTCAACTGCTTGCCCGAGCGCAGGGCCGCAAGCAGGTCCGCCGCGATCGGCGTCGAGGCGTAGCAGCCGCGGTTCTCGCAGGTCTGGATCTGGAGATCGACCGTCTTGCCCTCGTCGACCTGGAGCTTGGCGCCGATGGGAAGGTTGAGGCCGAGCGGCAATTGCAGCAGCGCGACCGGCGAGCGGGTATCGGGCGCGATGCGGATGTTGATCAGGACGATGGTCTGGCCGGTCTTGGTCAGCACCGCGTTCTGCTCCATCGCGCATTCGAGCGGGGCGTCGCGGCTGACGCTGGTGCAGCGCACGACCCAGCCGGCCTGCTGCGCCGGAGCGCCGTCAGCCTGTGCTTGCGTCGGGGCCGGCGCGGGCTGCGCGGCAGGGGGAGCTGCATTCTTCTTGGCCCCCTGCTGGGCATGCGCGGCGCCGGTCGACAGCAGGAGAGCGGCGGCGAGGGCGACAAGTCTGGATTGCATGGGCATGGCGAGACCGCGTTGGCGTAGACCGAGCGCCTCGCTGTAGCGTCGCGCGCGGCGCGGCGCAAGCCTACTCGGCGGCTTGCTTGACGCTGCCGTGCTCGACCGTCTCGTCGCCTTCGCCGTCATCGGGACGGCCCCATCTCGAGAACCAGTTGTTGAGCTCGTCGAGATAGAGATAGACGACAGGGGTGGTGAACAGCGTCAGCGCCTGGCTGACGATCAGGCCGCCGACCATGGCGTAGCCGAGCGGCTGGCGGATCTCGGCGCCGGTGCCGTGACCGAGCATCAGCGGCACGCCGCCGAGCAGGGCGGCCATCGTCGTCATCATGATCGGACGGAAGCGCAACAGCGCGGCCTGGCGGATCGATTCCGCCGGCGTCTTGTGCTCGTCGCGCTCCGCGGCGATGGCGAAGTCCACCATCATGATGCCGTTCTTCTTCACGATGCCGATCAGCAGAATCACTCCGATCAACGCAATGAGGCTGAACTCGAAGCCGGCCGCCATCAGGATCGCCAGCGCACCGACGCCGGCCGAGGGTAATGTCGACAAGATCGTGATCGGATGAATGTAGCTCTCGTAGAGGATGCCGAGGATCAGATAGACCACGACCAGCGCCGCGAGGATCAGCAGCGGCACGGTGCCCAGCGACTGCTGGAACGCCTGTGCCGTGCCCTGGAAGCTCGAATTGAGCGTCGGCGGCGCGCCGAGATCGGCCATCGACTTCTGCACGGCCTCCGTGGCCTGGCCGAGCGCGACGCCCTGCGCAAGGTTGAAGCTGATCGTGATCGCCGGGAACTGGCCCTGGTGACTGATCGAGAGCGGCCGGACCGGATCGGTGCTCCAGGTCGCAAACGTCGACAGCGGCACCTGGTCCCCGGTCAGTGGCGATTTCAGATAGAGCTTGTTCAGGCTTTCGAGGCTGCCCTGCATCTCCGGCAGGATTTCCAGGATCACCTTGTAGGTGTTGAGCTGGGTGAAATACTGCGTGACCTGGCGCTGGCCGAAGGCGTCGTACAGCGTGTCGTCTATCAGCTGAGGCTGGATGCCGTAGCGCGCTGCGGTATCGCGGTTGATCTTGAGCTGAACCGTGGTGCCACGGGTCTGCTGGTCGGTCGCGACGTCGCGCAGTTGCGGCAACGTCTGCATCTTGGCGAGAATCTTCGGCGCCCAGTCATTGAGCTCGGCCAGATCGGCGTCCTGCAACGTGAATTCGAATTGCGTACGTGTCGGCCGGCCGCCGAGCCGGACGTCCTGGGCCGCCTGCATGTAGAGGCGGGCGCCGGACACCTTCTCGAGCTGGGGACGCAGCCGCGCGATGATCTGCTGCGCCGAGGCCCCGCGCTCATTGCGTGCCTTCAATGTGATGAACATGTTGCCGTTGTTGCCGGCGCGGCCGCTGCCGCCGATGTTCATCGCGATCGTTGCGACGTCGGGATCGTCCATCACGATCTTGCCGAGCTCGACCTGGCGGCGCTGCATCTCCGCGAACGAGATGTCCTGGGAGGCTTCCGACGTCGCGGTGATCAGGCCGACGTCCTGCTGCGGGAAGAACCCTTTCGGGATCAGGACGAACAGATAGACCGACAAGGCAAGGGTCGCGAAGAAGATCGCGAGCGTCGTCCGCCGCCAGGCCAGGGCATGGTCGAGCACCCATTCGTAGCCGCGCAGCATCGAGTCGAATCCGCGTTCGCTCCACTGGTAGAACTTGCCGTGGGTCACCTCGCCATGGGCGCGCAGGAAGCGCGAGGCCATCATTGGCGTCAGCGTCAGCGACACGAACATCGAGACGAAGATCGTCATCGCCAGCACGACGGCGAATTCGCGGAACAGGCGTCCGATGATGCCGCCCATCAGCAGCAGCGGAATCAGCACCGCGACCAGCGAGATGCTGATCGACACGATGGTGAAGCCGATTTCCTTGGAGCCCTTGAAGGCGGCCGCCATCGGCGATTCGCCTTCCTCGATGTAGCGGGTGATGTTCTCGAGCATCACGATGGCGTCGTCGACGACGAATCCCACCGCGATCGTGAGTGCCATCAGCGACAGATTGTCGAGCGAATAGCCGACCACCCACATCAAGGCGCACGCGCCCAGCAGTGCCAGCGGCACAGTGATGGTGGGAATGACGGTCGCCCAGAAGCTGCGCAGGAAAATGAAGATGACCATCACCACCAGTGCAATGGTCAGCAGCAGCGTGAACTGGACGTCCTCGACAGCGGCGCGGATCGTCGTGGTCCGGTCGCTGATGAGCTCGATCTTGATCGCGGGCGGGATCGCGGCCACGAGGCGAGGCAGGGTGGCCTTGATCCGGTCGACGGTCTCGATGACGTTTGCGCCTGGCTGCTTGAATATCACCAGGAACACGCCGCGCTTGCCGTTGGCCCAGGCCGCCTGCTTGGCGTCCTCGGGGCCGCTGACCGCCTGGCCGATGTCGCGGATTCTGAGCGGACCACCGTTGCGATAGGCGATGACCACGTCGTTCCAGTCCTTCGACTGGGTGAGCTGATCGTTGGCGTAGATCGTGTAGGCGCGCTTCGGGCCGTCGATGTTGCCCTTCGGGCTGTCGACCGTGGTGATCGCGATCTGGCTGCGCACGTCCTCCATCGACAGACCCTTGGCGACGAGTTTGGCCGGGTCGATCTGAATGCGGATGGAAGGTTTCTGCTGGCCGCCGATGAACACCTGCGCCACGCCTGCAAGCTGACTGATCTGCTGGGCGAGCTGGGCGTCGACCGCGTCGCTGACGCTGGTCAGCGGCAATGTCTCGGAGGTTGCCGACAACAGCAGGATCGGGGCATCTGCCGGGTTGACCTTACGGTAGGTCGGCGGCGAGGGCAGGTTCTTCGGCAACTGGCCGCTGGCGGCGTTGATGGCGCCCTGCACGTCGTTGGCGGCGCCGTCGATGCTGCGGTTGAGGTCGAATTGGATAGTGATCGAGGCGGTGCCCAGATAGCTGGTCGAGGTCATCTGGGCGATGCCCGGGATCTGGGCGAATTGCCGTTCGAGCGGCTGGGCTACCGACGAGGCCATGGTCTCGGGGCTGCCGCCCGGCAAATTGGCGGTGATCTGGATGGTCGGGAAGTCCACCTGTGGCAGTGGCGCGACCGGCAGCAGGGGATAGGCGACGAGACCGACAAAGAGAATGCCGGCCATCAGCAGCGAGGTGCCGATGGGATAACGGATGAAAGGTGCCGAAATCCCGCCCGCGTTCATTCCCGTCGAACCTTGTTCTGGGCCGGATCCGAACTCGCCACGGCCGTGGAGACGAGGCTTCCGGGCTGGACCTTGAATTGACCGCCGGTGATCACCTGCTGCCCGGGCGCCAGCCCTTCATCGATGACCGAACGTCCGTCGATGGCGTAGCTGACCTTGATCTTGTGCACTTCGGCCTTGTTGTCCTGATTGACGGTATAAGCGTAGAGGCCGTTGGTGGAGTGCTGGACCGCGTCATCCGGGACAACGGTCGCATCTTTCAGGGTGCGCACCAGAAGACGGGTCGATACCGACTGCCCCGGCCACAGCGCGTGGTCCTTGTTGTCGAACACCGCCTTGAGGCGAATAGTCCCGCTGGTCGTGTCGACCTGGTTGTTGATGACCGCGAGCTTGCCCTCGGCCAGCGTCTTCTTGCCGTCGGTGGTGAAGGCGATCACCTTGAGCGCGCCGGCCTTCTGGCCCTCACTGATATAGGGGAGCTGGTCCTCCGGCGCGGTGAAGATCACCGAGATCGGCTCGACCTGCGAGATCGTGACGATGCCGGTTTGCGTCGAGGCGTTGACGATATTGCCGATGTCGACCTGGCGCAGGCCCGCGACGCCGGTGATCGGCGCCTTGACCTGGGTATAGTCGAGCTGGGTCTGCGCGTTGGCGATTGCAGCTTCGTCGGCGGCGATCTGGGCGTTGAGCTGGGCGACTGTCGAGCGCTGGGTGTCGACCCGCTGCGCGGTGGCGAATTCGCCGAGCTTCATGGCGCGCTGGAGCTCGAGATTGGCGTTGGCCAGATTGGCCTCGTCCTGGGCCTTCTTGGCCTTGGCCTGGTCGAGCGTGGCCTGGTAGGGGCGGGGATCGATCGAAACCAGAAGGTCGTCCTGCTTGACGATCTGGCCTTCGGTGAAGGCGATCTTGTCGATCTGGCCATCCACCCGGGTGCGGACTTGCACGGTGTTGAAACCCTGAACCGTGCCGAGACCGGTCAGGTAGACCGGGAAGTCGACCTTCTCGACCGGCGAAACGCTGACCGGGACGGCGGGCGGGCGGGGCGGACCCTTCTGTGCGGTCTGGGTTTTTCCGGCCTCGGGCGAGCCGAATTTCTGCCAACCGTAGTAACCCGCGGAGGCCACGGCCGCGATGATCAGAATCCAGAGGATCGGCCGGGACTTTTTCATATCGTCTCGTGTCGGCTCGTGTGCCCTAAGCTACGAATTATGGCGCCATCATAGGGTTCCAGGGCGCTTGTATAATACACGCCAAGTTCCAGTGTAAACAGCACTATCGGTTGAAAATCCTAAACAATTGGAAAGCTTTGCACCGCTTAGGCAACTCTCTGGCGCGCCTGTGTGCAGTGCTGCATTTTCCCGGCGCGAACGAGCAGCGTGCAAACCTTGTGCGATGCTCGAAAGCGGTGTGCGCGGGATTGAACGACGCCGCGCAAGGTCGCGAGGCGGGCGCCTCGCAACAACGGTTCTAACAAGAACGGTTCTAAATCGCGTAGCGGCCGTTTCGGTTGTCAGGAAATTCGGCATCGGTCATATCGGCCCCGCCACAAAGGGAGCGCAGGATGGACGAGCTGAACGGCAAGCTGATCGCGTGTCAGATTCTGATCACGGGACTGATCGCACGCGTCGCCAACGAGCAGCGCGATCCCTTGCGCTTCCTCACCGACTTCCGCGATGAGATCAGAGCCGTCGTCAGCGGCGTCAACATCGCCGGCATGGACGACAGCGATCGCGTGCGCGCCGTGGCGCAGAAGACCGTCGACGAATTGTTCTCGCTGATGAAGCCGCCGAGCAGCGATTGATGCTGCGCGCGGGATCCTTGTTTCGCAGCATTTCGGGATCGTTTTAGAACGACTCCAATCTCGATTTAGAACGATTTCAAACTACAGTTTAGAATCCCTTTGATCTGGACTTATTCAAGCGTTCTCGCGGCTTGCTCGCATTGACCCGCTATTTTGCGGCCGATACCACCATCCCAATCGTTCATCGAAGTGAATGGGCGAACAGGAATATGGGGCGTGTTGTAATGGGGCAGGTGGTCGCACCGAAATCGTTGCGTTCGGTCGCAGCATTCGATCCGATGGAAGAAAAGTCCGCGGGCGTTTCCGGCAAGAAGGCGTCGGCAGTCGCGAGCTTGATCGCGGTGGCGTCGGTGTCGAGCGGCGCACAGGCGCAGCAGTCGAACCTGCCGCCGGTGACGGTCGATGCGCCGATCCAGCGTCCGCGTCCGGTGGCGTCGAAGCCGACGGCGGATCAGGTCCGCGCGCGCAATGCGCTTCGTCGCGCAGCACAGCGTCAGCAGGCGGCGCAGCAGGCCGCTCCCGCGGTTCCAGCGGGCGAGGTCGATCGCAATCCCTATTCAGATCCGGCGGCGCCCTACAAGGTCGACCACGTCCAGGCCTCCGGCAAGTTTCCCGAGCCGATGCTGAACACGCCGAAGAGCATCACGGTGCTCAGCAAGGAAGTGCTCGAGGACAAGAACGCCACGACGCTGAAGGAGATCGGCCGCTCGACCGCCGGCGTGACGCTGGGATCGGGTGAGGGCGGCAATGCGTTTGGCGACCGGTTCTTCATCCGCGGCTTCGACGCACGCAACGACGTCTTCATCGACGGCATCCGCGATCCCGCGGTCTCGATCCGCGAGAACTTCTTCACCGAGCAGATCGAGATTCTGCGCGGACCAGCATCCTCTTACGCCGGCCGCGGCACCGCCGGCGGCGCCATCAACATCGTCACCAAGCAGGCCGGCGACGTCAATTTCAAGCGAATGGATACCGAGTTCGGCACCGACCGGACCAAGCGCGTCACGCTCGACGTCAACCAGGTCATCGACCCGACCTTCTCGGTGCGCGTCGGCGGCCTGTTCCAGGACGCCAACGTTGCCGGCCGCGACTACGTGACCGACAATCGCTGGGGCAGCTTCATCTCGACCAAGTACACCCCGACCAACGACATCAAGATCACGACGAACTACGTCCATACCGACCTCAGCGGCCTGCCGGATTTCGGCGTGCCCTACTACAAGCAGGGCAACGTGCCGGTGACGTCGGCCGGCATTCCGCGCGGCAACTGGTACGGCTTCCTCAACCGCGACTTCCAGACCGCGCGGCAGGATTTCGGCACCGGCACCATCGAGTACAAGGTCAACGAGGCCATTACGCTGAGCAGCAAGGTGCGCGGCGAGCATTCGCTGCTGAACTATATCGGCACGCTGCCGCAGAACCCGAATACGACCAGCTCCAATCCGTTGCTCTGGACCACGACGGCCAGCGCCCAGAGCCGCTATCAGAACGTGGACGTGTGGGCCAACCAGAACGAGGCCACGTTCAAGCTCGACACCGGCGGGATCAAGCACACGGCGGTGTTCGGCGTCGAATATTCGAACGAGAACATCTCGATCGATCGCTACGCCGGCCTTGCGTCGGAACTGTCGGGCTCCGCTTTCACGAGCAGCGGCGCCGTGACGGGGGTCAATCTCTACTCGCCCCAGTACACCAACATTCCCTTCGGTTCGCCGTCGCTGGTCGGAAACCCGACACGCTATGGCGTCAACACCAGCAGCGTGTATGTCATGGACACTGCCAACTGGCAGGACACCATCATCGTCAATGGCGGCGTGCGCTACGACGGCTACAGCCAGAGCGCGTCGACCAATGCGGACTATCTGAAGCAGAACAATGATCTGGTGAACTACAACGTCGGTCTGGTCTACAAGCCGATGTCGATCGGCAGCGTCTATGCAGCCTATGCGACTTCGGCCAATCCGTTCGGGTCGGAGCTTGACGCAACCGGCACCGATTACGGTGGCGTTCCAGCCAACTCGACTGTCTTGCTCGGGCCCGAGCGCAACAAGGCGATCGAACTCGGCACCAAATGGGAGCTCGCTGATCGCCACTTGCTGGTGACCGGTGCGCTGTTCCAGACGACCAAGGACAACGCGCGCGAGACCGTCAGCGGCCTGCTGACGTCGGGCGCTGCCTATCGCATCCAGGGTATCGACCTCGAAGCCGAGGGTAAGATCACCGATCGCTGGAGCATCTTCGGCGGCCTGGTGCTGATGCAGTCGAAGGTCACGCAGAGCGGCGTTGCCTCCAATCTCGGGCTGCAGATTGCCAACATTGCCCACCAGTCGTTCAGCATGCTGACCAAGTACAAGTTCGACGACGGCTGGGAGCTTGGCGGGCAGGCGGTGTACCGCTCGAAGGTCTATGGCGGCACGTTCGCGGCCAACACCAACGAGTTGCCGGGCTATTGGCGCTTCGACGCATTCGTCGAAAAGAAGATCGACAAGAACTGGACCATGAAGTTCTACGCCCAGAACCTGACCAACAAGCTCTATTACGACTCGTTCTATCGCAGCAACGTTCCGTTCGTGGCAGTCGCACCGGGCCGGGCGTTCTACCTCGTCACGACGGCGAAGTTCTGATCATGTTGACGTGCCTGCCTGGCGTTCTCAGCAAGGATGATGTGGCGGATTTCCGCCGCATCATGGACGCCAGCGCATGGGAAGACGGGCGCTCCACCGCCGGCTCGCAGTCGGCGATGGTCAAGCGCAACGAGCAATTGCCGCCGGACAGCGAGGTCGCGCGCAAGCTCGGCAACCGCATCATTTCGGCACTGACGTCGAACCCGCGCTTCATCGCGGCGGCGATCCCGCTCCAGATCTTCCCCCCGCTGTTCAACCGCTATGCGGCCAGCAGCGGCCACCATTTCGGCCTGCACGTCGACAACGCGATCCGCGGCGACCGCCTGACCGGCCTTCGCATCCGCACGGACCTGTCGGTCACGCTGTTCCTCGCCGAGCCGGAGGAGTACGATGGTGGCGAACTTGTGATCGAGGACAGCTACGGTTCGCACGAAGTCAAGTTGCAAGCAGGCGACTGCGTGCTCTATCCCTCGACCAGCCTCCATCTGGTCACGCCGGTGACGAGGGGAACGCGGGTTGCGTCTTTCTTCTGGCTTCAGAGCATGATACGGGACGATCAAGCCCGGAGCATGATCTTTGACCTCGACACCGCGATTCAGGCGCTGGTGGAACGGCTCGGGCGTGACGATCCCGAAACGGTCAAATTGACGGGTATCTATCACAACCTCATTCGCTACTGGGCCGAAGTATGAAGATCATATCCTACCAAGCAAGCCTTGCCGCAGCCTTGATGCTGGCGGCTGCCTGGCTCGCATCCCCTGTTTCTGCCCAGACCCAAACCCCGTCGGCGGCACCGGCACAGTCGACGGCCCAGCCGGCGGCGCCTGCCGCTCCTTCGGCGATCGCGCCCGCGGCCGCAAAGCCCGATACGGCGACGGGCATCGCACCGGCCATGAAGGAGCTGTCGCCCTGGGTGATGTTCCAGTCGGCGGACATCATCGTGAAGGCCGTGATGATCGGGCTCGCCTTCGCATCGCTGATGACCTGGACGGTCCTGATCGCCAAATCGATCGAGCTGTCGGTTGCCTCGACAAAACTTCGTTCGGCGCTGAAGAAGATCGCGGAGGCCCGCTCGCTCGCCGAAGCGCAGATGGCGCTCGGCGCCAGGGAGGGCATCCTGCCGTCGTTCCTGGCGGCGGCGCTGCGCGAGGCGCGGATGTCGGCCGGCCTGTCCAGCGATTCCGGCATCAAGGAGCGCGCGGCCTCGAGCTTCCAGGAGATCGTGCGCGCGGAGGCGCGGCGCATCCGCGTCGGCATGGGTGTGCTCGCGACCATCGGCTCCACGTCGCCCTTCGTCGGCCTGTTCGGCACGGTGTGGGGCATCATGAACAGCTTCATCGGCATCTCGAAGTCGCAGACCACCAATCTCGCGGTGGTCGCGCCCGGCATCGCCGAGGCGCTGCTCGCCACCGCGATCGGTCTCGTCGCCGCCATTCCCGCGGTCATCATCTACAACCACTTCTCGCGCGTGACGAAGAGCTATCTCGAGCTCGTCAGCCGTGCCTCGGGCGCGGCCGGGCGGTTGCTCTCGCGCGATCTCGACCGCAGCCACGGCAGCGTGCATTCGCGCGCGGCGGAGTGAACCATGGGTGTTTCGCTCGCAGACAATGATGACGACGACGATTTCGGCGAGACGCATGACATCAACGTCACGCCGTTCATCGACGTCATCCTGGTGCTGCTGATCATCTTCATGGTCGCGGCGCCGCTCTCCACCGTCGACCTGCCGATCGATCTGCCGACGTCGAGCGCAACGCCGCAGAAAAAGCCGGACAAGCCGACCTATCTCAGCATCAAGCCGGATTTGACGCTTGCGATCGGAGAGAACCCGGTCCACCGGGCCGAATTGATCGGCACCCTCGACGGCCTGTCGGACATGAGCAAGGACAAATATGTCTTCCTGCGCGCCGATCGCTCGGTGCCGTATGGCGAGTTGATGGGAGTCATGGAGCTGTTGCGCTCGGGCGGCTATTCGCGGGTGAAACTGGTTGCGCTGGAAGGCGCCCCGGGGGCGCCTGCGGCAGGCGCCGCTCAGCCTTAGAGGCCCGCTATGTCGGACGAATCCAGACCATCCCGGAAGCTTTGGATTTTGGCCGCAGTGGCGGCGCTCGCGCTTCATCTGGGCGGCGCCGCGCTTGCGCTGGCCCATTTGCGTACCGATGACGGCGACGACGGCCTGGGCGCGACCGGCGCGGAGTTCGCGGTCGAGATGGCCTCGCCGAAGGCGCCTGACACCGACCTTCCGCCAGGACCGGACAGCGAAGCGATGCAGGAGCAGCAGGCGCTTCCCGAGCAGAAAGCCGAGACCAAGGAAACCGAGCTTCCAAAGGATCGGTCGCAACAGGTCGACGATCCCGATCGGGTCGTCACCGAAAACATCTCGAAGAAGCCGCAGGACGAGGATCCGAAGATTGCGGCGGTCGAAACCCCCGCGGCGGAGGCCTCGCCGCAGTCGGTTGCGACGGCGCGACAGACACTCGATGAGGATGCCCGCGAGGCCGAGAAGGCGCTGGCGCCTTTCCTTGGCATTGGCAAGGACACGCTGAAGCTGACGGCCGACTGGAACCGCAAGATCAGCGCGCACCTGACGGCCCACAAGGTCAACCCTGAGGGCAAGGAGCCCAACAATCAGAAGGTCAAGGTCAGCTTCGCGATCAACCGACGGGGCAACGTGCTTTCAGTCGACGTTGTGGAGTCGTCCGGGGATGCAGCTTACGATGCAGCCGCGATCTCGATTGTCCGCAAGTCCGATCCCATCCCGCAGCCGCCTGCCAGCCTGACTGACGACCGGTTCGAGCGCACCGTCGACATCATCTTCACACCGCCGGACGCGAAGAAAAAGAAGAAGACGGCTCAGCGCCAGTAGAGCCGGATACCGACATAGACCACGACCAGGCAGGCGAAGATCAACGCCACCGGGAGCGGCCGTTTCTGGGCTCCGCCTGATGTCCCCGCCCCGAAGAAACTGGCCTTCTTCGGCTTCGGTTCAGGGCGGCGGAAAGCGGTAACATTGTCCGCAGCCGACTCAGTCGCGCGGGGGCGGACGTCGGGCGGGGTTCCCGCGCCGCCCATCTCGGCATAATAGGCCTTGTAGATTGCGCCGATGGTGGCCTCGGAGGCATCGCCCTCGTTCGTCTGCGCCAACAAATTCTTGTAGCTGACGAGGAAATCCTGCGCCTCCGGGGGCAGCGCGGACGACCCGTTGAGCTTGGCCATCATCTTCCAGGTGGCAAAATCCGCGCGGGCGCGGGTATCGGCGCGTCGCGCGATCAGCATATCGGCAGCTTTGACCAAGTCGGCCTCGAGCCCTTCGGCTATGTTCGGGTGTGTGGCCCTTCAACTACGCATTGCCGGTCAGAATGAGAACAGCCTGAATCACATAACCGGTCAACGTTCGCAGTATTGCTGAAATAACATCAAGATTTAGACCGAACTGGGAGCCTGCCAGCGGTAGCAGGATCAGCAAGCCGATCAGAATCAGCATCCCGAAAGGCTCGAGCCGGGCCAGCGGCAGGGCGAGCGGGCGCGGCAACAGCCCCACCGCGACGCGTCCGCCATCGAGCGGCGGGATCGGCATCATGTTGAACACCGCCAGCACCGCGTTGATCAGCAGTGCATTCTTGAGGTTGTCGAAGATCCACTGCGCCGAGCCGGCCGGCGCCCAGGGCAGGGCGTGCAGGGCAAGAGCTGCAGCGAGCGCCAGCAGGATGTTGGTGACGGGCCCGGCCAGCGCCACCCAGACCATGTCGAGCCGGGGATTATTGAGATTGCGGTAATTCACCGGCACCGGCTTGGCATAGCCGAACAGGAACGGCGAATGCGCAAACAGCAGCATCGCCGGCAGGATCACAGTGCCGAATGGGTCGATATGCTTGAGCGGGTTGAAGCTGACGCGGCCGAGCTGCCAGGCCGTGTTGTCCCCGAGCCGGTGCGCGACGAAAGCGTGCGCTGCCTCGTGGAAGGTGATGGCGAGCACGAGCGGCAGCACCCACACGGAGAGACTATAGAGCGAAATATCCACGGCTTATCCGTCCCGGTTTGCCTGCGGCCTTGCAGGCGACCCGGCCAAACCGGCAGTGCAGCAACGCTTCTGATCAAAATAGGGTAGCCGGTTCAGAAATGCCACGCCGCAGATGATCCGCGTCGCCCGAAGCCGCGATGCTGCCGCAAGAATTCATGCAGGAATCGTCCCCGGATATTGCGTCAGCCCATCGTCGAGCTTCAGCCAGGCGAGCTTCTCCGAGACCCAGATGTGCTCGGTCGGCGCGAAGGCGTTGCGATCGTCGAACGTGGTGAGCGCGACGCCCGCCAGCGTGCCGTTGCGCCGCCAGGAGAACAGGCGTGTGCCGCAGCGCTTGCAGAACACGCGATCGATGTTCTCGGACGACGCATAGCGCTCAGTGTCGCCCTCGACGGTCAGCGCGCGCTGGTCGAACTGCGCGCGGACGAAATAGGGCGAGCCCATCGCCTTCTGGCACATGCGGCAATGGCAGATGCGGACGTTAAGGGGCTCACCCTCCGCCTTGAACCGCACCGCGCCGCACAGACATCCACCCTCTCTGATCATGGCTCAGGCCACCCGCCATTCGCCGACCTGGCGCGCCATGGTCCAGTTGAGGTTGTCGAGATCGCCGTCCATGTTGGAATTCCCGCGCCTGGTGTTGGTGAAGGCGGCCCAGCAAAAGCCGCCATGGGTTCTGACCGCAATGGTACTGGTACCCGGCAGGCTGCCATTGTGCCACCAATTGTCGGATTTGTTGATGCAGAAGCCCTTGGCATAATCCGGGCTGTAGCCGGGCGCGGTGGTCATGACCTCGATGGTGCGTGGTCGCAGGATGTTCGCCGGCCGGGAATAGCCGTCGACATGCATCAGGAACTGCACGAGGTCTGTGGGCGTCGCGATCCAGCCGCCATGGGAATCCATCCGCCTGACATTCATGTCGTAGGGATTTTCGCCCTGGCCGTAATAGGCGACTTCTCCGGCCTGGCGCTGGTCGCGTGTGTTACCTCCAATCGTCATGTCGGTGACGCCGCAGCGCGCCAGTATCTCGGCGCGGACGTGCTCGGCATAGGCCTGGCCGGTAAGCTTCTCGATGACGCGGCCGAGCACGCAATAGCCAAAATTCGAGTAGGCGTAGTGCTGGCCCGGCGGACGGTCCAGCGGCCGGTTGGCCAGCGTCCAGGCAATCAGTTGCGCGTGATCCATCCGCGGATGCGTGAACATCGGATCGCGGTTGTCGTTGCTCCAGCCGCCACCGGTATGCGTCAGGAGATGCTCGAGCGTGATCTGGTCGATGCCGGCGGAATAGGGCGGCTGCCCGTAATCGTTGCCGAGCAACGCGCCCGGGCCGAACACGCGGTCCGTCAACTTGAGGCGGTTCTCCTCGATTAGGCGGAAGATCGTGACCGAGGTGATCATCTTGCTGACGCTGGCGATCCGGAACAGATGCCGCGGCGTCACGGCCTCGTTCCGCTCGCTATCGGCCAGACCGAAGGCGTCCTCATGGACGATCGTGCCGGCATAGCCGATCGCAAAGGACAGTGTCGGCACGCCGTACCTGTCCATGAAGCTATGCGCGAGCCGCGCCATGGCGCTGCGCTCGGCCGGCGAGGGCGGGCGGATGCTCGGTGGATTGGGTGCGAGTTGCGCGAGTGCACCGCGGGACATCAGCGGCAGCGCGCCTGCGCCCGCAGCGAGCTTCATAAAATCCCGGCGCCCAAACTGCATGGTCTGCCCCCTCGGCGCCCCATGCTTCAGTAGGTCGCCCGTCCCCCGGAAATATCAAACACCGCGCCGGTAGAGAAGGCACAATCTTCGGATGCAAGCCAGGCAGCCATGGCGGCGAGCTCTTCCACCAGCACGAAGCGCGCTTTGGGGATTTTCGACAGCATGAAGTCGATATGCTGCTGCGTCATCTGGTCGAAGATCGCGGTCTTTGCGGCCGCCGGCGTCACCGCATTCACGAGGATGTCATGCGCCGCCAATTCCTTGCCGAGCGATTTCGTCAGTGCGATCAGACCGGCCTTGGAGGCCGAATAATGCGCGGCGTTCGGATTGCCTTCCTTGCCGGCGATTGAGGCGATGTTCACGATCCGCCCGTATTTCTGCTTGAGCATCGCGGGCACGATGGCCTTGCAGACGATGAAGGGACCGTCGAGGTTGATGCGCAGCACCTTGCGCCATTCCTCGAGATCGGTCTCCCAGACCGGCTTGTTGATGCCGGCGATGCCGGCATTGTTGACGAGGATGTCGATCTTGCCGAAGGCGGCAAGCGTCGCATCGCGCGCCTGCTCGACGCCTGCGGTGTCGGTGACGTCGACCTTGATGACGCGGACGTTGTCCCCGATTTCCTTGGCGGTCTTCTCGGCCAGCGCGGCGTCAAAATCCCAGATCGCGACCTTGGCGCCGGAATCGACAAAGCGCTGGGTGATGGCGCGGCCAAAGCCCTGCGCGCCGCCGGTGACGACAGCGACGCGACCCTGGAGATCGATCTTGTTCATGCCGGGGCCCTCTGGCGTCAGAGCATGTAGCCGCCATCGACGACGAGGTCGACGCCGGTGGTGAAGGCGCTTTCGTCGCTGCCGAGATAGACCGCCATGGACGCGATCTCGTCGGCGGTGCCGAGCCGGCCCATCTTCTGGCGGGAGACGAACATCTCCTTGCCCTGCGGCCCTTGGGCTGCGGCACGGTCGAGCATCGAGGGCGTCTCGACGGTGCCGGGGCAGATGCTGTTGCAGCGGATGCCCTTGGTGATGAAGTCGAGCGCGACCGCGCGCGTCAGAAGCGATACCGCCGCTTTCGAGGCGCTGTAGACATAGCGGTTGGCCGGCGGCCGCAGCGCCGCGCAGGACGAGATGTTGACGATGCTGCCGCCGCCGCCCGCGAGCATCTCCGGCAGGAAGGCCCTGATGGTCCGGTGCATCGACTTGACGTTGAGGTCGAACGAGAAGTCGAAATCCTCTTCCGAGCACTCCAGGATGGTGCCGTGGTGCACGAAGCCGGCCGCATTGAGCAGGATGTCGACCTTGCCGATGCGCTTGGCGAAGGCGTTGACGTCGGCGGTATTGCGCACGTCGAGCTTCGCGGTTTCTGCGATGCCTTCCTTGCTCAGGCTCGCGATGCCGCTCTCGTTGATGTCGGTGGCGATGACGGTTGCGCCTTCACGCGCGAATGCGATGGCGCATGCGCGTCCGATGCCTGCCGCTGCAGCCGTGATGACGGCGCGCTTGCCCTTGAGGCGATCTGCCATTTTATTTCTCCTCGATTTCCTTATTGCCGTAGCGCTGTAGCCGGGATGGAGCGCAGCGTAATCCGGGACAGCGTCGGACGATCCGAATCGCGGATTGCGCTACGCTCCATCCGGGCTACGTGAGCCTTAGTGATTATCCCGCGCCACGCCAAACGTGCCGGCCACGTTCTGGTAACGCGTGGCGAGCTCCATGCAGGCGCCGGTCGACTGCTGGCCGACGGTGTTGCGATAGAGCTCCTGCCACGGCGTCTGGTTCGGCGGATGCTTGAAGCCGCCATCGGCCGCCAGTTCGGCGTGGCGCTTCCTCACCTCGTCGTCGGAGATGAGAATGTTGGCGCTGCCCTTGTTCAGATCGACGCGCACCTTGTCGCCGTTCCTGAGAATTGCGAGCCCGCCATTGGCGGCGGCTTCCGGCGAGGCATTGAGGATCGAGGGCGAGCCCGAGGTACCGGATTGGCGGCCGTCGCCGATGCAGGGCAGGGCGAGGATGCCGCGCTTGATCAGGGCTGCCGGCGGCTGCATGTTCACGACCTCGGCGCCGCCGGGATAACCGATCGGACCGGTGCCGCGGACGAACAGCACGCAATGCTCGTCGATGTCGAGCGAGGCATCGTCGATCCGCGCGTGATAATCCTCCGGACCCTCGAACACGATGGCGCGGCCTTCGAAGGCGTTCGGGTCCTTCGGGTTGCTGAGATACCGGTCGCGGAATTCCTTCGAGATCACGCTGGTCTTCATGATCGCGGAATCGAACAGATTGCCCCTCAGCACCAGGAAGCCGGCGTCCTTCACCAGCGGCTTGTCGTAAGCCCAGATCACGTCGTTGTCTGGCGTGGGCGCATCCTTGCAGTTCTCGCCGATGCCGCGGCCGTTGACCGTGACCGCGTTCTCGTGGATCCGCTTGTGCTTCATCAATTCGCGCACCACGGCCGGCACGCCGCCGGCGCGGTGGAATTCCTCGCCGAGATAGAAGCCGGCCGGCTGCATGTTGACCAGCAGCGGCACGTCGTGGCCGACCTTCTGCCAGTCGTCGATGGAGAGCTCGACGCCGATATGGCGCGCCAGCGCGTTGATGTGGATCGGCGCGTTCGTCGAGCCGCCGATCGCCGAGTTGATCACGATGCAGTTCTCGAACGCCTCGCGGGTCAGGATGTCCGAGGGCTTGAGATCCTCCCAGACCATCTCGACGGCGCGCTTGCCCGTCTCGTAGGCGATCTGGCCGCGCTCGCGATAGGGCGCGGGGATGGCAGCACAGCCCGGCAGCGAGAAGCCGAGCGCTTCGGCAAGCCCGTTCATGGTCGAGGCGGTGCCCATGGTGTTGCAATGGCCGACCGAGGGTGCCGAGGACGCCACGATCTCCATGAATTCCTCGTAGTCGATCTCGCCGGCGGCGAGCCGCTCGCGCGACTTCCAGACGATGGTGCCGGAGCCGGTGCGCTCGCCATTGTGCCAGCCGTTCAGCATCGGGCCGCCCGACAGCACGATCGCGGGCAGGTTGACGGTGGCCGCCGCCATCATGCAGGCCGGCGTGGTCTTGTCGCAGCCGGTGGTCAGCACCACGCCGTCGAGCGGATAGCCGTAGAGGATCTCGACGAGGCCGAGATAAGCGAGGTTGCGGTCGAGCGCCGCGGTCGGGCGCTTGCCGGTCTCCTGGATCGGATGGGTCGGGAATTCCATCGCGATGCCGCCGGCCTCGCGGATGCCTTCGCGGACACGATGAGCAAGCTCGATATGGTGGCGGTTGCAGGGCGAGAGGTCGTTGCCGGTCTGCGCGATGCCGATGATCGGCTTGCCGGACTGGAGCTCGGCGCGGGTGAGACCGTAGTTCAGATAGCGCTCCATATAGAGCGCGGTCATGCCCGGATTATGCGGATTGTTGAACCATTCCTGCGAACGAAGGTGGCGGCGAGCGCCGTTGCCGGCGGGGGCATGCCCGTTGGTTGGCTTTTTTGTCATTGGTTTCTCCTGCAATGCAAACGCACTGGCGTCCGTTCTATAGTGTCGGCTTGTGCGATGCCCAACGGCGCGAGCGATGATTTGCCTGCCCGCTGGTGGGTCGTTTCCTCACAAATCCGATACTAATCGTGGCCACTTGGTAACGCTACCATTTTGTTCGCGGCGCCCGCGCCTGAAGCGGCTGGCCTGCTGTCCGGACGCCTCGCCGAGGAACTCTGTCGCTCGACCACCTTGAAGCCGAGGTCGAGCACCGGATGCTCCGGGCGCCGCCCGTCGATCGCCTCGATCAGCATGGTGGCGGCCGTATTGCCCATCTCGTAGCGGTTGGTGCGCACGCTGGTGAGGGTCGGGACGGCGGAGGCCATGAATTCGAGATCGTTGAAGCCGACGATCGCGATCTGTTCGGGGATCGCGATTTCCCGGCGCCTGCATTCGAACAGCACACCGAGCGCGAGGTCGTCATTGGCGCAGAACACTGCGTCCATGCCGGGCTCTCGCGCCAGGAGATCGGTGAACAGGGCGCCGCCGAGCGTCACCGAGGTCGGCGTCCCCGTCGTGACGACGAGGCGCTGCTCGAACAGGCCGGCGTCCTTCATGGCCGAGACATATCCGTCGAGCCGCCGCTGCACCCGCGGATCCATGCGGGCGCCGACGAAACCGATCCTGCGGTGGCCTTGCGCGAACAGGTGCGCAATCGCCGCACGGGCTGCGTCATAGTGCGAAAAGCCGATCATCATGTCGACCGGATTGGGCCCCATCTCCATGATCTGCACGATCGGGCAGTCGGCGGCCTCGAGCATCGCGCGCGATTCCACGGTCTGGTCGATGCCGGTGACGATTAGCCCGGCCGGCTTCTGCGCAAGAAACAGGCGCAGCAGCTTCTCCTCCTGGAGGATACTGTAGCGTGTGTTGGACAACTGGATCGAGTAACGGCTGCTTTCGGAGGCGTCGTAGATGCCGCGCAGCACGTCGGAGAACACGTTGTTGGTCAGTGACGGAATCAAGACACCGATCACTTCAGTGCGATGCGAGGCCAACGCGCGTGCCGCAAGATTCGGCACATAGCCGAGCTCCTTGGCCGCGCTCTCGACCCGTGTCCGCTTGGCGACCGACAGCGCCTCGGGATTGCGGAAGAAACGGGACGCCGTGATCGGGCTGACGCCGGCAAGCTCGGCGACTTCCGCCAGCCGGATTTTGCCTGACTTCGTGCGTTTTCGACCCATTCGCTGCTCTTAACACACTCACTGTCGCAAACAAAGGAACGTTGACAGCGCTACCAGCACGGACTAACCAAAGACAAATTGCCAAAACCGCACAAACTGCCGACAATGTCGCTCGCTATGGTCGGGCTTCGTTCGGTGAAGTCTGAAAAAACAAGACGGTCGCGGCGCAAAAGGCGTCGTGGACTTTCGAGGAGGGAGCTAGATGTCGTCTGTGCAAATCCGCGACGTGCGGAAATCGTTTGGCAATTTTGAAGTTCTGCACGGCGTCTCGATTCCGATCGAGGACGGCCAGTTCGTCGTCCTGGTTGGCCCCTCCGGCTGCGGCAAGTCGACGCTTCTGCGCATGCTCGCCGGCCTCGAGAACATCACCTCCGGCACGATCTCGATCGGCGACCGCGTCGTCAACAATGTCCAGCCCAAGGAGCGGGACATTGCGATGGTGTTCCAGAACTACGCGCTCTATCCGCACATGACGGTCGGCGAGAACATGGGCTTCTCGATGAAGCTGCGGGGCGAAAGCAGCGACGAGATCAACAAGCGCGTCAAGCGCGCCGCCGAAATTCTCGCGCTGTCGCCGCTGCTCGATCGCTATCCCCGCCAGCTCTCCGGCGGCCAGCGCCAGCGCGTCGCCATGGGCCGCGCCATCGTGCGCGATCCGCAGGTGTTCCTGTTCGACGAGCCCTTGTCGAACCTCGACGCCAAGCTGCGCGTCGCGATGCGCACCGAGATCAAGGAGCTGCACCAGCGGCTGAAGACCACGACCGTCTACGTCACCCACGATCAGATCGAGGCCATGACCATGGCCGACAAGATCGTCGTCATGCATGACGGCATCGTCGAGCAGATGGGCACGCCGCTCGAGCTCTACGACAAGCCCGAGAACCAGTTCGTCGCCGGCTTCATCGGCTCCCCGTCGATGAACTTCCTGAAGGGACATGTGCGCGTCAACGGCGTCGCGGCCTTCGAGGGTCCGAACGGCGTCAAGCTGCCGCTCCAGAACGCGCCGGTGGCGTCCGACGGCCGTCCTGCGGTCTATGGCGTGCGGCCCGAGCACTTCACCATCGCCGACGACGGCGCCGAGGCTGAGATCATCGTGGTCGAGCCGACCGGCTCGGAGACGCAGGTGTTCGCCAAGGTCGGCGGCGAGCAGGTCGTCGCGATCTTCCGCGAGCGTCACCAGTTCAATCCCGGCGATAAGATCCGGTTGAAGGCCGATCCGTCACTGGTTCATCTGTTTGACGAGGCGACAGGCAAACGCTTGTAGCGACACGTAGTTACGTAAGACGACCAAATACAAAATATAAAATTAGGGAGAGAACGATGAGCGATTTCGACAGGCGAAGTGTGCTTAAAGTCGGCCTGGGCGGCGCAGCGTTGCTGGCCGCCCCGGGCATCGTCCCGGTGCGCGCGGCGGAGTGGACCAACACGCCCGAGCCGAACGCATCCATTCGCGTGCTGCGCTGGAAGCAGTTCATCCAGGCCGAGTTCGACAAGTTCGCCGAGCAGACCAAGAAGTTTTCCGAAAAGACCGGCGTCAAGGTGAAGCTCGAGGCCGAGAGCTGGGATGACATCCGGCCGAAGGCCGCGGTCGCCGCCAATGTCGGCGCCGGTCCCGACCTCATCATCGGCACGCTCGACGATCCCCACAAATTCCCGGAAAAGCTGATCGACATGACTGACGTTGCCGACTATCTCGGCAAGCAGTATGGCGGCTGGTATCCGGTTGCTGAGCGCTATGGCAAGAAGGGCAATAGCTGGATTGCCGTTCCGCAGGGCGCGACTGGTGGCTGCCTGAATTACCGCATCAGCCATGTGAAGGCCGCGGGCTTCGATGAATTCCCGAAGGACACCGACGGCTTCCTCAAACTGTGCCAGGCGTTGAAGAAGAACAACACACCGGCCGGTTTCGCGCTCGGCCATGCCACGGGCGACGCCAACGGCTGGTGCCAATGGGCGCTGTGGGCGTTCGGCGGCAAGGTCGTCAACGACAAGAACGAGGTCGTGATCGACTCGCCGGAGACCATTGCGGCGCTCGAATACGTCAAGCAGCTCTATGCGACGTTCATCCCGGGCGTGCTGTCGTGGAACGACTCGAACAACAACAAGGCGTTCCTCAACGGCGAACTCAGTCTGACCCTGAACGGCATCTCGATCTGGACGGTCGGCAAGAACTCGCCCGATCCGAAGCAGCAGGAGATCGCCAAGGACATGAACCACGCGCCGATGCCGATCGGTCCCGTGGGCGTGTCCACCGAGCAGCAGAACATCCTGGTCTACTACGGCTACAAGCACTCGAAGTATCCGAAGGCGGTGAAGGAATTCATCAAGTTCATGATGGACAAGGAGAACTACGACGCTTGGGAAGTCGCCTCCAACGGCTACGTCTCGCCGCCGCTGCCGGCCTACAACGACAATCCGGTCTGGGTCTCCGATCCCAAGATCACGCCGTATCGCGACTGCCTGAAGCGTTGCCGCGACAACGGCTATGCCGGCGATCTCGGCTACGCCTCGGCCGCCGTCATGGGCGACTTCGTCGTGGTGGACATGTTCGCGGAAGCGGCGACCGGTTCGGCGACGCCGAAGGAAGCTGCGGCGCGCGCCGCCGAGCGCGCCAAGCGCTACTATCAGGTCTGATCAGGCTCCAATCTGCACGGCGTCCGGTTTGCCGGACGCCGTGACTGTTCGTTGAGGGGAAGTCCGACATGGCAGTTATGGCCGAGCCCGTTGTCGTGCCTGCAAGGCGCAGCAGTCTGTGGTCGAGAGCTTTCGAAAGCCGAAATTTTCTCGGCGCGATGTTCATGGTGCCGGCGATCGCCATTCTCATTCTGTTTCTCGCCTATCCGCTGGCGCTGGGCCTCTGGCTCGGCATGACCGATACCAAGATCGGCGGGGTCGGGCGCTTCATCGGCTTCGGGAACTTCGTCTCGCTGGCCAAGGACTCCGTATTTTGGCTCTCGGTGTTCAACACCATCTTCTACACGGTGGCGGCCAGCATCGTGAAATTCGCGATCGGCCTTTACCTGGCGCTGCTGCTCAACGAGCGGCTGCCGTTCAAGTCGATGGTCCGCGCCATCGTGCTGTTGCCCTTCGTGGTGCCGACGGTGCTCTCTGCGATCGCGTTCTGGTGGATCTATGACAGCCAGTTCTCGATCATCTCCTGGGTGCTGCTCAAGGCCGGCCTGATCACACGCTACATCGACTTCCTCGGCGATCCCTGGAATGCGCGCTGGTCGGTCGTCGCCGCCAATATCTGGCGCGGCGTGCCCTTCGTGGCGATCACGCTGCTGGCGGGACTTCAGACCATCTCGCCCTCGCTCTATGAGGCCGCCAATCTCGACGGCGCCACCAATCTGCAGCGCTTCCGCCACATCACGCTGCCGATGCTGTCGCCGATCATCGCGGTGGTGATGACCTTCTCGGTGCTGATGACCTTCACCGACTTTCAGCTCATCTACACCATCACGCGGGGCGGGCCGATCAACGCCACCCACCTGATGGCGACGCTGTCGTTCCAGCGCGCCATCACCGGCGGCAATCTCGGCGAGGGCGCGGCGATCTCGAACGCGATGATTCCGTTCCTGGTCGCGGCGATCCTGCTCAGCTTCTTCGGGCTTCAGCGTTCCCGCTGGCAGCAGGGCGGGAGGGACTGACCATGACCACGACGGACGACCAAAGCGTCGGAATGGACTACCTCGAGAGCTTTCCGCGGAGGTTTCTCCGCATCTACCTTCCGCTCGGCCTGATCATCTTCTTCCTGCTGTTCCCGTTCTACTGGATGGCGATCGCCACGTTCAAGCCGGACGCGGAGATGTACGACTACGAGAAGTACAATCCGTTCTGGATCGTGCATCCGACATTCGAGCACATCAAGAAGCTGTTCTTCGACACCGACTATCCGCTCTGGATGTGGAACACCGTGATCGTCTCGGTGTCCTCGACCTTCATCTCGCTGTTTGCCAGCGTCTGCGCCGCCTATGCCATCGAGCGTCTTCGCTACAAGGGCTCGCGCTATGTCGGCCTGGCGATCTTCCTGGGTTACCTGGTGCCGCCGTCGATCCTGTTCATTCCGCTCGCGGCGACGGTGTTCCAGCTCGGCCTGTTCGACGGCAATCTGGCGCTGATCCTGACCTATCCGACCTTTCTGATCCCGTTCTGCACCTGGCTCCTGATGGGCTATTTCCGCACCATCCCCTATGAGCTGGAGGAGTGTGCGCTGATCGACGGGGCGACGCGGATCCAGATTCTGACCAAGATCACGCTGCCGCTGTCGCTGCCGGGGGTGATCTCGGCGGGCATCTTCGCCTTCACGTTGTCCTGGAACGAGTTCATCTACGCGCTGACCTTCATCTCCTCGTCCGAGAACAAGACCATCCCCGTCGGTGCCATCACCGAGCTCGTCAACGGCGACGTCTACCATTGGGGCGCGCTGATGGCGGCAGCCCTGACTGGCTCGGTCCCCGTAGTTATCCTTTATTCCTTCTTCGTGGAGTATTATGTGTCGGCGATGACCGGCGCCGTGAAGGAATGATCGCGGGGCCGCAATGAGGGCGCGCTGAGGGCGGCGCGCCAATAAGAAGGAGTAGGCTCTTGCACATTCTGGTTTTGGGCGCCGCCGGCATGGTCGGCCGTAAACTCTGTGAACGGCTGCTGCGCGACGGCCGGCTCGGCAAGAGCGACATCACCAAGCTGACCATGCATGACGTGGTCGAGCCGAAACAGCCGGAAAAGGCCGGTTTTGCCGTCGAGACCGTGTCGGGCGATTTCGCCGTGCCGGGCGCTGCCGAGAAGCTGATCGCGGGCCGCCCGGACGTGATCTTCCATCTTGCCGCGATCGTCTCGGGCGAAGCCGAGCTCGATTTCGACAAGGGCTACCGCATCAATCTCGACGGCACGCGGATGCTGCTCGATGCTGTCAGGCTCGTCGGCGGCGGCTACAAGCCGCGCGTGGTCTTCACCTCCTCGATCGCGGTGTTCGGCGCGCCGTTCCCCGACGCCATCGGCGATGAGTTCTTCCACACGCCGCTGCTCAGCTACGGCACCCAGAAGGCGATCGGCGAACTGCTGCTGGCCGACTATTCCCGCCGCGGCTTTCTCGACGGCATCGGCATCCGCCTGCCGACCATCTGCATCAGGCCCGGCCTGCCCAACAAGGCGGCATCGGGCTTCTTCTCCAACATCCTGCGCGAGCCACTCGCCGGCAAGGAGGTCGTGCTGCCGGTGTCCGAGGATGTGCGCCACTGGCACGCCACGCCGCGCTCCGCCGTCGGCTTCCTGCTGCATGCCGGCACCATGGACCTCGCCGCGGTCGGCCCGCGCCGTAACCTGACGATGCCGGGCCTGTCGGCGACGGTGGGCCAGCAGATCGCAGCGCTCAAGCGTGTCGCGGGCGACAAGGTCGCCGCCCGCATCAAGCAGGAGCCCGATCCCTTCATCGTCGGCATCGTCGGCGGCTGGCCGCGCAACTTCAATGCAAAGCGATCGCTCGAACTCGGCTTCACCACCGCCGAGAAAACCTTCGACGACATCATCCGCATTCACATCGAAGACGAGCTCGGCGGCAATTTCGTCGCTTGACCTCAGGCTGAGCGGGTATCAGTGATGGCGAGCGTAGCTTGCATCGGCGAATGCATGGTCGAGCTCCGGCAGGCCCAGGGTGGGGCGTCCTCGGCGCAAGGGCAGGGCGGTGGCCTCTACTCGCGCGGCTTCGGCGGCGACACACTCAACACGGCCGTGTATCTGGCGCGGCTGGAGGTCAAGGTCGACTATCTCACCGCGCTCGGCGATGACGCCTTGAGCGATGAGATGATCGCGGCCTGGACTGCGGAAGGCGTCGGTACTAGGCGCGTCGCGCGGCTGCCGGGCAAGCTGCCCGGTCTCTACATGATCCAGACGGATGCGAAGGGCGAGCGCCAGTTCTTCCACTGGCGCGACAGTGCGGCGGCGCGCCAGCTGATGGATCTGCCGGAGACGGACGAACTCCTCAACTCGCTGATGAGCTATGACATCGTCTATCTCTCCGCGATCACGCTCTCGATCTACGACGCGGCCGGGCGCGCGCGCCTGTTCGCGGCGATCAAGCGCGCGCGCCTGCTCGGCACGCGCTTCGTGTTCGACACCAATTTTCGCGCGCGGGGGTGGCTCGACCGCGATGTCGCGCGCGAGGTGTTTTCAGCGGCCTTCGCGGCCGCCGACATCGTGCTGACCTCGACCGAGGATCTGCTCGCCCTCTATCCCGGCGAGAGCCATGACCAGTTGATGGCGCGCATTCCCACGCCCGAGCTGGTGTTCCGCCTCGCCGAGCCCGTCAGCCTGCTGCGCTTCCCCGGCGGGACCAGCGAAGTCCGTGCCGAACCCATGACCAAGCCCGTGGTCGACACCACCGCCGCCGGCGACAGCTTTGCGGCGGCTTATATTGCGGCGCGGCTGTCCGGTTCCGACCCGGTCGAGGCGGCCCAGGCCGGGCATCGCCTCGCCAGCCTCGTGATCTGCTATGCCGGCGCCATCATTCCGGGCTATGCCATGCCGCCGAAGAAGCGGCACCGGCAGGCCTCCTCTCGTCAAGCGACCAAGTAAAGAAGCGACATCAACGATGACCACGAGTGCCCAACAGAACCATCTCGTCGCGCTGTTCAAGGCCGCGACCGTTATTCCCGTCCTCACCATCGAGCGGATCCAGGATGCTGTGCCGCTGGCGCGCGCGCTGGTCGCCGGCGGCGTCCGGACGCTGGAGGTGACCATGCGCACCCCGGTTGCGATCGAGGCCGCGAGGGCGATGATGGCCGAAGTCCCCGAAGCGGTCGTCGGCATCGGCACGATCCTCAATCCGGCCGACTTCACCCGCGTCGAGAAGCTCGGCGTCGCGTTCGGTATCAGCCCGGGCCTGACCCCGGATCTGCTGAAGGCCGCCGCCCACAGCTCCCTGCCGTTTGCGCCGGGCATCGCCACGGCGTCCGAGCTGATGCTGGCGCTGTCCTACGGGCTCGATGTCGCAAAGTTCTTCCCGGCCGAGCAGGCCGGCGGCATCAAGGGCCTGCGCGCGCTTGCCGGGCCGTTCCCGAATGTACGGTTCTGCCCCACCGGCGGCGTCGGCGAGGCCAATGCCGCGACCTGGCTTGCCGAGCCCAACGTGGTCGCGGTCGGCGGTTCCTGGCTGTGCCCGACGGCGGAGATCAAGGCCGGGAACTGGGCCGGCATAACTGCCATCTGCCAGCGCACCCTCCAGGCCCTTAAACCTGCGTGAAGTCTTGCCATCGATCGGCTAAGACTTAGCTCAAGGTGAGACCCAGGGAGACAAGACCATGACCGCCAGCATCGTCGGATGGGCGCATACGCCGTTCGGCAAGTTCGACACCGAAACCGTCGAAAGCCTCGTCACCCGCGTCGCCAACGAGGCGATGGCCGATGCCGGCATTTCGGCCTCCGACGTCGACGAGATCGTGCTCGGCCATTTCAACGCGGGTTTCTCGCCGCAGGATTTTACCGCGTCGCTGGTGCTCCAGGCTGACCCAAAACTGCGCTTCAAGCCCACGACCCGCGTCGAGAATGCCTGCGCCACCGGCTCCGCTGCCGTCCATCAGGGCGTGCGCGCGATCGCGGCCGGAGCAGCCAAGATCGTGCTGGTCGTCGGCGTCGAGCAGATGACGCGCACGCCCGGACCTGAGATCGGCAAGAACCTGCTCAAGGCATCCTATCTTCCTGAGGACGGCGACACCGTCGGCGGCTTCGCCGGCGTATTCGGCAAGATCGCCAGCTCCTATTTCCAGAAATACGGCGACCAGTCCGATGCGCTGGCGATGATCGCGGCCAAGAACCACAAGAACGGCGTCGCCAATCCCTACGCGCAGATGCGCAAGGATTTCGGCTTCGACTTCTGCCGCGCCGAGAGCGAGAAGAACCCGTATGTCGCGGGTCCCCTGAAGCGCACCGACTGCTCGCTGGTCTCTGACGGCGCCGCGGCGCTGATTCTGGCCGATGCCGAGACCGCCAAGACCATGAACAAGTCGATCGGCTTCCGCGCCACCGCGCACGCCCAGGACTTTTTGCCGATGTCCAAGCGCGACATCCTCCAGTTCGAAGGCTGCACGGTCGCCTGGCAGCGCGCGCTGGAGCAGGCCGGCGTCACGCTGTCCGATCTCTCCTTCGTCGAGACCCATGACTGCTTCACGGTCGCCGAGCTGATCGAGTACGAAGCGATGGGCCTGACGCCGAAGGGGCAGGGCGCCCGCGCCATCAAGGAAGGCTGGACGCTCAAGGACGGCAAGCTGCCGGTCAATCCGTCCGGCGGTCTGAAGGCCAAGGGCCACCCGATCGGCGCCACCGGCGTCTCCATGCATGTGATGACCGCGATGCAGCTCGCGGGACAGGCGCCCGAGGGCATGCAGCTCAAGAATGCAAAACTCGGCGGCATCTTCAACATGGGCGGCGCGGCGGTTGCCAATTACGTCTCCGTGCTGGAGCCGTTGAAGTAGGCTCTCGTAGATATCGTAGGGTGGGTTAGCCGAAGGCGTAACCCACCGCTTCTGTCGCTGCAGAAATCAAAGGGGTGGGTTACGCTTCGCTAACCCACCCTTACGGCTCTCGGCTCCTGATCGATTTGCAGGGACATGCATCATGAGCAATGACTACGAAGCTTCGCTGTCGATAGACGCGCTCAACGACCGCATCGCGATCCTCGAGGACAATATAAGGCAGCTCATCGAGCAGGCCGCGGCCGCCTCGGGCGAGCAGAACGAGTCGCGGATCGCAGACCGCATCAATCAGCAGAACGACGAACTCGACCGTCTCCTCAAGATCCGCGAATCCCGCCAGAAGAAATAGCGGCCGCATCGGCCTGCGCATGCGGCCATACGCCGACCGCCCTTGCGCGCGCGGCTTCAGTGCCTTTAGCTGGACCGAAATCGCGGGGCCGCTTCCAGAGCCCGCGCAATCGGGAGCCAACCAATGGGGCCGCTGAAGGGCATCAAGGTCGTCGACATGACCACCGTGCTGATGGGGCCTTATGCGACCCAGATGCTCGGCGACTACGGTGCCGACATCATCAAGGTGGAATCGCTCGACGGCGACGTCACCCGCCTGATCGGCCCGATGCGTCATGCCGGCATGGGTCCGGTGTTCCTCAACACCAATCGGAGCAAGCGCTCGATCTGCCTCGACCTGAAGAAGCCCGCGGGCCGCGAGGCCGTGCTGCGGCTGCTGAAGGACGCCGATGTGCTCGTCTACAACGTCCGCCCGCAGGCGATGGCACGGCTCCAGCTCGGCTATGAAATTGTTTCCAAGATCAATCCGCGCCTGGTCTATGCCGGCGTGTTCGGCTTCGGCCAGGACGGGCCGTATGCTGCAAAGCCCGCCTATGACGATCTGATCCAGGGCGCCACGGCGCTCCCAGCATTGATGGCGCAGACCGGGGACGGCGTGCCGCGCTATGTGCCCAACGCGCTGGTCGACCGCATCGTCGGGCTCACCGCCGTCGGCGCGATCTGCGCCAGCCTCGTGCATCGCGACCGCACCGGCCGCGGCCAGCGCGTCGACATCCCGATGTTCGAGACCATGGCCGGCTTCGTCATGGGCGACCACATGGGCGGGCTCACCTACGAGCCGCCGCTCGACAAGGGCGGCTATGCCCGCCACCTCTCGCGCGACCGCCGGCCCTACAAGACCTCGGACGGCTATCTCAGTGTCATCGTCTACAACGACAAGCAGTGGGAGAACTTCTTCAAGGCGACGGGCCGCGACGATCTGCGCGCCGATCCCAAATTCGCGAGCTTCGCCGGCCGCGCCGCCAACATCGACGTCGTCTATGCCGAACTGGCGCGCATTTTTGAGACGCGCGCCACCGCCGAGTGGATCGAGTTGCTGACCAAAGCGGATGTCCCTGTGATGCCGATGCACGACCTCGCGTCGATGCTGCATGACGAGCACCTCGAGGCGACGAATTTCTTCCCGGTCGTGAACCACCCGACCGAGGGCCCGATCCGCAGCATGAAGGTCACGGCGACCTGGTCGGAGACGGAAGCCGAGCCGGTGCGGCTGGCGCCGCGGCTCAACGAGCACGGCGCGGAGATTTTGCGCGAGATCGGCTATTCCCAGGACGAGATCGACGCCATGGTCCGCGATGGCGTCACCCGTACGCCGCCTCGAAATGACGATGCGCAGGTGCTGCCGTGAGCTTCATCACCGGCGTCGGACTCACATCTTTCGGCAAGCACGAAGGCTCATCCTCGCTCGACCTGATGAGCAAGGCCGCGCAGGCTGCGCTCGATGATGCCGGACTCAAGCGCGTGGACATCGACGGCGTCCTCTGCGGCTACTCCACCGTCTCGCCGCACATCATGCTGGCCACCGTGTTCGCCGAGCATTTTGGCATCCGTCCAAGTTACGCCCACGCCGTGCAAGTCGGCGGCGCCACCGGGCTTGCGATGACCATGCTCGCCCATCATCTCGTCGAAGCAGGCGTCGCCCGCAATGTGCTCGTCGTCGCCGGTGAGAACCGCCTCACCGGGCAGAGCCGCGATGCCTCGATCCAGGCGCTGGCGCAGGTCGGTCATCCCGACTACGAGGTGCCGTTGGGGCCGACCATTCCCGCCTATTACGGGCTCGTCGCTAACCGCTACATTTATGAGTACGGCGTGACCGAAGAGGATCTCGCCGAGTTTGCGGTGCTGATGCGCGCCCACGCCTGCAGCCATCCCGGTGCGCAATTCCACGATCCCATCACGGTCGCCGACGTCATGGCCTCGAAGCCTGTGGCAATGCCGTTAAAACTGCTCGATTGCTGCCCGGTGTCCGACGGCGGCGCCGCCTTCGTCATCAGCCGCGAGCGGACCGGAGAGGCCGGCGTGCGCATTCGCGGCTGCGCCCAGGCCCATACCCATCAGCATGTCACCGCAGCGCCGCGCTTAAGCGAGCTCGGCGCCGAAATCTCCGTCGCCCGCGCCAAGGAGGCCACGGGCCTTGCGATCTCCAACGTGCGCTACGCCGCCATCTACGACAGCTTTACCATCACGCTGGCCATGCTGCTGGAAGACCTCGGTCTTGCGGGCAGGGGCGAGGCAGCCGCACGCGTGCGCGCCGGCCATTTCGGTCGCGACGGCGCGATGCCGATGAATACCCATGGCGGCCTGCTCAGCTACGGCCATTGCGGCGTTGGCGGCGCCATGGCGCATCTGGTCGAAGCGCATCTGCAGATGACGGGGCGGGCGGCTACCCGCCAGGTGCGCGACGCCTCGATCGCGCTGCTGCATGGCGACGGCGGCGTGCTGTCGTCTCACGTCAGCATGTTCCTGGAGCGGGTGCGATGAGCGAGCGTCTGGCGGATTGGACCAGGAGCGAGGAAGCCGTCACCTATCAGACCTGCACCGCATGCGGCCATGTGCAGTATTTTCACCGCGCTTTTTGCGCGGCCTGCGGCGCGTCCAATCCGCGCGTGGCGCGGGCCAGCGGCAAGGGCAGGGTCTACGCGACCTCGCTGGTCTGCCGTGCCGCCACGCCTGAGACGCGGGCGCACGTGCCTTACAATATTCTGCTGGTCGATTGCGCCGAGGGTTTTCGCATGATGGCGCATGGCGAAACCGATCTTGCCATCGGTGACGAGGTCACCGCCAGCTTTAAGCCGTTCGCGGGCAAGCTCGTGCCGTTCTTCGCGAAAAGAAAATAGCAGGATTCGTCATTCGGGGGCGGTCCAAGGGACCGAGCCTGGAACGGGAATTCTGGGCCTGGCTTGCTAGGGCCGCGCTAAGCGCGGTCCCGGGAGAGCCACCCCGGAATGACGAAAACACTCGCTACGCAACTCTTGCTAACGCCCGTAGAACAGGATGCTGGCGATGACGAGCATCGCCATCACCGCCAGCATATGCGCGAACGCTTCCGAGGCCGCCCCCTTGGTGGCTTCCTTCATGCCATTTTCTCCCTAGACTTGGGCGTGACTCATCGTTGCGCGACTAGCGCACCCGACGGCCAATTGTTTTTTACTCGGAACACCCCTTGCGAGTATTCGCTGCGATCAAGTCCCCACGCAGCGAATATCGACTGTGCCAAGGTCGATCAGCAATGCGGCGGCATTTTGACTCGATGTTGTTGCTCCTGCGGACGCGCAAGAATAGAGTTTCGAGGAATTTTCGCCGCTAACGACAAAAAGCATCAAAGGCTCAGGGAAAAACTTCAGGAAAATCATGGCCCGCATCAACTACAGCGACCCGTCCAAGGCATCCGACCGCACCCGCGAGATCCTCGACAAGAACCGCAATGCCAACATCTTTCGAATGATGTCGCATTCGCCGAGCTATTTCGAACAGTACTGCCGGCTCGGCGGCGCCATCCGCCACAAGGGCGAGCTCGATCCGATCGTGCGCGAACTCGCGATCACCCGCACCGGCATTTTGTGCGAGGCGCCGTATGAGATTGTCGCGCACAAGCGGATCGGCAAGAATGTCGGCGTCACCGACGAGCAGAACGAGGCGCTCGAGAACTGGCAGGTCGCGAACTGTTTCAATGAAGTGCAGCGTGCCGCGCTCGCCTTCACCGACGAGATCGTGAAATTGAACAAGCCTGCGGATGCGACCTTCAAGGCGATCTCGTCGAAGCTGTCGCCGGCCGCGCTTGTCGAGCTGCAGCTCTCGGTCGGCTTCTACATCATGACGTCGAAGTTTCTGGAGACCTTTGAGATCGACCTTCAGCCGGTCACCGAAGTGGTAGGCTGATCGAGGCATTGCTGTGAGGGATGCTCATGACGATCGATGAATATGCCGCCTGGGCTGCAACGATTGCGAAAGTCGATGGGCATCCGTCCAACGAGCGGTTGTCCTATCTCGGGCTCGGCCTTGCCGGAGAATCCGGCGAAGTCGCCGAGCACATCAAGAAGCTGCTGCGCGACGACTGGCTCGATCAGGCGGGGCTCGTCGATGAGCTCGGCGATGTCATTTACTACTGGGCCTGCCTGTGCGTGGCGACTGGCCGGAAGCCGTCCGAATTGCTCGACGCGAGCGCGGCGAAGATCAACCGGCGGCTAGGTGAGGCCGCGAGCCGTTGAACTGCTCAGGTGGAAGTCAAAATATCCACCTTGGCGTTGGCGACGATCAGGCGGTCGGCGAGGAGCTGCGCCAAATTGCGCATGATGCGCTCGCTGGCATGCGGGTGCTGCTTGCGGAATCGTTCGAAGTCCTTGAGGGGCACTTCGTACGCCGTCGCCGCCATGTCGGCGAACACGTCGGCGGAGCGGGTGGTTTCGATCAGCGCCATCTCGCCGAAGGCCATGCCGGCGGTGAGGGTTGCGAGCCGCACCCCGTCGGGCAGGGTGACATGCACCGCGCCGCTGCGCAGGAAGAACAGGGAATCGGCTGCCGTGCCCGCGGTGAGGATCTTTGCGCCGGATTGATAGGTCCGGATCGCGCAGATCGAGGCGAGGGCGGTCAGCTCGCCCTCGCTCATGCCCGATAGCAACGGCTGCTCGGCAAGCTCGGTGGTCTCGTGAAAGTCGATCGAGCCGCCGTGACGATAGACGATCTGGTCTTCGGCCCATTCGATCGCGGTGTCGAGAAGGTAGAAGTCGCGGACGTTCTTCAGCTCCGCCGTCCATTCCCGCAGCGTGTTCCATTCTTTCGAGGCGCGCCGGACGCCTGACAGGACGACGGTCACATTCAGCGCCGCGAGCTCCTCGAACGCCTCGGCGACCAGCCGCGCCCCGGCGCGTGTGGTGGAGGTGACGCGGTGCAGATCAAAGATCACGAATTGCGGTCGCGGCCGGCCCGCAAGCCGGCGCGAGACATAGTCGACCGCCGACAGCGACAGCGTGCCGACCAGCTCGATGACGCGCACCTCCTGCTGATGGGCTGCGAGAATGTCGCGCTCCTGCGGGCGGCGCACGCGCCGCGACGGGCTCCTGCCGATGTCGTAGTCGGCGATGACGGCGTTGCGCGCGTCGTCGCTGCGGTTGAGCATGTGAAGGTCGTAATGCGAGGACAGCGCCTCGCAGACCTTGATGCCGCGCACGCTGTTGCCGTGCTTGTCGAGCTTTGGCGAATAGCTGCCGAGGCCGAGACGCGCGGGGAGCGCCGCCAAAATCCCGCCGCCGACGCCGCTCTTGGCGGGAATGCCGATCCGGTAGATCCATTCGCCGGCATAATCGTACATGCCCGACGATGTCATCACCGACAGCGTGCGCGAGATTGCGTAAGGCGTCATCACCTGTTCGCCCGTCACCGGGTTGACGCCGCGGTTGGCGAGCGTTGCCGCCATCACGGCGATGTCGCGCGCCGTGACCAGCACCGCGCATTGCCGGAAATAGACGTCGAGGACGCCGGCGACATTGTCGGAGATCACCGCATTGGTCTTGAGGAGATAGCCGATGGCGCGGTTGCGGTCGCCGGTCTGGCTTTCGGAAGCGTAGACGGCCTCGTCGACAGCGAGATCGCGTCCGGCAAAGCGGCTGAGCGCGAGGCGGATCTCCTCGAAGGCCTTCGGGCCCTTGCTGTCGTAGATCAGTCCGGTGCAGGCGATCGCGCCGGCATTGACCATCGGATTGAACGGATGGTTTTCGGAATTGAGCCGGATCGAATTGAAGGGGTCCCCCGAGGGCTCGACACCGATCGCGCTCTCCACCCTGTTTGCGCCGAGCAGATCCAGCGCCAGCGCGAACACGAACGGTTTTGACATCGACTGGATGGTGAAGGGCACCCTGGAGTCGCCGACCTCGTAGACATGGCCATCCAGGGTCGCGAGGCTGATGCCGAAATAGGCAGGGTCGGCCTTGCCGAGCTCCGGAATGTAGTCGGCGACCGCGCCCGAGGTCTCGGCCGAGAATTCGTTGAGGCAAGTGTCGAGAAACCGCATCAAAGGTGGCTTTGAGCGGGTCCAGGCGGAGGCGAGAGGCGATTGCGGTGTCATCGGCTCTCTTGTGCAATGCAATCAGGGCACGCGCAACCCGTCCGGCACCACGGTCTGCCGCCGAACCAGCAGGAGGGCGAGCAAAACCGTGGGCACCAGGATGGTGAGGCCGAGCAGCGTCACCTGCAGCTGCGACAGCGGCATGATCCCGCCGCCGGGGGTGGCGACCACGAAGCCGCCGATCACCAGCAGCACGCGGATCGGCCATTCCAGCGCGCCGGCGCCGCGCAAGTCTCCGACGAAGGGCTGGTAGCCCTGGATGCCGCCGCAGATGAACAGCGTGCCGAACGCCGCGAGGGCCATCAGACCGAGACCGGCCAGATACGGGCTCGGCCCTTGCAGCACCAGCGCCGGATTGAGCACGAAGAAGAACGGTATGAAATAGATGATGCTGCCGACCCACATCGATTCCCAGCCCGTCTTCATCGCCGGCGAGCCGGCGATGCCCGCAGCTGCAAAGGACGCGATCGCGACCGGCGGGGTGATCGACGACAGCATGCCCCAGTAGAAGATGAACATGTGCACGGCCATCTTGTTCAGCCCGAGCTTCTCCAGTGCCGGGGCGATCAGGATGGCGAGGAAGATGTAGCAGGCCGTCGTCGTCAGCCCGAGCCCGAGGATCAGGCTGGTGAGGGCGCACATGCCGAGCAGCAGGAACGGATTGTCGCCGGCGATGTGCAGGAGATCGTTGGCGAGGCTCGACACCACGCCGGTCATCGAGAAGGCGCCGATCAAGAGACCGCAACCGGCGAGGATGCCCACGAGCTCGACGAAGGTGCGGCCGTTGACCTCGAGGAATTTTGAGATCGTCGCCACGGTCCAGCGCGTGTCCTTGGAGAACAGCTGGTTGAGCACGAGCAGCAGCGCCGTGGCGTAGAACGGCGCGTGGCTCTCGCGCTTGAAGTAGAGCAGCATCACGATCAGCAGCGCGATGACGAACACGTAGTACCAGCCGTCCTTGATCGTATCCATGACCCGCGGCAGGTCGGCGCGCGGAATGCCCTTGAGCCCGTGGCGCGCGGCGTAGGCGTCCACCTGCATGAACAGGCCGATGTAGTAGAGCGCTGCCGGAATGATCGCGGCGATGGCGACGTCGGCATAGCTGACATTGAGGAACTGCGCGATCACGAAGGCGGTCGCGCCCATCACCGGCGGCGCCAGCACCGCGCCCGTCGAGGCGCAGGCCTCGATCGCGCCGGCATAGGAGGCGCGAAAGCCGCTCTTCTTCATCACCGGAATGGTCATGGTGCCGGCGGTCAGCACGTTGGAGATGATCGAGCCCGACATCATGCCGAGCAGGCCGCTGGCAAAGATGCAGACTTTTGCGGCGCCCCCGCGAAAAGTGCCGCACAGCGCGAAGGCGAGGTTGATGAAGAATTTTCCGGCGCCCGTCATCATCAGCGCCGTGCCGAACACCAGGAAGCCGATTACGGTGTCGGCAAAGGCCTGGATGGGAATGCCGAGCAGGCTTTCGCCCGACAGCACGTGATAGGCGGTCGCCTGCTCCAGCGTCGATTGCGTGCCGCGGAACGGACCTAACCAGCCGGATTCCGCGAACAGCGGATAGACGGTGAAGGGGAAGACGCTGAGCAGCAGGCTCCAGCCCCCGGTGCGGCGCAGCGCCTCCATCAGCATCACCCACATCACGATGCCCGCGGCGATCACATTGTTGGGGGCGCCGCCGAATTCCCAGCCGGCCTCCGCGGCCTTGCGCACGTTCGACATCAACAGCAGCGCCGCTGCGAACGTTACGACGAAGAACGCGAGATCATACCAGGGAACGCGGTCGAGCGGCGCGCGCTGCGTGCCCGGAAAGATCAGGAACGTAAACGGCAGCATCAGCGCGATCAGAAGGTAGAAGTACTCCGTGTTGAGCTGGGTGTAACCGACGAAGAAGCGCAGCGAGAATTGCTGGTTGATGCAGAGCAGGATGGTGGCCGCAGTCGCGACCACCAGCGTCCAGCGCCAACCGCCGCGCAAGCTGCGGACGCGCGTGACCTCGGCTTCCTGCATATTGCCGGCGGCGCCGTGCGGATCGTCGAACACGATCCGCTTGGCCTCGACTTGCGGGGCAGTGGAGGTTGAAGCAGACGACATGATCGACCCCGCGCGTGGGCTGTAAAGTGTCAGCGAATATGGATGGCCGTTGTTTGAATCGATCGGGCCGCGGACTCTTCAACCTCTCCCGCTTGCGGGAGAGGGGGCGCACCTCATGCGTGGCGACGAACGAGCCCATTCCGTTCTAGTCCTCGAATCCGTTCGCCATGTCGGCCTTGGCGAGCGCCGCCGCGCGCGCCTTCATCCAGCCGTCGAGGAAGGCCTTGTCATCCGCAGGCGGATTGGATTTGCCGTAATCCGTCCACGCCGCGCCGAGCACCTCCTGCCGCTTGATCAGTCTGTTGTTGTGGGCATCCTGCGCGTCGCTCCATTGCCCGGCTTCCTTCAGCGCCTTGGCCGCGCCGGGATGGACCGGCACCACCCAGTTCTTGGTCTGCCGCTCCGCCGCAAGGCCGCCGGCGCCGGGCGCGGAATCCTTGTAGGCATCGTAGTTCACGATCATCGCCTTGGTGATCGCGTAGATCTGGTCGGCCGGTTGCGCGGCATAGGCGACGAAGATCGGGTAGGGGTAATTGCCGAGCTCGATTGGTTTCTCAGGCGAGATGCCCGCGCCGCAGGTCGCGACCTGCGGGAAGAAGAATGAGCCGACCTTCTGCATCCGCGCCCAGCCCTCCTTGTCCTTGGCGGGCAGCGGTGGCCAGATCAGGCCGCGCGGCGAGGTCTCGGCTTCCTTGGCGGGGCCGGTGATGGTGGTGCCGAAGGCGGCATCCGTGTCGTTGTTGATCAGGCCCTTCCACATCGCGCCGTAGCTTGCGAATTCGACGATCTTGACGTCCTTCTGCGTCAGGCCGGCGAAGGCGAGCACCGCGAGCGAGTTCTGGTTCAGTGCCGGCGAACCGACGACGAAGCCGACACGCTTGCCCTTGAGGTCCTTCAGTTCCTTCACGCCGGTGTCGGCGGCAACACCGAGCGTGCCGCAATTGCAGTCGACGGACGAGAGCAGGATCTGAAGCGGCTGCGGACCCCATTCCCTGGCGCCGAACTCGAACACGCCTTCCTGCGCGAAATAGGAGCCCGATCCCATCGCAGATGACGCCGCGCGCTTGGCGCGCAGCGGCGCGAGACGCGCGACGTCGTTACCTGCGGGGAGCACGCGCACATCGGTGCCGTATTTGTCCTTCATCATCTTGCCGACGCCGACCGCGATGTTGAAGCCGGCAGTGCCGGTGTCATAGGCGGTGAACGTCAATGTCGGCGGCAGCTTGATGTCTTCGGCAAATGCATAGCGTGTAGACGCAAAAGAAATGCTTGCCACCAAGGCAGGCGCAAGCATGATCAGCCCGCGAAACATGTTTTCCCTCCCATCGTCCCCGCGTTTGCCGCGAAGATTTTCTTTCTTTGTTTGAAACAGAATTTGTTTTGAAACGGATCATGTCACCGCGATCAAGCGATGGCAACGCCGTCTCGCCAGTGCAGGAATGAGTCTGACAGATTGTCGCGGAAACGGCGGACAATGCGGTCGTCAGTTCGCGACGATCGCGATAGCTTGTCGCTCGGCAACGACGTCGTCGAACTTCACCGGAAGCGACATGATCGTGCCGCTCGCGGGCGCCGGCACAGGTATCTCCATCCTCACCGCTTCGACCACCACAATCTCGTCGCCATCTGCAACGGTTCTTCCAACTTGCACGGGAGTTGCGGAAGATGCGTCCCGCGGCCTCGGCGACGATCTTAATTTCTGGCATGCCATCCGTTTCTGTTGTCGTTGCAAAACGCCTGAGGTAGCGTCATCTGCAAGTGGAATTTAATTCCGCACAGCGGAACAAGCGGTAGGGAACATGGGACGACGTTCAGAGCGGTTGAGTAGGCAAGGTGCGCTCGCTGGCGATGCCGGTGAGGGTGATGTCATCCAGGTGGTGTCGCGCGCGTTCGACGTGTTGCGATGCTTCGAGGGCCACGAGGCCAGGCTCGGCAATCTCGAGATTTCAAATCGCTGCGGCCTGCCGCGCTCGACGGTGTCGCGGCTCACGCACACGCTGACGCGCATGGGACAGCTCGTCTATCTGCCGCGCGACCAGAAGTATCGCATCGGGCCGAGCGCCGTGGCGATGAGTGCCTCGATGATGAAGGGCGCTCAGCTGCGCAGCATGATCCGCCAGCGGCTCCAGGAAGTGGCCGAGCAGCTTCCGGGCACGGTCGGCTTCGTGGTGCCCGATCGCTTCCATCTGGTCTATCTCCAGTTCGCGCGCTCGGCGACGGCGCTCGGCCTGCACGAGGGCACCGGCAGCCGCATCTCGATGGCCTCGACCGCCGCGGGCGCGGCCTACACCGCGGCGCTGGCGCCGGAGGTCGGCGATGCCTTCATTGCGGACATGGAGCGGGAAGCCCCCGAGGCTGTGAAAATCCTGAAGCCCCGCATCGAGGCCAACCGGCAGTCGCTGCGCGAGCGCGGCTATGTCGTGGCCTGCGGCCTGTGGAGCCCGCACATCAACGGGCTCGCGGTGCCGATCTGGTCGCCGCAATACCAGACCTTCGTCGTCATCACGATCGGGCTTCTGTCCGCGATGTATGACGAACAGCGTCTGCACGCCGAAGTCGCGCCGCTGATGGTCGCGCTCGGCCGCTCGCTCGGCAGCCTGATCGAAGGCGCGGACGGCGACGTCTTCAACAACCGCATCTCGCGCAAACCGGTCGCAATGGCCGTGCATAACAATAACAAGCCGATCAATTCGGAGGGAGTGGATGAACTGGAAGCCGGAACTCGACGAGCTCGCCCGGCGCGAAGCCTTCGCGCGGGAGATGGGCGGCGTTGACAAGGTCAAGCGTCAGCATGACCAGGGCCGACTGACTGTTCGGGAGCGTATCGACGGACTGACCGACAAGGGCAGCTTTCACGAGATCGGTGCCGTCTCCGGCATCGGCGAATACGATTCCAGCGGCGAGCTGCAGAAGCTGACGCCCGCGAACTGCGTGTTCGGCCGCGCGCGCATCGATGGCCGCACCGTCGTCGTGGTCGGCGACGATTTCACGGTGCGCGGCGGCTCGGCGGATGCATCCATCTCGGCAAAACCGTTGATGGCGGAGGAGATGGCGCATGATTTCCGTCTGCCCATCGTCCGCATCATCGAGGGATCCGGCGGCGGCGGCTCGGTCAAGACCATCGAGACCAAGGGCGCGGCGAATTTGCCCGGCGGGATCGGCGGCACGCGCTGGTATCGCTTCACGACGGAGAATTTGTCACGCGTGCCCGTGGTCGCGCTCGGCCTCGGCTCGGTCGCAGGGCTCGGCGCCGCGCGTCTTGCCGCCAGCCACTATTCCATCATGACCCGGAAGTCCGCGATGTTCGTCGCGGGGCCACCGGTGGTGAAGGCGCTGGGGCAGGACCTCTCGAAGGAAGAGCTCGGCGGCGCGGACATCCAGACCCGCGCGGGCGCGGTCGATCATGCGGTCGACACGGAACAAGAAGCATTCGCCTGCGCGCGGCGTTTTCTCTCTTACCTGCCGTCATCGGTTGACGGGCTGCCGCCGACCTTGCCCTGCACAGACAATCCGGAGCGCAGCGAAGAGGCGCTGATGAACGCGGTGCCGCGCAACCGCAAGCAGGTCTACAAGATACGGCCGATCATCGAACAGGTCGTCGACAAGGGCTCGTTCTTCGAGGTCGCCAGGAATTTCGGCAAGCCTGTGATCGTCGGCCTCGCGCGGCTCGAGGGCAGGGCGGTGCTGCTGCTTGCCAGCGACAGCTTTCACTATGGCGGCTCCTGGACCGCGGATGCCTGCCAGAAGGTGGTGCGCTGGGTCGACTTCGCGGAAACCTTCCATCTGCCGATCGTCTATCTCATGGACTGCCCCGGCTTCATGATCGGCCTCGATGCCGAGAAGGCGGGCACCATCCGCCACGGCGTCCGCGCCATGGCCGCGGTCAACCAGACAACGGTGCCCTGGTGCACCGTGATCCTGCGCAACGCCTTCGGCGTCGCCGGCGTGGTGCATCAGCCCGCCGACCGCTTCTCGATCCGCTACGCCTGGCCGTCGGCCTATTGGGGGTCGCTCCCGCTCGAAGGCGGCATCGAAGCCGCCTACCGCGCCGACATCGATGCGGCCGAGGACAAGGCGGAGAAGCTGAACGAGATCCAGGAGCGGCTGAACAAGCTGCGCTCGCCGTTTCGCTCGGCCGAAAAGTTCTGGGTCGAGGAGATCATCGATCCCCGCAAGACGAGGTCGCTGCTGTGCGAGTTCGCGCGACTGGCGGAGCCGCTGCGAAAGCCGGGGTCACCGGAAAATTTTTCGATCAGGCCGTAGCTTCAGCTGTCACTGCGGGCAGCTGTTGCCGACCTCAGCCCAATTGCGATTTGGCAAAATTGATCTATCGCAACGCCACGCCTCCCATTTTCTGCAAGCGTCTCGTTCGAAACGAGGGAGAGACGTCATGACAAATGCGGGTAACGCGCTGCTTTGGACAGCCATATTTTTCTGTCTGTCGTTCGCTGCAATTTTTGTCGTCTGGTTTGCCGAACGGTTGCGCGCGGGCCTCGTGAGGAAGCCGTAAAGCCTCCAGGGTTCGCTCCCTTTGTCACCTGCTGGCCAGGCGGCAGATGCCTGCCGCCAGGCGGTGCCTTCGGCGTCGCCGGCATCTGTGCTCGCGCTTTGCCGCAGCAGCGATGAGGTGACCTCAAAACAATAACGCGCTACGCTTCCCGGGCAAGAACAAGAGGAAGCGCCAATCGTGTATGACTTCATTATCGTGGGCGGCGGCTCGGCGGGGTCCGTGCTGGCCCACCGGCTCTCTGCCAGGAGCGCCAACAAGGTCCTGCTCTGCGAAGCCGGACAGGACACGCCGCCCGGCAACGAGCCGGCCGAGATCAGGGACAGTTATCCGGGCACGGCCTATTTCGATCCGCGCTTCCACTGGACCGAGCTCAAGGTCACGACCCAGATCGTCAGCCACAACAATCCGGACGTAGGGCGTCCGCCTTTGCGCAAATACGAGCAGGCGCGCGTGCTCGGCGGCGGCTCGTCCATCAACGGCCAGATGGCCAACCGCGGCGCGCCGACCGACTATGACGAATGGGACGCGCGCGGCGCTGCGGGGTGGAGCTGGAACGAGGTGCTGCCCTTCTTCAAGAAAGTCGAGCGCGACCTCGATTTCGACGGGCCGTACCACGGCAAGGACGGCAGGATCCCGGTCCGCCGCATTCCGCGGGAGCACTGGACACGGCATTCGGAGGCGTTCGCGCAAGGCTTCCAACAGGCCGGTCATCAATTCGTGGCCGACCAGAACGGCGAGTTCGTTGACGGGTTTTTCCCGGTGACGCACTCCAACCAGGCCGAGCAGCGCGTCTCGGCTGCCATGGGCTATCTCGATCGCGACACGCGCAAGCGCGCCAACCTCACCATCTCCACCAACACGCAGGTGAGGGAACTGCTGTTCGAAGGCACGCAATGCGTCGGCGTCAAGGCCGTGGTCGACGGACAGGAACAGCAATTCCTGGGACGCGAGATCATTCTCTCCAGCGGCGCCATCCATTCGCCGGCGCATCTGTTGCGCGCCGGCATCGGCCCGGTCGGGCACCTCAAGGATATGGGCATTCCGGTTCTGATGGGGCTGCAAGGCGTCGGTCAGCGCCTGATGGATCATCCCTCGATCTCGCTGTCGTCCTTTGTCCGCCGCGGCGCGCGCATGAACGAGCACACCAGGCGGCACATGCAGCTTGGCTTGCGTTATTCGTCCGGTCTCGAAGGCGTGCCGAAGGGCGACATGTTCGTCGTCCTGCTCAGCAAATCGGCCTGGCACGCCGTCGGCGAGCAGATCGGATCGCTGCTGACCTTCGTCAACAAGACCTATTCGGAGACCGGACAGGTCAAGCTCGCCTCGCGCGATCCGGCGGCCGAGCCGATCGTCGAGTTCAACCTGTTGTCCGACCGGCGCGACCTCGATCGCTTGATGAGCGGTTTCCGCAAGATGGCGGCCGTGCAGATGAGCGACGTCGTCAGGGCCGTGACGGACAAGCCGTTCCCGGCCTCCTATACCGACCGCGTGCGCAAGATCGGCGTGGTCAACACCAAAAACCGGATACTGACAAAAATCGCAGCCGCCCTGATGGACGGGCCGACGGCGCTGCGCCACTACATGATCGACAATTTCGTGGTCGAGGGTTTTACCTTCGACGACGTCATCAACGACGACGAGGCGCTGGAGGCCTTCGTGCGCAAGGCGACGATCGGCGTGTGGCACGCCTCCTGCTCATGCCGCATGGGCCGGGCCGACGATCCGATGGCGGTGGTCGATGAAGAGTGCCGCGTCAGGGGCGTGCAGGGACTGCGCGTGGTCGACGCCTCGATCTTCCCGGTGGTGCCCTGCGCCAACACCAATTTTCCGGTCCTGATGTCGGCGGAAAAGATCGCGGCCGCAATGATGCAGTGAGTCGGTGCCTCTATGCATTGGCCGCCGCGAATCAGGCCATTGAAGCGGACATCATGCAGCACAGATGTCAGAACTGTTCCCCAAAAGCAGGGTCTGGGGGTATGCGTCCTCCTGCGGAACCGGGAACCGGCCTTGGGCGTTTCCTTGCCGAATTCGCATTGGTTTGAACCAGGCCGCTAGCCTGCGCGCCTTGTGTCGAGACCGGAATGCGTCTTAGCAACGGAACTTCAGGGGGTTCAATGATTGGTTCTTCCAGCGGAGCCCAAACCAGCAACTCCGAAGATTTGCCGAGGATTTCGACCGGCAGTCAGGGTCTCGACGACATCCTCTATGGCGGGCTCGATCCCAATCGCATGTACCTCTACGAGGGGCGGCCCGGCTCGGGCAAGACCACGATGGCGCTTCAATTCCTCCTTGAGGGCGCCCGCTGCGGTGAACGCGTGCTCTATATCTCCTTGTCGGAAACCAAGCGTGAGCTGACGCTGGTCGCACAGCGGCACGGCTGGTCGCTGCAAAGCGTCGATATCTTCGAACTTGTACCGCCTGAGACGACGCTCGATCCGGAGCGCGAGCTCACCGTCTTCCACCCCGCCGAAATGGAGCTGAGCGAAACCACGGGTCTGATATTCAAGGAGGTCGAACGGATCAATCCCGCGCGCGTGGTGCTGGACAGCCTGTCCGAGCTGCGCCTCCTTGCGCAGAACCCGCTGCGGTACCGGCGCCAAGTTCTGGCCCTGAAGCACTTTTTCACCAACCGCAATTGCACGGTGATCCTTCTCGACGACCTCTCGTCCTCCCAGGACGATTTGCAACTGCATTCGATCGCGCATGGCGTTGTGATGCTCGAACAGCTCGCCATCGATTATGGAGCAGAGCGTCGGCGCCTTCGCGTGATCAAGATGCGCGGCATTCGATTTCGCGGCGGCTTCCACGATTTTACGATTGAATCGGGAGGTCTGCGGATATATCCCCGTCTTGTGGCAGCGGAACATCACGCCTCGTTTGTCGGCGAGGTCACGCCCAGCGGCAATGCAGAACTCGACCAGCTCCTGGGAGGCGGGCTCGAGCGCGGCACCAACGCGCTGCTCTTGGGCGCCGCCGGTGTCGGTAAATCCTCTCTCGCGCTGACCTATGCGATCGCGGCGGCAGGGCGCGGTGAGCATGCCGTGTTCTTTGCCTTCGATGAGGGGCGCGGTACTGTGGAAGCGCGGGCTCGAACGCTTGGACTCCCTCTTGAGAAACATCTTCAATCGGGGCTCATTCGGTTTCAACAGGTCGATCCTGCCGAGCTGTCTCCCGGCGAATTCGCCGCCAATGTGCGTAACAGCGTGGAAAAGGGTAACGCGAAGATCGTTATCATCGACAGTCTGAACGGTTACCTGAACGCGATGCCGGACGAGCGATTCCTCATCCTGCAGATGCACGAGCTTCTGACTTATCTCGGGCAACAAGGCGTGCTGACCGTCCTGATCCTCGCTCAGCATGGGCTAGTGGGTCCGATGGAAACGGCTCTCGATATCAGCTATTTGAGCGATGCCGTGCTCATGCTGCGCTATTTCGAGGTCGGGGGAACGGTGCGGCGTGCCTTGTCCGTCGTGAAAAAACGCAGCGGCGATCATGAACATTCCATTCGCGAGTTTCGTCTCGGTCGTGCCGGCATTAAGGTAGGTCCTCCGCTGACCGGGTTCAGCGGCATCTTTTCCGGGAATCCGCGTTACTCAGACACGGAAATGTCGGAAGGGCTGTCGGAATGAGCGCCGACCGCGATCATTGCGTCCTCGTGTTCGCTCCGATCGGCCGCGATGGACCGGCATCGGTCGAGCTTTTCCGCAATTCGAATCTCGTCGCAATCAATTGTCGAGGTCTACCTGAACTGGTCAGCGAGATGTCGGCGGGCGTGGGCGCGGTTCTTCTCGCCGAGGAGGGGTTGTTCGGGAAGGATATCAATCCGTTGGCACATTGGATCGAGCGGCAGCCGCCCTGGTCGGACCTGCCCTTCGTCATCCTCACCAGCCATCGCGAGCGGCCGACGGTGGTTGCCTGGCGCCGTAGCATCGTGGAAGCTCTCCGTAACGTCTCGCTGCTCGAGCGGCCGGTTCAGCCGATCACGCTGACCAGCGCCATTCAGTCGGCAATGCGGGCACGCCGGCGGCAATATGAAATTCGGACCCTGCTGCAGGCGCGCGAGCGGACGGCCCAGGAGCTAGAGAAGCTCGTGGTCGAGCGCACCCACGCGCTTGAGGAGGCCAACAAGCATCTGCGGGCCGAAATGGAAGAGCGCGCCCGCATCGAGGAAACCCTTCGCCAGGCCCAGAAGATCGAGGCCATCGGCCAGTTGACCGGCGGCGTGGCTCACGACTTCAACAATCTGCTGATGGTGATCTCCGGCGGTCTGGATATGCTCGACCGGCAGGCAGACCCTGATCGTCGTCGCCGTCTCATGGAAGGAATGGTCCAGGCGGCGCAGCGCGGTGCCGGCCTGACCAGGCAGCTCCTGGCATTCTCGCGACGGCAGAAGCTCCGGCCGGAGGCCGTGGACATCGCATCGCAATTCGGCGGCATGCGCGAATTGCTCGATCGGAGCCTGAGAGGCGACGTTCACGTGGAGTTTGATTTTCCCGATGGTCTTTGGCCGGTGGAAGTCGACGCGGGAGAACTCGAACTGGTCATTCTCAACCTGGCGGTCAACGCCCGGGATGCCATGCCGAACGGCGGCACGATCGTTGTCCGTGGCGAGAACCTGACGGGTCTGAACGAGGGGCAGATCGCCGGCGATTTCGTCCGTCTCTCCGTGGTCGATACCGGTGTTGGCATGAGCCCTGAGATCCTGTCGCGGGTCTTCGAGCCGTTCTTCACCACCAAGGATGTCGGGAAGGGCTCGGGGCTGGGGCTTGCTCAGGTCCACGGATTTGCAACGCAGTCACGCGGAATGGTTCGGATCAAATCGACGGTTGGCGAGGGGACCAGCATCGAGCTCTATTTGCCGCGATCCAGGAATATCCCTTCGGGTGAGCGGCATCTCATCGACCTGAACAGGGCTCGACCCAAGAAGGCCAATCATGGCCGTGTTCTCCTCGTCGAAGACGACGAGGAGGTCGCTGCGCTGGTTAGCGAAATGCTTGCGCAGCTCGGTTATCAGGTTACTCACGCGGCCAGCGCTTCGGCTGCCCTCGGCGCCTTGGCGGACGGCCGCTCTGTCGATCTCGTATTTTCCGACATCATGATGCCGGGCGGCATGAACGGTGTCGAACTCGCGCGTGAGATCAAGCGAAGGCGAAGCGACATCCCGGTCCTGCTGACGAGCGGATACGCCGAAGCCGCGGTTCGCGACGCCGAAAGGGCCGGCGTCCAGATCCTGCCGAAACCCTACCACATCGACGAGCTCGCCGCAGCGCTCGGCGCCGCCAAGTCGGACTTTCGGATTGACGCGGAAGCAAGCGCTCCGGAGCGTCGTGACCCGGCGGGAAAGATCGCCGAAGCCGGTCGAAACCTGCGAACGAGACGGCCGGTCGCCCCGGATCATTGATCTGGATCAATCGGTATTTTACCCAGCTTACTTTGGTGCTGCATGCACCCGCTGGCGCCCGAGCCAAGCCGGCAAGATCTAGTCCGATACCAGACTGCTCCGGACGGTGGGTGCGCGCCGGGGGGAGAACTGGATGCATCCACAGGGCCGTGCCACCGCTTCTCTGCACGTTGCAACTGCCGTGCTGACGGTCCTGGCTTGCGCGTCCTGCACGACGCGTCCTCTGCAAGGTGTGCTTGTTCCGAGCAGCGAGGCCGTTGAAGCCGTCTCGCGAGTCCCGATCCTCATCGGAACGACGCGCACGCGATCGAGCGGTGACCCCGGCGAGATGTTCAGCCGGGAGCCGTCCGGCGAGATGGCTTTCGCTCAGGTCACGGTCTCCATTCCGCCGGACGCTTCACGCACAGTCGGTGCAATCCAGTGGCCGGTGTCTCCGCCCGGCGACCCGCGCACGGATTTCGTCACGACGTCCGCGGACTATCTGGACCGCTCCGGATTTGGCGCTGCTATCACCACCGCGGCCAAGGCACAGCATCGCAACAAGGCGATGGTTTTCGTTCATGGATTCAACAACCGCTTCGACGACGCGGTGTACCGCTACGCGCAGTTCGTGCACGACGGCCGGCTTCCCGTCATTCCCGTGCTGTTTTCGTGGCCATCGCAGGGGGCGGGAAACCTTGGCTCATATCAGCACGATCGCAAGGTCGCGACGCAATCGGGCGCGGCGCTGGCCGAGTTCCTGGATGCCGTGAACGCCAATCCAGGCATCAAGGAGATCACGCTTGTCTGCCATTCCATGGGCTGCCTGGTCACGCTCGAAGCGCTGCGCGCGAGAGCGGTACGCGGCGGAACGGTGTCGAAGCTGAAGAACGTGGCGCTTGTCGCGCCCGACGTCGCGTTTGACGAGTTCATGGGCGAGGTCAGGGAGATGGGGCCCCGGCGCCCACGCATCGGTTTGTTTCTGTCCCAGGATGATGTCGCCCTCAAGATCTCGAAATCCCTTGCGGGAGGGACGAACCGCCTCGGCGACATCAATCCGGAGGAAGAGCCGTACAAGAGCGCGCTCGCGCAGCAGAAGATCCTGGTGTTTGACCTCACGCACGTGGGAGGGGATGACTCGCACTCCAGAGCCTTTGACTCGGTGAGCACTGTCATGGGGATGCTGGAGCGGAGGCTCGCACAGGGCCAGCAACTCAGCGAGGATGCGTCACGAACGGCCCCTGCGAGGTGAAGATTTTAGAGGAGCGTGACCGCCGATCATGCATGGGCCTCTCGGGCGCCAAGGCTGAGAGGCAAGGACGTTGTCGAAATTTGCAATGTTAACAGGATGCTCCTGTTTTGCCCGACGTGTCAAACCTCCTTGCCGACACGCTAAGTCATTGATCCGACTTGCCCCGGCTACTGTGCATGGGGTTGTTTTCGCGCTTTTATGGTTGAAGCACCTGGCGAGGCGCCGGCCTCACGCGCTCTCCGTCTCCCGGTGCACGTCGTGCACCACGAGACCCATGCCTTCGTCGGGCATCTTGATCCAGTCGCGGCGCTTCAGGGTGCGCTTGGTGTCTTCGTAGCCGCTTGTCCAGTGCTCGCGCATCGAGGTGCCCGAGAATTCGTGGTCCTTGGCGTCGCCCTCATAGGCCTTCTGCTGGTAGATCAGATGCAGGATCGCGATCTCCGGCATGTGGCGCAGGCTCGACTTGAGCTCGCGGTCCTCGTCGGACAATTGGTCGTCCGGGACCTTCGCCAGCGCCTTGTACAGCAGGACCTTGAGATTGTGCGTGCGGCGGTAGACGTCGGTGTTGTGGCGCGTGCGCGAGGAATACATGATGTCCTTCTGGCGGGCCAGCACGTCCTGCATCGAACGGGGCAACACGCCGCGGGCGCTGAACAGGTCGACCTGGAACACCAGCGAATTGAGCGCGTCCTCCTGGTCGAGCAGATGCTGAAGCGGGGTGTTGGAGACGATGCCGCCGTCCCAGAAATGATCGGTGCCGATCCGCACCATCGGCAATGCCGGGGGCAGGGCGCCGGAGGCCATGATGTGCTCCGGCTCGATCACGTCGTGGGAATTGTCGAAATAGATGAAATTGCCGGAAAGCACGTTCACCGCCCCGACCGCGAAGCGGACCTTCTTCTCGTTGATGAGATCGAAGTCGACGAGCTCCAGCAGGCTCTCCTTGAGCGGCATCGTGTCGTAATAGCTGGTGGCCGTGCGGGCGCCGACCGGGCTGAACCAGGGATTGACCTGATGCGGGCTGAAGAAGCCCGGCTGGCCCATCGCCGACGTCATCCACGCGCTGGTGAGATTGCGCCACTGGCGGAAGATGTCGCCGTCAGGCGTGTAGTGCCAGATCTTGCGGTTGGTGATGCGCTCCCAGAAGATGCGCAGCGCCTCCAGCCGCTTCTCCGGCTTGTTGCCGGCGATGATGGCAGAGTTGATGGCTCCGATGGAGACGCCGCAGACCCAGTCGGGCTCGATGCCGGCCTCGTGCAGCGCCTGGTAGACGCCGGCCTGGTAGGCGCCCAGCGCGCCGCCGCCTTGCAGCACCAGCGCGACCCGGTCGCAGCGCTCGGGCCGCCAGCCCGTGGAGGGAGGCTGATGGGTCTGATGAGCCGGTTGCGACGTTCGGGCGTCCATGGTGTGTCTCCCTGCGTGAAACAAAACGATTGCGTCCCGCGGTGACGGCGTGATGACAATTTTGGCGCCGGTGCATCGCTTGCATGCACAATGGCCGCGTTGGGAATGGCCGCGCCGGCTTGGGTATGGCTGCAGTCGTGCGCCTGACGGAAATCCTTCACATCGCAGTCAATGACGGCGGCTAGCAATTTGCATCTCATCAGATGCTGCCGGGCAGGCGTCACGGACATCACAAGGAGACCAGCGATGCGCAGGGAAGATTTGCTGAGGCTTCCGTCCATGCCGGCGGCCGGACCGAGCTATCCGGCCGGGCCCTATCGCTTCGTCAATCGCGAATTCCTCGTCATCACCTACGAGACTGATCCGGACCTGATCCGCACCGGCCTGCCCGAGCCGCTGGAGCCGATCGACCAGCCGATCGTGCATTACGAATGGATCAAGATGCCGGACTCGTCCGGCTTCGGAAGCTACACCGAATCCGGCCTCGTCATCCCCGCGCGCCTGCACGGCGAGGAGGTCAATTTCGTCTCGCAGATGTATCTGGACGACGATCCGCCGATCGCCGCCGGCCGCGAGATCTGGGGCTTCCCCAAGAAATACGCCCATCCCAAGCTCGAGATCGTCAAGGACACGCTGACGGGCACGCTGGAATATGCGGGCCAACTCGTCGCCATGGGCACGATGGGCTACAAGCACGAGAGCATGGCCGGCAACGGCGATCTGACCCGCGCGACGCTGTCGAAGACGCAGGTCAATCTGAAGATGATCCCCGGCGTCGACGGCCATCTCGAGATCTGCCAGCTCGTGGCGATCAACCTCATCGACATCGTGCCGAAGGGCTCCTGGATGGGGCCCGGCCGGCTGCATCTGGTGCCGCATGTCAACGCGCCCGTCGCCGATTTCCCGGTCCGCCGCTGCCTCGGCGCGCATCATTACATCGCCGATCTGACGCTGCCGTTCGGCCGCGTCGTGCACGACTACATCAGGGAAGCCGAGGCTGCGGTCGCGACCGGGCTGGCAGCGGAGTAGGACGCCATCATCAAACTGTAACAATGCCGTAATTGAGTACCCTGTGGATCCGGAAGATGCCGTCAGCCATCTTCCGGACCGGGGGCATTCGTTGACGGTTGGGGTTGGGTCATGGCTGAGCCGGCAAAGCTTGTCAGCGCGATAACGGAGTCCGTGTCTGCCATTCCCGGCCTGGTCTGGGCGTTCCGCCTCCACGGCGACGGCAGTGCCGAGCCGCTGCCGATCGACCAGCCGATCGAGTTCAGCCATGACGGCCGGCTCTGGCTGCATTTCAACCTCACGGACACGCGCGCACGGCCGTGGATCGCCGCGTCCCAGCTGCCGCCGCTCGCGCGCGAGCTGTTGCTGTCCAACGACACCTTCCAGCAGCTTCACGTCATCGACCACTGCGTCTACGGCGTGTTCTCCGACCTCGTGCGCGACATCGATAGCGCGACGGAGGACACCGCTTTCCTGCGCTTCGCCATGACCGAGCGGCTCCTGATCAGCGGCCGCCACCAGGCGCTGTGCTCGGCGGACGCGACGCGCCGGGTGCTCGAAGGCGGCTACCGGGTCGACAACGTCGCGCACCTCCTCGAGAAGATCGTCGACGAGGTCGCCGACACGCTTGACAGGATGGCAGACAAGCTCGGCCAGGAGATCGACGACATCGAGGAGCGGATTTTGGCCGACGACGTCAAGCCGGAGATGCGCCGCAATCTCGGCCGGCTGCGCCGGACCTGCGTCAGGCTGCACCGCCAGCTCACCGGGCTGCGCGCGCTGTTCCATCGCCTCGACCAGAAGAACACCGACCACTTGGCGCCGGGGCTGCGGATTCAGGCAGGCAAGCTGGCACAGCGGCTCGACGGGCTCGACCACGATATCGTCGAGCTGCGCGAACGCAGCCGCCTGCTCGAGGAAGAGCTGCGTTTCAAGAACGAGGAGGAGAGCAACCAGCACCTCCACACGCTGTCGATCGTGACGACGCTGCTCTTGCCGCCGACGCTGATCACCGGCATCTTCGGCATGAACACCAAGGGCCTGCCGCTGACCGATGTCGAGACTGGATTCCTCTGGGCCGCCGGCCTGATGGCCTCGTCGATCGGTGCGGCCTATCTCTTCATGCGGCGCACGGGCATATTCAAATAGAGTGTGCCATCAGGTTTATCAGCCGTGAGCGGGACTGCCCATAGATCTCCGTTGCGAAGCGCGGTCGCCATTGCGGCAGCGTGCACCTTGGCGAGCACCAGCGCCATCGCCGGTGCCAAGGACGAGAGCGCGGCCGAATGGCTGGCGCCGAAATGGTTCAATGAATGGCATGACGGGCTCGCCAACAAGGGCCTGAACTTTGGCGCCACCTATATCGCCGACAACATCGGCAATGTGTCGGGCGGCGTTAAGCGCGGCGCCATCCATTTCGGCCGCCTCGATCTGTCGGTCGATGCTGATCTCGACAAGCTGGTCGGCTGGACCGGCGGCCGCATCTACGCCAATGCCTTCATCATTTATGGTCGCGGCCTCTCCCGCAACAACGTCATGAACCTCGCCACCATCAGCGAGATCGAGGCGCTGCCGGACCAGCGGCTCTACAACGCCTATTTCGAGCAGAGCTTCTTCAACGACAGGCTGAACATCAGGGCGGGCCAGCAGGCCGCCGATGTCGAGTTCTTCGACAGCGAGACCGACGACCTCTTCATCAACGGCACGTTCGGCTGGCCGGCGATCAAGGCGTCCAACCTTCCGGCCGGCGGCCCGGCGCCGCCGATCGCGGTCCCCGGCATTCGCATCAAGGCCGCGCTGACGGACCAGATCACCGCCTTCGCCGCGGTGTTCAACGGCGATCCGTCAGGACCGGGCGATGCCGATCCGCAGCTGCGCGACCATCATGGTCTTGCCTTCCGCGTCAACGATCCGCCGTGGGTGATCGGGCAGGTCCGCTTCAACTACGACCTTGATATCGGCGGCCGTCCGCTCGCCGGCAATTTCACGCCGGGTGCCTGGAAGCATTATGGCTCGTTCGACAGCCAGCGCTTCACGATCGAGAGACAGTCGATCGCCGATCCAGGGGGAAGCGGCATTCCGGCAAAGCTCCGCGGCAATTACGGTATCTTTGCCGTCATCGAGCAGGTGCTCTACCGTCCGCCCGAGGTCAAGGACAACACCACGTCGGCCTCGATCCCCGGCGTCACCGCGTTCGGCCGCATCGCCTACAGCCCGCCCGACCGCAATCTGATCGATCTCTATCTGGACGGCGGCATCGGCTTCGTCGGCTTCGTACCCGGTCGACCGCTCGACCGCTTCGGCGTGGCGGCGGCCTACATGCGCATCTCGAACACCGCGCGTAACCTCGATGTCGACACCCAGTTCTACACCGGCGTCCAGAGCCCCGTGCGCAGCAACGAGAGCCTGATCGAGATGATTTACGAGGCGCATATCAAGCCGGGCTGGCTGATCGCGCCTTACTTCCAATACGTATTCCGCCCCTCCGGCGGCATCCCGAATCCCGCCGATCCGACCGGGATATCGCGGATCGGTGACGCCGCGGTGTTCGGCGTCACCACCACACTCAGGTATTAGGCCATCGCCGCTTGCGGCTTTGGCTTCGGTTGTCGCGACAACGTCAGCACGATCAGTGAGGCGAACACGCAGAGCGCGCCGGCGATGAAGAAGGCGGGCAGGTAGCTCTGATAGACCGTCCGTGAGAAACCGGCGCCGAAGGCGGCGGTGCCGGCGCCGAGCTGATGGCCGGCGAAGATCCAGCCGAACACCAGATTGGCGCGCTCGGGTCCGAATTTCTGCGCGGTGAGGCGCACCGTCGGCGGCACGGTGGCGATCCAGTCGAGCCCATAGAACATCGCGAAGATCGAGAGCCCATAGAACGAGAAATCGCTGAAGGGGAGGAAGATCAGCGAGAGCCCGCGCAGGCCGTAGTACCAGAACAGCAAAAAGCGGTTGTCGTAGCGGTCCGACAGCCAGCCCGACATGATGGTGCCGAAGAAGTCGAAGATGCCCATCGCAGCCAGCAGGCCCGCTGCCTGCACCTGCGGGATGCCGAAATCGAGACACATCGGGATCAGATGCACCTGCACGAGGCCATTGGTGGATGCGCCGCAGACGAAGAATGTCGCAAACAGGACCCAGAACGCGCTCGACTTCGAGGCGTCGCGCAGCGTGCCGAGCGCAACGCCGGTGATCGAGCCATGGCTGACGGGCGGCACGGGCAGGGATGTGGTGCCTTCGTCGCCGAACGGGCGCAGGCCGACATCGCTCGGACGGTCGCGCATCGCGAGCAGGACGGCGAGGGCGGAAACACAGAGCGCGATGCAGACGAAGCCGAGCGCAAGCCGCCAGCCGAAACGTTCGGTCAGGCTTGCGAGCAGCGGCAGGAACACGAGCTGGCCGGTGGCGACGCTCGCGGTCATGATGCCGATGACGAGGCCGCGTCTTGCCGCGAACCACCGTGTCGCGATGGTGGCGCCCAGCACCAGCGCGGTCATGCCGGTGCCGATCCCGATCACCACGCCCCACAGCGCGACGAGCTGCCAGACCTCGGTCATGCCGAGGGAGAGCACCAGCGCGGAGACGACGATGAGCTGCGCGGTGAGCGTGACGTTGCGCAGGCCGTAGCGGTTGAGCAGGGCGGCCGCGAACGGCGCCATCAGCCCGAACAGGATGAAGCGGATCGACAGCGCGGATGAGATCTCCGCCGTGCTCCAGCCGAACTCCTTCTGAAGCGGAATGATGAACACGCCGGGCGCGCCGACCGTGCCGGCGCTGATCAGCGCGGTGAGGAAGGTCACGCCGACCATCACCCAGCCGTAGTGGATATTGCGGCGGCCGAGTGTTGCCGCGAGCCAGTTCGAGATCATTGAGCCTCAATCTTGGTGGGCAGGTTTGAAAAACACCTGCGCGAGTTTGCAGAATGGCACGAAACCCGTTTGTCGGAAACGACAGAGTTCCCTCATTTCCGGACTTTTACCTCAGTGGGTCAAGCGCTCCACCGCAATCGCAGTGGCTTCGCCGCCGCCGATGCACAGCGCCGCAACGCCGCGCTTGAGGTTCTGCGCCTCCAACGCATGCAGCAGCGTCACGATCAGCCGTGCGCCGGTGGCGCCGATGGGGTGGCCGAGCGCGCAGGCGCCGCCGTTGATGTTGAGCTTCTCGCGGGGAATGCCGAGATCGCGCTGCGCCGCCATCGCCACCACGGCGAAGGCCTCGTTGATCTCGAACAGATCGACGTCGCCGGCACTCCAGCCGACCTTGTCCAGGAGCTTGCGGATCGCCGGGATCGGCGCAGTGGTGAACCATTGCGGCTCCTGGCTGTGGGTGGCGTGGCCCTTGATCTCGGCGATTGCAGGCAGACCGCCCCGATCTGCGAGCGAGCGCCTCGTCAGCACGAGCGCCGCGGCGCCGTCGGCGTTCGCAGAGGAGGCCGCCGGGGTGATCGTGCCGTTGGCGCGGAACGCGGGCTTCAGTCCGGGGATCTTTGCGGGGTCGACCTTCAGCGGATGTTCGTCATTGGCGATGATGCGCGGGCCTGCCTTCTCGGTGAGCGTGATCGGCGCGATCTCGGCCTTGAACGCACCGTCCTCGACCGCCTTGCGGGCGCGGCTCAGCGTTTCCATCGCATAGGCGTCCTGGTCCTTGCGGGTGAACTGGTAGGCTTCGGCGGTGGCCTCGCCGAAATCGCCCATGGAGCGGCCGGTCTCGTAGGCGTCCTCCAGTCCGTCCATCATCATGTGATCGATGATGCGGTCGTGGCCGGCGCGATAGCCGCCGCGCGCCTTAGCCAGCAGATAGGGGGCGTTGCTCATGCTCTCCATGCCGCCGGAGACGACGTACTCGGCCGAGCCGGCGCGAATGATGTCGTGCGCAAGCATGGTCGCTTTCATGCCGGAGCCGCAAACCTTGTTCACGGTGGTGGCGCCCGTGGCATCGGGGAGGCCGGCTGCACGCGCGGCCTGACGCGCCGGTGCCTGGCCCTGTCCCGCCGGCAGCACGCAGCCCATGAAGACCTCGTCGACCTTTTCGGGCGCAAGCTGCGCACGCTCGAGTGCGGCGCCGATCGCGTGGGATCCGAGCTTGTGTGCGGGGAGCGGCGACAACTCGCCCATGAAGCGACCGAGCGGGGTGCGGACGGCGGAGACGATGACGACGGGATTGGCGGCTGCGGCCATGATGGGACTCCCTGTGACGACAGTCAATAAGATTATACCCATCATATGATGCGGCGCAAAAAAATGCAACCGCGTCCGGCATGAGAAATTGTCGTGGTTCGGATGAGAATTGGTCGTTCGATCGGAGGAGGGTGTGATTGTCGCGGGCCTATGGCGTGGTGGCCGCTCCGCATGACGCTGTCATCGCCCGACTTGATCGGGCGATCCAGTACTCCGAGACGGCTGTGATGAATCGAGAATCTGCGGCGTACCGGATACCCCGGTCAAGCCGGGGCATGACACCTCCAGCTTGGAGAGAGCCTCTTCAGCACTGCGGTCGCGGCCCTACCGCTTCCTGTTCACGAACGCCTGCATCAGCCGCGTCGGCTCGTCCGTCAGGAACGACTCGCCGAACACCTTGATGCTCAGGTTTACCGACTCCGTCAGCGGCAATTCCTCCCACTGCCGCAACAGCGCCTTCTGCGACCGCAGCGCCTCGGGGCCGCATGCGAGCAGCGCGTTGACGAGATGTTCGACCTCGGCATCCAGCTCGCCCGCCAGTGCGACCTTGTCGACCAGCCCCCACGCCAGCGCCGTCGGCGCGTCGATGTTTTCCGCGGTCATTACCAGCCAGCGCGCGCGGGCCCAGCCGATCAGGCGCGGCAGCAGCGCGGCATGGATCACCGAGGGAATGCCGACGCGCACCTCCGGCATGCCGAAATGCGCATCATGCGCGGCGATCCGGAAATCACAGGCTGCCGCGACCTCGAGCCCGCCGCCGAGGCACCAGCCGGGCATGCGTGCGATCACGGGGGCCGGGAAGGTGCGCACGGCCTCGCAGAGATCGCGCAGGCGGCTGATGAAGGCTTCGGCCGATCTCTGGTCGAGCTTGGCCATCTCTTTTATATCGGCGCCACCGATCATGCTCTTCTCGCTCTGGCCGCGCAGCACCACGACGCGGATGCCGCGATCGGAGCTGAGCTGCTGGAGGCCTTCGCGGACCGCGTCGGTCACGGGCGAGCCCAAAATATTCAGCGAGCCGGCGTTGCAGATCGCGACATGAACGACGCCGCGCGCGTCGCGCGTCACGCCGCAATGGTGGTTGAGCATTTCCATGATGGGATCTCTGAGTTTCGTGGACTTGCGCAAGGATACGCCGGTCGGGATCACTTCCGAGCCGAAACGCATGTGTTGTCAAGCCGCGAGGAGGCGAGATTGCCAGCGCGAAGTCCGCGATATAGTATGATGGATGTCATACAAAGAGGTGGCCATGTCCTGTAACGATCAACTCGACCTGTTCTCCCCGGCGCAACGGCGCGAGCGCCTGGTGGATTGGCAGGTGCCGGCGCCGGTGGCGAAGGCGGCTATGGGACTTTCCGGCATGGACGCCATGCTGGGCATCCGCGACGGCCGCCTGCCGCCGCCGCCGTTCGCCAAACTGATTGGCTTCGTGATGGCCGTGGTCGAGCCGGGCCGGATTGTGATGGAACTGGAGCCGCGCGAGGACCTCGAAAATACCATCGGCCTCCTGCACGGGGCGACCGCCGCGGCGCTGATCGACACCGCCATGGGCTGTGCGATCTCGACCCGGCTGGAAGCGGGGCAGAGCTCGGTGACTCTCGACCTGAAAATGACCTTCCTGCGTCCGCTCTCGGTCCGTTCAGGGCCGATCTCGGCCGAAGGTAAAGTGATCAAGCTGGGACGCCAGAGCAGCTACACGGAGGGTTTCGTGCGCGACGGCAAGGGTGCGCTCGCGGTCCATGCAACTGCAACCTTTTCGATGATCGGCAATGCCTTACCATGAATTAATGCACCGCCTGGTCTGTTTCTGTGTTATGAGATGATCTCCGACATTCAATGAGACCCGCATGCGCTATTCCCGGGAACACAAGCAGGAAACTCACGACCGTATCGTGAAGAAGGCCTCGGTGCGGCTGCGCGAAAAGGGCGCCCACGGCATCGGCGTCGCCGACCTCATGAAGGAGGCGGGCCTGACCCATGGTGGCTTCTATGCCCATTTCGATTCCCGCGAGGCGCTGGTGATCGAGGCGTTTGGCTATGCGATGGACCGCGGGATGGAGCACTGGCGCAAGCGGTCCGATCAGGTTGCGCCCGAGAAACAGCTCAGCCAGATGGTCGAGACCTATCTCTCCGCGCTGCACCGCGACGATCCCGGCCATGGCTGCTCGATTCCAGCGCTCGGCGCCGAGATCGCCCGCGAGAGCCCGAAGACGCGCAAGGCCTTTGCCGGCAAGCTCGACGAGATGATCGAGATGATAACCGACTTCATCCCAAATCTGCCGCGCAAGGCCGCGCGCAAGCAGGCGATCGCGACGCTGGCGACCATGGCCGGCACCATGCTGCTGGCGCGCATTGCCGGCTCCAGCGAGCTGTCGGATGAGGTTCTGAAGTCCGGCAAGGACAGCGCGCTCGATGGCGCGCGCCGTGAGCCGAAGGCGGCGGCGAAGAAGCCTAAGCAGAATTAGGTGCCGTAGGGTGGACTAAGGCGCCGTCCTTATGCCGCGCCCACTATCTCTCCGGGCACTTGATTGGCACGGTGGGACGCGTCGCTTTGCCCTCCCTAGGAGAGCAGTGCCAGCCTTCCAGCAAACAGCGCCCGCTCGCGCTCCACGATCTCGCTGATGTAATCCGCCACAGCCCTGATCCGCGCGAGGTCCTTGCTGTCGGCGTGCATCAGCATCCAGAAGGTGCGGGTGATCGAGATCTCTTCCGCCAGCACCGACACGAGCTGCGGATAGTCGCTTGCCATGAAGTGCGGCAGGACCGCGATGCCGAAGCCGGCAAGCGTCGCATTGAGCTGCGCGATCAAATTGGCGCTGCGCAAGCGCGCGGAAATCTTCGGCGACACCTGCGGAAGATAGTCGAGCTCGGGCGTGAACAGTAGCTCCTCGATATAGCCGACGAAGCGGTGCTGCGGCAGCATTTCGGGCGAGGTGATCGCCGGGAAGCGGTCGAGATAGCCAGCCGAGGCGTAGAGCCCGAGGCGATAGTCGAGCAGCTTGCGGCCGACGATGCGGCCCTCCTTCGGCATGGTCAGGCTGATGGCGATGTCGGCCTCGCGCTTGGAGAGACTGAACAGCCGGGCGGTTGCCACAAGTTGCAGATCGAGATCGGGGTACCGGTCCGCGAATGGTGCGAGGCGGGGCGCGAGGAAAGCCGTGCCGAACCCGTCGGGTGCGCCGATCCGTACCGTGCCGGTCAGCCGCGCCACGGAGCCGCCGACCTGTTCCTGGTTGGCGACGATGGTCGATTCCATCGCTTCCGCGCTGTCGGCGACGCGCTGGCCAGCCTCGGTGAGCAGGTAGCCGGTCTTGCGGCGGTCAAACAGTTTCGCCGAAAGGTGCTTCTCCAGCCGGTCGACCCGCCGGATCACCGTGGCATGATCCACCCCGAGCTGCTTTGCCGCAGCCGAAACCGAGCCGCCTCGCACGATGGCCAGCACGAAGCGAAAGTCGTCCCAATCGATAGCGCCTTGATCCAGCATTCTCGCACATCTAAGGTGCATTATCTCAGACTTGAATCCTATAAAATGCAGGTCGATAGGATTTGTCAAAGCGGATCAGGCCTGAAGGAGATCATTCCATGCGTTCAGTCGGACATTTCATCGGTGGCAAGGAGGTGAAGGGCACCTCGGGCCGCACCGCCGACGTTTTCGAGCCGATGACGGGTGACGTCCAGGCCAAGGTGGCACTGGCGTCCAAGGCCGAGGTCCGCGCCGCCGTGGAGAACGCCCGCGCCGCGCAGCCGGAATGGGCCGCGACCAATCCGCAGCGCCGCGCCCGCGTGATGATGAAGTTCGTCGAGCTGGTGCAGCGCGATTACGACAAGCTCGCCGAGCTGCTCGCCCGCGAGCACGGCAAGACCGTTCCCGACGCCAAGGGCGACATCCAGCGCGGCCTCGAAGTCGCGGAATTCGCCTGCGGCATCCCGCATCTGATGAAGGGCGAGTACACCGAAGGCGCTGGCCCCGGCATCGACATCTACTCCATGCGGCAGGCGCTCGGCGTCGTCGCCGGCATCACACCGTTCAACTTCCCGGCGATGATCCCGATGTGGAAGTTCGCGCCAGCGATCGCCTGCGGCAACGCCTTCATCCTCAAGCCCTCGGAGCGCGATCCCGGCGTGCCGATGATGCTTGCCGAGCTGATGATCGAGGCGGGCCTGCCGGCCGGCATCCTCAATGTCGTCAACGGCGACAAGGAAGCGGTCGACGCCATCCTCGACGACCCCGATATCAAGGCCGTCGGCTTCGTCGGCTCCACCCCGATCGCGCAATACATCTACGAGCGCGCCGCCCAGACCGGCAAGCGCTGCCAGTGCTTTGGCGGTGCCAAGAACCACGCCATCATCATGCCTGATGCCGACATGGATCAGGCGGTCGACGCGCTGATCGGCGCGGGTTATGGCTCGGCCGGCGAACGCTGTATGGCCGTCTCGGTCGCCGTCCCCGTCGGCAAGTCCACCGCCGACCGGCTGATGGAAAAGCTGATCCCGCGCGTCGAGAGCCTCAAGATCGGTACCTCGATCGATCCGTCCGCCGATTACGGTCCGCTGGTGACGCGCGAGGCGGTCGAGAAGGTCAAGGGCTATATCGACATCGGCATCAAGGAAGGCGCGACCCTCGCCGTCGACGGCCGCGGCTTCAAGATGCAGGGCTACGAGAACGGCTTCTATCTCGGCGGCTCGCTGTTCGACAACGTCACCAAGGACATGCGGATCTACAAGGAAGAAATCTTCGGCCCCGTCCTCTCGGTCGTGCGCGCGCATGACTACAAGGAAGCACTCGCCCTGCCGTCCGAGCATGATTACGGCAACGGTGTCGCCATCTTCACCCGCGACGGTGACGCCGCGCGCGACTTCGCGGCCAAGGTCAATGTCGGCATGGTCGGCATCAACGTGCCGATCCCGGTGCCGATCGCCTATTACACCTTCGGCGGCTGGAAGAAGTCGGGCTTCGGCGATCTCAACCAGCACGGGCCGGACTCGGTCCGCTTCTACACCAAGACCAAGACGGTGACCTCGCGCTGGCCGTCCGGTGTCAAGGAAGGCGCGGAATTCTCGATCCCGCTGATGAAGTAATCCTCCCGCCGTCATTGCGAGGAGCGTAGCGACGAAGCAATCCAGGGTCTTTCCGCGGAGACAGTCTGGATTGCTTCGCTTCGCTCGCAATGACGAGAAAAATGAGCAGCCCGGCATGCAGTTCGCTCTGAACGAGGATCAGATCGCGGTTCGCGACATGGCGTTGGCGTTTGCGGCAGAGAAGATCGCGCCGCACGCGCTGCGCTGGGACGAGGAGAAGCAATTTCCCGTCGATGTGATGCGCGAGGCCGCAACACTCGGCATGGGCGGCATCTACATCCGCGAAGATGTCGGCGGCTCTGCGATGACGCGGTTCGACGCGGCGCTGATTTTCGAGGCGCTGGCGACGGGCTGTCCGACCACCTCTGCCTTCATCTCCATCCACAACATGGCGTCCTGGATGATCGATGCCTATGGCAGCGACACTCAGCGCCACACATGGCTGCCCAAGCTCTGCACCATGGAGCTGATCGCGAGCTACTGCCTGACCGAGCCCGGCGCAGGCTCGGACGCGGCAGCACTGCGCACCCGCGCCGTGCGCGACGGCGACACTTACGTCCTCAACGGCCAGAAGCAGTTCATCTCGGGCGCGGGCGGCACCGATCTGCTGGTCACGATGGTGCGCACCGGCAGTGATGGCCCCGGCGGCATTTCGACCCTCGTCATTGACGGCAAGACGCCGGGCGTCTCCTTCGGCGCCAACGAGCGCAAGATGGGCTGGAACGCGCAGCCGACCCGCGCCGTGATCTTCGAGAACGCGCGCGTGCCGGTGGCTAATCGCCTCGGTGAAGAGGGTATCGGCTTCAAGATCGCGATGGCCGGCCTCGATGGCGGACGTCTCAACATCACCGCGTGCTCGCTCGGCGGCGCGCAGACCGCGCTCGACAAGGCGCGCGCCTACATGAAGGAGCGCAAGGCTTTTGGAAAGCGCCTCGACGAATTCCAGGCGCTGCAGTTCCGCCTTGCCGACATGGCGATCGAGCTCGAGGCCGCGCGCACCTTCCTGTGGCGCGCAGCAGCAGCACTCGATCGCAAGGACCCCGACGCCACCATGCTCTGCGCCATGGCCAAACGGTTCGGCACCGATGCCGGTTTCGAGGTCGCCAACCAGGCGCTCCAGCTCCATGGCGGCTACGGCTACCTCAGCGAATACGGCATCGAGAAGATCGTGCGCGATTTGCGCGTGCACCAGATCCTCGAAGGCACCAATGAAATCATGCGGCTGATCGTGGCGCGCAAGCTGATCGAGGGCGCGCGATGAGTGCCATGGAAGAGGGTGATGTGGTCGCACGGGTCGAGGGCTCGGCCGGTGTTATCAGGCTCAACCGCCCGAAGGCCATCAACGCCGTGACGCTGGAGATGTTTCGCGACATCGACAAGGCGCTCGACCGCTTCGAGGCTGATCCCGCGGTCGCCGTCATCCTGCTGGAAGGTGCGGGCGAGCGCGGCCTGTGTGCCGGCGGCGACATCCGTACCCTCTGGGAAAGCTCGAAGGTCTATGGCGATCTCGGCAAGATCTTGTGGCGCGAAGAGTACATTCTCAACGCCCGCATCAAGAAATTCCCGAAGCCGTATGTCGCGTTCATGGACGGCATCGTGATGGGTGGCGGCGTCGGGCTCTCGGCACATGCGAGCCATCGCGTCGTCACGGACCGCACCAAGCTCGCGATGCCCGAAGTCGGGCTCGGATTCTTCCCGGATGTCGGCGGTACCTTTCTGTTGTCACGCTCGCCGGGCGAGATCGGCACCTACTTTGGTTTGACCGGCCAGACCATGAACGGCCCCGATGCGGTCCACGCGAAATTCGCCGATGCCGTGGTCCCGGCGGCCAAATGGCCGGAGCTGCGCGAGGCGCTGACCAAGGTTAGCCAAGGCACGACCGCAGCCGATGTCAGCAAGCTCATCAACGGTTTTGCAACCGGCGATGCCGCAGGACCGGTCGCCACGAAGCAGGCGATGATTGACGCGTTATTCGGCCACGACCGCATGGAGGACATCGTTGCGGCGCTGAAGCGCGATGGCTCCGAGTTCGCTCAAGCCACTCTGAAAACGCTGAGCGAGAAATCGCCGCGCGGCATGGTGGTGACACTGAAGCTGCTGCGGCTCGCGCGCACGGCGTCGAGCCTGGAGGAGTGCCTGGTGCGCGAATATCGCGCCGCGTGCGAAGTCTTCCGCAGCGACGATTTTCGCGAAGGCGTGCGCGCTGCCGTGATCGACAAGGATCGCAATCCGACCTGGTCGCCGCCACGGATCGAGGATGTGACGCCCGAGATGCTTGCGCCGTATCTCGCCGAGATCGGTGCCAACGAACTGAAGTTTAGCTAACAACAACGTTCAAGCGGAGGAAACGAAGATGGCCACGATCGCATTCATCGGTCTCGGCAACATGGGCGGCCCGATGGCCGCGAATCTGGTCAAGGCCGGCCACAAGGTCGTCGCGTACGACCTCGCTGAGGCGTCCCGCAATCAGGCCAAGGCCGACGGCGCCGGCATCGCCGAGAGCGCGGCGGGGGCGGTGAAAGGCGCCGATGTGGTCGTCACCATGCTGCCGGCCGGCAAGCATGTGCTCGGCGTCTGGACCGAAATCGTGCCCGCGATGGCCAAGGGCGCGCTGATCATCGACAGCTCCACCATCGACGTCGAAAGCGCGCGTCAGGCGCATGCACTGGCCGCCAGGAACGGCGTGCTCTCGGTCGACGCGCCGGTCTCCGGCGGCACCGGCGGCGCCAAGGGTGCGACGCTGACCTTCATGTGCGGCGGCGAGGAGAACGCGTTTGCCGCGGCAAAGCCCGTGCTGGAGAATATGGGCAAGAAGATCGTGCATTGCGGCGGCCCCGGCGCCGGCCAGGCGGCAAAGATCTGCAACAACATGATCCTCGGCATCTCCATGATCGCGGTGAGCGAAGCTTTTGCGCTGGCTGAGAAGCTCGGGCTCTCGCATCAGGCGCTGTTCGACGTCGCCTCGACCTCGTCGGGCCAGTGCTGGTCGCTCACGACCTATTGCCCGGTGCCTGGCCCGGTGCCGACCTCGCCCGCAAACAACGATTACAAGCCGGGGTTCGCCTCGGCGCTGATGGTGAAGGACCTGACGCTGGCGCAGGACGCCGCAAAGGCCGCGGGCGCGGCGACGCCGCTCGGGCAGCATGCGCAGGAGATTTACCAGGCCTTCGATAGAGGCGGCCAAGGCGGGGTGGATTTTTCCGGAATTATCAAGCACGTTAGGGGGCTGGCCGGGAAAGCTTGATGACGACATTTCAGGACGCGCGGGCGTTTCTTCTCGCTCACCGCACGGATTACGAAACGGCGGTCAAGGACTTCCGCTGGCCGGATCCTGTTCCCTTCAACTGGGCGCTCGACTGGTTCGACGAACTGGCGAAGGATGTGGAAGCCAAGGACCGGCCCGCGCTCTGGATTGTCGACGCCGCGCAGGACAAGCAGACAAAACTGTCCTTCGCGGCGCTCTCGAAGCGCTCCAGCCAGGTCGCCAACTTCCTGCGCGCGCAGGGCCTGAAGCGCGGCGATCATCTCCTGCTGCTGCTCGGCAATGTGGTGCCGCTGTGGGAGACGATGCTGGCTGCGATGAAGCTCGGAATCGTCGTGATTCCCGCGACCACGCTGCTCACCGCTGAGGAACTGCGCGACCGGCTCGATCGTGGCAGGGCGAAGGCGGTGGTAGCCGCCGAGGATCAGGTCGCGAAGTTCGCGAGCCTTGAATTCACAAGCCTTGGTGCGGAGAACATCGTCCGCATCGTGGTCGGCGCGGCCTCCGATGGCTGGCTTGCCTATGGCGAAGCGGCGAAAGCCTCGGACACGTTCACGCCCGATGGCCCGACCAACGCCGACGACCCGATGCTGCTCTATTTCACCTCGGGGACGACGGCAAAACCAAAGCTGGTCCTGCATAGCCAGCGCAGCTATCCCGTCGGCCATCTCTCGACCATGTACTGGATCGGGCTGAAGCCTGGCGACGTCCATCTCAACATCTCATCGCCCGGCTGGGCCAAGCACGCCTGGAGCTGTTTCTTCGCGCCGTGGAATGCGGGCGCGACCGTGTTCGTGGTCAACCAGCCGCGCTTCGATGCCAAGGGCCTGCTCGCCACCATCGGCCGCTGCGGCGTGACGACATTGTGCGCGCCGCCGACGGTGTGGCGGCTGTTCATCCAGGAGAACCTTGCTGCGTTCAAGGTGAGCTTGCGCGAGGTCTGCGGCGCGGGCGAGCCGCTCAATCCTGAAGTGATCGACCAGGTGCAGGCCGCCTGGGGCCTCACCATCCGCGACGGCTACGGCCAGACCGAAACGACGGCGCTCGCCGGCAATTCGCCGGGGCAAAAGATCAAGGTCGGCTCGATGGGCCGGCCGCTGCCGGGCTATCGCGTGCAGGTCAGCGACGCCGACGGCCATCGCTCGAAGGAAGGCGAAGTGACGCTGCTGCTGGGTCCAGATCGCCCCGCCGGCCTGATGCAGGGCTATCAGGCCGACGACGGCGGGTTGTCCGGCGCGGAGGGCGAGCTCTATCGCAGCGGCGACGTGGTGTTCGAGGACGACGATGGCTATCTCACCTTCGTGGGCCGGTCCGACGACGTCTTCAAATCCTCCGACTATCGCATCAGCCCGTTCGAGCTCGAGAGCGTGTTGCTCGAGCACGAACTCGTCGCGGAAGCCGCCGTGGTGCCGAGCCCGGATCCGATCCGGCTGGCGATCCCCAAGGCGTTTGTGCTGCTGACATCCGGCGCGGAACGCTCGCCGGAAACCGCGCTCTCGATCTTCAAGCATCTGCACACGCGCCTTGCGCCGTTCAAGCGCATCCGGCGCCTCGAGATCGTCACCGAGCTGCCGAAGACGATCTCGGGAAAAATCCGCCGCGTTCAGCTTCGACGGCTGGAGCGCGACGACGACCGCAACGATCCCCTGCGCGGCCGGGAATTCCGCGAAGAGGATTTCCCGGAGCTGCCGAAAACACGGAGTGAGACCTAAGTGAACGAAGTCTGGAAGAAGCCGCCGATTACGCTGGAGGCCTATCAGGCCCTGGTCGGCAAGGAGATCGGCGTATCCTCGTGGCACCTGGTCGACCAGCCCCGGATCGACACCTATGCCGACGTCATCGAGGATCACCAGTTCATCCACGTCGATCCGGAGCGTGCGAAGAAGGAGACGGCGTTCGGCACCACCATCGCCCACGGATTCCTGACGATGTCGCTGCTGTCGATCATGTCCTACGAGGTGATGCCCGTCATCGCGGGCACAACGATGGGCGTCAATTACGGTTTCGACAAGCTGCGCTTCATCTCGCCGGTGCGCTCGGGCAAGCGCGTGCGCGGCCGTTTCGTGCTGGCGGAAGCCAAGCTGCGCAAGCCGAATGAATTGCAGTCGCGCACCAACGTCACCGTGGAAATCGAAGGCGAGGACAAGCCGGCGCTGGTCGCGGAGTGGCTGGGGTTGATCTATTTCGCATAGGGCGGGCCGGGCTTGACCCGGCCATCCATCGCTGCTCAAAAAGCGAACCAATCTCGCGCGTAACGTTCCCACCCCGTCCCCCTGTGGGAGAGGGTGGCTTCGCGCCACCTTCTCCCACAGGGGAGAGGGGAAGAAGACAGGAGGCACACTCATGGCAATCAGGTTTGACGGACGCGTCGCCATCGTCACCGGCGCGGGTAATGGTCTGGGGCGCGCGCATGCGCTGGGATTGGCAAGCCGCGGCGCGAAAGTCGTGGTCAACGATTTCGGCGGCGCACGTGACGGCAGCGGCGGCTCGCTCTCGCCGGCCGAAACCGTGGTCGAGGAGATCCGCAAGGCCGGCGGCACCGCGATGGCCGACGGCGCCGACGTCTCGAATTTCGAGCAGGTCACCGCGATGGTCGAGCGCGCCACCAAGGAGTGGGGCAGCGTGGACCTATTGTGCGCCAATGCCGGCATTTTGCGGGACAAGTCGTTCGGCAAGATGGAAGCGGCCGATTTCCAGAAGGTGCTCGACGTGCACCTTGTCGGCACCTTCTATTGCTGCAAGGCGGCTTGGGCCGGCATGCGCGACCGCAATTACGGCCGCATCGTGCTGACGACGTCGTCCTCCGGCCTCTACGGCAATTTCGGCCAGGCCAATTATGGTGCGGCCAAGTCCGGCATGGTCGGCCTGATGAACGTGCTGGCCGAGGAAGGCCGCAAGACCGACATCCGCGTCAACATCATCTCGCCGACGGCCGCGACCCGCATGACGGAAGAGCTGCTGCCGCCGCAGGCGCTGCAATTGATGAAGCCGAATGCGATCACGCCGGCGGTCGAGTACATGCTGAGCGAGGACGCGCCGACGCGTACCATCATGGGCGCCGGCGCCGGCTCGTTCGCGGTGATCAAGATCGTCGAAAGCGAAGGCATCAATTTGCCGGAATCCGAGTGGACCCCAGACGCGATTGCGGCGCATTTCGCCGAGATCAGCGACATGTCAAAGGCGAGGGCGCTGACGGGGGCGTTCGAGCAGACGCAGAAATACGTGGCGCAGGCCGCTGCACGCGCCGGGGTAAAACTCTGACGGCGGTCGCCGTCATCGGCGCCGGCCCGGCCGGTCTGATGGCGGCCGAAGTGCTCGTGCAGGGTGGTGCTCGCGTCACCGTCTACGATTCGATGCCGTCCGCTGGCCGCAAATTCTTGATGGCCGGCCGCGGCGGACTCAATCTCACCCACAGCGAACCGCTGCCGCAGTTCATGGCGCGCTACCGCGAGGCCGCACAGAGGCTGCACACCGCGATCGACGCGTTTCCGCCTGATGCGCTACGCGCCTGGAGCGAGGCGCTGGGTGAGCCGACTTTTGTCGGCTCCAGCGGGCGGGTATTTCCAAAGGCGTTCAAGGCGTCGCCCTTGCTGCGCGCCTGGCTGCGACGCCTCGATGCCGCCGGCGTGCGCTTTGTTTTTCGTCATCGGTGGACGGGCTGGGACGGGGACGGACGACTGGTCTTTGATCCACCCGGCGGCGCAGATGCCGTCGCCGCAGACGCCACTGTGCTGGCACTCGGTGGCGCAAGCTGGCCGCGACTGGGCTCCGATGGCAGCTGGACTGCGATCCTGGCCGACAGGGGCGTCGCGATCGCGCCGCTGCGGCCGGCGAACTCCGGCTTCACTATCGACTGGTCCGACATTTTCCGCACGCGCTTCGAGGGCCAGCCGCTCAAGGGCATCACGCTGTCCTTCGGCCAACACCGCGCGCGCGGCGAGGCCATGATCACGAGCGGCGGGATTGAGGGCGGGGCGGTCTATGCGTTGTCGGCCGAGCTGCGCGAGGCGATCGCAGCGAACGGCGAAGCGGTCCTGCACGTCGCGTTGCGGCCGGATGTCCATCATGGCGAGCTCGTCAAGCGCCTGTCCGCCCCGCGCGGCAAGCAATCGGTCTCCAACTTCCTGCGCAAGGCCGCACAGCTGTCTCCGGTCGCGGTCGGGTTGTTGCAGGAAGCCACCATCGGTGCTGGCCTGTCGTTGTCGGCAATGTCGGCTGAACGGCTGGCGGAGCTCATCAACGCCGTGCCGGTCAAGCTCATGGGCGTCGCGCCGATCGCGCGCGCGATCTCCAGCGCCGGCGGGATTTTCTTCGATGAACTCGACCCGGACTTCATGATCCGCAAGCTGCCGGGCGTGTTTGCAGCCGGCGAGATGCTGGACTGGGAGGCACCGACGGGTGGCTATTTGCTGCAGGCCTCGTTCGCGACGGGGGCCGCGGCGGGACGGGGGGTGTTGCGACGGCTTGGACAATTGTCGTCCTGACCGTCCCATCATGACGTCCCGGTTCGGGTTGCGAGATCAGTGAGCAGGCCGAGCACGCCGAAGCTTGCCGCCACCGCGCAGACCATCGTCCAGCCGCCGTAGCTCCAGGCCAGGGATGCCGCCGCGGCGCCGACACCACCGCCAATGAAGAACAGCGCGACGAACAGGCCGTTCAGGCGACCGCGTGCCTCGGGGCGCAAGAGGTTGATCGCGCGGCGGCCCAGCGTCTGGTCGGTGGTGATGCCGACGTCGAGCAGGATCGTGCCGAGGCTCAATACCAGCAGACCGGCGATCTGGGATTCCAGCGCGCCGGCCCAGGCACAGAGGGCGAGTGAGCCGATGATAAGCAGATGGGCCGCAAGGAGCATCGGCCGCGCCCGGCCCTTGTCGCCCCAGCGGCCGGCCATCGGTGTCGCCGCGGCGCCTGCGACGCCAATCAGTGCGAAAGCCGCAACTCCCTTGGCGTCGAGGTCGAACGGCGCCTCCGGCAGCCGCAGCGCAACCGCCGACCAGAACGCCGTGAAGGAGGCCATGACAAGCGACGCGGTCCAGGCCCGCACACGCAGCACCGGCTCCTCGCGCAGCAGTCTTGGAAAGGACAGCAGTAATTCGGCGTAACTCGCGCGTCCCGTCGGTTGAAGGGTCGGAAGGTAACGGGCGAGCGCGCCGGCAAGCACGGCCATCAGAGCGGCCGAAACGACATAGTAGGCGCGCCAGCTCCAGAGGTCGGCGATCAGGCTCGCCGCAGGTCGTGACAACAGGATCCCGATCATCAATCCGCCCATCACCTCGCCGATGGCCTGGCCGCGGCGATCCGGCGCCACCATGGACGCGACCAGCGGAACCATCATCTGGATCGCCGCGCAGCAGATGCCGAGGATGAAAGTGGCGAGCAGCAGGAGCGCAGGCGTCGGCGCGAGCGCCGTCGCGAGGGCGGCGAGGATCGCGCAGCCGAGCGTGCGGAGGATGACAAGCCGGTTCTCAACCAGATCGACCAGAGGCACGAGCAGCAGCAGGCCGAGTGCGTAGCCGAGCAGGGTCAGCGTGCTGATCAGGCCCGCCTGCCACGCGGGCATCGACATTGACCGGCCGATCAGGCCGAGCAGGATCTGCGGCGCGAACAAATTGGTGACGACGACGCCGGCGGTGATCGCGCCGAGCCAAATCAGGGGCCGCTCGGCGAGCCGGTTCTGGGACGCGGGCTTGGCGGCTTCGGAGATAGTCATGGGACCTCGCAGCTGTGGCGCGAGCCCCTTTAAGCGGAGCGATCATTATGCTACAATTCAAATAAGCCTATAAAGAATATGCAGGTTTGTTATGAACACCCATGACCTTGTCGCTTTCGTCGCCGTGGTCGAGACCGGATCGATTGTTGCGGCTTCGGCGCGTCTCAATCTCACCCAGCCCGGCGTGACCCGGCGGATCCAGAATCTCGAGGAGATGCTGGGGGCGCAGCTTCTGGATCGGCTCTCGAAGCCGCTGAAGCCGACGGCAGCGGGCCATGAGGCCTATGAGCAGGGCAGGCGCCTGCTCAGGATGCTGGACGACCTCAAGTCGGGCGTCGCCAACGACGGAATGGTTCGCGGCGAGTTCAGGCTCGGTCTGACGCCGTTTCTCTCGGAGGCGGGCTTGATCGCGCCACTCGATGCGGTGCGCGCCGAATTTCCAGCGCTGGCCGTGCGGGTCGTCTCCGGTTGGTCGCCGAACCAGCTCGAGCGCGTCTGCCGCAACGAGCTCGATGCAGCCGCGATCTGTCTACCCGACGGCGCGGTGCCGCCGGCCGATCTCGCAGCCGACGATCTCGGCGCGCAGCCTGTCGTCTTCGTCGTCGCGCGCGACATGAAGATCCCGCGCACCGTCGACCTGGAACGGCTGTCCCAACTGTCGTGGGTGATCAACCAGGATGGCTGCGGATTTCGCGATACGCTGAAGCGAAAATTCGACGCCTCGCATCTGCCCTTCAACATCGCGGTCGAGGCGCTGGACAGTGAGCTTCGCCTGTCCCTGGTGTCGCGCGGCCTCGGCGTGGGGCTGGTCACCCCCATCGCCCTGAAGCGCAGCGCATTTCGCGACAAGCTCAAGCCGGTCGCTGCGCGCGACTTCAAACCCGCCGTGCGCGCATGGGTGGTGCATCGCGCCCCCGCCGGTCGGCTGGAGCGGCCGATCAAGCTCTTCCGCGATGGGCTGGTCCGGGAACTCCAGGCGCTGACCGGGGACTAACTACCGCAGCTTCCCCCGCGCTGCCACCGGCAGCGTGCCGATGATCTCCTCGCCGCGCACCATCACGACCTCGTCCATCATGTTGACGACGACGCAGACGTGGTTGGGCACGATACGGACGACGTCGCCGACATTCGGCCGCGTGTTGCTGCGGGAAAGGTCGAGGAAGCCGTGCTCCTCGGCGAAGCGCGCGATCTTCGCTTCGGGGTGCTCGAGGATCAGGCCGTGACCGTCGAGGCCGCCGGTGTCGGTCGTCAGCGTCTTTGACCCGGCGTCCAGAATGCCGCGCTCGGGCGCGGCGCGGCTCACGACCGTCGAATAGATGTGCAGCGCGCAGTCGTCCCAGGTGGCGGAGCCGGCGGCGACCTGCATGCGGTCGTTGTAGATATAGGTGCCGAAGCGATGCTCGGTGCCGCCCTTGAGCTTGCCGATATTCTTCAGGTTCGGGGTACCACCGGTCGAGACGATTTTTGCATCCAGCCCGTGCGCGCGCACGCCGGCCAGCGCTTCGTCATAGAATTTTTGCGCGTCGGCCCAGCCGGTCTCGGTCGGGTAGAGCATGAAGCCGGCGAATTGCAATCCGTTGGACGCCGCGATCTCGCGCGCCAGCGCAATCGCCTCGGCCGGCGTCTCGACGCCGGCACGCTTGCGGCCCGTGTCGCACTCGACCACGACGGAGAGGGGGCGGCCCGAGGCCGCGGCGGCCTTGGGCAGACCGGACACCACGGTCGAGTTGTCGGCGGCGACCGTCATGTTGGCCTTCGCCTGCAGCGCACCCAGCCGCGCCATCTTCTCTTCGCCGAGCAGATTGTAGCTGATCAGGATGTCGTCGATGCCTGCATTGGCCATGATCTCGGCTTCGCCGAGTTTTTGGCAGGTGATGCCCTTGGCACCGGCTGCGACCTGCATCTTCGCGATCGTCGGGTTCTTGTGCGTCTTGATGTGGGGACGGTTGGCGACCCCGGCGTCGTCGCAGGCCTTCTGGATGCGCGCGATGTTGCGCTCGACCTTGTCCATGTCGATGACGGCGCAGGGCGTGCCGTATTCGCGGGCGATTTTTGCGGCGAGGGGAGTGGTCATGGTCAAGCTTTCTCGATTTCTTCGCGCCGAACTTCCAGCTCCAGCCATTTGTCCTCGGCCTCGGCCAGTTCGTTTTGTGCTTTGGTCAATGCGTCGGAGGCTTGGTCGAAACGCTTGCGATCCTTGCGGTAGAGATCGGGGTCGTCAAGGAAGCGCTGCTGCTTGGCGATCTCGGCTTGCAGCTTGGCGATGGACTTGGGCAGCGTCTCCAGCGCGTGTTGCTCGTTGAAGGTCAACCGTCGCTTCGTGCCGCCGGAAGGCGCGACCGACCGCGTCTCCCTTTTTTCTTCGGCGGCCTTCGCCGTCGCGCGCTTCAGGTCGGCGCCACGCTGGGCCAGCATGTCGGTGTAGCCGCCGGCATATTCGACCCATTTGCCATTGCCCTCGGGCACGATCACCGATGTCACCACGCGGTCGAGAAAATCGCGATCATGGCTGATCAGGATCACGGTACCCTCGTAGTCGCCGAGCATTTCCTCGAGGACGTCGAGGGTCTCGAGGTCGAGGTCGTTGGTCGGCTCGTCCAGCACCAGGAGGTTGGAGGGCTTTGCCAGCGCGCGTGCCAGCATCAGCCGGCCGCGCTCGCCCCCGGACAGCACCTCCAGTGGCGTGCGCATCTGTTCCTGGCCGAACAGGAAGTCCTTCATGTAGCTGACGACATGCTTCGGCTTGCCGCCGACCATCACGTGGTCGCCGCGGCCGCCGGTCAGCGCCTCGGCCAGCGTCGATTTGGGATCGAGACTTTCGCGGTGCTGGTCGAGCGTCGCCATCTCGATGTTGGCGCCGAGCCGTAAGGTACCGCTGTCCGGTGCGCTGCCGCCGGTCAGCATCTCGATCAGCGTGGTCTTGCCGGCGCCGTTCGGGCCGACGATGCCGATGCGATCGCCGCGCTGGACGCGGATCGAGAAGCCGTCGACGATCTTTCGATCGCCATAGGAACGGCTGATGTTCTTGGCCTCGATGACGAGCTTGCCGGATTTGTCGGCTTCGGCAGCCGCGAGGGTGGCGTTGCCCGTAGCCCCGCGATGCGTGCGGCGCTGGTCGCGCAGCGCGTGCAAATTACCGAGCCGCTTGACGTTGCGCTTGCGGCGGCCCGAGACGCCGTAGCGCAACCAGTGCTCCTCGTTGACGATCTTGCGGTCGAGCTTGTGCTGGTCGCGCTCTTCCTCCGCGAGCACCTCGTCGCGCCAGGCCTCGAAGGCACTGAAGCCGCGGTCGATCTGGCGGATCTGGCCGCGGTCGAGCCAGGCGGTGCTGCGCGAGAGATTGCTGAGGAAGCGCCGATCGTGGCTGATAATCACCAGCGCGCAGCGCCGGCTCTCCAGTTCGCCCTCCAGCCATTCGATGGTCGTCAGATCCAGATGGTTGGTCGGCTCGTCCAGCAGCAGGATGTCGGGCGAGGGCGCCAGCACGCGCGCCAGCGCGGCGCGGCGCGCTTCGCCGCCGGAGACATGCGCCGGATCCTCTTCGCCGCTGAGACCAAGCTGCTCGACCAGATAGCGCGCCTGATAGTGATCGTCGCCGGCATTGAGGCCGGCCTCGACATAGGCCAGCGTGGTCGAGAAACCGGAAAAATCCGGCTCCTGCGGCAGATAGCGGATGGTGGCGCCGGGCTGCACGAAGCGGCTGCCGCCATCGGGTTCGACCAGGCCGGCGGCAATCTTGAGCAGGGTCGATTTGCCGGAGCCGTTGCGGCCGATCAGGCAGACGCGCTCGCCGGTCGAAACCGAGAGTTCGACATTCGCCAGGAGCGGCGTGCCGCCGAAGGTCAGCTTGATGTCGCGCAGTTGAATCAGCGGTGGCGCCATACGAATGTCTCAGTCCTGTCTTGATGCGGGCTCGGCGGCACGCTGGCGCTGGATGCGGCGGATTGTCTGGTCGAGGGTGGAGAGGAACGTCGAGCGGTCGCGCGGTGCGAACGAGCGCGGTCCGCCTGTGACTTCTCCCGCCGAGCGCAAATCCGTCATCAAATTGCGAACCGCGAGCGTCATCCCGATTGATTCCTCGGTGAACGGCTTGCCGTTCGGCGCGAGCACCTCGGCGCCGGCTTTGACGCAGCGGCTCGCCAGCGGGATGTCCGAAGTGATGACAATGTCGCCTTTGCCGGCGCGCTCCGCGATCCAGTCGTCGGCCGCGTCCATGCCGGCGCCGGCGGCGATGCGCTCGATCAGCGGGTCCTGCGGCACGCGGATGAAATTGCCGGCGACCACGCTCACGGGCAGGCCATGCCGGGTCGCGACGCGATAGATCTCCTCCTTCACGGGACAGGCGTCGGCGTCGACATAGATGCGGGTGGGGGTATCAGTCATTCGCCGCGTGGTACCTCATTCGGGGCCCAAAGGCGAGGGGATTGACCGGTGTTCCCTAGGGCCTACCATCGGCCCCGAAACAGCAGGAATTCAGGGAAAGCCTCCATGCCGAACCGGCTCGAAACCCACCGCGTCGAGGCCTACAACACCGCCAAACAATCCGAAAACAAGATGCATGACGACGCGGTGGCGCGCCGCTTCGGCTTTTCCGGTGGGCTTGTCCCCGGCGTCGATGTCTTCGCCTACATGATGCACGTGCCGGTCGCCCGCTGGGGCCGCGATTTCCTGTCACGCGGGCTGGTCGAGGCGCGCTTCATCAAGCCGGTCTATGACGGCGAGACCGCTGATGTCGATGCGACCGAACACAACGGCCTGCTCACGATCGAAGTGTTCAGTCGTACCGAGCTGTGCGCGACCGGGACGGCCTCACTGCCGACCGCGGCGCCTGCAGTCTCGCTGAACGACTATATTGCGGTGCCTGTGGTGGCCGAGCGCAAGCTGGTCAGCCCGGCAACGTTCGAGACAGGCAAATGGATGAGCACGGCGCCCCGCCGCTGGGCCGGGCAGGACGCCGCCGGCTATCTCGCGGACATCAGGGAGGCCGATCCGATCTTCGCGCGCGAGGGGCTCGGCCATCCCGGCCTGATCCAGCGCGTGATGAATCGCGTGCTGGTCGACAACACGATTTTGGGCCCGTGGATCCATGTCGGCAGCCGCATGCAGCTCTTGTCGGCCGCGCGCGTCGGTGACGAGATCACCGCGCGGGCAAAAGTCACCGCGAATTACGAGAAGAAGGGCCACCGCTTCGTCGAGCTCGACGCGCTCGTGGTCGCCAACGGCACCACGCCGCTCGCTTATTGCCAGCACACCGCGATCTACCAGCCGCGCGAGCAGACGGCGGCGTAAGTGTCTGCTGGGCTATAGGCTCTCGCCTCAAGCACGGTGTCATGCTCCGCGAAAGCGGGGCATCCAGTACGCCGCGGCCTCACGGTTCTAGCCGCGGCGTCTCTGGAATACTGGATCGCCCGCTTTCGCGGGCGATGACAGCGGAGTTTGTGGCGAGGACGGAACGAGCCTTACGCCGCCTTATTCTTCGCGTCCTGGATCGCCCGCCACACCCGCTCCGGGGTGAGCGGCATGTCGATGTGCTTGATGCCGTAGTCGGAGAGCGCATCGACCACCGCGTTCACCACCGTCGACAGGCTGCCGGCGCAGCCGGCTTCGCCGCAGCCTTTGCTGCCGAGCGGATTGGTCGTGGCGGGCACGGGGTGATCGCCGACGGTCATGAAGGGCACGTCCTCGGCGCGGGGCAGGGCGTAGTCCATCAGCGAGCCCGTGATTGGCTGGCCGCTCTCGTCGTAGCGGACATGCTCCATCAGCGCCTGGCCGATGCCCTGGACGACGCCGCCATGGAGCTGGCCCGCGACCAGCAGCGGGTTGATCACCGTGCCGAAATCGTTGACGGCGCTGTACTGGACGACCTGCACCACGCCGGTGTCAGGATCGATCTCGACCTCGGCGACGTGGCAGCCGTTCGGGAAGGCCGAGGGCACCGGCTCGCTGGTGTGGTCGACGTCGAGGCTGTCAGGCACGCCGTCCGGCACCTTGCCGTCATGTAGCTTCTTGGCCAGCTCCATGATGTCGATGCTGCGATCGGTGCCGGCGATCGTAAAGCTGCCGCCCTCGAATTCAATGTCGGCTTCGGATGCCTCCAGCATGTGCGCCGCGGCGCGTTTGCCCTTTTCGATCACGAGCTTAGCGGCGCCCACGATCGCCATGCCGGTCGCGGTGATCGAGCGCGAGCCGCCGGTGCCGTTGCCGGTGTGGACGATATCGCTGTCGCCCTGCACCAGCTTGACGCTCTCGAAGGGGACGCCGAGCTGCTCGCACAGCACCTGCGCGAACGGCGTGGCGTGGCCCTGGCCGTAGTCGAGCGTGCCGGTGATGAGCTGCACCGAGCCATCGGGATCGAAGACGATCTTGCCGAGCTCGACGCCGGGAGGTGCGGTCACCTCCAGATAGGAGCCGACGGCGATGCCGCGCAGCTTGCCGGACTTCTTGCTCTCCTTCTTGCGTTTGGCAAAGTTCTCGTGGTCGGAGATTTCGAGCGCCTTGTTGAAGACAGCCTGGAAGTCGCCGCTGTCATAAGTGACGCCGGAGGACGCGGCGAATGGCATCTGGTTCTGCTTGATGAAGTTGCGCTTGCGCAAGGTCAGCCGGTTGATGCCCATCTCGTCGGCGGCGCGGTCGATCAGTCGCTCCATGTAGTAGTTGGCCTCGGGCCGGCCGGCGCCGCGATAGGCGCCCATCAGCGTGGTGTTGGTCAGCACCGTCTTGATGTCGACCGCCATCAGCGGCGTACGGTAGACGCTGGAAAAATTCTTGCTGGTGTTGAGCGAGAGCGGGCTGGGCGCAACGCCGGTGATGTAGGCGCCGAGATTGCCGTAGCCGGAAAGTTTTGCCGCGAGGAAATGCCCCTCGGCATCGAGCGCCAGCTCGGCATGGATTTTTTGCGCGCGGCCATGGCTGTCGGAGAGGAAGCTGGTCGATCGTTCGTCGAGCCACTTCACCGGGCGACCGAGCACCTTGGCCGCATAGAGGATGCACATGTATTCGGGATAGTTGATGTTCTTCATGCCGAAGGAGCCACCGACATTGGCGGTGAGGATGCGCACCTTCTCGTTCGGCACTTTCAGGTTCTTGGCGAGGTTGGCGCGGTTGCCGGCGACGCCCTGCGTCGGCACCTGAATGGTGTAGCGCTCGGTCTTCTTGTCGTAGGAGGCAAGGCCGACGCGCGGCTCCATCGACACCACGGCGACGCGGGTGTTCTCGATGTCGAGCTTGGTCACGTGAGCGGCACTGGCGAAGGCGGCGTTGACCTTCTCCGTGTCGCCATAGTGGTAGTCGAGCGCGACATTGTTCGGGATGTGGTCATAGAGGAGCGGCGCGCCGGGTTTTGCGGCGTCTTCGGGATCGGTCACCGCGGCCAGCGGCTCGATATCGAGCTCGACCGCCTCGGCCGCGTCGCGCGCCTGCGCCAGCGTATCTGCGACCACGAAGGCGACGGGATCGCCGACGAAGCGGACCTTATCGGTCGCCAGCGGCTGCCGGTTGGTCTGGAGCAGGGGCGAGCCGTCACGGCTCTTTAGCGGCAGGCCGCAGGTGAAGGGGCCGTAGCCGGCGGCGTCGAGTTCCTTGCCGGTCCAGACCCCCAGCACGCCCGGCATCGCCCGGGCGGCGTCGATGTTGACGCCGCGAATGATGCCGTGGGCGTGGGTCGAGCGGACGATCACGGCATGGGCCTGGCCGGGCAGGTTGAAATCGTCGGTGTAGCGGCCCTTGCCGCGCACCAGCGTGTCGTCCTCCTTGCGGCGGACGGGCTGCCCGACGCCATATTTTTGCAGTGCAATAGCGTTTTCGAGCGCGGACGATTTGGTGTGTTCTTGCATGGAAATGACCTGAAAAGCCGGCATTTGCGCGCTTTGTGGCGCCTGGGAGGACCGGATCCCTTCAAATAACCCACCGGCCTGTTCACGACAACGCACGAATGGACATGGTCCCATGTGATGCGTTGTTGCGCAGGGCTGACGCGCTGCTAATGTTTCAGGCGAAAAAGCAATTCCAGCTCGGCCCAACCGGCCGCGGAAAGACAATTTGTATGAATGACCACACGCGGCTCCGCGACGGCCTTGCGCCGCACGGTGAGCTGGGGTCGATGGCGGCGGTGGCATTGGCCCCCGAACCGGCCGTCGGCGCGCAAGCGCCGGGAACCGGCGTCTATGCGGCGCTGGACCTCGGCACCAACAATTGCAGGCTCCTGATCGCCTGTCCGACCCACGACGGCTTTCGCGTCGTCGATTCCTTCTCGCGCATCATCCGGCTCGGCGAGGGCGTCTCGGCTACGGGGTGCATCAGCGAGGCCGCGATCGAGCGTGCGATCACCGCGCTCAGCATCTGCCGCGACAAGATCAATCTGCGCAAAGCGCGCCGGTTGCGGTTGATCGCGACCGAGGCCTGCCGCGCGGCCTCGAATGCGGAGGGTTTTCGCAGCCGCGTCGCGGCCGAGACCGGCATCGAGCTCGAGGTGATCGACCGCGAGACCGAGGCTGCGCTCGCCGTGCTCGGCTGCTCGCCGCTGGTCGATCCCGGGGGGCGCGGCGCGATCCTGTTCGATATCGGCGGCGGCTCGACCGAGCTGGTGCGGATCGAGCGGGATCCCCAGAATCCGGAGCCGCGCATCAAAGCCTGGATGTCGATCCCGTTCGGTGTGGTCACGCTTGCCGAGCAGTTCGGCGGGCGCGACGTGACGCCGGAGATCTACGCCGCGATGGAGCGCGAGGTCGCCCATCACATCGCGCCGTTCGCCGAACAGCATGGCGGCGATCTCGCCGATATGCATCTGCTCGGCACGTCAGGCACGGTGACGACGCTCGCCGGCATCCATCTCAACCTCGTGCGCTACGACCGCCGCCGCATCGACAGCATCTGGATGAACGATTCCGACCTTACCGCGACCATCACCAAGCTGCTCGGCATGAGCTATGAGGAGCGTGCCGGCAACAGCTGCATCAGCGTCGAGCGCGCCGATCTCGTGCTGGCCGGCTGCGCCATCCTCGATGCGATCCGCCGTGCCTTTCCGCTGCCGCGCCTGCGCGTCGCCGACCGGGGGCTGCGCGAGGGCATGCTGGTCGAGATGATGCGCGAAGACGGCGCGCTCGGGAGCTGGTGAGATGGCCAAGGACACCACCGGCCGCTTGCACGTCCAGGTCAAGACCAAGGTCAAGTCCGGCGGCAAGCGCAAACTCTCGTCGAAGCTCTGGCTGGAGCGGCAGCTCAACGATCCCTATGTCGTCAAGGCGAAGGCGCTGGGCTATCGCTCGCGCGCCGCGTTCAAGCTGCTCGAGATCGACGACAAATATCGCCTGCTGAAATCAGGCATGGCCGTGGTCGACCTTGGCGCTGCGCCAGGCGGCTGGAGCCAGATCGCTGCCAAGCGTGTCGGCTCCGTCGACGGCAAGGGCAAGGTGATCGCGATCGATCTGTTGGAAATCCCCGAGATTGCCGGCGTCGACTTCGCGCAGCTCGATTTCATGGACAATGACGCGCCGGACAAGCTCAAGGCCATGCTCGACGGCGGCGCGGACGTCGTGATGTCCGACATGGCCGCCAACACCACCGGCCACCGCAAGACCGACCAGCTCCGCATCGTCGGCCTGATCGAGACCGCCGCCGCCTTCGCCTGCGACGTGCTGAAGCCTGGCGGCACTTTTTTGGCAAAAGCGTTCCAGAGCGGCGCCGACGCCGATCTGCTCGCCCAGCTCAAGCGCGATTTTGCCACGGTGCGTCACGTCAAGCCGGCCGCGAGCCGTGCGGATTCCTCGGAGCGCTACGTGCTGGCGACGGGGTTTCGGGGCGGGGCGACGGAATAGCAACAAACTCCGTCATTGCGAGCGCGGCGAAGCAATCCCGAATAGGTCCGCGGCGACAGTCTGGATTGCTTCGCTGCGCTCGCGATGATGAAAAGAGAGACTACCCCAGCCGCTGATCCCGCACGTCCTGCGTATCCTCGGTCGCCGCCTTGACGGCCGCCTTGGCCGCGCCCTTGCCGGCACCCTTGCGGCTCGCGATCTCCACGGCGTTGCGGCCGGAGACTTCGTCCCCGGCATCAGGGGGCATCTGCCAGAAGAACCAGCTCGACGCCGCCGAGGTCAGGGCGATGATGACGAAGGCCGGCGCAAACACGGTGGCGTCGAGCTCGCTGACGTGGCTGAACCACATCGTCGTCTCCACACAAGCTGCGCCGACGGCGACGCCGGCGGAGACTGCAAGCTGCTGGTTGACGCTGACGAGCGTGGTGGCGCGGCTCATCTGCGCGTGCTCCACCTCGGCATAGGCTACCGTGTTGATCGCGGTGAACTCGAGCGAGCGGAAGAAGCCGCCGACCACCAGGATGATCATGATGATCAGCAGCGGCGTCGTCACGGTGAAGAGCGCACAGGCGGCGAGGAAAACTGCACTGATGATCGCGTTTGCCGTCATCAGGTTGCGGAAGCCGAAGGCGCGGATGATGCGTGCGGCCAGCGCCTTCATGCCCATGGCGCCGAGCGAGGAGCCAAACGTGACGAGGCCCGACTTGAACGGCGAGAGGCCGAAGCCGATCTGCATCAGCAGCGGCAGCAGGAACGGCAACGCGCCGATGCCGAGCCGGAACATGAATCCGCCGAGAATGGCCGCGCGCAGCGTCGGCAGCTTCAGCAGCGTAAAGTCCAGCACCGGCGACCCCGTTCGCCGCGCGTGAAGGACATACAGCGTCATCGAGATCGATCCGCCGACGACCAGGGCGGCAACCGTGCTCCACGGCAGCAGATTGAGTCCGGCAACCGACAGGCCGAACGCGATGCCGGCGAGCCCGAGGCCCGCAAGCACCATGCCGTAGAGGTCGAACGGCTCGCGTTCCTCGCTCTTGATGGGATCGATGAAGCGCAAGGCCATGAAGATGCCGAGCAACCCGATCGGGATGTTGATCAGGAAGATCCAGTGCCAGGACGCGTAAGTCGTAATGAAGCCGCCGAGCGGTGGCCCGATCACGGGGCCGATCAGGGCAGGGACCGTCACCCACGCCATGGCATTGACCAGCGCGCTCTTGTCGACCGAGCGCAGCAGCACGAGGCGCCCGACCGGCGTCATCATTGCCCCGCCCATGCCTTGCAGGATGCGCGCGAACACGAAGTCGGTGACCGATGTCGAGAGCGCGCAGCCGACCGAGCCGACCATGAAGACACCGACCGCGATCGCAAACACCATGCGCGCGCCAAAACGGTCGGCGGTCCAGCCGCTCGCCGGGATGAACACCGCAAGCGACAGCAGATAGGATGTGATCGCGAGCTTGAGCGTCAGTGGGCTCGTGCCAATGTCGGCCGCGATCGCCGGCAGCGAGGTGGCGATCACCGTCGAGTCCATGTTCTCCATGAAGAGAGCAGTGGCCACGATCAGCGGAATGATGCGTTGCTTGTCGACCATGGCGGATTGATAATGGAAATCGGAGGACGGATGAAGTTGCGGCTTATCACTGCGACTCGGCCGCGACCATTGCGGATCAACGCATAGCACCAAAATCCTGCGTAACGACGGTTTGACCCGCGCGTCCCGCAGTTCATCATTCCGGGGGTACCCACGGCGCGAGCCCGGAATCCATTGGGCTGCAGGGACTACTGCGGATGGATTCCGGGCTCGCGACTTGGTCGCGCCCCGGCATGACGGCGGAGATGCCCGCCGCCCGGCTATCAACGCTGAATTTACGTAAAATGCCTGTGCATGGCTGGCCAGCGGTCCGATTTGCTTTGATTCGTCACCCACCCGTGCTATCGACCCGCGTCAACCCCACCGATGGGCTCCGATTCTCCGGCGATGCCGCAAGGTACGCCGAGGCCGGCGCTCATCCATAGCTATTTGCGGCACGGCCGCAGGAAGGAGTTGGCAAATGGCCACGGTGCAACTTCAAGGCATTCGCGAAGCCCTTACGTTCGACGACGTGCTGTTGAAGCCGGGCCTGTCGGACGTCATGCCGGGCGAGGTCGACATCCGCTCCCGCGTCACGCGCGCCATTCCGCTCAACATCCCGATCATGGCCTCTGCCATGGACACGGTCACCGAAGCCCGCATGGCGATCGCCATGGCGCAGGCCGGCGGCATCGGCGTCATCCACCGCAATTTCGATCCGGAAGGGCAGGCCGCCCAGGTGCGGCAGGTCAAGCGCTACGAGTCGGGCATGGTGGTGAACCCGCTCACCATCAGCCCCGACGCCACGCTGGACGACGCGCTCAAGCTGATGAGCGATCACGGCATCTCCGGAATTCCCGTCGTCACAGGCGCCGGCAAGAACACGCCAGGCAAGCTGGTCGGCATCCTCACCAACCGCGACGTACGGTTTGCCACCAATCGCCAGCAAAAAATCTCCGAGCTGATGACGCACGAAAACCTCGTCACGGTGCGCGAGAATGTCAGCCAGGACGAGGCGCGGCGGATGCTGCACCAGCATCGCATCGAGAAGCTGCTCGTGGTCGACGAGCAATATCGCTGCGTCGGCCTGATCACCGTGAAGGACATGGAGAAGGCGGTCGCCCATCCGCTCGCCTGCAAGGACGCGCAGGGCCGCCTGCGCGTCGCCGCCGCCACCACGGTCGGCGATACCGGCTTCGAGCGCACCGAGCGGCTGATCGCTGCCGGCGTCGACCTCGTCGTCGTCGACACCGCGCACGGCCATTCCCGTCACGTGCTGCAAGCGGTCAACCGCATCAAGCGTCTCTCCAATTCCGTGCAGGTCGTTGCCGGCAACGTCGCGACCTCCGAGGGCGCACAGGCGCTGATCGACGCGGGCGCGGACTGCATCAAGGTCGGCATCGGCCCGGGCTCGATCTGCACCACGCGCATCGTCGCCGGCGTCGGCGTTCCACAGCTCACCGCGATCATGGATGCGGTGGAAGCTGCGAAGAAGTCCGACATCCCCGTCATCGCCGACGGCGGCATCAAGTTCTCCGGCGACCTTGCCAAGGCGCTCGCCGCCGGCGCCGACATCGCGATGGTCGGCTCGCTGCTCGCCGGGACCGACGAGACGCCCGGCGAAGTGTTCCTGTGGCAGGGCCGTTCCTACAAGGCCTATCGCGGCATGGGCTCGGTCGGCGCGATGGCGCGGGGATCTGCCGACCGCTACTTCCAGCAGGACATCAAGGACACGCTCAAGCTCGTCCCTGAGGGCATTGAGGGCCAGGTGCCCTACAAGGGCCCTGTCGGCAACGTCATGCACCAGCTCGCCGGCGGCTTGCGCGCCGCGATGGGCTATGTCGGTGCAGGCACCATCCAGGATTTGCACAAGAAGGCGCAGTTCGTCCGCATCACCGGCGCCGGCCTGCGCGAAAGCCACGTCCACGACGTGACCATCACGCGCGAGGCGCCGAACTATCCGGGCGGGGGTTAGTTAGGCCTGACGTAAGGTCATGTGTTGATCGTCGTCAGTGATGGGATCGGCGGAGCGGAGTGATCCAACTCCGCGGCGCCCGGTCTTTTGCTGTTGATAAACGACCAGATGAGCGCCACCTGCCAACCCAGGACTGCCAACCAAAATTCGCCGCCGAAGCCGACCCAACTGATGACGGATATCTCAGTCGCCCAAAAGAGAACGGCCATCGAGACGCAGAGGAGATTTGACAAGAATACATAGAGGACGTGGCGGTGATTGAGAAACAGTGCGATCCATGTTGGCAAGAAGTTGAGCACCAGGCCTGCAAAAAGGACTGCCGCCGTACGAAAGTCAGGGGAAGCGCCTGTGAGCCACGCAAAGAGCGTGGGGCCGATCACAAAGATGAGTATCGGCAAGCTCGCCATGGCGGCCGTTATTTTCCATGACATGCTCTTCGGGGCTGCGAGCCCCATTTGCCCGACCTGCTGCCTCAGCGATGTCATTCCCTGTCCAACTGTCATTTTGCTTGCCGCATTTGCAGCCGCTTCCTGCCCAACGGCCTCGTTCGGCATGGAGCTTATTGATCTTGTGAGGACGCCACGCATGGCAGAGTCGAGGCGATCTCCTTGATACAGCCTAGACTAGTGCGGATGGCTGATTGCGACTTTAATCTGGTACTTAAAATTTTCCGGAAAGACCACAAGGCCAGTCGCGCTCGCTCTCGTGCCCCCGGACGCAGCGCAGCACCACTTCGGTGATACGCTGCAGAGCCGGGGCCCACATCTCCGCATTTTGCCGTGTTGCTTTCTGGGTCCCGGCTCTGCGCAGCGTCACTGCGTGCCGCGGCGCGTCCGGAACACGAGAGCGTGGATGCCGATGCGACCATCCACGCCACCGCTTTTGTATTGACGCGCTTCGCTGCCTCCGCTTCCGTTCGCGCGAAGCATAATCAGGAGCAAGCCATCATGTCCCAAGGCAAACGCATCGTTCTCGCCGCGCGTCCCGTCGGCGAGCCAAAGCCGTCCGATTTCCGCATCGAGGAATTCGCCGTGCCGACGCCTGCGGCAGGTGAAGTCCTGCTGCGCACCATCTGGCTCTCGCTCGATCCCTATATGCGTGGGCGCATGAGCGACGGTCCGTCCTACGCGACGCCGGTACCCGTCGGCGGCGTGATGGAAGCCGGGACGGTCTGCGAGGTCGCAGCCTCCAACAATCCGAACTTCGCCAAGGGCGACATCGTGCTCTCGCGCGTGGGCTGGCAGACGCACGCGATCTCAGACGGCAAGGGACTGAACAGGATTGACCCGAAGCTCGCGCCGATCTCGACCGCAATCGGCGTGCTGGGCATGCCTGGCATGACCGCCTATACGGGCCTGCTCGATATCGGCAAGCCGCAGCAAGGCGAGACCGTTGTCGTGGCCGGCGCCTCCGGCGCGGTCGGTTCGGCAGTCGGCCAGATCGCCATGATCAAGGGCGCACGCGCGGTTGGAATCGCCGGCGGCAGGGACAAATGCGACTATGTCGTGAAGGAGCTCGGCTTCGATGCCTGCCTCGATCACCGCGATCCTGATCTGGCCGCGAAGCTGAAGGATGCCTGCCCGAAGGGCATCGACGTCTATTTCGAGAATGTCGGCGGCGCCGTGTTCGAGGCGGTGTTCCCACTGCTCAATGCGTTTGCGCGCGTACCGGTCTGCGGCCTCATCGCCCATTACAACGACACCGAAGCGAAGCCGCCGAAATGGGCCGCCAGCATGATGCGCGCGACCCTGACCAAGCGGCTGACCTTCCGCGGCTTCATCGTCTCCGACTTCGCCTCCCGCCATGGCGACTTCCTGCGCGACATGTCGGGCTGGGTCCGCGACGGCAAGGTCAAGTACAAGGAGTTCGTCACCGAGGGCCTGGAGAGCGCGCCTGAAGCCTTCATGGGGCTTCTGAAGGGGGCCAATTTCGGCAAGCAGCTGGTGCGGGTCGGGCCCGATAAGGCTTAGCTGCAAGCCTGGTCGCACCGGCGTTACGCTCCGGCCGGATATGGTTAACAAAGAGTGACCGATCGGCCACACCCGCCCGTAAAAGCCGCAGGTGTGACCGTCGGTTCATTGACGTCGATGCGAAGGCATTGAATCATTGCGCATATTTTAGGTGCTGCAATGTTAGAGATAGTTGTTTTCTGCGTAATCCTGCTGGCTGCCGGCTATTGGATGACCATGTTCGTCATGGGCCGCCGCGACGACGTCATCCATGGCAAATTCGTACACGCCGACGACGCGCGCGCTGCCGCGCAATCCGCGATGCCTGCACCCATGCCACCGTTCCCCAAGCGTCCGGTCAAAGCCGCACGGCCTGCCAATGTTCAGCCTGCCAATACCGGGGCCCAGCCGGTGAACAGCGAGGCGCTGCAGTCCTTGCTTGCCGCGATCCAGCAGGATCTCAAGAGCGTCGCTTGATCGGCGACGGGCTAGCTAGTGCTCGCCGCCCATCTGGACAAACAGCTCCTCGATGTCGATTTCGAGCTGGCCCGGCGCTCTGACGTGGCGGACCTCAAAACTGTCGGGCTGGAAGCGGTATTCGACGAGCCCGACCTCCTTGATGGCGATCCGGTCCTGGCGCGCATCGTTGATCTTGAAACCGGCCGACGGCGCCCAGACGTGGCGGGTGTGGCGCCAGGTGAAGTCGCGCCGCTGGTGCACGTGACCACTGGCGACCAGGCGCAGGTCGACATCCGCGAATATCTCGATCAGCCGCGCGCGAGCCGGCTGCGGCACGTAGCGGATTGAGGTCTCGGGCGTTTCGGGGTCGTCGGGCAGGTTGAGAAACACCGGCTTGTGGATGAACAGCGCGACCGGCTTGCCGTTGGTGCGCGAAACTTCCGAGGCCAGCCAGTCGAATTGCTCGGCTTCAAAGGCGAGGCCGGAATTCATCACCAGCGAATTGAGGCCGATGAAGCACCAGCCCGCGGCCTCGAACGCCCAATGGTCGTCGCCGATGATCTCGCGAAATTGCTGGCGGTGGGCTTCTTCCACCGGCGGCTTCGGTGCCGGCCCGATCGCGGTCGGATTATCGCCGATGTCGTGATTGCCGGGGATGTAGCGGCAGGCGACGGGCAGGGCGTCATGCAGCCCCTTCGCGAATTCGACATCGTCGCGGCTGGTCGGCCCGTCGAACGAGACATCGCCGGTGTTGACGACGAGATCGGGCCTGTCAGCGTCGATGTGCTCGCTGACGCGAGCGAAGTTGGCGATCAGGCCGGGAAAGCGCCGGCCAAGATGGGTGTCGGAAATCTGCGTCAGGCGAAATTCGGACATGGGTCGATCATAGGCCCGGCGAAACGTCGGAACGATGACGGCGCGCTCGCGATCAGCGATCGAACAATGTTTAAAGCACGCGGTAGCGGATGGTGTAGGCGTCCTGCGCGGCAACGCTCTCCGCCATTGGCGAGGCGATGCGGTCGGCGAGATGCCAGGGGCCGAACTGCTCGGAGCGGTGCGGCTCGGCGGCCAGGCGGAGGCGGAATTCGAAGGTGCCCTTGCCGGGCAGGTTCACGACCAGCACGCGATCCGCGGTGCGATGGTTGAGCGCAACCGCGCCGCGCAGCACCGAGCGGCCATCACCGAGCTCGCGCACGCCGTCGACCAGCGCCAGCGTCTGGTTGCGGTCGGTATGCAGCTCGATCTGGGTGTCGGACGCCGCTGCCAAGGTCTCCCTGGGCATGCGGATCTCGAACTCGACCGCGGGTTTCGACGGATTGAGGCCGAGATAGGCGAGCGCAGCATGGCGCATGTCGTAGGCGGCAAAGGCGAGCAAGGCCGTCGCGGCGAGCGCAGCGAGGCCATGCCTGACGACATCGCGCCAGGTCCGGTAGCCAAGTCGGAAATACACAATCATCGCCAGCGCCACCGCGAGCGCCGTCGCGATGCCCGCCAGCGCCGACATCAGGATGCCGAGCTGGCCGTCGGGGGATTCGGTCAAAACCCCGATCAGGCTGGCGATCTGGCTGAAGAGGGTGTTCATGATGATCTCTCGGCGGTCTCTCGCCTTGCGCCCCAAGGGGGCAAAATCCAAAGGGGGCAAAATCGCTTTAACTATCGATAGTGGGTCGCATCATCGGGAACGCCGGTTCAACTCGCTGATTGTCAGGACCAGCGGTGACGGCTAATGGACGCTAGCTGTGCCTTCCGCCGGATGGGACAAGCCCGGGAAAATTCCGATGTCCGTTCAAATGGTTCTGCTGCCGGTCTTCGTGCAGGTCGGTCTCACCTTCGCGCTCCTGATCGCCATGGCGCTGGGGCGCCGGCGCGCGCTCGTCTCCGGCGAAACCAAGAGCCGCGACATTGCCTTGGGCGAGCCCAACTGGCCCAAGGACGCCACACAATTCGCCAATTGCTACCGCAACCAGTTCGAGCTGCCGGTGCTGTTCTACACCCTGATCGCGCTCGCGCTTCCCTTGCGCCATGCCGATCTCTTCATCGTGCTGATGTCCTGGGTGTTCGTGGTGACGCGGTTCGTCCATGCCGGGATCTTCGTCTCCTCGAACCAGCTCGGCCCGCGCTCCACGATCTGGCTCGCCGGCGTGCTCGTGCTGCTCGCAATGTGGATCTATTTTGCGCTCAAGATGCTCTTGTTGATCTGACGGTTAGCCGTCGGATTTGATCTGCAAGATTCACTGAAAGATTCAAATGACTCCTGCTGCCCGGCTGTCCGCAGCCATCGAACTGATCGACACCATTGAAAAGGACCGCGTGCCCGCGGCCAAGGCACTGAAGGAGTGGGGCACCGCGCACCGCTTCGCCGGCTCCGGCGACCGCGCTGCCATCGCCGGCCTGGTCTGGGACGTGCTGCGCCGCTATGCCTCGAGCGCGTTCCTGATGGATGCCGACACCGCGCGGGCGCGGCTGATCGGCATGCTCCGCCTCGAGCGCAACATGGACGTGGCGACCATGGCCGCCTTGTTCGACGGCAGCCGCTTTGCCCCCGCGCCGCTGACCGAGGCCGAGCAGGCCGCGCTCGCCTCACGGTCCCTGAAGGATGCCCCGGCGGCGATCGCCGGCGACTACCCGGAATGGCTGGATCCATATTTTGCCAAAGTGTTCGGCGAGGACCGCGTCGCGGAGGCCACCGCGATGGCGAGCCGGGCGCCGCTCGACCTTCGGGTCAACACGCTAAAATCCAATCGCGACAAGGTGCTGGGGGCGCTTGCTCATCTTCATGCGAAACCGACGCCTTGGTCGGCAAATGGCCTGCGCATCGCGCTTTCGGCCGATGCGCGCAACCCCGGCATCCAGGCCGAAGAGGATTTCATCAAGGGCGCCGTTGAAGTGCAGGATGAGGGATCGCAGCTTGCGGCCAGTCTCACCGCGGCAAAACCGGGCGAGCAGGTAATCGATCTCTGTGCGGGGGCCGGCGGCAAGACACTGGCGCTCGCCGCGATGATGCAGGGCAAGGGCCGGCTGATCGCGACCGACAGCGACAAGCGCCAGCTCGTACCCATTCACGAACGCCTGTCGCGCGCCGGCGTCCACAATGCCGATGTCCGCACGCCCAAGGGCGAGGCCGATCCGCTGGCCGACATCAGCGCCACCGCCGATCTCGTCGTGATCGATGCGCCCTGCACGGGAACCGGAACCTGGCGCCGCAACCCCGACGCCAAATGGCGCATGCGCCCGGGTGCGCTGGAGATCCGCCTGAGGGACCAGACCGAAGTGCTCGATCGCGCGGTTCCGCTGGTCAAGCTGGGTGGCCGCATCGCCTACATCACCTGCTCGGTGCTGCCGGAGGAGAACGGCGAGCAGGTCCGCGCCTTCACCGGCCGGCATCCAGAATTCGCGGTGGTGCCGCCCGAGCAGACCGCGAGCGTGCTCTGGGACAGGGCGGAGGAGTTTGCGCAGGCCGCCCTGCAATCGCCGGAGGGATGGCTGATGACGCCGCGCCGGACCGGCACGGATGGGTTTTTCGTCTCGGTGCTGAAGAAGACCGGCTGATCATCCGCCGTCATTCCGGGGCGCCCGCAGGGCGAGCCCGGGATCCATTGCGCGACATTCTCTGCGGATCCATGGATTCCGGGTTCTCGCTTCGCGAGCCCCGGAATGACGATCACCCAAACAAAAACCCCGCGAACCGGAAGCCGGTCGCGGGGTCTGTTAGTTCCGGCGCTCTGCCGGTACGTCCGTGGTCAGGAGCGCCTTGCGAGGGCTATCAGCCGACGCGGAGATTGTCGGCCGAGGACTTGCCGCTGCGACGATCGGCGACGATGTCGAACGAGACCTTCTGGCCCTCGTTGAGGGTCGAGAGGCCGGCGCGCTCGACGGCGCTGATGTGCACGAACACGTCCTTGTCGCCGTCATCCGGCTGAATGAAACCAAAACCCTTTTGATTGTTGAACCACTTCACGGTGCCCATAGCCATGGGAATTTCCTTTGCTTGAGAAGTTAACACGCAGACCGGTACGCAACATTGCGCCCATAGTCCTGATCAGTCGATGTTGGAGAATTCATCTGAAGCGTGCGCGCCCGTCAGCAACGAAGCGAAGCGGCCCAGTCGTTCGGCCAAGTATCGATGATCACAATATAGCGAGATTTTGGGGCCAGTTCAAGGCACCACCCGTGACCCGGAACGTGCCGCGGCTTTGCTATTTTGCGGTGCAAATTGACCTCCGAGACGCCTCAATCGACGATGAAAAGCGTCGCCCCGGTCGCTGTGGAGGACCGATGCGCGGCGTCGCCGAAATCGGAGACCTGGTAGCTCATCCCCGCCGTGAGCTTGAACTTGCGCCCGTCGCGCAGCTCGCTCTCGAGCTCGCCCTGCAGCACGTAGAGCACGTGGCCGCGATCACACCAATGGTCGGCGAGATAGCCCGGCGAATACTCGACCATCCGCACCCGGAGCTCGCCGATGTTGAGCGTGCGCCACTGCGCTTGTCCGGTCTCGCCGGGATGCGTGGTCGGCTCGACCTTGCTCCAGTCGGTGACGGTGAAGGGGGAGGTGGGGAGCTTCATGGCGGTGTCCTGTGTCAGAGCCGGCAGCGCCGTTGTTAGCGCACGCTCGTCCAGCAGTCTCCGTCATTGCGAGCGCAGCGAAGCAATCCAGAAATGCATCTGCAGCCGCAGCCTGGATTGCTTCGTCGCTTTGCTCCTCGCAATGACGTGTGTGAGGCACACTCGCGCCTAACTCTCGCTGTCATCGCCCGCGAAGGCGGGCGATCCAGTATTCCAGAGGCCGCAGTGATTGAAGCGATAGGCTGCGGCGTACTGGATTCCCCGCCTTCGCGGGGAATGACAGCGGTGGGTGAGGGCGCATCGTCCAACCCAGCGAGCGCTTAATCCGCCAAATGATTCGCCGATCCCTGCACGATCTTTCCGGCCGCATTCACCCGCAGATATTCGCAGATCCGCTTTCCCCGCTCGTTCTCGTAGAACACAACCACGCTGTCAGGACTGACGAACAAGTCGATCGGTGAGAAATGCAGGTTCGGCAGCAGGGCGAGCGCCTTGCCCCAATAGGCGCGCAACGCATCCTTGCCGCGCACGGTGCCGCTTTGATCGAAGCCCATCGCCGGAATGCGGTCCGAGGTCATCACGACGTCCTCGTCATAGAGCGTGAGCACGCGTTCGAGATCGCGAGTATTCCAGGCCTCGATCCAGGTGCGACCGAGCGCGGCAAGCGTTAACGGCTGATGATGTTGTGGCATGACGTTCTCCCTGGTCGGCCCCTGGTGAGTGATGGGCCAAATTAGGTCAATAATACTTACCTATATCGATTTGTCCATGCCCAAAGAAGAATGTGGGCGCGCGGCCCGCGCGGTTGCGGGAAAAGCCCCCGTCGCGTATCTGCTTGCCATGACAGCAGCACAGACCGACCGCTCCGCGTCGACGCCCTCCGTGGCCTCGGCGCACGACAAGATTCTCATCGTCGACTTCGGCAGCCAGGTGACGCAGCTGATCGCGCGTCGCGTGCGCGAGGACGGCGTCTATTGCGAGATCGTCCCGTTCAACAAGGCCGAACAAGCCTTCAACGAGATGAAGCCGAAAGCGGTGATCCTCTCCGGTGGCCCTGAATCGGTGCATGAGGCGGGCTCGCCCCGCGCCCCGCAAGCGATCTTCGATTCCGGCGTGCCGGTGATGGGCATCTGCTACGGCCAGATGGCCATGGCGGAGCAGCTCGGCGGCACCGTCGAGGGCGGCCATCACCGCGAATTCGGCCGCGCCGATGTCGAGGTCAAGGCGCCGAGCAAGCTGTTCGAGGACGTCTGGTCATCAGGCAGCAAGAACCAGGTCTGGATGAGCCATGGCGACCGCATCACGAAAATGCCGCCCGGCTTTTCGGTGGCCGGCACGTCGCCGAACGCGCCGTTCGCGATCATCCAGGACGAGACGCGCAAATATTACGGCCTGATGTTCCACCCCGAAGTGGTGCACACGCCCGACGGCGCCAAACTGATCCGCAACTTCGTTCGCAAGATCGCAGGCCTGTCCGGCGACTGGACCATGCGCGCCTTCCGCGAGGAGGAGATCGCCAAAATTCGCGCCCAGGTCGGCAAGGGCAGGGTGCTCTGCGGCCTCTCCGGCGGAGTCGATTCCGCGGTCGCGGCGGTGCTGATCCACGAAGCGATCGGCGAGCAGCTCACCTGCGTGTTCGTCGATCACGGCATGCTGCGTCTCGATGAAGCCAAGACCGTGGTCGACCTGTTCCGCCACCACTACAACATCCCGCTCGTGCACGTCGACGCGTCGAAGCAATTCCTCGGCGAGCTCGAAGGCGTCACCGATCCCGAGACCAAGCGCAAGACCATCGGCCGTCTCTTCATCGAGGTGTTCGAGGCGGAGGCCAAGAAGATCGGCGGCGCCGACTTCCTGGCGCAGGGCACGCTCTATCCTGATGTGATCGAGAGCGTCTCCTTCACCGGCGGCCCCTCGGTGACGATCAAGTCGCACCACAATGTCGGCGGTCTGCCCGAGCGCATGAACATGAAGCTCGTCGAGCCCTTGCGCGAGCTGTTCAAGGACGAGGTGCGCAAGCTCGGCCGCGAGCTCGGCCTGCCCGAAATCTTCGTCGGCCGCCACCCGTTCCCGGGCCCCGGCCTCGCCATCCGCTGCCCCGGCGACATCACCCGCGACAAGCTCGACATCCTGCGCAAGGCCGACGCCGTCTACATCGACCAGATCCGCAAGCACGGCCTCTACGACGACATCTGGCAGGCCTTTGCCGTGCTGCTCCCGGTCAAGACCGTCGGCGTCATGGGCGACGGCCGCACCTACGACTTCGTCGTCGGCCTGCGCGCCGTCACCTCCACCGACGGCATGACCGCGGACTTCTACCAGTTCGACATGAAGTTTCTCGGCGAGACCGCGACGCGCATCATCAACGAGGTGAAGGGCGTGAACCGGGTGGTGTACGACGTGACCAGCAAGCCGCCTGGGACGATCGAGTGGGAGTGACCAGTCGTACAAGAGGGTAGGTCTAGGATAGCCAACGATAGGATCGCGAGGCGAGCTTGGTCGATCGTCTTCAATAGTCCTTGATAGGTTCGAGACCCAAGGGCGAATGAGCGCGATCACAATAAAGGACGCACACAATGATCACCGTCTGGGGCGAGGGCAGGGGTATCCGCGTCGTCTGGCTGCTGGAGGAGATGGGCCTCCCGTACCGGCTGCGCGGTGTCGACCTGCTCAAGGGCGTCCAGAACGATAGCGAGTTTCTCGCCATCAACCCGTGCGGCTTCATCCCGGCGCTCGTGGACGGCGACGTCACAATGGTCGAGTCGATTGCGATCATGGAATATCTAATCGCCCGCCACGGGCCCGAATCCAAAAGCGCGGCGCCGCTCGCGCCTGCGCCCACCGATCCCGCCTATAGCCTGTACCAGCAGTTCCTGCATCTCGGCGAAGCCGGTCTCGCGGGCATGCTGTACTTCCACGTCATCACCAGGAACATCGCGCCCGAGGCCGAGCGTGACAACTGGACCGCCCGCGAGTCGGTGGAGATCTTCAAGAACCGGCTCCAGCTCGTGACGCGCCAGCTCGCGCGTGCCCCCTACATGGCCGGCGACACCTTCACCGCCGCCGACATTTCGATCACCTACGCGCTGACCTTCGCCCAGGCCGCGGGCGGCCTGACGCTCGGCGAAGCAGAGATGGCCTATTGGCGCCGCACTACGACCCGCCCCGCCTACAAACGCGCCTTGGATGTCTGCAAGGGCACCAAAGCCTGGCTCGCCCGCGCGCTCGGCTGAAGACCTGCTGCTATCATTCGCGCCTCTAGACCGAGAGAGATCGTCTTCCCAGGCGCCGCCGTCCTTCGACGCTTTTTTGGCGACGGCTAATCCATTTCCCTCTCCGGAAATATGGCCGACGGCAATTGATTGACCGTCCCCCTTTTCTAAGCAGTGCTGACGGTTTTTCGCCGCTTGGTACTTGGCGGTTCTTAGCGGCGGACATTGAAAATCGACTGAACGACGCCGATAGTTGCTGAAACCGAGCAAAGCGCAGATCCTCGAAATTCGTGTTTGAAATCAAGAGCGAAAAGTTTTGACGGACCGCGGCGTCGGTTCTTCACCAAGGGCGGAAAATATTTGCGTTGGAAATTCAGTACGTTACGTTTTCTCAAAACAATCGAGTGGGAATGATTTTTACCCCTCCGGCAGTATCCGTTCATGCGCTGCGTTGCGGCCTAACGTGGTGCAGCCGTCGGAGCGATCGTGTTCCGGTTCGATTACCGACTCAACGGACGGCGCGAGACGCTGACGCTAGGTCGATACGGTCCTGACGGCCTCTCGCTTGCCAGGGCTCGCGAGAAGCTGATCGATGAACAACACCTCGCCAGCAGCGCCTGCGCTTCCGCCCGGAATCTCGCCGATGATGAGCCATTCTGCGTCGGCCGCCGCCGCAGACGCCGCCATCCGGCACGGCCCATCGCCTTTGCCGTCATTTCTCCTTCCGCCGAAACGCCGCGGCGAACCCGTCCATGACTGCAGCAAGCGCCGATCCTGCGGGGCCCGGCGCGCGCAACATCCACACGGCCCAGGGAGGTGGTGCGTAGGCTTCGAGCACCGTCACAAGACCGCCAGATGCCAGGAGCGCCGCCGTGCCCTCCGAGCCAGCCTGCGCGATCCCGGCTCCGAGCGCCGCCGCTGCGCGCATGGCGTTCGATCCGTCCACAACCAGCGCGAAGTCGGGTTGAAGACGGCGCGTACCGCCAGGCGCACGGAACAGCCATGGCATCATGCGCCCTGTCGCCGGAAACCGGACGCCGATTAGCCGATGCCTTGCGAGGTCGTCGGGCGTCTGTGGCACGCCATGCTTGGCGAGGTAGGCGGGCGCGGCGAGGGTGACGAGCGGCAACGGTGAAAGGCGCCGGGCGAGAAGACTCGCATCTGCGATGCGGGGCGCGATCCGCACAGCGAGATCCCACCGGCCGCCACCGAGGTCGGCAAAGTGGTCGTCGAGGGCGAGCTCCACGCGCAGCGCCGGATGCCGCTTCAAAAGCGTTGCCAGAGCCTGCAGCAAGATCGGGGCGAGCGAGGCGGCGGCGGTAACGCGCACCGTACCCTCGACACCGACCGGTGCGCCGAGACGGCTTGCAGCCGCCGTGAGAGCGAGGGCCGGACCTCGGACTTCGGCGAGGAAGCGCTCACCCTCGGGCGTGAGGGAGAGTGATCGGGTCGTGCGACGGAACAGGCGTGCGCCGTGCGCGGTCTCGAAGCGGCCGACGAGGCGGGCGACGGCGGCTGCAGTCACGCCAAGAAGGCGCGCCGCTCCAGCGAAGGAGCCGGCTTCGGCGACGCGCAGAACGACAATGGCGGCGCGCAGAGAGTCCATCGCTTATTCGATACATTATGTTCTTTCAGTTGCAACACCATTTGTGCTGCCCCCGGCGCTCCTGTGCCCCTACCTTCCACAGCATCAGAAACGGAGAGTGGTGAATGCGCATCGGGATCGTGGGTATCGGGCCAGTGGGACGAACGCTGGGCACCTATTGGGCGCGCGCGGGTCACGAGGTGTCTTTTGGCTCCCGAGATCCAGTCCGGGCTGCCGAGGCGGCCGCGGGTATCTCTCGCGCGCGCGCAGCGACGCAGGAAGATGCCGTGGCATTCGGTGATGTCGTGCTGTGGACGCCGCGCGGCGTCATGCCCGTCGACCCAGACGCGCTTGCGGGCAAGGTCGTGATCGACCCGAACAACCGTGGCCCCGGCCCAGACGGCGGCTACGCGTCGCTCCGCCCCACGGGGCCGAGCCTCGCCAAGCAGCTCCAGGAAGCGGCGCCTCGGGCGCGCGTGGTGAAAGCGTTCAACACCGTGGTGATGCGGTTGTTGCAGGAAAATCCCGAGCGGCTACGAGAGTCGGGAGCGCAGGTATTCCTCGCTGGCGACGATGCGGAGGCAAAGGTGGTGGCTTCCTCTCTCGCGGCAGACATCGGACTGGGCTCAGTGGATCTCGGAGGGCTGGAAGCGGCGTGGATGGCAGAGGCGATGGCTGACACATTCCGCCAAGCCATGGTGACAAGCCCAGCAGGATGGCGTCAGGCGCTGGTGTTCGCTGACCTGGCAGACAGGCCGGGTTGAGAGGGATCTCGTCGCACAGTCATCAACCAAAGCCGACGCTACATCCGCATCGGATCACTTGCATGCGGATCATCCGGTCAGATGGATCGGGCGCATGTGGCTCCAGCAATCGAACCAAAGGACACCAGTCATGAGCAATCCCGCATCCGAGCAAACACGTCCGCTGGCACCGTCATTCGACCTTACCGGCAAGCGCGTAGTGGTCGTCGGCGGCAAGAAGGGGATCGGCCTCGGAGTTGCACAAGCCGCGCACGCCATGGGCGCGGCTGTCTCCGTCGCCAGCCGCCGCAACGTCTTGGCCGAGGAGCATCCAGAATTGGCTGCGTTTGACCAGATCCTTTTGGACGTCCGAGACGAGACCGCCGTGCATGAGGCGTTCGAAGCCATCGGCTCCTTTGACCATCTTGTCGTCACCGCCGGACCGGAGCTTGGGTCTTGGGGGTCGTTCATGGACCCCGACATGAGCGGCGTCCGTAGCTATCTGGATGGCAAGTTCCTCGGCACTTGGGCCTGCGCCCGCCATGCCGCCCCGCACCTGATGGCTGGCGGCTCGATGACCTTCCTCACGGGCGGCACCGGCGCCCGGGCGAAGCTCGGTCTCGCCGCGGTTACGCCGACTTTCGCTGCTGTCGACTCCTTGTCGCAGTCGCTCGCTCTGGAACTGGCCCCGATCCGCGTCAATACAATCCGCCCCGGATTCATCGACACCGAGTTCTGGAACGTCCTGCCTGCAGCAACCGTGGAGGAAATTCGTACCAAGGTCCGCGCCAACTTCCCGGCCCGGCGGCTCGGGACGGCCGCCGACGTCGGACACGCGGCAGTCTTCCTCATGACAAATCCGTACGTCACCGGCACGGTTCTGGAGGTCTCCGGAGGAGAGTTGTTGGTCGACTGGATCTTCTAAGTTTCAATCGTTCTTCCGCGCCTGCTTCTCTGCGAGCCTTCGCCACCTGGCGGGATTTCCTGATCATCGAACAAAGGTGTGTCTACACCCGAGGTCGGGCATACCGTTGGACATTTAGGGCGCGCTTTGAAGCATTGTTCTTCTAGATCAACGAGGAAACGTTTTTAGGGGCTCCGTTTCGGTCATTCCTGTACCATCATGGCCCATGATGGTATCTGGCGGCGAACCGAACGGAGTATACCTTGTTGACCGATACGGGATTTCAGAAGCTCAAGCCTGGCGAGAAGCTTTACGAGCGCGGCGACCGCGACGGCATGTACGTTGCCGTCCTGCCCATCAACAGGCGCGAGCAGATCTGGCAAAGTGGCGACCGCACCATCAGGGTGGTGCAGTGATGCGCACCGCGCTGAAGGTGGTGCTGGCCGCAATATTTGCCATGCCGGCTGCGGTGGCTCTGGCGAAGTCTCCGGATTGCGCGAGTTGGCCCAGGAACATGGCCCTCGTCCACCTCAAGAACGCCGGCCTGATTGATATCCCATCGGTGATCGAGACGCAGACCAAGGCCGTTCGTCTCGCATCCGAAAAGATCGGCAAGGACCTCTACCAGCAGGTTTACGACATCACGTTTCACACCAAGGATGGCAAGAAGATCGAGGTCATCACGAACAGCCGAGCATCAAGCGAGGAATGCTCGATGAGCGCCGTCGACGTCTACGTGGTCGCGAACAAAATCGGCGGGTCGGCACAGCTGCCATCTGAGGGCACGACCAAAAAGTGATCCGGCTCGGTTATGGTGACAGTGCGCAAAACCGGACTCAACTTTAGTGCACTGTCCGGTCACGCCCGCCACTCCCTGCCGCTTTAGCCTTCGCCGACCCTCAATTCCGGCTCCTCGGCGCAAATCGCAGCGAGGAAATCAATGAATTGCCGCACGCGGGAGGGCATGCGCCGGCCGGCAGCGGTAACTGCGTTGATCGGGAAGGGCGGCGGCGCATGCTGGTCCAGAATGCGTACGACCTCGCCCGACGCCAGCACATCCGTGAACAACCAACTCGCGTGATGGGCAATGCCGAGGCCCGCGAGAACCGCGCCGCGGACATGCTCGGCGTCATTCGTGCGGAACGCTCCCCCACCATCGACCGTGACCTGCCGGCCGTCGACGTGGAAACCCCACCCAATGATATCGCCCTGGTAGACATAGCTGATGCGCTGGTGGTTGCGCAGTTCGCCTAGCGTTTGCGGCGCGCCGTGTTGGGCAAGATAGCTGGCAGAGGCCACGGTTATCATCCGCATGTCGCCGATGCGCCGGGCGACGAGTGCTGAATCCGAAAGCCGACCGATACGGATCGCGACGTCTATCCCTTCCTCGATGAGGTCAACGTGTCGCCCGGAGACTTCCATCTCAATCGCGACGTCGGGGAAACGGTTCCTGAAATCCGATAGCCGGGGAATAACGAACATCCTCCCGAAGGCTGGCGAGAGGGTCACGCGGACCAGCCCTGAAGGGGCGGACTGCCCCTCAAGGACTCTCTCTTCGAGCGAGTCGATATCCTGAAGGATACGGACGGTGGCCTCGTAATAGTCCTATCCTGCCGGCGTCACGGCAAGGGCACGGGAATTTCTCGCGAGGAGTTGCGTCCCGAGCCGCGCTTCGAGCGCAGCGAGCTGTTTGCTGACCGTCGGCTGGCTGACGTTGAGGTCACGCGCCGCCTGCGAAAAGCTTCCGCTTTCGACGACGCGCACGAACATCCGCATCGCGTCCAGCTTATCCGTCACTTGTTTTCCGGACACGCCGGGCCACGCATGCAATCCTCAATCCATTCCTCTCAAGAATAGATACCATTCTATAGGCGTCAATTTCATTTGCAAAACGAATATGCGACTCGGCGTTCGGCCGCCAGCTCAGGGGGCCGTGCTGAAAGGAAGAGTGATGGCAATCAAGATCTATGGTGATGCGGGCTCGGGCAGCTTGCGTCGCGTGACCACGGCTGCGAAGATCATGGGCATTGAACTCGATCGCGTGAACGTCGACCTTTTCAAAGGCGAGAGCCAAACCGACGCGTTCAAATCACGTCTCAATCCCAACGGTCTCACTCCGGTTCTGGAGGATGGGGACACCATCGTCTGGGAAGCGTCAGCGATCAATCTGTATCTCGCCAGCAAGGTGAACTCGCCGCTGGTCGGAACCACGCCGGAGGAGCAATTCCAGGTGCTTCAGTGGATGTTCTGGTCCGGCGAACAGTGGCGCACCTTCACGACCACTCTCTTCGACGAGCGCGTCGCCAAGACGATCATGGGCTTGCCGAAGGACGAGTCCCTTATCGCGTTCGCGGAGCGTAAGATCCGCGCCGCAGCGAAGGTCCTCGACCAGCATCTTGAAGGCCGCAAGTTCATGGTTGGCGATGCGTTGACCTTTGCCGATATCGATATTGCGGCGCCGTTCTCCCAGGTCGATCGTGCGAAGTTTCCGTTCAAGGACTATCCGAACCTGATCGCTTGGCACGACAATCTTCTTCAGTCGTTCCCGGCGTGGGCGGAGACGAAGGCCGAGGTTGACAACCGTATGGGAAGCTTTCTGACGAGCGTCGGTGTGAAGCTATAAAGTCTAGAGGCGTCCAGCTCCTCAGGAATAACTCCGAAATGGGACCTGTCAGGGCCTCACGAACCGATAGGCGAAGCGATCGGTCTTGCCCTTGATCGCGGGATCGAACACCTTGATCACGTGCGGATCGTCCTCGTTCGCGAGCAGGGTGCTTTCCGCATCCAGGACGAAGCCGGCCGCCTCCACCTCCTTGCGAACGGATGCAGGCTCGATCCGATGCAGCGACTGGGCGGCGCTGGTGCCCGTCCCGACGGCGGCGGCGTGGTCGACGACGACGTAGGACCCGCCGGGCTTCAGCCGCTCGTAGACGGCGCGATTGAAGCGAGCCGCCGTCGCGCCCCGGGCTTGCATCAGTGCGGTGTGGAGATCGTGATAGAACAGGTGCAGCCACAGGACGTCCGCAGGCTGCGTCGCCTCCGACATCGCCACGAGGTCCGCCGAAACGGCTTCGACGTTCTCTCGGCCCGTCTCCTTCGCAAGCGTCCGCATGAGGCCGACCGGATCGTTCTTGAAGTGGGCGACTTCGGCCGGCACGAAGCTGTCAACCCGTCCTTCGGGTCCCACGATGTCGGAGAAGAGACGGGTCCAATCGCCGTTGCCTGGGTAAACGTCGATGACGGTGGAGCCCGCGTTTACGCGTGCGAACCGGATCAACTCGGATAGTTTGGATTGGTCGTACATCGGGATCTCCTTTAGGCTCGGGCATTCGACGCGCGCGCGGCTCGCGCCAGTGCTTGCGTGTCGACGTACTCCCGGATGTTCGTCAGTTTGCCGTTGCGAACGGTGATGGCGAAGACCCAGTCGTCCTCGAAAATCTTGTTCGTGGCTTTGATCTTTCCCCTCGCGAAGCCGACGACCAGGACTCGGTCTCCTTGCGCGACGAACTCGCGGGGTTCCGTGGACGTTTCTACCGATGTGGATGCCGTCTCGAGCAAATCCGTCACCCCGCTGTGCCCGCGATGCGTTCCGGCCAGCGGCCAGTCCTCACCGGGGATGATCCACGCGATGTCCTCAGTGACCAGCGCCAGCACAGCCTCGCTGTCGCCGCGGCCGATCGCGGCGAAGAAATCCTTCACGGTCTGGATGTTCTTCTCGATGCTCATGGGATTTCTCCATTGCTCGGATCGGATCGCACGCGATCCGATCCCGTGCGTCATGTCCCCGCCGATGGCAGGGCTATCGCCTTTGACGTCTCGGCGACGCCTGAGCGAGCGCCTCGTCCTTCGAGACGACCGCTACGCGGCCTCCTCAGGATGAGGCTCAGCCCCATCCGTCTGCGTTGAAATGCTGCCGCTTTCTCATCCCTCATCCTGAGGGCCCGCCGCAGGCGGGCGTCTCGAAGGATGGCCGCAGCCGAGCTTCCAGCCATATGTTTCTTCATATGCGGTCGAACTTGACCAGATCCTTGAAGATCAGGTGGCCCCAGCTGTTTCCGCGCGCCTGCACCAGCAGTCCGCCTTCCGAAAGCCCGCCGAGTTTGATCGGCGCGAAGCCGAGACTTTCCGCGAGCGTGCCAATCTCCGCTGCGGCAGCGTCGTCGTCGCTCGCCAGGAACACGACTCTCCTGCCGCCATGGACGGCCGGATCCTGGCCAAGTACGGCAGCTCCCAAATGGTTGAAGCCCTTAACCAGTCGACCGCCGGTGAAGGCCTGCGCGACGGCCTTGGAGGAAGGTCGTCCTCCCAGTTTCTCAGGCGGCACGCCGTAGGCGTTGGTCACGTCGACGATGGTCTTGCCCTGCCAGGTGGGCAGCGCCTTCGCGACATCCAGGTGCGACTCGAAACGGACGGCCAAAAAGACGATGTCCGCCTTGACCGCGTCCGCCAGCTTTTGGGGAATGATCGAGGGTCCGATTGCGGCCGCGGCGGATGCAAAGCTTTCCGGGTCGCGCGTGGTTGCGACGGAGACTTCGATGCCGTTGCGAGCAAACGCCTTGGCGAGCGCCTGGCCGATATGGCCGAAGCCGATGATTGCGTAGCTCATGATGTTTCTCCGATCTTCTGTCGATGGCGGTCAGACCTGCGCCATGCCGCCATCGACGGCGAGATCCACGCCGGTGATGTAAGAACTTTCATCGGAGGCGAGGAACGTGACGGCAGCCGCGATTTCCTCTGGCTTGCCCCTGCGACCCATCGGGACCTGTGAAGCAAATCCGGCGGCGGCTTGCTTGGCTTGCTCGGCGGTCAAGCCCGTCGTCGTCTCCAAAGCGGGGGTCTCGGTTGGTCCGGGGCTCATCGTATTCACGCGGATCTTGCGGTCCTTCAGCTCGAGCGTCCAGGCGCGCGAGAAGCTGCGCACGGCCGCCTTGCTTGCGGCGTAGACGCTGAACCCTGGCAGCCCCTTCACGTTCGAGACCGAAGAGTTCAGGATGATCGAACCGCCGTCCCTGAAGAGGGGGAGGGCCTTCTGCACCGTAAAGAACAGCCCCTTCACGTTCACATCGAAGGTCTGGTCGAAATGCGCCTCGGTCGCTAACGCGAGCGGCGCGATCGTCCCCGCGCCCGCGTTCGCGAAGAGAATGTCGATGTGACCATGTTTCTCCTTCACGACGGCATAGAGCCGGTCGAGATCGTCCAGGCGCGACACGTCGCTCACGACCGTCGTCACGTTTCTCTCGATGAAGGCTGCGGCCTCCTTCAGCTCTTTCTCGCGTCGCCCGGTGATCACCACGTGCGCACCTTCGTCCACGAAGCGCTTGGCTGTGGCCAGCCCAATGCCGCTACTGCCGCCGGTGATGACTGCGATCTTGCCTTCTAGTTTTTTCATGATCTTTTCTCTTTCGTTGTGTGTGGGTCAGGCGCGGGACCGCGCCGGAAATCAGAGTTGTGCCAGGCCGCCGTCGACGGCGACTTCGCTGGCGGTCATGAAGCTGCTGTCCGACGAGGCGAGAAAGGCAGCCACGGCCCCGATCTCCGCGGGATCGGCCATGCGCTGGAGCGGGGTCATCGCGGCGAACACCTTCTGGCCTTCCTCGCCCAACGCTTCCTTCGCGAGTTCGGTCGCGGTCGCCCCGGGCGACAGCACGTTGACGCGGATGCCGCTCCCCTTCAGGTCCTCCGCCCAGGTCCGCGCGAGGTTGCGCACGGCCGCCTTGCTGGCGCTGTAGGCGCTCATGGCCGGGGCGCCCGTGGTGCCCGCGCTCGATCCGGTCAGGATGATCGAACCGCCCCGGCGCATCAGCGGCAGTGCCTTCTGCACGGTGAAGATCGTCCCCTTCACGTTGGTGTCGAAGGTTTCGTCGATGTGCGCGGCAGTGATCTTGCCGAGCGCAAGCTGGCTTCCCGCGCCGGCATTGGCGAAGACGATGTCGAGGGCTCCGCGCTCGGCCTTCACCGTTGCGTAGAGTCGGTCGAGGCCGGCCTCATCCGAGACCGAGCCCTTCACCGCGCGGGCATTGGGCCCAAGCGCAGCGACAGCCGCGTCGAGCGCTTGCTGCCGGCGGCCGAAGATGAAGACGAAGGCGCCGTCCTCGATGAAGCGCTTTGCCGCGGCGCGGCCGATGCCGGTCGCGCCACCCGTGATGACCGCAACCTTGCCGTCAAGCTTTCCCATGATTTCTCCTGTCGTGGTGTCGGGACAGCATCTGCCCCCGAGACCCGCGAGATAGGTCCGGCGGCGGCAGGCGTTGAGTGCGGAAACGCGCACATCGGTAGTGCGAAATCGATCCGGCCGGACAACTGACGCCAGCGGCGACGATCGACGTCGGGCCGTTGGGAAGGGGCTGCGCCTGCCGGAACGGGGCTATGATGACCGCCCATACTGCGGTACGAGGCGTTCGATTGGACTTGGAAGGCGCACCGCGCGGTGCGGGATTGCACCATGATCGACTGGGACGATGTTCGCTATTTTCTAGCCGTCGCGCGGGGAGGCTCGGTGCGGGCGGCCGCCGAGCAACTCGGTGTGAACCACGCGACCGTGCTGCGACGCATCGCCCAGCTCGAGGAACGCCTCGGGGTCCAGATGTTCGAAAAGCTGCCTTCGGGCTACCGCCTCACGGCGGCGGGCGAGGAGGTCCTCGAGTTCGCCGACCAGATGGAAGCGTCGTCGCACCAGCTGGAGACGCGCGTGTTCGGGCGCGACCAGAGCGTGCGCGGGCTTCTGCGGGTGACGCTGGCGCCGCCGATGGCGACACATTTGCTCATGCCTGATTTCGCCGATTTCGCGCGTCTGCATCCTGATATCGAGATGGACATCCTGTCGTTCGGCGAGCTAGCCAATCTGACCAACCGGGAAGCCGACGTCGCGATCCGCGTCGTCTACGACCGCAAAACCCTGCCGCAAAATCTTCACGGCATGAAGGGACCGGAGCTGTTCGGCGCCGTCTACATGTCCAGGGATCGACTGGCCGCGTGGCGTGCGGGCGCGCCTGATCCCGTCCGCTGGATCGTCATCAGCATGCACGGCATCCCGGACTGGGCCAGTGCCGGTGAGGTTCGCGCCACGGGCGTTCCATTCAGGGTCACGGACGCCGGGGCGCAGATCGTTGCTGTCCAGCAAGGGCTCGGCATCACGACACTGCCGTGTTTCGTCGGCGATGCCGACCCATTACTCGCGAGGGTGCCGGGCACCGACCTGCACCTGTATGGAACGGTCTGGCTTCTCACACAGGGCGAGACACGCAAGACCAAGCGCGTGCGGCTTTTCACCGAGTTCGTATCCCGCCGGCTCGCCGCGTACGTGCCGCTGCTGGCTGGGCTGTCGGTGTCGCGCGATTGACGCGGGGCTGGTAACCGGCGGAAAAGTTGGCCTCGACAGATCAATGCGTTATCGTGCTTCAGAAACAATCGAGGGGAGTAGGGTTGTGACTGCTATTGATCCAGCCTCACTGGGCGTTGTTTCCTGGAGAGGCAGCGGCGCTTAGGTCATGGGATTTGGGGTATTCATTCATCGATCGGACTCGATCTACGATGACAGCCCCGCTGAACAATATCAATTTCCCAGTCAATATCTCAGCCGCGTCGAAGCCTGCATCGGCGATTGGATCATCTATTACGAACCAAGCAAGGTCGCTGAGACGCGCGGCTATTTTGCGATTGGTCGTGTTCAGCAGGTTATTCCCGACCCTGGTATATCGGGAATGTATCTCGCTCTGATCGAGCCAGGAAGCTATCTCGATTTTGCCAATCCGGTCCCATTCAACGGACCGACAGGTCCAGTAGAGCGCGGAGTCCTTAACGAGCAGGGACGGATTTCAGGACGCGCTCAGTCCGCAGTCCGCCCAATCTCTGCCGACGATTTCAATAGGATATGCGAGCTTGGTTTCGCGGAGAACGCGCCGCTGCTGCCGCGGCGCGACGGCGACCTTCCATCGCTAGATCTAAACGACCAGCCGCAGGTGCCGTTCACAGTTGAGCAGCAGCGCGACCGTGTGAGCGTGACGGTATCGAGAATTCTGCGCGACCGAGTTTTTCGCCGTATCGTCCTCCGCGCCTACGATGAGCGTTGCGCCGTCACAGGCCTCAAGCTCATCAACGGGATGGGGCGCGCGGAGGTCGCGGCGGCTCACATACGCCCCGTCGAGGCAAACGGGCCGGACATCATCACCAACGGAGTTGCTCTTTCGGGCACCGCACATTGGATGTTTGATCGTGGCCTCATCAGCTTCGCGGATGATTTGGAGATATTGATCTCGCGCCAGACAAACGATCTGGATGGAGTGCGATCGATCATCAACAAGACGGGGCGCGCTCTTGCGCCAGGCCGGGCATTGGACCGTCCACATCCGCACTTCTTGAAGTGGCACCGCGAGCATTGTTTCAAACAATAAGCAAAGCCATGCGGCTCATCCGATCGAACCCGCCCGTCGCCGAGCCGCGATCAGCATCTCCACGAACGCGGTCACTTTCGGCGGACGGAAGCGGGCTGCGGGGTAGACGGTGTGGATGCCGCCGGATGGCAGTTGCCATTGCGGCAGGATTTGAATGAGGCGCCCGGCCGCCAGATCGTCGGCTACCAGGAAATCCGGCAGTACCGAAAGGCCGCCGCCGGCGAGCACGGCCGCGAGCACCCCCGGCGTCGTGTCGATGGCGATGCTGGCCTGCAGGCGCACGGCGCGGCGATCGAGATCGCCCCGCGAGAACTGCCACAGCAGCGGCTCGCGCAGCGCCATGTTGGCGATAAACGGGAGCGTCACGAGCTCGCCGGGATCGCGCGCGGCGGCGATCCGATCCGTGAATGCGGGAGCGCCGACCAGAATTTGCCGGAACGCGCCGATCTTGCGCGCCTGCAGGCTGGAATCGACCAGCCATCCGACGCGGATCGCCATGTCGATCTGGCCCGAGGCGAGATCGACCGTCTGATCTTCGAGCGTCAACTCCACCCGGCAATTGGGATAGCGTGCCGCGTAGGCGGTGACGACGGCGACCACGACGGCCGTGCCGTAGTCGTTGGGCGCCGTGATCCGCAATGTGCCGGTCGGCGCGGCGGCTGCCTGGGCGAGTTCGTCGAAGGCATCCTCGGCTTCGCGCAGGATCATGACGCAGCGCGCATGAAACATGCGGCCCGCGTCGGTCGGATGAACCCGGCGCGTCGTGCGCACGAGAAGGCTGGTGCCGAGATCGCGCTCCAGCTGTGCCACCTGCTGGCTGACCACGGCTTTGGTGATGCCGAGCCGCTCGGCGGCCCGCGTGAAGGATCCGCTGTCCACGACGGCTGCGAAATAGGCCAGTCGATTCAGGTTCATCGCCTCGTCCGGTCAGATTATTGTCAGCCAATAGCATACATTCTGTCTGTTTTGTTGATATTTATCAACCAATGTGCGCGTGCCACATTGCGGTTCAAGGAGATCGCCATGTCCGCGTCCATTCCCATCACCTACCTGTTCGATCCGCTCTGCGGCTGGTGCTACGGCGCCGCCACGCTGCTCGAACAGCTCGTGGCCCGACGGGATTTCGCTGTCGAACTTGCGCCGACAGGCCTGTTCGCCGGCGAGGGTGCCCGTCCGATGGACGATGGTTTTGCGGCCTACGCCTGGAGCAACGACCAGCGGATTTCGCGCTTGAGCGGCCTGCCTTTCAGCGAAGCCTATCGCCGCGATGTGCTGGGCGACCGCACGCGCCTGTTCGATTCCGGCCCGGCAACATTGGCGCTCACGGCTGTTTCGCTCACGGCGCCTGATCGGGAGTTCGCGGCGCTGAAGGCCTTCCAGGTGGTCCGCTATGTCGAAGGCCGCGACAGCACGGACATGTCCGTGCTGTCGGACGTTCTGCGCGCGATGAACTTGCCGGAGGTTGCTGCGCGCCTGGCGAGCCCCGACACCGCGTTGATCGCCGCGTATCGCGCGCGCCTCGAGGCTGCGCGTGCCGAGATGCACCGGTTCGGTGCCAACGGCGTCCCGGCTCTGATCGTCGGGACCGGCCATGATCGCCGCCTCGTGCAGGCAAGCGCGCTGTTCGGCAGCCTGGACGTCCTCGTCAACGGACTGAAGGCGGCCTGAGCGCAGCGATCAACGCAGTCGAGACCATCCCATTTGAATTTCGCGATCGCAGACCGGCACCAGGAGACCAACATGCCGACAAGGAGAACCATCATGAAAACCACTCTCGCCGCGGGCGCCGCGGCCATCTTCGCACCCGCAGGCCTGGGCCATGCCGCCGGCGGGCTCTCCTGGAAGCATTTTCCAGCTGGACAGAACGGCTTCTTCAGGGCTCCCGTTCTGGTGTCCGGCCCGAGCGAGGCCGTGCTGGTCGATGGCGGCTTCACGCTTTCAGATGGCAAGGCTGTCGCAGACGCCATAAAGGCAACCGGCAAGAAGCTCACCACGATCTATATTAGCCAGTCGGACCCGGATTATTATTTCAGCCTCGGCGCTATCAAGGCGGTCTTCCCCGAGGCCCGCGTGCTCGCGGCGCCCGCGACATTGGCGGCCATTAGCGCCAGCGTGGAAAAGAAGCTTGCCGTCTGGGGGCCGCAGCTCAAGGCGAACGGTCCGCAGGTGCTGGCCGATGTGGTCATCCCCGAAGCGTTCGACGGCAAGGCGCTCAGCGTGGACGGCGAGACCATCGAGATCGTCAGCGCGGAGGGGCTGGTCAACCGGCGCTACCTGTTCATTCCCTCGCTCAACGCGGTGTTCGGCGGCGTACTGATCTTCTCCGGCGTCCATGTCTGGACCGCCGACACGCCGACCAAGGAGCAGCGCGCCGCCTGGATCGCCAATCTCGAAAAGATCGCGGCGCGCAAGCCGGCGATCGTCGTGCCCGGCCATTTGTCGGTGGATGCAAAAACCGATCTGTCCGGTGTGGAGCACACCATCGCCTACCTCAAGGCGTTCGACGAGGAACTGGCGAAGGCCAAGGATTCCGCGGCGCTCAAGGCGGCGGTGGAAGCGCGCTTCCCCGGCCTCGGCATGGGCGTCGCGCTCGACATTGGTTCGAAGGTCGCCACCGGCGAGATGAAGTGGGGCTAAGATGGGTGGCAACCTCGACCTGATCCGCGCCACCTATGAGGGATCATCGTCGGAAGAGAACGGCCGCAACCTGTTGGCCGCTCTCGCTCCCGATGCCGCATGGACCGAAGCGGAAGGGTTTCCATACGCGGGCACCTATGTCGGACCCGACGCGATCATATCAGGCGTGTTCCGGCGTCTCGCCGCCGAATGGACCGGCTACCGCGCCGATGTTCACACCTATCTCGAAGACGGCGACCGCGTCGCAGCCTTCGGCGTCTACTCCGGGACCTACAAGGCGACGGGCAAATCCATGCGCGCGACGTTCGCGCATCTCTATCTGCTGAAGAACGGCAAGATCGCCAGCATGACGCAATATGTCGACACCGCGATGGTGCAAAAGGCGCTGCAACCCGCTGGCCACTAACGGTCGGCTGATGATGGAACACACGAGAGAGGGGAGCCCGCGACATGCGGGCTCCCCTTTTTCGTTCCGGCGCCTGCTAGATCTTGATGAAATTGTGCGCCGCCAGCGCGCCGAAGGGCAGTGTTGCCAATCGTCCGCCGACGTCGAGCGAGCCCAGATCTACCGGGAAGAAGCCGGTGCTTTCGATGAGCTTGCGAACCTCGACCTTTGCGGCAGCGTCATCACCCGAGTAGAACAGCACATGCCGGCCGCCCGCCACGTCCGGGTTCGACAGCGCCGCGGCGTCGTTATGGTTGAATGCCTTGACCACGCGGGCGCCCGGAACGAACTGGCTGAAGATCTCGCTCGAATGCTTGTCACCGAGATCGACGGCCTTGATGCCGTAGGCCGCGAGCGGATTGCTCGGGCCCTTCGCATCCGGCGAATTGGGATCGAGGAATTCCACCGGGTTGGTGGCGTCGACGACGATGCGACCGTTCCAGGCCGGCAAGCGGCTGAACACCTTCTCCACTTCGGTCCAGCGCACAGCGGCGATGACGATATCGGCGCTTGCTGCCGCTTCCACGGTGCCGGCCTTGATCGAAGGGCCGAGTTCCTGAACCAGCGAGGCCAACGATTCCGGTCCGCGGCTGTTCGAAATCGTGGCCGAGATTCCTTTTTTGGCCAAGGCGCGTGCGAGGTTCGAGCCGAGGGCGCCAGAACCGATGATACCAATACTCATAAGGAACTCCTGTGAGGTGAGGGGCTGGGAAAGCAGGACCGCCAGCGCCCCGAAGGCTGGTCGGCTATTGCGGCTAGATGCCGTTCGGCATCAAAGTGATTATGTGTCGATTACGTGATGACATTTATGGGCAAAACAAGTCACCAGGCGAGCGGAATGGAGAACTTGCCCAGCCGCGCCACTTCGGCCGCAACATCCGCCACCGTCGTTTTTGCGAGTTCGGCTTCGAGCGCTTTGCGCGCCCGATCGAGGGCGGGTTGTATCGCCTCGAGGATGTTGCCGCCGACTGCGCAACTGTCGCAGGGCGGAGTCCGGTGCAGCGAAAACAGCTCCGTGTCCTCGACCGCCGCATAGACATCGAGCAGCCGTATCTTTTTTGCCGGTTTCGCCAGCAAGGAGCCGCCCCCCGCTCCGAGCTGCGAACGCGTCAGCCCGGCATCGCTCAGACGCGACAACAGCCCGCGGATCACGACCGCGCCGGTGTTTGCCGACCAGGCGAGATCTTCGGACCGCAGCGGCTTTCCGTCACTTACGGCAAGTCCGGTGAGGATATGAACGGCGACGGCGAAGCGGGTGCTGGTCGGCATGATGATCTCGTTTGTGTGTAACCATCACTATGACACACTATCGGCGATGTCAACACTCGTGGGTTCGCAAACGCGGCCGATAACTATCGCTGCCCATCGTGCCGGGCTGATCTGCTCCAACGCCGCGATCTCATGTCGCCCTCGCGCCGGTGCCCAATTGTCGCACCCACGTTGTGAACCGCTTCACACACACGCTCACATGAATACTGCGATAGAGTACCTGTTGTGATTGTGCGTGGTGAATTGGGTTGGTTGACCTACCCGCCGCCACGTCGGCTTGAAATGAGCTGCACACGCTCGAGCGACATGTTGAAATAGCCATCGACCGGCCGATCGCGCCGGTTGGTGAAAGCTATGGAGACACTATGGCTGACAAACACGAACAGAGCCTGGTTGGTACGTGGACCAAAGCCACAGCTTCTGCGTGCGCGGACAAATATCCCGCCACCGTCATCTTCTCGACCGGCACCTACCGCGGCACACGCGGACCAGGGCAGGGCATGGTGTGGTGGGACGCGGGAATCTACCGTCTCGAAGATTCCAAGACACTCGTCGTCGGGACGGCGACTGATGAACTCGTGACGTATCAATTTTCACTGCAGGCCGACCAATTTGAGTTTACGGATTCAGAGAGCTGCCATGTGATTTATCGGCGCGCGTAGCATTGCGCACGCCCTGGCTGACCGAAATAACGCGGGTGTACCCGCGAACGAGCCCGCTGCTCACGTCGATCGCCTGCGTTTTCCAACGAGGAGAAGACGACATGTGCAATTGCTCAGAGCACGAAGCCAGTGGCAGCCTTTCAAAGATGACAGCGGCGTCGGTCGAACCGGCGATGAAGCCGCTGGTGCCGCTGTCGCGGCAGATCAGCTTCAGCGACGACGATTCCGGCGACCAGCCGGCATCAACCGATCTGCATCCCATTCCGCCGTTCAGGCTGTGCAAGCTCGATTTTCGCGAAGGCTGCTACCAGATCAACTTCAGGCCGACGGCGGGCTTCGTGTCGTTCGAAGGCACGCTGCGCGTCGATCGTTCGGCGCCCGACGGCGGTGCGGACCATCTGATCGTCAGCGGCGATCTCTACTCGAAGCGGCCGGTGATCGGTCCGATCCCGGGTCCAGTGCTGCCTGTGGGTGACGCGGACGAAGATGACGCGGCGGAGGCATCGGGACTGACGAGCCTCGCCGGTTCGCTCAGCGCGCTCGATAACCTCATCATTCCGTCTCCGATCCTCAGGCCGAGGATCCCGATCTTTCCCCGCGCGCGCTATCACTCCTATCTCAGGGTGACCAGCGTGTCCGCGCCGGTCGCGGTCCCGTTCCCCAGGAAGTGCGAGCTGACGATCACAGCCGAGCAGTTCAATTACACGCAGCCGCCGGCCGGCCAGTTCAAGGGTACGTTCCCGAATACGCCGTCGCGCACCGTGACGATGAAGCTGTCGAAAGTGCCGGCGCCGTTTCCGTTCTCCCTGACGGGCGGACCGTTCTATCAGGGCCGGCTGTTCGAGGGCGGCGTGGACAAGGGCAGCATCACGCTCGCCTGGGTGTCAAAGTTCTTCCGTCGCGCAACCCTGGAGATCGATACGCTGGTCGGCGCTGTCAGGCCTGCACCGGTGCCCGATGGCGCCGGCGGCACGGAGTTCTTCGACACGGTCTTCGCGAAGACCGGCTGGCAGCTGAGCGTCGTGCAGGATCAGCTCAACATCCCCGTGCCATCAGGCGTGGTCGCGACCAATTGCTGGAGCTCTGCGGATTTGCACGCGCTGATGACCAATGTGCGCAACCCCGCGACGAACCTCGACGCCGAGTGGCGCGTGCACATGATTGTCGTGCCCGCAAAACTCGGCTGCTCGCGCGGCATCATGTACGATCAGATCGGCGTTCCCCGCGAAGGCTGCGCCAGCTTCTCCGATGACGGTTATCCCGTCTCGGACTCCTCGAACTTCGGTCTGGCCGCCAACAAGAAGCAGCGCGACGTGCCGCGGGCGTTCCTGCGCAGTGCGACCCACGAGCTGACGCACACCCTGAACCAGATTCACCAGGAGCAGGAAACGGCGGCCGACAACTCGATCATGACCACGACGCCGAGTGTGGCGGACGTGCTCGGTGGTCCGGCAACCGGTGCACCCGGCGTATTCCCGGATCAGATCAAGCTCGCGCACAACACCAACGTCCGTCATCACCTCAACCACATGCCGGATCCGGTCATTCGCCCGGGCGGATGGCCGTTCGCAAGCTGGTTCCCGACCGGTGCGCCGCAAGCCGCCGATAGGCACGACTTCGATTCCTCGGAGCTGGCGCTGACGGTGACCGCCACAACCGACCGCGTCGCGCTCGGCCAGCCGCTGGATTTGTCGTGGACGATGACGAACAATAGCGGCGTGTCGCTGCGCGCGCCGAACGACGTCAGCACCGAGGCCTTGTTCGCATCGATCACCGTCACCGATGCCGAGGGCCGCGAGCGTCCGGTCAGGCCCTTTGTCATCCTGTGCGAACACGCGAAGCTGAGCGAACTCGAGGCAGGCCAAAGCGTCGAGGGTTCGGCAAAAGTGTTCTGGAGCACAGCGGGCTTTGCCTTCGAGCGACCGGGCCGCTATCGAGTCGATGTCGCGGTCTCGTGGTCGGCGCAAGGCGTGATGGTGGGCGTGCAGTCGGGCATCGACGTGTTTGTTGATTACCCGACCAGCAATACCGACAACCATTCGGCCAACCTCGTGCTGCATCCCGATGTCGGCAAATGGGTGGCGCTCGGCGGCGAGGCCTATCACCTCGGCGAAGCGTGCCGACGGCTGCAGGCTCTCAGTCAGACCGCCGCGCCAGCACACGCGCGCGCAATGGCCGCCCCTGGCGACGGCGCGGCCGCGCCGAGCGTGCTCGACGGTTTTGCCGATCTGCTGCCGGACCGCGCCAAGCTCGCCAGACTGCGCCCCGAACTGACCGCTGGCGCAGCCGGCGGTGCGGACCGCGGATCGGCACGAACCGCCGCGCCAGGACGTAAACGCGCGGCGAAGGCAAAGAAGCGCACGGGGCGAAAGGGGTAACGGGTTTCCCCCAAGCCCGGCGAACACCGTCAATGTCAAGGGCGACGGCCGCAGCCACAACGAAGTCGTGGACCTGCGCGCTGTCGCCTCGGCAACAGGATTGATGGAACCCACGCCAAACCGCAAGATCGGTCGAGCGTGTCATGGCCGTCAGCGACTAGATGGAGCCGCCACGGAGGAGGGACGATGACGGCGGCGCTGCGAAACTATCAGGACCGGATGCGACGGGTGCTGGACCATATCGACCGGCATCTCGACGGAGATCTGGACCTGGACGGCTTAAGCGCTGTTGCCGCCTTCTCGAAATTTCATTTCCACCGGCAATTTTCGGCAACCTTCGGGCTGTCCGTGCATCGCTATGTCCAACTGGTCCGCATGAAGCGCGCTTCGCATCAGCTGGCCTATCTGGGCGCCCACAGCGTCACGGACATCGCGATGGATGCCGGTTACGACGCACCGGACGCCTTCGCCCGCGCCTTTCGGCAACGGTTCGGGCAATCGCCGTCGTCGTTCCGGAAGTCTCCCGACTGGGAGCCGTGGCTTGCGGCCTTCGGGCCTCTCGACAACGCAAGGAGCAAGCTCATGCAAAAGACCTTTACGACTGACGACGTGACGATCCGCGATGTGCCGCCTACGCCGGTGGCGATCATGGAGCACCGGGGCGAGCCGGCGATGCTCGGCGCCACCATCCAGCGGTTCATCGCGTGGCGCAGGGCAGCTAACCTGCACCCCAGGACAAGTCCGACCTTCAATGTCTGGCGCTCCGAGCGGCGCCCTGCCTTGCCCGCCGATTACAGCGTCGATCTCTGCGTCGGGACCGACCAGCCGATCGAGGCGAACGGCGAAGAGATCAAGGCCGGCGAGATCCCCGGCGGACGCTGTGCGGTGCTGCGCGTCGTCGGCTACACCGACAATCTGGAGCCCGCAGCGCTCTACCTTTATCGCGACTGGCTTCCGGCCAGCGGCGAGGAAGCGCGCGACTTCCCGATCTATTGCCAGCGGCTGAGCTTCTTCCCGGAGGTGCCGGAGCATGAGGCGGTCGCGGATCTTTTTCTGCCGCTGAAATAGATGCGTAGTGGGTAGGGTGGATTAGCCAACGGCTGCGCGAAGCGCAGTCCGTGGGCGTAATCCACCCTCTTTCGTCGCGCGCGCTGATAGATGGCGGGTTACGCTCCGCTAACCCGCCCTACGACGCTTACGCCACCTCACGCCAACGCAACGGCAATACGCCGTCCTGCCTGAAACGGTCGAGGAAGCGGAAGCGGGCCGCTTGCGGATTGGGACGCGCTTCGATCGCTTTATCCAGGATCTGCACGACGTCTGTCTCGTCATAAGCGGGCCAGGGTGGCAGGCCTGATCCGTTCGGATCGCCATGCGCCGCGAAATTCACCCAATAGTCCATCAGCGTCCGCGCCAGGGCGCGGTCCTCGTCGGCCGGTAGCGTCGTGCTGCCGATCACCTGTTGTGGTGTCAATGTGCCGAACACGAACGGGATTTCGGTGACGTGCGAGGCGATTGGCGTGTAGGGCGAGGTATAGCTGAAGTGATAGCCGTAGACGGGCGCACGTCCCCCGCGTCGATGCAGCCTCAGCCACTGCCAGCACTGCTCGCCGACCACATAATCGCCCGTGAGTGCGGCCGCGGAAGCCTTGGCCTCCGCGTCGGTCGCTGCGGGGTAGACTTTCAGCAAGTCGGCCATGTGTTCCTTGCCGAACATCTCCTCGACTGCTGTGAGAAAGGCCCGCGCAGATTGATCGGGCAATGACTGTGAGGTGAAAGGGAATTCCTCGGCGGCATTCCAGCCCGCCAGCAAGGGGATGTGCATCTGCTCGCCGCGCAGGAAGCGCCGCGCGGGCACGTCAGGCACAACATGATGATCGATACTCGGTGAGAATGCGGTCACGACGGGGCTGGTTCTGAAACTCCATGGCGCGGCTGCATTCAACTGGTCGGCCGGCATGGCGCGCAAGGCCGCGATAGACCCGTTGCCCTGTTGCCGGGCGAACGCGAGACCACGCGCGCGGGCTTCTTCAAAGCTCTGCATTGGGCCGTGCTTGCCGTCCCAGAACGCGCCGCTCTGTCCAATGGCCTTGTGAAACAGTCCGTGCGCGAGCGGCGAGGCCATCAGGACGCCGACGGCCATGGCGCCGGCGGATTCGCCGAACAGGGTGACGTTGTCGGGGTCGCCGCCAAAGCCGGCGATATTGGCCTTCACCCAGCGCAGCGCCATCAATTGATCCTGCAGGCCGTAATTGCCTGAGGGTGCCTCCCGATCGAGATCGGGATGGGCGAGAAAGCCGAGGATGCCGAGGCGATAATTGAAGCTGACGACGACGGCACCTTTGGCGGCCAACGCGCCGCCGTCCGTCGCGGGGTTGGCCGAGGAGCCGAACTGAAAGCCGCCGCCGTGAATCCATACCATCACAGGCCGCTTCTCGTCCGCGTGTTTCGCCGCGGTCCAGACATTGAGATAGAGGCAATCCTCGTCGCGCGGTCCCGGCCGCTGGTCGTTTTCGAGCGCCGATAGACACCCCGCGCCGAATGTAAGCGCGTCGCGCACGCCGTCCCACGGCGCCGGCGGCTGCGGTGCGCACCAGCGCAAAGGCCCGACCGGGGGCGCTGCGTAGGGGATGCCTTTGAACGCCAGCACGCCACGTGCGTCGCACGAGCCGCCACGCACGCACCCGGCTTGTGTGTGGACCTCGCGTTCGGCTGCTGTCGCGGTCGTGAAGGCATCCATGGTCGTATCTCTTGATCGCGTGGGCGCGCCTGGTCGCAACCGGGCAGGTTCAGACGGCAGACTATCGACTTTCTTCTCCGCTCAATTTAGATATTCTGCCAATCAATTACTAGAAACCGGCAAGCATGCGGCAACCCCTCCACTTTCCATGGCTTGATCTCGATGTGGATGATCGCTCCGCGCCTGTCATCGCCGTGCGCGTTGACGTTGGCGGGAGCAAAGGGGAGGTGCCCGATCACAGCCACCGCAAAGGCCAACTGGTCTTCGCACTGGGAGGTGCCGTCACTTGTCGCGTTCCCACTGGCCTGTGGATGGTGCCGCCGCATTGCGCGGTGTGGATTCCCGGCGGCATGCAACACAGCAACCTCGCGACAGAAAATGCCCGGCTGTTTTTCGTCTACATCGAGCCTGAATTCGTCGCCTTGCCGGCTCGATGCTGTACGCTGTCGATCTCGCCGCTGCTGCGTGAAGTGATCGTCGAGCTGTCCGATCAGGTCGCCGATGACGAGGCGAGGGTGGACCTCTTGGCGAGCGTCCTGCTCCGCGAGCTGCCCCGCATGCCGGTTCAGCAGCTCCATCTGCCGCTCTCGCCCGAGCCGCGGTTGAAGAAAATTGCCGCAGCGCTGGCAAAAGACCCTTCCGACCGCAGGACGCTGGCCGAATGGGCCAAGCGCGTTGCGCTGAGCGAAAGCAGCCTCGCGCGTCTCATCGTCAAGGAAACGGGGCTGAGCTTCGGGCGCTGGCGCCAGCAATTGCACCTGATCGTCGCCTTGCGGGAACTCACCTCCGGCGCCAGCGTGCAGCAGGTATCCGCAGATCTCGGCTATGACTCCGTCGCGGCCTTCATCACCATGTTCAAGAAGGCGCTCGGGAAACCGCCGGGGAAATATCTGAGCGGCATCTCCCCCTTAATATAAGGTTTGACTTATATTAGTTTAGACCGATATTCATCCTTGCGAAACGACAGGGAGCAAGCGCCATGGAGATCGACGTCGCAAGAGTATTGGGGCTGGTTACGCGCTCGGTGAGGAATTTCGAGAAGGACGGGAAAGCGGCCAGTGCGGTGACGCTGACGCGGCTTTACGAGACCAGCATCGACGATCTCTGGGACGCAGTGACCAGCCAGCAACGCATTCCGCGCTGGTTATTGCCGGTCGAGGGAGACCTTCGGCTCGGCGGAAAGTACCAGCTCAAGGGGAATGCAGGGGGTACCATCACGGCGTGCACGCCGCCGACCCATTTTTCGGCGACGTGGGAATTCGGCGGCGCGATGAGCTGGATCGATGTCAAGCTGACGGCAGAACGAAGTCAGGCGCGCTTGACGCTTGAGCACACCGCGATCATCGAGGATCATTGGGAGCAGTTCGGTCCGGGGGCGGTCGGGATCGGTTGGGATCTCGCCATTGCGGGGCTGGAGCGATACGTTACGACCGGGGCATCGGTCGACCATGAGACGGCCGAGGCATGGATGGTCTCTCCCGCGGGCAAGGAATTCATGACGAGCAGCGGCGAGAATTGGCGCGTGGCGCACGTCGCAAGCGGCGTGGATCCTGCCTCCGCGAAGCAGCGGTCGGACCGCACCATCGCTTTTTATCGCGGCGAGACGCCGCCCGAGGTCGCGCATCCGGGCACAGGAAGCTGATGCAAATCTTCGAGGTCCTTGCCGATCCCGTGCGCCGTCGCATCCTCGAGCTGCTGTCGCCCGGGGAAATGGCGTCCGGTGAGGTCGTCGAGGCGATCGGGGCGGAGTTCGGGATCACGCAGGCCGCCGTGTCGCAGCACCTCAAGGTGCTGCGCGAGAGCGGCTTCGCGACGGTTCGGGCGGAGGCGCAACGACGGCTCTATTCGGTCGACGTCGCGGGGCTTCGCGCGGTCGACGCGTGGATCGGTCAGTTCAGGAATTTTTGGGAGCCGAAGCTGGATGCGCTGGCGACGGAGATCGCGCGCGGCAAACGCGAGCGTCGTAACGCGCCCATGAACAAGCGGAGCGGGAAGCGGGCGTGAAGGCATCCCGGCAAAGGCAAAGTCGCTATCGCGCCGCTTCAGTGAGGTACGAAAGCCGCTGCCAAGACTGCAAGCATGCCAAAGCTGGCGATATTCCAGAACAGCGAGCGGACGAGCGGTATGCCGGATAGGTAAAGCGCGGTGTAGGCGATGCGTCCGCCAAGATAGGCGATCGATCCCCAATAAGTCAGCTCATTGTGAACGCCTGCGGCGTGAGAGATGAGGATCGCGGCGGCAAAGAACGGAAACGTCTCCATGTAGTTGCGGAAATTTCGGTTGAGGCGGCCCGGGATGGGCTTGAGCGGCGGCATCTCGGTGTCGCGCGGGCTCGCAGCCCATCTGAGGCCGTACTGCAGGTTCGCGGCCTGCGCGGCGGTGACAAGCTGTACGAAGCCCCAGACGATTGCGGCGGCCAGCATCGATAGTTCGAAGCTCATCGCCATTGGCTGTCCCCAATCTGGAAGAAATCAGCGCGATCCCGGGTGCCATTCCGGGAGTTTGGGAAGCTCGGGATCGAGGTGATCCCAGGCGTATCCGCGCGAGCAGAACAGCGCGACCGATGGCTTGAACGTGCTGGCATCGTCAAGCGTGCCGACATAGATGCCGATGAACTCCGGCTTCTCGTCCGGCTTGTTGTAGATCGGCGAGCCGCAGTTCGGACAGAATCCCTTGCGCTTGACTGCGCCGCTGTCGGCAGTGCGCTCGATTTCGCGCACCTCGCCGGTCACCGAGACTGCGCTGCGCGCGAACACGAAGATTGAGCTGTGGCCGCTGCCGGTGTCGCGCTGACAGTCGCTGCACTGGCATTGGAAGCCGCGGATCGGCGCGGACCGGATGGTGTAACAAACTGCGCCGCAGGCGCAGCGACCTGAATGTGTCATTCGTCTCCCTCCCGACGGGGCCGACCGTTCCAATCATATCAGGCTGGTTTGATTTCTCCACATCGAACAGCCGACGCGATTTCACACAAGTCCGATCTTCGCCAGCACGCTCACCCGCGCGACAACTTCTCGAATTTCTTCACCAGCCGCTCCCGCTTCAGCCGCGACAGCCGCTGGATCCAGAACATCCCGTCGAGCTGGTCGATCTCGTGCTGGTGGCACACGGCGCGCAAGTCGCCCGACTCCTCGCTTTGCATGTTGCCATCGAGATCCCGATAGCTGATCCGCACGCGCGCGTGGCGCGGCACGTCGTCATTAACGCCGGGCATCGAGACGCTGCCTTCACGATGCAGGATCATCTCGGGTGAGGCCCATGCGATCTCCGGATTGACGTAGGTCCGCGGGCCGTCCTTGGCGTCGAGCTCGAGCACGACGACGCGCAAGGGCACGCCGACATGCGGCGCCGTGATGCCGATGCCGGGCGCGGCGCGCATGGTCTCCAACAGATCCGCTGCTAGCTCGCGCAAGGCGTCGTCGAATGCGGTGACGGGGCGGGCGGGGAGCGCGAGCCGGCGGTCGGGATAGCGGAGGATGGGGCGAATGGTCATTTAGGGCTCCTACCACTCACGGATCGTTGAAGCATCCCGTTCTTGACGCCCTACCAACTGGAAGGTAGCTAACCTTTCATGACCAACGTTTCCTCGACTGCCGACGACATCCTGGCCTGCGCGCGCAGTTTGATCATGGCGGGCGGCTATAACGGCTTCAGCTATGCCGACGTGGCCGAAATCGTCGGCATCCGCAAGCCGAGCATCCACCATCATTTCGCCAGCAAGGTCGATCTGGTCCGCACCCTCGTGTCGCGCTACCGCGCCGAAGCGGAGGCGGGACTGTCCGCGCTCGAGCGCAATGTCCCGGATACGCGCGAGCAGCTCACAAAATATGTCGCGTACTGGGAGGCGTGCATCAATGATGCGACGGCGCCCTTCTGCGTCTGCGCGCTGCTGGCCAGTGAGCTGCCGATCTTGCCGGAGGAAGTGGCGCTGGAGGTCCGTGCGCATTTCCGCGCGCTTGCGTCGTGGCTGACATCGGTGATGGAACGCGGCAAGCGGAAAGGGCGGCTACACCTGTCCAGCACGGCCCGGATCGAGGCAGAAGGATTCATGGCGACCATTCACGGCGCGATGCTGTCGGCGCGTGCCTATGGCGATCCAAAGATGTTCGGTGTGATCACCGGGCCGCTGCTGGATCGGTTGTCCTCCAAGCACTGAAGATCTCGACGAGACGATCGCGGCATCCCCGCAGGCGCTGGGGATGCAGGCATCGCACACGCGATCTACCAACTAGTAGGTAAAGGAACGAATGGAATGGCGCATTATCAACTGGATCTTGTTCGTGCCGATCGCGAGCGATGGCTGAAGCAATACTACTTTGTCCGGGCGGCGTTCTCGCTCGCCTGGGTGGGAGCTGCCTTTGCCGTCGCGCCGTCATCTCCGGTGATCGCCGGTGCCTTGCTCGTGCTCTATCCGGCATGGGATGCCGCGGCCAATGTCGCGGACGCGTTGCGCAGCGGCGGGCTCGCTCAAAACCGGACGCAGGCGCTCAACGTTGTGGTCAGTCTGGCGACCACCGTCGCGGTGCTTGTTGCCTTGCAGATGAGCATGAACCGGGTGCTCGGAATCTTCGGGGCCTGGGCAATTCTATCGGGGGTGCTCCAGCTCGGCACGGCGATCCGGCGCTGGAGGAGCTTTGGCGCGCAATGGGCGATGGTGCTCAGCGGGGCCCAGTCGGCGCTCGCAGGCGCGTTCTTCGTCTTTCAGGCCACGATGCCCGCAGTTCCGTCGATTGCGAATGTCGCAGGCTATGCTGCGGTCGGCGCGATCTACTTCCTGGTCTCGGCGGTATGGCTGACCGTCAGCGCGTGGCGGCAGCGCGCCAAGCAGGCTGAGTTGGGCTGATGCGATGGCGTTGGCGGGATTCCGCTGACGCCGGCTACCGTGCATGGGGTTGTTTTCGCGTTTGTTGTTGGCAACAATGCCGCCAACAACAAAAGTCGAGAGCGGAGGAAAACTTCATGCGCACAATCGCAATCGCACTGGCGGCGACCATTGCAGTGGCAACGCCGGCAGCGGCCGACTATCTGGTCAAGGAGGTCGGCAGCTTCCATGTCGGTGGACACACGGAGACGCTGAGCGGACTTCCTTCCAAGGAGATCGTGTTCTCTCCCGGTGCTCCGCCGATCAAGGTCGATCCGAACGGCGAGTTCGAGGTCGAGCAGATGTACGTCCAGTTCGTCAAGCTTGCGCAGCCGAAGTCGAAATTGCCGCTGCTGCTCTGGCACGGCGGCGGTCTGTCGGGCGTCACCTGGGAGACTAAGCCCGACGGCAAGCCCGGCTGGCAGCAATTCTTCCTCAATGCGGGTTACGACGTCTACGTCTCGGATGCGGTCGAACGCGGCCGCGCCTCCTGGGCGCGCTATCCCGAGATATTCAAGAGCGAGCCGTTCTTCCGGCCCAAGAAGGAGGCGTGGGAGCTGTTCCGGATCGGGCCGAGCTACGAGGTCGGCGGCAAGCGCGAGGCGTTCGAGGGCGAGCAGTTTCCAATCGAGGCGTTCGACCAGTTCGCCAAGCAGGGTATTCCGCGCTGGGCCACGAATGACGCCGCCACGCAAAAGGCCTATGACGCGCTGGTGCAGAAGGTATGCCCGTGCATCATCCTGGTCCACAGCCAGGGCGGCAATTTCGGCTTCACCGCCGCACTCAACGCACCGGACAAGGTGAAGGCGCTGATCACCGTCGAGCCATCAGGCGCGCCTGATCCGGCCAAGGCTGATGCCGCGAAGCTCAAGGGCGTGCCGCATCTGATCGTGTGGGGCGATTTCCTCGACAAGGTCCCGGTGTGGTCGAAGCTTGTGGTCAACCCGACCAGATGGGGACAGGCGGTCGCGGCTGCCGGCGGCCAGGTCGATACGTTCGAGCTGCCAAAAATGGGCATCAAGGGCAACACTCACATGCTGATGATGGACCGCAATTCCGACGATGTCGCAAGGCTGATCAGCGACTGGATCGAAAAGCAGGGACTGGCGAACTAGGTCCAGCCTGGGCGTACCGGCTTGATTGGCGATACGTCCGCCGCAAAGGCGTGAGCCGACATATTGAGGAGGGATGAGATGTTTGATCTCAACGGGTCTCCGACCGAGAAGAAGATCGCGTGCAAAGCTTTCGATGCCGCGTTGGAAAAAGCGTTGGCCAGCGTGATGGCCGAATTCAAGACAAGAGCGAGCGCTGCGACCACGCCTGTTCAGATGTGGGAGGTCGAAGATTTCCTGCACCTGCAGCGGCGGGAGATCGACGATACGTTCGACTATCGCTATTCGCAGCTTCCCTTCGTCTCGCCCGTCTCATTCGCCAAGGTTATCTGAATGAGAGGGCTATCTGGATGAGAACCTGCTTGCCGGTCTATCGGAGGAAAAGCGCGAGATCATCGGCTCGTTCCTGAGGCCCGCGGCAGAGTAGCGGGGGAGTTCCCGTCGGCACAGAAATGTGATGGAGGGATTGTCGGCCCGCGCTGTTCCCATTCGTCTTCCACCCAGACAGACCTGACGGGAGACAAAAAAATGTTCCGTTCCAACTATCGCTGGGTGATCGTCGCCGCCGGCGGCCTGCTCGGCTGCGTCGCGATCGGCGGCATGTTTTCGCTGCCGGTGTTTTTGCAGCCCATCGCCAAGGACACCGGCTGGTCGGTGACCGGCATCTCCAGCGCGATGACGATCGGCTTTCTGGCGATGGCCTGCACCAGCATGGTCTGGGGCACGCTGACCGACAGGTTCGGGCCGCGGCCGGTGGTGCTGACGGGATCGACCGTGCTGGCGCTGAGCCTGTTCGCGGCGAGCCATGCCACCTCGCTGCTGGCGTTCCAGTTCATGTTCGGCCTGCTCGTCGGGGCCTCCTGCGCCGCGATCTTCGCGCCGATGATGGCGACCGTCACCGGCTGGTTCGACACCCATCGCAGCCTCGCGGTCTCGCTGGTGTCGGCCGGCATGGGCATGGCGCCGATGACGATGGCGCCGCTCGCGGCCTGGCTCGTCTCCGGCCATGACTGGCGCACCTCGATGCAGATCGTGGCGCTGGTGGTCGGCGCCATCATGATCCCGGTGTCGTTCCTGGTGCGCCGCCCGCCCGCGCTGGCGCAGGCCGTGGCCGCGCCGTCCGGCGAGGGCGCGGCGAATGACGAGATGTCGATGGGTGAGGCGCTGCGCTCGCCGCAATTCCTGATCCTGCTCGCCACCAACTTCTTCTGCTGCGCCACCCATTCCGGTCCGATCATTCACACCGTCTCCTATGCCGTGAGCTGCGGCATACCGCTGATCGCGGCGGTGACGATTTACAGCATCGAGGGCTTTGCCGGCATGGGCGGGCGCATCGCCTTCGGCCTGATGGGCGACCGTTTCGGCACCAAGCGCGTGCTGGTCTCGGGGCTGCTGCTGCAGGCGTTCGGCGCACTCGGCTACGTCTTCGCGCACCAGCTCGCGACGTTCTACGCGGTGGGCGCCATCTTCGGCTTCATCTATGCCGGCACCATGCCGCTCTATGCGGTGCTGGTGCGTGAGAACTTTCCGCTCAAGATGATGGGGACGGTGATCGGCGGCACCGCGATGGCGGGCAGCCTCGGCATGGCCACGGGCCCGCTCGCCGGCGGCCTGATCTACGATGCGTTCTCCAGCTATGCCTGGCTCTATATCGCCTCCTGGGCGATGGGCTTGGGTGCGTTCCTGATGGCGATGAATTTCAGGCCGTTCGCGAAGCCGCAAGGCGAGGCGGCGCCGGTGCCGGCGTGAATCCGACAGCCGTCATCCCTGGCTTTACCTCCGTGATCGGCTGCCCGTCGAGGTTCGATGCTTGTTGCAACGTGTCGTTGTAAACGCTGGCGCTTCTGCCTGAAAATGTGATAGAGAGATCGATCGAAGCCGCACTTGAACGAAAATATGCACAGGCGTCGCCGCAGCATGACGTCACCTGCGTAATCGGCCTGGAGCGAATGGTCGATGTTGACGGTTTTTATCACTGACACGGAACGCGGGTTCCAGATCAGCCAGCGCCGATGCGACGGCGGCCGAGACTTGGTCGGCGATCCGCGCCGGCTGCCGCAACACCCCGACTTTGCTTCACTCCGATTCTACCTCGAGGACTATCTCCATCATCCGGTTGGCGCTTTTGCCGATCGCGCCCAGCATGTCGCCGGCACCGATATGCCGGCGTGGGGGCGGTGGTTTGTCGATGCAATTTTCGGGGACGAGGGGCTGCTTTCGGCCCTTCAGGAGATCATTATCGAGCAGTTGCGCCGCGGACTTTCGGCGAGCGTGGTCATCGAGTCCACCCGACATTCGGTTCAAGCGTTGCCCTGGGAGTTGATGGTTCCATGGGTGGTTCCCGAATTGCCGTCAAACAGGCTGTCGGTCATTCGATCATTCGGTGCTTTCGATCCGACCACGACCGAACAATTCGGCTCGCGCATGCTCATGGTGATCGCTCGCCCGTCCGGTGCGCGCGATATCGATCATCAAATCATCGCCCAGCAGGTCACGCGCTGGAACAGCGCACGGGCTGGTCCGCTTCACATCGATGTGCTGCGACCGCCTTCGTTTGGCCAATTCGAACGCGCGCTTGCCGATGCCTCGGCGGCCGGACAGCCCTACGATATCGTCCACTTCGATGGCCATGGCGATTTCAGCAATGATGCCGGATCCGAGGATGGTGGCGGATACCTGATGTTCGAGGGCGGCGATGCCGCCCCCGATGCCGTTCCGGCTGATGTCTTTGCCGCGGCCCTGCGCGCGGGGCACGTCAAATTCGTCCTGCTCAATGCGTGCCGGTCGGCGGCCATTGACGGACTTGACGGAACGGCTCCTGGCGTTGCAACGGCGATATTGGCCTCGGCCGGGGTGGCCGCCGTCGTCGCAATGACGCACAACATCCAGGTGCGGGCCGCCGAGCTTTTTGTCTCGGCATTCTACAACGGGATTCTCTCCGGAGCCCCGGTGACGAGTTGCTTTGTCGCTGGTCGAAATGCGCTGGTTGCGGATTTTGGCCGTCCGAGTCCGATCGGGCTCATTCCGCTTCAGGATTGGATGGTCCCGGTCTTGTATGCGGCACGCGATCTCGCATTCGCGGAAGCCAAGCGATCAGAAGGCGAGACCGTGGCCGGTGAGACCTCGGCTCCGGCTCTATACGGCAGGGATGATGCGTTTCTCCACCTGGAGCGCATGTTGCACGAAGGCATGGTGGTTCTGCTTCACGGTACCATCGGCATCGGGAAAACCGCGCTTGCAACGAGATTCGCGGAGTGGATCCGGCAAACCGGCGGTCTCGGCAAGGAGAAGTCCGGCGCGTCGGGCTGGCTAAGATTGAGCGGTTGGCCTCCCGATCGCTCCGTCGCCATGCCGGACGCACCTCTTGTCATCGTGGACGATATCGAACACATCTCCGTCTTGAGTACGGCGGAAGAGGCCAAAGCATTCGTTACACCGTTCATCGAGTTCCTCCGCGACGTAGCGCAGCGCAACGGGCGGGTCATCCTGATTACGCGCTCGGCCGTTCCGTGGTTGAAGCTGAGCGGCCTGCGCGTCCAACGCCTGGACGATGCCGAAGCGGGGGCTCTCTGTACTGCCCTTGTTCCGGGCGACGGCGGCAGCGAACTGCGCGAGGGCCGTCTTGCCCTGGTGCGCCGCCTGGCCGGTCATCCCGGAGCGATTGAGAGCATCTGGCCGCAACTCAAAACAAGAACTGTCTCGGACTTGGCCGATGCTCTCGATGGCGCACCTTCGCCTGCGCGGGATTCTATTGTTCCCGACACCAGGACGGTGGCCGCTCTCCGGCGCACCCTGGACTTTCTTGACGACGATCTTCGGCCCTATTTCATGGCCGTCGTCTTCCTGCTCGGCGTCGCCGATGCGCTGACACTCAAAATCTGCCTGGCAGGCTGCGGCCTGGTGGGCTCGATCCAGGATGCTCATAAACCGGCGCTGACGTTGCTGAAGGCGGCCTGGGCAGCTGGAGCCGGCGCACCCGCGACCGAATTTCCTCCCCCCAACGCGACCGACCTTGATCTGTTGCTTCGGCCCATGCGGCTTCATCCGCAACTGCCCCTCGCATTTGCGGACCAGCCCGGTCCCAAGGGAGAAAGCCCGATTGAGTGGCAGGCAAAAGTTTGCCGGGTGATCGCCGAAGCGCAGGCGGGCCTCGCGCGGATCGTCATGCGGGACATCGAGCAAAATCCACATCGAGCAACGGTTTTCCAAGCGCTTGAATTACAGCGCGACTGTCTCGTGCGTTCTCTCGGACTGCTGTTCAATGATCGAGCTTTCGATGATGCGGCAGCGTTGCTGGGCCTGATCGCCCGCGTGGAGAGCGAGACAACCGGCGACAAGCGGCTTGTAGGGGACTGGACCGGTAGAATCTTGCGCCAGCTCGGCGATGATCCAGGGGGCATGACATACGATGCGTTCTTCGCGTGGCTTCCAATCTACGCCAACCAAGCCATACGGATTCTGCAGGCGAAAGAGGTCGATGCCGCCGAGCAGATGTTCGAGACGGTCAGAACGTTGCTCGAAAGCGGATACGTTGAAGCGCCGGCCGTTCTTGCGCTTTGTTATCGAATGCTGGGCCAGGTGCACGGATCGAGGCCGAGCATCCGCGATGCCGATGTTGCGCTCGATTGGTTCGAAAAGGCGATCGCCTTGTCGCGTCCCCGTGACAACGCGCACGAGCTCGCGTGCGGACTCCACGATCGTGCAACGGTGCTGAACGGGCTGAACAGGTTCAAGGAGGCCGAACGGGATGCGCTCGAAGCGGCCAGACTTCGCGATGAAATCAAAGATCGTCGGCAGCTTGCGCACACCTACCGCCTTCTGTCGTCGATTTACCGCGGCTCGGGGCGTCTGAGCGAAGCTCAGCAATATTCCGACCTCGCCGGCATTGCCGCCATGGGTGCCCAAGATCTCGTCGCCGAAGGTCAGTCGCTGCTGGACCTCGTCAACGCCAGCCTCCTGATGGGGCCGGACGCGAAGCAGCAGCTCACCCGGGCGATTCAATGTTTCCTGGCCGCCAAGGCCGATCGCCAGCTCGTCTTGGCCTACCTTCAAATGGCGCAGATCGAGCAAATGGCGAGCGATTTTGACGAGGCTGAGAGATGGCTGCACCATGCCGGGGAAACCGCCACGCTGGCGGGTGACAAGGGCCTTCTGGCGCAGGTGTCGCAGGCCAAGCTGTTGCTTGAACGCATCGGACGGTCGGACAGGGCCGGAAAGGCCCCGCCTGATGCGGTCAAAAGATGAGGCGGCATTTTAGCGGCAAAGCCGGGAAAGACCTAGGACATGACGATAGACGATCTCGAATTGCAAAGACTTGCAATCGGCAATGCGCTCAACCAGCTGTTCTATCGGGCGGCCATCGCGGCGAACCTGGACAAGACGTCCAAATGGTCGCGGGTCTTCAATCTGACCCAAGCCAGGTTCGCGGACATCGTTCGCGATTTCACGCTCGAATTGCCAAGCGGTGTCGCGCACGACCGTATGGTCAACGGACTCACTGATGTCGAAACCAATGACCTGAAGGCGGCGGTTGCAATCGCGCTCACGCGCGGGAGCGCAGGTATCGCCGATCTCTTCGAGACGGCATTGTCATCGCTTGCGGGACTGCTCGATGAGATCGAGCCGCAGGTCATCTCTCCAGAATTGCGAATACAGATAGAGACTGCCATTGGCCTTGTTCGTAGCAGCGTCCGCGACGTGGCAGTTGCCCCAGTGGTACGGGGCGGCGGCCGAGCTACGGAATTCAATATTCGGCGTCCGAGGCCGGGCAAGGGCCTATCGAAGGATGGTGGGCTCTATGAGGTCTGGTTTGGGACCAATCGAAAGCCGGTCGTCGAGGATAACGTGCTCAAGGGCTTCTCAGGCGAACGGGATACGCAGCTCCATCTCGGTCGCTGCGCCGTGGAGATACCGGCCACCCATCGGATCGGATCGACCGGGTCATCGTGGTGGCGGCGGCTCCTGGATGGGGACGACAGGCTGAGCCTCGCGGAGACGGTGGAGCTGGGTGACGCGGCATTCTGGGACGAGGTCAAGCAGCGGATAGCGGCCGCCGAATTGGGGCCGGCCGACGCGATCGTCTTCCTTCACGGCTACAACGTTTCGTTCGAGGATGCCGCTGTCCGCGCCGCGCAAATCGGCGCCGATCTGTCGCTTCCGGGACTTATGGCTTTCTTCAGTTGGCCGTCGCGCGGAAAGCTCTTCAGTTACACCGTCGACGAGGCGACCATCGAAGCCAGCGAGAAGGATATCACTGACTTTCTAAATGATTTTTGTGCCCGTTCGGGAGCACGGGCCGTCCATCTCATCGCTCACAGCATGGGCAATCGTGGTCTATTGAGAGTGGTCCAGCGGATATCGGAACGGGTCGCCAATCAGACCAAACGCCCCTTCGGGCAAATTATCCTTGCCGCGGCGGATGTTGACGTGGGCTTGTTCCGAAATCTCGCAAGCGCCTACGCTTTGGTCGGCGATCGAACGACCCTTTACGTCTCTGCCGGGGATCGCGCGGTCCTCAGCTCGCGCTTGCTTCATGCCGCGAACAGGGTCGGGCTCGCGCCACCGGTCTGCGTGATTGAGGGGATCGACACCGTCAATGCGACAAACGTCGATTTGACTGAACTCGGCCATGGCTACGTCGCGTCTTCCCGCGAAGTGCTGACGGACATGTACACCCTGTTGGCAAGTGGCACTCCGCCCGATAAGCGCGCGACGCTGCGGCACGCGACGGAAGACGGTGTGGGAATCTATTGGGAGTTTGCCCGCTAGGACAAAACCCGGGTGAATGCATGCGTGGTTGCGAGCGCTCGGCTAGAGCTGCTCCTCGATCGCGGCCTTGTCGATGACGGACAATACCGTCCGAATTTTTCTGTCCTGGAATTCGTAGAAGACGTTCTCGTGGAAGGACACCCGCTTCCCGTTCACCTCGAGACCCAGGAACCTTCCGACCGGCGTGCAATCGAACTTGAGCCGGGCGGCCAAGCGCGGCGGATCGCACACCAGCAGCTCGACCTCGAAGCGCAGGTCTGGAATATCGCGAAAATCCTGCTCCAGCATGGCGCGATAGCCGGCCAGCCCCAGCGGGCGCGCGTTGTGCGTGACCTCATTATGAACGAACATGCCGAGCGTCAGCCAGTTCTGCCGGTTCAGGCATGCGATGTAGTTGCGATAGATGTCGGCGAGGTCGGTCTTGGTCATCACAACGCTCCTGCGGGCATGACCACCAACGCGGCAGGAACTGTTTCGGCCCCAATCAGAGGCGCTTTTCGTAAAACAGATCCGGATAGGGATCGTCGTTGAAGCGCGGGATCTCGGTCCAGCCGGTGCTGCGGTAGAGCTGGCCGGCCTCGGGCAGTGCGCTGTTGGTGTCGAGCCGCAGCAGCGTGATGCCGAGCCCGCGTGCCGCATCCTCGGCCGCGTCCATCAGACGGCGGCCAAGCCGCAATCCGCGCGCGGAGGGCGCGACCCACAGCCGCTTGATCTCGGCGTAGCCGTGATCCGTGCCCTTCAACCCGACGCAGCCGAGCGGCAGCGTGTCGGACATCGCGACGATGAACGTTCCGCGCGGGCGGCGCATGTCCTTGGCATCGGGATCGCGCGACAGCGAGACGTCAAAGCCCTGTTTGAAGCGGCGGCCGAGCTCGGCATAGTATTCGCCGAGGCAATAGCGCGCCTCGTCGCATTGCGGATCCGTCTCGTCGAGCGCGACGCGGTCGCGCGTCAGCGCCGAGGCAATCAAGTCCATCGCCGCCAGCAGCGCCTCGGCTTGCGTATGTTGCGCGAGCAAGCCCTCGGCTTGCGCATTCGACAGCGCCTCATAGGCCGCGAACTCGCGCCGGCCCGTCCGCGTGAGTTTTGCCACGCGCCGCCGCGCATCGTCCTGATGCGCCGTGGTCTCGACCAGCCCTTCCTCCTCGAGGCTGCGGAGCAACCGGCTCATCAACCCGGAATCGAGGCCGAGATAGTCGCGGATCTCCGCCACGTCCGAGCGGCCATGCCCGATGGCATTGAGCACGCGCGCCGCCCCCAGCGGCCGGCCGCGTCCGAGGAACGAAGTATCGAGCGCGCCGACGGCGGAGGTCACGGCACGGTTGAAGCGGCGGACGCGGGAGACAGGGTCGAGCATAATGTCTGACTTTAGTCAGATATATCCTCGGCGTCAATCGATGCGGCCGTCTCACTTCGCCAGCGTCAGCAGTGGCTTGTCCTTGGCGACGATATAGGTCGCAAGCTCGCTCGCGGTGTCCTGCCCGACGTTCCTGGCCGCATGCACCGTGCCGGCCGGAATGAACAGCACGTCGGAGGTATCAATGGCCCGTTCCCCCAAAGCCGCCCGCGAAGGCCGAAAACTGTCAAATTTCCTGTGCTTTGCGGTCTATTCGGCCAATCTCGCCTTCGGCCGCGCCTACAAGCCGCTGCTGGACAAGGTCGGGCTGACCTACACCCAGTACATCGCCATGGTGGCGCTGTCGGCCGAGGATGAGCTGACCGTCGGCGCGCTTGGCGAGAAGCTGTTCCTGGAATCGAACACGCTGACGCCGATCCTGAAGAAGCTGGAGCAGACGGGCTACATCAGGCGCCAGCGCGATCCCGCCGACGAGCGACAGGTGCGGGTCAGCCTGACGCCTGCGGGGCGCGAGCTGATCGAGCAGGGGCTCAGCGAATCCCTGATCGAGGCGACCGGGCTCGGCGACGAATTTCCGGTGGTGCAGAAGACGGTCAGCCGACTGCGCGACAATCTGCTGCGCCACACCAAGCCCGCAGAGAAGGCCTGAAGCGCGTCGCGCCGTCGCCCTTCAATCCAGGCCCAGCGCCTTGCGCGATGTCCGCGTGAGCCTTGCCACGATCAGCGCGTGCGCCTGCGCGAGATAGGCGGTGAGCTCGGCGTCCGAGAGTGCGTTGTTGCCGGCGAGCTGCACCCATTTGGCGCGCGCCAGGTACGGCGCCGGCCGCGCGATGCCGTGCTCGATCAGCATGGCGTAGGCCATGTTGGACACCTTGAACATGTAGCCGCCGGAGCGCGCGGCAAAGCCGCCGCCGAGTGCGAACATCTTGCCGCCGACCTTGAACACGGAGGTGCCCTCCCACTGCACCACCTTGGTAACGGCGGGCAGGCGCAGGCAGCGGGTTTCGAAGGTCTTGGGTGTCATGGCGCGAGCGATAGCACGGCGCGCGCGGCTTGCAACGTCGCGCGCGTGTCAGCCTGAAGTTGGCGTGACACCGGCGTCGCTGGCGCGATAAGCGTCGGGAACGACGAACACCTCGTCGGCGCGGCCATAGCCGCCGTCGGGGACTTCCTCGATCAGCACCATCGTGTGCGGCCGCGCCGCTTCGCCGAAATACTCGACGAACAACGCGGTGAGGCGGTGCACGATCTCGGCCTTCTGGGTCCGCGACAGCGCGGCTTGCGGGATCTTGATGTTGGCGAAAGGCATGGCGGTTCTCTCCGTGTGAAAAATGGTGTCGCGTCAGATCACGCCGCCATTGGCGCGGATGATCTGGCCGTTGACCCAGCCGCTGTCGCGACCGGTGAGGAAGGCGACGACGCCTGCGATGTCGTCGGGCTGGCCGAGGCGGCCGAACGGGTTCATCGCGGCAATCGCGCGCACCTGCTGCTCGCTCTTGCCCTCAAGGAAGAGCCGCGTCTCGACCGGCCCGGGCGCGATCGCATTGACGGTGATGCGCCGGCCGCCGAGCTCCTTGGCGAGGATGTGTGTCATGGCTTCGACCGCGGCCTTGGTCGCGGCGTAGACGCCATAGCCGGGCTGATGGAGGCCGACGACGCTGGACGAGAAGCTGACGATGCGGCCGTCCTCGCGGAGCCGCCGCGCCGCTTCGCGCATCGACCGGAACACGCTTTCCACATTGACCGTCATCTGACGCGCGAACGCTTCATCGGTGACCTCGGCGAGCGGCCCGAGCTCCATGACCGCCGCATTGTTGACGAGGATGTCGACGCCGCCGAAGCCGCGCTCGGCCGCATCGAACAGCCGCGCCGGCGTCGCCGGATCGGCAAGATCGGCCTGCACGGCGAGGGCGCGTCCGCCGGCGGCTTCGATCTCGGCAACGAGCGCGTCGGCGGCCTCGCGGCCGCTGGCATAGTTGATCGCAACCGCGATTCCTTCTCGCGCCAGCCGGCGGGCGATCGCCGCGCCGATGCCTCGGGAACCGCCGGTGACGATGGCGGCGCGTTGATGTTGATCGGTCATGGCGGGTCTCCTCGATGGTGTTGATCCGAGATAGCTGATCGCCGCGGCCGGATAATCGCCCAGGACTTGCCATCACTTGTCGGCTGTGGTGAACAATCGGCCATGGACCGTTTTGACGCCATGCGCCTGTTCGTCCGTCTCGTCGAACGGCAGAGTTTTACGGCCGCGGCTGCCGACCTCGGCATTCCCCGCTCGACGGCGAGCGAGGTGCTGCGCGGCCTCGAGGCGCGTCTGGGCGCGCGGCTGCTCGAACGGACGACGCGGCACGTCACGCCGACGCTCGATGGCGAGGACTATTACCGCCGCTGCGTCGCCATTCTGGCGGAGGTCGAGGAAGCGGAAGCCGCGATGCGCGATGCGCAGCCGCGCGGCCTGTTGCGGGTCGACGCGCATCCCCTGCTGACCCGCACCTTCATCCTGCCGCAACTGCCGGCCTTCCTGGCGCGCCATCCGCAGCTCGAATTGCAGATCGGGCAGGGCGATCGCCTGGTCGATCTCGTGCGCGAAGGCGTCGATTGTGTGATCCGGTCGGGCGAGCCCGAGGACAGCGGGATGATTTTGCGCCGCCTCGGCACGATCGCCGAGATCACGGTCGCGAGCCCGGCCTATCTTGCCAGCCATGGCACACCCGCGACGCTGGACGCGATCGAAGGGCATCAGATGGTGGCGTTCGTCTCCTCGCGCACCGGCGACGTGCTGCCGCTGGAATTTTCCATCGCGGGCTCGCTTCGTCACATCGTGCTGCCGAGCCGTGTGCGCGTCAACAATTCCGACACCATGGCCGATCTGGCGCGGCTCGGCTTCGGCCTCGCGCAGGCGCCGCGCTATCGCTTCGCAGACGATCTCGCCAGCGGCGCGCTGGTCGAGGTGCTCGCCGACTACCCGCCGTCGCCGACGCCGCTCTCCGCGCTGTATCCGCAAAACCGCCAGCTCGCCTTGCGCCTGCGTGTCTTCCTCGATTGGATCGCCGGCATTTTTGCCGAGGCGAAGCTGTAAGGGGGCTACAAGACCTTGTGGTGCCCGACGGGCAAAACATCCAAGCATCAGGTCAATCCACGCAATCAAAAATATTCCACTTTACCGAATTTCGGAAACGGCGTATCTGTCGCGGCAACCCGGCCCAAGGAAGAGGGGCGTATCGCGATCGTCACGAACGCGGGCCGGGCGGCGGCGGAC
>NZ_JADPJG010000006.1:0-198372 GCF_023073335.1 Bradyrhizobium sp. 21
TCCACCGCAAGCCCGGCTCACGAAAATGACGACTCAAGATCGCCCCTCTTGGTCGAGCCGGGATGGCCGACACATACGCCGTTTCCGAATTTCGGTAAAGTGGAATATTTCAGTTGCACCGGCTTGACACGGCCATGTCGAGACATGGCCAGGTGTGTTGCCCGACGGATCATGGCGACGGCATCGCGAAAGTCACAGCAAGGCGCTATCCCGGATCACGCGGCCCCACATCCCGGCTGCAGGATCACACAGTCCGGCGCGGCGCTGCCGCAGCATGTCGTCTCGCAGCCACTCACCAGCGCGGCCACGGTCGCTTCCAGCGCGCGCAGCTCCGCGATCTTCTTCCTGATCGATCCGAGGTGCTTCTCTGCAAGAACCTTCGTGTCGCGACACGGTGAGCGCCGCTGGACCGATGCGAGGATGTCGCGCGTCTCGTCGATCGAGAAGTCGAGCTCGCGGCAATGCCTGACGAGGCTGAGCGCCCTGAGATCATCGCTGCCATAGATGCGCTGGCCGCCTTGCCGCGCCGGCGGCGTCAGAAGACCGATGCTCTCGTAGTAGCGGATCGCCGGGACGGAAACGCCGGCGGCTTTGGCAAGGACACCAATTCTCATGGAGCTCTCACTTTTCGCTTGAACCTCAAGTGGCTTGAGGGCGTAGCGATCAGGTCCATCGCGCACAAGCATCAGGGGAATCACATGAGCGTTATTGGATCATCCTGCAATCTTCCGTCCGAGACCTCGCCGGGATGCGGCTGCGCGGTCGAGCCAAAGCAAAGTGGAGGCAAGGCCGCCGGTACCGCGGTCGCGACTGCGGTTGTCGCTGCCGCCTGCACGGCGTGCTGCGTGCTTCCCTTCACCTTGCCCGCCGTCGTGCTCGCCAGTGCAGGAAGCCTCATCGCCGTGCTCAATCACGCGCACAGGCTGACGACGACACTGTCCGTCGCCGTCGTGGTCTGCGCCTGGGGCTGGATCGTCTGGCGATCGCGGACGAGCGGCTCGAAAATCCGATCGTCCGTGCTCGCTGCAATGTGCGCCGCGACCGTCCTGACCGCGACGGCCGCGCTGTGGCCGGTGATGGAGCCCGCCGTCTTCCACGCCCTCGGTGTTGCCAAGAAGCCGAAGCCTCCGGCCGGCTGATGGACGCAATCACGATCTTCGGACTGCTGTCGGTCAGTGCGATGCTGCTGTTCTACGCGCTGGAGCCGCGCGGACCGCATTATGTGCTGGCCTTCGCGGCGGCCTGCGCGCTCAGCGGGACCTACGGCTTTCTCCAGGGCGCCTGGCCCTTCGGCCTTGTCGAGACGGTCTGGACGGCGGTCGCCTTGCGGCGGTGGGCTAACGTCCGGTCATCGTCATGACCGGACTTGAGTGCCCCGGTTGGCGCTTAGGCGTTCCGCATCGGACGGCCGAACGGATCGAGCAGCCGGACGATCTCGCAGACTGCAACGAGGCCGGCGAGCCAGACGGCGCTGGACAGCCCAATGCGGGTAACGATGGCGGCGGTGAAAGCGCCCTCTCCGCCGAGGAACGGCGTCGCGGCAAGCAGCGCGACCTCATAGACCGCGTAGGCGGCGACGAACACGATTGCCAGCATCAGCGGCGTGCGGCCCTGCGGCAGCACGCGGAGAACTGTCGATGCCACTGCTGTCGATAGAAGCGCAGCGGCGCCGATGACAAAGCCCCAGGCGATCGTGCTGGCGTCAATAGGATAGTGCAGCACGCCGAAACCAATAGTCTGGTTCAGCAGCCACGTGCCGGTGACGACGAGCAGCGCCGGGCGTAGCGGCAGCATCGCCGCCGCGACAACCGCAAAAGCCGCAAACGGCGTGGCGCAGGCGAACGCAAAGCTTGCGAGCGCGCTTGATACGGTCAGCAGCGCGAAGACGAACGTCGGCGCAAGTCGCGGCGCAACGGGATGAAGCCGGAAGCCGTCAGCATGAGGCGGCAGGATCGGATGAGTCATGAATGAACTCCTGGCGGCCAGCCTAGCACATTTGCGCTAGTGGGATCGCCTTCCGGGGCAGTTCCCCATAAGGAGAACGGCCGCCCTCTTGGGATAGGGACGGGCAGGCTACGCCCGCCCTCTTGTCTTTGAACGGGCGGGCTACGCTCGCCCTCTTGGACTGGGACGGGCGGGCTACGCTCGCCCTTGGAGTGGCACGGGCCGGCTACGCCCGCCCTCTTGGACGCTGGGCCTGAGCCCAGGCCGCGGTGACGTCGCGCGGCGGGACGTCGACACGCCGGATCGGCGTCAGCTCGCCGGAGGCGGAGATGATTGCAGTCTCCTCGCGGCGGCAGCGCGGGCACACGAAACAGACCTCGTTCGGGGATGCCGACCAGCTGGAACGTTTCACGTTGGCTGCCATAGGCCAGGCCGCGCAATGCGAGCACGACACCAGGAACCGACCAGGATCGAGCATACCCATTCCAAAGGACTCCGCGACCTGCCCATCCCTTCAATGATTAATCCATGTGAATCGTTCCGGTGCCAAGACACCTTCAAGACCCTTCCAGGCACCATCGGCGCCTAGCTCAAGGAAGCCGCGCCGCTCAGTGCGCGCCTTTGAGGGTGCAGGAGGTGCTGCAGGTGACCGTGTTGCCGTGGTCGCAGGCCTTGCAGGCGGCAACGCACTGGTTCATGTCGCGGGGATTGTAGGAGCTGTAGTTCCGCATCGCGCAGACGGGAGTCGAGCCGGTGATGTCCTGCTCCTGGTTGCAGGCTGCCGTCAAAAGCCCAAACATGATGACCGGAAGGAGGCGCATGGGATCGCCCTGTGAGGCACGACAAAACAACAGTCACGAGGCGCGCTGCACCGCAACGAGCCACGGCACTTCCACGGAGAATCGCAGCAAGCGTCCCCGCATCTGCATCGAGGATGCGCGCCAAGTGTTAAGAACGGATTGCACCCGGCTTCAGGCCGCGGCCTTGCTCGCGATCGCCTGCCGCATGTCCACCGCCAGCTGACGGTACTGCTCCGAAAGATTCAGATAAAACTCGCGCTTGGTGCAGTCGGTGGCGAGCTTGCTGATCAGCTCGCATTCGGCGGTGAGCGTCTCGAACCGTTCCAGCCTGTCCTCAAGTTCTGTCATCGGCGTGTCCCCATCAAACGCCTCAAGGACATCGAACCTAAGCCCGGGAAATAGGTCACGGCGAACATCGTTATCGACTAGAATCAATTTTTCCCGCGCGGCCGGCTATTTCTGCTCCAGCCGCCAGGCGCCGTCCCATCCCTCGTCCGGCGGATTGGCCTCGAACTGCGCGATGCGGGCGAGCAGTGCGCGCGAGGGGCCGTCGCCGGGGACGGCTTCGAGCGCCGCGTTGAAGGCGGCACGCGCCTCGTCGAAGCGGCGGGCGCGATAGGCGGCGAGGCCTTCGGCGTAATGCGCGCGCAGGCTCTCATGCGCGGCGGCGAGCGCGCCTGCCCGACCCATCACCTCGAAGATCGTTTGCGGCGCGCTCTGGCCGGCGACCGCAAGCCGATCGACCTCGCGCAGCTCGATGTGCGGGCCGATCGCATCCGCGCTCGCCTGCGCGATCAGGATGCGGGTGCCATAGACCTTGTTGACGGCCTCCAGGCGCGAGGCGAGGTTCACGGCATCGCCCATCACGGTGAAGCTCATCATCAGCTCGGAGCCGATGCTGCCGGTCAGGACCTCGCCGGTCGCGATGCCGATCCGCAAATCGCACAGTGCCGGCATGGCGCGGATGCCCAACAGATCCGGCAATTGCTTCTGCAGCGCGGGCACCTGGTCGACCATGTCGATCGCAGCAAGGCCTGCGAGCAGCGCCGGCTCGTCCTCCTCGATGAAGGGCGGGCCCCAATAGGCCATGATGGCGTCACCGATATATTTGTCGATGATGCCGCGATTGCTCCTGATGGGTGCGGACATGACCGTGAAATAGTGGTTCATCACCCTGACTAGGCCGCGCGGCGTCATGCCCTCGCTCATCGCGGTGAAGCCGCTCATGTCGCAGAACATGATGGTCATGAGCCGGCGCTCGCCGTCGATGGCGACCTCCGGCCGGTCGATCAGTCCCTGCACCACCTTGGGATCGATGTAGCGGCCAAAGGTCTCGCGGACACGCTCGTTATGCCTGAGCTGCTCGGTCATGCGGTTGAAGGCCGCGGCGAGCTCGCCGATCTCGTCCTGGGTCGAGACCGTGATGGTCTTGTCGAAGCGGCCTGCCTCGACCTCGCGGGTGCCGGCCAGCAGCAGTCGTACCGGGCGCGTGATGCCGCTGGACACCAACAGCGCAAAGGCAAATCCGACCACCGCTGCGAGCAAGGTTACGGCTCCCGAGACGATGATCGCCTGGTATTGGCGGCTGATCACCTGCGTCGTCGAGAAGAACACCTGCGTCAGCATGTCGGCCCGGATCACATCGACCTTCCGGTTGAACGCGTCGCGCGACGTGTCGAGCTGTTCCAGCGTGCCACGGGCCTGGGCCATGTCTTTGGCCTCGACCTGCTTGAGCAGTTTCGTATTGCCCTCGTCCAGATTGCGCCGCAGCTCGGTGACGGCGCTCTCGATGCGGACGTCGAGCCGTGCCAGCGCGGCATTGTCGGAATACGTTCTGGGATCGTCGATGATCGCATTAATGAGTTTGCGCGCGGCCTCGGCCTCCTCCTCGAACTTGCGGTCCAACGCCTCGAAGTCGCGAAGCCGCGCCGCGTACGCCTCCTCGTCCGACGGCACCCCCATCCTGGTCATGACCATTTGCCGCAGCGCCAGCGCGCGCTCCAGCGAGCGGATGTTGGCGCGAGCCAGATGGCTGTAGGCCGGGATGTAGCGATTGGTCAGTTCGTCAAGGAGGACGCCGACCTGGCTCGACATCACCATCGACAGGATCGAGGTGACCAGCATCAGGACGATCAATCCGAGGGCAATCCCGACGATCTTGCGCCGGATCGTCTGGTTGAAAAGCGGCATGGGGTGTGGGCAAAGGCTGAAAGGACGGGCTAGGGGAACTCAATACACGGATTTGACCGATGGAACACGCGTAAACGGTCCCCTCCCGCCGTTCCGAGCGCGCGCAACCTCCGCGCGAGCCCGGTTCGTTAACAAAGGTTAAAAGGCCCGCCCTTTCCTCTTTGCCAAAGTTCCCGCGGTCCCATCCGTATTTTGCCGCATTGTTGAACGAGCGTGAGAAATGCGAAACGATGCCGTGGCATCGTTTTTGATGTCATTTTGATTCTCAAGCCGCATGTTGCCGCGGATTTTGGTTTGTACTGGTTTCGCAGGGGGACCACGCAATGAACCAGTGCCTACGCTCGCTCGCGTGTGTCGTTGCCATGACCGCTTGGGCTTTCCTTCCCACAGAGTCGGTGGCGAAGAGCAGTCATAAATCGACCGCTCCGAAGAAGACGCATGAGGCGAAAGCCAGCAAGCAGCGCCATGCCTCCGCCGGCAAGGCGCGGCACGGCAAGCATGCCGAGGCCAAGCGCAAGTCGAAGCAGCAGGACGACGCGCCATCGGACAAGCCGGCCGCCCCGCCGCTGACCGGCGATCTCGCCGCGCTGAAGGACGCCATCGACCTCGCGCGCAAGGGCAAGACCGAAGATGCGAGCGCGGCGCGCGACCGCATCACCGACCCCGCCGGACAGAAACTCGCCGACTGGTTCATGCTGCGCCATTCCGAAAGCACGGCGAATTTCAAGCGCTATGCCGGCTTCCTCGCCGCCAATCCGGACTGGCCGAGCAGCGCCCTGCTCCGCCGCCGTGCCGAGGCGCGGCTGTGGCAGGAGAAGACCGACGCGGCGACCGTGCACAAATTCACGATGGACCGGCCGACCAGCGCCAAGGGCAAGTTCGCGCTCGCCCGCGTGCTGGTGACCGAGGGCGACAGCGACAGCGCCGCGCGTCTGGTGCGCGAGGCCTGGCGCACGGATGAATTGTCCGAACGCAGTGAGGAGGATTCCTACGAGGCGTTCCGCGATCTCCTGACAGCTGAGGATCATCGCGCCCGCATGGACAAGCGCCTCGGCGCCAAGGACTATTCGGGTGCGCGGCGCGCAGCCAAGCGGCTCGGCGAGGATGCGCTCGCGATCGTCAAGGCCTGCGCCGCCGTCACCGGCAAGGCCAGCAAGGCCAAGGACTATCTCGAGGACGTATCGAGCGAAGCGCGCCGCGATCTCGGCTATGTGCTGTGCCGCGCGCAATGGCATCTCCAGAACGATCGCATCGACGACGCGGCCGAGGTGATCCTGGCCGCCGCGCCCGACACGATGGCGGCGCAGGACACCGACGCCTGGTGGCGCGAGCGCCGCCTGCTCGCGCGCAAGCTGCTCGACCAGGGCAAGTTCACGACGGCCTACGACGTGGTGCGCACGGCAGCCGTGCCCGCGATGGAAGTCTATCGCGTCGACTACCACTTCATGTGCGGCTGGATCGCGCTGCGCTATCTCGACGATCCCAGGGCGGCGATGGTGCACTTCGCCGCGATCGACGAGGGCTCGGCCAATCCGCTCGCGTTGTCGCGCGCGCATTACTGGCGCGGCCGTGCCGCCGAGGCGATGAACGCGACGGCCGACGCGCGCCTGAGCTATCAGGTCGCCGCGCGCTATCCGACCGCCTATTACGGCCAGCTCGCGCGCGCGCGACTCGGCCTCGACCGGATCGAGCTGCGCCCGCCCTCGCCCGTGCTGGCAGCGGTCGACACGCCGCCCGCTGACGATCGCGTGCGCGCCGCCGAGATGCTCTACGGCATCGGCGAGCGTGACATGGTGTTCTATTACGCCGAGGATTTCGCCAAGGAGAGCACCGACGTCGCCGCGCTCGAAGCGCTCGCCGAGCTCGCCGGCAGGCGCAACGATGCACGCGTCATGCTGGAAATCGGCAAGTCGGCGCTGGCTCGCGGGCTCGCGCTCGACCATTACGCCTTTCCGACCATCGGCATTCCCGAGCACAAGCAGGTGGCGCCCGTGATCGAGACCAGCGTGATCTATTCGGTGGCACGCACCGAAAGCTCGTTCGACCAGCGCGACAAATCGGCCGCGAACGCCGTCGGACTGATGCAGGTGACGCCGGAAGCGGGCCGCGACACCGCAAAGCGCTTCGGCCTGACCTATGACTGGGACAGAATGGTCTCCGATCCCGTCTACAATACGCAGATGGGCGCGGCCGAGCTCAGCGCGCTTCTTTCGGAATATCGCGGCAACCAGATCATGACCTTCGCCGGCTACAATGCCGGCCGCGGCCGTGTCCGCGAATGGGTACAGGCGCGCGGCGACCCCAGGGATCCCAAGGTTGATCCGGTCGACTGGGTCGAGCGCATCCCGCTGTCGGAGACGCGCAATTACGTCCAGCGAGTCATGGAGAACGTGCTGGTCTACCGCGCGAGGTTCGAGGGCAGCGGCATGGTCGCCGGCAAGAGCGACGAGCGCGTGGTGACGAAGGATGCCAGCGCCAAGGCGACGCCGGTCGATTAGACGGTGGCCTCGTAGCGTGGATTAGCCCTCGGCTGCGCGTAGCGCAGTCCGACGGCGTAATCGACCTCTTCTGTTTCGGCGGATAGAGGCGTTGGTCGATTACGCTTCGCTAATCCACCCTACGCATGCGGAACGCCGCTTCACTCCACCTTGATGTTCGCCGCCTTGATCATCGGCCACCACTTCGCGATCTCGGCCTTTTGCCGCTTGCCGAGGGCTTCGGGGGTGAGCTGATCCTGCGGCGTCATCTCCAGGCCCTGGCTTTCGAGCTGCTTCTTCACGGCGGGATCGTTCAGCGCTTCCACGGCTGCGGCATTGAGTTTGGTGACGATCGCCTTCGGCGTGCCCTTCGGCACCCACATGCCCGACCACAGCGTCATGTTGAAGCCTTTGAGGCCCGCCTCCTCCGCGGTCGGGATGTCGGGCGCCGAGGCCAGACGCTTGTCGTCGGTGATGGCGTAAGCGCGAATGGTGCCGGCGCGGACCTGGTTGATGGAGTTGGAGGTCTGGTCGATGATGACGTCGATCTGGCCGGCGATGAGATCGTTCAGCGCGGGCGCCGTGCCGCGATACGGCACGTATTGCATCTTGATGCCGCTGACGCTCTCGAAATAGACGCCTGCGATGTGGCTGCCGGAGCCCGCCCCGGCCGTGCCGGCGGTCGGCGGCGACGGTCGCGACTTCAGCCATTCGATCAGCTCTTTCAGCGAGGTCGCGGGCACTGCGGTCTTGCTGACGACGATCATCGGGTTGCTCGGCAGCAGCACCACCGGCTCGAGATCGGCGACGAGGTCGTATTTGAGCTTATAGACGGCGCCGTTGGCGACGTGGGTGCCGAGATGACCGAACGAGATCGTGTATCCGTCAGGCGGCGATTGCACGGCGCGGCCGACACCGATCGAACCGCCCGCGCCGGTGACGTTCTCGATCACCAGAGGCTGGCCGAGCGAGGTCCGCATCCGCTCGGCGAGCACGCGCGCCATCGCATCCGACGGGCCGCCGGCGGCGAAGGGAACGATGATGGTGATGGGATGCGAGGGATAGTCATCGGCGCGCGCGGTGCCGGTAACAGCGAGAATAGCAATCAGTGCAGCCCAAGCGGCCTTCATGGTCTTCTCCCGAGCGATGTCATTGTTATTTTTGTCTCTTCCCGCGTACGGGAAGAGGGATCGTTCGTGACGAGACGAAATGACGCGCTAGAACTGCGTGTAGTCGATCGGCTTGTGGCGATCGAGCGCGCGGTCGACCTTCGGCAGCGGGTACTTCAGCCCGGTCGCGCAGTTGAACAGCATCACGCGGTCACCCTTCGAGACGCGACCGTCGGCGAGGCTGTCCTTGTAGGCTGCGTAGGTCGCAGCGCCCTCTGGGCAGAGCAGCAGCCCCTCCTCGCGCGCGACCTCGTTCAGCGCCGATGAGATCTTATCGTCGTCGACCGCGATGGCAAAACCCTTGCTCTCGCGCACCGCGCGCAGGATGAGAAAATCTCCGATCGCCTGCGGCACACGGATGCCCGACGCGATGGTGTGGGCGTCCTCCCAGCGCGCCGCATGCTCGGTGCCGGCCTCGTAGGCGCGCACCATCGGCGCGCAGCCGGAGGCCTGCACCGCCACCATGCGCGGGCGCTTGCTGCCGATGAATCCGATCTTCTCGAGCTCGTCAAAGGCCTTCCACATGCCGATCAGGCCGGTGCCGCCGCCGGTCGGATAGAAGATCACGTCGGGCACGTCCCAGCCGAGCTGCTCGGCGAGTTCGAGGCCCATCGTCTTCTTGCCCTCGATCCGGTACGGCTCCTTCAAGGTCGAGGTGTCGAACCAGCCGACTTTTGCTTTGCCTTCGCCGACGATCTTGCCGCAATCGTCGATATAGCCGTTGACGCGGTAGACGGTCGCGCCCTGGAGCTCGATCTCGCTGACATTCACCTCCGGCGTATCGGCCGGGCAGAAGATCGTGGTCTTGATGCCGCAGGAGGTCGCGTAGGCCGCGAGCGCCGCGCCGGCATTGCCGTTGGTCGGCATCGCCATGTGCCTGATGCCGAGCGCCTTACCCATCGACACCGCCATCACCAGACCGCGCGCCTTGAACGAGCCGGTCGGCAGCCGCCCCTCATCCTTGACGATGATCTGGCCGCCGCCGAGCTTTTTCCCGAGCTTGGGCAGCCGGATCAGCGGCGTCGTGACCTCGCCGAGCGAGACGATGTCCGCGCATTTGCGCACCGGCAGCAGCTCGCGGTAGCGCCACATGTCGGCGGGGCGGTGGCTCAGCGCGTCCTTGGTCAGCGCCTTCTTGACGCCGGCGAGGTCGTAGCGCACCAGCAGCGGCTTGCCGGCCTTCGACAGGTTGTGGACCTGGTCAGCAGCGTAATGATCGCCCTCCATCGCGCATTCGAGATGGGTGACGAAGGTCGGGCGCTCGATGGTGAGGTTGTCGTTGTCCTGCATGGGCTGGTTTCCTTCTTATTTACGAATGCTCTCTTTGGCAGCAGTTAGATATTCAACACCCGTCCATACGCATCCAGCACGGCTTCCTTCATCATCTCCGACAGCGTCGGATGCGGGAACACGGTGTGCATCAGCTCTTCTTCCGTGGTCTCCAGATTCATGGCGACGACGTAGCCCTGGATCAGCTCGGTGACCTCAGCGCCGACCATGTGGGCGCCGAGCAGCTGGCCGGTCTTCTTGTCGAAGATGACCTTGACCAGGCCCTGGTCCTCGCCGAGCGCGATCGCCTTGCCGTTGCCGACAAAGGGGAAGCGGCCGACGCGGATCTCGCGGCCACCCTCCTTGGCCTTGGCTTCGGTCAGCCCGACAGAGGCGACCTGCGGCTGGCAATAGGTGCAGCCTGGGATCAGGTTCTTGTCCATGGGATGCGGATGCAGGCCCTTGATCGCCTCGACGCAGATCACGCCCTCATGCTCGGCCTTGTGAGCCAGCATCGGCGGACCGGCGACGTCGCCGATGGCGTAGATGCCCGGGATGTTGGTCTTGCCGTAACCGTCGATCACGATGCGGCCGCGGTCGGTCTTCACGCCAAGCTTTTCGAGGCCAAGATTTTCGATGTTGCCGACGACGCCGACCGCCGAGATCACGCGCTCGAACTCGGTGGTGACAGGCTTGCCCTTGCCGTCGTCGATGGTGGCGACGACGCTGTCGGCCTTCTTCTCGAGCTTCGTCACCTTGGTCGAGGACATGATCTTGATGCCCTGCTTCTCCAGACGCTTGCGGGCAATGCCTGCGATCTCGGCATCCTCGACGGGCAGGATCTGCGGCAGCACTTCGACCACGGTGACGTCGGAGCCCATGGTGTGGAAGAACGAGGCGAACTCGATGCCGATCGCGCCGGAGCCGACGACCAGCAGCGACTTCGGCATCCGCTCCGGCACCATCGCTTCAAAGTAGGTCCAGATCAGCTTCTTGTCGGGCTCGAGCCCCGGCAGCACGCGCGGCCGCGCGCCAGTGGCGACGATGATGTGCTTGGCCTGATAAGCCCCCTCGCCCAGCGCGCCCTTGGGGCCCTCGACATCGGACTTCTTCACGGTGACCTTGCCGGGCGCGTCGATCGAGGCGGCGCCCCAGATCACGCTGACCTTGTTCTTCTTCATCAGAAAGCCGACGCCGTCATTGAGCCGCTTCGAAACGCCGCGCGAGCGCTGCACCACCGCCTTCGGATCGAACGAGACGTTGTCGGCCGAGAGGCCGTAATCCTTCGCGTGCTGCATGTAGTGGTAGATCTCGGCCGAGCGCAGCAGCGCCTTGGTCGGGATGCAGCCCCAGTTCAGGCAGATGCCGCCGAGATAGGATTTCTCGACGATCGCGACCTTGAAGCCGAGCTGTGCCGCGCGGATCGCGGTGACATAGCCGCCCGGACCGGAGCCGATGATGATGATGTCGAAGGATGTGTCGGCCATGCTTTGCGCTCGTTCCGTTCAACCGGCCTCAATGTTCGAGACCGTCATTGCGAGGAGCTCTTGCGACGAAGCAATCCAGTGTGCCGGTCACGTCCTGGATTGCTTCGCTTCGCTCGCAATGACGACGCGAGTTCGCTTCGTCACACCATCATCATGACGGGATTTTCGATCAGCTGCTTGAAGGCGCCGATCAACTCGGCGCCGAGCGCGCCGTCGATGGCGCGGTGATCGCAGGACAAGGTCACGCTCATCATGTTCGCGATCTCGATCTTGCCGCCGCGGACCACAGGCCGCTCCTCGCTGGTGCCGACCGCGAGGATGGTCGCATGCGGCGGATTGATCACGGCGGTGAAATGGCTGATGCCGAACATGCCGAGGTTCGAGACAGCCGTCGTACCGCCCTGATACTCCTCGGGCTTCAGCTTGCGCGAACGGGCGCGTGTCGCAAAATCCTTCATCTCGTTGGAGATGGTCGACAGCGTCTTGGTCTCGGCCTTGCGGATGATCGGCGTGATCAGGCCGCCGGGCATCGCCACCGCAACGCCGACGTCGGAATGGTGGTGCTTGACCATGCCGGATTCGGTCCAGCTCACATTGCAGTTCGGGATCTTCTGGAGCGCGACCGCCATCGCCTTGATGACGAAGTCGTTGACCGAGATCTTGTAGAGCGGCTTCTTCTCCTTGTCCTTGGGAGCGGCCGCATTGATCTCCTCGCGCGCGGCGAGCAGCTTGCCGATGTCGCAGTCGATGGTGAGGTAGAAGTGCGGGACGTTCTGGATCGACGCGGTCAGGCGCTGCGCAATCGTGCGGCGCATGCCGTCATGGGGGACGACCTCATAGGAGCCCGGCTCGAACAGCGACAGGATCTGCTTGTCCGACATGGTTGGCGCGACCGAAGGCGCAGCTGATGGCGCCGCGGGGGCCTTCAGGCCCTTGCCGGACTTGGCCTGCTCGACGTCGCGGGCGACCACGCGGCCGTGCGGGCCGGTGCCTGTCACCATCGCAACATCGACGCCAGCCTCCTTGGCGAGACGGCGCGCCAGCGGCGAGGAGAAGACGCGGCCAGCGTGGCCGTTGCTCTGCGCGGCAGGAGCTGCGGCCTGCGGCGGAGGTGCGGCGGCGGGCGGCGTTGCAGCCCTGGGAGCAGCAGGAGCCGGAGCAGCTGCCGGAGCCTCAGCAGGCTTCTCGGCCTTGGGAGGCGCGGCCGAAGCGCTGGGCTTGGCGGCACCTGCGGCCTTCACGTCCTCGCCCTCGCCGGCCAGCACCGCGATCACGTCGTTGACCGGCACATCCTGCGTGCCCTCGGGCACCAAAATCCTGGCGATCGTGCCTTCGTCAATGGCCTCGACCTCCATGGTGGCCTTGTCGGTCTCGATCTCGGCAATGACGTCGCCGGATTTGACCTTGTCGCCTTCCTTCTTCAGCCACTTGGCGAGGTTGCCCTTCTCCATCGTCGGCGAGAGAGCGGGCATCAGGATGTTGATGGGCATGCTGACCTCAAGAAGAACTTTGCAAAATGCCGCCTCCACGATCGAAGACGAACAGACCAGGTTTAGTTGCCGATGTCGCCCTGCCACAGGCGCTCATTGGCAGGATTGGAACGCCAATTCTTCATCATGGTGATGGAGCGGTCGTCCGCAAGATCGATCCAGGGGATGCCGAACTTGTCGAGGATGTCCTTGGAGCCCTCGAAGGTGACGGATTCCCCGATCACCACGAGCTTGACCTTGAACAGAGCGAGCGCGCCGGCACACATCGAGCATGGCGACAGCGTGGTGTACATGATTGTGTCGTGGAACGAGATCGCGCCGGCTTCGCGCAAGCAGCTCATCTCGCCGTGCAGGATCACGTTGTTTTCCTGCACACGGTTGTTGTGGCCGCGGGCGATGATCTTGTTATCGCGCGTCAGCACGGCGCCGATCGGCAGGCCGCCTTGCGCGATCGAGTCTTGCGCCTCGCGGATCGCTTCCAGCATGAAATCGAAATGATAGGATTCTATCGCCACAGTCAGTGTCCCTTTCCGCGCGGCGTCGTGGTGCCGGTGTCGGTCGGACGTTCGATCTCCGCCTGGAACATTTCGAGGATCCGGTTCATGGCGTCCTCCTCGGTATATTCGCTCTCGCGCGCATAGGCGCGGGCGGCGTGGCGGGCGAGATCGACCAGCAGCAGGCCCCACATATCGGGCTCCTCAAAAGCCCGCTGGAACGCCATCGACAGCCCGCCGTCCAGCACGAACACGCGCAGGATCTCGACCGCATCATCGCGGGCGAGGACGTCGGGTGGCAATGGCTGCTCCTTCGGGCCCGCCATGGTCTACCTGTAGCAGACGGCTTTGGCGGCCTCGACCACTTCAGCCACTGAGGGCAGCGCGAGCTTCTCCAGGTTCGCGGCATAGGGCATCGGCACGTCCTTGCCGGAGACGCGGGCAACCGGCGCATCCAGATAGTCGAAGGCGTTCTCCATGATGCGCGCGGCGATCTCGGCGCCGACGCCGCTCTGGGCCCAGCCCTCTTCCACAGTGACGGCGCGCCCCGTCTTCTTGACGGAGTTGATGATGGTCTCGGTGTCCATCGGACGCAGCGTGCGCAGGTCGATCACCTCGGCCTCGATGCCGTCCTTGGCGAGCTCGTCGGCGGCCTTGAGCGCATAGCTCATGCCGTTCGACCAGGAAATGATCGTGACGTGGCCGCCGGAGCGCACGATGCGCGCCTTGCCGATCGGGATCACGAAATCGTCGAGCTTCGGCACTTCGCCGGTGTGCCCGTAGAGCATCTCGTTCTCGAGGAAGATCACCGGATTGGGATCGCGGATCGCGGCCTTGAGCAGGCCCTTGTAGTCGGCAGCCGAGAATGGCGCGACGACTTTCAGACCGGGAACGCTCGAGTACCAGGCCGAGTAGTCTTGGCTGTGCTGGGCGGCGACGCGGGCAGCCGCGCCGTTCGGCCCGCGGAACACGATCGAGCAGCCCATCTGGCCGCCGGACATGTAGAGCGTCTTGGCCGCGGAGTTGATGATCTGGTCGATCGCCTGCATGGCGAAGTTGAAGGTCATGAACTCGACGATCGGCTTCAGGCCCGTCATGGCGGCCCCGACGCCGACGCCGGCAAAGCCGTGCTCGGTGATCGGGGTGTCGATGACGCGCTTGGCGCCGAACTCCTGAAGCAGGCCCTGCGTCACCTTGTAGGCGCCCTGATATTCGGCGACCTCTTCGCCCATCACGAAGACGTCGGCGTCGCGGCGCATTTCTTCGGCCATGGCATCGCGCAGGGCTTCGCGGATGGTCTGCGTCACCATCTCGGTGCCGGCGGGCACTTCCGGATCGGGCTCGGCGATAGCCTGCGGTGCGGGCGCAGTTTTGGGCGCGGGCGCCTCGGCTTTTGCGACAGCAGGGGCTGCGGATTCCGCGGCCTTCTGGGCGGGCGCGGGCGCCTTGGCCAGATCGGCGGCGCTCTCGCCATCGGCCAGAATCGTCGCGATCGGGGTGTTCACGGCAACGTCGGCGGTGCCCTCGGGGATCAGGATCTTGCCGAGCGTGCCTTCATCGGTCGCCTCGACCTCCATGGTCGCCTTGTCGGTCTCGATCTCGGCGATGACGTCGCCGGACTTGATCGTCTCACCCTCTTTTTTCAGCCATTTGGAGAGGTTGCCCTTCTCCATCGTGGGCGACAACGCGGGCATCAGCACTTGAATTGGCATATCGACTCCAAAAGAAAGCTTGCGCGCGTTCAGCGGTAAATATCGGTCCAGAGCTCGGCGGCATCCGGCTCGGGATCATGCTGGGCGAAATCGGCGGACGCGTTGACGATGTCGCGCACCTCGGCGTCGATCGCCTTCAGATCCTGCTCGCTGACCTTGGCCGCGAGCAAGCGGTTGCGCACCTGCTCGATCGGATCCTGGTCGTGGCGGACTTTTTCGACCTCCTCGCGCGTTCTGTACTTTGCAGGGTCGGACATCGAGTGGCCGCGATAGCGGTAGGTCTGCATTTCCAAGATGAAGGGGCCTTTGCCGGCACGGCACCAGGCCGCAGCTTCGTCACCGGCGGCCTTCACCGCGCGGACGTCCATGCCGTCGACCTGCTGACCGGGAATGTTGAAGGACGCGCCGCGCTTTGAGAAATCCTGCTGCGCCGAGGCGCGCGAGACCGAGGTGCCCATGGCGTAGCGGTTGTTCTCGATGACGTAGATCACCGGCAGCTTCCAGAGCTCGGCCATATTGAAGCTCTCATAGACCTGGCCCTGGTTGGCTGCGCCATCGCCGAAATAGGTGACGCTGACATTGTCGTTGCCGCGATAGTGATTGGCGAAGGCCAGACCGGTGCCGAGCGAGACCTGGGCGCCGACAATGCCGTGGCCGCCGTAGAAGTGCTTCTCCTTGCTGAACATGTGCATGGAGCCGCCCTTGCCTTTGGAATAGCCGCCGTGGCGTCCCGTAAGCTCGGCCATGACGCCGTTGGCCTCCATGCCGGTGGCCAGCATGTGCCCGTGGTCGCGATAACCGGTGATGACCTGATCGCCCGTTTTCAAGGCCATCTGCATGCCGACCACCACGGCTTCCTGGCCGATATAGAGGTGGCAGAAGCCACCGATCGCGCCCATGCCGTAGAGCTGGCCGGCCTTTTCCTCGAACCGCCGGATCAGGAGCATCTCGCGGAGCGCCTTGAGCTCCTGCTCCCTCGTGAATTCCGGGGGCGAGCCGCCGTCGGTCTTGTCTTGTGCAGTGCTTGCGGCGGCTTTCTTGGGTGCGGCCATGGGAATTCCGGGTCAGAGAAAACTTCAGCCCTCTCTAACCCAACTCAAACGCCCTTGGAAAGCACCGCGGCGGCATGGCACGACATTCATTATGCCGCACTGCAATGTGGCCGAAACTTTGCAAAACCTTTGGGCTTGATCAGGCAACTTTAGCTCACCCGCCAGCGAAGGAGGCACGGCAGCCGAGGCGACGAAGTTCGCACCCGCTCATGTGCGGGTCCGATTCGCAGCGCCGCCTACCAGCCGAGCTCGCGCAGATACGCTGCGCGGGCGGCAACGCCGGTATGCGTGAAGTCGGTGAAGACCCCGTCGACACCGAGACGGAAGAATTTGAGATATTCAAGGCTGGGATCAGCGCGATAATCGGCAGCGAGGTATTTCTTCTCGTTCCGGAACGTGAAGACGTGCACGAACAGGCCGAGCTTGTGCGCATCGGCGATCAGACTGGTTGCGTTCTGCGTCGAAGCCTCCGGCGTCGATCCCTTATAGGGCGTGCCGTCGGCGTTGCTGTCCTTCCACGGGGCGATCTTGAGTGGAACGATATAGGCCTTCCACGGACCGATGCCGTCGGCATAGGTCTTGATCTCGGCAAGGCCTTCGGGGGTCAGCATCGCATCGTACAGGCGCGCGTCACCCGCAACCGTCCAGTCGAAAGGTCGCGAATTGGTGATGTTGTTGAGCAGCACCTTGCCGGTCCTGAAGTCGATCCCGTTGCCGTCAATGAGCTGGACCTGCCGCGTCTGAAGGCCATGGCTGCGCATATATTTCAAACTGCCGGGCTCGAAGCTCTGAACGAGGATGGGGGCGTCCTTCGTGTTGAGGCCGTTGTCCTTGATCATCCTGATCAAGGCATCCTCGAGCGGATGGCTGCCGGCCGCGCCGCAGCCATTGGCGATGGCCTGGGCATTGTTCCAGGTCGGGTTCTTGGTTTCCGGATAGACAAGGATCGTGCGCCCGGTCTCTTTGCTCTTGGCCTTGGCGATGTCGATGACGTCCTGGAAGCTGATGACCGGGAACTTGCCGTTAAAGATCTTCGGCCGTTCGTTGGCCGCGTCATAGGTGGTGCCGGCAATCCATTGCTTCAGCTCGGCCATGGTGAAGTCGGTGATCGACCAATCGTTGGTATGGTCTTCGCCGTCCACGATCAACGATCTCAGCACCGATTTGGGGTCTGCGGGATCGGTGAGATCAGTCAGGTAATCGGCGGGCCCGTTGCCGGGAGATGGGGCCTTGACGCGCATACCCGGCACTGTGCGCTTGCGGGCGGCGACAGCCGCATTGGTCTTCGCCACCTCGGCAATGTCAGTGTTGTCGGCGAGCCAGGGGTTGTGACGCACGACCAGGACGCAATCCTTAGTGAGATGCAGATCTTCTTCAAGCGCGTCGGCCCCGAGCGCCGCCGCAAGGTCATACGATGCTTCCGTCTCTTCGGCGATCAATCCCGGAAGGCCGCGATGTCCGAGGATCAGCGGCGGTTGTCCGTCGACGGTCAGGAGGGGCTTGGCGCCTGATGGCGCCGGGCCGGTCTGAGCCAACGCCATCGACAGCGGCAAGACCGCCGCGCCGAACAGAATCGCGGCAACGCGCATTGTCCGTCCTGAACGATTGTCCGTCATGGCCAAGCCTCCATCGTTTGCGCAGCATACCTTCGCTTGCGCGAGGCCTGATCGAGCCCGGAGCTTCTCTTTGTCTCAACTCTCTAACAGGCCGATGACGGCGGGTCCGGCAGACACGAGCAGTCGAGATGCGCGGAGGAAATCGCCCCCGGTCTTTGGCTCGCCGGCATCACGCGGGAGGTCGCTGCGATCAGTTCGCCGGGATCATCCGGACGAGATCGCGCGGATTGACGTAGTCGAGCTGAAAGCGCGCCCGCTCGTCCAGCATGTCGGGGTCGATCTTTGCCGAGCGCAGCAGCGAAACGCGCTGCTCGCTCCTGGCGCGCTCACGCTTGAGCTGCGCCAGTTCGCCGGTCAGCGCGACGATCTCCTGGTCGAGTTCCTGGCGGGCGTTGAGGCCGTATTTGCCGGTATAGGCGTTGACGCCGAAATAGCCGACGATGGCGGCCGCCATCGCGTAGAGGGCAAGACCGGTCAGGATCGATTTCAGGCGCGCGCGGGAGACCATCCTGGGAAGATGGGGCAGGTTGGTTAAGGGAATGCTAATTGCCCCTGCTCCAACCGCCGATCGTCATGCCCGGGCAAAAGCGCGAAGCGTGTCTTCGCGCTAGATGTCCCCGGGCATGACAAGGATTGAGCGGCCTCAGCCGTGGTGCTTCGCCACGTGCACCGCAAAGGCGTCGATATAGGCCTGGAGCACGGGCTTGAGGGAGTCCTTGACCAGATTGCCGTCGGCATCGAAGGCGTCGCCGACCGCATTCAAATAAGCTTCCGGCTGCTGCAGGATCGGGCCGGCAATACCGGGCAGGATGGTCTGCAGCGTCTTGGCGGCGCTGACACCACCGAGCGGGCTCGGCGAGTTCGAGATGATGCCGACCGGCTTGCCGTTGAACGAGCTCTTGCCGTAGGGGCGCGAAGCGACGTCGATGGCGTTCTTCAGCACGCCCGGAATCGCGCGGTTGTATTCGGGGGTGACGAAGATAACACCGTCCGACTTCTGGAGCTTTTCGCGGAAGGCCAGCCAGTCCGCGGGCGGCGCGCCTTCGAGGTCCTGGTTGAAGAGCGAGATGCCGGCCGGCGTGATGACCTCGAGCTTGAGGGAGGCCGGCGCGAGCTTGGCGAGCGCGTTGGCGATCTTCAGCGAAAAGCTTTCCTTGCGCAGGCTGCCGGCGATCGTGACGATGTTGTAGGCCATGGGGTGTCCTCAGAACTTGAGCGGGAATGCCGGGACCGGCACTTAAGCCATCTCGGGCGATGGATGCAAGTGCATGGAATGGTTCGATTTGGAAACGCTGCGTTTCGCGAAAGCAGATGGTCGCCCGAAACAATGGGGCCGCCAAGCGGCGGCCCTATCTATCGTGCATATCTGCAAATCGGGTCAGATGGTCGGATTCCACGCCGATGGGATCAGGCGGTACTTCGCGCCGTCCTTCTCGACATGGCCGACCGAGGGGAAGGTGAAGTGGAAGCCGATCACGGTCGCCTTCTCGGCCGCCGCCATGTCGTAGAACTTGTGGCGCGTCTCCTGCGCCATCGCGGCGTCGGTGTCGAACAGCACGTGCCAGTCCGGATTGCGCAGGAAGAACTCCGGAATGTTGGTGACGTCGGACTGGATCAGCACCTTGGCATCGCCCGACGCAACCGCGAACGAGGTATGACCGGGCGTATGGCCCGGCGTCGCGATCGAGGTGATGCCGGGCGCGACCTCCTTGCCCCACTCGTATTTGGTGACCTTGGATTCGAGACCGGCAAACGTCTTCTTCACGTTCGCAAAATAATTCTTCATCATCGGGTTGGACTCGGCCTTGGCGGCGTTCTCTTCGCTGACCCAGAACTCCCAGTCCTTGACCGGCACCATGATCTCCGCATTGGGGAAGGCGAGCGCGCCGTCGGCGAGACGGATGCCGTTGGTGTGGTCGGGATGCAGATGCGACAACAGCACGACGTCGATGCTCTTGGGATCGACGCCGGCGGCCTGGAGATTTTGCAGTGTGCGGCCGACCGCGCCCTTGCTCGCCTCGAAATTCGCAACGCCGTTGCCGGCATCGATCAGCACGAGCTTGGAGCCGGTGTTGATGAGCTGCGGGTTGAACGGCACCGTGACCATGCCCTTCGGCATGTAGGCCGCCTCGCCCGCGGCCAGCGCTTCCTCCTTCGGCGCGTTGACGACGAACTTGTCCGGCATCGGGAAAGTGCGCGCGCCGTCATTGATCGAGGTGCACTCGTAGCTGCCGACCTTGTAGCGGTAGAAGCCCGGCGCCTGCGTGCCGGCTTGCGGCACTGCGGCACTGGTGGCGGTCGGCCGGAGGCCGGTCACGGCGGCCGCACCGATGGCGGCGGCGCCTGCGAGCAAATGGCGGCGATTGAGATCGGTCATGGAGAGGTCCCCTTCTGAGCGCCTGCGGTTTTTCCGCGTTCAAATGGCGGCGGAATAATCTCCCGCTTCGCTCAGAAGGCAAGACCTTCTTTCGGTGACGTGCCGTCGCACCTCGCGATTATTTATTTGGGTTGATGAGGAATTTTTCGCCGGTGGCGCGTTTGGCATATATCGCGATGTTCGCGGGATCGAGCGCCTCCTGGAGCGACACCACCTTGGTGTAGTGGCTGGCGAAGGTGGTCTTCAATTCGTCGACGACGCGCTGGCGCAGCTTGGCCCCGTCCGCCTGCCCGATCTTCATCAGGAACGGAAACAGCAGCCAGCCGCCGACGCCCCAGGCCATGCCGAAACCACGCGGCAATTCGATCGGGCGGACATCGAGCCCGCCGTAGACATAGACCTGTTTGTGGACGTTGGAGCCGTAGCGGCTGTATTCCTTGGCGGTCTTGTTGATCGCGACTTCCATGCAGTTGAGGATGTCGCCGGCGAGCTTGCCGCCGCCGATGGCGTCGAAGGCGATGGTGGCGCCGGTCTCGACCAGCGCATTGGTGAGATCGCCGAGGAAGCTCGGCGCGGAGGAATCGACGACATGCTTGGCGCCGATCTTGTGCAGGATGTCGGCCTGCTCCTTGCTGCGCACGATATTGACCAGCGGGATGCCATCCTTGATGCAGATCTTGTTCAGCATCTGGCCGAGATTGGAGGCGGCCGCGGTGTGCACCAGCGCCTTGTGACCCTCGCGCCGCATGGTCTCCGTCATGCCGAGCGCGGTGAGCGGGTTGACGAAGCAGGACGCGCCTTCCGCCGGCGTGGTACCTGCCGGCAGCGGCAGGCACTCGCGCACTTTCAGGGTGCGGTACTGGGCATACATCGCGCCGCCGATCATGGCGACGGTCTTGCCCATCAGGGCCTTGGCGGCATCCGACGAGCCGGTCCTGATGACGACACCCGCGCCCTCGTTGCCGACCGGCATGGATTCGTCGAGACGACCCGCCATCGCACGCATCGCGCCCTCCGGCACCTTCGCAGTGATCACAGGGGCGTCCTTGGTGCCCGAAGCCTTCGCCGTGCTCATATCGGCCGCGCCCACCAGGAGCCCGAGGTCGGACGGATTGATCGGCGCCCCCTCGACGCGGACGACGACCTCGTCCGCGCCGGGTTCGGGGGTCGGCACTTCCAGAAGCGAGATCTCGAGCTCTCCGCTCTTCTTGATCAGCGAACGCAGTTGCAGGCCATTCTTGCCGTCGCTCATGTCGATCCTCCGCTTGATGCAGGAGCGTCAGCGATGCCTCGAGCCCCCGACCAACTCATAGCCTCAGGCCCAGGCATTGCAGCGCGACGCGCCCGGATAGGCGGCCTCCATACCAAGTTCCGGCTCGCCGCGCAGCAACTGATTGAACCGGAAGCCTAGCCGACGGGAACGGCGGATTCGCGCTGCAGGATGTGCGGTTGGCTACGCGGATGCAGATGCTGAAGTCCGATCGGCATTTCCTGCCCCGGCGGACGGGGACCGCCGAGATCGACATCGGTCGAATACGCAAATGCATTGGTCGGCGACAGTCCCGATACCTTGAAGCACAGCCGCGCCTCCGGCAGACCGCCGCCGTAATCCTTGGGCGGTGCATATTCAACCGAGAGCCACACGATGTTGAAGCAGGCCGGACTGAGAAGCCCGATCATCCAGTCGCCGGTAAAGGCCTCTGGCGTCACGTAGGTCCAGGCATGCGGGTTGCTGCCAAGGCTCCAAAGTCCGAAGCCGGGCAAGACCGTGGCTCCGTCGGGCCCGCCGGTGACCCTGACATAGAGCTGAATCCATTCGGTTCCCAGCGAGAACGTGAAGATATAGGTCTTCCCGGTCATCACGGCATTGCTGCTCATGTCGTTGATGTACAGTGGCCGGTAGATGCCGGCCTGGTAAGTGTAGCCGTAGGTCGTCGGGACCATTCCCTGGGCGCCGAACGCGGTGCCGTTTCCGGACCAGTATTGCTTGCTCGGCTTCCACGGCGGCGGCGGCGCGTTGGGCGGCCCGTAGGCAAGCGCCCCGGCCGTCACCTTCAGCCCGTTCACAGCGCCGCTGCTGATGTACGATGCGTTGTTGTCGAGGTTCAGGCCGACGGTAAGCCTGCCTTTGGTCTGCAAGGTCGGATCCGAGAGTGCGGGCATGATAATATCCTCTGATGAAACAGCCTGGGTGAAAATCAGTTCGCGTAATTTGAGCAGTATGAGCGTCCCTCCGGATGCCCGGCCCGTGACCTAGGCCGAGCCCATCGAGACGCGTCTTGCAGTTAGCGTCGTCCCTTCCTCCGAATCGATGATCTCCTTGCCGTGGACGATCTTGGCGATTCCGGCGCTGACATCACTTATGAGGTCCATGACGCCGAGGAAGATACGGGCATCAAGCGGATCAAGCGTGTGCTTGGCGGGCTTTGCGATCGCCGACAATGGCCCGGCGGCGCCGGCAACCCATTCCGACACCCGCGCCGTGCCTGCACTCTCCTTCTCGTAGAGCATCCAAGCGTTCATCGCCAAAGACAGGATGCCGCCGGCACTCAATGCGCAAGATCCCGGGAACGAGCCGCGCGGACCATCCTTGAATTTGCGGGCGATGCCCCACAAGAACTTGAACGCGATATTGCCGAACCCGGACAGCCAGGCCGCCGAGGTGGCCTGCTTGACCGGCGTGTCGAACTCGAGCCTTGCGAACGGGCCTCCGGGCCAGGCCAGAAACTGAATCAAGGTCGGGCCGAGAATCACGACGGCCAGGGCTTGCCAGGGAGGCGGGTTGTCGAACAATCCGACATCGAGCCCGATATCGGCGACACACCACACCGTCGTCTGGACGAGGCCAGACAGGATCAGGAGAACGCCGATCTCCTTCTTGCTCGAAGCAACGCCCTGCTCGACCTGTTCGAGCGAGAACGGAGAGTCCTCGAAGATGATGCGATAGAGCGTGGTCGCAACGAAGGCGCAGAGCAGCGAGCCGAGCCCGACGACGGTCAAATCCTCCGAAGAGCCCGGGTTGATCAGATCGTAGAGCGCCTGGATAACGAAGTTATTGATGGAGGCGCCGAACACCGCGGTGTTGAGCGCGACGAGATCCTTGGCGAAGAAGTTCAGAACAGACTGAACCAGTGAATCGAGAACCCGCAGGATCGCCAGGATCAGGTCTTTCACCTCGCCAACGATTGTTGCGAGCAGAACCTTGCCGAACTCCGACGTGTTGGTTGCCAGCGCCTGCAAGCGTTTGATGCTTGCCTGGATGAGTTTGGCAATCTCGGTGGCGAAGGCCGACTGGACCTGCGAGATGAGAGCCATCGCATCCTGCACCATCGCCGATGGAACATTGATGCCAAGACTGATGAGGCTGCCGAACGAGACCTTGTCCATCAGCCAGTTGGCGACGCTTGCACTGTCCTCGATGATTTCGAGAAACGTGCTCACGCCGGACGGCGCATCCATTCCGTCATCCGCGTCGATCTTGCCGAGATCCTTCTCGATCCCCGCAAAGGCCTGCTTGACGGCGCCTTCCATGGTCTCGAAGAAGCTGTGGCTGACCTTGCCGCCGTCCGCGGCATAACCCGCGAGCGAAATCAGGCCATGGCTGAAGATCTGCTCGAACTTCCGCTTGGTGGCCCAGATATCCTTGCGGGCATCGCTGAGCAGCCAGGCGAGGAAGTTGTAGAGCCTGACGAAGAACGTCTTAACCGCATTGAAGACGGTTTCCACGAAGCGGAAGGCGCTTTCGACGGTGTCGACGATGCCGTTCCAGACGATCTTGAGCTTGTCCGCCACCCAATTGATGGCGAGCTCGAAACCTGTGGCGATCGGCTTGATGACATAGTCGTACACGGCATTGACGGCAGTCTCGAACGCATCGCCGATCGCTTCGATCGCGTCCTCGAAGAAGTCGAAAAATCCAAAATCCGGGCTGGTGCGCAACGCCGCGATCTCGGCGATGGCGGCGTCCGCCTCCTCATTGGTGAGGGTCTTGAAAACAGCCCGCCCGCCGACGACGGTGAAGCGGAAGGGCTGCCGAGGCTGCGCGCGCATCGGCAGCGGCAGCCGGAGGTCGTCCCTGGCGTTGAGGCGTGCCCGTACCAAGGCGACCGGTCCGTCATGGATGCTAGCCATCGCTTCGGTGACGGCCAGCCGAATTTGATCGGCATCGGAACTGAACTCGCTCGGCACGAGTTGCTTGACCTGGGCCGTCGTGATGTTGCGCAGCCTTTCCTGCACATCATGATTGGGCGTCACTGCGAAATCGCCGCCGTCCATCATCAGGTCCGGCAGCCTGGCGCTCAATCCTGCGGCATTCAGCGACCGCGTCTCCGTCGTCACCCGCAGGCGGCCGGCCGCGTCGGTCGTGAACGTCACAGCCCGCGCCGGGCCGAGGGTCACGACTTCGCCTGCGATCGAGGCGGTCACGATCTCCGTCGATTTCAACGCGACCTTGGCGTTGGTAAGGGGCACGCCCTTGGCATCGTAGAACGTCAGCGTCGTCGAATAGGTCTTCTGCTCGACCAGCTTGCGGGTCACCGGCGGATACTGGACCGGCTCCCGAGTCCAGCCGCCTTTGCTGTCGTCCGGCGAATCCGGATCGTCCGGCGGGCTCTGCCACATCCGCATCAGGCCCTTCGTCGGGACATAGCCGACCAACTCCACATCGCCTTCCGTCCCCCGCGCTGTGAGGATGTTTCTCAGACGAAGGAAGAAGTCGAACCTGGTGTCCGACGGCGGCGTCGCAATGAATTGCAACGCGCCGCTGTCATCGAGCGCGAACAGCGCCAGCGGATTGGTGCCGGCGCTCGCAACCGCCAGCGCGGTCGCCTTGATCGCGGAATCCACGACCACGAAGCCGGCGTCCGGGTTGCTACCGTCGAGATACTGGATCTGCGGCCGATCGGTCATGTCGCCGGGATCGGCGACGAACACCGCCGAATTTTTGTCTGCCTGGGTGCCGACGGCCAGCGAGCGGAAGACGACGCTCGACGCCAGCAATCTTGCCGGTGCCGTGAAAGGAGCAGCCACCGTGAACAGGTCGAGCGCGACCGGCGTGGCGGTGGCCGTGTTCGCGAACAGGAGACAATCGACGCCCGCGATGGTGCAGCTCTCGATGACGGTCTGGTCGGTATCGGTGATGTAGTGCCATGACGGATTCGCAGCGGCCCAATCGACTTGCCACAAGGCCGATTGGCCCGTCTGCCCCGGCGACGGGCTGAGCAGCGCAAACAGCTCTAGCTTGCCTGCGATCGTGAAGGCCGCAAGCTTGCTGGCCTGCACGAACATGGGCACGGAGCCGTCCGGCGCGATCGGCTGCGGTGAGCTCCACGCCCCCCCGCTCTGCCGCGTCATGACGTAAATGTCGGGCGCCGCCACATTCGAGCCGATGGCAAAGACCGAGAACCTGCCGCTCGCATCGATGCCGCCGACAACCTGGCTCGGCTGAAGCGTGGCATCGACCACTTCCTCGCTCCAGCCCGTGTCGCTGTCGGGATCCCGGCGCAGCGACATGATGTTGCCGGTCGCTCCGAGGTAAAGCAGGCTGTAACTGCCGTCGGCCTGTTGTATCGCCGTCAGATCCGTCTCGCCGGTCAGGTCCGTGGCGTAGACGAAATCGTCCATCAATTGACCGCTGGCCTGAACGGTAACAGATCCATCCGTGCTGACGGCCCGGGTCGCTCGCAATCTGGTCATTTTGGCGCTCCGCGTTGGGCGAGGCAAAGCACCGGCGCTTCCGCGTCAGACGCGGAACGTCAAATGGCTAAAAAATAAATATGAAGTAAACCTCGCCTAGAAAGTGCTTCAATAAGACATCACAACCCGGCCCCGTCAACGGGCATGATCGCGCGATGCCGATCAAGCTGCCGTGACGAGGTCCACTTTCCGATGCTGGCAACGAGGCCGATGCGTTACGCCAGCGCCTTCAGTGCCGCCTTGCCGCCGTAGAGCGCCTGCTTGCCGAGCTGCTGCTCGATACGCAGAAGCTGGTTGTATTTGGCGGTGCGATCGGAGCGTGCAAGAGAGCCGGTCTTGATCTGACCGCAATTGGTGGCGACCGCGAGGTCGGCGATGGTGGAATCTTCGGTCTCGCCGGAGCGGTGCGACATCACCGAGGTGTAGCCGGCCTTATGCGCCATCTCGACGGCGGCGAGCGTCTCGGTCAGCGTGCCGATCTGGTTGACCTTGATCAGGATCGAGTTGGCCCGGCCGGCCTTGATGCCTTCGGCGAGGCGCTTGACGTTGGTGACGAAGAGATCGTCGCCGACGAGCTGGCATTTCTTGCCGACGAGGTCGGTCAGTTCCTTCCAGCCGTCCATGTCGTCTTCCGACATGCCATCCTCGATGGTCACGATCGGATAGCGCGAGACGAGGTCAGCAAGGTACTTGGCCTGCTCGGAGATCGACCGGGTCTTGCCCTCGCCTTCGTAGACGTATTTGCCGTCCTTGAAGAACTCGGTCGAGGCGCAGTCGAGCCCGATGACGATGTCGGAGCCCGCCTTGTAGCCGGCCTTGCCGATCGCGTTCATGACAAATTCGAGCGCGGCGTCCGCCGACGGCAGGTTCGGGGCAAAGCCGCCCTCGTCGCCGACATTGGTGTTGTGGCCGGCCTTCTTCAATTCGGACTTCAAGGTGTGGAACACCTCGGCGCCGTAGCGCAGGCCCTCGGCGAAGGACGACGCGCCCACGGGGAGGATCATGAATTCCTGGAAGTCGATCGGGTTGTCGGCATGCACGCCGCCATTGATGATGTTCATCATCGGCACCGGCAAGAGACGCGCCGAGGTGCCGCCGACGTAACGGTAGAGCGGCATGTCGAGCGAGTTCGCGGCCGCCTTGGCGCAGGCGAGCGAGACGCCGAGGATGGCGTTGGCCCCCAGCCGGCTTTTGTTCGGCGTGCCGTCGAGGTCGATCATGATCTGGTCGAGCTGGGCCTGCTGCTCGACATCGAGGCCGCTCAGGGCCTCGAAGATTTCGCCGTTGACGGCACCGACCGCCTTGGTGACGCCCTTGCCGAGATAGCGGGCCTTGTCGCCGTCGCGCAGTTCCACCGCCTCATGGGCGCCGGTGGAGGCGCCGGACGGCACGGCAGCACGGCCGAGCGCGCCATCTTCCAGCACAACGTCGACCTCGACGGTGGGATTGCCACGGCTATCGAGAATTTCGCGGCCGATGATGTCGATGATGGCGGTCATGGGAGCCTCTTTCCGGGAACAAGGGGGCAGTTAGCGGTGCTTCTACCGCAATGCATCGAGGCGGAAAAGGCCGGGTGACGGCTGCCGAAGGATTGGCTATGAGGGCCGGCACGGAGGCGGCCAAATGTCGAAAAAGCCAAGCAAATCGAAGAACTCACCTGCTTTACAGCTCGGCCGCGCCGTGGAATGGCCCGATACGCCCGAGAAGGCGAAGCTCGACCGCGTGCCGAATCCGCAAGCAGGCACGGACTATCTCGTGCGCTTCACCGTGCCGGAATTCACCTCGCTCTGCCCCGTCACGGGCCAGCCTGATTTCGCGCATCTGATGATCGACTACGCGCCGGGTGCGTGGCTGCTGGAGTCGAAGTCGCTGAAACTCTACATCGCGAGCTTCCGCAATCACGGCGCCTTCCACGAGGACTGCACCGTGATGATCGGCAAGCGCATCGCGAGCGAGATCAAGCCGAAGTTCCTGCGCATCGGCGGCTACTGGTATCCGCGCGGCGGCATCCCGATCGACGTGTTCTGGCAGACCGGCCGCGCGCCGAAAGGCCTGTGGGTGCCCGAGCAGGGCGTCGCACCCTATCGCGGGCGGGGCTGAGTCTTTCTCGTGTCGGACGCGCCGCAGCGTGAAGCGCTGCGCCGCTGGACCGGGACCCAGCGTCGCGATGGCCCCCCGATCAGCAGCCCACCACGCAACGCGCGTCCGACCAAGCCACCCCCCTTCCCGACTCGGCATCTACCCGCTGCTTTTGTCCGCGATGCTCGGCGGCAGTATCAAAGCAGCGATCAGGCCGCCGACTGCTGCAAGAGCGGCAAGAAGCCAGGGCCATGCATAGCTCGCGGCGGTCGCTACGTCCGGCAGGGCTGCGCCGAGTGCTGCGATACCGAGGGCAAACCCAGCCTGCCGCATCACCACGGTAACGGCCGAGGCCATGCCGGCCTGGGCCGAGGGCATCAGTGCAACCACGGCGCCCGACAATTGCGGATGCGCGAGGGCAGCGCCAAATCCGATCAAGAGCATCCCGATGGCTGCAGCGGCGAGAGCGGCCTTGGCGCCCCCGAGCCAACCGCTCGCCGCCGACGCCAAAATGAGATCACCGGCCAACGCTGCCACCATTGCCGTCGCAAATACTCGACCCCAACCGCAGCACGCCACCAACCGGGCGCCATAGGGTGGCAGGAGAAGCATCGGCAACGTTGCGGGGAGTAGTGCAATCCCAACCGCTGAACCTGTCCAGCCGAAAGCAGCATTCAGGAATGGCGGCAGGTAGACGAGCACGGCCCAATAGGCAACGGAGACCGCGAACAGCAGCAGCGAAATGCAAATCATGACCGGCCGACCAAACACGGCCGGATCGAAGATCGGCACCGGCCGGCGCAACTGCTGCAATACGAAGATGGCAAGCAGACACGCACTCGCGGCAAGGCCGACCGCAACGCGCGCGGGTGTTGAACGTCCCGTCAAAAGGCTTTCGATTGCAATACCGAGAGCGAGGGTAAGGAGAGCGACACCGCTCCAATCCAATGGTCGGCGCTCAGGACTTCGCGACTCTGCGACCAGCAGCGGAACGATCAGAAGAGCGAGCGAGCAAAGCGGGATATTGGCAAAGAAGATGTAACGCCATCCGATCAGACTCGACACGAGTCCACCCAGGGTCGGACCGAGCGCCATCGCAATACCCGAGAGCACTCCCATCAACCCAAATGCCCGGGCACGCTCCTCGGGCCGGACATACGTGTTCGCGAGCAGCGCAATGCCGCCGGTTATGACGAACGCCGCACCGACGCCTTGAACTGCACGAGCAGCCCACAGCATCGGACCGCCCGCCGCAACCCCGCAAACGATCGAGCCGACCAGGAACACGATATTGCCGCCCAGCAGCGCGCGGCGACGTCCGTATCTGTCGGCCAGCGCGCCGGCAGCGAGCAGAGTGCCCGTAAAAGCCAAACTGTATGCATCCATCACCCAAGCGCTGGCGGCGACGCCGAAACCGAGATCAGCCGCGATGGCGGGCATCGCGACCACAACCGCGGTAACATCGAACTGCGTGAGAAACGCCGCCATGCCCAGCACCATTGCCGGCAGCCCGCACCAAAGGCGTCGAGACTGCGTGTCGTGTTCGGGATTTTCCATGGATCTCCGATCGAGAAGGGCTGCTACCCCATATGGACGCCGAAGCGCGATGCAAGCCAATGCAAAGGGTTCACATCCGCATGAAAATCATTCATGCTTATGCAATGCGTTCATTTCCCCCGTTTGACGGCTTAATCGCATTTGAGACCACGCTGCGACATGCGAGCGTCACTCGCGCCGCAGCCGAACTCGGGCTCACCCAAAGCGCTATCAGCCATCGCCTTCGCAAGCTTGAAGACTTCGTCGGTTCGCCGTTGCTCATCCGACAGCCCAGCGGCGTAAGTGCTACAGCGGCCGGTATTGCCCTCTCGAACGGGCTCGGCGGCGTGCTCGACAGGATGGTCGATCTTCGCGCGCTGTGTCGCGCCGCGGCGCCGCCCTCGATCCTGAAAGTCGGCGTCGACGCGGCACTTGCCGACTATTGGCTCGTGCGCCGCTTGCCGGACTTTTCAGAACACTATCCAGGCATTCCGGTCGAACTGACCATTCTGCAAGGCGACGCGCAACCGCGGTCAGCGGATCTCGACGTCGCGGTGCGATGGCTCCCGGCGTCGGGCTTCAGGGCGACGTCTACGCAGCGGCTGCTATATCGCGAGCATGTTTTTCCGGTCTGTCACCCGCGGCTGCTCCCAAATCGTCGATCAAGCTACGACCTGACGCTGATCAGATCGTTACCGCTCTTGCACAAGGGCCGGGCCGGTGAAGACAGCGGAGCCGAGTGGTCGTGGACAACCTGGTTTGAACGATTGGGCTTCGGCCGCCCGCCGTCTGCGAAAATACGCTTTGCGACGATAGCCACGGCCATAGCCGCCGCGCTTGCCGGCAACGGGGTCGTGCTCGCACGCTCGTTGCTCGTCCAGGATGCGCTGAAAGATGGAAGGCTTGTGCGAGTGCTTCCACCGTCCTGGGATTTGCTCTCGAGCAAGGCCCAAATCGTGCGCTGGTCCGCCCCAATGGCCAAGGACCATCGCGTGATTTCTTTTGTCAAATGGGTGCTCCAGACCGCAAAAGCTGCCGGGGATTGACCTTCATCCTGTTTTCACTGCGCCGCGGAGATCGGTTTCGGTCCCGCCACACGTCGTTTCACAAGCACATGACCTAATACGCACTCAGCAGATCCACCTTCGCATTCGCCAGCACCAGGCGCCGCGCCAGGATGGCGGCGAGGTTGCGCATGATCTTCAGCGACGTCTCGGGATGCAGACGGCGATAATCGGCAAAGCTGTCGAGCGGCAGTTCGAGGCAGGTGACGGGCGTGTCGGCAACGACGTCGGCGCTGCGGCTCCGCTCCAGGATCGCCATTTCGCCGAAGGCCATGCTGGGGCCGAGGGAAGCAAGACGCACGCCGCTCGGCAGCTTCACGCTGACCATGCCGCTCTGGAGAAAGAACAGCGAATTGGCGGGTTCGCCGGCGGCGATGATGCGCTGGCCGGCCGCGTAGTGTCGCGAGGTCGACAGCTTGACGATGGCGGCGATCTCGTCGGCGTGGAGCTCGGCAAGCAGCGCCTGCTCGTGAAGATGGGCGCTCTCCTTCACGTCGGTGAAGCCGCCGAAGCGGTAGATCACCTGATCCTCGGCCCATTCGATGGCATCGTCCAGCAGCGCAAAGCGCCGGAGACGTCGCGGCTCCGCCATACGCGCGGCGATCGCCGCCCACACCGCCGAGGTCTCCTCGAACCCTGACAGGATCGTGGTGACGTCGACATTGCCAAGCGATGCCAGCGTTTCGCCCAAAAGCTCCGCGCCGGCCGCCGTGATGTCGGGAACGCGGCGGAAATCGATGATCAGCAGCGGCGCGTTCGGCGGCTCGCTGGAGAGCCTTCGCGAGACGTAGTCGATGGTGCCAAAGTTCATCGCGCCGACCAGCTCCAGCACGCGGATGTCGCTGTGGCGCTCGTTGAGGATCTGCTGCTCGTGCGGCTGGCGGCTGCGGCGCGACGAGATGCCGTAGATGTCGTAATCCGCCATGATGCTGGTGCGGACGTCGGCATTGCGGTTGAGCATGTGCAGGTCGAAGCGCGCCGACAGCGCCTCGCAGACTTTCAGTCCGCGCGCGCTGTTGAAATGTTTGTCGAGCAGCGGCGAGAAGGTGCCGAGCCCCAGTTGCGAGGGCAGCGCCGCGACGATGCCGCCGCCGACGCCGCTCTTGGCGGGAATGCCGACGCGATAGGTCCATTCGCCGGCATAGTCGTACATGCCCGAACTCGTCATCACCGACAGCGTGCGCGCGACGATGTGGGGCGTGATCACCTGCACGCCCGTCACCGGATTGATGCCGCGATTGGCGAGCGTTGCCGCCATCACCGCCAGATCGCGCGCGGTGACCAGGATCGCGCATTGGCGGAAATAAACGTCGAGCACGGCGTCAACGTCGTCCGGCAGCACCGCGTAGTTCCGCAGCAGCCAGGCGATGGCCCGGTTGCGGTTGCCGGTCGCCGTTTCCGAGGCATGAACGGCGTCGTCGACGCCGAGCTCGCGGCCGGCAAACTCGCTGAGCTTTGAGCGGACGCGCTCGAAGGCACCCTTCCCGTCCACCTCATAGATCAAGCCCGAGCAGGCGATCGCGCCGGCATTGACCATCGGGTTAAAGGGACGGTTGTCGTTGGTGAGCCGGATCGAATTGAAGGCCTCGCCGCTCGGCTCGACCCCGATGGTGGCCGCGACGCGCTCTTCGCCAGCCATCTCCAGCGCCAGCGCAAATACGAAGGCCTTGGAGACCGACTGGATCGTGAACGGTACCGCGCTGTCGCCGACCTCGTAGATATGGCCGTCGATGGTGACGAGCGCGATGCCGAAATGATCGGGATTGGCCCGCTTCAGCTCGGGGATGTAGTCGGCGAGCTCACCGGAATTGTCGGCCCTGAATTCCGAATGGCAATCGGTCAGGAAGCGCCGCAGCGGTGGCTTGGTGGAATACCCTGTTGATCGGGGCACGCTGACTGCGCTGGGCGAGCGGATGACCTGGGCGTCCACGTTTTCACACCTCGATTTGCTCAAAATCAAAGCAATTCGTGTGCCATGGTGGAGGTGACGCCCCCTATAAGGGACCGACTGGAGCTCAGCGCGCGTCGGACGGCGCCCGCTGCTTCAGGAGTCGCGCGCAGACGAAGCCCAGCACGACCATGATCGCGGCGCTCGCGAACAAGGTCGGCATCTTGCCGCCATGCAGGAGGCCGAGGCCGTAGGCGAGCGGCCCCACCGTCTGCCCCATGAAGAAGAAGAACGAATGCAGCGACAGCGCGGTCGCGCGGGCCTCGACCGAGAGTTCGCTGGCAAACATCTGGAGGCAGCCATGGGCGATGTAGAAGCCCCAGCCCATCACGACCAGGTTCAGCGCCTGCACTTCCCAGCGCGGGCCGAAGGCGACAGCGACGAGCTGCGAGGCGACCAGCGTCATGCCCGCGATCATCATGCCCTTCATCCCGAGCCACGGGAGCAGGCGCGACACCGTCAGCGTGTAGAAGAGGCCGCCGACCGCGAAGCCCGCGATGACGAGGCCGGCGATCGACAGCGAGGTCTGCCCAAGCTCGAACAGGAACGAGGCGATGTAGGGAAACAGGCCGAGCACGCAGCAGCCTTCGACGAACACGGCCCCATAGCAAACGTAAGCGTTCGGATTGGTGAAGATGGTGTGATAGCCGGCCTTCAGCGCCGAGAGGCTCGTCTTCGGCGGTTGCTTGACCTTGGCGCCACGAAAACCGGCAGCGACCGCGATCGACGCAACGATAACGAGCGCACCGAGTACCCCCAGCACGCCACGCCAGCCGAGAAAGTCGCCGATCAGGCCGGAGGCCGAGGCGCCGAGCAGGTTGCCGGTCATCGCGCCGGCGAGCGTGCGGCTGATCGCGACCTGGCGCTTCTCGGGGCCGACGAGATCGCTGGTCAGGCTCAGCGCCACCGGAAACACGCCGCCGGAGCCGATGCCGGCGAGGATGCGGGTTGCGAACAGTACCGAGAACGAGGTCGAGAGCGCGCCGAGAATGTTGGCAAGACCGAGCAGCGCGAGGCAGCCGATCATCAGCCGGGTCTTGCCGAACAGGTCGGCGGCGGCGCCGACAATCGGCTGGATGATCGAGAAGGTGAAGGCGAACACCGCGGCAAAGCCGGCAGCGGTCGCGATGCTGACGCCAAAATCCTCGGCGACGTGCGGCAGCACCGGATCGAGCGCGCGCGCGGACAGCGCTGCGGCGAAGCTTGCACCGGAGATGACATAGAGGGCGGCCGGCAGGCCGTGATCGTGCGGCCGCGCCTCGCCTTGCTGCATCAGCGTGGGTCGGCTTTGGCAGAATCTTTGGCGAGCGCGTCGAACGCCATCAGCCTTCGGATCAGCCCCTCGAACTCGCGCAGCGGCACCATGTTGGGTCCGTCGGAGGGCGCGCTATCGGGGTCGGGATGGGTCTCGATGAAGACGCCGGCAACGCCGACGGCAACGGCCGCGCGTGCCAGCACCGGCACGAATTCGCGCTCGCCACCCGAGGATGCCCCCTTCCCGCCCGGCTGCTGCACCGAATGGGTCGCGTCGAAGATCACGGGGGCGCCGGTGGTGCGCGCCAGGATCGGCAACGCGCGCATGTCCGAGACCAGCGTGTTGTAGCCGAAGGAGGCGCCGCGCTCGGTCACGAGGACGTTGGGATTGTTCGCGCTGGTGATCTTGGACACGACATTCGCCATGTCCCAAGGCGCGAGAAATTGGCCTTTCTTGACGTTGACGACCTTGCCGGTCGCGGCGGCCGCCAGCAATAGATCGGTCTGCCGGCACAGGAAGGCGGGGATCTGCAACACGTCCACCGCCTGCGCCACTTCGGCGCACTGCGCGGCGTCATGCACGTCGGTCAGGACCGGCAGGCCGAAGGAGGATCGGATTTCGGCGAAGATCGGCAGCGACTGCGCCAGCCCCAGCCCGCGCGCAGCGGATGCGCTGGTGCGATTGGCCTTGTCGAACGAGGTCTTGTAGACGAGGCCGATCTTCAGCCGCGCGGCAATCTCCTTCAGCGCGGAGGCCATCTCCAGCGCATGCTGGCGGCTTTCGAGCTGGCACGGCCCGGCAATGATCGAGATCGGCAGATCATTGCCGAATTTGACCGCGCCAATGGTGACGACCGCCGCCGCTGAATTCGAAGAGCTCAAGGCAAATCCCTCGTTTCGGCGCGACCATAGCCGCGATGAAGGACGGATCAACCCCATTCAGCCCGGGCGCTCAGAATATCAGGGTTGCGCCCGGGCTCCCCACGACGCCCTCGCGCCGGCAGCCGCTATTTCACCGCGGAGAAGGCGGTCGGCGCCAGGATCTGGCTGACGATGTTGCCGACAATCTGGCCGTCCGCCTCGCTCTCGGCGCGCGCTTTCATCCAGTCCGGATCGGTCGCGAAGGCGCCCCACTTCTTCTCGCGCTCGGCGAGCGACTCCCAGGCCAGGAAATAGGTCAGCTCCTGGCTGGATTCACCGATCAGCGTCGTGAAGAAGCCGGCCTGCCTGATGCCGTGCTTCTCCCAGATCTTCAGCGTGGCAGTCTCGAACCGCTTCAAGAGCGCCGGCAGCCGGCCCGGCACGCAGCGATAGATCCGCATTTCGTAGATCATTCTTGTTTCTCCCTCATCAGGTCCAGCGCTTATAGCGACTGGCCCTGTCGGTGTCTTGAGGCCCGCCCGGCCGCCCCCGCGGCGTTCCGCGCATGGCTGGGGCCCGCTCAAAGCCAATTCCTCGAGAGCCGGTTCCCGCAATGCTGCCGCAATGATACGGCCGCTAGATTGGCACGATTGAGGGTCGAGGTGTGGATCATGCGGATTTTACTCGTCGAGGACGAGGCCGAAATGGCCGACGCGCTGGCGTCGGCACTGAAGCGCTACGACATGGTGGTGGACCACGCCCCCACCCTCGCCGAGGCCGAAGAGGCAATTTCTGCCGACGTCCACGCCGCCGTCCTGCTCGATCGCCAGCTTCCTGACGGCGACGGTCTCGCCCTGATCCCGAAACTGCGGGCACGCGCCGACGGCGTGCCGATCATCGTGTTGACGGCGCGCGGCGAACTCGCCGACCGGGTCTCCGGACTGGACTGCGGGGCGGATGATTATCTGGCAAAACCGTTCGCGGTGGAGGAATTGCTGGCGCGGCTGCGCGCCGTGCTGCGCCGGCCCGCCGGGCTGCAGCCCGACATCATGCACGCGGGCCGCATCGCTTTCGATTTCGGCCATCGCGAGGCAAGCATCGACGGGGCTCCGCTCGAGCTGCCGCGGCGCGAGCTCCTCGTGCTGGAAGCCCTGATCCGCCGCATGGGCCGGACCGTGCTGCGCTCGGCACTGGAAGAAGCCGTCTACAGTTTCGACGACGAGATCCAGTCGAATGCACTCGATACCCATGTGTCGCGGCTGCGCCGCAAACTCTCGGAGGCCGACGCACGCGTGGAGATCCACGGCATCCGCGGTGTCGGCTATCTGCTGAAGAAGATGCCATGAGCAAGCACGACGAACCCTATTGCCTGCGCTCACGGCTGAGCTGGCGCCTGCTGTCGCTCCAGGCCGCGCTGCTCACGGCGCTCGTTGCCGTCGTCGTCGGGGCATTGTGCGCGTCGGGCTTCGTGCTGGCCGAGCGCGACGAAGATCGCGTGATCGACCTCGTCCAGCGCGCGCTGGCGCGTGACGCGCAAGGCAACCTGACCCTGCGATCGACGACCGAGCTGAACCAATTGCGCCGCGAGACCCCCGACCTCTGGCTCCTGGTCCGCGACAGGCAGGGGCATTCGCTCAGCGAAGGCGCCGTGCCGGCCGAATTCGCCGCGATCGGCGGTGGCCTCGACCAGATCAGCCAGGCGCGGCTCGGCTGGCAGTTGTTCGAGGACGATCCACGCAAGCCCCCGGCGCGACTGAAACGGGTCGACACCGACGCCGGCAATGTGCAAATCATCACGGCGACGCAAGGCAGACTGACCGGCGCCAAGGCGCTGTTCATGACATCGCTTGCATTCCTCGGCATCGCCCTGCCCGGCCTGCTCCTCATGGGAACGGCGACCCTCATCGCAACGCCGATGATCGTGCGGCGCGCTTTCGGGGGACTCGACACCACGGCGGATCAGGCGCGGCGCATCGACATCCACCAACGCGGCGCGCGGCTGTCGCTGGACCGGATTCCGCTCGAGGTCGTGCCGCTCGTGACCGCGGTCAACGACGCGCTTGCGCGGCTCGACCAGGGCTATGTCCGCCACAAGCGGTTCGTCGCCGATGCCGCACACGAGTTGCGCACGCCGATCGCGATCCTGAACACGCGGCTGGAGTCGCTTCCACCAGGGCCGGACAAGGCCCGGCTGCTGGAGGATTCCGCGCGGCTGGCAACGCTTACCGAGCAATTGCTCGACATTCAGCGGCTCGACCGCTGCAGCCATCCCTTCACGCGCGTCGACCTGGTCGCGATCGCGCAAAGCGCAGCCGCCGATCTCGCGCCGCTGGCGATTGCCGCCGGCTACGAGCTGGCGCTCGATGCACCCGAGACGCCGATCGAAACGATCGGCGATGCGGCGGCACTGGAGCGCGCGCTGACCAACCTCGTGCAGAATGCGATCCAGCACGGCCCTCGCCGCGGCACCATCGGCATTCGCGTCAGCAGGCCCGCGAGCATCGAAGTCTCGGACGAAGGCGCAGGCATCCCCGTCGATCAACGCGAGATGATCTTCGAGCCGTTCTACCGTCTGACGCCGCTCGATCGCGGCGCCGGCCTCGGGCTCAACCTGGTACGCGAGATCGTGCTCCTGCATGGCGGCCACATCTCGATCGAGGACGGAGCGATCGGCGGCACATGCTTCAGGATCACGCTGCCGCCGGTCCGGGAGAATTGACGCAATCGGCATTGCCGCACGCAATGCTGTCGCAATGCACACGAGCGATTGTTTAGCCGCCTCACTTTTGATCTGCGAGGCGCCAAGCAAAATGCCGGAGTGCGCATGCCCAACGATTTCCTCTCGTTCTTCCTGTCCTGGATGTCGGCCCCGCGTCGGGTCGGCGCGATCGCGCCGTCAAGCGCGGCGCTCGCCGATCTCATCACCCGCGAGATCACCGCATCGACCGGCCCAGTTCTCGAGCTGGGCCCCGGCACCGGCGCGTTCACCTACAAGCTGCTCAAACGCGGCGTGCGCCAGCAAGACCTCACACTGATCGAATACGGCTCCGACTTCATGAAGCTGCTCCAGATGCGTTTTCCCAACGCACGCGTCTTGTGGATGGATGCGGGGCGGCTGGCAACGGAGCGTCTCTATGACGGCGCGCCCGTCGGCGCGGTCGTCAGCGGCCTGCCGCTGCTCAACATGTCGACGCGCAAGGTCGTCTCGATCATCGGTGGCGCGTTCAGTTACGTCCGCCCCGGCGGCGCCTTCTACCAGTTCACCTACGGCATGAGTTGCCCGATCCCGCGGCCTGTGCTCGACCGGCTCGGCCTGCGCGCAAAGCTGGTGGATCGTGCCCTGCTGAACGTGCCGCCGGCCGCCGTCTACAAGCTGACGCGCCGACCGCAGATGAAGCTCGTGACGGGGTCGCGTGCGCCGGACGCCTCAACGCGGGTCGCACCGGAAACCATGCAACACGTGTGACGGCATCATCCGTCGCTGAGGCGAAGCGCCGACAAAATTGCGGCCCGATGGAGCCACGCCCGTGTCCATTGACCCGGCGTGACCCAAGGAGCGGTTATGGCACAGCGTCAAAATACGATTAGGCTTGTCTACAGGCTTGCGAAAGCGTATCCGACGCCCGCGCCGCTATCCGGCTCAATTCAACGGGCCGCTAAAGCGGAATGAGGCCTTCCTTGATTCCCTGAACCACAGCTGAAATGCGATTTGCCGCACCAAGCTTTCGCATCGCATTGGTCAGATGGAATTCTACCGTTTTCTCCGAGATCGCAAGGATCTCTCCGATTTCCCAGTTTGTCTTTCCCTCCTTGCACCATCGCATACATTCCAGCTCTTGCGAGGTGAGGCTTCTCATGCACGGCTTCCTTCGGGAGGGGCAAACGTCGGATGATGCTGACTCGATCCGCGGCCAGACAACCTTTAGAAGTCCACCGCCATTTTGACAACCATAATCTTTGCGCGATATAGTTTGCCCGGTTGCAATAACTTCAAGCAAACCGATCAGAATCCGATGAGAGAGTTTGCGTTCTCCTCGAAATCATTCTGTTAGAAATCGACCTCGCTTGAATGATCTTCGGGTGGTAGAGAACGGATGAACTCGATGACAGACGTGTTACGCAATTCGGGCGAACTCAGGCGCTCCGGTGAATATGATCTCACGTTCTATTGGAGCGGCGAAGACGTTCCCGTTTCGCGCCGGTATGAATTGGCATTTGCGTTCGACGAGATCGCCTCGACGATCTGGGGTTTACCCGCCGACTTCTTTCGTAAAGTCGGGCCGGACTTATTCTCCGAGCGAGACCGTGTGGTCGTCCTGAGCCGGCAGGACAAGGTCATTGGATTCTCGGTATCCAGGCGGTTGATGGTCGGCGACCAACCGGTGCTGTTCCGGCGATACAGCTGCATGTATGCCGCTGATCGAGGCTACGGATTATATAGTGCGCTAACGGCTCCTGTCTTGGAGCACGAAATTGCACAAAAGCCGGGCACGCTCTTCCTGGCATGGCGAACGCGGAACCCCGTGGTGTGGTTCAAGAACGCCGCAATGTGCAGGCGCGTGGCGCCTGATCTGCGCGATGGTCGCGCCGATAGCGAGCTAACGGAGCTCGCGCTCGCCGTTTGCCGCGCAGTCTATCCCAAAGCAGAGGTCGATCCGGTCACGCTGACCGTGAATTCCGTCTATCCCGGAAACACCGGATATCAAGTTCAGCCTCGCCATCCGCTTCCGGAGCTCGACGCCATCTTCATGGCGCACCCCGGCATGGAGAGCCGGCACAACGCCCTGTTCGGGATCGGCGAGATCAAGAGCGCTCCAACGCGCTAGCCTACGACATCGAGATTCAATCACCGTCGGCCCTTGCGCGACCACTCGCTGTCGATGCGCCCGTTTTCTCTCAGGCTAGACGATGAATCCCACCGCGGGCACCTCGGCGCGATCGCCGCCGCCGGCACCATCCACCAGATCCGATCCATTCGAGGCTTGATTGTGGCAAGAACATTCACGCTGAGTGCGGCCTATTTCTACGTGATATCAAACATCACGCTCATCGTAACAACGTTGCCATTCATTGCGCACGATGTCTCCCTGACTGACCTGCAAAGAGCCTTGCTCGTCTCGATATTCCCGCTCATCTCTCTGCCAGGCAATCTTCTGATTGGCCCGGTGGCCGATCGTTTGGGCAGAAAGCGATTCCTGCTTGTCGGATCGTTGTCCTGCGCCGTTCTGTTCGTTGCCAGCAGCGCCGTCACCTATGCCTGGCAAGCCATCCTGCTGAGGGGGCTTACGGCGGTCTTCATGTCGATGATCAGCTGTTCGATCTTCTCATCGATACCTGATCATTTCGACCGGACGCAGACATTGAAGGTGACCGGCTACGTCTCAGCGGCGTCCTCGCTCGCCCAGCTGCTCGCAATCCCCCTCACACTCCTGATCGCTGAAACGGCGGGGTGGCGCTGGTCGTTTCTCGCGCTGGCGGTTTATGCCGGCCTCCTTTCCGTGATGATTTCCAGGCTGCCTCCGCCGCAATTCGCTGCGGCACGCACGAACCAGCGGGGCTTGATATCCGATTTGGGCCAGACCCTTTCAGTGCTCCGGAATCGGCTTCTCCATCGTCCCTTGACGGGGTATGCGCTCTATTCATGCGGAATGTTCGTGTTTCTGTCCATGTACCCATCGTGGCTGCTCACTCAAGGATCCAGCATCGAGACAGGCTACAACGTCAGCCTGATCTTCCTCGCCGGAGGTCTGGGAGGCCTCGCGGGAGCACTCTTTACGGGATTTGTCGGGGGCCAATTGGGTTCGGATCGCGCGACGCGCTCGGTCCTGGCAGGGCTCACCGCGACATCGGTCGCTGCCCTTCCGTTTCTGGGGACGATGCTTGCGGGGCAGATTGCGGCCTATTTCCTGGTATGCGCGTGTCGCGCAATCCTGCTCCCCATCGTGATAAATTTCACGATGTCCATCGTCCCCCCAGACCAGCGCGGCAGCGCGAACGGGGTCCTGGCGGCGGCCTTTCAGACAGGGACTGCGATAGGCGGAAGCATAGGCGCTCAGCTTTATGTTGCTGACCGCAGCTTTCTGGCAAATGCTGCAATCGCCGCTTTACTCTTCCTGGCATCTGCGCTGGCCTTCATGACAACGTCCCATCCCGACTTGCGCTGCAGCTCAACCCGCGAGCGGTAGCGCTGATTATGACCACATCATGTTCTCCCTCGACGCCGCTCTTTGCCTTTTTTGGCGTGGACGTGGCCAACCTAGGATAGTTCCTAGGTTTTCAGCGTGCGCGAACCGGCTATGTGCACGACTGCCGGAGTAGGAGTGAGAAATGTTGAACGCGCCAGTCGTGAAGTCGGTCGTCGAGACGTATGGTACACCCTGCTACATCTACGACGAAGCATCGATCCTGAGCAGCATCGATCGATTCACTTCAATCCGATATCAGAACAAGTCGATTCACTTCGCTACGATGGCAAACAACAACGTTTGTCTTCTCGACTTGATACGTCGGCGCGGATTGAAGGTGTTTGTCAATTCGGCCAAGCATCTGGCTCTGGCGCGCGCAAGCGGCTTCGGCCACTCCGACATCATCTATACGGCAACGGGCATCACCGAAGCGACCCTTCGTGATCTCATTCGGCGCGGCGTGGAAATCAACATCGACTCACTTCCGCAACTCGAGCTGTTCGGCAGGCTGGTCCAGGAGCTCGGCGGGCGCCGGTCTGTCGGCATCAGGATCAACATCGCCGAGAACTCCCGCGGCAATGTCTTTACAGGCGAAGAGAGCCGGATCGGAATCTACGCGAGCGAATTTCACGAGGCGTGTCGGATCGCAGACCTGTTTGGCATCACGATTGCGGGAGTGCACGTCTACCTCGGCACAGACATCGCCGACTACCGCTATTTGGTGACAGGTACCGAGGAGGTTCTCTCCGCCGCCGAAGCATTCCCCGACCTGCAATATGTCGATCTCGGTGGCGGGTTCCCGACCGAGGGACTGAACGGCGTTTACTTTGACTATCCGAGCTACGGTGCGGCGATTACCGATAGTTTTACGCGATATTCCGAGAAGCGTGGGCGTTCCATCAAGTTGATCCTCGAACCGGGGCGATCGCTGTTCGGCGACTCCGCGATCTTCTGCACGAGCGTCGTCGATCTGAAGGAGCGCGCCGACCGGTTGATCGTGGGTTGCGACGGAAGCGTAAGCCAGTTCCCCCGGCCGCTGATGTACGACGAATACCACCCAGTATCCGTCAATGGCAAAACCGATGTCAGCCCCCAGGCCAAGCTCTGCGACGTCGTTGGCAACACAACCTATTCACGGGATTACCTCGCGAAGGGCGTTCGTCTTCCAACCCTCGCCCAGGGGGACATCCTGCGCCTTGAACATGCCGGAAGCTATTGCTTCGCGCTCACAACGCAGTTCCTTGGGCAGTTTGCACCGGTGGAGGTCCTCGTCCGCCTGAACGGCGAGATCGACGTCATTCGGGAACGCGAGATTGACACCTCCACGATCCCAGCGGAGCTGGAGCCGGCCTGACATGCAGCGTGTTCATTCCGAGGATTTCGAGCGGGTCCGCCAACTTTACGACGAAGCGCTCGACGACAATGCACCCGAGCAGGAACTCATCTATCCGCGCGCGTACGGACCGTCGGAGTATGTCGGACAGTACAGCGACAACACCGCCTCCGACCTGCGGCGGATGGGGCTGGCCATGGCTCTGCCGCCGGGCGCCCGGGTGCTCGACGGCGGCTGCGGGCCCGGCGCCGTCGCCTGCCTTTATGCGGAAGAGTTCGGGTGGGACATCATCGGCGTTGACATCTCCTCCAGGCACATCGCTCGAGGTCGACAACGTGTGAGCCGTTCACCTGCGTCCGATCGGGTAACGCTTCGGCAGCAGAACCTCTACGATGTATCCGAGCTTGAACGATTTGACGGCGCCTACGGAACAGGTGCGTGGTGTCACTTCGACGCCACAGAGCTGTTTGCGAAGCTCGGCCGGCTTATACGCTCCGGAGGCCGCGTGGCATTCATGGAGCGGACCAGGAAAGGTCTGATTCCCGAGCCGTCCTATGACGCTGCGACAGTCGGATGGGCCTGTCCCGCGATCTACTCGACTGACGAATACATCGAGATCATGGGCGCGGCCTCGTTCCGGAGCGTGATGGTTGAAGACATGAGCCCGCATTTCAGAGCGCTCCAGGCCTCGCAAATCCGGGAGCGGCTTGTCTGCAGGGAAGAACTCATGCGGCGCACGTCCCAAAAGCAGTTCGACACGAGCCTGGACCTGGCCAGGGCCGAGTTCTCGCTGACCGAACAGGGCTTGCTCGGTTACGCCCTCATTGTTGCCGAGCGGATGTGATCCATTTTTCGAGAAACGACATGCATGAAGTGGTGGAGTGGCTGAACCGCGACGAGCGGCATTGCCATCGTATCGAGGCGGTCATCTACGAAGAAGACACCCCTGTACAGAACGTCAAGATCGTCCGGCTGGCGCGGTATGGCTTGAGCCTCTTGCTCAACGGTCGCGTTCAGTCGACGCAGTTTGACGAGGCGATCTATCATGAAGGCATCGTGCTACCGGCCTATCTCGCGCGGGACAGATCGGAAAATGTCCTGTGCGTCGGCGGCGCCAACGGCGGGATTATCAGGGAGGCCATGAAGTGCCCGTCAGTCAATTCGATCGAGATGATCGATATTGATCGCCGCGCTTTTGAGATCTGCCAGGAGCATTTGCCGCACATGTTCCTCGGCGTCGACTGGAGCAAGAACATCCGCCTGAGCTTCGGCGATGTCGGAAGCCTTCTGCATGGCCTCAAGGGACCGTTCGACGTGATCTTCAACGACGTCGCGGACGCAATTGCCGGCACGGCAGCAGTCGGCTTCTATACCGAGGAACACTTCAAGAAGTTGAAGACCGCGCTTGCTCCCGGAGGGATCCTGGTCACGCAAGCGGGACCGGTTGAGCATATTCAAGGTCATTTCTTTTCCAGCGTAAACGACACGCTCGCGACACTGTTTCAGACGACATCACCATATCTTCTCGATGTCCCGTCCTACGGACTGCCCTGGGGATTTGTTCTTGCGTCAGACGCACCAATAGCATTCGACATGCGCAGTCTCGGCGCCAAGCTCGCCAGGCTGGCTGGTAGCCCTCATACCTATGATGAAGAGGCGCACCGAAGAAATTTCAGCCTTCCCTATTTGATCAGGAAGAGGCTGCGAGCGCACGGACGAACAATAACGTCGAACCGGCCCATGCTGACCTTCGAACAGGCTTGATCGACATGGGCGCGCGTTGCGACGAATCCGCCGGATACCAGCTACTCACGAGTCTCATGGACCGTGCGGTCTGCCTTCACGATGACTGGAATCACGTCCTGGGTGAAGACGATTGGGACCAGTTCGACACCAACCCAATGCTGCTCGGCGCAAGACGGTGCGTCATGCACGAGCTACTGGGATTTGGCAGCCGCTATCTCGAATACCTCGCCGGGCTCGACTGCCGCCCCGCCGAAATAATCAGTCCCGCAAGACGCAGCGCCAGCGTATCGCATGATCTGGTCGCGGACCCCGCTGCCCTTCGGCTCGTCAAGGCGGCTCTGTCGGTTCCAGGATCCTGCCTCTCGACATACTATTCGTATCACGATCTCAGACTGGACCAGATCCTCGGCCTTCCAAGCGGTCCGGCTGAGTGCATACCTCCGGTCGAAGTGTTCAACAGGGTCATCGACAGAATCGGGAACTACTCAACGCTGTTGAAGGCGGGCGTCCCGGTGCCCTTCAGCGCAATCTGCCGGGACAGCTCCGAGGTGTCGCAATTTTTTGCCGCCGCGCGCCGGCAGGGTCACCGCGACATCATCCTCAAAGAACATCACCGCAAGCTGACGACCGTACAAAACATCCAGCAGCTGCAAGCCGCCATCGAGAACGTGCAGTATCCGCTCCTCGCCGAGGCCGTCCATACCGCAATTTCATCTCCCGTTGCTCAGTCGATTCGCATCTTGAACCGCACCGAGCGCCTGTTCGCGTTGAAGCAGCGCATCAGCAACTTTCACTTCAAGGGAAACCTGTCGCCGCACGCGCTTAGCGCGGAGCAGCTGTCGGCGATCTGGCAGTTCAATGAAAAAATCGCTGACGCGATACCGGACTTCCAGGGTGTATTCGGCGTGGACTATATCATCACCGCGAAACAGGAAATCTTGGCAGTCGACTTCAATCCGCGATTCAATTCCTCGACGTACCCCTATTTCTTCTTGCAAAGAATGGGTCTCGATATCGAGGGAAGCCACAGTCGATACGGGTTTATTGAAGACTGTCCACTGGTGGACATGAGCGACCTTCTGGCTGCAGATGATTTTCCGCGGTTTGACCGGAAAACGGGATGCGGAGTTTTCATCTACAACCCGGTATTCAGCCGATCTCTTAACAAGGTTCGCAAGTGGTCTTACGTCATCGCTGCCCACGATGCGGAAGCTCTGGTGCGATTGAGACTGGAGTTCAGGAAATGTCTGGATCGAGTTAGATCGATGCACCGGTTAGAGCCGGCTCCGCAAATCTGACAGGGCGATCAGTGGGGTTCTGCCGACGGCGGGTAACGCATGGCGGCCCAGTCCTGGCAGACCCTTCATTCGACGGCGCGAAGATTCTGTTCAGACAACCGGGACCAGGTCGCTGACTACACCAATCGGCTCTGCACCATCGCCGCCTGAATGAACGAGGCGAACAGCGGATGAGGCTCAAAAGGCCGCGACTTCAGCTCGGGGTGGAACTGGACGCCGATGAACCAGGGATGATCCTCGTACTCGACGATCTCCGGCAGCACGCCGTCCGGCGAGAGGCCCGAGAATTTCAGGCCGTGCTGCTCGAGGCGGTCCTTGTAGGCGGTGTTGACCTCGTAGCGGTGGCGGTGACGCTCGGAAATCTCGGTCGCGCCGCCATAGACCTGGGAGACGCGGCTGCCGCGCGTGAGCGCCGCAGGGTAGGCCCCTAGCCGCATTGTGCCGCCGAGATCGCCCGCGTTCGAGCGCTTCTCGAGCTCGTTGCCGCGCAGCCATTCCGTCATCAAGCCGACCAGCGGCTCCTTGGTGGGGCCGAACTCGGTGGAGTTGGCCTCCTCGATGCCGACGAGATTTCGCGCCGCCTCGATCACCGCCATCTGCATGCCGAAGCAGATGCCGAAATACGGCACGTCGCGCTCGCGCGCGAACCGCGCCGCGCGGATCTTGCCTTCGGCGCCGCGCTGGCCGAAGCCGCCGGGCACCAGAATGCCGTTGACGTGCTCCAGGAACGGCGCGGGATCTTCCTTCTCGAAGATCTCGCTCTCGATCCAGTCGAGATTGACCTTCACCTTGTTGGCGATGCCGCCATGCGAGAGCGCCTCGATCAGCGACTTATACGCATCCTTCATGCCGGTATATTTGCCGACGATGGCGATGGTGACGTTGCCCTCGGGATTACGGATGCGCTCGTTGATCTGCTGCCAGCTCCGCAGCTCCGGCGGAATCCGCGAGCCGATGCCGAAGGCGGCGAGCACTTCGTCGTCGAGGCCTGCGGCATGATAAGCCTGAGGGACAGCGTAGATGCTGTCGGCGTCGCGCGCCTCGATCACGGCGCTCTCGCGCACGTTACAGAACAGCCCGAGCTTGCGCCGCTCCTCCTTCGGGATCTCGCGGTCGGTACGGCAGAGCAGGATGTCCGGCTGAATGCCGATCGAGCGCAGCTCCTTGACCGAGTGCTGCGTCGGCTTCGTCTTCAACTCGCCGGCGCTCGGAATGTAGGGCAGCAGAGTCAGGTGAATGTAGATGGCGTGATCGCGCGGCAGCTCGTTCTTGAGCTGGCGGATCGCCTCGAAGAACGGCAGGCCCTCGATGTCGCCGACGGTGCCGCCGATCTCGACCAGCACGAAGTCGTAATCGTCGTTGCCGTCGAGGACGAATTCCTTGATGGCGTTGGTGACATGCGGAACCACCTGGATGGTGGCGCCGAGATAATCGCCGCGCCGCTCCTTGGAGATGATGTCCTGGTAGATGCGCCCGGTCGTGATGTTGTCTTGCTTCGTCGCCGGTCGGCCGGTGAAGCGCTCGTAGTGACCGAGATCGAGATCGGTCTCCGCGCCGTCATCGGTCACGAACACTTCGCCGTGCTGATACGGCGACATCGTTCCGGGGTCGAGGTTGAGATAGGGGTCGAGCTTGCGGAGGCGGACCTTGTAGCCCCGGGCTTGCAACAGGGCACCGAGTGCCGCTGAAGCCAGACCCTTGCCGAGCGAAGAAACCACGCCGCCGGTGATGAATATGTACCGCGCCATGGGGCTTAACCTCTAATCCCTCGAATTCGATTCGCCAAAGCGATTCGTATTCCGCCCCAAAGATTTTGCGGGCCTGTGGGTGAGCCAAAAGTAAGAGTGGTGACAGAGCCTTGATGGGGGCTTTTGATGCAGGACGGTAGAAGCCGCCCTGCATGGCCCCCCTGCTTTATTGCGAGCGCGGTACCTGCGGGCCGCTCGGTGCCGGAGCCTGCTGCTGCTCGTCGGCCTTCTTCAGCGAATCCAGGATGCCGCCCGAGGTCGGCGGCGCGATCGGCCCGCCACCGGCCGGCTGGGTCTGCGACGCCGGTGTGCCGATGAGCGACGAAGGCGCGCGGTTGTAGCCCGCGTGCCAGGACAGGAACAGGCTGGTCAGGAAGAAGCCCGCAGCCAGGATCGCGGTCGTGCGCGACAAGAGATTTGCGGTGCCCCGACTCGACATGAAGCCCGCGCCGCCGCCCATGCCGAGGCCGCCGCCTTCCGACTTCTGGAGCAGGACGGCGCCGATCATGACGGCGACGATCATGAGGTGAATGACGATGACAACAGTCTGCATAGTGTCCTTCCGTCACAAGCCGACAGCGCCGAGACGGCGGCCGATCGCGCTTCGCGGGTTTTCCTGAAGTTGCGCGGTGTTACACGATCGGAAACGGCATTGCCACCCCCGATCGGGCCAGGATCCACGCTTTGGGATTAGCCAGGGCCGCGCTTAGCTAGGGGCAGCGCCTTAGCTAGGGGCAGCCCTTGGCAATGGCAAGGAATTCGGCCGCCTTCAGGCTGGCGCCGCCGACCAGTGCGCCGTTGACGTTTTTCACGGACATCAGCTCGGCTGCGTTCGAGGGCTTGACCGAGCCGCCATAGAGGATGCGCATCCTCCCGCCATCGGCCTTGAACCGGGAGGTCAGGAACTCCCGAATAAACCCATGAATTTGCTCCACATCCTGGGCCGTAGGGGTCAGGCCGGTGCCGATTGCCCAGACCGGCTCGTAGGCCACGACCAGATTGGCGGCGGTCGAGCCGTCCGACAGCGAGCCGGTGAGCTGGCTGCGCAGGATGTCCAGGGTCTGACCGGCATCGCGCTGGGCTTGCGTCTCGCCGATGCAGACGATCGCGACCACGCCGGCGCGCCAGGCGGCCTCGGCCTTCTGCCGGATCAGGGCATCGCCCTCGCCGTGGTCGGCGCGGCGCTCGGAATGGCCGACGATGATGGCGGTCGCACCGGCATCCACCAACATTTCGGCGGCGATATCGCCGGTATGGGCGCCGGAGGCCTTGGGATGGCAATCCTGGGCTCCGACCGCGACCGTCTTGCCGCGCGCCTTCTCGGCAAAGGCTGCGATCAGGGTCGCCGGCGGGCAGACCAGCAGGTCGGCCTTGCCGGCCACCTCTGCCGCACCATTGAGCATGGCGTCGAATTCGGCAATCGAGGTCTTCAGGCCGTTCATTTTCCAGTTGCCGGCGATCAGGGCTCGGAGGGCATCGGTCATGTCAAATTCCAGCAAAATTCGGTTTGTGCATGCGCTAGCAGAGGTGCCGCGGCAGTTCCAGAGACCAGAGGCCTTTAACCGCAGGGATCGAAAGCCTGTTGGACCTGAGGTTGCGGGGGGAAAGCCGCCACTTTATGATGATTGATCAATTTGGTGACGCGCTTTTGCTGAATCTGCATTAAGACGCGCTCCCGTTCCCCTCCTGCCAGACAAGTTGGACCAAATGCTTCGAGGAATGCGCAAGGCCTCATCAAACTGGCTCGGCAAGAGCATCATGGCCGTGGTGATGGGCGTGCTGATCATCAGTTTCGGCGTTTGGGGCATTGCCGACATCTTCAAGGGCTTTGGGCAATCCACCGTGGCCAAGGTCGGCGGCACCGAGATTTCGCTGAACGAGTTCCGCCAGATCTACACCGATCGGCTGCAGCAGATCGGCCGCCAGGCCGGCCGTCCGCTGTCGCCTGACCAGGCCCGCGCCTTCGGGCTCGACCGCCAGGTGCTCCAGCAGACGATCGCGGAAGCCGCCCTCGACGAAGAGGCGCGCCGGCTCGGGCTCGGCCAGTCCGACGACCAGATCCGCCAGCTCATCATGAACGACCCGAACTTCAAGGGCGTCGGCGGCAGCTTCGATTCGAACCGCTTCCAGGCCGTGATCCGCAATTTCGGCTATACCGAGCAGCGCTACGTCGCCGAGCAGCGCAAGGTCTCGCTGCGACGGCAGATCACCGGCACGATCGGTGCCGGCCTCGAGCCGCCGAAGGCGATGCTCGAGGTGCTGACGCGCTTCCAGAACGAGCAGCGCGCCATTGAATTCGTCAGGCTCGACGCAGCCCAGGCTGGCACGATCGAGGCGCCCTCGCCCGAGGCGCTGGCCGCCTATTTCGAGGATCACAAGGTCCAGTTCCGCGCGCCCGAATATCGCAAGATCGCCTTCGTCGTGGTCTCGCCGGAGGAGATCGGCAAATGGAGCGAGGTGTCCGACGAGGATGCCAAGAAGGTGTTCGATCAGCGCAAGGACCGGCTCGGCACACCCGAGAAGCGCCAGATTCATCAGATCGTTTTCCCCAATGCCACTGAAGCACAGACCGCACGCGAGCGGCTCGCCGGCGGAATGTCGTTCGAGGATCTCGGCAAGGAGCGCGGACTGACCGCGTCCGACGTCGACCTCGGGCTCGTGACCAAGTCTTCGCTCGATCCGGCAATCGGCGACGCCGTCTTCGCGCTTCCCGCGGGCGAGGTCAGCCAGCCGATCCAGGGCCGTCTCGGCACGTCGATCGTCAAGGTCGACAAGATCGAGCCGGGCAACGAGGCGAACTACGCGAGCTTTGCCGGCGACATCAAGCGCGAGATCGCTATCGAGCGCGCGCGCGTCAAGGTCGCCGATCTCCGTGACAAGATGGAAGACGAGCGCGGCGGCGGCGCCAGCGTCATCGACGCAGCACAGAAGCTCGGCCTCTCCGCCGTGACCATCGACGCCGTCGACCGTTCCGGCCGCGCCCCGAACGGCCAGGCGGTCTCCGGCATTCCGCAGGGCCTCGACGTGGTGTCGCAGGCTTTCAACACCGATGTCGGCGTCGACAACGACTCGATCTCGTTCAAGGGCGGTTATGTCTGGTACGACGTGCTTGCCATCACGCCCTCGCGCGACCGCAATCTTGACGAGGTTCGCGACCAGGTCGAGGCGCGCTGGCGCCAGGACCAGATCGCGACCAAGCTGAAGGTCAAGGCGACCGAAATGGTGCAGAAGCTCGAATCCGGCGGCAAGCTCGCCGACGAAGCAGCCGCGATCGGCGCCAAGGTCGAGACCGCGACAGGCTTCAAGCGCGACGACTCGCCCGCCTCCGTGCCTGCGGCCGTGGTGTCGGCAGCCTTCCGCGCCGCCAAGGACGGCGTCGGGCAGACGCCGGTCACCGGCGGGGCCGAGGTGATCGTGTTCCGCGTCACCGAGATCGTCGATCCCGCGATCGACGCCGCTTCCGACGCGGTCAAGAAGCTGAAGGACAGCCTCGACCGCGCGCGGACCGAGGAGCAGGTCGCGTCCTACGTCAACAAGCTTGAAACCGACATCGGGACCACCATTAATCAGGCCGCCTTCGCGCAGGTGACCGGCGCGAACCAGTGAGTTGAAAGCACGCGATGGACGACCTGAAATCGATCATTGGAAAAGTGGCGACCGGCGCCAGCCTGTCGCGTGGGGAAGCTGCTTCCGCCTTCGACGCCATGATGTCCGGCGAGGCCACGCCCTCGCAGATGGGCGGCCTCCTGATGGCGTTGCGCGTGCGCGGCGAGACCGTGGATGAGATCACCGGCGCTGTTACGGCGATGCGCTCCAAGATGCTCACAGTCGACGCGCCCGCGGACGCCGTCGACATCGTCGGCACCGGCGGCGACGGCTCCGGCTCGGTCAATGTCTCGACCTGCGCCTCCTTCCTGGTTTCGGGCGCCGGCTTGCCGGTCGCCAAGCACGGCAATCGCGCACTGTCGTCGCGCTCAGGCGCAGCCGACGTGCTGGCCTCGCTCGGTGTGAAGATCGACCTCCGGCCGGACCAGATCGGCCGTTGCATCCGCGAATGCGGCATCGGCTTCATGTTCGCCCCTGCCCATCATCCCGCCATGAAGAACGTTGGCCCGACCCGGGTGGAGCTCGCGACACGCACCATCTTCAATCTGCTCGGCCCCTTGTCCAATCCGGCCGGCGTGAAGCGACAGATGGTCGGCGTATTCTCCAGGCAATGGGTGCAGCCGCTGGCGCAGGTGCTCAAGAACCTCGGCTCCGAATCCGCCTGGGTCGTGCACGGATCCGATGGCCTCGACGAAATCACCCTCACCGGCCCGACCTTCGTCTCCGCGCTCCACAATGGTGAGATCCGGAATTTCGAGGTGACGCCCGAGGACGCCGGCCTGCCCCGCTGCGATCCCGGCGCACTCAAGGGCGGCGATGCCGACGCCAATGCGATCGCGTTGCAGAGCGTGCTCGACGGCAAGCCGAGCCCCTACCGCGACGTGGCGCTGATCAACGCCGCCGCGGCGTTGGTGGTGGCCGGACGCGCCGGGGACCTCAAGGAGGGTGTCGCGATCGGCGCAAAATCGCTCGACAGCGGCGCGGCGAGCGCGCGGCTGAAACACCTGATCGCGGTCTCCAACGGCTGAGCCTGACATGTCGGATATCCTGACCAAGATCGAAGCCTACAAGCGCGAGGAGATCGCCGCGGCCAAGCGCGCGCGGCCGCTGTCGACCGTGGAGGCGCAAGCCAAGGCGCAAGACGCACCGCGCGGCTTCGTGCGCGCAATCCAGGCCAAGCACGCCAACGGCGACTACGCGCTGATCGCGGAGGTCAAGAAGGCCTCGCCGTCAAAGGGCCTGATCCGCGCCGATTTCGATCCGCCGCAGCTCGCCAAGGCCTATGAAGCCGGCGGCGCGGCCTGCCTGTCGGTGCTAACCGACACGCCGTCGTTCCAGGGCCATCTCGACTTCATGGTGGCCGCGCGTGCGGCAACGTCACTGCCGGTGCTGCGCAAGGATTTCATGTTCGATCCCTACCAGGTGGTCGAAGCTCGCGCCCATGGCGCCGATTGCATCCTCATCATCATGGACGCGCTCGACGATGCGACCGCCAAGGATCTTGAAGACGCCGCCCTCGCCTACGGCATGGACGTGCTGATCGAGATCCACGACCGCGCCGAGCTCGACCGCGCGCTGAAGCTGCGCTCGCCCATGATCGGCGTCAACAATCGCAATTTGCGCACCTTCGAGACCACGCTGGCGACCAGCGAGACGCTGGCGCCGCTGGTCCCCGGAGACCGGCTGATGGTCGGCGAGAGCGGCATCTTCACGCCCGCCGATATCGCCAGGCTCGAGCGCGTCGGCATGTCGACCTTCCTGGTCGGCGAGAGCCTGATGCGGCAAGCCGACGTCACAGCTGCCACGCGCACGCTGCTCGCACGCGAGACGACGGCGCGCGCGACGGGCACGCGCTGACATGGCGCGCAAGCCGTCCACTACGAAACCGGCCAGGACCAAGGCCGGCACGGCCCTCACCCATATTGGCGCCTCTGGCGAGGCGCGCATGGTTGACGTGTCGGCCAAGCCCGCGACCGAGCGGCTCGCAGTCGCGGAAGGACGCGTCGTCATGACCAGGGCGACGCTTGACCTGATCGTGTCCGGCAATGCCAAGAAGGGCGACGTGCTCGGCACCGCCCGCATCGCCGGCATCATGGCTGCCAAGCGCACCTCAGAGCTGATCCCGCTCTGCCATCCGCTCGCACTGTCGAAGGTGACGGTCGACATCGAGCCCGACGCAAAGCTGCCGGGCTGCCTCGTCCGCGCCAGCGTGAAGGTCACGGGCCCGACTGGCGTCGAGATGGAGGCGCTCACCGCCGTCTCGGTCGCCTGCCTCACCATCTACGACATGATCAAGGCGGTCGAGCGTGGCGTGCGCATCGAGGGTATCCATCTGCTCGAGAAGCTCGGCGGCAAGTCCGGCCATTACCGCGCCTGAGCGCACGGTTACCTCAGCGACGCACTGATCGACCCGAATTTCGAATTGAGCCTGCTGCCCATGCCGTTCACCACGGTGATGATCGCGAGCGCGATGCCGGCGGCGATCAGGCCGTACTCGATCGCGGTTGCGCCGGTTTCGTCGGCGAGAAAATTCTTCAGAGTATTCTTCATGATCGTATCCTTCCGCATCGTTGCGAAGGCGCTCGCAATTCGTGTGCCAATGCGGACTTGAGGATCGCCAGCACCTTAGATGGTTAAGCTCCGATTGATCATCGCGATGACCGGCAGGAAGTGTCCGGCCCCGCGCAAGCTCCCGGCAGTTTCTGCACCTCTCGCCTCCCGCGCATCGGTTGCTTTTGTGCGTGCCCGTTCATGGCGCATTAACCCACCTTGCTAACTTCGCCTCCATCCCGTTCCCGTAAACCAACGGATGTTTCCGGGGCCAAGAATTGACCCTGGCGTGTGCACGGCAACGAACGATCATGATGACGAGATTTGGCAGTCGCCTTTTTGGCCAGGCCTTCGTGCGCAGCGGACCGATCCGCTGGCTGGTGGTCGGCGGCACACTTCTGATCGCGGCGATTGCCGTCGGCGCGACGCTGATGGCGCAGAATTTCCGCGAACGCGCGCTGCGCAACTCCAGCCGCGAGCTGGAAAACACCGTGCTGATGCTCGCCCATCATTTCGACCAGCAATTGCAGGATTTCGCGGTCATCCAGAAGGATTTCGTCGACCACGTTCGCGGGAGCGGCATCACCAGTGCGGCAGACTATCGCAAGCGCCTCTCCGGCGAGGACGTCCACCGGATGCTGCGTTCGAAGATCGAGGCGCTGCCCTACATGGGCGGCGTCAACATCATCGATGCCGACGGCGATCTGATCAATTCGTCGACGACATGGCCGGTGCCCAAGGTCAATTTGGCCGATCGCGCCTATTTCCGGACCTTCCGGTACGATCCCAATGCGCCCGACGTCCTGATCGAGCCGCTGCATAGTCGCGTCTCCGGCGCCTGGACCATCCTGATCGTGCGCAAGATCGTCGGACCGAACGGCGAGTTCTTGGGCGTGGTCGGGCGCGGCATCGAGCCGGCGAACTTCGAAAAATTCTTCGAGTCCGTCGTGCTCGGCGAAGGCGCGACGATCTCGATGCTGCACCGGGACGGCACGCTGCTCGCCCGTTATCCCCATTCCAGCGAATTGATGGGGCGGAATTTCAAGAACGGTCCGTTCGCGCAGCAAAGGGTGTTCGGACTCGACCATTTCGCCGGCCGCTTCATCAGCCCCGTCGACGGCGACGACCGGCTGATCTCCTCGCACGCCCTGCCCCATTTCCCGATTCTGATGATGGCCACCACGACGCGCGCCGCGGCCCTGACGGACTGGCGCGAGCAGATCGGCATCCTGGTCTCGGTCGCCGCCTCTTCCGCGCTCGCCATCGCGGGGGTGCTGATTGCAATTGTGCGCAAGCTCCTGGAGCAGCACCGCCTTTCGCGGGAACGGCTGACGCTGGAGAAGCAGCGTCTCGACCGCGCCGTCAACAACATGACCCAGGGTCTGCTGCTGTTCGACGCCTCGCAGCAGCTCGTGATCTGCAATCAGCGCTACATCGAGATGTATGGGCTATCGGCCGAAATTGTCAGGCCCGGCTGCAGCTTCCACGACATCATTGCACACCGCAGGGCCACCGGCTCGTTCACCGGCGATGTCGACTCGTATGTCGCACGGGTCCTGCGCGACATCCATATGCGCAATTCCATGGTTGTCGACACCTCCGACGGCCGCTCGATCCAGATCGTCAACGAACCGCTTACGGACGGCGGCTGGGTGGCGACGCATGAGGACATCACCGAGCGCCGGCGCATCGAGGAGCGCATCACCCATCTCGCTCATTACGACGCGCTGACCGACCTGCCCAACCGCACCATGTTCCACGAGCATCTGCGCGAGGAACTGGCTCTCGTCACCGGCGGCGAACAACTCGCGGTGCATTACATCGACATCGACGAGTTCAAGGGCGTCAACGACGCGCTCGGCCATCTCGTCGGCGACGAACTCCTGAAGTCGGTCGCGCAGAGCCTCCGCCGCTGCGCCGGCCCGGCGGACTTCGTGGCGCGGCTCGGCGGCGACGAATTCGCCATTGTGCAGAGCGCGGTGACCTCGCCGGACCAGGTCAACGAGCTCGTGGCGCGGGTCTTTGAGGCCATCCGCGCGCCGTTCGACTGCATGGGCCATCATCTTGCCACCGACGCCAGCATCGGCATCGCGCTGGCACCGGAACACGGAACGGCGCTGGACCAGATCCTGAAGAACGCGGACATGGCCATGTACGCCGCCAAAGCCGCCGGGCGCCGCACCTATCGCTTTTTCGAGCCGGAGATGGATGCCAAGATCCACGAGCGGCGGCAGCTCGAGATCGACCTGCGCCACGCCATCGCCCAAGGCGGGCTCCAAGGCGGCCTCGAGGTCTATTACCAGCCCTGCCTTGGCCTGAAGGACGACCGCATTACCGGTTGCGAGGCGCTGGTGCGCTGGCGCCATCCCGAGCGCGGCATGGTCTCGCCGGCCGAGTTCATCCCGATCGCGGAGGACACCGGCCTGATCAACGAGATCGGCGAATGGGTGCTGGCGACCGCCTGCCGGGACGCGGCGAACTGGCCTGACGACATCCGCCTCGCCGTCAACGTCTCGCCGGTGCAGTTCAAGAGCGGCACGCTGGCGCTGAAGATCATGGCGGCGCTCGCCGCCTCCAATTTTCCGGCGAGCCGGCTCGAGCTCGAGATTACCGAGGCGGTGCTGATCCGCGACGACGACACCGCGCTTGCGATCCTGCATCAGCTCCGCGCCATCGGCGTGCGCATCGCGCTCGACGATTTCGGCACCGGCTACTCCTCGCTGAGCTATCTGCACCGCTTCCCGTTCGACAAGATCAAGATCGACCGCTGCTTCGTCAACGACATCGCCGGCCCCGACGGCTCCGCCAGCATCGTGCAGGCCGTCGTCAATTTGGCGGCCGCCCGCCGCATGACCACCACGGCCGAGGGCGTCGAGACCGAGGAGCAGCAGCGGCTGCTCCGCGCGCTCGGTTGTTCGGAGATGCAGGGCTATCTGTTCAGCGCCGCAAAGCCCGCCGACAAGGTGCTGGAGCTGTTCGCGCTGCATCGCAGCCGTCTCGCCCAGCGTAGCAGCAGCGAGAGCCGCCGGCGCGAGGCAGGTTAGGGCATTCATAACGGCCGGATTGCCGGGCCACCGCCCGAACCATCAGAGCGCAACACACGCAAAAAATTCGAGGCTCTAATGCTTGGAATTAAAGACCGATTGGTCTATATACCGTCGATGCGCCGCCCAACCCCAGTGCAGCTGCCCCGTGGCCGCCCCCGAAGTTTCGACCCGGAAGCCGCTGTCGAACGTGCGATGGGTGTGTTCTGGTCGCGTGGCTATCATGCCACGGCGCTGCCGGACCTTCTTCGAGCGACGAAGCTCTCGCGTGGCAGCCTTTACGCCGCTTTCGGAGACAAGCACTCGCTGTTCTTGCGAGCGCTCGATCGCTACGTCGCCGATGCCCTGACACGGATGGATGTCGAACTCGACCCCCGCAGGGAGCCGGTCGAGGCCTTGCGGGCCTACCTTGCCGGCTACGTTGACCGAACGAGCGGTGCCAACGGTCGGCGCGGATGCCTGCTGGTGGCCACAGCCATGGAACTGGCTGGCCGTGACGCTGAAGTTGATCGTCGCGTCGGCAGCTTTTTCAAAGCCATGGAGACCAGGGTGGCTGATGCACTGTCCCGCGCGAAGGCGGCGGGCAGGTTGGCCGATGGCGTTGAGCCTCCAAGTGTCGCCAAAATTCTTGTCTGTTTCGTCGAGGGGCTGCGCGTGGTTGGAAAAACGGCACCGGCGCGGGTCACGTCGCAAGCCACCGTTGACGCCCTCCTCGACCGCTTCATCAGGTAGGGAGGCCATCGCCGCCTGCGCTGCTGGCGCGCTCATATTTAGACCAAATGGTCTTGAAAGAAAGAATGCCATGTCCGCCATCCAGATCGTGTGTGCTGTGGCCGTCCCCTTGCTCTGGGGTTACCAGTTCGTGGCCATCAAGGTGGGCGTGACGGAATTTCCGCCTCTGTTCTTCCTCGCACTGCGCTTCCTGGCCATCGCGCTGCTGCTCGTTCCGTTCGTCAAACGGCCCACGCGTCAACAGTTCGGCCCGATCGCGGCCATTTCGGTTTTCCTCGGCGGGCTGAACTTCGGGCTGTTCTATGTTGGCCTTGGGCTCGGCTCGGGAAGCATGTCCGCCGTCGCATATCAACTCGCAACGCCCTTCACCGTCCTGTTGGCGTGGCCGCTGCTCGCGGAGAAGCCATCTCTCACCACGTCCGCCGGAGTGGCGCTTGCATTCGTCGGCGTGGTCGTGTTGGCAGCGGGGCCCGGCCTGTCGGCAAACACGCTTCCACTGCTGCTCGTCGTCGGGGCGGCCTTCGCATTTGCGGTGTCAAACGTCTTGACGAAACGCTACGGCCCTTTCGATCCCCTGATGTTGATGGGGTGGTCCTCGCTGCTCACGGTGCCGCAGGTCATGTTGATGTCGCTGCTCCTCGAACATGGACAAATCGCGAGCCTTGTCACGGCGGATGGACGTGGTTGGCTGGCGCTCGCCTACACGATTTTCATCGGAGGAATTGTCGGGTTTGGCCTTTGGTTCTGGCTGATCGGGCGCTGCTCCATGGGTCGCGTCGCGCCCTTCGGTCTGCTGCTTCCGGTGTTCGCCTTGATGTCGAGCGTGTTGTTCCTTGGCGAACACATGACGCCAAAGTTGATGATCGGCGGCCTGCTCGCGATCTCCGGCGTCGCCATGACACAGTTAAGACCGAGCGCGAGGCTCGCTACGAGGCGACCTTTGCCATGAATCCGGGTTGAGACGGCGTCCCCAAACGAACGCGCCCGGGAGCGGTGGTCCGCTCCCGGGCGATGTCTGGAGGTCGCAAAGGCTTAGTTCGGCACCGCGGCCTTCGGCGCGGGCTTGGCGGCGACCGCGTTTGCGGTCTGGCCGTGCAGGAAGTCGTAGGCCGTATGCAGGGCCTTGTCGTCCTTCTCTTCCGGCGGGACATAGGACTGCGAGCCGGTCTGCTCGGTGCCATCAGCGGCCTGCAAATGGCCGCGCATCTGGGACTCCGCCATGGTGTCCATCCGGCCCTTCAGCTCGGGCGGCACGTCCTGGAGGATCTCGATGTCGGGCGCGATGCCCTGGGCCTGGATCGAGCGGCCCGACGGCGTGTAGTAGCGCGCCGTGGTCAGCGCCAGCGCGCCATTGCCGGTGCCGAGCGGAATGATGGTCTGCACCGAGCCCTTGCCGAACGAGCGCGTGCCGATCAGCGTCGCGCGCTTGTGGTCATGCAGCGCGCCGGCCACGATCTCCGAGGCCGAGGCCGAGCCGCCATTGACGAGAACCACCAGCGGCTTGCCCTTGGTGAGGTCGCCACCATGCGCGGTGAAACGCTGGGTCTCTTCCGGATTGCGGCCGCGGGTCGAGACGACCTCGCCGCGCTGCAGGAAGGCGCTCGACACCGATACGGCCTGGTCGAGCAGCCCGCCTGGATTGTTGCGCAGGTCCATCACATAGCCCACCAGCTTCTCCGGCGGCACGTCCCTGGAGATCGATGCGATCGCCTTTTTCAGGCCATCGGTGGTCTGCTCGTTGAACGAGGTGACGCGGATATAGCCGATATCGCCGTTCTCGACGTGGAAGCGCACCGGGCGCACATGGATGATCTCGCGCTTGATGGCGACGTCGAGCGGGGCGTCGGCTCCCTTGCGCACGATCGTGAGCTTGGTCTGGGTGTCGACCGGCCCCTTCATCTTGTTGACGGCCTGCTCGAGTGTCATGCCCTGCACCGCGTCGCCGTCGATCTTGCTGATGAGGTCGCCCGACATGATGCCGGCCTTGGATGCCGGCGTGTCGTCGATCGGCGAGACGACCTTGACGAGGCCCTCCTCCATGGTGACCTCGATGCCGAGCCCGCCGAACTCGCCGGAGGTGGTCTCCTGCATCTCGGTCCAGGCCTTGTCGTTCATGTAGCGCGAGTGCGGATCGAGCGAGGTCACCATGCCCGTGATCGCGCCTTCGATCAGCTTGGCATTGTCGGGCTTCTCGACATAGCTCGCCTTCACCCGCTCGAACACCGTGCCGAACAAATTGAGCTGGGAATAGGCGTCATCCGCGCTCGCTGCCGCCCGTGCTGCCCATACGCCGCCGTGCGGACTGGCTACCAGAAGGGTCAGACACGCTCCCGAGAGCGCGCCCAAGGGGAACAGCAGGGTTTTCCGCATGGATAGGCTGGCCTTTTTGCTTCGCGGTTCGTCGCGGTTCTGGGGTCTCTTTGGGGCTTGGAAACCGCCATGCAAATGGCGATCCAGTCCGCTTCTCACAATACCATTCTGGTTTCTTCAAGGCCGGGATACCACGCCGGCGGGTACACCCCGCAAGAATCCCTTCGTCCGGCCCTAAACTTTTGGCAACGTTGCAGCCCGTTCATGCGCAGCCGGGTGCGGCCGGCTGGCCCGCGCCTCGCAGCCATGCGATTTTAGGATGGTTTAGAAGGGCCGGACGGGTTAGGCGATGAGACAAGGCTTCAAATTCTCGGGAGGAAAACAATGAACGAAGCACCCCGCATCGGGCCGGAAAGAAACGTCGAACTCGGCGCCAGCGACGAGCCGTTCCAGAATCTGCACGAATTCATCCGGAAAGCGCGTTCCAACCTCAACCAGAATGCCTGGGATTATATCGTCGGCGCAGCCGAGACCGAGACCACGATGCGTCGCAACCGCATGGCCCTGGACGAAATCGCCTTCCGCCCGCGCGTGCTGCGCGATGTCCGCAAGGTCGTCGGCTCGGTCGAGCAATTCGGCCGCAAGCTGCGCCTGCCGGTGGTGCTCGCCCCCGTCGGCGCGCTCGAGATCTTCGATCCGGACGGCGCGGCGAGCGTGGCTCGCGCCTGCGGCACTTTCGGTGCGGCGCACATGCTGAGTTCGGTGTCCGAGCCCGGCCTCGAGAAGACCGCCGAGGCGGCACCCGACGCGCTGCGACTCTACCAGCTCTATGTGCGCGGCGACGACGCCTTCGTCGCCGACGTCGTCAGCCGGGCCGAGAAGAATGCCTATGCCGCCTTCTGCCTGACGGTCGACACCGCCCATTACAGCCGCCGCGAACGTGACATCGCCAAGCGCTATGTTCGCGAGAGCCGTCTGCGCGCCACCGGCGGCGATTACCAGAAGGGTCTGGAGTGGCGGACGGTGAAGATGATCAAGGACAAGTTCAAGATCCCGCTGATCATCAAGGGCATCGCCACCGCAGAGGACGGGCAGATCGCGATCGATCACGGCGTCGATTGGATCTACGTCTCAAACCATGGCGGCCGTCAGCTCGATCACGGCCGCGGTGCCATGCACGTACTGCCTGAAATCGTCGACGCGGTGAAGGGCCGCGCAAAAATCATGGTCGATGGCGGCGTCTGTCGCGGGACCGACATCGTCAAGGCAATCGCGGCGGGCGCCGACCTCGTCGGCATCGGCCGGCTGCAATGCTGGGCGCTGGCGGCCGCCGGCGAAGCCGGCGTGGCGCGCATGCTGGAGCTGCTCGAGGACGAAGTTGTGCGCTGCCTCGGCCTCTTGGGTGCGACCTCGTTCGCCGAGGTCGACAAATCGTGCCTGCATGCGGCGACCGCAACCAACGCGCCGAGCGTATTCAGCGCGTTTCCGCTGTTCGACCACGAGCCTTACCATTACTGACTTGTCGATACTGAGTGAAAGGATGCAATGACATCGCTCTCTCCCGGAGCCGCGGATGCGCTTCTGTTCGATCTCGGGCGCGTCGTGCTCGATATCGATTTCTCCAGGGCGATCGCCTGCTGGGCGGGACATGCCGGCTGCAAGCCCAACGCCATCGTCGCGCGCTATGTGCGGGACAGCGAAGCCTATCGGCTGCATGAGATGGGGAAAATCAGCGACGCGGACTATTTCGCCTCGTTGCGAGCTTCGCTCGGAATCGGCATTTCGGACGCGCAGTTCCTGGAGGGCTGGAACGCGATCTTCGCCGGCGAAATGCCTGACATCGCCGCGCTGCTGCCGCGTGCGGCGAAGCAGATGCCGCTGTACGCCTTCTCCAACACCAACCGGCCGCATGTGGACTATTTCTCGAAGGAATATGCCGGCCTCCTCGGCCATTTCCGCGAGCTGTATCTGTCGTCCAGCATCGGCCTGCGCAAACCCGATGCGGAAGCCTTCGACCATGTCGTGTCGGCGATCGGCGTGCCGGCGAGCCGAATCGTGTTCTTCGACGACCTCGCCGAGAACGTCGAGGGAGCACGGGCGCGCGGCTTGACCGCCGTGCACGTGACCTCGCCGCTCGACGTGGGGAACGCCCTCAAAGCCCTGGGAATTTGATTACGGGTCGGTGAGTCATGGATTGCCAAACCGCCATCTTCGGAACTTTTCCGACGAAAATTTTGGAACTGAAACCCTTTGTGCATTTTTGCACAGAGTTCCGGGAACGAATGCCGTCCTCCGGACTCATGACTCCGGCTGGAAATTCTACATCGGAAGTATCCTCGTGTTAGGCAAAACCTATCTTACTAAGCAGGCCTCTCTGCTGATGAAATTCGCCAGAACCACTTCGGATTCTGAGCTTTCCGCCAAGCTGATCAGCAAGGCCGCCGACCTGAAATCACAGGCCGATCCGATGCCGGACAGAGGCCCCAAAGCTCCCGACGTCACACTGGGCATCGGTCTGGACGGACAGACGGAGAGCTGACCGATGCCGGCCATGGCGCTCGGGATTCCCGTCCTTGCCTTGGCCACTCTCCTGCCGATCTGTCTCGTTCTTCGAACCCTGCCTCGCCGGGCGTGATCTTGCCTTTCAATCCAAGGTGATGCGGCGCGCTGAACGCGTCCGCCGTGGTATTTTGCCTCTGCGCCCGGGCTCGGCTAGAACACTCGCGGAACATTCGCCAGAACGTGCCGAGCAGGAGTTTTCGCCGTGGCCTTGATGCCGGTATCTGACGCGCTTGCCGCGGTGCTGGCGGGTGCGGAGCCGCTGCCTGAAGAGATGGTTTCCCTCGACCAAGCCTTCCATCGCGTGCTCGCGCGCGACGGCGCGGCGCGGCGTACGCAGCCGCCGCAGGCGATGTCGGCGATGGACGGCTACGCGGTGCGCGCGACCGATGCCGCGACGACCGATTCGAGGCTCACCGTCATCGGCGAGGTCGCAGCCGGTCGGCCGTTCGCGGGGACGGTCGGCGCCGGCGAGGCCGTGCGGATCTTCACGGGCGGCGTCGTTCCCGATGGCGCCGATGCCGTCGTGATCCAGGAGGACACGGTCGCGGACGGCAAGCGCATCACGATCAAGGAGGCCGCGATCGCGGGACGGCACATTCGGCCCGCCGGTGTCGATTTCCGCGAGGGCGACGTGCTGCTGCGCAAGGGAAGCCGTCTCACCGAGCGCGACCTCGCGCTCGCCGCCGGGATGAACTACCCGCACCTCGCCGTTATCAGGCGTCCGAAGGTCGCGATCCTCGCCACCGGCGACGAACTGGTGATGCCGGGCACGACGCCCGGTCACGGCCAGATCGTCTATTCCAACGGCTACGCCCTGCATGCGCTCGCCCGCAGCGAGGGTGCCGACACCATCGACCTCGGTATTGCCGCCGATACGCTGGAGGCCACCACCGCCGGTATCCGCCGCGCCCGCGAGAGCGGCGCCGACATCCTGATCACGACCGGCGGCGCATCGGTCGGCGACCACGATCTGGTCCAGCGGGCGCTCAGCGACGAAGGCACCGCGATGGCGTTCTGGAAGATCGCGATGCGGCCGGGCAAGCCGATGATGCATGGACGGCTCGGCGCAATGCGCGTGATCGGCCTGCCGGGCAATCCCGTGTCGTCCTATGTGTGCGCCTTCCTGTTCATGGTGCCGCTGATTCGCGCGTTGTCGGGTCGATCGGCGATCCATCACCTCCGGGAGCGCGCGGTGCTGGGCCGCGACGTCGGCGCCAACGACCAGCGCGAGGACTATCTGCGCGCGCGCCTGGAGCAGCGCGACGACGGCACGCTGCTCGCCCTTCCCGTCAGCCATCAGGACTCTTCGCTGCTTGCGAATCTTGCTGCGGCGCAAGTACTTCTCGTGCGCGCGCCGTTCGCGCCGAAGGCCGAAGCAGGCAGCGCCTGCGAGGTGTTGCGGCTCCCCGTGTGAGCGCTTCCATAACGCGCGTTCCGCGAACTTCGCTCTGTTCACGGTAAATTAAGCAGTTGCGGAACACATATCGAACATATAGTGTCCGTTCATGATTTGTTTCGAGCATGTAGCGGCTTATTGCTGAATTCAGCGTCTCGGAATCGAACGACATCAACCGGGGGACTTTGGTCGAGATGTTAACGCGCAAACAATACGAGCTTCTGCGATTCATCAGTGAACGTCTGAAGGAAAGCGGCGTGCCGCCCTCCTTCGACGAGATGAAGGATGCGCTCGACCTGCGCTCGAAGTCGGGCATTCATCGCCTGATCACGGCGCTCGAGGAGCGGGGCTTCATCCGGCGCCTGCCCAACCGCGCCCGTGCGATCGAGGTGATCAAGCTGCCCGAACTCCAGGTCGCCGCCGGCAGCCGCCGCGGCTTCACGCCGAGCGTCATCGAGGGCAATCTCGGCAAGGTGCGCGCGAGCTCCAGCCTGCCCGCGGACGACGGCGAGCGTCCCGTCGCGGTGCCGGTCATGGGCCGCATCGCGGCCGGCACGCCGATCGAGGCGTTGCAGACCCGCAGCCACACTATCAGCGTACCGCCTGACATGCTCGGCTCGGGCGAGCACTACGCGCTCGAAGTGCGCGGCGATTCCATGGTCGAGGCCGGCATCCTCGACGGCGACATGGCGCTGATCCAGCGCAACGAGAGCGCCGATACCGGCGACATCGTGGTGGCGCTGATCGACGACGAGGAAGCCACCCTCAAGCGCTTCCGCCGCCGCGGCGCCTCGATCGCGCTCGAGCCCGCCAACGCGGCCTATGAGGTGCGCATCCTGCCGCCGAACCGAGTAAAGATTCAGGGCAAGCTGATCGGGCTGTACCGGAAGTACTGATAGCGGACATACCTGATACCGGAAGCGCTTGATACCGGAAGCGCTTGGTACCGGAAGCGCTTGGCGCCTCGCGCGCCTTCGATCGGCACCGCCGATCAGAGATCGGAGCGGATGATTGTCCGCTTCGGCTGGATAGTCTTTCTGGTTCTGCGCAGATTATCCGGCCCCTGCTCCGGCGCTACATCCTCGCGACGTCCACGAAGCAACACCGCTTCGTTGGCCTCAACAGTTCGAGGAGACAACCATGCGCCAGATCGTTTTGACCACAGTTGCGGCGGCGCTGATCGCAGTATCAGCGTCGCAAGCCCTTGCCGCACCATCGCGTCATCATGTCCGCAAGGAAGCGGCGGCCAGCGAGCAACAATTCCGCAACGCCCGCAATGCAATCGCGCAGCCATCGCAACCGAGCTGGCCGTATGTTGGCTGGTCAGCGCCCGCGGGCCGCTGATGCGCGCGACCGAAATGTCCGGGCGCAAGCTTTGTTCCAAGCGGATTCAGGAAAGATAATGTGATCGAGGCCTGCGGAAACCAGCCGCAGATTTGCCCACAACCAAGCAGAGCTTCGCGTGCTTCAACTCTGATAGAGGCCTGCGCCTCGATAAGAGACGCGGGTCGCTATCCCAACATGAGGAGCACCCGATGTGTGACTACAGCCTGCATGCCGTCGCGTCGCGCCCCGCCGAAGTCGGCGAGACGGTCGTCACGACAACCTTCCGCGGCACCTCGACGCGCGGTTTTGCGTCCGCAGCCGATCCGACAGTGGCTGTCTGCCTGCTGCCGGGAACGGAGCTCGCCTTCGCCGACAACGTCCGCTACGACAATCGCTGGATCTGGACGCGCACGATCAATTCCCGCGTCGGCAAGTTCGGCAAGATCGATCCGCACATTCCCGACCGCCATCATGATGCGATCGAATTCCCCGACGGCAAATACGTGCTGGTGACCCAGCTCGTCGAAGGCCAGCAGGCAACCGTGCTGCAACTGCCGGTGACCCAGCCGGTCACAGAGCGCGAGAAGGCGCAGATCATCACCGACCGGCAGCCGACCATCACGCACCTGCCGATCGGGTGACGCCGCCGCACTCCGGCCACGAGGTCGGAGGCCAGAATTGAAGTGCCATCGCCGGCCGTGGCCGGCGAGACGGTGTGGTTTGCGTCCAGCGAAATCCGATCGGATCGGCCCAGCGATTGCGCCTCCGCGCCGCACGAAGTTTGAGCCGTCCTGCCTGAATTTTGAACGTCCGCTTCGCAGCCAAATGACCGATGCTGTCATGGCTTGAGACGGCGGACACGCTCGATGAAAACCTTCCTTCGCGTCGTTGAACTCTGGGTGCCCGACCAGACGCGCATGCGGCTGGAATTCGGTGGGGGCCTCTACGGCGAAGGGCTGTCCGCGTTCAAGGCCGTCAGCGAAGACCTGCACTTCGGATACGACGAGGGACTTCCCGGCAAGGCCTGGGCCTCGGGCCACCCCGTGATCCTCACCAAATTCGCCAACTCCTATCTCAAGCGGACCGATCAGGCGCTCGCGGCCGGCCTTACCTGCGGCGTCGCGGTGCCGGTGTTTGCAGGCGAATTCCTGCAAGCCGTGATGGTGCTGTTCTGCGGCGACGACGAAGCGCATGTCGGCGCGATCGAGCTCTGGCACAACGACCCTGATATCTCCCACGAGATGGGGCTCGTCGATGGCTATTACGGCGCCGCCGACATGTTCGAGTTCAACTCCCGCCACACCAAATTTCCGCGCGGCTTTGGCCTGCCTGGCCGCACCTGGAAGGCGGGCCTGCCGCTGATCATCAAGGACCTGCACGACGCCAAGAGCTTCCTGCGCTGGGAGGACGCCGCCAAGGTCGGGATCAATCTCGGAGTCGGCGTGCCCTACCGGACCGGCACGGACCAGACCTGGGTTCTCACATTCCTCTCCGCGCAGGCCACGCCGATTGCGCGACGCTTCGAGATCTGGATCCCGAACGAGAGCCGCTCGGCGCTGGTGTTTCGCGACGGCGATTGCAGCGCGCAGACCGACCTTGCCGCGCTGTATGCGGAAAAATCCATCGCCAGGCGCGAAGGCAGCATCGGCGGGGCCTGGGCCACCGGCATGCCCGCGCTCAACGACGAGTTCGCGCGTGACGGCTCGGTCGCCGGCCTTGAGGCCCGCGCATCCGGACTGAGCCGGATGGTGGCGCTCCCGGTCATGGGCAATTCAGGGCTCGACGCCGTGCTGGCCTGGTATCTCTAGGGCGTTGTCCGCTCAATCCTCGGCCTGCAAGTCGGTCTCGGCCGGCGTTGCGTCCCGGTTGCGGGGCGCGGCCGCCTTCGGTGCAAGGCTCTTCGGCGCAAGACCATTCGGCTCAAGACTGCCGTCGAAATCGCCTTCGCCGGCGCTGGCCGGCAACCAGGGGCGGCTCGTGCCTCTTGCCCGCACCGCCTGTACCGCAAAACCGTCCCCGCGCTTCGTCAGCGCCAGCGCGCTCTGGCTGGCGAGCCGCGGCCGATCGACCACCATCGCGGCGCAATCGGGCGGCGCTGGACGTGCCGTCACCACCAGCGCAGCGCGGCTGCAATCGTCCGCCAGCGCGTCGATGCGCAGGGCCAGCGCGACCAGCCGCCCGTCGGCGAGTGGCGTCACGCAGCCGGATTCGTCGCAGGACACGCCGGCGGACAGCGAGGGACTGCCGGCATCGCGCGGATCTGCGTCGGCCGCGAGCCATTCCTTGAGCAGAAAGCTGTCCTTGCTCGTCCTGATCAGGTGCAGATATCCGTCCCTGCCTCGCACCGCGACGCTCTGGCCGTCCCCGGCAATCAGGACGTCGGGCTGCGGCACCGCCAGCCCCCAGAGGATCGCGCCCAGCAGCACCAGGGCGCCGGACCAGCGCAGCGGCGTGCGCAACAGGCCCAGCACGATGATCCCCAGGCTTGCCGCGATCAGCGGCGCGATGCCGAAAGCCGGGACACGGCCGACCGCACCCGGCAATGCCGCGACCCAGCGTGTAACCGTGATCATCCAGTCGATGCCGATCCCCATCAGCCACCAGAACATGCTGTCGAGCCCGAACGGCGCCGCGAGCAGGCCAAGCAGCCCCGCCGGCATGACCAGCGCCGAGACCACCGGCATAGCCGCAAGATTGGCGAGCACGCCGAACGGCGTGACGCGGTGGAAATGGAAGGCGGCATAGGGCGTGGTCGCAAGCCCCGCGATCAGCGAGGCCATGAACAGCATCGCGATCTCGCGCCCACCCCACATCGCGATGCGTGCGGTCGTGGAATGATCGGGCGACGCGAACAGGTTCGGCATGCCGATCTGCACCAGTGCGACGAGCCCGAGCGTTGCCGCAAACGACATCTGGAAGCTCGGATGCACCAGCGCCTCCGGCGCGACCGCCAGCACGATCAGCGCGGCCACCGCCAGCGTGCGGAAGGTGATGGCACGGCGATCGACCATCACCGCGATCAGCACCACTGCGGTCATGAAGAACGATCTTTGGGTGGCGACTTCCGCGCCCGACAGCAGCAGGTAGAACGCAGCCGCGATCAGCGCCGCGGCCGCCGACCATTTCTTGATGGCGAAGCCGGCCGCCAGTCCCGGGATCAGAGCCAGCAACGCGCGCACCGCAAAGAACACCACACCGGCAACGACCGCCATGTGGTAGCCGGAGATCGAGAGCACATGTCCGAGGCCTGAGATGAACATCGCGTCGTTGACCGGCGTGGTGATCGCATCGCGCCGCCCCGTGAGCAGCGCGGTCGCGATCGCGCGGTTGTCGCCGTCGAGCGTCGCGCGGATGCGGGCGTCGATCGCATCGCGCAGGCCTTGCATGAAGGCCGCGTAACGCAGCCGCAAGCCGCCGGTCTCAGGCGGCGGCGCCGCAATGATTGCGCCCATTGCGAAACCGGAGGCGCCGATGCCCTGGAAGAACATGTCACGCGAAAAGTCGTAGCTACCGGGCCGCACCGGCGCGAGCGGCGGCATCAGCCGTGCCTTCAACTGAACGAAGCTGCCGACCTCGGGCGCGGTGCCCTTGCGCACCGAGAGGCGCACGCGCTCGAGCTTGACATCGCTGCGCTGCGCCTCCATCGCGGAGACACGAAGCACGAAACGGTCAGTACGCTCGCGGATGTCGCGGGCCTCGACGAAGCCCGACAACGACACCGAATAGAGCGGCTTGGCCAGCACCGGATGGGCGATGCGCGCCGTCTTCCAGGTCGCGACGGCAAGGCCGGCCGCGACCGCCGCGATCAGAAGCGCCGGGGCGAACAGCCGGCTCCGCCGCAGGAGGATGGCGCCAAGCGTGAGCGCGACGGAAGTCGCGGCAACGACCCAGAGCACGGGTTCATGATCGGCGGAGAAATAAAGCGCGATGCCGCAGCCAAACGCTACCGGCACCCACGGCAACAGCCGGCCGGCGCCGGCTTCGGCGCGTACCCACGCACGCACGGTCTCGACCCGCGAAGTCCAGAGGTCGAAGCCTGCAGGCGCAAGACCGCCCGCGGACGCAGTACGGCCCGCGGGCCAGGTCCCCGCGATCCCCTGCGACCGTACCGACCGGCCCGGCTCCGCCATTCCCTGCACCTGACGATACGCAACGAAAGCCGAAGCTACCGGAACGTGCAGGCGGGCGAATAGCGGTACGGATCGGGAACGAAGGGACCCAGCCCTACTTTTCCTCTTCCATCGTCACGGCGACATCCGCCTTGGCCGATAGCCGGACCTTGTTGCCCTCGACATCGGCGACGAGGCCCTTGTCGATGAAGTGATGATGGCCCTTGTGGCTGCCCTCGCCGCTGTCCTTCTTGGTCAGCTTGATGCGATTGCCTTCGACCTTGTCGACGGTGCCAATATGGACGCCGTCGGCGCCGATGACTTCCATATGCTCTGCGATGTTCTGCATGGTGGGTTCCTTGTTTGGATCCACCCCAACGCGCGGAGCGTGCGTTCGTTCTCTCGCGGGAATGACGAAGCCGTGTGCGGCCGCTCGTCAGATCAGCGGCGCCTGCGACGAAGCGTGGTGATTGACGATCTTCCAGTCACCGTCCTCGCGGATGATGACCCAGCTCATCTTGACGACGAGGTCGGGACGCTCGCCGGCGAGGTCGAACGCAATAGTTGCGGCCATATTGATCAGATCAGGGCCGGCCTGGGCCGCCTGCACCTCGGAAAACACCGCGCTCGGCTTGCGCCAGCGCGGCAGGCCGTTGAAATAGTCGGCAACACCGTCCCTGCCCCGATAGAGTTTTGGGTTGGAGCCAAAGAAGAACGCCCTCTCTGCATAGAGCGACGACAGCGTGGCCGCGTCGAGCGTCGCGAAGCCGGCGCACCATTTCCCGATGACGGCGGAAACGATGGTGTCGGCTTCGTTGCTCATGTGCCCAATCCTTGTCAGCCCTTGGCGACTTCTTTCGCGAACGTATCGCGCAGACCGATGGTCCGCGAAAACACCGGCTTTCCCGGCGTCGAGTCCTTGTCGCGGATGAAATAGCCCTGGCGCTCGAACTGCATCGGCTCCGTCGAATTGCTCTCCGCAACCGATGCCTCGATCCGTGCGTCAGCGAGAATTTCCAGCGACTGCGGATTGAGGTCGGCCGCGAAGTTCGATGCGTCCGGGCTCGGGTTGGCGAACAGCTGATTGTAGATGCGGATTTCCGCGGGCACGGACGTCGCCGCCGGCAGCCAGTGCATAGTCGCCTTGACCTTGCGGCCGTCCGGCGCGTTGCCGCCCTTGGTCGCGGGATCGTAGGTGCAGCGCAGCTCCACCACCTCGCCCGCGTCATTCTTGATCACGCCGGTGCATTTGACGAAATAGGCATAGCGCAACCGCACCTCGTTGCCCGGCGACAGGCGGAAGAATTTTTTCGGCGGGTTCTCCATGAAATCGTCATGCTCGATGTAGATCTCGCGGCCAAACGTAATCTTGCGCGTGCCGGCGCTGGGATCGTCGGGGTGGTTGATCGCCTCGAGCTCCTCGACCTGCCCTTCCGGATAGTTCTCGATCACCACTTTCAGGGGCCGCAGCACGCCCATGCGCCGCTGTGAGCTGCGGTTCAGCTCCTCGCGGATGCAGAACTCGAGCATGCCGACGTCGACGACGCTGTTGGCCTTGGCGACGCCGATCCGCTTGACGAATTCGCGAAGGGCCGCCGGCGGCACGCCGCGGCGGCGCATCCCCGCCATGGTCGGCATGCGCGGATCATCCCAGCCCGCGACATGGCCCTCGCGGACGAGCTGGGTCAGCACGCGCTTGGACAGCAGCGTGTAGGTCAGGTTCAGCCGCGCGAATTCGTACTGATGCGGCTTCGACGGCACCGGCAGCTTTTCGATGAACCAATCGTAGAGCGGACGATGGTCCTCGAATTCCAGCGTGCAGATCGAGTGCGTGATGCCCTCGATTGCGTCCGACTGGCCGTGGGCATAGTCGTAGCTCGGATAGATGCTCCACTTGGTCCCGGTGCGCGGATGGTGCGCATGCAGGATGCGGTACAGCACGGGATCGCGCAGATTGATGTTGCCCGAGGACATGTCGATCTTGGCCCGCAGCACGCGCGCGCCGTTCGGGAATTCGCCCGCCTTCATGCGGCGGAACAAATCGAGGTTTTCATCCACGCTGCGGTCGCGGAACGGCGAGTTCTTGCCGGGCTCGGTCAGCGTGCCGCGCGCGAGGCGGATCTCCTCCTGGGTCTGGTCGTCGACATAGGCGAGCCCGTCGCGGATCAGCTTCTCCGCCCATTCGTACAGGCGGTCGAAATAATCCGAGGCGAAGAACAGGTTCTTGCCCCAGTCGTACCCGAGCCAGCGCACGTCGGCCTGGATGGAATCGATGTATTCCTGCTCTTCCTTGACCGGATTGGTGTCGTCGAAGCGCAGATGGCAGCGGCCCGGAAACTCCTGGGCGATGCCGAAATTGAGTGCGATCGACTTGGCGTGGCCGATATGCAAATAGCCGTTCGGCTCCGGCGGGAACCGGGTCACGATCTCCCTGTATTTGGCCTGGTCGAGGTCGGCCTGGATGATGTCACGAATGAAATCGCGCCCAACCTCGTTCGCCACCGGTTCTGTCATTACGAAAATCCTGTAGGGAAATCAGCGGTCCTTCTGCCAAATTCGCGTGGCTGAGCCAAGGGCTTAAGCATGGGCTTGGCGGTCCGCTGCCGGGCTTTAGTTATGCTCCGGTCCTGTTATATACCACCGCTTCCAATGCATAGGCCCTGCCAAGAATGACCGATTCCGTCGTCACCCGCTTTGCTCCTTCCCCGACCGGCTTCCTCCATATCGGGGGCGCCCGCACGGCGCTGTTCAACTGGCTCTATGCGAAGAAGCACGGCGGCAAGATGCTGCTCCGGATCGAGGATACCGACCGGGAGCGCTCCACGGAGGCTGCGATCGGCGCCATCCTCGACGGTTTGAAATGGCTGGAGCTCGACCATGATGGCGACGTCATCTACCAGTTCAGCCGCGCCGCCCGCCACCGCGAGGTCGCCGAGCAGCTGCTTGCCGACGGCAAGGCCTACCGTTGCTACGCCACCGCCGAAGAACTCACCGCCATGCGCGAGAAGGCGCGCGCCGAGGGCCGCACCCGCCTCTATGACGGGCTGTGGCGCGACCGCGATCCGGCAACCGCCCCGAGCGATGTCAAGCCGACGATCCGGCTGCGCGCGCCGCAGACTGGCGAGACCGTGATCGAGGACCAGGTCCAGGGCCGCGTGGTCTGGCAGAACGAGAACCTCGACGATCTCGTGCTGCTGCGCGGCGATGGCAACCCGACCTACATGCTCGCGGTGGTGGTCGACGACCATGACATGGGCGTCACCCATGTCATCCGCGGCGACGACCATCTGATCAACGCGGCCCGCCAGAAGCAGATCTACGACGCCATGGGCTGGGCCCTGCCGAGCATGTCCCACATTCCCCTGATCCACGGCCCGGACGGCTCAAAACTGTCCAAGCGCCACGGTGCACTCGGCGTCGATGCCTACCGCGCCATGGGATACCTCCCGGCCGCGCTCCGCAACTACCTGGTCCGGCTCGGCTGGAGCCATGGCGACCAGGAGATTTTTTCGACCGAGGAGATGATCGCGGCGTTCGACCTCGCCAGCGTCGGCCGCGGCGCGGCGCGCTTCGATTTCGCCAAGCTGGAAAACCTCAACGGCCACTACATCCGCCACGCCGACGATCAATCACTCGTGAAGGCGTTCGAGGACGTGCTCGACCACATCGTGCCCAGCCGCGACGAGATCAAGGCCAAGTTGAACGGCGCCACGCGTGCACAGCTTCTCAAGGCCATGCCGGCCCTGAAGGAGCGCGCCAAGACGCTGATCGAGCTGATCGACAGCGCCTATTTCATCTTTGCCGACCGGCCGCTGGAGCTCGATCCGAAGGCAGCGGCGCAGCTGACGGACGAGAACCGCAAGCTGATCGGCCAGCTTCATTCCGCGCTGGAGAATGTGGAGACGTGGAGCGGCGCCAGCACGGAAGCCGCGCTCCGTGCTTTTGCCGAGGAAAACAGTCTCAAGCTCGGCGCGGTCGCCCAGCCCTTGCGGGCCGCACTGACCGGCCGCACCACGTCGCCTGGTATATTCGAGGTTTTGGACGTGCTGGGACGCCAGGAAAGTCTGGGCCGGCTTGAGGATCAGGCCAAGGACTAGGCAAGACTGGGCAAGGACTAGCTACGACGTAAGTCGACCATGCGCGGCGCCATCTTGCAGCGCACACAGCAATAATATACCCATCTGACCCGTACCTTCTGGAACATCCGGCCTGCCCCATTATCTCATCGGGGCCTTCCGGGTCCGGCCCGTTTCACCACACATCGGGGACCTCTGATGGACGCAAAATCAAGCAATAAGACCGCCACGCTGACGGTCGGAAACAAGAATTACGATCTCCCGATCCACAGCGGCAGCGTCGGACCTGACGTCATCGATATCGGCAAGCTCTACGGCCAGTCCGGCCTGTTCACCTACGATCCCGGCTTCACCTCCACCGCGAGCTGCCAGTCCAAGATCACCTATATCGACGGCGACGCGGGCGTGCTGGAATACCGCGGCTACCCGATCGAGCAGCTCGCCGAGAACGGCGACTTCCTCGAGACCTGCTACCTGCTGCTCTACGGAGAGCTGCCGACCGCCGCGCAGAAGAAGGACTTCGACGACCGCGTGATCCATCACACGATGGTGCACGAGCAGATGGCCCGCTTCTTCCAGGGCTTCCGCCGCGACGCTCATCCGATGGCGGTGATGGTGGCGTCCGTCGGCGCGCTCGCCGCGTTCTACCACGATAGCACCGACATCAACGATCCCAAGCAGCGCATGATCGCTTCCATGCGCATGATCGCCAAGATCCCGACGCTTGCGGCGATGGCCTACAAGTACACGGTCGGCCAGCCCTTCGTGTATCCGAAGAACTCGCTCTCCTTCGCCGAGAACTTCCTCAACATGTGCTTCGCCGTGCCGTGCGAGGAGTACAAGATCAACCCGGTGCTGGCTGAAGCGCTGGACAAGATCTTCATCCTGCACGCCGACCACGAGCAGAACGCCTCGACCTCGACGGTGCGCATCGCCGGCTCATCCGGCGCCAACCCGTTCGCCTGCATCGCCGCCGGCATTGCCTGCCTCTGGGGCCCGGCGCATGGTGGCGCCAACGAAGCCGCACTGGCAATGCTCGCCGAAATCGGCAGCGTGGACAAGATCCCCGAGTTCATCGCCAAGGTGAAGGACAAGAACTCCGAAGTCCGCCTGATGGGCTTCGGCCATCGCGTCTACAAGAACTACGATCCGCGCGCCAAGATCATGCAGAAGATGTGTCACGCCGTGCTCAAGGAGACCGGCCATGGCGACGATCCGATGCTGAAGGTGGCGCTCGAGCTCGAGCGGATCGCGCTCAGCGACCAGTACTTCATCGACCGCAAGCTCTACCCGAACGTCGATTTCTATTCGGGCATCACGCTGAAGGCGATGGGCTTCCCGGTCTCGATGTTCACCGTGCTGTTCGCGGTCGCCCGCACCGTCGGCTGGATCAGCCAGTGGAGCGAGATGATCGAGGACCCGCAGCAGAAGATCGGCCGTCCGCGCCAGCTCTACACCGGCGTCACCAGCCGCGACTACGTGGCGATCAAGGACCGGAAGTAAGGTCCAGCCATTACTGCATTTCGAAACGGCGCCATCTCGCGATGGCGCCGTTTTTGTTTGCGGGACTTTGAGGGTGGGCAAGGCGAAGCGTGCACACCGCCTCTCCGCGACTGAGGAAAAAAAAAGTGAGCACACTTCGCTTTTCGGGCCCTACGATTGCGCGCTCGGCGCGCTGGTCGCAGAGCGGACCAGCGGCAACGAATTTCCAACCGGCATCATCTCATAGGGCTGCTTCCAACCCGGCAGCGCCGCAATCAGCCCGCGCCAGGCATCGATCGCCGGAAACGCCGCACGAAGATCGAACCCGGTCTCCTCGACCGGATAAAACAGATATCCAGCGAGCGAGAAGTCGATGATCGTCGGGCGGTCGCCTAGCATGAAGCGACGATCAGCGAGATGCTTCTCGACGATCGACAATGCGCCGTGCGTTCTCGCTCGCATATAAGCCAGCACATCCGGGTGTGGCGGCACCAGCGTCATGGAATGCAGAACCCGATGCGCGGCAAAGCTGCCAGTCAAACGGTGATTGTCGAACAACAGCCAGCGCGACATCTCAAACCGTTCTTCCGCATTCGACGGACCGAACACGCCATGGGTCTCGGCAAGCCATTCCAGGATCGCGCCTGACTGACTAAGGCGCCGGCCGTCCACTTCGAGCACCGGTATCTCACCCATCTCGTTGGTCGTGGCGCGCCAGGATGGATCGCGGGTCTCACCGCCTGCGAAGTCGACGCCAACCGGCTCCCAGTCGATCCCGGCGCAATTGAGAAACAGGGCGACCTTGAACGAATTGCCGGATGCGCTCACGCAGTGCAGCCGATATCGCGTCATTGGGCAGACCTCGTACGGGCTGGATCATCATCGCGATCATCTTCCCCGACTGCTGACAGCCTTATGGCAGCAGTCCTGGACAAGGGCGATTTGCTGCCGCGCACAACAACAAGTCCGGGCATCCCGCCTCGAACGCTCGACAGTCGAAATGCTCCGCGCGCATTCTTACACTAAGTAAGAATGACGACAGGGATGGAAATGCCGGAGCAGCCGAGAAGTCGGCGGCAGACGCGTGCTGCCATTTTGACTCATCTGCTGCAGTCGGGCGGTTCGTTTCGCCCGCCGCTGGCCAAGGCCGTGCGCCTGTCGGAAGCAAGCCTGTCGCGCATCCTGTTCGATCTGAAGGCCGACGGCCTGATCGAGGAAGTGCGGCGCCCTGCCCCCTATGTCGGCGGCCCGACGGGCCTCGTGTCGCTCGACGAGTCGGTGGCGCTCGCGGCCCTCGAGCTGAACAGCGGGTGGCTTAGCGTCGGCGTCGGCAGCCTGTCGGGCGAACTGCATGACACCGAGCGTGTGCCGCTGCCGAAGAAGCCGACCGTCGAGACCGTCGGCCGCGCGTTTCGCGAAGCAGTGACCTTGCTGCGCAACTGGACGCGGCGGCGCCGCGTCACGCTGGCGCAGATCGGCATCACGATTCCAGGCCTCGGCCGGTTGAGCGAGTTTGGCAATCCGATCATTCCCTGCCATGTCGGGCGTATCAGCGACATGCTCGGCGAGATGTTTGCGGGCGTGCCGGTCGAGTTCACCAACTCGGTGGTGGCGCATGCCATCTTTCACCGTTGCCGCACGGAAAACTATCCGTTCAGCGGCGCGCATCTCTTCGTTTTCGTCGGCCAGGGCGTCGCGGGCGCCTGGATGGACGATCCGATCGAGGACGGAGCGCTCCAGCCGGTCGAGCTCGGACACATGGTGTTCGGCACCGACGGACCACGGTGCCGCTGTGGCCATCATGGCTGCGTCGAAGCCTTTACCTCGCTGCCGGCGCTCGCCGAACTGCTCGGCGTGCCCGAGCCGGAGCTGCTCGAGCCTGGTAGCGATTGGGAGACCGCGATCCCGATCTCCTCGCGCGTGCGGCAGGAGCTGCGGCAACGGCTGTATCGCCTCGGCCTCGCGATCGGCAACACGCTGAACGTCAAGCCCTGTCACGGCGTGGCCATCTCCGGCTGGCCGTCCCTCCTTGCGGAGGACGATCGTAAGGCGCTGGGTGACGGTGTCGACGCTAGCCTGCTCGGCGGCCGCAAGCATGCGCAAGTGTCGCTCGCTTTCGTGCCGCCATCGAACGGCAATGATCCGCGGGCCGCGCTGGCGTTCGCGGCGTTCTGCCTCGCTTCCCGCGGCGGCATGGCGGCCGCATCGACGGAGGCCGCCTGAAACGCCCTGAGCCGGCGCGGCTTCAACGCGCCAACACGTTCACACCGGGAGGAACTTGCCATGCCGATCACGACAACAAGGCGCCGTCTGCTCGCCGGATCTGTGGCCACGCTCGCGCTGCCGGCCTTTGCCCGCGCGCAAGGCGCGCCCAAGCCGCGCCTGACCGCGATCTCGCAATGGTCCGCAGGCAGCGATGGCGCCGCGATCACGGCGCTCGGCAAGAAATTCGAGGAGAAGGGCGGCACCTGGCAGCACTCGCCCGTCCCCGGCTTCACCACCGAGATGATGAACAAGCTGCGTGCCCAGATCATCGCCGGCGATCCGCCGGCCTGTTCGCAGCTCAAGGGCCCCGAGATCGCGGCCTGGTCGAAGATTGCTCCGACCGTCGATCTCGACGCGCTTGTCGCTGCCGCCGGTTACGAAAAGGTCGTCGCTCCGGACCTTGCAAAATTGCACAAGCCGGGCGGCAAGTGGATCGCGCTGCCGTTGCAGATCTACAGCACCAACATGCTGTTTCTCTCCAAACGCGCGATGGACAAGGCCAAGGCCGACAAGATCCCCGTCACCTGGGCCGAGTTCAACGATCTCGCCGACAAGATGAAGGCGGGCGGCGTCGCCTATCCCGTCGCCAACGGTGGGACCCGCCCGGACGACGGGCAGAAGTTTGAAGCCGCCTTGGCAGGCATCAGTCCCGCCGTATACCGCGCGGCTATCATGAATCTCGACGAGAAGGCCCTGAAGGCCCCCGAGATCAAGGCTGCATTCGTGCAGGTCCGCAAGATTGCCAACTGGATGGACCCCAACGTCGGCGCCCAGCACTTTTCGACCAATCTGAAGCGTTTCGTCGACGGCGACATGGGCATGATGATCATGGGCGGTTGGGCGCAGGGCGTGTTGCGCAACGCCGGGTTCAAGTTCGAGGACTTCATGATCGCCCCGGGTCCCAGCGACAACGGCAAGCCGGTCTTCCTGTTGAATGCCGACGCCTTCATCTTCTGGCAGCGCAAAGAGCCCGATCTGCAGGCCGGTCAGGCGCTGATGGCCCAGCTCGTGATGGATCCGGCGATCCAGACGATGTATTCGCAGATCACGGGATCGATCCCCGTGCGCACCGATGTCGATCTGTCCGGCGAAGGCTGGTCGGACGGTCAACGGCGCACCGCAGCCGCGCTGAAAGACGCCATCGCCAGCAACCAGGCCGTCCTCAGTCTTGCGCACAACATGGCGCAGGAGAACGGTATGACGGCAGCGATGATCGACGTGATCACGGAGTACGTGAAGAACAAGACGATCACGCCGGAGCAAGCCGCCACACGGCTCGCCGAGGCGGTCGAGAGCTCACGTTGACCATCGCCGTCTCGACACGACCGGGTCGGCCGGCGGCTTCTGACTGGGTACGCCGGCTGCCCGAAGTTCTGACGATCTGGGTGCCGCTGCTGTTGTCCGCCGCGCACCTCATTGCGTTTACGCTGTGGACGATCTGGATATCGTTCACACCCTCCACTCTTGTCCCGGTTTCGGGCTGGGTGGGTTTGCGCAACTATTCCGCGGTCGCGGCATCGCGGAACTGGCAGATCGCTTTGGACAATCTGGTGCTGTTTGGCAGTGCCTTCGTGTTGCTCAGTCTGGCGACCGGCCTCATCCTTGCCATCCTGCTCGATCAGCGCATTCGCGGCGAGAACGTGCTGCGCTCCATCTTCCTCTATCCCCTGGCGGTGTCGTTCGTGGTCACCGGCACGGTCTGGAGCTGGCTGCTCAATCCCGGCCTTGGCATCCAGAAGCTGGTCCACGACCTCGGCTGGACCTCCTTCCGGTTCGACTGGCTGATCGACCGCGACATGGCCATCTGGACCATCGTGATCGCGGCGATCTGGCAATCCTCGGGTTTTGCCATGGCGCTCTTCCTCGCCGGCCTCCGCTCCGTCGATGCCGACCTGATCAAGGCCGCGCAGATCGACGGTGCCGGAGCTGTCAGGATGTACCGGCGCGTCATCCTGCCGACGCTTTGGCCGATCACCATCACCGTCATCGTCATCCAGCTGCAGTTCGCGATCTCGACCTTCGACCTCGTCCGCGCGCTCACCAATGGCGGGCCTGGCATCGCGACCCAGCTGCCGGCACTCGTCGTCTATGATCTGATGTTCCAGCGCAGCCTGCTCGGACGGGGCGCGGCGGCGGCAGTCCTCATGTTGCTGCTTCTTCTCGGAGTTTTGCTGCCCTACGCAGCGTGGCGTTATGTCCAGCGACGGCGGACGATCCATGCGTGAGCGAAGCGTCGCACCAAGCCGGATTCTGATCTATCTCATCCTGTCGCTGGTTGCTGCAGCATGGCTCGCGCCATTGGCTGTGGTCGTGCTGAACTCGCTCCGTACCAACGAGGAGATCGCGCAGGGTTCGATGATCGGCTGGCCGCAACATTTGGCCTGGAGCAACTACGCCGCCGCCTGGAGCGGTTTCTGCGTCGCCGAGACCTGCGCCGGCATCCGGCCGTACATGCTGAACTCCGCGCTCGTGACCGTTCCCGCGACCGTTTTCTCCACCCTGCTCGGCGCGATCGCCGGTTACGCCGTTTCGCTCTGGCGCTTTCGCGGCGACAGCTGGATTTACGGGATCGTCACGCTCGGCATCTTCCTTCCGCAGCAGATGCGTTTGCTGCCCTGGACCATCGTGCTGCGCGATACGGGCCTGATGAACACGCTCACCGGCCTGGTCCTGATCCACACGATCCAGGGGCTCTCCTTCACCCTCCTGTTCTGCCGAAACTACTACGTTGCCATTCCGCAGGAATTGATCAGAGCCGCGCGCATCGATGGCGCCGGGTTCTTTCGCATTTTCTGGCGCATCATCCTGCCGCTGTCGCCGCCGATCCTGGTCGTCACCGTGATCTGGCAGTTCACCCATATCTGGAACGAGTTTCTCTACGGCGTGACGTTCACGACCGGTCAGCAGCAGCCGGTCACCGCGGCGCTGATCGCGCTGTCCGCGGCGGTCGCCGACATCCCGCAGCATGGCGTGCAGAGCGCCGCGGTTATGATCGCCGCTCTGCCCACGCTGCTGATCTATCTGATCGGCGGCAAGTACTTCGTACGCGGCCTGACCGCGGGAGCCGTGAAATGATGGAGGGGTCATGGCCGCGTTGAGCATTCGGGCCCTGTCGAAACGCTACGCCAATCTGGAGGTGTTGAAGGGGATCAACCTCGACATCGAGAGCGGCGAGTTCACCGTGCTGGTCGGGCCCTCCGGCTGCGGCAAGTCCACGCTGCTCAACATCGTCGCCGGGCTCGACCGCCCGAGCGCAGGCACCGTGGAGATCGGCGGGCGCGTCGTCAACGACGTCCCGCCCAAGGATCGCGACATCGCCATGGTGTTCCAGTCCTACGCGCTCTACCCGTCGATGACGGTGCGCCAGAACATCACCTTCGGCATGGAATGCCGCCACGTGCCGAAGGCGGAGCAGGAGAAGGCGCTGGCGAACGTGGCCCGCCTGCTCCAGATCGAGCCCCTGCTCGGCCGCAAGCCGTCACAGCTCTCAGGTGGCCAGCGCCAGCGCGTGGCGATGGGCCGGGCGCTGGTGCGCGATCCCCTGCTGTTCCTGTTCGACGAGCCGCTCTCCAATCTCGACGCCAAGCTGCGCGTCGAGATGCGGATGGAGATCAAGCGGCTGCATCAGCGCATCGGCGCCACCATCGTCTATGTCACCCACGACCAGATCGAGGCGATGACGATGGCGACGCGGATCGCGGTGATGCACCGGGGCGTGGTGCAGCAGTTTGCCGATCCCGATACGGTGTATCGCTATCCCGCTAATCTGTTCGTTGCCCGCTTCATGGGCTCGCCGCCAATGAACACCATGCCGGCGCGGCTCGAGGGCGATGCCGATGGACTGGTGGTCGTGATCGGCACCGGGCGGCCGGATGAGATTCGTCTCCGCCTTCAGGGATACGACGCGGCGGCGCCGTTCGTCGGCCGCGAGGTGGTGTTCGGAATCAGGCCTGAATGCATCGCCGAGGGCAGCCGCGTGTTTTCCAGCGAGGCGCCCATCGTCGTCAACGCGCCGGTGGAGATGGTCGAACCCACCGGGGCCGAGACCATCGTTCTGCTGCGGCTGGGCGGCGAAGCGGCACTTGCGCGCATCTCGCCGGACATCCGCCCCACGCCCGGGACGCAAGCCCCCTTCGCACTCGATACGCGGCGCATCTGCCTGTTCGACCCCGAGACGGAGCGACTGATCGCATGACAAAGACGACCTATACCGGACTTGAGGACCGCGTGGTGTTGATCACCGGTGGCGCCAGCGGCATCGGTGCCGCCTTCGTGCGGGCGTTCGCGGCCCAAGGCGCCCGCGTCGCCTTCCTGGATCTCGACGAGGCAGCCGGCCGGACGCTCGTCGCGGAGGTAAAGGCCGCGTCCGGGACCGCACCATTGTTCGTGCCGTGCGATCTCCTCGACATCGACGCCTTGCGCGGCGCCATGGCGCAGGTCCGGGGATCGCTTGGCGATGCCGCAATCCTCGTCAACAACGCCGCCAACGATCAGCGTCAGGTGCTGGCCGAGGTGACGCCCGCCGAGTTCGATTGGATGATCGGCGTCAATCTCAAGCACGTCTTCTTTGCAGCTCAAGCCGTGGTGCCGCAGATGCAGGCACGCGGCGGCGGTTCGATCATCAACATGTCATCGATCGCCTGGATGCGCGGCGCGCCGGCGCTGCCGGTCTATGCCGCGGCAAAGGCCGCGATCGTCGGCTTCACCAACTCACTGGCCCGGTCGGTCGGTCCCGACCGCATCCGCGTCAACGCGATTGCGCCCGGCATGGTGATCACCGAGCGTCAGCGCCGGCTCTGGTATCCGGACGAGCAGAGCATCGCCGAGCTGCGCACGCGCCAGGCCATTCCCGACGCGGTGACACCCGAGGACATCGCCAACATGGCGCTGTTCCTCGCCTCCGACGAGAGCCAGCGCATCACGCGTCAGTGTTTCCAGGTCGACGCTGGTCTCGGCTAGAGCGGCACTCACAAACCCGAACTGCATCGTAGAGGTGCGCTCCGTATCCGATAGCAGTCGCGTTGGCGTACCTCACCCTGGGTCCGAGTTGGGCCACAAGCCGACGCACGGAAGACAGGCTCGCTTCGGCATCCTGCTAAGCGCGACCCTCGCCGTCATTTTCGACAAAGCCGCCCTTCGGAGCCTTGTGAGGCATATCCCATCCAAAGTAGACTTCCACCCGAACGATCTTGTCTCCGCGAGCGGTGGTCACCTCACAATTACGAAACCTGTGGCCCCCTGCAGCAGTTGCCTCATAGAGGATGACTGCTCGGTTTCCATCCTCGATCGCGATCACTTCATCGAACGAACTGGTTTTTTCGCTGTTGGGCCAGCAGCGGCGCAGATAAGTCGCACGATCCAACTCATTATCGATTGGACTTGAGAAGTGATAATCGTCCGCAAGAAGCGCTTCGATTGCGGTCCGATCCTTATGGACGTATGCCTTTAACCTGGCACGTGCCAGATCGAGCGTGCTTTTCGTCATGGCATTTTTCCTTAGAGTTCGACCGAACGAAAGGCCGACCGCAACTCCTCAACAAGCTCGGGGGCCTCAAGCTGGACCAAGCTGGCCTCGTGCCAGGATAGAAACGACATCAGATAAACTTGAGCCTCAACAACTTTCGGTAAAAATTGTTCCGGGCTCACGCTGCGCGCGCTTGCCAGACTCTGTTGAATTCCGCTCAGGGTCAAAAGCTGTCTCGCGCAACATGCCACGACAGGTCCGCTACGGGCCCACAAGCGGAACTTCGCGCGACCGCCTTGCTCAAGCCGATGAGACCTAGAAAAGTCCGATCACAAAAATCCAAAAACAATAAGCTATTTCATTTCTGATCATCCAACCGCGATATTTTTGCCCTTCTTCATTGAACAACGCTTTGTCCAGTTGCCCGGCGAACTTTCGGAAGAACATCACCCCCTTGCGTTCGACGCCGGGAGCTGAGTTTCGTAGGGCGTGCACTCCTAGATAGAGCTCAAGTCCGGCGAAGACCGCCGCACCAAAGATCCAGATATAGACTGCCATCGGATCGGCTCCCTTGCGGTCTCGGATTTACAATGGCCATCAAGCTGCGCAAAGTCTTGGCTTTGATACGCCTCGTCCGCTGTGGATCAAAAGCCGCCGATCACGCCCAAGGTGGGAGACTTCCGCTTTGCGCTGGTAAGCCGACGTCCATGAGTACATGTCCTAGCTTGTTTGCCGGCCCTTGCGCATCGTTGCGAGCACGATGTCGGCGGCAAGAACGCTCGGCGACTTGTTGCCGGTCGACATGATCTGATCGAGCTGGGCGAACGCTTCGACCTGCCGCTTGCGCAGCGGTGAGTCCGTCAGCAGCTCCGATAGCGCAGGCGCCAGCCTCTCCGGCGTGCACTCCTCCTGCAGAAACTCCGGAATGACATCCTTGCCGATCACCAGATTGGCGAGGATCACCGAGGAGACGTTGACGGCGCGGCGCAGGATGAAGGCTTCGATCGCGCTGACGCGATAGGCCGTCACCATCGGAATGCCCGACAGCGCGAGCTCCAGCGTCACCGTGCCGGACTTTGCCAGCGCGGCATGCGCGATCCGGAAGGCCGCCCGCTTCTCGCTCTCGCCGACCACGATTTGAGGCTTGACCGGCCAGCTCGCGATCCCTTCGCGGATGGTGGCTTCGAGATGCGGCATGGTCGGCAGCATCAGTTCGAACGCGCGGGTTTCCGCCCGCAATCGGCCGAGCGTCGCGCCGAACACGCCGAGATGGTGCCTGATCTCGCTGCGGCGGCTGCCGGGCAGCACCAGCAAAACCGGCGGCTCGCCATCGCGGCGTTTCTGCTCCTCCGCGTTCGGCCGCAGCGAGGGCAATTGCTCGACCAGGGGATGGCCGACATAGCTGCATGGCGGCCCGCCGAGCTTGCGATATTCCTCCGGCTCGAACGGCAACAGGCCGAGCACGTGATCGACATAGCCGAGCATGGTCCGCGCCCGTCCCGGTCGCCAGGCCCAGAGCTGCGGCGAGACATAGTCGACGACCGGGATCGCAGGATTGCGCGCCCGCACCCGGCGGGCGACACGGTGGGTGAAGTCGGGACTGTCGATGATGACGAGCGCGTCGGGCGCGGCCTCCGCTACGGCGTCCACGATCTCGCGGATCAGCCGCAGGATCTTTGGCAATTGCTGCATCACCGCGGCGAACCCGACGATCGAGAGTTCCTCGATCGGAAACAGCGAGTCCAGCCCCTCACGCGCCATGGTGCGGCCGCCGACGCCGACGAACTGCACGCCGTCGCCGAGCCGCTGGCGCAGCACCTTCATCAAGGCGCTGCCGAGCCGGTCGCCGGATTCCTCCGTCGCGATCAGGAATATCTTGCGCTTGGGATCGCGGCCTTGCATCACGCCGGCAGGCCGATGACGAAGAGATATTTGGCGTCGGCGAGCGCGATCATCGCCTGCGGCTCGGCGGCGATGGTGTTGCCGGCGATGACGGCGATCCCGGCGAGCCCTGCGGCGGCAACGCCCTCGAGGGTGCGCGGACCGATCGTCGGCAGGTCGAAGCGTAAATCCTGCCCGCTCTTCGGGACCTTCACCAGCACGCCCCGCCCGGTGGCAGCGCGGATCCGGCCCTCTTCGCGCAGGCGCGCCACGCGCGCGAGCAGCGCGTCGGTGCCCTCGATATCCTCGACGGCCACCACATGGCCGTCGATCACGACCGCAGCCTGGCCGATGTCGAACGGACCGAGCGCGGTCAGCACCGCGCGGCCACGCTCGATGTCCGTCTTGCCGGTATCGCTCGGCCAGGCGCGGCTGATGCAGCCCTCGGGCATCAAGAGGTCGGGCGCGACATCCTTGATGCCGACCATGCGAAAGCCGCCCTCCTCAAGAATGCGCCCGACGCCGGACAACAAATGATCGTCGCCACCACGGAAGGCGCGGATGACATTGCCGAGCAGCCGGAGCGTTGTGAAGTCGACCCGGACCTCCGAGAGCGAAGGCCGGACCAGCGTGCCGATGAAGATCAGGTCGCGGCAACCTTCCTCGCGAAACAGCCGCATGGCGCGGCCAAGCTGGCCGACCGAAATCCAGCGGTGACGGAATTTCTCCACCCGCGCCGGATCGCAGGCCCCCCGAAGGGGAAACAGCACCGGCGTAATGCCGCGCGCGGCGAGCGAGTCGGCGACCGCGAACGGCATCGCGCCGCCGCCCGCGACCACGCCGATCGGTGATGGGATCTCCGAAGCCGCCGATGTCGCGCCCGCGGCCATCTCCGAACTCACTTCGCGAGGGCGGGAAGACAGAGCGGGCGATGCTTGCCCTTGCCGATGAAGTCGAGGATCTCGGCGATCGCGGGATCCTCGTCGGCGAGCGGCTGCACCGCCGCGATCCGCTCGGCGAACATGCCGGGACCGTGGAAGAGTTTTTGGTAGAACGCACGCACGGTGGCGAGGCGCTGCTTGGTGAACTTGCGCCGCTTCATGCCGATCAGATTGAGGCCTTCCAGCGCCGCATATTGGCCGTTGACCAGCCCGAACGGAATGACGTCGTCGCGCACGCCGCAAACGCCGCCGACCATCACCTGCGGGCCGATGCGGGTGAACTGGTGCACCGCGGACAGACCGCCGATATAGACGGCATCGCCGATCTCGCAGTGGCCGCCGAGCGTCGCCGAGGTCGCGAAGATCACGTTGTTGCCGACCATGCAGTCATGGCCGACATGGCTGTTGTTCATGAAGTAGCCGCCGCTGCCGACGCGTGTCAGGCCGCCACCCTTGATGGTACCGACATTCATCGTCGCGCCTTCGCGGATGGTGCAGCCGGAGCCGATCTCGAGCCTCGTCGGCTCGCCCTTGTAGCTGAGATCCTGGGGCGCGCCGCCCAGCACTGCGAACGGCGAGATCACGCAGCCTTCACCGACGGAGGTATGGCCGATGACGGTGACCTGTCCGATCAGCTTGCAATTCGCGCCGATCACGACATGCGGGCCGATGATGCAATAGGGTCCGATCTCGGTGCCCTCGCCGATCGCGGCGCCGTCCGCGACCCGTGCGGTGGGATCAATCTTGCTCATCAAGCAATCTAACTCATCAAGAAGGTCTGGTTATATGTTGAAGTCATTCGGTTTTCCGGTGGTTAGCGCGACTATGCCCGATCTGTCCAGTGACGTATCATATCGACCTGTTTCAAGTGCCGGATGAGGCGATCGCCTGGATGCATCAACGTCTTCATCCAGCGCTTCAGGATGCGCGAATGAATTGGGCCCGACGCGGCTCGCATCAGGCTTGGCCGAACCTGCGGGGCGAACGAGCCCGAACGGTGCAGTCCTTCGCTTAATCCGTCAGCATCGCCCCGACGTCGGCTTCGGCCACGACCTGGCCGTTGACCTTTGCGTCGCCGTGAAACCACCACATGGCCTTGCGGCGGCCGATCGAGCGCATGTGATATTCGATGGTATCGCCGGGCTGCACGGGCTTGCGGAATTTGCACTTGTCGATGGTGAGGAAATACACCGCACGCGGCTTCTCGGTGCCTTCGACCGACTTGATGCCGATCACACCTGCAGTCTGCGCCATTGCCTCGATCATCATGACGCCGGGATAGACCGGTCGATCGGGAAAGTGGCCCTGGAACTGCGGCTCGTTGAAGGTGACGTTCTTGATACCGATACCGCTGTAATCGGTGCGGATGTTGATCACGCGATCGATCAGCAGCATCGGAAAGCGGTGCGGCAGCGTTTGCAGGATCATGTTGATGTCCACAAGCTCGAACCTGACCGGTGCTTCGTCCGTCACTCCCGTTCCTCCTGCTTCGGATCGGCCTTGCTGTCGCGCGCCAAGCGCTCCACCGCCAAAATTTCCTTGAACCACTGCCTGGTCGGCTTGGCAAAAAACCCACCCCAGCGTCCGCCCGGGGGAACGTCGTCCTTGACGCCACTCATGGCAGTCACCTGAGCTCCGTCCCCGATCTTGACGTGGTTGTTGATGCCCACCTTCGCTCCGAGCGCCACGTTGTCGCCGAGGGTCAGGCTGCCCGCGAGGCCGATCTGGGCCGCCAGCAGGCAGTGCCGGCCGATGGTGACATTGTGGCCGATCTGGACCTGATTGTCGATTTTGGTCCCTTCTCCGATCACGGTGTCGCGCAAGGACCCGCGATCAATGGTGGTGCCGGCACCGACCTCCACATTGTTCTGGATCAGCACGCGGCCGGTCTGGGGCACCTTCAGATGGCCCTCGGGGCCGAAGAAGATGAAGCCGTAGCCGTCCTGGCCGATCGAGCAGCCGGGGTGGATCAGCACGTCGTTGCCGATCAGCGCGCACTGGATGGCCGTGCGGGCGCCGACATTGCAATCCCGGCCGATCTTGACGCCGGGGCCGATCACCGCGCCGGCGCCGATCACCGTGCCGCTGCCGATCTCCACGTCCGGGCCGATCACGGCCAGGGGATCGACGATCACGCCGTCCTCGAGCCGGGCCGTGGGGTCGATGACCGCCGACGGCGCGATGCCGTCATTGCCGACCCAGGATTGCGGCCGGAGCGCGTCGCCGTGCCACTCCCGCGCGATCCTGACGAAGGCGCGGAACGGCTGCGTCGCCCGCAGCACGGCCACATGCGCGGGCACCCGCGCCTCGAAACGCGGGCTCACCAGGCAGGCCCCGGCCCTGGTTGCCTTGAGCTCGTCGGCATATTTGAGATTGTCGAAGAACGTCAGATGCATCGGGCCCGCTTCGTCGAGCGAAGCAAGGCCCGTGATGATCTGGCCGCCCCTGGCGGGGTCGCCCAGCTCCGCCTTGGTCAGCGTGGCAATGTCGGCCAGCGCTGAGGCAGGTGGCTTTGTGAAGAAGGTCGGCTGCGCCATTCCACCCCGTCGCGGTCCGGCTTCGGCATGAAGCGGTCAGGCCGCATCATGCCTCATCTCATGAATTGAGCACGGGCTTTTTGGAATCCGGCCCTCGGAGAACTCCCGAGGAGCCGGATCATGCCCTGCTGATCGAATTAGAACGAGGTGCCGCCGCCGAACCGGAACTCTTGCGTGCGGTCATTCTTGCCCTTGGTGAGCGGCACGGCGTAGTCGAAGCGCAGCGGCCCGAACGGCGAGGCCCAGATCAGACCGACACCGACCGACGAGCGGACGACATTTCCGTTGTCATACACCAAGCCGGTACACGTTCCAGGCGTGGCGCTCGGGCGGATCGTCGATGGCGTACAGTTCGAGTTCTGGGGCGTGGTCAACTCGTTGGTCACAGTCCACGTCGTCGGGCCCTGATAATCATAGAGACCGCCGGCGTCGGCATAGACCGCGCCCTTCAAGCCCACTTCCTTCGGCAGGAACCAGAACGGCATCTGCAATTCGAGCGAAGCGCCCCAATATTTGGTGCCGCCAAGCGCGTCCTGCGTGCCGTAGGGATTCAAGTCACGCGGACCGATGCCGTTCGGAGCAAAGCCGCGGACCAGATTCGGACCCATCTGGAAGTGATCGAGCATGCGCAGATCGCTTCCCATCTTGTTCAGCATGCCGGACTGCAAATGGACGAGACCGACGATGTCCGAGACCAGCGGAGTGTAGTACTTCGCGTCGATGACGGACTTCAGGTAGGAGACGTCGCCGCCGACGCCGGCGAAGTCCTGCCGGAAGTCGACGAGAAGACCGTCGGTGGGGTTCTTGTTGTTGTCCAGCGTGTTGTAGGACAGCGTGTAGCCGAGCGCCGAGGTCAGCGTCTTGCCGTTCGCGAGTTCCTTGCGCACCGGCAGCGAGGCTTCGCCATCGCTGTAGCAGCCGAGACCGTTGGTCGAGCTCAGGTCGATCGCCGGCGTCTGCGACGCGGCAAAGGCCGGGCTCGGGTTGAAGGCCGACGAACCGAGGACGTTGTTACAGTTCGCCAGATAGTACGGCAGCGTGATTTCCTGCCGGTAGATCGAGTAGCGCACCTGCAGCGACAGATCTTCACGCAAGGAGAAACCGAGGCGCGGCGAGAAGCCGAGCGTCTTGGTGCCATACGAGATGTAGCTGTTGGACTTCTGCTCGCGTTGATAGAGGTCGAGGCCCAGCGCGACACGGTAGTCGAGCAGGTAGGGCTCGACGAAGGACAGCGAGTAGCCGCGGGCGTACTGGCCATAGGTCACCGACGCCTTGGCGAACAGGCCGCGACCGAGCAGGTTGCGCTCCGAGACCGAGACTTCGGCCAGCGCTCCGTCGGTCGTGGAGTAACCGCCCGAGACCGAGAAGTCGCCGGTCGACTTCTCTTCCATGTCGACGAGCAGGATCACGCGGTCGCTCGACGAGCCGGGCTCTGTCGTGATCTTCACGCTCTTGAAATAGTCGAGGTTCTTCAAGCGCCGCTCGGCACGGTCGACCAGCGCGCGGTTGTAGGCATCGCCCTCGGAGACGTCGAACTCGCGACGGATCACGTAGTCGCGCGTGCGGGTGTTGCCGCGCAGGTTGATGCGCTCGATATAGGTACGCGGGCCCTCATCGATGTTGAACACGACCGACACGGTGTGGGCTTCGAAGTTGCGGTCGCCGCCGGGACGGACCACGGCGAAGGCATAACCGCGGCGCGAGGCCTCGATCTGCATCTCCTCGACCGACTTCTCGACCGATTCGACGTTGTAGAGCGAGCCGACATTGACGCGCGAATAGCTGCGCATCGAGGAGGGATCGAAGTTCGGAATGCTGGAGCGGAAGTCGATCGCACCGACGCGGTATTGCGAGCCTTCCTCGATCTTGAAGGTGACGTTGAAGCCCTTCTTCTCCGGATCGTATTCGGTGAGCGCGGCCACGACCTGGACGTCGGCAAAACCGTTCTTGAGATAGAAGCGGCGGATCAGGTCGCGGTCGGCTTCGACGCGATCGGGATCGTAGATGTCGCTGCTGGCGAGAAAGCTCAGCAGGTTCGATTCGTGCGTCTTGATGACGTCGCGCAGGCGGTAGGACGAATACGCGTTGTTGCCGACGAACTCGATCGACTTGACGCCGGTCTTGGAGCCCTCCTCGACCGTGAAAATGAGGTCGACGCGGTTGTTCGGCTGCTCGATCACCTCAGGCGTGACGCGCACGTCGTAGCGGCCGGAACGCCGATAGATTTCGGCGATTCGCAGCGTGTCGGACTGCACCATGGCGCGGGAGAAGGTCCCGCGCGCCTTGGACTGGACCTCGCCCGTCAGCTGCTCGTCCTTGATCTTCTTGTTGCCCTCGAAGGCAATGCGGCCGATCACCGGGTTTTCCACCACGGAGACGACGATCTGGCCACCGGAGCCGCGGTTGATCCTGACGTCCTGGAACAGGCCGGTCTCGATCAACGCCTTGAGGCCGTCGTCGATGGCGCCTTGATCCAGGCGACCGCCCGGACCCGGCTTGAAATAGGAGCGGATCGTCTCCACCTCGACGCGTCGATTTCCTTCCACGGAAATCGACTGCACGGTCTGTGCGTGCGCCGACGAAGACACAAAAGCAGTCCCAACCGGGGCAACCACCGGCGCGCCGAACATGATCAGGGTTGCGAGCAAGCCCCCCCGGAGTCGCAGTCCAAACTTCATTGCGCAACGCGCCCTTATCATTTCCGTACCAGACCCAACCCCAACGCCGGTCTGGAGATTCCCCAAGTTGAGGCCGCTTGTAGCCAATTTCACCGACGCCGCAAACGGCCGAGCGCGCCGTAATTTCATTTTCATTCCAAGACGTTGCCCAAGAGCAACGCCAAGAGCAACGCCACAAAAAAGCCCCTATCAGGAAGCCGCCATCCGCAGGATATCGTTGTAGGTCGCAAACACCATCAACATCAGCACCAGACCAAGCCCGATTCGGAATCCCATCTCCTGAGTCCGCTCGGACAGGGGCCGGCCGCGGACGACCTCCGCCGCATAGAACATAAGATGACCGCCATCCAGCAGCGGGATCGGGAACAGGTTCAACAGGCCGATCGACACCGACAGTACCGCGCAAAGATTGATGACGAACTGGAACCCGGCGCTGGCCGCCTGCCCCGACATCTTCGCAATGCCGAGCACGCCGCTGACCTCGTTGGGATTGCCGTTGCCGACGAACAGCGAGCCCAGGAACTTGAAGGTGCTGGTGATGATGAACCAGACCTGCTCGACCCCGATCTTCAGCGCTTCGCCGACGCCGACCGGCGAAGTCGAGGCCTCACCGGCCTGGGATTTGTGCTCGACGCCGAGCACGCCGAGGCGGTGGCTGTTGCCGAACGGGTCCTTGCGCTCCAGCAGTGCCGGCGTCGCGGTCAGCGACACGATGGTGCCGTCCCGCTTGACCTGGAAGGCAAGCGCCGAACCGGCATTCATCGCAACGATTCGCTGCATGTCCGCAAAGCTCTCGATCGGCTTGCCGTCGATCTGGAAGACGACGTCGCCGATCTTGAAGCCGGCCGTAGCAGCAGCGCCGTCGGCGACGACGCCGTCGACGCGCGCGATCGTGCTCGGCTTGCCGTAATACAGCGCCATGCCGGCGAAGATCAGCGCGCCCAGGATGAAATTAGCGATCGGTCCGGCGGCGACGATGGCGGCGCGCGGGCCGACCTTCTTGTGATGGAAGCTGCCGGCGCGCTCCTCGGCCGTCATGGCCGCGAGCGTCTCGGACGACGGCGTCGATGCCTCACTCTCGTCGCCGAAGAACTTGACATAGCCGCCCAGCGGGATCGCCGAGATCTTCCAGCGGGTGCCATGGCGGTCGTTGAAACCGACCAGCTCAGGTCCGAAGCCGAGCGAAAAAGTTAACACGCGGACGCCCGCCCAGCGCGCGACCAGGAAATGGCCGAGCTCATGGAAGAACACCACGATCGTCAGGACGAACAGGAAGGGGACCGCGTAACCGAGGAGCCCATGGCTCAACGTATTGAAACTATGGACGAAAAAGTCGATCATCGAATTCCCTCATCCAGCGCCGCAAGGCCCTGGCCCCGAACCATCTAGGATGCCTTTAAGGCAATTTGAGGCAATAGGGCGGCAGCTCTATTTCGCGCAACATGGTCAACAGAGATTGCATCGTCGGCCGACGTCAGCGGGGCCTGGTTCCCGCTCCGGATCCAGTCGTCCAGGGTCGCCTCTACCAGCCGGGCAATCGCGCCGAACCGGATCTTGCCGGCGATAAAGGCGGCGACCGCGACCTCGTTGGCGGCGTTGTAGACGGTGGTCGCCCCCTTCCCGGTCCGGAGCGAATCGAAGGCCAGGCGCAGCCCGGGGAAGCGCTCGAAATCCGGTGCCTCGAAGGTCAACTGGCCGATCTTGGCCAGATCGAGCTTGGCCGCCGGACCCTTGATGCGGTCGGGCCAGCCGAGGCAATGCGCGATCGGCGTGCGCATGTCGGGCGTGCCGAGCTGGGCCATGACCGAGCGATCGGAAAACTCGACCATGCCGTGGATGATCGACTGCGGATGAACGAGGACGTCGATCTCGTCGGGCGTGAGGGCGAACAGATACGAGGCCTCGATCACCTCGAGCCCCTTGTTCATCATCGAGGCGGAATCGATCGTGATCTTCTGGCCCATGCTCCAGTTCGGATGCTTCAGGGCTTGCTCGAGGGTCGCCTGCTCGATGTCGGCAGGCTTCCAGGTCCGGAACGGGCCGCCGGAGGCCGTGATGATGACGCGGACGAGCTCGTCGCGATTGCCCGAGCCGAGCGCCTGGAACAGCGCGTTGTGCTCGGAATCGGCCGGCAGGATGCAGGCGCCCGCCTTCGCCGCGCGCTGCATGAAGAAATCGCCGGCGCAGACGAGGCATTCCTTGTTGGCGAGCGCGACATGCGCGCCGCGATCGACCGCGGCCAGCGCCGGCTTCAGTCCGGCGGCGCCGCTCACGGCGGCCATCACCCAATCGGCCGGACGCGCGCCGGCCTCGATCACCGCGCTTTCGCCGGCGCCGCATTCGGTGCTGGTGCCGGCCAGCGCAGCCTTGAGGTCGGTAAGCTTCGAGGTGTCGGCGATCGCGACGAAGCGCGCGGAAAACTCCTTCGCGAGCTTTGCCAGCGCTGCGACATTGCTGTTCGCCGTCAGCGCCTCGACGCGGTAGCGCTCGGGCGAGGCGCGCAGCAGATCCATCGTGCTGTCGCCGATCGAGCCGGTGGCGCCGAGAACCGTGACGCTGCGGACGGTCGACGCCGCAGCCTTGTTGTTACGCAATGGGACCGCGCTCATATCCTCACCAAACCATAAGACCGCTTCCGGCGCTATGCACACCGTGACGGAGAAAGCCGATAATCCATGCCACCAGGATGGCGGCGACAAAACCGTCCAGACGGTCCAACAGCCCGCCATGGCCGGGAATTAAGTGACTGGAATCCTTGACACCGAAGCGCCGCTTCACCGCGGATTCGAACAGATCGCCGCATGCCGATACCACCGACAGGATGCCGCTGACGAGCAGCAAAGGGACCATCTTTCCGAACCCGCTGGCGGCAAAGCCCGCCGCGACGGCAAGGCTGGCGGCAAAGCCGCCGACCGCTCCGGACCAGGTCTTCTTCGGGCTCACGCGCGGCCATAGCTTCGGTCCGCCGATGCCGCGGCCGGCGAAATAGCCGCCGATATCGGTCGCCCACACCACCAGCAGCACGAACGTCAGTGCCGCGAAGCCGTTCACGAGATCCTGCCGCAGCAGGATCGAGGCCAGCAGCGCCGCCGATGCATAGGCGAATCCGGCGGCCGCCCAGACGAACTTGCCCCGCGCGATCACCGTGACGATCGCACCGCCAATGAGGCCGGTGATGATTGCTGTCTTTAGCGCGCCAAAGGCGACGCAGGCTCCCATGCTGGCGATGACGATGGTCCCTGCCCCCGTCAGCGCGACCGATCCCGCGCCCACCACCATCAGCCATTCCGCGAAAAGACCGACCGATACCAGGGTGACGAGGAGCGCCCACAGCCAGCCGCCGGCGTAAGCCAGCGCAATGGCGAGCGGCGCCAGCACCAGCGCCGCGAGGATCCGCGTCAAGAGATTGCTCGGGGCAGGCTTCGAGCCCGCCGATGCGGCGTCGGGTTTGCTCACGAGGCGGTTTTCGCGACCAAGCCGCCGAAACGGCGCTCGCGCCTGGCAAATTCGGCGATCGCGCCTTCCAGGGCCGCCTTGTCGAAATCGGGCCAGTGAATCGGCACGAAGACGAGCTCGCTATAGGCGGCCTGCCACATCAGGAAATTGGACAGGCGCTGCTCGCCGCTGGTGCGGATGATGAGATCGGGGTCCGGAATGTCGGGCGCATCGAGATGGCCCCCGATCGCCTCGGCGTCGATCGTGCCAGGGTCGCGCTTGCCGTCCGCGACCTCGCGCGCGAGCTTCTGCGCCGCCTTCGCGATCTCCTGCCGCGAGCCGTAGTTGAAGGCGACGACGAGCGTGAGGCGCGTGTTGTCGCGCGTCAATTCCTCGGCCTCGTTGAGGAGTGCGCAGATGTCGCCTTCCAACCCGTCCCGCTCGCCGATGATGCGCACCTTGACGCCGTCGCGATGCAGGCTCGCCAGGTCGTTGCGGATGAAGCGGCGCAACAGGCCGAAGAGATCGCCGATCTCGCTCGCCGGGCGCGACCAGTTCTCGGAGCTGAAGGAGAAGATGGTGAGGTAGCGGATGCCGAGCTCGTGCGAGGCGCGAACCACGCGGCGCAGGGCTTCGACCCCGCGGCGATGGCCTTCGGCCCGCGGCAGGCCGCGCGCGGCCGCCCAACGCCCGTTGCCATCCATGATGATGGCAACATGCGCAGGCGCGTCGGACCGATCGGGTCCTTCCGTTGCGGGCGCGGGGGCATTGGACATGTGGCTGCCTTAGACGGTGAGGATTTCTTTTTCCTTGGCGGCCAGCAACTGGTCGATCTCGGAGATGGTACCGTCGGTCGCCTTCTGCACCTCGTCGGAGTGGCGCTTCTGGTCGTCTTCGGACATCTCGTGGTTCTTCTCGAGCTTCTTGAGGACGTCGAGACCATCGCGGCGGACATGGCGCGCGGCAACCTTGGCGGCTTCCGCATATTTGTGCGCGACCTTGACGAGCTCCTTGCGACGCTCCTCGTTGAGCTCGGGAATGCGCAGGCGCAGCACCTGGCCTTCCGTCGCGGGCGACAGGCCGAGATTGGAATCGACGATCGCCTTCTCCACCGCCTTGACCATCGACTTGTCCCAGACCTGCACCGAGATCAGGCGCGGCTCCGGCACGCTGACGGTAGCGAGCTGGTTCAGCGGCATGTGGGTGCCGTAGGCGTCGACCTGCACCGGGTCGAGCATCGAGGCGGAGGCGCGGCCGGTGCGCAGGCCGCCAAGCTCGTGCTTGAGCGACTGGATGGCGCCCTGCATGCGGCGCTTCACTTCGTTGAGGTCGAAATTACCCGTGGTCATCACGTTTCTCCTTCAAAATCCCGGCGACCTCCCCGCGCCCTACCCGAGAGGGCGCGACGACGGGCCGTCAGCCGGCGACGATGGTTCCGTGGCCGCCGCCACGCAGTACAGCGCCGATCAAACCCGGCTCTGCGATCGAGAACACGATGATAGGCAGCGACGTCTCACGGGCAAGCGCGAAGGCGGTCGCGTCCATCACCTTGTAGCCGCCCTCGATTGCCTGCGAATGCGTCAGACGGTCGAACCGCGTCGCCGTCGGATCCTTCTTCGGGTCGGCCGAGTAGACGCCGTCGACATTGGTCGCCTTCAGCACCGCCTCGGCGCCGATCTCGGCGGCACGCAGCACCGCGGTCGTGTCGGTGGTGAAGAACGGATTGCCGGTTCCGCCGCCGAGCAGCACGATCCGGCCTTCGGCGAGGTATTTGTGCGCCGCGGTGCGGGTGAATAGCTCGGAAATCTCGGGCATGACGAAGGCCGACAGCGTGCGCGCCGGCGTTCCCTTGCGCTCGATCGTCGCCTCCAGCGCGAGGCAGTTCATCATGGTGGCGAGCATGCCCATGGTGTCGCCGGTCGTCCGCGAGACGCCGCGGGAAGACACCTCGACGCCGCGCACGATGTTGCCGCCGCCGATCACGACCGCAACCTCGGTGCCGAGATGGCGGGCGGCGATCAGATCGTCCGCAACCCGGTCGAGGGTCGGCTGGTCGATGCCGAAACCCTGCTCTCCCGCGAGATATTCGCCGGACAGCTTGATCACGACGCGACGATAGACCGGATCAGTCATGAGCACTTTCCTTGTCCGGGCGCCGCTTCCGGCGGCACGCCGGAAGGAACATTCCGGCGCTTACTTCTTGCCGCTGGCCGCGGCGACCTCGGCCGCGAAGTCGCTTTCCTGCTTCTCGATTCCCTCACCGAGAGCATAGCGCACGAAGCCCGCGATCTTGATCGCGCCGCCGACCTTGCCCTCGGCTTCCTTCACCGCCTGCGCCACCGACTTGCCGGTGTCGTGGATGAAGGCCTGCTCGAGCAGGCAGACTTCCTTGTAGTAGGTCTTGAGGCCCGACTCGACGATCTTCTCGATCACGTTCTCGGGCTTGCCCTGCTGGCGATATTTGTCGGCGAGCACGTCCTTCTCGCGCTTGACGACCGCCGGATCGAGGCCGGACGGTTCGAGCGCCAGCGGGTTGGCGGCCGCAATATGCATCGCGATCTGGCGACCGAGCGTTGCGAGCTCGTCGGCCTTGCCCGGCGATTCCAGCGCCACGATCACGCCCATCTTGCCGGCGCCCTCGACGACGGCGCCGTGGACGTAGTTCGACACCACGCCCTGGGTCACTTCGAGCGAAGCCGCGCGGCGCAGCGTCATGTTCTCGCCGATGGTCGCGATCGCGTCATTGATCGCAGCCTCGATCGTGACGTCACCGACCTTGGCGGCCTTGATCTTCTCGACATCGGCGCCGACGTCGAATGCGACCTGGGCGATCATCTTGACGAGACCCTGGAACTGGCCGTTGCGCGCGACGAAATCGGTCTCGGAGTTGACCTCGACCACGACGCCCTTGGTGCCCTTGGTGAGCGCGCCGATCAGGCCCTCGGCCGCGACGCGGCCCGACTTCTTGGCGGCTTTCGACAGGCCCTTCTTGCGCAGCCAATCCTGCGCCGCTTCCATGTTGCCGTCGTTTTCAGTCAGCGCGGCCTTGCAGTCCATCATGCCTGCGCCGGTCGATTCGCGCAGCTCCTTGACCATCGCAGCGGTGATCGTTGCCATCGTTGAAGATCCTTTTTGCCTGCCGGTTCACCGCGGCGCGGCCCAATCGCCTCGCCGCGGTCCATCTCAGGAATTCGCGTCAACTGAAATGGTGGCCGGAGTTAATCCGGCCAACCCATCGCTCTTTTTGACTATTCCGCTTCCGCGGTCAGCGCCTTGGCCTTGGCCACCCAGGCATCGGCCCGGCTCGGCAGACCGACTTCTTCGCCGATCTTGTGCGCGGTGTCGTGATCGAGCTCGGCGAGCTGCCAGAAATGGAAGATGCCGAGGTCGTTGAACTTCTTCTCGATCGCACCCGACACGCCCGGGAGCTTCTTGAGGTCGTCGGAAGTGCCGCGCGGACCGGCGAGGCCCTGGAAGCCGCTCGTCGCGGCCGGCAGCTCTTCTGCGACCGGCCGAACCGAAGCGCCGACGTCGACGCCGGAATCGCCCTGGGCGCGCGAAATGCCGTCGATCGCCGCGCGCGCAATCAGATCGCAATAGAGCGCGATGGCGCGGCCGGCGTCGTCATTGCCCGGCACCACATAGGTGATGCCCTTCGGGTCCGAATTGGTGTCGACGATCGCGGCGACCGGGATGTTGAGCCGCTGGGCTTCCTGGATCGCGATGTCTTCCTTGTTGGTGTCGATCACGAAGATCAGGTCGGGCAGACCGCCCATGTCCTTGATGCCGCCGAGCGAGCGATCGAGCTTGTCGCGCTCACGCTGAAGCGTCAGGCGCTCCTTCTTGGTGTAGGAGGAGGCATCGCCGCCGGCGAGCACGTCGTCGAGGTGACGCAGGCGCTTGATCGAGCCCGAGATCGTCTTCCAGTTGGTTAGCGTGCCGCCGAGCCAGCGCGAATTGACGAAGTACTGCGCGCAACGCTTGGCAGCGTCGGCAACGCCGTCCTGCGCCTGGCGCTTGGTGCCGACGAACAGGATACGGCCGCCCTTGGCGACGGTGTCGCTGACCGCCTGCAAGGCGTTATGCAGCAACGGCACGGTCTGCGCGAGGTCGACGATGTGGATGTTGTTGCGAGCGCCGAAAATGAACGGGGCCATTTTCGGATTCCAGCGGTGAGACTGGTGACCAAAGTGCACGCCGGCTTCGAGGAGCTGACGCATAGTGAAATCGGGTAGTGCCATCGTTATAATTCTCCGGTTGGTTCCTCCGGAAGCGTGTGAGCAAAACGGAGCGTTGTCGCCCCGGCTGCCACCGGACGGCCTTGTGAGCCATGCTTCCGTGTGAGATGGCGCGGTGTATAGCGCGATTTCGGCCAGAAGCAAGGAAATAAGGGCCTTTCGGGGCGGCTTTCGCCCGCGAGAGGCCCCCTTCCGTCAAGGCCACGCTGCGCCCTAGCGCCTGACTAGCATCTAGGCTGGTTCGGCGGGCACTTCTTTGCCGCCGGCGGCGGGGCCGCGGGCCGCGGCGGAGGTGCTGCTGGGCGCGGGGGCGGTGGCGCGACGGCCATCCGGGGCGGCGGCGGTGGCGCCGGCCGGGCTACCGGCGGTGGCGGCGCGGGTCGGGCCATTGGCGGTGGCGCCGGCCGAGCGACCGCCACGGGCGGAGCCACCCGGGCAGGCGGCGGCGATGCGACACGCGGTGGAGGTGCCGGACGCGCCACGGCCGCCGGCGGCGGAGGTGTCGGTCTCGCCACGGCCTGAGGCCGCGGCGGCGGTGCCGACGGTCGGGCAGCCTGCGCGGGAGCAGCCGACGGCCGATTCTGCGGCCTGATAGGCTCCCGGGCGGCGGAGGGCGGCGGCGTCAACGGTCGTCCAGCTACGCCGGCAGGCGTCCCGGCGGCAGGCGGCGAACCAGCCGGCTCGCGGGTCGCGGACTTGCCATGATCCCCTTTGCCATGATCCCCCGGCCCACTCCCGGGCGCGGTCTGGGCGACCGGCGGCTTCGGCGGTTGGCCGGGCGCAGTGGGCGGGTTTGCCGTCGTGGGCGTAGCGGTTGCCGGCGCGGCAGCCGTTGGCGCACCAGGATGAGTCGGCAGCGTCGTGCCGGGGGCGGCAGTCGTCGGCGCCCCCGGATGCGTCGGCGGCGGCCCGCCGGGTGCAGTCGCTGTCGGCGGCGCGGGTCTGCCGCCCGGCAGTGGCCCTGCCCCTGCTGGCGGCACGGGCGGCCCGCCATGTGAACCAGGAACCGGGAGCGTGTTGGCCTGGGGCAGCTTGGTCGGTGGCGCAGCGATCGGCCCTGCCGTCGGCGCGACATTGGCCGGCGTCGTCGGAGGTATCCCTGGCCTTGCCATCGGCCGGATGGTCGCGCTTGGCGGTAGCGGCGCCTTGCCTTGCTGGATCAGGGCGGCGCGCTGCGTGGCGGCCTGCGGCAGGGCTGGCCCTGCGGGATTGGCGCGGCCGGCAATCGCCGGCGCCAGGTTGCCCGGTCCTCCGTCTCCTCCTCCTGCTCCGGCAGCCGGTGCCGGCGGCCGGTTGATCACCGTGTTGATGACCGTCGTATTATGGATGTTCGCGTAGATGATGTTGTTCGGCGGCGGCGCGACATAGATCGGCGGCCTGACGAACACCGGGATCGGCACGAACATCGGCTGCGGCAGTACAAACAGGCCGACCACGGGGAGCGGCGGCTCCAATACGACGAAGTCAGGAGGCGGCGGCGGCAGGTAATAGACCGGTGGCGGCGGTGGCGGCGCGAAGCCAAAATCGGGATCGCTGAAATACAGCACGGGACGATCGACATAGACCACCTCCTCCGGTGGCGGTGGCGGCACGTCGTAGTCGATCATCGCGAAGCTCGGCGGCGGCTCGGCCGGCGCGGTGAGGATCGCCAGCCGCCGGCGCGCGTCGGCCGCGTGCGGCCCGCGCGGATAGCGGCGCAGATACGACCAATAGGCTTCCGGCGAGTCGGTGCGATAAGTCCGCCGCCAGGTGATCGCCTCGCGGCGCGCAGCGACGATTGCCATCACGCGCTTGGAGAGCGGATCACCGGGATAGGCGGTGAGAAACTCTTCGTAGGCCGGCAGCGTGTCGCGCGTGAGCGCGGCGGCATAGGCATCCTGGACGCCGAGATCGCGAATCGGCTTGTTGCGGATCGCGGCAACCTGGTCGGGCGCGGCCTCCGGCGGCGGCGCATCGGGCCCGCGCTCGAAGAACGAGAATGGCGCCGAGATCTTCTGCTCGTTCCAGGGCACCTGCGCACCCTTGCTGGCCTCGTTGACGCGCAGGCGAACGCGATCGAACACTTCGGGCAGCGGCAGGCCGCCGGTGCGGATCATCTCCGCCAGCGACTGGGCGTAGATGCCATATGGCCCCGGCTCCTCCGGCGCCACCGTGCCGGGCGCGGCATTGAAGGCGATCAGCATGTTCGGATCGGGCTCGACCAGCGCGAGCCCGCTTGCGATCTGCTGGCCACCCTCGACGAAGGGCTGCGTCCGCGCGGCATCGAGCACGACGATGTTGGCCTTGAGCGGAATGGAAGCGAGCTGGCGCGCATAGTCGCTGATGCGCAGGCCTTCGGTCGGAATGTCGGTATCGCGGACGATATTTGAATCGACCGGGATGAAATAGTTCTCACCCGCAAGCTGCACGCCGTAGCCGGCGAGATAGATCATCGCGACGGTGCCGGGGCCGGAGGCCTGCGCCTTCTGGATGAAGTCGCGAAAACTCTTGCGCAGCGTGTCGCCGTCGAGATCGCGGGCGCCGACGACGTCGAAGCCCGCCGCCTGCAGCGTCTGTGCGATCAGGCCGGCATCGTTCGCGGTCGTCGCCAGCGGCGACTTGGCATAGGCGCCATTGCCGACCACGAGCGCGATGCGCTTTTCCTGCTGCTGCGCACGCGCCGAACCCGGCGCGCCCGCGGCGAGGACCGCGATCGGCAGGAGAAGGCAGATAAAGACTCTGAGCGTCCCACGCATGGCTTGCTTGCCCGCTTTTGTTTGTTGAGGTGCCGGCACCCATCAGACGCGCGGCCGGCTGAACGGCACTTGAACGAAAGGCCCGGATGACGAAAGGCTTGGATAACGAAAGGCTTTGGACAACGAAAGGCTTGGATTGAGGCGGCGGCGTGGCACCCGGTACTGGCGTCAGCCGTGCGCGCTTCGCGACTGCGAAGCCCCGCCAGGCTCAGCCGGGTTTTCAGGCCTGTCCGATCAGGTCGACCGTTCCGGTCGCGAGCCGGTAGATGCCGCCCACGACCTTCAGCTTGCCCTGCTCCACGGCCGCATTGAGGATTGGCGCCGCCGATTTCAGCTTCGCGACGTTGTCGATCACGTTCTGCCGAATCGCGTTGTCGAGCACCTCACCGCCCTTCTGCATCGCAGCCTTGGCGGCGGGCGCGATCGCATCGACCAGCGAGGGAATGTGTCCGGGGGGCTGCTTGTCGTCCTTGATCGCCTTCAGCGTCGCGTCGACAGCGCCGCAAGCGTCATGGCCGAGCACCAGGATCAGCGGCGCGTTGAGCACGGCCACTGCATATTCCATGCTGGCGATGGTTTCGGTGCCGGCGAAATTTCCGGCGACGCGGCAGACGAACAGATCGCCGCGGCCGGTGTCGAAGGCATATTCCGGCGCGATGCGCGAATCGGCACAGCTCAGCACGGCGGCGAACGGGTTCTGCCCGCCGGCCAGCGCCTCGCGCTCGTGCTTGAAATCGTGACGCCGCGACACGCCATCGACATAGCGCGCATTGCCCTCCACCAGGCGCTTCAACGATGCGTCGGGCGACAGCACGTTCTGCGGCTTGGGCGGCGCTTTCGTTTCCTTGGCCAGGACCCCCCCGCTCAAGATCATTCCCAGCGCGGCTCCACCCAAGCTCAGAAGCGATCTCCGCGACGTACCGTTCCGGATATCTCCGTCACGCGCACATCTTTCGCACATGCTTGCCTCCCGAGCTTGAGCAGTCGCGGCAATCGTGCCACGCGTCCTCATCTTACTCGATGCCTTGCAGCTCCGCGAGCTTCGTTCGTGCGGTCGCCTCGTCCAGCGCGACAAGCTCGGCCGGACCTGGATTCGCCTCTCCCGCCGTCGCAACGGAAACGACTGCGAGCCCAGCCAGGCCGCCGAGCACAGCTCCGCCCGTGGTGGCATCGTGCCGGGCACTGCTCTTGATGAGGTAAAAATGCGTTCGGCCCGCTTCCATTACGACCTCCCGTTTGGTGTCGCCGGGAAACATCAATTCGGTCACCAGTACTTCGTGGCGGCCGGCCGGCCGATCAGCATAGGCATATTTCCCGGCCAGAACCTTCCCGAGCGGCGCACCATCGAGCTGCACCTCGCAGGCGCAGAACGCCATGCTGAGGCCATTTCGCTTGTCCTGCAGCAGTACGATGCGCGCTTGCCCGGGGCGCGGAGGTCCGACCTTTTTGGACACGGACGCAAAATCGGTTCCGACCTGATCGCTGACGCACCCCGTCAGCATCGCGCCAACGACAAACAACAACGCGCCCCATCGCAGCATCACACGCCCCAGTCCATTCCCCGGGTGTATGCTAGCCAGAATCAGCGCAAGGTTGCAACAGTCTTGGTCATGATGTTCGCCAGACCGGTGGCTACAGCTGCTGCACGTCCACGACACCCGCCACCGCCTTGATGGCGCCGGCGATCTGCGGCGAGACCTTGAAGCGACCGGGCAGCTTCATCTCGACCTCGGTCTCGAGGTCGAGCATCATCACCAGCGAGACTTCGCCGTCGCCGTTGGAGCGCGGCGCGATTCCCGGGCTGCCGACCTTTGGCGTCGCGCCGTTCGACGTCGCCATGTCGGGTCCGGCCAGACGCTTGGCGATCGAGTCCAGCGGCTTGGTATCCCGCACGAAGATGCGCAACCCCTTCTGCGTCTTGGCCGCGGCGTCATCGAGCGGCTCGGCATGCAGCACGCGGGCGCGGACGTCCTCGCCCTGCAGCTCGGCACCAAGCTGGAGCAGCACGGCAGCGCCCGGCTCCAGCACGTCGCGATATTGCGCGAGGCCTTCGGAGAACAGCACCGCCTCAAAGTGGCCCGTGGGATCAGATAGCCCCATGATGCCCATTTTGTTGCCGGTCTTGGTGCGCCGCTCCATGCGCGACACCACGGTGGCCGCGACCTTGCCGGCGGTCGCCCCGGTCTTCACCGCGCGCGAGAATTCCGCCCAGCTCTGAACGCGCAGCCGCTTCAGCACGGTGGCGTAATCGTCGAGCGGATGGCCGGACAGGAAGAAGCCGATAGCGTCATATTCGCGGCGCAGCCGCTCGGCCGGCAGCCACGGCTCGATCTGCGGCAGCATGATGGTCGGCGCATCGGCCGAGCTGCCGAACATGTCGTTCTGGCCAATAGTCTCGGCCTGATGCGTGCGCTGACAGGCGGCCAGGATCGAATCCGCGCCGGCGAAGACCCGGGCCCGGTTCGGCTCCAGCGTGTCGAAGGCGCCGGCAGCGGCGAGACTTTCGATGATGCGCTTGTTGATCGCGCGCGGATTGACCCGCGCTGCGAAGTCGGCGAGCGAGGTGAACAGGCCGCGTTTGGCGCGCTCCTCGATGATCTGGTCGATCGCCTGGATGCCGACGCCCTTGAGGGCTGCGAGCGCGTAATAGATCGTCTTGTCGCCGACCTCGAAGGTCGCGCTGGAGCGGTTGATGTTCGGCGGCTCGACCTTGATGCCGAGGCGCTGCGCCTCGGAGCGGAATTCGGAGAGCTTGTCCGTGTTGTTGAGATCGAGCGTCATCGACGCCGCGATGAACTCCACCGGGTAATGCGCCTTCATGTAGGCGGTGTGATAAGACACCAGCGCATAGGCCGCCGCGTGGCTCTTGTTGAAGCCGTAGTCGGCGAATTTCGCCAGCAGCTCGAAGATGGTGTCGGCCTGCCCCTTCGGCACGCCGTTCTTCACCGCGCCCGCGACGAAGATCTCGCGCTGCTTCTCCATCTCGGCGCGGATCTTCTTGCCCATGGCGCGGCGCAGCAGGTCGGCGTCGCCGAGCGAATAGCCCGACATCACCTGCGCGATCTGCATCACCTGTTCCTGGTAGATGATGACGCCGAAGGTCTCTTTGAGAATCGGCTCCAGCACGGGATGCAGATATTCCGGCTCCTCGTCGCCGTGCTTGCGCGCGCAATAGGTCGGGATGTTCGCCATCGGGCCCGGTCGATAAAGCGCGACCAGCGCGATGATGTCCTCGAAACGGTCGGGGCGCATGTCGACCAGCGCGCGCCGCATGCCCTGGCTTTCAACCTGGAACACGCCGACCACCTCGCCGCGCGCCAGCATCTGGTAGCTTTCGGCATCGTCGATTGGCAGCGTGGCGAGATCGACATGAACGTCGCGCGGCTTGAGCAGCTTGATGGCGACATCGAGCACGGTCAGCGTCTTGAGGCCGAGGAAGTCGAACTTCACGAGGCCCGCGGGTTCGACCCATTTCATGTTGAACTGGGTCACCGGCATGTCGGATTTGGGATCGCGGTAGAGCGGCACGAGCTCGCTCAAGGGACGATCGCCGATCACGATGCCGGCGGCATGTGTCGAGGCGTGGCGGGTCAGGCCCTCGAGACGCTGGGCGATGTCGAAGGCCCGCGCCACCACCGGGTCTTCATCGCGGAACGCCTGAAGCTTCGGCTCGCTCTCGATCGCGGCGGCCAGCGTCACCGGCGCGGCCGGATTCTGCGGCACCAGTTTTGTGAGTTTGTCGACCTGGCCGTACGGCATCTGCAGCACGCGGCCGACGTCGCGGAGCACGCCGCGCGCCTGCAGCGTACCGAAGGTGATGATCTGCGCCACCTGGTCGCGGCCGTAGCGCTGCTGCACGTACTGGATCACCTCGCCGCGGCGGTCCTGGCAGAAATCGATGTCGAAGTCCGGCATCGAGACGCGTTCCGGATTGAGGAAGCGCTCGAACAGCAGGCCGAACTTGATCGGGTCGAGATCGGTGATGGTCAGCGCCCAGGCGACCAGCGAGCCTGCGCCGGAGCCGCGGCCCGGCCCGACCGGAATGCCCTGACCTTTGGCCCATTTGATGAAGTCGGCCACGATCAGGAAGTAGCCCGCGTATTTCATGCGCATGATGACGTCGAGCTCGAACGCCAGGCGCTTGCTGTAGTCCTCTTCAATCGTGCCCAGCGACAGGCCATGCACTTGCAGCCGGTTGGCGAGCCCCTCTTCCGCCTGCCGCTTCAATTCGGCCGCCTCGACCGCGGCGGCGTCGGAGCTTGCGGCAGCACCGACCGTGAAGAACGGCAGGATCGGCTTGCGCGTCATCGGGCGGAACGAGCAGCGCTCGGCGATCTCCACCGTCGAGGCGAGAGCCTCCGGAATGTCGGCGAACAACAGCGCCATCTCGGCGCGGGTCTTGAAGCGGTGATCGGGCGTCAGCTGCTCGCGCTCGGTCTCCGCGATCAGCCGCCCGCCGGCGATGCAGAGCAGCGCGTCATGCGCTTCGTAATCGTCGGTCGCTGCGAAATACGGCTCGTTGGTCGCGACCAGCGGCAGGCCCTTGGCGTAGGCGATGTCGATCAGGCCGCTTTCGACCCTCCGCTCCTTCTCGGTGTTGTGGCGCTGCAATTCGATGTAGAGGCGGTCGCCGAACAGACTGGCCAGACGCTCGCAGCGCGCGGCCGCGAGCTCGGCATAACCGCCGGCAAGCGCCAGCGAGATCGGCCCGTCCGGACCGCCCGTCAGCGCGATCAGGCCTTCGGTCTCTCCCTCGAGCCAGTCGAATTTGATGTGGGGAGCATGGGTGTCGGGCGTCTCCAGGAACGCGCGCGAGTTCAGCCGCATCAGGCTGCGATAGCCGCGCTCCTGGGCAGCCAGCAGCACCACGCGCGAGGGCAGAAGCGCGTTGCGCGCGTTGGGATCCTGGTCGCCGAAATCGATCGCCAGCTCGCAGCCGACGATTGGCTGGATGCCGGAGCCCGCCATCTTGTCGGAGAACTCCAGCGCACCGAACATGTTGTCGGTGTCGGTCAGCGCCAAGGCCGGCTGATGATCTTTCTTCGCAAGCTCGGCGAGCTTGGCGATCTTGATCGAGCCCTTGAGCAGCGAATAGGCCGAGTGAACGTGAAGGTGGACAAATCCGGCGCTCGGCATGGTCGCGTGACGGCCTCTTGCAGATGAGATGGAGCGGTCGCCGGCACCAAGGGATCATGAGAGCATCCCTGCACTCGCCCGGCCGACTCGCCTCGCAATGGTGAGGTCTCGCCGCCCCAGAGTCCACGCCGGAACGGCCGATCGGCCGCGTCGTCCCGCTTTTCCCCAACCAAGCCTGCCCAGCCCTAGGCTTAGAGTTGCGGTATGACTTGGGCCCAGATCGCGATCATCCCGACGAACAGCGCGATTGAGGCCAGCGCGGCGGCTTCTTCGACGAAAATCCTGAACATGGCTTGCTCCATGGTGAGAACGTATGAGGAACATTGTTCTCATTTCGTTCTCGGGAGTCAAGCCACCTCGATCCTCTCCAAACGGAATGGTTAACCCGCTGAATTCGGACAGAAAAAAGCCCCGGCCGATGGCCGGGGCTTTCGCCAACCGCTCAGGTCGAGCGATCAATGGCAGTTCTTGGCTCAGTACCGGCCGAGCATCGGGCCGCCGAACTTGTAGTTCAGGCGGACGAGGCCCATGTCGACGTCCTGCTTGATGCTGTCGGTCTTCAGGCCCGCGAAGGTGACGTCCTTGTCGGACAGGAAGATGTGGTTGTATTCCACGCCCACCGACCAGTTCGGCGCGAAGCCGAACTCGAGGCCGGCGCCGACCGTGCCGCCCCAGCGGGTGTCGCTGTTCGACGCGAGGAGACCGCCAGTCGCCGTGCTGAAGACCTCGTTCTTGACGCCGACGACGGCCGCACCGCCCTTGGCGTACACGAGCACGTTGTTCCAGGCGTAACCAACCTGACCGGTGATCAGACCAAACGAGTCGATCTTGGTGCGGTTGCGCTGAGCGAGCAGCGCGCTGACGTTGTCACCCGTGAAGTCGGCCCAGTTGCCCTGGCCTTCCACGCCGAACACCCACTGGCCCGACTGCATGCGATAGCCGATCTGGCCGCCAACCGTGCCGCCGGTCGCGTCGTGCGAACCCTCGCGGCCAACGGCAGCGAGATCCCAGGTCGCATGCGACGAAGCGCCGCCGCCGTTGATGCCGATATAGAAGCCGCTCCAGTCATAGATCGCGGCAACCATCGCCGGCGCCTTGGTGTAAGGCCGCGCAGCGAGGTCAGCAGCCACCGCCGGCGCAGCCGCGCCGAGCGCGATGAGGCTCACGGCAGCAAGCAACAAATTCTTTTTCATTTGAGTCCCGTTCCAGTTTCGTCGTTAGGCCCCCGGGCCGTGGCGTCGTCATAACAGCGATCGACGGAATTGCTGTAACCTTGACGCAACAGTCCGCTTCAAAGGCCCGCCTTTCATTAATGAACGTTTAGCTGCGCGCGCTGGAAACCCTTTGAAACAAGTGTTTTCACGAGTTCCAATGTCGAGTACACGACTTACAGCGCGTGCGCGCGTAACAACGTCGCGCGCACATTCGCGTGATGGAGAATTGAAATGTGCAGACGAATTGCTCTCCCCATTGTCGCCATATTCTCGCTCGCGCTCGCCACATTTGCGCTTGCGCCCGGCGCAAGCACGCCGGCGCGTGCGTTCGGCACGCACCATGCCTTCTGCCTCACCGGCGATGAATGGCCGGGGCTGAGCAATTGGACGTTCGACACCTACGCGCAGTGTCAGGCGAGCTCGTCGGGCCGCGCGCTCACCTGTATCGCGAACCCGTATTTCGCAGGCCAGAGCGATGATCCCTATGCGTATCAGAACAGGCCGCGCGCGCAGACGCCCGGTTATCCGCCGGGCTATGTCCTGCGCTGAGATGCGCAGCGCCCGTCTCGCGCTCGCCACGATCGGCTTGCTGCTCGCGGGCGCGCCTGCGCACGCGCAGACCTACGATCCGAGCTATCCGGTCTGCATGCAGATCTACGGCCAAGTCGGCTATTTCGACTGCCGCTACGCCTCGCTCGAGCAATGCAGATATTTGGCCGTCGGCCGGTCGGCGTCGTGCGTGGCGAACCCGTATTTTGCGCGGAAGGAGCCCCCTCACCGCGGAAGGCGCCTCAATTAAATCGGGACGCTGATATGCGGCCCGCCAGCGTCGAGCTTCCGGTGTTGACGGCGACCGATCCGGGTTTAAGTACGACAGACAAATCTTGCAGGGGTGGCGACGTTCGCTGGGCTGGTTCCCGTTGACGCCACCATTGCAGGACACATGACGACATCGCAGCAAGCGCCCTCGCCCCGCGCGACCGCAGCCTCCGCGTCCCCCCATCTCGCCATCGTCCTGTTCTCGCTCGCGATGGGCGGGTTTGCGATCGGGACCACCGAATTCGCATCGATGAGCCTGTTGCCGTTTTTCGCCGCCGACCTCGGGGTTGACGAGCCGACCGCGGGACACGCGATCAGCGCCTATGCGCTCGGCGTCGTGCTGGGCGCACCGCTGATCACCGTGCTTGGCGCGCGGTTGGCGCGGCGCGCGCAGCTATTGGCGCTGATGACCGTGTTTGCGCTCGGCAACGCCCTCACCGCGCTGGCGCCAGGCTTTGGCTGGATGATCGCGGCCCGTTTTCTCGCGGGATTGCCGCATGGCGCCTATTTCGGCATCGCCGCGCTGGTTGCAGCCTCGCTGGTTCCTCAACATCGCCGCTCGCAGGCGATCGGCCAGGTGATGCTCGGCTTGACCGGCGCCACCATCATCGGCGTGCCCCTGGCCAATCTGATCGGGCAGGCCGCCGGCTGGCGCGCGAGCTTCGGCCTCGTATCGCTGCTGGCACTGCTCACGGTGCTGCTGTGCGCCCTGTTCGCGCCGCGCGACCAGGCAGGCCAGTCCGATCCGCTGCGCGAACTCGGCGCGCTGCGAAGCGGCCGCGTCTGGATCACGCTGGCGATCGGCGCCGTCGGCTTCGGCGGCATGTTCGCCGTCTACACCTATCTGGCGACGACGCTGATCGAGGTCACCAAGGTCAGCCCCGCGGTCATTCCGTTCTTCCTGGCCGTGTTCGGCATCGGCGCCACGCTCGGCAATCTGTTCGTGCCGCGCTTCGCGGACCGCGCACTGATGCCCACGGCAGGCGTCATCCTGTTGTTCTCAGCGGTCGCGCTGCTGGTCTTTCCGCTTGCCGCAGGCAATCCCTGGGCGCTGGCGGCGGACATCTTCGCGATCGGCGCCAGCGTCTCGCTCGGCGCCATTCTCCAGACGCGGCTGATGGACGTCGCGGGAGACGCGCAGGCGCTCGCCGCCGCATTGAACCATTCGGCGTTCAACACCGCCAATGCGCTCGGCCCGTTCCTCGGCGGGCTCGCCATTCGCGAGGGGCTGGGGTGGACCTCCACGGGTCCCGTCGGCGCCGCGCTGGCGGTTCTCGGTTTCCTGATCTGGATCGTCGCCTATCGCGACACCGGATTCGCGCCGGCCGCGGTCAGCTCAGGAAGCAAGGCGGCTCCGCCGGAAAATCCGCCGGCGAGACCGGCGCCGCCGCTCGCGCCCGATGGTCGAAGCCGTTCGGATGCCGCCAGAGATCCGGTGGCGTGAGGCGGTTCTCGCCGGACGAAGCAGGGGGCCCTGACTCAGAGTCCTGAACCGGCCAGTGTCACGATCACAGGTCCGCCTCGGGTTGCGATCACGGTGTGTTCGTATTGAACGGTCGGCGCTTCGGGGCTGCTGTAGAGCGTCCACGGATCATCGCCATCCTGTGCCCACTCTGCGCCCAGGGACAGGAAAGGCTCGACCGTGAACACGAGGCCCTCACTCATGACGCGGCGTTCGGAGCGATCGGGCCATGTTGCGATCTCCGTCGGCTCCTCGTGGAGCGACAGGCCGACACCGTGACTGGCAAGGTTCCTGACCAGGCTGTAGCCGTTCTTCCGCGCAAAGGTCCCGATCGCCTGACCGATGCCGGCAATCGGTTTGCCGGCTCCGACCTGCCGCAGGCCCGTCCACATCGCCCGCCTCCCGTCCCTGCAAAGACGTTCGACCGCACGGGTCACGGGTGGAACGGCGAACGAGGCTCCCGTATCCGCAAAGAAGCCGTTCTTCTCCGCTGACACGTCGATGTTGACGAGGTCGCCGCGCGCGATCCGTCGCTCACCCGGGATGCCATGGGCGATCTCCTCGTTGACGCTGATGCAGGTCGCCCCGGGAAAGTCGTAGGCCAGCTCGGGAGCCGAACGCGCGCCGGCAGCATCCAGGAGTGTTCGCCCGATCTGGTCGAGCTCGGAGGTGGTCATGCCCGGCTCGAGCGCCTTCCCCATGGCCTCCAGGGTAATGGCGACGATGCGCCCAATCTCTTTCAGGCGGGTGAGGTCGTTGTCGTCAGAGATTGTCATGCCAGGGCTCGTTCCGAAAGCCGGGGCATAGCGCTTGTAAAGGCGGCTTGCAAACCGGAGCTTGAACGCTCGCGGGCGCGAACTGAAGCCCGCCGAAACGGCGTGTTCAGATTTCGTCGAGCAAGGTGCGGACTTTGGCAGCCAGGTCTTCGAAAGCGAAGGGCTTGGGAAGCAGATGCTTGCCGGCATCGAGCATGCCATTGTGAACGATTGCGTCACGCGTATAGCCGGTGGTGAACAGCACTTTCAGCTCGGGGTATCGTTTCGACAGCTCGGCCGCAAGCTGGGCGCCGGTCATGTCGGGCATGACGACATCCGTAAACAGCAGATCCGGAACAGACCCAATTTCGATCATCCTGATCGCCTCTTTGGCGCTGGCTGCCTCGATGACGGTGTAGCCGAGTTCGCGCAGGCTTTCGCATGACATGCTGCGGACGCGCTCGTCGTCTTCTACGACGAGAATGGTCTCGTTCTGATGGCTTGCGCCGGCAGCTATCTCTCCCTGCGACGGATCCGGGCTCGCCTCCTCGCCGGCAAAGCGCGGAAGGTGGATCTTGACGGTCGTGCCAACATCGACCTCCGAGTTGATTTTGACATGACCGCCCGATTGCCGCACGAATCCGTAGACCTGACTGAGGCCAAGGCCGGTGCCCTTGCCAACGACCTTGGTCGTGAAAAACGGATCGAACACCTTGCCGAGCACATCGGGTGGAATTCCCGTGCCGTTGTCCGTCACGGCCACGAGAACGTACTGCCCGGGTGCCAGGGCGTACTCCCGAGCAGACTTTCGATCTATCAAGGCGTTACTGGTTTCTATCGTCAGCCTGCCGCCCTCCGGCATGGCATCGCGTGCATTGACGGCGAGATTGATAAGAGCGCTTTCCAGCTGGGCTGGGTCTGCCTTGACCCGCCAGAGACCAGCCGCCAGCACCGTCTCGAGCCGGATGAGTTCGCCAAGTGATCGCTCGAGCAACTCGCTCATCCCGCCGACCATCTTGTTGATGTCCACGACCTCAGGCGCAAGAGGTTGCTGGCGTGAGAAAGCGAGCAGCCTTTGCGTCAACGTGGCCGCACGATTTGCGCCGTCGATGGCGCCCTCGATGAAGCGGTCTATACTAACCTCTCCTCTGCCGAGCCGCCGCTTGGCAAGGTTCAAGCTGCCGAGAATCACGGCCAGCATATTGTTGAAGTCGTGGGCGATACCCCCGGTCAATTGCCCGACAGCTTCCATCTTCTGGGATTGCCGCAGTTGCTCTTCAGCCTTCATGCGCTCGGCAATTTCGTCGGCAACACGTTGCTCCAATCCGGCATTGAGCGCCTCGAGCCGGGTCAACAGCCGGGCGTTGTCGATAGCGGTGGCAGCATGGCCGGCGATACCAAGCAATGCGGCCTCATGCTCTGCCTGGAATTGACCCGTCTCGGCGTGACCGAAGAAAAGTCCGCCGAAGACTTCGCCGGTTTTCGAGATCACAGGCACCGCCAGGTAGGATCGGACCGGAAGATGGCCCTCGGGCATGCCATTCCGCGGCGCATTCTTGCCGTAGCGAGGATCCTGCAGAATGTCGTCGGACCGCACCACACCCGAACCCTGGAAGGTCGGGCTAAAGACGGCGGTGTTGCGGGGCATCGGGAAGTTTTCAAACGCGGATCGCGGCGCGCCTGACAGTGCATACAGCATGTAGCTGCCACCATCCGGCGCCAGAACATTGTAGAAAAACGCGCCGAATTGAGCGCCCGAGAGTCCGACGCCGGCATCCGTCACGATCTGGACGATCTTGTCGAGATCGCGTTCGCGAGAGACCGAAGCCCCGGTGTCATTCAGTATTCTGAGATGGCGCTCGGTTTTCTTCTGCGCGGTGATATCCAGAACCGTCCCGATGAACCGAACAGCCTGGCCGTTGGCAAAGATGGCTTGCCCCGTCGCGGCAATCCATCTTTCGACACCATCCTCGATACCGATGGTTCGGTATTCCATGTTGAAGTTCGTCGAAGAATGCGGCGCCAGGGCCGCGGACACGGCCTCGTGGGCGGGCTGCCTGTCCTGCGGATGCAGACCCTTGAGGAACGACCCCTCATAGCTGACCTCGGCGTCCGGCGATAAACCGAACAACTCCTTGCAGCGGCCGTCCCATCGCAGAACATCGTTGACCGGGTCGTAGTCCCAGGTGCCGATACCGGCCGCCTTGTTCGCAAGCGTCAAGCGTTCGGCAGCTTCCCGTGCCGCCTGTTCCGATCGAACGCGCTCGATGTGAGCCCACGATCGCTCGGTCACCTCGGTGAGCAAGGCCAGTTCGCGCAGCGTCCACTGATGCGGGCCCCGATGGTGAATCGCCATCAAGGCGGTGAGGCGCCCTTCTTTGACCAAGGGCATGCAAATCGTCGAACCTATCCCGATGTTCTGGAAGGTGGCGGCTTCTTCCGGCGCAATCTCGTTCAGATTGTCGTTGATGACGAGGGGCCTGCCGGCGCCCAGCTCTCGCACCGCTTTTTCACCGAAATCCGCCAGGCTGTAATGACCGAGGATATGCATCGCACCGGGCGCGGCCCAATCCCCGCGTATGGTAAAGCCGTCCTGGTCGGGATCCATATCGGCATAGGCGCAGCTCGAGACATCCAGATGCTCGCCGAGCATCCTGGTCGTCACCGCCATCACGCCGTCAGCATCGCGGGTTCTGGCCGTCTCCTTGTTGAGGGCGTCCAGGAAAAGCAGCCGGGCTTCGTTTTCCCGCACGGCCGCCTCCGCGCGGCGGCGCTCGACGGCGGTGCGCGTGCGCTCGGCTACATCGCGGATGAGCTCCAGCTCTTCGCGGCTCCATTCGCGCGACGTGGCATTGTTCAGATACAGCAGCGCCACCACGCCGTGGGGCTCGGAGATCGGCATGTTGACGAACGCGCGCGCAGAGATCGCCTCCAGCGCCTGGGCACGATCGCCGACGCGAGGGTCTTCTTCCGCATCGGCACAGATGACAGTCTCGCCCCGCTTCAGGTCTTCGATGTAGCTGCCATAGTCGCGGAAGCGCAGCACGCCTGCCAGGCTCAGGATGCCTGGTGCATTCCAGTCGCGGACGATCGTGATGGTCTCGGCCGCTGTGTCGACCGTGCCATAGCCTGCCCTGCTCACGTTCAGGCTGCGGCCAAGCAGCTCTGCTGCAGCATAGGCGAGATCGTCGGGATTGCTGATCTCTCGGATGTTGTCGCCGAGTGTGGCTAAGACGGAATTGCGATCGGCCGAGCGGACCCCGGTCGCTGTCGTCATTGGTCTTCCCCTGCCACGTCCCTATCTCCACCAGGAGCTGGTTGGAATGATCGTCCCGCTGCTGTTCGCTTCGATCTGAGGTGAGCCGCCTGGCGTTCGAGTGATGCAGGCCGGCGCAAGCCGTCTGCGCGTTAACCGCATGACGGCATTTAGGTTCCCACCCCGGGGTTCGACCGAAAGCCCAGGCATCCGCCGCAGGCTTTCGCCTGCCGCCCGATGCGGTCGACATGGCATGTCCGAGCCTGCACCGGCATGTCGACCAGGAGTGCCACTCCTGCATCGCGAAATAAACCGGCGCCGTCATTCCACCGCAAGTTGAGACAGCACCGATGATCGTATAGCGTCAGCTTCGGCTTCTCATCGCGCGTGGTCGATCGTTTCATGCTCGCTCGAATCTTGTTTGTCGTGGCCTCGCTGTTGCTCCCCGTCGCATTGCATGCCGCAGGAACGCCGGCCGAGAAAGTCGGGTTTGCGTCCAGGCTGACGATCTATCTTGCCAAGGGACCGCCCGACGCGTGCGGACCAGGCTGCGACCGCTGGATTGCCATCGAGGGCGAGATCGATCAGGCCGCTGCGCCGCGCGTTCGCCGCTTCCTCGCCGGCGTCCAGGACACGCAGCGTCCGATCTACCTTTATTCCCCTGGCGGAAACGTTGAGCAGTCCTACGTCATTGGGCGGTTGCTGCGCGGTCGCAAGGCGATTGCCCGGGTCGGCCGGACCATCGCGACGGCGTGCGCCGCCGGCACGCAGGTCGACGCCGCGTGCCTGAAGAGCAAGAACGCAGGCGGCGAGATCGAAGCCGAACTCACCACGTATCATGCGATGTGCAACTCGGCCTGCGGTTACCTGTTTCTCGGAGCGACATCGCGCGCGGTTGCCCCCGACGCCGCGCTGGCGGTCCATAACTCCAAACTGGTCCTCGCCTTTCACGGGCATCCGGCTCCAGCGGCGGTCGCGGAATACAGGCAGCGCCGGCTCGCAACCGCCGATCGCGACCGCGCTGCGTTCATCGCAGCGATGGGGATCAGCCGCGAGCTCGACGATCTCATCCGGACCGTGAAGTTCGAAAACCTGCACGTGCTGACGCGGGCCGAGCTCTATCGTTTCGGAATCGACACGCGACCGCTCGCCGAAACGGCGTGGAAACTGGAGCGGGAGGCGCGACCGTTCGTCCGCAAGTTCGCGATGCTGAAGAAGGAGAACGGCTCTTCGTTCAGGACGATGGAATGGCGCCTGTCCTGCGAAAGCAGCAAACGCGTGCCGCTGACCTTCGCGGGCGAGATCGACGAGACGGCCGTCGGCAAGAGCACGCTCCTGATCACCGCGGACGCCGACACGGACAAGGCGGCCGGAGGGTCTCCGCTGCGGGCCGGGAAATACGAAATCTGGCGCGGCAGCATCGATCCCGACATGGTCAAGGCGATCCTGGCGTCCCGCGCCCTGCACGTCCGCGAAACCACGCCGATGCCAGACGACAAGGCGGACGTCACGAAATTCGACATCGACTTGACCGGCCTGCCTTCAGTGTGGACGCAGCTCGTCGCATCGTGCTCGACGGCGGCGTCAGTCCCGAAAAGCCCTTGGCCAGCGGTACTTCCGCAGGCAACTCCCTGGCTGTCGACCGCGTGGCCGGCGAGCCCCTGGACAGCCAGTCCCCAGCCGAACGTCAGCGCAGCGCCTTCGGCAACGACGCCGTGAGGACTGCTCTGCTGTTGCCGGGGCTCGTGATCGGCATCGGGTTTGGCTATTTGCTCTTTCGCGTGCCGGACCATCGCGCCGTCGCCATCGTGATGGCGGTCGTCACCTTGATCTTCGTCGGCCTGTGGCTTGTGACTGATCCAAAGGTGCCCATTCGTCCACGTTCGTCGCTGAAAGCGATCGCGGCCGGTCTCGCCTCGGGCGTGACCACCATGGTCGCGCATTCCGGCGGACCGCCGCTCGCGATGTACCTGCTGCCGCTCGGCCTCACCAAGGACGTCTATGCGGGAACGACGAGCCTGTTCTTCACCGTCGTGGCGTTTGGCTTGGCTGGCACCTCCACGGCAGGCTCGACCAGCAGCAGATCTGCCGGGCCTGTTACGGATTGCTGTTTGTCACCGCGTTGAAGCCGCTGTGGGACAGGGTTTCAGGCTATCTCGCGTGACGCGTGAGAGGACAATTCAGCCTGCAGTGCCGTCACGTTCCAGCCCGCGGTCGCATCCTGAGCTTACGTGCCCCGGCATAAACCGGCGTGGAGATCACGAGCTTCACAATTCGAGAGCAGATTCGATTTGGGATCATGCGCCCCGTTTGATTGAACACCGACGAGCGCGACGCAACCGAACCCTTTGTGATTAGCAAAGCGGGACAGCAGCGCCGGGACATCGACGCGCGTGTTGGTCTCGTCGATCACCTCGATATCGATGGCGACATCCAAAAGCGAGATCGGCGGCCCTTTGTGGTTCGAGTCGGTCAAGTACCCGCGCCCTGCACCGGCGTATAAATCACGAGCTTCAACGCGGGATCGTCGTTGGCCTGAAAACTCGTGTGCTCGAAATGCAGCACGCCCAAGGTCGGGTGCGACATGGTCTTGAGGCCCGAGGCGGTGCTGCGGATCTCGTGGGCCTCCCACCATTTGACGAATTCCGGGCTGCCCTGCCGCAGCCGCGTCAGCAATTCCGTGAAGGCGGGATCGCCCGCCCAGACGTCGTGGGTGGTGCGAAACATCGCCACCATGCGCTTGGCGACATCAGCCCATCCCGCACCGTAGGCCTTGCGGGTCTGCTTGTTGGTCATCATCAGGATCATCGTGTTGCGATCCTCTTCCGGCAATCGCCCGAACGCAAAGACCTGCTCGGCGGCGTCGTTCCAGGCCAGCACGTCCCAGCGCCGCCCGGTGATGTAGGCCGGATGCGGCAGGCTCTCGATCAGCCGCCGGATCGGCGGCGGCACGATTTCGCGCGTGAACGCGCGCTTGTCGCCGTCGCGCGCCAGCGCCTTGAGATGGGCATGCTCGGTCTTGCTGAGGCGCAGCGCGCGGGCCAGCGCGTCGACGGTGGTCACTGACGGGCTGACGGTGCGGCCCTGCTCGAGGCGGATGTACCAGTCGACGCCGATGCCGGCGAGCTGCGCGACCTCCTCGCGGCGAAGGCCCGCGGTGCGCCGCCGCCGGCCTGCGGGAAGCCCGACGGTCTTCGGCGACAGCTTTTCGCGGCGGGAGCGGAGGAAGTCGCCGAATTCGACGCGGCGGGGGTCGGCCATGATGGATGTCCTCGATGGGGGGCCCAGGGAGCGCCTAAAGGAGGGCCCAAGGGATACTAGGATAATACCAGGCCTTCTTGGGCTCGGAAAGGCGGCGCATATGCGCTTCACTCCACTTTGAGGTGAACACCATGAAAGCCGCAATACTCAAATCCTTCGGATCGCCGCTTGCGATCGAGAATGCCCCCGAGCCGGTGCTCGGCACCGGCGAGGTCATCGTCGATGTCGTCGCCACGCGCGTGCTGTCCTACATGAACGAGGTCTTCAGCGGGATGCGCAACTATGCACTCGACCTGCCGATCATCCCGGGTCCGGGCGGCATCGGCAGGGTGCGCGCGGTCGGCCCGGACGCAACCAAGCTCGTGGTCGGCGACTGGGTGTTCTGCGATCCGACGGTGCGTTCGCGCGACGACATCGTTGCGCCCGACATCGCCCTGCAGGGACTGACTGCCGCAGGTCCGGGCGGCATGCTCCTGCAAAAGCATTTTCGCCATGGCTCCTTCGCCGAGCAAATGCGGGTGCCGACGGAGAACGTGAAGCGCCTTGGCCAAATCACGTCCGATGAAGCCACGCAATGGTGCGCGCTGGGGACGCTGCTGGTGCCCTATGGCGGCTTCCTTGCCGCCAACCTGCAGGCGGGCGAGACCGTGCTGGTGAGCGGGGCCACCGGCAATTTCGGCAGCGCGGCGGTCTCGGTCGCGCTCGCGATGGGCGCGGCCTGCGTGGTCGCGCCCGGCCGCAACGAGAAGATTTTGGCCGACCTCGTCCACCGCTTCGGCGATCGCGTGAAGCCGGTCAAGCTCTCCGGCAGCGAGGACGACGATCGCGAAAACATGAAACGCGCGGCCCCCGGGCCGATCGACTGCGTGTTCGACATCATGCCGCCCTCCGTCGGCACGAATGTGGTGCGCGCGGCGATCATGACGGTGCGCCCCCATGGCCGCGTCGTGCTGATGGGCGGCGTCGGCATGGCCGGCGGCGCAGGTCTCGAGCTGCCCTACCCCTGGATCATGCGCAACTGCATCAGCATCCACGGCGTCTGGATGTACCCGCCGGATGCGGCAGGCCGCCTGATCGCGCTGGTGCGCGCGGGACTGCTCAGGCTAGAGGAGTACGAGGCCACGGCCTTCGATCTCGACCATGCCAACGAGGCGGTGGACCATGCCGCCGCCAATGGCGGGCCGTTCAAATTGACGGTGATCCGGCCATGAGGCCTCAGGCCGCGGCGGTGCGCTGTCGCCGATTTCTTTCGTCAATCCTGCCAAGCACTTGGCTACTGTGCATGGGGTTGTTTTCGCGTTTTTTTTACTCGAGCTCGACCACTTGGCCGTTCGACAGCGACACGCGCCGGTCCATGCGGCCGGCGAGCTCCATGTTGTGGGTCGCGATCAGCATGGAGACCTTGGTCGCCTTGACGAGCTGCATCAGCGCCTGGAACACATGGTCCGCCGTGTGCGGATCGAGATTGCCGGTCGGCTCGTCCGCAAACAGCACCCGCGGTGCATTGGCCACCGCACGCGCAATGGCGACGCGCTGCTGCTCGCCGCCCGACAGCTCCGCGGGACGGTGCGTGATGCGATCGCCGAGGCCGAGATAGCCCAGAATCTCCTTGGCACGCTTGACGCTCTCGGACTTCTTCAGGCCGCGGATCATCTGCGGCATCATGACGTTCTCGAGCGCCGAGAACTCCGGCAGCAGCCGGTGCGACTGGTAGACGAAGCCGATATCGGTGCGGCGAAGCTGGGTGCGCTCAATGTCGGGCAGTTGCGAGGTCGGCGCGCCGTTGACGTAGACCTCGCCGGAATCGGGCGCTTCCAATAGCCCCGCAATGTGCAGCAGCGTCGACTTGCCCGAGCCCGACGGCGCCACCAGCGCGACGGATTGGCCCGCCCACAGCGCGAGCTTGGCGCCGTCGAGGATCGTCAGCGGTACCTCGCCCTGCAGGTACTGGCGCTTAATCTCGTGGAGATAAATGACCGGTACATCTTCCGCCCCCTGCTGCTCCATCAGCCCCTCACTCGTACCGCAGCGCTTCGACGGGATCGAGGCGCGCGGCGCGCCACGACGGGTACAGCGTCGCCAGGAACGACAGCGTCAGCGCCATGATGACGACGGCCGAGGTCTCGCCGACGTCGATCTCGGCGGGCAGCTTCGACAGGAAATAGAGCTCCGGCGAGAACAATTCGGTGCTGGTCAGCCAGGACAGGAATTGCCTGATCGACTCGATGTTGAGGCAGATCACGAGGCCAACGAAGAAGCCGACCAGCGTGCCGACCACGCCGATCGAGGCGCCCGTGATCAGGAAGATCCGCATGATCGAGCCTTGCGAGGCCCCCATCGTGCGCAGGATCGCGATGTCGCTGCCCTTGTCCTTCACCAGCATGATCAGGCCGGAGACGATGTTGAGCGCCGCGACCAGCACGATCATGGTCAGGATCAGGAACATCACGTTGCGCTCGACCTGCAGCGCGTTGAAGAAGGTCGAGTTGCGCTGGCGCCAGTCGACCAGGAACACCGGCCGGCCCGCGGCCTCCGTCACGGCCTGGCGGAACGCGACGATCTGATCCGGATTGGTGGTGAAGACCTCGATCGAGGTGACGTCGTTGCTGCGGTTGAAATAGGCCTGCGCCTCCGCGAGCGGCATGAACACGAAGCCGAGATCATATTCGGACATGCCGATCTCGAACACCGCGGCGATTTTGTACGGTTTTATGCGCGGCGTCGTGCCCATCGGGGTGACCGCGCCCTTCGGCGCCACCAGCGTGATGCTGTCGCCGGCGTGCAGCGACAGCTGGTCAGCGAGGCGCCGGCCGATCGCGACCCCCTGCCCGTCGTCAAAACCCTCGAGCGAGCCCTGCTTGATGTTCTTGGCGATCGAGGTGAGGTTGTTGAGGTCGTCGGAGCGGATGCCGCGCACCAGGACGCCCGAGGCGTTCCACGGCGATGACGCCAGCGCCTGGCCGTCCACCACGGGTGCTGCGAGCCGGATGCCCTGGACCTGGCTGAGGCGGTCGGCGACGTCCTTCCAGTCGGTCAACGGCGATTCCAGCGGCTGGACCAGGATGTGGCCGTTGAGCCCCAGGATCTTGTCGAGCAGTTCCTTGCGAAAGCCGTTCATGACGGCCATGACGATGATCAGCGTCGCCACGCCCAGCATGATGCCGAGGAAGGAGAACCCGGCAATGACCGAGATGAATCCCTCCTTGCGGCGCGCCCGCAGATAACGCCCGGACAGCATCCACTCGAAGGGCGCGAAAGGTGCGGTTTGAACGGTTTCGGTCATGGTCTCATCCATCGCTCGATAATCCCATGATTCGGGGTCAATTGTGGCCGGATTGGCGGCCGCGATATCGCGCAATGAACAATATTCAGCCGACCAGCCTTATCAGCCCACAAGTCTTGCGACCGCGTCCGCAGGCGACATCGTCTCGCGGGAGCCGTCACTTCGCTTCTTGATCTCGACCTTGCCGTCGGCGAGGCCCTTCGGCCCGATCATGATCTGCCAGGGGATGCCGATCAGGTCGGCGGCGGCGAATTTGGCCCCGGCGCGCTGGTCGGTGTCGTCGTAGAGCACGTCGACGCCCTTGGCGGACAGCTCCGCATAGAGCTTCTCGCAGGCCGCGTCGACCGCGGCATCGCCCTGCTTGAGGTTGAGGATCGACACGCGGAACGGGGCAACGGCCTCCGGCCATTTGATGCCGGCGTCATCATGGCAGGCCTCGATGATGGCGCCGAGCAGGCGCGAGACGCCGACGCCATAGGAGCCGCCGTGGATCGGCACATCGACACCGTCGGGGCCCGCCACCAGCGCCTTCATCGCGTCGGAATATTTGGTGCCGAAATAGAAGATCTGCCCGACCTCGATGCCGCGGGTGTTCACCCGTTTGTCTTCGGGCACTTCCTGCTCGAAGCGCGCAACGTCGTGAACGTCTTCCGTCGCCGCATAGACCGAGGTCCATTGCTTGATGATCGGCGTCAGGTCGCCCTCATAATCGACGTCCTCGCCCGGCACCGGCAGGTCCAGCACGTCGCGATTGATGAACACGCCGGATTCGCCGGTCTCCGCGAGCACGATGAACTCGTGGCTGAGATCGCCGCCGATCGGGCCGGTCTCGGCGCGCATCGGGATCGCCTTCAGCCCCATCCGCGCAAAGGTCCGCAAATACGCCACGAACATCTTGTTGTACGCGACGCGCGCCGCGGCCTCGTTGAGGTCGAACGAATAGGCATCCTTCATCAGGAACTCGCGGCCGCGCATCACGCCGAAGCGCGGACGCTGCTCGTCGCGGAATTTCCATTGAATATGATAGAGATTGAGCGGAAGGCTCTTGTAAGACTTCACGTAAGCGCGAAAAATCTCGGTGATCATTTCCTCGTTGGTCGGCCCGTACAGCAGCTCGCGCTTGTGGCGATCGGCGATGCGCAGCATCTCCGGACCGTAGGCGTCGTAACGGCCGCTCTCGCGCCAGAGGTCGGCGAGCTGGAGCGTCGGCATCAACAGTTCCAGCGCGCCAGCGCGGTCCTGCTCCTCGCGCACGATCTGCTCGATCTTCTTCAGGACACGGAAACCGAGCGGCAGCCAGGCATAGATGCCGGCTGCTTCCTGCCGGATCATGCCCGCGCGCAGCATCAGCCGATGCGAGACGATCTCCGCCTCTTTCGGATTTTCTTTCAGGATGGGGAGAAAGAACCGCGACAACCGCATGGCAATACTCTGGGAATCAAGTGACGGCTTGCAGTGAAACCGGATTGGGAGCAAAAACACAAGACCGGGAATGAGGAAAAGCCGCTAAGGCAACGGAATTCCTGTCATTTTTCCGTCGACTTCAGGTTCGGCTTGAGCTGCCGAAGAGTAGGTTTCAGCGCGCTCCCACCTCCAGTTCGTCCTCCAGCGTGATCTTCTCGAAATCGGTCACCAGCGCGTCGATCCGCATATGCCAGCGGCCGGCGAAGGGCAGCTCCACCTTGCGCAGATGCCAATAGCCGTCCGGCCCGAGTGAGGCGTCCCGTTCGATCGACTCGATGCCCCGTTCGGGCAGGCTCAGGGTCAGCGTCACCTCCTTGGCCGCGAGCGCCGTCCCCTCGCCGGTCATGAGCTGGAGCACGAAATCGTCGACACCCGCCTTGCCCGGCGAGACCAGGACCTGGAACATCGCCTTGTCGGTGTGGATGTGGATCGCCAGCGGCGTCTCCGGAACGATCGTCCGCGGCGCCGGCGTGAAGCGCCAGCCGGCGACGACGGCGAAGATGCCGAGCGCGACAGCGCATTCGAGCAAGATGGAGCGCTTCAGCGCCGGTGCGGCTTTCTGATCTCCTGGGAGCGCCGGGGTCAGGCGAAAGCGATTGAGCGTAGCAAGCGCCAGCAGCACCACGACCAGCGCGAGCTTGACCGAGAGGATGAGTCCGTAGCGGGTCTCGACCAATGCGGACGGCCTCTCAAGCTGGACGATGGCGAGCGCGAGGCCGGTCAATGCGAGAACACCAACGACCGGCACGGCGATGCGAGAAAACCGGTTCACGACAGGCAATGCCTCGGCCGGCGACTTCGACACAAGTGCGGCGAGCGGGGCCAGCGCGCCAATCCAGAAGGCAACGCAGAGGCCATGCAGGAAGATCGCAGGCCGCGTCAGCACCTCGGGCGGCGCCGCTGCCGCGTGGCCGGTCATGGCCAGCGACAAGCCGACGCCGACAAACGCGATGAGCACGAGCGTCCGCGCGTACCGCCCGCCCCGCAGCGCCACGAGCGCCGACAGCATCGCGGTGATGGCGACCAGTAGTGACGGACCCGCACTAGTCGCGAACGCCACCTTCCAGGGGGCGATGGTCGCGAGCGCCACCAGAGGCAGTCCGAGAAGATCGAGGCCCAACAGACCGAGAGACGCAATGGCGCTCGCAAGGCCGATAGCGAGCGCGGCGCGCGCTGAGGTCGTGCCACTCGTCGAGTACGCAACACAGCGCGCGAAGAACACGCCGCCGACCCCGACGAACAGGCCGAGATACAGGCCGACCCGCGCCAGCCAGATCAGCGCGTTCAACCCGCCATCCGCGCTTGCGGGAGGTTGCGTCCCCGTCGGCATGCCGATCGAGAAGATCACCGATCCCGCAACGGGATGACCGTCTTGCGAGATCACGTGATAGCTGACGATCGCCGTGCCCTGCGGCAGGTCCGGCGGCATAGCAACCGAGATGGTCTCGCCCGATGCGCTGATGTGCACATCATCCCGCGCCCTGCCCGTCCCATCGATCAATTGGATCGCGCCTGGCGTCACCGCCTCGTTGAAGCGCAATTCCACCGCCTTCGGCGCGCTCGCAAGTATGCTGCCGCTCGCCGGCTCGACCGCGACGAGCGCCGCATGTGCCGAGGCGCCGGTCGCGAAGCCGACAACAAGAAGCAGCGTCGCAAGCGCGGCGAGCAGGCGCATCAGGGTTTCGGCAAGAGTTTCACGCCAGGCGCCGGCGACTTGCCCTCGTGCGAGTGCCCTGCGCCCTCCGCCGGAATTTCGATCCAGCGGCTGACGCCGGTCTCGCATTCCTGGACGACGGGGAAATACAGAATCGTGTTCGGCTTGAGCGTGTCGGTCAGGGCGGTGTGCATGACGAACTCGTCGTAGTTCTTGTCCGGCAGCTTGCCGCCGGACCAAGACACCTCCTTGACGCCGGACGAGAGCTTGTTGCCGTGATAGTCGTATTCGCCGGCATATTTGCCCTCGACGACATCGACGCTCCAGCCTGCCTTCGGCATCGGTTTCACCGCGATCACGCCTTCCGGGATCTGCACCCGGATCTTCACCGTGGGCGAGCCCGCGCAACCGTGGGGCACGGCGAAGACGGCTTTGTACGATCCTCCCACCGTCGCCTGCTTGCCTTCGAGGAAGACATGCGCAGTCGCCGGCGTTGCCGCAAATACACCCAGAAAAATCAGCCAGGTTCGCTTCAACATGTTCGGTCTCCCGAAGCTCCAGATCATGTTCATCACATCTTCATTCCCGAATGATCAGGCATTTTCTTCATCATGTGTCCGCCCTCGCCCGGCGCCTGCGCGCCGACGCCCTGGACATCGAGGGACACCGCGACCTTGCCGGCCTTCTCGAACTGCAGTGTCACTGGCACCTTGTCGCCCTGCTTGAACGCGCCCTTCAGCTCCTGGAGCATCATGTGGTAGCCGCCCGGCGCGAGCTTCACGGTCTTGCCGGGATCGATGACGAGACCCTTGTCGAGCGGCCGCATCTTCATCACGCCATTGTCCATCGCCATCTCATGGATCTCGGCCTTCCCCGCGATATCGGCGGAAACGCCGACCAGCCTGTCAGCGACCGTGCCCTTGTTCTCGATGGTGAGATAGCCGCCGGCCACCTTGGCTCCGCCTGGTGTCGCCCGGCTCCACGCCTGCGAGATGACGAGATCGCCGGCCTTGACGTCGTCGGCGTGCACGGGCGCAGCGAACATTGCGGCAGAGAACGCTGCGAGCGAGAGAATGCGTGAGAGCTTGTTCATGTCGTTTGCCTTTCTTGTCGTCGTAAACATTGCCATCCGTCAGAACGTGTACTTGCCGGCCAGAACGAAAGTTCGCCCCGGGAACGGATGGAATAGGAAATACTGCTCGTTGAGGAGATTATCGATACCGACGTCGAACGCGAAATTCTTCGTCGCGTTATAGTGGATCTTCAAGTCGACAACGAAAAAGTTATCGAAGGCGCCGTAGACGTGCGAGACGCGATCGGTGTTGTCCAGTGTCGAATACTGCTTGCCGCTATAGCGTGCCGCAACGGTATAGGCCCAGCTATCGTTCGGACGATAAGTAACGCCGAACTTGGCGCGCCAGTCCGGCACGTAAGGCACGCGCTTGCCGGCGACGGTCGTTGCCAGGTTGGTCAAAGGATCAAAGCCAGCCCAGCTCGCATCAGCCAGGATTCGCGAGTCGACATAGGTTACGCTGCCGAACAATTGCAATCCCGCGATCAGCACATTGTCCTTGTCGGCCGAGATTTCGACACCCTGCATCCGGATGGCGTCGACATTGCTGATGACGGTTATCGGCGTTTGCGCCTTCGTGGTCGGATTGGTGACAAGGTTGGTCTGGGAGATGATCGCATGGTCGGTGTGCTCTCGGAAGAGGGTCAAGCGGACGCGACCATCGCTCCATCTGCGCTCAATGTTCAGTTCACCCGTCATATCCTGCTCAGGCAGCAGGTTCGGGTTGGCCACGGTGGCCACACCGCCCACTGTCAGGTTCTGATAGAGCTCCATGACGGTCGGGTAGCGATAGGCCTGTCCGAAGTTTGCCGTGATGTTCCAATCCTTGTTTGGGTCGAAGGAAAGCGAAGCTTTCGGAGAAAAATTGGTCGAGGAGAGTTGCGGCTGTTGAACCGCTGCGATCGAGGTAATCGCTCCGGCGGCGCTCGTACCGGTGCTGATATTGAAGCCGTCCTGGGCTCGCCAGGTCTCCAGCCGTCCGCCGAGCGTCAGCTTCAGAGCGGGGACGATTTTCCAGGCGTCCTGAACCCAGAGCGCGCTGGTGCGCGTTTCGCCCTCGCCCTGCGAGTAGAGCGTCCCGGTGCCGGTATCGCTCGTCGCATACCAGACCGAGGACGCGTAGACGGGGCTCTCCAGGCGGTAGCGATCGCCATGAAGGCCGAAGCTGACTTCGTGCGGTCCATCATAGCCGAACGGCCGCCAGATGCCCTTGGCATCGGCATTCTGCCAGTTCGTGCCGTCCAACCTCGTGATCTTCCCATTCAGGGAGTAGCCGACGCCGGCCGGAGCGACCGTGAACGGATTACGCTGGATATCCTGGAGATAGTTGTAGCTCGAAGCAGAGAGATCGAAATCGAAGATGCCCTTGGTGTCGCTCTTGATTGCGACTGCGTTGCTCAGATGAGTCTGATCCCAGATGTACTTGCCGCTGGCGAACGTGGTGATGCCAGCAAAAGTCGGCAGCCCCGTCCCCGTCGAACGGAGATGGCTCTTAGGATCGGATACCTGATGGTTGTTCCATATCCCGAGCGAGTAAGTGGCCTGCACCAACGGCGTCATGTCGTAGGCGAGCCGAAGGTTGGCAGACGTCTGCTGCGAATGCGCGAGAATGCCGGTGCCGACGACATCCGTCTCCTGTCCGACCTTGTTTTTCGCCGGGAAAGCGCCGGTGGTGCCCGCGGGGATGGCGCCGCTCGTCGTGTAAGTCAGCGGCTGCTGGTAGCTATCGAGATAATTGGCGCTCACCAGCCACGACAGCTTGCCGTTGCGGTTGCCCGCGGCCGCGCTGGTCTGACTGGTCACATAAATGTCCTTGGTGCCGTATTGATTCCACGGCATCACCGAGACCGTTTCCTTGGCGACGGCGAACGGCTTGTCCGGCATTTTTGACGAGATCAGGAGTACGCCGCCGATCGAGTTGCCGGGATAGGCTGCGGCGAACGGGCCATTGAGGAAATCGATCCGGCCGATCGCTTCCGGCGAAATCAAGTTCCATTTCGGCGAGGCGTTGGTGTTGTTGTTGCCGATCAGGGCCGAGATCAGGAGACCGTCGTAGTAGATCAGCGTCCGCGCGCTCGAATTGAGGCCCCAGCTCCGTGTCGCCAGCACCGCATTGTTGTCGCCGTCGTTGCGCTTCCGCACGAACAGGCTGGGCATGTATTTGACGGCGTCCTCGGGATCCTTGAGGTTGATGGTTTCATCGACCTCCTTCGCCGTGACGCTGAAGGAGCGTTGTGGCAATTGATAGCGCGCAACGGAAGTCGGCGTGTCGAGCGATGGGCGAGTGTTCCCCGCGCCCGGCCCGCTGGTCGTATCCGGCGCCGCCCGCTCAGCGGTGTTCACAGGCTTCGCCGACCGGCTCCTGACAGCAGCCGTGCGCACGGTCGGCTTGCGCGGCTTGGGCTTTGCCGCCAGGGGCGCATCGACGGTCACCGGCGGCAGCACTGCGCTGCTGCTTTGGGCGAGAACTCCGCTCGACGACGCAAGCAGCGCGGCCTGAATGGCAACGACGCTCACGCCAAGGCGGGCATGACAATTTAACATAGGGCATTCCTGACGCCGGCTTTCCTTCCCGGCTGTTCGACAGCATCAGTCGCCAACGGATGAACCGTGGCGACACTGGGGTCGTCAGGAAAATTGGGGCGGGGCGCGGGCCTGGGCGCCGGTGCCTCTATGGGCCGTGCCGGCGGATACATTCGCCGCGTGCCACACCACGCGCTCGGCGTGGCGGAAGGGAATCGCGAGTGCAACGTGCGGCGGCGAATCGAGCGACGCGCCCGCCTGCGCCAGACAACACAGCGCGCAGGCTCCGCCATGTGCGGTCGGCGTGCCGGTCTGGTCGTTCGGGCCGCCCTGCTCGCTCGCACTGTGGCAGATGACGGCGGCAGACAACGGATCGGCCACGACCTGGCCGGCCGCCAGACAGGCGGCAATCGGCGCCAGGACCTGCATCGCCAAGGCGAGCAGGACCAGGGGTAGGAATTTTTGCAGCCGTGAGCGCATCCGCCGGACCATTCGTTCGTGCGCTAACTAAACACCACCCGCGGGCCGAGTCGAGGTGGGTTCCGCCCCCTGCCTGGTCCGGCGCAAATTTCCCGAAAATTGTGATCGAGCCGCACCACTCGGTGGGGACCTCCGACATTTGAGGCAGTTGCGCAACCCTGCCCATCCACAGATTTCTTATATTTGTCATATGCTTACTGGATCAAAAGCCCGATCATTTCGTCAATTGCTCGAATTTTGAACATTCGTTGCTGAAAATGATGACAAGTGAGAAAAGTTGATCTAGCATCCCTCTTGCTCAGGCTGGCCGCGAGGTCGAAGTCTGGTGGTCCAAGTCTCGGGAGGAGCCCCTGACGCGCAAAACGCAGCGTCGCCCCGCCAATCAAGATCAAATCTTAGAATCGGGGATAATAGGGTCGACACAATTTTCGAGCGGGGCTGGGGCCCCGCTCTTTTTTTGTCTGCGTGGCTTGAAGCGCCGATGAATGCGTCTCCCAATCCGGTCGAACGGAGCTTTGAACTTGCAGCCTCGCGCTGCGCGGATCTCACGCCGCTCGTCTACCGACGTCTGTTCGAAGAGCATCCTGAAACACGGGCGATGTTCCGCACGCAAGGCAGCGAGCTCGTGATGGGCGCGATGCTCGCGCTCACGATCGAGGCGATCCTCGACTTCGCAGGCCAGCGTCGTGGACATTTCCGGTTGATCGCCTGCGAGGTCGTCTCGCACGATGGCTACGGCACGCCGCGCGAGCTGTTCATCGCGTTCTTCGGCGTGATCAGGGACACGCTACGCGACCTGCTCGGCGACGAATGGTCGCCGCAGATCGCGCAGACCTGGGATCGACTGCTCACCGAGATCGACGCGTTCGCGGGCGTCCCGGCCTGACGCTTTGCGCTGCACCAACACGGACTGTGGCGATCTCGCGTTGATTGAAGATTGAGTGGCATCAACTCTTGTGAGACACTTTCGGTGATCGGTCGCGCAATCAATGACGCGCCGACGATAAGATTTATGGGAGCGAGCGATGTCCGGGACGAAAGATTTCTCGACGACGAGGCGCGATCTACTTCAGGCGGCCGCGACCGCCGGCGCCGCGACTGCCATCCTCGGCAGCATGGGCATAAACCCCGCATTGGCAGCCGAAGTCGGACGAAGCGAGAAGCCCCTGAAGGCGGCCTTCTCCAATGCGGGTCTCCAGGCGACCTGGTGCGCGCAGGGCAAACAGGCCGCGGAATTCTGGGGCAAGCTGTTCAATGTCGAAGTGACCTGGTTCGACGGCCAGCTCGATGCGGTGAAGCAGCGCGCGGCGATCGACAACATGGCTTCGCAGAAATGGGATTTTGTCGCCATCCAGGCCGCGGGCATCGGCACCCTCACCCAGCCTGTGCAAAAGATGATCGACGCCGGCACGCCCGTCATCGACATGGACACGCTGATTGCGCCGCTCGACCAGATCAACGTCCACTCCTTCCTCGCCCCCGACAACGAGTTCATGGGCGCTTCGGTGACGCAGGCGCTCTGCAACGCCATGGGCGGCAAGGGCAAGATCATCATGACGCAAGGCGGCCTCGGTCACACCGGCGCGCAGGGCCGCGCCAAGGGGTTCAACGCGGTCGTCAAGCAATTCCCTGGCATCGAAGTGCTCGACACCCAGCCCGCCGATTGGGACGTCTCCAAGACCGCGCGCCTCTGGGAAACCTATCTCACCAAATATCCGCAGATCGACGCGGCATTCTTCCACAATGACGACATGGCGCTCGCCGCCTACAACATCATGAAGGCGCGCAACCGCACCAACATCCTGATCGGCGGCGTCGACGCAATGCCGCCGGCGATCCAGGCGGTGAGCGACGGCCGCATGTTCGCAACCGTCCGCAATCCGTCCTGCCGCATCCACGGCGGCGCGATCATCGCGGGGGTCTCCGCCGTGGTCGGCGGCGAGAAGAGCGGCCAGGGCATTCCCAAGAACGTCGTCACCGACGGCCCGGTCGTGACCAAGGCCAACGCCCCCGGGATGCAGTGGATGCAGGATCACTATCTGATCTGAGCCTTCATGCGCGAGGATCGTTCGCCCATCCTTGAACTGCAGGGCATCACGAAGAGCTTCGGCGGAGTCGAGGCGCTTCGTGGTGTCGACTTTGCGCTCCACGCGAGCGAGATCCACGGTCTCGTCGGCGAGAACGGCGCCGGAAAAAGCACGCTGATGAAGATCATCGCCGGCGTGCATACCGAATTCTCCGGTCGGTTCCTGATCGACGGGCAAGAGACGCATTTTCGCTCGGCCCGTGACGCGCACGCTGCCGGCATCGCCATGGTGCACCAGGAGCTCTCTGTGGCGCCCGACCTCACGGTCGCCGAGAACGTGTTTTTGGGCAACCAGCCGACCAACCGGCTTGGCCTCGTGCAATGGCGGCGCATGGCGCGCGAGGCGGGCGATCAGCTCGCCCGGTTCGGCATCGACGTCGACCCGATGTCCAGGCTCGGCGACCTCCCGATCGGGCTTCAGCAGCTGATCGAGATCGCGCGCGTGCTGTTCTCCGGTGCCCGCATCGTCATCCTGGACGAGCCGACCTCCGCCCTCTCCCCGCCCGAGGTCGAACGGCTGTTTGCGACGCTGCGGCGCCTGCGCGAGCAAGGCACGGCCATCGTCTTCATCTCGCATTTCATCGAGGACATCTTGCGCGTGTCCGACACCGTGACTGTGTTCCGCAACGGGCGAAAGGTCGCCGAGACGGCATCGGCAGTGACCAGCAAGGGCGCGCTGATCGAGGCCATGATCGGCCGTGGCGGCGAAGCGCTCGAGCACAGCTACAGCGACGATCTGATGCTGCCGCAGCCGAGCGGCAGCCCGGTGATCCTGAAGGTCGACCAGCTCTCGCTCGCCCGCAGCCTGAAGGACATCTCCTTCGAGGCCCGCGCCGGCGAGGTGCTCGGCATCTACGGTTTCATGGGCTGCGGCCAGCAGGAGCTGTCGCGCATCCTGTTCGGCAAGCTGAAGCCGGATGGCGGCACGCTCGTCGTCGACGGCAAACCCAAAACCTTCGCCAGCACGGCGGCGGCGCGGCGCGCGGGCGTGGCTCTGGTGCCGGAGAGCCGCCGCGACATGCTGTTTCACCAGGAGCCGGTCTACAAGAACATCTCGATCAGCATTCTGGACCGCATCTCGACGCTGCTGCTCAAGCCGGCGCAGGAACGCGACATCGCGAAGCACCAGGTCGAGCAGCTCCAGATCAGGCCGCCCGTGGTCGGCCTCGATCTCGGTATGCTCTCCGGCGGCAACCAGCAGAAAGTGGCGCTGGCGAAATGGCTGACCTATCCGCCCAAGCTTCTGGTTCTGTGCGAGCCGACCCGCGGCATCGACGTCGGCGCCAAGAACGACGTCATCAACATCGTCCGCGACCTCCGCGCCAGGGGGCTTGCGATCATCGTGCTGTCGACCGAGCCGGAAACGGTGCTGTCGCTGGCTGACCGCATCCTCGTGCTCAAGCGCGGCGCATTGGTGCGGGAATTCAAGAACGAGCCGGTCAGCAAGGACCGCCTGCTGGAAGCGGCGTGACGGAGAAGCACCATGGCGAGCAGTGACACGGCACCGGCGGCGGGGCAACGGGCGCGCGGGCTGGCGCCGTTCCTGCGCTCGCAGATGCGCAACATCGCGCCGTTCCTCACCCTGATCTTCCTGTCCGGCTTCTTCGCTCTCGCAAGTCCCTCCTTCGCGACGCTGGACAATCTCGGCAACATCCTGACCCAGGTGTCGGTCACGGGCGTCATCGCCGTCGGCCTCACCTTCGTGATCCTCTGCGCCGAGATCGACCTGTCGATCGCCAGCATCGCCAACGTCACCGGCATCGCGGTCGCCTACTTCACGCTGCAGGAATCCTACGTCAACATTCCCAACATCCCCCTCCCCGGCATCGCGGCAATCCTGCTGGCCATTCTGCTCTGCGCAGCTCTCGGCCTCGTCAATGCACTGGGGCTGACCATGATCGGAATCCCCTCCTTCATCATGACCTTGGCGATGATGCAGATCGCGGCCGGCATCTCCGCGCTGCTGGTGCGCGGCCAGATCGCCTACAAGGTGCCTGATATCATCACCACGCTCGGCTCGGGCTCGATCGGCGGCATCCCCTGGATCGTCATCGTCGCCGCCATCATGCTGCTCTTGGGACATCTGGTGCTGACCTACACGCGCTTCGGCCGCTACGTCTACATGGTCGGCGGCAACCGCGAGGCGGCCGAATATTCCGGCCTCAACGTCAAGCTCATTCTCGGCGCGGTCATGGTGATCTCGGCGGTGTGTTCGGGCATCGGCGGCATGCTGGGAGTAGCCCATTTCGGCAGCGCGCAGCAGAACGAGTTCGACACCTATCTGCTCGACTCCATCGCCGCTGTCGTCGTCGGCGGCACCAGCCTGTTCGGCGGCCGCGGCGGCATCGGTAACACCATCGTCGGCCTGTTCGTGCTCGGCGTCCTCAACAACGGCCTCGACCACGTCAACATCGACAGCTTCCTGAAGATCCTGATCCGCGGCCTGATCCTGCTGGCGGCGCTGGTGATCAACGTCTATGCGCAGCGGCTGAGGGAAAAGGCGGTGGAGTAAGCCCTCATCAAAACAAAAAACGCGAAAACAACCCCATGCACAGTAGAAATGATGAGAGATTTCAATAATTTCGCAGTTCCCGAATTGGCCTTGGCACGAGCGCGACGATCTTTGACACGTCGGGCAAAACAGGAGCATGATGCCATCATCGCCTTCTAGTCTGGCGGCAGCCGCGAAAATCGGAAATCGCAGTGGCTCGCGCCGCCGGCCAGCGTTTGTGTCCTTTCCAGGCGGATGCCTCGCGTTGCATAGGCGTCGAAATCAAGCCCACAGATGTTCGGCAGGATGTCCTTGTCGCCATGGCGAGCCGCGAATTTGCAGAAGCCGCAAGCTCTGTAATTGATGCCGAATTCAAAATCGTCACCCGCATCAGGTTCGACGAAATCGTAGACGAAATCGTCCGGAAACTCTTTCTGATGACTTGTTGTCGCGCTTTTTGCGGCCTGCTCGCGCAGCAAAGTCCGGTTCTCCGGCGACATGAATTGGCGCCCCGAGGCAAGACGTTCCGCTTCCGATACGGTGAGCAATTGCGCCTTGTAGCTTTCCCGCTCGATTTCGCCGATCACGGACAGCGGCACGCCGTGTTTCCGCAGCACCCGGCTGATGGCCATGAAGCCCATGAGACGCATGATGAAATCGCTCATACGGCTCGCCGCGCCTCCGACATAGGGCATCTGGGTGAGCACGGTTTCGAATTCGTCCATCACCTCCTGCCCGATCGCATCAGCATCGGGTAGATGCGCGCGCTCGCGCAACATCGCTTCTGCAAGTCCGAGCCGATGGCGCATGGCGGCTTCCATGGCATCGCGATGCAACTCGTAAAAGGGATGGATCTGTTTCATTCCGCGGCGATCGCCTCGATCTCCAGCAACCATTTGCTGTCGACGGTTTCAGCAATCACGACCGTCAACGCGGGTTCGTGTCCCCCGAGCATCTTGCGGCGAACAGCACGATTGGCCACGACCTGATCGAGGTCGGTCAGGAACGTGGTGACCTTGACCAGATGCGTGACGCCGAGGCCGGCGGCAGCGAGCACCGCGATGACATTGCGCCAGGCTTGCTCGCATTGCGCTTCGAAACCCTCGGGCACGCTGCCGTCGGTGTTCTCGGGCACCTGGCCGCTGACGAACAGCAGGCGGCGATGCTGACTGAGTTCAAGCCCCATGCTGTAACCACCGGCGGGAGCATGGACCGATGAAGGATTATGGCCGACGATTTGAGCCATGTCAGATTGTCTCCCGTCCGACAAATTCCAGCGCCAGCCCACGCGACGCCACGGGCGGAACCAGCAACACGGTGCCGCGCATTTCGAAACCGACGCCATTGGCCCCCAATGCCCGCCGCGTCGCATCGAGATCGGAAACCGCAAGACGCGCAGCGCAAAAGCGCGGTGCGGCATCGCCGGCGACGTCCGGCAACCGCTGTGATAGTTCTCCAGGACCGAGCACCGTGATCCGATCGCCGGTCTTGCCGACCGTCAGCCGCCCGGGCCCAAGCTCGGCTGGGCTTTCCATGAGGCGCTCGAGAAATTCGCGATGCTTCGCCGGCTCCGGTGCCGACATCACGACTTCGATCACGCGCAAGGCCCCGTTGGGGTGGTGCTGATAGTCGGGCTTCCAGAACAATTCCGGCGGGTGACGCTGCTGGCAGGTGAAGAAAGCGATCCCGGGCATGGCGGGGTCGGTGGCGAAGGCCAGTGAAAACTCAACGCGCGCCGTGCGTCCGTCCGGAAGCATCGCGTCGCGGCCAAAGTCAAAGGGCGCGTACGCCCCCATATGATTGGTGGCGAAATGTGCCGCATCGGCGTGAGCGCCGGCGCTGTGCAAGGCCAGCATCGACATTCCTTCGCCCCCCGCTGCAAAATCCTGGTTGTGGGCGGCGAAGCTGAAGCGACCCGGGGCGGCGGGCGGCACGGCTGCCGCGTCGGTGACGGCGAGCAACTCCATAAAATTGTTGGCGAACATCGCCACACGGTTACTGGTTCCGAACGGGTGCACGCCAGTCGGTGTGAGGGTGAAGCCAAGCTTTTGCCAATCCAGCGCGGCCTGCGCCAGATCGCGGACACAAATGACGAGATGATCGAGGTGGCGGGGCATGGGCTCTCCGGTTTGCGGTCGATCGACCCTAACCGGCTGCCTCGCGCCGGCGCAAAGCATCATTGCTGCGCTTCAGCGCAAGAAAATCTATTGCAAGGCCACAGGCCATCGGTGTCAAACTGCAACGCGATGACCTACACCCTTCCACCACTCAACGCGCTCCGCGCATTCGAAGCCGCCGCGCGGCATCTCAGCTTCAAGCTTGCCGCACACGAGCTGCATGTGACGCCGGCTGCCGTGGGCCAGCAGGTGAAAGCGCTCGAAGCGCGCCTTGGCGTAAGCCTGTTCGACCGGCTGCACAGGCAGCTCATCCTGACCGCGGCCGGTCAGGCCTATCTGCCGGGCATATCCGATGGCTTTCGCCGCATCGCCGACGCGACCTCGCTATTGAAGCCGGCAGGTGCGGTGCTGCTGCAATTGGGGGTCCATGGCAGCTTCGACCTGCGCCGCCTCGATCTGGCGGAGTTTCGCAGCACGCATGCGGAAATAGGTTTGCGGGTGCTGCAGCCCGCCGGCTTGCACGAATTGGTCGAGGGCAAGGTCGACCTGCTGATAGCCCGCGGTCTCGGCCACCATCCGGGCTATCGCTGCGAGCGGGTCGATGAGGGGTCCGGTCTGGGTGATTGGCTGGTTTCGCCTGAAGGCACCGCGGATTGCCCTGAGATCGTCAGTTTTCGCGATTGGCTGCGCGCCCTGCCCGCGGAGAAGGCGGTGGCAAACCACCGCCGCCCTCGACTTGTCGGCATCATCGGAAGTTGAGGCGACCCTGAAGCGCTAAGAATTCGGCGTCGAAGGTCCACCACGGCTGCGCCCTCGCCACAGCTGCGCCGTCGCTCTTCGAGGGCCGCTGAAGACGCGACCAGTTGGGGCTGACGGGGATAGCGGCGCCTGCTGAGTGATCTCGTCATTGCAAGCACAGCATCGGATGCCCCTGCGTCAGTGCGGCGTGAACTCAACGCCAGCAATTCGCGTCCGCTAGCCCCCGCGAAGCAGACCCCGATGAAGCTAGCTGCACCTTCGCCGATCGGCCAGAAGGCGACGTATCCATCTCATAAACACGCCCACCAGGCAGCCTCTGCGCGTCGTTTCCGTGACTAGCCCCGCTGTCGTAGAGCCTCGACGGGGTCGAGCCGCGCAGCGCGCCACGATGGATATAGCGTTGCGAGGAATGACAAGGTTAGAGCCATAGTCACGACCGCTGTGGTCTCCAAGAGATCGATTTCCGCAGGTAGCCTTGACAGAAAATAGAGCTTTGGCGAGAACAACTCGGTGCGCGTCAGCCAAGACATGAATTGCCGGATCGATTCTATATTCACGCAGACGACAAGCCCGACGACGAAGCCGAACAGCGTCCCCGCCACGCCGATCGAAGCGCCGCTGATCATGAAGGTCCGCATGATCGCTCCCTGTGAGGCTCCCATGGTCCTAAGGATCGCGATGTCGCTGCCCTTGTCCTTCACCAGCATGATCAGGCCGGACACGATGTTCAGCGCGGCCACCAAAATGATTAGGCTGAGGATGAGAAACATTACATTGCGTTCGACTTCGAGCGCGTTGAAGAACGTCGCATTGCGCTGTCGCCAGTCAACGAGAAAGATTGGTCGACCAGCCGCTTCCGCTACCATCTTGCGAAACAGGTCGATACGATCTGGATTGGCAGTGAAAACCTCGATCGCGGTGACGTCCTGATTGCGATTGAAAAAGGCCTGCGCTTCTGCGAGCGGCATGAAGATGACGCCGGCGTCGTATTCAGACATCCCAATCTCGAAAACAGCCGCGACTTGATATTTCTTGATGCGCGGCATCATGCCCATAGGAGTGACTGCGCCGCGTTGTGCAACGAGCGTTACATTGTCACCCGAATGTACCGAGAGTTGATCGGCAAGGCCTTGGCCGATAGCGACGCCCTGGCCCTCGTCAAAATGGTCGAGTGACCCGTGCTTGATGTCGTTAGCTATCGAAGGTATCTGGTTGAGATCAGCCGCTCGAATGCCGCGTACTAGGACGCCGGAGGCGTTTGAGGATGATGCCAGTGCCGGGCCGTCAACGACCGGTACCGCCAACCGAATGCCCTGCACCTGACCGATGCGCTCGGCGACATCCTTCCAGTCGGTCAAAGGGGCCTCTAGCGGCTGCACCACAATATGCCCGTTGAACCCGAGTATCTTGCCCAGAAGTTCGGTGCGAAAACCGTTCATCACCGCCATGACGATGATCAGCGTGGCGACCCCGAGCAAGATTCCTAGAAACGAAAACCCCGCGATGACTGAGACAAACCCCTCTTTCCGGCGGGCGCGTAGATAGCGTGCAGCGAGCATCCATTCAAACGGTGCAAAGGGTCCTGCTTGCGGCGAATCCATCACTGTCTCGTCCATCATCCGAATGGGATCGCCATTCTGTCCTGTTATGATCGGATTGGCTACCTTGGCGTGTGGCAAGTCCGCTTTGGGTCACAAGCGGTCCTCCACCGGCTGCGCACGGCAGGTCAGCGACGGGCCAAGACCGGACATCAGCAGGACGATGCCAAAGTCATGGCTTGTCGTCGGTCAATCAATCCAGCCAATGATGCCAAGAAACCAACCACCAAAGAAAGAAGTGATAAGCAGGATAAGCATCAGGAGATAATCCGTTTCGAAGGGGCCGGATTCTTGCCAGCCTTGAACATGATGAAGTCCGAGCAGCCCCAGTGCGCAAATTCCGGCAAACATAACGGGCCACATCGCCGCACGCCGCTGCTGCTGGTCCAGCCGTCCTTGAAGGTTTCGTGGTAAAGATCCAGCTCGACGGTACGCCATAGCGGCGCTCAAGACGACCACGATCAGACAGATAGTGAGGATGAACATAGCCACAATCCTTCGCGCCCTAGTTTAAACTCTAGGTTCTAGAGAAGAGCTTGCCGAGCCGATCGAAGTTTATCGATTGCGATATTGGTTCCCTAAGTTGCTTGCGCTCTAGGGATGACCGCCTTCAGTTGAGGCCAGTGCCGCCTGCCCCGCAATCTCGTCGGCCCGCCAGCACCGCACCGAATGCCCATCCGCACGCGTCTCCAGCGCCGGCCCCGGCTCGCGACGGCACACCGCGTCCGCGTAACGGCAGCGCGGGCTGAACGCACATCCGTTCGGCGGATCGAGCGGGTTCGGCAGGTCGCCGCCTGTCGTCGCCAGCGGTGCGTGGTGCAGCGGATCGGGGATCGCCGCGATCAGGGCTTGGGTGTAGGGGTGCGCGGGCCGTTCGAAGATCTCGCGCCAGTCGCCGTTCTCGACGATGCGACCGAGATACATCACTGCGACCCTGTCGCTCATGTGTTCGACGACGCCGAGGTCGTGGCTGATCATGATGTAGGACAGACCGAGCGTGTCCTTCAATTCCAGCAGCAGATTGATGATCTGGGCGCGGATCGAGACATCGAGCGCCGACACGGGCTCATCGCAGATGACGATTTTGGGATTGAGGATCAGCGCGCGCGCAATGCCGATGCGCTGGCGTTGGCCGCCGGAGAATTCGTGGGGGTAGCGGTCGGCCTGTTCGGGCCGCAGGCCCACATGCCGCAGCATCGCCGCGACGCGGTCCTCAATCTCGCTCTTGGCCGTGACTCCATGCACACGCAGGGGATCTTCCAGCGTGCGGCGGACGGTCTGGCGTGGATTGAGCGAGGCATAGGGGTCCTGGAACACGATCTGCACGGTACGGGCCAGCGACTTCCGATCGCCGGATGGCCTGTTCGCGACGACCTGCCCGTCCAGCACGATCCGGCCGCGCGTCGGCGTCAGCAGGCCAAGGATCGACAGGGCGACCGTCGACTTGCCCGAGCCGGACTCACCGACGAGGCCAAGGCATTCGCCGCGCTTCAGCTTGAGATCGACGCCATCGACGGCACGGAGCACCCGCTTGCCGTGCCCCAGCAGGCCGCCGCCCATCGGAAAATGAACCGCGAGATCCTCGACGCTGAGAATGAGATCATCGTCCGCCTTGGCCTCGCCCTGCAGGTCCTGCGGCTCATGCATGGTGATGACACCTGACCAGGCCGCCCGCCTCCAGCAAATCCGCCGCCGGCGCGATTGTCCGGCAAATATCGGTCGCGTGCGCGCAACGCGGATTGAACCGACAGCCGTCGGGGAAATTCGTGATCGCGGGGACGACGCCGGCAATCTCCTTCAGCCTGGTCCGGCCAAGCGCCGCGCGGCTGCCGAGCCGCGGCAGCGAGTCCACCAGCCCTCGCGTATAGGGATGCGAGGGCGCCCGGAAGATATCGGCGGAGCCGCGCTCCTCGACAATGCGGCCCGCATACATCACGGCCACGCGGCGACAGACATTGGCGACCAGGCCGAGGTCGTGGCTGATCATCAGGATCGCCGTTCCCCGCTCGGCGCACAGATTGCGCATCAGCTCGATGATTTCGGCCTGCACGGTGACGTCGAGCGCGGTCGTCGGCTCGTCGGCGATCAGCAGGTCCGGACCGCAGGCGAGCGCGATGGCGATCATCACGCGTTGGCGCATGCCGCCCGAGAGCTGGTGCGGGTAATCCTTCACGCGTCGTTCCGGCGCGGGAACGCGGACGCTCGCCAGCGCCTCGACAGCTAGTCTGTCGGCCTCCCGCCAGCTCTTGCCCTTGTGCAGCACGAACATCTCGGCGATCTGCCGACCCACCGGCGAGACCGGGTTCAGCGCCGTCATCGGCTCCTGGAAGATCATGGCGATGCGATTGCCGCGCAGCTCCCGCTGCCTGGCGGCTGAAAGATGCTGGATCTCCCGTCCCTCAAACCGGATGGTTCCGCCGCCGATCGACAGCGGCTGCCGCAACAGGCCGATCAAGGCGAGAGCCGTGATGCTCTTGCCGCAGCCGGACTCGCCGACAAGGCCGAACGTCTCGCCACGATCGATGCGGAACGAAACACCCTCGGCCGCCGCGACGCGTCGCGATCCATCGTCGAGATCGATGCGCAAATCCTCGACTTCGATCAGCGGCGCGCCGGTCATGTGCGCCGGCTCCGCGATTGCGGATCGAGGATGTCGCGCAGGCCGTCGCCGAGCAGATTGAGGCCGAGCACCGTCAGGAAGATGGCAAGGCCGGGAAACACCGAGAGCCACGGCGCCGTCGTGATCTGATCGCGGGCATCCGACAACATGCTGCCCCAGCTCGGAAACGGCGGGCGGACGCCGAGGCCGAGGAACGACAAGGCGGCTTCGGACAGGACCGCGCTGCCCATGCCGAGCGTGCCGATCACGACGATCGGCCCCAGCATGTTCGGCAGCAGCTGGGTGATCATGATGCGCAGATCGCCGTAGCCGAGCACGGTCGCGGCCTGCACGTAGCCCTGGCTCCTCAGCGACAGCGCCGATGCGCGCGCGATCCGGCACGTGAAGGACCAGTTGGTCAAGCCGAGCGCGATCAGCAGGCTGGTCAGGCCGGGGCCGAGCACCGCCATGATGGCCAGCGCGAAGATCAGCGAGGGGATCGCGAGCATGAGATTGGTCAGGCCGTTGACGACATCGTCCCACCAGCCGCCCCAATAGCCGGCGCTGAGGCCCAGCGCGACACCGATGACGCTGTTGATGAGCTGCGAGACGATGCCGACCGTCAGCGAAACGCGCGCGCCGTAGACGACGCGGGAATAGATGTCGCGGCCCTGGTCGTCGGTGCCGAACCACCAGGTCCAGCTCGGAGGCTCTTCCGCGTTGAGCAGATTGGCGTCCAGGACAGGATCGGTATGCGCCAGCCAGGGCGCGAGCAGGCCGACGAAGATCGCAAGCGCGAACAGCGCGCCACCGATGATGAGATTGGCGCGGAGCTTCATGCGTACCTGATCCTGGGATCGATCACGCCGTAGAGCACGTCGATCAGCAGATTGATCGCGAGAAAGGACAGCACCACGACAAGAATGGAGCCCTGGACGGCCGGAATGTCGCGCTGCAAGACACTGTCGACGAGCAGCGAGCCGATGCCCGGCCAGGAGTACAGTTTCTCCACCACGACCGCCTGCCCCATCAGCGCGCCGAACTGCAGGCCGACAGTGGTGAGAATGATGACAAGCGCGTTGCGCATCACATGCCACTTCACCACTCGCGTCTCGCTCATGCCCTTGGAGCGCGCGGTGCGGACGAAATCGGCGGTCATGATTTCGAGCACGGCGGCGCGTGTCGTCCGGGCGAACAGCGCCATCGGCGAGACGCCGAGCGTCACGGCCGGCAGGATCAGGTATTTCAGTCCGCCATCGCCATAGCCGAAACTCGGCAGCCAGCCGAGCTTCAAAGCAAACAAGTACATCAGCACCAATCCCAGCCAGAATTTGGCAATCGAAAGGCCCGATACCGCCACGACCATGGCCAGCGTGTCGACGATGCCGCCGGGTTTCAGCGCGGCGATGAAACCGAGCGGCACGCCGATCACGACGGAAAACGCCATGGCCGCGAAGATGAGCTGGAGCGTCGGCCATGCCCGTTTGGCGATCATGAACGTCACAGGCTCGCGGGTCCGAAACGACGTTCCGAAATCACCTGTTGCGAGCTTGGCGACGTAGGAACCGAAGCGCACATACACGGGCTCGTCGAGGCCGAGCTGCTTCTTCAAACGCAGCTCGACCTGCGGATCGGCATCGTCGCTCATGGAGGAGACGATGCTGCCGGGAACGACGCTGAACAGCACGAACACCAGGGCCACCACGGCGAGCACGGTCGGAATGGTCTGCAGGAGACGACGGAACAGGAAGGAGAGCATCGGCACTTTTCCTCTCTCCCTCCATCGTTCATGGCGATGGAGGGAGCGCGAGAGCGCATGTCACTTCGCGGGCGAGGTCTCGTCGACCCAGAGGTCCTCGACGTTCTGATGGGTCAGCTCGGTCGCGTTCAGCTGAATCCCCTTGAGCCAGGGCTGCACGGCCATCACGGCCTTGTTGTAGTTGAAGAACCAGACCGGCGCCTCTTCGTAGAGGAGCGCGTTGGCCTTTTGCAGCAGCTGGGTGCGCTTGGCCGGATCGTCGGCCTGCCCGGCCTCGTCGACGATCTTGTCGAAGTCGGCATTTTTGAAATTCATGTAGTTGCAGGCGGGTTGCGGCGTCGCCGAGTGGAAGCATTTGAGCGCGGCCTGCGGATCCGGGCCGCTGGCCTGGGAGTAGATGAAGGCCTGGTAGTCGCCGCTGCGAACCACCTCCGCCAGAACCGCGGTCTCGACCTGCTTGACCTTCGCCTTGATGCCGACCCTGTCCAGCATCGGGATCACAGCCGAGACGATCGGCAGACCCCAGCTCTCGTTCTGGCTGGTGGTCCATTCGAATTCGAAGCCTGAGGGATAGCCGGCGTCAGCGAGCAGCTGCTTGGCCTTGGCGGGATCGAAGGCGTAGGGCTTCATCGCCTTGTCGTAAGCGGGCGAAGTCAGCGGCAACCAGCTGGTGGCGCGATAGGCCTTGCCCTTGACCAGCTTGTTGATGATCAAATCCGTGTCGATGGCGTGGTTGATCGCCTGCCGGACCCGCTTGTCGGCGAACGGCTTGAACGCGGGATTCATCCCCATGTAGCGGGTGAAGACCTCGGCGACTTCGACGACGGTGCCCTTGAGGTCGGCGTCGTTCTGATAGGCGACATATTGCGCCGGTCCCAGCACCGAGGTGTCGATCTCCTTGTTGCGGAAGGCGACGTCGCGTGCCGCGGCCTCGCCCATGACCGCGACGATGATCTTGTCGGCGTAGGGCTTGCCCGGCTTGTAGAACCGGTCCCAGCGCTCCAGAACGATGCGCGATCCCGGCACGTGCTCGACGAATTTGAAGGGACCAAGGCCGATCGGCTTCTGAAGAAAGCTCTCCTTGGCGGCTTCGTCGGCGGGATAGATCGACGTTATCGCGTTCCAGAAGTAGAAGCCTGGCTCGACTTTCTCGGTCAGCTTCATCTCGATGGTGAAGTCGTCGATTTTCTTCAGGCCGGAGATTTCCTTGGCTTGGCCCTTCTCGACCGCCGCCGCGCCCTCGATCACGCGGACATAGCGCGCGCCGGGATAGGCCTTGGTGCCGTCCATGATGCGGTTGTAGGTCCAGATGATGTCGTCGGCCGTCATCTTGCGGCCGTTGTGGAAATAGGCGTCGTCGCGCAGCTTGAAGGTGTGAACGAGCCCTCCGCCCGAGACCACATCCTCCTTGGCAAGCTCCAGAACCGGCTTGCCCGCTGCGGAGTCCCAGATGTAGAGCGACCGGTGCAGAGCCTTGGCGTAGATCTCGTCCTGGGCCCGCTGCGTCGTAAGAATGTCCAGGCTGGTGAAACTCGAGCCATAGGGCGCGGTCATGCGGATGGTTCCGCCCTTGCGTGGCGTCTGGGCCTCCGCCGTGGCGGCCAGTGCCAGCCCCAAACCAGCGACGATCGCCACTATCCTGAAGATCATGTGTCCCTCAACAACGCAGGTGTATTCCGACAAGAGATTTGATCATTCGCAGCCCATCGAACGCAAGCTTCGTTTTGGTGGCAATTGATGCCGGTTCCTGAGGCAACGGCGGCCCTCGTGGGTGAAGTTGCACGGCTGCGGCGAGGCCAACCGCCGATTGACGCGGTGCGTCATGGATCGAGCGGACCAGTGAACATTTTTCGTGATCAATGCGACCAAGCTCAGGATCGTTATCCGAGCCCCGGGAATCGCGGAAAACAAGGATCGCGGAAAATGAAAGGCCGAACGTTGGGTATCCTGCTCGCGGGCAGTCTGGTTGCCGCGACAGCAGCGCTGGCGATGCCCGTCACCCCGGACCCCGCCCGGGACGGTTCGACCGACACCATCCAGGCCGGCTGGTCCCACACCTCGCGGTCAAACGGGGATGTTGCCGACATCTGGTGGGCGCTCAGGGACCGCTGCTCCCCCGACTATCTCGGTGAGCGCCTGCTCTGCGACGGCCTCAGGATGCTGGCGCGGGCCGCAAGCCGAACCTTCGAGAGCAAAATGTCCGCGGACGTGGGCCTGCCACTCCCCGCCGGCTGGGGCCTGATCACCGCGAACAACTCGCCCTTCATCCGGTCGGCGCACGTCGAGCTCCCACTCGATCTCAAGACAGTGCTCGGCTTCTATCGGGCCGCGCTCACCAAAAACGGCTGGACCGAGAACGCTGGCGCGGCGGTCGAGGGGGATCGGGCTGCGATCGCCTTCACGACGTCAGACGGACCGGCCTCGCTTCGGCTCACCCGCCGGGACGGCAGGACAATCGCGGACCTGTCGCTGCACAAGTCGCGTGTCGCAACGGCAGGATTCCTGCCAAAGCCGGAGCAAGGACGGCTGATGCTCGGCAACAGGACGGACGACGCGGCAGTCGTCACCGTCAACGAGCGGACCATCAAGCTGGCGGCGCGCGCCGGAGAGAAACTGGCGAATTCGGACGATACAGCCGGCGAATTGCCGGACAGCCAAAAGCTCGATCTATCGCCGGGCAAATACAAGGTCACCCTGACGATGGACGGCAGCGAGGCACGCAGCCGGGAGTTCGAGGTTGCGGCCAACGAGACCTGGGGTCTGCTGGTCGAGCATGGCGTCCTGCTGCCGGTGCGGCTGTATTGAGCGACCGCGTCTCCCAACTCGTCAATGCTTCGTCGCGAGCGCTCCCCGCAAAGACGGAACGCGGAGATGAGCCTCGCGCGACGTCTTCAGCCGGATAATTCCGGCCGCCAGTCCCTCAGCTTCCGCGCAGCACCCGCAACGTCGGCGATCGTCCGAAACGCCACTGCCTCCACCATCATCCCCCGCGCAAGTCGCACGGCGCGGGCTTCGCTGACGGCCCGCTTGCGGGGATCCTCGATCAGCTCGAAATCGATGTTGTGGGCAAGGCCGAAGATGCGGCGGATGGTCTTGGCGGCAGCGAAGCCGACCGTGTCGGTGAAGAGACGCTGCATGTAGGCTTGCCGCTCGGCCTCGAGGCGGATAGCGCCCTTCTCGCCGGCAAAGAGTGAGACCGGGTAGGCATCGCCTGTTGCGTTGGCGCGCCAGAGTTCGAGGAATTTTCGGGCGAACTCGTTCCAGACCTGCTCGACCGTCTCAAGCACCCAGCCCTCAAATGCGCGGCGGTCCCCCGGCGCGCGCTCGTGGCCGGCGGAGGCGAAATAGGCCATCAGCAGGTTCGCCAGCACCGCGCCGACGTCGAATCCCATCGGCCCGTAGAACGCGAATTCGGGATCGATCACCCGCATCTCGCTCTCCGTGACCATGATCGATCCGGTGTGGAGGTCGCCGTGCAGCAGCGCCTCGGGGCTTGCCATGAACTTCAGCTTGAGCCGGGAGATCGCGACATGCAGCTCCATGTCGTCACGGAGGCCCGCGGCCAGACCATCGAGATAAGGCGCCGTCCAGCGGTTCTGCTCGGCGATGCGGTAAGGGTCGGTGAAGATCAGATCCTCGGTGATCTTGCAGAGCGCATGGTTGCCGGCGAAGCCGGCGATGCCGTCCTTCTTCTCGGCGGCGGAGAGCGCGAGGTCGGAGGTGAAGAACAGCGTCCGCGCCATGAAGGTGGTGATGTCGCCGACGAAGCCGGGATATTGCGAGCCTGCGACCAGCCCCTTGCGCATGATGATGTGGGGCTCGAGCAGCTCCATCACCGTCAGCGCCAGTGTCTCGTTGTGGTGCAGCAGCGCCGGCACGAGGCCCGGCGCGAGCTGGGCCTGCCGGGACAGCGCGAGATACTCGAAATGCGCCCGCGACAGCGGCAGCGGCCAGCTTTCGCCGACAAGGCGGACATAGGGCAGCGCCTGCTTCACGGCGATCCCGCCGCGTGCTCCCTTGACGATGAAGACGAGATTGAGATTGCCGTCGCCGACTTCGGTGATTGACCAGGCGGCCGGCTCGCCGCCGAGACGCGACTTGAGGTCCGGAACGCCTGCGAGATAGTCCCGCAAGGCGCCCTCATGCAGAATCCGATAGTCTCCTGCCCGGTCCCCGGCCATGACGATCCCATCCCATGTATGGGCCGGATCGTTTACTCCCGCTCCAGGAAGCTCGAGCCGATCTCGGCCTTTCTTTTGATCGGATCGTAATCGCAATAGACGCCGTCCGCCACCAGCGTGTAGCTGGCGCTGACATTGTATTTGTCCAGCTTGACCGAGTTCAGCCCGATCACCGAGGTGCTCTTGCCGCCGTTCCATTTGAATGGCGTCGAACTCTTGGACTGCTCGCAGGCCATCACCGCGTCGTTGAAGACGTAGCCCTCGACGAAAGCCTTCAGCGTCCGCACCTGCACGGCCATCCGCCACTCGAAATAGCCGATCGCACCGAGGCCGGCGACGATCAGCACCAGCAGTGCGATGACGATCCTCTGAAAAGTCATTCGTTCCCCCGACAACGCAACCAAAAATCCTAGAACGGCATTCCCATCAATTTCGACAGGCGCTCGATCGACAAATAGCCGGCGTGATAGGCGACCATGGCGATCCCGTAGATGACCGCCGAGATGATCGTGGTCCAGATCAGCTTGCGCCGCATGCCGGTCAGGATCGGCGCGCCGGGGTCGCTGCCCGGCACTCCGACGCCGTCCTCGTGTTGGCTGCGCACGCCGAACGGCAGCGTCAGGAACAGCGCGATCCACCAGATGACGAAGTAGATCGCGATCGCGGTCGATATCTGGATGGCCATGCGGCGGCCTATGCCTGCTCGATTTCGACGAGCGCGCCGGAAAAATCCTTCGGGTGCAGGAACAGCACCGGCTTGCCATGGGCGCCGATCTTCGGCACGCCGTCGCCGAGCACGCGCGCGCCCTCCTTCACCAGCGTATCGCGCGAGGCAATGATGTCGACGACCTCGTAGCAGATATGGTGGATGCCGCCGTCGGCGTTGCGTTCGAGAAATTTTGCGATCGGCGAGGTCTCGCCGAGCGGCTCGATGAACTCGATCTTGGTGTTGGGCAGCGTCGCGAACACGGTGGTGACGCCATGCTCGGGCAGCGCGACGGCCTCCGAAATCTGGGCCCCGAAGGCGGCGCCGTAGATCCTGGCGGCCTTGGTGGCGTCCTTTGTGGCGATCGCCACGTGGTTGAGCCGGCCCAGCATGTTTCTTCTCTCCCTTAGAGCATGATCCGGGCCCGGAGGGCCGCGTTAGCGCAAAGTGTGAAGCGGTTTTCCGAAGAGATCATGCTCAAACTTCAAACTGTCAGCACGTGTACCAGACAGTTGGGCTTTTTGCCCCAATGTTCGTTGATGACGGACCGGACAGCGCGTCGCACCGACTCGCCCAACGCGTCGGGATCGCGGCGGCGTGCCTTTGGCAACCCCTCGATCGTGGACATCACGGCGTCGAAGACGAGATCGTCGAAGGGTTCGCCGTCCCTGTTCTTCTCGGGCACGCCGACCAGATCGACTGCGGGATCGTCGACCAGCTCGCCCTGCTCCGTCATGGCGATGGCGACGAAAGCGCAGCCGGAGAACGCCATCCGGCGCCGCTCGACCACAGCCCGGGACTTGGCGTCCTCCAGAATCGTGCCGTCCTTGTAGAGACGGCCCGACGGCACCTCGCCGATGATGCCGGGATCGCCGGGGCCGAGCTTGACCAGGTCGCCGTTGCGGCAGACCAGCACGCGCGGCACGCCGGCGGCGCGCGCCAGCTTCGCATGCTCGTGCAGATGCAGGGGCTCGCCATGGACGGGAATGAGCAGCTGCGGCCGGGTCCAGGCGATCATGTCGCGCAATTCGTCGCGGCGGGGATGGCCGGAGACGTGAACCAGATGGTCGCGGTCGGTGATGACCTCCACGCCTTGCGAGACCAGCCCGTTGATGATCGCGCCGACCGCCTTCTCGTTGCCGGGAATGGTGCGCGAGGAGAAGATCACGCTGTCGCCGCGGTTGAGCGTGATCTCGGGATGGTCGTCATTGGCGATGCGCGCCAGCGCGGCGCGGGCTTCGCCCTGGCTGCCGGTGCACAGCGCCAGCACCTTGTCCTGAGGAAGATGGCCATAGACATCGGGTGAGCGGAAATTCTGCACGCCGTCGAGATAGCCGGTCTCGCGCGCCACCTGGACCACGCGCTCCATGGCGCGGCCGACGACGACGACCTCGCGGTCGGCGGCCTTCGCAGCGATGGCGACGGCCTTGAGGCGCGCGACATTGGAGGCAAAGGTCGTGACTGCGACGCGGCCCTTGGCGGCCTTGACGAGCTCGGTAATGGTTCTGGCGACTTCGGCCTCCGAGGGCGAGCGGCCCTCGCGCACGGCGTTGGTGGAATCGCCGATCAGGGCCATCAGGCCCGCATCGCCCAGCTCGCGCAGCCGCTTCTCGTCGGTCGGGCGGCCGATGATCGGGGTCGGGTCGATCTTCCAGTCGCCGGTGTGCAGCACCGTGCCGACCTCGGTGTGGATGGCCAGCGCATGCGATTCCGGAATTGAATGCGCAACCGGAATGAACTCGACGTTGAACGGGCCGATATCGACGCGCCCGCCTGACGGCACCACCGTCACCGGGATCTTCGGTGCGTTGCGTTCGGCGGCGCATTTGGCCTCGAACAGCGCGGCGCTGAACTGCGTCGCATAGATCGGGCATTTCAGCTTCGGCCAGAGGTCGATGATGGCGCCGAAATGATCCTCATGGGCGTGGGTCAGCACCAGGCCCATCAAGTTCTTGCGTTCCTTCATCAGGAAGCTGATGTCCGGCATGATCAAGTCGATGCCCGGCAGATGCTCCTCGTCCCCGAAGGAGACGCCGAGATCGACAGCGAGCCAGGCGCGCTGCTGCCGGTTGCCGAGGCCGTAGATCGACAGGTTCATGCCGATCTCGCCGACGCCGCCGAGCGGTGCAAATACCAGTTCGTCAGGCTTCGCCATCACGCAGCTCCCACGGAGGCGGCCGTGCCGAAGAACACCTCGCCCGCGGCCACCGGCACGCGCCGGCCCTCCGCGGTGCGGACGATCAGGCAGCCGGTGTCATCGATCGTGTCAAAAATGCCGTCCAGCGTCATTGCTCCCGTGTGGATCGCGACCCGCTCGCCGAGGCCGGCGGCGCGCTCCAGCCACAGTTTTCGGATCTCGGCAAAGCCGCGGCCATTGTCCCAGATGCCGCGGAACTCCACCCAGGCATCGGAGAGCGCCGAGAACAGCTCCTCCGCGCTGATCTGGACCCCGAGCGCGGCGAGCGACACCGCCGGTGTCGGCGTGCCCTCGGGCGCTGCAACGACATTGGTGCCTATGCCGACGACGATGGCAAGGCGTTCGCCGATGGCCTCGGCCTCGAGGCCGATGCCGACGAGCTTCCTGCCGCCGGCAAGCACGTCGTTCGGCCATTTCAGGGCATAGCGGGGACGGCTCTCGCCGAGGCGCAGTGCCGCCTCCAGGCTGACCTTCTCCAAAGCGGCCTCCTCGGCCAGCCCGGCCGCAAAGCCGATCGTCGCGGCGACGGAAGGGGCGACGTCCAGGACTTCGAGCACGCTGGCGGCGAGGTTACCCCTGGGGGCGATCCAGGGGCGCTGGCGGCGGCCGCGGCCGGCGGTCTGCTCCGACGTCACGAACCACATCGGGCCGCGTTCGCCGCGCCTCGCCTGCTCGATCGCCTCGGTGTTGGTCGAGCCGGTCCGGTCGAAAGCTGCGAGCTTGTAGCCCGCCGACGCCGCACGAGGACCGAGCGCGAATGCCATCCTAGAACAGCGACTTGGCGGCGGCGGAAGCGACGCTCACCACCGGGCCTGCGAACAGAGCGAACAGGATGTTGAATAGGCCCGCGACCGCCAGCACCGTCTTGACTTCGACGCGCACCGGATCGACCTGCCCGGCCGGCTCGTCGAAATACATCGTCTTGACGATGGTGAGGTAGTAGTAGGCGCCGACAACGCTGGAGAGCACGCCGATCACGGCGAGCGTGAACAAATTGGCCTTGATGGCGGCGACGAAGACGTACCATTTGGCGAAGAAGCCGGCGAGCGGCGGGATGCCGGCGAGCGAAAACAGCAGCATCGCGAACATGAAAGCGAGCAGCGGATTGGTCCGCGACAGACCTGCGAAATCGCTGATCTGCTCGACCGGCTGGCCGTTGCGCTTCATGGCCAGGATGACCGCGAACGAGCCGAGCGTCATCGCGACGTAAATCACGATGTACATCAGCACGCCCTGCGCGCCCTCGACCGTGCCGGCGGCGAGGCCGACCAGGGCAAAGCCCATGTGGCCGATCGAGGAATAGGCCATCAGGCGCTTGATGTTGCTCTGGCCGATCGCGGCGAACGAACCCAGCGCCATCGAGGCGATCGCCACGAACACCAGGATCTGCTGCCACTGCGAGACGATGCCGGGGAAAGCGGTGAGTGTGACGCGGGTGAAGACGGCGAGCGCGGCCACCTTCGGCGCCGAGGCGAAGAAGGCGGTGACCGGCGTCGGCGCGCCCTCGTAGACGTCGGGCGTCCACATATGGAACGGCACGGCCGAAACCTTGAAGCAGAGGCCGGCGAGCAGGAAGACGAGGCCGAACACCAGGCCGACATTCGAGACCGTAGCTGCCGCCGCGATGCCGGTGAAGCTGACCGTGCCGGTGAAACCGTAAATCAGCGATGCGCCGTAGAGCAGCATGCCCGAGGACAGCGCGCCGAGCACGAAATACTTCAGGCCGGCTTCGGTCGATTTGGCGTTGTCGCGGTTCGAGGCCGCCACGACGTAGAGCGCGAGCGACATCAATTCGAGGCCGAGATAGAGCGAGATCAGATCGCCGGCCGAGATCAGCACCATCATGCCGAGCGTCGAGAGCAGCACCAGGATGGCGTATTCGAAGATGCGGCGCGACGGATCCGACAGGAACTCGGTCGACAGCACCAGCGTCACCGCCGAGCCGATCAGCGCCAGGATCTTCATGAAGCGGGCAAAGTCGTCGACGATGAAGCTGCCGCCGAAAGTCACATGCTTGCCCGCCGGCAACATATATTCGAGCACGCCGACCACGACCAGGAGCAGGACCGCGAGCGTCGTGACAGTCTTGGTGGTCTCCTGCCCGCGATAGGCGCCGAGCATCAGGAGTGCCATGGCGCCGACCGCGAGCACGAGCTCGGGCAGCACCGGCGCCAGTTGATAACCTGCAGTCTCAAAGCTCATGGCGATATCCTGACCTGCCCGCTCACTGGAGCAGTGCGGCGGCCTTCACGGCCGTCACAGCGGTGTTGTAATTGTTGACGAGTTGCTGGACCGAGGCGGCCGACATGTCCAGCACCGGCTTCGGATAGACGCCGAACAGGATCGTCAGCGCGATCAGCGGGAACAGCGTCACGCACTCCCGGAAGGTGAGATCCTTCATGCTCATCAGCGACGGCTTGACCAGCGCCCCGAACACCACCTTGCGGTAGAGCCACAGCGCGTAGCAGGCCGACAGGATCACGCCGAAGGTGGCGAAGAACGCGGTCGGGATCGAGACCTTGAAGGTGCCGAGCAGCGTCATGAACTCGCCGACGAAGCCGGAGGTGCCGGGCAGACCGACATTGGCCATGGTGAAGACCATGAAGGTCAGCGCGTAGAGCGGCATCCGGTTGACGAGGCCGCCATAGGCCGCAATGTCGCGGGTGTGCATGCGGTCGTAGACGATGCCGACGCAGAGGAACAGCGCGCCGGAGACGATGCCGTGCGAGATCATCTGGAACACGCCGCCGGCGACGCCCTGCATGGTGCCGGCAAAGATGCCCATGGTGACGAAGCCCATATGCGCCACTGAGGAGTACGCGATCAGCTTCTTCATGTCCTCCTGCATCAACGCCACCAGCGAGGTGTAGACGATGGCGATCGCCGAGAGCGTGAACACCAGCGGCGCGAAGTCGTGCGAGGCCAGCGGGAACATCGGCAGCGAGAAGCGCAGGAAGCCGTAGCCGCCCATCTTCAAGAGGATCGCGGCGAGGACCACCGAGCCCGCGGTCGGCGCCTCGACGTGCGCGTCGGGGAGCCAGGTGTGGACCGGCCACATCGGCATCTTCACCGCGAAGGAGGCGAAGAAGGCCAGCCATGCCCAAGTCTGCAAGCTGCGCGGCACGGCGGTGTGCATCAGGGTCGGGATGTCGGTGGTGCCGCCGTTCCAGTACAGCGCCATGATGGCGAGCAGCATCAGCACCGAGCCGAGCAACGTGTAGAGGAAGAACTTGAAGGACGCATAGACCCGGCGCGGACCGCCCCAGACACCGATGATCAGGAACATCGGGATCAGGCCGCCCTCGAAGAACAGGTAGAACAGCACGAGATCGAGCGCCGAGAAGGTGCCGATCATCAGCGTTTCCAGAATCAGGAACGCCATCATGTATTCGCGGACCCGGTTGGTGATCGCCTTCCAGCTCGCGATAATGCAGAACGGCATGATGGCGGTGGTCAGGATCACCAGGGGCAACGAGATGCCGTCGACACCCATGTGGTAGGTGATGCCGGTGGCGAGCCAGTTCGCCTTCTCGACGAACTGGAAGTCGGCGTTCGACGGATCGAACCGCATGACCAGGATCACCGACACCGCGAAGGTGATCAGCGTGGTCCAGAGCGCGATCCAGCGCGAGTTGCGCCGCGCCGCCTCGTCATCGCCGCGGCTGAGATAGACGATCAGCGCACCGACCAGCGGCAGGAACGTCGTGACGGATAGAATGGGCCAGGTCGTCATTTACTGGCCTCCAAAGCCGAACATGAACCAGGTGATCAGGCCGGCGGCACCGATCAGCATGGCGAACGCGTAGTGGTAGAGATAGCCGGTCTGGATCTTCACGACGTTGCGGGTGACGTCCAGCACCCGGGCCGAGACGCCGTCGGGGCCGAGGCCGTCGATGATGAAGCCGTCGCCCTTCTTCCAGAGCTGGTAGCCGATCCACTTCGCCGGGCGGACGAAGATCAGGTCGTAGAGCTCGTCGAAGTACCATTTGTTGAGCAGGAACTGATACAGCATCGGCTGCGTGTTCGCGAGCTCGACCGGCAGATATGGCCGGCGGATGTAGAACAGGTAAGACACCAGGAAGCCCAGCACCATCATCACCGTCGGCAGGAAGGCGATGGTCTCGGGGATGTGGTGCATCTCCTCGATGATATGCGGGTTCATCTTCACGGACTCGCGGAAGAACTCCTCGATGCCGTGACCGGCGAACAGCTCCTTGAACGGGAAGCCCGCCAGGATCGAGCCGACCGCGAGCACGCCGATCGGGATCAGCATCCAGATCGGGGCCTCATGTGCGGCTTCATAGTGATGCTCGTCATGCGGCTCGCCATGGAAGGTCTTGAAGATCAGGCGCCAGGAGTAGAACGAGGTCAGGCCGGCGGCGACGACCGTCATCAGGAAGCCGTACATCGCGAACGGATTGTGCGAGGCGTAAGCGGACTCGATGATCGCGTCCTTGGAGAAGTAGCCGGCGGTGAGCGGGAATCCGGTCAGAGCGAGCGTGCCGACCACCATCACCGCGTAGGTGTAGGGGATTTTCTTCCAGAGCCCGCCCATGTTGCGGATGTCCTGCTCGTGGTGCATCGCGTAGATCACCGAGCCGGAGCCCAGGAACAACAGCGCCTTGAAGAAGGCGTGCGTGAACAGATGGAACATGCCGACCGAATAGGCCCCTGCTCCCATCGCCACGAACATGTAGCCGAGCTGCGAACAGGTCGAGTAGGCGACGATGCGCTTGATGTCGTTCTGGACCAGGCCGATGGTCGCGGCGAAGAACGCCGTGGTGGCGCCGAAGAACATCACGACGGCCTGCGCGTTCGGCGCGAGCTCGAACAGCGGCGACAGGCGCGCCACCATGAAGACGCCGGCGGTGACCATGGTCGCGGCATGGATCAGCGCCGACACCGGGGTCGGACCCTCCATCGCGTCCGGCAACCAGGTGTGCAGCAGGAACTGCGCCGACTTGCCCATCGCGCCCATGAACAGGAAGAGGCAGGTCAGCGTCAGCGCGTCGACGTGCCAACCAAGGAAGTCGATGGTCTTGCCGGTCAGGCCGGGCGCGGCATGGAAAATCGTCTCGAAATCGGTCGAGCCGACCAGCATGAAGATCGCGAAGATGCCGAGCGCGAAGCCGAAATCGCCGACGCGGTTGACCACGAAGGCCTTGATGGCGGCAGCGTTCGCCGACGGCTTCTGGTACCAGAAGCCGATCAAGAGATAGCTCGCCAGACCGACGCCTTCCCAGCCGAAGAACAGTTGCACGAGGTTGTCCGCGGTCACCAGCATCAGCATGGCGAAGGTGAACAGCGAGAGATAGCCGAAGAAGCGCGGCCGGTTCGGGTCCTCGTCCATGTAGCCGATGGAATAGAGGTGCACGAGCGAGGACACGGTGGTGACCACCACCAGCATCACGGCGGTGAGCGTGTCGACCCGCAGCGTCCAGTAGACCTGGAGATCGCCGGACATGATCCAGGGCAGCAGCGGAATGCGCATGTCGTGATGCATGAAGCCGACGTCGACCAGCGTCATCCAGGACAGCGCCGCCGACACGAACAGAAGCGCCGTGGTGATCAGCTCGGCGCCGCGCGAGCCCGCCGCGGGCGGCTCCACGGGACCGTGAGCGTGGTCGTCGTGACCGGCGTCGTCGTGATGGCTCTCGTGGATGACGGACGCATCCTCGTTGATCGTGTCGGCCGCATGGGCGTGTGCGCCGTGACCGTGATCATCGTGATGCTCGACCGTGTCGCCCGAGGGGTTGCGGGCATGCGCGCCGAACAGCGCGATCAGGCCGGCCAGAATGGCGCCCAGCAGCGGCAGAAAAACGATTGCCTGAACCATGACTTATTTCTCTTTGCGCATGATCTGACCGGAAAACCGGTATCCACTTTTCCGGATCATGCGCGTTAGCCCTTCATCAGATTGACGTCCTCAACCGCGATCGAGCCGCGGTTGCGGAAATAGACCACCAGGATGGCGAGACCGATCGCGGCTTCCGCAGCCGCGACGGTGAGCACCAAAAGCGCGAAGACCTGGCCGACGATGTCGCCGAGGAAGGTCGAGAACGCCACGAGGTTGATGTTGACCGAGAGCAGGATCAGCTCGATCGACATCAGGATGACGATAATGTTCTTGCGGTTCAGGAAGATGCCGAGGATCCCGAGCGTGAACAGGATCGCTCCGACCGCAAGATAGTGTCCGAGCCCGATCGTCATTTCACCCACTCCGCCGCATCAGAGTCCTGCAGCCCCTGCCCCGGCGCCACCTTGCGCATCGCCATCGCCATTTCGGGCGTGCGCGCGTTCTGAACGTTGATGTCCTGCCGCTTGACGTTCGCCTTGTGTCGCAGCGTCAGCACGATGGCGCCGATCATGGCGACCAGCAGCACCATGCCCGAGAGCTGGAAGTAGTGGATGTACTTCGTATAGAGCACCAGCCCGAGGGCCTCGGTATTGGAGACGTTGGTCGGGATCGCCGCCGTGATCGTCTTGGCGACGCCGGGATTGATGACCCAGAAACCGACGGTGAGCAGCAGCTCGAACAGGAAGATTCCGCCGATCACCAGGCCGACCGGCAGGTACTCGATGAAGCCCTCGCGCAGCTCGAGGAAGTCGACGTCGAGCATCATGATCACGAACAGGAACAGCACCGCGACGGCGCCGACATAGACGACGATCAGGATCATCGCGAGGAATTCGGCGCCCATCAGCACGAACAGGCCCGAGGCGTTGACGAAGGCCAGGATCAGGTACAGCACGGAGTGCACGGGATTGCGCGAGACAATCACCATCACCGCCGAGGCGACGCAGACGCCGGCGAACAGATAGAAGAACAGCGCGGGAAGGATCATGCTCTCATCTCACCGGTACGGCGCGTCGAGCTCGATCGCTTTCGCGATCTCGCGTTCCCAGCGGTCGCCATTGGCGAGCAGCTTGGCCTTGTCATAGAACAATTCCTCGCGGGTCTCGGTCGCGAACTCGAAGTTCGGACCTTCGACGATGGCATCGACCGGACAGGCCTCCTGGCAGAGGCCGCAATAGATGCATTTCACCATGTCGATGTCGTAGCGCACGGTGCGGCGGGTGCCGTCGTTGCGGCGCGGGCCGGCCTCGATGGTGATGGCCTGCGCCGGGCACACGGCTTCGCACAGCTTGCAGGCGATGCAGCGCTCCTCGCCGTTCGGATAGCGGCGCAGCGCGTGCTCGCCGCGGAAGCGCGGCGAGATCGGCCCCTTCTCGAACGGATAATTCAGCGTCGGCTTCGGCTGGAAGAAATAACGCATGGCGAGGAAGAACGCCGAGACGAATTCCGACAGCAGGAGCGAGCGTGCGGTGGCGTTGATGTTGATACCCATGACGGCCCTCACTTCGGCGCGATGTCGGCGAAATGCAGCACGCCGGCCACCACGATCACCATCGCCAGCGACAGCGGCAGGAACACCTTCCAGCCGAGGCGCATCAATTGATCGTAGCGGTAGCGCGGCACGATCGCCTTTGCCATCGCGAACAGGAAGAACATGAAGAACAGTTTCAGCGAGAACCAGATGATCCCCGGCACCCAGTTGAAGGGCGGCAGGTCCACCGGCGGCAGCCAGCCCCCGAGGAACAGGATCGTCGCCAGCGCGCACATCGTGGCAATCGCGACATACTCGCCGAGCATGAACAGCAGATACGGCGTCGAGCCGTACTCGACCATGAAGCCGGCGACGAGCTCGGATTCCGCTTCGACGAGGTCGAACGGCGGACGGTTGGTTTCCGCCAGCGCCGAGACGTAGAAGATCACGAACATCGGGAACAGCGGCCAGACGTACCAGTTCAGGATGGTCAGCTGCGGCAGCCCGATCAGGCTGGCGAGACCGCGCACGTGCTGGGCCTCGACGACCGCCGAGAGGTTCAGCGTGCCGGCGCAGAGCAGCACCGTGATGATGACGAAGCCGATCGAGACCTCGTAGGACACCATCTGCGCCGCCGAGCGCAGCGCCGCCAGGAACGGATATTTCGAGTTCGACGACCAGCCGGCCATGATGATGCCGTAGATCGACAGCGACGAGATCGCGAAGATGAAGAGGACGCCGACATTGATGTCGGAGATCACCCAGCCGAGATTGGTCGGGATCACCGCCCAGGCGGCGAGCGCGAGCACGCAGGACACCAGCGGCGCGAGAAGGAAGACGCCCTTGTTGGCGCCCGCCGGGATGATCGGCTCCTTCAGCACGAACTTCAGGAGGTCGGCGAAGGATTGCAGCAGGCCCCAGGGGCCGACCACGTTCGGGCCGCGGCGGATCTGCACCGCCGCCCAGATCTTGCGATCGGCGAGCAGGATGTAGGCGATCGCGATCAGCAGCACGACGAGCACCAGGACGCTCTCCGCGATCATGATGATCAGCGGCCAGAGGAACCCGGTCCAGAATGCGCTTTCGAAGAATTCCATCAGCTCACTCCGCTGCGGTCAGCATCTGCCCGGAGGCAAGCCGCGAGCACTCCGCCATCACGGCGGACGCACGCGCGATTGGGTTGGTCAGGTAGAAGTCCTCGACGACAGCCTTGAACGGCGCCTTCTCCGTCGTCCCGCCCTTCCCGGCCAGCTTCTTGATCTGGTCGGCCGAGCCGGCCTCGATCTGGTCGAGACGGATCAGGTGCGGCACCGCCTTGAACAGGGCCTGGCGCAAGGCCGACAGCGAGTCATAGCCAAGCTTCTTGCCGAGCGCCTCCGAGAGTGCGCGGACGATCGCCCAGTCCTCGCGGGCCTCGCCCGGCGGGAACGCGGCGCGGCCGGTCATCTGCACGCGGCCTTCGGTGTTGACGTAGATCGCGGACTTCTCGGTATAGGCGGCCGCCGGCAGGATGACGTCGGCGCGATGCGCGCCGCGGTCACCATGGGTGCCGATATAGACGACGAAGGTGCCGTCCGACGGCTTGATCTCGTCGGCGCCGAGCAGGAACAGCAGGTCGAGCGTGCCGAACGTCGTCATCTGCGCGGCGTTCAGCCCACCGGCCGCAGCCGTGAAGCCGATATCGAGCGCACCGACGCGCGAGGCGGTCTCGTGCAGCACGCCAAAGCCGTTCCAGCCGTCCTTGAGCGCGCCGACGTCGAGCGCGAGCTTGGCGGCGCCAGCGAGAATGGCGGCGCCGTCGTGGCGCGAAGCTGCGCCCGCACCGACCAGGATGATCGGGTTCTTGGCGGTCTTCAGCACGTCCATGAAGGAGTGCTTGCCGGCCGCGAGCTCGCTGAGCGTCTCGGTGCCTGCGCCGAGATGGTCATAATCGTAGGTCAGGTCGTTCTTGGCGCCGATCACGCCGACCTTGAAGCCGCCGGCGCGCCAGCGCTTGCGGATGCGGGCGTTGAACACCGCCGCCTCTTTCCGCGGATTTGCGCCGATGATGAGCAACGCATCGGCCTGCTCGACGCCTGCCAATGTCGGATTGAAGATGTAGGAGCCGCGGCCGAGCGCGGGGTCGAAGGCGTCGCCGCCCTGCACCGCCAGATTGCCCGAGCCGTATTTGGCCAGCAGGTCCTTTAGCGCGAACATCTCCTCGACGCCGGCGAGATCGCCCGCGATCGCGCCGATGCGCTTGCCGTCGGTGCGCGCCGCTTTCGCGGCGATCGCGGCGAAGGCTTCGGGCCAGCTTGCCGCGCGCAGCTTGCCGGCTTCGCGGATATAGGGCCGGTCGAGCCGTTGGGTGCGCAGGCCGTCGACGACGTGCCGGGTCTTGTCGGAGATCCACTCCTCGTTCACGGCCTCGTTGATGCGCGGCAGCACGCGCATGACTTCACGGCCACGGGTGTCGACGCGGATCGCAGATCCCACGCCGTCCATCACGTCGATCGACTGGGTCTTGCCGAGCTCCCACGGACGGGCCGCAAACGCGTAAGGCTTCGAGGTCAAGGCGCCGACCGGGCAGATGTCGACGAGATTGCCCTGCAATTCCGACGTCAGCGCGTGCTCGAGATAGGTCGTGATCTCCATGTCCTCGCCGCGGCCGGTCGCGCCCATCTCGGGGGCGCCGGCGACTTCCGCCGAGAAGCGGACGCAGCGCGTGCACTGGATGCAGCGGTTCATCGAGGTCTTGACCAGCGCGCCGAGATATTTGTCCTCGACCGCGCGCTTGTTCTCGGCGAAGCGGCTGGTGTCGACACCATAGCCCATCGCCTGGTCCTGCAGGTCGCACTCGCCGCCCTGGTCGCAGATCGGGCAGTCCAGCGGATGGTTGATGAGAAGGAATTCCATCACGCCTTCGCGTGCCTTCTTGACCATCGGCGAACGCGTCGAGATTTCCGGGGGCTCGCCCTTGGGGCCCGGACGGCAGTCGCGCACGCCCCAGGCGCAGCTCGCGACCGGCTTCGGGCCGCCCTTCACCTCGACGAGGCACATCCGGCAATTGCCGGCGATCGACAGCCGCTCGTGGTAGCAGAAGCGCGGAATCTCGGCGCCGGCCGCCTCGCACGCCTGAAGCAGCGTGTATTCGGCGGGGACATCGATCTCTTTGCCGTCGATGATGAGCTTGGTCATTCTCTCTACTCCGCCGCGACCATGTTCACGGGATCGCGGACGCCGATATCGTCGATGTCGGACTTGTGCGAATATTCGTCGATGCGCGCTTCGATCTCATGACGGAAATGCGCGATCAGGCCCTGGATCGGCCACGCCGCCGCGTCGCCGAGCGCGCAGATGGTGTGGCCTTCGACCTGCTTTGTCACCTCGAGCAGCATGTCGATCTCGCGCTTGTGGGCGCGGCCGTCGGCCATGCGGGTCAAGACGCGCCACATCCAGCCGGTGCCCTCGCGGCACGGCGTGCACTGGCCGCAGCTCTCGTGCTTGTAGAAATACGAGATGCGGGCGATGGCGCGGATCAGATCGGTCGACTTGTCCATCACGATCACGGCCGCGGTGCCGAGGCCCGAGCGCAGCTTGCTCAGACTATCGAAATCCATCGGCGTGTCGATGATCTGCTCGGCCGGCACCATGCGCACCGACGAGCCGCCGGGGATCACGGCCTTGAGGTTGTCCCAGCCGCCGCGGATCCCGCCGCAATGCTTGTCGATCAGCTCGCGGAACGGAATGCCCATCGCCTCTTCGACGTTGCAGGGCCGCTCGACATGGCCGGAGATGCAGAACAGCTTGGTGCCGACATTGTTCGGACGGCCGATACCGGCGAACCAGGCTGCGCCGCGGCGCAGGATGTCCGGCGCGACCGCGATCGACTCGACGTTGTTGACGGTGGTCGGGCAGCCGAACAGGCCGACATTCGCCGGGAACGGCGGCTTCAGCCGCGGCTGGCCCTTCTTGCCCTCGAGGCTTTCGAGCAGCGCGGTTTCCTCGCCGCAGATATAGGCGCCGGCGCCATGCGCGACGTAGATGTCGAACGGCCAGCCGTTGACGTTGTCCTTGCCGACCAGCTTGGCCTCATAGGCCTGGTCGATCGCGGCTTGGAGATGCTCGCGCTCGCGGATGAACTCGCCGCGGACATAGATGTAGCAGGCATGCGCGTTCATCGCGCAGCTCGCGATCAGGCAGCCCTCGATCAGGAGATGCGGATCGTGCCGCATGATCTCGCGATCCTTGCAGGTGCCGGGCTCGGACTCGTCGGCATTGACGACGAGATAGCTCGGCCGGCCGTCGGTCGATTCCTTCGGCATGAACGACCATTTCAGGCCGGTCGGGAAGCCGGCGCCACCGCGCCCGCGCAGCCCCGAGGCCTTCATCTCGTTAATGATCCAGTCGCGGCCCTTGTCGATGATGTTCCTGGTGCCATCCCAGGCGCCGCGGCGCCGCGCGCCCTCGAGCCCCCAATCGTGGAGGCCGTAGAGGTTCTTGAAGATGCGGTCCTTGTCCTCGAGCATGTCAGTGCTTTCCGATCAACGATTGGCTTGCTTGTAGGCAAGCCCGGCGGCGCAGACGGCAAAGGTCAGCGCCCAGAGCAGACTGGATTCCAGCGACGCGTTCAGGCCGAAACGCTGAAGCAGGAAAATGAATGTGGCCGCAACAGTGGCATGCATGGCGACGAAGCCCCATTTCTTCACGGCCTCGTTCCCTCCAATTGCGGGGAGATCACGCATCAGGTGATCTCCTTCAGCGTGGTCGGTCCATTGATCGGCGCCGAGAACTGGCGGCCGTTCTGCGGACCGGGCTTGGGCAGATTGCCGGAAGCAAAGCCGTCGAGCACCTTGCCAAAGCTTTCCTTGGTCAAATCCTCATAGGTGTCCTTGCCGATCATCACCATCGGCGCGTTCACGCAGGCGCCGAGGCACTCGACCTCCTCCCAGCTGAAATTGCCGTCCTTGGAGAGATGGAAGGGATCGTGATGGATGCGGTGTTCGCAGACGTGGATCAGATCCTCGGCGCCGCGCAGGCGGCACGGCGTGGTGCCGCAGACCTGGACGTGGGCCTTCTTGCCGACGGGGGCGAGCTGGAACATCGTGTAGAAGGTCGCGACCTCGAGCACGCGGATATAGGGCATGTCGAGCATGTCGGCGATGACGCGGATCGCGGCTTCCGACACCCAGCCGTCATGCTGCTCCTGCGCCCGCCAGAGGATGGCGATGACCGCTGAGGCCTGGCGGCCGGCCGGGTATTTCGCGATCTGCTGCTTGGCGAACGCGAGATTCTCCTCCGTGAACGCGAAGCTCGCGGGCTGGACTTCCTTCGGTGCTAATCGGCGAACGGACATCTCTTAATCTCTCACTGCATACGGCGCGCGGACTTCGCATTCAAGTTCCTGGCATTCAGGGCTTCGATCCTGTCCTGCCAGAACGCGCTTGCGGTGCCGAAAACGTTGTAGCCGACATGGGTCGAGACCTTGATGCGATCGAGGATCGACAGCTCGGTCACGGTCTCCATCCGGTTGCTGCGCGGATCGAACACGATCAGCTTCAGCGGGGTCTGTTCGAGGATGAAGCGCGACACCGCGTGAGAGCGGTCGCTGCCGTGCTCCTCGCACATGATGACGCTGTCGGCCTGGAGCAGCCGGGCGCCGCCCTTGATCGCCGCGATCTCGACACCCTCGACGTCGAGCTTGATCAGGTACTTGCCGCTGGCTGCGACCTTGCCGTCGTCGATCAGATTGTCCAGCGCGATCACGGGCACGTCCTCGCCGCCCGCCGACGCGTCGCCGGCAATGCTGAAGGCCTCGTGCTTGGTGCCGGACAGCCGCGCGGTGCCGCGAGCCGCGCCGATCGCGCATTTCAAGGTCTCGAAGCGGCTGCCGTTGATGCGGGCGTTGTTGGCGAGCTTCGGATAGTTCTGCCCTGACGGCTCGATCGCGATCGCCTTGTGCGAGCCGAACGGCTTGCTCGACACCAGCACCGACCAATAGCCGTAATTGGCGCCGCAATCGAGCAGCGTGTAATCGACGTCGATGGAGTCGGCGAACAACAGCTCCAGCTCGTCCTCGTAATTGTAGGAGCGGTTGAGCAGCTTGCTCCAATAGCCGTCGCCGTAAGGGAATTCGAACACGGCGTCCGGGTTGAGCTTGATCGCGATGTTGCGCTCGGGCAGCGTTTTCCGCAGCAAATTGGCGCAGGCGATGTAGCCCATGTGCGAGAAGTGCGACGAGATCTTCGACCCCGTCACCAGCGCCAAGGCAGCCGTCCGCTCCCACAGGTTGGCCCCTTCAAGGGCCCCCGAGGCACGGTCAAACTGGATCGGCGCCTGCGCCATCACCGATCGACCTCTCCGAACACGATGTCGAGCGAGCCGAGAATGGCCGAGACGTCGGCGAGCAGATGGCCGCGGCAGATGTGATCCATGGCCTGAAGATGCGCAAAGCCCGGCGCGCGGATCTTGCACTTGTAGGGCTTGTTGGTGCCGTCGGAGATGAGATAGACGCCGAACTCGCCCTTGGGCGCCTCGACCGCGGTATAGACCTCGCCTGCCGGCACGTGGACGCCTTCGGTGTAGAGCTTGAAGTGATGGATCAGCGCTTCCATCGAGCGCTTCATCTCGCCTCGGCGCGGCGGCGCGACCTTGTTGTCCTCGACGACGACGGGGCCCTTGCCCTCGGGCGCGTTCAGCTTCTGGATGCATTGCTTCATGATGCGCACCGACTGGCGCATCTCTTCCATGCGGATCAGATAGCGGTCGTAGCAGTCGCCGTTCTTGCCGATCGGAATGTCGAAATCCATCTCGGCGTAGCATTCATAGGGCTGCGACTTGCGCAAATCCCAGGCCGCGCCCGAGCCGCGCACCATCACGCCCGAGAAACCCCACTCCCAGGCTTCCTTCAGCGACACCACGCCGATGTCGACGTTGCGCTGCTTGAAGATGCGGTTGGCGGTGAGCAGGCGATCGAGATCCTCGACCACCTTGAGGAACGGATCGCACCAGGCGTCGATATCGTCGACCAGCTTCTGCGGCAGGTCCTGATGCACGCCGCCGACGCGGAAGTAGGCTGCGTGCATACGGCTGCCCGAGGCGCGCTCGTAGAACACCATCAGCTTCTCGCGCTCTTCAAAACCCCACAGCGGCGGGGTCAGCGCGCCGACGTCCATCGCCTGCGTGGTGACGTTGAGCAGATGCGACAGGATGCGGCCGATCTCGCAATAGAGCACGCGGATCAGCTGGCCGCGGCGTGGCACCTCGATGCCGAGCAGCTTTTCCGCAGCCATGCAGAAGGCGTGCTCCTGGTTCATCGGCGCGACGTAGTCGAGCCGGTCGAAATAAGGGATCGCCTGCAGATAGGTCTTCTGCTCGATCAGCTTTTCGGTGCCGCGGTGAAGCAGGCCGATATGCGGATCGACGCGGGCGACGACTTCGCCGTCCAATTCGAGCACAAGACGCAACACGCCATGGGCCGCCGGATGCTGCGGCCCAAAATTGATGGTGAAGTTGCGAAGGTTTTCGGGTTGCTCGTTCATGATCAGACCTTCGGCCCTGCTTTTTCATCACCCGGGAGGACGGGATAATCGGCACCCTCCCACGGAGACAAAAAGTCGAACTTGCGGAATTCCTGGTTGAGCCTGACAGGCTCGTACACCACCCGCTTCTCCTGGTCGTCGTAGCGGACCTCGACGAAACCGGTGGTCGGGAAATCCTTGCGCAGCGGATGGCCCTCGAAGCCGTAATCGGTCAGGAGGCGGCGCATGTCGGGATGACCGACGAAGAACACGCCATAGAGGTCGTAGGCCTCGCGCTCGAACCAGTCGGCGCCGGGAAACACCTCGATCAGCGACGGCACCTGTGTGGTCTCGTCGGCCTGGGCCTTGAGCCGGATCCGCGCGTTCAGGGTCGGAGACAGGAAGTGGTAGATCACGTCGAAGCGCTTTTCGCGCGAGGGATAGTCCGCCGCGGTGATGTCGGTGAAGTTGATGAAGCGGCAGTTCGGGTCGTCGCGGAGGTACTTGACCACCTCGACGATCTTGGCCACCTCGACGTCGACCGTGAGCTGGTTGAAGGCCACCGAATGACCGATGGCGGCGCCCGGAAGCGCGCTAACGATCGTCTGCCCCAGGGCGTCGAGCTTGGCGTCGTCCATGACGTAAAACCTTAGCGTTCGATGGTGCCGGTGCGGCGGATCTTCTTCTGCAGCAGCAGCACGCCGTAGAGCAGCGCTTCCGCCGTGGGCGGGCAGCCCGGCACGTAGATGTCGATCGGCACGATGCGGTCGCAGCCGCGCACGACCGAGTAGGAATAGTGATAATAGCCGCCGCCATTGGCGCAGGAGCCCATCGAGATGACGTAGCGCGGCTCGGGCATCTGGTCGTAGACCTTGCGCAGCGCCGGCGCCATCTTGTTGGTCAGGGTGCCCGCGACGATCATCACGTCCGACTGGCGCGGCGAGGCACGCGGGGCGAAGCCGAAGCGCTCGATGTCGTAACGCGGCATCGAGACCTGCATCATCTCGACCGCGCAGCAGGCGAGACCGAAGGTCATCCACATCAGCGAGCCGGTGCGCGCCCAAGTGATAAGATCGTCGGTCGCGGCCACGAAGAAGCCCTTGTCGGACAGCTCCGAATTGACCTCGAGGAAGAACGGATCATTGGCTCCGACCGGCTTGCCGGTCGAGGGATCCAGGATGCCCTTGGGGGCCGGCGCGAGAACCGGACCGGCGGACGACGTCGGGTTCAATCCCATTCCAGTGCGCCTTTCTTCCATTCATAGGCGAAGCCCACCGTCAGCACGGCGAGGAACACCACCATGGACCAGAAGCCGGTCGCGCCGAGCTTGCCGAACGCCACCGCCCAGGGAAACAGGAACGCCACCTCGAGGTCGAAGATGATGAAGAGAATGGCGACCAGATAGAAGCGGACGTCGAACTTCATGCGGGCGTCGTCGAAGGCGTTGAAACCGCACTCGTATGCCGACAGCTTTTCCGGGTCGGGCTGCTGGAACGCCACGATAAAGGGCGCAATCAGCAGCACCAGGCCGATGATAGCAGCTACCCCTATGAAGACGACGAGTGGAAGATAGTTCTGTAGAATGCCGCTCATTGGCGAGCCCTTTTTCCCGCAGCCTCGGGACAGCCACGGATTCGTCCAGTTTGGAATTATTCTGAGCCTTAGCGCAGTGCACCAATGGGCGCAAGACACGCTCTTTTTAGGCCCTTTGCTGTACCCGGAACGGTGGAAATCCCGGAATCGCCCCGCGGCAGGTATGGAGCAGATCGGAAAACCCGGCAAGGGCGGTCACGGTTTTGCAGGGCAGCCGTTCTGAGATTGCGGCGCAAGGGCTGCGATAACTATTTGCCGCGTACCATCCGGTCAAGATGCCCGGGTTTTGGGTGCGGCAGCGCACCAATCCAAGCCATGACCAGCGCCGGGCCCTCACTGTCACCCACACGACATACTGGCCGGCGCGCCCAGAGCAGTGCGACGCGCAACCCGGGTATGGCCGTGGTGGCGGTCAGGAGACAACTATCCACAGGCGCGAACGATCGGACGAGCCATGCATCGCGACGGGACGGAGGCTCGTCCTGGATCGGCGGCGAGCGCGGCGGCAGCGACCTGCTGGGTCGTCGCACGCGCCGCGCTCGCATGAGCTTCGGGCTGGGGGGCATAGCCCGTGAGCTCATCGATCTCTTGCTGGAAGACCAGCGGCGGCCCTGGTCAGGCTCTCACGACGGCCTTCCCCTCGCCGGTCCTCACTATTTGCCTCACTATTTGCCTCACCATTTGTAGGAGACGCTGGCGGTGACGCGCCGGCGATCGCCGTAGAAGCAGGACGTGGCCGACGCGCAGCTCGCCACGTAGATCTTGTCGGTCAAATTGATCACGTTCAGCGCGGTGCGCCAGTTCTGCCATTCGTAGTGGAGCACGAGATCGCCGAGCACGACCGCGGGAACCTCGAGCGTGTTGGCGGCATCCGCCCAGGACGAGCCGACATAGCGCACGCCGCCGCCGAAGCCGAAGCCCTCGAGCGGCCCGTCCTTGAAGGTGTAGTCCGCCCAACCCGAGACCAGGAGTTCAGGCGTGTTGGTCGGTGTCTTGCCGACCAGCGATGGGTCTAGATCCCTGCTGTTGAACAAGTGGTAGGCCGTGAACGAGCCGATCAGCTTCAGCTCCTTGGTGGCGTTGGCGACCGCTTCGAGCTCGATGCCGCGCGAAGTCACCTCGCCGGTCTGGTTCTGCAAGACCGGAATGATGCCCGGTGCCGTCGTCGCCACGTTTTGACGGACCAGGTCGAAGGCCGAGACCGTGAAATAGCCGTCAAATCCCTTGGGCGCGACCTTCACACCGATTTCGGCCTGCTTGCCTGTCTCCGGCAGGAACAGCTGGTTCGTCGCATTGAGGCCGATGATCGGATTGTAGCTCGTCGCATAGGAGACGTATGGCGCGATGCCGTTGTCGAAATTGTAGATCAGCCCTGCGCGCCCGCTGAACCTGCTGTCGTCGCGGCTGGCGACCGTGGCGCCGGTGCCACGATCGTCCTGCGTCGTCTCGACCCAATCGTTGCGGCCGCTCAGCACCAGCGTGAAGTTGCCAAGCTTCATCTGGTCCTGAAGATAGGTGCCGGCCTGCTTCTGCGTGATCTGGGCGTTGCGGAACGGCGCGGCCGGTAACGGAACCTCGGCTGCTCCATAGGTGGGGTTGAGGACGTTGATCGAGGACACACCGAACCCGAAGGCCTGATAGTCGTCGATCTGATAGCCCTTCAAATCCACACCGAACAGCATGGTGTGCTTCACGGGGCCGGTGTCGAAGCGATACTCCAGCTGATTGTCGAGATCGGCCTGATTGGCAGTGTTCTTTGCATACCAATTGTAACGATTGAGCATGGCCGTTGCCGCGTTGCCCCAATCGCTGCCGACGTAGCCGCGATAGGTCACGTCGACATGTGCAAAGCGCGCATTCTGCCGGAACGTCAGCTCGTCGGTGAGATTGCGCTCGAACTGATAGCCGAGCATCTCCTGCTCGCGCGTGAACTTGTCGACGCTGGGATCTCCGGCGAAGAAGCGGGTCGGGATCTTGCCGAACGGCGCATTGGTCACCGTGCCCTGGTAGGGCAGGAAGTTGATGCCGCGGGTGTCCTGCTTCGAGGCCGACGCCAGCACCGTGAACGTCGTGTCGGCATCCGGCTTCCAGGTGAACGACGGCGCGATGAAGTAGTTGTTGTCGGGCGTGAAGTTCACCTGGGTGTTGCCGTTCTGGACCTGGCCGACGACGCGGTAGAACAGCTTGCCGTTCTCCGGTTGCGTCGCGACCGGGCCGCCGACATCGAAGCCGACATAGGCGTTGCCGAAATTATTGACGCCGGTCTCGATGTAGCGAACCGGCTCGGCCGGCGGCAGCTTGCTGATGACGTTGACGATGCCGCTCGGGCTCGATCCGCCATAGAGCACCGCCGACGGCCCGCGCAGCACCTCGACCCGCTCCATGTCCGGCGTCTGCAGCTTCCAGGTCGCATAGGAGGTGTAGAACAGCTGCATTCCGTCGAGGAACAGTCCGATGTCGTCGGACTTGAAGCCGCGGATCAGCCACCAGTCGTTGCGGGTGTCCGCACCGAAGGTCCCGGCGCGAACGCCGGCAGTATAGCGCAGGACCTCGTCGAGCTTGTTCGGCTTCTGATCGCGGATCTGCTCCGCGCCGATCACCGACACTGATTGCGGCGTCTCCATGATCGGCGTGTTGGTCTTGGTGCCGGACGAGCTGCGGCCGGCGACATAGCCGTTCACCGGTCCGCGCGGCGTCTCGACGAAACCGACATTGCGCTGTGGCTGCGGCCTGTTTCGGTTATCAGTCTGCTGAGACGATCGCAGCGCGCGGCGCGGCGCCGTGGCGACTGCGCGACGCCGCGCTTCCGGCGCGGTGACGGTCACTGACGGCAAATTCTGCGCGCCACTCTGCGCGGAAGATTGCGCAAGCGATGCCTGCGGCACCAAAACCCAAGCGGAAGCGGTCGCCAACACGGCCGACCGCAGCATTCCAAGACTGTTCAACGCGCCACCCAAAGCTGCATGTTCGATGCGTCATGCCGCCGGTCCCCGGGGTGGCATGCGCTTACGGTGACGCTTATGGGAGGGCGCGCGAATTCCCTAATTGAAAGCCTCTTAGAGCGACTCTTAGAACCGATCCATGATGTCCGGGTGTTGCCGGGAGATCAGCGTGAATTCTTCTCGCTCTCGAGCATCTCGGCGGCGGTCGCGGTGAGCTGATCGACCTGCCGCAGCAGCGCGTGGAACTCGGCTTCGCTCAGATGCTCCAGCAGACGCCGATTGCGCTCCTGAGCGCCTTCGACGATCGCATCATGCGCGGCGAGGCCCGTCGCAGTCAGCGAGATCAGCACCTCGCGGCTATCCTTCGGATTTGCCGATTTTGCGATCAGCTTGCGCGATACGAGTTCCGCAAGCGCGCGGCTGATCTGTCCCTTGTCCTGGCCGACGGCTTCGGCGAGCCGCGCCACGCTCATCGGCGGCCGGCGGCCGAGCGAGGCGACGAGGCCGAACTCGACCGAGGACAATCCGGCAAGCCGCTTGTAGCGGAGGATCGCACCGCGCTTGAGCAGATTGGCCAGCACCATCAGCCGCGACGACAGCATCGCGGTGATCGGCGCCGGCGAGTGACTTTCGTCCGCATCGGGCGAACCGTGCCCATCCCTGCTCGATGTCTGGCTCATCATCCACCTCTGCCAAGAAAGCCGAGGCATGCCAAGCGTTGGTAGCGCAACCTCCCCAGCCGGATCAAAATGCGACCAAGAGGCATTTGGATGATCGTTGACATTGTCATCTAATTATTTTTCACTGGGTCACCGCATCGAGAAACGACCCGGCCACCAAGGCCTGCGGCGGGAGGAACAACATGACGATGACCCAGCGGGATCGCGATCTCGGCACTGGTTATGCGATGAAGCCGGCACACACGCGGACCGAGCTCACCTCGGTCGTGCGCGGCACACCGATGGGCGAGCTGCTCCGCCGCTACTGGCATCCGGTCGGGCTCATCAGTGACGCCACCGACACGCCGAAAAAGGTCCGTGCGCTCGGCGAGGATCTGGTGCTGTTCCGCGACAAGCAGGGCCGCGCCGGCCTCCTGCACGCCCGCTGCTGCCACCGCGGCACCACGCTCTACTACGGCAAGGTCGAGGAGGACGGTCTCCGCTGCTGCTATCACGGCTGGAAGTTCGACACCGAAGGCCACTGCCTGGAGCAGCCCTGCGAGCCCGACGGCGGCCAGTTCAAGGACAAGGTGCGCCAGCCTTGGTACCCGGTCGAGGAGCGCTACGGCCTGATCTTCGCCTATATGGGCCCGGCCGAGAAACGCCCGGTGCTGCCGGCTTACGAATGCCTCGAAAACATGGACGACGGCGAGTTCGTCGAGGCCGACGATTCCTCGATCGGCGGCGGCGGTCCGGCGGTCATCCCCTGCAACTGGCTCCAGCATTTCGAGAACGTGGTCGATCCCTATCACGTACCGGTGCTGCACGGCTCGTTCTCCGGACCGCAATTCACGGACATGATGGCCTCGATGCCGGAGGTGAAATTCGACAAGACCGCGCGCGGCATCGCCGTGCGCTCGATCCGCAAGCAGGACGACGGCCGTGTGTTTTACCGCGTCACCGAAGCTGCCCTGCCCACGTTGCGCGTTGTGCCGAACCCGCGCGTGGCGCAGTTCGCCCGCGTCGAGTCGATCGGCTGGACGCTGCCCATCGACGACACCTCGTTCCGCATCTACGTTGCCGGACGCGTGAAAAACTCCGGCGACATCGGCCGCATGCGCTCGAAGTTCAACGGCAAGTTCTGGTGGGACATGACCGAGGCCGAGCACCAGCAATTTCCCGGCGATTACGAGGCCCAGGTCGGTCAGGGCCCGCAGACCATCCACTCCGAGGAGCATTTCGGCCAGAGCGACCGCGGCATCCTGTTGATCCGGCGCATGCTGAGCGAGCAGCTCGAAGCGATGGAGGCCGGCCGTGATCCGATCGGCGTCTCGTTCGATGCAAGCACGCCTCCGGTCGAATTCGAAGCGGGGAATTACATCCGCGACACGTGAAGCAGCCAGCTCCAATCAGGGCTGGACCGACATCGACAACAAAGACAAATTGGGGGAAGTAATGGTCGATGTGGCGTCACAAATGTCGGTGCAAACGGCCGCCGCGGCAAAACCCTTGGCGCGGCGCTATTACGTGCTTGGGCTGCTCACCATCATCTATGCGCTGAATTTTCTCGACCGCACGATCTTCAACGTCCTGATCGAGCCGATCAAGAAGGAGTTTGCGCTCAGCGACACAATGATGGGCCTGCTCGCGGGCTTCGGCTTCGCGCTGTTCTATTCCCTGCTCGGCATCCCCATCGCACGCGTCGCCGACCGGCTCAACCGGCGCAACATCGTGGCCGTGGCTTTTGCGTTCTGGAGCGCGATGACGGCGCTGTGCGGCGCCGCTTCGAGCGTGACCTCGCTGGCACTGGCACGCATCGGCGTCGGCATCGGCGAATCCGCGGGCTCGCCCGCCTCGCAATCCATCGTCGCCGATCTCTTCGCCAAGAACGAGCGTCCGCGCGCGCTCGGCATCTACGCCGTCGGCACCTATCTCGGCGTCTTCCTTGGCTATTTCGTCGGCGGCTATGTCAACCAGCACTATGGCTGGCGGATGGCGTTCTACGTCGCGGGCCTGCCCGGCATCCTGCTCGCATTGATCCTGTGGCTGACGGTCTCCGAGCCGAAGCGCGGCGCCATGCAGGAGAGTTTCGTGCCCGAGCCGCTCGGGCCGACGCTGCGCTTCCTGGCCTCGCAGCGCAGCTTCATCATCGTCCTGATCGGCTTCTGCCTGACGACCTACACGAACTACGCGACCGCAGCCTGGATCCCACCGTTCCTCGCCCGCGTGCACCATCTCTCGAGCGCCGAGATCGGCACCTATGCCGGCACCTTCAAGGGCCTCGCCGGCATGGCCGGCACCCTGCTCGGCGGCTTCGTGGTGGCACAAATCAGCCGCCGCGACGACCGCTGGAAGCTGTGGGCGCCCGCGATCACCTCAGGCCTCGCCGGCCCGGTGTTCGCGCTGTGCATGCTGACCCAGGATTTTGCGATGATGGTCGCCATGCTGGCGCTGACCTCGTTCCTGGTCGGCTTCCATCTCGGGCCGATCTTCGCGATCGCCCAGACGGTGGCCAAGCCGAGCATGCGGGCGCTGGCCTCCGCCCTCATCGCGCTCACCGCCACCTGCTTCGGCCAGGGCGTCGGCCCATTGGCGGTGGGAATGGTCAATGACGCCCTGAAAGGCACTTTTGGCGCAGACGCCGTGCGCTATTCCCTGCTCTCGGCGGCGGTCACGACCACCCTCGGCGCCCTGTTGTTCATCTGGGCTGCGCGCTCGATCCGGGACGATATCGGCCGGGCGGCCGCCTGACCCCTGTCCCGGCGCCAGCCCGGCGAAACCAACCGGGCGTATTCATGAAACCATTTTGCGGAACCCGCGAAACCATCCGGAAACAGACGCTCCCTACAAGAAGAGCCATAGGCGGCGGCAAAGCCCGTCGGGAGGCTCAGATGAACCACTCAATTCACTCAGCAGACCGTGGTACCCACATGAAGATCGTGGTGGTGGCGCTGGTGGCCGGCATTGCAGTAGCCGCCTTCGGGATCGCAGCCCGCACCAACACGGATTACAGCCAGACCGCCCAGTCGGCTCACGTGATCAAGGCCGGCAAGCCGGTCGTGGTGACGAGCGCCGGAACGTCAGAGATCCGCTAACCGCGGAAAAGGTCCGGTTTGACACCAAACGGCCGCCCCCGGGCGGCCTTTTTGATTCAGGCGACCGGTGCGGCCCCCTCGCGCGCCAACATGAATTGGGTCAATAGCTGCCGCAACAGTGCTTGAATTTCTCCCCTGAACCGCAGGGACAGGGATCGTTGCGGCCGACATCGCTCTGCCCATAACGCAGCCGGTTGAGGGCCTTCCTGTTCTGCTCCAGGATCATCTTGCGGCGCGTCTCCTGCACGCCGATCACCGCAGCATTGTCGCCGGCATCCCAGAACGCCTGCGGCTTCAGATGGGCGAGCTTGCCGCTGACATAGACTGGGTAAAACCAGCCGAGCGTTCCGTCGCGCAGGCGCTGCAGTGTCGTCAAATCGTAGAGGAAGAACCCTGCGTCCAGCAGCATCGCATTGATGTCCTGGAAGTCGTCAACGTCGGTCTCGCAGACGACCACGCTGCAATTCTCGAGCACGTGGCGCGCGCCCGTCAGCGCGGCCTGTTCCGCACCCTGCACATCGAGCTTGAGCAGGAACGGCGGCTTGAGCGCCAGCTCCTTGACCAGCGCATCAAGTGTCGTCGCCGGCACTTTCACCTTGCTCGTGGCCAGGTCGTTGACCCGCGACCAGTAGACGTCGCCTGCGGGGCGCAGCGATGACCAGTACGGATGCACCGACTCGGTGATCTCGATCTCGCCCTCGTGGTCGGTGACGGCGCAGATGCGATAATGCCCGCCAAGCGCCTCCTGGATCGCCTTGAGGGAGTCTTCATAGATCCTGTTAGCGTCGACGTTCAGTGGCACCGCACCGCTGAGGCACGACAGATGGTTGAGCACGAAGTGCCCATCGGCGCAGCCGAGGTCGATGACGGTGCCGTAGCGCACGCCCTTCGCGAACAAATTCTGCAACGTCGCGCTGAAATCGGCTGCCTGCATGAAATCGATCCGAACAAAACCGGATTGAGCGGTAGCATGTGGTCAACGGCGCGATCAACTCGGCGGGGAAAAAGCACGCAGGAGCCGCGTCGCGAGCGACCGGGCATCGAAGCAAGACGAGGATTTGGAAGTAAGGGACTGAAATGATTGCCAAAAATGGCGCGAGAGACGGGGCTCGAACCCGCGACCTCCGGCGTGACAGGCCGGCGCTCTAACCAACTGAGCTACTCCCGCGTGACACGCAATGTCTGCGGAACGAGGGGGGACTTAAAGGCCGGACCTAATGAAGTCAAGGACGTTGCATCCACAGCCTGAACGAGCGGAATTCCGTTGAGGGCGCGCACCAACGTGACCCGCGGCCATGTCGGCCGCGGTGTCAGTCCGGTCCCGAATCGTCTACGCCTCCGGGAACTTGCGGGGTTTTGGGGCCGTCTCCCCCAACCATCGGCAAGAATCGAGGAGGCCAGACATGGCTAAGAAGGACTCGGCCAAGAAGGACTCGGCGAAGAAGGCCGCCGCGCCCGCCACCATCACGCTCAAGCACCTCGCCGCTGACATTGCGGAGAGCCAGGACCTGTCGAAGAAGCGCGCCGAGGCGGTGCTGACCGATATGGTCGATTTGATCACCAGGCACCTGAAGCGGGGCGACCGCGTCCGCATCGTCGGCCTCGGCATCCTCCAGGTCCGCAAGCGCGCCGCCCGCACCGGCCGCAACCCCGCCACCGGCGAGCCGATCCACATCAAGGCCAGCAAGAAGGTCGCCTTCCGCCCGGTCAAGGAACTGAAAGAGGCGATCTGAGGCAAGCTTTCCTTAAGCCTGATATCCCGACATCGTCCTGCCGCAACGCGGCCCGCTTTTCTGGTATACCGCCTTTCTCCCCCTGACCCCGGCGGTTGACCAGCAATGTCCTCCCTCACCTTTTCGCACACTGTGACCGAGCGCTTCCTGCGCTATGTCACCATCGACACCCAGTCCGATCCGGACTCCCCAGCCTCGCCCTCGACCGAGAAACAGAAAGACCTCGGCCGCGTCCTCGCCGCCGAGCTGAGGGACATGGGCGTCGCGGATGCCCATCTCGACGATTACGGCTATGTCTACGGAACGATCCCGGCGAACACGACCAAGAAAGTGCCGGTGATCTGCTTCTGCTCGCACATGGACACCTCGCCCGATTGCTCGGGCAAGGACGTCAAGCCGCAGATGGTCGAGAACTATCGCGGCGGCGATATCACCCTGCCGGGCGATACCAGCCAGGTGATCCGCTTTACTGAACATCCCGCGCTGAAGAACCAGATCGGCAACGACATCATCACCACCGACGGCACCACGCTCCTGGGCGCCGACAACAAGGCCGGCGTCGCCGAGATCATGGATGCCGCGCATTTCTTCATCACCAACCCCGACGTGAAGCACGGCACCATCAAGATCCTGTTCACGCCGGACGAGGAGATCGGCCGCGGCGTCGACAATGTCGACCTGAGCAAGCTCGGCGCCGATTTCGGCTACACCATGGACGGCGAGAGCGCCGGCTGCGTCGAGGACGAGACCTTCTCGGCCGACGGCGCCACCATCACCATCAACGGCGTCAGCGCCCATCCCGGCTATGCCAAGGGCAAGATGGAACACGCGATCAAGATCGCCGCCGCCATCGTCGAGCGCCTGCCCAAGGAAGGCTGCTCGCCAGAGACGACATCAGGCAAGCAGGGCTTTCTGCATCCGATCGGCATCGAGGGCGCACTGGAGCAGGCGACGCTCTCCTTCATCGTGCGCGATTTCACCGAGGAAGGGCTGAAGGAGAAGGAGGTCCTGCTCGAGACCATCGTCAAGGACGTGATGAAGGACTATCCGCGCTCGACCTACAAATTCGAGGTGCGGGAGCAGTACCGCAACATGAAGCAGGTGATCGATCGTCACCCGCACATCCTCGAATACGCCATCGAAGCGATCCGCCGCGCCGGCCTGCGCCCGATGCGCACCGCGATCCGCGGCGGCACCGACGGCTCGCGCCTCTCCTTCATGGGCCTGCCCTGCCCCAACATCTTCGCCGGCGAGCACGCGTTTCATTCGCGCCTCGAATGGGTCAGCCGGCAGGACATGGAGAAGGCGGTGCAGACCATCGTGCATCTCGCGATGATCTGGGAGGAGAAGGCCTAGAGCTTCTCGTCGAGGCAGTGTGGCCGGGATTCGCTCCCGGCCATCGTCTGGCGCATACCAACGTCGTCAGTTTGGACATGCAGTTGATGCAACACATTGTGTCTGGTCGTGCCAGGCTTGCGGCGGACGTCGAAGGTGAAGGCACTGCCATCGTCTTTCTTCATGCCAACGTGTGCGACCGGCGCATGTGGCGCGCCCAATTGGATGGAATGAGTGCCAGCCACAAGGTGGTCGCTTATGACCGACGCGGGTTCGGTGAAACGCGCGCCGAGCCGGAGGACTTTTCCGCCCTCGCGGACCTCGTCGCGGTGCTGGAGGCGACCGCAGACGGCAAGCCCGCGATCCTCGTTGGCTGCTCCCTCGGAGGCCGCATCGCGCTTGATGCCGCCCTCCGGCATCCGTCGCGTGTTCGCGCGCTGGTTCTGATCGCCCCCAATGTCGCGGGCGCGCCCGATCCGGTCTATACCCCCGACATCGAGAAACTGATGGTGCAATCGAAGCAGATCGAGGCATCCGGCGACCTCGATCGGTTGAACGCGATGAAGGCGCGACTCTGGCTGGACGGACCACTGGCCCCCGAAGGCCGCGTATCCGGCCCTGCTCGCGATCTGCTTCTTGATATGAACGGCATCGCGCTCCGCGCCCCGCCCTTCGGATCGGAGGTTGGTGTTCAACCCTTCTTCGATCGACTGAGCCGGATCGCGGCGCCTACCCTCGTCCTCTGGGGCAAACTCGATTTCCCGTACGTTCAGGAACGCTGTCGCCACGTCGTGGCAGCAGTCCCCGGCGCCGAGAGTCATGAAATGCCAGGCGTGGCTCATCTGCCGAGCCTGGAGCGCCCGGCGGAAATCACAACTCTCATTGCCGATTTCGTCCGCCGCCATGCGGCGGCAGATGGGTAGAGTTCACGCTTCGGCGAGCTTACGGCATCGGCCTTACGCGCGGGCTGCGATGGAAACGTTCCGAACTTGCCATCCAGTGCGGCAGAGGCGCGCCGTCGCGGTGCTGGCCGCCCGCAACAGCGGCAGCCCAGGCCACCACCGCTCCAATCAACGTCGCAGCTGCAATTGAAAAGGCGAGGATGATCGAGCTACGTCGCGCCCGGTTGATCGCCGTGCGGGAGTCCGCGATCACCGCGTCGACCCGGCGCTCGGAATCCGGCGCCGCCAATCCCGTCAGCGCCGCGACCTGCTGCACGAGATAGGTTCGATCGTCGCTGCTGACGCCGCTATGGCTCGACGACGTCATGAGGATGCGCCCGGCTTCCGCGCGCGTTTCCCTCATGTCGGCGGGAGCACGCTTCGGCGCGCGGAAAAGCTTGTCCAGCTCATAGCTCAAGAGCGGCTCGGCCGCAGTGGTGCTGCCAGCCGAAGTCCGCGCTGGGGAGCGATCCATCGCAGCCGCGCCGAGCAGCGCAAGGACAGCGCCGCCTATCAGCACGGCCAGCGCCCATGACATCAGTCCATGGAGCCCATCCCGCCGCTCGCCATCGTCGTCCACGGCCGAAAGCGAGACCCCCGGACGCCTGATGCGACCGGCAATATAGCCGCCGAAGCCGAAACTCGCGACGGCCTGAAGGATCAAATACAATCCTGAAAGCAAAGCCAGCGCGGCTGACGCATCGCGCCATGTGGGCGAGGTCGAACTGACGCCAAGCCCAATGGCGACGCCAAAGCTTATCAAGATGAACGACAACGCCGCGGCAGCAAATGCGCCTGCGACGATAGAACTCCATTGGAGGACCCAGCGGTCCTCGGTCGCAGGCACGCCGCCTGCAATGACGTCTTCCTGTACGAGAGCTTCAATCGTCATTGTTGCTCTCTCAGCGCAGGCCGAATAGCGACAGGATCGCCATGATCACCACGATCAAGCCGACGAGATAGATCAGTCCGTTCATAGTCCGTCCTCCTCAAATGCTCCGGGTCGCTAATGAGGGCAGATAACAAATGTTCCTAATGGAGATTTCGGTCGGAACAAACCGGCGGGACGCGGATTGTCTGATCGAGTCCCAAGGATAGAAATTGTGAGCACAAAGGCCCCAGCCGGTCAGCCCCGGAGCTGGGGCCTTTCTTTTGTGTTTTTTGCCCTATGTTAACGACGCCGGCTCTCCGATCACCAACGATGCGCCTGGGGCGGAACCTTCGCATCGGGGAGAGCCGCGTGGATCGCAGAACGGCGTGCCTTCATCAGGCAGATGCATTTCGGGAAAAGGCGATCGCCGATCCTGAGCAGCACGACAAATGGATCGATGAATCGATCAAATGGCTGGAGCGGGCGATGGAAGCCGGCCGCTGCGCCGTCGTCACGGTCGAAGCCGGCAACACCGGCGATGTCCCAGAGGCGGCACGCGAAGCGGCTGTCGACGCTCAACTGGGCCTGATCACGCGCCAATGAGAAGCGCTCGCGTCGCAGTCATTGGTGCGGCAATTGTTCCAGTCACAATGTTGCGGGTCGACACTATTCCCGCCTCCATGCTAGGCCGGACGCAGACCGCAATCAGAGTGACGTCGTGCCCGCGAACCGCCAACCCTCAGGATCTTGCCGCACGCGCCACTGGCGCGGGCTGCTGTCTGTGCTGATCGCGGTTATCTATCTGCTCGCGGGAGCGCTGCACGGCGCGCACGATATCGACGTCACCACGCCGGGCGGCGGCTCGGAGACCGCTGCGGTTTTGGATGGCTCCGCAGGCCATAGCGACCACAAGGCCATCGGCGGACATCATTGCCATGGCTGCTTCTCGGTGACGACGGTGGCGCAGCCGACGCAGCCGGCCGTATCGATCGCGCTCGTCTCCCCCTCGCGCCCGCAACGCGCGGCCGGGCTCGCCGGCATTGTCCCCGATACCGACTCCCCGCCTCCAAAACATATTGCCTGAACGGGTTGGTCGGGCGCGCTCTGCGCCCATTGGGTTCATCCTTCACAGGTCAGTTTCATGTTTTGCAGGGGAATGGCCGCGCGCCTGGCGTGCGCGGCAGCGTATCTGATTGCCGGATTGGCGCTTGCGCCGTCTCACGCCCAGACCTTGACGATGCGGAGCGCGCTGTCGCGCGCGCTGGCCGCGAGCCCGCGGCTCACTGCGGCGGAGCGCGACGTCGGCATCGCCACGGGCCAGCGCATCCAGGCCGGTGCGCTGCTCAATCCAGAACTGTCCTACGAACAGGACAATTCGTTCGGGTCCGGCATCTATCGCGGCACGCGATCGGCCGAGACCACGCTGCAGATCAGCCAGGCCTTCGAACTGTTCGGCAAGCGCGACGCGCGGATTGCAGCGGGCGCCGCCGGCATCGAGGTCGCCGCGATCCAGCGCAAGGCCGTCAGGCTGGAGGTGCTGTCGGAGACCGCGATCGCCTTCCTCAGCGTGCTCGGCGCGCAGCGGCGCATCCAGATCCTCGACGAGCAGATTACCGCGATCGACCGGCTGACGCCGCTTTTGCGCCGCCGCGTCGAGGCCGGCGCCTCCTCGCCGGCCGAGACCGGCCGTGCGGAAGTAGCATCCGCACTGGTGAAGGCCGACCGCGAGCGCTTCAAGGCGACGCTGGCCAGCGCCCGGCGCGAGCTTGCGGTGCTGATGGGGGGCCCCGCGGCGAAATTCGGCGAGGTCTCCGGCCGGCTCGACACCATGGGCAAGCCGCCGACGTTCCAGTCGGTGGTCGCTGCGATCGATGCCAATCCGCAGCTGGTGCGCTGGACCGCGGTTTACGCGCAGCGCAACGCCGAGCTGCTGATGGCGCGGCTGAGGCCCTATCCCGACGTGCGGATCGCCGCAGGGTGGCGCCATTTCAACGAGACCAATGACGACGCGGCGCGCCTCACCGTCTCGGTGCCGATCCCCGTGTTCGACCAGAACCAGGGCAATATCCTCTCGGCGCAGGAAAGCCTCGCCAAAACCAGGGCCGAGCGTGAGGCCAACCGCAACACGCTGATCGTGGTCGCCGGCCGCGCCTATGACTCGCTCCAGGGCTCGCTGCGCGAACTCGCGGTGCTGCGCGAGAGCGCCATTCCCAAAGCCACCGAAGCCTCGGACGCCATCGCGCAAGGCTACGGCCAGGGCCGCTTCTCCCTGCTCGAAGTGCTCGACGCCCAGGCAAGCGTCACCCAGGCACGGCTGCGCGAGCAGGAGGCGCTCCAGAACTTCCATGCGGGTGTTGCGACCATCGAGGGTCTCGTCGGCAATCCCTTCACGTTGGCGCGGGAGAGCGCCCGATGAAGACGTCCTCCACCATTCTCGTCGCAATCGTTGCCGCCGCACTCGGCGCCTCCGGCTATTCCCTGCTCGGCCCGGCCAGGGTCGAGCATGCCGAACACGCCGCGGAGAAGAAGCCGGAGAAGCCGAACGACCATGTCGCGCAGGACGAGCACGGCGCCGACCGGATCCGCATTTCCGACGTCAAGCTTGCGGCGGCCGGCGTGACGTTGGCGGAGGCCGCGAGCGCGACACTGACCGACACGCTCGCCTTCAACGGCATCCTGCGCGCCAACCAGGAAGCCGTGGTGCAGGTGACGCCGCGCTTTCCCGGCGTTGCCAAATCGATCCAGAAGCGCATCGGCGACAAGGTCGCCAAGGATGATCTGCTCGCCGCGATCGAAAGCAACCAGAGCCTCACCGTCTACGAGCTGAAGGCGCCGATCGCCGGCACCATCATCGAGCGGCAGATCTCGCTCGGCGAATATGCTTCCGAGCAGAAACCGGCCTTCGTCGTCGCCGACCTCTCCACCATCTGGGTCGATCTGTCGATCTATCGGCAGGATCTGCGGCGCGTCCGCCTCAACGACGAGGTGCTGATCGATCCCGACGACGGCCGTGGCGAGATCAAGGGCACGATCTCCTACATGGCCCCGATCGGCTCGAGCGAGACCCAGACCGCGCTTGCGCGCGTGGTACTGCCAAATCCAGACGGGCGCCTGCGTCCCGGCCTGTTCGTCACGGCACGGCTGATCCTGGCTGCACGCAACGTCGCGGTGGCGGTGCGCCGAAGCGCGATCCAGACGCTGGAGAACCGGACCATCGTCTTCGTCCGCGAGGACGGCGACAAGATCGAGGCGCGCCCGGTTGAAACAGGCGATTCCGATCCGCGCCATGTCGAGATCAAGGCCGGTCTTGCGGCCGGCGAGCATTACGTCGCGGAGAACAGCTTCGTCGTGAAGGCGGAGATGGGCAAGGGCGAGGCCGAGCATGATTGAACGTCTCATCGCGGTCTCGCTGCAGCAGCGCTGGCTGGTCCTGCTGTTCGCGCTCGGCGCCGTCGCTCTCGGGGCCTGGAATTTCCAGCGCCTGCCGATCGACGCCGTACCCGACATCACCAACGTCCAGGTCCAGATCAACACCCGCGCGCCCGGCTATTCGCCGCTGGAGACCGAGCAGCGCATCACCTTCCCGGTCGAGACCGCCATGGGCGGCCTGCCGAAACTCGACTACACACGCTCGCTGTCGCGCTACGGCCTGAGCCAGGTGACGGTCGTTTTCAAGGACGACACCGACATCTATTTTGCCCGCCAGCTCGTCGGCGAACGGATCCAGCAGGTGAAGGACCAGCTCCCGGCCGGCGTCGAGGTCGCGATGGGCCCGGTCTCGACCGGGCTCGGCGAGATCTTCATGTACACCGTCGAGGCCAAGGCGGGCGCGAAGACGCAAGCCGGCCACGACTACTCGCTGACCGATCTGCGCACCGTGCAGGACTGGATCATCAAGCCGCAGCTTCGCAATGTGCCGGGGGTGGTCGAGGTCAACACCATCGGCGGCTTCGAGCGGCAATTCCACGTGCTCCCCGATCCCGGCAAGCTGATGGCCTACCGTCTCGGCTTTCGCGACGTCATGACGGCGCTCGCCGCCAACAACGCCAATGTCGGCGCCGGCTATATCGAGCGCAACGGCGAGCAATATCTGGTTCGCTCCCCGGGCCAGGTCGGCAATCTCAGCGAAATCCAGGACGTCGTCATCGGCTCGCGCGGCGGCAATCCCGTCAGGATCAGGGATGTCGCCACCGTCACCGAAGGTCGCGATTTGCGCACGGGAGCCGCGACGCGCGATGGCGAGGAGACCGTGCTCGGCACCGCCATGCTGCTGATCGGTGAGAACAGCCGCACGGTGGCGCGCCGTGTCGCGGCCCGGCTCGAAGACATCGCCAAATCGCTGCCCGACGGCGTCGTGACGCGGACCGTCTACGACCGCACCCATCTGGTCGAGGCCACCATCCGCACGGTCGAGAACAATTTGCTGGAGGGCGCGGCCCTGGTCGTGGCCGTGCTGTTCCTGATCCTCGGTAACATCCGCGCCGCACTCGTGGTGGCCTGCGTCATTCCGCTGTCCATGGCCATGACGATCACCGGCATGGTCGAGACCAAGGTCAGTGCGAATTTGATGAGCCTGGGCGCGATCGATTTCGGCATCATCGTCGACGGTGCCGTGATCATCGTCGAGAATTGCCTGCGCATGCTGGCCGAGGCCCAGCGCGAGAAAGGCGGGCTGCTCACGATCTCTGAACGGCTGCGCGCGATCCGGCGCGGGTCGCGCGAGGTCATCAAGCCGAGCCTGTTCGGAACGCTGATTATCGCCGTGGTCTATCTGCCGGTGCTGACGCTCACCGGCGTCGAAGGCAAGATGTTCACGCCGATGGCGCTGACCGTGCTGATGGCGCTGGGCGCCGCGGTGCTGTTCTCCGTCACCTTCGTGCCGGCGGCGGTTGCCATCTTCGTCACCGGCAAGGTGTCCGAACACGAAAACCTGTTCATGCGGGGAGCGAAGCGCGCCTATCTCCCCCTGCTCCGCTTTGCCATCGACAACCGGGTCGCGGTCGCAACCATGGCTGCCATCATCGTGGTCGCAAGCTGCGTTGCCGCCGCGCGCATGGGGGGCGAGTTCATTCCGAGTCTCGACGAAGGCGACGTCGCGCTGGCCTCGATCAGAATCCCCGGCACCAGCCTGACCCAGTCGCTGGACCTTCAGAAGGCGCTGGAAAAACGCATCAGGCAGATTCCAGAGGTGAAGGAGTTCTTCACCCGCATCGGCACCGCGGAGATCGCGACCGACCCGATGTCGCCGGCACAGACCGACGGCTACATCATGCTGAAGCCGCGCGCCGAATGGCCCGACCCGGGCAAGCCCAAGTCGGACGTGATCGAGGCCATCGACCGTGCCGCCGACGACATCCCCGGCAGCGCCTATGAAATCTCCCAGCCGATCCAGTTCCGTGTCAACGAGCTGATCTCGGGCGTACGCAGCGACGTCGGCGTCAAGATCTTCGGCGATGACCTCGACATCCTGCAAGGCGCGGCAAAACAGGTGGAGGCCGCGGTCCGCGGCATCCGCGGCGCCAGCGATGTCAAGATCGAGCAGGTCTCGGGCCTGCCGATCCTCACCGTCCGCCTCGACCGCCAGGCGCTCGCCCGCTATGGGCTCAGCATCAGCGAGGTGCAGGGCATCGTCGAGATCGCGGTGGGCGGCAAGTCGGCGGGAAAACTGTTCGAGGGCGACCGCCGCTTCGACATCGTCGTACGGCTGCCGGAGCATCTGCGCGGCAATCTCGAGGCGATCCGGGCGATCCCGATCCCGCTGCCGCCGGGTGAGGAAGCCGCAATCGGCGCGCCGATCCGGACGGCCTTGCCCGCCGCGCCCCTCGCCCAGATGCGCTATGTGCCACTATCGTCGGTAGCAACCGTCGATGCGACGCCCGGCCCCAACCAGATCAGCCGCGAAAACGGCAAGCGGCGCATCGTCGTCACCGCCAATGTCCGGGCGCGCGATCTCGGCTCCTTCGTCACTGAGGCCGAGGCGGCCGTCGCGGAGAAGGTCAAGCTGCCGCCAGGCTACTGGATCGGCTGGGGCGGACAGTTCGAGCAATTGGTCTCCGCCACCAAGCGGCTGACGCTCGTGGTGCCGGTGGCGCTGCTGCTGGTGTTCTTGCTGCTGTTCATGGGCATGGGATCGGCGGCGGATGCGGCTCTCGTGTTCTCCGGCGTGCCGCTGGCGCTGACCGGCGGCGTCGTGGCGCTGCTGCTGCGCGGCATTCCCTTATCCATCAGCGCCGGCGTCGGCTTCATCGCGCTGTCGGGCGTGGCCGTGCTCAACGGACTCGTGATCATCGCCTTCATCGAGCGGCTGCGCAGCGAAGGGCACCCCGTTGCCGACGCGGTGCGCGAGGGCGCACTGACGCGCCTGCGTCCGGTGCTGATGACGGCGTTGGTGGCGTCCCTCGGCTTCGTGCCGATGGCTCTTGCCACCGGGGCCGGTGCCGAGGTGCAGCGGCCGCTTGCGACCGTGGTCATCGGCGGCATCATCTCCTCGACCGCGCTGACGCTCCTGGTCCTGCCGGCGCTCTACGTGCTGTTCCGCCGTGACGGGGCTGCCGAAACGCCTACAATGGCACCTGATTTGGCAGCTTCCGGGGAGCGCTAGAATTGGGCAGCCACGACCATCACGGTCATCACCACCATGATCATGCCGGCCATTCGCATGATCATGGTCACGGCCACGCGCATGTCCATGCCCCCGCCAGTTTCGGCAAGGCGTTCGCGATCGGCATTACGCTCAACACCGCGCTGGTCGTGGCCGAGGCGATCTATGGCTATATCGGCAACTCCACCGCCCTCCTCGCCGATGCCGGCCATAACCTTTCCGACGTGCTCGGCCTCGTGGTGGCCTGGGGCGCGTCGATCGCGGCAAGGCGCGCACCGAGCGGACGCTTCACTTATGGCTTTCGCGCCTCCACCATCCTGGCGGCGCTGGCGAACGCCGTGTTCCTGCTGGTCGCAACCGGTGCGATCGGCTGGGAAGCGATTTTGCGGATGCGCGAGCCGGAGCTGGTCGCAGGCGTCACCGTGATGGTGGTCGCCGGCATCGGCATCCTCATCAACGGTTTTACGGCCATGCTGTTCGCGCGCGGCCGCAAGGACGACATCAACATCGAAGGCGCCTACCTGCACATGGCGGCGGACGCCGCGGTCTCGCTCGGCGTCGTGGTTTCGGCGGCGCTGATCATCTGGACCGGCTGGCTCTGGCTTGATCCCGTCACCAGCCTCGTCATCTGCATCACCATCCTCTGGAGCACGACCAGCCTGCTCCGCGGCTCCATCGACATGTCGATGGCGGCAGCGCCCAAGGGCACCGACCTCGCCGCGATCAGGGCGTTCCTGCTGGCGCGGCCGGGCGTGTCCGCGATCCACGATCTCCACGTCTGGCCGATCTCGACCACCGAGACCGCGCTGACTTGCCATCTCGTCATGCCCGCCGGCACCGCCGACGCATTCCTGATGGAGACCGCGCAGCTGCTGAAGACCTCCTTCCGCATCGGCCACAGCACGATTCAGGTTGAGACGCATCCCGACAATGGCTGCGCGCTGGCGCCGGATGATGTGGTGTGAGGCAGTTGCAAGCGCCCATGCCGGTTGCGCTTGCGCTACTCAAAATGAAAGACTGACCCCCACCCGTAATCAGTCGTCTCAAGAAGCCCATGCCGCTGGAATATCGCGTCTACACGACGAAGTTCGATAAGGAAGTTCGTGCGAGCGACATCGGCTCAGTCCTGGGCTCGCTTTCCCGTGGTGACCAAGCGGCACTTGATGAGGCCAGACGGGTTCTTCAGATGCGCCTGATACCCTGGAAAACGAACATCCAGATCACGGGCTCCGAAGCCGCAGCCCGTATTAGATCAGCTCTCGGAGAGGCCGAACGGGCAGATACGGTCGTATCCATCCTCGTCGACCACTCAGGCTCCATGCGGGGCCAAAACATACTATACGCGGCAGCTACGATTGAGGTGGTCGAGGAGTTTCTGCGGTCGCTCGGAATAGCTTACGAAGTGCTGGGATTCACGACCACGCAATGGCGTGGTGGACGCTCTCGCAGGCGATGGAAGTGGCGCTTCAGACCGCAACATCCGGGTCGATTAAACGATATCCTTCACATCATCTACCGAAGCGCGACTGACAAATATTCAAGCGGATGGGATCTCGGCCAAATGCTCCGCGCCGATCTACTCAAAGAGAATATTGATGGGGAAGCGGTTCTGTGGGCCGAGCAGCGTTTGCTGGCCCTGCCGCAAAGACGGAAGCATCTTTTCGTGCTGTCCGACGGCGCGCCGGTCGACGACGCGACGCTTTACGCGAATGGCAAGGACTATCTTTGGAACCACCTCCGCGAGGTCGTCGAACGGGTCCAGAAATCCGGCGAGGTCCAGCTGGCGGCGATCGCAATAGGTCGCGAAGCCGGGCCGCTGTACCCTGTCTTCGACCAGATCGACGCCGCAAGCGATCTCGGCGGCGCCTTGTTGTCGCTGATAGAACGCGTCCTCATATCGAAGGCGGCCTAGCCTACGCCGCCTTCGCCGTCACGATCCAGATTGCGCCCTGGAGCGCCACGTTCTGTCCCTTCAAGAACGGCGTGAGCATCTCGCGGATCGAGGCTTTTGCGGCCGCGTACGTCTCCGGCGGATGCCCCTGCAGCGCGCGGCTGGCGGGGCCGATCTGGAGCGAGCCCTCGACCGCGGCATCGAGCCCGCCGCCGATCGCGACATCCATTGCGAGATTGTGCGGCTCCATCGCGACATCGACGAAGCCGGCGCCGCCAAGGATGCGTTTCACGCGCTCTTCCGAAGCGAAGGCGAACGGGCCCGGCTCCTCCGGTCCGACCGGCGGCATCTTTGGGACGTGTTTGTAGACCGCCATCAGCGGCGCCATCATCCACGGGTTTTCCTTCGGCTCGCGCCAGCAGGCAAAGGCGAGCCGCCCGGACGGCTTCAGGGCACGACGAAGGTTGGTGAAAGACGCGATCGGGTCAGCGAAGAACATCACGCCGAACCGCGAGGCCAGCAGGTCGAAACTCGCCGGCTCGAACGGATGCACGGTCGCATCCGCCAGCACGAAATCGAGCGGCAGGCCCTTTGGCGCGAACGCACGCGCCTGCGACAGCATCGGGTCGGAGACGTCGAGGCCGAGCGCAAAGCCATTCGGCGCCACCGCCTTCGCGAACGCGACCGTCGTCGCGCCAGAGCCGCAACCGACGTCGATCACGCGCTCGCCTGGCTTCGGCCTGGCGCGGTCGATCAGCACGTCGGCAATGGGTCCGAGCAGGCTCTCCTGCGCCCCGTGACGATCGGCCCAGCGTTGCCCGCTGGGGCCATTCCAATAGGCGATCTGATCGGCGTTTTGTTCGTGTCCGCTTGGTTCTTGCATCGGGCCTCCCGTTCGGCGGCCCCCCTGGGCTGGCCTGCGAAGCCATCGATCGCGAAGCGAGCGAAGGCTGGTGGGCGGTGAGAGATTCGAACTCCCGACCCTCTCGGTGTAAACGAGATGCTCTAACCAGCTGAGCTAACCGCCCTCGCCGCCTGTTTAGCCCTACGCGCCCCGAAGGGGCAAGTGCCCAGCCTGACGACTTAAGCCTCAATCGCCCGGGCGCCCCGGCAGCAACGGCACCGCGTCGATCCACACCGCCGCGGACCGGCACCAGATCTGCCTGGCGGGCCGCAATTTGTCGCGCTGGCGGATGCTGCCCCAGCGGATACCCCAATCGTCCTCCTGGTCGCCCTCGCCGCTCGTGAACAGCGGGGAACCGCAATTGGCGCAAAAGTGCTGGAAGCGCATCCGGCCGTTGTCGCCGCGCTTGCCGTAGACCCTGGGCGTACCGCGGGTCAGCTTGACGTCGGCACCGGTGCAGACCGCGGTCACCCGGAATGGCGAGCCGGTGAGCGTCTGGCAATCGGTACAGTGGCAGACCGACACGGTCTCGGCGTCGATCTCGGCTTCAAAGGCGACCTGCCCGCAATGGCATTGCCCGTCGATTTGCATCGCCCTCGTCCCCTGCCCCAAACAAAAACGGCGCCCGAAGGCGCCGTTTTATCATTTTTTTCGGGCTGCGATCTCAGTGAGCGGTCAGGCCGCCGGCGGCTTCGTCGCCGTCCGGTTTCACGGTCACCTTGGTGTCCTCTTCCCAGACGATCGGCACCGGCTTCTTGACCAGCGCCTTGGCGACGACGTCGTCGAGGCGCGAGACCGGGATGATCTCCATGCCGCCCTTGATCGCATCGGAAATCTCCGTGAGATCCTTGGCGTTGTCCTCGGGGATCAGCACCGTCTTGATGCCGCCGCGGGCAGCGGCCAGCAGCTTCTCCTTCAGGCCGCCGATCGGCAGCACGCGGCCGCGCAGCGTGATCTCGCCGGTCATCGCGACATCGTGGCGGACCGGGATGCCGGTCATGACCGAGATGATCGCGGTGGCCATTGCTACGCCTGCGGACGGGCCGTCCTTCGGCGTCGCGCCTTCCGGCACGTGCACGTGGATGTCGCGGCGGTCGAACAGCGGCGGCTCGATGCCATAGACAATCGCGCGCGAGCGGACGTAGGACGCCGCCGCCGAGATCGATTCCTTCATGACGTCACGCAGATTGCCCGTGACCGTCATCTTGCCCTTGCCGGGCATCATGACGCCTTCGATGGTCAACAGCTCGCCGCCGACATCGGTCCAGGCAAGGCCTGTCACGATACCGATCTGCGGCTCGCTCTCGATCTCGCCATAGCGGTACTTCGGCACGCCCAGAAGCTCTTCCAGAGTCTTCTCGGTGACCTTGACCGACTTCTTCTTGGAGATCATCAGCTCCTTCACCGCCTTGCGGGACAGTGTCGAAAGCTCACGTTCCAGATTACGCACGCCCGCTTCGCGGGTGTAGCGGCGGATCAGAAGCAGCAACGCGTCGTCGTCGATCGAGAACTCCTTGGAGTCCAGGCCGTGCTTGGACACCGCGTTCGGGATCAGATGCTTGCGCGCGATCTCGACCTTCTCGTTCTCGGTGTAGCCCGCGATCCGGATGATCTCCATGCGGTCCATCAGCGGACCCGGAATATTGAGCGTATTCGCGGTGGTGATGAACATCACGTTGGACAGATCGTAGTCGACCTCGAGATAGTGGTCGTTGAAGGTCGCGTTCTGCTCGGGATCGAGGACCTCGAGCAGTGCCGAGGACGGATCGCCGCGGAAGTCGGCGCCCATCTTGTCGATCTCGTCCAGCAGGAACAGCGGATTGGACGACTTGGCCTTGCGCATCGACTGGATGATCTTGCCGGGCATCGAGCCGATATAGGTGCGGCGGTGACCGCGGATTTCGGCCTCGTCGCGCACGCCGCCGAGCGAGACGCGCACGAATTCGCGCCCCGTCGCCTTCGCGATCGACTTGCCGAGCGAGGTCTTGCCGACGCCGGGAGGTCCGACGAGGCACAGGATCGGTCCGGTCAGCTTGTTGGCCCGCGACTGCACCGCCAGATACTCGACGATGCGATCCTTGACCTTCTCCAGCCCGTAGTGATCGGCGTCCAGGGTCGCCTGCGCCGATTCCAGGTCCTTCTTGACCTTGGACTTCTTGTTCCACGGGATCGACAGCAGCCAATCCAGATAGTTGCGTACGACGGTCGCTTCCGCGGACATCGGCGACATCTGGCGCAGCTTCTTCAATTCATGCTGCGCCTTCTCGCGCGCTTCCTTGGAGAGCTTGGTCTTGGAGATCTTCTCTTCGAGATCGGCGAGCTCGTCGCGACCGTCGTCGTCGCCGAGCTCCTTCTGAATCGCCTTCATCTGCTCGTTGAGATAGTACTCGCGCTGGGTCTTCTCCATCTGGCGCTTGACGCGCGAGCGGATGCGCTTCTCGACCTGGAGCACCGAGATCTCGCTCTCCATCAGGCCCAGCACCTTCTCCAGGCGCTGCGTGACCGACAGCGTCTCCAGGATGCCCTGGCGATCCGCGATCTTGACGGCGAGATGCGAGGCGACGGTATCGGCGAGCTTGGCGAAATCGGTGATCGCCTGCACGACGCCGACGACCTCGGCCGAGATCTTCTTGTTGAGCTTCACATAGCTCTCGAAGTCGGACACGACCGAGCGTGCCATCGCCTCGGCCTCGACCGACTTCGCATCGGTGTCGGCGAGCGCGATCGCGGTCGCTTCGTAATAGTCGGCGCGATCGGTGTATTTCTGCACGCGCGCACGCTCGAGCCCTTCGACCAGCACCTTCACGGTGCCGTCCGGAAGCTTCAAGAGCTGCAGCACGCTGGCAAGCGTACCGGTCTCGTAAATGGAATCGGGTGCCGGATCATCATCGGAGGCGTTCTTCTGCGTCGCGAGCATGATCAGCGCGTCGTTCTTCATCACCTCTTCGAGCGCGCGGATCGACTTCTCGCGACCGACGAAGAGCGGAACGATCATGTGCGGGAAGACGACGATGTCGCGCAGCGGCAGCACGGGATAGGCGTGCGTTTCGCCATGGACGATGGTTGGCCTGGGTTTTGGATTAGTCATGGCCTTTTCCTTTTGCTTTGCCCCCTTGCACGCAGTCCGCTCCGCTCATGCGCAACCGCCACAAGGTGCCGAGGTGATCCGCAAAACCGATCGGTCCCTTTTGGTTGGACCGGCTCGTCGGATCGGAACTGAGGCGAATCTTGAAGAGAATTCTCGCTCGCCGCCGACATTAGGTGGCTATCGACCCGGGGGGTGTCAAGTCATTGAAACACACGCGCCATCAGGCGCTTACGCACGCAGCTAAGCGACGCAACTCCGGCTGCGGAGATACTTTCCGCAGCCCTCAACTGTTGAGACGATTGGAGCGTTCCAGCGCCGTAAATCAGGCGCTGGCGTTCTCGACGGCGCGATCGGACCGATCGGCGTAGATGTAGAGCGGACGCGCTGTTCCTTCCACGACTTCGCGGGAAATCACGACTTCTTCCACACCTTCGAGGCCCGGCAGGTCGAACATGGTCTCGAGCAGGATCGCCTCGAGGATCGAACGCAGTCCGCGCGCACCGGTCTTGCGCTCGATCGCCCTGCGGGCAACCGCGCCAAGCGCCTCGTCGGCGAAGGTCAGCTCGATGTTTTCCATCTCGAACAGCCGCTGGTACTGCTTCACCAGCGCGTTCTTCGGCTCGACCAGAATCTTCTTGAGCGAGGCCTCGTCGAGATCCTCCAGCGTCGCCACCACAGGCAGACGGCCGACGAATTCCGGGATCAGGCCGTACTTGAGCAGATCCTCGGGCTCGACGTGCCGGAAGATTTCGCCGGTGCGGCGGTCTTCCGGCGCCAGCACCTGAGCGGCGAAGCCGATCGAGGTCGAACGTCCGCGTGCCGAGATGATCTTTTCAAGGCCGGAGAACGCACCACCGCAGATGAACAGGATGTTGGTGGTGTCCACCTGCAGGAATTCCTGCTGCGGATGCTTGCGGCCGCCCTGCGGCGGGACCGAAGCCACCGTGCCTTCCATGATCTTGAGCAGCGCCTGCTGCACGCCCTCACCCGACACGTCGCGTGTAATCGAGGGGTTGTCGGACTTGCGGCTGATCTTGTCGATTTCGTCGATATAGACGATGCCGCGCTGGGCGCGCTCGACATTGTAGTCGGCGGCCTGGAGCAGTTTCAGGATGATGTTCTCGACGTCCTCGCCGACATAGCCGGCCTCGGTCAGCGTCGTCGCATCCGCCATCGTGAACGGCACGTCCAGGATGCGGGCGAGCGTCTGCGCGAGCAGCGTCTTGCCCGAACCGGTCGGACCGATCAGCAGGATGTTCGACTTCGCAAGCTCGACGTCGTTGTGCTTGGTCTGGTGGTTGAGGCGCTTGTAGTGGTTGTGCACCGCGACCGACAGGACCTTCTTCGCATGGCTCTGGCCGATCACGTAATCGTCCAGGACCTTGCAGATTTCCTTCGGCGTCGGAATGCCGTCGCGCGACTTCACCAGCGAGGATTTGTTCTCCTCGCGGATGATGTCCATGCAGAGCTCTACGCACTCGTCGCAAATGAAGACCGTGGGACCCGCGATCAGTTTACGGACTTCGTGCTGGCTCTTGCCGCAGAACGAGCAATATAGCGTGTTCTTGGAGTCGCTCGTGCCGACCTTACTCATTCATGTCTCCGTCCGCGGTTCGATCCCGTCCGCTCGATCGCTCTATTCCGGTACGACAGCCGGTACAGACCTTCAAATAGAGCAAATTCCGTACCAAAAAAGACCCTACGCGTTACATCCCGTGCGAATCACGGTCACTCGATTCTCCGCGATCATAGCCGATCAATCGTAGCCAACCATGCTGTCACCCGACTATCAAGAATTCGCTAATCGGGGGTCGCCGGCTACCCGTGACAATACCGTGATTTCAGGTCTTGGCACGGGCGAAGTGATCGAAATCACCCCGGCGTTGCTGGATTGCCACGAAAAACAAGCACGAAAGCGGAACTTTCTGCTTGTCGCAGGGCGCAAAACTGCGTTTTGCGATGCGCGCACGTGTCTTTAACGTGAACGCCACCCTGATGGTGCCCCGGCGATCCCAAAAGGGAACGTCGGGACAGCCCGGTAGTGCTACGGGGTCTTCGCCGCACCGGCCTCTTCGGCGCGCTTGTCGATGACCCTGTCGACCAGACCGAACTCCTTGGCGTCGCTCGCTGTCAGGAACTTGTCGCGTTCCAGCGCGTCCTCGATCGCCTTGTAGGTCTGGCCCGTGTGCTTCACGTAGATCTCGTTGAGCCGCTTCTTCAGGTTCAGGATTTCCTGGGCGTGCAGCATGATGTCGGTGGCCTGGCCCTGGAAGCCGCCGGAGGGCTGATGCACCATGATGCGCGCGTTCGGCAGCGAGAAGCGCATGTCCTTTTCGCCGGCGCAGAGCAGCAGCGAGCCCATCGAGGCGGCCTGGCCCGTGCACAGCGTCGAGACCGGCGGGCGGATGAACTGCATGGTGTCGTAGATTGCGAGGCCCGACGTCACCACGCCGCCCGGCGAGTTGATGTACATCGAGATTTCCTTTTTCGGATTCTCCGCCTCAAGGAACAGAAGCTGCGCGACGATCAGCGTCGACATGCCGTCCTCGACCGGCCCGGTCAGGAAGATGATGCGCTCTTTCAGAAGGCGCGAGAAAATATCGTAGGCGCGCTCACCACGGTTGGTCTGCTCGACCACCATGGGCACGAGGTTCATGTAGGTTTCAACCGGATCGCGCATGAGTCACCTAGGGTTTATAGAGGCGGACATCGCCAGTCTTGGCTGCCAGTTGGGGCTGGATCTGCCGGTGGGCCGATGGACGTCCCGTGATGCAGGAACTTGAGAGAAGAACTTGGAAGAAGCAGAAGGCGTAGCGACAGATATAGCCCAATTCGCGCCTGACAAGTGCGGAGCGAATTAAGGCTTAATCCGCGAGGCAGTTGAAGCTGATTCGTGCAAAGAGGCCCAGCCGGCCAATTGGCTAGCTCGACCTCTTCGCTGATCGTCCTTAACGGAAGGCTTTCTCAAGTCCCTCAGGCCGGGGTCTTTTCCGCCTCGTCGTCCTTGTAGAGCTCATCGCGCGCGACCTTCTTCTCGGTCACTTTGGCGAGCTCGAGGATGAAGTCGACGACCTTGTCCTCATAGATCGGTGCACGAAGCTGGGCCAACGCTTGGGCGTTGCTGCGATAATAGTCCCAGACCTCCTTCTCGCGGCCGGGCATCTGGCGCGCCCGCTCGATCACGGCGCGGCCGACCTCGTCGTCGGTCACGCTGATCTTGTTCTTCTCGCCGATCTCGGAGAGCACGAGGCCGAGCCGCACGCGGCGATCGGCGATCTTGCGGTACTCTTCCTTGGCGGCGTCTTCAGTGGTGTCCTCGTCGGCAAAGGTCTTGCCTGCGGAATCCATCTCGGCCTTCACCGAGTTCCACATCAGATTGAACTCCTCATCGACCAGCGAGGGCGGCGCCTCGAAGCGATGCGCCTCGTCGAGGCGGTCGAGCAGCGCGCGCTTGACGCGCTGGCGCGTCGCGGTCGCGAACTCGGCGATCAGCCGTTCGCGCGCGGCTTCCTTCAGCTTGTCCAGCGATTCGAGGCCAAGCGTCTTGGCGAACTCGTCGTCGATCGCGAGATCCTGAGGCGCCTCGATCAGCGTCGCGGTGGTCTCGAACTCGGCCGGCTGGCCGGCCAGCTTGTCGTTCATGTAGTTCTTGGGGAATGCCACCTTCAGCGTGCGGGTCTCATCGGCGGCGATGCCGGTGAGCTGCTCTTCGAAGCCCGGGATGAAGGTGTTGGATCCGATCACGACCTGGATGCCCTCGCCGGTGCCGCCCTCGAAGGCTTCGCCGTTGATGGTGCCCTTGAAGGCGACGGTGACGCGATCACCCGACTCGGCCTTGCTGCCCTCGCCCTTCGCGGCATAGCCGCGATTCGAATCGGCGATGCGCTTGATCGCCTCGTCGACGTCGGCGTCGGTGACGTCGGCGACGGGCTTCTCGACCTCGAAGGTCTTGAAGTCGGCGAGCGCGATCGACGGCACCACCTCGATCGCAACCGTGTAGGTCAGATCGGTCTTGCCGTTGAGCAGCTCCTCGACCTCGGCCTGCTCGGTCGGCATGGTGATCTTCGGCTCGGTCGCGAGACGGAAGCCGCGCTCGGAGAACAGCTGCGTGTTGGTGTCGCGGATGGTCTGGTCGATGGTCTCGGCCATCACCGAGCGGCCATAGACCTTCTTGAGGTGGGTGACCGGCACCTTGCCGGGACGGAAGCCGTTGATTTTGACCTTGTCCTTGAGGTCGACGAGCTTGGCACCGGCCTTGGCGTCGAGATCAGACGCGGGAACGCTGATCTTGAACTCGTGCTTCAAACCTTCCGAGAGGGTTTCTGTGACCTGCATGGCGTCCAATCTTCTTCTCGTTCGGCCCCGGCGCGCATGCGTCGGGACGCTGTCATTAATCGATCCGGCGCAAGGCAAACGCCTCAACGCCGGTGGTTCATCGAACCGGCTTCAGGCGGACAAACATCCGCGCGCAAGCAGGTCGCGTAATCCGTGCAAACGCTGAAAGCGCTTGGTGCGGGCGGAGGGACTCGAACCCCCACAACTTTCGTCACTGGAACCTAAATCCAGCGCGTCTACCAGTTCCGCCACGCCCGCGTAAATTTGCATCAAGACCGGCCGCGATGCCGCGGGCGGCGGGCTTATAGCATGGGCCCGCCTGTTCGCAGCAAAAAAATGGCCTGATGGAGGCAGGCTTCACCTAGGCACGATCGCTGGACTTATCCAGCGCGGCGTGGTCCGGATCGGCCATGAATCGGCCCATGACAACGCGGATCTTTGCCCCGACGCGACGCGAGGTTTTGGCGGGGGTTGGCGCCTCGGCGGCCGGGTTGATCGCCGGCGGCGCAGGCCCGGCCATCACCGCCCAGCTCGCCCTCCAGGCAAGGCCGGCGACGCTGGCCCTGAGGCCGGGGCTGCCGGCGACACCGGTCTGGGAGCTGGCCGCCGTCAGCCACCTTGGGGACGTCCGTCTCAAGCGTGGCGACCGTTGCGAGGTGGTGTTTCGCAACGATCTGCCTGTGCCGCTTGCGCCAGTCTGGTACGGCCTGAACGGCCCAGCCGCTTCCGACCCGCTCAGGGGACGCGCGCCGACCCCACCGGACGCGACTGAAACATCAATTATTTCAATATCAAATGCAGGAACCCTGCTGGCCGACTTCCGTCTCTTCGAGGACGGCCTGAAGCAGCCCGCCCGCCCGCTGCCGATCATCGCCGCCGAGGCCAACCGGGTCACCGTCGATCGTGACGTGGTGCTTCTGATCGAGGAATGGCGCCTGCGGCCGGACGGGACCGCGCTTCCCCCGGGCCAGGACCCGAAGGACACGACCGCGCTCTACACAATCAACGGGCGGACTTCATTCGAACTCTCAGCTGCGGCCGACGAGCGGCTGCGGCTGCGCTTTATCAATGGCTCCCAACGCTCTGTTCTCGCGATGAAATTGGAGAATTACGAGGTCCAGCTGGTGGCGCTGGACGGACAGCCGGCTGAGCCGTTCCCGGCGCGCAACGGGGCCCTGGTGCTGGCCCCCGGGGCACGGGCCGACGCCTTTGTGGATGCGGCCGCATCGGCCCCATTCCTGCTGCATGACGGCAAGGAGGCGCGCCAGGTCGGCAGCCTCCTGGTCTCGGGCAAACCGGAGCGGCGCGTGCCGCTGACGCCGCCACAGCCGCTCCCCGCGAACAACCTTCCCGACCGGCTCGATCTGAAAGGCGCCCTGCGGTTCGATGTCGCGCTCGGCGCGCCCGACACCGGGTGGACGCGGCCTGCAAATTTCTCAACGTCGTCGGCCCCCGCCTTCCGCACCAAGGCCGGCCGCACCGTCGTGCTGGCGCTGAAGAACCCCGCCCCCGTCACCACCGTGTTCCACCTGCACGGCCACCATTTTCGCCTGCTCGACAAGCTCGACGACGGCTGGAAGCCCTATTGGCTCGACACGCTCGCGATCGAACCCGGCCAGACCCATCGAATCGCGTTCGCAGCGGCCTCACCGGGACGATGGCTGATCGAATCCGTCGTCACCGACTGGGCCGCGCCGCGGCTGGTGCGCTGGTACGCGGTGGAGTGACTTAATCGCCCCCGCGCATCCAGAGGTAACGGGCATCGGGCTCTTTCTCCTCGTTCCGCGCTCCGTCGGACTGTTCAACCAGTGCAAATCCCCGCGCTTCATAGAAGCGCCGCGCCGTTGCGTTGCGCTGGAAGGTCCAGAGCTCCAGCCGCTCGCAGGCGCCCTTGGCGACGTCCAGGAGTTCGGTGCCGACGCCCTGGCCTTGGGCTGTCGGAAGCACATAGAGCTGCTCGACCCAGCCGTCGCGGAAAGCGATGATCCCGCTCAGTACGTCGTCGTCGAAGCGTCCCCACACGCGGCACGTCGGAAAGACACGTTCGCGGTAGAACCAGCGGTCCTCGTCCGGCGTATGCAGCCCGAAGAGCCACGGCAGCGCATGGTTAAACGCAATCCGATGAACCTGCGCCGCCGCGCTCATGTCGGTGAGCGCGAGCTGCCTGAGCATTAATACTCCACCCCGAGCGCATGATAGATCCGCCGATGCACGGCCGGTAGCGTCTCGGTCAGGTCCTCCGCGATCAGGCCGGGCCCAGCCTCGCTCCCGGCTTCGCCATGCATCCACACGGCGATGCAGGCGGCTTCGAACGCCGGCACGCCTTGCGCCAGCAGACCTGCGATGATGCCGGCGAGTACGTCGCCGGCACCCGCTGTGGCGAGCCAGGGAGGCGCGTTGGCGGCGATGGTGGCGCGGCCGTCGGGCGCGGCGATCGTGGTGTCAGGCCCCTTCAGCAGCACCACGGCGCCGGAGCGCTCGGCGGCGGCGCGCACGCGCTCGATCTTCGAGCGTCCCGGATATTTGTTGCTGAGGTCGGAGAACAGCCGCGGGAACTCGCCCTCGTGCGGCGTCAGCACCACCGCATTGTCCTGCGAGGTCTTGATCGATTCGAACAGGCGCTCGGGATTGGCCGCAAAGCTCGTCAGCGCATCCGCGTCCAGCACCAGATGCCGCTGCGCGTTAAGCGCCGTGTGGACGAGATCGCAGGTACGATCGCCGATACCTGCGCCTGGGCCGATGATGCAGGTATTGTAGCGCTTGTCGCCGAGCAGTTCGCCGAACTCGATTGCGGTATCGACGGGGCGAACCATCACCGCGGTGAGCGCAGCCGCATTGATTGCGAGCGCCTCGCGTGGGCTCGCCAGCGTCACCAGGCCCGCCCCCGCCCGCAGCGCCCCGCGCGCGGCGAGCCGTGCCGCGCCGGTCGCGGCCGCATCGCCGGACACCGCCAGCACGTGCCCCCGCGCGTATTTATGGCCATCGATCCGCGGCACCGGAAAGGCCGCGCCCCAGAAGTCCGGATCGTTCTCGAAAATCCGCGGCCCGATTTCGTCGAGCACCTGCGCCTCGATGCCGATGTCGGCGACACGCACGTGGCCGCAATGCATCCGCCCGGGCAGCAGCAGGTGCGCGGGCTTCTTGCGGAAGAAGGTGACGGTCTCGGTGGCGTTCACCGCGACGCCGAGCACAGCCGCGCTGGTGCCGTTGATGCCGCTCGGCAGATCGACGGCGAGCACAGCCGCGCCATTGGCGTTGATCGCCTCGATCATCGCGCGCGCCTCGCCGTCGACGGGACGGCTGAGGCCCGCGCCGAACAGCGCATCGATGATCAGCGCAGGCTTGCCGATCGCCTGCGGATTGAACGGCAGCACCGGGTGCTTCCAGCCCCGCGCGGCCGAGGCCGCATCGCCCTGAAGCTGGTCGCGCTCGCACATCAGGATCACCGAGACCTCGCGGCCCTGGGCGGCGAGCTCGGCGGCTGCGACAAAACCGTCACCGCCATTGTTGCCGGGGCCAGCCACGATCAGGATCGGCCCCTGCTCCACCAGCGCATTGGCGGCCTCCGCGACCGCCTGGCCCGCGCTGAGCATCAGCTTGAAGCCGGGGGTGCCTGCCGCGATGCTGAGCTGGTCGGCGCGCTGCATTTCAGCGTTGGTCAGAACTTCCATGCCACTTCCCTGGTACAAACGCCTCTTCGACAGGCATCTTCCGTGCCGGATCCATACACATGACGGATGCCTGCACACACATTGACCGTTTGCCTATTTCGTAGTCTTCGGTATTTTGGGGCGGTCGGCGCCACCTAACAGAGATGCTCGTTAAAAGGCTGATAACGCTCCAATAATCCAGGGCATTTGCAACTTGGCATAGACCCTGCTTTCGAGGAAGCCGCTTCGGTTCGTCGTGCTCACTGGCATTTCACAGGGTGTGGCCGGCCGTTGTTGGCGGGCTGGTCAGGGATCCCGGCATAGCGAAGACAAGATCGTGCGTTAAGAAAAGCGCATCCTGACGAAGACGTTGCTATTTGTTCGAAAGGCCGGGAGGCGCGCAGTGAAGAAGATCGAAGCCATCATCAAGCCATTCAAGCTCGACGAGGTGAAGGAAGCGCTTCAGGAAGTCGGCCTGCAGGGCATCACCGTCACCGAAGCCAAGGGCTTTGGCCGGCAGAAGGGTCACGCCGAGCTCTACCGCGGCGCAGAATACATCGTCGACTTCCTGCCCAAGGTGAAGATCGAGATCGTGATCGGCGACGATCTGGTCGAGCGCGCCATCGATGCGATCCGCCGCGCCGCGCAAACCGGGCGCATCGGCGATGGCAAGATCTTCGTTTCCAACATCGAGGAAGCGATCCGCATCCGAACCGGCGAATCCGGGCTGGACGCTATTTGAGCCGGGTGCTATCCCGCCTTTTGCGACACTCTGACAAGAAATAAGGCTGCTTCGGCGGCCTGATTTCATTTGTGCGGTCGCGCAAAACTCGCCCAAAGCGAGAATAATTTTGCTCATCTGGAAACCGACCCGCAGAGCCAAAAGGGGTATGCATGAAGACCGCCAAAGACGTCCTGAAATCGATCAAGGACAACGACGTCAAATACGTCGACCTGCGCTTCACCGATCCGCGCGGCAAGTGGCAGCACGTGACGTTCGACATCAGCATGATCGATGAGGACATTTTCGCCGAAGGAACGATGTTCGACGGCTCCTCGATTGCCGGCTGGAAGGCGATCAACGAGTCCGACATGTGCCTGATGCCCGATCCGGTGACCGCGACGATCGATCCGTTCTTCGCCGAGACCACGATGGTCATCACCTGCGACGTGCTCGAGCCGACCACCGGCGAGCCCTACAACCGCGACCCCCGCGGCATCGCCAAGAAGGCGGAAGCCATGGTGAAGTCGATGGGCGTTGGCGACACCGTCTATGTCGGCCCCGAAGCCGAGTTCTTCGTGTTCGACGACGTGCGCTTCTCCGCCAACCCCTACAACACCGGCTTCCGTCTCGACTCCTCGGAGCTGCCGACCAACTCCGACACCGAATATGAGGGCGGCAATCTCGGCCATCGTGTTCGCACCAAGGGCGGCTACTTCCCGGTGCCGCCGCAGGATTCCGTGCAGGACATGCGCTCGGAGATGCTCGGCGCCATGGCCAAGATGGGCGTCAAGGTCGAGAAGCATCACCACGAGGTCGCCTCCGCCCAGCACGAGCTCGGCATGAAGTTCGACACGCTGACGCTGATGGCCGACCACATGCAGATCTACAAATACTGCATCCACCAGGTCGCGCATATCTACGGCAAGACCGCCACCTTCATGCCGAAGCCGGTCTATGGCGACAACGGCTCGGGCATGCACGTGCACCAGTCGATCTGGAAGGACGGCAAGCCGGTGTTCGCCGGCAACAAATACGCCGATTTGTCGGAGACCTGCCTCCACTACATCGGCGGCATCATCAAGCACGCCAAGGCGATCAACGCCTTCACCAACCCGTCGACCAACTCCTACAAGCGCCTGGTCCCGGGCTATGAGGCCCCCGTGCTGCTCGCCTATTCGGCGCGCAACCGCTCGGCCTCGTGCCGCATCCCCTACACCGCTTCGCCGAAGGCCAAGCGCGTCGAGGTGCGCTTCCCCGATCCGCTCGCCAATCCCTATCTCGGCTTCGCCGCGATGCTGATGGCCGGTCTCGACGGCATCAAGAACAAGATCGATCCGGGTCCGGCGATGGACAAGGACCTCTACGATTTGCCGAAGGAAGAGCTGAAGCAGATCCCGACGGTGTGCGGCAGCTTGCGCGAGGCGCTTGAAAACCTCGACAAGGACCGCGCGTTCCTCAAGGCCGGCGGCGTGTTCGACGACGACTTCATCGACGCTTACATCGAGCTGAAGATGACCGAAGTCGCCCGCTTCGAGATGACCCCGCACCCGGTCGAGTTCGACATGTACTATTCGGGCTAAGCGGCCCGAACGGTATCCGACAAGCAAAAGGCGCTTCCGAAAGGAGGCGCCTTTTCGTTTGGGGGCTACGCTGGGGAAGCAACTTTCGTTCTGCATCTGACTCCACTTCGTTCTCGAAGAACGAATCGGACTCGAGAAATTCGGCGCGCACCAATTCTTGCTGATTGGTTTATTCGGTTCGAGATATTGCGAGCGCAGCTCGATTGAACTCATTTATCCGGAAAATTCACCCCGATCTCCGTCACCACCGGCGCCCATCTCACCAGCGCGGCGTTATCGGACGCCGCCTTGACGCCGTCCCCCAGCAGCGACTTCGGCGCAGCGGACTTCTTGTCGAAGCGCACCGTCATGGTGCAGCCGCCTTGCAGCGGCCGGCCGAGCGCGCCGCCCTTCCAGTCGGTGACGAAGCCGCCATAGTCCCATTCGAAGCCGCTGACCAGGAACGGCTTGCCATTGGCTTTCTGCACATCGGCAAGGCTCGAGCCGATCGTGACGCCGCCAACACTCCAGCGGCTGGTCCTGCCGGTGTCGCGCAGGGTCA
>NZ_JADPJG010000006.1:198401-239716 GCF_023073335.1 Bradyrhizobium sp. 21
GAGGCGCGCTTGCCCTTGTCGTCGGTGAAGGCGACCTCGATGCGGCGATCCGTCGTCTTCGGGAACAGCACGACGCCTTTGTATTGCTCGCCCTCGGCGCCCGGCAGGTCCTGCACCACGGCGTCCTTGCCGTAGCGCTGTTTCAGGCTTCGTTCGGTGTCCTCAGGCGCGATCGGCAAAGCGCAGGTGATCGGGCCTTCCTGCGGCGGGGTGGTCTGGGCGAATGCGGAGGACGCGAGCAGGACGAGAGCAGCGGCGGCGACGTTGCGTATCATCTGGATGCAATTCCAGTTTTCAAAACGAATTGGAGAGTATCGTGCTCGGATGATCCGCCACAACTCGAAAGGCACGGAGACATGTAGAATGGTTGCCGCAATGTGGGATGAGTTTGAGAATGATGATAGCTCCTCGTCTCCGTCATTGCGAGTCAGAAGCGGCCCTCAACGGGCGTCGCGGTGAAGGTCCGCTAAGTGTGCCGAAGCGGCGGATCATCCATTTACCCGAGCTTAGGCATTCCTGTAGCACAACCAAAGGATGTTAACGCGATCGTGGCACCGAACCTCTATTGCGGTCCTGCTCTTCCTTCTGGCAGCCGGTATCTTCCGAGTTGCTGGAGGCTGGGCGTATGGTGAGTCTCCGTACGTCCAATACTTGAAATGGGTGCACCACGATATTCCGCGATTTACCATTCCGGTGCAGCAGATTCAGGGAACTCCCATCACCTTGCAAGCCCGCATCATCGAAAAGCGGCGATATAGCCTGAACCTGTTGATCTATTTCACGGGACCAAAGGAGGAGGTTCTCCTGCGAACTCTCCTCGGAGGTCCCATCGCGCAGCCGATAAACGCGGCAGTGCCGCCCGGCGAGCTTCCTACGACGTTTGGTGTAACCGTCCTCGATCAAGAGAAACGCGTGGTTTATGATCAGACCCGTCTTGCGGACGGGGTCGTCGCTTCGACGGCTTTCTCCCACGCTCGTGGACTTGCGTTGCTATCCTTGGATGAGGGGCTCTACACCCTGAGCATCACGCCCTTGAGTGACGTTTCGGCATTGGCTCCATTCCGGACGGAGATCGAGCTCACCTACTCGGCCAAGTAGTCATCTGTAGCGAGCACAGCAATTGCCGCTTTGGCTCAGAAGCGCCCGTCCACTGCGACCCGTCGGGCAACACACCCCGTCAACCCCTTCGCGCAAAAACATTTTACTTTTCCGAATTTCGGATTTATGGCATACCCTCCTCATCCTGGCCCTGCCAAAGGGGCGTTCGCGACCGTCACGATATGCGGGCCGGGTGGCGGTGGACGCGGCAGCGCCGGCGCGATCCGTGTGGTGACAGGGCGGGCAACCGTGAGTTCTCACACGACGCGGACGACACGGCGCTGAAGAGCGGGATTGTCGGGTGTCGGAGGGTGAGCACACGCGATCCCCCGGCGATCCGGCAAACCCGTCCGCGGACGGAGAAGTCGTGTGGTCCTGACGCCCGGGGTCTGTGCGTCAAGTCCTGCCGTGATGTGGCGGCCGACCGGCGCGCGCATCGGTGATCTGCAGGGCGACGGGGGCAATAGTGCATCGCTCCCCGAGGAGAGCACGAAGGACACCGTTAAAACCATCCGCGCAGGGAAGGCCGGGCGATCGGCCACCTGTGGTCCACCCCCGTGTGCATTTCTACAGCGCACGGACTTGCGGGTGCCGCCGGCGCCCGGCCTTCCCTGCGCCCTTTGGCTTCAGAGAGCGCGAACGAACCGTAAAGCTCGGGCGAAACGCGCCGCGAGAGTGCGAAGGCATGTCTGCGATTTGGAGAGCCAATTGGGAGGGCCATGCGGTTGCCCAGATTTGCTATTGGCGACGATCTCGTGCCCCGGACGCAGCGCAGCGCCTCTTTGACGGTGCGCTGCGTCCGGCGCCCATTTGCAGCAGCGCTGGGTCCCGGCTCTGCGCAGCAGCGTAAGAACGCTGCAGCGCGTCCGGGACATGAGCAGGAGCTACGCCGCCGCGCGCTGGCGTTCGACCATGGCTTCGCCAAAAGCCTCGAACAGCTTTCGGTTGATCGGATTTTGCTGCGGATCGTATTCGGCGTGCCATTGCACGCCGAGCGCAAAGGTCGGGGCTTCCGCGATGCGAATGGCCTCGATGGTGCCGTCCTCGGCGATGCCCTCGATCAACACGCGCTTGCCGGGATCGAGAATGCCCTGGCCGTGCAGCGAATTGACCCTGATCTTCTCGCAGCCGAGCAGCGTTGCGAACGCGCCTCCGGGCGTCAGGTCGACGTCGTGACGGTCGGCGAACACCACGGTCGGATCGGGATGGATCTCGCCGTTCTCGAGCCGCGGCATCCGGTGGTTCATACGGCCTGGGATTTCGCGGATCTCGGGGTGCAGCGAGCCGCCGAAGGCGACGTTCATCTCCTGCAGGCCCCGGCAGATGCCGAACAGCGGAATACCGCGGGACACGCAGGCGACCGAAAGCGCCAGTGCCACCTCGTCGCGGTGGATGTCGTAGGGCTCGTGCCGTTCACACGGGTCGACATTGAAGCGGGTCGGATGGACGTTGGCGCGGGCGCCGGTGAGCACGATCCCGTCGACCACATCGAGCAGCGCACCGATATCGGTGATGTCGGGCGAGCCCGCGAACATCACCGGCAGGCCGCCGGACACCTCGGCCACGGCGCGCAAATTGCGCTCGCCGACCATCTGGACCTGAAATCGATTTTCGACGCGATGGGCATTCCCGATCACGCCGACGACCGGCTTTCTCATCTCCCGTTCCGACCTTCCCCGTTAAGAAGATTCTCCAAACATGCCCTCGGGGTGGAACAAATTCAACACAAGGCTTCGCGGGATGGCAATGCTATTTCGCGCAAATGGTCGGCGGGAGGACGGGCGTGGCACCCTTTCGCACCCGCCGCGTTGGCTCGCTGAGGCCAGGGACGCATCAAATCGCGCAGGGCCCGGCTTGATCCGCGGGGAGGTTTCGCGAAAGAGTGCCTCGCGCCCGCCGCCCTCAAAAAGGACCCGATGTGACCATTTCCGCAGATGAACGGCCCCGGACCCGCACCGATCTGGCTTGGTCGATCTCGGTCGGAGGCATCGGAATCGTGCTGTTTACGGCCATGCTGGTGTTCACCTGGTATTTTGCCACCACCCTGCTTCTGATCTTCGCCGGCATGCTGCTCGGCGTCGGCCTCAACGCGCTGACCAACGCGCTTGGGCGGCGCGTTCACCTGCCCCATGCGGTCCGGCTCGCGATCGTCTGCACTGCGCTCGCCCTCGTGCTCGCAGGCGTCGGCTATCTCGGCGGCGCCACCATCGCCGAACAGGCCACGGCGCTGAGCACCACCATCAAGTCGCAGATCGCCAACGTTAAATCCTTTCTCGACAACCACGGCATAGACACCAGCTTCTTCGACCTCGGCAACGCCGCGCCCGATTCTTCCCCCAATCCCCCATCCGCTCCGACGCCCTCGCCCGGATCGGGTTCGCGGGGCGCCCTCCCGGGCGCCGACGCGCTCGCCTCCAGCGGGGGCGCAATCGTGAGCCAGACCTTCAAGTTGCTCCTTGGCACCATCCACGGGGTGGGAAACATCTTCATCGTGCTGTTCTTGGGGGTCGCTTTCGCAGCCCAGCCCGGCACCTATCGCGGAGGCGTGCTGTTCCTCGCGCCAGCACGGCATCGCGCGCGCACGACCTTGATCATCGATCGCGTCAGCGAGACACTCGAACGCTGGCTAATCGCGCAAATGACCGTCATGCTCGCGGTCGGCCTGGTGACGTGGATCGGGCTCGCCATCATCGGTGTCCCCGCCTCGTTCATCCTGGGGATTCAAGCCGGTCTACTGACCTTCATCCCGACCGTCGGCGCCATCATCGGCGGCATGATCGTCGTGCTGGCGAGCCTCGCCTCCGGTTGGGTGGCAGCGCTGTCAGCTTTCGTCCTGTTCCTCGGCGTGCACGTGATGGAGAGTTACGTGCTGACGCCGCTGCTGCAGCGCCAGGCGCTGGACATCCCGCCGGCCACACTGTTCGCGTTCCAGATCCTGCTCGGCGTCGTGTTCGGAATCTGGGGCCTGGCGCTGGCGCTACCGCTGGTCGCCATCGCCAAGGTCATGATCGACCATTTCAAGACGTATGAGGCGCCGCCCCTGGCGGAGGCGGCCTAGAGCATGATCCGGAAAAGTGTGCAGCGGTTTTCCGAAAAGATCATGCTCCGGAAATGGAGCCCTCAGGTCGTCAGGACTGTCTCGGTGTGCTCGACCTCCGGGGGCGAGGCAAAATACTGGCCGACGAGGCCGCGCCATTCGGTGAAATTCTCGGAGCCGCGAAAATCGACGGTATGGTTCTCCAGCGTGTCCCATTTCACCATCAGCCGGTAACGTTGCGGCTTCTCGATCGACTTGTGCAGCTCGAAACCATGAAAACCCTTGGAGCGGCCGAAAGCGGCCTTGGCCTTGGCGACGGCGGCCTCAAAATCCTTCTCGCTGCCCGGCTTGACGTCGATTTGCGCGATCTCGGTGATCATCGGTTTCCACCCATTTTTGTTCGATGGGCGTGTCTAGCGCAGCCGCCGACAAAGAAAAAGACGCCGAAAAGGCGCCCCGCCCGGTCCAAAAATGCAGATCACTCAGGCCAGCAGCAGAACGGTGCCCGCCACCATGAGCGCACAACCGGCGAACAGCGCAAGCGGCCAATAGCTGCGGCCTTGCGTGTAGCGCCCCTGGGCACGGCGCTCGGTGATCAGCGCCGTCTCGTATTCGTCCGCCGTGGAGAACAGACACGCGAAACCGCCGCGTGCCGAGGCCGCAGCGGCTTCGAGCGACATCAGGGCAGCCTGCGGGTTCTGTCGACGGATCGATTCCATGACCGCAATGGTAGGGATCGAATGGTAAACAGGCGATTACCGCAAGGCCTCCTTGAAGGCTCCCTTGCTCAAGGCTCCTTGCCCTCAAGCCGTAACCGGACGCGCCTGCGGCGCGCCGATCCCTGCCGCGCTCCGGCGGCGCCAGTTCTCCAGCGACAACGGCATCTCCTCAGCCGCCTCGACGCGGTTACGGCCGCCGCGCTTGGCCTGGTAGAGCGCGGTGTCGGCCGAGGCCAGCAACACTTCGAGCTCGGTGCCGGCCGGACCGCCCGCGACACCGATGCTGACGGTGGTGTCGACCGGACCTTCTTCGACCACGACGCCGGAGGTTTCGAAGGCCTCGCGCACGCGCTCGGCGACCAGCACGCCCTCCTCCAGCGAACACGGCAGCAGCGCCGCGAACTCCTCGCCACCGATACGGCCCGACATGTCGGTCATGCGGAGATTGCTGACGACGATGGTCGAGAACAGTTTCAGCATCTCGTCGCCGGCAGGGTGGCCGAAGCGATCGTTGATCGACTTGAAATGGTCGATGTCGAAGATCATCACCGTCACCGGGCGGCCGGCCTTGGCCTCGCGCTCGATCACGCGCCCGCAGGCCTCCGAGAAGCCGCGGCGGTTGAGCATGCCGGTCAGGGGATCGGTGGACGCGGCGGTCCGGTGCGCGGTGACCGTGCGCTCGGACACCAGCATGAAGATCACGAACACGGTGCCGACGGCATAGAGCACGAGCTCGACCGCGAACACGGTGACCCAGATGCTGGTGGAGAAGCCGGCATCGTGCGGACGCAGGAAGCTGCCGAGCAGGATCGGCAGCATCAAGACGCAGCCGTGCATCACCGGCACCACGAAGGCCGGCCAGCGCCGTTGCAGGCTCTTGCGCCGCTCGACCCAGAGTTCGCTCGCGGTCAGCGCCGCATAGACCGAGACGATGCCGGCGCCGATGATCATGCGCAGCATGGACGCCGCGGGATCGAGCAACGTGGCGGCGGCGGCCCAGGCCAGCGCCCCGACCAGCAGACCCGGCCAGTTCGGCTTGCGGCCATGGAAGACGCGCGCCGCATTCCACACCATGCCGCAGGCGACGAAGCCGACCGCGTTCAGCGCGAGGTAAAGATGCGGCCCCAGCCTGTCGCCGGCCGCGGTCCAGAGCGCGACCGATGCGGCGCCGAGAAGATACGCGGTGCCCCACCATTTGAGCGCAGGGCTGTTCTCCTGCCTTCCGAAAAACACCATCATGGCGCCGAGCAGTGCGGCGACCATGGTGGCGACCAAATAGAGCGTGATGCTATCGAGCGACGTCATGTCGGCCCCCTCTTAGACATAGCAGTTACGCGATCGGCACATCCGATTTGCGCGCCCTTCCAGATGCGACGCTATGTCCCGCGAGTTCCATTCAGGTTGTCATCGAGCCGCAAGTTTTCCGGAAACTCGCCATCAATTTGCATACAAACGAACAGCAAAAAGGGCGCTGAAATCAGCGCCCTTTGCATCTCATTGAAGCCGCTTTCGCGGCGAATACGAGAGAAGCGATTAACGCTTCGAGAACTGGAAGGACCGGCGGGCCTTGGCCTTGCCGTACTTCTTGCGCTCGACCACGCGCGAGTCGCGGGTGAGGAAGCCGCCCTTCTTGAGCACGGTACGCAGCTCCGGCTCGAAATAGGTGAGCGCCTTGGAGATGCCGTGACGGACCGCGCCGGCCTGGCCGGACAGACCGCCGCCGGCGACGGTGCAGATCACGTCGTACTGGCCCGAACGCGCGGCCACGGAGAACGGCTGCTCGATCATCATGCGCAGCACGGGACGGGCGAAATAGACCTCGACCTCGCGCGCGTTGACCGTGACCTTGCCGGCGCCCGGCTTGATCCAGACGCGGGCGACTGCGTCCTTGCGCTTGCCGGTGGCATAGGCGCGGTTGAACTTGTCGACCTTCTTCTCGTGCTTGGGCGCGTCGGGTGCGACCGCCGTCTTGAGCTGCGAGAGCTGGTCGAGCGACTGGATGGATTCGGCCATGTTATGCGGCCCTCGTATTCTTGCGGTTCAACTTGGCGATGTCGATCGTCTCGGGCTGCTGCGCCTCGTGCGGATGATCGGCCCCGCCATAGACGCGGAGGTTGCCCATCTGCACGCGACCGAGCGGACCACGCGGGATCATGCGCTCGACGGCCTTCTCGAGCACGCGCTCGGGATGCTTGCCCTCGAGGATCTGGCGCGCGGTGCGCTCCTTGATGTGGCCGACGTAACCGGTGTGCTTGTAGTAGGTCTTCTGCTCGCGCTTGCGGCCGGTGAGGACCGCATGCTGCGCGTTGATGATGATGATGTTGTCGCCGCAATCGACGTGCGGGGTATAGGTCGGGAGGTGCTTGCCGCGCAGGCGCATGGCGACGATGGTGGCGAGGCGGCCGACGACCAGACCCTTGGCGTCGATCAATACCCACTTCTTCGTCACCTCAGCCGGCTTTGCCGAAAAGGTTTTCATGTCAGAGTTTCCGTGGACGGGGAGCATCGGCGCGAACACCGCACCGGACTGGGCCAGTTTCTAGAGAAGACAGGCGCGACGGTCAATGCCGAAGGGCGGAAATTATATACGCAATATCAATAGCTTATAAATATGGTACCAAGATACCCGCAAAAAGCTCAAGTGTTTGGAATGGAATAGGTCGAGGTGACATGGGCGATCGGATCGGGCGAGGTGCCCGACAACAGATTCACCTCCCCGACCGCCAGCCGCTTGCCGAGCTTGAGCAGCCGCGCCTCCGCCAGCACGTCCTGCCCGGGCTGGCCCTTGCGCAGGAAGTTGATGTTGAGATTGGTGGTCACCGCGAGCCCGATCGGGCCGATCGCGGACAACAGCACCACGTACATCGCGAAATCGGCGAGCGCCATCAGTGTCGGGCCGGACACGGTTCCACCTGGCCGCAGCATCCTTTCGCTGTAGCGCTGGCGCAAAAGGCAGGCCTGGCCGTCCGCGCTTTCGATCGTGATGTCGTCGCCGCTGAAAGCCTGGGGAAACTCGTCACGGAGAAACTGCTCGAGCTCCGCCACACTCATTTTCGCTAACGCCATGCTACCCCTCACACTCGCTTCACGTCCCCTGTTACATTAAGTTATCTGCGTCATCCAATTGCAATAATCCAACGGGAAACGCTTCGATGTCCGCCCAGGCCGCCCGCGCCCCCTCTCCGCAACCGCCAATTCTGCTGCGCGAAATGGTCGGCCCCATCGCGGTCCTGACGCTCAACCGCCCAGCTGCCCGCAACAGCCTGTCGGAGGCGATGATCGCAAGCCTGCATGCCCGGCTCAACGAGATCCGCGACGACAAGACCGTCCGCGGCGTGGTGATCGCGGCCAACGGTCCCGCCTTCTCCGCCGGCCACGACATGAAGGAGCTGACCGCGCGCCGCACCGACCCGGATCGCGGCCGCGCCTTCTTCGCCGAGATGATGACCGCCTGCAGCGCGATGATGCAGGCGATCGTGCACCTGCCCAAGCCCGTGGTCGCGTCCGTCCAGGGCATCGCGACCGCCGCGGGCTGCCAGCTCGTGGCGAGCTGCGATCTCGCGATCGCCTCGGAAGCAGCACATTTCGCCACACCCGGGGTCGACATCGGCCTGTTCTGCTCGACGCCGATGGTGGCGCTGTCGCGCAACGTGCCGCGCAAGCAGGCGATGGAGATGCTGCTGACGGGCGAGCCTGTCACGGCCGACCGCGCCCGCGAGATCGGGCTCGTCAATCGCGTGGTGCCCGCCGGCAGCGAACTCGGCGCCGCGATCGAGCTCGCGCAACAGATCGCACTCAAATCGGCCTACACCGTCAAGCTCGGCAAGGAGGCATTCTACCGCCAGGCCGAAATGAGCCTTGCGGACGCCTATCGCTATGCGGCAGAGGTGATGACCGAGAACATGATGGCGCGCGACGCCGAGGAAGGCATCGGCGCCTTCATCGACAAGCGCACGCCGACATGGCGGGATGAGTAGTCAACTCCTCATCCTGAGGAGCCGCGGAACGCGGCGTCTCGAAGGATAGAGGCCCGATGCGGCTTCATGGTTCGAGACGCGCGTGCCGCGCTCCTCACCTGAGGGTCAGAGAAAGAAGAGATGAACCACGACGCCTATCCCGACAATTACATCCGCGCCATCCTCAACAGCGTGAAGTCGATCGCGATGGTCGGCGCCTCGCCGGTCAATGTGCGGCCGAGCTATTTCGCGTTCAAATATCTGGCCCAGCGCGGCTACGACATGATCCCGGTCAATCCCGGCCATGTCGGCAAGGAGTTGCTCGGAAAGCCTTTCGTCGCCTCGCTGTCCGACATCGACCGCCCCGTCGACATGGTCGACATTTTCCGCAATTCCAGCCACATCATGCCCGTGGTCGAGGAAGCCCTCACGCTCGATCCGCTGCCGATGGTGATCTGGATGCAGCTTGGCGCACGCGACGACGCGGCGGCGCTGAAGGCGGAATCGGTCGGTATCAAGGTGGTGATGAACCGCTGCCCCAAGATCGAATATGGCCGCCTGTCGTCCGAGATCTCATGGATGGGCGTCAATTCGCGCACGCTGAGTTCCAAGCGTCCGCCGGCACCGACGCAGGGCATGCGGCTATCCCTCAATCGGATGAGTGTCGGCGGCGGCGACACCGCGGCATCGGATCGCGCCGCCAAAAACAAGACCGAGCAAAGCTGACGCAATTGCGAAGGATTCGTTTCGCGAACGCGACAATGCGTAGCACGATCGTTCCCAAATGATCTCGATGTGAAGCCGCGCCTTGACGGCAGCCGCGGCGCCAATCAGCATGCCGCGCGATTTCAGACCACCAGAACAGGACGCCCTCAATGAGCGATCGCCTTCCGGGATTTTCGACCCTCGCCGTGCATGCCGGTGCACAGCCCGATCCCACCACCGGTGCGCGCGCCACCCCGATTTACCAGACGACGTCGTTTGTCTTCAACGACGCCGACCACGCCGCCTCGCTGTTCGGCCTGCAGGCGTTCGGCAACATCTATACCCGCATCGGCAATCCCACCAATGCGGTGCTGGAAGAGCGCGTCGCAGCCCTCGAAGGCGGCACCGCCGCGCTTGCGGTCGCCTCGGGCCATGCCGCGCAGGTTGTGGTGCTACAGCAATTGCTGCAGCCCGGCGACGAGTTCATCGCGGCGCGAAAACTCTATGGCGGCTCGATCAACCAGTTCACGCATGCGTTCAAGAGCTTTGGCTGGAACGTGGTGTGGGCCGATCCCGACGACATCGCGAGCTTCGAACGCGCGGTCACGCCGCGCACGAAAGCCATCTTCATCGAGTCCATCGCCAATCCCGCCGGCAGCATCACCGACATCGAGGCGATCTCGACGGTGGCGCGCAAGGCGGGCGTACCGCTGATCGTCGACAACACGCTGGCCTCGCCCTATCTGATCCGCCCGATCGACCACGGCGCCGACATCGTCGTGCACTCGCTGACGAAGTTTCTCGGCGGCCACGGCAATTCGATCGGCGGCATCATCGTCGATGCCGGCACCTTCGATTGGTCGACCGGCGGCAAATACCCGATGCTCTCTGAGCCGCGGCCCGAATATCACGGCATCCGGCTCCAGGAGACGTTTGGCAATTTCGCCTTCGCCATCGCCTGCCGCGTGCTCGGCCTGCGCGATCTCGGACCGGCGCTGTCGCCGTTCAATGCCTTCATGATCCTCACCGGCATCGAGACATTGCCGCTGCGCATGCAGAAGCACTGCGACAATGCGAAGGCGGTCGCCGAATTTCTCGCTGGCCATCCGGCGGTGGCCGCGGTGAACTATGCGGGCCTTGCGAGCGACAAGTACAACCAGCTCGCGCGCAAATACGCGCCGAAGGGTGCCGGCGCCGTGTTCACCTTCAGTCTGAAGGGCGGCTATGACGCCGGCGTCAGCCTGGTGTCGAAGTTGCAGCTGTTCTCGCATCTGGCCAATGTCGGCGACACCCGCTCGCTCGTCATCCATCCGGCGTCGACCACGCACAGCCAGCTCGACGACGCCGCCAAGGTCAAGTCCGGCGCCGGCCCCGACGTGGTGCGGCTCTCGATCGGCATCGAGGACAAGGAAGATCTGATCGCCGATCTTGAACAGGCGCTGGGGGCGTAGTCGCCTGGTCGTCCCGGGGCGCAGAAAAAGCGCCCCGGTTAACGGTCATTAACCATATCTGCCGCATACATCGTCATTGGACCGCCCCTTTGATTCGGAGCCGACGATGCTGCGCTGGATGGTGCCTGCCCTTGCGGCGATGATGACGGTCTCAACTGCGATTGCCGCCGATTTGCCGGCCACAGCGAAACGGCGAGCCGCCGCACCGCCGCAGGAGCCGCCAAAAGTCTATGTCGAGACGGATCCGGATGCGCTGATCTCGCCGGCCTATGGCATCGGCAGCTACATCCGCAACCTGCCGGGGACGCCGCTGCTGCCGGGCTCGCACACGCTGCCGGGCTATTACGGCCGCCCGTGGGATTACGATTATCAGGGCGCGTATTACGGCGGAAAGCAGGTCGATTATTTCTGGCGCCTGCCCTATTCGTGCGGCATCTACGGCTATTGCTGAAGAGCGGACCCGATCAGCCGGCCTGACCGACGGGAACCGCGCGCGGCTGCGCTTCGATTGCGCCACGCAAAGCGAGCCTCTCCACCTGCATCACTGCAAGCGTCAGCACTGCGATCGCGACCGCCTGATGCGCGAGCGCGAGATCAATCGGCACCTGGTTGAGCAGTGTGAGGATGCCGAGCACCGCCTGCAGGCTTATCGCCGCGAACAGCCACATTGCGCCGCTCGCCGCCGAACCTGCGCGCGAGCGCACCGCATCGACCGCGTGGAGCGCTGCCAGCGCGAACAGCGCGTAGGCCGTCATGCGGTGCTCGAACTGCACCGTCAGCACATTGTCGAACATGTTGCGCCACCACGGCGTCTCGAACCACAGCCGCTCCACTGAGGGAATGAACGCACCGTCGATCTGCGGCCAGGTGTTGTAGGCACGGCCGGCGCGCAAGCCCGCGACCAGCGCACCGAAATAGATCTGGATGAAGGTCACGACGAGCAGCAGGGCGCTGGTGAAGCGCAACCGCGAAGACACTGCGATCTGCGGGCGCTCAGTGAGCCGCCGCACCGTCCAGACAATGCCGGCGAAGATCAGAAGCGCGAGCACCAGATGCGTCGCCAGCCGGTATTGCGAGACCTCGACGCGTTCCGTCAGGCCCGAGGCCACCATCCACCAGCCGACCGCGCCCTGCAGGCCGCCGAGCGCGAACAACAGCCACAGCCGCCGCTTCAACTCACCCGACAGACCGCCGCGCCAGAGGAAGAACAGGAACGGCAGGAGATAAGCCACGCCGATGAAACGGCCGAGCAGCCGGTGGCTCCACTCCCACCAGAAAATCTGCTTGAACTCGGACAGGCGCATGCCCGCGTTGAGCTCGCGATATTGCGGAATCTTCTTGTAGGCCTCGAACGCCTCGGTCCATTGCGTGTCCGTAAGCGGCGGAACGCTGCCCGTGACCGGCTTCCATTCGACGATCGAGAGCCCGGATTCCGTCAGCCGCGTCGCGCCGCCGACCAGCACCATCAGCGCGATCAGCGCGGCCACGGAGATCAGCCACCAGCGCACGGCGCGATGCGACTCGGACGGGGCGGAAATCGTTGTCATGCGGGACAAAAACCAAAGCTTGAACCGGCAAGGCTTGAACCGGCAAGGCTTGAACCAAACTGCGTGCCCCTTATAGTCCCCCGCTCCCGCAGCGCAAGTTACGCGAAAGCCGCAACATTCCGTCATGACGATCCGCACCCGCAAGTTCCTCGGCACCATCCTGCTCCTGGTGCTCGCCACCGTCTGGGCCCTGCTCGGCATGGCACTGGCACAGATGCCGTGGATCGCCGAATCCGGCTGGCGCCAGGCAATCTATTACGTGGTGGTCGGCATGGGCTGGGTGCTGCCCGCGATGCCGATCGTGAGCTGGATGCAGCGGCCCGACCGGGCCAAGTCTAGCTCGTAGCTCTCCAGCTCGTAGCGCTCTAGTTCGTGGCGCTCTAGCTCGTAGCGCTGCCCGTCGGCTTCACCGGCGGAAAGGCGATGCCGGACACCAGCACCCGCATCATGCGCAGCGAGCGCACCCGCCCATCCCAGCAAATGCGCGGCAGCGCGCGCAAATTGGTGCGTCCCTCCGCATCCACTGTGCCCGGGATCGTCGACACCGCGCTGGCAAAGCCGGCCTCCTCCGCCATGACGACATGGCTGCGCCGGAACGAGGCGCGATCGCCGAATGGAAAGGCCAGATGCCTGATATCGCGACGGAAGGCGGCTTCCGCCACCGCCTTGCCCATCGTCATCTCGCGCAGCGCGGCTGCATCCTTCATGTTGGCGAGAACGGGATAGTTCACAGTCGCATTGCCGATCGTCACGAGCGGATCGGCCGCTAGCCTCGCCAGATCCTCCCAATTCATCGACGCGTCGCGCGAGAGCGCGGCAAGGTCGATGCGGTAGCGCGTGCAGAGATCGTTGATCGCGGCCGACAGATCCGCCGGCGGCAACGAGCGCAGCCAGCTCTCGACGAACGAAAACAGCGCCTGCTTCTGGGCATTATCAGTGACGGTGAAGCGCTGCTCCTTCTCGCCCATCATCAGGATGACACGGCTTTCGCGCGCGATCACCTGTTCGAGTCCGAGCCACCAGGCCTCTCCGACGCCATCGGGGAACGCGGTGGGCACGTAGATCGTGAAGGGCACGGCGTGGCGCGCCAGCACCGGATAGGCAAAGTTGATCAGATCCTTGCCGGCGCCGTCGAAGGTGAGCGCTACGAAGCGTCGCTTGTCCGGCAGCGTCACCGCGCGCCGGCAGACCTCGTCCATGCCGAGAAACTCATACTTCCACCGCTTCAGCGCGCGAATGGCGCGGTCGAGGAAGTGCGGCGTGATCTCGTTCTCGCGCAGCGGCTGGAACGCTCCGCTCCGCCGGGGCCGCACGCGCTCGAAGCGCAGAATCGCGCCGGCGCCACGGCTGCGCAACAACGGTTGGCCGGTGAACCAGGCCAGCTCAAGCCGCAGCCGCTCCAGCCATCTGTCGTCGGATGCCAATATCCCACCTTCACGCCCGTCGGCGTCCGTTCCCTCTCCTATAGTCATTACCCTTTGTTGACATTTCTTTGCAAAGGTCGGCCACAGGCCGAATTACGCGCATTTTTGCTTTCTCGACAGGTTTCGCGGATGACCATGGCTGCGGCGATGCAAAGCCGGACGGCAGAAGCGCCAGCGCGGTCGAAAGCGAGCCGTGTCACGCATGTCGATATCGTGACCGATCTCGGCGCGGCCGAGGCGGTCTGGCGCGCCTTCGAGCAGCCCGGTCACCTCTTCACGCCCTATCAGCGATTTGAGCTGCTCAGTCCCTGGCAGCGCCTGGTCGGCGAGCACGAACGCGCCCGCCCTTTCATCGTCATTGCCCGCGACGCCGAGCATCAGCCGCTCCTGCTGCTGCCGCTCTCGCTGCGCCAGGGCCGCGGCGTGCGCACGGCCTGCTTCATGGGCGGCAAGCATACGACCTTCAACATGGGCCTGTGGAACGCCGAGTTTGCGGCGCGGGTCACTATCGCCGATCTCGACGCGCTGCTTGCGCCGCTGTGCCAGCATGCCGACGTGCTCGCACTGACGCAGCAGCCGCTGCATTGGCACGACCAGCAAAACCCGTTTGCGGCTCTCCCGCGGCAGAGCTCGATCAATGGCTGCCCGTTGCTGACAATGGAGCCGGGAGGCCCGCCCGCATCGCGGATCAGCAATTCCTTCCGTCGCCGTCTGAAGAGCAAGGAGAAGAAGCTCCAGGCGCTCGCCGGCTATCGCTATCACCTGGCGACCACGGACGCGGACGTCACCCGCCTGCTCGACTGGTTCTTCCGCGTCAAGCCGGCGCGGATGGCAGAGCAGAAGCTTCCCAACGTCTTCGCCGAGCCGGGAGTGGAGCAATTCGTTCGCAGCGCCTGCCTTGCGCTACGCGGCGAAGGCCGCGTCATCGACATCCACGCGCTCGAATGCGACGACGAGGTGATCGCCATCTTCGCCGGTGTCGCCGACGGCCAGCGCTTCTCCATGATGTTCAACACCTACACGATGTCCGAGCATGCCCGCTACAGCCCCGGGCTGATCCTGATGCGCTACATCATCGACCGCTGCGCCGAGCGCGGCTACCGTTCGCTCGACCTCGGCATCGGCTCGGACGAGTACAAGCGGATGTTCTGCAAGGACGACCAGGACATCTTCGACAGTTTTGTTCCGCTGACGTCACGCGGAAAACTCGCGGCGATGGCGATGTCCTCGCTGAGCCACGGCAAGCGGCTGGTGAAACAAAACCAGATGCTGTTCGACCTTGCGCAGCGACTGCGACGAGCGTTCGGGTAAGAAATTCCCCGGTTGGGAAACGCTCCCCTGCGGCGCATCCTTCGAGACGCCCGCCTCTGGCGGGCCCTCAGGATGAGGACAAAATTCGCGGCAGCACTTCAACGGATTCCGATCTAGCCAAGCCTCATCCTGAGGAGACCGCGAAGCGGTCGTCTCGAAGGACGAGGCGCTCGCTCGGGCCCCGCGGAGAGGGCAAGGACATCACGCCGCCACGACGCGCGGCGTGTCGCCCGCATCCGACGGCTGCACGGGCCTGCTCAGCATCGTCACCTCGCTGAAGCCGACCGCCTTGAGCTGCTCGCACATCAGCATGCGCGCGTCCGGCGTCATCGACGCATCCGGCACCACCACGGCGCGGGCATGCGCCGTCAGCAGCTCCGCCGGGAGGTCGGAGGCGCTGCCGGCATCGAGCAGCACGTGGTCGTAGGCGCGGAGCAGCGCGTCGACCGCAAGCGTCACCCGCGGCGACTGCAACAGGCTGCGGTCGAAGCCGGCGCGGCCGGCCATGACCAGATGCAGCCGCGAGAGCTTGTCCCGGGTGATGATCTGCGCGAACGACGCCTCGCCCTGCATCAGCTCGGCAAGGCCGGGCGCCGAGGCGTCGACGGACACGGCGGCCATGGTCGGCGAAGACGCGGCGAGATCGACCACGACGACCCGCGCATCGCGTGCCAGATGCCGGGCCAACGTGAGCGTCGACAGCGTGATGGCTTCGCCGGCCGCGGTGCCGAGCACCGTGACTTTCTTCGCCACCGCACCGGCGGCGCGCAGACTATCGGCCAGACGTTCAATCTCCGCGAAGTCGGAGACATCGGCCTCGGCCGTCATCTCCGGCTGAAGCGGCGCGGGTTCTGCCATGACCGGATCGACGACCATCGGCTCGGCGACCATCGGTTCGACAGCCGGTTCGTGGCGAGCCGACGTCCTGGTTTGCGCCGGCGTGAACACGGCCACCGCGCGGGGCGCGGTCTGGCGCAACAGCTCTCCGGTGACGACGACGCCGGACGAGAGCAGCAGCGTCGCGATCGTCGCGATCAGCACGATCGGCAGCTTCTTCGGATAGGCCGGCATGTTCGAGACGATGGCGCGGGAGATGATGCGGCCATCCGTTGGCGCGGTGTCGATGGTCTCGCGGGTGTTGGCTTCACGATACTTTGCGAGATAGGTTTCGAGCAGGTCGCGCTGCGCCTTGGCTTCACGCTCGAGCGCGCGGAGCTGCACGTCCTGGCCGTTGGTGGAGGTCGCCTGCTTCTTGAGCTGCTCGAGGCTCGCGGACAATTCCTGAACGCGTCCGCCGGCGGCGCGCGAGTCGTTTTCGAGCGTGCGGGCAAGCTTGGCGGCCTCGTCCCGGATCTGGGTGTCGAGGTCGGCGAGCTGCGCCTTCAATTCCTTGATGCGCGGATGGTTACCGAGCAACGTCGACGATTGCTCGGCCAGCTGGGCCCGCAACGCCACGCGCTGCTGGGATGGCGTGCGCATCGATTCCGAGTTCAGCACTTCCGACGATTCGATCGGTTTTCCGCTCTGGATCATCTCGCGGATCAGGCGCGCCTTGGCCTCCGCATCGGCCTTCAACGCACGCGCATTGTTGAGCTGGGTGTTGACCTCGCCCATCTGCTGGTTCGACAGCGTCGTGTTGTTGGTGCCGATGAACAGGCTCGACTTGGAGCGGAAATCCTCGGCCTTCGCCTCGGCCTCGGAAACGTTCCGTCGCAGCTCGTCGATCCTGCCGGCATACCATTGGCTGGCGTTTCGGGCCTGATCCTGACGCGCATCCTGCTGGAGCACGAGATAGCCGTCGGCGATCGAATTGGCGACGCGCACGGCGAGATCCGGATCGGCGGACTGGAATTCGATCACGATCACGCGCGACTTGTCGACGGCATAGGCCTGGAGGCGCTCGTAATAGGCATCCAGCACCCGTTCTTCCGGCGTCATCGAGAACGGATCGCGGCCGATGCCGACCAGCGCCGCAAGCGACTTCAGCGGCGAAATGCCTTGCAGCACCGGATCGAATTCGGGCCGCTCCGCAAGCTTGTTCTTCTTGATGATCTCGCGCGCGAGATCACGCGACAGCACGAGCTGCACCTGGCTGGTGACGGCCTCGGCGTCGAGCGCCTGCCGCTCCTCGGCGCGATCGCTGTTGGGGCGAAGAAACACGTTCTCGCGGCCGTCGATCAGGATGCGGGATTCGGACTTGTAGCGCGGCGTGACGAGATTGACGATCGCGACGGACGCGACGAGCGCCAGCACCGTCGGCACGATGATCCAGCCGCGCTTGCGCGCCAACGCCGCGCCGAGGGCGTGAAGGTCGATGTCGCCGGATTCGACCGGCGGCTGCCTCGGCGCAACGGGCGCAGGCTTTGCTTCAATCCGAGGCTCGGGTTCGGCCCGCATGACTTCGGCTTTGGCCTTCGAGACAGCCCGCTCGACCACCGCCTTGTCCTTGCCGGCACGCCAGAACGCTATACGCATCGAACACTCCCGCAGGGGCAACGCCACGAACCTACCTCAACCGGGGCGATTACACTCCATTAAGGTTGCCGCTGGGTTAATCGCGGCATGTGGCCGCTCGCGCAGGCGTGCTCGTCACCGTTTGTTAACCACGAGGGCTCTTAATCCGTCTCGATATTTCGTGAGAATTGTTCGAGCATTCGTCGTCGAGCGCTGGTTTTGATCATGCCCCCCTCTCCCGACCAGCCACTCCGCATCCTGCACGCCGTGCGCGCTCCGGTCGGCGGCATCTTCCGCCACATCCTCGACGTCGCCAATGGCCAGGTCGATCGCGGCCATCATGTCGGCATTCTCGCCGACAGCCTCACCGGCGGCGAGCGCGCCGACAAGGCCCTTGCCGAGCTCGCACCGCGGCTGAAGCTCGGCGTGCACCGGATGGCGATCCGCCGCGAACCGTCGCCTGACGATGTCCTGGTGTGGCTTCGCTTGCGGCGCCTGATCGCGACGCTCAAGCCCGACGTCATGCATGGCCACGGCGCCAAGGCCGGCGCTTTCATCCGCATGCGGGGGCGTTCCGACGACACTATCCGCATCTACACCCCGCATGGCGGCTCGCTGCACTATCCTCTCAACACCCTCAAGGGCGAGTTTTACGCGCGGCTCGAGCGCGCGCTGATGGGCGCGACCGACCTGTTCCTGTTCGAAAGCGCGTTTGCCCGCGACACCTATCAGCGCATCGTCGGCACGCCGAAGGGCGTGGTGCATTGCGTCTTCAACGGCGTGACACCGGAAGAATTCGAGCCGGTTATCATCGCCGATGACGCCACCGACCTCGCTTATGTCGGTGAGTTCAGGCACATCAAAGGCGCTGATTTGCTGGTCGATGCGGTGGCGCGCCTGCACGAGGGCGGCAAGAAAGTCACCCTGACGCTCGGCGGCGATGGCGAGGAAACCGCGGCGCTGAAGGCACAGGTCGAGAGGCTCGGCCTGACCAGCGCCATCCGCTTCATCGGCCACGTCAAGGCGCGCTACGGCTTTTCCAAGGGGCGGCTGCTGGTCGTTCCCTCGCGCGGCGATTCCATGCCCTATGTGGTGATCGAGGCCGGTGCCGCCGGCATTCCGATGATCGCGTCCAAGATCGGCGGCATCCCCGAAATCTTCGGCGCCGACAGCCCCGCCTTGTTCGCGCCGAGCGACCCTGAGGCCATGGCGGAGGCGATCGCCGCAGCGCTGGACGATCCGCAAGCGACCGCGCAACGCGCGACATCCCTGCGCGAGCGCATCTCCGCGCATTTCTCCCAGCAGGCAATGGTCGACGGCGTGGTCGCGGGTTATCGCGACGCATTTACCAATCACTAACCATCCTTAAGACCGCTTTAGAGAATCTTCCGATTTGTCCGATAATCGATGTGCCAGGGGATGCTCGCCCGGGGCGCAAGGACGCGGCCCGCGGGTATTTGGAATGGACGTGGACGCCCGTGGAACCGCTCAACGCACGCTCGATGCTCGACGCCGCGACCAGCGCCGCGGCGAAGTCGGCTGACCAGCCGTTTGTAGAGCGCCGTCGCCGGCTCTCGCCCGCAGCGCTCGACGTCGTCAACCAGAAGGTCGCCCGTGCCTACTCGCCGATCGTGATCACCGGCTTCGTTCGGCTGGCCGATTTCGCGCTGTTGAGCCTCGTCGGCATCGCGCTCTATCTCGGCTATGTCATGCCGCGCGCCGGCTTCTTCAGCTGGGCTTATCCCGCGCAGATCATCGCCGTCGCCATCTCCGCCGTGGTTTGCTTCCAGGCCGCCGACATCTATCAGGTGCAGCTGTTCCGCGGTCAGCTCCGGCAGATGACGCGCATGATCTCGTCCTGGTCGTTCGTCTTCCTGCTGTTCATCGGCGCATCCTTCTTCGCCAAGTTCGGCAGCGAAATGTCGCGGCTGTGGCTTGCCGCCTTCTACATCCTCGGGCTCGCCGCGCTGGTCAGCGAGCGTCTGGTGCTGCGCTCGCTGGTGCGCGCCTGGGCGCGCGAGGGCCGGCTCGACCGCCGCACCATCATCGTCGGCTCCGACCGCAACGGCGAGCAGCTGGTGGAAGCGCTGAACGCGCAGGAGGATTCCGACATCCACGTGCTCGGCGTGTTCGACGACCGCAACGACAGCCGCGCGCTCGACACCTGCGCCGGCGCGCGCAAGCTCGGCAAGGTCGACGACATCGTCGAGTTCGCCCGCCGCACCCGCGTCGATCTCGTGCTGTTCGCGCTGCCGATCTCCGCGGAGACGCGCATCCTGGAGATGCTGAAGAAGCTCTGGGTGCTGCCGGTCGACATCCGCCTCTCCGCGCACACCAACAAGCTGCGCTTCCGTCCCCGCTCCTATTCCTATCTCGGCGAGGTGCCGACGCTCGACGTGTTCGAGGCGCCGATCACCGACTGGGACCTGGTGATGAAATGGCTGTTCGATCGCGTCGTCGGCGGCCTTGCGCTGCTTGCAGCCCTGCCGGTGATGGGGCTGGTGGCACTGGCTGTGAAACTCGACAGTCCCGGCCCGGTGCTGTTCCGCCAGAAGCGTTTCGGCTTCAACAACGAGCGCATTGACGTCTACAAGTTCCGCTCGATGTATCACGATCAGGCCGACCCGACCGCTTCGAAGGTCGTGACCAAGAACGATGCGCGCGTCACCCGCGTCGGCCGCTTCATCCGCAAGACCAGCCTCGACGAGCTGCCGCAGCTCTTCAACGTGGTCTTCTCCGGCAATCTCTCACTGGTCGGCCCGCGCCCGCATGCGGTGCAGGGCAAGCTCCAGAGCCGACTGTTCGACGAAGCCGTCGACGGCTATTTCGCCCGCCACCGGGTCAAGCCCGGCATCACCGGCTGGGCCCAGATCAACGGCTGGCGCGGCGAGATCGACAATGAAGAGAAGATCCAGAAGCGCGTCGAGTTCGACCTCTATTACATCGAGAACTGGTCGGTGCTGTTCGATCTCGTCATTCTGCTGAAGACGCCGATCTCGCTGCTGACCAAGAACGAGAACGCGTATTGAGTTTTGTCGTGCCCGAGCCTCACTGTCGTCGCCCGGCTTGACCGGGCGATCTAGTAATCACCGGCAGCGAGAACTGCCACGAATGGCCCGGGATACTGGATGCCCCGCCTTCGCGGGGCATGACGAAAGTTGACCACTAGTTGCGTAAAAGCGTGAGCGTGTGATGGCGTATGCGGCGACAGCCGGGGAGATGAATGCAAGCGTTCGTGCTGCGCCCGGCGTGCTGGCGCTTCAGCGCGCGCTGGTGTGGCTGGTCGGCGCCTCCGGCGCCATCGTCTTCATCGAGCCGAGCCCCTACGAGATCGTGACGCTGCTGGCCACCGCCATCTTCTTCGCCACCGGTCTCCGCCTGCGGCTCGCGCTGATGCCGCTGCTGCTGATGCTGGTCCTGCTCAACATCGGATACACCATCAGCGCGATTCCGCTGTTCGAACAGTCCGAGGTGGTGAGCTGGATCGCGACCTCCTGGTACATGGCGGTGACTGTCCTGTTCTTCGCCATGGTCGCCTCGGAAGACACCGCGGCCCGGCTCGACATGCTCCGCCGCGGCCTCGTGGTCGGCGCCATGGTCGCCTCGCTGTCGGCGGTCGCCGGCTATTTCCACCTGGTTCCCGGCGGCGACGACCTCCTCACGCTTTACGGACGCGCGCGCGGCACCTTCAAGGACCCGAACGTGCTCGGCGCCTTCCTGATCCTGCCGGCACTGTTCGCGCTCCAGAGCGTAGTCCTGGACAAGTTCGGCAAAGCCTTCCGCAACGTCTTCGCGTTCGGCATCATGTCGCTGGCGATCCTGCTCGCCTTCTCCCGCGCCGCATGGGGCGGGCTGGTGCTGACCGCAGCCTTCATGCTGGCGCTGATGGTGCTGACCAGCCGCACCAACGCGCAGCGCTCGCGCATCATTGTCATGGCGATCCTGGCCGCGGTGCTCGGCCTCGCGCTGATCGCGGTGTTGATGTCGTTCGATTCCACCGCCGAAATGTTCAAGCAGCGCGCGAGCTTTGACCAGAGCTATGATGAAGGCCGGTTCGGCCGGTTCGGGCGGCACATCCTGGGGGCGGAGATGGCGCTTGACCTGCCGTTCGGCATCGGCCCGCTGCAATTCCACCGCTTCTTCCCCGAGGACACCCACAACTCCTACCTCAACGCCTTCATGTCAGGCGGCTGGCTGTCGGGCATCTGCTATCCCGCGCTGGTCTTCACGACCGTCATCATGGGCATCAGGCACATCTTCGTCCGCGTGCCCTGGCAGCGCGCTTATCTCGCGATCTTCTCCGCCTTTGTCGGCACCGTCGGCGAAAGTTTCGTGATCGACACCGACCACTGGCGGCACTTCTGGATGATGCTGGGCGCGATGTGGGGCATGATCGCGGCCGCGCAGATCTACAAGTTCAAGGATATGACCGTTCCGATGGAATCGGAACGGTAATATCTGGTTTCCTGTCGACGCGTTTTCTTGACACGAACCGGTATCCACTTCGCTTGAAAACGCTCTAGCGACGAAGCTTCTTCAACTTGAGATCTGGACGCTTCTCCGGCGGCGTGTCGAGCAGGCCCTTCAGCGCCGCGGTCGCCGCAAGCACGCCCTTGTAGCCCTCATTGGCGAAGCGCAGCAGCAGGCGCAGATCCGCGTCGGAATAGCCGCCGAAAACCTTCTCCATGGCCTGCTGCATCGGCACATAGAACTGGCCAATTTTCATGGCCGCCTCCGGCACGACGGAAATGAAGACCTTGCGGCGGTCTTCCTCGTCGCGCTCGCGGCGCACCAAGCCTGCTTTTTCGAGCCGGTCGACCACACCGGTGATGGCGCCCGTCGTCAGGCCCGTGACTTCGGCGAGCCGCCCGGCGGTGACGCGGCCTTCAAGATAGAGAATATCCATGCATTCGAGGTCGGAATTGGCAATTCCGGCAACGTTCGCAACGGTCTGGCCGTAGAGCACGCCCTGCGCGGACGACCTGCGCATCGCCTCCTCGAGCTCCTGCAACAGCGCCGCGCGCGCCTTCGTCCTTGACAAGGTCGGCCTCATATCTTAGTCGATATATATCTTAGTCGCTAAGAGATTTAGCGACCGTAATTCTCCTAGCACCACGGAAACGTCGGGAGCAAGTCATGTCCAGCCGTCCTCGCAAGGCCCTGATCATCGGCGCCGGCATCGCCGGCCCCGTCGCCGCGATCCTGCTGCGCCGCGCCGGCATCGAATCCGCGATCTACGAGGCCTGGCCCTATTCGAAAGGCATCGGCGGCGGCCTGCAGATCGCGCCGAACGGCATGCATGTCATGGACGAGATCGGGCTGGCGAACGAGCTGATCAGCCGCGGTTCGATCGCGGAGTCCTTCGACTTCTATTCGCAAGACGGCGAGAGGCTCGGCTCGATCAACCGCGACATGGCGCGGCGCTTTGGCCAGCCCGCGGTGAACGTTTGCCGCGCGACGCTGAACGAGATGCTGATCGACAAGGCCTGGTGCGCCTGCGTCTCGCTGTATTTCGAGAAGCGCCTGATCAAAATCGAGGACGGCGGCGATCAGCCGATCATCGCCTATTTCGCCGACGGCACCACCGCCGAAGGCGACTTCCTGATCGGCGCCGACGGCGTGCACTCGGTCGCGCGGCGCCAGGTGATCCCGGATGGGCCCGTCCCGTTCGACACCGGCCTGATCGGCTTCGGCGGCTTCGTGCCGCACGCCGTGCTCGACGGCCGGACGATCGGCCGGCACGTCGAGACCACGTTCGGGCAGAGCGGTTTTTTTGGCTACGGCTATTGCAGCCCCGATCCGAACGACGGCGTGATGTGGTGGAGCACGCAGCCCGCGCACGGCATGGATGCGGCGATGTTTCGCGCGCTCGACCACGCGACGCTGAAGCAGCATTTGCGGGGGTTCCATCGCGGCTGGCATGATCCGATCCCCGCCATCATCGAAGCGGCCGAGAGCATCGCGGTCACCGACACGCTCGACGTCGCCACCCTGCCGATTTGGTCGCGCAAGCGCTCGCTGCTGATCGGCGATGCCGCGCATGCGACCAGTCCGCATGCCGGCCAGGGCGCCTCGCTGGCACTCGAGGATGCGATGCGCCTCGCCCGGCTGATGCAGGAAGGCCAGGAGCTCAGCGCCACCTTCCAGGCCTTCGAGGCCGAGCGACGTCCGCGCGCGGAAAAGATCGTCGCTCTGGCGCGCCGCAACGGCAACAGCAAGCGCGAATTCAGCCCCACCGGCGCGTGGATCCGCAATCAGATGATGAAATGGCTGCTGCCGCTGGGATCGAAGAGCATGGAGTTCATGTACGCGTATGATGCGCGGGCGGTGTAGCTTCTTTCTCCCCCTCTCCCCGTTCTTACGGGGAGAGGATTGGGGTGAGGGGCTGATTCCGCGAAGGCGGTGAGAGTTGGAGTCGCGGACAGTCCCCCTCACCCGGAATTTGCTACGCAAATCCCGGCCTCTCCCCGCAAGCGGGGAGAGGCGAAGAAAGCGCCTAGCTCTCCACCGCGAACGTCAGCCCCGCATTCTCCCGCAGCCGCTTGATCAGCTTGTGCTGCATCGCCGCACCGGGCGTCCAGAGACCGGCCGGGACATCAGGCGTGTCGCGCAGCAGGCAGATCGCGCATTCGGAAATCATCTTGGCCGTCGACGCATAGCCGGGATCGAGATCGCCTTTCACGGCCGCACGAACCTGACGGCCATCGGGCGCGATCGCGACATAGAGCAGGTCATAGCGACCATTGTCGCGCTCTTCCTTTGACGGTCCCTCGCCGGGCTTGAGCGCCTCAGGGCCGGTCTTCTCGCTGTTGGCGGCCATGACGAGCTTTGCGTTGGCCTGGCCTTCATCGCCTGCGCCGGTCAGCACCATCTCGTCGTAGACGAAGTCCCTGCCGTACGGGAATCCCATCAGCATGTTGGAGCGATGGACATTGCGCGTGTTGAGGATCGCCATCGCGAACGGGGCCGACCAGGATTGCAGATCCTCCTCGAAGACAGGCTTGTTGCCGCGCGGCTGTTTCGGCCCCTCGAAGCCGGGCGTGAATGCGAAGGGGTCCTTGAGGATCGGCACGAGGCTGAGATCCTGCGCAACCGCTTCGAACGTGACCCTTGCGCTCGCCGAGGTGCCGCCGGAAAACTTCCAGCTGAGGGCGCGGACGCGTCCTTTGACGCGTGGCGCCGACATTCCGAACACGCGCCGCGCTTCCTCCTGCACGAAGAACGCACCGAGCTCGAACGGGATGGAATCGAAGCCGCAGGAGAACATGATGCGCGCGCCGCTCGCCTTCGCGGCCGCTTCGTGCCGGTCGATCATCTGCTTCAGCCAGATCGGCTCGCCACAGAGATCCATGTAGTCGGTGCCCGACGCGACGCAGGCGGCAAGCAGGTCGGACCCATAAAGCTGGTAAGGGCCGACGGTGGTGACGACCAGCTTCGCCTGATCGACCATCGCGCGCAACGACGCAGGGTCGGCGGCGTCCGCGACGATGAGCGGCGTGCCAGCGGGTGCGCCGATCGCATCGCGAACGGAGGCGAGCTTGTCTTGGCTGCGTCCCGCCATCGCCCATGTCGGGGCCCCGTCACCGACGTAATGCGCGGCGAGATATTCGGCGACGAGTTGGCCGGTGTATCCCGTTGCGCCATAGACGACGATGTCGAACTTCGCGGGCACGGATCAGCGGGCCTTATGCTTCAACTGCGAACGTCAGCCCCGCATTGTCCCGCAGCCGCTTGATCAGTCTGTGCTGCATCGCTGCGCCGGGCGTCCAGAAGCCGGCGGCGACGTCCGTCGTGTCACGCAGCATGCAGATCGCGCATTCCGAGATCATCTTCGAGGTCGAGCCGTAGCCGGGATCGCGGTCGCCGGTGACGCCGGCGCGGACCATGCGGCCGTCAGGTGCGATCGCGACATAGAGCAGATCGAAGAGGCCGTTCTCGCGCTCTTCCTTCGACGGCCCCTCGCCGGGCTTCGGCGCGTCGGGGCCGGTCTTCGCGGCGTTTGCCGCCATCACGCGTTTGGCGTTGGCCTCGCCCTTCTCGCCGGGCCCGGTCAGAACCATCTCGTCGTAGACGAAGTCCTGACCGTAGGGAAATCCCATCAGCATGTTGGAACGATGGACGTTGCGTGTGTTGATCAGCGCCATCATGAACGGCGCGGCCCAGGATTGCAGATCCTCCTCGAGCAGCGACCTGTTGCCCTTCGGCTGCTTCGGCCCGGTGAAGCCCGGCGTCAGCGCGAACGGGTCGTTCAGGATCGTGATGAGGCTGATGTCTTTGGCGACCGCATCGAACGTCGCCTTGGCGCTCGCAGCGGTGCCGCCTGACAGCGTGCCGCGCATGTCGCGCACGCGCCCCTTCACCCGCGCGGCGGGTGCGCCGAACACGCGTTTGGCCTCTTCCTGCACGAAGAACGTACCGAGCTCGAACGGCACGGAATCGAAGCCGCAGGAAAACACGATGCGCGCGCCGCTCGCCTTGGCCTCCGCCTCGTACTTGTCGATCATCTGCCGCATCCAGATCGGCTCGCCGCAGAGGTCGAAATAATCCGTGCCGGTGGCGACGCAGGCAGCTAACAGTTCCTCGCCATAGAACTGATACGGGCCGACGGTGGTGATCACCGACATCGTCTGCTCCGCCATCGCCTTCAGCGAGGCAGCGTCCGACGCATCCGCGACAATCAGCGGCGTATTCCCGGGCGCGCCGACCGCATCGCGTACCGATTTCAGCTTGCCGAGGCTGCGGCCTGCCATCGCCCATTTGAGCGTCTTGTCGCTCTTATAATGCTGGGTCAGATATTCGGCGACGAGCTGACCGGTGAAACCGGTCGCACCGTAGACGATGATGTCGAATTTCGCAGAGCTCATGGTCGGCCTTTACTTCTTCGCGTAACTCACGCCCATGCCGGCACGGACGTCGCTTTGAATACCATAGGGCGGGATCGGATAGCGCAGGCCGTTCTTGGCCAACGCCTTCATGCCCACAACCGCCTTGGCGAGATGTTCCGGCTTCAGGGCCATCAGCATCTCCTCGTCGGGCACGCCGCCATAGCGCCGTTCGGCATAGCATGGCAAGGACAGGCTGGGCTCACCGCTTTTGAGCGCCCGTCCCCAGGAATCCGCGCACGCGGTCTCGCCGACCACACCCCATTCGAACTTCTTGTAGCCGGTATATTGCAGACCGTTGATCAGGATGATCATCTGTCCCGGCGTGGCGTAGACGAGGCAGATGTCGGGCGGATCGAGCCGGCCGCTGGCGAGCGGGCTGACCGCAAGCGCCTGGTACTGGCCGAACGGCACGACGTCCAGCGCCTCCTGGCGCTTGCGCGCGTCCTCTGCCGTGCCGTGCCAGACCCCGACATAGTTTTCGCCGGCGAGCCATTTCTCGTCCTGCGGTGCAAGGCCGATCACCGCGCGGCATTGCGCGCCGACGAGATCCTCGCCGGTAATGCCGACGGTCCAGCCGAGCCGCGAGGCCATGCTGACGATCTGGTCGGTGGTGTGGATCGCATTCGGCCGCCGGATCTTTGGGATCGCCTCCATGTCCGCGGTGCGCGCGAACAGCTTCATGCCGATCACTGTGGTCTTCAGCCGCAGCAGGCTGTTGAGATCGGCGACGAGGCCGGCAAGATCGATGCTGCCTGCACTCTGCTGTTGCATGGTGTTCCCTCCCGGCCGGCGATCACACGCCGTGCATTCTTGTTTTGCAGTCCTCGTTCTCGTCCTTTTCTAATCCTTGGCCGGCCCCGGCAGCAACTCGCCGGTGCGTCCCATGATACGATACGTCAAAAGACCGATCCATTCGCGCACCGCCACGTCGGTCCTGGCAAGACCGTCCCCGCCGATGCGGGTGAACGTGAAGAGATCGTCACGCCCGCCCATGCGCCAGTCCACGGGATAGGCTTCGACGTCAAATCCGGCCTTGCGAAAGATCCCCATCGAGCGCGGCATGTGAAAGGCCGAGGTGACCAGGAGCCAGCGTTCGCCCGGCTTCGGCGACACCAATGGCCTGGTGAAGATCGCATTCTCCCAGGTGTTGCGGGAATCGCGCTCGAGGATCAGGCGCTGCTTCGGGATGCCGAGACTCTCCAGGATCGGCAGGGAGTAGTCGGCCTCCCTGGACCCGGTTTCGACAAGGTTCGCAGTGCCTCCGGTGAAGACGATGCGCGCATTGGGATAGCGGCGCGCGAGCTCGGCCGGCGCAAACAGGCGATCGGCGGCGTGCGAAACCACCGGTGTGCGATGCGCCGCCGACAGATCGGTGTCGATGGAGCCGCCGAGCACGATGATGCCGTCGGGTGCGCCGCGGGCCGGGTCCCACGCCGGAAACCGCGCCTCCAGCGGATAGAGCAGCAGATTGCCGAGCGGCGAGAACGCGGCCAGCGCCAGCACGACCAGCGTGGTCACCGCGAGCTTGCGGCCGAGCGCGTAAAAGCGCGTCGCCAGTAGCAGCAGCGACAGGATTCCGAGCTCGACCAGGAGATTGATCGGCAGCAGCGCCGTGCCGAGGGTCTTGGAAAGAACGAAATACAGGGGAGCCTCGCTGGAATGATCGTGCCATGCGCGGGCTTGACCCGCCCGTCCATCTTCAGAAATCTTCTTGAAAGAGGATCGATCGCCCGGTCAAGTCCGGGCCCGATGAAACCGGACGGACAAGCGCCATGACCCACCACCACCTGCATTCGAGCCCTGAAACCTGTCATTGGGGCTTCTTCGAAGCTGCGCTCAAACCCGTCCTCACCGTCGCGAGCGGTGACGAGGTGACGGTCGACACCATCAGCGGCGGCCCGGACATGTTGCCCGACCGCGGCAAGTTTCACATTCCCCCGGAGATATTCGAGGTTCATGCCAGAAATGAGCGCATGCTGCCCGGCCATATCCTCACCGGCCCGATCGCGGTCGAGGGGGCCGAGCCCGGTGACGTGCTCGCGGTCGAGATCCTCGACGTCCAGCTCCGGCAGGATTGGGGCTGGAACATGATCAAGCCGCTGTCAGGCACCCTGCCCGACGATTTCCACGAGACGCGCATCCTGAACATCCCGCTCGACCGCTCGCGGATGGTCGGCCGCATGCCGTGGGGACTGGACCTGCCCCTCAAGCCGTTCTTCGGCGTGATGGGCGTCTCGCCGCCGCCGGCCTGGGGCCGCATCTCCTCGCTCGTTCCCCGCGCCATGGGCGGCAATCTCGACAACAAGGAGCTTGGCGCCGGTGCGACACTCTACCTGCCTGTATTCGTTCCCGGCGCGCTGTTCTCCTGCGGCGACGGCCATGGCGTGCAGGGCGACGGCGAGGTCTGCGTCACCGCGATCGAGACCGCGCTCCAGGGCCGCTTCCGACTGACGCTGCGCAAGGATCTCAGGCTCGATTATCCCCGCGGCGAGACGCCGACGCACTACATGACCATGGCGATGGACCCCGATCTCGACCAGTGCGTGGTGCGGGCGCTGCGCGACATGATCGTGCTGCTCGGCGAGAGGCGAAACCTGTCTCGCGAGGACGCCTACACGCTGTGCAGCCTGGCGGCGGATCTGCGGGTGACCCAGACCGTCAACGGCTCCAAGGGCATCCATTGCATGATCGAAAAGGCGATCGTGCACGGCTGATCTCGGACCGCCCTTCCTGACCCGTCGATGCCACACCGCCGCCCGGTCGCTCGGGCGGCGTGCCGCGCCATGCCAACTTTCCCAGCGATTCCAATGGGCTGATGCACCGGCCTAATCCGGATTTGACTTCCGCCTCTAAACCTAAATAGAGTCTTAATCGTTACTTTTATGTACCCGAGTAAGAGGCTAGCGTTCGGCCATGGCCACCGAAAAAGCCGAGACTGACCGCATTCCCGTAACCTTGGCGCTCTCGACCATCACCTATCTGGAGAAGCTGGTGAGACAGGGCACCCACGGCACCAGCGTTCCCGGCGTCGCGCGTACATTGATCGAGGAAGGCATCCGTCTCGCCATCAAGGACGGACTTTTGTCGATTCGCGACAATGGCAGGACGTGACGCGCGCCGAACGTGAGGCGGACGGATCTCGAGAAGCGGATGGCCGACATCTGCAACCTGGGACCGCTACACATGCCTGTTCTCTCGCCGAATTCTTCACAGACCAGTTCTTCGCAAACTCGTTCTTCAAAGACGTGTTCGTCAAAGACTTGCTCATCAAAGACTTGCTCATCAAAGACTTGGACCGACGACCGGATCGAGCTCCTGAAGCGGCACTTCGAGACCGGGCTCTCGTGCCGCGAGATCGCTGCCGACATCGGCGTCAGCCGCAATGCCGTGATCGGCAAGCTGTCCCGCCTGAATCTGACGCGCGGCCGGACGATCGACGACCGCAAGGTTCATGACAGGGGTTTGGCGCCGGCGCGCGCGCCGCGGACCGTGCCGCGGCTGCAATACGAGATGCTCGCCACCATCTACGGCGAGACGGACGGGCCCCCGGTCACCGGCCCGATCGACGATGCCAATCGCTGCTCGCTGCTGGAGCTTGCTGAAAATCGCTGCCGCTGGCCGATCTCGACGCCTGGCGCGGACGATTTCTGCTTCTGCGGCAACTCCGCGCCTGACGGCCAGTCCTATTGCGCCGGCCACAGCCGCCTCGCCTACCGGCCGAACTCCCGCGCGCGCGTCATGCGCGGCTGAGCAGTCCCAAAACGAAAAACCTCCGGCAGGGCATTGCCGGAGGTTTCTGGAGGTTTAGCATCAAGTCAAGAGCCGCATCTTTCGAAATCGGCTAACGGCTATATAGCTTAGTAACTCAGGTAAGTAAATAAGTTGGGGGCCGATCAGATCGCATGGCTCGTCTTCGTCGTCCGCACGGGCTGCCGGATTTCCGCAAGTCCGCCTCGTAAACTCGTAAAAAAGCCCCGGCGGTGTCCCGCCGGGGCTGCGTCAGATCCGAAGACCTCGAGCTTACCAGTTGCGCTGGGCGCGCACCAACAGGCTGTAGGTGTCCTGGTCCTTCATTTCGTACGTGGCCGCAGGCTTGGCAACGCTCGTGAGCGCCGGCGTCGTGATCACGCCCGAGTACTTCTGGTCGAGGTGGCTGTAGGTGAAGTCAGCCGAGAAGGTCAGGTTCTTGACCGGGGTCCAGCGGGTGATGACACCGACCTGGCCGATGTTGAAGTCCGGGTTACAGGTGCCGGTCAGGGTCGCGAACGCGGCGCTGCCGCAGATCAGGCCCTTGGCCGTGCCGCTGTAGTTGACCGCAGCCCACGCGCCGTACAGCGCCGTGTTCCAATACGGGCTCCAATTGTGGGTGTAGGCGCCACGGAAGCCGTAGGTCTTGGTCAGCTCGAGGCCGCCGCCGGGACCGAACACCGCGTCAGACACGCCGGCAAAGCCGATGCTCTGATACGCTGCGTTCGAGCTGCCGAACATCGAGTAGCTGGTTGCGGCCAGCGACTGGAAGTTATAGCGGCTCGCGCCGTCGGTGTAGACGCCCGAGATGTTGATCACGTCGCCTGCGCCGGTCGGAATGTTCTTGATGGCGAGAGCGAGCTGAACGGCCCAGCCCCACTTGTCTTCCGGGTGACCGGTGACTTCGGACGCGCCATAATAGCCGACGTGGTTGTCGTGCGCGGCAACCGACGCCTGGAACAGACCCCAGGCCTGGTCGACGCGGACCATGCCGACGAGGTCGGGAGACCGGGTGCCGCCGATGTCGTTCGAGCCGTAGGCGCCGCCGAGCACGCCCGTGGTGCTCATACCCGCGGTGTTCCAGATGTTGGTCGTGAAGAACTGACTCTGGTCCTGCGCCGAGAACGCGGCCGTCACGCCCTGGCCGAAATCAGCCGTGTAGGTGAACTGGGCGACGCCGTTGGTCGAGCCGCTGCCGCCGACCAGCTGGTCGAAGTTGTTGCCGGGGTAGTTGACCCAGGGCGCGTCGAACTGCGAGACGGCCTTACCCATGGTGAAGCCGGCGAACTGGATGAAGGCGTAGTAGACGCCGAGCGCACCGCCCGAGATGTTGCCGTCGGTGGCGTTGACGTTGCCGCTGCCCGAGCCGACGAGGCCGGTGCCGGCCGCGTTGAGGCCGAGCGTGCCGCTGTACTGGGTGGCGCCCGTTCCCGAACCGGTGCCGACATAGTTGCCGCTCGTCCAGGTGAAGACCGCATCGAAATAGGTGCGGACCACGCCATACTCGGTGGCGGTGCGGGTGTCGATGTTGAGATCTTCACGAGCGCGCATCGAGTAGTAATTGGTGAGGCGGTTGTTCGCCGCGAACACGCCGTTGTACTGGGCGCTGTAGTTGCCGCCGGCGTTGAGCGCCACTTCGGCACGCAGATAGCCGCCCAGCTTGACGCAGGTGTCGCTGCCCGGGATGTAGTAGAAACCCGCGCCGTAGAGCGAGCAGACCTTCACGTACTCGACCGCCTTGGCCTTGACCGGAAGATCAGCCGCCTGGGCTCCACCGACGGCGATCAGACCCGCCGCAGTGCCGAGCAAAAGGCTCTTCACTACTTTCATTTAAAACCTCCAAGTTGTTCATTTTACGGAGACCGGACCGTGAGGCCCCCCAAGATCCCCGTCTCTCCAAATCCGCTCGGCCGCTTCGCGCTTTCGGACACACCCGCCTTCGACGCGAGGGACATGAGCGAACCACCTGCAACGGGACGATCGAGTACCCCCCACCGCCACGAAGCAATATGCCTGCGCCGTTCCCCTAATCAAAATAGTTTATTTGGTAATGTATGTGGTTTCACCAAACCTGTGCCTCGCGCGCAACACCCGGCTGAAGCGATTCTGCTGAGAAGATCATGTTTGTAGTTTTAGTGACAAAATTACCCTGCTCTGCACTTGCGTCAGGGCAGGCTTGCGTGGACTATGGCTTGCACGACACCGGCCGCAGAGAATTCAGATCACGGGAGTGACGCTGTGTCAGCCACGAGGAAAGAAGGGGCGCGCCTCCGCCCCATCGGCAATCTGGATATCATCAGGCGCTTCACCTGGGAGATATCGTCGATCAACATGTACCTCGAGGAGCTGCGTCAGTTCTGGGCGAGAACGCTCGGCATCAGCGGCCCGCAATGGTTGATCCTGATGGCGATCTCCGACCTCGACAAGGACGACGGCATCCCGGTCAACGTCGTCTCCAAGCTCCTCCACGTCGATCCGTCGTTCGTCACCACCCAGTCCAAGCTGCTCGAGAAGAAGGGCCTGTTGCGCCGCCGCCCCTCGCTGACCGACGCAAGGGTGGTCCGGCTGTCCCTGACCGAGAAGACGCAGAAGCATCTGACGAGCCTCAACGAGCAGTACAAGACGATCAGGGAATTCGTCTTCCAGGAGTTCGACGAGAAAGAACTGACGGAATTCACCACCAAGCTCGCGACGTTGAAGACCCGCCTCGAAAAGGCCTGTGTCCGCCTGACCCTCGACTTCTGACGCAGCGGCCGCTGCTAGATGCGCCCCGCGGCGCCGAGCCGCGATTCGAGCCAGTCGAAGATGTATTCGTTGGCGAGGCTCGGATTGTCCGCATGGGCCTGCGCCGCGCCGGTTTCGGCCGCGGTGAACACCTTCAGCATGACATCCGAGGGGCCGAGCCGGGACGTCTTGACGATCTGACGCGCCCGATCGGCCTTGAGCCAGCCGTCCTCACCCAGCGTGATCAGCACCGGACAGTCGGCGCTGGAGGCCATCAGCGGAGCATGCGGCACCGGGACGATGCTGACGTCGCTCATCGCGAATCGGCTGGCAAAGAACGCCCGCTCGTGCAGATCCCACAGGCCGCCGTCGCAGACGGCGGCGGCAAGCCGCGGCTCCTGCAATACCGCGCGCGCCACGAAGGAAGAGCCCCAGCCGTCGGCGACGATCGCGACGCGCTCGAAATCGACGTCGCTGCACGTCTCCAGATAATCCATGACGCACGGAATCGAACTCTCGAGATCCCGACGCCGCAACAGCACGTCGAGATAATCGTCGCGCTGGTCGCCGAAGAGGTCCAGCGCCAGCATCGAGAAGCCCCGCTCGCGCGCATGCGGCGCGAGCTTGAACAGAAACTCCTCCTTGCGGTGGCCCGGCTCTCCGATACAGATCACGGTCGGGGCTCGCGCCCTTCCCGAGGGCGCGGGCAGGAAATAGCCCTGCAACGAATGTCCGTCGAGCCAGGGAATCGTCACGACGTCCCCGGCCGGATCGCGCGCGGTGAGGAAGCGGCGGGCGCAATCCTGCATCGCCAGCACCGCGACCCAGCGGCGCTCGTCGGCCTGATCGAGCGGCATTGCGGCCGCGCTGTAGTAGTTCATGGCGCGGAGCCAGTTGCGCTGCGCGGTCGCCCGATGGCCTTCCGCGAACGCGGCCTCGGCACGGTGCCGGTTGGCCTGCGCCAGCTTCTTCCACTCGTGATGCCAGGACTGGTCGTCGCCCCGCTTCAGCTGCCGCGCGATCATCAGGCATTCCGCGATCGTGGCGCCGCCCTCCTGGGCCGCGGTGAGGAGTCGCGTGAACTCAGCGGAAATTTCCTCTCGCTCCGGGCAAAGGATCCAGTCGTCGGAGAGGCATGCGGGTATCATCGGGAGCTACGCTCTGGTCATCGCCTTACACACGACTGACTAAACTATTTTGGTTCCCTGACCAAGCCGCTGTGCGCCGAATGAGAGCCGTTCAAGATCACCATCGCTTGAACGCATCGGCGCGTCGCATGCGTGACATTCCTATTCGTCATAAGTAGCCGAACACTGGCAACAGGTGGCACGTAAAATTACTTGCAAATGACCTGCGCGCCTCTTGCCATGATGATCATCATACCTATATCCGCGCGCGCTTGTTGGCGGTCTCAGCCAAGCCGCCAGCCGACCTCCTGCGTAAAACTTTCGTAGAAGGTGCGGTCGTAGGCTTGCTCCGGTGTGGCGCGCACGCGCTCGTCAAGACGTCTTGCGTCCTCGCCCACGAGAATGCGCCATTGCTCCGCCTTGACCCCGTCGAGGATGATCTTCGCGGCCTGCGCCGCCGTGGTCGGCGCGTCCTCGAGGAAGCTGCGGGCGCGCTCGGCAAACACCGCCTGGATGTCCTCGTCCGACATCTTGTCGGCATCCGGCACGCCGGCCGCGACCATGCGCTTGCGGGTCAGCACGACCTCGTCGGGATTGAGCCGATCCGAGCCGTCACTGCTCTGCACCTTGCGCGAGTTGGAGACGATCGAGGTACCGATATGGCCGGGCATCACCACCGAGCATTTGACGTGCGGTGCGTGCAGGCGGAGGTCGTTGATCAGCGCTTCGGTAAATCCTTTCACCGCGAACTTCGCCGAGCTGTAGGCGGTGTGGGCCTGGTTCATGCCGATCGAGGCCCAGAAGCCGTTGACGCTCGCGGTGTTGACGATGTGGGCCTCGTCGGCTGCGACCAGCATCGGCAGGAAGGTGCGGACGCCGAGATAGACGCCGCCCCAGCAGATGTTGAAGGTGCGCTCCCACTGCTCGCGCGTGTTGGTGAACAGGCTGCCGCCGCCACCGATGCCGGCGTTGTTGAACAGAAGATGGATCCGGTCGGTCTTCTGCTGCTCGGCGAGCTCATCGCGAAAACGCTTCAGATGCTCCTCGATCGAGACGTCGGCGACATGGGTCGTGACGCGCAGGCCCTGCGGCAGCGTCTCGACCTCGCACAGCCGTTTGGTCTCGGCCATGGCGGCTTCCGAGACGTCGCACATGGCGACATTGCAACCCTCGGCGACGAGCTGCCGCGCGAGCTCGCGTCCCATCCCCGTGCCGCCGCCGGTGATGACGGCGATCTTTCCTGCAAAATCCTTCATGGGACTTTCGACCCTCCCCTTGTCGGTATGTTTCTTCAGAGCATGATCCGGACCCGAAGGGCCGCGTTAGCGCAAAGTATGAAGCGGTTTTCCGAAGAGATCATGTTCAAAATAACCTAAAGCGCGATGGCGATTCACTCCAATCTCATCGCGCTTTGGCGCCGCGCATGGGGCGCGCCCAAAATGTAGCAGCGCCGCATCCGCAGGTAAAAGCGGATCGGCGCTGCCATCTTCACCAGTAATTTCGGGGCGTGGACTATTCAGCCGCCTCGACACGCCCGTTCAACGCGCCGAGCCCGTCCAGCGCCTTGCGGATCGCGGCCTGCTGCACGGGCGAGGCCTCCGGCATCGGCGCGCGCGGATACGTCCTGGGCAGGCCCTGGAGCGTCTGCGCATAGCGCGTGCAGGCCGGCAGATTATCGGCGATCACGGCGTTCCACAGCGTCAGCAGCTTCCTGTGCAGATCGAGCGCGCGGGGATGGTCGCCCGCCTTCACCGCATCCCACAGCGCGACCGAGGCATGCGGCGCCGCGGTCAGGATCGCGGCGATCGAGCCATGAGCCCCCAGCGTGTAGGACGGATACATCAGCGCATCGACCGCGCTGTAGATCAGCTTGTCCGGCGCCATCATCATGAGGTCCGCGAACAGTTTCAGATCGCCCGCGCTCTGCTTGACGCCGACCACCAGCGGCACCTCGGTCATGATCCGCGTCAGCAGCGCCGGCGACAGATAAGACCACGGCACCACGTTGTAGATGATGATGGGCATGCCGGTCTCATCGGCCATGGCGCGGAAATGCGCCACCATCGCCTCGTCGTCCGGCTTGAACAGATAATGCACCGGCGTGACCTGGAGAGCGGCGACATTCATGTCGCGCACCAGCTTGCCGCGGCGGATCGCATCGCGCGTGGAATCGACGATGATGCCGGCGATCACGGGAATGCGTCCCTTCACCGCCGCAACCGTCGCCTCCATCAGGTCGCGATATTCCTCGTGGTCGAGCGTGTGCCCCTCGCCGGTCGAGCCGCCGGCCGCGACGCCATGCGCGCCGGCGCCGATCATCCAGTCGACCTGGGGCGCCACCAGCTCAAAGTCGATCTGGCCGTCTTTCCGGAACGGCGTCGTCATCGGCGGAATCACGCCGGTCGGTCGTGCCTTCATGGTCTGCCCTCGCGTTTCCATTTCCCTGTGCCGGTCCCGCTCTTTGGCGGGTGCCCACGGCCTCCTCAGCCTACCGGCTGCGAGCGGCCTGTGAAGCGCTTCAGGCGCGGCGCTGCCCCCGGAATTCGACATCCCTGGGCTCAGCGCCCGTCCGGCTTCCCCGTATTTTCCCGGCTTCGGTTTAAGGGCAATTTTTTTACAATCCGAATCGTCAAATGGACTCCGGACGCTGGGTCGAGTCGGCCAGGCCAGCGTGTTGTTTGTGTCACAGGCTCTGGCACTCCGCTTGCATCCTCTTCGTGGTCAGAAACTACCGATGAGGTGACTGGAATGTTCGTGACCGTCGTTGCCGTGCTCTGCCGGCTGAGTGCAGCCAGCTCAGGCAGTTGCATCGAGGAAATCGTGACCGACAGCAACATGACGCCCGAGATGTCGATGATGCAGTGTGCGATCGGCGCACAGGCCCCCTTGGCGAAATGGATGGGCGAACATCCGATCTACCACGCCAACTGGCGGCTCGAGCGCTACAAATGCGTGCCGGGACACTACGAGATCAAGGGCCACGCCTAAGGCCCGCAAAACTACTGATACCAAGACGACGGACCAAGACTAAAAACGAGGAAACGCCCCGGGGGCCGCATGGTCTTTCCGCGCGGGCATCGACAGCGCCAGCCCCCCTTGCGGTGGCGCGCTTTGTGACAACGATCACACCTCCCCTTAAGCCACCGCTCGCAGAATGATCGCACGCGCGCGTCGCCCTTCCGGCGTCGGCATCAGCGCGTAATTGTGCGGCTGGTCACGGAGCAGATGCAGCTCGACCGGCACGCCCACCGCCCTCGCCCGCTCCGCGAGCTCGACGCTATCAGGGTAGAGCAGATCGCGCGTGCCCGAGAAGATCGTCATCGGCGCAAGGCCGCGGAAGGCGCCATTGAGCGGACTGACGAAGGGGTGGCCGACATCGAGCTCGCCGGCATAGAACCGCCCCGCCGCGATGATCCCCGGAATATCCTGGATCGGATCGCGCGCCGCGATCGCGACCTGCTCCGGACGGCTGACCGACGCATCCGCCGCCGGCGAGATCAGCATCAGCCGGGACGGCTGCCGATGCCCGCGATCGCGCAGCCACTGGCATGCGGCGAGCGCGAGGCCCGCGCCGGCCGAATTGCCGACCACCGTGACCTTTGCGGACCCGGCATCCTCCAGCAACATCCGCAACAGCTCGGCCGTCGCCGGCACGACGTCCTTTGCGGTCGCGCGCGGTGCAAGCGGATAGATCGGCACGACGCAGCACACGCGCGCCCCACGCGTCATCTGGCCAACGAAGCGCCAATGCGCCGGCACGATCTCGTTGATGTAGCCGCCACCATGCAGGAACATGACGTAGTTGCAGCCCTCATGACCTGATGACGGCGCCGTGTAATAGACCGGCCACCCTCCCATCTTGGTCAGCGTCGCCTCGACGCCGCGACCGAGCCCCGTCGGCTCAAACGAGGCCGGCTGCAACGCGAGCTTCTGCACATGCGCCCGCACCGCCTCGGCGGACGCCAGTTGCTCCTTGTATGGAAGCTGCCGCAGCAGCATGTTGAAGGCGCGGCTTTGCAGGCTTGGTGCAGGATCGCGCCGGGCCGGCGTACCGAAAACGCAGCCGCCCGGACAGAACTGCAAGGCAGACACAAGTCTTGCAACGCTCATGGCCACATCCCCATCCGGCGCTTTCGACACGGCGACAAAGAGGCTTGCCGACCCGCCGCCATTTGCCGCTATAATGCGAGCATTCACTCGCTTTTCCTACTCGCATTCAGATCACAAGGCCGTGGCCCGCAAACCGCCCACAACCCCCCGGAAAAACGCCTCGCAGGAGCGGTCCCGCGCCACCGTCGACGCGTTGGTCGAGGCAACTGCTCGCATTCTGGTCAAGGAAGGCTTTGAGAAGGCCAGCACCAACCGCATCGCTGACATCGCCGGCGTCAGCGTCGGCTCGCTCTATCAATATTTTCCCAGCAAGGAGGCGCTCGTCGCCGCCGTGATCGACCGCCACAACGAGGAGATCATGGGCATCGTCCGCACAGCCCTCACCGAAGTCGCCGACCTTCCGATCGACAAGGCCGTGCGAAAACTCGTGACCGTTGCGATCGAAGCCCACCGCATCGACCCGAAACTGCACCGCGTCCTCGCCGAGCAGATCCCCCGCACCGGCCAGCTCAAGGACGTCGAAGCCTTCAACCGCGAAGTCCACACCCTCGTGCGCGCCTATCTCGAAAGTCGCCGCAAGGAGATGCGCAAGATCGATCCCGGCTTGGCCGCCTTCATCTGCGTCAGCGCGATCGAAGCCGTCGCGCACAACACGGTCCTGAACCAGGCCGAGATGCTGTCGGAGAAGACGGTGAGGACGCTCGTGGACGAAACGACACGGATGGTGGTGGGGTATTTGAGGTAGGTGCTGGTCATGCAGCAACTGGCATCCGTCGCTCGGCGACGATGACGGCAGATGCACTGTGACTATGATCACTGAGGCATGTTCCGCGATCCCCTATCGAGAACTGCCGAAAGCCGTGGTATAGCAATGGCATATTTTAAGGTGGTAACCCGCAGGGACCGGCGTGTCGAAAGAACCATGAGAACCATGCAATTGGTGGCTGCGGCCATTCTGTTCGTTGTGTGCTTCGTTCTCCTTCAAAGTTCACCGACCTGTGCCGAAACGCGAATCGCGTTGGTCATCGGCAACGGCGCATATCAGAACGTTTCACGCCTACCCAACCCGGCAAACGATGCCAAGGCGGTCGCCGCCGCGCTCCGGCGATCAGGATTCGACACGATCATAGCAACCGATCTCGACAAGCAAGGCATGGAAGACGCGACTATCCGGTTCGCCCGCGCTGCGCGGGAAGCCGACATCGCACTCTTCTATTACAGTGGGCACGCGCTTCAATTCAACGGTGTGAACTATCTGGCGCCGACCGACGCGAAATTGGCGGACGAGTCTGACCTGCGCCGGATGACTCGCGTGGACGAGATTGTTTCCGATCTCCAACAGGCAAAGTCCCTTCGTATCCTGGTCCTCGATTCCTGCCGGGACAATCCGCTTGCCGAGCAACTGCGTCGCTCGATCGGCACTACGCGCTCACTGCCAATCGGGCGCGGGCTAGCCAAGATCGACACGCCGCAGGGAATGATCATGGCCTATGCAACGCAGGCCGGGCGTACAGCCGAGGACGGTGACGGAAACAACAGCCCCTACACGAGCGCATTCCTCAAGCATATTGAAGAGCAAAACGAGATCGGCACGATTTTCCGCGAGGTCAGCGAGGATGTCTATGAAGCCACCAAGCACGCCCAGCTTCCGGAGCTTTCGCTTTCGATTATCGGCCGGTTCTATTTGCGGGGAATGAAAGCGGAGCCGGCGACCGCGACAGATCCGAAGACGGCGGCGCCAATAAAGACAACCAGTTCAGACTTCGATGCAGCGGTTGGCGTCGATACGGTGGCGGGATGGGAAGCATTCCTCAAGCAGCATTCTGAAGGGTTCTATGCAGACTTGGCGCGCGAGCGCAAAGCCAACCTCGAGAAGAGGACAAAAGTCGGCGACCAAGGCAAAGAACTCGCATCGGTCCTGCCGACGGAGAAATCTGAACAAACCCCTTCGGCGGTCGACGTGCCCAAGGTTTTGCAGGTCGAACTTCGGCGCGTGGGCTGCAATACGGGGAGTGTCGACGGGAATTGGAGCGCTGCGTCACGGATGGCGATGGAGCTTTTCAACAAGCACGCTGGTATGCACCTGGACGTCAAAGTCGCGAGCACCGACGCATTGGACGTCGTGAAGAGCAAGGTCGGACGAGTATGTCCGCTCCTCTGCGAACGCGGCTTTGTCGCCTCCGGCGATAGATGCCTGGAAATATCGTGTGACGCCGGATCGTTCGTGAACGACAGGAACGAATGCGAAAAAAGACGCGAGAAGCCGTCGCGGCAGCAACAGGATGTCAAACCTAGGCCATCGGCTCCCCCGAAGAATTCAGTTGCGCAAACACCGCCCCGTGAAGCTGGTTCCGGCAGTCCCGGTCAATGCAATGTTTACGGACAATGCATCGACATCTGTCACAGCCGCGGCGGAACCGGTAACGGATGCTCGAAATATTGCTCGCGATATACGCGATGCTGAATCGCCAGCGGTTTCCAGGCATGGAGACCGTGCTGATGGCGCCACGATGACACCATACCCCTGTTTTGCCCGACACGTCAAATCGCTTCGGAAAAACGGAATCCAATCAATGACATCGCTACTGTGCATGGGGTTGTTTTCGGCATTCTAGTTTGCCGACCACCGAAGCAGCCACCGCAACCAACCGCCGCGCATGCGTCACCGGCAGCAGCTGGCTCCACGCCGCCGCACAATCGACCCGACAGATGCTTTGAGAAAAATGGTCGGAGCGAGAGGATTTGAACCTCCGACCCCTAGTCTCCCAGACTAGTGCGCTAACCGGGCTGCGCCACGCTCCGAACGTCGTTCCATTAGCTAGGATCGCCGCTTTGCGCAAGGCAAGGTCACACCATTTTGGTGTCGCCGTCCAAAGCCCCCGGAACTGCCGGCAAAGCCGAGGAAAAAGGCCCTACCCGTCCTTCAGCGCCTGGTCCAGCATGTCCCGGCACGCGACGAGGTCGGCGAGCACCCGTCCGAGCCGCTCCCGGTCCAGCGCGCTGGGGCCGGCGGGCGCGGC
>NZ_JADPJG010000006.1:239772-277226 GCF_023073335.1 Bradyrhizobium sp. 21
GTGGTCAGGATGTCGTCGTCGTCGACCTCCGTGAAACGGAAGTCGATGCCCTCCTCCTCGTCGCCCTGGTAGTCGTCTTCATCGGCATCGGTGACGCCCTTGATGGGCGCCTCGTCGTCGGGCTCGATCAGGCTGGCGCCGATGGCGTCCTCGATCGCCCCGAAGGAGACCGCGGCCGCACCGTCGGCCAGCCCCTGCACCGACTTGATGCCGTGTTCTTTGAGGATTCGCTGCACCCCGCGGATGGTGTAGCCCTCCCCGTAGAGCAGACGGCGGATGCCCTTGAGCAGGTCGACGTCGTCGGGGCGGTAATAGCGGCGGCCGCCGCTGCGCTTCATCGGCTTGATCTGGGCGAAGCGGGTCTCCCAGAACCGCAGCACGTGCTGCGGAATGTCGAGTTCCTGCGCTACTTCGCTGATGGTTCGGAACGCATCCGGCGCCTTGTCCAAATGCCTAATCCTTGTCCGGAGGGCGGATTACGCCTCGGGTTGCGCCTTGCTGGCGTCGCCATTGGTGCGGTGCTGGGCGTTGATCCGCTGCTTCAGGATCGCCGATGGCTTGAACACCATGACCCGGCGCGGCGAGATCGGCACCTCGGTGCCGGTCTTCGGGTTGCGACCGATGCGCTGACCCTTCTTGCGGACCATGAAGGAGCCGAACGAGGACAGCTTCACCGTCTCGCCTTTCTCAAGGCAGTCGGTGATCTCCTTCAGCACGAGTTCCACGAAGGCAGACGATTCCGTGCGCGACAACCCCACCTTCTGGTAGACGGCTTCGCACAGATCGACACGCGTTACGGTTTTACTTTGATCGGTCATCGCCCTGCCCCACATCACGGCGAACAATTGTTGTCTGAAATTATGAGCTTACGATACGGCGGTCAACAGCGCTCATCAATGCAGAAGCATCGATAATCCGCGCTGATTCGAGCGAAATTTTAGCGAGTGTGGCTTACCAGCGCACCAAGGCCGAGCCCCAGGTGAAGCCGCCGCCCATCGCTTCCAGCAAAACCAGGTCGCCGCGCTTGATCCGGCCGTCCTTGCGCGCCACCGCAAGCGCCAGCGGGATCGAGGCCGCCGAGGTGTTGCCGTGACGGTCCACCGTCAGCACCACCTTCTCCGGCGCGATATGGAGCTTGTGCGCGGAGGCGTCGATGATTCGCTTGTTGGCCTGGTGCGGCACGAACCAGTCGATGCTGTCGGCATTGAGCCCGGTTGCCTCGAAGGCGTCGACGATCACGTCGGTGATCATGCCGACCGCGTGCTTGAAGACCTCGCGGCCCTCCATGCGCAGATGGCCGACGGTCTGGGTCGAGGACGGCCCGCCGTCGACGAACAGCTTTGCCTTGTGGCGGCCGTCGGAGCGCAAATGCGTGGTGACGATGCCGCGGTCGGTTGCGGCATTGCCCGGCTGCTCCTGCGCCTCCAGCACCACCGCGCCGGCGCCGTCGCCGAACAGCACGCAGGTGCCGCGGTCGTTCCAGTCCAGGATGCGCGAGAAGGTTTCCGCGCCGATCACCAGCGCGCGCTTGAAGGCGCCGGTGCGCAGGAAATTGTCGGCGGTGGCGAGCCCGAACACGAAGCCCGAGCACACCGCCTGAAGGTCGAAGGCCGCGCCATGGTTGATGCCGAGCCCGTGCTGCACGGCGACCGCGCTGGCGGGGAAGGTGTTGTCGGGCGTCGAGGTCGCCAGCACGATCAGGTCGATCGACTGCGCGTCCAGGCCGGCATCCGTGAGGGCTGCCTGCGCCGCCTTGAGCGCCAAATGCGAGGTGAACTCGCCCTCGGCCGCGATGTGCCGCTCGCGAATGCCGGTGCGCTGCACAATCCATTCGTCGGACGTGTCAATGCGCGCCGCCAATTGGGCGTTGGTCACCACCTGCTCCGGCAGATAGGAGCCGCAGCCCAGCAAGACCGAACGAATTTGAGTCACGAAACAGCCTCCTGCGCGGCCTGCACGGAACTGAGTGCACCACCTTCGCGGTTTAGCATCTGGTTGATCTTGTTGAGGAGATCGAATTTGACCATCTCATAGCCAACATCGATGGCATAGGCAAAGCCTTCGGCGCTGATTCCGCCATGGCTCTTGACCACGATCCCGTTCAACCCGAGCAACACGCCCCCGTTGGACTTGTTCGGATCCATCTTGTTGCGCAGGGCCTGGAAGGCGCCGCGGGCGAAGAGGTAGCCGAGCTTGGACACCCAGCTCCGCTGCATCCCCTCGCGAAGCAACTCCGCCATCTGGCGAGCGGTTCCCTCGGCGGCCTTGAGCGCGATGTTGCCACTGTAGCCCTCGGTGACAATGACGTCGGTCAGCCCCTTGCCGATGCCGTCGCCTTCGACGAAACCGACATAGTCGAGCTCCGGCAGGTTCCTCGCGCGCAGGATTTCGCCGGCGTCGCGGATTTCCTCGTGCCCCTTGATCTCCTCGACCCCGATATTGAGCAGACCGACCGTGGGACGCGGCTTGTTGAACAACACGCTCGCCATCGCAGCACCCATGACCGCGAGCGACACCAGATGGTGCGCGTCGCCGCCAATGCTGGCGCCGAGGTCGAGCACGACGGAATCGCCGCGCTTGGTCGGCCACATCCCGGCGATCGCCGGGCGGTCGATCCCGGGCAGCGTGCGCAGATGGAATCGCGACATCGCCATCAGCGCGCCGGTATTGCCGGCGGAGACCGCGACGTCCGCCTCACCCCTCTTCACCGCGTCGATGGCAAGCCACATCGAGGAGGTTTTGCGGCCGCGCCGCAGAGCCTGGCTAGGCTTGTCCTCTCCGCTGACGGCAACGTCGGTGTGAATGATCTTCGAGGCGGCCTTGAGCTTGGGATGCCGATCGAGTTCAGGTTCGATCTTGGCGCGGTCCCCGACCAGCAGGAACTCGATCTCGCGATGCCTGTGAAGCGAGATGGCGGCGCCTGGAATGACCACGGCGGCGCCGGCGTCGCCCCCCATGGCGTCAAGCGCGATGCGAACCTTGCTTGGCATAAAAGTCCTGGAAACCTGGTCTGGTGCGGCCTTGAACGAGCGGGGCCGCGTAATGGGTTCGCCATGGACATGGCGACCGGCCTAGCGCCACGCCGCGCCCAGGACCGGGGCGCGACAATAGCGTTTTGTTATCCTGAAACAACCTCTTGCCCCCAGCCTTTTGCATTCGGGGCGATCCGGTGGCGGATCCGAATTTCCACAAGAAACATATAAGAATCAAATGGATAAATCGGCCTTTCAAACCACTCCCGCAAACACCTCACGCCCCGTAGCAAAGCGGTGTTACGGGGAAGGCGCGGCTATTGGCCTTTCTTCTTGTCCTGAAGGGCCTTCAGCGCCGCGAACGGATGGTCCTCCGGATCGGGGGCGGTGACCTCCGCCTCGAACACGGCCCCCGGCTTGCGCGGATAGGGATCGATCGCCAGGAACAGCGCATCGGTGGCAAGCCGGCCCAGGTCGATCACACCGTTGACGATCGCCTCCGGCGAATCGACGACCTCCTGCGGCTTCTCGTCGTCCTGGCCCTCCTGGATCAGATCAGCCAGCCGGCGCGCCTCGGCCTCGGGGGCGAATATCAGGTCCACCTCCTCCTCGATCTCGCTTTCGATCGGGTCGAGCGTGACCACGCAGGTCTGGCCGATCCGGGCGCGAACACTGCCGGTGACCTGGAATCGGCCGCCGCTTTTCGGCACGACTTCGAAGTCGGCGGAGGCAGAGAGGACCTCCCGCACGCCCGCGACCTCGGCCATGGCCTGCCGCTCGGCGGCCGATGCCTCGAGCTTGCGATGCACGCCGGTGTCGGGAATTTGCGTGACGATGACGGGGGACCGCCAGGGATCGGGGCTGGATTCGGCATTCGGTCGACTCATGGTGTGATGCCCTCCGTGAGCGCTGGGGGAAACTTGAAGGTCGCACCCAGCAGTGCGGCCTCGCCGGTCCGGCCGAGATCGGCCTCGGTCGCCCGGGCATAGGCCGCGAGCCGCTGCGCCTGGTCCATGCCGGCCCCATTCAAGATATTCTTGCAGATCGCCGATGCCAGCGCCTCGCCGCCGCTTTCCATGGCCTGATCATAGGCCTGCACCCGGCCGTAAAACGCCTCGCCAAAGGCCCGCATCCGCTTCGGCACGGTCTGGTCGCCAATCCCCATCTCGCGCAGATTGTCGTCCATGTCCTCGCAGAAGCGGTCGAACAGCGCCTGCGACAGCTCGGTGGCGCCTTGGTTGATAGGGCCTTGCTCGGTGGCGCCTTGGTCGGTGGCGCCTTGGACCGTGCGCAGGCGGCGCAGCAGCAGCCAGAGATGCAGCAGCAACAGGTCGAAACGCCCGTTAACCGTATCCGGCACGCCCAAGTCGCGGTAAAATATGGGTTCTCGCGCCTGCGTCACGATCATGCCATAGATGGCTTCAATGGTGCCCGACGGGGTTAGCCGGGGTTTCCTGAAGTGATTGAACGGCCAAAGCATTGTGGTTTCCGCAAGCGGGCGCGCGCGAGTTGCATTCAGAGCCTCCGCCCGGTACTTCAGCGCCTCGCGCGACGCAAGGGGACGGAATCAGTTCCGCTATGACGATAATGAACCAGACCAGCCTGCGCGCAGACAAGCGGCGCGGCTTCCAGGCACGCTGGCGCGGCTTGCGCCTGTTCGCGGCGGCGGCCCTGGTTGGCGTTGCGCTTGCGGGCTGCACCGGCGAGCAGTTCCAGAAGGGTTACATCCTGCCGCCCGGCGCGCTGGAGCAGATTCCGATCGGCGCGAGCCAGGATCAGGTGCTGATCGTGATGGGCACCCCCTCCACGGTCGCAACCCTCGACGGCGAGGTGTTCTACTACATCTCGCAGCGCTCGGAGCGCGTGGTCGCTTTCATGAACCAGAAGGTGGTCGACCAGCGCGTCATCGCGGTCTATTTCGACAAGAACCGGCGCGTGCGCCGGCTGGCGAATTACGGCCTCCAGGACGGCAAGATCTTCGACTTCATCAGCCGGACCACGGCGACGTCGGGTCAGGAGATGAGCTACCTCGCGCCGATCTTCAAGCTGCTCAGCTTTAACTGAGCCTTCAGCCTGCGGCGTCGTGCCGCTCCGTGCGACTTGCCGTCGCCCGTCCTGTTCCATACGCTCGCTGCAAAACAAGAAGCAGGGAGTGGATTCGTGCTCGATAAATTTCTGTCCCGCCGTCGCGTGCTGACCGGTGCTGCCGGCCTCTCGGCCGCAGCGATCCTGCCGCGATCGAGCCTGGCGGACTGGAAGCCCACCGAAAACGTCCGCATCGTGGTGCCGGCCGCCGCCGGCGGTTCGACCGACGTGATGGGCCGGCTCCTGGCCGCGCATCTGCAAACCGCCTGGGGCCAATCGGCCGTGGTGGAAAACCGCTCCGGCGGCGGCGGCACGATCGGCACCGCCGAGGTGGTCCGCTCCAAGCCGGACGGCCACACCATCCTGATCGGCAATCCCGGTCCGAACGCGATCGCCTACAGCATCTTCAAGAACCTCACCTACAAGCCGGACCAGCTCCAGCCTGTTACCAACATGATCCGGATTCCGAACATCGTCTCGGCGCATCCGAAGACCGGCATCAAGTCGGTCGCCGAGCTGATCGCTTATCTGAAGGCCAATCCGGACAAGCTCAGCTACGCCTCCTCCGGCGTCGGCCAGAGCCCTCACCTCACCGGCGCCTGGTTCCTCCAGCTCACCGGCCTGAAGATGACGCACATCCCGTTCCGCGGCGCCGGGCCTGCGCTGCAGGCCGCGCTCGCCGGCGACATCCAGATCCTGTTCGACAACCTCTATCCGAGCCTGCCGCAGGTGCAGAACGGCACGCTCACCGGCCTCTGCGTCACCACGACCGAGCGTAGCGACCTTGCGCCGAACCTGCCGACCATGCGCGAGAGCGCGCCGGAGCTGGCGGCTTTCGACGTCTCGTCGTGGTTCTCGGTTTTCCTGCCGAAGGGCGTGCAGCCGGCCATTCTCGACGCGCTCAATCTGCAGGTCAAGGCGATGCTGGAGCGCGACGACGTCAAGAAGAACATCGTCGCCATGGGCGCCCGCGCCGACTACGGCACGCCGGCGCAGTTTGCCGAGTTCGTGGACGCCGAGACGAAGAAGTTCGCCGGCATCATCCAGAAGGAAGGGCTGCAGATGGACGTGCAGTAGCCACCACTTCCGTCATTGCGAGCGCAGCGAAGCAATCCAGAATCTCTCGGCGGAAAGACCCTGGATTGCTTCGTCGCAAGAGCTCTTCGCAATGACGGGGTGAGAGCGTCCAACTTATCAAACAAAAACCCCGCGGCTCGCGCCGCGGGGTTTTGTCTTGCACCTATGATCCCGCTCAGTGCGCGAGGATCGCCAGCAGCAGCAAGGCCACGATGTTGGTGATCTTGATCATCGGGTTGACCGCTGGACCGGCCGTGTCCTTGTAGGGGTCGCCGACGGTGTCGCCGGTCACCGCTGCCTTGTGGGCATCACTGCCCTTGCCGCCGTAGTGACCGTCCTCGATGTACTTCTTGGCGTTGTCCCAGGCGCCGCCGCCCGAGGTCATCGAGATTGCGACGAACAGGCCCGTCACGATCACGCCGAGCAACATCGCGCCCACTGCGGAGAACGCCGCCGACTTGCCGGCCGCACCGCCACCCGCGATCGCGTAGATCACGAAATAGACGACGATCGGCGAAAGCACCGGCAGCAGCGACGGAATGATCATTTCCTTGATCGCCGCCTTGGTCAGCAGGTCGACGGCCCTGCCGTAGTCCGGCTTGTCGGTGCCCTGCATGATGCCGGGCTTCTCGCGGAACTGGCGCCGCACCTCCTCGACGATCGCGCTGGCCGCACGGCCCACGGCCGTCATGCCCATCGCGCCGAACAGATACGGCAGCAGCCCGCCGAACAAGAGGCCGACGACGACGTAGGGATTGTTGAGCGAGAAGTCCGGCAGCACGCCTTGGAAGTACGGGTACTTCGGGGCGTTGGCGATGAAGTATTTGAGGTCTTCATTGTAAGCCGCGAACAGCACCAACGCGCCGAGACCGGCAGAGCCGATCGCATAGCCCTTGGTGACCGCCTTCGTGGTGTTGCCGACCGCGTCGAGCGCGTCGGTGGACTTGCGCACTTCCTTCGGAAGACCGGCCATTTCGGCAATGCCGCCGGCATTGTCGGTGACCGGGCCGAAGGCGTCGAGCGCCACGACCATGCCAGCCAGCGCCAGCATGGTGGCGGTCGCAATCGCAATGCCGAACAAGCCGGCAAGGCTGTAAGTGACGAGAATGCCGGCGATGATCACCAGCGCCGGACCGGCGGTGGATTCCATCGAGATCGCCAAGCCCTGGATCACGTTGGTGCCGTGGCCGGTGACCGACGACGCCGCGATCGACTTGACCGGGCGATACTCAGTGCCGGTATAGTATTCGGTGATCACGATGATCAGCCCGGTCACGACGAGGCCGACGACGCCGCACTCGAACAGCGCCATGCCGGTATACTTCACGCCTTCCAGCGGGCCGAAACCGATCAGCCAGTAGATGACGGCAGCGACGCCCACGAGCGACAGCACGCCGGTCGCGATCAGGCCCTTGTAGAGCGCACCCATGATCGACTGGCTGGCGCCGAGCTTGACGAAAAAGGTGCCTATGATCGAGGTGATGATGCAGACGCCGCCAATGGCGAGCGGCAGGGTCATCATGTTTATCAGCAGCGGCGAGGTCGCGAAGAAGATCGCGGCGAGCACCATGGTGGCGACCGCGGTCACCGCATAGGTCTCGAACAAATCGGCCGCCATGCCGGCGCAGTCACCGACGTTGTCACCGACATTGTCGGCGATGGTCGCCGGGTTGCGCGGATCGTCCTCGGGAATGCCGGCCTCGACCTTGCCGACGAGGTCGCCGCCGACGTCAGCACCCTTGGTGAAGATGCCGCCGCCGAGACGGGCGAAGATCGAGATCAGCGAGGCGCCAAAGCCGAGCGCCACCAGCGCATCGACGACGACACGGTCGTTGGCCTTCAGCCCCATGCCATGCGTGAGATAGGCGAAATAGATGGTCACGCCAAGCAGCGCGAGACCCGCGACCAGCATGCCGGTGATGGCGCCCGCCTTGAAGGCGAGCTCGAGGCCGCCGGCAAGCGATGTCGTCGCGGCCTGCGCAGTGCGCACGTTCGCGCGAACCGAGACGTTCATGCCGATGAAGCCCGCGGCGCCCGACAACACCGCACCGATCAGGAAGCCGATCGCGACCAGCATGCCGAGGAAGTAGGCCAGCAGGGCGAAGATCACGACGCCGACCATGCCGATCGTCATGTACTGTCGCTTGAGATAGGCCTGCGCGCCCTCGGCCACCGCAGCCGCGATCTCCTGCATGCGCGGCGACCCCGCATCCGCACCCAAAACCGAAGACGTCGCCCAGATCGCGTAGACGACGGAAAGCGCTCCGCAGAGCACAATCAACCATAATGCTGTCATGTGATTTTTTGCCTCAGATCCTTGATGAACGTACCCCCGGCGCCTTTTGTTTTTCCGTCGTGCGGTGCGGCGCCTTGATTTTGAACAAGGCCGCCCCCTGCCCGAAGGGGCGGCCCCAGTCGGCCACAAGCTTGCCAAAATCAAATTGAGGGTGCAACGCCGGATAAGGCCGAAAAGGCCGATCTCGGCAGGTATTTAGGCCTAATCCTGAGCGCCCGGTCGTCGGTTTGGTGCGATTCCTAGAAGTGGCTGTAGGATAGCCGTTTCAAGGCCAGTTCCTGGCCCTGCCCGTCCAAAAAGCGCGGCCGCTCATGACCCGCTACGATCGTGCCTATCGCTGTGACAGCCACGCCTGCCGAATGCCCAGCGGCAATCAGTGCATCGCCTTGCGCCGGCGGTACCGTGCACAGCACCTCGTAATCGTCGCCTCCGGCAAGCAGCGTCTCAACGCAAACGAAATTGCCTGCGATCAGCCCGGCCGCAGCAGCCGACAGAGGGATGCTCGCGACGTCGACCGTGGCCGAGACGCCGGACGCCGCACAGAGTTTCGTCAGATCGCCGGCGAGCCCGTCGGAGACGTCCATTGCGGCCGACGCATGGTCGCGCACGGCCTGCGCCAGCAGATTGCGCGGCTGTGGGATGCGGTAGCGCGAGGCCAGCACGTCCCTCGCAGCGGGATCTGACGCGAGCGCCGCGGCCACCGCGCCGCCGGTGAGCACGTCGAGGCCGAGCGCGGCATCGCCGATCGTGCCCGTCACCAGGATAAGGTCACCCGGCCTGGCGCCGGTACGACCGACCATCCGCCCCTTCGGCACGCGACCAAAGGCGGTGATCGAGATCATCTGCGGTCCCGGCGTCGAGACCGTGTCGCCGCCGAGCAGCGGGCATGCGAAAATCCTGGCGTCCTCGCCGAGCGCATCGGCGAACGGCCTGAGCCAGGAATCCTCCTTGCTGCGCAGCGCCAGCGTCAGCACGAATCCGGCGGGCGTCGCCCCCTTGGCCGCGAGGTCCGACAGGTTCACCCGCAGCGCCTTGCGCGCGATGGTGTCGGGTGGGTCGCCGGCAAGATAATGCACGCCCTCCACCACCGCGTCGGTGGTGACGACGATGTCCTCGCCGTTGGATGAGAGGATGGCGGCGTCGTCGACCAAACCCAGCGCCCCGGGATCGGTCGCCAGCGGCTTGAAATAGCGCGCGATGAGGGAATCTTCGGCGGAGGGATTGTGCGAGTTTGCCACCTGCCTAACCCCACTCTCGACTGTCATCGCCCGGCTCGACCGGGCGATCCAGTATTCCAGAGACCGTCGTATGACATCGATAGGCCGCGGCGTACTGGGTGCCCCGCCTTCGCGAGGCATGACGGAAGAGCATGTGGCAGCTGCGTCGCATCACTTCACCGCCTTGCGGGTGCCTACCCCCGCCCGAACTCGTCACCGCGAAACTGCCGGCCGATCTGGTCGAGCACCGCGTTGACCATGCCGGTCTCCTCGCGGTCGACGAAGGCGTTGGCAACGTCGACATATTCGGAGACCACGACGCGGCCCGGCACATCCTTGCGGTGCTCCAGTTCGTAGGCCCCGGCCCGCAACACCGCGCGCAGGATCGCCTCGATGCGCTTCAATGGCCAGCCCTTGGACAGCGCCTCGTCGATCAGGGGATCGAGCTTCTTCTGGTCGCGCACGACACCGGAGACGACGTCGCGGAAGAACGCGGCTTCCGCCGGAAGGTAGGTGTCGCCCTCGACCTCGTTGCCGAGCCAGTGGCTCTCGAACTCGGCAAAGATGTCGTTGATGCCGGCGCCGGCGATGTCCATCTGGTAGAGCGCCTGCACGGCCGCGAGCCGCGCCGCACCGCGCCGGTTCGCTTTCTTCTCGGTGCCCACCGGCGGCTTTTTGCTGTTATCGGCCATGATCAAGCCCGCGCCAGCCGGCGCTTGATGCGCAGCATCGCAATCGCGGCCCGCGCGGCATCGCCGCCCTTGTTAAGCTCGCTGGCGCGCGCCCGCGCCCAGGCCTGCGCCTCATTGTTGACGGTGAGGATGCCGTTGCCGAGCGGCAGCTTGCGCGTCACAGCCAGGTCCATCAGCGCGCGCGAGGATTCCTGCGAGACGATCTCGAAATGAATGGTGTCGCCACGGATCACGCAGCCGAGCGCGATCGCGGCGTCATAGGGCTTGCCGTTGGCCGCGGCCGCATCGACCGCGATGGCGACCGCCGCCGGGATCTCCAGCGCGCCGGGAACGGTGATGACGTCATGGGTCAGGCCGGCTGCCTTCAGCTCGGCGACTGCGCCGTCCAGAAGCGCGTCCTGGAGGTCGTCATAGAACCGCGCCTCGACAATCAGCGCGCGCGCGCCGGAAATGTCGGTCTGGTCCTTCAGGGGTGCACGCCGTGCGTCAGCCATCGTCAATCCGTTGCAGAGAGGTTGGCGCTATGTAGTCGCCGCCAGCGGGTAAGCCAAGTTTAAAGACGCGGTCACTTCATTTCCGTCAGCCGCGCCGCGTAGCGGGCCATCAGGTCAACCTCGATATTGACCTCGCTCCCCGCCTTCCAGCCGCCGATCGTCGTGACCGTCAGCGTGTGCGGGATGATCAGCACCGAAAAGGTCACGTCCTTCACCGTATTGACCGTCAGCGAGACGCCGTCGAGCGTGATAGAGCCCTTGGTGGCGATGAACCGCGCCAGCTCCCGCGTCGTCGAGAGCTCGAACCGCGCCATGTCGGGCAGGTCCTCGCGGCTGACGAGGGTGGCGATACCGTCGGCATGACCGGCGACGATATGGCCGCCGAGCTCGTCGCCGATTTTCAGCGCCCGTTCGAGGTTGAGCCTGGTGCCGACCTGCCAGTGCTTTGCCGTCGTCAGCGCCAGGGTCTCGGCCGCGGCATCGACATCGAACCAAGTCCTTTGAGCAGAGTCTTTGCCGCCGGCGACGCCCGAGGCGACCACCGTCAAGCAGACGCCGTTGCAGGCGATCGAGGCGCCATCGGCAATGGTGGTCTGATCATAGCGGCAGGCGATGCGCAGCCGGTGCAACTGGCCCTGCGCCGTCGGCGTAAAGCCGACGATCTCGCCGATATCGGTGACAATGCCGGTGAACATGTTAGGCGCGCTCGTAGATTGTGAGAGTATCGTGATCGAATGTCTCGCTAGCATGAACCTTGTAGGCCTGCGACTGCGTGATTTTCGACAGGGGCAATGCATCGAGCGCATCGACGCCGCCAGCACCCACCTCTTCCGCGCCGCGGAACAGCCAGATCTGGTCGGCGAGGTTGGCCGCGACGAACGACGCCGCCACGCGGCTGCCGCCTTCGACCAGCAGCCGCGTAATGCCTTTCTCGGCCAGCGCATGCAGCACGGCGGGAAGATCGAGGCCGGACGCACTTCCAGGCGGTATGCGAATGATCTGGGCGCCCGCTGCTCCGAGCCGCGTGGCGGCCGCGGCTTCCGCCAGCTCGGAGCTGATCACCCAAAGCTGCGTCTCGCGTGCGGAGCGCACGAGCTGGCTGGAAGCCGGAATGCGCAAACTCTGGTCGAGCACGACACGCACCGGAGAACGCGCTTCCATCCCCGGCAGGCGGCAGTTGAGCTGGGGATCGTCCGCCAGCACCGTGCCGATACCGACCAGGATGGCGTCGCTCTGCGCGCGCAAAAGATGCACGCGGTTGCGCGCGGCCTCGCCGGTGATCGCGACCGGCTTGCCGCCGGCGGCGCCGATCTTGCCGTCGGGCGAGACCGCGAGCTTCAGGATCACATGGGGGCGGTGATCCCGGATGCGTCGGAAATGCCCGGCATGATCGAAGGCGGCCTCCGCCGCGCACAGGCCCACATCCACATTGATGCCGGCGGCACGCAGGCGCGCGTGACCCTGACCCGCGACTTCCGGGTTGGGATCCTCGATCGCAGCCACGACCCGCGTGATGCCGGCGGCGATCACGGCATCGGCACAAGGCGGCGACTTGCCGAAATGCGAGCATGGCTCCAGCGTGACGTAGAGCGTAGCGCCGCGCGCGGCCTCGCCCGCACGCCGCAGCGCTTCAGGCTCGGCATGGGGACGACCGCCCGGCTGCGTCCAGCCGCGACCGACCATGACGCCGTCTTTCACGATGACGGCGCCGACGGCCGGATTGGGCCAGGTGCGCCCCTGCCCGCGCCGGCCGAGCGCCAGCGCCAGCTGCATGAAGCGGCGATCGGCGTCCTTGGTTTCGCGAATCTTCTGGGCGAACTGATCTTCCAGGATGCGGAAGATCATTTGCGGATCGCGGCGAGCCGCGCTTCCTCCTCACCGGAGAGCTCGCCGAGCACGTCGGCGAAATCCTTGGCCTCGCGGAAATTGCGGTAGACCGAGGCGAAGCGGACATAGGCGACGTCGTCGAGCGTGCGCAGATGCTCCATCACGGTCTCGCCGATCACCTCGGAGGAGATCTCGGCCTCTCCCCCGGTCTCGAGCTCGCGCACGATGGTGGAGACCATCTTCTCGACCCGCTCCGGCTCAACCTGCCGCTTGCGCAATGAGATCGACACCGAGCGCATCAGCTTGTCGCGGTCGAACGGCACGCGGCGGCCATTGCGCTTGATCACCGTGAGCTCGCGCAGCTGCACGCGCTCGAAGGTGGTGAAGCGGAAATTGCAGGCGACGCACACGCGCCGCCTGCGGATCACGGCGGAGTCCTCGGTCGGACGCGAGTCCTTTACCTGCGTATCGAGACTGTTGCAGTTCGGGCAGCGCATCCGTTGAACCTAGACCTTACTGGTAGATCGGGAATCGGTCGGTGAGCGCCTTGACCCGTTCCTTGATGGCGGCTTCGACCAGCGGCGCCTTGCCGTCGTCGGACTGCGCGATCGCATTGAGGACCTCTGCGATCATGGCGCCGACCTGCTGGAATTCGGCTATGCCGAAACCGCGGGTGGTTGCTGCGGGCGTGCCGAGACGAATACCGGAGGTGACAAACGGCGACTCGGGGTCGAAGGGAATGCCGTTCTTGTTGCAGGTGATGGCGGCGCGAACCAGCGCCTTCTCCGAGGCGTTGCCCTTCAGACCTTTCGGCCGGAGGTCGACCAGCATCAAATGGTTATCGGTGCCGCCGGAGACAATATCGAAGCCGTGGCTCTTCATCGCCTCGGCCAGCGCCTTGGCGTTCTCGACCACGTTCTTCGCATAGACCTTGAAGTCCGGACGCAGCGCCTCACCGAAGGCGACCGCCTTCGCCGCGATCACGTGCATCAGGGGGCCGCCCTGCAGGCCCGGGAAGATCGCCGAGTTGAACTTCTTGGTCAGCGCCTCGTCATTCCACAGCATCAGGCCACCGCGCGGACCGCGCAGCGACTTGTGCGTCGTCGTCGTGGTGATGTGGGCGTGCGGCACGGGCGAAGCATGCACGCCGCCGGCGACGAGACCGGCGAAATGCGCCATGTCGACCAGCAGATACGCGCCGACAGAGTCCGCGATCTCGCGGAAACGCTTGAAGTCCCAGGCGCGCGAATAGGCCGAGCCGCCCGCGACGATCAGCTTCGGCTTGATCTCTTCGGCCTGCTTGGCGACCGCGTCCATGTCGATGATCTGGTCCTCGCGGCGCACGGTGTAGTGCGCCGCCTTGAACCATTTGCCGCTCATGTTGACGGGCGAGCCGTGGGTGAGATGGCCGCCGGCCGCAAGATCGAGACCCATGAAGGTGTCGCCGGGCTGCAGCAGCGCCAGAAACACCGCCTGGTTCATCTGGCTGCCGGAGTTCGGCTGCACATTTGCGAAATTGGCGCCGAACAACTTCTTGGCGCGATCGATCGCGAGGTTCTCGGCGACGTCGACCCACTCACAACCGCCGTAATAGCGCGCGCCCGGATAGCCTTCCGCGTATTTGTTGGTCATCACCGAACCCTGCGCTTCCAGCACGGCACGGCTGACGATGTTCTCGGAGGCGATCAGCTCGACCTCATGACGCTGCCGGCCGAGTTCGCCCTTGATGGCGGCTGCGATTTCCGGGTCGGCGTGATCGAGCGAGGCGCTGAAAAACGAATCGGGCGCGGAGGCGGTTTTGGCGAGTGTCATCTTGCGAATATCTCCACCGCCACAGCCTTTTGGTGGGCTGCGGGCGGTCTGGTGTGGCGATCGGAAGCGGCGAGCGCGATCTACCACATCGCCCGCAACAGGCCAAGGGTTTGCGGGTCAGGGCGGACATTTGTGCAAGATATGGTGGAGATTGGAAGATGCGGCGGGGCTGGGCGGTCCTGTCGAGCCGCCCGGTCGCCCTTGTCCGAAAAGGGGCCGCTTTGGCCTCAAACGCCGCGCGCAGCCAGCCGATGGCGGCCGGCCACCCTACAGCCCGGTATACCCCGCCTTCACGGGGTCCACGCTGCCGTCGAGCTGGCGCAGATAGGTCAGGCCGCACACCGTCAACCGGTGGGTGTCCTTCTCGCCGGCTTCCATCAACGTATTGAGATAGTTCGTGACCTTGACCCTTGCCTCGGCGCTCGCCGCTGACGTGCGGTTGGCGAGCAGGTCATAGGTCTGCATGATGCGGTCGATGGCAGCTTCCATGGCACCCTCTGGTTCTCTGGCATGTAGGGAATCGTGATCAGGCAACCGCTTTGACCTCGGACCGCGCCTCAAACCTGGCGATGGCCTTGTTGGCCAGCCTGATCTTGTTGAGTTCGCCGTGCTGGAGCAGTTTGATGACGATCTCGAGCAGGTGTTCGTCGGTGACGAGGGTGTCGGCGATCGCGCCGGAGCGGCGAAGATAGTTCGCGGCGATGGCGTAGGCCTCGCTCACGAGTTCCACGTTCATCGCCCCCAAGCCACGCTCCACCAGCATCGTCCAGCCTCCGATCCGAAGGGGATAAGCGCGGGACCGGGAACTCGTTCCCGAGGCTTGGCGATTTTTTTCGCACCCGCGAGATGACAAGACGCACCGGTCCGGGCAGAGCCGGGCCGGTGCGCTTGGGGAAGTCCAGGCACGTCCGGGAGGCTTTTTCGGGAGGCTTGCCGGTCTTGTTGTGGGCCGGCTTGGCCAAATCCCGTCGAAAAGTCCCGTCGAAAGTGCTCAGAGACGATACAGGATCTGGTCGGTCCAGAACCGCTCGAGGCGGTGCAGCGACTTGTTGAGGGTCGAGAATTCCTCGCCCGAGATGCCGCCGACCTGCTCAACCGTCTTGACGTGCTTCTGGTAGAGCGAGTCGACGATGCGGCGGACTTCCTGGCCCTGCGGCGTCAGGCGGATGCGCACCGAGCGGCGATCGACGCGCGAGCGCTGATGATCGAGGAAGCCGAGCTCGACGAGCTTCTTCAGATTGTAGGAGACGTTGGAGCCGAGGTAATAACCGCGCGTGCGCAGTTCGCCCGCGGTCAGCTCCTTGTCGCCGATGTTGTAGAGCAGGAGTGCCTGCACCGAATTGATGTCCGCGCGGCCGCGGCGATCGAACTCGTCCTTGATGACGTCGAGCAGCCGGCGATGCAGCCGCTCCACCAGAGTCAAGGCTTCCAGATAGAGCGTCTGCACCGAACCCTGCTGGCCGGAGACGCGCTCTGCGGTATCTGCCGCAGTTGCGACGGCTTTCATCATGACACTTCCCCTGTTGTCGTTTTTATCGACACTCATTCGACGAAACTTGTGCTCCGTCTGATAGGTGCAACTTAAGGGGAGCCGTTTGAAGATCGGCTTAAATAAGAGAATAAAGAGATCATGAATTTAAGACAGTGAATTGCGGATTAAGCCTGTGCCACAAGGGCTTTTCGCAACCGTCTATTGACTCTCGCAAGGTCCTGTTCACCCTCCGTCCGCCCCTGATGTCGCATTCCAGAACAGCCCCGCCCCGTTTCGAAACGGCCGCGTAAGAGCTGTGGCGGAATACACGGAGTCAACGAAAAGTTACCTCGAATTTTACGCAACCAGCGGTCAACCAAGCGCGCGTGAAACCTTGCGTGTCCCGGAGCTGAACAGATCGTAGGATGGGTAGAGCGCAGCGAAACCCATCATCTCGTGAGGCAGCATTGATGGGTTTCGCTGCGCTCTACCCATCCTACAAGATGCGTGCCCGTGCGAGATCGCTATGGCGGCCGTTCGCGCGCGGCCATCCAGGCGAGCGCGAGATAGGCGGCCAGCATGAAGGCTTCGACCCCGACCACGATCAGGCTGCCGCCGTAGATGCCCGGGAACATCAGCTCGATCACCGCCATCGACACCACGGTCGTCAGCCACACCACCGCGCCCCAGGGCGTGGCCAGCCACAGGCCGACGGCCGCGACGAGCTCGATCACGGCGAAGTAGACGGTGGCGGCCTGCCAGGCCATCGACTGGTTCTCGAACGCCTCGTCCTCGCCGCCGACGAAGCCGGTGACCTGCGCCCAGTGATAGAGACCCTTCAGGATCGAGAGCAGTGCCATCACCCGCAGGAACAGCACGAGCCGGCGCGTCCAGACATTGTCGTCGGACTCGGCGCGCTCCGACGAGATCGCCGCCACCGACATTGCGTTGTCTCTGGCATTGTCTCTGACGGCGTCCCTGGCGCTGTCGCGGGCCGCATCGCGGGTGGAGATCTCGGACATGGCCCCCTTCTGGCTGCTTTGCCCCGCAAAATCAATCGCCTGCCATTCCTTGCGGCAGGTCAAGGCCGCGGTGACGGGAACCATGCGAGCTGGTATAAGAATAATTCCAGCCGGAGGAAGAGTGATGGCGATCAAATACGGACGTCCGATCGAATTGCGCGAGGTTTCGCGCCGGGATGGCGCTGCCGCCTCCCCTGCCCTCGATCTGACCGTCCGCCCGCGCCGCAACCGCAAGGCCGAATGGGCCCGGCGCATGGTGCGCGAGAACGTGCTCACCACCGACGATCTGATCTGGCCGCTGTTTTTGATCGACGGCCACAACAAGCGCGAGCAGATCGCCTCGATGCCGGGCGTCGACCGCCTCAGCGTCGACCAGGCCGTGCGCGAGGCCGAGCGCGCGATGAAGCTCACCATCCCCTGTCTCGCGCTATTTCCCTACACCGACCCGTCCTTGCGCGACGAGGACGGCTCGGAAGCCACCAACCCGGACAATCTGGTCTGTCAGGCGGTGCGCGCGATCAAGAAGGAGTTTCCGGAGATCGGCATTCTCTGCGACGTCGCGCTCGATCCCTTCACCAGCCACGGCCATGACGGCCTGATCTCCGACGGCAAGATCCTGAACGACGAGACGGTCGCCGTGCTGGTGCGTCAGGCTCTGGTGCAGGCCGAAGCCGGCTGCGACATCATCGCGCCCTCCGACATGATGGACGGCCGCGTCGCCGCGATCCGCGAGGGCCTGGATCACACCGGCCTGATCGATGTGCAGATCATGGCCTATGCCGCAAAATACGCCTCCGCCTTCTACGGCCCGTTCCGCGACGCTATCGGCTCGGCCAAGACGCTCACCGGCGACAAGCGCACCTACCAGATGGACAACGCCAACACCGACGAGGCGCTGCGCGAGGTCGAGCTCGACATCGCCGAGGGCGCCGACATGGTGATGGTGAAGCCCGGCATGCCCTATCTCGACGTCGTCCGCCGCGTGAAGGACACCTTTGCGATGCCGACCTTCGCCTACCAGGTCTCCGGCGAATACGCGATGATCGCGGCCGCCGCGAACAACGGCTGGCTCGACGGCGACCGCGCCATGATGGAGAGCCTATTGGCGTTCAAACGCGCCGGCGCGGATGGCGTGTTGAGCTATTTTGCGCCGAAGGTGGCGGAGAAGCTGCGGGTGTCGGGGTAGGTCCACAGCGTCGTCCCGGCGAAGGCCGGGACCCATACCGCGTGATCTATCCGTGATGCCCGGTATTGATACCGGCGAAGGATCACTACTAGTCTTCGCCAAACTGCCGCCTGTGGTTATGGGTCCCGGCCTTCGCCGGGACGACGCCGGAGGTGCGGCGCCGGCGCCCCTCACCTCCATGCCCCACCGCCGCCGAATCGCCCGAATATTTCGGTTTGTTAACGCCAGCGCGCCCTTGGCACACGGACGGCCTGTTCCCATGTCCTGCCACGGGAGTTTTCCCTTGGGAGACGGTCATGTCTTATTCGGATTCGGGCAACGCCTGGCGCAATGACGGCGGGGCGCAGCCGCACGCTTACGACCCTTATCTGCATCCGGAACTGTTCCGCGGTGTTGCGACGCGGCGGGCGTTCGCCTTCCTGATCGACATGGTCGTGATCTCGGTGCCGGTGATCCTCGGCTACCTCTTCATCGCGGTGTTCGGCGTGGTCACGCTCGGCATCGGCTGGGCGTTGTTCTGGCTGGCCTGGCCGGCCTCGGTGATCTGGGCCATCGTCTATTACGGCGCCTGCATCGGCGGTCCGTCGTCGGCGACGATCGGCATGCGCCTGATGGATCTGGAGTTGCGCACCTGGTACGGCGCGCCGGGCTATTTCGTGCTCGGCGCCACCCACGCCGTGCTGTTCTGGGTGACCGTCTCGTTCCTGTCGCCATTCGTCGTCCTGGTCGGCCTGTTCAACGGCCGTCGGCGCCTGCTGCATGATTTCGTGCTGGGAACGGTCGTCGTCAACAATTCCGTTCGTGCGCCCGTGCCGCAGGCCGCAAGACCCTACTGAGGAACCGGGTGATCAAGGACCTATCAACCAGGACCGACTAAACTGACCGATCTGACCTGCCCAGCAGACCGATTGACCGGGAGCTTTCGTAGCGCGATGCTGATACCCACTCTGGAGGCCCACGACGTCCCTTGACCCAGCACTCGCGCGACACCCCCCAATTTTACCTCACGGCGCCCTCCCCCTGCCCCTATCTGCCGGGCCGGCACGAGCGCAAGGTGTTTACGCACCTGGTGGGTGAACGCGCCGGTGATCTCAACGACCTCCTGACCCATGGCGGCTTCCGTCGCAGCCAGTCGATCGCCTACCGGCCGGCCTGCGACCAGTGCCGCGCCTGCGTCTCGGTCCGGGTCGTCGCCAACGAATTCCGCCCCTCCCGCAACTTCCGAAAAGTGATCGCGCGCAACGCCGACATCATCGGCGAACAGCGCAGCGCAGTGCCGACCTCCGAGCAATATTCGGTGTTCCGCGCCTATCTCGATTCCCGCCACCGCCATGGCGGCATGGCCGACATGACCGTGCTCGACTACGCCATGATGGTCGAGGACAGCCACGTCGAGACCCGCATCATCGAGTACCGCAAGCGCGGCGTCGACAGCGGCATCACCGGCCGCGGCGAGGAGCTGATCGCGGTGGCGCTCACCGACGTGCTCAGCGATGGCCTGTCGATGGTCTATTCGTTCTTCGAGCCCAGCGAAGTCAGCCGCTCGATGGGCACCTTCATGATCCTCGACCACATCGCCCGCGCTCGCCGGCAAGGGCTGCCTTACGTCTATCTCGGCTACTGGATCGAAGGCTCCAAGAAGATGGACTACAAGGCCCGCTTCCTGCCCCAGCAGCGGCTCGCGCCGTCGGGCTGGCTGCGCATCGACGCCCAGGGCGATGCGGCGTCCGAGCCGCAGGATTGATCGGCGCGCCGACCTCATAAGCCTGCAGTTCGTAACTGCGAGGATGGGACCAGCGCCGGAGGTTTCCTTGTCGAGCACCTATGATCTGATCGCGCGGGGCATGGTCGAGCGCCAGCAGGTGCACTGTGTCTATCAAGGGCACCGGCGTTCAATTTGCCCCGCAATACTGGGCCATACCGATGGCGAGGAACGCACGCTCGCCTTTCAGTTTGCCGGCAGCTCCAGCAAAGGCTTGCCGCCCGGAGGGGCATGGAAGTGCTTTAAGCTGGCGGAGATGACGAAGGTCGAGCTTCAGAAGGGAAAATGGCACGCGGGCTCAAGCCATCGCGAGCGCCAACAATGCGTGAAGATTGTCGATCTCGACGTAAATCCCCGCAGTCCTTACCAGCCGCGACGCCCGGTTGGCCGGAAGCCAAATGCGTAATTGCAGCCTCAGCACTTGATGCGCAGTCGCGCGCAACAATCACGATGCGAACAGCGTATCCACCAGCAGCTTCAGATTCAAAACCACGATGATGGCCGCGACGATCCACGCGATCGCGGCGACCCACACCGGTATGGCGAACTTGCCCATCTTGCGGCGGTCGGAGACGAAGCGGACCAGCGGGATGACGGCGAAGGGCAATTGCATCGACAGCACGACTTGGCTGAATACCAGCAGATCGGCCGTGCCGCGCTCGCCATAGATCGCGGTGACCACGATCACCGGAATGATCGCGATACCGCGCGTGAGCAGGCGGCGCGCCCAGCTCGGCAGACGCAAATCCAAAAAGCCTTCCATCACGATCTGGCCGGCGAGCGTCGCAGTGACGGTTGAATTGAGGCCGGAGGCGAGCAGCGCCACCGCGAACAGCGTCGAAGCGATGCCCAGACCAAGCAAGGGCGACAGCAGCTCGAAGGCCTGGCCGATCTCGGCAACGTCGGAATGGCCGCTCTTGTGGAAGGTTGCGGCGGCGACCACGAGGATCGCCGCGTTGATGAACAGCGCCAGCATCAGCGCGATGGTCGAGTCCGTCGTCGCCCATTTGATCGCCTCGCGCCGGCCGGTGTCGTTGCGCTCATAGGCGCGCGTCTGCACGATCGAGGAGTGCAGATAGAGATTATGCGGCATCACGGTCGCGCCGATGATGCCGATCGCGATGTAGAGCATTTCAGGGTTGGTGAAGATCTCGGTCTTCGGCACAAATCCCCGGAGCATATCGGCAACCGGCGGCGCCGCAGCGGCAAGCTGGACCGTGAAGCAAACTGCGATCACGACGAGCAGCGCGATGACGAAGGCTTCGAGGAAACGGAAGCCACGGTTCATCAGGATGAGCAGCAAAAAGGCATCCAGCGCAGCGATCAAGGCGCCGCCGATCAGGGGAATGCCGAACAGCAGCTTGAGCGCAATCGCGGTGCCGATGACCTCGGCGAGATCGCAGGCGATGATCGCCGCCTCGCAGGCGAGCCACAGGATGAAGTTCACGGCCGGCGAATAGGTCGCGCGGCAGGCCTGCGCGAGGTCGCGATCGGTGACGATGCCGAGCCGTGCCGCCAGCGACTGCAGCAGGATCGCCATCAGGTTCGAGAGCAGGATGACCGAGAGCAGCGTGTAGCCGAACTTTGACCCGCCGGCGAGATCGGTCGCCCAATTGCCGGGGTCCATATAGCCAACCGACACCAGATAGCCCGGACCGACAAAAGCGAGCAGCCGGCGCCACCATACCCCTGCGGTCGGGATTGCCACCGAGGCGTTCACCTCGGCGAGGCTCTTGGTGGTGGGAGCATCGAGGCGCCAGCCGGCGGTGTCACGGGTCAGGTCAGGTGATCGTGCATCCATGGGATCAGAATACCGAAGTCGGGCCTTATTGCAACTCATTTGCAACTGCATCTAGCCGCATCGGTTCCGTCTGGGCCGTGATGCCCGGTGCTGTCGGGAAGCGGGTGGGTTTGGCCGCGCTGAAGGCCGGATACTGGCGCAAATTCGACTTTGCAGGATATGAGCCATGTCAGCCACGCCCCGCCTTCCCGACACTTTCAACCGCCTCGCCTGGTCCAATCTCGCGGCGCAATCGGCCGAGCAGATCGCGCTGGCCGCCGCCCCGATGGTCGCCGTGCTGACGCTCGGCGTGGCCGAGGGCCAGACCGGACTGCTGCAGACCGCCCTCACGCTGCCCTTCGTGCTGTTCGCCATTCCGGCCGGCCTGCTCGCCGACCGCATCTCCCGCCGTTCGCTGATGGCGGGCGCCGAGGCATTGCGGGCCGTCGCGCTCGCAGCGATCGTGCTGCTGCTCGCGCTCGGCGCGCTTAATCTTTCGCTGCTGGCGCTGCTCGGCTTCGCTGCAGTGTGCGGCACCGTCGTCTACAGCGTGGCGGCGCCGGCGCTGGTGCCCTCGCTGGTGAGGTCGGACCTCCTGCCGGCGGCCAATGCCCGCATCGAGCTCGCACGCACCATCGCCTTCGCCAGCGGGCCTGCGCTCGGCGGCGTGCTGGTGGGCTGGTGGGGCGCGAGCCCGGCCTTCGGCTTTGCGGCGGCGCTCTCGGCCATTGCGGTCGTGCTGCTCTCCGGCATCTACGAGCCCGCACGCGCGCCTTCGCCGCGGCGGCATCCGTTCCAGGACATCCGGGAGGGCGCGGCCTTTGTGTTTCACCATCCGCTGCTGCGGCCGGTGTTCATCACCCAGTTCATCTTCAACACCGGCTGGTTCCTGCAGATCGCCGTGTTCGTGCCCTACGCCGTGCGCCATCTCGGCCTGTCGGCGACCGGTGTCGGCGCCGTGCTGACGATGTACGGAATCGGCATGGTGATCGGCGCGCTGTTCGCCACGCGCGTGATGAAGCGCATCGCCTTCGGCACGGTGGTCGGCCTCGGCCCGGTCACGGGCTTCGCCGCCTCTGTCGTGATGGCGCTGACAGTGCTGATCCCCTCCCCCTGGCTCGCTGCCTTGAGCTTCTTCCTGCTCGGCGTCGGACCAATACTCTGGGTGATCTCGACCACGACGCTGCGCCAGTCGGTGACGCCGCCGCGCCTGTTGGGACGGGTCTCCGCCATCAACATCATGAGCTACGGCGCCCGCCCGCTCGGCTCGGCGCTGGGCGCGATCGTCGGCGGCCTCTGGAGCGCGGAAGCGTGCCTGTATCTCGCGGCGGGCGTATTCGGCGTGCAGGCGCTGGTGATCTGGCTGTCACCCGCGGTGGCGCTGGATCGGCAGCCGAAAATGGTGGGCGATGAGGCGGCGGTGAGGTGTTAGCCCGTCCGCGTCATTGGAACAGCCGGCCTACCCCGTCAGATACCGCTCGTAGCTTCCCGTCACCGGCTCGCTCGCGTCAACTTCCGGATCGAGCGTGTAAAGATCCTGCGCGCGGCCGATGCCGCGCAGCGCGTAGCGGCCGGTGGAGACAAGGTAGCGGCGGCCGGCGGCGTCGAGGCCCTTGTAGAACTCGGACGACGCCAGCAGCTCGCGATCGACCGAACGGCTCATCGAGGCGATGCGGCTGACCTCGTTCACGGTCGGACCGACCACGGTGAAATCAAGCCGGTCCTCGCTGCCGATATTGCCGTAAAAGACCTCGCCGACATGCAGGCCGATATAGGCGGAGGTGGTGGGACGGCCCTCGGCGCCCCGCCGCAGGTTCAGCGCCGCGACGTTCTTGCGGAACAAATGCTCGGCGCGCAACGCCGCGCGGCGGGCATGCGCCATGTCCTCGCCGGTGAACATCGCGAGCACGCCGTCGCCGATCAGCTTCAGCACGTCGCCACCGGCGTCGTGGATCGCATCGATCACGGCCTGCGCATAGTCGTTCAGGAACGGGATGATCTCGTCGGGGCCGATGCTCTCGCTGATGCCGGTCGAGCCGCGCAGATCGGAATACCAGAGCACGGCGTTGATGCGCTCGGTGACGCCGCGCGAGATACGTCCGCTCAAGACCTGCTCTGACGCATCGCGGCCGAGATAGACGCGGCCGAGCGTGCGCGCGATGTCGACCTGTTGCGCCGACTTGATCGCAAGCCCCAGCACCGGCACGAGATCGCGCAGCGCGGCGAGCTCGGCGTCGCTAAAGCCAACCTCGCGTCGCGTTGTCCAGGAGGAGTAGAGGCAGTCCATCTGCCCGAGTGCTCCGGTCTCCCCGAAGCGGTGCACAAAGGCGAGGAAATGGCGGTGACCCGTTTCGGCGAGCTCGCCGATTTGAGAAAAATCGAGCGAGGGCGCGTCGGCAAGGTCGATCACCATCTCGTCGTGACCATGCTCGAGCAAATGATAGAACACCGAGCGGCGCCAATTGTTGGCCGCGTCGCCCTCGGCCGTCGAGCCGTATTCGACGACGTCGCTCTCGTTGGTCGGCGTATCGCTCCAGCGGAAGGCGCGTCCCTCGTAGATCGGGTGCAGCGTATCAATGACGACAAGCCCACGGGAGAGTTCCAGCCCCTCGGCGCGGCAGCGCTCGCAGAAGCCGCGCAGCAGTTCGGGTTCGGGCAGGCCGGTGAGTCCCTGGCGGGCCAACCAGTTCATCAGCGCAAGGCGCGAGGTCGATTGCATGCGCCATTATGCCGTGCATTCGTGACGAGCGAAAGGCGGGGCGCGGACCTTGCGTCAAGGCTTCCACCCGCTGTAGGTCGCATATGTCGCGGACGCTGTTGACGCGCTCCCGCCTCGGGCGGCAAATGCGAATGATGACACCGCCGATCAGAAATACCGGCATATGACCCAGCGCCAGCTTCCGATCATCATGGCGCTCGGTACCACGCAGACCTTGGCCTGGGCCTCGAGCTACTATCTGCCGGCGCTGCTCGCCGATCCCATGGCGCGCGATCTCGGCATTTCCTCCAACTGGGTCTTTGGCGCGTTCTCGGCCGCGCTGGTGATCTCGGCGATGCTCGGTCCGCGCATCGGGCGGCAGATCGATCTCGTCGGCGGCCGGCAGGTGCTCTCGGTCTCGAACCTGACCATCGCGGCCGGCCTCGTCCTGCTCGGTCTCTCGCAATCGGTGGCGGTGATGGCGGTTGCCTGGCTGGTGCTCGGCATCGGCATGGCGATGGGGCTCTACGACGCCGCCTTCGCGGCCCTCGGCCGCATCTACGGCACCGAGGCGCGCAGGCCCATCACCGGCATCACGCTGATGGCGGGCTTTGCCTCGACCATCGGCTGGCCGCTCACCGCCTGGGGGCTGTCGCATTTCGGCTGGCGCGAGACCTGCTTTGCCTGGGCGGCGGCCAACATCCTGATCGGTCTGCCGCTCAATTTCTTTATGCTGCCGGCGATCAAGGGCGCCAAGCAGGCCGCGGCGACGGCCGAAAAGCCGCATGTCCCGCTCGACCGCACCATGGTGCTGCTCGCCTTCGTCTTCGCCGCGGTGTGGACCGTCACCGGCGCGATGGCTGTCCATTTCCCGCGCCTGCTGGAGGCAACGGGCGCAACGCATGTCGAGGCGATCGCGGCCGGCGCGCTGATCGGCCCGGCCCAGGTGGCCGCGCGTATTCTCGAAGCGGGTTTTCTGAGCCGTTTCCACCCGCTGTGGTCGACGCGTCTGGCCTGCCTCACCCATCCGCTCGGCGCGGCCGTCCTCGCGATCCTCGGCGCTCCCGCCGCAAGCGCGTTTGCGCTGCTCCACGGCTCGGGCAACGGCATTTTGACGATTGCGCGCGGGACGCTGCCGCTGTCGATCTTCGGCCCCAAGGATTTTGGCTATCGCCTCGGCATCATCGGCGCGCCGGCACGGATGGCGCAGGCGGTGGCGCCGCTGGCCTTCGGCCTGCTGATCGACGTCATGGGAGCCAAGGTGCTGATCGTGTCATCGGCGCTCAGCCTCTCGGCGCTGGCCGCGCTGTTCCTGATCCGCGCGGAACCGCGGCCGGATTGACCGGGCCGGAGCTTTCGCGCACAAGCGGAGCATGAGCGAAGACACAAGCCCGCCCCGCACATTCAAAGGCCTCTTGCGTTGGGCGACCACGCCGCCGCAGGCTTGGGGCGTCTATCTCCTCGCCATCATCCTGGTCTGGCTGATCTCGTTCTATGCCGGGTCACTGAAGCCGAAGAAGACGCCGGAGGGCGGGCCACCGCCGGTCGCGGCGCCCCGCTGATGCATGATCCGGCCGTCGCGCCTTAGGCGGCCCGGACGTCCTCGACAAAGCTGCCCACTTCGCTCGTCAGTTGCTCGGCCTGCCGCGACAAGCCGTCTGCAGCACTCAGCACCTCGGTCGCCGCGACGCCCGTTTCCGTTGCCGCCTTGCTCACACCACTGATGTTCGCCGTCACGTCCTTCACCGATTGCGACGTCTGCTGAACGTTGCGGGCGATTTCCGCCGTCGCCACGCCTTGTGCCTGGACTGCCGTCGCGATCACGTTCGAGATCGAGCTGACCTCTTCGATCGTCCCGGCAATTGCGCGGATCGCGTCGACAGCCTCCTTGGTGGCGGTCTGAATTTGCGCGATCTGGGCCCCGATCTCCGCAGTCGCCGCTCCCGTCTGGGTCGCCAGCATCTTCACCTCGGAGGCGACCACGGCAAAGCCTCGTCCGGCATCTCCGGCCCGCGCCGCCTCGATCGTCGCATTCAAGGCCAGCAAATTGGTTTGAGCGGCGATGGCCTGGATCAAGGTCACCACCGTCCCGATCTTCTCGGCGCCCTCGGCCAATGTCTGCACGATCTTGTCGGTCCGCTGCGCATCGGCCACCGCCCGGCCGGTGATCGTCGAGGATTGCGCGACCTGGCGGCTGATCTCGCTGATCGATGCCGTCAGTTCCTCGGCCGCAGAGGCGACCGTGCTCGCGCCCACGCTCGCCTCCTCAGCCGCCGCCGCGACCGTTGTCGCCTGCCCCTTGGTCTGCGTCGCGGTCGAGGACATCGATCGCGCCGTGGTCTCGAGCTCGGTCGCCCCCGACGCCAGCAGCGCCACCATGGCCCCCGCCTTGGTCTCGAAATCGCGAACCAGGCCTTCGAGACGCGCAGCGCGCTTCTCCTTGACGATCCGGTCGGCGGCCTGCTCTCCAGCCAGTCGATTGGTGGTGGCCATGGCCTCCTTGAACACCTGCACCGCGAGCGCCATGCCGCCGATCTCATCCTTGCGGGCGGCAAATGGCACCTCGGCCTCCTCGTTGCGGGCAAGCCGGGCCATGACCTCCGACAGCTTCGAGATTGGCGTGAGCAGATGGCGCACGAGCAGCAGCGATGATGCTGCGGACAATCCCAGAACGACCAGAATGGCCGCGCCGGCGAACAAGATGCCCCCGAACCCATTGGCTTCGTCCTGCTCGGCCACGGCCTGCGCGTCGCGAAGGGCGGCATCGCGGATACCCAGCAGCGAAGCGTTCGCGCCCGTGGCGGACTTGCGCCATTCGTCCACCGACACCTCGTAAGAGGTGCCGTTGAACGCGGCCCTGGTCAGTCCGTCGCGCAGCGGCTTGTCCGAACCGAAATAGCGATCCCTGGCGGTGCCGACGCTGGCCCGCGTGTTCTTGGGCGCGTGAACGTCATCGCCGCGGTCGACGATCTCAACCCAAAGCCGCGCCATCTGGCCGTTCGCAGCACTGAGTTCGTCCCGCTCCGCCAATGTGGCCGGACGGCCTGAGGTCACGAGCCCCGAAATCAACAGCGAGACCTGGCCGGCGGTCTGCCGGATCACCCAGCCCTTCTGCGCGACATCGAGCAGGTTGCCCGCGGTGGTGCTCAGCCGCATCGTCGCCTTGATGCCGGACTCCAGCAGTTCATTCAGGCTCGCCATGGCCTCGGCGTAGTCTCGCATGGCCTTGGCCGCTATGCCCGCCGGGCGCTCGTTCAGCGGCTTCTGCCAATAGGAAGCGGCCTCCTCACGCGCGGCCGCAATCTTCGATGCGGCCGCCTTGACCCGCTGGGTCAAGTCAGCGTCACCGCGGGCAAGCGTCTCCAGTTTTGTCAGTGCCTCGTCGCTCGTTCGGCGATTGTCGGCAAACTCCTTGAGCACCGCATCATCCGCCGCGGATTTCCCGAGCAACGCCCGATTGACGGGACCCCGCTCGATGGTCAGGTTGCCGACGGCATCGAAGCCGGCGGCCAGGCGGGTCTCCAGGGCGTGCGCCGCGATGGCGTTCTGGTAAGCGCTCCAGCGTTCGCTCAGTTGAAGACCTGAGGTCAGTACGACGACGCCTGACATCAGGGCCGCGATGGCAATTCCCGACTGCTTGATAGACACGCGCCAGCCCCTCATTCGCATTCAAGCCCGGAAGGTGGGGCCCGGCGCTCGCCGGTCCTCACGCCGCCCGCGCGTCCCCTCATTTCAGTTCGAATTCGACAAGCTCGACGGTCGATGTCCCCGTGTTTCGCACCGTCCGTACCGGGCCGGTGTTTTGCCACGCGAAATCACCGTATTTCAGGTTGAGCTTGTGGTCCGGCTTGCCCTGCACGCCTTCGACCAGCACGCCACCCTTCACCACGATGCGCACGCCGGGCGCCGCCTGCTGCATCGGCGGCGCAACCTCGCCCGGCGGCAGGATCAACCGCCAGGCCTGCACGCGGTGGTTATCCATGACCGACACATAAGGCTCGGGGCGAGCTAGCGGTGAAAAGCGGCCCGGCTGCGAGTCGAACAGCTCGAAGCCCATGATCCGGAAATCGCTGGAGCCGACATTGGCAACCTGGTGCACAATCGGCTGCTTCGTGTAGTTGGTGAAGAGCACTTCGCCGACCTTGCGCGGCGTGATGACGGGTTTGCCGCCGAGCGGGGTCCCCTCCGCATCCGAGACGGCCATGTACACCTGCGCGAAGTCTCTCGTATGCCGGTGATAGGCCGCGATCTGTCCGGGCGGGATCGTGACATTCATGAACTGCAGATATTCGTTGCTGAACGTCTGATCGTGAAAGCTCGCAAACTCGACGGGAACGATCTCGGGATCGGAGGCGGCGCTCACGCGCCGCGGCAGTGCAGTCGCTCCAAGCACCGCGCAACAACCGCACAAGAACTGACGCCGCCCCATCGCATTCCGCATATCCTTGCCGCCCTTTGAATTATGCACGCCAGCATGCATATGGGCCGACTCTTTAAAGTACGCTTAAGTGAAGGCCTGTGCGGGATTTCAGAGAACGCATGGCCGGTCTCTTCGAACGACATTCCTGTTCGATCATCGATGCCGAAACTATGGGCACAACAATAACCACGCTCCGCATCCACCCGCCTCGGCCTGCACGAATTGCGGCAAGCGGACGTCGCGCTGGGCCGAGTTGATCACATCGCCTTCGTCTCGCCGGTCGCAATCCAGATTCCGGCGAAGACCGCGATCAACCCGATCAGGAGATTTGGCGTGATCGGCTCGCCGATCAGCAGCGCGGCGAGCAAGGTGGCGGCGATGGGGTTGACCGTCATCGTATTGGCGACACGGGTCGGAGTTGCCCTCGCCAGCGCCATGACCCAGAGGATGAAGGCGAGCGCGCCGCCGCCAATGCCGAGATAGACGCCGGCAACCCACTGCGCGCTCGTGAAGTGATCGAGCGCCGCGAAACTGCCTTTCATCAGGCCCGCCAGCACCAGCACGGCGGCACCCGCGCCCATGCCGATCGTGAGAAAGCCGAGCGGGCTGGAGCGCTGCATCAGCGGTCGCGACAGCACGTTGTAGAACGCCATGCAGAACACGGCGCCGGTCATGATCATCTCGCCGCGCCAGGCGCCCGGCGGGCTCTGCGCCAAGCCTGCGGCCAGTGCTCCCGCCACGCCGAGCACCGCGATGCCGACACCAACGACCTTGCGCGCGGTCAGCCGCTCGACGCCGAGGATCGCGCCGACCACCATGGTGTGGAGCGGCAGCGTCGCCAGCGCGAGGCTGGCGCGCGCCGCGGTCGTGTAGGACACCGCGATGTTGTAGAGGATGAAGAACAGGCCGAAGAAGCAGACGCCGAGCAGCATCACCGCCGGCCAGTCCGACCGCTGCGGCCAGCGCACGCGGAGCATCAGCGCACACGGGAGGAGGCAGAGAAACCCGATCCCCCAGCGCAGGATCGCGAGCAGGATCGGATCGGCGCCGCCTACGAGATAGCGGGTGATCGCCGCGGCGGTGCCGCCGAGACTGCTCGACACCAGTGCGATCGCAACCCCGGCCCACTCGCCCACGATCGTCTCCCGCCCCGGAGCTTTGCGCAGCGCCTAGCACGACGCTGCTGCCACCCTAGTGGCAACAGGGGCGTTCCGGGAAGCTAGTCGTAAAACTCCGGTGCCATCTTCTGGCTGTCGCGCTGGGCCTTGTCGTGGTTGATCCAGAGCTGCGCCTTGTCCTTGGTCAGCGTGTCGGCGATCTTCTGCATCGAGGCCGCGCTCTGGTCCTTGCTGGCGTTCATGCTGGGCACCCGGCGGTTGTCCCAATTGTCCTTGAAGTGCACCGCATCGCCGGACAGCACCACTGCGCCGGTCTTCGGCAGCTTCACCAGCAGCGACTGGTGTCCCGGCGTATGGCCGGGCGTCGACAGGATGGTGACGCTGCCGTCGCCGAACACATCCTTGTCGCCCGACAGTAGCTCGACGGGATGTGACGGCTTGAAGCGCGGCTCGTTGTTGGCGCCCGGCCAGTCATACTCGGCCTTCTGCACGTAGAGCGTGGCCTGCGGGAACAGCTCGACATTGCCGGTGTGGTCGGGATGGGTGTGCGAGACCGCCATCGCCTTGACGTCACCGGGCTTGATGCCGAGCTGTTCGAGCTGGGCGGCAAGGGTCTTCGGCCTTCGCCAGGTGACGGCCTTGGGATCGGCGGGCGGCAAGCCATTTGGCATGGCCGCAACGGAATCGGCGATTCCGGTGTCCCACAGGAACCAGCCTTTGGTGTGCTTGATGAGATAGCAGCTGTCGACGAAGTCCATCGTCTTGCCCTCGTTCAGGCCCGGCGTCCAGCGCGAGATGTCGCCGGCGGTGCCCTCACCGCAATTGAGGACGTAGAGCTTTTCGACACCGGTCTTTTCCGACTGCGCCAGCGCCGCAGCGCCGGAGAGAGCCAGTGCAGCGATGGCGAGAGCGAGCTTGATCCTTGGCATCTTTTGTTTCTCCCTTGCAGCCATGTCCTTTTCAGCCATGTCGGCTGTGACCGAGGATCAACCCCGGCCCGTTCGCAGAATTCCGTAAGCCGCGTTAGTGCGAGCAGGTCTCGACCTCGACCGTAACGTGGCTCAGCCCCTTCAGCCCGGCGAGCCGCCGCTTGTAGACGGCCGGCGGCTTCGGCTGGTCCGACACCACCGAGAGCAGCACCGCGCAATGGCCGGGTCCAACCTGCCACAGATGCAGATCGGTGACGCGGTCGTCGCCGATCTCCATCCGCGCGCGGATGGTGCGCTCGAGCTTCTCGTCGGCGCGCACGTCGAGCAGCACCGCGCCCGATGTCTTGACGAGGCCGAATGCCCAGCTTGCGATCACGGCACTGCCGATCAGGCCGACGGCCGGATCGGCCCAGACCCATCCGGAAGACATGGCGACCGCGAGCGCGGCGATCGCCAGCACCGAGGTCGCCGCATCCGCCATGACATGGACGTAGGCGGCGCGGAGATTGTTGTCGTGGTGGTGATGGTGATGATCATGGTCGTGATCATGATGCTCATGATCATCATGGGCATGGCCGTGATGATGGTGATCGTGGCTGCCGCGCAGCAGCCACGCGCTGGCGAGGTTGACGCACAGGCCGAGGGCGGCGACCGCAATCGCCTCGCCATAGACGATCGGCACCGGCGTGAACAGCCGCAGCACGCTCTCATAGGCGATCTCGACCGCGATCAAACCCAAAATGATCGCGCTGGCGAAGGCGGCGAGATCGCCGAACTTGCCGGTGCCGAAGGTGAAATGCGAGTTCCCCAGGTGCCGGCGCGCGAAGCGATAAGCGAACGCGGCAATCCCCAGCGCCGCCGCGTGCGTGCCCATGTGCCAGCCGTCGGCCAGCAGCGCCATCGAGCCGAACAGCGAGCCGGCGACGATCTCGCCGACCATCATGACCAGCGTCAGGACGACCACGAGCCAGGTGCGCCGCTCGTTCTCGTCGTGCTTGTCGCCGAGGAAGGCGTGGTCATGGGTCCATTGTTCGATGGAGTGGGAATGCATCGAATTCTCCAGAAGATTCAGGCTGTCGGCGGCCATTATAGACGGGCGGAGACCCATTTTCTAAGGCCAATCGTCTTCTATGGCCCAATCGTCCTGCGGATTGACAGTTCCGCTTTGTTTCGCTGTAATCTGCGCCATGGGGATTTGAGCGATCTCCCCACGAGGCGACATGCCCAAGTATCGCGTCCCGTTCGGTTTATGCGAGGACGCATCAACATGCCTACGTTCACCACGATATCATCCGATAAACTGGCGCGCCTGATCGGCACCGCCAACGCGCCTGTCCTGATCGACGTCCGCACGGAGGAGGATTTTGCCGCCGACCGGCGGCTGATCCCCGGCTCGATCAAGCTCAGCCACGAGACCGTTGCGGAATGGGGCGGCGAGTTCGCCGGCCGCTCCGCCATCGTCGCCTGCCTGCGCGGCGCCAAGCTCGCGCAGGGCACGGCGGCCTGGCTCAGGCAGCTCGGCGCTGACGCCGAAACCCTGGAAGACGGCTTCGAGGGCTGGAAGGCGGCCAAGCTGCCGCTGGTCGACGCCCGCAAGCTGCCGCCGCGCGATGCCAAGGGCCGCACCGTCTGGGTGACGCGGGCACGTCCCAAGGTCGACCGCATCGCCTGTCCCTGGCTGATCCGCCGCTTCGTCGATCCCAACGCGGTGTTCCTGTTCGTGGCGCCGTCCGAGGTGGTCGCCGTCGGCGAGCGCTTCAACGCCGCCCCGTTCGACATCGAGAACGTATTCTGGAGCCACCGCGGCGAGCTCTGCACCTTCGACGTGATGATCGAAGAGTTCGGCATTGCCACGCCGTCCCTGCTCCGCCTGGCAACACTGGTGCGCGGGGCCGACACCGCGCGGCCCGACCTGGCGCCGGAAGCACCCGGTCTGCTCGCGGCCTCGCTCGGGCTGTCGCGGATGTATGACGACGACCTCGAGCAGCTCGAGGCCGGCATGCTGCTCTACGACGCCTTCTACCGCTGGTGCCGCGACGCGACGGCCGAGACCCACAACTGGCCGACCAACAAGGTGAAGGCGTAATGGATGCACGTCACCTTCAAACGGGAGCTGATGCCGGTCACGGCATCAGCTTCAGTGAAGCCTTTCGCGTCTGGCTCCGCGTCGCCTCCTTAAGCTTTGGCGGGCCCGCGGGCCAGATCGCGGTGATGCACCGCATCCTGGTCGAGGAGAAGAACTGGATCTCCGAGGGCCGTTTCCTGCATGCGCTGAATTACTGCATGCTGCTGCCGGGACCGGAGGCGCAGCAGCTCGCGACCTATATTGGCTGGCTGATGCACCGCACCGCCGGCGGGCTGATGGCGGGCGGGCTGTTCATCCTGCCCGGCATCATCGCCATCATGGGCTTGAGCTACGTCTATGCCGCCTACGGCAATGTCAGCTTCGTCGAGGCGCTGTTCTTCGGGTTGAAGGCCGCTGTGCTGGCCATCGTCGTCGAGGCCGTGGTGCGCGTCGGCAAGCGCGCGCTGAAGAACCGCATCATGATCGCGCTCGCGGCAATCGCCTTCGTCGCGATCTTCTTCTTCGCCGTCCCCTTCCCGATCATCATCATCGCCGCCGGCGTGATCGGATATATCGGCGCAAGGCAAGGCCGTCCGGAGTTTGCCCCGGCGGGTCACGGCCCCGGCGCCAGCAGCGCCGTGGTCGACAGCATGCTCGGCGACGCCGTGCCCGAACATGTCCGCCCCGACACCGCGCGCGCAATCCGCGTCGGCGCACTCTGGCTCGCGCTCTGGCTGGTGCCGGTGATCGCGCTGTTGCTGGCTCTCGGGCAGGCCAACGTCTTCAGCCAGATCGCGCTGTTCTTCTCGAAGATGGCCCTGGTCACCTTCGGCGGCGCCTACGCCGTGCTGGCCTACGTCGCCCAGCAGGCGGTCGAGCATTATCACTGGCTGAAGCCGCACGAGATGCTGGACGGCCTCGGCATGGCCGAGACCACGCCGGGCCCGCTGATCATGGTGCTCCAGTTCGTGGGTTTCATGGCGGCCTACCGCGACGCAAGCGGACTGTCGCCGATGCTTGCGGCCACATTGGGCGGATTGCTCGCGACCTGGGTTACCTTCACGCCCTGCTTCCTCTGGATCTTCGTCGGCGCGCCCTATATCGAGCGCCTGCGCGGCAACACCGGGCTAGCCGGCGCGCTCAGCGCGATCACCGCTGCGGTGGTCGGCGTGATCCTCAATCTCTCGATCTGGTTCGCGCTGCACACGCTGTTCCGCGAGACCGTGCCGGTTCACGCCTTCCCGCTGAATTTCGACATGCCGGTGCTGACCAGCGTCGACGTCCCGGCGCTGCTGCTGTCGATCGCGGCCGCAACGGCGATCTTCCGGTTCAAACTCGGGATGCTGACGGTGCTCGCCGGCAGTTGTGCTGCCGGCGTGGCATTGCGGATGGTGGGGATGATCTAGGAAGTTTGCTCATAGGGTACGCCGCGTCCGGTTTGTTGTCGGAGGCGACGTTGCAGCCGACGGGGCTGCATCGCGGCTTTGAACTAAGAGGCGCATGGCGTTTTGCCGGCAGATGGCGTTGGATTGATGCAATTTGAACCGTTTGAGCAAGTGGTGGTTTTGCTTTTCTTGCGCCGCGCGCTGAAATGGCGCTACCCTGTATAGAGATCCTCATCGGCATATTGTTTTGGGCAGCTGTAGCTATTTTGTTGGGTGTGCTTATCGTTGCATTTTTCGCGCGCTGACCGTCCGTTGATAGTCAGCTCTGGCTCATAAGCCGTCGGTGATGCCCCAGCGATACGGCTTCCGCCTTGCCCTCCAGAAGCCCTCTATGAGCCTTTGCGTTGGTCGCGGCTTCAATGCCGGTCCATCCCGGCAATGACGCCAAGAATGCAGCCGCTGAAGAAAGAGGCACTAAGCATCATGAGATTGGCCCTTGCGCAGGGACCAAGCTTGTCTTGAACATGATCAAATCCGATCAGCCCCGGCAGCGTACAAAATAGAGCGCCGAATGCGGGCCAAAGCGCGTATCATATATCTCCAGACGCTTCAGAGTGACGATCGCTCTTATCGGTTTCTTTCAAACGATTGCGGACGATATCCTCCACGTGGGCCGTCCAGTCTCGCAGTTCATTGTGCCTTTCCTTTTCTCGACTTAGTCGGATCAACAAGTCCTTGAAACTTGATCGTGCAGTAGGAATATCCCCGAGCTGTTCTCTGCAATTGGCAATGGAGAACAAGGTTTCACTATAGAGGCGACTAACATTGAATGTATGATTGCGCAGCTTCTTCAATCTCGAAATAACAATCTTGAACTGCTCCAAAGATTCCCGAAAATTGTGCCGCCCGAGCAGAACGTTCGCTCCGTCGTACTGAAGTTTTGCCAATTCAATTTGAGCGTCGTCATCGATTTTCCCATTAAAGCGTTCGATGAATCTTTTATATAGTCCAGGTAGATCGTCTTCTTCGTTTGGAAAAGCTCCAAAGTACCCTTGGTGTGCAGCGCAAAGGACCCGAAACGTATCCCGCGAAGGTGTTGACGCGTGAAGAGCTTCGCATACAGCAATAGCCCGCAGGAACTCTACTCTTGCCTCGATACGACGCCCGAGCTTCATCAAGGTTGTGCCGAGCATCCCCAAGGATTTGAGCTCTGTCTCGGCGTCGTTCGCCTTCACTGCCGCTTCGGCAGCAAGACGGTATAGGCGCTCCGCCTCATCCCACAGTTTATATTGGAAGCATATCTGCGCGATTCTGACGGCCTCAGGCAGTGACGGGACCTCACCGCCAACCGCGATCGCGTCAGCGATTCGATCTGCCTTTTCCTTCGCGTTGCGTGCAACGTCAGCAACTTTTCCACCGAGTTGTCCAACTTGAAGCTTCTTGACGATTGTATCGTCGCCGTGCCCAAAAAGGTGGATAGCCTTCTCGAATTCTGCCCAGGGAAGCGCTCCTGCCAATTGAGCCGCAACGATGTCGCGCAACCAGCGGGACGTGAGTGTTCGTTCCAAGTCGTCGTCCGAAATGAGGCTATTCGGGTCGACCGCAATATCCGACGTTTCATTGCGCGTGTGATCGAAGTAAAAGATTTCGACGTTCCTGCTGCGAGAAAAATCTTCGATCAAAGGTGGACCGTCCCAAGCTCCCCGTTCTGGCAGGGGGAGATCGGGAAATGCGCTGCGCCAAAGCGGTCGATAAACCAGTGTGTCTGGAATTAGCAGACCAGCTTTCTGTCTGATGGTGCGAGACGCCTTCGCTATAGCTTCAGGTAGCCTAATCAGTTCGAGCGGCCGAGGGCGCACACCTTGGGCTATTGCGTCTCGATAGTTTTCGAGACTTGCTTCAAATTCAGCCGCTATTGAGCACGTAGAAAATAACTGGAGAACCTGGACGGAAGGAAGATATGCCGGGCATCCCGTGAAATTCCAGGCCTTGACCGACTCGAACGAGGGAGCACTATCCGGCACAGACCATCTGTACACCACGCCCTGCGATGGCGGACTTGAAAGCTGAAAATAGGGGATGAATTGCGTGCTACCGCCGCTCGGGCTCCATTGATAGCTAGCGAAGGCTGCTGCGATATCGGGATCGACAGTTACGTCTAGACTTTCAGAATTTAAGCCTGCTTGCTGGCACAGGATCTCACCCAGGCCGTATCCAAGCCAAGCGTAGACTAGATGTCGAACGCGCATCCTCATGTCATCGATCGCAGAAATATCGGAGAAGGCTGAGCCTGATTGCTCGAACCGAACGAATTTGACCGGTTCAACTTGTCTCAAGGACGATCGCTGAATGTCTATCGGCTCCCTCACGCTCTTTCGGTATCCGGAAGGCACCAAAGGGCTTCCGTAAGAGCGGACCTGGCCACGATATACGTATCCAGGCCTGTGCTGGCTCCGCAAATTGTTTAGCAGATCGGCAAGGTTCATCTGACCTCACTTTGCTTAAAACATCTCGCGTTTCAGCTCGCAACCCGCAAGGCCCAAGCTAGCATCATATGATGCTTCACACGTAAATGGCTTTTACGATGTGAATTAGGTCACAGCGCTCAAGCAAATCAAAAGTAGAAGATCAGCTTCAGGCAAATCCGTTCAACTTCCCTTTAGGCTTCCGCAAACCAAGCGGGGCGACTTCCGCTTTGCCCTCAGAACCTGCCGTTGATGAGTACGCGCCCTTCAGGCAAAAATTCGTCACCTACCTCGTCGCACCCTTGCCCGTCGGGCAAAACAGCCGCGACATCCGGGCCCGAGACAAGGGGCGGATCGCGATCGTCACGAACCGCGGGCTGGGCAGCGGTGGACGCGACGGCGTCGAGCGTAACAGGCATGCATTTCTATCGTGCACGGACCTGCGGGTGCCAGCCGGCGCCCGGCCTTCCCTGCGCCCTTGTTTCCACAAGGGCGATGCGACGAAGCAAAACTCGGGCAGAACAGGCCGCGAGATCGCAGCCGCACGTCCGCTGTTTGAGGCGTGTATCGGCGCGACGGCTGGTCTTGCCCTACTCCCGCTGTCGTCGCCCGGCTTGACCGGGCGACCCAGTACTCCGAGGCAGTCGTGATTGAGGAGACAGGCCGCGGCGTACTGGATGC
>NZ_JADPJG010000006.1:277265-394412 GCF_023073335.1 Bradyrhizobium sp. 21
GGTCGAGCCGGGGCATGACACCATTGTGGAAACTACCGCATCATCATCCGCGCGATCGCTTCCCCGATCACCACCGTCGTGAAGTGGGTGTTGGCGCGACAGTCGGACGGCATGATCGAGGCATCGGCGACGCGCAGGCCGGCGATGCCCTTCACCGTGCCGTCAGGGTTGACCACGCCATTGGCATCCCCAGCACCGCTCATGCGGCAGCTCCCGGCGGCATGCTGGATGTCGCCGGTGTCACGGCGCAGCAGCGCATCGAGCTCATGATCCGGCAGCGCTGCAGCCTGCGGCAACGTGAGATCGGTGTCGGTGAGCCGGATCCAGTCGGCGATGCCCGATAGCGCCGGCTGGGAGGTGATGACGGCGAGCCGTCTCACCGCATCCATCATGCGCAGCATGTCGCGGGGATCGGCCAGCATGTTCTCTTCGACGACCGGATCAATCGCGGGGTCGGCCGAGGCCAATTTAAGCGAGCCACGCGAAAACGCGTTGAACAGCCCGGCGCCGATCGCTCCGGGGACGCCGATACCGCGATGGTTGAAGGCGATCAGGATCATGTCGCGCTTGCCGCCGTCGGCGAGACCCGAGGAATAGGTCACGCAGCAATTGGTGTGGCGGGTATCCGGGTCGGTCGGCCGCAGCTTTTCCTGGAGCTGGATGGTGGCACGAAACAGCGGGTGGTCGAAGAAATGCCGGCCGACCGGCAGGTCGCGCTCGACCGCGATCCCCATCGCCTGCAACTCATCGGCCGGCCCGATGCCGGACCGCAGCAGGATCGCCGGACTGTGGATGGCGCCGGCGCAAAGCACGATCTGGCGCGCGCTGATCTCGTGGGTGCCCTGCCCCTCGATGTGAACACGAAGGCCGGTCGCCCGGCCGTCGCTGATCAGCACGCGATCGACCAGCGCATGCCCGCGAATCTCCAGATTGGCACGGCTGCGCGCAGGCTCCAGATAACCTTCATTGGTGGTGATGCGGCGGCTGTTGCGGCTGTTGATCGGGTAACAAGCCACCCCCTCGCCATCAGGCCCATTGACGTCAGCGCACCAGGAATAGCCGCTCGCCAGCGCCGCATCGCGCAAGCCGCGATCGATCGGACCCCATTTTTCCGGCGGCGCGCGATAGACCGGCAACGGTCCGCCGCGGCCGTGGCCTGCGGCATCGCCGAACTCAAAATCGTCCTCGATCACCGAGAACAACGGCATCACATCCCTGGCCGACCAGCCGGTGCAGCCATTGGCGGCCCATTCGTCGAACGCATCGGCGACGCCGCGGATGGCGATCTGGCCGTTCATCATCGATGAGCCGCCGAGCCCCTTGCCACGCCAGTAGAAGCGCGGCTCCTGCCCCGCCACCCGGCGCGTCAGAAGATCAGGCCACTGCCATTTTTCCTGGTACTCGCGCTTGTGGATGATGGGAATCGGATTTGGCGTCATCACTTCCCAGGGCGCCTCGTCGGCGCGCCAGTCCAGACCCGCTTCGAGCAGCAGGACGCGCCGTGCCGAGTCTTCCGAGAGCCGTGCTGCAACAGCCGCGCCGGCTGAGCCGCCGCCGACAACAATGACATCGTACATCGCGTTACTTCTCAACGTTCCAGAAAACCGGGATGGCGGACGGTATCAGACCGCGCAAGCCGGTGCGATAGGCGGCCGGCTGGGCGAACTGGCCCCACGGGATCGCGGGCGCCTGATCGTACATGACGGTCTGGATCTCGCCTGCGATCTTCTTGCGATCCTCCTCGGCCGGCGCCTTGGCGAAAGCCTCCATCAGCGGCGTGATGCGTGCGTCGCATTGCCAGCCGGTGAAGTCGGCGCAATTGAAGGCGACCATGACATTGGTCAGCGGCGAGCCGAGATCGAAACCGCCGGCGTGAACGCCATAGACGCTCCAACCCTCCTTCTTGGCGCGGCGCGCCAGCACGCTCGCCCAGTCCATCACCTGGAGATCGACGTTGAACCCCGCCTGCTTCAGGCGTTCGGCCAGCACCTGCGCCGAGACGCGCGGGGCTTCGAGATCGTTGGCCTCCATCACGACGACAGGCTCGCCGGCATATTTCGTTGCCTTCAGCGCGGCCTTCGCCGCCTCGATCGACGGCTTGGCGGCGGCCTCGGTCCCGGCCTTGCTGTCATAAGTGGTGCCGCAGGTGAAGTAGGTCGCGCAAGGAGCGGCGTATTTGGCGTCGAGGCCGAGCGCATCCAGCACCTCGCGCTGATCGACCAGCTTCCACAGCACGCGCCGGATGGCGGGATCGTCGAACGGTTTCGATGCGGCGTTGAGGCGATAGGCGCCCGCGAACATGTTGCCGCCGGTGAAATTGACGAGCTTGACGCGGGCGTTCTTCTCCATTGTCGGCAGCAGATCGAACGGCGCGTATTGCATAAAGTCGATCTCGCCGGCCTGTAGCGCGGAAGCGGCGGTCGAACCATCGGGGATCACGCGGATCTCGAGCGTATCGACATTGACGCGCTTGCCGCCGGCGAGGAAGTCGGCCGGCTCGGCCCGAGGCACATAGTCGGCGAATTTCTTCAGGATCATGCGGTCGCCGGTGCGGTGATCGGCCTTGCTGTAGACGAACGGGCCGGAGCCGACGATCTCGGTGATGCGCTGGTCGCCCGGCGTCTTGGCAATACGCTCCGGCATCATGAAGGCGACGGGGCTGACGGGATTTGCGAGCGCGTCGATGACGAGACCGGACGGCTCCTTCAGCGTCAGCACGAAGGTTTTTGCGTCGGTCGGCTCGAGCGAGGCCGTGATCGCGAAGATGCGGCGGCCGAGCGCGCTGCGGGTGCCCCAGCGGCGCAGCGAGGCGACGCAATCGGCGGCCGTGACCGGTTGGCCGTCATGCCACTTCAAACCGTCGCGCAGCGTGAAACTGTAGGTCAGGCCATCGGCCGAGACTTTCCAGTCCTGCACCATCTGCGGCTTGATCTCGCCCTTGGAATCCTTCGCAAACAGCGTGTCGAAGACCATGTAGCCGAACGTGCGCGAAATATAGGCCGTGGAGAAATGCGGATCGAGCGTGACAATCTCCGCCTCCAGCACCGCGACGAGATTGCCCGCCGCATGCGCCGGCGCCACAACCAGCGCGAGCCCGAGCAGCGCCGGAATGAGAGTCTTCAGTTTGGACATGGGTGTGTTTTTGCCTTTTGACGCGTCTTTGCACTCGCCAGAAAAAAGCAATGTTCGTGCCCATACGGCCGGACAACGTATGCGCTCACGACTATCTGCCGCGCGTTTGCGGGGTGCACACTTTGAGTTGGAGAGCGACGCTATCGCATCCCGTCATTGCGAGCGGAGCGAAGCAATCCAGACTGCCGCCGCAGGAAGACTCTGGATTGCTTCGTTCCGCTCGCAATGACGGTGGGGAGGCAGATGTGCGCTACACCCGCTCTCGTGCCCCGGACGCAGTGCAGCGCTACTTCAGCGGTGCGCTGCTGAGCCGGGGCCCAGGTTTCCAAGCCATCCGTGGGGCGTGGGTCCCGGCTCTGCGCAGCAACGCGAAGAGCGTTGCAGCGCGTCCGGGACACGAGACTGCCCTACCGGATCACCCGTCCGAACTTGTTCGACTTCGGGAAACCCTTCGGCGGCAGACGGCCGGCGTCACCGCGGTTGCCGCGCCACTCGGCGAGTTCCTTCATGGTCGCAGAGAATTCGCGGCCAGCGGAGTCCTTCCAGGTCAGGCCCGCCTTGGCGTCGAACACGGCGACGTCGGAAAGCCCGCCGTCCTTGTATTTCTGCAGGCGCGCACCACGGCCACGCGGCATCTCCTGCACCTGGTCGAGCGGGAAAAGCAGCATCTTGCGGTTCTCGCCGATGACCGCGACGGTGTCGCCGAGCACCTCGGTGACCGTGCGCGCCTCGTTCGGCATGTCGACGTTGAGGACCTGCTTGCCCTTCTTGGTGGTGCCGACGCAATCGTCCTCGTTGACGACAAAGCCCTGGCCCTCGTGGCTCGCGACCAGGAATTTGCGTCCGCCCTTGTTGACGAACAGCGCGACGGGAGCGGCCTCCTGCTCGAGGTCGATGAACAGGCGGATCGGCTCGCCATGGCCGCGACCGCCCGGAAGTTTTGCGACGTCGAGCGAATAGAACTTGCCGTTGGTGGCGAACAACAGCAGCTTCGAGGTCGTCTCCGCAAAGAAGGCGAGACCGAGCTTGTCGTCCTGCTTGAAGGTCAGGCCCGAGAGATCCTCGACATGGCCCTTCATGGTGCGGATCCAGCCCTTGTCGGAGACGACGACGGTCACGGGCTCGCGCTCGACCAAGGCCTCCTCCATGGCGGCCAGATCATGCTCGGGCGCATCCGCAAAGGTGGTGCGGCGCTTGCCGAGCGGCGTCTTGGGTCCGAACATGTCGCGGACCTTGCCGACCTGCTCGCCGACCTTCTTCCACTGCTCCGGTTCGGACGCGAGGATCGCGTTGATGCCCTTGAGCTCGCTGCGAAGGTTCTTGTCCTCGGTGCGGATTTCCATCTCTTCGAGCTTGCGCAAGCGTCGCAGCCGCATGTCGAGGATGGCCTCGGCCTGCACCTCGGTCAGCTTGAATGCCTTCATCAGAACCGGCTTCGGTTCGTCTTCGGTGCGGATGATCCGGATCACCTCGTCGATATTGAGGAAGGCGATCAGATAGCCGCCGAGCACCTCGAGCCGGTTCTCGATCTGCGTCTTGCGGTAATTGCTGCGGCGGATCAGGACGTCGCGCAAATGGTCGAGCCATTCGCGCAGGCACTCCGCGAGCCCCACCACCTTGGGGACGCGGCCCTTGATCAGGACGTTGAGGTTCAGCGGAATCTTGTTTTCGAGCTCGGTGAGCCGGAACAGCGATTCCATCATCAGCGCCGGATCGACGTTCTTCGACTTCGGCTCGATCACGATACGGACGTCTTCGGCCGACTCGTCCCTGATGTCACCGACCAGCGGCAGTTTCTTCTGATCCAGCAGCTCGGCGATTTTCTCGATCAGGCGCGACTTCTGCACCAGAAAGGGGATCTCGGTGACGACCACGACCCAGGTGCCGCGTGCGCCCTCTTCCTGCTCCCATCGGGAGCGGACGCGGAACGAGCCGCGGCCGGTGGTGTAGGCCTCAGCGATCGCCTGCTTGGAATCGACGCAGATGCCGCCGGTTGGGAAATCGGGCCCCTTGACCCACTTCATGAGCGCCCTGGATTTCGCGTCGGGCTTCTCGATCAGATGCAGTGCGGCGTCGCAAAGCTCGGCGGCGTTGTGCGGCGGGATCGAGGTCGCCATGCCGACCGCAATGCCTTGCGCACCGTTGGCGAGCAGGTTCGGGAATCCGCCGGGCAGCACGACCGGCTCCTTCGACTGGCCGTCGTAATTGGGACGGAATTCGACCCCGTCCTCGTCGATGCCCTCGAGCAGAAGCCGCGCGACATCGGTCATGCGCGCTTCGGTGTAGCGGTAGGCGGCGGGATTATCGCCGTCGATATTGCCAAAATTGCCCTGGCCGTCGACCAGCGGGTAGCGCGAGGAGAAATCCTGCGCCAGGCGCACCATAGCGTCATAGATTGCCTGGTCGCCGTGCGGATGGAACGAGCCCATCACGTCGCCGACGATTTTTGCGGATTTCTTGAAGCTGGTGCCGGGGTCGAGCCGAAGCAGGCGCATGCCGTAGAGGATGCGCCGGTGCACCGGCTTCAGGCCGTCGCGCGCGTCCGGCAGCGCGCGATGCATGATGGTGGAGAGCGCGTAGGCGAGATAGCGCTCTTCGAGCGCCTCGCGCAGCGGCACTTCGTGAATTTCGGCCGGTTCCTCCGGCGGAATCAATCGTTTTCCCATGCCGCCCGGTTAAACCGTGGAAGCGAATCGGGCAAGGATCGATTGGTTCCCTGTGGGCGGCCTACTGGCCTACTGGCCTGCCCAGCCGGCTGTCACAGTCTGCTGGGTCTTGGTCTGCGCGGTCACCGGAGCATTGGCCAGGCAGTGGCGGGCTGCCTCGATCTCCGCCTCCGTTGCCCCCTTGGACCTCGCCCATGTCTCTGCGGCGGCAGCAGAATATTTCGCCACATAGTACCGGACGACGGTGCAGGATGCCCGGCGAAACACCCCGGGTTGCGGCTCACCGGCCATGGCATCAGGCGCAAACGCGAGCAGCGCCGCGGACAAGGCAAATCCCTTGATCAACATTTAGGCTGTCCCCCGTTGTGGAACCTGGGAGGCCAATTCCGCTACACCGACTTTTGTTCCGCAGAAGCTCTCTGTGGATCAGCCGGGCGGTGGCCGGTCGGTTCATGGCGGAGGGAGAGCCACCCTGTTCTGCTGCCGCGTGAGCGCGTTAATGAACCCGGCGCGCGCATCGGAATGCCCCTGCCCGCGCGGCTCCAGCACGTGACGCAGCAGGAACAGCCCGGTGAGCCGAAAGCCGTCCTGGAGATCCTCATCGGTGAGGTCGCCCTGCACCTCGCGCTGGCGCAGGAACTGGGGCAGGCGCAGCAGGCGGTCGCGCCATGGCTCGCCGGCGCCGCGCGACACCGCGCCGCCGGATTTCGGCGAGACATAGATCAGGTCCGTGGTCTCGCCGGTGACCGCGCAATTCTCCAGCGCCAGCCCGAAACCGAGCTCGGCCAGCATCGCCAGCTCGAAATGGATCACGTGCACGGCGGCGCTGCCGATGTCGTCGAAATCGTCGAGCGAATGTTCGAGCAGCGCAAAAATGCCCTCGTGCGGATCGCGTTCGGGAAGGAGCCGGGCAACCGAGGCCAGATGGGTGATGCCGTACACGCCGTGAGAGGATGTCAGCAGCGTCGCCGCCCGCAGCTTGAGCCCCTCGATGGCGTAGGTGCCGAGATGTTCGTCGAGCCGTGCCCGCCACACCGCGCTGACGCTGTTGCCCGGCTGCAGCAGCGGCCGCATCCGCGAGCCGGCGCCGCCGCGGACGAGACCGAGATGGCGGCCGTGCGCGCGGGTCAACAGCTCGACGATGGCGCTACTCTCGCCATGCCGCCGCACGCCCAGCACGATGCCTTCGTCGGTCCATTCCATATGCTACATATAGCGCTCTATGCCTTGACGCAGAAGATCGAGACACCCTGGATTATAATGGACGTCATTGCCGGTTTGATTGTCTCAACTCTCGAGTTGGTAGTCTGGCTGCTCTGGTGGGCAATCTTCGATGCCTTGCCGGCCGTTTTCTGGTTCACAGCGCTCGCTTTGTTGTTCGCGGCCACGCTCGGGAAGGTCACCGTCGAATTTCCGGAACGTCGGACCCGCATTGGCTGGACGGGCCTCTTGCAGGTAAAGCGGCCCGGCGAAGGCAAGGTGATCCTGTCTCCGGCACTCGGCGTCATTGCGGGCTTCGTCATCTGGGCCGTCATCGTGAGCGCGGTGATCATTGTCCACGCCTACCAATCGTAGCCAATCGCATGTCACCGTAAAAATGGTGGCTTCGCTAATCTAATCCACCCTACGCACCGTCAAGCGTTGAACCAGCCCTGCGCGTCGCCGCTGAAGGAAAAATACAGGCCCATCGCCGTCAGCACGCAGGAGACGATCTCGATGGCGCTGTCGAGCTCAATGCCCTTCTCGCCGATGATCTGGCCGAGCGAGATCACCGACAGCACGAGCGCCGCCGCCAGAACCCAGCGCGGCCAGTTCTTGCGCCAGTGCGCGGCGAGCCAGACGAAATAGACCAGCAGCAGGATCATGCCGCCGGCGAGCAGCGCCCCCGTCATGATCATCTGCTCGGTCATCTCGGCATTGGGCGTGCGGTCCTGCACCGCGACCGACAGGGCATCCAGCATCAACGATGCATAGAGCAGCGCTTCGAAGCGCCGGACGTGGCTGGGTACGCTCATCGCTGACCGATCTTTTCTTGGTTATTCTTTGGGAAATTCCAGGCCCATCTCGCGATAGCGATCGGGATCGTCGCCCCAGTTCTCGCGCACCTTGACGAACAGGAACAGATGCACCGGCACGCCGATGATCTCGGCGAGTTCCTTGCGCGAATCCGCGCCGATCGACTTGATGGTGGCGCCGCCCGCGCCAAGCACGATCTTGCGCTGGCTTTCGCGCTCGACGAAGATGGTCTGCTCGATGCGCACCGACTTGTCCTTGCGCTCCTCCCACTTCTCGGTCTCGACCGTGGACTGGTAGGGCAATTCCTGGTGCAGCTTGCGAAAGATCTTCTCGCGCGTGATCTCGGCCGCAAGCTGCCGCATCGGCGCGTCCGACATCTGGTCCTCGGGATAGAGGAACGGACCCGGCGGCACGATCTCGGCCAGTGTATGCCTGAGGTCGTCGACGCCGTCGCCGGAGATCGCCGCGATCATGAAGGTCTGTGCGAAGGCCATGCGCTCGTTGGCGGCCTGCGCCAGCGCCAGCAGCTTCTCGCGCTGGACCAAATCGACCTTGTTGATGACCAAAATCTTCTCGTGCTTGACGCTGGCGACCTTGGTGAGGATCGCCTCGGCCTCCTCGTCGATGCCGGCCTTGGCGTCGAGCAGCACGCAGACGAGATCGGCGTCATGCGCCCCGCTCCAGGCGGTCGAGACCATGGCGCGGTCGAGCCGGCGCTTGGGCAGGAAGATGCCGGGCGTGTCGACCAGGATGATCTGCGCGTTGTTCTCGATGACGATGCCGCGGATCAGCGCCCGCGTGGTCTGCACCTTGCGCGAGACGATCGTGACCTTGGCGCCGACCAGCGCATTGACCAGCGTAGACTTGCCGACATTCGGCGCGCCGATGAGCGCAACGAAGCCGCAGCGCGTAGCCGTGGGCGCCTCGCCGCTTGTTTCAGCCGTCATTGCCGCCGCCAACGCCTTCCCGTTCGATCATCACTGATGCTGCTACTTTCTCTGCCGCGCGCTTGCTGCCGCCGATACCTTCGGCCGGCGCCAATCCAGGCAAATCCACCGCGACGCGGAATTGCGGATCGTGATGCGGGCCGGTGCGCTCGACCTCGCGGTAGACCGGCGTCGGCAGTCCCTTGCCTTGGGCCCATTCCTGCAGAACGGTCTTGGGATCGCGCAAGGGACGCCGCGGCTTGTGCATGCGCTCGGTCCAGTTGCGCTTGACGAATTCGGACGCCGCCGCGTAGCCGCCGTCGAGGAAGACGGCGCCGATCACGGCCTCGCAGATGTCGCCGAGCACACTCTTGCGCAGGCGCGCGTCGGCGCTGGGGCCGACCGAGCCGAGCTTGATGTCGTCGAGCAGACCGAGCGACTTGGCGACATCGGCGCAGCTCTCCTTGCGCACCAGTTCGGCAAGTCGCTTGGACAGCTCGCCTTCGTCGGCGTTCGGGAAGGCGTGATAGAGCATGTCGGAGACGACGAGCCCGAGCACGTGGTCGCCCAGGAATTCCAGCCTCTGATAGCTGTCGCCGCGCTTGCGCCCGGACTTCAGCGCCGAGACATGCGTGATTCCCTGCATCAAGAGGTTCGGATCGGCAAAGCTGTGGCCGATGCGCGCCTCGAGCGCCGCGTTCGCATCCGTGCCCTTGGCCTTGCTGCTCCGCACCCGCTTCTTCTTCGCAGGCGGCTTGACCTCAAGGGCCTTGGTCTCAAGGGCCTTGGTCTCAAGGGTCTTGGTCTCAAGGGTCTTGGTCTCAAGGGTCTTGGTCGCAGCTTCGCCGTCGGGGCCCGCTTGCGCCTCGGTCGGTTGGGCCGCGATGTCCTTGGCTTCGTCTTTCATCGGACAATTTTGAAGAAACGATTCCAGCGCACCGCCCACGGCCAGCGCCAGAACATCCAGGCATGCTCGCCTTCGGCGATCGAGAAGAAGATCATCTGGGCGCGCCCGATCAAGTTCTCCTGCGGCACGTAGCCGACCTGGCCGAGGAAGCGGCTGTCGGTGGAATTGTCGCGGTTATCGCCCATCATGAAGAAGTGGCCGGTCGGCACGGTGTAGACGTTGGTGTTGTCCACGTAGCCGTTGTCGGCGCAGTCCAGCGTCTCATAGGACACGCCGTTCGGCAGCGTTTCCTTCCAGCGCTTCACCCGGGAGACGCCGCTGCCTTCGGAGCCGCAGGGGTCCTCGCCGACAAATTCGCTCATCCGCTGCCGCTCGACCGGCGTGTCGTTGATGTAGAGCAGCCCGTCACGCATCTGGATGCGGTCGCCCGGAAGCCCGATCACCCGCTTGATGTAATCGGTGGAGTCGTCCTTCGGCAGGCGGAATACGGCGATGTCGCCGCGGTTCGGGTCCGAGGCCCAGATCCGCCCCGAGAACAGTGGCGGCGAGAACGGGATCGAGTAGTGGCTATAGCCGTAGGAATATTTCGAGACGAACAGATAGTCGCCGACCAGCAGCGTCGCCTTCATCGAGCCGGACGGGATGTTGAACGGCTGGAACAGGAAGGTGCGGATCACCAGCGCGATCAGGAGAGCGTGGATCACGACCCGGATCGTCTCGCCGACGCCGCTCTCAGTTTTCGTTCCTGAAGTCACGCTCATTGCTCTCTCAATTCCGGCCGGCAGTCACGGCGCGCCCCCCTCCCGCGAACAGCGGGTTCGCGGCCCAAGGAGATTGTCCTGATTCTGATAATGAGGGCCAATTCCGGCGTAAAGCCGAATTCGCCCAAGCTGATTTGCGTCCGCGGACTTTTAGACGGTTGTCGGAGGCCACGCAATCAAGGAACGCATCAAAACTGCATAAGCATTTGATTTTTAACAAGAATTATAAAATAATCAGAGATCGGTCAGGGTTTGGCCCGCGGCACGGCGGAAATGATGACGAAGGCCTGTGCCAATGGCCAGTCATCGGTGATCGAGAGGTCGATCTGCGCCTCGAACCCCTCCGGGGTCAGGGCCTGGAGCCGGGCCAGCGCCCCGCCCGTCAATTGCATGGTTGGCCGCCCCCCCGGCAGGTTGACCACCCCCATGTCGCGCCACCACACGCCGCGTCTTATGCCCGTGCCGAGCGCCTTGGAGCAGGCCTCCTTGGCGGCGAAGCGCTTGGCGTAGGTCGCAACCACCATCTTCTCGTTCTTGGCGCGCCGCTCCGCCTTGGCCCGCTCGGCCGTGGTGAAGATGCGATCGAGGAAGCGCTCGCCATGGCGCTCGATCACCTTGGCCACGCGGGTGATGTCGATCAGATCGGAGCCGATGCCGATGATCATGCCCGGCTCCGGCCGCGGTCCATCGCCGCGCGCATGCTGCGCACCGTCTCGGCGAGACCGACGAACAGCGCTTCGCCGATCATGTAGTAGCCGATGTTGAGCTCCATGATCTCCGGCAAGCCTGCGATCGTCTCCGCCGTCGCATAGTCGAGCCCGTGCCCGGCGTGAACTTCCAGTCCCGCCGCCTTCGCCAGCTTCACGCCCGCCACGATCCGCCGCCACTCGGCCTCGGCCTTGTCGGCATGGCCGTCGACGACGGCGTCGCACCAGGCGCCGGTATGGATCTCGATCACGGGCGCGCGCAGCCGCGCCGCCATCTCGATCTGGGCAGGGTCGGCGGCGATGAACAGCGACACCCGGATGCCGGCATCGTTCAGCCGCGCGATATACGGCGCCAGCGCATTGTGCTGGCCGACCACGTCGAGCCCGCCTTCGGTCGTCACCTCCTGACGCCGCTCCGGCACGAGGCACACCGCATGCGGCCTGGTGGCGAGCGAGATGCGCATCATGTCGTCGGTCGCCGCCATCTCGAAATTGAGCGGCTTGGAGATCTCGGCCTTCAGCCGCGCCATGTCCTCGTCGCGGATGTGCCGGCGATCCTCGCGCAAGTGAGCGGTGATGCCGTCGGCGCCGGCCTCGATCGCCAGCAACGCGGCGCGCACCGGGTCGGGATGGCGGCCGCCGCGGGCGTTACGGACGGTTGCAACGTGATCGACATTGACGCCGAGGCGGAGCGGAGAAGCGGGCATTTCAGGACTCACGAGATCAGGGAGACAGACCCATACGACAGGCGCCTATCCATTAACACGTTCGACGCGGGCGACGACGGCCTTGGCGCGCAGCTGGGCCAGGATCGCGCTCAGATGCTTGAGATCGTAGACTTCGAGATCGATCGTCGTCTCCGTGAAATCAGGCGAGCGGCGCTGCATGCTGATGTTGTCGATGTTGCCGTCGTGCTCGGCGATCACGGTCGCAATCTGCGCGAGCGCGCCGGGCTCATTGACGTTCTCGACCCTGATACGGGCCGGGAAGCGCTGCGGCGCGGAGTCCTCGATGTCCCAGCGCACGTCGAGCCAGCGCTCCGGCTCTTCCTCGAAATCCTTCAGGGCCGGCGCCTGGATCGGGTAGATCGTGATGCCCTCGCCCGGCGTGACGATGCCGACGATGCGATCGCCTGGCACGGCACCGCCGTTCGGCGCGAACTTCACCGGCAGGTCGGAATTGATGCCGCGGATCGGGATCGCGACCGGGCTGCGCGGCGGTTCCGACGACTTCTCCTTGAGCTTGCCGGCAAGCCCCTTTTTGATGCCGTAGCGCGCGATGCGCTCCTCCTTGTAGTCGGGATACATCGCGCGCGCGACGTGGGAGGCCTTGATCTCGCCGCGGCCGACCGCCGCCATGACGTCCTCGATCGAGGTGCGCGCGAGCCGCGGCAGCGCGCCCTTGAGCTTGTCGTCGGCGTACTCGATCTTGGCGCGCTCGAACAGGCGCTCGACGATACGCCGGCCGAGACCGGCATATTGATCGCGCACGGCGGTGCGCGTCGCGCGACGGATGGCGGCGCGCGCCTTGCCGGTGACCGCGAGCGTCTCCCAGGCCGAAGGCGGTGCCGATTGCGCTTCCGAGGTCAGCACCTCGACCTCGTCGCCGTTCTGAAGCTCCGAGGACAGTGGGGCAAACTGGCCGTTGATCTTGCAGCCCACCGCGCTGTTGCCGACGTCGGTATGCACGGCATAGGCGAAGTCGATCACGTTGGCATGGCGCGGCAGCGCGATCAGCTTGCCCTTCGGGGTGAAGCAGAACACCTGGTCGTGGAACAGCTCGAGCTTGGTATGCTCGAGGAATTCCTCCGGGTTCGCACTCTCGGAGAGGATGCCGATGGTGTGGCGCAGCCAGGCAAACGCGTTGGACTCGCGCTTCAGGAATTCGGTCGGCGAGCCCACGCCTTCCTTATAGAAGACGTGCGCGGCGATGCCGCGCTCGGCGATCTGGTCCATCGCTTCGGTGCGGATCTGGAGCTCGACGCGCTGGTTGCCCGGACCGATCACCGTGGTGTGGATCGAGCGGTAGTCGTTCTGCTTCGGCGTCGAGATGTAGTCCTTGAAGCGTCCCGGCACGACCGGCCAGGTGGTGTGGACGATGCCGAGCGCGCGGTAGCAGGACTCGATGTCGTTGACGACGACGCGGAAGCCGAAGATGTCGGACAATTGCTCGAAGCCGACCGACTTGCGCTCCATCTTGGTCCAGATCGAGAATGGCTTCTTGCGGCGGCCATAGACCCGCGCCCCCAGGCCCCGGTGGCGCAGATTGTTGGAGAGCTGATCCTCGATTTCGCCGATCAGATTGCGGTTGCGCTCGGCGAGCGCATCGAGCCGCTGCATCACCACCGAATAGGCCTCGGGATCGAGGGTGCGGAAGGACAGATCCTCCAGCTCCTCGCGCATCTCCTGCATGCCCATGCGTCCGGCCAGCGGCGCATAGATATCGAGCGTCTCCTCGGCGATGCGCCGGCGCGATTCCGGCGGCACGAAGTCCAGCGTGCGCATGTTGTGCAGGCGGTCGGCGAGCTTCACCAGAAGCACACGGACGTCGTCGGCAATGGCCAGCAACAATTTGCGCAGGTTCTCGGCCTGCTTGGCCTCCCGCGACACCAGCTCCAGCCGCTTCAGCTTGGTCAGGCCCTCGACCAGCGCGCCGATCTCGGGCCCGAAGATCTGGTCGATCTCGGCCCGCGTCGATTCGGTGTCCTCGATCGTGTCGTGCAGCAGCGCGGCCACGATGGTGGCGTCGTCGAGCTTCAGGTCGGTGAGAATTGCCGCCACTTCGAGCGGGTGCGAGAAATACGGATCGCCCGAGGCGCGGGTCTGCGAGCCGTGCGCCTTCATGGCGTAGACATAGGCGCGGTTCAGCAGGTCTTCGTTGGTGTTGGGATTGTAGGACCTGACGCGCTCGACGAGGTCATACTGACGCATCATGCGGGCGCGCGGCTTCGCCGGGCGTGCCACCGGCGCAGTCGGGGCCACGGCAACCGATTCGGTTGCGGCCTGCATCTGCGTTGGTGTGCGGCGTCGATATACCATGCCGTCCTGCCTTCAAACGGACCACGAGACAGCCCGTTGTATACATCTTAGCTCCGATCGCGCGCGTGTCCGATCAATTCAGTGACAGGACCAGGCGCGAAACGACAACGCTATGGTAACCACGAAAACGCCAACAAAAGCAAAGGCCCGAACAACGGTTCGGGCCTTTGATGAGATCACAAGAAGTCGACGATCGCGACGGGACGATTTATTCGTCCTCCTCGGGCTGCTCCTCGGGGGGCGCGAGGCCTTCGAGACCCTTCAGGAGCTCTTCTTCCGTCATACGCTCAACGGCAACTTCGGTATCGTCCGCATCCACGCTCGCACCCGCGGAACCGATCAGCGGCACAGTGTCCGGCTCCGGCTCGTCGACCTCGACGAACTTCTGCAGCGAGTGCACCAGCTCCTCGCGAAGGTCCTCCGGCGAAATGGTCGTCTCAGCAATTTCACGCAAAGACACAACAGGGTTCTTGTCGTTATCGCGGTCAACCGTTAGTTGTGAACCTGACGAAATCATGCGGGCCCGGTGGGCGGCCAGCAGGACCAGGTCAAACCGGTTGTCGACCTTGTCGATACAATCTTCTACGGTGACGCGAGCCATGGACTGTCGCTCCGTTGTGGGTGGGACGAAATATGTGGATGATTGAGGCTAGTTATAGGGGCTGGGACGGTTTCGCAAGGCCAATTTGTGATTTGGCCTCGCCAAACGGCTCTGCTACCCCCACATTGGGGCTGGGATGGGTGGTTTCCGGGGCTGCCATTGAGGGCGGCACCGCATGTGTACAAGTCCGTCATAACTATACCTTGATTGCCCCGACTTCTCCGGATTTGCGGTTTCGACGGGTTTCGGCGGGACTTTAGAACTGCGCGGCTTGCTGTCGCCGCGCCAACAATAAACGATCAATCACAAACACTACGCGAGCAAACTGAATGTCACCTTCCTCTTCCGACAAGATCGCGCTCTTCATCGATGGAGCCAATCTCTACGCGACGGCGAAAACTCTCGGCTTCGACATCGATTACAAGCGCCTGCTGAAGGAATTTCAGAGTCGCGGGACCCTGACGCGGGCGTTCTACTACACCGCGATCATCGAGGATCAGGAGTATTCCTCGATCCGCCCCCTGATCGACTGGCTCGACTACAACGGCTACACCGTCGTCACCAAAGCGACGAAGGAATTCATCGACGCCTCCGGCCGCCGCAAGGTCAAGGGCAACATGGACATCGAGCTCGCCGTGAACGCCATGGAGCTCGCCGAGCACATCGACCAGATGGTGCTGTTCTCGGGTGACGGCGACTTCCGCTCCCTGGTCGAGGCCGTTCAGCGCCGCGGCGTGCGGGTCACCGTGATTTCCACGATCGCGAGCCAGCCGCCGATGATCGCCGACGAGCTGCGCCGCCAGGCCGACGTCTTCACCGACCTCGTCGAGCTGCAGTCCAAGCTCGGCCGCGATCCGTCCGAACGCCCCGCCCCGCGTGACCGCGGCGACCGCGAGGCGCGCCACCACGCCCCGCAGTTCCTCCAGCGCGCAACGACGATGGCGCCGGCGAGGGGCGATGACGACTTCGAGGAGTGAGGCGGCCCGGTCAAGCCGCCAGCCTCTCAGCCTCGTCCCCGACCGTGACTGTCCGCTCTGCCCGCGCCTGGTCGCCTTTCGCGAGGCGAACCGCGCGCGCGAGCCATTGTGGCACAATGCACCGGTTGCGCCTTTCGGCGACATCAAGGCGCGCCTGCTGATCGTCGGCCTTGCGCCGGGGATGCAGGGCGCCAACCGCACCGGCCGTCCCTTCACCGGCGACTATGCCGGCGACCTGCTCTACGCCACACTGCTCGAATACGGCTTCGCCAAGGGCCAATATCAGGCACGTCCCGACGACGGAATGAAGCTGGTCGACTGCCGGATCGCCAATGCGGTGCATTGCGTGCCGCCGCAGAACAAGCCGCTGCCGGTCGAGATCAACACCTGCCGCCAGTTTCTCGCGGCGAATCTCGCGACGATGCCGAACCTGCGCGCGATCGTCGCGCTCGGACGGATTGCGCACGACACCGTGCTCAAGCCGCTAAATCTGAAAGGCTCGCAAGCCCCCTTCGGCCATGGCGCGGTGCACCAGGCCGGCGCGTTCAGGCTCTATGACAGCTATCACTGCTCGCGCTACAACACGAACACCCGCGTGCTGACGCCGGACATGTTCCGCTCCGTGTTCGCGCAGGTGAAGGCCGACCTCGACTAAAGCGCGATGAGATCAGGATGAATCGTCATCGCGCTTTAGGTTATTGTTTGAGCATGATCTCCGCGCAAACGCGTTCCGCGTTTGTCGCGACGGAAAACCGCTGCACCTTTTCCGGATCATGCTCTAGTTTGTGGCAGGATTTGCCTTCAGCCAGTCCAGCACGTCGCCGGCGTTCCGGTCGGGTGGGAACACCGGGTAGAACACGTGCGTGATGCGCGCGTCGTCGACGATCAGCGCGAGGCGCTTGATCAGGGTCAGGCCTGCGACCTCCATGGTCGGCAAATTCAGGGCGCGCGTGAGCGCCAGCTTTTCGTCCGAGAGCACCGGGAACGGCAGATGCAGCCGCGAGGCCATCTCGGTCTGGTATTCGTTGCTCTGGGTCGAGAGACCGAACACCTGCGAGGCGCCCGCCGCCTTGAGCTCGGCGAACAGATCGCGAAACGCACAGGTCTGCGGCGTGCAACCGCGCGCCCCCGGAATCATGTCCCAATCGTCGACCAGCGAAATCTTGCCGGGCTCGCCGGTGCGCGGATAGGCGAACACGACCGTGCGCCCGGACAGCGCCGACAGCTTCACTGACGTATCGTCGGTCGCGAGCAGGCTGATCGCAGGCAGCGTGATGCCCTTGAGGTGCGCGGCGCCGCCGTCGTCGGCGGGTGCGGGAATCTTGCTCCAATCGACCTCGAGCAGGTTTTTCTGATTCATCTCGCTATCCCCTCGCCGCTATCCCCTCGCCCGCAGCAGGCGGCCTTTCTCGCGGCTCCAATCGCGCTTCTTCTCGGTCTCGCGCTTGTCGTGCAGCTTCTTGCCCTTTGCAACCGCGAGCTGCAGCTTGGCGCGGCCGCGCTCGTTGAAGTAGAGCTTGAGCGGGATCAGCGTCATGCCCTCGCGGTCGACCGCGCCCATCAGCTTGTTGATCTGCTTGCGATGCAAAAGCAGTTTTCGCGGCCGTTTGGGCTCGTGATTGAAGCGGTTGCCCTGGAGATATTCGGGAATGGTGGCGTTGATCAGCCAGATCTCGCCGTCCTTGGAATCGGCGTAGGATTCCGCGATCGTGCTCTTGCCGCTGCGGATCGATTTGACCTCGGTGCCGGTCAGCGCGATGCCCGCCTCGACCGTATCCTCGATGGCATAGTTGAAGCGGGCCTTGCGATTTTCCGCCATGACCTTGATAGGACGTTCGTTCTTATCGGCCATAGCAGACAAACCTGATCGAGATTGCGCAAAGACGCTAACAGTTCGGGTGAAGCGCGCGCGTCACTTCTTGAGGAGATCGCGGATCTCGGTCAAGAGCTCGACCTCCGCCGACGGTTTTGACGGCGCGGCGGGCGCAGCCTCTTCCTTGCGCTTCAGAGTATTGATGCCGCGGATCACCAGGAACAGCACGAAGGCGACGATCATGAAGTTGATCGTCAGTGTGAGGAAACTACCCCAAGCGAGCACGGCACCTTGCTTTTTCGCGTCGGCTAAGTTGGTGGCGGTGACCGCCTTCGACAAGGGGGTGAAGTAGTTCGAGAAGTCGAGGCCGCCGGTGATCGCGCCGATGATCGGCATGATGACGTCGCCGACCAGCGACGTGACAATGGCGCCAAAGGCGGCGCCGATGATGACGCCGACCGCGAGATCGACCACGTTGCCCTTGACGGCAAACTCGCGGAACTCCCTGAGCATCCGCGTGCCTCTTTCTTCGACTCCCATGACAAGCTCCCCGACTGGCTGGCGCCTCAGTTGATCAGGCCGGCGTGCACCATGGCGCTGCGCACGGCAACGCGGGTCGGCTCGGTGACCGGCACCATCGGCAGCCGCAGCGTCTCGTCCAGCTTGCCGAGCAGCGACAGCGCATACTTGATCGGCGCCGGATTGCTCTCGATGAAGAGGTTGTTGTGCAGCGGCATCAGCTTGTCGTGCAGCTTCAGCGCGGTGGCATGATCGCCCTTCGCCCAGGCGGCCTGGAACTCCGAGCACAGGCGCGGCGCCACGTTCGAGGTCACCGAGATGCAGCCGTGGCCGCCATGGGCCATGTAGCCGAGGATGGTCGCATCCTCGCCCGAGAGCTGGTTGAAGTCCTCGCCCATCGCCGCGCGCTGCTGCGAGACACGGACCATGCTGGCGGTGGCGTCCTTGACGCCGGCGATGTTCTTCAACTCCCACAGCCGCGCCATGGTGTCGACCGACATGTCGATCACCGAGCGCGGCGGGATGTTGTAGATGATGATCGGAATCCCGATTGCATCGTTGATCGCCTTGAAGTGCTGGTACATGCCTTCCTGGGTCGGCTTGTTGTAGTAAGGCGTCACGACCAGCACGGCGTCCGCGCCCGCCTTCTCGGCGTGCTGGGAGAGCTCGATCGCTTCCTTGGTGGAGTTGGAGCCGGCGCCGGCGACGACGGGCACGCGGCCCTTGGCTTCAGCGATGCACCATTCGACGACCTTCTTGTGCTCGTCGTGGCTGAGCGTCGGGCTCTCGCCGGTGGTGCCGACGGGGACCAGGCCGTTGGTGCCCTCTGAAATCTGCCAGTTGACCAGGGCGCGGAACGCTGCCTCGTCGAGCGAGCCGTTCTTGAAGGGCGTGACCAAGGCGGTGAACGATCCCCGGAATTTCGTCTTGGCTGCCATGGACTTCCTCCGTACGCGGCGATCTCGAGAGCAAGCCGCATTCATATCGGGTCTATCCCGCCGGTAAAAGACCCGCTTCCGTGCCACGCACCGTTTAGGCCGCGATTTTGCCGCGGTGATGGTGCAAACCCGGCAAAGGTAAGCGGCTGTTGGTATTTTGTCCGCATATTCAATCAAATACAGCCAGATCTTGTACAGATAGGTCTTGAGCCAATTGACTGATTCGGGGCGACGAAACGCCGTGACCTCCTTTCCGCGTGCCGCATGGCGATTGACCGGTCTGGCCGTCTGCCTGATCGCGGGGTTGTCGGTCGGCTGCGCCGCCTTGGCCAAGTCCAATGAGACGACCGCGGAAGGGGCCAAGGACACCAAGGACACTGCAAAGCCAGCCGCAAAGGACACTGCGAAGGGGCCGGCCAAGGGGCCGGCCAAGGGGTCGGTCAAGGGGTCGGTCAAGGGAACCGGCAAGGAGACTGCGAAGGACGCAGCCAAGGACGCGAGCAAGGGTGCGGCCAGCGCCCCCGCCAAGGATGCTGCGAAGAAGCCTGCCAAGGATGCAGGAAAGGACGCTGGAAAGGACCCCGGCAAAAACGCAGGCAAGGAATCCGCGAAGGACAAGCCCAAGGCGGCGACAGCGGCCCCCGCGCCAAAATCAACGCCGACCGCCCACGGCTCGCCCGCCAAACCAGCACCCGCGCCGGCCGCGACGGCCACCGTCAGACCGACCGCCCCGGCCGTCGTCAGACCGGCCGCAGCTCCCGTACTGGCTCCGGCGACCCGCCAGCATGCCGCACCGCGCAAGCCGGTCACGCCGGCCGCGGTGGCCGCGACCTCGTCGACGCCGCAAGCCGACAAGGACACGCTGGAAACCGTCATCGAGCTCGTGCGCAAGCGCAAGTCGGCCGACGCCACCAATTACGCGGCCTCGATCTCGGATCCCGTCGCGCGAAAGCTCGCGGAATGGATCATCCTGCGCAGCGAGGACAATGGCGCGACCGTGGAACGCTACCGCGCCTTCCTCTCCGCCAATCCGAGCTGGCCGTCGCAGACCTTCCTGCGCCGGCGCCTGGAGGCCGCGATGTGGGACGACAGACGCGACGATTCGGTCGCGTGGTCGTGGTTCGAGAATGAATCCCCCGTGTCGGCCAAGGGTCGCTTCACGCTCGCCAAGGCGATGCTGGCGCGCGGCGACCGCGCCAATGCCGAGCGTCTGGTGCGCGAGGCCTGGCGCAGCGATCCGATGTCGGAGGACACCGAGAACAACGCGCTCGACCAGTTCGGTGCGCTGCTGACGCCGGGCGACCAGAAGGCGCGGATGGACACGCTGCTCTACGGCAGCGAGAACGAGGCCGCGCTGCGCGCCGCAAAACGTCTCGGCGCCGGCTATGTCGCGCTCGCCAAGGCGCGCATCGCCTCCCTCAAGAAGGCACCGAACGCGCGTGCGCTACTCGAGGAAGTGCCGCGCGAGCTGCACAGCGATCCCGGCTTCATCTTCAGCAAGATCCAGCTTTTGCGCCGCGAGGAGAAGTTTGCGGAAGCCGCCCAGCTGATGCTATCGGCGCCGAAGGATCCGAACCGGCTCTACAATCTCGACGAATGGTGGATCGAGCGGCGCCTGCTGGCGCGCAAGATGATCGACACCGAGGAATTCCGCAGCGCCTATCTGATCGCGCGCGACGCGGCCCTGCCCTCGCGCGACATCTACAAGACCGAGCAGGAATTCACCGCCGGCTGGATCGCGCTGCGCTTCCTCAACGATCCCGCGTCCGCCACCCAGCATTTCGCCCGCATCGGCGTCGGCAGCGTCAATCCGACCACGCTGGCGCGCGCCGGCTATTGGCAGGGCCGCGCGGCGGAAGCGGCGGGCCGCCAGCAGGAGGCACGCAACGCCTACGCGCGGGCGGCCGAGCAATCCACCAGCTATTACGGCCAGCTCGCACGCGCAAAGCTCGGCCTGCCGCAGATCGAGCTCAACAGCCAGCCGCGCAGCCGTGGCGCCGAACGCCTTGAGATCGTGCGCGCCGCGCAACTGCTCTACGAGCTCGACGAGCGTGAGATGGCGATCCCTGTTCTCGCCGACATGGGCGAGAACGGCGATCCCGAGGCGCTGGCCGGCCTCGGTGAGCTCAGCCAGCGCCACAGCGACGCGCGCGGCATGCTGCTGCTCGGCAAGGCTGCGCTCAATCGCGGCCTGCCGTTCGACTTCTATGCCTACCCCGTCAACGGCATTCCGCAGTTCACGGCGATCGGCCCCGAGGTCGAGCGCAGCATCGTCTATGCGATCGCGCGGCAGGAGAGCGCCTTCAATCCCTCGGTCGTGTCGCCGGCGCAGGCCTATGGCCTGATGCAGGTGACGCCGGACGCCGCGCGCTATGTCTGCAAGCGGCATGGCGCGACCTACGATCTGGGGCGGCTGAAGAACGATTCGGTCTACAACGCCACGCTCGGCTCGGCCGAGCTCGGCGGGCTGCTCGAGGATTATCGCGGCTCCTACATCATGACCTTTGCCGCCTACAATGCCGGCCGCGGCAGCGTGAAGAAGTGGGTCGATCGCTACGGCGACCCGCGCGATCCCAAGGTCGATGCTGTCGACTGGGTCGAGCTGATCCCGTTCTCCGAGACGCGCAACTATGTGCAGCGGATCATGGAGAATCTTCAGGTCTACCGCGCCCGCTTCGGCGGCGGCACGCGGTTGCAGATCGAGGCCGATTTGCGCCGCGGCGCCGGCAGCGTCGAGTAGCGGCGGCTCCTCTCGAGCGGAAGCATGTCCCCTCGATCACCCTGACATACCTGATTGAGGGAGGTGCTTTACGCGCGCTCTGGTGGCGTTTGTTTTGGGGATAGGCATCTGCTGTCCCGGGTCAACAAAACGAGGAAAGCCATGAAGACCTTAGCAATGTCTGCTTTTGCTCCTGTCGCTATGTCGATTGCGCCGGTGATTGCCGGCCCCATCAAAGTCGCCGCCCAAACTAGCAACGGCGCCGAGTCCAATGCCCCCTGTCCAGTGGTGTGGGTCACAACTGCGGAAACGTTCTCAACTTCAAAACCTTTTACGAGTGCCAAACCAACACGATGGAGAGGGGCTGAACCAGCGTTGAGAGCTCCAACTACTGCCGGACCCTGGAAGTGAAATAGCGATGGTTTCGATCTGGACCCCAGGAGGCCGCCCTGGTTGGCGGCCTATTTGGTTCGATGGCCAGCACCGAGACGGTCTTGGCGCCTTGCCGGCGACCACGCTCGCCTTTGACTGCCAAGGACAAGCCACCAACGGCAAAAGAAAAAGCCCCGGCGGTTTCCCGCCGGGGCTCTCTGTCAGGTCGTTAGACCTAGCTTACCAGTTGCGCTGAGCGCGGAGGAGCAGAACGACCGTGTCCTGATCCTTGAGGTCGTAGGCCGCAGCCGGCTTCGCCGGGACAGCGAGCGTAGCCGCCGGGGTCACCACACCAGCGTACTTCTGGTCGAGGTGGGTCCAGGCAACGTCAGCCGAGAACGTCAGGTTCTTGACCGGGGTCCAGCGGGTGATGATACCCACCTGGCCGATCGCGAAGTCCGGGTTACAGGACGTCACGCCAGCGAACCCAGCACCGAACACGCCACCACCAGCACCACCAGCGCCGCAGAGCGTGGTCTTTGCCAGGGTGCCGAACTGCGCCTGAGCGTAAGCACCGTAGATCGCGGTGTTCCAGTAGGGATCCCAGTTATGGGTGTAGGCACCGCGGAAGCCCCAGGTCTTGATCGTCTCCTGCTGGCTGCCCGTGATGTACACGGTATCGGGAGCGGTGGCGAAGCCGACGCTGCCGTAGTTACCGGTGTTCGTGGTTCCCCACATCGAGTAGGTGCCGCTCGCCAGGTTCTGGAAGTTGTAGCGGGTCGCACCGTCGGTGTAGACGCCCGAAATGTTGATCACGTCACCCGCACCAGTCGGGATGTTCTTGATCGACAGAGCGAGCTGAACCGCCCAACCCCATTTGTCGTCGGGGTGGCCAGTGACTTCGGACGGGCCGTAGTAACCGACGTGGTTGTCATGCGCAGCGACCGACGCCTGGAAGAGACCCCAGGCCTGGTCGACACGCACCATCGCAACGAGGTTCGGCGAACGGGTGCCGCCGATGGCGTTGGAGCCGTAGGCGCCGCCGAGCATGCCGGACGCAGTCGCGCCGGTCATGTTCAGGTTGCCGGCCTGATAGTACGAGGAGACGTCTTCAGCCGAGAACGACGCCGTCACGCCCTGACCGAAATCAGCGGTGTAGGTGAACTGGTTGACACCAGTGACCGTGCCGCTGCCGCCGACGAGGCTGTCGAAGTTGTTGCCGGGATAGTTGGTCCAGGGCGCGTCGAACTGCGACACGGCCTTACCCATCGTGAAGCCGGCGAACTGGATGAAGGCGTAGTACACGCCGAGCGAACCGCCCGAGGTGTTGCTGTCGGTGCTGTTGACGCCGCCGGAGCCCGAACCGAACAGGCCCGTGGTGGTTGCGCCGGGGTTGGTCGCCGCAGCCAGCGAGCCGCTGTAGGCGGTGGTGCCGGTCGCGCTGCCGGTGCCGACGTAGTTGCCGGACGTCCAGGAGAACACGCCGTCGAAGAAGGTACGGACGACGCCGTACTCGGTCGCGGTGCGCGTGTCGATGTTGAGGTCTTCACGAGCGCGCATCGTGTAGTAGTTCGTCAGACGGTTGCGGGAACCGTTGGCGCCCTGGCTCGAAATGTTGAGACCGCCGCCGAAGTCCGAGTTGGTGCCCAGCGCGACTTCAGCGCGCAAGTAACCACCCAGCTTGATGCAGGTGTCGGTGCCCGGGATGTAGTAGAAACCCGCACCGTACAGGGAGCAGATCTTCACGTATTCGACCGCTTTGGCCTTCACGGGGAGATCGGCTGCCTGCGCTCCGCCAACGGCAATGAGACCTGCCGCTGAACCGAGCAAAAGGCTCTTAACCAACTTCATGTTAAACCTCCAAGTTTGCTCTAAAGGGTAGGTTCCGGATCCGCTGGGTGAAACACCCTAGGTTGGTTCCCTTGTCCCTTAACTCACCGCTTAGTCGCTTCGCGCCTTCGGACACACCCGCTGAACGCGAGGGACTTAAGCGAACCACCTAAAACGGGACGACCTCGGGATGCCCCCCTCCGTCGCTCAGTCACAATTACCGAACGTCTTTGCACACACAACAAGAGAACGCTTCAGAACGGGCCTATGGAGCGTGTTTTCCGGCAGGTGTTGCACAAATAACACGCAGATGTGATCGGAGCGAACCCGTAACTATTTGAATATATTCAAATTTTTTAACGGGTTCCATTTGATGCCAAAAGTTACGGCGACTTCCGCACATCCGCAGAGAAGCTCGGCCATGGCTCTGATGCGTGCGAATCGTAGAATCGCCCAAGGGCTCGGCGCCACCCACTCGGAAGTTGGCTGGCCTGACGCGGACGCGAACGACTGCGTGTGGAGGCCACGACGTATCAATACGTGGTGGAACGTCCTTTATCCGCCGGTCGCTGGTCCGGCCCCCCATTTGGCCAAAGACGTCGCGCGACGGACGTCTCTCATCCGCGCGCTTGAACTTCGATATGATCTGGCGGCAAGCCGGCCTGATGTCGTTGATACATAGCCGCGTAGGCCGTCTCCAGCCGCCGGGTATAGAGCGCCGCATCAAACAGTGACGCGGTCAGGCGGCTTTCTTGCAGCCTGCCGCGCATGTCCGCCAGCTTCTGTCTATCAAGCGCCAGATCGATCGCGAGCGCTTCGTAATCCGCACGCGTTCGCGTGATCAGCTCAGGCAGGCCGACCGCGTCAAGCAGGCTCGCCGCCACGCGGCCCGCGAAACTAGTCCCGACATGGGTCACCACCGGCAGGCCCGCCCACAACGCATCACTCGCCGTCGTATGTGCGTTGTAGGGCAGCGTATCCAGGAAGAGGTCCGCGAGGCGATGGCGCGCCAGATGTTCGGATGACGACGCAACGCGCCTTGCAAACACAAGGCGATCCGGATCGACGCCCAGGCCCCTGGCTTCCTCCCGCAGATTCGATTTTGCGATCTCCCCCACGTCGGACAACCACAAGACCGACTGATCCACGCCTTTCAAGATATTCATCCAGCTGCCAAAGATAGCCGGATTGATCTTGTAGGCATTGTTGAAGCAGCAAAACACCGTCCATTCCGGGCGCAAACCGTGGTCGGCCCGATCGGGCGCAGCTTCCTCGAATGTTTCAATTTGATTATCGCGCGGCATGAAGCTGCCGGGCAAACGAACGACCTTCTCGTCGAAGAACTGGCTGTTTTGATCCGGCAGCACGACGTCATCGGCAATGATGTAATCGTACAGCTCGCTTCCCAGCGTTCCCGCAAAGCCGAGATAGTTGACGACGATCGGAGCCGGACTGGACGCGAACAACGACAGCCTGGCATTCTGCGTATGGCCTGCAAGATCGACAAGAATATCGATCTGCGCATCGTCGATCGCTTTCAGGACTTCACTGTCGATCTTGTGCTGACAATCAACAAAGCGATGAAACGACCTTTCCAGCCGCCGGCGCAAATCGCTGTTGTCATCAGGACCAATTGAAAACGCATACGTCTCGAAGCGGTCGGGATCGTGGCTCTCGAAGATCCCGGCGGTGAGATACCCGACCGGATGCTGACCAAAATCAGGTGAAACATATCCGACACGGATCTTGTCGTGGCTGCGGAGCTCGCCCCTTGTCCTCGGCTTGGCGAAATGCGGGAGCTTCGCCCTCACCCAGGTCCTGGCGCAGCGGAGCTGATCATCGGGAGAATCCGTCAAGGACAGCAGCGCAAAGGGAGAGCTGTTGGCCTTCCCGAACCGTATTGCCGCCGTCAACCGGCCGATCTCTTCGTCCAGATTGTCCCAATTGCACAGGTTCATCTTGGCAAGAAGGCGCAGACCGTCGATGCCCTCCAGGTCAGGCCTGATCGACAACGCCTTGTCATAGGCGATCAAGGCGTCGTCATAGCGCCTGAGCTCGGTAAAGACGTTGCCCCGGCCAATCCAGGCCCCCTCGGTGTCCGGCTTGATCGCGAGCGCCTTGTCATAGGCGGCAAGAGCCTCCTCGAAGCGCTTCAGCTCCCACACCACATTGCCGCGACCAAGCCATGCCTCGGCGAGATCAGGCTTGATCGACAGCGCCCGGTCGTACGCGGCGAGTGCATCGTCACGGCGCTTGAGCTCGGTGAGAACATTGCCGCGGCCAAGCCAGGCTTCCGCCAGATCGGGGCGGATCGACAACGCCCTGTCATAGGCAGCGAACGCTTCGTCAAGGCGTTTGAGATCGAAGGACACATTGCCCCGACCAAGCCACGCGTTCTCCAGGTCGGATTTGATCGAGAGCGCCTTGTCGTAGGCTGCCGACGCTTCGTCGTAGCGCTTCAGGCTCCAGAAAACGTGTCCCCGGGCGACCCACGCACTCTCGAGATCGGGCTTGATCGACGTCGCCTTGTCGTACGCGGCAAGCGCCTCGTCATGGCGCTTGAGATCGGTGAAAACCTCACCTCGGCCAACCCACGCATTCGCGAAATCGGGCCTGGCCGACAGCGCCTTGTCGTAGGTGGCTAATGCGTCGTCGTAGCGCCCGAGATTCCGGAGTGCATTGCCGCGACCAAGCCATGCGGTCTCGAGGTCGGGCCTGATCGACAACGCCTTGTCGTAGGCGACGAGGGCGTCCTCGTGGCGCCTGAGCTTTTCAAGGCAGCCGCCCTTGCTGGCGTAGGCATCGGCAAAGTTCGGATTGTAGAAGATCGCCTTGTCGAATTGATCGATCGCCTCCCCGTAGCTTCTCGCGGATTCGGCGAGGATCGAACCTCTGTTGTGATATGAGAGAGGATTGCGCGGATTCACCGCCAATGCGCGCGTGAAATAGGCCAGAGCCTCCTGAGGCCTGCCCAGGGATTTGAGCGCATATCCATAATTGCTGAGCGCTTCGTCGCTGCTTCCGTTCAGGGCCACGGCCGCCCTGAGATGCACCTCGGCCTCGGCAAATCGACCTTGGACGAGCTTCACCACACCCAGGAGGTGCTCCACTTCGAAGACGGCCCTGGACGATTTTGCGATCTGCTGCAGTATTCTTTCCGCTTTGACCAAATCGCGGGCTTGAAAGGCTTCGACAGCACGTCGAAATTTGGTCTGCAGTTCACCCGCCAAGCCCATTCCTCCCGCAAGGATAACCCGGCCAATCATACCATCGGCCCCGACATTGCAAGATGGCGCCGGAGTGGCATGGCCCGGCGGTTGCGCAGCGAACGAGCCTGCCGGCCCGGCCCCCTTCCCCGCTTTGATCTCCAGGGCGCCGCTACGCCCCAAAGAGCAATCGGCGCCAGGATAGCTGCGACAAACCGCAGAAATATACAACTAAATCAATAGTTTGATTGAATTTTGCGGAGGCAGCGGGATTCGCTTCGAGGGCAAACCGCTTTGTTTTGAAAATCGCTGGGAATATTCGAGCGAAAACACACGCTTCCAAATTGACCAGCCCGCGTAATTAGATGCATAAGGCTCGCACCGGAGAGGTGGCCGAGTGGCTGAAGGCAACGCTTTGCTAAAGCGTCATACGGTCTCAAGCTGTATCGAGGGTTCGAATCCCTCCCTCTCCGCCACCCAATCCCGATAACCGATTGCCTGACCAGGACCACAAGAGCTGTTGGCTGGGCTGACGGAGTGCGGACGCCAGCCGCAGGCGGCAGAAACAAGGTCGGTGCGACTCTTTCACCTGAAAGCCCACCGTCGAACAGCAGCACAAGCCTCGCGCAAGGATACGCGCGGCACGAGAAGCCTGCGATTCGCGCTGTCCTTATATATGCGTGTCCGCACCTCGCGGAACCACCGCCGGATCCGCCACTATGGAACCAGGTGCCCCCGTGAAACGCGGAGCCCGATGCGAGTCTCCGCTCAGTGAGCGGAGACCCACGCCCTCGCCTCGCGCTGCGCGGCCGAGATCTCAGCGTCCGACATCTGCCCGGCGACTTCCTGGCGCAGCGTCACAGCGTCCTTGCGGCCCTTGAGGGCGGCGAGGTTGAACCATTTATGCGCGGCGACGAGATCGACGAGACCGGAGCGTCCGCTCGCCCAATAGATCCCGCGCTCGAACAGCACATCCGACAGCGCGCCAGCGTCGATCGGCGTTGCGGTCTCCAGATCGAAAGTACCCTGAAACATAACGCATCCCCTATTTTCTTGTGCCGCCTCGTCCCCCGAGCGCGGCTCCCGTCCAAAACTGTTCAACTCATCCCCGAGGCTTTTTTGCCCCTGCCGTTTGCCGGCTTGTTGGAGGTAATGATGGCGGGCAAATTTGAATGGCAGTTTAAGTATCGCGATGAAGCAGAGGTAAACGCGAGCGCAGGCCGCCTGCGCGCGGAATTCAAGAAGTCCCTGATTTGCAGGCACTTCTGCGATTCGTCAGATTCGGTTTACCGTGGGATTTTGGGAGATCGATAACCATCGCGCACGGTGACAGGCCACCCCCGAGCCTCATCGGAGGTGCTGCCCACTTCCCTTCAGGAGTGGAACAAGCTCCTTGTGATCAGCTTCCGCAATATCGAGCGGCGTCTTGCCGCTAGCATCCTTGGCATCTGCCCTTGCGCCGTGGTTCAACAGCTCATGCACCGTCTCCGCGTCTCCCCGCGAGACAGCCCTGTGCAGGGCTGATTGGTCTTCTCGCGTCGGCCCATTCACATTCGCCCCCTTCGAAATCAGCAGCTTCACGGCATCGAGCGACGAGGATGATGCGGCGGCGATTGGAGACACGCCCGGCGAGCTGGCGCTTGCAAGAGACCGCAAATCGGGATCGGCGCCGGCGTTGATCAGCAACATCATCATCTCGACGTTGTGTGCTTGAATCGCTCCAAGCAGTGGCGTCGCCGATCGGCTTGCCCCTCCGAGAGGCGCATCCGGGCCGTTCGGCGGAGCGCCTGCCTCGAGCAGCGCGCGGACGCAAGCCATGCTGCCATCCAGGGCCGAAGCAACCAAAGCGTTCGCCAGGCTTTGAGGATCCGTCAGGGCCCGCTCCGCCAATTCGGGCGGCAGGCTGGCAAACAACGGCATGCACGTCTTCAGAGACAGTGACTTCGGCTGACTCGGCATCGCCGCCGTGACATTGATCGTCGGGCTGATGGTCGGACTAATCGTAGGACTGATGGTCGGGCTGATCGTGGGACTGATGTTCGGGCTGATCGTGGGACTGACGGCGGGACCGACAATTGCGGCGGCCGGTCCTGCGTGGTTGTCGGGCCTTGAACCAAACAGCCTGTCCCAATTGCTCAGGACGCCCGTCCCCAATACGCCTACGACGCCGATAATCGCCACAATGACTGTCTTATCCGGCTGCTTGTTAGCCTGCGCCGGTGCGCGCCCTTGCTCTTCTCCCATCCGAGCCTCCGAAATCGCATAAAGCAATGTTGGAAGCAGACCATTCCAAGGCTGGCCTTTCAATCTAAACTTGTTGAAATCAGCCGCACCGCACTGCACGAGACGTATGCCGGCTGGTGAGTTGCCGGAAAAGAAGATCGCCGGTCGATCTGCCGTGGCAAGGCGCGCGATCTGTGAGATCGCGTACGTCCCGCCTCGACAACGTCGCGGTCAGATCAGCAATGTCGGGGATAAGGGAATGCCGGCAATACCCCGGCCTCAAGAGAACGAGGGCGTCGGCGAACACGTCAGGACCAGATTCCACCTTGACCGCAAGGCCACTCGTGAAATTGCAGAACCGGCGAACCGGACCCGCACCGAACGAAGAAAACTTGTTTCTTCTGCCGGACCAGACTTTGGCGAGCGAACCCGCGAAAGAGAACGATCCGACCGTTGACCTGATGTCTCGCCGACACCCTCTATCGTCGACCAGAACCTTTTGAGAGGCGCTGATGACGTGCCGGCTCTCTAGGAGCCGGCAACTTCAAAAAGCGAAGTTACTTCTTCTTGGCGACCTTGCGGGTCTTCTTCGCAGTCTTCTTCACTGCGCTCTTCGCCTTCTTCGCCTTCTTTGCCTTCTTAGCTTTCTTGGCCATGTTGCCCTCCGATGTGTGAGATGGCTTAATCGCTGCATGCAGTCGGGGATCGAGTGCACACTCATCCCGAATACACCAACACAACGAAAAAAACAGCGTCTCGCTTAAAGAAGTGTTGACGGCGAAACGCGCCTGCGCTGGCGAACGCGATGCAAACGGGCTGCATGAGGTGTGCTTGCGATCGCAGAGAGTGCCCGCAGCATCGACGTTTGCAAAAGATGCGATTGTAGAAAAACACTATGCAGCAAGTATTTTTTTGCACGCGTGCATCGCGCGCGATCGCTGCAATGATGCATCATGCCGATCGCGCGAGCGCCTCGTGAGGGTGCTTCGCGGACTCTGAGTCGCGGATTTTGGCAACGAAAATATTTTCATGATTAACGGCGCGAGCGCTCGTCTGAGCGTGTTCAAGCCGCCGTTTTGCGCGAATCGCGTGGCGCCGATTCGGTCGCAGCATCGCTCTCGATCGGGATGAAGTTTGCCGTTGTCGGTGCGCGCGAGCGTCGCATGGCGAACCGGAAGCGAGGTGACGACGCGCGTCCGTCACCTCGTTCTAACGCGTAAGGCTAGACGCCGAGCTTGGACTTGAGCAGGTCGTTGACGCTCTGCGGGTTGGCCTTGCCGCCGGACGCCTTCATCACCTGGCCGACGAACCAGCCGAGCGACTGCGGCTTGTCCTTGACCTGCGCCGCCTTGTCGGAATTGGCCGCGATGATGTCGTCGACAACCTTTTCGATCGCCGAAAGATCCGTGACCTGCTTCATGCCGCGGCTTTCGACGAGCGCGCGGGGATCGCCGCCCTCCTGCCAGACGATCTCGAACAGATCCTTGGCGATCTTGCCCGAGATCGTGCCCTCGCCGATCAGGTCGATGATCGCAGCCAACTGCTCGGCGCCAACCGGAGAGCCCGTAATATCCCGCCCCTCCTTGTTGAGACGGCCGAACAGCTCGTTGATGATCCAGTTCGCCGCGACCTTGCCGTCGCGCGCGCGGTCGGCGAGCTTCTCCAGCAGCGTCTCGTAGAACACCGCGCTCTCGCGCTCGGCGACCAGCACGCTCGCATCATAGGCCGACAGGCCGAAATCGGCGACGAAGCGCGTCTTCTTCTGGTCCGGCAGCTCGGGCAGCTCCGTCTTCAGCTCGTCGACGAAGGCTTGCGAGAACTCCAGCGGCAGCAGATCAGGATCGGGGAAGTAGCGGTAGTCATGCGCCTCTTCCTTTGAGCGCATCGACCGCGTCTCGCCCTTGTTGGGATCATAGAGCCGCGTTTCCTGGTCGATCTGGCCGCCGTCCTCGAGGATTTCGATCTGGCGCCGTGCCTCGTACTCGATCGCCTGGCCGATGAAGGTGATCGAGTTCATGTTCTTGATCTCGCAGCGGGTGCCGAGCGGCGCGCCCGGCTTGCGCACGGAGACGTTGACGTCGGCGCGCAAGGACCCCTTCTCCATGTCGCCGTCGCAGGTGCCGAGATAGCGCAGGATCGAGCGCAGCTTCGTGACGTAAGCCTTGGCCTGCTCGGCGTCGCGGATGTCCGGTTTCGAGACAATCTCCATCAACGCCACGCCGCAGCGGTTGAGATCGACAAAGGACAGCGACGGCGATTGGTCGTGCAGCAACTTGCCGGCGTCCTGCTCCAGATGCAGCCGCTCGATGCCGATCGCGGCAGTCCTTCCGCCGTCGAGCTCGACGATCACCTCGCCCTCACCGACGATCGGCGACTTGTACTGGCTGATCTGATAGCCCTGCGGCGAGTCCGGATAGAAATAGTTCTTGCGATCGAACACCGAGCGCAGATTGATCTTTGCGTTGAGGCCGAGCCCGGTCCGGACAGCCTGCCTGACGCACTCCTCGTTGATCACGGGCAGCATCCCCGGCATCGCCGCGTCGACCAGCGACACATGCGAGTTCGGATCGCCGCCGAATGCGGTGGAGGCGCCCGAGAACAGCTTTGAGTTCGACGTGACCTGGGCGTGGACCTCCAGGCCGATGACCATCTCCCAATCGCCGGTGGCGCCTTTGAGAAGCTTGTGGGGTGCGGCAGGTGCGTTCATGGCTTTACTGGTCCCTTGGCTGCCCGCCCTTCACCCGCTTCGAGAAGCCCGTTGAGCGACCGAAGCACTTCGGCCGGCTGGCGCAGCGCGATCTCGGGGCGGCCCATCATCTTGATCCCTCCGAAAAGCGCGTCAACCTCCGGCGAGGAGGCGAACACGAAGCCGTCGAAAGACGTGCTCTGGTTCTCGAAATCGCTGGAGATCTCGACGCGGTATCCCTGCGCCTTGAGACGATCGACGACCCCGCGATGGAGATCCTGCGAATGGGTTGCGATGAAGAGATAATCGACGCGGCGCTTGCTGAGCACGCCCTCCGCGCCCTGCAGCATCTCGACCTCGAAAGCCTGGATATCAGCATGCAATATGTCGAGATGCTTGATCTTCCTGTCCCGGAAGAAGGCGTCGACCTCGAATTTGCCGTTGCCGACAAAGGCCTTGATGAACTCGCCCTTCAGTCCGTTGCGCGCGAAATTATCCTGACCGGCCTTCAGGCAGGCCGGGTCCGGCTCGACCAGGATGACCTCTGCCTTGGGCCGCGTCTTCTTGAGCCACATGGAATAGTGGCCCCAATAGGCGCCGAGCTCGATCATCGAGGGCGCCTCGCCGAGCCGCTTCAGCAGTTCCTGGAAGACATACTCTTCCAGCGGCTCGTGGACGCCGCGATTGATGATGAGCACACTGCTGAAGGGGCCGTAATAGGCTCCGGGCCCGATGCCCGGAACCTTCAGGCCGTTATGCAGAAAGACCTGATCGCCTTCGACGAGGCCTGCCATCGGGACGCGTTCGATCAGGAGGTTGAGGGGATCGGAAACGATCTCGCGAAAACGGCCGAATAGATCCTCCGGCTTCGCCTTCGGCCCCGTGAAAGCAGGCTCGCTCATGCGGATGCACTCCCACCCAGCGTATCAGCGATGCGCTGCCATTCTGCTTCAAGCGAATCCGTTGCCACCGGCTGGCCAGCCTGGCGGTACCAATAGCCGGCATTGCCGAGATCGCCCTCGACGCGGTGCAGATAGGCGTGCACCCAGGCGGCCTCGCGGCTGCTCTCCTCCTGGACGATCTTGTGCGCCTGGTCCCAGTCGCCTTTGGCGGCCCACCACAGGCCGGCGAGCGGCGCGCTGAGATCCGGCGCCGGCGCGGCGCCGTCGAGGCTGGCGATATACGCCGCCATGCTCACCACCACCTCGCGGGCGTGAAGCGGCCGGCCGCCTGCTCGATCACCTCGCCGAGCGAGAACAGCGTCTCCTCGTCGAAGGGACGGCCGATCAGTTGCAGCCCCAGCGGCAGACCCTGCGCGTCCTTGCCGGCCGGCACGGCGATGCCGGGCAGCCCCGCCATGTTCACGGTCACCGTAAAAATGTCGTTGAGATACATCTCGACGGGGTCGGCACCGCCCTTCTCGCCGATGCCGAAGGCGGCCGACGGCGTTGCCGGCGTCAGAATCGCGTCGACGCCCTGGGCGAAGCAATCCTCGAAATCCTTCTTGATCAGCGTGCGCACCTTCTGGGCGCGCAGATAATAGGCATCGTAATAGCCGGCCGAGAGCACATAGGTGCCGATCATGATGCGGCGGCGCACCTCTGCGCCAAAGCCTTCCGCACGGGTGTTCTCGTAGAGCTCGTTGATGTTCCTGCCCTGCTCGCGCAGGCCGTAGCGGACGCCGTCATAGCGCGCGAGATTGGAGGAGGCCTCCGCCGGCGCCACGATGTAATAGGCCGGCAGCGCATATTTGGTGTGCGGCAGGGACACCTCGACGAGCTCGGCGCCGGCCGCCTTCAGCCATGCGGCGCCCTCGCTCCAGAGCTTTTCGATCTCGGCCGGCATGCCGTCGAGGCGATATTCCTTGGGAATGCCGATCTTGATGCCCTTCACGGACTTGCCGATCGCGGCCTCGTAGTCCGGCACGGGCATGTCGACCGAAGTCGTGTCCTTCGGATCGTGGCCGGCCATCGAGCGCAGCAGCATCGCGCTATCGCGCACGCTGCGCGCAATGGGGCCTGCCTGGTCCAGCGAGGAGGCAAAGGCGACGATGCCCCAGCGCGAGCAGCGGCCATAGGTCGGCTTGATGCCGACGGTCGCGGTGAACGCGGCCGGCTGGCGGATCGAGCCGCCGGTGTCGGTGGCGGTCGCACCCATGCAGAGCAGTGCCGCCACGGCCGAGGCCGAGCCGCCGGACGAGCCGCCCGGCACCAGCGTGGTGTTGCTTCCGTCGCGCCGCCAGGGATTGCCGACGGGTCCGAAGCACGAGGTCTCGTTCGCCGAGCCCATTGCGAACTCGTCATTGTTGAGCTTGCCGAGCATGACGGCGCCGTCGCGCCAGAGCTGCGAGGTGATGGTGGACTCATAGGTCGGCACGAAATTGCCGAGGATTTTTGAGCAGGCCGTAGTGCGCACGCCCTTGGTGGCAAAGAGATCCTTGATGCCGAGCGGGATGCCGGCGAGCGGGCCGCCCTCCCCCTTGGCGATCTTCTCGTCCACGGTCTTCGCCATGTCGCGCGCGCGATCGGGCGTCTCCATCACGAAGGCGTTGAGCACGCGCGCGGCTTCGATCGCGTTCAGATGCGCGTCGGTCAGCTCGAGTGACGTGAAAGTCTTGGCCGCGAGGCCCTTGCGGGCCTCGGCGAGCGTCAGCGATGTCAAATCGGTCATTTATTGATCGGGCTGCAGAAGAACGGAGACAGGGTTTTGTCGTTGGCCGGGTCGTCTTTTTTGGCGGCGACTTTCGCAGCCGCCTCGATCTCGTCGAGCACGGCATTGACGGCGACGTTGGGGTCGGCAGCCTTGCCCTGCCGCTCCATCTTGTCGAGATAGTTCATATAGGCCTGATAGGCCTTCTCATCGTCGCAAAGCATGCACATCGGACTTGGTCCCAAGAGTCTTTACTTTGACGCGTTTTCTTGACGCGAACCGGCTTCCACTTCGCTCGAAACGCTAAGCCAATTACTCGACCACCTTCGGCACCAGGAAGAAGTGACCTTCGGTCGCGGGCGCGTTGGCAACGATATCGTCGGCGATCCCGCCGTCATTGACGACATCCTGGCGCTTCTTCATCTGCATCGGCGTGACCGAGGTCATCGGCTCCACGCCCTCGACATTGACCTCCGAGAGCTGCTCGACAAAGGCGAGCATGGCGTTGAGCTCGCCCTGCAGATGCGGAACTTCGCCCTCGGAAACCGCAATGCGCGCCAGATGCGCGATGCGGCGGACGGTAGCGGCGTCGACGGACATTATATACGGCCTCTCACGGCAAAAACCTATGTGCCGTATAGCAGAGGCCGGTTTTGCGCCGCAACCGGGGCGGCTAGCCTAGCCGGCCAGCGCTTTCATGCGGGCCAACGCGGATTTGGCGAGATCCCGGGTCAATTCAGCCGCGGGAAGCTCCCGGCCCAAGGCAATCGCCTGCCCGGCCCACAGATTGGTGAAGTCCGCACGGCCTTGCTTCTCCGCGGCCACCTTCAGGGGCGCCAGCGCCGTGGCGGCATGGGGAAATGGCGGCGCATCCGGCGAGATCGGGCCGGCTTCGCGCATCAGGCGGTTCTGGACGCCCCGCGCCGGCCGTCCGGTCATGACATTGGTGATGACGGTGGAATCATCGCGTCCCTCGGCCAGCGCGGCGCGCCCCGCCGCGGTCACCTTGGATTCCGGACAGCGCAGGTAAGCGCTGCCGATCTGCACACCGGAGGCGCCGAGCGCGAAAGCCGCCGCAATGGCGCGGCCGTCGGCGATGCCGCCGGCTGCAATGACCGGCACCTTCACGGCATCGACGATCTGGGGCACCAGCGCAAGATTGCCGGGCTGCTCGCTGATCTTCTCCGTCAGGAACATTCCGCGATGGCCGCCGGCCTCCGCGCCTTGCGCGATCACCGCATCGACGCCGTGCTGCTCCAGCCAGACCGCTTCCTTGACGGTGGTCGCCGAGGCAATCACGAGGCAGCCCGCCGCCCTGACGCGCGCGAGCAACCCTTGCTCCGGCAGGCCGAAATGGAAGCTGACGACTTCCGGCTTAACCTCTTCCACGACGGCGCATGCCGCCGCATCGAACGGCGCCCTGTTGGCAGCATTGACCGGTGCGGCCGGATCGAGGCCATGCTCCCCGTAATAGCCCGCGAGACGCTGCTTCCAGCGCGCCTCCGCCTCGGCCGTGAACTCGACCGGCGTGTGGCAGAAGAAGTTGAGATTGACCGGCGCGGTGACGCCCTTGCGAATGATGCCGACCTGCTCGCGGATCTTCTCCGCTGACAGCATCGCGCATGGCAGCGACCCCAGCGCCCCGCCTTGCGCCGCCGCGATCACCAGCTCCGCATCCATTACACCGGCCATCGGCGCCAGCACGATCGGGAATTCGGTCTTGAAGAGGTCGATCAGTCGACGGTCAGGCCACATGGTTGTTCCCTCTTGTCTTCAGGCGATGGAGTTGCGTCGGCCGGCGAGCATCTGCTCCGCCTCGGTCACGATCCGCTCGACGATCTCGGCGGCGGGTGGAATATCATGGATCAGGCCGACGGCCTCGCCCGCGATCACGGCGGCGACGTCGAAATTGCCGGCCGCCTTCGCCGCCGCATAGTCTGTCGCGACCGCGGCGATATTCTGCATCATCTCGACCTCGCGGCCGATCCAGCGCCTGGCGTGGTCGTTGATCAGACAGCGGCCGGTGAACGGCGCCGGCCAGACATTGTTGCGCGAGAGGTCGAAGATGATGCCGCGTACGGTGGAACCGCTGCTTGCCGCGCCGATGCGCCGCTTCGCCTCATCGGCGCCGTCGGCCTCCGCGCTCGCAAAAAATCGCGTGCCGAGCAGCACCCCGCTCGCGCCGAGCATCATCATGGCGGCGAGCCCGCGCCCGTCTGCGATGCCGCCGGCCGCGACCACCGGCACACGGCCCGCCGCGAGATCGACCACCGCGGGCACGAGATCGAGGGTGGTGCGGGAGGCACCGTGACCGCCCGCCTCCGTCCCCTGCGCGACCAGGATGTCAGCACCGGCTTCGAGCGCCTGCCGCGCCATGGATTCATCCTGCACCTGGCAGATCAGGCGCGCCCCGGCAGACTTGATGCTCGGCGCGAACGGCGCGGGATCGCCGAATGACAACATGATCGCGGACGGTTTTGTGGCGAGCGCAATATCGAGAAGCTCGGGCCGCTTGGCCAGGCTCCAGGTGATGAAGCCGATCCCGAACGGCGCCGAAAGGCCTGCGAGCTTCGCGGCCTCCCGCTCCAGCCAGGCCCTCTCGCCATAGCCGCCGCCCAAAATGCCGAAGCCGCCGGCGCGGCTGACGGCCGTCACCAGACGGCTGCCGGCGACGATATCCATCGGCGCCAACAGAATGGGATGCTTGATCTCCAGCAGCGTGGTCAGCGACGTCGCAATCGGCATGGCTTCTCTCCGACCTGGACAGCGAGCCTAGGCGCGACTAGCATTCTCGAAAAATGAATTGTTGCGAACGCTGCCATCTCGAAAGCGAAACGACGCCATGGAACTCAGCGATATCCAGACCTTCGCCGCCGTCGCCCGCACCGGCGGCATCACCCGTGCCGCAGAAGAGCTGAACACCGTGCAGTCCAATGTCACCCAGCGCGTGAAGACGCTGGAAGCAGAGATCGGCACGCCGCTGTTCGAACGTCACAGCCGCGGCATGACGCTCACCGGCGCCGGCAAGCGCCTTTTGCCTTACGCGCAACGGATGGCCGCATTATCGCGCGAGGCCATGCTTGCCGCCCGCGACGATGGCGAGCCGAAGGGACCGCTCGCGATCGGCTCGATGGAAACCACCGCAGCGGTACGGCTTCCGCCACTGCTGGCCGATTTCCACCGCCGCTTTCCCGCCGTGCGGCTCAGCCTGCGCACGGCGCCCACGGCCGACCTTGTCGCTTGCGTGCTCGACGGCACGCTGGACGGCGCCTTCGTCGCAGGTCCGATCGCGCATGCCGACCTCTCCGTGACAAGTGCGTTTCGTGAGGAACTCGTGCTGGTCAGCGCGCGGCGCTGGAGCTCGCTGGCCGAGCTGCGCGCCGGCACGCCGGAGTCGGGCCCGACCGCGCTGGTGTTCCGCACCGGCTGCACCTACCGCCAGCGTCTCGAACAGGTTTTCGTCGAGTTCGGCTGGCCGTCGGCCGCACGCTTCGAGCTCGGCACGCTCGACGGCATGATCGGTTGTGTCGCCGCCGACATGGGCGTGACGCTGCTGCCGCGCGCCGTCGTCGAACGCAGCGCGATAAACGGCAGCGTGACGATCCACGCGCTCGGCGCCTCGCATGCGCGCGTCGAGACCCTCTTCATCCAGCGTTGCGCCGGGCATCAAACCAGCGCGCTGAACGGTTTTGCCGCCTGCCTCAAGAAAGACGACGACGTCATCGCGGCCTGACCTTCGCGCGCGTTCCACCGCGCGAAATTCACTGTCACAAAACTGTCGTACTTGTTTCGATCGACGCCGCGCGTAGCGAATGCTGCGTTCAGCCGCCGCAGCATCGCATCTCGAAAAGTTTTGAAGCCTGCGACTTTTCTACGTTAGGATGAGCGACTGGCCAGCGCGAAACATAACGAAGCCAAAACATCGGCAAAAACATCGGGAGGACTATCGATGCGCAATACGCTCGTGTTGTGCTGCGTCGCTGCATTGTCGGCGATATCAGGAACTGCAAGCGCACAGGACTGGACCAAATCGAAATGGGGGCCGAACGACGAGATCGGGGCCGCCAACTACATGACGCCCGAGCTCGTGCTGAAAGCCGCCTCGCTGGTGAAGACCGGAAAGACCTATGCCCTCGGCATTCCCGTCTCGCCGCAGACGCCCGCCTATCCGCCGCGCGCGTTCAAGCTCACCATCGTGCAACCCGGACAGGCCGGCATCCCCGGCCTCGGACCGAACAAGGCGACCTATAACGACGACATCCTGGACACCTGGGTCGGCATCGGTAGCCAGATCGACGGGCTCGGCCATCTCGGCGTCGAGCACGTCTATTACAACGGCAACAAGCTCGCCGACTTCGCCGATCCGAACGGGCTGAAGAAGCTCGGCATCGAAAAGGTGCCGCCGATCGTCACCCGCGGCGTGCTGCTCGACATGGCGGCCTATTACAAGACGGACATCGTGAAGGAAGGCACCGCCTTCAACGTCAAGGAGATCGACGACGTCGCCAAGGCGCAGGGCGTCGAGATCCGCCAGGGCGACGTCGTCATCTTCCACACCGGCTGGCTCAGCCTGATCGGCAAGGACGACAAGCGCTATTCGGCGGGCGAGCCCGGTCTCGGCGTCGAAGGCGCAAAATACCTGACGAGCAAGGGCGTCGTCGCGATCGGCGCCGACACCTGGGCGCTCGAGGTGCTGCCGTTCGAGTCCAAGAACATCTTCGAGGTTCACCAGATCCTGCTCGCCATGAACGGGACCTACATCCTCGAGAACATGGACACGGCCGCGCTCGCCAGGGACAAGGGCTATGAATTCCTGTTCGTACTGGGGCAGCCGCGCTGGACCGGCGGCGTGCAGGCGATGATCAACCCGATCGCGATCCGCTGATCTGATACCGGGCGAGGATCGCCTGCTGTACGCAGACGCCCTCGCCCGGCCTATCTCTCCGGCCTGAGATGCCAGCGCCGCAACGCAACCAAAGCCCAGATCGCCTCGACCACACCGAACGGCCAGGCGCCTTGCAGAAAACCGTAGGCCGAGCCGAGCGCGCAGGACATGGCGAACAGCACCACGAACCAAGGGCTGCGATCCTCGAAGGCATAGCAGACCAGCATCGCGGTGACGGCAAACAGGCCGAATAATGTCAGCGCATCCATTGTTCCGGGTTCACTCCGCAGCGCGACGCGTGATATGCGCTAGTCCCATGCCGGCTCTTATCCTGCCTCTCGTCGATGCTGCAACCCACTGGCCCGAGCGCGGCGGGTTGGTCGGCCTTGATCTCGGCACAAAAACCATCGGCGTTGCCGTCTCCAATCCGGACCGGCGGCTCGCGACCGGTGTCGAGACCATCCAGCGCAAGGCGTTCAAGCAGGACGCGGCGCGCTTGCTCGCGATCGCGGCCGAGCGCAAGGCGGTCGGCTTCGTGCTCGGCCTGCCCATCAACATGGACGGCAGCGAGGGTCCGCGCGCGCAATCGACCCGCGCCTTCGCCCGTAACCTCGCCGGGCTGACAGCGCTGCCGATCGGCCTCTGGGACGAACGCCTCTCGACCGCGGCGGTCGAGCGCGAGCTGATCGGCATGGACGTCAGCCGCGCCAAGCGCGCCGAAGTGATCGACGAGCACGCCGCGATCTTCATCCTGCAGGGCGCGCTCGACCGTCTCGCCAATCTTCGGGCAGCCCCGGGGACAGGCTGATCCATGGCCGTCGTGATCGCGGCACTGCTGCCGGTCTTCATTCTCATCGTGCTCGGCGTGGTGCTGAAGCGCAGCCTGATGCGGCTCGACAGCCAATGGCACGGGCTGGAGCGGCTGACCTATTTCGTGCTGTTCCCGATGCTTCTGATCCAGACGCTGGTGAAGGCGGACCTGTCCAGGGTGCCGGTCGCGGGCGTCGGCGGCGCGCTGCTGCTCTCGGCGCTCGCGATGTCGCTGCTGTGCCTTGCGCTGCGCCCGGCGCTGGCGCGGCTCGACATCGACGGTCCCGCCTTCTCCTCGATCTTCCAGGGCGCGATCCGCTGGCAGACCTATGTGGGGCTGTCGGTGTCCGCCAACATGTTCGGCGAAGTCGGGCTGGCGCTCGCCTCGGTCGCGATGGTGGCGATCATTCCGCTGGTCAACGTGCTCAGCGTCGCCGTGCTCGCGCACTACGCCGCGCCGGAAAAGCAGTCCGCGCGCGCGATCGTCATGACGGTGATCCGTAACCCCCTGATCTGGGCCTGCGTGATCGGCCTCGTCATCAACGTCGTCCACCTGCCGCTGCCAAAAATCTGGCATGAGGTGGCCGATGCGCTCGGCCGCTCCTCGCTCGCGATCGGCCTGCTCGTCACCGGCGCCGGCTTGCAGCTCAAGGGCCTGCTCCGTCCAAGCGTGGGCGCCGCTGTTGGTGTGGTGTTCAAGCTGGTGCTGATGCCCGTCGTCGCGCTCGTTCTCGCCAAATGGTTCGGGCTCTCCGGCGACAGCCTCACGATCGTCGCGATCTGCGCCGCGGTGCCGACCTCGACCAGCGCCTATGTGCTGGCCCGCCAGATGGGCGGCGATGCACCATTGCTGGCGCAGATCATCACGCTGCAAACGATCTTGGCGGCAATCACGATGCCGATCGCGATCACGCTGGTGGCCTAGCTTCCCAGCCACATCGTCAGCACCACCGCGGTGAGATTGTTCAGCGCATGCAGCACGATCGTGAGCCAGAGCGAGTTGGCGCGATGGCGCATGTAGCCGAACCACACGCCGATGGTGAAGACCTCGGCGAGGAAGTACATGTCGTACTGAAGATGCACGACCGTCCACACCAGCGACGAGAGGAAGATCGCACCCGGCACGCGCAGGAAGCTCGCCGACCAGCCGCGGAAGAGGAAGCCTCGCGCGAGAACCTCTTCCGACATCGGCGCCGCCACGCTGAAGGCGAACAGCAGCAAGAACGCGGCGCCCTTGTCGCGGCCCGACTTCAATAGATCGGTCATGAAGCCCGGCGTCGCCTCGCGACCGAGGCTCCGCGAGATTGTTTCCCAGGCCAGCACGAGCAGGATGAGGCCGACGGCGCCGAACAGGAGCTGCTTCCACGACGGCCAGCGCAACGCGAGATAGTCGACGAAGGATGCCTTCTTGATGCGGACGGCGAGCCACACCGCGGCAAGCGTCGTGGGCAGACCCATGATCACCGACAGCGCCAGCGCCTGCGGCTCGCGGCCGACGAGCTGGATCGAGGCCATGTCCAGCGGGAGCCCGCGCAACGCCACCAACAGAAGTATGGCGCCGATCTGCCCGACGAACATCGCGACGAAGATCAGGATGCCCCACAGCGCCGTGCCCCAGAACATCCAGACCCGCGGCGTCGCAGGCGTCACGGTCAGCGGCGGGTGTTCGGGATTGAGGGAATCCATCAAGAGGCTTTCGTGAGGTGCGGGAAACCGTCGGGCATTCAAGGCCGCGGCGGAATCGGGAAATCATAGGCCGCCCCGCCCGCTCCCGGCAGGGAAAAATGCCACCACTCCTTCGAATAGTTCACAAAGCCTTGCTTCGCCATCGCAGCCACCAGTCGCCTGCGCCAGGCGCGCTGGTCGGCCGTGATGGATGATGCCGCGGTGTGGCCTTTCGTGTCGGTGCAATCATAGCCCGTACCCATGTCGACGCTGCCTTCCGGCAGCCGCGCCTCGACCGGCGCGGTGCAATCGGCGTAAGCCTTCGATGGCTCATACTTGCCCGAATTGTCAGCTCTGAGATCGACCAGAGTGAGATCGAGCGCCGCGCCCGTCGAATGCTGCGAGCGGCTTGCGATGTAGCCGAGGCGGAACAGCTCCGTCTTGGGAATTTTGGGATTGTAGCGCCGCTCGGCCGCCGTCTCGTGGCCGTTCTGCGACCACCTGACCATGTCGAGCGAGGCCCGCGCCGGCCGGTAGCAGTCGAACATCTTGAGCGACAGGTTTTGCGCCGCCAGCTCCTGCTGAACCGCCTTCAGCCGCAGCCCCACCTCGCGCTTCACCACGCATTCACCGGCGCCATAGCCGGCGAGCGGACGGCCGACGAAATTGTTCGAGGTCGCATAGCGGATGTCCTGAACGATCGTGGGGTCGATGTCGCGCAGATAGACGAAACCGCCGGGAAGCGATTGGGCGTGGGCGGACGAGATTGACCCGATCGTTAAAAGTGCAATCAAAATTGGGCTGGCGGAGCGCATTGAACTTCCCTCGTTCCGGGCTCGATGCTTCGCATCGCCCCGGAATGACGGCAAGACAGATCAGGGGATAACTCCCCGCCCCGGCATTGGCCCTTGCCCCCCCAGCCATCCACGCCTATAGCTCTCGCTTTAATGACATCGAAATCGACCTTCGTCCTCGGCCACCGGCATTTGCTGGGCATCGAGGGCCTTTCCGCGGCCGACATCACCGGCCTCCTCGACCTGTCCGAAGAATATGTCGAGCTCAACCGCCAGGTTGACAAGAAGCGCACCGTCCTGCGTGGACGGACGCAGGTGAACCTTTTCTTCGAGGCGTCCACCCGGACCCAATCCTCGTTCGAGCTCGCCGGCAAGCGGCTGGGCGCCGACGTCATGAACATGTCGGTGTCCTCCTCGTCCATCAAAAAGGGCGAGACACTGGTCGACACCGCGATGACGCTGAACGCGATGCACCCGGATATCCTGGTGGTGCGTCATCACGCCTCCGGCGCGGTGGAACTGCTGGCCCGCAAGGTTGACGGTTCCGTGATCAATGCCGGCGACGGCGCGCATGAGCATCCGACGCAGGCCCTGCTCGATGCGCTGACCATTCGCCGCAACAAGGGCCGCATCGAGGGCCTCGTGGTCGCGATCTGCGGCGACGTGCTGCACTCGCGCGTCGCCCGCTCCAACATCATCCTGCTCAACGCCATGGGCGCCCGCGTTCGCGTCGTCGGCCCCTCCACGCTGCTGCCGCCCGGCATCGAGCGGATGGGCGTCGAGGTCGCGCGTGACATGCGCGAGGGGCTCAATGGGGCTGACATCGTCATGATGCTGCGGCTCCAGCGCGAGCGCATGAACGGCTCGTTCGTGCCGTCGACCTCCGAATATTTCCATTATTTCGGGCTGGACCAGAAGAAGCTCGCCTACGCCAAACCCGATGCGCTGGTGATGCATCCCGGCCCGATGAACCGCGGCGTCGAGATCGACACCGCGGTCGCCGACGGCGCGCAATCGCTGATCCGCGAGCAGGTGGAGATGGGCGTGGCCGTACGCATGGCCGTGCTCGAAGCGCTCGCCCGCAACCTGCCGAACGCGTGATGCCGATGCTGACTGACCGCCGCCCCATCCTGCTTGCCAACGCCCGCGTCGTCGATCCCTCGCGCGATTTCGACGGCCCCGGCGATGTCCTGATCGCCGACGGCATCATCCGCGAGACTCGCCGCGGCATTGGCGCTGCCGGCGTTCCCGAGGGCACCGACGTCGTCAACTGTTCCGGCAAGATCGTGGCGCCCGGCCTGATCGACATGCGCGCCTTCGTCGGCGAGCCCGGCTTCAGCCATCGCGAGACCTTTGCCTCGGCGAGCCAGGCGGCTGCGACCGGCGGCGTCACCACGATCATCTGCCAGCCCGAGACCGAGCCCGTCATCGACAATTCCGCGACCGTCGACTTCGTGATGCGCCGTGCCCGCGACACCGCGATCGTCAACATCCTGCCGATGGCCGCGCTGACCAAGGGCATGCGCGGCGCGGAGATGACCGAATTCGGCCTGTTGAAGGCCGCGGGCGCTGTCGCTTTCAGCGACGGCGACAGAAGCGTCACCAACGCCCAAGTGATGCGCCGCGCGCTGACCTACGCCCGCGATTTCGACGCGCTGATCGTGCATCACACGGAAGATCCCGATCTCGTCGGCGAAGGCGTGATGAACGAGGGCGAGTTCGCGAGCCGGCTCGGCCTCATGGGCATCCCGAACACCGCGGAGGCCGTGATGCTGGAGCGCGACATGCGCCTGGTCGCGCTGACCGGCGGGCGCTATCATGCGGCCTCGCTGTCCTGCACCGACTCCCTCGACATCCTCAAGCGCGCCCGCGATGCCGGCCTTGCCGTCAGCGCCTCGGTCTCGATCAATCATCTGGCGCTGAACGAGAACGACATCGGCCCCTACCGTTCCTTCCTGAAGCTGTCGCCGCCGCTACGCACCGAGGACGACCGCCGGGCGCTGGTTGCGGCGGTCGCCTCCGGCCTCCTCGACGTCATCATGTCCGACCACAATCCGCAGGACGTCGAGGTCAAGCGCCTGCCGTTCGCCGAAGCCGCACCGGGCGCCATCGGGCTCGAGACCATGCTGCCCGCGGGCTTGCGGCTCGTGCACAATGGCGAGCTGGACCTGAAGACGCTGATCCGGGCGATGTCGACCCGACCGGCGGAGATCCTCGGGCTATCCGGTGGGACTCTGCGCGCAGGCAGCCCCGCGGATGTCATCGTGATCGACCCCGATGTCCCGTGGGTCGTCGACCCCGCCGAGCTCAAATCGCCCTGCAAGAACACCCCGTTCGACGAGGCCCGCTTTACAGGCCGCGTGGCGCGCACCATTGTCGGCGGACGGACGGTGTACGAGCATGTCTAGGATGCCGTTTTCCGTCGATGCAGGCCTCGTCTCGCGCCGCGACAACATTTCGGGACCTGATCATGGGCGCTGGCTATGTCGGACATGGAGATACCGCCATGGGACTTGAAGCGTTCCTGCCGGTGGCGTTCGTCATCGGCTATTTGCTCGGCTCGATTCCGTTCGGGCTGGTCCTGACGAAGCTCGCGGGCACGCAGGATCTGCGCTCGATCGGCTCCGGCAGTATCGGCGCCACCAACGTGCTGCGCACGGGACGCAAGGGCCTCGCGGCCGGCACCCTGCTGTTCGATGCGCTCAAGGGCACCGCCGCAGTGGTGGTCTCCGGTTACATCGCAGGGCCCAATGCCGCGATGGTCGCCGGGCTCGGCGCGTTCCTTGGCCACCTCTTTCCGGTCTGGCTGAAGTTCAAAGGTGGCAAGGGCGTCGCCGTCTATATCGGCATCCTGCTCGGCCTGTTCTGGCCGGCTGCACTCGTATTTTGCCTGCTCTGGCTGGCGACCGCCTTCACCACCCGCTACTCCTCCCTCTCGGCGCTGGTGGCGTCGTTCATCACCCCGCTGTTCCTGTGGTGGTTCGGCCACCTCGCCTTGTCTGCGCTATCGGCGGTGTTGACCCTCCTGCTGTTCTACGCGCACCGCGAGAACATCAAGCGCCTGCAATCAGGAAAAGAAAGCCGTATCGGCGAGAAGGCCTGAGCCGGGCATCTACGGATACCGCCGCACCACCTCCGCATTATATGCCAAATCCTGTTCGCAACTTGCGGCCGAATCACGGCTGTATGGTCGAACGGGTTCCAGGCCTGTCTCCTGACAGCGGAATGGCGTGAGGCGGTTGCTCAGAATGAGCGAGAAGATTGTCGGCGCGCATGACGATTGCGGCTTGCAGGGCACTGCGGCAAGCCGGCTGCTCTCGACGACCGATATCTGGTCCAATGCGCCCTCGCCGCCTCCTGCTCCCAAACCCGTTCCCGTTTCACTACCAGCGCCGCAGCGCGCTCGCATCGCGCAAGCTCCTCTGATCGAGGCAATGATCACGGCCGCAGCTGTTACGCCCGCGCAGCCGCGCGCCAAGCCATGGCGGCCGCGAAAATTGTCGCTGGCGCTCCAGGGCGGCGGCACCTTTGCCGCCTTCACCTGGGGCGTGCTGGAGCGTCTGCTCGAAGAGCCCTCCATCGAGATCGACACCATCAGCGGCGCCAGTGCCGGCGCCATCAACGCGCTGCTGCTCGCCTCTGGCTTTGCCGAGGGCGGGCGTGAAGGCGCCCGCTCGCGGCTGAACCGGTTCTGGATCCGGTTGATGCACGAGGCCTCGTTCCGATCGCTGATGCTGATCGGCGGCTTTTCGCCGGCGGGAAGCTCGGTCGCGTTTGGTCCGACGCTGCGCTCCGGCCAGTTCGATCCGTTCGATCTCGATCCGCTGCGGCAGGCGTTGTCGCGCGACATCAACTTTTCGGCCCTGCGCGACGCGCGGTGCCCAAAACTGCTGATCGCGGCGACGCGGATTCGCGACGGCCAGCAGCAGATCTTCCGCAACGATTCCGTCACCGCCGACGTGGCACTGGCCTCGACCTGTCCACCCCTGGTTCACTGCGCCGTGGAGATCGACGGCGAGGCCTATTGGGACGGCGGCCTTGGTGGCAATCCGCCCTTGCTGCGGCTGGCGCAGGATACGACGAGCTCCGATGTCCTGCTGGTCCAGGTCACGCCGGCGCGCGACAGCTACGTGCCGATCACGCTCGCCGCGATCGACCGCCGGCTCGACCAGATCGCGGCCAATGCCGCCCTCAATGCCGAGATCGCGGCCATCGAATGGACGCAGGCGCACGCGGCATCTCCGCTGCGGCTCTCCAGGATCGCCGCGGAAGACTTCGTTGACGGGCTGGCACAGCGCTCATCCACCGATCTCGGCCGCGGCTTCATTCGTACGCTGCACCGGAGCGGTCGCGAGGCCGCCGAGCGCTGGCTGAAGCAAGGTGCAGATAATGGCGCAGCACCGGCTGCATTCCGCCCGCACGTCGTTGCCGCGGAGTCCGCGCTAGCCTGATTTCGCCAGCGCGTTCTCCAGGAACCACGCGGCAGCAAGTGCGCCGGGATCGTTGCCGAAGCGCGCGATCACCTGCACGCCGATTGGAAGGCCGCCGACCTTGTGCACCGGCACATTGACGCAAGGATTGCCCATCAGCGTCCAGAGCCGGTTGTAGCGGGGGTCGCCGGTCGAGGCGAGCTCCTTGGCCGGCGGCGTGCCCGGCGCCGAATAGGTCAGCAGCACGTCGACGCCTTCGAACAGCTCGCCAAGCTCGCGGCGGCCACGCCGGCTGATCCGGCGTGCATCGTCATAGTCTTTTGGCGTCAGCCCCACCGTCGCATCGAGACTGGCGCGCAGCATCGGCGCGATCTCGTCGTGACGTTCCGAAAACTCCCAGGCGAGCGCGCGATGTGCTTCAAAATCCTGGATGACCGGATGGATGCGCCAGGCCTCCTGCACTGCCTCGGGCAGATCGATGGTCTGCACGCTGGCGCCGGCGCGCGTTGCCGCCTTGATCGCCGCTTGCAGCCCGTCTTCGGCGGCCGGCTCCACGGTGCCGGCGAACTCCTGCCTGACCACGCCGATGCGCGGCGCCTTCGCCGCGACGATGCCGGAGAATTCGGCACGGCCCGTCATCGCGAGCAGTCCGCGCGCAAGATCCTCCGCGCGGGCGCCGAACAGGCCGACCGTATCGAGCGCCCACGAATAGCATTTGACTCCGACCGTCGGCAGCATCCGGAACGACGGCTTGATCGCGGCAGCTCCGCAATAGGCCGCGGGCCGGATCACCGAGCCGCCGGTCTGGGTCCCCAGCGCCAGCGGGATCATGCCGGCACCGACGGCCGCCGCCGACCCCGAGGAGGAGCCGCCCGGCGTATGGCCGAGATTGTGCGGATTGAGCGTCGGCGTCGGATCGCGCGAGGCGAACGCCGTGGTCGTGGTCTTGCCGATGATGGTGGCGCCCGCCCGCTTCAGCATCATCACCACAGGCGCGTCGCTGCGCGGCTGCCAGCCGCGATAGATTTCGGAGCCCATCTCGGTCGGCATATTGGCGGTGTCGATGATGTCCTTGATCCCGACCGCGATGCCGCGCAACGGCCCCGAGGCTTGCGCCTTCGCGGATCTGTCGTGGCGGACGAAAGCGCGGATGTCCTTCTCTTTGGCCTCGATCGCCGCGTGCGATTGCGCGATGGCGTCCTCTGGCGAAAGCTCCCCCGCTTCGATGCGGCGCTGGAGGTCGGCGAGTGAGATCATGGCAATACCCTTCTTATTGGGATCGCTTTTAGCATCGGGGCAAGGTCGCGCAAGCGGATGGCTCATGCATTGCGCCTTCTGACCCAACCTGGTCATTGACCTGGTTGGGTCAATGTCGAATATGCCGACTTTCCGGCCCCGAGCATAAGCGATCAAACATAGCCATTAAGCGATCAAAACATATGAAACGACGCGAATTCATTACTTTGGCAGGCGGGGCACTGGTGTGGGCCAATGCGGCACGCGCTCAGCAAGAGAAGCGCATCTCGCGGATCGGCCTTTTTCTCCCCCCACCGCGCAATTCCGAGGTCGATGCGTTCCTCGTGGCGCTTCGCGGTCTCGGTTGGATCGAGGGCAAGAACGTCCACGTTGAATATCGCGACGCCGATGGCGACGACACCCGGCTGCCGGCGCTGGCCGCTGAACTGGTCGCCCTCGACGTCGACGTGCTCGTGACAGCCACATTTCCCGGGGTTCTTGCCGCGCGCCGTGCAACGACCACGATTCCAACCGTGATCATCGTGGGCCCCGATCTGGTGACCCTGGGCGTCGCCGCCAGCATGGCTCATCCCGGCGGCAACATCACGGGACAGACCTTCTTCCTCACAGAACTGGCCGCGAAGCGGTTAGAGGTTCTGGCGAGCATCGCTCCTGCGATGACCCGCGTAGGCGTGCTCCTGCAACGAGGCAACCCCCTGAACGACGGCACGATGAGTGCGTTGACGAAGGCCGCGGTTGCGCTGAAGGTGGAACTGCGACCGATCGAGGTCGATATTCCCGGCGACCTCGACAACGCGCTCTCGAGCGTCGGCTCCGCGGCCATGGACGGTCTCGTGATCACGGACGCCAATGCGTTCGTCACCAATTCGTCGTTGGTTGCGGCGATCGTCGACAAGTGCCGTGTGCCCTCGATTGCCGCACCCGTCGTCGCGTCCCGGGGAGGCGCGCTCGTCGGGTACGGGGTGGACTTCACCTCCATGTTTCGCCGCGCCGCAGTTTTCGTCGACAAGATCTTGAAGGGCGCGAACCCGGCCGACATCCCGATCGAGCAGCCGACGCAGTTCAAGACGGTCATCAACATGAAGACCGCCAAGGCGCTCGGCTTCGAGGTACCTCAGTCCTTGCAGGTGCGCGCGGACGAGGTCATCGAATAGGAGCCCGCGCCGTGGGCTGATTGGACTTCTGAGTAAATGCCCCAGCAGCGTCATCTGGACTTGGACCTCGGTCTTCAGGCCGGGTTTGTCCGGCCGGTCTGACCGGTCCGGCCGAAGCCTTGAAGAATGAGCGGCGCGCTGCTCTACCCTCCCCGCCTTGGTCCGGGCGGCAGCAAGAAGCACGGGACTGTTGCCCACGCCCTCAGGTTGTTCCATGCTGCGCCTGCAAGGAGACGCCGTGGACGCCATCAACCCAAGCGTGGAGCTGACCGAGGCTGAGCGGATCGACCGTTTGCGGCTGATCCGCTCCGACAATGTCGGGCCGCGCACCTTCCGCTCGCTGGTCAATCACTTTGGCAGCCCGCGCGCGGCGCTGGAACGGCTGCCGGATCTCGCACGCCGCGGCGGTGCGCAGCGATCGGGGCGCATCTGCAGCGCCGACGAGGCGAAGGCCGAGCTTGCCGCAAGCCGCAAGTTCGGCATCGCCTGGCTCGCGCCCGGTGAAGACGGCTATCCGGTCCGGCTCGCCACGCTCGACGATGCGCCGCCGCTGCTCGCCGTACGCGGCGACAATGCAACGTTGACGCGGCCGATCATCGCGATCGTTGGCTCGCGCAACGCCTCCGGCGCCGGCTTGAAATTCGCAGGGCTGCTCGCGCGTGAGCTTGGCGAGGCCGGTTTCATCGTCATCTCCGGGCTTGCCCGCGGCGTCGACCAGGCCGCGCATCGCGCGAGCGTGGGAAGCGGCACGATCGCGGTGCTCGCCGGCGGACATGATTGCATCTACCCGCCCGAGCATGGCGATTTGCTCGCCGCGATCCTCGATCACCAGGGTGCTGCGATCTCCGAGATGCCGCTCGGCCATGAGCCGCGCGCCCGCGACTTTCCCCGCCGCAACCGGCTGATCTCGGGCGCCGCACTCGGCGTAGTCGTGGTGGAGGCGGCGCATCGCTCGGGCTCGCTGATCACCGCGCGCATGGCGGCCGAACAGGGCCGCGAGGTGTTCGCGGTGCCGGGATCGCCGCTCGACCCGCGCGCCGCCGGCACCAACGATCTGATCAAGCAGGGCGCGACGCTGGTCACGGAAGCTGCCGACATCGTCAATGCCGTCGCACCGATCATGGAGCGGCCGCTTGTGCGCACCGCCAGCGAGCCCGACAGCGAACCGTTCGAGCGCGATCCGCAAGGCCACGACCGCGACCAGATCACCGGCCTGCTCGGCCCTACGCCAATCGGAATCGACGATCTCGTGCGGATGTCCGGGGCCTCGCCCGCGATCGTGCGGACGGTGCTGCTGGAGCTCGAGCTTGCGGGGCGGCTCGAGCGTCATGGCGGTGGATTGGTGTCGCTGCTCTAAGTTTGGTTGCGCCCGTCGAACCGGGTCCGCGCCACCGCGATCTGCTCCTGATGCTCGATCGCCCATTGTCCGAGCGCCATCACCGGCTGCTGCAGCCCGCGGCCAAGATCGGTCAGCTCATAATCCACGCGCGGCGGAATGGTCGGAAAGATCGTGCGCGTGACAAGCCCGTCGCGCTCCAGTCCGCGCAGCGTCAAGGTCAGCATCCGCTGCGAGATGCCGCTGATCATGCGCTTCAGCTCATTGAAACGCTTCGGCCCATTGCTGAGCATCATGATCACGAACACGCTCCATTTGTCGCCGACGCGCGCGAGGATCGAGGCGACACCACGGCAGTCGGAGTGGTTGGGGTCCGGCCGCGGGGGTACGGCAGGCAAATCGGTGTGTGTCGGTTCCAAAACTGTGCCCATGGCTCAAAAAAGTGCGTTCTTGCGGGGATTTTGATAGTCACTCATGTAGCTCTGGTTACAAACATATACCAAGGTGATCCCAAATGAAACTCCTCCATCTCGACTCCAGCGTGCTCGGCCCCCACTCCGTCTCCCGGCAGGTCTCCGCCGCCATCGTCGACCGGCTGCGGCAGACGACGCCGTCGCTCGACATCGTCTATCGCGACCTGACCCAGATCCCGCTCGCCCATCTCTCCGGCTCGCACCTCGCAGCCGCGCAAGGCGCACCTGCGCCGGCCGAACTCGGCCCCGACCTCGCCGCGAGCGCGGCCGCGCTGGACGAGTTTTTGGCCGCCGACATCGTCGTGATCGGCGCGCCCATGTACAATTTTACGATCCCCAGCCAGCTTAAGGCCTGGATTGATCGTATCCTCGTGGCAGGGAAGACGTTCAGCTACGGAGCCAACGGACCGCAGGGCCTAGCCGGTGGCAAGCGCGTGATCGTCGCGATCTCGCGCGGAGGCTATTATGGCGCGGGCACGCCCGCTGCGGTCGGCGAGCATCTCGAAACGTATTTGCGCTGGGTGTTCGGCTTCATCGGCGTCACCAACCCCGAATTCATCTTTGCCGATGGCATCCAGGTCGGTCCGGAGCATCGCGAGAAGTCGATCGCCAGCGCGCTTCAGGCGGCAACCAGCCTGCGCGCGGCCTGAGGCCACGCCGACATCATCAGCCGCCGCCATTGCGGTGGCTGATGGACCGGTGCGCGATCGACGTCGCTAAAACCAGGCGCCCTGAATGCCCAGGATGACGGCGACGAGCGAAACGAACAAGCCGATGCCGGAGAAAAGAGCCACCCCGATGAACTCGGAGGTGTCGGAACGCTTTGCGGGAATGGCGGAACGTTCGGCGTAAATACGCGGTGCTGAAATCGGTGAAATAATGCGAGCTGCCTTTGGCATATCGGGCTCCCTTGAAATGAGTCTTTGTGACCCCCTGCCCGTAAAAGTGTCTTGGCAACGCAAGCGAAGGTTCAACGCCTCACGCAAAGGTTCAGCAAATACGTCACACAGGACGAGGGAACCAGCCGGCGCAACCGCTTGTGCTGCGCCGACCGATTCAAATTACGCCAAAATTGATCAGCCGCGATAGATCGGCGCGCCGCTCGGAGAGGCGACCGCGCCGCCGTCGACGAAGATTTCCTGGCCCTGCACGTGCGCGGAATCATCGGAGGCCAGGAACAGCACCGTCTTCGCAACGTGATCTGTTTCACCAATGCGCCCGAGCGGCGTCGAGAGCGCGATCCGTTTCTCGAACGCCTTCTCGGCTTCAGGTGTCGCGGTCGCAGGCCCCCAGATCGGCGTGCGGATCGCGCCGGGCGCGACCACGTTGACGCGGATGCCGCGCGGTGACAGTTCGGATGCCATGATCCGCGCCATCGCGCGCACGCCCGCCTTCGCGGCGCCGTAAGCCGAGTAGCCGGGAATCCCGAGCACCGAGATCACCGAGCCGTTGAGGATGATCGAGGAATTGTCGTTGAGGTGAGGCAGCGCCGACTGAACGGTGAAGAACACGCCGGTGAGGTTGGTGCTGATGACCTTCTCGAAAATCTCGAGCGTCGCGGAGCCGAGTGGCGTGCCGCCCGCGATGCCGGCATTGGCGAACACGATGTCGAACTTGCCGAATTTCTCGGCGCCCTGCTTGATCGCGGCTTCGGTCGCGGCGATGTCGGTCGCATCGGCAACGACGGCGAGCGCGTTTGGCCCGAGTTCCTTCGCGGCCGCCTCCAGCGTCTCCTTGTTGCGACCGGTGATCACCACCTTGGCGCCCTCGGCCACGAACAGTTTTGCCGTCGCCAATCCAATGCCGCTATTGCCGCCGGTGATCAGGGCCGTCTTGTTCTTCAGTCTCACGCTCGCCTCCAGTGGTTGCATCATAAAACCAGATTGCCATCTAGGGCATATGGTTTTATAATGCAACCACACAAGCGCGTGATCCGCGCCGAAATCGGGCGAATGCGATAGGACGAAGGCGATGGTGAAACGAACGAGCTTCGAGGGCGATGCCTGCCCGATCGCACGATCGCTGGACGCGATTGGCGATGGGTGGTCGCTGCTGATCATCCGCGAGGCGCTGTTCGGCCTGCGCCGCTTCGGCGAGTTCCAGAACAAGCTCGGCATGGCCAAGAACATTTTGTCGGCGCGCCTGCGCGCGCTGGTCGACCACGGCATTCTAGCCACCGCACCCGCCTCCGACGGCAGCGCCTATCAGGAGTACGTGCTGACGCCGAAGGGCCACGGCGCCTTCCCGATCCTGGTGGCGCTGCGGCAATGGAGCGAGGAGTTCGACGATCGGCCTTCGGAAATCGCGACCATCTTGGTGGATAAGGACAAAGGCCGCCCAGTGCGGAAGCTCGAATTGCGCGCGCAAGACGGGCGGCTGCTCAGCCAGCCCGATACCCTGGTGAAACCGCGGCCAGCGCCGCGGCGGCGGTCGACTACAGCACGCTCAAATCTCTCACCCTCATCCTGAGGTGGCCGCTTCTTCAGCGGCCCTCGAAGGGCGACGGCCCGGCTGGATCAGCGGGTCCGTTCATCCTTCGAGGCTCCCGGCACGATGCCGCGCATCACGCCGCTCGCGCCTCAGGATGACGGATCACGATAGCTTCCGCTTGCTCCGCAGCCGCAGATGTTCGTCGGCCTCGAGCTTGGTCATCCCCAAGAGATAATGCAGCACATCGAGCTTGTGCCGCTCGGCGAGCTTGCGCAAAGCCCCGACCTGCTCGGCGATGAAGGCAACCGCCTCCTCCACGCCGCCCTCCCCCGGTTCCTCGTGACGCGAGCCTCCCGGCGCGCCTGATGCGGCGCGCGCCCGTTTCTTTGCCGGCCTAGTCACAAGTCCCCACCCGAATCCATGCCCGCGGAAACATTACGCCGACATCGGCCGCAACTCCAAGGTGGTATTTTGCAACTTTTTCGATATGAAACTTTTCCCATCCGGGCGGCTTTCAACACCCTTCGATTTGACAGCGAGGGCCTCACCACCCATGTTCGGGTCGAAAGGGCCGACCCGAATCCTTTCGTATCGGGCCCAAGATTTCCCCATAAGTTACTGGAACTACATGAATATCGTCATTGTGGAGTCGCCGGCGAAAGCCAAGACGATCAACAAATATTTGGGCTCGTCCTACGAGGTTCTGGCCTCGTTCGGCCATGTCCGCGACCTCCCCGCGAAGAACGGCTCCGTCGATCCCGACGCAAATTTCAAGATGATCTGGGAGGTCGACCCCAAGGCGGCCGGCCGGCTCAACGACATCGCGAAGTCCCTGAAGAATGCCGACCGCCTGATTCTGGCCACCGACCCTGATCGCGAGGGCGAGGCCATCTCCTGGCACGTGCTGGAGGTGTTGAAGGAAAAGCGCGCGCTCAAGGACCACAAGATCGAGCGCGTGGTGTTCAACGCCATCACCAAGCAGGCCGTCACGGACGCGATGAAGAATCCGCGCCAGATCGACGGCGCGCTGGTCGACGCCTACATGGCGCGCCGTGCCCTGGACTATCTCGTCGGCTTCACCCTCTCCCCCGTGCTGTGGCGCAAGCTGCCGGGCGCCCGCTCGGCCGGACGCGTGCAGTCGGTGGCGCTGCGGCTGGTCTGCGACCGCGAGCTCGAAATCGAGAAGTTCGTCGCCCGCGAATACTGGTCGCTGATCGCGACCCTGCTGACGCCGCGCGGCGATGCCTTCGAGGCCCGCCTCGTCGGCGCCGACGGCAAGAAGATCCAGCGCCTCGACATCGGCACCGGCGCGGAAGCGGAAGACTTCAAGAAGGCGCTGGAAACGGCAGCCTATGCCGTGACCTCGGTCGACGCCAAGCCCGCCCGGCGCAATCCGCAGGCGCCCTTCACCACCTCGACGCTGCAGCAGGAAGCCAGCCGCAAATACGGCTTTGCGCCCGCGCACACGATGCGCATCGCGCAGCGGCTCTATGAGGGCATCGACATCGGCGGCGAGACCACGGGACTCATTACTTATATGCGTACCGACGGCGTGCAGATCGACCCGTCCGCGATCACGCAGGCGCGCAAGGTGATCGGCGAGGATTACGGCAACGCCTATGTGCCGGAGGCTCCCCGCCAGTACCAGGCCAAGGCCAAGAACGCCCAGGAAGCCCACGAAGCGATCCGCCCGACCGATCTCTCGCGCCGTCCCGACAGCATGAGCCGCAAGCTCGATGCGGATCAGGCCAAGCTGTACGAATTGATCTGGAAGCGCACCATCGCGAGCCAGATGGAATCGGCCGAACTCGAGCGCACCACGGTCGATATCGCGGCGAAAGCCGGCGGCCGCACCCTGGAGCTGCGTGCCACCGGCCAGGTCGTCAAATTCGACGGTTTTCTGGCGCTCTATCAGGAAGGCCGCGACGACGAGGAGGACGAGGACTCCCGCCGCCTGCCCGCGATGAGCGCAAACGACGCGCTGAAGCGGCAGTCGCTTGCCGTCACCCAGCATTTCACCGAGCCGCCGCCGCGTTTCTCCGAGGCCTCGCTGGTCAAGCGCATGGAGGAGCTCGGCATCGGCCGTCCCTCGACCTATGCCTCGATTCTCCAGGTCCTGAGGGACCGCGGCTACGTCAAGCTCGAGAAAAAGCGCCTGCACGGCGAGGACAAGGGCCGCGTCGTGGTCGCCTTCCTCGAAAGCTTCTTCGCACGCTACGTCGAATACGACTTCACCGCCAATCTGGAAGAGCAGCTCGACCGCATCTCGAACAACGAGATTTCCTGGCAGCAGGTGCTGAAGGATTTCTGGACCGGCTTCATCGGCGCCGTCGACGAGATCAAGGATCTGCGCGTCGCGCAGGTGCTGGACGTGCTCGACGACATGCTGGGACAGCACATCTATCCGCCCCGGCCCGACGGCGGCGACATCAGGCAGTGCCCAAGCTGCGGCAACGGCCGGCTGAATCTGAAGGCCGGCAAGTTCGGCGCCTTCGTCGGCTGCTCGAACTATCCGGAATGCCGCTACACCCGTCAGCTTGCCGCCGACGGCGAGGCGACTGCCGACCGCTCGCTCGGCCAGGATCCCGAGACGGGCCGGGACGTCTGGGTCAAGGCCGGTCGGTTCGGCCCCTATATCCAGCTCGGCGAGCAGAAGGATTATGCCGAAGGCGAGAAGCCGAAGCGCGCGGGCATCCCGAAGGGCACCTCGCCTGGCGATGTCGAACTCGAGCTCGCGCTCAAGCTATTGTCGCTGCCGCGCGAAATCGGCAAGCATCCGGAAACCGGGCAGCCGATCACGGCCGGTCTCGGCCGCTTCGGGCCGTTCGTGAAGCACGAGAAGACCTATGCCAGCCTGGAGGCCGGCGATGAAGTCTTCGACATCGGCATCAACCGCGCGGTGACGCTGATCGCGGAAAAGATCGCCAAGGGCCCGAGCCGCCGCTTCGGCGCCGATCCCGGCAAGGCGATCGGCGACCATCCGACGCTCGGCACCGTCACGGTGAAGGGCGGCCGCTACGGCGCCTATGTCACCGCCGGCGGCGTCAACGCGACGATCCCGAGCGACATCGAGCAAGACGCCATCACGCTGCCGCAGGCAATCGCGTTGATCGACGAGCGCGCGGCCAAGGGTGGCGGCAAGAAGCCCAAGAAGGCGGCGAAGCCGGCCAAGGCCAAGAAGGCTGCGGAGAAGGCCGCCGGCGGCGATGACGCCGCGCCAAAAGCCAAAAAGCCGGCCGCGAAGAAGGCGGCCAAAACCAAATCCGAATCCACCAGCAAGGCGCGCGCAGCCGTGTCGTCGTCCGCCAAGACTTCAGCAGTCAAGACGTCGCCGACCAAGGCCCCTGGCGCCAAGGCTCCGGCCAAGAAGAGTGCCGGCACCAATTAGAGGTTAAGTGAAACGCAACAATGACCGTGGCTTTCCCGACAGGGCAGCCATCGTCGCCTTCATCAAGGCAAACCCCGGAAAGGTCGGGACCCGCGAGATTGCGCGCGAGTTCGGCCTGAAGAACGCCGATCGGGTCGAGCTCAAGCGCATGCTGCGCGAGCTCGCCGACGACGGACTCGTCAAGAAAAAACGCCACACGATCTCGGAGCCCGACAGCCTGCCGCCGACGCTGGTCGCGGACATCACCGGCCGCGACGCCGACGGCGAACTGGTCGCCGCCCCCACCGAATGGGACGAGGTCGAAAGCGGCGAACCGCCAAAAATCCTCATCACGATGCCGCGCCGGCCAAAGCCCGGCACCGCGGCCGGCGTCGGCGACCGCGCGCTGCTGCGCGTCGAACGCACGGACGAGACCGAAGGCCCGGCCTATCGCGGCCACATCATCAAGGTGTTCGACAAGGCGAAGACCCGCATCCTCGGTGTCTTCCGCAGCCTGCCCGAAGGTGGCGGACGGCTGATCCCGGTCGACAAGAAGTCCGCCGATCGCGAGCTGAACATCGCCCCGACCGAGATGCATGGCGCGCAGGATGGCGATCTCGTCAGCGTCGACATCGTCCGCTCGCGCGGCTTTGGACTGGCATCGGGCCGCGTCAAGGAGAAGCTCGGCTCGGTCAAGTCGGAGAAGGCGATCAGCCTGATCGCGATCTACGCGCACGACATCCCGCTGCAATTCCGCCCCGCGGCAGAGCGCGAAGCGGAAGCGGCAGAGCCCGCCAATTTGAAGGGGCGCGAGGATTGGCGCGACGTCCCGCTCGTCACCATCGATCCGCCTGACGCCAAGGATCACGACGACGCGGTGCACGCGCAGCCGGATGACGATCCCAACAACAGAGGCGGCTTCATCGTCGACGTCGCCATTGCCGATGTGAGCTTCTACGTGCAGCCGGGCACCGCGCTCGACCGCGACGCGCTCGACCGCGGCAATTCGGTCTATTTCCCCGACCGCGTCGTGCCGATGCTGCCCGAGCGCATCTCCAACAATCTGTGCTCGCTGGTGCCGGGCGAGCCGCGCGGCGCGCTCGCGGTGCGGATGGTGATCGGCCCGGACGGCCGCAAGCGCTCGCACAGCTTTCACCGTATCCTGATGCGCTCGGCCGCCAAGCTGAGCTACGCGCAGGCGCAGGCCGCGATCGACGGACGGCCGGACGACACCACCGGCCCCCTGCTCGATCCGATCCTGAGGCCGCTCTACGCCGCCTATGCCTGCGTCAAGCGTGCCCGCGACGAGCGCGCTCCGCTCAATCTCGACCTGCCCGAGCGCAAGATCCTGCTCAAGAGCGACGGCACCGTCGACCGCGTCGTCGTGCCTGACAGGCTGGACGCGCACAAATTGATCGAGGAGTTCATGATCCTCGCCAACGTCGCAGCCGCCGAAATGCTGGAGAAGAAATCGCTGCCGCTGATCTACCGCGTGCATGACGAGCCGACGCTGGAGAAGGTTCACGCGCTCGCGGAGTTCTTGAAAACGCTCGATGTGCCCTTCGCGAAGAGCGGCGCGTTACAGCCGGCCCTGTTCAACCGCGTGCTGGCGCAGCTCGAAGGCCACGACCATTTTCCGCTGGTGAGCGAGGTCGTGCTGCGCGCCCAGGCGCAGGCGGAATATTCCTCGGAGAATTACGGTCATTTCGGCCTGAACCTGCGCCGCTATGCGCATTTCACCTCGCCGATCCGCCGCTATGCCGACCTCGTCGTGCACCGCGCGCTGGTCCGCGCGCTCGGCCTCGGCGAAGGCGCGCTGCCCGACAGCGAGACGCCGGAAAGTCTCGGCGAGGTCGCGGCCCACATCTCGGTGACCGAACGGCGCGCGATGAAGGCGGAGCGCGAGACCGTCGACCGCCTGATCGCCCATCACCTCGCCGACCGCATCGGCGCAACCTTCCAGGGCCGCGTCTCGGGCGTCACGCGCGCCGGACTGTTTGTCAAGCTCGCCGAGACCGGCGCGGACGGCCTGATCCCGATCCGATCCCTCGGCACGGAATATTTCAACTATGACGAGGGCCGCCATGCCCTGGTCGGCACGCGCAGCCGTACCATGTATCAGCTCGGTGACGTCGTCGACGTCCGCCTGATCGAAGCCGCCCCCATCGCAGGCGCGCTGCGTTTCGAGCTGCTGTCGTCGAGCGGTGAGACCGCGCCGCGCGACCGCAGGTCATCCGGCCCACAACGCCGCCCCTCGTTCAAGGCGCATCCCGGACGCAGTGCGGAGACAAAACGCGAGCCGGCGAAGCAGAAATCCGGCAAGGCGACGAAGGGCAAAGGAAAGAACAAGGGAAAGAACAAGGGCAAAGCCGGGGGCCAGAAGGGCAAGGCATGGTGACGACGAGCACAGCCCCGAAGATCTGGACGCGCGAGGCGGGCTTGGTCGAGAAGCGCGACGTCTGGACGGCGATGAAGCGCGGCTTCCGCAGCCGCTGTCCGCGCTGCGGCGAAGGCAACCTGTTCCGCGCCTTCCTGAAGACGGCGGACAATTGCTCGGCCTGCGGCCTCGACTTCACGCCGCATCGTGCTGACGATCTGCCCGCCTATCTCGTGATCGTCATCGTCGGCCACATCACAGTGCCGGCCATTTTGTGGATCGAGACCAATTACACCACGCCGGTCTGGATCAGCTTCGCCGCCTATCTGCCCTTCACCTTCGTCGCCTCGCTCGGGCTGTTGCAGCCGGTGAAGGGAGCCGTGGTCGGCTTGCAATGGGCTCTGCGCATGCACGGCTTTGACGACAGCCCTCCGGATGGTATTCCGCCGGTCTAAGCAAATAATCAAAAAGCGGTTTGGGTGAGGACATGACGGATACGTCGCAGGCAGCCGAGAAGGCCAAGATCCACGAGGGCAAGGAAGCCGACCACCATCCTTATTTCCGGCCCCGGGATGCGGCGACGCTGATCCTGGTCGATCGCAGCGCCACCACAGCAAAAGTCCTGGTCGGCAAGCGCCACGACAAAGTGGTGTTCATGCCCGGAAAGTTCGTCTTCCCCGGCGGCCGTGTCGACAAGGACGATTATCGCGTGCCGTGTGCTGCGCCCATCACATCCGAGCTGGAAGCCAATCTCGCCAAGGGCAGCCCGAAGACGCCGCCCTCGCGCGCGAAGTCGCTCGCTATCGCCGCGATCCGCGAGGCCTGCGAGGAGACCGGCCTCTGCCTCGGGCGCAAAGCGGACGTCAAGGCAAAGCTCGAAGGCGCCTGGAAGCCGTTCGCGGATGCGGGCTTGCTGCCCGATCCCTCCAGCCTGTTCCTGATCGCGCGCGCGATCACCCCGCCCGGTCGCGTCAAGCGCTTCGACACGCGCTTCTTCACGGCGGACGCCTCCGCGATCACCCATCGCGTCGAGGGCGTGATCCATGCCGATGCCGAGCTGGTCGAGTTGGTCTGGGTCGAGCTCGGCTCAAAACCGCTCGCCGATCTGCATCCAATGACGCGCAACGTGCTCAACGAGCTCGACATGCGCCTTGCCACCGGCCCGCTGCGCCACGACGCGCCGGTGCCGTTCTTCCATTTCTACGGCGGCAAGATGCAGAAGGATATTTTGGGCTGAACCCTGCGGATCAATCCGCGTTCGGCTCGGTGCCGACATAGTCGCGCGCCGGAAGTTTCAGCGCGCGTCCGAGCTCGCCTGCGAGCTGGCTGGCTTCCTCGCGCTTGGTGAAGCTCATCAGCGCGATCGGCTCGGTCCCCCTGTTGCCGCAGAGATTGACGTCGTAGGTCGTCAGCTCCGGATCGTAGTCGTCGGTGATGCTGATGAAATGATAGTCGGCGAGGTCACGATGCCTGCGAATATTCAGCGGGCCGAACTGCCTGGTGATGACGATCTGGCGCAGCGTCTCGTTGAGCACGACGAAAGTGCGGAACGTCAGCAGGATGATTCCGGGAATCCCGACCAGCAGCCCGAGCCCCGTGAACACCAGCACCGGCACGAGATCATCGGCGAGCCGGCCGAAGCCGGAGAAATCCTGGCGCAGGCCGAGCGCGACATTCCACAGCAGGTAGAAACTCGCCGCCAGCAGCGGCAGCGACAGCAGCCGCCCGATCCAGGGCATGGGCCGGTCGATACGGACGATGCTGCCATCCACGCTCATTGCGCCGGCCATGTCGGGTCTCCTCACGAGGTCATGGCTTGGTCGGAGCGAAGGGCGGATTGGTTCGAAGAGACGCCCCGGTACCGTTCTTCCATTTTTACGGCGGAAAAATGCGACCCGATGTGCTAGGTGAAGGAAAGGGCGCTGAACAATTGGAGGATCGGATGACGCGGTTCGTAAGGCCTCTGCTTGCTTCCGTCGCATTGTGCGGCCTGCTCTCGCCGCCTGCCCATGCGGAGCTCGACGTCGCCAGATTGAAGCAAACCATCGAGACCTCCTTCGAGAGCGAATATCCGAAGCTCGACGCGCTCTACAAGGACATCCACGCCCATCCGGAGGTCGCCTTTCAGGAAGAAAAGACCGCGGCGAAGCTCGCCGCCGAGATGCGCGCGATCGGTTTTGAGGCCACCGAGCACGTGGGCAAGACCGGCCTCGTTGCCATCTACAGGAACGGCGACGGTCCCACCATCATGGTTCGCACCGAGCTCGATGCGCTGCCGATGGAGGAGAAGACCGGCCTGCCCTATGCCAGCCGCGACAAGCAGATCTGGCAGGGCCGCGAGACATTCGTCGCCCATAGCTGCGGCCACGACATCCACATGGCAAGCTGGGTTGGCACGGCGAAGACCCTGGTCGGCATCAAGGACCAGTGGCACGGTACGCTGATGTTCATCGCGCAGCCCGCCGAGGAAGAGGTCGCGGGCGCAAAGGCGATGATCGACGATGGCCTGTTCACCCGCTTTCCCAAGCCCGACGCAGGATTTGCCCTGCACGACGGCAATGGAGCCTACGGCTCCGTGACCTATAGGGTCGGGGTCGGATCGTCGAATGTCCACGGTCTGTTCATCAGATTTGTTGGCCGCGGCGGCCATGGCGCGATACCGCAGGCGACCATCGATCCCGTGATGATGGCATCCCGCTTCGTCGTCGACGTGCAGAGCGTGATCAGCCGCGAGAAGGACCCGACCGAATTCGGCCTTGTCACCATCGGCGCGATCCACGCCGGCACCGCCGGCAACATCATTCCCGACGAGGCCAGGGTGATCGGCACGATCCGCAGCTTCAAACCGCAGGTGCGCGCGAGGATGCTGGCTGGGATCGAGCGGACGGCGAAGGCGGTGGCGGCGATGGCGGATGCGCCGGCGCCCGAAATCCATCTCGACGAGGGCACCAAGGCGGTGGTGAACGATGCCGCTGTCGTCGGCCAGGCCGAGCGGGTGCTGAAAGCGGCCTTCGGCGACAAGTTCAACATCAGCCCTGCGAACACGACCAGCGAAGACTATTCGGAATATGTCAACGCCGGCGTGCCTTCGATGTTCTTCAACATCGGCGTCTATGAGCCCGACCGCGTCGCCGCCGCGCGTAACGGCAGCGGTCCGCTGCTTCCCGGCAACCACTCGCCGCAATTCGCCCCGGTGCCGAAACCGACCATCCAGACCGGAGTCACCGCGATGACGCTCGCCGTGCTGAGCGCCTTCGATCAAAGGGCGCGGGGGCAGTAGCCCCTCTCGCGTCGGTGTCTGCGGCTTGATGGCGTCCGGGCTCGCTGCGCGCACCCCGGAATGACGCGATTGTGCTGAGCGCACATCGAAAAACAAAATAATCTTCCCGCCTCCTCCCGATGGCGGAGTTCCCCGGCGTGCCTATGTCTTTCCCAACGACACCAAGAACGGACACCGCGCGATGGCACAACGGCAACTCAAGCTCGGCGCGTTCATGCGCCCGGTCAGCATCCATACCGGCGCCTGGCGCTATCCCGGGGCCTGGCCGGACGCCAATTTCAATTTCGGCCACATCAAGACGCTGATCCAGAAGCTCGAAGCCGGCAAGTTCGACGCCTTCTTCATGGCCGATCACCTCGCCGTCCTGAACATGCCGGTCAATGCGCTCAAGCGCAGCCACACGGTGACGTCGTTCGAGCCGTTCACGCTGCTGTCGGCGCTCTCGGCCGTCACCGAGCGGATCGGCCTGATCGCGACGGGCTCGACCACGTTCGACGAGCCCTATCACGTCGCGCGGCGCTTCGCCTCGCTCGACCATCTCAGCGGCGGCCGCGCGGGCTGGAACATCGTCACGACGTCGAACCCGGACGCGGCGCTGAATTTCGGCCTCGACGACCACATGGAGCATGCCGAGCGCTACAAGCGCGCCCGTGAGTTCTACGACGTCGTCACCGGCCTCTGGGATTCCTTCGCCGACGACGCCTTCGTGCGCGACGTCGAAAGCGGCATCTTCGTCGATCCCGCGAAGATGCATGTGCTCGACCACAACGGCAAATATCTGAAGGTGCGCGGCCCCCTCAACATCGCCCGCCCGGTGCAGGGCTGGCCGCTGATCGTGCAGGCCGGCGCCTCCGAGGACGGCAGGCAGCTCGCCGCCGAGACCGCGGAAGCCGTATTCACCGGCGGCGGCAGCCTCGCCGATGGGCAAAAACTCTACGCCGACATCAAGGGCCGCATGGAGACAATCGGCCGCGACCCCGAGCACCTGAAGATTCTGCCCGGCGCCTTCGTCGTGGTCGGCGACAGCGTCGACGAGGCCAAGGAGAAGCGCGCGCTGCTCGACAGCCGCGTGCATTACGACAGCGCCATCGCCTCGCTCTCGGTCATCCTCGGCACCGATGCCTCCGGCTTCGACCCCGACGGCCCACTGCCCGAAATCCCCGAGACCAACGCCAGCAAGAGCGGCCGGCAGCGCATGGTCGATCTCGCCGCGCGCGAGAAACTCACCGTGCGCCAGCTCGCCCAGCGCGTTGGCGGCTATGGCGGGCTCGCCTTCGTCGGCACGGCCAAGACCATCGCCGACCAAATGGAGGAATGGCTGGTCGGGCGCGGCTCCGACGGCTTCAACATCATGTTCCCGTTCCTGCCCGCCGGCCTCGACGATTTCGTCGACAAGGTGGTCCCGGAGCTCCAGCGCCGCGGGATTTTCCGCAAGGAGTATGAAGGGCCCACCTTGAGGGAGAATCTGGGCCTGCCGCGGCCAAAAAACCGGTTCTTCGAGGCCTGATCGGGCCGAAATGGGTGGTTCTTGGGCCCAGAGCCCCGTTCGGGGCTCTAGGTTCTTGTTTTTAACGCGTTTTCTTCACGCGAACCGGCACCCACTTCGCTTGAAAACGCTCCGAAACCTTGACATCAGGCGGTTTCTGGCTAGGTTGCCGGCCAACGCGGGCCGTTTGGCCGGCTCCAGATTCCCCTATTTCCTGAGGTTCTGAACATGGCCAAAGCGGTCACCATCAAGGTCAAGCTCGTGTCCTCGGCTGACACCGGCTTCTACTACGTCGCCAAGAAGAATTCGCGCACCATGACCGACAAGATCGTCAAGAAGAAGTACGATCCCGTCGCGCGCAAGCACGTCGAATTCCGCGAAGCCAAGATCAAGTAAGAAGATCAAGTCAGATCGCGGATACGCTGAAGACTTTTACGGGGCCCTTTCGGGCCCCGTTTTATTTTGGCCTCTCGTGTCCCGGACGCGCTGCAGCGCAGAGCGGCGGCAGGAGAGCTGGGCCAGCACACACAGTCTTTGCGAAGGCGCTGAGATCAATTCGCTGAAATGCATCGCTTCTGGCGACGAATTCCGTTACCGACAGACCCTCCGATCAGCTCCAGCACCTGTCCTCGACCACAAGCACTGCTTTGGACGATCACTCGCGCACCGGTTGGAATTGATCCATCGGGTGGCTCTCCGGGCAGTTTGCGACCGGAGGACAAATCAACGGGCGGAATCGACCGTTGCGGCTTCAAATTCGTCCCTGCGGCATCCGCCGGCGTCGATCGGGCCGTCACCTCTTTCTTGGGACGCGTGCAACTTCCGTCCTCTTGGAGCTCAAGACCGCTCTTGCAAACAATCTTCGTACAAGTATCCCCATCGGCCCTGAAACCATGATCGCAAACCAGCGGACAAACGCGGCCTGACTTGGCCTTGATCGCGTCCAGCGCATCGAAACTCGCGAGCTTGGTATCGAGTTTCGTTCCCGCATGCACGTTGAACAGTGTCAGGGAGCGCTGTGACGAAACGTTCCAGTCGCCATCCGCCGAGGCTGTCAGACAACCGACGCGGCGGAGTTCTGACTGCACCAGCCTCGTCGTTTCCTGCGGCGACATCGCTGGCACGATCGAAGAAGGTGTTACAGCCGCAATCTTCTCCACCGCAGCGGCAGAGGCTTGTTTCTCGGCGGCCTGCTTCTCGGCCGGCTCGGCAGCGGCCTTGTCGCTCGCGAGCTTATCAGCGAGCACCTTCTCGGCGGTGAGCTTGTCGGCGACCGCCTTCGCCGCTGCCGCCTCGGCCTCCTTCCTGCGCTGCTCGCCCGCAGCCGCCTTGGCTTCCTCGACCTGCTTGGCCTTCTCGGCGGCAAGCCGAGCATCCTCGGCCGCCTTGTCGGCGCCTGCCGCCTTTTCCTGTTCGGCCTTCTTGGCCCGGTCGTCGACGACTCGGACCTTCTCTTCTTCGGCGTGCCGGGCCTTCTCTGCGGCCGCAGCACGCGCATCCTCAGCCGCAATCCGATTCAGCTGGGCCTTGGCCAAGTCGGTGTAGAACCCGTTTGGATGCCGATTGAGAAAGGCGGCCCACACCTCGCGCGTGCCGAGCTGGAGCGCCAGTTCATAGTCGCGCCGGATTTCGCTGTCTGGGCTTGCCTGCGGTCCGGCAATCACCGGCTTGCCGGGGACGAGCGAGACGTCCTCGCCGCCGAGCGAGCCATAGACATAGGGCTCCTGCTTGTAGCCGGTGTTCTTCAGCACATCATCGCGGACGAAGCCGAACGCCTTGCGCAAGTCGAGGCCAGGTGTCGGCAAGCGCTCGACGAGCGCTGCGGCGAAGGGGCTGTTCCTGGCATCGCCATCCGAAGCCGTTGACCCCGCCTTCGCGGCGAACGCGATCATCGTATTCGGATTGGTTGGCTCAATCTTGGCAAGACCACGGCCGATAGCGCGCGCAGCAACAGTCCGCTTCATGGTCTTGGCAAATGGATTGTCGCGGCAGGCATCCAGAATGATGAGCCGAAGTTGCTTTGCGGGCTCAACGGCGAACAGCGCACGATCGAGCCCCACGGTTTCGTCGAGAACGTCGCTGTCGGTCTCCAGGGTCGCATCGGTCGGGATCAGGTAATTGGTCCCGTCGAGCTCGATGCCGTGACCGGCGTAGTAGATGACGGCAATCTCAGCGTCTCGCGCCCGTCCGCCGAAATCGCGCAGAGCCTTGCGCATTCCGGAGGCATTGAGATCGGTCTTGACGTCTATCCAGTCGAACCCGGCCTTCTTGAACATGCCACCGACCAGGTCAGCATCGTTCGCGGGATTGGCAAGCCTCGGCACGCTTTTATAGGCGGAGTTTCCGATCACGAGTGCGACTCGGCGGTCGGCATGTGCTGAGCCGCAGGTCAGCCCGATGAAAAGAAACAATGAAAACCAGGGAAACGTGCCCATTATAGCCCCGAGCGATATGTGCGCAGCGTATGCGGAGCCTATCGAAAAGCAAGCTTCGGCTCTGTGACGTCGATCACGCTATCATCGTCTTCATGTCACATTCCGCCGGCGACGACCAGGCCGCGCGATTTCCGCTTCAGGCGCCAACTGACGCGTGTAACAGCACGCGCGGGCCCCTCTTATGTACCGGACGCGCAGTAGCGCACCGCGGACGTGACGCTGCACAGCACCCGGAGCACGAGATTGAAGTCGACGCCCGGCTCTCTCCAGGCCGTGATTGCGAGAAGCTCCTGCGACGAAGCAATCCAGAGTCGTTCCGCAAAGGCACTCTGGATTGCTTCGCTGCGCTCGCAATGACGGAGTGTGGCCAACGGCGCTGCCCGCTCTCATATCTGCGGCGCTCTTGCAGGAGATTTATTCTCAACCCTCGGTTGCGCGCTTGGCAATGTATGTTACCGTGCACTTATCGGGACGACATTCCCGTCCCGAATGGGAGGACACGTCATGAGATTGTCGCCAACCTTTGTCGCGCCATCAGCCGTCGCTGTCTTGTCTACTATCCTGCTGTGCGCCCCGGCAGCGTCGCAAATTCCAACAGGCTCCGCCGCAACGCTTCCCCCCGTCACGGTCGACGCGCCGAAGCAGGTGGCAAGGCCACACGTGTCGGAGCGGGGAGCAAACACAATTGCGCCGCGTCGGACTGCGCCGACCGCTCGAACGTCAACCGCGCACACGCCTTCGTATGCGCCGGGTTCTGTGATGGGGAGGATTGCGGGCCTCGAGGCACGCGCCAGCAGCTGCAACGGTGGCTGTGCATCAAGCTTCCCGAGCGGCAAAGACCCCTGGGTTGGATGCAGCGAGTCGGGCGGCGGCCTGAACTATGGACCTTTCTCGCCAACGTGCCGAGACACCATCACCCATACATCCTACGGGAATTGCGTCGAGACGAAGGTGTTCCTGGGCGAGAATCGAAACAGGGCCCACTGGATTTGCAGCAGCCTGCAGGCCGGCAACAGGTTTAAGGTCGCCGATCTCAAGCGGTCGGGACGCACGCGTTAGTTCTTTCTCTCCGCAGGCCTTCTGCGGCTGAGGTCCAGCACTCTGCTCTCGTGTCACGGACGCTCAGCCGCGCACCGTCGCCGGATGATGCTTCGCACCGCCGGAGTAACGCTTGCGCTGCGCGCCGGGCACGAGAGCTGAGTTTAAGTAACCCACGCCACGATCTGCGCATTTCGCGGCAACGGAGCAAGTGTGACCCACCTCGCAGAGCCCAGTGAAAGGATCCAATATCTCCAACGGGATCGTTGCATGAATCTGGTCCACTCCCGTGAAGAGCCATTTGCCCCTGCTGGATCCCCTGCGCTTCGCCGCCGCTCTCGGCGTCGCCATTTTTCACCAGATGTTCTGGTCCTGGGCCTGGGTTTCGATTGGCGTCCCGGGCTTCGAGCGCACCGTCGCCGCCGACGTGCTCTACCCCTCCGCTGCGCCCTTCACATGGTTCGGCTGGGTCGGCGTTGAAATCTTCTTTGTCATCTCCGGCTTCGTCATCGCGAATTCGGCGAGCACATCTTCACCGGGCGAATTTCTTCTCGGCCGCGCCCTCAGGATCTATCCGGCGGTCTGGGTCTGCGCCACCGCGACCTTGCTCGTTCTCCTGCTCTTCGGCAGCGGACCGGCCTCCGAACTCATTCTGCCCTACATCCACGCCATGCTGATGGTGCCCAAGGGCGTCACAGGCCAATGGCTCGACGAGGTCTATTGGACGCTGGCAGCCGAGACGGCGTTTTATGGCCTCGTGTTTTGCGCGATGCTTACGAAGAGGATCACGCTCCGGCATCTGGCCTGGGGTCTCACCATCTACAGCGCGATCTTCAACGCTGTCGCACTGCTCGTGCTGTCGTGCACGACGCCATCCGACCTTCCTTATCTCATCATTCTGATGTTTCGGGTGCCGTGCGCAGCATTCCTGCTGAGCCATGGCTGCTTGTTTGCGCTGGGGATCTGGCTGTTCACCTCTGCGAACAGACAATTGACGGCGCTCGAACAGGTCGCAATTGCCATCACCTGTCTTTCGGGGGCCGCCGAAATCTACTTCTTTGCCTCTTTCTTTTTGACGTCCATACCCGCCATCGCGGATCAATCAGCCCTTGTGCCGGTCATGGTTTGGGCGGCCGCGGTGCTCTTCATTGGCCTTGCCGCGAACAGGAACAGGCGCTCTGCGGGCATCGCTTCTGCTGAAGCACCAACCTATTGGAAAACGCTCGGACTGATCACCTACCCGCTCTATCTCACGCATAACGTCATCGGCACGGCGATCATTCGTGCGCTGGTCGAGGCCGGCCTGGATGCGACCACGGCGGTGTGGATCGCGCTGGGCCTGCTTGTCCTGGTCTGCTGGTTCATCTGCGCGAAGATCGAGCCGGCCGTCAGGTTTGCGCTGATGCAAGCCCTCTCGTATTTCGGAAAGCTTCCGGAGAGGCAGCCGGCATCGCGTCATCAGGCGTTGGCGCGGGGGCTGCGCCCTCCGCTGCCCGTCACGGTCAAGATCGCGGCGTCCTAGCCAGCTCTGATACGCGTCCTTTTACGCCGTCCGCAACACTGGCGCCGGCGGCTGTGACGGCCGGATCAGCGCGAACGCGACCTGGATGATGCCGCCGGCCAAGCCCAGCGCCACGCCGATGCGCCAGGCCATGGTGTAGGAGCCGAGCGAATCGTAGATCAACCCGCCGCCATACGCACCGAGGAAGCTGCCGATCTGGTGGCTCATGAAGGCGAGGCCCTGGATCATCGCCTGCCAGCGCAGGCCGAACATCTCGGCGACCGCGCCCGCGACCAGCGGACCGACACCCATCCACAGGAAGCCCATGATCGCGCCGAACAGCAGCGTGGAGGCCGGCGTCGCCGGCAGCATGAAATACCAGGCCAGCGCGAGCGAGCGGAAAATGTAGATCGCCCCTAACAGCGCCAGCTTGTTCCAGCGCTGGCCGGCCCAGCCAAAGAACAGCGAGCCCAGCACGTTGAAGCCGCCGATCATGCCGAGCGTCTGCGCGCTCAGCATCGGATCGAGGCCGCAGATCGCCAGATAAGACGGCAGGTGCGTGGTGAGGAACACGAGCTGCATGCCGCAAACGAGATAGGCGCAGGTCATCACCACGAAGGACGCATTGCCGAAGGCGGTCTTCGCCGCGATCATCGCGGTGGCATCGACGATCTCGTCGGTCGCGGGCTTCGGCAGCGGGACCGCGTCGACACGCCCGGCGTACCAGGCCGCAGGGATCATCAGCACCGACATCACCACGAAGCCGGCGAGCCCGACGCGCCAGCCAAAGCCCTCGTTGAGCATCTGCCCGATCGGCGCCGACAGCAGCGCGCCGAGCGAGCCCGCGCCGGAGACGATGCCGAGCACGGTCGAGCGCACCGTTGCGGGCACCGCGCGCGCCGCAACCGACATCGCGATCGCCGCCGCGGTGCAGGCGAGCGAGGTGCCGATCAGCACGCCGGCGCCGATCATGATGGCGACGAGACCGTTCGCGGTTGCCATCAGCACAAGGCCGGCGATGTACATGAACGAGCCTGCGATCATGATGGGACGGAAGCCGTAACGCGTCGTCATCGCGCCGGCGAGCGGCTGGAGAAAGCCCCAGGCGAGGTTCTGCACCGCCAGCGCCAGCGTGAAATCCGAGATCGACAGATGGATGTCATGCGTCAGCGGCTGCATGAAGATGCCGAGGCTCTGCCGCAGCCCCATGCTCAGCGTCAGCATGATCGAGGCGCCGATCAGGATCGGCAATGTCGGACGCAGGACCTGCAACAGGGGCATTATTCTTCTCCCTCGTGGGTGCGGCGCGCGCGCCCGCGTCTGCAATTCGCATTGATTTTGGTTACACAGACCTGTGTACTTAGGCTATGGATATCAGGTGCTGTCAAGCCAAGAGACCTTCGAGAGGACGCTTTCCGCCGCATGGCTCCCCCGCCCGCCCCACAGACGATGAAAGAGCGGATCCTCGAGACCGCAGACAAGCTGTTCTATCTGCAAGGCATTCGCGCCATCGGCGTCGATACCATCGCGGCCGAGATCGGCATCTCCAAGCGCACCCTCTACAACCACTTCCCTTCCAAGGACGCGCTGATCGCGGCGTATCTGGAGCGCCGCTTCGTAGCTCAGCGCCCCTCTGACAAGCCGCCCGCCGAGCAGATTCTTGCGACGTTCGATTCGCTGGAGCGGCGGTTTTCGGCGAAAGACTTTCGCGGCTGCCCGTTCGTCAATGCGGTCGCCGAGCTCGGGCCCACCGACCGCGCCGTGAAGAAGATCGCAATCGCCTTCAAGGAAAGCCGCCGCATCTGGTTTCGCGAGCGGTTGAACGAGCTTGGCGTTGCGGATGCAGAGGCGCTGGCAACGCAGCTCGTGCTCCTGGTCGACGGCTCGATCGCGCAGGACCTCGTGCGCGACGACCCCGCGATGGCACGCGCGGCGAAGGAAGCGGCGAAGGTGCTGTTGCGGAATGCGGGGGTGGATGTGGGGGACGGCGCGGTGGCGAAGGGACACAAGCCGCGGCCACAATAAACAACGTCGTCCCGGCGAAGGCCGGGACCCATACCGCGTGATCTATCGGCGAACGTCTGTGTTAGACTCGTGAGACGGCTTCACTGCCAGTCTTCGTCAAACAGCTCGCTGTGGCTATGGGTCCCGGCCTTCGCCGGGACGACAATTGAGTGTACTGCGACAGCATTCGCACCAGTTGCGCGACCATATCAAAATGCGCCTGTTTTGCCCGACGAGTCAAACGGCGTTGCTCTCCGCATCAGCCGCTTTTGCTGCCCGCGTAACCCATTGATTCCGCTAGCATCGGCTACTGTGCATGGGGTTGTTTTCGCGCTTTTTATTTGCGCTGGCCCTGTGCAGGCACCCTCACGCCGCGTGCGACACCACGCGATTGCGGCCGTCGTGCTTGGCGCGGTACAGCGCGGTGTCGGCGCGCTTGAGGACGTCGCCGACCGGCTCGCCCTTCTGCTCCAGCGTGGTCAGGCCGATCGAGATCGTGACCTCGATGCGCTTGGTGCCCTTGTGAACGGAGAACGGCTCGCCCGCGATCGAGCGGCGCAGGCGCTCGGCGACCATGCCGGCGACGTGGAGATCGGTCTCCGGCATCACGATGACGAATTCCTCGCCGCCGTAGCGGCAGGCCAGATCAATGCCGCGGATCGACTTGCGCACCCGCACCGCGAACTCTCGCAGCACGTCGTCGCCGGCGTCGTGGCCGTAATTGTCGTTGATGGACTTGAAATAGTCGATATCCAAAATCATCAGCGCCAGTGGCTTGCCGCGGGTCGAAGCCTGCTCGGCCAGCGTCGCGAGATGGCTCTCCATGTAGCGGCGGTTGTGCAGCCCGGTGAGCGCGTCGGTGATCGCCATCTCGATCGAGTTCTGCACGTTGTCGCGCAGATGATCGGTGTAGCGGCGGCGGCGGATCTGGGTGCGGGCGCGCGCCAGCAGCTCGATCTTGTCGATGGGACGCAGCAGATAGTCGTTGACACCGATCTCGAGGCCGCGGAGCAGCCGCGTCGAGTTCTCGGGGTCCGCGATCGCCAGGATCGGTACATGGCGCGTGCGCTCCAGCGAGCGCGCCTGGCTGCACAGCCTGAGCCCGTCGAAATTGTTGAGGTCGAGCGAGACGATCAGCAGGTCGTAATTGCCCTCGGCGGCATGGAACAGCGCTTCCGTCGGGTTCGGCTCGACGTCGATGGTGTGCTCGGCGGCCAGGATCGTCGCCAGCCGCTCATAGGAGGACTGGCGGTCGTCGACCAGGAGAATGCGGCCGCCCTTGCCGGTGTCGGCCACTGCACTGCGCTCGGGCGCCTGCATGCCGATCTCGAGTGAAGTGATGGCGCGCATGCGCAGCTCATCGGTCATCATCTTCAGCCGGGTCAGCGAGCGCACGCGCGCGATCAGCACGACGTCGGAGACGGGTTTTGTGAGGAAATCGTCGGCGCCGGCTTCCAGCCCGCGATTGCGGTCGGACGGGCTGTCGAGCGCGGTGACCATCACGACGGGAATGTGATGCGTGGCTGGATCGGTCTTGAGGCGGCGGCAGACCTCGAAACCGTCCATGTCCGGCATCATGACGTCGAGCAGGATGATGTCGCATTCGGCGCGGCTGGCCAGCGCCAGCGCCTCGGTGCCGTTCGAGGCGGTCATCACGTCGAAATATTCGGCGGACAGACGGGCTTCGAGCAGCTTGACGTTGGCAGGGACGTCATCGACGACCAGGATACGCGCAGACACTGAAATACACTCCCTACCCGATGAAACGCCGGACGGTCTCGATGAATTTGCCGACCGAGATCGGCTTGGACAAATAAGCCTCGCAGCCGCCCTCGCGGATGCGCTCTTCGTCGCCCTTCATCGCGAACGCCGTAACGGCGACGACGGGAATGGAACGCAGTTCCGGATCGTCCTTGATCCAGCGCGTCACCTCGAGGCCCGAGACCTGCGGCAGTTGGATATCCATCAGCACGAGGTCGGGCCGCATCTTGCGCACGAGGTCGAGCGCCTCGTAGCCGTTGCTGGTGCCCGAGGTCTGGTAGCCGTGCGCCTCCAACAGGTCGCGGAAGAGCTTCATGTTGAGCTCGTTGTCTTCCACGATCAGGACGGTCTTAGCCATCCCGCCCTCCTGATTGGTCCGCAGACCGATACATGTGCCGCCTCAGGCGCCGCTTTCCGGCGCTTCGAAAACTGGATTCAAACTAGCCTCAGATTCGCTTGAGTTTCGTTAAACCCAAGGGCCGACTTTCTGCGATGTGGTTTCCGATTGCTTGTCGGGGGTCGCAAGACTCCGGTTGGAAGATTCCGGTTGGAAAGTTGGAAAGACTTGGGCACGAGACTCGGGCATGATGATTCCAAAGTAGACACTGAAAGTTAACGGAAAGGCAAACCGGACCCTTGAAAAAGCCTGTTCACAACCCCCGAGAAGTCGCTGAAATCGTTGCGATTCAGGCGCTGTCTTTCGTTGCCGGCGATCCCGAGCGGCTCGGCCTGTTCCTGGCCGAGACAGGGGTCGGCCCGGAGACCCTGCGCAATGCCGCCTCGGACCCTCATTTCCTCCTCAGCGTGCTCGATTTCGTGCTGCGCGATGACGCGACCGTGAAGGCCTTTGGCAGCGCATCGGAACTGCATCCGACCAATATTGCCGCGGCGCGGCAGGTGCTGGGCGAGGCGCTCGGCGACCGGACCTGGGAGCGCGACGTGCCGTGAGCGCTCCCGATCCGGCCGGACCCCGCTGCTTCTGCCGGGATTGTCTGGCCGATCTGGACATGAGCCTTCAGAACTCGGGTGTGCGGCGCTGCTCTGCCTGCGGTTCCCCCCGCCTCATCCGCCACCGCGCGCTGTCGCGCCTGACCCTCGCCCATATCGACTGCGACGCCTTCTACGCGACGGTCGAGAAGCGCGACAACCCTGACATCGCGGACAAGCCCGTCATCATCGGCGGGGGAAAGCGCGGCGTGGTGTCGGCCGCCTGCTACATCGCGCGCACCTATGGCGTCCGCTCGGCGATGCCGATGTACAAGGCACTGGAAGCCTGCCCGCATGCGACGGTGATCGGGCCGGACATGGCCAAGTACGTCCGGGTCGGACGCGAGGTCCGTCAAGCCATGCAGGCGTTGACGCCGTTGGTCGAGCCGCTCTCGATCGACGAGGCCTTTCTCGATCTCTCCGGCACCGAAAGGGTGCACGGCATGATCCCGGCCAAGGTGCTGGCGCGGTTTGCCCGCGACATCGAGCGCGACATCGGCATCAGCGTCTCGGTCGGCCTCTCCTGCAACAAGTTTCTCGCCAAGATCGCCTCCGACCTCGACAAGCCGCGCGGCTTTGCCGCGCTCGACCAGGAGGAGGCGCGCGCGATGCTGGCGGACAAGCCGGTCGGATTCATCTTCGGCGTCGGACCCGCGACACAGGAACGGCTGGTACAACGCGGCTTCCGCCTCATCGCCGATCTGCAAAAGGCCGACGAGATCGAGATGATGCGGCAGTTTCCGAGCGACGGCCGCAGGCTGTGGCGGCTCGCCCGCGGCATCGACGACCGCCGCGTCGAGCCTGATCGGGGCGCCAAGACGATTTCGAGCGAGACCACGTTCGAGACCGACATCCGGGATTTCGCGACGCTGGAGAAGATTTTGTGGCGGCTGTGCGAGAAGACATCGTCACGGCTGAAGAGCAGCGAACTGGCCGGCTCGACCGTCACGCTAAAACTGAAGACTTCCGATTTCCGCCAGCGCACCCGCTCGCAGTCGATCGCGGTCCCGACACAGCTCGCCGCAAAGATCTTCGCGATCTGCCGCGAGATGCTGGCCAAGGAGATCGACGGCACCGCCTTCCGCCTGATGGGCGCCGGCGTCAGCGCGCTGCGCGAAGGCTCAGTCGCCGACGACACCGACATGCTCGACCGCCGCGCTGCGCATGCCGAGCGCGCGGTGGACAGTCTGCGCAAGAAATTTGGTAGCGCCGCCGTGATCCGCGGCATCGCGTATGACGGGCCGGAAAAGGCGCAGGAGTGATGACAGCCGAACGCGATCTCACCGCGTTGCTGAGACACATGAAGCCGGAGCTGCGGCCAGGCATCTTCGTGTTCTGCACGACCCCGCCAAACGAAAGCCTTCCAGCGGCGATCAATCCGCTACTGACATTCCGCGAGCGGGAAGGCACCACGCTCGTGATCTTGCGCGAAGAGGCCGAAGCGGCAGGACTGCGCTATGCATTCGCCTCGCGCCTGATCACCTTGACTGTTCATTCCTCGCTGGAGGCCGTGGGGTTCTTAGCCGCAATCACTGCGGGCCTGGCCGAAGCCGGTATCAGCGTGAACGCCGTGTCGGCCTTCCACCACGATCATCTCTTCGTCCCGGCTGACCGAGCCGATGAGGCACTGGCTGCTTTGCGTGAGATGTCCGCGGCAAAGCAGGATGGGTAGAGCGAAGCGAAACCCATCCTTCGCCACTACGGCATCAATCCGCCACCGCGATCGCCTCGATCTCGATCATCCATTCCGGCGCGGCGAGCGCGGAGACGCCGACGAGGGTAGAGGCAGGCGGCTCCATGCCTTCGAAGAAGGCGGAACGGGCCTTGCCGATGATCGGGCGCAGCTCCGGCTTGTAGTTCACGACGAAGGTCGTGATCTTCACGATGTTGGAATAGCTGGCGCCGGCCGCCTTCAACGCGTGGCCGAGATTCTGCATCACCTGCGTGGTCTGCGCGGCGATATCGCCCTCGCCGACGATCCGCCCCTCCTCATCCACCGATACCTGGCCAGAGATGTAGATGGTGCGTGCGCCCGTGGCGGTGACGACGTGGGAATAGGCGGGATTGTGATGCAGGCCGCTGGGGCGGAGATGATCGAGCTTGGGCATGACTGGCTCCCCGGAGTTTGTGGTTGGCAGGGAGCGTAGCCGCAGAGCGGGCTGAGAGCTAGTCCGTCATTGCGAGGAGCTCTTGCGACGAAGCAATCCAGAATCTTTCCGCTGAGGGGTTCTGGATTGCTTCGCGGAGCCTGTCATCGGGCCGCGTCGCGCGGACCCCGTGGCTCGCAACGACGAGGAGAGAACGCGGCCCCTCAATTGCAGGGCTTGCTGTCCTTCGCGTCGAACTTGCCCATCGCGCCGGAAATCACAAAATCGTTGTAATCCAGCACGAGCTGGCGCGAGACGCCGTTTTCGTAGAGCTCGAAGGCCATCGCATAGACCGGCGTCTGCTCGCCTTCCTTCTGCTGGGCGTCGTGGTCGAAATAGCTGACGGTCACGGGCCAGCGCTTGAGCGATTTCATGTGCTCGTCCGACGTCGATGCATCAGGCGCGGCAGTGCGGTCGGCGGCGATCGGCTGGCCGATCACGGTCAGCGTGTTGTAGACCTTCTGGCCGTCGTCGGAGCCGTCATACACCGAGAGCTCGAGCAGCGACTTGCCGTCCTTGGCGGCGGCGATGATGCGCTGGATCTGCTCGGTCGGAAACACGATCTTGCCGTCGAGGGTGAAATTCTTCGGCGCCGGCAGCTTCAGCTTGACGTTGATGTGGTCGCCGTCGCGCTCGGCCGAACCGTCGACCCGGCCGGCATCGGCTTCGTTCATGCGCGTCTCGATCTTGAAGCGGTAGCTTTTTCCCGCGGCGTCCTCCCAGGAGTTGGAGCGGAGGTCGCTGAGCGTGACCTTGCCCTCGCCGCTGTCGAGCTCGGAGACCTGGCGGAATTCGGAGGTGTAGCCCTCGCACGAACTTCCGGTGAAATTGTATAGGATGCGGCCGCGCGCGCTGTTGACCGAGTTCGAGCGGGATTTGACCAGGCTCAAATCATAGAGCGCCTGATGCGCGAGGAATGGACCGTTGGCGGCCTGCGCGACGGCTCCGGGGCCAAAAGCAGCGGCCGCGAGCGCCGTCACACCGAGTGAAGTCCGGAAAAGGTGCAGCATGTCTGTTCCCTGGGGAAAGCGCAGATTCGACAGTTTAGTGACCGTTCCATTGCGTCGCAACTGAGGCCGTTTCACGTAATGTTGCGGCCCCCGCCTTGAACCTCCTGCCCTGCCTCAACAAATGCAGCCCCCTCCGGTTGCTTGCATGTGGCGGCACGATGGGCGAAACAGGGCGCGCCCCGGCAGCCGACGGACGTGCCGGGGCGGATGAATTTTCCTGGACATTGAGGTCGAACATGGCGGGCACGGTCGAGCAGAAACTGGCGGAACAGGGCATCAAGCTGCACGAGGCTCCCACCCCCGTGGCCAATTACGTGCCCTTCGTGCGCACCGGCAATTTGCTGTTCGTCTCCGGCCAGGTCTGCTTCGCCCCCGACGGCAAGCTGATCGCCAAGGGCAAGCTTGGCGCCGGCGTCTCCATAGAGGAAGGCGTTGCGGCTGCGCGCGGCTGCGCGGTCAATTTGCTGGCCCAGGTAAAGGCGGCGCTCGGCGACCTCGACAAAGTCGTGCGCGTGGTGCGTCTCGGCGGCTTCATCAACTCGGCCCCGGACTTCCTGGACGGGCCAAAGGTGCTCAACGGCGCCTCGGACCTGATGGTCGCCGCCTTCGGCGACAAGGGCCGCCACGCCCGCACCACCGTCGGCGTCGCCTCGCTGCCCGCGGATGCTGCGGTCGAGGTCGAAGGCGTGTTCGAGGTCGCCTGAGGCGGAGCTGACGGCGTTGCGCGCCCCTGATTGGCTGACAGCCCGGCCGGTTGCCCATCGCGGTCTGCATGACATCTCCCGTGGTATCGTGGAGAACATGCCGGGCGCGGTGCAGGCTGCGATCGCGGGCAATTTCTCGATCGAGGTCGATATCCAGCTCTCCGCCGACGGCGAGGCCATGGTGCATCACGACCATGCACTCGGCCGCCTCACCGAGGCCACCGGCGAACTGGTCGAGAAGACCGCAGCCGAACTGAGGGGCCTCAAGTTCAAGGAAACGGCCGAGCGGATGATGTCGCTGTCCGACCTCTGCACCATGGTCGCCGGCCGCGTGCCGCTGGTGATCGAGGTCAAGAGCCATTTTGACGGCGACCGAAAGCTGGTCACGCGGATGGCCGAGGTACTGGCATCCTATGACGGGCCCGCCGTCGGCATGTCCTTCGATCCCGACCAGGTGCTTGCGCTACGCGAGCTGTTGCCCTCCCGCCCGCGCGGCATCGTCGCCCAGCGCAGCTATGAGGACGAGTATTGGGCCTACCTGACTCAAGAGCAGCGCGACAGCATGCTGTACCTGCGTCACGGCTTCCAGACCCAGCCCCACTTCGTCGCCTTCAAGGTCGACCACCTCCCGGCCCCCGCCCCCTGGATCGCCCGCAACGTCTTCGGCTGCGCCCTGCTCGGCTGGACCGTCCGCACACCCGAGCAGCGGACGCGGGTCGGGCAATATGCGGATCAGATGATTTTTGAGGGGTTTGTGCCGTAGGCGCTATGTCGTGCTGGCGAAAGCCAGGACGACTCGCGGATAGGCGCTGTGCGTGCATTTGCAGAGGTGAGTTCCGCCCTCTTGAAGTCGCTGCCGCAATGCACGATCTTGGGCACGATGGCATCACCTGAAATCACACTTGAGGCCGTACCTTCCATCGGCGAGGTCTCTGCCGAGGATTGGGACGCTTGCGCCCATCCCGGCAAGATTTGTAACGGGCATGGCAAGGGAACCTCATCCGCCCTTCCAGGCGATTCCCTCGGCCTCTCAAAACCTGCCTATAACCCGTTCGTCTCCCACGCGTTTTTATCAGCCGTCGAGAAATCAGGTTCGGCGACGATCCGCACCGGCTGGGGCCCACGGCATCTCGTGGCCAAAGCCAATGGGTGCGTCGCCGGCGTGGTGCCCTGCTATCTGAAATCGCACTCGCAAGGCGAATACGTTTTCGATCGCGGCTGGGCCGATGCCTATGAACGTGCCGGCGGGCGGTACTATCCGAAGCTGCAGGTCTCGGTTCCCTTTACCCCGGCCACCGGACCCCGGCTACTGGTCCGCGACGGCGTCGATCGCGAGGGCATCACGGAGGCGCTGGCGAGCGGGCTGGTGGCGCTGTGCGGCGTCAGCAAGGCCTCCTCGGTGCACGTCACCTTCGCCCGGGAGGCGGAGTGGAAGCTGCTCGCCAAGCACGGCTTCCTCCAGCGCACCGACCAGCAGTTCCACTGGCACAACGAAGGTTTTTCCACCTTCGACGACTTCCTCGCCACCCTGAACTCACGCCACCGCAAGTCGATCAAGCGCGAGCGGCGTGACGCGCTCGCCGCAGGCATCACGATCCACTGCCTCACCGGCAAAGACATCACCGAGGACGCGTGGGACGCGTTCTTCATGTTCTACATGGAGACCGGCTCGCGCAAATGGGGTCGGCCTTATCTCACCCGCGAATTCTTCTCGCTGATCGGCGAGACCATGAGCCAGGACGTGCTGCTGGTGATGGCTCGCCGCAACGACCGCTGGATTGCCGGCGCGATCAACTTCATCGGCTCGGACACGCTGTTCGGCCGCAACTGGGGCGCGGTCGAGCATCATCCGTTCTTGCATTTCGAGGTCTGCTACTATCAGGCGATCGACTTCGCCATCAACCGCGGCCTCACCTATGTCGAGGCCGGCGCGCAGGGCGAGCACAAGATCGCGCGCGGCTACCTGCCGCGGACCACCCACTCCGCCCACTTCATCGCCGATCCCGGCCTGCGCCGCGCCATCGACGATTACCTCGAGCGCGAGCGCGCCTATGTCGCGGAAGCCGGACGGGAGCTCGCCGAGCTCGGCCCGTTCCGCAAAGGCGCCAACGAGGCGTCTTGACGGTTTGCCGTGGCTGATGACAGTAAGCGCAAAATCTAAGCGCAAAATTCTAAGCGCAAAGTTTTGGGAGCCGCCGCCATGACCGCCTATGACACCAACAATATCTTCGCAAAAATCCTGCGCGGCGAATTCCCCTGCCACAAAGTTTACGAGGACGAGCACGTGCTCGCCTTCCTTGACATCATGCCGCGCGTGCCGGGCCACACGCTGGTGATCCCAAAAGCCCCCGCCCGCAACATCCTCGACATCAAGTCCGACGACTACGCCCATGTCGCCCGCGGCGCGCACAAGATCGCCGCTGCCGCGATGACGGCATTCAAGGCCGACGGCATCACCGTGCAGCAGTTCAACGAGGCGGCTGGCGGACAGGTGGTATTTCATCTCCACATGCACGTGATGCCGCGCCACGACGGCGTGGCGATGCTGCCCCCCGCCAGCCGCAAGGAAGATGTCAAAGTGCTGGAAGAGAACGCGACCAGGCTGATCGCGGCGCTGAAGGGGGGCTAGTCGACCGCCCCCTCTGGTCGATCTCCGCTCTGCCGCAACGCAACATCGCGGGCTGACCCACGACTCAATGAAAGGCTAATCTGAAGCACCTTGTGACGCCCGCCATCGTCAACTAAAACGTGTGCCTTTGATTTAAGTCATTTGGGGCACGGATGGCCAAGAAGATCTTTGGGACGAAGGAAACACTTCAGGAATTGAAGGATTGGGTCCGGCAGGATTTCGAGGAGTGGTACGATAGCGCCGATCACATTATTTCCGCGGTCGAGCGCAAAGTTCACAGGGACCTGACGATATTTGCTGACCAACTGCATAGCCATCAATTGGTCAAGCTCTCCGTGAGACGGAAGGCAAGAGAAAGCTTCGTCAACAAGATCTGGAACAAGCTCCACGGGCAGAAAGTCGCCGAGCTCGACAAGGCCCATCTGGGCCGCAGGATTGGTCCCGAGGATCTGGTGCAAGACCTCGTCGGCGCTCGCTTCATCATGTACGCCGGCCGCGACCAATTGCTCCCAATTGGCTTCCTGTCGTTCTGGCAAGAACTGCGCGTCGAGGAGCTGAGGATCTATTCCATTTTCCCGGAGGGATCGCCGTTCTTTCCGGCTGAACTATACGATCAGATGAACCGGCTTTTCGACAAGGTCACCGGCGTTCAGCAAAAGGATAGCGGATACGAATCGATTCACGCAATCGCACGCATCGACACCGAGTATGCGAAGGTGCGCCTGAAGACCATCGCTCCATCTTCCATGGCTCCAGGTCGCCGAAAGCAGGTCTCGACCGAACAACTGGATACGCTGAAGTTCGTGACCGACCGAACGTGGGACAGCCTCAAGGCGCTCGACGCTGGTTCGGGAAACGGAAAGGCAGGCGCGGTCGCCAAAATCGAGCGAGCGTTGTTCGATGCGGAGATGGCGGCCCTTGAACATCTCGGCAAGATCAACTTCGAAGTCCAAATCCGTACGGCGCTCCAAGACAACTGGGCGCAGATCGAGCATCAGGTTCGATACGGCATCGAGAAAGCCGCGGGCCCTGCGCCTTCGGCGTCAGCAAGATCGACCAACAGCCGAGACTTGCTGCACCAGGTATTCAAAACGCAGACCATCCTGACCAGCGCCCTCGAGCAAAGCCAAAGGCTGGTCCCCTTAATCATCGGCTACGACAACGACCAGCTGGACCTCAAATCTCTAACTCTTGGGAAGCGCCGACATTTCTTCGACGATCCCGCCCTGGATCCGCTGCTCAAGCAAGTGGATGAACTGAACAGGCAATTGGAGGAGCGGCTCACGCGCCCAATCGTGAATGACAACACACTGGAACAGCTGCTCAAGCACATAGAGCAATTGAGCATCTCGTCGGTGTTGGACTTTCGGACATTCAAGATCGACGACAAGCCGGAGGATTGGGGCCGGCGGCGGTATATCCTCCTCATGCTTGGCTATGTGCTACTCAAGGGAAATGCCGAGCAAAGAATGCGCGTCGTTCAATGGTTCAAGCTGGGTAAGAAAAATGCGCGGATGCCCCAGGATCCATATTGGGCCGCGACCTATATCTATGACCACATGAGGTTTGTGGACACTCACTTTCGGACCAATACGTCAAAACTTAGGAGCCATTTTTGCGACCCCTTGCTCGCGTATCGCGTCGCCGGACTGGCCGTTCAGCGAGGAGAATTTCACAAGGCCATCAACGAACTGGATGTCGCAATGAAGCATGACTTCTTGGAGACATTCCGGGAGAACGAACCGAGCAATCTGAAAACTCTCAACCGCGCTCGCTTCGAGCGGAGGTGCGCGCAATATCATTGGTGGACCTATCTTTCGAACAGGACCGAAAACGCGGGTGAGCTTTTCCAGGCGATAAGTCGCATGCAGAAGGTGTTGGCAATGACGGAAGCTGATATCGCGGCGTACGATATTCCGGGTTTCACTTCCGATGATCGTGCCGATATCCTGAAGCGTGAGCAACGGTCAGCAGTTCTGGCGTTTATCCTTTACAGCTTTCATCGATATGTATTGCGGCGTCCGGAGCTGCCCAATTGGCCGGGCTTCAACGAGGCACACGAAAGTGTCGCTCGGAACCTTATACAGCTGTTCGGCACGGCCCCACCGCTTCACTTGGCCGACTTGAAGGCTTATCCAGGGCCGCTCTACGGCGAGAGGCTTTTGGTGGATGCTATTTTGTCTGCGCAGGAAAGCTACGCAGATGCCATTGCTACCATTCACCGCGCCGTCGCCGATTTCGAGAAATGGCCCGGAAAGACGGATCTCCACGGCGACCGCATCGCCCTCGCGAGGGAGATCGAGGACTTCCTGTCTTCTCTGTCTCGTGCGTACCAAGGGTAGGCAGCCACTTGTTCTACTCCGTCTGGAAATCCCCGGCCTGCGGCGCGGCCAGTGGCGTGAACTCGCAACGGTCGGGCTTGATGTCGATCAGCGGCGTGTTGTCGATGCAATCGAGGCCGCGCACTAGAATCGCATTTCCCTCGATACCGACGAGCTTCACGATCGACGTGCCGATCGGGTTGGGGCGCACCGGCGAGCGCAGCGAGAAGGTGCCCCGGGTCTTCTCGTTGTTCTTCGGGCTCTGCAAAACTATGTCGCGGCGCGACCTGTCGAGCCAGTACAGCACTTCGAGATTGCTGTAGAAATCGACGCCCTTGATCGCCGGCACGAACGGCTCGAAGATCTCGAGGCGGCATACCGGGCCGTCATGACGCCCCTGCCGCGGCGTCTCCATCCGCGAGGTCCAGGGCGTGCGGATACGGCCGATGAAGACGAGGCCGGCGTCCCGTGTCGGCGGCAGCTCGATGGAGACCTCGCCCTCGCGGAGCTCGTTTTCGCGAACCATATTTCCAGTTCCCTGCTGTTCGCGAAGGGTTTAGCCCAACCACCACGTGCCGGCCAGCAGGAAGACCTCACCAGCGACCACGCCGGCGAAAATGGAGCGGCGGGTCAGCAGAAAGACGACGAGGCCGGCGCCGACCGCACCGTAGCGCAGGACATCAGGCACGCTTGCCAACGCGCCCGGCGGCTCGACTACGATCTGGGCGATGACGCCGGCCAGGATCGCGGTGGCAACTGCCCTCACCCACACCAGCAGCTCAGAGCCCTCGTCGATACCGCCGCCGAACCACAGGCCCAGCATGCGCCAGATCTGGTTGGGAACGACGCCGGCGACGAACAGCACCGCCAGCGCGTGCCAGTCGCCAATGAGCTGCGCAAAGCTCATGCGCGCACCTCCCGCCACCAATGCACGCCGTAGGCAATCGTGCCCGCTGCGAGGCCGCTGACGAGGATGTCGAGGCCGGAGTTCATCTTCGCGGCCAACGGGTAGAGCAAGATCCCGAGCGCCAGCGCGACGACATCGGCGACCTCGCGGCTGTTGCGCGCGGTCGAGAACAGGAACGACAGCGGGGTCAGCAGCAGGATCGCAGCGCCCAACGTCTGCGTGAGATTGGCGGCAAGGAAATAGCCGACCGTGTTGGCGGTGAGACACACCGAGACCAGCCCGCAGCCGAGCCCGTGGACGAAGGCGATGCGCCGCTCGCGCGGCACCTGCGGCAGGAAGCGGTGGCATTCGACCCACAGCGTCACCGCGGTGAGATGTGCGGCAAAGATCATCTCGCGCCGCTTGGTCGTCGGCGTGCGCATCAGCGGCAGCACCGAGACCACCATCGGAAACAGGCGGATCGCACTCACGGTGACCGCGATCGCGGACTGGATGACGGTCGCGCCGGAACCAAGCGTGGTGATGAGGATGATCTGCGCTGGACCTGCCCAGACGAATAGCGTCGAGCAGAGCGCCCAGAGCAGGCTGAAATGGCTGTCATGCGCGAGCGCGCCGATGCCCAGATAAGTCACGAACAGCACGACGGTGAGGATCGTCTGCGTGATCGAGCGCAGGCCCCACGCAAAAGCACGCCCGGGGCTTTGCCATTGAGGTGAATCGAGCGGAGGAAGCGCCACGGGAATTTTGGCCGGCTGAGGAATCGTGCCCGCATAACGGGCAATGCGGTGCCTCGCGTCAAGGAAGCACGCGGCGGGGCTGGCATGCGCGAAGACACGCCCCTACCCGCTCACACCCCGGTTCTTCAGCACGAAGCAGGCCCCGCCCGCCTTGCGGATGCGACCGCAGAGTTCATCCGCCTCGCTCCGCGTATCGGCGCCGATGCGCACCTGATAGAAAGCCCGCGTGCCGCGGCTGCGCATCACCGAGCTCAGCAGGCTCGGATCGCGCTCGCCGATCGCCGCGCTCAGCCGCGTCACCGCGCGGGAATACATCGCCAGCGCCCTGCTCCGGTCGAATCCGGCGGCGAGCTGCACGCCCCAGATCTTTGCGGCGGCAAGCTCGACATGCTGCTCGAGCTCGGCGACGAAGGCGTTCGGCGCGCGCTTCAAGAGCGCCATCAGATCGCGGCAGCTGGTCGGCGGCGAGCTCGGCGGCCCCTTGCCTGTCGCTCCCGCCTTGGCCCATGCATCGACGCTGGTACCTGTAATGGCGTAGACATAGTTGCGGGTCTGCTCCGGCATGCCGCCGGTGCCGGCCAGCCATTCCTGCACCCGGCGCGGCCCGGCATTGTAGGCGGCGGCAGCCAGGCCGAGATTGCCGAACTGGTTGCGCAGCTCGTTCAGGAACTCCGCCGACTTCGGCAGCGCCTGCACCGGATTGAAGGGATTGAGCAGCCCGCGCTCGCTCGCGGTGCCCGGCATGAATTGCGCGATCCCCTGCGCATGTTCGCCGCTGCGCGTCGTGGGCCCGACGGCATCAGCCTGGAAGCGGCTTTCCTGCCAGATCACGCGGGCGAAGAATTCCAGCGGCAAACTGGCATCGCGCGCGGCGGCCTCCACGATCAGGCAGATCGACTCCCGCGTGTCGCTCTCGCGCGCATCCGGCTTTTCCGGAGGCGGCGCCGGCTCTTCGACGCTGGGGACGGCGACATCGGGCTTTGCGGGCGAGTTTTCAAGCGCCGCGGCCTGTGACGCCGAGACGAGCAGCGCGATGCTCATACCCAATGCCATCTGCCGCCATCGCGGGCAGGCATGGTGGTGGCGCGCGCCGGCGCGGCATGCAACAAGATGAATTGCCATGTCGTGGCATCGTGCCATGGTTCGACGAGTTGCCAATATATGCTGCCTGACCTGCTTCTCCCAATGCGTTACCCCGCCAAACGGATCCGCGTGATCCTTGCCCTCGCTGCATTCATCCTGAGCGTCGTGCCAGCCACCGCGCAGGTGACGGCTCAAGTCACCCCTCAGGTCACGTCTCAAGTCAATTCTCAGGTCACTTGGCGGATGACCACGGAATACCCGGAGAATAACATCTCCGGGATCGGGCTCACGACCTTCGCCAGCCGCGTCTCCGAGCGCACCCACGGTTTCGTGACCGTGACGAACGCCTTCGACAACGAGCTCAAGATCAACTCGGGCCAGATGCCGCGCGCGGCGCTGGACGGCCGGATCGCGGGCGGTGATGCCTTCGCGGGCGCGCTATCGGGCCTCGACCCTGTCCTCGGATTGTCCACCCTGCCCTTTCTCGTGCAATCGGTCGAGGTCGCCCGCGCCAGCAATTCGCGGGCGCGCCCGCTCTATGAGAAGGCGCTCGCGGCGCGCGGCCTCAAACTGCTCTATGTGACGATCTGGCCGGCCACGGGCCTCTGGTCGGAACGGTCGCTCGACGGCGGCGATGATTTGCCGAAACTGAACTTGCGGGCGTATGACACCAATTCCAGCGAGGTCATGCGTGCGGCCGGCGCGAACGCACAATTCCTCCCGATGGACGCGGCGCTCGCCGGATTGAAGGAGCATCGTCTAAACGCGTTCCTTACCTCCGGCGACGGCGGCGCGGGACGCAAACTGTGGGACTTCCTGCCGCATTTCACCGCCATCAACTACGCGATGCCTATCTCGATTGCCTTCGTCCGCAGCGACGCCTTTGCCCAGCTCGCCGAGCCGATGCAGCGCGAGGTGCTTGCCGCCGCGGCCGAGACGGAGCAGAGCCAGTTCGCGCTATTGGCCCATCGCACCTCCGAAAATTATGCGCGCATGCGCGACAATGGCGTCCGCATCGCCGAGCCGGCGCCGCCGTCCCTTGTCGCCGCGCTGCGCAAGGCGGCGACGCCCGCGATCGCCGCCTGGGAGACGCAGGCAGGTCCGGATGCTGCTGCGATCGTCGAATGGGCCCGGCAGCAGTGATGTATCTGCACTTGACTTGAAGGCCGATCCCACTAGCAACGGGGCGATATCAACGCAGGCCAGACAACTCAGATTTGCCCGGATGCAAACGATCTATTTCGATCTCGACGGCACGCTGACCAACCCGAAGCCCGGGATTACGCGCTCGATTCAGTATGCCCTGGAGCGGCTGAACGTCGCCGTGCCGAGCGAGGACGAACTGACCTGGTGCATTGGCCCGCCGCTGCATGCCAGCCTGCAAAAGCTCACCGGCAGCGCGGAACTCGCCGACCGGGCGCTGCTGCTCTATCGCGAGCGCTTCAGTGATGTGGGCCTGTTCGAGAACGAGGCCTATGCCGGCATCATCGACACTCTGACGACGCTTGCCGCGACGACACCGCGCATGTTCGTGGCCACCAGCAAGCCCGCGGTCTACGCCACCCGCATCGTCGAGCATTTTGGACTAAAACCGTATTTCGAGCGGGTGTTCGGCTCCGAGCTCGACGGCACCCGCGTCGACAAGCGTGACCTGCTGCGTTACGCGCTCGACGAAGCCAAGGTCGATGCGAGCAAAGCGATCATGATCGGCGACCGCAGCCACGACGTGATCGGTGCCCGCACCAACGGCATGACCGCGATCGGCGTGCTCTATGGTTATGGCAGCGAGACCGAGCTGCGGGACGCCGGCGCGCATCATATCTGCGCCGCGCATCCCGAGCTGCTGGGCCATTGCGTGATCTAGGCACGGACTCATTACGGCAGCCAGCCAGATGCGGCCCCAGACTCCAGCGCGCCGCCAACGAACGAAGCGGTTGTAGCAAGTAGTGTACGGGCCAAATGTCCCCGGTAGATCGCAAGACCCGGAAGATCTCATTGAGAACATGACGATCGTCAACCCGAGGAATGCCACGCGGCTTGCAAGCGGCTGCGGCCACGTTGCCTTCTCAATCTCAATGCACGATGCTGTGCTTGTTGGTTGACAGACCACGATCGAGGTCAAAAATGATACTTCGCAGAAGTGACGGTGTGTGGCTGAATGAACCTGAACGATGGACGGCAGAGGATGACGATCTGCAGATCTTCACGGACAAGGCAACCGATTTCTGGCGCGAAACCCATTACGGCTTCAACCGCGACAGCGGGCATTTCCTGGGCTTTCCGACGAGCGAAGCATTCACCGCCGATTTGCATGTTCAGGGCGATTTCCGTGCGCTTTACGATCAGGCGGGCATCATGGTGCGCGTCGACGCGCATCACTGGGTCAAGGCCGGGATTGAACTCTCGGATGGCCGCCCCATGCTCGCGAGTGTATTGACCAACGAGCAGTCAGACTGGGCGACAGCCCCCTATGAGCATAATGCCAACGACTTCTGGATCCGCGCAACCGTCGTCAACGGTGTCCTCCGACTGCAAATTTCGGCCGACGGCAAGTCCTGGCCTCTCATGCGGCTGGCGACCTTTCCGAAAGCAAACTCTTACCTTGTGGGACCGATGGCCTGCACGCCCGAACGAGCGGGGCTTGAAGTCGTTTTCTCGACGTTTCGTCTGACACCACCGCTCGGAAAAGACCTGCACGACTTGAGCTGAGCATTTTCCTCGCAGGGGGTGCATGTCTCCTTCTGATTGGAGCGTTGGCCCCTGTGCGGCAGCGGCGTTTATAGGTACACGGCCTGGTCTATCAGGCGCTGACGGTGTCCACCGCCGCCAGCATGCCGGTCTTGGGGTGACAGTTCAGATATTCGAAGAACTGCTCGTCGACCGCGGCCACCGTGACCTCGTGATAGAGCCGCAGCTTCGCTGACGGCCCGAGCGTGGAAAGATATTTCATCGCCGCGCCAAAAATCTTGACGTGGGTCGGATGCGACTCTGCCCACCGCTCCAGCGCAGCCAGGCTCTTCCACCAGCTTTGACCGTAGGACTTTTCGCTCGCGCCTCCGTCAGTTGCAAGCACGCGCATGTAACGGTTGGCGTAGCAGCCGATGCCAAGCCCATCGTCGCGCAGAAAATCCATGCCCTCGCGCAGCACCGGTTCGACGTCGTTGAGATAGAGCTTTCGCTCCGACGCCTGGGTATCGCTCCAATCCTGTCCTGATCGGATCAGGCAGAGATTGTCATGCGCCTTCACGCGCAGACGTGCGCCATCGCGGATCAGTTCCGGAGCGCCGCCGGGCGTCATCGCGTCGGTCTGTGACAGCGGGATACGGTCGCGCATGCCGCCCCAATAGGCGTGCTCCTGCACCTCGCCGCTCATGCCGTCGGCGAGGACGGCGATGCCCTCGGGCCGGCCGACCGAGGAGAACAGCGTCTCGTGCCGCGCCACCATGGGGCGGAGCACCTCGATGAAGGTGCCGACGCCCGCGCGCGGCGTCCCGGTCCAAGCCTCGCGCGCCGGTCCGAACCAGGCGTCGAAGCGCACGATGTCGTCCCAATAGGCCACCGAGACGACGGTCTCGTGGCCGGCCTGGTCGACATAGTGGGCGCGGTCCCAATGCGAGGGCCCGCCTTCCGTGGCAAACCGCGTCGCGATTTCGGCGAGCGCGTCCGTCGCAACCGTCGGCGCCGCGCCGCGATATTGAAGGCCGAAATAGGCCATCACCACGCGGCTCACGGCGGGCTGGTAGCGCGCCACGAAGGACGGATATGGCGGCTGGTAATCGTCCGGCACGCGCTTGTGGCGCGTGCGCGGGGTCTCGAGATGCAGAGGAATTGCAGATTCCATGATCGTGTCCCTCCTTCGATCCGGGCGATCAACTCGCCGCCGCGGCAATGTCCGTGGGCTCGACGGTGTCGACCGGCAGCGCAAACTGCTCGACGCGCTGGTAGCGCTTCTTGTTGAGCAGGAGCCGCGTCACGTCTGGCCGCGAATAGTGCCCGGCGGGATCGGCGGCGTTCTTGGCGACGCCGATGGCGCCGAGATCGATCTCGGCGATCAACAGCCCCTCCTGGTCCGGCGCGAGCTTGTCGCCGATCTGACTGCCGTCGGGGCCATAGATCGCGGCAAAGCCGCCCCCGGTATGCAGCAGTGCGTGTTTGTCGGGCCGGTCGCAGAGTTCGTCGATCATCGCCTGTGACACTGTCGCGCAAGGGGCCAGCACGAAGCAGGAGCCCTCCACCGCGTAGACGCGCGAAGCCGCGTTGTTGACCTCGGCGCCGAGCGCCGGTGCAAAGGGATCGTAGAGCGAAAAGCTTGGCCAGGCCGCGACATGCACCTGCTCGTTCTGGGCGTACATGGCATATTTCGAGAGCGGCTGGAGATGCTCCCAACAGCACAGCGCGCCGATGCGCCCGATGTCGGACCTGGCGTGGACGGCGAGGTCGCTGCCGTCGCCCTCACCATAGACCGTGCGCTCGGCATGGGTCGGCCGCAGCTTGCGGCGCTTCGCGATGGTCTCGCCATCCGGCCCGATCAGCCATTGCGCCAGGTAGAGGCTGCCGCCGTCGCGCTCGGACAGGCCGATCACGGCGGTGAGGTTCGCCTTCCGCACGGCCTCACACAGCTTCGCGGCCTGCGGACTGTCGTAGGACAACGAATTGTCGAAATAGCGCTGCACAAAGCCGCGGCCGATCGCCCAGGCCGGAGAGTCCAGCCAGATGTGCCAGGGATAGCCGGGGATGAAGGCCTCCGGAAAGGCGATCAGCTTGGCGCCCTTTTCCGCCGCCTCCCTGATCAGCGCAATCGACTTGTCGACCGAGGCGTCGAGATCGAGCCAGGCGGGCGCCGCCTGCACCACCGCGACCTTGTATTTCGGATGTTGGATGCCCATTCCCGCCTCCTCGTGCTCCACTGGGACAGGGCCGCTTTCCGGTTGATCGCGGCCCGCCCCCGATGCAGTCTATAGGGCCAGAGCGGGACGTGGCCCGCTCGACCGCCTCGGCACGAAAATTCGACTGGAATGGCGGTACGGAATTTGCCTCGATCTGTGCCGGGGCAGTGATCGCACGCGACTTTCGGGACGTGAAAGGGAGGCCAGCCCATGTCCATCCAGTTCACCACGGACGGCAGCCCCAGCCACCGGCGTCTCGCCCTCTGGCAGGACATCGTCTGCGACGTCTTCGTCGGGCTCGACTGCAAATCGGATCTTGGCAGCGCCTTTCGTGGCTCGGTCACGCAGGCCGCGCTCGGCAAGGCGGTGTGCTCCGAGGTCTCTTCCGACCGCCAGCACGTCTTCCGCACGCCCTCGCGGATCGCGCGCTCGGACCAGGATTTCGTCCTCATCGCGCTTGGCAATCGCGGCGCCGGCGGCGTCGTGCAGGACGGCCGCGAGACCGTGATCCATCCCGGCGAGTTCGCACTCTACGACACCACGCGTCCCTACGAGCTGAAGTTCAACGATACTTTCACCCAGACCATCTTCAAGGTGCCGCGGCATCTGTTGCAGCGCCGGCTCGGCAGCACCGAGACGCTCACCGCGATGTCATTCGGCGCCGATGTGCCGCTCGAACGGCTCGCCTACGATTTCATCGTCAGGCTTTGCCAGAGCGCAGACCGGCTCGCGCCGGACAATGCCGCGGCCTTGTCTGAACAGGCTGTCGATCTGCTGGCGATGGCGCTGAGCGAACGGCTCGGCAAGACATCGCTGCCGTCGTCGACCCACCGCTCTGCCCTGCTCTACAGGCTGAAAGCGCACATTCGGACGCACCTTGCCGATCCCGACCTGTCGCTGTCGGAGACCGCAGCGGCGCTCGGCATCTCCTCGCGCTATGTGAACGATCTCCTCGCCGACGAGGACGCCTCGTTCCAGCGCTACGTCCTCGGTGAGCGCCTCGCCCAATGCCGGCGCGATCTCGCCTCGGCCGTGCTCGCCCACCGCCACATCAGCGAGATCGCCTTTGCCTGGGGCTTCAACGACCTCTCGCATTTCGGCCGCGTCTTCCGCGAGCACTTCGGAATGTCGCCGCGCGACTTCCGGCACAGCCAGTTGCGGCATTGACATCCGCCCTAGCCATTGGCCCAAGCCTTCGCTTCAGGCGAAGGCAATGCTCCTGAATTCCAGATTGTCAGGTGTGCTGCCGCCGGGATCAGGCTGGCGCACATGAGGACTCACGCCACGACAAGCGGATCGGAGGTCCTGCTGGGCGTGATCGCGATCCGGCTCGCGGTGCTGGTCGTGGTGGGCTGGACCCTGACGCTGCTGCCGCGGCAGGCGCGCGATGACGACGCCGCTTGCTTTCCCTCGCCAGCAACGAGGGGCGACGCACAGGCGACGCCGACGAGCAGCCGACAAGCCAGCGATCCCGCCTTTGACGACATGCTCCGGCACGACTAGGGGACGAGCGCATCGCTGGGAGATGTGACGCGTGCCTTCATCGCTTCGCTCATGGGAAGCTGGAGGTTCTGTCCTTTCGGCGGGATTGGCGACTCGAACCATTTCGCATAGAGCTTGTCGAACGCGCCGGATGCCATTTTCTCCTTGATCGCGGTATCGACGAGAGCCTTGAATTCGGGATCCTCGCCGCGGGTCATCAGCCCGTAGTAGGACGGCGCATAGGTCGTCGCCAGCATACGGAAAGCCTTGGGATCGGAGGCGTTCGCGACGAGCCCGGCGAGCAGGATATCGTCCTCGAACCACGCCACGGCGCGGCCCGTTCCAAGCATGAGAAGCGACTCGGCGTGGTCCTTGGCCTGAACGATAGTCACATTCAGTTTCTGGTCGTCCAGAAACTTCCTGGCGACCGCGAAGTTCAGCGAGCCCTGCGTGATGACGACGGTCTGCCCGTCGATACCTTTCGGCTCCATCACCTGCGAGGAGGCAGACACCAGCCAGCGCGGCGATGCCACATACGTCGCGACGGAGAAAGAGACCTGCTTCTGCCGTTCGGCGGTGTTGGTCGTGCTGCCGCACTCGACGTCGATGGTCCCATTCTGGAGCAGCGGAATACGATTGGACGCATTCACCGGCACGTAGTCGATTTGCAGCGCAGACCTCTTTAACACTGCCTTGATCCTGTCAGCCACAGCGGAGCAGAGATCGAGCGAGAGGCCGGTCGGCTTCTGATCGGCCCCGAGATAAGCAAACGGAATTGAGGCCTCGCGGTAGCCAAACGTGACTTTTCCGACCTCCTTGATCTTTTCGAGGGTCTGGCTGGCCGCTTGCGCTGCTGGAATATCAAGCAGCGCAAGCGAGAGGGCGGCAATGGCAAGCGGCGGCGCGTGTTTGCGGATCATGTCAGCCTCCGGACTGTTGCTTAAGCGGCGGGATTTCGCGACAGCTCGTCGAGGCTTTCCCTCAAGGACCGATCCAGGATGTCGACGGCGCGGTCGATCTCCTCGATCGAGACGGTCAACGGGGGTGCGATGCGCCACACCGATCCGCGTTCGGGGCGGCGGCGGATGTTCATGCTCAGCCCGTATTCGAAGCACTTCTTCGTCGTCAGTCCGCCGAGCTGATGGGCCGCGCCCCGACTGTTGCGATCGGTGACCAGTTCGACGCCAAGCAGAAGGCCCATGCCCCTGATGTCGCCGATCTGTTCGTACTTCTGCTGGAGCCCCTCGAACCGGCCGCGCAGATAGGCGCCCATGACGTTGGCGCGTTCGACGAGCTTCTCCTCGGCGATCACACGCAGCACCGCGAGCCCGACCTCGGCGAGGAGAGGATCGGAGACGTGGCTGGTGTAGTAGGTGAAATGATCCTCGTGAAGCTTGCTTTCGATCGCCTCAGTGGTCGACACGGCCGCAAGCGGAAGCCCGCCTCCGAGCGTCTTGGACATGGTCATGATGTCAGGGACGACGCCGAAATATTCGGCTCCCGTCTTTTCGCCGATGCGCCCGAACGCCGTTTGGGCCTCGTCGAAGATCAGCAGCATGCCGCGCGCGTCGGCCGCCTTGCGCAGGGCCTCCATAAAGGCCTTCGGCGGCACCAGTACGCCGCCGGCGCTGATCACGGGCTCGGCGATGATCGCCGCACCCCGCCCGCTCGACTGCATGTCGAACATTTTTAACGCAAGCTCGAGATTGGCGAGCGCGGACGCTTCCTCGCTCCCCTTGTCGATGTAAGGCCGGTAAGCGTTGGGCTCCGGGATCACGTACACGCCGGGCGGCGGCACGCCATAGCCCTTGCGGTCGCTCGCCATCGAGACCGAGGCGGCCCCGCCGGTAATGCCGTGCCAGGAGCCGCCGAGGACGAGCACCTCGTAACCGCCGGTGTACATCTTGGCCATCCGGAGCGCGACTTCGGTCGCTTCCGAACCGGTGTTGATGAAGATCGAGCGCTTGAGGTCACCGGGCAGCCAGTCCTCAGCCAGCACCTGGGCAAGCTCGGCCACGACTTCCGGAATCATCCCGCTGAAGAGATGGAACGCCTTCTTGCCCGCCCTCTCCACCGCCGCAATGATCGCGGGATGATTGTGGCCAATGGTGGCGCACATCTGGCCGGAGGTGAAATCAAGATACTCGCGCCCGTCGCTGTCGGTGACGACGGTCCCCTTCGCGGAGGTGAAGAGGTTCGGGAATACGTCTCCGCCGTATCGGACCAGGAATTCGTCGGCGGCCTGTTTCAGCGCTGAAGTCATGCGTTCTCCTCGGCCGAGCGGCATTCGCCGCACGGCTGTGCGGCGCGGCGATGCGGATTGCGCTCGCCGGTCTTGGGGCGTTTTGGGACACGAAGCTGTTGCGTCAGGGCGTTCGCGGTACGAAAATTGCCTGATCAACACGGCAATTCGTATCGGGCAGACATGATGGGCGCCAATTCAAAAAATTCAGCAGCCGATGACGTAGAGTCAACGGACCGGCCGCGAATGCCCCCGCTCAAGGCGCTGTCGGCGTTCGAAGCGGCCTCGCGCCACGGCAGCTTCAGCCGCGCCGCCGAGGAGCTCGGCGTGACGCCCTCCGCAATCAGCCATCATATCCAGAAGCTCGAGGATTTCCTCGGCGTCCGCGTCTTTTCCCGACACGCCGGCCGCGCGGTGCTCACCAATGCAGGCCGCCTCTATGCCAGCGAGATCGAGCGCGCCTTCGGAACGATCATCGGCGCGACCAGGCTGGTGGCGCCGCAATCGCAGCGCAATCATCTCTTCATCGCGAGCGGCCCGAGCTTCGCCGCCAAATGGCTGCAGCCGCGGATCGGGAATTTCATCGGCCAGCATCCAGAGATCGGGATCAGGCTGTCGACCATCGCCGATTTGCGTGATCTCGAAACCATTCGCTTCGATCTTGCCATTGCCTATGGTCACCCTCCAACTCTCGACGGGAGGCAGGTCGAACCGCTGCTGGCCGAACGCCTGCGTCCGCTCTGCAGCCCGCAGCTGATCGAACAGCTTGGGCTTCGCGAGCCCGCTGATCTCGCCCGCGCCACCTTGATCCATTCCTCGAACGCACTGACCTGGACCGACTACTTGCGAAAGGTCGTCGGATCGACCATCAAGGCGCGCCACGAATTGTGGTTCGACCGGTCCACCATGGCCATCGACGCGGCAGCCGAAGGTCTTGGCGTCGTTCTGGAAAGCGAGATTCTCGCCGCCGAGGAGCTCGCCCGGGGCACGCTCGTTGCACCATTTCGCCAACCGGAGTTCGAAGTCGAAACGGTGTCCTATTATCTGGTGCGGTCTGCCGAAACCAAAGGCCGCAGCCATGTCGGCGCGTTCGAGACCTGGCTGCGCGCAAAGATTACAGCTGCGAATTTGCAGACGACAATGACGTAACGAGGGCTCACCTCGCAAAGCAGAGCCGCCATGTGTGCGCGCGATGGTATGACGCTCATGCTTGCGCTAATTTCGCACAAGGCCGCAGCGCTTAATCAGCGGCCAGCCGAGGAGCATATCGATGGAATACCGACGCTTGGGCCGCTCAGGCCTCATGGTGCCCGCCTTGAGTCTCGGGACCGGCACTTTCGGCGGCGTTGGCCGCCTTGCTGCGTGGGGCACGACGGACGCGACCGAGGCGCGGCGCCTTCTGGATATCTGCCTCGATGCCGGCGTCTCGATGTTCGACACCGCGAACGTCTATTCGCTCGGCGAGTCCGAGCGCGTTCTCGGCGAGGCCATCAAGGGCCGCCGCGACAAGGTGTTGGTCTCGACCAAGGTCACGTTCCGTTTCGGCGACGGCCCCAACGACATCGGATCGTCACGGCAGCATCTGCTCGCGGCCATCGACGCTTCGCTGAGCCGGCTCGGGACCGATTACATCGACCTGTTCCAGCTCCACGGCTTCGACGCCTTCACCCCGCCTGAAGAGGTGCTTGCGACCCTCGATGTGCTGGTGCGCGCCGGCAAGATCCGCTACGTCGGCGTCTCGAATTTTTCGGGTTGGCACCTGATGAAGTCGCTCACCGTCGCCGACAAGCACGGCTTTCCGCGTTACGTCGCCAATCAGACCTATTATTCCCTGATCGGGCGCGACTACGAATGGGAGCTGATGCCGCTTGGCCTCGACCAGGGACTCGGCGCCGTGGTCTGGTCGCCGCTCGGATGGGGGCGTCTCACCGGAAAGATCCGCCGCGGCCAGCCAAAGCCTGAGGTGAGCCGCCTGCCCAAGACGGCCGATTTCGGCCCGCCCGTGCCGGACGAGCACGTCTATCGTGTCGTCGACGCCATCGACGAGGTCGCGAAGGAAACGGGCAAGAGCGTCTCGCAGATCGCGCTCAACTGGCTGCTGCAGCGACCAACGGTCTCGACGCTGATCATCGGCGCGCGCAACGAGACGCAGCTGCGCGAAAATCTCGGCGCGGTCGGCTGGTCGTTGACCAAGGACCAGATCGCAAGGCTCGATGCGGCGAGCAAGGTGACGTTGCCCTATCCCTACTGGCACCAGCGGGGGACCTTCTCCGATCGCAATCCGCCGCCGGTGTAAAATCCGGTTCAATCGCTTTGAGGGCTGAGGGCCCGCGCAGGCGCTCCCGACCCATGCTTGCCGCGCCGGGCGGCCTGCCTTCCGGCCGGGAACCGTCCGTGTCCTGCCGGGTTGCGATCACTCCTGCAATTTCCTATTCGGAGACGAATCACGGCTCGAATCAAGCGCGCCTCCATGATGTCGACCGCCCCGATCGAGCATGCCGACGGCCTGCCGCAGCCGCAGCGCAACCAGGCGGTGCTGACCATTGCGCTCGGCATCATCATGGCGGTTGTCGACAGCGCCATCGCCAACGTCGCGCTGCCGACGATCGCGGCCGACCTCGACGCGAGCCCGGCGTTCTCGATCTGGATCGTCAACGGCTACCAGCTCGCGATCACGATCTCGCTCTTGCCGCTCGCTTCGCTCGGCGAGATCGTCGGCTACCGCCGCGTCTATCTGGTCGGGCTGGTGCTGTTCACGCTCGCGTCGGCCTTCTGCGCGCTGGCGCATACGCTGACGCTGCTGACGATCGCCCGCATCATCCAGGGTTTTGGCGCGGCCGGCATCATGAGCGTCAACGCGGCGTTGGTGCGCTTCACCTATCCGCGCAACCAGCTTGGCCGCGGCATCGGGCTCAACGCGCTCGTCGTCGCCTTCTCGGCCGCGGTCGGCCCAACGCTTGCCGCCGGCATCCTCGCGGCCGGAAGCTGGCCGTGGCTGTTCGCCATCAACGTGCCGCTCGGCGCGCTGACACTGGTGCTCGGCCTGCGCTGCCTGCCGCACACCAAACCCGCCAGCCATTCCTTCGACTGGCAGAGCGCGGGGCTGTCCGCGATCACCTTCGGCGTCGGCATCGCGGCCGTCGACAGCGTCGGTCATGGCGAGGCCGCGGTCACCTGCCTCGTGCAGTTCGCCATCGCCATTGCCGCCGGCGCGCTGCTGATCTGGCGCGAAACCCACATGGCCTCGCCGCTGCTGCCGGTCGATCTGTTGCGCATCCCGGTGTTCGCGCTGTCGATCGCGACCTCGATCGCCTCGTTCTGCGGGCAGATGCTGGCCTTCGTCGCCATCCCCTTCTACCTCCAGAGCCGCTTCGGCTATTCGGCGGTGCATATGGGCCTGTTGATCACGCCGTGGCCGATCGCACTGGCGTTCGCGGCGCCGCTCGCCGGCCGCCTGGTCGAGCATTATCCGGCCGGCCTGCTCGGCGGCATCGGGCTCACGCTATTTGCGTGTGGCCTCGGCGCGCTCGCCATCCTGCCGGAGGCCCCAACCCCGATCGACGTGATCTGGCGCATGGCGCTGGCCGGTGCCGGCTTCGGCCTGTTCCAGACCCCCAACAACCGGACCATGATTGCCGCTGCTCCGCGCGAACGCGCCGGCGGCGCCAGCGGCATGCTGGGCACGGCGCGGCTGCTCGGCCAGACCACGGGCGCGGCGCTGGTGGCGCTGTTCCTCGGCCGCTATCCGATCGAAGGAACCAGGATCGCGCTGCTCACCGGCGTCGGTTTCGCGCTCTGCGGCGCGGTGCTGAGCATGTTGCGGCTGTCGCCCGCGGGCGCGCGCGGCGCCGAGCAGGTCCGCGTGCAGGACGATCAGCGCCTGCGCGGCGAATAGCTAAGGACTGTCCAGGTTCCCGCTGTTCTCGTGCACAACCCGTGCGTGGCTTAACTATCCGGACCAATGACGTATTGCCCTCCCGCTCTGGTTGCGGTTCACTGGCGCGGGGAATAAGGGGCATTTCATGCGTTCATTGGGAATTGTGGCGCTCAGCGTCATGCTGGGCGGCTGCGCGTCTGTCACGCGCGGCACGACCGAAAATATCAGCATCTCATCGACACCGTCGGGCGTGGAAGCCGTCGTTAGCGGAATGGAGGTTCCGACCACCTGCACGACGCCCTGCTCGGTGGTCGTCAAGCGCAACGCCGACATCTCCATTGCCTTTCAGAAGGAAGGTTATGAGCCGCAGATCGTGCCCCTCAGCCGGGACATCCAGACCGGCGGAGCCGCCGGCTTTGCCGGCAATCTCCTGCTCGGCGGCGTCGTCGGCATGGGCGTCGATGCCGCGACGGGAGCGGCAACCGATCACAAGCCGAATCCGGTCATCGTGACGATGCAGCCGTCCGTCCCTGCCCGCGCGCGACCGCCCGCGCCGAGGAAACCGCGACAGCCTGCGGCGCCCGCACCTGACACCGGCACGTAGAACTCCGCGATTCGGACTACGCAAACAAAAAGGCCGGCTCTTCAGCCGGCCTTTTCAATTCATCGCGCCCGGGTCAAACCTTGACCAACGGACTCTTGGTCGGCCCCTTCGAACCGCCCGAGCCACCGCCCGGCTTGGACTTGCCCGGCGGACGCTTGCGGGCGCCAGGCAGCTTCTCCTGCTTCGGCGTGATCGGGCCGTCGAGGAACTCGAAGCCAATTTTGTCCTTGGTCTCGTCGGCCTCGTCCTTGACGAGGACGACACGGACGTGGCCGCCGCCCTTCAGCTTGCCGAACAGCACCTCGTCGGCCAGCGGCTTCTTGATGTGCTCCTGGATCACGCGAGCCATGGGACGTGCGCCCATCTGCTCGTCGTAACCATGCTGGACCAGCCAGGTCTTGGCGGCCTCGGACAGCTCGATGGTGACGTCGCGATCGCCGAGCTGCGCTTCGAGCTGAAGCACGAACTTCTCGACCACCGTGCCGATCACCTCGACGCTGAGATGGCCGAACGAGACGACGGCATCCAGACGGTTACGGAATTCCGGCGCGAACTGCCGGTTGATCGCCTCGTGGTCGTCGCCTTCCCGCTTCGAGCGCGTGAAGCCGAAGGCCTGCTTGGCGAGATCGGAGGCGCCGGCATTGGTGGTCATGATCAGGATCACGTTGCGGAAATTGACCTGCTTGCCGTTGTGGTCGGTGAGCCGGCCGTGATCCATGATCTGCAGCAGCACGTTGTAGAGGTCGGGATGCGCCTTCTCGATTTCGTCGAGCAGCACCACGCAATGCGGATGCTGGTCGACGCCGTCGGTGAGCAGGCCGCCCTGGTCGAAGCCGACATAACCGGGAGGTGCGCCGATCAGGCGCGACACGGTGTGCCGCTCCATGTATTCGGACATGTCGAAGCGCAACAGCTCGACGCCGAGCGACGCCGCGAGCTGTTTGGCGACCTCGGTCTTGCCGACGCCGGTCGGGCCTGAGAACAGGTAGCAGCCGATCGGCTTCTCCGGCTCGCGCAGGCCGGCACGCGCCAGCTTGATCGATGCGGCGAGCGATTCGATCGCCTTGTCCTGACCGAACACGGTGCGCTTCAGGGTCTGCTCGAGATGCTTGAGCACCTCTGCATCGTCCTTCGACACGCTCTTCGGCGGAATCCGCGCCATCGAGGCGATCGTGGTCTCGATCTCCTTGATGCCGATGGTCTTCTTGCGCTTGTTCTCGGCGACCAGCATCTGCGCCGCACCGGATTCGTCGATCACGTCGATCGCCTTATCCGGCAGCTTGCGGTCGTGGATATAGCGCGAGGAGAGCTGCACCGCGGCCTCGATGGCCTCGTTGGTGTATTTCAGCCGGTGGTAGTCCTCGAAGTACGGCTTGAGGCCCTTGAGGATCGCGATCGCGTCCTCGACCGTCGGCTCGTTGATGTCGATCTTCTGGAAACGCCGCACCAGCGCACGGTCCTTCTCGAAGTGCTGGCGATATTCCTTGTAGGTGGTCGAGCCCATGCAGCGGATCGTGCCCGAGGCGAGCGCGGGCTTGAGCAGGTTCGAGGCATCCATCGCCCCGCCCGAGGTCGCGCCGGCGCCGATCACGGTGTGGATCTCGTCGATGAACAGGATGGCGTTGGGATGCGCCTCGAGCTCCTTCAGCACCTGCTTCAGGCGCTCCTCGAAGTCGCCGCGATAGCGCGTGCCGGCGAGCAGCGTGCCCATGTCGAGCGAGAACACGGTGGCAGCCGCCAGCACCTCCGGCACCTCGCTGTCGACGATGCGCTTGGCAAGGCCCTCCGCGATCGCGGTCTTGCCGACACCGGCCTCGCCCACGAACAGCGGATTATTCTTCTGCCGGCGGCACAGCACCTGGATCGCCCGGTTGATCTCGGAATTGCGTCCGATCACCGGATCAATCTTGCCGTCGCGCGCCTTCTTGTTGAGGTTGACGCAATAGGTCTCGAGCGCCTCGCCCTTCTTCTTGGTGTCCTCGCTGCCCTTGGTCTCGGTCTCCTCGTCGACACCGCGCACGGGCCGCGCCTCGGAGACACCCGGCCGCTTGGCGATGCCGTGGCTGATGTAGTTGACGGCGTCGTAGCGCGTCATGTCCTGCTCCTGCAGGAAATACGCGGCATGGCTCTCGCGCTCGGCGAAGATCGCGATCAGCACGTTTGCGCCGGTCACCTCTTCGCGGCCGGACGACTGCACGTGGATCACCGCGCGCTGGATGACGCGCTGGAAGCCTGCGGTCGGCTTGGCGTCGTCGGCGCCGTCCGTCACCAGATTCTCGAATTCGGTCTCAAGATAATTGACGAGGCTCGTGCGGAGCTTGTCGAGGTCGACGCTACAGGCGCGCATGACGGCGGCTGCATCGGAGTCATCGATCAGGGAGAGCAAAAGATGCTCGAGCGTCGCGTATTGGTGATGACGCTCGTTTGCGATCGCCAGTGCACGATGCAGGGATTGTTCAAGGCTTTGAGAAAAAGTCGGCATTCGCGTCCTCTATGGCCCCCACCATCATGATCGTCATCGCCCGGTCAGGCAACAACAACCTTTGTCACATATAGGTATACTGGATCGCGGCGAAAGACCGGTTCCGCGACTCAGGCGGCTGCACAGCAGCGGTATTTTTCGATGCAAGACCCGTTCCGATTTGGGCGAGATCGGCGCCGGTGCAGAATTCCGTGGTTTTGCCGGCGCAACGGACAACGCGCGCAGACATCACGCGACGATCACACTGCGACATGCACAAGAACCGGCTTCGTACGCGCCGGAAGGTGTCTTACTTCTTTTCCATCACGCATTGCAGCGGATGCTGGTGCTTGCGGGCGAAATCCATCACCTGCGTCACCTTGGTCTCGGCGATCTCGTAGGTGAACACGCCGCACTCCCCGATCCCGTGATGATGGACGTGCAGCATGATCTTGGTCGCGGCCTCGGCGTCCTTCTGGAAGAATTTCTCCAGTACGTGGACGACGAATTCCATCGGCGTGTAATCGTCGTTCAGGATCAGCACGCGGTACAGGTTCGGCCGCTTGGTCTTCGGTTTGACCTTGGTGATGACGGACGTGTTTGGCGCGGAGGGACCGCCGGAACGGTTCTCGTCGTTGCTCATCCGGGGAGCGTGGGCGGCGGCCGCCGCGGACAGGTCGAGTTTGGAAGACAGTTGCGGCATGGCTCAGGCGTTCAAATTCCCCACGGAAGCGTATGACGGTTCACCGCGCAGCCCGGCCTTCGGAGCTTCGCACAGGCGCGCCGCCTTGTTGGATCGCCGCCTCCAACCGGTCCGGTCCAGGCCAGATCGGCTTCACCGAATATGGGCCTGCCCCCGCCCCACCGCAAGCATGCCACGGCTCGACCGATGCGGCCGCGACGGTCCCGATTCCCGGTCCGGCGATCCCAGCCAAGGTTAATCAATCCGGACCGATTTGACAAAAACTTCCGGCCCGCCTGTTTAGAACGTGTTGACCAGGAACCCGGCCGTTACACGGCTGCGACGGTTTCGCGCGGGATACCTCCGGTTTTCTACGGTCCAATTTACCCGGCGTTCAATGGCGTGGCGCGAAATCCGGCAAAGTAACAGATTCGGGGATCGTCATGTTTCGCCTGCCCGTCGTCAGCCGTATAGGGCAACAGCTCGCCCGGTTTGCAGCGGCCGAACAAGGCAATATCGCCGTGATCTTCGCCATTGCGCTGGTCCCGGTATTGACCTTCGTCGGAGCCGCGGTCGATTACAGCCGCGCAGTCCAGGCCCGTACCTCGATGCAGTCGGCCCTCGATTCCACTGCGCTGATGGTCTCCAAAGACCTGTCGTCCGGCACCATCACGACGTCGCAGATCAATACCAAGGCGCAAAGCTATTTCAACGCCCTGTTCACCGCCACCAACTCCCTGCCGTCGGTCACCGTCGCGGCCACCTACACCGCGAGCACCAGCATGGGCTCAACGATCCAGGTCACCGGTACCGGCACCTACACGACCAGCTTCATGAAGATCGCCGGCTTCCCGACGCTCGACGTCGGCGCCGATTCAACCAGCGCCTGGGGCCTGGTGCGCATGCGCGTGGCCCTGGTGCTCGACAACACGGGGTCGATGGCGCAGGACGGCAAGATGGCCGCGATGCAGACGGCCGCGAAGAACCTGGTCGACCAGCTCAGCGCGCTCGCCAAGACCAGCGGCGACGTCTACATCTCGGTCGTTCCGTTTGCCAAGGACGTCAACGTCGGCGCCAGCAATTACAGCAAGTACTGGGTCGATTTCAGTGACTGGGACGCGGCCAACGGCACGTGCAACTCGCGCAACAACTGGGGACAATGCACCAGTTGGACACCGGCCAACCACAACACCTGGACAGGGTGCGTGGTCGATCGCGACCAGGATTACGACACCAAGAACACGACGCCCACGAGCGGCAATGTGGGGACGCTATTCCCCGCCGACCAGTACTCCTACTGCAACACGAGCAGTTCGTCCTATCTGCAGCCGATCATGCCGCTGAGCTACGACTGGAGCTCGCTCAAGAGCCGGATCGACGACATGAAACCCACCGGTAACACCAACCAGGGCATCGGCCTCGCCTGGGGCTGGCTGACACTGTCGGCCGGCGATCCCATGAACGCGCCGGCCAAGGACCCCAACTATACCTACAAGGAGGCCATCGTGCTGCTCTCCGACGGTCTGAACACGCAGAACCGCTGGTACAGCAATGCCTCGCAGATCGACGCGCGGCAGAAGAAGCTGTGCGACAATGCCAAGGCGGCGAACATCACGATCTATACGGTGCAGGTGAACACCGGGAGCGACCCGACCTCCGGCGTGCTGCAATATTGCGCGAGCGGCACCGACAAGTTCTATCTGGTGACGTCGGCGAGCCAGACCGTTTCGGTGTTCAAGGACATCGGCACGTCGCTGTCGAAGCTGCGCGTGGCTCGCTGAGACCTGCTCGCCGCATCCGACAAAAAAAGCCCGGCTGGTTCAGCCGGGCTTTTTCATTACAGGACGTACGGGAAAAGTTAGTTGGCAGCCGGGGTGAACTTCGACACGACGGTCTCGACCGGCTTGAACGCCTGCTTGGCGAGGTCACTGTAGAGGCCGGCGATTTTCTGCGATTCCGCAACGAAGGTCTCGTAGGCGGAGCGGGCGAACTCGGTCTGCGCTTCCACGGCCTTGTCCAGCGACTTCACGCCGGAAAGCTTCTCGACGAAGGACTTGGTGTCTTCGAAAGACTTCTTGGTGTAGTCGCCATAGGCGCTGGCGATCGCCTGCAGGCCATGCTGCACCGAGGTCGCGGAGGCAACGTACGTCTCCAAGTGCTCTTTCCCGTAGTTCTGAAAGTCTTCAACCTTGAACATTTCGGATCCTTTTCCCTGGCTCTCATCGGGAAGCTCCGGGCTCCCTGACTCTGCACACAATTAGTGCAACGCACAAAAAAGTCAAGAATTTTGTGCGCCGCACAAAATTACATTCAAGTCGCGGAGATTCCCGAGGTTTCCCGCAAGGGTTCCTTAAGCTTTTGGAAACCCCAGACCCCTACCCTGATTCCCTGGACGTGTTCAGCTTCCGCAGGCGGCCAAAGCCGTTTGAGAACATCACCTTAGCCAGAACAGCGGTTCAGGCCCAACGTCCCTCGCGGCGAACACCAGCGGAGGGACAGCCTGAACAGGTAATGATCCCGGGTCCAGTGGGCACAATTTCGCCTCACGAGCCGGTGATCAAGTCAGAAACGGGGACGGGGTTCCATGCTTCGTAACAACTTGTCTTCCTCGCGCTTGGCGCGGGTCGGCGTTTTCGGGCTGCTTACGGTCACCACCGCAGTCATGTTCACCACCGATGCTGCCGAGGCGCGGCGCCATCGGTCTCGTCACTATGCGCACCATCGGGTGCAGCGCGATGTGTCCGAGAGCTCAAGCCCGAAATTCGCGTCGATCATCGTCGACGGCAATTCCGGCGCGGTGCTTCAGTCGAACAGTCCGGACGGGATCCGTCATCCCGCCTCGCTCACCAAGATCATGACGCTCTATCTGCTGTTCGAGCGTTTGGAATCCAGCAGGATGAAGCTCGACACCGAGATGCCGGTGTCGCAGCACGCCGCTGATCAGGATCCGACCAAGCTCAACCTGCGTGCCGGCCAGACCATCCGCGTCGAGGATGCGATCAAGGGTCTCGTCACCCGCTCTGCCAACGACGCGGCCGTGGTGATTGCGGAAGCGATCGGCGGCGACGAGGACGATTTCGCCCAGATGATGACGCGCAAGGCGCGCTCGCTTGGCATGTCGAAGACGGTGTACCGCAACGCCAACGGCCTTCCCAACGACGAGCAGGTCACGACCGCGCGCGACCAGGCTACGCTCGGCCGCGCCATCCAGGAGCGCTTCCCGCGCTACTATCGCTATTTTGCGACCTCGACGTTCAACTGGCGCGGACAATCGATCCGGAACCACAATCACCTGCTCGGTAATGTCGAGGGCGTGGACGGCATCAAGACCGGCTACACCCGCGCTTCCGGCTTCAATCTGGTGACCTCGATGCGCCGCGGCAACCGCCACCTGATCGGCGTGGTGCTGGGCGGCCGCAGCGGCGGCTCGCGCGACGCCATCATGCGCAATCTGCTCGCGGAGAACCTCGACAAGGCCGCGACCACCCACACCGTCGCCGCTGTCACCGAGCGCAACGGCTCTGACGCCGCAGCCGAGGTCGCCGATGCGTCGGATACCCCGGCCCGTTCCGCTCCGCAGGTTCAGGCCGCTTCTGCCTCTGCTCCCGAAGCAGCTCCGTCGCGCCTCGCAGCGCGCCTGTCGGCGCTTGCTGCTGCGACGGCCGCAATGCCGCCGGCTCAGCCCAAATCTGACGCCAACAAGCCTGAAGTTCGGCCGACTGAATCCAAGATCGAGCCCGCGCCGCTCACCAGCGGCGTGATCTCGAGCCAGCCGCTCTCCATCATCCCCGGCTCGTCCGAGCCGATGAAGCCGGTCCGGGTCAAGACCGTTCAGGTCAAGGCCGGCGCCGTGAAGGTCGCCTCCGCCGCCCCGGCTCAGGTCGCACCGCAGGTCACGAGCACGATTGCGGCCCGCTCCGACGTCGCCGAAACCTCGGGCGCTGTCGTCGCCCGGGCGGACCTCATCAACAAGCCCGAGATCGTCAGCCAACCGGAAGCGTCGAAGGCCGAGATCGCCCGTACCGAGCTGCCACGGCAGCCGGCGGGCTTCGGCACCGGCAACGGCATCCTCGGCGTATTGCCGGCCGCAACCGCCGCTGCGCCCGCCCCGGCTGTTGCGAGGCTCGCTTCAGCCGACCCGGCGCCGCAGCCGATCCAGATGAGCGCCACCACCAGACCGGTCGTCACCCACAGCGGCTGGATCGTGCAGGTCGGCGCGCTCGAGAGCGAGAACGAAGCCCAGCAGCGCATCGACGCGGCGCGCAGCTCGGCCCGCGGCCTGCTCAGCAAGGCCGACCCGTTCACCGAGGTCGTCGCGAAAGACAATCGCAAGCTCTACCGCGCCCGCTTCGCCGGGCTCGAGCGCGACCAGGCCGAAGCCGTCTGCCGGACCCTGAAGCGCGCCGAGATCTCCTGCATCACCGTCCGCAACTGATCTTTGGTAGGACCGCAAAATGCCCGCGCCTTGCGCGGGCATTTTGTTTTTGGGGAGGCGGTGTTGACGAGGCTGTTCCACGACAACCTCTCGTCAAGGATTTACGGTTAAAACTTTACCCAAGGGATCGACCACGCCGACAATGGCGGGCATCGGGGCGACGGCAAACAGAGCGAGCGGGGCTCACACGGGACGAGCGTTTGTAGCGTGGTGCCGGAGTTAGCCGTTATGCGTACGAAGCAGAGTATCCTTGGCCTCGTTTACACGGGCAGCGAGATACGTCGAGCCCCCCTGGTCGGGATGCAGTTTCTTCATCAGGGACTTGTGAGCCCGGCTGATGTCGTCACGCCCCGCCCCCGGCTGCAAGCCAAGGATCTGATAGGCCTCCTCCGTCGTCATTTTGCCGCTCGCCACCGTGCGGCGCTGCCCCCCTGCCGCGTTGCCCTGCGCGTTCTGACGCCAAGCGGGAAACCGGCGGTCCAGATAGCTTTCAAGTAAGGCCACGCTCTCGGCGTCAAACGCCGGGACCATTGCCAGCAGGGCAGCGAGATCGAACTCGTCGAGATCGCGCCCGGCGTGAGGCCCGGCGACGATCCGGCCTCCGAGCTGACCAGACTCGTGGTCGAGCCGCATATCCAGGAACTGCGAGCGCACGCGCGAGGCCTGACCGGCCGGGCGCGTCGTACCCCCGCCGAACAGGCCGCCGATATTGCCGAAGCCGGCGTTTGCCAGCGGTGTCCAGCCCAGCAGCCCTGCGCCGAAGATCCCAAGCGGGATCGCCACCGCCAGTTCCCCCCGTAAGCCCGTGAAGGCTGCGACAGCCAGCGCCACCACGCCGCCACCGAACCTGATCGCGCGCGCCAGCACCGCCGGATTGGCGGCACGGAACATCTGGAGCAGCAGATAAAGGGTGATAATGGCGACAACGCCGGCGATCAGGGTCATGGCCGGAATATAGGCGGCCTGTCGTCAAAAAGCATGGTGTCCTTGTCGCGCGTACAGAGCGCGCCGGCGCTACTTCATCTGGCCGATCAGCCTGGCCGCGCCGCCGGTCGTCTTCGCCAGTTGCAACAGCGCCTCGCGTCCGCCGGCGGCGTAGGCGGCGGCTGCGCGCAACAATTCGCGCAACTGCGCCGCCGCGCCCGGATCGAACCGGCACCAGGCGCCGCCAGTCAGGCGCGCGATCTCGCGAAAGGCCTGCTCGGCGACGGCGTCATGGCCTTCCTGAAACACGAACACAGGCACCTTGAGCATGCCGAGCTCGCCGGCCTTGGCGCAGAGCTCGTCGACCTTCTCCTCCATGGCGTCGCCGACGAAGACAACGGCGCGCACGCCGGATGCGACCGCCTCGCGCCGCGCCTCGCTCAGCACCTTGCCGATCTGGGTGTCGCCGCCGCGGCAATCGATCTTGCTCATCAGCGTCGCAAGCCTGGCGCTGTCGGAGATCCATCCCGTGGCGCGGCACTCGTTGAAGCCGCGATAGTAAACGAGCCGGATGTCGAGACTGCCGAGCGTGGCGGTCTCGCGGAACATGTCGGCCTGAAGCGCGCAGGCCATGTCCCAGGTCGGCTGCCGGCTCAGCGTCGCATCCAGCGCGAAGATCAGCCGGCCTTTCGCACCGGGAGCATGCGGTGACAGCGCACGCGCCTTGGCGACGAAGGCGGCGATGTCCTCCGAGGTCGACGTCACCGCCTGCGGCACCGCACCGCCTGGTTTGGCCGAGACGGCATCGCGGCCGCGCGGTTTGATGGGTTCGCCCGGCATCGCTTGACCCTGCGTGAGCGGCTAATGTGGTCAGCGCGTGCAGCCCGGTCAATGTGCAAAGCCCCCCGCAGGCGGACGCTGGCAGAGGGCTTTGAAATCGGTACCGGACGATGAGGGAGACGTCAGCGAGACGACGTCAGCTTTTGGCGGGCGCCATCAGAGCGACCGGGCCGGGCTCGAGAATCTTGGGCGGGGACGATTGCGTGTCGACAGGCGCCACCTCGCTGTCAGTCGCGCTCAGGAACTTGTCGAGCATGCCCTGGATCGAGTTCTTGGCCACATCCGGACCGGTATCCCGCATGTCGTTGTGCTGGAATTCGGTCTTCACGACCTGGATGCCGGCCTTCTCGCATTCCTCGTCGGTCGGGATCACGCCCGCATCGGTCTTGAACTGCGGATCCTGGGAGCGGAAAGACAGGATCTTGAACTTGCCGGCGGTGACGAAGGGCACACGCAGATTGTCGAGCGTGACGACCTTCTTGACCTCATCCGGATATTGCTTGGCGAAATACATCGTGATGTCGCCGCCCATGGAGTGGCCGACCATCGTCACCTTGTCGTAGTCGGCGTTGGGCTGAACCTTCCTCATCTCCTGCATGGCGAGATGAATGTTGGCGACGCCACGCAGGATCTGCGGCAGCCGGCCGACATAGATCTCGCCGGGCTTGGTCACCATCGGAGGATCGGTCGGCAAATCATGCTGCGGGCTGACGACGAGATAGCCGCGCGCAGCGAAAATGTTGGCGAGGAAGCCGTACTCGGTGTTCTTGACGGTGTTGCCGTGGTTGATCACGGCGACCGGCATCGTGATCATGCCGGCATTGGCCTGCATTTCCTTGTCGCGACGGATCGCGATATCGACAGGCACCGGACGGTTGTCGCGCGAGGCGTCGTAGAAGGTGATGGTCTCGTGCCTGATCGCCCACTTGCTCGCCGTGAAATAGGCGACGCCGCAGAGGGCACTGACCGAAACCAGAACGGCAATTCCACGCTTCATTTTCGTCCTCAGCCTCAGGCTCTTGCGGCCTGAATCCCTGTTGAAAATCGTGTTCTTCCGGGGCTCTTCGGCCCCTGGTCGCCTATTCCCTAATATATGTCACAGGCGCGTGACAGGAAGGCCAAATATTGTGAACCGGCAGCCCTTTCATTGTGCGTCGCACACGTTTCTTGGGCACCCGCTTTCCTACGGCTACGTCAGGGTGCAAGTCACCATCCGACGCAACCGGTCTCCATTGGGTTCAATTTCGCAGTAAACACGGGGTGAAAACGGCCGAGCGCGGGCCCGGTTCCCGCGGGGACCGGCCGCTCTGATCGACTGGAAGTAGCGATATACCGCTGACTCAAGCGCCGAGGATGTCGTGGACCTCGAGGGGCTTGTCGACCTGATTGAACCACTCGGCGCGATTGGCCGCGCGGCGGCGGCCGCGCTCGTCGAGCGGAAGCTTGAGCTGGCGGAGCAGGCTCGTCACCTCCTCCCGCGCGGTCAGATGGCCGAGATTGGGCCGCATGCCGAGCGTGGCCTCGTCGATGTCGTCCAGCGCGGTCAGGCCGCGCGGGAAGAACTCGCGATAGACGACGCGTTCGGCGAAGCCGTCGACGTAGCGGAAGCCGAGCCGCAGCGACAGATCCTTCAATCCCTCGGCAACGAGCTGCTTGTTGCGGGAGCCGAGCATCGACAGGCGGTTGCGCACCACGATCCAGTCTGTGGTCGCGCCGTCGAGCTGACGGCGCTTGCGCCTGACATCGCGCACCATCTCGGCGTAGTGGCTCTCACCCGTCACCGCGTAGTTGGCGGGATCGACGGTACCGAGCACATCGAAATCGAGGAAGCTGTCGTTGATCGGGGTCACCAGCGTGTCCGCCATCGAGTGCGCTAGCCGCATCAAATAGCTGTCGGTGCCGGGCGTATCGATGACAATGAAGTCGAAGCTGCTCTCGACCGCCGAGACCGCTTCCATGAACTGCTGGAACTCGGAATTCTCATTCTCGGCGATCTGCATGGTCTCGCCGAGCTTGATGCAGCGATGCACCGGCAGTTCGAGGTCGAGCTTGGTGCGGCGGGCCCAAGCGGAACGGTTGTTGATGTAGTGAGTAAAGCTCTGCTGACGGCAGTCGAGGTCGATGGTAGCGACGCGCTGGCCGGCTTTCAGAAGCGCGACCGCGATGTGCAGGGCGCTGGTCGACTTACCGGAGCCCCCCTTCTCGTTGCCGAGCACGACCACATGCGCCGAGCCGGACTGGCCTTGGCTAGCTTGCACAAGCATCGCGATCCTCAACACCCCTGACGAATATCTTCGAGTTGGCCGCGTCTGCGGTCAAGTGAAATGCGTGACAGGTCACGCAAATCGCAGCGCGCCGTCCTTCATCATGAATCGCTGCGCCGCTTCACGTCTGTGATCCAGCCCACAATGTCGCGACATCCTCCGCGGCTTTGCGCGGGATGCTGTGGCGCATCCGGATGCATGGCGTCCACGGTCGCTGCTTGTTAAGGTTAGCCGGCCGGGCGCCGAGCCGCACCAGCGCCAATTCCCAACCCTGCCGAGTCCCGATGCCACGCAGCCCCTTGATCGCCCGCACCGTCCCAGCGCTCCGACGCGCCGTCGACAATCTTCGCAAGCGAAAGGCCACGATCGCGCTGGTCCCGACCATGGGGGCGCTCCATGACGGCCATGTGTCGCTGGTGCGCCTGGCCAGGCGCCGCGCGAGCCGCGTCGTGGTGTCGATCTTCGTCAACCCGACCCAGTTCGCGCCGACCGAGGATTTTGGCGCTTATCCGCGAACCTGGAAGGCCGATATCGCCAAGCTCGCAGCCGAGGACGTCGATATCGTCTGGCACCCCGGCGCCGAGGCCATGTATCCGGAGGGCTTTGCGACCCGCATCGTGCCGGAGGGACCGGCGCTGGCCGGCCTCGAGGACAGCTTCCGCCCGCATTTCTTCGGCGGCGTCGCGACCGTCGTCGGCAAGCTGTTCACGCAGTGCCGGCCGGACGTCGCGATCTTCGGCGAGAAGGATTTCCAGCAGTTGCGGGTGGTGACGCAGATGGCTGGCGATCTCGATCTCGGCGTCAAGGTGATCGGCTCGCGCACCGTGCGCGAGCGCGACGGGCTCGCGATGTCCTCGCGCAACGTCTACCTCTCGCCCGAGGAGCGGCAGACCGCGACGGTGCTCTACCGCGCCATGAAGGACAGTGCCGGCCGCATCCGCGCCGGCGAAGCGATCGCACCCGCGATGGCGCGCGGTGCCGGATTGATCACGGCGGCAGGCTTTGCGCTCGACTATTTCGAGGTGCGCCATGCCGCGACGCTGGCGCCGGTCACCTCGCGCAAGGACGGCCCCTTGCGCATCCTGGTCGCGGCCAAGCTCGGCACGACCCGGCTAATCGACAATATCGCGGTGTAACCGCCAAGGTTGAGCTTGCACGTACGCTCGCCCGGATGGATGATCGGCGCGAGGAAACGAGCCGACTGGCAGAGCATGTCATCGATCCGCAGGACGATCGTGAGCGGCGCGCTGGCGCTGGTGGCCATAGGCGCCGCGCAGGCACAGCAGCGTCCGCCGATCGGCCTCTTCGGTTCGCCGCCCGACGCCATGATCTTCTACGTCGCCCATGGTCCGGCCGATTCCTGCGGGCCAGGGTGCTCGGACTGGATCGCCGCCGAAGGGGCCGTGCAGTGGGACAGCTACAAGCGGCTGATCGCGATCGTCGACCGGCAGGCCGGACGCAAGCTGCCTGTCGTGATCCATAGCTGGGGCGTCTCCAATCTCAAGGTCGCGAGCAGCCTCGGCCGCATCCTGCGCGACCGCGGCCTCGACGCCACGGTCGGGACGACCGAGGTCGCGGCCTGTGCCGAGAAAGCGGACGCCGAATGCTTCACGCTGAAGCGTCCGGGCGGACCGCTCGATGCAAGGCTGTCGGTGTCGAACCTGATTTGCGATTTCGCCTGCGTGCTCACGCTGGCGGGGGGCGTCCATCGCAGCCTGCCGCAGGCCGCGAAGGTGGTGCTGAGCGGCCGCTCCGTCCGCAACCGGCTCGCGCCCAACATCCCGGCCGAGCAGCGCGAGAGCCTCACGGAGTATTTTGGCGAACAGCACCGGAAATATCTGAACGAGATGGGCATCGCCCCCGATCTCATCGACATCGTGGATGGCATCGGCGAAGGCGGGCGGCCGGTCGTCATACCGCCGTCCGACTGGGCGCGGCTGCACATCGTGACGCCCCAGCCGTAGCGGCTACAACAGCCCGAGATCACGCAGCTCGCGCCGCATCGGCTCCGGCATCGCCGCGATCGAGCCGGCGGCGGATTTGCCGAGGTCGGACGGCACGGAATCGTCGGCGAGATAGCGCCAGCCCTGGAACGGGCGCATCGGCCGCGGCGACACCGAGATCACCTTCGGCTGCATCACGATCCGGCAGCGTCCGATGCCGTCCTTGTCGCGGAACGGCTCGATGCCGATGATCTTTTCGCGCGCGGCGACCTCGCCCTTGATCACCCAATAGAGCGATCCGCCCGACAGGATCTCGGCGTCGCGCTTGGGAACCATGCGGGTGATGTGGATGTGGTGTTGCGGCAGACCCTTCTTCTTGGCGGTCTGCATCCGTTCGGCGATCCACCCCTTCAATTCCTTGACGGAGTCGCAGCCGACGGCGAGCTTGATCAGATGGAGTGGCATGCCCGAGCATTAGCCGGGCAGCCACGCATTTGGAATGCCGATCTATTCGTTATCCGCAGCCGCGGGAGCCGAGGCCGGCGGCGGCGCGAGCGGAACCGGTGGCGCTGCCGGGGCCCGCGCGGCCTTCGGTGCGGGCGGCTTCTTCGCAGCCGGCGCCGCGGGCGCTGCCGCCTGCGCCGAGGTCGCGGCGGGTGCGCGTGGAGCCGGCGCGGCATTGGCCGCGGGCGCCGCCTGGCGCGTCGCCGCCGTCGGCGGCTCTGGATTCATGATGCTCACCGGCGGCGTCGACGAGGCGCTCGGGAACTCCGCATTGGTCGGCTTGCCCGTCGGCATCGCGGGCGGCAATCCGGCAAGTGCAGCAGTGGCAGGCATCGCCGACGCCGTTGCGGGCGCGTTCCAGCTCGGCGCATACCGCGCGACCAGCGTGTCGTAGAGATGGGAATCCATGTTGGCGGCGACCTGCTGCTGATCGGTCAGCGAGCGGAAGGCGGCGCAGTCGAACTGCGTGCAGCCGTCACGCGCGACCAGCACCTGCGCGACGAGGCCGTAGCGATCGCGCTCCAGCGATTTGCGCAGCACCTTCATGTCGAGCGTCAGGCCTTTATCGGCGGTCGCGGCATCGCCAAGCGCGGTCAACCGGTCGATCCTGACAGCGGTGTAGGCGACGGCGGCGGCGGCGGCGTCAGGCGCGCCGAACAGCGCCTTCTCGCAGCCAAGGGCCACGACATCGCCGGCGAGATCGTCGAGACAGGACAGCGCCGGCAGGCTTGCGATGACCGCGGCTTGCGCGCGGGCTTCAGTCGGGGCTGCCTGCCCCGCAGGTCCATAGACGCGCATGGTGGCGGCCGCCGCGACGGCAATGGCGAGCAGTGTAATGACGGTCAGCGCGCCGTTGGCGACCGATCTCTCGGCGCGCAGCAGCGTGATCAGGAGGATCAGTCCGAAGAAGCCGGCAGCCGCCAGCGTCATCCACATCGGGAAGGCCGGCGAGCGCCAGATTTGGTCGAGCGACGAGGCCCATGCCCAGTTCATGCGCGACGTCCCTTCACGCGAGCAGAGAGCGAATGGTCAAAGCGAGCACCGCGAACCGGCAACCGCCCCCGGCCCACCTTGGGAAGGTGAAGCGGGCCTTTTAACGGCGAGCGGAGCAAATTCGTCCGTCACGTCGATGCGGCGCCGTCATCTATCAGGATTGGGCGAGCTGGCTTTCTTTTGCGACGCGCTCGAACGCTTCGGTCGAGCTCTTGATGCGGTATTGGCAGTCGTCGCCATCCGTCGGCAGAAGGCGGATGATTTCATAGCTGCCGCTGGCAGCCGGGCGCGCAACATTGCTGGCTGTGAACAATACGCGCGTGCCGATCGGAAATTTATGCTTCAACGCCCTCTCCATGACTCAAACAGCGCCTGCCGTGCCCAGGGTCCCACTGCGACGGCCGACTGAAAACCCACCGCTCTATAGCACGCGTTTGTCCGTTTTGGCTAGCAGTATACAGGCATGGCAAACGCCCCAATCCGGTAGCGTTTTCAGGACGATACCGGGAAACTTACCCGCCGATGATACCGCTGGAACTCGGCCCTCTCAGGCGGTATGGGGCAACCGGCCGTCGGGGCTGGCATGGTCCACCGCCTTGGGCAATTCCTGCGCCAGGATCTGCCCGAGCTGGTCGACCGGAATGTTATAGCGGGCGGCGAGCTGGCGGACGGTGTCGTTGCCCAGCACCGCGCGGAGCTGGTCGGCCGAGATCGGCAGGTTCTGGCCGTTGCCGAGCCAGGATTTGACCTGATCGCCAAACCCGGACTGCTGGAGTTTTGCAACGATGGCGCTGAGGCCGCCCTGATTGTTGCTGCCAAGCACCTCGTTCAGCACGGCCGGCAAGACCGTGGCGCCGAGCTGGCCGAGCGCGCTGCGAAGCGCGGGGTTGTTTTCCAACGAGTCCAGGATTCCCATGACTATGCCTCTCCCAAGCCGTAGCTCCTCCGCGATTGAGCGCCGCCGGCTTGCACATCGTCAAGCGTCGCCCCATCACAATTGCGGGTTACACGTTCTCGAACCGCGCGATGACAAGCGTTTCGGCAAGTCCGTCGCGGGTCCATTCCTGGAACGCCGGCAGCGCCATCATCGTGTCCATGTAGGCCTTGCTTTCCGCCGCGACGTCGATCGCGTAGGTGCGGAAGCGATGCACGACCGGGGCATACATCGCATCCGCCGCGCCGAAGCGGCCGAACAGGAACGGTCCCTTGGCGCCGTAGCGCGCGCGGCACTCGCGCCAGATCTCCTCGATGCGCGCAACGTTGGCCCTGGCGTCCGCCGACAGCGTCACGGCGCCGACCGGCCGGTGCAGGTTCATGCCGCATTCGTTGCGCAAGGCCATGAAGCCGGAATGCATCTCGGCGCACACCGAACGGGCATGCGCGCGGGCGGCGACATCGTCGGGCCACAGCTTCTTTTCCGGATAGCGCTCGGCGATGTATTCGATGATCGCGAGCGAATCCCACACCGTGATGTCGCCGTCGACCAGCACCGGCACCTTGCCGGCGCGGCTGAAGGACAGGATCTGCTCCTTGTCCCCGGGATTGTCGGTGTAGAGCGGGATGACGGTTTCCACGAACGGGATGTCGCTCGCGCGAAGCGCGAGCCAGGGCCGCATCGACCATGACGAGTAGTTCTTGTTGCCGATTGCGAGTTTCAGCGCAGCCATGTCATCAATCCTTCCCGAGACGTCTCGAAGCGGGCTGCTTTTAACGCCATCGCCTGCCGTCAATCAATCGTTGCCGCACCCGGCCATGCGTGGCAATCGTTGCGCTCCTTGCGAGGAGACAGACATGAGCAGGCATTGGATCGACATCACCGCCGTCGGCTTCTTCATCATCGAATGGCTGGTCTATGCCGCGACGCTGGAACATTCGGCCTATGGCCGCGACAGCCTGTCGGCACGGATGAACCGCTATCGCGAAGTCTGGGTCCGCCGCCTGCTCGACCGCGAGGCACGCATGGTCGACATGCAGATCATGGCCTCGCTCCAGAACGGCACCGCCTTCTTTGCCTCCACCAGCCTGTTCGCGCTCGGCGGCGCATTGGCACTGCTGCATGCCACCAACGACGCCATCACCATTCTGGGTAAGCTGCCGATCGACCTCAGCACCTCGCCCGCGATGTGGGAGCTGAAATGCGTCGGCCTGGTGCTGATCTGCGTCTACGCCTTCTTCAAGTTCGCCTGGGCCTATCGCCTGTTCAACTATGTCGCGATCCTGTTCGGCGCCATGCCGCTCGCCTCCCAGCGCGATACGCAAGCAGCCGAAGCCCATGTCATCCGGACCACGCGCGTCTTCGAGTCGGCCGGCCGCCATTTCAACCGCGGCCAGCGCGCCTTCTTCTTCGCGCTCGGCTATCTCGGCTGGTTCGTCAGCCCCTGGGTGCTGTTCGTGACCACGGCAGCCGTGGTGATCGTAACCTGGCGGCGGCAATTCGCGTCGAGCGCGTGGGAGGCGATGGCACCGGATGTAGTTGCGGCTGGTAACCAGACGAAGCGCGGTCATTGAAGCACGCGTGTCCCGGACAAGCTGCAACGCGCAAGCGTTGCGGCGCGGAGACGTGGGCCCCGGCTCTGCAGCGCACCGCTGAAGGAGCGCTGCGCTGCGTCCGGGGCACGAGAGTGGAGCGTGACGCGCACTCTCTCCACATCGTGATTGCGAGGAGCCCTTGCGACGAAGCAATCCAGAATCGCTCCGTGGAAAGATTCTGGATTGCTTCGCTGCGCTCGCAATGGCGGAGCGACGGCTGCGTGCTCCAAATAACACTGTCATTCCTCGCGAAGGCGGGGAATCCAGTACGCTGCGGCCTTTCGGATCAATCACAATCGCCTCTGGATACTGGATCGCCCGGTCAAGCCGGGCGAAGACAGCGCGTGAATGGTCGCGGACACAGCTTCGCGTTCTCGCAACAGATTTCGCCCGAGCTTTGCTTCGTCTCTACTCTCTTGCCACCCTCTTGATCCAAGAGGGCGCAGGGAAGGCCGGGTGCTGACCTCGCACCCACGGTCCGCTGCGCGAAAAGCACACGCAGGAAAACCGCACAGCAGCATACAGGTGGTGCCAATCACTCGGCCTTCCCTGCGCAGTGGCTTTACGGCTTATGCCGTGCTCTCCCGGGAGCCGAGTTCCTGCTGGCCTCCCTCGCCCTCACGAAAGTCACGGCACCGCGCCGGTTGACGCAAATGCCGCCTCCGCAAAGGCTTGACCGTAGCAACGACGGCCAGGACCACACGGTTTTGCCGTACGCACAGCCCGCCATTTCGCCACAGGGTCCGACGGCGTTGTGCACATTGCCATCGACCCCAAGGCGAGACGA
>NZ_JADPJG010000006.1:394422-441099 GCF_023073335.1 Bradyrhizobium sp. 21
TTGAGGGCTCACGGAGAGCAATCCGCCCTGCCCTTAGCCTCGCGCCCGAACGCTGCCGCGTCCACCGCAAGCCCGGCTCACGAAAATGACGACTCAAGATCGCCCCTCTTGGTCGAGCCGGGATGGCCGACACATACGCCGTTTCCGAATTTCGGTAAAGCGGAATATTTTTGCGCGGGTAGATTGACAACGGGGCGACACAGCAAGCCCCCGTAGCCTATGGAGCGCAGCGAAATCCGAGACAACACCAAATGTGGGCGAGCGGCACGGATTACCCTTGCGCTCCATCCGGGCTACGACCTACCCGCCGAAATCCCGCGGGCTGAACGGCAGGTCCATGATCTGCCACTCCCCGTATTTGTCGGCCGGCAGCATCTTGTAGGGCTGGCAGGCCTGGAGCGCGCTCATCGCGGACTTCACGAGGGCCACGCCCTTTGCAGACGGCGGGGCTTCGATCAGGATCGGCTCGCGCGCCAGGGTGCCGTCGGTGGCGAGCACCGTGCGCAGCTTGATGTTGACATTATCGGTCGGGCTAACCCCGGCCGGCAGCTTCGCGCAACTCTTCAAGTGGCGACGCAGCTCGGCGACGACCTCGGGCGGCAGCTTGGCGGCAATCGAATCCTTGCCATCGCCGCCGTCATCCTTGGGCGCGTCTTTCGACGGCTCCGGCAGTTCGGGCGGCAGGCCCAGCATGACGCCGTACTTGACGGTAACGTCAGGCTCCGGCGCCTGATAGGCCGGCGGCGGCGCGGCCTCTGGCGGCGGCATCGCGGGTGCTGGCTGAGGCTGTTGCAGCGACTGAGGCTGCGGCTGGTTCGGTGGCTGTCGCGGCGCTTGCGACGGCTGCGGCTGTTGCTGCCAAGGTTGCGGCTGCTGAGGTTGCGGCTGCTGAGATTGCGGCTGCGCGTTCGCCTCGCGTGGCTTCGGCGTCTGTGAGGGTTGCGGCTGCGGCTGTTTCTGCTGCGGTTCGGGCGACGCCTGCGGCTGCGGTGATTGCGACGCGGCCTGCTGCTTGGCCGCAGCCTCCTGCTTGGCCGCAGCCTTCGGCGCGGCTTCCGCCTTGTTCTTGTCGGTGACGTCCAGTTTCGGCAATTTCAGGTCGGGGAACGGCTCCGGCGGCTTCTCCTTCGCCTCCTCTTTGGCTTTCTCCTCGGCCTTGGCCTCCTCCTGCTTCACCTGCTCCGGCGTGACGATGTCCACCGAAACAGTCTCGGGCGGCGCGGCGTGAAACGGACGGACTTCGCTGATCACGATGATCAGCGCGACCAGCGTCAGGTGGGCGATCGCCGACGCTGCAATGTCCGTCCGTATGATCTTCCGCAGTTCCATCGACCGATCTTGGGTTGCCGCCCTGCTCCTAGCATACCGGACCGGCCCCTCAATCCCATTTTGGCGCGAAGCCGAAATCGGTCAGGCGCCCCTTCGGATTGGCCAGCGCGGCGATTGCAGCCATCTCGTCGTCGGAGAGCTCGAAATCGAAGATATCGATGTTTTCCGACAGACGTTCGACGCGCGAGGTGCGCGGGATCGCAGCGACATTCTGTTGCACCAGCCAGCGCAGGCAGATCTGCGCCGGCGTCTTGCGATGCAGACGCCCGATCCCGGCGAGCGTCTGGTCGGTCTTGATGCGCCCCTTCGCGATCGGGCTGTAGGCGACCAGCGCGAGCGCGTGCTGGTCGCAGGCCGCCCTCACCTTCGCCTGGTCGAGATAGGGGTGGTATTCGACTTGGTTGCAGACCAGCGGCTCCGGCGACAACGCCACCGCCTGCTCGATCAGCGCCACCGTGAAATTGGAGACGCCGATGTGGCGGGTCAGGCCCATGCGCTTGGCATGCGACAGCGCGCCCAGCGTCTCCTCCAGCGGCACGTGCGAATTGGGCCAGTGCAGCAGCAGGAGGTCGACGGAGGTCAGCCGCATGCGCGCCAGGCTCTCCTTGACCGAGCGTTCGAGGTCGTGGGGCGCGAAATGATTGGTCCAGACTTTCGTGGTCAGGAAGATGTCGTCGCGGCGCACGCCGGAGGCGCGCACGCCGTCGCCGACCTCGCGCTCATTGTCGTAGACCTGCGCGGTGTCGATGTGGCGATAGCCGAGTCGCAGCGCCTGCTCGACCACACGCGCGCACATGCGCCCGCCCAGCTCCCAGGTCCCCAGCCCGATCGCCGGTATCCTTGCGCCATTGGCCTCGACGAACAGCATGAGGAATCCTCTCTGTTGCAGTCGCCCCAGATATCATTATGGACCCGGTCCGTCATGGTGCCAACGGACGCCGCGCCGGATATTCAGCGCAATGCTAACGGGAGGTTCGCACCAGGGGTCAGGCTTTGGCGAGCGCCTGAAACACGGTGTCCGGCGCATGCGCGATCACCGCAAGCAGCGCGCGGGCGGGTCCGCGCGGGGCGCGCTTGCCCTGCTCCCAGTTGCGGATGGTCTCGACGGGAACGCCGAGCTTGGCCGCGAATTCCATCTGGGTCAGGCAGGCGCGGCGGCGCAAATCGCGCACCGCCAGCGAGTTGGTGTCGCCAGCGGCGGCATTGGCCACAGGCTGGACCGGAAACGGCTGGACCGGAAGCGGTTGCACCGGAAGCGGTTGCACCGGAAATTCCTGCCCGTCCCGCAACTCGACGACCCGTCCGTCCGCCTTCAGCCGCAACCGCATGTCCATTCCCCCAAGCGCGGGTGATGATGCGGCAGGTCGCTTAAGTTCGGATTAAAGATAGCGGGGTCCGGTGCCCCGTTGCCTGCCCCGTCATTGCGAGCGTAGCGAAAGCAATCCAGAATCCCTCCGCGGCGACAGTCTGGATTGCTTCGCTACGCTCGCAATGACGGGGAGAGAGATGCGCCTCGAGCGCCCCCCTACCTCAACCCTCGAGCGCCCCCTACCTCAACCCGAACCACAGCGTCGCGATGCCAAGGAAGGAGAAGAAGCCGACGACGTCGGTCACCGTCGTCACGAAGGTGCCGGAGGCCACGGCCGGATCGGCCCTGACGCGTTCGAGCGCCATCGGGATCAGGATGCCGCCGAGCGCGCCGGCAAAGAGGTTCACGATGATCGCAAGCCCGATGACGATGCCGAGGCCCGGGATCTTGAACCAGGCCACCGCCGCGATGCCCGTGATCACGGCGAAGGCGAGACCGTTGACGAGGCCGACCAGCGCCTCGCGCATCACCACGCGCCAGGCATTGGAGGAGCCGAGCTCGCGCGTCGCCAGCGCGCGCACCGCGACCGTCATGGTCTGCGTCGCGGCATTGCCGCCCTGGCTCGCGACGATCGGCGCCAGCACGGCGAGTGCCACCATCTTCTCGAGCTGGCCCTCGAACAGGCCGAGCACGGAGGATGCCAGAAAGGCGGTGGCGAGATTGACCAGCAGCCAGTTGAACCGGGCGCGCGCAATGGTGAACACGGTGTCGGAAAGCTCTTCGTCGCTGTTGACGCCGCCGAGCGCCTTGAGGTCCTCGTCCGCCTCTTCCTCGATCACGTCGACGACGTCGTCGACGGTGATGACGCCGACGAGGCGATCCTGGGTGTCGAGCACGGGGGCTGCGACGAGATTGTACTTGCCGAACATGCGCGCCACCTCCTCCTGGTCCTCCAGGACGGAGACGCGGCGGCGATCCTCGTCGGTCAGCTCGGCAAGCGCCACCGGACGGCGCGCGCGCAACAGCACGTCGAGCGAGACCGCGCCCTGCCAGTGCTGCTCCTTGTCGACGACATAGATCTCGTAGAAGCGGTCGGGCAGATCAGGCGTCTCGCGCATGTAGTCGATCGCCTGACCCACGGTGAAATCCTGGGGCACTGCGATGAACTCGGTCTGCATCCGGCGGCCGGCGGAATTTTCCGGATAAAGCAGGCTGCGCTCGAGCGCGACGCGCTCCTTCAGCGGCAGCTTCTCGAGGATCTCCTCCTGCTCGGCCTGGTCGAGGGTTTCCAGCAGCTCGACCGCGTCGTCGGATTCGAGCTCGCGGACGCCTTCCGCGACGGTCTCCGGCGGCAGCTCCTCGAGGATCTCCTCGCGCACGCCCTCGTCGAGCTCGTTCAGTGCGGAGAAATCGAAATCGCGCCCCGTCAGTTCGACCAGACGGACGCGGTCGTCGGGCTCGAGAGCCCCGATCAGATCGCCGAGATCGGCCTCGTGCAGCTCGGCCACGCAGGCGCGCAGCGCAGCGCTGTCGCCGGCCTCGATCGCATGGGCGATTTCCGCGACGAATTCATGACGAATTTCGCCGTCTTCATTGCGCATCGGCACGTGGTCGAGTACCGAATCCGCGGCAGATGCGGCACGGTCCATATGGTCGTCCATGGCGCGCCTCACCGTTTGACAGGTTGGAACGAGTGGTCTGAGCTGATGGTTCAGGCAATACCCACAAGGCGACTCCGAGCGCAATGACAAAGATGCTTCGATTGAGGTGGACCTCGATGTCGGCAGGCGCAGCCCTCGCCGCCCTCACCGGCATCGCCTCGGCCGTGGCGGCGGATTGCCCGCGCAAGGACGCGCTCGGCACCTCGCGCCTTCTGGGCGTCGATGCCAAGACCACGCCGCGGGTGGGCCTGAAGAGCTTTCCGCAGACGTTGGCGCTGGCCGATCACGAGGTCGTCCTGACCTTCGACGATGGACCGCATCCGCCGACGACGTCGAAAGTGCTGGCGGCGCTGGCGCAGGAATGCGTGCGCGCGACCTTCTTCCTGATCGGCCTGCACGCCTCCGAACACCCGGACATGGTCAAGCGCATTGCCCGCGAGGGCCATACCATCGGCCACCACACCTTCTCGCATCCGTTCATGGCGCGGATCCCGTTCGACAAGGCGAAGAGCGAGATCGACCGTGGCATTGCCGCCGACGAGATGGCGCTGCACGGGACGTCGACGACGACGCCTTCGACGCCGTTCTTCCGCTTTCCCTATTTCGAAGCCACGCAAGCCGAGCTCGACCTGCTCCAGTCCCGCGGCATCGTCGTGTTCGGTGCCGACCTGTGGGCCAGCGACTGGAACGAGATGACGCCGGAGCAGGAACTGAAGCTCGTCACCGAGCGGCTCGCCGCCGCCGGCAAGGGCATCATCCTGTTCCACGATCCCAAGGCGCGCACGGCCGCGATCATGCCGGCATTCCTGCGCTACCTGAGGGAGAACGGCTATCGGGTGGTTCACATCGTGCCGGCGGGCGCGTCACAGAAGAATGCCGACGCGCGTTGATGCCGGAATGTCACGCCGGCGCAAAATGGGGTGATTCAGGCCCTGTTAACAGTCTGTTCATGCTACGCTATGCAATGATCACAGGAGACCTGCGCCTGAACCGTTTCGGGGCATCTCCGACCTAAGGGTATGGCGGCAATCGCGCACGAGGGCAGACCGGATTCATGATCGGCAGTAGCGTTGTATGTCGGACGCGATCGTGGATCGTCCTTTGTCTCGGCCTGCTGGCCGTCGCGTCACCGGCAGCTCATGCGGCCGACTGCCCCGGCCATCCGGACGCGCTCGGGACGTCCCGCACCCTCGTGGTCGATCCGCGCGAGCATCCGCGCATCGGCACCATGCAATACCGCGAGACGCTGCCCCTGAAGGACCATGAAGTCGTCCTGACCTTCGACGACGGGCCGTTGCCGAAATATTCCAACCAGGTGCTCCAGATCCTCGCCGACGAGTGCATCAAGGCGACCTTCTTCATTATCGGCGGCCAGGCCAAGGCCAACCCGGAAGGCGTGCGCAAGCTGGTCGCGGCCGGCCACACCGTCGGCACGCACAGCATGACCCATCCGCTGACGTTCGACCGGATGCCGATCGAGAAGGCGGAGACCGAGATCAACGGCGGCGTCGCATGGACCTCGGCCGCGATGACCGATCCGTCAAGACTGGCGCCGTTCTTCCGCATTCCCGGCCTGATGCGCGCTGAAGGCGTCGAAAACCTTCTGATCTCGCGGGGCATCCAGGTCTGGAGCGCCGATTTCCCCGCCGACGACTGGCGCCATGTCTCGCCCGACCGCGTCTATCAGCTCGCGATCCAGCGGCTCGAAGCCAAGGGCAAGGGCATTTTGCTACTGCACGACATCCAGCCGCGCACGGTGGCGGCGCTGCCGAAGATCATCCGTGATTTGAAGGCGCGCGGCTATCGCATCGTGCACGTGGTGCCTGCGACTGCCGACCAGCCGGCGACGCCGACCACGGCGGTCGAATGGCTGCTGCATCCGCCGACCGAGACTGTGCCGATCGCACGCTGGCCGGGTGTGCCGAACTTCGTGTTCACGGAGACCCGGATGCTGCCGGCGCCTTCGCTGGTCGACCTCAATACGCAGACCGAGCGTCAATCGCTGCTGCCGCACAAGACCAAGGCGCAGGTGGATATCGCATCCACCCTTCCCGTGCCTAGCCGTGATCTCTTTGCGATCCCCGAGGGCTCGGTCGAGGTGTTGCTGTCGACGACATTGGCGCGGCGCGCCGCGACGCGATTGGCAATGGCGGCCGAGACGCCTCGCGCGGCCAAGGGCAATGCCGCCAAGTCGCGCGGCCCCCGAACTGCTCACGCCGCGCAGGCCAAGGGCGCGGCCCCCAAAAGCGCTGGACCGAAGAGCGCTGGACCGAAGAGCGCTACTTCGAAGAGCGCCGCGCCGCATCCGACCCGCGTGGCGAGCCTGAAGAAGCGCGCGCAGTAGCCGTCACTGTCGCATGATGTTGGCGACGCAGAGCAGCACGATCAGCGCCAGGAAGAACAGGTCCATATAGGATTTGAGCTCGCCGTCGCGCCGCAGTCGCGCCACGTCGGCCACGACCTGCTTGCGCGTATTCGTTCCGCCGGAGCCGTCATTGATCGGGCCCTGCAGGCGTTTCGTCTCGGCCTCGAGCCTCTCGATCTTCTGGTAGAAGTAGAAAGCCCGCAGCGTCGAGGCCGCGCGCATGCCGCTATAAACCAGCACCAGGATCGCGATGATCGCCCGGTTCTGGTATTTCTCCATGAAGTTCAGGCTGAAATAGACCATCGCCATGAACGCGAAGTTGGTCACGAAGCGATAGACGAAGCTTAGAAAGACCATGCGGGCTCAAGCCTTGAAGGGTGGCGCAACCGGATCGTGTTGCGAAGGGGGATCAGGGGCCCAGACCGGAACAGCCGGGCCTGGATGCCGTGCAGGCCTGTCTACGCCAACTTTGTTTCAACAAAGATACTATCGCCCCGGCAATTGCCGCCTTTTCGCCACGCGCGGCCATAATGCAAGCCCCAGTATGGCCGCCGGACCGATCCACGCCGGCGGCCGCAACGGCTCAATGGAGATTTGGCGGAAGTCGCGATAGACTGGCGCCGCCACCTGTGGGGGTCTGCGATGCCGAAGAAGGGAATCACCGGCCATGACGACTGGGTCCTGACCGAGGCGCTGGCGACCGCGCTGGTCGCGCTGGAGCAGCTCGAGTCCAGGCATCAGCCGAACGCGCATATGGACGACATCCGCAAGATGCTCTCCAACGGCAAGGAGCCGGCGGCGGTCAGCCTGCACCTCGCCCAAGCGAAATGCCGCCTGTTTCCGGATACGGATCCGCTTGAGATCTACAAGGAATACGGCATCGGCGAGGAGTATGGCTGAGGGCGGCGCCCGACGATCGAGCTAGGGCCCGCCCGCCACCGATCCCGCGATCACCATGACCAGCGCGGCCAGGTCGATCTTGCCGTTGACGATCAGCTCTTCCGAGCCTTCCGCATCGTCCGGGCGTTCGACCTTCAGCGATTGCGGCCGGTTGGCCGCCTGCCGCTGCAGCTCGCCGATGACGGCTTCCGTGAGTTTCTCTTCCAGCATGGGCTCTTCCTTTCCCGTCCAGTTCCGATCGATTATGAACTCACCGCCGTTCCGGGATCGTCAGGCCAGGCGTCGCGGGCGGCTGTGGTGGATCGTGCAGGCGGCGACCGCCGCGTGGCCGAACGCAACCGAGATCTGGTGCAGGTCGGTGACGACGTCGCCGATCCCGTAGAGCCCGTCGATCGACGTGCGCTGATGGTCGTCGACTTTCAGGTAACCCTCCCCGGTATGTTCGGCCTCCAGCGCCACAGCGAGCTGCGAGCGCACCTCCGCTCCCATCGCGGGGTAGATCATGTCGAATTGCGTCGTGCGGCCGCCTTCGAAGACGGCTTCGAGGCCGTCGTCTCCCCGTCTCAGACGCAGGCCGGACGCCGACACGACCTCGACGCCCGCTTCGGTCAGCTCCGACGCTGCGGCCTTGCCGTCATCCCGCTCCGTCACGAGCAACGTCACGTCGCGCGAGTAGCTGCGCAGGAATAGCGCCTTGGCAGCGGCACGGTGCAGCGGGCCGACGACGCCGATGCGGCGGCCGGTCGCCTCGAAGGCGTCGCAGACGGGACAGTAGCGCAACAGCCCGTCCGCGACCGCGGCGCGCCATTCGTCGAACGGCGGATGAGTGTCGACGATGCCGCAGGCAAGAATGACGGTGGCGGCCGCATGCGCCTCGCCGTTCCAGACCGCCTGAAAACCATGATCGTGCCGCCGCAAGGCGGTGACCTCGGCGGCCACCCGCGTGACCGCGAGCTCGCCCAGTTGCGCCGACATGCGCGCGATCAGGTCGGTGCCGGACAGGCCGTGGACGAAGCCCGGTACATTGTGACTGCGCGGGATCAGCGCTGCCCGGCTTGCGCCTGCGTCCACGACACAGACACGGCGCCTGAAGCGCGCAAGGTAGATCGCGGCCATCAGCCCGGCCGGGCCGCCGCCGACGATCAGGCAATCATACGCGTTGGTCGGGTCGCCTTCCGTCAAAGCGGCTTCTCCACAAATGGCTGGCGTTCGACCAACCGGAGGTTCAGCTTGGCGTTCCATCGGCTCGAAGCTTTCGCCGACGTCGCCTGGATCAGGAGTCCCGCCAGAACTCCGCCAGTTCTTCCGCGTTCATCAGATCGACCTGGCCGTGAAAGCGGGTGCGGTACATCGTCATGAGCGCATCGTGCCCGACGTCGGACGAGCTGCACAGCGCATCCTCGACGATGACGACCCTGAAGCCGAGATCGACGGCGCTCAGGACCGTCGACAGCACGCAGACGTCCGTCTCCGCGCCCGTGATCACGACCGTACCGACGTTCTTGTCGACCAGCAGGCTGGCAAGACCGGGATTGCTGAACGCGGAATAGGCCGGCTTGTCGACGATTGCAGCGGGAGGGACGAACCGGCTCAGAGCCGGCACGAGTTCGAGAGCCGATGGCGGCAGATGCCTGCGGGTCGCCTGTCGCCAGCGATGAAAATAGCTCCGCCACTGTCCCGGACGATCTTCCGGGTCCTCGGGCGTGATGAAGCGCGTGAAGATCGTTCTGGCCTGATGGCGCGAAACGATCGCGGCGATGGTCGGCAGGACCCGCTCCATCCAGGGCGTCGCCCACATGCCGCCGGGGGCGAAGATGTTCTGCATGTCGATACACAAGTGCACGGCGTCACTGATGTCGGCAACTTCCGACGCGCTGTCTCTCATGGTCCTCCACCTTCAGGCGCGTCGCCACGCGCGAGGAATCGTGATGTCCGCATCGTCATGTCCCGCGGTGACCTCATCGATTGCAAATGCGATCCCACGGCCATCGTTCCCCGTTCATCCGCCGGAGGACGCACGTGCCGAGACTCCCGGGGAAACCCAAAAACTGAAGGATTTGAATGCCGCGCGTGGCCAGCCGGTGCGCTCGGAGCTCACCTTCCCCGCCTTGTTCGATCGTGGAAATGAGCTTGCGGTGCTTCTCCCCGAAGCGTAATTTTCAACCCTACGTAGCTCATTCGAAAGCATCTCACGGGTTCGGCCAAGCGGGAGAAAGCAATGGCGGATGTCCCATGGCACCTTTCCGGTGACTATTTCGAGAATTGCAGTTGCAGCATCGTGTGTCCCTGCCTGGTGTCGGCGGCGCCCCCATTGACCGCCCGACCGACCGAGGGTTTTTGCAACGTACCGCTGATCTTCCACATCGAGAGCGGCCGCTATGGCGATATCGCGCTCGACGGGCTGAATGTGCTCGTCATCCTCCACGCGCCTGGGGTCATGGCAGACGGAGATTGGTCGGTGGCCGCCTATGTCGATCAGCGCGCCGATGATGAGCAGACCGAGGCCCTGGCTGCAATCTTCACCGGTGGTGCCGGCGGTCCGATGGCCGCGTTCGCGCCGCTGATCAGCAAGAACCTGGGGGTGCGCAAGGTCCCGATCACGTTCCGGATCGACGGCAAGACGCGGTCCGCTGAAATTCCCGGCATCCTGCACATGTCCGTCGATCCCTTACCGACCATGCATCCGAGCGGGGAGATGTGGGTGAACATCGGCCATCCGGTCAGCCCCGACGCCATGGTGATGGCGGTCGGCGCCGCCGGCAATACCTTCAGCGATCACGGCATGCGCTGGGATAATTCCGGCAGGAACGGCCTTTATGCGCCGATCCGCTGGTCGAACCAGGCGTGATGTAGCCTCCCGATACCGGCCTGCGTCAGGCCGGCAATGTCGATCGCAAATGACGGACAGCCCCCTGGAAATCGTGCTGCGGCGCGATCGCTGGATCGTCGGCGGCGCGATCGGCCTCATTGTCGCGCTGGCATGGAGCTATGTGCTCTGGCTCGCCAACGACATGGACATGGGCGGCATGGACATGACCGAGTTCCGCATGATCCCGGCCGGGATCGGGATCATGCTGCCGGCCAGCGAGCCGTGGCGATCGATCGAGTTCGCCTATGTGTTCCTGATGTGGGCGGTGATGATGGTCGGAATGATGGCCCCCTCGGCCGCGCCCATGATCCTGATGTACGCCCGCGTAGGTCGACAGGGCAAAGCGCAAGGCAAGCCATTCGCCGCGACCGGCTGGTTTGCCGCCGGCTATGTCCTCGCCTGGTGCGGCTTTTCGCTGGCAGCCACCTTGCTCCAATGGGCGATCGAGCGGGCCGCCCTGCTGGATTCCCGGATGGCGATCGCGAGCAACCTGCTCGGCGCTATCGTGCTGATCGCGGCGGGTGTCTATCAATGGACACGTCTCAAAGACGTCTGTCTGGCCCAGTGCCAGTCGCCGTTTCTGTTCCTGATGCGCCATGGCGGCTTTCGCGGCGACCTGCGCGGTTGCCTGCTGCTGGGCTTTCGGCACGGCGGCTATTGCGTCGGCTGCTGCTGGGTTTTGATGGCGCTGTTGTTCGTGGGCGGCGTGATGAACGTGCTCTGGATCGCGCTCCTGGCCCTGCTTGTCCTTTTGGAGAAACTCACGCCGGTCGGACGCTGGATCGCGCGCGCTGCCGGCATAGCCTGTGTGGCTGCGGGTGCCTGGCTCCTGCTGTCCTTGTGATTGCGGGTCGCGGACGTCGATCGCGCCGGCGGAGCGAACTCTCGGCCGGGAGATCGAACATCGAGGATCAGCGCAGGCCCATTTCCAGGATTCGCAGCGCCCAGCAAGGCGGGCATCGACGATCGCGAAAGGATTCTTCGGGTATCTGTTCCCCTGGTGCGCTCGGAGGGACTCGAACCCCCACGATTTTACTCACTGCCACCTCAAGGCAGCGCGTCTACCAATTCCGCCACGAGCGCTTTGGGGATGCCGGCTTGAGGCCTGAAGGCCAGCCGGATCAACGGCGCCGATCTAACAAATCCATCAGAGGGGTACAAGCCTGCAAAGGCCCCGAATTCCACAAGCTTTGCAGGAAATTTCCGGCTCGCCCCCCGAATCGGCGCTACCGGGTGCCCAGGCCGCTACCGCGTGCCCAGGCCGCTACCGCATGCCGGGGGTGCGCGGCAGCATCTGCTTGACCTCGACCGCGATGCGGTTGCGGTCGACCAGCACGACGCCGGAGGCGACTGGCAGATTGTTGGCCAAAACCTTGACCTCGTCGGCCTCGGTTGCGTCCAGCTCGATGATGGCGCCGCGGGAAAGACGCAGGACTTGATGGATCGGCATGGTGGTCGTCCCGAGGACGACCATGAGATCCACGGTGACTTTATCGAGAGTGGGCACTGTCGGGACCGCCGCAACTGGGGACTAGGGACTGGGACTTGGAGCAAGAGCCTCTAGATAAGAGGCTTGAGATATGAGGCTTGAGTTATGAGGCTTGGCATTTGCGCCTCCAATGATCACCACGTTATGGTTAGCCAATGGTTAATTCGCCCCACCCCGCCCGCCAAAACCAGCGTCAAGAGCTCGATTTGACGTCGTTTTCCCTTGCGGGCGGCGCGCCGGTCGAGTGGCGGATCTCCGACACCCCTGTGCCCTACCCGGACGCCGTGGCCGCCATGGAGGCGCGCGTGGCGGCGATCGCGGCCGGCGAAGCAACGGAGCTGGTGTGGCTGCTCGAACATCCTCCACTCTACACCTCCGGCACCTCGGGCAAGGAAAGCGACCTGCTCGATGCCCGATTTCCGATCTTTGCCACCGGGCGCGGCGGGCAGCTCACCTATCACGGGCCCGGCCAGCGGGTGGCCTATGTCATGCTCGACCTCAAGCGCCGCCGGCCGGATGTGCGGGCCTACGTCGCGAGCCTGGAGGAATTGATCCTGCGGACGCTTGCCGCCTTCAACGTCCGCGGCGAGCGGCGCGAGGACCGGGTCGGCGTCTGGGTGAAGCGGCCCGACAAGGGGCCCGAGTACGAAGACAAGATCGCCGCGATCGGCGTGCGGCTGAAGCGCTGGGTTTCGTTCCACGGCATCGCCATCAATGTCGAGCCGGAGCTCAAGCATTTCAACGGCATCGTGCCCTGCGGCGTCGCCGATCCCCGCTACGGCGTCACCTCGCTGGTCGATCTCGGCCAGCTCGTGACCCTGGCCGACGTCGATGTCGCGCTCCGGCAGGCGTTTGAGGAGCTGTTCGGGCCGACCCGAGCGCTACTTCCCGAAGCGGCCGTCTAGTTGTTGCAGCCCGCTTGTTCTCCGCGGGCCCGGAATCGGCTACGCTTCACTCCGGCGTCGCCCACGCCTCCCCCCTCCGCCGGGAAAGTAAATCTCATGCCGGGCGACTAGATCATCGGACCGACTGTTCGAGCGCCAGGCATAAGGAGGGATTGCGCTTTCTGCTCGCAATGGGAGGTTTTACGATGAAGCTGTCTGCACCCATCTATCATCTGAAGCGCAAGGCGAAGCGCCTGTCCCGCGACGAAAACATTCCGCTGCACGATGCGCTTGACCGCATCGCCGCGACGGAAGGCTTTTCCGCCTGGAGCCTGCTCGCGGCGAAAGCTGCCGCCATGACGCCGGCCAATCGGCTGTTCCCGCAATTCGTGCCAGGTGATCTGGTACTGGTTGGCGCGCGCCCCGGTCAGGGCAAGACGCTGATGAGCCTCGCGCTTGCCGTGGAGGCGATGCGGTCCGGCCACCGCGCCGCGTTCTTCTCGCTCGAATACACCGAGAAAGATGTTATGGATCGCTTGCGGGTGATCGGCGTGGACCCGGCGCAGTTCGAAAAACTGTTCGAGGTCGATTGCTCCGACGCCATCAGTGCCGATTACGTCGTCAAGCAGATGGCCGCGGCACCTCACGGCACGTTCGTCGTAATCGACTATCTGCAACTGCTCGACCAGCGGCGGGAAAACCCCGACCTCACCGTTCAGGTGCGCGCGCTGAAATCATTCGCGCGCGACAAGGGGCTGATCGTCGTCTTCATCTCGCAGATCGACCGCTCCTATGATCCCTCGGTCAAGCCCTGCCCTGACATCGGCGATGTCAGGCTGCCGAACCCGCTGGATTTGAAGCTGTTCGACAAGACCTGTTTCCTGAACAATTCCGAAGTTCGAATAGCGGGCTGACGACCCTGCTGCGAGGCCGCGGGTGTGACTGTTCACCCGCGGCGTTCGCTCTCATGCTTTCGCCGGCGAAACTTCGAGCTTGCCGGCGATGTAGCGCCGCTCCTGGGTCAGGCCGCCAAAGCCGTAGGCGTCGGCCTTGACCTCGTCGACATGCAGATAGGTCTCGGGATGCAGCGGGCCCAGGATCCCGGCCATGCGCTCGAACATCGCGGCGAGATAGGCGGCCTTCTCGTCCTTGGTGTTGGTGCCTTCGCTGACGTGGATGTCGATCCAGTAGCTGGCCAGCTTTTGCTCGGCGAGTGACTTGCCGCCGGCGAACCAGTCGGCGGCCTCCACGGACTTGACGATGATCGCGGTCACCTTGGGGTCCTTGTGCAGGATTGTTGCGGTGAGCTCGGACACGGCGCTCGCGATCTCGGCCTTCAGCGAGGGCGACTGGCGGGAGGTGGTGTAGGACACGGTGATCAGGGGCATGGTGGTTCTCCTCAAGATGCGGCGCCGTATGTGCGCGGCGTTGATGAGAAGCTAGACCTCCCCTGATCATTTTGCTATCTTATCTCTGTTGATAGCAGTGATAAGAATTCATAATGACAACCACACTCGACATCGCCACCGTCCAGGCCTTCCTGCTGGTCGCCGACCTCCAGAGCTTTACCCGCACCGCCGAAGCGCTCGGCACGACGCAAGCCGCCGTCAGTCTCAAGCTGCAGCGGCTGGAGACGTTGCTGGGAAAACGCCTCGTCGAGCGGTCGCCGCGCGCGGTCCGGCTCACCGCCGACGGTGCAGCGTTCCTCGATCGCGCCCGCGCGCTGATCGCGGCGCATGACCGCGCGCTGTCGGGCGAGGCTCCGGCGGCGCAGTCGCTCTCGCTCGGCATCTCCGACCATGCCGCGGGCCCGGAGCTGGTGCCGCTGCTCGAACGCCTGCACGCGATGTCTTCACACCTTACCCTCGCCGTCACCATCGGCTTCTCGCGCGAGATGCAGGATGCCTATGACGCGGGCCATTTGGATGCGGTGATCGTGCGGCAGGAAGGCAGCCGGCGCGGCGGCGAGAAACTGACCGAGGACGAGTTCGGCTGGTTCGCGGCAAGACGCTTCGCCCTGCCGAAGGGTGAGCCGTTGCCGCTCGCAACGCTCGCCCCGCCCTGCGGCGTCCGCGCCATCGCCGTCCGCGCGCTCGACAAGGCCGGCCTCACCTGGCGCGAGCGCTTTGTCGGCGGCGGCGTCACGGCGGTGGTTGCGGCCGCGCTTGCCGGGCTTGCGATTGCGCCGCTGGCGCGCCGGATCGCACCTCCCGGGCTGGTCGACATCGGGCCTGCGCACAAGCTGCCGAAGCTCGGCAGCTCGAAGGTGATGCTGCATTCGAAGGTCAGCGATCCCGCCAAGCTGGCAGCGCTACGCGCGGTGGCGGCGACGTTCCGAAGTGTAGCCGCCACCTGAGGGCTCACAAGATCGCCTCGAACGCGCTGCGCAGTGTCTCGTGCCGGAACACAAAACCGCGGCTGAGCGCCTTGTTCGGCAGCACGCGCTGACCGCCTAGCAATAGCTCGTCGGCAAAGCCGCCGCCGACCCGCCGTAGCAGGCCGCCGGGAATGCGAAACATTGCGGGCCGATGCAGATGGCGGCCGAGCTCCTCGGTGAACTTTGCGTTGGTGACCGGAATCGGCGCGGTGGCGTTGACGGGGCCGGCGAGATCGGGCGTTGCCATCACATAGGCAATCAGGCGGATCAAATCGTCGCGTTCGATCCAGGACATCCACTGCCGCCCGTTGCCGAGCGGACCACCGAGCCCGAACTCGAACGGCGTCAGCATGCGCGTGATGAAGCCGCCCTCCGTGCCGAGCACGAGGCCGATACGGAGATAGACGACACGGACGCCGAGCTCCTCCGCCGGCCGAGCCGCCGTCTCCCAGGCCGCGCACAGCTCGTGGCTGAAGCAGGCGTGAGATTTCGCTGACTCGGTCAGCACCTGGTCCGCCCACAGACCGTACCAGCCGATCGCGGAGCCGCTGACGAGAACCTCGGGCTTGCGGTCGAGCCGCGCGATCAACTTGACGATTTCGCCGGTCATGTCGATGCGCGAGCCGAGAATCTTCGCGCGCTTCGCCTCGGTCCACAGCCCGTTGTCGATCGGCTCGCCCGCGAGATTGACGATGGCATCGATAGGCGTGTCCGAGGCGAGCTGATCGAGGCTGGTGATCAGCGTCACCGGCGGCGGCAGCATCTCGGCCTTCCCGGGGTTGCGGATCAGAGCGATGACGTGATGCCCTGCTCCACTGAGGCTTGCTGCGAGGCGGCTGCCGATAAAGCCGGTGGCGCCTGATATCAGCACGGTCTTGCGGCCGGGATTTTTTCGACGAGGCCATGCGCGGGAACGCTTCGCATGCGGCCAAGCCGGCGCATCGCCGTAAAATCCCTGACGCCGCAGAGCGCCGCGCCGACCGCACACGCCGTCGCGGCAATGCTGAGCAGGCCCTGGTACACCACGGTCGCGCCGAACGGCTGCATCGCCCAATCGATCAGCACGGGCAACAGCAGCACCAGGATGGCGCCGTAGTTGATTGCCAGCAGCGTGTGATTGATGCGCTCGCTCGGCGGCAGTTTCCGGCTCAGATCCTCCTCGACGAAATCCATCAGCGTGATGACGATCTCGGCAACCAGGACTGCGACGATCAGCAGCGCCAGCACGCCATGGACCTCGAGCCAGCCGAGCAGCAGAAATAGGAGCGCATAGAGCATGTTGCGGATGCCGTGCAGTTTCAACTCGAAGCGCTGCGACGGGCGCCAGGCCAGGCGCTCGGTGAACTCGTGGTGATAGAATGTGTCGAACACGCCCATCACGATCTGGATGGCGATGAGCGTCCACATGAGCTGCGTCATGACACGGCCTCCCTGAACATGGCGGACTGGTGGATCAGCGTGCCGTAACGCGGATGAATGACATCGAGGGTGAAGCGGAAGGCGCCCTCGCCGAGATCGCTGTGGGTCACCGTGAGATCGCCCGGCGTCAGCCATTGCGGCAACGGGATCCACAGGCGTCCGAGCTGCAGGCCATAAGCAGCGCTGCGAAATGTCAGCGCCTGGCCCTCGACCGCGATGCGGAGCGCCATCGAGACGCCGAAGCCGACATATTCCTCGAGCCCGGTCGGGCCGGCGAAGCGTTTGGCGGAGTGGATCACTTGCGGAAAGCCGCGCTTGCGCGCGCAGATGCGGGTCCAGGTCTGGCCGCCGGTCGCGGCGTCTTCGGTCACCGTGACGATCATGGGGACGCCAGTGTCACGGCCGGTCGGCAGCGGGCCGCCGATCAGACGTGCGGCCTGGGCGAACCACCAGCCGATGGCGCTGAATCCGATCTCGTCGACCATTCCGACATAGACGACGCTGTCTCCGTCGGCGACGCGCTTCGAAAAACGCCGCCAGGTCGCCAGCGGCAGCCGGCCCCAATCCTCGTCCGACAGCAGCGCGCGGAAGCGGCGGTCGTCGAGCAGTTTGACGTGAGCGGAGGATGATGCGTTGGAGCCAGATAATCTTGCCGACGTCATCGCAACCTCCTCAACGCTATCTAGCTTTGCCCAGCGGCAGTAAATTGGCGATCTTCTCGCCAAGCCGCATCAGGGCCGCCAGCCGCGGCCGCGGCACCTTCAGCATCTGCATGAACCAGTGGTCGGCGAGCTCGGTGAAGGCGAGCATCTCCTTCAGCCGTTTGCTCGCGACCGGATTGATGGTCGGATCGTCGGCGGCATCGGACACGCAGGCCCTGAGCGCCGTGATCGCCGGATCGAGCTCCCGCTCCTTGCGCCGCGCCGCGATTCTGGCGGCGACCTCCCAGATGTCGGTCTCGGCCTCGTAATGGTCGCGGCGATCGCCGAGAATCGGGACGCGCCGGATCAGGTTCCAGGCGAGCAATTCCTTGAGCGAGTTGGAGACGTTGGAGCGGGCCATGCCGAGCGTGTCGGCGATGTCCTCGGCCGTCATCGGCGCCTCGGCCAGGTAGAGCAGACCGTGGATCTGGCTGACCGAGCGATTGACGCCCCATCCGTCCCCCATGTCGCCCCAATGCAGGATGAAGCGCTCGACGGCGGCGGGAAGTTTCTTCTTTCCGGTTATTTCTGTCATGACAGAAATATCTGACGCAACCGTTGCCTTGTCAAGCCCGCTCGATCGAGCTGCATACGGGGCTCGATATTTGCCTAAAAATGCTCCAAGCTCGGGGAACAATCCGCCAACTATCGCGTTTGTCCCCGTCGAGGCGGGGTCCCGGAATGGTCGAAAAATTTAGGCAGCAGAGAGACTTGTTCGAGAGCGAACGCAGTTTCCGGCTGTTGGTTGAAGGAGTTGCGGACTACGCCCTCTACATGCTGGATCCCACCGGGACCATCACCAGCTGGAACATCGGCGGCGAGCGCATCAAGGGTTATTCGCCCGGAGAAATCCTCGGCCAGCATTTTTCCCGTTTCTACACCGAGACCGACCGCGCCAACGGCAAGCCCGCCCGTGCGCTCGGCATCGCGCGGGAAAAGGGCCGCTACGAGGAGGAAGGCTGGCGCGTCCGCAAGGACGGCACCTTCTTCTGGGCGAGCGTCGTGATCGATCCGATCTACGAGGACGGTGCGTTGGTGGGCTTCGCCAAGATCACGCGCGACATCACCGAGCGCCGCAACACGCAGATCAAGCTCGAGGCGATGCAGAAGCAGCTCGCCGAGTCCCAGAAGTTCGATGCGCTCGGCCAGCTCACCGGCGGGATCGCCCACGATTTCAACAATCTCCTGATGATCATCAGCGGCAGCCTCCACATGCTGAAGCGAGGGGCCGACGAAGCCAAGCTTCAGCGCGCGATCTCGGCCATCGAGACCGCCACCAAGCGCGGCGCGGCGCTGACCAACCAGCTCCTCACCTTTGCGCGGCGGCAGAGCGTCAATCCGCAGGCGATCGACTTCGCCGACCGCATCGCCGCGATCCGCGAGGTGCTCGATGCCGGCGTGGGCAGCTCCGTGCGGCTCGCCTTCGACGTCAGCCGTGACGTCTGGCCGATCAGAACCGACGTCTCCGAACTCGAGACCGCGCTGCTCAACCTCGTCATCAATGCCCGCGACGCGATGCCCGACGGAGGCACGGTGACGATCGGGGCGCGCAATGTCGTGCTCGACGAGCCGCCCCTCGCCGGCGACTTCGTCGCGATCGACGTTACCGATACCGGGTTCGGCATTCCCTCCGACGTTCTCGAGAAGATCTTCGAGCCATTCTTCACGACCAAGCCGATCGGCAAGGGCACCGGCCTCGGCCTCTCCCAGGTGCACGGCTACGCCCATCAGGCCGGCGGCACGGTGAAGGTCGCAAGCGAGCTCGGCAAGGGCACGACGTTCACCTTCCTCCTGCCGCGCGGAGAAGACGCGCCATCGCGCGAGACGGCGGAGGCACCGGCGTTCCACGGCAGCGGCACGGTGCTGCTGGTCGAGGACAATCCGGACGTCGCCGTCGTCAGCATCGGTCTTCTGGAGCAGCTCGGCTATCAGGTGCGCCGGGTTGCGGACGCCGAGGCCGCGTTGCGTGAGATCGAGAAGAACGGCGTCGATTTCGTGTTCTCGGACATCGTCATGCCCGGCAAGATGGACGGGCTCAGCCTCGCTCATCGCCTCCGCCAGATCCGCCCCGGCCTGCCGATCCTGCTCGCCACCGGCTACAGCGACGTCGCCGCCGGCGTGCGCGGCGACTTTCCGATCCTGCGCAAGCCGTATGAGATCCACGAATTGAGCGAGGCGATCTCGAAGCTGCCGAGGTAAGGAGTTCTTCGCTGGCTGCGCAGAAAGAACCGGTTACACCGTCGGCAGAACCGAGAACTTCTCCCCTGCCCTTCGCAGGTTCAAATCGTCGACCTCGGCGGTCTCGCTGGTGACACTGTCCACGCGCGAGGACGGCGGGCCATGGCGGCACAGCGCGACCATGTCGGCGACGTGCTTCGGCGGTCCCGCGAACAGCGCTTCGACGCTGCCGTCACGGCGGTTGCGGACCCAGCCTTCGAGACCGCAATTCGTCGCCTGATACTCGACCCAGGCGCGATAGCCGACGCCCTGCACGCGGCCACTGATCATGACCTGAAGGATTGCCCGGCTCATTTTTTCAATCCGAGGACATCGGCGCTGCGCGCCTTGACGTCGGCCTGGCGCATGACGCGGTTGGTCAGTTCCGCCGACGGCAAGCCCTTGAGCGCCTTCGGCGCCGTCCCGTCACGGAGCGCCTTCTGCGTCTCGTAGACGGCCTGCGTGGCCGCCGCGATCGGCGCATGGCCCTGAAGCGCGATGCGCACGCGCTGGCTTGTGAGATAGTCGGTCGCGTTCAGTTCGTCCGGCGCACCGCCGAGCACGATCGGCAGGTGCGTCGCGGATGCGACCGCCTCGAGCTCGGCGCGCGACTTGATGCCGGTGAAGAACAGCGCATCGACGCCGGCGGCTTCATAGGCCCTGGCGCGGCGGATTGCATCCTCGATCGAGGTGATCGATGCCGCACCGGTGCGACCCACGATGACGAGCGAGGGATCGCCGCGGCCGTCGAGTGCCGCCTTCATCTTGCCGACGCCCTCCTCCAGCGAGATCAGCTGCGTCTTCGCTTCGCCGAAGCCGGCCGGCAGCAGCGTGTCCTCAATGGTGAGGCCGGCGGCGCCCGCCGTCTCCAGCTCCTGCACCGTGCGGCGCACGTTGAGCGCATTGCCATAGCCGTGATCGGCATCGACCAGCACCGGCAACGTCGCGGCGCGCGACATCCGCCGCATCTGCTCGGCCAGCTCGGTGAGCGTGATCAGCGTGATGTCGGGGTCGCCGAGCACCGCGAGCGAGGCCACCGAGCCGCCGAACATGCCGAGGGGGAAACCGAGATCCTCGGCGATGCGGATCGAGATGGCGTCGTAGACCGAACCGGGATGGACGCAAGTCCCGCCCGACAGGATCGATCGCAGTTTTTCGCGGCGGGAACGAAAGGCCATGGTTGCCTCACTCTCAATTCCTCATCCTGAGGAGCGCGCTCTTGCGCGCGTCTCGAAGGATGAAGGCCCGGCTGGTGGCCTCGCCCTTCGAGACGCCGCGCAAGCGCGGCTCCTCAGGGTGAGGGACTTCTGTTGCTCCGGAGCGCTTTACGCAAACTCCAGGATCAGCGCGTCCACCGCCAGCGTCGCGCCGGCGCTGGCGTGGATCTTCTTCACGGTGCCGTCCTGCTCGGCGCGCAGCACGTTCTGCATCTTCATGGCTTCGACCACGGCGAGCGTCTCGCCCGCCTTGACCTCCTGCCCTTCGATCACCGCGATCGAGACCACGAGGCCCGGCATCGGACAGAGCAGCTTCTTGCCAGTGTCGGCAGCCGTGGTCACCGGCATCAGCCGGGCCGAGGCGGCTTCGGCTTCGGTCCAGACATAGACCGGCACCTCGACGCCCTGGTGCGCGAGACGAATGCCGTTGGCGATCGGGCGCGCCTGCACCGCGACGACGTGCCCATCGATGGTGCCCTGCCAGACCGGATCGCCCGGCTTCCACGGCGACTGCAGCAGATGCGCATTGCCGGTCTTGCCGTCGGCATCGACGAAGCGGATGGAGATTGCCTCCCCCTCGCGCGCGACCTCGAGCAGAATCTCCTGGCGATCGAGCCAGACCGCGCGGCGACGCTCGCGCTGCACGATGCGGCCGCCGATCTGCCCCGAGATCTGCCGCTTGCGTTCACCGAGCACGTGATCGATGGCGGCGCCGACCGCCGCGATCCGCCGCGCGACCTTGCCCTCGGGCACGCGCACCGCAAACCCCTTGGGGAATTCTTCGGCGATGAAGCCGGTCGAGAGATTGCCCTCGCGCCAGCGCGGATGGTGCATCAAGGCCGAGAGGAACGGGATGTTGTGGCGGATGCCGTCGACATAGAACGAATCCAGCGCGGTCGCCTGCGCCTCGATTGCCGCCGCGCGCGACGGCGCGTGGGTGACGAGCTTGGCGATCATCGGATCGTAATGGATCGAGATCTCGCCGCCCTCCTGCACGCCGGTGTCGTTGCGCACGGTGATGCCGTCCAGGCTCACTTCCGCCGGCGGCCGGTATTTTACCAGACGCCCGATCGAGGGCAGGAAGTTGCGGAACGGATCTTCGGCATAGAGCCGCGATTCCACCGCCCAGCCGGTCAGCGTGACGTCCTTCTGCGTGAGGGCGAGCTTCTCGCCGGCGGCGACGCGGAGCATCTGCTCGACGAGATCGACGCCGGTGACGAGCTCGGTGACGGGATGCTCGACCTGGAGGCGCGTGTTCATCTCCAGGAAGAAGAAGCTCTTGTCCTGGCCGGCGACGAACTCGACGGTGCCGGCGGAATCGTAGTTCACGGCCTTGGCGAGTGCGACCGCCTGCTCGCCCATCTTGCGGCGGGTGGCTTCGTCGAGCAGCGGCGACGGCGCCTCCTCGATGACCTTCTGGTTGCGGCGCTGGATCGAGCATTCGCGCTCGCCGAGATAGATGACGTTGCCGTGCTTGTCGCCCAGCACCTGGATCTCGATGTGACGGGGATCGACGATGAACTTTTCGACGAAGACGCGATCGTCGCCGAACGAGGCCTTGGCCTCGGCCTTGGCGAGGTTGAAACCCTCCGCGACCTCGGACGTCGAATGCGCGATGCGCATGCCCTTGCCGCCACCGCCGGCGGAGGCCTTGATCATCACGGGATAGCCGATCTCGTCGGCGATCTTGACCGCGTGCTTGTCGTCCTCGATGAGGCCGAGATAGCCGGGCACGGTCGAGACTTTGGCTTTTGCCGCCGCCTTCTTGGATTCGATCTTGTCGCCCATCGCCGCGATCGCACCCGGGTTGGGGCCGATGAAGACGATGCCGGCAGCTTCCAGCGCGCGCGGAAACGCTTCGCGTTCGGAGAGGAAGCCGTAGCCGGGATGCACGGCCTCAGCGCCCGTCTTCCGGCAGGCCTCGACGATCTTCTCGATCACCAGATAGCTCTCGGCGGCTGCGGGCGGGCCGATCAGCACGGCCTCGTCGGCCATCTCGACATGAAGGGCGTCGCGGTCGGCCTCGGAATAGACCGCGACCGTCTGAATTCCCATGCGGCGAGCGGTCTTGATGACCCGGCAGGCGATTTCGCCGCGATTGGCGATCAGAATGCGTTTGAACATGCTTTTCTTGAGTCTCGACCTTGGGCGGGACCCTTCCCTGGCCGTTGGGACCTCTGGGAACGGGCCGTGTGGCTCCCGTGGTACATCAAAATGGGCCGGAGGCAACGGTCAAAATCCGGGCCCTCCGGCGTACCAGCGCAAGACCGAAACGGGGCCTGCGAGCCCCTGGGATGGCCTACGCGATGGCCTACGGCTTCCCGGCCTTGGCATTGTCCTTGGCGACGTTCCGGACCAGTTCGTGAATGAACCCCAGCTTGGCAACCACCGCAGGCGAGAGGATGAACGGATAGAGGTCGCGCATGCCCATGGCGCGGTTGACGCTGTTCATGGCGAAGGTGAAGGGCAACCATGCGTTGACTATCGCCTCGACGTCCCTTGCCTCGTAGGGGTTGAAGCGGATGCGCGTCGACAACTCTCCGTCGTGATCGACCTTTGGACGCACCTCCATGCCGAACTCGCCAGCCATCTCCAGGGTGTCGATGATGTGCAGATAATGCGCCCAGGTTTCTGCGAAATCCTCCCAGGGATGCGTGGTCGCATAGGCCGAGACGTAGTTCTGCTGCCAGTCCGGCGGGGCGCCTTCGGCATAGTGGCGCTCCAAGGCCTGTCCGTAATCGACGGAATCGTCGCCGAACACGGCGCGGCATTCGTCGAGCTTGCCGCCGTCCCGCACCAGCACGTCCCAGAAATAGTGCCCGACCTCGTGGCGGAAATGCCCGAGCAGCGTCCGGTAGGGCTCGCCCATCTCGAGCCTGCGCCGCTCGCGCTCGATGTCGTCGGTCTCGGTCAGCGCGATCGTGATCAGGCCGTTGTCATGGCCGGTCAGGATCTTCTCCCCGCTGTCCGGATCGTCGGCGAGGAAATTGAAGATCAGGCCATGTTCAGGATTGTCCTGCCGGGTCTGGAGCGGCAGCTTCCAGCGGATCAAGGAATAGAACAACCGGTGTTTCGCCACCTCCAGCTCGCGCCAACCGGCGAGCTGAACCGGATCGGACAGGTCCGGCACGATGCCGTTGTGGCGGCAGGCGCGGCAATAACCGGTGATATCATCGGCATCCGTCAGCCAGTTGCAGGAATCGTACTCGGCATTGCTGCACAACATGCGGCTTTCGCCCTTGTTGGCCAGCGTGCTCCAGGTCCCACCTTGAGCCTCCCCGTCGGGTTCGATCGCCGACATCGTCTCCTTCTCCGGCAGGAACGCGACGCGATGGCCGCAACGTTCGCAGGCGCGGTTCTCGAAATAAAGGACGTTGCCGCAGGCCTGGCAGACAAAGAGCTTCAAGATTTAGCCTCTTGAGAAAGGAGTTTTGGGAATGAAAGTTGTGGCGCTTTGCACATACGCGCGCGCAGGCTCATCGTTCCCGTATTCGGAACAAATAGCCAGATTCGGCGTTCATTATACCCACCTGCATTCGGTGGCGCTTTCATTTCCCTTTTGAGCAATGGCCATCACGCTTCGTCTGTGTGAATATCCGCCCGGCACGTGCGCTCACGCATCACAACGGCCAACGCCTTGAACGATCCTTTGCCCGAGACCATTGCCGCCGAAAGGCTGCGCCAGCACCTCGAAGATGTCGCGCGCGAGCGCGATGATGCCTATCGCGCGCTGCAGGAGCGCGAAGCCGAACTGGCGCGGATCCAGCGCATCGGCAAGGTCGGCGGTCTCGAGGTCGACTTGCGCGAAGGCTTCAAGAACCGCCGTTCGCCGGAATATCTGATGCTCCACGGCCTGCCGTCGGAAGCCGCCCATGAGTCGCACGAGGACTGGGTCAATCGCATCCATCCCGACGACCGGGACACCGCGGTGAAGCACTTCTTCGATACGCTGTCCGGCCCCAGCGAGGACTACACCGCCGAATACCGCATCATCCGTCCCAGCGACGGCGAGACCCGCTGGATCCGCGTCGTCGCCAAGATCGAGCGCGACGTCGACGGGCGCGCCATCCGGCTCGTCGGCGCCCATATCGACATCACCGACCAGATGCTGGTGCGCGAGACCCTGCGCGAAAGCGAGGAGCGCTTTCGGCTGATCGCCGACAGCGCGCCAGTGCCGATCTGGGTCACGAAACTCGACCGCACGCGCTCCTTCGCCAACCAGGCCTATGTCGATTTCGTCGGCCTGCCCTACGACCAGGCCATCGCATTCGATTGGCGCAAGGTGCTGCATCCGGACGACCTGCCGCATGTGCTGCAGCAATCCGTCCAGGGTGAGGCGTCGCTGAAACCGTTCGTGCTGGAAGCCCGCTACAAGAACGCCGACGGCGAATGGCGCTGGCTGCGCTCGGAATCGCAGCCGCGCTGGGACCCGACCGGCAGGCATATCGGCTTCATCGGCGTCGCCCACGACATCACCGGGGCCAAGCAGGCCGAGATCGAGCTGCGGCAGCTCAACGAAACGCTGGAAGAGCGCATCGCCGAGCGCACCGCCGAGCTCGAAGCCAACGAGGCGCGGCTGCGCGCGATCCTGGAGACCAGCAACCAGTATCAGGGGCTGGTCAATCTCGAGGGCGAATTGCTCTACGCCAACAAGACCGCGCTCGACGGCATCAAGGCGAGCTCTTCGGATGTGATCGGCAAGCCGTTGTGGCAGACCCCCTGGTTCAGCGCGACGGAGGGCATGAGCGCGCGGGTGCGCGAGGCCTTCGATACCGTGCTCAAAGGTGAAGCCGTGCGGCTGGAGATGCGCCTGCGCCTTCCCGTCGGCGAGCGCGATTTCGAGTTCGGCATGCGCCCGGTGCTCGATCGCCACGGCGCCATCACCGGCGCGGTGCCCGAGGCCGTCGACATCACCGAGAGACGCCGCGGCGAGGAGGCGCTGCGGCAATCGCAGAAGATGGAGGCGATCGGCCAGCTCACCGGTGGCGTCGCGCACGACTTCAACAATCTTCTCACCATCATCCGTTCGGCCACCGATTTCCTGCGCCGCCGCGAGCTGCCGGAGGAACGCCGCCGCCGCTATGTCGACGCTATTTCCGACACCGTCGAGCGTGCCTCCAAACTGACCGCACAGCTGCTGGCGTTTGCGCGCCGGCAGCCGCTGAAACCGCAGATCTTCAACGTCGGCAGCCAGGTCGAGGGCGTCGCGCAACTGGTCCGGCCGCTGGTCGGTGGCCGCATCGAAATCGCGGTGGAGGTTCAGGATGCCGACTGCTTCACTGTCGCCGACATCGCCCAGTTCGAGACGGCGCTGATCAACCTCGCCATCAACGCTCGCGACGCCATGGACGGCGAAGGACGCCTCACCATCGCCGTGCGCCAGGTCGAGGGTATCCCGAGCCTGCGGGCGCAATCGGCGCGCGGCGGCGACTATGTCGCGATCTCGGTCGCGGACACCGGCAGCGGCATCGCGCCTGAGAACATCGACGCCATCTTCGAGCCGTTCTTCACCACCAAGGAGGTCGGCAAGGGCACCGGCCTCGGCCTGAGCCAGGCATTCGGCTTCGCAAAGCAGTCCGAGGGAGACATCGCCGTGACCAGCACGCATGGTGAAGGCGCGACCTTCACCATGTATCTGCCGCAGGCGCAAAGCCCCGGGACGGACAAGGAGGCCACGGCGCTGACCTACGAGGCCGCGACCACCGGGCGCGGCTATCGCGTGCTCGTGGTGGAGGACGATGACGAGGTCGGTCGCTTCTCCACCGAGCTCCTGGAGGATCTCGGCTATGTCGTCCGCCGCGTCGCCAACGCCAATGCGGCGCTCGCCATCCTCGGCGAGAACGAGTTCGCCGTCGACCTCGTCTTCTCCGACGTCATCATGCCCGGCATGAATGGCGTCGAGCTCGCCGGCATCATCCGCGAGCGCTATCCGGGCCTGCCCGTCGTGCTCACCAGTGGTTACAGCAACGTGCTCGCCGAGAACGCCCATCGCGGTTTCGAGCTGATCCAGAAGCCGTATTCGGTGGAATCGCTGTCGCGCATCCTGCGCAAGGCGATCACGGAGAAGCTGTCGGTGGCGCGGTGAATGTAATCGTCGTAAGTTACCGCCCTGCATTCCGTCATTGCGAGCGCAGCGAAGCAATCCAGAATCTTTCCGCGGAGATAGTCTGGATTGCTTCGCTGCGCTCGCAATGACGGCGCTAGTGCGCCGTCGAAAACAACGGACATCGATGAAATGAAATCCACCCTCTTCTCGGCATGGCAGACCTGGGCGCTGCTCTCCGCCTGCTTTGCGGCGCTGACTGCGATCTTTGCCAAGGTCGGCGTCGAGAACATCCATCCGGACCTCGCCACCTTCATCCGCACCATCGTGGTGCTGGTCGCGTTCTCGGTGCTACTGTTCTTCACCGGGCAATTCGCCGTGCCGTCAGAAGTCTCGTCGAAGACCTGGCTGTTCCTGGGGCTGTCGGGGCTTGCGACCGGTGCGTCCTGGCTCTGTTATTTTCGCGCGCTGAAGCTTGGCCCCGCCACGCTGGTGGCGCCGATCGACAAGCTCAGCGTCGTGCTCGTCGCGCTTTTCGCCTTCGCCTTTCTCGGTGAGCGGCCGACCGCACAGGGCTGGGTTGGCATCGCCATGATCGGCGCCGGCGCGGTGCTGCTGGCGGTCAAGTTTTGAGGAGCGCTCCGATCCGCGGAACCAGGCGGACATCCCGTCGGTTGCTACCGGGCGCATTTAGGCCTTGATCGAGAGATCGACGTCGAACCAAAACCCCGATCAGGCAAGGCGTGCCGGTCCCGCGCTGGATGCTGTGAACTTCTTCCTCGCCGACGTTCGCGACGGACTCGGCCCTTATCTCGCCGTCTATCTCCTCACCGAACAGCATTGGGACGAGGCGCGCATCGGGCTCGTCATGTCGATTGCGACCATCGCGGGCATCGTGGCACAAACGCCGGCCGGTGCGCTGGTCGATGCGACGCGGGCCAAGCGGCTGGTCATGGCCGCCGCCGCCTCATGGTGACATTCGCCTCGCTGTCGCTGCGGTTATTTCCGGGCTTCCTGCCGGTCGCGATCTCGCAAGGCATCGCGCAGGCGGCGGCCGTCATCTTCCCGCCGGCCATTGCCGCCGTCTCGCTCGGCATCTTCGGCCATGCGGCCTTCACCCGCAGGGTCGGCCGCAACGAGACATTCAATCACGCCGGCAATGCGGTCGCAGCGGGTCTGGCGGGACTCTCCGCCTACTGGTTCGGGCCAACCGTCGTGTTTTACCTTCTCGCCGCGATGGCGGTCGCCAGCCTGGCCAGCATTCTCGCCATTCCCCCCAAGGCAATCGATCACGATCTTGCCCGCGGGCTGCACGAGGGGGAAGCCGCCGACAAGGGCGAACAGCCCTCCGGCCTGAGCGTGCTCCTGACCTGCCGTCCCCTGCTCATCTTCGCGATCTGTGTCGCTCTCTTCCACCTCGCCAATGCGGCCATGTTGCCGCTGGTCGGGCAAAAGCTCGCCTTGCAAGACAAGAACATGGGCACCAGCCTGATGTCGGCCTGCATCGTTGCAGCGCAATTGGTGATGGTGCCGTTCGCGATGCTAGTCGGCGCGAAGGCCGACCGCTGGGGCCACAAGCGCTTCTTCCTCGCCGCGCTCCTGATCCTGCCGCTTCGGGGGGCCCTCTACACTCTCTCCGACAATCCGTTCTGGCTGGTCGGCGTGCAGCTTCTCGACGGCGTCGGCGCCGGCATTTTTGGCGCGATCTTCCCTGTCATCGTCGCCGACCTCATGCGCAACACCGGCCGCTTCAACCTCGCGCAAGGCGCCGTGATCACGGCCCAAAGCATCGGCGCGGCGCTGTCGACGACGCTCGCGGGCTTCGTCGTGGTTGGCGCGGGCTACGGTGCAGCGTTCATTGCGCTCGGTGTGGTGGCCGCAATCGGCGCCGTCGTCTGTTTTGTCGCGCTGCCCGAAACGCGGCAAATCGCAGATGGCGGTCCGCGCCCGCGGGGGAAGACAGCGGAAGCGGCTTCCGCTATCGCTGCCGAATGAAGCATTTCCGCATCGAGGAGTGACCGTGCCGTCTGACGCCATCTGGGCCTGGAGCATCATCGTAGCTGCTACCGCAGGCGTCATCATCCGGCCCTTTCGCTTGCCGGAAGCAGTCTGGGCCGTGCTCGGCGCCGGCGCGCTGGTGCTGCTCGGCTTGCTGCCGTGGCGGGATGCGGTGACGGGCGTCGAGAAGGGTGTCGATGTCTATCTGTTCCTGATCGGCATGATGCTGATCGCCGAGCTGGCGCGGCTCGAAGGTCTGTTCGACTATCTCGCAGCGCTCGCGGTGGAATATGCCGGCGGCTCACCGCAGCGGCTGTTCCTGCTGATCTACATCGTCGGCACGCTGGTCACCGTCCTGCTCTCGAACGACGCCACCGCGATCGTGCTGACGCCCGCCGTCTATGCCGCGACGCGCGCAGCCGGCGCCAAGCCGCTGCCTTATCTGTTCGTCTGCGCCTTCATCGCCAACGCCGCGAGCTTCGTGCTGCCGATCTCCAACCCGGCCAATCTCGTCGTGTTCGGGGCGCACATGCCTGAGCTCACCGAATGGCTGCGCCTGTTCGCCCTGCCCTCGGCGGCCTCGATTCTGCTCACCTATGTCGTGCTGCGCCTGACCCAGCACCGCGCGCTGAAGGAGGACAGCATCGCCCGCAGTGTGCCGCACCCACAACTCGGCCGCGGCGGCAAGCTGACGGCAATCGGCATCGTCGCCATCGGAATCGTCCTGGTCACGGCCTCCGCGCTGGACAAGCAATTGGGTTTGCCCACCTTCATCTGCGGCGTGGTGACGGCCGCGATCGTGCTGCTGGTCAGCCGGCAATCGCCGCTGCCCGTGCTGCGCGGCGTGTCCTGGAGCGTACTGCCGCTGGTCGGCGGACTGTTCGTGATGGTGGAAGCGCTGATCAAGACCGGCGTGATCGGGCAGCTCAGCGCGCTGCTGCATGAAGCCGTCGGGCAATCCGTGACGAAGGCCGCCTGGAGCGTCGGCATCGCCACAGCGATCGCCGACAATATCGCCAACAATCTGCCCGTCGGCCTCGTTGCAGGCTCGGTCGCCGCCAGCGATCATCTGCCCGCGCCGGTCGTCAGCGCCATCCTGATCGGCGTCGATCTCGGACCCAATCTGTCGGTGACCGGTTCGCTCGCCACGATCCTGTGGCTGGTCGCGCTGCGGCGGGAGAAGATCGAGGTCGGCGCCTGGCCGTTCCTCAAGCTCGGCATGCTGGTGACGCCGCCGGCCCTGATCGCGGCCTTGGCCGCCGCGATCAGGTAGCGCGCGCTACTATTGTTTGAGCATGATCTTTTCGGAAAACCGCTTCGCAGTTTTCCGGATCATGCCCTAGTCGTTCTCGTAGCCGTAGACTTCCGGCAGGATGAAGATGGCCGCGAGCAATCCGATCAGCGGGAAGATCGCGACCATCAGCGTGGCGTTCGCCTGCCCGATCGCAGCGAACACGGTCGGGAACAGGAAGATCGCCAGGAACGACGGCAGCTTCACGAACATGTAGGCGAAGCCGCTGGCGGTGCCGCGATATTTCGGCTTGGCGACCATGGTCGGGATCGTCATGCAGTTCGACGCGTCCCAATAATGGCCCCACAGCATGGCGGCGGCCGCGAACGGCAGCAGGACCTTGTTGCCGGTGTAGAGCGCGAAGGCCGCGACCAGCAGCGAGACCAGCACGATCGAGAAGCCCGCGATCGAGATGCCGCGATGGCCGATCTTCGGCGTCAGCAGCGGACCGACCCAGCCCGACACGGCAGCGAAGGAGAACAGCGCCATCGTCACCAGATTGATGCCGAGCACGCTCGACACGCCGACCATGACAAAGAGCACCGGCAGGTAGAACGCGAAGGTCGAGAATTCGCTGGCTTGCGCGAAGCAGGCGATCCAGCCGTAGATCGTGGCGCGCCAGCGGATCGGATCCTTCCTGAGGTCGGCGATAAAGGCACTGGTGCTGACCTTCGGCATCACCACGTCCTGATCCGGCAGCATGGCGAGATCGTCGTTGAACATCTCGCGCGCGACCTTCTTGGCCTCGCGGTAGCGTCCCTTCTGCACCAGCCACACCGCCGTCTCCGGCACGTCATGGCGCATGATCAGGATGATCAGCGCCGGCAACGCGCCGAGACCGAGCGTCACCCGCCATAGCGTTTCGTGGTGGATGTCGAGCAGCAGGAAGATGACGATGACGCCGATGGTGAGGACTTCACCGACCGCGAACATGAACTGCCAGCGGTTGCCCATGACCTCGCGCTCGCCCTTGGCCATGGATTCCATGATGTAGGTGTAGCCGGTCGAGATGTCGGACCCCAGCGGAATGCCGAGCAGGAAACGGATCACGATCAGCCAGGTGACATTCGGCACGAAGGCCTGCGCCAACGCCAGCACGATGAACATCACCATCGTCACCAGGAACATGACGCGGCGGCCGATCTTGTCCGAGAGCCAGCCACCGAGCAGCGCGCCGATCAGGGCGCCGCCCTGCGTACCGGCGGCGGCGAGACCCAGCATCAGCGGATCGGGATTGTACTGCTCCTTGATGAAGATCAGCACGAAGGCGATTGAATAGAGGTCCCAGGCCTCGACCAGGATCGAGGCCATCATCAGCCAGCCGACCTTGTTGCCCTTGGGACTGTAGTTCGTGATGAGGTAGCGGACCGCGGCTTCGCTCGCGGTCGGTTCTGGCATCGCCATCGTTGACATCTTTGGTCCTCTCTTCAAAACTCTTTTACGGGCCGAGCAGCGGTTCGATGCTGCAATCGAGCAGGCGGGGGTCGATCCCCACCTCCATGCCCGTGAACATCTCGCCCATGTAGTCGATCAGGGCATCGCTCGCCTTCACCGCGTCCTCGGCGCGGCGGCCGGCGACCGCGGCGAGAATGGCGAGGTGACGGTCGATCGTGCCCGCCAACTCGGCCTGTCCCGGCATGAAACGGTGGTGGATGTAGCCGATGCGCCGGTACAGCGTGTGCAACGGCCGTAGCGTGTGCACCAGAAACGGCTCGCCCGCCGCCTCCAGCACCAGCGCATCGATGCGGCGGTCGATATTGTTGAATTCGTCGAGGGTCAGAGTGGCGCGGCGCTCGCGCAAGAGACGCTCGATGTGCAGCGCCTGATTGCGGTGCGAGAGGCTGGCGCGATCGGCCGCGAGCCGGACCACGAAGCGCTCCATGTCACGGCGCAAGGCCAGCAGCATGCGCTCGCGGGCCAGATCGATCGGCGCAATGTGCAGACCGTGGCGCGGCCGGATGATGATCAGCGTGTCGGCGGAGAGACGATTGACGGCGTGATGCACCGGTGTACGGCCGAAGCCGGTGATGTGCTGCAATTCCAGCATCGTCATGAACTGGCCGGGCTTGAGCTCGCAATGGACGAGGAGCTCTTCGATCTTCTGATAGGCCAGCTCGAAGAAGTTGAGGCGATTGCGCCGCGAGGGCTTGCCCTCGCCGTCGTCGGTCCTCACCACCTCGAGCGCGCGCTTGCGCGTTGCCATGTCGTCCTCTCCCGTCAGCCCGCGCCGTCCTTGCAGGGCAGCGCCTTGGTTGCAGGGCAGCGCCTCGTTTGTGATATCCCTAAAACATGTTGTGATATATTACAAGCGGGCGTAAGACTCGCGCGTGCCCGCAACATGTTGCGGCGCGGCATAAAACGAGACGGCGCGAGGCGCCTGTGATGGGAGGAGAACTGCCGTGAAAATCACGTCGATCGAGACGCTGCGCACCGAAGAATTCTCCAACGTCATCTGGGTGCGCGTTCATACCGACACGGGCATGATCGGTCTCGGCGAAACCTTCTACGGCGCCGGCGCAGTCGAGGCGCAGATCCACGACACCTTTGCCGGCCGCCTGCTCGGCCGCAATCCCCTGCACATCGAGGCAATCCATCGCGACATGCTGAACCTGCCGATGGCGCAGTCGTCCACCGGCGTCGAATATCGCGCGGCCTCGGCCATCGACATCGCGCTGTGGGACCTGTTCGGCAAGGTCTGCAATCAGCCGGTGCACCAGATGCTCGGCGGCCTCTGCCGCGACAAGCAACGCATCTACAACACCTGCGCCGGCACCCAATATGTCCGCTCGACCAATATCAGTCCGGTCTCGAACTGGAATCTCGGAGCCTCCAAAGGTCCGTATGAGGATCTCGATGGCTTCATGAACCACGCCGATGCGCTCGCCGAAAACCTGCTGGAGAGCGGCATCTCCGCCATGAAGATCTGGCCGTTCGATCCCGCGGCACAGGAGAACAAGGGCCTCTACATCACCGCCGCGCAGATGAAGCAGGCGATCGAGCCGTTCGAGAAGATCCGCAAAGCGGTCGGCGACAAGATGGAGATCATGGTCGAGCTCCATTCGCTCTGGAATCTGCCGACAGCAAAACAGATCGCCCGCGCGCTCGAGCCCTACAAGCCGACCTGGTACGAAGACCCGATCCGGATGAACTCGCCGCAGGCGCTGGCCGAATACGCCCGCTCCACCGACGTCTGGGTCTGCGCCAGCGAGACGCTGGGCTCGCGCTTCCCCTACAAGGACATGCTCGACCGCGACGCCATGCATGTGGTGATGGCGGACCTGTGCTGGACCGGCGGCCTCACCGAGGGCCGCAAGATCGCGGCAATGGCGGAGACCTATCACCGACCCTTCGCGCCGCATGACTGCATCGGTCCGATCGGCTTCATCGCCGCCATCCACATGTCGTTCAGCCAGCCCAACACGCTGATCCAGGAATCCGTGCGCGCCTTCTACAAGGGCTGGTACAATGAGCTCGTCACCACCATGCCCACGATCAAGGACGGTTTTGTCTATCCGATGGAAGGACCCGGCCTCGGCGTCGACCTTCTGCCCGCCGTATTCGACCGCTCCGATCTGACCGTGCGCCGCTCCAACGCCTAAGGATTTCTCGAGATGAGCACCGCCCTCTTCGACCTTTCCGGCCGCACCGCGCTCGTGACCGGCTCCTCCCGCGGTCTCGGCCGGGCCATTGCCGAGGGCATGGCCAAGGCCGGTGCCAAGCTGATCATCAACGGCGTCGATCCCAAGCGGGTCGAACAGGCCGTGGCTGAATTTCGCGCCGCCGGACATCAGGCCGAAGGCGCCGCCTTCAATGTCACCGACGAGCCCGCGATCGTCGCGGCGTTCGACGATTTCGACAGACAAGGCGTGGCGGTCGACATCGTCGTCAACAATGCCGGCATCCAGCACCGCAAGCCGCTGGTGGAGTTCACGACCGACGAGTGGCGCAAGGTGATCGAGACCAACCTCACCAGCGCCTTCGTGATCGGCCGCGAGGCGGCCAAGCGCATGATCCCGCGCAAGCACGGCAAGATCATCAATATCGGCTCGCTCGGCAGCGAGCTGGCGCGGCCCACGATTGCGCCCTACACGGCCGCCAAGGGCGGCATCAAGAACCTGACCCGCTCGATGGCGGTGGAATGGGCCCAGCACGGCATCCAGGCCAACGCGATCGGCCCCGGCTACATGCTGACCGACATGAACGAGGCGCTGGTCAACAACACCGACTTCAACAACTGGCTGATGGGCCGCGTCCCCTCGAAACGCTGGGGCCGGCCGGACGAGCTGGTGGGCGCTGCGATCTTCCTGGCGTCCGAAGCCTCAACTTACGTCAACGGCCAGATCATCTATGTCGATGGCGGCATGATCGCCGCGATGTGATCGGCGAAACGCTGAGGGAACAAGCCATGCGCGCCGTCGTCATTCACGCCCCGAAGGATCTGCGGGTCGACCTCTATCCGGATCCCGCGCCCGGCCCGGGTGAAGTCCGCGTCAAGATCGCCAATGGCGGCATCTGCGGGTCCGATCTGCACTATTATCATCACGGCGGCTTCGGCGTCGTGCGCATCCAGCAGCCGATGGCGCTGGGGCACGAGATCGCCGGCGTGGTCGCGGATGTCGGTGACGGCGTCACCGGCGTGAAGCCGGGCACTCGCGTCGCGGTCAATCCGAGCAAGCCGTGCGGCCAGTGCCTGCATTGCCAGGAAGGCATGCGCAACCAGTGCCTCGACATGCGCTTCCTCGGCAGCGCGATGCGCTTTCCCCATGTGCAAGGCGGTTTTCGCGAGTTCATCACGGTCGATGCGACGCAGGCCGTGCCGATCGCCGACAAGCTGTCGCTGGCGGAAGCCGCGGTCGCCGAGCCGCTCGCGGTGTGCCTGCATGCCGGCAAGCAGGCCGGTCCCCTGCTCGGCAAGCGCGTGCTGATCACCGGCTGCGGCCCGATCGGCGCGCTGATGATCCTGGTCTCGCGCTTCGGCGGCGCCGCCGAGATCGTGGTCACCGATGTCGCCGACGCGCCGCTTGCGGTCGCCCGGCAGCTCGGCGCCACGCACGCCATCAATGTCGCGGCCAACGCCACGGCGCTCGATCCCTGGCGCGCCGGCAAGGGTGTGTTCGACACGCTGTTCGAAGCCTCGGGCAACCAGGCTGCGCTGCGCACCGCGCTCGACGTGCTCAGGCCCGGCGCGACGCTGGTGCAGCTCGGCCTCGGCGGCGAGATGACGCTGCCGATCAATTCCATCGTCGCCAAGGAATTGCAGCTCCGCGGCACCTTCCGCTTCGATCCCGAATTCGAGCTTGCGGTGCGGCTGATGGGCGAAGGCCTGATCGACGTCAAGCCGCTGATCACGGCGACCATGCCGTTCGAGAACGCGGTCGCCGCATTCGAGCTCGCCAGCGACCGCTCGCAGTCGATGAAGGTGCAGCTGACGTTCTAGGGCTGCGCCCGGCTCTCGATCAGCCGGTCGCTGACCAGCCGCACCGCGCCCCGCTTCCACGAATAGTCCGCGCCCAGGCGCAGGCCGCTGTCGCCGCGTGCGAGCACCGCGCCGGTCCTGGCATCGCGCACCTGGAAGCCGAGCGTGTATTCGGTGCGGCTGACCCGCCGCACCACGCCGATCAGCGACTGATCGGCGCCGAGCTTTTGCGCGATCGCCGCCTCGCAGCCATCGCAATCGCGCAAGGCGCGCGCCTTCGCTGCCTCCCCGCTCGCGCTGCCGACGTCGACGATCCGGTAGCGCCCGGATTGGCCCAGCGCCTCGCGAACGCTGCCAGTAACCTCGGCCAGATAAGACGCATCCGCGGCTGCGGGCCCTGCGGCCGACGCGGCAGTATTGTCATCGAGCTCGAATTCAAACACCGCAAGCGCGATCGGCGCGGGCGTGCCGAGCGCGGCCATGACCTCGCGCGACACGAAGCTCTCGGCGCGCTCCCATGATTCATCATTGTCGCCGCGAAAAGTGTAGAGCTTGTCCATCACGATCTTTTTGGCAACGACGTCGATCACGGCGACCTTGGCCCATTGCACCAGCGTGCTTGTCTTCTGGATGCCGCCGATGACTTTGAACCCCGCCCCGTCCTGGGCAGACGCCATGAGCCGGTAGCGCTGGTCCGCGCCGATATCCCGTCTGAGCGCGGCCATGAACGCCGACAGCCGGCGCTCGTGGGCGGCGGTCTGGTTGGCCGGCTCGGCCGACGTATCAGTATAACTGAAATCGTCCATGGCAACGCCAATGGCGGTCTCGGCGCCTGCCGGCGAACAGGCCGCGGGAAGGAGGAGGAGAAATGCAGACAGGATCAACCGGGGGCGGCGCATGCGGGCCTCATATGTTGGAGCGGCGCCGTAATCTGGATGGCGGAATCAGGCCATGCAGCAGTCGTCGTCCCGGCAAGCGCCGGGAAAATTTCACGACATTGCACCGCACTATGCGTGGCGCTTTCCGCCGCTGGCGTTCTGCCGTCTAATGCGGGCGCGACAATTCCGTTCGCGCCAGGTGCCCGCCGATGTGGAACCGCCCGAGGTTCGATCTCAAGGTCCGTTTGACGTTGCGCGTGGCCGCGATATCGGCCGCCTGCTTCGCCGCGATCTCCGCCTATTTCCTGATCACGGCCGACCGCGCGGCGCATGCGCGCCTCGACGATATCGCCGCCATCGTGGCGAAGACGCTGGAGCTGCAACAGGGCAAGATCCAGTGGGTGGCCAACCCGCGTTCGGACTTTCCCAACCTCGATCCCGTTTCGGCCTATGTGATGACGCCCGGCCTGTGTCTGGCGTTCCGCGGCACGAGCGGTGAGTTCCTTCAGCGGTTCTGTAGTGGCGCCCCCATCCCGACGAGCCCGCCACCGCAGGCCTTCGTGGCCTTCTATGGCAGCCTGTTCGACCCTGGCCGCGAGGCGGCGCGGCCTGTGATCGTGCGCGGCGCGAAGCTTGGCGAAACCGTGGTCTCGGTCGATCCGGCCGTGCAGACGGCGGACGCCTGGCATGAGGCCGGCCGCCTGATGATCGCGCTGGCGATCGCGCTGCCGCTGCTCTGTGCGCTGGTCTACGCCGCGCTGTCGCGCGCGCTGCGCCCCACCCGCATGATCCGCAGCGGCCTCGAGCGGATCGCCGCCAACGATCTCACCACGCGGCTGCCGCCGTTCGATCTCGCCGAGCTCTCCGCCATCCGCGACGTCTTCAACCATCTCGCCGAAAGCCTCGACAATGCGCTGGCCGAACGCAGCGAGCTGACGCGGAAGCTGATCGCGCTCCAGGACGAGGAGCGCCGCTATCTCGCGCGCGAGCTGCATGACGAGTTCGGCCAGTCGCTCGCCGCCATCCGCGCGCTCGCCGCCTCCGCCCGCCAGACCGCCGCGCAGGAGTGCCCTTCCCTGCTGGGCGAATGCGACGGCATCGCGCGAACCGCAACCGGCATGATGGAGACGCTGCGCGGAACGCTGTTCCGGCTGCGGCCGCCTGACGTCGAGGAGCTCGGGCTCGTGGCCAGCCTCGAAGGCCTGGTCGCGGGCTGGAACGGCCGCAGCCGTGGCGCGACGCGCTTCACGATCCGATTCGACGGCGCGTTCGCGACGCTGCCGGCCACGATCAGCGCCAGCCTTTACCGCATCGTGCAGGAAGCGCTCACCAATGCCGCCAAGCATGCCGGCGCCACCAAGGTGAGCCTGGAATTGACGATGGTGGCCAGCGAGATCGCGCTTGCGATCGACGATGACGGACGATCGCACGATCCCGCGGCAAAATCCGGGATGGGCCTGCTCGGCATGCGCGAGCGCGTCGCAGCCTTGCGCGGCCAATTGAGCTTCGAGGCCGCGCCGAACGGCGGCTCCGCATTGCGCGTGGTCATTCCGCTCGCAGCCGCCGATCGGCCGCCGCTGGAGCGCGCCGCATGAGCGCGGCCGGCGCGACCATTTTGCTGGTCGACGACCATTCCGTCGTCCGCGAGGGCTATCGCTCCGTGCTGCAGAAGCAGCCGGGATTGCGCGTCATCGCCGAAGCCGCCGACGGCGCCGAGGCCTACCGGCTGTACAAATCCGAGGCGCCCGATCTCGTCATCATGGATCTCAGCATGCCCGGCATCGGCGGCATCGAGGCCGTCAGGCGGATCAGGCAATGGGACAAGGCGGCACGAATCCTCGTCTTCACCATGCATGAGAATGCCGGCTTTGCCGTGCAGGCGATCCGCGCCGGCGCCAGGGGCTACGTCACCAAGACCAGTCCGCCGGAGACATTGGTGCGCGCGGTGATGGACGTGCTCGCCGGCAAGATCGCCATCAGCCCCGACATCGACCATGAGCTGGCGCTGAGCCGGCTCGGTGGCGAAAGCTCGGCCGCCGACGTGCTGACGCCCCGCGAGTTCGAGGTGATGCGCCTGCTGCTCGCCGAGAACACGACGGAGGAGATCGCCGAGACGCTCCATGTCAGCCCGAAGACGGTGGCGAACCTGCATTCCCTGATCAAGGACAAGCTCGGCGTCAGCTCCGACATCGAGCTGGTCCGGCTGGCGCTGCGCCAGGGGATTTTGACGGAGGTCGATCTCGGCGAGGCCTGATCGCTCAGGCGAGATAGCGCGTGAGATAACCTTCCATCGCATAGAGAGCGCACAGCGCCAGGCTCGACCATACCGCGGCGGTGAAATAAAGGAACATCCAGGTCAGCTCGCCCTTCCAATGCGCGATGTCGTGGGTCACGACCCACCGCGTGGCGACGTCATGCAGGCCTTCGAGGAAGCCAAGCAATCTGTTGCCCTCGGCGTGTCCTGCCCGCCAGCGGCTGAGATACATCGGCACGTCGACGGTGACGAGGAAGGCCAGGAAGCAGGCGATGCCGACGATGCCGGCAATCAATGCCAACCGCACCGGTCCCTGGAATTCCGGCATCAGCCGGCACAGCGCGATGCCCGCGAGGAAGAAGGTCACCGCCCACAGCGAGTTCTCGATCGCGTTGAAGAGGAAGTTGGTGGTCACCACCGCGTACCAGGAGAAGCACTCCGCGATGATGATGATCGGCACGATCACCAGCGCGACGTTCACCGCGGTCTCCGCGCCCGTCATCTGACCGAGCTGATGCAGGATGATCGCCCATTGCGCGACGAAGCACAGCTCGGCCACCGTCGCGACCGTGCGGCCGACGAAGACGCTGGAGAGCCAGGTGTCGAACAGGCAGATGCGCTGCACGTCGGCGCGCGGCAGGAACGAACGGAACGCGCAGCCGAACACATAGCCCGCGCAGAGCAGGAACATCAGCCCGATATCGGAGCCGCCACTGATGCTGCCCGCGGGCGTCGGGTAGAACTCGCGGTACAGCATGAACCAGACGAGGATATTGGCCGCACTGACAAGCGTCAGGGACCCCCACCACCACGCGAGGGGATTTGTCCGCGCCTGCCACTGCAACATGAATCGCTCCGTCGTAACCGATATGACATCTACTGGTAGCAATTCTGTCATAATATGGTGACGTGAGGCGACAAAAATCTGCGTGACACCGCTGTCATAATTGCGCTGCGCGCTGTCATATTCGGCGAAAGCGATCAGCGCTCCAATCGTTCTCGGAGCCTATCCCGGGGTCACCTCGTCGAGGTGCCCCGGAATTGCGCGGGAACTTATGTCTTCATCCCCGCAACATAGGCCGCGAGCTTGTCCAGCGTCTGGTAGCCGTATTCGACGGCGCCGAAATTGATCATGCCGTCGCGCTGCGCGGTGCTCGACGCCAGTTGCCGCATCATCAGCACGGTCTTGCCGTTGCTCTGCTCGGCAAACGTGAGCGTGAAGCGGAACATGCCGGGATCGTCGTCCTGGTCGGTGCCGTGGTCCATCTCCATCAGCGACGGCCGCTCGATGCGGCGGAAGCGCATGCGGTTCGGATAGACGGTGCCGTCGGGGCCGATCATGTTGAAGCGCCAGACGCCGCCGACGCGCACGTCGATCTCGAAGGTCTCGATCTTGAATCCCTTCGGCCCGAACCATTGCGGCAGATGTTTCGGGTCGGACCATGCCTCGAATACCAGTTCGCGCGGCGCGTCGATCACGCGCGACATCACGATCTCGCGGTCGAGCGACCATTGCGACAAGGCGGGATTGGCAGAATTCGTCATCGTCAGGAACCTTTCCGTTTGGCTGTCTTGTTGATCGTCTTGTTGCCTGGCTTGTTGCCTAGCTTGGGCGGTCGCTTGGCGGCCGCCCTCTCCTTCTCTTTCTTGAGCTTCATCACGTAGGCTTCGAAGCGGTCGAGCCGCGCCTCCCAGATCGCGCGCTGCTGCTGGAACCAGTCCTCCGCGCCCACAAGCCCGTCCGGGCTGAGACGACAGGTCCGCACCCGTCCGGATTTTTCGGACTGAACGAGCCCACTCGTCTCCAGCACGTGGATGTGTTTCATGAGGCTCGGCAGCGCCATCTCGAAGGGATCGGCGAGCTCGCCGACCGACGCCTCGCCGGCGCAGAGGCGCATCACGATCGCCCGCCTTGTGGGATCGGCGAGTGCGGAGAAGACCTGATCGAGGGATAATTGGTTAGCCATAAAGCTAACTATAGGGCGGCCATCATCGCGCGTCAACAATTGTTAGCCAGTAAGATAAGTAACATTTGCCGAGCGGTAGCCCAGATGGAGCAAAAGCGGAATCCGGGATTTCGCCGCAGAGCGACGGTCCCGGATTGCGCTTCTCGCTCCCTCAGGCTACGGGCCCGTCAGGTGGAACCCACCACGCGCGATCGTGAATTGGGCGGCGCGGGTCTCTCCGCTAGAACAAGCCCGGGGGCGCATCGCATCATGCGTCAGAGCCGTGCCGTCTGTTGTCATCTCATCGCACCTCACCCGACGGGCGCTCGCCCGGGCTGCGCTCATTGCGCTCGCCTGGCCGCGCCGCGCATGGGCGGATTCCGACATGATCGCCCAAATGCGCGACATCGTCGCGAATGAGCTGGCGCCGACCATGACACCGGACCAGCCGGGCGGCCTTGCCGCCGCGCTTTATGCCGGCCGCCACGTCGAGTTCTTCAACTACGGCTTTGCCGACGGCGCCACGCGAAGGCCGGTCACGCCGGACACGCTGTTCAATCTCGGCTCCTTGCGCAAACCGTTCGAGGCGACGCTGGTCGCGCTCGGCACGCTGCGCGGCGAGCTGCGGCTCGACGATCGCCTGCCGCAATACCTCCCCGAGCTCACCGGCGACTATATCCGCCGCGTCACCGTCGGCGAGCTCGTCACGCACACCTCGGGCATGCTGCTGCCGACCGACCATCCGCCCTGGCCGGACGAGTCTTTCTCGCGCGCGCAGTTCATCGACATGCTCAACGACTGGAGGCCGCAGGCCGGCGAAGTGCCCGGCAGGCAGCGCCTCTACAGCCACGCCGGCTACGTGCTGCTTCAGCTCGTGCTCGAGCGCTGTTACGACGCTGCGATCTCGACCCTGATCGAACAGCGCATCCTTGGGCCGATCGGCATGAATGCGACCTCCGTGCCCGAGCGCGGCGAGGACAGCCGTGCCATCATGGACGAGGCCTGGATGCAGCGCGCGGTCCAGGGCTATTCGGATCAGGGCATCGCGATCGGCCCGATCGGCCACCAGCAGAGCTATTTTGATTTTCCCGGCACGGGCCAGATGTTTTCTTCGCCGCGGGATCTCGCGACATTCGTTGCGGCTTGCCTCGACGGGCGCTCGATCGACCCTCATTTGCGTGAGGCATTGCGGCTGACGCAGCACGAGATCTTCCGCGTCGACGAGAAGTTCGGACAGGGAATGGCCTGGGAGAATGTGCGTCTTCCGGGCGTCACCATCGTCGACAAGCCGGGCGGCCTCAACAACGCCTCCGGCTATATCGGCCTGGTGCCGGCGCGGCGGATCGGCATCGTGTTGCTGGCAAATCGCGGCGAATACCCGCACGAAATCGCCCGCTACAAGATCCTGCCCGCGCTGGCGAAGCTCATGGGCCCGCACTGAACACATCCCTGAAAACAGAAAGCCCCGGCTGAGCCGGGGCTTTCCACGCCAGGACGAAACGGGATGAAGCTCAGTACCTGGCGACGACGGGCCCGCCGAACTTGTAGTTCACGCCGACGCGCGCGATGTTCGATTTGAGATCGATCGAGTGGGTGAAAACGTTGGTCGGAAATGCGCCGCCTAGCAGATTGGTGCTGGTCACGCTGCTGCGTCCGAGATCGACGTAGAGATATTCCGCCTTGAGCGACCAGCCTCCGCCGACGGCATATTCGGTGCCCACGCCTGCGGTCCAGCCGAGGCGTGTGTCGCGGAACGCGGCCGACTCCGTCGCCGCAGCGAACGTATCGGTGAAGTTGAAATTGCCCTTCACCTCGGCGATCGCAGCGCCACCGGTGGCGTAGAGCAGCCAGGTCGGAGCCGCGAGGAAGCCGATGCGGCCGCGGATCGTAGCGAGCCAGTCGGCCGAGACCTGCGAGGACACGGTGAAGCCGGTGGGCGCGCAGCAGGGATAGAGCGCCGAACCCGTCGCACTGCCCTTGACGCCGAAATAGTTGATGTCGGCTTCGAGGCCGAGCACGGCGTGGTTGACCTGCCAATTGTAGCCGGCCGTGAAGCCGCCGGTCACGCTGGAGCTGTTGACCCGCTGGGCGCCGACTGCCGCAATCGCGGAAACACTGGAGCTCGCGAAATAGGCGGCGGGATCGAACGCGGTCGATGTGCTCGGATCGGAGCTGCCCCACGCACCACCGACATTGCCGCCGACATAGAAGCCGGTCCAGTTGTAGGCCGTCGCCATCGTCGGCGCTTTGGTGTAGTGCGCCGCGAGGTCGGCCGCCTGCACTGATGCGGAGCCCATAACGACCGCGGCAACCGCCAGCAAAAACTTCTTCATTCCAGTCTCCTTGCCTCACGCGATTGATCTCGCGTTTCGAAAGCGCGGGCGGAAGGCGTCCGGCGCAGATCGGGCATAAGCCGCCTGCCGCGTACCGTCTCGGTCTGCGGCGCAGTTCGTAGGGACTGTGACGTAGTGTGAGCCGCGCTGCGCGCGAACGCATGATGACTGTGACCGGGGAGCCACGCGTCATCTCCCATCCGTGGCGTACGATGTACGCCCGTGTCGCATCACGACAAGAGCGCGAAACGCGATTCGATTCTCCGCGTCTCAGACCGAACGCGTCAGTCCGCCGTCGACGCGGATGTTCTGGCCGGTGATGTAGGCCGCTCCGTCGGATGCCAGGAACGAGATCGTCGCGGCGATCTCCTCGACTTTGCCGTAGCGCTGCATCGGCACGCTGTCGCGGCGTGCATCGGTCTGCGGCAGGCTGTCGATCCAGCCCGGCAGTACGTTGTTCATGCGGATGTTGTCGCTCGCATGGGTGTCGGTGAAGATCTTCGTGAAGGCGGCAAGGCCGGCGCGGAATACCGCGGACGTCGGAAACATCGCGCTCGGCTCGAACGCCCAGGCGGTCGAGATGTTGATGATGGCGCCAGCCTTTTGTGCCTGCATCACCGGCGTCACCAGCCGGGTGGGACGGATCACGTTCAACAGATAGACGTCGAGGCCGGTGTGCCACTGCTCGTCGGTAATCTCGGTGATGGGCGCGCGCGGCCCATGGCCGGCGCTGTTGACGAGCACGTCGATGCGCCCCCATTTGGCAAGCGCGCCGTCGACGAGCCGCTTCAGGTCGTCGTTCGATTTGTTGGAGCCGGTGACGCCGAGGCCGCCGAGCTCGGCCGCCAGCGCCTCGCCCTTACCGGAGGACGACAGGATGGCGACGCGAAAACCATCGGCCGCGAGCCGACGCGCAGCCCCTGCCCCCATGCCGCTGCCGCCGGCGGTAACGAGTGCGACCTTCTCTGCTGCCATGACCGATCATCCTCTGTGATATCGTTGAGGCGGGCCCAACTTTCAGTTTGTTATGGCCCAGCCTGTCGTGAGGGCTTCTACCGCCGGACCAGCCGGCAGGTCCATCGCCGAGAGCATCCGTCATGAGCGATTTGCAGATCCGCAATTTGCGCCCCGGGGAGATTTCCATCGCCGTCGACTGGGCCGCGGCCGAGGGCTGGAACCCGGGCCTCTCCGATGCCGCCTGCTTCGCGATCCCGGACGGAGAAGGTTTCTTCATCGGCGAGATCGACGGCGAGCGGGTCGCAACCGTCTCCTGCGTCAATTACGATGATCGCTTCGCCTTCCTCGGCTTCTACATCGTGCGCTCAGGCTTTCGCGGCAGAGGCTACGGCCTGCGCATCTGGAACGCTGCGATCGCGCATGCAGGCCCGCGTGTGATCGGGCTCGACGGCGTCGTGGCGCAGCAGGACAATTACAAAAAATCCGGCTTCGAGCTCGCCTACGCCAATATCCGCTATGGCGGTACCGTCGCCGCGCCGCCGAACCCGCCCGCCGATGTCGTCGCGCTCGACACGATCCCGTTCGCGCGCGTTGAAGCCGACGACGCCACGGTCTTCCCCGCGCCGCGCAGCGCCTTCCTGCGCGCCTGGATCAAGGCACCAGGCCATGTCGGCCGCGCTCTCTTGCGCGATGGCAGGCTGGCCGCGTGGGGCGTGATCCGTCCGTGCCGGAACGGCTACAAGATCGGCCCGCTCGTCGCAGACGATCGCGCCTCGGCGGGCAAGGTCATGCAGGCCTTGCTGGCAAGTTCAGGTGGCCGCGAAGTCTTCCTCGATGTCCCCGCCGTCAATCGCGAGGCGGTCGCGCTTGCGGAGGCGCTCGGACTCAAGCCGGTGTTCGAGACGGCGCGGATGTACACAGGGCCGATCCCGCCGCTGCGGGTCGACCGCCTCTTCGGCGTCACCAGTTTTGAGCTGGGCTAGGGTGTGCACTCATGAAGGCAATGTCTGCTGCTGATGGCCAGGCGGAAAGCATCTGGTCGGGTTGAGCTTTACCGGTTTGGACCTAAACCGGAAATCATCACACCTATGTACGAACGCCGTCATTTTAACGGAGCAAAATTCTGATTGGTCAAAGGGGGCACAGTCGGGCGCTGGATACGAATAAACGGTTTGCTGGCTCCCGCGTGGCAACTATTGCAACCGTCAGTAAGCTCGTCGAAGGCTGCAACAAATTGGCTGCTGCTCTTTCCATCAATCGCCTTTTCAAGCCGCTCTATCCGTGGATCGATGATAGTCTTGATCATCTCGGAAACGGGAACCCCATCAAAGGTCGAATGAAGCCTTGCTGCGTCCTCCAGCCCTTCCTTGATCTCGTCAATCTCGTAGGCTGCCAGGTCCCAGTTATTATTCTTGCCAGCAAACCAAAGCTTCGCGTGGCGAAGCTGGATAACTGTCATAAACTCGCCAAGGCCGGGTTCGTAGGGTCCCTTTGCTGGTTGGGCGCCTGCCAACGTCGCCGAGGTCGCGATGATAATTGCGGTAACGACTATCCGTTTCATTCGTTTTCGCTCACGAAGGCTGGCTTCTCCTTAAGGAGAGCAGCAAGAAGCGACCAAACGCAACTGCAAAATCTATCCTGCGAGGACGGCGCTCATCCTCGGGTCGCCATTCCGCCGCTGTCGGGGGTAGAGCAGACATCGACGCGCTGATCATCGCCAGGCGTTTATGAGGACATGCCCTCGCTGAACGGACGACGCCGCTCAGTAGCAACGCGTGATGTTGACGGTGTGCTCGCCACCGCCGCGGCCGGGCACAGTGACCTGCTCCGTCGGACAGCTCGGCACATAGGGCCGGTCGGACGGCACCACGTTCGGCGGGAAGCGGTGCGACCAGTCCCAGGGAACGTCATAGGTGTAAGTGTAGCGCACGTCGTTCGTCACGGGCTGTCCGATATCGACGAAGGGTTGGTTGTCATTTCCCCCGCCGTAGTAGAATCCGCCGCCACCCGGCCAATAGACCCAGGGCGCGTTGCGGCCGCGGAACCGGCCGCCCGGTCCAACCGGCGGACGCGCCACCGGGCCGGACGGCGCAGCGGCCAGCGCGTGCGCGGCCGTACCGCCGGGCCTGGCAAAACTGTTGCTGGGGGCAAGAAGCAGCGCGACTGCGCTGAGTGAGGCGAGCAAGGCCCCAAATGATCTGGACATCATGATACGCACCAACTCGTTTGCTTCGCGATAGCGGCTCCCCGCCGCACGCTAGGCCGGGCTGCCGCCCACCCGCAAACCTATAATTAATTATTGGTTAAGGCACGGGATTAACAGCGAACAGGGTGCGGCAGAACGCCCGCGATTCCCGTCTGGTTTCAAGCACTTCGTTCCAGAAGCGGTACTTCATAACCAGTTGATCGGAGTTGACCGCACCAAGCCGAAGAGATTCGGAACGCTCTCCCATCGCATCCGTTGGGCCCCGGCAAGAAGCAAGGAGCATCTTCAATGCAGAACAAGTCGAAACTCCTCTGCCTGATCACGGCGTCGCTGATCGCGGGCTCCACAGCCGCGTCGGCGCAAGGCTATAGCTGGAGCGGACCGCGCGTCGGCTGGGACCGCAGCGCCCCCGCCTATGAGTCGGTTCAGCCGCGCGCGTACTATCCGGATGCTACTGGGCCGTATGAAGCACTCAACGGGTCCAACCACCGGGCGCCGAGCTCGACGCAAGGCGACGTCGGCCCGGAAGGAAACAACAACGGCACGCTGACCGGCAGGTACCGCAGCTGGTAACAACTGCTTTCATGACAGGACCCGCCGCTTCATCGAGCGGCGGGG
>NZ_JADPJG010000006.1:441164-441385 GCF_023073335.1 Bradyrhizobium sp. 21
GGGGCGTTCGCATGGATGGGAATTCGGATTGCGCTGCGCTCCATCGGCTACAAGATATTGCGTTGCCCGTCGGGCAAAACACCCAAACTGCCGGTCAATCCGCCGCGCTGAAAATATTCGCCTTTACAGAAATTCGGAATAGACGGATATTGCGCGCAACCCGGCCCAAGGAAGAGGGGCGTATCGCGATCGTCACGAACGCGGGCCGGGCGGCGGCGGAC
>NZ_JADPJG010000023.1:0-724 GCF_023073335.1 Bradyrhizobium sp. 21
TGCACATTGCCATCGACCCCAAGGCGAGACGAAGCCTAGCAGCGCCGCTCGTCGGCACGAAGCCTCAGGGCTCACGGAGAGCAATCCGCCCTGCCCTTAGCCTCGCGCCCGAACGCTGCCGCGTCCACCGCAAGCCCGGCTCACGAAAATGACGACTCAAGATCGCCCCTCTTGGTCGAGCCGGGATGGGCGACACATACGATAAAACCGAATTTCGGTAAAGCGGAATATTTTCGCGGATGCGGATTGACAGACTGCCGAAACAGGGTTGACGCAGGGGAGACCCGTGGCCGGCGCAACAAAAGGGGCGGTGCTTTGCACCGCCCCTTTTTGGCGAAATCCGGCAGGCATCCTGCAGATCGGACCGATGACGACCTTGATCGCGCCCTCTAGGCGCTGACGAGAACGGCTGCCTAGTAGGGCTGGTAATAGCCGCGCTGACCGTAGTAGGGACCGCCGCCGTAATATCCCGGACCGCCGTAGTAGGGCCGCTCGCCATAATAATAGCGGTTCTCGTAATACTCCTGGCGACGGCTCTCTGCGATCGCACCTCCGATCAGACCTGCGGCGACGCCCATGAAGGCCAGCCCCGCTGCATTCGGACCTCGCCGATAATAGCGGTGGCGGCGAGCGGCGCTGAAGTCGGTGACGTCGGAGGAAGCCTGCCCCGCCGTGACAGCTGTTGCAGACACCGGCTTGGCAGACACCGCCTTGGATGGCGGGG
>NZ_JADPJG010000023.1:765-75483 GCF_023073335.1 Bradyrhizobium sp. 21
AGCCGAGGGCGATGTAGAAGCTGCGATCAGGGCGAGGCTTGCGAACGCAGCCACCAGCGCGTTGCGGCTGGCCGCAGAAATCATGGGTCTAAAACTCATTTGACCTTCCTCTGTTCTCGCCCAAAGCGACATAAGCAAACCATCCATAATGGCAAATCACTGGAATGGTTTCGTGATCGCGGCAATCCGCCGCGCTTTGAACGATTGTAAACCGAACGACGAGATCCAGCTTGAACCATCCAACATGAGCGGATAATGAACAGGCGCGCCGTTTTTCCGGTCGCCGTAAGCGTTTTACGTGAACCAACGCATCAACCGACGCCGTCGGGATCGATGCCATTTTCAGGTTCAACGTGACTGACGCGTCCTATTCCAAAGAGAAATCAGATGATTGCGGTTCGCAAACTGCCGGCGCGCTATGCGCCGATCGTGATGCCATTCGTGCTGTCCATCCTCATGACGGCCGTGGTGTCGGTCATTTCGACGCTTCGAAGCCTCGGCGCGACGCCGGCGTTCGTCGCGACCTGGCCGGGCGCCTGGGCGCTGTCATGGCTCGTCGCCTTTCCGACGCTGCTGATGGTGCTGCCACTGGTCCGCCGGATCGTGGCTTGCCTCGTCGCTTCTCCCTCTCAACCAGGCCGATAGCCGGTGTGGACGGCGGCGCATGAAGCCCGCCGTCCCGCTTCCGCGTGACCTTACGACAGCGCGCCGAGCACGCCGCGCGTCGCCTTGTCGATCTCCTCGACATAGCGGCGACGGGCGAAGGTCTCGGTGAGGAAGCCGACCACCTTGCGGCTGTCGGTGGAATCGACCACCGCCAGCATCTCGGCTTCCGCTTCGTCGAACACCGCCATCGCCGACTTCACGTTCATTTCCGGGATCAGCACGATCTCGGTCAGGCGGGCGAGCTCGATCACCTGGATCTCGTCGGCGATGGAGTCGAGGTCGCTAGAGAACAAATCGGGCAACAGGACGAGCCCGACATATTCGTCCGCATTGTTGACGATGACGATACCGGGGCGCGATCCCAGCACGAATTCGCGGCGAACCGCCGCGATGGTCGTGGTCGACGGCACCTTGCCGACGTCGGAGCGCATCAGCCGCTCGACGGTGAGGTTGCGCAGCCAGCCGACGTCGTTGGCGCTGCGGATGGTCTCACCACGCAGATGCAGGCGCCAGGTCGAGAAGGAGTGCCCGAACATGAAGCGGACGCAGATCGAGGTGACGATGCAGCCGGCGAGCACCACGGCGGTGACGTCGACATTGCGGGTCATCTCGAGCACGAGGAACGACATGGTCAAGGGACCGCCGACGATGGCGACGCCGAGCGTCGCCATGCCCGTCAGCATCGCGACCAGCGGGTCGATCACGAAGTTCGGGCTGATCAGCAGCAGCACCGCGGAAAAGAACTTTCCGATCAGGCTGCCGACAAACAGCGAGGCAAAGAACAGCCCGCCGCGGAAGCCCGAGGCGAGCGAGATCAGGCACGCCGTCACCTTCAGGGCGATGATCAGCGCGATCAGGCCGATCGTCATGTCGTGAAAGAGATCGAGCACCATGGCGCCGTGGCCGGCCGCCAGCACCTGCGGCGTGACGATCGCAAAGCCGCCGACGATGAGGCCACCGATCACCGGGCGTAGCCAGATCGGCAGCCATTTGAACAGGCGCTCGAACATCGATGACGAGCGCATCACGGCGATGCCGACCCCGCTGGTGATGAGTGCGAGCCCGATCAACGCGATATATTGCTCGACGCCGACAGCGCTGACCTTCGGTATTTCGAGCGAGTACGGCGCGCCGCCGAGCCATTGGGCGGTCAGGGCGCCGGCGAGCGAGGCCGCCAGGATCGGGGCCGCGCTGCCGACCGAATAGACGCCGACAATCAACTCGCAGGCGTAGAAGGCACCGGTGATCGGCGCACCGAACGCCGCCGCGATCGCAGCGGCAGCGCCGCAGCCGACGATCAGGCGCAGATCGTTGCGGCGCAGATTGAAGAACTTGCCGAACAGCGAGGCGATCCCCGAGCCGATCTGGGTGTAGCCGGCCTCGAGACCGACGGAGGCGCCGCAGCCGTTCGAGATCAGCGTCTGGCTCGACACCACCAAGCTGTCGCGCATCGACAGATTGCCGCCGCGCAGCGCGTTCGCCTCGATCGGATCGACCGCGCTGGAGATCTTCCACCGCCGCCGCCACCACTCCATGATGCCGAGCGCCAGCCCGCCCAGCGCAGGCGCGATCAGCGCGGCCCAGGGGCTGACGCGCGTATTGGCGGAAAGGCGGACGTCGATGGGAATGCCGTAGATCACCATATGGGCAATCTGCGCAATCTCGGCCATCAGCGTCACGATGGCGCCGGCAAGCGTGCCGATCACGAGGGCGAGCGGGATCAGATAGAATTCGTTGCTGCGCAGCAGCGCCCGCAGCCGAATCATGATGCGGCTCGTCCCCTTGCGATCTGTGAGATGTCTGATCCGCAGGAACACTCTCTGTCCGCCCTACTCTTCCGACATGCCGTAGCCGGCCATGCGCTGGCGGACCCGTTCGATCTCGGCGCTCGACAGCAGCGGCGGTTCGCCGAGCTGGAGACAGCCGTGATATTGCCTCGCCAGCGTCTCGACCTCGACGGCGAGCCACATCGCCTTGTCCAGCGACTTGCCGATCGCGATCATGCCGTGATGGTCGAGCAGGCACGCAAGCCGTCCCACCAGCGCGCCCAATGCGTGCTCGGAGAGTTCCACCGTGCCGAAAGTGGCATAGGGCGCGCAGCGGATGCTGTCGCCGCCGGCCGCCGCGATCATGTAATGCACCGGCGGGATCTCCATGCCCATGATCGCCAGGATGGTGCAATAGGTCGGATGGGCGTGAACGACGGCGTCGACGTCCTGCCGGGCCTTCAGGATGTCGAGGTGGAAGCGCCACTCGCTGGACGGCTTCTGACCGGGCGCATGCGAGCCGTCCATGGCCATGAAGACGATCTGGTCCGGCGTCATGGCGTCATAGGGCACGCTGGTCGGGGTGATCAGAAGCCCGTCCACATGTCGGACGCTGATATTGCCCGAGGTGCCCTGGTTGATGCCGAGCGCATTCATGCGGCGGCAGGCACTGATGATGGCCTGCCTCTTGTCGATCTCGTCCGCTGTCATCGACATCTCGACTTCATCTCGTCTTCTTGGCGATGGACGTTTGTCAGAGCGGGAGTACGTCAAAGCAATATGGCAGCGCAAGAGAAAGCGGTCCGGATCGCGCGCGATCGCTCCGACGCTCGCCGAGCATCATGAAACAATCATGAAAATCAACACATTACCAGATTGTCGCAACCCTGCGGCAGGCGCGCCCGGACGGCCGCGATCCGGTTGATCACGACCTGCACCGAATAGGCCGCGAGCGGCATGCCGAGCAGCAGCGTCACGCAGGCCTGGACGCAGGAACGATGGCTGCCGGGCTGACTTAAGCCCGGCAGAACCGCTTTGAAAATCACCGGAAGATGCACAATGACCGACAGTGGAATTGGAATGCTGCTGGGCCACCTCTCGGCCAATTTGCTCTGGCTCTGGTTCATCGGAGCCTTCCTGCTCGGTGCGGTCCTCGTCTATGGCGTGGCCAAGACGGGACGCCTGCGGCGCAGCGAGCGCGCACAGCTCGATCGCAACACCGAGGCGCGGCAGCGGCAGGAAGATCCCCAGAAGCGTCCGACCTGAGCGGTCGCCGCGAGCGCAGGTTGCAGTTTGGAACTTTCGTTCTCCGGGCGGCTTTGATCGCCTGAGGATTGCGGAAGCAGATGCCTTCCCGTGTCACCTCAAGAGGAGGATGTATGGCCAAACGAGCAACGAAACGCCCAACCAAAAAGACCGCGGCGCGGCGCCCGCGTCAGGCGCCGAAGATGTTGAGCGACCTGTTCCTGGAGACGCTGAAGGACATCTATTTCGCCGAGAACAAGATCATCAAGACCTTGCCCAAGATGGCCAAGGCCGCAAACTCGAAGGAGCTCGCGGCCGCCTTCAACAAGCATCTGCGCGAGACCCAGGGCCAGGTCAAACGCCTGGACCAGATCTTCAAGATGCTGGGCAAGCCCGCGCGCGGCAAGCCTTGCGAAGCGATCAACGGCATCACCGACGAAGGCGCCGAGATCATGAAGGAGTTCAAGAACGCGCCCGCGCTCGACGCCGGCCTGCTCGCAGCGGCGCAGGCGGTCGAGCATTACGAAATCTCCCGCTACGGCACGTTGCGCACCTGGGCCGAGGAGCTCGGCATGCAGGACGCAGCAAGGCTGCTCCAGGCGACCTTGGACGAGGAGGAAGCGACCGATCACGCCCTGAGCGAGCTCGCCACCTCCGTGATCAACCTCGAAGCGGAAGAGGAATACCGCGAGGCGGCCTGAGCCGCACGTCGCCTTGATGATGGAAACGCCGCGGCGCGGGCCGCGGCGTTTGCCTTTTCGGATTGCACGATCCGCATGGCACGTCCGCGCCGCCGGGCTGGAATTCCCGGGAACCAGCCCCATATGCAGCGTTCCCCACCGCCGAGCCCGCCTCATGCAACCCAAAAATCCCCTCGACTGGATGCTGTCCGAAGCCCTGGACCAGCTGACTCGCGCCGAACGGATGCGTCAGCAATTCGGCCGCCAGGAAGCCTGCTGGGAGCCGCCGATCGACGTGCTCGAAACCGAGCATGAGCTCTTGATCCTGGTCGCGCTTCCCGGCGTCAATCCCGACAATGTCGAGACGGTGATCCATGACGGCGTGCTCGTCATCTCCGGGCAGCGCACCCTTCCGCCGGAGCTTCACAACGCCCGCATCCACCGACTCGAGCTGCCGCAGGGGCGTTTTGAGCGCCGCATTGCATTGCCCGTCGGCCGCTACGCGATCAGCCGCTTCGTGATGGACGGCTGCGTCGCGCTACGCCTCGCCAAATCCTGAGGTCGATCATGGCCACCGAACCAATGAATACCGCACAGACCAATTCCCAAAATACGTCCGGCGTGAAGATTCCCGACGACGCGCTGATCATCATCGCCGTCCGCGACATGGTGCTGTTTCCCGGCGCGATCGGGCCGATCGCGATCGCGCGGCCGAAGTCGATCGCCGCGGCGCAACAGGCGTTGCGTGAGCAGCGGCCGATCGGCATCGTGCTGCAGCGCAATCCCGAGGTCGACGATCCCACCGCAGACGACCTCTACCGGGTCGCGACCATCGCCAACATCGTGCGCTACATCACCGCGCCCGACGGCACCCATCACATCGTCTGCCAGGGCGTGCAGCGCGCGCGCATCCTCGACTTCCTGCCGGGGACGCCGTTCCCGGCCGCGCGTGTCCAGCAGATTCCGGAGCCGACCACGAGCTCGCCCGAGATCGAGGCGCGCGCGCTGAACCTGCAGCGCCTGGCCATCGAGGCGATCGAGCTGCTGCCGCAGGCGCCGCCCGAGCTGGTCGCGATGTTCCAGAGCACCACCGCGCCCGGCGCGCTGGCCGACCTGGCGACCTCGTTCATGGATATCAAGCCGCAGGACAAGCAGGAGGTTTTGGAGACCATCGACCTCATCTTGCGGGTTGAGAAGGTGTCGAAGCATCTGGCCGAACGGCTGGAGGTGCTGCGCATCAGCAACGAGATCGGCCAGAAGACCCGCGCCAGCTTCGACGAGCGGCAGCGCGAGGCGATCCTGCGCGAGCAGATGGCGACTATCCAGCGCCAGCTCGGCGAAGGCGACGGCAAGGCGGCCGAGGTCGCGGAGCTGACCGCGGCCATCGCCAAGGCCAACATGCCGCCCGAGGCGGATGCGCACGCGAAGAAGGAGCTGCGCCGCTACGAGCGCATGCCGGAAGCCGCCGGCGAAGCCGGCATGGTCCGCACCTATCTCGACTGGCTGATCGAGCTGCCCTGGGCGCTGCCCGCGGAGAAGCCGATCGACATCAAGGAAGCGCGCCGCATCCTGGATGCCGACCATTTCGGCCTGGAGAAGATCAAGAGCCGGATCATCGAATATCTGGCGGTTCGCAAGCTGGCGCCGCAGGGCAAGGCGCCGATCCTGTGCTTCGTCGGTCCGCCCGGCGTCGGCAAGACCTCGCTCGGACAGTCCATCGCACGCGCGATGGATCGCCCCTTTGTGCGCGTCAGCCTCGGCGGCGTGCATGACGAGGCCGAGATCCGCGGCCATCGGCGCACCTATATCGGCGCGCTGCCGGGCAACATCATCCAGGGCATCAAGAAGGCAGGCAGCCGGAACTGCGTCATGATGCTGGACGAGATCGACAAGATGGGCCGCGGCGTGCAGGGCGACCCTTCCGCCGCGATGCTGGAGGTGCTCGACCCCGAGCAGAACGGGACGTTCCGGGACAATTATTTGGGCGTGCCCTTCGACCTGTCGCGCGTCGTTTTCATCGCGACCGCCAACATGCTGGACCAAATTCCGGGCCCGCTGCTGGACCGCATGGAGCTGATCAGCCTGGCCGGCTACACCCAGGAGGAGAAGCTCGAGATCGCGCGGCGCTATCTGGTGCGTCGGCAGCTCACCGCCAACGGCCTGACGGCCGAGCAGGCCGAGATCGAGCCGGAGGCGCTGAAGCTGGTGGTCAAGGGCTACACCCGCGAGGCCGGCGTGCGTAACCTCGAGCGCGAGATCGGCAAGCTGTTCCGGCATGCCGCGGTGCAGGTCGCCGAGGGCACCGCCGTGAAGGTCGTCGTGACGCCGAAGGACATCGCCACCGTGCTCGGCCAGCCGCGCTTCGAGGGCGAGATCGCGCAGCGCACCAGCATTGCAGGTGTGGCTACCGGCCTAGCCTGGACGCCGGTCGGCGGCGACATCCTGTTCATCGAGGCCTCGCGCGTATCGGGAAGGGGCGCGATGATCCTGACGGGCCAGCTCGGCGAGGTCATGCGCGAGAGCGTGCAGGCAGCACTGACGCTGGTGAAGAGCAAGGCCACGCAGCTCGGCATCGACCAATCGCTGTTCGAGAAGAGCGACATCCATGTTCACGTGCCCGCGGGCGCAACCCCGAAGGACGGACCGAGCGCGGGCGTGGCGATGTTCACGGCGCTGACGTCCCTGCTCACCAATCGCACGGTGCGCAGCGACACCGCCATGACCGGCGAGATCTCGCTGCGCGGCCTGGTGCTGCCGGTCGGCGGCATCAAGGAGAAGGTGGTGGCGGCGGCGGCCGCGGGCCTGAAGCGGGTGATGCTGCCGGCGCGCAACAAGCGCGACTACGACGACATCCCGCAGAGCGCGCGGGACAACCTCGAATTCATCTGGCTGGAGCGCGTCGACGAGGCCATCGCCGCTGCGCTCGAACCTGTCGGTGCCAAGGTCGAAGCGGCGGAGTGAAGGCGATGAAGAAACTGCTGGAAAGAGCGAAGCGATCGCGGAAGACGCAGCGGCTGCGCCAATTGCTCGACCGCGCCCTCGACGGGGTTCGCGATGCCCTGGCGTCAGGACCGCGGCTTCAGCCGGTCCCGGTCCGGGTGAAGCGCCGCAAGGGTTGAGCCCTCCGTCTCAAGCCCTCGCGGCAGCCCCGAACAAAAGGCCCCCTCGCTCGAGGGGGCCTTTGCGTTGTTAGCCCACAGCGTCCTTGGCGGCCTTGACCGGGCGGGCGCGGACGATCTTCCGGGCCGGCTTGGCCTTGAACATCATCTCTTCACCCGTGAACGGGTTGGTGCCCTTGCGCGCCTTGGTGGCGGGCTTCTTGATGACCACGAACTTCGCGAAGCCCGGCACCAGGAACAGGCCGTTCTTTTTGAGCTCCTTGTGGCCGACATCCGTCAGCGTCTCCATGACGCTCTTGACGTCGCGCTTGGAAAGCTCGGTGGTGGTCGCAATCTTTTCGATCAGCTGCGATTTCGACATTTGGGTGGCCATCGTGTCTCCTCTGATTCGTTGACGGCTGCATATTAGACCAACCGGCGAAGGCCTATAGCCTTCTGCACAGTTTTGTCGCGGTTTTACGGGCTTTTTTGGCCCTCTGTGGCAAAAAACCCTGCATTTTAGCCACTTCCAGTGCGGAAGGAGCCTCGGGCAGCGGATTTTACCTTGTTTCAAAGGCCCGCACGCAGCCTTGCTAAAGCTGATTCGATGCTTTCGACAAGCGACGACCGGCCTCTTTGTGAAAGGAGGCGCGCGATTCACCCTGAAAAATAAGGCGGATCGCACCGCGGCCGCTCTCCCTCTCCCCATTTTTACGGGGAGAGGTGAAGAGAAGGTTCGCTAGACGCGCTCGATGATGACGGCGGGTGCCATGCCGCCGGCCGCGCACATGGTGACGAGGCCGCGCTTGAGGTCGCGCCGTTCGAGCTCGTCGAGCACAGTGCCGATCAGGATCGAGCCGGTGGCGCCGATGGGATGGCCGAGCGCGATCGAGCCGCCATTGACGTTGACCCTGGCGTGGTCGAGCTTGAGGTCGCGGATGTATTTTTCCGCGACCACCGCAAAAGCCTCGTTGATCTCGAACAGATCGATGTCGTCGATGGTCAGCCCCGCCTTCGCCAGCACCTTACGCGTCGCCGGCACCGGCGCGTTGAGCATCAGGGTCGGCGAGTCCCCCATGTTCGCCATCGCGACGATTCGGGCGCGGGCTTTAAGGCCGTGCGCCTTGGCGTAAGCGGGCGAGGCGAGAAGGATCGCCGCGGCGCCGTCGACGACGCCGGACGAGTTGCCGGCGTGGTGCATGAAGTCGATCTCGAGGTCCGGATACTTCTGCAGGATGAGGCCGCGATAGGTCGTGCCCTTGTCGTCGAGCGCATAATCGGCGACGGCAGGGAATGCGGGCTTCAATGCGCTCAAGCCTTCCATCGTGGTCTGCGGCCGCGGATATTCTTCATGGTCGAGCGCGAGGCTGCCGTCCTCGCGATGCACCGGCACGAGGCTCTTCTCGAAGTGGCCGTGCGCGATCGCAAAGCTTGCGCGCTTCTGGCTTTCGAGCCCGAGCGCATCGACGTCCCTTCGCGTGATGCCTTCCAGCGTGGCGATCGCGTCGGCGCAGACGCCTTGATGCGACTGCGGATGCCGCGCGCGCAGGCGCAGATTGCCTGAGTCCATCATCATCGGTCCGCCGCCGCGACGTCCTTCCATCGACATCATCTCGCAGCCGCCGGCGATGACGAGGTCTTCGCTGCCGGACATGATCGAAGCTGCCGCCATGTTGACGCTGGTGATGCCGGAGCCGCAGAAGCGGTCGAGCGTCACGGCGCTCGCGCGCACGTCGTAGCCGGCGTCCAGCGCCGACATGCGGCCGAGATCGCCGCCTTGGGTCGCGACCTGCGCGCTGCAGCCCCAGACGATGTCGTCGACATCGGCGGTGTCGATGCCGGTGCGCTCGGCGAGCGCGCGCAGCACGGTCGCACCGAGCTGCTGCGGATGAATGCCCGAAAGCGCCCCCTTGCCGGCCTTGCCGACGCCCCGCGGGGTCCGGCAGGCATCGATGATGAGTGCGTCGGTCATTGGCGTTTTCCTCTTTTTGAATGGTTAGAGGCGTTTTGAATCAGGAGGCGAAGGGAGTCAATGCGGCGAAGCTCGTCGCGCCCCGCAAGCATGGGGTGAGGGAGAGCAATCACACCCCCGCCGCGTTCTTCGCGATGACGTTGCGATAGAAACTGGCGCTGAGTTTAGGCGTACGCACCTGCGTGTCGAAATTGACGTGGTAGAGCCCAAAACGCTTGTTGAGCCCGAACACCCATTCGAAATTGTCCATCAGGCTCCAGAGAAAGTAGCCGCGCACCGGCACGCCCTCGGCGGTGGCGCGCTGGAGCTGGGCGAGGTAGTTGCGCAGATACATGATGCGGTCGGTGTCGTAAATCTTGCCGTCGGGCGTCACGACGTCCTCGCCGGAGGTGCCGTTCTCGCTGATATAGATCGCATCCGTCTTCCAGATCTTGGCCGCCAGCTTCGGCACCCAGTAGATCGTCTCGGGGCCGACGCGCAGCCAGTCCGAATTCATGTGCGGGAACGATTTCGGGATCGGCAGCGGCATGAAGCCCGCGCCCTGGTCGGAGGCGACGACATAGTTCTGCGGCGCGTAGATGTTGAGACCGAGGAAATCGACCGGCGAAGAGATGATCTTCAGCTCCGCGTCGGTGTATTTCGGCGCGTCACGTCCGGCGAATTTCAGGAAGGCGTCGGTGTACTGGCCGGTCATGATGACGTTGAGGTAGCCGGCATTCATCTCGCGCAGCGCGATCGCGGCGGCGCGGACGTTCTCGGGCGTGTCGATCGCGGGCGCGCAGGCATCGATGTTTTCGGCAGGCCCCACCCGCGTGCCGCGGCGGCCATGCGCGCGCACCGCCTGCACCGCGAGCCCGTGCGCGAGCGCGCTGTTGTGCCTGATCTGGTTGACCTCGGCTTGCGGCAACGTCACGCCCGGCGCGTCGATGCCGATGCCGTAGCCGAAATAGACGAAGCGGCCGCTCTCGTTCAGCGTGAACACGTTCTTGACGCGATCGGTGAGATGCTCGGCGACATAGGCCGCATAGTCGCCGAAGATCTTGCAGGTCTCCGTCGAGCGCCAGCCGCCAAAGCGGTCCTGGAGCGATTGCGGCAGGTCCCAATGATAGAGCGTCAGCCACGGCTCGATGCCGTTCTTCAGGAGCTCGTCGATCAGGCGATTGTAGAAGTCGAGCCCCTTCGGATTCGGCTTGCCGTCGCCGTCCGGAAACACCCGCGGCCAGGCCACCGAGAAACGATAGGCCTTGCAGCCGAGCTCCTTGATGAGCGCGATGTCCTCCTTGTAGCGGTGATAATGCTCGTTGGCGCGGTCGCCGGTGCTACCGTCCTCGATCTTGCCGGGGATGCGGACGAACTTGTCCCAGATCGAGGCCCCTCGCCCGTCCTCATTGACCGCGCCCTCGACTTGATAGGACGAGGTCGCTGTGCCCCAGACGAAGCCCGGAGGAAATCCATTCATGCCTCGCGGCGCAGGTGCGGGCTTGACCTCGGCGGCCTCCAGCGGATTGGCCAGCCCGGCGGCGGACAATCCCGCCAGCTTGGCAAACTGGCGACGCGAGACCTTGTCCGACATTGATGCTGCTCCGGGGCGATGCTCTTGCGGCGGCACCATGGCGCGTCGCAGGTCGTTTGAGAAGCGAGCGAGCCGAGGGCTGAGAATGCAGAATTGCCGGATGCGACAAAGCTGTCTGCAACAGGCCACGGGGATCGCCCGGCCGACCTACCCCAAAGCCGAAACACTGACGTCCACCGTCATTCCGGTCGCCGAGCTCGTTCCCGCATAACTTCCAGATACCGGCGTCACTTGGCGGATATCCCGCGCCACAGCGACAGGGATCAAATTGTGGCCCCCCACACTCTGGCTGGTTGGGTCAAACGTAATCCATCCGGCGCCCGGAACATAGATCCGCCCAGGCGGGGGTCGAACCGGAGCCGGCTGAGCCAACGCGGCTCATGCCCGGGTCGTACAAATAACCGGAAGCGATCCTGCTCCCAAATCCGAGGAGGCGCGCAGCTTCCACAAGCAGGGTCGCCATATCTCTGCACGTTCCGATGCCAAGCCCCAGCGTCTCATCTGGAGCTCGAAGTTCCCAGCCCAATCCGGAAGGGAAGTCGTCAGTTCCCTGCGAGATTCGGGCCGCATGCTTGGAGAATGCAATAAACCCCCTCCGAATTTACGACCAAAGTTCCCAAATGTGATGTATGGTGCAGCCATCGCCGCTCCAGCCAGGGAAGGCTGCTGTGGACCAGCTAGTGGGTGAGCCAGTTCGTAGCTTGAGCCGCAGCGTCGGAGCAAACCAATCCAGAGAGCCTGATCAACTGCCTGCACCAGTCAAGCAGGAGACGACCGGATCATGGCGCGGTTTTTAACGGTTGAGACTGTGGTGACCCCTTTCGCTTGACTTAGCGCCTGTCCTGACAGGCCAACGACTGACCCCGCGCCAGAGCAACTGTGAATTTCGAGGTAGATATATGTCGTTTGCCTACAAGCTAAACGAAGACGTTCGCCACCAGCCCCAAGGTCCACAAGGACGTGCCGCAACCGATCAACCGATGATTTACACCATCGTCCAGCATATGCCGATCGAGTCCGACGGACGTCTCCGATACCGCATCAAGTGCAAGTCGGAGAAAATTGAGCGGGTCGTTACGGAAGATCAGCTTTCGTATTCGCAGTGATCTGCTTGATGGCTGAAGGAATCCATCAGCCAAGACGATCGGGGGCTGGCGCGCTTGCTCCTGCGATCAGCGCGAGCGCTTCGGGAGCTTTGGCAGCTTGTCGGGATGGAACGCGGGCACCTGCCCGGTTCGTTCAGGTGCCGGTGGCTGCTGTTCCGTGAGAATGAGCGTTCCCTGCAGGATCATTCCCGGCGTCTGTTGTGCCGTCGCGGCGTAAGTCGCAATCTTGCCGGGGCAGTTTCCCTCGATGTCCAGCGTCAGTTCGTCGTCGCTGCCGAAGACCGTTGCACGTCCGGCGGTATGCCGCTTCGTCGACACGGTCGCGGTGAAGCGATCTCCATCGACCTTGCACGAACCGTGGTAGGTCATCAGGCTGTCACGGCCCCAGATCTGGCCGTCCGCGACATGGACGATCCCGGTACCCTGGTCGAGCGGCGTCTTGTACCACGCCGCATATGTGCCGTCCTTCAGCATGGGAGCAGTCTCCCCTGGCATTCCCCTCGCAACAATCCGCACGATCAGCACTAAGAAACGGTTAATCGCGCGGCCCGTGCCAATCCGGGCTGTCCCTGCGCAGCTCGGCTTCCAAATCTTCGATGATGCTGTGAAGCAGGCAAGCCGCAAGCGGATCGGTCACTTCGCGCTCCAGACGCCTGTAACGCGCGATCTGGAATTCCTGGTCTCTCAACTGGCGCTCTGTCATCGGACGGGCCCTCCGACAAACCGACGCAGAGACCGCCAAGTCGTTTCGTTAAAATTTTCGGATCATTCGCCATGGTTTCCGATCGGTAAAAATCAACTTGCCGCCAAGCTGCGCCCGCGCGCCGATGGCCGGGCTGAAATGCATCGCTGCCGCGGAGGACTTCCGGGACCCCGGCGCCGCCATTGGATGGTGCTCGACGTCAGGGTATGTCGCCGCGGCTGCGGCTTCCGCCGATGCTGTGTGGCTTGTTGAGGAAGAACTCCCGATTGCCGAGGGCTGCTTCCGCGTACTGATCGATCGCGACCTGGATGGCCTCGATATGCATGCGGCACCAGCCTTCATAGCAGGACAGCCGCCGCGCATGATCGAGCGCCTTCAGGAATTCCGGCGGCTCCTGCATGTCGGAGAAATAGGTCGGCTTCTCTCCTTTCATGCCCGGGCCACCTCTCGCGGCGGGACAAGGCGACGCCTCCCAACATGGAGGCGCGGCGGCGTCGGTCGCCGGCGGGGGATGAAGAGGCTGGCGACGACGATCGGGTCGGTGTCGCCGAGAGCGGTCCGCTCCTGGACGAGCCCGCTCATCACCGTACGCATCTTCATGACTTCCCCGGCGACGAAGGTGCAGTCTTCGTCCCGGTTGATTTGCTCATGCATGATGGCCTCGGCCTCACGCATGCTGACGCGTAATGCTCTGATGACTCTGCGGATTTCATTGATGCGGTTGTCCACGGCGCGCTCCCTTGGCTGGACGACCAGCATAAGAACAAAACATGAACAATGAGTCAATCGGCTTGAGGTAGAACGCACCCCTGGCGACACGCCACGACGGGCGGCGCTGGCCCCAACTCTCTTCGTGACCCCACGCCAGCCTGGGCTGACCGGGCAAAATCAGAACGTCACCCGCATCCCCGCATAGAACGCACGCGGCCGTGCCGGGCTGAGCGAGCGCGGGTCGGTGAACCCGGCGCCGCCATTGGTGAAGTTGGGCACGGCTCCCGTGTCGAAGAACTGTCCATAGGTCGCGTAGCGCCTGTCGAAGATGTTGTCGATCTTGCCGTAGAGCTGGATGGCCTTGGTCACCTGGTAGGACGTGTGGAGATTGAACACGGTGTAGGACGGCAGCTTCGCATATTGGTTGGATTCGTCGCCGACCAGATATTGGCTGGAGACGAACAGCGCGTTGCCGCCGACCTTCCAGACATCGGTAACGGCATAGTCGACGCCGATCTTGACGCGGTGGCGCGGGATGGCCGGGAGCTGGTTGCCGGGCGAGACCTGGATGTTGCCGTCGCCATCGGCGAACGGGCTGTTGGAGCCGATGCTCAATGCGTCGAGGAAGCGCGCGTCGACGAAGGCGTAGCTCGCCTGGAATTGCAGCGTCGGCGATTTGATGTTGATTTCGGCCTCGAGGCCCTGCCGCCTTGTGCGGCCGACGTTGGAAAAATAGCCGAAGCCGGTGCGGCCGGGAACGGGGATGGCGACGATGTCGTCGTAATTGGTGGCGCGGAAGCCGCCGACCTTCCAGCCGAGCGTGCCGATGCTCAGCTCCCTGCTGCCGCGCAGGCCCGCTTCCACGGTCTTGGACACGACCTGCTTCAGCGGCGGATCGGAGACGAGAAACGCGGCGATGAGACAGGGACGGGCTGGATCTGAGCAGCCGAGCTCGAGCGGCGTCGGCACGCGGTTGGCCTCGGAATAGCCGGCATAGGCCGTCAACTCCGGCGTGATCTTGTAGGTGCCGCCGATCACCGGATTGAAACGGGTGAAGGTGTGATCACCGTTGAGATCGGTCCCGAGCTGATCCTCTAGCGTGATGCGCGCCACGTTGAAACGGCCGCCGGCGGTGACGGCGAAGGCGTCCGTAATATTGAACGTGTCCATTGCGTAGAGGCCGTTATACTGGTTGACGGTCCGCAGCGAGACAGGGCCGGCAACGGTATCAGGTACGCCGGTCGGCCCCAGAAAGAGGCCGCCGCCGCTGACGACGTAGTTCTCTCCGATCGTGCCGATCTCGGCGGCGGCGTTGTAGCGCGTGACGCTGGCGTCATAGGTCGCGCCCATCACGAAGCGGTTGTCGTGCCCGAACAGCTGGTCGGTGTTGGTGGCCTGCCCTGACACGCCGAACGTCGTCGAACGTATCGAGCTGCGGTCGATCTCGCCGAGGATCGTGCCCGACGCGAAAGGATTGGCAAGCGGCAGGCCGTTCGTGCCGTTGGCCGGTGTCGCGCCGTCGCCGAAGCAAAGAAGGCCAGCGAGTCCCGGATCGGTGCATTCCTGCGTGTCGGTCGGATTGCCGTCGACGAGCTTCTGCTCGTACCTGCGCACATGGGCGGTGCCTTCGAGTGTCCAGGTCGGCGTGGCATCGACCTTGCCGGTCAAATTGAGATAGCCGACGCGGTTGGAGGTTGTCTGCGGCGTCGTGTAGGTCGCGCCCCAATATTTGTCGAGCAGCTCGGCCGGGACGGTGGCGCTGGCGCCGAAATCGTTCTTGGCCACGCCCATGTTGGCGTGGAATTCGCTGTCGCCGGCCTTGTAGCCGACATCGGCGTAGAAGCGCCGCATATCCGACTGGGAGAAATTGCGGAAGCCATTGTCATGCAGGCCTTCGAGCGCGGCGTAGACGCCGTAGTTCTTGTCGACCGTCTTGCCCCATTGCGCCGAGCCCTGGATGCGGCCAAACGAGCCGCCCATGAGATCAAGCTCCGCCCCCTGATAGGTAAAACCGTGCTTCATCTGCAGATTGATCGCGCCGCCCAGCGCGTTGAGGCCGAAGGCGGGATTGTTGGTCACCAGCGTCACCGACCTGATCGCGGCGGTCGGGATCAGGTCCCAGTTGACGGCGTCGGAGAAGGCTTCGTTGATGCGAACGCCGTTCTGGTACACCGCAAGGCCCTGCGGCGTGCCCGTCACGGGCGAGGCGACGAAGCCGCGGAATTCGACATCCGGCTGAAACGGATTGCCGGTAGCCTCGCTGATGTTGACGCCGGCGATGTTGTCACGCAGCGCGTCGGTAATGTTCAGCGAACCGGTGCGCTTGATCTGGCCGGGATCGACGGCGTTGATGGCTGAGGGAACCTTGTCGACATCGAGACCCCTGCCGGTACCCGGCGCGGTCGGGTAGACGTAGATGCGCGTCTTGGGGCTGGCGGATGACGGCGCCCCGACATGCGCCACCGCTCGCGTTGGCGCACTGCGCCGCGCCGTTGACGGCGGCGGTGCCGTCACCTCGACCGGCGGCAGGTTCTGGACGTTGGTCTCCTCGTCCTGCGCGGCCCCCGCGGGAAGCGCGAAGACCAACCCGGACACCAGCCCGGTCGACACCGAAGCCATCAACAAACGACGCTTGAACCAAAGAGCCTTGAACCGAAGAGCCTTGAACCGAAGAGCCTTGACCCAATGAGCTTTGCCCATCCCTGCCTTCCCATCCGTGACCGCCGGCTGTTTTGATCTGCGCCAGTTGGGTCGAGACGAGTGTAATCGGCAGCAATGCGTGCGCCAGCCACAAAAGGTCGGGCGAAATCCGCACCCGTTTTCCCGACGAAATCGGGAATTTTTCCCGATCAGGCCGCCGCCGTCGGAACCATCGCCTCGACGGTCAAACCGCCATCGCCGGAGACGACGTTGAGCGTGCCGCCCAGCGCCAGGATCCGCTCGCGCATGCCGACCAGGCCGAAGCCGAGCTTCTGGCCCGGCTCCATGCCGCGGCCATTGTCGCTGACGCGTACCCGGGCGCAGCCGCGGCCGTCGCCCGCCGCCGGCTCCACCGGCTCGATGACGACATTGACCGCGGTGGCGCCGGCGTGGCGGAACACGTTGGTGAGCGCCTCCTGCACGATCCGGTAGATGGTGAGGTCGGCGGTCTCGCCGGTCACCCCAAGCGCCGGCGAGATCACGGTCTCGATGGCGACATCGGGATGCGATTCCCGCCACAGCCGCGACAGCGATTCCAGCGCCTGGCGCAGGCCGAGTTCGGCGAGGCCGACGGGCCGGAGGCGCTCCAGCACGCGGCGATTGAACTGCTGCAGGGCGTTGATCTGCTCCAGCATGGCGCTGCCGTGTTTGCGCACGGCGTCCGCACTCGGGGCGCGTCCGTCCGCCTGCTTCGCCAGCGCGCTGGCATGCGCGCGCAGCGAGAACAGATATGGCCCGAATTCGTCATGGAGCTCGCGCGCGATCTCCTTGCGCTCGACGTCCTGGAGCGACACCGTGCGTTCGGCGAGGCGCCGCTTGTCCTCGACCGCCTCGCTGAGCGTTGCGGCAAGATGGTTGAGCTTGGTGCAGATCGCAGCGAGCTCCGGCGCGCCTCCCGGCGTAACGCGCGCCTGATAGCGCCCGCCTTCGAGCTCGGCCATCACATCCGCCAGAGACTGGAGCGGCGCCAGCGCCCGGCCGACCACATTCATCATCACCAGGAACAGCGCCAGCGCGATCACCGAGCCGACCTCGAGCTGGGTCACGATGGCGTCCCATATCTCGGCGATCTCGTCATCGGGATGCGAGGTGATCAGGAGCGAGCCCGGCTTGCCATGGATTGAGACCGGCACGCTGACCGCGGTCTGCTCGGGATGGACCAGGCTGACGAACCAGGCCGGCGGCCCCCGCGCCTCGTCATCGGCGTCAGTTCGGGGCTGCGTCAGCGGGCTGCCGCCTTCGTCCTGAAGCGCGATGCTGACATGGCGCAGGCGGCTGAGATCGCGCGCAATCTGATTCAATCTCGCATCCGGATCGGGCGCCTCGTTGAGATCGGCCACGATCATCTCGATGAATTCGCGCGCGAGCCGGATCACGCTCTGGTCCTCGGCCTGCACGCGGGGTCCAGCTTCGGCGACCTGCCGCCCGATATTGACCGCGAGCCCCAGCGCCAGCAGCAGCGCCAGCAGCAGGTTAATACGCCCGCGCAAAGAGAGATCTTGCCACATTGGTGTCGCCCGTACCCCCGCGAAGGATGACCAGCGCCTGTCCGATGACGTTGACAGAGACGAAGCGCCCGATATCTAATCGAAAGCGTACAGCAATCCCGGCCGGGCGCGAAACAGGCCAATCCTATCACGGGGAGCACGCTGTCACGAGGAACGCCTATGCGCATTTTGATCGTCGACGATCATCCCATCGTGGCTTCCGGCTGCCGTGCCGTGCTGGCCGACGAGGGCGAGATCGAGATTCTGGAGGCCGCCGACGCCGAAGACGGCGAGTGCGTCTTCATCGTCGAGCGCCCCGACCTCTCGATCATCGACATCAACCTTCCGACCGTCTCCGGCTTCGAGCTCGCGCGCCGCATCCTCGAGCGCGCGCCCGAGGCCCGCATCATCATGTTCAGCATGAACGACGACCCTGCTTTCGCCGCGCGCGCGATCGAGTGCGGCGCCAAGGGCTACGTCTCCAAGACCGGCGATCCCGACGACCTCGTCGAGGCGATCCGCACCGTCGGCAACGGCGGCACCTATCTGCCGAGCGCGATCGCGCGCAGCATCGCCTTCGCAGGGCCCACGCTGGCGCAAAATCCGCTGTCGAAGCTGAACGCGCGCGAGATGGAAATCCTGCGGCTGCTCAGCGCCGGCAAGAGCCTGTCAGAGATCGCCTGGCTGGTGCAGTCGTCCTACAAGACGGTCGCCAACACCTCCTCGATCATGCGCCAGAAGCTCGGGGTCAAGACCTCGGTCGAACTGGTGCGGCTGGCGATCGACAGCGGCGTCGCCTGACATCGTCGCGAATTCGGTCACACAAGCGTTGCAATCCTGATGTGGTTAGATGCCACGGAGCATAAATGCATGACGATTCAGACTGTCTCGACCAATACATCCTATGGCGGCGTGCAGGGCGTATACCGCCATGCGAGCCAGGCGACCGGAACCGACATGGTGTTCTCGGTCTATGTTCCCCCGCATGCGGACGGCGCGAAGCTGCCCGTGGTCTGGTATCTCTCCGGGCTCACCTGCACCCATGCCAACGTCACCGAGAAGGGCGAATTCCGCAAAGCCTGCGCCGAGCTCGGCCTGATCTTTGTCGCGCCCGACACCAGCCCGCGGGGCCCCGACGTGCCGGGCGATGCCAACAATGCCTATGATTTCGGTCTTGGCGCCGGCTTCTATGTCGACGCGACGGAAGCCCCGTTTTCGCGCAATTACCGCATGTGGAGCTACGTCACCGACGAGCTGCCGAAGCTGGTCGCCGAGAATTTTCCGGTCGATGCCAAGCGGCAATCGGTGATGGGGCACTCCATGGGCGGCCACGGCGCGCTGACGGTGGCGCTGCGCAACCCGCACCGTTTTCGCGCAGCCAGCGCCTTCGCCCCGATCGTGGCGCCGTCGCTGGTGCCCTGGGGCATCAAGGCGCTGACCGGCTATCTCGGTCCCAACACGGATACCTGGCGCAGCCACGACACGGTGGCGCTGATCGAGGACGGCGCGAAGTTTTCAGGCTTCCTGGTCGACGTCGGCGAGGCTGATAATTTCCTGAAGGAGCAGCTTCGTCCTGAATTGCTGCAGGCCGCCTGCACGAAAGCCAACATTCCGCTGACGCTGCGGCGGCAGGCAGGCTACGACCACAGCTATTATTTCATCTCGACCTTCATGGGCGATCACCTGCACTGGCACGCGGAGAGATTGAAGGGGTGAGAGCTCCCCTCACGGTTTGCCGTAATTCGGCGCCAGCAACCGGTTGCGAATCAAATAGCTCATCGTGCGCGTCCAGGATTCATCCGTGTTGCCGCGCATGTCGGCGCTGGCGGCCGTGATCATGGTGCCGGTCTTCACGTCGCGCAAATAGATGTTGAGATTGATGATCAGGTTCGAGACCTTCTGCACCATGCCGGTGATCTCCAGGTCGGCGCCCAACTCCCCGGCAAGCTTGAGGTCGCAGCCGCCGCAGGCCTGCAGATTGGCGTGACGGGCGGCGTCCCGGATCGGCGCGATATCGAGCAGCTGGAACCTGCCTGACTCAACCAGTGCCTTGCGCAACTGCTCGCTGATGAGGTCTAGCCGCGCCTCCTCCGGCTTCGAGCCATAGAACTCGCCGGGCAGGCTGGTATCGATCAATTCAAAGTCGAACACCGCGAGTTTCGGCGGATCGGCGAGCGCGGCCGAGCCCGTCAACAACAAAGCTGCGAAACATATCAGCGCTCGCATGATCGTGATTCCCGGAGTGGCAGCGCGGGGGCGAAATGCGGGGTTGCATGCCCTGACAAATCGGTCATGCTTTAGCAGAGACAATTCTCCACCGGCGGTCAAGCCGGGGAGAAGATCTGGAGGAAACATGATCCGATGGTTGGTCGGCCTGATCGGCCTGGGTCTTGCTGCGACGAGCGCGCTCGCGGCCGATCCCGTCATGATCGGCGTCGGCTATCTCGGCGTCGCCGGCGCCAGATCGACGCTGTCGCTGGTCGAGCAGCCCGCGGAGAATGACGGCGTCGCCGGCGCGCGCCTCGCCATCGAGGACAACAACACCACCGGAAAATTCCTCAACCAGCGTTTTGCGCTGGAGGAGCGGCGTATCAAGGAGGGCGAGGATGTCGTGCAGGCCGCGACCGACCTCGCCGCACGCAACGGCTTTGTCATCGCCGACCTGCCGGCTGATGCGCTGCTGAAGGTCGCAGATGCCCTGCGCGAGCGCGGCACGCTGCTGTTCAACGCCGGGGCGATCGACGAGCGGCTGCGCGAGGCCGATTGCCGCGCCAATGTCATCCACACCGCGCCGACGCGCGCGATGCTCGCCGATGCGCTCGGCCAATATCTGGTGTGGAAGCAGTGGAAGCGCTGGCTGCTGGTGGTCGGCTCGCATGACGAGGACAAGCTGTTCGCCGACGCGCTCCGGCGCACGGCGACCCGGTTCGGGGCCAAGATCGTGCAGGAGCGCAGCTTCGAGGACAAGGGCGGCGCGCGCCGCACGGACTCCGGCGTGACGCAGATCCAGCGGCAGATGCCGGTGTTCACGCAACAGGCACCGGCCTATGACGTGCTCGTCGCCGCCGACGAGAGCGAGGTATTCGCTGCCTATTTGCCCTATCGCACCTGGGACCCGCGCCCCGTCGCGGGCTCGGCCGGCCTCGTGGCGCGAAGCTGGGACGCGGCACAGGACCAGTGGGGCGCGATCCAGATGCAGAACCGCTTCATCAAGCTGAATTCGCGGCGCATGAGCGCGCTCGACATGCAGGCCTGGACCGCGGTGCGCATGCTTGGGGAAGCCACCTCGCGCACCAATTCGGGCGACGTCAAGAAGGTCACCGATTTCATCAAGGGTCCGGATTTCTCGGTCGCGGCCTTCAAGGGCACAAAGCTGACGCTGCGCGACTGGAACCTGCAATTGCGCCAGCCGATCCTGCTGGTCGACGGCCGCATGGTGGTGTCGGTCTCGCCGCAGGAAGGTTTTCTGCACCAGGTCTCCGAACTCGATACGCTCGGCTATGACCGTCCGGAGAGCAAATGCAAATTGAAGTGAGGATGATGATGTCGCGCATGTGGCGTGTTGGGCTCTTGTCCGGGCTGACACTCGCCGCAGCGCCGGCGCATGCGTTCATCGCCTATGTCTCGAACGAGAAGAGCAACACGGTGTCCGTGATCGACACCGAGAGCTGGACCGTGACCAAGACCATCAAGGTCGGCCAGCGCCCGCGCGGCATCGATTTCACGCGCGACGGCAAGTTCGTGATGGTCGCGGTCGGCGACGACGACACCATCCAGATGATCGACGCCAAGACGCAAAGCGTGGTGGACAGCCTGCCCTCCGGGCCCGACCCGGAATTGTTCGCCCAGGATGCCGCCGGCAAGATACTCTATGTCGCCAACGAGAACGACAACACGGTGACCGTGATCGACCTCGAAAAGCGCGCCCGCCTCGGCGACATCCAGGTCGGGGTAGAGCCCGAGGGCATGACCATCAGCCCCGACGGCAAGACGCTGATCAACACGTCCGAGACGACCAACATGGCCCATTTCATCGACACATCGTCGCGCCAGATCGTCGCCAACGTGCTGGTCGACGCGCGGCCGCGCTTTGCCGAATTCAAGCACGACGCGTCCGAATTGTGGGTGTCCTCGGAGATCGGCGGCACGGTCTCGGTGATCGATCCCGGCAAGCACGAGGTGATCGGCAAGGTCAATTTCGAAATCCCGGGATTGAGGAAGGAGGCCATCCAGCCGGTCGGCATCGGCATGACCAAAGACGACAAGACCGCCTTCGTCGCGCTCGGTCCAGCCAACCGCGTCGCCGTGGTCGATACCGCCTCGCGCAAGGTGACGAAATACCTGCTGGTGGGACAGCGGGTCTGGCACATGGCGTTCACGCCGGACGAGAAATATCTGCTCACCACCAACGGCGTCTCGAACGATGTCTCGGTGATCGACGTCGCCGCGCAAAAAGTGATCAAGACCATTCAGGTGGGCGAACTGCCCTGGGGCATCACGATCGCGCCATGACCAGCCCCGCTCCCATCGCCGAACACCGCGAGACGCCACGGCCCGATCCGGCGGCGATACCGACAATCACGAGCAGCGGCGTCGCGGCACTGTCGATCGACAGCGTCAGCCACGCCTATGGCCCGCGCCGCGCGCTGATGGACGTCTCCTTCAACGTACAGCCCGCGAGCTTCACAGCGCTGCTCGGACTCAATGGCGCCGGCAAGAGCACGCTGTTCTCGCTGATCACACGCCTGTTCGGCATCCAGTCCGGCCGCGCCTCCATCTTCGGCCATGACATCAGCAAGAACCCCGGCGAGGCGCTGCGGCTGCTCGGTGTCGTGTTCCAGCCACGCACGCTCGATCTCGATCTGTCGCTGACGCAGAATTTGCTCTATCACGCAGCTCTCCACGGCATCAGCCGCCGCGAAGCGGCCACGCGCACCGCTGAACTGCTCGGCCGCATCGGGCTTGCCGAGCGCGCCGGCAGCAAGGTGCGCGATCTCTCGGGCGGGCAGATGCGGCGGCTGGAGATCGCCCGCGCACTGTTGCACCGGCCGCGCCTGCTATTGCTGGACGAGCCGACCGTAGGCCTCGACGTCAAGGCGCGCGCCGACATCATCAGCCATGTCCGCCAACTCGTGACCGAGCAAGGCATCGGCGTGCTCTGGGCCACGCATCTGTTCGACGAGATCATGCCCGGTGACGACCTCGTGGTGCTGCATCAGGGCAAGGTGCTGGCGCAGGGGCCGATGAGCCTCGTGGTCGCGGAGGCCGGCGCGCAGGACGTCAACACCGCCTTCATGCGCCTGACCGGTGCGCAGACCATGCCCGGAGGCGGCGCATGAGCAGCATCACAACACGCGGGGCGCCGCGCGGATTCTCGTTCCAGGAATACATGACCTGCCTCACCGGCATCGTCTGGCGCGAAGGCCTGCGCTTCCTGCATCAGCGCGAGCGCTTCGTCTCGGCGCTGGTGCGGCCGCTGGTGTGGCTGTTCATCTTCGCCGCCGGCTTCCGCCAGGTGCTCGGTATCTCCATCATCCCGCCTTACGAGACCTACATCCTCTACGAGGTCTTCATCGCGCCAGGGCTGATGGCGATGATCCAGCTCTTCAACGGCATGCAATCCTCGCTGTCGATGGTCTATGACCGCGAGATGGGCAACATGCGCACGCTGCTGGTGAGCCCGCTGCCGCGCGGCTTCCTGCTGTTCTGCAAGCTGCTCGCGGGCACCGCAGTGTCGCTGCTCCAGGTCTATGCGTTCCTGCTGATCGCCTGGTTCTGGGACATCACTCCGCCTCCGATCGGCTATCTCACCGTGCTGCCGGCACTGATCCTGTCCGGCCTGATGCTGGGCTCGCTCGGCATGCTGATCTCTTCCGGCATCAAGCAGCTCGAAAGCTTCGCCGGCGTGATGAACTTCGTGATCTTCCCGATGTTCTTCGCCTCCTCCGCGCTCTACCCGCTCTGGCGCGTACAGGAGGGCAGCCCCTATCTCTATTATCTCTGCGAGGCCAATCCGTTCACCCATGCGGTCGAGCTGATCCGTTTTGCGCTGTACGGACAGATCAACTGGGTCTCGCTGGCGGTGGTCGCCAGCTGCACAATCGTGTTCATGATCGGGGCGATCTATGCCTATGATCCCTCGCGCGGGCTGGCGCGACGAGGCCCCGCGGGAGGCGAAGGATGAAGGTTCGGGTTCTGGCCATGGCCGCTCTGCTGCTTGCAGTCGCGAGCACGGCGGCACGCGCGGCCGATCCGCGCTATCCCGACTGGCCCTGCACGCAGGCAAAAGTGCCGGAGATCTCGCTTGCCGCCGTCTGGGCCGGCCCGGCACTCGATGACGTGCAGAACAAGTGGAAGGACGACGCCAAGGTGAGCGCGCTGGTCACGAAACTGTCGGCGCGCAAGACCCCGCTGGACGAAGCCGAGAGATCGGTGAAGGAGTTTTTGGCGGGCTCCGCGGCCGACAAGACCGCGAATGCGAAGCTGCTGTTCGCCGGTCTGTTCGACACGCTCAACGCCCAGCGCGCCCAGGTCATGAACGGGCTCGAACGCGTCAGCCGCAAGCAGCGCGAAGCCGCCGACAAGATCCGCGAGGAGTCGATTCAGCTCCAGGCGCTCCAGGGCGCAACGCCTCCCGATGAGGCCAAAGTCGAAGCGCTCAGCAATGAGCTGATCTGGAAGACCCGCATTTTCGAGGACCGTCACAACGTTGTGCGGTTCGTCTGCGAGGTTCCAACCACGATCGACCAGCGCCTGTTCGCCCTCGGGCGGGTGATCCAGCAGGAAATGGAATAGCGTCAGCCTCGCTGACCGCTCGCACACAAGTTCCCGCAATCTCGACGCGACCGCCGGCCTTGGCCGCCCTATCTGCCGGAACCAAATCGATCTAGGATGGCTTGTCGATGTAAATCTCGAACGCCGGGAGGCCTCGATGGGAACAGCAAGATTCATCCTCGCAGGCGCTGCAGTCTTCAGCGTGCTCGCATCCAGCGCTTTTGCTGACGATCTGACCGGAATGGTCACGCGGATCGACCGCCTCAACGGCACGATATCGATCCAGCATACGCAGAAGGGCACGGTCGGCGGCAGCGCGGGCGGCGCCGGCGCGCTCCAGGAGTACAAGACCAAGGACGCAGCGATGCTGGATGCCGTCCATGCCGGCGATCGGGTGACGTACTCGGCGACCGACAATAACGGCACAGGCACGTTGACGACGCTGCAGAAGCAGTAAGGCCTACTGCTCCGGCCGCTGCTCCGGCTGCGCCTCCTCGGTCGGGAGCTTCGCGCGCTCCCAGCCGTCGGTGCCTTCGGGGTACCAGGCGACATTGGTGTAGCCGTAAGTCAATGCGCGCTTGGCGGCGTTCCAGGACATCCAGCAGTCGGCCAGGCAATAGATCACCAGCAGCGCGGCCTTGTTGCCATGCGAGGCACGCGCGAGGCCGCGCTGAAAATAGGCGTCCATGGCCGGCGGAAGCGCGCCGTAGCCGGTATCCGGCAGCCAGATGCTGCCGGGAATGTTTTTGCGCGGCGCCTCACGCCAGACGGTACCCTCAGGGAGGTTCTTCGGCTTCGGCGCGCGCGGCAGCACATCGATGAAGGCGCCGCTCTTCGCGTGCCAGATCTCCTCCGCCTCGGAAGTCGACAGCACGCGCGCGCGCGCCAGCGTCGCCGGTACCGGCGCGCGGTAATTGTCGGTGCGAAACCCCTCTGGCTCGAACGGCTCCTGCTGCTGCGCGAATGTCGGCACCGCGAACGCGGCAACGACGAGCGCGGCGGCAACATGCCGCCTCATGGCGCCTTCTTGGCCGTCTCCGCGCCGAGCGGCCGGTCGCTTTCGTCCAGCAGCGGAACGCCGAAGTCGAGCAGGATCTTGTTGATCTCGCCCTGGTTCTCCTGGATCAGCTTGTTGAGCTGCCGCTTCCAGTTCTGGTCGGCGGCACGCACGCCCATGCCGATGCGATAGACCAGTTTTGGCCCGGTGGTTTCCTTCACCAGCGGCGTGACGTGCATCGAGCCGGCCTTCTTCGCGTAGAACCCCGCCATCGGCCCCCACAGCACCCCGGCGTCGATCTTGCCGGCCGTGAGATCATCGACCATGGCCTGCGCCGAATTGTCGTAGCGAGTGTCGATCATCAACGGATAGGGTTTTGCGTCACCCATCAGCCCGGCAATCGCCATGTTGGTGGCCGGCGGCGTGCCGGCAACGATGCCAACACGCTTGCCCTTCAGCCTGGTATCCTCGAGGGTGTCGACCTCCTCGAGCCCGCCGCCAGCTTTCGCGACTAGCGCATAGCTCGTGCGGTAGTAAGGATTGGTCCCTTGTACGAGGTCATCGCCCTGGGGGAAGCCCATGATTACGTCGCAGCGATGCGAGCCGAGCGTCATCCGCACGAAGCCGGTGGCTTGCGGGAAAAAGACATAGTCGAGCTTCTTCTGGAGCTTGTCCGCAAACAGCTCGGCAAGCTTGTTCTCGAACCCCTCGCCCTTTTCATTCGAGAACGGCAGGTTGCGCGGATCGGCGCAGACGCGCAGCACCTTGGGATCGACCAGCTCGAACGAGAGGTCACCGGTTTCGCTGGTCTGCGCGGTCGCGACGTCGCCAAGCGCGCAAGACGCAATCAGGACACACAGTGAAAACAACCAGCGACGATGTCGCCCGGCCTCCGTCATCGCGCTTCCTCCTCGGTTTGTTTGAATGCTAGCCATGCAACGCATGACGCGCCATGTTTTGCCAGACTTTGTGCCGGCTTTGCTTTGTTGCAGTGCAATGCGCACAAACCCTTTGAACTGAGGCGGAAAAGTGTCTCGCATCGCTCTTGGGATCGCAGCCTTGTCCCTGCTGGTGACAGCGACGCTAGCACGCGCCGGCGTGGCTGAATTGCCTGTGAGCGAAGTCGCGCCGGGAATCTTCGTACACTCCGGGACCATCGCCCTGATGACGCGGGAGAACAAGGGCGCCATCGCCAATGTCGGCTTCATCGTCGGCGAGGACGCGGTGGCCGTGATCGATACCGGTGGTAGCCTTCGCGAGGGCGAGGCGCTGCTTGCGGCTGTGCGGGCGCGCACCAGCAAGCCGATCCGCTATGTCATCAACACCCACGGCCATCCCGATCATGTCTTCGGCAATGCAGCCTTCATTGCCGGGGACACCCGCTTCGTCGGCCATAGCCGGCTGCCGCAGGCGCTGGCGACGCGCGGGCCGTATTACCTGGATAATTTTAGACGCATCATGGGCGACGAATTGATCTCTCCCGTGAAGATCGTGCCACCCACCCTGCTCGTGAAGGACACAATGACGCTCGATCTCGGCTCGCGCCGCCTGACCTTGCGGGCATGGCCGGCCGGGCATAGCGACAGTGACCTGACCGTGTTGGACGAGACGAGCAAGACGCTGTTCGCTGGCGACCTCGTCTTCCTCCGCCATATTCCAGTGATGGACGGCAGCATTCGCGGCTGGCTCGGCATCCTTGGGGAACTTGCAAGCATTCAGGCGCAGCGAATCGTTCCCGGTCACGGACCCGTGAGCGAATGGCCTGCAGCGCTGACCGATGAACGGCGTTATCTGATGGCGCTGCTGGCGGACGTCCGCGCATCGAACAAGAAGGGCGAGCCGATCCGAACCGCCGCAGACAAGGCGGCCGCCTCGGAGCGGTCGCACTGGGACCTGTTCGAGGACTACAACGCCCGCAACGCAACCGCAGCATTTTCGGAAATTGAATGGGAGTAGCGAACGCGCTACGTTAGGCCCACTACTTCGTCCGCGGGACTATGACCATGACGGGATGCACACGCCGCCTGCCCCTGATCGCCTTGATCCTTGGCGTAGCCTTCGCTATGCCGGCGCAGGCTGAGGAGGCTTACGATCCCTGGCCGGGCCTGGTGCAGGACATCTTTAGCAATCGTCCGATCAACGACGGCAACGATGTGATCGCCATCGAGATGCCCTATCGCGCCGAGGACGCGGCCATCGTGCCGGTGACCCTGCGCAGCAAGCTATCGCCGGCCGATGCCCGCCGCATCCGTTCGATCACGCTGGTGATCGACCGCAACCCAGCGCCGATGGCGGCGAAGTTCGAACTGGGACCGGACGCCAACGTCACCGAGATCTCCACGCGCGTGCGCGTCAACAACTACACCGACGTCCATGCGGTCGCCGAGCTCAGCGACGGCCAGCTCTATGTCTCGAAAGTCTATGTGAAGGCCTCCGGCGGCTGCTCGGCGCCGGCAGCAAAGAACGCCGAGGAGGCCAACAACCGGCTCGGCCAGATTCGCTACCGGCAATTCGCGCGGGAGGAGGCGCCGGCCAGCCGCATCCGGGAAGCGCAGATCATGATCGGCCATCCCAATAATTCCGGCCTGCAGATGGACCAGGTCACGCAGCTCTATGTTCCGGCCTTCTTCGTCAACCAGCTGAAGCTGACGCAGGACGACAGTCCCGTGCTGTCGATGGAAGGCGGCATCTCGATCTCGGAAGATCCCAATCTGCGCTTCACCTATGTGTCCAACGGCGCGAAGCGCTTTCGCGCGGAGGCGAAGGATACGGATGGACACATATTCCGCAATGAGTGGGATGTGGAGAAGCCGGGGACGTGAGGCTACGGATGAGTGCGCGGTGAGAGACCCTCATCCGGCGCTTCGCGCCGCCTTCTCCCGCAAGGGATAAGGAAGATCGCGCCGTCTAAGCGGCTAAATCAGAAACACCTCACCTCGGCTTCCGCCTGCGCACGCCGCAAATCATTCACAGCCGAGTTCGCCTGCTCCGACGTGCGGAACTGGACGCCGAGATTGCCGCGCACCTGGGACATGCTGAGCGCGGTTTCCGCGGTGACATAGCGCTCATAGGACACGATCGAGGCCACAACGTCGATCGAGCAGGAGCATTGCTCGATCGACTGCCGGCTCTCGCCATTGGCCTTCATGCAGCCATAGACGTATTCGGCACGCGCCGACGTCGGATAATCATTGGCCTCCTCGGCCTGCGCCACGCATGCGGTTGCCGCCAGCGTCGCCAATGCGGCGACAATCAGTCGTAGCTGTCCCGCCAGATTCATGCCCGTCCTCCCACTGGTTGCGATCAAGGCTATGCTATGCGTAATGTCCTGAAAAGCACTCCTTCGAGGAAACGGCTCACAAGGTGATAAGAGTTTTTGGACGAACATTGGCGCTCGCGACGACGCTGGCGTTAACGCCAGCCGCAACCTGCCACGCCGCGGATACCATCCGCCTTGCGGTACAGAAGACCGGAACATTCTCCTGGGAGCTGGCCGCGATCCGCGCCGGTGGCCTCGACAAGGAGGCCGACCTGTCACTCGACGTCTCCGAGCTTGCGAGCCCCGAGGCCGGCAAGATCGCGCTCCGCGCCGGCAGTGCCGACATCATCCTGTCCGACTGGCTGTGGGTGTCGCGCGAGCGCGGGCTCGGCGCCAAGCTCACCTTCTATCCCTATTCCAGCGCGCTCGGCGCGGTCATGGTGCCCGCGTCCTCGCCGATCAAGTCGCTCGCCGATCTGAAGGGCCGCAAGCTCGCCATTGGCGGTGGTCCCATCGACAAGAGTTGGCTGCTGCTCCAGGCGCGGATGAAGCAGGACGGCATCGACCTGAAGTCGGAGGCGACCATCGTCTATGGCGCCCCGCCACTGATCGCCGCCAAGTCGCTCGACGGCGAGATGGATGCGAGCCTCAACTTCTGGAATTTCTGCGCCCAACTCGAGGCCAAGGGTTTCAGGCGCCTTGCCGGCATCGAGGATATTTTGCCGGAGTTGGGGGCCAAGGGAGCGGTCTCCGCTGTCGGCTACGTCTTCGACGAGAGCTGGGCGGCAAGCCATCGCGACGCAGTGGCGCGCTTCATCGCGATGACCCGCAAGGCCAAGCAGTTGCTGATCACATCCGATGCGGCCTGGGACAAGATCGCGCCGCTCACCGGAGCGACCGATCCGGCCATGCTCAAGACCTATCGCGAGCGCTACCGCGACGGCATTCCGCGCCGAAGCATCGACGACGAGGAAAAAGACGCGCGCGTGCTCTACCGCGTGCTCGCCGAGACCGGCGGACGCGACCTGGTCGGGCCGGCGGCCGAGCTCGATCCCGGCACGTTCTATCACGCAGTCCCCGGAGACTGAGGTGCTGCGTCTTCTCTCGTTTGCCTTGTTCCTCGCGATCTGGTGGATTGCCGCGTTGTTCGTCGGCGCCGCAAAGCTGCCCTCCCCGCCCGCCGTGCTCAATGTCATCATCGCGGAAGCCGCGAGCGGCGCGCTGTTCCTGCATCTCGGCGCCACGCTCGCGCGCGTCACCCTCGCCTTCGTGCTGGCGATGTCGCTCGGCAGCGCCATCGGCTACCTGATGGGACGGGTGAAGCTTGCGGACCGCCTCGGCGATCCCTGGCTGATCCTGCTGCTGAACCTCCCGGCGCTGGTCGTGATCGTGCTGGCCTATATCTGGGCGGGGCTCACCGAAGCCGCCGCGATCGCGGCGATCGCCATCAACAAGCTGCCAACCGCCGTCGTCACCTTGCGCGAGGGCACCCGCGCGCTCGACCGCTCGCTCGACGAGATGGCGACCGTATTCGCGATGCCGCGCTGGCGTGCCTTCCGCCACGTCGTGCTGCCGCAGCTGGCGCCCTATATCGCAGCCTCAGCCCGCTCCGGTCTGTCGCTGGTGTGGAAGATCGTGCTGGTCGCCGAACTCCTGGGACGGCCTAACGGTGTCGGCTTCGAGATCGGCGTCGCCTTCCAGCTGTTCGACACGCCGCGTCTGCTGGCTTATTCGCTGACCTTCGCCGCCGTCGTGCTCGTCATCGAAACCTTGCTGGTGCAGCCGTTCGAGGCCCGCGCAACGCGGTGGCGGCCCCGTGCGGCTTGAGGTCGATATCACAGGCAAGACCTTCAGGAGTGCCGCGGGCGAAACCCACGAGGTGCTGGCGCCGGTCAAGTTCGCGCTTCAATCCGGCGAAGTCGGCGTGCTGATCGGCCCGTCCGGCTGCGGCAAGAGCACGATGCTGCGCATCATCCTCGGGCTCGACCGCGATTTTCGCGGGACCGTCGCGCGGCCACCGGAAGCGCGGATCGGGATGGTGTTTCAGGAGCCGCGGCTGTTGCCGTGGCGCTCGGTCGAGCAGAACGTGCGGCTTGCGGCCCCCGATATCACTGATGCGAAGCTCGCCGAGCTGTTCAGGATCCTCGAACTGGATGCGCATCGCAGCCATTTTCCCGGCGAATTGTCATTAGGGTTGGCCCGGCGGGTCGCGCTCGCCCGCGCATTTGCGGTGGAGCCCGATCTGCTCGTGCTCGACGAGCCCCTCGCCTCGCTCGACGACGCACTCGCCGGCCGCCTGCGGGACGAGATCGCGACGCTGGTGGCGCGCCGTCCGGTGATGACGCTGCTCGTCACCCACAGCCTGGATGATGCGATCCGGCTCGCCGACCGCCTGTTCCTGCTGTCGCCGCGACCGGCACGCATCGTGCGGGAGGTGCCGATCGCCATCCCACGCGCGGAGCGCAGCGAGGCCGAGCTCGGCAGGATCAAGGCCGATCTCGCGGCGCCACCGCTTGAATCGAAATGAGAACTCGTGGTCAACTGAACCCAACGAGATTGTCGAGGAGGTTCACATGCGGCGTACGCTGATTGCGATCGGCATCCTGTTGGTTGCGATGCCGGGCGCGGCGCTCGCGCAAGCGAAGGGCAAAGGCATCCGGCTCTGGAATCTGACCACGGAGACGATCTCCGGCTTCCAGCTCTCGCCGGCCGGCAAGACCGAGTGGGGACCGAACCAGTGCCTGAACGACAAGGACAAGGAGGTCGACCACGACGAGCGGCTGCGCATCACCGGGATCGAGCCCGGCCGCTACGACGCCAGGGTCAGCTATGCCAATGCACGCCAGTGCATCGTCCGCGACATCGAGATCAAGGCCGATGCGGTGTTCTCGATCGCGGACAAGGATCTGAAGGACTGCAGCAAGTAGTGCTGCTGCCCTCATCCTGAGGAGCCTGCGGAGCAGGCGTCTCGAAGGATGGCCACCGGCGACAGCCGGGCCTTCATGGTTCGAGACGCGCGTTCCGCGCTCCTCACCATGAGGGTTGTGGGCGTCACGCCTTGTCGTTCCGATGCGGATATTCGCAGCGCCATCGCACCGCCTGCCACTTCGGATGGTCGCCGATCCATTGCGCGATATAGGGCGGCGCGGCCATCGCGCATTGCGTCGGCGACCCCGCATAGTTGAACACCAGATGCTGCTCCTCGCAGGTCGCAGGCGAGAGCAGCGCACACACAGTCACCACCAGGTCGATCGGGTTCATGCCGGGATCCTCGCAAAGGCGATCAAGATTAGCACCAAAGGTTACGTTCCACGGAGGGGGAAGTTTCAATCCGGCGCGAGAGAGGGGCCGCCGGGAACTCGCCTTCCTAGAAATTCACACCGAACACCAATCTCGCCTGATGCCGCTCGAAATTGACGAGGTCGAGATTGCCGCCTGCCCCGGCCGGACGCCCCCAGGCCTGCATGCTCCAGCTCATGGTCAGCCGCGCGCGCTCGGACAGCTGGAAATAAGCGGTCGGACCGACGAACAGCGCCTGGCCTGCGAACTCGCCGAGACCGATGCCTTCGTACTGCCGGAAGTAGCGCACCTCGCCGCCGAGCAGCACATCGGGCCGCACACGTACCATGCCCGCGAAGGCCGCGCCGATGGTGGAGCTTTTTTCGGACAGTCCCGCCACCTCGAAGCGCGCCCATTCGGGCTGATAGATCAAATTGAGCGCTCCTATGGCGAAGTTCGGGATCAGCTCGCGATCGAAGGCGAGCGTGAAATCGGTGCCGTACATGCGCCCTTTCGCGCCGCTGGTCTCGTCGATACGGTCGCCATGGAGCTCGGCGGCGACAGTCAGGCCAAACGGCGCACGCTCGCGGTCGAGCAGGCGATAGCGCAGGTCGAGCGAGGCGCCCTGAAAATTGAACTGGCGGCGGTCGTCGATATCGGGGACGCCGGTGATGTCGTGCAGCGTGGCGGTCCCGCCGACCTCGATGCGGAAGTTCGGCAGCGGCACGATCTCGATCTCGACCTCCTGGGACAGCGCGCGATAGGTCCCGCCGCCCTTGCCGAAGCGCCCCGTCGTTTGGGTCTGGAATTCGCGCTCGCCGGGATTGCCGACATCGGTGCCGATCATGAAGCCGAAGATATGCTCGGTATCAAAACCCTCTTCGGCGCTGACGCATGCCGGCACGAGCGCGACGGTGCAGGCGGCTATGGTCCGGACTATAGGGGCTCTCGCGCGCATCCCCGACACTACCACGGCTTCGACGGCGTTTGCCATCGAAGCCGCGGCAGGTCGTCAGTCTTACTTGCGCGAAGCGCAGGCGTACATGTTGATTTCCATGCCGACCGGCACTTCCACGATCTTCGGAGCTTTCCAGGCCATTCGGGGTCTCCCAAGGGATAGAGCGCGACATCGCGCGGGCCGAAACCTAGGGCTGCCTCACGCACAGCGCAAGCCTGGAATCGGACCACTGCTACTGCGAACTGTCGCATCGCGCTCGCAAATTTCCCTCTCGGGCAAAACGCCTTCGCTCCCAGTCAAGCGCGACTGCTCTCACCGCAACAATCGCTGCAGCGCGCGGCCGGCGCGCGAGTTCAGCTCCTTCGCATCCAGCGTTCCGTCCTTGTCGGGATTCGCTGCGTTGAAGCGCTGCTCCACCACCGAGAGATATTCGTCGAGCGTGAGAGTCCCGTCGCGATCGGGATCGGCGGCAGCGAGTTCTTTCGCCGTTAACCGTCCGCGCAACTCGCGCGCGTCGAGCGTGCCGTCGTGATCGGGATCGAGCTTGGCGAATAACGCGGCGGCGGCCTTCTTCACTTCGGCAAGATCGAGTGTGCCGTCATTGTCGGTGTCGAACATTTTTACGGAGCTGCCGGATGCCGACCAGGCCGGACCGGACAGCACTGCCATCGTGAGCGCAAGCGCAACAGAACGACGCGATATCATCAAAACCTCCCTAACCAAGAGCCCAGATTCGAGCCGGATCGAAACGACATAAGTCCACAAGCGGGCTTCGGTTCAAGCCCCGAATTGCAGCCGGCGCACCGCACAACTCGCGGAACCCGAGAGGCTGCGCGCGGCGGCCCGCAGCGGCACTGCATCATGCCGCGGAATTTCTTCAGCGCCTGAGCGCAAGTGAGAGTCGATTGTAAGGTTTCTGTCAGGTGACCGACATCTGGCGTCCAACATATCGGCAACACGCTTGCGACTTTCGTATTGACGCGTTTTGCATTCGGGCGGAGTGTTGCTACCGCAGCGTCAAAAGGCGCGCATATTGGGGAGGAACGGATGAAACGCTTTGCGATGGCCGCGAGCCTCGTCATGCTTGCATCGAATTGTGCAAATGCACAAACCAGCGAGCAGCTGGTCAAGGGCGCGACCGATACGTCGAACGTTCTCAACTACGGGATGGGCTACAATCTCCAGCGTTTCTCGACGCTGAACCAGATCAACAAGGACAGCGTCAAGAACCTTGTCCCGGTCTGGAACTACTCTTTCAACGACGATCGCAGCGAGGAATCGCAGCCGCTGGTGTACCAGGGCGTGATCTACGTGACCTCCCACAACGCCACGATGGCGGTCGACGCCAAGACCGGCAAGCAGATCTGGAAGAGCAAGATCGAGTATCCCGCCGAGACGCCGCGCATCGTTTGCTGCGGTATCATCAATCGCGGCGCCGCACTCTACGACGGCAAGGTGATCCGCACCACGCTCGACGCCAACGTGATCGCGCTCGACGCCAAGGACGGTAAGGAGCTGTGGCGGCAGAAGGCGGCCGACATCAAGGAAGGTTATTCGATGACGGTGGCGCCGCTGGTCGCCGACGGCGTCGTGATCACCGGCATTTCCGGCGCCGAGTTCGGCACCCGCGGCTTCATCGACGGCTGGGATCCGGCGACAGGCAAGCATCTCTGGCGCACCCATTCGATCCCCTCGCCGGACGAGCCCGGCGGCGACACCTGGAAGGGCGACACCTGGAAGCTCGGCGGTGGCTCGACCTGGATCACGGGCTCCTATGATCCCGAGCTGAACACCGTCTATTGGGGCATCGGCAATCCCGGGCCGTTCAACTCGGCGGTGCGTCCGGGCGACAATCTGTACACCTGCTCCGTGCTGGCGATGGATCCCAAGACCGGCAAGATCAAGTGGCACTACCAGTTCTCGCCGAACAATCCGTTCGACTATGACAGCGTGGCCGAGATGGTCCTCGCCGACATGAATGTCGAGGGCAAGCCGACCAAGGTGCTGATGGACGCCAACCGCAACGGCTTCTTCTACGTGCTCGACCGCACCAACGGAAAGCTGCTTGCGGCCAATCCTTACGTGAAGGTGAATTGGGCGACCGGCATCGACATGAAGACCGGTAAACCGATGGAGACCGACGTTTCGAAAGAGGCGCGCGAGGGCAAGAAAGTCACAGTCTATCCGTCGATCCTCGGCGGCAAGAACTGGGAGCCGATGTCGTTCAACCCGCAGACCGGCCTCGCCTACGCCAACACGCTGGCCTTCGGCGGCCGGTACAAGACCGAGCCCGTTACCTTCAAGCAGGGCGAATGGTATCTCGGCATGGACCTGACCGATCTCTGGGAGTGGGGTGACGGCCCGCGCGGCCATCTCAAGGCGATCGATCCCATGACCGGCAAGTCGAAGTGGGAAGCGCCGAGCGACATTCCGCGCTTCTCGGGCGTGCTGTCGACGGCCGGGGGCGTCGTGTTCTCGGGCGCGCTGACCGGCGAGTTCGAGGCCTTCGACGCCGACACCGGCAAGAAGCTCTGGCAGTTCCAGACCGGCTCCGGCATCGAGGGACAACCGGTGACCTGGCAGCAGGACGGCGTGCAGTATGTCGCCGTCACCAGCGGTTATGGCGGCGTCTACTCGCTGTTTTCCGGCGACGAGCGGCTTGCCAAGGTGCCGCCCGGCGGCTCGCTGTGGGTCTTTGCGGTCAAGCAGTAACCGCGGCGCGATGCCAAGGGACGTATCTCACAGGACGGTGGCGATCTTCGCCGCCGTCGCGGTGCTCGCGGTCGCGCTTGCGGCGACCGTTCGTGCCGCGGACGACGCAACCGGCAATCCGCTTCAGGCACAGATCGACCATGGCAAGTCGACCTATGCCGAGAAATGCTCGCACTGCCACGGCCCCAATCTGATGAACCCCGGCACCATCACGCCGGACCTGCGCGCCCTTCCCGACGACAGGACACGCTTCGTCACCACGGTGAAGAACGGCAAGAACAACAAGATGCCGCCCTGGGCCGACATCCTCAGCGACGACGAGATCGGGGCCCTCTGGGCCTTCATCTCGAGCCGGAGAAAGCCATGAAAACCGGGCTCGCCGGGTGGAGCGTTGCCGCGATCCTCGCGGCGGCTACGGCTGCGCGTGCGGCCGATGAGCCCCTGAAAGTCTGCCTCGATGCGGACCGGCCGCCATTGTCGGTTCATCACAAGGGCAAGCCGGATTCCGGCTTCGACGTGCTGCTGGCGCAGGCGATCGCGGAGCGGATGGGACGGCCGCTGGAAATCCAGGGGTTCGAGAGCAAGCTGGATGAGGATTCCAGCCCGCAGCTCGAGGCCAATGCGCTGCTGTCCGACGGGCGCTGCTCGTTGGTCGGCGGCTACGCGCTGACGACGGATTCCCTCGTCAAGCCCGGAATGAAGACGGCGCGCTTGCCGGATTTCGCCGGGGCCACCCGCGACGACCGGCGCCGCCGCGTCGCGCTCGGCGTGCTCGCGCCAAGCCAGCCTTACGTCTATTCGCCGATGACGGTCGTGCTCGGGCCGAAGGCGCAGGGCCGCAAAATCGGCGGCGTCGGCGACCTCGCCGGCCTTCGTCTCGCGATCGAGAGCGGCTCGCTCGGCGATGCGATCCTGATGACCTTCGACAACGGACGCCTGATCGACGACATCACCCATCTCGTCCCCGGCCGCGACGACCTCCTCGGCGCGCTCCAGCGCGGCGACTATGACGCGACGCTGATCGATCTCGGCCGCTTCGACGCCCATCGCGCCGCGCACCCTGATACTGCGATCACCGCGTCCGGCTATTATTATCCGATCGGGGCCAATCGCGGCTATGTCGGGCTCGCCAGCGATGGCGCGCTGATCGACACCGTCAACAAGGCGCTGACCGGGCTTGCTGCGGAGGGCAAGATCGTCGAATTCGGCAGGCAGGCGGGACTGACCTATCTGCCGCCGCGGGAGCCTGCGATCCTCGGCGACGTCTGGATGAAGATCATTCAGCGGTGACGGGAGACGCTCTCGTGCCCCGGACGCGCTGCAACGCCCTTTAGCGCTGGGCTGCGTCCGGGGCAGAACGGCGTCGACTCGCCTAGTCCCACCAGGCCCAGTATGATGCCTGCGTTTCAGTCGCCCTTTCGGTGCCACCGGTGATTTCCCCGACCCTCGCCACCGCCGCAAGGCTGCGCGATCTCCTCGCCCGCGAAATCAAGACCGGCGAGCTGGTGCGGGCGCTGATCGTCGTCGGCCCGACGGTGGCCGCCTATTTCATCTCGCGCGAGACGGCGCTGCTCAATCTGGGACTGGTCGCGGTGTCGCTGCTCATTCCCGCGCTCAGGCAGCACTTTCCGCCAAAGGTGATCGCGTGGCACTACCTCGCCATCCTCGTCACCTTTGCCGCGCTCTTCCTCGCCGCGCCGATCAAGCCGCTATTCGTCGTGCTGACCGCGCTTGCCGGCTTCCTTGCGGTGGCGGGGACGCGCCATGGCGAACATTTCCGCACCCTCGGCAATTGGGTGTTCATCCCCGCCGTCTATCTCGCCTGCGAAGTGCGGGAGGGCGTCAGTGCGTCCGAAGCGCTGCGTCATGCCGGCGCGATCATCGTCTCCTCTCCGATTGCACTGGCGCTGGTCTGCTCTATCCAGATCTACGACCAGCGGCGACGCGGCAACGCCGCGACCTCGTTCGGACCGCCCGCGGCCGAATGGTTTCTGCCCGCAGCGGCAACCGCCATGGCGGTGTTCGCCGCGGCGGCGCTGGTCGAGATCCTCGATCTCGCGCAGGGGCAATGGGTGATGTGGTCGGCCGCAAGCGTCGTGGTCGGCGATCTCGCCGCTTCCACCGGCAAGCTGAAGCAGCGGGCGATCGGCGCCTTCGTCGGCGTGCCGCTCGGCTTCCTTACCGGCCTTCTGCTGCCGCCAAGCCGAATCGGCTATGCGGTCGCGATTCTCGCGGCCACCCTCACGCTGATCTCGTTCTCGCGCTATATCGTCGGCTTCGGACTGCGCTGCTTCTTCATTGCGCTGGCAGCATCCTTTGCCGGCGGCGCCAGCGGCATCGCGGAGCAGCGCATCGTCAACGTGCTGATCGGCGGCACCTTTGGTCTCGTTGCGGTGGCCCTGACCGAGACCGTCTGGCGACGGGTCATGCAAAGGGCACGATCACCGGGGTGACGCGGAAATGGGCACCGCCTCATCGATGCGCCAATCTGTCTCGCCTGTCGTCCATGGCAGAGGCGAACTGATGCAGTACCTTCGGCAAAAATCCGGGAGAGAATCATGTCCGCACGACTCGATCGCCGCCACTTCATCGCCGCCGGCATCACTGTACTCGCGATGCCTTTCGTCTCGCGCAGCGCTTCGGCGCAAGCTGCGTGGCCATCGCGGCAGATCCGCATGATTTGCAGCTATCCCGCCGGCGGACAGACCGATTTGCTCGCACGCGCCTATGGCGAATTCATCTCCAAGCAGGTCGGAAAGACCGTCGTCGTCGAGAACAAGCCCGGCGCCGCGGGCGCGATCGGCACCGCAGAGGTCGCCCGCGCGGAGCCCGACGGCCACACCATCCTGTGCTCGATCTCGACCACCTACATCATGAACCGGGTGGTGATGAAGACTCCCGGCTACGACATGGACAAGGATCTGTCGCTCGTCAGCGTCATTCCGGGCGCCGGTCTTCTGCTGGTGGCGAACCCGAAAACCGGCGTCAGGACGCTGGAGGATTTCGTCGCCTTCGCCCGCAAGAGCGGCAAGGTGAATTTCGGCACCTATAGCGCGGGTTCGGCCCCGCATATGACGGTCCACGAGCTGAACAAGCAGTACGGCCTCTCGATCGAGCCGGTCCACTACCGCGGCGAAGCGCCGATGTGGACGGGCATGCTGGAGGGCACGCTCGATGCCGCGATGGGCAGCTACACAGCGGCACAATCCGTCCTGCAGAGCGACCGCGGGACCGTGTTCGCGGTGCATTCGAAGAAGGTCGACGCCATCCCGAACGTGAAGACGCTTCCCGAGCAGGGGGCGACGTCGAAATTCTTCACCGTGAGCGGCTTCTCCGGCTGGGCCGTGCCGAGGGCCACGCCGCAGCCGGTCGTCGATCGCCTGGCGGAGCTCTGCGTTGCCGCCAACGGCGATCCGAAGGTGAAGGAGGTCCTCAACACGTTCGTGCTCGAACCCGCGATCGGCTTCAAGGAAACCAACGCGCTCTATCAGCGCGAGCTGCCGATCTGGATCGAGAGCGCGCGGTCGCTCGGCCTCGAGCCGGCCTGAACCTCGAGGCAACACGCCTTCGCGGCGCCGGCATCCGACCAAAGCCTAGTTTCGGAAACGCATTTTCCCGCTACCATTAAGCGACGCTGGCGGAAGACCTCACTGGCGCGGACGAAAAAAGGCCGATCGCATGACACCCGATGGCGTCGCCGTAGCCGTCATGATCATCCTGCTCTTTCCGATGGGCTATTTCACGCTGGCTTCGCCCGCCTTCCTGCTGGTGAGGCTGGACATCCAGCCCGTCGCCCAGCTGCTGCGGGGAATGTTCAACGCCCATTTCCTGGTGATGCGCGTGGCCGGAATCATCGGGATGGTCGCCTTCCTGCTCGACGGTCGTCCGATCGCCGCGATGGGCGTTGGCCTGATCGCGGCCCTGGCGATCTGGGGACGCCGCCGGTTCATGCAGCGGATCGACGACCAGCTCAGCGCCGAGGATGCGGGCGACACTGAGGCGCCGCGTCGGCTGCGCCGGCTGCATTGGAGCGGGATGCTGTGCAACGCGGTCCTGCTTGCCGCTCTGCTGGCCAGCATTCCCTACATTGCCATATCGGCGTGAGAGACGTCGCGGGCGCGTGACGACCGGAAGCCATTGCTGTCGACGACCGGCCGCAGCGTGGCGTTCGCCTAATGCTCGCCCGCGGCAACGGCGCCCTGTTGCGCCTTGTGGATCGAGGACGGCACCACGCCAAAATATTTCCGGAACACCCGGCTGAAATGCGATGAGCTCGAGAAGCCCCAGGAGAACGCGACGTCGGTGATGGTCTTGCCGGCGTGGGCCTCAAGCTCCTGGCGGCAGTTCTGGAGGCGCGCCTGCCAGATATAATCGCTCACCGTGGTGCCGCGCTCGGAGAACAGCATGTGCAGATAGCGCTTGGAGCAGCCGAGCTCGGCGGAGATCTGGTCGATGCACAGATCCGGATCTCGCAAATGCTCGCGGATGAAGAATTGCGCGCGCACATACGTCGCTTCGGGCCCGACGCGGTCTAGCATCGTGTCGGCCTCGCGCAGCGGCAACAGCAAGAGGTCGATCAGCGAATCGGCGACGCCGACCGCGCTGTTCGCCGACAGCTTGGCCGCCTCGTCGAAGGTCGCATGGACGAAATCATGGGCGATCCGTCCCGTACCCGTCTTCGATGACAGCTTGCAAGCCGGCATCCGTTGCGACGGAAACCCGCGATCGCGCAGCAGCGCCTTCGGCACGATCACCACGTCGTGGCGCGTGAAGGCGGGACTGATGATCGAATGCGGACAGGAGACGTCATAGGCGATGATGTCGCCCGGGTTGATTTCGATGTGGCGACCTTCCTGCTCGAAATAGGACACGCCGTAGGTCTGGAAGTGGATCTTGATATAGGGGTGTTCATTGGCCTTGGCGCGTGCCAGCGTGTGTGCGATGCGATGCTGGCTCACTTCGATCTGGCACAGCTTCAATCGCGAGACGCTGGTGTAGTCGATGCGGCCCTCGAGCGAAGAAGCCTCCAGCGGATCGACGTCGAAATGCCCACACAGGCTCGTCAACCCGTCGATCCAGCTCTGGATCTGGCGCTTCGGCGTCATGCCGGTCGTCGAGAGCGTGTGAATGGTGTCGGACATTAATCCAGCCACTGGTTTGATCCGGAGATTCGACGCGAATCACGACCAGCGCTGCCGGAGCCCTCAGCCATGATTGCGTGACGTTTACCTCGATTTTGAGCGATCTTCCGGAACGAGCGCCATCGTTCCATTGCCACCCTTGAAAGTTAATCCTCGGCCTTAGTTGTAGCCCCGTCAAGGGGAACCTCAGCGTCGAAGGCGGCCCCAAAGCGATGCGGAAGCCGCTGAATTCGCTACTGCAAAATCAAATACTGCATGTCCGTGCGCTGTCGAGCAAACCAGCTTCTCTCTTGGGCAAGTTTCCCGATGACGAAGTCGTTAGGGATTGCAGCAGGAACAACAAGAACGGGCCGCTCCTGCACGTGGACCCGTAGCTCTCATCCGGAGGAGGAACAGCACAGCATCGTTTCTGGTCCCAAACGAGACCGCCCTGCACGAGCAGACGCTGGACGCAATGCCCGGCGATTAAGCAATGCTTCGGAAACAATAAAACGAAATCAACGGAGGAATGACTATGCGCAAGGTACTACTGGCGGCCTATCTAGGCTCCGCGGCGGCTCTCGCCGTCGGCAGCGCGTCGGCCAACGATGAAGTGCTCAAGATGTCGCAGAACCCGAAAGATTGGGTGATGCCGACGGGCGACTACGCCAACACCCGCTATTCCAAACTGAACCAGATCAACGCACAAAACGTGGGCAAGCTCCAGGTCGCATGGACCTTCTCGACCGGCGTGCTGCGCGGCCACGAAGGCGGCCCGCTGATCATCGGCAACATGATGTACGTCCACACACCGTTCCCGAACAAGGTCTACGCTATTGACCTTTCCAACGAGAACAAGATCGTCTGGAAGTACGAGCCGAAGCAGGATCCGAATGTCATCCCGGTGATGTGCTGCGATACGGTCAACCGCGGCCTGGCCTACGGCGACGGCAAGATCTTCCTGCATCAGGCCGACACCACGCTCGTCGCGCTCGACGCCAAGAGCGGTCAGGTGGCATGGACCGCGAAGAATGGCGACGCCAGCAAGGGCGAGACCGGCACTTCGGCCCCAATGGTCGTCAAGGACAAGGTGCTGATCGGTATCTCCGGCGGCGAGTTCGGCGTTCAAGCCCATATGTCCGCCTACGACATCAAGACCGGCAAGCTGGCATGGCGTGGATACTCGGAAGGGCCGGATAACCAGCTTCTGGTCGACGACAAGACCACCGCGCTCGGCAAGCCGATCGGCAAGGACTCCAGCCTCAAGACCTGGCAAGGCGATCAATGGAAGATCGGTGGCGGCGCGACCTGGGGCTGGATCTCCTACGATCCCGAGCTGAACCTCGTCTACTACGGCTCCGGCAATCCCTCGACCTGGAATCCGAAGCAGCGTCCCGGCGACAACAAATGGTCGATGACGATCTGGGCGCGTAACCCGGATACGGGCGTTGCCAAGTGGGTCTATCAGATGACGCCCCACGACGAGTGGGACTATGACGGCGTCAACGAGATGATCCTCTCGGATCAGGCGATCAACGGCCAGCCGCGCAAGCTGCTGACGCACTTCGATCGCAACGGCCTCGGCTACACGCTCGATCGTGTCAACGGTGAGCTTCTGGTCGCCGAAAAGTACGATCCGAAGGTGAACTGGACCTCCGGCGTCGACATGGACAAGAACTCGCCGACCTATGGCCGTCCGAAGGTGCTCGACACAGCTTCGACCGACAAGGCGGGCGAGGACCACAACGTGAAGGGCATCTGCCCGGCCGCGCTCGGCACCAAGGACGAGCAGCCGGCAGCCTACTCGCCGGACACGCAACTGTTCTACGTTCCGACCAACCACGTCTGCATGGACTACGAACCGTTCAAGGTGAGCTACACCGCGGGCCAGCCCTATGTGGGTGCGACGCTCTCGATGTATCCGCCGCAGGGTGAAACCCATATGGGTAACTTCATCGCCTGGGACGGCAAGACCGGCAAGATCGTCTGGTCGAACAAGGAGCAGTTCTCGGTCTGGTCGGGTGCACTCGCAACCGCGGGCAACGTGGTGTTCTACGGAACGCTCGAAGGCTACCTGAAGGCAGTCGACGCCAAGACCGGCAAGGAGCTCTACAAGTTCAAGACTCCCTCCGGTATCATCGGCAACGTCACCACCTATGAGAACGGCGGCAAGCAGTATATCGCAGTGCTCTCCGGCGTGGGTGGCTGGGCCGGTATCGGTCTGGCGGCGGGTCTGACCGATCCGACCGCAGGTCTCGGCGCAGTCGGCGGCTACGCGGCGCTCAGCAGCTACACGGCACTCGGCGGTACGCTGACCGTGTTCTCGCTGCCCAACTAGGCCTCTCAGCATCGCTCCGGCGCGTGGATCTACTCCACGCGCCGGTTCGTCTCACCGAATGCCTTCCGAGGAAAATCTCTTGCGTAAAATCTGCTCTGCCATTGCTGCGATGTTTTTGGTTGCGTCCGGGGGAATTGCCGTCGCGGACGGCTCAGGTGATCCTACCGCCGTCAAGCAGAACGAAACCGGCGAATGGTCCGACAAGGAAGGCAACCCAACCTACAAGGTCACCGACGGGTCTGTGGACTGGTACACCTATTCCGGATACCGCCGCTATCACTCGGACTGCCATGTGTGTCACGGCCCGGATGGAATGGGCTCGACCTACGCCCCGGCGCTGAAGGATTCGCTGAAGACGATGAGCTACGCCGATTTTCTCGGCGTCGTCGCCTCCGGCCGCAAGAACATCTCGACTGCCGCGGAGAACGTGATGCCGGCCTTCGGCGATAACCCGAACGTCGCCTGCTATATGGACGATCTCTACGTCTATCTGCGCGCCCGCTCCAACGAGGCCTGGGACCGCACTCGACCCGGCAAGCACGAGGACAAGAACGACGCCTATACCAAGAACGAAGATTCGTGCATGGGCAACAAGAAGTGAACGTGCGGAGCCCGACCAGGACCTGGTCCTTGGCGCCCTGCTAGAATTTGAGGAGTTTACGATGAAGACACGTGCCGCCGTCGCTTTCGAAGCCAAGAAGCCGCTCGAGATCGTCGAAGTCGATCTGGAAGGACCGAAGGTCGGCGAAGTCCTGGTCGAGATCAAGGCGACGGGCATCTGCCACACCGACGCCTACACGCTCGACGGCTTCGACAGCGAAGGAATCTTCCCGTCGATCCTGGGCCATGAGGGCGCGGGCATCATCCGCGAGATCGGTCCTGGCGTGACCTCGGTGAAGCCGGGCGACCACGTCATACCGCTCTACACGCCGGAATGCCGGCAGTGCAAAAGCTGCCTCAGCCAGAAGACCAATCTCTGCACCGCGATCCGCGCGACGCAGGGCAAGGGCGTGATGCCCGACGGCACCAGCCGCTTCTCCTACAAGGGCAAGCCGATCTACCACTACATGGGCTGCTCGACCTTCTCGAACTTCACCGTGCTGCCGGAGATCGCAGTCGCCAAGATCCGCGAGGACGCGCCGTTCGACAAGAGCTGCTACATCGGCTGCGGCGTCACCACCGGCGTCGGTGCCGTCGTCAACACCGCCAAGGTCGAGCCGGGCTCCAACGTCGTGGTGTTCGGGCTCGGCGGCATCGGCCTCAACGTGATCCAGGGCGCCAAGATGGCCGGCGCGGACAAGATTATCGGCGTCGACATCAACGACTCCAAGGAGGAATGGGGACGCCGGTTCGGCATGACCGATTTCGTCAATCCCAAGAAGATCACGGGCGACATCGTCCCGCATCTCGTGACCCTGACCGACGGTGGCGCCGACTACACCTTCGACTGCACCGGCAACACCAATGTGATGCGCCAGGCGCTGGAAGCCTGCCATCGTGGCTGGGGCACCTCGATCATCATTGGCGTTGCCGAATCCGGCAAGGAGATCGCTACCCGCCCGTTCCAGCTCGTCACCGGGCGAAACTGGCGCGGCACCGCTTTCGGCGGCGCGCGGGGCCGCACAGACGTGCCGAAGATTGTCGACTGGTACATGAACGGAAAGATCCAGATCGACCCGATGATTACCCACACGCTCAAGCTCGAAGACATCAACAAAGGCTTCGAGCTGATGCATGAGGGCAAATCCATCCGTTCAGTCGTCGTGTTCTAGTTCGAAAAGCGTCACCCCCAAGGAGGATCGACCCATGACTGTTGCACTCCATCCCTCGATCGATAACGGCCTCAAACAGGGCAGCGGCAGCTTTGCCGGCGGCACGCTCGCCTGCAAATGCGCGGACCACAAGGTCAAGGTCGCGGTGAAGGGCGACGTCGCCCACAACCACGCCTGCGGCTGCACCAAGTGCTGGAAGCCGCAAGGCGCGATGTTCTCGGTTGTCGCCGTGGTGCCACGCCAGAACGTCAGCGTGCTCGAGAACGGCGACAAGCTCCAGATCGTCGACCCCTCGGCGGTAATCCAGCGCCACGCCTGCAAGGCCTGCGGCACGCACATGTACGGCCGCATCGAGAACAAGGACCATCCGTTCTACGGCCTCGACTTCATCCACGCCGAACTGTTCCAGGAGCAGGGCTCGGCGGCACCGCAATTCGCCGCCTTCGTCTCCTCCGTGATCGAAGCGGGCGTGAAGCCGGAGCAGATGGCCGGCGTACGGGCCCGATTCAAGGAACTCGGGCTCGAGCCCTATGACTGCTTGTCGCCGGCGCTGATGGACGCGATCGCGACCCACGTGGCGAAGGCCAAAGCCGCCTGAGCAAGGCCGCCTGACGTTTGCCGCGCCCCGTCCGCTCGCTGGTTCCCCACCGCCAGCGAACCGGACGGGTCCGGCCCCGGGACAATCGCGGCGATGCCGCCGCTTCTCGACTCTGCGTATGCGAGGGCCGCCCGCTCCCTCAGTCCTGGTCTCTGAATGACTGCGCAGGGCCGCCGGCTTCCTGCTTGAAGTCCGGGAGCCTTGCGTTTCTCCCTCCCTCGACTGAGGCATCCTGCTTCGTCCGCACCAGTTCTTCTGGCGGACGAAGCTTTTTTCGTTGCAGCCCCAATTTGCGGACGCGCGAGGCGCGTGGCGTGATGTCGCGCCCTGCTTTTGACAAACCGCCGATGCAATCTTTTCCCGATGAGAACACTCGGCTGTGAACGCTGGGCCGGCGCGATCTCTGCTACGGTCACGTCGTCACGATGCCGCGAAGTTCAATCAAAAAAGAACAACACGGGAGGTATCGAGCACATCCAGACATCGCCATTGGCGTTCCTGCTGCCCTCCGGGATTTGCCCGCGCGGGATGACGGCAGGCATGCGGCGAGACGAGGTCAATCATCGCCGATACACATCGGCAATTTGAATTCATGCTTATGAAGAGCGAGGGACGATCATGATCAAGGTGAAGATCAACGGCCAGGAACAGAGCTGGGACGGCGACCCGGATCTCCCGCTACTCTGGTTCCTGCGCGACGAGGCCGGGCTGACCGGCACCAAATTCGGCTGTGGCCAGGCCCTGTGCGGCGCTTGCACGGTCATCGTCGACAAGGAAGCCGTGCGCTCCTGCATCACGTCGATCAACGACGTCGCCGGCCGCGAGGTGACGACGATCGAGGGACTGCATCCGAACGGCGATCACCCCGTGCAGAAGGCCTGGCGCCAGGTCAACGTGCCCCAATGCGGCTTCTGCCAGGCGGGCCAGATCATGCAGGCGGCTGCGCTCTTGATGGACAACCCGAAGCCGTCGCACGACCAGATCCGCGAAGCGATGTCCGGCAACATCTGCCGCTGCGGCTGCTACCAGCGCATTGAGAACGCGGTCCATCTCGCATCGACGGGAGTGTGACATGAATTTCATCGAGAATCCGACGAAGCTTCGTGGCTTCGAAAAGCCCATCAAGGTCGAGAAGGTCTCGCGCCGCAGCATCCTCAAGGGGCTCGGCATCACCGGCGGCTTCGTGCTCGCCGCCCCCGTGATGTCGCGCCAGGCGTTCGCCTATGAGACCGGCGCCGGCAAGATGCCGCATGGCGTCGTGGTCGATCCGCGCGTGTTCGTCGCGATCGCGCCCGACGGCACCGTCACCATCCTCGCCCACCGCGCCGAGATGGGCACCGGCGTGCGCACCAGCCTGCCGCTGATCGTGGCCGAGGAGATGGAGGCCGACTGGGCCAAGGTCAAGGTACAGCAGGCCCATGGCGACGAGGTCAAGTTCGGCAACCAGGACACCGACGGCTCGCGCAGCACACGGCATTATCTGATGCCGATGCGCCAGATCGGCGCCTCCGCGCGCACCATGCTGGAACAGGCCGCGGCCAAGCGCTGGGGCGTGCCGGCGACCGAGGTGAAAGCCGTCAATCACGAGGTCGTCCATAGCGCCACCAGCCGCAAGCTCGGCTTCGGCGAACTCGCAGCCGACGCCGCCAAGGAATCGGTGCCGAGCATCGAAGGCCTCAAGCTGAAAGACCCCAAGGACTTCCGCTATCTCGGCAAGGGCCAGGTCGGCATCGTCGATCTCCACGACATCACCACCGGCAAGGCGCGCTACGGCGCCGATGTGCGTTTGCCCGGCATGAAATATGCCGTGATCGCGCGCCCGCCGGTAACAGGCGGCAAGCTGGTCTCGTTCGATTCGGACGCGGCGCTGAAGGTCCCGGGCGTCGAGAAGGTGATGCAGGTGCGCGGTTGGCCGTGGCCGTCGAAATTCCAGCCGCTCGGCGGCGTCGCCGTGATCGCGCGCAACACCGGTGCGGCGATCAAGGGCCGCGACGCGCTGAAGCTGACCTGGGACGACGGCGCCAACGGCAAATACGACTCCGTCGCCTACCGCAAGGAGCTCGAGGAAGCCTCGCGAAAACCGGGCCTCGTCGTGCGCCAGGAAGGCGACGCCGACGCTGCCCTGAAGGGCGCCGACAAGATCATCGTTGGCGAATATTATCTGCCGCACCTCGCCCATGTCAGCATGGAGCCGCCGGTGGCGGTCGCCGACGTCAAGGGTGACAAGGCGGAGATCTGGGCGCCGGTGCAGAGCCCGGGCGGCACGCGCGAGGACGTCGCAAAGACCCTCGGCATTCCCGAGGGCAATGTCACGGTCAACGTCACCCTGCTCGGCGGCGGTTTCGGCCGCAAGTCGAAATGCGATTTCGCGCTCGAGGCCGCGCTGCTGTCGAAGGAGCTCGGCGCGCCCGTCAAGGTGCAGTGGACGCGTGAGGACGACGTCCGCCACGACTTCCTGCACACCGTTTCGGTCGAGCGGATCGAGGCGGGGCTCGACAAGAGCGGCAAGGTGGTCGCCTGGCGCCATCGCAGCGTGGCGCCCAGCATCGCCTCGACTTTCGCCGCGGGTGCAAAGCACGAGGCGCCCTTCGAGCTCGGCATGGGCCTCGTCGACATGCCGTTCGAGATCGCCAACATCTCTTGCGAGAACCCGGAAGCCGCGGCGTTTACCCGCATCGGCTGGTTCCGCTCGGTCTCGAACATCCCGCGCGCCTTCGCGGTACAGTCGATGGTCGGCGAGATCGCAGCAGCGACCGGCCGCGACCAGAAGGAGACGCTGCTCGCGCTGATCGGCAGCCCGCGCATCGTCAAGCCGGCGGTGAAGGACATGTGGAACTACGGCGAGCCCCTCGACAGCTACCCGATCGACACCGCGCGCCTGCGCAAGGTGGTCGAGCTGGTCGCCGAGAAGGGCGAATGGGGGCGTCAGGTACCCAAGGGCCATGGCCTCGGCATCGCCGTGCACCGCAGCTTCGTCAGCTACATCGCGACCATCGTCGAGGTAGCCGTCGACGACAAGGGCAAGCTGACGGTGCCGCGGGTCGACACCGCGATCGACTGCGGCACCTATGTCAACCCGGAGCGCATCGCCTCGCAGATCGAGGGCGCGGCGATCATGGGCCTGAGCCTCGCCAAATACGGCGAGATCAGCTTCAAGGACGGCAAGGTGGAGCAGAAGAACTTTGACGACTTCCAGGTCCTCAGGATGGATGAATCCCCTGTGGTCACCAATGTCTACATCGTGCCGCCTGGACCCGACACGCCGCCGAGCGGCGTCGGCGAGCCCGGCGTCCCGCCGTTCGCGCCGGCGCTGATGAACGCCATCTTCGCGGCGACCGGAAAGCGCATCCGCAGCCTTCCGCTCGGCAAGCAATTGGAGGCGTGAGCGGCGGAACATAAGACGGCTCCGCGTCGTTTCCATCGATCTGACAGGAGCAGATCGATGACCCATATCTCAAAGGCGCTCGCAGTCTCATTGCTGTCGAGCGCCTTTCTTTTGACGGCCACTGGCGCATACGCACAGAGCAACGCCACGCCGCCGACAACGGCGACGCGCCCCAGCACGCCGGACCAGAACTCCCTGCCCAACGCCAATGCCACGCCGCCCTCGACCACCCAGACCACCGGGCAGCACAATCCCGATCCCAAGGTTCGCGAGATGAATCAGAAGGAAAAGGACAAGGTCGAGCGCGAGGGGAAGTAGCAATCTGGCATTGCGCGCGAGCGCATCGTCGTGGCCGGGCTTGTCCCGGCCATCAACGACCTTTGCTGTGACACGAAGACCGCGGATGCCCGTGACAGGCCGGGCATGACGATCCTTCATGGACGCGCAGCAATCGTATCATCCAGGCAAAGTGCGGCGGACGTTGCCGCCCGCCGCATTGCCCCCTGACACTCCGCTTCTTTCGATCCGCCAGCGGAGCCTATTTCTTCAGCGCGAACACCCAGATCACGCCGCCCTGCGGCACGTTGGCTTCGATACCGATATTGTTGGTCACGAGTGCATCCTGGATGCGCTGCGCATCCACGCCCCACCCCGACTGGATCGCGATGTATTGCGTGCCGTCGATCTCATAGGATGACGGCATGCCCATGATGCCGGAGTTGGTCTTCTGCTCCCACAACAGTTCGCCGGTCTTGGCGTGGAAGGCACGGAAGTTGCGGTCGTTGGTGCCGCCGACGAAGACGAGATCGCCCGCGGTCGCGGTCACCGAGCCGAACAGCTGCGATTTCGGGAAGTCGTGCTGCCACACCTTCTTGCCGGTGGCCGGATCCCAAGCCTGAAGCTCGCCGAAATGATCCGCGCCGGGCTTGGTCTTCAGGCCGATGTCCTCCGGCTTGGTGCCGAGCCAGAGCTCGCCGGGCTTGAGCGGAAGCTTCTCGCCGGTAAACCCGCCGCAGAAGTTTTCGTTGGCGGGCACATAGACGAGGCCGGTCTTCTGGCTGTAGGCCGCCGAAGGCCAGTCCTTGCCGCCCCACAGCGACGGACAGAACTCCACGCGCTTGCCGACCACCGGCTTGTGTGCGAGATCGACGATCGGTTTGCCGTTCTCATCGATGCCCTTCCAGACGTCGGTTGCGACGAACGGCCAGCCGGCGACATAGTTGATCTTGGTCGGCGTCCGCTCGAGCACCCAGAAGATCGCGTCGCGTCCGGGATGGACCAGGCTCTTGATGCTGCGGCCGTCGCGTTGCAGATCGATCAGCATCGGCGCCTCGACCTCGTCCCAATCCCAGGAATCGTTCTGGTGGTATTGGTGATAGGTCTTGATCTTGCCGTTGTTCGGATCGAGCGCGAGCACCGACGACGTGTAGAGATTGTCGCCGGCATGCATCTCGCCCGGCCAGGGTGCTGCGTTGCCGACACCCCAATAGATCGTCTTGGTTTCCTTGTCGTAATTGCCGGTCATCCAGGCCGAGCCGCCGCCGTTCTTCCAATCGTCGCCCTGCCAGGTGTCGTGCCCGGGCTCGCCCTCGCCGGGAATGGTGTAGGTCCGCCACAGCTCCTTGCCGTCCTTGGCATCATAGGCGACGACATAGCCGCGCACGCCGAACTCGCCGCCGGAGCCGCCGACAATGACCTTGCCGTCGACGATCAGCGGCATCAGGGTCATGTACTGGCCCTTCTTGTAGTCCTGCACCTTGGTGTCCCACACCACCTTGCCGGTCTTGGCGTCGAGCGCCACGACATGATCGTCGGTGGTGGCGAGATAGAGCTTGTCCTCCCAGAGGCCGACGCCGCGGCTGGTCGGATGCAACTGGAAGAGATCATCGGGGAGCTGCCGCTTGTAGCGCCAATATTCGTCGCCGGTCTTGGCGTTCAGCGCGATCACCTGACCCATCGGGGTCGCCACGAACATGACGCCGTTGTTGACGATCGGCGGCGCCTCGTGGCCCTCGACGACGCCGGTGGCGAAGGTCCAGACCGGCGTGAGATTTTTTACGTTAGAGGTGTTGATCTGGTCGAGCGGGCTGTAGCCCTGCCCGTCATAGGTGCGCCGATAGAGCATCCAATTGCTGGGTTCCGGATTCTCCAGGCGCTGCTGGGTGACAGGCGCGTAGGTTTCGATCGGTCCGGCGATCGCGGCGGTCGAGGCAAGACAGGTGAAGGCGACAAAGCCGGACAGGTACCATTGCTTCCTGGTCATGAACGTTCCCCTTTTTCATTCGTTTGAATTCTTGTTTGAATTCTTGTCTTAATTCTTGTCGTTCGTCCCGTCGTCCGCCCCTCGGCGGATGCGGCCTTTCGTAACGCGGGCACATCCCGCACGTCATCCTGGCTGCACGCCACCTACCTTTCCGAGAAAGTTGCCCGCGACGCTGAGCGAGCCGTCAGCGAGCGCCAGCGGCAGCGCGGCGAGCCGTCGCGGCGCCGGCCCGAACACGACTTGCGCGCCCGCGCGAGGATCGTATTCGGAGTTGTGGCACATGCACTTCAACACCTCCTTGTCGCCGACATCGCTCTTCATCCAGGCGGTGACGGGACAGCCGGCGTGCGAGCAGATTGCCGAATAGGCGACGATGCCGTCGACGGCACGTGCTTTCGTCTGCTCGTCGAACTCGGCGGGATCGAGCCGGATGATCAGGATCTCATTGAGGCGCGAGGCGCTGCGCACCACCGACGTCTTCGGATCCTTCGGCCAGGCATGCACCGGCGGTCCACCCACCGACAAATCGGCTGCGGCAATGGGCTTCCCTTCCCGATCTCCCTCGGAGAAGACGAGCAGATCACCCTTCTGCGGCCGCTCATCCGCGCCAGGCGGATCCTCGCCGGCATGCACTTGCGTCGAACAACCAAGACAGGCGGTGGTCGCGAGCGCGCCAAGCAGAAGCGTTCGCCGCGTCTGCTCTGTGCCCGCGTCGATTTCAGGTTCCGCGGTGCTCTCGGAAGATGAGGTAGTGGTGTTGAACAATGCGCGCGACATGCACACAGCAGGCGCTGGAACTCTGCCGAAAAAAAGGCGAAGAATTGGCGCCGCAGTGCATCAATATGTCTTTACTCGCTTTGATTGAGCTGGAATGAACGCATTCAAACGCGTTTTTGCAATTTCAACGTCACACCGCGCGCTTCGCATGATGATTTTGCAGACCAGACCGATGATGTTGGAATTGGTGCGCCGCGCCATCGCGCGATGAGCTTGCGCATATCTCAGGCAGGCATTTTGTATGTCACGACCTGAGCACGTGACGCGGCGAAGCGATGCGGCCCGCGACGGTCGCCGACGCCATTTCAAAACTGTCGGCGATGCGGCGCGCCTTGTCGATGAAGAGAGCGGCCGCCGCGGGCGGGCAGATTTCGCGTGCGGTCTGTTCGAACAGATCGAGCCAGCGGTCGAAATGATCGCCGGCGAGGCTCAGCGGCATATGCGCCCGCATCGGCGAGCCATGGTAACGGCCACTCATCAGCACGACCGAGGACCAGAAATCCCTGAGCTTGACGAGATGTTCGTCCCAATTTTGAACGATCGCGAACACCGGCCCCAGCAGCGCGTCCTCGCGCACGCGGCCGTAGAAGTTCGTGACGAGTTCCCCGATCATCTCTTCGGTGATCCCGGTGCGCTCGATCGCGTCCCGGGTCAGCAGGTTCCGCCGCGCGGCCGCCGCCTCGCGCTCTGCCTTCAGTCGATCCGACATTCTTGCTGTCCGTTCCGTAGTGGGGGGCCGGGCGGCGGGTGCTGAACGCCCGCCGCCCGGCGCCAATATCAGGTGCCGTAAGTGTAAAAACCCTGCCCGGTCTTGCGGCCGAGATGGCCGGCATCGACCATTTCCCTGAGCAAGGGGGCCGGACGGTATTTGGGGTCGTTGAAGCCTTTGTAGAAGACCTCCATCACCGACAGCATGGTGTCGAGCCCGACGAGATCGGCCAGCGCCAGCGGCCCGATCGGATGGTTGCAGCCGAGCTTCATGCCGGCATCGATCTCTTCCGCCGTCGCAATTCCCTCCTGGAGCGCGAAGATCGCCTCGTTGATCATCGGGCACAGGATGCGGTTGACTGCGAAGCCCGGGCTGTTCTTGGCAGTAATCGCCACCTTGCCGACGCGCTGGGCGAAATCCAGCGCCTTGGCATGGGTGTCGTCGGAGGTCTGCAGGCCGCGGATGAGTTCCAGCAGCGCCATCACCGGCACCGGGTTGAAGAAGTGCATGCCGATGAAGCGGTCGGGACGATCGGTCGCCGCAGCAAGCTTCGTGATCGAGATCGACGAGGTGTTGGTCGCAAGCAGCGTGCGCGGCGACAGCGTCGCGCAGAGGTCCTTCAGGATCTTGACCTTGAGCTCCTCATTCTCGGTCGCAGCCTCGATGACGAGGTCGCAATCGGCAAGCTTGGTGCGATCGGTCGTGCCGGTGATACGTTTGAGCGTGGCGTCGCGATCCGCCGCCGACATCTTCTCCTTCTTGACCAGGCGCTCGAGGCTGCCGCCGACGGTGGCGACACCACGGCTCACCGCCGCATCGGATATGTCGACCATCACGACCGAGAGCCCGGCCGCGGCAGAGATCTGCGCGATGCCGTTCCCCATGGTCCCTGCCCCGATGATGCCAACGGTCTGGATCATTACGTCACTTCCTTCATCCTTGCGGGTGTGCCAGCCGGCCCGGCCCCATTGTTCCTGCATCAGGTTTTAGCACCGCCACCGGGCGGCTGCGACCTGATCCTGCCCTTCCTTAAAGCATCCAAGCCGGGAATAAAGCCGCCATTCAGTCGCGAAACGGGACGATTCGGCGGCTCGGCGGGCGGTTTGCCCAGAATTTGCGCCTGCTCCTTGCCCCGTTGCCTGGCGACGGAAGAGCGACGGAAACCGGCCGCTTCGCCCCTCGATCTCCGCCAAACGGACGACGCGGACTCGCCAACGGCATGATGAGATTGATTGCGCAATGGCCAGTGCGAATGCTTCGCGACGCTATTGTGACATAGACCACATGGGCTTCCCGCCCCAGCTGTTAGCGTCGTGCACATGAACAAACATATCAGGCTCCCAATCGTCCTCACCGCTCTGCTCGTCGCCACGCAAAGCCTCGCCGCCGAGACCAAAGGCGCCGGCTCAACCTTCGTTTCGCCCGTGATGGCGAAATGGATCGACGCATACAAGACAAAGACCGGAAACGTCGTCAGCTACCAAGCCGTCGGCTCCAGCATCGGCGTCGGCCTGATCAAGAAGGAAGCCGTCGACTTCGGCGCGAGCGACATGCCGCTCGATCCAAAGGAACTCGACAGGCTCGGCATGATGCAATTCCCGATCGTGATCGGGGGCGTCGTGCCGGTGGTCAATATCGACGGCATCAAGCCCGGCCAGATCCGCTTCACCGGGCCCATGCTCGCCGACATCTATCTCGGCAAGCTGAAATCCTGGAACGATCCGGCCATTCGCGCGATCAACCCCGACATCAAGCTGCCGAACACGCCAATCACCGTGGTTCACCGCATCGACGGCTCCGGCACGACATTCAACTGGTCGAACTACCTTGCGAAGGTCAGCCCGCAATGGAAGACGAGCGTCGGCGAAGGCACCTCGGTCGAGTGGCCGCTTGGGCTCGGCGGCAAGGGCAATGACGGCGTCGCGTCGCTGGTCAGCCTCGTTCCCGGCGCGATCGGCTATCTCGAATACACCTACGCTCTGCAGCGGCTGGATCGAATCTCGTTTGGAGTCGTGCAGAACAGGGCCGGCAATTTCGTCGTCCCCGACGCCGCATCGTTCCAGGCTGCGGCCTCGAGTGCAGACTGGAATGCCGAGAAGGATTTCCATCTGGTGCTCACCAACGCGCCCGGCGAAGATGCCTACCCGATCACGGCCACGACGTTCGTGCTGATGCCGAAGGCACCGAAATCCCCGGAGCGGTCGGCGGCCGCCATCGACTTCGTCCGCTGGTCGCTGGAGAACGGAAAGCCGCAGGCCGAGACGCTCAACTACGTTTCGCTGCCGCCCGCCTTGATTGACCAGATCGAGCGCTATTGGCAGCAGAGCATCGAGGTGGCCCCGACGGTCTCGGCATCGGCCACCGTCAAACGATGAGACCGACGGCGGACCGCGTGCCACGCCGCCCGCGACTATGATCTCCGGTCAAATTCGGGTTTCCAAACCGCTCCACGCGCGTATTCTGCAATCGGCCTGCTGCCGGGAAACGCCTCCCCGCGGCTGGCAGAGCCGCAAAGGGCCTGCCGAACGTGACCGCGCGCGGCTTTGCACTCCGATACTTGCAGGGAATTAGACGTGAAACACCTCCGCAGCCCCGAAATCGACGCACTCAAGACCTTGTGGCGGGCGCCGAAGCTCAGGCACGGATGAACGATTTTGCGCGATCCATCGGCGCCGCGTTCGCGCTGATCGGGGAAGCCGATGCCGAGTTGCTTGGCATCGTCGGCCTGTCGGTGCGCGTCAGCCTGACCGCCAGCATCCTTGCGCTGCTGATCGGCGCGCCGTTCGGGGCCCTGCTTGCGATCACCCGGTTCCGTGGGCGGCAGGTCATCATCGTCCTGACCAATGCCTTTCTTGGTCTTCCGCCGGTCGTGGTCGGGCTCGCGCTCTATCTGCTGCTGTCTCGGTCCGGCCCGCTCGGGGCGGCCGGCCTGTTGTTCACGCCGACCGCCATGGTGATCGCGCAGACGCTGCTCGCTACACCGATCGTGGTCGCACTCGTGCACCGGCCGGCGAGCCTGCTGTGGGCGGAGTATGGTGACCTCGCGCGGATCGACGGGCTGTCGACGCTGCGCAGCATCGGCTTGCTGTTCGCGCTGGGCCGGACCTCGCTGCTGACCGCCTTTCTGGCGGCCTTCGGGCGCGCGATCGCCGAGGTCGGCGCCATCCTCATCGTCGGCGGCAACATCCGCGGTTTCACGCGCACGATGACGACGGCGATCGCGCTGGAAACCAGCAAGGGCGATCTGCCGCTGGCGCTCGGGCTAGGGCTGATCCTGCTCGCCCTCAGCGTCGCCGTGTCGACCGTCGCCTTCCTGCTAGTGGGACGCGTTGGGGAAAAATAGCTGCTCGCCCCCGACCTTGTAGCCGGCGATGGCCTCCTGCCCCTTCGCAGAGACAAGCCAGTCGATGAAGGCCTGCCCGTCCTGCGCCTTCACGTTCACATGCTTAGCCGGATTGACCAGCATGACGCCGTACTGGTTGAACAGCCGCTTGTCGCCTTCGGTCAGGACGGCAAGCTCGCCGCGGTTCTTGAATGACAGCCAGGTGCCGCGGTCCGACAGCAGATAGGCATTCGTCGACGACGCCATGTTCAGCGCCGGCCCCATGCCCTGGCCGATCTCGCGATACCACCCGTCCTTGCCTGCACCGAGGTCGACGCCGGCGTCCTTCCACAGCCGCAGCTCGGCCGCGTGGGTGCCGGACTTGTCGCCGCGCGAGATGAACGGCGCCTTCGCGGCCGCGATCTTGCGCAGCGCATCGGTGACGTCCTTGCCGCCGGCGATGTTCGCGGGATCGCTCTTCGGTCCGACAATGACGAAGTCGTTGTACATGACGTCGAAGCGCTTCACGCCGTGGCCTTCGGACATGAACTTGTCTTCGGCGGGCCGATCATGGACGAACACGACGTCTGCATCGCCGCGCCGCCCGATGTCGAGCGCCTGGCCCGTGCCGACGGCAACGACCTTCACGTCGATGCCTCCGGCCTTCGAGAACAGCGGCAGCAAATAACCGAACAGCCCCGACTGTTCCGTCGACGTCGTCGAGGCCACGGTGATGGTGCGATTCTGCGCGCATGCGATCGTGGACCAGAGCAGAACCGCTCCGAGAGTCATTATCCTTTTCATGCCTCGTCCTTACACCAGATGCCGGATGTGCCAAACCCCGCGGCTAGTGGAGCCGCGGAGGGAACCGCCGACATTCGCCGCAACGCGCCTGGTCATGATCCTCGCGGCGCTCCCCTGTGAGGAACGTCCGCTCCGCGCGCAAGTTGTCTTCAAGTCAACCCAGGAGGAAACCAGATGAAGAAGATCATTTTGGCATCCGCATGCATCATGGCGCTGGTGACCGGCGGTGCCTTGGCGCAGACACAACCCGCTCCCGGCGCATCCGGCCAAGGTGCATCCGGTCAAGGCGACGTCGGCCCTTCCTCGAGAGGCCCCGCGACCAAGGGCATGACGACCGGCGCGTCGTCGAACATGCAGAACGAGGCCGCCGACAGCAAGGGCAAGCAGGCTCCGAGCGCCGGTGGCAGTAACACCAATAACATGGGCAGCCAGGCCGGCGGTGGCGCAGGCTCTGGGAAATAGGCCGGCAGCGATCGGAAATCTGGAGAGGGGCGATCGTCCCTCTCCAGACGTCGCGCGTCGTCAAAGCTTGTCGTCGCCGATCTCCTGCGCGAAGTTCCTGGTGTCGAGCGACGCGTATTGGCGCTCCTGCACCTTGGATTGCAGTCACGTCAGCATTCCACGCCGGCTAAATCGCAGCCGCGCGCTCTGAAAGCGTGGATGTTCTGCAATTGGTCCCACCTACATTGACATCAGTGTGACAGCCGGGGATTTTTACATTGCTGGCGAATCAGCGATGGCCTCAAGCCGAGTACCTCTTGGACAACTCCCAGTGCTTTCGAGACTGATATCGTTGCTGCGCCGCATCCCCGCGGTGAAATGGGCGTTCACCCGGCTTCGGCCCGCACCGCACGGCGGTAGCATCCAGGTCGCGCCTGATGCCGCAGACGCCTCGCCCGGCCTCGTTGCCGGCATTTTAGAAGACGCTTCGGCTCTGGACACCAGCATCAGCGCGGATACGTTGAACTGCGACGTCGCGGTCGGGGCTTCAGCCGCCGAAGACGAGACCGCCGGACCCGTTCTCGCGGAGAGCCCGTCGGAAGCGACGGCCGATACCATCGGCAGCGACGATTCATTCCGGAAGACGGCGGCGGAAGTCGAGCCGGTCGTCGTGGAGGAAGCTTCGGTCGCGACCATCGACGTCGAGCGTGAGCCGGCCGACGTCCTCGAACTCGTCATCAACAGCGATCCATCTCCCGAACCCGCGGACGATGTTGTCGAGGTCACTCCGGTTGACGTCACCGCGCTCGTGGTCAACGACGATCATTCCCCTGCCGTCGATGTGGAAACTCGCTCGATTCTCGACGACACGCGTGTCGCGTTCGCCGATTGCGAAGTCTCGCCGGAACATGTCCCTGAGGACAGCATCAACAGCGATCTCTCTCCCGTTGCCGCGGAAGACTCCATCGAGACGCCCGGCGTCTTCACAACTATCGAGCCGGCTCCGGCCCTCGTGTCTCCTTCTCCCGAGATCCGCAGCGCACCGAAAGCTCGCGCGAGAGCCGCAGAGCCCGTCGACCGCGCGGCGCTGATCCGGCAGCGTTGGACGGAAACCGGGATCAGGATGTGGAATTCGCGGCTTCACGGCACTGGCGATGCCACGCTGAACATCCAGGGGAGCGTCGGGCTGCTGCCGCCCGCGCCCGGCGAGACGATGCCGCGCTACGACAAACTGGAATTCAGGATGCTCGGCGGACAGATCGTCTGCGAAGGTGTCATCATCGAGCCGCCCGTGCTGGCGGGCCACCGCAGCTTCACCTCCCTCGCCGAGCCCGGAAAACCCGAGCGGGTCCGCGAACCCATGCGGGAACGCCAGGCCGCTCTCGCCTGATCCCTCGTTATCTTGGGCGACGATGCGCGCGATGTGCTAGGCTGATGTCCTGAACACAGGAGATCACATGCCCGCAAATTCATTGCGACTGGTCGTGATCACCGCCCTCTGTATCTGGCAGGCATCGTTTGCTGAGGCCGGAAAGCGGCCCCGCCATGCGACCGCTACCGATCAGGTCTCACCCTACAAGGGCGACCGGCTCTCCTCTTCGCGCGGAGAGACGATCCTCAACACGCCCGGCCAGACCACCGTGCTGACGCGAGAGGTTCTCGACGACAAGAATGCGACGAGCCTCAAGGACGCCATGCGCTCGACCGCCGGCGTGACGATCGGGCGCTAGGCCACACTTTGGCGCTCAGGGGATCGGATAGCCCTTCCAGACCCACTCCAGCGCCGACGGCAGCGTCTGCGCGATCGTGGGACGGTCGACGTGCTTGGCGTTGCGCACGAACAGAAACTGATAGTGGTAGCCCTTCTCCGCCAGTACCTTGGCCATCAGCGCGTTGGACAGGGTCCAGTCGTGCATGCCGTCGGGAATGGTGGGGTTCGGATAGAACAGGTCCTGGTCGCCGCCGAAGAACCAGAAACGGATCGGCTTGGTCGGCGCAGCGACGATAAGTGGCACGCCGGGCGGCTCGGCCGGCGTGAGCACGCCCGCCTTGGAGATGAGATTGGGACCGGCCGGCCCCATCCATGCGCTGTGGTATTCCCAGGCGCCGCCGCGCAGCGACGGATCATGCGGCCATTGCTGGTTGACCATGGTCGGCGAGAACGCCAGCACGCGGTGATAGAGATCGGGATAGAACCACGCCATGGTGAAGGCCGCAGCCCCGCTCGAGCTCAGCCCCATGGTCGCGCGCCCGTCGGGATTTCTGGTAAGCCTGACCTCGGCGTTCTTTTCGACCAGCGGTAGCACTTCACGCTCGACGAACTGCGCGTAGGCACCTGACACCGCGTCGTATTCGCGGCCGCGCTGGCTGCCCTGCGCGTCCTGCCCGCCATTGCCGATCTGGATCGCGATCATCGGCGGCACGCGGCGCTGCGCGATCAGATTGTCCAGCGTGACGGCGAGATCCTTGTACGCGTTGGAGCCGCCGTCGCCGACCACGATGAATGGCGCCTCGCTGCCGCGCACATATTGCGCCGGCACGTAGACGTCGATGGTGCGCGACCAGATACCCGGGTGGCTGGTGGTGACGATCATATGCGACTTGTCGTCCGGCGCCGTGACGGTCGTCATGATCGAGGAATTGGTGCAGCCGGCGGCGTCGTCTCGGATCAAGCCGGGATTGTAGATCGTGCTCTCCTTCGACGACAGCGTGAAGGATTTTGTCGTCCCGCGCGGCACGCCCTCCTTCGCAATCGTATCCGGCGCAGGATTGTGGGTGGGACCGATGATGAAATTACCCTCGGCACCCGGTGGCGGCAGCGTTCCGTCAGGCAGTTCGGTTGCGCGCGGATAATTGGGATTGGAGGGATCACGCGTCGGAGGCGCCGTCTTGAAGTCGAGACCCGCCGTATCGATGAAAAACGGGCCCGCCTTGTCGGTGGTGTTGGCCCCAGGCGGCACAGCCATGTTCTGGGTGATGCAGGCCGGCTGCGAGACCGCGATCGAAGTGAAGGAGAAGAGGGAAATCAGCGTCCCCGCAAGGACGGAGAATGAATTGGCCATTTTAGCTCCCGGTGCCGACGAGTCTTTCTGGCTCGTCTTGACGCAAAGTATGACGAGCCGCCTGCGCGCGGTCAAACCCCAGCCGGCCGCATTACAGCAATGGCCGCCATGCTCAAACCGGACAGGCATGGTTATTCCGCGCATGCCAGGAAATTTTCCGGACACGTGACCGTTGCTGCCGCACCTCGCACGACGTAGCTTGCCGGCCGGGCGCGCCGCGCGAAGGCCGCGCCAGATCAAAACGACAAGAACAATCTGCAAAAGCAATCTGCAGGAACAATCTGCAAGAACAATCTGCAAGAACAATCTGCAAGAACAATCAGGGAGACAACTATGAAGAAGCTCGCGGTCGCGCTGTGCGCGCTGGCACTGTTCGCACCGGCTGCGCAGGGGCAGACCATCAAGGACTTCCTGGCAACGGTCATGCAGAAGTGGACGGCACCGTTCGACCCGTTCCAGCTCATCGGCAACATCTATTATGTCGGCACCGACGGCATTGCCGTCTACGTCATCAAGACATCGCAGGGCCTGATCCTGATGGACACGGCGATGCCCCAGTCGACCGGCATGATCAAGGACAACATCGCGAAGCTCGGTCTCAAGGTCGCCGACATCAAGATCATTCTCAACTCGCACGCCCACCTTGATCACACCGGCGGCTTCGCCGAGATCAAGAAGGAGACCGGCGCGCAGCTCATCGCCGGCGAACGCGACAAGCCGCTGCTCGAAGGCGGCTATTATCCGGGCGATGAGAAGAACGAGGACCTCGCCTTCCCCGCGGTGGAGGTCGACCGCGCCGTGAAGGAAGGCGACAAGGTCACGCTCGGCGACACCACGCTGACTGCGCATGCAACACCCGGCCACTCGCCAGGCTGCACGAGTTGGGAGATGACCGTCAAGGACGGCAACCAGGACCGCGAGGTGTTGTTCTTCTGTAGCGGCACGGTGGCGCTGAACCGGCTGGTCGGCCAGCCGACCTATGCCGGCATCGTCGATGATTACCGCGCGACCTTCACCAAAGTGAAGGCGATGAAGATCGACGTGTTGCTCGGGCCGCATCCCGAGGTCTATGGCATGCAGGCCAAGCGGGCTGAGATGAAGGACGGCGCGCCGAACCCGTTCGTCAAGCCGGGCGAGCTCGCAACCTACGCAACTGGCCTGTCGGACGATTTCGACAAGCAACTCGCCAAGCAGACGGCAGCGCTGGAGAAGAAATAGCAGCCATCGGGCATTGTCCGTCACCTCTCCTCGGCGAGGCGAGGTGATCTCGCGCGCCGACCCGCGCCTCGGCGCGCGGCAATGCCGCCGTGCCGATACGCATGGTTAGCAGGCCGTTGCCGCGAACGGCATCGTACGGACCGGAGCGCCCGCTCCGTGACCACATATCCTTAACGCGGCCTCACCAATGCTCGCGGCCGGAAAATCCGGCGGTAGCGTGCAACCTGCGCTGGCCTTCCGCGCAAAACCCACCTAACGCGACCTTTACCCCCGCCGTGCAAGATCGCCCGCGTTTTGAAGGGGATTCAGGGCTCGTATTGCAATGCCTGTCACCAATTTGAAGTCTCATCTCGCCGCCGCAATGCGGCTGTTTCGCGTGCCGGCGGACAATCCGGATCTGACGCGCGCGCAGTTCGACGCCTTCTCCAAGCAGGTCCCTCTGCTCTACTTCCTCCTCATGAGCAACTCGATCGCGGTCGCCTATACCTATGTGAACGTGGCGCCGGACTGGCTGACGCTGATCGTGCCGTCCGTGCTGACCGTGCTCGCCGCGCTTCGCACATTCTGGTGGCTGCACCAACGGCATCTCGTGCGGACCGATGCCGACATCCTGCGCAATCTGCGCGCCACCAACTGGATGACATTGCCGATCGGCGCGGGCTTCACCGCCTGGTCCTTCGCGCTCTACCCTTACGGCGATCCCTTCGCCAAGAGCCAGGTCGCCTTCTACATGGCGGTGACCGTGATCGGCTGCATCTTCTCGCTGATGCATCTGCGCTCGGCGGCGCTGATCGTGACGCTGGTCGTCGACGTGCCCTATGTGCTGTTCTTCTGGGCCACCGGCGAGCCGACCCTGAAGGCGATCGCCGTCAACAATCTGCTCGTGTCGGGCGCGATGGTGACGGTGCTGTTCATCTATTATCGCGACTTCGCCGATCTCGTCGCCAGCCGCAAATCGCTGCTGGCGCAGCAGGTGGCCACCCAGGCGCTCTCGGACGAGAACTTCCGGCTCGCCAATCTGGATTCCCTCACCGAGCTGCCGAACCGCCGCCGCTTCTTCGCCGAGCTCTCGAGCGCCTTCGCTGACGCCGAGCGCAGGAGCATTCGCGTCGCCGTCGGGATCATCGACCTCGACGGCTTCAAGCCGATCAACGACAATTACGGTCACTCCGTCGGCGACCGCGTTCTGATCGAAGCGGGCCGCCGCATCCGCGAGGTCTGCGAGGGCTTTGGCCCGCAGCGGGTGGAATTTGCCAGGCTCGGCGGCGACGAGTTCGGCCTCGTCGTATGCGGCGACCCCGATGACGCGGATCTGATGCGGCTTGGCGAACGCATCGGCGACCAGGTCAAGCTGCCCTACCAGCTCGACACCGCCCATAGCGGGCTGTCCTGCTCGACCGGTTTCGCGCTGTTCCCGCAATCGGCAACGACGGCGGAAGCGCTGTATGAATGCGCCGACTATTCGCTCTATCACGCCAAGCGCCATCTGCGCGGACGCACCGTGATCTTCTCGAGCGAGCTCGAGGCCGAGATCCGCAGCCGCGGCGTCATCGAGAATTTGTTGCGCAGCGCCGATTTCAACACCGAGATGGACCTGGCGTTCCAACCGATCGTGGACGCCATGAGCGAGCACACCGCCGGCTTCGAGGTGCTGGCGCGCTGGCACAGCGCCCGCCTCGGCCTGGTTTCCCCGGCCGATTTCATTCCGGCCGCCGAGCGCATCGGCCTGATCCGGCCGCTGACGCAGGCGTTGCTGGTCCGCGCGCTCACAACGGCCAGGTCCTGGCCCGACCACATCCGCCTGTCGTTCAACCTGTCCGCCCACGACGTCTGCTCGCCCGAGGGCATCCTGCCGCTGATCACCATCGTCGAGAAGAGCGGGCTGGCGCCGCACCGGATCGATTTCGAGATCACCGAGACCGCCGTCACATTCGATTTCGTGCGCGCGCAGCAGTCGATCGCGGCGTTGAAAGCGATGGGCTGCGGTATTTCGCTGGACGATTTCGGCACCGGCTATTCGTCGCTGAGCCACGTGCACCGGCTGCCGCTCGACAAGATCAAGGTCGACCGCAGCTTCGTCGCCGACATCAACGACAATCCGGTGAGCCACAAGATCATCAAGTCCCTCACGGGCCTCTGTGACGACATGGAGATCGCCTGCGTCGCCGAGGGCGTCGAGACTCGCGCTCAGCTCGATACATTGCGCCGGCTGGGATGCGACTTTATCCAGGGCTACTATTTCGCAAAGCCCATGCCGGGCGACGCGATCGGCGATTATCTGGTGAAGGAACGACTGCGCCTCGACGGTGCCGCGACGCCCGCAGCGAAGATCGTGGCCTGAGGCACACCTAGCCGAGGCTGGGCAGATCGAGCCCTTTGTCACGGGCGCATTCGATCGCGGTGTCGTAGCCCGCGTCGGCGTGGCGCATGACGCCGCTGGCAGGATCGTTCCAAAGCACGCGCGCGATCCGCTTTGCGGCTTCCGGCGTGCCGTCGGCGACGATCACCATGCCGGCATGCTGGGAATAGCCGATGCCGACGCCGCCGCCATGGTGCAGCGAGACCCAGGTCGCGCCGCTGGCGCAATTGAGCAGGGCATTGAGCAACGGCCAGTCGGAGACCGCGTCCGATCCGTCCTTCATCGCCTCGGTCTCGCGGTTGGGGCTCGCCACCGAGCCGCTATCGAGATGATCGCGGCCGATCACGATGGGTGCTTTCAATTCGCCGCGCGTGACCATCTCGTTGAAGGCAAGGCCCAGGCGATCGCGATCGCCGAGGCCGACCCAGCAGATCCGCGCCGGCAGGCCCTGGAACTTGATGCGCTCTCTGGCCATGTCGAGCCAATTGTGCAGATGCTTGTCTTCGGGCATCAGCTCCTTCACTTTGGCATCGGTCTTGAAGATATCTTCGGGGTCGCCCGACAGCGCAGCCCAGCGGAACGGGCCGACGCCGCGGCAGAATAACGGACGGATATAGGCCGGAACGAAACCGGGGAAATCGAAGGCATTCTTCAGGCCCATGTCCTGTGCCATCTGGCGGATGTTGTTGCCATAATCGAGGGTCGGGATGCCCTGCGCATGGAAATCCAGCATGGCCTGGACGTGCTCGACCATCGAGGTTTTCGAGGCGAGCTCCACCGCCTTTGGATCGGACGCGCGCTTCGCCTCCCACTCGTTGAGCGTCCAGCCCTTCGGCAAATAGCCGTTGATCGGATCGTGCGCGCTGGTCTGGTCGGTGACGATGTCGGGCCTGACGCCACGGCGGACCAGTTCCGGGAAAATCTCCGCGGCATTGCCGAGCAGGCCGACCGAGACCGCCTTCTTCGTCTTTGCGGCCTCTGCCATGATCGCAAGCGCCTCGTCGAGCGTCGCGGCCTGCCGGTCGAGATAGCCGGTGCGTAGCCGCATCTCGATGCGGCTTGGCTGGCATTCGACTGCGAGCATCGAGGCGCCGGCCATGGTGGCGGCCAGCGGCTGCGCGCCGCCCATGCCGCCGAGGCCTGCGGTCAGGATCCATTTGCCGGCGAGGGTGCCACCATAGTGGCGGCGGCCGACCTCGACGAAGGTTTCGTAAGTGCCCTGCACGATGCCCTGGCTGCCGATATAGATCCAGGAGCCGGCCGTCATCTGGCCGTACATCATGAGCCCCAGGCGATCGAGCTCGTTGAAATGATCGAGCGTCGCCCAGTGCGGCACGATGTTGGAGTTCGCGATCAGGACACGCGGGGCGTCGGCATGGGTGCGGAACACGCCGACCGGCTTGCCGGATTGGACCAGCAGCGTCTCGTCGGCTTCGAGCTTGCGCAAGGCCGCAATGATCCGGTCAAAGCTCTCCCAGTCGCGCGCGGCGCGGCCGATGCCGCCATAGACGACGAGCTCGCTGGGGCGTTCCGCGACGTCGGGATCGAGATTGTTCATGAGCATGCGCAAGGGCGCTTCCGTCAGCCAGCTCTTGGCGCTGATGTCGCTGCCGCGGGGGGCGCGGATGGTGCGGTCGTTGTCCAATCGGCGGTTCATGCAGAGCACCTCAAGCAAGTGTCGGAAACGGATCGGTTGACAGCGTCGAGAGCGCCGCGGCCGGCAGCGCGTCGGCTTCGACCAGGGCCGCAGCCTTGGCGAGATCGCCGGCCATGTAGCGGTCGGCGCCGAGCGCCGGCACCTGCTCGCGCAGTGCGGCGATGACAGCCACGAGCGGCGCGCTGGTCGCATGCGGTGCGCGCAGCGTGATGCCTTGGGCGGCGACCAGAAGCTCGATGCCCAAAATGGCGGCGAGATTGTCGGCCATGTCCGACAGGCGTCGCGCAGCATGCGCGGCCATCGAGACGTGGTCTTCCTGGTTGGCACTGGTCGGCGTCGAGTCGATCGAGCAGGCGGCCGCGCGCTGCTTGTTTTCGGCATAGAGCGCGGCCGCCGTCACCTCGGCAATCATGAAGCCGGAATTGATGCCGGGATCTGGCGTCAGGAACGGCGGCAGGCCGAAATTGAGCGCGGGATCGACCAGCGTCGCGATGCGCCGCTCGCTGATCGCGCCGATCTCCGACAGCGCGAGCGCGATGGCGTCGGCGGCAAAGGCCACCGGTTCGGCGTGGAAATTGCCGCCGGAGACGATCTCGCCGGTCTCGACCAGCACGAGCGGATTGTCGGTGACGGCATTCGCCTCGACGATCAGCGTCCGCGCCGCCTGCACGATCAGGTCGAGCGCAGCGCCCACGACCTGCGGCTGGCAGCGCAGGCAATAGGGATCCTGCACGCGTTCGTCGCCTTCGAGATGCGACAGGCGGATGTCGCTGCCGTCGAGTAGGGCCATCAAGGTCGCCGCCGCCGCGATCTGCCCGGAATGGCCGCGCAGCGCCTGTATTTCGGGACGGAACGGCGCCGTCGAGGCCATCGCCGCATCGACTGACAGCGCGCCGGTCACGAGCGCGGCGCGAGCCAAGCCGAAGGCACGCAGCACGCCGGAGACGGCGTAGGCTGTCGAGAACTGCGTGCCGTTGATCAGCGCGAGCCCCTCCTTGGGGCCGAGCGTCAGCGGCGCAAGGCCGGCCGCAGCGAGCGCCTCGCTGCCGGACACGGTCTTGCCGCCAACGATCGCCTGTCCTTCGCCGATCATCACCGCGGTCATATGCGCGAGCGGTGCAAGATCGCCGGAGGCGCCCACCGAGCCCTGCTGCGGCACCAGCGGATAGACATTTCGGGCCAGCATCTCCTGTAACTGCGCGATCACCTCGCGGCGCACGCCGGAAGCGCCGCGCCCGAGCGAGATGATCTTCAGCGCGATCATCAGGCGGACGATCGGCTCGGGCGTCGCCAGGCCGACGCCGCAGCAATGCGAGACGATGAGATTGCGCTGAAGCAGTTCGGTCTGGTCTGGCGGAATGCGCTTCGACGCCAGCTTGCCGAAACCGGTATTGATGCCGTAGACGGGAGCGTCAGCCCGTGCCGCCTTCGCGACGATCTCCGCAGCCGCCTCGACACGCGGCCAGAACGACGGCTCGAGCTCGACGGATTGCCCTGCGAGCACGCGCGCGAGATCATCGAGGCTGACCGTTCCTGGCTTGACGACGATCGGCTCGCCCTGCTCGATCACTGTCCCCTCCACACCCGGCGGTGCAACGGATTGAAGCCGATGCGGTAGACGAGCTCGGCGGGACGCTCGATGTCCCAGATCGCGAGGTCGCACCATTTGCCGGCCTCTAACGTGCCGGTCTCATGGATCACGCCGAGCGCCCGCGCACCTTCACGGGTCACACCAGTGAGGCATTCGGCGACTGTCATCCGGAATAGCGTCGCTCCCATGTTCATCGCGAGCAGGAGCGAGGTCAGCGGCGAGCTGCCGGGATTGCAGTCGGTCGCGAGCGCCATGGGAACGCCGTGCTTGCGGAATGCCTCGACCGGCGGTTTTTGCGTCTCGCGGATGAAGTAGAAGGCGCCGGGCAGCAGCACGGCTACCGTGCCGGCCTTCGCCATCGCAGCCGCACCCGCTTCGTCGGTGTGCTCGAGGTGATCGGCCGACAGCGCGGAGAATTTTGCGGCAAGCGCGGCGCCGTCGAGGTTCGAGAGTTGGTCGGCATGCAACTTGACCGGCAGTCCAAGCTCGCTCGCCGTCTCGAACACAAGCGCAGTCTGCTCAGCCGAGAACGCGATCCCCTCCATGAAGGCATCGACGGCATCGGCGAGGCCCGCTTTTGCGACCGCCGGCAACATCTCCCTGCAGACGTGATTGATGTAGCGATCCTTGTCGCCATCGGCCTCTGGTGGAAGCGCATGCGCGCCGAGGAAGGACGTGCGGACCGCAACCGGCCGCTGATGGCCGAGGCTTCGCGCGGCGGTCAGCTGCCGCATCTCGGTCTCGGTGTCCAGGCCGTAGCCGGATTTGATCTCGACCGTGGTGGCGCCCTCGCCAATCAGCGCATCGAGTCGCGGGAGCGCGCTCGCGACAAGCTCGGCCTCGCTTGCCTTGCGAGTCGCAGCCACCGTCGAGACGATGCCGCCGCCGGCGCGCGCGATCTCCTCGTAGCTTGCCCCCTTCAGGCGCAGCTCGAATTCGTGCGCGCGGTTGCCGCCATAGACCAGATGGGTGTGGCAGTCGACGAGGCCGGGCGTAATCCAGCGCCCTTCGCAACCGATCCGGTCGGCTGCATCGGCATCCACCGGAAAATCGGCCTGCGCACCTGCATAGACAATACGGCCGTCGCGCGCGGCGATCACGCCGTGCTCGATCTCGCCGAGATCGGGACGATCGGCCCGCATCGTGGCGAGCCGGGCGTTGTGCCAGATCCGGTCGAAGCGCTCTGCCATGCAACTGTCCCTTCGGGGATGTCTCTTCGGCTTGGGATGCTTGACTTATATGTCTAGACATATAATCGTGGGACGGTTCTGTCCAGCCGGCGTGTAATCATGACCCGACTGCATTTCGCCTCCGCGCTCTTGCCCTCGGGCTGGGCCAATGACGTGCAGGTGGTGATCACCGTCGGCGTGATCGCCGGGGTGACGCCGGGCGTGGCGCCGACCGCTGGCGACGAACGCCACGAAATCGCGCTTCCCGGACTTGCGAGCCTGCACAGCCACGCCTTCCAGCGCGGCATGGCGGGACTTGCCGAGCAGCGCGGCGACAGCACCGACACCTTCTGGACCTGGCGCGAGACGATGTACCGCTTCGCGCTGGCGATGACGCCTGACGACGTCGCCGCCGTCGCGACGCTGCTCTATGTCGAGATGCTCGAACAGGGTTTTACCCGCGTCGGCGAATTCCATTATCTGCATCATGATCGCGACGGCTCGCATTACGCCGACTCCGGCGAAATGGCCGGGCATATTGCACAGGCTGCCGAGGCTTCCGGCATCGGGCTTACGCTGCTGCCGAGCTTTTATGCGCATGGTGGCTTCGGCGGCGTAGCGCCGCACGCCGGCCAGCGCCGCTTCATCTGCTCGGTCGATCAGTTCGCCACGCTGATGAGCGCCTCGCGCAAGGCGATCGCGCAATTGCCGGGCGCCAATATCGGCATCGCACCGCACAGTCTGCGCGCGGTGGCACCGGACGAGCTCGCGGCGATCGTTCCGCTCGCCGAAGGCGGGCCGGTGCATATCCATGCCGCCGAGCAGGTGAAAGAAGTCGAGGATTGCCTGGCCTGGTCCGGACGACGTCCGGTGCAATGGCTGCTGGAGCAAGCCCCCGTCGATCAACGCTGGTGCCTGATCCACGCCACCCATACGACGGATGAGGAAGTCCACGCATTCGCCAGGACTAGCGCGGTCGCCGGCCTCTGCCCCATCACCGAGGCGAGCCTCGGCGACGGCATTTTCCCGGCTCGGGAGTTCGTCGGCGCCGGCGGCGCCTTTGGCGTCGGGACCGATTCCAATGTGCTGGTCGGCGTCGCCGATGAGCTGCGCCAGCTCGAATACGGCCAGCGACTCAGGCATCGTGAGCGCAACGTGCTCTCCGCTGGCGCAGGCCGCTCGACGGGACGCACGCTGTTCGATCATGCGCTCGCGGGCGGCGCGCAGGCGCTGGCACAATCGACGGTTGGTCTTGCGCCGGGCGCGCGCGCCGACATCGTCACGCTCGCCACCACGCATCCTTCGCTGGCAGGGCGCGCGCGCGATGCCGCCATCGACGGCTGGATCTTTGCGGCCGGCAGCGGCGCGATCGATTGCGTCTGGACCGGCGGCAACAAAGTCGTCGAAAACGGCCGGCACAGACTACGCCAGGCCGCGCGCGAGCGCTTCAACGCAGCGGTGCGGAGGCTCGTTGCATGAGCCTCGCCACCGATGCCGCAGACCAGCCGACGCTCTATAAGCGGATCCGCGCCGACATCGAAAAGCGCATTCTGACCGGCGAGTGGCCGCCCGGGCATCGCATCCCGTTCGAGCACGAACTGGTGGCGCGTTACGGCTGCTCGCGCATGACCGTGAACAAGGCGTTGTCGGAGCTCGCCCAGGCCGACCTGATCGAGCGGCGGCGACGGGCCGGCTCCTTCGTCCGCCGGCCGCAACATCAGTCTGCCGTGCTCAAGATCGCCGACATGCGCGCCGAGATCACGGCGCTCGGCCGCGCTTACGGCTACGAGCTGACCGGCCGCAAGCTTCGCGCCGCAACCGCTGCCGATCGCGACCGCCTCGGCGTCAAGAAGGCCGGCAAGGTCGTTGCGATCACCTGCCGCCACAGCGCCGACAACGTGCCCTTCGCCATCGAGGACAGGCTGATCGATCTGTCATCCGTGCCGGATGCAGCCGCCGCGGATTTCTCGCGCGAGCCGCCCGGCTCGTGGCTGCTGCATCATGTTCCGTGGACAGAGGCCGAGCATACGATCAGCGCCATCGTTGCGGATGATCGCGCGGCGGAAGCGCTCGACATCGCCGTCGGCGCGCCGTGTCTCGTAATCGACCGCTATACCTGGCGCAGCGCGCGCACGATCACCGCCGTGCGCCTGCTCTATCCCGGAGACTCACACCGCCTTGTCGCGCGATTCAAGGGAGGCTGAGAGGACGATGTCGGCACAAATCGTGCAACGCTTCGGGCAACGGTCCGCAAGGGCCGACAATGATCAACAGGACGTCAATCCATCGATCGGCAAGAGGACGACAATCATGCGTAGTTCAAGGGTATTTGCGACAATCATTGCACTTGCGGCCTCCACTCCGGTGCTCGCCGACGACGTCAAGGTCGGCATCGGCATCTCCGGATGGACCGGCTTCGCGCCGCTGACGCTGGCGAAGGAGGCCGGCATCTTCAAGAAGAACGGCCTCGACGTCTCGATCAAGAAGATCCCGCAGAAGGACCGCCATCTCGCGATCGCCTCCGGCGACGTCCAGTGCGCGGCGACGACCGTCGAGACCTGGATCTCCTGGAACGCCAACGGCGTCGCGACCAAGCAAATCTTCCAGCTCGACAAGAGCTTTGGTGCCGACGGCATGGCCGTGCGCAACGATCTCGCCACGATCAAGGATCTGAAGGGCAAGACGGTCGCGGCGTCCGCGCCCGGCACCTCGCCCTATTTCGCGCTGGCCTGGATGCTCAAGAAGAACGGCCTCACGGTGAAAGACGTCACCGTCGTCAACCTCGAGCCGGCCGCCGCCGCGCAAGCCTTCGTCTCCGGCCAGAACGATGCCGCGATGACCTATGAGCCGTATCTGTCGACGGTTCGTGCCGCACCCGACAAGGGCAAGATCATCGCGACCACGCTCGACTACCCCATGGTCATGGACACCTTTGGCTGCACACCAAAATTCCTGGCTGAGAATCCCAAGGCCGCCAAGGCGCTTGCCGACAGCTATTTCGAAGCGCTCGACATGATCACCAAGGACCAGGCCAAGGCCTACGAGATCATGGGCGCCGACGTGAAGCAGACCGGCGAGCAGTTCGGCAACTCGGCAAAATATCTGCGCTGGCAGGACAGGGCCGCGAATCAGAAATTCTTCGCCGGCGACTTCCTGACCTTCAACAAGGAGGCCGCCGACCTCCTGCTCGAGATCGGTATCATCAAGGCCGCGCCGAAGGTCGAAGACCTCTTCGACGCGAGCTACATCAAGTAACTTCTTCTCGCGCTGCCGGTCCCGTCTTGCGGCGGGGCCGGCATATCTTTTCATCGCCCGGATAGATCGTTGATGCGTCCCCTGGATCCCGTGACATCGAGGCAGCGCGTGGCGTACGGCCTTGCGTTCTTCGTCCTGTTCGTTGCCCTCTGGTCGTGGGCGACGCTCGGCGGCCATGTGTCGAAGACCTTTCTCGCCAACCCGCTGACCATGGTGCAAGAAGGTTATGACCTCTTGGCCAAGCAAGGCTTTGCGTACGATATCGGCATGACGATCTGGCGCGTCGTCGGCGGCTTTGTGCTCGCCGCGCTCATCGCGGTGCCGCTCGGCGTATTGATGGGCGCCTACAAACCGGTCGAAGCGTTCCTCGAGCCCTTCGTCTCCTTTGCGCGCTATCTGCCTGCGTCCGCGTTCATCCCGCTCCTGATTCTGTGGGCCGGCATCGGCGAACTACAGAAGCTGCTCGTCATCTTCATCGGCTCGGTGTTCCAGATCATCCTGATGATCGCGGTGACCGTCGGCACGACGCGGCGCGACCTCGTCGAAGCGGCCTATACGCTGGGCGCCAGTGACCGCGGCATCATTCGCCGCGTGCTGCTGCCCTCCTCCGCGCCAGAGATTGCGGAAATCCTGCGACTGGTGCTGGGCTGGGCCTGGACCTATGTCATCGTCGCCGAGCTGATCGGCTCGTCCTCGGGCATCGGCCACATGATCACCGACAGCCAGGCGCTGCTCAACACCGGCCAGATCATCTTCGGCATCATCGTCATCGGACTGATCGGCCTCCTCTCGGACTTCCTGTTCAAGGCGTTCAACGCCTGGCTGTTTCCGTGGAGGCTCGCATGACCACGCTGAAGATCGAGCAGGTCTCGCGCACCTTTCCTGCGCGCCACGGCAACGCGCCGACCCGGGCGCTGGAGCCGACCGATCTCACCATCGGCAACAACGATTTCGTCACCATCCTCGGCCCCTCCGGCTGCGGCAAGTCCACGCTGCTGCGCATCGTCGCCGGCCTCGACCGTCCGACCGGCGGAAATGTGGTGCTCGATGGACGCGAGGTGACCGGCCCGGGCGCCGATCGCGGCATGGTGTTCCAGTCCTACACGCTGTTTCCCTGGCTGACGGTGCGCGAGAACATTGCCTTCGGCCTGCGCGAGCGCGGTGTGCCCGAGGCGGAGCGCCACAGGATCGCCGACGCCTTCATCCGTCAGGTTGGTCTCTCCGGTTTCGAGAACCATTGGCCGAAGCAGCTCTCCGGCGGCATGCAGCAGCGCACCGCGATCGCCCGCGCGCTCGCCAACGATCCCAAGATTCTTTTGCTCGACGAGCCCTTCGGCGCGCTCGACAACCAGACCCGTGCGCTGATGCAGGAGATGCTGCTCGGGATCTGGGAGCGCGACCAGAAGACCGTGCTGTTCGTGACCCACGACATCGAGGAGGCCATCTTCCTCGGCAGCCGCGTCATCGTCATGAGCGCGCGTCCCGGCCGGATCAAGGCCGAGATCAACGTGGACCTGCCGCATCCGCGCTCCTACAAGATCAAGACCACGCCTGAATTCGTCCAGCTGAAGGAACGGCTGGTCGAGGAGATCCGCACCGAGGCGCTGAAGGTTACTGAGCATGCCTGACACTTTTTCGCGCGCAAACGGCGAGCGGGTTCTTGCTGACCTCAATGCGCTCCGCGCCATCGGCGCCTACAAGACCGGGGTGCACAAGCCGACTTTCTCCGAACCGCACAAGCTTTCGCTGGATTGGCTGGTGCGGAAGCTGCCCGACGCGGGCCTCTCCGCCGCGATCGACGGCATCGGCAACGTCTTCGGCACGAGCACGAAGCCCGGACCGAAGCTGCTGGCCGGCTCGCATCTGGAGAGCCAGAACTACGCCGGCTGGCTGGATGGCCCGCTCGGCGTCGTCTATGCGCTCGAAGCAGCCCGCGTGCTCAATGCCGATCCCTCGCTCAAGGGCGCGGTCGAGGTCGCCGCCTGGTGCGACGAGGAAGGACATTTTGGCCATTTCCTGGGCTCGCGCTCCTATGTCGGGCAATTGACCGAAGCCGACATCGACGTTGCCCGCGACCGCACCAGCGGCCGCACCATGCGGGACGCGCTCGCCGACATGGGGCTCGCGGGACGGCCGCGCATCACCGCCGAGCCGGGCCGGCAAGTCGGATATCTGGAAGCGCATATCGAGCAGGGCGACACGCTCGAAAGCGGTCGTCTTGCGGTCGGCGTCGTGACCTCCATCGTCGGCATCTGGCAATACCAGATCAATTTTGTCGGCGAGCAGAACCACGCCGGGACCACGCGCATGGCGGCGCGAAAGGATGCCGGGCTGGCGCTGGCCAAATTCTGCGTAGCGATCGACGAGCGTTTTCCCGGCGCCTGCGGCCCACGCACGGTCTGGACCACCGGCCGCATCACCCTCGATCCCGGTGCGCCGAGCATCATTCCGGGCGGCGCGGAGATGCTGTTCCAGATCCGCGACGATGATCCCGCCGTCATCGCCCGGCTTGAGCAGCTGCTGCGGAGCATGGCGGACGAAGTCAGCGCCAAGGGTCCCTGCACCGCGACCGTGGAGAAGCTGCGCACCGGTGCCCCCGCCATGATGAACGCCGGCTTCCAGGACGCGATCGAAGCCGCTAGCAAGGCCCTGGCCGACGGACGGTCCATCCGCATGCCCAGTGGCGCCGGCCACGACGCGCAGCTGCTTGCGACCGTCATGCCCGCGGGCATGCTGTTCGTACCGTCGATCGGCGGTATCAGCCATCACTGGACCGAGAACACCGCAGATTCCGATATCGTCACCGGCGCGCAAGTGTTCGTCGATGCCTGCCGGCGGATCCTTGGTGGCTAGAACGACGTGCCGCCGCCGAACCTGGACTCCTGGACGAGGTCGCATGAAGCAATCCGGAATCCCTCCGCGGGAAGACTCTGGATTGCTTCACTGCCCTCGCAATGATTCGTAGGATGGGTAGAGCGAAAGCGAAACCCATCGCGATGTCTCCGCGCCGAAGCATGATGGGTTTCGCAAGGGCTCTACCCATCCTACGGCCTCGCAGACACGCCTTCGCAGCCTCGCGGCGCATTTCGCCCGAGCTTTGATTCATCTAACTCTCTTGCCACCCTCTGATCCAAGAGGGCGCAGGGAAGGCCGGGTGCTGACCTCGCACCCGCGGTCCGCTGCGCGAAAAGC
>NZ_JADPJG010000019.1 GCF_023073335.1 Bradyrhizobium sp. 21
GTTTCCGCGCTATCCTAGATTGAAATTTGACTTGGATCGAGTCCAATGAATGTCTGGCTCTGGCCCATCGCTTCCGTTGACGCGGTGTCGCTGCGTGTCGGCTCACAAGGGCAGACCGGACGTTTGCAGCCGGGGGCCAGTTCGGCGGCTTGTGACCCCAAGCGGATGTTAGTCGGACCGTGCGGCCGACTTGCCAAGAGCTTTTTGGATAAATCGGACTTGGTCACGCAAGCCGGTTTCGGTGTCTTCGCCATGCGGCAGCGGCGGAATAGTCAGAGCCAGCGGCGAACCTCGGCCTTGTAGCGGCAGTAGTCGTCGCCGAACTTCGCTTCGAGATAGCGCTCCTCGCGGGCGATCACCTGCGTCTGGATCGCGATCAGCACCAACGGGAGCAAGGCGAAGGCGATCGGCCCGTCGAAGCCGATCGCAAGGCCGGCATAGATAAGCGCCATGCCGAGATACATGGGATTGCGGGTCCACCGATAAGGACCGGTCGTTGCGATGAGGGTCGTTGGCTGTGACGGCGGAACGTTGGTGCCCAGCCGCCGGAACAGCCCCGCCGCCGCAAGCATCATCGCCGCGCCGGCAACGAACAGCAGCGCGCCCGTCGCGACCAGCAACCGCCAGTCGATGCCGAAAGAGCGCTGGGTGACGAACCGCTCCGCTGCCAGCCCCAACAGCAGCGCTCCCAGATAGACGAAGGGCGGAGGGAAGCGCACACCCGCGCTGTCCGGTTCGACGGCCATGCTCATCTCCAATCTGTGCGCTCAAACCAGCATCGACTGCTGGGCGAAGATACCCGCCATCGCGCCGTGCGAAGATGCCAGGGTGACCGATGGCGGCGTAAGGGGGTTGGCGAGGTCGCCGGCGGCGTAGATGCCGGGCATGCTGGTTTGGCGGCGCTCGTCGACCTTGAGGATGATGCCGAGGGGCGTATCGATCGTGGCGAGGCCTAGTGATTCATGCAGGCTTGCGGACGGCTTGTTGCGCGGATGCGCGAACAGGATGTCGACCGCGACATCGGGGCCGGTATCGAGCTTGACGGTGGCGTTATGGCCCCCGTGATGGGCGATCCCGGTGATCCGGCCATCGACGACAGGTGTGTTGCGGCGCGTCAGATCGGCCCGGACATCGGGCGGAATGTCGTGACCATCGGCGAAGACCGTCAACCTGTCGGTCCAATCGTGGAACAGCCTGACCTGATTGTGCGACTGCCGGCCGGACCAGACGAGACCCCAGTGCTGGCCGGCGACTTCAAAGCCGTCGCAATAGGGGCAGGGCACGATGGAGGTGCCCCAGCCTTCGGCAAAGCCCGGAACATCAGGCATCTGGTCGGCGACGCCATAGCTCAGGATCAGGCGACGCGCCCCAAGGCTTTCGCCATCGCCGGTAAGGACAGAGAAATTGTCAATGGCGCCGGAGACGCTGTCGGCCCGGGCACTGACCAGCTTGATCGTCGGATAGCGCGCCAGCTGCTGCCGCGCCTCTGCCAGGATGTCCAACGGTGGCTTGTGATCGTGGCCGAGCAGGCCATGCGAGTGGCCGGCGAAGCGATTGCGCGGCAGGCCGGTATCGAGAACGGTGACCTTACGGCGGGCACGGCCGAGCTGCAGGGCGCCGGCGAGACCGGCAAAGCTGCCGCCGATGATGATGACGTCATCCATGGTGATGGGCTCCGTTGGAGGACAGGTTGAAACCCACCCATTGGCTTGCACATTTCAGATACTACATGGTATCGTAATGCAAGAATTAGAATACTGTCAAGTACTGGAATTGTCGTGACCGAAAACAGCCAGGGCCGGCGCGGCCGGCCCGCCAACGAGGCGCTTGGCCAAACGATCGTCGACGCCGCGCGCGAACTCTTTGTGGAGTTGGGTTTTCAAGCGACGACATTGGACAAGGTCGCCCAGCGGGCGAAGATATCCAAGCTCAGCATCTACAGGCACTTCGAGAACAAGGAGGCGCTGTTTAGCGCGGCCATCGCGGCCGGCTGCCATGAGTTTGCACAGGCCCTTTTTGAAGGCGTCGACGGTTCAGCCGAAGATCAGCTCATGGCGGTCGGATCATCCCTGCTTCGCACGCTGATGAGGCCGGACGTCAGCAATGTCGAAGCCATGATCATGGCCGACAAGACCAATCAAAAGTCGTTAAGCAAGCTCCATTACGAAGCCCGCCCCGCCCATATCATCGCCCAGATCGAGGCCCTGTTGCGTCAGTTGCACGCGAAGGCGGTTCTGAACGTGCCCGATCCTCTCCAATCCGCCCGCTTGTTTGCCGCGCTTTTCAAAGGATCCGATCTCCTGATGATCGCACGCTTCGATCAGGCGAGAGCAGAGGACGACAACGAAATCGAATCCTACTGCCGGTCGGCCGTCGCCATGTTCATCGCCGCGCACGGTGGCAACGACCATGCGGGCGGATAGCCTAGCGGTGAGAATACCCATGGTATTCGATGCGCCAGAAAGCGGCCTGGATCGGTGAGCTGACGTCCGATAACCGCCCTCTGCGGACTCCAGAAGATCGAGTCCGGATCTTCGTGCCCGTTTTGCACTATGCACGATGAGCAGCGATAACTCCCTAGTCAAGATTGAGACTGGGCTCGAAGCCCGGCAGGGCGTGGAGGACACTGGTGGAACGGCGCACATTCATTTCATTGTTCGTCGGAGCGGCCGCATCTACAGCTGCAGTTGTGTCGCCGAGAGAAGTGCGGGCGCAGGCCCGCACACCGCTCATAGGCTTTCTGCATTCCGCTTCTCTCGAGCCGAACGCGAAGCGTCTCACCGGCTTCAGGCAGGGCTTGCAAAAAGCGGGCTATACGGAAGGACGGAATGTCGCGATCGAGTATCGCTGGGCCGGCGGGCAGATTGCCAAATTGCCCGAGCTCGCCAATAAGCTCGTAAAGAAACCAGTATCGATTATTGTAACGTTGTCGAGTACGCCAGCTGCGCGTGCGGCAAAAGCGGCCACCTCGACTATTCCGATCTTCTTCCTCATCGCAGAAGATCCAGTCGCGATCGGACTGGTCGCAAGCCTGAATCATCCCGGCGGCAACGCCACTGGTATTAGCAGCCAGAACGCCGAACTGGTCGCCAAGCGGCTTGGCATATTGCGCGAACTGTTGCCCCAGGCGCCCGCCGTGGCGGTGCTGCTTAACCCTGCCAATCCAAGTGCCAAGCGAGCGAAGGACACGCTACAGCAGGCGGCAGATGGCCTTGGCTTGCAGCTCAACTTACTGGACGCCAGTACCGACGCCGAAATCGAGGCGGTCTACGCCACGCTCAAGCCGGGCAGTCCGCTTCTGATAGGGACCGACCCGTCGTTGTTCGCCCGCCGTGCCTCATTAATTGCGCTCAGCTCCAAGTATGGCATCCCCACCATGTACGATAATCGAGAATCCGCTGACGCCGGCGGCCTGATAAGTTACGGCCAAAACACCGAGAGCAGCTGGGAGCAGGCTGGCATCTATGTCGGCCGCATTCTAAATGGCGCCAAGCCGGCGGAATTGCCGGTCATGCAACCAACGAAGTTTGAATATGTCATCAACCTCAAAACGGCCAAGGGGCTCGGCATCGACGTGCCGCCGGCGATGCAGGCCCGTGCTGACGATGTGATCGAAAATGATTGAAGTCTGCTTCTGTCCCCTTAGCCGACTCGTGAAGGCGAGCTGACCTTGTCTGCTCCCGAGGATAGAGCGGCCGTCGCAGGCCGAACCGGATTTATGAGTACACGCGCTAGGGAGCGGGGCACGCTGCCCCCGTCTTCGCCCAGGCCTCGACCAGCGCGCCGGCCTGCGCTTGCGTGCCCGGCGCGGGCGAACGGCCGAAGCCGGGCTTCCAGGCCCAGCCGACGAGGGTGTCCTTGCCGATATGGTCGATCAGGTCTTCCACCTTGCGCCCGCCATTGCGCCCGGGATCCCTGATCTGCTCGCAGATCTCGCCGATGGTCTTGCCCTCCCAGGCCATTTCGCGTGGAGCAAGATGCCAGTCGGGATGGCCGGGCATGCGGCCGGGCTCGAAATTTGCCTTCTGGTGGCAGCTGTTGCAGCGCATCGCCTCGAGCCCATGGCCGTCAGCGCCGCGCGTGACTGGCGGCTGATGCAGGCGGGCATTGTCGCCCTGGTGCGGGCGGTCACCGGCCGGATGGCAATTGGTGCAGCGGGGATGCGTCAGGACTCTTCCGAGCTCGTTGAAGATCGCTGCCGAGCGCTTATCGGTGTCGCCGATGGCGGCGAAGCTGTCCGGCGAAGCCAATGCGTGGCTCGCAGTCTCCGACGATGCGTAACCTGCACCGAGACTGCCGGCGAGCGCCGCGATCACGGCAATCATCTTGAACCGCGCGTCGGATCTCATGGTTGGTGTCCTTGCGCGCTCACTTGGTGGCGATGAGATAGCGGTTTGAATCGGCAAGGATCACGTCGCGCACCGCCTCGTGATATTTGATGTAGCCGGTGCAGCGGCAGAGATGGCCGTCGAGCGCGTCCGCGATGGTCTGCTCCAGCGCCTCGCGCGGCACGGGGGCACGCGCGAGACGTTCGAGCAGCACCTGGCCTTCATTGAGGAAGCCGGCGGTGCAATAGCCGCACTGGAAGGCGAAGTGATTGATGAAGGCCTGTTGCAATGCCGAGAGCTGGCCGCCCTGGGCGTGGCCCTCGACGGTGCGGATCGACTTGCCGTCAAAGTTCACGGCGGGGGCGACGCAGGTCGGGCTGGTGGTGCTGGTGCCATCGGGCGCGTCGACGATGATGGCGCAGCTCAAACATTGCGCGGCGCCGCAGCCGAACTTGGTGCCGGTCATGCCGAGCATCTCGCGCAGAAAATCGTTCATCGAGAGGTCGTCGCGGACATCCACCGGACCGTGCTTCTGGCCGTTGATGGTCAGGCTAAGTGTCGTCACGCGAGCACTCCCTTCAAGAGGCTTGCAGTCACCGGCAGCGCACGGAAACGGTGGCCGGTGGCGTCGTGGATGGCGTTGATCAGCGCCGGCACGATCGGGATCATCACGACCTCGGCCATGCCCTTCGGTGCTTCGTCCGCGGTCTGCGGCTTCAGCATTTCGATCTCGAGATCGCGCAAGGGCAAATCGGAGCCGCGTGCGACCAGATAGCGCCCGAGATTCCAGTCGCCGCCGCCGGGGCCGCCCTCAAGCGGCGGCAGCGTTTCCAACAGCGCGTAGCCGACGCCCATGGCGAAACCACCATGGGCCTGGCCGATCACGACCTCAGGCACCAGCGCGGTACCGCATTCGAATACGCTGTAGGCCTTTGCGATGCGCAAGGCACCCGTCGCGCGCTCGATCTCGACGCGGACCAGCGAGCCGCACATCGAGGTGTAGGCGGTGCCGATCCGGTTGTTGACGGTCGGCGGAAACTTGACGCTGACACGGTTGATCCGTTCGAACTTGCCGTTGCCCCTGCGGATCGCCAGCGCGTCGATGTCGGCGCGGTATTGCTCGCCGAACAGCGGAAAGCGTGCCCGCGACCAGGCCCAGCGGGAGAAGCTGTGCGCAACCGCACCGGTGACGAAGCCACGCGCATGGGCGGTTGCCGCAAGCACGGGAAGCGCCAACGGTTCTAGGCCAGGCATGATGAGCTGGCCGTTCTGCCAGCTTGCGATTGCCGATTGCTTGGCGCGGGGATCGGTCTTCGGGATGTGCCACAGCTCCAGCGCCGCGGGCCACAGGCCGAAGCGGAAAATGACGCGGGCGGCTTCCCCGGCGGAATGGGTGCCGACATGGGCGCCGATCGAGGAGCTTGTCGGCGAGCTGATCGCGGGCACCCAGCGCGGATTTTTCTCCGCGGCATCCTGGGTCTTTTGGTCCATGGTGGCGGGATCGCCCGACGTGACCAGCCCGAGCACGTCATAGCTATCGACGCGGGCGACCGAGACCTCGTCGGCGATGGCGCCGAGATGGCTTGCGACCCGGTTGGCCAGCGCCGTCCCGATGCCGTTGCCCATCTCGACATGATCGCAATAGATTTCGATCTTGCCGTCGGGGCCAAGCTCGACGCGTCCGAGCGAGCCGTCCGCGCCGGAACCATAGTCTTTCGTCACGCAGGCGACGCCGGTGCCGACCAGCCGATCCGACGACGTCTGTTTGAACTGTGCCCGCTCCTGCCAGATCGGATGCTCCTCGAGCTTGTTGAGGATTTCGGGCGTGCGCACCGAGACGATGTAGGGATTTCCGGTCATGGTCCGACCGTTCTGGGGCAGTGCGTTACGCCGCCGGAATTCGATCGGATCAAGCTTCAGCTCGGACGCCGCCTCGTCGATCAGGACCTCCAGCGCGGTCATCGCCTGCAGTATTCCGTAGCCGCGCATCGAGCCGGCGCTAACGCCGCGCGAGTGCACCGCGACGGTCCGGACGTCCACTTTCGGAATGTCGTAGATCCCGATCGCGCCGGTGCCCGCAACGACGGCGACGCTGGCCGAGAAATGGGCGAGCCCGCCGCCGTCGAGCACGTGGTCGGCGGCGAATGCCTTGATCTTGCCGGTCGCGCGATCGATGCCGATGCGCGAGCGCATGTTGATCGCGTGGCGCTTGATCCCGCCCTGAAACTGCTGGTAGCGGTCATGCGCCAGCCGCACGGGCTTGCCGGGAAAGCAGACCGCGGCGAGCGCAACATAGAGAATGAAAGGCGTGTGATCGCGGCCACCAAAGCCGCCGCCGACATGGGCGAACTGGGCGTTGATGTGCGCGGGCTTGTAGGGCGCGCGCGCCTTGCCGAAGAGATGCGCGATCGAGTCCGCCGCCTCGTAGGGCGACTGTACGCCGAGCAGCAGTTCGAGATTGCCGCCCTTATTGCCTTGCTTGCCGTTGTACCAGGCGAGCCCGCATTCCGGCTCGAGGAACATCGGGTCGACCGATTGCGTTTCGAACTCGCGCTCGAGCACCAGCGTGGAGGCGTCATTCGCTGCGAGCTCGGCGCGGATCTGCTCGCCATATTTGGCCGCCTTGGCGTAATCGGGCGGCATTTCCTTCGCGAGCGGCGACCACACCGGCAGCGCCGCGCTCTGCACCTTCTTCGGCGACACCCAACCGGCCTGGAGCGGCGAATAGACGTCCGGCATCTCAGGCTTGGGACCCGCGACGCGCGTGAAGCGGAAGGCCCCGTAATCGGGGACGACAACAGGCCCGGTCTCCTCGCCGAATTGGACAAAAGTGCCGTCGCGCAAGGCAAGGCGGGCCTGGTCAAAGGTGTCGAACTTTTCGAAGATCAGGAGCGCGACGGGCTGTCCGAGATACAGCGGCGTCTTGCCGGGCGGGCAGAACAGATCGCCGGCGTAGAACGCTGGCACCTGCGTGCCGATGCGGTCGAGATCATCAGCGGTCACGACGACGGAGGGTTTCAGCGCGCCCTTCAAGCGTGCGAGGTCCATGCCGGTGTAGACATGCGTGGCGTCATTGGCGCGCACCAGGATCGCGTGCGAGGTGGTCTGCGGCCAGCCCGGCAGATCATTGGCGCGGAAGTCGGAGGCGTAGAGCTTTGCGCCGGTGACCTTGGCGACGCCGTCGACACGGCCCGCACCTTTTGTCGCCGGGTTGAAGTTGCCGCGTCCGGGCAACGTCTCGTGCGCTGCGAAAGGAACTCCCGCCGCCGAAGCCAGATGCGAGAGGCTGACAGAGATGCCTCCCGCCGACAACCACTTCACGAACTCGCGTCGCGAAGGCCCCATGATCAGATCCTTGTACAAGGTTTCGAGCGCTCACGATGCTGACGGCATCGACGCCCGGACGCTACGCGCCAAAGCTTTAGCTCGAATCCGACATGATTCATCATACCACGATAGAAAGGGGCAGGGCGTTTACAACCGGTGAATGCAGTGCACTCTCTGGATGGAATCGTCGTTTCGCCTTGCTTTAGAATCGAATCGAACTGATGACGGATCGGCAACAGGGGGCGAACTCAAATGCAGCACGATCCGAACGGTGCGTCTTCTGTCACGAGCACGACGAGATTGTCGCGGCGCCAATTGCTTGGTGCGGCGGGAGCGCTGTCATTGATCGGAGGCGCCGCGAATGCCCAGCACGCCATGCATGACCATGCTGGCATGCCCCACACCGCGGACATGCCGCCGACGATGGGCATGGTGCCGGACGCTCCGGTTCCCGCCATGGATCAGCCGCTGGTCGAGCCCGAGGTGCGACGGTCCGTCAATGGTGTGCTGAGCACGACCTTGCGCGTCGGCTACGGCTATCGCCAGATCGGCGGCGTCAGGCTCTATGTCAGGTCTTATGAGGGCGGCAGTCCCGGTCCGACCCTGCGCATGAAGCCGGGCGAGACGCTGCGCATCAAGCTGATCAACGACTTGCCGCCGAACCGCGATGGGATGCCCGCCGACATCAGCCACCCGCACCAGTTCAACAACACCAATTTTCATTTCCACGGCGCGCATACCAGCCCGAGCGGGATCGCCGACAATGTGATGCGCTCGATGGCGCCCGGCCACAGCTACAACATCGAAATTGCCCTGCCGCAGGACCATACAAGAGGCACCTACTGGTATCACCCGCATCACCACGGCAGCGCCGACATTCAGATGTCGAGCGGCATGGTGGGCGCCGTCATCGTCGAGGGCGATTTTGCCGATGTTCCCGAGATTGCCACGGCCCGCGAGCGGCTGCTGGTGCTGACCCAGGTGGTCTACGACGCCAACGGCATGGTCGAGAATTTCGAGACGCTGTTTCCGGAAACCGCCACGCGATTCCTTGCGATCAACGGCCAGCGGCGGCCAACAATCGATATGCGTCCCGGCGAAGTCCAGCGTTGGCGTATCCTCAACGCCGCCTATCAGGACGACATGCTGCTCGATCTCGAGAAGCACGATCTGCAAGCGATCGCCTATGACGGCATTCAGCTCGGCGCGGTGCAGCCGCTCAAGCAGGTCCTGATCGCACCGGGCCAGCGCGCGGACATTCTGGTGAAGGCGGCGAGCCCCGGCACCTACGCCTTCAACGCGGCGCCCTATGATCAGGGCCATCCCTCGCCGGTCGGGCCGCTGGCGCGGGTCGTGGTGTCGGGCACGCCGATGGACATGAAGCTGCCGCGCGCCCTGCCGCCGGCGCCGCTCGCAACCATCAAGGATTCCGAGATCACCAACCGCCGCAAGGTGGTGCTGTCGGCCACCGCGCCGGAGTCCGATGCCGCCGGCCACTGGCAGGAATTCGAGTTCTTCGTCGACGGCAAGAAGTTCGACCCCGGACGGATCGACCAGCGGGTCAAGTTGGGCGCTGTCGAGGAATGGACGATCCTCAACACGCATGAGCATGACGACCATGTCTTCCACATCCACACCAATCCGTTCCAGGTGGTCTCGGTCAATGGCAAGGCGCTGGCCGTACCGGAATGGCGGGATTCCGTGATCGTGGAGCGCAAGGGCGGCGTGGTGGTGTTCCGCTCCCGCTTCCTCGATTTCACCGGCGTCTACATGCTCCACTGCCACATGATGAATCATGAGGAGATGGGCATGATGCAGACGGTCGAGGTCTATAAGGGCTAAGCCCAAGCCCCAAGTTTCTTGGCAAATTGCGCGAATTTGGCGGCTGGCCGGGCTGAATCCGGGTCCGTCCGGGCTTCCCCTGGCGGCCGGCATGGCCTATTACGCCGCAACGCAATATTCCCCCAAAAAGACCCCATGATCCGCCTCGATAACGTCAGCAAGCAAGCCGGCCACCAGATCCTGTTCATCGAAGCTTCCGCCGCCCTTAACAAGGGCGAGAAGATCGGGCTCGTCGGCCCGAACGGCGCCGGAAAGACCACGCTGTTCCGGATGATCGCCGGTGAGGAACTGCCCGACGAGGGGCAGGTTTCGACCGATCGCGGCATCACCATCGGCTATTTCAACCAGGATGTCGGCGAGATGGCCGGGCGCAGCGCCGTGGCCGAGGTCATGGACGGGGCAGGGCCGGTGAGTGCGGTGGCGGCCGAGTTGCACGAGCTCGAAACCGCGATGGCCGATCCCGACAAAGCCGATCAGATGGACGAGATCATCGCGCGCTACGGCGAGGTGCAGCACGCGTTCGAAGAGCTCGACGGCTACGCGCTCGACGGCCGTGCGCGCGAGGCGCTGTCCGGCCTCGGCTTCAGCCAGGAGATGATGGACGGCGACGTCGGAAAACTCTCCGGCGGCTGGAAGATGCGCGTGGCGCTTGCGCGCATCCTGCTGATGCGCCCCGACGTCATGCTGCTCGACGAGCCGAGCAACCATCTTGATCTCGAAAGCCTGATCTGGCTCGAGAAGTTTTTGCACGATTACGAAGGCACGCTGCTGATGACCTCGCATGACCGCGAGTTCATCAACCGTGTGATTTCGAAAGTGGTCGAGATCGATTCGGGCTCGCTGACGACCTACGCCGGCGATTACGAGTTCTACGAGCAGCAGCGGGCGCTGAACGAGAAGCAGCAGCAGGCGCAGTTCGAGCGCCAGCAGGCCATGCTCGCCAAGGAGATCAAGTTCATCGAGCGCTTCAAGGCGCGCGCGTCTCATGCAGCTCAGGTACAGAGCCGGGTGAAGAAGCTCGACAAGATCGAGCGGGTCGAGCCGCCGCGCCGCCGCCAGACGGTGGCGTTCGACTTCCTGCCGGCGCCGCGCTCGGGCGAGGACGTCGTGGCGCTGAAGAATGTCCACAAAGGCTATGGCAGCAAGCGGATCTATGACGGCCTCGACTTCATGATCCGCCGCCGCGAGCGCTGGTGCGTGATGGGCGTCAACGGCGCGGGCAAGTCGACCCTGCTCAAGCTCATTGCCGGCGCGAGCGAGCCGGATCAGGGCACCGTGGCGGTCGGCGGCAGCGTCAAGATGGGCTATTTCGCCCAGCACGCCATGGACCTGCTCGACGGCGAGCACACGGTGTTCCAGTCGCTGGAAGAACAGTTTCCGACCGCAGGGCAGGGATCACTGCGCGCGCTCGCCGGCTGTTTCGGCTTCTCCGGCGACGACGTCGAGAAGCGCTGCCGTGTGCTGTCAGGCGGCGAGAAGGCGCGCCTCGTGATGGCCAAGATGCTGTTCGATCCGCCGAACTTCCTGGTGCTGGACGAGCCGACCAACCATCTCGACCTCGCCACCAAGGAGATGCTGATCAATGCGCTGTCGGATTTCGAGGGCACCATGCTGTTCGTCTCGCATGATCGCCATTTTCTCAGCGTCCTGTCCAACCGCGTGCTGGAGCTGACGCCGGAGGGCATCCACCAGTTCGGGGGCGGCTACACGGAATATGTCGCGCGGACCGGGCAGGAAGCGCCGGGGTTGCGGAGCTAGTTCTTGCTCTTGCTCTTTCCCTTGCCTGTTCCCTTGCCTGCGATCGTGGCGATTGCCTCGATCTCGTTGGTCCAGATCCCGCCGGAATAGCCTTGCGGGAGCCGGGCGAACAGCTCCGGCGTATCGATGCCGGTCGAGAACTCGCCTCCACTGTAGGGACCGAGCACGAACACCGCGCTGTTCGCGCCGTCCATGCGCGCGAGGAAGCGGTCAGGCCAACCCCATAGAAAGGGCGCGACGTTGATCGGCACCAGCACCATCGCGTTCCGGCAGGCTGCCGGCACCAGGCCGGTCCAGCCGTAGCCGATATAGCCGATCAGGCAGCTTCGGATTGCCGCGCGCGAGATCGTGCGAACTGCCGGGGTGAGGCGGCGGATCATGTCGATGGGCTCCTCGCCGCCATAAACCATGATCGTCCGGCGGCGCTCGGCCGGCAGCGCGTTCAACACTGTGGCAAGTTTGTCGCCTTCGTGCACGTCGCGGCTCTTCACGTTGATGAGGAGCTTCTTGTCAGGGAAGGCGGCGAACACCTCCGACAATGTCGGCATCATCCCGATGCCTTTGCCACGAAACGGAAACGTCTTGCTGCCGTCGGCGGTGTAACCATAGCCGATGTCCAGCAGCTTCAGCCTCGCCATGCCTTGCTCGCGCGTCACGCCGTGGCCATCAGTGCGGCAATCGAGCGTCCAGTCGTGGAAGACGGCAAACTCGCCGTCGGTGGTCGGGTGCACGTCGAGCTCGACCACGTCCGCGCCGGCGTCGAAGCTTGCCCGCATCGAGCGAACAGTATTCTCCAGATAATCGTGTGTCGGCGGCAACATGCGTGCGGCGGTGCAGGTGTCGTTCTTCACATCGCGCTCATCGAAGCGCTGCGCCATGCCGCGATGGGCAAGCAGCTGTGGCTTGCCATCACGACGAGGCGCCAGCAGACTCGTGTTGTTGACGTAGACGCCCAAGGCGACGGCGATGATGGCTGCCGTCGCGACTCTCAGTTTCGTGCCCACCGATTCTTCCCCATTCCGTGACCACCGTCGGCGGCGTTTGGGGTTGATTTGCGGCGATCGTCACGCAAGGTGACGGCTCCCCGCCGTCCGGCTTGAACGGTCCGATGCCGCCCGCTACGCTGCTTCAAAAATGGGAGCGAAACAGCCATGCAGCAGCTCAGGATCGGCGACATCACCATCGATGCGGTGATCGAGCGGGCGGGGCCGTGGCGGCGGCCGCAGGTCAACACCAGCTTCAATGTGCGTGGGTAAGCCGATCGTGTGCACCCCGGAAGACGCCTTTCCGGCGCTCCCAGTTTTCCGTGAGATGGATCACAGTTGAAAATGAATTCTTCGTTCATCTTTGGGGTCCGGCGAAGTGTTGGTCCCATTCTCGCTTCGCTGAGGCTCCGCCACCCCTTAAAAGGAGGCGGGGCTTTTTTACAGCCACTTCCACACTGAATCCTGAACTGTGATTTGGCCCACAGAACGCACTGCGTTTTTCCAGCATGTTCATGTCACGAGCTGCATTACGCAGCCGCACAATGGGACCACGCAAATGAACAAGCTTTATACGTCGCTCTCGATTGCACTCGTCGCCCTTTCATTCGGCTTCGGCGCAACTTCCGCCAACGCCGGTGAGAAGAGGGGATTTTTTGATATCGACATCAACATTGGCAACCACGATCATCGTCCGGGCGCCGACCGCCCAGACCGTCCATTTCCCCGACCGCCTCAGGCAAAACCAGCGCCGCAGACAAACGCGGGGCTTTGCCCGCAAGGTCTGGTTTGGCGCGAACGTTTTGACGGAGATACCGTTTGCGTGCTTCCCGGCGAGCGCGACGCCAATCGCCGCAAACGTGGTCTTTCAGTTGGCGCCGCGACAGCATGCCCGCAAGGGCTGGTATGGCGCGAACGATTCGACGGGGACACGGTTTGCGTCACTCCGCTCGAACGTGACGAAAATCGTCGTCGTCGGGGCTTGTGAACGCGACGATTCCACACACGCGACGACAGGAAGGTTGCTTCAAGCCAGCGGCAAGCCGCGATCCAGTTCGTGAACAAGAGCGGCAGCGTCACGACTCTGGACGAAGCCAAAAGCGCCAGGCTCAGTGCACACGATGTTTCGTGACTGATTGCGCGCCTGAGTTAGATGTTAAGGGGCCGCCCCACGGGCGGCCTCCTCGTTTTCCCACCGTACTCTTGTTTGCTTGCGCAGAAGCAAACGAGCATTCACGCGCCTCATCAAATAACGCGCGGCGCGAAAGCCGGGTGTTGTTCCGGAAGGGACGATAGGGCGAGATTTTCATCACCAGCGCCGCCATGTGGTCGCTGCAGCGGTCCGCCCCTTGTTGCGCATCGGCGGCCATGTGTTTCGACCAGCTCAAGTCCGACGCAGTGTAGCTTTGCCGTTGTGCGCGGTCAGCATCTCCTTCCATTCCGCCGTGGCGGCGCTGTGTAGGGATCCCACTCCGATGCCGATTGACAACATCGCGAAACCGCAGCATTTTACAGCGATAGTGTTGGGCACAACCGCCATGGACGATAAAAACGTCTGCGCCACCGCCAAAGCGGGCCAAGTCGCCATCTCGACGCGGCAGCTTGAACGTCGCCCCGGTCGCTCTACTGATACCGCTGTTGCCGGGGCCCTTCTGAAATCCGCTTTATCAACTTCATGGCCGTCAAGCCCGAAGACTATTACGCGACCTATCCACTTGGGCTGTTTTTCGACGACGTCGAGCACATTCAACAGGTAGTCGATTTCCTCGGGGGACCGATTGAAGCCTCCAGCAGCTCCAGATTGCATAACACTTATTCAACTACGGAGTGAGCCATGTTACAAAAGCTTGTCGGCACCGTATTGCGGCCTTTTGGAAAGATTTTCTGCAAAGTAGGCATTCTGTGTTTCGGAGCGATGCTGTTATCTTCGCCAACGATAGCTCGGCAATGTTATTGGGATGGCTCATCACCGATCTGCAGGGGGCACTGCCCCGCAGACTACGACACCGTCAAAGTCAAGGCCTGCCTGAACGGCTACAAAGTGCAATGCTGCGAAAAGCTGGGATCCGTGACATATATCGACAAGGCTGCGCCCCAGACAAAACCAGCGCCGCAGACAAACGCGGGGCGTTGCCCGCAAGGTCTGGTTTGGCGCGAACGTTTTGACGGAGACACCGTTTGCGTGCTTCCCGGCGAGCGCGACGCCAATCGCCGCAAGCGTGGTCTTTCAGTTGGCGCCGCGACAGCATGCCCGCAAGGACTGGTATGGCGCGAACGATTCGACGGGGACACGGTTTGCGTCACCCCGCTCGAACGCGACGCAAATCGCCGTCGTCGAGGCCTGCCATGAAGACGACGATTCGGCTTCGATCCAATCGAGATGAAAATCGATTGGAAAATGAAGGGGCGAGCACCAGCGGGTCAAAGTACGCGTCATAAAATGAAAGAGGCCGCCCACTGAGGCGGCCCCTCTCGAATGCTTGCGGTTCAGTGGGAGCCGTACTTCTGCGTGCAGCTCCTGACGCCCTGCTGCTTCTCCGCATCATTGCGCCCGAAAATCTGGTAAGTGTGGAGGCAATCCATGTAGCCCTTGTTGCTCATCCAGCTATACGGGCTGGCGGTACCCACCTGTGCGTACTGTTGCGGCGCTGTGCCCTGCTTGACCTCGGCGACCCTGCGGACAACGTCGCTCAAAAACCCTGCGTTAGCGGAAGTAGCGCCGAAGCCGATGGAGAGGCCGACGAGTGTGATAGCGATTGTGCGAGAGATGTTCATTGCCTTGGTCCCATTGTTCCGGGCTGCGTGATGCAGCTCCATGTAGCAACCATGCTGGAACTGGTTGGAAACATCTGTGATCCGATTCACACTGGGGCTATGTGTTACTGGCCCGCCGATATGGACAGCACCAAACCAACTAGAGGAAGTTTGAACGGGCAAGTTTCCGCAGCGCTCGTCCTGTGACCTTTCGAAGTAAATCACGGCATCTGGCTCGCTGGCGGTCGCCTGGCCTTGGTTGAACTTTTGCATACCTCCAGAGGGGCCCCGCGTGCAGCAAGCGAAGAACGGGTTTTGGATTTTGAAGATGGCCGTGCAAAAAATCGCCCTGTTGAACTAACGGTGCAATGAACAAGGGCGAATACGCGGCCTGGGAGGCGGAGAACGCCAAAGGCCATAACCCACCGGGCACCGTGTTTCGCGACAGTTGCCTGCCGATCGTCGAGGCCGGGCAGGCGCTGCTGGTGAACGATGAAGTGCGGGTCGATGCCGGTGTTCTTGAACCAGCTCAGCTTAACATTGCTGGTGAACTCGGCGCCGATGTTGGAGACAATCTAACCGGGCTTGCCGCGCCGTTGGACAATTGCTGTCAGTTCACGCGTTACGCGACGTCGCGAGATCGAGGATGTCCAGGCTCGACGTCGTCTGCAATCCCATCCTCCGCAAATCAATACGAGAATGGATCAAGCCCGCCAACGCCGATCTACAGCATGCCAAATCAAACGATATCGACTCCAAACCACTTAACAGTTGCTGCGCAAAAACTTCGGGTGTTCAACCTGTTAAAGGCTCACCGGGGAGGCAGTCAAAAGACACCACCTGCCGGCTCGCATTCATTGACCTTCCGGTTCCCTGCGCATCGGATCAGCTCCTGGCATACAATTCCAAAAATCCACATTCCACGCAGCGCTCGGCTACAATTGGAATGCAGGCCCTCCCTTTTACCTTAACATTGCCCATCCAGTTCTTGTCAGGTGGCCCCTCGTACCAACTACTGGCTTGGACAGAACCATACCCGACATCTGGAATAAACCCGGGCTGCAGTTCACCTGCACACTTCAAACAGGGCATCGAGTGGCTCCCAATTTTCTCGCGACAAGTCGAACTTCGAGAAATGAGTGCAATATACGCATCCATTTCGCGATTGAACTTCTCCAAACTTTTTATCAGTTCCAGATTGCGCAAAATAGACTTTCACGTAGAATTACACCGTTTGCGAAGCTCTCTTTCAATTCTACCAAGTTCCGATTTTCCAACGGAGTATTGCGCTATGAAGTATGTCCTGAGTACCATCATTGCATTATCATTGAGCGGGACGCTGGTGAGCGGCGCTCTAGCCTACGACAACCCGGCCACGGGAGGCGGATCGATCGGTGGAGCTCACCCTGAGAAATTCAATCAGGGCCCGGGATCTCTCCCTTCGCACCGGATTCCCGGAACTAACCAGCGACGCTGTCCAGCCTATTACTATCTGGATCGGTACAGCCGCCGCTGCTATCGAAGGTTGTGACTTCATTTTATGGTATGATCGTGTCCGGGTCATGGAAATAGTAAATCGCAATAGGCATCCCGCCAGACGGCTTGGGCGTCTCGGTCTAACGATATCTTTTTTCAAAAGCCGAATCGCCCCTGCGATTTGACGCGTAGTGATGTGGCTGGATCACCTCAAATCGATCTATTAGCCGCGGGATTGTCGGTGGGCCGCTTCCTGCTAAGACGACGCCCTTCGTGTTGTGAGAGAAGATGTTTTCGTGATCATCAGGTTTGGTTCAGAGGCTTGCTTTTCAATAATGAAAGACGAAGCCTCGAATGCATCAGTGTCAGAGTATCCCGTCACATTGCAATCGGTTGCCCGCAGACGCCTCGCCCACCAAGTTCGGCGGTTGATGCCAAGACAAAAGTGTTTCTGACAGGAGAAGTATCTTGAAAAAATCTCTTTCCGCATTGAGCGTCACCGGATTTATCTGCGCGACGATATTGTTGGGGCCGGCCGCAGCCTACGCAGGCTGCAGAGAGAGTTTTTGCGTCAGCGGTCGCGACATAGGCAAACAACATGTAGTGAATTTCACCAACAGCAACTCGAACGTCCATCATTACAATGCGCGGGTTAATCCGCCTCTCAACATCGTTGGTAGCGTCTTTTCCAGCCAGGTTGAGGTGGGCCGGAACGTGCGGAGCTTCACAATTATCGACCTGCCATCCACGCGGCCAGTTACGATCGAATATTCAATACAAGCGTGCGCCTATGGCGGATTTCCTCCGCATTCGAATTGCGGACCATGGACAACATTTCATCACGCGATTCAGTGATAGTTGCGTGGGGTAGCTAGATGCCCGGATATCGACACGCGGATATTCTGCCGTCGCTCGCAAGCCTTGCCTTCGCTGCTTTGGCTGTTTCGCCAACTGCCGCCCTCCCGGTTGCAAACAAGGTTTCTGCATGCATGGGCAGGATCTGGGCAATATCCACTCGGGTGATATTCGCCCACGAGGGCTCAGCGCCGTTCTACAAGGTGAAGGCAGCGGGCCGCTCCTTCACGACCCACTTTCGTGTGTTTGAATTCGAGATCGGCAGCGCTCGCGCGGTGACCTCTCAGTACCAAATCCAGGCATGCGGACCGGGTACTTGCGGGCCCTGGATGAGCTTTTCGCACACCACCAGATAGCCCGCGTCAGGAAACATCGGACCGAAGGACGATCCAGAAATGAACTTCAATGTAATTCGCGTCTTTGGCGTGACACTGCTCAGTGCCATGGTTCTCGCGACACCAGCCTCCGCCGGTTGCAAGGAAGGATTTTGCGTCAACGGTCATGACAACGGCCGTCGACATTCGGTCGATTTCACCAGCACCTATAGCAACGTAGATCACTATAACGTCCGCTCGCCTTGGCTTATCGCCAACGGCGGGGGGCACCAATTCGAAGTCGGACGAAACGAGCGCGGCTTTTCGTTCGGCTCTCTCCCAACGTCGCGCCCGCTGGATATTGAGTATTCCATTCAGGCCTGCAGCCGCGGTGGTTTCCCGCCACATTCCAACTGCGGTCCCTGGGTGACGTTCTATCACACCATGCGTTGAAGGGTGTAACGGCCATGATGAAGCATAAGGTGCTCGCCTGCCTGTTCTTCCTTGGCGTTCCTTTTGCGGCGCGCGCTGATGACGCCGCAGGATGCAAGGACAATGCATTGACGGGCCGGTACGAAGGTTCGTCAATCGCCTACTGCAAGGCGAAGGATTTCGACGAACTGGTCTTCCTGAAGACCCCGCACGACTACGGGGCTTTGCTGGACCGGAACGCTCTGAAAGACCGTTCCGGTCCAGAGTGGCTTAAGAAAACGGGTAAGACGAACGAGATCCGCTATGAACTGAAGGATAACACCTCGGCCCTTGAAGCGGCGTCGAACTATGAAGCACGGCTCAAATCGAACGGTTTCAAAGTCGTTTTCTCCTGCGTGGATCAGGAGTGTTTGAGCGGCAGCGTGACGGGAACGTACGTTCTGGGCGAGCAACTTGATCCCACGAATGTCGTTTCAACCGCCTATGGTGATCATGCGCGCTATTTGCTGGCTCAACGCGACGGCGCAACCGTCGGGGTCCTGATTGGCGAGGACAAGGAAAAGTCCGTCGCCTTTGTTCGCATCGTTGAAGATAAGCCGATACAGAACAAGATCGGTGATGCCCTGGCCACGCGAGGCAGCGTCAACATTTATGGAATCCTGTTCGATTTCGACAAAGACGTAGTGAAACCGGAATCGAAGCCTGCGCTGGACGAGATCGCCAAGGCACTCTCGGACAAACCACAAATGCGGCTCAAGATCATCGGCCACACCGACAACAAGGGCGGCGAAGCCTACAATCTTGATCTGTCGCAGCGCCGCGCCGCTAACGTGCTGGCCGCACTGGCGGAAGGCTATGGAATTGATAGGGCAAGGCTTTCATCAGAGGGGGCCGGTTTGTCAAAACCGATAGCGTCGAACGATTCTGAAGATGGCCGTGCAAAAAATCGCCGTGTTGAACTGGCGGTGCAATGAACAAGGGCGAATACGCGGCCTGGGAGGCGGAGAACGCCAAAGGCAACAAGCCGCCGGGCACCGTGTTTCGCGACAATTGCCTGCCGATCGTCGAGGCAGGTCAGGCGCTGCTGGTGGACGACGACTATGCGCTCGACGACACCGTGACGTTGACGCTGACGCCAGGGCATTCGCCCTGCCACTGCTGCGTGAACATCTCGAAAGGGCAACGCGCTGTGGTGACTGGCGATCTCATGCATCACCAGATCCAGTGCCGCGAGCCGGACTGGTCGGCCAAGCCGGACTGGGATGCCAGGCAGTCCGCCGTGTCGCGGCGAAAATTCTTTGCCTCCGTCGCCGACACCGACACGCTGATCCTGCCGATTCATTTTCCGGCGCCGACGGTCGGGCTGATCAAGCCGCTCGGCGCCGCCTTTGACTACCGTTTCAAGCGGGAGTAGGGCGACCGTTCGTCGGACGGTTTAGTAAGTGTAGAACATCCGCTGGATCTCCTTGGTGTCGGTCGTCTTGGTCAGCGCCAGCATCAGCAAAATGCGCGCCTTTTGGGGATTCAGCGTATCCGAGACGACGAAGTCATGTTCGTCGTCCTTGGCTTCCCCGTTGCGCGCGACGATGCCGTTGCCGACGCGGCTGCTCCGGACGATAATGACCCCCTTCTTGCGGGCTTCGTCGAGCGCCGGCTCGACCGCGGGCCGGGCAAGGCTGCCATCACCCACGCCGGCGTGCACGATCCCCTTGGCCCCTGCGGCGACAAACGCGTCGAGCGCGACCCGGTTCATGTTGGCGTAGCCATAGACGATATCGACCTGCGGCAGGGTATCGAGGCTGGAGACGTCAAATTCGGAGTCCGCCGTGTGTCGTCGGGTCGATTGACGATAGAAGTACGGCTTGTTTCCCTGCATGTAGCCGAGAAAGCCGAGCTCAGGGGTGCGGAAAGTGTCCGCCGTCGAGGTGTTGTTCTTGGTGACGTCGCGCGCCGCGTTGATCTGATCGTTGAGGGCAACGAGCACGCCCTTGCCGACGGCCTCTTCGCTGCCTGCGAGGATCACCGCATTAAAGAGGTTGATCGGCCCATCCGCGCTGATCGCCGTCGATGGCCTCATCGCGCCGACGACGACGACAGGCTTCTTGCTCTTCACCACCAAGTCCAGGAAATAGCTGGTTTCCTCGATCGTGTCGGTCCCGTGCGTGATCACGATCCCGTCCACGTCGTCCTGCGTGAGGAGCGTGTTGACGCGCTTTGCGAGCTTCAGCCAGTAGTCGTTGTTCATGTTCTCGCTGGCGATCTGGAAAACCTGTTCGCCCTTGACGTTGGCCACCGTTTTCAGCTCGGGGACGGCGTTCAGGAGAGTCTCGATGCCGACCGTGGCTGCGGTATAACCGACCACAGTGGTGCTGCTCGCACCGCTGCCGGCGATCGTGCCGCCGGTGGCCAGGACCATGACGTTGGGCAGACCGGGGCCCCTTGCATTCGCAACGTCAAGACTGATGAGCAGTGCAAACACGCCCATTGTCGCCATCATGTGATCACGCACTCGAAACTGCCACATCTCGACCACCCTTTGCTCGAAGCCTCGTCGATGCGCCCCAATTCGCCCAGCACTCCATGATCGGTCAGCGGACGCCTTCTGTCTAGGGTGGCGATTCTTTCGGATGGTTTGGTTTGGGCGCGGACCCCGGAAACACAGACGCGAATGGCCGGGACATCTAGCGCGAAGACGCGCTTCTGCCCGGCCATGACGCAGTTCGTTTGGCGATTGCCCGCTAAAGAAGCAGCGAATTTGCGGCGCCTTACGCGCCGACTTCGCACTTCTTCATGAAGCTGTTCTTGGCGGCGCCGGCGAGCGGCTTGCCGTCGGCGCTGACGGCCTTCGGCGTGCACGCGTCCGCCTTGCACTTCTTCATGAACGAGGTCTTGGCGGCGCCGGCGAGAGCCTTGCCGTCCTTGCCGACCGCCTTGCTCTCGCAGGTATCGTCCGCGAAGGCCGAACCCGCCGCAAAGGTGGCAACGATCGCAGCCAGGAAAATCCGCTTCATCATGATTGTCTCCCTAAACCAAAAAGATGGCGAACGGATTGGAGCCGTGAATCGTGGCGCAATCAAGCAGGATCGGCGCGCATCATCGATTTTTCGATGGGCGCATCTCAGATCTTTGCATCGATGCTTCTGACGAGCATGGCGACCTGAACCGCGATCAGGCGTCGCATGTCTTTGCCGTTCCTCGCGGTTTCACGCAGCCCCCGCATGCCGAAAACGAGGCAGCGCGCCAGCACCTCTGGTTCGTCCGCCACGCCTGCCGATCGCACCTGATCGCGGATGAGGTCGGCGATTAGCGACTGGAAATTGTCATAAACCTTCCGAACCGCCGGAAAACGCAGATCGAAAAGATCTGCCGCATCAGGATGCGCTTCCGCCAGGTCGAAGCCGTGGCATCCCCACGACTTGCAGGCGTGGAGCAGCTTGGCGTGAAGTCCGTCGAGCCTCCCGATCGCTGCGAGAATCTCGCGATGTTTCCCCTCATCCATGCTCCGGATCACTGCCGCGAACACGGCATCCTTGTCGGGAAAGAACAGGTAGAGCGCCGGGCGCGATATCCCGGCCTTTGCCGCGATATCGCCCATCGTCGCGCGGGCGTAACCGTAGCGCGAGAAAACCTCCGTTGCGGCTTCGACAGCGAGCTCCTCTTTCGAAACACTGGAACGAGACATGATCCTCACGCGATGAAATCACCACTCGACCAATCTTGACAAAAAAACAAAAAATGTCAATTAGTCGGACGCCGCACCGAAGGGGAAGATTCTGCAAGATGAACGATGAAGCACGTCTTAAAACCTGGAACACCTATCAAGCCGCGTGGGGCCCCGTTGACGAGGCCGAGCGCCGTCGCCTGCTCGAACAAAGCATAGCCGCGGATTGCGTGTACACGGATCCTGGGTCGCAAATCGAGGGGCGCGACGCCTTGATGGTCCGCATCAGTCAAACACAGCTCAAGTTTCCGGGAGCTTATTTCAGGAATGACAGCTTCCTCGAACACCACGAGCAAGGCCTTTTTCGTTGGACGATGTACGACGGTATTGGCGAAGTGTTCGTCAAGGGCGAGAGCTTTGGCCGCTTTGGTGACGACGGTCGGCTCGTTCAGGCGACCGGATTCTTCGAAGTGCCCGCTGCCAAATCGTGATCGCTAACCGGTGGCGCAAAGGAGCGAATTCGCCGCGGTTCAGGCCCTGCGTCAGATCCCCCGCGCGAGGAGAGCCTTAAAGTCGGCCCGCGCACGCTGCGCCTCGGCCCGCGCGACGTCCGAGGCGTCGCCAAGGCCGAAATAGCCGTGGATCAGGCCGGCGCCCTCGTGATGTTTCACGCGCACGCCGGCGGTCTCCAGCGCCCGTGTATAGGCTGCGCCCTCGTCGCGCAGGGGATCAAACCAGGCGGTGGTGACGATCGCGGGCGCGACGCCGGCGAGCGAGGTGGCGCGCAGCGGTGAAACGCGCCAGTCGGTCGCGTGAGCCGGCTCGGCGAGATAATGGCCGCAAAACCATTCCATCACGGCGCGGGAGAGGAAGTAGCCTTCGGCGTTCTCGGCGCGCGAGGGGAAGCGTGCGTTCTCGCGCGCGTCCGCATAACTCCCGAGGACGTCGGTCACGGGATACACCAGGAGTTGCGCGGCGAGCCCAATGCCGGCGTCGCGACAGGCGATCGCGGTGGCGGCAGCGAGATTGCCGCCAGCGCTGTCACCGGCAACGCCGAGGCGTTTTGCATCGCCGCCAAATTCCGCGACGCGGCCAAACACGTCGCTCACCGCCGCGAAGGCGTCCTCGAAGGCACCGGGAAAGCGCGTCTCCGGGGGACGCCGGTAGTCGACGGAGACAACGACGGCGCCGGTCTCGATCGCAAGGTTGCGCGCCTGCCGGTCGTGAGTCTCGAGGTCGCCCGCGACCCAGCCGCCGCCATGGAAGAACACCACGGTCGGCGCTGGCCCAATACCGATCCTGTAGATTCGAGCGTCGACCGGGCCGCCGCCGCCCTTCACCTTGATGTCCGTGACTGTGTCGACGGGCGGCGGCGGTATGGCGGCGCGCGCGGCAGCGAGTGCGCGCAAGGAATCGCGGGCGCTTTGTGGCGTCATCGCCGTGGGATCGCGCATCGGCAGCAGCGGAATGATCTGGGCAATGACGGGATCGAGCGGTGCGGCCATGTTGGCTTTCATGGGATCCTCACAGGGTTCTTGGTCTTGCTTGCGGGTTAGCATAGATTTTGCGCGGCGCATCGGCAACCGCTCGCATCGTGCGATGCCGGATGAACCGGCAGGGAGGTCAAAGAGTGGAATTCGAAAATCTTGTCCAGTCGCGCCGCAGCGTGCGCGGTTTCAGGAACGAGCCGGTGCCGCGCGCGGTGATCGAGGCGATCATCGAGAGCGCCAAGCGGGCGCCGTCGTCCATGAACACCCAGCCCTGGCACATCCACGTGCTCACGGGCGGCCCGCTGGAAGCGCTGCGCCAGCGCAACATGGAGGAGATGATCGGCGGCGCCAAGGTCAAGCGCGACATCATCAGCCACGGCGAATATCAGGGCGTTCACCGCACCCGGCAGGTCGACATCGCCAAGCAATTGTTCAGCGCGATGGGGATCGCGCGCGACGACAAGCCGATGCGCCAGGACTGGGTGCTGCGCGGCTTCCGCCAGTTCGACGCGCCGGTCTCGCTGGTCCTGACCTACGACCGCGTGCTCGATCCCGGCGCGGTCTGCCATTTTGATCTCGGCGCGCTCTGCTACGGCATCGTGCTCGCGGCCTGGGACCGCGGTCTCGGTTCGGTGATCAACGGGCAGGGCATCATGCGCTCCGACATCGTGCGCGAGGTCGCAAGCATTCCGGAGGACGAGGTGATTATGACCTGCGTCGCGATGGGGTATCCCGACGACAACTTTGCCGCGAACGCGGTGCGCTCAGATCGCGAGGGTAACGACGATTTCGTCCGCTATGTCGGCTTTGCCGATTGATGCACGCAGACGGGATTATTCTCTCGCCGAAATTTTTGGTGCGGAGGTTAAGCCGCCTCTTGCAATCTCGATCGTGCAGGAGGAACAATGTGCGGATTGAAAGGTTTGTTGCTGGCGCGAGGGAATTGACATGCGGCGGCTGGCTAGCCTGGTTCGGCGGTTGTTCGGCCCGCGGGTGCGGCGCCCGATCGATGATGATCCAAGTCTTCCTTTCACACCCGACGAGTTGGGCCGGCTGATCCGCAGCGGCAAACGCGAGGATATGAAGCAGCTGGCCGAAGGGCTGGCCTGCCGGTCGATCCCGCGCCGCGCCAAGTACCGGGCCACGCACTAGGCCCGCGTTCGGGATGGGTCTGACGCGCTTACCGGGTGAGCGCGACGTGTTTGAACGAGGCTACCAGAGCTTTCTCCAGCTTTCCACTCATTCCGCAGAGAATGTTGTAGGCCTCCGGCCGTGGCATGGTCGGCTTGTAGTGCCGGTGCTCGATCAGGGCCGCGAAGATGTCCGAGATCGTCAGGATGCGCACGATATCGCCGATGTTCTCGGCGCAGAGCCCATCCGGGTAACCGCTGCCGTCGAGAAATTCGTGATGATGCCGCACGGCGTCGAGGATCTCCGGCGAGATTTTGTCGTGGTCTTTCAGAAAGTCGTAGCCCGCCGCCGGGTGAGTCTCGATCATGGCACGTTCCTCCGGTTCGAGACGGCCGGGCTTGTCGAGGATGGCAAGCGGGATCCGGGCCTTGCCGATGTCGTGGAACATGGCCGCCGTGTACAGGCGCGCCAGATCGGGCCTGCCGACGCCGAGGCTCAGGCCAAAGTCGATTGCGACGCCGGTGACGAGGAGACAATGCTGGTAGGTCCCCTCGTGATGGCGCCGCACCGTCATGAGCCATTCCGACAGGCCATGCTGGGTGATGCGATCGGCGATCTGGCGGCCGGCTTCCTTTGTACCGTCGATGTCGAGGGGCTCGCCGAGCGTGACGGCCGTGAACATCGAGGCGATGGCGGTTGCGGCGGTTTCGACGGCATTGTCGGGCTGCCGCGCATCACTTGAGGACGCAGACGCTTCTTCAGCAGGATCAGCCAGCGCTGCCAGCAGCTTGATCTTGTCGATCGTCCCGGGAAGGACGAGCGTGGCCCCGAGCGCGTAGGCTTGCGAGATACTCATATGAGAGGAGTGCTCGACCAGGAAGATGCGCTTCGTTGCCTTCGCGAGCTTTGCGGCTCGCTTCTTGATGGCCGCAATGATGTGGACGTCACGCAATTCCGCACGGATGACGATCGCGAACGGCACCTGGGACAGCTTGGCTTCTGCGTCGAGCCGTTCGCCTGCGACGGCAAACTGCTGCTCGAGAATCGAACAGACGCTCGACAATTTGTCTGAGGAATCAGCCAGCACATGCACGAACCGGCGTGCCGCTTCCTTCTCTCGGATGCCGCCGTCGCCTTTGACGGGGCGGGATATAATTCGCGCGCTCTGCACGGTTGACCTGAATTATGTTGAGTGGAAGGGGCTGATGAATCCTGGGGCCTATTTGCTCTGAGCGGCAGTCTGCGCGGCAGCTGCCGGTTTCTTCTTGCTGTCTGCGGTGACGAAGTGCACGCCGGCCGTGGTGCCGTCGATCCAGACCAATTCGCAGCGCCGGTAGGCGAGCCCCGTCGAGGACAGCAGCAGGAAGAATTCCTTGGCCTGGAGCACGTCGAGCGTGCCCTCGACCTCGATCTTTGCACCGCTTTGCGATATGTCGAGCAGAACGCAACTGCGCCGCCACGTGCCGTCCGAGCCCATCAAATTGACGGGCTGCTTGTGGTCCATTTTTACGCGCTGCGCTTTACGGCCATCGAACTTCATCGACTAACCCCCACCTTCGCGCCGCGATTTCCCAGATCGCTTGTTCTGGCGGTCGCCGCTATTTCTCCCCATCGCACTGTCCATTGGCTGGTGGACAGAAGCAGCGTCTCGAAGATCCGTTGCGCGCGTTCGCGCTCGGCATAGGAGAGCCGTGTGCCGCTGCGATTGGTGAGGATAGCAAGCGTGGTTGCCCAGTTCAGCCGTGACGCCCGGCAGGCCATGACCAGTCCTTCGCAGTCGTCATCGGTCATGACGTGCTCGACAATCTCGATCGGAGCCGCCGACAGCACCGACAGCGCCGTGAACAGATTGGCGGTCTCGCCGCGGATCGCGAAGCGGTTCACCGTGGAATCGTTGAGCTTGCCGACGCGGTTGAGGGCGACGATCTCCGGCCGTGCGCCCGCATAGTCGGCCGGGCAGGGTGGCTTGAGAGGAGCCGGTGCTGGCACCTGCGCGGGCGAAACTGCCGATGCGTTGGGCTTGGACGTCTTCGTTGGGCCGGGTGAGGCCGAGAGCAGCTTTCGCACGACCAGGTCCGGCGTGCCGGGCCGCAGCGCCAGCGCCTTCATGATCTCGCCGTCTTGCTCCGCCTTCGCGACCAGCGCGTCATAAGCCGCGTCGGAAAATTCGGTCCCCGGGTTCTTGATCAGCTCAAGGCAGATTGAGCTGCCGCGCCTGATCAGCGCCTCGGTCACGGCGGGCTCGATCGCGTTGCGGGCGGCGATCGCGCGTAGATGCCGCTCGCCACGGGAGGCTGCGATCACCACGAGGTCAGCTGCGGCGAGTGCCTGAGATCTGAGCAGGACGGGACACGCCACGTCCGCATCGTCGTGCGAGGCGAGGCGCCGCAACGTCTCCGGCGGAGCTGCCTTGAGTTCGGCAAGCGCGGCACCGAGTTTGATCAGCGCGATGGCATCGACCCGTTCCGCCAATCGCAGCAGAACCCCGTCGACCACACCGCAGAGCAATTCCTGAGACCGGTCGCCGCTGCCCGTGAGCAGCTGCATAATACCGGAAAGGATGCGCCCGCAGCGGTCCAGCGGACACGTTGCGACCGCATCTTCCAGTTCGACCAGAATATCAGCAGGCGAATTTGCCATCAGGGCAGGGGCCTGTTTCAAAATGAATTTCGACTAACCAATGACTTCCATTGCGTCCCACAGGCGTTAATTTGAAATTTAGAGATTGAGCGCCCGGGTATTGGTGCACCGCCGATGCTGCGGGAAACGATATCGAAATTCGGCGACGCTCGATCCGGCGACTGGTCCTTTCAACGGAACCTTCGCCAACTGATCGAGATGGATTAAGATGATTCTTTCGGTCTAACGGGACGCCGAAAGGGGGAAGCCGGCATCGTCGCCGGGCGCGCGTCTGTCGCGGCGCGACGCTTCGTATTGCCATGAACATTATTGATGATGCGCCCGGGTTGGCGCCAAGGACTTTTCGTTTTTCCGACGCCGATGAATTTCGGAATGCCATACGCGGCCTGAATTTTGAATTCACGCCCTTCGTACGGAGGATTTCGGCCGAGCAGACAATTCTGTCGCTGCCCGGCTGCGATGTGAATTTGACGCGCGCGTTTCCCCGCGTCGTTGACGCGCAGCTCGTCGAAAACTGCACCGCGATCGGGTTCACAATGGACGACCTCAACGTGCCCGTCCGCTTCAATGGCTCGCAGCGCGCCCGACCGGTCATAGTCATCGGCAATGGCGGCGCCGCCTACACCACGATCGAGGAGGTGCAGCGGCAAATTGCCTCGGTGGTATTCAGGCCGGAGGTGACGGATCGCGGCTGGCCGCACGCGGTCTCGAGCTTCAAGATTTTTGAAACGTCGGTCCTGGGCCTGAACCGGCTGCGCAGCATGGTTCGGGAGGTGCTGGCTGCCGCGTCGGAACCTGTCGGTGCTGCGGAGGTGCCGTTGAAGGCCGCAGCCATGAAGGAGTCGCTGCTTGGAGCCGTCGATGACGCGTTCGACAGCGTTGTCCCCGCGCGATGGACCCTGCGTCCCAACGACGAGCGGAATTTCAAGATTTTCCGGGACATTCACGTGCTTCTGTCCGACGACCTCTCGCAGCCGATCTACAGCGAGGCGATCGCGCGCAAGCTTAACCTGCCCGTACGCACCATGCATGATGTCATCCGCCGCTATCGCGGCATGAGCCTGCATCGCTATTTGCGCCTGCGCCGGCTGTGGCTGGTGCGCCAGCGGCTGCTCGTTGGCGCCGACAGCGTCAAGGCCGTGGCCCTGGCGTTCGGCTTTTGGCATCTCAGCGACTTCTCCAGAAGCTATCGCGATCAGTTCGGCGAGATGCCATCGCTAACGCTCGAGCGCGGCCGAGGTCGATAGCGGGACAAATGGATTGGGGTCATCCGTCCGTTCCGTGCTAGACTGCGTCCATGAGCAATCGCATCCTCGTTCTCTACGGTTCCTACCGGTCCGACCGCATGGGCATCCGACTGGCAAATTTCATCATGGATCGTCTGCGCAAGCGTGGCGACGACGTTGTGTTCATCGACGCCAAGGCGATCGGCCTGCCGATGCTCGATCGTATGTACAAGGAATATCCCAAGGGCTCCGCACCCGAGGCGCTAGAGAAGCTGGCCGGAGAGATCCGCGGCGCGGACGGTTTCGTCTTCGTCACCGGCGAATACAATTGGGGCATCCAGCCGGGGTTGAAGAACCTCACCGACCACTTCCTCGAAGAGTGGTTCTGGCGTCCGGCGGCGATCGTCAGCTATTCCGCCGGCCGGCTGTCCGGCGCGCGCGCCTCGACCGCCTGGCACGGCACGCTGTCGGAAATGGGCATGGTGGTGGTATCGAGCACCATCGGCGTCGGTCCGATCGCGCAGACGCTGTCGGAGGCGGGCGAGCCGATCGGCGAGGGCGGCAAGGCGCTGGAGCGCTCGTTCCCGCGCTTCGCCGATGATCTCGCATGGTGGATCGAAGCCGCCAAGGCCCAGCGGGCACGCAAGGCACCCCCGTATTGAGGGCGCGTAGCCCTGCTCCGCGCTGGTCGCGGTTGCCGTCGGCGATTTGGTGCGCTAACCCGTTGAGCGCATGGAATTGCATGGGAACTCGGCGTTTCTGCCGCGACTTGAGGCTATGCGTGGGTATGCGGCCGTGTCCGTGCTCGCGTTCCACGCCTGCATGCTGTCCTGGGAAATGATCGCCGGCGGAATGGCGCCGGTCGTCGTCTTCTTCGTGCTTAGCGGCTTCCTTCTCTCCCGGTCGCTGGATCGCGATCCTGACCCCGTCACATTCGTGCGTCACCGGCTGTTCAGACTGCTGCCCGCCGCAATCGCGACGGTGCTCCTGCTGACGCTGGCCTATCAGAGCTTCGGCTTCTATGTAGGCTTTCTGCCGTCTTTCGATCCGCTCAACGTTGTCCTCAATGCGCTTCTTATCAAGAGCGACATCAACGGCGTGATGTGGTCCCTGACCGTCGAATGCGTCGCAGTACCGGTGATCCTGATATCCCACGCTCTGCTGAAGTGTCACGGCACGACGCCGGTGTGGATCCTGGTTGCCTTCCTCTTCGCAATCGCGTTCTGGGGCCCGTATGTTCATTTGCTGGGCGGCTTCACCAATCTTGCGCCGCTCTATGCCTTCCTCGTCGGCTTACTCCTGCAATCGGGCGGCACCGCGCTAAGCGGGGCAGCGCAATCGTCCCGCGCAAACTATGTCGCCATCGCCGCGCTCGTCGTGATGGTCATCGTCGCAGTTCGGAAGCAGACCGCTGTCACGATCGCGTTCGAAACGCTCTGTGCGTCCGTGCTGGTTTGCCTTGCGGCCTTCGGGCCCCGCAAGCTTGTCGCGCTACGGCCGTTCGATGTTGAGATCGCGCGATTTTACGGGCGCGTATCGTACAGCTTCTATCTTCTGCACATGATCGGACTTGTGATCGCAGCCCGCCTTCTGCCGTTCGACCAGCAGCCGGTCATCCGTGCAACGATCCTGTTCCTGGCGGCGCTGTTGATCACGACGCCGGCGGCCTGGCTGATGTGGCGCTTCATCGAGGTGCCCTTCATCGAGCTGGGACGCAGGCGGATGGTGACGAGAACCGCCTGATGTCGCGGGCTGAGCTTACGCGGCCCTGACCTCGCCGAGGAAGCGGTCGAACTGTCCGGCGAGATCGCGCGACTGGGTCGATAGCTGCTCGGCCGCGCCCAGCACTTCCCTGGCCGCAGTCCCGGTGTCGTCGGCGGCGCGCTGCACGCTCGTGATGTTGGTGTTGACCTCCTGGGTGCCGCGCGCGGCCTCCTGGACGCTGCGGGCGATCTCCTTGGTCGCCGAGCCCTGTTCCTCGATCGCGGCGGCAATCGCGGTGCCGATCTGGTCGATCTCGCCGATGACGTCGGCGACGTTGCGGATCGCGGCCACGGTTTCGTCGCTCGCGGCCTGGATCGCCGAAATCTGCTCGGAGATTTCGGTGGTGGCCTTGGCGGTCTGGCCCGCCAGCGACTTCACTTCGGCAGCAACCACCGCAAAGCCGCGGCCGGCGTCGCCGGCGCGGGCGGCCTCGATGGTGGCGTTGAGCGCCAGCAAATTGGTCTGCTCGGCGATGCTCTGGATCAGTGTGACGACGTCGCCGATCTTCTGCGCACCCTCGGCGAGCGCGCGTGCGGTGTCGCCGGTGCGGCGGGCGTTGTCGACGGCGCGGGTCGCGATCACGGTGGACTGTGCCACTTGACGGCCGATCTCCGCGATCGAGGAGGTCAGCTCTTCGGTGGCGCTGGCGACCGTCTGCACGTTGCTCGATGTCTGCTGCGAGGCGGCGGCGACGACCGCGGCCTGGCTGTTGGTCTGGGCCGCCGTCGTGGTCATCGACTGCGCCGTGGTTTCCATGGTGGATGAAGCGCGGGACAGGCCGCCGACAAGCTCGGTGACCTTGGCTTCGAAGGCGCGGGTGAGCCCGTCGAGCGCCTGGGCGCGGCGCATCTTGCCGTCGTTCTCGGCCTGCTTCTCCGCCGCGAGCCGGTCGGCGCGGATCATGTTGTCCTTGAACACCCGGACGGCCGCGGCCATTGCCCCGATCTCGTCGGAGCGCTCGGCGCCGGGAATCTCTTCCGCAACGTCGCCGTCGGCAAGCCGCGACATCCGAATCGTCAGGTAGACGATCGGGGCGCAGACGCGGCGGCGAACCAACACGATGAGGCCGGCGCTGGCGATCAGCACGGCGAGGAGGCCGACGAGTGCGACGGTGAAGCTGGTGCGCGCGGCGGAGGAAGCGCCGGCGAGGATCTGCTCGGCATTGTCGTAGAAGGCGTCGCGGACGTCGATGATGGTGCTGAGGCCACGCTGCGTGGCGGTGTAATAGGTATCGACGTCGTGTTCGTACTTGCCGCTGATCGCACCTTCCTTCACCAGCTTGAGCTCGCGGCCGAACTCCTCGATATAGATCGAGTTGAATTTTTCCAGCGCGGCGGCGACGTTCGCCGGTGTTGACGGGTTGCCGCGCAGCTCCAGCAGCGACAGCACGATCTGATCGTTGCGGCCCTGCGAGCGGCCGATATCGGCTTTCTCGGCGTCGGTCGCCGGTTTCTTGCCGCCGACGAGATTCTTGTGCAGGCTGGAGTTGAAGCCGCCAACGTCGCGCAATGTCATCGCGATGTTGGCGTAGCTGGCCTGCCGGTAGGCGTCGCCATTGAGGATCGCCATGCGGCGGACCTGCTCATTGAGCAGGGCGGTCACGCCGCCGTTGAGCACGGCGTTGTCGGCGACGATCTTCTTGGCTGCATCCCTGCGCGCCTCCGCCGGTCCCGCCATCGCCTTGTCGATGGCCTCGCGCAACGCGGTGAACTTGGCATTGATGCCGTCGATGTTGCTGCCGATGGTGTTGCCGTCGTCGAACGGCCCCGGCAGCTCCTTGCGCAGCGTGTTCATCTTGTCGCGGGCGCCGTCGGTCTGCTTGCGCAGCTTGTCGTGCTCGGAGAGCTGCACGGGGTCGTAGGTCGCGGGCCCGTAAAGGATGTTGGTGGCGAAGCCGCGCTCGGGATTGAGATAGCGCGGGATGTCGCTGACGGCGCGGACGATCGCGAGCCGCCCCTGCGCCTCGGTGATCCGCTCCATGGTCTGGTACTTCGTCACGGCGACGTAGACGGCGAGACCGCCGCCGACGGTCGAGAGCGAGACGATGGCGGTGGTCAGGAGCGTACCGATTTTCATGATCTGTCCGGCAATGGGCGCGGGGAGAAAGATATTCTCCGAAAAATAGGGGGCGCGTATTAATCGCGGGTTTACGTTGCGTGCCGCGACACGCAGGTCAGCTAGGCTTTTCGATCAAGGGCCGCCAGAATCTCCAGCGTTGCGCCGTCGCGCTCGCCTGCGAAATAGCGGGCCAGGGCCTCGCCGAAAACGGGCTCGTCGGACACCGCGCCGAACAACGTCATCGACGAGCGGAATTTGGCGTCGTCTGGCGCACCTAGGATTGCGTTGATGGTGCGTCCCTCGACGGCGAGCACGAGGTGGGTGCATTCGGTCAGCCGCGGACCGAGGATGGGGTGGGCGAGGTAGGCTATGGCCTCGGCACGGGAGCCGATGGCGTAGCGCTGGGACATGGCGCTGAATCCGAGCCCGGCCACCTGCGGGAAAACGAACCACATCCAGTGGCTCTGCTTGCGACCCCGGGCCAGTTCCCCCCGGACGTCGCGAAAAACCGGGTCTTGGGCCCGGACGAAGCGCTCTAGATCGAAATGATCGGTCATTGGATACCTCGGGATGGCCTGCCAGACCCCTTGCCATACCTTCGCCGGCCGTGATTATGCCTAACTTTTGGCTCCCAATGTGGTAGCTGGTAGAGAGTCTCCGGGTGGGGGTGGGTTCCCCCGGGGGTCGATTTTGGGGATCTGATGGTTTCCGACCGCGCACAAGCCGAGAGGCTATTGTCGCGCCGCCGTATTGGGCGAGCCGAGACGATATTGCTGTCTTTGGCCGCCTTCGCGCTGGCGGTGGGCGCCGCCGCATGGGTCGCTGACATCGGCGATTCGACCCCGCTCGTTTCCGCCGCGTTGCCACCGTCCAATGCGCCTTCCTTTGAAGATCGCTTCACCTCGCTGTCGGGCAATCCGTCCGCGCGCGACATCGGGCTGCGGACGCTGGAGCGCTCCGCCCTGAGCGCGGTGCAGCTCAAGCTGCGTGATGCCAAGGCGATGCTGGCGGAGAAACTCCAGGGCAACGACTGGCGCTCGACCTTGACCGATGACGATCGGCCCGTTGACGAGAGAAGGTCCTCGCAGCGCGCCGACGTCGTCCCAATGCCGCGCTCGCGCCCGGCCCAGGCGGACTTCTCCGCCCAGATCGCCTCGAGCCAGGCCTATGCAGAGACCAATCCGAGGGTCGACAACCGCAACTTCTTCGAGAAATTCACCGACAAGATCAAGCTGGCGTCGCTGACGCCCGACAGCGGCCTGCTCGGCAGGGCGCCCGATCTCATGGCCCTCGGCTATGATTCGCGGACGGCGGTCTACGATATCTCGGCCAAGGCGCTTTACCTGCCGAGCGGCCTCGCGCTGGAAGCGCATTCGGGCATGGGCGCGCTGATGGACGACCCTCAGCATGTCGACCAGCGCATGGTCGGCGCGACCCCGCCCGCGACCTACGATCTGAAGCCGCGCGAAAAGCTGTTCCACGGCATTCGTGCGCTGCGGCTGACGCCTACTGACGGCACCAGCGCGCTCGGCCGTGTCGGTCTGCTCACCCACAATTTCATGCTCGGGCCGCGTGGCGATTCCAACGGCTGCGTTTCGATCAAGGACTATGATCGTTTCATGAAGGCCTATGACAATGGCGAGTTCAACCGCCTGGTCGTGGTGCCGAGCCTGAGCGGATCGGCAATTGCCGCGCAGCGCGCGAGCACCGATTCCTGATTTTGATACCGACATCTGCCTGCTGCCGCGGGGCTGCCGTTGTCCCTTCGTTAAGCCGTCCTCGTCCAGAAGCAGCCCATGAGTGATCCATCAAGTTCAGAGACACCGCTGCGCACGACGTTCAAGATCAAGCTGAACGGCGACACGCTGGCGATTGCGACCGTCGGCCAGGCCTATCAATTCCTCACCAACTTCAAATCGGTCGAGTGGATGGAATTCCGCTCGCTGCACGAAGACGCGGTCGCGGCGCTCGAAGGCGCCGCTGGCGATGCCATGCTCGCAGTGCAGGCGACCAACGCCGTGCGTGCGCTGTTCGTGAGCGCGAAGCTGCTCTGAGCAGCCCGCTTTTTCCCTGTCGTTGCGAGTGTGATTGATCTCGTGTCCCGGACGCGCCGCAGCGCTCTCGTGCTGCTGCGCGGAGCCGGGACCCGGAGCAACACGGTACAATGCGGCGACGATGCCGGCGACTACGTCACGGCGCTCCCGGCGAAGATCCACGGCAGTGGAAGGCCGCAACCGAGGCTCTGCTGCTCGTCGCCGAGCGCGGCGGTCCGGCGATGCTGGCGCGGATCGGCATGATGCGGGCGCTGAACGGAGAAGCGCCGAGAACGACGATGGTGAAGCCGCCGGCGACGCTTGTGCGCAATCCCTGAGGTATCGACTTCAAACCCTCTAAAGTCGCTAACGCAACTTGAACTCACCCTTAGATTGATATTTCATGGTCGGTACTCGGCAAAGGGGCGAAAGCATGGCTAACAGGTGGCACGACATGTCACTCAACGACCTCATGCAAACCATGGGACAGGCGCAGATCGGCTCAATCGACTACAACTATGCACTAGCCGAATATAATCGCCGACAGTTCAAAACGAGCAATCGGCCCATGGTCCTCGCGGTCCTCGCCGCCTTCGCCGCGATGGCGTCGGCGCTCGGTTCATTTTTCACCATCGCCGCCGCACAAAACGAAAGTCGAATTGCTGCGTCGATCGACGTTGCACGGAAGCATTTGACTGAGCCGCAGATCTCGGACGGACGCCAGATCGCCATCAATCTAATGCGGAGCGACGTGAACTTCACCATTGCAACGACTAAACAAAGCGCCGATTGGAATCAGTTTGCCTTAGAGGCCGGCTATCTAGCAAACCTACCAGAGAAGAAACGGATTGATCGAGACTATCTCACGTTGGCCACCATGTGCGACATCTGGATCGCGTCGGTGGCATCCATGAAGCTCCCGAACCCGCCAGCGTCGCCTAACGCCATGCAGACAGTCGGAAAATCCCTCGAAGGCGAGTGCAAACCGATTGTTCACGTTCCAATAAATTAGTCGCGCGGCGGGGGAACAACGATGGCAGGCGATCAGACGCTCCAACCGGAGAACGTCGACAAAAGAGCCCGAAGCAAGAAGCGCAACGAAGCCGAACTGCGGATGATTGTCGCAACCAACAGTCAGGACCCATCCCAGCCGCCCCAGATAATGACCGGAGGAAGCTCGAACGAGTTTGCGCCCGCCATCGGCCGTATAATTTCGAGTTGGTCGATGCTTGAGCTGGAGACCGACATTCTAATCACGGCGATTCTGTTGTCTCGCCAAGACCAGGACATCAAGTGGCGTGGGCGGCAGTTCGGCCGACGATGGGACTGTCTTCACGAGATGTGGCGTGACTTCGCCTCGACGAATCGCTTCCTGCTAGACGAAATGCATAGAGCCAATAAATCCGTGAAGGCCGCTCGCCATACGCGAAATCAAATCGCTCATTCGCCAATGGCTTTTGGTGTGAGCGATAAAGGCCCTTGGGTCAGATTTCGCAACCGAAATCCCTCGTTCCCATGGTCAAAAACCTATTTCGCAAAAGAGCTCGCCGCCGTCGAGGTGCAGATCGTTGAAGCAACGGGCAGGATATTTAGATTTACGGCGCGCGACTACGCCTCCCACTTCCCAGAGGAAAGTCTTCAACTTTTGACTATCCTGCCCAATATGGATCACGTCCGATTGTCGGTTGACTAGGCTACGCCGTGGCTTCTGGGCCCCGGCTCAGCAGCGCACCGCTGAAGAAACGCTGCGCTGCGTCCGGGGCACGAGGGACGGACGCCGCGTCTCAGTGCCTGTCGTTTCCACGCCCGTCGTCATCGTCATGGAAGTCGTGGTCGCCGCCCGGTCTGAAGTCGGGGTCGATGCAGGCGAAATTGCCGGCGTCGTTGGTCATGCCGCTGCCCTTGTAGGCGGCGGTCTTCGGATAGACGCACAGCGGCCGTGTGCCGCCGGTCGGGAAGTTCTGGGCAATGCGCGGGTCAAAAAGCCCGCCGGTCGGATAGGGCGAGGTGGCGTTGGTATTGGTCGCCACGATGCGTTCCGGCGCGATGTCTTTTTCCACCCAGTCGGTGATGGCGTTGAGCTCGTTCACGGCGAAGCTCGCCGTGGCCGCGCCGCCGCCGCAATGGGCCATGTTCGGCACCATGAACAGCCGGGCGAAATCGGTCGCGCGACCGCTCGTGTGCCTGTCCATGTTTCGATACCAGCGCGCGATCGCTGCACCGGAGAAGATGCCGTCATTGACGGAGGAGGAGATGATCAGCTTGCCGCCGCGCGCCCTGAACGGACGCAGGTCGGTCGAGACCGCGGCCATGAAGTCCATCGAACTTTCAGGATAGGCCGCCGTCTTCGTGAAGATCTTCGGCGCATCCGTGTCGAAGTTGAATTTGAACACAAAGGCCTCCTGTCCGTTCGGCCCGTTGACGGGCGTGACCACCGGCGGCGTCTGGAAGATCATCGGGATCGCGCCCGCGCCGAGCGTCAAATTGATCGCGGTGTTGACGCCCGGCACCGGCGCGGTGACGACGTTCCAGAAACCCCAGCCCGCGCCGGGCGCGGTGGGCGGCGTCCAGATGCCGGCATCCCAGAACCAGTTCGAATAGAGCCGCTGCCCCCTCGAGTTGACAGGTCCGGCATAGATCTTCTTCAACGCGTCCACTTGCGCGCCGGTCAGGCAGGTGCCGCCATGCGGCGTCGAGCCGTGCGAGCCGGTGCCGCAGGTATAACTGGCGAGCGCCGGGTACACCTTCTTCGCCGTGCAGGCGTGATAATTGTCGATGATCCCGTCGACCAGCCCGTCGAGTGCGTCGCAGGCGCTCAGGATCGCGGCCGAGGCGACCTGGAGGTCCTGCGGCGGAAGCGTGTCGGGAATGAACGGCTGCCCGTTGATGTCGGTGCTGGTTGCAAGCTTGCCGAGCACCTGCTCGTTCCAGGCCTCCGCGAGGCCGGCCTGCGGCAGGTTGAAGCCGGGATTTTGTGAGATCACGCCGTCGAACAGCCAGGGCGATCGCTGCGAGGCGACCATGGCGTCACGACCGCCGTTCGAGCATCCCATGATGTAGGAATGGACGGTCTCGAAGCCGTAGAAATAGCTGATGATCTGTTTCGAGATCGTCGTGGTCTTCTCGATGCCGTTGTAGCCGTAGTCCCTGCGGGCCTGGGCGTCGATCGCGAAATGCGCCGAGCCGCCGGCATTGGCGTCGTCGTCCTGATGGCCGCCGACGGCGTTGGTCGCGTTGTCTTCGTGGCCCCCATCATCGGCCGCGACGGCCCAGCCCTGGCCGAGCTCGACGCCAGCGGCGCCCTGCGGGTCGGGCTGGAGGCTGCCATCGGTGCCGCCGCCGCCCATCATCTCGAAACGGCCATGCCAGGTATTGGGCAGGTTGAGCGCAAAACCGATCCCGTAGGTGAAGTGGTCGGGGTCCTGGGTCGAGACCCGCTTGTTGATGATGCCGATCACGTTGCAATAGCCCGATTTCTGGGTCGCGCTCAGGATCTGCGTGTTTGGCAAGGTGAGGCCGGTCAGGGCGGTGCAGGACGAACGCGGCGCAACGCCGCCCGGCGGCAGTCCATGCGCAATGGCCTGCGGGCCGAGCGCGGCCCAACCGGCCACGATCGTCGAGGCGAGAAGTCGTCGTTTCATGTCATGTCCTCCCGGTTTGATGATGGTCCGAACAGCGGTCGTCCACGCGACATCGTGGCGCCGCCCCTGGATGCGGGCGTCGTCGCGACGGCGAACGATATCGTTGTCGATTGAGAATTCGGGTCGTCGAAAGGTCGTAGCGACCGCGATGCGGCGCACGAGGCAATGCGCGGACGAACGTGGTCGTCTCGCCGCGATGCGGCATGGACCCGCGGATCGTTGTCCCTCCTTGATGAAGGCACGGACGTTAGCTCCCCTGAAGCCTGCTTGTGTGTTGGCAGGTTTTCTCGATCCTTAAGCGAGCGATGTTGACGTGTCAACATGACGCAGCACGCGAGTTCTCGGTGCAACCTGTCGTGGAAGCTGTACGGCAAGGCGGCTGTCGCTCTGCTTCCTGTTGCGGGGCGAGTGCGATAGTCTCGGCAATCGAATCCCGGGACGCCTCGGGGCGGATGCCGCTGCGCCGGCGTGTGAAAGATGGTCGTCGATGGAGCGGGAGAAGACTGGCGTCAGGAAGCGATCCGCCAAGGCCGCACAACGCGGGGCGCCGGTGGCCAAGCCGTCTGCCGCCAAGCCGTCTATCGTCAAGCTGTCTGTTGCCAAGCCGCCTTTTACCAAGCCGCCTTTTACCAAGCCGCCTTTTACCAAGCCGCCTTTTACCAAGCCGTCGCGATCCGCGCCGCGCGCTGCACCGGTTGCAAAGCCGGCCCGGCCAAGGCTGCTGGCCTCGGCCGATCTCTCAAGTTCGCTCGGCTATCGCATCCGGCGTGCGCAGCTCTGGGTCTTCAAGGATGTCAGCCGGCGGCTCGCCGCCTTCGACATCAGCCCGGCGCAGTTCTCCGTCCTGTCGGTGATCGGGGCCAATCCAGGCGTCAACCAGCTCGCCATCGCTCAATCCTTGTCGATCGAGCGGGCGGGCCTCGGGCGGCTGGTGGATCATCTGGAGCGGCGCGGCCTGGTGCAGCGTTCGGCCTCCGCCATCAACCGCCGCTACTATGTGCTGTATCTGACGCAGACCGGCGCCGCGCTCCTCGGCCGGCTGCGGCCGGCGATCGCCGAAAGCGAAAAGGCCCTCGCGGCAAAGCTCGGGTCTGGCGCGTTCAAGCAATTGCAGCGGGCGCTGTCGATTTTCCTTGGCGATGACTGAGCCATCGTCGGTCCCCCACCGCGATCCCGTCTTTCTGTCGCGGCTTGAACTCGGCTCCAGGAACGGGCAAACGATCCGACAAAGACTGTGGCCCAAAAGACCGTGGTCGAAGACGTTGTCCAAGACATGGCCCCGGCCTATCCGTTCGAAGCCGACCTCAAGGGAGAACTCATCATGAAACGCCGTACATTCCTCAAGGGCGGCGCCGTGGCCGGTGCGACGACGCTGGTTGCCGCACCCGCGATTGCGCAAGGCGCGCCCGAGATCAAATGGCGCCTGACGTCGAGCTTCCCGAAGTCGCTCGACACCATCTACGGCACGGCGCAGACCTTTGCGAAATACGTCGCCGAAGCCACCGACAATAAATTCCAGATCCAGACCTTTGCGGCCGGCGAGCTCGTCCCCGGCCTGCAGGCGCTCGATGCCGTTAGCACAGCCTCTGTCGACATGGCGCAGACCCCGCTCTATTTCTACATCGGCAAGGAGCCGGCGCTGGCCTATGCCACCGGTGCCCCGTTCGGCATGAACCATCGCCATCAGGAATCCTGGTGGCATTTCGGCGGCGGCGCCGATCTCACCAACGAAGCACTGAAGCCGTTCAAGGCGCATGCGATCCTCTGCGGCAATTCCGGCACCCAGATGGGCGGCTGGTTCCGCAAGGAGATCAAGACCGTCGACGATCTCAAGGGACTGAAATTCCGCATCGCCGGCATGGGCGGCCATGTGCTGGCGCGCCTTGGCGTGGTCCCGCAGCAGATCGCGGGCGGCGACATCTATCCGGCGCTGGAGAAGGGCACGATCGACGCGGTCGAATTCGTCGGTCCCTATGACGACGAAAAGCTCGGCTTCCAGAAGGTCGCCAAATACTACTACTTCCCCGGCTGGTGGGAAGGCGGCGCCATGCTGCACATGATCGTCAACGACGAGAAGTGGGCGTCGCTGCCCAAGCAGTACCAGGCGATCGTCAACCAGGCCGCGTCGGCCGCGGGCGCCTGGATGCTCGAGAAATACGACAGCGTCAATCCGGCGGCGCTGAAGCGGCTGATCGCCAATGGTGCTGAGCTGAAGGCGTTTCCGCAGCCAGTGCTGGAGGCCTGCTACGCCGCAACCCAGGAGCATCTGAACGATCTCGCCGCCAAGAGCGACCTGTTCAAGCGAACCAAGGAAAGCCACGACGCCTATATGAAGGAACTGCTGTTCTACACGCAGATTGCGGAGAATTTCTACGATAATTATCTGCTCGGCAAGATGCGCAACAAGGCTTGATAGCGAAAGGGGGCGCGGTGCCTACGTCGCGCCCAGTCCCAGCCTCTCATAAATCCGCCGCGCATAGGCGCCGAACGCGTCCGTCGTCTTGAGCGGTAGGTCGCGCGGGAAGGGCAGGTCGATCGGGAAATAATCGGCCATCTTTGCAGGTCCCGCCGTCAGCACGGCGCAATGCGAGGACAGGAAGACGGCCTCCTGGATCGAATGCGTGACGAAGATGATGGTCTTGCCGCTCTCGCGCCAGATCCGCAGCATCTCCAGATTCATCTGCTCGCGCGTCAGCGCGTCCAGCGCGCCGAACGGCTCATCCATCAGGACCAGTTTTGGGTCGTGAATGAAGGCGCGCGCGATCGCGGTGCGCTGCTGCATGCCGCCGGAGAGCTCTCGCGGATATTTCTCCTCGTAGCCGGCAAGACCCACCAGATTGAGCAGGTCGCGCGCCCGCTCGCGCGCGGCCTTGATCGGCAGGCCCACGATCTCCGCCGGCAGCAGCACGTTGTCCAGGATGGTTCGCCATTTCAGCAGCAGCGCCTGCTGGAACACCATGCCGATGTCTCGGGTGGGATCGAACGGGCTTTCGGCGTTACCAATCTTCACCGTGCCGCCATCGGCGCCGTGCAGGCCGGCCAGAATCTTCATCACCGTGGTCTTGCCGCAGCCGGACGGGCCGACCAGCGAGACGAGCTCACCTTCCTGCACATCCATGGTGACGTCGGACACCGCCAGGAATTCGGCGCCGCCGCTGCGGTAGACCTTTCGGACGCCTTGCAGGCTGATGAAGGGTTTTGAGCTCATGCCAGCCATTTATTCAAGTTAGCCGCCACGAAGGCGTCGTCGCTGAGGTCGGCATGCTCGCGCGTGACGCGATCGATCTCCTCCTTCTGACCGGGACTGAGGCCCTCGTTCGGGTCGAGGCACCACAGGCCTTGCAACAGGCCCTGCCGACGCAGCACCTCATGGCAGCCGGCGATGCAGCCGTGAAAATTGTTGGCGACGTCGAAGAACGCGCTGTTGCAGTCGGTGACGCGGGCATCGAGCGCGAGCAAATCGGCCGGAACGCTGTCCTTGTGCCGCGCCGCCTTGCAGCGCTCGAACTGCTTGATCGCGCTCGCGGTCCACACCGACCAGTGGCCGAGCAGGCCGCCTTTGAAATAGGTGCGTGTGGTGACGCCCTGGTCGCGCAGATCGAACGGCAGCATCAGGTCGAGCAGGATGTGATCGTCATTGCCGGTATAGAGCGCGACGCGGTCGAGCGCGCCGGCGGCCGCAACACCGCGCAGCACGTCGAGCGTGCGATAGCGGTTGAACGGCGCGATCTTGATCGCGATGACATTGTCGATCGAGGCAAAGCGCTGCCAGAACCGGCTCGACAGGATCACGCCGCCGACGGCCGGCTGGAGATAGAAGCCGACCAGCGGAATTTCGGCCGCGACCGACGTGCAATGCGCGATGATCTCGTCCTCGGAGGCGCCCTTCATCGCGGCGAGACTGAGGAGCCCTGCGTGATAGCCGATGTCGCGCGCGGTGCGGGCTTCCGTAACCGCCTGCCGGGTGGGGCCGGCAAGGCCTGCGACCAACGCCAGTGGACGTTTGCTCCAGTTCGCCGCTGTCTCGGCGGCGAGCTCGAGCACGGGACGGTAGAGGCCGACATCGCGGATCGCAAACTGCGTTGTGTGCACGCCGACCGCAAGGCCGCCGGAACCGGCATCGATGTAATAGCGCGTCAGCGCGCGCTGATGCTTCTTGTCGAGTTGGCGATCGGCGGTGAGCGCGAGGGGATGCGCCGGCAGCACGGTGCCGTCGGCGATCAGCTTGCGGATTTCGCTCCTCATCTGGCTGTGGTGCATGATGTCCTATCCGAATTCAGGGCCGGCAACGGCGAATGGCATGTCCTCAGCCATGGCGGTGGCCGGGCCGAACCGCATGCGCTGGAACGGTCGCTCGATGGTCCAGCCCGATGCGGTCAATCCTTCGGGGAATGCGCCCTGCGAGGCGACGGCGTCGAGCAGCAGCGGCCCTGTCTCCGACTGCGCGATTGCGTCGACCAGGGTCAGCGCCGCCGCGGCGTCATCGGCAAACAGCGGGCCGATATGGCGCGCGGTGCGTCCGTCGCGAACCAGCGCGATGGCGCCGTTCGCGGCGACGATGCGTGAGCCGGGCCGCTGCGCGAAGGCCGCGAGCAGGGCGGTTCGATCGAGGCCCGTAGCCCGCCGGTCACGCGCGCGAAGCTCATCGAGCGTCGCGGATGAAGGTGGTTGCGCGGCCGCTCGACCTGATGTCGCCAGCTTGAGGCGGCGCAATTGCAGCGTCGGCGTGAAGCCGAGCGGGCCATAGACGGCGGCGCCGTCGGGCGTCGCGTCGAGCCAACTCGTCAGGCCGTTCTTGCGCGCCGTCTCTAGACAAGCGTCAACCAGGCGCGTGGCGAGACCGCGGCGGCGATGGGTTGCCGTCACCAGCACCATGCTGATCCAGGCGTTGTTGCCGGGGTAAGGGAGTAGAGCCGCCGTGGCGACCAGCCGCATGCCGTCGCGGATACCGAAGACGACGCCTTCGTGCAGGAAGATTCGCCAGTCCTCCTCGGTCTGGTTCCAGCGCGCTTCTGTCGACAGTGCGAGCCCGGCTATCGCATCTTCGATGCGGAGCTTGATAATGCCCGCGACCTCAATATCGTCCATCGCGCACCTCGTATTTGGTGGGCTTGCCGAGGCTCGGCATGGCGCGGGACACCCAGTCCGCCGTCCAGGTGATCAACTGCTCGGTGTCGACGACCGGCGGGCCGAACAGCGCGACGGCCCTGGATGTGTCGGTGAGCCACGCCGTTGGCTCTTCCTGGCCTGTCAGCACCGGCGCGCGGCCGAAGCGGGCGCCGAATTTCTGCGCGAGATCGCGCACCGCCAAAATCTCGTGGCCGCTGACATTGATCGCCGAGGTCGGCGCCGTGCAATGCGCGAGGCAACGCAGCGCCTGCGACGAGGCATCGCCCTGCCAGATGAAGTTGACATGAGAGATGCTGACATCGATCGGCGTGCCCGTGAGCACTTTCATCGCGATGTCGTGCAGCACGCCATAGCGCATGTCGATCGCGTAATTGAGGCGGAATAGCCGTCCGGGTGTCGAAAGCTTGCGCGAAAAATATTCGAACATGCGCTCGCGCCCGACGCAGGATTGGGCGTATTCGCCGGGCGGGTTCGGCGCCATCTCCTCGGTCGCGCCTTTGCCGTCGACGGGGACAAAAGGATAGATGCAGCCGGTCGAGAACGCCACGATCCGCGACGACGGAAAGGCCTGCGCGACCAGCGCCGGCACGTGCGCATTCATCGCCCAGGTCAGCGACAGATCGCCCTCGGCGCCGAATTTGCGTCCGGCCATGAAGATGATGTTGGGCGCCTTGGGCAGCGACTGAATCGCGGTCTCGTCCATCAAATCGCAGTTGATCGTCTCGACGCCGCGCGCATGCAGCCAGTCCTTCACGCCGGCTTCGCTGAAGCGCGCCACACCGATGACACGGCGATCCGGCACGGCCGCTTTCGCAAGCCCCGCCAGCGTCGGGCCCATCTTGCCGGCAACCCCCAAAATCATGATGTCGCCTTCGACCTTGGCGAGGTCGTCGATCAATGCCTGCGTCGGCCTGCACAGGAGATCGTCGAGCGCAGCGATATCGGGGATGGTCTTCGGCAATGTCTGACGGGTGAGCAGCATGGGGCGGTCCTTGTCTTCAAGTCTGCCGTTTTCAGGTTTGTCTGGCGTCGCCGACCACGAACATGCGTTCGAAGACGAGAACCAGGCCATAGAGAGCGACGCCGAGCAGCGTGAGCAGCACGACGGCCATCACCATCGCGGGCGTGTCGAGCGACGACTGCACCTGGATCATGAGGTAGCCAAGCCCGCGCTCGGAGGCGATGAACTCACCGACAATGGCGCCGGCGACCGCGAGGATGGCGCCGACCTTCATGCCGGAGAAAACGTAGGGCAGCGACCCCGGCAGCTGGATCTTGCGGAACAGCGTCCAGCGCGAGCCGTGCAGCGATTTGACGAGATCGAGCAGATCCGGCTCGACCTCTCGCAGGCCCCGCGCGGTGGTGAGCAGGATCGGAAAGAAACAGATGCTGAAGGCGATCAAAATGTTCGGCACGATGCCGTAGGAGAACCAGACGATGAGGAGCGGGCCGAGCGCCACTTTCGGAATCATGTTCAGCGTCACGAACAGCGGCAGCAGCACGAGGCTGATCAGCGGCGCCCAGCTGAAGATGACGGCCAGCGCGGCGCCGACGAATGCGCCGAGCGCAAAGCCGCCGAGGATCTCGATCGCCGTCACCAGCGTATTGGTGCCCCAGGCGTAATTGGCGGTGCCCAGCGTCTGGATCGTGGCGAGCGGAGAGGGAAGGATGAATTTCGGCACGTGGAAGGTATCGACCAGGACCTGCCAGAGCACGAGCACGGCGAGGTGCACGATCAGGATGATCGCAAAGCTGCGTGAGGGGCTTGCGCCGTCTCCTGCCACCGGTTGTTCCCTGTTGCCGCGGCCACTGTGCCGCTGATCGCAAGCCTAACCGTCCTTGAAGAAAGTTTCAACCAGTTGGTTGATTAGGGGCGGAGCGAATGCAGCACGAGATCGGCGACGTGCCTGCGGCGCGCGCGGCGTGCGGCCCGGCTTGACAGGTCCTTGCCGAAGATCGCCGACAGCGTCGGCGTATTCGAGAGATAGAAATAGCTGAGCCCCGCGATCGAGATATAGAGCTGGATCGGGTCGATACCCTTGCGGAACATCCCGGAGCGGACGCCTTCGTGGAGAATGTGGGAGACGCTCTTCACCAGGGGCGAATGCATCGCTTCCAGCCGCGTCGAGCCGCGGACGTGGCGGGCGCCACCGCGATTCTCGTCGTTCAGGAGCACGATGAAATCGGGGTTCGTCGCGAGGTAATCGAACGAGGCCTCGATCAGCTTCCGGATCGCCTTTTCCGGCGGCAGGCCTTCGAGATTGAGCTGGCGCTCTTGCTCGCGGATATCGGCATAAACCCATTCGAGCACAGCGAGATAGAGCGCGTCCTTGTCGCCAAAGTAATGATAGACGAGCTGTTTGTTGACGCCGGCGCGCTCGGCGATCTCGTCGACGCGGGCGCCGGCAAAGCCGTGCTTGGCGAACTCCAGCCGCGCCGCGGTGAGCAGCTTCTTGCGGGTGGCGACGGGGTCACGCCGCTGCGGCACGGTGTCGCCAGAACGTTTTGCGGGCATTTCCAACCAAACAGTTGACAATTCGAGAAGGGGCTTGTTGCATTGGTATCCTCACATGGGGAGAGCGACAAGCCGGGTCGCGGCAATGAGGAGGGATGCGATGAAGCGTTTGCAGGCGGTGGGCTCGGCCCTGGCTTTGACCGTGATACTCGGTTCACCGGCGGCGCCGGCGAGCGCGGGCGAGGCGGTCAATCTGATCCTGAACTGGACGCCGACGGCCGACCACTCGCCCTATTATTACGCGAAGGCGCAAGGTTGGTACGAGAAGGCGGGGATCGACCTGACGATCGAGACCGGCAAGGGCTCCGGCGTCTCCGCCGCCAAGGTCGGCTCCGGCGGCTCGCCGTTCGGCGTCGCCGATCTCGCCACCATGCTGGTGGCGAAGAGCAAGGGGGCCGACACCGTTGCCGTGATGAGCGTCTACGCCAACACCGGCCAGACGTTTTACTGGCTGAAGAGCTACGGCGTGAACGGCGTGAAGGAGTTTCCGAGCCACAAGATCGGCAACCCGCCCGGCGACGCCTCGCGCGTGATGTGGCCAGCTTTTGCCAAGGCCGCAGGCATCGCGCCTGATGCCGTCAGCTTCGTCAATATCGGGCCGACGGCGAAGATCGCGGCGCTGAAGAGCCACACCGTCGATATCATCAGCGACTTCTACAACGAGCACGATCTGAAGGTGATCGAGTTCGGGCCCGATCTCGGCTACGTCAACTGGAAGGATATCGGGCTCAACCCTTACGGCAATTCGCTGATCGTCAACGGCGCCTATCTGCAGAAGAACCCGAAACTGGTCGAGGATTTCGTGCGCGTCACGCAAAAGGCGTTTGCGACATGCGTCGCCGACGCCGCACCCTGCCTGAAGGCGCTGCTCGACCAGGTCTCCGGCCTCGACCAGGCGAACCAGGAGCGCCAGTGGGAGCGCATCAAGTTCTTGATGACCGACGAATTCACGACGACCAAGTCGCTCGGCTGGATCGATGGCGAGCGGATGAAGAAGGACTACGAGCTGGTCCAGACCTATCTCGGCATGGAGAAGCCCTTCGACGTGACCACGGCGTTCACGACCAAGATGCTGGACCCGGGGATCAAGATGGATGCGAGCAAGGTGAAGAAGTAGGGGAGGCTCGCACGCTCCTCGTGCCCCGGACGCAGCGCAGCGTCCCTTTGACGGTGCGCTGCAGAGCCGGGGCCCGTATTGCCGAGGACCGTGTCCGTGATTTCTGGGTCCCGGCTCTGCGCAGCAGCGTTTCACGCTGCAGCGCGTCCGGGACACGAGCGGCGCCGAGCAGCCACCTCCCACGTAACCGCACGGAGAAATTAACCGGCCATTAACCATATCGGCGGCATCGTTAACCATTCAATAACAGGGAACGAGTCGGCCGCTATGGAGGCTGCAGCAAAAGTCCAACGCCAAATGGTGCGCCTGCGCGGGCGCTCCTATGTCGCCTTCGTGTTCGTGCCGACGGTTCCGATCCAGGACTGGCTGCAGGAAATCGACACCACCATCGCGCGCTCGCCGGGTTTCTTTGCCGGCAGGCCCGTGGTGATCGACCTGTCCTCGGTCGATCTTAGCCAATCCGGCATCGGCCATCTGCTGACCAGCCTTCAGGACCGCAACATCCGCGTGCTCGGCATCGAGGGCGTGGAGGAGGGCCGGTTGACCCCCATGATGCCGCCGCTGCTCTCGGGCGGACGGAGCTGCGTGGTCGAGCCGAGCGCGCCGAAGAAAGCCGAGAAGGTCGAGGCCAAGGCGACCTCACTGCTGCTCGAGGCCCCCGTGCGCTCCGGCCAGACCGTGATCTTCCCGGAGGGCGACGTGACCATTCTGGGCTCGGTCGGCTCCGGTGCCGAGGTCGTCGCCGGCGGCTCCATTCACATCTACGGCGCGCTGCGCGGCCGCGCCATGGCGGGCGTCAACGGTCACACGAGCGCACGCATCTATTGTCAGAAGATCGAGGCCGAACTGCTTGCAATCGATGGCTTTTACCAGACTGCCGACGATATCGACGCGGCCCTGCGCGGCAAGCCGGCCCAGGCCTGGCTGCAGGGCAACACCATGCGAATTACTGCGCTGAACTGACCAGAAGGAGATATTTGAGATGGCCAAGGTACTGGTCGTAACATCAGGCAAGGGCGGCGTCGGCAAGACCACGACGACGGCCGCGCTGGGAGCCGCGCTGGCGCAGCGCGGCGAGAAGGTCGTCGTCGTCGATTTCGATGTCGGCTTGCGCAACCTCGACCTGGTGATGGGCGCCGAGCGCCGCGTCGTGTTCGACCTCATCAACGTGGTGCAGGGCGTCGCGAAACTTCCGCAGGCGCTGATCAAGGACAAGCGGCTGGAGAATCTCTGGCTGCTGCCGGCCTCGCAAACCCGCGACAAGGACGCGCTCACCGAAGAGGGCGTGGGCAAGGTCATCGACGATCTGCGCAGCCGTTTCGACTGGGTGATCTGCGACAGCCCGGCCGGCATCGAGCGCGGCGCCTCGATGGCGATGCGCTTTGCCGACGAGGCCGTCATCGTCACCAATCCGGAAGTCTCCTCGGTGCGCGATTCCGACCGCATCATCGGCATGCTCGATTCCAAGACCGTGCGGGCCGAGAAGGGCGAGCGCGTCGAGAAGCATATCCTCATCACGCGCTACGATCCCTCGCGCGCCGCGCGCGGCGAGATGCTGACCATCGAGGACATCCTCGAAATTCTCGCAACGCCCTTGCTCGGCATCATTCCGGAGAGCCAGGACGTGCTGCGCGCCTCCAACGTCGGCACGCCCGTGACGCTGTCGAACGCGGAAGGCGCCCCGGCGCGGGCCTATATCGACGCGGCGCGGCGGCTGTGCGGCGACACCGTGCCGATGCAGGTGCCGACCGAGCGCAAGGGTTTCATGGATCGTCTGCTGCGACGGAGGGCTGCATGAGCATGGGTCTGCTTCGGCTTCTCCGCGGCAAAAAAGGCTCAGCACCGGTCGCGCGCGAACGGCTGCAGATTCTGCTTGCCCATGAACGCGGACTGCGCGGCCAGCCCGATCTGCTCGGTGTGCTGCGTGAGGAAATTCTCGCCGTCGTCTCCAGGCACGTGACGCTGGATCCGACCAAGGTCATCGTCCGGCTCGATCGCGGCGACGAGGTCTCGACCCTCGAGGTCGATATCGAGGTGCCCAACGACTTCGAACGCAAGCGCGTGGCGGTCGCGTAGGGACGCGACTGACGACGGCCCATTTGGGGTGGGTGAAGGCGGTCCGCTGGGCATAGCGGGCCGCCTTTGTCGTATGCGCGGGCGATCGGAACGAGAGGCATGACCGGTCGTTGTCAGAAACCCGCAGGGGTCATCGAGCTTGGGTCATCAAGCATGCCCCGCGGTTTCGTCAAACGGGAGAGCGCTCATGATGACGGAGGTCCAGGTCCACACCGTCGCGCGCCAGATGCTGGAACGGCATGGTTTTGCGGCGATCGCGAAGGCCGCCGAACAGGCCCAGGCTTGCGAGGGCCGCGGCGAGGCCGATGACGCCAAGGAGTGGCGTCACATCGCGGACGCGATGAAGATCATACGCGGTCCGCACCAGAGCTGACACTCGCAAAGCCCGAGCGCGCGCTCAACGCTCACCTTGATCAGCGCCTTGCTGCGGCGTGCGATGCTGGGTCTGCGGCTGGCTGCGCTCGCCAGTCTCCTTGCAGGGGAGCGGTTGCCACGAGCCGTCTGGCGCCTGCTGGTAGGCGCTACAGGATGAGGACGTGGACTTGTCCTCGCCCTTCAGGGCGTCGGAGTTCTTCGCCAGCACGGGCGCAGTCAGCACCGTAGCGACGGCCAACGCGCCGGCGAAAACGACATGGGTGATCCGCATGAGGGTTCTCCTTTTCGATGTCGAAGAGGTCCCGCATACTGGCAAAAATTGTGACAATTATTGGTCAGGACGCGCCCGTGCAGTTGCGTGCTTAACGCGGTGCAAACGACCCCTCTAGCCGCCCTTGGCGCGGATCAGGCCGGCGAGGTTGGTCTTCTGAGCCTCGCACCAACCGGGCATGCCGAGGCGGCGCTGGTTGAGGTCGGTCGCCTGGGTCGCCACCGCGACCTCGGCCATCAAGTCGTCGTCCTGCTTCTCGCCCATCTTGCCGCCAGTATGCATCCAGGCAATCGCCTTGCGCACCTTCTCGGTGGTGCCCTCGGGAAGCTGCATCTGCTCCGCCTTCCGCACCAGATCCTGGTAGACGACATCCGTGCCCGGGCATTCGACCTTGGCGGCGAAGGCCTGCAAGACCAGCGTGACATAGGTCGAGCGTGGATGGTCCTCGGCGTGGGCGGGCGCCGCCACCAGCAACAGGGCCGTCATCAGAAAACCAGCGCGCATCCTTGGTACCTCCCCAGATTTTTGGGAAGGCTAGCGGCTGGAGCGCCGCTCCGCAATGGGGGGATCGCGGACAGCCGCGAAGCCGGTCGGCGAGCTAGCGTTGCCAGGCCGGCACGGGATCGAGCGGCGTGCGATAGACCTCGTTGTGATCGCGATCGGTGACGCGCACGGCGCAACCCGTCCGTTGCAGTTCCGGCTTCACCTGCGACAGCTCGGTGGCCAGCTGAACGGCGCGATCGGAGGCGACCTCGATGTCTTCGAGGATGATTCCGCCCTGGTTCTTGAACTCTTCACCAACCACGAGATCGAAGGAGTAGTAAGGCATCCGAATTCCCCGGTGTGACGAATTGAGATTCAATGGAAGTCTCAACACATGACCGATGGTACCACTGAGTCGATGTTTATCGAATGAACGGCGCGCGCAATCTCTGTGCTTATGGCGCAGAAATGATGTGCAACATTCGAGCGCTTTAAGATTTTATTAAATATGTCGGCGCGATCATGATGCATGGAATTGCAGCAGAACCGGGCCCCGGGAACCGGCAGCTGCAAGAGAAGGCCGCCGGCATAGATCCCGACGGCCTTTTCTCTTGACGGAAGACGATCGAGGTATCGCTTCCCGTAGTTGCCCGGACTCAACGTATCATATCGAATAGGACAGCTTGCGCGTGTCGCGGCAGCGACGTTTGCGTTGTCGTCTGGTTTAGCGCAGCGGCATCGGTGGACGCACGACAGGTCCATCGTCATCGGCAACGCCTTGCGCCGCAGCGACCGGCGCCGGGACCGCTGTAGCCTGCGAAGCTGGGGGCGGAGGTGCGAGCGGCGCGGGCGAGTAAGCCGGCGAATAGGTCTGCGACACGACCGGCTTCGGCTTGCGTACCGGCGGCGGCACAGGCCGGGGCGGGAGCGCAGAAACGCGCGCACGCGGATCGACCGGCGGCCTCGCCTCGGTCACCGGTTTTGGTGCGGTTGGTTTCGCCATCTCGCGCGCCATCTGCTCCTGCCCTGCCTTCAACTCGGCGATGTTGGCCTTGAGCGCTTCAATCTGCTGCGCCATCGCGGTGAGATCGCGCGTCATCGATTGCACCGATTGCGCAGGATCGGGCTGTGTTGCCGTGGGCACGGCCGCTGCAAGCCGAGGCGCAGGCGGTGCCGCAGATTGATCGGTCGTCTGATCCGTTGCGGCTTGCTCTGCAGGCGGCGCAGCCTGCGCGGCGGCGACGGGCGCGGTCTGTGACGTCGAAGGCAGCAGCGACGCCAATGCCGGCGTCCATTCGGTGAGCATCTGCAAGGCGGTGTCGCCGTGTTTCTCCCAGGCGATGGTGGCGGCCGCGCTGCCGCCCGCAAACAGAAACGTGACGAATGCGCCGCGCAGCCACTTGCTCGCGGCGGATCGCTGCCGCCGGCCGGGACCATCGCTGGCCGCGACGCGCACGGCGGTGTCGACCGAAGGCGCTGCCCCCTGCGGCTCCGCGACAGGAGTGAACTTCGGCTGCGGATTGATTTTGGGCTCCGGCGCGAATTTCGGCTCCGGACGGCTCACGATCTCCGGTGCCAACGCCGGCGCACCGCTGATGGCGCGCGAGGCCAGCACCATGTCAGGCGAAATCTGAACCGCGTCATGCGGATCGTTGTCCTTGACCGTGTCCTTCACGATCGCATCGACGATTTGACTGCTGTTCAGCGTCGCGAGCATCGCAGCTCCTTTGAAGTCCAGATGTTTGAGGTATTGGTCGTCCGCATTGGCGCGAGCCGGCCCGGCGAGCCCATGGCGGGCGTGATAACGCACGAGTCCAGCCGGATTTGACCAAAGCAAGGCGAGGGGATGGAGACTGTGCGACGCTCTTCCGCCGTTTGTGGTGAGGGAACCCGCTTTGGGAAACACGCGCACGTGTTCCGCGGTGCCTTGTTTTCAGCACGATTTGGGCACCATGTGGCGAAGCTGGGGGTGCTGCTATCGTTATCGGGGCCGGCGGTGCCAAAGTCTCTTTTCGCTCTATTCGTCGTGGCCATGCTGCCGCTGGGCGGCTGCATGCAGACGACGCTTTCGCCGTCGACGGATGCGAGCATGACGCCGCGCGACCGGCAGTTGCTGGCGCATACGCCTTACGCGCAGGCGAACGTGCCGGAGCAATATCTCCGTCACATCGTCGATTATCCGCGCAAGGAGCAGCCGGGTACGATCCTGGTCGATACCGATGCCCGCTACCTCTATTTCGTGCTGCCTGAAGGCAAGGCGATCCGCTACGGCGTCGCGGTCGGCGAGGAAGCCATGGCCTTCTCCGGCGTTGCGCGGGTCGGCCGGCTGGCGGAATGGCCCGACTGGGTTCCAACAGCGGACATCCAGGCGCGGCTCGGACCCTATCCTGCGCGCGTGACTGGCGGCCCAGCCAATCCGTTGGGCGCGCGGGGCATCTATCTCTATGCCGGCAACAAGGACACACTCTACCGCATCCACGGCACCAACCAGCCGGAATATATCGGACAGGCGATCTCGTCCGGATGCATCCGGATGCGCAACGAGGACGTCATCGATCTCTATGACCGGGTGAAGCTCAATTCGACGGTCGTGGTGCTGCCGCCCGGGCAGAACGCGCAAGTCGAGGCCGGGCCTCGCTGGCGCGGGTGAGGCCGCACTATTCCGCGGGCTGGGCAATGCGCCATTGCAGCGTCGTGGCATTACCGTTGGCATCGCCCGGCGCCCTGTCGGCGGGCGAGGTGTAGAGCGGGCGATAGCGGTACGCCCACATCTTGCTGCCGTCGTCGCGGTTGATCACGGTGAAGTCGCCAACGGCCTTGGCGTCGGCCGTTGCAGCCAGCGGGATCCAGCTCTCGCTGCACTTGCCGTTGCAGTTCGACGTCTTCCCGGTGGTGTCGCGTTCGTAATAATAGAGCGTCATTCCCTTGAGATCGACGAGCTTGGGACCCTTTTTGGTCAGGACGACTTTGGCTGGCGCGACGGGGGCCTCGACCTTCGGCGGGGCAGGTTCACCGCCGCCATGGCCGTTTGCGAGTGCAGGGACGGTCGAGAGCGCGACGGCCGCCGCGACGATCATGAACCTGAACATCCAAAAACTCCTGAACGGCAAAGTTAATCACGCGTTAATCGCCGAATGGTGCCGACCGTAACAGCCGAAGGTTAGTTCCTGGTTTCGCGGGTCTGCGACACATAGGGGGCAAAAATACGGGGATTATGCCTGCACCTCGCGCAGCGGGGCGCGGCTGAGCTCGTTGCCGGCGGCGATGGCCTTATGCAACAGCCGCATCAATTCCTCACCTTCCTTGGCGCTGAGGCCGCGCAGCATGATGCGTTGCGCGGATTCGACGGCCGGTGTGATCTTCCGCAGCGTGCGTTTGCCCTCGTCGGTGACCTCGAGCTCGCGGGCACGGCGGTCGCGGCGCGAGGCACGCCGCTCCGCGAGCCCCTTCTGCACGAGGCGGTCGATCACGCCGGTGATGGTGGTGCGGTCATAGGCGATCAAGCCTGCCAGCGTCACCTGGTCGAGACCCGGATTGGCCTTGATGGTCGCAAGGGCTGCGTATTGCACCGGCGTCATGTCGAAGCCGGCATCGCCAACCTCGGCCAGAAACACCGCCACCGCGATCTGCTGGAACCGGCGGGCCAGATGCCCGGGCATGTCGTTGTTGTCTTTCACCGGATTCTCCGTTGGGGCAGGGACGGTGCTTGCTGATTGACAAGCATACTGATAGTCAGCATACTGAGCAATATCGAAAAACGTTTTCGGGAAGAGGTGCTCATGCAATTCCATCTCAATGGATTTCAGCCGGGCGACCCCGAGATCGCCGATCCCGCCGAACGCATTCAGGCTTCCGGCGCAGCCGGGGCCGTGCCTGACGAAGTGGACGTCCTCATCGTCGGCTGTGGCCCCGCTGGCCTGACGCTCGCCGCCCAGCTCGCACAATTCCCTGAGATCAAGACCTGCATCGTCGAGCAGAAGCCGGGGCGCCTGCTGGTCGGGCAGGCCGACGGCATCGCCTGCCGCACCATGGAGATGTTCCACGCCTTCGGCTTCAGCGAGCGCATTCTGAAGGAAGCTTGTTGGGTCAACGAGACGACATTCTGGAAACCGGACGAGCGGACGCCGGGCAAGATCGTCCGCAGCGGCCGGGTGCAGGACGTCGAGGACGGGCTGTCGGAATTCCCGCATGTCATCCTCAACCAGGCGCGCATCCATGACGGCTTTCTCGACATCATGCGCAAATCACCGGCCAGGCTCGAGCCCCATTACAGCCGCCGTCTGCTCGACCTCGAGATCGAGCCTGGCGCGGGTCCCGCCGATCATGCCGTGACGGTGCGGCTCGAACGCGTCGATGCCGGCAACGAGGGCAAGGTCGAGACGATTAGGGCGCGTTACGTCGTCGGCTGTGACGGCGCCCGCAGCACGGTGCGTAAATCGATCGGCCGCGAGTTGCACGGCGATTCCGCCAACCACGCCTGGGGCGTGATGGACGTGCTGGCCGTGACCGATTTTCCGGACATCCGCTTCAAGGCCCTGATCCAATCGGCGAAAGACGGCAGCCTGCTGATCATTCCGCGCGAAGGCGGCTACATGGTCCGCCTCTATGTCGAGCTCGCAAAACTCGACGTCGGCGAGCGCATCGCCAACCGCAACATCACCGCGGAGGACGTGATCGCCAAGGCGCAGCGGATCCTGAAGCCGCATACGCTCGAGGTGAAGGAGATCGCATGGTGGTCGGTCTATGAGATCGGCCAGCGCCTGACCGACAGGTTCGACGACGTGCCGGAGGCCGAGATCGCCTCGCGCCTGCCGCGCATCTTCATCGCCGGCGATGCCTGCCATACCCACAGCCCGAAGGCGGGGCAGGGCATGAACGTCTCGATGCAGGATGCCTTCAATCTCGGCTGGAAGCTTGCCGCCGTCCTGCGGGAGCAATGCGCTCCCAGTCTCTTGCATTCCTATTCGGTGGAGCGCCAGGCCGTTGCGAAAGAGCTGATCGATTTCGACCGCGAATGGTCGGGGATTCTCGCGTCCGCCGCCAAGGCGGGCGGCGCCGATGCTGCCAGGACGCAGGATTATTTTGTGAAGCACGGCCGTTACACCGCGGGCACGGCGACGCATTACCGCCCGTCGGTCCTCACCGGAGCGACGTCCCACCAGCATCTCGCGCAAGGCTTCGTCATCGGCACACGCTTCCACTCCGCGCCGGTGATCCGGCTTGCGGACGGCAAGCCGGTCCATCTCGGTCACGCCGCGCAGGCGGATGCTCGCTTCCGCATCTATGCGTTTTCCGGCGCGGAGGATCCCGCAGGCGCGGGCTCGGCCATCCGCGACTTGTGCGGCTTCCTCGCCGAAGCAAGGGAATCGCCGATCAGGCGCCATACGCCTGTCGGCGCCGACATCGACAGCGTGATCGACCTGCGGGCGGTCTTCCAGCAGGATCATCGCGAGCTCGCCGTCGAGGCAATGCCCGCACTGCTGCTGCCGCGCAAGGGGCGGTACGGCTTGATCGACTACGAGAAGATGTTCTGTCCGGACCTCAAGAATGGTCACGACGTTTTCGCCATGCGCGGCATCGATCGCAAGGCCGGATGCATGGTCGTGGTCCGGCCGGATCAGTATGTCGCGACCGTGCTGCCGCTCGATGATTTTATCGCGCTTGCGGCGTACTTCGACGGCTTCATGCTGCAGGTGAATTGACGGGCTGGCAGCGCTCTCAGCACGCCGCGCTGATGAACGACGAATGAATATTGAACCGCGCGCGGCCTGCGTCTCAATCTTTCGACGATCGAGACCGTCGTACGCGGAACGCCCGTTCTGCCTGCGCGTTGCGACTCCAAAGAGGAGGAATACGCCATGAGGCTCAGAACCGCTTTAGTTGCAGCATTGTTGCTTGCCCCGACGGCCGCGCTGGCTGCGCCGGGCATCGTCACCGTCTCGACCGGCTTGCGCGCCGGTCCGGGGCCGGGCTTTCCGCTGGTCGATCGCGTCCCCGAGGGCGCCCGCGTCAACATCCATGGTTGCCTGCGCGGCAACGCCTGGTGCGACGTGAGCTTCTCCGACGATCGCGGCTGGGTGTCGTCGCAATATCTCGAATATCTCTACCGCAATCACTACGTCTATCTCCCCGATTATGCCGATCAGATCGACGTGCCCGTCGTCCCCTTCGTGCTGACCTCGTACTGGTCGAGCTATTATGAGGGACGGCCCTGGTATCGGCGGCATGCCTATTGGAATAATTACTGGACCTCGCATCAGCGCGTCGCAACGCAGATGACGATCGCTCCGCGCGCGGCCCGCATCGGCCGCGCGGCCACGCGCGATGCTGCGATCGCATTGGGACGCGACGGCGTGCGTGGCAAGGGTGATGTTAGAGGCGCCGCCGCGATCTCGGGCCGTGATGCCGCGACGGCACGACACGACGCTGTCATCGCCAAGCGCGATGCTGCGGTTGCGACCGATCGGACCCGTGCCGGCCGCAGCGAGCGCATCGCGCATGAGCGGACCGATGTGCACAGCCGCAATCCGCGCGATGCACAGGCCCGCATCGTGCACGAGCAGGCCACACACCGCGCAACGGAGCGTGCGCAGCCAATGGCGCGTGCACGCGAAGCGGCACGCGCACACGAGGCGCCGCGCGTATCAGCCGCGCCTGCGAGCCGACCCGCGATGCCGCATGTGGCACAGCCTAACGTGAACCACGGCGCGCCGATGAATGCGCATGCCCAGATGCCGGCGCCACGCGCGGCCGCGCCTGCGATGCCGCACGGCGGCGGTGGTGCTCCGCATATCAATGCTGCACCACGTGGCGGCGGTGCACCGGCTGGCGGCCCCGGCGGCGGCCACCAGAAGCACTGAATTTGCCAACGAAAGCCCGGCCCTCGCGCCGGGCTTTCTGTTTGGGGCTGGCCCCGGTTCCCGGCGCGTATAATTTAAGAAAGTTCTTCGCGGGCAGATTTCATCGATCGTAATATGTCTATTCAAAGCTGTAAGCATCCACTCGGGGCAGCGGGGCACGGGAGGATGACGATGAGACAGAGCCAGGCGGAGTCGCGCCGCCAGAGTGTCGCGAAGCGATCGATGACCAAAGAGGCCAAACAGCTGTCCGGCCTGATTGCCGGATTGCGCGAATCCCTTGATGGGATTCACAAGGAGCGGACGAGCACCAAGCTCTCCGGCGCCGAGACGGGCATTCTCGACGAGCGGCGCAACAATCTGCTGCTCACCATCGCAGCCCTGGACGACCGCCTCTCGGCGGTGCAGGGGCTGATCGATCTCGGCCGTCCCCACATCATCCGCGTCCACTAATCGGAGCGCAGACGCGAGCTATCGGTTTCGTCGCGGCGGCGACGGGATCGGGCTCGGCTGCCGGCTTTGCGTGGCATAAGGATTGGCGTAGCACTGGGCGGACTGCCCGGAGGCAGTCGCAGCGCACTGCGCGATCGACATGAAACTGCAATCGATGCTGCGGCCGTCGATGGTGTAGACCTCGATGCAGACCGGATAGCGCGGATCGTAGGTTTGCGCTTCCAGGGGCGCGCCGACCGCAGCTGCGCCAAGCAAGCCCGCGACAAGCAGAATCGCATTCATGATGCGGCGCACGATCAACCTCCGTTGCTCGCCAGAACCAGGCACAATGCTGCCGTGGATGGCACCAAATTGCCACGCTCCCGGCGAATTGCCGCCAAAGCCCGCTGCCACGAGGGAAGCGGGTGCAGGGCAACGCAAGGGGATGCGCATTGGCCTATAAGATGATCGCAGAACGCGATAATGAGAAGTGCAGTTTTGCCCGCGAGAGCCGGCTGCTCATCGTGGCGAAGGCAAAGGTTTGGGCGAGCGAGGGGTGGCGGGTCGTCATTACCGATCAGGACGGCAAGTCCTACGCGCCGCCCGAATTCGATCAGCTATCGGCGGCCTGATCGCAAGACGGGGTTGCTTTTTCTTTTGACGCGTTTTCCTTACGCGAAGCGGTCTATCCACTTCGCTTGAAAACGCTCCAGGGGACGACATTGATTTCGCTATTTCGACCGGGGGGCGATGTGATCGTGCCCCTGATGACTCTTGCAGCCGCCGCCGTCATGACGGCGACAGTAGCCGCCGCGCAAAATCTCGATGCCGGCAAGGCGCCGGAAAGGCTCTTCGCCGATGGTTGCGCGACCTGCCATCGCAGCCCGCGCGGCCTGGCCAAGGGGCGCTTCAGCCTGACGCTGACCTGGTTCCTGAAGGACCATTACGCAACCAGTTCCGATACGGCCAAAGCGCTTGCCGCCTATCTGGAATCAGTCGATACGCCGCCGCAGGCTGCGGCCAAACCTGGCGCGAAGCGAACCGCGCCGCACCCGCCCAAGCCGTCGCAAACCCATTAGGCGTGGGCCGGCTGCCGGCTACGCGCGCCGATAAGTCTGCGCGAGCAGCCCTGCATGGACGGCGCGGAGGTCAGCGCTCATGCGCGTCTGTCCCGTCGTGACATAGGACAGCCAGGCGCCGTCAGCGGCGAGGCGAACGACGTGGAGCTCCGGCGTGCCGTCTGTCGCACGGTGGCGCTTCAGCCGCGCCTTGATCCAGTCGTTCCAGAGCCGACGCAGCGACGGATCGGTGACGACGACCATGCTCAGCGCCGCCCAGGGCGTCGCGAAGCCGAAGGCCTTGCCGGTGAACACAGCATTCACGTAGGCGCGTGTAAAACTGCCGCGCGGCTTCGGGTCGGCTTCGATGGCGGCGTCGATCTCGGCATCGACGCGGGCGAGGAGGTCAGCGAACAGGCCCTCGATCAGCGCCTGCTTGCTTCCGAAATGATGAAACAGGCCACCCTTGGTGACCCCGGCCGCCGCCGCCACCGCTTGCACGGTGATGCCGGCGACGCCATGGTCCATGGCGATGGCTGCGGCGTGATCGAGCAGGGCGCGCCGGACCTGCTCGGGCTGCTTGGCGCGGGTGTAGGCGCTCGACGGCATCAATGCGCCGTCGTCTGCGAGAACAGGTTGATGACCACGACCCCTGACACGATCAGTACGATGCCGACGAAGGCCGCGGCGTCCAGCATCTGGCGGAACAGCACGAAGGAAACGGTGGCGGTCAGGATGATGCCGACCCCGCCCCAGATTGCGTAGGCGATACTCAGTGGGATGACCCGGATCGCGACCGACAGCGCGTAGAACGAGGCGACATAGAACAGCACCATGGCCAGGGTCGGCCATGGCCGCGTGAACTGTGCGGACTGCTGCAGGAAGGCGGACGCCGTGACCTCGAAGACGATGGCGAGGGCAAGCGCCGCGTAGGCATTGAATGCGGAAGTCATGACGGGCTCAAGCGTAGCACGCGAAAGATACCGCGCGGTAGGTATGTTTAGCACGCGGAACATGGCGTTTGCCGGCAACGGATATCACGAGTGGGTGACGAGCCTGCGACAACGTGATGTCGACGACACGAAGCCGCCGCGCGGCGAATCGTGCGGCAGCCGGGTGTTCGATGCGACGTTAGCCGATCCGCACGGTTAGCTCGACGTCTTCGGCAAACGCCGTGGACAGGTAGCCGCTTCCGGGCTCGCGTACGCGCGCCAGATAATCCGGGCTGTCGTCGGCGTTGTCGGCGACGATGATCGCGCCCGGCCTGAGATGGCCTTCGACCAGATCCAGGATATCCGGGTAGAGCGCCTTGGCGCCGTCGAGCAGCACGAGATCGATCGTATCAGGCAGATCGGCACTGAGCGTCGTCAACGCATCGCCTTCGCGGATTTCGACGAGATCGATCAGCCCGCCGGTCGTGAGATTGTCCCGCGCCCGCGCCGCCTTGGCCGGCTCGAACTCGCTGGTAACGAGGCGGCCGCCGCCATTGTCGCGAAGCGCCGCAGCCAAGTGCAGTGTCGAGATGCCGAAGGATGTACCGAACTCGACGATCGTTTTGGCGCGGGAGCTGCGCGCGAGCATGTAGAGTAGGCGACCGGTCTCGCGCGAGACCGCGAGCGGTACGTCCCTCAGGCGTCCGTAGAGTTCCCGGTATCCGGTCTTGCTCCGCATCATCCGCGCCCGCTCCTCATCGGACAAATGGGCGACGGCAGCGTGCAGTACGCCCCTTGCCGCTTCGTCCTTGAGGAACAGGCGATCCAGCAGCGGCGCAAGCGATGTGATGGTTGGGGTGGTCATCAAGGTCTCCAGAGTTCACCGCGAAGCGCGTGCTTGCGTGGAATCTGAAATACGACTAATTCGTCGTATTTCCTATTCGCATTGCCCGGGCGCATCATGGCCGATCGTCGAAGCCGTTCAATTTCCTCACGAAAACAGCCGCAGCAGGCCCGATCGAACGGGCTGGTGGCCGTCATTCTGGATGCTGCTGTTCAGGTTCTGGCGAAGGAGGGCGCGCAGCGTTTCACCACGGCGCGGGTGGCCGAGAGGGCCGGGGTGAGCGTCGGATCGCTCTATCAATATTTTCCGAACAAGGCGTCGATCCTGTTCCGGCTCCAGAGCGACGAGTGGCGGCGCACGAGCGAACTTTTGCGCGACATCCTCGCGGACCGGACGAAGCCGCCGCCTGCGCGGCTGCGCGCGGTGGTCCACGCCTTCATTCGCTCCGAATGCGAGGAGGCTGCGGTCCGCGTCGCGCTCAGCGACGCCGCACCGCTCTATCGTGACGCGCCCGAGGCGCAGGACGCGCGGGCGGCCGGCGAGGGCATCGTCGCAACGTTCATGCAGGAGGCGCTGCCAAAGTCCCCGGATGCCACGCGCGCCCTCGCGGGCGTGCTGATCAAGACAACGCTGAGCGAGGTCGGCAAGAATTTTTCGGAAGAGGCGCGGAGCGAGGCGGAGATCGCAGCCTATGCCGACGCCATGGCCGACATGTTTTGCGACTATCTTGCGAGGCTGGCGCGGCGCTGAAGTGAAGGTGGTGCGTGTGGGACTCGGGTAGAGATCCTGTAGCGGTTGCTACGCTTGCATCGCCTGACGTTTACCCCTACGGACCTCTTTCATGCTCGTCATCTCCATTCAAAGCCAGGTGGTCCACGGCCATGTCGGCAACAGCGCCGCCGCCTATGCCATGCAGGCGGAGGGCGTGAACGTCGCGGCGGTGCCGACGACGCTGCTGTCGAACCATCCGCGCTATCCGAGCCTGCGCGGGCGGGTGCTGGAGACCGAGCTCGTCGCCGATCTCCTGACGGGCCTCGAGGAGCGCGATCTCGTCGACGAGGCCGCGGTGCTCGTCACCGGCTATCTCGGCTCGCCCGGTAATGCCGCTGTCGTAGCCGATTTCGTCGAGCGGGCGCTGATCCGCAATTCGAAGCTCGTCTATCTCTGCGATCCCGTGATCGGGGATGACGGCCGCGTCTATGTCGCCGACGGCATATTGGACGTGGTCCGGCACCGGCTGCTGCCGGCGGCAAACCTGACAACGCCGAACCAGTTCGAGCTCGAGCTGCTGTCGGGCACCACGATCGTCGACGCGCAAGGCCTGCGCGCGGCGTGCGCGGCGCTGGCGGGGCAGCGCCGTATCGACATCGTCGCGACCGGATGCACGCTCGCCGACACGGCCGAAGGGCAAATGGAGACGATCCTCTGCGCCGACGGCCAGTTGTCGCGCTTTGCGACCCCGCGCCTGCCGATCCGGCCCTACGGCACCGGCGATCTCCTCGCCGGCCTGATTGCGGCGCATCTGGCCAGGGGCAAGGCAACCGAGGCGGCGGTGCGACTAGCCGTCGAGACCATCTTTGCGGTACTGGTGCGCACGCAGGAGGCTGGCACCGCCGAGATGCGGCTCGTGCCGCTGCCGACGCCGGGACGGTAAGCCGTAATGCTCAGGTCGCGCGCTTCGCGGCCGATTGCGCCGATTTCTGCGGCTTTGCCGGGATCTTCTGCTCGCGCGCAGCCTGTACCTTCCCCTGTGCCTTGGGCGGTTTTGCGCTGGCCACAGCCCGCACTTTTCTCGGCTTGACGTTGGCGGCTTCCTTGCGGTCGGCCGAGCCACGCTTCGAGACGTATTCCTGGCCGTCGATCGGGCCGACGTGCGGCGGATCGCGGCCGAGATAGGGACGGCCGATGCCGAGCGCCTTGCCATTGGCATCGACCCACTTCCACAGCACCTCGGTCGAGACCCAGCGCTGGGCGCGGTTTTCGCCCTTGGTGCTGACGATGTCGGCCGCCATGCCGTGGCCGTAGCCGCCGCGCGTGCTGCCGCCATGATAGGAGCGGTCGGACGCGGCCTTCAGGCCGCTCGCGATCGACTGGCGATAATTGTCGCGGAACGCACTGGTGATGCCGGGCGAGAGGCCGGCAGCCTCAGCCGCGAGCAGCGTCCGAAACAGCTTTTGCCTGAAGCTCTTGTCCATGCCGCCGATGACGTAGTCCATCATCGGCATGCCGGCGTGGTCGGCCGCCTTCGGATCCTTCCAGCCAAAATCCTCGTCGACCAGTTTCGTGAAGCTGCGCATCACCGTGACCGTCCTGCCCTTGCGCTTGACGGTGACGGCGCGGCGATCCTCGACCTTGATCGAGTCTTCCTTGGGCGTGCGCTGGTAGAGCGCCCAGAGAAAGCGGTCGATGCAGGCCTCCATGACGAAGCATTCGTCGAGCACGGCGGCGGTGTCCGCCGACGGTGAAGCCTTGCTCGCGACAGCGGTGGGTCCGCTCGCGATCGCCGCGGGGGACAGCGCGTCTGTCGTCACGATCTCGGAGGCATCGGCGGATGCGAGTTTGATCACGGGCTCCGACGCCGGAGCAGCCTCGCTGACGACCGGTGTCGGGTCAGGCGACATCTGCGGCGCGGGTGGCGCCTCGGTCGGCAAGATCAGTGCGGGATCGGCCGAGGCGAGCTTGATGGCGGCAGCTGGCGCCTCGGGCGCCGCCGCTTCAGCGGTGACCAGGCGCGGTGTAGCGGCAACAGCGGCGGCGATGTCTGCAGTCAGGGCGACGCCGTCCTCGATGGCCGCAGCGTGCGGGATGTCGGCGAGGTCGAGCCGGCCAAGATCTTTCGCGCGCGAGACGGCAGAAGCATTGGCGCCGCTGTTCTCGATGAGGGCAGGGGCATAGGCGGACAAAGAGAGAGCCAGCCAGCCGGCGAGAACCGCCGAGGGGCAGGAAACCGCCACCAGAAGAGACCGCCGATCATTCATGATCCCTGCCTCCAAACGGTTCTGTTCGAACCGCGTCTCGTCCGAACAGTCTTGATGCCGACAGTGTCAGTCTTGCAGTCTTGAGTCAGTCTTGCACAAAAAGGGACGCCGAGCGTCGATTGTTCGGAGGACGATGTGGCGGCGCAATGGCGCAATTCGGCGAAAACAGGCTTTTCGAGCAGGTGTTGCATGACGGCAACGCTGGTTCCAGCGCGGTTCCAAAGGCTCAGAAACGCAGCGTCTGGGTGGGCCGCGATGGAAGAAGGCCTAATTGCGCCGATCTGGCCAACGCCTTGCACCCATTAAACATATGGCCATGCGCCGGACGCGTTGTTGCAATGCAGCAGTGCATGTCGCATTGCAGCAAAACGCGCTTAAATGTGCTCCGAATCTTTCACTCAGGAGCATCACCCATGAACAAGACGATTCTGTCGATCGCAGCCGCCATCCTGACGATCGCGGGCAGCACTGCCGCGTTTGCCGCCGAGCTGCCGACCTATGAGGCCAACGGTTTTCCGGTGTCGCCGATGCAGGTGAGCGTGCTCGGTGCGGCGCATGTCGAGCAGCAGGCTGCTGCGCCGACCACCGTCGCTTCGGTCCACCAGGCCCGCGTGCTGACGCCGCGCAAGGTCAAGACCGCGGATGTCACGACGGGCAGCGCCCGCTGATCTGAGTTTCGCAAAGACAACACCGGGCTCGTCTCCTCCCGAGCCTGCGCGGACCGCGTTCCCCCGTCGGGAGCGCGGTCTTTTTTTGCGCGCGAGCCATGATCTCGCGCGGCGGTGCGCGGATTGAGAAAGTTGCGGCAAGAAAAATCGCCGACAAGCGCGACTTGTGTACGGCCGTTCAAAGCGAGTGTGATCTCTTTAATAGTTGCTTTGCGGATCGGAGCGCTTGATGCGGGCGTCGCTTATTGAGCGGCCAAGAATCGTTTTCATAATGGAGCCGTCATGCCCGTTGCACAAAAAGCCGTTATTGCAAGCGCCTCGCCGCGCGCGTTCATCTTCAGGCACATCGCGTTGTTCGCAGCCGCCGCGCTGTTCGTGTTCGTGCTCAGCCTGACATATGGGCTCGATCTCAGCCCGGGATTTTTCTGACAAGCTACGCACGCTTCGACAGGCGCAAGCTCGACGGCGAGCGGCCGTAGAGCTCGGCGAACGCGGCGTTGAAACGGCGCAGGCTGCCGAAGCCGGCCTGGAACGCGATATCCGTCATGGTGTGATCGCCGGCATCGAGCAGGCGTTTGGCGCGCTGGACGCGCAGCGTCTTGGCAAGCTGCTGCGGCGTGGCGCCGACGTGGCGCTCGAACAACCGCGCCAGATGTCGCGAGGAGATGCCGAGCCGCAGCGCGAGCGTCACCACGGTGTCTTCGTCGAGCGCGCCTTCGTTGATCAGCTTTACCGCGCGTGCCACCGTTGAGCGCGTGCCGTTCCAGGCCGGGCAGAACGGCGCGGTCTCGGGGCGGCAGCGCAGGCACGGCCGGAAGCCCCCGGCTTCGGCCGCGGCCGCGGTCGGATAATAGGCGACGTTGCGCGTCAGCGGATGCTTGGCCGGACAGACCGGGCGGCAATAGATGCCTGTGGTCTTCACTGCCGTGAAGAAGCGGCCGTCATAGCGGGGATCCCGGCGCAGCCGCGCGGCATTGCAGACGTCAAAACTCAGCATGGCCCTATGATAGCGCAAGACCGCGTCGGCGAAAGGGCCGCGGGATGACCGAGTCCGATTGCGGCGAGCCGCGTTGCGCAGGGCAGCGTAGAAGGCGGCCCTCGTTTAGCGAAAGCCGGAGAGTGCATCGTGACCAGCCCGAAAGACATCGTCCTCAATGCCTGGAAGACCTTTTCATCACGCGACGCCGACCGCATCGCCGCGCTGTTCACGGACGATGCCGAATGGATCGCGCCGAAGGGCAACGCCACTGCGGTCGCGCTCGGTCACACCGACCACATGATCGGCGCGCAAGCAATCGCGCGCTTCATTGCGCAGGAGGTGCACAGGATGTTTTCAGATGTCGATATCGCCTTTCGCGGCGTCTACGCCGACGGCGATGTCGTCATCGTGGAGGAGCGGATGCGCGCGATGCTTGCCGGTGGCAGGCCCTATGAGAACGACTATTGCTTCGTGTTCACGGTAGCAGGGGATCGCATCCGCGAGGTGAGGGAATACATGGACACGCGCAAGGGGTGGCGGATGGTGTTTGGTGAGGAGGCGTGATGAGCAGGCGACCGCGTGCCAGACCTGCAGCCGCGTGGGTTGAGCCACATCGCGCGCTGACATAAGGCTCGCTGCATGGATCAGCGGACGAGCGGCGCTGACGCTCTCAGTCAGAAGAACGATGCGGCGCCGGCGTTGCTCGGCGTCGTCTGCGGCCTTGCCGCGGCGCTGTTCTGGGCGCTCGGTTTTGCCGGCACCCGGCATGGCCTCAAGGTCGGCTTCACGCCGGTCGATCTGCTGGCGCATCGCTATGTCTGGTCGGGCATCGCGTTCCTGCCGCTGGTGATGCGCGCCGGGATCTCCGATCTCTGCGGCATCGGCTGGGGCCGGGGCCTCGTGCTGATGGTGCTCGGCGGCCCGGTGATGTCGCTGATCTCCTACACTGGTTTCCTGTTCGTGCCGCTCGGCCATGGCAGCGTGATCCAACCCTCCTGCGCGACGCTCGGGGGCCTGCTGCTCGCCGCGTTGTTTCTGAAGGAGCGCATCTCCGCATCGCGTCTTGCCGGCGCCTTCGTCATCGTCGGCGGGCTCGGCGTGATCGGCGCGGAATCGATCGGCCATATCGGCGCCGACGGCGTGCTCGGCGATCTGACCTTCGTGCTGACCGGATTGATGTTCGCGGGTTTTGGCGCGCTGCTGCGCCATTGGCGGGTCTCCGCCGTGTCGGCCGCGCTCGTCATCAACGTGCTGTCGCTGCTGCTGCTGCCGGTCTACCTCGCGACCGTCGGTCTCGCCCATGTCGCGGCGATGGGTGTCACCGAGAATGCCATCCAGGCGCTGGCGCAGGGCGTGCTTGCAGGCCCCGCCGCGCTCTATCTGTTCGTCGTCTCGGTCCAGCGCCTCGGCGTCGCCCGCGCCGCCGTGTTCCCGGCCTGCGTGCCGGCGCTGACGCTGCTCACCGGCTGGCTGCTGCTCGGCGAGCAGCCGACAATGTTGCAGGCCGCGGGTCTCGTGACGGTGCTGTTCGGATTCTATCTGGCACAGCGGCAGCGGTAGACCCACCTGGGGAAGCCGCCTACCAATCGATTGCGATGAACTTGACCCCGCGGCAGGTCAGCTCCTGCCTGAGGCGCTCGGCGCGTTCGCTGGCGGATTTGCCGAGCAGCCGATACCTGCCGCCGAGGGCCTTGTCGGCCGCGACCTGGTGCCGGATGTTTTCGTACAATCGCAAAACGCCCTGATCGCTCAGATTGTCGAACATGTCATCCGTCGGATTCGCCCCGGTCGCGTCCTTTGTTGGCGGTCCTCGCAGAGCGGCCTCCCTGAACTGGTACGTACGAAAGCTACCAATACCGGTCCGGCGCATTAACGTATGTCTACTTTTAGGCACTGGGACAGGCCGCTGGCCAGGGCCCGGGGGGGGTGGATTATTTTTGCGGAGTGGTCGCTGAGCGGGGCGAGGTCGAAGCGGGTTCCCAGGGCGCGGGGAGAACAACGCGAATGGGGCGCGCCTCACCGGCGGAGCCGCTCGTGCTTGCGACAGCCGGCGACGGCTGCTCGTGAAGATTGTCGGCCGCCGCAACCGCGATTGAAGCCAGAACGAGACTCGCCGAGACCGCGAGGATCCGCAGATCGAACACCATTTATCACCATCCTCTGTTGACACAGAGAACGGCCGACCTCCCGAAAAGTTCAGGCCCGACGCATCGCCTTGTTGGTCGGCCCGATGCGTTGGCGCATGGTTGGCCGACGATGGCGGCTGCGGGACCGGCTACGCCTTCCGCACGAACTCCGATTTCAGATTCATCGCGCCGATGCCGTCGATCTTGCAGGCGATGTCGTGGCCGTCGCTGGCCTCCTGCAGGCGGATGTTGCGGACCTTGGTGCCGCCTTTGACGACGGAGGAGGAGCCCTTGACCTTGAGGTCCTTGATCACGATGACGCTGTCGCCGTCGGCGAGCACATTGCCGTTGGCATCGCGCACGCTGGCGTCCTGCGCGGCGTCCGCGGCCGCCTCCGCCGTGCCGCTCCATTCATGGCTGCATTCCGGGCAGACCCAGAGGCCGCGATCCTGGTAGGCGTGCTCGGAATTGCACTTTGGGCATGTCATCGCGTCGGTCATGGTTTGCCTCGTCACCCGTCACGGGCGCGCCGCACGCCTTCCGCCGGAAAAGATGGATTGGGAGCAAATCCTTTACCATGGTGTCGGGTCGGGGTTGAAGCGCGGGAACCTTAGGAATTCAGGAAAAATTCTGCGGTATTGAGGTCCGGGTTTACCGGCGGCGTCCGTTCGGCGCCGCCGCAGGAGGAGCGTCCCGGTCATGAGCGAGCATCGCGCCGCAGTCAGACATCACACGTTGCGGACCGCCATTGTCGAGTTCGACAACGGCACCGGCAAGATCATCAGCGCGCCCTGCACGATCCGTGATGTCTCCGGCACCGGCGCCCGGCTGAGCCTCAATTCGTCGCTATGGGTCGCGGAGCAATTCACGCTGGTCTTCAGCAGCGGCCTGCGCAAGGACTGCCGGGTCGCCTGGCGCAAGGGCAGGCTGATCGGCAGCGCGTTCGCCGATGGTTATGCGGGCCCGGACGAGCAGGCCGTCATGATGACCGCGGACGAGCAGTCCCGGCACAGGCTCGGGATCGGTGCCCGCGTCAAAGCCGCGCGCGAGACCCGCGGCTACACCGAAGCCCAGCTCGCCGAGCACATCGGTGCCACGCCCGCCTTCGTGTCGCTGGCCGAGAACGGCGAGGCGGACATTCCGCTGTATCAGCTCATGCACATCGCCGATCTCTTGATGGTCAGTCTCGACGGGCTCGTCACGGGGCCGGCGCCTGAGGACGTCGACGCGGCGTAGGCGGAGGGGGGCCTCAAAACAAAAACGTTGAAAACAACCCCATGCACAGTAGAAATCCCGAGGGATTTCAGTGTGTTGGAAATCCGAAAAATCGCCAGCGGCGGGCCGAGCGAAGCGTAATCCGGGAATCCCGCCGCGAACACCGACCCGGATTATGCTTTAGCTCCATCCGGGCTAAAGGCCTAGGCGTCGCGCAGCGACTTCGGCGATACCGAATCGAATTTGACTCGTCGGGCAAAACAGGGCCAGTATGGCATGATGGCGCCGCAGGAAGCTGGTGGCTCGCCAGCTGCGGAGCGACATGCCGAAGACACCAAAAAGAAAACTGAAGACCTACCAGACCTCGCTCGGCTTCTACGACCAGGCGATCGCCGCACCCTCGATGAAGGCGGCGCTGGAGGCCTGGGGCGCCAGCTCCAATCTGTTCCATCAGGGCGTCGCGAAGGAGACCGACGACCCCGCCATCGTCGCGGCGACAATGGAGAAGCCGGGCGTGGTGCTCCGGCGTCCGGTCGGATCGGACGGGGCGTTCACCGAACATTCCGAGTTGCCGACCGATCTCGCGGACGACGAGGCGAAGCCAAAAAAGTCCAGAGCCAAGTCCAAAGTAAAGTCCAAGCCGCAAAAGCATCCGGCAAAGGCGGCAAAGCAACCGCCCCGCAAGATCGACGATCAACAGGCGCGCAAGGCGGCCGCGGCGTTCGAGAAGGAAGAGAAGCGGCGTGAAGCCGAGCGCCGCAAGGAGGAGGCCGCTCGCGCCAAGGAGCGCGCGCGCCGCGACAAGGCGGTCGCGAACGCGCAGGCGGCGCTGGACGATGCAAGACGGCAGCACGACGCCCGGGCGGAGGCGATCGAAGCGGAGCGCGCCGCGCTCGACGAACGCGCCGAGGCGGAGCAGAACCGGTGGGACAAGCAGCGGATGAAGCTGGCGGAGGCTGTGCGTCGCGCGCGGGAGTAAATGCCCGGCCATGCGTGCCGGGTCGTCGTCCTCAGCGGCGAGAATGCGGTTCCGTGCCTATATGGAGTGAAGTCCATATAGGTCAGCCATGCCTGAAAATCCCTCGAATTCCAAAAGCCCGATGATCGTGCGCCCGCGTCGCGCGGCGCCGGTCCTGGTGTGCCGCAAATGCCTCAAGCGCAGCGACGAGGGCCGCGACGTCAGGCGTGCGCTGAAATCCGAACTGAAGGCGAGCAAGCGCGACGGCACCAAGCCGGCCAAGCTGATCGTGACGGGATGCTTCGGCCTTTGCCCAAAACAGTCGATCGTGATCGCGAGCGGCGCCAGCCTGGCGCGGCAGGAATATGTGCTGGTTGCGGACCGCGATCAGGTGCCGCGGGCGCTCGCGCTGTTGGATGGCAACCCGGGCGCATGACGGTCGGTCTGCGCTGCGCCGAATAACTCTTGCCTTGCTTTGCGTCCTTTTGCACTCTGGGGACAAGGAGACCAACGCATGAAGATCATGACTGTCGCGTGTGCGCTCGGAACCACCCTGGTGCTGTGCAATCTCGGGATATCGGATGCCGAAGCCCGGACGCGGAAGGCTCGAGTGGTGGATGAACAACGGCTGAGGGTGGATGTCCCCGTGCTCAGGCCGACGCCGTGGGATTACAATATTGTTCCACGCTATCGCTATCGCCCTGAAGACGACCGGGTCGATCCCTACGGCCCGCCTTTGGTGTCGTCGTATGTCCGCTACGAGGGCTGGCGCTGGCCCTATTGGTGGTGACGGTTTGTAGGGTGGGTTAGCCCCGCGGCTGCGCAAAGCGCAATTCGCGCGGCGTAACCCACCACGCTCTATTTCCGCGGCAGCAGCAGAGGTGGGTTACGCTGCGCTAACCCACCCTACGGATCCGCCGCGAGCCGCAAAAACTGCCGCTTCATCGCGTTGACCTTGGCGATATAGGCCGCGACGAGGTGATCGCCGCAGCGCTCGCTGGCCATCATCTGAAACTTGCGACGCGCGTAAGCCGTGGCGGGACCTGCGCCGCAGAGATGGATGAAGGCGGCGAGATCCTGCTTCTGTTCGCGGCTTGGCCTCACCTCGTCGGCGCGGGTGAGAACGTCAGCGACATTGCGATCCAGATACACCGACGTCAGCTCGATGGCGTGGCTCGGGATCGCGCGGATATAAAAGCTGGTGGACCCGCAGCCTGACACCGTGACCGCGTTGCCGCGGATACAGAACGGGGCGGCATCGGCGTAGGCCGCGTCGAGCATCTGGTAGAGGCCGACGGCGCTCGAGGCGGGCCGGTAGATCGCGAGGGGATTGAAGCTCCATCGCCAGCGCCAATAGGTGCGCGCCACCGGATTGCCTGAACTCTCGACCTGCGCCAGCGCGGCCAGCAATTCGGGCGTGATCGTCGCGGTGGAGTGCTTGCGGAACAGCGAACCGTATTGCCGCCAGGTTTCCGCTGGATCCTTGTCGAGGGCGCTGCCGACAAACACGAACAGCTCGGTCGGCTTGCGGATGATTTGATAGACGATGTTCACAAGCGCGATGGCGGCAAGCAGCACCGCCACGCCGACTGTGATGCGAACCATCCGCGGTGCTCGCGCGAAATTCTTTCGCGCCCACCGGGCGCTCCGGCGGACGCTGCGCGGCAGGCGAGGGAGAAGGCTTTTGGTTTTTCTCGGCACGTTCTCGGCATCGGCGGTGTGGAGTGCATTGCGCAGGCTGTGGACTTGGTTAACGCGATCGCCCAGCTGTTGAAATCTCGCTTCATTTTTCTCTGATTGCGTCTCGTCAGGTCCCGGTTCCGTGTTCTCCCGGACACTCCGCTCCTTGATGGAAACAACCCTTGGCTGTACGGTGCGCCGCAGTAGAGTTAATTTTCCGTGAATGGATCGACTGGAATGACGGTAGTTGAGGGCGTGGTGTCGCGTGAAGGCACAAACCGGAACACGAACCGGAAAATGCCGCCGGGCGTGCTTCTCGAAGGTCCGGTGGTGGATGCCAAGTTTCTCGATTCCTATATCGCCTTCGGCTTCATGGTCGGAGGCTCGATCGCCGCGCTGGTCTGGGCGTTTTGGCAAGGCATCGGTCGGGTGGAGGTTGCGGTCTTCGCAGGCATGTTCCTGCTGACCACGATCGGGATCGGCTTCATGCATCGCTACTTCGTGCACCGCAGCTTTCGCTGCGGTCCGGTGATGCGGACGCTTCTCGCCGCGATCGCCACGCTGGCGGTGCAGGGCTCGATCCTGAAATGGGTGAGCAACCATCGCCGGCACCATCTTCACTCCGACAAGCCCGGCGATGTCCACAGCCCCTACTATGACGGCGACGGCAACCGCATTGCCAGCTTCCTCAAGGGGATGTCGCATGCGCAAGGCGGCTGGGTGTGGGACCGGGCCACCACCGATGGCGAATACTACGCCAGGGATATTCTGGCCGACCCGATCGCCATGTTTTTCACCAGGACTCGCTGGTACTGGTACGCGCTGTCGGCAGTGATCATTCCTGGCGCGATCGGCTACGCGTTCGGCGGCGTGCACAGCATGATCGGCTGCGTGTTGTTCTCGGGCCTGTTCCGCAGCTACCTCATGACGATGGCGACCTCGCTGGTCAATTCGGTCTGCCACAGCGAGGGTCACTACGGCTACCGCCGCTTCGAGACCCCTGACGGCACCACCAACGAGCTGGTGACCACGATCCTCACCTTCGGTGAAGGGCTGCACAACAACCATCACCGGTTTCCGCGCGACGCCTACCTGTCGCACGCCTGGTACGAGATCGACATCAATGGCCTGATTATTCTGGGGCTGGGGAAAATCGGGCTGGTGCACGACATTTTCTCGGCCGGAAGCCGGACGCTTCGCTCTGGAGATCCGGACGGCGGACAGCGTCCAGTGGCAGATAACGAAGCGATGGTTTGATGGGTGTCTGTAGCCGGATTGAGCGTCGCGCAATCCGGGACCAGCGCAGCTTGGGGCAGACCCGGTCCCTAATGCTTGAACCGCGTGCCATTAAGTTTTCCGGAGAGGGAACAATGCAGCGGACCGGCCGTTGCATCATCGACACATTCCGTCCGGAGAACATTATGAACAAGATAGCAATCTCTTTCGCAGTAGCTGCAAGTGCGCTCCTCGCGACCGCAGCCACGGCTTCGCCCCTCATTGCCGATCAATCCATCCGTTCGAACAGCGACATCCAGAACGTTCGCATGGTCTGCAACGAAGACGGCCGTTGCTGGCGCGAGCACGCCGACCGACGCGTCATCGTTCGCGAGTCCTATGGTTACGCTCCTCGCGAGCGCTACATTGAGCGCCGCGGCTATGAGGAACGTGGCGGCATCGGCATCCGTGCTCCCGGCGTGAGCGTTGGCATCGGCACAGACCGCTACTGAGCTAAACAACCACAGCTTTCCGAAGGCCGCGGCGAAACCCGCGGCCTTCGTGCGTTTGAGCCCAGATTGTGCAGATCGCATCGAGCCGTCCTTCCCTGACGGCGGCAGTCCCGTTCTATTTCCGGTTTAGCTGCAAAAATATGCCTCGACGCCCAGAAGCTGTGAAAACAAGAAAGTCGGTGACGACCGAGCCTTCCATCCCGCACCGGCTGAGCGCGATCGAATTTCAAATTTAAGTTGCGCTCAGGGGAACCCGTACACATTGCAGCCGTTGAGTCATCGATCCCCCTAGCGTAGCGAGATCGAACCTCCGATCCTCGCCTGAGTTGAGACCGCAGTCGCCTCGTGAGAGCGGCCCGGCGCGAAGCGTCCTCCGTGCGTATCAACCGGAAACCTTCATGAACAGCCCCGATGTTCGCAATGCCATGCAGATCGACCGCGGCTCCAGCCTGGCGATTTGCAATGAAATAGCAGACCGCCTGCGAATCGAGCTTAGGGGCGAGCACGAGCCATTACCGCGACATCTGACGGCCCTGCTCGACCGGATTGCGCAGATCAGCGGCCATTCGAACCAGGCGATTGAGGTCACAAAATGAGGATGTCCAGCGAAAGCCTTTTGGTCATCGTGTTTGTCGGTCTCGTCGCCGGCTGGCTGGCGGGCCAGATCGTTCGCGGCACCGGATTTGGGATCGTCGGCGATATCATTATCGGAATGCTGGGCGCGTTTGTCGGCAGCTGGTTGTTGCCACAGCTCGGCGTGCATCTTGGCAGCGGCATGATCAGCGCGATCGTCAACGCGACCATAGGCGCGGTCCTGCTGCTTCTCGTCGTCCGGCTGGTCCGCGGTGGCGGTGGATGGGGAAGCAGTTGGCGCGGCAGCTGGGGCCGGCGCTGGTGACTAATGCTCACGCAGCGGCATCAGGCGCCGGTGAGACGCCGGCAACACATGTGCTCGCGATGACCTCCGGATCGGATCCAATATGCTAGACTTTTCGAATGCGTCGTTTTCGCCTGAAACCATCGGCATCATGAAAACTGCGCTGGACACGGCGGTCGCGTCGCTGCCGGCTCCGGTCAGCTCTGCGCATGTCAGGTCGATCGCGGAAACAATCCTTCGCACAGCGAAGGAGGGCGAGCGAAACCCCGCTGTCCTGGAGCGCATGGCGTTGATGGAGCTCCAGATCTCGCCGCGTGATTGATGCCGGTCCGCGAGCTTGCGTGCTGGCGCAGACGTGGTCGCATTGCCCTGCGGGCTCACCAATCCGGATCGCCGTAGTAGCGATCGCCCATATAGGGTGGGGGCATCCAGGGCCCTCGCGACGGCCGGGGTCGCCGAGGCGCGATCGCGTGCGGCCGTGCAGGCGCAGCGGCATCGTTGTTGATGACGCTGCGCGCGGCGGGTTTCGCGGGTGCGGCTGCGGATGAAGCCGTCAGTTGCGTTTGCAGCGCCTGGACCTGTGCGGCGAGGCGCGCATTGTCCGCCGCATCCTTCTCCTGCGCCGCCTTGAGCTGTTGAATGGTGTCGGCCTGCTCGCGCAGCGTCTGCTCGTTGCGGCTTTTCAGTTGCTCAAGCTTTCCGTTGATGCTCGCAAGCTCGCTGGTGATGGTCTTGAGCGATTGCGCGAGATCCGATGACGACGGGTCAGGCGGCGTGGCGCCAGTTCTTGCCGCGTCGGGTCTTGAAGCGTCAAACCCTGCAGCGCTCTCCGTGTCCCTGGCGATGGGCGGCGCGGGCACCGTGCCGGGCTCATCCGCGGCAGCCAGTTGCACGGCCTGCGGTTGCGCCGGATTTTTTACCGCGGACGCTTGCGGAGGCGGGCTGGCGGCCGGCGGAGCCCATCGCGCCATGATCGACCTGCTCATAGACCTGGCCTCGTCACGATAGTGCGAAGCGAAGGCGACACCGAGAACGCCGATCGCCAGCACGAGACCAACCAAGGCGCGCAGCATGGGTCGATTTCCCTTCAGGCCTTGGTCGCGAACCCTGTTATCCGGCGGCGGCGACGCGGCGTTGAGGGTCTTTTGCTCGGGTGGCGTGTCCTGGAGAGCCTTGGCTGCCTCCGCAGCGGCGCTTGCTTGCGAGGGCCGTGGTTTTTCGCCGCCGCGTTCCATTCCGGAAACCAGCCGGTCCAGCCGCGCGAGGTCTTGCTCAGCGCTCTTGATCTGGTCAAGGGCCCGCGCCAGGCCGCCATCCGCACGCCCCGCGTCCGGCTTGGGGGCATCAGGCTTCTGGTCATCAGGCTTCTGGTGATCAGGTTTGGGGTCGTTCGCTTCGGGCACCGATGCGCTCTCGATCCGGTCGGGCGTGAATGGGAGTGCGGCAGTCCGATCGTCGGAAGGATAGGCCTCACATTGGTTCAACACAACGCGCGGGCGAAGGAGAAATTATGGCAGGGACGGGTCGAGCGAGACTGACGTCGAACTGTGGGTTCGAGGCGCTTGATCCGTAATGTTGGCGTGGGGAACCAAATGCAAAATCATTCGATTGATGAGCATCACCCCACGATCAACGGAGACACGGATGGAACTGTCCGGGAAAAAGATTGCGATTCTTGCGACCAACGGCTTCGAGCAATCGGAGCTCGAAGTGCCGCGTGATACCCTCAAGGCGGCCGGAGCGACCGTCGAGATCATTTCGCTGCAGCCCGGCGAGATCAAGGGCTGGGACGAGAAGGACTGGGGCCGCCCCGTCAAGGTCGACAAGACCCTCGATCAGGCCAAGGCCGGCGATTATGACGCGCTGGTGTTGCCCGTCGGCCAGATCAACCCTGATCTCCTGCGCGTCGAGCCCAAGGCGCTGGCCTTCATCAAGAGCATCTTCGATGCCAAGAAGGTCGTTGCCGCGGTCTGCCATGCGCCCTGGCTGCTGGTCGAAACCGGCATCGCGAAGGGCCGCAGGATGACCTCCTACAAATCGATCAAGACCGACATCGCCAATGCCGGGGCGAAGTGGGAGGATTCCGAGGTCGTCGTCGACCAGGGCATCATCACCTCGCGCAACCCGGGTGACCTCAAGGCCTTCAACGCCAAGATCATCGAAGAGGTGAAGGAAGGCCGCCACACCCAGCGCAGCAACGCGGCGTAAGGGGCGGTTACAGTGACGGTGCGCGTGGCAATGCCACCCGCCCCCCGTTCACGTGGCGCTATCGAATGAAATTGGCTCGTAGGGTGGGTTAGCCAAAGGCGTAACCCGCCACGACTTGCCGTAGAAAACAAAAGAGGTGGGTTACGCTCCGCTAACCCACCTCACGCGCCAGAATTCTGGAGCCGGCAATCAATAGCGGCTGCCGGTGCCCTTTTGCTGCGTGATCCAGTCCGACAAGGTTTTCGGTCTGGATTTCTCGGTCCGGCCCGGTGATGCCTTTGGATTGTCACGGGTGCCTTTCGTCGAACGGGTGCGCGGCGCATCCGTTGCGTGGACGCTCCTCAAGGCAGTCGTCGATGCCTCAGCGGCTTCCTTCTCGAGGCGCAACTGCTTCAATCGCGCCATCTTGAGGCGCTCTGCCTCGACCTCGGGGCGTTCGGCGAGCTGCGGCTTGTGCTGAGCAAGCTCGGCCGGGACCAGGACCCCGAGAATGGTCGTCTCGCCGAGCGCCTTGCAGGCTTCGAGCCGATGCAGTCCATCGACCAGAACGAGGCGGTCTCCGTCGAGCCGAACGGAAATGGGAGCCTGTTGTCCGATGTCCAGCATGCTTTCCGCGATCTCCCCGACGGTCTCGGGCTTGATGGCTTTCTTCTGCTTCGTGGGAACGAAGATCTTCTCGATCGGAAAGCTTTCCGGTTTGGGCATAACTCGACTCCGCTTTTACCGGGCCCGTCGGAACCCATGCCGGTGATGTCAGGAGTTTAGGAGGGAAGGGCTCGACCGCAAAGGCAATTCGGAGGCGGGGAATGATAAGCACCGAAGCAGGAACAAATCTGCGATTTCGGTGATAGTGCATTCAATTGCCGCCGCGCACCAAACGCGAGCCGAAGCCGCAGATTGGAGCGAGGGAATTAAGTGCAGTCCAGCACTGTCACCGCTATTCCCAAGTTCAATCTTGGCCGGACCGCTCTAGGTTGCCTTCAATGCTTTTCTCATGTTGCTTTAGGAGCTTTTGCACCTTGTCTTCCCCAAATTTCGAAACGAGGAATTTATAAGGCTTCACTGGCATTTCGCCCCAAGGGGGAGAAGCGAGCTCAAAATAGCGGTCAATATTGTTGTACATCAACAGTAGGCGAACGAATCCAACTCCATATCCATCATCTATTTGCGCCTTATATGCCTGCTCAAATTCAGGCGTAAGCAATTGCTGAAGGCCACCAATTGTTTTTACTCCAAATAGTCGCAGTTCATCCGAAAGTACGTCAGCGTTTGCACTTTCAAGCGGAAGACCAAGCGCAATGCTGCTTTCCTCGATGAAGCGCTGAAGTGAGATCGAGTCAATTTCGGCATCGGATATTTGATTGATGGTCTTGTGTTCTAGCGACGCACGATAGTTGTCAATCTCCTTCGAGATTTCATCGAATCCAGCATCAACAATTTCCAACATTCCAGAATAGAGATTTAGCTTTCGTTCGATTTTCGACGGCAACGCGACCGTGAATTTGAAGGAGCTGTCATGCGCCAGTTCAGCCCACGCATGCTGCAAGACCGTTCGTACCTGAATTTCAAACTTTAGCTCTCCAAGAGCCGCGTATTCGGGTAATGGCGCGCGCCGCTTCCCTAGCGTACAGACGAAATGCGTCGATCGATATCCCAGCCGATCAAGACCGAGAGTTTTTGTTCGGTCGAGACTGTTTCCTTTATCAACTTCAAATAATTGCCGAACGACATCGCTAATGGCAATGACTTGGGCTTCTAGGAAGGTTACCACTCGTATTCCAGAAAGATCAGTGAGCTGAAGATGCGGCTCTCGATACTGCTTGCTCGTGATCTTTCTCAGCGCTTCGTCTCGGTTCTTTACTCTTCCGGTCACGCTTAGGTACTCGATCTTTTCCTTTTGAACCATGCTTTCGAGTAGCGATTGGACGATCGGCATTAACCGCTCATGGTTAGGCAATACCTCGTCCAGCCAAATCTTGTGTTGGTCGTCGACAGCTTTTGTAGGATCTGATGCGTCCATGCTTGAACAACTCTTTCGGGATACACGATGGGCTCAGTCTATGACTGCGGATTAGATGCGTTGGTTGATGAAATAAATATGCGCAATTATAGAGTGAATATGTCGAGTTTGTAAGCATTGGGCACGAAAAAGGGCGGCCTTAGGCCGCCCTCGTCTTCGTCAGCTACAATTCATTGGCCTTGGTCGGCGCCTCACGAACACCCCGTCGTACTTCCGCACGTATCGCACTTCATGCAGGTGCCATTCCGCACCAGCGTGAAGTTGCCGCACTCGCTGCACATCTCGCCCTCATAGCCTTTGGCTTTGGCTTCCGCGCGGCGCTCGGCCTTGGAGGGCACCATGGTCTGCGCGGTGCCGGATTTGCTCCACTGCAGGGCCTCTAACTTCTCGGTGGGCGAGAGGTCATGGGCCACTTCCTGCTTCAGGGCGACCGCGCCTTCGAGGGCATCGCCGGCGCCGCGGGCGGTAGCGCCGTGGGAGGCGAGCGAGGTGACCTTGCTGCCGCCTGCCGGCGCACTGTCATTGCCGGATGCGATCGCGGCGGAGCCGCCGCGCATCACGAACAGATTGTCGGTGCGGGAGCGGGTGAGGCCGCGCGAGACCAGCCTGTTGGCCTGGTGGTTCGGCTCCTCCGGCTCCTTGCCTTCCTCGACGCCCTTGCCGAGCGCGTCGAAGTTCGACTCGGTCGGATCGACATGGGCGAGGTCGAAGCGCGACATGTAGCTCACCGCCAGTTCGCGGAAGACATAGTCGAGGATCGAGGTCGCGTACTTGATGCTGTCGTTGCCCTGCACGGGGCCCGCCGGCTCGAAGCGGGTGAAGGTGAAGGCGTCGACATATTCCTCGAGCGGCACGCCGTATTGCAGGCCGAGCGACACCGCGATGGCGAAGTTGTTGATGAAGGAGCGGAGCGCGGCGCCTTCCTTGTGCATGTCGATGAAGATCTCGCCGATCCGGCCGTCGTCATACTCGCCGGTGCGCAGGTATACCTTGTGGCCGCCGACGACCGCCTTCTGGGTGTAGCCCTTGCGGCGATCCGGCATCTTCTCGCGCTCGCGCATCACGATGATGCGTTCGACCAGCTTCTCGACGATCTTTTCCGAGACCTGGGCGGTCCGCGCCGCCATCGGCTTCTCGTAGAACGTTTCGGCTGCATCGTCCTCGTCCTCATCATCGCTGATGAGCTGCGAGTTGAGCGGCTGGGAGAGTTTTGAGCCGTCGCGATAGAGCGCGTTGGCTTTCAATGCGAGTTTCCACGACAGCATGTAGGCGGACTTGCAGTCCTCCACCGTGGCGTCGTTCGGCATGTTGATGGTCTTGGAGATCGCACCCGAGATGAAGGGCTGCGCCGCCGCCATCATGCGGATGTGGCTCTCGACCGACAGGTAGCGCTTTCCAATTTTGCCGCAGGGATTGGCGCAGTCGAACACCGGATAGTGCTCGGCCTTGAGGTGCGGAGCACCTTCCACCGTCATCGCGCCGCAGATGTGGACGTTCGCCGCCTCGATCTCGCGCTTGGTGAAGCCGACGGCCTGGAGCAGGTCGAAGCCGGGGGCCGCGATCGCCTCGGCACCGATGCCGAGCTGGTCGCGGATGAAGTCTTCGCCAAAGGTCCATTTGTTGAAGGCGAACTTGATGTCGAAGGCGGTCGGCAAGGCCTTCTCGACCTTGGCGATGGCTTCGTCGGAGAAGCCCTTGGCCTTCAGCGTCGAGGCGTTGATGCCGGGCGCGTTGGAGAGCGAGCCGTGGCCGACGGCATAGGCCTCGATTTCCGCGATCTCGCTCTCGCGATAGCCGAGCGCGCGCAGCGCTGCGGGGACCGCGCGGTTGATGATCTTGAAGTAGCCGCCGCCTGCGAGCTTCTTGAATTTCACCAGCGCGAAATCAGGCTCGATGCCGGTGGTGTCGCAATCCATGACCAGGCCGATCGTGCCGGTCGGCGCGATCACCGTGGTCTGGGCGTTGCGATAGCCGTGCTTCTCGCCGAGCTCGAGCGCCGCATCCCAGGCCGCCTGCGCATGCGTCACCAAATCGGCCTGCGGGCAGGAGACCAGGTCCATCGGCACCGGGTTGACGCCGAGCGCCTCGTAGCCATTGGACTGGCCATGGGCGGCGCGGCGGTGGTTGCGGATCACGCGCAGCATGTGCGCGGCGTTCTTCTTGTAGCCGGGGAAGGTGCCGAGCTCGGCCGCCATCTCCGCGGAAGTCTTGTAGGTGATGCCGGTCATCACCGCGGTCAGCGCGCCGGCGATGGCACGGCCTTCCTTGCTGTCATAGGACAGGCCCATGGTCATCAGCAGGCCGCCAATATTGGCATAGCCGAGGCCCAGCGTGCGGAACTCGTAGGAGAGCTCGGCAATCGCCTTCGACGGGAACTGCGCCATCATCACGGAGATTTCGAGCACGATGGTCCAGAGCCGGCAGAGATGCTCGTAGCCCTCGACGTCGAAGCGCTTGGAGGGGATGTCGTAGAAGGTCAGCAGGTTCGCAGAGGCAAGGTTGCACGCCGTGTCGTCCAGGAACATGTATTCCGAGCACGGATTGGAGGCGCGGATGTCGCCGGACGCCTTGCAGGTGTGCCAGTCGTTCATGGTGGTGTTGAAGTGCAGGCCGGGGTCGGCCGACGCCCAGGCGGCGTAGCCGATCTTTTCCCAGAGGTCGCGCGCCTTCAGGGTCTTGGTGATCTTCTTCGTCGTGCGACCGACGAGATTCCAGTCGCCGTCGGTCTCGACCGAGCGCAGGAAGTCGTCCTTGAGCGAGACCGAATTGTTGGAGTTCTGGCCGGAGACCGTGAGATAGGCTTCCGAATCCCAGTCGGTGTCGTAGACGTCGAACTGGATGTCCTTGTAGCCCTGCTTGGCGAACTGGATGACGCGCTTGATGTAATTGTCGGGCACCAGGCTGCGGCGCGCGAGCTTGATCTCGCGACGGAGCGCCGGGTTCTTCTCGGGATCGAAGCAATCGTCGCCCGAGCCTTCGCAATTCACGCAGGCCTTGAGCACCGCCTTGAGGTGCTTCTGGTTGATCCTGGATCCCGTGACGAGCGCGGCAACCTTCTGCTCCTCCTTCACCTTCCAGTCGATATAGGTCTCGATATCGGGATGGTCGGCGTCGACGACGACCATCTTGGCCGCACGGCGCGTGGTGCCGCCCGACTTGATCGCGCCGGCTGCGCGGTCGCCGATCTTGAGGAAGCTCATCAGGCCGGACGAGCGGCCACCGCCCGAGAGCCTTTCGCCTTCGCCGCGCAGGCGCGAGAAGTTGGAGCCGGTGCCGGAGCCGTACTTGAACAGACGGGCCTCGCGGACCCAGAGGTCCATGATGCCGCCTTCGTTGACGAGGTCGTCACTGACGCCCTGGATGAAGCAGGCATGCGGCTGCGGATGCTCATAGGACGATTTCGAGCGGGTCAGCTTGCCGGTGAAGGGGTCGACGTAATAATGGCCCTGGCCGGGGCCGTCGATGCCATAGGCCCAATGCAGTCCGGTGTTGAACCATTGCGGCGAGTTCGGCGCGACCATCTGCTTGGTCAGCATGTAGCGGAGTTCGTCGTAAAACGTCTGGGCGTCCTCGTCGCTGGTGAAATAGCCGCCCTTCCAGCCCCAATAGGTCCAGCAGCCGGCGAGGCGGTCGAACACCTGCTTGGCCGAGAGCTCGCTGACGAAGCGCTCTTTCTCGGGCAGGAGGGCAAGCGCCTCGGTGTCGGGCACGGAGCGCCACAGGAAGGAGGGGACGGATTCCTCCTCGACCTTCTTCAGGCGCGCGGCGACGCCCGCTTTACGAAAATACTTCTGGGCGAGGACGTCGGAGGCGACCTGCGACCATTCGGTCGGCACCTCGACGCCATCAAGTTTGAACACGACCGAGCCGTCGGGATTCCTGATCTCCGACGTGGTCTGCCGGAATTCGATCCCAGCGTAAGGTGACTGTCCCGAAGTGGTGTGGCGCCGCTCGATCCGCATTGTCTTGCCCCGTCCTTATTTTTAACCGGAACGCCTCCGCAAGGCGACCGGGTCGATATTTCGGTTCGCGAGGCCTGCCGGGCTTGTGGCCCAAAGGCTTCGCAGTTCAGCCGGTGGACCCGGCCCTTTTTCTCCCGGCGGTGGTTCGGTGCGAGCACCTTTCGACCTGCCGGCATGTCCACGCCCATCCGCCCCCAAGGGGATGCGCCCGACATGCGTTCAACGCCCCACAACATCACAACGTCTACCGATGCCATCCGAGCCTGTTGCCGGCCCGTTCTGGCGCCCGAAAAGTCCGCTTCCGTGGGCAGACAAGCCCGTCTCCCGCTGCCTTCGTCTGGCTTGGCGGAGTGGCAATTTGCGAACCCTTTGGGGGAGTGCCGGCGGGACGCAAACACACTCGCGCCGAACGGATCGAAAGCTAGGACTCTCCGTTGCGCCCGTCAAGAACTAGTGCGAGTTCCTGAATCAAATACTAAATATGGTGGATTGCGGGGGATAACAGGGGGCATGCCCGCGTCTGTTCTGGTGGCAAGTATCGGTGAGTCCTCAGGGATTCCCAATCGAAAATATTTGCGTCCCGTGGTGTTCCGGAGCCTTCACCCCGCTGTTCACAGGGCAGGTATATTTTTGAGCAACGGGGTTGCCTCGGCGGGACTCACGTAGGGGTACGGAAGGTGAGGGCAGGCATGCCCGCCGGGGTGGTGGTACGGGCCCCGAATCCGCGCCAAGCTGACGCTCGTTTTCTGCCGGGTACCCCACATGCTTGATTCGACCAGCCGGGATGCGCGACCGCGCATCGCCCCGGCCGGCCTGATGTTCCTCGCCATCACCTCGGTGGGCTGGGGCTTCAACTGGCCGGTGACGAAATTCCTGCTCTCCGAGCTGCCGCCGCTGACGCTCCGCGGGGTGACCGGCGTGCTCGGCGCAGTGCTGCTGGCGGCGCTGGCGGTGATGCGCCGGCAGAGCCTGAAGGTGGCGCCCGCAATCTGGCCGCGCCTCCTGACCGCCGCCATCCTCAACGTCACCGGCTGGATGGTGCTGATGGGCCTGGCGCTGCTCTGGCTGCCGGCGAGCGAGGCGGCGCTGATCGCCTACACCATGCCGGTCTGGGCCTCGCTGATCGCCTGGCCGGTGCTCGGCGAGCGGCCGACCTTGTTGCGCACGCTGGGGCTGGTGATGGCTTTCGTTGGCCTCGCCTCGATCATGGGCGGCAACGGCGTCGCCGCCAGCGTGGAGAAGCTGCCGGGCATCGTCATGGCGCTGTGCGGCGCGCTCGGCTTCGCGCTCGGCACGGTGTTTTCGAAGAAGTACCCGATCCATCTGCCGCCGATCACGGCCGCGGCCTGGCAGATCGGGATCGGCTGCCTGCCGATCTCGATCATCGGCCTCCTCGTCGAGACCACGCATCTGTCGCGGGTGACGCCGGTCGGCTGGTGGCTGCTGGTCTATTCGACCGTGGTGCAGTTCTGCATTGCCTATGTCAGCTGGTTCGCCGCGCTCTCGCGTCTGCCGGCCTCCGTCGCCGCGATCGGCACCATGGCGGTGCCTGTGATCGGCGTGGTGGCGTCGGCGCTGGCTCTGGGCGAGCCGCTCGGCGCAGGCCAGATCGCCGCGCTGGTGTTCACGATGGCCGCCGTGGTGCTGGCGACGCGGTAGTCGAGGAGGGCTTCGGCCGTCGGCTCGGGCAAGAGCAGTTCAGGAACTCGTGGAGGTCTTGCGGATTAGGCCTCCTTGCCGGACTGAGTACCTCCCGCGAGTCCTCCATGGCGACCGACCGCAATACATTTCTCGGCGTAGCGACGTGTGATCTCGCTCTGCCTCTTCCCGCATCTGACATCGTCATTTTCGGAGCTGCCGACGCCACGCCCCACCTGAAGGGCCGGACCAGCCACGCCGCAAATGGCCCAACGGCCATTCGCAATGCTTTGCGGGTTTACCAGGCCGATCTTTCAAGATGGGACTTCGACCAGGACGGGGTCCTGCTCGATCGAGAGCAAATCCGCGTCTTCGATTGCGGTGATCTTCCCACGTCACCCGACGCCCCGGAAGAAAATCGCAATGTGATCAGAACGGCAACGAAAAAGATCCTGGCATCCGGCGCGGTACCTGTGCTGCTGGGCGGTGATGATTCCGTCCCCATACCGTTCTTCGAGGCGTTCGAAGACATGGGCAAGCTGACGATCATGCAGATCGACGCGCATCTGGATTGGAAGGACCGGCGCGATGGCTCGGCACATACATTTTCGAGCACGATGCGGCGCGCCAGCGAGATGCCCTGGATCGAACGCATCGTGCAGGTCGGTTTACGGGGTATAGGCGGCTCTGGCCTCCAGGAACTCAGTCGCGCGCGAAACTGGGGCTCCAGGATTTTCACAGCTCGAGACATCAAAAGGCAGGGCGTCCATACCGTCCTGAGCGCAATCGAGGAGAACTCGAATTGCCTGATCACGATCGACTGCGACGGACTGGATCCGTCCGTAATTCCGGGCGTGATCCTTCCACAGCCGGGCGGCCTGTCCTATTTCGACGTCATAGACCTGATCGCGGGCGTGGCCTCGAAGGCGAGGATAGTCGGTCTCGATCTGGTCGAATTGGTGCCTGAGCGTGACGTGCAGAATATTGGGGCGATCTGCGCGGCGCGGATCATCTGCAACGCCATTGGATGCATCGCCAAGCATAAGATGCTCTAGCCGACCGGCGTCTTTCCCAGCGCCTTCCTGATCATCTCGGCGAGCTGGTTGCGGCGATAGGGCTTTGTCAGCAGCATCACGCCGTCGTCGAGCTTGCCGTGGTGGACGATGGCGTTGTCGGTGTAGCCGGAGGTGTAGAGCACCCTCAGGCCCGGCCGGCGCTTTGCGACCTCCTCGGCGAGCTCGCGCCCGCTCATGCCGCCGGGGATGACGACGTCGGTGAACAAGAGATCGAACGGCTGGCCGGTCGCGATCAGGTCCAGCGCCGCCTTGCTGTCGGGCGCGGCGACGGTCTGATAGCCGAGGCTCTGGAGCTGCGCGGTGACGAAGTTGCGCACCAGCGGATCGTCCTCGACCACGAAAATGGTCTCGGCGCCGCCTTCGGCCTGCGGCGCGACGGAAGCGGCGACTTCCGTGGTGCCTTCGCCCGGCGGCAGATAGAGCTTGATCGTGGTGCCGTGGCCTTCCTCGCTGTAGATCTTGATGTGGCCGCCGGACTGCTTGACGAAGCCATAGACCATGGAGAGGCCGAGGCCGCTTCCCTTGCCGACCTCCTTGGTGGTGAAGAACGGCTCGAACGCCTGCTGCTGGACCTCGGCCGGCATGCCGGTGCCGGTGTCGCTGACGGCGAGCATCACGTAAGGGCCGGGGTGTACGTCCGGATTATTTTGCGCATAGGCCTCGTCGAGCACGACCCGATGGGCCTCGAACAGCAGCTTGCCGCCGTTCGGCATGGCGTCACGGGCGTTGATCGCCATGTTGAGCACGGCATTGGTGAGCCGGGACGGATCGATGTGCGAGGTCATCGGCCCCTGTTCCAGCACGGTCTCGATCTGGATATGTTCGCCGAGGGTGGGACGCAGGAGTTTTGCGATATCGGCGACCGCTGCATTGATCTCGACGTTGCGCGGCTGCAGCGGCTGCCTGCGCGCGAAGGCGAGCAGATGCTGGATCAGCTCGGCGCAGCGCTCGGCGGCCTCGTCGATCAGCCGCGCCGTGCGCTGGAGTTCGGGCTGGCCCTTCAGGCTCGCCACCAGCGTCTCGGTGTTGCCGGAGATCACGGTCAGCATGTTGTTGAAGTCGTGCGCGACGCCGCCGGTCAGCTTGCCGATCGCGTCCAGCTTCTGCGACTGGTACAGCTGCCGCTCGGTCTCGCGCGACATCGTCGCGTCGTGATAGACCAGCACCGCACCGGAAATGTTGCCTTGGCCGTCCAGCATCGGCCGGCCGCTGATCATGAGCTGACGGGGAGCATTGCCGCTGTGCGGGCGGACGATCATCTCCATGTCCTCGAACTGCTCGCCGCGCAGCACGCGCGCCGACGGCAACTCGTCGGGCTTGAGCCGGGTGACGCCGTCGCCGTGAAACACGTCGGACATCGTGCGCAGATTGCGCAGGTTCATGCCGGTCCGGTGCAGCAGCATGCGCTCCGCGGCAGGATTTGACAGAAGCACGTTGCCCTCGGCGTCGATGACCAGCACCGCCTCCGCCATGCTGCGAAAAGTGCTCTGGAGCACGTTGACCGACAGGCGCAGCTCGTCATGCGCGGTGACCAGATGCTCGGTGCGCTCGGCCACTGCGGCCTCGAGCTGCTGATTGGCGGCCGTGGTCTCCAGCAGCGTGCTCTTGAGCGCGCCCTGGGTGCGCTGGCTCTCGCGCATCACCATCACGACCAGCAGCATGATCACCAGCGCGCCGGCGACGTCGATGCCGAGCAGCACGATGCCGGTACGGCGCGAATCCTGCGAGCGCGCGGCGAGCAATCGCTCTTCCTCGGCACTCAGACGGTCGAGGTTGGCCATCACGGTCACCATCAGCCCGATGCCCTCGCCCTTGCGCTGAAGCGCGAGGATGGCCGTCTCCTCGTTGTCGGCGCGCAGCCGGATGGCGGTGCTGGCAATCTCGATCCGGCGCAGCGTGAGTGGTTCGGTGCTCTCCACCAGCGCAACCTGGTCGGGATCATCGCGGACGGCCAGCTTGAGGTCGGCGAGCGCGGGCGCGATCTGGGCCTGCAACGCCTGGAACTCGTCCCTGAAGCTCGGGCTGCGATAGATCTCGTAGCCGCGCGTCGCGCTCTCGGCACTGCGCATCAGCACGCGCAAATCGGAAATCTTCTTCAGCACCCGGACGGCATGATGGACCCATGCCGCATCGGACCGCGACTTGACGTCGAGGCCGATCGAAGCTGCGGTGATGATCAGGAGGATGGCAAGTCCGGTACCGAGAATGATGCGCTGCGTTGGGATCAAGGGGCTTCTTTCTTGTCCTTCGGCTGCGGGCTCTCGCCCGCGAGGCATTCCCGGATCGTGGTCAGCAGCGCGCCCGGCGTGAACGGCTTGCGCAGGCAGCGTGTTGCGCCGAGCTCCAGCGCCATGCGGAGGAAATCGGGGGAGGGCGAGGCGGATGACGCGAAGGCGTAGCCGGACATCGCGATCAGCGGAACCGCCGGCGCGCGCTCGTGAAAGATGCGGATGGACTCGAAGCCGCGCATATGCGGCATGAAGATGTCAACCAGCATCGCGTCGAAACTTTGTGTTTCGAGCGCAGCCAGACCCGTCTCTCCGCCGTCGGTCAACGTGACGTCGAAGCCCTGACGTTGGAGGAGGACCTCGATGGTCGCGCCGACCATCGGATCGTCATCAACCACGAGAATACGCGGCATGACACTTCCCAGTCATCGAAGTCCCCACAGTCAAGTTGATACAGGTGAATCGCGCGTCGGGTCAATTTGGGATTGGACCATCGTATATATGCACGGCGCGGTGCATAGCCAAGGACGCCGGTTCCCTAATGAGAGCGGGGCGCGACCCGGCGCGTGAATTCATCGGTTTTCAATTACTGATTGAGTTAAGTCGAGGGGACTGGGAAAGGTTGCTCGCCGCAGCGAGAAATCGGCAGTTGCCGCGGCTTGCCGTCATATTATTCGTCCGCCGAGCCCGCTCACCGGGCAATATCGATCCCCGGAAACGTTGCGAGCAGGCGCGACAGCTCGACCTGCGAATGAGTCCCGGTCTTCTCGAAGCAGTGGCGCAGATGCGTCTTGATCGTCGCCGGCGTCACGCCGAGCATCGCCGGCTTTCGACCGTGACGATCGCGTTCTCTGCGGCGGTTCCATAGCCATTGGCACCCACACTTGTTCCCGGAGCGCCACCGCCCTGATTGATCGTCGTTCCCGTGCAGGTCGCGATCAGGTTCGACTGTCCGGCTGCCTGTGGGGTGCAGTCTGCGCGTGCAGACTGGCCTGCCAACAGCGTTGCCGAAACGATCAACGGGCCTGCGACATAGCGCGCAAGGAAGCAATCGCGCGCAACACGGTGGCTGATGCCGGCTTCGTAATTCTCGCGACTTGATCGTGGCATTCCAATTCCCGTCTTATTCGCGCCTTGCGGACGTTTCGACTCGCGTTTCGCAATCGTCTGCAATCTCGATAGCGATCAGTGATATTCGTCGCGTCGCCCACCTGGGTGAGGCCGTATCGCTTTGGCGGCGGCCGTGGCACGCAGAGCACACTTGCGATCGTACTTTCGAATTGGCTCTCTGCTCAGAAAGCGGGCACGGGAGCACTTTCCACGATGCTGAGGACACTGCGGCGAAAGAGTGCGGACACGAATTCCTGGCCGCTCTCGAGGCCATCTAACCCCTATGGGTGAGGCTTCAAATTGTGCGCCGTGTTATCATGACGTTGCGTCCCCAGACTGTTTGGACAGCCGGTTGCTGTCGACGGCCTTGGGCAGGGAAGTGCGGTGAATTTTTCCGGCGACCAGATCGAGAAGGTCCTCGACCTCATCTACGACGCCGCGGCCGAGAATGACGTGTGGCCCCGTGCGCTCACAGCGGTCGCCGATCTGACGCGCAGCGAGGGCGGTATCCTGTTTGGTCAGTCCTTGTCCGCCGAGCGCGTCTATTTCGACTTCAACGCCCGTCTGAGCGAGGAGTGCAATCGCGCCTACCAGGAGCGGCACATGCAAAATCCATGGTCGCGACACATGGAGAACAAGCCGATCGGGCGGCTGGTGATATCCGACGAAGCGATTCCGCTGGCGGAGCTTCGGTCCACCACATTCTATGACGAGGTGCTGAGACCGCAGGAGGTCGGGCACAACGGAATGATCGCCCTCGCGGCACGCGAGGATTTTCGGGCCGCCTTCAACATCTGTCGCAGCGTGCGGCGGGGCCCGTTCGATGCCGACGAGCAGCGGGTTTTGCAGTGGCTGTCGCCGCATCTGTGTCGGTCGGTGACGCTTGGATTTCGGATCGACGGCTACCTGGCCATGCAACAAGCAGCATTCGATGTCCTCGACCGACTTGCCGACGGCGTCATCGTTCTCGACCGCAAGGCGCGCGTCCTGTTCGCCAATTCGACCGCTCGGCGGATGGCGGAGGAGGGGACCTTGCGGCTCCAGCCGTCGATCGGGACATATTCACCGGCACATTCACCGCGGCTCAATGAGTTGATCCGGGCGGCGCTTCAGGGAGCGGCCGGCGGCACCATGAGCCTTCCGCACGATCTCGATGGCCGGCTCCTGACCATTCTCGTCTCATCTATTCGGGGCAAGGATCTCGGGCGGTTGTCGGACGCGGGAGTGAAGGACGCGGCCGTGCTGCTGTTTGCCATCGATCCCGCCAACCGACGTTCGATCCCGCTTAGACAGATCATGGACGCGTACGGGCTTACGCATGCCGAGGCGCGCGTCGCGCTCGCGGCGTCGTCGGGCAACACGATCATCGAGAACGCGCAGTCGCTGGGGCTGTCGCCCAACACCGTGAAGACGCATCTGCGCGGAGTATTCGCCAAGACCGCGACCGGACGTCAGGCCGAGCTCGCCAGCCTCATCACGGCGATCGGCGGTGTGCGGATCGGGGACACGGATTCGGAACACTGATGCGTCACCCGGCGGGGTGACGACGCGAGGGAGGCCGATGCCGTAAGGTGGCGAGGCAATCCGGGGCGTCGCGTGCCGATCCGACCGGGCGGAATTCGCAAATGAGGTCTGCCATGCGATGGGTGGAACTGACCGGGTATGTCGCGTCGTCGCTGGTGTTCCTGACTTTCTCCATGCACCGCATGGTCCCGCTCCGGCTGGTGGCGCTCTGTAGCAATGTGGCTTTCCTGACCTATGCCTTCGCGCTTCATCTCGCGCCGATTGCCATCCTTCATGGCGCGCTCATTCCGGTGAACATCATCAGGCTGATTGGCGCGTTGCGCGAGGGCACGGAAAATCCGCGCGGCGGCGATCCGCGGCCGGGCGTTGCCAATTCCCGCCGCTTCTTGCCGCGGCGTTCGGAGATCGCGTGATGGCTGGTCCGTCGCGCGGGGCCGGCCGGCTCACATGCGCGGTCGCATCCATTGCACTTGGTCCGACGCCGGACGAACTTGCGGAGTTCGACAGGCTCGATGCCAGCGCACCGCTCGACGACGACGGGCGTCCGGCGTGGTCGTACGAGGGCGAGCCGCTGACGGCGCGCGAGCGGCGCTGGCTGGAGCTCTATCGCAAGCTGGAGAAGTGCAGCCAGCCCATCAAAACGCGGGGGCGGCGCCGATAGCATCGACGCCGCCCGGGGTTACTTGCTTCACGCCGTCTTACGGGCAGGGATGACGCAGGCCGTCATTGCCGAGATAGGTGCCTGACGCCGGGTCGTAGGACCGGAAGCGCTGGACGCAATAGGCGGTCGCGTCACCGCCGCTGTCGGGGACCACCGCCACTGACGGCTCCTCATAGTAGCTGTCGTCGCCATAGTAGTAGGGGTCGTTGTAATAGCCGCCACCGCCGTAATAGGCGTATGAGCCGAGGCCGCCGATCGCAGCACCCGCCGCGACACCGGGCCAGAACCCACCGCCGTGATGACGCCATCCGCCCCCGTGCCAGTTTCCGCCGCCGTGCCAGTTTCCGGCGCCGCCCTGCCAGTGATTGCCCGCAGCTGCGAAGCTGCGGCCACCACCGCCGCTAAAGGCGGCGCCGCCGCTCGGACGCATCGCTGCGCCGGCCGCGAAATTGCCGCCGCCACCGCCCATCCGGGCACCGCCGCCAAAGCTGCCGCCGCCCATTCGCGCGCCGCCGCCGCCGAAATGGGCTCCGCCGCCACCGCCACCGAAATGGGCTCCGCCGCCACCGCCACCGAAGTGAGCGCCGCCGCCGATGCCACCATGGCCCTGGGCGAAGCTCGGCGTCGCTAACGGAAGAACCAGCGCCATCACCGCCGCGGCGCTCAAAACTTTGATACTGTTCATGGTCAAACTCCTTTTCCCGGAAGCAAACCCCTCGAAAGGGTGAGGGTTCCTGGGATCACGCCGGTTTGCGTGCGTTAGGGAGCGTCTCATCTGGCCGCTGTACCGGGCATGAACGGATCGCGTCCGATTTGCGGCGGCGTCATGCCGGTGTCACCCGTTTCGGGCGGGGCGCCGCCGCACCCGCCGAACTGGACATTTCGCCGCCCGGATGGCATCAGGACCCGACGAAGCAGGGCCCTTGCCGCATGAAACAGTTCTTCCTCAAGTTCTTCACCTGGTGGAGTGGCCAGACCTTTGGCACCCAACTCTGGACCAAGCGGTACGGCGAGCTGGTCGGCCAGGACGAGCAGGGCAATCTCTATTATCGCACCCGCGGCGGGGTGATCGACCCGACGCTCGGCTTCGAGCGGCGCTGGGTGATCTATAACGGCTACGCTGAAGCCAGCCGCATCCCCCCGTCCTGGCACGGATGGATCCATCATACCGTCGACGTGCCGCCGACTCAGGACAACTACCAGCCGCGCGAGTGGGAAAAGCCGCACCAGCCGAATCTCACCGGCACGCCCAATGCCTACCGTCCGTCGGGCTCGACGCTCGCCAGCGGCAAGCGTCCGAAGGCGACCGGCGACTATCAGCCATGGACGCCTGGCTAGCCCTAGACGCCTGGCTAGCCTTCGGACCGCCGCCCAATCCTTGTCGTGCGAGTGGATGCAGGCGCATCCGCCTCGCCCTGCTGTGGACAACGCGAACAGCGGGGATGATTCCTGCGCGGGCGTTGCGGTCACGCGAGCCATGCGGCTCAATGGTCCCATCTTACGGAGATGGGAGACCATCGCGTTCGGTTCGGGCAACAGTTCGCGACTGTCCCGAGATGCAGCGGCCGCCGACCAGGACTCGATCGGGAGATAGGCCCCCGGTCTGGAAGTTCCGAAATCGCCCGATGGAATGTGCAGCCGCCGTAAGACAGGAAAGGCCGCTCGGGAAACCGGGCGGCCTTTTTCTGTGCTCACATCACCCGTGTCGCGGCGCGCTTCGCCGCCTCGATGCGGCGCGCCTGAAACGGCGCGATCCGCTCCTTCACCGAAGCGAGCACCGCGGCCGGCGCCGTATCCGGCGAACCTGAATTGAAGGGTGGCGCGGGATTGTACTCCATCCCGAGCTGGATCGCTTCCGCCGTGGTGCGATCGATCATAATCGACACCAGCGTCAGCGCGAAATCGATCCCCGCGGTGACGCCGCCGCCAGTGATGCGGTTGCGGTCGACGCAGACGCGCGTCTTGGTCGGCGTGGCGCCAAATTGGCTCAGCAACTCCATCGCGCTCCAATGGGTTGCGGCGCGGTAACCCTTCAGCAGGCCTGCGGCGCCGAGCGCCAGCGATCCCGTGCAGACCGACGTGACGTATTTGGCGCCCTCGGCCTGCCTGCGCAGGAAATCCAGCACCTCCTCGTCATTGAGCAGGTCGTCGGTGCCGCGGCCGCCCGGCACGCAGATCACGTCGAGCTGCGGGCAATCGGCGAAGGTCATGGTCGGCGTCAGCGTGAGCACGGAATCGCTCGGCACCGGCTCGATCCGTTTCCAGATCAAATGCAGTTTTGCACCCGGGACGGAAGAGAACACCTGGAGGGGTCCGGTGAAGTCGAGCTGCGTGACGCGCGGGAACACCAGAAGTCCGATCTGGAGCGGTGTCGACATGAGAGCCTCCAATTCTGAGCTTGACGCCGGCAGACTGGCATGATGCGCTGCAGTCCAAAATGGCATATTTCCCTCTCTTTCGGACAAGACCATGATCGGCTTCCTGATCTTCCCCGATTTCCAGCTGCTCGATGCGGCCGGCCCGATCTCGGTGTTCGAGATCGCGGCGCGCTGCACCGGCAAGACGACGACCGGAATCCGGGTGCTGGCGATGAACGCGGGGCCCGTGCGCAGCTCGTCCGGCGTGGAAATGATGGCGCGCGATTTCAGATCGGCGAACGCGATCACGACGCTGGTCGTGGCGGGCGGCGCAGGCGTCACGGACGCCGCGCGCTGCGAGGTCACGCGTGCCTTCGTGCAGCGGCTGGCGCGGCGCGGTGTGCGGATCGCCAGCGTCTGTTCGGGCGCCTATGTGCTGGCCGAGGCGGGACTGCTCGACGGCCGCCGCGCCACCACGCATTGGGGACGGACGCGCGATTTCGTCGCGCGCTATCCGAAGGTGAAGTTCGAGCCGGACCAGATCTTCACGCATGACGGCAACGTGTGGACGTCGGCGGGTATCACCGCAGGTATCGACCTCGCGCTGGCGATGGTCACCGAGGATCATGGCGAGGAGATCGCGCAGGCAACGGCGCGCCAGCTCGTGCTGTATCATCGCCGCAGCGGCGGCCAGTCGCAATTCTCGTCGCTGCTGGAATTGAAGACGCCGAACGGCCGCTTCGGCGCGCTGTTGTCCTGGGCGCGCGAGAACCTCGACGCGCGGTTGACGGTGGAAGATCTCGCCGATCGCGCTGGCATGAGCGCGCGGCATTTTGCCCGCGCCTTTGCCGCCGAGACCGGGACGACACCGTCCAAGGCCATCGAGCGCCTGCGGATCGAGGTCGCGCGCGAGCGCGTGCAGTCCTCGCGCGAGGCGATCGAGCTCGTCGCGGAGGCGACCGGCTTCGGTGATCCCGAGCGCATGCGGCGCGCCTTCATCCGCGCCTTCGGCCAGCCGCCGCAGGCGCTGCGGCGCGCGGCGCGCAGCGCCTGAGAGCTCGGCTGCCGGCCTAAGGAGTCATCACCACCGGCAGGGCGCGCGGCTATTTGCGGACGCGTGGTTTTGCGGCCGGTCGCCTTGGCGCCGGGCGCTTTGCCCCCGCTCGCTTTTTTGTGTTGCCCGACAGCGCGGCGAGCAGCGCCTGCCCGCGCGGCGTCCCCAGACCGGTGCAGGCGTCCCAGCCCGGACCGGCCGCGTAGGCTCCATTGTTTCCTTTGACGATGTCGCGCAGCACACCGGAGGAAAATCGGGTGTAGAGCAGCGGATTGAGGTCGCCGCAGCGAGTCGACAGGCCCTGGTTCAGGCGCGCGACCAGCGCAGCCCAAAGCGGCGCCGAAGCACTGGTCCCGCCGATCATGTCGAGCTTCCGGCCATTGATGTGCATCACGACGACGCCGGTCTCGGGATCGCCGACAGCGGCGACATCGGGCAGGCCGCGTCCGATCTTGTGCGGCGGATTGGAGGACGGCGGAACGTTGACGCCGTTCTGCCACATCGGCTTGGTGAAGAGGGCGCTGATGCCGCCGCCGGTGGCGCCTTCGTCCAGGTTGACTTCGTTCCAGACGACCTCGCTGGCAATCGCGGGCCGGGCACCGTGGGTTGCGACGAGCTTGGTGCCGCCGACCGCCATCGCATGCGGGCTCGATGCGGGAAAATCGACATTGGCCTGCGTGCCGACACCGTCGCTCGACCCATCGTCGCCGGACGCGGTCAGGATGGTGATCCCCTTGGCAGCTGCCGCCTCCATGGCCGCATTCACGACCCTGACACCCATCGCCGTCCACGCGCTTTGCGGGTCGGATTCGGGATTGCCATAGCTGATCGAGATCACCGAGATGTTGTTCTTGTCGGTGATGGCCTGGTGCAGGGCATCGACCCAGCCCTTGCTGGTGAACTGGGTGAAGTACATGAAAATCTTTGCACCGGGCGCGGCGGCGCCGACGATGCACATGTCGAGCATGACCTCGCCGGTCGCATCGCCCCGATCGCCCGAGGCTTTTGTATCGGGACCCGGATTGTTGCCGGGGCCGGACACGACGACATCGGTGATCGACGGCGTGACGCCGCCGAGGCGCTCGAAATAGGTCTGGAGCGCCGGCAGGCTGTAGCCGCCGCGCGGATCCGGGTCCGTCCCGTTGAAGGCGAAGATCGCGATGTTCTGGCCCGATCCGTCGGTCTTCGGCGGATAATCGTAGAGCGCGGCAAGATCCGTTGGAAAGAAACTGCCGGGGAACGGATTGACCGGGCTCGCTGGTCCGGCCTTCGCCGCGCGTGCTTGCGCCGTGGCGGGCAGGGGGACGGAGGAGAAACGGCTGCGGCGAAAGCGCGGACGGCCGACCTTGCGCGTGTCGAGGCCGAATACGCCGTCGATCACGCCGACGAGGTCGTCAGGGACGTGCAGCTCGCCTTCTCGACCGCGATACCTGCCGGTCTTGGCATGCGAGTACTCGTTGAGCTGCGTGCCGAATGCCTTGTTGATGTCGCTGATCGAGCCCTTCACCCGCACGCTGCGCCGGGCGACGCTGACGTCGAGGACTTTCAACCCGCACTCCTTGGCCCAGGCCGAGATATGGTCCAGATCCCTGGGGTCCGCGCCATAGGTGCGGTCGAATTCCGCGTCCGTCAGGTAATGTCGCTGCGAAGGCAGCTTGAGATTTTCGGCTTCCATGTTGCGTTTGACGTCCTCCGGCCGCGCGTTGCGGCGGGCATAAATGCTGATCTCGATCTGTTCGGCGGGATCTGCAGCCTGGACGAGTTGGGCGTCGCTTGGACGAAGGCGCCTGCTGCCGGGAATCGCAATCATGGCCTGGGTCATTGCTATATCCTCCGTTCGAAATGTTATGGAGCCGAAGACGCTCGACGGCGCCAGCTTGAAAGGAGGATGTTGTATCTCGGACAAACATCCAGAGATAGCAGTTCTGGCGCGAGGCTGGCCACGCGATGCTCAATTTTTGGTGGTGTGGTTCAGGGCGCGCGACGTCTGGTCAGGGACCGACGGCGTCCGTCAGCGCTTGCTGCGGCCGCGCCGTCAATCTCCGCGCGATCGGCGTCAGCAAATAGGGCGCGAGGTGAATCGGAAGCTGCGTGAGGGCGAAATACAGCCAGGTGGTGGCCGGCAGCGCGCCCGCGGTCGCCGCTAGCATCAGTCCGAGATTGCGCTGTGACACCATCAGGCCGACCGCGAAGGCGCGCTCGGTGCCGATGCGGCGGAACAGCAGCGTGGTGACGGCGAGCAGCGTGAAATAGACCGCGAAGGCGAGAGCCGCGATGCCGATCGTGAACAGGGGCGCGGCAACGAAATCGCTCGCCACGTCACCCATGATCGCGGCGGCAAAGATCAGCAGGATGATGATGTTGAAGCCGTCGATCGGCCGCTTGTGGCGCTGGATCGCTTCGGCACCGAAGATCCAGCGGATCATGGTTGCGGCGAACAGTGAGATCGCGAGGATGCCGAGCAGTTTTGCGCCGAGCGCGAGCGGCGAGATGCTGAGCATGCCGCCGAGGAAGAGGCTGGCGAACAACGAGGCGGTGAAGGGCACGATCGCGGTGGCGCTCACCAGCGCGACCAGCACGAGCGTGGCATCGAGGCCCATCAGCGCCGCCAGCGCCGGCGCGGCCATCATCGGCGAGGCCATGCCCTGGAGCATCAGCGCGAGGAAGAGGCCGGGCGCGCTTCTGTCGAGCCCGGTGGTGTGCGCGACCAGCCCGACGATCAGCGGCACGCCGATGGTGGTCCAGGCCGTGGCGGTCGCCACCAGTGCCGGCCGGCGCAGATGGCCGTAGAGCGCGGCCAGATCGACGCGCATGAACGAGATGCAGAGCAGAACGAGGATCGCCTCGGTGACGTAAGGGCGCAGCACCGCGCCGAGCGGAGGTACCGCGAGCGCAATGAATACGACGGCCGCCACCCCGCGCGTGCCCTGGTCGCCAAGCCAGGCGAGCCCGCGCAGAGGGAACGTGAAGATGGTTTGAAGAACGGAAGGCATGCGGGACGTCGTCAGCCCAATCCCTTCAGCCACGCGCCGATCTCGCTCACGGCGACATTGGCCTGTCGCAGCAATTTGCCCATCGTGAAGAAGCCGTGGAACTGGCCGGGATAGTGCTTGGTGATCACGGGCACGCCCGCTTGTGCGAGGCGCTCGGCATAGTCGATGCCTTCGTCACGCAGGGGATCGGCGCCGGCGGTGAGCACATAGGCCGGTGGCAGGCCGGCAAGGCTTTTCGCGCGCGCCGGCGAGGCGCGCCAGTCGTGGATGTCGGCGGCGCCCTTGAGATAATGGTCGCGAAACCAGCGGATCACCGAATGCGTCAGCAGCACGCTGGTCTCGGGCTCGCTGTGGGAGCCGTGGGTCATGGCGAAATCAACGGCCGGATAAATCAACACCTGGCCCGCGATCGCGGGACCGTTGTTGTCGCGCGCGGAAAGCGCGACCACGGCGGCGAGATTGCCGCCGGCGCTGTCGCCGCCGATCGAAAGGCGCGCGGCGTCGATGCCGAGCTCGCGCGCGTTCGCGGCAATCCATTTGGTCGCGGCGATCGCGTCATCGGTGGCGGCGGGAAATTTGTGCTCGGGCGCGAGGCGGTAGTCGACCGAGATCACGATCAGCGCGGCTTCGACCGCGAGCTGGCGGCAGACGACGTCGTGGGAATCGAGATCGCCGATCACCCAGCCGCCACCATGGAAGAACACCAGCGCCGGGGACAAGCCGTCGTGTCGGCGCGGCTCTTTCGGAACATAGAGGCGCGCGGGAATCGTGCCGTGCGGCGCCGGGATCGCGAGCTCTGTGACGCGCGCAAGTTCGGGCGGTTCGGGGTTGGTGGCAAAGCGCGCCTGCGCGTAATAAGCCCGCGCTTCCGGTGCCGTCAGGGTCTCGTAGGCGGGGCGGCCGGCCTCCTGAAAGGCCTTGTAGACGGCGGCGGCGTCGGGATCGAGCACAACGGGCATGGGGGGCGACCTCAAGGGTTTCCAATTGTCGTTGGATGTCGTTTTCGGGGCAGCGCCGCCTCGGCCCCCGGGGAAGGGGCTTCCGACTATCCCATCCGGGAGCCGGTCTGGCCAGACGGCGCCGGAGGGGCAGGGAGCCGCCCTTCCCCCGCCGTTTACGCCGGCATTCGAATTTTGAACAATATTAGCCAGTTATCGATTTCGCGCACCAGTTACGTACCAATTATCCGCAGTCGATTGAATTGTCGGAAGACTGCAATCTTGGAATGTGAAGTTCGACTTGGGAGGCGCGGCAGAATGCGCGCGTTGCATGAAACTCAGAGCCACACTCCACCCAGGAGTCGAGGCTGGTCAACTGATCAAGACGGTGGAAAGCGTCGACGTGCATGAGAACAAAGAATGAACATTGACTGTGGGAGTCAACGGCTGGATAGAGTTTCATTACACTCCCTCCGGTTGTCCTGGGCCAAGTGAGTCGAAGGAAGCGAGTATGAGCAACGTGACGCGACGAGCGCTGCGCGTGTACATGGCGCTGTCGGAGCTGAAGCAAGGTAGTGGGGACGTTCTGGACGCCCTTGTCCCGTTCTTTGAGCCTATCTTAGCGGTGATGCACGGCAAGGTCTTTGACCCCGAACTCTTGGCTAAGGGCGCGCGAAAGCTTTACCGCTGGCGCATCAATCGTGACATAGCCGAAGCCTTCATCCCGCGCCTGGTGAAGAAGGGATACATCCAGCGCAAGGCCAACGGTGTCTATGTCGTCGATTACCAGCAGCCTGCCGACGCCAAAGTCGATGACATCTCTAACATCTTGGAAAAGATCATCGACGAGTTTGAGAAGTTTCCGCCTCGGGTAACCGATCTGCTCAACTATCACCGCAGCCGCGAGGAGCTGACGGAAATCCTCATCCGCTTCCTGCTTTCACTCGATGCATATGGGGAAGCCGCTTTCGCTGCGCAGGTCGATCGGATGTTTTCCGAAGAAGAGCGGCAGGTACTCGATCAGCTCGAAGAAGGCGGCAAGCCGCTGCCGAACGATGACCGCTACATGAGCGCGCGGTTCGTGAAGCAGATGTGCACCAAGAAGCCGGAGTACGTCCCGCACTTCGCGCGTCTTGCGTCGATTGCGCTGCTCACGGAAGTCGTCGAGGACTTCGTGAAGCCGACGCAGCCGGCGACCAACGTGAACCTCACTGTCGTCCTGGATGGCCCGGTAGCGCTGGACTACCTTGGCTGCTCCGGCAAGCGGATGGAGGATGATGTGCGATCGATCATCGACTCTCTGCGCGGTATCGGCTGCACCATCGTCGTCTATCCCATGACCATCGGGGAAATTCAGAACAATCTCACAACGATGCTGAGCAGACCACATAACAAGCGGTTTGGCGCCACGCATGCAGCCATGGGCTCTGGCGAGGTGATGGAAAGCTATGTCCAGGCGGTGGCGAAAGATCCCGAGCTGGCGCTGGACAACGTAAGGATCCCCGTGAGGGCGATCGACCTGGATCAATTCCCCAACCAGCAAAAATGGTTTGATCAAGAACGCCATGACGACTTCCTGAACCAAGTCGTGTGGGGTAGCGATGTAGCCGCGAAGGAGCACGATGCCACGGCCCTCACGCTGACTATGCGCCTACGCGAGGGCAGGCACAGCAGTGACCTCTTCCGGTGCCGGTATGTGTTCGTGACGCGCAACGCCACGTTCGAGCGCACGTCACGCCGATATTGTCTGCAGAGCCAGCTCCTCAATCAGGTGCAAACGGGACCGGTTGTTCATCTGCGCGAACTCGCAACACTGGCTTGGCTCCGCACGGGGCTTGGTCCTGCTGGTCAGGATATCCCGAAGGCGCACCTGCTCGCGACCTGCGACCGCGTGCTCCGCGCGCGTACCGAAGTGCAGGACGCTGTTGCCGCTAAGCTCCAAGAAGCAACGCCCGAAAAGATGCCGCAATTCCAGCTGCTCATTCAAGATCATCGCAGCATCCAGCGCCTCGCCGACGAAACCCTCAATGATGAGCATGTCGTGACGGCTGAGAACGCCAACCAACTCCTCGAAGCGATGCGTCAAGCCACCATCGAAGAGGAGAAAGCTGCAATGGAGGCAGAGAAATCTGCCGTCCGGCAGCGAGCGAACAGGCGCCATAAGGCTGACCAAACCGCTCTCAAAGACGCTGAGGCGCGTGCTGACGCGGCGACATCCGCGTTGGCTGGAGTGTCAGCGAGAGAACAAGGCCGTGTCGCTCGCGCCATCGCCCGGACAAATCGATTGCTCGCTATCATCGACCGCACCATTCTGGTGATCCTCCTCATCATGGGGGGTACCGGGGCATACGACTTCCTTACGGGCGGGAGCCTGAAGCAGTACCTTGCATGGAAGGTGGTGCTGGGGATCGCGGGCGCATTCGGCCTGTATCACTTGATAGCTCACATCCGGGGAGCACACGTGCTCGGAACCTCGAACTTCCTGAATTGGCTCGGTAAGCGCCTGCTCAGGCCAGCCCTCGCTCGGGTCGACATTGAGGGCTTCGACATCGACAAGGAGATCGAGTTTGTGGGCGGTCAGGCTCGCAGAAAGGGTTCCGGCGGCCAAGATTTCACGCTCCATTGACGAGGTTTCGCCCGAGAACGTAAGGTGCTGGGTGGGTTGAAATTGTTGCAGAAATTACTTTCGTCCTGTTCCCGCCGTATTCGCCGTGTTAACCGGATGGCCTGCGAGCGGCGGTATCCCCTGTAGAATGTCCAGCAAGCCCGATTCGCTGTTAAAGCCGCGCGAGATGTTTCGAACCATTACCCTGACAGGTCTTGCGGCGCTTTTGGCCGCAACTGCACTGACGGCTGCGACGCCGGCGCAGGCGCAGATCGGCACGATCTTTTCCGATCCGCCGCCGCTGCGGCCGCCCGGCAGTATTCCGCGCGGCCAGCCCCAGCCCCAGCCGCAGCAGATTCCCGACGACGATGAAGAGGTGCCGGAGCTGCCGCCGCAGGGTCGCGTGCTGCCGTCGCGCCCGATGGCGCCGCCGCCGGGACGGCAGGGCAATGTGATGCCGGGGCCGGTCGAGACCCAGCCCCTGGCGCCGCCACCGGGCTCTCCCGTCGCGCCGCCAAACCAGCCGCCGTCCGTGGCGGTCGCTCCGCCCAATCCGCAAGGCGCCCCGCAGCCGGGTGCGCCCGGTCAGCGCCAGCCGCAGCAGAAGGGTGGGCCCGCAGGCGCCGTGCCGCAGACGCCGGCGAGCCTCCAGCCGGGCGACGAGGTCGTCACCGAACCGCCGGCCCAGAAGATCGTGAACAAGAAAGCGACTTTCTCCGGCCTCGACAAGATCACCGGGCGCATCATCAATTTCGACGAGGATCTCGGCGAGACCGTGCAGTTCGGTGCGCTGCGCGTCAAAACCAATGCCTGCTACACGCGGCCGGCGACCGAGGCCGCCAACACCGACGCCTTCGTCGAGGTCGACGAGATCACCTTGCAGGGTGAGGTGAAGCGCATCTTCTCGGGCTGGATGTATGCGGCGAGTCCGGGCCTGCATGGCGTCGAGCATCCGATCTACGACATCTGGCTCACCGACTGCAAAGAGCCGCAGCAGACGATTGCGACCGCGGCACCGGATCCCGGGACCAAGCCGGCCGCGCCACCGCCGCCCGCGCAGAAGAAGGCCGCGCCCAAGCAGGTTCAGCAGCGTCCGCCGCAGCCGTTGCCGCCGATCCAGCAGCAACAGCCGGCTCCGCCACCGCCGCCGCCACCAGAGCAGCGGCCGGGTCTGTTCGGTTTCCCCGGCTTCGGCCGCTAGGATCTCTGACTATTGCCGCGAGGCGATGATCTCGAGCGCGCGTGCGCCCGGGACCGCTTGACCTGCGGAGAGCTTCAGGAAATCGCCTGGCTCGCCCGCGAGCGCCTTGTCGAGCAGCGCGGTGTAGCGCCGCCTGGAAATCTCGGCCGCGCCAAAACTCTTCAGGTGCTCGGTGACGTACTGGGTGTCGAGCAGCTCGAAGCCGCCATGGATGAGCCGCGCCACCAGGTGCACCAGCGCGACCTTGGAGGCGTCGCGCGCAGTGTGGAACATGCTCTCGCCGAAAAAGGCGCGGCCCAGGCTGACGCCGTAAAGCCCGCCGACGAGGTCCTCGCCCTGCCAGGCCTCGACGCTGTGGCAATGACCGAGCTCGTACAGGCCGCCATAGAGGTCGCGGATGCGCTTGTTGATCCAGGTGTCCTCGCGTCCCGCCTGCGGCGCGGCGCAGCCGGCGATCGTCGCCTCGAACGCGGTATTGACGGTCACACGAAACTCATCCGAACGCACGGTGCGCGCGAGCCGCGAGGCCACGCGAAATCCGTCGAGCGGGATGACCCCGCGCAACTCCGGCTCGACCCAGAACAGGGTCGGATCGTCGGCGCTTTCGGCCATCGGAAAGATGCCGCAGGCATAGGCGCGCAGCAGCACGGCTGGCGTGATTTCAGACGGGGCGGAATCGCGCGAAGTCATGGTCGGCAATCATAGCAGGATCGCAATGCGGTTGCGATGGGCGGTGCGGATCAGCCTGCAGCGGCGGTATTGGGCTTGCCGGGGGCAGGGGGCACACGGCGGAACCTCAGCATGACGCGGGTTCCGGAATGCGCGGGATCGCGCTCGACCGAGGCGTCAAGCTTGGTGGCCATGGCTGCGACGATGCGCTGGCCCATGCCGGTGGAACGCGGGTCGGCCTTGACCTTGTCGCCGACGCCGTCATCGCTGATCGATAGCAGAAGATCGTCGCCCTGCGAGGTCAGCTCGACATGGATCGGGCCGGCGCCGTCGGGATAGGCGTATTTCACCGCGTTCATCACCAGCTCGTTGACGACGATGCCGACGGCGACGGCGCGGTCCGGATCGATCTCGATCGGCTCGGCCTTCACCGTCAGGCGCGACATCCGGTTGCCTTCGGCCGAGCGGCGGAGATCCTCGAGCAGGGAGTCCAGATACTGGTTCAGCACCACGCTCTTCAGGTCCTGCGAGGTGTACAGGCGGCGGTGCACCTGCGCGACCGCGGCGACACGGCCCATCGCATTGGTCAGGGCCGCCTTGACCTCGTCCTGCGCGGCGGAGCTTGCCTGAAGGTGCAGCAGCGAGGCGATGATCTGGAGCGAGTTGCCGACGCGGTGGTTGACCTCGCGCAGCAGCAATTCGCGTTCGGCGGCAAGCGCCGCGTAGCGGTCGCGCGAGGCATGGATCTCGGCTTCGGCTTCCTCGCGCGCTTTCTGCAGTTCGGCCTGGCGCAGCGCGCCCTCGGCGGCGACGTGAAGCAGGGGGATGAAGTCGCCCTTGACGTCCTTGACGAGATAATCGGCGGCGCCCGCCTTCAGCGCCGTCACCGCGATGCTGGAATCCTGCGACGCCGTGACGAACACCACCGGCGGCGCGCCCGGGATCGCCATGATCTGCTCCAGCGTCTCCAGCCCGTCGAGGCCGGGCATGTACTGGTCGAGCGCCACGACGTCGATGTCGCTGTCGACGCTGTTTTGCGCCCCCGCGCGGCGGATGCGATCGAGGCCTTCCTCGCCGCTTGCCGCATGAACGACCTTGTAGCCGCGGCGTGTCAGGCCGCGATCGACCAGGCGCGCCAGCGCGCCGTCGTCGTCGATGTAGAGCAGTGTTGGCGTGCGCTGGTTCATGGGGCGGCGGGCGGGACCTGGATGACCGAGAAGAACAAGCCGAGCTGCCGGATGGCATTGGCGAAATTCTCGTAGTTCACGGGCTTGGTGATGTAGACGTTGCAGCCAAGCTCGTAGCAGCGTTTGATTTCCTGGGAATCGTCGGTGGTGGTCAGCACCACCACGGGCGAGGCCTTCAGATATTTGTTCTCCTTGATCTGCCTCAGGATGTCGATCCCGGTCATGTCGGGGAGGTTGAGATCGAGCAGGATCAGGAGCGCATTGCCCTTCTGCACCAGCCCGCTGCCGTCGGCCCCGAACAGGTGCTTCATCGCGTCCGTGCCGGTGGCGAAGGTGATGATCTCGTTGTTGACGCCGGATCGGCGGATGTTCCGCTCGATCAGCCGCGCGTGTCCCTCGTCGTCCTCGATCATGATGATGCTGACGGGTTGAGTCATTGATCGGCGTTCCGGTTGCTGGCGTTCCAGGTGATGGGCAGTGTGATGGTGAAGGTGCTGCCCGCATTCAGTTCCGATGATACCGACATGGTGCCGCCGAGGCGACGCACAAGTGCACGCACATGCGCAAGACCGATGCCCTGACCGGGCTTGTCCTGGGTTCCCGCGCGGCGGAACAGGTCGAATATCCGTTGGTGATCCTTAGCGTCGATCCCGCGCCCGTTATCGCTGATCGCGAAGATAGCGTAGCCGAGCTTGGTGCGCCCGCCGATTCTGATCTCGCCGGGGACGCCGGGCCTCAGATATTTGATGGCGTTGTCGATCAGATTGGAGAATATCTGCTCCAGCGCCAGGCGGTCGCTGACGAGATTCGGCAGCGGCGCGACCTGGATCTCGGCCTGCGCTTCGACGGCCTGATGCGCCAGCGTCGACACGATCGCTTCGATCAGCTCGCGCGTGTCGATCTTTTCCGGCTGGAACTCGCGCCGGCCCTCGCGGGTGAGATTGAGGATCGCGGAGATCAGGCGGTCCATCTTGGCGATCGACGATTTGATGAAGCCCAGCGCTTCGGAAAAATCCGCTGAAAGCTGCTGGTCGGGACCTTCAAGCGCGATCTCGCCAGCCGCCGGCGGCGGACCGCCGGCTGCGGCATGGGTGAGGCCGCCGATACGGCGGAAAATGTCGCCGCCGAGCTCTTCGAGTTCGCTGGTGAAGCCCATGATGTTGACGAGTGGCGAGCGCAGATCGTGGCTGACGATATAGGCAAAGCGCTGGATCTCGTTGTTGGCTTCGCGCAGATCGGCCGTGCGTTCGTCGACGATGGCCTCCAGATTGACGTTGGCATCGCGCAGGCGTGCTTCGGCTTCGTCGCGGGCCATTGCCGAGCGCCGCACCAGCCAGATCGAGATCAGGGCCAGCAGCACCACGAGGCCGGAGCCAATGCCGGTCATCGATGCGGCGAGGCTCTGGCTGCGGTCCGAGTTTGCCGTGCGCAGCCTGAACAGCCGTTCTTCTTCCTCAATCATCCCCGTCGCGACTTTGCCGATCGCGGCTGTGGCGTCGGTAGAGGCGATCTCGCGGACCAGCGCGGTGGCCTTCTCCGGCTCGCCCTGGCGGATGAAATCCATCTCCTGCGCGAACTGGCCGAGCCGGGTCTCGATCGCCGCGCTCAGCTTCTCGATGCTTTCTCGTTGCGCCGGATTATCGCCGATCAGGCGCGTGAGCCGGTCGAGAGACGGGACGATGGCCGCCACGGCCTTTTCATGGTCGACCTTGAAGCCCGCCCCTTGGGTCAGAAGGTAGCCGCGGGCGCCGCTCTCGGCACGGCGGATTTCCAGCAGGAGCGCGTTGATCTGGTTCTCGACCTCGATGGTGTGAACCACCCATTTGCTGTCGTCTCTCGCCTTGTTGACGAGGTAGACGGAGCCGGCGCTGATCACGGTCAGCACCAGTAGGCCCGCCGAGAACAGCAGGATCTGCCAAAATGCGCGCCGTCGCTGTGACTCAGCGGTCACGACGGTCTCGCACGGTCAGGCTTAGCGGAATTCAAAACGCCCCCTCGGAACTGTCCCCATCGGCAGAACCGCGATTGGGGTCAAAGGGTTCCATGAGTGAGACGATTATTTCGGGGCCGGTTCCGTCTTGCCGGCCAGATACTGTTCCAGCCAGTGGATATGGTAGTCGCCGTTGATGATGTCGTCCTCCCGCACCAGCGCGCGGAACAGCGGCAACGTGGTCTCGATGCCCTCGACCACCATCTCGTCCAGCGCCCGGCGCAGCCGCATCAGGCACTCGCCGCGGGTCTTGCCGTGCACGATCAGCTTGCCGACCAGCGAGTCGTAATAAGGCGGGATCGTATAGCCCTGATAGACCGCGGAATCGATGCGCACGCCGAGCCCCCCGGGCGGGTGATATTGGGTGATGCGGCCCGGCGAGGGACGGAAGGTCTGCGGATTCTCGGCGTTGATGCGGCACTCGATCGCGTGGCCGATGACCTGAACTTCGCTCTGCTTCGCCGGCAGGTCGCCGCCGGCGGCGATGCGGATCTGCTCCAGCACGAGGTCGATGTCGGTGATGCTCTCGGTGACGGGATGCTCGACCTGGATGCGGGTGTTCATCTCGATGAAGTAGAACTCGCCGTCCTCGAACAGGAACTCGATGGTGCCGACGCCGAGATATTTCATCTCGCGCATCGCCTTGGCGCAGGTCTCGCCGATCTTGGCGCGCGCGGCCGCCGCCAGCACGGGCGAGGGGCCTTCCTCCCAGACCTTCTGGTGGCGTCGCTGCAGCGAGCAGTCGCGTTCACCGAGATGGATCGCGCCGCCGCGGCCGTCGCCGAGGATCTGGATCTCGATGTGGCGCGGCTTCTGCAGGTATTTTTCAAGGTAGACCGAGGCGTCGCCGAAAGCGGACTTAGCCTCGTTGGCGGCCGTCGACAGCGCCATCTGAAGGTCGGCCTCGCTCTCGGCCACCTTCATGCCGCGGCCGCCACCGCCGGCAGCGGCTTTGACCAGCACCGGGAAGCCGATCTTCCTGGCGATCGCCATTGCGTCGTCGTTGGGGCCGACCCCTCCGTCGGAGCCAGGCACGACGGGAATGCCGAGCCGCTTGGCCGTCTTCTTGGCCTCGATCTTGTCGCCCATCAGGCGGATGTGCTCGGCCTTCGGGCCGATGAAATGCAGATTGTGCTCGGAGAGGATTTCGGCGAAACGCGCGTTCTCCGACAGGAAGCCATAGCCGGGATGCACGGCGTCGGCGCCGGTGATCTCGCAGGCTGCGAGCAGCGCGGGCACGTTGAGATAGCTGTCCTTGGACGCCGGCGGCCCGATGCACACGCTCTCGTCCGACAGGCGCACATGCATGGCATCGGCGTCGGCGGTGGAGTGCACGGCGACGGTCGCGATCCCGAGCTCCTTGCAGGCGCGCAGGATGCGAAGGGCGATCTCGCCGCGATTGGCTATGAGGATCTTGTCGAACATGGTGTCCTTAAGGGACTGACGCGGCGGGAAGCGGCAAGGGCGATGGGCCGCCCTCGACCGTCACTCAATGATGACGAGCGGCTCGCCGTACTCGACCGGCTGGCCGTCCTCGACCAGGATCTGCGTCACCGTGCCTGATCGCGGCGAGGGGATCTGGTTCATGGTCTTCATGGCTTCGATGATCAGCAGCGTCTGGCCGACCGAGACCTTGCTGCCGACTTCGATGAACGGCTTGGCGCCGGGCTCGGGCGACCAATAGGCGGTGCCGACCATCGGCGAGGTCACGGCGCCGGGATGCTTCGACAGATCGACCGCGGCAGCGGCTGGCGCGGCGGCTGCGGCCGCCTGGAGGGCGGGTGCGGCGGCCATCTGCATCGGCATGGTCGCGGCGACGCTGACGTTGCGGGCGACACGCAGGCGCAGACCGGCGCGCTCGATCTCGATCTCGGTGAGGCTGGTCTCATCGAGCAGCAAGGCGAGCTCGCGGATGATCGCGGAATCCTCGCTGGAAAACTTTGCGGCTGCTTTGTCGTCTGGCTGGCGCGCCATGTTGCTTGATCCGAATGTTCTGTTGAAGGGAGAGCGTCAGGCTTTGGGCTTGATGCCGAGCTTGGCGGCAAGGCCCTGGATGGCGAGGCGGTAGCCCTCGATGCCGAAACCGCAGAGCGAGGCGAAGGCCGCGCGCGCGGTATAAGAGTGGTGACGGAAACTCTCGCGGGCGTGGATGTTGGTCACATGCACTTCGACCGTCGGGATCTGCACCGCGAGCAGCGCGTCGTGCAGCGCGATCGAGGTGTGGGAATACCCGCCGGCGTTGATGATGATGCCCTTCATCTTGCGCCCGTGCGCCTCGTGGATGAAGTCGATCAGCTCACCTTCGCGGTTGGACTGCCGGCAATCGGCCTTGAGCCCGAACATTGCCGCCGTCTCCCGGCACAGCGCCTCGACGTCGGCCAGCGTCGCGTGGCCGTACTTCTCCGGCTCGCGCGTCCCCAACATGTTGAGGTTCGGCCCGTTGAGAACGAGGATCGTGTCGGTCGCTGGTTCAGCCATTCCTATCCCGGCAGGTGCTTCGGCGTGGCGGGGGTTATAGGTAACAAAGCGCGTGAGGGGAAGCCTTGAAGGACCTCCCAGAGGGCTTCAGGCCCCTCATCCGGGGTGCAAAAACCTGTGCGGAAGCTACGGAAATTGCTTGTTAACCAGTCCGAAGCATGGCTGCCGGGCGGGGTACGCGGTGGAGCGGCCCGAATGACCAAAAGCCCCTGCCGATCTCTCGGCAAGGGCTCGTTTTGGGCATCAGCGAGGCAGCTTAGCCTTCGATGACGTACACGATCTCCCGCGTCTGCGGACGGACGATGACGTACTGGCCGTGCACGAAGATCACCTCGTAGCCGCGCCACTCCGGATAGATCTCGACGATCCGGGGCGGAAGCGGATGGAAATGAACGCTGGCCGGGATGGTCGTGCCAACCGAGATGTTGAAGTTGACGTTGGTCGTTTCCTCGATCTTGGTCGACTTGATCGCGGATGAGATCTCGGTCCGCTTTTCGGGCGGCGGTGCAGCAGCGGTCGCAGGGGCGGTGCCGGTCGTGGTCCGCGACTTGGTATCGGCAGCCTTGCTGTCCGCGCCCTTGGTCTGACTGTCTGCGCCCTTGGTCTGGGCGTTCATGTTGCCGCTCTTGGTGTCAGTCTCGGTGCTCTTGGACTTGTCCGTCTGGGACTTGTCCATCGTGCTCTTCGACTTGTCCTGCTGCGACTTGTCCATCTGACCCTGGGCGTGCTCGCCCTTCGCCGCGCCAGCCTTCTCGTCAGCCGCGTTCTTGTTCATCGCGCCGGACTTTTCCATCCCGCCCGACGACTTCTCCTCGGCTGCTCCGCCGGGCTTCATGGCGCCGCCGGTCTGGCCAATGGTGCCCTTTTCCTGGCCGGATTCCTTGCCCATTGAGCCGCGCTCGGCGGAGCCGCCGGACGGCTGCGCGTGCTGCGTCGGCTGCGCACCTGCGCCGCCACCGCTGTCGCGGTTCATGGTGCCCTGTGCGTTCGCCAGTCCGGTGCCAGCGACGAGTGCGAGCGCGGCTACCGAGATCATAAAGCGGTTAGACATTGAATTCTCCTCACGTGTTTCTCTGCGTCATTGCCCGCGCCGACAACGAAAGGAAGTATCAGGAGTTCCGGAACATTGGCGGTTCCGCGGCATTAGTTTGTTGAACGTCAGATGAACGCGCGCGCCACATTTCGGCGCAATGAAAAGGCCGGCTTTTCAGCCGGCCCTTTGCGTGCGTGAGTTGTAGAGCAGATCGCTGATCAGCAAGTCGCCTTGCCGCAACGGGCAATGCCGATCTTTTCCTTGAGGCCTTCGACGCCGACGGCGCCGACCACGATCTGCTTGCCGATCACGTAGCTCGGCGTGCCGTTCATGCCCATCGCTTCGGCGAGCTTGAAATTCTCCTCGATGGTGGAGCGGACCTCGGCGCTGCCGATATCCTTCTCGATCCTGGCGGTGTCGAGGCCGGCTTCCTTGGCTGCCTGAAGCGCGCGCGCCTTGTCGGCCGCGCCACGGCCGCCGAGCAGCTTCTGGTGGAAATCGAGGTACTTCTTGCCGGACGGGTCCTGCATGCGCACGGCGACCGCGACCTGCGCCGCTTCGACCGAGCCCTGGCTCAGCACCGGAAACTCCTTCAGCACCACCTTGAGCTTCGGATCGGCCTTCATGAGGTCGAGCATGTCGCCCATGGCGCGTTTGCAGTAGCCGCAATTGTAGTCGAAGAACTCGACGAAGGTGACGTCGCCGTCCTTGTTGCCGAGCACGACTTGGCGCGGCGAGTTGAAGATCGCATCGGAATTCTGGGCGATGCTGGCCTCGTGCTTCTGCGTCTCGGCCGTGGCCTGGCGCTTGGTGAGCTCGCTCATCGCTTCCTCGAGCACCTCGGGATGGGTGACGAGATAGGTCTTGATGATCGCCTCGATGTCGGTGCGCTGGGCATCGGAGAAGCTGTCGGCCGACGCAGGCGCAGCTGTGCCGAACAGGGCGAGCACAAACAACGCGGGAGCTAGCAGGCGCAGCGAAGGCATAGGCAAATCCTCTTATCCAAAGCAGGTTTCGGAAAACGTCCCGGCGGACCTAAGCTCGCTGTCGCGACGTCGTGGTGTCAGGCGTGGTCTTGACGTGTTAGTATTTGGTCGTGTTCGTTTGCCTGGTCGAGTTAGTTGCGCGGCGGTTTTGACGCCACGATGTCGTCGGCCTTGACCCATCCGGGCGTGCCGACGGCGAAACGGGTTTTCGCGCGCGTCGCAAGCTCGCGGGCGGTCTTGTTGTCACCGCGCAGATAAGCGGCCTGTGCTGACGCCAGATCCGCCTCGGCATAGTCTCCCTTCCGGCCATAGGCCATCGCGAGCTGCATGTAGCCGAGCGCGGCCTCCGGTTCCCGTGCCACCGCGGCCCGGAGAATCCGAACAGCGTCGTCCGTGTAGGCCTTATTATCGGACCCAACCAGAGCTTGCCCAAGTAACATCTCGATGAGGGGCGCGTTGTTCGAGAGTGCGACAGCCTTGCGCAGGGCAGGGATCGCCTCGGCCGGCTTGCCACCCTCCAGCAGGGCCTGGCCGCGCACCTCGTAGAAATACGCATTGTTGGGCTGGACCTGGATCAGCGCGTCGATCTGGGCCAACGCGCTGCGCAAATCCCCGTGCAGATAGGTGCTGATGGCGCGGGCATAGCGCGCCGGCATGCTGTCGTTGGTCTGGGGATAGCGGCGGTACACCGTCTCCGGCCGTTCCATGAACGCTGAAATCTTGGCGCGCACCATGTCGTGGCGGAGCTGGAGCGCGGGATCGTCCTTCTTGTCCCAATAGGGGCTGGCGCTGGCGAATTCCTGGAGCGCGGCGACGCGCTCGGCGGGCATCGGGTGCGACTGGAGATAGGGGTCGGCGCCGCGGGCCGCGAACAGGCTCTCGCTGGTGAAGCGCTTGAAGGTCTCGTACATGCCCTTCGGCGATTGCTGGGTCGCGGTCAGGAATTTCACGCCGGCGCGGTCGGCGTTCTCCTCCTGCTGGCGCTGGTAGGACAGCAGCGTACGGCGGATCATCTCCTGCGGGCCGGCGATGGCGGCGGCTCCGGCATTGGCAAGGCCGTTATTGCCGGAGCTGCTGCCGCCGCGGGTGCTGCCGATGGCCATCGCGCCGGCCCCGAGCAGCATCGCGATGATCATCTGGGTCTGGGCGTTGGCAAGCTGCTCGCGCAGCTTGGACAGATGGCCGCCGGCCAGATGCCCGGTTTCGTGCGCAAGCACCCCGATGATCTGGTTCGGCGTCTCCGACTGCAGGATCGCTCCGTAATTGACAAAGATGCGGCGGCCGTCCGCGACGAACGCGTTGAACGAGCCCTCGTTGACGATGACCATCTGGATGTTCTGCTTTTCCAGACCGGCGACGCGCAGGATCGGGCGCGTGTATTCGCGCAGCAGCTGCTCGGTCTCGGTGTCGCGCAGGACCGGCGGGCCGCCGGCCTGCGCATGTGCGGCCGGCATCGGCAGCAGCGCGATCGCCGCAGCCGTGACGAGGGCGGTGAGGGCGGAGGCCTTCTTGCGCAATGCGATTTGGAGCAACATCAGGCGGACTTGGTCAACAAGGGGTTTGGTCAAACGGTCTTGATCAAGCAGTTTCGTGGTTGGTTTTGGCGATTGGCGGCGGACCGGATACGCGATATGCCCTTATGAGCCGCACCCCTTATGAGCCGTACAATGCGGCCAGTCTGGGGCGCAAGCGCCCCGTTTCCCGGACCGGACGCACCGGTTCGCCAGCGAAATAGCAGAAATCCATGCACGATGCGACATTGAGGAACCGGTTGGGGCAGTGGCTCGAGCCCTCCCGCCGCAGCGACGTTCCCGCGTTCATGGTGATGGACGTGATGGCCGCGGCAGCCCGACTCGAGGCGGCCGGCGGCCATGTCATCCACATGGAGGTCGGCCAGCCCGCGGCCGGCGCGCCCAGGACCGCGATTGCGGCCGCCCATGCGGCACTCGAGGCGGGGCGGATCGACTATACAGCCGCGCTCGGCATCCCCAGCCTGCGCGAGCGCATCGCGCGGCACTATCGCGATGCCTATGGCTGTGACGTCAACCCCGAACGGATCGTGGTGACCACCGGGTCCTCCGGCGGGTTCATTCTGGCTTTCCTGGCGATGTTCGAGCCGGGCGACCGTGTCGCCGTGACGGTGCCGGGTTATCCGCCGTATCGCCACATCCTCACGGCGCTCGGCTGCGAGCCGGTGCTGATCGAGACCACGAACGAGACGCGCCATGCGCTGACCGGCGAGGCGCTGCTGGCTGCCCATCGCGAGGCGCCGCTGAAGGGCGTGCTGGTCGGCAGCCCCGCCAACCCTACGGGCACGATGATGTCCCGCGAGGCACTCGCCGGCCTCATTGCGGCGGCGGAAGACGCCGGCATCCGCTTCATCTCGGACGAGATCTATCACGGGCTCGACTACGCGTTTCCCGCGGTGACCGCGGCGGGGCTGTCGGACCGTGCCCTCGTGATCAACTCATTCTCGAAGTATTTCTGCATGACGGGCTGGGGTGTCGGCTGGATGGTCGTGCCGGACGTGCTGGTGCGGCCGATCGAGCGGCTCCAGCAGAACCTGTCGATCTCGGTGCCGTCGCTGTCGCAGATCGCCGCCGAAGCCGCCTTCGACGGGGCGGCCGAGATGGAGGAGATCAAGCACGGTTACCAGGAGAACCGCCGCATCCTGATCGAGGGACTGCCGAAGGCCGGCCTGACCAGGTTCCTGCCCGCCGATGGCGCCTTCTACCTCTATGCGGACGTCTCGGATTTCACGTCGGACAGTTTCGAGTTCGCCAAGCAGATGCTGGAGCAGGCGCAGGTCGCGGCCACGCCGGGCCTCGATTTCGATCCCATCCATGGCCGCTCGTTCATACGATTGTCCTATGCGCGCTCGCCTCAGGAGATGCGCGAGGCAGTTGACCGGATTGCTCACTGGCTTAAATAGCCGCCAGTTTTCGACAGCCTCCGGAGTTCAACTTTGTCTGACCGTTTCCTCCCGTCCGAAGCTACGCCGCATTCTCCTCTCGCTGCATTGATGTGGCCGACCCGGCCGGGCGAAACCGTCGGCGCATTTCGCGCCGTCGTGCTGATCGCGCTCGGCACCGCGCTGCTGGCGCTGTCGGCCAAGGTGAGCCTGCCGCTGCCTTACGTGCCCATGACCTTGCAGACCCTGGTCGTGCTGATGATCGGCGCGGCCTATGGCTGGCGGCTTGGCAGCGCCACCATGATCGCCTACCTCGCCGAGGGTGCGGTCGGACTGCCGGTGTTCGCCGGCCCGGTCGGCGGGATCGCGCCGCTGGTCGGCCCGACCGCGGGCTATCTGTTCGGCTTCATCGGCGCCGCCTTTGTCACCGGCTGGCTCGCCGAGCGCGGCTGGGATCGCAGCGTGGCGCTGCTGTTTGCGGCGATGGCGGTCGGCCACATCGTCATTCTGGCCACAGGATTCGGCTGGTTGGCGTGCGGCCTCGGTCTTGGCGCGGCCAAGGCCTGGCAGGTCGGCATCGTGCCGTTCATCGCGGCATCGCTGGTCAAGAACGCGCTTGGGGCGACGCTGATGCCGGCCGCGCGCCGGCTCCTCGATCGCCGGTAAAGCGCGCAAGTCCGAGCAGTTCCAATTGACAGAGCCGGCCAAGTTGATCTTGGCTGGCTCTGAGTTTGAGGGGGAGTGAAACAATGACAACGACAACGATGGCGGGGGAGCCGGCTGCACCGGCTGCCGCCGCCAAGCCGTGGTACAAGGTTCTCTACGTTCAGGTGCTGATCGCGATCGTGCTCGGCGCCATCGTCGGCTCGTTCTGGCCGGACTTCGCCAAGAACGAATGGATCAAGGCGCTCGGCGACGGCTTCGTCAAGCTGATCAAGATGGTGATCGCGCCCATCATCTTCTGCACGGTCGTGTCGGGCATCGCCCATATCCAGGATGCCAAGAAGGTCGGCCGCATCGGCGTCAAGGCGCTGGTCTATTTCGAGATCGTCTCGACTTTCGCGCTGGTGATCGGGCTTCTCGTCGGTAACCTCGCCAAGCCCGGCGCAGGCTTCGGCAACGCGGCGGCGAATGCGCAGGCGGTTGCCAAGTTCGCAGATCAGGCCAAGGCGCAAAAGAGCGTTGATTTCGTCCTCCACATCATCCCCGACACCGTGGTCGGCGCCTTCGCGCAGGGTGAAATTCTCCAGGTGCTGCTGTTCTCGGTGCTGTTCGGCTTTGCCATCATGGGACTTGGCGAGCGCGGCCATACCATCCGCAGCTTCATCGACGACGCCGCGCATGCGGTGTTCGGCGTCATCTCCATCGTGATGCGCGCGGCGCCGATCGGCGCGTTCGGAGCCATGGCCTACACGATCGGCGTGTACGGACCGACGGCGCTCGGCAATCTCATCGGACTGATCGCGACGTTCTATGCCACTGCGGCACTGTTCGTGTTCGTCGTGCTCGGCATCATCGCGCGCCTCGCCGGCTTCTCGATCTTCAAGTTCCTGGCCTACATCAAGGACGAGCTGCTGATCGTGCTCGGCACCTCGTCCTCGGAAAGCGCGCTGCCCTCCCTGATGGAAAAGCTCGAGCGCCTCGGCTGCTCCAAGTCGGTGGTCGGCCTCGTGGTGCCCACGGGCTATTCGTTCAACCTCGACGGCACCAACATCTACATGACGCTGGCGACGCTGTTCATCGCGCAGGCGCTCGGCGTCGATCTCACCTTCGGCCAGCAGCTTACCATCCTGATCGTGGCAATGCTGACCTCGAAAGGCGCCTCCGGCATCACCGGGGCGGGCTTCATCACGCTCGCCGCGACGCTCGCCGTGGTCGATCCGCGTCTTGTGCCGGGCATGGCGATCGTGCTCGGCATCGACAAGTTCATGAGCGAGTGCCGGGCGCTGACCAATCTGTGCGGCAACGGCGTGGCCTGCGTGATCGTCGCCTGGTGGGAGGGCGAGCTCGATCGCGACAAGCTCAACGCGCGGCTGAACCGGCAGATCGATCCGACGGACATGGAAACCGCTGTCACGACGGACTGATCTGCCAACGACACGTGACGGCGCCAGCGGTGCCGTCAGACCTTGAAGTAATAGGGCTGGTCGAGATCCTCGATCAGCCCTTTTTCTTTCGGCGCCCAGCCGAGCAAAGCGCGCGTCTTCGCGCTCGACGTCGGAACGTCGGCGCCCGCGAACTGCGCGAACCAGCCGAAATGCGCGGGCGCTTCCTCCGGCGATTTCGAGACGACGGGTACGCCGAGCCGCCGGCCGATCACCTCCGCAATCGCCTTGAAGGGCACGCCTTCCTCGGCGATCGCGTGATAGTGCCTTGCGGTTGCGCCTTGCTCCAGCGCCAGCCGGTAGACGCGCGCGGCATCGAGGCGGTGCGCGGCCGGCCAGCGGTTGCCGCCATCGCCGATATAGGCCGCCACGCCTTTCTCGCGTGCGAGGTTGATCAGGATCGGAACGAAGCCATGATCGCCTTCACCGTGGGTGGATGGCGGAAGCCGGACCACGGCCGCGCGGACGCCGGCGAGCGACAGCGCGGTCGATTCCGACACACGCGGAAAGCGGTGCGCGGACTCATCATCCTCGGTCGCGAGCCGGCCGGGGGCCAGCAGCGCGACGCCGGAGGTGACGATGAGCGGACGGTCGGAGCCCTTGAGCTCCTCGCCGATCGCCAGGATCGCGCGGCGGTCGAGTTCGCAATTGTCGAGGAATTTCGAGAAATCATGGTTGAAGCCGAGGTGGAGCACGCCGTCGGAGGCGGCCGCGCCGCTGCGCAGAGACGCATGATCCTCCAGCGACCCGCGATGAATTTCGGCCCCCATCGCCGTGAGAGCTGCGGCACTCGCATCAGAGCGGGCAAGGCCGGTGACACCGTGGCCCGCGGCCATCAGGTCGCGAACGACGGCGGAGCCGACGAAGCCGGTGGCGCCAGTGACGAAAACACGCATGAGCAATCTCCAGAGGGGTTGGTGGAGACGAACATCTGCGCTAGAATTATCCGGGTAAAGTAGTGATGTTATCAGGGTATAATAGCTAACACGATGAGCGAGGCTCTCTCCAGCGAAAACCTGCTCGGGACCTATCTGAAGGACCGCCGCACCCGGCTCGATGCGGCCGCGTTCGGCCTCAGCGGCAGCCGCCGGCGTACGCCCGGACTGCGCCGCGAGGAGGTTGCGCAGCGCGCCAATATCAGCCCGACCTGGTACACATGGCTGGAGCAGGGCCGCGGCGGTGCGCCGTCGGCCGACGTGCTCGACCGCATCGCGCGCGCCCTGATGCTGACCGATGTCGAGCGCGAGCACCTGTTCCTGATCGGCCTCGGCCGTCCGCCCGAGGTGCGTTACCAGGCGGGCGAGGGCGTCTCGCCGCGGCTGCAACGCGTGCTCGATGCGCTGAAATTCAGCCCGGCCCTGGTGCGGACGGCAATTTGGGATGTCGTCGCCTGGAATAAGGCTGCAAGCACCGTGCTCACCGATTATGGCGCGATCCCGCCGGGACAGCGCAACATCCTGCGCTTCATCTTCTGCAATCCGCGCGTGCGCGCCGCGCAGTATGATTGGGACAGCGTGGCCCGCTTCGTGGTGGCGGCATTCCGGGCAGACGCCGCGCGCGCAGGCGCGGTCTCGCATGTTGCCGATTTCGTCGCTGAACTCTGTCAAACCAGCCCGGAATTCGCGGCGCTGTGGCGCGACAACGACGTACGCCATCATGGCGACGGCACCAAGCGGCTGCGGCACCCCGTTCACGGTACGATGTCGTTCGAATATTCGAGCTTCAACGTCGAGGGCCGCTCCGATCTCAGCATGATCGTCTACAATCCGGCGACGCCTGAGGATGCCGAGCGGATCAAAGAGCTGCTTGCCGAGCGCGCCGACTGACGGATTTTGCGAACTCGCGCGTTTCAGCCGCATCCGACGTTGATGGGGCAGGCGGCATTCGCGGGCAGGGCTCCTCGCCGTGAGCGCCGAAGGTCAGAACCGCTCCGGCCGGTAAGGCGTCGGATCGATCGCCGGCGTTTCGCCGCTCATCATCTCGGCGAGCAATCGTCCGGTCGCGGGTCCCAGCGTAAAACCCTGGTGGCCGTGGCCAAAATTCATCCAGAGGCCGGGATGGCGCGGGGCAGGGCCGAGCACCGGCAGCATGTCGGGCGTGCAAGGCCTCGTGCCGAACCACGGGTCGGGCTCGACGCGCTTGCCGAGGTCGATCAGCTCGCGCGCCGAAGCTTCGGCGCTGGCGAGTTGCACGGGCGTTGCGAGCGCGTCCATGCCGGTCAATTCCGCACCGGTGGTGATGCGGATGCCCTTGGCCATCGGGCCCATGGCATAGCCGCCGGCCTTGTCGACCAGCGGCAAATCGAGCGAGGCGCCGCCGCTGTAATGCATGTGATAACCGCGCTTGCGCACCAGCGGAATGCGATAGCCGAATTTGTGCAGGAGATCGGGCGACCATGGCCCGAGTGTCACGACGGCTGTCGCGGCATCGATGCGCCCCTGGTCCGTCTCGACCGACCAGCCGGTTGCGGTCTGCTGCAGCGACTGCGCATCGCCGAGCACGATGGTGCCGCCGAGGCGCTCGAACAGATCGGCATAGGCCGTGACCAGTGCGCCGGGATCGGACACCGTCCAGGTGTCGAGCCAATGGATCGCGCCGGGCAGGTCGTCGCGCAGGATCGGTTCGGCCTTGGCGAGCTCGGGTCCCGAGAGCGCACGAAACCGCACGCCGAATTCGCGTTCGTCTTCTTCCGCCGACTTCACGGCGAGATCGAAGGACGCCGCGTCACGATGCAGGTGCCGGTATCCCGCGCGGCGGATCAGATTGTCGGCGTGGGCTTCGCGAATGAGAATGTCGTGCTCGCTTGTCGCGTAGGCGATCAGTCGCGCCCAGGCGTCGATCGCCTCGCGATGCCGCTTCGGCGCCGAATGCCACCAGTAGCGGAGCAGGGGCTCGATATGGAGATGCAGCGACGACAGGCTGTAACGCACGTCGTTGGTGCGGCCGGTCGCGATCTTCAGGAGCGTGACGAGGTCGCGCGGCATCGGGTAGGGGCGGACCGCTTCCGCCTGGATCATCCCGGCATTGCCGTAGCTGGTCTCGCGGCCGGGCTCCCTGCGATCCACCAGCGTGACCGACCAGCCGCGCTGCTGGAGGTGCAGCGCTGCGCTGACGCCGATCATGCCGCCGCCGAGTACGATGGCGCTTTGCATCGGAAGAAATCTCCTGTCAGGCCGGCTGCGGGGCGAGCTTCGGCTGCGCCGTGTGGATGGTTGCGGCGACCACGACGGACAACGCCGTCATCGCCACGAGGAAGCCGAAGGCGGCGTCGAACGATCCGGTCCCGGTGACGATGAAGCCGATGGCGACGGGTGCGACGAAGCCCGCGCTCTGGCCGCCGAGATTGACCATGCCGATCCCGGATCCGATCTGGTCGTCGCGGAGCAGCTTGGTCGGAAGTGCGATCACCGACGCCAGCACGAAGGATTTGAAGAAATACACCACCGACTGGTAGGTGATCAGCATCGCGATCGTCTCCGCCTTGTACATGGCGTAGAGGAAGATGCCGGTCAATGCGGAGGCGCCGATCAGCAGATATTTTTCACGCTCGGCAAAGAACGTCGTCATCACCCAGCCGCCGATCGCGGTCGCGATCGTCGCCATCACGAACGGGATCGGCGCCACCACGCCCACGGTCTTGAGGTCGAGCCCGCGCTGCTGGAGCAGATAAAGCGGCATCCAGGAATCCAGGCCCTTGTTGACGCAACTGAGGCCGAACCACACCACCATCAGCTGCCACAGCAGCGGATTCTTCACGAGCTCACGCATCGGCGCACGGTTTTCGGCCTTCGCGTTCGCGGCCGCGCCTGCACCGGCCTCGCCCGGACGTCCCAGATACGGGACGAAGACGAAATAGGCGACTGCGAAGACGATGCCCGCAATGCCGATCGTGTTGAAGGCATGGCGCCAGCCGAGCCAGAGGATCAGAGGAGCCATGATCAGCGGCGCAACCATGCTGCCGGCATAGTTGGAAGACAGCAGCAGTGCCGACATCTTCGGCCGGCTGTCCTTCTTGAACACTTCCGCGACGGCGCGGATGCTCGCCGGCGGGAAGCCGCCCTCGGCGATGCCGAAGATGAAGCGGATCGCGATCAGCGAGGTGAGCGACCAGGCAAGACTCGTGAACGCCGTGAACAGCGACCACATCACGATGGTGACGATCACCACATATTTCGAGCCGAAACGGTCGGACAGCCATCCACCGGGCACCTGCATCGCGGCGTAACCGAGGAAGAACGCGCTGATGACAATGCCGAGATCGGCGGCCTGGAGATGGAAGTCCTTGCCGATCTGCGCCAATGCCAGCGAGATCGCCGCGCGGTCGATATAAGAGATGCAATAGGCGACATAGAGCAAAACGAACGTGAAGACGCTGGTGTTTCGCTTCGACAATTCGGTCACGCGCGTCTCCGATTTGCCGGCCATCCGGCGGTCCAGCCAGCTGGTGTTGGTCTTATTCCCAGGTCAGGAAGCCCGGCGTGGCCGACAGCGGCGGCGCCGCTGCAAGCCGGGCCAGATCGGGCACCGGCCGGGACAATTGCGCGTCGCCCGCGAACGCCGCCTCAACGCTCGCGGCCACCGAGAGAACGGCGGCATCGCCGCCCCGCGGACCGACGATCTGGAGGCCGAAAGGCAGCCCGGCTTCATCGAGCCCGAGCGGAATGCTGATCGCGGGATGGCCGGGAAGCGTGACCGCATAAGCGAGCGCGAGCCAGTGGAAATAGGATTTCGTAGGGTGTCCGTCGATCTCGGCGGGATGGGGCTCCGACCACGGCCGGGGGCTGAGCGTGATGGTCGGGCTGATCAGCACGTCGGTCGTTTCGAAGAAGCTCTGCCAGGCGCGATAGATCCGCGTCTGCGTCGTCGCGGCGCGCGCGTGATCTTCGAGCGTATAGCCGAGGCCTTCCTCGACATTGGCGCGGACATTGGGACCGAGCATCTCGGGCCGCTCCTTGTAGTTCTTGCCGTGCTGCGCCAGGAACATTCCCGCGCGCAGCACGGCGAAGGCGTCGTCGGCGCCGGAGCAATCCGGCGTCGCCTCGCGGCATTGCGCGAACAGCGGGGCAAGCTTGCTGACGCGATGGCTGAACACGCGCCGGATCGCCTGCTCGGTCGGTGCGAAACCAAAGTCGTCGGTGAAGGCGAGGCGCAGCCTGCCGAGCTCGGCAGGGCGCGGGGCAGCCCAGCGCTCGGCGCGTGCGCGCAACGGCTCGCCGGGCAGCGTGTAGGCGAGCGGATCGCGGGCATCGTCGCTCGCCATCACCGACAGCATCAGCGCGGTGTCGGCGACATTGCGCGCCATCGGCCCGTCGGTCGACAAATTTGACCAGCCGAACGCGCGCTTCTCGCTGGCGACAAGGCCGTAGGACGGGCGCATTCCGACAATGCCGGCGAAGCCCGCCGGGTTGCGCAAGGAGCCGCCGGTGTCCGAGCCCGAGGCGAGCGGGGCCATGCCGCAGGCGAGCGCCACCGCCGAGCCGCCGGAGGAGCCGGCCGCCGAACGCAGGGGATCGAAGGGATTGCCGGTCGCGCCGAACACGGGGTTGCGGGTGTTGCCGCCGGCCGCCCATTCCGGTGTGTTGGTCTTGCCGAAGATGACGGCACCGGCCGCGCGCAACCGTGCGACCGAACCCTGGTCAGCGACCGGGACGTTGTCCCTCAGCAACGGGCTGCCATAGGTGGTGCGCAGGCGAGCGGTGTCCTGGGTGTCCTTGATGAGAACGGGGAGCCCGTGGAGCGCGCCCCGATCCTCGCCGCGCAGGAGGGCGGCCTCCGCTTCCTTGGCAGCAGTGCGAGCGCCGGACTCGTCCAGCGTCACGACGGCGTTGACGGCGGGATTGACGGTGGCGATCCGCGACAGGCAGGACTCCAGCAGCTCGACGGGTGAGATGTCCCGGGCAGCCAGGCGGCGGCGCAGCTCAACGGCGCCGGAATCGCAAAGTTCGGACAATGCCAATCCCTTTCAAATTTTGAAAACGATTTAGCATATCGGAAACTTGGTGCTGCGCACGAATATTCGTCAGATCCAGCTGTTTCATGCACAAATGCTGGTGCGTCTGCCCGAACGGCGATCAATGGGGAACCCAGGGTCGGACTCGGCCCGAAAATATTAGATGGATCGGTCAACAACTTTTCCGCCGCCGTGGTAGCCTTGCTGGATGAGCTTGATCATGACGACGCCGGAGGGCGCCAATTCCCAGCTCGGCCACTGCCTCAAGGCAGCCCGCCAGGCGCGGGGACTGACGCTCAAGCAGGTGGCGGAGCGGACCGGCATGGCGCTATCGACGCTGTCCAAGGTCGAGAACGGCCTGATGTCGCTGACTTACGACAAGCTGTTGCAGCTCACCTCAGGTCTCAAGATGGAGATCGCCGAACTGTTCAACCCGGCGCCGCCGCGTCGCGAGCAGAGCCGGCCGGTCACGGCGCGACGGAGCATCAGCCGCGCCGGGCAGGGGCAGGTGATCACGACCGGGTTCTACACCTACACGTATCAATGCACCGACTTGATCGGCAAACGCATGGTGCCGATCCTGGCCGAAGTCCGGGCTCGCTCGCTGGAGGAGTTCGGCCCGCTGCTGCGCCACGCCGGCGAGGAATATTTTCTGGTGACGCGCGGTCGCGTTACCGTCCACACCGAGTTCTACGCGCCGGAGATTTTGCGCGAGGGCGACGGCATCTATCTCGACAGCACCATGGGCCATGCCTACCTCAACGCCGGCGATGCGCCCTCTGCGGAAGGCGTCTGCCTCTGCACCAGCGAGGCGCCCGATCTCTATGATCAGCTGCGCCGGATCGCAGCGCGCGACGTGGCGCCGGTCGAGGACGATCCGCGGTCGCCCTGAAGTCGGCAAAGAGAGCGCGAAACGGAAAACGCCCGGCCAAGGCCGGGCGTTTTTGCTTGGGCTCGTCTTATTCGCCGCCGCCGAAGCGGCGCGACCACCAGCCGGCGCGCCGCGGTGCGGCCGACGTTTCGCTTGCCGCTTCCGGCGCGGGCTCCGGAGCCGGCGGGGCAACTGGTTCGGCTGCCTGCGCAACCGGTGCCGGCTCGCTCTGGCTGCTCGACAGGAAGCTCACCTTTTCCCGGACCGTGGAGCGGCGGCGTCCGGCCTTGTCGTCGCCGGGTTCTTCTTCTGCGACAGCAGGAGCGGGCTGAGGCTGAGCCGTTGCCTCACTCTGCGCCTCGGCGCGCGGCTCGGGCTGGGTAACCCGAGGCTCGGCGATGTGTTCGGCCTGTGCGATCGAGGGCGCAGCTTCGCCGCTAAAACCGTCGAAATCGGCGACGGCGTCGGTCGCTTCCGGCGGCGCATGGGCAGCAAGCTCGTCGCCGATGGATCCGGCGAGACCTTCCTCGCCAGCGCCGCGCCGACGGCGTCCGCCGCGACGGCCGCGCCGACGGCGGCGCGCGTCTGCGCTCTGCTGGTCGCCACGGGCCTGGCCCGCCTGATCCTCGCCTTCCTCACCGTCCAGCTCGGCCTCGGCATCCTCTTCGCCTTCGCCGGCCGACACGGCCATCTCGGAAACAGCGGCAGCGCCATCCTCGCGCGGCTCCTCGTCGCGCTGGCCACCGCGGCCGCGACGGCGACGGCGACGCTTGCGGCGCTGACCGTCCTGCTCGGAAGCGGGGTCGCCTGCGGTCTGCTCCTCGGCGAGACCTTCGGTCTCCTCGGTCTCGACCTCGGATTCGGTCTCCGGATCGAACTCCTCGTCGTCATAGGCTTCTTCGGGCAGGGGCGGCGGGCTTGCGGCCGCCTGCGCCACCAGCAGAGCCTTGGCGGCTTCCAGCGTATGCACCTGCTCACCGCGATCGATGAGATAGGCCTGCGGTCCGCTGACGCTGGGATCGGCGATGACCGCCAGCGTGACCTTGAAGCCGTTCTCGAGGTCGCGCAGATGTCCGCGCTTGTGGTTGAGCACGTAGAGCGCGACGTCGGTGCGGGTGCGGACCACGAGGTTGTGGGTCGCGCCCTTCATCAAAATCTCTTCGAGACCGCGCAGCAGCTGCAGGGCCACCGAGGATACCGAGCGGACGTGGCCGGTGCCGCCGCAATGCGTGCAGGGATCGGTCGAGGATTCCAGCACGCTGGCGCGGATGCGCTGGCGCGACATCTCGAGCAGGCCGAAATGCGAGATGCGTCCGACCTGGATGCGCGCGCGGTCCTGCCGGAGGCAATCGGACATCTTGCGTTCGACCGCGCGGTTGTTGCGCTTCTCGTCCATGTCGATGAAGTCGATGACGATCAGGCCGGCGAGGTCGCGCAGCCGAAGCTGACGGGCGACCTCTTCGGCGGCCTCGAGATTGGTCTTGAGCGCGGTGTCCTCGATGTGATGCTCGCGCGTCGAGCGTCCGGAGTTGACGTCGATCGAGACCAGCGCCTCGGTCTGGTTGATGACGATGTAGCCGCCGGAGCGCAGCTGCACGGTCGGCGAGAACATCGCGTCCAGCTGGCTCTCGACGCCCATGCGCGAGAACAGCGGCTGGCCGTCGCGATACTGCTTCACCGCGCTCACGTTGGCGGGCATCAGCATCTTCATGAAGTCGCGCGCTTCGCGGTGGCCGGCTTCGCCCGCCACCTGGATCTCGTCGATCTCCTTGTTGTAGAGGTCGCGCAGCGAGCGCTTGATCAGCGAGCCTTCCTCGTAGACGAGGGTCGGGGCCTGCGACTTCAGCGTCATGTCGCGCACCGTCTCCCACATCCGGATCAGGTATTCGAAGTCGCGCTTGATCTCGGGCTTGGTGCGGGCGGCACCCGCCGTGCGCAGAATGATCCCCATGCCCTCGGGCACGTCGAGATCCTGCACCACTTCCTTCAGGCGCGAACGGTCCTGGGCGCTGGTGATCTTGCGGCTGATGCCGCCGCCGCGCGCGGTGTTCGGCATCAATACGGCGTAGCGGCCGGCGAGCGAAAGGTAGGTCGTCAGCGCCGCGCCCTTGTTGCCGCGCTCTTCCTTGACGACCTGCACCAGCATTACCTGGCGGCGCTTGATGACTTCCTGGATCTTGTATTGGCGGCGCGGACGGAAGGTGCGCTCCGGCACTTCCTCCAGCGCATCGTCGCCGCCGACGGATTCAACGATTTCCTCTTCGGCTTCCTCGTCGTCTTCGTCCTCGTCGTCGTCGTCCTCAACCGTCGCGTCGGAATCGTGATGCGGAGCCTCGGCGTGCTCGCCGGCGGCGTACACGGCGTCGGCAGGTTCAGCGGCTGATGTCACGGCCTCGGCGAAATCTTCGGTGTGTACTTCGGAGGGAACCTCCTGCGACTCGGCAACGGCCTCGGCGGCGACCGCGGGCTCGGCGCCGATTGCTGCGACAGGCGCCGGCGTCTCGTCGGCATGATCATGGTGGTGATGATCGTGCTCGTCGTGATGACCATGGTCGTCATGATCGTGGGCGTGATGATCGTCGCCATGGGCATGATGATGATCGTCGTGACCATGTTCGTGGTCGTGATCGCCGTGACCGTGATGATCGTGGCCTTCGTGCTCGCCGTGATGCTCCTCGCCGGCGTGCAGGTGCTCACCCTCGTGCAAGGCGCCGTCGGGCAGAGCTTCGCCCTGGACCGGCTGGGCCGCGGGATCGGCGCCTTCGACGACGTCGCTGCGGACGCGTTCGCCCTGACTGCGGCGGCGCGAGTTCCGATGGCGCGAGCGGCGGCGGCCGTGGGAACGGTTCTCGCTCTCTTCCTCGGCCTCGCGATGGGCCTGCTCCTCGGCTTCGATCAGCGCCTGCCGGTCGGCGACCGGGATCTGGTAGTAATCGGGATGGATTTCGCTGAAGGCGAGGAAGCCGTGGCGGTTGCCGCCATATTCGACGAAGGCGGCCTGGAGCGAGGGTTCGACCCGCGTGACCTTGGCGAGGTAGATATTACCGCGGAGTTGCTTGCGCTGCGCGGTCTCGAAATCAAACTCTTCGACGCGATTGCCGCGGACCACGACGACCCGCGTCTCTTCCGGGTGGGTGGCATCGATCAACATCTTGTTGGGCATGTCTTAACTCTTGGCGGCGGCGGGCGCTATTCACCGTGGGCGCGAAGAGCGCTGCCGGGTGACGCGACGGTCCACCTGATTCGGGGCTGAGGGGAAGGCCGAAACGCCGTCTCTCGCGCCTTGCCGAAACGGAAGCTTCAGGACCGAAGCGGCGCGCGGAATTGTCACTCCGCAGCGTCGCGAATGGTCCTTCAGAATTCGTCGGCACAGTCTGGCGCATCAAGCGTCGGCCCGTATGAAACACTGGGCGGCGAGGCCGCCCTTCAATCAGTTGCTGCTGGCCAGGCATGGCGCGAGCGCGCTCGCCTTGGGATTACGAACCGCTCCCTTGGGATTAAGGGACCGGGTAACGGGTTGCGCCGCTGTCAGAACCGTCCCGGAAACGTGGTGGTACCCGGGGACCGTCCGCCGCCGGGGCTTACCCCGCTCCACCTCGCTGCCGCGCACCGCGCTGGACTTAGAGGGGAACGGAAAAACGCTGGAATTCCCAAACCTTGAGAGTTCCGGCGCTGCACCGGGAGGCTGAATGCGACACAACCGGAAATATCGGCCGTCAGCATTCCGTACATACGTGGAATGGGCCATCCGTGCAAGGGAGCGTCGCACGGCGGTCACAGTCAGCGAATTTCGCGCATCTGTCATTAAGGATCGTTTAACCCTGTGGTTCTATTGCCTTAAAAAGGCTGCTCGGAGGCACGGAATCGGTGGCGAGCCGCGCAAATCAAAGGGTCTTGCTGGGATGCGCGCTTCTTTGCGCCGCGGCCTTGCCATGTGCTGATTCCTCGCGCCTGAAGGCAGCGGAAAGTCCGCCCCAACCCTCTGTTGCATCAGCGGGTTTCCCAACCGCCTCGGCTGCCCGGCTGGCCGGCGACGGCAAGCAGACGCGCTTTATTCTCGACATCGACCAGGCCGTGACCTTCCGCGCCGTCACCTTGGCTGAGCCGTATCGGGTGGTGATCGACGTCCCCCAGGTCAATTTTCAACTCCCCGCGGGCACCGGGGCCGGGGGACGGGGCTTGGTCAAGGCCTTCCGCTACGGTCTGGTGATGCCCGGCGGATCCCGAATCGTGTTCGACCTGACGGGGCCGGCCAAGATCGCCAATTCCTATGTGGTGGAGGCCGCCAACGGTCAGCCGGCTCGGCTCGTGCTCGAGCTCGAAGAGGTCGATCGCACCGCCTTCGTATCGTCGCTGGCTCCGGAAATCCGTCCTGAGCTGCGGCCGGCAATTGCCGACCCGCCGCCCGCGACGGTTCCCGCATCTGCGCATCCTGAAGCCGGGCAGAAGGCCGATGGCCGCGCGGTGGTCGTGATCGATCCCGGCCATGGCGGCATCGACAACGGCACGCAGTCGAGCGGCGAGAGCGAGAAGAATCTGGTGCTGGCGTTTGGCGTGGCGCTGCGCGAGCGGCTGGAAAAGACCGGCAAGTACCGCGTGGTGATGACACGGGACGACGATACCTTCATCCCGCTCAACGACCGGGTGAAAGTCGCCCGCGGCCTCAAGGCGGCCTTGTTCGTCTCGATCCACGCCGACGCGCTGCCGCGTGCCGAGGGCGATGCGCAGGGCGCGACCATCTACACGCTGTCCGACAAAGCCTCCGACGCCGAGGCGCAGCGGCTGGCGGACGCGGAAAACCGCGCGGACGCCATCGCCGGCTTCAACCTCGCGGAGGAGCCGACCGATGTCGCCGACATCCTGATCGACCTCACCCAGCGGGAAACGCGTACCTTTTCAAGCCGTTTTGCCCGCCTCTTGATGGGCGAAATGAAGTCGACGGTGCGGATGCACAAGCATCCCCTGAAGTCGGCCGGCTTCCGGGTCCTGAAGGCGCCCGATGTGCCCTCGGTGCTGGTCGAGATCGGCTATGTCTCCAACAAGGGCGACCTCGAGCATCTGGTCTCCGAGGGCTGGCGGTCCAAGGCCGTGGGCGCGATGGCGCAGGCTATTGATGGCTTCTTGGCCAAGCGAATGGCCACGGCGGGATCGTCAAATTGACGGCCCGGGAATCTTCGAATTGAAAGGGTTTTTCCGTCCCGCCGCAAAAGCCCTAGTTTGGCCACAGCGGTCGCTTTATAAAAATGCCGCAGGGGGTTCCGGAATCGGAGAGAATCCCGCTCGGCAAGCGTCTTTAGGTCCGGCCTTGATGTGATTGCGTAGGTCGATGAATTCGCGACGTGAGGTTGGCACCAGTTTTGGGTGCCAGTTTTTAGGTCCCATGGGGCTGATACTGGGCTGATCCAGAGTTTGAACGGATAGACACATAATGCGCTTGCTTGTGCGGTTCATGGGCTTCCTGTTCGCCGCGGGAACGGTGTTGTTCCTTGTCGGTGTCGGGGCCGTGGCAGGCCTGATCTGGCATTTCTCCAAGGACTTGCCGGACTACTCTCAGCTGCAGGATTATGAGCCGCCGGTGATGACCCGCGTGCACGCGGTCGACGGCTCGCTGCTCGGCGAATACGCCAAGGAGCGGCGGCTTTACCTGCCGATCCAGGCGGTACCGAAGCTCGTGATCAACGCCTTCCTCGCGGCCGAGGACAAGAATTTCTACGAGCATGGCGGCATCGACTACACCGGCATGGCGCGCGCCGGCGTGGCCTACATTCAGAACTACGGTTCCAACCGCCGTCCGCAGGGCGCTTCCACGATCACCCAGCAGGTCGCCAAGAACTTCCTTCTGACCAACGAGGTCTCCTTCGCGCGCAAGATCAAGGAAGCCTTGCTGGCGATGCGCATCGAGAAGACCTACTCGAAGGACAAGATCCTCGAGCTGTATCTGAATGAAATCTATCTCGGCCTTGGCGCCTACGGCATCGCGGCCGCCTCGCTGGTCTATTTCGACAAGTCGGTGAACGAGCTGACGGTGGCGGAAGCGTCCTATCTCGCGGCGCTGCCGAAGATGCCCGCGACGCTGCATCCGGTCCGCAACCGCGACCGCGCCATCGAGCGCCGCAACTACGTGATCGACCGTCTGCTGGAAAACGGCTGGATCAAGCAGGCTGACGCGGAGAAGTCCCGCAAGGAGCCGCTGGCCGTCACCAGCCGATCCAACGGTGCCCACACCTTCGCCGGCGAATATTTCGCCGAGGAAGTTCGCCGCGACATCTTCGAGCGCTACGGCGAGAAGAAGCTCTACGAAGGAGGCCTCTCGGTCCGCACCACGCTCGATCCAAAGATCCAGGTCATGGCGCGCAAGACCATGGTCGCGGGTCTCGTGAACTATGACGAGCAGCAGGGCTATCGCGGCGCCATGAGCAAGCTCGACACGTCGGGCGATTGGGGCGTGAAGCTCGCCGAGATCAAATCACTCTCCGACATCTCGCCGTGGCGCATGGCGGTGGTGCTGGAGACCAGCGACCAGTCGGCGCGCATCGGCTTCCAGCCGCCCCGCGAACTCGGCGGCGCCGTGAGCAAGCAGCGCGAGACCGGCCTGATCACGCTCGACGGCATCAAATGGGCAAGGGCCGCCTCGGGAGCTACGAAGGGCAGGGCGGCGAGCGCCGTGTCGCAGGTGCTCCAGCCCGGCGACGTGATCTATGCCGATCCGCTCTACAAGGACGGCACCCCTGTCGAGGGCCAGTACCGGCTGCGCCAGATCCCCGAAGTGTCCGGCGCGATGGTGGTGATGGACCCCTGGACCGGCCGCGTGCTGGCGATGGTCGGCGGCTTCTCGTTCGACCAGAGCCAGTTCAACCGCGCCACGCAGGCCTATCGGCAGCCGGGTTCGTCGTTCAAGCCGATCGTCTATTCGGCTGCGCTCGACAACGGCTATACGCCCTCGACGGTCGTGCTCGACGCGCCCATCGAAATCGACCAGGGCCAGGGCGCCGGCGTTTGGCGGCCTGAAAACTTCTCCTCGGGCAAGTTCCAGGGACCGGTGACGCTGCGCAACGCGCTGCGGCAGTCGCTCAATACCGTGACGGTGCGCCTCGCGCAGGACATCGGCATGCCTCTGATCGGCGAATATGCGCGCCGCTTCGGCGTCTATGACGAGCTGCCGAATTATCTCTCCTACGCGCTCGGCGCCGGCGAGACCACGGCGATGCGCATGGTCACGGCTTATTCGATGCTGGCCAATGGCGGCCGCCGGGTGAAGCCGACCCTGATCGACCGTATCCAGGACCGCTACGGCCACACCATCTTCAAGCACGACCAGCGCGAATGCCGCGGCTGCGACGCGCCGGGCGGCTGGAAGAACCAGAACGAGCCGCAGCTGATCGACCGCCGCGAGCAGGTGCTGGATTCCATGACCGCCTATCAGATCACCGAGCTGATGGAAGGCGTGGTCCAGGCCGGTACCGCGACCGTGGTCAAGCAGGTCGGCAAGCCGATCGCCGGCAAGACCGGCACCACGAACGAGGCCAAGGACGCCTGGTTCGTCGGCTTCTCGCCCGACGTCGCCGTCGCCATCTATATGGGCTACGACAAGCCGCGTCCGCTCGGCAAAGGCAACGCCGCGACCGGCGGCCATCTGGCCGCTCCCATCGCGCGCGACTTCCTCCAGCTCGCGCTCGCCGACAAGCCCGCGGTTCCGTTCAAGGTGCCGGCCGGCATCAAGCTGGTCCGCGTCGTCTCCAAGACCGGCATGCGCGCCGGCCCCGGCGAGTCCGGTGGAACCATCCTCGAAGCCTTCAAGCCGGGCACGGCGCCGCCGGACAATTACTCGGTTATCGGCGTAGCTGACGCCGACGGCCGCATGCCGGCGTCGCAGCAGCAGCAGCCGGATTCCGGCTTCTTCATGCGCCCCGGCACCGGCGGGCTGTACTAGGCCGCGGATAAGACGGACGATCGCGGTTCCGGCGGTTGCGCTTTGCAGCCGCCGCCGCTACATCCCCGTTGCAATCAGACGCGGAACCAATTCCGCGAGACCAGAGAACCACATGCGCGCCGAAATCGAACGGTTGGTAGAAGAGATCAAGCAGTCTGTCGGGCTGCTGAGGAGGCATCTTTGACGTCGAGAAATCGACGGCGCGCCTCGCTGAGCTGAACAAGCTCGCAGAAGATCCCAACCTCTGGAACGATCCCCAGAAGGCCCAGAAGCTGATGCAGGAGCGCACCTCGCTTGAGGATTCGCTCTCCGGCATCGGCAAGGTCATGCAGGAGCTCGAAGACGACATCGGCATGATCGAGCTCGGCGAAGCCGAGGGCGACGAGGGCGTCGTCAAGGAAGCCGAAACGGCACTGAAGAACCTCAAGAAGGAAGTCGCGCGGCGCGAGCTCGAGGCGCTGCTGTCGGGCGAAGCCGACGGCTTCGATTCCTATCTCGAGGTTCATGCCGGCGCCGGCGGCACCGAGAGCCAGGACTGGGCGCAGATGCTGCTGCGCATGTATACGCGCTGGGCCGAGACCCACGGCTTCAAGGTCGAGGTCATGGAAGAGTCCGACGGCGAAGAGGCGGGCATCAAGTCGGCCACGATCCAGGTCTCCGGCCGCAATGCCTATGGCTGGCTCAAGACCGAGGCCGGCGTGCATCGCCTGGTGCGCATCTCGCCATTTGATTCCAACGCCCGGCGACACACCTCGTTCTCGTCGGTCGCGGTATTTCCGGTGATCGACGACACCATCAAGATCGACATCAAGGAATCCGACGTCCGCGTCGACACCATGCGCTCGGGCGGTGCCGGCGGCCAGCACGTCAACAAGACCGAATCCGCGGTGCGGTTGACGCATATTCCGACCGGCGTTGCGGTGGTCTGCCAGGCCGGCCGCTCCCAGCACAAGAACAAGGCGCAGGCCTGGGACATGCTGCGCGCACGGCTTTACCAGATCGAGCTGAAGCGGCGCGAAGAGAAAGCCGCCGCCGACCAGGCCGCCAAGACCGACATCGGCTGGGGTCACCAGATCCGCTCCTACGTGCTCCAGCCCTACCAGATGGTGAAGGATCTGCGCACGGGTGTGCAGACCTCCGACACATCAGGCGTGCTCGGCGGCGATCTCGACGAGTTCATGGCCGCGACTTTGGCGCAGCGCGCCTTCGGCACACCCGGCGCCGACATCGAGGACGTAGACTGATGCCCCGGATCGCCTTCATCGGGCTTGGGCGGATGGGCCATGGCATGGCCGGGCGCTATCTCGATGCCGGCTTCACGGTGACGCTGTGGAATCGCAGCAAGGCCAAGGCGGAAGACCTGATCGCGCGCGGCGCGCAGTGGGCGACCTCGCCTGAGGACGCGGCGATCGACGCCGACGCCGTCGTGACCATGGTCGCCGATGACGAGGCCTCGCGCGCGGTCTGGCTCGGGCCCAAAGGCGCGGCCAAGACGGCGAAATCAGGCACCATCGCGATCGAATGCTCCACCGTCTCCTATGACCATGCGCGCGAGATGGGCCGCGAAATGAACGCGCGCGGGCTGATCTATATCGATTGCCCCGTGACGGGATTGCCGGATGCGGCAGCGAGCGGAAAGCTGACGCTGCTCGTCGGCGCCGATGCCGCCGATCTCGAACGCGCGCGGCCCTATCTGACACCGATCGGCTCGACCATCCGCCATTTCGGCGCGGTCGGCGCCGGCACGGTCTACAAGTTGATCAACAACCTGATGGGCGCGATCCAGATCGCCGGCCTCGCCGAGGGGCTTGCCATTGCCGAGCAGGCCGGGCTCGACATGAACCTCGTACTGGACTCGATCCAGGCTGGCGTTGCCGCGAGCCCGCAGGTGCAACGCCACTCCAGGCGCATGGTCGCCCGCGATTTCAGCGGCGCGACGTTCACGGCAGCGCTGCGGCACAAGGATGCCGCCTACGCGGTGAAGCTCGCCGAGAGCCTGCTGGCCGACAAGCCGCTGGTCGGGCGCGCCGCGGTGGAGGCCTACGCGCAAGCGAAGGCCGCGATGCCTGACGACGACGAAGGCAAGATGATCGAGTTGGTATCGCGACCGAAGATGCCCTCCTAGCCGAGTACCTGAACATGGGGCAGCCTCGGTCGGAACTCTGCGTTAGTGGGAAGCGATACCTCTCGATCGTGCAATGTCAATCATCACAACTTCATCCGATCTAATAAACGTGACAGATCGGCGAGGCGCGTAAAGGAGGTACCCACGATCTCCTGCCATAAAAACAACCCCCTTGGATACGCCGCCACTCTTCGACACAATCGAGGATAACGGAAACTTCCCATCCTCAATGCGAGAGAGCCGCCACAGCGTCAGATCATTCGCGAATGACGTCGAAAGCATAATGAGCAATGTAAAAATCATGAACAGAAGCAGACTACCGTCTATTGGATGTCTGGTAACAATCCCCAAAAATGTAACGAGCAAGGACAATGTCAACGCGCTGAGTACGAACGGCATCTCGATGTCATTCCATTCAAGATAAGCGAACAGAGCCGTTAACGGATATCCAATGAGAGCGACGCATAGTGCCGCCTTAACAGCAAAATTCGATAGTTCGCTTGGCGAACGATTAGAGAGAAACACTGTGTAACAGACTACCACCAGTGCGGATAATGCCAACCCTATGGGCAAGGACTTGGACGCCGCTACCAGATGATCCGATAGGCCAAAGAAGTAGAATCCGCCAAGAGGAAATAGGCTTCCAACCTGCCAGGAAATAGCAAGCGCAGTCCCCAACGTTGGAACGAAAACCGCCCAGTCCTTCAGAATAAACTTTTCAGCTGACTGTTCTGGTACCGCTTTTGATCTTCGTTCCAATGCTCGCTCCCAAAGCTTACAGAGCGTAATGCTTTCCCCAATAGTTGCAATACCCGTTGGCCTCTACTCCACGGGCGCACGCACCGATTCTATCCGCTGGCGATCCGGCATGATCACGTATTGCGCGAGCAGCGATGTGGCCTCTTGGGCGCGCTTCTTCGCCGCGTCTACTATCCTTTACGGATCTAGCTCGATATTGCGGGTGGCGCCCGACGCAGCGGACCTCCTCAGTAAATCTGTCGGAAATCGGGTGGCCTTGTTCGCCGCCCCGTCCTAGGCGACAGGCTCGGCCGCCGATATGAGACTCCATGCCCCCCAATGACAACCGGATCGACGCGCGAGACTGGTCGCTGCTTGCTGTGCTCTCGGTGCTCTGGGGCGGCTCGTTCTTTTTCAACGGCGCTGCGCTGCGGGAATTGCCGCCGCTCACGCTGGTGCTTTTGCGCGTTGCACTCGGATCGGCCATTCTGCTGCCGCTGCTCCGCATACAGGGCATCAGTTTCCCCCGGGGCATAGCCGGCTGGAAGCCGTTTGTCGCGATTGGGCTTCTCAACAACGTCATCCCGTTCTCGCTGATCGTGATCGGCCAGACTTTCATTCCAAGCGGGCTGGCGTCGATCCTGAATGCCACCACGCCGCTGTTCACGGTGATCGTGATGGCGGCGGCAGGCGAAGAGGCCTTACGGCTGCGCCGCGTGGCCGGCGTGGCCTCGGGCTTGCCGGCGTGATCATCCTGCGCGGATGGGGCGTTGAAACACGGGCAGGGCAGGGGCTCGGCATCCTGCTCTGCCTCGGCGGCGCCTTCAGCTATGGCTTTGCGGCGCTGGCGGCGCGGCGGTTGTTGAAGGACGCAGCCCCGCTGGGGACGGCAGCATTTCAACTGATGGCTTCCACGGTGATGATGGCGATCGTCGCCGGCGCAATGGAGCAGCCGTGGCGTCTCTCGATGCCGGGCGTGACGACATGGCTCGCGGTGCTTGGCCTTGCCGGCCTGTCGACGGCGCTCGCCTATATCGTCTTCTTCCAGATCCTGCGGCGCTCGGGCGCGACCAATGTGATGCTGGTGACGCTGCTCATTCCCGTCACCGCCGTTCTTCTGGGATGGCTTGTGCTGGGCGAGCCGATCTCCATGCGCGAGATCGCGGGCGCTCTTGTGATCGGCAGCGCATTGCTGGTGATCGACGGGCGCCTCGCGAACCTGCTGCGGCGCGGCACATAGTTCCGGAGCCGCCGTTTTACCGTACGGAAAATCGCGGCGCTTGCCAGCCGCAGGCGGCCTTGCGACACTCTCGGCAAAACAAGACTACAAAACAGGGGAGAGAACGATGCCGGGTCGTCGCAATAACCTTGCTGCCCTCGCCATTCTTGCTGCCGGCGTGCTCGTCACGACAGCGGCCCTGGCGCAGAAAAAATACGATCCCGGCGCCACCGACACCGACATCAAGCTCGGCAACATCATGCCCTATAGCGGGCCGGCGTCGTCCTATGGCGTGATCGGAAAGACCGAGGCCGCGTTCTTCAAGATGATCAACGACCAGGGCGGCATCAACGGCCGCAAGATCAACTTCATCAGCTATGACGATGCCTATTCGCCGCCAAAGGCGATCGAGCAGGCGCGCAAGCTGGTTGAGAGCGACGAGGTGCTCTTGATCTTCCAGCCGCTCGGCACGCCTTCGAACTCCGCGATCATGAAATACATGAACGCCAAGAAGGTGCCGCAGCTCTTCGTCGCTTCCGGTGGCACCAAGTTCGGCGACCCCAGGAATTTTCCATGGACCATGGGATTCCAGCCGAACTACCAGAGCGAGGGCCGCATCTATGCAAAATACATTCGCGATCATTTTCCGAACAGCAAGATCGCGGTGTTCTGGCAGAACGACGACGCCGGCAAGGACCAGTTCAAGGGCCTGAAGGACGGGCTCGGCGACAAGGCGAACATGATCATCGCCGACAAATCCTACGAGGTCAGCGATCCCTCGATCGACTCGCAGATCGTGGCGCTGCACGATTCCGGCGCCGATATATTCTTCTCCTGGGCGGCGCCGAAGGGGTCGGCCCAGGCGATCCGGAAGGTCGGCGAGCTCGGCTGGAAGCCAAAATTCTTCCTTGGCAACACTGCGACGTCGATCGCCTCGGTACTGAAGCCGGCCGGGCTCGACTATTCCAAGGACATCATCTCGACTGCGTATCTGAAGGACCCGACCGATCCGACCTGGGACAAGGATCAGGCGGTGTTGGCATGGCGCGCGTTCATGGACAAATATTACCCTGAAGGCGACAAGGCCAATGCCAACAATCTCTACGGCTACGTCCAGGCGGAGGCGATGGCGCAGGTGCTGAAGCAGTGCGGCGACAACCTCACACGTGAGAACGTGATGAAGCAGGCCGCCAGCCTGAAGGATTTTCACACCGACCTGATGCTGCCTGGCATCATGGTCAACACGTCACCAGACGACTATTTCCCGATCGAGCAGATGCAGCTGATGCGCTTCAACGGGCAGGCCTGGGAGCTGTTCGGCGACGTCATCACCGGTGAGGTCGGCCACGAGCGCAGCCAGTAGCCGGCTGGGGCTGATGTCGCGAAACAAGCCCCGGAGCTATTCCGAATGAAGGGGATTGCCCCGCAGGCTCAGGCGGACGCCTCGTCTTTCTGAGACCTTAGATCGCGGGCGATGCTCTCGACCTGCGTATCGCGTTCCACCCCGTCGATCTCGGCGTCTCGCGGCAGTTCGATGTCGAATTTTGCTGCAATCACGCCCAGCGCCCTGAGGATGCTGTCGGCCTCGCGTTCGGCAAGCAGATTGATCTGCAGGTCGAGGTGATTTCGTCGTTCGGACTGCTGATCCATCGCGTTTTGGCGGATGAGCGCGAACGAGGTCAGCAGCACCGCTTCGAGGGCGAGGAAGGCCGACAGGAGAGGGAATGGATAGGGATCGAATGGAGCCGGACGGTACAAATTCCACAAAGCCCAGAGCACGACGAGCACCAATTGCGAGATGACGAAGTCCACGGTGCCGACGAACCATCCGACCTTGTACGACGCTCTGTGGATCGACGATAGCCGGCGCTCATCCTCTTCCTCCAGCTTGATGATGGTCTCGATATTCCTGGACCGCTTGTTGCCTGTGGGCGTGGCTATGGTAGCCGTCGGCTTTCATTCGGTGACGAGGTCGGCGGCGCGTTTGGCTTTCTTGCCGGCTTTTTTCACCGTCTCGTCCCCGACCTTCTCGGCTTGGGCGCGAAGCTCACACTTGGTGCGGATCTCGTCGATCTCGTCGTCGGTCAAATGCTCGATCCCGACGAATGAATTGTGTGCTGCGCTCACACGGATCAGTTCGTCGAGTTTCACCTGGATGGCGGCGCCGTCACGATTCTGGGAATTCTGAATCAGGAAGACCATCAGGAACGTCACGATCGTGGTGCCAGTGTTGATCACCAGCTGCCATGTGTCGGAATAGTGGAAGATGGGACCGGTGATTGCCCAGATCAGGACGATGCCGGCTGCGATCATGAACGTGAGCGCGCGCCCGGCAGCTTGAGACGTTCTGCTGGCGATCTCGCCGAAGAGCTGGGCCGCCCTGCTGTGCGGGTCCTCCGCGTTGCCCTTCGCCGGGCGAGCTTTCGGATCGGTCTGTCGCATGAGAACCCCGCGCCTGTTCAGAGGCTTAATGAACTCCAATGGAACTCGGAAGTTCCATCGAGGACCGCGGAGGGGGGGCCCGGGCGAATGGACTTTAGCCCGCGCTGAGCCGTACGCCTGCGCGCAAGAACTTCTGCGGATCGACCGCTTCGCCGTCGATACGGGTTTCGTAATGCAGATGCGGGCCGGTGGAACGGCCGGTCGACCCGACAAGCCCGACGACCTGGCCGATCTTCACGAGTTCGCCGACCTTGACATTGATCTCGGAGAGATGGCCGTAGCGGGTCGCAAGGCCATTGCCGTGGTCGATCTCGATCATGCGGCCGTAGCCGCCGGACCAGCCGGCCGAGACCACCTTGCCGTTGGCGGTGACGCGAACGGGATCGCCGGTGGCGGCGCGGAAGTCCAGCCCTGTGTGCATCGCGGGCCGGCCGAGGAAGGGATCGCTGCGCACCCCGAAGCCGGAGGTGAACTCGACCTCGCCGATGACGGGCTTGCGATAGGGCACGAGTGCGAGCGTGCGGTTGAGACGGTCCATCTCGGCGCGCGTGGTGTTGATGCGTGAGAGCTGCTTCTCGAACACGCCGGCATTGGCCGTCAGCTTGACCGGGACGAAAGGCCCGCCCATCGCGGTGCGCGGCACGGCGGCCTCGAGATTGGCGAGGTTCAGGCCGAGGTCGCTGACGACGCCGCGCATCCGGCGCATGCGCGAATCCATGCCTTCCTCGACGGCGCTGAGCGCCGCCATCTGGCGACGCTCGACCTGGTCAAGCGAGGTCGTGAGCCGAACGACGACGTTGTCGAACCCCTGGTTCTTGGCGAATTGATTGGTCGGCGGTGCCACGACCGTCGGCGCGCGCGACTCCAGCCGCGCTTCGCGATCCGGTGGCGCCACGAAGATCACGGTGTCGCTGATCGGCGAGGGCTTCGGCGTGCCCTGCGTCGTCGTCTGGCTGGCGTCGCCACGCTGCGGGGTGGAACGGGGAATCGATCCGGTGACATCAGGCATGGCTCCGAGCGCCGTGGCCCGGGACTCCAGCGCCGTCTGGCGCTTCATGATCTGGTCGAGCTTCTGGTCGAACTGCTCCTGGTCGAGCAGCTGCCGGCTGGTGGTTCGATCGACCTTGGCACGCAGCTCGGCGATGCGGTCCTCATAGGCATATTGCATCTCAGCCTGCCGGGCGATCAGCCGGGTGAGGACGTCGTCACGAAAGGCGAAATAGGTGGCGGTTGCGGCCGACCAGAGCCCGAGCAACACGACGGTGCCGACCACGATCCAGAACACCACAGGCCCCAGGCGAACCTGCTTGCCGTGATGCACGATGGTGTAGGCGTCGTCGGTGTCCGGAAGCGGAATCGCGGTTGCCACCGCGGCAGGACGGCGATGAAAAGCCCGTCCGTGGTCGTGAGCGTGATGTTGGGGGTACTGCGAGTATTGGGCAGAACTTTTCGACATCGGCACTCCCGCGCCGGTCGGATGAGTCCGTACGGCCTAATTGCCGCAGCAATCTGGGCCGGTCATGGTTAATTTTCCGGAAACGGAACCGCTCAAATTTAAAGAATTGGTTAAAGGCTTCTTGCCGCTTCCAGCACCTCGTCGGCGTGGCCGTCGACCCGGACGTTGCGCCAGACCTTGGCGACCTTGCCGTCGGCGCCAAGCAGTATCGTGGTGCGAAGAATCCCCAGGAAGGTCTTGCCATACATGGATTTTTCGCCCCAGGCGCCATACGCCTCCAGCATCTCGTGTTTTTCGTCCGAGATGAGGGGGACGCCGAGTCCGTGCTTGTCGCGGAACTTGTCCTGGGCCTTTAACGGATCAGCGGAGATGCCGAGCACGGCGGTGCCGGCCGCGGCGAAGGCGCCGGCCAGCCGCGTGAAGTCGATGGCCTCCCTGGTGCAGCCCGGCGTGTCGGCGCGCGGATAGAAGAACATGACGAGCTTCTGGCCGGCATAATCCGACAGTGCGACGACACCGCCGCCGTCGCGGGGCAGGCGGAAGGCGGGAGCCTTCCGGCCCTCGGCCAAGGCGGCCTTCGCCGCCGTTGCGGGCGCGGCGGCCGATTTGGAAGAATTTAACTGTTTCGATGCGGCCCCGTGCGATGCTGTCTTTGCTATGGTCCCGGTCGATTTGCTCGCCGGTGTCCGCTGTGTCTTCGCGGACTTTGTTTGAGTCGCAGCCCGCGTTTTCAGGGGCGTCTTTTTAGCGGTCGGCCTGCCGGAGGGCGTTTTGGACGATTTCTTTCGGGATTTCTTGGACATACGCCTTCCTTTCGTCGCTTTCGGCGGGTCAACCAAAGCGGTATTACAGCCTTCGTCCGGTGTGCCGGAATCGTGCCCTCGTGTGGGCGAGTCTGACGACGCCGGAGTATGGTTACAAGAAATTCCACGCACCACCCCACTGCTCGTTGAACGCGCTCCCGGGGCGAAATGACGAACAGCAGGAATATTCGAGGTATGGCGGCAGTGCCGGCGCAGGGGGCTTCGCTTCCGGTCGACGGCTGCGGTCCCGGCGGCGCTCAGTCCCACGACGGGCGCCTGTATCGAGAGGCAATGGCAAGGAATACGTCGCCCCAGGATGGCAATCGGGATGTGGATCGGCGCGGTGGCCAACCAGAGCCGCAGCAATGGGACGACCCCGATTGGGATCCGGATCAGGAAGCGGCGGCGGGCCATCGGGCGCGCCGACTGTTGTCGCGTTCCAATTCGGGCTTCCATCGCTTCGGTGAGGGGTTTGGGTCGTTGCGCCGCGCCCTGGGCGGTGGCCGCTGGCTGAAACGCGTGGCCGTGGTCGTCGGTGCCTTGGTCGTCATCTTCGTCGGCTGCTTCGGCGCGCTGTGGTGGCGGCTCGGCGCCGGTCCCATCAATCTCGACATCGCGACGCCGTGGCTGGCCGCCGCGATCGAGGACAATATCGGCCACGGCAACACGGTTGAGGTCGGCGGCACCCAGATCGAGCGGGCCGGGCGGATCCGGATCGCCGTGCGCATCCGTGACATCATTGTGCGCGACCACGATCACGCCATCGTCGCCACCGCGCCCAAGGCCGAGGTGAAATTGTCGGGTGCGGGCCTGCTGATGGGGCATCTGCGCGCGGAAAGCCTCAACCTCGTCGATGCCGAGCTCGCGATCCGGATCGCGCCTGACGGCACCGTCACCGTGTCGGCCGGCGACACCGCAAAGCCGCTCGCGACCGGGGTCGCCTCCAAGAAGGATGCGGGCCTGCCGCCGACATTCCCGCGCAACGGTGTCCCGCCGCCGCCATTCGCCACGGGGCCTGCGGGTCAAGACCCCTCCCAAGGAGCTTCCCAGGCCGCATCGCAAGCCATCCCCCAGGCAGCGGCCCCGACTGGCATTCTTCAGGGCCTCGACTGGCTCGACAGTCTGAGCTTGACCGGCCTCGACGGCCAGAACCTGAACGAAATCGGTCTGAAGAACGGCAATCTGATCGTCGACGATCAGCAGCGCGGCAGCAAATGGACGTTTGAGAACATCACGCTCAGCCTGCGCCGGCCGAGCAATGGAGGCGTCGCGCTCAGCCTCGGCGAGGAGGGCGCGCGTCCGTGGTCGCTGCGGGCCACGATTGGCCCGGCAGCGAACGGCGTGCGCTCGGTCGACATTCGCGCCGACAAGGTCTCGACCGCCAACATCCTGCTGGCGCTGCGGGTGAAGGACCTCACCTACACCGCCGACCTGCCGCTGACCGGCGAGCTCAAGGGCGAGCTCGGCCGCGACGGCGTGCCGACCTTCTTCCGCGGCAAGATGGCGATCGGTGCGGGCAACATCATCGACACCGACACCCCCGACTATCCGATGGCGATCGACTCGGCCGAGATCAACATCGAATGGGATTCGAACAGGCGCGTGCTGGTCGCGCCCTTCAAGATCCTCTCGGGCGCCAACCGCGTCACGCTGCTCGCCCATCTCGAGCCGCCGAACGGCAACAGCAACGATTGGCAGCTCGGCTTCAGCGGCGGCTCGATCCTGCTGGGCGGCATCGACAATGAGCCGCCGCTCGTCTTCAACCGTATCGCGATCGGCTTCCGCTTCGACACCGACCACAAGCGGCTGCTGTTGACGCAGGCCGATATCTCCAACGGCGAAATCGGCGTCGCCGGCACCGGCGCCATCGACTATTCGGGCGAGCCGCGGCTGACGCTGGGCTTCGCGGGAACGCCGATGTCGGCTTCGGCGCTGAAGCGGATGTGGCCGACGCTTGTTGTTCCCGAATTGCGCGAATGGGTGATCGAGCGGATCGAGCGCGGGACGCTCCAGCGCATCGAGATCGGCGTCAACTCGCCGACGAAGAACCTTCCGCGCAAAGGCCCGCCTATTCCTGACGACGGCCTGTCGGTCAACATCGTGGCGACCGGCGTCGCGGTTCGTCCCGTCGACGGGATGCCGGTGGTGCACGATGCCGATTTGAAGGCGCGCGTGACCGGACGCACGGCGACCGTGAACATCGGGCAGGGCATTGCCGATACGCCCGCGGGCCGCAAGGTCACGATCTCCGATTTCACCTTCGAGGTGCCGGACATGGCGCCGAAACCCTCGCCGTCGCGAAGCAGATTCCGCGCTGACGGACCGGTGGCGGCGGCGGCAGAACTCCTGTCCAATGATCGTCTGAGCGACCTGTCGGCGACCTTCGTCGATCCCAACACCAGCAAGGGGACGTTCTCGGCGAACATCCAGCTCGGCCTGCCGGTCAAGGGCGCGCTGACCAAGGCCGACACCAACTACAGCGTCAGCGCCGACCTCAACGGCTTTGCCGCCGACAAGCTGGTGATGAACCAGAAGCTGGAGGCCAACACCCTCAAGATCGTTGCCAACAACCAGGGCTATCAGGTCAAGGGCGACGTCAAGATCAACGGGCAGGCGGCCTCGCTCGACTATCGCAAGCCGACCGAGGGCGATGCGGACGTCAAATTGCAGACCACGCTGGACGATGCGAGCCGCGCGCGCCTCGGATTCGACCTGAGCCCCGCCGTCAGTGGCTCCTTGCCGATCAAGCTGTCGGGCAAGATCGCCGGCGGTCCCGACCAGACGACAAAGCTCGGCATCGAGGCCGACCTGACCTCGGTCAAGCTCGACAATATCCTGCCGGGCTGGGTCAAGCTGCCGGGCAAATCGGGCAAGGCCAGCTTCAAGGTGGTTCCGACGGCGCAATCGACGCGCCTGGAGGACATCGTCATCGAGGGCGGCGGCGCCTTGATCAAGGGCTCGGTCGAGGTCGACCCGAACGGTGACCTCGTGAATGCGAACTTCCCGACCTATTCGCCGTCCGATGGCGACAAGACGTCGTTGAAGGTGGAGCGTGGCCAGGACGGCGTGGTGCGCGGCACCATGCGCGGCGACGTGTTCGACGGCCGCGGCTTCCTGAAGTCGGCGATCTCAGGCAATTCCAAGGAGGATGCCAAGAGCAAGCTGAAGAACGTCGATTTCGACATCGACGTGAAGCTCGGTGCGATCGCCGGCTTCAACGGCGAGGCGATGCGCAGCGTCGATGCCAAGATGTCGAAGCGCAGCGGCGCCATCAAGGCCTTCACGCTGAGCGGCAAGATTGGCCGCGACACGCCCGTGGCAGCCGACCTGCGCGGCGGCCGCGCGCAGGGCGCGCGCGAGGTGATCTATCTTCAGACCAACGACGCCGGCGCACTGCTGCGCTTCGCCGACACCACCAACAAGGTCTTCGGCGGCCAGATGGTGGTGGCGATGGAGCCGCCGACGTCCGAGCCGACGACCAGGGAAGGTCTGATCAATGTGCGCGACTTCACCGTGAAGGGAATGGATCAACTCGATCGCGTCGCGGCGGGCGGCCCCAACGGCGCGCAGAGCGGCGTCGCCTTCACGGCGTTGCGCGCGGAATTCACCCGGCAGAACGGTGCGCTCACGATCCGCGACGGCGTGGTGAAGGGGCCGATGATCGGCGCCACCATCGAGGGCTCGATCGATTATCCCGGCAACCAGGTGTGCATGAGCGGCACCTTCGTGCCGATGTACGGGGTGAACAATATCTTCGGCCAGATTCCGTTGTTCGGCATCTTCCTCGGCGGCGGCAACAATGAGGGATTGATCGGCGTCACCTACGAGGTCGTCGGCACGCCCGTAGCGCCAGTGATGCGCGTCAATCCGATCTCGGCGATGGCGCCAGGCCTGTTCCGCAAGATCTTCGAGTTCAACACCGGCAAGCAGAACTCGCCGTTCGAGGAATTCCCCGCGCAGTCGAACGACGGTTCGACCGGATCGACGCGGCAGCTCTCGAACGGTTGCAGCCTCGCACGGCGATAGCAGCGCGGCTGCTTTTTCCCAGCGTCATGGCCTGAACGGGGCATGATGGATCTCTCGGGGAATTGTCTGCGAAGCCTACGCCGCGCGGACTCCGGCCAGGAACGTCCCGACTTCGCCGGAGAGCTGCTCGGCCTGCTTGGAGAGATTCGAGGCCGCCGCGAGCACCATGCCGGCCGCGTTGCCGGTCTCGTTCGCCGCCGTGCCGACGCCGCCGATATTGGTGGTGACTTCCTTGGTTGCTTCCGCGGTCTGCGAGACGCTGCGGGCGATCTCGGCGGTGGCCGCACCTTGCTCCTCGATGGCGGCGCCGATCGAGGTGGCGATCCGGCTGACTTCCTCGATGGTGGCGGTGATGCCGCCGATGGCGTCCACCGCTTCCTTGGTCGCACCCTGGATCTGGGCGATCTTGTCACCGATCTCGCGGGTGGCTTCCGCGGTCTGGCTCGCCAGCGATTTCACCTCGGAGGCGACGACGGCGAAGCCGCGGCCGGCTTCACCGGCGCGCGCGGCTTCGATGGTGGCGTTGAGCGCGAGCAGATTGGTCTGCGCGGCGATGCTGGAGATCAGCTCGGCGACGTGCTCGATCTGCTGGGCGCCGTCGGAGAGCGCGCGCACGATGGTGTCGGTGCGCCGCGCGCTGTCCACGGCGCGTCCCGTGACCTCGGCGGATTGCGCGACCTGGCGGCTGATCTCGGTGATGGAGGAGGAGAGTTCTTCGGCGGCGGCCGCAACCGTCTGGACGCGCTGGCTTGCCTCGGTGGCGGCGGAGCCGACCACGGCGGCGCGGCGGTTGGTGCCCTCGGCCGTGGACGACATCGACTTGGCGGTGGTCTCGAGCTCGCCGGAGCCGGAGGCCATCAGGCCGACGAGCTGGCCGACGGAGGCATCGAAGCGGTCGGCGAGCGCGATCAGGGCGTCGCGTTTTTCCTGCTCGCTGCGGGTCTTGGTGGCGACCTGCTCGGCCTCGAGGGTACGCGCCGTCAACGCGGTCTGCCTGAGCACTTCGAGGGTCTCGGCCATGCGGCCGATCTCGTCGCCGCGACCGGTTTCCTCGACCGGCGTGTCGATGGCGCCTTCGGAAATCTCCTGCATGCGGGTCTTCTGACGGTCGAGCGCGCCGAGCACGTCGCGGGCGATCAGCCAGGACAGCGTCGCCATCAGCAGCATCAGGCCGACACCGATCGCGGCGAGCTCCAGCGTCAACGCGCGGACATCGGCGTCGATGTCGTCGACATAGAGGCCATAGCTGATCGTCGCGTCCCAGGGCGCGAACTTGCGGGCGAATACGGTTTTGCGGACAGGTTCGGTCTGGCCGGGTCGGGGGTAGAGATAGGACGTCACGCCGCCCTGGAGGTTCTGGTTGCCGGCGGTGATGATCGCGTCGGCGATCTTGATGCCGTTAGAGTCCACCGCACCGGTGATCTTGCCTTCGAGCTGCTGGTTGGCGCCGTTGACGAGGAGGGAGGTGTCGGCGTTGTAGACGACCGGGTAGCCTTGGCCGCCGTTGAAGCTCATGCGCCGGCCGCGCATGTGGAACTGGGCCTTGGCGTCGGCCTGAGCGAGCTTGCCGGCGGTGACGTCGTCCTGGACCGACTGGGCCAGGCTGTAGAGCATGTCGACCGCGGTCTTCATCTGCTGGACCCGGTCTTCCATCATGCGGCTCTTGCTGAGGAAGGCCGATCCCGCGATGATGGCCGTGACTGTGAGAGCCGCGAGGCAGACCATGCTGGTGAGCTTGGTGCGGATCTTCAGATGGCTCAGCAGCTTCATCGCAGCCTCTACGAAATGGTTGTTATTGCTCGCATCGGTAGCATGAAGTTCTTACCATTCATGAACATAGCCATGCCTTGGCCCGCTGCGCGACAGCCGCTGCGCAACCTTGTGCGCAAGCCTGCAGGCAAAACGCCATGCATCGCCGAGCACCCGTATTTTTGCGGAAGGATATCGGTCCCGGACTTTGGTGGCGATCGAGCTTCGCAGGACGGCCAATGAACCGATTCGTTCACCGCCTCATCATGTCCATGCTGCTCGTGGCGGCCCTCGTTCTCATCTGGAACGTGCTGGGCTCTCGGTAGGCGGCACCGGCAAGGCTGCCGGTGCCATCGGTTACTCGCGCATCGGCGTCGCGCAATCGCGCCGCTCGCCGACTAGTCCTTGCCCATCGCCGCATCGGCGCTGACCGAGCCGCCGCCGGCAGCCGACAGATAGAGGCAGGCGAAGCAGAACAGGATCGCCGCGGTGCCGCCATTGAGCAGCGGCAGCAACACCGGCGTCTCGCCCTTGAACATGTGGCCCATGAAGTAGGCGAAGGCCATTTCACCCGAGAGGATGAAGGCCGCGAGGCGGGTGAACAGGCCGATCATCAAGAGCGCGCCGAGCACGAGCTCGATCGTGCCGGCCGCGTAGATCAGCGGCGGTATGTTCGCGAAGTACGGCAGCACCGGAAACTTGAAGATTTTGGCGATGCCGTACTGCAACAGCAAGAGGCCGGTGACGAAGCGAAACAGGCTCAAGAGAACCGGTTGAAAGCGAACGAGATGCGGAAAGTTCATTGGTTTTTGCCCTCCATCCAATGCTGCGACTTGGACCAAATTCGCTTCCGCCTCGCAAGCCGCCCAAGCCCGATTCAGCCTGACATTTTCGTCATGTCGGACAAAACACCGCAGACTGGACATTCAGCCGCGCGCGATCCGGTTTTTTGCGATTGTTCGCGCCAAGCCCCATCCGTATTTCCCCGGTGACGCGAATGCGCTCAGGTTACCTCTGAGAGACTTACCGCCGCAAGGCGGGCACGATCAGGAATGGGATCATCCCGAGCACCACGCTCGCAAGTGCGAAGGCGAGCAGCGCGTTGTAGCCATGGGTCGCGTCATGGATCAGGCCGCCGCTCCATGAGCCGAACGCCGAGCCGAGACCGCTGCCGATGGAGATGGTGCCGAAGATGGTGCCCACACGCTTACCCCGAAAAATCTTCATCGCGGTTGCCGTGATCAGCGGCCCACGCGATCCCATCATGCTGCCGAAGCAGACGACGAAGCCTGTGAGCACGATGACGTTGGGGCTGTACTGCAACAGCCAGAGCAGGACGATGCCGAGAATCGAGATCGCGTAGCTGAGCAGCACCGATGGCCTGCGCCCGATCAGCCCGTCGAGCGCGGACACGCCGAGCATGCCGAACACCAGCACGACGCCGGAAAAGCCCCAGGCCGTCGCGGCTTGCAGCGGCGGAAAGCCGGCGTCGATCAGATAGGCCACGATCTGGGCTGCGATCGCATACATGCCGACGGCGGTGAAGAAGAAGGTCGAGAACAGCGCCCAGAAGGCGTGGTGACGCATCGCGCTCGGAAGCGTCCAGCCGTGATCGACGAAATCCGGATCGGTCTTCTTGGCGATATGCGGCGAGCCCGAGGCGAACAGCCGCCACGGCAGCAACATGAGCGGCACCAGCAAACCCAATGTGGCAAAGCCGAATAGTTGGTAGGTCTCGCGCCAGCCGAGATGATCGATCAAAAGCTGCGAGGCCGGCAGCAGCGCCAGCACGCCGCCACCCATGGCCGAATAAACCACCGCCATCGCGGTCGGCAGCTTGGGGCCGAACCAGCGACCGAGCAGGATCGAGTTCGGCACATTGCCGATGAAGGCGACGCCGATGCCGACGCACAATCCGATCGAGAGCTGGAATTGCCAGAGCGCCTGCGCATGGCTTGCGATCAGGAATGCCGAGCCGAGCAGCAACAGCCCGAGCGCGTAGACGATGCGCGGCCCGGAATGATCGAACAGGCGTCCGACCAGCGGCGCGGTCAGTCCGCTGATGAGCCAGGTCAGGGAATAGATCGAAACCGCCTGCGCACGGTCCCAGCCGAAGTTTTCCGAGATCGGCTTGAGGAAGACGGTGAAACTCTCGCTCAGGCCGCGTCCGAGTACAGCCAGTGTGAAGCACAGCGCGAGCACGACGAGCGCGGTGCGCACCGCGCCTTGCTGCGTTGCATCTTCCCTGGGTGTGTTCTGGTCCATTGCCGATCAGGGAGCGCGCTTCGGCGCGCCCTGACAAGCAGCGAAAAGCTCATACGCCTATGCAGGCCTGATGAGGACGTGCTTCTTCTTGCCGAATGACAGCTTGATCACGCCCTCCGGCGTCAGGCTGGCCGCCGACAGCACCAACTTCTCGTCGGTGACGGCCTCGTCGTTGACGCGCAGGCCGCCGCCCTTGATCTGGCGCCGCGCCTCGCCATTGGAGACGACGAGGCCCGCCTTGACGAAGGCGTTGAGCACACCGAGACCGGCATCCAGTTCGCCCCGCGGAATTTCGACCGTCGGCAGGCTTTCGGCGAGCGCACCTTCCTCGAACGTGCGGCGCGCGGTCTCTGCGGCCTGATCTGCGGCATCGCGGCCGTGCAGCAGCGCGGTCGCCTCGGTCGCGAGCACCTTCTTGGCCTCGTTGACCTCGGAGCCGCCGAGCGCCTCGAGCTTCCTGATCTCGCTCATCGGCAGCGTCGTGAACAGCTTCAGAAATTTGCCGACGTCGGCGTCCTCGGTGTTGCGCCAGTACTGCCAGAAATCATACGGCGAGAACTGGTCGGCGTTGAGCCAGACCGCGCCCTGGGCGGTCTTGCCCATCTTGGCCCCCGAGGCGGTCATGAGCAGGGGAGCCGTGAGCGCGAACAATTGCGGCGTGCCCATGCGCCGTCCGAGATCGACGCCAGTGACGATATTGCCCCACTGGTCCGAGCCGCCCATCTGCAGGCGGCAGCCGACGCGGCGTGACAGTTCGACGAAGTCGTAGGCCTGGCAGACCATGTAGTTGAACTCGATGAAGCTCATCTCCTGCTCGCGTTCGAGACGCAGGCGCACCGAGTCCATCGTCAACATGCGGTTGACCGAGAAATGCCGGCCGACATCGCGCAGCATCTCGATCCAGTTCAATTTCCTCAGCCATTCGGCATTGTCGAGCATCACCGCATCGGACGGCCCATCCCCATAGCGCAACACCTTCTCGAACACGCCGCGGATCGAGGCCTTGTTGGCCTCGATCTCGGCGACGCTGCGGATCACGCGGGTTTCGTCCTTGCCGGAGGGGTCGCCGACCATGGTGGTGCCGCCGCCCATCAGCGTGATCGGCTTGTTGCCGCTCTCCTGCAGCCAGTGCAGGATCATCATGGTCAGGTAGTGGCCGATATGGAGCGACGGCGCAGTGCAGTCGTAACCGATATAGGCGGTCGCCCCGCCCTTGGCGGCGAGTGCGTCCAGCCCCTCGAAATCGGAGCACTGGTGGATGAATCCACGTTCCTGCAGGATGTTGAGGAAATCCGATTTGAATGCAGTCATCTGTCGGCGTGCCTGACAATTCTTGGTTTACTGTTTTGGGAGCAACTTAAGGGTCTTACCTGGGAACTCGGTTGCTGCCCGCCACTTTGGCCTGTGGCATTATAAGATGTGTCCCTCTGGCACAAGATCGGCATGCCGGAGGGGGCTCTTGAGGACGCTGATCCCATGATGTTGACGGCACTCGGTTTGATGAGCGGCACCTCGCTGGACGGGGTGGACGTTGCGCTGATCGAAACCGACGGAAAGCAGGTGAAAGCCTTCGGGCCGTCCGGCTACCGGCCCTATAGCCCGGCGGAGCGTAGCCTGCTGCGTCAGGCGCTGAGCGAAGCCGTGCACCTGCCGCAGCGCGATGCCCGGCCGGGAGTTCTCGCCGAGGCCGAACGCGTGGTGACGCTGGCGCATGCCGAGGCGGTGGCGGCCTTCGTCGCCCAGAATCGCCTGAAGCCGGAGGACATCGACATCGTCGGCTTCCACGGCCAGACCGTGCTGCACCGGCCCGAAAGGCGATTGACGGTGCAGATCGGCGACGCGCCGGCGCTTGCGAAAGCGATCCATATCCCGGTGATGCATGATTTCCGCGCCGCCGACGTCGAGGCCGGCGGGCAGGGCGCGCCGTTCGTGCCGGTCTACCACCGCGCGCTCGCCAATTCGCTGGCGCGCGAAGGGCCGATCGTCGTGGTCAATATCGGCGGCGTCTCCAACATCACCTATATCGATGGCAACGACACGCTGATTGCCTGCGACACCGGTCCCGGCAACGCGCTGCTCGACGATTTCATGTACCGCACCATGAACCAGGCGTTCGACGCGGACGGAAAGTTCGCGGCGCAGGGAAAGGCCGATGAGGGCTGGATTGCGCGGGCGCTGGAGCTGCCGTTCTTCGCAAGCCCACCGCCGAAATCGCTCGACCGCAACGATTTTGCCGCGCTGAAGCTCGGCGAGGTGCAGCCGGCGGATGGCGCCGCGACGCTCACCGCCTTCACCGCGGCGGCGATCGCCCGCATCATCCCGCTGCTGCCACGAAGGCCGCGGAGCTGGATCGTCTGCGGCGGCGGCGCCCGCAACCGGACCATGCTGCAGATGCTGCGGGAGCGTGTCGGGTCCGCGACTGTCGAGGCCGCCGAGGCGGTCGGCTGGGCGTCCGACGCCATCGAGGCGCAGGCCTTCGGCTTCCTCGCCGCCCGCGGCCTGAAGGGCTTGCCGCTGTCCTATCCGGCCACCACGGGCGTGCCGATGCCGATGACCGGCGGGGTGATGGCGCGGCCCTGAGGTCCAGACCTTCGGACCAAGGCCAGTCAATGCAGATGCATTGATCTTGACGGATACATGCAAGTGCATCTATATTGGATGACGTTGCATCCAACCGCCGGGACCACCGCCATGACTACTTCACTTAAAGCGTCCGCCTCGCTCAAGCTGATCAGCCACAAGCTTTGTCCCTATGTGCAGCGTGCGGTGATCGCGCTCAACGAGAAGGGCGTGCCGTTCGAGCGGGTCGACATCGACCTCGCCAACAAGCCCGACTGGTTCCTGAAACTGTCGCCGCTCGGCAAGGTGCCGGTGCTGGTGGTGACGACGGACAAGGGCGAGGTCGCGCTGTTCGAGAGCAACGTGATCTGCGAGTACATCGAGGAGACGCAAGGCGGCGTCGCGCTGCATCCGGCCGATGCGCTGACGCGCGCCGAGCATCGTGCGTGGATGGAGTTCGGCTCGGCGACCCTCGGCGATCTCTGGGGATTGGAGACCACGACCGATCCGGCGACCTTCGAAGGCAAGCGCCAGGCGCTCGTGACAAAGTTCGCGCGTGTCGAGGCCGCGTTAAGCGCAGGCCCATTCTTCGCCGGCGATGCGTTCAGCCTCGTCGATGCGGTGTTCGCACCCGTCTTCCGCTATTTCGACGTGTTCGACGAACTGACCGAGCTCGGCATCTTCAGGGATCTGCCTAAGGTGCGGGCGTGGCGGGCAGAGCTTGCGAAGCGTCCGAGTGTTCGCACCGCGGTCGGCGCGGACTATCCGCAATTGCTGCGCGCCTTCCTCGTGCGCCACGACGCGCATCTGCTCAAGCTCGCAGCCTGAGCACGCGCCGATGTCGTCATCCGCGGCCTGGCTGATGCTGGTGATCGCAGGCCTGCTCGATGTCGGCTGGGCGATCTCGATGAAATATGCGGAAGGCTACACGCGCGCAGGCTGGAGCTTCGCTTCGCTCGTGCTGCTGGCCGCCTTCGTTGTCCTGCTCGGACGCGCGTTGAAGGTGCTGGAGGTCGGCGTCGCCTATTCGGTCTGGACCGGCATTGGTGCCGCCGGCACTTTCGTCATGGGCGTGATGCTGTTCGGCGAGACCTTGAGCGCGATGAAGCTTGCGGGCATCGCGCTCGTCTTGATGGGAATCGTCGCGCTCAAGCTGGCTTAGAGCATGATCCGGAAAAGTGTGCGCGGTTTTCCGATAAGATCATGCTCCAAACATAACGCGCCTCAGCGCACGTTCGCCAGGCGCATGTCGAGATAGGCCGTAATGGTTTCCATCAGCGGCTCGAGCTTGGCGTCGAAGAAATGGTTGGCGCCGGGGATGACCTGCTGGTCGATCACGATGCCCTTCTGCGTCTTCAGCTTCTCGACCAGCGTGTTGACGTCCTTGGGCGGCACCACCGCGTCCTTCTCGCCATGCACGATCAGGCCCGAGGACGGGCAGGGCGCCAGGAACGAGAAGTCGTAGAGGTTCGCCGGCGGCGCGATCGAGATGAAGCCTTCGACCTCGGGACGGCGCATCAGGAGCTGCATGCCGATCCAGGCGCCGAAGGAGAAGCCGGCGACCCAGCAGGCGCGCGCTTCGGGATTGATGGTCTGCGCCCAGTCGAGGGCTGCAGCCGCATCCGACAATTCGCCGGTGCCATGGTCGAACGAGCCCTGGCTGCGGCCGACGCCGCGGAAGTTGAAGCGCAGCACCGAGAAGCCGCGATGCGCGAACGCGTAGTAGCACTGGTAGATGATCTGATGATTCATCGTGCCGTGGAACTGCGGGTGCGGATGCAGGACCATCGCGATCGGCGCGTTCTTCTGCTTGGCCGGGTGATAGCGGCCTTCGAGACGGCCGGCGGGGCCAGTGAAAATAACTTCAGGCATGGATGATCTCTTGATTGATCTCTTGAAGACGCTCTTCAGCAATCAACCGATTGTGCGGATTTCATCGGCTGCTCGGCCGATCAAACCGCGAATGGAAGGGTGGTGCGGCGCCCTCGGATGATGCGCGAGCGGCGCGCGGTGAACCGACGCGCGCGTTCTAACATGAGGCGAGGGTCAAAAAGCAAGCATCTTGAACATCCCGCAATCGGTTCAAGATGTTAGCGTGTCGCGGCGCCGTCATTGGGCGATGGGGATTCGGAATCGAGGTTGCCAAGCGCGCCGGAACGGCCCATCTCGGGCATCAGCGCGGGTGAAGCAGTTTCCCCGCAGGGTAACATAATACCTCATGCGGGGCCGTGTTTATCTCGACTGGAATGCGACCACGCCGCTCCGCGCTGAAGCGCGAGCCGCGATGCTCGCCGCCTATGAGCTGATCGGCAATCCCTCTTCGGTCCATGCCGAGGGGCGGGAGGCACGACGCTTGGTCGAGGAGGCCCGCGCCACGCTTGCGACGGCCGTGGGCGCGCTGCCGCGGAATGTCGTCTTCAACTCAGCCGGAACCGAGGCCAATGCACTTGCGCTGTCGCCCGGCCTGCGAGGGCCGTCGGGCGACCCGGTTGAGCGGCTCCTGGTCTCGGCTATCGAGCATGCCTCGGTGCTGGCAGGCGGCCGGTTCCCGACGAACAGGATCGGTCAGATCCGGGTCACGCGCTCCGGCGTGATCGACCTGGATCACCTGGAGGCGCTGCTCAGCGACGGTCCGCCGGCGCTAGTCTCCATCATGGCGGCCAACAACGAGACGGGCGCGTTGCAGCCGGTCGCCGAGGCCGTGCGAATTGTTCACGGGGCCGGCGGCCTCCTGCACGTCGACGCAATCCAGGCGCTTGGAAAAATCCCTTTCGATATCAAGGTTATCGGACCAGACCTTGCGACTTTTTCTGCGCACAAGATTGGCGGTCCCAAGGGCGTGGGTGCGCTGGTGGTGGCCGAGGGGATCGCCGGGCTGGAACCGGTGCTTCGGGGCGGCGGCCAGGAGCTGAACCGGCGCGCCGGAACCGAGAATGTCGCGGGCATTGCGGGCTTTGGGGCAGCGGTAAAGGTCGCGCTTCAGGCTCTGCCGGAGCATGCGGAGCGAATGGCAACCCTCAGAAATCTCTTGGAAAATGGCATTCGCGCCCTTCCCGGGGCGATGGTCTTCTCCGACGACGTCAAGCGGTTACCGAATACCGTCCTCTTCACGGTCCCCGGTCTGAAGGCCGAGACTGCGGTCATCGGCTTCGACCTCGAAGGCGTGGCCGTTTCCTCGGGCTCAGCCTGTTCCTCCGGCAAGGTGCAGCCGTCCCACGTGCTGTCGGCAATGGGGTACGATCCCGCCGTGGCCCAGGGAGCGGTGCGTCTCAGTCTGGGCTGGTCCACGGGACCGGATGACATCAATAGGGCGTTAGAGGCTTGGCGAAAGCTCGGTAATACCCTACTTAGAGCCTAGGCGACGAAACACGGCTTGAATGGTTCTAAGCCCGTGCTTTGCGCACAGAAACATCGTAATACTCGTCCGAGTTTGATCCACCGCGGTCCTTGAAACCGCGAGCGGAGGATAGAATGCCAGCCGTGCAAGAGACGGTCGAGCGCGTGAAGCGCATCGACGTCGATCAGTATCGTTATGGGTTTGAGACCCTGATCGAGTCCGATAAGGCCCCCAAGGGGCTGTCGGAAGAGACCGTCAAGTTCATCTCCGAGAAGAAGAACGAACCCGCCTGGATGCTCCAGTGGCGGCTCGAGGCCTATCGGCGCTGGCTGACCATGACCGAGCCGACCTGGGCGCGCGTCGACTATCCCAAGATCGACTTCCAGGACCTTTATTACTATTCGGCCCCGAAGCCGAAGAAGACGATCAACTCGCTCGACGAGATCGATCCGGAGATCCTCAAGACCTACGAAAAGCTCGGCATCCCCTTGCGGGAAGTCGCCATGCTCGAAGGCCTCGAGCCCAAGCCCGGCGAGCAGGATCCCAACAGGCGCAAGATCGCGGTCGACGCCGTCTTCGATTCGGTCTCGGTTGCGACCACCTTCCAGGCAGAGCTGAAGAAGGCGGGCGTGATCTTCATGCCGATCTCGGAAGCGATCCGCGAGCATCCCGAGTTGGTGCAAAAGTATCTCGGCTCCGTGGTGCCGACCTCTGACAATTTTTACGCGACGCTGAACTCGGCGGTGTTCTCCGACGGCTCGTTCGTCTACGTGCCGCCCGGCGTGCGCTGCCCGATGGAGCTGTCCACGTACTTCCGTATCAACGAGCGCAACACCGGCCAGTTCGAGCGCACGCTGATCATCGCCGACAAGGGCTCCTACGTCTCCTATCTCGAAGGCTGCACCGCGCCGCAGCGCGACGAGAACCAGCTCCATGCGGCCGTGGTCGAGCTCGTCACGCACGACGACGCCGAGATCAAATATTCGACGGTGCAGAACTGGTATCCCGGCAATTCGGAAGGCAAGGGCGGCATCTACAATTTCGTCACCAAGCGTGGCGACTGCCGCGGCAACAATTCCAAGATCTCCTGGACCCAGGTCGAGACCGGGTCGGCGATCACCTGGAAGTATCCGAGCTGCATCCTGCGCGGCGATAATTCACGGGGCGAGTTCTACTCGATCGCGATCTCGAACGGCTATCAGCAGGTCGACTCGGGCACCAAGATGATCCATCTCGGCAAGAACACGTCGAGCCGCATCATCTCCAAGGGCATCGCCGCCGGCAAGTCGCAGAACACCTATCGCGGCCTCGTCACCGCGCATCGGAAAGCGACCGGCGCGCGCAACTTTACCGCCTGCGATTCGCTCCTGATCGGCGACAAATGCGGTGCGCATACCGTGCCGTATATCGAAGCCAAGAACTCGTCGGCGACGTTCGAGCACGAGGCCACGACGTCGAAGATCTCCGAGGATGTGCTGTTCTACTGCATCCAGCGCGGCCTCACGCAGGAGGAAGCCGTCGGCCTCGTCGTCAACGGTTTCGTCAAGGACGTGCTTCAGCAATTGCCGATGGAGTTCGCGGTGGAAGCGCAGAAGCTGATCTCGATCTCGCTTGAAGGGTCGGTCGGCTAATCGCCGACCCTCGCGGCGCGCTGCGGCGCTCCATGCATCAATTGAATAGACTGGATACCAAGATGCCGTTGCTTGAAGTAAAAGACCTGAAGGTTCGTGTCGAGGAGCGTGAGATCCTCCACGGGCTGACGCTGACCGTGAACGAGGGCGAGATCCACGCGATCATGGGGCCGAACGGCTCCGGCAAATCGACGCTCTCCCACGTCATCGCCGGCAAGCCCGGCTATGAAGTCACCGACGGCCAGATCCTGTTCAAGGGCGAAGATCTGCTCGCGATGGCCCCCAACGAGCGCGCCGCCAAGGGCGTGTTCCTGGCGTTCCAGTATCCGGTCGAGATTCCCGGCGTCGCCACCATGAATTTCCTGCGCACCGCGCTGAATGCGCAGCGCAAGGCGCGCGGCGAGAGCGAATATTCGACACCGGACTTTCTGAAGAAGGTCCGCGAAGTCTCGAAGTCGTTGAACATCCCGCAGGACATGCTCAAGCGCGGCGTCAATGTCGGCTTCTCCGGCGGCGAGAAGAAGCGCAACGAGGTGCTGCAGATGGCGCTGTTCGAGCCGAGCCTGTGCATCCTCGACGAGATGGATTCCGGCCTCGACATCGATGCGCTGCGCATCGCGGCCGACGGCGTCAACGCGCTGCATTCGCCCAAGCGTGCGATGGTCGTCATCACCCACTATCAGCGGCTGCTGAACTACATCGTGCCCGACATCGTGCACGTGATGTCGAAGGGCCGTGTCGTGAAGAGCGGCGGCAAGGAACTGGCGCTGGAGCTGGAAGCGTCCGGCTACGCCCAGTTCGAGGACGCCGCGTAAGGATTGTTTGAAATGAACGTTGCTGTGGCAAAGACCGGAAACGGCCGCGCGGTGAGCGATCTCTTCGCCAGCGCCGAAGGCCGCCTGCCGGGTTCGCCTTCCGGGATCGCGGTGCGCCGCGAGGCGTTCGAGACCTATGAGCGGCTCGGCCTGCCGCACCGCCGGATCGAGGAATGGAAATACACTGACCTCCGCGCGCTGGTCGGCGAGGTGCTGCCGCTGGCAGCCGCGCCCGATGCGGCCGCGCTGAAGCGCGCTGCGGAGGCGGTGAAGGCGCATGCGATCGCTGGCGCCCGCAAGCTCGTGCTGGTCGACGGCGTGTTCGCGGCAGATCTCTCCGACGTCAAGGCGCTCGCCGCCGAGGCGGGCTTCAGGACGCTGCGGGAGACGCTGGAGAAGGATGCCGGGCTGCTGAAGACTGCGGCCACTGATGCCGTGATCGCGCTGAACGCCGCGATGGCGACCGACGGCGTCGTGCTTGATATCGCCGATGGCGCGCAGCTGTCCGCACCGATCCAGATCATCCACATCGCGACCGTTGCTTCCGCGTCGGCCTTCACCCGTTCGCAGGTTGCGATCGGGAAGGGCGCTCGCGCCACCATCATCGAGAGCTTTGTCGCCGCCGGTGCCAAGGCCTATCAGGTCAACGACGCCGTACTCCTGTCGGTTGGCGACAATTCTGACGTTGCCCATATCCGCCTGATGGACGATGCGCCCGACGCGCTGAACGTCACCTCGCATTTCGTCACCATCGGCGCCAATGTGAAGTTCAACTTCTTCAACATGACCACCGGTGCTGCGGTCAGCCGCCTCCAGGGCTTCATCACGCTGGCGGGCGAGGGCAGTGAGCTCTCCGCCAACGGCGTCAATTTGTTGCAGAACACCGAGCATGGCGACACCACGCTGGTGGTCGACCACGCCGTGCCGAACTGCGTCAGCCGCGAAGTCTTCCGTGCCGTGATCGACGATCGCGCCCATTCGGTGTTCCAGGGCCGCATCATCGTGCGTCCCGATGCGCAGAAGACCGACGGCAAGATGATGATCCGCGCGCTGCTGCTCTCGGACGAAGCCGAGGCCGACAACAAGCCCGAGCTCGAGATCTTCGCCGACGACGTCTCCTGCGGCCACGGCGCCACCGCCGGCGCGCTCGACGACAGCCTGCTGTTCTATTTGAAGGCGCGCGGCCTGCCGGAGAAGCAGGCCCAGGCGCTGCTGATCCAGGCGTTCGTCGGCGAGGCGATCGAGCAGATCGCCGATGACGATCTACGCGAGCATGTGATCGGCATTGCCGAGCGCTGGCTGGAGCGGCGCCAATGAGCACGCATCCCGCAGTCAAGAACGGTGCCTACGACGTCGCCCGCGTGCGCGAGGACTTTCCGGCGCTCGCCATGCAGATCTACGGCAAGCCGCTGGTCTATCTCGACAACGCCGCCTCGGCACAGAAGCCGAAAGTCGTGCTCGACCGCATGACGCAGGCCTATACGTCCGAATACGCCAACGTCCATCGCGGCCTGCATTACCTCGCCAACGCCGCGACCGAAGCCTATGAGGGCGGCCGCACCAAGGTGGCGCAGTTCATCAACGCGCCCCGCACTGAGGAAGTGATCTTCACCCGCAACGCGACGGAGGCGATTAATCTCGTCGCCTCGTCCTGGGGCGGCCCGAATGTCGGAGAAGGCGACGAGATCGTCATCTCGATCATGGAGCACCACTCCAACATCGTGCCATGGCATTTCCTCAGGGAACGCAAGGGCGCCGTGATCAAATGGGCGCCGGTCGACGACGAGGGCAATTTCCTGATCGACGAGTTCGAGAAGCTGCTCACGTCGAAGACCAAGCTGGTCGCGATCACGCAGATGTCGAACGCGCTCGGCACCATCGTCCCGGTCAAGGACGTGGTGAAGATCGCGCACGCCCGCGGCATTCCCGTGCTGGTCGACGGCAGCCAGGGCGCCGTGCATATGCCTGTCGACGTCCAGGACATTGGCTGCGACTTCTATGTCTTCACCGGCCACAAGGTCTACGGTCCGACCGGCATCGGCGTGCTCTGGGCCAAATACGACCACCTCCTCGCGATGCGCCCCTACAACGGCGGTGGCGAGATGATCCGCGAAGTTTCGCAGGACGTCGTCACCTATGGCGATCCTCCGCACAAATTCGAGGCGGGCACGCCGGCAATCGTCGAGGCCGTCGGCCTTGGCGCCGCCATCGACTACGTCAATTCGATCGGCAAGGAGCGCATCGCCGCGCACGAGCACGATCTCGTCACCTACGCCCAGGACAAGCTGCGGGAGATCAACTCGCTGCGGCTGATCGGCACGGCGCGGGCCAAGGGCCCGGTGATCTCCTTCGAGATGAAGGGCGCACACGCCCATGACGTCGCCACCGTGATCGACCGCCAGGGCATCGCGGTGCGCGCCGGCACCCATTGCGTGATGCCGCTTTTAGAACGGTTCAACGTCACAGCCACATGCCGGGCGTCGTTCGGCATGTATAATACGCGGGAAGAAGTCGATCATCTGGCACAGGCGCTGTTGAAGGCGCGGGATTTGTTCGCATGAGTGACACGGCCGAAATCAAAGCCAATCCGATGGAGACCCAGTCGGCGCTGCCGCCTGAGGAGACCGAGCGTTTGACCACCGAGATCATCGCCGGGCTCAAGACGGTGTTCGATCCGGAAATCCCGGCCGACATCTACGAGCTCGGCCTGATCTACAAGGTCGAGATCAAGGACGACCGCTCGGTCGACGTCCAGATGACGCTGACGACGCCGAACTGTCCGGCCGCCGGCGAGCTGCCGACCATGGTCGAGAACGCAGTCGCCAGCGTCCCCGGCGTCGGCGTGGTCGACGTCAAGGTGATCTGGGAGCCGGCCTGGACGCCGGAGCGCATGAGCGACGAGGCCCGCCTCGTGCTCAACATGTGGTGACGCGTAACCTAGGCTTCAGATCCTTGTTAGATCATCCTTGTTCAATCCTTGGCATTGAATTCGCTCGGCAACGGACCACATCACTGACATGACCCAGATATCGTCAGGCTCGACACCAGCATCCACCCCGAAGCCGCGGCGGCCCCGCCCGCAGGTGATGCGGCTGACGGACGCTGCGGCCCAGCGCATCAGCGAGCTCACCCAGCGCGCCGATTCCGAGATCGTCGGCCTGCGCGTCGGCGTCAAGAACGGCGGCTGCGCCGGCCAGTCCTACACGGTCGAATATGCCCACGACGTCCGCCCGACCGACGAGGTCGTCGAGGACAAGGGCGTCAAGATCCTGGTCGATCCCAAGGCTGTGCTGTTCCTGCTCGGCACCGAGATGGACTACAAGGCCGACAAGATGCAGGCCCAGTTCGTCTTCAACAACCCCAACCAGATCTCCGCCTGCGGCTGCGGCGAGTCCGTCGAGCTGCGCCCGGCCCAGATCGACGGGTAGTTTCGTCCCCAACGCACCGCTCTCGTGTCCCGGACGCGCTGCAGCGCGCTTGCGCTGCTGCGCAGAGCCGGGACCCACGCTATGATCGCCAGTGCAAGACGGCTGGGCCCCGGCTCTGCAGCGCACCGTTACACGCTGCGCTGCGTCCGGGGCACGAGAGTGCGCCCATGGACCGCGAATTCCTGATCGACCTGTTCGCCGATTTCGGCCCCGTCGCCATCCGAAAAATGTTTTCCGGCTACGGCATCTCCGCCGACGGCATCAACTTCGCGCTGGCCTTGCGCGCCGGTCTGTTTTTCCGCGCCGACGAGATCACCATCCCGGACTTTGAGGCCGAAGGCTCAAAGCCGTTCCAGTATTCGACCCGCGCCAAGACCGTGCTGGTGAACTCCTATTGGGAGCTGCCGGCCCGCCTGTTCGACGATTCCGAGGAGCTTGCGCAATGGGCGAGGGCAGCGCTCGCCGCCGCCCAGCGCGCCAAGGTGAAGAAGCGGCCGAAGGCAACGAAGAAGCCGGCGAGAAAAGTCACCAAGCCCGCGACCGCAGCGAAGAAGGCGAGCAAAAAAAGCCCGGTTCGCAAGCGGGCTAAGCGAGGGGCTTGAGGATCAATCCACGGCCTTGGTCAGGCCGACCCTCATATCCTTGGCCGTGAAGACGCAGGCGCCGTCGGCGAGCACGCGACCGTCGGCAATCCCGAGCACCAGCTTGCCGCGCCGGACCATGCGCATGGCGACCTGGTAGCGCGCGCATCGTGTGTCCGGTGTGATGGATCCCGTGAACTCCACCTCGCCGACGCCGATGGCGCGGCCCTTGCCCGGTGAGCCCGACCATCCCAGCCAGTAGCCAATCATCTGCCACATGGCGTCCAGTCCCAAGGAAGCCGGCATCATGGAGTCGCCGCGAAAGTGGCAATCGAAGAACCAATGGCTTGGCGTGATGTCGAGTTCACCGACGATATGGCCCTTGCCGAACTCGCCGCCGTTCAGACTGATCTCGGTGATGCGATCCATCATCAGCATGGGCGGCGCCGGCAACTGCGCGTTGCCCGGGCCGAAATAGCCGCCTTCGCTCGATCGCAGCAGTTCGTCCTTCTTGTAGGACGGTTGCGGCGCATGAAAATCATGGGGATTGGGCAAGACGACAAATCCTCCGGATGCTCGCAATCGGGCGGCGAGGGAGATGTCGTTGGTCAGGTCGGAATGTCAAGCGCGAGCGATGGCGTGCAGCTTCGTCACGCCACCCGGTTGTGGGTCTCGACCGCGAATTCCGGATCGGCTTCGCAGATCACGCGGTTGCGGCCGTTGCGCTTGGCGGCGTAGAGGCAGGCATCCGCCCGCTCGATCAGCGCATCGGTGTCGTCGCCTTGCTTGAGCATGGAGACGCCGACGGAGATGGTGACGCGGCCGAGGATTTCGCCGGTGGACTTCTTCTTCAATTCCTTCGCCATCACCGCGCGGCGGATGTGATCGGCCACGGTGAGGGCCTGGCGCAGCGCGGTGTTGGGCAGCACGACCGCAAATTCCTCGCCGCCATAGCGCGCGGTGATGTCCTGGCCCTTGATGGTCTGCTTCAGGGACAGGCCGACGAGCCGCAGCACCTGGTCGCCGGTGAGATGACCGTAGGAATCGTTGAACGACTTGAAATGATCGATGTCGACCAGCAGTAGCGACAGCGGCTCGCCGGAGACGAGTGCGCTCTGCACGGCCATGTCGATCATGCGATCGAAATATTTGCGGTTGCCGAGGCCCGTCAGCGGGTCGGTCAGGCTCTCGGCGCGGATCGCCTCCAGGCTCTGCTGGAGATTGCTGATCTCGTTCTTCGACAGCGTCAGCCGGCCTTCCAGCGCCTTGTTGGTCTCGCGCATCTCGCTGGTCGAGCGCAGCAGTGTCTCGACGATCGACTTGATCTGGTCGCGGCTCTTGGCCGATGACAGCTTTTCGGTCGCGCCCGACAGGCTGGCATCGTAGGAGCCGGTCATCCCGAGGGCGTGGCCGAGAACCTTCATGACGTCGTCGATCTCGCCGATGACGCGCGCGCCGACCTTGTCGATGCGCTCGGTGGTCTTGATGTGGGAGAGGTAGGTCTCGTAGATCTGCTCGAGATCGGCTTCGGTCAGCTTGCCGCTTCGCGCCAGCGTCTCGTTGATGATCTTGTTGAGCGCGGCGTTGTAGCCGGTGGCGTAGACGTACCAGATCTCGTAATTGCGGGGAATTGCCGTCTGCCGGAGCGATCGGATCTGACCGAGCGCTACCTCGGCGAACGCCATCGTGCGTTCGTGTTCGTCGAGCACCTTGACCACGGAACATACCCCACAGCGATCGGCGCGCCGCCGACCGCAGCAATACTTAAATTATGTTCGTAGGCTAACGGACGATCGTGAACGACCCGTAAATATACGTAGGGGAATACATCCAAAAAATTGCGCGCCAGGCTTATTCAACCAAATCATGGCGCGCATCGCGCTTCAGGCGCCGGCGGGGGAGCGAACCGGTCGCAGCAGAAATGCCGGCAGATGCGAATGATCGCCCGGCTCGCTGTCGGGCTCGCGTTGACGGCGCGGCTCGGGACGGCCGATCGACGGCACATGCGACGGATTGGCCTGCTGGCGCGCGCCGTCACGCGGCTCGGATGATGGCTTGGCTTCACGCGGAGGTCTTGCATCACGCGGAGGCCTGCCTTCGCGCGGAGGTCTTGCCTCGCGTGCGGGCCTTGCTTCGGAAGCGGGTCTTGCTTCGGAAGCCAACCTTGCCTCGGGAGCGACCCGTGTTTCGGCTGAAGGCTGTGCCTCGCCACGCGGTTCGCGCGGCTCGTGGCTGCGCTCACGATCGCGACCACGCTGCGGCTTGCCGCGTCCGCCGCGGGAACGTTCGCGGCCGCGCGGCTCGCGCGGGCGCTCGCCCGCATCGGAAGCCTCGGTGCGGACTTCGTAATCGCCTTCGGCGCGGGGAATGCTCTGGCCGATCAGCTTTTCGATCGCCACCATCGACTTCTGGTCGAGCGGCGTGACGAGCGAGATCGCCATGCCGGACCGGCCAGCGCGGCCGGTGCGGCCGACGCGGTGAACATAGTCGTCGGGATGGTGGGGGACGTCGAAATTGAAGACGTGGCTGACCTCGGGGATGTCGAGGCCGCGGGCGGCGACGTCGGATGCGACCAGGAGGGGTAGCTCGCCCTTGCGAAACTGTTCGAGCGCCGCCGTGCGGGCCGACTGGTCCATGTCACCGTGCAGCGCGCCGACGCTGAAGCCGTGCTTTTGCAGCGATTTGTGAACGACGGCGACATCACGCTTGCGATTGCAGAAGATGATTGCGTTCTGGAGATCCTTGGCCCCGCGCAGCAATTGGCGAAGCAGCTCGCGCTTCTCATGTGCCTCGCGTCCGGCCGGGACCTGACACTGGGTGACGGTGACGGCGGTGGTGGCGGGCTTGGACACCTCGACCTTCTGCGGATTGTGCAGGAAGGTTTCGGTGATGCGCCGGATCTCCGGCGGCATGGTCGCGGTGAAGAACAGGGTCTGCCGTGTGAACGGAACGAGCTTGCAGACGCGCTCGATGTCGGGGATGAAGCCCATGTCCAGCATGCGGTCTGCTTCGTCGATGACGAGCAACTCGACGCCGGTGAGCAGCAGGCCGCCGCGCTCGGTGTGGTCGAGCAGGCGGCCGGGAGTGGCGATCAGCACGTCGACGCCGCGCGTCAGCTTGGCATCCTGGTCGCCGAAGGAAACGCCGCCGATCAGCAGGGCGACGTTGAGTTTCTGGCCAGCGCCGTAGCGGTCGAAGTTTTCCTTCACCTGCGCCGCAAGCTCGCGGGTCGGCTCCAGGATCAGCGTGCGCGGCATGCGCGCCCGGGCGCGACCCTTTTCGAGGATGGTGAGCATCGGCAGCACGAAGGCCGCGGTCTTGCCGGTGCCGGTCTGGGCGATGCCGAGCACGTCCTTGCGAGCGAGGACGTGGGGGATCGCCTGTTCCTGAATGGGGGTCGGGGTGGTGTAGCCGGTAGCCGCCACTGCGGCGAGAACTTTTTCGGATAGTCCGAGATCTGAAAAGGACATTGAGCCTCTGCTCGAAACCGCCGTTCGGAATCGAGGGTAATTAAGGCTGTCGCGTTCCACCCCGAAACGGCGCGCTCTCAAAGAAGCTGGGGGTGCTGACTCACGCGAACAAAGCGCCAAGCTCAGGAATCGCTCTTCGATACCGAGCCGCGTCGCCCCGGAACATAGGCGGGAATCGGCCAAAGTCAATGGAGCAGCCGCGGGAAGGCCCTAAAAAGCTTGGAGTTTTGCTCAAATTGCGGGCCAGGCTGCGGTTTTTCGCCCAATCCAGCGGTTTGCCGGAGCGGCCCCAACGGCCGCTAACCCGGCTCCGGAGCGCGGGCCCGGAAGTCGCCGGGGGCCATGCCATAGGCGGCGTTAAACACCCGATAATAGGTCGCCAGGCTGTCGAAGCCGCAGGAGGTCGCGATATCAGCGATCAGCCGGTCCGGCGCTTCGCGCATCAGGCGTCGGCTCTGCTTCAGGCGTTGGTCCGTCACGGTCTGCGAAAAGCTCTTTGCCGCGCTTTCGAACAGCATGTGCAGGTGACGCACGGAGACGCCGAGCAGGTCGGCCACCCTCATCGGCGCCAGATCCGGGTCTTGCAGGTGGCGCGCGATCAGACGCCGCGCCTGGGAGAGGCGGGCGGTCCGCAGCGCGGCCTGCCCGAGGCGGCTGCCGGGCCGCACGATGCCGCGCTCGATCAGTGCCAGATGGGCCAAGGCCTGGACCAGGGAAGCGGCATCGGCGGCGCCGTCATCACCTGCGGCGGCCTCGCCGAGATCGGCGAAGCAGGCGTCGAGCAGTGGCGCCAGGCCGGGATCGTCGAACGTGCGGGGCGCAAGCTCGCGCATGCGCTTGTCCTGCGTGGCGAGGCCGCTCACGGGAATCTTCAGGATCCGGAGATGGAAGCCACCTGCGCCCAGCGGCGCGGTGCGATAGGGCAGGTCGGTATGACTGGTGGCGAAGCTGCCATTGGCGATCGCGAAGTCGCTGCCGCGCATGCCGCCGAACCAGCCGCCGCTGCCGAGCTGCTGATAGACGCAGATGCTGTCGCCTGGCGCTTGCGCGATATCGGACGTACTGCGCTCGACCGTGTAGGGCGAGGCCTTCAGCTCGACGAGGCCGGCTCCGCCAAGCTGGCGCACCGAGAATTCGCCGAAGAAGTCCGCGCGGCGTTCGGGCTCGAGTTCGGCGGTGACGCCGAACAGGCCCTTGGCGCGCACCTCGCGCCAAAAGTCGAAGCGGTCGTGCGGCTCGACCTCGTCGGTGCACCAGCGATACACGGCGGCCCCTCGCTTCCAGCGGAATCGCGCACAAGAATTGGCCCAAGAAAAAGCAGATTCCGGCGGGATCTGCCATAGGCTAAACGACAGACCTCAGTCCTCAGGACTGTTGAACCGGCGATATGGCTGGGCCGACTATCACATCAACGGCGGGGTTCCAATGAACCGCCGTTCGAGCGAGTCGGCGTGGGCCGTTCTTGAGGGAATTTTTCGATGGCGCGTCGGCTCTTCAGAATTCTGGCGGCACTTGGCCTCGCGGCGAGCCTGAGTGGTTTCGCGCTCCCCGCCTGCGCGGAGAAGCGCGTCGCGCTGGTCGTCGGCAACAACGACTACAGAAACGTCCCGAAACTGCTCAAGGCGGTCAACGACGCCCGCACGATGGGCGATACGCTGAAGCAGCTCGGATTCTCGGTGATGGTCGCCGAGAACCAGAGCCGGCAGCAATTCTCCGAAACGCTGCTTGCCTTCGATCGGGCGATCGAGCCCGGCGACACCGCGTTCTTCTTCTATGCCGGCCACGGCTTCGAGATCGCCGGCCAGAACTATCTGCTGCCGACGGACGTGCCGGCGGCCACGGAAGGGCAGGAAGAGCTGGTGCGTGACGCCTCGATCCTTGCCGACCGCATCGTCGAGCGCCTCCAGAACAAGAAGGCGCGGACCTCGATCCTGGTGTTCGACGCCTGCCGCAACAATCCGTTCGAGCGCAAGGGCACGCGCGCCGTTTCCGGTGGCGGCGGGCTTGCCCCGATGGTGCAGCTGCCCGAAGGCGTGTTCTCGGTCTTCTCCGCAGGTCCCCGCCAGACCGCGCTCGACCGCCTCTCCAATGACGATTCCAATCCCAATTCGGTGTTCACGCGCACCTTCGCCAAGGAGCTGCTCCAGCCCGGCGAGAACTTGGTGCAGGTGGCGCAGCGCACGCGCCGTCTCGTCAGCGAGATGGCCGACACCGTCAAGCACAGGCAGGTGCCGGTCTATTTCGATCAGATGGTCGACGACGTCTTCCTCAGCGGCAGCGCCAAGGACGCGGCCGCCCGCCCGGCCGATCCGCCGCCGCAGCAAGTCGCGGCGCTGCCGCCGGTGTCCGTGCCCCGCGTGCCGAAGGAGGAAACTACCAACGCGCCGATCGCCAGCTTCTCGCGCCACAATGGCGGCTGGAGCGTGGTGTTCTCCTTCGCCGATCCGACGCTCGGTATTTCCTGGCGCATGGCCGGCAATGCCGATTTCCGCGAGACCGGCTTCATCGACACGCTCGACCCGCGCACGCGCAAGCGGATGCCGAACCCGTCGATCCAATTGCCGCCGGACGCTGCGGCCGGCACCATCGAGGTCCGCTATGTCGACCAGTCGGGCGACATGCAGGGGCCGTTCCCGATCAGGTTCGATCCCGAGGCAGCGCTGATCCGCGACCAGCGCAAGATCCTCGACATGACCGCGACGAGCTGGCTGTCGTTCCGCGAGTTCAACGGGCTGCTCGTCTATTACACGCACCTGGTGTCCTACCGATGCGCCATCCGCGAGGTGCGCATCGGCATCGACACCGCCGTGCCCAATCAGGTGCTGAAGATGCCGGGCTGCGACATGCGCGACCCCAGCGCGATCAGCGCCGGCATGCCGCTCTACATGAAGCTCGCGCCGGCGACGCAGTTCATCTCGGTGGAGCTGACCTACCGCGACGGCAGCGTGTCTGAGATCAAGAGTTTCCGCAGCGCGAACCGCAGCAACAACTGACGACCCGGGCGGAGGCGTCGCGCGCGTTTCCGCTACCCGCCGCGGCGCTTCCTGATGAGGCGCTTGATGGACTCGACGGCCTCGATCAGGGGCGGAGCCAGCGAGAAGAACGCGCCCATCGCGATCGAGATGATGACGTGGCGCAGCAGCAGCTGCTCCTGCTCCTCGAACGGATAGCTGTTCCGGTCGATCGGCACGGGCGCGAGCGCACCCGTCTGCCGCGGATCCGGCTTTCGCGGCTTGCGTGGCGGGATCATGATCACGACGAAAAGTACGTTGATCAAGATCCAGACGCCGAGCACGATAAGGATAGTCCGCACTGCAATTTCCTGAAATCAATCGTAATTTACGGCGACGCTAACGGCCATTCGCCATTGCGGCAAATGAATCCTGTTTGCTGCACTGCACAGAAAACTTAAGTCGTAAACGAGGGCAAGGCCATGAATCCAGAGGCGTCGCAGGCTCCGCAAGGTTCCGCCGTCAAAGTCCGGTGCTGCATCGTCGGCGGCGGACCTGCCGGTATGATGCTAGGCTATCTCCTGGGGCGCGCCGGCATCGATGTCGTGGTGCTGGAGAAGCACGCGGATTTCTTCCGCGACTTCCGCGGCGACACCGTGCATCCCTCGACGCTCCAGGTGATGGACGAGCTCGGCCTGATCGACGGCTTTTTGAAATTGCCGCACCAGCGCTTGCAGACGATGGACGGCCTGTTCGGCGGTACGCCGGTGCGCATCGCCGACCTCAGCCGGCTCCGCACCAAGTACCCCTTCATCGCCTTCATGCCACAATGGGACTTTCTGAATTTCCTGCGTGAGGCCGGCCGGCGCTTCGCCTCGCTGAAGGTATTGATGAGCGCGGAAGCCGTCGACCTGATCCGCCGGGGCGAGACGATCGCCGGCGTGCGGGCCAAGACGCCGGACGGCATCGTGGACATCGAGGCCGATCTCACCATCGCCTGTGACGGCCGGCATTCGACCGTACGCGAGCGCGCGGGTCTCGTGGTCGAGGAGGTCGGCGCGCCGATGGATGTGCTCTGGTTCCGCGTCGGCCGCAAGGCGGACGAGACCGAGAACCTGTTCGCACGCATCGAGTCCGGCAAGATGATGGTCAACTTCGACCGCGGCGACTACTGGCAATGCGCCTATGTCATCGCCAAAGGACAGTACGATGCGGTGAAGGCGAGGGGATTGCAGGCACTGCGCGACGACGTCGTGCGCATGGCGCCAATCCTGAAGAGCGGCATTGCCGACGTGACGAGCTTTGACGATGTCAAGTTGCTTACCGTCGCGATCAATCGCCTCAAGCGCTGGACGCGGCCGGGCCTGCTTTGCATCGGCGATGCCGCGCATGCGATGTCGCCGGTCGGTGGCGTCGGCGTCAATCTCGCCGTGCAGGATGCGGTCGCGACCGCGAACCTGCTCGCCGACAAGCTTCAGCACGGCTGCCCGTCCGAGGACGAGCTCGATGCCGTGCGCCGCCGGCGCGCGTTCCCGGTGAAGATGACGCAGGCGATCCAGGTGGTCGTGCAGAACAACATCATCAGCAGTGCCTTGCAGGGCGGCGACCGGCCGCTGAAGGTGCCGCTGATCGTGCGCCTGATCACCGCGTTGCCATGGCTGCAGGGCATTCCGGCGCGCCTGCTCGCGCTCGGCGTGCGGCCCGAGCATGTGCAGTCGAAAGAAGCGCCGGCACCGTAGTGCAGGGATCGGTAGGGATAACGCCGGATTAAACTGCGGTTCGCGCGTTGCGTGCGTGCAACAGCGCAAAGGGATTCGCCGGCCGCTGCGTGCCCATCCGCGCGTTAACTTTGTTGATTCCAATTTTAGTAAGAACCGTCTGTGAGCGTGCACCCATCAAAGGACACGGGGTGTACCATGCGTAACAAATTGATTGCCGCCTTCGCCTGCACGACCGCTCTGGTCTCGACCGGTGCTGCTTCCGCCGCCGATCTCGGTGCGCGCTACACGAAGGCGCCGGCCTATATGGAGTCGATGTTCAACTGGACCGGCTTCTATGTCGGTGGCCACATCGGCGGCGCCTGGACCAACGAGCGATGGAGCAACACCGCGAACACCACGCCCTTTGGTGACCTCGCTCCGGGCGAGGGCTTTCGTCAGCGCGGCGCCGGCATCATGGGCGGCGCCCAGATCGGCTACAACTGGCAGGCCAACAACTACGTGTTCGGCATGGAAGGCACTCTCTCCGGCCTCGACAACCACGGCTCGGGCAGGAACACCACGTTCGGCCTCGGCCTCGACGATGTGTTCTCGTGGCGCGCCAACGTGCTCGCGACCGTCGTCGGTCGTGCGGGCTTCGCCGTGCAGAACAATCTGTTCTACATCAAGGGCGGCTATGCCGGCGTGAACAACCGTCTCTCGGTGAGCGACACCGTTCCGAACCCGTCCACCGGCTCCGGCGGTCAGACCCACTGGGCCAACGGCTGGACCGTCGGCGCCGGCTGGGAATACGGCATCACCCGCAACTGGATCGTCGGCCTCGAGTACAATTACGCAGCCTTTGCCAGCCAGACCTATCAGCTCGGCGGCACCTCCGGTAACTACAGCTTCGATGCCAAGCCGCGTGACATCCAATGGGCCGTCGTGCGCGCGAGCTACAAGTTCGACGCGCCGGTCATCGCCCGCTACTGAGGGCGTCAACGAACGACCAAGCAAGCAACAAAAGACGATCACGACCCAAATTCAAAAGCCCCGGCATTGTCCGGGGCTTCTTTTTTGCGTCGATTTTAATGCGAGTCGCTGTCCGAGCGCCGGCGGCGCTGGTGGATAACTGGCCTGTAATATGACCGCTAATGTGCATACAAGTGCAATAGGTAAGCACTGTTTGCACATTTATGTGGCACTTCTGCAACAAACCGGGACAAAGTGGCAAGGAACCTGATCGGGTGCGACATTCCGGCTGGGCTAGCGCGAACAGGCGTCCATAAATGCTGGCCTGATTATTTTGATAAAGGGGATTGGCAATGAAAACGCGATTGGTGTGGGGACTTGGCGCTGCTGCGCTTGTGTCGATTGGAATCACCGGAACGGCCTCTGCTGCCGACATGGCCGTAAAGGCACTCCCGATGGCGGCGCCGGCAGTCGTTTATAATTGGACCGGCGGCTATGTCGGTCTCAACTTGGGCGGGACCTGGAACGACTCGCGAGCCGACGTTTTTCCGACCGGCTGTTTCCTCACCTCCGTGACGTGCGGCGGCGGCCCCGCGGCCAACCCGATCCGTTCTGACTCGAACCGGTTGAACCAGGCAGCCTTCACCGGCGGTGTGCAGGCGGGCTACAATTGGCAGCGTGAGCGATGGGTCTTCGGTGTCGAAGGCGACATCAACTATAACGGCGTCAACGACGGCGTTGCCGTCGCCCGTCCGCTCGTCGCGCCATTGGCCGGCACGATGCTCCACGCCGAGACTGACAAGCTGCAGTGGTTCGGAACGGTGCGCGGCCGCGTTGGTATCGCGGCTGCCCCGAACTTCCTGATCTATGGAACGGGCGGCCTCGCGTTCGGCCAGGTCAAGTCGGCGTCGGCGGTGGCTTTCACGACGACGCCGGACACCTACGCCGGATCACTCGATCAGACCCGGTTTGGCTGGACCGTCGGCGGCGGCGGCGAATGGATGTTTGCGCAGAACTGGTCGGTCAAGGCTGAATATCTCTATGTCGATCTCGGCAAGGCCAGCTACACGGATGCTTGCGTCAACGTGGCTGTCTGCGGTTCGCCGCCCCAGGTTGCGCCGGGCGGCAGCTATCAGACCGATCTGCGTGTCCGCGAACATGTCGCGCGTGTCGGCGTGAACTATCACTTCGCGACGCCGGTCGTCGCCAAATACTGATCTCTCCCGAGAGCAGGGCGCAACTTCAAAAGCCCCGGCATCGCGCCGGGGCTTTTTCATGAGGCGAGCGGCGGCCTACGCCATCACCGAGAAACCGCCGTCGACGGGGATCGCGGTGCCCGTGACGAAGTTCGACGCGGGCGAGGCGAGAAACACCGCGATGCCGGCAAAATCGTCGATGTCGCCCCAGCGTCCCGCGGGCGTGCGCGCCAGCACGCGCTCGTGCAAGCCATCGACCTGCTTGCGTGCGCCACGCGTGAGGTCGGTGTCGATCCAGCCCGGCAGGATGGCGTTGACCTGGATGTTGTCGGGCGCCCAGGCATTGGCGCAGGCGCGTGTGTACTGCACGATGCCGCCCTTGCTGGCCGCGTAGGCGGTGGCGAAGCTCGCGCCGAAGATCGACATCATCGAGCCGATGTTGATCACCTTGCCGTTGCCGGACGCCTTCAGAGCCGGATAGGCGAGCTTCGAGCACAGGAAGGCGCTGGTGAGGTTGGTGTTGATCACCGTATTCCACTCGTCGAGCTCGAGCTCGTGCGGGGGCTTGCGGATGCTCATCCCGGCATTGTTGATGAGGATGTCGATGCGGCCGAGATCCCTGACGACACGCTCGACCATCGCGGCGATCGCGGCCTTGTCGGTGACGTCGGTGGTGACGGCAATCGCCTTCACGCCGCGCGCCTTGAGGTCAGTGACGGCCGCGGCCGATTTGGCTTCGTTGCGTCCGACCACGGCGATATCGGCGCCGGCGTCGGCGAGGCCATGCGCCAGGCCGAGCCCGATGCCGCCATTGCCTCCTGTGACGATCGCGACCTTGCCGCGGAGATCGAACCGGTTGGATGTCATGCTTGTATTCCCTGGTTTCTTCTATTGGTTGCTCTGCCAGATCAGCACCAGCCCGAAGCCGGCCATGGCTGCGCCATAGCCCGCCCATTGCAGCTGGTTGACCATGAAGCTCGATCGCGGCCAAGGGACGGTGCCCGTGCCCTGGCCGATCCAGAGCAGCCCGACGGCGAGAGCAAACAGGCCTGCTACAAGCAGAAATCTGCGCATGCATTCCTCCCCATTCATCTGCTTCTGTCGCAATCCACGGCTTGAATTATCGCCGCAGGCCACGAAAACTTCCCGCAGACTAGCCGTAGCTACGGTTCAGATACAATGGCTGGGGATGCAGGACAGGCGGGAGCACGCATGTCCGTGCGCAAGATCGTCATGTCAGCAGAGACGACTCAGCCATCGGGCCGTTCGCGAGGCGATCACGGATGTCGACAGGGTGACGATGGAGAATCAGCCTGAAGGTAGGCATCGGCCGCAACAAGCATTGCACAACGAAAAAGCCCCGGGCGATGCCGGGGCTTTGACGTCTGAACGGTTAGGTCAGATCAGTACTTGGCGACGACCGGACCGGTCCAGTTGAAACGGTAGACCAGCGAGGTCGAGATCGTCTGGTTCCAGCTGTTGGCGCGGATGCTGTTACCGACCGGCAGGTTGCCGACATCGAACAGCTCGTTCTGGGTCTTGGCATCGTAGAAGGCCGAACGATACTCGGTCTTCATGAACCAGCCGGGAGACTGGATGCCGAAGATGTTCAGGTTGTTCTCGACGCCACCGCCGACGAACCAACCGTTGCGGTTGTAGCTGCCGAGATGCACACCGGCCGGAACGCCAGCAAGGGTCATGAAATTGGTCTGGCCGAAGTGGGCGCCCGTGTAACCGCCGTTGACGTAGGAGAGCACGTTCGGAGCGACGAGCCAGCCGAGGCGGACACCAGCGGCCCAGGAATCTTCCAGCTTCTGATTGCCAGTGAGGCCGAAGGTCGGATCCTGCACCGTGGAGCGGATGCTGCCGAACTGACCGTCAGCGAACACGCCGGCGACCCAGGTGCCGCTGAACTGCCAGTCATAGCCGAGGCCGACGGTGCCGAACCAGCCGGAGCCACCCTGGCGCTGGGCGATCGTCAGCGGAACCGCGCCGACGGTGGTCTGGACGGACTGGTCGGAGTTCGAGAGGCCGCCGCCGCCGCCACCGAAGATGTAGAAGCCGGTCCAGTTGGCAACCGGAGCAGCCATCGGAGCCTTGACGTAGGGACGGGCAGCGAGGTCAGCCGCCGAGGCCGAACCGGTCATCGCGGCAACCGCGGTCAGTGCGAGCAAAATCTTCTTCATGTTAAATCCCCAAGCTTTGGTCGGTCCGGCAGGCGCGAGCGCACTGAAGTCCTAGTGATCTGATGCCCGGACTATAGACGCTTTCCACCGAAATGCTGTTGCAGGGCAGGCACAGTCGCCGGGAAACGCCGCGCGGTGGAGATTTGGGGCGTGATCGGTTGGATTCTAGAAATCAACGTCGAAACAACATCTTACGTCGATGTCTGAGATTGGCTTTCAGGTAGGGTTTCGTTAGCAAATCCGACTTTGTCTGAAATGGAGGCAATCCTGCCTCAGCCTTGGCGCCGGTGAGTCGCTGGCCGACTCGGCCGGAAATGCCGAATCGTCATCACAAATGAAAAAAGCCCCGGACTTGGGCCGGGGCTTTTGACGGAGGGCGCGGCTTCAGACGTCGAGCAGATCCTCATTGGCGAACTCGGCCTTGTCCGAGATGAACGCGAAGCGCGCCTCAGCCTTGGTGCCCATCAGGCGCTCCACGGAATCTGCGGTGGTGTCGCGGTCGTCGGCGAGCAGAACCACCTTCAGCATGGTGCGCTTGGCCGGATCCATGGTGGTTTCCTTGAGCTGCGCCGGCATCATTTCGCCGAGGCCTTTGAAGCGATTGACCTCGACCTTGGCGTTGGCGTTGAATTCGCTCTTGATCAGCGCTGCCTTGTGCGCGTCATCGCGGGCGTAGACCGACTTCGTGCCGTTGGTCAGCTTGTAGAGCGGCGGCACGGCCAGGAAGAGGTGGCCTTCGTCGATCAGCCGCGGCATCTGCCGGTAGAAGAAGGTGATCAGCAGCGAAGCGATGTGGGCGCCGTCGACGTCGGCGTCGGTCATGATGATGATGCGCTGATAGCGCAGATCCTCTTCGCGATACTGCGCGAGCATGCCGCAGCCGATCGCCTGCACGAGGTCGGCGAGCTGCGTGTTCGCCGTCAGCTTGTCCTTGCCGGCGGAGGCGACGTTGAGGATCTTGCCGCGCAGCGGCAGCACGGCCTGGGTCTTGCGGTCGCGCGCCTGCTTGGCGCTGCCGCCGGCCGAGTCACCCTCGACGATGAAGAGCTCTGAGCCGTCCAGGCCGGCATCGCTGCAGTCGGCGAGCTTGCCGGGCAGGCGAAGCTTCTTGCCGGCGCTCTTGCGCGCGGTCTCCTTCTCCTGGCGGCGGCGCAGCCGGTCCTCGGCGCGGTCGACCACGAAGTCCAGCAGCCGGTTGGCCATGTTCGGATTGCCCGACAGCCAATGGTCGAACGGATCCTTCATCGCCTGTTCGACGATACGCTGCGCTTCGGCGGTGGCGAGACGGTCCTTGGTCTGGCCCTGGAATTCAGGCTCGCGCACGAACACCGAGAGCATCACGGCTGCCCCCACCATCACGTCTTCCGAGGTGATGGACGAGGCGCGCTTGCCCTGGCCGACGCGCTCGGCGTGATCCTTCAGGCCGCGCAGAAGCGCGCTGCGCAGGCCGGATTCGTGCGTACCGCCATCGGGCGTCGGCACGGTGTTGGTGTAGGAGGAGAGGAAGCCGTCGGCATCCGCGGTCCAGGCCACGGCCCATTCGCAGGCGCCGTGCGCGCCGTTGCGGCCCGATTTGCCGGAGAAGATGTCGGGATGCACCAGCGTGTCGGCGTGGATCGCGGCCGCCAGATAATCCTTGAGGCCACCGGGGAAGTGGAATGTGGCTTCCGCCGGCACGTCCTCGACGCCCTTGAGCAGCTCGGGCGCGCAATTCCAGCGGATCTCGACGCCGCCGAACAGATACGCCTTCGAGCGCGTCATCTTGAACAGGCGCTGCGGCTTGAACGCGGCCTTGGCGCCGAAGATGTCGGTGTCGGGCTTGAAGCGCACGCGCGTGCCGCGGCGGTTATTGACCTTGCCGAGATCCTCGAGCTTGCCCTTCGGGTGCCCGCGCTCGAACGTCATGCGATAGAGCTTCTGGCTGCGCGCGACCTCGACCTCGAGCAGCGAGGAGAGGGCGTTCACCACGGAGATGCCGACGCCGTGCAGACCGCCCGAAGTCTCATAGACCTTGGAGTCGAACTTGCCGCCCGAGTGCAGCGTGCACATGATGACTTCGAGCGCCGACTTCTTCGGGAACTTGGGATGCGGGTCGATCGGGATGCCGCGGCCATTGTCGATCACGGTCAAGAAGCCGTCCGCGCTCAAATCGACCCCGATGAAGGTCGCGTGCCCCGCGAGCGCCTCGTCCATCGAATTGTCGATGACCTCGGCGAAGAGGTGATGCAGCGCCTTCTCGTCGGTGCCGCCGATATACATGCCCGGCCGGCGTCGTACCGGTTCCAGGCCTTCGAGCACTTCGATGTCGGCCGCGGTGTAGTCGGCTTCGGCCCCGCTTGCGCGCGGCGCCTTGGCGGGCGCGCGTCCTTTCGGCTCGTCGCCGCCGAAAAAATCGTCTTTTGCTTTGGGTTTCAATTGCTTGGACATATGTCTTGATGCACTTTGAGGGCCGCATAAGCGGCGAATCGGTTCGGGCGACTATGCCACTTCTGAGTTGGAAAGGTTACCGCAGGGCCGGCCGGGCGCGTGGTTGGGAGCCAATCCCGGCGATTTTACGCCGCAGTCCCGCCAACTCCCGGCAATTTGACGCCGTCGTCCGGCCTGTGTCGGGCTTTGTGACTTGATGTCACACAAGTCCTTGGCTTACCAGTCCTTTTCATCGAGCAGCACCTTGAGACAGGGCGGGAAGGCTATTTTGAATGGAGCAGTTTGCGCACGCCTTGGCCGATTTCGTGCGCGCTCACCAGGCCTGGGCAGCTCCAATCGTGTTCCTGCTCGCGTTCGGGGAGTCGCTGGCCTTCATCTCGCTGCTGATCCCGGCCTGGGGCGCGCTGGTGGCGATCGGGGCGCTGATCGGCGCCAGCGGCATCAGCTTCTATCCGATCTGGATCGCCGGCGGCATTGGCGCAGCACTCGGCGACTGGGTCTCCTACTGGTTCGGTTATCGCTACAAGGAGCAGGTCGCCCAGATGTGGCCGCTCTCGCGCTATCCGGAACTCCTGCCCAGGGGCGAGGCCTTCGTCCGGAGCTGGGGTGTGCCGAGCATCTTCATCGGCCGATTCTTCGGCCCCTTGCGCGCCTCGGTGCCGCTGGCGGCAGGCATCTTCGAGATGCCCTATTGGAGTTTTCAGGCCGCCAATTTCGTCTCGGCGCTGGTCTGGTCGGCGGCACTGTTGCTGTTCGGCGACGTGATCGCGAAGATCATGGAATGGATCTGGCGGGTGGTGTGACACCAAAACCTTGACGGAAACCGCAGATGGCCCTATAGCCCCGCGCCATGATCAACGCCGCGACCATCCTGTTCGCCCGTCGCCGCCGCCGCAGTCTTGCGGTTTGGGCGGTCGATCGCGTTTGAGATCATCGTCTTTGCCGCTGGATCCGATCCGCGGCATTCTCTCTCCTGTCAGCGCGATCTGATCCGGCGGCCCCCCAAGGAGGCCAGCAGGAGACCACGATGTACACGCCACCCTTTTTCAAGCAGGACCGCGCCGCGAGCCTGAAATTCGCCGACGAGCGCGGCTTCGGCACCATGTGCGCCTTCGATGGCCACAGACCGGTCGCCTCGCCGCTGCCGTTCTATCTCACCTATGCCGCTGACGGCACGCCGCAGGCCGCCTTTCATGTCGCCCGTCACAATCCGCTGCTAAAGCTGGCGGGTGGTGATGCGTCCTGGCTGCTCGCGGTGAACGGCCCCGACGCCTATGTGTCGCCCGACTGGTATGTCTCGCCGGATCAGGTGCCAACCTGGCTCTACCAGTCGGTGCATTTGACCGGACCGGTGCGGCTGTTGTCGGACGACGAACTGGCGGTGCAGATCGACACGCTGAGCGAGAAGTTCGAGAGTTGGCTGTTGCCCAAGAAGCCGTGGACGTCAGGCAAGATGACGGCGGGCCGGCTCGAGGCGCTGAAGAAGGGGATCGTAGGTCTGGTCATGACGGTTGACGAGGTCGAAGGCAGCTTCAAGCTCAACCAGCACAAGTCCGACGCCGACTATACGGCGATCGCCAATGCGCTCGGCGCGCAAGCCCACGCCGACGCCAGGGAGATCGCGCAACTGATGCAGGACGTGAGGCCCGAAGCCTTCGCGACCGAAACCAACCTGCTCGAAAGGAGCGCACCATGAGCCTCACGGAAACCACCAAGGCCCCGACATCAGGCGCCGCGAGCAAGCCCGCCACCGTGTTCGTCGATGGCGGCTCCGGCACCACCGGCCTCGGCATCAACGAGCGACTGAAGCTTCAGAGCGACGTCGTGGTGAAGACCATTGCCGACGACAAGCGCAAGGACCCCGCGGCCAAGAAGGCGCTGATGGAGGAGGTGGATCTCGTCATCCTCTGCCTGCCCGACGATGCCGCCAGGGAAACAGTCGCGCTCATCGACAGCATGGGACCCTCAGGCCCGAAGGTGCTGGACGCCTCGACCGCCTACCGGGTCGCGCCCGATTGGGCCTATGGCTTTCCCGAACTGGCGCCGGACCAGGCTGGCAAGATCAAGGCGGCGAAGAAGGTCTCCAATCCCGGCTGCTATCCAACCGGCGCGATTGCGCTGCTGCGGCCGATGGTCGATGCCGGCCTGCTGCCGCAGGATTACCCCGTCACCGTCAATGCGGTGAGCGGCTATTCCGGCGGCGGCAAGTCGATGATCGCGAGCTTTGAGGACGGCAGCGCGCCGTCCTTCGAGCTCTACGGCCTCGGCTTCGAGCACAAGCATCTGCCGGAGATGCAGCTTTATTCGAACCTGACACGGCGGCCGATCTTCATTCCCTCGGTCGGCAACTACCGGCAGGGCATGCTGGTCTCGGTGCCGCTTCAGCTCGACACGCTGCCGGGCAAGCCCGGCGGTGCCGAGCTGCAAGCCGCACTGGCGAAGCGTTACGCCGGCTCGAAATATGTCTCGGTGATGCCGCTGCAGAACGAGGCGACCAAGGGTGGCAAGCTCGAGCCGGAGGCGCTCAACGAGACCAATCAACTCGAGCTCTACGTCTTCGCCAGCGACAAGTATCACCAGGCGGTGCTGGTCGCGCGGCTCGACAATCTCGGCAAGGGCGCGTCCGGTGCGGCCGTGCAGAACATGCGGCTGATGCTGGGATTGCCGGAGGAGTAGGGCAGTCTCGTGCCCCGGACGCAGCGCAGCGCGTCTTGGCGGTGCGCTGCAGAGCCGGGGCCCATGTCTCCCAGCTCACGATAGTTTTCTGGGTCCCGGCTCGGCGGAGCAGCGCTTAAGCGCTGCGCCGCGTCCGGGACACCCGACCTCAGTACTTCGCGATGATCGGCCCGCCGAACCGGTAGTTGACGCGGGCGGTGATCAGGTCGACGTCCTGTCCGATGCGTTCGGTGCGCGAGAACGCGCCGGCAGCGGGCGCTGCCAGGCCTGTGGCCAGCAGGTTGACGTTGTGCTGGCCCATGAACAGGTGATCGTATTCGAGGCCAATCGACCAGTTCGGGGCGAAGCCGTATTCGACGCCGACACCGATTGTCCCGCCCCAGCGGGTTTCATCGGCGCGATCGAATTCGGCCCCGGCTAGGCCGCCCGTACCGATGCCAGCGTAGCGATCGCGGGTGAGGGCGGCGCCGCCCTTGGCGTAAAGCAGCGCGTTGTTCCAGGCGTAGCCGATCTGGCCGGTGAACAGGCCGAAGGCATCGACGCGGGTGCGGTTCGCGACGCCGAACACGGTGCTGGTATTCCGGCCAGAGAGGTCGGCCCAGTCGCCCTGAGCCTCGAGACCGAACACGAAGGCGCTGCTCTGCCAGCGATAACCGATCTGGCCGCCGGCGACGGCGCCCGTCGCATCATGGCAGCCTTCCACAACGCCGGGTGCGAAGCCCACCGTCTGGTCCCAGCACTTGCGCGACGAACCATAGCCGCCGTTGGCACCGATGTAGAAGCCGCTCCAGTCATAGATCGCGGCAATCATCGGCGGCGCCTTGGTGTAGGGCCGGGCGGCGAGATCAGCGGCGTTGGCCTGGGTCGCGACGGTTGCGAGCGAGATCGCGCCGAGCGCGGATATCAACTTCCAATTCATGGCTGCCCCGAATCGATCAATTGCGATGCGCGAATATACCTCTGGATGCGCGGCAATCTGTAGCAACCGCCGCCCGCATGATTGATTCTCTCGCGCTGTCGCTCTTGGGCAACACCAACATCCGCGAGGTCGCCTTCGCGCGGATTCAGCCCCTCGTTGCAGTTCTCCCGCGCGCGATCAAAGCACCTTGAAGATCGCCAGCGCCAGCACGGCCTGCGCGAGGAAGCCGACGGTGAAAGCCAGCGTGCGGAAGATCGGGATCCCGAGCGCATAGACGATCAGGTGCGCGACGCGCGACCAGAAATAGACGGCACAGGCGACGACGGTCCAATTCGAGGAATAGTCGATCGCGTTCAGGATCAGCACCAGCGGCGCGAACAGCACGAGATTCTCGACGGCGTTGTCATGCGCGAACATCAGGCGGTTGGCCCATTCCGACTGCGGCTTGTCGCCCCGCGAGGGATTGGCCATCGCGCCACTGAGACCGCGAATCTGACAGCGGTTGATGGTGTAGGGAATCCAGAGGATCCCGGTCAGGATCACCGTCAGTGTCAGCCAGAACAATTCACGCGTCATGGTCCAGTCCCTCTGTCGTCGCTGCGTTGAGCGCGAGTCTATACAAAAGCGCGGGAGATTCCGCTATGCGCGAACCCTGACATAACTGCCGGGCGCGTCCTCGATCGGGGGCATCGCCTCGCTGCCGACCGCGCGCGCCGGGACCTCCTCGGGATCGAGGGTGCCGAGCCATTCGCGCCAGTCCGGCCACCACGAGCCCTTGTGCTCGACCGCGCCCTTCATCCATTCGGCGACGTTGACGCCCTTGACGTTGTCGTTGGTCCAGTACTGGTACTTGTTCGAGGCGGGCGGGTTGACGACGCCGGCGATATGGCCCGAGCCGGACAGCACGTATTTCACCGGGCCGCCGAAGAACTGCGAGCCGTACAGCACCGATTCCGCCGGCGCGATGTGGTCCTCGCGGGTGGCGAGATTGTAGACGGGCACCTTGACCTGGGAGAGGTCGAGCAGCGTGTTGTCGAGCACCATCGTGCCGGTGGAGAGCCGGTTCTCCAGATAGCAATTGCGCAGATAATAGGAATGGTTCGCTGCGGTCATGCGCGTGGCGTCGGAATTCCAGTGCAACAGGTCGAACGCGCTCGGCTGCTGGCCCTTGAGGTAATTGCTGACGACGTAGGACCAGATCAGATCGTTGGAGCGCAGCATGTTGAAGGCCATCGCCATCTTCGAGCCTTCGAGCACGCCGGCCGCCTTCATGTCCTGCTCGAGCGAGGCGATCTGCTCCTCGTCGACGAACACGAGCAAATCACCGGCATGGGTGAAGTCGACCTGTGCCGCGAAGAACGTCGCGGACGCCACGCGCTGGCGGCGCTTCTCGGCGAGCCAGGCCAGCGTGGTCGCGAGCATGGTGCCGCCGACGCAATAGCCGGCGGCGTGCACCTTCATCTCGCCGGTGACCTTCTCGATCACGTCCATCGCCGCGAGCGGGCCTTCTTTCATGTAGTCTTCCCAGCTCTTGGCTCCGAGCCGCTTGTCGGGATTGACCCATGAGATCACGAACACGGTGATGCCCTGGTCGACGCACCATTTGATGTAGGATTTCTCCGGCTTGAGATCGAGGATGTAGAATTTGTTGATCCAGGGCGGGATGATCAGGAGCGGCGTGCGCAGCACATTCTCCGTGGTCGGCGCATACTGGATCAGCTGCATCGTCTCGTTCTGGTAGATCACCTTGCCCGGCGTCGTCGCCATGTTGACGCCGACGACGAGATTGTCCGGATTGGACTGGCGGATCTTCAGCACGCCCTTGCCGGCGGCGATGTCCTCGGCCAGCATCGTCAGGCCGCGGGCGAGATTTTCGCCGTTGCTGGCGACCGTCGCGCGCAGCACCTCCGGATTGGTGAGCACGAAGTTCGACGGCGAGATCGCGTTGGTGAGCTGCTGGACGTAGAACTCGGCCTTGCGCCGCGTCTGCGGATCGAGCCCCTCGGCGTCGCGCACCAGCTCATGCGCAAATTTGGTCGTGAGCAGATAGAGCTGCATCACGAAATCGAAGAACTGGTTCGACTTCCACTCCGGATCCGCAAAGCGCTTGTCGCGCGGCGAGGGCGCGATCGCGGGTGCCGCGTCCTGGCCGGCCATGCGGCGCGCCGCAGAGCTCCAGAGATCGAGATAGTCCTTGGCGAGCTTGGTCTGGAGATCGGACGCGCGCGTCGTATCCGAGAGCCAGTATTCGGCGACCGAGGTGAAGGTCTTGACGACCTCGGTGAGCTCGGCCGGCGGGCGGTCCTGCACCTCGCCGCTCTCGCGCGGCTTGAGGTAGGCCGCGAGCGCCTTGCCGCCGCTCTCCATCGCCCGCGCGACATTGATCGCGAAGGCTTCCGCATCGAACTTCGTCTCGGGTTTGGGCGTGTCGGTCGTGGCCATGCTCATGAGCAGAACAGTAACGATTCATTCCGTATTCGTCACCGCGAAGCTCGCATCTTTGGCGTTAAACATGCTCCAACATGTGCTGCACTGCGACAAAGGCTCTTGGTTTTGTCACAATCTGGGTGCAGCTATCCGGTGTGGGCCTTGGATGTTTTCTCGCTCGTACCATTTGTGGGCAGCAATGGTTTGAGCTTGAGCAAGTTGTCGGGTTAAGCTCCGGCAGCCTTGTGTTGGGACGAGTAGGGGATTTCCCAAGTGTTGGCGTTGAGGGACCTGCAAAAGTCGCTGCCGATTTGTGGCGCGCTGCTGATGGCGGTGCTCGCCTTGGGCGGTTGCTCGAGTCAGCTGGCTGACTACACGCCCACCGACGCGCAGGCCCATCCCAGGGAGCCCGGCACCTTCCTTCCGGTGCACGATCTGCCGCCGGATCGTAGTCAGGCGGTCATCCCCCCGGACCAGCGCGCCAAGATCGAAGCCGAGCTCGCGGCCGCGCGCGACCGCCAATCCGTTGCCGCAAAAGACGCCAAATAGGGCGGTGCAAGGTAATCGCTGGCGCCCTCGCCACTCCGTGCTAAAAAGACGTGAGTTCAGCCGAGAGTCAGGGCGAACGACTTCAGCTCCCGTCGCCGAATATTGCTCTAAGCGTTTGATTTTGAGCGATTTTCACGAAGAGGGTGGCGCCTTTCCGCATGGCCGTGTTGGCCTGTCGATTCTGTCCTGACCGGTTGCCCGGAGCCGAGAGAGCCATGGAAGATTTTTACCGCATCCGCCGCCTTCCGCCGTACGTGTTCGAACAGGTCAACCGGGCCAAGGCAGCCGCGCGGAATGCCGGCGCCGATATCATTGACCTCGGCATGGGCAATCCGGACCTGCCGGCGCCAGCGCATGTGCTGGAGAAGCTCAAGGAGACGCTGGGCAAGCCGCGCACCGACCGCTACTCCGCCTCCCGCGGCATCCCCGGCCTGCGCCGGGCCCAGGCCGGCTACTACGCCCGCCGCTTCGGGGTGAAGCTCAACCCCGACACCCAGGTGGTGGCGACGCTCGGCTCCAAGGAGGGCTTTGCCAACGTGGCGCAGGCGATCACCGCGCCCGGCGACGTCATCCTGTGTCCAAACCCGAGCTATCCGATTCACGCTTTCGGCTTCCTGATGGCGGGTGGCGTGATCCGCTCGGTGCCCTCCGAGCCGACGCCCGAATTCTTCGAGGCTGTCGAGCGGGCGATCGTGTATTCGATCCCGAAGCCGCTCGCGCTTGTCGTCTGCTACCCGTCGAACCCGACCGCCTATGTCGCGAGCCTCGACTTCTACAAGGATCTGGTCGCGTTCGCGAAGAAGCACGAGATCCTGATCCTGTCGGATCTCGCTTATGCCGAGGTCTATTTCGACGAGAACAACCCGCCGCCTTCGGTGCTCCAGGTGCCCGGCGCGATGGACGTCACCGTCGAGTTCACCTCGATGTCGAAGACCTATTCGATGGCCGGCTGGCGCATGGGCTTTGCGGTCGGCAATGAGCGCGTGATCGCCGCACTCGCGCGCGTCAAATCCTATCTCGACTACGGCGCGTTCACGCCGGTGCAGGTCGCCGCGACCGCCGCGCTGAACGGTCCCGATGATTGCATCAAGGAGATGCGCGACACCTATCGCAAGCGCCGCGACGCGCTGGTCGAATCGTTTGGTCGCGCCGGTTGGGAGATCCCGCCGCCGGATGCGTCGATGTTCGCCTGGGCGCCGCTGCCGGAAGCCTTCCGCAGCGTCGGCAGCATGCAGTTCGCGACCCTGATGGTGGAGAAATCCGGCGTTGTGATCTCGCCGGGCGTCGGCTTCGGCGAGCATGGTGAAGGATATGTCCGCATCGCCATGGTGGAAAACGAGCAACGGATCAGGCAGGCCGCGCGTGGCGTGCGCCGCTTCCTTGAAAGCGGCATCGAAACGTTGCACAACGTCGTTCCGCTCGCCAATCGGCGTTAAGTTCTCTTCTGCAGGTTTTCCCAGGCATCATGGTTGCACCCCTGAAAGTGGGCATAGCGGGGCTCGGCACCGTGGGCGCCGAAGTTGTCCGTTTGATCGAGACGCAGGCCCGCGCGCTCGCGGGCCGCAGCGGCCGCGGTATTCGCGTCGTGGCCGTCACGGCACGTTCGAAGGCGAAAAAGCGCGGCGTCGATCTGCGCGGCGTCGAATGGGTCAAGGATCCGATGGCGCTCGCCACGCATCCCGGCATCGACTGCTTCGTCGAGCTGATGGGCGGCGCCGGCGATCCCGCGTTGTCCGCGGTCGAAGCCGCGCTGAACGCCGGCAAGTCCGTCGTCACCGCCAACAAGGCACTGCTCGCCAAGCACGGCCTGAAGCTCGCAAAAGCCGCTGAAAAGCACGGCGGCGCGCTGAATTTCGAGGCAGCCGTTGGTGCTGCGATCCCCGTCATCAAAACGTTACGCGAAGGTCTTGCCGGAACCGGCATCAACCGCGTCTACGGCATCCTCAACGGCACCTGCAATTACATCCTGACCCGAATGGAGCAGGAGGGCCTGTCCTTCGCCGAATGCCTGAAGGACGCGCAACGGCTCGGCTACGCCGAGGCCAATCCATCCTTCGATGTCGACGGCCACGACACCGCGCAAAAGCTCGCCATTCTCGCCAGCCTCGCTTTCGGCACGAAAGTTGCTCAAAGCGCGGTGTATGTCGAAGGTATCTCATCCATCGCCCCGGAAGATCTGCGTGCCGCCGACGATCTCGGCTATCGGCTCAAGCTGCTCGGCGTCGCGGTGCGCACCGCCAAGGGCATCGAGCAGCGCGTGCATCCGACCATGGTTCCAAAATCCTCCTCGATCGCACAGGTGATGGGTGTCACCAATGCGGTCACGATCGATGGCGAGGGCATTCCGCCGATCACGCTGGTCGGCCCCGGTGCCGGCGGGGCTGCGACCGCGTCCGCCGTCGTCGCCGACATCGCCGACGTCGCGCGCGGCATCCGCGCCAATCCGTTCGGACGGCCGATTTCGCATCTGCGCGACACCAAGAAGGCGCCGATGGAGCGCCACGAGGGCGGCTACTACATCCGCCTTCTGGCACGCGATTTCCCGGGCACCGCGGCGGCGATCGCGACCCGGCTCGCGGAGCAGAAAATTTCGATCGAGTCGATCGTGCAGCGTCACCCCAATGGCGGCGCTGCCCCTCGCGACGGCAAGGCGGTCCCGGTGCCCGTCATCCTGATCACCTATGCCACGCATGAGGACGCCGTGCGCCGCGCGCTCGCGGCCGTGCAGAAGGACAAGGTGATCAGCGGACGGCCGCAGGTCATCCGGATCGAGAAGAACTAGGGCATGCTCCCGATCCGAAGGACCGCGTTGGCGCAAGGTGCGAAGCGGTTTTCGGGAAAGAGCATGCCAATGACACGGTTCGAACGAACTGTGGGTGCTACGAGTTGATGCGGACGGAGATTTCCGTCCAAAACCGTTTCGAAGGAGCTAGCCGATGTCGACCCATATTTCAGTCCCGCCGCAAGCGTTGCTCGAGCGCATTCTCACGCTGGAGATCGTGCGCGTGACGGAGCGGGCGGCGGTGTCCTCGGCGCGGTTGCGCGGGCACGGGCAGGAGAAACCCGCCGACCAGGCCGCCGTCGACGCCATGCGGCGCGAGCTCAACAAGCTGCCGATCCAGGGCACCATCGTCATCGGCGAGGGCGAGCGCGACGAGGCGCCGATGCTCTTCATCGGCGAGAAGGTTGGCATGAACACCGGCCCGGAGGTCGATATCGCGGTCGACCCGCTCGAAGGCACCACGCTGTGCGCCAAGAACATGCCGGGCTCGATCGCCACCATGGCGATGGCCGACGGCGGCACGCTGCTGCACGCTCCTGATGTCTACATGCAGAAGCTCGCGATCGGGCCGGGCTATGACAAGGGCGTCGTCGATCTCGATGCCTCGCCGGCCGACAACGTCCGCCGCCTCGCCAAGGCCAAGGGCGTCACGGCGGCGGGGATCACCGTTCTCGTGCTTGACCGTCCGCGTCATGCCAGCATCATCGAGAGCGTGCGCTCGACCGGCGCCGCCGTGCGCCTGATCACCGACGGCGACGTCGCCGGCGTGATCCACTGCGCCGACCCCGACAACACCGGCGTCGACATGTATCTCGGCACTGGTGGCGCGCCGGAGGGCGTGCTCGCGGCCGTGGCGCTGCGCTGCATCGGCGGCCAGATGCAGTGCCGCCTGATCCTCGATTCCGAAGAGAAGCGCGAGCGCGCCGCCAAGATGGGCGTCAACGATCCCAAGATGATCTACGGCATCGAGGACATGGCGCGCGGCGACTGCCTGTTCGCCGCCACCGGCGTCACCACGGGCTCGCTGCTCTCGGGCGTGAAATTCCGCAAGGACGGCGTGATCGAGACCGAGACGGTGGTGATGCGCTCCGTCACCGGCACCGTGCGCTACATCAAGGCCGAGCACCGCGAACTCGCGAAGTTCCATCTGGACTGATCGACGTAATAACGACGGCCGTCATTCCGGGCCTACGCTTCACGGCCTATCCCGGAATGACCAATAATAAGCAGCCTAAAGGGAAGCGCACATGTCCGATCTTTCCGCCGTCAAAGCCCTCGTCTTCGACGTGTTCGGCACGGTCGTGGACTGGCGCACCAGCCTGATCACCGACTTCATGTGGTGGGGCAGGGGCCGCGGCATCAGCGTCGACTGGACCGCCTTGGTGGACGGCTGGCGCGGCATGTACATGGCCTCGATGGACGACGTGCGCAAACATCCCGAGCGCGGCTATGTCATGCTCGACGATCTGCACCGGCGCTCGCTGGAAAAGCTGGTTGAGCAATTTGCGATCAAAGGCCTCACCGAAGCCGATCTCGATCACCTCACCAAGGGCTGGCATCGCCTCAATCCCTGGCCCGACAGCGTCGCCGGCCTGAAGCGTCTGAAGACGAAATTCGTGATCTCGCCGCTGTCGAACGGCAACGTCGCGCTGCTCACCAACATGGCGAAGTTTGCGGGCCTGCCGTGGGACCTCATCATGTCGGCCGAGCTGTTCGAGCACTACAAGCCCGATCCCGAGACCTATCTCGGCGCAGCGCGGTTGCTGTGCCTCAAGCCGGAAGAGGTGATGATGGTCGCCGCCCACAACGGTGATCTCGCTGCCGCACAGAAGAACGGGCTGAAGACCGCCTTCGTGGCGAGGCCGACCGAATACGGTCCGCTTCAAAAGGTCGATTTCGAGGCCACCGGCAAGTGGGACATCGTCGCCAAGGATTTTGGCGGGGTCGCCGACAGGCTCGGCTGCTAGAGCGCGGATTTCCGGAGGACGATGTCCGGCATCCGTGATCCGGGCGGCGCGTGCGCCGCCCGGATCAGGTTCGACGACCTACAAAGTCATCTGCATCGGCTCGGGATAATAATGGAAGCCTTCACCGGCCTTGGCAACATGGCCGTAGCCGGGCCAGGCGAAGTGATAGGACATCACGGGCGTCTTGTTCGCCGCAAGCATGGTCAGAAGTTTCACCCGCGACTCGGCCGCCTGCTTCGGGTCGGTGTCGTAGGAGAATTCCATCCGCGGACGCTCGAGCAGCAGGACGGGATGGTGTGAGAGGTCACCCATGAAGGCGAAGGACTTGCCGGCCGACGAGACCATGAAGATGGTGTGGCCGACGGTATGACCGGGCGCCGCGATCGCCTGCACGCCGGGCAGGAATTCCTGGCCGTCCTTGAAGAACACGATGCGGTCGCGCACCGGCAGCAGGTTCTTGCGGGCGTGAACGACGAAGTCCTTGGCCGCGCTGCCGAGCTTGCCTTCATCGGTCCAGAAGTCGAAATCGGTCTGTGAGATGTAGATCTGCGCGTTCGGAAACAGCGGCTTGCCGCCGTCGTCCACAATGCCTCCGATATGGTCGATATGGGCATGCGAGCAGACCACCGCATCGATGTCCCCGGGCTTGATGCCTGCCTCGGTCATGCTCTTCTGCTGCCGGCCGGTGGTGGCGCCGAACATCTTCGATGAGCCCATGCCGGTATCGAACAGGATGAGCTTGTCACCTGTGTTCACGATCGGGGAGTTCTGCTCGAGCACGACATTGTCCGGCGACAGGAAATTGTCGGCCAGCATCTTCTTCACCTCTTCCTTGGGAACGCCGGTGAAGGTCCCGGAGGGGTCGCCGAGCGGAAGCGGTCCGTCGGAGACAACGGTGACTTCTGCATCGCCGAGAACGAAGCGGTGCCAGTAGGGCGTCTGCGTGCCGAGCTTGGGTGCGCGCGCCAGCGCGCTGCCGCCAAGCATTGCGCTGGCACCAAGGCCAGCCCCGAGGGTCAACAAGGACCGACGTGAGACATCGATGGTCATGCGTTTCCTCCGCTATTGTCTTTTGTTTTGCGCAATTGTTTGCGCGTTACATTCGGCTTGGGCCGATGGTCGAATGCTGCGCCGGTTCGGACAGGCGAGCAAGTGGAATTGATTTGGTGGACGATCGCGGCTTGCTGAAGCAATTCCGGCGCGCGACAAAAACCTCCGCTGCCGATACTTTCGTGTCAGCACGATCCAGCCAGTGCGGCCAAAGCAATCAATGATTGTGTCGTGATTGTGTCTGCCGGCCGCGCGAGACGGCGGGACCGCAAGATTCTTGCTACGCCGCGAACGTATGGCTCATGCAACGCTCGGCGCGAGCTCGCTTCCTTCCGTTTCGGCAAAGCCCGCCTGCAAAACCTCTTCGCGCTTGTGGCGCAGATGCGCGCGCAGGATATGGGCGAGGCCGACGCCGTCGCGCCTCTGCAGTGCATTCAGGATTGCGTCGTGCTCCTTCACGGCGACCGCCCAGCGCTCGGGTGTCATCGGGGTGACATAGCGCGCGCGGCGGATGCGCGCGGTCACGGACGAATACAGCCCCGCGAGGACCGGGTTTCCGGCTGCGGTGATGATGGCTTCGTGAATGGCGCGGTTGCCGCGATAGTACTGAATGAGATCGCCATCGCGATAATGCCGCACCATGTCCCCGTGCGCAGCGGAGATCGCGTCGATCTCGGCGTCCGTGATGCGCTCGCAGGCGAGCTCGCCGGCGAGTGCCTCGAGGCCTTGGCAGACCTCGAACAGGTCGCGCATGTCCTTGTCGGTCAGTTTTGCCGCGCGCGAGCCGCGATGCGGCAGGAGCTGCACGAGCCCTTCGGCGGCGAGCACCTTGAGTGCCTCGCGTAGCGGCGTCCGTGATATCTGCAGCCGCTCGCACAGCTCGCGCTCGGGAATCCGTGCACCCGGCGGGATTTCGCCGTCGAGCAGGATGGCGCGAATGCGGCCGACGACTTCCTCATGCAGCATGGGTCTGCGTCCGTTTGAATGCAAAAATCAAGATATATGCCGAGTATTGCAAGTTCCGGCTTGTAAATCGACAATTTTGCATTCAAAAATGCAAAAAACAGAAGGACATGAGGAAATGGACCAGCAGGTGAAGGCGGAAGACCTCGTTTTCGAGCGCCAGGACGCGATCGGGCGGATCACCTTCAACCGTCCGCAGGCCCGCAACGCCTTCACCTTCTCGATGTATGAGCGGCTTGCTGCGATCTGCGAGGAGATCAACGAGGATCACGCGATCAAGGTTTTGGTGCTGCGCGGGGCCGGCGACAAGGCGTTTGCCGCGGGCACCGACATCAATCAGTTCCGCGATTTCAAGTCGCCGCAGGACGCGATCGACTATGAGAACCGCATCGATCGGGTGCTGACCACGCTCGAGCAGTGCCGCGTGCCGACGATCGCGGCGATCAACGGGTTCTGCACCGGCGGCGGCGCGGGCATTGCCGCGGCCTGTGACCTCCGCATCGGCACCCAAAGCGCCAAAATCGGCTTTCCCATTGCCCGCACGCTCGGCAATTGCCTGTCGATGTCCAATGTCAGTCGTCTCACCGCGCTGATCGGCGCTGCCCGCGTCAAGGATCTGATCTTTACGGCGCGCCTCGTCGACGCGACGGAGGCCGCCAGTGTCGGGCTGCTTGGCGAGGTCGTCGAGGATCTCGCCGCGCTCGACAAGCGCGCGGACGAAATTGCCGGATTGCTCGCCAGTCACGCGCCGCTGACGCTGAATGCGACCAAGCAGGCCGTGGCGCGCCTGCAAAGGCGACTGACGGGCGACGAGGGCGAAGACCTCATCCTGATGTGTTACACGAGCCAGGATTTTCGCGAAGGGCTCGATGCTTTCCTCACCAAGCGCGCGCCGCAATGGCGCGGCCAATAGGACGCCCCGATGCAAAGCGATCGCTCGCAATCAACCCCTGGCCGTTCGGGGCCGCTTGCCGGCCTCAAGGTCATCGATCTCACCCATGTCATGGCAGGGCCGACCTGCACCTTGATGCTGGCCGACATGGGCGCCGACGTCATCAAGATCGAAAAATCGCCGAACGGTGACGACACCCGCCATTCGGTACCGCCGAAGATCGGCGACGAGGCGGCCTCCTTCCTGATGATGAACCGGAACAAGCGCGGCATCGTGCTGGATCTGAAGACCGATGGCGGCAAGCAGGTGTTGCGGCGGCTGATCGCGGGCGCCGATGTGCTGGTCGAGAATTTTGCGCCGGGCGCCATGGAGCGCCTCGGCTTCGGCTATGAAGACCTGCACAAGCAGCATCCAACACTGATCTATTGCTCGCTGTCGGGCTTCGGCCGCACCGGACCCTACAAGCATCGCCGCGGCTTCGATCTGGTCGCCCAGGCCATGAGCGGCATCATGAGCTTCACGGGCGAACGCCCCGATGGTCCGCCCGTCAAATGCGGACCGCCGCTGTCCGACATCACCGCCGGCCTGCTGGCGAGCATGGGCATCCTCGCGGCCTACACGCACCGTCTGAAGACCGGCGAGGGGCAGTGGGTCGAGACCTCGCTCTATGAGGCCGCGTTGGTGCAGACCTACTGGCAGTCGACCATCGCGCTCGCCGCTGGCACCGCGCCGCGCGCGATGGGCTCTGCCCATCCGCTGAACGCGCCATATCAGGCATTCGAGGCCTCGGACGGCTGGCTGGTGGTCGGCGGCGCCAACAAGAAGCATTGGCTGTTGATGCTGGACGCCCTCGGTGCAAGCGAGCTCGCCTCCGATCCGCGGTTCATCAACGGCGCCGACCGCATGGCCAATCTGAAGGAGCTCGAAGCTGTCCTGAGCGAGCGCTTCCGCACCCGCACGCGCGCGCACTGGCTCGCTGCGCTGGACGAGAAGGGCGTGCCGTGCGGACCCGTGCACGACATGCTGGAGGCACTCAGCGATCCGCAGACGCTGGCACGCGAGATGGTCGTCGAGGTCGAGCATTCCACGCTCGGTCCCGTGAAGACGATCGGCTTGCCGGTCAAGTTTTCGGAGACCCCAGGCAAAGTGCGCACGGGCGCGCCGGTCTACGGTGAGCATACAAGCGAGGTGCTGGTCGAGCACGGGTTCGACCGGAAGCAGATCGAAGCGCTCGAAAAAGAAGGCGCCATCGTGCTGGCATCGGGACGACGCGAGGAACGCGTCGCCTGACCGGACGTCGAAAACGACAAGAACAAGACAAAAATCAGCTGGAGGACATCATGGGTCGGACGTCAACACTTCTGCTCTCCGCAGCCGCAATTGTGCTCGCCGGCACGATGCCGGCACTCAGCGCCTGGCAGCCGCAAAAGCCGATCGAGTTCGTGGCGACCGCCGGGCCCGGCGGCGGCACCGACAACCTCGCGCGCGCCGTGCAGAACATCATCACCAAGCACAAGCTGGTGGAGCAGCCGATCGTCGTCGTCAACAAGGGCGGCGGCAGTGGCGCGGAAGGCTATGTCTACGGCAAGGCGTCCGCCGGCGATCCCTACAAGGTGATCTTCGGCACGTCGAATGCCTGGCAGCAGCCGCTCGTCTCCAAGGTCGCCTTCAACTACACCGATCTCACTGCGATCGCTGCCATGGCGCAGGACGAGTTCCTGCTCTGGGTCAAGCAGGACGCGCCCTACAAGACGGCAGGCGACTATCTGAAGGCGGCCGCATCGGGCGAATTCAAGATGGGCGGCGCGCAGTCAAAGGACACGGATGAAGTTCTTACCCGCATGATCGAAAAGGCCGGTCATGTGAAGCTGACCTACATTCCCTTCAAGAGCGGCGCCGAGACGGCCGTGCAGCTCGCCGGCGGACACCTCGACTCCCACGTCAACAATCCGAGCGAAAGTCTCGGGCAATGGCGCGGTGGAACGCAGCGACCGCTTTGCGTTTTCAGCCCGAAGCGTCTGCCGCAGGGCGCCAAGGTCACGGCGACCGAAGGATGGGGCGACGTTCCGACCTGCGTCGAGCAGGGGCTCGACATCAAGCAGTATGAGCAGCCGCGGACGGTGTGGCTCCCCGGCAAGGTCACCCCGGACCAGGCCGCATTCTATGTCGACCTGATGAAGAAGGTGCAGGCGACGCCGGAATGGAAGGATTACATCGAGAAGAGCTCCCAAATCGACACATTCCTGACCGGGGACGAGTTCGACAAGTTCATCAAGGAGGACCTCGAGCGCGTCAAGCTGGTTGCGGGCGAGCAGGGTTGGTTGGTCAAGTGAGGCGGAGCGGGCAGGTCGCCTGCGGCCATCCTTCGAGACGCCCGCCTGCGGCGGGCCCTCAGGATGAGGTCGCGCGTCGCGGCGAGATATCAGACCCTCATGGTGAGGAGCCCGCGAAAGCGGGCGTCTCGAACCATGCAGGCCGAACTCGTTCGACAGACTCCTCGCGGTCACATGGGATAGGGACCGTGTCATGATATCGCGCCGGGCTCTCGAACTTGCGACCGCGGTCCTCACCGGCAGTTTCGGTATGGCCGTCGTCGTGTCCAGCCTCGATAACGGTATCGGCTGGTCGAGCGCGGGTGTGGACGCCGGGACGTTTCCGTTCCTGACCGGAACCATCATCGTGCTCGGGAGCCTCTACAACCTGGTGCGAGGTGTCATGCCGGCCGCGACGCTCGCCAGCGTCCCCATTGCCATCACGTCGATCGAGCTGCGCCGGCTTGCCGGCCTGTTCGTGCCGGCCGCGATTTTCGTGGCTGCGATTCCGTTGGCCGGGATGTACGTTGCCTCAGCCCTGTACATATTCGCGGTGCTGGCGATCCCCAGACAACAATCCGTGCCGCGCGCGCTTGGCATGGCGGCGGCGACAGCGCTTGCGCTCTACGTCGTGTTCGAGCGCATGTTCCAGGTGAGCTTGCCGCACGGCGCGCTCGCCGCGGCCTTCGGCTTCTGACGGAGAGGCCGATGGACAATCTCGGGGAACTCCTTCACGGCTTCAGCATCGCGATCACGCTGCCGCATCTGGCGCTGATGGTGATCGGCGTGCTGCTCGGCATTCTCGTCGGCGTGCTGCCTGGGCTGGGTGCCCCGAACGGGGTGTCGCTGCTGCTGCCGCTGACCTTCGGCATGCAGCCGGTGTCGGCGATCATCCTGCTCTCCAGCATGTACTGGGGCGCGCTGTTCGGGGGGTCCGTGACCTCGATCCTGTTCAACATTCCGGGCGAGCCGTCGTCTGTCGCCACCACCTTCGACGGCTACCCGATGGCGCGCGATGGACGGCCGACCACGGCGCTCGCCACGGCCTTCGGCTCGGCGGCATTCGGCGCGCTGATCGGTGTCATCCTGATCACGTTCCTTGCATCCTGGGTGGCGCAGGTCGCGCTCGCCTTCGGGCCGGCGGAATACTTTGCCGTCTATTTCCTGGCGTTTGCGAGCTTCGTCGGCATGGGCGGGGCGGCGCCGATCAAGACCGTCGTGGCACTCGCGATCGGCTTTGCCATCGCCGCCATCGGCATCGATACCGTCTCCGGTAGCGTCCGCCTCACCATGGGCGTCGACGAACTCGTCAAAGGCGTCAACTTCGTCGTTGCGGTGATGGGCCTGTTCGGCATCGGCGAGCTGCTGGTCGCCGTCGAAGAGGAGTTTCATGCCCGCGCGGTCTCGTCGAAGATCGAGTGGCGGGAGGTGTTTCGCGCGATAGGCCGCTTGCCGCGACACAGCGTTGCGCTGCTGCGCAGCGCGGCCATCGGATGCTGGATGGGGATCACGCCTGGCGGCCCGACTGCGGCATCCTTCATGAGCTACGGCATCGCCCGCCGCTTCTCGCGCCGTGGCCGATACTTCGGCACCGGGGAGGTCGAGGGCATCATCTCGCCGGAGACGGCCGATCATGCCGCCGGCACCAGCGCACTGCTGCCCATGCTCTCGCTCGGCATTCCCGGCTCGGCCACTGCCGCGGTCATGATGGGCGGGCTGATGATCTGGGGCCTCAATCCCGGGCCGATGCTGTTCGTCGACCAGAAGGACTTTGTCTGGGGCCTGATTGCGTCGATGTATGTCGGCAATATCGTTGCCGTCGTGCTGGTGCTGTTGACCGTGCCGGTCTTCGCCGCCCTGATGCGGATTCCCTTTGTGATCATCGCGCCGCTGATCGTGATCATCTGCGTCGTCGGCGCCTATTCGGTGTCGAACTCCTATCTCGACGTCGTCATGATGCTCGGCTTCGGGATCGTCGGCTATCTCTTCAAGAAGCTGTTCTATCCGCTGGCGCCACTCGTGCTCGCGATCGTCATCGGCGACAAGGCCGAGGACGCGTTCCGGCAGTCGATGCTGATGTCCAAGGGATCGCTCGGGATATTCTTCGCCAACAAGCTGGTGACGTGCCTGATCGTGGCCGGCATCGCGCTGTTGCTGCTTCCGCTCGTGCTGCAGCTTGCGCGTCTCTGGCGCAAACCCGCATCCGCTGCGACCGAGACAACGGCCCAAGAGGCAGCTCGAGAGAAGGTGACCATATGACCGCAAAGCCGCTCGTTGCATTGGCAATGGGAGATCCCGCCGGCATCAGCCCGGAGTTGACCGTAAAGCTCGTGGTGCAGGACGACATCCGCGCCCGCAGCCGGATCGTCGTGATCGGTGACCGCCGCATCTTCGACGAGGGCGCGCGCATTGCCGGCGTCAAGCCGGCGCTTACGATGGTGGAGCAGGGGGCCGATCTGCGAGGCGCGGAAGGCGAGACGCTGTTCGTCGATCTCGGCCACCTCGATCCCGGCGGCGTCCAGCAGGGGATCGCGAGCCTTGCCGGCGGCAGGTTCGCGCTTGCCAACTACAAGCACGCGCTCGAACTCGGCCGCGACGGCCTGGTCGATGCCGTCTGCTTCACGCCGTTCAACAAGCAGGCGATGCGGCTCGCGCGTGCCGAATATGACGACGAGATCGCGTTCTCCGCGGAAGTGGTCGGGCTCAAGACCCCCGCGAGCGAGTTCAATGTGCTGGACCGGCTCTGGAACGCCCGCGTGACGTCCCACATCCCGCTCAAGGACGTCGCCGCGCGACTGTCCGGAGAACGCATCCATCGTGCGCTCAAGCTGACTGATGCCTGCATGCGCAATGCCGGCTTCGCCCGGCCGCGCATCGCGGTCGCCGGTCTCAATCCGCATGCCGGCGACGGCGGCAATTTTGGCCGTGAGGAGATCGATGTCATCGCGCCCGTGGTCGCGGCCGGCCAGCGTGAGGGCATCGCCGTGGAGGGACCGTTTCCCGCCGACACAGTGTTCCTGCGAGCCAAGGGCGGCGCCTTCGATGCGGTGCTGACGATGTATCACGACCAGGGCCAGATCGCGATGAAGCTGATGGGCTTTGATCGCGGCGTGACCTTGCTCGGCGGCTTTCCGTTCCCGATCTGCACGCCCGCCCACGGTACCGCCTACGACATCGCCGGCCAAGGCATTGCATCAATCGGCGCTAGCCGCGCCGCGGTGCTGCTCGCGGCAGAGATGGCGGCCCGTCGCCTCACTTGATCCGGCACTACTTCGGCAGGGGCATCGTCAGTTCCTTGTCGGCTGTATCCACGACGAACACGGCAAGCAGCTTCGCGGGCTCGGTGTCGCTGGCATTGGCGCTGACGGCATGACGGTCGCCGGGCTTTTCGGAGAAGTTTTCTCCCTTGTGAAAGACCTTGGCGGGACCGTCATTGACCTGACTGCGAATCGCGCCTTCCAGGACGGTGGCGTAGATGAAAGCCGAGGGCGCGTGGATGTGGGCCGGTGAGGACCCTCCGGGACCATACTCGACCAGCACGCCCTTCATGCTCTTGCCCGGGACATTGGGCAGCGCCTGGTCGAATACGACGGTCACCTTGGCCGTGGGTGTCGCCGTCTCGGCGGCATGGACCGTCAGGAATGATGCGGCATAAAAAGCGGTTGCGATCAGCGATCTGCGCATGGGAGTCTCCTCAAAGTCTCGCAAGCCATGTTGCGAGCGGCGTTTTCCCGAGCCGCGCCTCGCCGAGTGGATTCAGTGATGTGTCGTCGATGGGCGCGCCGTAATACGTTGCCTTTGGGTCTCCCACCACGGGTCGGGCGTCGCCGGACGCCTCCAGACGCCGCGCGACGAATTCATTGAAGGGAGCCTTCTCAGGTCCCGCGATATCGATCGTGCCGTTGAGCGGCTGGCCCATCGCGACCTCCGCGAGGCGATCGGCCACGTCCTCCGCCGCGATCGGCTGGAACAGCGCCGACGGGACGACGATCCGGCCCTCGGCCTCACCCATATCGGCGATGGCGCCGAGGAATTCGAAGAACTGGGTGGCGCGCACGATCGAGTAGGGGACCGGAGATGCCTTGACGATGGTCTCCTGCGCGAGCTTGGCCCGAAAATAGGCGATGTCGGGCGAGCGATCGGTTCCCACGATCGAGAGCGCCACATGATGCTTCACGCCCGCAGCCGCCTCGGTCGCGGCGAGATTTTTGCTCGAACGCTCGAAGAATTCGAGCACGGCGGCAGGCTCCCAGGACGGCGCGTTGGCGACGTCGACGACGACATCCGCACCAGCCAGCACGGCTGCGAGGCCTTCCCCGGTGACGGCGTTGACGCCTGATTTCGGCGATGCTGCCACGGCCTGGTGGCCTTGCTGCTTGAGCTTCGTTACGAGCTTGGATCCGATCAATCCGGTCCCGCCGATCACGACGATCTTCATGGCATGTCTCCACGGCAATTTGCGAGCGCGAGATGGTCAGGGCCTAAGGATACTCGGACTCGCATCGTTGAATGTGATGCGAAGCGAATGTACCCGAGCAATGCGGCGAACTCTTTCCCGTAACGGGCCTGGCTTGCCGAAAAATGCTCCAGAGATTTTCGTTGCGACAATCATGAGAGGAACTGTTCGGGGGCATTGCGAGCGAGACTGGTTCCGCATGGTGACGACGCTTGCGCAGGGACGCTTTGGGAATGCAGGTCCGCCTGATGTCCGTGCTCGCGCCTGGTGAGGCGCGTATTTTGTCCACACTGAGCTGAATTCCGCTGAGGGCTCTTAGCGGGTTCCAGAAACGAGAGTTTGAATCAGAGAGCGTCCAAGATGACCGGATTAGCGATTGGGCCATCGTTAGAGGCCCTTTGATCAAAGCAGGCCTCAACTCCGCCGCCGGATTGACCGAACATAGGTACAACTGCGCCGCAGAGTATTGATGTGTTGAACTGTGGATTAATTCGCCAGCGGAACATCGCGGGGAAGAAGCTCGGCAACGCCATTCGAGATACCGCAGCAAATCCCGTTGGCGCAAATGGCACTTCGGAAATTGGGGACACGAATGTCCAGGGCGATACTTCGTTCGTACTCTGATTGATACGCCGACTTGTTGGCCACGCTTCCCATCGGTAAAATACCTCACCATCATCCGTCGTGGTTGAATAGGGGAGGTGCGCCACTACAGGCGGCAGCGGCCCTCGTCCATGTGGCGCTCCCGGGGCGAGGCTCGGACGATGCAATGGATGTGGTGGATTGGGAGACGTCAGAAGGCTGAGCATGTCCGCGCGATTAGTGTCGATCGGTGATATCAAGGGCACTGCTGGCAAGTTTTCCCACCAATGCTGATATCGAGTCGCGACCGTGACACCTCGCGTAGAACCGCGCAGCCTCCAGGTTGCACCAGCAAACTGATCGAGATCCCTCCAGAGATTGGGATCTATGACAATAGCTACGATACCGCTCAGTACGATGCAGTATCCTTCGGTGGTTCCTTCGCCATAATAGCCAAGTTGAACACCTTGAAAAATCTCTGGGGCACCGAGAAAGGCGTCTTGCTGATGGTTCAGTAGCCGAAGAAAGGGCATAGGTTGCTTTCGCCAAAGATTTGAGAAAACCATCTTAGATTGAAATGTTAGTCGTAGCCTATTTGAGGCAACATTCTCGCGCGAAGCAATGGCGTCCTTGGGTGCTCCTCAGCCGAAAATGAAAACCGGTGCCGCAAAACGTCGCTAGCTGGGGGCAAATTTGATGCAACGCCTCTCGATGCAACGCCTTTGGAGCTGGTTTCGGATCGGCGAGGCGGCCCGGATCATCGGAAGCACCAGGTCCACTTTGAGCCGCCAGGTCCACAGCGGCCCGGCCCGGCAGTTGTGTTGTCTGAAGGGATTGGGGCGGCGAGGCGAATGTCGATATCGAGCAAGTGCTAACGACTGCATTGCAGGCTCCGCGAAGATCGCAGGCTGCCAGTATTCTGCCCGATGAGTCAAAGTGCTTTGACGGACCCAAAACACCAACGAAAACAACGCCCAGGCTACTGTGCATGGGGTTGTTTTCTCGCTTTTCGATCGGGCGGGCTACCCGGTCCGATTTTGCAGGTCGGCCGTCTCTCGCCTCACGCCCCGCAGACGATCACCCCGTACCAGCCGAGTCCGCGATAGGTCTCGTAGCCCGGGGTCGCGTGGAACGCGACCAGCGTGCCGGAGCGATCCTGGTAGAATCCTGACGACTGTCCGTTGAGCGACAGCGAGATTCGTTCGCTCAAAATACCCTGGCCGTCAGAGGCGGCGATGATGCGAAGATTGGAATCGACCAGCAGCACGCGCGCCTTGTCGTGGTCGCCGACGCGCACGCCTTGCACGATGGCGCGGGCCTGCGCCTCCCAGTCGAAATGGATGGCGAGCACGCCGATCGGCGCGCCGTTGGCCTGGCCGCCGGCGCGAACGCTGGCGCAATAGGTCGCGACCTGCGCATTGCCGAGCAGCGGCTGGTTCTCGACGTCGCCAGCGACATAGTCGTCGCCGGAGCGCAGGTTCTTTGCCTCGCGAAACCATTTGGTGTGGGCGACGTTCTGGCCGACGGCGCGAAAACGATCCGCGCGGCCGTTGGCGATGACGTTGCCGTCAAGGTCGCAGAGCCAGAGGTCAAGATAGACGGTGTAGGCATTAAGGATCACGCCGAGACGCTGCGAGGCGTGGGACACGGCCGCGGCGCCGGGCGAGGCCGCGCAATCGACCACGGCGGAATCGGTCGCCCACCAGCGCACGTCGCAGGTGCGCTCATAGAGATTGCGGTCGATCAGCTCGATGGCGTTGAGCGACAAATCGACCATGCGCTCGCCGCGCGAGCGCTGGCTCATGCGGTCGATCGAGGAGACGAGATCGCCGGTGCGCTTTGTCAATTGGCTTTCGAGCTCGCGAGCGATGGTCTCGACCTGCTGGCCGACACCGCGCACCTCCTGCGCCACCACGGCGAAGCCCGCGCCCTGCGCGCCGGCGCGCGAGCTCTCGATCAGCGCGTTCAGCGCCAGCATCTTCATCTGGTTGGTGATTTGCTGGATCGACTTGGTCTTGTCGACCGCGATCTGGTTGACCTCCGCGGTGAGGCGATTGATCAGCGCGGAGATGTCGGACTCATCGTCGACGGGTTCGTTGGCGTTCGGCTTGGCTTTCAGACCCAGCGCAGCAGACATCGGGGGACTTCCCTTGGCAATGAGGCCTGATCTGCAACGAACCCGGAACAATCACTTACAGATCGAATACAGTTCTTTTTCGAAGATTCCGCCTAACGCCTGCTTAATTTGCTGTTTTGCGGAATGCTCAAATGATAGTCAGTCCGCGTAGCAAAGCGGCAATCCACCGCTTTGTGCGGCGCAGACATTGCAAACCCCGGAGGATTCCGGGTCAATCGTTCTGCCGACCGGACCCCACGCGACACTTCCGGCACAGGTTCCTCGAACAACCGCTGATCATGACGCCGCCCGCCACCGCCTTGCCCGTCGAAGCGCCCCAGGCGTTCCTGGGCGTCGCGCGCTCGCTCACTGACAAGCTCTGGCGCGACCGGCTGGACGCGCGCGGGGCGGCCAAGGCGCTCGCCATCGTGCAGCAGCATCAGCTGCCGGAGATGCTGGCACGGGTGCTGGCGGGCCGCGGCGTCGATGTCGACGCGGTCGCCGACTTCCTCGATCCGACCATCCGAAAACTCCTGCCGGACCCCTACACGGTGACGGAGATGGAGGCCGCCGCCAAGCGGATCGCGGATGCGGCGGCGAAAGGCGAGACGGTCGCGATCTTCGGCGACTACGATGTCGACGGCGCCACGTCGGCGGCGCTGCTGGCCTGGCATCTGCGCCATTGCGGGCTCGACCCGCTGATCCACATTCCTGACCGCATTTTTGAAGGTTACGGCCCCAACGTGGAGGCCGTGCGCGGGCTGGCGGCAAAGGGCGCCACGCTGCTCGTGACCGTCGATTGCGGCACCACCAGCATCGAGCCGCTGGCCGAGGCGAAACGTCTCGGGATGTCCGTCGTCGTGATCGACCATCATCAGGCCGGCACGGAGCTGCCGGAGGTTGACGCGCTGGTCAATCCGAACCGGCTCGACGATCTCTCGGGCCTCGGCCATCTCGCCGCCGTTGGCCTCGTGCTGGTGACGCTGGTCGCGGTCAATCGCGAGCTGCGGCAGCGCGGCTTCTGGAGCAGCGAGATGCCCGAGCCTGATCTGCTCGGCATGCTGCATCACGTCGCACTCGGCACGGTCGCCGACGTCGCGCCGCTGATCGGTCTCAACCGCGCTTTTGTCGCCAAGGGCCTGATCGCGATGCGGCGGCGCGACCATGTCGGTCATACCGCACTGATGGACGTGGCGCGGCTCAACGGCCCGCCGGAGGCCTGGCATCTCGGCTTCATGCTGGGCCCGCGCATCAACGCCGGTGGCCGCATCGGCCGCGCCGATCTCGGCGTGCGGCTTTTGCTGGAAGGTGACAGCGTCGAGGCGGCGCGGATCGCCGCCGAGCTCGATCGCCTCAACGGCGAGCGCCGAATCATCGAGCAGGCGGCCGAGGCGCAGGCCGAGGCCGAGGCGCTGGCCTCGATCGGGCTCGAGGACAAGATCGGCATCATCGTCACGGCGTCCGAAGGCTGGCATCCCGGCGTGGTCGGTCTCGTTGCGTCCCGGTTGAAGGAGAAGTTCTCGCGGCCCGCCTTTGCGATTGCGCTGGAGCCCGGCGGTATCGGCACCGGCTCGGGCCGCTCGATCGCGGGCGTCGATATCGGCAAGGCGGTGCGGCAGGCGGTGACCGACGGCATCTTGCTGAAAGGCGGCGGCCACGCGATGGCTGCGGGCGTGACGCTGCGGAAAGAGAAGCTCGCCGAGTTTCGCGCCTATCTCGAGAATGCCTTGGCCCGCGATGTTGCCGAAGCGCGCCACGTCAACGAGCTCTATATCGACGGTGCGGTCTCCGCGCGCGCGGTGACGACAGAGCTCGCGGCCACGCTCAATCGCGCAGGTCCTTTCGGCAGCGGCAATCCGGAAGCCGTGCTGGCGCTGCCGGCGCACCAGCTCGTCTATGCCGACGAGGTCGGACAGGCGCATCTGAGGCTACGCTTCAAATCCGGTGACGGCTCCATCGTCAACGGCATCGCGTTCCGCTCGGTCGGCCAGAAGCTCGGCAACGCGCTTGTTGCCAATCGCGGCCAGCAATTGCATGTCGCGGGCTCACTGTCCGTCGATCGCTACCAGGGCGCCGAGCGCGTGCAGTTTCGCGTCATCGACGTCGCGCTACCCGACCAGGGACCATCCATGATTAGATAGGCCCGGCAAACAACAAAAAAGCTAACAGCAAAAATGGGAGTGAACATGGCAGGGCAGGTTGAGGGCAAGGTCGCGCTGGTGACGGGCGGCGCCTCCGGCATCGGCGAGGCCATCGTCGAGCTGTTCGCGCGCGAGGGCGCCACCGTCATCGCCACCGACATCGACGAGTTGCGAGGGCCGGAGCTCGCCAAGCGCATCACCAAGGCCGGGGGCAAGGCAATTTTCCTGGAGCAGGACGTCACCAGTGAGGAGCGCTGGATCGAGATCGTCGCCGACATCGCAAAGCGCTACGGCCGGCTCGACATCATGGTCTCCAATGCCGGCATCGGCATTGCCGTGCCCTCGATCGTCGACATGACACTCTCTGACTGGCGCAAGCAGAACGCGATCAACCTCGACGGCGTCTTCCTCTCGGTCAAGCATTGCCTGCCTTTGATGCGCAGGAACGGCGGCGGCTCGATCGTCATGATGTCCTCGCTCGCGGGCCTGCGCGGCTCGCCCGGGCTGTCCGCCTATTCGGCGACCAAGGGCGGCGTGCGGCTGTTCGCAAAATCGATCGCGATGGAGTGCGCGGCCGTGGGCGACAGCATCCGCGTCAACTCCGTCCATCCCGGCATCATCGACACACCGATCTGGGGCAAGATCCCGACCGGCGCGACCGGCAACCAGGGCAACGCGCCGATTGATCCGGAGGAGCGTGCGCGCGTCGTCACGCCGCTCGGCCGCGCTGGCCAGGCCGCCGAGATTGCGTCTGGCGTGCTCTACCTAGCCTCCGATGCCTCGCGCTACGTCACCGGCAGCGAGCTCGTCATCGACGGCGGCATGAATGCCGGCGGCGTGCCGCGGCGACAATAAGCCGCCGCGCGGGCTGCGAAGGGCAGGGTGGCGCTTGCAGGGGCTGACGCGCAGGCGCAGCCCCTGTACAACGCGGACAGCTCCCGACTGACAGAGGTGTCCTTCCGCCATGGCGCATAGCCTTCACGCTTCCTCACCCGCGCCCCATCGCTCGAACCGGCCGGACCTCGCCACCGATGCAGTCCGCGGCGCGCGCGAGGATCTTGCAGCCTGCTTCCGCATGGCCGCGCGCAACGGTTTCGAGGAGGGCATCTGCAATCACTTCTCGGCCGTGGTGCCGGGCCATGATGATCTCTTCCTGGTCAATCCCTACGGCTACGCCTTCCGCGAGCTCACCGCGTCAAGACTGCTGATCTGCGACTTCCACGGCAACGTACTCGAGGGCGAGGGCGTGCCCGAGGCGACCGCCTTCTACATCCATGCCGAAATGCACAAGCGCCTGCCGCGCGCCAAGGTGGCCTTCCACACCCACATGCCCTATGCCACGGCGCTGTCGATGACCGAGGGCGATCCGCTGATCTGGGCCGGGCAGACGGCGCTGAAATTCTACGGTCGCACGGCTGTGGACCGCGACTACAATGGTCTCGCGCTCGACAACAGCGAAGGCGCGCGCATTGCCTCGGCCGTTGGCGATGCCGACATCGTCTTCATGAGGCATCACGGTGTGATGGTGCTGGCGCCGACCATCGCGGAGGCCTGGGACGATCTCTATTATCTCGAACGCGCCGCCGAGGTACAGGTGCTGGCGATGTCGACGGGACGACAGGTGCTGCCGGTCGATCCCGCGATTGCGGCGGAGACGTACAAGCAGATGCGCGAAGGCGATTCCGAATCCGCGCGCCTGCATCTCGCCGCGATCCGCCGCCAGCTCGATGCGGAGGAGCCGCAGTACCGGCACTGAGGCGACTTACGCGCCCTGTCGCAGCTTCGCCAGCACCTTCAGCCCGCCGTACCCATCCGCAGGCGCAATCCCGGCCTTCTGCTGGAAATCCTTGATCGCCTTCATGGTGTCGTTGCCGACGCGGCCGTCGGTGCCGCCGGTGTCGAAGCCGGCCTTGGTCAGGCGCGTCTGCATCTCCTGCACCTCGGCGAGCGTCAGCGCGCGCTCCGAACCCGGGAAGGGCTGGATGAAGGGCGGCCCGCCGAGGCAGCGGTCGCCGAGATGGCAGATCGCAAGCGCATAGTTCATCGACGGATTGTAGCTTTTCACCGCGTTGAAATTCGGTCCCAGCAGGAACGTCGGTCCGCCTGCAACCGGCGTCCACATCTGCGCGGACGCAGAGGGTTGCGGAAACGGCTGGCCGTCCGCGCGGGTGACGCCGGCCGCCTGCCAAGCCGCATAGGTCCGGGTGCCGCTCGCCTCGCCGGAGCCGCGCACCTCGTAGCCCCAATGCTCGCCACGATGCCACTTGCCGCGGTTGACCAGATATTTTGCGGTCGATCCCAACGCGTCGTCGGGCTTGCCGAACGGCGACACCTTGCCGTCGCCGTCATAGTCGATCCCGACATTGAGCCAGACCTCCGGCATCCATTGCGAATGCCCCATCGCGCCGGCCCAGGAGCCCTGCATCTGCTCCGGCGTGCTCCACCCCTTGTCGACGATGCGCAACGCGTTGATCAGCTCGGTCTCCCAATAGGCCTTTCGCCGCGGTTCGTTCCACGCAAGCGCTGCCAGCGACGGGAAAACCGGCGTCATGTGGTTCTGCTGCACCAGCGGATCGCCATAGGCGGACTCGACGCCCCACAGCGCCAGCAGCGTGCCGCGCTCCACGCCGAAATCGCGCTCGATGCGCGCGAGCAGCGCCTCGTTGTTCTTCAGCGCGATCTTGCCGTTGATGATGCGCCAGTCGGAGACGCGGCGGTTGATGTATTGCCAGACCTGCTCGTGGAACTCGGGCTGGTTGCGCATTTGCTTGAACACGCTCATGTCGGGCTCGACCCGTGCCATCGCACGCTGCCAGGTCGCGGCCGAAATGCCTTTCGCCATCGCGCGCGCGCGAAAAGCCTCGCGCCATTCCTCGAAGCCGGGAGGAGCGGCGAGGACATGCGTCGGCAAGGCGAGTACGGCGGCTGCGCAGAGGGTCGATTGGAGCAGGGTGCGGCGGGTCTGATGGGGCGAGGAATCAGCTTGTTTCATGCATCCATCCTACCGGGAAACATGGCTCCTGTGAGTCGGTTCCTGGAGCGTCGGGAACAGGCCGTTGACCCGCGTTCCCCGGAACAAAGTGTCGCAGCCCGCATTTCCTCCGCACACACTGGAGGATGAGACATGAAAAAATATCTGTTTGCCGCTGCCATGGTCGCCGCCATCGCCGCGCCTGCGCTTGCCGACGAAGTCGGCGTTCACGTTGGTCCGGTCGGTGCTGGCGTGACAGTCGGACAGTCCCCCGAATATCGTGAGCGGGACCGGGATCGCGACCGCACCACGATCATCAAGGAGCGCGAACCTGCCGACCGCACCACGGTGATCAAGAAGGAAGATGAATTCGGCAATCGCAGCAAGACCGTGATTCATCACGACAACGACTGACGGAGCGGGGCCCCGGCCTCTCGTCGGGGCCCACCGTCGCATGCAATCCGTTCATCGAGAATTCGGGGTGGAATGAAGATAAGCGCGCATGCGGAGAGCCATGTGGTCGAGCTGGACGACGGGTCGCAATGGCAGATCTTTCCTGGCGATCTCGCGACCACGCTGAGCTGGAAGCCTGAAACTGACTTGCACCTGGAGCCGAGCGGCGACCGGGTAAGTTCGCATGCGCTGGTCAACGCGGCGGACCAAAGCCGCGTGCGGGTGATTAAAGCGGGCGAGACTTGGTCAGATGGCGAGGTTAAGAAAATGTTGCAGGGCACGTAGAACGTTCCTGCAACTGGGCCGATATCCCCAATTTTAAGTCTGTAACTTTACCCTCGGTTCGCTTCCGTGTGCGCATGATGCGCCCATGCGAGAGCTGTTCGACATCATCCGGACCAACCCCTGGCCGTTCGGCGCGGGGCTGTTCGTCGTGATCCTGATGATCCTCGCCGAGAATTTTGGTCGCGGCATTCATGGCGACGGCGCCGCGGGCGGCGACTTCCCTGATTTCGGCGGTGGTGACGGCGGCGGTGACGGAGGAGGCGGCGACTAGGCTTCGTCGTCCTGCAACTCCGTCGCGACGTTGGCGAGCCAGCGGCGAATGCTGGCCTCGGCCTTGGCATCGAGGCCGCCGGCCAGACGCTTCTCCAGAGCGATCACGCGTTCCCTGCATGCCTTGAGGAGTGTCGTTCCCCGCGGCGTCAACGTCCATTGCTGAATGCGGCCGTGGACGGGATGGGGCGTCATCACGATCGCGCCGTCGCGTTCGAGATTGCGAATGATGACGCCGACGGTCTGGGGCGTCAGGAAGGTGAGGCGGGCAACGTCGGCGCCGGACAATCCCGGATAGGCATTGAGCATGGTCAGCACCGCGAATTGCGGCGAGGTCACGCCGAGGTCGGCCAGCGCCCGCTCCATCGTCAGACGGACGGCGGCGTGGGCCTGGCGCAGCAGATAGCCGAGATAGCCTTGCTCGCCGCGCTTGCCTTCCCCTGGGGCTGGTACGCGCACCGCCGGGGCAGCCGTGGGTGCCTTCCGCCGGGGTTGCGATCTCGTGATGTCAGCCGGCTTGCGCGTCATGTAAGAGCTCTTATAATGTATCAATGCTCTTACAATACCGCGAGGTGAACGGCAATGTCACACGCCCGCAGCGAATACGAGGATTTCAAGCGCATCGCGCCCGATGCATATGAGCTGGTGCTGGCGCTGGGCCAGGTTGCGGCCAAGGCCGGCCTCGACAAGCAGCTCCTCGAACTCGTCAAATTGCGTGCCTCGCAGATCAACGGCTGTGCCTTCTGCGTCCAGCATCACATCCTGGTCTCGGAGCGCATCGGCGTGCCCGTGGACAAGCTCAATCTGATCGTGGTCTGGCGGGAGGCGCCGATCTTCTCCGCGCGCGAGCGCGCGGCGCTGGCCTGGACCGAGGCGCTGACGTTGCTGCCCGACGGCGTCAGCGAAGAAGTGTACGCCGAAGCGAGCCGCGAGTTCTCCCAGGCCGAGCTGACCTACCTGACCTCGGCGGTCGCCTCGATCAACGTCTGGAATCGCTTTGGTGCGGCGTTTCGCTGGACGCCGGCGAAGCGGCCGGCTGCAGCGAATGCCGCGGCGTCCTGATTGCAACAAAGGGAAGACAAGGGGAGGTTGTCATGACTGCAATGAATTTGGCCGCCATGCAGCGCCCGGTGCCATCGCGCGCGACGGTGCTGGCTGTTGTCGCAGGGCTTGCCTGCGCACTCGCAATCGGCAAGGCGCTGCCGGTGGCGATGGACGCCGTGTCCGGCGTACTGGCGCCGCTCTGCGCCACGGCCGCGGAGAGCTCGCCGCTCGACAAGGTCGAGCCGATCGGCTCCTACGCGTTGCCGAACGTGCCGGGCAAGCGCGTCACCATCGTGCGTGTGTTCTACGGTCCCGGCGGGTTCACGCGGCCGCATCGTCACGCAGGCTCGGTGACCGCCTACATCACCAAGGGCGAGATCCGCTCCCAGCTCGGCGGCGGGCCAGTCGAGACGTTCGGCGTCGGCCAGTCCTTCTTCGAGCCGCCCGGCGCGACGCATCTGGTCTCGGCCAACGCCAGCGCCACGGAGCCGGCGGAATTGATCGCGGTGTTCGTGGCGGATGAGGGTGCGCAGCTGACGACGTTATTGGAGTAACGGGCTCCGTTCGTTCAGAGGATCAGGGAGGATACTGCCCCTGGACTGCGCACCGCGGGTCGAACGGACACATGCGCGTAAGAATGTGCCCGTATCGATTTTGCGATATGTTGATCAACCCCCGTACGACGCCGGATCGGGATTGTCCGACGGATGCTCGAACGACTTCTTCATCGATACCGGCATCGGCACGTGAAAATTCAGGCCGCGCGGCGGCACCGGCTCCATGAACCATTTGTTGTAGATCTTCTCGATCTCCGGGCTCTTGTAGAGTTTTGCGGTCGCGCGATCGACCACCGCCTTGAACGGCGCGTCGTCCTTGCGCAGCATGATGCCGTAGGGCTCCGGATCGGAGAACGCGCCGGTGCTGATCGCGTAGAGCGACGGATCCTTCGAGGAGGCGATCATCGCCGCCAGCTGGATGTCGTCCATGACGAAAGCCACGGCCCGGTCGGTCTCGACCATCAGGAATCCTTCGGGGACATCCTTCGCGTTCATCACCGTGATGTCGAGCGAGCGGGCCGCATTGGCCTTGTTGAGCTGAGTGATGTTGGTCGTGCCCGAGACCGAAACGACGGCCTTGCCCTTGAGGTCGTCGACCTGATCGAGCTTCGAAGCCTTCTTCGACACGAAGCGGCTCGCCGTGAGGAAATGCGTGTTGGTGAACCATACCTGCTTCTGGCGGTCGGCATTGTTGGTGGTCGAGCCGCATTCGAGATCGACAGTGCCGTTCGCCATCAGCGGAATGCGGTTGGACGAGGTCACCAGGTTCTCGTTGACCGCGAGCTTGTCCAGCTTCAGCTCGGCCTTGATCTCCTCGACGATCTTCATGCAGATGTCGATGGCGTAGCCGACGGTCTTCTGCTTCTCGTCGATATAGCTGAAGGGCACAGCACTGTCGCGCACGCCGAGCGTGATCGCACCGGTCTCCTTGATCTTCTTTAGCGTGCCGGTCAGTTCCTGCCCATGAACCGGCATGGCGAACGCGACGGCCAGAACGGCCGCCGTGGCGAGATTACGCATGTGCTTCCCTTCGTCCAGTTTGTCTGCCGGGAGCAAAGCAATTCTGGGGCCAGAGAAGGCGGGGCTGTTCAGGGAGGAGCCCGGACGCCGATCCGCCCAGGCCTCGCGCGTCGAGACGCCCGTCATCGGATTGTCGTCGGGGCGCGCTGTACGGCGCAGGCAGCCTTAATTTTCCTCGCCGCTCGCCCCCTCGCGCAAATCCGGCTTGATCACGTCCTCCGGCAGCGCATGTGCGACCGGCTGCGGAGCAACCGCGATCTCCGGGCCGATCTCGCGACCGCGGGCGCGGATCAGGCGTTCATAGGCCGAGACCAGCGTGACGTAAGGACTGACCCAGATCCAGCCGTCGCGGGTGAACACCTGCACGTCGAAATGCAGGTGCATCGAGGTGCCGGCGGGATGGTCGAGATAGTTCGAGACCACGCCGATCTTCTCGCCCTCCGAGACGATGCGGCCATTGAGCAGGCCATCGGCGTTCATCGCCTGAGGGTTCATATGCATGTAGCGGAAGCGGATGTGCTCGGTCCGGCTATTGACCTGAAGCGTCGCCGCCTGGTCCTTGAAGGCGCGAATGACCTTCGCATCGCGCACGGCGACGACGCCACGCTGCTTGGGATCGCAGCCTTCGCGGCCCTCGCCGGGCGGCGGACACTCCGCCGCGCGGATGTCCTCGCCCTGGTGGCCATAACCGCCGCCGCATTGCCAGACCTCGAAACTGCGGGATTCGCAGAAATTGTCGCGCCAGGGATAGGCGGTCGTGCTCTCCATCTTGTCGCGCTTGGCATAGGATTGCGAGCGTACGAACGCGGGCGCCTTCTCGAGAGGAAAGCGGATCTGTGCGTAGGCCATCACGTCGGGATGGCCGCTCTTGTTGCGGTAGCCGGTGTTCGGGATGATGTCCCCGCTCGGCCGGTAGCTGAAATCTGCCGAACGCGCTAAGGGACGATCGAGAATGTTGGAAGCAATGTCCGTCAGCGGGCGCATGCGCTGGCCGCCGGCCATGTGCAGCGCCTTGAGGAAACGCTCGGCGACCGGATAGGCTTCCTTGCAGGCAAGCCGCCGCGGCTTGGCGACGCTGTCGAGGCACTGGATCGACACCACATAGGCGACGCCGAAACGGGTGAAAGCGTAGCGGACATAGCCTTCCCGGATGAACTTGCGCAGGTCCGGGTAAAGCGCTGCGAGCGGTTTGACCGGCTCGCCCTTGCCGCCCGAGGGATCGGCGATGTCGTAGACAAGCGCCGAACCGGTGATCTGCACCTCGACCGGCCTTGCGAACACCCGGCTCGGCATGCCGTCGCCGGCACCGGGCTCGAACGAGAAGGTCGCGCTGTATCCGGCGGGGCCGGCATCGAACATGTCGACAGAATTGAAGTCGGACTGGTAGCGCGACAGCGCGAGTGTCGCCGGCGCGCCATTGCGCTGCGCCTCGGAATAGGCGGCAGCGTCGAACGGCAGCAGCACGGGCACGGGGCTGCGGGCGATGCCGGTGAAGAATTGTGAGGAGATGGCGTTGAGCTGCACCAGCGCCGGCATCGCGCGCGGATCGAAGCGCGGCACCGAGCGGCGGGGTGCGAAGATGAAATCGTCCGCGACCCTTGGATGGGCATTGATTTCGGTGCGGAGCTGGTCGAGCGCCGCGCGCCAATCGACGCGCAGGGCCGTGAGCGAGGGGCTGCGGAATTCATCCGCAGCGAGTGGAGTGGCAAGGAGGAGCGAAAGCGACGCCAGAAACTGCGAGACGAAGCGGAAACCCTTCCCAACCACTGTCTCGCCCCCCGGCGGCACCTGTTGCGTTCGCTCCGGCCCCCGTCAGTCCTTGGCACGTTCGGAGTAGGAGCCGTCTTCGGTCATTACCACGATGCGGGTACCGACGGCGATGTGCGGCGGCACGGTGGTGCGCACCCCGTTGGACAAAATCGCGGGCTTGTAGGACGAGGAGGCGGTCTGACCCTTGGTCACGGGCTCGGTCTCGACCACTTCCAGCGTCACGCGCTGCGGCAACGCGATCGACACCACGTTGACGTCGTGCGTCGACAATTTGACCGTCATGCTCTCCTGAAGATAGGACGCAGCGTCGCCGATCACGTCCTTGGAGACCTGGACCTGGTCATAGGTCTCGGGGTTCATGAAGTGGAAGCCGTCAGCGTCTTCATAGAGATAGGTGAAGTTGCGCTCTTCGATCGTGGCCTTCTCGACCTGATCGGTGGTCTTGTAGCGCTCGGAGATCTTTACCCCGTCCGAGATTCGGCGCATTTCGATCTGGCTGACCGGGGTGCCCTTGCCGGGATGGATGTTTTCGGCGGTCACGACGACATATAGCTTGCCGTCTTGCTCGATCACGTTGCCCTTGCGAATAGAACTGGCGATGACTCTCAAAGCGATATTTCCTGCTTGCTTGGCCCGGCACCGGCCAGGACGTGGTCAAATTGATGGGGGACCTGGGGCCTCAAATCAGACCGCGGCACCCGTTTCGGGCCGCAACATACTGATTTTGCCGTTGGATGCCAGCCTTTTGCTGTGCCAAGGGGCGCTCGTTCTATGACTGGGGACAAGCCGATTTCGCCGTTCTGGGCGCCCGGGCGGCATCTCGACCGGCGGCCGTTCCTCCGGGCGCGGGGGGCCGTTACCGGGGCTCTACGGGGCTTTTTCGCCGAGCAGGGGTTTGTGGAGGTCGAAACCTCCGTCCTCCAGGTCTCCCCGGGCAACGAGACCCATCTGCACGCCCCCCGGACCGAGATCATGCGGCCCGACGGCAGCCGTGTGAGCCGATATCTGCGGACTTCGCCGGAATTCGCCTGCAAGAAGCTGCTGGCAGCCGGCGAGCAGCGGATTTTCGAGTTCGCCCGGGTGTTCCGGGACCGGGAGCGCGGCGACCTGCATCTGCCCGAATTCACCATGCTGGAATGGTACCGGGCAGGCGCTCCCTATGATGCCATCATGGCCGACTGCGTCGTCGTCATCGCCCGCGCCGCACAGGCAACCGGTATCGGCACCTTCGCTTTCCGCGGCCGGACCGCCGATCCCTTCGCCGAGCCGGAGCTTGTGACGGTCGCCGGCGCCTTCGAGCAGTTTGCGGGGATCGACCTGCTTGCGACCATTTCCGGCGGCGAGGGCGACCGCGCTGCGCTCGGGCGGGCGGCTGCCGGCAAGGTCCGCGTGTCCGATGACGACACCTGGTCCGACATCTTCAGCAAGGTCCTGGTCGAGCATGTCGAGCCGCATCTGGGGCAGGGGCGTTTGACCATTCTGTTCGAGTACCCATCTCCAGAGGCGGCGCTGGCGCGGGTGAAGGCCGGCGATCCCCGCGTTGCCGAGCGGTTCGAGGTCTATGCCTGCGGCGTCGAGCTCGCCAACGGCTTTGGCGAACTCACCGACGCCGAGGAGCAGCGCAAGCGCTTCACGGAGTCGATGGCGGAGAAGCAGCGCCGCTACGGCGAGGCCTATCCGCTGGATGAGGATTTTCTCGCCGCGGTCGCCGCGATGCCGGAGGCGAGCGGCGTCGCGCTCGGCTTCGACCGGCTGGTGATGCTGGCGAGCGGCGCCTCACGGATTGATCAGGTGGTCTGGACGCCGCCCGCAAATGAAACGCGAAGTGAGACATGACGAAGACCAATCTTGCCCGCACCCTGCGCGAGCCGGCCGAACTCGTGGCCGAGCAGCTGGCGCCCGCCACGGCGCTGCCGACGCTTGAGCGCGTCGCCGCACGCTATGCGGTTGCGATCACGCCGGCGCTGATTGAACTGATCGATAAATCCGATCCCGACGATCCGATCGCGCGGCAATTCGTTCCGACTGCCGCGGAGCTGGAGATGCAGCCCGGCGAGAGCGCCGATCCGATCGGCGATCACCCGCATTCGCCGGTATCAGGCATCGTGCATCGCTATCCGGACCGCGTGCTGTTCAAGCTCGTTCACGTCTGCGCGGTCTATTGCCGCTTCTGCTTTCGCCGCGAGATGGTCGGTCCCGGCAAGGAGAACGCGCTCTCGGACGGTGCCTATCGCGCGGCGATCGACTACATCCGCTCGCACAGCGAGATCTGGGAAGTGATCCTGACCGGTGGCGATCCGCTGATGCTGTCGCCGCGGCGGATAAGCGAGATCATGGCCGATCTCGCCGGCATCGATCACGTCAAAATTATCCGCCTTCACACCCGCGTGCCCGTCGCCGATCCCGCACGTATCAGCGACGAGATGGTGGCGGCGCTGAAAGTCGAAGGCGCGACCACCTGGGTGGCGCTGCATGCCAACCATGCGCGCGAGCTGGCGGGGCCAGCGCGTGACGCCTGCGCGCGGCTGGTCGATGCCGGAATTCCCATGGTGAGCCAGTCCGTGCTTTTGCGCGGCGTCAACGACAATGTCGCCGCTTTGTCGGATTTGATGCGAGCTTTCGTCGAATGCCGGATCAAACCCTACTACCTCCATCACGGCGATCTCGCGCCGGGCACGGCGCATCTTCGAACGACGCTCGCGGACGGGCAGGAGTTGATGCGGCAGTTGCGCGGACGGGTGTCGGGACTGTGTCAGCCTGACTATGTCATCGATATTCCCGGCGGCGCCGGCAAATCTCCGGTGGGACCGAATTACGTGTTAGCGGTGCAAAATACCGCAGGCGATGCACGTGATGCGGACTCGGAAACGCGCTATCGTATCGTGGACTATTGCGGCGACGTTCATCTTTATCCGCCCGAGACCTGAGCGGATGGGATGAAAGACGCTGGTTTTGGGGAATGGAGGAGCAAAATGAAGAAGATCATGGTGGCAGTATCGCTGGTGGTCTTGCTCGGCGGCGCGGCGGTTGCGCAGACCGGCAGCCCCAAGGGATCGACATCCGGAGGCGCGGCCTCCGGATCTACGCCGCAGGCGCCGGTCGGGCATCGCCAAGTGCGTGCCGCCGATGTGCCCAGCGAGAAGAATCTGAGCGATCCCAACGATCCCCTCAGTAAGGAAAATCAGGCGCTCGACAAAAAGATCAAGAGTATCTGCCGCGGTTGCTGACTGTGGCAATGGCGGGCAGGGCGCGACAGCATCGCCCCGCCCGCGTTAGTCCGGTCAGGCCGTGCGCTCGTGCAGCCCGGCGCGCGCGGTGTTGCGCCGGATCTCGACCGCGTCGGCAAGCTGCTCGAGCACGGTTGCCGTGGTCGCCCAGTCGATGCATCCGTCCGTGATGCTCTGGCCGTAAGTGAGCGGCTTCCCCGGTACCACGTCCTGGCGCCCGGCAACGAGATTGCTCTCGATCATCACGCCCATGATGCGGTTTTCGCCGCCGGAAATCTGCCCGGCGATGTCGGCCGTCACAAGCGGCTGGTTTTCCGGCTTCTTGCTCGAATTGGCGTGGCTTGCATCGACCATCACGAGCGGCGCGACGCCTGCCTTCGCCAGATCGCCGCAGGCCTCCGCGACGCTTGCCGCATCGTAATTCGGCTTGCTGCCGCCGCGCAGGATGATGTGACAATCCTCGTTGCCCGCGGTCGAGGCGATCGCCGAGCGGCCGAGCTTGGTCACCGCCATGAAATGATGCGGATGCGCGGCCGACTTCACCGCGTCCGCCGCGATCCGCACATTGCCGTCGGTGCCGTTCTTGAAGCCGACCGGACAGGACAGCCCGGAGGCCAGCTCGCGGTGGATCTGGCTCTCGGTCGTGCGCGCGCCGATCGCGGCCCAGGACACCAGGTCGGCGATGTATTGCGGCGTCGTCATGTCCAGGAACTCAGCGCCGGCAGGCAGGCCGAGATTGTTCACCGCCGACAGCACGTTGCGCGCCAGCCGCAGGCCCTTGTTGATGTCGAAGCTGCCGTCCAGATCAGGATCGTTGATCAGGCCCTTCCAGCCGACGGTGGTGCGGGGCTTCTCGAAATAGACCCGCATCACGATTTCGAGCTGATCGGCGAGGTCCTCGCGCAAATTGGCAAGCCGCTCGGCATAGTCGAGCGCGGCCTTGGGATCATGCACGGAGCAAGGACCGACCACGACCAGCAGGCGGTCGTCCTGGCCCTTGAGAATGGTGTGGATGGCGTTGCGCGCCGCCATCACCACACGCGTTGCGGTGAGCGTGCGCGGGACTTCCCGCATCACCTCATCGGGCGTGCTCAGCTCTTTCAGTTCGCGGATACGAAGATCGTCTGTCGTGCTCAGCACGGCGGGCTCCTGTTTGTTTCAGAACCTGCCGGCCAATAAAAAAGCCGCCAGGTCTGGCGGCTGTTCGGACTAGATGCTGCAATTTGTCAGATTGAGCGTGATCCTCCCACCGCCAGCGAGCTGTCGTAGCTAAAGTACCAATAAAAGCTGGTGGCGACGGTGATCATGGAAAGCCATATAGCGTGCCGTTGACGAGTTGTCACCCCCCAAAGCGGTGCGGGCGCAACGAGGGCGCCTCAGCTGTTGCTGTTGCGTGCCGCCAGCGCCATGCCGATCAGGGTGGCGCCGCCGAACAGCAGGTTGATGCCGACGAGGATTCCGATCGCCCATTCCGCAGAGCTCGGCAATCCCGTGATCACCATGAACGAGATCGCGATGTCGACGAGGCCCGAGATCAGCAGCCACGACCAGCGGCCGCCCGGCTCGCGGCGGTGCTCCAGCGCGTACATGATGGTGGCGACGCCCTCGGCGAGGAAATAGGCGCCGAGCACGAGGGTCAGCGTCAGCACGGCTTGCATCGGCCGCGCCAGCAGCAGCATGCCGGCGAGCACGGCGAGCGCGGCCGAGATCAGCGACCACCAGAAGCCCGGGGTGTTGCGCGTCCAAAAGGTGACGATCAATCCGCCGATGCCGCTGATCAGGAACATCCAGCCGAGGAAGATCGCGATGGCGAGGCTTGCGAGCGGCGGCAGGATCAGTGCGGCAACGCCGAGAACGACGAGCAGGATGCCCTCGAACAGGAAGGCTTTCCAATGTGCCTTGACCGTCCGGCTCATGGCGGATTGCAGCCGGGAAAAATCCTCAGGTGATGTCATAGAGGGCTCCAGATCGGCGGGCTCCAGATCGATACGCGTGCACTCAATCTAGTCTACGCGCACCGCGCTTGCCATCCCACGGCTCAGCCGCCGCCGTGCGCCGACGAAAAACCTTCGGCGCTGGTCCGGATGCGGTTGCGCCCGAGAACATAGATCGCGGTCGTGACGATCAGAAGTGCGAGGCCGAGCAGGATCGAGGTGAGGCCGATCGGGATCAGGGCCAGCGTCAGATTGCGCTCGGGGTTGATCAGCCAGTGATGGATCGAGGTCAGCACGAAGGCGAGCCCGACAAAGCCGACGCCGCCGCCCGCGAGCAGCAGCGCCCACATCCGGCGCAGCTGGCTGAGCCGCTCCCGCGCGATGTCGGTTCGCGGCGCGTGATGGCGCGCGACACGGCGGACGAGGCGGATGGCGAAGGCGATCGAGCTGAATCCGATCAGGAGGCTCGCGGCGCCCAGCCATATCCGCAAGCTGGGATCGAGATCGGGCATTTGCTGCAGGGTCAGCAGCGGGAAGTCGAAGGCCGAATGCAGCGCGAGCGGGCCCGCGAAGATCAGCAGGCGGCTGGAGAGGCGGGCCCAGTCGCGATGATGGCGGTTCGCGCCGAGCGCCGTGCCGGCGCGCGCGATCGTCAGATAAGCGCCGGCGATGATGCCGAGCGCCCCGTGGAATGGCACGGTCAGGACGCTGCGCAACGCGGCCAGTGAGCGCCACATCTCGGCATGCTGGACCAGATAGGCGAGATTCTCGTAAGCGGCGAAGCCGAGGCCGACGGCGGCACCATAGACCACCGTGTCCATCGGGTTGGCGAAGGTTCGCCGCTTGGTCGAGGCGACCAGCACGATGGCGATCACCTTGACCGCTTCCTCCGGCAGCGCGACGCCAAAGACCGAATGCATGGCCAAGGCCGCCCAGGGATTATCGGGGGCCGCGACCATTTTGGCGAAGGGCGCGCGGGCGAGGCCCAGCAGCGAAATGCTGGCCGCGCCGAGCAGGAACGCGGTCCAGACCTGGGCCGGCGGTCCCGGGCGTTCCTCGGCGGCAATGACAAGCCACAACATCAGCAGCGCCGGCGCGATGGCGGCTGTTCCGATGACGGTGGGTAACGCTTCAATCAGGTACATCGGCGCCGAAAATAGGTTCCCTTGATCCGCTTATCTACATTTGCGGATGCGACCATGTGTCATGCACTTGCTGTCGCTTCGCTTAACACGCGTGACAGCCTGCGTTCAGCTGCGCCGCCCGGCAGTTCAGAATGCGAAGCGCAATCAATTGCATGACAGCACATGCTCGTCATCCATGACAACGATCGCGCGCCAGATGTCGCGGCGCGATTGGTGAGCCAGATCAACGAAATGCGCAGGTTTCTTCGATTCACGATGCACGTGTCTTCCCGGCAAGTCCAGAGCCGGGCCGGTCTGGTCACGGTTCGTCGTGCGTCCGCTGGGGTGCTGGCGCGATCCGCCGTGCCCGGGCCTGCTCAAGCTCCCAGAAGGCGCGCACGAGGCACATGCCCAGGCAGAACACGATGAGCAGCAGCAGGAAGGCCTGGTCGACGGCGGGGATCTGTATCATGGCGATAACAAAGCAACGCGCATGCCATGCGTTCCAGCAACGGCCCGCGCGGGGCGCAGCGGCGCATTACACAAAGCGCGGCTTGCGCAGGACGAATCGACCGCGGAGCTGGCTGTTTGCGGCCTTCAGTGGGTGGTGAACGGCGGCGCTGCGTCGGGCGCGACGTCGAAGGCGCCGAGATGGAATTCGTCGCCGATGGACTCGTCCGGCTCGGAATGGTGCGCCATCAGCGTGAAGGCGGCCTGCGGATATTGCTTCCAGATATCGATATCGCCGGCGGTGATGGTGAGCCAGCCGAAGGTGTACATGTAGCGTCCGGGCTCGGTGACCCGGCCGACCCTGTCCCAGGTGATCTTATCAACCCTGATCTTATCAATTGTGAACTTGTCGACTGCCATTCGGTCCCCCGATCGCAAGCCTGCAAATGACGTCCGGCACGAAGCGCGGACTTTCAAAAGCTGATCCCGGAATGGGGCTGCGATAGGGCGGCGAGGCGGAGGATCAGGCCGATTGCAGCAAGGGCGTACGGACGATCAGCCGAACGAGGTCGTCCCGCGACTGCTTTTCGGCGAATTTCACCGCAAAGCCGTGGTCGAATTTGCGGATGACGCGCCCGACGCAGGCGCCGACCGCAAGCGGGGTTCCCATTGGCGGGTCGTATTCGCAGGATATCGCGACACCGGCCGTGGAGACGTCGATGATGAAGCAGGGATGGCTGCCGCCGTCGGCGAGCGTCAGGAAGGTGTGTGCGACCTGCGGAACGAAGCGCGCGTCATTCCGCAGCTCCTGGACGCTGGCGTCCTTTTGCTTCTTCTCGAGCCAGGTCAGCTTTTCCGACATCCAGGCCCGACGGGCCCGCGTCATGTCGAGCTCCATCAGGAAGCCCGATTTCAGCGTCGCGCTGATGGTGCACTGGAATTCGCCGAAATCCTGGAAGTAGGAGGTCACGCGCTCGCCGACCTTGCCGACCACGGGCACGTCGACCATCATGCGGAACGGCGAGACGCGGCTGGTGCGGCAGGCGAAGGTTCGGAGCCTGCCCTCGCAATCGTACCAGCGCGGCAGCGAGTAGCTGCCGCTCACGGTGACTTGCACTGCACGCTGCCTGAGGAAGTCTGCGACGGACATGGGCGCCAATCGTGTTTCGGAATATTTCCGTAAATCCACGGTAGCGATCAAAATCTAAGCAAATGATACCGGCACTCACGAGCAGGGGTAAATTTCCGGTTAATGCGCGGATCGGGGCGGGCGGCATAGCGCCGCGATTACGAGGCCCGTGATCTCACGATCGCGTCATCCGAGCTGCACCAGCAGAGCTAGCAGAGCCAGCGCGCCAAGGGCCAAGACGAGCTTGATCGTCGCGCAGGCCAGGCCGTCCGGTCTGCTCTGAAATCCGAACCACGGCAGTGCACGCCGCATCGCGCGCGTTGCGAAGGCTTCGACGATGGCGAGCAGAAGAGCGATACCGGCGATGAAGGACCATGATGCGTCCGGCAGCATCCATGCCGCGAGCCACGCCGGCACGGACGCTTTCAACGATGCCAGTAGCGCGAACCATCCGAACAGGAATGCGAAGCTCTTGATGATGTCGGGTCCGATCGTGTCGGGCTCGAAACGGATACCGATCTTTCCAAGCGCAAGTTCGATGCGCTCGCTATCGGTGAAGAACAGGAAGGCGCCGAAATAGAGCGGAACGCGCGACTGAAAGAGCAGCGCGATGATGCCGAACAGGACGGCGTAGCCGAAGGCATCACCGAGAATGTTTCTGCCGGCCATATGCGACGGCTCCGACGCAGCAATGGCCCGAGGCAGCGATCTGGCGCGCGCCATGTGCTCGAGCATTCTTGCGCGCCGCTCCGGCGCATATGCTGCTGCACGCTGCATCCATGGCGGCGGCGCCAGCGAGGCAATTCCGGCCTGGTCGTCCGAGGGAGATTTACGCTGCGCCATGGGGCCTGCATCCGGTTCCAACAGGACATTGGTCGGAGGCGGGGGGCAGGGAGGTTCATGGGGGACGGAGGTTTTTGCGCCCGCCGTCCATAGCCGGATGATGGCGCTCCCTAGCGGAATCGAACCGCTCTCTCCACCGTGAAAGGGTGGCGTCCTAACCGATAGACGAAGGGAGCAACGCAAGGCCTCGCCGCTTTCGCGGCACGGCCGCCGGCCGCCCGAACAGGGCCCGGGGGCTGCAGCGGGCGAACGTATAGTGGCCTTTGGCGCCGCGGGCAAGCCGTCCGGGAACGGGTTTTTAGGCCGGTGGACAAGCCGCCCACCGCGATCATTCGGAGGCGAATTCAACGGTTTCTTAGGGTTCCCGGGCTAGCGCTGGACGGGGAGAATTTCAGCCAATGCCACAGCCCAAGAAGCGCGCGGCCCGCAAGTCGCTGTCGCAGCACGCCTGGATCACGCTGGAGGGCGGATTCGCGGCACGGCATTGCCTGGTCCAGGACATCTCGAGCTCCGGCGCCAAGATCACGCTGGACGAGGATGCGAGCCAGCTTCCCGGCGTGATCCGGATGGCGTTCGCGCGCGATGCGCGGACTGGGCGGAGCTGCCAGGTGGTCTGGCGCCGCGGCAAATCGGCCGGCGTCAAGTTCATCTGACCTCGGGCCAGGCGGCCCCGATGGCGCGCGGCGCCGGTCCGGGCTAGAACGGCCCGCATGCGTGCGCTGCTCTTCATTCTCGTCTCGTTGCTGACGACGTCCGCCGCCGCGGCAGAGGCCCTGCGTCTTCCGCCGGCCGAGCGCCCGCAAGCCGCCAGGGCCTTGCCGGTGAAGGACTTGCCGCTGAAGGGCGCGGGCGGGACGGCGAAGGCTGGCTCCTGCGCCTCCTATGGCCGCGGCTTCTACCTGGTCGAGGCGACCGGCACCTGCGTCAAGATCGGCGGCTCGATCAGCGTCGAGACCACGGTCAGGCGCTGATATCATGCGGCCCGAGATCATCGTCCCGTTCGTGATGTATTGCGCGCTACTGTGGTGGGTCGGACGTGGCCTGAGCTGGACCGCGCGGCTCGCCACCGCGGCCGTCACGCTGGTGCTGATCGTCTGCGTGCTGCTGGTCGAGCGCGGCTGGCCTTGAGAGGCCCAAACAAAAAAACGCGAAAACAACCCCATGCACAGTAGCCGCCGAGTCCCGCCGGCGCGCGCCTGAACGGGGATTCACCGAGACCACAGCGCAGCTTACGCCGCGCCAGCGGCTCACGACATCGGCGGTGCCACATGTTGCGCAAAACCGGGCCGTTGGCCGAGTTCGGCGAGCCAGCGCGTCAGATGCGGCTGCGCGGGCCGGGTGATGCCTTCGACGCCGAGCCAGCGCCGCGCATAGGCGCCGATGGCGATGTCGGCGAGCGTGAAATGATCGCCGTCCATGAAGCGTCGCGTAGCGAGCAGTCGGTCGGCGATCGCCCAGACCTCGGCGGCGGCATCGGCATCCCGCTGCACCTGGATCATGTCGCGCTCGGCGGGCGCCGTGCGCACGATGCCCCAGAACACGGGACGGTCGACCGGCTGCACCATCGACAGCGTCCAGTCGAGCCAGCGGTCGACGCTGGCGCGCTGCCTCGGTGCTTCGGGATAGATCGGCGTGCCGCGCCCATGCGCGAGGCAGAGATAGCGCATGATCGAATTGGACTCCCACAGCACGAAGTCGCCCTCGACCAGCGTCGGGATCCGCGCATTGGGGTTCATCGCGAGATAGTCGGCCTCGCGGGTCTTGCCGAAGGCCATGCCGGCGTCGATGCGCTCATAGGAGAGGCCGAGCTCGGTGAGGCACCACAGCACCTTCTGCACGTTGACCGAATTGGCGCGGCCCCAGATCGTCAGCTTTTGCTCCGGCACATCGTCCTCCCGCGGCATTCTTTCCGCGGGTGATAGCGGAATTCGCCGTGGCGGGCGACGCGCGATTGCGCCGAGCCCCTTATGCAAAAAAGGTCCGCATGCAAAAAGCTCCGCACGAGGCGGAGCTTTCCGTAAGCAAACTGAGCCTTAAAGCAAAGCGAGCCTGATGATCAGTGGCCGAAGAACAGCCACAGCAGAATGATCACCGGGATCGGCACGCCAACCATCCAGAGCAATAATCCTCGTCCCATTGCATCCTCCTCCTGTTGCATTGTCGAAGGGAGAACGCCCAAGAAGGAGGCTGGTTCCAGCGGAAAGGCCTTACCAATGGCCGGTGTTTGGCATCGACGACCACGGCTCCTGCGGCGCCTTCGGCTCGCCCTTCTGCAGGATCTCGATCGAGTGCAGATCCGGCGAACGGACGAAGGCCATGTTGCCGTCGCGTGGGGGACGGTTGATGGTGACGCCGGCCTTCATCAGCTTCTCGCAGGTGGCGTAGATGTCGTCGACCTCATAGGCGAGATGGCCGAAGAAGCGGTCCTCGCCATAGGTCTCCTCGTCCCAATTCCAGGTCAGCTCGACCAGCGGCGCGCCGCGCGATTGCGGCTGCTTCTTCAGCGCCTCGAGATCATCCGACGAGCACAGGAACACCAGCGTAAAACGCCCCTTGTCGTTCTCGATCCGCCGCACCTCTTTCAGCCCCAGCGCATCCTGGTAAAACTTCAGCGCGACATCGAGATTGCGCACGCGCAGCATGGTGTGGAGGTATCGCATGGTTGTTGCTCCCTGGGATGGATGGAGGGTTTTGGTTTGGGCCGGGACGGCGGAGGTAGGAGATAGCAGTAAAATGGCAGGAGGGGCAGGGGGCGGCGGCAACTGCGCGTGAGCGGCGTCGCCAAGCGTGGGGTCCTAGCCATCGACGGCATGAGACTGGATGAGCCCAGCTGTCGCCGAACGTGCGTAATCGCTACGGCGGTTGTTCGATAAGAAGCGGTTGGATGCTGATGAGATTGCACACGTTCTTTTCGGACGAGCGTTGGGCGCCAGTGCTCTCAATTTCCGCAGCGTGGCGGAAGCGCGGAGGCCGGCAGGGTGGCAACAACGAATGCATTGATGAACTGTCACCGTAAGCCCCGTTGGCGGGCGGCTGAGTGGTCGAGGATATTTTTTAACAACCGAATTCAATTTATGGTAGAATTAGCGGCATTTTCTAACCAAGGACTTTGCTCATGAGCAATACCGTTGAGGCTCTGACAAAACTCTCAGAGGCGGTTGATCTTGCCCCGGGTCTTTTCGGCAGCCTTGCGACAATCGCTGTGGCCATAACCGGCGGAGCGTTCTGGTTCGGCAAGGTGCTCGAAGCCTCCGAAAAGAAAGCTCTGGTTGCCCAAAGTGCTTTTCTGACGCTTCAACTTAATGAGACGAAAGAAAAGGCGGCGCGGACGACTCAGGATCTGGCGACGCTTAAAGCGCAAATCGAAGAGTTGAAGGCGAAAGATCCAGGAGTTGGCCGTCAATTGGATGCGTCCATCGAACGAGCTCAAACATCCAACAATTCAGTTACAGATACAATCTCGGCAGCTGCTAAATATGTCGTCGAAATATTCGGGTAATGTCAATTATTCTCGCGCGCAGGGCCGGAGATGCTTACAAATTATTCCGAGAATGCGTCTTCGCTTTGAATGGAGTAAGATCGTGGCTTTAGTTGATGCATACTATTGGTCGCAAATTGCACTTGCGGTCATTGCCGGCTTAGCGGCGTTTGGCGCGTATTACCAGATACAAACGTTCAAGCGGTTTGAACTGCTAAAGTTGTTAGAATCGCCGCACGTCAAGCTTGCTCGGCAGAGGCTCTTTCTCGCGGACAAGACGTTGCGTGGGGTAAAGTGGTGGAGCTTCAAAGACGAAGCGTTCGAAGAAGAGCTCGAACAGTCGGCAGCTATTGTCGCGGGCTCCTTCGATCTAGTCGGGATAGTCGCGAAGGGCAGCAATCGGCGCTTTTTTCGAAGCCATTGGGGGCACAGCATACGCTGGACGCATGAAGCGCTTGAAGATTTTCTTGAGGAGCGCCGAAATCAGACTGGAGGAAATCCAAACGCGTTCGCTGGATACGAAACGCTTCACAAAGAAGTCGTCCTATAGAAGCAGCGCTGGACTTACGGTGACAGTGCTGGACTGCACCAGTCCAGCACTGTCACTGTAAGCCCTTGTCGGCAAGCATCTTCAGCGTCTTGGCGTTTTTCAAAAAGTTAAATCGGTTCGGAGTTGGTATTATTCCCGGCAAGATATTTCCTCACGAGAAAAGATCGCCGCCGCCAGCAAAAGCAGAGAGGCCCGATTTTGCCTGGATGATGGAAGAGTCGAAGCATCCCTCGGGGCTAATCAATGTCCCCGCTAAGACCATTTACGAAATTTATAAATCATCCAGTGATTGGGAGTTCATTCTTAAGATCGACGCACTGCTCGAAGCGGCTGCCCGGAAAGTCGTTAAAGTCGCCTTCTCCGCAAACGACAAGATGAATCCCGACAACATGAAGGATTTGTTGACACGCTGCCGATGAGAGGCCGCACGTCGCTCCTCAAACTTCTGGAAGCTACGGGGTGCGGTGAGGAGGAAAGCAGTTTGATCGATTGTGTACGTATCCTGCGCAACGGGTTTGCGCATGACATTACTCAAATGACCCTGCCGCTAATCGAGGTGATAAAGCAAGGAAAGACAAGAGTAACTTAATGAAAGGCCTTTCCTATATTCAGACATACAAAGAAGACGAACTGATAAAGATGTTCGAGAAGGACGGTTCGTTTCTGCGCTTCTGTATTCTCAGCGGCACACTAACCTTTATGATTTTGGCGTATCACGCAGTAATCAAAGAACCGGAAGAGGGTGTAGCCTAGGCCAGGGCTGTGCGTATGTGCCTTTCATTAGAACGTGCTGTCTAGAATCGAGGAAAGAGCCAAGGATCTTTCATCGGTTTCTTGGCCTCAAGGCGCTTCGGTCTCGAACGTGGCAACGGAATGGGCTCAATCACCGCGTTGAAATCGATTTGATCAGGTGGCGGAATGTCCACATTTGCATCACCCCCCATACCAGTTTTTTCGTTTGGTGCCTGCCAGCGCTTGTCGAAAGGCTCGAGCTCCTTTTGTTTTTTCTTGTTGTGTTCACTAGTGATGATGGGGATCGGTGGAGAAGGCAAGAAGAGAGCCGCGTAAACAAAAATGGCGAGAAAGCCGCCCATCGACGTAAGCACAACCGCTGTAATCGCGGAATTCGCTCGCCTCTCTAGCTTTGCTTCACGATGGAGACGTTCGAGGTTCGTCTGTGGAGGATGGAGTAGCGCGGAAATTTTATCCGGCAGGTTTTGCAAGAATTGGCCGATCGCAGCTACTCCCCGTCCCGCTGCCGACAGCAACCTGCCGAGGCGGCTAGTTTCGCTGCGTCCAAAATGACCGAAAAGAAGTGCTGCAGCGCCGGCCGCAATAAGGAGACCACCTGGGCTAGGATGTTCAACCGCGGATGCTCCGGTTTCCCAGAGATGATGGGCGAACCCGAACACCATCAAATAATCCAACAGCCAACCAAGCCAATGCACGATTGTTCTCCGAATTCAACTCTTCATAGAATAAAATCCCCTCAACACGCACGCTTTCGACAAAAATCCATTCATCTATTATTAACTAGTTCAGGTTCCGTTCAAATAGTCTTTTTGGAACTTCGACGTAGAATTGTGGAAGTTGTGTTGACTAAGCAACATCCGGACTTTTCCGGGGGCTACCAAGGCGAGTGGCAAGAACAATCGTCAATTCCGAATTACGCGAATTACCAGGGCAGTGTACTAAAATTGAGGTCGCGCGGCTTCGTGCTCATCATGGGCATGGCCCGGCTTGCTCGTTTCGTCATCCCCGGTCATCCGCACCGCGGCGCGGCAATGGCCGGAATTTCGGTGACAGTGCATTCAATTGACGCAGTCAGCCAGGAGTGGACCGAATCCGCAGGGCAGAGTTTAGTGCACTGTCACTCAATTAAGATTGGAGGTCTCCAAAGAAGCCCCGACTGGGTACGGGGCTCTTTCTTGCACAAAGGGGTAGGCGCCGATCTAAGGCTAGCACCCGTAGGCGGGTGTCTACAGATACCGTCTTGCGGACGTGCGTCGGCAATTTAATCTCCAAGCAAAAGCTATCAGGGGGCAGACCTGTGGGACCGCGCACTAAGAAGTCAGATGGCCTGACCGCAAAGATTGGCAAGGCGACTGCCATCCTCGTAGCGATAGGGGCGCTCCTCGCTGCGGCTCAGGCCATCATCGAGAAGATCTCGCCGATGACGTGTAAGGTCTGGAGCGCGTCTTGGTGTAGCAATGAAGTGACCCAAGCAGACGTTCGGGCATCCAGTGTTGCGATTGGAGCAACCGGTTGGATTTACGTTGGGACGCGCGTTGGGGACGTCTGGAAGACAACCCCTGAGGAGGGGGCCGAACCAGCGCTGACGCTAAAGGTCGATGGACTGCCAGCGTCAGGCCAGACTTACAATTTGTCTAACGCTGTTCACCTTCGAGCCGGACTGCCGGAGGTTCCTCCCGATGGCAGTCGGCCGCCAATGACCGATTCGAAGGGGGCGATTGGAACCGGCAGCCAAGTGAAAGTGGATAGCGTTCGGTTTTTGGACCTAACCAAACCAATAGCTCGAACGTGGATCTGGGCTCATGTCACCTATTTGCGTGCAGGATCTGAGTGATGACGATTAGCGTTTCTTGATTACGGTGACACCCATTAGCCGGCCGTTCGTCAAGTGGCGCAGATCTTTTTTTTGGCAGCGCGA
>NZ_JADPJG010000034.1:0-1437 GCF_023073335.1 Bradyrhizobium sp. 21
CACAACGTTGCTGTTCGCCGTCGCGCTCGCGAAGCTCGTCGTGCCGCGCAAATCGGCCGCCGTCGCACCGGAGATCGTGGTGGAGACGTTCGACTTGGTGGAATAGCCGACGGTGGTCTGCAATGCCTGGTTGGCGATCGACTTCGCGCTGTCGATCAGCTTCTGCAGCGAGGTGATGCCGGTGTTGGCGGCCTGCAGCACCTGCACGCCGTTGGCAATGCCATCGAGCAGGTTGTTGATGTCGCTGGCGCGGTTGTCGAGCGACTGCGCCGTGAAGAAGTTGGTGGGATTGTCCAGGGCCGAGTTGACGCTCTTGCCGGTCGACAGACGACTCTGGGTGGTGGCGAGAAGATCAGCGGTGGACTGGAGGGAAAGCAGGTTCTGGCGAACCGAGGACGAGAGAACAATACCGGACATTGAGTGTTACCCTTCTGGTACGCAACGCAACAAACTTCGATTAGGATTAATCGATGGCCGGAACGGTGAACGTAGACGGCTAACAAAACATGAAGCATGTCGCTCCAATCCCTGCGCGGATTCACCATGTCAGCGATCGGAGCCGGATCGGGCTCGCACATATCATCATGATTGAATGATGTTTTTTCGTGCAGCGGCAAAGCGTTTGCGACTTGTCAACCATAACTCAGAGTGAGCAATTGGCTGCATTCGAATGCATCGTCTTCACTTTGTCAGCGGCACTCTGATGCCGGCGCAAAAAGAAAGCGGCGGGGCCGAAGCCCCGCCGCCATGTCTTGCTTGCGATGTCGTCCGCGATTTAGCGGAGCAGCTGCAGCACGCTCTGCTGCGACTGGTTGGCCAGCGAGAGCGCGGAGACCGCGATCGACTGGCGCGTCGACAGCGCTTGGCTGTTGGCCGCTTCGGTGTTGGTGTCGGCCAGGGTCAGGTTGGACGAACCGGTCTGCAGCACGTTGATCAGGCTCTTGTTGAAGTCCTGACGCACCTGCACCACCGAGAGGTTCGAACCGAGGCTCGAGGCTTCCGAGCGCAGCGTGCTCGACGCCGCGTTCAGGTTCGACAGCACCTTGTTGGTCGCGGAGTTGTCGATGAAGTCGACACCGCTGGTCAGCGAGGCGAGGCCGAGACCCTTGGAGTTGTAGGTCACGCCCGTGATGCTCAGGTTCGACTTGCCGGTCTCGTCGAACACCAGCTTGAGCTGGTCGCCGTTCAGCAGGTTGACGCCGTTGAACGAGGAGTCCTGCGAGGTCGTGTCGATCTGGTTCAGGATGTTGTTGTACTGGCTGACCAGGTTCGAACGCGAGGTCTGGGCAACCGTGTCCTGGACGGGGCTGGAAGCCGTCGAGAACGTGAGTGATGAGGTCAGCGTGCCGCCGATCGCACCACCCGCGGCGCTCGACCCGATCGTCGAGGACGCGTAGTCGTTGGTGGTCGAGACCGTCAGCAGGCCGTTGGCGTCGA
>NZ_JADPJG010000034.1:1447-2692 GCF_023073335.1 Bradyrhizobium sp. 21
GGTGTTGAGCTGATCGAGCGTCTTGACCGTGCCGTTGGTGCCGTCGCCGAAGGTGACGTTGACCGCCGTGCCGCCGTTGAAGGAGGAGAAGGTCAAGGTCTTGCCGGTGAGGCCGCCAACGCCCGAGGTACGCGCCGCGGTGAAGGCGGACGAGGTGCCGGTGTTGCCGGCGAGGCCAAGCGCATTCAGCGCATTGCCGGTGCCGGTGATCGACAGGTCGGCATTGACGCCGGTCGAGAGCTTGAGCTGCCCCGAAGCGTTGATCGACGAGTTGGTCTGGCCGGTGGCGGTCGCAAGCGTCGCGGTGCCGTTGGCGTTGACCGTCGCGGTCTGCACGCCGGTGGCAAGGTCGATCGCCTTCAGCACGTCGTTGACCGTGCCAGCCTGCAGGTAGACGGTCGAGTTGCCGGCGCCGTCGGTGAGGACGTTACCGCTCGCACCATACCCGCTCGGAACGCTCGGAGCACCGGTCGAGCCCGGGATCGGCGCGTTCTTGAAGGTGATCACGTGACCGTCGACATTCAGCGTGGAGCCGTCCGCGATCGTCGCGCCCAGCGAGGCCGAGCTCGTGGTCCGGTTGACGTTCACGGTGGCGTTGCCGCCGCCCACGGCCGAGCTCAGGCCGAGAGCATTGAGCAGGTCGGCCTTGCCGGTGACATTCAGATCCGCACCCGTCGAGCTCTTCAGCGTGACGGCGCTCGCACCAACGCTCGAAGGAGTCTGGCCGACGCTGTTGGTGATCGTCGCAGCACCGGCGCTGATCGCAACCGTATCCACCCCGCTGGCGAGGTCGACTGCGGTCAAGAGGTCGGTGACGGTCGCAAGCGTCGCAGGCGTGCCGGTGCTACCGAGATAGACGGTGGTATTGCCGCTGCCGTCGGTGACGAGATGGCCGCTGACGCCCGAACCGGACGGAACACCGGTCGCCGCCGGCGCGGTGCCGGCGCGGAAGGTGATGGTCTTGCCGTTCACCGTCAGCGTGTCGCCGTCGGCGGGCTGGGCGACGCCGGCCAGGCCGCTGGCGCTCGTGCCGTTGGTGGCGATCAGGGTGATGGTACCGGTCAGGGCCGTGGTGCCGCCGGCACCGGTCGTTGCCGTCGTGCCGGTGAAGGAGCCGAGAGTGGCGCCGAGGGTGGTGGCGCCGCTCGCCGCGGTCGTACCACCGGCCGTGCCGTTATACACAACGTTGCTGTTCGCCGTCGCGCTCGCGAAGCTCGTCGTGCCGCGCAAATCGGCCGCCGTCGC
>NZ_JADPJG010000021.1:0-39838 GCF_023073335.1 Bradyrhizobium sp. 21
TCGCGCTGCCAAAAAAAAGATCTGCGCCACTTGACGAACGGCCGGCTAATGGGTGTCACCGTAATCGCCAGACCGACCAGAAGCTTTGTCTTGAGGTCTTCCAAGTGCCCGCCGAGACGGGGAAGCGGAAGCTTTCCCGCGTGATCTCTGCGATTTTCTTGCTTTTGCCAAGAAAGGATTCAGCCGCGTTCTCGAGTTCCGCGATCTCGCTGGCCCCAAGCGATATCAGCCATCGATCAGGATTGGCCTTCATCTCAGCGCCTTGCCAGGCGGACGGGATGTCGATCTTCCCTGGAGGGCGATTGATCCCGCCGGGCGCTGAGATCGCGTTCATAGCGTTGGCTCCTGAGAAGATGGGTCGCCAGAAAAGGCGTCGGACCATCGACGATATTAAAGTTTGCGCACGACGCAAGCAAACGACAGCGCTTTCCGCCATGGCCCAGGAGGAACATGGGCCCGATCCCGCCGTTGCTCTTGTCTCACCGGAGGAAAGTTCATGTCAACGAAATCGCTCGCCGAGATCGCAAAGGAAATGGCCGGCATCGACATCGCCATTCTTTCGACCCACACCGAGACAGGCGAGATCGCCAACCGGCCCATGAGCAACAATGGCGACGTCGATTACGACGGCACCTCCTATTATTTCACCTACGAAAAGGCCCGGACCGTATCGGATATCCAGCGAAATCCGAAGGTGGCGCTCGGATTCTCGTCCGAGGCGGGCCTGTTCTCGAAGGGGATCTACGTGGCCGTCGAAGGCACTGCCGAACTGATCCGGGACAAGGCGGCCTTCCAGCAGCACTGGACGAGCGATCTCGACAAGTGGTTCGACAAGGGCGTCGATACGCCAGGCATCGTCCTGATCAAGGTTAGAGCTAACCGCGCGACCTATTGGGCAGGGCGCGAAGAGGGCGATGTCGAGCTCTGAGCGGACACGGCCTCGAGGCTGCCGACGGAGCCGCGATTGTGCGCAAGATCCTGAACTGGTTTTTCCGCAATCGCGAAACGGGCGCCATCACGATCGCCCAGTGGCCCAATCTCGTTCTGTGGATCGTGATCGTGGCGGCCGTTCTGCTCTGGATTTGGCCCTCGTCAGGGCAAGTCAGCGTCGCCTTTGCGGCTGTCGTCAAAGGCGGACTTCTGGTCTGGGCCGCCGACGAGATCGTCCGCGGTGTCAATCCCTGGCGACGCTGTCTCGGAACGGCTGTCGCCGTCTATGAGCTCAGTACATTTCTGTCGTGAAGCTGTACCGAAAAACCGATAGGGCCGAGCCCGGGGATTACAGGACAGTGCACTCAATCGCGGTGTCCGCCAAGCGTCGACCAAGGCCGCGGAGCCCCGCAGGATGGCGACGGCTAGCTAATTTAATGCACTGGACTGCATAATCTGCGCAATTCGGGAAAATGCGCGGGCAGCGCCTGGGTCAGTGAAGAAGATGCCGAGTGCAAGCGTCGGGTGGTCTTGCTCATGTGCCATGCGCGCCATCTTCGCGTTCCCCGTAGGCTTGGTTTTTGATCGGCTGGGATGCGAAGCTGGCCGGGAGCACGATGAGGGTGGACCTGTCATGGCCCAGAAGAAAATCCACGACCGACCCCGGCTCGACGGGCATTGGGCTCGGCAAAACATGGAGCACCTGGAGCCAGCCGCCATCATGATAGTCGTCTGGATGGTTGGTGAAGACGACATCGTCGATCAGGTCGACATGCATCCATTGAACGACACCCACGGCGGTTCCGGAAGCGATCACGGGGATCGAGACGGCCCGCAGTTCCGGTTCATGCCCGGCAGACGTCAAATCCAGTGATGCGATTTCGAAATCGTTCGAAAGCCTTGACCATTCGGTCATCGTCCCATGGATGGGCAAGCGCAGCGGCGCGAGGCTGTTGAACCGCGAAACGTCGAAGCCGGACGCCATTTTAACATTGCTGTAGGCGGCGAGCGTTTCGCTTGCCACAAGGCAACCCATAGCCGTTGCCGCCTTTGGAATGACGATCGCATCTTCGGCAATCAGCCGGCGCCGCGCATCTTCAAACGTGCTCAACACATCCTCGGCCAGGAGATCGCTGGACAGGATCTCGGAGATCAGGATGTCGGCTTTCCTCGGGATGTCCTCGCCGACGGAAAGACCCGTCGAGGATCTGCCGATAACCGTGATCTGTTCGCCATATCCGTTTTCGGCGACGATCTCTTGCGCAACGCGCGCTATGGCCGGAACCGCTTCGCAGGTGACGATGCTGGTGGCGCCTTCGCGCGCCGCCATCATCGACAGCAACCCGCTGCCCGTGCCGATGTCGAGGATTTGCGCGCTCGAGCCGCGGATTGCCAGCGCCCGACGGATCGCCCGTTCGAAACAATCGTTGCGCCGCGTGTCGTTCATCATGGGGATGTGCCAGAAGGGAACGATCGCGGACGACAACCGGCGCAATTGGTGGTAGGCGTTGACATTGTCGGGCTGAAGCCGAAGAACATGGCCGAACTCGATGATCGCTTCATCCTTTCGCCCGCTATCGGCCAGTGCAACGGCGAGATTGTTGCGGATGAGCGCATTGTGGGGAGCCAAGCCGGTCGCGATTTCAAAACAGCTCAGCGCCTCGGCCAAACGCCCGGTCCTGTGGAGCAGCCCACCCTTGGCAGCCAGGGCATTAAGGTGATGCGGCTCGATCGAAAGCAGCGCGTCCCAGTAATAGATGGCGCGATCGATCTGTCCGCGTGCCGCAACCACACCTGCTAGGAGCGGGAGCACATCCGCGCTGCGATAATCGTCTAACAACACCTCCAGATAGTGCTGCTCGGCGCGTTCCCAATTGCCGGCGACATGGAATTGCATTGCCCTGTCCAGTGAGAGCCGTGCCGAATTTGCAGGCTCTCCAACTGTCTCGCTGTTCATCCCAACTCCCCATTCAGTCTTAAAGAACCAGGAAGCGGGTTGTACCCCGACCGGTCCCGCCCGAGCGCGAGCATTGTTCAGGTGCATTCCAGATACGCGAGACGGGCATTCCCAGAGACCCCTACGGCGGCCATGCAGGGGATGTTACGGTCGCTACAATTCATTTCCGCGAGTTCTGGTCGACTGCCCAAATGGCAGGCGGACACGACTGTATCTTCGCCTTGGGCGATTTCCGCCGTATGGATGGAATCGTGGCAAGCGCCGGGCCGCGATCGTCTATCACACGAGTTGCCTCGCCGCCGCCGAAATCATCACCATCCCCCCCGTAACCACCGCGACGTCGAGGATCACCGTGTGGATATGCACCGGCATCCGCTCGACGAACGCCTTGGCCAGGAACGCGCCGGGGATCGCTATCCCGCCGATCAGCAGCGCGAACGCGAGCACCTGTGCGGTCACGGCGCCGGCGAGGCCGAACACCGAGATCTTGATGAGGCCGGTGCCGAGCGAGATCATCGCATCGGTCGCGATCACGGCGGCGCCCTCGAGTCCCGCAGCCATCAGCAGCGAGAGCAGGATCACGCCGGAGCCCGAGGTGCCGCCGACCAGCACGCCGTAGCCGACGGAGCCGGCGGCAAGACCCGTGTCGCCGATCTTGACCTTGCGGGCGCGGAGCACGCGGCGCAGCGGCACGCTCAGGATCAGCATGGTGCCGATCACCAGCGCTGCGCCGGCATTGGTCAGCCGCGTGTAGCCGTAGGCGCCGAGCGCTGTCGTCAGCGCGGCACAGGCGAGCACGATCAGCGCGCGGCGGCGATCGGCGTAACGCAGATATGCAAGCGTGCGGCTCGAATTGGTGAAGATCGCGGAGATCGCGATGATCGGCACCACGGGCTCGGCGCCGACCAGCGGCACCAGCACCAGCGGCATCAGGGCGCCGGTGCCGTAGCCGGCGAGACCACCGATGATCGAAGCAAACAACGCCATCAACGCGACCAGCAGAAGCTGAAAGATCGAGATGTCGGCGAAGCCTGAGACGATAGTCACGTTCTCTCGTCGCGGCTGATTCGGGCCGCAGCTTGATCGGCGATGGAAGCGAGTGCGGCTTCCTCTAGGGGAAAATCCGCCGCAAGCCAAGCGTCCTCGGCGAGCGTCAACACATGTCCGAGCGCGGGCCCTTCCGCCACGCCGCGCGCGATGAAGTCGGCGGCGCGAAGCGGAAATTTCGGCGCAGTCCAGCGCTGCGGCAGCTCCGCGAGGGCACGCCATCGCGACGAGCCGACGTCACCGCCGGCTCTCGCCCAGCCCAGCAACACGCGATCGTGATAGCTGTCCGCACCGAGCCGGTAGAGTAGCCGCCGCGCATCGGCTTCGTCCTTGGTCGTCAAGCGCCACCAGCGGTGCCCCATCGAATCCAGCGCCTTGGTTTCCGCGTTGGAGAGCCTCAATCGCGTGGCGACGCGCTTGGCATCTTCGGTCACGGCGACCGTGAGCGCGGCGAGCCGCCGCGTACTGCTTGCCGGCAGGCCAAGCTCGCGCTCGATCGCGATCATCGCCGCGAGCGGCCCGGTATAGGCGACGCCACCGGTCAGCGCCTGCAGCAATCCGCCCTCGGCCATCGCCAGCACGGCTGCGGATGCGCCGTGAGCGACCAGCAGCTTCAGCATCTCCATGCGCAGCCGCTCGGCCGAGAGGCTGGCAAGGCCGGCGCGGCCGCGGATGCAGGCGAGATAGCCATCGCGGTCGGGCATCCCGGCGCCGAAGGCGGCGTGGATGCGGAAGAAGCGCAGGATGCGCAGGAAATCCTCGGCGATGCGCTGGTCGGGATCGCCGATGAAGCGCACGCGGCGCGCCCTGGCATCCGCGACGCCTCCGACGTAATCGTAGACGACGCCTGTGGCATCGACCGAGAGCCCGTTCATGGTGAAGTCGCGGCGCTCGGCGTCCTTCACCCAGTCGCGGCCGAACGCGACCTTGGCCTTGCGGCCGAAGGTTTCGGTGTCCTCGCGCAGCGTCGTGACTTCGTAAGGCTGGCTGTCGATGACCAGCGTGACGGTGCCGTGGTCGATGCCGGTCGGCACGCTCTTGATGCCGGCAGCTTTGGCGCGCCGCACCACCTCGTCGGGGCGCGCCGTGGTCGCGATGTCGATGTCGCCGGGCACGAGACCGAGCAGCGCGTTGCGGACGGCGCCGCCGACCACGCGCGCCTCCTCGCCATCCGCGTTGAGCAGCTCCAGCACGCGCGCGGTCCCGCCCGAAGTCAGCCAGGGCACATCGGCAAGTATCGGCTCCGCGCTCATCGTCCAGCCCCTATTTTTCCGCGCCCGGCACGAGCTTGCCGTTCACGACATGGGCGGGAACGTAGGTCGAGTTCGGCGCGGCGCCGGAGAAATGCGCCAGGCCGATCAACCCCGCGATGACCAGCACGAGCGCCGCCAGGGCCAGGCGCGCGACGACGGTGATCGGCCATGACGACTGCACGAACAGTCCGGACCGGGTGGCGGCCAGAAACAACGCATAGACGACGAAGGGAACGAGGAAGATTCCGATCTCGGTCAGAACCGGCCGGATCATGACGAATAGATCCGCTCATACAGCACGCGCAGCATTCCGGCCGTCGCACCCCAGATGTAGCGCTCCGCAAACGGCATCGCGTAGTAGGACCGCTCCATGCCGCGGAATTCCTTGCTGTGCACCTGGTGGTTGGCCGGGTTCATCAGAAAGGACAGCGGCACTTCGAACGCATCATCAACCTCGGAATGGTTGATCGTCAGCTCGAAGCCCGGCCGCACCCTGGCGACCGTCGGCAGGATGCGGAAGCCGAACGCGGTGCCGTAGAGATCGAGATAGCCGAGCGGCTCGACGAAGTCGCGCGACAGCCCGACCTCCTCCTCGGCCTCGCGCAGCGCCGCATCGAGCGGCGAGGCATCGGTCGCGTCGATCTTGCCGCCGGGAAAGGCGATCTGGCCGGCATGGTCGTTCAGATGCGCCGAGCGCTGCGTCAGCAGGATGGTCGGCTCGGGATGATCGACCACCGCTATCAAAACCGCGGCCGGCCGCACCGGCTGCTCGCGCGCGATGATCTCGAGCATCTTGTCGGTGCCGGGATCGCCCGAGGCCGGAATGATGTTGGGATCGTAAAGGCCGGGCGGAACGTCGAAGCCCAATCGCGCCGTGGAGCGGGCGAAGAAATCGGCCGCTCCGAACGTGGCGGGATCGTTCCTCAGGATAGGCTTGTTCAAAGCGCGGCCCTCACCTGCTCCGCATCGGCCATGGCGAAGAATTCGCCGGCCGATTCGACGCCGAACATCGGCTGGCCATCGACCATCCGCTCCTCACCCATGTCAACCAGATCGTAATAGAGCGCGCGGGTGACCTTGGCCCAGAGCTCGGCGCGGACGTGCAAGTATGGCGTCAGCCCGCCGCCCTCGCCCTGCTCGAAGCGCAGCCGGTGCGCGGCGTCGCAGGTGACCCAGTCGTCGACATTGGTGCGGAAGCGGAGCACGCGATGGCTGCCCTCGCCGTCCGTCTGCATCTCGACCGCCATGAACGGCGCGTCATCGACGCGAATGCCGACCTTCTCCACGGGCGTGACGAGGAAATGCTTGTCGCCTTCACGCTTGAGGATGGTCGAGAACAGGCGAACCAAGGCATGACGGCCGATTGGCGTCCCCATGTAGAACCAAGTCCCGTCGGAAGCGATTCGGATGTCGAGATCGCCGCAAAACGGCGGATTCCACAGATGCACCGGAGGCAGGCCCTTTTTGGCGCCTTCGGCATCCGCAGCACTTTTGGCGGCGGCAGTTAGCCCCTCGAGACCGCGATCGGCGCTCTGCCCTTGGTTCGCCATGGTTTGCCCTGACTCTGTCATTTGGCACGTTTGGTGCAAGTCTAACTTGTAAGTCTACGTTGTATGTCGGTGCGCGGTTCCACCCCGGATTAGCCCGGTGTGGAGGTCGCCACTTCGTGATGCCCTACATAGCCCTAAGCCGATAAGGTGGGGATAGGTTAATTCAACGAATACATGGCCTTCCTGCAAGTCTAGCATAGGGCCCAAGCGTTGACTCGACGGGTATCGACCAGACGACGCGATGACATGACGAGACAAGCGAGCTGCATGGCAGGCTGAAGGAGCTAACGGATGGCGGAGAGTGTCGAGAAGCTCGAAGACGGGATCGTCCGTTCGGCCGAGCAGGTGTCGAGCCAGATTCGCGCGGCAAAGGATGCCATCGCGTCCGTCATCTTCGGCCAGGACCGCGTGATCGAGAACACGCTGGTCACCATCCTCTCCGGCGGCCATGCGCTCCTGATCGGCGTCCCCGGTCTCGCCAAGACCAAGCTGGTCGAGACGCTCGGCATCACGCTCGGGCTCGATGCCAAGCGCATCCAGTTCACGCCCGACCTGATGCCGTCGGACATTCTCGGCGCCGAAGTGCTGGACGAGAGCACCGCCGGCAAGCGTGCCTTCCGCTTCATCTCTGGCCCCGTCTTCGCGCAACTGCTGATGGCCGACGAGATCAACCGCGCCAGCCCGCGCACGCAGTCGGCGCTGCTGCAGGCGATGCAGGAGCAGCACATCACCGTTGCCGGCGCGCGTCACGATCTGCCGAAGCCGTTCCACGTGCTCGCGACCCAGAACCCGCTCGAGCAGGAAGGCACCTATCCGCTGCCCGAAGCGCAGCTCGACCGTTTCCTGATGGAGATCGACGTCGACTATCCCGATCGCGACGCCGAGCGCCGCATCCTGTTCGAGACCACCGGCGCCGATGAGACGCTGGCGCGGGGATCGATGACCGCGGATGCGCTCATCACCGCACAGCGGCTGATCCGGCGCCTGCCGGTCGGCGATTCCGTGGTGGAGGCGATCCTGTCGCTGGTGCGTTCGGCCCGTCCCGGGCCGGAGAGCGGCGAGACCGGCAAGTTCATCGCCTGGGGACCGGGCCCGCGCGCCAGCCAATCCTTGATGCTCGCGGTGCGCGCACGCGCGCTGATCGACGGACGCCTCGCGCCCTCGATCGACGACGTGCTCGACCTCGCCGAGCCCGTGCTGAAGCACCGCATGGCGCTGACGTTCCAGGCACGCGCCGAAGGCCGCACGATTCCGGAAATGATCCGGCAATTGAAGACACGGATCGGTTGATGGCCGCAGAGAACGGGCACGCAGCGAAGGAGATCATCGCGATCCGACGTGCCGATGGCGAAAGCCGTACGCTCGCCGCTTCGCTGCCGCGCCTGGTGCTCGAGGCCCGCCGTATCGCCGCCAACGTCATCCACGGCCTGCACGGCCGCCGCCGCGCCGGCTCCGGCGAGAATTTCTGGCAATACCGCCGTTTCGTCTCCGGCGAGCCGGCGCAGAATGTCGACTGGCGCCGCTCCGCGCGCGACGACCATCTCTATGTCCGCGAGCTCGAATGGGAAGCCTCGCACACGGTCTGGATCTGGCCGGATCGCTCGCCCTCGATGGCGTTCGCCTCGAAGACCGCGCGCGAGTCCAAGCTCGAGCGCACGCTGATCGTCGCTTTCGCGCTGGCCGAGCTGCTGGTCTCCGGCGGCGAACGCGTCGGCATTCCCGGGCTGATGGCGCCGACCGCCAGCCGCAGCGTCATCGACAAGATGGCGCAGGCGATGCTGCATGACGGCGCCGACCGGCTGAGCCTGCCGCCGTCCTTCGTGCCCGCGGCGCTCGCCGAGACGATCGTGCTGTCGGATTTCTGGTCGCCGATCGCGGAGATCAGGGCGACGCTCGCGGGACTGTCCGGCTCGGGCGCGCATGGCACGCTGGTGCAGGTCGTCGATCCCGCCGAAGAATCGTTTCCTTATTCCGGACGCGTCGAGTTCGTCGAGCCCGAGGGCTTCGGCGTGATCACCGCCGGCCGCGCCGAGAGCTGGGCGCAGGATTACACCACGCGGCTCGCGCTGCACCGCGACCAGATCCGCGCCGAGACCAACAAGCTCGACTGGCTGTTCGCGACACACGCCACCGACCGCTCATCTGCCGAGCTGTTGCTGTTCCTGCATGCCGGCATGCAGGTGAGCAAGTCGGGCGCCCGCACCACGACGATCAAGGCGGGGCCCGCCGCATGATGGGACTGCCGCTCGCTTTCACCGAACCGCTGCTGTTGATTGGCCTCGTGAGCCTGCCCGTGCTTTGGTGGCTGCTGCGCGTGATGCCGCCACGGCCGCGCCGCATCGAGTTTCCGCCGACGCGCCTGCTGTTCGACATCGCACCGCGCGAGGAGACGCCCGCGCGGACGCCGTGGTGGCTGACCGCATTGCGCCTCCTGGCTGCCGCGCTCGTCATTTTCGCCGCCGCCGGCCCGGTCTGGAATCCGCAGACAGGCCTCGCCTCCAGCAAGGCGCCGCTGATGATCATGTTCGACGACGGCTGGAGCGCGGCATCGAACTGGGACATCCGGATCAGGGCCGCCGACGAGCTGATCGTAAATGCCGACAACGACCGCCGCGCGATCGCGCTGGTGCCGCTGTCCGAGCCGAACCGCGACATCACGCTGATGCCGGCCGGCCCCGCGCGCGTCGCGCTGCGGCAGCTCACGCCAAAGCCCTATTCGATCGACCGCGTCGAGACCCTGACCGCAATCGATCGCTTCCTGAAAGCGACCGGCGATTGCGAGATCGCCTGGCTCTCCGATGGCGTCGACACCGGTCGCGGCGAGGAATTCGTGGCTGGCCTCGGCAAGACCATCGGCGATCGCAGCCTGACCGTGTTCGAAGGCGGCACCTCCTCGCCGCTGGCCCTGGTCGCGGCCGAGAACGCCGCCGCCAGGATGACGGTGAAGGTGCTGCGGGCCGACAGCGGCGCCGCCATCGGCACCGTGCGCGCGCTGGACCAGAAGGCCTCGCCGATCGGCGAAGCGCGTTTTTCGTTCGGCCCGCAGGACAAGGAAACCGAAGCTGCGTTCGATCTGCCGGTCGAGCTGCGCAACGACATCACGCGGCTTGAAATTGCCGGCGAGCGCTCCGCCGGCGCGGTGCAGCTGCTCGACAAGCGCTGGCGCCGCCGCGCCATCGGCATCGTCTCGGGCGCGACCAGCGAGACCGCGCAGCCGCTGCTGGCGCCGACCTTCTATCTTACCCGCGCGCTGGCGCCGTTTGCCGACGTGCGGCTGGCCGACAAGGGCTCGCCGCAGCAGGGCATCACGCAGTTTCTCGACCAGAAACTGCCGATGATCATTCTCGCCGATGTCGGCACCATCGCCCCTGAAATCCGCGAGCGCCTCAATGGCTGGATCGACCAGGGCGGCGTGCTGGTGCGGTTCGCAGGTCCAAGGCTGGCGCAGGCCGAGGACGATCTCGTCCCGGTGAAACTGCGCAAGGGCGGCCGAACGCTTGGCGGCAGCCTGACCTGGGAGAAGCCGCAGCATCTGGCCTCCTTTGCGGCCGACGGTCCGTTTGCCGGCGTCGTGGTCCCCAAGGACGTCACCATAAACCGCCAGGTGCTGGCCGAGCCCGACGCCGTGCTCGCCACCAAGAGCTGGGCCTCGCTGGAAGACGGCACGCCGCTCGTCACCGGCGAACATCGCGGCAAGGGCGTGGTCAGCCTGTTCCACGTCAGCGCCGACATGCGCTGGTCGGATCTGCCGATGTCGGGCACCTTCGTCGAAATCCTGCGGCGGGTCGTCGACATGTCCGGCTACACCGCCAAGCCGGGCGCAGGCGTTGCCGGCGAGGCGACCGCCGAGACGGTGGCGCCGCTGCACATCATGGACGGCTTCGGCGCCTTCGGCCCGCCGCCGGCCGCCGCCAAGCCGCTGCCCGCGGATTATCGCGACCGCGCCACACCCGATCATCCGCCCGGCTTCTACGGTCCGGCAGAAGGACCGCTCGCCGTGAACACGCTTGCTAGCGCCGACCGCATCGCAGCCCTGAACACCGCGGGCCTGCGCGCCCGGCACGCCACCTACACCAATGCCGAGCCGCGCGACCTGCGCGGCTGGCTGCTCTCGACGGCACTGGCGCTGTTCCTGATCGACGCCATTATCGTCGCGGTGCTCGGCGGCGGCATCGCCGCGCTGCTGCGCCGCCGCGCCGCACCGGCGATGATCGTCTTCGGACTGGCGCTCGCAGGCCTCGCCTCGTTCGTGCCCACGCCGTCGCACGCGGACAGCGCCTCCGACGAGTTCGCGATGAAGGCGGTGTCGCAGACCCGTCTCGCCTATGTCGTCACCGGCAATGCCGACGTCGATTCCATCGTCAAGGCGGGGTTATCAGGACTGACCCTGTTCCTGGCGCAGCGCACCGCGCTCGAGGCCGGCGACCCCGTCGGCATCGATCCGGCGCGCGACGAGCTCGCCTTCTTCCCGCTGATCTACTGGCCGATCGTGCCGGGCGCGCCCAAGCCGCCGCAGGATGCCATCAACAAGATCGACGCCTACATGAAGCAGGGCGGGACCGTGCTGTTCGACACCCGCGACGCGATCGAAGCATCGCCCGGCGCAAACGGCGCGGCGCAGACCCCCGCCATGCAGACGCTGCGCGAGATCCTGTCTTCGCTCGACGTGCCCGAGCTGGAGCCGGTGCCGCGCGAGCACGTGCTGACCAAGACCTTCTATCTCCTGCGCGACTTCCCCGGCCGCTTCAGCACCGGCCAGACCTGGGTCGAGACCCTGCCGCGCGACGACGAGGACGAGAGCGCGCAGCGGCCGGCGCGCGGCGGCGACGGCGTCTCGCCGATCATCATCACCTCGAACGATCTTGCCGGCGCCTGGGCCGTGCGGCCCGACGGCCAGTCCATGCTGCCGATGACAGGCGGCGACCTCCGCCAGCGCGAATTCGCCTACCGCGCGGGCGCCAACATCGTGATGTACACGCTGACCGGCAACTACAAGGCCGACCAGGTGCACGCACCGGCGTTGATTGAACGGCTGGGGCAATAGGATCGATATGAATTACGGCATCGCGTTCACGCCGCTTGTCCCCGCGATCGTCTTGTGGCTCGCACTGGCCGCGATCGTCGTCATCGCGCTGGTGCTGCTGCTTGCGCGGGCGCGCGGCGCTGCCGTGCGCGTCGCCGCGCTGGTGCTGTTCCTGCTGGCGCTCGCCAATCCCTCCTTCACCCGCGAGGACCGCGATCCCCTCACCTCGGTCGCCGCTGTCGTCGTCGACAAGAGCCCGAGCCAGAATTTCGGCAACCGCAATCGCGAGGCAGCAACGGCGCAGGAAGCGCTGGTGGACAGCCTGAAGAAGATCAAGGGGCTCGAGGTCCGCGTCGTCGATGCCGGACAGGCCGATGGCGAAACCGACGGCACAAAACTGTTCGGCGCCCTCGCCTCGGCTTTGTCCGACGTGCCGGTCGACCGCGTCGCCGGAGCATTCCTGATCACCGACGGCCGCGTCCACGACATTCCGGCCAACGCCGCCGGGCTCGGCTTCCAGGCGCCGGTGCACGCACTGATCACCGGGCAGAAGGACGAGCGCGACCGCCGTATCGCGATCATGGCGGCGCCGCGCTTCGGCATCGTCGGGCAGCCCCAGACCATCACCTACCGCCTCGACGACCAGGGCGTCAGCGGCGAGCGCGCCAAGGTCACGGTCCGCAGGGACGGCGAGGTGATCAACGAGCGCACGCTGGGAAGCGGCCAGACCGCCAGCGTCGAGGTCGACATCAAGCATTCCGGGCCGAACATCGTCGAGATCGAGGCCTCGCCGCTGGAGCGAGAGCTGACTCCGGTGAACAACCGGGCCGTCGTCGCCATCGACGGCGTGCGCGACAAGCTGCGCGTGCTGCTGGTCTCGGGCGAGCCGCATTCCGGCGAACGCACCTGGCGCAATCTGCTCAAGTCCGACGCCAGCGTCGACCTCGTCCACTTCACCATCCTGCGTCCGCCGGAGAAGCAGGACGGCACGCCGATCAACGAATTGTCGCTGATCGCGTTTCCGACCCGCGAGCTGTTCCAGCAGAAGATCAACGAATTCCAGCTGATCATCTTCGACCGCTATGCCCGCCAGGGCGTGCTGCCGATCGCCTATTTCGACAACATCGCACGCTATGTGCGCGGCGGCGGCGCCGTGCTGGTCTCGGCCGGGCCCGACTACGCCTCCAACACCAGCATCTGGCGCACGCCGCTGGATTCGGTGCTGCCGGCAGAACCGGTCGGCGTGACGGAGAAGCCGTTCTACGCGCACCTGTCCGACGTCGGCAAACGCCATCCCGTCACGCGCGGTCTCGAAGGCTCCGCGAGCGAACCGCCGCACTGGAGCCGCTTCTTCCGCACCGTCGACACCCGCAATTCCGTCAACCCGCCGGTGATGACTGGCGCCGACGGCAAGCCGCTGTTGTTCCTGACGCGCTTCGGCGAGGGCCGCGTCGCGCTCTTGCTTTCCGACCACATCTGGCTATGGGCGCGCGGCTATGAGGGCGGCGGCCCGCACCTCGATTTGCTCAGGCGGATGTCGCACTGGCTGATGAAGCAGCCCGATCTGGACGAGGAGGCGCTGCGCCTGCAGGTCCAAGGCAAGGATCTCGTGGTGGTGCGCCAGACCATGGCAGACAGCGTCCAGCCGGTGAGCGTGACCTCGCCCTCGGGCGTGTCGCGCGATCTGACGCTCAGTGCCGGCGATCCCGGCGAATGGCGCGCCAGCGTGCCGGCGAGCGAGCTCGGCCTGTGGGCTGCCACCGACGGCACGCTGAAGGCGCTGATCAATGTCGGCCCGACCAATCCGAAGGAGTTTTCGGAAGTCACCTCCACCATCGACACGTTGAGGCCGCTGACGCAGGCCACGGGCGGCAATTCCGTGCGCGTGGTCGACGGCGCCAGCGTCGAGCTGCCGCGCATCCTGCCGGTGCGCTCGGCGAGCGTCTTCCATGGTGACGGCTGGATGGGCGTGCGGTTGCGCGACGCCAGCGTGGTCAAGGGCGTCGGCGTGCTGCCGATCTTCGCAGGTTTGATCGGGCTGTTGCTGCTGCTCGGCGCGTTTGCTGCGACGTGGGTCCGCGAAGGACGCTAGTTGCAGGAACGACACATCGCGTGGACGGCCCACGTGGGCTGCCCGGCTGCGGTTGACATTCGCTGACCGATGCTGCGATGTTACATTATAACATCGCGGGATCAGGGGATGATACCCGCGACGTGGGGTGGCGTTTCCAGATGAAGTGGTTCCGGTCAAATATCAGGCACGGCGCCCGGCTCGCGATGTTCGCGATGCTGGTGCAGTTCGCGCTGACGTTCGGCCACAGCCATTGGTTCGCCCAAGCCGCTCCCCTCGCCCAGTCTTCGCTTCAGCAGACCGACAGCACCAAGGGCGCGGCCTCGATTGACCGCGCAGCGGTCGAGAAGCAATCGCCAGGGGGTCCCGACCGGGAGCAGCCGGGCGACGACAATTGCGCGATCTGCGCATTGGTCGCGATGGCCGGCACCGTCATGTTTGCGGCGCCGCCTCTGCTGCTGCTGCCGCAGGCGATCGACCTGCTCTACCGCACCACCGATGCCGAGTTCATCCATCTGAAATCGGCCCGCACGGCGTTCCAGCCGCGCGCGCCTCCCGCGTCCTGACTTCCAACATCGTTTGATCACGCCCGGACTCGCCGCTTTCAGGCGCATGCCCGGGAGACGTTGAAGTCGAATTCCGTCGCGCTGCGACGGCAGGCCGCCTCCGATCAACAAACATCTTCGGACCGCGCCTGACTGGAATCAGGACCATGTCATTTGAATTGCGACGCGCGCAGCGCCTTGGGGGAGCAAGCCTGCTCCTGCTCGGCGCCGCCGCCAGCCCGGCGCTGGCTGAGGACAAGTCATCCAGCGAAATCCCAGCCGTCACCGTGACGGCCCCGAGCCCCATCGTGCGCAGAGCGGTGGTGCCGACCCGCAGCCCGGTCCGTGTCGCGCGCACTGGCCGGACGCGCAGCCACGAACGCACGGCGGACGCGCCGCCGGCAGCCTCCACGCCCGCCGCGCCTCAGCAGGGCGTGCTGCCTGTTGTGACCAACCAGTTCGCCACCGTCACGGTGGTGCCGAACGAGGAGATCCGCCGCGAGGGCGGCGGTCAGCTCGGCGATCTCCTGTTCTCCAAGCCGGGCATCACGGGCTCGAGCTTCGCACCCGGCGCCTCCAGCCGGCCGATCATCAGGGGTCTCGACGTCAACCGTGTCGGCATCGTCGAGAACGGCACCAATTCCGGCGGTGCCTCCGACCTCGGCGAGGATCATTTCGTCCCGATCGATCCGCTCGCGACCAACCAGGTCGAGGTGGTGCGCGGGCCGGCTGCGCTCCGCTACGGCTCGACCTCGATCGGCGGCGTCGTCAGCGCCACCAACAACCGGATTCCGGATGCGCTGCCGAACTGCGGTGCGCCGCCGTTCCAGAGTTTCGGGCTGCCGGTCAAGGCGCCGCTCGCGAGCGCCGGGACGTCGCCTTGCGTGACCGCCGAGACGCGCAGCGCGTTCAGCTCGGTTGACCGTGGCGTCGAGAGCGGCTTGCTGCTCGACACCGGCGGCGGCAACTTCGCCTTCCACGCCGACGTCTACGGGCGCAACACCACCGACTACAGCATCCCGAGCTATCCCTACCTCGCCGACCAGACCCGGTCCGTCGCCAACGGGCGCCAGCCCAATTCGGCGACACGCTCGGACGGCGCCTCGATCGGCGGCTCCTACTTCTTCCAGGGCGGCTATATCGGCGCTGCGATCACGCAGAACGACTCGCTCTACCACATCCCCGGCATCGACGGCGCCGACCACAACACGCGCATCGACGGCCACCAGACCAAGATCAACGTCAAGGGCGAGTACCATCCCGATGCGGCCGCAATCGACACCGTCCGCTTCTGGGCCGGCGCGACCGACTACCGGCACAATGAGATCGGCCTTGCCGATCCCGCCGATCCCAACACTGACGGCGTGCGGCAGACTTTTACCAACAAGGAGCAGGAGATCCGCACCGAAGTGCAGTTGATGCCGTTCAACGCGCGCTTTGCCGAAGTGACGACGGCGCTGGGCTTCCAGGTCGGGCATCAGGAATTGAGCGCGCCGAGCCCGGACAATCCGGGCACGCTGTTCAACGGGTTGTGGGACCCGAACAACAGCACGCGCGTCGCCGGCTACGCCTTCAACGAGTTCAAGTTCACGGACGCGACGCGAGCGCAGATCGCCGGCCGCATCGAGCATGTCGAGCTGCACGGGACGACACCGGATTTTCCGGCAGACTTCCTGCCCGACGGCACGCCGCAGGCGGGCATCGCCCGCAATCCGTCCTTCACACCGAAGAGCGGCAGCATCGGCCTGTTGCAGGACCTGCCGGGCGGCATGGTCGGCAGCATCACCGCGCAATATGTCGAGCGCGCGCCGAAGGCGGCGGAGCTGTTTTCCCGTGGCGGCCATGACGCAACTGCGACCTTCGACATCGGCAATCCGAACCTGACCATCGAGACTGCAAAGTCGGTCGAGCTCGGCGTGCGCAAGGCGACGGGACCATTCCGCTTCGAGGCGACCGTCTACACCACGCATTTCGACAATTTCATCTATCGCCGGCTCACCGGCGTGATGTGCGATGGCGACTTTGCCTCCTGCGGCGCGCCCGCTGCCGAGCTGAACCAGGCGGTCTACTCGCAACGCAATGCGAATTTCCGCGGCGGCGAATTCCAGTCGCAGCTCGATATCGGCGCATTCCAGGGCGGCATCTGGGGCATCGAGAACCAGTTCGACGTGGTCCGCGCCACCTTCACCGACGGCACCAACGTGCCGCGCATTCCGCCGATGCGACTGGGCGGCGGCGTGTTCTGGCGCGACGACAACTGGCTGATGCGCGTCAATTTGTTGCACGCCTTCGCCCAGAACAACGTCGCCGTGATCGCGGAGACGCCGACATCGGGCTACAATTTGCTGAAGGCCGAGGTGAGCTACAAGACCAGGCTCGACCGCAACTGGTTCGGTGCGCGCGAGATGATTGCCGGCATCGTCGGCAACAATCTCCTCAACGAGAACATCCGCAACTCGGTGTCCTACACCAAGGACGAGGTGTTGATGCCCGGCATCGGCGTCAGGGCGTTCGCCAATTTCAAGTTCTAGCCTTGCTCCAGTCGGGGCCCATGGGGCCCCGACTGACATGGCCGACGGCGGCGCTATCCTTCGAGCGATGCAGCGGCGCTCGCGATGAATTCCGCCACGGCCTCGGGCTGGGACAGCATCGGCACGTGCGAGCTCTGAAGCACGAGCGCAGTCGCGTCGAGCCTGAGGCGCCGGCCACGCTCAGGTTGAATGCGTCAACCGCTTCTCGAACCGCCAATGCTCCACGGGAAAAGGCCCGTTCGACGTCTCCGACAGCATCACGAACGTGCCGGCCAGGCTCCAGCCGCTTTTCTCGTAGAACCGCGCCGCACGATTGTTGCCGACGGCACAGGCCAGCCACGCCAGATCCACACCGCGCGCGGCGAGCCGTGCTTCCGCATCCGTGATCAGGGCCATTGCAACACCTGACCCGTGCGCTTCGGGCGACACGAAGAGCTGGTACAATTCGTCACCCTTGATGGCGCAGAAGCCGAGCGGCGCGCCGGCGGGGCCGACGACACAGGCATTGGGAAGCACGACTGCGAGCCGATCGCGAAAGCTCGAGAGAGTACGGAGGCGGACCAGCTCGGGTGGCGCAAGCGGCGCATGCGATTCATGCCAGACGTCGTGCCACAAGCGCGCGAGATGATCGATCTCACCGGCATCAGCGGGACGCACCTGCATCTTCGATACTCCCAAAGGCAAGCGTCCTGCTGCGCGCGGCCCTAGCCCCGCGCCTTGCTCCAGTCCGGACCGACCTGTCCCGACACGCCCGCGAAGGCGCCGTCGACGAGTTCGAACACCAGAATGCGGGCGGCGTCGACCGGGCCGGGCATGGTGACGCGGCCCTTGGTGACCGGCTTGAAGCCGACGCGGCTGTAATATGGCTCGTCGCCGACCAGCAGCACGATGGCATGGCCCTTGGCCCTGGCGTCCTTGAGCGCGCGCTCCATCAACAGGCGGCCGACACCGCGGCCGCGGAACGGCGGCTCGACCGTGAGCGGCCCGAGCAGCAGCGCCGGCGTCTCGCCGACCAGCACCGGCAATTGCCTGACCGAGCCGACCAGCAGCGTGCCGATGCGGGCGGTGAAGGACAGTTCGAGCAAATGGTCGACATGCTCGCGAATGCGATAAGCGCTGAGCACGAAGCGGCCGGGCCCGAAGGTGCGTTCGTGCAGCCGTTCGATCGCCTGGGCGTCGCCGGCAGCTTCGGGAAGGATGGTAAGCGAGAGATCCGTCATGTTAGCCGGCGGGATAACATCTCAGACAGCAATGGTCCACCGGGCTCATGCGCGATCGACGCCTGTGCCCGGCTGCGGGTGAGGACGGCCGCGTACAGCAACGTCCAGAGCGAGAGCATCAAGATCGGGATGATGTAATACTGGGTGAAGACCGGGTGTGTGGCAAAGAATGCGAGATTCAGCGCGAGATTGCCGGCGACCAGCAGCGTGAGTTTCCTGACGCCGGCATGATTCGCGAAACGCCACAACAGCGCGGCCCAGACGCAGGCGATCACGATCAGCGGGAACTGCGTGTCGCCGAGATAGGCGCGCAGCACGGCGGGATCGAGACTCGGCGCAGCCGTATCCTGGCCGCCATAGGCCGAGACCAGCGGATTGCCCGAATTGACCAAATTCGCCGCGAATACCGGCAACAGGCCGACGAGGAACGCCAGAGCAAGTGCGAGTCCCTGCAGGAAGGTTTCGCGGGTGCGCCAGATCAGGAACGACAGGCCGAAGAACAGGAAATAGCCGGCCGACAGAACCACGTTCGCGATCCGAAAGCTCGCGGACAGGCCGAGCAGAACGCCGACGGAAGCGATCATCAACAGGCGGCGCCGACCTTCATCAACGAACAGCCTGGCGGTGAAGAGGCCCGTCAACGCGCAGACGACCATGGTCGGCGCCATCGAATAGCTCGCCTTGGTCGGGTTGATCATGAAGTAGATCGCGAGCGCACCGAACAATGCGGCTGATATCAACGACGCCCACTCCCGCGCGCGCCACAGCCCGTACAGTGCAAAGCCGGCGATGACCGCGTTCGCCAACGCATAGAGCGGAATGACCTGGAACCCTTCCGGGAACAGCGCCAGCACGAAGCCGGTGCCCGGCGGCGGCGTCATCACCGATTTGCTGCCGTCGGCGGTTTGCGTGTGGCAGGGCGCCCGGGTGGGATCGTTCCAGTCCGGGTAGTCGATGCTGCGCAGCTTGCCCGCGAGATAGCCGTCGGTTTCACGGGCGAGGCTGGTGTCGAGCCCGTGCCAGCCGAAGCGCTGGAACAGATGGGCCTGCCTGAGATAACAGATATCGTCATAGACGCCGCGGCTCTCGCTCCAATGCGAGATCAACCGAACGTTGCTGGCCAGAATTGCCAGAAACACAATTGAAAAAACGACTTTGAAAGCTCTCATGGGCGACTGCCGGACAGGACGGCTCAGCTTGGAAACGGCCCGCCGCCTGTACAGGAAAAGCGCCGGCAAGTATAGCAAGGTGGGGATTTTGGAGGTGAGGCGGACGTGGCCGACATGGGCGTGGACATGGGCTCGGACATGGGCTCGGATTTGGGCTTGGATTCAACCGACACGCGCCAGAGCGGTGCCGCTGCGGCGCCTGCTGCCGCGCCGCGGATCCTGCTCATCATCCCCTGCTTCAACGAGGAGGCCTCGATCGGCGGCCTCCTGAGCGAGATCGCGGCGACCGGCCGCCCCTACCACACCCTGGTCGTCGACGACGGCTCGACGGACGCGACGTCCGCGGTGGCGAGCTGCCGCTCCCCCGTTGCCCGCCTGGCGCAAAACCTCGGCATCGGCGGCGCCGTCCAGACCGGCATCAAATACGCGGCGCGGCAGGATTTCGATTTCTGCATCCAGATCGACGGCGACGGGCAGCACGATCCACGCGCTATCGAGACGCTTCTGGACGCCTATCGCAAGGACCCGGCCAACATCATCATCGGAAGCCGCTTCATCGACCATGCCGGCTTCTGCTCCACACGCATGCGCCGCGCCGGAATCAGGCTGATCGTGCTCGCGCTCAACGGTCTCTTCAGCGGCGGCCGCATCACCGATCCGACCAGCGGCATGCGGCTGCTCGACCGCTCCGCCATCGCCTTCTTCGCGAAGGCGTACCCGGCGGATTTTCCGGAACCGATCTCGCTGGCCTGGGCGATGCGCGCCGGCCTCACGGTCAGCGAGGTCGCGGTCGAGATGCGTCCGCGGGCGACCGGCGTCAGCTCGATCGACGGACTGAAGTCGGCGAGCTACATGATTCGCGTCCTCGGCTACATCCTGCTCGCGCGTCTGATGAGATCGCCATGACGCCGCGCTCTTCCGTGCCGATCTGCGACTTCATCATCTCGTCGAACATCTTGAGGGGGTGCCAGTGCCAACCGTCCTTCCCAGCGTAGAAACCGTCATCGTCATCTCCGCCTTTGCGTTGATCTACATGCTGGTGCTGCTGCGCAAGACGCTGCAAGGCAAGTTCGATCTCTATGACTTCCTGATGCTGTCCATGGTGGCGATCCTCCCGGCGGGCTTCGCGTTGTTTCCAAGCCTCGCCTATCTCGTCAGTCATTTGACCGGCGTCGTGTTTCCGTTCGTCGTGATGTTCGGCGCCCTGTTCCTGGTGGTGTTCGCGTTCCTGCACAACATGACGGCGCGGCTGCACAGGCTTGAGCGACAGAACTGTGCGTTGATCCAGGAGCAGAGCCTGCTGGCGCTGGAGTTGCAGGCGAAGGAGAGCAGCCGGCCCGGCGGTTGAGCTATTCCGGTTACCGCCAGATCGCTCTAACGCCAGGCCGCCCTTACCGCCACGTCGCGATCAACGGCTTGCCGTCCAGCACTTCCGCGATCCGCAACCGCGTGCCGGGCGTGGTCCCCTCGGGCAGCGCCGTGATCGCGAAGAACCCGCATTCGACGATCTCGTGGTTGGGCTCAGGGACGCGATCCTGCTTGAACTGCCTGACGACGTAGACCGCGACATGGTCGCGGCGGGAGACGTGGCTGTTGAGGAAGATGCCGTGCAGCACGGCCTCGCCGGTGAGATCGACATCCCCCTCCTCCTTGAGCTCGCGCCGCATCGCCTGCTCCATGGTCTCGCCGAGATCGACGCCGCCGCCGGGCAGATACCAGCCGGTGATGTAGCTGTGCCTGACCAGGAATACCCTGGTGTCGGCATCCAGGACCACGGCGCGGACGCCGAGCGTCATGCCGCGGACGAGCAGGAAATAGGCGTGGAAGATTCGCCGCAGCAGCGGCTCGAATGTCCGGCGAACACGATTCAGACGATCCCCCATCAGGCTCCCTTGACGCTTTGCCTGAGGCTTGGCTTGCGCGTTGCCCGCGACCTTGCCATTACAGCGGACGAATAGCGAGGCAATCGCGCGCGGTGACATCTTTCATGGCCCCCTTCACGCTCGCCCATCTGTCGGACCCGCATCTGCCGCCGCTGCCGGAGCCGCGGTTGATCGAGCTCGCCGGCAAGCGCGTGCTTGGCTACGTCAACTGGACGCGCAACCGTCACAAATACCAGCGCCGCGAGGTGCTCGACGCACTCGTCGCCGACATCCATGCGCAGGCGCCCGACCACATCGCGGTGACAGGCGATCTCGTCAACCTCGCGCTCGAGGCCGAGTTCGCGCCGGCGCGCGCCTGGCTCGACGGCGTCGGTCCGCCCGACCGCGTCACCACGATTCCCGGCAATCACGACGCCTATGTCCGCGCCACCTCGCATCGTTTCGGCGAGACCTTCGCGCCTTATCTGGCGGGCGACGACGGCCGCATCGGCTTTCCGGCGGTGCGCCGGCGCGGCCCACTCGCGCTGGTCAGCCTGTCCACGGCGGTGCCGACCCTGCCGCTGATGGCGACGGGCACGCTCGGTCGCGATCAGCTCGCCGCCCTCGACGAGGTGCTCGAGCGGCTTGCAGCCGAGGACGTCTTTCGCGTGCTGCTGGTGCATCATCCGCTGAAGTCCCGTGCGCGCCAGAAGCGGATGACTGACTCGGCCGATTTGCTGGCACTCTTGAAGCGCCACGGCGTCGAGCTGATCCTGCACGGGCACGACCACATTCATTCGACGATGTGGCTCGAGGGTCCCAACGGCAACATTCCCGCGATCGGCGTCCCCTCGGCCTCCGCACTCGCGCACGGGCACTACCCGGCCGCGGCGTATAATTTGTTCACGATCGAGAAGGACGATACCGGCTGGCGTTGCGAGCAGACGGTGCGGAGCCTTGGGGCTGGATTTCAGATCGGGCAGATCAAGCATACGCGGTTGATTTAGTTCGCCGCCAATTCACCAGCTCCGCAGAGCCGCCAGGAGGGCGAGGCCGAACAGCGCGGCGGCGCCGAGCACAAATCCGAACACGAACGGCCAGACGCGCGAGCGGCGCCGCGGCTGCGCGACCTCGGGCTTCGGCTCGGGCGGGACCACCATCGCATGCTCGCGCTCGATCATGCGGCGCGCGACGTAGTCGGTGACGGCCTCGACGATGACAGAGGTGTCGTGGGATTCGGCGAGCACGATGCGCCCGAAGCGGGTGTCCTGCACGAAGCGGTACATCCGCTTGTCGCGCCCCATGACGATGTGCGCGACGACGTCGATCCACAGCCTGGGCGTATCGCCCTGGCTGATGCCGCGGTCGAACAGGTCGATCTGCTCGGGCACCTGGGCGAACAGGGGATCGAGCGCGTCGTTCAGTATCTCCAGCCGCGCCACCTCGGCGTCGCGGAGGTCGACGACCACGCCGGTGCGGTCGGCGGCCTCGATCCGCGCGCGCAACAGCGCATCGCGCAGCCGCACCGGACGCGGCTGGCTGGAATGGGTCCCGCTGGTCTCGGGCTCTGACATTGGCGGCCTCGTCCTCACTTGGCGCGATTAACCTATCAGCAACCAATGTGCCCGCAAAGGCCCCACAATTCCAGTTACTTACGGTGCCCACAGCTGCTTCATCTGTGCCAAAAGCAGACGATCCCACCCGGCTTGCGCCGGATGGGACCATCCGTCCTTGGACGTCTTCTTATTTCAGGCCCGCGGCAATGCCGTCAGGCCGGGACCCGCGACGGCTCTTCCACGATCGAGAAGCGGACGCCGGCCTTGTGGCGGTTCTCTTCCGAGACCGAGCGCCAGGCGTCTTCGGCCTCCTTGCGGGTCTTGAACGGACCCTGGACCTGGGCCGAGCCTTCCACGAGCTTGTGGAAGTTCATCGAACCGAACTCGCCGCCGATCACCCAGAAATTGCTGTTGGTCATTGTCGCTCTCCTCTCAAGAAGCGTTCTGCGTTAGCCGAACTGGTTCATCGTGTTGTGGGCGCCGCCCGCCTTCAGGGCAGCCTCGCCGGCGAAGTATTCCTTGTGGTCGTCGCCGATGTCGGAGCCGGCCATGTTCTGATGCTTCGCGCAGGCGATACCCTGACGGATCTCGGCGCGCTGGACGTTCTTCACGTAGCCGAGCATGCCCTGCTCGCCGAAATATTCCTTCGCGAGATTGTCGGTCGAGAGCGCCGCCGTGTGGTAGGTCGGCAACGTGATCAGGTGATGGAAGATGCCGGCACGCTTGGCCGAATCCGCCTGGAAGGTACGGATGCGCTCGTCGGCTTCGATCGCCAGCGGCGTCTCGTCGTATTCCCGCTTCATCAGCTCGGCACGGTTGTACTTGCTGACGTCCTTGCCCGCTTCCTTCATCGCATCGTAGACCTGCCAGCGGAAGTTGAGGGTCCAGTTGAACGACGGCGAGTTGTTGTAGGCCAGCTTCGCGTTCGGAACCACCTTGCGGATCCGATCGACCATCTTGGCGATCTGCTCGATATGCGGCTTCTCGGTCTCGATCCACAGCAGGTCGGCGCCGTTCTGCAGCGAGGTGATGCTGTCGAGCACGCAGCGGTCTTCGCCGGTGCCGGGCCGGAACTGATAGAGATTGGAAGGCAGCCGCTTCGGGCGCATCATCTTGCCGTTGCGGTTGATGATGACGTCGCCGTTGCGGGCGTTCTCCGCCGTGATTTCCTCGCAATCGAGGAAGCTGTTGTACTGGTCGCCGAGGTCGCCCGGCTTGTGGCTGACGGCGATCTGCTGCGTCAGGCCGGCGCCGAGCGAGTCGGTGCGGGTCACGATGATGCCGTCTTCGACGCCAAGCTCGAGGAAGGCGTGGCGGCAGGCGCGGATCTTGGCCAGGAACACCTCGTGCGGCACGGTGACCTTGCCGTCCTGGTGGCCGCACTGCTTCTCGTCCGAGACCTGGTTCTCGATCTGCAGCGCGCAGGCGCCCGCCTCGATCATCTTCTTGGCCAGCAGATAGGTCGCCTCGGCATTGCCGAAACCGGCGTCGATGTCGGCGATGACAGGGACGACATGGGTCTGGAAGTTGTCGATCTTCTCGATCAATTCCTTCTCGCGGGTCTTGTCGCCCTCCTTGCGCGCCTTGTCCAGGCTGCGGAAGATGTCGTTGAGCTCGCGCGAATCCGCCTGACGCAGGAAGGTGTAGAGCTCTTCGATCAGCGCCGGCACCGAGGTCTTCTCGTGCATCGACTGGTCGGGCAGCGGGCCGAACTCGGAGCGCAGCGCCGCGATCATCCAGCCCGAGAGATACAGGTAGGTGCGATCGGTCTTGCCAAAGTGCTTCTTGACCGAGATCAGCTTCTGCTGGGCGATGAAGCCGTGCCAGCAGCCGAGCGACTGGGTGTATTTGGTGGGATCGCCGTCATAGGCGGCCATATCGGCCCGCATCAGCGCTGCGGTGTAGCGGGCGACGTCGAGGCCGGTCCTGAAGCGATTCTGCAGGCGCATGCGTGCGACGGCCTCGGCCGACACCCCGTTCCAGGTCGGCTGGGTCTCGAGGAGCGACTGGGCTGCCTCGATCTCGCTCTGATACGACGCCGGACCCTGGAGGGTGCTGATGCCGCGGGGCTGGTAATTCATGTGCCTGATCCTTTTTCGCTGACGATGGTGATCTCTGGCCATCGACATTCTTGACAATGCATTGCGAGATGCGTGTCAGAAGCTAAACGCGAGAAAGCTCAGGTCGTATAGAGGGCTTGTATTTGAATGGTGATGTCATGTAACATAAGAACATGTAATAGATGTTAATTTGTAAATTTTGTAAAGATTATAGGTCAACAAGATTGCCCTTGATGCCTCTGGAGACCTGAAAATGCCCGCCGGTTCCAGCAAAAAACTCTTCGTCGGCCCGCGCTTCCGGCGGATCCGGCAGCAATTGGGCCTGTCGCAGACCCAGATCGCCGAGGGGCTTGGGATCTCGCCGAGCTACGTCAACTTGATCGAGCGCAACCAGCGCCCGGTCACCGCGCAGATCCTGCTGCGGCTGGCCGAGACCTATGACCTTGACCTGCGTGACCTCGCCACCGCCGACGAGGACCGCTTCTTCGCCGAGCTCAACGAGATCTTCTCCGATCCGCTGTTCCGCCAGATCGACGTTCCCAAGCAGGAACTGCGCGACCTCGCCGAGCTCTGCCCCGGCGTCACCCATGCGCTGCAACGGCTCTACGCCGCCTATGCCGAGGCGCGCCAGGGCGAGACGCTGGCTGCGGCGCAGATGGCCGACCGCGACGTCGGCACGCGCTATGAGGCCAATCCGGTCGAGCGCGTCCGCGAGCTGATCGAGGCCAACCGCAACTATTTTCCGGAGCTGGAGCAGGCCGCGGAGACCCTTCGCGACGAACTGAACGTGCCGGCCGAGGAGCTTTATGCGGCGCTCGCGGCACGACTGCGCGAAAAGCATTCGATCCAGACCCGCATCATGCCCGTCGACGTGATGCGCGAGACGCTGCGGCGCTTCGACCGCCACCGCCGCCAGCTCCTGATCTCCGAACTGGTCGATCCGCCCGGCCGCGCGTTCCAGCTCGCCTTCCAGCTCGGCCTGGGCGAATGCGCGCAGCATCTGGAGACCATCATCAGCCGTGCAGGCCCGCTCGACGACACGCCGCGCCGCCTGTTTCGCATCACGCTCGCCAACTATTTTGCAGCCAGCGTGATGATGCCCTACCCGGCGTTCCTCGCCGCGGCCGAAGCGCTCAACTACGACATCCATTTGCTGGCGCAGCGCTTCAGCTCCGGCTTCGAGCAGGTCTGCCACCGGCTCACCACCCTGCAGCGGCCGAACGCGCGCGGCATCCCGTTCTTCCTCTTGCGCGTCGACAATGCCGGCAACGTCTCCAAGCGCTTCTCCTCCGGCACGTTCCCGTTCTCGAAATTCGGCGGCACCTGTCCGCTATGGAACGTGCACTCGACCTTCGACACGCCGGATCGCCTGCTCAAGCAGGTGATCGAGCTGCCCGACGGCACACGCTATTTCTCGATCGCGCAGATGGTGCGCCGCCCCGTCGCGCCGCACCCGCTGCCGCAGCCACGCTTCGCCATCGGCCTCGGCTGCGAGATCCGTCACGCCGCGCGCCTCGTCTATGCCGCCGGTATCGACCTCGAGAAGACAGAGGGCACGCCGATCGGCGTCAACTGCCGCCTCTGCGAGCGCGAAAACTGCGCCCAGCGTGCCGAGCCGCCGATCACGCGCACGCTGATCCTGGACGAGACGACGCGACGCGTGAGCTCATTCGCGTTCTCGAACGCAAGGGAGCTGTGAGGGGCGGCTGCGTGTTTGGCGATAAATCGGCGCAACAAACTCGCCGTCGTCCTGGCGAAAGCCAGGACCCATAACCACCGAACCATCGGGCAAACGAAGGCGACTGCCACTCATCGCAAAACCTCTCCCTGGGGTAATGGGTCCTGGCGTTCGCCAGGACGACATCGGGGAGAGGCCGTCGCAACCGTCTCCTACGCCAGCGTATGCACGATTACCGGCCCCGCGGCGGCGCTGGCGTGGCCGGCGAGCAGCGGGCCGAGATCCTTCTCGATCCAGGCGATCGCGCGCCGGTTCGCCTCCTCCGCCTGCTCGAACTTGTCGAAGATCGAGATCGCGGTGACCGTGTCGTCGCCGGCATAGACGACGTAATAGGCGCGGAAACCGTCGACGTCGCTGATGATCGGAACGGCGCCGTCCTTGATGCGGCGCGCCAGCTCTTCGGCGCTCCCGCTTTTCGCCTTGGCCTGACGGATGGCGGCATACATGGCATCCTCCTACCGGCTGTCTCGATTTACGAGCCTGGTGCCCGCACCGCATGGTACGCCGAAGCGCGGCGCCGATCCACGCTTGGTTAACCCGGCACTAATCCGCCTCCGCGATCTTCAACCAACGATTAAGCACGCCTCAACATCGCTGCCCTAGTCTCGCCCCACTCACTTTTCGCAAACAACGGTGGCCTATTCTGCCGGGCGAAGTGACATCAGGGGGTTCATCATGCGCATTGCGTTGCTGCTGACCGCGACCATTGTCGGCGCGCTTTTCGCCGGTCCATCCAACGCCGGATCGCTCGATGCTGGGGCAGCGCAGGCGCTGCCCCCGGGCTTCCAGAGCTACCGTGGTTACATGTTCGACATATCGGAGAACTCCGATCGCAAGGACGTCGACAAGCTCACCGAGAATCTGAAGAGCCAGATCGACGTGGTCGAGGCTGCCGGCCTGTCGCCGCGCGTGCTGCGCTTCTTCCGCACCGTCCCGATCATTGCGAGCGAGCTTGCCTGCCTCGACGAAGGCGCCGCGACCGCGTGCTACGGCCGGGTCGCCCCGAACGTCGAGCGGAGCGTGCCGCGGACGCTGACGGTCTGGGACCATGCCACGCAGCGCTGGACCAATCCCAATGCCGTCGACCTCGCGGTCGATTCGGGCCTCGGCGTGATCATGCTGCGGCCGGACATGATGCGTTACGAGAAGGAGGCCGTGCTGCTGCACGAGCTCCTGCACGCCTATCACGCGCGGCTGTTGCCGGACGGCTATGCCAACAAGGGCGTGATCGGCTATTACGCCTATGCCAAGTCCAAGGACCTCCTGCCCAAGGAAGCCTACGCGCTGAAGAATCACATGGAGTTCTTTGCGGTGACCGCCAGCATTTTCCTGGCCGGGAAGAGCGAATTCCACGACCCGAAGTCGCGCGAGGCGCTCAAGGAGAAGATGCCGGACTATTACAAATATCTGGTCGGCGTGTTCGGCTTCGACCCCGACCCGGCAGCTTCGAGCGGCCCGGTGGCCTCGCTGAAGTAAGCCAAAAAGCGTCGAACCACCAAGAGAGCCGCGAGAAATGCGCGGCTCTTTTGTTTTGTAAACCGGAAGCTGCGGATGACTCCCGGCAGGGAATTGCCAAGGCGGGGCCCGATCTGCATAGTCCCGCCCGCATCGACACTGTTTTCGAAGAGGATAGAACAAAATGGCGGACGCCGACCTGGATGTCGTGATCCGGCAACTGGCCAGACAGCTGCATACGGGCCTGATGACCCGCGCCAAGGAGCGGCGGGATCGCTTCACCGGCCTTGCGGCCAAGGCCAAGGGCAAGGAGACCGGCGACCGCTTCAAGATGATGGCCAAGGCCACCATGGAGCAGGCCACCGCCGCCGCCAAGCGCCTGCAGATGTCCGCCGACAATGTGGCCGACAGCTATGCGCGGTCGATGCGAATTGCCGCCAGCACGCCGGTCGCGGCGAAGGTGGAGAAGAAGGCCGCCAAGGAAAAACCGGTGAAGCCGGCGAAGAAGGCCAAAGCCAAGAAGTCGAAGTAATCGCAGCTCTCCTTCCTTCTCCCCTTGTGGGAGGAGGTAGCGCGAAGCGCCGGATGAGGGGTTATTTCCACTCAAGACTGTTCGTGGGGATAGACACCCCTCACCCGTCTCGGCGCTGCGCGGCGAGCCACCCTCTCCCACAAGGGGAGAGGGGAAGCGCCGCACGCGATTCTAGATTTTCACCTTCTCGGCGCGGCCACGCGGGTCGGCTCGGCGCTCGCGAGTTCGGCGAGTTTTGCGCGGGCCGCATCGCGGGTGCTGGCGCCCTTGCCCGCGGGAAGCGCCAGCGCGGCCTCGAAATCGGCGCGCGCGTCGTCGGCCTGGCCGCGGGCGAGGAATGCGAGGCCGCGATCGAGGCGGACCTGGGCATCCGAGGGGGCGAGCCGGGCCGCGGTGTTGAAGCTCAGGATGGCGCGGTCGAGATCGCCGGCGGCGGCGAGCGCGAGACCGCGCTGGTGGTAGGGCGCGGCGAGCCTGGGATCATGCGCGATCGCCTCGTCGTAATCCTCGATGGCGAGCGCGAGGTCGCCGTTCTGCCGGCGCGCCTGCGCGCGGTCGCGGTAGAGCGAGGCGCGGTTGGGATTGAGGTGGATGGCCTCGTCGAAATCGGCAATCGCCCGCCGCCAGTCGCCATGGCGCAACGCGATCCGCCCGCGCCCTTCATAAGCGAACGCGATCAGCGAGCCGCGCAGCGGCGAGAAGCCGATCACCGCCGAGCAGATGTCGGGATCGTCCTCGTCCCCGCAATTGACGACCGTGTGCGTGGACAGGCCGATGAGCACGCCCAGGACGATCAGCAATGGTACCGCAGCTTTGGTCATTTTCGACGGCGGCAGGCAGAGGGCCGGCCACGCATCCCCTTTCGAACGAATAGTCTCGCCGGGGTGTTAGCACCGGCCGGGACCGTCCTGTGTGCATCAGGTCACAAAGCGCGCAAATTCCTGATGGTTTCGTATCAGCCCCAAGGACCACGTGACGGACCACGTGAAGAGGAGCGGCCCCAGGGACTTCGCGGCGGATAGTTCTCGTTGGCACCGACCGACGGCGACGCCTGCGCGCCCAGCTCGGCCGCGAGTTGCTGAAGCGCCGCGATACGATTCTGCGTCGAGGGGTGGGTCGTGAACAGATTGTCGACGCCGTGGCCCGACAGCGGATTGATGATGAACATGTGCGCGGTGGCGGGATTTCGCTCCGCCTCGACGTTCGGGAGCTGATGCGCCGCGCCCTCGATCTTGACCAGCGCCGACGCCAGCCACATCGGCTGCCCCGCAATGCGCGCGCCGAGATTGTCCGCGGCGTATTCGCGGGTGCGGCTGATCGCCATCTGCACCAGCATGGCCCCGATAGGGGCGAGGATCATCATCAGGATCGAGCCGACGATGCCGGGACCGTTGTTGTCGCGATTGCCACCGAAGAACATGCCGAACTGGGCGAGCATGGAGATGGCACCCGCAATGGTCGCGGTAACGGTCATCAGCAGCGTGTCGTGATGCTTGATATGGGCGAGCTCATGGGCGATCACGCCGGCGAGCTCCTCGCGGCTGAGCTGGTTCATCAGCCCGGTGGTGACGGCCACCGCAGCGTTTTCCGGATTGCGCCCGGTCGCAAACGCGTTGGGCTGCGCCTCGTCCATCAGGAACACGCGCGGCATCGGCAGCGAGGCGCGGGCCGCGAGTTCGGCGACGAGCCCGACCAGCTCCGGCGCGCTGCTGCGGTCGACCTCATGGGCGCCGTACATCGAGAGCACCATGCGATCGGAGTTCCAATAGGTGAAGAGATTGGAGGCCGCCGCAATGACGAGCGCGATCATGGCGCCCGAAGCACCGCCGATCAGATAGCCGACGCCCATGAACAGGGCGGTGAGGCCTGCGAGCAACATTGCGGTGCGAAGATAGTTCATGGCCGTCTCCCAAGGCCGGCCGTGGTCGCTGGGGGCGTTGCGGGCCGGCGAGCATGAGGTAGGGATGACCCCCGTCCGCGTGCAAGGTTTCAAGGTGCGTCGCGGAGCCGCGGCACTTGCCCAACATTGCTTTTCCGGGATGGTTTGAGGCGCTCAATTCCCTTAAGCTTTGGCAAGATTCCCCACGTGCGCTCCCCCGGAAACCTCATGCTCCAGACCCGACTTGCGATCGCGGCCGTCACTCTTGTTGCGTTGTCTGCAACCGCCTCTGCCCAGTTCGCGCCACCACCCGCAAAGCCGGCTGCCCCCAGGGCCACCGCGCCCTCGCCGCGCGCGGCGTCGTGCCATAACGGCGCGAGCTTCGATCGCTTTCTGGCCGACGTGAAGCAACAGGCGGTGGCCGCCGGCGTGTCGCAGCGGACGATATCGGAGGCCTCTCCCTACCTCGTCTACGACCAGGGCATCGTCAACCGCGACCGCGGCCAGCGCGTGTTCGGCCAGCTCTTCACCGAATTCGCCGGCCGCATGGCCGCGCCCTATCGCATGCAGAACGGCCAGCAGCACATCAAGCAACACGCGGCGGCGTTCGCGCGCGCGGAAAAGGAATATGGCGTGCCGCCGGCGGTGATCGCCGCGTTCTGGGGTCTGGAGAGCGATTTCGGCGTCAACATGGGCAATCTGCCGACACTGAAATCGCTGGTGTCGCTGGCCTATGACTGCCGGCGCTCGGAGATGTTCGTGAACGAGACCGTCGCTGCACTGAAGATCATCGACCGCGGCGATCTCACCCCCGACGAGATGGTTGGCTCCTGGGCCGGCGAACTCGGCCAGACCCAGTTCCTGCCCGTGCACTACGTCAACTATGCCGTCGATTATGACGGCGACGGACGACGCGACCTGCTGCGCAGCGAGGACGATGTGATCGGCTCGACTGCGAACTACATCGCCAACGGCTTGAAGTGGCGGCGCGGCGAGCCGTGGCTCGAAGAGATCAAGGTGCCTCAGAACCTGCCGTGGGATCAGACCGATCTCACGGTGCAGCAGCCGCGCTCGAAATGGGCGCAGCTCGGGGTGACCTATCCCGACGGCCGGCCGCTGGCGAACGACAATCTCGCGGCCTCCGTGCTGCTGCCGATGGGACGCTTTGGTCCGGCCTTCATGGCGTACCCGAATTTCGCGGCTTACACCGAGTGGAATAACTCGCTGATCTATTCGACCACGGCGGGCTATCTCGCCACCCGCATCGCGGGCGCGGCGGCGATGCGCAAGCCGACCACGCCGGTGGCGCAACTGCCGTTCAACGAGCTCAAGCAGTTGCAGCAGCTTCTGGTTCAGAACGGTTTCAACGTCGGCAAGGTCGACGGCGTGCTGGGCCAGCAGAGCCGCGCCGCCGTGAAGGCAATGCAGATCAAATACGGCCTGCCGGCCGATTCCTGGCCGACCGCCGAGCTTTTGACCCGGATGCGGGGCGGTACGGCACAGGTGCAGCCTGGAGCGACGATCCGGTAGAATTTTCGCGCTGCACAAGCCGGTCCTGCGATTGTATTTTTCCATGACGTTCCCATGTGAGTGGCTCAGGTTTCTCCTGAGTTTTCCCACAATCAGAGCGAGCATCACATGTCCTTCCACGACGCCGTCGTCCCCGCCTATCTGCAAATGCTGAACAGCATGACCAGCCTGCTCACCAAGGCTGAAGCGCATTGCGCGGCCAAGAAGGTCGATCCGAGCGTCCTGCTGGGCTCCCGCCTGTTTCCGGACATGCTGCCGCTGTCAAAGCAGATCCAGCTCGTCAGCGATTTCGCCGCCAAGGGCTGCGCCCGGCTGACCCACAGCGAGGTGCCCGCGACGCCCGACACAGAGACGAGCTTTGCGGAATTAAAGCAGCGCCTGGCGAAGACCATCGATTATGTGAAATCGTTCAAGGCGGAGCAGTTTGAGGGCGCCGACAGCAGGGACGTCACCTTCCCGGCCGGCCCGGACAAGTCCATCACCATGAAGGGTCAGCAATTCCTGAGCGCGTTCTCGCTGCCCAACTTCTATTTCCACGCAGCGACCGCCCACGGGCTCCTGCGTCACAACGGCGTCGAGATCGGCAAGCGCGATTTCATGGGCCAGAACTAAAGCGGATGATTCAAGCGGCCGCGGCGAGGAGATCGAATCTGTCGCCGCGGCCGATTTTGCACATGATTTATGCTGCGTGGAGCTCAGCGCGCAGCTCGCCTGCACTTTCCGTATGGCTCGTCCCTTGCGCCGATTGCCGCGATGCACAAGTGTTCCGGACCTCTCATCGCCCGGAAGCATTCTCATGAGCCGTTCGACCAAATTGTTTGAGACCTACAAGCTCGGCCCGATCACGCTGGCCAATCGCTTGGTCATGGCGCCGCTGACGCGCAACCGCGCCGCGCCGGGCACTTTCGTCCCCAGCCCACTCGCCGCCGACTATTACGGCCAGCGCGCCTCCGCAGGCCTGCTGATCACCGAAGCGAGCCAGGTCTCGCAGCAGGGCCAGGGCTACCAGGACACTCCTGGCATCTACACCAAGGACCAGGTCGCCGGCTGGCGCAAGGTCACGGATCGCGTGCATGAACGCGGCGGAAAAGTCTTCATCCAGCTCTGGCATGTCGGCCGCATCTCGCATGTCGATCTCCAGGCCAATGGCGCAGCCCCGGTGGCGCCGAGCGCGATCCGCGCCAAGGGCAAAACCTTCGTCAACGGCACCTTTGCCGACGTCTCCGAGCCCCGCGCGCTCGAGCTCTCCGAAATTCCTGGGATCATCGACGACTTCAAGCGTGCCACGAAGAATGCGCTCGAAGCCGGCTTCGACGGCGTCGAGATCCACGGCGCCAACGGCTACCTGCTCGAGCAGTTCGCCAAGGACGGCACCAACAAGCGCGCGGACGCCTATGGCGGCGGAATCGAGAACCGCGCGCGGCTGATGCTGGAGGTCTCCAGGGCCGTCGCGGCGGAGGCCGGCGCCGATCGTACCGGCATCCGCATCTCGCCGGTGACGCCGGCCAACGACATCTCGGATTCGAACCCGCAAGCCTTGTACGACCATATCGTCGACGGCCTCGCCGCGCTGAAGCTCGTCTATCTCCACGTCGTCGAAGGCGCCACCGGCGGTCCGCGCGACATCGCGCCGTTCGACTATGCGGGCCTGCGCAAACGCTTTGGCGGGGCCTACATCGCCAACAATGGCTACGATTTCGACCTCGCCACCAAGGTGCTGGACGCGGGCGCGGCCGACCTGATCGCCTTCGGCAAGCCCTTTATCTCCAACCCCGACCTCGTCGAGCGGCTGAAGCAGGGCGCTGCGCTGAATGATTGGGACAAGAACACCTTCTATGGCGGCGGCGCGAAGGGATACACGGATTATCCTGTGCTGGCGGCCGAGCCGGCGGAGTAACATAGTGTCGTCCTGGCGAAAGCCAGGACCCATTACCCCGCTGAATGTGTTGCAGGAGGCTGTCGCCAAAGCACGGCGCGTCAACTTAGGATGGGGGTAACGGGTCCTGGATCAGCGCTCGCGATGCTCGCTTGTCCAGGACGACGTCGGCGTTGACAGACCAAAAAAAGGCCGGGATTGCTCCCGGCCTTTCGTCGTTATGAGACGCAGCTTACTGCAGCGAGGCGCGCTTGGGCGGGGTGGCCGGCCACGACTTGATCAGGGTGTCGTAGTCGATCGTCTCGCCCTTCGGCTTCTCGTTGGCGAGCTTGCGCTGAGGAGCAATAGTGCCGTCCTTCTGGGCCTTGGCGAACCAGTACTCGGCCGTCTCCTTCTTGTGCAGCTTCGGACCGCAGGCGCCCTGCACGCCGGACTTCTCCAGACGCTCCATCACGGAGTCCTGGGCCGCGGCGAGCGAGTCCATCGCGGCTTGCGGCGTCTTCGTACCGGACGACGCATCGCCGATGTTCTGCCACCACAGCTGTGCCAGCTTCGGATAGTCGGGCACGTTGTTGCCGGTCGGGGTCCACTGCACGCGCGCGGGCGAGCGGTAGAACTCGATCAGGCCGCCGAGCTTCGGCGCACGCTCGGTGAACGACTTGTCCCAGATGTCGGATTCACGGATGAAGGTGAGACCGACATGGCTCTTCTTCAGCGACACCGTCTTGGAGACGATGAACTGGAGATAGAGCCAGGCCGCCTTGCGGCGATCCGGGGGCGTCGACTTCAACAGCGTGGCGGAGCCGGCGTCCTGGTAGCCGAGCTTCATACCTTCCTTCCAGTACGAACCGTGCGGCGACGGAGCCATACGCCATTTCGGCGTACCGTCCGCGTTCATCACGGCGATGCCCGGCTTCACCATGTCGGCGGTGAAGGCGGTGTACCAGAACATCTGCTGGGCGATGTTGCCCTGCGCCGGCACCGGACCGGACTCGGAGAAGGTCATGCCCTGGGCCTGCGGCGGGGCATACTTCTTCATCCACTCGAGATATTTGGTGATCGAGTAGACCGCGGCCGGACCGTTGGTGTCGCCACCACGCTCCACCGAGGAGCCGACCGGACGGCAGCCTTCCATGCGGATGCCCCATTCGTCGACCGGCAGGCCGTTCGGGATACCCTTGTCGCCGTTACCAGCCATCGACAGCCAAGCGTCGGTGAAACGCCAGCCGAGCGACGGGTCCTTCTTGCCATAGTCCATATGGCCGTAGACCTTGACGCCGTTGATCTCCTTGATGTCGTTGGTGAAGAACTCGGCGATGTCCTCATAAGCGGACCAGTTCACGGGCACCCCGAGCTCGTAGCCATACTTGGCCTTGAACTTGGCTTTGTAGTCCGCGTTGGTGAACCAGTCGTAGCGGAACCAGTAGAGGTTGGCGAACTGCTGGTCGGGCAGCTGATAGAGCTTGCCGTCCGGCGCGGTGCCGAACGACTTGCCGATGAAGTCGTTGACGTCGAGCTGGGGATCGGTGACGTCCTTGCCCTCGCCGGTCATGTAGTCCGACAGCGCGATGGTCTGGCCGTACCGAAAGTGCGTGCCGATCAGGTCGGAATCGTTGATCCAGCCGTCGTAGACGTTCTTGCCGGACTGCATCTGGGTCTGCAGCTTCTCGACGACGTCACCTTCCTGGATGATGTCGTGCTTGAGCTTGATGCCGGTGAGCTCGGAGAACGCCTTGGCCAGCGTCTGCGATTCGTATTCGTGGGTCGTGATGGTCTCGGAGACGACGTTGATCTCCATGCCCTTGAAGGGCTCGGCGGCCTTGGCGAACCACTCCAGCTCCTTCTTCTGGTCTTCCTTCGACAGGGTCGAGGGCTGGAATTCCGCGATCCACTTCTGGATGGCGGCGTCGTCGGCGGCGCGAACCGGCGCCGAGACGGCGAACGACACCGCGACGATGGCGGCGACGCTGGACATCGTCAGAAAGCTATTCTTGGTCAATGGACGTTCCCTTCTCCTAAACTGCCGCATGTTGTTCCTCCGTTGCAGCGACAAACTTTTTACAGGCCCGGGTTGGTCCCGGATCTGGCCGTTCCTTCGCGGGCTTCAGACCGTGCGAAAAATGAGCACGGCCGTCGCCAGCGAAATTCCTGATGCGATCCAAAGGCGCGAAATTTCAAGTCCGTCCTCGCCGATCGGCAGCGTGGCGAGAGCGTCGGTGCCGGCGAAGGCGATCCAGAGCAAGTGGATGACCGCCGCCGTGATCAGGGAGATGAACAGGCGGTCGCCGCGCGTGGTCGGGATGCGCAGCACGCCGACGCGCTCGGCCTCGGGATAGGTCACCCCAAGCCAGGTCATCACGGCAAGCGTGCAGGCGAGCGCGACAAAGAAGATCGCCGTCGGCGGCGTCCAGGCCATCCATGCAATAGATTCCATTGATGCCTCCCTAGACCCGACCGAGCGCAAAACCGCTCGCGATGTAATTGCGGACGAACCAGATCACGAGCGCGCCCGGAATGATGGTGAGCACGCCGGCTGCCGCGAGCAGCCCCCAATCCATGCCGGCCGCCGATACCGTGCGCGTCATGATCGCCGCGATCGGCTTGGCCTGCACCGAGGTCAGCGTGCGCGCGAGCAGCAGCTCGACCCAGGAGAACATGAAGCAGAAGAAGGCGGCGACGCCGATGCCGCTCGCGATCAGCGGCACCAGGATCTTGATGAAGAAGCGCGGGAAGGAATAGCCGTCGAGGAAGGCGGTCTCGTCGATCTCGCGCGGCACGCCGGACACGAAACCTTCGAGGATCCACACCGCGAGGGGAACGTTGAAGATGCAATGCGCGAGCGCGACCGCCCAGGGCGTATCGAACAGGCCGATCGCCGAATAGAGGTTGAAGAACGGCAGCGCATAGACCGCGGCCGGCGCCATGCGGTTCGACAGCAGCCAGAAGAACAGATGCTTGTCGCCGAGGAAGCGATAGCGCGAGAACGCGTAGGCCGCCGGCAGCGCCACCGAGATCGAGATGATGGTGTTGAGGACGACGTATTCCAGCGAGTTGATGTAGCCGGAATACCAGCTCTCGTCGGTGAAGATGCGCCTGTAGTGCTGGAGCGTCGGCGTATGCGGCCACAGCGTCATCGTCGAGACGATCTCGGCGTTGGTCTTGAAGCTCATGTTCACGAGCCAATAGATCGGCAACAGCAGGAAGATCAGGAACAGCGCCATGATGACGCGGCGGCCGGGGATCGAGTGCATCACACGGCTCCTTCCTGGTGCTTCCGCTCGGTGCCGGCATTGGTCATCACGGTGTAGAAGATCCAGCAGACGATCAGGATGATCAGATTGTAGACCAGCGACAGCGCAGCCGCCTTGCCGAGGTCGAACTGGCCGAGCGCGATCTTGACCAGCTCGATCGACACGAAGGTCGTGGAGTTGCCGGGCCCGCCGCCGGTGACGACGAACGGCTCGGTGTAGATCATGAACGAGTCCATGAAGCGCAGCAGCACCGCGATCAGCAGCACGCGGTTCATCTTCGGCAGCTGGATCGCCTTGAACACGGCCCAGCGCGAGGCGCCGTCGATTTGTGCCGCCTGGTAATAGGCCTCGGGGATCGACTTCAGGCCGGCGTAACAGAGCAGCGCAACGAGGCTGGTCCAGTGCCAGACGTCCATCACGATAACGGTGACCCAGGCATCGATATCGTTGGAGACGTAATTGTAGTCGATGCCGATGTGGTTGAGGACATAGCCCATCAGACCGATGTCGGGCCGGCCAAAAATCTGCCAGATCGTGCCAACCACGTTCCACGGAATCAGCAACGGCAGCGCCAGGATCACGAGGCAGGCCGCGACAGTCCAGCCCTGGCGCGGCATCGACAGGGCGATGACGATACCGAGCGGGACCTCGATGGCAAGGATCACCAGCGAAAAGAACAGATTGCGGCCGAGCGAGGCCAGGAAGCGGCCGCCGAGGTCGGTCGAGGGATCGAGCAGCTCCTTGAACCAGCCGACACCGTTCCAGAAGAACTGGTTGTTGCCGAAAGTGTCCTGCATCGAATAGTTCACCACCGTCATCAGCGGCAGCACCGCCGAGAAGGCGACCACCAGGAACACCGGCAGCACCAGGAACCAGGCTTTTTGGTTGATGGTCTTGTCCATCAGGCGGCTCCCTCCACCAGAAGGCTGTCGGCATAGACGTGGATATGCGACGGATCGAATTTCAGCCCAGCCGTGCCGTCCGAACTGGTGAAGCCCGCCGGCGCGCGCGCCGCGAGCTTGGCGTCACCGAGGCGCGTCCGTGCAAAACGGATGCGGCCGAGATCGTCGATGCGCTCGATTTTCGCGCTGAGCAGGCCGGGTGCCGGCGCAACGGTTTCGACGAATTCGGGACGCACGCCGATCTCGATCTTCGCGCCTGCCGGGAGGCTGTCGTAGCTGCGGTTGAGCCCGACGACGTGGCCGTCGATCTTGGCCTCGCGCCCCCTTACCTCGGCCGGAATGATGTTCATGCCGGGCGAGCCGATGAAATAACCGACGAAGGTGTGCGCCGGCCTGTCGAACAGCTCGGCCGGCGTGCCGCTCTGCACCACGCGGCCGTCGTGCATGACGACGACGGTGTCGGCGAAGGTCAGCGCCTCGGTCTGGTCGTGGGTGACATAGATCATCGTGAGGTCGAGCTCGCGATGCAGCGCCTTCAATTTCGAGCGAAGCTGCCATTTCAGCTCGGGGTCGATCACGGTGAGCGGCTCGTCGAACAGCACGGCGGCGACGTCGGAACGGACCAGGCCACGGCCGAGCGAGATTTTCTGCTTGGCATCGGCGGTGAGCCGCGTCGCTTTGCGGTTCAGATAGGGTTCGAGGTCGAGCAGGCGGCCGATCTCGGCGACGCGCTTGTCGATCTCGGCCTTCGGCACGCCGCGGTTCTTCAGCGGAAACGCCAGGTTCTGCCCCACCGTCATGGTGTCATAGATCACCGGAAACTGGAACACCTGGGCGATGTTGCGCTTCTGGGTTGACAGCGGTGTGATGTCCTCGCCGTCGAACAGGATTTTCCCCCGCGACGGCGTGATGATGCCGGAGATGACGTTGAGCAGCGTGGTCTTGCCGCAGCCGGACGGCCCGAGCAGCGCATAGGCGCCGCCCTGCCGCCAGGTCATGGTCACCGGCTTCAGCGCAAAGCTGTCCTGCGGCGCATCATTGCCGCCGTAGGAATGGGCGAGATCGACGAGGTCAATGCGGGCCATGTCGCATCTCCCTCAAGAGCTTTTACTTGTTGACGCGTTTTCTTCACGCGAACCGCTACGCACTTCGCTTGAAAACGCTATGGAAGGTGCGGCGACCAGACGGTCGGCCGCATCGAAGACAAAGACATCATTGGGATCGAGCACGGCATCGATGGTGTGGCCGGGCTCGAACTCGTGCACGCCGTGCAGCACCGCAACCCAGTTCGATCCGTCGCGGGTCAGATGCACGAAACTCTCCGAACCGGTGATCTCGGTCACCGTTACCGTGGCATGGAAGGCGTGGCGATCAGTCTCGCCGTTGGCGAGCGCAAGCTGATGCGCACGAAAGCCTACGCGATAGGCGCCGTCGGCGAGCGACGAATAGAGACCGGAGGCCGGCGCCGCAATGCCGCCTGCATATTGCACGGAGCCATTGCTCTTCTCGATGCCGACAAGGTTGAGCGGCGGATCGGAGAAGACCTGCGCGACGCGCAAGGTCTGCGGCTGTCGGTAGACGTTGGCTGTCTCGCCGATCTGAAGCGCCTGGCCCTGCCACATGCACACCGTGTTGCCGCCGAGCAGCAGCGCCTCGGTCGGCTCGGTGGTGGCATAGACGAAGATCGCGCCCGAGGCCTCGAAGATGCGCGGCAGCTCGGCACGTAGCTCCTCGCGCAGCTTGTAGTCGAGATTGGCGAGCGGCTCGTCGAGCAGCACGAGATCGGCGCCCTTGACCAGCGCGCGCGCGATCGCGGTGCGCTGCTGCTGGCCGCCGGAGAGCTGGAGCGGCGTGCGTTTCAGGAACGGCTCGAGCCGCAGCAAACGCGCGGCTTCCGCCAC
>NZ_JADPJG010000021.1:39896-77975 GCF_023073335.1 Bradyrhizobium sp. 21
TTGCCCTGCACGCGCAGGGGCGAAGCGATGTTCTCGTAGACCGTCAGCGAGGGGTAATTGATGAACTGCTGATAGACCATGGCGACGGAGCGCTGGCGCACGTCGGCGCCGGTGACGTCCTTGCCGTTGACCAGCACCTTGCCCGTGGTCGGCTTGTCGAGGCCGGCGAGAAGCCGCATGATCGAGGTCTTGCCGGACAGGGTCGGCCCGAGCAGCACGTTGAGCGTGCCGCTCTCGAGCGTCAGCGAGACGTCGCGGATGTGCGCGGCACCATCGACAGTCCGGGTCACGTGATCGAGTGTCACGGTCATGAGCGTCCTCCCGCTTCCAGCAGGGGACTTTGCTGCACGGCGTGGGTCCTGATCCAGTCATCAAGCGCGGCGATCTCGTCGGCACTTAGTCGCAGGCCGAGCTTGGAACGGCGCCAGACGATGTCCTCGGCCGTGACGGCCCATTCATTGGCCATGAGATAGCGAACCTCGCGCTCGGTCAGCGTGGCGCCGAAGGACTGGCCGAGGTCGGATGCCGATTTCGCGTCGCCCAACAGCTTGATCGCGCGGGTGCCATAGGCTCGCGCCAGGCGCCGCGCATGCTCGTGGCCGAGGAAGGGATAGCCGCGCTGCAGCTCGGCAATCAGGCCGTCGACATCGGACACGCCCATGTCGCCGCCGGGCAGCGGCCATTTGCCGGTCCAGCCTTCGCGCGCTTTCGCACTGCGAAGATAGGGCGCGAGCCGCTCCAGCGCCTCCTCGGCCAGCCGGCGGTAGGTGGTGATCTTGCCGCCATAGATTGACAGCAGCGGCACGCCGCCGGGGGTGTCGAGCTCAAACACGTAGTCGCGGGTCGCGGCCTTGGCTTCGCTGGCGCCATCGTCATAAAGCGGGCGCACGCCGGAATAGGTCCAGACCACGTCGTCCGATGTCACGGGCTTGGCCAGATATTCGCTCGCGGCAGCGCAGAGATATTGGATCTCCTCAGGTGTAGCCTTCACCTTGGACGGATCGCCGTCATAATCGCGATCGGTGGTGCCGATCAGCGTGAAATCGTCTTGATACGGAATCACAAAGATGATGCGACCATCGGCGTTCTGGAACATGTAGGCGCGGTCGTGGTCGTAGAGTTTTTTCACGACGATGTGCGAGCCCTGCACCAGGCGCACCTTGGCCTTGGCATTGACGCCAGCGCCGCGGCCGAGCACGTCCTCGACCCAGGGGCCGCCGGCATTGACCAGCGCCCGGGCCTGGACCTGCGAGCGCGCGCCGGTCAGCGTGTCGATCATGCTGACGGTCCAGATGCCGTCGGATTGCTTGATATTCGTTGCGCGGGTGCGGGTGCGGATCTCGGCGCCCTTGTCGGCGGCATCGCGCGCATTGAGCACGACGAGACGGGCGTCATCGACGAAGCAGTCGGAATATTCGAACGCGCGGGTATAGCGGTTCGGGATTAGCGGGCGACCGACCTCGTCGCGCCGCAGATCGACCGAGCGGGTCGCAGGCAGCAGATGCCGGCCGCCGATGTGGTCATAGAGGAAGAGGCCGAGCCGCAGCAGCCAGGCCGGCCGCAGGCCCGCATGGTGCGGCAGAACGAAACGCAAGGGGCGAATGATGTGGGGCGCGATGCCCCAGAGGATCTCGCGCTCGATCAGCGCCTCGCGGACCAGGCGAAACTCGTAATATTCGAGATAACGCAGGCCGCCATGCACCAGCTTGGTCGACCAGGACGACGTCCCGCTCGCCAGATCGTTCATTTCGCACAGGAAAACCGTGTTGCCGCGGCCCACCGCGTCGCGCGCGATGCCGCAGCCGTTAACACCGCCTCCAATGATGGCGAGGTCGAAAATACGCTCCAACAGACGCATCCCCCGGCGGCCACTCGTTCCTTCGAGTGGTTACTTTCGTTTTTGATTAGATCACACCGAAAAACGAAAGCAAGATGAAAGAGAGGCGGAAAGAAGCGAAAGCGGAACATTCTGGTGGGCAATTCGCAACCAAAATGGGCGCCTCAGAGGGTGATTCGAAGCGCATCGGGCTCTTGATGAGTCATCCTGATTTATATAGTCATAATAGTCATATTGGTTCTATTCGTCATGACAAACCACAACACTGCTCCCGATTCGCCGCCGACCGACACGTGGACGCTTGCCAATGCCAAGGCACGCCTGTCCGAAGTGGTCGATCGCGCCCAAACTGGCCCTCAGATCATCACCCGACACGGAAGGCCCAACGCCGTGGTCGTTTCCGCAGATGAATGGGCGCGAAAGACCGCACGCAAAGGCACGCTCGCCGAATTCTTGCTGGCTTCGCCGCTGCGCGGTGCCGAACTCGAACTTGAACGCATGCAGGATGAACCACGCGACGAGATGCCGTGAACCTGCTCCTCGACACCAACGTGCTGTCGGAGGTTCAGCGGCCGGCGCCTTCCCCGGGAGTTCTGGCGTGGCTCGATACAGTCGACGAGGATCGTGCGTTCATCAGCGTTGCCTCGATCGCCGAGCTTCGCCGCGGCATCGCCTTGCTGAATGACGGCCGCCGGCGCGCGGCGCTAGCCGCCTGGCTCGCCCATGACCTGCCGGCTCGGTTTGCCGAGCGCATCCTGCCGATCGACCGCGGGGTGGCCGAGCGCTGGGGCGATCTGATGGCGCAGAGCCGCAAAAGCGGTGTTGCACTGTCCGTGATGGACGGCTTCTTTGCTGCCACCGCGCTCGCCAATAATCTCACGCTCGTCACACGCAATGTGAAGGATTTTGCGGCCTTCGGCGTTCCGCTGTTCAACCCATGGGACGACGCGTAAGCCGCTATCGCAGCCGTACCACCGGCGCAGCTTCAGGCGCGGCATCCTGCGCCTCGGCCTGGGAGTCATCGATATCCCCCGCGGCCTTCGGCATCGCCGCCATTACCTCGATGCCCTTGCCGTGGCAGATCGTGGCGAGCCGCTCGGGCAGTTCCTGGTCGGTGACGAAGGTCTGGATCTGGCTGATATGGGCGATTCGCACCGGCGCGCTGCGGCGCAGCTTGGTCGAGTCCGCAACCAGCATGACGCTGCGGGCGTTGGCGATGATGGCTTGCGCCACCTGCACCTCGCGATAGTCGAAGTCGAGCAGCGCGCCCTCCTCGTCGATCGCGGACGCCCCGATGATGGCATAGTCGACCTTGAATTGGCCGATCAGCTGCGTCGCGGTCGACCCGACCACTGCGCCGTCGGCGCGCCGCACCGTGCCGCCGGCGACCACCACTTCGATGCGGGGATGACGGTAGAGCAGCATGGCCACGTTGAGATTGTTGGTGATGACGAGCAGGTCCTCGTGCGAGGTCAGCGCGCTTGCGACCTCCTCCGTCGTGGTGCCGATGTTGATGAACAGCGAGCACCCGTTCGGGATCAGCGACGCGGCCGCAGCTCCGATCGCCTTCTTCTCGTCGGCGGCGACGAAGCGGCGCGCCTCATAAGCGAGGTTTTCGACCCCGGAGGCGATGATGGCGCCGCCATGGATGCGGGTGAGCGAGCGGCGCTCGCAGAGATCGTTGAGATCCTTGCGGATGGTCTGCGCCGAGACCTCGAACCGGCGCGCGAGCTCCTCGACCATGACGCGGCCCGAGGCCCGCGCGAGGTTGAGGATTTCGGCCTGGCGATGGGTTAGTCCGGTCACGGCGATGGCCTCGGATCAGGAAGCTGCATGGTGCGGCGGTTCGCACTCCCGGTCAATGCGCGCGCCGATCACGGTTAACGGACGAAGCTCATCACCACGCCATTTCTTACCAGGTCATGGCGGCGGCAAGGAGCGCCAGCAGCGCAGGATCGTCGTAAGCGCTGGCGGAAGCGACCGCGCCGGCCGCAACAAGGTCGGCGTGGCTGAGCGTGGTGCGCATCCCGATGGTCGGAATGCCGGCGGCCGCGGCCGATTGCACGCCGGAACGGGAATCCTCGAACGCGATGGAGGCTGCCGCGCTGGCCCCGGCAAAGCGCAGCCCTTCCTGATAGGGCAGCGGATGCGGCTTGCCGTGCGGCAGCTCGTCGCCGATCACGATCGCCTTGAAGCGGTGCGTGATGCCGAGGCCGGACAGCAGCAGCTCGGCGTTGAGACGCGGCGCGTTGGTCACCGCCACCATGGGAATGCCGGCAGCATCCGCGCGGTCGAGCAACGCCATCAGGCCCGGCAGCGGCGCGATCTGCCCAGCCGCCAGCTCACGAAAGATCGCCTCCTTCTCGCCGAGAATCACGACCCGCCGTTCCGGCGATTCGTCCGGCAGAAATCGCTCCCCGATCGACACATTGGAAAAGCCCTGGAGCTCGCGTTTGAAGCGTTCGTCATCCACGACATGACCGCGCGGGGCGAACACACGGTGAAACGCCTCGCGATGAAGGGGGTCCGTGTCGGCCAGCGTGCCGTCGATGTCGAACAGCAGCGCCCTGCCCATCGCTCGTCCCTTGGCTTCGATCATGTCCGTACTTTCCAAAATCCGCGGCGCATCGATGCGCGAGACGTATCAATGCAGCGCCGATCGCGCAATGACGCATGGACATGACTACGACACCGCACTCGACAAAGTCCCGCGCGGCTGCAACACTCCGCGCAAGATCAAAAAGGAGGAAACGATGACGATCAACCGACGCGATCTCGCTCTCTCGACTCTTGCCGCCTCGACTCTTGCCGCCTCGGCACTTGCTTTCGCTGCGCCGGCGCTGGCGGCCTCGGCGGACGAGGAAGCCGTGGCGAAGAAGGTCGAGGCCTTCCGCCTCGCCCAGATCGCGGCCGATCCCAAGGCGCTGGGCGCGCTCTGCGCCGACGAGGTGAGTTACAGCCATTCCAGCGGCAAGGTCGAGGACAAGGCGACCTTCGTCGCCAACGCCACCGACGGCAAGTCCAAATTCCTGTCGATCGAATACAAGGACCCGACCATCAAGGTCGTCGGCCCCGCCGCGATCGTGCGCTTCCACTGGATTGCGGAACAGGAGATGGCGGCCGATGGGAAGAAAGTGCCGACCAACCTTCACATCCTGATGAACTGGCAGAAGCAGGGCGACGATTGGAAGCTGCTGTCGCGGTCAGCTACGAAGTTGTGATCAACGACATCATTCCGGGACGTGCCGACCGGCGCGGTCCCGGAATCCATTTATCGACATTTTCTGCGGCAAGTTAAGTCCGGGGTTCGCGCTTTGCGCCCCCGGAATGACAGGCGAAAAATTACGCCGCTTCCTTCACATCGCCGTTAACCAGCTTGCGCGCGGCGCGCTCAGCTTCGCGGGCGTTGCGGAAGAGTTGCCCTTCGAGGCGATTGAATTGGTGGGACGAGGCGAAGAAGCAGTAGCCTCCGTCGCCGCGGACGACGATGCCTGCGGTCTGCGAATTGACTTCGATGATGTAGCTGTCCGGCATGGTCCGTGGATTCCTCAATGCGGGCAAACAACCGGATCTCTGCCCGAAAGTTCCTCGGGCAATCAGCCGGTTTCCACCCCGAATCGACACGCAATTGAGTACGCCGGGACCTCATTCGTTTTATGACTGGTTCTTGGCGAAGCCGCGACGCGGACTCAGAGGCGCCGCGATTGGCCAATGCTGCACGTCTTCGTGAGATGGGACAGAGCGTCGCGCGCGATTACGTAGCGATCGCCGTATCGGTCGGGCGAACCGCCTGCGGGCGACCGTGTTCGTCGATCGAGACGTAGGTGAAATTGCCGTCGGTGACGAGGAACGGATGCTGCTCCCCGCGACGCAGTGCCCATGCTTCCAGGTGTACGGTGATGGACGTGCGCCCGACGCGGACGAGCTGGGCGTGAACCGAAACGAGATCGCCGACATAGACGGCCTTGCGAAAATTCATCGCTTCGATTGCGACGGTCACTGTCCGCGACTTCGCGACTTTTGAGGCAAACACGCCGCCGCCGACATCCATCTGGCTCAGCAGCCAGCCGCCGAAAATGTCGCCGTTGGCATTGGTGTCGGCGGGCATCGCCAGCGTGCGGATGCAGAGATCGCCGCCCGGCCCGGAATTGGCTTGTTCGTTCATGCAGATCTCATTTGAAATTGCTCACTTGAAATTGCCCCAGCCCGGATCCGGCGCGAAGCGCTCGCCGAATCTCTGGGCCAGCGCGCGCAAGGTGGATACGACATTGTCCGCGCCGCGCGTGCGCGCATAATTCAACGGACCACCACGGAACGGTGCATAACCGGTGCCGAAGATCATTGCGCCGTCGACCGAATCGGGATCGTCGACGATGCCTTCGCGAAGCGCCGCGACGCAGACATTGGACATCGGCAGCACCAGCCGGTCGATCATCTGCTCGGTGACCCGCGGGCCGGTCTCGGGCAACGGCGCCTTCTCGGCCTTGCCCTCCTTCCAGGTGTAGAAGCCTTTGCCGGTCTTGCGGCCAAGTTCGCCCTTGGCGACCTTTTCGCGCAACCACGCGGGCGTGGGCGGCAACAGGTCACCGAACTTCGTGCGCAGCATGTCGCCGACATCGAGACAGATGTCGAGCCCGACCTGGTCGGCCAGCTCGATCGGCCCCATCGGCATGCCGAACTGCTCGGCCGCGGCATCGATCAGGCGCTGGTCGATCTTCTCGTCCAGCATCACCATCGCTTCCAGCATGTAGGGCGTCAGCGCACGGTTGACGAGGAAGCCGGGCGAGCTCTTCACCGACAACGGCAGTCGGTCGATGGCGCCGACGAAAGCGAGTGCCTCCTTCAGCACTTGCGCGTCGTTGCCGTCATGGCTGACGACTTCGACCAGTTGCAGCCGTGACACCGGATTGAAGAAATGCAAGCCGACCAGCCGCTCGGGCCGCGCCAAATTGGTACGCAAATCCTGGAGCGGAATGCTCGAGGTGTTGGTCGCCAGAATGGCGCCGGGCTTCATCCGCGGCTCAAGACCGGCATAGATCTTCTGCTTGAGTTCGAGCTTCTCCGGCACCGCCTCGATGATGAGATCGGCGTTGCGGACGCCCTCCCCGTCCATGTCGGGGGTGAGGCGATCGAGCGCGTCGCGGACATCGGTGGGTTTCCGGATGATCTTGCCAAAAAGCTCGGCTGCCCGCTTGACAGCGCCCGCGATCGGCTCCGCCTTCATGTCGGCAAGCGAGACGCGCAGCCCCTGCCCAGCGCACCAGGCCGCGATGTCGCCGCCCATGGCGCCAGCGCCGATGACGTGGACATGCTTGATGGTGTTGCCGGGGCCTGCGGCCTTCTTCATCTGCTCGCGCAGGAAGAACACGCGGATCAAATTCTGCGCGGTCGGCGTCACCATCAGCTTGGCGAAGGAGGCCTGCTCGGCCTTCAGCATCGCGGCCTTGCTGCCGCCATGGGTCTCCCAGAGATCGATCAGCGCGTAAGGCGCCGGATAGTGTTCGCGGGACGCGGCCTTTGCCGCCTCCGAGCGCATGCGCTTGGCCAGCAGCCCGCGCACGGGGCCGAAATTGGCCGCGTGCGTCAAAAGGCCCGGACGGGCCCGCTTCAAGCGGCCGAATAGCACGTCCTTCACCGCGTTGCGGACATGCCGCTCCTGCGTCACGGTGTCGACGAGGCCGAGCGATTTCGCCCGGCGCGCATCGATGGTGCGGCCGGTCAGCATCAGCGCCATCGATTGCGTCGGGTTGACCAGCGCGGTGAAGCGCGCGGTGCCCCCGAGGCCGGGATGCAGGCCCAGCATCACCTCGGGGAAGCCGAAGCGCGCGCCGTCGATGGCGATGCGCGACTGGCAGGCGAGCGCGACCTCAAGCCCGCCGCCGAGGCAGAAGCCGTGGATCACCGCGACTGTCGGCAGCTTCAGCGCTTCCAGGTGATCGACCACCGCATGCGCGGCGCGAATGCGCGTCTCCACCATCGCGGGATCGCTGGCGCCGCGGAATTCGTTGACGTCGGCGCCGGCAATGAAGCCGGACGGCTTTGCGGAGCGGATCACGAGGCCGGCCGGGCGCTCGGTCTCGATCGCGGCGAGCACGGCGTCGAACTCCTCCATCACGTCCGAAGAGAGCGTGTTGGCGCTGGCCTCGGCGCGGTCGAACAGCAGCCAGGCGACGCCGTCGGCATCGCGCGTCAGCTTGAAGTGCTTGTACGGGCCATCGGCTGCGGGCTGAGGCCCGAGCGCGAGCACGCGATCGCCGAGGGCGGTCATGATCCTGGAATCCATGGTCACACCGCCTCGATCAGCATGGCGCCGCCGAGCCCGCCGCCGATGCATTCGGTGGCAACACCGCGCCGCGTGCCGAGCCGCTTCATCGCGTTGACGAGATGCAGCACGATGCGGTTGCCGGAGGTGCCGACGGGATGGCCGAGCGAGATCGCGCCGCCATCGACATTGAGCTTCTCACGATCGATCTCGCCGGCCGCACCGTCGAGACCCAGAATCTCACGGCAGAATTTGTCGTCGTTCCAGGCGGCAAGGCAGCCGAGCACTTGCGTCGCAAAGGCCTCGTTGAGCTCCCAGGTCTCGACGTCCTTGATCGTGAGGTCGTTGCGCTGGAGCAGCGGCGTTACGGACATCACGGGGCCGAGCCCCATGATGCTGGGATCGAGCGCGGCCCAGTTGCTGTCGACGATCGCGGCCAGCGGCGTCAGCTTGTGTTTCGCCACCGCCGCGTCGGAGGCGAGGATCACCCAGGACGCGCCGTCGGTAATCTGGGAGGAATTGCCGGCGGTGACCTGGCCCCAGGGTCGCTCGAACACCGGCCGGAGTTTTGCCAGCGTCTCGGCCGTGGAGTCCGGACGCACGCCGTCGTCATGATCGAAGAAATTTCCATCGCGGGAAAAGGCCGTCTCGACCTCGCCTTTGAGAAAGCCTTCCGTCTGCGCATGTGCGAGCCGGCGGTGGCTCTCGGCGGCATAGGCATCGGACTGTGCGCGCGTAATGCCGAAAAGATGACCAACGACTTCGGCGGTCTGCCCCATGTTCAAATCGGTAATGGGATCTGTCAGGCCGCGTTCGAGGCCGATGATCGGCTTGAGATAGCGCGGGCGCAGTTTAAAGGCAGCGGCCAGCTTCGCAGCAACACCCTTGGCGCTGGCAAGGCCTGCGAACCAGCGCACGCCGGAATTGGGCCAGACCAGCGGCGCGTGGCTAAGCGCCTCGGTGCCGCCGGCCAAAATCATGTCGGCGTGACCCTCGCGGATGTAGCGGTAGGCGGTGTCGATCGACTGCATGCCGGAGCCGCAATTGATCTGCACCGTGAAGGCGACCATGTCCTCGCCCATGCCGAGCCGGAGCGCCGCGACGCGAGCCGGATTCATCTCGTCCGCGATCACGTTGACGCAACCCAGGATGACCTGGTCGAAGTCCGTTGGTGCAAACGGCTGGCGCGCCAGCAGCGGCCGACCGCACTGTATGGCGAGATCGACGGGCGTGAACGGTCCGGGCCCCGAGCGTGCTTTGAGAAACGGCGTCCGGCTGCCGTCGACGATGAAAACCGGTCGTGCCATCAGCTCGCCGCCCTCTGTTCACCGAGTTCCTGGAAGAACTGATGCACGTCGCCGGTTTTCTTGTAAATCGGCGACAGCGCCTCTGGCGCAAAATCATCGACCTCGATCACTTTTGTGACGGCTTCATGAGCGGCTGCGAGCTGCTCGCCCTCGACCTGCGTGATCACGCCCTTGGCCGCCGCCTCTTTCCAATCGCTGAGACGCGCGGCCCGCATGCGCCTGGCGATCGCGTCCGTGCTGGCGACCAGCTTGAACGCGCGCTCCAGCCGGGCAAAGCCGCCGTCATCGTCGACATGAGCCAGATCCGGCGTCAGACGCTCGCGCGCGGCCGAGGGCTCCAGCACGATGCCAGCGCATTGGTGCACGACGCGGTCGGAGGGACCGAGCACGCGCGCACCGAACGGCTGGACGACAAGCTTGAGGATCACAGCGACGAAACGGTTGGGCAGGTTGGCGAGGATTTCGGCAAGCCGGTTCTCGATGGTCTTGAACCCCGTCGCCATGCACCATTCCAGCGCCGCAAAATCCTCCTTCTGCCGGCCCTCGTCCTGCCAGCGCTTCAGCGCCGCCGAAAGCAGGTACAACTCCGAGAGAATGTCGCCGAAACGCGCCGACAGCATCTCCTTGCGCTTGAGCGCGCCGCCAAGCGTGAGCAGAGCCATGTCGGCGCAGAGCGCAAACGCCGCGGAGTAACGCGAGAGCTGGCGATAGAATGGCGTGGCGTCGCCCGCATCGGGCGCAAGCGCGAAGGCGCCAAAGGTCCAGCTCCGGCCGAACGCGCGCAACAGCGTCCGGAAGCTATGGCCGACATGCTTCCAGAACGCCTCGTCGAACGCCGCGAGCCCGCGTTCGCGATCGGTGTCGGCGAGCGCATTCATCTCGTCGAGCAGATAGGGATGGGCGCGGATCGCGCCCTGTCCGAACACGATGAGGTTGCGGGTCAGGATATTGGCGCCTTCGACGGTGATGCCGACAGGGACGGCGCGGTGCAGATTGCCGAGATAGTTTTGCGGACCGTCGATCACGGCCTTGCCGCCATGGATGTCCATGGCATCGTCGACCGCGGTGCGCATGCGCTCGGTCGCATGCAGCTTCATGATGCCGGAGATGACGGCGGGATGAACGCCGGCATTGAGTGCCGCGCAGGTCAGCCGCCGCGCCGCGTCGAGCTGATAGGCGGTTGCGACAATGCGCGCCAGCGGCTCCTCGACCCCTTCGAACTTGGAAATGGAAATGCCGAACTGCTCGCGGATGCGGGCATAGGCGCCGGTGGTGCGCGCGGCATAGGCTGCGCCTGCGGCCGACAACGAAGGCAACGAAATACCGCGGCCGGCGGCGAGCGCCGTCATCAGCATCTTCCAGCCCTGCCCCAGCCGTGCTTCACCGCCGATGACGTAGTCGAGCGGGATGAAGACGTCGCGGCCGCGGTTCGGACCGTTCTGAAACACCTGCATCGACGGCAGGTGGCGCTGGCCGATCTCGACGCCGGGCAAGCTCGTCGGGATGAGCGCCACGCTGATGCCGAGCTCCTCCCGATCGCCGACGATATGATCGGGGTCATAGGCCTTGAAGGCGAGGCCTAGCAGCGTCGCGACCGGGCCGAGCGTGATGTAGCGCTTGTGCCAGTTGAGCTTGAGGCCGACGACCTCGCGTCCCTCGAAAGTGCCTTTGCAGATGATGCCGGTGTCGACCATCGAGGCGGCGTCAGAGCCGGCCTCAGGGCTGGTGAGACCGAAGCAGGGAATATCGCGGCCGTCGGCAAGGCGCGGCAGCCAGCGTTCCTGCTGCTCCTTGGTGCCGAAGTGCATCAAGAGCTCTCCGGGGCCCAGCGAGTTCGGCACCATCACCGTCACCGCGGCGGCGATCGAGCGGGTCGAGATCTTGCGCACGACTTCCGAATGGGCATAGGGCGAGAAGCCGAGGCCGCCAAATTCCTTCGGAATGATCATGCCGAAGAATTTTTCGCGCTTGATGAAGGCCCACACGTCCTGCGGCAGGTCGCGCAACTCCCAAAAGATCTTCCACTCGTCGAGCATGGCGCAGAGTTCATTGACGGGGCCGTTGAGGAAGGCCTGTTCCTCTTCGGTCAATTTCGCCGGCGTGATGCTGAGCAGTTTCGACCAGTCGGGATTGCCGGTGAAGAGATCGGCATCCCACCAGACATCGCCGGCCTCCAGCGCCTCGCGCTCGGTGTCGGACATCGCGGGCAACACGCCGCGCGCCCAGGAGAAGATCGGTTTTGTCAGGGTGTCGCGGCGGAAGCTCATGGCAAACCTCATGGGATCGGCGCGGATATGGGCATTTTAGCGGAAACTGGCCGGCGGAGGTGAACACTTCGCCTGCGAAAAGACGCGAATTGACGCGGCTGGGGGCCGCCCAAGGACCATAACGGCCGGGGCGTGGTGGCAGTTCCGGGAGGGGGCGGTCGCCGGATGGAGCGAAGCGCCGGGTTTCGCCGCGCTCCATCCGGGCGACAGGTTCGGGCCTAATCCGGCCGCACCATCTCGAACATGTTTTCCGGCTTGATCTCGAAATAATCACCGCTGCGTCCGGCGCGGACGATCGGCCGGGCGGCGGCGGTCTGGTACACGCCGTCCTTGATCATGGCCTTGTCGATGTGGACGGCTACGACCTCGCCCAGCGTCAGCCAGGCATTGGCTTCCTTGCCGTCGGCGCCCTTGAGGCGGACGATGTCGGACACCTTGCACTCGAACGCGACCGGGCTTTCGCCGACGCGCGGCACGTTGACGAGCTTGCCGGGCACTGCGGTGAGGCCCGCGACCTCGAACTCGTCGACCTCAGGCCCGACGTGGGCGGCGGTCGCGTTCATGTGCCTGGCCAGGTCCATGGTGGCGAGATTCCAGACGAACTCGCCGGTCTGCTGGATGTTCGCGACCGTGTCCTTCCAGTTGGTGGAGGAGAAGCCGATGATCGGCGGCACATAGCAGAACGCGTTGAAGAAGCTGTAGGGCGCGAGGTTGACGTGGCCCTTGGTGTCGCGGGAGGAGATCCAGCCGATCGGCCGCGGCGCGACGATGGCGTTGAAGGGATCGTGCTTGAGGCCGTGGCCCTTGGCGGGCTCGTAGAAGTGCAGATCTTTGTCGGTCACGCGCTTGCTTCTCCGCTATTCGCCAATCCGGGCAATGCGAAGCAGCTTATAAAGGGAAACCCGCCGGCCCGTCAGTGGCGCGGGGACAGACCCGCGATGACGAAATCGATCATCTGGTCGATGGTCGGGCCCGGCTTGGTGGCGCACTGGGCGATCATCTGAGGGTGGAAAAAGCGCATCATCGCGGTGCAGGCACAGAGCGCGGCCAGTTGCAGATCCGGCGCCTCGAACTCTCCGGAGGCCACGCCTTGCGCGATCATCTGGCCGATGACCCCGGCAATGCACTCCATGTGGTTGACGCAGACGTCCCAGTCCTCCTGCATCGCGATTTCGACCATCTCATGCAGCTTGGAATCGCCGACATAGCGCTCGGTGTTCATGCGATGGATGGTGGTGAGCAGTTCGCGGAAGCGCGGCAGTACCGGACCGGGCCTCGCCACGATCCGCTGCGCTTCCAGTTCGACCTCGCCCATCAGCGAGCGGGCCACCGCCTGATGAATCGCCTTCTTCGATTCGAAGAAGCGATAGACGTTGGCGGGGCTCATCTTGAGCTCCTTGGCGATGTCGCCGACCGTGGTCTTGAGATAGCCGATCTGGCGGAACAGCCGCTCGGCCACCTCGAGAATACGATCCCGGGTGTCGCCTTCGATATGTTCCGAAACCAGTGTCATCTGTCAGGACTCGTCAATCAGCAGTTCATCTTCACTTATTCAGCCGCCTCAGCAAGCGGAATTGCGTTCTGGTCATCGCTCCCATGCTGCGGCGCGGCAGGCTGCTCAGGGGTGCCTGCCTCGTCCAGGCTCTTGCGGAACCAGAGGGCGTAGAGGCCCGGCAGGTAGAGCAGGGTGAGGAAGGTCGCAACGAACAATCCGCCCATGATCGTGATCGCCATCGGGCCCCAGAATGCCGAGCGCGACAGCGGGATCATGGCGAGAATGGCGGCGAGCGCGGTCAGCACCACCGGGCGGGCGCGGCGGACGGTCGCCTCCACGATCGCTTCGCGGCGGGTCAGGCCGTGTGAGACGTCGGTCTCGATCTGGTCGACCAGGATCACCGCGTTGCGCATGATCATGCCGGCCAGCGCGATCAGGCCGAGCAGCGCCACGAAGCCGAACGGAGCGTTGGCAATGTTGAGCCCGAGGGAGGCGCCGACGATGCCGAGCGGCGCGGTCAAAAACACCAGGATCAGGCGCGAGAAGCTCTGAAGCTGGAACATCAGCAGCGTCAGCATCACCATGACCATCAGCGGGAAGAGAACGAAGATCGAGGCGTTGCCCTTGGCGGATTCCTCGAACGCGCCCCCCGCCTCGATGCGGTAGGCCGGCTCGAGGTTGTCCTTGATCGCCTTCAGCTTCGGAGCAATCTGACCGGTGACGTCGGGCGCCTGCACGCCATCGACGACGTCGGAGCGCACGGTGATCGCCATGTCGCGGTTACGCCGCCACATGATCGGCTCCTCGTGGGCATACTCGATCCTGGCGATCTGCTGCAGCGGCACGGCAACGCCGTTGCGCGAGGTGATGGTGAGATCACCGACGCCGCCGAGGTCGAGGCGTTCGGACGAGACCGCGCGGGCGACCACGCCGACCTTTTCGATCCCGTCGCGCACGGTCGTCACCTGTGAGCCCGAGATCAGCATCGACAGCGCCTGCGACACGTCCTGCGGGGTCAGGCCCATGGCGCGGGCGCGATCCTGGTCGACGACGAGCTTGAGGTAGGGCGACTGCTCGTTCCAGTCGAGCTGGACGTCCTTGACGCTCTTGTTCTGCCGCATGACGTCGCGGACCTGGTAGGCGATCTCGCGCACCTTGTTGGCGTCGGGGCCGATCACGCGGAACTGCACGGGAAAACCGACGGGGGGACCGAAATTGAAGCGGTCGACGCGCACGCGGGCCTCGTTGAGCGCGCCGTCGGCAACGGCGTTTTCAAGCTTGGCCTTGATACGCTCGCGCGCCTCGACGCCCTTTGCGACGATGACGATTTCGGCAAAAGCCTCGTTCGGCAGCTGCGGATTGAGGCCCAGCCAGAAGCGCGGCGAGCCCTGCCCGACATAGGCCGTATAGGTCTCGATGTCCTTGTCGTCCTTGAGCAACGTCTCAGCCTTCTTCACCGCCTTTTCCGTGACGTTGAAGGCGGTGCCCTCCGGCAGGCGAAGCTGGAGGAACAGCTCGGGGCGCTCGGACAGCGGGAAGAATTGCTGCTGGACGTGGCCGAATCCGACGATCGAGGCGATGAAGATTCCGACGGTTGCGGCCACCACGGTGATGCGGTGGTTGACGCACCATTGCACGATAGCGCGCAGGCCGCGGTACATGCGGGTCTCGTAGACCGCATGCGGATCGTGATTGTGGTGCACCTTGATGTTGGGCAGCAGCATGACGCCGATATAGGGCGTGAAGATCACCGCCACGAACCAGGACGCGACCAGCGCAATCGCCACGATCCAGAAGATGCTGCCGGCATATTCGCCGACCGCGGAATTGGCAAAGCCGATGGGGAGGAAGCCAGCGGCCGTGACCAGCGTTCCCGTGAGCATCGGAAACGCAGTGGATTCCCAGGCAAAGGACGCCGCACGCATGCGGTCCCAGCCCTGCTCCATCTTCACCACCATCATCTCGACCGCGATGATGGCATCATCCACCAGGAGGCCGAGCGCGATGATCAGCGCACCGAGCGTGATGCGGTGCAGGTCGAGCGACATCGTGTTCATGACGATGAAGACGATTCCGAGCACCAGCGGTACCGACAGCGCGACCACGATGCCGGTGCGCCAGCCGAGCGCCAGGAACGAGACGAACAGGACGATGACGAGCGCTTCCATGAAGGAGTGCACGAATTCGCTTACGGCATGCTCGACCACCTTGGGCTGGTCGGCGATCAGCTTGACGTCGACGCCCTGCGGCACCGCCTTCATGAATTCAGCCGTCGCCTTCTCGACCTCCTTGCCGAGATCGAGGATGTTGGCGCCCTTGGCGGTGACGACGCCGATGCCGATCGCGGCCTTGCCTTCCTGACGGACGACGAAGCTCGGCGGGTCGACATAGCCGTGGGTGACGGTGGCGATATCGCCGAGGCGAAACACGCGGCCGTCGCTCTCGACCGGCGTCTCGGCGACGGCCTTGGCGCCGTCGAGCGCACCGGTGACGCGCAGCGGCACGCGCTGCGAGGAGGTCTCGACCGTGCCGGCCGGCGTCACGTTGTTCTGCTTGGCGAGCGAATCGAACAGCGCCTGCGGCGTGATGCCGAGGGTGGCAAGCTTGGCGTGCGAGAACTCAACGAAGATGCGCTCGTCCTGGTTGCCGTAGACGTCGACCTTGGTCACACCGGGCACCTTCAGCAGGCGCTGGCGGAAACCTTCCGAGACCTTCTTGAGCTGGGCATAGTCGGTACCGTCGCCGGTCATCATGTAGAGGATGGAATCGACGTCGGAGAACTCGTCGTTGACGACAGGTCCGAGAATCCCCGCGGGCAGCTGGCCCTGCACGTCGACCAGCTTCTTGCGCAGAAGATAGAAGAGATACGGCACGTCCTTTGGCGGCGTGGAATCGCGGAAGGTCACCTGGAGCGCGGTGAAGCCGGGCTTGGAGTAGGTCTGCACCTTCTCGAAATAGGGCAGCTCCTGGATCTTCTTCTCGATGGGATCGGCGACCTGGGCCTGCATCTCCTGCGCGGTCGCGCCCGGCCAGAGCACGGAGACGTTGACCACCTTGACCGTGAAGAACGGATCCTCGGCGCGGCCGAGCTTCTGATAGGAGAAGAACCCGGCGACGCCGAGTATGACCATCAGGAACAGGACCAGCGTCGGATGGCCGACGGCCCAGGCCGAGAGGTTGAAGCGCTTCATCGCACTCTCCAAAGATGATCAATTGCCAAAAAACGACAGCCACCCTGTTCAACCCGTCGTCGTGAGGCAGCGAAGCAATCCAGGGGGCTGGGCAGGTTCTGGATCGCTTCGCCGCTTCAGCCTTCGCATTTGCGCTCGGGCCGAAACTCACCTCACACGACGTGACTCGTAAAAACGCTTAGAAAGACAGTGACGACACGATCCGCACCTTCTGGCCCGGATCGAGCTTCTGCACACCGAGGGCGACGATCTTGGCGCCCTCTTCGACACCGCTGGTGATGATGACGTCGTTGCTCTCGTAGGACTTCACCACGACCGGCTTCAGCGTGACCCCGCCATTGTCGTCGACGACGTAGAAGGACGGCTTGCCGCCTTCGTTGAACAGCGCCGACAGCGGCAGCCGCGCGACGCGCTCGGTGGCGGCGTCCGACAGCGTCAGCGTCGCGGTCATGCCGAGCGAAACCTTGTCGTCGGCATCAGGCAGCGAGAACTTTGCGAGATAGGTGCGCGTGGCGGAATCTGCGGTGGGCGCGATCTCGCGCAGCCTGGCCGTATATTTCTTGCCCGGCTCCGACCAAAGAGTGACGCTGGCGGCGCCCGACTTGGCACGTCCGACCAGCGTCTCAGGGATCGCGACGACCGCTTCCTTTTCGGCAAAGCGGGCGACGCGGATCGAAGTCTGGCCTGCGGCAACCACCTGGCCCGGCTCGATCAGCGTTGCGGTGACGACGCCACGGGCGTCGGCGTTGAGCGTCGCGTAGGAAAGTGAATTCTTGGTCAGCTCGACCGAGCGCTCGGCCCGGTTCAGGCGCGCGCGGGCCTCGTCAGCGGCGGCACGGCTCGTGTCCAGCTGCGCATCCGTGGTCCAACCCTTGGCCTTCAAATCCTTGGCGCGCTGCTCGGCGGCGGCGGCCTGGGCCAGCACGCCGGTCGCAGCGGTCTGCTCGGCGACGGCTTGCTCGGCCTGGAGCTTCAGATCGATCTCATCAAGGGTCGCGAGCGGCTGGCCGATCTCGACGGTCTGGCCGACCTCGACCAGGCGCTTTGCGACCTTGCCGGCGACGCGAAAACCGAGATCGCTCTCGATCCGGGGCCTGACGGTGCCGACGAAGCTGCGCTCGGGCGTTTCGGCATCATAATGGGCGGTTGCGACCAGGACCGGCCGCGGCGGCTCGGCCTTTTCGGCAACGGTATCATTACATCCAGCCAGGGCGGCGGCCATCAGCGCCAGCGACACGCCTGCCAGGAGCTTGGAATAGCTGGATAAAACTGACCGGACGAACATCGAAGGACACTCCTGCGTCTGCAATGAGAGGAATGTCGACTAATCACTGATGAAAGTCAATATTCGTCAGTAATCAGGAATGCGTGATCGTTAAGGGGTGGTAAGGATTGGGATGACTGGCGCCAGGAAGGTGTGATCGTAGGGTTGGCAACGCGAGCGCGCCCCCGCCCTTTCGCAATCAGATAGATGGTGGGCACAGCGTGCGAAGACCGCATCTTTGCCCACCTCAAACTCTCGTCACCGCCCCTGCCCGGCGAATTCGTGCTTGCTCTCGTGGCCGCCGACGAACACCAAAATGCCGGCGAGCAGGGGCAGCACCGCGAGCACCAGCAAGCCGGTCGAGGTCTGGCCGGTGGCTTCCTTGACCCAGCCGATGAGATAGGGCCCGCCGAACCCGGCGAGGTTGCCGATCGAGTTGATCAGGGCGATACCGCCGGCCGCCGCGGTACCGGAGAGCCAGGCGGTCGGCAGCGTCCAGAACACGCCGAAGCAGCAGAACACGCCGATCGCGGCGACAGTGAGCACCACCATCGTCATGGTGGGATCGGTGAGGTAGGAGGAGACGGCGAGCGCGACGGCGGTGAGCAGCAGGGGCGCGCCGACATGCATCACGCGCTCGCGCGTGGCATCGGAATGCCGCGCCCACAGGATCATCGCGATGGTGCCGAACAGATACGGGATCGCGGTGACGAAACCGGTCTGGGCATTGCTGAGGCCGAACGCCTTGACGATCTGCGGCAGCCAGAACTGCATGCCGTAGAGCGCACCGACGAAGCCGAAATAAACCAGGCTCAGCATGATCACCTTCGGCGACGACAATGCCTCGCCAAGAGAAAGGTGCTTCACCGCCTGCTTGGCGGCAATCTCGGAATCAAGCCGGCCCTTGAGCCATGCCTTCTGCTCGGCCGAAAGCCAGTCCGCCTTCTCCGGCCTGTCGGTGAGATAGAACCATGTGACGATGCCGAGCAGCACCGAAGGGATGCCCTCGATGATGAACAGCCACTGCCAGCCCTTCAGGCCCATCGCACCGTCGAGCCCGAGCAGCAGGCCGGAGACCGGCGCGCCGATCACGGTCGACACCGGCACGGCGATGGCGAAGGCCGCAAGGAAGCGCGCGCGATATTCGGCCGGATACCAATAGGTGAGATAGAGGATGATGCCGGGAAAGAACCCGGCCTCGGCGACGCCGAGCAGGAAGCGCAGGATGTAGAAGCTGGTGACACCGCTCGTGAGCGCCATCAGCGACGAGATGATGCCCCAGGTCACCATGATGCGCGCGATCCAGCGGCTGGCACCGAACTTCTCCAGCGCCAGATTGCTCGGCACCTCGAAGATGAAATAGCCGATGAAGAAGATGCCGGCGCCCCAGGAGAAGATCAGCGGCGTGAACTTCAGCTCCGCATTCATCGTCAGCGCGGCAAAGCCGAGATTGACGCGGTCGAGATAGGAGAAGAAGTAGGCCAGCACCAGGAACGGAATCAGGCGCCAGGAGATGGCACGGATGGTCGAGGCCTCGATTTCGCTCTTGGCTCCGCCGGTAGAACCGGCATAGGTCGTGGTCTGGCTCATGGCTTCCCCCCGGGTTGTTGCTTTTATAGGCTAGAGCGCGGTTTTGAGCATCGCGGGCGAAGAGTCAATGGAGCAAGCAATGCACGGGGCGCAGCCGGATAAACGCGTTGCGCCGTTACGGACATCCCTCATCCGCGCCGGGCTCGCCCTAATCGTGATTGCTTGCGGGCTGTCCCTGCGCTGGTACGGCTTTCCGCTCGGCCTTCCCGCCTTCATCGTGAAGTATGGCGGCTCGCTGTTGTGGGCGACAATGGTGTTTTTTCTGGTCGGGGTTTTGCTCCCGCAGCTGTCGTGGAGCCGGCTGGCAACCATCGCCGTCGCCATCGCGATCGTGGTCGAATTTTCTCGGCTGGTGCATACGCCCTGGCTCGATGCGTTCCGGCCGACCACCGCTGGCGCGTTGCTGTTGGGGCGCATCTTCTCGCTGTGGAATCTGTTGGCCTACGCGATCGGGATTGCGTTCGGCGTTTGGACCGACCGGCTCGTCGTGATGCGAAGACGTCCTCACTCCGCCAACTGAAACCGCTCAAAACGATCGAGCTCCTCCTCGATCTTCCGCTTGAGCTCCTTGCGCCCCGCGGTCTTCTTGCCCTGCCCGACCCAGGTCCATTTCTGCATCAGCAGCTTCTTGTCCAGCCGGTCGGTCTTCAGATCCAGCGCGGCGACGATCTCGTCACCGACCAGCACGGGCAGCGCGAAATAGCCGAGCTTCCGTTTCGCCTTGGGCACATAGGCCTCGAACAAATGGTTGTAGCCGAAAAAGAGTTTGGTGCGCTTGCGCTGGATGATCAGCGGATCGAATGGCGAGAGGATATGGACGAGGTCGGGCGATCCCTCATGCAACTCCAGCGCCGCAGGCGCGGCCCAATGCTCCTGCTTGCCGGCACCGTCGATTGTCACGGGCACGAGCTCGCCGCGGCGGACGCGCGAGGCGATCAGGCCAGCTACCGCCGATTTGCGCGGCGCGTCGAGATGGCAGACCGAATCCAGGCTCACCACCCCTTGCGACCGCAGCGCGCGGTCGAGCAGATAGGCCGTGATCTCCTTGGCCGAGGCCGGCCTCGGCAGCTTGTCCCAGCCGAAATGGCGCGTCATCAGCTCATAGGTCTTGAGCATGCCCTGGCGCTCGCTGATGGTCACGGCGCCGGTATAGAAGGCGAGCTGCAGCGCCCGTTTCGAGGGTTTTCGGCTTTGCCAGAGATGCTCCTTCTCGGTCAGCACATCGTCCTCGATGTCGCGGATCGTCAGCGGGCCGGCGCGCACCAGCCGCATCACCTTGCGCATGTCGGCAGGCTTCACCGAGGAAAACCATTTGTGCCCCTCGCGGCGGTGTTCGCGCATCGCCGGCAGGAAGAAGCGGAAGTCGCCGGCCGGCACGTAAGAGAGCGCATGCGTCCAATATTCAAAGATGCTTCTATCCACGCTCTGGGCCTGGCGCAGATCGGCGCGGCGGTAGGACGGGATGCGGCTGAACAGGATGTGGTGGTGGCTGCGCTCGATGACGTTGATGGTGTCGATCTGCACATAGCCGAGATGGGCGATCGCGTCGGCGACGGCCTGCGCGCCCTCCCCGAACGGCGCGCGCTCATCCAGCCGCTGGGCATGCAGCCAGATCTGCCGGGCCTGTGTCGTGGGGAGCGGAAGCGGTGTGGGCGCGCGGGACATTGCGCAGGCAATGTAGCGGGATTCGCGCCAGGAAAAAGCACAAGGCAAACAGCCGGCCGAAGAAAAACCGCGCTGCCATCTGCTGACAGCGCGGCTGGACGGTTGCGTGGCTGGCGTCTATTTCGCCGACATCGCCTTCTGCGACTTCATGTAGTGCATGCAGGCGCTCTTCATCTTGCCGTTGCTCATGTCCGTGTTGGCCATGGCCATTTCCTTGTTGGCCGCCACCTTGGCCGGCGTGTCGGCGGTGCCCATCATCATGGCCGTCGATTTCATCATGTTATCGCCGGTGCATGCCATCATGGCGGCAGATGCCGGTGAGACGGAAAGGGTGAACGCGGCAAGCGCTGCGGCTGTGAGCAAGATCTTCATGGAAAAGTCTCCTCCGTAAAACGAAACCGGCGTCATGCCGGCTTCGCAATTACGTATTTTCTCGCGAAGTCGTTTCGTGGAGAAGACAATTTTCTTGCTGCGGCGCGAAGGAAAAGGGCTCAGCGGCCATCTTTCGGGGCTTTGGAGCGGTCGCCGACGCTGCCCGTGGCGACGTCCGGTTCGCACGAGGCCCTGCCGCGCCCCTCCGACTGGCAGCGGAAGACGCTGCCGGTGAGACGGTCGACCAGCCACATGTTCTCGTCGGTCGGCGCTTCAAGCCCGACATAGCGGGAGGTAACCCCCGTGATCAGCGCCGACAGAACTATTGCCACCGCGATCATGGCCGCGCCGATATAGATGGGCATTGAGCTCAGGGGCACTGTCCGTTCCGGCGGGCCACTGCGATAGGGCTGGTAGTCACTTGGCCTCGGCACTGGATGGAACTCGGCCCCCACGCTCGTGAATGGCAGTAGAAGGGGTCTGCTAGGCGCGCATCTGGCCGATATCTTGTCCGCGGGCTGACCAAGCCGCGACGGCTTTGCGACGATCGGCGTCCGCAGGTTCCTATGACACCGGGACGCCGCAAAATGCGCTACGCTCTATCTGGAAGCGGTTGCAGGCACCGTGACCAGGATCACATCAGGTCCTTTGAACCTTCTCTATGCTCGCCGCATCAAATCGCCATCAGGCGTAACAGCGAGGATACGACAATGACCCGTTTTGATAAGTTTTTTGGACTGAAGGCGATCACCCTTGCGGCCGCGCTGTCGATGACGGCGGGCCTGGCTTTCGCCGGCGACAACGTCTCTGCCAACCAGATCCTGAATGCGCTGAAGCCCAAGCCGGCGACCCGCGGCCTGTCCGCCGGTCCGCAGGCCGACCCGGTCGTGCAGGCCAAGGAATCGACGTTCCTGAACACAGTGCGCAACCGCTCGACCCGGTCGCTCTCGATGGGCGAGCGCGAGCAGATCGCCGAGCTCGCGGCGACCAAGCCGAACATCGACCTGGAAATCCAGTTCGACTACAACTCGGCCGACATCGCCAAGAATTCGGTGCCGTCGGTGCAGGCGCTTGGAAACGCGCTGTCCGACCCGTCGCTCAAGGGCTCGACCTTCGTGGTCGCCGGCCATACCGATGCGGTTGGCGGCGAAGAGTACAATCAGGGCCTCTCTGAACGTCGTGCCGACACCATCAAGAAGTACCTGGTGCAAAACTACGGCCTTGCGGGCACCGATCTCGTCACCGTCGGCTACGGCAAGACCAAGCTGAAGGATACCGCCAACGGCGCCGACCCGATCAACCGCCGCGTCCAGGTCGTGAACATGGACACCAAGACCGCGTCGAAGTAAATCCCAAGTCATCGCCGTGCGAACACGCCGCCTGCCATAACCTGGCAGGCGGCGATGTCATATCCAGCTCTGAAACAGCATCAGGCGGTTGAAGGTCGGCATCGACGTGCCGACGAAGGCCGCCGAGATCGGCAGCATGACGGCGAAGCTCGCTGCCGCGACCGCGACATAGGCCCACAGCAGCCAGCGGGGCTGGCCCTCCCGGCGCAGCACGTAGACCAGCGCGAGCGATGCCACGGTCGCCGCCGGCAGATAGTAGTAGATGAAACCGAGCGTGCGCGGCAGCAACGCCCAGGCGAGCCAGGATCCGAAATAGAACGCCGCGATCAGGAACGCATCCCAGCGGCGCGCGACGACGAAATCGCGCAGCACCACCGCGAGCGCGAGCAGCGCCGGCCACAGCACCAGCGGATTGCCGAGGAAGACGATCGCCGAGACGTCGTTCTCCGTCGTCTTGTCGAACAGGAACCAGACCGGCCGTGCGAGCAACGGCCAGGATGGCCACGCGCTCATATAGGTGTGGCCGGCGATTGCGGTCGTGGTGTTGTCGGCGAAGATCCGGCGCTGCGCCTCGATCAAGTCCGATAGCGACAATCCATACAGCGGAACGAACGCGGCGAGATAAGTCAGCACCGGCAGCACGGCGAAGCAGAGCGCGGCATGCTGCACCCGAAAATCGGGCCAGAGATCGGGCCGGTACCAATCGTCCGGCTTCGCGTCGGCAAACAGCGTGCGCCAGCCCTGCATCAGGCGGATCACCGCGACGATGACGATACAAATTCCGAGCGGAAACAGGCCGCTCCATTTGCAGGCGGCGGCACAGCCGAACAGGCTCCCGGCGAGCGCGAACAAGGCATGCGGGCGACCCCTTCGAAAACCAAGCATGAAAGTGGCAATCGCGAGCAGGCCGAAGCCGAGCGCAAAGATGTCGAGCATCGCGATGCGCGCCTGCACGTACAGCATCTGATCGACCGCCGTGATCAGCGCTGCGGCGATCGCAGGTCGTTGCGCGGAGAACAGCGCGAGGCCGCACAGATAGATCGCGACGATCGCGAGCGCGCCGAACAATGTCGCGGGATAGCGCCAGCCCAGCGCGTTGTCGCCAAAAGCCGCGATCGAGACCGCAATCAGCTCCTTGGCCAACGGCGGATGCATTGGATTGAGCATCGGTTGCGATGGCGCGAGGCCAAGCATCTGCCGCGCCGCGGGCACGTAATGCACCTCGTCGAAGACGAATTTCTCCGGCGCCGTCAGGCCGATCAGCAGCGCGAGATGAGTGACCAGGAAAATCGCGACAGCGATCACTGCGCTCTGCGACACCTTCGGAACCGCGGTCAATTCGAGCGGCATGCGTGGGGATGTTTTGCGTGGCAAATTTGCGTCACCGCGGACAAAAGCAAAGATCACGGTTTTCATTGAACGCATTCTGCCGCAACTGTCACTAAGCATAACGCAGGTCCCGCGCCGTTTGTGATAATTTCGCCACATCAGAAGCGCGCGCGATCCGGTACGATCAGGGACACATCGATCGGTTGCGAAATGAATTTGCGTTTCTGGCTTTTCTCCACGTTGCTATCGGCCGCATTGTGCGCAGCACCTTGCGCGCAGGCACAGACGCGCGTCGGTGAAGCCGTCGTGATCCAGAACGAAGTGGTGCGCGTGGCCGCGGCCACGACGCCGATCAGTGTCGGCGACAGCATGCTGCGCGACGAGACCGTGCGCACCGGCGCCGACAGCGCGGCGCGCTTCGTGATGGCCGACAGCACCAATCTGTCGCTCGGTCCGAGCGCCACACTCAAGCTCGACCGCACCGTCTTCAACGACGAGCACAGCTATCGCGACGTCGCGATCCGGATGACGACCGGCGCATTCCGTTTCGTCACCGGACATTCCGAGAAGACCGCCTACAAGATCACGACGCCGCTCGCGACCATCGGCGTGCGCGGCACCACGCTCGATATCCTCTCGCAACGCGGCCGCTCCGTCGTCGTGCTGCAGGACGGCGCGGCCAGCGTCTGCACGCTGAGCTTCCAGTGCGTGCAGCTCACCCAGCCCGGCGACACCGCAATCATCACCTCGACCGGCGGCAAGGCCAGCATCACCAAGACCAATACGCCGCCATGGACGTTTGCCGCGACCTGCGCGGCGAATGCCGGGCTGTGCGCGGTCAACCAATATGCGGACGCCTCACCAACCGTCACGCCCGCCGTCCAGGACGACGGCATGCTGTGCGGGCAGTGATGATGGCGATATCCACCAACGTCGGGCGCTTCATCCTCGCGAGCGTGCTGGCCAGCGTGGCTGGGTTTGCGTTTGCCGCGGTCGATGCCCGTCCGGCGGCAGCCCAGGCGGCGACGTGCGAGTCCGCGTGCGGAGAGCCGACGCCCACCCCGGCGCCAAGCTATTCACTCTCGTCAACCTACAGCCCCTCGCCGACGCCCTCGCCCAGCCCCTACCCGTCGTCGTCGCCGAGCCCTTATCCGTCCTCCTCGCCGAGTTCGACGCCGCCACCACCGACCGGCGCGGATTCCAGCGGCAATTCGATCGGCGGCCTTGCCAACCAGCGCTTCAACCAGATGGTCACCAACCGGGTGCTCGGCACGGTGCTGCTTGGCGTCAACGAGCAGGTCAATTGCAGCGACTGCATCAGCGCATTCGGCTCGGCTGGCTCGTTCTCGGCCGGCATCCACGGCCGCAAGCAGCTGACCAACAATCTGTCGCTGCTCGCCGGCATCGCCTACACGCAGTACAGCGAGGGCGGCTACAACATCACCAGCGCGCCGATCGGCGCCTTCGCGCTGCGCTATGACTTCACCGACTGGGGCTCGTCGCGCCCATTCTTCGACATCGGCACGATCCTGACGCCATGGGAGAAGGCGCGCTACACCCGCAGCTACGACACCAGCCTCGGCCCGGTGAGCGTCACGAGCTCAACCAACGCCGCGAACTACGCCGTCTACGGCCGCGCCGGCTGGATGAGCCGCGTGTCGCCGCGCGACGAGGTCGCCGCCTCGATCGAGGTCTGGCAACTCTGGCAGCGCGTCTCGGGCTATTCCGACAGCGCCGTGGCGTTCAACCCGTTCGACGCCAGCATCGCCGATGGCACCGACCGCACCAGCCTGGTCAAGATCGGCGGCCAGTGGACGCATCTTTTCGGCAGCAACATCGAGACCAATATCAACGGCGGCTGGGTGCAGTCATTCGCAAGCCGCAGCGGCATCGTCGCCACCGTGACCGGCGACGGCATGGTGGTGCCGACCATGGGCAACCAGGGCTGGTTCGAATATGGCGGCCGGCTCGGCTTCCGCGTGCAAAAGGGCTGGATCCTGGACCTGTTCGCCAACGGCACGCTCGGCCCGCAGCCGGTGGGCAACACCATCCACGGCGGCATCGGGCTGCGGATTAATTACTAGCGGCGGGGTTTCGCGCGCGACTAGCTCGGACCTCCGCTGTCATGCTCCGCGTAGGCGGGGCATCCAGTACGCCGCGGCTTCTCCGTATCACAGCACCGTCTCGGAGTACTGGATCGCCCGGTCAAGGCCGGGCGATGACAGTGAGTATGTGGCAAGGCCATCGGACGTCACGCCGCCGACTTGCCCTCGAACGCCCGACGCAACACCTCCACGTCCAGCTTGACCATCTTCATCATGGCCTGCATCGCGCGTGCGGCAGCCGCCTTGTCGGGACTCGTGAGGTACTCGAACATCACCTTCGGCACCACCTGCCAGGACACGCCGTAGCGGTCATGGAGCCAGCCGCACTGCTCTTCCTTGCCGCCATGGGCCAGGAAGGCATTCCAGACGCTGTCGACCTGGGCCTGATCGTCGCAATGGATCATCAGCGAGAGCGCATGGGTGTATTCCATCTTCATGCCGCCGTTGAGCGCGACCAGAGGCTGTCCCGCCACCGTGAACTCGACCACGAGCACGGACCCTTCCTTGCCGGATGGATTGTCTGAAACATTGCGCTGAACGTGCGTGATCGCCGAATTTGGAACCAGCGAAACATAGAACTCCGCGGCTTCTACGGCATCGCCGTTGAACCACATGCAGGGCACGACCTTCGACATGTTGAATGCTCCTCTCTTCAGATTCTGATTGTCGGGGCTTCGATCAGGCGTGCGCCATTGCGGGCCGCTCAGGGGCAGCTGCCATGTCCAGCCAGTTCACCCCCCACATGTGACCATCGGGATCCTCGAAGCTGCGACCGTACATGAAGCTGTATTCGTCCTTCGGGCTGGGATCGGCCACCCCGCCCGCAGCCTCGGCTCTGTCCACGATCTCGTCGACCTCGTTCCGGCTGTCGGCGGAGATGCAGAATAGCGCCTGGTTCGAGATCTTGGCATCCGCGATCGGCTTCGGCGTGAACTGACGGAATTTGTCGTGGGTCGTCAGCATCGCGTAAATGGTCTCGGAAAAGACCATGCAGCTCGCCGTGTCGTCGCTGAATTGCGGGTTCCTTGTCGCGCCGATCGCCTCGTAAAAGGCGGTAGCGCGGTTGAGGTCGGTCACGGGCAGATTGAGGAAAATCATCCTGGGCATCGGAGCTCCTTGGGCGGGGTTCTGCCCAAGGACGGATGGCCCAACGGCCATCCGACACGGCTTCCGGATATTTTTTGCCCCCACCTGCGAGGTTCTGTCGCACAGAACCCGCGGGCTTTTAGGCAGCCTTACTTCTCGTTCGGATCGCGGTGAATGGGATCGACCCAGAGGACGGTTTCCGGCTTCTCGACCGGCTCGATGTCGAGATTGATTGCGACCGCCTCCCCGTCGCTGCGCACCAGCACACATTCCAGCACGTCGTCCGGGCTGGCGTTGATCTCCTGATGCGGCACATAGGGCGGGACGAAAATGAAGTCGCCGGGGCCCGCCTCCGCGGTGAATTGCAGGCTCTCGCCCCAGCGCATCCGCGCCTTGCCCTTCACGACGTAAATGACGCTTTCGAGATGGCCGTGGTGATGCGCGCCGGTCTTGGCATCGGGCTTGATGCTGACCGTGCCCGCCCACAATTTCTGCGCACCAACGCGCGCGAAATTGATGGCAGCCGCGCGGTCCATGCCCGCTGTCGACGGCACGTTGGTATCGAGCTGGTTGCCGGGGATGACGCGCACGCCGTCATGTTTCCAGCGATCGTCGTGACCGTGGTCATGGTGGGAATGCGAATGGTCATGGCCGGTCATGGGACTTGCTTTCTGTTGGTTCCGTGCGCGGCAAACTAACCCAAAGCCGCGACATCAAGCCATACTAAAATCGGAACCCTCATAGCCGTCAGACGTTGTCTTTGCGAACGAAGTGGAAGGAGAATTTCATGAACAGCACGACCGACAAGATCAAGGGCACTGCAAACGAGGCAATGGGCAAGGCCAAGCAGGGCATCGGTGAAGCCACCGGTTCCGACCGCATGAAGGGCGAAGGAGCCGTTCAGGAGGTGAAGGGCAAAGGCCAGCAGGCCATGGGCGATGCGAAGGACGCCGCCAAGGACGCGGTTGATCGCGCCGCAGGAGCCGCCAAGCGCGCGGCGGACTGACGCGCCTCTATAGCTGAAAGTGAAAAGACCGGCCGCGAGGCCGGTCTTTTTGTTGGCGGAAACCTTCTTGCTGGCGGAAACCTTCGCTCACTTTACCGCGAGCAATTCCACGTCGAACATCAGCGTCGCGTTCGGCGGGATCACGCCGCCGGCGCCGCGGGCGCCGTAACCGAGCTGCGGCGGAATGATCAGCGTGCGCTTGCCGCCGACCTTCATCGTGGCGACGCCCTCGTCCCAGCCGCCAATGACGCGGCCCTTGCCGATCGGGAATTCGAACGGCTCGTTACGATCGACCGACGAGTCGAATTTCTTGCCCTTCTGGCCGTTCTCATAGAGCCAACCGGTATAGTGCATCACGCAGATCTGGCCGGGCTTCGGCGAAGCGCCGGTGCCGACAACGCTGTCGATGGTCTGCAAGCCTGAAGCTGTGGTCATGGATTTTCCTGCGGTCTGGGCCAAGGCCGTGGTGGAAACGAAATCGGACCCGCTCGCGATCAATGTGATCGCGAGTGCCGACATGATGGCGAGGAGCACGCGCTGGAAACGCTGCATAGGATACCTTCCGTTCGAGGCGGAAGGTGTCTAGCGCAACGAGCATGCGGTTTCCACCCCTTAGACCTCGATATTTTCCAGCCGCACCGGCAGCTTGCGGATACGCTGGCCCGTGGCGTGATAAATCGCATTGCAGATCGCCGCATTGGTGCCGACATTGGCAAGCTCGCCGAGGCCCTTCACGCCTGCCGGGTTGATCTGTTCGTCCTGCTCGGAGAGCAGGATCACCTCGACATTGGGCACGTCGGCGTTCACAGGCACGAGATAGTCGGCGAGATTGTCGTTGACATAGCGCGCATTGCGCTCGTCGATCTCGGTGGCCTCCAGCAGCGCCGAGGACATGCCCCAGATCAGGCCGCCCATGAGCTGGCTGCGCGCCGTGCGCGGATTCATGATCCGGCCCGCCGCGAACGCTCCCACCAGCCGGGGGCAGCGGATTTCATGCGTGAACCGGTTGACGCGGACTTCGACGAACTCGGCACCGAAAGCATAGGCAATCTTGTCCTTCATCTCGGGGCCGCCGATGAGCCTCGCGTGCCCGCTATGCATCGCCTTGAATGAATCGAGCGGCGCGCCTTCCGGCTTCCACTCGCCATATTCCTCGACAACGCCGACACCGAGCGCGTCGAAGGCCTTCTCGATATCGAGCGGACGATCGCTCTTCGCCGCCTGCGTGCTCGGCGTCTGGCTGATGCCAACCGTCTCCTTGGCCTTGTCGGCCAGGCTGTCGCCGGGCATCACGGCCTTGAACAGCCTTTGCCGGATCTGATCGCACACCATCATCACCGCCGAGCAGGTGCTGGCGGTCGAGTTCGAACCGCCGGCCACCGGCGCCGGCGGCAGGTCGCTGTCCCCCATGAAGACCGCGACCTTTTCCAGGGGCACGCCCAGCCGCTCGGACGCGGTCTGGGCGATGACGGTATAGGCACCGGTGCCGATCTCGTGACCGGCGATCTCGACCCGGGTCCGGCCGTCGCGCTGGAGGCGGACGCGCGCGGCAGACGGCGCCATCTGGGTCGGATAGCAAGTGGCGGCACAGCCATAGCCCACCAGCCAGTCGCCGTCAGACATCGATTTCGGCTGCGGCGAGCGCTGCGACCAGCCGAACGTCTTGGCGGCCTCATCGAAGCACGCCATCAGCGACCGCGACGTATAGGGCTTGCCGCCGATCGGCTCAACGGTGGTGTCGTTGATGCGGCGGAGCTCGACCGGGTCCATGTTCAGCTTCACCGCGAGCTCGTCCATCGCGCTCTCCAGCGCGAACAGATACGGCACCTCCGGTGGTGAGCGCATGAAGCCCGGCGTGTTGCGGTCGGCGCGCACGATCGACACCAGACTGCTGACGTTCGGGCAGGCGTAGAGCCGCGTCGTCGTCTTGGTGCCGCCGACGCAATAGGCATCCGGACGCGACGAAACCTCCGCGCCCTCATGCCTCAAAGCCATCAGCTTGCCGTCCCGACCAGCACCGAGCCTGATCTCGTGGCGCGTCTCGGCGCGGTAGGTCGCGATGGTGAAACCCTGGTCGCGGGTCGGCACCAGCTTGATCGGCCGATTCAGGCGTTTGGCGATGCCGGCGATGATCGCGGTTCGCGGCGTCATCGAGCCGCGCGAACCAAAGCCGCCGCCGACATAGGGATTGACGACACGGACCTTGTCGGCGTCGATGCCGAGCTGCTCGGCGACGCCGTTCTTCAGGCCATAGACGTACTGGCTGCCCTCATAGATGACCAAATTGTCGCCCATCCAGGCGCAGCTCGTCGTAAACAGCTCCATGGGGTTGTGGTGCTGGGTCGGCGTGGCATAGGAGGCGGTAAGCTTGACCTCGGCCTGGTCGAACGCCTTGGCGAAATCGCCGGCCTCCGGGTCTTCCTTGAATTGCGCGTTCTGCCCTTTCGCCGCAGCCGTGGTCGTTCCCGGCGAATCGAAGCTCGAACTCGGCTCTACGGCCGTGTAGCTGACCTTGACGCGATTGGCGGCCTCGCGCGCGGCCTCGTAGGTTTCAGCGATGACGACCGCGATGATCTGGCCGTCATGGGCGATGTCGGCCGATTTCAGCGGCTGGATCGTGGTGCCGGCATAACCGCCATTGCTGAACAGTTTCGACTCCTTCAGCTTCGGGGCGTTCTCGTGCGTGACGATGTCGATCACGCCGCGGACAGCCTTGGCATCGTCGAGACCGAAACCGTCGATGCGGCCTTTGGCGATGGCACTGGTGACCAGGAATGCATAGGCGGGGTTGTCGAGCGGCATGTCGGACGCATACGTCGCGCGGCCCGTGACCTTTGCGGCCGCGTCATAGCGCGGCACGGGGTGGCCCATGTTTGCTTTCGGCTCGGGAGCTGCAGCGGTCATGATCGGACCTCCATGGTTACGGCCTGCTGGAGCGCGCGCGCGACCACACGCTTGCCAAGCGCGATCTTGAAGCTGTTGTGCTGGCGCCCTTTGGCATCCGCGAAAGCGGCATCGGCTACTCGCTGCGCCAGACCGTCGTCGAATTTCTGTCCCTTCAGCAGCATCTCCGCCTCGCGCGCCCGCCAAGGCACGGTGGCGACACCACCGAGCGCGACGCGCGCGTCCCTGATGGTGCCGTCCTGCACGTCGAGTGCGACCGCAGCCGACGACAACGCGAACTCGTAGGACTGGCGGTCGCGCGCCTTGAGATACAGCGAGCGCGGCCAGCGGCCGGGGATGGAGAAGGCCGAGATCAACTCACCCGGCTGAAGCGTGGTCTCGATGTCGGGCGTCTTGCCGGGCGCCTTGTGCAAGTCTGCGAACGGCATGGTGCGCATGCCGGACCTGCCGGTGATCTCGACCATGGCATCCAACGCGATCAGCGCCTGGGCAAAATCGCCGGGATAGGCCGCGATACATTGATCGGACGTGCCGAGCACCGCATGCATGCGATTGACGCCATCCATGGCGGCACAGCCCGAGCCGGGACTGCGCTTGTTGCAGTTCTCATAGGAGACATCGCGAAAGTAGCTGCAGCGCGTTCGCTGCATCACGTTGCCGCCGAGCGTCGCCATGTTGCGCAACTGGGCGCTGGCGGCAAGATTCAGGGAATTGGCGATCACCGGATAGTTGCGCTGGATCTCGGCATGCGCGGCGACATCGGACATTTTTGCGAGCGCGCCGAGCCGCAAGCCGTCAGCTTTGGATTCGATCGCCGACCAGCCAGACGCAAGCGGACTGATATCAACGAGCGCGGCGGGCCGCATCACGTCCAGCTTCATCAGATCGATCAGCGTGGTGCCGCCGGCGAGCGGCTGTGCCGCGGCCTGCGTCAACGGATTGTTCGCAGCCGTGGCAGCGCCGAGCGCCTGCACGGCCATGTCAGGGTCTGTGGCCCTCTGATACGAAAACGGACGCATGCGCCTAGCCTTTCATGATCTCGGGCGCGGCCTGCTTCACGGCGGCGACGATGTTGGGATAGGCGGCGCAGCGGCAGATGTTGCCGCTCATATATTCGCGGATGTCGGCTTCGCTGCCCGCATGCCCCTCCTTGACGCAGGCCACGGCGGACATGATCTGGCCCGGCGTACAATAGCCGCATTGAAACGCGTCGTTGTCGACAAAGGCCTGCTGCATCGGATGCAGACGATCGTCGGTGGCAAGGCCCTCGATCGTCGTGATCTCCTGCCCCTCGGCCGCGAGCGCAAGCGTCAGGCACGACACCACACGCCGATCGTCGATCAGCACCGTGCAGGCACCACACTGGCCATGGTCGCAGCCCTTTTTGCTGCCGGTGAGCTTGAGATGCTCCCGCAGCGCGTCAAGCACCGTCGTGCGAGCGTCGATGCGCAGGCGGCTATCCTTGCCGTTGACCCGCAGCGTGACGTCGACGGGGAGCGCCGGATCCCGGGCGGCCGGCACGCTCGCATCCTGCGCGGCTGCACGCGCCGCCATAGGGACCAGCGCACTGCCGGCAGCGCCCGCCATGAAGGCGCGCCGATCGAATCCGGATGCTCCGGAACCTGGTTTTTCGGACATGGAGGGCCTCCGCCGCTTCGAGCAAAGCAGCGCACGCCTGCGCCGCTCATCGGCCCTTAACCTGAAGCAATGAAGTCCGTTCCGAACGAGAAAGGGCGACGCAGCAAATGCCGCGTCGCCCTCCGTCAACTTTTCCTGATCTTGCGCCGGGAACCCGTGCGCGGTGGTCAGTATCCGAGCGCGCAGCCGTCCTTGCGCGGATCGGAACCGCCGGTGAGCGTGCCCTTGTCCCAGTCGATCCAGATCGCCTGGGCGCCGCCGAGCGGGCCGACCACGCTGGTGGTCTTGTGACCGAGCTTCTTCAGGCCCTCGACGATGTCGGCCGGCACGCTATCCTCGAGCTGATACTGGCCCTCGTAATGCAGGCCGCGCGGCATGTCGATCGCCTCCTGCACGTCACAGCCGTAATCGAGAACATTGGTCACGACATGGGTCTGGCCGACCGGCTGATACTGTCCGCCCATCACCGCGAACGGCATCACGGACCGGCCGCCCTTGGTGAGCAGGCTCGGCATGATCGTGTGCAGCGGACGCTTGCCGCCTTCAATACAGTTGGGATGGCCGGGCTGGATGCGGAAGCCACCGGCACGGTTCTGCAACAGCACGCCGGTCTTGTTGGAGACAATAGCCGAGCCGAAGGAATGCGCGACCGAGTTGATGAACGAGCAGACATTACGGTCCTTGTCCACGACCGTGATGTAGATGGTCGATGGATTCATCGGCGGCGCGACGTTCGGCAAATCGAGCATGCCGTCCATGCGGATCTTGGCGATATGCTCGTCGCAGAATTCCTTGGCCAGAATCTTCGACACTTCGACCTGCATATGATCAGGGTCGGCGACATGCAGCTCGCGATGCATGTAGGCGATGCGCGCGGCTTCGGCTTCGAGATGGAAGCGCTCGATGCTGAGCGGCGCATACTTCGTCAGGTCGAACCGCGACAGGATGTTGAGCATCAGCAGCGCCGTAAGGCCCGGGCCGTTCGGCGGGCACTGCCAGACGTCGTAGCCCTTATACATGGTGCCGATCGGCGTCGTCGTCTCGGTGGTGTGCGCGGCGAAATCGTCGAGCGTGTGCAGCCCGCCGATGCCGCGCAGGGTCTCGACCATATCCTCCGCGATCGGGCCCTTGTAGAAGGCGTCGCGGCCGTCCTTGGCGATCGCCCGCAGCGTCTTGCCGAGCTCGGCCTGGCGGATGACGTCGCCGGCAACGGGCGGCTTGCCGCCCGGCAGCAGGTAACGCTCGGTGTTGGTGCCGCCCTTCAGCTTCTCGAACTGGTTCTTCCAGTCGAAGGCGATGCGGGGGGCGACGACGTAGCCTTCTTCGGCCGCCTTGATCGCGGGCTGGAGCAGCCGGTCGAAGCCGAACTTGCCGTGATCACGCAAAACGGTCGCGAAGGCGTCGATCACGCCGGGGATCGAGACCGCATGCGCCGAGGTCAGCGGCACGGACGTCATCTTGCGTTCGAGATACCAGTCGGCATTCGCTGCCTTCGGGGCGCGGCCGGAGCCGTTATAGGCCATGATCTTGCCTTCGCCACGCGGCTGGATCAGCGCGAAGCAGTCGCCGCCTATACCGGTCGATTGCGGCTCGATCACGCCGAGCAGGGCCGAGCCCGCCACCGCCGCATCCACCGCCGTGCCGCCCTCGCGCAGCACCTCGATCGCGGCGAGCGACGCCTGCGGATGCGAGGTCGCCACCATCGCGTTGGTGGCGTGGACCGTGGACCTGCCGGGGAAATGGAAGTTTCTCATCGAATTCTTGCTCTCACTGGGCGTCTAGCGCGGATGGCCCGCCATCTCGAAAAACCGGGCTTACATGACACATTCCGGCCCGCCGGGGCAATGCTGGCATACCAGGGAAATGGCTGCCATCCGCTGGGCGTATAGACTTTTCGCCATCCGAAGCCATGCGGGTTTTCTGGGCGGCGGGCGCCTGCTAAACGAGCCGTCATGATCACCAAGGTTGCCGCCTTCTATCAATTCGCCGCCCTGCCCGAATACCACGAGCTGCGCGAGCCGCTGCGCGCGTTCTGCGCTCAGCTTTCGCTGAAGGGCAGCGTGCTGCTCGCCCGCGAGGGCATCAATGGCACGATCGCGGGCGCACCCGAGGCAATCGAGGCCTTCGCCCACGAGCTTGCGCACGGCGCCATGTTTGGGGGCAGGCTCAACAATCTCGAATTGAAGTTCTCCACCGCCGAGGCGATGCCGTTCGGGCGGCTCAAGGTGCGGTTGAAGAAGGAGATCGTCACGCTCGGCGACGAGGCCGCCGATCCCACCCGCCAGGTCGGCACCTACGTGAACGCCCTCGAGTGGAATGCGCTGATCGCGGCGCCCGACACGCTGGTGCTCGACACCCGCAACGCTTTCGAGGTGGCGATGGGCACGTTCGACGGCGCGGTCGATCCCGGCATCAAGAGCTTTGGCGAGTTCAAGGATTTTGCCGCAGTCAAGCTCGATCCCGCCCAGCACCGCCGGATCGCGATGTTCTGCACCGGCGGCATCCGCTGCGAGAAGGCGAGCGCGCATCTGCTCGCGCGCGGCTTCGCCGAGGTCTATCACCTCAAGGGCGGCATCCTGAAATATCTGGAAGAGGTGCCGGAGGCGCAGAGCCGCTGGCGCGGCGAATGCTTCGTGTTCGACGAGCGCGTCGCGCTTAGTCACGGTTTGCGCGAAAAAGACAAGGGCCACGGCCGTGACGAATGAGATCAAGACTCTGGGCGAGCGCATCGACACGCTGGAGACGCGCCTCGCCTATCAGGACGAGACGATCGAAACGCTGAACCAGACCATCACCGCGCAGTGGAAGCAGATCGACGCGCTGATGCGGAAGATTGCAGAGCTCGGCGAGCGGCTGCAGGAGGCCGAAACGAATGCGCCGGGCGCGGCCAATGAGCGCCCGCCGCATTATTGAACGGTGTTACTGACCGGACGCCCTGGCCAGAAGGTTGGTCACCTCGCCCGACATCATCAGCCGGTTGCGCCCGGCCTCCTTCGCGGCATAGAGGGCCTGGTCGGCGGCTTCGACGAGCGAGGTCACACCAGCCGTGCGCTCCAGTGCCGGCCGGCAGGCCGCACCGCCGAGCGAAACGGTGACGTAGCCGGACGCATGGTTGCTGGTGTGGACGAGGCCCGCATCGCTGATCGCCCGTCGGATCCGGTCGCCGATCCGGGCGCAGCCCGCAGCGTCCGTGTTCGGCAGCAGCATGGCGAACTCCTCGCCGCCGTAGCGCGCCGCCAGATCGCCGGGGCGCTGCATCTCGGCCGCGATGATCTGCGCCACCAGCCGGAGGCAGGCATCGCCCGCGGGATGGCCGTATTCGTCGTTGTAGGACTTGAAGTGATCGACGTCGATCATCAGCAAGGAGAGGCTGGAGCGCTCGCGATAGGCGCGCGCCCACTCCTCCTTCAACCGTTCGTCGAAGCGGCGGCGGTTGCCAAGCCCGGTGAGACCGTCCTCGATCGCGAGCGTCTCGAGCTTGGTTTCGAGCTTCTTCTGCTCGGTGATGTCACGGGAAATCGCGACCACGCCGTCGACGCGGCCATTGTCCTTGCGGGTCACCCGCATGGTCGATTCGAGCCAGACTTCGCCATTCTGCCGGTGCACGTTGCGGTAGGTGACGCGCGCTTCCTCGGTGTCGCCACGCTTCATGGCGTCGACGATCGCCTGGACTTGCGGCCGGTCCTCCGGGCTGATGCCTGCGAGCGCGGGCGTCCCGATCAGTTGATTGGCGCGCCAGCCGACGACTTGAATTGAAGACGGTGAGACATAGCGCAGCCGCTCGTCGAGCCCGATGCGGGTCACCATGTCGCTGGAGCCTTCGGCCAACAGTCGGAAATGCGCTTCCTTCTCGACCAGCGCGGCGGCCATGCTCTGGCCCCGCTGCAACTGTCGCACCAGCACCGCGCCGATGATCGCGATCAGGATGACCAGCGCGAGCACGTAGAGCATGCGGGAGATCGCCGCGGCGCGCCAGGGCGCCAGCAGTTCGTCCTTGTCGACCGTGGCGAGCAGGACGAGCGGATAGCGGCCAGAGCGCTTGAAGAAGCTGACGCGCGCGGCGCCGTCCAGCGGCGACTTGAAATGATAGGCGCCGCTCGGCCGTTGCAGGCTGGCGTCGCGGAATAGCGGGGTGTCGCCGACGCTGCGGCCGACGAACCGGTCGTTGCTGGGATTGCGCGCGATGATCAGGCCGTCGCCGTGCATCAGCGCCACCGAGCTGTTGCGGCCGATCTCGAACTGTTCGTAGAAATGCGAGAGATATCCGGAGCTGATGGTGGCGAGCACCACGCCGCCGAAGCTGCCGTCCAGCTTGTTGAAGCGGCGCGACAAGGTGACGACCCATTCGCCATCCAGCAAGCTCTTCACGGGAGGGCCGATATGGGGCTCTCGTTTCGGGGAGAGCTGGTGATAGCGGAAGAACGCGTCGCCGTTAAGCGTCGAGCCGATCGTGCCGGGCGCTGTCAGCCAGTTGCCGTGGTCGTCAATGATGGCGAGGCTGTGCACGCGCTCCATCGCCTTCTTGCGCGTCTCCAGCAGGGTCCTGAGCTTGCCGATCGTGGCCGGCTCGGTGCCGTCCATCTCCAGCCGGCTGACGACGCCGACGACGCCTGAATCCAGGAGATCGAGGCTGTCCTCGGCATGCTGCGTCAGCGAGCGCGCAACGTTCGCCATCTCGGTCTCGGCGCCCTTGAGCACCGCATCGCGCGCCGCCCATTCCCGCCAGCCGCTGACGCCGAGGATGGTCGCGCAGGTCAATGCGACGAACGCCGCCGCCCGCAGCGGCAGGCGGTTCCATCCAGCTCTTTGGGTCACAGCGTTCATGCGGCAGAATTCTCCGATGATCGGAAACTCTGCTGCTTCTGTTATTGAACTCTGAAACGCCGGCAGAAATATGCGGCAATGTCCCCGATTTCCCGTAGTCGTACGGACGCCGGGATCGGCGCATCGCTAACAAGGTATTAGCTAACCTATCGGAATCCGGCGTGCCCGCCGCTAGCTGAAGATGGCCTTAACCTTGTCCCAGAGCGAGGGATTGTCGGCATCCGCATCGGCCTTCGAAGGCGTTGGCTGGGCGGCGCTCACGGGATCGGAGGCCGGGAAGCTGTCGACCAGTCCGGCGTCGAGCTTGGCATGGGTCTCGCGATCGGCTGCGAGCGCTTCATGCAGATCGTCGGCATGCTTGTCATGCGGCGCGGGGTTGAATGTCTCAGCCATGATCTCTTCCTCCGTTGGCTGATCAACGCGGTGCAATTGCGCTGGTTCCCCTGTTCCGCTCGGCACCGCGGCGGTGTATCAGGAGCGGGAACAATCTTCAGGACCGTTTGTGCCCCAATCTGCGACAAAGCCCTTCATCGACGTCCTCACCGGCCAGCGGCAGGTCATCCCGCCGGTCTGGATGATGCGGCAGGG
>NZ_JADPJG010000021.1:78032-92698 GCF_023073335.1 Bradyrhizobium sp. 21
ATCGCGAGGTGCGCGCCAAGGCCGGCGGCTTCCTCGATCTCTGCTTCAACCCGGAACTTGCCGCCGAGGTGACGCTGCAGCCGATCCGGAGGTTCGGCTTCGATGCGGCCATCATCTTCTCCGACATTCTGGTGATCCCCTATGCGCTCGGGCGCTCCGTGCGCTTCGAAATTGGCGAGGGTCCGAGGCTCGAACCGCTGGACGATCCCGCCAAGGTCGCGACGCTGGCGAAGCACGCCGATTTCGGCAAGCTCGCGCCGGTGTTCGAGGCGCTGCGGATCGTGCGCGGCGCGCTCGATCCTGCGATCGCGCTGATCGGCTTCTGCGGCGCGCCGTGGACGGTGGCGACCTACATGGTCGCCGGCCACGGCACGCCGGACCAGGCGCCGGCGCGGATGATGGCCTACCGGCATCCGGAGGCGTTTGCGAAAATCATCGAGGTGCTGGTCGAGAACTCGATCGCATATCTGCTGGCGCAGTTGGCTGCCGGCGCCAATGCCTTGCAGATCTTCGACACCTGGGCGGGCGTGCTGCCGCCTGCCGAGTTCGCGCGCTGGTCGGTCGAGCCGACGCGCCGCATCGTCGAAGGCGTGCGCGCGAAAGTGCCCGATGCGAAGATCATCGGCTTTCCCCGCGGCGCCGGCGCGCAATTGCCGGGCTATGTCGAGGTAACAGGCGTCAACGCCGTCAGCATCGACTGGACCGCGGAGCCGGCCTTCATCCGCGAGCGCGTGCAGAGCCGCGTCGCCGTGCAGGGCAATCTCGACCCGCTGGCGCTGATCACGGGCGGCGCGGCGCTGGATCGCGCGGTCGACAACGTGCTGACGAATTTCGCGCAAGGGCGGCTGATCTTCAATCTCGGCCACGGCATTCAGCCGGAGACGCCGATCGCTCATGTCGAGCAGATGCTGAAGCGCGTGCGCGGGTAATTTATTTCGTGTCCTGGGGAGCGAAAAAACAAAAATCGCGAAAACAACCCCATGCACAGTAGACAAGTCATTGAAAAATCTAGGCCGGCATAGGTCGCGCCCTGCCGCGAGGCCATTTGACCCGTCGGGCAAAACAGGCGCATGATGCCATCATCGCTCACATGACATTTCGGTAAGAGCTTAACGCGGCCGGCTGCGTTCGATGATCTCGGCGGCGCCCTTCGTCAGCAAATCCAAACCCACCGCACGGCCGAGTTCGCGCGGGCGGTTGGCCGGGCCAGCGTGTGAAACCTCGATGATGATGTTGCCGGAGAGATCGAGCACGGACGCCGTCAGTGACATCTGATCGCCAGCAATCGTCGAGAAGCCTGCGATGGGCGAATTGCAGTGGCCATTCAGTACCCACAGCACTTCCCGTTCCGCATCGGCGCAGGCGTGCGCAGCGGGATCGTCGATCGATGACAGGATTTGCCGCGTCTGCCAGTCCTGTGCAGCGCATTCGACGGCAACGATGCCCTGGCCCGCCGCGGGCAGCATCTCCGTCGCGGTAAACTCGTAGGCCATGCGGTGAGAAAGGCCGACGCGGTCGAGGCCGGACCGCGCCATGATCAGCGCATCCGCAGGTCCCACCGTGCCGCCGTCCGGCAGCCGCTGTTTCTCGCCATTGTCGAGTTTTCGCACGCGGGTGTCCGCGGCGCCGCGGAAGTGAATGATCTCGACGTCGGGGAATAATCGCCGCGCATAGGCGGCGCGGCGCACCGCGTTGGTGCCGATCTTGAAACCCTTGCCGCGCGAATGGCGCAGCGCCTCGACCGTCACGCCGTCACGCAGCACCAGCGCGTCGCTGGCCGGATCGCGCGACAGCGTGGCGCCGATGACGAGGCCCGGCGTGTCCTCGTTGCCCGGCATGTCCTTCAACGAGTGCATCGCTGCCTGGAGTTCGCCCGACAGCACGGCGGCGCGAATCTGCGCCACGAAGGCACCGCCCTTGCCGCCGTGGGGCAACAGCTTGCTGGTCTGGTCGAGATCGCCCGTGGTGTCGAACTTGACGATCTCGACGTCGAGATCGGGCATGGCGGCGGTCAGGCGGCGCGCGATCTCTTCCGTCTGTGCCAGCGCCATCGCGCTCTTGCGTGTGCCGATCCTGAATCGCATAGCCAAGTTCGAAAGCTCCTAGTGTGCATCCTCCAATATCATGTCGGAGGCCTTTTCGGCGATCATGATGATCGGCGCGTTGGTGTTTCCCGACACGAGGTCCGGCATGATCGAACCGTCGACCACGCGAAGGCCTTCGAGCCCCCTCACCTTCAGCCGCTGGTCGACCACCGCGAGCGCGTCATTGCCCATACGACAGGTCGAGGTCGGATGGTAGATGGTGCTGCCGCGCTCGCGGCAATAATCCAGCAGCTCCGCGTCCGTGGATACCTTCGCCCCGGGATCGACTTCGTTGACCACGAACGGCTTCAGCGCCGGCGCATTCAATATCTTGCGCAGGATCTTCAGACCTTCGACATTGGTGGTGCGGTCGGTCTCGGTCGACATGTAGTTGATGCGGATCTCTGGCGGCACCGTCGGATCCGCGCTTTTGATGCGCAGGGACCCGCGGCTTTCGGGACGGAGCTGGCACACCGACGCCGTGAAGCCGGAGAAATCATGCAGCTTCTCACCCATCTTGTCGGTCGAGAACGGCAGGAAGTGGACCTGGATGTCGGGCGAGGCCAGCCGCGGACTGGTCTTGAAGAACGCGCCCGCCGTCCCCGCCGCGATCGTCAACCATCCCTTCCGGAACAGGGCGTAGCGCGCGCCGGCCAGCGTGCGGCGGAGCGGATGATTGACGGTGTCGTTCAGCGTGATCTTCTGCGAGCAGCGCATCACGATGCGAACCTGCATATGGTCCTGGAGATCGTGGCCGACGCCCGGCGCCTCCAGCACGACATCGATACCGTGCTTGCGCAGGAGATCGGCAGGCCCGACGCCGGAGAGCTGGAGCAGCTGCGGCGAATTGTAGGCGCCGCTCGACAGCACGATCTCCTTGCGCGCGCGGGCGCGGCGCACGGTTGCGCCTTGGCGGTATTCAACGCCGACTGCGCGGCGGCCCTCGAACAGCACGCGCTGGCCGAGCGCGCCAGTTTCGATCTTGAGATTGCCGCGCGTCCTGGCCGGGCCGAGATAGGCCACCGCCGTCGAGGCGCGGCGGCCATTGCGCGTCGTGGTCTGGAACAGGCCGACACCTTCCTGGGTAGCACCGTTGAAATCGGGATTGTAGGGCAGACCGGTCTCGACCGCGGCGTCCATGAACGCTTTCGACAGCGGATCGGTGACGACCATGTTGGAGACCGGCAGCGGACCGCCGCTGCCGTGATATTGATCGGCGCCGCGCGACTGGTTCTCGGCCTTCTTGAAATAGGGCAGCACGTCGTCATAGCCCCAGCCCGTGTTGCCGCGCTGGCGCCAGCGGTCGTAATCCTCGTGCTGGCCGCGGACATAGAGCAGCCCGTTGATCGAGCTCGATCCGCCCAAGGTCTTGCCGCGCGGCTGGAACACCCGACGGCCCTTCAGCTCGGGCTCGGGCTCGGTCTGGTACATCCAGTTGACGGTCTTTTCCTTGAACAGCTTGCCGTAGCCGAGCGGGACGTGGATCCAGATGTTGGAATCCTTCGGGCCTGCCTCGAGCAGCAGCACGCTGTGCTTGCCGTTCGCCGACAGCCGGTTGGCGAGCACACAGCCGGCAGAGCCGGCGCCGACGATGATGTAGTCGAACTCAGGATCGGAGGGCATAAGGGAGGAAGTTGCGTTCATGCGCTACTGTTCTTCTTGTTGGTGGGCGTTTCCGTTCTCGTGACTTAGCACGATCATGCACGCAGGCGCAGCGCCTCGACCAGCGACTTGAACGCACGGGCATATTCCGCGCCCGCCCTTGCGATGTCCGCGCGCCCGGCGCAGGCGACCGCGGCCTCCGTCACCGCGCCGAGCAGCAGCCGCGCCAGCGGCTCGACCGGCTGCCGCGCGATCAGGCCGGCCTCCATGGCGGCCGCAATGGCACGTGGCAGCTTGCCGCCGAAATGTTTGGCGTCGATCTCGCGCCAGCGCTCCCAGCCGAGCACGGCTGGCCCGTCGCGCAGGATGATCTGGCCGGTCGGGCCCTTGGCGGTCGCGGCAAAATAATGCTGGGTGCCGGCGACCATCGCGGCGAGCACGTCCTTCTCGGTGCGTGCGGCGCTGTCGATTTCGGTGACGAGGTCGCGCGAGACGTTGTCGAACACCGCTTCGAACACCGCCTCCTTGGTCTTGAAGTGATGATAGACCGCGCCCTTGGCGACGCCGGCGGCCTCGGCGATCTCGTCCATCGTCGTTGCGGCAAACCCTTGTGTCCCGAACAAGCGGCGCGCCGCCGTCAGGATCGCCTCCGATGTCGCTGCCCGCCGCTCCGCCTGTTTCGCCATGGGTCTCGTCTAACCGAATTCGCCGCAGGCGGCCAGTTGACTTTTCGACTACCGGTCGGTATTTACCGACTATCAGTCTGTTTTGATCGGGAGGTTGCCATGCCGAGTCGCGACGTCGTCGAAGCGTTTGCAAAGCGTCTGGAGGCCGGCGATTTCGTCGGGGCGATCGAGCAATTCTATACGCCTGATGCCGCGACCTACGAGAACAACGCCGCACCGACGGTCGGCCGCGACAAGCTCGTCGCCAAGGAGCGTGGTGTTCTGGCGGCCTCAAGGGAGGTCAAGGCGGTGCGCATCGGCCCAAGCCTGATCGAGGGCGACCATGTCGCGACCCGCTGGACCTTCAGCTTCACCAATACCGAAGGGGTCACGCGGAGTCTCGACGAGATCGCCTGGCAGACCTGGCGCGGCGATCTGCTGATCGAAGAACGATTCTATTATGATCCGAAACAGTTGGGGCGGTGACGGCGTGCCTAGACACTCCTGTCATCGCCCGGCTTGACCGGGTACGCCGCGGCAATAGTGATCAGCCGAGCCGCCGCGGCATACTGGATGCCCCGAGGAGAGAACCCTCAACCGGCGCTACGCGCCGACCTCTCCCGCAAGCGGGAGAGGCGAGGAGCCCGCGGCCTCTTCTATTGCTCTCAACGAAATCTCGCTCACTGCCGATTAGATCGCATCCGCCCGCAGCAGCGTGTCCACCGTGATGGTACCCCTTGCGCGGGAGACGCAGGCGCAGATCTTCTGATTGCTTTGCTTCTGATGGTCGCTGAAGAAGACGTCGCGATGGTCGATCTCGCCGTCGACCTCGACGACGTCGATGGCGCACAGGCCGCATTCGCCGCGCTTGCAATCGTACATCACGTCGTGGCCGCTGGCGTTGAGCACGTCGAGCATCGAGCGCTCGCGCGGGATCTCGAGCTCGACATTGGAGCCCTTCAGACGTACGCGAAACGTCTCGGTCGGCAATGTGCCGCTGGAACCGAAAGTCTCGTAGCGGAGATCGGGAAGCGGATGGCCGGCGCCGATCCAGGCGTGGCGCGCGGCATCGAGCATCGGCATCGGGCCGCAGAACAGCGCCAGCGCGCCTTGCGGCAGGGATGCGAACAGCGCGTCGAGATCGAGCCGCCGGCCTTCGTCGCCGGGATGGACGACGAGGCGCTCACCGAGCATGGAAGCGAGATCATCGAGATAGGCGGCTTCGGCACGCGAGCGCACGGCATAGTGCAGCGTGACGTCAGCGCCGCGCCGCGCCAGCGCCTGCGCAGCGCCGAGGATCGGGGTAATGCCGATGCCGCCGGCAACCAGGCAATAGTTTTGACGAGCCCAGTCGACCGCGAGCAGGGACGACGGCCGCGTGATGTCGAGCCGCGCGCCCGGCTGCAAGGACCACATGTAGCGCGAGCCGCCGCGGGAATCCTCGGCGCGGCGCACCGCGATCTTGAGGCCGCGCGGCGTGGCCTCGCCGACCAGCGAATAGGACCGCGTCTCGGGCTGCCCGTCGATGGTCATGTTGACATTGATGTGGCTGCCGACCGGATAGGCGGCGCCGTCGAACTGATCCGGCAGGATCAGGAATTCGCGGATGCCGGGCGCGAGATCGCGCGTCGACAGCAGCGTCGCGGGAATCCAGGTTTCGATGAAGCGCATGGCACTCCCCTCAATCGGTTGCGGTCTTGATCAGCGCGAGCGCCGGCAGGAGGTCGAGATGGGTCCGGTTGCGCAGCGCCAGCCGCAAATTGCGCACCGCGAGCCGCGCATGCTCGCGCATGACGGCCTCCGCGCGGGCGCCCTCGCGATTCTCGATCGCGTCGATCGCGACGCGGTGATGCTCCTGCCCGATGATCAGGATCTGTTTGGCCTCCGGCAACGCGGATTGCGCCATCACGAAGCCGCTTGGCGAGGCGAACGGCAGCGCCGAGGCGCGGTCGATCTGCCGGATCAAGGGCGGGCTGCGCGACAATTCCGTGAGCAGCGCATGAAAGCGCGCGTTCAGCGCGACATAGGACGAGAACGCGTCCACCGAGATCGGCACCTGGCCCAGCAATTCGTCGATCGCGGCCAAACATTCCTTCAGCGGCTCGAGCTCGCGCGCCGAGACGCCGCGCTCGGCGGCGAAGCGGGCGGCGAGGCCTTCCAGCGTCCCGCGCAGCTCGATGGAGTCGGAGATGTCGCGCTCCGAAAACGCTTTGACCATGAAGCCGCCGGACGGGATCGCCTCCAGCAGGCCCTCCTCCTCCAGCCGCACCAGGGCCATGCGCACCGGGGTGCGCGAGGCGCCGGTCGTCTCCACCGCCTGCAGCTCGGAGATGCGCTCGCCCGGGCGCAACGCGCCCGACAGGAGCTGGTCGCGCAGCGCGAGCTGCGCCTTCACGGTCTGCGAGACGGAGCGGTCGACCTCGCGCTCGGCCATGATCTGCTACTCCGCGGCCTGAAGGTGCTGCGGCCCGTTTTCCTTGGCCACCATCTTGTCGATCAGCTTGCGCGTCCACATCGCGCCGGCGTCGATGTTGAGGTTGTAGAAGATGCGATCGGGGTTCTCGTCCATCGCGCGCTGCTGCGCTTCGAGGATCAGCTCGTCCTCGTGGAAGATGCCGGAGACACCGTCGCGGATCTCGGTGGTGATGCGCTGCTCGCCGATCTGATAGTTGCGGACGAAGGCCCAGAAATAGTGGCAGGTCTTGTCGGTCTCGGGCGTGATGGTGTTGAGCACGAAGCCGTTGACGCCCTGCGAGCGGTCGCCTTCTGGCGCACCGGTGCCGGTCGGGGCGACACCTACGTCGATCGCGATGGTGCACGGCGCTTCGAAGCGGATGATCTGCCAGCGGTCGACGAGGCCGGACTTGCCGAGTTGTTTCGCCCAGAACGGCGGCGCCTCGATGCCGCGCATCCAGCGCGTCACCGTGACGGTCTTCTCGCCATGGGTGACGTCGAACGGCGCTTCGGCGACGGCTTCGTTGCCGATGGAGGAGCCGTGCACGAAAGTCTCGTGGGTGAGGTCCATGAGATTGTCGAGCACGAGGCGATAGTCGCAATTGACGTGGATGGTCTTGCCGTCGCCGGCCCAGGCCGGATCGTGGTTCCAGTGCATGTCGGGCACCAACGCGGGATCGGCCAGCGCGGGATCGCCCATCCAGAGCCAGATGTAGCGGTGACGCTCGACCACGGGATAGGCGCGGACGCAGGCCGACGGGTTGATGGTCTCTTGCGAGGGCATGAAGGTGCAGCGTCCCTGCGCATTGTATTTCAGGCCGTGATAGCCGCAGACGACGGTGTCGCCTTCGAGCCGGCCCTTCGACAGCGGCACCAGGCGGTGCCAGCAGGCATCCTCCAGCGCGGCGACCGAGCCATCGGCCTTGCGGTACATCACGACATGCTTGCCGCAGATGGTCCGCGGCAACAGCGCCGGCTTGACGTCGGCATCCCAGGCGGCGGCGTACCAGGCATTCATGGGGAAGGATTTTGTCACCGGTCTCGCTCCCAAGGCTGTTGAATACGTTATGTATACAGTAACTGGCGAGAAGCGAGAGTTAAACCGTAATATGATACCTAAATCGAATTAAATGTATACAATCGTATCTGATGGTTAGATCGCGTCGTCGGACTCGGTCAACCTCTCCCGCTTGCGGGGGAGGTCGGCGCGAAGCGCCGGGTGGGGGCTCTCTCCACCCAGGGACTTTCTCCGCAAACCTCAGACAATCCCGACGCGGAGGCACCCCCACCCCAACCCTCCCCCGCAAGCGGGAGAGGGCGCGCACCGTCGCCGCGGCTAAAGCGTCACTCGCTCTCTTGGGACTTACGCCCCGAACACCTTCGCCAATCCCGCCTGGGCTTCCTGCTGGATCCGCTTCAGGTGCTCCGTGCTGCGAAAGCTCTCGGCGTAGATCTTGTAGACGTCCTCGGTGCCCGACGGCCGCGCCGCGAACCAGCCGAAATCGGTCTCGACCTTGATGCCGCCGAACGGCTGGCCGTTGCCGGGCGCCTTGCTCAGGGTGGCGCGGACGGGATCGCCGGCGAGATCCTTCAGGCCGAGTTGCTCGGGCGTCACCGACTTCAGGATGTTCTTCTGCGGCGTCGTGGCGGCGACGTCGATGCGCGCATAATGGGGCACGCCGAGTTCGGCGGTGAGATCATTGAAGAGTTGGCTCGGATCGCGGCCGGTCTTGGCCATGATCTCGGCTGCGAGCAGGCCGAGAATGATGCCGTCCTTGTCGGTGGTCCACACCGTGCCGTCCCGGCGCAGGAACGAGGCGCCCGCACTCTCCTCGCCGCCGAACCCGAAGCCGCCCGTGAGGAGGCCGTCGACGAACCATTTGAAGCCGACCGGGGTCTCGACCAGCTTGCGGCCGAGCTTCTTGGCGACGCGGTCGATGATCGAGCTCGACACCACGGTCTTGCCGATCGCGGCATCCTTGCCCCAGTTCGGACGGTGCGCGAACAGGTAGGAAATCGCGGTCGCGAGATAATGGTTTGGATTCATCAGGCCGCCGGTGCGGGTCACGATGCCGTGCCGATCGGCATCGGTGTCGTTGGCGAAGGCGACGTCGAAACGGTCGCGCATCGCGATCAGGCTTGCCATCGCGTAGGGCGACGAGCAGTCCATGCGGATCTTGCCGTCCCAGTCCACCGTCATGAAACGGAAGGTCGGATCGATCGCCTCGTTCACGACGGTGGCCTTCAGGCCGTAGCGCTCGATGATCGGATGCCAGTAATGCACGGCGGCGCCGCCGAGCGGATCGATGCCGATATTGACGCCGGCCGATTTGACGAGCTCGAGATCGACGACGTTGCCGAGATCGGCAACGTAGGGCGTGACGAAGTCGTGAGCGTGGACGCTCGAAGATTTGAGCGCCTTGGCGTAGTCGACGCGCTTCACGCCCTTGAGGCCATCGGCAAGATAGGCATTGGCGCGCTTCTCGACCACGGAGGTCGCGTCGGTGTCCGCCGGCCCGCCATGCGGCGGATTGTATTTGTAGCCGCCGTCCTCGGGGGGATTGTGCGAGGGCGTGACGACGACGCCGTCGGCAAGGCCAGAGGTGCGGCCCTTGTTGTAGGTCAGGATCGCGTGCGAGATCACCGGCGTCGGCGTGTAGCCGCCGTCCTTGTCGATCATGATGTCGACGCCGTTGGCCGCGAACACCTCGACGGCGCTGACCAGCGCCGGCTCGGCCAGCGCATGGGTGTCGATGCCGATGAAGAGTGGACCGGTCAGCCCCTTTTCCCGCCGGTAATCACAAATCGCCTGCGTGGTCGCGAGGATATGGCCCTCGTTGAAGCTGTTCTTGAACGAGGTGCCGCGATGGCCTGACGTGCCGAACGCCACCCGCTGCGCGGGATCGGTGACGTCAGGCTTACCGGCGAAATAGGCCGTCACCAGCCGCGAAACGTTGGTGAGCGCGTCCGGCGAGACCTGCTTGCCCGCCGCGGGATTGACATCAGCCACTGGGATTATCCTCGTCCTGTCGTAGAGATCGCTGGCGATACCATAGCATCCGGTGGGTGCCCGCCAAGGGCACAACACGCGCAACGGGGGAGGCGTTCCTGAGAACATGCTATGGTCTTTCAGATCTGGGCTTTTCGAGTCGGGCATGCTGCTGTTTCACAGGCTCTTGGTTCTTCTGATTGCCTGGCTTGCAACGGCTGGCATGGTGCCCAATGCGATGGCGGCCGAATTCTACACCGAGGATCTGCGCATCCCGATGACGGAGGCCGGGCCGCAGGGGCTGGAGGCGTTCCTGGTTCGGCCGGCCGGGACCAAGCGCTATCCGCTCGCGCTGCTCAGCCACGGCTCGCCGCGCAGTTTCGACGACCGCGCGACGATGTCCGCGCACAAATATTACGGCATCGCGCTGGAATATGCCCGGCGCGGCTTTGCCGCGCTGATCGTGATGCGGCGCGGCTACGGCACCTCGCCGGGCGGGCGCGTCGACAGCGTCGGTGGCTGCGCCAACGCCGCTTATCTGCCGGCGGCCGCGGTCGCCGTGGCGGATTTGCGGGCGGCGATCGACGCGATGGGGCGCAGGGCGGACGTGACGACATCGGGCATGATCGCGGCCGGCCATTCCGCCGGCGGGCTCGCCACCGTCGCGCTGACCGCGCAGGCGCCGCCCGGTCTCGTCGCAGCCATCAGCTTCGCCGGCGGCCGCGGCTCGCGCGACGACGACGACGTCTGCAATCCTGAGGGGCTGGTGCAGGCTTTTGCGACGTTCGGCAAAACCTCCCGCGTGCCGATGCTGTGGGTTTATGCCAGCAATGACTCGTTCTTCGGCCCCGATCTCGCGCGTCGCCTCCATGACGGATTTCGCGCCAGTGGCGGCAACGCGAAGTTCATCGCGGCGCCGCCCTATAGCGACGACGGCCATTATCTCTATTCGGTGGTGGGCCGTCCGCAATGGACGCCGTATCTCGACGCCTTCCTGCGCGAGCGCTCGCTAGGCCATGACATGTTGGGCCCGCCCGATCCGCTGCCGCCGCCGGGCCAGCTCAACGAGGCCGCGCGCGCCGAATTCGGGCGCTATCTCGCCAGCACGATGCCGCACAAGGCGTTTGCGGTGTCGCCGAACGGCGGTTACGGCTGGCGTTCGGGACGGGCGACGACAGACGACGCCCAGCGCGATTCGCTTGCCGCCTGCATGAAATGGTCGCCGACCTGCACGCTCTATGCGGTCGACGACCGGTTGGCCGGGGCTGCGCAAAGGACAGTGACAGACCAGAGCGCCCGCGCGCGATAGGCGCGAGGGCGACCCGGTCTCTCGACCGATGCCGCTAGAGCCGCTCGCTCAGCGCGAGCTTGTAGCCGACGCCGGTGACGGTGGTGATCACGGGCGTGCCGCTGCCGACGAGCTTGCGGCGCAGCCGGGCCACCAGCGCATCCACCGTGCGGATGTCGACCTCGGCCTGGCGGTTGCTGACGACCTCGATCAGATAGTCGCGGCTGAGCGGCCTTCCGTCGGCACCGACGAGCGCTGCGAGCAGGTCGAACTCGGCGCGCGTCAACGCGACGGGCTTGCCGTCGCTGCCGAGCAGCTCACGCCGCGTCAGGTCGATGATCCAGTCGCCGAAGGCGATCGAATTGTGGTTGCGCGCCGCCTTGCGATCGATCGAGCGCCGCCGCAGCACGCTGCGCGCGCGCGCCAGCAGGTCGCGCAGATTGATCGGTTTGGTGACATAGTGGTCGCCGGCGATCTCGAGGCCGAGGATGCGATCGACGTCGGTGTCGCGGCGGGTCACGAAGATGATGCCCGCATTGCTGGTCGCCTGGATCTCCTTGGCGAGATCGAAGCCGTCGCCGTCAGGCAGTTGCAAGTCGAGGAAGACGAGATCGGTGCGCCCGCGCAGCGCCTGGCGGCATTCCGCGCAAGAGCCGGCGCCGACCACGTCGAAATTGTTCTCGCTGAAATAACCGACCAGCATCGTCCGCGTCACCGGATCGTCTTCGACGACGATCAGCCGCTCGCGGCCAGCGGGACGCGGTGCCTGAAGTGCGGAATCAGCCACGTTGTTGGATGTGCTGTGTGCCTGCGGCCCGGCTTGAAAATTCAAGTCGTCGCGCAATGCGATGTCCTGTGAACGAACATTCACGACTTATTCGAGCCCCCGAATTGCCTGCCGAATACTAGGCGTGTTGTGACGCCCAAACAATATTGGTCATGGTCTTGACGCATTAAGTATGAATTGGCCCACAATTCTCATCCCGGGCAACATGTGCGAGACTAGGCAGGCACAAGCGGCAGTTGTGCAGAACCTTTGGCTCTGCGCGGCCCGCTCCTCGGTGGCCCGCGGCAGCTTGCCCCGCCAAGAGCTTCAAATCTATTGTGCGCCCCGAGAGGTCTGCACCGGGAGGTGATGCCATGGAAGTCATCCTGCTCGGCACCGGCGGCCCGCGCCCGGACCCGCGCCGCATGGCGACGACCACGCTGATCAGGCTCGGCGAGGAAAATATCCTGATCGACGCGGGCCGCGGCGTCATGGTGCAGCTCAGCAAGGCCGGCGTGCCGCTTGGCTCCATCAACACGGTCTTTCTCACCCATCACCATTTCGACCACATCGGCGACCTCTACGACGTGATGCTCAATTCATGGATGCATGGCCGCAAGGACGATCTGCGCATCTATGGGCCGCCGGATACCGAACGGCTGGTCAATACGCTGATCACGCAGGTGTACGACAAGGACATCAGCTGGCGGGATCAGGGCGAGCCGAGCTTCGGCGGCTGGAAGCCGGTCGTCGCGACGGACATCATACCGGGCCCCGTTCTCGACACCGGGCGCTGGAAGATCAGCGCCGAGCTCGTCTCGCATGGCGATGGCCTCGATATGTCTCCGGCCTTTCTCGCGCGCTGGATGTGTCTGGGCTATCGCTTCGAGGCGGAGGGCAAGGTCATTGCGATTTCCGGCGACACGGTCGCCTGCCCCGGCCTCGAGCGGCTGGCACAGGGAGCCGACCTGCTCGTCCAGTGCTGCTTTCTCGCAACGCCGGAGATCGACAACGAGCACTTGCGCCGTCTTGCGAAGTTCACGATCGCCTGCGGCGATACGGTCGGCAAGGTCGCGGCAGCGGCCGGCGTCAAAAAGCTCGCGCTGACCCACCACCGGCCACGCGCCGACGATTCCATGCTGAACGCGCTGCTCGCGGATGTCAGGCGGGACTATTCGGGTCCTGTCGTGCTCGGCGAGGACCTCATGCAGATCGAGGTCTGAGAACCGCTTGTACGCGAAGGCCGTCCAGCCTCAGGACGATCCGACCTCGATCCGGAATGACAACACCTCTTCTGCGCCGGCTGCGATGTGCATCAGGCCCGGCTTGTCGCTGAACTCGCCGTCGAAGCCGGCGGGACTGGCATAGCCGCGCCAGGGCTCGATGCAGAGGAACGGCGCGCCCGATGGCTTCGACCAGACGCCAAGCTCGCGAAAGCCGCGCCATGACATTTTCAGCCACGGCCCGCTGGACGCACCCTGCCCCGCGGCATAGCGGACCGAGTTGCTCCCGATCCGGTCGAAGATGATTGCGTCGCCGACGAACAGGGACTCGGACAAGGGCAACACGTTGCCGTTGACGGGACTTGGCTCCGTTGCCGGGCGCAGCAAGCCGCCGTCCAGACGGCGGACGGGAGATGGCTCTGCGTTCGCGAAGGTCAGCGCGTAGCTCTCCTTTGCCAGTCCCGGCTGAAGCGGCCAGTTGAAGGCGGGATGGCCGCCCAGCGAGGCCGGCAATATCTCCTTGCCGGTGTTCGCGATCGCGAGTGAAAGATCGAGACCGGCTTCATCGAGCGAATAGGTTGCGGTCAGGCGGAACGCGAAGGGATAGAGCGCGCGCGTCGTCTCGCTGTCTTCGAGCACCAGCGCACAACGACTTTCGCCACGTTCCGCCCACGCAAAGCGGCTGTCGCGCGCGAAGCCGTGCTGGGTCATCCGGTACGTCCTGCCCCGGTGCTGCAATTCGTCATTGGCGAGACGCCCGACGATCGGAAACAGCAGCGGTGCATGGCGCGGCCACGCCTGCCCCGCCTGCCAGACGAATTCGACGCCGGCATCGCTCGCCAGCGAACACATCTCGGCGCCATGTGCCTTGATAGTCGCGGTGAGAGCGCCGCTGCGGATCGTGTGCGTGTCGTCGGTCATGACCGTCCTCATCGCGAAAGCCGAGGCTGACGGGCGAAGTACCGCCGCCTCATGCGAGCAGACCATACCGCATTGGAGACGATTTCACCCGCCCGTGACGGGGCGAGTGAAGCCCAACTCAGCATTGCCGTCGGTCGGGCTTATCTGCCAAGCTTACCTGTCAAGCTTGGGATGACCGCCCGATGCTCTCATAGGTGAAGCCCGCCGCAGCCATGTCCTCGGGGCGGTAGATGTTGCGGAGATCGACGACGACGGGCTGGGCCATGGTCGCCTTCAGCCGGTCGAGATCCAGCGCGCGGAACTGCACCCATTCAGTGACGATGACGATCGCATCGGCGCCTTCCGCGCAGGAATAGGCATCCTCGCAATAGGTGATATGGGGCAATTCGCCCTTGGCCTGCTCCATGCCGACGGGATCGAAGGCCTTCACCTTCGCGCCCATGTCGAGCAGGCCCGTGACCAGTGGAATCGACGGCGCATCGCGCATGTCGTCGGTGTCGGGCTTGAAGGTGAGGCCGAGCACGGCGATGGTCTTGCCGCGCAAGGAGCCGCCGAGCGCCTGGCTCACTTTGCGTGCCATCGCGCGCTTGCGGTTCTCGTTGACCGCGAGCACGGATTCGACGATGCGCAAGCTCACATCATAATCCTGCGCGATCTTGATCAGCGCCTTGGTG
>NZ_JADPJG010000021.1:92708-94712 GCF_023073335.1 Bradyrhizobium sp. 21
AAAGCCGGGGCCGGCATGCAGGAACTTGGTGCCGATGCGGTTGTCCAGACCAATTCCGCGCGCCACTTCCTGGACGTTGGCGCCGACCTTTTCAGAGAGGTCCGCGATCTCGTTGATGAAGGTGATCTTGGTCGCGAGGAAGGCGTTGGCCGCGTATTTGATCATCTCGGCGGTGCGGCGCTCCGTGAACATCAGCGGCGCCTGGTTCAGCGATAGCGGCCGATAGATGTCGCCCATCACCTTGCGGCCGCGCTCGTCGGAGGTGCCGACGACGACGCGATCGGGGAACTTGAAGTCGCGGATCGCCGCGCCCTCGCGCAGGAATTCGGGGTTCGAGGCCACGACGACGTCGGCCTTGGGGTTAGCCTCGCGAATGATGCGCTCGACCTCGTCGCCGGTGCCCACAGGCACGGTCGACTTCGTCACCACCACGGTGAAGCCGGACAGCGACTGCGCGATCTCTTTCGCGGCGGCGTAGACATAGGACAGATCGGCGTGGCCGTCGCCCCGACGCGAGGGCGTGCCGACCGCGATGAACACGGCATCGGCCTCCGCGACCGGCTTCGACAAATCGGTAGTGAACGCCAGCCGCTTGGCCTTGACGTTGGTCGCAACGAGTTCGTCGAGCCCGGGCTCGTAGATCGGGATCTCGCCGCGATGAAGTGCCCCGATCTTCTTCTCGTCCTTGTCGACGCAAATGACGTCGTGACCGAAATCCGCAAAGCAGGCCCCGGACACCAGTCCCACATAGCCCGTCCCGATCATCGCGATTCGCATGAAAAACTCTCTCCGTTGACGACGGATGTTCCACTGAACACCCTAGACATTTCTCTATCCGGCCGCACGCCCAACATTAGGGCAGGTTGCTTCGCGAACCGAATAAACCTTAGCCGCCGCGCGTAACAGGCGTTGCGGACAACTCCTGAAACACGCGACATGCATTTGCTGCATTCTACGTATGCGACAGATACGCCACATAGGCACGCTTCAAGCCATCGTGAAGCGATGTCGTCGCGCGCCAGCCGAGCCTGGCGAGGCGGCTGACGTCGAGCAGCTTGCGCGGCGTGCCGTCGGGACGCGAGCTGTCGAAACTGATCTCACCGGTGTAGCCGACGATTTCGGCAACGACCCGGGCGAATTCGGCGATGGTGATGTCCTCGCCGGTGCCGATGTTGACCAGCTCGGCGCTCGAATAGGTCTTCATCAGGTGCACGCAGGCATCCGCCATGTCGTCGACATAAAGGAACTCGCGCCGCGGCGTGCCGGTGCCCCAGACGATGACCCGCTTCGCGCCCGCAACCTTGGCCTCGTGGAAGCGACGGATCAGGGCGGCGACCACATGGCTCAGTTCCGGGTGATAATTGTCGCCGGGGCCGTAGAGGTTGGTCGGCATCACGCTAATGAAGTCGCTGCCATATTGGCTGCGATAGGCCTCCGCCATCTTGATGCCGGCGATTTTTGCGATCGCATAGGGCTCGTTGGTCGGCTCCAACGGACCGGTCAGCACGGAATCCTCGCGCAGCGGCTGCGGTGCCAGCTTCGGATAGATGCAGGACGAGCCCAGAAACATCAGCTTCTCGGCGCCGTTCTGATGCGCGGCGTGGATCACATTGGCCGCGATCGCGATGTTGTCGTAGATGAACTCGGCGCGCAGCGTGTTGTTGGCGACGATGCCGCCGACCTTGGCCGCGGCGAGGAAGATCACCTGCGGCCGCGTCTTCGCGAACCAGTCGAATACCGCGGCCTGATTGCACAGATCGACCTCGCCCCTAGCCACGGTGACGAGCCTGACGTCCTCTTGCGCGAGCCGCCGCGCAATCGCAGCGCCGACCATGCCGCGGTGGCCGGCGACGTAGACGCTCTTGCCTTTCAGCTCAAACGGTGTGTTTGCCACTGCCAGCGTCCCACTTTGCCTGCGCCAGATCGCTCGCCATCATTTCCGCGACGAGTTCTGCAAAACTCCGCTTCGGCGTCCAGCCCAGCACCTCGCGCGCCTTGCTGGCG
>NZ_JADPJG010000035.1:0-94871 GCF_023073335.1 Bradyrhizobium sp. 21
GAAGATGTTATCCAGGATCTTGGCGTTGTTCGGCTCCTGCTCGAACTTCACCAGCTGATTGTCGACGGTGTCCAGGCTCTCGCTGGTCTCCGTCAAAAACTCCCGCAACAGATCATCCATGAGCTACGCCTGCCTTACTGACCTGGACCTGGACCTCGACGCTCGAGCCACGCTTGGCATGGACGGAAGCCCTATTTGGATCGTTAGACATCCCCTTTCACGGTCCCGTTAATTTCATCCTCCGTGCTAATACGGATATTGAAGACAAGTTTGCCGTTCGACCGCATGCGACAGCGCTTTTCGGCAAAGCCGGCGCCACGCCGCGAAGGCGGGACGCGTTAGGTAAACGTGCCGATAACGGCGAGACGGCGCGCGCGGGAAAGCCCTGCTCGTGAAGGACGATAGGCGCGGCATTCGCGGAATTGTATCGAGCCGCCTGCAATCCGGGGCGCTCTCGCCACCGTCGCTTGGTGCCTTGCCGGGATTCGCGAGATCCGCGTTTGCGGTAAACGAACGGTTACCCGCGACCGCTGCGGCCGATGCCGCGCTAACCCAGGCGCGCGGCCGAAGCAAGGTCGCCGTCGGGACGGTGCTCCGCCAGACAATCGTTGATGGCGGCGAGCAGCGCGTGCGGCGTGAACGGCTTGCGCAGACAGCGCGCCGCACCGAGCTCCAGCGCCATCCGGAGGAAATCGGGGGCTGGCGAATTCAGATCTGCGAAAGCGTAGCCGGACATCGCGATCAGCGGAACGGCCGGCGCCCGCTCGTGAAAGATCCGGATCGATTCGAACCCGCGCATGTGCGGCATAAAGATATCGATGATCATCAGATCGAACTGCTCGTGTTCAAGGGCGCGAAGTCCGGCTTCCCCTCCTTCGGCGATCGTCACCCGAAAATTGTTGCGCTGGAGATAGACCTCGATGGCCATGCACACCATCGGGTCGTCGTCGACAACGAGAATATGACGCAGATCTTCTGTCCCCGTTTGAGCTTCCCGTTTCGGCGATTCAATAATTGAACCGTGGGGCACGCTTTCTCCTTTGCTTTTTCAAATCGAGAAATCGACGGTCGCGAACGTCATTGGCGGAAGCGGAGAAGACGATGGCGCAAAATCTGCGGCCACGCGGCGCCACGGTTCGGAGCAATGTTTGAGGATTGTAGGCACTCGTCCAACGAACGAGGCGGCGCGGCTCGACCGGCGTCCAATGGCAGGGCGGATGCAATGCTTCCGGCTCAAGAAGGCCCCCTTGCCGCTTTTTCCCACGAACCTTCGCAGGACCGGCGCGCAGGCGTATGAGCGAATCAGCGCACCATTCTTATTTCCGCCGCAAATGCGCCAGCCTGTCTGCCCCCCAACGGGTATATGGACGGCGACACAACTTGTATAATAGGTTTTTGTCGCCGCGCAACTGGATGACGAGCCGGGTGCAGCGCCGATTGTGTATCGAACGCGCCGGATCGACCTGCATGACCGCGAGCGGCCACCCGCCCAACCAATTGCTGCAAATGCTCGACGCGGCCGATTTGAATATGCTGCGCCCGCATCTCGCGACGGTGGAAATGGTCAGGGAATCTGTCTTGGGCGAGGTCGGCGCCGCGTTGAGATACGTCTACTTCCCGCATGGCGGATCCGTATCGATCACGGTCAGCCTTTCCGAAGGACAGACGATCGAAGTGGCGATGCTGGGCCGAGACAGCGTCGTGGGCGGTGGCGCAGCGCTCGCCGACGGCATCGCACCGGCCGACGCCGTCGTGCTCTTCCCCGGGACTGCGTCAATGCTGGAAATCGCGGCTTTCCGCATGGTCGCTGCCGCGAGCGTGGCGTTTCGCAGCCTGATGGTCCGCCATGAGCAGGCCCTGCTCGCGCACGTGCAGCAATCGTTGCTCTGCAATACGCTGCACTCGGTCGAGGCGCGGCTGGCGCGGTGGCTCTTGCGGGCCCGCGACCTGTCCGACAGCGAAATTCTCCCGCTGACACAGGAGACTCTGGCGCAGATGATAGGCGTGCGGCGCAACGCCATTTCCCTGGTCGCGCATGCGCTTCAGCGCGCCGGCATCATTCACTACACCCGCGGCCAGATCGAAATCATCGACCCGCGGGCGCTGGAAACCACGTCCTGCGACTGCTATTCGGCGGTGAAGGCCAGCCACTCCCGCCTGGTAGGAGCGCTGCGGTGACGAACTCGGCGCAGCCTTCCTGGATGCGGACGTGCAGGCAGCGCCGCAGCGGCGATCGCCCGGTCGGACATCTTGTCCCAATTGCCAATATATCCCGACGGGAACATGATAGAATTTACCCTCGCCGCAAGCGGTTCGCCTGCTGCGACCAGCTGGTGCAGGAGACGGGAGGCAGCTTTGGAAACGATGGTGGGTTCCTCCAACGGTTTCCTGTCCGCGCTCTCGGCAGACGACTATGAATTGATCCGCCCGCATTTGCGGACGGTCGATCTGCCGCATGAAGCGGTGCTGGTCGAGACCGGCGAGACGCTCAAGCGCGCCTATTTTCCCCACCGTGGCGTCATCTCGCTGGTGGTGGAGCTCGCCAAGGGTGAGCATGTGCAGGTCGCCATGATCGGCCGCGACAGCCTGCTCGGGACGCTCTCGACCATGGGCGATGCCTGCGCGCTGAACACGGCCATCGTGCTGGTTCCCGGCTCCGCCTCGGTGATGGACCTCGACCGGCTGCGCATAGCAGCCGACCAGAGCAGCACCCTGCGAACGCTGCTCACGCGTCACGGGCTGGCGGTCTATGCCCAGGTCCAGCAGACCGCCGGCTGCAATGCCGCCCATCCGGTGGAGGCGCGGCTGTCGCGCTGCCTGTTGCACACCCATGATCTCTCGGGCGACTACCGCCTGCTGCTGACCCAGGAGGCGATGGCGCAGATGATCGGGGCGCGGCGCAACAGCGTGTCGCTGGTCGCCAATACCCTGCAGCAGGCGAATTTCATCCACTACAGCCGCGGACACATCCAGATCCTCAACCTGGAAGGCCTGCGACAGACGGCGTGCGAATGCTACGCGACCGTGAAGGCGCAGTATGACCGGCTGCTCGGCCCGCGCTGACCGGCGCCGCGGCGTGGTAAACCGGCGGCTAATCCCGGCCTGCAAACCTGGATCGTCCTGCTACCGGAACTGAAATCCAGATGCCGTAGACACGGGCCTGCCGCGCGCCGGGCCGGGCGGCAAACCAACCGTGATCAAGGCAGGCAAGACCATGTTTGAAGTAACCGTCGCGCCTGCGCAGACAGCGCTCGATGCCGAGCCCGCGCGTGAGCCGGGCGCGTACCAGGCGCTGGTGCGCGAGATCGGCGAGGACGGCGCCGGTGAAGTGCGCGACGTGTTCTGGAGCGAGACCTCCGCGCGCCTGCAACTGTTCCGCACGCTGGCGCTTGCGCAGCACCACGCCAGGATCGCGCGCGAAGCGCATTCGCTGAAGAGCGCGGCCGGAACGTTCGGCTATGTCAGGCTCGCGGCGCTGGCGCTGCGGCTGGAGATGACCGCGGAGAGGCTCGGCGACGCCGAATTCCGCGATCTCCTGGACATGATGGACGCCGCCTACGCCACCGCGCGAGCGCAGGAGCCGCAGGGCTAGAGTCTCGTTCTGACGCCTTTTCTTCACGCGAACCGGTATCCATTTCGCTGGAAAACGCTCTAGCCACTCACGCGTGCATCCCCGCCGTACTTCTACGGTTTGGGATTTTCACAGAAGGCTAATCATACGTAGCGATAGTCGCCGGAAACCAGGAGGGTTTCCATGTTCACCTACGAGACTGCGGACCAGAAAGAGGTCCGTCGCTTCCGCATCGCACAGTTCAATGGCCGGATGGCGACGGTGACGGCTGGCGAGGCGACGGTGACTGGCTTCGTGCGTTCGGTGCTGGAGCAGGAATCGACCATGCCGCCCCGCTGGACCATCACGATCATTCCCAACGCGCCGAAGGAAGAGCTCAAGCCGATGCGGCCCTCATCGCGCGCGCGTCCCTTCGCTGAAGATTATTTCTGAGCGCGATCGGGGCTCCCCGGCCACAAGAACTCTCAGTCGATCGAATGCAGCAGCGCCGCGCGGACGAGGTCCGCGGTGTTGCGCGCACCGAGCTTGCGCATCGCCTCGGCGCGATGGCTCTCGAAGGTGCGCGGACTGATCTGCATCCGAAGCGCACCCTGCTTGTTCGAATAACCCTCGCTGATCAGCCTCAGCACCTCGCGCTCGCGCTTGGTCAGCCGCTTCTGGCCTGACAGGCCGACGATCTCGGCGCTCGGCACGCGCTGGGGCTGCGGCACGCGCGCGGCCTTCGATTCAACGTCCTCGACCCTGGATGCGATCGGCAGGCCACCCTTGCGAGAACCGGCAAGCTGCTTGACCAGGCCGCAAACCCGCTCGGTCTGCGCCAGCGCATTCTCCACCACCCGCTGCAAATAGGCACGGTCGCCGCTGACAGGCGCGAGCTGATCGCTGTGATGCTTGATCTCGCCCATGTAGAGCAGGAGCGCAGTGAGGGGGCCGTTGAGCTCGCGGGCGATGGCGGCGGCCATTTCGTCGGCCGCCTTGGCACGGGCCGCGTTCAGGCGGACGAAATCGAGCTCTTCAGTTGGAGCAGCGCTGCTTTCGTACCATTCCGACGGCCGCGAATCGGTGGCCGTATCATTCTGTGACCCCATGTCACTCGTTTAGCGGAACCCAAGCCGATCTGTGGTTAACTTTTTGCTCCGTATGACTACGGTGATTTTGACGGTTTTGCGCTAAAATACTGACATCGGCACAATTTATGCTTGCGCGAAGCTGTCCCCCATCGCTCAGGGGTTGATATTTCCCGCTCAAAGCTTGGGCGGACCCCCGCAAGCCTCCTTGATCACCGTCCCCGGCCGGGCCTTCGAGGTCCCCGGATTTTACGGATATATTAACGGCGACTTGCTTCTCTATGTCACAATTGAGAGCGCGCAAATGCCTCCATGCCTTGGGCCGGTGGGCCTGCTGGAATCGTTGCGGAAGATTGCGTGCGATGAACGAGATCGACCAGCTATCGGAATTCTTGCAGAAGCTGACGCCACTGTCGCGCAGCTGTCTGCTCAGCGAACTCGAACGGCTCGAGCTGTGCGGCATCGACATGCCGGGCTCGAGCGACGTTCAGGCCAAGTTGCGCGCGGAATTTCGCAAGGACGGATCGAGTCAGGCCCGCGCCACCAATCCCTCGCGCTATTTCTTCGCGCCGCTCGAGCTGCTCCTGATCGACGGCGCGCCCGAGCATGCCAACATGGGGCGGATCTCGCGCAACACTCTCACCCCGATCTGGGAGTGGATCTGCCGCGACCTGCTGCCGACCATGGCGCGCGACTACATCAAGGCGATCAACGACCAGGTCACCGCCAACAATCCCAAGGAAGTGCTGAAGATCGCATCGATCTTCCAGATCAAGGTCGTCAAGGTTCTCGAGAGCACGCTCGCATCGGCGGAGAGCACCGAGTTCGCGCGCGGCAAGCTCGCGCAATACACGGCATCGCGCACCGCCTTCGACGACGTGAAGAAGATGCAACATGTGCTGCGCGCCGGCGCTGCGCTGCCGAAGTTCAACGAAAAACTGCCCGAGAAGATCACGAAATTCGACGACGGCCAGGTCGCCAAGATCATCGCGCAACTCGACGCCTTCAAGAAGGTCCATCCCGAGGCACTGCCGTTCGCGCTGACGCTGCTGGCGAGACGGCTCAAGACGTCATGGGAGTTGGTGCGCCTTGCCACCAGGCCAGCCGCGAGCAAGAGCGCCGCCGACGTCGCCGCCGCGCCCTATGCTTGCGTCGTTCACATGGCGCTCGACCGGCTCGACGACAAGCGTCTCGCCCTCCGCATCGCGCTCCGGCACAACCGGGTCCTGGTCGCGCGCGACCTGCTCACCGAGATCTACGACACCGAATATGCGCTCAGGGTGCGCATCGACGGCATCGAGCATTGCGAGTGGGGCATTCGGCTCCAGCAATTGATGGACGCGATCGCGGCGCTGGTGTCCGCCGAGGTGAGCCGCTTCCCTTCCAATGTCGGCCACATTCTCGGCTCGCGCCGGCTGCGCAGCCACGACACCCTCGGCGGAAAGCTGAGCTATCTGGCCTGGAAGGGACGCGACGTGATCGGGGACGGCGCAGCGGCGTTCCGCAAATTGATCGGCCAAACCTGATCTCGCGACGAAAGCGCGGCGAGCGCCACATTTTTCCGGATCACGCTCTAACGCGCGCGCGGCAGGCTCAGGAAGCGATCGAGAAATCGTCCTGACAGCACGAATTTGAACCACCAATACAGCAGTCGCCGCGTTGTCATTGCTGATCCTCGACAGCCCACTACCGGCTGCACGGAGCAATAGCGCAGCTGCAGCAATACGCATGTGATGTGCTTCACAGTGGCGCCAGCGCCGCCGGACGCATTGACGCAGAACCGTCACGCGAGAAGCGGCAGCATGCGCGCATCGCGCGAGGGCCGCCGGCAAATAAGGCGAGCATTATTCAATTGGGCGAAGCGCGCGCGGCTTCGTCCAATCGCAGGACACCGCGCGTGCATACCGCCGCACTGCACGTCGCGGAAATCTCCGGCGATTGCCGCACTCTTGCGCGCGACGCGCGGCAGGACGTAAAAACTTCTCCAACGCGACCTCGACAATTTTAGACATGATGCGGGCTTTAACGTTACCCAGATAATTCAACGATCGACTGAAGCCTTCCATATTTGAAACTGCTCCCATCGCTAACACCGATCGCGGAACGGGAGTGGTTTGCGATGAACGATGAAACTGTTGAACTCGCCGGACGAAGGCCAAGAACCTTCGGACGGCGAAAGGTGACGCCGCGCGCCTGCGTCGCCGACGGCAAGCGCCATCTGCGCGCTTTCCTCGCCGAAGTGCTGGAGGATCTCGGCTTCGTCACCACCGAATGCGCGAGCGCCGACGAGCTGCAAACCTTGCTGACAAACGAATTGCCCGACCTGATCCTGCTCGGCATCGCCGCCGACGGCATCGAACCCGGCACGTTTCTGGAAACGCTGGTGCGCGAGGCGTTCGACGGCAAGGTTTTGACCGTCGGCGCCCGCGAGTCGATCATCGTCAGGGCGGTGCAGCAGGTCGGCGAGGAATATGGCCTTGCGATGCTGCCGCCGCTGACGACGCCCTTTGCCGCGGAGACGTTGCGCGAGCGCGTCGCGATGCTGTTGCCGGACGAGCCGGCACCGAGCCCGGCCGTGCATGTCGGCGAGGCGCTGCATGCCGGCTGGCTCGAGCTCTGGTACCAGCCCAAGATCGACGCGCGCACGCTGATCCGCAGCGGCGCCGAGGCGCTGGTGCGGATGCGGCATCCGACCTGGGGCGTGGTGCCGCCGGCCTATTTCATCCCTGAAGAGCACGACCCGCATCTGCGCGACCTCTCCGAATTCGTGATCGAGCGCGCCATGCAAGACTGGCACTATCTGCTGGAGCAGCAGAGCCCGGTCGATCTCTCGATCAATTTGCCGGCGTCGTATCTGAAGGAGCCGCAGGCCGTGCGCGATCTCTGCCGCCGCGTGCCGACGCATCCGGCGTTCGGCGGGCTGACGATCGAGATCGACAGCGAGGAGGCGATCCGCGACCTCGATCTCCTCGTCGAGGTCGCCCGCGAAGTGCGCCTGCACAATATCGGCCTGTCGATCGACAATCTCGGCGCCAACTGGCCGTCGCTGATGGACCTCGGCAAAATTCCCTTCATCAAGCTGAAGGCCGACCGGCACTTCGTCACCGGCAGCGGCAATGATCGCCTCAAGCGCACGGTGTGCCGCCACATCGTCGAGCTTTCACATGGCTATGGCGTGCATGCCGTCGCCGAGGGCGTCGAGAGCCGCGCCGACCTCGTCGCCGCGAACGAGCTCGGCTTCGACCTCGTGCAGGGTTTTCTGTTCGGCAAGCCGATGCCGCTGAAGAAGTTTGCGCGCAGCACACTGACGCGGACGGTGATGGGGGGCGCGTGAGGCGGCCTCAGGCAAACCGCCGCGCGAAGAACACGCAGGCGACCACCAGCGCGGTCGCCGCGATCATGCTCCAGGCAACCGGTTCGTGCAGCAGAAGGCCTGCGAGCGCGAGACCGAAGAACGGTTGAAGCTGCTGCAACTGGCCGACACGCGCGATGCCGCCGAGCGCGAGCCCGCGATACCAGAAGATGAAACCGACGAACATGCTGAAGATCGAGACGTAGGCGAGCCCGATCCAGGCGGGCACACCGACGCCGCTCCAGCTCGACGGCCAGGTCAGGATCATGATCGGCAGCATCAGCGGCAACGCCAGCAGCAGCGCCCAGGAGATCACCTGCCAGCCGCCGAGCCGGCGCGACAGCGCGGCGCCTTCGGCATAGCCGAGCCCGCACAGCACGATCGCCGCGACCATCAGCAGATCGCCGGTGAGCGAGGCGGTACCGTCGTTGGAGAGGGCAAAGCCCGCGACCGTGGCGCTGCCGAGAATGGCGAAGAGCCAGAACATCGGCTGCGGCCGCTCGCCGCCGCGCAGCACGCCGAAGATCGCGGTCGACAGCGGCAAGAGCCCGATGAAGACGATCGAATGCGCCGAGGTGATGTGCTGGAGCGCGAGCGCCGTCAACAGCGGGAAGCCGACCACGACCCCGATGGCGACGATGGCGAGCGAGACGAGATCATTGCGCGCCGGCCGCGCCTGACGGAGCAGGCCGAGCACGGCCACACCGATCAGCGCCGCGATGACCGCTCGCGCCGAGGTCAGGAACAGCGCGGAGAACCCGCCGACCGCCACCCGCGTCGCCGGCAGCGAGCCGCTGAAGATGATGACGCCAAGAAGCCCGTTGCCCCAGCCGGTGGCGGAAGAGTGCATGTCTGTCTCGTCTTGTGGGTGGTGGTCCGATCTGGAGATGCCAGCCGGGGTGGCGTGACAATAACCCTTGAGCCTTCCGGGGCTGGACAACAAAAACCGCGAAAACAACCCCATGCACAGTAGACGGGGACTGCAAGATCAATGACTTACGTGGGGGCGGAATTGTCCTGCCGGGCAGCGATCATGGCATCGGCGGATTCGGACGACGTCGCGCGTGGTTTGACTCGTCGGGCAAAACAGGAGCAGGATGTTATCATTGCAAGACTTGATCGATAGGAGCGCTGTTCGTTTCTCGTTCGTATCGTCTACTCCACCGCCAGCCAGCTGGGCGCCCTTGTACTCGATCACCATGGTGCGGTCGTCTTTAAGCCGAGCCACGAAGTCGGGATATAACTTCCCTGTAGCAGTTGGCAGCCAGAAGGACTCGGTGTTCTCGGCAACATTCCGCAGCCAAAATTTATTGAGGCAGACTATCGATCGCCTTTCATCCTCGCCCCTAAGCGAGAGCTTGGTTGATAGCCTTTTCAACCAGGTCTGGCGTCGCCTTGAACCACTCCGTCGAACTGAAAGTTCGTCCATCCGGTCCAGTCACCCGCAAGGCCACGTGAAACGGTCGAAGCAAGCGGTGAATGTGCTGTTCGACCTCCTTCGCGGAGTGGCCCACTAGCTCATAGGTTTCCACGATCGCTACGGGCGCAAATAGGTATGTCGACTGCGTTTCTGCGTGCGCTATGCGGTCCTCGACTACTCCCGATGTGGTGCCGACCTTAAGCAATCCTTCGACTTCTGGTTTCTCCGAAAGGGAGCGCAGGATGTATACGAAGCCGGTCCGCGCGCCCTCAAACAAAGGGCCAACGTTCGTCACACCGATTCGGCGGGCATCTTTATCTTCATAAAGCCGCCGAACGAGCGATGACATCAGCAGGTTCGATTCTGTGCCGTTATCGAAGATGACGCGCAGACGGGCGTCTGGCTTGCCGTTGCGCCGGTGTTCGTCGCGAAAGTCCACAACGTGGACAAGCTGACCCTTGAGGACGAAGAACTCGCCTAGCTCGACGCGCTCCTGCCGAAAGGGCTGGGGTTTGCGCGTTCCTTCCTCGACGGACTTGCGAATGCCCTCGAATAGCGGCTCGAAGCGATCGAAATCGGGGCACGGGCGTCGGTCAGCGACAAAGTCGGGTCGTGCCATCGGCTTAAGCTCGTCGCGCACATCGAAGATGTCGAGGCCATCGGAGAGCAGAGGATCATCGAGAGGGTCGGCTGTCCCCGCTGCGCCGAACACGAGGTTGTGGTTATCGTAGGAAGCGAGCCCATCTAGATTCGCCTTTGATGAGCGCAACCCAGACAATTCATTTGCAAGCATGCGCTCTCGAACACTCCGCCCTGGTTGAGAAATCGGCTCAGCACCGGTCTCGTCCACAAAGGCGTTGATGCGCTCGATCACCTCGACTGCAAGGGCGAGAAGCGGTGTTCGCGCCGCCCTCGGCTTTTCGTCGGGTGTAAGTAGAAGCTCGTCATTCAAGTAGTCGATTGTTTCAGGCATCGACCTGTCCTTCGTCAGCTCCCGCCATGGCTGCGCGCTTCTCTCGCGAGAGCTTGCGCAGAAATGCCAAACCATCTGCAAGCCTCACCTCACGGCCGTTGGGCGAGTTCAGATTTGGCTCGCGGCCCTCGCGCTGAATAAACTCTTTGATTCGCGGGTAAAGTTTCTCGGCCTCATCCTGCGTCATACTTACCTTCAGCGCGCGAACTTCGCCGTGGAGGCGAGCAAGCAATTCCTCGGAGAGCTCCTTTGACAACAACTCGTAAGCGTCGTCGAAGTCACGGCGACCACCCAGCAGATCGACCTGCAGTTCCCTCACGTTGATGAACCGCCTTGCTTGCTGTACGAAGCGATCACCGGCGCTTGGCGCGGTTGTGGCGCGCTCGCTACTGCCTTCGTCCGGCCCTGCCAATGTGGACTGCTCCTCTTCGGACATGCCGGGCGTTTGAATAATGCTCGGGTCTTTGGCGACTTCACGGCCCAGTGCGGCACGCACACCAAACAGCCCTACTGTGTCCCGGACTTGGTCTTCGGAAAAGCTTGGATAACGCCGCTTTATTACGTCCGTCACTACGAGGTCGTACATGACGTCCGTGTGGTGGTCGTCAGGATTGATCATAACAGTTAGCGTCCGCGAGTCGTTCTGCACATCAGCAAATAGGTCGTTGAAGTCGTTCTCTATTGCCTCGACCGCCTTCTCGTCGATCTCCGGCATGCCAATGATTTCAATCTCGCCTGCGTTGGTCACCGGCCCCAACTTCGAGCTGTCACTAGGCGAGCCGTCGAACTGGTCCGCGCCTTTATGCGTCCGGAACTTGAAGACGGGTGCCATCACTTGCTCCATCAGGAGCGATACCGAGATGGCCTTAAGCATATCGTTGACGGCGCGGCTCACTGCCTCATCGTTAGCGAAGGGCGCGGAGACAAGATTGGTGAATTGTGCCTCCGCCTTGCCTGGTGCATCACGTGTTGCACGTCCAATAATCTGCACCACTTCGGTCAGGGAGCCTCGGTAGCCGACTGTGAGAACATGCTCGCACCACACCCAGTCGAAGCCCTCCTTGGCCATGCCGAGCGCGATGATGATGTCGATATCGTTGCGGTTCTTCACCGTCCGCAGACTCGCGAGCACCTTTTCGCGATCGGCGCTATCGTCCACGAGGTTCGCTATTTTGAGCGTGCGATCGCCAGCTGTGAGGTGCACAAAACCGGTCGTGAGGTCGGTGCTAGTTCTGGAGTTTTTGCCCAAGCGGTCGCCAATCGCATCCACGATCGCATCGACCGCAAACATCTTGCTAACTCCGCTGCCCTCGGCCGAGCCGACATGAGGGATGTGCACGATCGTCTTCAGGTGGGGGTCGAGGGCATCGCCAATCGCATCGAGGTACTTGCCTTGATAGAAACGGAAGTTGATGCGGAGCGTCTTGAGGTGCTCGTAGCCGTTCAGCTGTTCGTAGTAGGTGTAGATTACCCGCTCGAAACGTGCCTCGTCCTGTGGATGTAGGACAGCCGTGCCATCGCCGCGGAAGTACGACCCCGTCATGGCGAGGATGTGCGCGGCGTCGTGTCCCGCTTCGCCGGCCCGGTCAATCAGGCCTCGCAATAGGTTGCCCAGCCTACTGTTCTCGTCAGAGGAAGCGTGATGCAGCTCGTCCACGCAGATGAGCGCGCGGTCGAACAGCGTCACGTCATTCGTCTTTGCGTAGGCGGCTCGCAGAGTAGAGTGAGTGCAGAGTGCCGTCCGTGCACTACTCTCGCCGCGAAGGAACGCGATTAGCTCTTCAACCTTGCTACCAGTCTCTGAACCGACGGTGCAGAGGTCTAAGTCGAGCTTCCAGTCCGAGTGGAAGCCACCCGGGGCGAGTTCCGTGTTTCGAAATGAGGCACCGATAGACCGCTCGGGGACCGCGATCACCACGCGCTCGACTGCTTTGGTGCGCAGCTTTTCCAGTCCCACGAACATGGCGGCACGCGACTTGCCCGAAGCTGGCGGGGACTTTACCAGCAGGTGCTGCGCATCTCTCTTACCCCATACCCGGGCCTGCATGGCGCGCATACCGATAGCGTCGGTCGCCTTGGACGCGCCCGTTCCATCGTAGTTGAGCGTGATAGAGCCGAGACCGTTTTCGCCCGCCTTGTTCTTCGTCTCGCTCATGCGATCACCTCTTCTTTGATTTCGGACGGCTTCGGCTCTCCCACGGCCATGCGTGCATATAGTTGTAGCATGTGCTCGATCCGGTCGGCGTCAGACCGGTAGCGGCGCGAGCCGAAGATCGTCTCCATCGTCTCGTCCAGTTCTTCATGGGCGCGGCGCAAGCCGCGTGGCATGTTCGCAGGGGCGTAGAGATCGCCGAGCGGGCGGCCGAAACCCGCTTCGTGGCGGGCCTCGTTAATCGCCCACCAGTGTTCTTCCAGCTCCGCTTTGCGCCGTTCCGAGAGCGAGGGGAGAGGGAAGGTATTCCACACGAGCGTGTTCGAGTAGCGCGGATCCTCCTTGAGACGCCCACCTACCGTCTCCAACCACAGCCGATGCAAACGCGAGGATAGGACCGCAGCCTGCCAGATCGCACCGTCGAAGATGCCAAAAGCAAGATTGGAAACGATGGCGGTCTCGTCCTTCACCTCAACTGGCAGCCAGTGACGGTCCTCACTCGCCGCCCCCGGCACCATAATCGTGTGCGAACTAGCCTCGTTCTGCTCACGAAAGGACCAAGGCGTTTCGGCCATCTTGCGCGCAGCCGCGTCAGGACTCTCAAGCCGCTTAACTTTTACCCGTTCGAATCGCTCTGCCAGAAGTGGTACCGCTTGCGCCATCTTCACCTGGTCATTCCGCACCCATAGGCAATACCGTTCGATACCCTTCATTAATTCTTGCGATCCGTATAGTCGCCGCACAAAGCATGCGGCCTCGGGGTATGCTTCGATCAAAGCGTCGCGCTCGTTTCGGTCGAGTAGCAGCGCTTCCCCATTGTTGGGCATGTTGCCGAATACCATCGGCCCGAAGTCGGAAGCGAGCGGCTTGCGACGCTTCTCCACGATCGTCAGAGTGCCGGGCGCCAAGTAAGGGCCGATCACCTCTACGTCACGAACCGTGTCGCCGTCGAATAGGCGCTTAGGCGCGGCATTGGGCGGCCCGATACCAACGATAACGCAGGTCACGCCCGCATTATTCGCAGCAAGGTTCGACCATTTGAACGAGCGGTGTGCGAAGCGGATTTCAAGCCCATCCAAAAGGTAGGGCCACAATGTCGGCACCGCCGCGCCCTGCACGATGGAGTTTGTGGACACGAAAGCGAAAGGTGCACCAGTCTTGCGAGCGTATTCGCCCCCCTTCAGGAACCAGATAGCTACATAGTCGAGTTCGCCCCAGTTTGAAACGCGGCCCGCGAATACCGCCTTCATATCGGCACGCTGCGCCTTAGACTGGTGTTTGGAGCCCTTGAACTGCGGGTTCCCCACCACCACCGTCTCCGCCGCCGTATCCGGAGGGCAAGCCTTTAGCCAGTCGATCTCGGCCGCATTGCCGTTCACGATCACACCCGCCTTCTGCAGGGGCAGGAAGTCGGTGCGCTGGCCGAGATTCAGTTCCAACTGCTGATCGCATTGGTACTTTGCGATCCATAGGCCCAGCCGCGCTGCCTGGCACGCGAAGTCGTCGATCTCGATTCCGAAGAACTGCTCCAGCGCTATGCCTGATAGGCGCGGCGTCGCGAGGCGGCGCATCGCTTCGATCTCCAGCGACCGCAGCTCCTTATAGGCAAGTATGAGGAAGTTGCCCGAGCCGCAGGCCGGATCGAACACGCGGACGCGCCCGAGTAGCTCGAGGAAGTTGCGCAGCCGTACCTTATTCGCCCCCGCCCGCTCCAGCTCCGTGTGGAGCGGATCAAGCAAGATGGGCTCCAGCACCTTCATGATGTTAGCCGGGGACGTGTAGTGCATTCCCAGCTCGCCGCGCTTGTCCACGTCGACGACAGCCTGGAGCATTGAGCCGAAGATATCAGGGTTGATAAGCTTCCAGTTCAGCCCTGCGCAGTCGAGAAGCAGCTTGCGGCAGCGCCCGTCCAGCACCGGCATGGGCACATCTTCTTCGAACAGAGATCCGTTGACGTACTCCAGCTTGGACCAGCCCTTCGTTTCCGACGACCTTTTGTCGCGTTCCGTGTCCATGTGCCGGAACGCGCCTTTGAGGAACGCAGCGAGATCCGTGCCGTCTACGCTCGTCGATTGGCGCACGGCGATCTCAAACGCGTCCTTTTCGAAGATGCCGACATCATCCGAGAACAGGCAGAACAGCACGCGCGCCATGAAGATATTGAGTGCGTGTCGATCGGCCTCCGTTTTCCAATCCGGGTTAGCGTCGCGCACCGCGTCGTGGAAACGTGAGATGAAGCGCGTCGCCCGCACGTCGGCCATGCGCTCCTTTTTCGGAACGTAGCGCTCGTGTCCGCCCAGCGGAAAGAAGACATCGCCTTCCAGCGATAGCATGTCGAGGCCAACGCGCAGCGGCTCTTCGTCAAACCTCGGGCTTGTGTCGTAGGCGGCGATCCGTTCGCCGTCATAGGCGAGCAGCACGCGGGGACGGCGTCCCTTGGGCGAAGCCTCTGCTTCAGCTCGCATACGGTCCAGCGCCGCATCCGCCCCCCCCGGTTCGGTCGCCTCAAACCGCAGCATGCGTGCCCAGGTGAATTCGCCACCCTTCGCGGTATCGCGGAGTTTCGTGATTGTAGAGCGCGGGGCTCCTACCGCCTCCATCAGTGCCAAGCCGAACTCCCCTCCCGCCGGCGGATTGGCGGCGAGATCATCGAGGTTCGAGTAAATTTCTCCGGGGGTCAGCATGTTGTTTGAATTTATTCCTAAGAAGCTTATCCAGAAGCAGCCATTGCCAGCGTATACAACGGGTCCAGAAGCGGAGATTCAGCGTTTGTTGAGCTTCCTGACGACCTAGCGCCTCAGACCCGATGACCCTCCCAAGCTCGATGAGCTCGATCACGTCCACTCTTCCTTGCCCGAATTCTAAAGGGGTGACCCAAGATTGGTACACATCGAGCTTTTCGGCCAGTCAAACTGCGTGGGCTGTCGGGTGCTGCCGTTCTGACCCGGCCGGCGCGTGTCGAGATCCATCTAGCGGCTTGCGTGGGCTATCGTACCCTGCTTCCGAAAGGCACGGAATAGCTTCCAAGAATGGGGCTTGAAACGCCGCCACCAAGGCCAATAACCCGTATCCGTGAGCAGTTCACGGGTATGGGCAAAGTATGGGCCAAAATGAACCCACCATCGAAAATGGCCGACTTAAAGGGATTTCTGAGGGACTTTGGCGGAGAGGGAGGGATTCGAACCCCCGATAGGCTTGCACCTATGCCGCATTTCGAGTGCGGTACAATCAACCACTCTGCCACCTCTCCTAGGCGCCAAATCGGGGGCGGGCCCCCGTGGTTGAGGCGTTAATAGGCGAGGATGGCGGGCCAGACAAGGCGCGAAAGGGGAAAATCCGCGGCCTCTTTCGCCCCGCATCCCTTGCTGCCGGGAGGAACTGCCGTTGCGCATCTCACGATCAAGGCCAATGGTGCCGATGTCCAGCTGGTCCGTGCTGGTAGCGGGAAAACCGCTGCTTTTGCTGCATGGTTGGCCGAAACTCCGGCTGACCTGGGAGCCGGTCATGGCGCGTCTGGCCGGTCGTTTCATGCTGATCGCGCCGGATCTGCGCGGCTTCGGCGACAGCGACAAGCCTGGCGGGCCTTATGGACCGGATGGCCACACCGCGGACATGCCGGCGCTGATGGACGAGCTCGGCATTGACCGATTCGCGGCTCATCGCCGCGAGCCGTGACAGCTATCGGCTCTCGATCAGCCACGTCCGCAAAGGCTGGGCGCATTGCAAGGACGCGTTCGACGATGTCCGCAACGCCTTCGCCGACAATTCTTCAAGACCGGCAATCTCGCCGGCGGCTTTGCCGCACTATCGCGTGTCGCCAAACACGGCCAGGGCCGTGAGCAGAACCGGCAAGGTCCCGAGCCCGATCACCACGACGCGAAACATGAGATCGCTGCCCATGGCGGGCATTTTAGACGTGGGCGCGCGGCCGGCCAGTGCAGTTTGTGCCAGTCCGATCGGGAGTTGAGATCAGGGGAGGCTCCGGCCCGAAAAGGGGTGGGACCGCCAGACGCGGTAAACACTGGCGGTCCCGTGCCGCTCATTAAATTCTGGCTGGGAAGGGCGGCTTCGCCGGCCAGGTGAGGCGACGGCGGAACCCTAGCGTGCAGCCCGTGCACCGCAACGCAATCCGGCCCTTAACCTAACCAGTCAAGGTTACTCCTTGTCGGACTTGGCCTTTTTCTTTCCGTTGCCCGTGGAATCCCCGTCTTTTCCGTTATCCTTGTCTTTGCCGTTGTCCTTGCGGCGGTTGGTGAAGCGGGCATTGCCGAGGCCGGTGCCGATGGTGAGCACGCCCCAGCGATCGACGTCCTGCATGAACGGCACCTCGGAGAGGCCCTGAACCACGCCGTCATTGTGCATCAGGATCGCGGTGTCGTGCTCGCCGATCTGCGGGATGCCCTCGAGCAGGCTCGCCGGCAGGTTGAACTTGCTGCTCTCCCAATTGCCCGGCAGGTTCTGCGCGCCTTTCTCGATCGAGCCGTCCGCATTGATCACGCCGGGACAGGCGATGCCGATGAACGGCGCCAGCTTGTAGCCTTCCTTCTCAGCCTCGGTGATCAGCCCTTTCAGCATCTTCGTCAGCCGCTTCACCGCGCCTTCGCGCGTCGGCTCGTCGTCGGCATGACGCCACAGCTCGGACTTCACGACCTTGGCTTTCGACAGGTCTTTTGCCTTTTTCCAGCTGGTCTCCACCAGGCCGCAGCGGATGTTGGTGCCGCCGATATCGACCGCGAGGATGCTGTCATGGGCCTCGAAGATCCACGACGGCGCCAGATGCAGCGCGCCGAGCAGGCCGGCTTCGTCGGGATGATGGCGGATCGGCACCATGTCGATCTTGAAATCCTCGGACATGAGGATGATCTCGGTGCGCGCGATCGCGAGCTCGCCGAGCCGGGAATCGCGAAAGCCGCCGCCGACCACGATGCGCTCGGTCTTGGCCCAGGCCTTGGACTTGAGGAAGCGGCGGGTGACGTAAGCGAGCTCCTGGGCGAAGTCCTCGATGGCGCTGTGCACCACTGCCCAGGCCTCGGTGTCGTCGCCGACCAGGATGGCGTCCAGGGTCTTCTTGCTGATCTCGTCCGATGCCTCCTTGCCGAACGGGTCCTCGCCGGACTTGCGCAGCGGCTTGCGCCAGCGCTCGAGGATTTCCCGGAACGCGCCCTTGCTGGCGCGGTCGCCGATGAAGCCGTCCTCGTCCTTCATCTCGATGTTGAAGCTGTCGATATCCACCGAGGGCAGCCGCTCCGCCCCGTGATGGGCGATGCCCGTCGTCGTTTTGACCAGCTCGTCCGTTGCCATGAAAGCCCCTTGCCCGTTTGACTTAATTCGTGAGGACAACGGCAGCGGAACCTGTTGGTTGCAGCGCGGGCAGAGATTCGCTTTGCGGGCCCGGATCGGCCCAAATGCTTCGAATCCGGGCTGTTTTCGGCGGTTTTTCTTGACTCCCGAGGGCGAGCGGCTATAAGTCCCGCGACCGGCGCGGGGCGTTTCTCGCGCCGCTTGTTTTTGCGTGGGTTTTCAAAGGGATAATCCCCGCCCGCGCAAAACTCGCATAAACCCATAGCGACTGACAAAAAGCCGGCCCGGACGATTCCCGTCGCGAGGCCGGGATTTGAACACGGAGAAAAAACGATGTTCGCAGTCATCAAAACCGGCGGCCGGCAGTACCGCGTCGTTCCGGATGATGTTCTCGAAGTAGGCAAGATCGAAGGCGAAGTCGGCTCGATCGTGCAGTTGAACGAAGTTCTGCTGGTCGGCGGCGACACGCCGATCCTGGGTCTGCCCACGGTCGCCGGCGCGTCCGTTGCGGTCGAAGTGCTCGACCACAAGCGTGGCCCCAAGGTCATCGCGTTCAAGAAGCGCCGCCGCAAGAACTCGCGCCGCAAGCGCGGCTACCGCGACGAGATCACGGTGCTGCGCATCAGCGAAATCCTGACCGACAACGCCAAGCCCACCAAGGGTCCGCGCCCGAAGCGGGAAAAGGTCGCCAAGGTAGAGGCCGCCGAAGAAGCCGCCGCATAATTTGATCACGCGCCATCACGAATTGATGCGTGAGAAATTGTGAAATGATTCCGTCAAGGAATTGATCTAGAAATACTCAGGATTTCGGAGACGAGCCATGGCTCACAAAAAAGCAGGCGGTTCATCGCGTAACGGTCGCGATTCCAAGGGCAAGCGCCTCGGTATCAAGGCGTTCGGCGGGGAAGTTGTGATTCCCGGCAACATCATTGCGCGTCAGCGCGGCACCACCTGGCATCCCGGCCTTAATGTCGGCATGGGCACGGACCACACTTTGTTCGCCAAGATCGAGGGTCGCGTCACGTTCCAGGCCAAAGCCAACGGCCGCACCTTCATCTCGGTACTCCCGGTCGCAGAGGCGGCTGAATAGACGGTGGATCAAATTTGGAGTCCGCCGGGTCCCAGACCGAACCGGCGGAGTCCTTGAGATCAAAGAGATCGAAGGCTCCAGGGGAGGCAGGGAAACCGGCCTCCCCTTTCGTTTGACTTGCTCACTTTTCACTTGGTGACTTCGACGGAGCCGGACATGTTGCAGGATTTTTCGGGCACGAATTTGCGGGAGGCGAGACCAAGCGTCGTCGCCACCGAGCGGCTGACCTTGCGGCGGCCGACGCTGGCCGACGTCAGGACCATCGCCCTCCTCGCCAACGACCGCCGTGTCGCCGAAAACACCCGCCGCCTCCCGCATCCCTATTCGCAGGACGATGCCGTCGCCTTCGTCCGTGCCACCGCCGCGCTCGGCAGCGAGAGCGTGTTCCTGATCGAGCATGACAGCGATCCGGTCGGCATGGTCGGCATCGACCGCTCGACGCCCGACAATGCCGAGCTCGGCTATTGGCTCGGCGTCGAACATTGGGGCCGGGGATTTGCCACCGAAGCCGCGCGCGGCGCCATCGACTTCTTCTTCGAGGAATTCGAGGACGATCACCTCTATGCGGGTGCGCGCGTCACCAACCCGGCCTCGCGCAACGTGCTGGAGAAGTGCGGCTTCCAGTGGAGCGGCGTCCAGCTGCATCGCTTCCTGGCGCTGGGCTCGTCCACCCCCGTCGACTGCTTCCGCCTCTCGCGCGGGGTGTGGTCGTCGTTGAAGAGCTGGAGCAGTGCGCGAAGGATGAGGTAGGCATCAGCGCTGCCTCAAATACCGATGTCGTCCTGGCCTAGTGCGCAATTGCGCACGGGGGCCGGGACGACAGTTTGACCGCAGCTACGCCGGCGGATTCATCTCTCCGCCGGCACGGCCGAGATCACGCTCGCGCAGATAGATATAGAACCCGGCGCCGATGATGATGGCGGCGCCGACGATGGTGGCGAGTGAGGGGACATCGCCGAACACGACGAAGCCGAAGATCACGGCCCAGACGATCATCGAATATTGGTAGGGCACCACGACGCTGGCCGGCGCCAGCTTGAGCGAGCGGTTCACACAAAACAGCGCCGTCACCGAGACGCATCCCGCCAGCGCGAAGATCACGAGGCTGCCTGATGTCGGCGGCACCCAGTGGAATGCCGACAGTCCCGCGCCCAGCAAAAACGTGCCGACGAATTGCGACGACGCCATCACGATATCGGGCGTCTTGCGTAAGGAGCGCGTGATCAGCATCAGCGTCGCGAAGGACAGGCTGCCGCCGAGCGCGATCAGCGCCGGCAGGCTCACCGTCTGTGCCGATGGCCGCAGCGCGATCAGCACGCCGCAGAAGCCGATCAGGATCGCCGTCCAGCGCCGCCAGCCGACCTTCTCACCCAGAAAGATCGCCGACATCGCGGTGACGAAGATCGGACCGGCGAGATAATAGGTGATGACGTCGGCAAGCGGCAGATAGACCGCCGCGAGGAAGAAGGCGGCCACCTCTAGCGTCGACAGCACCACACGAAACAGCTGCAAGCGCGGCCGCTCCAGATGCAGGAACTGGTGACGCTGCCGCCAGACCAGCGGCGACAGCAGCAGCAGCGCCGCACAGGCGCGCAAGAACAGGAGCTGCCCCACCGAATAAGTCCCGACCAGGAACTTGCCCATGGCGTCGCCGAACGAGAACATGAAGATCGACAGCACCATGAGTGCAATGCCGGCCAGCCGCGCCGAGCGTTCGTCATAGGCGGAGAGATTCTTGAACAGGGGCATCAGCGCCGTTTTAATCGCGTGGGCGTGCGGGACAAGCCCGTCTCCGACGAATTGAGCGCATTGTCGCGCCGCGCGCCGCGCGATACGGATCGTTCTCCCAGTTCGTCCTGATGGTGCACCGACATGACCGACTTCGACCCGGCCCGGCATCGCATGATCCCCGCGCAACGCTGGTTTGAGGATTTCGTGGTCGGCGAGCGCTTCGTGCTGCCGAGCCGCACTCAGACCTCGGCGGTGTTCGCCGCGTTCCAGACCGCGAGCGGCGACACCCATCCGGTGCATTACGATGTGGAGTATTGCCGCAGTCGCGGCATGCCAAACCTGCTCGCGCACGGTTTTCAGACGCTGATCCACACCGCACCCGGCGCGGGCCTGTTTCCGTTCATGGTCGAGGAGTCCCTGGTCGGCTTCCTCGAGCAGTCGAGCCGGTTCCTCAAGCCCGTGTTCGCCGACGACACCATCTATCCCGCGCTGGAGGTCACCGAGCTCGTGCCGGGACGCACGACCGGCACAGTCACGCTCAAAAGCACCGTGTTCAACCAGCGCAAGGAGCTGGTGCTGGAGGGCACGCAGAAATTCCTGATCCGCTGCCGTCCCCTCTGAAGTCGTCTTGGGGTTAAGCACGGCACGAAATCGCCGAAATTCGGCCGATTTGCGGGTCATTCCGGGTTGCCGCACGTGCCCGGCTGGCCTACCTATGGCCCATGAAATTCCTAGACGAAGCAAAGGTCTATATCCGCTCCGGTGACGGCGGGAACGGCTGCGTGGCGTTCCGCCGCGAAAAATTCATCGAATTCGGCGGTCCGTCCGGCGGCAATGGCGGCCGCGGCGGCAATGTCATCATCGAAGTCGCCGACGGGCTGAACACGCTGATCGACTATCGCTACCAGCAGCACTTCAAGGCCCAGAAGGGCGAGAACGGCTCGGGCTCGGACCGCCATGGCGCAAACGGCAAGAACATCGTGCTGAAGGTTCCCATGGGCACGCAGATCTTCGATGAGGATCGCGAGACCATGATCCACGATTTCACCACTGTCGGCGAGAAATTCGTGCTGGCCGAGGGCGGCAATGGCGGCTTCGGCAACGCGCATTTCAAGACCTCGACCAACCGCGCGCCGCGCAACGCCAATCCCGGCCAGCCCGGCGAAGAGCGCTGGATCTGGCTGCGGCTGAAGCTGATCGCGGATGCGGGCCTCGTCGGCCTGCCCAATGCCGGCAAGTCGACCTTCCTCGCCAAGGTCAGCGCGGCCAAGCCGAAGATCGCCGACTATCCCTTCACCACGCTGCATCCGCAGCTCGGCGTCGTGAATGCCGACGGCCGCGAATTCGTGCTGGCGGACATCCCCGGTCTGATCGAAGGCGCGCATGAAGGGGTGGGCCTCGGCGACCGCTTCCTCGCCCATGTCGAGCGCTGCCGCGTGCTGCTGCATCTCGTCGATGCGACCTGCGAGCATGCCGGCAAGGCCTATAAGACGGTGCGAACGGAGCTGGACGCCTATGCCGGGCAGCTCACCGACAAGATCGAGATCGTCGCGCTGAACAAGATCGACGCGGTCGAGCCGGACGAGTTGAAGAAGCAGAAGGAGCGGCTGAAGCGCGCCGCCAAGAAGACGCCGCTGCTGCTCTCCGCCGTCACCGGCGACGGCGTGAAGGAAGCGTTGCGCGCATTGGCGGACGTGATCGGCGAGAGCCCGGTCTCCGCCAAGGCGAAGAGCGCGGCCGAAGCGGAGCCGTGGTCGGTTTGAACAATCCGGCTTGAAGACCTCATGGTGAGGAGCGCGGAACGCGCGTCTCGAACCATGAAGGCCCGGCTCTCGCCCGTGGCCATCCTTCGAGACGCCCGCTGGTCGCGGGCTCCTCAGGATGAGGCCCGTTACTTGTGACGCAGCGGAATCGGGCGCCCTGCTTGTCTTCGCGCCCTCGATAGCGCAGCATCCGCCAATCAAAAAACGGCAGGGATGCTTCATGGCGCGCGCGAAGAACGTTCTCTGGATCATGTGCGACCAGCTTCGCTACGACTATCTCGGCTGCACCGGCCATCCCACCTTGAAGACGCCGAACATCGACGCCATGGCCAAGCGTGGCGTGCTCTTCAGCAAGGCCTATGTGCAATCGCCGATCTGCGGCCCGTCGCGGATGTCCTTCTACACCGGCCGCTACATGCGCTCGCACGGCTCGCACTGGAACGGCTGGCCCTTGCGGGTCGGCGAGCCCACCCTCGGCGATCACCTCAAGAAAATCGGCGTGCGCAACGTGCTGGTCGGCAAGACCCACATGGCGCCCGATCTCGAAGGCATGAAGGCGCTCGGCATCCCGCCGGAATCGATGATCGGCGTGCACGTCGCCGAATGCGGCTTCGAGCCATATGAGCGTGACGACGGCCTGCATCCGACGGGACGGCCACGTCCGAAATACGACGAATATCTGCGCCAGCAGGGTTTTGATGCGCCCAATCCCTGGGAGCATTGGGCCAATTCCGGTGCGGCCGAGGACGGCTCCTTGCAAAATGGCTGGCTGCTGGTGCATGCCGATAAAGCCGCGCGCGTGCCGGACGAGCATTCCGAGACACCTTACATGACGCGCCGCGCGATGGATTTCATCAGCGAAGCGGAGACCGACGGCAGGCCGTGGTGCCTGCATCTGTCCTACATCAAGCCGCACTGGCCCTATATCGCGCCCGAACCCTATGCCAGCATGTATTCGACGGATGACATGATCCCGGCGATCCGCTCCGAGCACGAGCGCCAAAACCCGCATCCGGTGTTCGGCGCCTATATGGACATGCGCTACTCCCGCAACATGGCGCGCGACGAGGCCCGCGAGAAGGTGATCCCGACCTATATGGGCCTGATCACCCAGATCGACGACCAGGTGGGCGTGCTGATGAAATTCCTGGAGGCGCGCGGCCTCTCGGACACCACCATGATCGTGTTCACCTCCGATCACGGCGATTATCTCGGCGATCACTGGATGGGCGAGAAGGATCTGTTCCACGAGCAATCGGCGAAGATTCCGCTGATCGTCATCGATCCCTCGCAAGAGGCCGACGCGACGCGCGGCACGCGCAGCGATGCGCTGGTCGAAGGCATCGATCTCGCGCCGACCTTCGTCGATTATTTCGGCGGCAAGGTGCCGGGCCACATCCTGGAAGGACGCTCGCTGCTGCCGTTGCTGCGCGGGCCGACGCCGCCCAATTGGCGCAAGGTGGCCTTCTCCGAATACGACTATTCCATGCAGGACGTGCGGCTGAAGCTGAACCAGCCGATCGAACGCTGCCGCCTGTTCATGGTGTTCGACGGCCGCTGGAAATACATTCACGCCTCCGGCTTCCGCCCGATGTTGTACGACCTCGAAACTGATCCGGAAGAGTTTCTGGATCGCGGCGACGATCCTGATTGCGCCGGCATCATCGCGCGGTTGCAGGCGGAATTGTTCGACTGGGCGCTGCACCCCAACGACCACATCACCACGCCCCGCGAGAAGATCGCGGCCTACGCGGACAACCAGCTCCAGGTGAAGGCCGGCGTCCTGATCGGCATCTGGGACGAGAAAGAGCTCGCGTCGATCAAGGACGGAATCGCGCAGCGCGCGAAGCTGTAAAACCCTCATGGTGAGGAGGCGCGAAAGCGCCGTCTCGAACCATGAAGGCCCCCGCCGCTGCAGCCGGGCCTTCATCCTTCGAGACGCGCGTTCCGCGCTCCTCAGGATGAGGGGATGGAGTAGCGCGCGGCGCCTCAATTCTCGATCTTGTATCCCGTCGCCTTGACGATCGGTTGCCAAAAGGCGGTGTTCGCGGCGAGCTCCTTCGTCAGGCCTTCCGCGTTGCTGCCGACCGGGATCAGGCCGATGGCTGTCAGCTTCTCCTTCACCTCGGGCTTGGCGAGCGCGGCGCTGGCGGCCGCGCCGAGCTTGCTCGCAAAGTCCGGCGGGCTGCCGGCCGGAAGCCACATGCCGTACCAGGCGTCGGCAACGAGATCGATGCCGCTCTCCTTCAGCGTCGCAACGTCAGGCGCGAAGGGCGAACGTTCCGCGCTCGAAGCCGCGATGATCTTCACGCCCTTGGCGCGGTGCTGCGGCAACGCATCCGCCAATGTCACGATGCCGAACGAGATGTGGCCGCCGATGATGTCGCTGAGGATGGGCGTACTGCCGCGATAGGGCACGCGCGTCAGGGGAATGCCAAGGTCCTTCTCGAGCCTGGAGCCCATGAAATGCGGAATGGTGCCGTTGCTCGGTACCCCGAACGACGCCTTGTCCGGATGCGCCTTCAGCCAGGCGACAAATCCCTTGAAATCGGCGGCATCGATCGCGGGGTCGGTCACGACGGCGAATTCGAACCGCGCCAGCAGCGACACCGGCATGAAGTCCTTCGCCGTATCGAAGCTCGGTGTCGTCTCCACCATCGGCAGCAGGTACATCGTGGGCCCGGTCGTCACCAGCACCATGCTGCCGTCGGGGCTGGCCCCCTTCACCGCCTTGATGCCGATCAGGCCGTCGCCGCCGGTGCGGTTCTCGACCACGATGGTCCGCTGCAGCGCAGGCGCCATCTCCTGCGCGATCAGCCGGCACAGCGTGTCGCCGCCGGCGCCCGCCGCGAACGGGAAGATCATCTTGCTCAGCCCGGCCTGCGCTTGCGCCCCGCCCGCCGGCGCCAGCAGCGGCAACCCAAGGCATCCGGCAATGAAGTTGCGGCGATCCATTGGTTTCCTCTTTGAGCCCATTATGGTTGGCGACAGTTAGAGCCAGGCGGGCGTCCCCGACAAGCGCCGTTTACCGGGCCCGCCGCCTTGCGCCGGCCATCGTCCTGCTGCAAAAGCAGGCCTTACCCGGCGCCGGCTTTTTTGCTCCGCCGTCACCAAGCCCGAGCAATTCGTCACACGCGCCAACACATCCATCCATGGCCAGCCCCGAACTCAGTCAATTCCGCCGCATCGTCGTCAAGGTCGGCTCCGCGCTGCTGGTCGATTCCGACAAGGGCGAGGTGCGGGCGTCCTGGCTCGCGGCGCTCGCCGACGACATGGCCAAGCTGCACCGCGAGGGCCGTGACGTGCTCGTGGTCTCCTCGGGCTCGATCGCGCTCGGCCGTAGCAGGCTCAAGCTGCCGCGCGGCCCGCTGAAGCTCGAGGAGAGCCAGGCCGCCGCTGCCGTCGGGCAGATCGCGCTCGCGCGCATTTGGTCCGAGGTGCTCGGGGCTCACGGCATCGGCGCCGGCCAGATCCTGGTCACGCTGCAGGACACCGAGGAGCGCCGCCGTTATCTGAACGCGCGCTCCACCATCGGCAAGCTGCTGGAGTGGCGCGCGATCCCCGTGATCAACGAGAACGACACCGTCGCCACCAACGAGATCCGCTACGGCGACAATGACCGCCTCGCCGCGCGCGTCGCCACCATGGCGAGCGCGGATTTGCTGGTGCTGCTGTCCGACATCGACGGGCTCTACGACGCCCCGCCGAAGAACAACCCGAACGCCAAGCTCATTCCCGTCGTCGACAGCATCTCCTCGGAGATCGAGGCGGTTGCGGGCGACGCCGAGTCCGAACTCTCGCGCGGCGGCATGCGCACCAAGGTCGAGGCTGCCAAGATCGCGACCACCGGCGGAACGCATATGCTGATCGCTTCCGGCAAGATCGAGCACCCCCTGCAGGCGATCGCCGATGGCGGCCGCTGCACCTGGTTCCTGACGCCGGCCAATCCCATCACCTCGCGAAAACGCTGGATCGCGGGCTCGCTGGAGCCGAAGGGCACGTTGACGATCGATGCCGGCGCGGTCGCGGCATTGCGCGCCGGCGCCAGCCTGCTGCCTGCCGGCGTGATCAAGGTCGAGGGCCAGTTCACCCGCGGCGACGCCGTGATCGTGCGCGGCCCCGACGGCAGCGAGGTCGGCCGTGGCCTGATCGCCTACGACGCCGACGAGGCCGAGCGGATCAAGGGCCGCTCCTCCCCGGACGTGATGACCATCCTCGGCATCAGCGGGCGCTCGGAGATGATCCACCGCGACGACCTGGTGATGGGCGGGTAAGGGCCGCGGCGGCCCTTTTGCTGGGCCAATGACCTAGCCGGCGTGCGGCCGGGGAGACCAGCCATACCCTGCCGACCCTTCGCAGACGCGGGATTTCCGTGCTAGGACACTGCCTTAGCAGAAGGTTCAGACTCCAATGGCCGCCCCCCTGAAAGCCGTCGACGGCAATGCCGATCTTCAGGCGCTGATGACCGATCTCGGTGCCCGTGCCCGCGCTGCCGCGCGCGTGCTGGCGCTGGCGCCGCCGGAGCAGAAGAACCGGGCGCTGGAAGCCATGGAGCGGGCGATCCGCAGCAATGCTGCGGCGATCCTTGCGGCCAATGCCGAGGACGTCACTGATGCCCGCGCTTCCGTCAATGCCACCTCATCCTTCATCGACCGCCTCACGCTGACCCCGGCGCGGATCGAGGCGATGGCCGAGGGCATCGGCATCGTGCGCGGCATCGCCGATCCGGTCGGCATCGTCACCGAGAGCTGGCAGCGGCCGAACGGCATGACCATCGAGCGCGTGCGCGTGCCGCTCGGCGTCGTCGGCGTGATTTTCGAGAGCCGGCCGAACGTTGCGGCGGACGCTGGCGTTCTCTGCCTGAAGTCGGGCAATGCCGTGATCCTGCGCGGCGGCTCCGACAGTTTCCGCTCCTGCCGCGCCATCCATGAATGCCTGGTGCAGGGCCTGCGCGAAGCCGGCCTGCCCGAAGCTGCGATCACGCTGGTGCCGACGCGCGACCGTGCGGCGGTCGGCATGATGCTGTCCGGATTGAACGGCGCCGTCGACGTGATCGTGCCGCGCGGGGGAAAAAGCCTCGTCGCGCGCGTCGAGCAGGAAGCGCGCGTGCCGGTGTTCGCGCATCTCGAAGGCGTCAACCACGTCTACATCGACGCCAGCGCCGATCTCGCCATGGCCAAGTCGATCGTGCTCAACGCAAAAATGCGCCGCACCGGCGTCTGCGGCGCCGCCGAAACGCTGCTGGTCGATCGCGCCGCTGCCGCGAAAAACCTGAAGCCGCTGGTCGAGATGCTGATCGATTCGGGGTGCGAAGTGCGCGGCGACGACGCCGTGCAAAAGACCGATGCGCGCGTAAAACCCGCGAGCGAGGACGATTGGGACACCGAATATCTCGACGCGATCATCGCGGCGAAAGTGGTGGACGGCGTCGACGGCGCGATCGCGCATATCCAGAACCACGGCTCGCACCACACCGATGCGATCGTGAGCGCGGATGAGGCTGCTGCGAAGAAATTCCTGAGCGAGGTCGATTCCGCGATCGTGCTGCACAACGCCTCGACGCAGTTCGCCGACGGCGGCGAGTTCGGCTTCGGCGCCGAGATCGGCATCGCCACCGGCCGATTCCATGCCCGCGGCCCGGTTGGCGCCGAGCAGCTGACGAGCTTCAAATATCGCGTTCACGGCACCGGGCAGACGCGGCCGTAAGTAACGTCGCGGGGCGGGGGCATTGAGTAACAATTTCGTCGCGCCACGTTTCTTCGCGCAAGCCATACCAACTCACACTTCGGGCATGCGCATCGGCCTGCTCGGCGGCTCGTTCAACCCGCCGCACCAGGCCCATCGCGCGATCAGCCAGTTTGCGCTGAAACGCCTTCAGCTCGATCGCGTGTGGTGGTTGGTGACGCCAGGCAATCCGCTGAAGGAGAACGGCACGCTGCATGAGCTCGGCGAGCGGATGCAGGCGGCGCGCGACGTTGCCGACGACCCGCGGATCGAGGTGAGCTGTCTCGAATCCGTCATTCGCACGCGCTATACCATCGACACGATCAACACCTTGCGCCGCCGCCTCTCGGGCTTGCGCTTTGTCTGGATTATGGGCGCCGACAACCTCGCTCAATTCCATCGTTGGCAGCACTGGCGGCGCATCGCCGATCAGGTGCCGATTGCGGTCATCGATCGCCCGCCGCAGAGTTTTCGCGCCCTCGCCTCGCCCGCCGCCCAGGCGCTCAAGCGCTACCGCATGCCCGAGAATGAGGCAGCCCTGCTTGCGGACCGGGCCGCGCCGGCGTGGGTCTTTTTGACTGGAATGAAGCTGAATCTCTCCTCGACGGGTCTGCGGAACCCGGACGGGAGCTGGAAAGGTACGAAGTGAGTCAGACTGTGCCGGAGCTGGGGCTCTCTGGCATATTGAAACCCTTAACCCCACATGATGTAGTGTAGCCAGTGAGCGCTGGATTCGGCGTTCGCGATACAGTGAAAGGAATGGTCCCTGACCACATCTGTATTGTCCAAGTCTGTTTTACCCAAGGCAAAACCGGCGCGTAAAACATCGACCAAAGCTGCGGCCTTGACGGCGCAACCCGACGCCGACAAGACGCTGAGCCTGATCCTCTCCCGCCTCGACGACATGAAGGCGGAAGAGACGGTCACCATCGACCTTCGCGGCAAATCGGCCTACTCCGACTACATGATCGTCACCACCGGCCGGGCCAACCGGCACGTCGGCGCGATCGCGGAGAACGTCGCCAAGGGCCTCAAGGAAAACGGCATCAAGAACATCCACGTCGAGGGCTTGCCCAATTGCGACTGGGTGCTGATCGATTCCGGCGATGTGATCGTGCACGTGTTCAGACCCGAGGTCCGCGAGTTCTACAGTCTCGAGAGATTGTACACCCAGGGCCCAGGGGCGGCGAAGGCGATCCAGGCTCCCTGAGCCTTGGGCTCACTGAGTCTTGGGCTCACCGAGCCGATTTCGAATCGGCTGACGCGCATGCTAGCGTCGTGCGCGCGCATCTTGCGCGCGGTCTTGAAAACGCGACCCTGAAGACATCATGCGTGTTGCTGTCATTGCGGTGGGCCGGCTGAAGCAGGGCCCCGAACGGGAGCTTGCCGACCGCTATTTCGAGCGGTTCGACGAGGCCGGCCGCAAGCTCGGATTCCGCGAGCTCGCCATCCACGAATTGCCCGAAAGCCGCGCGCGCGATACGGCCACCCGGATGGCCGAAGAGGCCGCGGCGATCTCCGCACATATTCCCGAAAAATCGATCCTGGTGGCGCTGGACGAACGCGGCCAGAACCTGGATTCGACCGTATTCGCACGGCATCTCGGCCGCTGGCGCGACGAGGGGGCCGGACATACTATCTTCATGATCGGAGGGGCGGACGGACTTTCGCCCGAATTGCGCCGTAAGGCCAAGCTCGCGATCGCGTTCGGCTCTGCGACCTGGCCGCATCAAATGGTCCGCGTCATGCTTCTGGAACAGCTTTATCGGGCCGCCACCATTCTGGCCGGCCACCCCTATCACCGCGCGTGATGCGCGCCACAACGAGCACCTTTGTCTGAAGCGATGCGAGCGCCCGTCCTCAACCTGCTGCTGATCGCGAGCGTCTCAGGCGCAAGCCTCGCGCAAGCTCAGACGGTGACGGCACCGCAGACCGCGGCCGTCTCGCCCGACGCGATCAAGCAGCGCGAGCAGGAGCTGGAAGCCGCGCGCGCGAGCAAGAAGAGCGCGGAAGAGGCGCAGGCCAAGCTGAAGTCGGAGATCACCTCGCTCGGCCAGGACCGTACCCAACTCAATCAACAATTGATCGACACCGCCGCCAATGTGCGCACCGTCGAGACCAAGATCGACGAAGCCGAAGCGCGGCTGCGGTCGATGAACGGCCGCGAGCTGGCGATGCGCGGCTCGCTCGAGTCGCGCCGCGCCGACATCGTCGAGGTGCTGGCTGCCTTGCAGCGCGCCGGAAGGCGGACACCGCCGGCGCTGCTGGTGCGGCCCGAGGACGCGCTGCAATCGCTGCGCACGGCGATGCTGCTCGGCGCCGTCGTGCCGGAATTGCGCGGCCGCGCCGAAAAGATCGCAGGCGAGCTCGGCGAGCTCGTGGCCTTGCGCAAGTCCATCGCGACCGAGCGCGACCAGCTCGCCTCCGACCGCGACAAGGTCCGCAACGACCAGACCCGGCTCTCCGCTCTGGTCGACGAGCGGCAGCGCCAGCAGGCCTCGCGCGAAAAAGACCTCGACGCCGAGAATTCCCGCGCCGTCGCGCTCTCGAGACAGGTCGGCGATCTCCAGGGGCTGATCGCCAAGATGGAGCAGGATCTGCAAAGCGCCGCCAGGGCGGCCGAGAAGGCGGCCGAGGCCGCAAGGCAGGCCGAGGCGAAGGCAGCTGCAAATGCCGCCGCCAGCGCCAAGCCCGGCCCCGGCACTTTCAAGGACCGTTCCCGGACCACCCCCGCGATTGCCTTCGTCGCGGCGAAGGGCCTCCTGCCTCTGCCGGTTAACGGTAACAAGATCAGGGATTTCGGCGGTTCCGACGGGGTCGGCGGGGTCCAGAAGGGCATTTCGCTGGCCAGCAGGCCGGGCTCCCAGGTCACGACGCCGTGTGACGGCTGGGTTGTCTATGCCGGCCCGTTCCGAAGCTATGGACAACTCTTGATCCTCAATGCCGGTGGCGGGTATCATGTCCTGATCGCCGGGATGGAGCGCATTTCGGTCAACATCGGTCAGTTTGTGCTCACGGGGGAGCCGGTCGCGACGATGGGATCGACCTCTCAAGTCGCCTCCATTCTCGCCACGAACGCGAGTCAACCTGTGCTGTATGTCGAGTTCCGTAAGGACGGCACTCCAATCGATCCAGGCCCATGGTGGGCCGCAAATGAAGGCGAGAAGGTTCGCGGATGATGCGCAAGACTTCAGTTATCCTCCTCAGCGCGGCCACCGGTGCTGCGCTGACGCTGTTCGTGACCCAGCCGCGCGCGGTCTTCATGGGCTCCAGCGCGCGCGCCGCCACCGCGGACACCTATCGCCAGCTCAATCTGTTCGGCGACGTCTTCGAGCGCGTGCGTTCGGACTATGTCGAGAAGCCCGACGACACCAAGCTGATCGAATCCGCGATCAGCGGCATGCTCACCGGCCTCGATCCGCATTCGAGCTACATGGACGCCAAGAGCTTCCGCGACATGCAGGTGCAGACCCGCGGTGAGTTCGGCGGCCTCGGCATCGAGGTCACGATGGAAGACGGCCTGATCAAGGTGGTCTCGCCGATCGACGACACGCCCGCCTCGCGCGCCGGCGTCATGGCCAACGACATCATCACCAATCTCGACGACGAGGCGGTGCAGGGCCTGACCCTGAACCAGGCGGTCGAGAAGATGCGCGGTCCGGTCAACACCAAGATCAAGCTCAAGATCATCCGCAAGGGCCAGGACAATCCGATCGACGTCACGCTGGTGCGCGACAACATCCGCGTCCGCTCGGTGCGCGCCCGCATCGAGGCCGACGACATCGCCTATATCCGCATCACCACCTTCAACGAGCAGACCACCGAAGGCCTGAAGCGCGAGGTCGCCAACCTCTCGAATCAGATCGGCGACAAGCTGAAGGGCTACGTCATCGACCTCCGCAACAATCCCGGCGGTCTCCTGGAGGAAGCGGTCACCGTCTCCGATTCGTTCCTGGAGAAGGGCGAGATCGTGTCGACCCGCGGCCGCAATGCCGAGGAGACCCAGCGCCGCGCCGCCCATGCGGGCGACCTCACCAAGGGCAAGCCGGTGATCGTGCTGGTCAATGGCGGCTCGGCCTCGGCGTCCGAAATCGTCGCCGGTGCGCTGCAGGACCACAAGCGCGCGACCATCGTCGGCACGCGTTCGTTCGGCAAGGGCTCGGTGCAGACCATCATTCCGCTCGGAAGCGGCAACGGCGCGCTGCGTCTGACCACGGCGCGCTATTACACGCCGTCGGGCAAGTCGATCCAGGCCAAGGGCATCGTGCCCGACATCGAAGTGCTGCAGGACGTGCCGGACGAGCTGAAGTCGCGCACCGACACCAAGGGCGAAGCTTCGCTGCGCGGCCATCTCAAGAACGACGGCGACGAGAAGACCGGCTCGCAGTCCTACGTTCCGCCGGACGCCAAGGACGACAAGGCGCTCAAGCTCGCCGACGACCTGCTCCACGGCATCAAGAACAGCGCCTCCGCGGCGCCCACGCCGGGCAGCGACAACAAGGCCACGACCGACAAGCCCAAAGCGGCAAACTAGGCTTCGGCCAGGTTCCGGCATCACGCAATCCAACGAAAAGGGCGGCTCCTGGAGCCGCCCTTTTTGCTTGGAACTCCCGACATCCCCGGCCTATCCCGGCCTGCCGCCGCTTGACCCCGGCGTGGTATCGTATTCAGTGAGTGATTCGGGATCGCGCATGACTGAAACGGCCGATGATCTGAGCGCCCCGCTCGGACAGGACAAGCCGCGCCGGAAACACCGGCGGCGGCTGCCGTTCACGGCCATGCAGTTGCTTGCGGTCCTGCTCGGCCTGTTCCTGGTCGCCTTTGCCGGCTTCGCCATCTTCAACAAGGATCCGCTCGGCGGCGAGCCGATGACGCGGCTTGCGATCCGCGAACCCAAAGCCGAAGACAAGGCCAGCGACGAGAAGCCGGCCGCCTCCGACCACGGCCAGGAAAGCAAGCAAGACAGCAAGCACGAGGCCAAGGAAGCCTCGAAGCAGCCGGGCGAGCAGAAGACTGTCACCATGATCGACGGTTCCACCGGCACGCGCCACGACGTGGTGATCGGCGGCGGCAATGCCGCCGACAAGGTCGAGGCCGCCTCCGCGCCGCCGCCCGTCATGGCCGGGATCGATTCCAAGCTGCTGGAGAAATCGCGCTACGGCATGATCCCCGTGGTTGCCGGTGATCTGAAGCCGTTCAACGTCTATGCGGCGGATGCGGACCGCGCCAAGGCCGCCAGGATGCCTGTTGTCGCGATCCTGATCGGCGGCCTCGGCGTCGGCGCTGCCAAGACCACCGATGCCATCATGAGGCTGCCGCCGGCGGTGACGCTGGCCTTCACGCCTTATGGATCTGATCCAGGAAAGCTCGCCGAGCGGGCCCGCGCCCAGCGCCACGAGATCTTCCTCCAGATCCCGATGGAGCCCTACGACTTCCCCGACAACGATCCGGGGCCGCAGACGCTGCTGACCTCGCTCAGCGCCGACCAGAACATGGACCGCCTGTACTGGCATCTGAGCCGGATGCAGGGCTATGCCGGCCTTACCAATTTCATGGGCGCCCGCTTCATCGCAACGGACGCGGCCATGCAGCCGATCATCCGCGAGGCGGCCAAGCGCGGCCTCGGCTTCTTCGACGACGGCTCCTCGCCCCGCAGCATCGCGCCCCAGGCCGCGGCAAGCCAGGCGATGCCGTTCGGCAAGGGCGATATCGCGATCGACGTGGTGCCGACCCCCGCCGAGATCGACCGCGCCCTCAGCAAGCTCGAAGCGGCGGCGCGCGAGCGTGGCGCGGCCGTAGGCATCGCCTCCGCCCTCCCGGTCTCGATCGAGCGCATCGGCGCCTGGACCAAGACTTTGGGCGACCGAGGTATCCTTTTGGTGCCATTGACAACCGCGATGCTGAAATCAAAATCCAGCTAGATCAACGGATTGGTACGGCACGGGTCCCGCGGGGCCGGATCGAGCCTTACCGACAGCATGCGAGAGGGTCTGGCGGAATGGCGCGTTACGAGGATCTGCCCTACCGGACCTGCGTCGGCGTGATGCTGATCAACACGAAGGGCCTGGTGTTCATCGGCCGCCGCGCCGGCGGCATCGAGCATGTCGACGACACCCATGTCTGGCAGATGCCGCAGGGCGGCGTCGATCCCGGCGAGGACAATTGGGATGCCGCCCGGCGCGAGCTCTATGAGGAGACCAGCGTGCGCTCGGTCGAGCGGCTCGGCGAGGTTCCGGACTGGCTCACTTACGACATTCCGCGCACAGTTGCGGGCCGCACCTGGAAGGGCCGCTATCGTGGCCAGCGCCAAAAGTGGTTCGCAGTCCGCTTCACCGGCAAGGACAGCGAGATCAACGTCGAAAAGCCCGGCGGCGGCGGCCACAAGGCCGAGTTCGTGAGCTGGCGCTGGGAGCCGATGAAGAATCTGACGGGGCTGATCATCCCGTTCAAGCGCCCGGTCTATGAGCGCGTGGTGAAGGAATTTTCCGCGCTGGCGGAGGAGTAAATCAAATTGTCGTTCCGGGTTCGGTGCTAATGCATCCCTCGGAATGACAACGAAAGATCCAAGCGTGACCGATGAAAAGCCCTACCGTCCCAATGTTGGGATCGCGCTGTTCAATGCCGCCGGCCGGGTGCTGATTGGGCACCGCTTCAAGGGCGACGGGCCCGAGATCGTCCTGCCGGGTCTCGATTGGCAAATGCCTCAAGGCGGTGTCGACGAAGGTGAGAACCTGCGCGATGCGGCGCTGCGCGAGCTCTGGGAGGAGACCAGCGTCAAGAGCGCGGCCTATCTCGGCGAGACCGACTGGCTGACTTACGAATTCCCCCCTTACGACGGACCGCAGACGCATCGCCTCGCGAAATTCCGGGGGCAGCGCCAGAAGTGGTTCGCGTTGCGCTTCACCGGCAAGGATGACGAGATTGATCCGTTGACGCCGCGCAACGACCAGCCCGCGGAATTCGACGCCTGGCGCTGGGAGCGGCTCGACCGCGTCGCCGATCTCGTGGTGCCGTTCCGCCGCGACGTCTACCGCGCAGTGGCCCGGCATTTCGCGGCCTTCGCAACCTAAAAAACGCGAAAACAACCCCATGCACAGTAGAACGGGGTTGAAATCATTAGAGGATTCGCGGGAGATTTGCGTGTTGGGGGGACATCATTCTCCGCTCCCTTCTCCCTTCCCCCTTGGAGCGCCCTTCGGGTTTCATCCCGCAGGGACTCTAATTGATCGGCCCCACCGTGAACGGGCCGATCGCGATGACGTGGCAATCGCTGTCGCGCTTGGCGCAATCGGCGAGCGCGGAACTGACGGCGGTCTGCTCGTCCGCGGCCTTCAGGCCGAGGCCCGGCCGGCCCGCGGTGCCGACCGCGACTGCGTTCCAGCCCATGCCATCGCCGAGCTTGCGCACCACCTCGTCGCGGGAATCGGCCATGATCGAGGCGTTGGAGGCGGCATGGAAGAAGCCGGTGATCCTGAGCAGGGTCGGGATCGGCACGACGAAATTGTCGTCGACCGCGACGATCATGCAGGCGACGCCGGCGATCGCGCCGCAGGATTCCAGCGAACGGCGCGCGGCATCGTCGGTGGATGGTGCGCCCAACGTCATGAAGTATTGACCGCCCGGGCCGAGCGCGACCGAGCGGGATTTCGCCGCTGGTACGAACATGTTCTCAAGCCGGACTTTTGCGGGATCGCGCACCATCGGAAAATCCTTCGACGCGAAGGCCCGCTCGGTCATGGGATCCTGCCGGAGCCAAGGCTGCGGCGGCATCGGCGGCTGGCCATGCGTGTAGACGATAGTGTTGCCGATCGCATAGAGCTCGCAACGCCGCGGCGATTGCGCGGCATCGGCCCGCTTCTGGCACTGCTCGAGCGCTGAGTTGCGCGCGGCCTCCTCGTTTGGCTGGTTCAACGCCGAGCCGGTGAAGCCGGCGATATTGAGCGCGAAGGCTTTGTAATCGCCGGCGGCGGAATAATCGCCAGCCAGATAGCTGCGGACACGCTCGTTGATGAAGGGCACGCTGTCGGCAGCAAGCTTGCCTGTGAGATGCGAAGCGGATGGTGACGGCATCGGCGCCATTGCGGCGCCGGCATTCGACGGAGCCATCGGCGCCTTGGCGAGTTGGGTCGGCGCGGGGCTCGGAGCAGAACTCGGCGCCGCAGCCACCGCCGTCGGCATTGCGCTCGGCGCAGCACTTGGTATCGCAGCACTTGGCGCGGCGGCCGGCGTCACTGCGGCGGTCACGGTCTGCTTGAGCTTGGTGTTGTAGAGCAAGCCGGTGACGACGATGGCGGCGACCGAGACGATGGCAACCACCAGCGGCCACATCCACACCGGTGCCGCGGCCACCTTGGAGGCCACCTTCTTCACCTTCGGCGTGTTGTAAGTGCCGTCCTCGCGCCGCATCGCCACCATGTAGGCGTGCACGGGCGTCGGGATGTTCTTCACTTCCTGCGCGCCGATATCGGCGAACTGCACCGACAGCTTGTTGGCGACCTGCTCGTGCACGGCGCGGGAAACACAGATGCCGCCGACCTCGGCGAGGCCTTCGAGCCGGGCGGCGATATTGACCCCGTCACCGAGCAGATCGCCGTCGCGCTCGACCACGTCGCCGATGGTGATGCCGATGCGGAACGACATCTGCCGGCTCGGCGGATAGGCCATGTTGCGGGTTCGCAGGGATTCCTGGATATCGATCGCGCAGCGCACCGCATCGACCGCGCTCGGAAATTCGGCGAGCACGGCATCGCCGGCGGTATTGAAGATGCGCCCGCCCGCCTTGGCAATGAAATCGTCGACGACCTCGCGATAGGAGGCCATACGCCGCAGCGTCTCCTCCTCGTCTTCCGCGACCAGCCTTGAGTAACCGGCAATATCGGCTGCGAAAATCGCTGCGATCTTGCGTTTCATCTGCGTCCCGCCCCGGAACAAATTCGCGAGCGCAGAATGCCGCTATCGGCGGCGCGGTGCAACAAAGTTTCAGCGCCCGCCACTACCGTGACGAGCGCTGAACTCATTCAGGAATTTGTAGCTTGAGCCCCGGTGCGATGCGCCGGGGCTTAGTGCATAGCCGTCGAGTTGAGCTGCTGCTGGATGCTCTTGAAGTGGTCGAGCCGCGCGATGGCCTGATCGAGCTCGCTGCCTTCGTGCTCCTTCAATCCTTCTTCCATCTCGGAGACGGTCGCGGCGAACTGGGCGCGGTCGAGCTCGGCCAGCGACGTCGCGACGTCGGCTAGCACGGTGAGGCCCTTTTCGGAGACTTCGGCGATGCCGCCGAGCACGATGACCTTTTCGTGCTTGCCGCCGCTGGTGATGGTGAGGATGCCCGGCCGGATCGCAGCCACGACCGGCGCATGTCCCGCCAGCACGCCGAAGTCACCCTCGACGCCGGGAACGTCGACCTGGTCGACCTGGCCCGAGAATGCGAGCTTTTCCGGAGAGACGAGATCGAAGTGGAAGGAGGCCATGGATTACCTGCGAATGGTGAGTAGCGAATGGTGAGTGGCGAGGGGAGCAGCGGCTCTGTTCGCTACTCCCTATTCGCCATTCGTCCCTTAGGCCGCTTCCGCCGCCAGCTTCTTGCCCTTCTCGACCGCCTCTTCGATGGTGCCGACCATGTAGAAGGCGGCTTCCGGGAGGTGGTCATACTTGCCTTCACAGAGACCGCGGAAGCCCTTGATGGTGTCCACGAGGTCGACGAACTTGCCGGGCGAGCCGGTGAAGATTTCGGCGACGTGGAACGGCTGCGACAGGAAGCGCTCGATCTTGCGGGCGCGGGCCACCGTCAGCTTGTCCTCTTCCGAAAGCTCGTCCATGCCGAGAATGGCGATGATGTCCTGGAGCGACTTGTAGCGCTGCAGCACCTGCTGAACCATGCGCGCGGTCGTATAGTGTTCTTCGCCGACGATGTTCGCCTGCAGCATGCGCGAGGTCGAGTCGAGCGGATCGACCGCCGGGTAGATGCCCTTTTCCGAGATCGCACGGTTCAGCACCGTGGTGGCGTCCAAATGCGCGAACGACGTCGCCGGCGCCGGGTCGGTCAAGTCGTCAGCCGGCACGTAGATCGCCTGCACCGAGGTGATCGAGCCCTTGTTTGTGGTGGTAATGCGCTCCTGCAGCGCGCCCATGTCGGTGGCGAGCGTCGGCTGATAACCCACCGCCGAAGGAATTCGGCCCAAAAGCGCCGACACTTCCGAGCCGGCCTGAGTGAAGCGGAAGATATTGTCGATGAAGAACAGCACGTCCTGGCCCTGGTCGCGGAAGTGCTCAGCGACTGTCAGGCCGGACAGAGCGACGCGCATGCGGGCGCCGGGCGGCTCGTTCATCTGGCCGAACACCAGCGCGCATTTCGATTTGACGCTCGGGTCAGGATTGTGCGGGTCGGCGTTGACCTTCGATTCGATGAACTCGTGATAGAGGTCGTTGCCTTCGCGGGTGCGCTCGCCGACGCCGGCGAACACTGAATTGCCGCCATGCGCCTTGGCGACGTTGTTGATCAGCTCCTGGATGAGCACGGTCTTGCCGACGCCGGCGCCGCCGAACAGGCCGATCTTGCCGCCCTTCGCGTACGGAGCAAGAAGATCGACGACCTTGATACCGGTAACGAGAATTTCGGCCTCGGTGGCCTGGTCGGTGTAGGTCGGCGCTTCCTGGTGGATGGGGCGCTTGCCTTCAGACGAGATCGGGCCGGCTTCATCGATCGGCTCGCCGATCACGTTCATGATGCGCCCGAGCGTGCCCGCACCCACCGGAACCGCGATCGGCTCGCCGGTGTCGGTCACTTCCTGGCCGCGCACCAGACCTTCGGTCACGTCCATCGCGATCGTGCGCACTGTGGACTCACCAAGATGCTGCGCGACTTCCAACACGAGGCGGATGTTGCCGTTTCTGGTTTCCAGCGAATTGAGAATGGCCGGCAAATGGCCTTCGAACTGAACGTCGACGACGGCGCCCATGACCTGGGTGACGCGACCGACCTGGTTAGCTGCTGTAGCCATGAGGCTCTCCTTCGAAGTTCTGGACTTGCGAAATTCTGTACTTGAACAACCGTCGTTTGGTTCGTGCGTCAGACCGCCTCGGCGCCGGAGATGATCTCGATCAGCTCCTTGGTGATCTGGGCTTGACGGGTTCGGTTGTAGATCTGGGTTTGCTTGCGAATCATTTCACCCGCGTTGCGGGTGGCGTTGTCCATCGAGCTCATCTGCGCGCCGTAGAACGAGGCGTTGTTTTCCAGGAGCGCGCGGAAGATCTGCACCGCGATATTGCGCGGCAACAGGCCGGAGAGGAGTTCGTCTTCCTCCGGCTCGTAGTCATAGGACGTCGTTGGCGCGTTCGCCGCCTTGTCCTCGACGATCAGCGGAATGATCTGCTGCGCGGTCGGGATCTGGGCAATCACCGATTTGAACTGCGCGTAGAACAGCGTGCAGACGTCGAACTCGCCGGCGTCGAAGCGCGCCAGGACTTTCCTGGCGATGTCCTCGGCGTTGACGAAGCCGAGCTGGCGAACGCTGCGCAGATCGAGGTGCTCGACGATCTGCTTGTCGAACAGGCGGCGCAGCTGCTCGTAGCCCTTGCGGCCGACGCAGAAGAATTTGACTTCCTTGCCCTGCGCGATCAGCGCCTGGGCGCGCTCGCGCGCGAGGCGAACGATCGACGAGTTGAAGGCGCCGGACAAGCCGCGCTCGCCGGTGCAGACCAGCAGCAGGTGGACCTGATCCTTGCCGGTGCCAGCGAGCAACGCTGGCGCACCGGGCGAACCTGCGGCGGCGCTGGCGATGTTGGAGATCACCGCGCTCATCTTGTCGGCATAAGGCCGCGCCGCCTCGGCCGCTTGCTGGGCGCGGCGCAATCTGGACGCTGCGACCATCTGCATGGCCTTGGTGATCTTCTGCGTCGCCCTGGTCGAGGCGATGCGGACGCGCATGTCTTTAAGTGACGCCATTCTTCGTGCACCCCGGCGGTTCGACCCATTGGATCAAGCCGCTAGCCTATCCCAATCGTCATGCCCGGGCTTGTCCCGGGCATCCAATTCTTCGTCTCAACGCGGCAAGGCATGGATGGCCGGGACAAGAAGCCCGGCCATGTGACGCTCTATTACGCGAAGCTCTTGGCGAAACCTTCGACCACCGACTTCAGCTTGGCGGCGGTGTCGTCGGAGAGGTCGCGGCTGTCGCGGATCGCGTTGAGGATCTCGGCATTCTTGCCGCGCAACAGCGACAACAGGCCGTCCTCGAACGCACGCACCTTGGAAACCGGGAGCGGATCGAGATAGCCGTTGGTGCCGGCCCAGATCACGCAGACCTGCTCTTCCATCTTCAGCGGCGCGAACTGCGGCTGCTTCAACAGCTCGGTCAGGCGCGAACCGCGGTTGAGCAGGCGCTGGGTCGAGGCGTCGAGGTCGGAGCCGAACTGCGCGAACGCCGCCATTTCGCGGTACTGCGCCAGCTCACCCTTGATCTTGCCGGCGACCTTCTTGGTGGCCTTGGTCTGCGCCGACGAGCCGACGCGCGACACCGACAGACCGACGTTCACGGCGGGACGGATGCCCTGGAAGAACAGGTCGGTTTCCAGGAAGATCTGGCCGTCGGTGATCGAGATGACGTTGGTCGGAATGTAGGCCGACACGTCGTTGGCCTGGGTTTCGATGACCGGCAGCGCCGTCAGCGAGCCCGAGCCCTGGTCCTTGTTCAGCTTCGCCGCGCGCTCGAGCAGGCGGGAGTGCAGATAGAACACGTCGCCCGGATAGGCTTCGCGGCCCGGCGGACGGCGCAGCAGCAGCGACATCTGGCGATAGGCGACGGCCTGCTTGGACAGATCGTCATAGATGATGACGGCGTGCATGCCGTTGTCGCGGAAGTACTCGCCCATGGTGCAGCCGGTGAACGGGGCGATGTACTGCATCGGCGCCGGATCGGAAGCGGTTGCGGCGACGATGATCGAATATTCCAGCGCGCCCTGCTCTTCCAGCACCTTCACGAACTGGGCGACGGTCGAACGCTTCTGGCCGATCGCGACGTAGACGCAATACAGCTTGATGTTCTCGTCGGGCTGCGCGTTGAGCGGCTTCTGGTTCAGGATGGTGTCGAGCGCGATCGCGGTCTTGCCGGTCTGACGGTCGCCGATGATCAGCTCGCGCTGGCCGCGGCCGATCGGGATCAGGGCGTCGATCGCCTTGAGGCCGGTCGCCATCGGCTCGCTCACCGATTTGCGCGGGATGATGCCGGGCGCCTTGACGTCGACGCGCATGCGCTTGTCGGCCTGGATCGGACCCTTGCCGTCGATCGGGTTGCCGAGCGCGTCGACGACGCGGCCGAGCAGGCCCTTGCCGACCGGCGCGTCCACGATGGCGCGGGTGCGCTTGACGGTCTGGCCTTCCTTGATCTCGCGGTCGGCGCCGAAAATGACGATACCGACATTGTCGGTTTCGAGGTTCAGCGCCATGCCGCGGGTGCCGTTCTCGAACTCGACCATTTCACCGGCCTGGACGTTGTCCAGACCGTAGACGCGGGCGATGCCGTCGCCGACGGACAGCACCTGTCCGACTTCGGAGACTTCAGCTTCCTGGCCGAAATTCTTGATCTGGTCCTTGAGGATCGCGGAAATTTCCGCGGCGCGGATGTCCATCAGCCTGCCTCTTTCATCGCGTGCTTGATCGAATTGAGTTTGGTGCGAAGCGAACTATCGATCATGCGGCTGCCAAGCTTGACCACGAGGCCACCGATGATCGAGGGGTCGACTTTCACGTTGAGCGCGACGTCCTTGCCGGTCACCGATTTCAGGGCGACTTTGAGGGCGTCGAGATTCTTGTCCGAGAGCGCCTCCGCCACGGTGACGTCGGCGGTCGCCTCGCCCTTGAACCTGGCGACGAGGGCGCGGTAGGCGCGGATCACGTCAGCCACCGCGAACAGGCGGCGGTTGGCGGTCAGGACCTTGAGGAAATTGGCGGAGATGCCGGCGACCCCGGCCTTTTCCAGCACGGCCGAGAGGGCCCTGGACTGGGCCTCGGCCGCGAACACCGGGCTGCGGACGAGGCGCTTCAGATCGGCGCTTTCGTTCAGCAAGCCCTCGAATTTTTCGAGATCGGCTTTGACCTCGTCGACCACTTTCTGGTCACGGGCCAGTTCAAACAAGGCCGTTGCATAACGGCCGGACACACCTGAAACGGACGTATCTTCTGCAGCCACAGACGCGCTCTTTTTGCTGTCAAACTCGCAAGGGAAAAACCGTCGCCACAAAGCGGCGCCTAGCGATCCAAGCCCTTGGAATTCAAGCGGGACTTCGATTTTCGACCCTGCACGGAAGTGCCGGGCTCGTTAAAATCGCGGCTTTGCTAACATAGCAGGCGCGCAGGTGCAACATGACGCCAAATTAAAGGCATGACGTTCTGTCGCCAGTTCGTCGCACTCCACGACCACGCGCTGACGACATGCCACCCGACGGAATTGCAGCGCGCCCGGGACGAGGCCCACCAGCCGCCCGCCGTCCCAATCGTTCCAACCCTCAGCGCATAGCGGCCATGAGCACGGATCGCTGAGCCGTGATTTCCGGCCCGTTCGGCTCCACTCGCGAATACTTACGCAATTCTAAAGACAGAAAGACATGACTTCGTTCTTCAGTATTCGCAAGAAGTCACTAAGTTAACAAATCATTAAAATCCAAGATTACGGAACATCGATTGAATATCGAGCGACGGTAACAAGATATTTCATGACGACACGGAACTGATTTACTGCCCAATTCATGCCTCATTAGGAATGGAAACGCCAACCCGCTCGCAAACACATGGGGGCTCCACTTGCCACATATGTGGCAATACTAGCTTAGGGACCACTAAATGCTGTCTTTGAAGACGCTGGGCTCTGTGACCCGGCCGCGTACGATCGCTTTCGTTGCCGCAACTCTCCTTGTCGCTGGAACTGCCACCGAAGCTTCCGCCAAATCCCGGCATCACCACCGGTATTCCCACCATCATCATCGCCACCAAGCAGAGAACGAGGCCAACACGACCTCCGATTGGCGCAACGCCAATGCGTCGATGACACCGTCGTCGGGCACCGGCCGCAGCTTCTCCGGCATGGCTTCGTTCTACGGCAACGAGTCCGGCAGCAAGACCGCGTCGGGCCAGCGCTTCAACCAGAACGCCATGACCGCGGCGCACCGTTCGCTGCCGTTCGGCACCAAGCTGCGCGTCACCCATGGCGGCTCGAGCGTCGTCGTCACCATCAACGACCGTGGCCCGTTCATTCGCGGCCGTGTCCTTGACCTCTCCACGGGCGCTGCCCGCGCCATCGGCCTCACCGGCGCCGGCGTCGGCCGCGTCACTGCGGAAGTGGTCTCTTAAAGCGCGCGATAGCGCCTCACCGCACAAGCGAAGTTCTCGTCATCGTCCGCCCGGACATGTGAGCGGCGGGATCAGCGCGGGGTGAACAAGCCCGCCGTCTTGGGGGACGGCGGGCTTTTTGTTGTCTTGCCGTAAGAGCAGCGCAACCGTCCCTCCCGTGTCCCGGACGCGCTGCAGCGCGTAGCGTTGCTGCGCAGAGCCGGGACCCAGAAAGCGACACGGATCGCTGCGGCATGGGCCCCGGCTCTGCAGCGCACTGCCGAAGAGGCGCTGCGCTGCGTCCGGGGCACGAGACGGCGGTTTTGGCTCGCAATGACGGGGAGAGAGTTTTGCAGCCCTCTACAAAAAGCTCTGCGGATCGACATCCACTTCGAGCTTCTGATTGCCCTTCGGCTTCGGGCACACTGCGAGCCAGTTGCGCAAATAATCCGACAGATCGAAGCCGCGCGCCGATTTCACCAGGATGCGGAAACGATAGCGTCCCTTGATGACGGCGAGCGGCGCCTCCGCGGGCCCCAGCACCACCACGCGCTCGTCGCGCGGCGCGAGCGCAACCAGGCTGCGGCCAAAGCCTTCGGCGCTCGGCCGGTCACCGGCGGAAATGATCAGGCTCGCGAGCCGTCCGAACGGCGGATACAGCGTGCGCTCGCGCAGATCGATCTCGCTGTCGTAGAAGGCCTCGCGGTCGCAGGCGATCAGCGCCTTCATCACGGGATGATCGGGCTGGTGGGTCTGAAGATAGCCGACGCCGCGGCCCTGCTCGCGCCCGGCGCGGCCGATCACCTGGTTGAGCAATTGCCAGGTGCGCTCGGAGGCGCGCGGATCGCCATTGGAGAGACCGAGATCCGCATCGACCACGCCGACCAGATTGAGCCGCGGGAAATTGTGGCCCTTGGCGACGAGCTGCGTGCCGATGATGATGTCGACGCGGCCCTCGGCGATCTCGGCAAGCTCGCTGCGCATGGTCTCGATCGAGGTGATGAGATCGCTCGACAGCACCATGGTGCGCGCCTCGGGAAACAGCGCGGCCGCCTCCTCCTGCAAGCGCTCGACGCCGGGCCCGACCGCGACCAGCGATTCCTCCGCCGCGCAATGCGGGCAGGTTTGCGGACGCGGCATCGAGAAGCCGCAATGATGGCAGACCAGGCGCTGGCGGAAACGATGATCGACCAGCCAGGCATCGCAGATGGTGCAGGCGAAGCGATGGCCGCAAGCGCGGCATAGCGTCAGCGGCGCATAGCCGCGGCGGTTGAGGAATAATAGCGCCTGCTCGCGTTTTTCGATTGCGATCTTGATCTCGGAGGCCAGGCGCGGCGAGATGAAGCGGCCGCGCGCCGGCGGCTCGCGGCGCAGGTCGATGGCCTCGATATGCGGCATGTGCTGGCCGCCGAAGCGCGAGGGCAACGCGATGCGCTGATAGCGGTTCTTGCGCGCGTTGACCTCGGATTCGACCGACGGCGTGGCCGAGGCCAGCACGACCGGAATCTTTGCGATATGCGCGCGCACCACGGCCATGTCGCGGGCGTGATAATGCACACCCTCGTCCTGTTTGTAGGCCTGGTCGTGCTCTTCATCGACGATGATGAGGCCGAGACTGGCGTAAGGCAGAAACAGCGCCGAGCGCGCGCCGACCACGACCGGCGCGGTGCCCTCGGAGATCGCCGCCCAATTGCGCGCGCGGGTGCGCGGCGTCAGCTCGGAGTGCCATTCGATCGGCCGCACGCCGAAACGTTGCGCGAAGCGGTCGAGGAACTGGCCGGTGAGCGCGATCTCCGGCATCAGGATCAACGACTGTTTTCCGCGGCGGATCGCCTCCGCGACCGCCTCGAAATAAACTTCCGTCTTGCCGGAGCCGGTAACGCCGTCGAGCAGCGCGACGTGGAACGTGCCATTGGCCGCAAGCGCCCGCATCGTATCGGCGGCAGCGCGCTGGAGCGGCGAAAAATCCGGCCGGCCGAAATCCGGATCGGGGGCCGGCGGCGGTGGCGGCGGCGGCATCGGCTCGACCGTGAGCGTGCCTTCGTCGACAAGGCCGTCGATCACGCCGGCCGAGACGCCGGCTTCCTTGGCGGCCTCGGATTTGCCATGCAGCAGCCGGTCCGACAGCACCTCGATCAGGCGCTGCCGCGCCGGCGTCAGCCGCTTGGGAGGATCGCCGACCAGGCGCACGCCGGCGCGCACCCGCTCCGGGCCGAGATTCTCGCCCATCCGCAGGCACATGCGCAGCACCATGCCGCGCGGGCTCAGAGTGTAATTGGCGACCCAGTCGACGACGGCGCGCAGCTCCGGCTTCAGCGGCGGAAAGTCGAGCTTTTCGCTGATTTCCTTGAGGCGGTTGTGCAGGCGCGGATCGGGGTTGGCGTTTTCCGCCCAGACCACTGCGAGCACCTCGCGCGGGCCAAGCGGCACGCCGACGAGATCGCCCGCCTTCAGCTCCATCCCGCGCGGCACCTTGTAGGAATAGGTCTGGTCGAGCGCCACCGGCACCAGCACGTCGACCATGCGGGTCGCGTTGGTAGCGGCGGCGGTGCTGCGCGGCGAATGATCCATGGGTGGAGAATCGGAACCTTGAGGCCTTGAAGCTAGCCGCCCGCGACGGCCTTAGCGAACAGTAAACGGGTGTGATGCGATATACTGAGCGGAATCATTACGTCCAGAGCGCATGAGCAAAGCGGCCGCCCCCCAAATCGAGCTCGCCAGCGCCGATCCCTCGATCGCGCAGGAGATGACGCGCTGGCTGTCGCATCTCGGCGCCGAGCGGCGGCTGTCGCCGAAGACGCTGGAGGCCTATGGCCGCGATTTGCGGCAGTGCCTGGATTTCCTCTGTGCCCATTGGGGCGAGCGCGTGACGCTCAAGCGTTTCGCCGCGCTCGAGGCCACCGACATCCGCGCCTTCATGGCGATGCGCCGCGCCGACGAGATCGCCGGCCGCTCGTTGATGCGCGCGCTCGCGGGCCTGCGCTCGTTCGGCCGCTTTCTCGAACGCGAGGGCAAGGGCAAGGTCGGGGCATTGTCGGCGATCCGCGCACCCAAGGTGGCCAAGACCTTGCCGAAGCCGCTGCCGATGGCATCTGCAAAACGTCTTACGGACGCCGACGAACGCGCCGGCGAGGATCGCGAAACCTGGATTCTGGCGCGCGACGCCGCCGTGATGGCGCTGCTGTACGGCTCCGGCCTGCGCATCTCCGAAGCGCTCGGCCTGACGCGCCGCGAGGTGCCGCGTCCGGGCGAGGGCGACGTGCTGATCGTGACAGGCAAAGGCAACAAGACCCGCATGGTGCCGGTGCTCCAGAACGTGCTCGCGCTCGTTCAGGAATATGTGTCGATGTGCCCGCATCCGTTGCCGCCGGAGGGACCGATCTTCGTCGGCGCCCGCGGCGGCCCGCTCAGCCCGCGCATCATCCAGCTCGCGATGGAGCGGCTGCGCGGCGCGCTCGGCCTGCCCGACAGCGCGACGCCGCACGCGCTTCGGCATTCCTTTGCGACGCATCTTCTGTCGCGCGGCGGGGATCTGCGCGCGATCCAGGAATTGCTCGGCCATGCCTCGCTCTCGACCACGCAGATCTACACCGGCATCGATTCCGAGCGCCTGCTGGAGGTCTACGCCAGCGCGCATCCGCGGCGGTGAGAGAGGCGCCGAATTGCCGATGAATCCTGACATGAAGCTGTCATAGCTCGCGTGCCTCTTGCGCGGCGCCCGCGGTTCGGTCAATCGTGCGGAACCGACACAGGAGAGGACTCATGAGCGCACACGAAAGCATGGAGCATGCCGAGCACGCCGAACACGCGTCCGGCTCGAACAAGAAGATCGCGCTCCTGATCGCCGTCTTGGCGCTGTTCCTGGCGATCTCCGAGACGCTCGGCAAGGGCGCCCAGACCGAATCGATCAGCAAGAACGTCGAGGCTTCCAACCTCTGGGCGTTCTTCCAGGCCAAGAGCATCCGCCGCACCGTGGTGGTGACCGCGGCCGAGCAGGGCAAGCTGACGTTCGGCGCCGCGACCGACGATGCCACCAAGGCCGCGGCTCAGAAGCAGATCGAGGACTGGCAGAAGACCGCGCAGCGTTACCGCTCCGAGCCCGAGACCGGCGAAGGCACCGAGCAGCTGGCCGAAAAGGCCAAGCACGCCGAGCATGAACGCGACGAGGCGACTGCGAAGTATCATCACTTCGAGCTGGCGTCCGCCGCCTTCCAGATCGGCATCGTTCTCGCCTCGGCCACCATCATCACCGGCATGATTGGGCTCGCTTATGTCGCTGGCCTGCTGACGATCGCCGGCATCGCCATGACCGGGCTCGGCCTGTGGTTGCCGCATCTGCTGCATTTGCATTGAGGCTGATGTGACCAACTCCGCCGTCGTCCCGGCGAAGGCCGGGACCCATACCGCGTGATGTATCGAATACGGGTGGCAGGAATACCGAACGACGAGTCTTCGCCCAACTTCTCCCTGTGGTTATGGAACCCGGCCTTCGCCGGGACGACACTGGAGATTTGGCGCAAGCTCTGGCCCGACAAGTCCAATCGCCGCCACGCTCAGCGCGCTTCGTGCACGCTCTTGCGGAAACGCTGGATCAAACGCAGCGTGCGGGAGGACCAGCCCTCACCGTTGCCGGCGATCAGCTCGCGGATGCGCTGCTTGATTGGGTCGACCAGCTCCGAGGCTTTTGCGCGCAGCTTCATCACGAGCTGATAGAGCCGCTCGAACCAGCCCATCTCCATCAGCTTGTCGCGCGTCACGTCGAACACGAAGGCGGTGACGCCGACGCCGAGCAGTTTTGCGAACAGAAAGGTGGAGACGCCGGTCAGCCAGTATTCATGCGTCAGCAGATACAGGCCGATCAGCTTGAGCGGAAACAGCGGGATGATCGGCACCGCGAACACGACCAGCGTCATGGCCGGCGGCAGCGCATCGACGCGCTCGGTCAGCCATTGCTTGAATCGTGCGAGCGGGATGGCCGCGACAAATCGCGCGACGATCGGCTCGCAATGGTCCCACAGCCAGGCTTCGATCAGGAAGATGATCGCCAGCAGGACCCAGACCGGTTGAAGTAGGCGGCGCAGCATATGTTTCCCGCCCGATTCGGTGCTGGGCGCGTCCCTACATATGGATGGCCCGCTTGCCGACCGCAAGCGCCGCTTCCTTGACGGCTTCCGAGCGGGTCGGATGCGCGTGGCAGGTGCGCGCGAGATCCTCCGCGCTGCCGCCAAATTCCATGAGAACGCAGGCTTCATGGATCATTTCGCCGGCCTCGATGCCGATAATATGAACGCCGAGCACGCGATCGGTCTTCGCATCTGCGAGAATCTTCACAAAACCGTCGGTGGTCTGGTTGACCTTGGAGCGGCCGTTGGCGGTAAAGGGAAACTTCCCGACCGTATAAGCCACACCCGCCTGCTTCAGCTCCTCCTCGGTCTTGCCGACGGAGGACACTTCCGGCGTGGTATACACGACGCCTGGAATAACATCGTAGTTCACGTGGCCGGCCTGGCCTGCGATGATCTCGGCCACCGCGACGCCTTCGTCCTCGGCCTTGTGCGCGAGCATCGGGCCCGCGACGACGTCGCCGATGGCATAAACGCCCTTCACGCTGGTGGCGAAATGCGGATCGATCTGCACGCGGCCGCGATTGTCGAGCGCAACGCCGGCTTCCTTCAGGCCGAGCCCGTCGGTGTAGGGCACGCGGCCGATGCAGACGAGAACGACGTCGGCCTCCAGCGTCTCGGCAGCGCCGCCGGCCGCGGGCTCGATCGTCGCCTTCAGCGTCTTGCCCGAGGTGTCGACGGCCGTGACCTTGGCGCCGAGCTTGAATGCAAAGCCCTGCTTTTCCAGGATGCGCTGGAATTGCTTGGCGATCTCGCCGTCCATCCCGGGCAGGATGCGATCGAGGAATTCGACGACGACGACTTCGGCGCCGAGGCGATGCCAGACCGAGCCGAGTTCGAGGCCGATCACGCCCGCGCCGACGATCAGGAGCTTGCCGGGGACCTTGTCCAGCGACAGCGCGCCGGTCGACGACACGATGCGCGTCTCGTCGATCTCGATGCCCTTGAGACGCGCGATGTCCGAGCCGGTCGCGATCACGATGTTCTTGGTCTCGATGACCTGCGACTTGCCGTCGGCGGAGACTTCGACCTTGCCGGTGCCGAGGATCTTACCGGTGCCCTTGAGCACGTCGACCTTGTTCTTCTTCATCAGGAACTCGACGCCCTTGACGTTACCGTCGATGCCCTGCTGCTTGAAGTTCATCATCGCGGGCAATTCGAGCTTCGGCGCGGAGACGCTGATGCCCATCTTGGCGAAGGAGTGCGCGGCTTCCTCGAACATCTCGGAGGCGTGCAGCAGCGCCTTGGACGGCATGCAGCCGACATTGAGGCAGGTGCCGCCGAGCGTGGCGTTCTTTTCGACCACGGCGACTTTCATGCCGAGCTGGCTTGCGCGCACCGCGCAGACATAACCGCCAGGTCCAGTGCCGATGACGACGAGATCGTAGGTAGCCATGAGAGAAAGTCCCGTAAGTTTAGCGTGATGAGGATGTGTCAGCGTCCGCGCGGCGCGTCAGCGTCCGCCGGACACATCGAGTGTGGCTGCGGTGACGTAGGAGGCCTCGTCGGACATCAGCCAGACGATGGCATTGGCAATTTCGTCCGCGGTGCCGACGCGCTTCATCGGCACCATATGGGCCAGGCGATGGTGCCGATCTGGCTCGCCCCCGGAGGCGTGAATTTCGGTATCGATCAGGCCGGGGCGGATGCCCGCGACGCGAATGCCTTCGCTCGCGACCTCGTAGCCGAGGCCGATGGTGAAGGAATCGATCGCGCCCTTGGACGCGGCATAATCGACATAGGTATTGGGCGCGCCGAGCTTGGCAGCAACCGATGACAGATTGACGATGACGCCGCCCTTGCCGCCATGCCTGGTCGACATCCGCTTGACGGCTTCGCGCGCGCAGAGAATGGAGCCTGTGACGTTGACCGCCATCACGCGCTGGATGCGCTCGGCCGACATCTCGTCGACGCGCACGCCGCTTTGGCCGACGATGCCGCCATTGTTGACGAGCGCGCCCAGCGTGCCGAACTTGTCGGCTTCCTTGAACAGCGCGACAATATCGCTTTCCTCGGCGACATCGCATTTCACCGCAATGGCTTTGCCATTGCTGGCCGCGATCTGTGCGACAACCTCGTCGGCCGCCTGCTTGTTGCTGGCATAGCCGACCACGACGCGGAAGCCGCGCGCGGCGACCGCGAGCGCCGTGGCGCGACCGATGCCGCGGCTGCCGCCGGTGATGACAACGACTTTATCGGTCACACGCGCCTCCATGGTTCGACACGCGCCGTCGCGCGATCATGCGACGGCGCTCGTAGAGCATCAGGGATCAGAGATCGAGCACCAGGCGCGCCGGATCTTCCAGGCTTTCCTTGACGCGCACCAGGAAGGTGACGGCTTCCTTGCCGTCGATGACGCGGTGATCGTAGGACAGCGCCAGATACATCATCGGGCGCACCTCGACCTTGCCGCCGACGACCATCGGCCGCTCCTGGATCTTGTGCATGCCGAGGATGCCGGACTGCGGCGCGTTCAGGATCGGGGTCGACATCAGCGAGCCGTAGATGCCGCCATTGGTGATGGTGAAGGTGCCGCCCTGCATCTCGTCGATCTTGAGCTGGCCGTCACGGGCGCGGCGGCCGAAATCGGCGATGCCCTTCTCGATGTCGGCGATCGACTTGTTGTCGCAGTCGCGCACCACGGGCACGACCAGGCCCTTGTCGGTGCCGACGGCGACCCCGATGTGGTAATAGTTCTTGTAGATCAGGTCGGTGCCGTCGATCTCGGCGTTGACCGCCGGGATGTCCTTCAGGCCCTGCACCACGGCCTTGGTGAAGAAGCCCATGAAGCCGAGCTTCGAGCCGTGCTTCTTCTCGAACGCATCCTTGTAATGCGCACGCAGCGCCATGACGTTGGTCATGTCGACCTCGTTGAAGGTCGTGAGCATGGCCGCGGTGTTCTGCACGTCCTTGAGGCGGCGTGCGATGGTCTGGCGCAGCCGGGTCATCTTGACCCGCTCCTCGCGGGCAGCGTCATCGGCCGGCGACGGCGCGCGCACCTGCACGGCGGCGGCGGGCTGGTTGACCGGGGTCGGCGCGGACGCCGCGCGCTCGATCGCAGCGAGCATGTCGCCCTTGGTGACGCGGCCGTCCTTGCCGGAGCCCGGAACGGTCGAGGCATCGACGCCGGTCTCCGCCGAGAGTTTTCGCACGGACGGGGCAAGCGGGGCGTCGGCCGGAGGCGCCTTCGCGGCCGGCGCGGGCGCGGAGGCGGCAGCCGCGGCGGCAGGAGCCGCAGCGGGCTTGGCCGGAGCGGCGGCCGGCTTGGCAGCGCCAGCGGCACCCTCGGTGATCTGGCCGAGCAACGCACCGACCGCGACGGTCACGCCATCGGCGGCGATGATCTCGCTCAGCGTGCCGGCGGACGGCGCCGGGACTTCGATGGTGACCTTGTCGGTCTCCAGCTCCACAAGGGGCTCGTCGACGGCGACGGGATCGCCGGCCTTCTTGAACCAGCGGCCGATGGTGGCCTCGGTGACGGATTCGCCGAGCGTCGGCACACGAATTTCAGTCATGGTCTTTTCCTTAAGGAGATCGCCGGTGCGGTCACAAATGCGGATGTCATTGGCCCGCAAAAAGCAGGCCATCCGGCAAGCGGGACGCATCGCATTCACGAGCACGTCGCAACTTGCCGGATGCCCCGCCCTTGTGCGCGTTGACGCAGTGGGGGCGGGGCATGACGCAGTTCAGAAAGTTCAGCTCAGTGCTTCGTCCAGGAACGCCTTCAGCTGCGCCTGATGCTTGGACATCAGACCAGTGGCGGTCGCGGCGGAAGCGGCGCGGCCGACATAACGCGGACGCCGGCTTACGCCGCTCACCTGGTTCAGCACCCATTCCAGATAGGGCTCGATGAAGTGCCAGGCACCCATGTTGCGGGGCTCTTCCTGGCACCACACCACTTCAGCCTTCTTGAAGCGGGACAGCTCGGCCACCAGCGCCTTCAGCGGCACCGGATAGAGCTGCTCGACGCGCATCAAATAGATGTCGTCGATGCCGCGCTTCTCGCGCTCCTCGTAGAGGTCGTAATAGACCTTGCCTGAGCAGAGCACGATGCGGCGGATCTTCTCGTCGGGGACGAGCTTGATCGCCTCGCTCGGCAGCATCTGGGCGTCATCGTACAGGATGCGGTGGAAGGTCGTTCCCTTGGCGAGCTCCTCGAGACGCGACACCGCCCGCTTGTGACGCAGCAGCGACTTCGGCGTCATCACGATCAGCGGCTTGCGGATCTCGCGGTGCAGCTGGCGCCGCAGCACGTGGAAGTAGTTCGCCGGCGTGGTCGGGTAGACCACCTGCATGTTGTCCTCCGCGCACATCTGGAGGTAACGCTCCAGACGCGCCGAGGAATGCTCCGGTCCCTGGCCCTCATAGCCGTGCGGCAGCAGGCAGACGAGGCCCGACATGCGCAGCCATTTGCGCTCGCCCGAGGAGATGAACTGGTCGAACACGACCTGCGCACCGTTGGCGAAGTCGCCGAACTGGGCTTCCCACAGCGTCAGCGTGTTCGGCTCGGCGAGCGAATAGCCGTATTCGAAACCGAGCACCGCTTCTTCCGACAGCAGCGAGTTGATGACCTCGTAATGCCCCTGCTCGCCGAGATGATTGAACGGCGTGTAGCGGCTCTCGTCCTCCTGGTCGATCAGGACCGAGTGGCGCTGCGAGAAGGTGCCGCGCTCCGAATCCTGTCCCGACAGACGGACGTGGTGGTTTTCCCGGAGCAGCGTGCAGAACGCCAGCGCCTCGCCGGTCGCCCAGTCGATGCCCGTGCCGCCGTCGATCGCCTTGGAGCGGTTTTCGAGGAAGCGCTGGATGGTACGGTGGGCGCGGAAGCCGTCCGGCACCTTGGTGATCTTGCGGCCGATATCCTTCAGCTCGGCGATGTCGACGCCGGTGACGCCGCGCCGCGCATCTTCTTCCTGGTCGGCGATCTTGAAGCCCGCCCACTTGCCGTCGAGCCAGTCGGCCTTGTTGGGCTTGTAGCCGGAGCCGGCTTCGAGCTCGGCATCGAGCCGCGCGCGCCAGTCCGCCTTGGCCTTGTCGACCTCGCCCTCAGTCAGCACGCCTTCGCTGATCAGGCGACGGGCGTAGAGCTCCAGAGTCGTGGGGTGGGCCGCGATCTTCTTGTACATCACCGGCTGGGTGAAAGCCGGCTCGTCGCCCTCGTTATGGCCATGCCTGCGGTAGCAGAACATGTCGATGACGACGGGCTTGTGGAATTTCTGCCGGAACTCGGTCGCGACCTTGGCCGCGAACACCACGGCTTCCGGATCGTCGCCGTTGACGTGGAAGATCGGCGCGTCGATCATCTTCGCCACATCCGACGGATAGGGCGAAGAACGGGAATAACGCGGATAGGTAGTGAAGCCGATCTGGTTGTTGACGATGAAGTGCACGGAGCCGCCGGTGCGGTAGCCCTTCAAATCCGACAGACCGAAGCACTCCGCAACCACACCCTGGCCGGCGAACGCGGCGTCGCCGTGCATCAGCAGCGGCATCACCGAGATGCGCTGGTCCGGCGGATCGCCGTGCTGGTCCTGCTTGGCGCGGACCTTGCCGAGCACCACGGGATCGACGATCTCGAGATGCGAGGGGTTGGCGGTCAGCGACAGATGGATGCGGTTGCCGTCGAACTCGCGGTCCGAGGAGGCGCCGAGGTGATATTTGACGTCGCCCGAGCCTTCGACCGCGTCGGGATTGGCCGAGCCGCCCTTGAATTCGTGGAACAGCGCGCGATGCGGCTTGCCCATCACCTGGGTCAGCACGTTGAGGCGGCCGCGATGCGGCATGCCGACCACGACTTCCTTCACGCCGAGATTGCCGCCGCGCTTGATGATCTGCTCGAGCGCGGGGATCAGTGATTCCGCACCGTCGAGACCGAAGCGCTTGGTGCCGGTGAACTTGGTGTCGCAGAATTTTTCAAAGCCTTCGGCTTCGACCAGCTTCATCAGGATGGCGCGGCGGCCTTCGCGGGTGAACGAGATTTCCTTGTCCGGGCCCTCGATGCGCTCCTGGATCCAGGCCTTCTGCGCGGCATTGCTGATGTGCATGAACTCGACGCCGAGCGTCTGGCAGTAGGTCCGCTCGCAGATCGCGGTGATTTCGCGCAGGCTGGCGTATTCGAGGCCGAGCACGTGATCGAGGAAGATCTTGCGGTCGAAATCGGCTTCACTGAAGCCGTAGGTACGCGGGTCGAGTTCTTCGCGATTGCGCTGGGCTTCGATGCCGAGCGGATCGAGCTTGGCGTGGAAGTGGCCGCGCATGCGGTAGGAGCGGATCAGCATCAGCGCGCGGACCGAGTCGCGGGTGGCCTGGAGCACGTCGGCGGAGGAGAGGCCGCCGCCCTTGTCACCACCCTTGTCAGCACCCCTGGCCTGCGCCTTGGCGGCGATCTTGGCACCGACAGCCTTTTCGACTTCGGCCCAATTGCCGTCCAGGGCGGAGGTCAAATCGTCCTGCGGGATCAGCGGCCAGTTGGCGCGCTCCCAGGACGGGCCTTCGGCGTTCTTGCTGATGTCAGCGGGCTGGTCGTTGAGGCTCTTGAAGAATTCCTGCCACTCGGCGTCGACCGAGGACGGGTCCTTCTCGTAGCGGGCGTAGATTTCGTCGATGTAGGTGGCGTTGGTGCCCTGCAAAAAGGAGGAGAGGGCAAAGGCTGCGTTCGCGTCCTGGCGAGACATACTTGAGTTCCTGGCGATTTTTCGGTTCGCGCATAACAAACGGCGCTGGCGTCGAGCTTCCCGGCAGAGGCTCGACGGACAGGCACCATTTACCCTATTTGCTGCGAAACTTCGCCCGGAAAAGCACGAAGAAGTGAATTAGCCCTTCAATTTTTCGGCAAGCGTGTGGCCGAGGCGGGCGGGAGACGGGGACACTGTAATTCCTGCGGATTTCATCGCGTCGGTCTTGGAACCGGCGTCGCCCTTGCCGCCCGAAATGATCGCGCCGGCATGGCCCATGCGGCGGCCGGGAGGTGCGGTCACACCGGCGATAAAGCCCACCATCGGCTTCATGCGGCCGCGCTTGGCCTCGTCCTTGAGGAACTGGGCGGCGTCTTCCTCGGCCGAACCGCCGATCTCGCCGATCATGATGATCGACTCCGTCTTGGGGTCGGCCAGCAGCATTTCGAGGACGTCGATGAACTCGGTTCCCTTGACCGGGTCACCGCCGATACCGACCGCGGTGGTCTGGCCGAGGCCCTCCTGCGAGGTCTGGAACACCGCTTCGTAAGTGAGCGTGCCGGAGCGGGAAACGATGCCGACGCTGCCGGTCTTGAAGATGTTGGCGGGCATGATGCCGATCTTGCATTCGCCGGCGGTCATGACGCCCGGGCAGTTCGGCCCGATCAGGCGCGACTTGGAGGCGGCCAGCGAGCGCTTCACCCGCACCATGTCGATGACCGGGATACCTTCCGTGATGCAGACGATCAGCGGGATCTCGGCATCGATGGCCTCGCAGATGGCGTCCGCCGCGCCCGGCGGCGGCACGTAGATCACCGACGCATCGGCACCGGTCTTCTCACGCGCCTCGCGCACGGTGTCGAACACCGGCAGGCCGAGATGGGTCGAGCCGCCTTTGCCCGGCGAGGTGCCGCCGACCATCTTGGTGCCATAGGCAATCGCGGCTTCGGAATGGAAGGTGCCGTTCTTGCCGGTAAAGCCCTGGCAGATGACCTTGGTGTTCTTGTCGATCAGGATGGACATGAGGTCTGCTTTCGCGAAACTAACAGTGAGAGGTCAGTGGATGCGGCGGTAGACGCCGGTGAGCACGTCGGCCCAGCCTTCCGCGTCCGGCGAGAACTGGATCTTCAACGAATAGGAATTGTCGTCGATGATCTCGTAGACGTGGCGCGCATTGCCGCGGAGCGAGCCGCGCACCAGCGTCAGGGTCTTGCCGACCCACCCGCCCGAAGCGGGCGAGGGCGGCGTGTAGCCGAGCGAGTCGTACCAGAACAATTTGTAGGTCCGATCTTCGCGGTCGAAGGTGAAGATGCCATGGGTGGCGAAACTCTGCTTGCCCTCGCGCGTCTGGACGCTGTCCTGGATCAGGTAGAAGCCGTTGAGATCCATATGCGCCACGACGTGCGAGGTCGCAGTCCCGCCCTCCGTCCAGCGCGACGGAAAGACCACCTCTTCGCCATTCCATTCGCCGGCGAACGCGGCAAGACGCGCGTGCTCCGGAAGCGGGGACGATGCGGCGAGATGGTCCTGGGTCATGGCCTCAGCCTCCCTTGACGGCCTTCACGATCTTCTGCGCGGCGTCGTCGAGATTGTCGGCCGGCACCACGTTCAGGCCGGATTCACGGATGATCTTCTTGCCGAGCTCGACATTGGTGCCTTCGAGGCGGACCACCAGCGGCACGCTGAGGCCGACTTCACGAACCGCAGCCGTGACGCCCTCGGCGATCACGTCGCACTTCATGATCCCACCGAAGATATTGACCAGGATGCCCTTCACGTTCGGATCCGCGGTGATGATCTTGAACGCGGCCGCGACCTTCTCCTTGCTGGCGCTGCCGCCGACGTCGAGGAAGTTCGCCGGCGCCATGCCGTAGAGCTTGATGATGTCCATGGTCGCCATGGCGAGACCGGCGCCGTTGACCATGCAGCCGATGTTGCCGTCGAGCGTGACGTAGTTGAGGTCGTATTTCGACGCCTCGATTTCCTTGGCGTCTTCCTCGGTCTCGTCGCGCAGCGCGAGCACCTCGGGATGACGGAACAGCGCGTTGTCGTCGAACGACACTTTGGCGTCGAGCACGCGGAGCTGGCCCTGCTTGGTCACGACCAGCGGGTTGATCTCGAGCATCGACATGTCCTTGGCGACGAAGGCTGCGTAGAGCTGCGCGGTGAGCTTCTCGGCCTGCTTGGCGAGGTCGCCGGAGAGCTTGAGCGCATTGGCGACGGTGCGGCCGTGATGGCCCATGATGCCGGTCGCGGGATCGATCGAGAAGGTGACGATCTTCTCGGGGCTGTTGTGCGCGACGTCCTCGATGTTGACGCCGCCCTCGGTCGACACCACGAACGAGACGCGCGAGGTCTCGCGGTCGACCAGGATCGAGAGATAGAATTCCTTGTCGATGTCGGAGCCGTCCTCGATGTAGAGGCGGTTGACCTGCTTGCCGGCGGGGCCGGTCTGGATCGTCACCAGCGTGGCGCCGAGCATCTGCTTGGCGAATTCGGAGACCTCGGCGGCCGACTTGGCGATGCGCACACCGCCTTTGTCGCCGGCGGATGCTTCCTTGAACTTGCCCTTGCCGCGGCCGCCGGCATGGATCTGGCTCTTCACCACCCAGACCGGGCCCGGGAGAGCCTTTGCCGCCGCGTCCGCATCGGCGGGATTCAGGACCGGGACGCCCTTGGAGATCGCGACGCCGAACTCGTTGAGCAGCGCTTTGGCCTGATATTCATGGATATTCATATGGTCGCTCCCTGAACCCGCGGGCGGTGACCTCGTGGGCCCACCTCAGTCTTGTGGCTGGCATACCATATACCACAGGAACTGCAACTCGGATTCTTTGACATCGATCTCTGGACTTGCGGACCCGGAACCCGCCCAGCCTAAATAAGGTTTGGGGGCCCCGGAAATGAAACCGCCGAAGACCGGTTTTCGATCTTCGGCGGAGATTGCTTATCTTAGCGGCCGAGAAGATCGGGAGCGATCTTCTTGCAGGCGTCGACCAGGCCCTGCACCGCGCCGACCGACTTGTCGAAGGCCTCGCGGTCCTTGCCGACGAGCTCGATCTCGACGACGCGCTCGACGCCCTTGGAGCCGATCACGACGGGCACGCCAACATACATATCCTTCACGCCGTATTCGCCGTTGAGGTAGGCGGCCGAGGCCAGCACGCGCTTCTTGTCACGCAGATAGCTCTCGGCCATCGCGATCGCGGAGGCCGCGGGCGCATAGAAGGCCGAGCCGGTCTTGAGCAGGTTGACGATCTCGGCGCCGCCGTTGCGGGTGCGGTCGACGATCTCGTCGAGGCGCGCCTGCGAGGTCCAGCCCATCTTGACGAGGTCGGGCAGCGGAATGCCGGCGACGGTGGAGTACTTCACCAGCGGCACCATGGTGTCGCCATGGCCGCCGAGCACGAACGCGGTGACGTCCTCGACCGAGACGTTGAACTCGTCGGCCAGGAAGTAGCGGAAGCGCGACGAATCCAGCACGCCGGCCATGCCGACGACCTTCTTGTGCGGCAGGCCGGAGGCCTTCTGCAGCGCCCAGACCATGGCGTCGAGCGGGTTGGTGATGCAGATGACGAAAGCGTCGGGCGCGTACTTCTTGATGCCGGCGCCGACCTGCTCCATGACCTTGAGGTTGATGGAGAGGAGGTCGTCGCGGCTCATGCCGGGCTTGCGCGGCACGCCGGCCGTCACGATGCAGACCTTGGCGTTGTCGAGCGCCTCGTAGGAGTTCGCGCCGGTATAGTGCGCGTCAAAGCCGTCGACCGGCGAGGACTGCGCGATGTCGAGCGCCTTGCCCTGCGGCACGCCCTCGGCGATGTCGAACATCACCACGTCGCCCAGCTCCTTCAGGCCGATGAGATGAGCCAGCGTTCCGCCGATCTGACCGGAGCCAATCAAAGCAATCTTGTCGCGCGCCATGTGAACCTGTCCTTTAGACACGGAAGGAGGGGAAAACTGCATGGGTGGTTATCCCTTTCGCTCCCCCCGTTCAAGTCGGGGGATGCTCAATTGTCGGGCTTGGCGATGCCTCGGGCACGCAGCCCTGTCATTCCCGGGCGCGACGAAAGTCGCGGGCCGGATCCATGCGCCCGATGGTGGTTATGGATTCCGGGCCTGCGCCTTCGGCGCATTCCGGAATGACGGGCTAGGACTTAAGTCTCCACCAGGCCTTTGGTCGAGCCGCTTGCCGTGGAATCCTTGCGGCCGTGGGGCAGCGCCAGATAGGATTCCGAGCTCATCTCGATCAGGCGCGACGCCGTCCGCTTGAACTCGTTGGCCTCGTTGCCTTCGTGGGCGAGATAGAGGGAGATCGGGTTGGCATCGGCCGAGGCCATCAGCTTCACGGCATTGTCATAGAGCGTGTCGATCAGCGTGATGAAACGCTTGGCCGAGTTGCGCTGGGAGACATCCATCACTGGAATATGGTCGACCAGGATGGTGTGATAGTCGTGCGCCAGCCTGAGATAGTCGGATGCCCCGAGCGGCTTCTCGCAGAGATCGGCGAACGAAAAGCGCGCAACGCCATGGGCGGAGCACGGCACGTGCAGGATGCGACCCTTGATCGAAATATCGCGCGACTTGCATTTTGCGCCGCCTGACATCTTCGACCAGGCGCGGTCGAGCGCGGTGTCCGCCTCAGTGTCTGCCGGCGTCAGCCACATCGCCACACCCTGGAGCTTTTCCAGCCGGAAGTCCGTGCGGGCGTCGAGCCGCGCGACGTCCATGTGGTCGGTGATCTGCTTGATGAAGGGCAGGAACAGCGAACGGTTCAGGCCGCCCTTGTAGAGATCGTCCGGCGCGACGTTGGAGGTTGCGACCACTACGGTGCCGAACTCGAACAGCTTTGCGAACAGCCGGCCGAGGATCATCGCATCCGCGATGTCGGTGACGTGGAATTCGTCGAAGCAGAGCAGCCAGCTCTCTTCGAAGATGGCGTTCGCGGTCAGCGTGATGACGTCGCCATCGGCGATCTCGCCGCGCGCGATGCCCTGGCGATAGTCGTAGATGCGCTCGTGCACATCGGCCATGAATTCGTGGAAATGCGCGCGGCGCTTGTGCTCGACGGTGGAGTGCTGGAAGAACAAATCCATCAGCATGGTCTTGCCGCGACCGACCTCGCCATGGATGTAGAGCCCGCGCGGTGCCTCGTCCTTGTCGCTGCTGAACAGGCGGCTGAGCAGGCCCTGCTTGCGCGCAGGCTTGTAGCTCGCAAGCCGCTGGTCGAGCGCCGCATAGGCCTCGGCGACCTCGGCCTGCGCGGCATCGGGCTCGATCGCGCCGGAGGCGATCTGGGCCTGATAGGCCTCGCGGAATGAGGAGTTTGGCGTCGAGAGCATCGCTCTTTACCGCCAGAGATGGGCGGAAATTGCAAGCCGTCAATTGGTGCGGGGCGCTATGCATTCCGTGTCCCGGACGCGCTGCAGCGTGCAACGCTGCTGCGCAGAGCCGGGACCCACTGGTTCGTACGTCGATCGCGGAAAGATGGGCCCCGGCTCAGCAGTGCACCACTTCGTGGCGCACTGCGTCCGGGGCACGAGACCTCACTCGCACAGCTCGTAGGCATCCTCGACGACATACGGCCCGCCACCGGTCGACGCCCGCGACGAGAACAGCACAAAACGTTCGGCCGTGAACGCCTTGCTCGGGAAGTAGCCGCGCAGCGAGAGATAGTCGGCGACGTCACGGTCGGTGGCGTCGTGCAGCCGGGCCAGCGTGACATGCGGGATGAACTTGCGGCCTTCTGGATCGAGACCGATCCGCTGCATCAAGCGCTCGAGCTCGGCCTGCAATTCCATCAGCGGCTTGCTCGGCGCGATGGTGGCGACCACCGCGCGCGGCTTGCGACCGCCAAAACTCTGCAAGCCCTGCACCTTCACCTCGAACGGCTTGCGGTCGACGCGAAACAGCATCGAGGCGATCTCGTTGGCCGACAGGCCGTCGATGTCGCCGATGAAGCGCAAGGTGACGTGATAATTTTCGGGATCGATCCAGCGGGCGCCTGGGAGGCCACCCCGCAAATTGGAAAGCGTCTGGCAGACCTCGGCCGGAATTTCCAGACCAGTGAACAAACGCGGCATCGTTTCGCACTCCCGATGCTTGGGCATGATCCCTGGAGGAGATCATATCCAAATTTTAGAGCCGGCGACGAATCATCTGTACCCTGATTCCTATCGCACTTGTATGACTCTGCAAGTATCGCGCGCCTCACTCCGGTAAAACACTGGGAATTAGGGTTAGCGCTGCCTGCTTTTCATCGCCGCTGCTCGCTTATGTTGCGCAGAAATGCCTCCACCGTGGGCATGATGTTGCCGACGATGATGTCGACGCCGGCGGCGGTCGGATGAATGCCGTCGGCCTGGTTGAGCTTGGCATCGGCCGCGACACCGTCAAGAAAAAAAGAATAGAGCGGCACGTCGAATTTTTTCGCCAGATCCGGATAAATCGAATTGAAGCGCGCGGCGTAATCCGGGCCGTAATTCGGCGGCGCCAGCATGCCGCACAGCATGACTGAAATCTTGCGCGCCTTGAGACGCTGGATGATGTCGGTCAGCGCGGTGCGCGTCAAATCGGGATCGATGCCGCGCAGCGCGTCGTTGGCGCCAAGCTCGATGATCACACCATCGGTTCCGTCCGGGATCGACCAGTCGAGCCGGTCACGGCCGCCGGATGTCGTGTCCCCGGACACGCCGGCATTGATCATGTCGACTTCTATGCCTTTGGCCTGCAAGGCTTTTTGAAGCTTTTTGGGGAAGGCTTCCTGGGCGGGGAGACCGAGGCCGGCGCTTAAGGAATCGCCGAGGACCACCAGCTTGATCGGTTTCGCCGCCTCGGCCCAAGCGGGATTGGCGACCGTCATCAAAGCGAACATCAACACGGCTATGTGCATGAACAATCCGTAACGCCTCTCGACCGGGCGTGCGGACTTGCCATATGACCGGACCATGGACACTCGCATCTCCTCCTCTTCGCTCGCCGGCGCCACGCCGGACACCATCGCCATCTCCAACGTCAATCTGTCATTGGGTGCGGGCGCGGCACGCGTTCACATTCTCAAGGATATCAGCCTGCGCGTCGGCCGTAGCGAGACGATCGGCCTGATCGGCCCGTCAGGCTCGGGCAAATCCACGCTGCTGATGGTGATGGCGGGGCTGGAGCGTCCTGATAGCGGAGAGGTGGTGGTCAGCGGCACGCCTTTCAATGCCCTCGACGAGGATGCGCTGGCCCGCTTCCGCGGCCGCCACGTCGGCATCGTCTTCCAATCGTTTCACCTGATCCCGACCATGACGGCGCTGGAGAACGTCGCCGTCCCGCTCGAGCTCGCCGGCAACCCGGATGCCGCAAAGCGCGCGGCGCAGGAGCTGCAATCGGTCGGGCTCGGCGACCGCCTGCATCACTATCCGACGCAGCTCTCCGGTGGCGAGCAGCAGCGCGTGGCACTGGCCCGCGCGCTGGCGCCCGATCCCGCGATCCTCGTTGCCGACGAGCCGACCGGCAATCTCGACGAAGCCACCGGCAAGCAGATCGTCGACCTGCTGTTCAGCAAGCATGCCGAGCGCGGCATGACCCTGGTGCTGGTCACCCACGATTCCTCGCTCGCGCATCGCTGCGATCGCGTGATCCGGCTGCGCTCCGGCCGCATCGACACGCAGTCGGCGCCGGCATGAGCGCTGCTGCCGAACCGTTCGCGAAGCCCAACGGCGTCGCGCTGTCGCTGCGCTACGCGCTGCGCGAATTGCGCGGCGGCCTGCGCGGCTTCTATGTCTTCATCGCCTGCATCGCGCTCGGCGTGATGGCCATCGCCGGTGTCGGCTCGGTCTCGGCGAGCCTGAGCGACGGCCTCGCCCGCGAGGGCCGTACGCTGCTCGGCGGCGACGTGTCGTTCGTCTTGTTTCAGCGCGAGGCGAAGCCGGAGGAAGTCGCCTTCCTGCGTTCGCGCGGCACGGTCTCGAGCGCCGCGACCTTGCGCGGCATGGCGCGCTCGACTGACGGCCAGCTCGCGCTGGTCGAGATGAAGGCGGTCGACGACACCTATCCGATGCTGGGACAATTGACGCTGGCGCCGCCGCTGCCGATGTCCGACCTGCTCGCGGAGCGCGACGGCGCGTTCGGTGCCGCCGCCGATCCGACGCTGCTGGCGCGGCTGTCGCTGAAGACCGGCGATCGCGTCACCATCGGATCCGCGACCTTCCAGATCCGCAGCACCGTCGAGGCCGAGCCCGACAAGCTCGCCGGCGGCATCGGCTTCGGCCCGCGCTTCCTGATCAGCGAGGCGGGCCTGCACGCCACCGGCCTGATCCAGCCCGGCAGCCTGGTCCGCTGGGTCTACCGGGTGAAGCTGCCTGACACCGCCAACACCGACCGCGCCACCGAAGCCTTCATCGCGGATTCGCGCAACGCGGCACCGCAGGCGGGCTGGGAAGTCCGCAGCCGCTCCAATGCCTCGCCGCAGCTCGAGCGCAACATCAATCGCTTCACGCAGTTTTTGACTCTAGTCGGCCTCGCCGCGCTGCTGGTCGGCGGCGTCGGTGTCGCCAATGCCGTCAGGAGCCATATCGACCGCAAGCTCGAGGTGATCGCGGCCTTGAAGGCCGTCGGCGCCACCGGACGCGACGTGTTCGGCATCTATCTCGCGCAGGTCCTCCTGCTCGCGGCGATCGGCTCCGTGATCGGTCTGGCGCTCGGCGCCGCCATGCCCTTCGCCATCGTCGGCCTGTTCGGAAAGCTCTTGCCGCTGCCGGTGGTGCCGGCGGTGCACGCCGACGAGCTGGCGCTGTCATTCGTCTACGGCCTGCTCACCGCGCTCGCCTTCGGCCTGTGGCCACTCGGGCGCGTGCACGACGTGCCGGTGGCCGCGCTGTTCCGCGACACGATCAGCTCCGAATGGCACCGGCCGCGCTGGAGTTATCTCGTGTTCATGGCCGTCGTGGTCGCGCTGCTCATCGCGGTCGTGATCGGGCTTTCCTTCGACAAGCGGATCGCCGCGGTGTTCGTGGCCTCCTCCGTCGTCGTGTTCGTCCTGCTGCGCGGCATTGCCGCCCTGCTGATGACGATCGCACGGCGGCTGCCGCGCACGCGGTTGCCGATGCTGCGATTGGCGATCGCCAACATCCACCGGCCGGGCGCGCTGACGCCCTCCGTCGTGCTGTCGCTGGGCCTCGGGCTCGCGGTGCTCGTCACCATCACCCAGATCGACGGCAATCTGCGCCGGCAGTTCCTGGCGGCATTGCCCGAGAACGCGCCTTCGTTCTTCTTCATCGACATCCCGAGCACGCAGGCCGAGCAGTTCGACCGCTATCTGCGCCAGATCGCCCCCGGCGCGAAGGTCGAGGACGTGCCGATGCTGCGCGGGCGCATCGTCGGCGCCCGCGGCGTCCGCGCCGAGGAGCTCAAGCCCAGCACCGATTCCGAATGGGTGCTGCAGAGCGACCGCGGCCTGACCTATACCGCCGAGCTGCCGAAAGGCTCCAAGGTGGTCGAGGGCGAGTGGTGGAGCGCCGATTATGCCGGCCCGCCGCTGGTGTCGATGGAGAAGAAGATCGCCGACGGGCTCGGCCTCAAGCTCGGCGACGAGGTGGTGGTCAATATCCTCGGCCGCGACATTCCGGCCAGGATCGGCAATTTGCGCACCATCGACTGGCAAGGCCTCGGCATCAATTTCGTCTTGGTGTTCTCGCCGAACGCCTTCAAGGGCGCGCCGCACACCCATATCGCGACGCTGACGCAAGCCGGTGGCGATGCCGCCGGCGACGGCAAGATCATCAAAGAGGTCGCTGAGGCCTATCCGATGGTGACGAGCGTGCGTGTGCGCGAGGTGATGGAGACGGTCGGCTCGGTCGTGACCAACCTTGCGCTGGCGATCCGGGGCGCCAGCGCCGTGACCCTGATCTCGGCAATCCTGGTGCTGGGCGGCGCGCTCGCCGCCGGCCATCGCCATCGGGTCTACGATGCGGTGATCCTCAAGACCTTGGGCGCGACCCGGCTGCGGCTGCTCGGCGCCTATGCGCTTGAATACCTTCTGATCGGGCTTGCCACCGCGGTGTTCGGCGTTTTCGCCGGCAGCATCGCGGCCTGGATGATCGTGACGCGGCTGATGACGCTCACCTTCGTCTGGCAGGCCGGCAGCGCGGCCGGGGTGGTCGCGGCCGCCCTGATCGTCACCGTCGGGCTCGGGCTCGCCGGGACGCTCCTGGCGTTGAACAAAAAGCCCGCCACGGTGTTGCGGAATTTGTGACAAAATGTAGCGGGTGGCCGTGCGGGAGCGGAATCGCCCGATTCCGGCGATTAACCACGTCTGCTCGCCGGGATTGTGGGCGAGGGCGACATTCAGCCGCGCGTGGACGGTTGCAGCGAATGTGTTAGTTTCCCACATATCGAATGGGTTCGGAGCCCCGATTGTTAGCCAAAATTTAGTCGGCAGACATCGGTATCCGAGATAGAATTGACGAACCGGTGGCATGGAGCCCTCGTGCCGGACCGGACAACCAACGGGAATTCGACCATGTCGGACCTAGACCGTAACTACGCTTCTCCTTTCGGCAGGGCCGCCGGGCGTGTTGACGCCGCGACGGTCGATGCCGGCCTGCGCGCCTACATGCTGCGCATCTACAATTACATGAGCATCGGCCTGGCCATCACCGGCCTGGCCGCGCTCGGCGTCTACATGGCTGCCGTGACTGACGTTCCGACCCCGGAAGCCGTCCGCGTCGGCAAGCTGTTCCTGACGCCGTTCGGCTACGCGATGTTCGTCAGCCCCCTGAAGTGGCTGTTCATGCTCGCGCCGCTCGCCATGGTGTTCGTGATCTCGGCAGGCATCAACCGCCTCGCCCCCTCGACCGCCCAGATCCTGTTCTGGGTGTTCGCGGCGCTGATGGGCGTCTCGCTGTCCTCGATCTTCCTGGTGTTCACGCACACCTCGATCGTGCGGGTGTTCTTCATCACCGCGGCGACCTTCGGCGCGCTCAGCCTCTACGGCTACACCACCAAGCGTGACATGAGCGGAATGGGTTCGTTCCTGTTCATGGGCCTGATCGGCATCGTGATCGCGAGCCTTGTGAACCTGTTCCTGGCGAGCTCGGTGCTGCAGTTCGTCGTGTCGGTGGTCGGCGTGCTGGTGTTCGCAGGCCTCACCGCCTGGGATACCCAGCGGCTGAAGAACGACTACATCTACGGCTACGCCTCGGCCGGCGGTGACATCGCAGAGCGTGCGGCCATCACCGGCGCGCTGTCGCTGTACCTGAACTTCATCAACCTGTTCACGCTGCTCCTGCAGCTCCTCGGCCAGCGCGACTAAGCGCTCGGACGAGTGAACGGACACAACCCCCGGCCGAGAGGCCGGGGTTTTTGTTTGTCTCGTTATGCCCGGGACGAAGCCCGGCCATGACGAGGCGGGAACGGCGTTGCTCATCGCCGTGCCCCTGCTATCTTCGCCCCATGTCCGCACCTGAAATCAGGCCCGCCACCGAGGCCGACCTTCCCGCCATCACCGCCATCTACCAACAGGCCGTCCGCGAGGGCACCGCGACCTTCGAGCTGGAGCCGCCGGACCTTGCGGAGATGACGCGCCGCTATCGCGCGCTGATCGACGGCGGCTATCCCTATTTCGTCGCCATCCTCGACGGCCGTCTGACCGGCTATGCCTATGCCGGCGCCTACCGGCCGCGGCCGGCCTACCGCTTCACGGTCGAGAACTCGATCTACCTCGACCCGTCCTTCCACCGCCGTGGCGTCGGACTTCTACTGCTGGAGCGGCTGGTCGCCGAATGCGAGGCGCGCGGCTTCCGCCAGATGATCGCGGTGATCGGCGATTCCGCCAATGCCGGCTCGATCGGCGTGCACACCAAGGGCGGGTTCAGGATGATCGGCACGCATCCCAGCGTCGGGCTGAAATTCGGCCGCTGGCTGGACACGGTGATGATGCAGCGCGACCTCGGCGAGGGCGCGAAGAGCGTGCCGACGACATAGGTCTCGTAGGGTGGGTTAGCGAAGCGTAACCCACCTCTTGTGGTTCCAAGTCAGCAGAAGTGGTGGGTTACGCCTGCGGCTAACCCACCCTACGGCACCGGTCGTGCGGCTACACCACCGCCAGCTTACGATCGATCACCAGCAGCACGCGCTCGAGCTCGTGGCCGCGGCGCAGGATCAGACCCGTCGCCGAGATCACGCTGTACATGCCCTGCTTGCGCGCGAGGCGCGGATCTTTTTCGATGCGATAGATCGGCACTTCCGAGGCGCGGCGGAAGACCGAGAACACGGCGCGGTCCTTCAGGAAGTCGATGGCGTAGTCGCGCCACTCGCCATCGGCGACCATGCGGCCGTAGAGATTGAGAATACGGTTCAGCTCGAGCCGGTTGAACGTCACCCGGCTCAGTTGCGTGGTCGCAGCAGCTGGGCGCGCCGCCGCGCGCTGTTCGCTCGGGTCGGCATCCTCCGACAGACTCATCAAGCGCCTCCTGTCGCATCAGCATGACCGCGTCCGCGAAGACCGCCCCGGGAACCTCGGATCATGACAGTTGCATGATTGCGCCAACTGTTCCCGACCGCAAGGGCCCTGAAGGGACCCGCGGAAACCGTGCGAATCAGAGCACGCGCACGCGGCGATCCGTCACGGGATCGTTAGCAGGAATCATAGTGTCGCCGCTTTTCCGCCAAGCGCCCGCCGCCCTGCATTGCGAAAAGACCTGTGTGCGTTGACCCGGTCCTTTCGGTTCCGGATTCCTCAGCCCCCAGCCCCCCGGGGTCGTCAGGATCGGGTCTGTTCGCACGACAAGGAGGGCCAACGCGAGTTGGTCCTTTTTTGTTTGCGTCGGGATGTTTCTGCCTCGACGGATGTCTCACCATCTCAGCACAAACTCTCTCCCCTCGTCCTGAGGAGCCGCCAAGCGGCGTCTCGAAGGATCGAGGCCGAGCTGCCTCAGCAGGGCCTGCATGGTTCGAGACGGCGCTGACGCGCCTCCTCACCATGAGGATCAAGAGCGTGCTTGAGTCGGAGAGGATTCGAAGTGTGCGCGTCAGTGCAGTGACGTGTACGCCGCGCCCAGCATCGGGCCCGGTTTTTCGCGACTGCCGTCCTGGACGTAGACCACCGCGCCGTCGACACCGTCGCGCGCGAGGTTCTCGATCGGCACCGTCCAGCTTTCCGGACGGCCGTTCCAGTCGCCGACCTTGAGCAGGTTGCGCACGACGTTGTGATAGATGACCTGCTGCCCGCGATTTTCACCGCGGCTGATCGCGATCGGCACCGACTTGGCGATCGAGCAGATCCAGACCTCGCCATGCGAGGCTGCAGGCTCCTTGCTCGCGGCCACCGAGACGTTGATCTGCTTGCCCGAGAGCGACATCGACACCGGCACGCTCATCACGCCCGTGCCCTGGTCGGTCTTGCCGATCGCGCTTTCAATGCCGGTGCGGTCGCTGCCGACGACATGCGTGGAGCCGTTGACCACGACCTGCGGGGTATAGACTTCGCGGTCACCGCGGACGCGCGAGTAGGCCCGCTGTCGTGCAGAAAAACGCGAATCCGCCAATGTGTCCTTCCAGCCGAGATAATCCCAATAGTCGATCGGCATGCTCAGCGCGATGATCGAGGGATCGCTTGCGAGGTCGCCGATGATCTTGTCGGCCGGCGGGCAGGAGGAGCAGCCCTGCGAGGTAAACAATTCGACAACGGCGCGGGGATCAGCCTCGGCAGGACGAATGACGGCGACGATCGCACAGATACCAAGCGCTCCCGACCAGAGGGCACCGGACCAACGCGAAACCAGATGAGAAGCCGTCATTGTTGTCATGTCGAACGCCGCACACCATTGCTCGTGGGAAGGGAAATCTTATCGCCTGATGGTCACCGTAGTCTTACGGGGCGCGGCACATTCCACCGTCCAATGCGGGTTTTCCGCCTGACGGGCCCATCTGAACCGCGCCGCAAACGCGCGAAGGCGGCCTTGTGATAGGCCGCCTTCGTTCAACCTTCTACTCACTTCGCAGTGAGCCACCGTTCACGAATCCGCGCTTACGCCGCGAGCTTGCGCAGCACGTAGTGCAGGATGCCGCCGTTACGGTAGTACTCGAGCTCGTCCAGCGTATCGATGCGGCAAAGCAGCGAAATGCGCTGCAACGAGCCGTCGCCGGAGACGATCTCGGCGGTCAACTTCTGACGCGGCTTCAGGTCGCCGACGAGGCCGCGCAGCGTGACCTTCTCGTCGCCCCTCAGACCGAGCGACGACCAGGAGGTGCCGTCCTCGAAGGTCAGCGGCAGCACGCCCATGCCGACCAGGTTGGAGCGGTGAATGCGCTCGAAGCTCTGACAGATCACGGCGCGGACGCCGAGCAGACGCGTGCCCTTGGCGGCCCAGTCGCGCGAGGAGCCGTTGCCGTATTCGGCGCCGGCGAACACCACCAGCGGAACCTGCTCCTGCTGGTACTTCATCGCGGCGTCGTAGATCGACATCTGCTCGCCGTCAGGCCAGTGCTTGGTGAGGCCGCCTTCCGGGATGTTGCCGTCGGCGCCCTTGAGCATGAAGTTCTTGATGCGGATGTTGGCGAAGGTGCCGCGCATCATCACTTCATGGTTGCCGCGGCGCGTGCCGTACTGGTTGAAGTCGGCGGGACGCACCTGGTGCTCGCTGAGATACTTGCCGGCGGGCGAGGTGAGCTTGATCGAACCGGCCGGCGAGATGTGGTCGGTGGTGATCTTGTCGCCGAACATGGCGAGGATGCGTGCCTCGACGATGTCGGTGACCGGCTCCGGCTCCTTCTTCATGCCGTCGAAATAGGGCGGGTTCTGCACATAGGTCGAAGACATGTTCCAGCGGTAGGTCTCGCTCTCGACGGTCTTGATCTTGCGCCAATTGGCGTCGCCCTTGAACACGTCGGCATACTTCTTCTTGAAGATCGCCGCGGTCACGAACTTCTTCATGAAGGCGTTGATCTCCTTCGTCGTCGGCCAGATGTCCTTGAGGTACACCGGCTTGCCGTCCTTGCCTTCGCCGAGCGGCTCGACGGCGAGGTTCTTGGTGACGCTGCCCGCGAGCGCGTGGGCGACGACCAGCGGCGGCGAGGCCAGATAATTCGCCTGCACGTCCGGCGAGACGCGGCCTTCGAAGTTGCGGTTACCGGAGAGCACGGCGGCCGCGACGATGCCGTTGTCGTTGATCGACTTCGAGATCTCTTCCGGCAGCGGGCCGGAATTGCCGATGCACGTGGTGCAGCCGAAGCCGACCAGGTTGAAGCCGACCTTGTCGAGATCGGCCTGGAGACCGGAATCGGCGAGATAGGCCGCAACCACCTGGCTGCCCGGCGCGAGGGAAGTCTTCACCCAAGGCTTTGCCTTGAGGCCCTTCGCGGCAGCGTTACGCGCCAAGAGGCCGGCGCCGATCAGGACGCTCGGGTTCGAGGTGTTGGTGCAGGAGGTGATGGCGGCGATCACGACGTCGCCATGGCCGATCTCGAAGGTCTTGCCGTCGACGGCAAAACGCTTCGTCGGCTCTTCGGTCTTCTTGTACTCGGTGCCGAGCGCGAGCGAGAAGCCTTCGGCGACCGACGGCAGCGCGATGCGGCCTTCGGGACGCTTCGGACCGGCCATCGACGGAACGACGTCGCCGAGGTCGAGCGTCAGCGTTTCCGTGAACACCGGATCAGCCGACTTTGCGGTGCGGAAGAGCCCTTGCGCCTTGGCATAGGCCTGCACCAGCGCGACGCGGGCCGGAGCGCGGCCGGAGGTCTTGAGATAGTCGAGCGCGGCCGCGTCGACCGGGAAGAAGCCGCAGGTCGCGCCATATTCGGGCGCCATGTTGGCGATCGTCGCCTTGTCGGCGACCGAGAGATTGTCGAGGCCGGGGCCGAAGAACTCGACGAACTTGCCGACCACCCCGAGCTTGCGCAGCATCTGCGTCACGGTCAGCACGAGGTCGGTCGCGGTGACGCCTTCCTTCATCGCGCCCTTCAGCTTGAAGCCGACGACGGTGGGCAGCAGCATCGACAGCGGCTGGCCGAGCATGCAGGCTTCCGCCTCGATGCCGCCGACGCCCCAGCCGAGCACGGCGAGACCGTTGACCATGGTGGTGTGGGAGTCGGTGCCGACGAGCGAGTCGGGATAGGCGACCTCGAAGGTGCCGGTCTTCTTGCCGACCGTCATCTTCTCCTTCTTGGTCCAGACCGTCTGGGAGAGATATTCGAGATTGACCTGGTGGCAGATGCCGGTGCCGGGCGGCACGACGGAGAAGTTCGTGAACGCCTTCTGGCCCCATTTCAGGAACTCGTAGCGCTCCTGGTTCTGCTTGTATTCCTCGGTGACGTTCTTGCCGAAGGCCTTGTTGTCACCGAAGAAGTTCACGATCACGGAATGGTCGATGACGAGGTCGACCGGCACCAGCGGGTTGATCTTCTCGGCATCGCCGCCGAGCTTCTGCATCGCGTTGCGCATCGCGGCGAGGTCAACGACAGCCGGCACGCCGGTAAAATCCTGCATCAGCACGCGCGCCGGGCGGAATGCGATCTCATGCTCCAGCGACTTCTTGCGCAGCCATTTCGACACCGCGACGATGTCTTCCTTCTTGACCGAGCGGCCGTCCTCGTTGCGGAGCAGGTTCTCGAGCAAAACCTTCATCGAGTAGGGGAGTTTCGAAATTCCCTTCAGACCATTCTTCTCGGCCGTGGGCAGGCTGTAATAGACATAGGTCTTGGCGCCGACCTTGAGGGTCTTTTTGCATTTGAAGCTGTCGAGCGAGGTCATGAAGGAAATCCCAATTGTTAGTTATACCCGGCAAGGGGTATTTTAACACCGTCAGCGTAACAGGCTGGGTCGCTTGCAGGGGCAGGTTGAGTTGCTGCATCAAGTAGTTCCGGGCTTATAGAAGCTTTCTAACGGCGCCGCCACAGCCACAATCGTGCCGCAGCAATTCACGAGCCAAAAATTCCCATGCGCTACCCCAAGTTTTCCTGAGGCCCGGCTTTGAGCGGTTGGATTCAAGGCAAGATGCAGCTGTCCGGACGCGGGGTCATTTGCGTGCGGGGTGGCCGCGAGGTGTTTTCCGGACTCGATTTCGAGGCCGGCTCCGGCGAAGCCGTGGCGGTCGTGGGCCGCAACGGATCGGGCAAGACCTCGCTGCTGCGGATGATCGCGGGCCTGCTCATTCCGGCTGGCGGGACAATCGCCCTGGATGAGGGCGATGCCGAACTGACACTGCCGGAACAGTGCCACTATCTCGGCCATCGCGACGCCCTGAAGCCCGCCCTGAGCGTGGCTGAAAACCTGTCGTTCTGGGCTGATTTTCTGGGCGGCGAGCGCAGTGACGCCGCCGAGAGCCTCGCCACCGTCGGCCTCGCCCATGCCACTCATCTGCCCGCCGCCTTCCTGTCCGCCGGCCAGCGCCGCCGGCTCTCGCTGGCCCGGCTGCTGACGGTCCGCCGGCCGGTCTGGCTGCTGGACGAGCCGACCAATGCGCTTGATGTCGCCGGCCAGGACATGTTCGGCGGCCTGATGCGCGACCACCTCGGCCGGGGCGGCCTGATCGTGGCGGCGACCCATGCGCCGCTCGGGATCGATTCGCGGGAGCTTCGGATCGGGGGGGTGGGATGAGGTTTACGGACCCTCAGCTTTTCGAGCGGCTGGGCACGGCTCTCGCACCTTGGGCGCAGCCGTCGCCGCGGGCTCCCTTGCCTCTCCCGCTTGCGGGAGAGGTCGGCGCGCAGCGCCGGGTGAGGGTTCTCTCCTCTGGGAGAATCTTCATTGTCGAGAAACCCTCTCCCCGGCCCTCCCCCGCAAGCGGGGGAGGGAGCGCACCGCCCTCGGGGCACGATGGGAGCGCCCCATGACCGCTCTCGCCGCCCTCATCCGCCGGGACATGCGGATCGCGCTCCGGGTCGGCGGCGGGGCGCTGATCGGCGTGCTGTTCTTCCTGACCGTGGTGGTGCTGATGCCGTTTGCGGTGGGCCCGGACCTGGCACTGCTATCGCGGCTCGGGCCGGCGATCCTGTGGCTGGGCGCGCTGCTGGCGAGCCTGCTCACCCTGGACCGACTGTTCATGGCCGACCACGAGGACGGCTCGCTCGACCTGATCACGATGAGCCGGACGCCGCTGGAACTGGCCTGCGCCGCCAAGGCGCTGGCGCATTGGCTGGCGGCCGGCCTGCCGCTGATTGTCGCAACCCCCGTGCTCGGCCTGCTGCTCAACCTCGACATGGTCGCGACCGGCGCGGTGGCGCTGACACTTTTGGCCGGCACCCCGGCGCTGACATTCACCGGCATGATCGGCGCCGCGCTGGCCGTGACGCTGCATCGCGGCGGGCTCCTGATGGCCGTGCTGGTGCTGCCGCTGTCGATCCCGGTGCTGATTTTCGGGGTCGCGGCCTCGCAGGCCGTGATCGTCGGACCCATGAATTTCGGCGCGCCGTTCTCGATCCTGTGCGCGCTGTCGCTGGTCAGCCTCGTGGTCGGCCCGTTCGCCGCAGCGGCGAGCCTGAGGCAGGGGCTCGACTGACCTTGACCCCGATCAACTTTCGCGGCCCGCTTTTATGCCGATTGCCTGAGCGCTGACCTGTGATTAACAGGATACCATGACGCTGATCGACCTCGCCAACCCCACACGGTTCCTCGCGCTGACAGCGCGCCTGCTGCCGTGGCTTGCGGCTGCGACAATCATCCTGCTCGCGATCGGGCTCTACCAGTCCGCCAACGCGCCCGACGATTATCAGCAGGGCGCGACGGTGAAGATCATGTTCATCCACGTTCCCAACGCCTGGCTGTCGATGTTCGTCTGGGGCGTGATGAGCATCGCCTCGCTGGGCACGCTGGTGTGGCGGCATCCGCTCGCCGACGTCGCGGCGAAAGCCGCGGCTCCAATCGGCGCCAGCTTCACGTTCCTCGCGCTGCTGACGGGCTCGCTGTGGGGCCGGCCGATGTGGGGCGCCTATTGGGAATGGGACGCGCGGCTGACCTCGGTCTTGATTCTCTTCCTGATGTATCTCGGCCTGATGGCGCTGTGGCGCGCGGTCGACGATCCCTCGCGCGCGGCGCGCGCCGCCGCCGTGCTGACGCTTGTGGGGGCGATCAATTTGCCGATCATCAAGTTCTCCGTCGATTGGTGGAACACGCTGCACCAGCCGGCCTCGGTGATGCGGATGGGCGGTGCGACGCTCGACAAGTCCTTTCTGATTCCGCTGCTGGTGATGGCGATCGCCTTCACGCTGCTGTTCGTCACGCTGCATCTGGCTGCGATGCGCAACGAGATTTTGCGCCGCCGTGTCCGCTCGCTGCAGATGATGCAGGCGAGCCAGGTCGCGTTTTCGAGCGAAGTGGGCACCGGTTCGCGTGAAGAAAACGCGACAAAAGAAGTCGGGGCTGCATGACGATGTCGCTTGGTCCCTACGCGTCCTTCATCGTGACGTCCTACGCAGCTGCGGCGCTCGTCGTGGTGATACTGATCGGCTGGATCGTGCTCGACTATCGCAACCAGACCCAGCGCCTGCGCGAGTTCGATCGCAGCGGCGTCACGCGCCGTTCGGGGCGCAGCGCCACGGATAGATCATGAGCGATCAATCGACCTCCGCATCGCCGCCGCGCCGCACCTTCCTGATGGTGCTGCCGCTGATTGTCTTCATCGGCCTTGCATTGCTGTTCTGGTTCCGGCTCGGCAGCGGCGATCCCTCACGGATTCCCTCCGCGCTGATCGGACGGCCGGCGCCGCAAACCATGCTGCCGCCGCTCGACGGATTGCAGGCTGACAACGCGCAGATCCCTGGCCTCGATCCCGCCGCCTTCAAGGGCAAGGTCAGCCTCGTCAATGTCTGGGCGTCCTGGTGCGTGCCGTGCCACGACGAGGCGCCGCTCCTGACCGAACTCGCCAAGGACAAGCGCTTCCAGCTCGTCGGCATCAATTACAAGGACGCTGCCGACAATGCGCGGCGCTTCCTCGGGCGCTACGGCAACCCGTTCGGCCGCGTCGGCGTGGACGCCAACGGCCGCGCCTCGATCGAATGGGGCGTTTATGGCGTACCGGAAACGTTCGTCGTCGGGCCCGAGGGCACCATCCTCTACAAGCTGGTCGGACCGATCACACCGGAGAACTATCGGACGGTGCTGCTGCCGCAGATGGAGAAGGCGCTGAAGGCTGGATCGTAGTACGGGCCGTGCCCCGGACGCAGCGCAGCGCTTCTTCAGCGGTGCGCTGCAGAGCCGGGGCCCATGCCAGCAGCTCGATCGCGGCCTTCTGGGTCCCGGATCGCGCTTCGCGCATCCGGGACACGAGACCTAACTACCCCTTCCGCACATCCCCCGCCTCAGCCTCGCTCGCTTCCAGCGACACCGGCTCGAGATGATAGCGCTTGGTCAGCGGCATCTGAGCGATGGCGAAGACCATGGTCAGCGGGGTGACGCCGAACACCTTGAAGTTCACCCAGAAATCCGTGCTCTGGGTGCGCCAGACGATCTCGTTCAACACCGCCATGCCGGCAAAGAATAGCGCCCAGCGCAGCGTCAGGATGCGCCAGCCCTGCGGCGTGAGATTGAACATCTGGTCGAACATGACCGCGATGAAGGAGCGGCCGAACAACAGGCCGCCGCCGAGGATCGCGGCGAACAGGGCATAGATGATGGTCGGCTTGACCTTGATGAAGGTCTCGTCGTGCAGCACCAGCGTCAACGTGCCGAACACCAGCACGATGACGCCTGTGACGATCGCCATGATCGGGATGTGCCGCGTCACCACATAGGAGGCGATCATCGCCGCGACGATCGCGACCATGAAGGCGCCGGTCGCGGCGAACAGGTTGAACTTCGCGTTGACGAAGAAGAACACGAGCAGCGGACCAAGCTCGGTCGCGAGCTTGAACAGCGGATGCGGCTGGGTCTTGTCCATTATCAGCTTTCGATTCCAGCGATGGCGCGGGCGAAATCACGCGCGGTGAACGGCGCGAGATCGTCGACGCCTTCGCCGACGCCGATGAAATGCACCGGCAATTTGAATTTTTCCGCGAGCGCCACCAGGATGCCGCCGCGGGCGGTGCCGTCGAGCTTGGTCATCACGAGGCCGGTGACCCCGGCGGTGCGATGGAAGGCCTCGACCTGCGACAGCGCGTTCTGGCCGACGGTGGCGTCCAGCACGAGCAGCACGGCATGCGGCGCGCTCGCGTCCACCTTGCGGATGACACGCACGACCTTTTCGAGCTCGTTCATGAGCTCGGCCTTGTTCTGCAGGCGCCCCGCAGTGTCGATCAGGAGCACATCGACGGCCTGCTCCTTCGCCGCCGTCAGCGCGCTGAAGGCAAGGCTCGCCGAATCCGATCCCTGGGCGCCGGCGATGACCGGCGTCTTCGTGCGGTCGCCCCAGACCTTGAGCTGCTCGATCGCGGCTGCGCGAAACGTGTCGCCGGCGGCCAGCATCACCTTGCGGCCTTCGGATGCGAATTTTTGCGAGAGTTTGCCGATGGTGGTGGTCTTGCCGGAGCCGTTGACGCCGACCACGAGGATGACGAACGGCTTCTTGGCCGTGTCGATCTCGAGCGGCTTGGCCACTAGCGCCAGCACCTTCTCGACCTCGGTCGCCACGACGTCCTTGACCTCGTCCGCCGAGATCGCCTTGTCGTAGCGCCCGGTGCCGACGGCGTCCGCAATCCGCACCGCGACCGAGGTGCCGAGGTCGGCGCGCAGCAGCACGTCCTCGATGTCGTCGAGCATGGCGCGGTCGAGCTTGCGCTTGGTGACGAGATCGGCGACCGCGGTCCCGAGCGAGGACGAGGTGCGCTTCAGCCCGTCGGACAGGCGGCGCCACCAGCTCTGCTTGGGGGTCTCGGGGGTGGTATCGTTCATGGTGGCGGTGTGTTAGCCGTTCCGGCTCCCAAACGAAAGTCTTGAGCGAAAGTCTCGCCGATACGAAAGTCCTGCAATTGCTCGATGTTCCCGCGTTGACCGCCGACGAGATCATGGCCCGCGTGCTCCATCGCGACGGGCTGATGCTGGTCATCGACAAGCCGTCGGGCCTGCCGGTGCATCGCGGCCCCAAGGGCGGCGCCAATCTGGAGGATTCCTTCGACGCGCTGCGTTTCGGCCTGCCGCGGCCGCCGGTGCTGGCCCACCGGCTGGACAAGGATACCTCCGGTTGTCTCATTCTCGGCCGCCATCGCAAGGCGACCGCGTCGCTCGGCCTTCTCTTCAAGCATGGCAAGATCGGCAAGACCTACTGGACCGTGGTCGAGGGTGGCCCTGCCGAGGACGAAGGCACCATCGACATGCCGCTCGGCCGGCTCAATGCCGAGCGCGGCTGGTGGCAGAAGCCCGACCCCGAGGGTCAGAAGGCGGTCACCAACTGGAAGGTGATGGGCCGGGGCGACGGCCTGACCTGGCTTGCCATGGAACCGGTGACCGGCCGGACCCATCAATTGCGGGTGCATTCGTCCGCGACCGGCTGGCCGATCTTCGGCGATAACATTTACGGCAACGGCCCGCGCTTCGGCGAGCCGAAGCTGCACCTGCATTCCCGCGAGATCGTGGTGCCGATCTCCCGCAACAAGGAGCCGGTCCGCGTGGTGGCCCCGGCGCCCGCTCACATGCACGAGAAGCTCCGCGCCTGCGGGTGGAATGGGGAATAGCCCAACTGCTCGACCCTCATGGTGAGGAGCGCGGAACGCGCGTCTCGAACCATGCAGGCCCGGCTGTCCCTGTGGTCATCCTTCGAGGCGCGCCGCTACGCGGCTCCTCAGGACGAGGAGCGGAGTGCCCGGCTATCGGGCCGTGGTTTACGAAACCTTCAGGGCTCGTCTCTAATGATAGCGATTGCTTAGAACAAGCTTCCGCAATCCGCTCAGGACGAGCTGCAGGTCATGTCCACGGCCGAACTATCGATCATCGACGAGGTCGAGTCCGCGCTTCGGACAGGCTCCGCGGAAAAGGGCCTGGCAACCGCCCGCCGCGTCACCGACCTATTCCTGTCCTCCGCCGGCAGTTTTGACGACGAGCAGATCGCGCTGTTCGACGACGTGCTCGACCGCCTGATCGGCACCATCGAGCTGCGCGCCATCGCCGACATGGGCGCGCGCGTTGCGCTGGCCGAGATCAGTGCGCAACTGGCGCCGATCGCACAGGCGCCGCCTTCCGTGATCCGCCGCCTCGCCAACAATGACGAAATTCGCATCGCCGGTCCCGTGCTCCAGGAATCCGCGCGCCTCGACGATGGCGAACTGGTGAAGATCGCGTCATCGAAGGGCGAGCCGCATCTGCTCGCGGTCGCCGGGCGCTGGTGGCTGAAGGAGATCGTCACCGATGCGCTGCTGGCGCGCCGCTATCCCAGCGTCAGCCGGCGGCTCGCCGCCAATCCCGGCGCGCGCGTCTCGGGGAATGGATTCGCCGTCATCGTCGGACAGGCCGAGGCCGATCCCGAGCTCGCCGTCAGCGTCGGCGTCCGCGTCGATTTGCCATCGGACATGCGCCGCCAATTGCTGCGTTCGGCGACGGATGTCGTCCGCATCCGACTGCTGTCGCGCGCGCCGCCGCATCTGTTCGAGGAAATCCAGAACGCGATCGCCGCAGTCACTGTCGGCGTCGAGCGGGAGATGTCCGGTGTCCGCGATTTCGAAGGCGCCAAGCGCGCGATCGCAAACCTCAAGGCCGCCGGCCAGCTCACCGAGGCGACACTGTTCAGCTTTGCCACGCAACGACGCTATGAAGAAGCCGTGGCAGCGCTGGCGGCGCTGTCCGGATCGACCGTCGAAGTGATTCGTCCGCTGATGCAGAGCCTGCGCGAAGACGGCCTGCTGGTACCGTGCAAGGCGGCACAGCTCCGTTGGGAAACCACCGCCGCCGTCCTCGAAAGCCGTTTTGCAACGGGCGCGATGAAGCCCGGGGACATCGCCAGGGCGCAAAGCAATTTCGCACGCATGACGCCGGAGAACGCGCGGCGGACGCTGCGGTTCTGGCAGGTGCGGGCGTTGTAGGGCGGCGCTTGGGGTACGCCGCGTCCACGCAACCGGTGTCGTCCTGGCGAACGCCAGGACCCATAACCCCAGGGAGAAGTTTGGCGAAGATTCCCAGTTACTCTTTGCTGGGACAAGTACCGCGCGCAATCGATAGATCACGCGGTATGGGTCCTGGCGTTCGCCAGGACGACGGCGGAGTAAGCGGCTAAACCGTCAGCCGCTCGCCATCACTGCCGACAATCATCAGCGGCACCACGCTCCCAACACGCCCGCCTGCAATCGCCACCGGCAGATAGTGCTCCGTGCGACCCTGCCCCTCGCTCTCGATCAGCACATCGCGCGTAGCACCGATCTCGGCTTGCAGCCGGCGGCGCAATGCCGCTTCGCCCGCCGCACGTAGACGCTTCGCACGTTCCTTGATCGCACCGCCCGCGACCTGCGGCATTCGCGCGGCCGGCGTGCCGGGACGGGGCGAATAGGGGAAGACATGGAGGAACGTCAGGCCGCATTCCTCGACGAGATCCAGCGAACGCGAGAACATATCGTCGGTCTCGGTCGGAAAGCCCGCGATGATGTCGGCACCAAAGGCGATGTCCGGGCGCAGGCGGCGGACCTGGTCGCAGAAGGCGATCGCGTCATTCCGCGAATGCCGCCGCTTCATGCGCTTCAGGATCATGTCGTCGCCGGATTGCAGCGACAGATGCAGATGCGGCATCAGGCGAGCATCGTCGGCGATGGCATCGAGCAGGTCACTATCCGCCTCGATCGAATCGATCGAGGAGATGCGCAGCCGTTTCAGTGCCGGCACATGCCGCAAGATCTGCTTCGTCAGCAGGCCGAGCTTTGGCGCGCCCGGCAGATCGGCGCCGTAGCTGGTGAGGTCGACGCCGGTCAGCACGATCTCGGCGTGGCCGCGTTCGACCAGCGTCCGCACCTGATCGACCACCGCGCCCATTGGTACCGAGCGTGAATTGCCGCGGCCGTAAGGGATGATGCAGAAGGTGCAGCGATGATCGCAGCCGTTCTGCACCTGCACGAACACGCGCGGCAGGCCGCTCGCAAAGCCGTCGATGAGATGCGGCGCCATCTGCTTCACCGCCATGATGTCGCTGACGGCGATTTTTTCGCTCGCACCGAGCTCGAAAGCTGCACGCGCCTCGCGCCAGGCGCTGCTGCGCATCTTGTCGTCATTGCCGACGACGCGGTCGACCTCGGCCATCCCGGCGAACATCCCGCTCTGCGTCTGCGCCGCGCAGCCGGTGACGACGATCCGCGCACTGGGCCGTTCGCGCTTCAATTTGCGGATCGACTGCCGCGCCTGCGCCACCGCCTCGTTGGTGACCGCGCAGCTGTTGATGACGATGGTGTCGCACAGGCCCGCGCCTTCGGCCTCGCGGCGGATCACTTCGGCCTCGAAGGCATTGAGGCGGCAGCCGAAGGTGACGACTTCGACGGCCATCAGCCGACCGGCGCGAACAGCGCCGGATCGAAATTGCCTTCATATTCGAAGGTCGCCGGGCCCGTCATCAGCACGTGGTCGTCGCGCTCGCGCCATTCGATGCCGAGCTTGCCGCCGGGCAGCGTGATCTCGACATTGCGCTCGGCGCGCTTCAGGCGCGCAGCAGCAACTGCGGTCGCGCAGGCGGCGGAGCCGCAGGCCCTGGTCAGGCCGGCGCCGCGCTCCCAGGTGCGGATCGTGATGTGGTCGCGATCGACGATCTGGGCCAGCGTGATGTTGGCGCGCTCCGGGAAGATCGGGTGATTTTCCAGCAGCGGACCGAAGCGCGCGAGATCGTAGGCGTTGACGTCCTCGACCCAGAAGATCGCGTGCGGATTGCCCATGCTGACCACCGAGGGCGAATGCAGGATCGGATTGTCGATCGGTCCGATCTGCAATTCGATGTAGCGGGTGTCGCGGAATTCCTGGTCGAGCGGGATGTCCTGCCAGCCGAATTTTGGCGCGCCCATGTCCACTGTGTAGAGATCGGGCTTCGGGCCCTGCCAGGCATTGAGCAAGCCCGCCGCAGTCTCGAACGTCGCGCTGGTCTGCCCGGTCTTTTCAAAGAGGCGTCGCACCACGCAGCGCATGCCGTTGCCGCAGGCGCCCGCCTCGGAGCCGTCATTGTTGTAGATGCTGATGAAAGCCTCGGTGCCGTCGAACCGCGGCCTCTCGAGCACCATGAGCTGGTCGTAGGGCACGCCGCCCTTCGCGGACGCCACCGCGCGGGCGTCGTCCGGCGTGACCCGCGCTGCGGAATCGCGCATGTCGACAACGACGATCTCGTTGCCGATGCCGTTCATCTTGGCAAATGCGTGGTTGGCCAGCGCGCTCATGAAAATTCCCGAATTTCGCCTGCCTTATATGGCGATCCTTGCCGGCTTGGCCAGTGATTTGCCGCCGATGGCCAGGACGTCTGCCATGACGCATCTGTCATGGGACGAATTCGGCGCTCGCGTGTTAGAACGGCGCAGTTCGCGCAAGCCGGAACGCGCGGCAGGGCGTAGGGCCTTGGTGGGGTAAGGCCTTGGTACGTAAGGTTTTGGGTACGTAAGGTTTTGGGGAGAATGGAATGAACCGGTTTTGTCGTCTCGCTCTGGTCGCGCTGATCCCGGCAGCGGCCCTGTCGCTTGGCGTGTCGGGCGCTCCGGCGCAAACCCCGAGCCCGGCGCCGGCCGCATCGGCAAGCCCCTCGCCGGCGCCGTCGGCTGCGCCCTCCCCGGCCGCGAGCGCGTCGCCCGCACCGGTGGCAACGCCCTCTCCCGCGGCCAGCGCCTCACCGAGCCCGGCCGCACCGCCACCCGCTGCGGCCGCGACGCCGGCTCCCGTGCAGACCGCCGATCCCTTCGGCCAGGAGACCACGCTCGAGCCCAGGAAGGTCGTGATGGTCAAGGGCACCGCCAATTGGGACTCGGCCTTCGACACGCTGATCGACGCCTTCAAGGCGCTGAACACGCTGCTGGACAAGCAGGGCATCAAGCACGCCGGCAATTCGATGATTGTCTACACCTCGACCGACGACACCGGCTTCACCTTCCTCGCCGAGATCCCGGTCGACCAGGACCCGCAGAAACTGCCCAAGGATATGAGCATCGGCAAATCGCCCGAGGGCAAGGCGCTGAAATTCGTCCATCGCGGCTCCTACGACAACATGGACAACACCTACGAGGCGATCACCAATCATCTCGACGACAAGAAGCTGGAAGCCAAGGACACTTTCGTCGAGGAGTACCTGACCGATCCGCTGAAGACGGCCGAGGACAAGCTCGTGATCAATGTTTTCGTGCCGTTGAAGTGAGACCGATGAAGAAGCTCGCCGCCGTTTTTACGTCCCTCGCCGCCGTTTTCGCTGCCGCGCTGCTGACGACGCCCGCGCTCGCCGATGATTTTCCGTCCGCCATTTCGGTCAGCGGCGAGGCAACCGTCTCAGCAGCACCGGACCTCGCGCAGATCGACGCCGGCGTAGCCAACGACGCCAAGTCGGCGAAGGATGCTTCCGACGCCAACAATGCGGCAATGGGCAAGGTGCTGCTGGCGCTGAAGAGTGCCGGCATCGCCGAGAAGGATTATCAAACCTCGCGGCTGTCGCTGCAGCCGCAATACGGCCAGAACAAATCCACCGGCGCCTCGCCCGTGATCGGCTTCCGCGCCTCCAACCGCGTCACCGTGAAGATCCGCGACGTCATCAAGGTGGCCGCCATCATCGACACGCTGGTCGGCGCCGGTGCCAACGACATCGGCAACATCTCTTTTGAAGTGACGCAGGCCTCAAAACTGCTCGACGATGCCCGTGAGCAGGCCGTGGCCGATGCCCGCCGCAAAGCGGAGATCTATGCCAAGGCCACCGGTGTGACGCTGGGTGCGCCGCTCAGCGTCTCCGAAGGCAGCGCCCCGATGCCGCTGTTCAAGGGCCGCATGGCCGCCGCACCAATGGCCGCGCCGCAAGCCGCGGTCGCGCCGGGCGAGGAAACGCTGTCGGTGACGGTGAATGTGAGCTGGGCGATCAAGCAGGGGCAGTAGCGGCCGTCGCAAGAGGCGCGCTACTCGCCACACCCAACGCTGTCGTCCCGGCGAAGGCCGGGACCCATAACCACAGTGTGGTTTGGCGAAGATTTGTAGTTCGGTACTGCGATCATCCGCACACGACAGATCACGCGGTATGGGTCCCGGCCTTCGCCGGGACGACCGTGGAGGCGGAGGCTAAATCTCCACCACCTGCCCGGGCTTCATCGCCACGAACCGCTCTTGCGGAATCTTCGCGGCATCGAGCGCTTCGGTTAGCGCCGTGGCCGGTGCGTCGATCGCCTCATCCGTCAGCTGGAACGTCCCGTGATGATGCCCGAGCGCTTGTTGCGCGCCGCAATCCGCCAGGGCCTTCACCGCATCGTCCGGATTCATGTGCTGGTCGCGCATGAACCAGCGCGGCTCGTAGGCGCCGATCGGGAGGATCGCCAGCCGCAGCGGCCCGTACCTCTCGGCGACGCGGCGAAAATGCGTGCCATCGCCATAGCCGGAATCGCAGACGACGTAGATTTTCCCGGCCGGTGTCTCCAGCACGAAACTCGCCCACAGCGCCTTGTTGCGATCGAACATGCCGCGTGCGGTCCAGTGTCGGGTCGGCACCAGGGTCACGGCGATGCCGCCGCCGAGCTCGACGCGGTCGTGCCAGTCGAACGCTTCCACCTTGATCGTGGAATCGGCGCCGCGCATCGTCACGTCATTGCCAAGCGGCGTCACCACGCGCGGGGCAAAATTCTTGGCGAGCCGCGACAGCGTCGCGACATCGAGATGATCGTAATGGCCGTGCGAGACCAGCACGACGTCGATCTTCGGCAGCTCGTCAAAGGCAACGCCGGGATCGTTGTGCCGCTTCGGTCCGGCGAAGCTGACGGGCGAGACCCGCGAGGACCAGACGGGATCGACGAGGATGTTGAGCCCGCCGGTCTGGATCAGCCAGCTGGCATGGCCGACGAAGGAGAGCCGGACCTTGTCGCCGTCGACGCGCTCCGGCGGGGTGTCGGCGTGGGGGCTCGGCGCCCAATCGGGCCAGATCGCACGCTGCCGCTTGCCGCCGAACTGCCAGCGCAGCACCTCGCGGAGGGATCTCGGCGGAGCGCCGTCCGGATCGAAGAAGGTCAGGCCGTCAAAATGGTCGGAGGCGGGACCGTCATAGGTTTTCATGCGGGAAATCCAAAGGGAGGGCACGCCGACCAACGCGCTGGCCCCGGCGAGCAGTCCGAAAAGGCGGCGGCGGGTGATCGGCACGGGGCGGGCTTCAGGGATGGTCGGAGCGGCGGGACATCACCCTCATATGGGCCGGGCCGGAGAAAAAGGAACCCACGGCCAAAAAGTCCCTGTTTTCAGGACCTTGCCCTCGCAAAGGCGCTCCGCGCCCCTAACTTTCCTTGACTTTAGGGCGCCAGCGGCGTTTAACCCCGCCACTCCCTCGAAAAGGCTTTCTTTTCGACCCGCCGACTGGTCCTCGAGGCCAGAGGCCAACGCCCGACAGCGCGATGCGCCCTCGGGCGTAAAATTGTTTGGATTTTCTGCTCCCTCGACCCGCGCTTGCGGGGAGAGGTGAAAAAGGACAACGGCATTGTTCGACAATCTGTCGGAACGGCTTGGCGGCATTCTCGATCGTCTGACGGGGCGCGGTGCGCTGACCGAAAAGGACGTCGATGCCGCGATGCGCGAGGTGCGCCGCGCGCTGCTGGAAGCCGACGTCGCGCTCGAAGTGGTGCGCAGCTTCACCGAGCGGGTCCGCGAGCAGGCGATCGGCGCCACCGTCGTCAAGTCGGTGACTCCGGGCCAGATGGTGGTCAAGATCGTCCATGACGAGCTGATCAACACGCTCGGCGCCGAAAGCCAGACCATCGACATCAATTCCGTGCCGCCGGTGCCGATCATGATGGTCGGCCTGCAAGGCTCCGGCAAGACCACCACCACCGCGAAGCTCGCCCGTCGCATGGTCCAGCGCGACAAGCGCAAGGTGCTGATGGCCTCGCTCGACATCTACCGTCCCGCGGCGATGGAGCAGCTGGCCATACTGGGCCGCGATCTCGACATTCCGACGCTGCCGATCGTCGCCGGCCAGCAGCCGGCTCAGATCGCGAAGCGCGCGCTGGAGGCCGGCAAGCTCGGCGGCTACGACGTCGTACTGCTCGACACCGCCGGCCGCACCACGCTCGACGAAGAGATGATGGCGGAAGCGGCAGCGATCAAAGCCGCCGCCAATCCACATGAAGTGCTGCTGGTGGCCGACAGCCTCACCGGCCAGGACGCCGTCAACCTCGCCCGTGCCTTCGACGAGCGCGTCGGCCTGACCGGCATCGTGCTGACACGCGTGGACGGCGATGGCCGCGGCGGCGCCGCGCTGTCGATGCGCGCCGTCACGGGCAAGCCGATCAAGCTGCTCGGCACCGGTGAAAAGACCGATGCGCTGGAGGATTTCCATCCTGATCGTATCGCCGGCCGCATCCTCGGCATGGGCGACGTGGTCTCGCTGGTCGAACGCGCTGCCGCCAACATCGACGCTGAAAAGGCCGCGCGCACCGCCGAGCGGATGCGCAAGGGTCAGTTCGACCTCAACGACATGCGCGAGCAGCTGTCGCAGATGGCGAACATGGGCGGCATCAGCGGGCTGATGGGCATGATGCCCGGCATCGCCAAGATGAAGAACCAGATCGCGGCCGCCGGCATCGACGACAAGATTCTGAAGCGCCAGGTCGCGGTGATCGATTCGATGACGCGCGACGAGCGCCGTCATCCCGATCTGCTCAAGGCCAGCCGCAAGAAGCGCATCGCCGCAGGTTCCGGCCAAAGCGTCGAGCAGGTCAACAAGCTCTTGAAGATGCACCGGAACATGGCCGACATGATGAAGGCCATGGGCTCGGGCAAGCGCGGCCCGCTCGCCGGCATTGCGCAGGCGATGGGCTTTGGCGGCGGCATGAAGCCGCCCTCGCCGGAAGAGATGAAAGCGCTGCAGGAGAAGATGCAGGGTGGCGGCGGACAGGGTCTGCCCAGCCTGCCGAAGGATCTGCCGGCTGGTCTGCGCACCGGCCTGCCGAACGTCCCCGGACTGACCGGGCTGAGCAGCAAGCCGATGCTGCCGGGCCTCGGCGGATTTCCAGGCAAGAAGAAATGAGGAATTCGTCGCACGGGATCGCAAGCATCCCGCGCAACGCGGAATACCAGTCAACCGAACAAGCTGTACTCTAAAGGAGAACTTAGATGTCCGTCGTTATCCGCCTCGCCCGCGCAGGCACCAAGAAGCGCCCCGTCTATCACGTCGTCGTCGCCGATTCGCGCTTTCCCCGCGATGGCCGCTTCATCGAGCGTCTCGGCTATTTCAATCCGCTGCTGCCGAAGGACAACGAGACCCGGCTCAAGCTCGACATGGACAAGGTGAAGGCCTGGCTCGCCAAGGGCGCGCAGCCGTCCGACCGCGTGTCGCGCTTCCTCGATGCCGCCGGCGTCAAGAAGCGCGAAACGCGCAACAACCCCGAGAAGGCCGTGCCGCGCAAGGAGCGCAAGGCGCAGGCCGAAGCCGCCGCGAAGGGTTAAGGTTAGATCATGTCGGCGCTGGTCTGCGTCGCGCGGATCGGCGCCGCGCATGGTGTGCGCGGTGCGGTCAAATTGTGGACCTTCACCGAAGATCCCTTTGCCATCAAGCGCTACGGTCTCCTCTCATCCAAGGACGGCAAGCGCCAGTTCGAGGTCGCAACGGCGCGCGAGGCCAAGGATCATCTGGTCGCGACGTTCAAGGGCGTCACGACCCGCGATGAGGCCGAACGCCTCAACGGCATCGAGCTTTACGTCGCGCGCGAAAAGCTGCCCGCGACCGACGCCGACGAATACTACCACACCGATCTGATCGGGCTTGCCGCCGTCACCACGGAGGGCGATGCGCTCGGCCGCGTGCACGCGATCCATAATTTCGGCGCCGGCAACATCATCGAGATCGCTCCGCCCAAAGGCCCGACGCTGCTGCTGCCGTTCACGAACGCGGTGGTGCCCGAGGTAGATCTTGCCGGCGGGCGCGTCGTGATCGCGCTGCCGCAGGAGATCGAAGGCGATGACGAGATATCGTCATCATGACGGCACGGTAACGGCTCGCTAACAAATCTCGCGAAATCTTCACTTGCATCGCGCATCTGGCTCGTTCACGCTTGGGTTGCATCGCCCTCCCACGCGTCTCCCGAACCCCGGAGCTTCAAATGTTGTGCCGCTGTCTTCTGGCAACGATCGGGCTGTTCGCGTCTGCGGGCCTCGTCAATGCTCAGACGCCACCGAGCCCGCCGCCGGCCGCGACCGAACAGCCCGCCGCTCAGGAGGCGATGGAGGAGCCGCAGGTCGGCGATCACTGGACCTACGAGGTCCGCGACGAGATCACCGGCGACCTCAAATCGACGATCACGCACACCGTCACGGACGTATCGGCCACGGAGATCGGCATCCGGCTCGAGATCCTCGGCAAGCCCGGCTACGGCTACCAGACCTATGACCGGTCGTGGGACATGATCAACAACGGCACCTGGCGATCGACGCCAAATGACGGCATGGGAGTCCGTGCCCCACTCGCGGTCGGCAAGAGCTGGCCGGTGAAATCGACCGCGTTCAACAGCTCCAACGGAGTCAGCCTGAAAGTCTCGGGGACGTCGAAGGTAACGGGTAAGGAGACCATCACAACGCGGGCCGGGACGTTCGAGGTCTACAAGATCGAGTCATCGCTGGAATCGCGAAACGCCAATGACACGACGAAGAAATATATCGAGGCGCAGCAGACCTGGTACGCGCCGGGGGTCAATCATTGGGTGAAGCGCGTCTCCGTCAGCAAATCGGAAGGCCGGGTGCGCAACAGCAACGCGATCGAGCTCGTCGAGTACGGCCGCCGCTGACCGGCAGAGTGCAAAGACACGAGTGGGGAATGCTGATGTCTCGTTACGCGGCTGCAATACCGGCCTGTCTGCTCGTCGGCAACACCCTGGCTTGGGCGGCGAGCGATGCACCGCCCTCGGCGTCAGCGCCCGCGGCAGTGAAGCCGGTCATTGCGATGGCCGAGCCGTTGCCCGGCGACTTCTGGACCTACGAGGTGCAAGATGAAATCAGCGGCAAGATCAGCGCGGTCCGCAAGAACGTCGTCACCGAAGTCACGCCCCGCGATATCAGCGTCCGCTTCACGATCGAGGGCAAGGATACCCAGGGCCTCAACGTTTACGATCGCTCCTGGAATCTGAAGGAAAATGCGCCCTGGAAGTACCAGCCGCATGACGGCTCGGGCATCCATCCGCCCTTGAAGGTCGGCGAGAGCTGGAATTTCGCAGGCGATGACGTCAACGCCGGCAATGCCAACATCTGGAAGCGCACCGGCCGCTCGAAGGTCGTCGGCCAGGAAACCATCACGACCAAGGCGGGTACGTTCGACACGTTCAAGATCGAGACAGCGATGTCGCGCCGTCCGACCAACGACCCGACCCGCAAGATGGAGATCACGGGACTGACCTGGTACGCGCCGGCAATCGATCATTGGGTCAAGCGTACCGTCGTGGCGCGCGGCAACGGCCATCTCCTGACCAACAACGTTATCGAGCTCGTCGAATACGGCCGCAAGAACTGAGGCCAGCGAGCTCTCGACCCCAAGGCCGCAATGCCCTAACCAGCGGCCATGACCAACCCCTCCCCCTGGCGCGCGACGGTGCTGACGCTGTTTCCGGACATGTTTCCGGGGCCGCTGGGCGTGAGCCTCGCCGGCCGGGCGCTGGCGTCCGGGCTCTGGGAGCTGGAGGCGCGGGACATCCGGGCCTCAGCCACCGATCGCCATCGCAGCGTCGATGACACCCCGGCCGGCGGCGGGCCGGGCATGGTGCTGCGGGCCGACGTCCTGGCGGCGGCCATCGATGCCGCCGAGATCGGCCCGGACCGGCCGAAACTGCTGATGAGCCCCAGGGGACGGCCGTTGACCCAGGCCCGCGTCCTGGAGTTGGCCAAGGGTCCGGGTGCCCTGATCGTCTGCGGGCGGTTCGAGGGGGTGGACCAGCGGGTGATCGACGGGCGCGGCCTGGAGGAGGTCTCGATCGGCGATTACGTCCTGTCCGGGGGCGAAATCGCGGCCCTGGCCCTGATCGACGCCTGCGTCCGGCTGCTGCCGGGCGTGATGGGCAAGGAGGCCTCCGGAACCGAGGAAAGCTTCTCCGACGGCCTGCTCGAATACCCCCAATACACCCGCCCGCAGCTGTTCGAGGGGGTTCCGATCCCCGAGATCCTGACCTCCGGCGACCATGCCAAGGTCGCGGCCTGGCGGCGGGCGCAATCCGAGGCCCTGACGGCGGCCCGGCGGCCCGATTTGTGGGCGCAAGTCCCGGCCAAAGCCCCAAATCGGGCCGGGGGCCAAAAAACACCAAAAAACAAGACGGACGGGTGACAAACGCTCCGGCTTGCCTTATAGCAGCGGCCAAATCCGCAATAGCTGGATAGACGAATTTTGCGCAGCCCCCGTTGAAAAGGCTGGGCGCGCCGATGGAGATTACCCATGAACCTGATTCAGCAGCTTGAAAAAGAGCAGTTCGAGAAGCTTTCCGCCGGCAAGGACGTCCCGGAATTCGGTCCCGGCGACACCGTGATCGTCAACGTGAAGGTCGTCGAAGGCGACCGCACCCGCGTGCAGGCCTATGAAGGCGTCTGCATCGGCCGTTCCGGCGGTGGCCTCAACGAGAGCTTCACGGTCCGCAAGATCTCCTACGGCGAAGGCGTGGAGCGCGTGTTCCCGGTGATGTCGCCGATGATCGACTCGATCAAGGTGGTGCGCCGCGGCAAGGTGCGTCGCGCCAAGCTCTATTACCTGCGCAACCTCCGCGGCAAGTCGGCCCGCATCGTCGAGAAGAAGCAGGACCGCCCCACCGCCGTCAACGAGTAGGCTTTCACTGACAGGCGAGATACCGAGAGCGCGGGGCAAAACCCCGCGCTTTTTTGTTGCGTCTGCCGGGCGCGTCAAAGCCCTCGCGATTCCAATTCGGCCTGCTATATATTCCTGGAATGTTTCCAGATCCGACCAGCCTCTCGCCCAACTGCGTCGTCATCGACGATCGCTCGCGGCTGCCTGGCCGGTTCTTCGGACGCTTCGCGACCTCGGCAACGTCAGAGCTTACGCGCGCAGCCTAAAAGCTGCGCTGACGATTTGTTGCCCGCGCCTCATCGCGCACATCGCTACCCACATTCCTGGAGCTGACGCTCATGTCCAAGCCGACCACGCTGTACGACAAGATCTGGAACGACCATCTGGTGCACGAAGCCGACGACGGCACCTGCCTGCTCTATATCGATCGTCACCTGGTGCACGAAGTGACCTCACCGCAGGCGTTCGAAGGCCTGCGCACGACTGGGCGCAAGGTGCACGCGCCGGAAAAGACGCTCGCCGTCGTCGATCACAACGTGCCGACCACCGACCGCACCAAGCCGAACCCGGACCCGGAGAGCATCGAACAGATCAAGGCGCTGGCCGACAACGCCAGGGAATTCGGCATCGAATATTACGACGAGTTCGACAAGCGCCAGGGCATCGTCCACGTCATCGGTCCCGAGCAGGGCTTTACGCTGCCCGGCACCACCATCGTCTGCGGTGACAGCCACACCTCGACGCATGGCGCGTTCGGTGCGCTCGCGCACGGCATCGGCACGTCGGAAGTCGAGCACGTGCTGGCGACGCAGACCCTGATCCAGAAGAAGGCCAAGAACATGCGCGTCACCGTCGACGGCAAATTGCCGGATGGCGTGACGGGCAAGGACATCATCCTGGCCATCATCGGCGAGATCGGCACCGCCGGCGGCACCGGCTATGTGCTGGAATACGCCGGTGACGCGATCCGCGCGCTCAGCATGGAAGGCCGCATGACGGTCTGCAACATGTCGATCGAAGGCGGCGCCCGCGCCGGCCTGGTTGCGCCCGACCAGAAGGCCTACGATTTCCTGCGCGACCGCCCGAAGGCACCGAAGGGCGCGGACTGGGATGCCGCCATGCGTTACTGGGAGAAGCTGCGCTCCGACGAGGGCGCGCATTTCGACCACGAGCTGCGGCTGGATGCGGCAAAGCTGCCGCCGATCGTGACCTGGGGCACGAGCCCTGAAGACGTCATCTCGGTGACCGGCTTCGTGCCCGATCCCGACAAGATCGCGGACGAGGCCAAGCGTCTCTCAAAACATCGCGCGTTGAAGTATATGGGGCTGACGGCGGGGACGAAGATCACCGACATCAAGCTCGACCGCATCTTCATCGGCTCCTGCACCAACGGCCGCATCGAGGATCTGCGCGCCGCCGCCAAGATCGCGGAAGGCAAGCAGGTTTCGGCGAACGTGAACGCCATGGTCGTGCCGGGCTCCGGCATGGTGAAGGAGCAGGCCGAAGCCGAAGGTCTCGACAAGATCTTCATCACAGCCGGCTTCGAATGGCGCGAGCCCGGTTGCTCGATGTGCCTCGCCATGAACCCGGACAAGCTGGCGCCGGAAGAGCGCTGCGCCTCGACCTCGAACCGCAATTTCGAGGGCCGCCAGGGTTTCAAGGGCCGCACCCATCTGGTGTCGCCGGCGATGGCCGCAGCGGCTGCGATCGCGGGGCATTTCGTCGACGTCAGGGAGTGGCGCTGAGCTACTCCCTGCAATTTGAGCGATCGCGGCAAACCGCCGTTAATCGGCAGCGCCGACACTGCGTCCTCGCGAGCATTTCGCGAGGATGTGCGCCATGGCCAACAAGCCTGAATATGTCGATCTGATCAGCGCGGCGACGCCCCAGCACCGGCGGCGCGCCGCGCCGGTGCGCATCGTCGCCAGGCCCGAGGTCGAGGAGACCTCAAGGCTCAGCCGCTGGCCGCCGGCGATGTTCAAGCAATGGAAGCTGGAGAACCTCACGAGCTGGAAGTCAGCGTCGTGGAAGCTGAAGGATTGGCTTTAGCCACCGGATGAAAAAGGGCGCCGTCGAGGCGCCCTTTTCATTCCGATCGTGCTTACCAATACCGATACGGATGGTGCCAGCGATGCCAGCGGCAGACGCGGCGCGGGCCGTAATAGGTCCAGATCACCCGGCAGCGGCGCGGATGGCTGTAATAGGGATAATAGCCGCCATAGTAGCGCCGGTGGAAATGGCGGTGGCCGTAATAATAGGGGCGATAGCCGCCATAGCGGTGATAGCCGCCGTAATGATGAATTCCACCGTAGCGATAGCCACCGCCGTGAAAGGCGGGCGCGGCGCGGAAGCCACCACCGTGGAAACCACCGAAATGTCCTCCGCCACCGTGGAAGCCGCCGCCGCCATGTCCGCCACCGCCGTGTCCACCACCGCCGCCGCCGTGACGAACCTGGATCATGTCGTCGCTTGCGGCCTTCGCCGCGGGCAACGCCGTCGGATTAATCGGCGTCATCGCGTCAGCACGACGCGCGGTCCCGGCCACCAACATCAGCGTCGCAGCAGCCGCAAGCCCGAGCAAGCGCAGCTTGCTTTTCCCGGGACCCAATATCCTCAGCATGGAATTTCTCCCTGAATGTGGACAGCGTCATTGCGGCGCAGCGTCGCGCCGTCGCTGTCATTTGCAGTCGCTCCCGAAATTAAATTAGAGACAGCGACGTGAACGCGCCATGAATGAACGACGTCGCGCGCGTCACCACCACGGCCCGTAGCCGAACACGAAGGGCGCGGGCACGCCGTAAGGATAGGGACGGTAGTAGACCGGCCGCGCGTAATAATGCGGATCAGGGCGCGGAGCGTACCGCGCGATGTCGCCGTATCGCACATGTCGTCGCGCGTCGAACACCGCGCGCCCCGCCGAGGCATCCGGCAGCCTGGTCAGCCTCTGCGCCGCGGAAGCATGAGACAGGCCTGTGGCAAGCTCGACAGCAACAGCCAATGCAATCCATCTCGTCATGGCGACCTCCACGCCCTCAGCATGCGGGCGTCGCGTGGCTGTCTGCAAGTCAAAACAGGACCGCGATGCGAGCCCGTTCGTGCCTTGCGGCTTTCGCCTCACCAATGGCGGTGAGGACAATGCCAGCCCCAATGTCGACGGCGGTGCCAGCGATGCCAGCGCACCTCGGTGACAGGTCGCGCGCACGGATCAAACGTCGCGGCGCAGGCTCGACAAGAGTCGAACCTGGAACCGTGGACCTCAATCTGTTATGGATGAACGCGCCGCGGATCTGAATGCAGGGCGCGCGGGCAAGTTCCTCAGCATCGGCGCAATTTCGTGCGTCACCAAAACCAGCCGTCAGCGACACGCGTATCTTCTGGTCGAGCGAATGCGGGAGATGGTCATGGCTAACATCGTGCTGCGGATATCTCGCCTTGCGATCGCGGCGAGCTTGGCTCTCGGCGCGAGTTCAGCACTTGCCGCGCAGGGGCCAGGCGTCGAGGCTGGCGCGGCGAGCCCACTCACTCAGTTCGTGATGGCGATCCTGGTCTATGGCGCGTCCGCACTCGTCGTCGGCGCCGGCCTGATCGGCGCGCTGCGCGGGCATTGAAGGGCGTCAGCCCCGGCGCCAGTAGCAGCTCATATGCGGCACGATCACCGTGCCGCTGGGGCGATATTCCTGCACATAGGTGGCGTTGCACTCGCGGACCGCATCGGGACCGGGATTGTAACGCGGATAGACGCCGTCGGGGCTGTAATAGGGGGTGACGCGCAGCCGCGCCGGGGGCCGCTTGCGCGGCGGCGGGGCGTCGGGCACGTCCGCCTGGGCCATATGGACTTCGGTGCCAGCAGTCTGGGCCTGAGCCTGGGCTTGGCCACCAACGCAAAACTGCGAAAACAACCCCATGCACAGTAGCGTCAGCGTTGTTTTCGCTCGCATTTTTCCGCCCACCTGAAACGTCCTATTCGAGGTCTACGCTCCCCGTTTTGGCGGCGCCCGTCAACCTCGCCGCGCTTATAAAGCCGGATGCATCGCCGGGAAACCCGCGCTAAGAGGGTCCCATGTGGACGGAATTGAAAGCGCCAACGCTCGCCGAGATGGAAGCGATGGCCCATGAGGTGTTCGATCGCCTGCCGGCGGAGTTTCGCTCCCTGTGCGAGGGCGTGATCCTCCGCGTCGACGACTTCCCGACCGAGGAGGTGCTCGACGAGATGGAATGCGAGAGCGAGTTCGACCTGCTCGGCCTGTTCCAGGGCATCGGCCTGCCGCAGCAGAGCCTTGGCGATGTGGCGCGGCTGCCCAACATGGTCTGGCTCTACCGCCGGCCGATCCTGGACTATTGGGCCGAGCACGACGAAAGCTTCGGCCATATCGTCCGCCACGTCCTGATCCACGAGATTGGCCACCATTTCGGCCTCTCGGACGACGATATGGCGACGATCGAGGCGCAAGCAGACTAGACCTGCCGAATTCGGCCTAGGATTTCCGCCCCGATCGCGATAAATACCGGTTCCCTAGACCATCCCGGGAAAGCGCAACCATGGACAAGTTCACCACGCTGGAAGGCGTCGCGGCGCCGCTGAAGATCATCAATGTCGATACCGACATGATCATTCCGAAGCAGTACCTCAAGACCATCAAGCGCACCGGCCTTGGCAAGGGGCTCTTCTCCGAGCAGCGCTATAAGGACGACGGCAGCGAGAATCCTGATTTCGTCCTCAACCAGCCCGCCTATCGCACCGCGAAGGTGCTGGTCGCCGGCGACAATTTCGGCTGCGGCTCGAGCCGTGAGCACGCGCCCTGGGCGCTGCTCGATTTC
>NZ_JADPJG010000035.1:94903-115859 GCF_023073335.1 Bradyrhizobium sp. 21
GCGTGATCTCGACCTCGTTCGGCGACATCTTCTACAACAACTGCTTCAAGAACGGCATTCTGCCGATCCGCGTGGCCCAGGAAGACCTCGACAAGCTGTTCGACGATGCCGAGCGCGGCGCCAACGCGACGCTGACGATCGACCTGCCGAACCAGGAGATTCGCGGCCCCGACGGCGGCAAGGTCAAGTTCGAGATCGATCCGTTCCGCAAGCACTGCCTGATCAACGGCCTCGACGACATCGGCCTGACGATGGAGAAGAAGGCCTCGATCGACACCTATGAGGAGAAGCTCAAGCGCGAACGCGCCTGGGCCTGATCGCAAGTTTTTGTTCGAGCCCCGGTGCTACAAGCGCCGGGGCTTTTTCTTTGCCCTGATTATCGCTTATGGCTTCGCGCATGCTGCCCGACATCGTCACCTTCTGGCACGGCCCGATGGACGCCCTGCGCCAGACCTGTCTGCGCTCGCAGCTGGCTGCCGGCCACAAGGTCACGGTCTACAGTTTTGACACCATTCCCGGCCTGCCCGCAGGGGTCGGCAATGCGGACGCCGAGGCGATCCTGCCGCATGCGTTCTCCGAACGATTGCGCCCGCCGCAGCCGGACGGCAGCTGGCGCGACTGGACGACACTTCAGTTCAGCGACTTCTTCCGCATGAAGCTGATGGCGAAGGGTCTTGGCCTCTGGCTCGACGCCGACGTGCTGCTGCTCAAACCCGTCGAGATCGATCCGGCAAAACCCTACTTCGCGTGGGAGCGGCCGCGCCAGCTCGGCAATTCCGTGATCTACCTACCGGCGAAGCACGGCATCGTTGCCGCCTTCGAAGAGCTGATGGAGCAGGAGGAATTGACACCGGACTGGCTGTCGCTGCGCCACCGCATCACCTTCATGATGCGACGCCTGCGCGGCGGCTCGAACCGCCTGTCGGATATTCGCGTTGCGATCTTTGGCCCTGCAGCACTCACGGCTCTCGCCCGCCGCACCGGCGAATTGCAGAACGCGCTGCCGAAGCAATCGTTCTACGCCGTGCATGCCGAGCCAAAGCTGTTCTTCGATCGTTCGAGCTATCTCGGCCTCGTCACCGCCCCCGACATCATCGGCCTGCACATCTCGCCCAAGGGGCGCGGCGGCGAGAAGCCGATCCCGGGCAGCCTGTATGCGTGGGCGGCGGAGAGATTTGGCTAGGTTGATTCGGCGCGTACCGCTCTCGTGCCCCGGACGCAGCGCAGCGCTTCTTCAGCGGTGCGCTGCAGAGCCGGGGCCCAGCAGGCGGCGAGATGGGTCCCGGCTCTGCGCAGCAGCGTTTCACGCTGCAGCGCGTCCGGGACACGAGACCTATTTGATCCAGCGCAACGCGCATCTGCACCATTGCGCCTAATCTGGCTCCAATTCCGTCGTTCGAATGGAGCTTCGCATGAGCACCGCAAGCAGGCCTTATCCCATTGTCCAGGACCTCATCGAGTCCTTTGCAAGCTGGCTGAAGCATCGCCGCGAGCTGAACGAGATCCGGCAGCTCGACCGCGCCGATTTCGACCGCATCGCGCAAGACTTGCGGATCACGCCTGACGATCTCGAGGAGCTGGTCCGCCACGGCAAGCACGCCGCCGACGAGCTGCCGAAAATGCTGGAACAGCTCGGCATCAGCGCCGAAGGGCTCGGCCGCGCTCAGCCGCTGCTGCTGCGCGACATGGAGCGGGTGTGCGCGCTTTGCAGCCACAAGGGCCAGTGCGATCGCGAGCTGGCCGACGGCACCGCCGCGGAGAACTATCACGGTTTCTGCGCGAATGCCTCGACACTGGAGTCACTCGATCGCGCGGATCACGCGCGTCGCTGACGGGAGCGGATTTCTGCGACAGTGGACGAACGGATAGCGGCCGCTCTCCTCGGCCGTGAGACGTTACGACTCGCGTTCGACTGCCGGCTTTGCAAATCCCGTAACTGAAAGTAAGGGCGGTCCGCGAGATCAGGCACCATTGACCATCGCTGCTGCTTCCGCCGCAGCGCGCTGCATGCTGGTCGACATCTCGTTGGTCACCGTGCTTTGCTCTTCGATCGCCGCGGCCGTCGACGTCACATATTCGCTGACGTTGTTGATGGCCGTCTTGATCGAAGCCAGGGCGGTGACGACGTCGCCCGAGATGCCGTTGAGGCTGCCGATCTCAGCGCCGATCTTGTCCGTGGCCTGCTTGGCCTGGTTGGCGAGGCTCTTGACCTCCGAGGCCACCACCGCAAAGCCTCGGCCGGCTTCGCCTGCTCGCGCGGATTCGATGGTGGCGTTGAGTGCCAGGAGGTTGATCTGCCCGGTGATGCTGTTGATGAGCTCGACGATCCCGCTCATCGCCAGCGCCGCTTCGGTGAGGCGCTGGGCCTGGGCGTCCGCGGCGGACACCTGATCGACCGCACTGCTGGCAGTCTGGCGGGACTTGGTCATGGCCTCGGAGATCTCGCGCACCGAGGCGTTCAGCTCCTCCGATCCGGCGGCGACCGACTCCATCATGCCGCGGACGCGCTCGTTGCCCATGCGGACCAGCACCTGCTTCGTGACATCGGTCGCATATTTCACGACCTTGAACGGCTTGCCGTTGAGATCCATGATGGGGTTGTAGGAAGCCTGGATGTAGACCTCCCTGCCGCCCTTGCCGATGCGCTTGTATTCGGCCGCCTGATACTGACCGTCGTTGAGCGTCGCCCATAACTCGCGATAGGCGGGGCCGTCGCGCTCCGACGGCTGGACGAACATGCTGTGATGCTTGCCTTTGATCTCGGCCAGCGAATAGCCGAGCGTGCCGAGGAAATGGGCATTGGCGGTGATGATCGTGCCGTCCATGTTGAACTCGATCACCGCCTGCGCCTTGTCGATCGCCGCGATCTGGCCGGCGAGGTCGGCGTTCCTGAGCTTCTGTTCAGTGACGTCCGTCGCGAACTTGACGACGCCGAACGGCTTGCCGTTCTCGTCGAGCAGCGGATTGTAGGACGCGAGGATCCAGGCCTCGCGGCCACCCTTGCCGATGCGCTTGAACTCGCCAGCCTGGTACTCACCGCGATTGAGCGCTGCCCAGAATTCGCGATAGGCGTCACCGTCGCGCTCGGCCTGGGTCACGAACAGGCTGTGATGCTTGCCTTCGATTTCGGCGAGCGAATAGCCGAGCACCCTGCAGAAACTCTCGTTCGCCGTGACGATGGTGCCATCGAGCTTGAACTCGATCACGGCCTGCGCACGGCTGATGGCGGCGATCTTCGAAGCATCCGCCATGCTGCGGATCTTCTTCGCGGTGATGTCGGTCGCAATCTTGGCAACCATCACCATCTTGCCGTTGCCATCAAGCACCGGATTGTAGGACGCTTCGATCCAGACCTCGCGCCCGCCTTTCGCGATCCGCTTGAACTCACGCGCCTGATACTCGCCGCGGTTCAACGCCGCCCAGAACGCCTTGTCCTCGGCGCTGCCGCGCTGGTCGGCGGGAACGAACATGGAATGATGCTGGCCCTGGATTTCATCAAGCCGATAGCCGAGGGCGTCGAGAAAATTCTTGTTGGCCGTGATGATCGTGCCGTCAAGCTTGAATTCGATCATGGCTTGCGAGCGGCCGATTGCCTCAATCTGAGCTTGTGCATCGAGGCGGGATTTACGACCGAACATTTCATCGCTCCAAAATTGATGGCTCGTTTGCAGCCCGTGGGCTTGCGAGCGATTGCAGCATTCCCGGTCTCGCTCGGAATCTCGTGAGGACCGACCGCTCGTCGGGGCTCCGCGACCCAGCACATGCAGGAGCTATACGAATCGAATTATCAGAGTATTTGTCCGATCGAAGACACAATGGCCGGATTTCGCCAGCGCGATTAGCCGGACAGAAACTTCTCGGCCTTTGCTCTCTCGCCGAGAAGGCCATCCGCTTCGAATTGCGAAGAAGAGCCTGAGATCCTTATCGATGTTCGGCAATGCGGCCGGCAACGTCGATCGCGAACCCGTGGCCACGAGGATCAGGTATGCGCATGGAGCATCGGACAATTCGCCGCAGCCGACATGAGGGCGTTGTGCCTCCTCGAGTGATCCAGTCACGTCCGACAGCCGTTTCGTTGAATCTGGATTTGGTAGCGCCGGGAGGCGATACGATAGTCTTTGGGGTGAGGAATTCTAATTTGGGCGGCGTCTCTTATCTCGACCGGTATCCTTTGCTTCAGTCCCGCGACAGCGAGTTCGCGCGCGACCGCCTGTTCGCCGAATATGGCGCCGACCGCTTCGACAAGCACGGTCAGGAGTTCGGTATCCGGGCCAATTTTGCTCGCTTGCAATCGATCGGCCTCGCCTTCTGCGGTTACGAAGGTGCGGCGTCGCTCTCCTTTCCCGAATCGCCAATTCTCCGCCAGTTCTTCTCCATCCAGGGGTCTGCGAGCTTCAGGACCAATGGGAGCAGCGAGCCAATTGGAGGCTTTAGTCCGATCATCTCCGGCGACGCCAGGCTGGATCTCGAGTTTGCGCCGGGCTATCGCCAATTGGTGCTGAGGATCGATGCTGGCGCGCTCGAGCGGTTGCTGAAGACAATCCTGGGCGATGATAGCGACGTGGAGCTGCGTTTCGTCCCGAGCGAAGCTGATCCGGCGGTCATGACTTATGTTCGTCAGGACGTCTTCAGATTTGCCGAGGAGCTGGACAGGTTCGGACAGGATTACTCACCCATGGCCATCGGCGAACTTGAGCGGGCGTTGATGGTTCGAATCCTTCTGGCGCACCGGCACAATTTCACTGATCGGCTTCAGGGCCCGGCGCCGGGCGCCAACCGATCCGTCATCGACATTGTGGAATCCTACATCGAGGCTCATTGGGACGAACCAATCGATCTGGAGAAGATCGCCGCAATCGCCAATGTCAGCGTTCGGACGATTTATCGGGAATTCTCCGTGGCGGGGCGGGGATCACCGGGCCAGTGCGCGCGGCGCTTCAGGCTTCAGCGGGCGACGGAGCTCTTACGACGTCCGGATGAACAGACCAGCGTCGTTGCCGTCGCGTTCAAATGTGGCTTTCAAAATCTTGGCCGCTTCGCATCGGAATATCGGCGAGCGGTCGGTGAGCTGCCATCCGAAACCTTGAAGAATGCGAGACGGAGACAGTGACGCGACGACGCAGTTCCTGGATTCACAGCAAAGTGCGGCCGCAAGCCGCGAGCATCATGTCGAAATCAGCAGCGCGCAGGTGACGTCCCTCAGCCCTTGCCCATCGCCGCAATCGCATCCGCGATCTCGATCGTGCGTCGCGCCATGTCGGCGTGCAGGCGTTCCACCATTGCGCCGTCGAGACGGATCGCTCCGCGCGAGACGTTCTCCGGCAGCTCGAACGCCGCGATGATCTTTCGCGCGCGGGTGACTTCCTCCTCGGGCGGGGTGAAGATCGCGTTGCAGGCGTCGATCTGCGAGGGATGAATCAGCGTCTTGCCGTCAAAGCCGAGGTCGCGGCCCTGCGCGCATTCGGTGGCGAAACCGTCGGGATTGTTGATGTCGCTGTAGGGACCGTCGAGGATTTCGAGGCCATGGGCGCGGGTCGCCAGGATGCAATGCGTGATCATCGGGATCATCGCGGCGCGACCCGGCAGCATCCTGATACGCGTCTCGCGTGAGATGTCGTTCGGGCCAAAGACGAAACCAGACAGGCGCCTCGCTGGATCGCGCCCGGCGGCGGCAAGTTCCTCCGCATGCAGCACCGCGCGCGCGGTCTCGATCATGGCCCAGACTTTCACGGTCGGCGCCGCACCAAGCTCGGCAAGCCTGCGTCCGATCGTGTCGAGGTCCTCGACGCTGGAGACCTTCGGGACCAGGATGCCGTCGGGCGAGGCCTTGGCCGCCATCGCGACGTCGTCGGCCCACCAGGACGTGTCGAGGCCGTTGGTCCGGATCAGGATCTCGCGCTTGCCGAACCCTTTGGCCGCGATCGCGGCAGCTATCCCGTCGCGCGCCACCGCCTTGGCATCAGGCGCGACGGAGTCTTCCAGATCGAGGATCAGGCCGTCGGCGGCGAGATTACGCGCCTTTTCCAGCGCGCGGGGGTTGGAGCCGGGCATGAACAGATGGCTGCGGCGCGGGCGGGTCATGCAAGCGTTCCTTCCGGTTTCCTCGTCCTATTCTGACCGAGCCGATAGCATCTGGCCTGCCTATTCGAAAGGCTTGTTCGTCCCAGCGGTATATGATTAGGCATAGGCCATGACCACATTCCCAGAGCATTTGCTGGAAGGCTACAAGGCCTTCGCCACCCAGCGGCTGCCGACCGAGCAGACCCGCTACCGCGAGCTGTCGGTGAAGGGGCAGTTCCCTGAAGTCATGGTGATCGGCTGTTGCGACAGCCGCGTCTCGCCCGAAGTGATCTTCGACGTCGGGCCGGGCGAACTCTTCGTGGTCCGCAACATCGCCAATCTGGTGCCGGTGTATCAGCCCGACGGCAACGCGCACGGCGTGTCGGCGGCGCTGGAATACGCCGTGACCGTGCTGAAGGTGAAGCACATCGTGGTGCTCGGGCACGCGCAATGCGGCGGCATTCGCGCTTTCGTCGACAAGATCGAGCCGCTGACGCCGGGCGACTTCATCGGCAAATGGATGCAGATGTTCATCAAGCCGGGCGAGGTCGTCGAGCAGCGCGACCACGAGACCATGGCGCAATTCGTCGAGCGCATCGAGAAGGCCGCGGTGTTCCGCAGCCTGGAAAACCTGATGACCTTCCCGTTCGTGCAGAAGGCGGTGGATGCCGGCCAGATGCAGACCCACGGCGCCTATTTCGGCGTCGCGGAGGGATCGCTGTTCGTGCTGGACAAGGACGCGAAGGAATTTCGCAACGCGCGCGAGGCGACGTAGGCCTTAGCTTCGTAGGGTGGGTTAGCGAAGCGTAACCCACCGCTTGTGTCGCCGCGGAGCCAAAAGAGGTGGGTTACGCCTTCGGCTAACCCACCCTACATTTTCTCTACGCCGCCTTCTTCTTCGCGCTGATCAGCTTGCGGTTGATCAGCACTTCCGCGATCTGGATCGCGTTGAGGGCTGCGCCCTTGCGAAGGTTATCGGACACGCACCACAGCACGAGACCGTTCTCCACCGTCGCGTCCTCGCGGATGCGGCTGATATAGGTGGCGTCCTCGCCCGCCGCCTCATACGGCGTGGCGTATCCGCCGGGCTCATGCTTGTCGATGACGAGGCAGCCGGGCGCCTTGCGCAGGATGTCGCGCGCTTCGTCCGCGGTGATCGGATTCTCGAACTCGATGTTGACGGCCTCGGAGTGGCCGACGAACACCGGTACGCGAACGCAGGTCGCGGAGAGCTTGATCTTGGGATCAAGAATCTTCTTGGTCTCCATCATCATCTTCCACTCTTCCTTGGTGTAGCCGTCCTCCATGAAGACGTCGATCTGGGGGATGATGTTGAAGGCGATGCGCGCGGGGAATTTCTTGTTGACCAGCTCCTGGTTGGTGTAGACGGCCTTGGTCTGCGAGAACAGTTCGTCCATCGCGTCCTTGCCGGCGCCCGAGACCGATTGATAGGTCGAGACCACGACGCGCTTGATGGTCGCCTTGTCGTGCAGCGGCTTGAGCGCGACCACGAGCTGCGCGGTCGAGCAGTTCGGGTTGGCGATGATGTTCTTCTTCTTGAAGCCCGCCGTCGCGTCCGCGTTCACTTCCGGCACGATCAGCGGCACGTCCGGGTCCATGCGCCAGGCGGAAGAGTTGTCGATCACGACCGTGCCGGCGGCGCCGATCTTCGGCGACCATTCCTTCGACACCTCGCCGCCCGCCGACATCAGGCAGATGTCGACGTCGGAGAAGTCGTAATGCTCGAGCGCCTTGCACTTCAGGGTGCGGTCGCCATAGGAGACCTCGACGCCGACGCTGCGGCGTGACGCCAGGGCCACGACCTCGTCCGCGGGGAATTTGCGCTCATCGAGGATGTTGAGCATTTCCCGTCCGACATTGCCGGTCGCGCCGACGACTGCGACTTTGTAACCCATCGTTCACTCTCCGATGAAAAAGCCCGTTCCTGAAGCTGACGCTTAAACAGGAAGAGCAGCGCTTCTATGCGAGAACCGGCCTCAAGACAACGTTGGACCATGCCTTGGGGACGAGGATGCAGTCGCTCGAGGCCAGCACGGCCGCAACCCCCCCCAGGACCGCCATCCATCTGGCGCTTGCAGCCTTCGCCGACGAGGTCGTCGGCACGCTGGCGCGCCTGTTCGTCTATGTGGGGACGCTCGTCCTGTTTGCCATCCTCGCGCTTGCAGCGGTCGGCCAGCTGCCGAACCTGCGCGACGATGAGCGGATGGAAAAGCCGGGGTGGGCCGAGGCCTCCCGCTCGCATCCGGCCTTCGCGCTCAGCAAGCTCGATTCATCAGAGAAAACAGCCACTTACGTCATCCTTCGGCATCCCGAGGGCGGTCGCAGGGACGTGATGCGCTGGACCGGCGAGGCGGACAAGCCTGTCGCCGAGCTCGAAATCTACCGGGAGGGCGGCGAATTCGACGTGGCGCGTCCCGCAACGGCGGACCTGGCCGTCCAGATGGGACTGGGCGCAGCGACGGCCCTCGAGCAGGCCGGACTGATCGACACGAAATTCGGGCCTGTCGTCCTGTTCCGGCCCACCGATGCTGCGAACGGGACTTGCCTGGGCTACCTCAAGCGCAGCGAGGAGCCCGCGCTCCAGGTCTCCGGCTTCTCCTGCCAGGGCGAGACGCTGCCGGCACGGCGTGCGGCGGTCGCCTGCACGCTGAACCGACTGACGCTTCTGACCTCGGGCAACGAGCCGAAGCTGGCGGAATTTTTCGCCCATGCCGAGCTTAAGCGCAGGGGTTGCGACGCCGCGGCCTCGTCTGACTGGCTGTTGGGCGCCGCGAACGCGCAATTGCGCGGAGCGCTTTGATCGCCATTGAGCCCAAGTGGCTGGTATTCATGCAACTTTTGCCGGCGCGCACGATTATTCCGCGCTGGTGTGACCCAATAGACCTAGTTGCGGCCGCCCCCGCCGGGCTAGTATGGGAGTGAAATCGATTGGCGGCTTGCTGCCTGAAGGGGACGTGATGAGCTCGAAATTCTCTGGAGCAAACAAATTGGCGATGTGGCTTGCGGCAGGGGCCGTTGTTGCCGTCGCGCTCGCGGCACCGGCTTCGGCCGACACCAAGAAGCAGCGCAGCGACAGCGCCCGCCACTATTACGGCCCGAGCGGTCCCAACGCGGTCTATCAGCAGGGCCGTACCCGCCTCTATGTGAGCAAGCGCTCCTGGCTCGACGGCGGCACCGAAGTCAATCCGGGCGACCGCAAGTTCAGCGACTATGCCTTCCCGCCGTCCGTGGGCTATCCGTCCTTCGCCCGCGAAAACCTCAACCGTCCGATCGATCGCCAGCCGCTGGCGACGCCGGCCGATGTCGGCGGCTATCCGCAGAATTTCCCGCTGTACTGAGGCGGACTGATCGACCGAATCAAATGGCCGGGCTCACGCCCGGCCATTTTCGTTTGTGGGAGATGCGTCCGTCTTACGCGTTGGCCGCGGGATCGTAGCGCCTGCAAAATTCTTCGATCGCCTCGGAGCGGAAATCGCCCAGGCGCTCGAAGATGAGCTCATCCGGCCAATCCCACCAGGCGATCCGGCGCAGGCTTTCCGCGACGGGCTCATCAAAGCGCTTGCGGATGGGACGCGCGGGAACGCCGCCGACGATCGTGTAGGGCTCTACATCGCGGCTGACGACCGCGCCCGCGGCAATCACCGCGCCGTCACCGACGATCACGCCCGGCAGCAGGATCGCGGCGTGCCCGATCCAGACATCATTGCCGACGATCACGCGGTCGCCGCGGCGGTCGGCGAAAAAGTCGCGGTCACGGCTCGCGCTCGCATCGTAATATTCCGGGCAATAGGTGAAGCGATGCTGGGACGGACGGCCCATCGGATGGTTCGGCGCACCGATCCGCGCCGAATTTGCGATGGCCGTGAATTTTCCGATTGCCGCATCGGCGACCTCGCAGTTCTCGCCGAGGTACGAATAGTCGCCGAGCGAGGAATATTCGATGCGCGTGTTGCTCAGGATTTCGCAACGGCGGCCGATCTGCGCCTCGCGCTGGCGCACCGTTTCATGGATGATCGTTTCCGCGAGCTTGGGGCGATGCGAGGCATCCATGAGGTGGCTCCTGAAGTGCGTAAAGTGGGTTAGCCCTGCGACTGCGCGAAGCGCAGTTCGCACGGCGTGACCCACCACGGTCTTCTCCGCGGAAACAAAAAGAGGTGGGTTACGCCAAGCGGCCTACGCTTCGCGCAGTCCGCAGGGCTAACCACCCTACGATTGCGGCCCTTGCCTCTACGCGTGCAGCTTCTGCAATTCCTTCAGGATCGCTTCGCCCATCTGCGTGGTCGAGGCAGCCGTCGTGCCATCCGACTTGATGTCGGCGGTGCGCAGGCCGCTGGCGAGCACCGCGGCGATCGCAGCGTCGACCTTGTCGGCGAGCTCGCCCATGTCGAAGGAATAGCGCAGCGCCATGCCGAAGGACGAGATCATCGCGATCGGATTGGCGAGACCCTGGCCGGCGATATCAGGCGCCGAGCCGTGCACGGGCTCGAACAGCGAGCGGCGCTTTTTGGTCTTGGCATCGACTTCGCCGAGCGAGGCCGAGGGCAGCATGCCGAGCGATCCCGTCAGCATCGCTGCGATGTCGGACAGCATGTCGCCGAACAGATTGTCGGTGACGATGACGTCGAACTGCTTCGGCCACTTCACCAGCATCATGCCGCCGGAATCGGCGAGCTGGTGCTCGAGCGTGACGTCCGGATATTCGCGCTTGTGGACCTGGGTCACGACCTCGTTCCAGAGCACGCCCGACTTCATGACGTTGCGCTTCTCCATCGACGTCACCTTGTTCTTGCGCTTCTTGGCAAGCTCGAAGGCGACGCGGGCGATGCGCTCGATCTCGTAGGTGTCGTAGACCTGGGTATCGATGGCGCGCTTCTGGCCGTTGCCGAGATCGGTGATGGTCTTGGGCTCGCCGAAATAAACGCCGCCGGTGAGCTCGCGCACGATCATGATGTCGAGGCCCTCGACCGCCTCGCGCTTCAGGCTCGAAGCGTCCGCCAGCGCCGGGTAGCACATTGCAGGCCGCAAGTTCGCGAACAGGCCGAGATCCTTGCGCAGGCGCAAGAGGCCAGCTTCGGGGCGCACTTCATACGGCACCGCGTCCCATTTCGGGCCGCCGACCGCACCGAAGATGATCGCGTCGGCGTCCGTGGCCTTGGCCATGTCGCCTTCGGAGATCGATACTTTATGCGCGTCATAGGCGGAGCCGCCGACCAGGCCGGTGTCAGTCTCGAATTTGGCGATCCCGGCCGAATTGAGCCAGTCGATCAGCCGCTTCACCTCGCCCATCACCTCGGGGCCGATACCGTCGCCGGGGAGCAGCAGCAGTTTGTGGGTCGCCATGGTCGTTTCCTCTGAGATCGAATTTCGGCCGGAGTGCTAGAGCGGCGTTGCGCGCTTGGCAAGACACCATTGCCGCGGCGCGGCTGTGCAAGGCGGGCGGGGCCTGCCACACTGCGGAGGCCGGAGTACCCCTTTGCACGCCAAAGACTACCTTGCTCAAGACCGTCGCCCCCCGCCCGACGCTCATCCCGCGCGGCTGATCCTGACCCTGTCGTTGGCCGCGACGGTCGGGCTCGGCATCGGCCGCTTTGCCTATGCCCTGGTGCTGCCCGACATGCGGGAGGACCTCGGCTGGTCCTATTCGGCGGCCGGTTTCATGAACACCATCAACGCCGTCGGCTACCTCGTGGGCGCGCTTGTGGCGTCCCGGCTGATCGAGCGCATCGGCTGGTCGGCGGCGATCCGCTTGGGAACCCTGGCCTGTGTCGCCGCGCTCGCGGTGTGCGCGCTGACCGGGAATTTTTTCGCGCTGAGCCTGGCGCGCCTCGTGCTGGGCCTCGGCGCTGCGGCCGGCTTCGTTGCCGGCGGCGCGCTGGCCGCGACCATCGCGCAGTCGCACCCCGCGCGGGCCAATTTCCTGCTGAGCCTGTTCTATGCCGGCCCGGGCGTCGGCATTCTCTCTTCCGGGCTGATCGCGCCGTTCACGCTGCAGCATTTCGGACCGGGCTCGTGGTGGATCGTGTGGTGGGCGATGACGCTGCTCGCGGCCGTGATGACGGTGCCGCTGTTTCTGACCCGCATCGAGAGCGGCGCGCGCTTCTCGGGAGGCAGCCACGGCGCCTTCGCGATTCTTCCGGTGCTGATCTATCTCGCCGCCTACTTCCTGTTCGGCGCCGGCTACATCGCCTACATGACCTTCATGATCGCCTATGTGCGCGACGGCGGCGGCGGGGCCGCGGCGCAGGCGGCGTTCTGGAGCCTGATCGGCCTCAGCGCCTTCGTCACGCCCTGGGTCTGGCGCGGTGTGCTCGCGCTCGACCGCGGCGGATTGGCCACCGCCATCATCCTCGGCACCAACGCGCTCGGCGCCGCCCTGCCGATGCTCGGGCATTCGCCGGCATGGCTTGCGGTCTCCGCCGTCGTGTTCGGCGTCGCCTTCTTCGCCGTGGTCGGCTCGACCACAGCCTTCGTGCGCTTCAACTATCCGCCGGAGGTGTGGCCGACCGCGATCGCGGCGATGACGATCTCGTTCGGCGTCGGCCAGACCCTCGGCCCGATCGTGGTCGGCGCGATCACGGACGCGCTGGGGAGCTTGAGTTACGCGCTGAATGTGTCGGCGGCGCTGCTGGCGTTAGGGGCGGTTGCCGCGTTGTGCCAGCGCAAGGTGGGGCGGGCCTCATAACCAGTGCCGTCCCGGCGAAGGCCGGGACCCATAAGCACAGGGAGCACTTTGGCGAAGACTGGTCGTTCGAAATTGGCATATCGCGAAAATCGATAGACCTCGCGGTATGGGTCCCGGCCTTCGCCGGGACGACAACAACTAGCTCCCGCTGAACGAATTATACCCCTGGTCTTCCCAATAGCCGCCTTTGTAGTCGTTGGTGACTTCCATCGACACCACGTATTTCGGGTTCTTGAAGCCGAGCTTGGTCGGCACGCGGATCTTCATCGGGAAACCATAGGCGCGCGGCAGAATCTCGTTGGCGTATTTGAACGTCATCTGGGTCTGCGGATGCAGCGCGGTGCGCATGTCGAGCGGCGAGTTGTAGCCCTCCTTGTCGGCGCACTGGAACCAGACGTACTTTGCCCGCGTGTCGGCGCCGATCAGCTTGAGGAAATCGCGCAAGGGGGTGCCGGTCCAGCTTCCGATCGCGCTCCAGCCCTCGACGCAGATGTGACGCGTGATCTGGCTGACTTGCGGCAATTTGTAGAGCTCTTCGAGCGTCCACGATTTCTTGTTGTCGACGAGGCCGCGCACCTCGAGCTTCCAATCCTTGCCGTCGACCTCGGGTGCGTCGTCGAGATCGTAATAGGCGTTGAACGGAAACGGTTTTGTGATCGCGCTCTCGGCAAACGTCGGCGCCAGCGCGGCGGGATTGAAGATGAAATCCTGCACCGCGTCGTTGAATTTCGAGACCGTCTTCAGCATCTCCTCGGCCGAGGACGAGTCGATCACGTCGCAGCCGGTGAGCAACGTCAGCGCCCCCAAGCTGGCGCCGCCCGTGATGAAGCGGCGGCGGGTGACATCCGGCATCGTCTTGATGGAGTCCTTGATCAGCAGCCGCTTGTCGACGCCTGGGATCAGGAATGAACGCTTTGCCATGTTCTCCTCCTCAGCGGCCGATGATCATCGCGCGCAGGCTCTTCGGCACCAGCAGCGCGAGCAGGACGTGAATGACGAGGAACGCGCAGATCGCGGCCATGCAGAAGAAATGGATATAGCGCGCGGTCGGATAGTCGCCGAACAGCGAGACGAGCCAATGCAGCTGCACTGGTTTCCACATCCCGAGGCCCGTGAGCACAATCAGAACGCCGACCACGATGATGCCGGCATAGAGCACGCGTTGCACGGAGTTGTAGACCGAGAGATCCTCATGGCTGAGCTTGAAGGTCAGGGCCGCCTTGACGTCGTGGAGCACGCCCGCCGGCGTGATCGGCAGCAGCTTCTTGCGGAAGCGGCCGGTGGCGAGACCGGTGATGAGATAAGCGAGCCCGTTGACCATCAGCAGCCACATCGCGGCAAAGTGCCAGAGCAGGCCGCCGCCGAGCCATCCGCCAAGCGTGTAGTCGCGCGGAAAATGGAAGCCGAACAGCGGCGAGGCGTTGTAGATCTGCCAGCCCGACAGAATCATCAGGACCATGGCAAGGGCATTGATCCAGTGCATGACCCGCACCCAGGCCGGCTGGATCGTCTTGGCCGGTGCCGCTTCGATGTGCTCGTCGACTGTGGCTAGGCTCGACATGGTGGTTCCGTCCTGTGAGATCGCGTTGGCCATTATACGCCAGCAAGTCCGCGTTCGTTACGCCCGATCTTTCCCGAATCGGACGCGTCTGGCGGGGAGCTTCTCACAATAAAGCGAGCCGGGGGTACCCCCGGCTCGCCTTGCCGCATATCCCTGTCAGGGGGACTAAACAGGGGTTGCGCGGTGTTACGTCGCGGGCATCAGCACGGTGTCGACCACATGGATCACGCCGTTGGACTGGTTGACGTTGGGGATCGTGACGGTGGAGGAGCCCCCCTTGGCGTCGACGATCATGACGGAGCTGCCGGACTTCTTGACCGTCAATTCCTCGCCCTCGACGGTCTTCAGCTTCTTGCCGTCGGTAAGGTCGGAGGCTTCGAGCTTGCCGGACACGACATGGTAGGTGAGGATCTTGGTCAGCGTCGCCTTGTTCTCGGGCTTGACCAGGGTGTCGACGGTGCCGGCCGGCAGCTTGCCGAAGGCGGCGTTGGTCGGCGCGAAAACCGTGAACGGGCCCTTGCCTTCCAGCGTCGGCACCAGGCCGGCCGCCTTCACGGCCGCGACCAGCGTGGTGTGGTCCTTGGAGTGGACAGCGTTCTCGACGATGTTCTTGGACGGGAACATCGCGGCGCCCCCGACCATGACGGTCTTTTCCTCGGCGCGGGCGGGCGCGACGACGGTCGCGGTGATAGCCAGTGTGCTGAACGCTGCGGCAGCGAGATAGGCAATACGCTTCGACATGGAGAGTCTCCCGATTGGATGGTGACCGGCGATAGCCGGCGTTCGAGTTGGGCAACAACGGTGGCTGCAGCAGTTTGACGTGAGGCAGAAGCGCCGTCGTTGGCTCGAATTACGGGAGGGTTGGCGGAGTGGTTTCGAACAATATTTTATCGTGATGCGTGAAACTATAGGGTGGCACATCCGTGTGTGAGCGCTACAAACTCAATTGTCGTCCCGGCCTAGTGCGCAATTGCGCACGGGGGCCGGGACCCATACTCCCGATAAGCAGTTGTAGCGCGAGACAGGTAACCACGTGTCTTCGCCAAACTACGTCCTGTGGTTATGGGTCCCGGCCTTCGCCGGGACGACGAGTGACCTCTCAATCCCTGTTATGCGGCGTCTGGATGAACCCGCGATTATGCGTCGGGCTGATCAAGAGCTCGTTGATGCACACGCGCGGCGGCATGCTGGCGATGAACGCGATGGTACGGCCGAGATCTTCGGATTGCAGCATCTTCGCCTGCTCGGCCTCGCTCGGCACCACCGGGCGCAGTTTCAGGATCGGCGTCGCAACCTCGCCCGGCATCAGGCAGCAGGCGCGCAGGCCGTTGACGCATTCGTCCATGTTGAAGGAATGGGTCAGCGCCAGCACCGCATGTTTGGTGGTGGTGTAGGCAGGACCCGGCATCTTCGAGACGTGGCGGCCGGCCCAGGATGAGACGTTGATGATGGAGCCGTCCTGCTGCTTGCGCATCGTCGGCAGCACCGCGTGCATGCAATAGAGCACGCCGTTGAGATTGACCTGGACCAGCTGGTCCCAGCCCTCCAGTTCCATGTCCTTCCAGCTCCGCTTGGGGACATTGATGCCGGCATTGTTCACGAGCAGGTCGATCCGGCCGTGCCTGGCGACGATCTGATCGGCCGCCTTCTGGGCCTCGGCGGCGTTGGACACGTCCAGCGCGATGGCCTCGGCCGTCCCGCCGGCCTTGGCGATCTTCGCGACCACGGTATCCAGGGCGTCCTTGCGGCGGCCTGAGACCACGACGATCCAGCCGTCGGCGGCGAGCGCCTCGGCGCCAGCCTCGCCGATCCCGCTGCCGGCGCCGGTAACCCAGGCCACACGTTTCCCGTTTTTTGACATGCAAACTGTCTCCGTTGCTTCATTGGGGCGGTTTTTGCTAATCCAGCCCTCGGTTTTGACCGGCCTTCGCCGGCGAGGAATGTTGCATGAACCAAGCTGCCAACGCCAATCTGTTTTCCCGCCTGTTTGACGGTCTGGACGATCCCAAACGCCTTGCGATCGAGACGCAGGACGGCGCCCATATCAGCTATGGCGATCTGATCGCGCGCGCTGGGCAAATGGCGAATGTGCTGGTCGCGCGCGGCGTGAAGCCCGGCGACCGCGTGGCGGTGCAGGTGGAAAAATCCGTGGCCAACATCGTCCTGTATCTGGCGACCGTGCGCGCCGGCGCGGTCTATCTGCCGCTCAACACCGCCTATACGCTGAACGAGCTCGACTATTTCATCGGCGATGCCGAGCCCTCGCTGGTGGTCTGCGATCCCTCCAAATCCGAGGGCCTCGCCCCGATCGCCGCCAAGGTGAAGGCGAAAATCGAGACGCTCGGACCCGACGGCAAGGGCTCGCTGACGGAAGCCGCCGAGAAGGCGAGCAGCGAATTCGCGACGGTGCCGCGCGCAAACGACGATCTTGCCGCGATCCTCTACACATCGGGCACCACCGGCCGCTCCAAGGGCGCGATGCTGACCCACGACAATCTGGCATCGAACTCGCTCGCGCTCGTCGGCTACTGGCGCTTCACCGACAAGGACGTGCTGATCCACGCGCTGCCGATCTACCACACCCACGGCCTGTTCGTGGCGACCAACGTGACGTTGTTCGCCCGCGCGTCGATGATCTTCCTGCCAAAGCTCGATCCGGACCTGATCATCAAGCTGATGGCGCGTGCCACGGTGCTGATGGGCGTGCCGACCTTCTACACGCGGCTCCTGCAAAATTCCGCGCTGTCGCGCGACACCACACAACACATGCGGCTGTTCATCTCGGGCTCGGCGCCGTTGCTCGCCGAGACCCATCGCGAATGGTCGGCGCGCACGGGGCATGCAGTGCTCGAGCGCTACGGCATGACCGAGACCAACATGAACACGTCGAACCCGTACGATGGGGAGCGCGTGCCCGGCGCGGTCGGCTTCCCCCTGCCCGGCGTGTCCGTGCGCGTGACCGATCCCGAGACAGCTAAGGAGCTGCCGCGCGATGAGATCGGCATGATCGAGGTCAAGGGCCCGAACGTCTTCAAGGGCTATTGGCGCATGCCGGAGAAGACCAAGGCGGAATTCCGCGACGACGGCTTCTTCATCACCGGCGACCTCGGCAAGATCGACGGCAAGGGCTATGTCCATATTCTCGGCCGCGGCAAGGATCTCGTTATCTCCGGTGGCTTCAACGTCTACCCCAAGGAAATCGAGAGCGAGATCGACGCCATGCCGGGCGTGATCGAATCCGCCGTGATCGGCGTGCCCCACGCCGATTTCGGCGAGGGCGTCACGGCGGTGCTGGTCTGCAACAAGGGCGCCGATGTGAACGAGGCTGCGGTGTTGAAGGCACTCGACGGCCGGCTGGCAAAGTTCAAGATGCCCAAACGCGTCTTCGTGGTCGACGAGCTGCCGCGCAACACGATGGGCAAGGTGCAGAAGAACGTGCTGCGGGACACCTACAAGGATATTTACGCGAAGAAATAGGGGCGGACTTCAGGCACAGTCGCGCCATACCCTCGCCGTCATGCCCGCGAAGGCGGGGCATCCAGTACGCCGCGGCTTCTCGTTCAATCACTGTCGTCTCTGGAATACTGGATTCCCCGCCTTCGCGGGGAATGACACTGGGCGCGTAGCGCCTATGCGCCCCAAACCCTCACTGCCCGCCCACCAGACTGATAACAAACCGGCTACCGACGATGAAGAGATAGCACCCGAACGCCATCTCAAGCGTCCGCTTCGACATCGCGTGCGCGGTTCTCACGCCGAGCGGCGCGGTGACGAGGCTCATCGGCATCACCAGGACCGCGCCGATCAGCGAGACATAGCCGAGCGCGAACGGCACTTGCAGCGCTGCGACGGCCGCATAGTTCGCGGCCGCGGGCCAGCCGGCATAGATGTAGCCGAGCGCACCGGGGATCGAAATCAAGACCGCGAGTGCCGAAGAGGTCGCGACCGCCTGATGAATCGGCCGGCCGTAGAAGGTCATCAGCAGGTTGGAGAACAGCCCGCCGCCGATGCCCATCAAGGTCGACAGGATGCCGACGCAGAAGCCGTAGACGCGCATCAGCGGGCCCTTCGGCAGATCGTCGCCGAACTTCCAGGACTCGCGCCCCAAGATCAGCCGTATCGCCGCCGAATAGGCGACGCAGACGAACACGATCTTGAACAGCCGCTCGGGCGCGTAGCGCGCGACCACGCTGCCGGTGACGACGCCGATCAGGATCGGTAGCCACCACACCCGAAGGATCTCAAGATCTACGGCGCCGCGCTTGTAATGCGCCTGGAACGAGCGGATGGAGGTCGGGATGATCACGGCGAGCGAAGTGCCGACGCAAAGCGGCATGCGCACTTCCAGCGGCACGCCGGCGATGCGGAAGCATTCGTAAAACACCGGCACCAGAATCGCGCCGCCGCCGATACCGAACACGCCGGCCAAAAATCCGGAGAGCGCGCCGGTTGCGATCAGCAACAGCGCGAGCTCCACGATCTCCTTGATATCAAGACCTGCAATCACCCCTGACCTGCCCCGGCGACTGGTCGCAACCTCTCCGAAGCATTCGCCCGAACATGGCTGCGCGTGGAAAGCTGTAAGCGATCTGGTTGGTCCGGTCGACACGAGCCGCCTTCCGGCTGGGGTGGAATGCAGGGCGCGCATATCCGAGCCGGGCCAAAAAAATGGCGGGGCGGCGGGTTGGCGGACCGGATCAAGACACCGTTGGCCAGCGCGTTCAGAGGTTTGGACGGGATGGTCCGTTTAGAGGCGTTCCAACAGCGATTTCAACGGCCACGGACAGAAGCTTGAAAGAGCGAATTTATATTCGATCTTTGGTCTGTCGACCGCCGCTCTGGTATACCAAGCAGCGGATTGGCCTTGTTTCATCAACGCCATAGCGCTGAACGCAGGTTCGATTTATGGCGAATTGGTGATTGCGCAGGTGAAATCGACTCCGTAAATAGAGCCAACCTTCCGCGATCTCCGCGCGCCCCATGCCGGGCCGCAACAAAGCAATCGAAGCCCATGACCGCACGGATCGAACGACCGCTTTCGCCACACATGCAAGTCTACCGCTGGACGCTGACGATGGCGCTGTCCATCGTGCATCGCGCCACCGGTATCGCCCTCTATGTCGGAACCCTGCTGCTGGTCTGGTGGCTGGTCGCGGCGGCCTCCGGCCCTGCCGCCTATGCCAACGTCCAGGCCTTCACCGGCAGCATCATCGGGCGGCTGATCGTGTTCGGCTACACTTGGGCGCTGATGCACCACATGCTCAGCGGCATCCGGCATTTCGTCTGGGACCTCGGTTACGGCTTCAAGCCCAATGAGCGCGAAGCGCTGACCTGGGGCGCGCTGATCGGCGGCATCGTGCTGACGGTGCTGATCTGGATCATCGGCTACGCGATCGGAGGTGGACGATGAGTTTCGACGAATCCCACGGCGCTCCGAAGGGCTCCTCCATGCGCACCCCGCTCGGCCGCGTCCGCAATCTCGGCGCGGCGCATTCGGGCACCTCCGATTTCTGGCGCCAGCGCCTCACCGGCGTTGCCCTGACGCTGCTGATGATTCCCGCGCTAGTGATCATCATGATGTTGCTCGGCCCCAATCAGGTTCGCGCCGCGCAGATCCTCAGCTCGCTGCCCGTCGCCGTGATCCTGCTGCTCTTCATCTTCGCCTGTACCTGGCACATGAAGATCGGCATGCAGGTCGTGATCGAGGACTACGTCCATAACGAGAAGCTGAAGCTCGTCTCGGTCATGCTCAACAATTTCTTCACGATCGCCGTGGCACTCGCCTCGACCTACGCGATCCTGAAGCTTTCATCCGGAGTGTAACCCATGGTTACCGCAACGAATGGCAAGGGCAACGGCGCACCCGCCACCAACGGGAAAGCCTATCCGATCGAAGACCACACCTATGACGTCGTCGTGGTCGGCGCCGGCGGCGCCGGCTTGCGCGCCGTGGTCGGCTGCAGCGAAGCCGGCCTGCGCACCGCCTGCATCACCAAGGTGTTTCCGACCCGCTCGCACACGGTTGCGGCGCAGGGCGGCATCTCGGCCTCGCTCGGCAACATGCACAAGGACGACTGGCGCTGGCACATGTACGACACCGTGAAGGGGTCGGACTGGCTCGGCGACCAGGACGCCATCGAATACATGGTGCGCAATGCGCCCGAGGCGGTCTACGAGCTCGAGCATTGGGGCGTGCCGTTCTCGCGCACCGAGGACGGCAAGATCTACCAGCGCCCGTTCGGCGGCATGACCATGGACTACGGCAAGGGCCAGGCGCAGCGCACCTGCGCCGCTGCCGACCGTACCGGCCACGCCATGCTGCACACGATGTATGGCCAGTCGCTGCGCCATGCAGCGGAGTTCTTCATCGAGTTCTTCGCCATCGATTTGATCATGGACGACCAGGGCATCTGCCGCGGCGTCATCGCGCTCAAGCTCGACGACGGCACGCTGCACCGTTTCCGTGCCCAGACCGTCATCCTCGCGACCGGCGGTTACGGCCGCGCCTATGCCTCCTGCACCTCGGCGCACACCTGCACCGGCGACGGCGGCGGCATGGTGCTGCGCGCCGGCCTGCCGATGCAGGACATGGAGTTCGTGCAATTCCACCCGACCGGCATCTACGGCTCGGG
>NZ_JADPJG010000035.1:115901-253621 GCF_023073335.1 Bradyrhizobium sp. 21
CGTCACCGAAGGTGCGCGCGGCGAAGGCGGCTATCTCGTCAACTCCGAGGGCGAACGCTTCATGGAGCGCTACGCACCTTCCGCGAAGGACCTGGCCTCGCGCGACGTCGTCTCGCGCGCGATGACCATCGAGATCCGCGAAGGCCGCGGCGTCGGCAAGAAGAAGGACCACATTTTCCTTCATCTCGACCATCTCGATCCCGCGGTGCTCGCCGAGCGCCTGCCGGGCATCTCCGAATCCGCGAAGATCTTCGCCAATGTCGACGTGACGCGCGAGCCGATCCCGATCGTCCCGACCGTGCACTACAACATGGGCGGCATCCCCACCAACTATCACGGCGAAGTGCTGACCAAGAAGGACGGCGACGACAATGCCATCATCCCCGGCCTGATGGCGATCGGCGAAGCCGCCTGCGTCTCCGTGCACGGCGCCAACCGCCTCGGCTCCAACTCGCTGATCGACCTCGTCGTGTTCGGCCGCGCCGCAGCGCTCCGTCTCGCCGAGAAGCTCACGCCCAACGCCAGCCAGCCGGAGCTGCCGGCGAGCTCGTCCGATCTCGCACTCGGCCGTCTCGACCATTACCGCTACGCATCCGGCGGCACGCCGACCGCGAAGCTGCGCGAAGGCATGCAGCACGTGATGCAGAACAATTGCGCGGTGTTCCGTACCGGCGACATTCTGAGCGAAGGCCAGAATCTGATCGAGAAGGTCCACAGCGGCATCACCGACATCGCCGTGTCCGACCGCTCGCTGGTATGGAATTCCGACCTGATCGAGACGCTCGAGTTCGACAATCTGATCTCGCAGGCGGTGGTGACGATGAATTCGGCCGCCAACCGCACCGAGAGCCGCGGCGCGCATGCGCGCGAGGACTTCTCCGACCGCGACGACAAGAACTGGATGAAGCACACGCTGGCCTGGCTGGAAGACTCCGGCAAGGTCAAGATCGAGTACCGCCCGGTTCACGATTACACCATGACCAACGACGTGCAGTACATCCCGCCCAAAGCGCGCGTGTACTGAGCGAACAGCGAAGGCTCTAATCGAATGGTTGAATTCGCACTTCCGAAGAACTCCAAGATATCAGGCGGCAAGACCTGGCCGAAGCCCGCGGGCGCGACTGAAACTCGCGAGTTTCGCGTCTATCGCTGGAACCCGGACGACGGCAAGACTCCGAGCGTCGACACCTATTACGTCGACACCCATGATTGCGGTCCGATGGTGCTGGACGGCCTGATCTGGATCAAGAACCACATCGACCCGTCGCTGACCTTCCGCCGCTCCTGCCGCGAAGGCGTCTGCGGCTCCTGCGCCATGAACATCGACGGTCAGAACACGCTGGCCTGCACCCGCTCGATGCACGACGTGAAGGACGGCGCGGTGAAGATCAATCCGCTGCCGCACCAGCCCGTCGTGAAGGACCTCGTCCCCGACCTCACCAATTTCTACGCGCAGTATGCGTCCGTCGAGCCGTGGCTGAAGACGACCTCGCCGACGCCGCAGAAGGAATGGAAGCAAAGCCACGAGGACCGCGAGAAGCTCGACGGCCTCTACGAGTGCATCCTGTGCGCCTGCTGCTCGACCTCGTGCCCGAGCTATTGGTGGAACAGCGAGCGCTATCTCGGCCCCGCCGCGCTGCTTCAAGCGAACCGCTGGGTGTCTGATTCCCGGGATGAGGCGACCGGCGAGCGGCTCGATTATCTCGAGGATCCGTTCCGGCTCTACCGCTGCCACACCATCATGAACTGCGCCAAGGCCTGCCCGAAGGGCCTCAACCCGGCGGAAGCCATCGCCGAGCTCAAGCTCAAGTTGGTCGAGCGCCAGATCTAGGGCCCCATTCACGCCGCGGTCCCCGGCCTGAAAGGGCTGGGCATTCTCCAGCCAGCGCGGCTTTGAGGAAATTTTTCTCCCGGCCCGCGCCACGCGCGAATCGGCGGCTTGCAACCTCCGGTTCCCGCTACAAGCCGCTTCCTTCCCGGCGCGAAATTCAAGTAAGCTCTCCGGTGGGGGACCGGAGCGACCGTGCAGGGCGCGCAACGCAACTCGCTGAGACTGTTGCAGTGGATGATGGCTGCATCCCTGGCGCTTCCGATCGCGCTGTTCGCGATCGCCTCCTCGATCTCCCACACCTCGACCAAGGACATCGCCGACCGCGAGATCGAGCGCAGCCTCGATGTCGCCCATGAGCATGCGCTCAAGGTGTTCGAGACGATCGACCGCAGCCTCGCCGAGATCAACGAGGTGGTGCGCGGCATGCCCGACGACGTCATCCGCGCCCGCGAGCCGGCGCTGCACCAGCGCCTGAAGCGGCTGGCCGATTCGCTGCCGCAGCTCAAATCGGCCTGGATCTTCGATGCGGACGGAAAGTCGCTAGTCAACAGCCTCGCCTCGCCGCCACCGGAGCAGAGTTTTGCGGACCGCGACTATTTCTATGCCCATGTCGACCAGAGCATCGGCACGTTCATCGGGGCGTCGCTGACGCCGCGCGCGCCCTATCAGGGAGCGCGCTTCTTCGGGGTCAGCCGCCGCCGTGACACCGACGAGGGCGGTTTCATCGGCGTGATCCAGGCCTCCGTCCTGCCGGAATATTTCGAGAGTTTTTACGCCAGGATCGGCTCCGATCCCGGCAGCTTCTTCGCGATGGGACGCACTGACGGCGTGGTGCTGGCGCATCTTCCGCGGCTCGACCGCGACCTTCGGCTCGACCCGAACGGGCCGGTCGGCCAGAACATCGCCGCTCACCCCGAGCACGGCCTCATCACCGTCGCGTGGCCGTCGGACGGGATCGAGCGCCGTATCGGCTACCGTCGCATCGCCGAATACCCGATCTATGTCAGTGCGGGGCTCGAGACCTCGGCCATCCGCGCGCGCTGGTTCGCCACCATGGGCCAGCATCTGGTGTTCGGCATTCCCGCCACCGCGCTGCTCTTTTTGCTGCTGGCGCTGGCGATCCGGCGCACCCAGCATCTCCAGGCCGAGGCCGCAGCGCGGCGCGAAGCCGAGGAGGCACTCAAGCACAGCCAGCGCCTGGAGGCGCTCGGGCAGCTCACCGGTGGCGTCGCGCACGACTTCAACAACCTTCTGACCGTGATCCGCGCCTCCGTCGACCTGTTGAACCGCCCGCAACTGAGCGAGGAGCGGCGCCAGCGCTACATCACCGCCATCGCGGACGCAGTCGGGCGCGCGGCCAAGCTGACATCGCAGCTGCTCGCCTTTGCGCGGCGCCAGACCTTGAAGCCGGAGGTGTTCGACGTCGGCGCGCGGATGCAGTCGCTGCACGACATGCTCGCGACGCTGCTCGGACCCGCGATCGAAATCGAGATGCGGCTGCCGGCTGAGCCCTGCCTCGTCAATGCCGATGCCAGCCAGTTCGAGACGGCGTTGATCAACATGGCGACCAATGCGCGCGATGCCATGCACGGCAAGGGCAGGATCGTTCTCAAGGTCGAGGCCGCGACGACCATTGCGAACACGCAGGGCCCCGTCTCGGGCAGCCATGACCTTACAGGCAACCAGAATCTTCCAGGTCATCATGGCTTCGTCGGCATTGCCGTCAGCGACACCGGAATTGGCATTCCCGCCACGCGACTGGAGCGCATCTTCGAACCGTTCTTCACCACCAAGCAGGTCGGCCACGGCACCGGTCTCGGCCTGTCGCAGGTGTTCGGCTTCGCCCGGCAGTCCGGCGGCGAGGTGACGGTCACGAGCGAGGTGGGACACGGCAGCACCTTCTCGCTCTATCTGCCGCGCGTGCCGCCGGACCTGCTGCCGCAGCGGCAGGCGCCGAACACGGCACCGGCGGTGGCCGGCAGCGGCATGTCGGTGCTGCTGGTCGAGGACAATATCGAGCTTGCCAATTTCGCCGCCGACGGCCTCACCGAGCTCGGCTACAGCATCACGCTGGTCGACAATGCCACCGATGCGCTTGCCGAACTGGTCATGGACGCCGACCGCTTCGACGTCGTTTTCTCGGACATCGTGATGCCTGATATGACCGGGCTCGATCTGGCGCAGGCGGTCCGCGATCGCGGGCTGGGCGTGCCGGTCGTGCTGACCACCGGCTACAGCGAGGCGCTGTCCCAGGACGGCAATTTCGATTTCGAACTCGTGCAGAAGCCCTACGCGATCGACCAGCTGTCGCGCGTCCTGCACCGGGTCGCGCGGCGCCGGAAGCGCGCCGGCGCCGCCGAATGATCGGCCTTGGGAACCTTCGGGAACCGTTTGATTTCCCTTGCGTTATCCGTCATGCAAAAGCCGGTCGGAAAGCGCGAACAGGTTAAACAGGGCAAGAAGCCTCCCATTGTCGAAATCGTCGGCGAGAGCGGCGACGACGTGGCGCCGCCGCCGCCCGAGCTGGTCGAGCCCGACCCGGAGCTGTCGCCCGAGGAGGCTGAGCAGGCTCGCAAGGACTATCTGCTGACGCGCTTCTGGATCAGTGCGCGGGGCTTCTGGGGCCGCAACGGCGATCGTCTGGCCTGGCCGTTCTCGATCGGCCTCGGCGTGCTGATCGTCCTCACCGTCGCCTTCCAATACGGCATCAATGTCTGGAATCGGGCGATCTTCGACGCGATCGAGAAACGCGATGCGACGACCGTCTTCCATCTCTCTGCGGTGTTCTTCCCGCTTGCGATCGGCAGCATCGTGCTCGGCGTGGCGCAGGTGTTTGCGCGCATGGGCATCCAGCGGCGCTGGCGGGCATGGCTCACAAGCAGCGTATTGACGCGCTGGCTCGGCAATGGCCGCTATTACCAGCTCAACCTCGTCAGCGGCGACCACAAGAATCCGGAATACCGGATCGCGGAGGATCTGCGCGTCGCGACCGACTCGCCGGTCGATTTCCTCGCCGGCGTGACCTCGGCGCTGCTGTCGGCCGCGACCTTCATCGTCGTGCTCTGGACCATCGGCGGCGCGCTCACGGTCACGCTCGGCGGCTCGACCCTCACCATCCCCGGCTTCCTCGTGATCGCCGCGATCCTCTACGCGGCCATCGCCTCCGGCTCGATCCTGACGATCGGCCGCCAATTCGTACAGGTCTCCGAAGACAAGAACCAGGCCGAGGCCGATTTCCGCTACACGCTGACGCGCGTGCGCGAGAACGGCGAGAGCATCGCGCTGCTCGGCGGCGAGGAGGAGGAGCGCGACGGCATCGACCGCAATTTTACCAACGTGCTCCGGCAATGGGCGCGATTGGCCGGACAACACATGCGCACCACGCTGGTGTCGCAAGGCTCGAGCCTGGTTGCTCCCGTGGTCCCTCTCCTGCTCTGCGCGCCAAAATTCCTCGACGGCAGCATGACGCTCGGACAGGTGATGCAGGCGGCCTCCGCCTTCACCATCGTGCAGAGCGCGTTCGGCTGGCTGGTCGATAATTATCCGCGGCTCGCCGACTGGAACGCCTGCGCGCGCCGCATCGCCTCGCTGATGATGTCGCTCGACGGCCTCGAGCGCGCCGAGCAGGGCGACGGCCTCGGCCGCATCAAGCGCGGCGAGACCAGCAACGACGCCATGCTGGAGCTGAAGGATCTCTCGGTCACGCTCGACGACGGCACCGCCGTGGTCGGCGAAACCGAAGTGGTGATCGAGCCCGGCGAACGGCTGCTCGTTGCCGGTGAATCCGGCACCGGCAAGAGCACGCTGGTGCGCGCCATCGCCGGCTTGTGGCCATGGGGCGGCGGCAGCGTCAATTTCCATCCTGACCGGCGGCTGTTCATGCTGCCGCAGCGACCCTACGTGCCCTCCGGCAGCTTGCGACGCGCGGTCGCCTATCCCGGCGCTGAAGGCGACTGGACCGTCGCGGAGATCGGCGAGGCCCTGCACAAGGTCGGCCTCGACCATCTCAAGGAGAAGATCGAGGAGGACGCGCCGTGGGACCAGACGCTGTCAGGCGGCGAAAAACAGCGCCTCGCCTTCGCGCGGCTGCTGCTGCACAGCCCCGACATCGTCGTGCTGGATGAGGCGACCTCGGCGCTCGACGAGAAGAGCCAGGACAAGATGATGAAGATGATCACCGACGAGTTGCCGAAGGCCACCATCGTCAGCGTCGCGCATCGTGTCGAACTGGAGGCCTTCCACAGCCGCAAGATCGTGCTGGAGCGCCGCAAGGGCGGCGCAAAACTCGTCAGCGACATCGAGCTGATCCCGCGCAAGGGCAAGCGCAAGCTGCTCGGCCGCTTCCTGCGCCAGCGCAAGGCGGCGCCGAAGAAGGCTGCGTGAGCCGGTAGCCCTCTCGTGAAGATTGGAGTCCCCGGCAAAACCGGCTATGCATGCGCCGCTTGCAACGAGGACTTTTGGCTTGACGACCGATAACGCCCCTTCCTCCGCGCCGTTCGGCGCGCTTGCGCCCAACGCGGCACAGGCCGCGATCATTCGCCTCGCACAACAATCGGGGCTGAAGCGCGGCGCGTTCCGCCCGTGGATGTCGCGGCTGGTCAATCTGCTGCGCGGCGGCCCGGTCGACGTGCAGTATCAGGGCGCCTCGTTCCGGCTCTATCACCAGGGCAGCGCCACCGAGCGCGGCGCGCTGTTCAATCCCGACTACAATCTCGACGAGCTCGATTTCCTGCGTCAGCATACGCCCGCGGGTGGCGTGTTCGTGGACGTCGGCGCCAATGTCGGCACCTTTGCGCTGGTGATGGCGCAGCAGGTCGGCACCACAGGCAAGGTGGTCGCAATCGAGCCGCATCCGCTGACGTTTGGACGGCTCGCTTTCAACCACGCCGCATCGAAGACGGCGCAGGTGCGCCTGGTGCAGGCCGCGGCCGGCGAAAGCGACGGCGAGCTCATGATCGAGAGCGGCGGCGGCAATCTCGGCGCCACGCACGTCGTCACCGGCGCGGCGAGTGCCGACGCCATCAAGGTGCCGTCGCTGCGGCTGACGCGCATTCTCGACGAGGCCGGGACCACCAAGGTGGATTCCCTGAAGATCGACGTCGAAGGTTTCGAGGACCGCGTGCTGATCGGCTTCTTCCGCGACGCGCCGCAATCGCTATGGCCGCGCGCGGTGGTGATCGAGCATCTGTCACAAAACGAATGGCAGCAGGATTGTATTGCGGACATGGTCGCGCGCGGCTTTGCGATCGCGCGCAAGACACGGAGCAATACGTTCCTGTCGCGCTGACAACCAACGACGGAGGTTGCGATGATCGACCATATGGGCTTTCCGGTCTCCGAGTACGAGCGCGCCAAGGCGTTCTACGCCAAGGCACTGGCGCCGCTCGGCTACGGCCTGATCATGGAGGTCACGCAGGAGCAGACCGGCCACGATCCGGCCGCCGGCTTCGGCGCCGACGGCAAGCCGGATTTCTGGATCGGCGGCGAGGGGGCGCTGAACAAGCCGGTGCATGTCGCGATCCTGGCGAAGGACCGCGCCATGGTCGATGCGTTCTACAAGGCCGCGATTGCCGCGGGCGGGCGCGACAACGGGCCGCCGGGCATTCGGGCGCATTATCATCCGAATTATTACGGCGCGTTCGTGCTCGATCCTGATGGACACAACATCGAGGCGGTTTGCCACGCGCCGGCATAGATAAGTTCCGTTCTTCGGCCGGAACCTCGTTCCGCGCGCGCCGTTATCGTCCCTTGCTGGAAGGAGCACGATATGGCCAACGACAATGCCCGCGACGTCGACCGAGTGTGGGATCTGATGAAGACGATCGGATTCGCGATGCTGGTGACGCGTGACGGCGACAAGCTTCGCGCGCGGCCGATGAGCGCTTATCTGGATCGTGACGCGAATGCGATTTTCTTCCTCTCCGATGCACGGCGTCACAAGGACGAGGAGATCGCGCGCAACCCGTCCATCAACCTGTCGTTCGCAGATGCCGGCAGCCAGAAATACGTGTCCCTGACGGGCACCGCAATCGTCTCCAACGACCGTGCCAAGATCAGGGAGATGTTCTCGACGCCGGCCAAGGCGTGGTGGGACAGCGCAGAAGATCCCAACATCCGCGTGCTCAAGGTCACGCCTGATGATGCAGAGTTCTGGGACTCGCCTGGCACCGTGATCTCCTATGTGAAGATGGCGGCCGCGGCGGTGACAAACACGCGGCCCGATCTCGGCGACAACCGCAAGGTTTCGATGTGATGCCGATCGAACCGCCCGAGATTCCGCCGTCGACACCCGGCACGCCCACCGAGCCGCCGCCGGGAATTCCGCCGGGCAATCCGCAGCCTGAAATCGCGCCGCCGGTGCGCGAGCCGGGCTCGCCAGCGCCGCCCGACGAATTGCCGGGCCGCACGCCTGAAGAGATTCCGTCACGCGGACCGAACGGACCGCTCACGCCGAATCCCGCGACGGATGCGACCCCGCCGCCGGATCGCATGTGAGGCGAAGCATCACATGCGTGGCAATTGCAACCTGCGTCTGAATGCGCAATGAACGACACCATCGTGAGGTGATTTGCGTGCAGAAATAAATCGGGCCGCCGCCGCTTCGTCCGCCACAATCCGGCCCAACGCGTAGCCGTTCATCCCAACACTTCGTCAAAGAACCTTCCGGGGAAGTTCACCACCATGACCAATCTTCGTTTCGTGCTGCTTGCCACCACGGCTCTGACCGCGATGCAACTGGCAACCTCCGCATCGCATGCGCAAGGCGCGCCGCCGCTCGTTGTCGCGCAGGCGCAACCACAAGAGACCGGCCCTGACGGAAAACCGAAGCAGCCGCCGAAGGGACCGCCAGCGGCAGCGCCGCCTGCGGCGCCTGCGCGCCCGGCCGCACCGCCCCCCGCAGCTGCACCGCCCCATCCGCCCGCGGCGCCTCCGCCGGCTGCCGCACCGCCGCGCCCAGCGGCACCGCCTCCCCCTCCGCCTCCCCCTGCGGCCCGTCCGGCGCCGCCGCCGCCCCCACCGCCGCCTGCCGCCCCGAAGCCGCCTTCGCCGCCCCCGGCTGCAGCTCCGCAACAGCATGCGCCGCCTCCTGCACCGCCCGCGGCACGCCCGGCTCCCACGCCCCCGGCACCGCCGCCCGCCGCGGCTCCGCAGCAGCACGCACCCACGCCACCGCCGCCTGCGACTCACCCGACGCCACCGCCACCTCCTGCAGCGGGTCCTGCGGCGCGGCCCGCGCCGACGGCAGCGCCAGCCCCCACGGCAACGCCCGCTCCGGCACCTGCGGCTCCCGCTGCGCGTCCGGCTACGCCTGCGGCACCGACCGCAACGCCTGCACCGGCCACGACGCCAGCTCCGGGCAGCACGCCTGGCGCGCCGCCAACTGGTCACCCGGGTGCACCATTGCCCGGCGGACGTCCCGGCGCGCCTCCCACGGCAGGATCACCGTCGCCGGCTCCCGGCGCCACGCCTGCTCCGACGGCCACGCCGGCTCCCGGCGGACGTCCCGGCACGCCTCCCGCGGCAGGATCAGCGTCGCCGACTCCGGGCGCCACGCCTGCTCCAGCGGCCACGCCGGCACCCGGCGCAACCCCGGCTCCCACAGCGACACCGGCACCCGGCGGCGCTGTAACGACTCCGCCCGGACGCCAGGGTGGAGCGCCTCCTGCGGGCGCGCCCGCTGCCGGAACTCCGGCTGCGCCGCCGCAGGCGGGCATGCCGCCCCGGCCCCCGGCTCCCCCCGCCGGCGTCGCGGCGCCGAGCACCGTCCCAGGTTCGGCGGCCGCAACGCCGCCGCCCGACAGACCGCAAAATGCCCAGCCGACGGTTGCCCCGGCCTTCCGCGCCGCGCCGCGGGTCGCAGCACCGCTGCCGCCTGCGCCGCGCCCGCAGCAGCGTGACCTGACACCGCTCGCAATCGGTGCGGCCGTCGTGGGCGGCGCCGTGATCGGCGCCACCATCGCCGACTACCGCAACCAGCGCCGCGAGAGCATCGAAGGTGGCCGCACCGTCTACACCGAACCGGATCGCATCATCATCCGCGATCCAGGCGGCCAGACCTATGTCCGCGGCAACGATCTCTATCGCTTCCGCTACGGCGCCCGCGACATCCGCACCGAGACCATCGGCGGTGATACCCGCACCGTCGTGATCCGTCCCGACGGCAGCGAAATCATCACCGTGGTCGGTCAGGACGGACGGTTGCTGCGGCGAATCCGCAGAGACCAAGGCGGGCGCGAGCTCGTCATCATCGACAACAGCTATCGTGACCCGCAGTCGGTCGGCGGCTTCTATGTCGACGCACCGCCTCCGGTCGTCAACATTCCCTACGATCGCTACATCGTCGATGCCCAGGAGGCCTCGCCTGACGTGATCTACCAGACGATGGTGGCACCGCCGGTGCAACGGATCGATCGCCGCTACACGCTCGACGAGATCCGCTACAGCCCGAATGTTCGCATGCAGATGCCGAGCATCGATCTCAACACGATCAACTTCGAGACGGGATCGTGGACCATCCCGCCGGACCAGGCGGCGAAGCTGCAGACGATCGCCGACGGCCTCAACCGTGCGATCCAGGCCAACCCGCGCGTGGTGTTCCTGATCGAGGGACACACCGACGCGGTCGGCAACGACGTCGACAATCTGTCGCTGTCGGATCGCCGTGCGCAGTCAGCGGCCGAATTGCTGACGCAGCAGTTCGGTGTGCCCGCGGAAAACCTGACGTCGCAGGGCTATGGCGAGCAGTACCTGAAGGAGCAGACGCAAGGACCGAGCGCGATCAACCGGCGCGTCACCGTCCGGAACATCACGCCACTGCTCAACGGCGGCCAGGCCTCGCTGCCGCCGCCCCCGCCCGGCACCGCGCCGCCGCGCTGAGGCGATACACAAATGCAAAATGGCCGGGAGCAATCCCGGCCATTTTTGTTTGGCTGTTGTAGGGTTGGTTAGCCGTAGGCGTAACCCACCAATTCTGTCTCCGCGAAGCTAAAGAGGTGGGTTACGCCGAGCGATTGCGCTTAGCGCAATCGCAGGGCTAACCCACCCTACGCAGCCGGGCTGCGAAGGCATCATCAACCCTTGTCGTTCTCGAGCTTGAAGATTTGCGAGCCTTCACTACCCGACAACAGACCGGTGTCGGTGTAGAGCTTCAGCTTGGCGCGGGTATCGTTGATGTCGAGGTTGCGCATGGTGAGCTGGCCGATGCGGTCGGCGGGCGTGAACGCGGCGTCCTCCACCTTCTCCATGCTGAGCCGCTCCGGCGCATAGGTGAGGTTCGGACTTTCCGTGTTCAGAATAGAATAGTCGTTGCCCCGGCGCAGCTCGAGCGTCACTTCGCCGGTGACGGCGCGCGCGACCCAGCGCTGCGCGGTCTCGCGCAGCATCAGAGCCTGCGAGTCGAACCAGCGGCCCTGATAGAGCAGACGCCCCAGGCGCATGCCGCTGATGCGGTACTGCTCGATGGTGTCCTCGTTGTGAATGCCGGTGACGAGGCGCTCATAGGCGATGTGCAGCAGCGCCATGCCGGGCGCTTCATAGATGCCGCGGCTCTTGGCTTCGATGATGCGGTTCTCGATCTGGTCGCTCATGCCGAGGCCGTGGCGGCCACCGATGGCGTTGGCTTCGAGGAACAGCGCCACGGGATCGCCGAAGCTCTGGCCGTTCAGCGCGACCGGCTGGCCTTCTTCAAAGCGCACGACGACCTTCTCGGCCTTCACAGCGCAGTCGTCGCGCCAGAACGGCACGCCCATGATCGGGTTGACGATCTTGATGCCGCTGTCGAGGCTCTCGAGGTCCTTGGCCTCGTGCGTGGCGCCGAGCAGATTGCTGTCGGTCGAGTACGCCTTCTCGGCGCTCATCTTGTAGGCGAAGCCCTGCGCCGTCATGAACGCCGACATCTCGGCGCGGCCGCCGAGCTCGTCGATGAACTGCTGGTCGAGCCAGGGCTTGTAGATCTTCAGGCCCGGATTGGTGAGCAGGCCGTAGCGATAGAAGCGCTCGATGTCGTTGCCCTTGAAGGTCGAACCGTCGCCCCAGATGTTGACGCCGTCTTCCTTCATCGCCGCGACCAGCATCGTGCCGGTGACGGCGCGGCCGAGCGGCGTGGTGTTGAAATAGGTGATGCCGCCGGTGGAGATGTGGAAGGCGCCCGACTGGATCGCCGCGATGCCTTCGTGGACCAGTTGCGTGCGGCAATCGACGAGCACCGCTTTCTCCGCGCCGAACTCCATCGCCTTGCGCGGGATCTCGTTGTAGTCGGCCTCATCCGGCTGACCGAGATTGGCGGTATAGGCGTAGCAGCGGGCGCCCTTCTGCTTCATCCAGAGCAGCGCCGCGCTGGTGTCGAGACCGCCCGAAAAAGCGATGCCGACTTTCTCACCCTTGGGCAGGCTTTTCAGGATCGTGGTCATGGCGCTTCCAATCGGGTCTCAAGGGGCTGATGCGAGGGCGAACTTGACCGGGCGAATATCAAATTTCGCAGGGGTCGGCACGCATTTAATGGCTCAAACCGAGGGCTCGAGGCCTGTCTTGCGGCCGAACAGGCGCTGGCGCAGCCGGTAGGCGGGCATGTTCAGCCTGGTCAGGGCGGCATCGACGGCGGTGTCCGAGAACCGCGTCCGCGGCCAGCGATAAATCAGTGCGTAAGCGAACCAGATCACGACGAAGGTGACGAGGCCGGCGATCGACACGTCGGTAAAGAAATGTCCGCCGAACGCCATCCGCAGCCCGCTGGTGACGGCGCCGAACACCACCGCACCGGCATAGGCGAGCGGCCGCCACGCCGGCGGCGCCAGCGCGGCGGGCGCCAGCGTCCAGAACGCGGTCGCGCCCTCGCCGGAGAAGAACGAGCAGTTGCGCGCGCAGTCGCCACGCGGATCCCACCACGGCACGAACTGCTGGTCGCCGGCAAACTGCGTCACCACCACCGGCCGCGGCCGGCCCCAATAGGTCTTGAAGGTGAGGTTGGTGAGGATGCCGGCCGACATGATGATCGTGACCAGCAGGAAGATGATCGCGCGTCCCGACACCATCAGCGGGCGGTCGGGCCGGACCATCTTGACCACGAGCGCGATCAGCGGAGGCAGCACGAATGCCCAGGCCACCCACATCGCAGCGTCACGCGCGAAGCCGGCCCAATTGTTCAGCTTGAGCGGAAAGGTCTTCGTCTCGGGGTCGAAGAACAGCGATGCGAGCTTGAGATCGAGCTCGGGATAGAGGCCGAAAACGACGCCGATCACGAGCCACAGCGCCAGGGCGATGAAGAGTCCAGTCCGGTTCATGGCGCGCGGTTTAGCGGAGTGGAGAGGGGATGAAAACCCCGGAATGACAGCACAAACTACCGCGCATCCGGCCTTGAATTCGAGGGCAGCGGCGGGGGCGGCTTGCGCTGAGGCGGCGGGTTGCGCCAGGCGCCGGCGTTACGGCCGGCGATCAGCCAGTACACGACACCGGCAACGATGCCCGCGCCGGTCAGGATCTCCAGATGCCGCCGCACGATGCCTTCGAACTGCAGCGTATCTGAATGAAACGGAATGAGGCCGAGATAGCAGGCGAGCCCGACGACGCCGCCGCCGACAGCATAAGCCAGCGCACTGCGGATATAGAGCGCCTCGGTGATTGCGACGATCACCGCCGCCGGAACCAGTGCGAAACCCGAGACGAAGATGAAGCCGAAGCCCAGCAGGATGTCGATCGTGCCCTGATCGACGGGACCGGCGCCGAGATCGGCGAACTCCGGAAATAGCAGCGCGATGACGACGATCATCCCGCCGACGAAACAGGCGGCGAGGAAGCCGATGAAGATGACGATGAGGCGGCCGATCAGGGACATCACCCCACCCTAACCGTCAGTACGTACGAGCGTAGCGAAGCAATCCAGTCTGTCCGTGCGTAAAGATTCTGGATTGCTTTGCTGCGCTCGCAATGACGAGGATGCGAGAATAGGGTCGTGCATCCTCAATCCGTCATCGCCATGGCCCGCAACGCCTGGCGTTCGCGAGCCGAGAGCTTTTCGGTTTCCGATTTGAGCTGGCCGCAGGCGGCGAGGATGTCGCGGCCGCGCGGCGTGCGCACCGGCGAGGAATAGCCGGCGTTGAAGATGTATTCGGAGAACTTTTCGATCTGGTCCCAGTCCGAGCATTCATAGGCCGTGCCCGGCCAGGGATTGAACGGGATCAGATTGATCTTGGCGTGAACGCCCTTGAGCATTTTCACCAGCAGCTTGGCATCGTCGAGCGAATCGTTGACGCCCTTGAGCATCACATATTCGAAGGTGATGCGGCGCGCGTTCGAGGCGCCGGGATAGTCGCGGCAGGCCTGCAGCAATTCGGCGATCGGATATTTGCGGTTGAGCGGCACGAGCTCGTTGCGCAGATCGTCACGCACGGCATGCAACGAAATCGCGAGCATGACGCCGATCTCCTCGCCGGCGCGCACGATGTTCGGCACCACGCCCGAGGTCGACAGCGTGATGCGGCGGCGGGAGATGCCAATGCCTTCATTGTCGCCGACGATCAGCAGCGCGTCGCGCACCGCGTCGAAATTGTAGAGCGGCTCGCCCATGCCCATCATCACGATGTTGGTGACACGCCGCGTGCCGTCCTCGCGATCGGCCCAATCATTGAGGCGGTCGCGCGCGACCATAACCTGGCCCACGATCTCGCCGGCGGTGAGGTTGCGCACCAGGCGCTGCGTGCCGGTATGGCAGAACGAGCAGTTCAAGGTGCACCCGACCTGCGAGGAGACGCACAGCGTGCCGCGATCGGTTTCGGGAATGTAGACGCACTCGACTTCATGGGCACGCTCGACATTGTCGCCGCTCGGCAGACGCAGGAGCCATTTGCGGGTGCCGTCGCTGGAGATCTGCTCGGCCACGACTTCTGGCCGGTCGACGGTGAAGTGCTGCGCGAGCTCGGCGCGAATGCCCTTCGAGACCGAGGTCATATCGTCGAAGCTCTGGGCGCCGCGGAAATACAGCCAGTGCCAGAGCTGCTGCACGCGCATCTTGCGCTGTGCCGGCGCCACGCCGATCTCGCCAAGGCGATCGGCGAGCTCTGTGCGCGACAGGCCGATCAGCGATGGCTTCGCCGGCGGCACATAGGTTTCAAGCGGAGTCTTCTCCACCAGGATTGCGTCGCGCGGCTCGGTCGTCGGTTGCATCGAATGGACCTGATTGTGTTGTCGTTCCGGGGCGACGCAGAGCGTCGAACCCGGAACCTCGAGATTCCGGCTCTGGTCCTTCGGACCATCCCGGAATGACGGAAAAACTGGGAACAGCCCCTATATATCAACCGGAGCCGCCGATTGCGACCTTGTCGACCACAGCCTTAACGCCTGCAATCCTGCGAAATCCGGTCGAGCGCCTGGGCAAGGCCCTTCAGCGAAAACGTATCGGTCGTTTCGGTGCCCTTGGCCGAGACGCCCTTGACCACGAGATCGGCCGATTTGCGCATGGCTTCAACCATCCGCTCCTCCTCGGCCGCGTTCTTGATCCAGAGGCCGTCGCCCTGGGTGTACATCGAGAATGCAGCGCCGCCGACCTCGACCGAGGATTCCGAGCCCGGCTTCAGCGCGTAGCCGATCATGACCGAGACTTCGTTGTTCACCTTTTCGGCCGGCCGGGTGGAGACGAAGGCATAGGCGGGGTCACGCGGACGGTTCGGCGGGTTGGTCTTCGACGACGAGGGTTTTGCCAGCGCGAAGCAGACCTTTTTGCCGTTGGGCGCGGCCGAATAGGCACCCCAGGTCCCGAACTGGCCGATCAGGGTGGGCTCGGCGCCGCCCGCAACCGCCGCGGGCGCTGCCGCCGGTTTGCTCTCGGGCTTTGCGGCCGTCTTTCCAGTCGTGTTGGCTGCCGGCGCAGCGGCCTTGGGTGCGGCCTCTTTTGGCCCAGTCCTGGGCGACGGTTGTGCGGTCTGCGCCCGCGCGGAATCAGTGATTCCGCCGGCTACCACACCAGTCATCAAAGCCAAAAACAGCGCCCGCCACATGCTGGAGTGGTTCCCTCAATATTGTGACTGGAAGATGGCCCGGCCGCGATTTGTCCCCGAGCAGGGATATCCGGGAAAGTCCAATTTGGGAAGGCAGTTAGCTTGTCACCCATTGGATCGCGCGGCGCGCTGCTCGGTCCATTGGGCGTCGGTCCAGCGCAACAAATCCTCGGCGCCTGAGCTGCGCAAATGCGCGCCACCATCGATCACCACCATCTCGCCGTTGATGTAGCCGGCACGGTCGGAGACCAGGAAGCTGGCGAGGTCGGCAAGCTCGCTGTGCTCGCCGGTGCGCCCCATTGGGTTGCGCGCGCCCCATCCCTCGTCGCGCCCTTCCGGGCGAAGCTGGCCCGATGCCCCGGCGGTCGGGAACGGCCCCGGCGCGATCGCGACGGTGCGGATGCCCTTCGGGCCCCACTCGACCGCAAGACTCTTGATCATTGCCAGCACCGCCGACTTCGCCATCGCCGACGGCACGGTGAAGGCGCGGCCGGTAATGGTCGAGGTCGAGAGGATCGAGAGCACGACGCCGTCATGCTTGCCCTCGATCCAGCGCTTGCCCGCGGCAAGCGTGCAATACATCGCGCCATGCAGCGTCGGCGCGAGGATCGCATCCGCGGCGCGGAATGAGAGATGCTCACTCTGCGCGATGAAGGTCGCCGCGGCGTTGTTGACGAGGATATCGAGCGGCGCTTCGTGCCAGATCTGATCCATCATGCTCTCGACGGAAGCACCGTCGCGAATATCGCAGGCGATCGTCGTGACCTTGCCGCCGGTCCGCTCGCGCATCTCGCTCGCTGTCGCTTCCAGCCGATCGAGCTTGCGGCCGCAGATCAAGAGCTCCGCACCGAGCGCGAGGAAGCGGCGCCCCATCGCGGCGCCGAGGCCCGAGCCACCACCGGTGACGAGGATGCGCTTGTCCTTGAGCAGACCTGTTTCAAACATGGTTTGAATCCTCGATTTTTCCGCACATTCCGTCGTTGCGAGCGCAGCGAACCAATTCAGAGTCCGTCCTGCGGAAATAGGCTGGATTGTTTCGCTGCGCTCGCAACGACGTGAGGATAGGCCGGCGGCCATCAACAAAGAAACCGGATTGTCGCCCGCGCCTAAATCCGGCAGAACCGCATCAAACTATAATTCCACCCGAAACGCCAAGGTGCCGCCATGAAAGCCATCCTCTGCTCGCAATATTGCCAGCCCGACGATCTCGTTCTGGCCGACGTGCCGGATCCGGTGGCGGGTCCCGGCGAAGCCGTGATCGCGATCAAGGCGGCGGCGTTGAACTTCTTCGACATCCTGATGATCCAGGGCAAGTACCAGATCAAGCCACCGTTCCCGTTCTCGCCCGCCGCCGAGGTCGCGGGCGTGATCGAGAGCATCGGTCCCGGCGTGACTGATGTGAAGGTCGGCGATCGCGTCGTCGCCTCCTGCGGCCACAACGGCGCGCGCGAAAAGATCGCGCTGCCGGCGGCATCGATCGTGAAGATTCCCGACAATCTCGATTATGACCGCGCGGCCGGCATCATCATCATCTACGGCACCGCGCTGCATGCGCTGGAAGATCGCGCCAGCCCGAAGCCGGGCGAGACGCTCGCGGTGCTCGGCGCCGCCGGCGGCACGGGCTTAGCTGCCTGCGAGCTCGGCAAGCTGATGGGCCTGAAGGTGATCGCCTGCGCCTCGTCGGACGAGAAGCTCGAATTCGCCAAGGCGCACGGCGCAGAACTCACGCTCAATTACGGCAAGGAAGATTTGAAGGAAGGCTTGCGAAAACTCACGGGCGGCAAGGGCGTCGACATCATCTTCGATCCCGTGGGCGGCGCCTATGCGGAGCAGGCGTTGCGCTCGATCGCCTGGGAAGGCCGCTTCCTGGTGATCGGCTTTGCCGCCGGCGATATTCCGAAGATGCCGCTGAACCTCGCGCTGCTGAAGGGCTGCGACATCCGCGGCGTGTTCTGGGGCGCCTGGACCCGCCTCAACCCGGCCAAGAACCGCGCCAATCTCGAGAAGCTCGTGAAGTGGACCGCGGAAGGAAAAATCTCCTCGCATGTCGACCGCACCTTCCCCTTGGCACAGACGGCGGATGCGCTGAAGGTGCTCGCGGGACGTCAGGCCATGGGCAAGGTGATCTTGCATCCGTGAGGATGTCGGCGCGTAGAGTGTCGCGACATCGTTACCAGACACTCAGCTGTCGTCGCCCGGCTTGACCGGGCGATCCAGTACCCCGTGACGAGTGTTGTTGAATCGATAAGCGGCGGCGTACTGGATTCCCCGTCTTCGCGGGGAATGACAGGGGAGGATGCGGCGACAGCTACTGCGCGGCTTACGCCTCCACCTCATTCACCCCGCGCTTCAGCGCGGTGCGGGCGGCTTCGCGATGCTCATTGGTGATGTGGCCGGCGACCATGCGGATCGCGGTGGCGAGCACGGCGGCGTCATCAGTGAAGCCGAGGATCGGCATCACGTCGGGGATAAAGTCGAACGGCAGGATGAAATAGGCGATCGCCCCGAGCAACGACGCCTGCACGTGGCGCGGCGTCTGCCGGTCGAAGGCGCAGTAATAGGCGGCGAGCAGATCCTCCGCGAACGGCAGATGTGCGGCGACGCGCTTCAGCTTGCGCCAGAAGCGGCGACGCACGCTCTCACGATCTTCCGCAAGCCGATCGGCCGGCTCGAAGCCGACGCTGTGTTCGGCAGCCATGGTCGACAAACTCCCCGTTCAGCCAAGGGTGGCGTCAGGGCGGCGGTTGGCCGCATCCCGTGCTCATCACAAGATAAGGACGCGGCTGATGCCTGCAAGACGTCAGCCTGGTGTCAGCTTGGCGATGGCGTTCATCGCCGTGGCCAGCTCGATATCGAGCTTGGTGACGCCGCCGGAATCATGGGTCGCCAGCACCACCTCCACGGTCTTGTAGACGTTGCGCCATTCGGGGTGGTGGTCCATCTTCTCGGCGACCAGCGCGACGCGGGCCATGAAGCCAAACGCCTCGTTGAAATCCTTGAAGACAAAAGTCTTCCCGATCGCGTCGCGTCCCGGGACCTCGGTCCAGCCCGGCAGTCCGTGCAGCGCCTGCCTGCGCGCCTCCGCCGAGAACCGTTCTGCCATCGTCGCCTCCGTCCTTCAGGGGAACTTTACCCTAACACCGTGCTGACGCCCCGGGTTCACACGGGATTTGCTCCATCCGCTAACCATGACGGAGATGTAACCCCGCCGGACAAGAAATTTGCTACACTTGCGGGCGTAAATCGCCGGCCAAGATGAAACTGAGCCTCAAGCGACTGTTCGGGAGATCGATGACCGGGGGATTGGACCTGGCCGAAGCGCCCACCCCACCTTCGCCGCGATCAGCGGCGCGGAAGACGGCGCTCGTCACTCTCGCGCTGGTGCTTGCGATCGTTGGCGCGCTCGCGGGCGGCTATTATTTCGCGATGCGGCCGGTGACGCTGAAGATCGCGGTCGGGCCCGCCAACAGCGACGACCTCAAGGTCGTGCAGGCGCTGACGCAGGCTTTCACGCAGCACCAGAGCCAGGTGCGGCTGCGGCCGATCCAGACCGACGGTGCCACCGCCAGCGCCCAGGCGCTCGCCGAAAGCAAGGTCGACCTCGCCATCGTGCGCGGCGACGTCGACGTGCCCAAAAACGCGCAAGCGGTCGCAACCCTGCGCAAGAACGTCGTGGTGCTGTGGTCCGTGCCCGGCAAGGGCAGGAAGAAGGGCGCGAAGATCACCAAGATTGCGCAGCTCGCCGGCCATAAGGTCGGCGTGATCGGCCGCACCCAGGCCAACGTCAATCTGCTCAAGGTGATCCTCCAGCAATACGGCGTCGATCCTGCCAAGGTCGAGGTCATACAGTTCCCGGCCAATGAAGCCGCCGAGGCGATCAAGGCCCAGAAGGCCGATGCCTATCTCGCAGCCGGCCCTGTCAACAGTAAGATCACGTCGGACGCGATCGCCGCCACTGCCAAGGAAGGCGGCACGCCGGTCTTCCTCGCGATCGATTCCGCGGATGCGATCGCGCAGAACCATCCGGTTTACGAAGCCTCGGAGATTCCGGCCGGCACCTATGGCGGCTCACCCGTTCGCCCCGATGACGAGGTCAAGACGATCAGTTTTTCGCACCACATCGTGGCGCGCAAAGGCGTATCCGAAACCAACATCGCCGCGTTCACGCGCCAGCTTTTTGCCGTGCGCCAGCAACTGGTGACGGAATTCCCGCTGGCGGCGAAGATCGAAACACCCGACACCGACAAGGACGCGGTGATCCCGGTGCATCCCGGCGCGGCCGCCTTCGTCGACGGCGAGGAAAAGACCTTCCTCGACAGATACAGCGATTACATCTGGTGGACGCTGATGGCGCTCTCGGCCATGGGCTCGATCGGCGCCTGGTTTGCGGGCTATTTGAAGAAGGACGAGCGCGACAACAACAACCATCAGCGTGAACGTCTGCTCGACATGATCGCGGCGGCACGCAAGAGCGAGACGACCGAAGACCTCGACCAGATGCAGACCGAGGCCGACGACATCCTGCGCAATACACTGCGCTGCTTCGATCACGGCGCGATCGAGGAAGCCGCGCTCACTGCCTTCAACATCGCGCTCGACCAGTTCCACGCGGCCGTCGCCGATCGCAAGGCCGTGCTGTTCAGCCTGCCGCAGAACCTGCAGCGCGCGGGTGCGCAGTTCAGGGCCGCCGGCAACGTGTAGGCACTTCCAATATCCTCATGGTGAGGAGCGCGGAACGCGCGTCTCGAACCATGAAGGCCCGGCTCTCGCCCGCGGCCATCCTTCGAGACGCCCGCTGTTGGCGGGCTCCTCAGGATGATCACTAAGGGTAGCCGCTCAATTGAACTGAGCGCTTACGCGCGTAATCGCTGCGTCACATTGTCTCAATATAGCGTCTGACTTCACCGTGGCGGCCGCCTGGGCGGCCGTCTCACGCGAGATCGGGACCGTCCCATGAACATCAAATTCTCCCGCCGCCGTTTCCTCAGCACCAGCGCCGGCGCGCTCGGCGCGGTCGCGATGCCCCGTCTCTCGCGCGCGGCCGACCGGCCGGCGGTTACCCACGGCGTGCAGTCGGGCGACGTCACGGTGGACGGCGGCGTGGTCTGGGCGCGCACCGACCGGCCTGCGCAGATGCTCGTCGAAGTGGCGACGACGGAGTCGTTCAAGGACGCCCGCGCGTTGCCGCCGATCGCGGCACTGCCCGAGAGCGACTTCACCGCAAAGATGCTGATCGAAAATCTGCCGGGCGGACAGGACATCTTTTACCGCGTCCGCTTCCGCGATCTCTCGCACACCGCGGTGGAGGGCGAGCCGGTGACCGGCCGCTTCCGCACCGCGCCCGCCGACCGCCGCGACGTCAGCTTCGTCTGGGGCGGCGATGTCGCAGGACAAGGCTGGGGCATCAACCCCGACGACGGCGGCATGTTCACCTTCTCCGCGATGCGCAAGCACCGTCCGGATTTCTTCCTGCACTCCGGCGACACCATCTATGCCGACGGTCCTATCGCGTCCGAGGTGAAGCTCGCCGACGGCAAGATCTGGAAGAACGTCACGATCCCCGAGAAGGCCAAGGTCGCGGAGACGCTTGACGAGTACCGCGCCGCGCACAAATACAATTTCACCGACGACAACCTCCGCGCCTTCAATGCCGAAGTGCCGATCTTCGTGCAGTGGGACGACCACGAGGTGACCAACAACTGGTCGCTGTCGAAGGAATTGCCGGCGACCTACAGGGAGCGTGACATCACGCTGCTGGCGGCCCGCGCAGGCCGTGCCTTCCACGAGATGTATCCGATGCGCGAGAGCATCGTTGAGCCGGGCCGCATCTATCGCCAGATCTCCTACGGCCCGCATCTCGACGTGTTCATGCTCGACGAACGCAGCTATCGCGGCCCGAACGGCGCCAATCTCGAAACCGCCTACGGCCCGGCCAGCTACTTCCTCGGCCCCGACCAGATGGCCTGGCTCAAGCGCGGCCTCTTGAATTCGCGCGCGACCTGGAAGGTGATCGCCTCCGACATGCCGCTCAGCCTGATCGTGTCGGACACGCCGAAGGGCGGCTCGGAAGCCTTCGCACAGGGCGACGGCCCGGTGCGCGGCCGCGAATTCGAGATCGCCGACATCCTGCGCTTCATCAAGATGGCGCCGATCACGAACACCGTGTGGCTGACGGCGGACGTGCACTACGCCGCCGCGCATTATTACGATCCGAACAAGGCGCAATTCCAGGAGTTTGAGCCGTTCTGGGAATTTGTCTCGGGCCCGCTGCATGCCGGCACGTTCGGTCCGAACGCACTCGACAACACCTTTGGGCCCGAGGTGCGTTTCGTCAAGGCGCCGGGCAAGGACGACCAGAACCTGCCGCCCTCCGCGGGCATGCAGTTCTTCGGTCACGTCAAGATCGATGGCGCTTCCGGCCAGATGACGGTGACCTTGCGCGACCGCGCCGACGTCGCATTGTGGTCGACCACGCTCGATCCGAAGCAGGCCTGATCGCTAGTCGGGCCCGCGTAGCTGGAGCGCCGCCTCAAGCGCGTCGCTCGAACATGGCTTCTGTAGTCGCGGCTGGTTGGCGAATTCCGGCGGAATGCTTGCCTCAGCGCCGTAGCCGGTGACGAAGACGAAGGGAATCTTCAAGGCTATCAGCCGCTCGGCGATCGCAAAGCTCTTCTCCCGAACCAACTCGACGTCGAGCAACGCAAAGTCCGGCCTACGCTTGTTGATCGCATCAAGCGCTTGCGTGACCGAACCGACGGTCCGCACACCCTTGACGCCGAATCCGAGCACACGATCCTCAAAATCGATCGCAATGATGGGATCATCCTCGACGATCAGAACATCGGCAGGACAATCGGAGCCATTGGAATAAGCGGGGGCCATGGTCTCGTTTTGGAGCATGAGGCTTTCTGGGTCAGGACAGCCGCGACACGATGCCTGCGCCCAGCGCATCGGAGGGTTCCCGGAACGAAACCCACCACATCGTCGTTCTCTAGTCTGTCCACTTGTGCACACAAGGTTCGGACGGAACTCGCTACTATGGGAGAGGAGTATGGCGGGGTTCACGATGGATACGCGTATCAGCAAGTCGGACGAGGTCGACAGCCGCCCGGTCAACAATCTGTTGCGGCGCTTGAGCCAGGCGGACTACGCACTGCTGGCGCCGCATATCACTTTCGACAAGGCGGCGGCGAATGAGCTGCTCTACAATCCCGGCGACGATGTCCAGGTCGTCCACTTTCCGTGCGGACCGTCGCTTGCGACCTTCCTCGTTCCCAACGAGGACGGCCGCGATGTCGAGACCATCCTGGTCGGCCGAGAGGGCGCGGTGGGCGGCATCGTCAGCGAAGGATATTTGCCGGCCTACACCCGGATCTGCGTGAAATTCGGTGGGCCATTTGCGCGCATTCATGTCGCCAAATTGGAAGCGGCCAAGCAGCGTTCGGTCTCGCTGCGGCACGTCTTCGCCCGCTACGCCGATTGCATGCTGGCGCAGATCTTCCAGTCCACCGCCTGCAATGCCATTCACTCGATCGAGCAGCGCACGGCCAAATGGATCTTGGCGGCGATGGAGCGGACCGGCGACGAGAGCAGCGTGCCGCTGACGCACGAACAGCTCGCGACGCTGCTTGGCGTCGGCCGCAGCTATGCCAGCCGCGTGCTCCAGTCGTTCAAGGCGGAAGGCGTGCTCGACACCCGGCGCGGATCGATCCTGGTTCGCAACCGCGACGGCCTGCGCCTGCGCGCCTGCCTGTGCAACGAGGCCGTGAAGATGCACTTCGAGGAGGTGCTGCGCGGGGTCTATCCGACCGAGGAAGCGAGCCGCAGCACGGCTCAGGGTTGATCGAGGCTGCCGTTTCCCGCTAAAGGGCCGGTTTGGTGCGGAATTCCCGCTAAGCCCCGGGGATTCCCGGACAAAATTCAGTCAACCAACCCCGAAAGAACGCATTGTTTTTTGGCGGTTTTTGCCTATATTGCGGCGCAAACGCGTAGGTTGCCCGGTCGAACTGGCCGGGCTTCCTTTTTGGGTGTAATAGGCCCCGTTTTCCACGTTTCAGCGTTGTCCGAGAAGAGGTCCCGGCTTGACCGGCGAGATCGCGCTTAACCCATTGTCCGACCGCAAAGAAGCTCACTCATGAACCTTCGCAACATCGCCATCATCGCCCACGTCGACCACGGCAAGACGACGCTGGTCGACAAGCTGCTACAGCAATCCGGCACCTATCGCGACAACCAGCGCCAGGTTGAGCGCGCCATGGATTCCAACGATCTGGAACGCGAGCGCGGCATCACCATTCTGGCCAAATGCACCTCGGTGCAATGGAAAGACACCCAGATCAACATCGTCGACACCCCCGGCCACGCCGATTTCGGCGGCGAGGTCGAGCGCATCCTGTCGATGGTCGACGGGGTGATCGTGCTGGTCGACGCCGCTGAAGGCCCGATGCCGCAGACCAAATTCGTGGTCGGCAAGGCGCTCAAGCTCGGCCTGAAGCCGATCGTCGCCATTAACAAGGTCGACCGCCCCGACGCGCGCATCTCCGAAGTCGTCAATGAGGTGTTCGACCTGTTCGCGGCGCTCGATGCCACCGACGAGCAGCTCGATTTCCCGATCCTCTACGGGTCGGGCAAGAACGGCTGGATGGCCGACTCGCCCGACGCCTCCCACGACGTCGGCATGCAGCCGCTGTTCGACCTCGTCATCAAGCACGTCGCGCCGCCGGTGGTCGAGGAAGGCCCGTTCCGGCTGCTCGGCACCATTCTCGAAGCCAACCCCTACCTCGGCCGCATCATCACCGGACGCATCGCGTCCGGCACCGTGAAGCCGAACCAGACCGTGAAGGTGCTGTCGCGTGACGGCAAGCTGGTGGAAACCGGCCGCATCTCCAAGATTCTGGCGTTCCGCGGCCTCGAGCGTCAGCCGGTCGAGATCGCGGAAGCCGGCGACATCGTCGCCATCGCCGGCCTACCCAAGGGCACCGTGGCCGACACCTTCTGCGATCCCACGGTCGAGACCCCAATCCAGGCCCAGCCGATCGATCCGCCGACCGTGTCGATGTCGTTCATCGTCAACAACTCGCCGCTCGCCGGCACCGAAGGCGACAAGGTCACCAGCCGCCTGATCCGTGACCGCCTGCTGCGCGAGGCCGAGGGCAACGTCGCGCTGCGCGTGGTCGAAGCCCAGGACAAGGACGCGATGGAAGTGTCCGGCCGCGGCGAATTGCAGCTCGCGATCCTGATCGAGACCATGCGCCGCGAGGGCTTTGAGCTCTCCGTGTCGCGTCCGCGCGTCGTGTTCCAGAAAGACGAAGCCACCGGCCAGGCCCTGGAGCCGATCGAGGAGGTCGTGATCGACGTCGACGAGGAGCATTCCGGCGTCGTCGTGCAGAAGATGAGCGAGCGCAAGTCCGAGCTGGTCGAGATGAGGCCGTCGGGCGGCAACCGCCTGCGGCTGGTGTTCTACGCGCCGACCCGCGGCCTGATCGGCTACCAGGGCGAGCTGATGACCGATACCAAGGGCACGGCGATCATGAACCGCCTGTTCCACAACTATCTGCCCTACAAGGGCGCGATCCAGGGCCGCCGCAACGGCGTGCTGATCTCCAACGACCAGGGCGAGGCGGTGGCCTATGCCATGTTCAAGCTGGAAGACCGCGGCCCGATGATGATCGAGCCGGGCTGGAAGGTCTACAAGGGCATGATCGTCGGCGAGCACACCCGCGACAACGATCTCGAGATCAACGTGCTCAAAGGCAAGCAGCTCACCAACATCCGCACGACGTCGAAGGACGAGGCTGTGCGCCTGACCCCGCCGATCCGCATGACGCTGGAAAAGGCGCTGGCCTATATCGAGGACGACGAGTTGGTCGAGATCACGCCGAAGTCGATCCGTCTGCGCAAGCGGCACCTCGATGCCAACGAACGCAAGCGCGCGGAAAAGGCCAAGGAAGCGGTGGCGTAAGGCACCGCTTTCGTGCCCCGGATGCAGCGCAGCACGCAGTGGTGCGCTGCTGAGCCGGGGCCCCGTTACTCTCACCACCTCCACATCACCTTGGATCCCGGCTCTGCGGAGCGGCGTTACACGCCGCACCGCGTCCGGGACACGAGAGCTGCGTGTCTGTCCGGCTTCAGCACCCCCAGCGAACGTGCTAGAGCCCGCCCATGAGCTCCCTCCCCTCCTCAGTCGATGTCGCGATCATCGGCGCCGGTGCCGCCGGTCTAGGCGCAGCACACGCGCTGCATGGGTCAGGCCTCTCCGCGATTGTGCTGGAGGCGCGCGATCGCCTCGGTGGCCGGGCCTGGACCGTGCAGGCCTCGCCCGATGTCACCTTCGACGTCGGCTGTGGCTGGCTGCACTCGGCCGACAACAACTCCTTCGTTCCGATCGCGCGGCAACTCGATTTCGAGGTCAACAAGGACCTGCCGCCCTGGCGCGAGCGCACCTTCGGCAATGCGTTTCCGCAAGCCGAGCGCGACGATTTCATGCGCGCGATGGACGCGTTCTACGAGCGCCTCTGGGAAGCAGCACGGAAAAGCGACGATGCTCCCGCGAGCCAAAGCCTCGAGCCCGGCAATCGCTGGAACCCGATGATCGACGCGGTCTCGACTTACATCAATGGCTGCGAACTGCAGAACATGTCGACGCTGGACTGGGACGCCTATGAGGACAGCGACCTCAACTGGCGCGTCCGCCGCGGCTATGGCGCCTTGATCGCGGCCTATGGCGCGCCTTGCCCGGTGGCGCTGAACTGCAACGTCAAGCTGATCGATCATTCGGACAAGCGCATCCGCATCGAGACATCGCTGGGCACGCTGACCGCGGACAAGGTGATCGTCACCGTGCCGACCAATCTCATCGCCGATGAGGCGATCCGTTTCTCACCACAGCTCCCGGCCAAGCTCGATGCCGCAGCCGGCCTGCCGCTCGGCGTCGACGACAAGGTGACGCTGGCGCTCGGCGACGCGGAAGCCTTCCCCAAAGAAGGAAACCTGCGCGGCGCCACCATGCGCACCGACATGGGCACCTACCACATCCGCCCGTTCGGCCAGCCCTGCATCGAAGGCTTTTTCGGCGGCCGTTTTGCCCGCGAACTGGAAGACGCCGGTGAGGGTGCCATTGCGGCACAGAGCATCGACGAGATCGCCGGCTTCCTCGGCAACGACATCCGCCACAAGCTGAAGCCGCTCTACGAGTCGCGTTGGACGCATGATCCGTTTGCGAGGGGCTCGTATTCGCACGCGCTGCCAGGACACGCGGGCGATCGTGCCGTGCTGGCGGCGCCCGTGGATGGGCGGCTGTTCTTCGCGGGGGAAGCGACCTCGCCGAATTTCTTCACGACGGCGCATGGGGCGCGGGACTCGGGGGAGCGGGCGGCGAGGGAAGTGCTCGCGGCGTCAGCCAAGCCGCAGCAATAGACCCGGCATTGCGTCCCGCTGTATCCAACAATGACGAATCACTCGATCACCCGCGCTCGCAAATCCGCATCAGGAACGAAACACACATCATACTTCCCGAAGATGCGGTAGCGGTTGCGCGCGATGAGGCTGTAGACGGCGTCTCGCAGGGGCTTCGGCACCGCGAACAGTATGCGCACCCAACCCCAACCGGGGAGCTGCGACAGCACGGTCAGCGCCGCGTCTGACTTCGTGAACACCTCGCCGCCATGGACCACGGCATTGGTATCGGGATCCTCAGGATCGATGCCGAACGTGTCCGCGAGCCGAGCCCCATAATCCGACTGCATCGGCGTAAAACGAAACCGCCTTGCCGTATCGCGCGCGGCCACGAATCTCACCCAGCGCGAGCAGAAGATGCAAACGCCGTCGAACAGGATCACGTCATCGTCGGGCCATTTGCTCACTATCGAATGTCCTGGGGCTTCTTGGTCGCAACCGGCTTCGGCAGGTTCAGCACACGCGCGAGCTCGTTGCTCGCGGCTTTGACGCCGGCTTCACTTTCGATCATCCAATGGCCCTCGCTGCCGATAGCAGGGAGCGTACGGAAGTCGACCTTGCCGCCACCACCGCGAAAGGCCTCGACCAACTCTTTCGAAAATGCCGGTGAAAAGTAGCTGTCATTGGCAGCAACGAGCCACGTGACGGGGATACGCACGGCCTTGCCGAATTCCGCCGCCGCCGCGAGAAGCGAGTGCGGCGCGCAGATCCGGTTCGGCTCATCATTGGCATGGCCGCCGCGCCCTGGCGTAAAGGCGATGATGGCCGAGATCGCCTTCGGATCAGCGTTCGCGAGTGCCAATGCGCCCCAGCCGCCGGCGGAATGGCCGATCACGACAGCGGCATCCTTGCGGATAAATTCCTGCTTTCGCAAATAGTCCAGCGCGCGCGAAATTTCGTCGGCCGTTGCGCGGCCCGAGCGCGCATAGTCCGCCTCGTCACAGCCGCCCTGGTCCTCGAGATAGTGGCCGCCTGTTACGCCATGACCGAGCCGTTCCGGCACCAGCACGGCGAAGCCGCGCGCGATGAGGAAGGCGGTGAGCGCGCGGTATTCCGGCTGGGGCATTTGCGCGCGCCGCAACACGTTCTGCGTCGAGGCATGCGCGATCACCGCAAGCCGGAACGGGCCAGCACCTGGCGGGCGAAACAGCAGAGCATGCGCGGCAATGCCGGTATCCGGCGATGGCACGCGCCATGGCTGACGGCGAAACGGATCGCCCTCCGCTCCGGACGAACCAAAAATGACCTGAGCGCACACAGGCGGCGCAGTCAGCAAGGCCAACAGAGCCAGGAGCACGAGAATGTTGAGGAGCCGCATGAATTGCCGGAGGCGAGAACAGCGACGGTTAGACTAGTAGGAACGAATCACTATCGGCAGACTTTCTGCGTTGCCATTATCGTTCATTCGTTGCCGCAAAGCAGTTTTGCACCGGCGCAGAGCACCCCGGTGCCATTCGAATCGGCGTCTTGTCTTTTTTCGGTACAAAGTGGTTCAAATACTGATGCAGAAAGTCCACACGTTAACCGATAATTAACGATAGGTCTTGCCGCCGGCGCGGCGACTTGGTTTGATCGCGTCCATGAGCACAACCCTGATCGAGGTCCGGCCGGCCAAAGCCGCAGATGCAACTGCGGTGGCGTCCACCCATGACGAAGCGTGGCGCTCGGCCTATCAGGGCATCATTCCCGGCGCCGAACTGGAAAAGCTGATCAACCGCCGCGGTCCGCAATGGTGGGACAGCGCAATCCGCAAGGGCAGTCGCGTCAGCGTGCTGGTGTTCGGCGACAAGATCGCGGGCTATGCCAATTACGGCCGCAACCGCGCCCGCAGCCTGCATTTCGACGGCGAGGTCTACGAGCTCTATCTGCGACCCGAGTTCCAGGGCCTGGGCTTCGGTCGCCGTCTGTTCACCGCAGCCCGCCGCGACCTGATGCAGAGCGGCCTGAAGAGCATGGTGGTGTGGGCGCTCTCGGACAACGATCCGGCGACCGAGTTCTACCGGGCGCTGGGCGGCCGCATGGTGGCGCGCTCCTCGGAGCGTTTCGGGCCGAAGTCGCTCGACAAGGTTGCCTTCGCTTGGACCAATTGAGCTGCTGAAAGCTTAGCCGGCAGCGCTGCCCATCCATCGATACCGTGGCCTATCGAGCCGGTGATTGCTGGATTCATTATTTCACAAGAACACCATGGATTGGCGCGCCAAGCCCGCGTATGACAGCGCCCAAATCGCTGCCGGGCGCGATTTCACCTCGGCAACAACGGAGCCTTGAATGCGTATCGATGCGGTCTCGATCGGGAAAAACGTACCCCACGACGTCAACGTCATCATCGAAGTCCCCGTGGGCGGCGAACCGATCAAATACGAGATGGACAAGGAGGCCGGCACGCTTGTGGTCGACCGCTTCCTCTACACGCCGATGCGTTACCCCGGGAACTACGGCTTCATCCCGCACACGCTGTCCGATGACGGCGACCCCTGCGACGTCCTGATCATCAACACCCGCGCCATCATCCCCGGCGCGGTCATGAGCGTGCGCCCGGTCGGCGTGCTGTTGATGGAAGACGAAGCCGGCGGCGACGAGAAGATTCTTGCCGTGCCGTCGTCGAAGCTCACCCAGCGCTACGACAAGGTGAAGACCTACAGCGACCTGCCCGACATCACGCTGCAGCAGATCCAGCACTTCTTCGAGCACTACAAGGACCTCGAGCCGGGCAAATGGGTGAAGATTGTGCGCTGGGGCGGCCCCGAGGATGCGCACAAGCTGATCCTCGAAGGCATTGAGCGCGAGAAGAAGAGGAAGGCCTAGGTCTCGCGTCCCGGACGCGACTCTGCTTCCTCGCCCCGCTTGCGGGGAGAGGGCCGGGGCTGAGGGGAGTCTCCGCGAGGACGGTGAGCGTGGGACTCGTGGAGAGTCCCCCTCACCCTCAATCCGCGCTTCGTGCGAATTCCGATCTCTTCCCGCAAGCGGGGCGAGGTGAAGAAATCCTACACCGCCGGCTTCGACACGCCTGCAAGCGCGCAGGCCGCGCGCAGCGTATTCACCAGCAGGCACGCGACCGTCATCTGGCCGACACCGCCCGGCACCGGCGTAATGGCGCCGGCCACTGCCAGCGCCTCCTGATAGGCGACGTCACCGACCAGCCGCGTCTTGCCGTCATCCTTCGGAATGCGGTTGATGCCGACGTCGATCACCGTCGCCCCCGGCTTCAGCCAGTCGCCGCGCACCATCTCGGGTCTGCCGACCGCGGCATAGACGAGGTCGGCCTGCCTCACGAGCCCGGGCAGGTCGCGCGAGCGCGAATGCGCGATGGTCACCGTGGCGTTCTCGTTCAGCAGCAATTGCACCAGCGGTCGGCCAACCAGATTGGAGCGGCCGATGACGATGGCATTCATGCCTCCGAGCGAAGCATGCACGCTCTTGGTCAAAATGATGCAGCCGAGCGGCGTGCAGGGCGACAGCGCCTCAAAGCCGCCGGCGAGGCGGCCGGCATTGTTCGGATGCAGCCCGTCGACATCCTTTGCGGGATCGATCGCATTGACGACGGCCTCGGTGTTGAGGCCTTTCGGCAGCGGCAATTGCACCAGAATGCCGTGCACGGCGGGATCGCGGTTGAGCTTTGCGACGACGGCCAGCAGATCGGCCTGCGACACGTCGGCCGGCAGCTTGTGCTCGAACGAGGCCATGCCGGCCGCCTGGGTCTGGGTGTGTTTCGAGCGGACATAGACCTCGCTCGCCGGGTCGCTTCCGACCAGGACCACCGCGAGACCCGGCACCAGATTATGCTCGCGCTTGACGCGGGCGACCTCGTCCGCGACGCGGGCACGGAGTTCCGCGGCGATGACTTTTCCGTCGATGATCTTGGCGGTCATGTCAGTTCCCTCAGTCTGTCGATTTGGCTGATGCGAGCTGGCGCAGGGCTTCGCCGAGTCGCGCCGGATCGCCGTCGACCGCAATCTGCTTCAGCCGCGAGGTGGCCCCGGACAGGAGCTTGACGCTGGCCTTGGGCACGCCAAGCGATTTCGCCAGCAGCACCAGAACGGCCTTGTTGGCTTCACCGCCATCGGCGATCGCGCGGACCCGCACCTTGAGCACGCTGCGGCCATCGGCCAGCTGCTCGATCCCGTCGATGTCGTCGCGGCCGCCGCGCGGCGTCACCCGCAGCGCGATGCTGATTCCTGCGGCCGCGTAGCGCCAGGGTTCCTTGTTGGCAACCAAGGCGCTCCAGCCTGCTCAGATCACGTTGGGGTAGATGTAATACAGGATCACCCGCTCGATGAACATGATGAGCAGGATCAGGATGATCGGCGAGATGTCGAGGCCGCCGAGGCTGGGCAGGAAATTGCGAATCGGCGCCAGCACCGGCTCTGTGATCCGGTACAGGAACTCCGCGACCGCCGAAACGAACTGGTTGCGGGTGTTCACAACGTTGAAGGCGATCAGCCAGGACAGGATCGCAGAGGCGATCAGCAGCCAGACATAGAGGTCGAGCACGATGATGACGATGTCGAGAACGGCACGCATGATTTTTGACGACTCTGGCTTTTGAAGACTCTGGCTGCGGTCAGGTTCGACGCCTTTTGCTAGATATCGGTTCCCCCCGGCCCAAACAAGGGAAGTCGGTGCCGGGATGGCTAAAACCGGGTTACGCCCGTCCTTGACTTGACCTTGCCGGGGACTTAAATGGCGCCCGGTTGTCGGCCGCATTACCAGAGCGGCCGCAAATGGGGCCATAGCTCAGCTGGGAGAGCGCGTCGTTCGCAATGACGAGGTCGGCGGTTCGATCCCGCCTGGCTCCACCAGCCTTCGCTCGCTTCGCGAGCTACGGCTCGGCAAGCCCGGACAGTCCCTCGTAGCGAAACGAGCGAAGGCTGCCGCGGCGTAGCCCGAAGGGCGAAGCCGGGCTCCATCCAAAATCCCCCTACTTCCCAGTAAACCCGGGCGGCCGCTTCTCCATGAAGCTCGCGACCCCCTCCCGGAAATCGCTGCCGTTCAGCGCCACCATCATTTCCCGATTGGCCTCGATCGTCGCCTCGCTGAGGGTCTGGAACGGCACCTCGTAGAGCTGCCGCTTGATCACGGCCATCGCGCTCGGCGAGACGAAATCGGCGAGGTCGCGCGCATAGGCATAAGTCTCCTCACGCAGCTTCTCGGGCGAGCAGAGCCGGTTGACCAAACCAATCCGCAGCGCCTCCTCGCTCGAAACGCGCCGGGCAGAGAGCAACAGATCCATCGCATTGGCATGGCCGACGATGCGCGGCAGCATCCAGCTGATGCCGTGCTCGGCGATCAGACCGCGCCGCGCGAAGGCGGTGGTGAAGACGGTATTGTCGGCGGCAAAGCGCAGGTCGCAATAGAGCGCGTGGACGAGGCCGATGCCGGCGGTCGCCCCGTTGAGCATAGCGATCACAGGCTTTCCGATCGACGGATAGAAGCCATAGCGCGTCTGCCAGTCGGGCCGCCGGTTCATGTCGAAAGGCGGCAGGTTCGACGCGCGCCTGACGTCATTGGGGTCGAGCCCCTTCAGCGCATCCATGTCGGCACCGGCGCAGAAGGCGCGGCCCGCGCCGGTGAGCACGATGACGCGGACATTGTCGTCGGCGCTCGACGCCTCCATCGCGTGACGCACGTCGCGCTCCATGATCGGCGTCCACGCATTCATGCGGTCGGGGCGATTGAACGTGATGGTCGCGACCTTGTCGCTGACCTCATAGAGAATGTGTTCATAGACCATGGCGCTCTCCCTTTGCTTACCGGCGCAATTTCGCGCGCGCTCGTTGGAGGCAAGCCTAGCATATAAGAGGATGAGAAGAGCTTGCGCTAAGGCGCGATCACTCGGCGGCTTGCGCCAGCATCGGCCGGCGCATCAGCCATCCGTCGATGAAGTGATCGAGCCAGGCGCGTTCCGCGGCATCGTACACGGCACGGTCCGCGAAATGGTGATGCCGCTGCCGCGCGCCGGGCGCGCTGAAGCCGTCATAGCCGCGCGTGGTCCAGCGATACATCATCGCGTAGGTCACATCAGGATGAAACTGCACGCCGAACGCATTGCCGGTGCGGAACGCCTGCACCGGAAAATCATCGCCTTCTGCAAGCAATTCGGCACCGACCGGCAGCTCAAATCCCTCGCGATGCCAATGATAGACCTGCGCCGGCCAGTTCGGGCAGAGCGAATGTCCCGCGGCGGTCGGGCGGATCGGGTAGTAGCCGATCTGGGTCAGCGCCTCGGCATGCGGCGCGACGCAGGCCCCTAACTGCATCGCCAACATCTGCGCCCCCAAGCAGATGCCGAGGAACGGCCGCTGTTCGCGGAGCGGAATTTCGATCCAATCGATCTCGCGGCGGATGTAATCGTCGGAATCATTGGCGCTCATCGGGCCACCGAAGACCACCGCGCCGGCATGCTGGTCGAGCGTGTCGGGCAGCGGATCGCCGAAGCGGGGACGGCGGATGTCGAGGCGGTGGCCGAGCGCGCGTAGCGCATTGCCGACGCGGCCGGGCGTCGAGGATTCCTGATGCAGGATGATCAGAACCGGCAATCGGTTTGCGGAGGCGGCGACGCTCGGCGTCCTTCTTGGGAAGGGCATCACTTCCGCGCCACCAAACCTGTTCGTCCGGAACGACATGGTCTCTGCGAGTGCTATCGGTTCAGACCGCCAGCATAACTAAGCGATCGTTAATTTCGTGTGAGTTTACGCACACACGTCCGATCGTGAAGCAAGGCCTGGGCCACCACGGGGCATTTCTCGCTTCCTTTAGTGCCTCTGCCGCTGGAACCAGCTGGTGGCGAACAGGATGAAGCCGCGCGGGAAGAAACGCAGCGCGAATGGCACAATCTTGATGCCGAGACCGGGCAGCACTGCCCGTTTGTTGGCCATCAGGCCACGATAGGCCTGCTCCGCAACATCGGTAGCAGGGACATTGAGAAGGGCGGTATCATGTCCGGAGCCCACGCCGGCGCGCGCCTGGAATTCGGTGGGCACCGGACCCGGGCAAAGTACGGTGACGCGAACGCCGTGCGGCGCGAGCTCCGCCCGCAAGGCCTCGGTGAGAGAAATCACATAGGCCTTGGACGCGTAATAGACCGCCATGCCGGGGCCGGGGAGAAAGCCGGCGACCGATCCGACGTTGAGCAGACCGCCCTTGTTCCTGATGAGCTGATCGGCAAAGCGCAGCGACAGATCCGTCAGAGCCCGGACGTTGACATCGACGATGCCGATCTGCTCGACGCGGTCGCGCTTGATCGCGTCACCGAACACGCCGAAGCCGGCATTGTTGACGAGATTGTCGAGCTCGACGCCTTCGGCAGTAAGCGCGGCGGCGATCTTATCGCCGGCATCCGGGTCCTGGAGATCGCAGGCGATCACGATCGGCTTCTTGCCGCCATTGGCGGCGAGCTCGTTCGCGAGCGCCTCGAGGCGGTCCGCGCGCCGCGCCGTCAGCGCAAGACGGTGTCCGTTCGCGGCGAACACACGCGCCAGCTCCGTGCCGATACCCGCCGAGGCACCGGTGATCAACGTTACCCGCTCAGTCACGATCCAAGTCTCTTGTCCAAGTCTCTTGACCCAAGTCTCTTGAATTGAAGTTTTTGGCCCCGCAATGGCGGAACGAGAGCATAGGCCGTGCGCGACAGGCAAGCGCCGCCGGCAGGATGGCCGCTTGAGCGGGCGACAGGGAGCAGAAAAACCGGGGTTTTACGGGCGAATCCGGAGCCGAGACGGCCGGAGGCTACATTAAAGTTTCGTCATGTGGCCTGCACAACCGCCAGTTGACCGTGCTGGCTAGAGCTCACCCTCCGACCGCGCTGTCCTTGACCTGACCGCCAGCACGGTCTGCGACCGCGTGCTTCAGGTCGATCCGGTCACGCTGGGAAATCCCGAGCAGGTCGGAGGCGCGCCAGACGACATTGTCCTCGAACTCGGTGACCTGGCCGTCGGCATAGACCAGCTCCCACATCATCTGGACGATGCGCCTGCGGCCCTCTTCGTCGAGCGAGCGCATGATGACGCTGGTGAAGTGATAGAGGTCGACCGCCTCGCCTTCGACCTGCGTCGCATCCGCGATCAGACGATCCGCCGTGCCGCGATCGAGACCAAAATGGCTTTCGATCAAATTGTGCAGCTTGCGCTGCTCGGCCGCCGTCGGCTGGCCGTCCAGCGAGACCACGTGAACCAGCAGCGCGGTCGCCGCCAGCCGGTAATCGCTGTCGCCGAATGCGCGGTCCTGGGCATGGGGAGCAACAATGTCGGCGATGAATTGGCGCAGGCCGTCGAGCATAAAATCCTACCGAATCGATGGCGCCCCGGGGAGCGCGGCTGCTACCAATCTTATATGAGCGGGAAGCTCAACCGGCGCAACGTGCGTCAGTTCCGCGCGCCGCATTACGTTTCGGCAATCTGTTGTTGTCATTCAGGGGCGCGACCTCATCGTCGTCGTCCTGGCGAAAGCCAGGACCCATTGCCCCAGGGAGTAATTTGGCGAAGGCGGGGAGTTCGGGACTAATAACACCCGCAATCGAGAGATTCCGCGGTATGGGTCCTGGCTTTCGCCAGGACGACGTTGGAGAGGCGTAGTGCTCCGCAGCCCGTCACCGCCGACTCACGGTATCTCGTACACCACCATCTTGTCGGCGATGCCACGCAGCGCTGCCTGTTTCTGGATCGGAGTGATCTCGCGCTGCTTGAGGACTTCGGCGACCGCGGGCGCATCCAGCACCGGCCCGGTGATGTGAATCTCCTGTGCGGTCGACAGGCTCTGTACGCGGGCGGCGATGTTGACGGTCTGGCCGAAATAATCCTGCCGCTCGTTGAGCATCACCGCAAGGCACGGGCCTTCATGGATGCCGATCTTGACGATGAGATCGTCGGTGCCGCGCTTCTTGTTGAGCTCGTCCATGGCCGCGCGCATCCGCAAGCCCGCGACGATGGCATGTTCGGGCCGGATGAAGGTCGCCATCACGGCGTCGCCGATGGTCTTCACCACCGCGCCCTTCTCCGAGGAGATGATCTCGAGCAGCGCATGGAAATGCGCGCGCACGAGATCGAAGGCGGCGAGATCTCCGACGCGCTCGTAGAGCGCGGTCGAACCCTTCAGATCGGTGAACAGGAAAGTCAGCGAGGTGATCTGGAGCCGCTGGTCGAGACTGAGATTGTCCGCCTTGAACACATCGCGAAACGTCTGGTTCGACAGCATCCGCTTGGCGGTGAGGAACGGCTTGCGCTTGCCGATGAGGTGATGAAGCGCCTCGGCCGCAATGAACACCGACGGCAGCACGCGCACGCCGGCCTGGTTCTCCAGCGACAGCCGCAGCGGACCCGGCCGCATCGTCGTGGTCCCCGTCGGCGCCTGCACCTTGTTGTACATGATGGCGAATTGCTGGCGGTCCTTGGTCGGCTCACCCTGCACGTCGATGAAATGGGCGGCGTGCGTCACCGGCTCGAAGATGATGATGAAGTCGTTCGGCAGTTGCAGCGACATGGTCGCCTTCTCGCCGGCCGGTATCTCCATCGTATCCAGCGTGACCTCGTTTGCCAGCGTCGCAAACGATTCCTTGTTGAAGTCGACGCCGGAGCTCCAGAACACCTGCTTGAAATACTCCCATACCGGAAGCGTATCAGGGTCATGCGCCGCAATGCGCCGGACACGTGGATTCACGGTGAAGGACACCTCGACCTGGTCGTCGACGGAGGCCTTGTAGCCGCAGGCGCAGAGCGCGCAGTGATAATCGCCCGGCTTGAGGGCCTTCAGGGTCGAGTGCGCCCCCAGCACGCCGCCGCAACCCGGGCACAGCACGTTCCAGCCGAGATCGAACAGGCCGAGCCGGGCCGAATGCAGGAAGGCGGAGATCGCGCGCTCTTCATCAAGACCATGATGCCTGGCGAAGTCGAGGACATTGACGCGATTGAGCTCGTGATCCTCGCCATCCTCGATGAGACGCCCAATCGCGTCGACCACCTTCGTATCGGCGGTCTGCTTCAGAACGGAAAACTGGGCCTGGATATCGCTCATGGCATAACTCTATCTGGGGTGGATCACGCTATCGGCCAGACGAACGTCTGTCACCGGCGTGTGATGCTGAACATGGGCGAGCGGTCCGGCTGGGTCGTGACGACGCCGTGAGGAATCACGGGAACCCTGTCGGCCAGTTCGACGCGGAACGCACCGATCAGCCGGGCCAGCGCCAGCACGGATTCGGCTTGCGCAAACGGCGCGCCGACGCAGACGCGCGGCCCCGCACCGAACGGCAAATAAGCGAAGCGGTCGGGTGCCTCGGCCGCCATGAAGCGTTTTGGAATGAACGCATTCGGCTGATCCCACAGTTTCTCGTGCCGGTGCAGCAGCCACGGCGCGATCATTATGATGTCGCCCTTGCCGATGGCGACACCCGCCGCATTGTCCTTGTCCCGGGCTGCGCGAGCGATCAGGAAGGCCGGCGGATAGAGCCGCATGGTCTCCTCGATCACCGCGCGGGAGAATTTCTGGCGATCGATGTCAGCCATGCTGTCGAGATGTTCGCCGCGCGTCTCGGACGCCACCTCCTCCTGCGTCTCCGGATCGAGCGCGAGCAGATAGAGCGCCCAGAACAGCGCCGTCGCCGTGGTCTCGTGCCCCGCCAGAATCATGGTCGCGACCTCGTCGACGAGCTGCTCGTCCGAAAAACCCTTGCCGGTTTCAGGATCGCGCGCCTCGTCCATGAGGTCGAACAGGTCGCGCGGCGGCGCGCCGTCCTTCTTGCCCATCTCACGCCGCTCGGCGATCAGCATCGCGACGAATTCGGTCCAGCGCTTGCGAAAACGGGCGCGGGCAAAATCCATCGGGCTCGGCCAGGACAGGGGCAGCACCATGTCGAGCAAATACGGCCGCCCGAGCCGGGCTCCGTACTCCATGACGAAGTCGCGCAAGGTCGGGCCGTGCCGCTCCATGCCGAACGAAAACATGGTCCGTCCGGCGATCTCCAGCGTCATGCGCTGCATGATCTCGCGCAAATCGACCGGCTGGCTTGTTCGCGCCGCGAGCTGCGCGATGGTCTCGTCGAGCACCGCCGTCATGTGCGGGACGAGATTTGCAGTGGCGCGCGGTGTGAACGCCGGCGCGAGCGTTCGGCGCTGAAACGTCCAGGAATGACCTTCCGCAATCAGAAGCCCGTCGCCGAGCACCGGACGCAGCATGCGGATGCCCGCCGGCGTGCGCGAATAATTCTCGTAATTGCTGAGGAGCACGTGCCGGATCGCGTCCGGACGATTCAAGATGAAACTGTTGCGGAAGAAGAAGCGGCCCTTGATGATGTCTTCCTCGTAGGCGCGCTGCCCCCAGGTCGCGATCATGTTCCGCTTGATCACGGCAAGCCGGCCGAGGAACGACATATCGTCGGGCGCACGAGGCGGGGTCGGAGGGACGATGGGCCGACGCACGCTGGCGATGTTCATGGCTCGCTCCCGCAAAGGTGACGCAGGCAAATAGCTAGTAAGTCAGCTCGGCAATCGCAATCCTGTTCTCCGAGGCAGGCCAGGCGCGTGCCACAATTCGTTCTTCGTTGAACTGGGCGGCGAGGTTACGCCCGACCTCGCCGGCCGGAAGGCGCAGCGTCGCTGTCGAATCCGTGGGCACACCGGATTTGACGTCGGCCGGCTCCCTGCCGTCGAACAGCACCACGTCGCGCGGCAGGCCGAAATAACCGCGCGGACGCGACATGATCACGACAGCCGCGGCGTCCTTGTCTGCCGGCCCGAGCGGACGCGCGGCGCGCAGATGCACCATGTCGGACGAACGCGGGAAAGGCGAGCGGTAGATATGCGTCGTCGGCGCATCCGGCGATGCCAGGACAAATTCGAGCGACCAGAAAGGCTCGACCTGCGCCGGTCCCCAGCGGCCATCGGCGCCGGTCGTCGCGCTATGCACGGCGCCGCCCTTGCGCTCACCGGTTTCAGGATCGACGCGAAAAATATCGACGGTTGCGCCCGCCACCGGGCGGTTGGTCGATACGCCGCCCGGCGTGCCCGTCACGAGGCCGCTCAGCCTGACGCTTTGCTCCGGCACGATCGCGATGCGCGCGGGCTCGCCTCCCGCGATGAATTTGTAGATCTCGCGGAAGGCCCGGGGGTGGAACGCCACCTCGCGATGATCGAGCGCGCCGAGCACGAGATTGGTGGCGCCCTTCAGCTCCGGCCCTTCAGCGGTGACGCCGGTCGGCGTGCCGGGCTTGCCGACGAAGCGGCCATCGGCCTGCGCATATTTGTCCATGCCGTCGCTGCGCAGGGTGAGGAAGGCAACACCCGGCGTCACCTCGCTCTCGCCCTCGTTCAGGCTGCGCAGGAACGCGCCGCGGCCGTTGAACTCGCTATTGGGCTGGTCGTCGGTCGCGAACACGCCATGATTGGGCGTGCCGCACAGAACGGCATGGCTGACATCGCCGACCCCGCCGTTCTTGATGACGTTGCGGATCGCATAGCCGCCGCGCGAACTGCCGACCAGCGCCACGCGGGACGCACCGGTGCGGCGCTTCAGTTCAGCGATTGCGGCGGCGAGCTCGCGGCGCTGGTCCTCGGTCGAGGAGCGGCCCGCCTGCTCGACCTTGTCGTCGCTGCGTGCATTGGGATCGGTGAAATTGATCGCCGCCATGCGGTCACGCGCAATGCCGTTGGATTCCATCCGCCAAATCGTGGTCATCCAGAGCGCGTCGTAATCGCCATTGCCGTGGACGAACAGGATCGGGGACACCTCGCTCGGCACTGCGGGTGTGGGTTGGGCCAACGCGCCGGCCCGCAAGCTCGCAATTGCGAAAGGCAAGCTGCCGGCACCTTGCAAGATCATCCGTCGTGACAGCTTCATGCGTTCCTCCCGGGCAAAACCATCTCTTTGCACCGCTTATACCGGCCTAACCACTGGACAACGAAGGACTTTCGCAGGCATCACTGAACTTGCCGGAATCACCCAAGATCCTCCAACACCACTTCTGCCAGCCCAATGGAAGGGGATATGACCGAGCAGACGAACCGTCAGAAAATTGCGGCAGACGGCATCACCGCGCCGCTGCGGTACACCGTGTTCCGGCGCATCTGGCTCGCCAGCCTGCTCTCCAATCTCGGCCTCTTGATCCAGGGCGTGGGCGCCGCCTGGGCGATGACGCAGATGGCGGCCTCGGCGGACAAGGTGGCGCTGGTGCAGACCGCTTTGATGCTGCCGATCATGCTGATCTCGATGCCGGCGGGCGCCATCGCCGACATGTATGACCGCCGCATCGTCACCCTGGTCTCGCTCGCGATCGCGCTGACCGGCGCGAGCGCGCTCACGATTCTGGCCGGACTGAACCTCATCACCCCGGAAACGCTGCTCGCCTTCTGCTTCGTGGTCGGCAGCGGCAACGCGCTGTTCGGCCCGGCATGGCAGTCCTCGGTCAGCGAGCAGGTGCCGCCCGATGCACTGCCTTCCGCCGTCGCGCTGAACGGCATCAGCTACAACATCGCGCGCAGCTTCGGTCCCGCGGTCGGGGGTGTCATCGTCGCCGCGCTCGGCGCGGTGGCGGCGTTTGCGTGTAACGCGATCCTCTATCTGCCGCTGCTGGTGGTGCTGCTGCTCTGGCGGCGCAACACCGAGCCCTCGCGGCTGCCGCGTGAAAAACTCAACCGCGCCATGGTCTCGGGCTTCCGCTACATCACCAACTCGCCGCCGATCAAGATCGTGCTGCTGCGGACGCTGGTGATGGGCCTGTGCGGCGGTGCGATCATGGCGCTGATGCCGCTGGTCGCGCGCGACCTGCTGCATGGCGGCGCGCAGACCTACGGCATCATGCTGGGCGCCTTCGGCATGGGCGCCGTGGTCGGCGCGCTCAACATCCACGAACTGCGCAAGCGCATGAGCGGCGAGGCGGCAATCCGCGCCTGCACCATCTCGATGGCGTTTGCGATGGCCGCGCTCGCCGTGAGCACCGAGCCGGTGTTGACCGCGGCTGCCCTGGTGCTCGCCGGCGCGGTCTGGATGGCCGCCGTCGCGCTGTTCAATATCGGCGTGCAGCTCTCCGCGCCGCGCTGGGTCGCCGGCCGCTCGCTCGCGGCGTTCCAGGCCTCGATTTCCGGCGGCATCGCGATCGGCGCCTGGGGCTGGGGCCATCTCACCGACTATGCCGGCGTCGAGGTCGCGCTACTGACGGCCGCCGGCCTGATGCTGATCTCGCCGGTGCTCGGAATCTGGCTCACGATGCCGCGCGTCGGCGCCCGCAACGAAGACGCCGACGTGCTGGCCGATCCGGAAGTCAAACTGTCGCTGACCGCGCGCAGCGGGCCGCTGGTGGTCGAAATCGAATACCGGGTCGCCCAAGAGAACGCGCGCGCCTTTCACAACGTGATGCAGGACGTGCAGCTCTCCCGCCAGCGCAACGGAGCCTATGGCTGGTCGATCGCGCGCGACATCGCCGATCCCGAATTGTGGACCGAGCGTTATCACTGCCCGACCTGGCTCGACTATCTGCGCCAGCGCAACCGCTCGACGCAGTCCGAACGCGCGCTGCACCAGGAGGCGATCGCCTTCCACGTCGGCCCCGATCCGGTGCGGATCCGCCGCATGCTGGAGCGTCCGTTCGGCTCGGTGCGCTGGAAGGAAGAGACTCCGGATAGCGCCAGCGAAGAGGTGCTGCCGGTGGTGGCGACCGCGGCGGGCAGCAGCACGTAGGCTTTTGCGTCTTACTGCCCGTGATCCGTCAGCACCTTGTCGCAGCCTTTGCTGAGCCGCGTACGGTTCTGCTTGAGGCAGGCGAGCACCGCCTGATCACCATTGTTCATGACCGGGCGGCAGAAGCGCGTGACATCGCGCGCGCAGGCGTCGTGGCCGGGCTGTTGCGCTGACGCCGCTGATGCGCAGAAGAGCAAAGGAAGAATAAAAAGAAATCTGGTCATCGCGTCATGCCTCTTACCCGGAAGAACGTGCGGGCGAAGCTAGTGCGACGATCTCTTGGTCGCAACGGCTTTGTTGGCTGGCTGCATGGCGCCGCTGCGTGGCCCCGGCTCGAGACCGGGGCACATCGCGAGGGGAGCTAACCGACGCAACGATCTCTGGGTTGCGCGCTCTTACTGGCTGTCCTGGACGTCAGCGACCTTGCGTGACGCGCCCTTGGCGAGATCCTTGTCCATCACGGAGCGGCAACCGGCGCTCAGATCCGAACGATGCTTCATCATGCACGCGGTGATCTTCGGGATGTTGGGGATTTCCGACGAGCACAGACGGAAGGCGTCGCCCGTGCACTGCTGCTGCGCTTCGGCCGAGAAGGCGAAGCTCGAACTGGTCGAGGCGATCGAGACGATCGCTGCAAAGCCCAGAGCCAGGCTGGTGTCGCGGATCTTGTTGGTCAGGGACTTTGTGTTCAGCGACTTGGTCATTTGAAGCTCCCATTGGCACCGCTGGAAGCGGGCCGGTTGTTGATGGGACCTACGATGCTCCAACAAACTCCTTTCCACTGTGATGATGGTCACGGGCGCCACCTCAATTGTGACATCAGTCACACAAGCCGACCTAGCTGAAATTCCTCCGCAAACGCTGTCGTGTTGGTGTCACGTTAACTGTTCCTTCGCATTAATGGCTCGTCGCGCGGGGAATTCCGCAGGTTTGGTTGCGTAATTGGAAAGAGTAGCGATGCGTAATGCGTTGGGCCTGATGCTGGCCAGTGTCCTTGCGGCGGTCGTGATCGCCGCCGGCGGTTGGTTTTATTATTCCTCGCGCGCCGATCAGGGCGCTCCCAAGACAGTTGCCGCCCGTGCCGCCGATCAATTGACGGCACAGGCGAAGCTCGCCGCCAAGGATGACGTCCAGACCACCGCGGCGGTCGCAGCCAAGCCGGCGACACCTGCGCCTGCGCCTGCGCCCGCTCCGGCGACGCCTGTGCAGCAGAAGTCGACCTGCGCCAATCCGAACGCGCTGGGCGTCTCCCGCGTGGTCGAGATCGACACCACCGGTGGCCCCGGCTTCGGCTTCGACCATTTCAAGCAGTTCGACTTCCTCACCGACAAGGAGGTCGTGCTGACCTTCGACGACGGTCCCTGGCCGGTCAACACGCCCGCGGTGCTGAAGGCGCTCGCAGATGAATGCACCAAGGGCCTGTTCTTCTCGGTCGGCAAGCACGCGACCTATCATCCGGAAATCCTGCGCCAGGTGCTGGCCCAGGGCCACACGGTCGGCACTCACACCTGGTCGCACGTCAATTTGAACGGCAAGAAGATGACGGAGCAAATGGCCAAGGACGAGGTCGAGAAGGGTATTAGCGCGGTGAAATACGCGCTCGGCACCAACCCGGCGCCGTTCTTCCGCTTCCCACAGCTCCAGCACAATCCGGCGATCGTGACCTATTTCGGCACCCGCAACGTCGCGATGTTCTCGACCGATATCGACTCCTTCGACTTCAGGAAGGGCGCCACGCCGGAGAAGATCATCGAGACCGTGATGACCAGGCTCGACAAGCTCGGCAAGGGCATCATCCTGATGCACGACTTCCAGAAGCACACTGGCGAAGCCATGCCGGCGCTGCTCGCGCGCCTCAAGGCCGGCGGCTACAAGGTCGTGCAGATGAAGGCCAAGACAACACTCGAGTCGCTGCCGGAATATGACGAGGCATTGCTGAAGGACCTGAAGGTGCCGACCTCGAGCGCACGTCCGATCGGAAGCGTGGTGCAGACGGTCTCGCAGTAACGGGTCGATCAGATCCAAAACTTGCGCGATGGCCGGGCTTGTCCCGGCCATTTGCTTTTTGGGACCAATGACCGCTTACCAGTAGATGCCGTGGCGATGCAGCTCGCTGATGATGCGGCCTTCGGTCCAGGCGTGCTTGTGCTTCGGCTTGTTCGCCTTGGCCGTGGTCTTGGCCGCGGGTTGGGTCGTCGTCGCGGGCGCTGAAATCGTCGTGGTCGCGGGTGTATCAGTCGCGGCAGGCGCGGTGAGCGAAACCGCCGGTGGGCGATCGAGATATTTCGGAGCTTCGGCGGCAGGTGCTGCTTCGCTGACCTGCGTGGGTGCGGCGGCAAGGGCCGGCGTCGCCGTCGTTTGCGGAGCCGCGGCCTGCTCGTTCACCGCGGACAGCGACAGGCTGCGCGGGCCTCCGGCCTGGGCGGATGCGGAGGCCAGAACCATGGCGGCGGCCACCAGAATGATCTTGCGCATAGGAATTCTCCCCGTGTTTGGCGTGAGCTGGACAGTAGGGGAACGGCATTTGCGGTGACGTGACGCGGATCACGTGGCAGTGCCCTCTGCGTCTGTTCATTCGCTATCGGCGAACACTCAGCTCCCGGATCGCAAACCCGAGATCACGGGGATCGGACGGAAAATGCGTGACGGCATTGGTGTCCAACTCGACCACGAGCGTCTCGTCGCTTGCAAACTGATCCAGAGGAAATGTCAAAGGGCCCGCAGGCACGGCGCCTTTGTAGATCTCACGCCCATTGATCCTGGCCAGGAATTCGTTGCCGGAAATCGGCATGGGCCACAATTCGAGCTTCAACGTGCGCGCCGGCGTCGCAGGCTTGTTGGGAATCTCGAGGCGCGCGTTCGGTGATGCCCATTGAAGCGCACCTCCAGGGGTGATCTCCTTGCCGAAAAGACCGCCCGTTGCGATCCCTGGCGGGGCTTCCGTACCAACCTCGAGCACATTGCGCTGCCCATCCAGGAATTCGCGCGAAGACCGGTCCGTGGCCACGGATATCAGCCGCTGCCCCGGATTGGCGGCGAGCCGATCGGATGCCACCAGACAGTCGAACTTTTCAAACCCCTCGGGAAAATACGGCCGCCCCGCCCTGTCGGGCCAGGACATGATACGCGGCGCCGCCCAGGGCACCCGAAGCTCCGCTGCCAGCCGGCGCAGCAAATTGTGCATCATCGGATTGGCAATCTCGATGACGAGTCCGTTGCAGCTCCTGATGTCCGCGGACAAGCGATTGTAGTCCCAGTCGAGAGACGCCGCCTTTTGCGCATTGACCTGGGCGGCGGCGGTCGGAAGACCCGGAATACCCGCGCCAGCCGCCTGCATCACCAGCAGCGGCCGCAACAAACCTAGAGCGAGGTGGACAACCACGACGACACCAACGGCGGCAACGGCGCCTGGATTCCATCGCTTCGCAGCCAAGGGAGCCAAAGGAGAAATGACTAGCGTGAAGAGCATCGGCGTCGCCATCGCCAGGCCCTTGCCCGCGGCCCAGCCTTGACCGGCCGCGAGGATGGCAATCGGCACGAGGCAGCCGACAAGGCTGCCGGCCAGGAGTCGCGCGGCGCTGCCGTCCGGCGCGGCGCGCAAGATCATCCATGCCGTCCTCGCGATGCCCCTCAGCAGCACGAACAGAAAACCATAGAGCAGCAATTTCCACACGAAGGCGACGGCGGCAGGCCAGCCCGCGGACGGCAGCACCGCATAAAGGCCAAGACCGGCAAGCACGGATTCGACGGGCCATGAGAACCAGGCATTCGCCAGCTCTCCGAAACCGCTGTCGGGGCTGGCAATGACATCAAGAAAGTTCGCGTCACTGCCGAACAGGTAACGCTGATAATATTTCCACCAGTCGGGCGGATTGGAGGCTGCACGGGTCAACTGCCGCACGACATAGGCAACCGTGCCGTACCAGAGAGGAATACACACGAGCAGCGATATTCCCACACCCGCGGCCAAGCCTGGCGCAGCCACAGGCAGAGCCTTGCGCGATGCGCGATGCCAGCAGCCCATCGCGACCGCGACTGCCGCGGCGGGACCGTAGATCGTCAGCGATTCCGGATAGAGAAAGAACGCGCCGGTCATCAGCGCCGCAAAGATCGCTCCCAGCCGCATGATCGCGCCGGGCGCCTGCCCAAAGCGATTGGCATCGAAGGCGAACGCCACGAATGCGAGGAGGAGCAGGAAGATCGGCTGCGTCGCAAGTTGCGACCAGGCGTTGATGTCAAATACGTACTGCTCGAAGAACCCGATCGTAAGCGCCGCCGCGCACGCAACCGCCAGCCAGCGCCGCATCGCGAGCACATTGACGAAGACGAACAGCGCCGCAAACAGCATGTTGAGCTGCATGCCGACCATGTACGGATAGGTGCAATCGACGACATCGCCACGACTGATGGCGGCGATGGCGGCATGGATCATCGACACGGCGCCGCGATAGTCGACGAACCACAGCGCCATCACTGAAATTGGATTGGACTTCGTCTCGTCCGCGCCCTGGACGACCAGGGTTGCGTAGTCGAGCACGCGGTACGAAACCGAGGAGCCCACGTACAACATGTGATCGTAGACATTGGCCTGGAAAACGCGGAAGCGCGCGCCCCCGGTCCACGCGGGCGCCAGGCAAATCATCGCAACAGCAGTGACGGCTATCGCCGTCGCAAGCCATCGTCCGGACGTCAGCTCGGGCCACCGACGCAGCGCCGGGAAGCGAACCGCGGCGGCAATGACAAGGCCGGCGATCGCCATCGCAGGCAGCGTCACCCATGGAGCGACGCCGGAGAGATACAGGATCGCGGTTCCGGCAGCGAGAAGGCCAAAGCCAAGTGGTGGCGCCAGCGCCCAGCGCACGGCAAAACGGTCCGACGGCAAAAGAAGGGAGAATGGAAGACCAATGGCGCCGCCGGTCAGCGTGACGAGCCCAACCACCAGGATATCGTGCATGCCGCCTCGCCGCCCCCGCGTTGCCTGGAGTTTCCGCTCTACGGAGGTGCTGTCAATCCAGGGCAGGCGACTAAGGCACGTGACCAAGGCAGATGACCAAGGCAGGCAGCACGCGGGCGCGAGTAACGGCACGCAGTTGCCGCGAAATCGCGGGCGCAAGCTGTCTCGGAGACTGTCGTCGCTTGGATTAAGGCGCTGGTGCCGCAAGAGGGATTCGAACCCCCGACCCCGTCATTACGAATGACGTGCTCTACCAACTGAGCTATTGCGGCGAACCCTGCCGGGACCAGGCAATGCCGGTCCCGTTTACGCGCGCTCCTGATATCGGGCATGGCCCGAATTGGCAAGGTGGAGCCGGCTTCGAAATGCCACTTCAGCCGCCCCAGCGAGACCAGAATCCGCGCCAGCCACCGGCCTGGGCCTTTGCATGGTCCCTGGGCGTGCCGATTTGTTCCGTAAATTCATCGCTCGGACCCTCGTCATCGATCCCGGGATCATCCGGAGCGCGGACGATCGGGATGACAGCCTGGATCGGCGCCGACGCCGGCTTTCCAAGGTCGGCGCGGGTTCGGAACACCGGCGTTGCCGCGGCCGGCGATGATTCGGCGATCTCGGGGGCCGGTTTGACCGGTTCGGCGGGCGTGACCGCTGGCTCTTCCTCGGCAATTTCCTTCGCCTCAGGGGGTAAATTGTCCTGTGCGGCTTGCACCTGCGCTGGCGCTGTCACGACCGGTTCCGCCGGGCTTTCGCTCGGGGCCGCCGTCACCCGCTTCGGCGGCGGGGCCGCCAGCATCGCTTCCTCAAAGGCCGAGGATTCGATTGTGACGCCCTTGTCGGACGGAAGACTCGCGACCGGCGTCTGCCACTGGAACGCGTCAAGACGGCCGGTGACCGGGGAAACCGGACGCCAGCGGTCGCTGACATAGCCGTCCGCGGTCCAGGCCGGATCGTGGCGGGCGCGCACGGCGCGCAAGGTCCAGGCGCGGGCCCGGCCACCGTCGCCATGCTCGGTGCGCTCGATCTCGGCCATCAGCAGCGCCACGCGCTGGGTCGGATCGTTGACGTAAGGCGCCAGCACCTCGCGCGCACGGGCGAACTCGGACGCATCGATCGCGGCGCGCGCGATCGCGAGCTGGCCCTCGACATGGCCGGCCTTGTCGGCGGGAATCTTGGCGGCGAGCGTCTCCACCCGCTGCAAGCGTTGCCGCGCGGAATCCCCGAGCTTCACATGCGCATAGGCATCCGCGAGATCAGGGTGCGGATTCGCGAGCCAGGCGGCTTCCACCAGCTTCATGGCGCGGCGAACCTGATGCGCCTCGCTCTCGAATTTTGCGGCGAGCACGGCGGCCGGCACCAGCGTCGGCGCGAGCTTGATCGCCTCCATCACGCTCTCGCGCGCGACGTCGCGGTCCACCGTTTCCAATTCCAGCGCGCGTGCGGCAAGCAGCACGCCACGCTGGCGGCGATAGGCCTGCCTGTCGATCAGGCCCGCGGACAGATTTGAATCGAGGATCGCGAGCGCGCCGCTCCAGTCACCGCGCGCGCAGCGAAAGCCAAGCACCGCATGCGAGGCCCAGGTCGAGGACGGCGACAGCTTGATCGCTTCCTCCGCAATCATCACGGCGCCGACCGCATCGTCGGCGCGCTGCGCCTCGATGAACAGGCCGCGCAGGCCGAGCAGGCGCGTGTCCTCGCGCTCGGCCATGACGCGGAAAACGCGTTGCGCCTCGTCGCGATTGCCTTCGAGCTGGGCTGACTGCGCGTGCAGCAGTAGCGCGAGCGGATCGTTTGCGGCCAGCCGCCGCGCGGTATCGGCGTGGCGACGGGCGAGCGCGGTGTCGCCATGGCCGATCGCAAGCAAGCCGTGGGTGATGGCGTGACGGCCGCGGGCGTGACGCTTCTCATGACGACGACGGCGCAGACGCCCCGGCGTACGCCAGGTCATCGTCAGGAGACTCCAGACCAGCACGACGGCCGCGGCAAAGAGGCCAAGCAGGAACACGAACCTGGGCAACGTCGTCGTGGCGCGGAAACCGCCCGCGGTCAGGATGAGGTCGCCGGGCTGGTCGGCAACCCAGGCCGCGCCGGCCGCCGCCAGCGCGATCAGGACGAGGAAGAGGACGATGCGAAGCATGACGATCCCTATACGCGCTGATTGTTGCGCGAACCTTTATTGACCAGGCTTGACGAGTTCCGCCATGGCATCGTCGGCGAATTTGCGGGACGCCGCGAGCGCAGCGTCGCGGGCATCGGCCTTGTCGAGCCAGGCTTGCGCCGGTGCGCGGTCGGCCTCGGGCAGTGTCTTCAGCTCGCGCCGCGCTTCCACGAAATCGTTGCGCAACGCAGCCGCGGTCACCCGCGCGACGATGGCGCCGCGATCATTGCCGACGCCGTCGGTACGCTCGATACGAACGAGTTTTGACGCTCCGGCCTGAAGGCGCTCGACGATGCCGGCATTCGCGGCCGGGGCGTCCGTCGGCGGCGACAGCTTTGGCACGATGTTGAGGAGCTCGCGGCTGAGCGCGACCGGCGTCGGGATGCCTGACGATGCAAAGGTGTCGAGCGGCTTCAGCAACTCGGGCTTTGCTGCCAGCGACCGTGCCGCGGTGAGCTGTGACCCGTAAGCGTCGCCGTGGCGAACGGCGACGTCGAGCAGGGCCGCCGCTACCACATGGCGCAGCGGCTTGTCATCCGCCGTCCTGGCGCCGGCGATCTTCTCGCCCTGCTGCGCGAGCTCGGCCCGTTCAGTCTTGCCGGCGCGCTCGAGCTCCGCGACGCGGTTGGCGAGATCGGAAGACGCCGCGGCATCGCGCGGCGTGGACTTCGTGTCGTTCAACGCGCTTGCGGTCTTGTCGGACTGCGCGCGCAGATTGGCGATGTCGCTGCGCAGGCCGGTTGCGGATTTCTCCAGCGCATCGATCCGCGCCAGCATGGCCGGATCGGCGGCAGGCTTGCCCGCCTTGGCTTCGACCGCGGCAACGCGCCCGCTCAGCGCATCGACCGTTGCGCTCGTGACTTGCGGAGCGGCCGGCGGTGCCTGCACGGCAGGCCAGCCCAGCATCCAGCCGACCGCGATCACAATTGCGGCTGCGACGGCGCCGGAGAACGGAGCGATCACCCAAGGCGAGATCGACGGCGATACGGACGCGGACGCAACGGAAGGCCGCTCCTCGGCAGGTTCGGGCTGCGGCTCGGCCTTGGTCTCCTCGAATTTGGCGTCTTCGAACTTGGGCTGCTCATGCGCGGCCTGTTCGGTCGCCGCCTGAGCCTCCGGCTCGCCCGCCACCTCCTGCGGCCGGGTCGAGACTTCGGTTGCCTCGAGGTCGATGGTGGGCGGTGTGCGCTTGGCACGGCCTGACTCGGGAGCCATTCCCAAGTCTTCAGGCTTGTCTACGTCTTCAGGCTTGTCGTCGGCCATCGTGACGGTTCCTCACACTTACATGCCCTAAACGGATCCGATTGCGTCGGATTCGGCCCGACCTCTTACGCCAAACGGGTGCGCAAAGCACGCTCCAAGGTGTCAAATAAGGCATTTTCGTCCGGCGTTGCGGCCACCAGAACCTGCGAGGCACCGGCCTCGCGCAGCACGCCTGCGACCGTCTCGGACAGACAGCATTGTGGGATCGCCAGCGCCGAGATTTCGACACCTTCGCCCCGCGCGGCCTCCAGGAAAGCCCGCGCGCTGCGCCGGGAGTAATGCAGCACCGCCTCGATCCCATGGGCGGCAAAGCTCTCACAGACATCGCGCGGCAACAGCTTGACCGGGGCCATGCGATAGGTCGTCTGCGTGACGACGCTGTATCCTTCGGCGCCCAGCTCACCGCCGAGGTCGCGCGACAGATCCGCACCCGCGAGATAAAGCAGCGTGCTCTTCTTCTTCAAAAGCTTGTCGCGCGCGCTATGCATCACCTTGTCGCGCAAGGACGCGGCATCGCCGCCGGCGACGATCACCTCGGCGAAGCCGGCATCGCGCGCGGCGGCGGCCGTGTGCTCGCCGACTGCAAACAGCGGCAGCTCCAACAGGCCGAGGTCCGGCAATTGCGGCGCGACGGCACGGATCGCATTGGCCGACGTGACGATGACGGCGCCGTACCCCGTTTCGCTCTCGTCATGGAAGGCGACCGGCTCGAATTTGAGCACCGGGGCAAGCAGCACCACATGCCCCCGGGCACGCAGATTTTCCGCCGTCGCCTCATTGTCGGGATGCGGCCGTGTGACAAGAATGGACATCGCTTGGTTCCGGGGCACTGGTGGTGACGCATTCACGAGGAGAGCTGCGCGTGACGATTGCGCAAGCCGACCCCGGAATGCTACCGGACGTACCAGAACTCTGCTTTGCGGATGAGCGCAAGGGGGAAGAGAAGGGCGCAAATTGGATACCAATTCGCCAATGCTGGTACTGGGCATCGAAACCACCTGCGACGAGACCGCCGCGGCCGTGATCGAGCGCGCGCCTGACGGCAGCGGCAGGATCCTGTCCAATATCGTGCGGTCGCAGGTCGAGGAGCATGCGCGCTTCGGTGGCGTGGTGCCGGAGATCGCCGCCCGCGCTCATGTCGACGTGCTCGACGGCATCATCGACCGCGCCATGCACGAGGCCGGCATCGACTACGCCCAGCTCAGCGGTGTTGCGGCGGCCGCAGGGCCTGGACTGATCGGCGGCGTCATCGTCGGGCTGACCACCGCGAAGGCGATCGCGATGGTGCACGATACGCCGTTGGTCGCGGTGAACCATCTCGAAGCGCATGCGCTGACGCCGCGCCTGACCGACGCACTCGATTTTCCCTATTGCCTGTTTCTCGCCTCGGGCGGCCATACCCAGATCGTCGCGGTCACCGGCGTCGGCCAGTATGTGCGGCTCGGCACCACCGTGGACGATGCGATCGGCGAGGCCTTCGACAAGGTCGCGAAGATGCTGGGCCTGCCCTATCCGGGCGGACCGCAAGTCGAGCGCGCGGCAGCAAGCGGCGATCCGGCGCGTTTTGCGTTTCCGCGGCCGATGCAGGGACGCCCCGACGCCAATTTCTCGCTGTCGGGATTGAAGACGGCGGTGCGCAACGAAGCGAGCCGGCTGACTGAGATCACGCCGCAGGACGTCAGCGATCTCTGCGCGAGCTTTCAGGCTGCCGTGCTCGACTCCACCGCCGACCGGTTGAGCGTCGGTCTCAAGCTTTTCCGCGAGCAGTTCGGCGCACCGCGCGCGCTGGTGGCGGCCGGCGGCGTCGCCGCCAACCAGGCGATCCGCGGCGCGCTGCATGACGTTGCGAGGAAAGCCGGGACGCAACTGATCATGCCGCCGCCCGCACTCTGCACCGACAATGGTGCGATGATCGCCTGGGCCGGCGCAGAACGTCTCGCGCTCGGCATGACCGATACGATGGAAGCGCAGCCACGCGCGCGCTGGTCGCTCGATGCGAACGCGACGGCGCCGGCAGGCTACGGCAAGACGCGGGCGGGATATTAGCGATGACCGCATTCCAGTCCGTCGCGGTGATCGGTGCAGGTGCCTGGGGTACGGCACTGGCGACGGTCGCCGCACGCGCAGGGCGGAACGTGACGCTCTGGGCGCGCAATGCCGAGCATGCCACGCGGATTGCATCGACCCGCGACAATCCGCGGCTGCCGGGCGTGCGGCTCGCGCCGGACATTGTCGTGACGAGCGAGCTGGCGGACGCCGCGCGCGCGGACATGCTGCTGATCGCAACGCCGGCGCAGCATCTGCGCAGCGCCGTCAACATGCTGGCCTCGCATCTGACAAAGCCGGTGCCGATCGTCGCCTGCGCCAAGGGCATCGAGCACGGCACCCACAAATTCATGACCGATGTGATCCTTGAAGCTGCACCTCATGCGCGGCCTGCGATCCTGTCGGGCCCGAGCTTCGCCGACGACGTCGCGCGCGGACTGCCGACTGCGGTGACGCTGGCGGCGAAGGACGAGGCGCTCGCGAGCAATCTGGTGCAGGCGCTCGGCTCGGCAACCTTCCGGCCCTATCACACGACAGACGTTCGCGGCGTCGAGATCGGCGGCGCGGCCAAGAATGTGCTGGCGATCGCCGCCGGCATCGTGGTCGGCCGCAACCTCGGCGCTTCCGCGCTCGCCGCGCTGACCACGCGCGGCTTCAGCGAGCTGGCACGGCTCGGCCGTGCGTGCGGCGCGCGCACGGAAACGCTCTCCGGCCTCTCCGGCCTGGGCGATCTCCTGCTGAGCTGTTCGACCGCGCAATCGCGCAATTTCGCTCTGGGGATTGCGCTCGGTCGCGGAGAAGCGGCGCCGGCGGGCAAGCTTGCGGAAGGTGCATTCACTGCGCCGGTGCTGGTCGAGCTCGCGGCCGCGCAAAACGTCGACATGCCGGTCTCGCAAGCCGTGGCCGCCATCCTCACCGGCCAATTGACGATCGACGCCGCGATCGAAGGGCTGCTGACGCGGCCGTTCAAGGCCGAGGAATAGCGGCGCCCTCGCGCCGCAGGTGGCACTTCACGGCCCGTGCACGCTGGTCTAGCCTAGCGGCACACCGCAGGATCCCGGTCCAACAACAATGAAACGGATCCAGGGGAAGAACGCATGCGCAAACCGCATCGCGCGATCGTTTCGATCGCGATCATCACACTCGCTGCCTTGACCTTATCCACCGCTGCGTACAGCCAGGCGGCAATCGCCTATGACGAGCTCGCCAAAAACGAGGCTGCGGCCAACGCCGAGAACGGCAAGCGGATCGCGCCGGTCAAATCAATCACCAATCCCTCCAGTGAGGTCAGCCCAGACATGCAGGCCATGATCGGTGCGCCGTTTCCGCCGCATTTCAATGCGGACCCGAAGACATCAGCGGAGTGGAAAGAGCTGATCGATCGCCGCGCAAAACTGTCGATTGCAGGCATTCCGGCGATGAAGGAAAAGCTCGGCGTCAGGGTCGAGGAGACCAAAATCGCCGGCGTGCACTGCTTCATCGTCACGCCGAACAAGATCCCGCCCGAGAACCGGCGACGGCTTTTGGTCCACGTCCATGGCGGCGGCTACGTGTTCGGACCGGGCGAAGCCGCGCTGCCTGAGGCGATCATGATGGCGGGCTTTGGCGGCTTCAAGGTGATCTCGGTCGACTACCGGATGCCGCCCGACTTCCCCTATCCCGCCGCGATGGACGATGCGATGGCGGTGTGGAAGGAGGTCACCAGGACGAACGATTCGCGACGGATGGCGATCTTCGGCACGTCGACGGGCGGCGCGATGACGCTGGCGATGGTGTTGCGGGCCAGGGACGAGAAGCTGCAGATGCCGGCGGCGATCGCACCGGGCACGCCATGGTCCGATATCGACAAGGTCGGCGACACCTATGCCAGCAACGAGTGGGTCGACAACGTGCTGGTGACCTGGGACGGCTGGCTCGGCCGCGCCGCTAAGCTCTACGCCAACGGGACGGACCTGAAGAATCCCTACATCTCGCCGATCTATGGGGACTTCAAAGGCTTCCCGCCGACCATCCTGACCTCGGGCACGCGCGATCTGTTCCTCAGCAACACCGTTCGCACGCATCGCAAATTGCGTCGCGCCGGCGTGGTTGCCGATCTCAACGTCTATGAGGGTCAGTCCCACGCGCAGTATCAGTTCAACATCAATGCGCCGGAGACAAAGGAAGCCTTCACCGATATCGCTAAGTTCTTCGATCGACACCTGAAGGAGTGAGTGTTGCGTTTGATAACGGACGCCCGCGCTTGTCGCGGGCAACGACGTGCCCTAAACATCGCGGCGCGGGAGATGGCGCATCCCGGAATGAGGTGAGTTTGCGATGAACTACTGGCTGGTGAAATCCGAACCGTCGGTGTGGTCCTGGGACCAGCAGGTCGCGAAGGGCGCCAAGGGTGAAGCCTGGACCGGCGTGCGCAATTACACCGCGCGCATAAATCTCGTGAACATGAAGAAGGGCGACAAGGCGTTCTTCTATCATTCCAACGAGGGCAAGGAGATCGTCGGCATCGCCGAGATCATCAAGGAAGCCTACCCCGACCCGACCGACAAAACCGAAAAGTTCGTCTGCGTCGACATCAAGGCCGACAAGCCCTTGAAGACGCCGGTGACGATGGCCGCGATCAAGGCCGAGAAAAAGCTCGCGGACATGGCACTCGTCAAATATTCGCGCCTGTCGGTGCAGCCGGTGACGGCCGAGGAATGGAAGATGGTCTGCAAGATGGGTGGGGTTTAGCTGTAGGTGCTGTAGCCCGGACGAAGCGAAGCGCAATCCCGGCTACGGTATCCGAGCTTGCGTCTGCGGCAACGCGAACACCTCACATGGCGAAGCAATGCCGCGCAGCGAATGCGACCCGAGCGCGACCAGTGGCATGTCGGTCTCGGCGGCGAGCGCGCCCGACACCAGCACGGTCCTGCCGAGCGGCTTGCACAGTCCTTCCAGCCTGCTCACCAGATTGACGGCAGGACCGATCGCAGTGAAATCCAGCCGGTTGGCGGCGCCGATATTGCCCCACAGCATCTCGCCGAGATGCAGTGCCGCACCGAACGCGAGCGGCGGCAGCCCCTGAGCACGGCGCTCCGCATTGAGATACGCCATCCCGGCCTCGGCCGCGCCTGCGGCACGCAGAGCCGCATCGCATGCACGGCGCGGTGATGCCTCGACCACCGGGAAGATCGCGAGCACGCCGTCGCCGATGAATTTCAGCACCTCGCCGCCAAAGGCGTGGACCGCGCCGGCGATGCGATCGAACCAGGCATCGAGCGCCGCAATGACGTCCGCCGGCGGACTGGTGTCAGACAGGGACGTGAAGTTGCGCAGATCCGCGTAGAGCAACGCGGCCTGAATGGTCTCACCGAGATCGCGCCGCAGCGGTGCCGCCAGCACCCGCTCCGCGCTGCGCTTGCCGAGATAGGCATCCAGCGTCGCCCGCAACGTCGCGCGCGCGGCGAGCACGGCAAGCGGTGTCGCGGCGAAGCGGGCGGCCTGGCGCAATTGCTCGATTTCGTCGGGGGTGAACGGGCGCGGCCCGATCCAGCCCAGCAATGGTCCATCGCTCCTGCCGACGAGGTCTTCGTGCGCCTCGCCATCCGCGATATCGCGGAGCCAGCGGCGGCCGGCATCGTTGGGCGGATCGGGCGCAAGACCGCCTGGTGCAAAGCCGAGCGCTTCGATCACCCGGCCGTTGTCCGCGCGCCACAGCCAGGTCCGCTTCGCGATCAGCGGATGCGGCACCTCAAGCGTCAGGCTGCCTGCCGCAAGCGGCACGCCGTCGGCGACCAGATGCGCGCCGAGATCCGCAAGCAGGCGGTCCGCCCCGGCCCTATCGGCGGCGGCATCGACGAGCCAGGAGAGCGTCGGGGAAAGATGCATGGCGCGATCATGACGAAGGCGGGCCGTCTTTGTCACGGGCAATCCTTGACGGGCCGCTTTGCGGCCGCCATGTCCCAATGTCAGTCCAGGGATGTTCGCCGATGACCGAGCCCTTCGTAGTGCGACGCGAGACCCAGATCGCCGCCCCGCGCGCCACCGTCTTCGCCTATTTGACCGATCCGGAGAAAATCCTGAGCTGGATGGGCTCGGACGCGACCACGGAGCCGCATCCCGGCGGGCTCTATCTGCTCAAAGGCATCGGCCCCCGCGCGGGCGTCGCCCGCGGCGCCTTCCGCGAGGTCGTGCCGGTGCATCGTCTGGCCTACACGTTCGGCTGGGACGGCGGCCAGGAAGTGCCGCCCGGCTCGAGCTTGATCGAAATCGACCTGATCGAGCGCGACGGCGGCACGCTGCTGCGCATGACCCATAGCGGGCTGCCGACCGAGGAGCAGGCGGCCGCGCACGCGAAGGGGTGGGGTCATTATCTGGGACGGCTCACGACCGCAGCCGCGGGCAGTGATCCGGGTCCGGACAAGGGTGTTTCAGACAAGACGTAGCGATGCGGCCTGTCAGACCGCCGCGGTCGCCACCACCTGCTGCAAAAGCTGCTCGCGCCGGGCCTGCGAACGCTGGCCCTTCATGGTCGCGGCGAAGCGTTCGAGGATGCCGTCCTCGAAGGCGGTGACGATGGTGTCGTGGACATAGCTCTTGCGGCAGATCGCCGGCGTGTTGGAGAGCTGGTCGGCGGCGGCGCGGATCGCCTCCAGCACCTGCTTCTTGCGGCCGCGCTGGCTGACGGCCGGCGTGATCCGCGATAGCGATTCCACCACGACGGCGGAGGCCATCAGGGTGCGAAAATCCTTGAGCGAAATCTTGATACCGGCGATCTCGCGCAAAAAGGCGTTCACCTGCGTGGTGCTGACCGCACGCACGATGCCGTAGGCATCGCGATACTGGAACATGCGCTTGCCGGGGACTCCCTGCAAAATGCCGATGGCGCGCACCAGCTTGGCCGCGTCACATTCTTTCCGCACCGCCTTGCCACCCTTCGCCTTGAAGGTGAGCACGAAGGAATCGTCTTCCAGCGTGACGTTGGACTTCAGCAGCGTGGTCGCACCGCGGGTGCCGTTGAGGCGGGCATAGGATTCATTGCCGGGGCGGATCGCGGTGCGCGCGATCAGCTCGATCACGGCCGAGAGCGCGAATTCGCGCGTCGGCTCCTCGCCCGACAGGAACGCCGAGACCTTGCGCCGGATCTTTGGCAGCGCGCCGACGAGCTTTTCCAGGCGATGCGCCTTGCGGTGCTCGCGAACCTTCTCCCAGTCGGCGTGATAGCGATATTGCAGCCGGCCCGCGGCATCGCGTCCCACCGCCTGGAGATGCGAGCTCGGATCGGCCGAGTAGCGGACTTCGCGATAGGCCGGCGGCACCGCCATGGCGTGCAGCCGACGGATGGTGCGGGCGTCGCGGATATGGACGCCGTTGGGACGAACGAAGGAATAGCCCTTGCCGCGCCTGATGCGGCGGATCTTCAGCTCGTTCTGGTCGCCGAGCCGCAGGCCCAGCTCCTTGGCCAGCTCCTCGACGGCGGCCGGGGAAGCTGAATCAAAGACCTTTTTCGGGCTGGGACGGGTGGAACCGGCCGGTTTCGGCCATTGTCCGAGGGCTTTGGCCAGCGCAATGGCCGCAGGATCGGCTGAAGCGGGCCGTATCGTCCCGGGATTCTGCTGATCCATCATAGTCTTAAGCCTTAGCCCTGTCTGTTATCGGTCAATGCCGCTGTTCTGATTTTTGTTCCAAGGGTCTCTTGGACGGTCTCTTGGGACCCGGGTTAGCCACTTAGGGTGTTCCGAACGGCATTGCGAGTCCCGAATCGGTGAGGTGCGGTTGCTGAATACCTCCGGTAGGTGCATGGGGCTCTGCGGCGGCCTGTTCCGAGGATCTGCGTAAAGGCCCGAAAGCCACCCCCCGGCCTGTTTGATATCTGCGAAAGTCCGGCCCGGTGGCCTTGATCCTTCGCATGGCCGGGCGCTCGCCGAAGGTCCAGCTTGTGCACCTTGTCGGGTCCGGTTAGCCCGACGCATAATCGTTCAACGATCAAGTCGGCTTGTCAGTGGCCTGTGCTCGGCTTGCCGTATGTGGAGGGAAACATGTCCGAGAAGATTTACGACGTCCCCGCGGAATGGGCCAAGCGCGCCTGGGTCGACCAGGCCAAGTACAAGGACATGTACGCCCGCTCGATCTCGGACCCGAACGGCTTCTGGGCGGAGCAGGCCAAGCGCATCGACTGGATGCACGCGCCGACGAAAATCGAGAACGTCTCGTTCGCGCCCGGCAACATCTCGATCAAATGGTTCGAGGACGGAATCCTCAACGTCGCCCATAACTGTATCGACCGGCATCTTCACAAGCGTGCCAACCAGACGGCGATCATCTGGGAAGGCGACGATCCCTCGCAGTCCAGGCACATCACCTACAAGGAGCTGCACGACGAGGTCTGCCGGATGGCCAACATCCTGCGCACCCGCAACGTCAAGAAGGGCGACCGCGTCACCATCTATTTGCCGATGATTCCGGAAGCGGCCTACGCCATGCTGGCCTGCGCGCGGATCGGCGCGGTCCATTCCGTGGTGTTCGCCGGCTTCTCGCCGGACAGCCTCGCCCAGCGCATCAACGACTGCCAGTCCAAGGTGATCATCACCGCGGACGAGGGCCTGCGCGGCGGCAAGAGGGTGCCGCTGAAGGCCAATGTCGACGCGGCGCTCGCCAAGGCCGACGGCGTCGACTGGGTGGTCGTGGTCAAGCGCACCGGCGGCAAGATCGACATGAACCCGACCCGCGACCTCTGGTATCACGACGCGGCCGCGATGGTGACGACGGAATGCCCGGTCGAGCACATGCACGCCGAAGATCCGCTGTTCATCCTCTACACCTCGGGCTCGACCGGCCAGCCGAAGGGCGTGCTGCACACCTCCGCCGGCTATCTCGTGTTCGCCGCGATGACGCATCAATATGTCTTCGACTATCACGACGGCGACATCTACTGGTGCACCGCCGATGTCGGCTGGGTCACCGGCCACAGCTACATTCTCTACGGACCGCTCGCCAACGGCGCGACCACGCTGATGTTCGAAGGTGTGCCGAATTACCCGGATAATTCGCGGTTCTGGAACGTCATCGACAAGCACAAGGTCAACATCTTCTACACCGCCCCGACCGCGATCCGCGCGCTGATGCAGTTCGGCGACGAGCCGGTGAAGAAGACCTCGCGCGCCTCGCTTCGGCTACTCGGCTCGGTCGGCGAGCCCATCAATCCGGAAGCCTGGGAGTGGTACCACCGCGTCGTCGGCGACGACCGCTGCCCGATCGTCGACACCTGGTGGCAGACCGAGACCGGCGGCATCCTGATCACGCCGCTGCCGGGGGCGACCAAGCTGAAGCCGGGCTCGGCGACGCAGCCATTCTTCGGCGTGGTGCCAGAGATCGTCGATGCCGACGGCAAGGTGCTGGAGGGCGAGACATCGGGCAATCTGTGCCTGACGCGATCATGGCCGGGCCAGATGCGCACGGTCTATGGCGATCACGCCCGCTTCGAGCAGACCTATTTCTCGACCTACAAGGGCAAATACTTCACCGGCGACGGCTGCCGCCGCGATGCCGACGGTTACTACTGGATCACCGGCCGCGTCGACGACGTCATCAACGTCTCCGGCCACCGCATGGGCACGGCCGAAGTCGAGAGCGCGCTGGTCGCGCATGAGAAGGTGTCGGAAGCCGCTGTGGTTGGTTACCCGCACGACATCAAGGGCCAGGGCATCTACGCCTATGTCACCTTGATGGCCGGCGTCGAGCCGAGCGACGAACTGCGCAAGGAGCTCGTCACCTGGGTGCGCAAGGAGATCGGTCCGATCGCCGCGCCCGACCAGATCCAGTTCTCGCCCGGCCTGCCCAAGACCCGCTCGGGCAAGATCATGCGCCGGATCCTGCGCAAGATCGCCGAGGACGAACCGGGCAGCCTCGGCGACACCTCGACGCTGGCCGATCCGGCCGTGGTCGACGACCTCGTCAAGAACCGGCAGAACAAGAAGTCGGCGTAAGCACCGATCTCGTGCCCCGGACGCAGCGCAGCGCGTACTTCGCGGTGCGCTGCAGAGCCGGGGCCCATGCCTCGACCCGCAAAGAAACTGGGTCCCGGCTCTGCATCGCGTCACTTCGTGCCGCGCCGCGTCCGGGACACGGAGCGACCCACTTCGCAACCGGCCCCCAGACAACCGCCGTTCACACGCTCACGCATTCGTCAGGCCGCACCCCCGCGCCTGCGCATCTTTCCCGCCGAGTGTTGTTTTCAGGTCATTTACTTTGTTTCGAACATTTCCTTTGTTCCCCCTGCTGGCTGGCCCTTGGCGGCCGTGCGTGGAAACCATCCGGTTAACAGGCGCGGTTAAGAATGTCGGGTGAGCCTGCGATTGCCGGGTTCTGCGTAATTTTTGGACGATCCGTTCGGGCAAGGGGAAAATCGATGTCGATGAGGATTGCAGTGGCGCTGGCCGCCACCATCGGGGCGGGGATCATGATGTCGACGGCGGCCCAGGCGCGGCCGGAAATGGTTGGGACCCACCTGGCCGACTATTCGCCGGGCACGATCGTGGTCAAAACCAACGAGCGTCGGCTCTATCTCGTCCTCGATAACGGCCACGCCGTGCGCTATCCGGTCGGCGTCGGCAAGTCCGGCAAGCAGTGGGCCGGCACCACCCGCATCGACGGCAAATACCGCAATCCGGCCTGGTCGCCGCCTGCCGAGGTGAAGCGCGACAAGCCGAGCATCCCCGACGTCATTCCAGGCGGCTCGCCGCGCAATCCGATGGGCGTCGCGGCGATGACGCTGTCCGGTGGCGAATATGCCATCCACGGCACCAATGTGCCGGGCTCGGTCGGCGGCTTCGTCTCCTATGGCTGCATCCGCATGCTCAACGACGACATCACCGACCTCTACAGCCGGGTCTCGGTTGGCACGACGGTGGTCGTGACGCGCTAAGCGCCGAGTTCAAAGCAGGACAAACAAGAGCCGCGTCCATCGACGCGGCTTTTTTGTTACCAGAAGCGCCAGCTTCGCGCGCACCAGCCGTCGCGATGGCCGCCATTGTAGCTCCGCGCGTAACCGCCGGCGAGCAACGCCGCCGAAACGTTGGTAGTTTGCTTGGTCGCGACGTCGGCGAGAACGCGACCATATTTGTCGGGGCCAAGATTGCTGATCGTCACGCCGCCCTGGCCGAGCAGATCGCGCAACGCGCGGGCCGCGGCTTCGGCCTTGTCCAGCTCCTCCTGGCACGATGCTTTCATCTCGGGTGCGTCGATGCCGCGCAGGCGAACGCGCACGACGAGATCGCGGCCGTCGCGCTGACGCATGCGCGCGAGAAAAGTGTCGCCGTCGATGGTGCGAACGACGTCGACCGGCTCGCGACGGTCGGGATGACCGCCCTGCTGGAGCACGATCTCCGCGTCCCGCGTGCGGCCGCCATCCGCACGTGGAACCGTCCAGTTCGTCCCGTGCCGGAAGATGAGCACGGCCGCCAGCGCAACGCCGACCACGAACATCCACGGCAACAACCCGGAGAAGCGACGGCCGAACGGCGAGCCGCCGAACTGCGGCCGAGGGACATCGGGGCGATCCTGGAAACGCATCACCTCACGCTAGGGCTGAGTCGGGGGAACCGGCAAGCATGCAGTTCCACCCACCGACGTGCCAACGCGTGGAACCGACGCAGACGTTTCCGCAGCGTCAACCGTAGTTTTACGACCCGCGAATCTTACGCAATTCTCAATCATTGGTTGCGTATACCTGCTATACGACAACGCGAGGAGACGGCCGTGGGTTTGTTTGGTTTTCGTATTGGGACGAAGCTCGGCATCATTGCAGGCGTCAGCGTCCTGCTGGTCGGAGGCATCCTCACCAACCAGATGCTCGGCAACCAATCGATTACGGAATCCAATCGCCTGGTCATCGTCAACTATCTCAACAAGGGCAATGCACAGACGGCGCAGACCGCGATGGCGCGCGCACAGCTTGCCGCTTTCGAGATCGGTATTGCACCGTCAGCCGGCGAGATCGACAAGTTTCTCGAGACTCTTCGCACCCATGCAACTGAAGCCGGTGCTGAAATAGACACCGCAAGGGAACGGGCGACGCGGAAGGTCACGCAGGACGCCTACCGTGAAACCAGAAAATTCGTCGATGCCTATCTGACCAGCGCCGTCGAACTGGCGGCGGTGCAGAAGGCCGTGATTGGCGCTCCCGCCGGCACCGCGAAAGCCGCGGCCGAAGCCACGCGGACGAGCATTCTCGAAGAGCATATGCGCCCCGCGGCCCGGGAAGTCAGCAAACGCATCGACGATCTGGTGGCTGTCGCCAACGAATTCGCGGCGCGGCGCAAGGGGGAGCTGCTGGTCGAGCTGGACCGCGTTGCCAGCTTCGCGTTGGTCGTCGGCATCTTCGTCATGGTGATGCTGATCGGTTCGGCGGTCTTCTCGGTGTTGAACATCGCCCGCCCGATCCGGCGCATCGGCGAGGTACTCTTGCAACTGGCAAGCGGCAACAAGGCCATCGAGATTCCCTACGTCGACCGCGGCGATGAAGTCGGCGACAACGCGCGCGCGGCGAAGACCTTCAAGGAAAATCTAATCCGCATCGAGCAGATGGAAGCGGAGCAGAAAGTTCAGGAAATAGCTGCCGCCGCACGGCGGAAGGAAGAGATGACCGAGCTCGCTGCCGCGTTCGAGGCTGCGGTCGGCGGGATCATCAACTCCGTATCTTCGGCGTCCCAACAGCTCGAAGGCGCCGCCGGCACCCTGTCGGGAACCGCCGAAGAGACCCAGGAGCTTTCCGGCATGGTCGCTGCGGCTTCGGAAGAGGCATCCGCCAACGTCGGAGCCGTCGCGTCCGCCGCCGAGGAGATGAGCACGTCGGTGGTCGAGATCGGCCGGCAGGTGCATGACTCCAGCCGAATCGCCGGCGAGGCCGTGCTGCAGGCGGAGCGCACCGACGTACGGATCAACGAACTGCTCAAGGCCGCGGGCCGGATCGGCGATGTCGTCAAGCTGATCACGGCGATCGCGGAGCAGACCAACCTTCTGGCCCTGAACGCCACGATCGAGGCGGCCCGCGCCGGCGAATCGGGCCGGGGCTTCGCAGTGGTGGCGAGTGAGGTCAAGGCACTCGCGGCACAGACCGCGCGAGCCACCGAGGAAATCGGCGCGCAGATCGCCGGCATGCAAAGGGCGACCGAAGATTCAGTCGGCGCGATCAAGGAGATCGGCGCGACCATTGCGCGGATTTCCGACATTTCGACAACCATCGCCGCCACCGTCGAAGAGCAGGGAGCTGCGACCGCCGAAATCGCACGCAACGTCAGCGAGGCCGCGAAAGGAACGGTCGAGGTGGCGGAGAAGATTGCTCAGGTCAGTCATGGCGCCAGCGCGACCGGCACAGCATCCGCAGAGGTGCTGTCCTCGGCCCGCTCGCTGTCCCGCGAAAGCGGCCTGCTGAAGGAGGAAGTCGCGAAGTTCCTCAGCACCGTGCGCGCCGCGTGATGATGACACTACAACGCGCGCCCTCGTATGCCCGCTCACATGCGGAACACCGGGTTTGCCCGGGTTTGACCCCTACCGAAAGCAACTGTAGGCTGTAATACTACGGCAAACAACCTGGTTTGCGGAGCCTGCAGCGGAGCTTTCGACATGAACTTCGACGCGACTTCCATCGATTCGTTCGAACGCATCGCCGATCTGGTTCGGCAACAGCACAAGTCTCTCGACACCATGCAGCTTTCGCCAGTTGGCGAATTCCAAACCAGAACCGTCACCCTCGAAATCCTGATGCGCGAAGTCACGAATAGCCTTGCCGCCGCTTTTCGGCATCGTCCGGCGCAAGACTTTCCGATGCTCTATTTCGCATGCGGCAAGGCCCGGGTCGGATCGACGGCCCTGAGCAACCTGTTCGGCATGGCGGGGATGCCCTCATACTATCAGCCGCTGAAGGCCATGCTGCGCGACGCGCTCGTCAGCCGCGCGCCGATGCCCTGGATCATCCCATCGGCGACCAATGAGCCGCGCATCTTCAGCAAGGAAACGATCGGGCCCTACGTACTCGCCGAGAGCTTGTTCAACCCGCTGCAGCTCTTGATCGAGGCGGGCTACCCACCGCACCGGCTGCATCTCATCATGCTCGATCGCGAGCCGGCGAGTGCGTTGGCCTCATGGCTCGAGAAGCTGATCTCGCGCGCGTCGGAAGCGACATTGCTCCAGCATTATGTCATCGCTGCGCTGAGCGCGGCCCGGGTGGCGGACTACGCCCGACAACAGGGCGTCCCCGTCACTCACTATGTCTATGAGGTCAGCAAGGAGGCCGCATCGTCGGTTCGCGTCCTGTTCGACCGCCTGGGCCTGTCGGAGAGCTTTACCGAGAGCGCCGTGACGTCATGGCGAAAGCCCGGACAAACGCAGATGAACAATGCGCGTGTCATCTTCCCGACCGAAGCGACGATTTACAAGGTGCCCAACCTGCACACCTCCGATAGCGCCTATCGCTATCAGCACCGCGCGACGGCGTCGGTCAGCGCATTCCAGCTGGACGTCCTGGAGCGCTGCGGCGTCAACGCTGCCTATCGTGCCTCGGTCGCGGCCTGTGTTGGCGATCTCGACCTGAGTGCGTCGACGTCGGCGCATTTGTTCGGTGACTGGTTCGCCGCGGCCGCGTGATCCCCATGCTGGACATTCCCATGATAGCCGAGCCTGCTGTTTCCGAACGGGCTGACGGCAAACCGCCGAGCGCTGCCGTCAGCCATCTTCGACGGCTGGAGGCGGAAAGCATCCACATCCTGCGGGAGACGGCGGCCGAGTTCCGCAAGCCGGTGATGCTATATTCCATCGGCAAGGACTCCTCCGTGCTGCTGCATCTGGCGATGAAGGCATTTCATCCCGGCAAGCCGCCGTTTCCGCTGCTGCACGTCGATACGACCTGGAAATTCCGCGAGATGATCGCATTTCGCGACCAGCGCGCGCGCGATCTCGGTCTCGACCTGATCGTCCATACCAACACTGAGGGATTGAGCCAGGGCATCGATCCCTTCACCCACGGCTCGGCGCGTTACACCGACGTCATGAAAACGCAGGCATTGCGCCAGGCGCTCGACCTCCACGGCTTCGACGCCGCGATCGGAGGGGCGCGGCGCGACGAGGAGAAGTCGCGCGCCAAGGAGCGCGTGTTCTCGCACCGGAGTGCTGCACATCGCTGGGATCCGAAGAACCAGCGGCCGGAGCTGTGGAGCCTCTACAACACGATGCTCGCGCCTGGCGAGAGCATGCGGGTGTTTCCGCTGTCGAACTGGACCGAGCTCGACGTCTGGGACTACATCCTGCTCGAGGACATCCCGATCGTTCCGCTCTATCTGGCCGCGAAGCGCCCGGTGGTCGAGCGCGACGGCGCGCTGATCATGGTGGACGACCAGCGGATGCCGCTGCTTGCAGGTGAAGAGCCGCGATGGCGCTCCGTCAGGTTTCGCACTCTGGGCTGCTATCCCCTCAGCGGCGCGACGATCTCGACGGCGGCAACACTGCCCGAGATCGTGCGGGAGATGATGGCGTCACGTACCTCCGAACGGCAGGGACGCATGATCGACCGGGACAGTCCGGCATCGATGGAGCGCAAGAAAGCGGAAGGCTACTTCTGATGTCCTATCACGAGGCCCCCACGATCGCCGCAACCGACGTGCCGCGGCTCGAACAGGACGATCGTCCGACGCTACGTTTCGTCACCTGCGGCAGCGTCGACGACGGCAAGAGCACACTGGTCGGCCGCCTACTCTACGATTCCAAGACGCTGCTCGACGACCAGCTCGACGCGCTCGCCTCCGAAAGCAAAACGGTGGGCACCACCGGCGGCGATCTCGATTTTGCGCTGCTGGTCGACGGTTTGCAGGCCGAACGCGAGCAGGGCATCACGATCGACGTCGCCTACCGGTTCTTCGCCACGAAGCTGCGCCGCTTCATTGTCGCCGACACGCCCGGGCATGCGCAGTATACGCGCAACATGGCCACCGGCGCCTCCAATGCCGATCTTGCCGTGGTGCTGGTCGACGCCCGCAAGGGCGTGATCACGCAGACGCGGCGCCACAGCCACATCCTGTCGCTGCTCGGCGTCCGCCACGTCGTGCTCGCCGTGAACAAGATGGATCTGATCGACTTCGACGGGGATCGCTTTGCGGCCATCACCGCCGAATATCTCACCATGGCCGGACAGCTCGGGATCTCGCAGGTCCAGTGCATCCCGGTCGTTGCGCCCGACGGCGACAACATCGTCGCCGCGAGCGCGCGGATACCCTGGTACACCGGGCCGACCGTCACGGCCTATCTGGAATCGGTGGACGTTGCCGGCGACGTCTCGCAGCGGCCGTTCCGGTTGCCCGTGCAATGGGTCAACCGGCCTCATGCGGAGTTTCGCGGCTTCTGCGGGCGGATCGCCAGCGGAACGATCGCGACCGGCGAGACCATCGCCGTGCAGCCGTCGGGCCGTCGCACGCAAGTCGCGCGGATTCTCACGCCCGGCGGCGAGCGCGACCGGGCTCTGGCGGGCGAATCGGTAACGTTGACTTTGGCGGACGAGATCGACGTCAGCCGCGGCGACGTGCTGACGGCAGGATCTGCGCCGCAGGTCTCGGATCAATTGGCCGCCCATCTCGTCTGGTTCGACGACGAGGCCATGGTCGCGGGCCGCCGCTATGTCCTCAAATGCGGCGCAGCCTCGACCGGCACGGTGATCACGACGCTCAAGCACCGCATCGCCATCGACACCATGGCGCAGGAAAGCGCCGCCACGCTCGAGGCCAACCAGATCGGCTACGTCCATCTCAGCCTCGATCGCCCGCTGGTGTTCGAGGCCTATCGCGATGACCGCGACATGGGCAGCTTCATTCTCGTCGACCCGATCAGTCACCGCACGGCTGCCGCGGGAATGATCGACCTCTCGCTCCGCCGCGCCACCAACATTCATTGGCAGCAGCTTGCCGTCGACAAACCCGTGCGGGCGCGGCTGAAGCAGCAGCGGCCCTGCGTGCTCTGGTTCACGGGGCTGAGCGGTGCCGGCAAGTCCACGATCGCCGATCTCGTCGACCGCAGGCTGGCCGAGCTCGGGCGCCATGCCGCGCTGCTCGACGGCGACAATCTCCGCCACGGTATCAACCGCGACCTCGGCTTTTCCAACGCGGAGAGGACGGAGAACGTCCGGCGCGTCGCGGAAATCGCGGCGCTGTTCGTCGATGCCGGCATGATCGCGCTGGTCGCGCTGATCTCACCGTTCCGCAACGAGCGCGAGCTGGCGCGCCAGCGGGTCGAGGCGGGCGAGTTCATCGAGATCCATGTCGCGACCCCGATCGCCGAATGCGAGCGCCGCGATCCGAAGGGTCTCTATCGCAAGGCACGGGCGGGGGAACTGAAGGGTTTCACCGGCATCGATGATCCCTATGAGGCACCGCAGGCGCCGGAGATCACCGTCGACACGTCGGAACTGTCGACCGACGCAGCCTGCGAGCGCATCATCCGCTATCTCCGGGAGCACGATTATCTGTAGCGGCCGGGCCCGGCATCATCCGGCCGATCCGGCCCGGATCTCAGAAGTCGGAAGCGATGCCCTTGCGCTCCCAATCGCCATAGCGGGTCGGCTCGGGTCCCTTCGGCCCCTGCAACTCCTTCGGCGCCGCCTCGGAATGGGCGGCAGCAGCCTGCCGGCGCGCCTCGGCCTCGGCCAGCGCGCGCTGGGCGGCCGGCGGGAGCTGCTTGCGGTCAGGTACGGGAGGCAGGTCACTCATCGTTGGCTTTCTAGCGCAGGACGGCCCGTGGCGCGACGCCCAATAACGCATTCCAGAAATTGCTCCGAAAGGGCTGCAAAACCCGGAAGCGATTCTTACATTTGGCATATTCGCGTGCCAGAGATCGCTTTCTCAAGGCATGCGCCCATTGCGGCGGAACTGCCGCTTGCTCAGAACCTTGCTTCCGCATGCCATCTCAACGTTTCGCCCCTCCGTCCGAAGTGCCCGGTCTCGCGGCGCGTCGGATTGCCGCCGACATCGTCGACGGTGTGCTGCAAAAGCACCGCACGCTTGACGACCAGCTCGACGGCAGCGGCGCCCATCCCGGGCTGAAGACACTCGCCGACCGCGACCGCGCGCTGATGCGGCGCCTGGTCGCCACCGTGCTGCGCCGGCTCGGCACGCTCGGTCATGTGCTGTCCCGCCTGCTCGACAAGGGCATTCCCACCGACGCGCCGCGCGCGCAGAGCGCGCTGCTGATCGGCGCGGCCCAGATTCTCTGGATGGACGTGCCCGATCACGCGGCCGTCGATCTCTCCGTTCGCCTCGTGCAATCCGACCGCCGGGCCGCGCGCTACGCCGGCCTCGTCAACGCCGTGCTGCGCCGCTGCGCGCGCGAGGGCAAGGCATTGGTGGATGAAGTCGCAACGCAATCGCTGGACCTCCCGCCATGGCTGCTCGCGCGCTGGAGCGCGCATTACGGCGAGGCGACCGCAAGGGACATGGCGCTCGCGCTCAGCCACGACCCTTCGCTGGATCTGACTGTGAAGTCGGACGCCACGCAATGGGCGAGCCGGCTACATGGCGAGGTGCTGCCGACCGGATCGGTGCGTACGGTGCTGCACGGCGCGGTGACCATGCTGCCCGGCTTCGCCGAAGGACAATGGTGGGTGCAGGACGCCGCGGCCGCGCTGCCGGCCCGGCTGTTCGGCGACATCGAGGGCAAGTCCATCGCCGATCTCTGCGCCGCTCCCGGCGGCAAGACCGCGCAGCTGGCGCAGGCCGGCGCGCATGTCACCGCCATCGACCGCTCGCCCGCCCGGGTGGCGCGCCTGCGCGAGAATCTGGCGCGGCTGTCGCTCCAGGCCGAGACCGTCGTCGCCGACGCCGTGGAATGGGCCGGCCCAGCCGAGGGTTTTGACGGCATCTTGATCGATGCGCCCTGCACCTCGACCGGCACGATCCGCCGCCATCCCGACGTGTCCTGGCTCCGGCAGGAATCCGACATCGCCGCGATGATCGCGCTCCAGCAGCGGCTGCTGCGAAAATCGGTGTCGCTGCTCAAGCCCGGCGGGACGCTGGTCTACTGTACCTGCTCGCTGGAACCCGAAGAGGGCGAGCATGCGATGGCCGCGCTGCTGGCCGCCGAGCCTGCGCTACGCCGCGTCCCGATCGATGCGTCCGAGGTGTCGGGGCTCAGCGAGACCGTCACCGCTGAGGGCGATTTGCGCACCCTGCCCAGCCATCTGCCGAACGCCGATCCCAAGCTCGGCGGGCTCGACGGATTTTTCGCGGCTCGGCTCATTAAATCCTGATTTTGCACTGGATTTTGCAACAACGGCGCTGATTCGCGCCGTTCAAGGTGGTGTCGGCCGTCCGATTTTGGGATTAATAAGGATTCGTCGGAATCCTCTCCCCCATCAAGGCAAGGCGTGTCGGTCGCTCAACGCAGACGTATCTCGACGCTGGTGATGAACCGCTTCGCGCGGAACATGCTCGCGCGTGCGAGCGGCGGTTCCGTCGCCCTGTCACGGGTCTGGCCGGGCCGCGCCGACCGCTTGATCATCGCGCCGCATGATCTGCGCACCGCGGATGCGACCCGCGCCGCCGAGATCTATGCCGGCCGCTTCGTCTTCGCCGGCAAGATCGTCAATTGCCACGGCCGCTCGATCTTCGATCTCGAGCCGCCGTCGGAGGATTGGGAGGTCGCGCTGCTCGGCTTCGGCTGGCTGCGCCATTTGCGCGCCGCCGACACCGCGCTGACGCGCGCGAATGCGCGCTCGCTCATCGAGGACTGGATCGCCAACCCTGCCAGCAAGCGCCGTGCCGTCGCTCGGCGCGCCGACGTGCTGGCGCGACGTGTGATCTCGCTGCTGTCGCAGGCGCCGCTGGTGCTCAACGACACCGACAATAAATTCTACCGCCGCTATCTGCGCGCGCTGGCGCGCGAGATCCGCCTCCTGCGCTACACCATGGTCAACATTCCGGACGGGGTGCCGAAGCTCCAGGTCCTGATCGCGCTGTGTTACGCGGCGCTGTGCCTCGCCAACCAGGCCAGCCACATCCGCAGCGTCTCAAAAAAGCTTTCGGATGAATTGCAGCGGCAGATACTGCCCGACGGCGGACACATCTCCCGCAACCCGGGCGCGCTGATCGAGCTCTTGATCGACCTGTTGCCGCTGCGGCAGACCTTTGCCGCGCGCAACATCGCACCGCCGCCGGCGCTGCTCAACGCGATCGACCGCATGATGCCGATGCTGCGCTTCTTCCGCCACGGCGACGGTAATTTCGCGCTGTTCAACGGCATGAGCGCGACGCCCTCGGACCTGCTCGCGACGCTGCTTGCCTATGACGACACCCACGGCGCGCCAATGGCGAACATGCCGCATACCGGCTTCCAGCGCCTCGACGCCGGCCAGACCACGGTGATCATCGACACCGGCCCGCCGCCGCCGGCCGGCGTCAGCCACGACGCCCATGCCGGCTGCCTGTCGTTCGAACTGTCCTCCGGCATCAGCCGCATCGTCACCAATTGCGGCATGCCGACCACGGGCCGCGACAATTGGCGGCCGTTCGCGCGCGGCACGGCGGCGCATTCGACGCTGACCTATCACGAGACGTCGTCATGCCAGTTCGTGGAGATGTCGGCGATGAAGCGGCTCTTGCACGGCGCGCCCGTCACCAGCGGGCCCGTCGAGGTCGAGAGCTATCGCGAAATCGTGCAGAACGGCACGCTGCTGACGACATCGCATGACGGCTATCTCGCCAAATTCGGCGCGATCCATCGCCGCGTGCTGATGATGGCCAATGACGGCGCGCGCATCGACGGCGAGGACACGCTGTCGCCGCCGCAGGGCGGACGCTTCAAGGGCGCGGATGCCGATTTCGCGCTGCGCTTCCATCTGCACCCGGCGGTGAAGGCGAGCCGGCTGTCGGATGCCCGCGGCGTCATGCTGGTGCTGCCGAACCGCGACGTCTGGACCTTTGAAGCATTGGACGACAAGGTCGACCTCGAGGACAGCGTGTTCCTGGCCGGCAATGACGGCCCGCGCCGCACCGCGCAGATCGTGATCCGCCAGGATGCGCGGCAGGCGCCCTCGATCCGCTGGAGCTTCATCCGCTCCACCGCCTCGCCGGCGGTGACCAATGCCCGCAGAAATGCGCGTCGAGAGCCGGAACTTCCGCTGTAAACGCACGCGATTCGGCCCCATCCGATCGTTGTGAAAGCGACCGAAAACTGCTATCGAGCGCTAGCTCGCGCGACTGGCGACCTTGGATGGAGCACCATCGGGAAGCGCGGGACTGAGAAGCCGCGCGCCTGGGCATAGACACTCCTTCAGACAGAGGATCTTGCTCATGACTGACCATCCCCGCCGCGTCACCCGCGCCCTTCTCTCCGTCTCCGACAAGACCGGCCTGATCGACTTCGCAAAGGCGCTTGCCGCGCACGATGTCGAGCTGGTCTCGACCGGCGGCACCGCCAAGGCGATCGCAGCCGCCGGCCTCAAGGTGAAAGACGTCTCCGAGCTGACCGGCTTCCCCGAGATGATGGACGGCCGCGTCAAGACGCTGCATCCGAAGGTGCATGGCGGCCTGCTCGCGATCCGTGACAACAAGGATCATGCGGAAGCGATGACGGCGCATGGCATCGCGCCGATCGATCTCCTCGTGGTCAATCTCTATCCGTTCGAGGCGACCGTCGACAAAGGCGCGGGCTTCGAGGATTGCATCGAGAACATCGACATCGGCGGCCCCGCCATGATCCGCGCCGCCGCCAAGAACCATGACGACGTCGCCGTCGTCGTCGAGGCCGAGGACTACAAGGCCGTGCTCGACGAGCTCGCCGCCAACAACGGCGCGACCACGCTGAAACTGCGCCGGCGGCTTGCCGCGAAGGCCTATGCGCGCACCGGCGCCTACGACGCCGCGATCTCGAACTGGTTCAACCGCCAGCTCGAGATTGACGCGCCCGATTTCCGCGCCTTCGGCGGCAGGCTGATCCAGTCGCTGCGCTATGGCGAGAATCCGCACCAGACCGCGGCGTTCTATGCGACGCCCGACAAACGCCCGGGCGTATCCACCGCGCGGCAATTGCAGGGCAAGGAATTGTCCTACAACAACATCAACGACACCGATGCGGCCTATGAATGCATCGGCGAGTTCGATGCCAAACGGACGGCGGCCTGCGTCATCGTCAAGCACGCCAATCCGTGCGGCGTGGCCGAAGGCTCCGATCTCGCCAGCGCCTATCGCAAGGCGCTGGCCTGCGATTCCACCTCGGCGTTCGGTGGCATCATCGCGATGAACCGCGCACTCGATGCCGACACCGCGCGCGAGATCACAAAGATCTTCACCGAGGTGATCATCGCACCGGATGCGAGCGAGGAAGCGATCGCGATCATCGGCGCGCGCAAGAATTTGCGCCTGCTGCTCGCCGGCAGCCTGCCCGATCCCCGCGCGCCCGGACTCACCGCCAAGACGGTGGCGGGCGGCCTTCTGGTGCAGAGCCGCGACAACGCGGTGGTCGACGACATGATTTTCAAGGTCGTGACCAGGCGCGCGCCCAGCGATGCCGAGATGCGCGACCTCAAATTCGCGTTTCGGGTCGCCAAACACGTCAAGTCCAACACCATCATCTACGCCAAGGATCTCGCCACCGTCGGCATTGGCGCCGGCCAGATGAGCAGGGTGGATTCAGCGCGGATCGCGGCGCGCAAGGCCCAGGATGCGGCCAACGAGCTGAAGCTGGCCGAGCCGCTCACCAAGGGCTCGGTCGTGGCCTCGGATGCGTTCTTCCCGTTCGCCGACGGCATGCTCGCCTGTATCGAAGCCGGCGCCACGGCCGTGGTGCAGCCCGGTGGCTCCATGCGCGACGACGAAGTGATCAAGGCCGCCGACGAGCACGGCATCGCCATGGTGTTCACGGGCACGCGGCACTTCAGGCACTAGACGTCCAGCGCACTAACTCTCAACGGGTCGTCCCGGCGAAGGCCGGGACCCATACCGCGTGATTTATCGTTAGAGCGCGGTTTCGGTACCGCACAACCACCAGCTTTCGCCAAATTGCACTTGGTGATTATGGGTCCCGGCCTTCGCCGGGACGACGGTAAAATTTATTGCTCCCGCACCCGCATCAACAGTCCCAGCCCGGCGACGAAGAACACCACCAGCACGGCCATGCCCGCCTTCTGGCTCGCCGTCACGGCGGTGATCACGCCGATCAGCAGCGGGCCGATGAAGGACGTCACTTTCCCCGTCAGTGCGAACAGGCCGAAATACTGCGCGATGCGGTCCTTCGGTGCGAGACGGATCAGGAGCGTGCGTGAAGCGGCTTGCAGCGGACCACCGGCTGCACCGATCAGGCAGCCCAGCACCAGATAAGCGCGTTCGGCCGCAGCTGCGAACAATGCACCGCCGGGCGCGGGCGGCGCGACCTTGATGAAGAAGATCGAATCCTTGTCGACCAGCAGGATCGCCGCCACCGCCAGCAGCAGGACCAGCATGCTGCCGGCGATCACGCGCTTCGGCCCGATACGATCGTCCAGCTTGCCGCCAAGCCAGGCGCCGAACGCGCCGGCGATCGCGAGCATGATGCCGAAGGTGCCGATCTGGATCGTGTGCCAGCCGAAGGTGCCGGCGGCATAGATACCCCCGAACGCGAACAGCGACACCAGGCCGTCGGTGTAGATCATGTTGGCGAGCAGGAATGCGGCCAGCGACTTCTGCTGCGGCAAACTCCTGATCGATTGCTTCAGCTCGGAAAGGCCCTCGCGCAAAGCTTCGCGCACCGGGCGCTTCGCCGGGTAATCGGGCGTGAACAGGAACATCGGTGTCACGAAAATGATGAACCAGAGCCCGGTCAACGGCCCGGCGGCGCGGTCGCCCTGATGAGTTGCGGGATCGAGCCCGAACAACGGCATCAGGCCGAGCAGCGTGCGGCCGGTCTCGGGATTGGCGGCGAGCAGGCCGAGCACGATGATCAGGCTGACGATGCCGCCGACATAACCTGTCGCCCAGCCGGTGCCGGAGAGCCGGCCGATCCGCTCCGGCGGCACCAGGGTCGGCATCATCGCATTGTTGAAGAGGGTGGCGAATTCCGCGCCGACGCTGGCAAGCGCGACCGCGGTGAGCAGCGGCGGAATGATCGAGGGATCGCCAGGCTTGCCGATCCACAACGTGCAGGACGCCAGCACCAGCAGCGCGCCGAATCCCGCGATCCACGGCTTCCTGCGGCCCGAAGCATCGGCAATGGCCCCCAGCACCGGCGACATCAGCGCGATCGCGAGGCCGGCGGCGGCCATCGCAAAGCCCCACAGCGATTGGCCGGTGGCGGCATTTGGCGCAATGCTGGTGGCGAAATAGGGCGCGAACACGAAAGTCGTGATCAGCGTGAAATAAGGCTGCGCGGCCCAGTCGAAGAAAATCCAGCTGACGACGGCGGCGCGCGGCGGATAGGTCCGCTGCGCCTCTACGCGCGCATCCGAGGCAATCGTCGTCATCGTCCAGCCCCCATCACGAACAGTTTTGCCTCTCTCTTGGCGCAAACCGTATAGCATTACCGTGACGCGTGTGAACCGGCTCGAAGCCACGACGGAAATTTGATGATCTCGTCTTTTTCGGCACGGCGAATATTTTTCGCCTTCATTGCCACTCTGGCGTTCGGTCTTGTCCCCGCCACCGCGCAGGATGCGCGGCGCGCCTATATCCCACCTCCGCTCGACACGGTGCACGCCGTCGCGGCCGAGCACGGCATGGTGGTGGCGCAGGAGAAAATCTCTGCGCAGGTCGGCGCCGACATCCTGCGGCGCGGCGGCAATGCTGTCGATGCCGCGGTCGCGACCGGTTTTGCGATGGCCGTGACCTATCCGCGCGCCGGCAATATCGGCGGCGGTGGTTTCATGGTGATCCATTCCGCTGAACGTCATGAAGATATCGCAATCGATTACCGCGAGACAGCACCGGCGGCGACGACGGCGCAGATCTTCCTGGGCCCCGATGGCAAGCCAGATACGGCGAAGTCGCGCGATTCCGCGCTCGGCATTGGTGTGCCCGGCACGGTGGCAGGTCTCGCCCTCGCGCTAGAGAAGCACGGCTCCGGCCAGTTCACGCTGGCGCAGTTGCTCGAACCGGCGATCGCGCTCGCGCGCGACGGCTTCATCGTCACCGACGACATGGCCGACACCCTGCCGGGCTGGCACCGACGCCTCGCACGCTGGCCGTCCTCGGCCAAAATCTTTTCCCGCTCCGATGGCACACCACTCGGCGAAGGCGATAGGATGATACAGAGCGATCTCGCCGAAACGCTATCGGCGATCGCAGCGCAAGGTCCGCGCGGCTTCTATGAGGGGCCGGTCGCGGAAAAACTTGCCAAGGCCGTCTCCGATGCCGGCGGCATCATGACGCCGGCCGATTTGAAATCCTATCAGGCGGTGATCCGCGCGCCGATGCGCGGCACCTATCGCGGCTATGACATCGTGTCGATGCCGTTGCCATCGTCCGGCGGCGTGGTGCTGGTGGAGACCCTCAATATCCTCGAAGGATTTGAGCTCGCTGATTTGAAGCAGGGATCGCCGGCCTCGCTGCATCTGCTGATCGAGGCCATGAAACGCGCCTATGCTGACCGTGCGCGCTATCTCGGTGATCCCGCCTTCGTCAACGCACCGATCGAGACGCTCACCGCCAAGGACTACGCCGCCAAGCTGCGGGCAACCATCTCCGCCGATCGCGCCACGCCGTCGAGCAAGCTCGTTTCCGCCGCGACCTCGCCGCGCGAGGGCAGCAACACCACGCACTTCTCCGTCGTCGACAGCCGCGGCAATGCGGTCAGCAACACCTATACGCTGAACTTCAGCTACGGCGTCGGCCTTGTCGCTGATGGCACCGGCGTGCTGCTCAACAACGAGCTCGACGATTTCACCGCCGCGGTCGGCGCCTCCAATGCCTACGGCCTCGTCGGCTACGAGGCCAATCTGCCCGGGCCCGGCAAGCGGCCGCTGTCCTCGATGTCACCGACCATCGTGCTCAAGGACGGCAAACCGGTGCTGGTGACGGGCTCGCCTGGTGGCAGCCGCATCATCTCGACCGTGCTGCAAGTGATCGTCAACGTCCTCGATTACAAGATGGACGTTGCGGCGGCCGTGGCCGCACCGCGGCTGCATCACCAATGGCTGCCCGACGAGGTCCGGATCGAGAGCGGCTTTCCTGACAATGTCCTGGTCGAGCTGAAGGCAATGGACCACCTCATCGTCGAACCGATGGGACAGACATCCGCGAATTCCATTGCAGTGACCGCCAACGGACCGCTCGGCGCGCCCGATCCCCGCACACGAGGCGCGGAAGCAGCGGGGCAGTAGCCCTGTCCCTGCATGGCGCGCAGGCCTGCCCGTGCTTGCGCAGGCCGTAGCGCGTGCTACCACCGACCGCATAAAAAGCTGCCGGGGAAACGCACATGAGCACGACCGATCCGACCCAGCGCATCGAACGCGCCGAGATCGAGGACACCAGCCTTCTCGCCTTCTACCGCGATATGAACGCGCCGGAGCGGCGGACATTCTGGGCCTGCGCGGCCGGCTGGGCGCTCGACGGCATGGACTTCATGATCTATCCGCTGGTGATCGGCACCATCATCGCACTGTGGAAGGTCGATGCCGCCTCAGCCGGCCTTGCCGGCACGGTGACGTTGCTGGCGTCCGCGATCGGCGGCTGGCTCGGCGGCTATCTTTCCGACCATATCGGCCGGGTCAGGACGCTCCAGATCACCATCATCTGGTTCTCGTTCTTCTCGCTGGTCTGCGCGGTCGTGCAGAATTTCGACCAGCTCCTGATCGCGCGCGCCGTGCTCGGCCTCGGCTTCGGCGGCGAATGGGCGGCGGGCGCCGTGCTGATGGGCGAAGCGATCCGACCGCAATATCGCGGCCGCGCGGTCGGCTCGGTGCAATCGGGCTGGGCGGTCGGCTGGGGCCTCGCGGTGCTGTCGCAGGCAATCCTGTTCTCGGCCTTGCCGGCGGAGAGCGCGTGGCGCTGGATGTTCGTGATCGGCGCGCTGCCGGCGCTGCTGGTGTTCTACATCCGCCGCTCCGTCACCGAGCCCGAGATTGCGGCCGAGGCCCGCGCCAAGCAGGCCGCGAGCGGCGATCGCCCGGCACTTTGGGAGATTTTCTCAGGCCCGATCCTGAAGACCACGATCCTGGCCTCGCTGATGGCGACGGGCTGCCAGGGCGGCTATTACGCTGTCACTTTCTGGGTGCCGCAATTCCTGACCAAGGAGCGGCATCTCTCGATCGTCGGCTCGACCGGCTATCTCTCGACGCTGATCATCGGGTCCTTCATCGGCTATCTCGTTGGCGCCTGGCTCGCCGACCGGATCGGACGGCGCAATCTGTTCCTGACCTTCTCGATCGGCGCCATCGCGGTGGTGCTGCTCTACACGCAACTTCCGCTGACCAACGAAATCCTGTGGGTGCTCGGCTTCCCACTCGGCTTTTTCGCCTCGGGCTATTTCTCCGGCGTCGGCGCGTTTCTGACCGAGCTCTTTCCGACCCGGCTGCGCGGCTCCGGTCAGGGCTTTTGCTACAATTTCGGACGCGGCATCGGCGCGCTGTTTCCGTTCCTTGTCGGTGCGCTGTCCGCGACGACGTCGCTCGCAAATGCGATCGCGATGTTCGCGGTGGTGGCCTATGCGCTGTTCTTCATCGCCGCATTCGCGCTGCCGGAGACGCGCGGGCGCGTGCTGCACGCAGACTAACAGATCACCTCGGAGCGGTGAGGAAACTTACCGCCCCACCAGGTACGGTCCGCCCTTTTCCAGCGCACGCGCATACGCTGGTCGCGCGTGAATGCGCTCCAGAAACGCCATCGCCTTGGGATGGCCAAGCTCGAGCCCGCCGCGCGCTTGCGCGGCTTCGAGCGGAAAGCTCATCTGGATGTCGGCGGCGGTGAACGCGCTGCCGGCGAACCACTCGCTCTTGCCAAGCTCGCCTTCCCAGTAATCCATGTGCTGCTTGAGCTGCGGATTGACGAGCGCAGTGAGCGCCTGGTTCGAGACCTTGCGTACCAGGGGGCGCAGCAACGCCGGCGCGCGCTTCGGCATCAGCGTGAACAGCAGCTTGAGCAGCAGCGGCTGCATCGCCGAGCCCTCCGCGTAGTGCAGCCAATAGGTGAAGCGCAGTCGCTCCGGCGTGTTGGGTGGCGGCACGAGCCGGCCGTTGCCGTAGGTCGCGATGAGATATTCGATGATCGCGCCCGACTCGGCGATGGTGTTGCCGTTGTCAGTGATGACGGGCGATTTGCCGAGCGGATGGATGGCGCGCAGCTCCTTCGGCGCGCGCATGTCGGGCTGGCGCTGATAGCGCACGATCTCGTAGGGCACGCCCAACTCCTCGAGCAGCCACAGCACGCGCTGCGAGCGGGAATTGTTGAGGTGGTGAACGGTCAGCATCGCGAGGTCCCCAGCTTGGCGTGGTCGGTCGGCCGCGTACCTGCCAGCCCGGGAGCACAATGTCGAGCCATCCGGGCGGATATTTTCACCCGGGTATATTGACGTTGACAATTTACCCGGATATAAAAGGGCCAACATCACCAATATGGCAATGATTACAATGCAAAGGACTTTCACCGCCTTCCAGGGCCCGCGCCGCCTGGCATCCGGATCGGCAGGAGAAGTCGCGCTCGTCGTCAAGCGGATGGCACCGCAGCCGGACGAGCCGATCATCATCTTCGAGGACGACACGGGCCGATCGATCGACTTCGATCTGCGCGGCGGGGACCGCGAGGTGTTGGCGCGGTTGGCGAAGCTTGTCCCGCCCCCGGTTGAGGAGACCGCACCAAGCGAGCCGCGCGGCCGCGGCCGGCCCAAGCTCGGCGTGGTCGCGCGCGAAGTGACGCTGTTGCCCCGACACTGGGAGTGGCTCGGCGCGCAACCCGGCGGCGCTTCGGTCGCGCTGCGAAAACTCGTCGACGAAGCCAGGCGCGCGAGCGGCGACAAGGACCGCGAGCGGCAGGCTCGCGATGCGGCCTATCACTTCATGTCGACCATGGCGGGCAACCTGCCGCAATTCGAGGAAGCCTCGCGCGCTCTGTTCGCGGACGACCGGCGGCGCTTCACCGGACTGATCGCGGACTGGCCCACTGATATCCGCGACCACATCGTCAAGCTCGCCACCGGCGACCGCGCGTAACACATGCTTGCACATCGCTGTGGCGCAAGCGGACGATCCGGGGTCTGATCCGACGAAATCATCAAGATATTATGACCGTCATTAAACGGTGGACCTGTGGCGTGGGCTGCGCCACAATGCGAAAAAGCGACGTCAGGGAGAACGATTTTGACCCGCACAGCCCCGCAGTTCCTGTTCGATTTCGGCAGCCCGAACGCCTATCTCAGCCATCTCGCAATCCCGGCGATCGAAAGCCGCATCGGCGTCAAGTTCGAATACGTTCCGATCCTGCTCGGCGGCATCTTCAAGTCGACCAACAACAAGTCGCCGGCCGAGACGCTCGCCGGCATCAAGAACAAGCGCGAATTCCAGGCGATCGAGACCGAGCGCTTCGTCAAGCGCTTCAAGGTCGAGCCTTATGTCTTCAACCCAAACTTCCCCGTCAACACGCTGAACCTGATGCGTGCGGCAATCGCGGCGCAGCTCGAGGGGGTGTTCGAAAAATATGTCGAGGCGGCCTTCCACCACATGTGGCGCGAGCCGAAGAAGATGGACGATCCTGAAATCGCGGCGAAGGCGCTGGCGTCCTCCGGCCTCGATGCTCAAAAACTGTTCGCCCGCGCCGGGGAGCCCGAAGTGAAGGGCAGGTTGATCAAGAACACCGAGGAGGCCGTCGCGCGTGGCGCGTTCGGCTCGCCGACCTTCTTCGTCGGCAACGAGATCTTCTTCGGCAAGGAGCAGCTGCGCGAGGTCGAGGAGATGGTGTCGGGAAAGTAGTCCCGTCAATCTCCGACGACAGAATGTGATCGCGGTGACATTCTGGATTGCTTCGCTTCGCTCGCAATGACGACTATAGATAGACCGCCAATAGCAAAAATAAGGACAATCCCATGCGTATCCTCGTGGTCGGCGCCGGCGCCATTGGCGGCTATTTTGGTGGCAGACTGTTGCAGGCCGGCCGCGACGTCACCTTCCTGGTCCGGCCGCGGCGCGCCAGCGAGCTCGCGGGTGCAGGCCTCGTCATCAAGAGCCCGAACGGCGACGTGACGCTGAAAAATCCGCCTACCGTGCAGGCCGACAAGCTCACTGAAAAGTTCGACGTCGTATTGCTCAGCTGCAAGGCGTTCGATCTCGACGACGCCATCAAATCGTTCGCCGCAGCGGTAGGGCCTGATACGGCAATCATTCCGATGCTCAACGGCATGAAGCATCTCGATACGCTCGATTCCAAGTTCGGCAAGGAGCGCGTGCTCGGGGGGCTCTGCGCCATCGCCGCGACCTTGAACGAGAAACGCGAAGTGGTGCAGCTGCAGCCGATGCAGTCGCTCAATTTCGGCGAACGCGACGGCAAGCTGTCGGACCGGGTCAAGGCGATCGACGAGGCCTTCAAGAGCGGCATCAATGGCGCCACCGCCAGCCAGAATATCATGCAGGACATGTGGGAGAAGTGGGTGTTCCTCTCCTCGCTCGCGGCGTCCACCAGCCTGATGCGCACCTCCGTCGGCAACATTCTGGCCGCCCCCGGCGGCCGGGACTTTTTGCTCGGCATGCTGGACGAGACCAGCGCGATCGCCACCGCGTCGGGCTACACGCCGGGCGGACCGTTCTTCGAGCGCGTCAAAGGCATGATCACCACCGAGGGCTCGCCGATGACGGCCTCGATGTTCCGTGACGTCAAGGCCGGCCTGCCGGTCGAGGCCGACCATGTGATCGGCGACCTCATCGCGCGCGCAGATGCCGCCAAGGTGCCGGTGCCGAAGCTGCGCATCGCGTACACGCATTTGAAGGCGTATGAGAAGCAGCGGGCGGGCTAGCTGCAAGCCCTAGATGCCGCCGTCGTCCCGAGGCACGCGCAGCGCGAACCCGGAACGACAGTGGAGCTTGTCCAGCAGCCTCGCGCTATTTGAAATACGCGAGATAGTGCGAGACGGCGGTGATTTCCTCGTCACTCATGTGATAGGCGACATCGGCCATCGCGGCGCCACCGCCGCCGACGCGCTGGCTGCTCTTGTAGTCGCGCAGCGCCTTGACCAGATATTCCTCGCGCTGACCCGCCAGTCGCGCGACGGCCTTGGTGCCGGCAAAGCTATCCGTATGGCATGAGGCGCAGCGGCGGCCGACGGCAACTTGGGCGCCCTTTTTCGACAGCTCCGGATCCTTGTCCTCCTCCGCTGTCGGCGGCGTCAGCGCGGCGAAATAGGCGCCGAAATTGCGAACGTCCTCGTTGGTGATTTCCTCGGCGATGGGCTGCATCTGGTCGTTCTTGCGCGAGCCGGCGCGGAAGAACACGAGCTGCCATTGCAGGAATTGATCGGGCTGGCCCGCGAGCGAAGGAATGTTCTCGGTCTGCGAGATGCCGTTTTCGCCATGACAGCCGGAGCAGACGGCGGCCTTCTCCTTGATCGCGGCGTTGTCGGCGGCTTGGGCCGGGACGAATGCGAATGCTGTGAGCGCAAGCGCGGTGATTGCGAGCGAGATGACCTGCCGGCGCATGATGAAAATTCCGTTTTGACGAGTTCGTCATTCCCGGGGCACGCCTGAGGACGAACCCGGACTCGATAACCCTCGTTCGTGGTTTTGGGTTCCTGACTTGTACGCAAGCGGCGCGCAGGTTCGGAACGAGTGCGTGCGAAATTGAAACGAGAAAGGCTGCGGTGCCCCTCGGCCCCGCAGCCTCGTGTCGTGGTCGGGCTACTTCTTGCTGTAGCTGATGCGGTAGATTGCGCCAGCCCAGTCGTCGGCGACGAGGATCGAGCCATCCTTGGCGAGGATGATGTCGTCGGGACGGCCGAGATAGCCCTGGTCGCCTTCGATCCAACCGGAGGCGAACACCTCCTGCTTGGCGTTCTTGCCGTCGGGTCCGACGATCACGCGCATGATGCGGCCGCCTTGGTACTTGTGGCGATTCCAGGAGCCGTGCTCGGCGATCAAAATGTTGTTCTTGTACTCGGCGGGGAATTGGTCGCCGGTATAGAACTTCATGCCGAGCGGAGCGACATGCGCGCCGAGATTCAGCACGGGCGGCGTGAACTCGGAGCATTTGTGGCCCATCGCGAACTTCGGATCGGGCAGATCACCCTGGTGGCAATAGGGATAGCCGAAGTGCTCGCCGATCTTCGAGATCATGTTCAGCTTGTCGCTGGGCAGATCGTCGCTGATCCAGTCGCGCGCGTTCTCGGTGAACCAGTATTTGCCGGTACGCGGATCGACGTCGCCGCCGACCGAGTTGCGAACGCCGAGCGCGTAGACCTCGGCGTTGCCGGTCTTGGGATCGACGCGGCGAATCTGCGACACGCTGGTCGGGGGAACGCCGACGTTGAAGGGCGGTCCGAACGGCAAATAGAACCAGCCTTCCTTGTCGACCGCGATGTATTTCCAGCCATGCGCGGCATAGGACGGCATGTCGTCATAGACGACCTTGCCCTCGCCGAGATTGTCCATCTTGGCTTCGGCATCGTCGTAGCGGATCAGCTTGTCGACCGCGATGACGTAGAGCGCGCCGTCCTTGAAGGCCAGACCCGTGGGCATATTCAGGCCCTTGAGGATGGTCTTGACCTCCTTCTTGCCGTTGTTGTCCTTGATGGCATAGACGTTGCCGAGGCCGAACGAGCCGACGAACAGCGTGCCCTTGTCACCCCAGGCCATCTGCCGCGCCGCGAGAACGCCGGACGCGTAGACTTCGATCTTGAAGCCGGCCGGCAGCTTGATCTTCTTGACGATATTGGCGAGCTCGGCCTCCGACGCACCAGTCGGCGGCCCTGACGGCGGCGCCAGGCCCTTTTGCGCCTCGGTCTCGTCACCGAGGAACCAGTCATCCGGCGGATGGGTCCAGAACTCCTTGGTGCCGGATTCGTATTTCTTCAGCGGCTTGTTCTTGTCCTGCTGCTGCGCGTGACCCACGCCGGTCCCCGCAAGAAGGGCCACGGCCGCAAGCGCCAACACGGATCGATGGAACATCGATGTCATCGCGTCACTCCCCTATGGCAGCCGTCAGGGCTGCACGTTATTTTGTTATGGCTAGTCGAGAGGCGAAGTTTTGAGTCTGTCGAGAGGCCGACGCGAAAAGGTTAGCACATCTTCCGGCGGTGAGAAGCGCGCCGCGCGCACCGCCGTTGCGCTCGATAAAAATTGAGACGAATTTTTTCTCGACGCGAGGCAAGCGAAGGCAGCGCTCTCGCTGCAGCGCGGAATCAAACACGCGGGTGGTCAATTTGCAGGCAGCACGAGGACTGGAACAAAAAAACGGGAAAACAACCCCATGCACAGTAGAACGGCTCAGACCGTTTTGCTCCCGGTGAAGACGGATAGCCTCTTGATGCGTTGAGCAAATCAGCAAAGGCAACGACTACGGAGCGACGGGGTAGGGACCATTGTCGAAAACCGTGTCATGATAGCCTTTCGCCCCGACATCACGCGCCAGCGGGCTGCGAAAGTCGCGGTCATCGCGCAGGCACTTCAGGACATGCGCGAAGTCGAATTCGGGCCGCCAGCCCAGCTCGCGCCGCGCGCGCTCGTTGACATAGACACGATCGATCTCAGGCAACAGCCGCCAGCCGCGCGCCGCATAGAGCTGCGCGCAATCCGGATAGAGCTCGCGCACGACACCGGCCGCGTCGCGCACCAGCGCCGCGAGATGGCGCGGCTCGAACGGGCTCGTCGCCGACACGACGTAGCGGGCAAACCCGATCGTCGGCGCACGCTCGGCGGCGAGCAGATGGGCGCTCACCGCGTCCGCGATATCCAGCCGGCGATAGAGCAGCTCGTTGGCCTGCGCATTCTCCGGCGCATAAGCCGACCGGATCGCGGGATCGTCATCGTCTTCAGGGAAGAAGCGCGAGGTCCTCAAGACCACGACAGGCAGGCCGCGCTCGCGAAAGAACAGCTCGCAAAGAGTCTCAGCCATCAGTTTTGTGGTGCCGTAGATGTTCTTCGGTACCGGCGGCAGATCCTCGGTCACCCACACCGCGGCCTGTGCCGCCTCCGGCCTGAGCTGCGAGCCGAACGCGCTGGTGGTGCTGGTGAAAACAAAGCTGCGCACACCGGTGGCCACGGCCGCGTCAAGCAGATTGAGCGTGCCGGTGACGTTGGTGTCGATGAAATCCTGCTTGCTGTGGGTCGCCACATGCGGCTTGTGCAGCGTCGCTGTGTGGATCACGGCGCTGACGCCGTCCATGTGATTGCGCACGAAGTCCGGATCGACGATGGAACCGACGGCATCGGTGAAAGTCGATGGCTTCAAATCAACGCCACGGGCGGATGAACCGCGCCCGCGGAGCGTACGCAAAATGGCCTCCCCGAGGTGACCCGCGCTGCCCGTGACCAGAATTGTCATTGCACATTCCACGTTGGTCTATTGGCAATGCGCGGGCTCGGCGTGGCTCGTTGAGCCTGCCTCACCCGCGCGCCGCGGACCGGTTATCGTTTGACCCTGGAAATGCGCGGCGTCAATCAGAGGCCGAGACGGCGCGCGTCGTCAGCGAGAAATGCCTGACCGCTGCGATTTTTCACGCTCGGCAGTTCGGCGATTCGTGCGCGCCACGCGACAAGAGCGGAGGAATTGTCGGGAATGGTGAGCCCGGCAGCGTCGGCGAACAACAGGCCGGCGAAGACGGTGATGTCCGCCATCGAGAAGGCTTCGCCGGCGATGTAGGGCTGCCGCTCCAGCACCTTGTTGAAATAGCTCATCCCGGCACGCGCGCGCTCGCCTTGCCGCCGTCCCCACTCGGCGCGGCCATTCCAGTCGAGGCTCTTGAAGGCCTGGAGCTGCTGTCCAAGACCGGGGGTGGCATGATGGAAGTATTCCCCGACCGGATCGATCAGCTCGGCTTCCGCGCGCCGCTGCATCATATGGATCAGAGCCCTCTGTTTCGGCGTCGCGCCCGTCAGCGTCGGGCGACCGTCGAGGTGATCGAGATATTCGGTGATGGCCGTGGATTCGGAGATGAAGGTGCCATCGTCGAGCTCAAGCACGGGCAGGACGCCGGATGGGTTCTTTTGCAGGAATGCAGAGCTTTTGTGCTCGGCCCCGATGAGGTCGACCGGGACGAATTCGACCTGAGACTCCAGCTGCTTTTCGGCGAGCACGATGCGGATGCGGGCGGGGTTGGGGAAGCCTGGGCGATCATAGATCTTCATGGAGCACCTTTTTTGGTTGTCTATCTATAGATAGATAGAGGGGAGCGCCTCTTACCCCCTTCCCATCCCGTCGGTCAACAGCTATCTATCGATTGATAGGTAACGAAATCGATGGCGAAGACCAAATCTGACATGCGGGAGGCCGTCCTGGCGGCTGCACGAGCAACGGTGCAGGCGCGCGGATACACCGCGCTGAGCTTTCGCGAGCTGGCCAAGGACGTGGGAATCAAGAGTGCCAGCGTGCACTACCATTTCCCCACCAAGGGCGATCTCGGCGTGGCATTGGCCCGACGCTATACCGAGGAGGGTGCCGCCTACCTGGAGGAGGTGCTCGCCACGGCGCCTGATCCACATACGTGCTTCGACCGCTATGTCGCGATCTTCCGTGCCGCGCTCGCCAACGGCAATCGCATGTGCCTGAGCGGCATCATGAGCGCCGAGCTCGACGATCTTCCCGAGGAGGTGAGACGCGAGATCGAGCGCTTTCCGCGCATGAATATCGCGTGGATCACGCGCGTGCTCGCGGCGGCCAACCCCTCCGCCAGTGAAGAGGCGAGCAGCGAGCGAGCGATGGCGATCTACGCCGCGATCGCGGGCGCGCAGTTGATTGCACGCGGGCGCAATGACATCTCGGTCTACGATCGCGCCATCAAGGCCTATCGTGTGGCGGGACTGATTGCCTGAGCCTCACTGGCTCGCGAAAGGCAAGCCGAAGCGAATTGCGCTTACGGAATACTGGACGCTGGAAGAAAAATTGGAGCGGGCGAAGGGGCTCGAACCCTCGACCCCGACCTTGGCAAGGTCGTGCTCTACCACTGAGCTACACCCGCATCCTGTGTCGGTCGCGTGACGCGCCGGCAACGGCTGTCGTATGCCAAAACCGGGCGGCGAATGCAACAGCTACCGGCAGCTTAGATTCGGTTTCGGAGCCCCATATGGAGCCCGATCCCGGCCGAATCGCCCAAAAACGACCCGGATCCGCCGAATCGGCGCCGATGGATTGAAATTCGGCCGGCCCGGCCCAATTTTAGGCCGACAGCAAAGCATATGAATTGGCGGCGTGCTAAAGACCCGCCGTTCCAGACATCAGACGAGGGGATCCCGTGACGATCATCGACCAGGGTAACGGAGCCGCAAACCCGGCTGCGGCCGATCTGATCAAGGACACCACCACCCAGACCTTCGTGAAGGACGTCATCGAGGAATCGAAGCGCCAGCCGGTGCTGATCGACTTCTGGGCGGAGTGGTGCGGCCCCTGCAAGCAGCTCACCCCCTTGCTGGAAAAGGCGGTCAAGGCAGCCAAGGGCAAGGTCAAGCTGGTCAAGATGAACATCGACCAGCATCCGGCGATCCCGGGCCAGATGGGCATCCAGTCGATTCCGGCGGTGATCGCCTTCGTCAACGGCCAGCCGGCCGACGGCTTCATGGGCGCGGTGCCGGAGAGCCAGCTCAACGCCTTCATCGAAAAGCTGACCAAGGGCGTGACCGCGCCGGGCGAGCCGAACGTCGCCGAAATTCTGCAGGAGGCCGAGGCCGTGCTCGCCGAGGGCGATGCCCCCGCGGCCGCCCAAATCTACGCGGAAGTGCTGCAGCATGATGCGACCAACATCGCCGCACTTGCCGGGCTCGCAAAATGCTACGCCGTCTCCGGCGCGATGGAGCAGGCCAAGCAGACGCTGGCCATGGTGCCGGAATCCAAGCGCAACGACCCCGCGGTGAAGGCCGTGCAGACCGCGATCGATCTCGCCGAGCAGGCGGAAGCGCTCGGGCCCGTCACCGAGCTGGAACAGAAAGTCGCCGCAAACCCGCTCGATCATCAGGCCCGGTTCGACCTTGCGACCGCGCTCAACGCGCAAGGCAACCGTGCAGCGGCCACCGAGCAGCTGCTTGCGATCATCAAGCGCGACCGCAAATGGAACGACGACGGCGCCCGCAAGCAGCTCGTGCAGTTCTTCGAGGCCTGGGGCGGCACCGACGACGCAACCGTCGAGGGACGCAAGCGCTTGTCGATCATCCTGTTTTCCTGACGATGATTGATCCATCACAGCCGGCGGAGCGTTAGGCATCATGACTTGATGCGGACAATGGGGACCAGATGCCGATCAACATCGAATATCGCGGCCCTGCCGATCTTCCGGAGATCATTCCGGTGTTTCCGCTGCCGGGCGCGCTGCTGCTGCCGCGCGGCCAGATGCCGCTCAATATCTTCGAGCCGCGCTACCTTTCGATGGTCGATGATTCCTTCCGCGACGGCCATCGCCTGATCGGCATGATCCAGCCCGACGCCGCGCACTCGCCGAAGAATTCCGACAGACCGGCGCTGTTCAGCGTCGGCTGCGTCGGCCGCATCACCCAGCTCGCAGAATCCGGCGACGGCCGCTACATCCTCGAGCTCACCGGCGTCTCGCGCTTCAAGATCGTCGAGGAGCTGGAAGTGCTGACCGCCTACCGGCAGTGCAAGGTGGATTTCTTCCCCTTCGTCGACGACTTCACCGCGCGCATGGGCGAGGACGAGGTCGATCGCGAGGCGCTGCTGGCGGTGCTGGCTGATTTTCTGAAGGCCAACAATCTCAAGGTCGACTGGGAAGGCGTCGAGAGCGCCCCCAACGAGGCGCTCGTCAACGCGCTGGCGATGATGTCGCCCTATGGCCCCGCGGAAAAGCAGGCCATGCTCGAGGCGATGGATTTGAAGACCCGCGCCGAGATCCTGATCGCCGTCACCGAGATGGACCTCGCCAAGAAGCGCACCAGCGGTGATCCGCCGCTGCAGTGAGGGAAGACGGTGCGCTCCCTCTCCCGCTTGCGGGAGAGGGAGCGGGGAGAGGGTGTCTCCGCAACGGGACAAATCCCCAGAGGAGAGAACCCTCACCCGCGTCGCTTCGCTCCGCGACCTCTCCCGCAAGCGGGAGAGGTGAACCGAGCCCGCCGCTCAGTCACTCCGACTCGACGTCAGGAATGACCGCGGATGCGTTTGCGTCCGGTGATCATTGCGCGGATCAGGTTCTCGCGCTGGAGAAGTCCCATCAGAACCACGCCCACGACGTGCAGCACGACCAGCACGATGACGGCGTCCGACGCATAGGCGTGGGTATCCTCGATCCACCAGACGCCGAAGAAGGTCACGGTCACCGACATCGCGCCCGTGATCGCCGAGACCGCGATCGACAGCAGCAGCGCCACCAGCATCAACGTGCCGGCCGGATTGAGCCCGATGTAGCGGCCCGTGATGCCGCGGCGCAGATTCCAGAGATAGTTTGGCGCGGCACGAAGCCTGACGCCGATCATGCGGAAGCGCGAATAGCGGTTTCCCCAGAACCCCCAGGCGAGGCGGAAGGCCAGGAGCGCGAGCACCGTATAGCCGGCGATGCGGTGCAGTCTGTCATAGACGGTGGGCGTGAACCACGCGGCCAGAACGCTGGCCGCGAAAGCCCAGTGCCAGAGGCGTAGCGGGAGGTCCCAGACTGCGACCGTCCGCGGAGCGGTTCGATCCGCGGGGCTCCTGTCGACCGCCCCGCGCGCTTCCGGCACCGCTTTTTCGATCAAGCGTGGACCACCCTCAAACTGACCTACTTGGCAATCGTGTGCTTCAGGCTGAGATCTTCGGGGCTGTAGAACAGCTCGTAGAGCTTGCCTTCCTTGACGCCATAGACCTCATAGCACGAGCCTTCGATCTTGGAACGCCGCACCTCGTAGCCGAGCGCCTTGGCCTTGGCTTCGGCGTCGCTCGCCGGCTTCCACGACGCCTTGTCGAGCTTGGTGCAATCCTTGAAACCGTCGGCCATGGCCGCCGAGCTCATCCCAATCCCGATCGTCAGTGCGATGGCAACAACACGAATGACCTTCACGAACGTCTCCTCCTCTGTCGTGTGCGCGCGTGGCGCGAAGCGGGACCGAAGGAAGCGAAGCCGATGATGAAGTCAATCCGGTTCGGAGGCAGGAGGCCTTAGAGTTATTCTAACGATCCGAAAAAGATCAGTGCTCTCCGTGTGCCGCATGCATTTGACGAGCCAGTGCGGCCTTACGCCTCACGGTTTGAGATGGCGTGCTAATAGCCGGCGACCGCCATGGCGACGACGGCACTGAGCGCCATCCAGCCAAAGTGCCGCCCGCGCGTGGCCCATGCGTTGGCGAGAGCGGAGAAGCCGAACACACAGCCCATGGTGGCGACGATCCAGTGGCGCGCCGGCTCCGATTCCATCCAGGGCGCCGCGAGCAGGAGCACCCCACCGCCGATCCAGGCGACAGTCGAGGCCTGCCAGACAAGCCGGATCAGGGTGCGGAGCCGTTCCGGCTCGATACGGGCGCGGGCAAAGACCTTTGCTTCGCCGAGAATGCCATGGATGAGGGCGACGACGATGGTCACGACGCCGGCGCACTGGAGCAAGAGATCACGCATCGTCAAAGCTCCTTACGGCCTCGTCCATACAGCCGTGTATGGTGAGATAGGCGCTGGCCTGCGGACTGTCAATACACTAGTGTATGGTGCGATTTCCGGGAACCACCATGACCGAACAGCTCTCCGCCGACGACTGGATCCAGGAGGGACTGAAGGCGCTCGCCAAAAGCGGCTTCACCGCGCTGAAGGCCGATCCGCTGGCGAAAGCCATGGGCGTTTCGCGCGGCAGCTTCTATTGGCATTTCGCCGATCTCGGCGCGTTCCACGCTGCCCTCTTGAAGCGCTGGCGCGAGATCGCGGCCGAGCAGATCATCGCCGATGTCGAAGCCGCCAGCGACGAGCCGCTGAAAGCGCTGCTGCGCAGGACCTTTGGTGCACGGCTCGACCTCGAGCGCGCGGTGCGGAACTGGGCGGCCTTCGATGCCGCGGCACAAACGGCGGTGCGTGCAATCGACCGGCGCAGGCTCGACTATATCGAAGGGCTGCTGGAGAAGCGCGGTCTCGATACAGCGGCGGCGCGAGCCCGCGCGCAAATCCTGTACTGGACATTTCTCGGCTTCGCCCTGTCGAGCCCGCCGGTGCCGGCCGCGCGGCTCCAGGACCTGCTCGACGAGATCCTGCGGATGGTATCGGCCTAGTGGAGCACGATGGGCGGCCGCAACTTTCTGTGCTAGAGGCAAGCCAATTGCCGGAGACTCCCATGAACGCGCCCACCGAACGCCCCGAACCCAGCGTCGATCCCAAATTGCTGGAGATTCTGGTTTGCCCGCTGACCAAGGGTCCGCTTGAGTTCGATTCTGCAAAGCAGGAGCTGATCTCGCGCAGCGCCAGGCTCGCTTATCCCATTCGCGACGGCATTCCGATCATGCTGCCGGAAGAGGCGCGCAAGATCGATTGAGGTTGAGGTTGTGCGCGCAGAATGGCGCGATGACCGCTCCACACACTCACTGTCATCCCGGCGAAAGCCGGGATCCATAACCACAGAGAGAAGTTGCGGCGCGAGCTGGTAACTCCGAGTCTTCGCAAAACGATTGCTGCGGCGTATGGGTCCCGGCCTTCGCCGGGACGACGGCGGATAGGGGGGCCGCGCGGCGCTACAACGCCTCGCCCTTCAACAGCCGCGGTATCTCGCCCGTCAAACCAGCGGCCTGGCGAATGAAAAGATTCTTCAGCGGCGGGGCGCGGTCGACCAGGCCGAGGCCGATGTCGCGGACGGTGCGCAGCAGCGTCGATTGGTTGGAGAACAGGAAGTTCAGCGAGTTGGTGGCAACGCCCATCGCCATGGTGTCGAAGCGGCGCCAGCGCTGGTAGCGTTCGAGCACGTCGGCGCCGCCGAGATCCATGCCGAGCCGCGCCGCATCGACCACGACCTCGGCCAGCGCGGCGACGTCTTTCAGCCCCATGTTGAGGCCCTGGCCCGCAATGGGGTGAATGACGTGGGCGGAATCGCCGACCAGCGCGAGACGCTCGGCGATGAACGAGCGCGCCACGAAATAGGACAGCGGGAACGCGCGCGGCTTGTCGAGTGCCTTCACCTCGCCGAGATGCAGGCCGAAGCGCTGCTCGAGCTCGCCGTGAAATTCCTCGTCGCTCAACGCAATGATGCGCGCGGCCTCGCTACGGCGCTCGGTCCACACCAGCGACGAGCGCTTGCCTGAAAGCGGCAGGATCGCGAACGGACCCGCGGGCAGAAAATGCTCTTCCGCGCGGCCCTCGTGATCGCGCTCATGGCCGACGGTGACCACGATGCCGGATTGATCGTATTCCCAGCCATGGGTGGCGATGCCGGCGCGCTCGCGCAGCTTCGACTTCGCACCGTCGGCGGCGACCAGCAGGCTCGCCGCGATCACGCTGCCGTCGCCGAGCGTTACGTCGATGCCTTCGGGGCGCGCGTCGTAAGTCGTCACCGTGGTCGCGCGGAGATCGATGCCCTCGGCCTCGGCGCGCACCACCAGCGCATCGATCAGGCGGCGGTTCTCGACCATATGCGCGAAAGGCTCGCCGGGCGCGACGTCGCCGGCAAAGTTGAGGAACGCCGGGCGAGTGGCGTCCTCCAGCTTGGAATCGGTGACGACCATGTCGAGGATCGGCTGCGCGTCGCCCCTGACGTCGTCCCAGGCGCCGATCGCCTCGAACAGGCGGCGGCAGGCGGCCACGATCGCGGTGGCGCGCGGGTCCCGGCTTGGCCGTGTCGCTAGCGCGGGATCGGCGACGATGACGGGGATCTCGGGGCCAAGCCCCTGGCGCAGCGCCAAGGCCAGCGCCAGGCCTGCAAATGCGCCGCCACCGATGACAATGCTACCCTGCGACATACCCAATTCCCGGCTCAATCCTGGTCTTGCTAGCAGACTTGAGGTGGGCGAAACAGTGCGGTGAAACAAGGGCGAAGAGCCCCATTGTGTCATTCCGGAGCAGCGAACCCCCGGGGCGGCAATGCGAAAGCTGAATTCCATGTCCAAGAGCCTGATCGACCTGATCTCGATCCTCGACCTCGAACAGCTCGAGGTGAATCTGTTCCGCGGCAACAGTCCGAAGACCAGCTGGCAGCGGGTGTTCGGCGGCCAGGTGATCGGTCAGGCGATGGTTGCAGCTTGCCGCACCGTCGAGGGCCGGCTGCCGCATTCGCTGCATTGCTATTTCATCCTGCCGGGCGATCCGCAGATCCCGATCATCTACCAGGTCGAGCGCCTGCGCGACGGCAAGAGCTACTCGACGCGACGCGTCACTGCGATCCAGCATGGCAACGCGATCTTCTCGATCATGGTGTCGTTCCACGCGGAGGAAGAGAGCGCGTTCGATCACCAAGACAAGATGCCCGACGTGCCGCCCCCGGAAAAGCTCACGGCGGAGGAAGTGGCGAAGCAGCCGATGTTCAAGGAGATGCCGGAGTTCATCCGCCGCTACTATGAATCCGACCGTCCGATCGAGCTGCGCCCGGTCGAGCTCGGCCGTTATTTCGGCCAGCAGATCGAGGACGGCCGCATCCATGTCTGGATCAAGACCGCCGCGACGCTGCCGGACGATCCGGCGCTGCACATGTGCGCGCTGGCTTATGCGTCGGACTTCTCGCTGCTGGATGCGATCATGGCGCGCTATGGCCGCACGCTGTTCGACAAGCGCATGATGCCCGCGAGCCTCGACCACGCGATGTGGTTTCACCGCCCGTTCCGCGCCGACGAATGGCTGCTCTACGCGCAGGATTCGCCGAACGCGAGAGGCGGCCGCGGGTTAACCCGCGGCTCGATCTTCAAGCCTGATGGCACGCTGGTGGCTTCGGTCGCGCAGGAAGGCTCGGTGCGCGAACGGAAAGCCTAAGAGGCATAAGCACGATCGATCGCGCTTATGCCTCTCGAGGTCATGCCCGGAGCGATCCGCGCGGAGCCAAGACAGTCTCCGACGCGAACCAGTTCATGATCCAGCGATACACCCACGGGATCGGGATGAGGAAGCCGCACAGGAATGCGGCCACGATGCCCCGCCAGAGAATCCCGAGACCGCTGCCGTTGAAGACGATCTCGCGCCGCGTGCCTTCGATGCTGCGGCAGAACCAGCGCATCTGAGCTGCGGCGACCCAGGCCCAGCCGATGATGGTGATGATGGAGATCGCAAACAGCAGGCTCCAGCCGACATAGGCCCAGACCGTGCCGGTGAAGCTCAGGCCGAGCGGCTGCCCGTTGGAGGCGAGGTTGGCCACCATCCATTTGATCAGGAGCCAGTAGAGAACGATCTGGGCGATGAATATCAAATTGCTCAGCAACGGGACGCCGAGGAAGCCGATCACGATCGCCAGAACAATGAAGCCGAAATACCAGGGCACCAGCGCCATCGCATTGCCGGTGAAGCTGAGATTGGGCCGCCCGGGGACCTTGACGCAGGACACGATCCATTTCGTGTACCAGACGAACACCCACGGCACCGGGATGATGAAGCACATGCCGATCAGCATCACGATGCTGCGCCAAGTGAATTCGAGGATGCCGAAATCAACCGCCAGCGATCCTCCGCCCCCGCCGCCGGCATAAGCGCTGGAGCCCATCATCGGGGGCCCGCCGGTCGGCATCATCGGCGGCCCACCGGCCCCACCGACCAGGCCGGGGATTTCGGCGGCCTTCTGCCAGCCGGCCATACCCTCCGACCACACCAGCGTATCCGGGCGCACAATCCCTTGCGCGACCAGGTCGCGGAATTGCCCTTCCGGATAGGGCCCCTGCTGCTTGCCCTCGGATGCGTAGAACCAACTCGCCATGAAGCGTCCCCCTCAAACATACTTATGTACCGGCCGGCACGCTTAGGTTCACCGCTGGGGTTCACCGCATCCATGCCAAAAACGCATTCTGGAGGATGAACGGCTGCCCTGTACAGAGGCGGCCGTTCACATGGCTCAACGTTTTTCCGCTTCAATCTGCAAGTTTTTTATGCCATTTGCCCGGAAAGATGCCAGATTGGCGCAGCGCCGGGGACATACGGCGCGGTGCATCCCCGGGGAATAGGCCTGACCATGAAACTCGTCGTCGCGATCATCAAACCCTTCAAGCTCGATGAAGTCCGCCAGGCACTGACGGCGATCGGCGTCCACGGCATGACCGTGACCGAGGTGAAGGGCTATGGCCGCCAGAAGGGCCACACCGAGATCTATCGTGGCGCCGAATATGTCGTGAACTTCCTGCCGAAGCTGCGCATCGAGATCGCGGTGGCCTCCGATATCGCCGAGAAGGCCGTCGCCGTCATCACCGCGACGGCGCGCACCGGCCAGATCGGCGACGGCAAGATCTTCGTCACGCCGATCGATCACGCGACCCGCATTCGCACCGGCGAGACCGACAGCGACGCGCTCTAACTCTTTTGTTTTGACGCGTTTTCTTGACGCGAACCGGTATCCGCTTCGCTCGAAAACGCTCTGATTCTTCTTCGATCGCACCGGGCAACGGCGCCACAGCGTGCGACGCAATCACTATGCTGGGGGAAACGACATGGCGGGATTGCTGCGCCGCGCGGCTGCTATGGCCGCGCCGATCGGACTTGCGTCCATCATCGCATCGCCGGTGCACGCCGCGAATTCCGAGATCAACACCGCCGACACCGCCTGGATGATCGTCGCCACCGCGCTGGTGCTGATGATGACGATCCCGGGGCTCGCGCTGTTCTATTCCGGCATGGTGCGCAAGAAGAACGTGCTCGCCACCATGGCGCAAAGCCTCGCCGCGGTGACGATCATCTCCATTCTCTGGGTCGCGTTCGGCTATTCGCTGTGCTTCGTCGGCGACGGCCCGTGGATGGGCTCGCTCGACCGCTGGTTTCTCGTCGGCATGACCATGGACAGCGTCAACCCGGCGGCGAAGACGATCCCGGAAGCGCTGTTCATGCTGTACCAGATGACGTTTGCGATCATCACGGTGGCGCTGGTCGCGGGCTCGGTCGCCGACCGGATGCGGTTCTCGGCCTATCTGCTGTTCTCCGTCGCCTGGTTCATCTTCGTCTACATTCCGCTGGCGCATTGGGTGTGGGGCGGCGGCTTCCTCGCCGGCATGGGCGTGCTGGATTTCGCCGGCGGCCTCGTGGTGCATCTGTCGGCCGGCACCGCTGGCCTCGTCGCAGCGAAGGTGATGGGACGCCGTCACGGCTACGGCACCGAAAATCTTTCGCCATTCGATCTGTCGCTTGCGGTGATGGGCACCGGCCTGTTGTGGGTCGGCTGGTTCGGCTTCAACGGCGGCTCGGCAGGCGCGGCCAATTCGCGCGCGGTGCTGGCGATCATCGCCACCCATCTCGCAGCCTGCTCCGGCGCACTGACCTGGGGCGCGATCGAATGGTCGACACGGCGCAAGCCTTCCGTGCTCGGCATGATCTCCGGCGCGGTCGCCGGCCTCGGCACCATCACGCCGGCCTCGGGTTTCGTGGCGCCCTGGCATGGCATCGTCATCGGCGTGATCGCAGGCCTCGTTTGCTACTGGGCCTGCACTTGGCTGAAGCACCGCTTCGACTATGACGATTCGCTCGACGTGTTCGGCGTCCACGGCATCGGCGGGCTGACCGGCACGCTGCTGGCCGGCGTGTTCGCGACGAGCGCGATCGGCGGCACCGCCGGCCTGCTCGAGGGCCATCCGCAGCAGCTCCTGATCCAGCTCTATGGAGTCGCCGTCACCTTCGTCTGGTCGGCGGGCGTGAGTTTTGTTCTTCTCAAGCTGGTCGGCCTGTTCGTGCCTTTGCGTGTGTCGCGCGAGCACGAGCTCGAGGGGCTCGATATCTCGCAGCACGGCGAAGCTTTGCAGTAAGCGCTTGGCAGTAAGGGCTTGCGCGACACATAAGCGTATGCTTATGTGTCGACATGATCGAAGCCGATATCTTCAAGGCGCTGGCCGATCCGACCCGCCGCAAGGTCTTTGACAAGCTCGCTGGCGGCAGCCTGAATGCCAGCGCTTTGCGCGACGGATTGGAGATCAGCCAACCGGCGATGTCGCAGCATCTCGCGGTGTTGCGTTCGGCAGGCCTGGTGCGCGAACAGCGGCAGGGCCGCTTTGTGAATTACGAGGTCGACCCGGACGGTATCGCCACCATCGGGACATGGCTTGCGCGCTACCGCGCCTATTGGCCGAAGCGCATGGAAGCACTCGCCGATCTCTTGAAGGATATGGATCAATGAGCGACGCAGCGAAGCCTGATCCTGCCGACGCAGCCTCGGTGCTCGAAGAAACTCTGGTGCTCGAATATGAATTCGATGCGCCGCCAGGGAAGGTCTGGCGCGCCGTAACCATTCCCGCTTTGCGCGAGCGCTGGCTGCCGGATTGCGACCTTGCGGGCGCCGAGCCTGAATCATCGATCCCAGGCGAAGAGGTGCGCTACCGGCTCCGCGAGTCCGAGCCGCCGTTTCGCGAAACCCAGGTCACCTTCCGGCTCGAACCAAACGACGCCGGCGGCACCCGCTTTCGCATCATCCAGACCTGTGACGATCGAGCCAAGCTGCCGCGGGCGGCCAACACCAATTGCTGCCTGATGCGCGCGGCCTGACGGCCATACGACTTCATCACCCCTAGACTTCATCACCTTTAGGAATGGAGGTCGCCGATGCGCGACATGCTTCAACTCGTCCCCATGGTCGTCGAGCAATCCGCCCGCGGCGAACGATCCTTCGACATCTACTCGCGGCTGTTGCGCGAGCGCATCATCTTCCTCAACGGCGAGGTCAATGATGCGATGTCAGGATTGGTCTGCGCGCAGTTGCTGTTCCTGGAGGCGGACAATCCAAACAAGCCGATCAATCTCTACATCAATTCCTACGGCGGCGTGGTCACCAGCGGCCTTGCGATGTACGACACCATGCAGTTCATCAAGGCGCCGGTCCATACACTGTGCATGGGCACCGCGCGCTCCATGGGCTCGTTCCTGCTGATGGCCGGCGAGCCCGGTCACCGCGCCGCCTTGCCCAATGCGAGCCTCCACGTGCATCAGCCGCTCGGCGGCTTTCAAGGCCAGGCCTCCGACATCCTGATCCATGCCAACGAAATGCAGGAAACCAAGCGGCGTCTCATCCGGCTCTATGCCCAACATTGCGGGCGCTCCGAGACGGAGGTGGAACGGACCCTGGACCGCGACCACTTCATGACCGCGCAGCAAGGCGTCGAATGGGGACTGATCGATAGGGTGTTTGCGGAGCGCGGCGCCGCCTGATGGTCCGACAGAGGCGCTCAGCCGGATACCGTCCGGTGAGCTTCGTCCTGCTCAAGCTGGTCGGCCGGTTCGCGCCCCTTGCGCGTATCCTGTGAGCACGAGTTCGAGGGACTGGATATTTCGCAGCACGGCGAAGCCCTCCAAGAGGCGGTCACCTTACTGAATTACCGTTCCGCTGCCCGAGCCCTGTGCAACATTGTGTCGGCGGCCTGTCGTGCCTTGTTTTTGATCAGTCATGACCACGTATTGAGCGCGACGTAATGGCGCACTGCACCGCAATACGCGTTAAACGCGAAAACACCCGTTTTCATAGTCCGTTAGCCAACGTGCCCGATCTGGCACGGCATTTGATTCTATGGGTCCTGGCTGTGCCCGCGTAGTGAACTTTCTCCCTCGTGGCGAACCAGTCGAGAAACGCCCGGCCACGTCCGGACCGGGCTCAAGCGGGGATAGGATAGGACCCATGAAAATTGTTATGGCGATTATCAAGCCATTCAAGCTGGAAGAAGTCCGTGACGCCCTGACCGCCATCGGCGTTCACGGTCTTACGGTGACGGAAGTCAAGGGATATGGCCGCCAGAAGGGCCATACGGAAATCTATCGCGGCGCCGAATATGCCGTGAGCTTCCTGCCCAAGATCAAGATCGAGGTCGCTGTCGCCTCCGACCAGGTCGACAAGACCATCGACGCCATCACGTCCGCCGCTAAAACCGGACAGATCGGCGACGGCAAGATCTTCGTCATCAACCTCGACCATGCGGTTCGCATCCGCACCGGCGAGGCCGACGCAGCGGCACTTTGATTTCGCGCTCAACCAAAAATTCAATCAGGAGTAAATGAAATGACGTTTAAGCGTCCCTATGGCGCGGGATTGGCGGCTCTCGCAGTCGGCCTGTTCGCTGCGACCGCAGCCTATGCCGAGCCAACGGTCAACAAGGGAGACAACGCCTGGATGCTGACATCGACAGTGCTCGTGCTGTTGATGACGATCCCCGGCCTCGCGCTGTTCTACGGCGGTCTCGTCCGTTCCAAGAACATGCTCTCGGTCCTGATGCAGGTGTTCTACACCGTCTGCATCGTCACCGTGATCTGGGCCGTCTACGGCTACAGCCTCGCCTTCACCGGCGGCTCGGACTTCATCGGCGGCTTCTCCAAGGCCTTCATGATGGGCGTCACCACCGACTCGAAGGCTGCGACCTTCTCGGTCGACGCCAACATCTCGGAGCTCATCTATATGTGCTTCCAGATGACCTTCGCGGCGATCACGCCCGCCCTCATCGTCGGCGCCTTCGCCGAGCGCATGAAGTTCTCGGCGATCGCCCTCTTCATCCCGCTCTGGGTCACGCTGATCTACTTCCCGATCGCGCACATGGTCTGGTACTGGCCCGGCCCGGACGCGATCCAGGATGCGGCCAAGGCACTTGCCGCCGCGGCTGACGGCGCGGCGAAGACTGCGGCTCAGGCCAAGCTCGACGAGATCAACGCCGACGCCGGCTGGATCTTCAAGAAGGGCGCGATCGACTTCGCTGGCGGCACCGTGGTGCACATCAACGCCGGCATCGCAGGTCTCGTCGGCGCTCTCCTGATCGGCAAGCGCACCGGCTACGGCAAGGAGCTGATGGCTCCGCACTCTCTGACCATGTCGATGATCGGCGCCTCGCTGCTCTGGGTCGGCTGGTTCGGCTTCAACGCCGGCTCCAACCTCGAAGCCAATGGCGGCGCAGCCCTCGCCATGACCAACTCCTTCGTCGCCACCGCAGCCGCCGCGCTGTCGTGGATGTTCGCGGAGTGGATCATCAAGGGTCACCCGTCGGTGCTCGGCGTCATCTCCGGCGCCGTCGCGGGCCTCGTGGCGGTCACGCCGGCGGCCGGCTTCTCCGGCGTGATGGGTGCGATCGTCCTCGGTCTCGTGGTCGGCGTGGTCTGCCTGTTCTTCTGCACCGTCGTGAAGAACGCGCTCGGCTACGACGACTCCCTCGACGTGTTCGGCGTGCACTGCATCGGCGGGATCATCGGCGCTCTCGGCACCGGCATCCTGGTCAATCCTGCTCTCGGCGGTGCCGGGATCATCGACTACACCGCCATCCCGCCGAAGGTTGCCGATTACGACTTCGCGGCGCAGATGATCTCCCAGATCGAGGCCGTCTGCACCACGCTGGTGTGGTCAGGCGTCGGTTCGGCGATCCTCTACAAGGTCGTCGATGTGATCGTTGGCCTCCGCGCCAATGTCGAGACCGAGCGTGAAGGTCTGGACATCACCGAGCACACCGAGCGCGCCTACAACATGTAAGTCTCCTCCCGGGCGAGGCCTCCTCGGAAGTCGCGCCCACAACTACGGTTTGGGGCACATACCCGGCAATGTCCCGACCGTTGAGGGGCTCCAGCGCAAGTTGGAGCCCCTTTCTTTTTCATCCATCAGGCGAAGAAAAAGATTGCCATTCCAGGCAGCCGGCGCAGAAATACCGACCACAAAAACAACAATCGGGAGGTCGTCATGCGTTTGGAAGGCGGATGCTATTGCGGCGAAGTGCGCTACGTGGCCGAGGGCGATCCGATGATGCAGGCCCAGTGTCATTGCCGCGAATGCCAGTACATCTCGGGCGGCGCGCCCAACACGTTCATCGCGATGCCGGCAGCCGGCTTCAGCTACATCATCGGGCAACCCAAGCAGTTCACGCGCAAGGACCTCGAGCGCGCCGTGACCCGCGAATTCTGCGCCGAGTGCGGCACGCATCTGGTGACCAAGGTTCCGGGACTGCCGGCGGCGATCCTGAAGGTCGGCACGCTGGACGAACCGGATCAGTTCCATCCGCAGATGGCGATCTACACCTGCGACAAGCAGGAATTCCACGCCATCCCCGCGGGCATGCCGACGTTCGAGAAGCTGCCGGGGCACTGATGCCGCGGCGACGGTGCGCTCCCTCTCCCGCTTGCGGGGGAGGACCGGGGTGGGGGCTGCCCCCGCAATCGAGGACCCCGTGAGGATAGAGCCCTCACCCGGCGCTTGCGCGCCGACCTCTCCCGCAGCGGGAGAGGTTAAGCCGCCCCAACCCCCTGTAATCCGGCGCCATTATTCCTGCTCTGGACGGAGGCGGCGACCGATGGTTAATCGCGTCTTAACCTCGCCCTATCTATGGTGAACTGAACCGCTTCCCGCCGGCGTATCCATGCGACCGGCTGTTCCAAGAGTGCTGGCGCCCAGAATGGCTATGACTGCTTCATCCCGCGCGCCGCAGGCCGGTGGAAGCTCCGATACCGGGCGCTCACCCTTCGTCCGGCTGAATGAGCTGCTGGCGCCGCATCAACCTGGCAAGCCCTTGATTTCGCTCGCCGTCGGCGAACCGCAGCACCCGGTGCCGGACTTCGTCGGCCCGGTGCTCGCCCAGCACATCGCCGATTTCGGCCGTTACCCGGCGAACAAGGGCACCGACCCGTTCCGAAAGGCTGCCGGTGCCTGGCTGTCGTCGCGCTTCAACCTGCCGCGGCCGCTCGACCCCGAGAGCGAGATTCTCGTCCTCAATGGCAGCCGAGAGGGGCTGTTCCTCGCGGCGATCGCAGCGGCGCGCTATGTCGGTCCGCGTCCCGGCAAGCCCGCGATCCTGATGCCGAACCCGTTCTATCCGGTCTATGGCGCTGGCGCCCACGCAGCCGCTTGCGAGCCGATCTACCTGCCGACCACCGTCGAAAACGGCTTCCTGCCCGATCTCGATGCCATCGACGAGGCGACGCTGGCGCGCACGGTGGCGTTCTATCTGGCTTCGCCCGCCAACCCTCAAGGCTCGGTCGCCAAGCCCGACTATTTCAGGCGGCTGAAGCAGCTCGCCGACCGCTACGGCTTCGTGATCCTCAGCGACGAGTGCTATTCCGAGATCTACACGCGCGAAGCGCCGGGCAGCGCGCTCGAATGCGCCGGCCCCGATTTCACCCGCGTGGTTGCGTTCCAGTCGCTGTCGAAGCGCTCCAACCTGCCGGGCCTGCGCGTCGGCTTCGCCGCCGGCGACAAGAAGTTGATCGGCATGTTCCTCGAGCTGCGCAACATTGCAGCACCGCAGGTGCCAGTGCCGCTCCAGCAGGTCGCGACCGTTGCGTACGGCGACGAAGCGCATGTCGAGGAGAACCGCCGGCTCTACCGGATCAAGTTCGATCTCGCCGACCAGATCATCGGCAATCGCTACGGCTATCGCCGGCCCGATGCCGGCTTCTGCGTCTGGCTCGACACATCCGCGCTCGGCGACGATGTGTCGGTGTGTCTAAAACTTTTCACGGAAGCAGGCGTGCGCGTGGTGCCCGGCAGCTTTTTGGCGCGGCTCCAGCCCAACGGCTTCAATCCCGGCGCAGGCTACATTCGCCTGGCGCTGGTGCAGGATGGCGAGACCACGGCGCAGGCGCTGCACCGCCTGGTCGAGACTCTGGGTTAGGCGGGGCCCATGAGCATGTCGGCAATCGAACGTGTCATTCCCCTGGTCGGCCATCTGCCGGCGTCGATCCGCGAGGGGCTGGCGCGGCGCGTGCGCGAGCTCGCCGGCTTCGGCCTGATCACGCTGTCGGGCGTCGCCTCGGCCGCGCTGATGACCTGGTCGGTGCAGGATCCCAGCCTCAGCCACGCGACCTCGCGGCCGATCCGCAACATTCTCGGCTATGCCGGCGCGATCGGCGCCGACCTTGCGATGCAGATCCTCGGCCTCGGCGCCATCATGCTGGTCCTGACCGTCGCGGTCTGGGGCTGGCGCATGATGACGCATCGCGCGTTCGACCGCGAAGCGCTGCGGCTCGGCTCCTGGATCCTCTGCACGGTGATCGCCGCTGGTTTTGTCAGCTGCTGGCCGCATGGCGGCGCATGGCCGCTGCCGACCGGCCTCGGCGGCGTGGTCGGCGATGCGCTGGTGCGCGCCCCCGCGGTGATTTTTGGGCCGGCCGGCACGATCTATCGCATGGTGCTGGGCGCGATCCTGTTCGCCGCGATGGCGGCGACCTTCCTGATCGCCTGCGGCCTCGGCGCACGTGAGCGTGACGACGAGCTCGCGGAGATCGAGGACGACGACAAGCCGCTCGACGAAGACGGAGAGAGCGATCGCGGTTCGGTGTCGCTGGGCTGGCTGTTTCATGCGGTGATGAGCACGAAGGCGCGGTTGATTTGGCTGCTTGGCGCTGCTTACCGCTCGCTGGTCTCGAGCGGACCGAAGACCAAGGCTGTTGCGTTCAGCCGCCAGGAGCCGAATCTTGGCGGCGGCCGCGCCGCGGCGTCGATCTCGCCGCAGTCCGAAGACGAGGACCACGAGGACGATCACGAAGAAGAGGACGAGGAAGAGGAAGAGGAGGAGCCGGCCGCCCGCGCCCCGCGCAAGAAGGCTGCGCCGAAGGCCGCTTCCAAAAAATCCTCCGACAAGTTCGAACTTCCGTCCGTGTCCGTGCTGGCCGCGCCCAAGGCCGGCGATCGCCAGCCGCTCAGCAAGGCCGAGCTGGAAGCCAATTCGCGCGCGCTCGAAGGCGTGCTGCAGGATTTCGGCGTACGTGGCGAGATCGTGAAGGCCCATCCGGGCCCCGTCGTCACGCTGTACGAGCTGGAGCCGGCGCCCGGGATCAAATCGTCGCGCGTGATCGGCCTTGCCGACGACATCGCCCGCTCGATGAGCGCATTGTCGGCACGCGTCGCCGTCGTGCCCGGCCGCAACGCCATCGGCATCGAACTGCCGAACGCGCATCGCGAAAAGGTGTATCTGCGCGAACTGTTGATCGCCAAGGAGACCGTCGACACGGTTGCAAAACTGCCGCTCTGCCTCGGCAAGACCATCGGCGGCGACCCTGTTATCATCGATCTCGCGCGCACGCCGCACATGCTGATCGCCGGCACCACCGGCTCCGGCAAGTCGGTCGCGATCAACACCATGATCCTCAGCCTGGTCTACCGGCTGCGCCCCGACCAGTGCCGCCTGATCATGGTCGATCCCAAGATGCTCGAACTCTCCGTCTATGACGGCATTCCCCATCTCCTCACGCCGGTTGTGACCGACCCGAAGAAGGCGGTGGTCGCGCTGAAATGGGCCGTGCGCGAGATGGAAGAGCGCTACAAGAACATGGCCAAGCTCGGCGTGCGCAGCATCGACGGCTACAACACGCGCTTGCTCGAACTGAAGGCCAAGGGCGAGGAGCCGACGCGCACGGTGCATACCGGCTTCGACAAGGAAACCGGCAAGGCGATCTACGAGGAAGAGAAGCTCTCGCTCGACCCGCTGCCCTACATCGTCATCATCGTCGACGAAATGGCGGATCTGATGATGGTCGCCGGCAAGGACATCGAAGGCGCGGTGCAGCGCCTCGCGCAGATGGCGCGCGCCGCCGGCCTGCACGTGATCCTGGCGACGCAGCGTCCGTCGGTCGACGTCATCACCGGCACCATCAAGGCCAACTTCCCGACCCGCATCGCCTTCCAGGTGACGTCCAAGATCGACAGCCGAACCATTTTGGGCGAGATGGGCGCCGAGCAGCTGCTCGGCCAGGGCGACATGCTTTATATGGCCGGCGGCGGCCGCATCAGCCGCGTGCACGGACCGTTCGCGTCGGACGAGGAAGTCGAGAAGGTGGTGCGTCACCTCAAGACGCAAGGCCAGCCGGAATATCTCGAAGCCGTTACCGCCGAAGAGCCCACCGAGGACGAGGACGGCGCGGTGTTCGACGCCTCCAGCATGGGCGCGGACGGCGGCGGCGATTTGTTCTCGCAGGCGGTTGCCATCGTCAAACGCGACCGCAAGGCCTCGACCAGCTACATCCAGCGCCGTCTTCAGATCGGCTACAACCGCGCCGCATCGCTGATGGAGCGCATGGAACTGGAGGGTATCGTCGGACCCGCCAACCACGCCGGCAAGCGCGAGATTCTGGTCGAGGAAGAAGACAGCCATATGTGAGGCGAGCCGCCTCAAGCCATCATTGCACGCAAAAACGTTATCTGCTTTTGGCCGAAATCACGCTAAAAGGGCGCCAGCCACACAGGACGACGCGTTGATCAGACATCCGGACATTCGATTCGCTGCCACCATCGCCGCGCGAAGCGCGCGCGTGGCCGGCGTGCTTCTCGTCACCGCCGCGATGGTGACCGCGGCGTCGTTCGCGCAGACCGTTCCCGTGCCGAAGCCCGCGCCGAAGGGCCGCGATGGCGCGCCCCAGGGGGGGCCGTCGATTACCGGCGCGACGCAGACGCCGCCGAATCCGGTGATTCCGGATCCGCGCCGCAACGTGCCTAGCAGCATCTTCCAGACCTTCGATGCCAATCAGAAGGCGCAGGCGGCCAAGGTCAGCGCCTATTTGTCGTCGTTGTCGACGCTGGTCGGGAATTTCGTCCAGGTCGGCCCCGACGGCAGCAAGACGCAAGGCGATTTCTACATCCAGAAGCCGGGCAAGGTGCGCTTCGAATATGACGCGCCGAGCCCGATCGACATCGTCGCCGACGGATCGTCGCTGGTGGTGCGCGACCGCAAGCTCGCCACGCAGGACGTCTATCCGCTGTCGCAGACGCCGCTGCGCTTCCTGCTGTCCGATCGCATCGACCTGATGAAGGACACCAACGTCGTCAACGTCTCGGCCGACGACGTCTTCGTCAGCGTCACCATCGAGGAAAAGCAGGCGCTGGTCGGCACCAGCCGCCTCCTGCTGATGTTCGGCGCCAAGGACGGCCAGTTGAAGCAGTGGACCGTCACCGATCCTCAGGGCTACGACACCACGATCGCGGTCTATAATCTGGACACGAGCAAGAAGCTCGATCCCGGCATGTTCAAGATCGATTTCACCAATTACGGCCCGTCGCCTGGTTGAGATCATTGGTGCCGTAGGGTGGGCAAAGCGAAGCGTGCCCACCATTCATGTAACAGGCTCGAAAAGACGGTGGGCACGGCGCTTTGCGCCTTTGCCCACCCTACGAGAGCTTGCTAAGACGCATCTCTCATGCGTTTTTCCCTGACGACCTGGAATATCAATTCGGTGCGGCTGCGCATCGACCTTGTCGCGAAATTCCTCAAGAGCGCGCGGCCGGACGTGCTGTGCCTCCAGGAGACCAAGTGCATCGACGATGCCTTTCCGCTGAAGCGCTTCAAGCGCCTCGGCTACGAGCATGTCGCGTTGAACGGCCAGAAGGGCTATCACGGCGTCGCCATCGTCTCGAAGATTCCGTTCGAATCAAAGGACATCCGCACCTTCTGCGACAAGGTGGATTCCCGCCACATCTCGGTATCGTTCGGCGAGAAGGCACAGATCTCAAAGCCGTTGGTGGTGCATAATTTCTACGTCCCCGCCGGCGGCGACATTCCCGATCCCGCGCTGAACGAAAAATTCGACCACAAGCTTCGCTTCCTCGACGAGATGAAGGCGTGCGAGCCGCTGCATCCCCGCGGGGAGGATCGCCACATCCTGGTCGGCGACCTCAACGTCGCGCCACACGAGAACGACGTGTGGTCGCACAAGCAGCTTCTGAAGGTGGTCTCGCATACGCCTGTCGAAACCGAAAAGCTGCAAGCCGCGCTGGCAGCCGGTGAGTGGGTCGACGTCGCCCGCGAGCGCATTCCGATGTCGGAAAAGGTCTATACATGGTGGAGCTACCGCTCCGCCGACTGGACCGTCGGCGACCGCGGCCGCAGGCTCGACCACATCTGGGTCTCGCACGCGCTGAAGGACGCGGTCCAGGACTTCAAGATCTTGCGCGACGCGCGGAGCTGGGAGCGGCCGTCGGACCATGTGCCTGTTACGGTGACGCTGGATCTATGATCGTCGCCCTGGCGAAAGCCAGGGACGACGTCAGCTGGTCAGCTTCGCGCCCGCCATCAGGATATCGCTCGCGATCTGACTGGAGCGCACTGCAAATTCATCACGAAGACGAACTGCCGCGGCCGGATCACTTTCGAGCACGCGCTGAAACAGGCTGCGCGCGACGCGGATGACGGAGGCGTGCTCGATCGCGATCGCGCTCGACGGCCGCTTCATCGGCACCACCAGCGCGAGCTCGCCGATCAGCGCACCGGGACCGGCGATCATTTCGGCACCGGCGCCGTCATCGACCCGGAAGGCGCCGCGCTGGACCACGTAGCCGGCATCGGCATCGTCGCCGAGATTGAACAGGACGTCGCCGCGGACGAAGTTGCGCTGCTCGGATCCGATCGCCAGCATGCGCAACGAGGCGTCCCCCAACAGGCGCAATGTCGGGACACGCTCGAGAAGCGCTACGTCGTCGTCGATTGACATTCAGGTCCGAGGCTCAAGGGCAGCGATCTAAAACGATTCGCACGCCCATCAAGCGTATCACGGCACCAGCTTGTAGCCACCGGCTTCCGTGACCAGGATTTCCGGGTTGGCGGCGTCCTTCTCGATCTTCTGGCGAAGGCGATAGATGTGGGTTTCCAGCGTGTGGGTGGTGACGCCGGAATTGTAGCCCCAGACCTCCTGGAGCAGGGTCTCGCGCGAGACCGGCATCTGGCCGGCCCGGTAGAGGAAGCGGAGGATGGCGGTTTCCTTCTCGGTGAGCCGGACCTTGCGCGCATTGGCGGCGGTCAGCATCTTCGAGCCGGGCCTGAAAGAGTAGGGGCCGACCGAGAACACCGCGTCCTCGCTGGCTTCGTGCTGGCGGAGCTGGGCGCGGATACGGGCCAGCAGCACGGCGAAGCGGAAGGGTTTTGCGACATAGTCGTTGGCGCCGGATTCCAGCCCCAAAATCGTGTCGGAATCGGTGTCATGCCCGGTGAGCATGATGATCGGAGCCTTGAACCCGCCCTTGCGCAGGGAACGGACCACCTCGCGGCCATCCGTGTCAGGCAGACCGACATCCATCAGGACGAGATCGGGCGCATTGGCCTTCGCGGCGCTCGCGCCCTTGGCGCCGGTATCGACGGCGGAGGCTTCAAATTCTTCGTGCAGCGATAATTGCTCCACCAACGTGTCGCGCAGATCGGTATCGTCATCCACGATGAGGATCTTGCGGGCATTGGCCATAGGGGGTCATCCTTTTGGGGTCCGGCGCGGCGCGCATCCATGCTGCACCCAGCCGAGAGGGAAGTTTAGGGGTCGCCGTTATTATTATTGTTCGTGTTGAAGTAGTGGGCTGTTACCGATTCACAAGCCAGAAGCACTCTAACCTAGAATAGCAGGGCGCTTCGATGAATGTCCTGTAATGAATTCGACATTGCACGTTCACATGAAAACCAAAGCTGCTTCAGTTAGTTACACCAAGAACCGAAGCGCCGGGCCGTTGTCCGCGATCCGCGTTAAGCCTGCCGCGGGGAATCCGCGCCGGGGCTGGCTGACCGCGGGGGCGCTGACGATTCCGGTGGCGCTGGGGCGCGGCGGCGTTCTGGCGAACAAGCGCGAAGGCGACGGCGGCACGCCGAGGGGCACTTTTCGTCCCCGGCGATTGTGGTGGCGGGGCGACCGGCACAGCCGCCCGCAGACCTTCTTGCCGGCGCGGACCATCGGCGACACGGACGCCTGGTGCGAGGACCCCCGGGACCGCCACTACAATCAGGGAATCCGGCTTGGCGAGGGGCAGGGCGGCGACCGCCTCAAGCGGACCGACCATCTCTATGACTTCATCATCGAAATCGACCACAACACGCGACCGCGCATCGCCGGCCGCGGCAGCGCGGTGTTTTTGCATCTGGCCCGCGACAATTTCGGCCCGACCGCAGGCTGCGTCTCGATGACCAAGGCGGCGATGCGACAATTGCTGCGGCGGCTGGGACCAAAAACAAAAATCATCATCGGGTGAGGACACATGCTCGACAGGGATCAGATCGCCGCCGCATCGCGCGTCCTCGTTCAACATTGGCGCGACGGCACCAAGCTTGACGCGCTGGAGAGAGGGTTGCGGCCGCAGAGCCGTACCGAGGGTTACGCCGTGCAGGCTGCGCTCAGTGGAGAATTGTTCGGCTGGAAGATCGCGGCAACGAGCGAGTCAGGACAGAAGCACATCAATGTCGCGGGACCGCTGGCCGGTCGCATCATGAACGACACCGTGATTGCCGATGGCGGCACCGCCTCGATGAAGGGCAATGCGATGCGCGTCGGCGAACCGGAGTTCGCCTTTCGCATGGGGCGCGATCTGCCGCCGCGCGCGGCGCCGTACACCGTCGACGAGGTGCTCGCCGCTGTCGATGCCTTGCACCCCGCGATCGAGATTCCCGATTCGCGCTTTGCCGATTTCGCCAGCGCCGGCGAGGCACAGCTCATCGCCGACAATGCCTGCGCGCATCTGTTCGTGCTGGGCGCGGCAACCACCGCGAACTGGCGCGCGATGGATCTCGTCGAGGAGCGGCCGCAGATCACGCTGCGCGGCCAGCGCTATCTCGGCCACGGCAAGAACGTGCTTGGCGATCCCCGTCTTGCCTTGGTCTGGCTGGCCAACGAGCTCGGTGGCCTCGGCATCACCTTGCGGGCAGGAGAGGTGGTGACGACAGGTACGTGTCACCCGCCGCTGCCGATCCAGGCCGGCGATCATTTTGCGGCGGATTTTGGCGTGCTCGGGACGGTGTCGGTGGGATTTGCGTAGGTGCTACGCACTCCGCCCGGCGAAGGCCGGGACGACGGCAACTACCGGTGCCCGAAGATCGCGCTGCCCACGCGCACATGCGTGGCACCGAGCATGATGGCGGTCGCATAATCCGCGCTCATGCCCATCGACAGCTTCGTCAAACCATTGCGCTCCGCGATCTTGGCGGTCAGCGCGAAATGCGCCGCCGGCGGCTCATCCACCGGCGGGATGCACATCAGCCCGGAAATCGTCAGCCCGTAGGTGTCGCGGCAGCTCGCGATGAAGGCATCGGCCTCGCCAGGAGCAATGCCGGCCTTCTGCGGCTCCTCGCCGATGTTGATCTGGACGAACAGTTCCGGGTGCCTGTCCTGGGATTCGATTTCCTTGGCTAACGCCTGGCAAATGCTCGGGCGGTCGACCGAATGGATGGCATCGAACAGCGCGACCGCCTCTTTCGCCTTGTTGGATTGCAGCGGTCCGATCAGATGCAGCGCGATGTCGGAGTAAACAGAAATTAACGCCGGCCACTTGCCTTTGGCCTCCTGCACCCGATTCTCGCCGAATACGCGCTGTCCGGCGTCGACGACCGGGATAATTGCATCCGCGTCGAACGTCTTCGACACCGCGATCAGCGTCACGGAGGCGCGCTCCCGTCGCGCGTCCTTGCAGGCGCGGGCGATTTCGGCTTCGACCGCGGCGAGCGCGTTTGGTGAATGGCCGGTTGCCGGCGTGGCGTTGGCATCTGTCATGGCGTCGGTTCAGACTGGATTGTTGCGGAGCTAGTTCTAATTTTACCGAGTTCAAGAAAGAGTTTTTGAACCCTTCGCTTTACCTTGGCCCGTGGGGTGGGCAGCGAAGATGGCAAACGTCAGTTTCAACCGCAAACGAGCGAAACTCAAGCAGGTTCTCGGAATCCGGGCGCGGCTTGCTTTGCTCGCGGTGATTCTGGTGACGCCCTTGATGTTCGAGCGCGTCCGTTCGCTCGAGGACACGCGCGCCAAGCAGATCGCCCAGGCCGCGGCCGAATTCACCACCGTTGCAAGGCACAGCGCCGATGCGCAGCGTGAGGTGATCTCGTCGGTCGAGACCATCCTGAAATCGGAAGCCTTCATCCGCGCCTCCGCCGGCGGCATCAGCAAGAGCTGCGACGTGCTGCGCGCGAGCCTGCCGTCAAATCTTCCCTGGATCCGCACGCTTTTGATTGCCGGCCAGGACGGACGCATCCAGTGCGCCACCAACAACATGTATGTCGGCCTCGACCTCAGTGACCGGCCCTACTTCCAGCAGGCGCAGGAAACCGGCCGTTTCGTGCTGAGCGACTTCATCCTGTCGCGGCCGGTGCCGTCGCCGACCGTGATGGCGGTTTACCCGGTGTCCGCCTTCAGCGGCGTAGCCGATGCCGTCGTGCTCGCCACCGTCAACCTCGACTGGATGTCGAAGGTCATGAGCAATCTGGGTGGCCGCGCCGGCATCACCGCGGTGCTGGTCGACAGCGCCGGCACCGTGCTCGCCGCACCGGCCGACCAGCACAGCGCGGTCGGCCGCCCCCTCGACAACATGCCGCTAATGTCGGCGATCGCCGACCGCGCGTTGCGTTCGGACCAGGACGAGGGCTCACTGTCGTTCCTCGCCGCCGACGGCTCTCGCCGTGCAGTCAGCTACATCCGCATCGCCGGCACCAATGCCCGCCTGATCGCCAGCATCGATGAGGACAAGGTGTCCGCGGCGGTCAGCCGCGACATCCGCACCGCCTATCTCCAGCTCGCTTTCGTCGTCATGTTCGTCCTGCTCGGCGCGCTGATCGCCGCCGAGAAACTCGTGATCAAACCGATCGAGATGCTGGCCGACATGGCCAAGCGCCTCGGCGAGGGCGATCTGTCGGCGCGCGCTGCACGCAATCGTCTGCCGGCCGAGTTCGTGCCGCTGGCCCGCGCGTTCAATGCGATGGCCGCGCAGCTGAGCCAGCGCGAGCGCGAGCTGATCGCGAGTAACGACCGGCTCACGGTGATGGCCTCGATCGACATGCTGTCGGGGCTTGCCAACCGCCGTGGCTTCCAGAGCCGGCTCGACTTCGAATGGATGCGCGCGCAGCAATATGGCAGCGACCTCGCGCTTTTGATGATCGACGTCGACCATTTCAAGCTATTCAACGACACCTACGGCCATCTCGAAGGCGATTCCTGCCTGACCAGGCTCGGCGAGTCGCTGTCGGGCATCGCCGCCGACACGATGGGTTTCGCGGCGCGCTATGGCGGCGAGGAATTCTGCCTGTTGCTGCCGAACACCGACGTGGCGCGCGCCGTCGAAATCGGCGAGCAGGCCCGCGCCGCCGTGCTGAAGCTGTGCCTGCCGCACATCACCTCCGCCCACATGATCGTCACCGTCTCGATCGGCGTCGCCGCGACGCGGCCCAACGAGAACTTGCGTCCGGGCGATTTGATCGAAGCCGCCGACGCCGCGCTCTACGCCGCCAAGCACCGCGGCCGCAACAATGTCGTCGAGCACGGCATCATGGTGATCGATAACGGCGCTGCGGAAATCATGATGGCGGGTTAATATCGCCCGCTGGCGGCGGTCCCGGTTCGCTTGATCGGAAAGGGCCCGGAAGGCCGCCATGGCCTGGCATCGCCACGCCGCCGCGGGCAGACGGCTCCGGGTATCCAACCCGTTGACCCCACGGCCGCTTTTGTGGCCTAGTCCGCCGTCTTCAGAACGGCCCGAACCCACGAAAACCCAACGATTCCATGACCTCCGAACGCTACAACGCCCGCGATTCCGAACCGCGCTGGCAGGCTGCCTGGGACCAGCAGGCGATCTTCGTCTCCAAGAACGACGATTCGCGGCCGAAATACTATGTGCTGGAGATGTTCCCCTACCCGTCGGGGCGCATCCATATCGGCCATGTCCGCAATTACACGCTCGGCGACGTGCTGGCCCGCTTCATGCGCGCCAAGGGTTTCAACGTGCTGCATCCGATGGGCTGGGACGCCTTCGGCCTGCCGGCCGAGAACGCCGCCATCGAGCGCAAGGTCGCGCCGAAGGCCTGGACCTACGACAACATCGCCGCAATGAAGAAGCAGCTCCGCTCGATCGGGCTGTCGCTGGACTGGTCCCGCGAATTCGCGACCTGTGACCCCAGCTACTACAAGCACCAGCAGAAGATGTTCCTGGACATGCTCGGCGCCGGCCTGGCCGAGCGCGAGAAGCGCAAGCTGAACTGGGATCCCGTCGACATGACCGTGCTCGCCAACGAGCAGGTGATCGACGGCCGCGGCTGGCGCTCCGGTGCCGTTGTCGAACAGCGCGAGATGAGCCAGTGGGTTTTCAAGATCACGAAGTACTCGCAGGAGCTGCTTGACGCACTCGACGGGCTGGACCGCTGGCCCGACAAGGTGCGGCTGATGCAGCGCAACTGGATCGGCCGCTCGGAAGGGCTGCTGGTCCGCTTCGCGCTGGATCAGGCGACGACCCCCGGCGGCGAGAGCGAGCTGAAGATCTTCACGACGCGCCCGGACACGCTGTTCGGCGCGAAGTTCATGGCGATTTCGTCGGATCATCCGCTGGCGCAGGCTGCGGCCGCGAAGAACCCCGAGCTTGCGAAGTTCATCGCCGACATCAAGAAGATCGGCACCGCGCAGGAGATCATCGACACCGCGGAGAAGCAGGGTTTCGACACCGGCATCCGCGCGGTGCATCCCTTCGATCCGAACTGGAAGCTGCCGGTTTATGTCGCCAATTTCGTGCTGATGGAATACGGCACCGGCGCGATCTTCGGCTGCCCGGCGCATGACCAGCGCGACCTCGACTTCGTCAACAAATATGGTCTCGGCAACATTCCGGTCGTGTGCCCCGAGGGCCAGGATCCCAAGACATTCGTCATCACCGACACCGCCTATGACGGTGACGGCCGCATGATCAATTCGCGCTTCCTCGACGGCATGACCATCGATCAGGCCAAGGACGAGGTCGCAAAGCGCCTGGAAAACGAGCTGCGCGGCAACGCGCCGGTCGGCGAGCGCCAGGTGAACTTCCGCCTGCGCGACTGGGGCATTTCACGCCAGCGCTATTGGGGCTGCCCGATTCCCATCATCCATTGCCCCAAATGCGATGTGGTGCCGGTGCCTGCTGCGGACCTGCCGGTGACGCTGCCTGACGATGCGACCTTCGACAAGCCGGGCAACGCGCTCGATCATCACCCGACCTGGAAGCACGTCACCTGCCCGCAATGCGGTGGCAAGGCCCAGCGCGAAACCGACACCATGGACACCTTCGTGGACTCGTCCTGGTACTTCGCGCGCTTCACCGATCCCTGGAACGAGAACGCGCCGACGACGCCTGCGGTCGCCAACCGGATGCTGCCGGTCGACCAGTATATCGGCGGCGTCGAGCACGCGATCCTGCATCTGCTCTACAGCCGCTTCTTCACCCGCGCGATGAAGGCGACCGGCCACATCGCACTGGACGAGCCGTTCGCCGGCATGTTCACCCAGGGCATGGTGGTGCACGAGACCTACCAGAAGGCCGACGGCACCTATGTCACGCCGGCCGAGGTGAAGATCGAGGTCGGCGGCAACGGCAGGCGCGCCGTCCTGATGGCGACCGGTGAGGACATCACCGTCGGCGCGATCGAGAAGATGTCGAAGTCGAAGAAGAACACGGTCGACCCCGACGACATCATCGAGACCTACGGCGCCGACGTCGCCCGCTGGTTCATGCTGTCGGACTCCCCGCCCGACCGCGACGTGATCTGGAGCGACGAGCGCGTCCAGGGCGCCTCGCGCTTCGTGCAGCGGCTGTGGCGGTTGGTGAACGACGCAGTGGAACTCGGCAAGGGCGCACCCGCAGTCCGGCCGGCCAGCTTCGGCCCGGATGCCATCGCCTTGCGCAAGGCCGCCCATGGCGCGCTGGACAAGGTCACCACCGGGATCGAGCGGTTGCACTTCAACGTCTGCCTCGCCCATATCCGCGAATTCGCCAACACGTTTTCGGAGGTGCTCCAGCGCCCCGGCCAGCCCGCCCCTGACCTCGTCTGGGCGATCCGGGAGGCCAGCCAGATCCTGGTCCAGCTGTTCTCCCCGATGATGCCGCACCTGGCCGAGGAGTGTTGGCAGGTTCTGGGCAACTCCGGGCTGGTTTCGGAGGCCAATTGGCCCCAAATCGAACGCGATTTGCTGGTTGAAGACAGCGTGACCCTGGTGGTCCAGGTCAACGGCAAGAAGCGGGGTGAGGTCACAGTTGCAACAGCGGCCGAGAATCCGGAAATCGAGGCTGCCGTTTTGGCCCTCGATGCGGTAAAACTGGCTCTGGACGGCAAGCCCGTCCGCAAGGTGATTATCGTCCCCAAGAGGATCGTGAATGTTGTCGGCTAGGATCCGCATCGCAGCCCGCTTGCTGGCGATCGCCGCATTGGCGGCTCTGACGGCCGGCTGCTTCTATCCGATGTATGCCGAACATACCGACGGCACCCCCGGCCTGCGCGAGAAGCTGATGGGGGTCGATCTTCCGCCGATCAACAAGGCGAACGCCTCCCGCGAGGCCCGTGTCGGCGTCGAGGTCCGCAACGCGCTGGCCTTCAAGCTCTACGGCACCGCCACGGGCATGCCGCCGACCCACCGGCTTGAGATCCGCTTCTCAAGCAGCAAGTCGTCGCTGATCGTCGATCCCAATACCGGCCTGCCGAGCAGCGAAAACTACGGCCTCGACGCCCAGTACAATTTGATCGAGGTGGTCAGCGGGAGGTCGGTGATGACCGGCACGACGTTCTCCCGCGTGTCCTACGACATGCCCGGCTCCTATCAGCGTTTCAGCCGAAATCGCGCGATACGTGATGCCGAGGATCGCGCCGCCAACGAGATCGCCGAGAACATCACGACCCGCCTCGCCTCGTTCTTCACCGCGGGCACTTAATTCATCCCGCCATTCCGGGTGCCCGGAATGACGAACCCCAGGCAACATGGTCGCGCTGCGCGGAAAAGAGATCGACGCCTTTCTCGCCCGCCCCGATGCGGGCCGTCCGATCATCCTGCTCTACGGTCCCGACGCCGGCCTCGTGCGCGAGCGCGCCGATGCGCTGATCGCGTCCGCCGTCGATGATCCCAACGATCCCTTCTCGCTTGTCAAGCTCGACGGCGACGAGCTCTCCGCCGAGCCGTCGCGCCTCGTCGATGAAGCGATGACGGTGCCGCTGTTCGGCGGCCGCCGCGCCATTCGCATCCGTGCCGGCTCACGCAGCTTTGCCAGCGGCGTCGACACGCTGGCGGAGATGGGCGTGAAGGATTGCCGCGTCGTGATCGAGGCCGGCGAGCTGCGTCCGGAGTCGCCACTGCGCAAGGCGTGCGAGCGCGCCAAGACGGCCGTGGCGATCGGCTGCTATCCCGACACCGAGCGCGATCTTGCCAAGCTGATGGAAGACGAGCTCCGCATCGCCAATTTGCGCATCACGCAGGACGCCCGCGCGGCGCTGATGTCGTTCCTCGGCGGCGACCGCCAGGCCTCGCGCAACGAGCTGCGCAAGCTTACGCTCTATGCCCATGGCAAGGGCGAGATCACGCTGGATGACGTGATGTCCGTCGTCGCCGACGCGTCCGAGCTGAAACTCGATCCGATCGTCGACGGCGCTTTCGCCGGCCGGCCCGAAATCGTCGAAAACGAGTTCGCCAAGGCCATGATCGCCGGCACCTATCCTGGCGTGATCATCTCCGCGGCGCAGCGTCAGGCGGCGTGGCTGCATAAATCGGCGCTCGCGATCGCCGACGGCACGCCTGCATCCGCGGTGCTCGACGGTGGTTATCCGCGCCTGCATTTTTCGCGGAAGCCCGCAGTCGAAACTGCACTGCGCAACTTCAGCGTGGCGCGGCTCGCAGGCATCATCGAGCAGCTCGCGACCGCAGCACTCGACACCCGCAAGCAATCCACCCTCGCCGCCGCCATCGCCCAGCGCACGCTGATGGCAATCGCCGCGAACGCGAAGCGGCGGGGATAAGCCACCGCTCTATCCACGTCATTGCGAGGAGCCCTCCCGACGAAGCAATCCAGAATCTCTCCGCGGAAAGACTCTGGATTGCTTCGCTTCGCTCGCAATGACGAGGGGATAGTGCACGTCCTCATCCTGAGGAGCGCGCTCTTGCGCGCGTCTCGAAGGATGAAGGTCCGGGCCCTCGCCCTTCGAGACGCCGCTTCGCGGCTCCTCAGGGTGAGGGAGCGAGAGCGCAATGACTACAGCGCGCCCTTCGCCAAGCGCTTCATCACCTCGTCGAGCTGATCGAGGTTGCGGTAGTTGATCTGGACCGAGCCGCCGGGGTCGCGGTGGCTCACCGTGACCTTGAGCCCGAGCGCGTCGCTGACGCGCTTTTCGAGATCGACCGTGTCGGGATCCTTTTCCTTAGCCCCGGTGGCCCGCGCCTTCTGTGGCTTGCGCTCCGGCACGCCCTCTTCATGCGCAAGCGCCTCGGTCTGGCGGACGTTGAGGCCCTCCTCGACGATGCGCTTGGCAGCCGCGAGCGGATCGGGCACGCCGATCAGCGCGCGGGCATGACCTGCGGTCAGCTCGCCGCTCGTGATCAGAGCCTGCACCTCGGCGGGCAGCTTCGTCAGCCGCATCATGTTGGCGATGTGGCTACGGCTCTTGCCGACGACCTTGGCGATGTCGTCCTGGCTGCGTTTGAACTCGTTGGCGAGCGCGTGATACCCGAGCGCCTCTTCCATCGGGTTGAGGTCTTCGCGCTGCACGTTCTCGACGATCGCGAATTCCAGCGCATCGCTGTCGCTGATGTCGACCGGCACGATCGGCACTTCGTGCAGGCCGGCCATCTGCGAGGCACGCCAGCGCCGCTCGCCGGCGATGATCTCGAAGCGATCCTGCGCGCCCTTCACCGGACGCACCACGATCGGCTGGATCACGCCGTGCTGCTTGATCGAATCGCTGAGCTCCCTGAGCTCGGTTTCCGAAAAGCTGCGGCGCGGGTTGCGCGGATTTGGCTTGATGAATTCGATCGGCACCTTGCGCTGCGCGCGCGGACGATCGACATGCTGAGCCTCGCCGCCGACGTCACCGATCAGACTCGCAAGACCCCGGCCCAGTCGCGAACGCGCTTCATCGGCCATCGCCAGCTCCCTTGGATTCACGGTGCAGCACTCCAGCACTGAATTTCAAATTGTAGAATCGCAGGGTGGGTTAGCGCAGCGTAACCCACCACTTGTTAGCTCGGGGCGACAGACTTGGTGGGTTACGCTGCGCTAACCCACCCTACGGCATCATCAATGCGTCGTCCGCAGCTCGCGCTCGCGCTGGATCACTTCGGTGGCGAGCCGCAGATACGCTTCGCTGCCGACGCATTTGAGATCGTAGACCAGCACCGGCTTGCCGTAGGACGGCGCCTCCGAGATGCGCACGTTGCGCGGGATCATGGTCTTGTAGACCTTCTCGCCCATGAACTGCCGGACGTCGGCGACGACCTGGTTCGAGAGATTGTTGCGCGAGTCGAACATGGTCAGCACGATGCCGTGGATCGACAGGTTCGGATTGAGCGTCGAGCGCACCTGCTCCACCGTCTGCAGCAATTGCGACAGGCCTTCGAGCGCGAAGAACTCGCATTGCAGCGGCACCAGGATCGCATCCGACGCTGCCATCGCGTTCACGGTGATCAAATTGAGCGAGGGCGGACAGTCGATCAGCACGTAGGTGTAATCGGCATCCGGCGAGACGTTGTTGTTGAGCGTGCTGATCGCGTCACGCAGCTTGTAGGCACGACCTGGCGTGGTGCCGAGCTCGAGCTCGAGGCCGGAGAGGTCCATGGTCGAGGGCGCGATGTGCAGCCGCGGGACTGCGGTCTGCACCACCGCTTCGCGCAAGGAGGCTTCGCCCACCAGAACGTCATAGGTCGAGCAGGAGCGGTTGCGGCGATCGATGCCGAGGCCGGTCGAGGCGTTGCCCTGCGGATCGAGATCGACGATCAGGACACGCTCGCCGATCGCCGCGAGTGCCGTGCCGAGATTGATCGCCGTGGTTGTTTTGCCCACACCGCCCTTCTGATTCGCCAGCGCCAGAATGCGCGGGTGGCCATGCGGGACTTCAGCGGTCTGTTCTTGCTGCGGTTCGTCAATCACGGTCATCGCAAATTCCCCACTCGACCCCTGAACGTCTCACCCGCGCCGTTCGACGGAGGTCAGCTCGACGATCCAACCGTCACCGGTGCGGCTTTGGTGGAGCTGCGGCTGAATATTCCAATATTTAGTGGCTTCGGTCAATTCAGACTCTACATCTTGACCCTTGAGAAACAACGCTTTTGCACCTTGGCGCATCAGCGGCTCCGCAAAGCCGATGAGTTGATGTAGCGGAGCCAGCGCACGCGCGGTGACGCAATCGACCGGGCCGGTGATTCTATCCACATTATCCCCGATCTCCGCGAGATGTACGACTCCCGGAGATGTGGTGACGCGAATGGCTTCGCGCAAAAAGGCAGCCTTCTTGGCGATGCGCTCGACGAGATGGACGCTGGCACCCGGCGTCCCGGCCATGGCGCAGGCCAGCACGACACCGGGAAAGCCGCCGCCGCTGCCGAGGTCGGCCCAGCGTTGGGCCGACGGGGCGAGACCCATAAGCTGAAGCGAGTCGGCGATGTGCCGGGTCCAGAGGTGCGGCAGGGTCGAGGGGGCGACGAGATTGGTCTTGGCCTGCCACTCCCGAAGCAGTGCGATGTAGCGATCAAGCCGTGCTTCGGTTTCATGTGAAACGGGAGCGAGCTTGAGCGCCGCGATCTTGTCGGCGGCGATGACGGTATCGAGCGCCCGATCGTTGGCACTGGCTTTGTCGATCTTCGGCTTTGCCGGCGCCGGTTCGGATGGACGGGCGGCGCCCTCTCCCGCTCCGGGTCGTCGCGATAGCGGTCTGTCTCCGCCCGGTCCGCGCTGTTTCACGTGAAACGCCTATGCGATTGCTTTGGAGGTCTTTCGTGCCTCGCGGCGAAGATAGGCCGCGAGGATGCCGAGCGCCGCCGGCGTCATGCCGTCGATCCGGCCAGCCTGGCCAACGGTGAACGGCCGTGCCTTCTCCAGCTTGGCCCGCACTTCATTGGAGAGACCGGGGACCTGCTGGTAATCGACTTCGGACAGTACCATCCCCTCGTCGCGCCTGAAGGCTTCGACATCGGCGCTCTGGCGCGCCAGATAGACATCGTACTTGGCGTCGATCTCGAGATGGGTCGCGATCACGGGATCGATGGCGGACAGCTCCGGCCAGATCGCACGGACCTGGTGCCAGCCGATGTCCGGATATGCCATCAGCTCGAAGGCCGATCGGCGCTGGCCGTCCCGGTTCAGGGAGAGCCCGTGCTTGATGGCTTCGTTCGGGGTGATCGTCAGCGACTTCGATAGCGCTCGCGCCGCATTCAGGGCGTCCATCTTGGCCCGATGATGCAGGGTCCGGGCACTGCCGACGCACCCGAGGGCGATGCCTTTCTCGGTCAGACGCTGGTCCGCATTGTCGGCCCGCAGCGTCAGCCGGTACTCGGCCCTGGACGTGAACATCCGATAGGGCTCGCTGATGCCGCGGGTGACGAGGTCGTCGATCATCACGCCGAGATAGCCATCGGCGCGGTCGAACACCGTCAGCGCCGCCCCACTGGCGGCAAGCGCCGCATTCAGCCCCGCCACGATGCCCTGACCGGCGGCTTCCTCGTACCCCGTGGTGCCGTTGATCTGTCCGGCCAGGAACAGGCCGCGCAGACGCTTGGTCTGGAGGGTCGGATCGAGCTCGCGCGGATCGACATGGTCGTACTCGATGGCATAGCCCGGCCGGACCATCCTCACCCGCTCCAGACCGGGAATGGTGGCGAGGATCGCGAGCTGAACCTCCTCCGGCAGCGAGGTCGAGATGCCGTTGGGATAGACGGTCGTATCGTCGAGCCCTTCCGGCTCCAAAAAGATCTGATGCCCGTCGCGGTCGCCAAAGCGGACGATCTTGTCCTCGATCGAGGGGCAATAGCGTGGCCCGGAGCTCTTGATCTGGCCGGAATACATCGGGGAGCGATGGACATTGGCCCGGATCACCTCATGGGTGGCGGCCGTGGTTCGGGTGATCCCGCACTGGATCTGCGGCGTCGTGATCCGCTCCGTCATCACCGAAAATGGCTCCGGAGGCTCGTCCCCCGGCTGCATCTCGACGGCCGACCAGTCGATCGTCGTCCCGTCCAGACGCGGCGGAGTGCCCGTCTTGAGCCGTCCAAGGGTGAACCCCGCGCGCTCGAAGGAGTTCGAAAGGCCCATCGCCGGGGCCTCGTCGACGCGGCCGGCCGGCCAGTTTTTCTCGCCGAGATGAATCAGACCGCGGAGGAAGGTGCCGGTGGTGACGACAACCGCCCCTGCCCGAAGCTCCCGGCCGTCTGCCAGACGCAGGCCGGTCACCCGTCCATCGACCACGATCAGCTCGTCCGCCTCGCCTTCGACGACAGAGAGACCCTCGGTCTCCCGGATCGCGGCCTGCATCGCCGCGGCATAAAGCTTTCGGTCGGCCTGGGCCCGGGGGCCACGGACGGCGGGCCCCTTGCGGCGATTGAGCACACGAAACTGGATGCCGCCGGCATCACCGACCCGGCCCATCAAACCATCGAGCGCATCGACTTCACGAACCAGATGACCCTTGCCGAGACCGCCAATGGCGGGATTGCAGGACATTGCGCCGACCGTAGCGAAACGGTGCGTCACCAGAGCGGTCGCTGCACCCATGCGGGCAGAAGCAGCCGCGGCCTCGCAGCCGGCATGGCCGCCGCCAATGACGATAACGTCAAAACTCTCTCGCTCCGGTCGCATGGCGGACTTTTAGCTCAGGGGCAGGAAAGCCGGAAGTAGAAACTGGTGAGGCAGTGTTTCACGTGAAACAGGGGCTGACGGCGCCAAGCACATTCGCGAAAACAACCCCATGCACAGTAGACAGCGCCTTGTGCCGCCTATTGTTTTTCACGAAGCAAAATAAGCCAGACCGATGTTTCACGTGAAACACGTGGAACGACCGCCCTGCTCACAAAGAACAAGGAGCGGAACAAGGGCTAGTTCTACATTGTAGAACTAGCGCTACTTTCCGATGCAGAATTTCTGGAAAATGGCACCGAGGACGTCCTCGACATCCACCCGGCCCAACATCCGGCCCAAGGCATAGGCGGCGGCACGCAGTTCTTCGGCGGCGAGTTCCTCGCCCTGTTCTACAAGCTCCAGACTCCGGCGCAAGCTGTCCGATGTCCGGCGTAGCAGATCCCTCTGCCGCGCCCGGGTCACCAATGCCGCCTCGGTCGTCCCGAAGAAACCGGCAGCAAATTTCACGAGAGCCTGGACCAGCTCGGGAATGCCGTCCCCCCGGCTCGCCGAGATTCCGAACTCGCCGTGCGGCTCGGCATCCTCACCCCCGCTGAGATCGATCTTGTTGCGCACGATCCAGACCGAGCCGCCGGACGGACTGCTCCCGTCCCCGGACTTCCCCAGCGGCCGCATCGCGTCCGGATCGATGGCACGCTCGCCCTCCACCAGCCACAGCACGAGATCGGCGTCTTCGGCCCGCGCCCGCGCCCGGCGGACGCCTTCCCGCTCCACGGGATCATCGGTCTCGCGGATGCCGGCGGTGTCGATGACAGTGACGGGATAGCCATCGAGATCGAGCTGCACCTCGATCACATCGCGCGTCGTGCCGGCGTGCGGCGAGACGATCGCGACGTCGCGGCGCGCGAGCTGGTTGATCAGCGTCGACTTGCCGACATTCGGCTCGCCCGCGATTGCGACAACCAGGCCGTCGCGCAGACGTTCAGCTTGTCCCTGTACCGCAAGGACTTCTGCGATTTCGTCGTGCAGGGCCCTGATCGCCTTGACCGCAGGCGCCTTCAGCTCGGCGGGCACGTCGCCCTCGTCGGAAAAATCGATGCCGGCCTCGATCAAGGCCGAGGCCTCGATGATGCGCTCACGCCAGTCGCGCGCGCGATTGCCGAGCAAGCCCTGCAACTGCCGCAGCGCCTGACGGCGCTGGCGGTCGGTGTCGGCATGAATGAGATCGTCCAGGCCTTCGGCCTCGGTGAGGTCGAGCTTGCCATTCTCGAAGGCGCGCCGCGTGAACTCGCCGGGTTCGGCTGCCCGTGTATTCGGAATTACGGAAATAGCGGCGAGGAGCGCGGCCAGCACCGCACGGCCGCCATGGACGTGGAGTTCGGCGACGTCCTCGCCGGTGGCGCTGGCCGGCCCTGCAAACCACAGCACGACCGCGTCGTCGATCGGCTGGCCTGCGCCGTCGCGGAGCAGCCGGCGGCTCGCCTGCCTCGGGGGCGGCAGCTCCCCTGCAAGCGTCGTCAGCACCAAACTGGCCTGCGGCCCGGACACGCGCACCACCGCGATCGCGCTCGGCGCACGGCCGGACGACAGCGCAAAGATGGTCTGGTCTCGCGGATGCATGGCCTATTTGTCCGGCTAGAGGGGAAAAGGCAAACGTCCGTTTGGGCCGAGGAATCACGTGGTTTGCTGCAGCAATTTCCGCAGCAAAATCTATATTGCGATGCAGCATAAACGTAGAAATTGCTGCAAAAAATTGCCCGCTCCCGATTTTTCCCGCACCGTATATCAAATTTTTTTTAGTTATATCAGTAGCTTAAAGAAAACTGGTCTAGGCGATAAAACGCCTCCACCATGCTGCACCTTTGCCGCAGCAAAGCGCACAAAAGAAAAGGGCGCCCGAAGGCGCCCTCTAATCTCTTGCTGCACCCCAGATCAGGTGTTCATCGAATCGAAGAACTCGGAATTGCTCTTGGTCGAGCGGAGCTTGTCGAGCAGGAAGTCGATGCCGTCCATCGTTCCCATCGGATTCAGGATGCGGCGGAGCACGTACATCTTCTTCAGGACCACGGGATCCGTGATCAGCTCTTCCTTGCGGGTGCCGGAGCGCGAAATGTCGATCGCCGGGAAGGTCCGCTTGTCCGAGACCTTGCGGTCCAGGATCAGCTCCGAGTTACCGGTGCCTTTGAACTCTTCGAAGATGACCTCGTCCATGCGACTACCGGTATCGACCAGCGCGGTCGCGATGATGGTCAGCGAGCCGCCCTCCTCGATGTTGCGCGCGGCACCGAAGAAGCGCTTCGGGCGCTGCAGCGCGTTGGCGTCGACACCGCCGGTCAGCACCTTGCCGGATGACGGCACCACGGTGTTGTAGGCGCGACCAAGGCGCGTGATCGAATCGAGCAGGATCACGACGTCGCGGCCGTGCTCGACCAGGCGTTTTGCTTTTTCGATCACCATTTCGGCGACCTGGACGTGGCGCACCGCCGGCTCGTCGAAGGTCGAAGAGACGACCTCGCCCTTCACCGAGCGCTGCATGTCCGTGACTTCTTCCGGACGTTCGTCGATCAGGAGCACGATCAGATAGCACTCGGGATGATTATGCGCGATCGAATGCGCGATGTTCTGCATCAGCACGGTTTTACCCGTCCGCGGCGGCGCGACGATCAGCGCGCGCTGGCCCTTGCCGATCGGCGCGACGATGTCGATCACCCTTGCAGACAGATCTTTCCGCGTCGGATCGTCGATTTCCATGCGGAAACGCTGATTCGGAAACAGCGGCGTGAGGTTGTCGAAATTGACCTTGTGCTTGGCCTTTTCCGGATCCTCGAAATTGAGCGTGTTGACCTTCAGCAGCGCGAAATAGCGCTCGCCCTCTTTCGGGCTGCGGATATGGCCTTCGAGGGTATCGCCGGTGCGCAGGCCGAAACGGCGGATCTGCGAGGGCGAAACGTAGATGTCGTCCGGGCCCGGCAGGTAATTCGCGTCGGGCGAGCGGAGGAAGCCGAAACCGTCGGAGAGCACCTCGACGACGCCCTCGCCGACGATGTCGGTTTCGGCCAGCGCAAGCTGCTTGAGGATGGCAAACAGCAGCTCCTGCTTGCGCATGGTGCTGGCATTCTCGACCCCATGCTCTTCCGCGAACGAGACGAGCTCGGCCGGCGTCTTCGACTTGAGATCCTGGAGTTTAATTTCCCGCATTGGGGTGGTCCTGTGGGGTAACCTTGGGAGGGGGGTGCGAGGAGGCTCTGAATGCGGACGCGAAAAGATTAGGTCCGCAGGTCTGGCAAGGTGAGCGCCGGTGAGGCTTCAAACCTGATGCGGTGTCCGGCCTCTGGAAAGCTCAGACACAACCACATCCGCCTGCGTTGGGTGGGATAACGCTAATATAGAAAATCGCCTCACACTCCGCAAGCCGAAGCGCTGAGCGATCGTTTACGATCCTTGCCTAGAACGGCTTCACGATCACCATGATGACGATCAAAATCATCAGGACGGTCGGTACCTCATTGATAATCCGATAGAATTTCTGGCTCCGCGGGCGCCGGTCCGCAGCGAAATCCTTCAACCAGCGTGAAAAAAAGCCGTGGACCGCGGACATCGCCAGGACCAGTGCCAGTTTTACGTGCAGCCAGCCGAATGAAAACCAGTGGCCGGCCCAGGCGAGGTAGAGTCCGGCGAGCCAGGTGACGATCATGGCGGGGTTGATGATCGCCTTGAACAGCCGCCGCTCCATGACCTTGAAGGTTTCGGACTGTTTGGAGCCGATCTCGGCCTCGCAGTGATAAACGAACAGCCGTGGCAGATACAGCATGCCCGCCATCCAGGAGATGACGGCGATCACATGCAGCGCCTTGATCCAGAGATAGACGTCCTCGAACATTTTCTGGGCCCGGAAATTCTGCCCGGCGCAGGGAACGCTGGGGATAGTAAGAAGTCGTTAAGGTCTCACCTGCACACATATCCGTCCGTAGCGCCCTTCTCCAATAAGAATCTTAGATTCTTAAAGGTTTGAGTCTATGTGACCGTGAATTGGACTCACAAGATTCCATCCGCCCGTTCACACGCGCTTGTTCACATTCATCAACATATCCCCTGATCGCCCTGGCCGCTTTCGATAAGTCGGTCAGCTTCAAAGACTTGCGCGATTCTGTCGGCAGCTTATCAAGAGAGTTATCGGCACAATCCCGCTTCCCTTTCGGCAGGGCGTCGAACTTGTTCTGACGGGCAGGGGTGTGAAGAAAATTGGCACTTGTCCCGCCCCCGGTGTCGCACATCCCTTTCCGAGGGGTTAAGGTCCACAGAAATCCACAAACCACACCGCCTTCATACAAAGGGTTTTTGTGCCGACCTCGAACAATTATTTCCATCTGCACCTCGTCTCCGACTCCACCGGTGAGACGCTGATCACGGTCGCACGCGCGGTCGCTGCGCAGTACGCCAATGTCACCCCGGTCGAGCATGTCTATCCGCTGGTGCGCAGCCAGAAACAGCTCGACCGCGTGCTCGACGAGATCGAGGAAGCGCCGGGAATCGTGCTGTTCACACTGCTGGAGAAGGATCTGGTCTCCAGGCTCGAGGACAAGTGCAAGGGGATCAATGTTCCGAGCCTGTCGATCATCGGCCCGGTGATGCAGCTGTTCGAGGCGTATCTCGGCGCTGCGACCACCGGCCGCGTCGGCGCCCAGCATGTCCTCAACGCGGAATATTTCAAGCGCATCGACGCACTGAACTACACGATGATCCATGACGACGGCCAGCATGTCGAAGGCCTCGACGATGCCGATGTCGTGCTGGTCGGTGTCTCCCGCACCTCGAAGACACCGACGTCGATTTATCTCGCCAACCGCGGCATCCGCACTGCTAACGTGCCGCTGGTTCCAGGCATTCCGGTGCCGGCGCAATTGGAGACGCTGACGCGGCCGCTGGTGGTGAGCTTGCATGCGACGCCGGAACGGCTGATCCAGGTGCGCCAGAACCGCCTGCTCTCGATGGGCGCCGATTCCAGCAGCGATTCCTACACCGATAAGCAGTTGGTCGCAGAGGAGGTCGCGTTTGCGCGCAAGTTGAGCGCCAAGCACGACTGGCCGCTGCTCGACGTCACGCGGCGCTCGATCGAGGAAACTGCCGCGGCGATCATGAAGCTCTACAGCGATCGCCAGCGTAACCGGCCTTCTGCATAGTCTTTGGAATAGTCTTTTGACTGGTCTTGGGCATAGTTTTCGCGATGGGTCTGTGGCTCGGAAAATCTTCGTTGATCCTGGCCTCGCAAAGCAGCGCGCGAAAGATGCTGCTGGCCAATGCCGGGCTCGAGTTCAAGGCGATCACGGCTGATATCGACGAGCGCGGTATCCAGGCCGCCTCCGGGCTTTCGAGGCCGCGCGAGATTGCCCTGCTGCTGGCGCGCGAAAAGGCCAAGGCAGTTTCGGCCAGTCACCCCGGAAGCTACGTCATCGGTGCGGATCAAACGCTGGCCCTGGGCGATCGTCTCTTCAACAAGCCTGCGGGCCGTGAACAAGCAATGGCGCAATTGCGCGATCTCTGCGGCAAGTGCCACGAGCTGAATTCCGCCGTGGCGATAGCACGCGATAGTAAAATCCTTTTCGAGGACGTTTCGATTGCCCGCATGACCATGCGGCTGATGACCGAGGCCGAGCTTTCGGCCTATCTCGACAGCGCCGGCGATGCCGTCACCACCAGCGTCGGCGCCTATCAGCTCGAAAGCCTGGGTATCCATCTGTTCGAGCGGATCGAGGGCGACCATTTCACCATTCTCGGCCTGCCGCTGCTGCCGCTGCTTGCGTTCCTGCGGGCCCAGCGGCTAGTTGCGGTGTGAATGGCAGACATGGCTGGGCGCTGATGCGAATCCTGGGACTGACCGGCTCGATCGGGATGGGGAAATCCACCACCGCGAAATTATTCGCCGAGGCCGGCGTCCCTGTCTACGATGCCGATGCCGCCGTCCATCAGCTCTATGAGGGCGAGGCTGCGCCCGCGATCGAGGCCGCCTTCCCCGGCACCACCGCGAACGGCAAGGTCGACCGGCCAAAACTGTCGGCGCGCGTGGTGCACGATCCCGCCGCCATCAAGCAGCTCGAGCAGATCGTCCACCCGATGCTCGGCGATTCCCGGAAAAAATTCTTCGCCGACGCCGAAGCGGCCAACGCGCCGGTCGTGGTTCTCGACATTCCGCTGCTGTTCGAGACGGGCGGCGAGACCCGGGTCGATGCCGTGGTCGTCGTGACGACGTCTCCGGAACTCCAGCGCGAGCGGGTGCTGGCGCGCGGCACGATGGACGAGGCCAAGCTCGACGCCATCATCGCCAAGCAGACGCCGGACGCGGAAAAGCGCAAGCGTGCCGATTTCGTGGTGGATACGTCGTACGGACTCGAACCGGTGCGCGCGCAAATCGCGCATATCCTCGCCGAGGTCGTTAAGATGCCGCAGCGGCGAGCCTGATTCGCCGCCTGACACGGCCTCCTGAATCATGCGCGAAATCGTTCTCGACACCGAAACCACCGGCCTTGATCCCCTGCGCGGAGATCGTCTGGTCGAAATCGGCTGCGTCGAGATGTTCAATCGCATGCCGACCGGGCAGAGTTTCCACGTCTACATCAACCCCGAAAGGGACATGCCGGCGGAAGCCTTTGCGGTGCACGGGCTGTCGGCGGAGTTTCTGGCGACGAAGCAGCTGTTTCACGAGGTCGTCGACGAGTTTCTGGAGTTCATCGGCGACGCCCCGCTGGTGATCCACAACGCCTCGTTCGACATCAGCTTCATCAATGCCGAGCTGGACCGGATCAAGCGCGCGGCGATCCCGCGTGAGCGGCTGGTCGATACGCTGCTGCTGGCGCGGCGCAAGCATCCCGGCGTGTCGAACCGGCTCGACGATCTCTGCTCGCGCTATGCGATCGACAATTCACACCGCACCAAGCACGGCGCGTTGCTCGACGCCGAATTGCTTGCGGAAGTCTATGTCGATCTGGTCGGGGCGCGGCAATCGCAGCTGCTCCTGGCTTCGGAAGCCGAGGAGATTCGCGTCAACGGGGCTGCCGATGCGCCGCGGCGGCAGCGGCCGGTGCCACTCGCGCCGCGGATGTCGGACGCCGAGCGCGAGGCCCACCGGGCCTTCATCGCGACGCTCGGCGACAAGGCGATCTGGAACGAGTTCCTGCCCGCTCCAGCCGCCCCTTCGGCCGGTTAGGCCTGACCGCTCGGCTGAGCGGCCATTTGCCGCTCCATGTTCTGACGATAGAGACCGACGAAGTCGACCGGATCCAGCATCAAAGGCGGGAACCCGCCGTCACGCACGGCGGTCGCGATGATCTCGCGGGCGAACGGGAACAGCAGGCGCGGGCATTCGATCATGACCAGCGGATGCAAATTGTCCTTCGGCACGTTGGAGATGCGGAACACGCCGGCATAGGCAAGCTCGAACGAGAACATGATCTTGCCCGCGGTCTCGGCCTTGCCCTCGACCGACAGCGTCACCTCGAACTCCTGTTCGCTGAGGTTGTTGGCGCTGACATTGATCTGGATGTTGATCTGAGGGGGCTGGCTCTGCTGCTGGAGCGAGCTGGGCGCGTTCGGATTTTCGAACGAGAGGTCCTTGGTATATTGCGCCAGCACATTGAGCTGGGGAGCCTGGGCCGCCTCGGGAGGGGTGCCGTTACCGTTGGTCATAAGAGTGTCTCCTTACCCGATTGGGGCTGAATTTCGCGGCGGTTGGCTAACATGGGGCCGCCTCGTTCCACAAGGGATGAACGGTCCCGGAGGGGAATTCAGGCCGCGCCCACAACTGTGACGTTCACCCCGCCGGCCCAGCGAAATCGCGCCTTAAACGATTGAAGATACGCGATTTCCGGGCAGGATCGGGTTTCCACTTAAGCATAAAACGCGCTACACTCGATGCTGTGCCAAAAGGCGCCATTGGCCGGGCAAGATTTCGTGCCTACATCCCACGGACCTGACGCGCGGACCTAAAATGGTGATGTAGACTTGCCGTTTCCGTGTGGAACGGTCTACTGGCCGGATCGATTTTCCCGGCGACGACCCCTTCGGGACGGCCCCTTTCTACAGAAGACCAGAAAGCGAATACGACGTGGACATCTACACCATTATCTTCCTGGCGCTGGCGGTCTTCATCTTTCTGAGGCTGCGCAGCGTGCTGGGGCAGCGCACGGGCAACGAGCGGCCGCCGTTCGACCGTAACGCGCTCCAGGGTGCCCAGGACAAGAACGTCGTGACCATGCCGGGCAAGGTCATCGACCAGGCCCCGGTGGCGCCGACGGCCGAGCCGGCCCCGCCCTCCGACCGCTGGAAGGGCCTGACCGAGCCGGGCACCGTGCTCGCGCAGGGTCTCGACGCCATCGTCGACAAGGATTCCACATTCGATCCGCGCCATTTCATCTCCGGCGCCCGCGGTGCCTATGAGATGATCGTGCTGGCCTTTGCCAATGGCGACCGCCGCGCGCTGCGCGACCTGTTGTCGTCGGAGGTCTATGACAGCTTCGATGCCGCCATCAAGGAGCGCGAGAAGAACGAGCAGAAGACCGAGACGCGCTTCGTCTCGATCGACAAGGCCGAGCTCGTCGGTGCCGAGCTGCGCGACCGCACGGCCCAGCTCACGATCCGCTTCGTCTCGCAGATGATCTCGGCCACCCGGGACAAGACCGGCAACATCGTCGACGGCAGCGCCGACACGGTCGCCGACATCACCGACATCTGGACTTTCGCCCGCGACATCACCTCTCGCGATCCGAACTGGAAGCTGGTTGGCACCGGAAGCGCGAATTAAGGCTATCCTGAAGACCAGCGCGACGGCGCTTTGCGCAGGTGTCGTCGCGCTATCATCGTTTTCGCTTGGCGCTGAAGCCGCGCGGCGCCATTATCGCAGCCATCACCATCATCTCCCGGAATTGCCTGCCGCCCCGCCGCGGGCCTTGCCCTATCCCCAGCTTCCCCTGCCGTTCGAGATATCAGGCGCACAATATTTGCCGCTGGCCTGGGCCGACGTGAAGGGCTGGAGCGACGACGATCATCTCGCCGCCTACAAGACCTTCCGCGCGAGCTGCCGTTCGATCAACGCGCAGACCGGCGCGGCCGAACCGAAGGCCGAATCCAAAGCCGAATCCAAAGCACTTGGCGCCTCGTTGGGGGAGCCCTGCCGGGCCGCCAAATCGCTCGAGCTTGCCGACGATGCCAAAGCCAAAACCTTCTTTGAAGAGAATTTCGCGCCGCTGCGGATCTCGCGCCTTGGCGAGCCCGATGGTTTCGTCACCGGCTATTACGAGCCCGTGCTGGAGGGATCGCGCACGCAGACCGAAATCTACAACGTCCCGGTCTACCGCCGGCCCTCGAACCTGTTCGTGCGCGGCTACAAGCAGGATTCGGCCAGCCTGCCGAACAAGGGGCCGGTCTACCGCAAGATCGGCCGCCGCAAGCTCGTGCCCTATTACGACCGCGGCGAGATCGAGGACGGCAAGATCGCGGGGCGCGGACTCGAGATCGCCTGGCTGAAGGATCCGACCGATCTGCTGTTCGCCCAGATCCAGGGCTCGGCGCGGATCAAGTTCGACGACGGCGGCACGGTCCGGCTGAATTACGATGCCTATAATGGTTTTCCCTACACGGCGGTCGGTCGCATCCTGATCGAGCGCGGCATCATTCCGAAGGAAGAGATGTCGATGCAGAAGATCAGGGAGTGGATGGCGCAAAACCCTGACGGCGCCAAGGATCTGCGCCGTCAGAATCGCTCCTACATCTTCTTCCGCGAGGTCAATCTCTCCGACAAGGACGAGGCGGTCGGCGCGCAAGGCATTCCGCTGACGGCCGGCCGCTCGATCGCGGTCGACAAATCGCTGCATGTCTACGGCACGCCGTTTTTCATCGAGGGCGAGCTGCCGATCGATTCAGAACGCGCGAAGACGCCGTTCCATCGGCTGATGATCGCGCAGGACACCGGCTCGGCCATCATCGGACCCGCGCGCGCCGATCTCTATTTCGGCGCAGGCCAGGAGGCCGGCCGCGTCTCAGGGCGGCTGCGCCATCCCATGCATTTTGTGATGCTGGTGCCGAAGAGCCTCGATCCCACGGTGCGTGCTGGGCGGCTGCCGGTGCCGGACCCGCGGCCGTCGGAGAAGATCGCAAGGCTGTTTCCGCAAACCGAGCCCGCCAAGGATTCGAAGAACGCGGCTCCGGCCGCAGCCGTGGCGCAAGGCAAAGGCGAGACGGTCGCCGTCGCCAACCCGGTCCCGCTGCCGGCGCCACGCCCTGTGATCGAGCCCGTTCGTGAGCCGCGGCGGCCGGTGAAAAATCGCATCCATCGGCAGCAATGAAGCGATCGTCCCGTCCGCCCTTGCTGGAGCCTCGTCCCACGCCGCGCCGTCGCGCGCTGAGCGAGGATGAGCGCGAGCTGTGGGACCTCGTTGCCAAGCAGGTCAAGCCGCTGCGGAAACATCGGGTGGCAAAGGCGCAAGCCCCGCCGCGTGCTGAACCCTCACCCGCAGCGCCCGCCACGCGACCTGCGCCATCGCCACGACCGATCGCTGCTGCGCCGGCGCCGCGCGTGACAAAACCGGCCATGCCGCCCCTGGCGCCGCTCGGCAAGCGCGAGCGCACAAAACTGTCACGCGGCCGCAGCGAGATCGAGGCGCGGCTCGATCTGCACGGCATGACCCAGACCCGCGCCCATCGGGCGCTGACCGGCTTCCTGCACCGTGCCCACCATGACGGCCTGACCTTCGTGCTCGTCATCACCGGCAAGGGCCGAAGCGGCGGCGAAAGCGGCGTGCTCCGCCGCCATGTGCCGGAATGGCTGAGCCTGCCGGAATTTCGCGCCTTCGTCGTCGGCTTCGAGGAGGCCGGTATCGGCCATGGTGGCGAGGGCGCGCTTTATGTTCGGATCAGGCGGGCGCGGTTTTAGGGAAATCGTGCTAGCTCCGGGCTCCTCTTGCCTCTCCCGCTTGCGGGAGAGGCCGTCGCGCGAAGCGCGGCGGGTGAGGGTTCTCTCCTCTTGGGGGTTGTCGCTCGCGGAGAAAGCCCTCTCCCCAACCCTCTCCCGCAAGCGGGAGAGGGGGCGCATCCTCTCCGAGCTTGCGACTGAGCTTACGTCCCTAAAACGGCCGGACGATTCCGACGCGCGGGATCAACGTGAGGACTAGGCCGAGGATGTTGGTGTTGCGATCCTCTGCCGGGATCAGTGGCGTCTGGCGCGTGGCCGGCAGCATCTTCACCGCGTGCAGTATCAGGAACATGCAGACCGCCCAGTTCGAGATCCAGCGCGAATAGTCGAACACCATCGCGAACATCACGAGATAGGCCAGACTGACTCCAATCAGCGCCACGAGCACGAGGCGTCGGTGCATGTCGCTTGCGAGCCCGCCGATCAGGTTCGCAAAATAGCGCCATAGCGGCGTGTGCAGCCAGATCAGCAACGCAAACACGGGCACGCCGAGGATGTTGTGCGGCAGGCGGCCCCAGGTGTCGGAAATCTCCTGCGCCAGCGGCTGATACCAGATGTAGGCGAATTGCAAGAGATCGGTCCGCGACGGATCGGCCATCCGGGTCTTTAGATACGCCACGAAATCCGCTTCCGGGATCGGCATCGTTCCCCAAAACTGCGCGGCGAAGAACAGCGCGCTCACGCAAAGCAACGCGACCAACCCGAACGCGACGTTCGTTCGGGTGACGCTGTGCGAAAGGTAGTGCCTGATCACGACGATGGTGATGATGGTCGGCACATACATCAGCAGATGGATGTGGTGGATCAGCACGAGCATGATCGAGAACAGCGCGGCCAAAGCCACGAACAGCAGCGAGCCCGCCGGCAGCAGCAGCAGGACGATCGTCAGCGCGCAGCCATAGATGTCGAAATGGCCGAGCGTGTGCATGAAGTTCTTCAGGAAGAATGGCGAGCCCGCGATGAAGACAAACAGCGGCAGCGTTTTCGCGGTGAAGCCGAACGTCTTCTGGAACAGTCTCGCATAGAGCCCCAGCGTCACCAGCCACATCCCGCCGCCGAGCGCAAACACGAGCCAGACCGGCACCTTGTCGGTGAATAGCGCGACGATTGCCCCGATCAGCGCCCGCTTGATGAAGCCGAAATGGTAATCGACGAGGAGGTGGATGTAGGGGACGTAAGGCGGCAGCTGGATCTTGTGAACGAACACGCCAATGATGACCGCGGCGTTGATTGCGAGCAGGAGGCGCCAGGGATTTTGCAGGACGTTAGCGAGCATCTGGTACTCGACAGGCGTCAACCTCCGGCGTCGTCCCGGCGAACGCCGGGACCAATAACCACGAATGTTTGCTTTGAGCCAAGGCTGGAGCCGCTATCTTTTCCGACAGAACCACTGGTGGCTATGGGTCCCGGCGTTCGCCGGGACGACGGCGGAATAAATAGCCCGGGTCGAGCGAATTACAAAATGAACCGGCTCAAATCCGCGTTCTTGGCGAGGTCGCCGACGTGCTTCTGCACGAAATCGGCATCGACCTTGACGGTCTCGCCGCTGCGGTCCGGGGCGGTGAAGGAGATCTCGTCCAGCACCCGCTCCATCACGGTCTGGAGCCGCCGCGCGCCGATGTTTTCGACGGTCGAATTCACGGCCACCGCGACGTCCGCGAGCGCGTCGATGGCGGTGTCGGTGAAGTCGAGCGTGACGCCCTCGGTCTGCATCAGCGCGACATATTGCTTGAGCAGCGAGGCCTCGGGCTCGGTCAGGATGCGGCGCATGTCGTCGCGGGTCAGCGCCTGCAGCTCGACGCGGATCGGCAGGCGGCCCTGCAGTTCCGGCAACAGGTCGGACGGTTTTGCGACGTGGAAGGCGCCGGAGGCAATGAACAGGATGTGGTCGGTCTTCACCGCGCCGTGCTTGGTCGAGACCGTGGTGCCCTCGATCAGCGGCAGCAGATCGCGCTGCACGCCCTCGCGCGAGACGTCACCGCCGACCCGTCCGTCGCGGGCGCAGATCTTGTCGATCTCGTCGAGAAACACGATGCCGTTGTTCTCGACCGCGCTGATCGCCTCCTGCGTGAGCTGCTCGTTGTCCAGCAGCTTGTCGGATTCCTCGTTGACGAGGATCTCGTGCGAGCTCTCCACCGTCAACCGCCGCGTCTTGCTGCGGCCGCCGAGCTTGCCGAAGATGTCGCCAATCGAGATCGCGCCCATCTGCGATCCCGGCATGCCCGGGATCTCGAACATCGGCATGCCGCCGCCGGAGGACTGCGTCTCGACCTCGATTTCCTTGTCGTTGAGCTCGCCGGCGCGCAGCTTCTTACGGAAGGAGTCCCGCGTCGCGGCGCTGGCATTGGCGCCGACCAGCGCGTCGAGCACGCGCTCCTCGGCAGCGAGCTGCGCGCGTGCCTGCACATCCTTGCGCTTGCGCTCGCGGACCTGGGCGATCGCGACCTCGAGGAGATCGCGCACGATCTGCTCGACATCGCGGCCGACATAACCGACCTCGGTGAATTTCGTCGCCTCGACCTTCAGGAACGGCGCGTTGGCAAGCTTGGCGAGCCGCCGCGCGATTTCGGTCTTGCCGACGCCGGTCGGGCCGATCATCAGGATGTTTTTCGGCAGCACCTCTTCGCGCAAGGAGCCTTCGAGCTGCTGTCGCCGCCAGCGGTTGCGCAGCGCGATCGAGACCGCGCGCTTGGCATCGGTCTGGCCGACGATGAAACGGTCGAGTTCGGAAACGATTTCGCGGGGGGAGAAGTCTGTCATGGGACCTTAGCTAGGGTCAGATGCGGGACGGGACAAGCCGCTTTTTTGCCGTCAGATGATCGGCGGACCCGATTGCCATTGTTTCACGGCCTCGATCGGATGGATCAGCATCAGGATATTGAGCGTCAGATTGTCGCGAATGTGGAGCGCCAGCATGATCTCGAAGGCGAGCCCTAGCAGGATCGTCACCGATACAGGCAGCAGCCGCGCGGCGAGGAAGCCCAGCACCATGGACAGATTGTCAGAGACCGAATTGACGATGCTGTCGCCGAAATAATCGAGCGAGATCGTGCCGGCGCGGTAGCGCTCGATGATGAATGGCGAATTTTCGACGATTTCCCAGGCGCCCTCGATCAGTATCGCGATGATCAGCCGTGCCGGCCAGGAGAGCCGCAGCAACGGCAGGCGAGCGAACAGCAGCCAGGTCAAGCCGTAGAACAGGAAGCCATGCAGGACGTGCGAAAAGCTGTACCAGTCTGCGATGTGCTGCGAATTTTCCGAGCTGTTCACGACGCCATGCCAGAGTTTGACATAGCCGCAGGTGCAGATCGGCACCCGCCCCATCGCGAACAGGATCGAGGCCTGTAGCGCCAGTAGCAACAGACCGATGCCGACCCAGGCGAGCGGTGGAAACGCGGCCTTGCTCCCGTGCACACTTGTCAGCGTCATGGCTCGCGCACCATCAGAAGTGCCGGCCCGTCCGGCGTCTCGACCATACGGTCACGGACAAAGCCGGCTTTCACATAGGCGCGCACGGCGCGCGCATTGAGCGGATCAGGATCAGTGACGATGCGGGGCAGGCCCTGCCGCAACTGCTCGCCGGCGAATTGCCGGATGAATGCCGTACCGTGGCCGCGCGCGATCATGTTGCTTTCGCCGATGAATTGATCGATGCCACGCGTGCCCTCCGGTTGCGGCCCAAGACCCGTATTCCAGGCGGTCAGGCGGTAGCATTGAAGATAGCCGAACGGCTTGCCGCCGACCAACACGATGAACTGGTCCATGTCGGGCTCATCAAGATCGCCGCTTACAAGCGCGAACTGCTCGTCCGGATCGCCCCACCATTCCCGCACATGCGCTTCGCCAAGCCATCGCCGGATCAGCGGCAGGTCAGCCGCGGTCATTGGGCGAAAGGTGTAGGTGGAGGCCATGGCCTAGCCGGCCGACAGCACTTCGACGGTTACATTGCGGTTGGTGTAGACGCAGATGTCGGCGGCGATGTCGAGAGAGCGGCGGACGATGGCCTCGGCGTCCCTGTCGGTGTCAAGCAGGGCCCGCGCCGCCGCCAGGGCGTAATTGCCGCCGGAGCCGATCGCCATGACGCCAGCCTCGGGCTCCAGAACGTCGCCGGTGCCTGTCAGCACCAGGGAGACGTCCTTGTCGGCCACGATCATCATGGCCTCCAGCCGCCGCAGGTAACGGTCGGTGCGCCAGTCCTTGGCGAGCTCGACCGCGGCCCGGGTCAATTGCCCCGGATATTGCTCGAGCTTGGCTTCCAAACGCTCAAACAGCGTGAAGGCGTCGGCGGTGGCGCCGGCGAAGCCGCCGATGACGTCGCCCTTGCCGAGCTTCCGGACCTTTTTGGCATTGGACTTGATCACGGTCTGGCCGATCGAGACCTGGCCGTCGCCGCCGACCACCACCTTGCCGCCCTTGCGGACGGTCAAAATCGTGGTGCCGTGCCAGACCGGCGAGCTGTTCTGGGAATCCTGCATGGGTGACCCTCGTTGTCCGGCCTGATTTAGGCGGTCGGGAGCGGGGGCACAACGGGCCGTTCCGGGCCGAATTCGCTCACCATAGCCGGAAGTGCCGTCCAGATCGGCCGTTCCCGCAGTAGCGAAGGCGTCATTAGGCTGTTAAAAGACCGGCGTTTTCGGCCCGAACCAGCGAAAGCTTTCAATGCGCACCGCGACGATCAAGCGCAAGACCAAGGAAACCGACATCGAGGTCACCGTGAACCTCGATGGCACCGGCGTGTCTGATATCGCGACCGGTATCGGCTTTTTCGACCATATGCTCGATCTCCTCGCCCGCCATTCCCGCATCGACCTCACGGTCAAGGCGGTGGGCGATCTGCACATTGATCATCACCATACCACCGAAGACACCGGCATCGCGCTCGGCCAGGCGGTCAAGCAGGCGCTCGGCAACATGGCGGGCATCACCCGCTATGCCGGCGTGCACATGCCCATGGACGAGACGCTGTCACGGGTGGTCATCGACATCTCGGGCCGCCCGTTCCTGGTGTTCAAGGCCGACTTCCCCCGCGACAAGATCGGCGAGTTCGACACCGAGCTGGTGCGCGAGTGGTTCCAGGCCTTCGCCATGAACGCCGGCGTGACTCTCCACGTCGAGACCCTATATGGCGATAACAGCCATCATATCGCCGAGTCCTGCTTCAAGGGTCTGGCGCGGGCGCTGCGCACGGCGGTCGCGATCGATCCCAAGGCCGTGGGCGAAATCCCGTCCACCAAGGGCTCGCTCGGCGGCTGACATCTCGGGCCGGCGGCACGCGCCGCTTGCGGTATCACTGAATTTAGAGAACGGGGCATCACCATGCCTGTCTATACGGTTCATGCTCCCTCTCCTGCCGGAGCCGATCTGCGTGCGACCGACAAGTTCGTCTTCGTGCGCGACGGCTTCCATTTCTGGGCGATGATTTTCGGCCCGGTCTGGCTGCTGTGGAATCGGCTGTGGCTGGCGCTGATCGGCTGGGTGATCTTCGTCGCCGCGTTCAATGCGGGGCTGTCCAGCCTCGGCGTCGGACGCAGTTCGATGTTCTTTGCCGACATCATCGTCGCGCTGCTGTTGGGTTTCGAGGCCTCCAGCCTGCGCCGCTGGACGCTGTCGCGCGGGAGATGGCGGCAGCTCGACGTGGTGATTTCCGACGACGAGGACACCGCCGAGCGCCGCTTCTTCGAGCGCTGGAGCCAGAAGCAGCGCGGCATCGTCAACGATCAATGGGCCGTCGATCGCGGCGGCCCGCCGCCGACCCGCAACGTGCCGGGCCAGCACTTCTCCAACCCGCCGCCGATGCCGGCGGG
>NZ_JADPJG010000035.1:253664-307842 GCF_023073335.1 Bradyrhizobium sp. 21
TCATTGGTTTGTTTCCAGAACCGGGAGGGTCAAGATGAGCGTCGCCATCATCGATTACGGTTCCGGCAATCTGCATTCGGCCGCCAAGGCGTTCGAGCGCGCCGCGCGCAGCATGGAGAACCCGCAAAAGGTTTTCGTCACCAGCGATCCGGATCAGGCCTATAGCGCCGACCGTCTGGTGCTGCCGGGCGTCGGCGCCTTCGCCGATTGCCGGCGCGGCCTCGATGCCGTCAACGGCATGGTCGAGGCGATCACCGAAGCGGTGCGCGTCAAGGCGCGGCCGATGTTCGGCATCTGCGTCGGCATGCAGCTGTTCGCCACCCGCGGCAAGGAACACGTCATCACGCAAGGTCTGAACTGGATCGGCGGCGACGTCGAGAAGATTACGCCGCGCGACGAGAGCCTGAAGATCCCGCACATGGGCTGGAACACGCTCGACGTGCTGCGCGAGCATCCGGTGCTGGAGAGGCTGCCGCTCGGCCCCAAGGGCCAGCATGCCTATTTCGTGCACTCCTACCACCTCAACGCCGCCAACGAGGCGGACGTGCTTGCGCGCGCCGATTACGGCGGGCCCGTCACCGCGATCGTCGCCAAGGACACGGCCATCGGCACGCAGTTTCACCCCGAGAAGAGCCAGCGCTTTGGGCTGGCCCTGATCTCGAACTTTTTGCGATGGAAACCGTGATTCTCTTTCCCGCGATCGACCTCAAGAACGGCCAATGCGTGCGCCTCGAGCAAGGCGACATGGCGCGCGCGACCGTGTTCAACCTCAATCCCGCAGCCCAGGCCGAGAGGTTTGTCGAACAAGGTTTTGAGTATCTCCACGTCGTCGATCTCGACGGCGCCTTTGCCGGCAAGCCGGTGAATGCGCAGGCCGTCGAGGCGATGCTGAAGACGATCAAAATTCCGGTGCAGCTCGGCGGCGGCATTCGCGATCTCGCGACCGTCGAAGCCTGGCTCGACAAGGGCATCACCCGCGTCATCATCGGCACCGCCGCGGTGCGCGACCCGGAGCTGGTGAAAGCTGCGGCGAAAAAGTTCCCCGGCCGCGTGGCGGTCGGGCTCGATGCCCGTGACGGCAAGGTCGCGGTCGAAGGCTGGGCCGAAACCTCGCAGGTCACGGTGCTGGAAATCGCGCAACGTTTCGAGGATGCCGGCGTCGCCGCCATCATCTTCACCGACATTGCGCGCGACGGCTTGCTCAAGGGCTTGAACCTCGATGCGACCATCGCGCTCGCCGACGCCATCTCCATTCCCGTGATCGCCTCCGGCGGCCTCGCCTCGATCGAGGACGTCAAGGCGATGCTGACGCCGCGCGCCAGGAAGCTCGCCGGTGCGATCGCCGGCCGTGCGCTTTACGACGGCCGGCTCGATCCGGCGGATGCCCTTTCCCTGATCCGCAACGCGCGCGCCGCCTAGGAGCTGACACATGTTCAAGGTGCGCGTGATCCCCTGCCTCGACGTCAAGGACGGAAGGGTCGTCAAGGGCGTCAACTTCGTCGATCTGCGCGATGCCGGCGATCCCGTCGAAGCGGCGATCGCCTATGACGCCGCCGGCGCCGACGAGCTGACGTTCCTCGACATCACCGCGACCCACGAGAACCGCGGCATCATGCTGGACGTGGTCCGGCGCACGGCGGAGGCCTGCTTCATGCCTGTCACCGTCGGCGGCGGCGTGCGCAAGGTTGACGACATCAAAACGCTCCTGCGCGCCGGCGCCGACAAGGTCTCGATCAACAGCGCGGCTGTGTCGCGGCGCGAGTTCGTCAAGGAAGCCGCCGAGAAATTCGGCGAGCAGTGCGTGGTGGTCGCGATCGACGCCAAGCGGGTCAAGCGCGCGGGTGGCGGAGAGCGATGGGAGATATTCACTCATGGCGGCCGCAACTCGACCGGCATCGACGCCATCGAATATGCCCAGGAAGTGGTCTCGCTCGGCGCCGGTGAAATCCTGCTCACCTCGATGGACCGCGACGGCACCAGGCAGGGGTTCGACATCCCGCTGACCCGGGCGATCGCCGACAGCGTTCCCGTTCCCGTGATCGCCTCGGGCGGCGTCGGCAATCTCGACCATCTCGTGGACGGCATCCGCGACGGCCATGCCACCGCCGTGCTGGCCGCCTCGATCTTCCATTTCGGGGAATTCACCATCCGCCAAGCCAAGGAGCACATGGCCCGGCGCGGGCTGGCCATGCGCCTCGATGCCTGACGACTCCCTTTCATAAAGCTGCTACATTAGCCGGCGGGGAATGGCCTCTGGCCGGATGTGTTTCTGAGTAATTCCGATGGTGCGTTTCACGATCCACGATCTGGCCGAGACCATCGACGCCCGCGCGGCGGCGGGGGGCGAGGGCTCCTATACCCGCAAGCTTCTCGACAAGGGCGCCGAACATTGCGCCAAGAAGTTCGGTGAGGAAGCAGTCGAAACCGTCATCGCGGCAGTCGAAAACGATCGCGATCATCTGATCGCGGAAGGCGCCGACCTGCTTTATCATTTCCTTGTGCTGCTCAAGGCCCGCGGCGTAAAGCTGGACGAGGTCGAGGCCGCATTGGACAAGCGGACCAATATGTCAGGGTTGGAAGAAAAGGCGTCGCGTAAGGGCGGCAGCTAGCCGAGGTGGAGAGTCGCGTCATGGATATCCGCGCACCCGAGCAGCAGTATAATCCGTACCGCGTCTATACGCGCGAGGAGTGGGCGCGGCTGCGCGACGACACGCCGATGACGCTGGAGCCGGGCGAGTTCGACCGGCTCCGTTCGCTGCACGATCGCCTCGACTTGCAGGAGGTCGAGGACATCTACCTGCCGCTGTCGCGCCTGCTGTCGATCTATGTCGATGCAATGCAGCGGCTGTATTACGCGGAGCGCCAGTTCCTCAACATCCGCGACCGCAAGATGCCCTACATCATCGGCGTCGCCGGCTCGGTCGCGGTCGGAAAGTCCACCACGGCCCGCGTGCTGCAGGCGCTGCTGGCGCGCTGGTCGCCGCGCCCGAAGGTCGATTTGATCACCACCGACGGCTTTCTGTATCCGAATGCGGTGCTCGATCGGCAGGGCATCATGCAGAAGAAGGGCTTTCCGGAGAGCTACGATTTGCCGCTGCTGCTCGGCTTTCTCTCCGACATCAAGGCCGGCCGCCATCATGTGCGCGCGCCGGTCTATTCGCATCTGACCTACGACATCGTGCCGAACGAGTGGGCCGAGATCGACCAGCCCGACATCCTGATCGTCGAGGGTGTCAACGTGCTGCAAACCGGCAAGCTGCCGCGCGACGGCAAGGCGGTCCCCGTCGTCTCCGACTTCTTCGATTTCTCGGTCTATATCGACGCAGACGAAGCCGCGCTGCGGCAATGGTACATCCGCCGCTTCCTGTCGTTGCGGGACACCGCGTTCACCAATCCAAAATCCTACTTCAATCGCTACGCGCTGTTGTCGGACGAGGAAGCCACCGCCACCGCGATCGCGATCTGGGAACGCACCAACCTCGCCAATCTCGAGGACAACATCCTGCCGACCCGTCCGCGCGCGACGCTGATCCTGAAGAAGGGCGCGGACCACACGGTGTCGAGCGTGGCGCTGCGGCGGCTGTAATTGCGCCCACCGGCGCGGCCCCGGCCGATTGGGGCAGAGTGTCTTTTGTTGCAGACCGGCATGAGGTCTTCGGCTATGACCTTCGAAGACCTGAGGGCTCCATGGTTGATCGTCTGAGAAGTGCTGCGGAGCAGCTTGAAGCACCGACCTGCCCCGACTGCCACCTTGAGATGAGGTGGTACCGTTCGGAACTGCTCGCGGACGAGCCGGTTGCGATCATCGCGCATCTCTTCGTGTGCCCGCATTGCAAGCGCGCCGAGCGGACGAACACCATCTTCACGGGAACCCAGGCGCCGTCCGGCAAGCTCTCCGCGCCGCGTTTTGGTGCTTACGCCGCGTAGGCCGCTGACCCCTTGCTGATGCGCATCGTCGGCGCGCGCGATTTACTTGCCGGCTTGCGTGGTCCAATCCGCAGGCTTGATGCGCCCCGCAAAGGTGGCGGGGCCCGAGCCTTGGGCCTGGTAGGAGCTTTGGGCCTGGTAGGAGCCTTGGAGCTGGTAAATGAAGGCCTCCCCTTCCTGCACGTCGCCGGCGTCCTTGCCGAAGGCATCGGCGAAGTTGGTCTTGTGGGTGACCAGGACCGTGTTCGTGCCTGGCTTCGGCGGCGCGTCGACGAGCTGACGCATGGCCTGTCCGGCCTTTGTATTTGCACCGGCCGGGTTGGCCATTCCCGAGGCGCTGGCGTTGCTGCTGTCCGTCAAGGCATCGACGGGTTGAACCTCGCGGCCGGAGATCAGCCTGCCGGCCTCGACAGCGCGATTCAGCCGGCTCGTGAAGACATCACCGATCGGGATCGCGAATGCCTTGACCGCTGCGCCGATCTGGCGCGCCGTGTCCCGGCCCTTTTCACTGAGCTGACGCTGAGCGTTCATGTCGTCGAACTTGAAAGGGTAGACGTCCTTTTGACTGTCGTCGGTCGCGGTGTGCCGAAAAACCAGGACGTAGCCGCCTTGCTTGAGCGATGCGATGAGCTGCGTCGTATCGGCCGCGGCGGATTGGGACATTCCAGCGAGAAGAGCAATGAAAATAAATATGAGCCGGCAGAGCGCGTTCATGCGCGAAATCCTCCTGCAAGTACCCCAGAGGATGGTGGCGCTCAACGCAGGCGAATTCAATTTCTCGATTGCCGGCCCTGATCAGGTTCCCGTGAAGCTCTGAATCAGACCGCCAGATGCCGCGACGCCGCCAGCCCGGCCAGCGCCTCTTCCAGCTTGTCGCGATCGAGCGGCTTGATCAAAAATCCGTTCATGCCCGCTTCGAAACAGGCGTAGCGATCTTCCACCAGCGTATTGGCGGTGAGTGCGAGGATCGGCGTGTGGTGGCCGCCTTTGGCCGCCTCATGCGCACGGATGCGTTTTGTCGTTTCGATGCCGTCGAGCTGCGGCATCTGGATGTCCATCAGCACGAGATCATAGGGCGTGCCGGCCGATGACGCCGCGAGCCAGGATTCCAGCGCGGCCTCGCCATGGACCGCGATGACCACGCGGTGACCGAGTTTCGTCAGCAGCGATCGCATCAACAGCGCGTTGATCTCGTTGTCCTCGGCGACGAGAATTGACAGGCCTTTCGCCGGTGCCGCGCCGGTGGATTGGGCCGATGGCTCCGGCGCGAGATCGGGTGAGGCGACCTCCGGGGTCAGCGTGAGGCGTGCGGCCAGCGATGCCGCTCGCAACGGCTTCACCAGGAAGCCGGTGAAGGCCGGCGAGAGTTTCTCGTGGCGCGAGCCGGATGTCAGCAGCACGAGGCGTTGCGTTGCATGGCTGCGTGCGGCTTCGCCGAGGCGGTCGGCGATGGCAGCGCCGAGCGCGCGATCGATCAGGACCGCATGCCATGCGCGTTCGGGCAGCAGTGCCTCTGCGACCGCGGCATCGGCGACCATGCAGGTCTGCCCGCCCCAGCGTTGCAGCCGCCGCGCGATCAGCGAGGCCTCGATGCCGTCCGCGACCAGAAGGATCGACTTGCCGGCGAGCTCGGGACTCGGGAATGGCGTCTGGCCCGCGCCGGCTTGCGACGGCGCCAGCGGCACTGCGACCTCGAAGGTCGAGCCCTTGCCCGGCTCGCTCGTGAGCGTGATGCGGCCGCCCATGCGCTTGGCGATGCGCTCGCTGATGGCAAGGCCGAGCCCGGTGCCGCCATAGGTGCGCGCGACGCGCTCGTCCGCCTGCTCGAATTCGCGGAAGATGCGCTGCTGCGCTTCCGGCGCGATGCCGATACCGGTGTCGCGCACCAGGAAGCTGATCTCGTTCGGCCAGATGCCGGGCTCGACGATCAGCGCAACGCCACCTGTTGCGGTGAACTTGATGGCGTTGCCGGCGAGGTTGAGCAGCACCTGGCGCAGCCGCGCGGCGTCGCCGACCACCTCGAGCGGCAGGCGCTCGTCGACATAGGCGGCGATCTCGAGCTGCTTGGCCTGCGCGCGCGGCGCGAGCAGCTCGGTGATGTCCTCGATCAGGGCCGAGAGTGCGAAGGGACGCTGCTCGAGATCGAGCTTGCCGGCTTCGATCTTGGAATAGTCGAGCAGTTCCTCGATCAGCGCCATCAGGGCTTCGCCGGAGGTCTTCACGGCCTTGGCGTAGGTCGTCTGCTCCGGCGTCAGATTGGTGTCGAGCAGCAGCCCGCCCATGCCGATGATGCCGTTGAGGGGGTTGCGGATCTCGTGCGAGGCCATGGCCAGGAAGCGCGATTTGGCGCGATTGGCGGCATCGGCCTGGTCGCGGGCGTCGGACAGCGCTCGCTCGGTCTCGGTGCGGTCGGTGACATCGCGTCCCACGCTCTGCAATTCGGCGGGCTGGCCGGCGTCGAGGCGGACATAGCCTTCGCGCCAGGCGATCCAGCGGGCGCCGAGCGGGGTTGCAATCTTCTGGTCGTGAATGCGGGTGCCGTTGCTCTCGCGGGCGCTGTCGCCCTGCTCCAGCACGTCGAAATCAAAGCGCGTGCCGACCAGCGCGCCGCGCGCCTGGCCTGCGAGCGCGCAATAGGCCTCATTGGCGAAGGTGATGCGGCCGTTTGCGTCGCGCAGCACGATCAGATCGCCCTGCTGTTCGAACAGGCTGCGGGCCCGTTCTTCGGCTTCCTTCAGCTCCCAATTGCGGTCGATCAGCGCTTCGTTATGGGCGGCGAGCGTCCGCATCCGCTTTTTGACGAAGCGCAGGCGCATGCTGAGCGTGGCGAGGCCGAGGCAGGCGAGCGCGAACAGGAAGCTGGCGCCGATCGCAAACGCGTTGGGATCATAGCCGGAAGTCTCGGACCGGCTGCCGGTGACAAAGCCATAGGCGCCGCCGAACGTCGCCGAGAAGATCATGAAGGAGCGGATCGCGAAGGCGATTTTGGGATACTGCCGCCTGAAGCGGCGCATGCGCACCTTGATCCGGAACGTCCGACCCATCGCCACCGACCCGACTCTTTTCTTAAAACCCTGTGCTCGCTGTAAACGACGATGTGCCCGCGACCTTGCGAACAGTTTGAGGTGTTGCGACCGCCTCCAAACAGGGTTGACGAGGCGTTAAGGGTTCAGAGCGAGGCGGCTCAAAGCGAAGCAGCTTGGAGATGGCGGTGGCCGCCACGGGCGCCGACGATCAGCGCCGCCGCCTCGCGCTGCGAGAACGTCTTCGAGCGCACATAGACACGGTAATCCGCCGGCCCCTCGGTGGAGAGATAGATCACCTGGCCGCCGTCGACGGGCTGCGCCGCAATCGAGATCAGGCGGGTCGAAGGATTGGCCTGGCAGGTCTCCGATTCCGAACCGAGGCCGTCGTCGACGACGGCGAAGTCTGCCGCGTCCGCGTCCTCGGTGATCTGAACCCGCACCGTGGCGCGAGCGGGATCATCGGTGAAGGCGACATGCACGCCGGCGGTCCAGAACAGCGACGTCAGCTCGACCGAAGTATCGCCCAGCGCGATGCACGGATGCGAGACCGATCCGATCTCGCTGCGGGCAAACACCGCAGCCGCGAGCAGGGGGATAGCCGAGGCCAGGATCTTGAAACGCAACATGATACGCTACTCGCCGGGCCCGAGAAAACCTGTACCGAAACTCGTGGCGGGAACTGATGGGCCTTATGGTTTGCAGAGCGTAAAGGAAACTCGTTACCGCAGGGTTGATGCGCGGAATGATCACGCCATCTGCCGCACATCCTCCGCGAGTGCGCGGTAGGACAGCGCCTCGGCGAGGTGCAGCCGGCCGATCTTGTCGGCGCCGTCGAGGTCGGCGAGGGTGCGTGCCACCCGCAGCACGCGGTGATAGCCGCGCGCCGACAGCCGCATGGTCTCGGCGGCGTCGCGCAGCAGTTTGGCGCCCTGCGCATCCGGCTTGGCGATCTGCTCCAGCACCGAGGCCGGCGCTTCGGCATTGGTGCGAACCTTCGGCAGACCCGCATCCGCGTAGCGCGCGAGCTGGATGTCGCGCGCCGCCGCCACGCGCGCCGCGACTTCGGCCGAACCCTCCGCCGCCGGCGGCAAAATCAAATCGGCCGCGGTCACTGCGGGCACCTCGATGCGCAGGTCGATGCGGTCCATCAGCGGCCCCGAGATGCGGGCCTGATAGTCACCGGTGCAGCGGTCGATGCGGCCGCGCTTGCAGGCATAGCCGGGCTCGAACGCATGGCCGCAGCGGCACGGATTCATCGCGGCGACCAGCATGAAGCGCGCAGGGTACGTCACGCGGTGATTGGCACGGGACACCGCGACCTCGCCATTCTCCAGCGGCTGGCGCAGCGAATCCAGCACGCGCGGATCGAATTCGGGGAGCTCGTCGAGGAACAGCACGCCCTGATGCGCGAGCGAGATCTCGCCGGGCCTCGCGCGCATGCCGCCACCGGTGAGCGCGGCCATGCTGGCGGAATGATGCGGCGCGCGGAACGGCCGCCGCGCGGTCAGCGCGCCGCCCTCGATCTCGCCGGCAACGGAGGCGATCATCGAGACCTCCAGCAATTCGCCCGGCGACAGCGGTGGCAGGATCGAGGGCAGGCGCGCCGCCAGCATCGATTTGCCGGCGCCGGGCGCGCCGATCATGAGCAGATGATGCCCGCCGGCGGCCGCGATCTCCAATGCGCGCTTGGCGCTCTCCTGGCCCTTGATGTCGCGCAAATCGAGCGGCGAGGCGGCGGCTTCATGCACCTTCGGCACAGGCCGCGATAGCACCTGCGTGCCCTTGAAATGGTTGGCGATCTGAATGAGAGAGTGTGCTGCGATGATCTGGATGTCGGGGCTCGCCCAGGCCGCCTCCGAGCCGCAGGCCGCCGGACAGATCAGTCCTTCCTCGCGCACATTGGCGCCGATCGCGGCGGGCAGAACGCCGGCCACCGGCGCGATCGAACCATCGAGGCCGAGTTCGCCGAGCACCGTAAAACCGGTCAGCGCATCCGGCGGGATCGCGCCGATCGCTGCCATCAGCCCGAGCGCGATCGGCAGGTCGTAATGGCTGCCTTCCTTGGGCAGATCGGCGGGCGCGAGATTGACGGTGATCCGCCGCGCCGGCAGCGCCAGCCCCGAGGCGATCAGCGCCGAGCGGACCCGCTCGCGGGCCTCCGACACCGCCTTGTCCGGGAGACCTACGATGGCAAAGGCTGGCAGACCCGGCGCGACCTGCACTTGCACGTCGACCGCGCGGGCCTCGATCCCCTCAAAGGCGACGGTAGAAACCCGCTGAACCATGCCCGAACCAGCCTGCCCTCTTGCACAATTAGGGGTAGCAGAGCGGGCCGCGCCTGGCAAGAACAATACGGGAACGTATCGAGAGAGGTCGAAAGCCCTAATCAAATGTAAACACGACGAAGACACTACGCCTCGAATGCCAGCGGCTCTCCTCAGCACATTCCAACGAATGTCCGCTACTCCTAAGGCTGCGGGATGGGCCGTGGTCTAACGGGTGAACAATTCAAATGCTTGCAAATCGCCGGAAGAGCGAACGTCGGATGTGCACCCGGCTTGCCAAGATTCATTTTGGCGCCGGATCGCTGCCGCGGGACTGCACGATCACGGATATTTCGGATGGTGGCGTGAAAGTGGTGGCGGAATTTCTGGAAGTGCCGCCGCAATTCACCATCATCTTCGCGCCCGACTATTCGCGGCAGTGCCGCCTGCGCTGGCGCATTGGCTGCGAGTTCGGCGCTGAATTCACTGATTGAGCCGGACCGATCTGGTTCCTTAACGGGACTTTAGCGTTAATCGGTAAGCATCTCTGATCAGTCGCCGAGTGATCAGAGTATGTCCAAGCGTTTGTCCGTTGCCTCTCCTCCGGCGAGATGTCTGTTTTCCGCGCTTCTGATCCTGACCCTCGGCGGCTGTCAGACTATTGGCATCGAGGACGTCACCGGCGCGCTCGGCGGCAAGCCGGAAACAGCGGCCAAGACCGACGCTAGGCCGGACGTGAGGCCGGACATGGACGCGCTACGCGAGCGCTATCGCGCCAAGCCCGGCGACCCCAATGTCGCGCTCGAATACGGCAAGGCGCTGCGCCAGACCGGCCAGCGCGCGCAGGCGCTTGCGGTGCTGGAGCAGGCCGTGCTCGCCCATTCCACCAACAAGGCGCTGCTCGCCGGCTATGGCCGCGCGCTCGCCGACAGCGGCAATTTCCAGCAGGCATTCGACGTCCTCGGTCGCGCGCATTCGCCCGAGGATCCCGACTGGCGCATCCTGTCGGCGCAGGGCGCCGCGCTCGATCAGCTCGGTCGCAACGACGAGGCGCAGCAATATTACGCGGCCGCCTTGAAGATCGTGCCCGACGAGCCGCAAGTCTTGTCCAATCTCGGACTGTCCTACATGCTCCAGAACAATCTGCCGAGGGCGGAGGACACGCTGCGCCGCGCGCATGAGCGCAATCCCGCCGATTCCCGCGTGCGTGCCAATCTCGCGCTCGTGCTCGGACTGGAAGGAAAGAAGGACGAGGCCGAAACCATCGTGAAGGCCGATTTGCCGCCGGATCAGGCGGCGGCAAAGGTCACGGCGCTGCGGGAGTTGCTGGCGAAGAAGCAGCAGCGGGCGGACAAGTAAGCCGCCGGCCTGGATTCTCGTGTTGACCCGGTGTCTTGACGCGAACCGATATCCACTTCGCTCGAAAATGCTCTCGCGCTTACGACGCCTTGCGATGCGGGGCTGACGCGCGCCCCGACCTGCCCTTCAGCCTCTTCAGGAGCGGCCCGAGCAGCGAGCGCTTCGGCTTCTTCACCTCGCCGCGCCCGGCGAGGCGGTTCGCCATGTTCTGGAACAGCATGGTGGTGCGGTGGCTCTTTGAGACCTCCGCGATCATCTGGCCATTGTTGGCCGCGGTCGAGAACAGCTTCGAATCGAACGGGATCACCGCGATCGGCTGGCTCTCCATGGTCTTGGCGAACGCCTTGACCTCGATCTCCGCCCGCTTCGGCATGCCGACCTGGTTGATGCAGTAGAGCGGCGGCCGGTCGTTCGGCCGTGCCGCCTTCAGCACGTTCAGCATGTTCTTGGTGTTGCGCAAATTCGCAAGATCGGGCTCGGCCACGATCACGATGTCATCCGCGTTGACCAGCGCGCGCCGCGTCCAGCCCGACCATTGGTGGGGAACGTCGAGCACGATGCAGGGCGTGGTCATGCGCAGCGTGTCGAACACCGCGTCGAAGGCCTCCGCGCCGAAATCATAGACGCGGTCAAGTGTGGCCGGTGCAGCAAGGAGGCTGAGCCGCTCAGTGCATTTGGAGAGCAGACGCTCCATCAGCGCCGTGTCCGGCCGGTCCTGCGACAGCACCGCGTTGGCGATGCCCTGCACCGGGTCCTGGTTGTAGTCGAGGCCCGCGGTGCCGAAAGCGAGGTCGAGATCGATCACGACCGAGTCGAGCGCGAGGTCGCGGGCGATGGTCCAGGCCACATTGTGCGCGACGGTAGAGGCGCCGACGCCGCCCTTGGCGCCGACCACCGCGATGACGCGGCCGGTGATGATGGCTTCGGACGCCGAGAACAGGCTGCAGATCGAGCGGACGACGTCGAGCGTCTCGACCGGTCCCACCACATAGTCGTTGACGCCGCGGCGGACCAGCTCGCGATAGGGCGCGGTGTCGTTGGGATTGCCGATCACGACCACGCGGGTGCCGGGATCGCAGACGCCAGCGAGGTCGTCGAGCCCCTCGAGGATGTCGCGCGTGCCGTCGGATTCGATCACGATGACATTAGGCGTCGGCATCGTTTCATAGACTTCGATGGCCGCGGCGAGACCACCGTCCTTGGCGGTAAGGTGTGCCTTGGCGAGCCGGCGATCCTGCCCGGCCGCGGTCATCGCGGCGAGCGTCTGCTCGGTCTCGCAAAAGGCCTGCACGGAAATGCGAGGAACCGGCGCAATGTGTTCCTCGGGGTGCTGCGGATCGTCCGCTTCTTCGTCCTGGAAGCTTGTCATCTGCCTGTGTCGCTGAGTTTGGCCTTGTCGGCCTCTGGATTGGCGGTCCCGATCGGCGTGCCCTTGCGATATCGCTCGAAGGCCATGTCGCGCCGTGCGTTATAGGCCGGCGTCTCCGAGCGCGGCTGCTCGAGGTCGGCCGGGTTGTCGATCATCGCCGCGAGGTTGCGCTGGCTGGCGCAGCCCAGATTGAAATAGGGCTGGTTCTCGTTGTAGCCGGGGTCGAGGATGGAGGGGCCGATATCTTCCGGCCACAGCCCGCAGGGGCCGGCGACCGCGGCGATCCTCGAATAGCTCAGGCGGATGGTGGGCAGCAGTCCGGGATCCTCGGGCCGATAGGAATGCTGGACCACGGCACGCGACGGCACGCCGCCGGATGCGAGCACGGAACGGATTTCGTGATAGGTCGCCGCCGCCGCGCGCGAATTCGCGGCGTCGACAGGCACGTCGACGACGACCGAGCCGGTGCCTTCGCGCACCCAGTCCCGGGCGATGCCCGTGACGTCCGCGTGCTGCGCGGCCGAGAGGCCGCCGCGAGCCTTGCCGACGAAGATCACGATCGACTTCTTGGCTTCCTGCACCGCGATCGGGTGACGCTGGCGATAGTCGGTCGGCACCGTCTGGGTGACGATCTCGCCGGTGGTGTTGCAGGCGCCCAGCATGACGGAGAGCCCCGTGAATGCCAGCGCGACGCTCAACTTGCGACGTCGATCGGCCATGGTCTTCGTCATCGCTTCTTCCCCTCTGCCCCGTGACTTGCCCGTTCCCCAAGCCGTCCGTTCGTCTCAGTCGATGATGAAGCCGAAATCGCCGGGCGTGCCCGCGATCGGATCGACCCGGCGCGCGATGCCATACAGGCGGTTCATGCGGCCGAGCAGCGCCGTCTGGGCGTCGGACGCCGGCGCAAAGCCGTCGTCGGGCCGGGACAATTCCTTCTGGGCGACCGCGCGCACCACATAGGGCGTCACGATCACCATCAGCTCGGTCTCGTTGTTGACGAAGTCCTGGCTGCGGAACAGCGCGCCGAGGATCGGCACCTGGTCGACGCCTGGCAGGCCGTTGATCGCCTGTTTGGTCTGCTGCTGGATCAGGCCGGCCATTGCCATCGAGCCGCCTGAGGGAATTTCCAGCGTCGTTTCGGCGCGACGGGTCTGGATCGAGGGAATGGTGATCGAGTTGGTCGAGCTCGAGGACAGCGCCTGAGTGACCGTGATGGCGCTCTGGTTCGACAGCTCGGAGACCTCGGTCATCACGCGCAGGCTGATCCGGCCCTCGCTGAGTACGACCGGGGTGAAGTTCAGGGAGATGCCGAACTTCTTGTAGGTGATCTGGGTGGTACAGACGTGGGTGACCGGATCGCAGGCATAACCGGACGGAATGGGGAATTCGCCGCCGGCGATGAAGGTGGCGGATTCGCCGGAGATCGCGGTCAGGCTCGGCTCGGCGAGCGTGCGCATGACACCGGCGCTTTCCATCGCGCGCATCGTGGCGCTGACGGTGGCGAAGCCCTTGGTGATGCCGGCCACGCCGAGTCCATTGTTGCTGACGAGCGGTCCGCCGCTGACCGAGAACGGGTTGGAATTGTTGAAGTTCACGACGGCGGTGCCGGCGTTCAGGCTGGCGCTGAGATCGACGCCCAATTGCTTGACGATATCGCGGCGCACTTCGCCGACGACGACCTTGAGCATCACCTGGTCGCGGCCGCGCACGACGATGTTGTTGACGACCTTCTCCGCGCTGCCGACCAGTTTGGCGGCGACGTCGCCGGCCTGCTGGGCCTCGACCGGGCTCGACACCGAGCCGGTCAGCATCACGCTGTCGCCGACGCCTTCGATCTGCACGCCCGGCAGCGACTGGCGCAGCGCCGCGCGCATGCCGTTGAGGTCGCGCTTCACCGCGATGTCGTAGGCGGCGACCTGCTGGCCGTCGGCGGCGAAGAACACGACGTTGGTCTGGCCGACCTGTCCGCCGATGATATAGGCGCGTTGGGCCGAGCGGATCACCGCATTGGCAATCTTGGGATCGGCGACCAGCACGTCCTTGACCTCGCGCGGCAGGTCGATGACGGCGGACTTGCCGACGCCGAGCGACAGGAAGCGCGTCCGCGCCGGCGCAATCGTTGCGACGGGCGCCAGATCGAGATCCGTCGCCTGCATCGGCGCCTGATCGCCGACCGGCGCATCTGCGGCGCTGACGACATCGGGGGCCGCGAGGAGCCCCAGTATCAGCATCGTCCCCGTCCAGAACGAGCGCGTGCGCTTCCCCCGAATGCGCAAGGCCGTCCGATTGTCCCCGTCGTTCATACTGTCCCCATCATCACTTCTGTGACGTCAGTTGCCGCGCCTGCACGCCGTAGCGGATCACGTTGACGCCGCCGGGACGCTTGATCGCCTGGTCCTCGGGCGTGCCGTCGATCGCGTTGGCATCGACGATGCTGCGCAGCGCGAGTGTCAGCGTGCCGCTCTGGCGCGCGGCCGATAGCACCGCGATCTGGTCGGGTTTGAGCTCGAGCGTGACGGTCTTGCCGACGACGGCGTTCTGGCCGTCCTTTTCCTTCGGCGCCTGGTCGATCGCGAGCACGCGGATATTGGTCAGGATGACCTCGGACAGGACGAGGTCGTTGCCGCCGGACGGGCCATTGTTGTTGTTGGCGCCATCGGGATTCTTCAGGCGGCGGGTCAGCACGATGTCGACGCGGTCGTTCGGCAGGATGAAGCCGCCGGCGCCGGTCTCGGCTGAAATCTCGGTGGAGACGGCGCGCATGCCCGACGGCAGGATCGCGGCCATGAAGCCGGAGCCTTCGGCCTTGACCAGCTTCTGCTCGCGGATCGGCTCGCCCTGCATCAACGGCACGCGCGCGATCGAACCCGCGATCTGGGTCTGTGCTTCGGGTCTGTTGTCGCGGCGGATGAAGGCGCTGCTCGCGGTCGCCGCCGGCCAGACCTGCCATTGCAGGTCTTCGGGCTTCACGGCCTGGCCGAGCTGGATGTCGTTCTTGGCGACCAGGACCTCGACCGTCGGCAGCTTCTCGGCGACGGGAAGAGCGGGCGCGGGCTTGTTGTCAAAGCCGCTCGCCAGATATGCAGCGACGCCGCCGGCGCCCAGTGCGATGACGAGAACGACAATGCGTGCGGTGTTCATACGCTTCTACTCTTACGCGGGGCACTCGAACCGCACTTGGCGGGTTCCCCGTGTCGATGAGTAGGGAGTAAAAGTATAAGGGGTGTTGCGAGGCCGAGTGTGATGGCCGGCCGCGCTGGGGTCTTTCGGCAGATGGTGAATGGGGCGTTAGCCGGTCGGCCAGTGGCCCCGTAGAATCACGCAACGCGACACCTGCGTTAGCATGAGGCGCGCGGCGTCATGGTGAATGGGTGGTTAGGGGATGTGTGCGATCGGAGCAGCGTGTGCAGGGCACGGACCGGCGCCTACTTCGCCCGCTTCTGCTCGATCGCGTCCCAGACTTTTGCCGCGACGTCAGGCCCGCCGAGCTTTGCAATCGCGCGGATGCCGGTCGGCGAGGTCACGTTGATCTCGGTGAGGTTGCCGTTGATGACGTCGATGCCGACGAACAGCAGGCCGCGCTCGCGCAGCGCCGGGCCGACGGTGGCGCAGATCTCACGTTCGCGCGGGGTGAGCTCGGTCTCCTTTGCCGCGCCGCCGCGCACCATGTTGGAGCGGAGGTCGTCCGCGGCCGGCACGCGGTTGACCGCGCCTGCGAACTCGCCATTGACCAGGATGATGCGCTTGTCGCCGAGCTTCACCTCGGGAATGAACTGCTGGATCACCCACGATTCCTTGAATGTCACCGAGAACATGTCGAACAGCGAGCCGAAATTCATGTCCTGCGGCATCACGCGGAACACCGCGGCGCCGCCATGGCCGTGCAGCGGCTTCATCACCACGGCGCCGTGCCTGTCGCGAAACGCGTTGATCTCGTCGAGGTCGCGCGAGATCAGGGTCGGCGGCATCAGCTGCGGAAAATTCATCACGAACAGCTTTTCCGGCGCATTGCGCACCGAGGCGGGGTCGTTGACGACCAGCGTCTTCGGATGGATCCGCTCGAGCAGATGCGTCGAGGTGATGTAGGCGAGGTCGAACGGCGGATCCTGACGCAGCAGCACCACGTCGAAGCCGCCGATCGCCTCGCGCCTGGGCTCGCCGAGGGTGAAATGGTTGCCGGGCTCGTCGCGCACCGTCAGGAGCTGGACCGGAGCGACGATCTCCTCGCCGACCATCGAGAGCTTGTCGGGCGTGTAATAGGACAGGCCATGGCCGCGCTTCTGCGCCTCCAGGAGCAGCGCAAAGGTGGAATCGCCCTTGATGTTGATGCGGGCGATGGGATCCATCTGGACGGCGACGTTCAGTTTCATGGTCTGCCTTTCAGGTCGAGGCGTCGAATGCCGCCAACACATGGCGTGGAAGTGAGCGCGGCGCAATCAGCATGGCGTCGAATCGCAACTCGAATTCGGCATGCTCGGGATGCGCGACCAGCCAGCCTTGCGCGGCATTGATGATGCGCTGCTGCTGGCGCGGAGTGACGGCGAAGGCGGCGTCGTCCAGGGTCGCGCGGGCCTTGACCTCGACGAAGGCGATCAAATTGCGGCGGCGCGCCACGATGTCGATCTCGCCATGCGGGGTGCGGTAGCGTTTGGCGAGGATGCGGTAGCCCTTGGCCATGAGATAGGCGGCGCCGCGGCTTTCCGCGGAGACGCCGGTGCGGAACGCGGCGACGCGCTCGGGCGAGGCGACTTTCGGTTCCGCCGGGACCTCAGTCTTCGCCATCGTGGCCCCGCAAATCTTTGGCGAGCTCGAGCGCGCGGGCATAGACCTCGCGCCGCGGCCGGCCCGAGAGCGCGACCGCATGCGCGACCGCATCCTTGACGCTGTTCGCGGCAAGCTGCTCGCGCAGGACGTCGTCGAGCGCATCCGATGTCAGCATCTCGGCGTCCGCCGCAGGCGGGGCGATCACCAGCACGAATTCGCCGCGCGTCTCCAGCGTGTCGGCATCGCGCGCCAGCTCGCTCAGCGTCGCACGCGAAATCTGCTCGTGCAGTTTCGTCAGCTCGCGGCAGATCGCGGCCTCACGCGTGCCCATGATCTCGGCGAGCTCGGCGAGCGTGTCCTGTACGCGGTTGCCGGAGTCGAACATCACCAGCGTCGCATCGATGCGCGCGAGCTCGGTCAGGCGCGATCGTCGCGCCGCCGATTTCGCCGGCAGAAAGCCTTCGAAGAAGAAGCGGTCGGTCGGCAGCGCGGCAACGGACAGTGCCGCCAGCACCGAGGACGGACCGGGCAGCGCGTAGACCGCGTGGCCGGCGGCGCAGACCTCGCGCACCAGCTTGAAGCCGGGGTCCGAGATCAGCGGCGTGCCGGCGTCCGACACCAGCGCGATCGAACCACCCTGCGAAAGCCGCTCCAGGATCTTTGGACGCGCCGCTTCCGCATTGTGCTCGTGATATTGCTTGAGCTGCGCCGCGATGGCGTAGCGCTCGGTCAGGCGGCGCGTGATGCGGGTATCCTCGCAGGCGACGACGTCGACGCCGGCGAGCGTCTGCAGCGCCCGTAGCGTGATGTCGCCGAGATTGCCGATGGGGGTCGCGACCAGATGGAGGCCCGGCGCGGCCTTCGGGGCCGTCAGCCGATGGGCGTCGATCGAGAAACCGCGCGGGGCGGCGTCTGGGCCTTCAGGCGTATTTATCGGGGCCGGCTTTGCGCGCATAATGGAATGAACTTAGGCATGATCCCTTGGGCTGGGAACCGGTCCTCCGAAAAAGATCGCGGCTCAGCCAAGGGGTGAGGGCGGGGACTGGAATGTGATCAATTAGGCATCACATTGCAGAGGGAATGAAGCACCAGCGTCATATTCACGGCGGAAACGCCGCCTTGATGCTGGGTGACGGAGGGCGGACAGCAAGCCAGGGCTTTAAAGTGCGGTCGCGTTAAGCGGCCATTATCCTTTTGTTTTGGTTAACTATTTGCCGACAATATGCCTGAATCCGCGGCTTGTGTCGTGGAAAGAGTGTTGTGACCGGCCAGCCGACGGGCGGTCAGAAGAGAAGCTGCGATGCCGGGCCCGCGTGATCCCAAATCTTCCTTTTCAGAGGGGTCTCCCGTTCAGGGGTCCCTGATATCAGGGGCGACCCGGCGGAGCGCGCTCGGCCTGTTGCTCGGCGCGCCCGTGCTGTCGGCCTGCGCCGGCGTGCAGCAGAGCCTCAGCCAGTTCTCCAATCCGTTCAGCAGCTCCTCGCCGCCTCCGGCCCAGCCGGCCGGGCCGCCGCAACAGTCGACGACCGCCGGCACCGGCGGGGTCAAGGTCGCCGTGATCCTGCCGCTCTCGGCCGCCGGCAATGCGGGCCTTGCCGCGCAGTCGATGCGCAACGCCGCGGAGATGGCGCTGGCCGAGTTCCAGAATCCCAACATCCAGCTCCTGATCAAGGACGACAATGGCAGCCCGCAGGGCGCGCAGGCGAGTGCGCAGCAGGCGGTCGACGAGGGCGCCGAGATCATCCTGGGGCCGCTGTTCGCCCAGTCGGTGCCTGCGGTGGCGCAGATCGCGCGCACGCGCGGCATCTCGGTGATGGCGTTCTCGACCGATTCCAGCATCGCCGGCCGCGGCGTCTATCTGCTGAGCTTCCTGCCGGAGTCCGACGTCAATCGCATCGTCGAATATTCCGCCAGCATCGGAAAGCGCTCGGTCGCCGTGCTCGTGCCCGACAATGCCTATGGTAACGTGGTCGAGGCCGCTGTGAAGGCGGCGGTGCCGCGCCGCGGCGGGCGCATCGTCGCGTTCGAGAAATACGGCGCCGATCGCGCGACGCCGGCACGGACCGTGGCGCAGCAGCTCGGCGGCGCCGATGCGCTGTTCATCGCCGATGACGGCGACGCGGTGGTTTCGGTCGCGGATGCGATGACGGCCGCTGGTGCGAATTTGCGCAATATCCAGCTGCTCGGCACCGGCCTGTGGGACAGTCCGCGCGTCTATGCCAACCAAAGCTTGCAAGGCGGCCTCTACGCCGCGCCCGATCCGGCGGGCTTCCGCGCCTTCTCCGGCCGCTATCGCACGAAGTATGGCGCCGAGCCGATCCGCACCGCCACCCTCGCCTATGACGCGGTCGCCCTCGTCGCCGCGCTCGCGCGCACGCAAGGCACCGCGCGCTTCTCGTCCGACGTGCTCACCAATCCCTCGGGTTTCGCAGGCATCGACGGCCTGTTCCGCTTCCGCGCCGACGGCACCAACGAGCGTGGGCTGGCGGTGATGAAGGTGACGAGCGGCGGCGGCGTCGCGGTCGCGGGCTCGCCGAAGAGTTTTGGGGCCTGACGGCTACGCCGCCAGATCCGCAACCACCGCGTCCAGCACCGGGAATCCGCTGCTCGTCACGCGCAGCCGCCCCGTCGCATCGACGGTGATCGCGCCTTCTTCGCGCAGCAACGTGATGCGCTTGGGGTCGAGCGAGCGGCCTGACAGCGCTCTGTAGCGCTCGGGGTCGATGCCTTCGGCAAGACGCAATCCCATCAGCAAGAATTCGTCGGCGCGCTCTTCGCTGTTGAGGAGATCGTCGGTGATGTTGCCGTGACCGTTGCTCTCGACCCGCATCAGCCAGGCTTCGGGGCGCTTTTCGGTGGCGGTGGCGTGCCTGATACCGTCGATGTCGAGCCGGCCATGCGCGCCGGGGCCGATGCCGGCATATTCCTCGCCGCGCCAGTAGACCAGATTGTGCCGGCACTCGGCGCCGCGCCGCGCGTGATTCGAAATCTCGTAGGCGGGCAGGCCGAGCCTGTCGCAGGTCTCCTGCGTGACGTCGTAGAGCGCGCGCGCGACCGCTTCGTCCGGCGTCTTCAATTTACCGGCCTGGTGCAGGCCGAAGAACGGCGTGCCTTCCTCGATCGTCAATTGATAGAGCGACAGATGCTCGGCGGCTTCATCGATGGCGAGACGCAGTTCGTCGGCCCACATCGCCGGGGTCTGGTCGGGGCGGGCGTAGATCAGGTCGAACGAATAGCGGTCGAAGGAGCGGCGCGCGATGGCGACGGCGTCGAGTGCCTCGCGCGCGCTGTGCATGCGGCCGAGCGCCTTCAGCGAGGCATCGTCGAGCGCCTGCACGCCGAGCGAAACACGGTTGACGCCGGCGGCGCGATAGCCGGCAAAACGTGTGGCTTCGACGCTGGTCGGGTTGGCCTCCAACGTGACCTCGACGTCTTTCGCCACCGTCCAGTGCTTGCCGATGGCGTCGAGCACGGCGCCAACGGTTGCAGGCTGCATGAGCGAAGGCGTGCCGCCGCCGAGGAAGATCGAGGTCACTTCGCGGCCGGGCGAGCGCTGCGCGGTCGTTTCGATCTCGCGCGCGAAGGCGGAGGCAAAGCGCGTCTCGTCGATCGCGGCGTGGCGGACATGGCTGTTGAAGTCGCAATAGGGGCACTTCGACAGGCAGAACGGCCAGTGCACGTAGACGCCGAATGCTTTGGATTCTTGTTTTGACGCGTTTTCCTGGCGCGAACCGGTACCCACTTCGCTCGAAAACGCTCTAGCGCGGCTCAAGGCAGATCTCCGCCAGTTTCACGAAGGCGCGGGCACGATGCGACAGGCCAAGACCGAGCGGCGGCAGGCCGTGCTTCTCGATGCTCTCCATCTCGCCGAAGGTGCGGCTGTGGCCGTCGGGCAAAAACATCGGGTCGTAGCCGAAGCCGGCGGTGCCGCGCGGCGGCCACACCAGCGTGCCGTCGACGCGCGCCTCGACCTCTTCGAGATGATCGTCGGGCCAGGCGACGCAGAGCGCGGAAACGAAATGCGCCTTGCGCTTGTCGGGCGTGGTCGCGCCGCGCTCCTGCAACAGCCGTTCGATCTGCGCCATTGCCGCGGCAAAATCCTTGCTCGGACCGGCCCAGCGCGCGCTGTAGATGCCGGGCGCGCCATCGAGCGCGTCGACCACGATGCCGGAATCATCGGCGAAGGATGGAAGCTTCGTCGCCTGCGCCGCCGCGATCGCCTTGATCGCGGCGTTGCTGCGGAAATCGTTGCCGGTCTCTTCCGGCTCGGGCAGGCCGAACTCGCCGGCCGACACCGCCTCGATGCCGTAAGGCGCGAGCAGCTCCTTCATCTCGGCGAGCTTGCCGGGATTGTGGGTCGCGATGACGAGCTTTCCAGTGATTCGGCGGTGCATGGGCCTATTGACTACGCGACGGCCAGTTTCTGCAAGTCCACCAGACGCGCGATGCCCTTCTGGGCCAGCGCCATCAGCGCCAGGAACTCGTCCTGCGTGAACGGCTCGCGCTCCGCGGTGCCCTGCACCTCGATGATGCGGCCATCGCCGGTCATGACGAAATTCGCGTCGGTCTGGGCTTCCGAATCCTCGGCATAGTCGAGGTCGAGCACGGGCGTGCCGTTGTAGATGCCGCAGGAGATCGCGGCGACGTTGTCGCGCATGACGTTGGCCTTGATCATGTTGCGCGCCTTCATCCAGGCGATGCAGTCGGCGAGCGCGACCCAGGCACCCGTGATCGAGGCGGTGCGGGTGCCGCCGTCGGCCTGGAGCACGTCGCAATCGACCGTGATCTGGCGCTCACCCAGCGCCTCGAGATCGACGATGGTGCGAAGCGAGCGGCCGATCAGGCGCTGGATCTCGACGGTGCGGCCGCTTTGCTTGCCGGCGGAGGCCTCGCGGCGGGTGCGTTCCGAGGTCGCGCGCGGCAGCATGCCGTATTCGGCGGTGACCCAGCCGCGGCCCTGGCCCTTCAGCCATGGCGGCAGGCGGTCTTCCAGCGTGGCGGTGACCAGCACATGGGTGTCGCCGAACTTCACCAGGCAGGAGCCTTCCGCATATTTGACCACGCCGCGCTCCAGCGTCACGGGGCGCAATTCGTCGGGCGCACGGCGGCTTGGCCGCATGGGAAATCCTCCAAAACTCTCGGAAAAGGGCTGTTCGCGGTGCTTGTAGGTGGGGTGAGGGTGGGCGGCAAGGGGGCTGCGAGGGGGCGGCAAGGCTTTTCAGTCCCAGGCAACCTTCAAGCCATCGCAACACCACGCTTGTCAGGGGCCTCCCAGATGGCCAAATTGTCAGCATGCGACAGGAGTTACCGTTTGTGGCCCATCACGATCCGATCCATCTGATCGCGCCGCGCGCAGGCCTCGCCCAGCTCAACGAGCGTTCCCGCGACATCTTTCGTCAAATTGTCGAAAGCTATCTCGCCACAGGGGAGCCCATGGGCTCGCGCAATATTTCCCGCCTGATCGCCACGCCGCTGTCGCCGGCCTCGGTCCGCAACGTCATGGCCGATCTGGAACAGCTCGGCCTGATCTACGCCCCGCACACCTCCGCCGGCCGGCTGCCGACGGAACTGGGCCTGCGCTTCTTCGTCGATGCCTTGATGCAGGTCGGCGACCTCAGCGAGGCCGAACGGCATTCGATCCAGGGCCAGCTCGCTTCCGTTGGCCAGGCGCAATCGGTCGAGGCGGCGCTCGACCAGGCGCTGACGCGGCTCTCCGGTCTCACGCGCGCCGCTGCGGTGGTGCTGACGCCAAAATCCAATGCGCGGCTCAAACACATCGAATTCGTTCGCCTGGAACCGGAGAAGGCGCTGGTGATCCTCGTCGGCGAGGATGGCCAGGTGGAAAACCGCGTGCTGGTGCTGCCGCTCGGGGTTCCCTCCTCGGCACTCACCGAGGCCGGCAATTTCCTCAATGCCCGGATCCGCGGTCGGACCTTGGCCGAGGCGCGGCTCGAGCTTGAGACTGCACTCGGAGAGGCCCGCGCCGAGCTCGATCAGCTCACGCAAAAGGTGATTTCCGCCGGTATCGCCAACTGGTCCGGCGGCGAGAGCGAGGACCGCCAGCTCATCGTCCGCGGCCACGCCAATCTGCTCGAAGATCTGCATGCGCTGGAGGATCTCGAGCGCGTTCGCCTGCTGTTCGACGATCTCGAGACCAAGCGGGGCGTGATCGACCTGCTCGGCCGGGCCGAGACCGCGGAAGGCGTGCGGATCTTCATCGGCAGCGAGAACAAGCTGTTTTCGTTGTCGGGCTCCTCCACCATCATCTCGCCCTATCGGGATGCCGCCGGCCATATTGTCGGCGTCCTGGGCGTAATCGGGCCGACGCGGCTGAATTATGCCCGGGTGATCACGACCGTCGACTACGCCGCGCGCATCGTCAGCCGCCTTCTCGGAGGCTGACCGGCGTTCCCCCCGATCACGGGCGCTTGATTTCCGCCGTCCAAAGCACGATATCCGGGCGAGAAAAATCCCTGAGACGTTTGAGAAGAGAGCCGATGACCGATCGAGACCGGCAACCCGAAGACACGGCCGCTGCGACGCCCGAGCCCGTGGTGTCGAAACCCTACATCATGCCGGACGATCCCGAACCCGGCTCGGTCGAGCTGCTGCAGAAGGAAGCCGCCGAGGCGCGCGATCGCATGCTGCGGACGCTGGCCGAGATGGAGAATTTGCGCAAACGCACCACCAAAGAGGTTGCGGATGCCCGTCTCTACGGCATCACCGGCTTTGCCCGCGACGTGCTCGACATCGCCGACAACCTCCAGCGCGCGCTCGATGCCGTTCCGGCCGAAGCCCGTGCGGCGGCCGATCCCGGCCTGGCCTCGCTGATCGAGGGCGTCGAGCTGACCGAGCGCTCGCTGCTCAACGCGCTGGAGAAACACGGCGTGAAGAAGTTCGACCCCTCGGGCCAGAAGTTCGACCCGAACTTCCAGCAGGCGATGTTCGAGGTGCCTGATGCGTCGGTGCCCGCAGGCACCGTCGTGCAGGTCATGCAGGCCGGCTACACCATCGGCGAGCGCGTGCTGCGTCCCGCTTTGGTCGGTGTCGCCAAGGGCGGCGCGAAGGCCGCGCCCGCCGCCAACACCAATGAGCCGAACAGCGCGGCGTAAGCCGCGCCTACGCGCTCGCCGCGATATCTGCGGACTGAATTCGCTTCACGCCGGCCTTGGCCATATCGGCCCAGGCTTTTGCGAGCGAGCCCTGATTGTCGATGCCGCGGCAGGCGTCTTCCACCACATAGACCTCGAAGCCCGCCTTGCGCGCGTCGAGCGCGGTCCAGGCGACGCAAAAATCCGTCGCCAGCCCCGCGACGAAGACGCGCTTGATCTTGCGCGCCTTCAGATAGCCGGCAAGGCCGGTCGAGGTCTTGCCGTCAGCTTCGAGGAAGGCCGAATAGCTGTCGACGTCCTTGTGAAAGCCCTTGCGGATGACGATCTCGGCGTGCGGGATCGCAAGGTCCTTCGACAGCGCCGCGCCATCGGTGCCCTGCACGCAATGGTCGGGCCACAGCACCTGCTTGCCGTAGGGCAGGTCGACGGTCTCGAACGGTTTCTTGCCGGAGTGGACTGACGCAAACGAAACGTGGCCGGGCGTATGCCAGTCCTGCGTCATCACCACGTTCGAAAATGCCTTGGCCATCTTGTTGATGACCGGCACCACCTGCTCGCCTTCCTTCACGGCGAGGCTGCCGCCCGGCAGGAAGCAGTTCTGCACGTCGATCACGAGCAGCGCGGACGCATCGTCCGGCTTGATCGATGCCGCCGCAAAGAGTGGGGTTGGAGCGATCGCCGCGAGCGCCGTCGTCGCAAGCGCCGCCAAAATGTATCGCCGATCCAGCATCGTTCGCCTCCCTCCAGATTGAACGGGGGAGAGCCTAGTTCCGCCAGTGTACGAACAGAAGCCCGAAAATGCAGCCGGTTCTGTCCAGCGCTTGGGCTAGCCCTTTGGCTGGATGCCGTCGCGGACCGCGCGGAAGCGGGTAAAGGCCGTGGGCCATTGGTCGCGCGGGGCGCTGGCGATGATACGTAGCGAGGCGCCACCGCCGCTGAAGCGGATCCACTGCACCACGGTCACCGCCGTCTTGTCCTTGCCGCTGATGCCGTCGATCCGGGTCTCGAAACCCTGCTGGCCGTTGATGCGGATCGGCTCGGACATGGTGACGCGCGACTCGCGCACGCCGGGAATCTGGAGCGCCGCCTCCTGGGCGAAGCGGGCGCGGTCGTCGGCGGCTTGCGGGGTGGCGCCGATCACGCCGAGGATCATGAACGGCTTCGATTCATAGCCTGTGCTCTCGTCGCCGTCGGCCAGGATGATGCTTGAGCCCGGCGCCAGCATGCGGACGTCCTTGAAATCGGCGAGATCGGTGATTTTGAACGGCATCAGCGCGATCTGCTCGTCGGCCGAGACCTGCTTGCGGGTGACGACGCTGGCAAACATCTGCCGCACCGCTTCGTCGGTGTGGATCTTGGTCGCATTCTCCGGGATCTGCACCGCGACATAGCCGGAGAATCCGGCGCCCGGCACGATCATCGAATAGCGCCTCACCGGGGTATCGCCGGCCTTGCCGCTTTCGGTGGTGAAGTAGGCGAGGCCCGCGGGCGTCTCGATCTTGTCCTGCTTGACGCCGTTGGCTCCGGCCGGATTGGAATTGAAGGCGCTCACGACCTCGCCATAGGCCGCCGGCGGCAGCTCGGTGATCAGCACCTTGACGTTGCCGTCCTCGCTCTCGAAGCCGGGAAAGGTCTTGGCCGTGCTCAGCCCGACCAGCGGCACCATGCCGAGGCGCAAGCCCGGCGGGAAAACGGCGTCGGCAGCCAGGGCCGGAAGCGTGGAGGCGACGAGGAGGGCGAGCGCGGCGAGGGGGCGGATCAGCTTCATGGGCACTCTGATTGGTTCACATTGAGGCCGTTCGATGGTCGTCCACCGGGCCGCTTTGTCGCGCGAAGCAGCCACGATGGCGGCTGTCCGGCCGTCCGCCTTTTAGCGGGTTTGGCTCGCCGGTAACAGAGCGCGCCGGATCACGGTGGCGCGGGTTGGCTGATGCCTGAACCTGTTAATAATTTCTCACCCGCAAGGGCGGTTCAGCCCGGATATGATCTTCCAAAACCCAATGTTTTCACGGCCGAAACTTGCGTTCGGTCCTTGCGGGCCCCTCCCCCCCTCCTATATGAGCGTCAACCATCGCAATATCGCGAATGTTTGATCTTAGGGGGTTTCGGTTCGGGTGCCTCTTGGGCCCAACCAACCTGCCGCAAAAAGAAGGATATCAGGACCATGGGAAAGGTCATTGGGATCGACCTCGGCACCACGAATTCGTGCGTCGCCGTAATGGATGGCAAGAACGCCAAGGTCATCGAGAATTCCGAAGGCATGCGCACGACGCCTTCGATCGTCGCCGTGACCGACGACGGTGAGCGCCTCGTCGGCCAGCCTGCGAAACGCCAGGCCGTCACCAATCCCGAGCGCACCTTCTTCGCAGTGAAGCGCCTGATCGGCCGCCGCTACGACGACCCGATGGTCGAGAAGGACAAGAAGCTCGTTCCGTACAAGATCGTGAAGGCGTCCAACGGCGACGCCTGGGTCGAGGCCGACGGCCAGACCTACTCGCCCTCGCAGGTCTCTGCGTTCATCTTGCAGAAGATGAAGGAGACCGCGGAAGCCCATCTCGGCCAGAAGGTCGACCAGGCCGTCATCACCGTTCCCGCCTACTTCAACGACGCCCAGCGCCAGGCGACCAAGGACGCCGGCAAGATCGCGGGTCTTGAAGTGCTGCGCATCATCAACGAGCCGACCGCGGCCGCGCTCGCCTATGGTCTGGACAAGACCAAGGCCGGCACGATCGCCGTGTACGACCTCGGCGGCGGCACGTTCGACGTCTCGATTCTCGAAATCGGCGACGGCGTGTTCGAAGTGAAGTCGACCAATGGCGACACCTTCCTCGGCGGCGAAGATTTCGACATGCGCCTGGTCGGCTATCTCGCCGACGAGTTCCAGAAGGAGCAGGGCATCAACCTGCGCAACGACAAGCTCGCGTTGCAGCGCCTGAAGGAAGCCGCTGAAAAGGCCAAGATCGAGCTGTCGTCGACGACGCAGACCGAGATCAACCTGCCGTTCATCACCGCGGACCAGAGCGGCCCGAAGCATCTGACGATGAGGCTCACCCGCGCCAAGTTTGAAGCGCTGGTCGACGACCTCGTCCAGAAGACCGTCGAGCCCTGCCGCAAGGCGCTGAAGGATGCCGGCCTCACCGCCGCGGAAATCGGCGAAGTGGTGCTGGTCGGTGGCATGTCGCGCATGCCGAAGGTCCAGGAAGTCGTGAAGCAGCTGTTCGGCAAGGAGCCGCACAAGGGCGTCAACCCGGACGAAGTCGTGGCGATCGGCGCCGCGATCCAGGCCGGCGTGCTTCAGGGTGACGTCAAGGACGTGCTGCTGCTCGACGTGACCCCGCTGTCGCTGGGCATCGAGACGCTGGGCGGCGTGTTCACCCGCATCATCGACCGCAACACCACGATCCCGACCAAGAAGAGCCAGGTGTTCTCGACCGCCGAGGACAGCCAGAACGCGGTCACGATCCGCGTCTTCCAGGGCGAGCGTGAAATGGCGGCCGACAACAAGATACTCGGCCAGTTCGACCTGATGGGCATTCCGCCGGCCCCGCGCGGCATGCCGCAGATCGAGGTGACCTTCGACATCGACGCCAACGGCATCGTCAACGTGTCGGCCAAGGACAAGGCCACTGCCAAGGAGCAGCAGATCCGCATCCAGGCCTCCGGCGGCCTGTCGGAAGCCGACATCGAGAAGATGGTCAAGGACGCCGAGGCCAATGCCGAGGCCGACAAGAAGCGCCGCGAGGCCGTGATGGCCAAGAACGAGGCGGACGGACTGGTGCATTCGACCGAGAAGGCCCTGGCGGAGCACGGCTCGAAGGTTGGCGAGCCCGAACGCCGCGCCATCGAGGATGCCGTCAGCGACCTCAAGGAAGCGCTGAAGGGCGACGATGCCGAGGCGATCAAGGCCAAGACCCAAACGTTGGCCCAGGCTTCGATGAAGCTCGGCGAGGCCATGTACACGCAGCAGGCCGAGGCCGACGCCAAGAAGGATGCGGCCAAGGACGACGTCGTCGACGCGGAATTCACCGAAGTCGACGACGACAAGAACAACAAGAAGTCCGCCTGAGCCCCGCGAGGGTGACGATGCGGACGGCTTGGACCCCATACGCGCCGACGGCCTCCTCCCTCGCGGGGGAGGCCATCGTGTCGGGTCGCACGGGCCAAGACGCTGTTGGAATCGGCCCCGTTACGATCGATCAATTCCCAGCCGCTATGCTGAACGCCGCCATGCGGCCCTCTGCCGCAAGGCGGAGGAGCGCTTATATCGTCACGTGCCGACGTCGTTTCGCTCCGATTTGAATCGCGATTGGATAGACCGAGCTCATCATGTCCACGTCCACCAAGCGCTGCTATTACGAAACCCTCGAAGTCGAACGCGGTGCCGACGATTCCGTCCTGAAATCGTCCTTCCGCAAGCTGGCAATGAAGTTTCATCCGGATCGCAATCCCGGGGACGACACCAGCGAAATCAAGTTCAAGGAAATCAACGAGGCCTACGAGGTCCTGAAGGACAAGGACAAGCGCGCCGCCTATGACCGTTTCGGCCATGCCGCCTTCGAGCAGGGCGGTCCTGGCGGCGGTGCCGGTTTCGGCGCGGGCTTCGCCTCCTCTTTCTCTGACATTTTCGAAGATTTGTTCGGCATGGCCGGACAGCGCGGCCGCGGCGGCCGCGAGCGCGGCGCCGACCTGCGCTACAACATGGAAATCACGCTCGAGGAAGCTTTTGGCGGCAAAACCGCGCAGATCGAGATCCCGGTCTCGGTCACCTGCGAGGCCTGTTCGGGCATCGGCGCCAAGGCCGGCACCAAGCCGAAGACCTGCTCGACCTGCGGCGGCGCCGGACGCGTACGGCAGTCGCAGGGCTTCTTCACGCTGGAGCGCACTTGCCCGGGCTGTCAGGGCCGCGGCCAGATGATCGAGGACGCCTGCCCCTCCTGCTCGGGCCAGGGCCGGGTAACGCGCGAACGCAATCTCTCGGTCAACATTCCCCCGGGCGTCGAGGACGGCACCAGGATCAGGCTCGCCGGCGAAGGCGAAGCCGGGGTCCGCGGCGGCCCGCCCGGTGACCTCTACATCTTCCTGTCGCTGGCTCAGCACCAGTTCTTCCAGCGCGACGGCGCCGATCTGCATTGCCGAGTGCCGATCTCGATGGTGACGGCGGCGCTCGGCGGCGAATTCGAGGTGCCGACGATCGAGAAGGGCAAGACCAAGGTGAAGGTCCCCGCCGGGACCCAGTCGAGCCGTCGATTCCGCATTGCGTCAAAAGGCATGCCGGTGCTGCGCTCGCGCCAGATGGGCGACATGTACGTTCAGGTCGTGGTCGAGACCCCGCAAAATCTCACCAAGAAGCAGCAGGAATTGCTGGCTGAGTTCGAAAAGCTCTCCTCCGGCAACACCCAGCCGGAATCCGAGGGCTTCTTCACCAAGGTCAAGGATTTCTTCGGTAATCGGGCGAATTGACCCGGCTTGACCATACCGCCTTCGGCCTATACCTCTTTGTGACCATTTTCTGACACGCCGCGGTCACGCGGTCCCGTCCGGTCCAGACATGCCATTGCCATCGTCCGCGCGTGCGTTGAAGAAGCCCCGTCTCGATGACGAGGTGCGCTTTCTCAGATCGTGGATCGAAAAGCCCCTCCACATGGGCGCGGTGATGCCATCGGGCAAGCTGCTGGCCCGGACCATGGCCCATTACGTCGATATCGACTCGGACGCGCCGGTGGTCGAGCTCGGACCCGGCACTGGTGCCATCACTTCGGCGCTGGTCGAGCGCGGCGTCGACCAGAAGCGCCTCGTCCTCGTCGAATACAATCCCGGCTTCTGCGCCCTGCTGCGCGACCGCTATCCGCAGGCCAAGGTGGTGCAGGGCGATGCCTACCGCCTGCGCGACACGCTCTGGAACGTCTTGAGCGCGCCGGCCTCCGCCGTCGTCTCCGGCCTGCCGCTGGTCACAAAGCCGATGCTGACGCGGCTGCGGCTGATCCGCGACGCCTTCACGGCGCTGGCGCCCGGCGCGCCCTTTGTCCAGTTCACCTATGCGGTGGTGCCGCCGATTCCGAAATCGCTGCCCGGCGTGTCCACAGAGGCCTCGGAACGGATCTGGATGAACCTTCCGCCGGCCCGCGTCTGGGTGTATCGCAAGCACTAATCCCGCCGGCATTCCCCTTTGCGCGGCGGCCGGTTTCGCCGAACGCATGGAAGCGGATGTCCGCACCCAAAATCCTGATCATTCCCGGCTCGCTGCGCACCGGCTCGCACAATGCGAAGCTGGCGGCGGTCGCGGCCCATGAATTCGCCCAGACCGGCGTCGACATCACCCGCATCTCGCTCGCCGATTTTCCGCTGCCGATCTATGACGGCGATCTTCAGGCCAAGTCGGGTGTGCCCAAGCACGCAATCAATCTCAAGCGCATGATCGGCGCGCATCATGGCGTGCTGATCGTCTCGCCCGAATACAATGCCTCGGTGCCGCCGCTGCTGAAGAACGCGATCGACTGGGTTAGCCGCGTGCATGAGCTGCACGAACCGCGCGGCGAGGTGTTCCGCAACCGTGCCTTCGCGCTCGCCGGCGCCTCGCAAAGCCGGCTCGGCGCGGCCCGCGCGCTGCAGGCGTTGCGGCTGATCCTGACCTCCTGCCACGCCAATGTGATTGCCAGCCAGCTCACGCTCGCCTTTGCCGATCAGGCCTATGACGATATGGACAGGCTGAAGAACGAGGGCGACACCGCCGCCTTGAAGGAGATGGTGCGGCAGTTGATCGACATTTCCCAACGCATGATGTGAGGTGACATGACGCCAGCCGAGATCGCCCCGAAAGACCGCTTGATCGTCGCGCTCGATCTGCCCAGCGTTGATGCCGCGGAAGCGATGGTCAACCGGCTCGGCGACAGCGTCACCTTCTACAAGATCGGCTACCGGCTCGCTTATGCCGGCGGCTTGCCGCTGGTCGGCAAGCTCGCCGACAAGGGCAAGAAGGTCTTTCTCGATCTCAAGCTGCACGACATCGGCAACACCGTGGCGCAGGGCGTCGACAGCATCACAAGGCTCGGCGCGACCTTCCTCACCGTGCACGCTTATCCGCAGACCATGAAGGGTGCCGTCGAAGGCCGCGGCAGCTCCAGCCTGAAGATTCTCGCCGTCACGGTGCTGACCTCCTACAACGAGGACGATCTGCACGCGGCAGGCTTCCGGCTCGGCGTCTCCGAGCTCGTCGAAGCGCGCGCGCAGCAGGCGCAGGTGCTCGGCGTCGACGGGCTCGTCTGCTCGCCGGAAGAGGTCGGAGCCCTGCGCAAGATCGTCGGCCACCAGATGAGCCTCGTCACCCCCGGCATCCGGCCGGCAGGTGCGGCGACCGGTGACCAGAAGCGCATCATGACGCCGGGACGTGCAATCGCGGCTGGTGCCGATTATCTCGTCGTCGGACGGCCGGTGGTCGAAGCCGCCGACCCCAAGGCGATTGCGGACGCCATCCAGGCCGAGATCGCGCAGGCGCTGGGCTGAACAACCACCAGGGAGAAGAACAATGGCAAAGGGCTACTGGATCGGACGCGTCGACGTGAGCAGTGACGAGGGCTACAAGCCCTATGCCGTCGCCAACGGTCCGATCTTCAAGAAGTGGGGCGGCCGCTTCGTCGTCCGCGCCGGCAAGTTCACCACCGTCGAAGGCGCCAGCCGCACCCGCAACGTCGTGATCGAATTCCCGGACTATGAGACCGCGATCGCCTGCTACAACTCGCCGGAATACCAGGCCAACATCAAGGTGCGCCAGCCGCACTCCGTCGCCGACCTCATCATCATCGAGGGTTATGACGGCCCGCAACCGTCAGACGGCTGAGGCGGTATCTGCGCGCGCCTCGTCCTTCGAGACGACCGCTCTGCGGTCTCCTCAGGATGAGGCTAAGCAGCATCAGCACCCGTTGAATTAGCTGCCACGTACTCCGACCTCATCCTGAGGGCCCGCCGTAGGCGGGCGTCTCGAAGGATGGGGCCGCGGGCGAGCGATCCGCCGCGTTTCACTTCGCGACCCCCTCGGTTGCCGGAACTGCCTCCCGCCGCTACAACGCACCTGAGAGGATCACACCATGTCCGACATGCGCTTGATTGTTGCTGGAGCCGGCGGCCGGATGGGCCGGGCGCTGACGCGGGCGATTGCCGAGACCAAAGGCGCGGTGCTGGCCGGCGCGCTGGAGGCGCCGGGCTCGGAGCTGCTCGGCAAGGATGCCGGCGTGCTCGCAGGCCTGCCGGCCAACGGCATCAAGCTCTCCGGCGATCTATGGGCGATGTCGAAGGACGCTGACGGCATTCTGGATTTCACCGTGCCCGCGGCGACCCTCGCCAATGTCGCGATCGCCGCCGAGCGCGGTCTCGTGCACGTGGTCGGAACGACCGGGCTGTCAGGCTCCGACAACGCCGTGATCAAGAGCGTCACCAACCGCGCGGTGGTGGTGCAGTCCGGCAATATGAGTCTGGGCGTCAATCTGCTCGCCGCCGTGGTCAAGCGCGTCGCCAAGGCGCTCGACGAGAGCTTCGACATCGAGATCGTCGAGACCCATCACCGCATGAAGATCGACGCGCCCTCGGGCACCGCCCTGATGCTGGGCCAGGCCGCAGCCAGCGGCCGCGGCATCGCGCTCGACGAGCATGCAGACCGCGGTCGCGACGGCATCACCGGCGCGCGCAAGCCCGGCGACATCGGCTTTGCGTCGTTGCGCGGCGGCACCGCCGCCGGCGATCACACCGTGAGCTTCCTCGGTCCGTTCGAGCGCCTGACGCTGTCACACCACGCCGAGGATCGCATGCTGTTCGCCCACGGCGCGCTGAAAGCGGCACTGTGGGCGCATGGCAAGAAGCCGGGGCACTACTCCATGGCCGATGTGCTCGGCCTCGCTGATCTCTGAACGAAGCAAGCAACGGAAATAGTCAATGAGCGAACGTCTTCTCGTGCTCGTGCGCCACGGCCAGAGCGAATGGAATCTGAAGAACCTGTTCACGGGTTGGAAAGACCCTGACCTCACCGAGCTTGGCGTGAAGGAGGCAACCGAAGCCGGCCGCAAGCTGAAGACGCAGGGGCTCGTGTTCGACGTCGCCTACACCTCGGTCTTGACGCGCGCGCAGCACACGCTCGATCTCATTCTGGGCGAGCTCGACCAGAAGGGCCTGCCGACGACGAAGAACCTCGCGCTGAACGAGCGCGACTATGGCGATCTTTCCGGCCTCAACAAGGACGACGCCCGCAAGAAATGGGGCGAGGACCAAGTGCTGATCTGGCGCCGCTCCTACGACGTGCCGCCGCCCGGCGGCGAAAGCCTGAAGGACACGCTCGCGCGTGCGCTGCCATACTACGTGCAGGAGATCCTGCCCGGCGTGCTCAACGGCAAGCGCACGCTGGTGGCCGCCCACGGCAATTCGCTGCGCGCGCTGATCATGGTGCTGGAAAAGCTGTCGCCCGAAGGCATCTTGAAGCGCGAGCTCGCCACGGGTGTGCCGATCATCTACCGGCTGAACGCGGATTCGACGGTGGCGTCGAAGCTGGATCTGGCCTCGTAAGGCAATCCAAACCTTGGTGTCGTCCCGGCGAAGGCCGGGACCCATAACCCCAGGGAGAAGTTTGGCGAAGACTGCAGTTGGCGTGACTTCGCTTGGGACTGGCACCGTTCGTCCCCGATAGATCACGCGGTATGGGTCCCGGCCTTCGCCGGGACGACAAGAGCTACTGCATTCCCAACTGCCCGGCTTCCCAGCCCAGCATCGCCTGCTTGCGGGTGATGCCCCAATGGTAGCCGGTCAGCGTGCCGCTCTTGCCGAGCGCGCGGTGGCAGGGCACGACGAACGAGACCGGGTTCTTGCCGACCGCGGCGCCGACGGCGCGTGAAGCCTTCGGGCTGTCGATCTTGCAGGCGATGTCGGAGTAGGACACCGCGCGGCCCATCGGGATCTTCAGCAGCGTCTCCCACACCCGCACCTCGAAATCGGTGCCGATCATGACCACGCGCAGCGGCTGGTCCGGCCGCCACAGTTTTGTGTCGAAGATGCGCTGCGCCAGCGGTGCGGTGCCTTCGTGATCCTCGACATAGGTGGCGTTCCGCCATCGCCGCGTCATGTCGGCAAGCGCCACCTGTTCCTCACCGGGATCGGCGAAAGCGAGTCCCGACAGGCCGCGATCGGTCGCGATCACGATCGCGGTGCCGAACGGTGAGTGATGGAAGCCGTAGCGCAAGATGAGCCCCGCGCCGCCGTTCTTCCATTCGCCCGGCGACATCGCCTCATGGGTGACGAAGAGGTCGTGCAGGCGCCCCGGGCCGGAGAGACCGGAGTCGAGCGCAGCGTCGAGGATGCTCGCGGAGTCCCTGAGCAGCCCCTTGGCGTGGTCGAGGGTGAGCGCCTGCATGAAAGCCTTCGGCGTGATCGAGGCCCACCGGCGGAACAAATGGTGCAACTCATCCGGCGTGACCCCGGCCGCATCCGCCATCGCTTCGATGGCCGGCTGCGTGCGCCAGTTCTCCGAGATGAAGGCGATCGCCCGGCGCACGGAATCATAGTCGCGCATCGCGGCGTTCTGGGAGCCCGGCCCGGCCAGGCGCTGATCATTTATGGCGAGTGTCATCATGACCGGAAATGTAGGCCTACGGCCGGCCCGAAACCACCCGATTTCCGATCCGCAATCAGGAGACTGGGTTGTAGGTCGGGCCGCGTTTGGCGGCGTTGAGAGCCTCGACCAAACCTTTGTAAAAACTTGCCTTTTCGTCTGGTCCCAGGAAGCGGGCGATCTGGATCTGGTGACCGCGCGAGATCAGATAGAGATGCTCGATGCCGAAATCCTCGTCGATTTCCATGTCAAGCCGGACCCAGAGCGGATTGAAGGTCCACTCGACAACCTGGCCGCGTTGGCTGACGCGCCGTACCCGCAATTCAGACGTCGTAACCGTAATTTCCTCGCGCGCCCGCGCCGCGCGGAAATTGGCCTTGAAGGCCCACCAGATCACCAGCACGTCCAGCCCGAAGAAGCCGAACACCGGCCACGCGCCCATCATCAGGAAGACGAGGCCGGTGACGAAGCTGACGACGCTCAGGAACAGCATCACGGCGAGGAAGCCGGTGCGGTTCAGCGAGCGGTGCGGCGTCAGCAGGGCGGAAAAGATCCGAGGCTCGACCTCGGCTGCAGATCGTTCGCGCTCAATTTCGTTGCCTGTGCTCATCGTCCCTCAGTATATCCCGATCATGGCGAAAATCACCCTCAAGCCGGCCTCGCGCAAAGCGCCCGTGCCGAAGAAAAAGGCGAAAGCGGTCGTCGCGAAGCCAAAGGCCGCCGCGAAAAAGTCGCTCAAGGCCACGAGACCCAAGCCTACAAAACCCAGGCCTACAAAACCCTGGACGCCCGCCGAGGTCCACGAGGTCTTCAGCCGTTTCCGCAAGGCCAATCCGGAGCCGAAGGGCGAGCTTGAGCACGTCAATCCGTTCACGCTGCTGGTCGCCGTGGTGCTGTCGGCACAGGCGACCGACGCCGGCGTCAACAAGGCCACGCGCGCGCTGTTCGAGATCGCCGACACGCCGCAGAAAATGCTCGATCTCGGCGAGGAACGCCTGCGCGACTACATCAAGACCATCGGCCTCTACCGCACCAAGGCGAAGAACGTCATTGCACTGTCGGCAAAGATGCTCAGCGAATTCGGCGGCGAGGTGCCGCGCACGCGCGCCGGGATCGAGTCGCTGCCCGGCGCCGGACGCAAGACCGCCAACGTCGTGCTCAACATGGCCTTTGGCGAGCACACCATGGCGGTCGATACGCATGTCTTCCGCGTCGGCAACCGGACGGGCCTTGCGCCCGGCAAGACGCCGCTGGAGGTCGAGCTTGGTCTCGAAAAGGTGATCCCGGCCGAGTTCATGCTGCACGCCCATCATTGGTTGATCCTGCATGGCCGCTATACTTGCCTCGCGCGCAAGCCGCGCTGCGAGGTATGCCTGATCAACGATCTCTGCCGGTGGCCGGAGAAGACGGTGTGAGGCGGCGGCGAGATCTACGTTCGGAAGGTCGGTTTGGGGGCATGTCGTGAGTCAACTAGAACAAGTCTCGCCACCGCCCGCCGCGGCGCCTGCCCCGCCGCCCAAGTCCTCGCAGCCACCGGCGCGCTCGCTGTGGAGCCGGCTCGCGATTCCGCTGTTCGCGGTGATCGTCGCGCTCGCCTTCGTCGCGCTCGCAACGCAGCGCTTCGACGAATGGGTCGGCAACACCGTGGTCCAGACCACCAACGACGCCTATGTGCGCGCCGAGCTGACGCGGCTTGCGAGCCGTGTCTCCGGCGAGGTCCTGACGGTCGGGGTCACCGACTTCCAGCGCGTCAAGGCCGGCGATCTCCTGATCCAGATCGATCCTGCCGACTATGAGGCGCAAGTCGCGCAGTCCGACGCCGCGGTCGCCGCCGCGCAAGCCGTGCTGGACAATCTGGCCAATCAGATCGAGCTGCAATATGCGACGATCGCGCAGGCGCAAGCCGCGCGGCTCTCGGCTGAAGCCTTGGAGGTCGAGGCGCGGCAGGAGCAGGAGCGACAGCAATCGCTGACGCAGACCGAATCCGGCACGCGGCAGCGGTTCGAGCAGGCGGTCGCCGGCTATGCCAAGGCGCAGGCCGACGTGCGCGCGAGCCGCGCCGTGATCGCGGCCCAGCAGCACCAGCTCGAGGTTCTCCAGGGGACCAGGAAGCAGCGCGCCGCCGATCTCGAAGCGACCAAGGCGACGCTTGCGAGCGCCAAGCTGAAGCTCGGCTACACCAAGATATCGGCGCCGTTCGACGGCGTCGTCGGCGAGCGCCAGGTGCAGCCCGGCGACTACGTCAACATTGGCACCAACCTCATCAACGTGGTGCCGCTGCCGAAGGTCTATGTGATCGCGAACTACAAGGAGACCCAGCTCACGCACGTCGCGCCGGGCCAGCCGGTCGAGATCACCGTCGACAGTTTCCCGCGCGAGAAGCTCCGCGGCCGGGTCGAGCGCATTGCGCCCGCGACTGGCGCGCAGGTCGCGCTGCTGCCGCCGGACAACGCCACCGGCAACTTCACCAAGGTCGTGCAACGCATTCCCGTGCGCATCCAGTTCGACGACAACCAGCCCCTGCTGGCGCGGCTGGTGCCGGGCATGTCGGTCGTCACCAGCATCGACACCAAGGCCGGCAATGGCGGAAAATGACGATTCCGGTCGCGGGCCGCTCTCGCGCGGTGGCGTCGCGCCTCAGCCCTTGTTTGCCGTGGCGGCGGTGCTGCTCGGCTCGTTCCTCGCCAATTTCGACAGCCGCCTCACCACAATTGGCTTGCCCGATTTGCGCGGCGCATTCTCGCTCTCCTTCGACGAGGGCGCCTGGCTTTCCACCGCAGGCATCGGCTCGCAGATTTTCATCGCGCCCGCGGTGGCCTGGCTTGCCACCGTCTTCGGCCTGCGCCGCGTGCTCGGCATCCCCAGCCTCGTCTATGCCGCGGTGTCACTGATCATCCCGTTCGTGCACGATTATCCGACATTGCTCGCGCTCAGCGTCGTGCATGGGTTGCTGCTCGGTACCTTCGTGCCGGCGACGCTGATGATCGTGTTCCGCAATCTGCCGATCCGCTGGTGGCTTCCGGCGATCTCGATCTACTCGATCCGCGTCGGCTTCGCGCTTGATACGTCGAGCTCGCTGGTCGGCTTCTATGTCGATCATCTCGGCTGGCAATGGCTGTACTGGCAGAGCGTCGTGATCGCGCCCCTGATGGGCCTGATGGTCTATCTGGGCACGCCGAACGAGCCGGTGAACCGCGCTTTGCTGCGCGAGGCCGATTGGGGCGGCATGCTGCTGCTCGGCGCCGGCGTTTCGATGATCTATGCCGGCCTCGACCAGGGCAATCGGCTTGACTGGCTGGGGTCGGGGACGGTGATGGCATTGATCATTGCCGGCGCGGTGCTGGTCGCGGGCTTCCTCGTCAACGAGTCCCTGGTGCGGCAGCCCTGGGCGCACGTGAACGTCTTGTTCTCGCGCAATATCGGTCTGGGGCTGGTCTTGATCCTGCTCTACACACTGACCAGCCTGTCCAACGCGTCGCTGGTGCCGAACTTCCTCGCAACCATCGCCCTGCTCAGGCCGGAGCAGAGTGGCCTGTTGCTGCTCACCTATGGTGCGTTGCCGATGTTCGTGCTGGTGCCGTTCTCGATCTGGCTGCTGCGGCATTTCGATACGCGGGCGGTGGTGGTCGTGGGATTTGCCTGCTTCGCCGCCGCCAATCTTTGGGGCACGCAGCTCAGCCATGATTGGGCACGCGAGGATTTCGCCGGCATCGTGCTGCTCCAGGCCATCGGGCAGTCGCTGACCTTGCTGCCGCTGATCATCACGCTGCTGTCCAATTCCGATCCGAGCCGCGCCACCTCGTTTGCCGCCTATATCCAGATCATGCGGCTCGGCGGCGCCGAGATCGGCGTGGCGCTGATGGGGACGTGGCTGCGCGTCCGCGAGCAGGTCCATTCCTTCTATCTCGGCCAGAATCTCGGCGTCGGTGATGTCGATGTGGTCCGCATGCTGAAGCAGCTCGCCGACCATTTTGCGGCCCATGGTGCGGGCTCGGCACAGGCGCGCGCGGTCGGCACGCTCGCGGGCTTCGTCCAGCGCGAGGCCAATGTGCTCGCCTATATCGACGGTTTCTGGCTGTGCTTCTGGGTGGCGATGGCCGGGCTCGGCGTCGTCGCGCTGGTCACCCGGGCGCCGCCTGGCCCGTTCACGCCGGCGCCGTTCGGCTTCGCCAGGATGCTGTTGCGCAAATGCGGGATGTCGCTGAGGTAGTCAGCATCACCGCATCTGCCGCGCCGGCTCGATCAGCTCGGGCCGCGGTCCTGAGAGCCGCTTGTGCATGTGGACCATGAAGGCCATGGCGAAGATCGGCGTCGCCAGATTGACGATCGGGATCGAGACGAAGGCCGCAATGAACAGGCCTGCGGTGAAGATGGTCGCGGCGTTGTCGCGCCGCATCGCCTTGGCTTCCTCCGGCGAGCGGAAGCGCATCGCGGCGAGCTCGAAATATTCGCGCCCCAACAGCCAGGCCGTGGCGAGGAAGAAGACCAGGAAGCCGGCTCCGGCGATCAGCACCAGCGGCAACGCGACCAGATAGACCAGGATCGTCAGCAGCGCGGTCTTGACGCCCTCATAGATCGCCTGGCCGACCGGCAGCGCGACGCCCGGCCGCTCCGCCGGATAATGCTCGCGCTCGACGATGTCGGCGACGTCGTCGACGAACAGGCTCGCCACCAGCGAGGTGATCGCGGGCATCAGGAACACAGCTCCGAACACGACGCCAAGGCCCGCGGCGATCGAGATGATCCAGGCCAGCACCTCGAGCGACGCGTGCCAGCCCGGCCCGAGCAGGCCCTCCAGCCAGGCCTCGCCATAGGTCGCAAACCAGCTCAGCAGTCGCTGCAAGCCGATCGCCAGTACGATGATCAGCACCAGTGCGACGCCGATCGACCGCCACAGGATCGAGCGCATCGGCGGCGAGATCATTTGCGACAGCGCCTTTACGGCGGCATCCAGCATGGGACTACCTCTCAGGAAAACCACCCGCGAGAAGTAGACACCCCAGGGCGCCTCGGCAAGGGAGGCTGACCTTGTCCAGCCTGCGGCCCAAGGCTCCGCAAGTCCTTCCGTCGTGACCTTCGCGGTCTCCTTCACCGCGGCGTCCGCCATGCGCTTCACCGCGAAGGTCTCGCGCGGCGGCGGCGTGATCGGATCGAAACCGAGATTTCGCTCAAACCCCTTTGCAGTCAGCCAACTTCCGCTGCCGGCCCGGTGATCCGACGCCTGCAATCTTAAATCGCAATCTTCGGCGTCGAACGGTCGTGACCGCTGACCAATTCTGTGCCGATGTGAGGCTGTCGAGGTTCTGCCCTGCCAAACAAGAGGTCTTTTGAAAAAATATCGCTCAATGCCTGAACCAATTGGTGTGTGAGATTACACCTATAGTTGAGGTGCGACAATCCGCCTTCCAATCACAAACGGAGGAAGTCATGGCAAGCTCGACCAAGCGTGTCGCGTTGATGAACAGCGCACGGAAGTTGCCGAAGGGGGCCAAACTCGTTGGCGCGGCCGATCCCAAGCAGGAAATCGAGATCAGCGTCCGCCTGCGTGCCAAGCGCGCGGACGACGAGCAGGTGATGGCGCTCGGCGCGCAACCGCCGCGCGAGCGAAAATATCTCTCGCGTGCCGAGTTCGCCGAGGAGATGGGCGCCGACCCCGGCGACGTCGCCAGCATCGACGATTTCGCGCACCATCACGATCTCAACGTCAAGAGCGTGCACCTGGCGTCCCGCACGGTGAAGCTGACCGGCACTGTGAAGGCGCTCAGTGCAGCCTTCGGCGTCAAGCTCAACAAGGTGCGCCACGAGGGCGCGACCTATCGCATGCGCAAAGGCAGCGTGCAGATCCCGGCCGAGCTCGAAGGGATCGTTGTCGGCGTGCATGGCCTCGACAACCGGCCGGTGGCGCAGCCGCACTTCCGGCGCAAGGTCACCGGGAAGGGCGCGACGGCGCGCGCAGCGCAGGGTGGCAGCTTCTCGGTCGAGGAGATCGCCCAGCTCTACAATTTCCCTGGCGGCGAGACCGGTGCCGGCCAGTGCATCGCCATCATCGAGCTCAACGACATCGACCAGAAGGGCCATCCGACGGGGGCGGGCTACAAGACGTCGGACTTGCGCACCTTCTTCAAGAAGGCGGGCATCCCGATGCCGAAGATCGCGCCCGCGAGCGTCGACGGCGGCGCCAACAAGCCGGGTCATTCCGACGCGGACGGTGAGGTCGTGCTCGACATCGAAGTGGCCGGCGCCATCGCGCCCGGCGCCAAGATCGTGGTCTATTTCGCGCCCAACACCACCAACGGCTTCATCGACGCGGTGAAGGCCGCCGTCCACGACACCGCGCGAAAACCCTCGGTGATCTCGATCAGCTGGGGCGGGCCGGAAGACCAGGACGGCTCGCAGCAATTCGCCGACGGCCTCAACGAGGCGATCCGCGACGCCGCCGCGATGGGCGTCACCGTCTGTGTTGCCTCGGGCGACAATGGCTCGGCCGACATGGGCCAGGATTGGGACGGCAAGCCGCACGCGGACTTCCCGGCCTCGAGCCCCTTCGCGCTCGCCTGCGGCGGCACCAATCTCAGGGCGACGAATGGCCAGATCAACGAGGTGGTCTGGAATGGCGGCCCGCAGGGCGGCGCCGGCGGTGGCGGCGTCAGCGTCATGTTCGCGCAGCCGAAATACCAGGCCAACGCGCACGTGCCGAAATCGCCGGCGCATCGCAGCGGCCGCGGCGTGCCTGACGTCGCCGGCGACGCCGATCCCGCGACCGGCTACGAGATCTTCCTCAACGGCGTCGGCACCACGATCGGCGGCACCAGCGCGGTGGCGCCATTGATGGCTGGACTGATCGCCCGCATCAACGAGGCCACGATGAAGAAATTCGGCAAGACCGTCGGCTTCATCAACCCGCTGATCTACGCCTCGCACGCGCAAGGCGCGTTCCGCGACATCACGTCCGGCAACAACGACATCACCGGCGACTTGCACGGCATGTACAAGGCCGGCTCCGGCTGGGATCCCTGTACAGGTCTCGGCGTCCCCGATGGCGCGGCGTTGCAGAACTTGCTGGCGGCGTGATCCAGACTCTTTCCTCTTCCTCTCCCCGTTGTTACGGGGAGAGGCTCACACCACGTCCAGCGGCTTGCCGCGCACGTTCGGGCCGAACAGCGCCATGGCGATCACCACGATCAGCATCGCCGCGGTGATCAGGCCGAACACGCCGGTGACGCCGGCTTCCTTCAGCATGTAGGCGACGATGAAGCCCGAGAACGTCGCGCTCAGCCGGCTCATCGAATAGACGAGGCCGGAGGCGCGCGCCCGGATCTGGGTCGGAAACACTTCGGTCTGGTAGGCGTGGTAAGCATAGGACATCGTGGTGTTGCAGGCGGTCAGCAGCACACCGCAGATGATCAGCAGCACAGGCTCGGTCAGCTGCGCGAACGCCATGCCGAAGACGATGATGGCGACGCACGCACCGGCAATGATCCATCGCCGTTCGAACTTGTCGGCGAAGCTCGATGCCAGTAGCGGCGCGATCGGATAGGCGAAGGCGACGATGAAGGCATATTGCAGGCTCTTGGTGACGTTGATGCCCTTCTCGACCAGCAGCGTCGGCACCCAATTGGCGAAGCCGTAGAAGCCGAAGGCCTGGCAGAGGTTGAACACCATGAAGAGGATGACGAGAGAGAGATAAGGCGGGCGGAACAGATCGGCGAAGCCGACGTTCGTGGCCGAGTGCGTCACCGTCCGCGCGGATGACGGCACAGGGCGCATCGCGGCAGTGTTGCCGCCGGCGGCTTCCAGTGCGGCCAGGATGCGATAGGCCTCCGCGCTGCGGCCATGGCGGGCCAGCCAGAGCGGGCTTTCGGGCAGAAACAGCCGCAGCACCCAGACGATCATGCTCGCGGCAGCCCCGATCAGCACCACCCAGCGCCAGCCGTCGACGCCGAAAGGCGAAAGCGGCACCAGCCACCAGGCGAGCGCGGCGACGACGGGCACCGCGATGAACATGATCGACTGATTCACCGCGAAAGCGCGGCCGCGCATCCGGCTCGGCACGAGTTCGGTGATGTAGGCATCGATGGTGATGACCTCGACGCCGATGCCAATGCCGGCGAGGAAGCGCCAGAACAACAGGCCTTCCGAAGAGGTCTGGCAGGCCATGATCACCGAGGCCGTGGTGTAGCCGAGCAACGCATAGGTGAAGATCGCGCGCCGCCCAAAACGGTCGGCGAGGAAGCCGAGGAAGAAGGTGCCGACGAACAGGCCGGCAAAAGTCGCAGCGACGAAGGCGCCGATGCCTGAGAAGCCAAAGAAGGCGTGCGTCGTCGTGGTCAGGAGCCCGCTGCGGTTCAGGCCCGGCGCGATGTAGCCGGTGAGGAACAGATCGTAGATCTCGAAGCAGCCGCCGAGCGAGAGCAGGATGACCAGGCGCCAGACATAGGATGTCCCTGGCATGGCCTCGAGCCTCCGCGAGATGTCATCCGGTGCTGCGGATGCGGTGCCGAGTTCGATGCCCGTGTCGATGCCGACGACGCTCATGAGTTCCTCCCCGTGACGCGCACGCTTCTGGCGGCGCTGGTCCCGGCGGCTTTCTTGCAGAAGCGCATCCGGGTCGGGGGCATGTTGGCCGCTGCCAGCCAGAAATCCAGACGAACATATCGAAGGAAGCGTTCGAGAAACGCGAACTCGCCGCTCTAATCCACCAGCGTCGCCTGCCAGCCGCCGCTGCGCACCTGCTCGGCGATCAATGCCAGCATCAGTCGGCGCATCTCTTCCATGGCATAGGTCATCGGACGGTTGCGCAGGCGGCAGAGATAGAGCGTACGGGTCAGCTTCGGCTCGATCACCTCGCGTGCGACCAGGCGGCCAGCCGCCAGCTCTTCCCGCGCGAACAGTTTTGTCGCGATGGTGCAGCCCAGTCCCTCCACCAGCGCGCCGGTCATGCCTGTGATCGAGTTGGCGTGCAGGATGGCGCTGCTTTCCAGCCGCTTGAGCAGGACCGGATCGTCCAGTAGCGCGCGCGAGGACAGACCGAGGCCGTAGCGGAGCAGGATCAGCGGCAACCGGTTCAGCTCCTCGAAGCGGATCGGGGCCTTGCCCTTGCCGACCAGCTTTGGAATGCCGACGCAGAACATTTCCTCTTCCAGGACGGCTTCCGTGATCAGCTCCTTCTCCGACGGCGGATTGTAGACCAGCGCCAGATCGACGTTGGACACCATGAGATGCATCAGCGTCGCGCCGGACAGGCTTTCGGTGAGCGACAGTTTGAGCTTGGGATATTTGGTGAGCACCGTGCGCATCAGCTCGACGCCGATCGCCTTGACGCCGGAATTCGCCATGCCGATGGAGATGTCGCCGGCAATGACGCGGGCACCCTCGCGGACCTCGGTCTCGGCTTCCGCCATCGCGCGCAGGATGATGCGGGCATGCTCGTACAGCCGTTCGCCGGCAGCGGTCGGTTCCATGCCACGCGACTTGCGCTCGAACAGCGGCGTTGCAAACTCGGCTTCGAGATTCGAGATGTGGTGGCTCAGCGCGGACTGCGCGACGTTGACCTGGTCGGCCGCGCGCGACAGGTTCCGCTGTTCGTAGACGGCGATGAAATAGCGGAGCTGGCGTAGGTCCATGGCGCCCAAGCGTTCTAGAACGGTGAATACTCTCTTCGAGAGATTATATTTTTCAGAAGGCTTGTGAAGGCCTAGGCTGGCCAGAAGCCGGCAATGAACAGGGACGCGCGCATGACGAATGAAGAACGGGCGGCCGGATTGCCGCTTGCAGGCGTGCGCGTCGTCGAGATGACCCACATGGTCATGGGCCCGACCTGCGGCATGATCCTCGCGCAGCTCGGCGCCGACGTGATCAAGGTCGAGCCGCCCGCGGGCGACAAGACCCGCAGCCTGGGGGGCATGGGCACCGCCTTCTTCCCGTTGTTCAACCGCGGCAAGCGCAGCGTGGTGCTGGATTTCGAGAAGCCGGACGATCGCGACACCATGCACCGGCTGCTCGCGACCGCCGACGTATTCCTGGAGAATTTTCGCGACGGTCAGCTCGAGAAGCAGGGGCTTGGCGCGGACGAATTGCGCCGCCTTCATCCGGAGCTGATCATCGCCGGCCACAAGGGTTTCCTCTCCGGTCCCTACGAGCACCGCCCCGCGCTCGACGAGGTCGTGCAGATGATGGCGGGCCTTGCCGCCATGACCGGCACCAGCGAAAAGCCGCAGCGCGTCGGCTCGTCCGCCAACGACATCATGGGCGGCATGTTCGGCGTGATCGCGATCCTCGCGGCGCTCTATCAGAAGCGCGCAGGAAAACGCGACGGAAAACGCGACGGCGCCGACATCCGCATCGGCCTGTTCGAGAACTGCCTGTTCCTGGTCGCGCAGCACATGGTCGAATATGAGATGACCGGCAACAAGCCGCGCTCTATGCCGGAGCGCGAGCATGCCTGGCCGATCTACGACATCTTCGAGACCGCCAGCGGCGAGCGCATCTTCATCGGCGTCGTCACCGAGGGCCATTGGCAGAGCTTCTGCCGCGAGTTCGGTCTGGGTGAATTCCTCGATGATCCCACCTTGCGCACCACGACCGATCGCATCCTGGCACGCGGGCGGATCATTCCGCGCGCCGTTGAGGTGATCAGGCAGTGGGACGCGGCAAAATTGTCGCAGAAGCTCGATGCACTCAACATCTGCTTCTCGCCGATCAACCGGCCCGAGGATCTTTTCGCCGATCCGCATGTGCTGCGGCCGGGCGGGCTCGTCAACAATTTCACCGCCGACGGCAAGCCGTTCCGGGTGCCGGCGCTGCCAATCGAGTGGAATGGCAGCAATATCGGCGAAGGCCTGAAGGTCGCGCCGCTCGGCGCCGACACCGCGGCCGTTCGCGTCGAGATCGACAATCAAGACGTCACGTCAAAAACAACAGGGAGGCGCGCATGAGCCGGATTTTGGAGATCTACCCCGCGGAGCGCGTCAGCCTGCGCGAGGTCGGCTTGCGCGACGGGCTCCAGCTCGTGAAGAAAATTCCGTCGACCGACGCCAAGCAGCGCTGGGTGGGCGAGGAATATGCCGCCGGCGTGCGGCATTTCGAGGTCGGCTCGTTCCTGCCGGCAAAGACCTTTCCGCAATTCGTCGATGTCCGCGACGTCGTCGCGACCGTTGCTTCCTTGCCAGGCGCGCACGGCATCGCGCTTGCGCTGAACGAGCGCGGCGTCAATGAGGCCCTCGAATCCGGCGTCGGCGAGATCGCTTCGGTGGTTTCGGCGACGGAAGAGCATAGCCAGGCCAATGCGCACCGCTCGCGCGACTCCGCGATCGCCAATCTGAAACGGCTGTGCGAGATGCGCGATGCGAGCCCGCACAAGCCGCTGGTGAACGCGGCGATCTCGATGGCGCTGGGCTGCTCGATCACCGGCGCGGTCGATCCGGCAGAGGTGCTCCGTCTCGTCGACAAATGCCTGGAGGCCGGCGTTGATTTCGTCGCGATCGCAGACACTGTCGGTTATGCCGGGCCGAAGCAGGTGGCGGAGCTGACGCGCGCCGCGGTGAAGCTCGCAGGGTCAAAGCCGATCTGCATCCATCTCCACGACACCCGCGGCATGGGTATCGCGAACGCGGCTGCGGCGTTGGATGAAGGCGCGCGGATCCTCGACGGCTCGCTCGGTGGCCTCGGCGGCTGCCCCTTCGCTCCCGGCGCAACCGGCAATGTCGTGTTCGAGGATCTGGTCTTCCTGTGCGAGAGCAAGGGCTTTGCGACGGGCATCGATCTGGAGAAGCTGATCGCGGTGCGCAGAATCCTGCGCGAGGAGATGCCGAACGAAGCGCTCTACGGCGGTGTCGCACGGGCGGGGCTGCCGAGTGGGAGCGCGGCGAAGGCGGCGTGAGATTTTCTTCGCCTCTCCCCGCAAGCGGGGAGAGGGAGAAGAATCAATCATGCCTGTGCGCCTGTTTCCGCTTCGCCTGCTTCCCCGCACCCGTCGGGATCATCACCACGCGGCCGTAGCGCACGCCACGTTCGGCGATGATGTGGTCGGCGAAATGCCTGACTTCGCCGGCGTCGCCGCGCAGTGCCGTCATCTCCATGCAATTGTTGTTGTCGAGATGGACATGCAGCGTCGCCAGCGCGAGGTCGTGGTGGCCGTGGAATTCCTGCACCAGGCGCTTTGAGAGATCGCGGGCGGCGTGGTCGTAGACATAGACGAGGCCGGCGACGCAGGGGCCGGTCTGCGCGGTGTCCTCGCTGCTCTGCTGCAGGCCGGCGCGGGCGAGATCACGGATGATCTCGGAGCGGTTCTGGTAGCCGCGCGCTTCGGCCGCCGCGTCGATCTCCGCCAGCAGATCGTCCTCGATCGTGATCGTAATTCGCTGCATCACAATGCTCCCTCGCGCGCTTGATACCGTTCTACACGGTTTCCGCGGTGCTCACAGTCGCGTCGCGCGAAGCCGCAGCGCATTTCCAACGACGCTCACCGACGACAGCGCCATCGCCGCCGCGGCGATGATCGGTGACAGCAGCACGCCGAACGTCGGATAGAGGATGCCGGCCGCGATCGGAATGCCTGCGGCGTTGTAGATGAAGGCAAAGAACAGGTTTTGCCGGATGTTGCTCATGGTCGCCTGCGACAGCTTTCGCGCGCGCACGATGCCGGTGAGATCGCCCTTGAGCAGGGTGATTCCGGCGCTCTCCATCGCCACATCCGTGCCGGTGCCCATGGCGATGCCGACTTCGGCCGCCGCGAGCGCCGGCGCGTCGTTGACGCCATCGCCGGCCATCGCGACGCTGCGGCCGGCCTTTTGCAGCTTCGTCACCACCGCGCTCTTCTGATCCGGCAGCACTTCGGCCTCGACCTCGGCGATGCCGAGCCGGCGTGCGACGGCTTCGGCCGTAGTGCGGTTGTCGCCGGTCAGCATGATCACCTTGATGCCTTCGGCCGCCAGCGCCTTCAGCGCCTCCGGGGTCGAGGCCTTGACCGGATCGGCGATCGCGAACAGGCCGGCAAGCCGGCCGTCGACGGCCATGTTGATCACGGTCGCGCCGTCGCCGCGCAGCCGCTCGGCCTCCGTATCGAGCGCTTTGGTGTCGATGCCGATCGACGTCAGATATCTTGCATTGCCGAGCACGATGGTTTTGCCGTCGACCTTGCCGGTCGCGCCCTTGCCGGTCGGCGAATCGAATTGCTCGACCTGGCCCAGCGCGAGCTGCTTTTCCTTCGCCGCGCGCATGATCGCGTCTGCCAGGGGATGCTCGCTGGCGCGCTCGACACTGGCCGCCATGCGCAGGATGTCGTCTTCCGCAAAGCCGGCCGCCGGAACGATCGCAACCACCTTCGGCTTGCCCTCGGTCAGCGTACCGGTCTTGTCGACCACGAGTGTGTCGATCTTCTCCATACGCTCCAGCGCCTCGGCGTTCTTGATCAGCACGCCCGCTTGCGCGCCGCGGCCGACGCCGACCATGATCGACATCGGGGTCGCCAGGCCGAGCGCACAGGGGCAGGCGATGATCAGCACGCTGACCGCGGCGACGAGCCCGAAGGCCAGCCGCGGCTCCGGCCCGAACCAGGCCCAGCCCGCGAACGCGATGATGGCAAAGGCAATCACCGTCGGCACGAACCAGCCCGCGACCTGGTCGGCGAGGCGCTGGATCGGCGCGCGCGAGCGTTGCGCGTCCGCGACCATCTGCACGATCTGCGCCAGCAGCGTCTCGCGCCCGACCTTGTCCGCGCGCATGATGAAGCTGCCCGACTGGTTGAGCGTGCCGGCGATCACTTTTGCGCCGCTCTCCTTGGTCACCGGCATGGATTCGCCTGTCACCAGCGATTCGTCGAGCGCGGAGCGGCCTTCCAGAATGACACCGTCGACGGGCACTTTTTCGCCCGGGCGCACGCGCAAGCGGTCTCCGGCATGAAGCGCGTCGATCTCGACCTCGTGCTCGCCGCCGTCAGCATCGACGCGGCGCGCGGTCTTCGGCGCGAGCTGCAGCAGCGCCTTGATCGCACCCGACGTCGCATCGCGGGCGCGCAGCTCCAGCACCTGCCCGAGCAGCACCAGCACGGTGATGACGGCCGCGGCCTCGAAATAGACCGCGACCGCGCCTTCATGGCCGCGGAAGGTGGCCGGGAAGATCTGCGGCGCGATGGTGCCGATGATGCTGTAGACATAGGCGACGCCGGTGCCCATCGCGATCAGCGTGAACATGTTGAGGTTGCGCGTCAGCATCGACTGCCAGCCGCGCACGAAGAAGGGCCAGCCGGCCCACAGCACCACGGGCGTGGCGAAGACGAGCTGGATCCAGTTCGACAGCGTCGCATCGATCCAGTTGTGCGGGCCCGCGAGATGGCCGCCCATCTCCAGCACCACCGCCGGCAGCGCCAGCGCACCGCCAATCCAGAATCGCCGCGTCATGTCGGCGAGCTCCGGATTGGGCCCCGTCTCCAGGCTCGCGACCTCCGGCTCCAGCGCCATGCCGCAGATCGGGCAGGTCCCGGGTCCGACCTTCCGGATCTCCGGATGCATCGGGCAGGTGTAGATCGTGCCCGCGGGCATCTCGGGGTCGCTCTCTTTTTCCTTCGCGAGATATTTTGCGGGATCGGCGGCGAATTTGGTGCGGCAACCGGCCGAGCAGAAGTGGAAGGTTTTGCCATGATGGTCGAACCGGTGCTTCGAGGTCACGGGATCGACCGTCATGCCGCAGACGGGATCGACGACTTTTGTCGCGGCGTCGCCATGGTCGTGCGTGTGATCGCCGTGTCCGCCGCAGCAAGAGGAGGTCGCGGGTTTGGCGGCCGGCGGAGCCTTGCTGGAACAGCCGCATCCGGAATGCGTTTCCGCGTTGTGATGATGCTCGTGATCCGCGTCGTTCATTGCCATGCTCCGGCCTTGCAACTTATACCCTGGGGGGGTATATAGTCGACATGCGCAAGGACATCAAGGCATCCGTCGGAAAACGTCTCGGCCGGATCGAGGGGCAGGTTCGCGGCCTCTCGAAAATGGTCGAGGATGACCGCTACTGCATCGACATCGTGACGCAGATCTCGGCGGTGCGCGCGGCGCTGCGCCGGGTCGAGGAAGAGGTTTTGAAAGACCACGTCGCCCATTGCGTCGAGCATGCGATCGCGAGCGGCGACAAGGCCGATCAGCGCGAGAAGATCGCGGAGCTGATGGCGGTGATCGGTCGGTCGGAGCGGTAGGTTTTTCCTGTCATTGCGATGACGGTGGAGATGGACGCGCGCGCGCTATCTCCTCCAGCGTCGTCCTGGCGAAAGCCAGGACCCATACCGCGGAATCTATCGAGTGCGTCCGGTCATCGTACCGAACGACGAATCTTCGTCAAACTGCTCCCTGGGGTAATGGGTCCTGGCTTTCGCCAGGACGACGTTGGGCAATTTACGCCGCGATCTCGCTCGCGTGTTCGTATCCCCGTGCGCGGTACCTCGCGAGCTCGTTCAGCAGCACAAAATGCTCGGAGAAGGCGACGCTCATCTCCGCAGCCGCCTTACGCATCACTTGCCCAGCCGGAATTTGATCCGGCGCCTCTTCGTCAGCCGCTTCAGGAACGAGCGGCGGCGCACTGAGCGTTTCTGGAAACACCCCGAATGAGCCTGCTACCTCCTCGAGCGGCTTCTGCTTGTCGGCCCAGTGCAGCGCGGTGTAGTCGAAACCGTGCACGATGGTGGGTTTGACGACTTCGAAATAGGGCGAGATGTCGAAGTCGCGGGGCATGTAGAGCGAGGAATCGCGGATGTGCAGGATCTCGCGGCGGGCAGCACGGCTGCCGGCCTTGGTGATCTTGGGCAGGATCGGATAGCGCACGGCGTCGAACGCCTGCGCGATCAGCGCCGAGCAGATGATCTTGGTCGGATCGCCAGAGCCGATCGAGATCATGCGGCGCCGCCAGCGCTGCGGGATCGGCAGCGGGAACAGGAAGCGCATCAGGTCGACGATGTTCTTGGTGTCGTAGCCGAAGCCGATGCGGTTGATCGCATAGCGGCAGACCGTGGTGCGGTCCTCATAGGACAGCCCGACCGGGCGGCAGACCCGGGTGTGATAGGGGAAATATTTCGACAGCGGCGCGGAGGTGACGCCTTCACCGATATTGGCCTCGATCAGCACGTGGGGCTCGCCGTCGGGCTCCTCGGCACCCTCGATCGGGCCGACATAGAGCGCGGCATGCGACCAGGTCGACTGCGTCAGATATTTGATGATGCCGGAAATGCGGTTGTTGCCCTCGACCAGCAGCACGTCGCCGGGTTCGATGACGCCGCGCAGGTGCTCCGGGTCGCTCGGCGTGAATGGCTCGTAGCCCGGCACCTCCTTCGAGAGGTACGCGGCAATAAGCTTGCCGGCTGAGTCCAGGACCGTCCCCATGTCAAACTCTCCCCACGGCCTTTTCCGGCCGCCTTTTTCTCTTCTCTATCATGGTCGAAACGTCTTGCAATTCGGTTCATAGCTCCGTGAGGTCAAGCACGATTGATTCACCATGATGGTTGCCGTGCAACATCGGATGCGGCAAGGTTCGCTGGCTGTTCCCGTTCGCCGCAAGTCTCCGGAAACCATGACATGACAATCACGCGCCGCAGCTTCCTATCGGCGTCGGCGGCCCTTGCCGCGATGCCGGTCCTGCGCGCGACCGCCGCGCCCCTGCCGCGCGAGGCTGACATTGTCGTGATCGGCGCGGGCGCTGCCGGAATTGCCGCGGCGCGGCGCATCATGGCGGCCAATCGCAAGGTCGTGGTGGTGGAGGCGGCGTCGCAGATCGGCGGGCGCTGCATCACCGACACCACGACCTTCGACACGCCGTTCGATCGCGGCGCGCGCTGGATGCACAATCCCGACACCAATCCGATGATCCGGCTGGCGCGCAGCGCGGGGCTCGACGTGCTGCCGGCGCCATCGGGACAGAAGATGCGCATCGGGCGCCGCAACGCGCGTGCGGGCGAGACCGAGGAATTCCTTGCGGCGCTGGTGCGCGCCAACCGCACCATCGACGAGGCCGCGCGCGGCAAGCTCGATACCGCCTGTGCCTCTGTGCTGCCGAAGGACCTCGGCGACTGGGCCGGCGCGGCCGAGTTTATGCTCGGCGCCAGCTTCGCCGGCAAGGATCTGAAGGAGCTTTCTGCGATCGACAAGGCCCGCGCGCAGGATCGCAACGCCGCGATCGCCTGCCGCCAGGGCTTGGGGACTCTGATCAGCAAGCTCGGCGAGCAGGCGCCGGTGGCGCTGGCGACGCCGGCGAGCCGCATCGTCTGGAGCAATCGCGACGTCAGCGTGGAGACGCAAGCCGGCAAGATCGCCGCACGCGCGGCCATCATCACGGTCTCGACCAATGTGCTGACATCAGGCGCGATCAAGTTCGGGCCTGACATTCCAAAGCGCACGCTCGATGCCGCCTCGAAGCTCACGCTCGGCAGCTATGATCACATCGTGCTGCAATTGCCGGGTAACCCGTTGGGCCTGTCGCGCGACGACATCCTGATCGAGCAGAGCAATTCGACGCGCACGGCGCTGATGTTCGCCAATATCGGCGGATCCTCGCTGTGCTCGATCGATGTCGGCGGCTCGTTCGGCCGCGATCTCTCCGAGCAGGGCGAGAAGGCGATGACCGCCTTCGCCAGGGAATGGATCACAAAACTGTTCGGCAGCGAGGTGGCCGCGGCCGTGCAGAAAGTCAGCGCGACGCGCTGGAACGCCTCGCCTTTCGTGATGGGGGCGATGTCGGCGGCCTCGCCCGGCGGGCAACTCTCGCGAAAGATTCTGGCCGAGCCGATCGGCAACATGTTCCTCGCCGGCGAAGCCACGCACGAGACGCTCTGGGGCACGGTCGACGGCGCCTGGGAAAGCGGTGAGCGCGCAGCGGATGCGGCCCTGCGCAAGATCGGCGCGTTGAAGGATGAACCCGCCGATGTCCCGACGCAGTCGACGAAGAAGCGCAGGGCGCCGCGGCAGTAGGGTAATTGATTCAGTCGTCGTCCTGGACAAGCGCAGCGCAGATCCAGGACCCATTACCCCAGGAAGTAGTCTGGCGAAGACCTAGGGTTATGAGCTTCGCGCTATAAACGCTGACCGGGGTAATGGGTCCTGGCTTTCGCCAGGACGACAATGGATAGCTTAGCGCAAAATCCCATCCAGCGCCGGCAGCCCCGCGATCACCGCCACCGCGATCAGCGCGTAGCAGATGCTTCGGAACATTTGCTCGCTGGCGCGGCCGAACAGCGATGCACCGAACGCGACGCCGATGGCATAGACCGGGCCGACGATCAGCGAGAGCACCAGCGACTCGCGTGAGATCAGGCCGGTCGTCGCATAGCTGACCATCGAGAAGAAATCCGACGCGCCGAAGAACAGCAGGATGTTGGCGCGCGCGACGACCGATGCGATCGGTCGGCCGAGCCAATAGCCGACGATCGGCGGGCCGCCGGTCTGTGCAAGGCCGCTGCAGAAGCCGGAGAGACCGCCGATGCCGACCGAGAGCCAGGCGTGGTCCTTGCCGCGATAGCGCCAGCCCGACAGCAGCAGAAGCAGCAGCGCGGCGACGAAGCAGGAGATGATCCAGCGCGTGGTGACGGGCTCGAGCACGCTGAGGAAATAGGTGCCGACGGGTACGCCGACCAGCGCGCCCAGCACGATCACCGCGGTGGCCTTGCGGTCGGCCTTGCGCCAGGCGTCGGGCAGCAGCGGCGCGGCCGCGACGAAATCGATCACGAGGAGCAGGGCGGCAACGAGACGCGGCGCCGCGATGCTGCTCGCCAGCGGCATGAAGATCAGCGCCGAGCCGAAGCCGGAGAAGCCGCGCGCGGTGCCGGAAACGAAAGCGACGGCGCAGAGCGCCATCGCAATGGTGAGGCTGACGTCCTTGGGGAGGAAGTCCGTAAAACTCATCCGCGCAGCGTGCCGCCGGTCTTCTTCGTCACCTCCGCCACGATCTTCGCGGCGACAGCCTCGATCTCCTGGTCGGTCAGGGTCTTTTCGCGCGGCTGGATCGTCACCGCGATGCCGATCGACTTCTTGCCGTCGTCGATACCCTTGCCTTCGTAGACGTCGAACACGTTGACGGCGGTGATCAGCTTCCTGTCGACGCCTTGCGCCGCGCGCACGATGTCGCCGGCCTTCACGGTGCGGTCGACTATGAAGGCGAAGTCACGCGTAACAGGCTGGAAGGCCGACAGTTCGATGACGGGCTTGGCACGGGTCGGCTTCTTCTTCGCCTCGGGGACGCGGTCCAGGATCACCTCGAACACCATCAGCGGGCCGTCGGCGCCGAGCGCCTCGAGCGCGCGCGGATGCATCTCGCCGAAATGGCCGAGCACGTTCTGCGGCCCGATCTGGATGGTGCCTGAGCGCCCGGGATGCAGCCAGGACAGGCCGCCCGCGACGATCTGAAGTGCCTGCATCGGTGCGCCGGCCGCGGCCAGCACCGCCAACGCATCGGCCTTGGCGTCGAACACATCGGCTTGCGCCGAGCCCGTCCAGTGCCGGCCGAGACCTTCCGAGGAGGCAAAGCCGCGGCGGACGCCGCCGGCCGCCAAGAACTGGTCCTCCGGACGATCGCCTTTGAACACCTGGCCGACCTCGAACAGCGCGACATCGCCGAAGCCGCGATCGGCATTGGCCTGCGCCGCCGCGATCAGGCCCGCCAACAGGGTCGGGCGCATGTCGGAGAGGTCTGCCGCGATCGGGTTGGCCACTTCGAGCTCACGCTGGCCGCCGCCGAACAGTTTTGCCGCGGACTTGGTGATGAAGGACCACGTCACCGCTTCGATGATGCCGCGGCCCGCCAGCGCG
>NZ_JADPJG010000035.1:307891-314308 GCF_023073335.1 Bradyrhizobium sp. 21
GCGGCGGGTGCGGAGCTGGAGCGGCGTGAGCACCGGTTTGCGCGCGTCGTCGCCGCGCCCGAACGGCGTCATCGGCACCTTGTCGACGCCGTAGATGCGGACGACTTCCTCGACGATGTCGGCCTTGCCGTGCACGTCGGAGCGCCAGGATGGCACCGCGATCTTCACCACGGGTCCCGGGCCGGCCATCATGAAGCCGAGATGGCTCAGGATGCGCTTCATCTCCGGCTGCGGCACCTCGATGCCGGACAGACGCTTGACCTCGGTGAGCGGAAAATCGATCACGCGGTCGTCGCCAAAGGCCTTGCCGACCACGATGGTCTCGGACGGCGTGCCGCCGCACATCTCCATCACGAGTTTTGTCGCGAGTTCGAGTCCCGGCACCATGAAGGCCGGATCGACACCGCGCTCGAAACGATAGCGCGCGTCCGAATTGATGCCGAGCTTGCGGCCGGTCTGGGCGATGTTGATCTCGTTCCACAGCGCCGACTCGATCAGCACATCGGTAGTCTCATCGTCGCAGCCCGAGGCTTCGCCGCCCATGATGCCGGCGAGCGATTCGACGCCGTGCTCATCCGCGATCACGCAAATCGCGGGATCGAGATTGTAGGTGCGGCCGTCGAGCGCGAGCAGCGTCTCCCCGTCGCGCGCGCGGCGCACGACCAGATTGCCCTTGACCTTCTTCGCGTCGAACACATGCAGCGGCCGCGCGCGGTCGTAGGTCATGAAGTTGGTGATGTCGACCAATGCGTTGATCGGGCGCAGGCCGATCGCGGTCAGCCGCTTCTGCAGCCATTCCGGTGACGGTCCGTTCTTCACCCCGCGCACGAGGCGAAGTGCGAAGCCCGGACAGAGCGCCGCATCCTCGACCGTGACCTTCACCGGGCAGGGGAATTCGCCCTTGATCGGCTTGATGGTCGGGTCCTTGAACTTGCCCATGTCGGCGGCGGCAAGATCGCGTGCGATGCCGTGCACGCCGGTGCAGTCCTGCCGGTTCGGCGTCAGATTGATCTCGACCACGGGATCGCCAAGGCCGGCCCACGCGGCGTAGCCAGCGCCGATCGGCGCATCCGCCGGCAATTCCATGATGCCGTCATGGTCGTTGGAGATCTGCAATTCCGCCGCGGAGCACAGCATGCCGCGGCTTTCGACGCCGCGGATGGTGCCGACACCGAGCGTGATGTCCTTGCCGGGAATGTAGGTGCCGGGCGGTGAGAACACGCTGACGAGACCCGTGCGCGCATTCGGCGCCCCGCACACGACCTGCACCGGCGCGCCACCGTCACCGGTGTCGACCATGCACACCCGCAGGCGATCCGCATTCGGATGCTGCTCGGCCGAGATCACCTTCGCAATGGTGAACGGCTTCAGCGCCTTCGCCTTGTCCTCGATGTTCTCGACCTCGAGCCCGATCATGGTGAGCTTCTCGGCGAGTTTTTCGAGCGGCTCGTCAGTGTCGAGATGATCCTTCAGCCAGGAGAGAGTGAATTTCATGGCTGTTTTTTCTCCACGGAGACGGTCTGCTCCCTCTCCCGCTTGCGGGGGAGGGTCAGGGCGAGGGTTCTCTCCGCGAAGGGAACGGAGAGAGATCTCATGGACGCAGATCCGATCCTGAGCATCACGAGCTCAGCCCTCCCGCGAGCGTCGGCACTTCGAGCGGCTTGAAGCCGTAATGGGACAGCCAGCGGACGTCGCTGTCGAACAGCTGGCGCAGATCGGCGATGCCGTATTTCAGCATGGCGATGCGGTCGATGCCCATGCCCCAGGCAAAGCCCTGGTACTCGTCGGGATCGATGCCGCAGGCGCGCAGCACGTTCGGATGCACCATGCCGCAGCCCAAAATCTCGAGCCAGTCCTCGCCCTCGCCGAAGCGGATCTCGCCCTTGTCGCGGCGGCACTGGATGTCGACTTCCAGCGACGGCTCGGTGAACGGGAAGAACGAGGGCCGGAAGCGCATGTTGATGTGGTCGACCTCGAAGAACGCCTTGCAGAACTCGTGCAGGATCCATTTGAGGTGGCCGAGATGGGAGTGCTTGTCGATGACAAGGCCTTCGACCTGGTGGAATTGCGGGGTGTGGGTCGCATCCGAATCGATGCGGTAGGTGCGGCCCGGGCAGATCACGCGGATCGGCGGCTGCTGGTTCAGCATGGTGCGCACCTGCACCGGCGAGGTGTGGGTGCGCAACAGCATGCGCGAGCCGTCCTCCTTCGGATGGAAGAAGAAGGTGTCGTGCATCTCGCGCGCGGGATGGCCTTCCGGAAAATTCAACTTGGTGAAATTGTAGTCGTCGGTCTCGATATCAGGACCTTCGGCGACCGAGAATCCCATGTCGGCGAAGATCGTGGTCAGCTCGTCCCAGACCTGGCTCAGCGGATGAATGCGGCCGGCCTCCGCCGGCGCCTCGCGCAGCGGCAGGGTGACGTCGATGGTTTCCGACGCGAGCCGCGCGTCGAGCGCTGCCGATTTCAAAAGATCGCGCCGCGCGGCGAGCGCCTCGGTGACCTTGTCCTTGGCCTGGTTGATCGCAGCACCTTGCGTCTTGCGCTCGTCCGGCGACATTTTTCCGAGCGTGGCAAGGAGCGCCGAGATCGAACCCTTCTTGCCGAGGGCTGCGACGCGCACCGCTTCGAGGGCGGCCTCGTCGCCGGCGGCGGCGATCTGGTCGAGAATGGATGTTTCGAGCGTTGCGAGGTCGGACACGGTCAAATCCCTGCTGCCAAATTTGGCTGGGTTGTCGCCGCCCAAAGGCCGTAAGGTCAAGCGAAAAGCCGGCCATCGCGGGCTGACGAACGGCTGGGTTGAACCTCGCATAGGGGCCTGGCACCAAGGCGATACGAGGAGGCCTTTGCGATGCTCTCAAGATCCTGTCTGGCTGGTCTGGCCGTCATTCTTTCCGTCGCCAGCACTCCGGCGCGCGCCATGGTCTGCATGGAGAAGTCGATGACGCTGGACGAGGTCGCGGACGCCATCGGCGCCCAGAACGGCTGCGAAAGCGCGATGAAGCTGTTTCAGGATTGCCAATTGACCGCGAGCGGCGATGTTCGGCTCGGTGCCGCCGTCGAGAAGAAGTGCGAGGCGGACTTCATGCCCGGCCTCAGCGCGGCGCGGAAACAGGCCTACCAACGCGAGATGCGCGTCTGCGACCGGAAGTACCGGAATAAATCCGGCACCATGTATCTGTCGTTCACGGCATTCTGCCGGGCGGAGGTCGCCCAGCGCCACTCGCAACGCGCGCTGAAGGCTGCGGGCCCGAAAGCCCGCTAGCCCTTAGGCGGCCAGCGCAGCCTCTTAGGCGGCCAGCGCCGCTTTGGCCTTTTCGGCGATCAGCTGGAACGACGCGGGCTCGTTGATCGCGAGATCCGACAGCACCTTGCGGTCCACGGTGATCCCGGACTTGGCCATGCCGTCGATAAACCGGCTGTAGGTCAGGCCGAACGGACGAACGGCGGCGTTGATGCGCTGGATCCAGAGCGCGCGGAAGGTCCGCTTCTTGCGCTTGCGGTCACGGAAAGCATACACCAGAGCCTTCTCGACGGCCGGCTTGGCGGTGCGGATCGTGTTCTTGCGGCGGCCGCGGAAACCCTTGGCGGCCTTGTAGACTTTCTTGTGCTTGGCGTGGGAGGTCACACCGCGTTTGACGCGAGCCATGACAAAATTCCTTCAGAGATGACTTGGTTTTCGGATCGCCGCAAAAGCTGCGGCGCTGGTGGCAATGATCGTGGACGCGGTCAGGCGTTCGGCAAGAAGTACTTCTTGACGTTGTCGCCGTCGGTCTTGAACAGCACTGCGGTGCCGCGGAGCTGACGGATCTGCTTCTTCGTCCGCTTGATCATGCCGTGACGCTTGCTGCGATGAGCGAACATCACTTTACCGGTGGCAGTCACCTTGAAGCGCTTTTTAGCGCCCGATTTGGTCTTCAGCTTGGGCATTTTGCTCTCCTATGGCCATAACAGAATGCCGCCCGTGAAGGCGGCCGGCCGTCTAAAATGCTCGTTAGAGCGTTGATTGTGCTCAGGTTTTCACGAACTAGCGTGAAGCCCGCACGGACATCGCCGCGGCAGCCCTTAATCAGCCGGGCGATGAAGGCTGGGCTTATGACAGAGCGGAGGCCAATTGGCAACGATGAACCGACGGAACCTGCCCGGTGACTATTCGGAGTTGCCACCCTAAATGTCCAAGCCGTGTCGCCTGGAGCAGGACCAAAATGGCCTATTTGTCCCGATCGCTTTCCTTTTTAACCGATTTCCCCCGTCCGCGCCACCTGGCGCTCCTTGCAGCGGTCGCAGCGGCCGCACTGCCCGCGACCGCCGATGCCCGAATCGGCGGCTATGACGGTGTCTGGAACGTCACTTTCGCCACAACGCGGGGCAATTGCAGCTCGGGCTACAGCGTTCCCTTCACGGTGAATGGCAACCGCGTCTCATCCGCCGGCGGCGGCCGGGTCTCCGGCAGGATCAAGCGCAGCGGCGCCGTTGCGGTCGAGGTGTCGGTCGGGGCGTCCCATGCCAGCGGCGGCGGCCGGCTCGCCGGCGTGAACGGGTCCGGGTCGTGGCGAGGCATCATCTCCGGCGACCAATGCAGCGGCACCTGGCGGGCGACGAGGACGTAGCTGTCGCCATTTCGGCGGTCATCAGCTCCCTCTTCCGCTTGCAGGCGCACCAAACAAAACGGCCCGCCGGAGATCCGGACGGGCCGTTGAATCCTTGAATGCTGAAGAGCTGCGCGTCAGCGCGGCGCCAGTACCATGACGACCTGGCGGCCTTCGAACCGGGCGTCCTGCTCCACCTTGGCGAACTCGGCGACCTCGGTCTTGATCTTGTCGAGCAGCTTGGTGCCGATCTCCTGATGCGCCATTTCGCGGCCGCGATAGCGCAGGGTGATCTTGACCTTGTCGCCCTCTTCGAAGAACCGCTGCATGGCGCGCATCTTCACTTCGTAATCATGGTCGTCGATCATCGGGCGGAGCTTGATCTCCTTGATCTCGACGATCTTCTGCCGCTTGCGGGCTTCGGCGGCTTTTTTCTGCGCGGAGTATTTATACTTCCCGTAGTCCATGATCTTGCAGACGGGAGGGCTGACGTTCGGCGAGATCTCGACCAGATCCATGCCGGCTTCCTGGGCCAGGCGGATAGCCGCGACGGTCTCGATCGTGCCCTTGTTGTCACCGGTCTGATCGATCAGCTGGATCTGCGCATTGCGAATATCGTCATTGATGCGCGGCCCGTCTTTGGCGGCAGTGGGCGGGGCTTTATTGGGACGGCGAATGGGTGGTTCTCCAAAGTTGTGAAAGAGGCAGCTATTTTGCAGGAAGATAGGGTTGCCGGCAAGCAATTCGCTCGTGCGGCGGTCGAAAAAGCCTCAAATGCGAGGCATTTTCGCCACGCCCGGGCACGCAGACCGACATAGACACCTTGCTTCTGTTCCGCAAGCGTCCCAAAGGGCCAATGCCGAGCTACGGCCGCACTGCGGACAGGTCCAGACAGCTCAAATCGCACAGCCAGAGTAAACGTTCCATGACCGATGCAATTGCCGAAGCCGTGCTCGACTTCATCGATGTGGGCGAGGGGCCGTCCGCGCGCCGGATCGCTGTGCGCAGCCGGCGCGGGCAGGGACCTGAGCAAGGACCGGGACTTGTCTGGCTCGGCGGGTTCAAATCGGACATGCAGGGCAGCAAGGCCGTGGCGCTGGACGATTGGGCCCGGGAGCACGGCCGTGCCGTGGTCCGGTTCGACTATTCCGGCCACGGCGAATCCGGCGGCGATTTCGTCGACGGAACCATCGGGCGCTGGCTGGAGGAAAGCGTCGCGGTGTTCGACCGGTTCTGCGACGGCCCACAAGTCCTGATCGGCTCCTCCATGGGCGGCTGGATGGCGCTGCTGCTCGCGCGCGAGATCAAGAAGCGTTCCGGCAAGGCGTCGTTGGCGGGTCTGGTGCTGATCGCGCCGGCGCCCGACTTCACCGAGGAGCTGATGTGGAAGAATTTTCCGGCCGCCGTGAAGAAGGAGATCGAGACCAAGGGTCTGTGGCTGCGGCCGTCGGATTATGGCGACGGTTCGCCCTATCCGATCACGCGCAATCTGATCGAGGAGGGGCGTAATCATCTCGTGCTCGGCAGCGCCATCGATCTCGGCTGCCCCGTCCGCATCCTGCAAGGCGCGCAGGATCCTGACGTGCCCTGGCAGCACGCATTCGCGCTGACGCATCGCCTGCCCGCCGACGACGTCGTGCTGACCATGATCCAGGACGGCGATCACCGCCTCTCGCGCCCGCAAGACATCGCGCGCATTCTTGCCGCGGTGGCCGAGATCGGGTGAAATCGCCACCTAGCACTCGGTGTCATCGCCCGACTTGATCGGGCGATCCAGTATTCCAGAGGCGCTCGTGCTCAAGCCGAGAAGCCGCGGCGTACTGGATGG
>NZ_JADPJG010000035.1:314340-462666 GCF_023073335.1 Bradyrhizobium sp. 21
CGGTCAAGCCGGGGCATGACTGAGAATGGGAGGGGAGAATCGCCGATGACCAACACCGCCATGCTGCGTGCCTTCTGCGACGCGGTCGAGCAGCGCAACGGAAAGGCCTTCGCCGACCTCTTCACCGAGGACGGCGTCTATCACGACGTCTTCTACGGCGCCTTCGCCGGTCGCGAAAAGATCGCCGCGATGATCGACGACTGGTTCTATCGCACGGCGACCGATTTCCGCTGGGACATGCACGATCCCGTCACCGACGGCACCACGCTCTATGCGCGCTACACGTTCAGCTATCGCTCGACCTTGCCGGAGGCGAATGGCGCGCGGGCGATGTTCGAGGGCGTGGCGATCATGACGCTTCGCGACGGCAAGATCGTCAGCTATCACGAGGTCGCCAACACCGCGCCGGCCTTTGTCGATCTGAAGTTTGCGCCCGAGCGCATCGCCAAGATTGTCGCCAGGCAGGGCGCGGAATTGAAGGCGCGGCCGGAGATGACGCGGCATTTGGCCTGACGGCCTTGCGCTACGGCGGCGTGGGCTTCGCCATCGGCTTGCGCTGCGCCAGCGCCGCGACCGTGGCGGTACCGATCGGGCCCGCTTCGTCGTAGAGCCAGCATTCGCCGATCGCGACGCCGTCGGTGGCCTGGTGGTTCACCACATCAAAGCCGATCCAGTTCGTCACCGGCAGGCGGTGCAGATAGATCGTGACGTCGCTGTTGATGTAACCGAGCCCCTTGTCGCCGGCGTTCGCGAACGGGCTGGCGAAATCCGCGCCGGTGGCGACACGGACGAATGGCGTCATCGGCACGCCGGCGACGAGCTCGCGCACCTCGCTCATCCACAGTCGGCGCGGTCCGAGCGAGCCCATGTGGCCTACGATCGGGCGCGTCGTCCATTTGCCGTTCATTCCTAACCGCGGATCGGTCGGCTTGGGAATGTCGGCGGGCTTCGGCACGTCCCAGTTCGGCGGCGACCAGACATTGCCTTCAGGGTTCTGCGTTCGCCGCAGGAGCTGGCACGAGGCGCGCGCCATGCCGACGCCGCCGGAGAAGAACTCTGCTTCCACGACACGGATACGCATTCCGTCGCGCACGAGCCGCGTCGTCACTTCAATCGGCTTGTCGATCGTCGGCAGCCGAAACATGTCGACGGTGAGCCGGGCCGGCACGAATTCAGGGCCGGAATGGCGCTCCTCGATGGCGAAGCCGAGCAGGCCGATGATGACGCGTCCGTGCAGCGATTTCGGATCCCACGGACCGTTGGCGACTTCCGTCGGATGGAATGTATCGCCGTCGCGGGTGAAGAAAGGCATGTTTGTCATGACGCGCGAGATTGAAGGAACGTGCGGGGAAAGCAAGGGTGGCGAGAGCGTGCCTGCTCGCCACGACAACAGCTGTCATCGCCCGGCTTGACCGGGCGATCCAGTATTCCGAGACGGCAGTGATTGAACCGATGGGCCGCGGCGTACTGGATGCCCCGCCTTCGCGGGGCATGACAGCGCAATGTTAGGAGGCTGATTGCCACTCCTCTCGCACGCTGTCGTCGTGCTCGTTGCCCATTGCTGATGCCTTCGCAGCCTCAAACTCTTCGCGCGACATCAACCGCCCCATTGCCCACACCGCCGCACCCCGCACCAGCGGGCTCGCATCATCCAGCAATCGTAGCGCCTCCGCCGCCAACTCCGCCTCGCCGGAGTTGCCGATCGCAATCAGCACGTTGCGCAAAAAACGATCGCGGCCGATGCGCTTCACCGGCGACTTCGTGAACAGCGCCCGAAACGCCGCATCGTCGAGCCGTGACAACTCCGCAAGCGATGGCGCGCGCAGCTCGTCGCGCGCAGCAAGCTTCGCCTCGCGGCCCTCCTGCGCGAACTTGTTCCAGGGGCACGCCGCGAGACAATCGTCGCAGCCATAGATGCGGTTGCCGATGCTTTTGCGAAATTCGCGCGGAATCGGTCCCTTGTTCTCGATGGTGAGGTACGAGATGCAGCGCCGCGCATCGAGCTTGTAGGGCGCGGGAAAGGCCGCAGTCGGGCAGATGTCGAGACAGGCCCGGCACGTGCCGCAATGATCGATCTCGACGCCGTCGCGCGGCAGCTCCAGCGTGGTGTAGATCGCGCCGAGAAACAGCCACGAGCCGAATTCGCGCGAGACCAGATTGGTGTGCTTGCCCTGCCAGCCCAGATGCGCGGCTTGTGCGAGAGGCTTCTCCATCACCGCCGCGGTGTCGACGAACACTTTGACTTCCGATGGTGCGGTCGCCACCAGCCAGCGCGCCAGCGCCTTGAGGCGCTTCTTGATGATGTCGTGATAGTCGTCGCCCTGCGCATAGACCGAGATCGCCGCGCGCGTGCGCTGTTGCAGGATCGCGAGCGGATCCTGGTCGGGGCCGTAATTGACGCCGAGCATGATGACGCTGCGTACGTCCCGCCACAGCCCGCGCGGATCGACCCGGCGCTCCGGCTGCGCGGCGAGCCAGTCCATGTCGCCATGGCCGCCGGAGGCGATGAATTCGAGGAAATGCTTGCCGGCGCTTTCGATCGTGCCCGGCTCGGTGATGCCGATGCAGTCGAAGCCGAGCGCGCGTGCTTGGTGCGCAAGCGCCGTCTTCAGTCCGGTCGGATCGGAGTTCAGAAATCCAAATCCACGTAGGTCCGCGACGCCGGCACGCCCGCCAGCCATTCGCTCAGGAGCGGACGGAACGACGGGCGGGATTTCACTCGCGCGTACCACGCCTTTGCCGCGTCGTCCTCGCTCCATGGCACGTCGCCCAGATAGTCGATCGCCGAGAGATGCGCCGCGGCGGCGAGATCCGCGTAGGTGAGCCGGTCGCCGGCGAGGAAATTACGCGTCTGCGCCAGCCAGCCGATATAGGCCAGATGATAGCGCACGTTGGCCTTGGCGGCGCGCATCACGTCGGCCGAGGGCGGGCCACCGCCATTGTCCTCGCTCATGAACCGCTTGTAGATGCGCTCGGTGACGAGCGGGTGGGAGACTTCCTCGAAGAATTTTTCGTTGAACCAGGCCATCAGCCGGCGCACCTCGACGCGCTCGCCGATCGTGTCGGGCATCAGGCGCTTGGGTCCCATCTCGGCGCCATAGGCCTCGTCGACATATTCGGAGATGATCGCCGCGCCCGGGATCGGCGGCTGCTCGTCGTCCACCAGGACGGGCGTCGTGCCCGCCGCATTGAGCAGCAGAAATGCCTCACGCCGCTCCCAGCTGCGTTCTTCGACCAGCTTCAGGTCGAGCCCGTATTCTCCCGCGATCAGGCGGATGAACCGCGAATGCGGACAGAACGGATGATGAAACAACGTAAACATGAAGCCTTTGACTATTTGATGGTGCTTAAGAATCCATCAATGTTTGTGCGGCGCCACACTAGTCCTTCAAAACCGCGAGGCAAGGGTGCGACGCCGCATTTTGCGATTGCGGCATGGGGGGGAATAGGCGAGAAGAGCCCCGCTTTTCCAGCGGAAATGGACCGTAATATGTCAGATGCAATACGGGCAGTGATCCTCGGCATCATCGAGGGTGTGACCGAGTTCCTTCCCGTGTCCTCGACGGGCCACCTGCTCCTCGCGGAGCGCTTCTTCCATCTCGGCGAAGGTGCGTTCTGGGATTCGTTTACGGTTCTGATCCAGCTCGGCGCGATCCTTGCGATCGTCGTGTTGTACTTCAAGAAATTGTGGGACGTCGCGATCGGCATGTTCACAGGCGATCCCTATGCGCGTCGCTTCGTGATCGGCGTGCTGGTGGCGTTCCTGCCCGCTGTCGTCGTCGGTCTCGTCGCCGGAAAATACATCAAGAGCATGCTGTTCAATCCGTGGGTGGTGTGCTTTTCGCTGATCGTCGGCGGCGCCATCCTGCTCTGGGTTGACAAGCTCGATCTCAAGGCGCGCGAGCACGACGCCACCCGGTTTCCGCTGCTGATGTATCTCTACATCGGCATCGCGCAGTGCCTCGCGATGATCCCGGGCGTGTCGCGCTCCGGTGCGAGCATCGTGGCGGCGATGTTCCTGGGGGCCGACAAGCGCGCGGCGGCGGAGTTCTCGTTCTTCCTCGCCATTCCGACCATGATCGGCGCGTTCGCCTACGATTTCTACAAGAACCGCTCCGAGATGACGATGGACCACATGGGCATCGTGGCGATCGGCTTCGTGGTGTCGTTCATCACCGCGATCATCGTGGTGAAGGCGTTCCTCGGATATGTCACCCGGCACGGCTTCGTGGTGTTCGCCTGGTGGCGCGTCATCGTCGGCACGCTGGGCCTGATCGCGCTGGCGCTGGGGCGGTAGGGCGCTGCTCAACTTTTGAAGTGAACCCGGGCGGTGCTGCGCTCCCTCTCCCGCTTGCGGGGGAGGGTTGGGGTGGGGGTGCCTCCGCGAAGGGACTCCCCAAGAGGAGAAAGCCCTCACCCGATCGCTTCGCGATCGACCTCTCCCGCAAGCGGGAGAGGTGAAAAAGAGCGTTACGCGCTCTTGCGCTGGAACTGACCCGCCGCGCGGAAGCGCCAGAGATATTGCGGGGCGATCGCTTCCAGCGAGTCGGCGGCGACGCCCAGGCCTTCCAGCGTTAGCCCGGCGGCCTTCGCCGCGTCCGAAACCACATTGTCGCGCGCGAGCAGCGTGACCTGGTCCGGCGTCAGCTTCAGCGCGCCCGGCGCGAATTGCAGGAAGTTGGCCTTGAAGCGGGCCAGCCCGAACGGCAGCGGCACCAGCATCGGCTTGCGCTCGGCGATCGAGAGAATGGCCTCGATGATCTCGCGCATGGTCAGCACTTCCGGCCCGCCGAGTTCGTAGGTCGCGCCCGCCCTCGCCTTGCCGTCGACGGCATCCGCGATCGCGGTGGCGACGTCGCCGACATAGACCGGCTGCATCCGGGTACTCGCGCCGATCAGGGGCATCACCGGCGACATCCGCGCCAGCGCGGCGAAGCGGTTGGTGAACTGGTCCTCGGGACCGAACATCACGGAGGGGCGGAAGATCGTCGCCGAGGGCACCGCGGCCAGGACCGCGGCTTCGCCGGCCGCCTTGGCCTTGGCGTAGCGCGAGGGCGATTCCGGGTCGGCGCCGATCGCTGAGACATGCACCATCGTGGCACCGGCGGCGGCCGCTGCCTTGGCGATCGTCTCGGCGCCGTTGGCCTGGACGGCGTCGAACGTCTGCGCGCCGCCCTCGGCAAGGATGCCGACCAGATTGATCACGACATCCGAATCACGCAGTGCCGCCTCGACCGAGGCCGGATAGCGCACATTGGCTTGCACGGTGTGGACCTGGCCGACCTTGCCGGAGGGCTGGAGGTATCCGGCCAGCTCCGGCCGCCGCACCGCGACCCGGACCCGGTAATCGCGCCGGCACAGCGCGCGGACGACATTCCGGCCCAAAAACCCCGATCCGCCGAAAACCGTGACGAGAGTTTCCAGATTCGATGCCATGGGAGTCCATTCCTGCGGGAAGAGTGCGTGTTATCAGGCTTGTATCGGGCCGGTTTGCGATGCGCAATCGGCATCCCGAGCAGGGCTCAAGCATGAATTGACAACCGCGTCACCGAACCGTAGTAACCGCCTCCGTGCCCCAAACGGCATGCCCAGGTGGTGGAATTGGTAGACGCGCTGGCTTCAGGTGCCAGTGGCTTAACGGCCGTGAAGGTTCGAGTCCTTTCCTGGGCACCATCTTTTTCAGCAGCTCTTTGATGTGACGGCGGAATCGGCGCCAGGCCGGCGCTTCGTTGCCGTCCTGTCTCTGGCGCCGGCGCGCTCTGCGCCCCCTTCCTTCTCCGAGCGGACCAAACGCTCTTGAGCGGCGGCCAATTACGGTTTTGACCGTCCGGGGCCGCCCGGTTTCATCCGGCCAAACCCCCTCGATTGCACGATCCGAATTTACTCCACTTTAGACAAACTGCCCTAAGTCAGCGGCCAGGCTCGCATCCGGCGATCGGCGGGCACGCGGGAGCCATCGGGCTCGCTTTGTCGTGAGGGAAGCGGTGGATCAGCACCAGGTCTGGCACGAGCCGGCATTCGACAAGGTTGCGAACGCGATCAGCCCGTTCTTCCTGAGATCGGGAGTTTATCTGTTCCTGATCTCGTTCATTTGCCTGTTCTACGTCTTGAACGCGCCGCTTCTGCTCGGTCACTACGATCTGGGCTGGCATCTGACGGCCGGAGATGTGATCCGGGAACGCAGCGCGATCCCGCTGCAGGACCCCTGGTCGCTCACCCATGGCGACAAGCCGTGGTTCAATCTGTCCTGGCTGTGGGACGCACTTGCCAGTGCGACGTTTCAATACGCGGGCTTTGGCGGCCTCGTCCTGCTGACGGTGGCCTGTGGCGCAGCGATTGTCGGCACCCTGACGGCGATCTCGCTTGGCACCGGCGCGTCGGCGATCGCGGTTTGCATTTCGGTCTTCTTCGCCTGCCTGCTCTATCCCGCCTACGAGGCTTCGCCGAACATGTATCTCGCGGTGTCGCCGAATACATGCACGATGCTGTTCTGCGTCGTCTTCTACCGGGAATGCCTGCGACGAACGCGATGGTTCGTGCTTCCCGTGCTGATGGCGCTCTGGGCCAATCTGCACGGCGGTTTTCTGCTCGGCTTTTTCGTGATCGGCGTCTTCTTCGCCGTCGCCCTGCTGAGAGCGGCCTGGGCCGACCTCAGGATTTTTGCGCTCGCGGGAATCGGCTGCCTTGCCGCGACATTCGTCAATCCGCTCGGCTGGACGCTCTATGCCGGTGCCGCCGCGACGATGGGGCACTTCGTCCAGGCCAATATCGGCGAATGGAAGTCCTACTATTACAACATGGAAATGCCGGGCAGCCTTCCCGGCATTTTGTACATGCTGGCCTTCGTCGCGCTCGAGCTTCGCTTCAGGAATTCGAAACCGATCCCGCTCGAAGCGCGATTGATGTCGTGGCTGTTCCTGATCCTGGGAATGTATCAGTTCAGGTACATCGCCTTGTTCTTCATCTTCTCGACCGCGCCGATGGCGCTTCACCTCAGCCGCCTGCTGCCTCGGCGCCTCGCCGATCTCGACGTGCGGGGACCCTTGCTGGCCGCCGGCATCGTCGGTCTGTGCACGCTGCCGATGGCTTATCTGCGTGTCGCGCCGGCGCTCGCACTGCCGGAGATGCTGTCGGCTGAAGACGCCGGATATCTGCAGAAGCATTTTGCCGGTGCGCGGCTCGTGAACAATTGGAACGTCGGCGGCTATTTGATTTTTGGGACGCACGGCACCGTTCCTCCGTTCGTCGACGGCCGCGCCGCGACCGCCTATCCGGACGATCTGCTGCGCGACTATTTCAAGCTGGTGAGCTGGGAGGTCGACGACGCCGCGTGGGACATGGTGCTCGCCAAATACCGGATCGACGCCGTGCTGTGGGTCAGGACGCACGAACAGCTGCGGCGGTTTCTCGTGGAGCGGCGAGGCTGGCGCGAGCAATACACCGGCGCTTACGAGACCGTGTATGTCAGGCCCCAATCCGTTCCTGCCGGCGAAGCCAACAGACAATGACGATCAGCGCCGCAGCCCTGCCCGCCACCGCGCCCGCCCGCGAGGCCGAAGGCTTTGCGGCACGCTACGGCACCCTGTGCGCAGTGCTGCTGCTGGCTGCGGCGGTCCGGCTGCCGCTCGCGTTCTGGCCGAACATCGTTCACAACGACGAGATCTATCAATATCTGGAGCCGGCCTGGCGCCTGCTTGGCCATCAGGGCGTCGTGACCTGGGAATGGCGCGACGGCATTCGGAGCTGGTTTCTGCCGACCTTGTTCGCAGGGCCGGTCGCGCTCGGAGACTGGCTTGCGCCGGGCGGGTGGGGCGCCTTCGTCGTGCCGCGCCTGATGGTCGGGCTCGCCTCGCTGTCCATCGTCATGACCGCCTGGCATTTCGGCGAACGCATCTCCAGGTCGCATGCCGTCGTTGCGGCGTTTGCCGCCGCGGTGTGGTTCGAGCTGGTCTACTACGCGCCGCACACGCTGAGCGAACCGCTGGCGACGGCCGTGATCCTGCCGGCGGCTTATCTGCTGACGGGCGAACCCACGCGAAACCGGCTGTTCTCCGCAGGCGCATTGCTCGCTCTCGCCTGTGTCTGGCGCTTCCAATATGTGCCGGCTTGTGCGGTGTTTGCGCTGGCCGCGTGCTGGCGCGATCCGCGAAACGCGATGGTCCTGGTCGCGGGCGGATGCGTCGTCCTGGTGCTGTCTGGCGCCGTCGACGTGATCCACGGCTCATTGCCGTTTGCGTGGCTCGTCCGGAACATCCAGCTAAACCTCCTGCATGACCGCGCATCGGAATTCGGTGTCGCGCCGCCGGCCGCTTACATCCTGCAGGCTTCTATCGTGTGGTCGGGCACGACGCTGCTGCTGTTGTTGGCGCTCTGGCGCGGCTGGCGGCATGTCCCCCTGCTGATCGTCGCGGCCGTCGTGAACGTCGCGTTTCACAGCATGATCGTGCACAAGGAATACCGTTTCATTTTCCTGTCGATCGCCCTGCTGATCATCGCGGCGTCACTCGGCTCCGCCGATTGGGTGCAGATGATGCGCCGGCACAGCGCGTGGCGCTCCCGGGCGCTTCCCGTCGTCTGTGGCGGCTGGCTGCTGCTCTCGCTCGGTCTGTCGGGCGCGACGCTCATCATGCGTGACAATTGGATGCGCGGCACGGGCGAGGCCCAGTTGGCGGCGGCGCTCGAGGCCGATCCAGACGCCTGCGGTCTGGCCCTGTACAATACGCACGACCCGTTCTTGCCCGGGCGCGGGCAGCTCGCGGCCCGCCGTCCCGTCTATTCCTTTTATCCGGACGACCCTCTGGCCAAGGGACGACTTTCGGCTCTGGTGAAAACGCACCAGGCCGAGTTCAACCGCATCATCAGCCCGGTGAATCTGGCAGGCGAATTGCCGGCGGACTTCTCGCAACGCAGTTGCGCGATGATGAGCGATGCGAAGCCAGCCTGCGTCTTCGTGCGGCGCGGCGCGTGCGAGGCGGGCAGCAGCCCCTTCGGCATCAACGACGTGCTGATGCGCCTGAACTACTAGAGCGTTTTCGAGCGAAGTGGCTACCGGTTCGCGTTAAGAAAACGCGAAAACAAGAATCTAGAGCCTTTCCGATTCGGAAAGGCTCTAGCCGCGCCCAATGCTTGCGCCGGCGGCTGCCAGCGGATACATCGCGGCCGGCCCTCGCCAGCGTCTGTCCCGGGTATTAGCCTGCCGAAGCGCACCGATTCGATTGAGGTTTGAAACGCCATGACCGTACGCCTGCACCGCGGCGACCTGCCCGACCTGTCCCGCTACACCGGAGCGGTGGCGATCGACACCGAGACCATGGGCCTGAACCCGCATCGCGACCGGCTCTGCGTGGTGCAGCTCTCGCCCGGCGACGGCAGCGCCGACGTGGTGCAGATCCCGAAGGGGCATACCGACGCGCCGAACCTGAAGGCCCTGCTGGCCAATCCCGCGATCACGAAGATCTTCCACTTTGCGCGGTTCGACGTCGCGGTGCTGTACCAGACGTTTGGTGTCATGACCGGGCCGATCTACTGCACCAAGATCGCTTCCCGCCTGATCCGCACCTATACCGACCGCCATGGCCTCAAGGACCTCGTGCGCGAGGTGCTCAATGTCGATCTCTCCAAGCAGCAGCAATCGAGCGATTGGGGTTCCGACAGCCTGACCGAGCCGCAGCTCGCCTACGCCGCTTCCGACGTGCTGCATCTGCATGCCTTGCGCGAGCGGCTCGATGCCATGCTGGCGCGGGAAGGCCGCACCGCGCTGGCAAAAGCCTGTTTCGACTTCCTGCCGACCCGCGCCCTGCTCGACCTCCAGGGCTGGGCCGAAGAGGACATTTTTGCGCATTCGTAGGGTGTCGGCCGGCGGCCAGGTTACGGCGATCGCCCCGTTTCGGACACTTTCGTAACGGCCTGTCGCTGGCTGCATATTTTGGCGTTGCCGGCTACAATGGGGCCACCTTCGACCGGACAAGGCGACACCTCAGGAGCCCAGGTGAATTCGGCCCAGAATCCCACCTATGACGCCGCGCTTGCGGCGAAGTTCGCCGGCGCGGCACGCCACAGCCGGCTGGTGCGGATTCTGCGCATCGCGGTGCCGGCGACGGTGGCCGTGGCCATGGCTGCGATCGTCGCCGTCTCGACCTTCCTCAATCCGTTCCAGATTCCCGTAAAACTCGACGCCGGAAATCTCGTGGTGACGGGCACCAAGATCACGATGGAATCGCCGCATATGTCCGGCTTCACCCCGGATCAACGGCCCTACGAGCTCTGGGCCAAGACCGCGACGCAGGACATCACCGACCCCGATCATGTCGATCTCCATGATTTGCGCGCGAAAGTGCTGATGGAAGACCAATCGCTCCTGTTCCTCGATGCCCGCACCGGAAGGTTCGACAACAAGCAGCAGCAGCTCGACCTGCACAAGGACATCTTCCTGCGCACCTCGACCGGTTACGAGGCGCGGCTGAACTCGGCCTTCGTCGACATGGGCAAGGGCACGGTCTCGTCGGACGAGCATGTCGACGTCAAGCTGACCAACGGCACGCTCACGGCCGATCGGCTGCGCATCACGGAAGGCGGCGACGTCATCCGCTTCGAGGGCAATGTGGTGATGCATCTCGACAAGCTGGACGACCCTGTCGCCGCTCAGCCTGCGCCGGTCGAGCCCGCACCGCCGCCGCCGAAGTCCAAGAACAAATCTGCCAATTCAAAGTGATTTTCATGATCAGGTTTTTTCCGCGTAACGATGCCAAGTGGCGCGCCTTCCTCGGTGCGGCCTTGCTTGTCCTGGGGATCACGCTGGTCACAACGGCTTCGGGACTCGCGCAAGCCGTGACGCAGGGCGTGCCCAACGCAATGCAAGGCTTCTCGCAGAATCGCGATCAGCCGATCCAGATCGAGGCTGCCTCGCTCGAGATGCGCGACAAGAAGAAGGAGGCGACCTTCTCCGGCAATGTGAAGGTCATCCAGGGGGACACCACCATGACCTCGAAGACGCTGGTGGTGTTCTACGAATCGGGTGGCGGCGACAAGCCGGCAACGCCGCAGCCCGCGCCAGCCAAGGGCGCTAAGTCGGCGCCGATGCAGTCGGCGCAGCCGGGGCCGGGCGGCAGCTCGTCGATCAAGCGGCTGGAAGCGCACGGCAATGTCGTGGTCACCCAGAAGGACCAGGTGGTGACAGGCGAGACCGCCGTGTTCGACACCAAAACCAACCTCATCACCATGCTCGGCGGTGGCTCGGGCCAAGTGGTTCTGACGCAGTGCAAGAACGTCATGCGTGGCGACCGGCTGAAAGTCGACATGACGACCGGCGTGTCGCGGGTGGAATCCGACACCGGCCGGGTTCAGGTCCTGCTGCCGCAGGGCGCCGGCAACGATTGCGGATCGGGTAGTCCCGCCGCTCCGGCCAAGCCCGGCATAGGCTCGCCGCTGCAATTGCCCGGTGTCGGTAAAAAGTAACTTCCAGGCGCGATTTCAACGGCTTGAGCTGGATGCTCCCGATCCGAGGTTGAAGCTTGCCTGGCGAGACTGTATCTAGCGCCAAGGGCTTTCGAAAAGGGCTTTCGAAGCGGGGTCCGCCGCTTTTCGGGCGTGTTTCACTGGGCATGAGACATCCCTTCACTCATGCTGTGTCGGCGAATCGAAAAGCCGGTGCGGCAGATCGCGCGGGTATCGCGCAGGATCACCTTGGAAGGCTAGAAGGCGGGGATGGTCGATCTCTTCAGCATGTTCCGTCGGCGCCCCGCCAAGCGCGGCCGGCCAGGATTTGCGCGTCAGGACATCACCGCGCTCGGTGACAGCGTCGGCGGTCTGGTGACCAGCCCGGTGCGGGATGCGCCGCCGATTGCCCGTGACCAGCCCATGCAGGCCTCTGACCCGTACGGCCTCGAGGCTCCCCAGCGGCCGCGGCAGGCGGCGGCTCAGCCGCCCAAAGCTGTCGCCACAGCCAGGCCCAATGGCGCCGGCGGGCCCCAGCTTCTGAAGCGGCCGGGCTTCCTGGCTGTGCATAGCGTGGAAAAGAGTTTCGGCAGCCGCCAGGTCGTGCGCGGGGTCAGCATCTATGTGCGCCGCGGCGAAGCCGTCGGTCTGCTGGGTCCGAACGGCGCCGGCAAGACCACCGTGTTCTACATGATCACCGGCCTGATCAAGGCCGACCGCGGCGCGATCGAGCTCGACGGCCACGACGTCACCAAGCTGCCGATGTATCAGCGCGCGCGCCTCGGCATCGGCTATCTGCCGCAGGAGGCCTCGATCTTCCGCGGCCTCACCGTCGAGCAGAACATCCGCGCCGTGCTCGAAGTGGTGGAACCCTCGCGCAAGAAGCGCGAGCAGCAGCTGGACTCGCTGCTCGACGAATTCAACATCACGCGCCTGCGAAAATCGCCGTCGATCGCGCTGTCAGGCGGTGAGCGCCGCCGCGTCGAGATCGCGCGCGCGCTGGCGACGCGTCCGAACTACATGCTGCTCGACGAGCCCTTTGCCGGCATCGATCCGATCGCGGTCGGCGACATCCAGGACCTCGTCCGCCATCTCACCAATCGCGGCATCGGCGTGCTGATCACCGACCACAACGTTCGGGAGACGCTGGGCCTCACCGATCGCGCCTACATCGTCTATGCCGGTGAAATCTTGACGGAGGGGAGCCCGGATGAGATCGTCGCCGATCCCGACGTTCGCCGGCTTTACCTTGGCGAGGAATTCCGCCTCTAGCCCTTTTTTCCCATTCGTCAAGCCGTGTACATCAGTCTGAGAGTAGGATAAGCAAAAATCGGACCAACTTTTTGGGATCGGTTCTTGCTTCATGGCGCTCACGCAGAGATTAGAGTTCCGACAATCGCAGTCGCTGGTCATGACGCCGCAGTTGATGCAGGCGATCAAGCTGCTGCAATTGTCCAATCTCGATCTCACGACCTTCGTGGAAGAGGAACTGGAGCGGAACCCGCTGCTGGAGCGGGCTAACGACGAGCCGCCGGCGGGCGAGGGCCCGGCCGAGGCCGGCCCGTACGGCGATTCCGACGGTGGCCACAACGATGAGCCGGGCGGCGGTCCGGGCGAGGCGTTCGAGCCGGGCCAGGAAGAATGGATGAGCAAGGATCTCGGCAGCCGCGCCGAGATCGAGCAGACCCTGGACACGGGCCTGGACAACGTCTTCTCCGAGGAACCCGCCGAGGCGGCCGCGCGCAACGCACAGGATGTGGCGCCGACCACCTATACCGAATGGGGTGGCGGCGCCTCCAGCGACGAGGACTACAATCTCGAAGCCTTCGTCGCTGCGGAAACCACGCTCGGCGACCATCTCGCCGAGCAGCTCTCGGTTGCCTTCACCGGGCCGGCGCAGCGCATGATCGGCCAGTATTTGATCGATCTGGTCGACGAGGCCGGCTATCTGCCGCCGGATCTCGGCCAGGCCGCCGAACGGCTTGGCGCATCGCAAGCGGACGTCGAGAACGTCCTTGCCGTGCTGCAAAAATTCGATCCGCCCGGCGTCTGCGCGCGCAATTTGAGCGAATGCCTGGCGATCCAGCTCCGCGAACTCGACCGCTACGATCCCGCGATGCAGGCCTTGGTCGAGCATCTCGATCTGCTGGCCAGGCGCGACGTCGGGGCCTTGCGCAAGCTCTGCGGCGTCGACGACGAGGACATCGCCGACATGATCGGCGAGATCCGCCGGCTCAATCCCAAGCCCGGCATGAAATTCGGCTCGGCGCGTATGCAGACCATGGTGCCGGACGTCTATGTCCGCCCGGGCCCGGACGGCGGCTGGCATGTCGAGCTCAACAGCGACACCTTGCCGCGCGTGCTGGTCAACCAGACCTACTATTCGCAACTGTCGAAGAAGATCGGCAAGGACGGCGACAAGTCGTATTTCACCGACGCGCTGCAGAACGCGACCTGGCTGGTGCGCGCGCTCGATCAGCGCGCCCGCACCATCCTGAAAGTCGCGACCGAGATCGTGCGCCAGCAGGACGGCTTCTTCACCCATGGCGTGGCGCATCTGCGGCCGCTGAATCTGAAAGCCGTCGCCGACGCCATCCAGATGCATGAATCCACGGTGTCGCGCGTCACCGCCAACAAATACATGGCGACCAATCGCGGCACGTTCGAGCTGAAATATTTCTTCACGGCCTCGATCGCCTCGGCCGACGGCGGCGAGGCGCATTCCGCCGAAGCCGTGCGTCACCACATCAAGCAGCTGATCGATTCGGAAGCGCCGGCTGCGATCCTGTCGGACGACACCATCGTGGAACGCTTGCGCGCCTCGGGCATTGACATTGCCCGCCGCACGGTCGCGAAGTACCGCGAAGCCATGCGCATTCCGTCCTCGGTGCAACGCCGCCGCGACAAGCAGAGCGCTCTTGGTAACGTCATCTCCACCGCAATGTCCGATCGCTCCCGCAACACCGAGCTGGCCTGATTGCGCTGGCGCGAAATCGCGCTAGTCTCGATCTCTTATCGAGGCCGATCCAAGCTAGGCACTTGAACCAAGCGAGGCATCACATGACTCTCAGAATCTCGGGAAAGAGCGTCAGCGTCGGCGAGGCCCTGCGCGGCCGCGTTTCCGACCGGACCGAAGAGGTCCTGCGTAAATATTTCGACGGCAACTATTCCGGGCACATCACGCTCAGCAAGGACGGCTTCGGCTTCCGCACCGACTGTGCGCTGCACCTCGATTCGGGAATTACGCTGGAGGCCGATTCGAACGCGCCGGACGCCTATGCCAGCGCCGACCAGGCGCTGGTGATGATCGAGAAGCGGCTCAAGCGCTACAAGAGCCGGCTCAAGGACCGCTCCGCCCGCAAGGCCCATGTCGCCTCCGCCGCGCTCGCCGCCATGGATGCCACGAGCTACGTGCTGGAAGCGCCGGGCGAGGGTGAGGACGAGGACGAGGTCACCGGCTACAGCCCCGTGATCATCGCCGAAGCCACCACTTCCCTGAAGCAGCTTTCGGTGAGCGAGGCCGTCATGGAACTCGACCTCAGCGGGGCACCCTGCTTGGTATTCCAGCATGGTTCTTCGGGCCGGGTGAACATCATCTACCGCCGGGCCGACGGCAATGTGGGCTGGATCGACCCGCCCGGCGGCAAATCGGGCGGTTAGGCCCGCGCAAGCGATCCCCCGTAGCATCCGCAGGTCTTAACAATGACCGTGGCAAAGCCGCACGCGGGAGTTGGCACCGGGATTGCGTTGGAGTAGAAGCGCCCCACATCAGGACCGGGGCTAAGTCCGCCTCCTGCTTCATGTTATTGACGCCGGCCCAACTTGGTCTACCAAGAAGGCCAATTCGGAACCTGACGGTTTAATTCACCTCGGAAACCTTCCATGCCGATTACCGATCTGGTCGCACCCGAGGCGATTCTCCCGGCATTGAAGGTCAACAGCAAGAAGCAGGCGCTCCAGGAGCTCGCCGCCAAGGCGGCCGAGCTGACCGGCCAGAACGAGCGCTCCGTGTTCGAGGTGCTGCTGCAGCGTGAGAAGCTCGGCACCACCGCGGTCGGCTACGGCGTCGCCATTCCCCACGGCAAGCTGCCCAAGCTGGAAAAGATCTTCGGCCTGTTCGCGCGTCTCGATCGCCCGATCGATTTCGAATCGATGGACGGCCAGCCGGTCGATCTCGTCTTCCTGCTGCTCGCCCCCGAGGGCGCCGGCGCCGATCACCTCAAGGCGCTCGCCCGCATCGCCCGCCTGCTGCGCGACCAGGACATCGCCAAGAAGCTCCGCGCCTCGCGCGATGCCCAGGCGATCTATTCGGTGCTGGCGCTGCCGCCGGCGACCGCGGCGTAATCCGTCATTGCTGACTGCGAGAGAGCGCGCGTCGTAACTCGCTCTCGTGCCCCGGACGCAGCGCAGCGTCTCTTCGACGATGCGCTGCAGAGCCGGGGCCCATGTCGCCACATTGTGCCTGTTGCTGTCTGGGTCCCGGCTCTGCGCGGCAGCGTTGCACGCTGCAGCGCGTCCGGGACAGAGTTTAGCACGCCGTAGCTTCACACTCCGTCATTGCGAGCGCAGCGAAGCAATCCAGAATCTTTCCGCGGAGGGACTCTGGATTGCTTCGCTACACTCGCAACGACGATGCGGAAACATCATCGCACAAAATAAAACGGGCACGCCTTCCTTCGAGGGCGTGCCCGCTTGAAACTCTATTCGTGCGCAAAGCGCGTGCGCTCAGTGCACGCTCATCGCTTGCAGCTCGTTGCTCCAGGCGTTGGCTATCGCGGCTTCGCGGCTGTCGGTCAGCATGATCGGCGTGCCGTCGGCGGCGTGGAGCGCGAAGAGCTTGAGGCCCGGCGCGATCTTCGGCGCTTCGGGAAACAGGCCCGGCACGTCTTCGGAACGGATCTGCTTCACATAGGCGATATGACCTTCGCCGAGGCTTGCCAGCGTCTCGGGCGAGACGCTCTTGGCTTCGTATTCGAACGCAACGTGACCTTCACTCATGGTCTCGACTCCTCTGGAACACTAAGCGGTCGAGTCCGCTACTCGTTCCATTATTCGTGCTCATTGATAGCGATTGTCTTAACGATCCTCTCCGGTTCAGGCCGGGCAAGATCGACCGACAACAGCCCGTTTTTCAGATCCGCACCCAGCACCAGCATCCCCTCCGCCAGCACGAAGGTGCGCTGGAAGTGGCGCGCGGCGATGCCGCGATGGATGTATTGCCGGGTCTTGTCGTCCTGCTGCCGCCCGCGAATCACGAGCTGGTTTTCCTCAATGGTTACATCGAGTTGGTCGCGGGTGAATCCGGCGACCGCCAGCGTGATCCGCAGCCGCTCGGGTTGGCCGTCGGACCGGTCGCACCTCTCGATATTGTAGGGAGGGTAACCGTCGGCGCCTTTGACGACGCGGTCGAGCACGCGCTCGATCTCGTCGAAGCCCAGAAGGAACGGACTGGAAAGCGTGGGAACACGAGACATAGTTTACAAAGTCCTCTCGAAGCGACTTTGGTGCATCAGGGCCCGTCAAGGCACCCCTTGATCAGCAATATGGGCATAACACTGTGTCGGTTCAAGCAGGTAGCGGGAGTGCCGGGGCCCGCACGCGTGCGTCCCGGCCATGCACAAGCTGTCTTGCGGCATCGAGAACATGAACGCCTGCGACAAGCCCGGCACAACGAATCTGCGGGCGATTTATCTCAATGAAAACAACCCCCCTTCTACTGTGCATGGGGTTGTTTTCGCGCTTTTTGTTGGCTGGCCCTTCGGAACCGGTCAGGCCTCGAGCCGCGTCCGTCCGTCGCCGCTGAAAAGATGCAGCTTTTGGCGCAGCGCTGCGACACGGATCCTCGCACCGATCGGTGGCGCCTCGGAGCCCGGAATCCGGACGATGACCTCGCCCGGCGGCAGCTCGCCGGGCGTGGCGGCGACGCGCTGCTCGTCCTGATCGCGCGCGCCGTAGACGAAGGTCTCCGCGCCGACGCGCTCGATCGCTTCCACGGTCAGCGGCAGTGCGATCCCGCCGGCCGGGGTCTGGTCGGTGATGACGAAATCCTCGGGGCGGATGCCGAGGATACCGGCCTCGGTGCTGCCGAGCTGCGATTTGATCTCGTCGGCGCGGGTCGGCATCAGATTCATCGGCGGTGCGCCGATGAAGGAGGCGACGAAGGTCGTCGCCGGCTTCTCGTAGATCGCCAAGGGATTGCCGATCTGCTCGACCTCGCCGCCGTTCATCACCACCAGCACGTCGGCGAGCGTCATTGCCTCGAGCTGGTCGTGGGTGACATAGATCGACGTGGTGTTGAGCCGGCGCTGCAATTTGCGGATCTCGACGCGCATCGCGATGCGCAGCTTTGCGTCGAGATTCGACAGCGGCTCGTCGAATAGGAACACCTTTGGCTGGCGCACGATGGCGCGGCCCATGGCGACGCGCTGGCGCTGGCCGCCGGAGAGCTGGCGCGGCTTGCGCTCCAGCATCGGCGTCAGCTCGAGCACGCGCGCGGCTTCGTCGACGCGGGTCTTGACCTCGGCCTCCTTCATGCCGCGGTTGCGCAAGCCGTAGGCCATGTTGTTGAAAACGCTCATATGCGGATAGAGCGCGTAGTTCTGGAACACCATCGCGATGTCGCGGTCGGCGGGCTCGACCTGGTTGACGACACGGCCGCCGATGTCGATCTCGCCGCCGGTGACGGTCTCGAGCCCCGCGACCATGCGCAGCAGGGTCGACTTGCCGCAGCCGGAGGGACCGACCAGCACGCAGAACTGGCCGTCGGCGACATCGACGTTGACGCCCTTGATGGCCTCGAAGCCGCCGGGATAGGTCTTGCGGACGTTGCGCAGGGTGACGTTAGCCATGAAAACTCACTTCTGAAAACCTACTTCCAAGAACCTACTTCTCCGTCTCGACCAGGCCGCGCACGAACAATTTCTGCATGGCGACAACGACGAACACCGGCGGCAGCATCGCCAGCACGGCGGTCGCCATCACGACCGGCCATTCTGTCAGCGCGTCGGTGGTGGTGATCATCTTGCGGATGCCGACCTGGATGGTCTGCATGTCGTCGCGCGTGGTGATCAGCAGCGGCCAGAGATATTGATTCCAGCCGAGAATGAAGAGGATCACGAACAGCGCCGCCATGTTGGTGCGCGACAGCGGCAAGAGCGTATCCCAGAAGAAGCGGAGCGGACCGGCGCCGTCGATGCGTGACGCCTCCAGCAGCTCGTCCGGCACGGTCATGAAGAACTGGCGGAACAGCAGCGTCGCGGTCGCCGACGCGATCAGCGGCAGCGCGAGGCCCGCATAGCTGTCGAGCATGTGCAGATCGGCGACGATCTTGTAGGTCGGATAGATGCGCACCTCGACCGGCAGCATCAGCGTGATGAAGATGATCCAGAAGATCGGCATCCGGAACGGAAAGCGGAAATACACGATCGCATAGGCGGAGATGATCGAGATCGCGATCTTGCCGACCGCGATCAGCAGCGCCATCACCAGCGAGTTCAGCATCATGTTGCCGACGGGCTCGCGGGTCGAGCCGCTCGTGCCGACGAAGATGGTCTGGTAGTAGACCTCGAAGAAGTGCCCGCCCGGCAGCAGCGACATCTGCCCGTTCGCGATCAGCGCGTTGTCCTGGGTCGAGGCGACGATGGCGATGTAGACGGGGAACGCGACGATCGCGATCCCGATCCACAGGATGGCGTGCGCGACGTAGCGTCGAAAACCCTCTTCCTCGACCATCAGTAGGTCACCTTGCGTTCGACGAAGCGGAACTGGATTCCGGTGAGCACGATGACCATGACCATCAGGATCACCGATTGCGCCGCGGAGCTGCCGAGATTGCCGCCGAGCAGGCCGTCGGAATAGACCTTGTAGACCAGCGTGACCGTCGATGTTCCCGGCCCGCCGCGGGTCATGGTGTCGATGATGCCGAAGGTGTCGAAGAAAGCGTAGACGATGTTGACGACCAGCAGGAAGAAGATCGTCGGCGACAGCAGTGGGAAGGTCACGGTCCAGAACCGCCGCATCGGACGGGCGCCGTCGATCGCGGCGGCCTCGAACACGGATCGCGGGATGGCTTGCAGGCCGGCGAGGAAGAACAGGAAATTATAGGAGATCTGCTTCCACGCCGCGGCGAGGATGATCAGCGCTGCGGCCTGGTCGCCGTCGAGCAGCGGATTCCAGTCGATGCCCATCGCGCGCAGATAGCGGGCGAGCACGCCGAGCGAAGGATGCAGCATGAAGATCCAGAGCACGCCGACGACGGGCGGCGCCACCGCATAGGGCCAGATCAGCAGCGTGCGGTAGAGCATCGAGCCGCGCAACGGCTTGTCCGCCATCACGGCGAGCAGCAGCGCGAAGGACAGTGACGACAGCGCGATGGCGAACGAGAACAAGAAAGTCCGGACGATCGCCTCGAAATAGGCGCGGTCCCTGAACAGCTCGATGTAATTATCGAACCAGACGAAGGTGGTCGACAGACCGAAGGCGTCCTGGAGCAGGAACGACTGGACGACCGCCTGAAGGGCCGGCCAATAGAAGAAAATCAGGACGATCGCGAGCTGCGGCGCAACCAGCGCGTAAGGCAATAGCCTTGATTGGAAAATGGCTTGCTTCTGCATGATGGGCGACGCCGGCAGGCCGTGCGGCCTGCCGGCGCCTTCGCCTTATTTTACGGCGGTCTTTTCGAACTGACGCAGCATGGTGTTGCCGCGCTCGACGGCGGCGTCGAGCGCCTGCTTGGCGGTCTTCTTGCCGGCCAGCGCCTGCTCGATCTCTTCCGACCAGACGTCACGGAGCTGAACCATGTTGCCGAGGCGCAAGCCGCGCGAATTCTCGGTTGGCTCCTTGTTGGTCAGCTCGAGCAGCGGGGTCTCGAGGTAGGGCTGGTCCTTGTAGAAGCCTTCTTCCTTCGCCTTGGCGTATGCCGCCTTGGTGATCGGCAGATAACCCGAGGCCTTGTGGATGTAGACCTGGCGATCGGTGTCCGAGAGGAAAGTCAGGAATTTCGCGACGCCCTTGTATTCGTCGGCCGATTTGCCGCCCATGACCCAGAGCGAGGCGCCGCCGATGATCGAGTTCTGCGGCGCGCCCTTGACGTCCGGATAATAAGGCATCGGCACGGCGGTGAAGGCGAACTTGGCCTGCGCCTTGACGTTGCCGAAGAACGCCGACGAGGTCAGATAGATCGGGCACTCGCCCGAGGTGAAGCGGCCTTCGCCGGTGTTGGTGCGGCCGGCATAGTCGTAGGTCTTGGTCTTCTGCAGCTCGACCAGGGTTTCGAGATGCTTGACCTGGAGCGGGCCGTTGAACTCCAGCACGGTGTCGAAGCCGTCGAGGCCGTTGGCCTTGCTGGCCAGCGGCACATTGTGCCAGGCGGAGAGCTGCTCGAGATTGACCCAGGTGACCCAGGAGCCGGAGAAGCCGCAGGTGTCATGACCCGCGGCCTTCAGCTTCTTGGCGGCCTCGAACGTTTCGGGCCAGGTCTTCGGGATCTCGACGTTGGCCTTCTTCAGTTCGTCGAGGTTGACCCACATCACGGTCGACGACGAGTTGAACGGGAAGGACAGCATCTCGCCCTTCGAGGTCGAGTAGTAGCCGGTGATGGCAGGCAGGTAGATCTTGGGATCGAACTTCTCGCCGGCCTCGGTCATCAGCTTGTAGACCGGCTTCACGGCGCCGGTCGCGGCCATCATGGTCGCGGTGCCGACTTCGAACACCTGCATGATGTGCGGGGCGTTGCCGGCGCGGAACGCGGCGATGCCGGCGTTCATCGTATCGGGATAGTTGCCCTTGTAGGTCGGGACGACCTTGTAGTCGGTCTGCGACGCGTTGAAGTCGGTGGCGAGCTTGACGATGACGTCGTTGTTGGCGCCGGTCATCGCATGCCACCACTGGATCTCGGTCACGGCCAGGGCCGGTGAAGCCGTCATGCCAACTGCGATTGCAACAGCGGCAGCCGCCCCAAAATGTCGAAGAGCCATCAAGTAACCTCCCTTGGCCGTCAAAAAGATCGCTTGCGCTAGCAGCGACGTATGACGTTCACATGACTGTGTAAGCGGCCCAAACGAAAGCGGCAAGCGCGGGAAAAGGGAAGCCGTCAAATAGGCGAATGCCGCGCGCGCAGCGTCCTCCGTTCGCGGTGCACAGAGCGCCCGCATCGCAGTGCGGCATTACTTGTGTGAGGCAGACGATCGCGCCGCGGGTTCGAAAACCTCTCCCGCCCGCGGGAGAGGTCGGCGCGCAGCGCCGGGTGAGGGTTCTATCCTCATTGGGAATCTCTCTGCGGAGACACCCTCTCCCCAACCCTCCCCCGCGAGCGGGGGAGGGCGCGCACCTGCGCTGTCGCTCGATTATTTCTGAGCCGCTAGCGCTTGCGCTCGGGTCCGCAGACCGTACCTTGCGCGACCATCGCGTCGATCTCGGATTTGGAGTAGCCGAACTCGCCCAACACCTCCTGGGCGTGCTGGCTGAATTTCGGCGGCAGGCGGCGCAGGCTCGGCTTGCTGCGATCGAGCCGGATCGGCGACGCCACGCCCTTGTACCAGTCCTTCTCGATGATATCGCCGCGCGCGATCGTGTGCGGGTTGGTCAGCGCCTGGTCGATCTTCTGCACGGGGCCGGCGGGCAGGCCCGCGGCAAGCAGGCGATTGCACAGCGGCTCGGCTTCGTGCTGGCTGAACACGGCGGCGAGCTCGGCGCGCAGCGCCTCGCGATTGGCGATGCGATCCTTGTTGCGGGCGAATCGTGAATCGGTGCCGAGCTCGGGCTTGCCGATCTCCTTGGCGAGCTTGCGGAAGGTGCCGTCATTGCCGACGCCGATGAAGATGTCGTCGGTCTTGGTCGGGAAGATCGCGTAAGGCACGAGGTTGGGATGCTCGTTGCCGGTGAGCGACGGCGGCTTGCCATGCATGAAATAATTCGCTGTGTGCGGATGCATGATGGCAAGGCCGGTCTCGTACAGCGTCGTCTCCAGGAACTGACCCTGGCCCGAACGCTGCCGCTCCGACAGCGCCATCAAAATGCCGATCGCCGCATAGAGGCCGGTGCCGATGTCGACCAGCGGCACGCCGATCCGCATCGGTCCGCTCTCGGGCGAGCCGGTCGCCGCGATCATGCCGGTCATCGCCTGGATGATGGCGTCATAACCGGGATTGCCGCCGCGCGGGCCGTCGGCGCCGAAGCCGCAGATCCGGCAATGCACGAGGCGCGGGAATTTTTCGCGCAAGACCTCGTTGCCGATGCCCCATTTCTCCAGCGTGCCCGGCTTGAAATTCTCGATCAGGACGTCGGCGCTCTCCAGCATCTTGAGCAGCACGATGCGGCCGCCCTCGGAGGCGAGGTCGAGACCGATCGAGCGCTTGTTGCGGTTGATGCCGATGAAATAGGCCGCGTCTTCGTCGTGGAAGGGAGGGCCCCAGTCGCGCACCTCGTCGCCCGCGGGCGGTTCGACCTTGATGACGTCGGCGCCATGGTCGGCGAGGATCTGGGTGCAATAAGGACCGCCGAGCACGCGCGTGAGATCGATGACGCGCAGGCCGCTCATTGCGCCCGTGGCGGCTCCAGAACTGGCGGCTTCAGTCATGCCTTCGCTTCCCCTGTGTCGATATTGGTCACAGGCCTAGCGAGGTTCGTCCGAGCCAGCAATGGCTTCCCGCGTAGGGCGTCATGCAGGGGGAAGCTGCTGTCCCGCAGGATGGCAAATCAAACGGAAGCGGCCGGCCCGAGCGGGATCCCGGGCCAGCCAATCCTTAACTTCCGATCAGACGACCGTCAGGCGGACGTCGACATTGCCGCGCGTCGCGTTGGAATACGGGCACACCTGGTGCGCCTTCTCGACCAGCGCCTCGGCTTCCGCGCGGGCGAGGCCCGGCAACGAGACGGCGAGGTCGATGTCGAGACCGAAGCCGCCGGCCGCGCGCGGGCCGATGCCGACGGTGGAGGTGACCGAGGCGTCAGCCGGGACCTTCGGCCCGCCCTGCGAGGCCACGAACTTCATCGCGCCGATGAAGCAGGCGGCATAGCCGGCCGCAAACAGCTGCTCCGGATTGTTGCCTTCGCCGCCGCCGCCGCCGAGTTCCTTCGGCGTGGTGAGCTTGACGTCGAGCGCGCCGTCGAGGGTCGCAGCATGGCCGTCGCGGCCGCCGGTGGCTTTTGCGCTGGTCTTGTAGAGGACGTTCACGGACATTGTCATCTCCCTGGGTGTCTGGGTTGGGGTGGATCCTTATCGCAGGCAATTAGATTGTGCGCAATTGAAATTATGGCGCCTCACATTTAATTGTTCGCAATTGAATATGCCGCCGCCCGGGCCCAGAATGAGGAAAGCCTCGTGAGATTCTCCATGCCTCGAAAACATTCGGCGGCGGACCAGCCGCTGCGCCTCGACAACCAGATCTGCTTCGCGGTCTATTCCGCCGCGCATGCCTTCAACCGCGTCTACAAGCCGCTGTTGGACCGGCTCGGCCTGACCTATCCGCAATATCTGGTGATGCTGGTGCTGTGGGAGCGCGACGACGTTCCGGTCAAGGACATCGGCGAAAGGCTGTTCCTGGATTCGGGCACGCTGACGCCGCTGCTCAAGCGGCTCGAGGCCGCCCATCTCGTCAAGCGCACGCGCTCGAGCGAGGACGAGCGTCAGGTGCTGATCGCGCTGACGGCGCAGGGCCACGCTCTGAAAGAAAAGGCGCGCGCCGTGCCGCAATCGATCCTGGCGGCGTCGGACTGCTCGGTCTCGGAACTGGTCGCGATGAAGGATGAAATCGTCGCGCTGCGCGATCGGCTGAATGCGGTGATCGGGGAGTAGGGTTAGAGCCGTTTCTTGGCGAAGGCGCGACCGGATGCTGACTTCAGATACTTCTCGAATGCTACGGCTTGCTTCTCGTTGCTGAATGCAACGTAAGTCTTAAGACGCCAAGGCCCGTATTTCGAGGTGTGGGCACCTCACCAGCATTGTGCTTTGTCAGTCGGGCACGCAGATCGTCGGTAATCCCGACGTAGAAGTGGAGCGAATTAAGGCTTTCAAGGATGTAGACGTACTTCACGGCACGCTCCCCAGTTGTCGAGGGACAGCTTACATCCGCTTTTGATCTGCTGAAGCCCGGCTTCGCCCTTCGGGCTACGCCGCGGCAGCCTTCGCTAGCTTCGCTACGATGGAGCGGAGCTGGCTTGCCGAGCCGTAGCTGGCGAAGCCAGCGAAGGCTGGTGGAGCCAGGCGGGATCGAACCGCCGACCTCTTGCATGCCATGCAAGCGCTCTCCCAGCTGAGCTATGGCCCCGTAGTCCTTAAATGGAATAATCCTGGCGGATCACTCCTGACCGGCGAGCCTGGTGACTCGCGCGGTGCACCCTTTTTCACAGATCAGGGCTTATCTCAAGTCTCTTCATCACCGCCGACATCACCAATGATGTCGGTCACGTCCTCATCGCCCTCTTCGTCGTCGGCGATAAAGGTCGAATCATCGTCGTCATCGTCCTCGATGGTCTCGTCGACCTCGATGTCGTCCTCGGATTCGGGCACGACGGCCTTGACCTTGCCGGTGTTCTCCTCGGCATCGGCCTCCTCGAGCGAGACCTCCTCGACCTCGGCCGGCTCCGGCGTGGTGTCGGCGGCTGCTGCAGCGTGGCGGGCTTCGGCGCCGCGCGGTACGCGGGCCGGCGCTATCGGTGCGATCGGCACGACTTCGCCGGTATAGGGCGAGATCACCGGAGACTTGTTGAGGTCATAGAACTTCTTGCCCGTCGTGGGGCAAATACGTTTGGTTCCGAGTTCGGACTTGGCCACGGCAGAGGAATCCTGGAAATGTCGGAAAAGCGGTGTTTCACTTGGCTAGTTGGCGGCCCGCTGTCAATAGCGCATTGCGGGAGAACGACATGCCCGTGACGGCGGGGAGACCATGTGGTACCTGCCCCGCGAGCCCCGCAGGGATGTTTCGGGCCTATCCAAGGACACAAACGTGACCGATTCCGACAAGCCGACGCCGCTCCAGTCGCGCGCCAGCGGTCCCCTGACCGGAAAAGTACGGGTGCCGGGGGACAAGTCGATTTCCCACCGCGCCCTCATCCTGGGCGCGCTCGCGGTTGGAGAGACCCGGATTTCGGGCCTCCTGGAGGGCGAGGACGTTCTCAACACCGCCAAAGCCATGCAGGCGCTTGGCGCCCGGGTCGAGCGCACCGGCGATTTCGCCTGGAAGGTAGACGGCGTGGGGGTCGCGGGCTTTGCCGAACCCAGGGCGCCGCTGGATTTCGGCAACTCCGGCACCGGTTGCCGGCTCGTCATGGGCGCCGTCGCCGGCTGCCCGATCTCCGCGGTTTTTGATGGCGATGCCTCGCTGCGCAGCCGGCCCATGCGCCGGATTCTGGACCCACTCGAAAAGATGGGTGCGAAGGTGGTTTCCGGTGGCGAGGGCGGCCGGTTGCCGCTCACCGTCCAGGGCGCGCGCGATCCGCTGCCGATCACCTACAAAACCCCGGTCGCCTCGGCCCAGATCAAATCCGCCGTGCTGCTCGCGGGCCTGGCCGCGCCGGGCACCACCACGGTCATCGAAACCGAGGCCAGTCGCGATCACACCGAGCTGATGCTCAAGCATTTCGGCGCCGAGATCACCTCTGCGCAGGAAGGTCAGCACGGCCGCCGCATCACGCTCACGGGTCAGCCTGAGCTGCATGGCGCCAATGTCGTCGTGCCCGCGGATCCCTCCTCCGCGGCGTTCCCCATCGTTGCTGCGCTGATCGTCGAAGGCTCCGAAATCGTCCTGTCCGATGTCATGACCAATCCGCTGCGCACCGGGCTGTTCACCACGCTGCGCGAAATGGGTGCCTCGATCGAGGAAAGCGAAGTTCGCGGCGATGCCGGTGAGCCAATGGCGAAGCTGCGCGTGCGCGCCTCGAAACTGCGCGGTGTCGAGGTGCCGCCGGAGCGCGCACCGTCGATGATCGACGAATATCTGGTGCTGGCGGTGGCGGCTGCCTTCGCCGAGGGCACGACCATCATGCGCGGCCTCCAGGAGCTGCGCGTCAAGGAATCGGACCGCTTGGAGGCCACCGCTGCCATGCTCCGCGTCAACGGCGTCAAGGTCGAGGTCTCCGGCGACGATCTGATCGTCGAAGGCCGCGGCCATGTTCCCGGCGGCGGCCTGGTCGCCACCCACATGGACCATCGCATCGCGATGTCCGCGCTGGTGATGGGCTGCGCCTCCGACCGACCCGTAACCGTCGACGACACCGCCTTCATCGCCACCAGTTTCCCCGACTTCATCCCGATGATGCGTTCGCTGGGAGCCGAGTTTTCATGATCATCGCCATCGACGGGCCCGCGGCCTCGGGCAAAGGGACCCTCGGCAAGCGCCTCGCCCATCACTACGGCTATCGTCACCTCGATACCGGCGTGATCTATCGCGCGGTGGCCTATTCGCTGATGCAGTCCGGGCATGATCTCCGGGACGAGGCGGCGGCAGTCGCGGCGGCGCTGGAACTCGATCCCGAAAAGTTCGGCAATCCCGCCCTGAAGACCCAGAAGGCCGGCGAGGGCGCTTCCATCGTCTCGGCGATCCCCAGGGTTCGCGAGGCTCTGGTCAACTTCCAGCGGCAGTTCGCCGCCGATCCGCCCGGCGCAGTGCTGGACGGCCGGGACATTGGAACCGTGATCTGCCCGCATGCCGACGTGAAGATCTTCGTCGTTGCCGATCCCAGGGTCCGTGCCCGCCGCCGGACCATGGAGGCCAAGGCGAGGGGCGAGGAGGCCGACGAGGCGGCCGTGCTGGCCGACATCATCCAGCGCGACGAACGCGACAAGAACCGGCCGATTGCGCCCTTGAAACCGGCCCCGGATGCTTACTTGCTAGATAACTCCCAACTGGATATAGAAGGCGGCGTCCGGGCCGCCATCGACATTATCGAGGCCGTCCGAGCGGGCCGGTCGCGGGGTTAAGCCGCTGCCGTCATTGGAGGAAGCGCCCGCTCCCGCTCTTTGAGGTCGATACTCCGGTCCCCATCTCGGGATCGGCGCGATCCAGGCTCCGGACAAAAGATTTCACGCATTGAACGCGCGGGCCTCAGCCGGCCCGCTTCCGCTGTTCTGCCTCGCAGGCTGGAGCAGTGAGCGGTCGCTCGAAGGTCTTGCGGACCTTCCGACACTGCGCGTGCGATGCGCCCATGAACCCAACGGCCGGCACGACATCCGCAACTGGAGAACAAATGGCTTCGACTTCTGCTGATACCTATAGCCCGTCGCGCGACGATTTCGCCGCGATGCTCGACGAGTCCTTCGCAGGCGGCAACCTGCAGGAAAGCTCAGTCATCAAGGGCAAGGTTGTTGCAATCGAAAAGGACATGGCCGTCATCGACGTCGGCCTGAAGACCGAGGGCCGCGTCGCCCTGCGCGAATTTTCCGGCCCCGGCCGTGACAGCGAGCTCAAGGTCGGCGACGAGGTGGAAGTGTTCCTCGATCGCATCGAAAATGCCCTCGGCGAAGCCGTGCTGTCGCGCGACAAGGCGCGCCGCGAAGAGAGCTGGGGCAAGCTCGAGAAGGCGTTCCAGAACAACGAGAAGGTCAACGGCGTCATCTTCAACCAGGTCAAGGGCGGCTTCACCGTCGACCTCGACGGTGCCGTGGCCTTCCTGCCGCGTTCGCAGGTCGACATCCGTCCGATCCGCGACGTTGCGCCGCTGATGAACAATTCGCAGCCGTTCCAGATCCTCAAGATGGACCGCCGCCGCGGCAACATCGTCGTCTCCCGCCGCACGGTTCTCGAAGAGACCCGCGCCGAGCAGCGTCAGGAGCTGGTGCAGAACCTCGAAGAGGGTCAGGTCATCGACGGCGTGGTCAAGAACATCACCGATTACGGTGCGTTCGTTGATCTCGGCGGCATCGACGGCCTGCTGCACGTCACCGACATCGCGTGGCGCCGCGTCAACCATCCGACCGAGGTGCTCTCGATCGGCCAGACCGTGAAGGTCAAGATCATCAAGATCAACCACGAGACGCACCGCATCTCGCTGGGCATGAAGCAGTTGTTGGACGATCCGTGGCAGGGCATCGAAGCCAAGTACCCGCTGGGTGCCCGCTTCACCGGTCGCGTCACCAACATCACCGACTACGGCGCGTTCGTCGAGCTCGAGCCGGGCATCGAAGGCCTGATCCACGTCTCCGAGATGTCGTGGACCAAGAAGAACATGCACCCCGGCAAGATCGTTTCGACCTCGCAGGAAGTCGAAGTGCAGGTGCTGGAAGTCGATTCCGTCAAGCGCCGCATTTCGCTCGGCCTCAAGCAGACCATGCGCAACCCGTGGGAGGTCTTCGTCGAAGGTCACCCGACCGGTTCGACGGTCGAGGGCGAGGTCAAGAACAAGACCGAGTTCGGTCTGTTCCTGGGCCTCGAGGGCGACGTCGACGGCATGGTCCATCTCTCCGACCTCGACTGGAAGCAGCCGGGCGAGCAGGTGATCGACAACTACAAGAAGGGCGACATGGTCAAGGCCGTGGTGCTCGATGTGGACGTCGAGAAGGAGCGCATCTCGCTCGGCATCAAGCAGCTCGAAGGCGACCCCTTCGCCGAGCCGGGCGATGTCAAGAAGGGCGCGGTCGTGACCTGTGAAGTGATCGACGTGAAGGAGAGCGGCATCGAGGTGAAAATCACCGGTACCGACTTCACCACGTTCGTGAAACGCTCGGAGCTCGCCCGTGACCGCAACGATCAGCGCGCCGAACGCTTCGCCGTCGGCGAGAAGGTCGATGCCCGCGTGATCCAGTTCGACAAGAAGGCCCGCAAGGTCCAGGTGTCGATCAAGGCGCTCGAAGTCGCCGAAGAGAAGGAAGCCATCGCGCAGTACGGCTCCTCCGATTCGGGGGCGACGCTCGGCGACATCCTCGGCACCGCGCTCAAGAACCGCGACAGCAAGTAAGCGAAACCACGTTTCGCTGGCATCAAAGCCCCGGCGCGAGCCGGGGCTTTTTTGTTTTCAATCGCCGGGACGACACATGAGTATGTGGCAGCGTCTCGGTCTTATCGCTTCAGGTCTTGTTTTCTTCAAATTACGCCGCAATTGATGTATCCAGATAAGCCAATGGTCACGCTGTAACGGCACAACGCGCGTGGCCCTTCATTTTGGAGATATTCCGATGTCGCTCGATTCGGACATCATCGTCGATCGCCGCAGGATCCGCCGTAAGCTGACGTTCTGGCGCGTGATGGCCGCGCTGATCGCGATTGCGGCGATTGCAGGCTTCGCGCTGGTCGCGACGCCGGGTGCGCGCGGCACGTTCGCGTCCGCCGGCTCGATCGCGCGGGTCCAGATCGACGGCCTGATCCGCAGCGATTCCGATCGCACCCAGGCGCTGGAGCGGCTGGAGAATTCGCAGGCCGCCGCCGTCATCGTTCACATCAACTCGCCGGGCGGCACCACCGCCGGCTCCGAGCAGCTTTACGATTCGCTTGTGAGCCTGAAGGCAAAGAAGCCTCTCGTCGTCGTGGTCGAAGGCCTCGCCGCCTCCGGCGGCTACATCACCGCGATCGCCAGCGATCACATCATCGCCCAGCAGAGCTCGCTGGTCGGTTCGATCGGCGTGCTGTTTCAGTTTCCCAATTTCACCGAGCTGCTGAAGACCGTCGGCGTCAAGGTCGAGGAGGTGAAGTCCTCGCCGCTGAAGGCCGCGCCCAACGGATTTGAGCCGACCAGTCCCGAAGCACGTGCCGCGCTGGACGCGCTGGTGAAGGATTCCTACGCCTGGTTCAAGGGCCTGGTGAAGGAACGGCGTGGCATGGATGACACGCAGCTCGAGAAAGTGGTTGATGGCCGTGTCTTCACCGGACGCCAGGCGATCGATCTCAAGCTGATCGACCAGATCGGCGACGAGAAGACCGCCGTGACCTGGCTGGTCGAGCAGAAGGGCGTGAAGAAGGGGCTTTCCGTGCGCGATTACAAGCTGCAGCCGCGCTTCAGCGATCTGCCGTTTCTCAAGACGGCGGCCGCAGTGACGCTGGAAGCACTGGGTTTGGGCTCGATTGCGCATCAAATCGGGCAAACCGGCGTCGCGCAGGCGGTCGATCGGCTCGGAATGGATGGAATGCTGGCCTTATGGCAACCGGCGGCGTCGAACTAGCCGGAACCGAGCGAGCTTTCGAGGTTTTTCCCGTTGGACGCGTGCCGGGCCAGCCCGCTTTTTCGGCATTTGTCACGCATTTTCACGACGCTCAACCTTGATTTAGCGTCTTGACAGATCACGGTATTTTCACGGAAATGGTCATCCGCACGCTCCCGGGTCCTATCTCTCGATGATCAAATCCGAACTTGTTCAGCGTATCGCCGAGCACAACCCGCATCTGTACCAGCGGGATGTCGAGAACATTGTGAATGCGATTCTCGAAGAGATCGTAGCGGCTCTCGCGCGCGGTGACCGCGTCGAGCTGCGCGGCTTCGGTGCCTTCTCGGTCAAGCATCGCCCTGCGCGCGCAGGGCGTAATCCGCGCACCGGCGCTCATGTGCCCGTCGACCAGAAGAGCGTTCCGTTCTTCAAGACCGGCAAGGAAATGCGCGAGCGGCTGAATCGCGACCATCCGGATCCAGGCGCGCCGGACTGAGGCCGGCGTCAGGGTTTCCCGCGGTCGCGAGAGATGCGGCCACAAGCTTGATTCAAAGCGCGAGCGAAGCGAGATGCGAAAGTTCCTGACCGCGCTGATCGTGATTCCGCTGGGCCTGATCCTGGTGGTCTTTGCCGTCGCCAACAGGCATATCGTCACGGTCTCGTTCGATCCCTTCGTGTCGGATGACCCGTCGTTCTCGGTCACGATGCCGCTGTTTCTGCTTCTGATCCTGGCGGCCGCCCTCGGCGTCCTCGCGGGTGGCTGTGCGGTCTGGTTCGGCCAGCGGCACTGGCGGCGCGCGGCGCGGCGGAACGATGCGGACGCAAGGGCTGCCCGGGGCGAACTGGCCGATCTGCGGGCCCAGGCGGCGGCCGTGAAGTCCGAGCCCCAGCGCCTCCCCGTTCCCTCCGGGGTGGGCCTTTACGGGCCCGTCGGGCGAGACAAGCAGCGCGCGACGTTGTAGAAGCGGCCGCAACCGAAAACCCTGTTTTCCGGCCGCAGACCCGCGGCCTCTACCGCTTTTTGAGCCCATGTCCCTGCTCGTTAAAATCTGTGGCCTGTCCACGCCGGAGACGCTCGATGTGGCGCTCGACGCGGGTGCCGACATGGTGGGGTTCGTGTTCTTCCCGCCGTCGCCGCGGCATTTGTCGCTGGAAGCGGGCCGTGACCTTGGCCGGCAGGTGAAGCGGCGCGCGCTCAAGGTCGCGCTCACCGTCGATGCCGACGATGCCACGCTCGACAACATCATGGACGCGCTGTCGCCTGATATCTTCCAGCTTCACGGCACGGAGAGCGTGGCGCGGGTGCGCGACATCAGGCAGCGGTTCGGTCGCCCCGTGATGAAGGTCGTGCCGGTCGCAATTTCAGCCGATCTCGCAGTGCTGCCCGGTTACGCAGAGGTTGCCGAACGCATCCTGTTCGACGCGCGCCCACCGAAGGACGCGACCCGGCCGGGCGGCCTCGGTGCACCGTTCGATTGGCACCTGCTCGGAAACCTGGAGCTCGCGCTACCGTATATGGTTTCGGGCGGGCTGCATGCAGGGAACGTCGCCGAAGCCGTTCGCGTCACGCGGGCCGGTGGTGTCGACGTCTCCTCCGGTGTCGAGAACGCCCCCGGCGTGAAGGATCCCGAGCTGATCAAGGCCTTCATCCGCGCCGCGCGCGCAAGCCAAGATGCAAGTCAAGAATTGAGCGTCCGATGAATGTTGTAAAACCCAATTCCTACCGCAGCGGCCCCGACGAGCGCGGCCATTTCGGCATTTTCGGCGGACGCTTCGTCGCCGAAACCCTGATGCCGCTGATCCTCGATCTGGAGAAGGCGTATACCGCGGCCAAGGCCGATCCGGCCTTCCAGGCCGAGATGAACGGCTACCTCAAGAACTATGTCGGCCGGCCCTCGCCGCTCTATTTCGCCGAGCGTCTCACCGAGCATCTCGGTGGTGCGAAAATCTATCTCAAGCGCGAGGAGCTCAACCACACCGGCTCGCACAAGGTGAACAACGTGCTCGGCCAGATCATGCTGGCGCGGCGGATGGGCAAGAAGCGCATCATCGCCGAGACCGGCGCCGGCCAGCACGGTGTCGCCACCGCGACGCTGTGCGCGCGCTTCGGTCTCGACTGCGTGGTCTATATGGGCGCCGTCGACGTCGAGCGGCAGCAGCCCAACGTCATCCGCATGGAGATGCTGGGCGCGAAGGTGGTCCCCGTGCAGTCGGGCACGCGCACGCTGAAGGACGCCATGAACGAGGCGCTGCGCGACTGGGTGACCAACGTGCACGATACTTTCTACTGCATCGGCACCGTCGCCGGCCCCCATCCCTATCCGACGCTGGTGCGCGACTTCCAGTCGATCATCGGCAACGAGACCAAGGTGCAGATGCAGGAGATCGAAGGCCGCCTGCCGGATTCGCTGGTCGCCTGCATCGGGGGCGGCTCGAACGCGATGGGCCTGTTCCATCCGTTCCTCGATGATTCCACCGTCGAAATCTTCGGCGTCGAAGCCGCGGGTCATGGGCTGACGCAGCTGCATGCGGCCTCGATCGCTGGCGGCCGTCCCGGTGTGCTGCACGGCAACCGCACCTATCTCCTGATGGACGCCGACGGCCAGATCCAGGACGCGCATTCGATCTCCGCCGGCCTCGACTATCCCGGCATCGGCCCCGAGCATTCCTGGCTGCACGAGATCGGCCGCGTGAACTATCTCTCCGCGACCGACGACGAGGCGCTCGCCGCGTTCCAGTTGCTGTCAAAGCTGGAAGGCATCATCCCCGCGCTCGAGCCTGCACATGCCATCGCCAAGGTGATGGAGCTCGCGCCGAAGCGGCCAAAAGATCACCTGATGGTCGTCAACCTCTCCGGTCGCGGCGACAAGGACGTCCCGCAGGTCGGCGACATCCTGAGGGGCAAGAGCAAGTGACCACGCGTATCGACACCCGTTTTGCCGAGTTGAAAAAACAGGGCCGCGCGGCCTTCGTTACCTACGTGATGGCCGGCGATCCCGATCCGGCGACGTCGCTCGAGATCGTCAAGGCGCTCTCGAAATCAGGCGCGGACGTCATCGAACTCGGCATTCCCTTCACCGATCCGATGGCGGACGGTCCGTCGATCCAAGCCGCCGGGCTCCGCGCGCTCAAGGTCGGCATGACACTGAAGAAGACGCTCGATCTGGTGCGCGGCTTCCGCAAGGACGACAACGTCACGCCGCTGGTGCTGATGGGCTATTACAATCCGATCTACATTTACGGCGTCGACAAGTTTTTGGCTGATGCCAAGACGGCCGGCGTTGACGGTCTGATTATCGTCGATTTGCCGCCAGAGGAAGACGACGAGCTCTGCATTCCCGCGCTGAAAGCGGGGCTGAACTTCATTCGCCTCGCGACCCCGACCACCGACGACAAGCGCCTGCCTGCGGTGCTCGCGAACACATCGGGCTTTGTCTATTACGTCTCTATCGCCGGCATCACCGGCGCGGCAGCGGCGGACGCGAATGCCGTCGGTGAAGCTGTCGCGCGCATCAAACGGCATACCAAGCTGCCGATCTGTGTTGGTTTTGGCATCCGCACACCGGAGGCGGCACGCGCCATTGCCGAGAAGGCCGACGGTTCGGTGGTCGGCACCGCCCTGGTCGATGCCCTCAAGAACAGCCTCGATGCCGAGGGCCGCGCCACCGGCCAAACCGTTAAAGCCGTCGCCGAGTTGACGGCGGCCCTGGCCCAGGGCGTCAAGGGCGCGCAACAGGCGGCGGAATAGGCCATAATTCCGCTGCCAAGTCCGACGAGCAAGTCTTGTGAGCGGGTCTTGTGAGCAGGTCTTGCCAGCAAGGCGGACGACACGGCGACTTGCCGGGCAGGGGCCCGACCGCCATATATCCCTTCAGGCGAACCCCTCGCGGGCTCGACATCGGAGCAAACCATGAACTGGCTTACCAATGTGGTCCGGCCGAAGATCCGCAACATGCTGCGGCGGGAGACGCCGGAGAATCTGTGGATCAAGTGCCCGGATTCCGGACAGCTCGTGTTCTACAAGGACGTCGAGGCCAACCAGTTCGTCATCCCCGGCTCGAACTATCACATGCGCATGAACTCGGTGGCGCGTCTGAAGTCGATCTTCGACAACGAGACCTGGTACGACGTCGCGCTGCCCGACGTCACGCCCGATCCGCTCAAGTTCCGTGACGAGAAGAAATACGTCGATCGCATCAAGGATGCCCGCGCGCGAACTAACCTCAACGATGCGATCAAGGTCGGCTATGGCAAGCTCGAAGGCGCGGCCGTCGTCGTCGCCGTGCAGGATTTCGATTTCATGGGCGGCTCGCTCGGCATGGCCGCGGGCGAGGCCATCGTGCGCGGGCTGGAGCTTGCGGTCGAGAAGAAGTCACCCTTCATCGTGTTTGCGGCGTCCGGCGGCGCGCGCATGCAGGAAGGCATCCTGTCGCTGATGCAGATGCCACGCACCACGGTCGCGGTGCAGATGCTGCGTGAGGCAAAACAGCCCTACATCGTCGTGCTGACCAACCCGACCACCGGCGGCGTCACTGCGTCCTATGCGATGCTCGGCGACGTGCAGATCGCCGAGCCCGGCGCGCTGATCGGTTTTGCCGGCGCGCGCGTGATCGAGCAGACCATTCGCGAAAAGCTCCCCGAGGGTTTTCAGCGCGCCGAATACCTCAAGGAGCACGGCATGGTCGACATGGTCGTGCATCGCCACGAATTGCGTCCGACCTTGGCGCGGCTCTGCCGCCTGTTGACCAGGGCGCCGGCGCTGGAGAGCGCCTCGAAACCGGTGCAGCCGGTCGTCAGCCCGGCGCAGATCGTGTCGGCTCCCGAGACGGCGCCGGCCGCGCCGCACGCGTGAACGCGTCCTCCGACAGCGCAAAGCCGCCGCTCGGCGAATTGATCGGGCGGCTGTCGGTCCTGCATCAGAAGCGCATCGATCTCGGGCTCGAGCGGATGCATCGCCTGCTCGAGCGGCTCGGTCATCCCGAGCGCAAGCTGCCGCCGGTCATCCATATCGCCGGCACCAACGGCAAGGGCTCGACGCTCGCCTATCTGCGCGCGACGCTGGAGGCAGCCGGCCTCCGCGTCCACGCCTACACGTCGCCCTATCTCGTTCGCATCAACGAATGTTTTCGGCTCGGCCGCGTCGGTGGCGGCGTGCTGGTCGGTGACGACGAATTGCGCGCCGCGCTGGAAGAGGTCGAGCGTGTCAATGCCGGCGAGGCTGCGACCTTGTTCGAGCTCAAGACTGCGGCGGCGTTTCATCTGTTCGCGCAGAACCCGGCCGATGTCGTGCTGCTCGAAGTCGGTCTCGGCGGCCGGCTCGATTCGACCAACGTGATCGATACGCCGGCGGCCTGCGTGATCACGCCTGTCAGCATGGACCACATGGATTTCCTCGGCGATACGCTGACGTCGATCGCCGGCGAGAAGGCGGCGATCATCAAGCGCGGCGTGCCCGTGGTTTGCGCCGAACAGCCGGCTGAGGCGATGGCCGTGATCGAGGCGCAGGCCAAGAAAATGCGCGCGCCGTTGTTTGCCGCGGGCGAGAGCTGGCACGTCAATGTCGAGAACGGGCGGCTGGTTTATTCCGACGAGCGCGGCTTGATGGATCTCACCGCGCCGCGCCTGTTCGGTCGCCACCAGTTCGACAATGCCGGTCTCGCCATCGCGACGTTGCGGGCCATCAGCGTCTTCAAGATCAGCCAAGCCGCGTTCGAGGCCGGGATCGTCGGCGCGGAATGGCCGGCGCGGATGCAACGCATCACTTCGGGCGCACTGCTTTCCTGGGGGCCGCAGGGGTCGGATATCTGGCTCGACGGCGGCCACAATGCCGAAGGCGGCCGCGTCGCCGCGGCGGCGCTCGGCGATCTCGAAGAGCGGGTGTCGCGGCCGTTGGTCGTCATCGCCGGCATGATGGCCAACAAGGATGCGCAGGCTTTTCTCGCCAATTTCGCCGGTCTGACCCGTCACATCATCGCGGTGCCGATTCCCGACACCGACGCCGCAATGCCCGTCGACACTCTCACGGACGCCGCGCGCAGCCTCGGCATGCGCGTCGAGACCGCGCCCGGCATCGAGGCCGCGCTACGCGCATTGGCGAAGCTCGCCTACGAAGTGCCGCCGCGCATCCTGATCACCGGCTCGCTCTATCTCGCCGGCCATGTGCTCGCCATCAACGGCACGCCTCCTGCATGAGTCTCGTGTCCCGAACAAGCGCAGCGAAACGAAGCGCCGATCCGGGACCCAGAGGCCACATGGGCCCCGGCTCTGCAGTGCACCGCTGAAGAAGCGCTCCGCTGCGTCCGGGGCACGATAGAGAGCATGCCAATGCGTTTTGCCGCCATTGCCGACGTCCACGGAAACCACCTCGCGCTGGAAGCGGTGCTCGCCGACATCCGTGCGCAGGGTATCATCGACATCATCAACCTCGGCGACATGCTGAGCGGCCCGCTCGATGCGCGCCGCACCATCGAGATTCTGATGAAACTCGATGCCGTGCACGTGCTCGGCAATCACGACCGCTATCTGCTCGACCGCCCTCCGGAGAAGATGGGCTCGTGGGATCGCCCGGCCCATGCAGCGCTCAATGCCGCGCAACTCGACTGGCTGCGCGCTCAGCCGATGACGCGCGTGTTTCGCGACCACGTCTTCCTCTGCCATGCGACGCCCGGGAATGACGAAGTCTACTGGCTGGACACCGTGCATCCTGACGGCACGGTGGCGTTATCTCCGCTCGATCGGATCGAGCAGCTCGCGCAAGGCATCACACAATCATTGATTCTTTGCGCCCACACCCATCTCGCCCGCGCGGTGCGCTTGGGCGACGGCCGGCTGATCGTCAATCCCGGCAGCGTCGGTGGTCCCGGCTATCGCGATGTGCATCCATTCCCGCATGTCGTCGAAGCCGGTACGCCGCACGCGCGTTATGCGATTCTCGAGCGCGTCGACGGCGCCTGGCAGGTGACGTTCCGCCAGATCGCCTACGATCACGAGGCGATGGCCGCGCTCGCATGCCGCAACGGTCAGCCGGAATTGGCGAACGCGCTGGCGACGGGTTGGATCAAGTAGCTAGGCAAGTAGCAGGTTCGCGTCCCGGACGCGGTGCGGCGCGAAGCGCTGCTCCGCAGAGCCGGGACCCAGACCTGCGGCTCCTGGGCCCCGGCTCTGCAGCGCTTCGCGCTGCGTCCGGGGCACGCGACCATTACTTCAGGAGCTTCATCGGATCGGCCACCTTCTGCTTCAACTGCTCGAAGCTGCATTGTCGCGGCGCCTTGTCGGGGCGCCAGCGCAGGATCGAGGTGCCGTGGCGAAAGCGCTCGCCGCTGAAATGGTCGTAACACACTTCGATCACGAGCTTCGGCTTGAGCGGACACCATTTTGCCGACCGCTCGGTGGACCAGCGGCTGGGCCCGCCCGGCGCGTTGCCGGTGAAGCCGGGTTCTGCAATCAGCGCCTCGATCCGATCGGTCAGATCAGGCTTTTCCGTCGCCTTGATCGCCGAGGTGAAGCCGACATGATGCAGGAGGCCTTCGTCATCGTAGAGCCCGAGCAGCAGCGAGCCGACCACGCTCCGGCCGGCGAGCTTGTTGGTGGCATAGCGGAAGCCGCCGACGACGCAATCGGCGCTGCGGAATTTCTTGATCTTCTGCATGCCGTCGCGATTGCCGGCCTGATAGGGCAGGTCGATGCGCTTGGCGATGACGCCGTCGGAGCCGCCTCCGGATTGCGCCAGCCATTTTTTCGCGGTGGCATAGCTCGTCGTCGCCGGTGAGAGGCGGAAGATGCTGCTTTTCAGATTGGCTTTCGCGAAGGCCTCCAGCGCCGGCCGCCGCTCACCGAGCGGCTCTTTGGCGAGCTGCTTCTCCCTGGCCGTCGCAAGCAGATCGAAGACGAGATACAGCGCCGGCGTTTCCTGAGCGAGCTTGTTCACGCGGCTCGCCGCGGGGTGAATGCGCTGCAGGAGGGCGTCGAAGGAAAAGCTCTTGCCTTGCGGTACGACGATTTCACCGTCGAGCGTGAAGCGATCCGCCTTCAGCTTCAATGCGGCGGCCACGATCTCGGGGAAATAACGCGCGAGGTCCTCGCCGGATTTCGAGCGCAGATCAACATTGCCGCCGTTGCGCGACAGCAGGCAGCGGAAGCCATCCCATTTCGGCTCGTATTGCCACTCCTTGCCGCGCGGGATCGTGTCGACCGAGCGTGCTTCCATCGCCGCCGGCGCGGCGCTTTTTCGGGGGGATTTCGCGGGAGGGGACGGCACAGTGGGAAACTCTTCAGCGTTGAGGCATATCATCTCAACGCGGCCGGCTGCCAAATGCTCCGTTGGCTCGGCTGGCTTGACAACTATATGCGCGCCTACTGTAAGCATCTGACCTAGACAGGGGAGTGAGCCATGAATCGCGAAGAGGCTTGGCAAGGGCAATACGCGATCGAGACATCCGCAACCGTGGACGTTATCTGGAGCATTTTCCGCGATGTCGCTGGCTGGAAAACCTGGAATGCGGGCATCGAACATATCGACATTGAAGGGCCGTTCTCCGCCGGGACTTGGTTCACGATGAAGCCTGCCGGTGAGGATACGTTGCGCTCGCAACTGATCGCGGTTCGCGAGAACGAGTGCTTCGTGGATGAAACGCGGCTCGGGAGCCTCGTTGTCACCGTCACCCACCGCATCGAGCGGCTCGGGCCGACGCGTACGCGTATCGTTTACGCCGTCGACGCCAGCGGACCCCAGGCGTCCGAGATCGGTCCCGCTGTCGCATCAGACTTTCCCGATGTTCTCGCCAGTCTCGCTAAACTCGCCGAAGGTGGCCACAAATAAAAGCGGCCGGCATGGCGCCGGCCGCTCTGAAAACAATCAGTCGTTGGGCGGATCAGACCGCCGAGGTGATCCACTGCTGCAGCTTCGCCTTCGGCGCGGCGCCGACCTGGCGGGAGGCCATCTCGCCGCCCTTGAAGATCATCAGGGTCGGAATCGACATCACGCCATACTTCGAAGCGGTCTTCGGGCTCTCGTCGACGTTGAGCTTCACGATCTTGACCTTGTCGCCCATCGCGCCGGCGATCTCGTCGAGGGCGGGTGCGATCATGCGGCAGGGACCGCACCATTCGGCCCAGAAATCGACAACCACAGGACCGTCCGCCTTGAGCACTTCGGCTTCGAAATCGGTGTCAGAAACTTTGCCAACGGCCATGGGAATACCTCGTACCTGAGAGAGGGGTGCGACGGGGAATCGCACCCGAGATCATGGCGTCAACCTATGAACGGCCCCTTGCCGGGTCAAGGACGCTCACACGGAGATGAAGGGATGCCAGCGCCGCGTCCAGCGCGGGGGCTGAAATCTCCATATATTCAAGGGCCTCGGTCCAGAGCAGGACGGCTCGAACAGGCTTTTGGGGATAAAGCCGCGCCAGCACCGCCCGGTACAGCGCAAGCTGCCGGACATAGGCCGCCGGCGCTTCGGCCGCGCTCCTGGGCGCGGCTTGGTTGGTCTTGAAATCGACGATCAAAACTTCATCCGGACGAACGACCAGCCGGTCGATCTGCCCCGACACCAGCGCTGGGGTGCGGCCCGGCCGCTCCAGTCGGCCGACGATGGCGACCTCCGCCCGGCTGCCGGCGCCAAACACCGGCGCGAAGCGCGGTTCGGCGATCAAAGAGAGCACCTTGTCGGCCAGCGCGACGCGATCGATCTCGCTCCAGTCCGAGGCATTGCGCGCCATGAAGCCGAGCGCGGCCTCGCGCCGGCGCTCAATGGCGATGTCGGGGAGCGATTGCAGCAGCCGGTGCACAAGCGTGCCGCGTTGCAGCGCGACCGCGCGGGACTGCACTGATTCGCCTGACCGCACCGCGCGGCCCTCCTCGGCCGACTGGCCGGAAGGGCGGACCGGATCGTCGTCGGCAGTCTCGCTTGGTGCCGGCTCCCGCAGCCAGTCCGGGAGCGCGGTCGTCTGGTCGGCGGACATCGCCGGCGTCCCCAGTGCCTCGGCATCCCCGGGCCGCGCGAATCGCGTCACCTTGCCAAGCGGCGTCTCGATCGTCTGTTTTTCCAGGCCCGAGCCGGCGAGCCCGGTGTCGACCAGATCGTACCAGCTCAGCTTGCGAACCGTCTTCATGTTGCCGGGCAAGCAGCCTCCGACGATCAGCCGGTCGGCGGCGCGCGTCATCGCGACGTAGAGCAGCCGGCGGTATTCGTCCTCGGTCTCTTCGATCATCGCCTTGCGTGCGTCGGCGACGGGCTTGGGATCATCCGCCTTGCGGCCGGCCCAGACCACGACCTCGCCGCCATTGCCGCGCGGCACGTGGATCAACCGCAGCCGCTGCGAGTCCGCGGGCGACGTCGTCGTATCGACCATGAACACGACGGAAGCTTCCAGGCCCTTGGCGCCGTGCACGGTCATCACCCGCACCTCGTCGCGCGAGATCTCCATGTCGCGCTTCACCTCTGTGTCGGCCGAGCGCAGCCAGGCCATGAAGCCCTGCAGCGAGGCCGGCGCCTTGCGCTCGTAGTTCAGCGCCAGCTCCAGGAATTCGTCGAGCGCGTCATTGGCCTCGTGGCCGAGGCGGCGCAGGATGCGCGCGCGTCCGCCGTCGCCGCCAAGCAGCCAGGCATAGAAGGCAAACGGCGTCTCCTCGCGCGACCGCACCTCGCAGGCTTCCAGGCGCCGCAGCGCCGTGGCGAACTTCTCGCTGGTGCCCGCATGCTCGCCGAGCGCCCGGCGCAGCGACCCCTTGCGGTCATGAGCCAACTGAAACAAATCGTCGTCATCAAGTCCGAACAAGGGGCTCTTGAGCGCCACCGCGAGCGCGAGGTCGTCCTGCGGCAGCAGCAGCGCGTCGGCGAGGTTCATCAGATCGATGATGCCGATGTGTTCGGTAAGCTTGAGCCTATCAGCGCCGGCGACCGGGACATTGGCGTGCTTCAGGGCCTGGATCACGGCGTCGAACGCATTGCCGCGCCGCCGCACCAGAATCAGCATGTCGCCATAGCGCAGGGGGCGCCGCTCGCCTTCGTGTCCCGTCAGCGTGCCGCTCTCGACCAGCCGCTTGATCTCGACTTGGATGCGGCGGGCAAGCTTGACCTCGGGGCTGGTAGCGGCGACGCCATCGAACGGCGCGCGCCAGCCTTCGATCTCCTGCCTGTCATCGGCTACGGCGAGATCCCACAGTTCGATCACGCTGGGACCGGCGTCAGTGAGCGCGTTATGCAGGGGATGGCCGATCTCGACCGAATGGATGCTCTTGTAGATCGTGGGCTCACGGAAGACATGATCGACCGAGTGCAGGATCGCGGCGCCCGAGCGGAACGAATAGGTGAAGGCGACGGGATCGAACTTCAGCCCGGCCGCGGTGAACTTGCGGTGCAGCTCCCGCTTGCGCGCGTCGAATTCATGGGGATCGGCGCCCTGGAACGAGAAGATCGACTGCTTCTCGTCGCCGACCGCGAAGACGGTGCGGTTCAGGCCCTCGCGCGCGCCTGCACCCGCGGTGAATTCCGAGATGATATGCGCGACGATGTCCCATTGCCGCGGACTGGTATCCTGGGCTTCGTCGATCAGCACGTGATCGACGCCGCGGTCGAGCTTGTAATGCACCCAGCCCGAGGAGACGCGGTCCAGCATCGCCAGCGTCTTGTCGATCAAATCGTCGTAGTCGAGCAGCCCGCGCTCCTGCTTCTCGCGGCGGTAGTTTGCGGCCGCCGCGGTCGCGATATGCAGAAGTGCCGCGGTGCGGTCGCGCATGGTCACCGCGCGGCGCTTTTCGATCAGTCCGCTGATGCGCTGCGCCTCATTCTCGAACAGACGGGCCACGGAGGGGTTGTGATCGCAAAACTTCTTGGTCAGCACCGCCTTGCGCGGCTGCTTGTCGTCGGTGAGGAAGACGCCCAAATAGGCTTCAACTTGCGCAGCGCCGGAAAAAACCTTTGCTTCGCGAAGGCGACCCGCCTGGTCATTGTCCGACTTGCTGCCGCCCTCCAGCGCGAAGGCGATGTCGTCCCAGCGCGATCGCGGCAGGAATGGACCATCGAGAATCTCCGTCTCGACGTCTTCGATGCGGTCGCTCGCGTCCACGCCCAGCGCCGCCGCCATCTGCTCGGCGGCTAACTCGGCGTTGCCGGCCTCATCGGTCCAGGCCATGAAATGGTCGCGGCTCAGACAAGCCTCGCGCACGACCTCCTTGAACGTGACGTCGGCGGCGCTCGCCATCGCGGTCAGCAGCGCGCGGCCGGTGACGCTTTCAGCATCGCGCGCGGCCTCCAGCAGCACCTTCAGATTGGCGCGCTCCATCATGTCGGTCTGGTCGCGCTCGTCGATCACGGCGAAGCGCGCGGGAACATTGGCCTCGAACGGAAACTGCTGGAGCAGGCGGGTACAGAGCGCGTGGATGGTCTGGACTTTCAGTCCGCCGGGCGTCTCCAAGGCGCAAGCGAACAGCTTTCGCGCCTTGCGCCGCAAATCGCGATCGGGATGGGGAATGCCGACCGCCTTGATCGCCGCGTCGAGTGCGGTGTCGTCGAGCGTGACCCAATGCCCGAGCGTGGTGAACACGCGCTCGGCCATGTTGGCGGCGGCGGCCTTGGTGAAGGTGATGCAGAGGATCTTTTCCGGTGGCACGCCCGAGAGCAGCAGGCGGATCACCCGCTGCACCAGCACGTGCGTCTTGCCCGAGCCGGCATTGGCCGACACGAACGCCGACGCGGTAGGATCGGATGCGCGCCTTTGTGTCTCACGCACCGCTTCGGGAATGGGGCGCGGCGCTCTCACCATTCCTCGATCCCCAATCCGCCGGCCGCGGACCATTCCTTGATCCGGGCGAGGTCGTCATAAGTGCCGTAGCGATTGGTCCACATCGGAAGGTTCAAGGAGGTGTAGGGCTGGTTCTCGTCGTCGAAGGCGCGGATCAGCGCCTCCAGCTTTGCTCTCGCTTCGGCGGCGGCAGTATCTGGCGGCTGCGGTTCGTCGCCTTGCCTATATTTGAGCTCGAGGATGCGCTCCTCGCCCGGCGGATTGTTGCCGCTCAGGCGAACATAGACGAGCTGGCTCACGGACGCACCGGCGTCGATATCAGGAAAACCGCCCTCGCGCAGAATCGCGGCCTCCAGCGTGAGCTGCGGCGACAGGCCCATGCGGACCTGCTTGCCGGTCGGCGGCTGGCCCGTCTTGTAGTCGAGGATCGCGTAGCCGCCGCCTTGGCGCCGCTCGATGCGGTCGGCGCGCGCGGAGAGCTTGAAGCTGCGTTCACTGTCGAGCCGGATCGAGATCTCGCCACGCGTTTCCGCGGTGATCGCCTCGATCACATCGCGCCGCGCCGTCTCCCACTCTCCGAACCAGCGCGCGATGCGCTGGAAGCGCGGCCACCACAACGCCCGCGCCTCGGGGCGCTCCATCAGTGGCGCAAAATACTTCTCGCCGATCGCGCGCAGCACGCGGGCGGGATCGTCGGGCAGATGCGTCGCATAGGTTTCGGTGAACTCGCCGAGCGCATCGTGGATCGCCGAGCCGCGATCGGCGGCCGAGAGCGGCATGTCGACGGGATCGAGCGCGTCGAGCCGCAAGATGTGCTTTGCGTAAATCGTGTAGGGATCGCGCAGCCAGTCCTCGATCGCGGTCACGGACATCCTGAGCGGCCGGGTCGCGCGCGGCGGCCGCGGCTCGGGCTGCTTGATCGGCTTGACCTCGGCTGGCTGGTCCAGCGCGCCTGCGAATTGCACGTATTTCTCGCCGGCGCGAGTCGCTGCCCTCCAGAGATCGTCGCCCGCGACCGCCTCCAGCCGATGCAGGAAGCGCGACGCCACCGCCGGCGCGCCGCCGGCCTTGGCGGAATGGGTGAGGATGACCTCGTCGCCACCGAGCAACTGCGCAAAATCATGCGCGGAAAGGCCGATACGGCGCTCAGGCAAATCGAGACCAAGCTGGTGCCGCATCGGCCGGCTGAGCCAGGGATCGATCCGCGGCGCCGGCGGCCAGACGCCTTCGATCAGCCCGCCGATGATGATGCGATCTGCCTGCATCAGGCGCGATTCCAGCGGACCGTAGATCTGCAACCGCGCGCCCGGTCTGTCCCGCCGCCGCACCGCGCGATCACTGAACGCGGTCTGGAACACGTCCGCGTAGTCGGGCAGCGTCACCATCAATCCGCTGGTGGTGCCGCCGCGCAGGAGATCGTCGAAGGCGCTCGCGAGCGCGAGGCCCTCGCGTTCCTCGAAGGCCAGCGGGATGCCCTGCTCGTCGCGCGACAGCTCGATCATGATCTCGCGGTGGCGATGTGCCAGCTCGGCGAAATCAAATGGCTTCGACGACGCCAGGCTCTCGATCGGCGCCAAGGCTTGTCGCAAGGCATCGATCAGGGACTGGATGCGATCGAGATCCTCGGCCTTGAGACGGGCGCGGGGCTCGGCCTTATGCAGCGCGGAGACCTCGCTGCGCCACAGCTTCGCCAGCTCCTCGCGGAAGCGGTTGAATTCACGCAGCAGGCCGGCGGTGCCCGCAGGCGGGCGCGTGCCGCGCAAGAGGGCGAGCTCCAGGCTTTCGATCGCCGCCCTCCACGCGCCAGGGGCGCGGCCGAGCCGGCACAGCGGATGCTTCAGCATCGCCAGCAGCGTCGGCGGCTCCAATCCCCTGGTCGCTGCCTCCGCTGTGAGCCGCGCAAAGACGCCGGCGGACGTCTCCATCAGGACGTCGCCGCCGGAATCGTCGAATGCGAGATCCCATCGGGTCAGCGCGGCCATCACCCGCCGCGCCAGTGCGCGGTCGGGCGTCACCAGTGCCGCCGATTTGTCGAGATGCCGGGCCTCGCGCATTGCAATCGCAATCGCGAGCGCTTCCATCTCGGGATTGGGGGCTTCGACAACCGCGAGATTGTTCATGCCGGCGGCGATCTTCGCGGCGATGTCCGGCTGCTTGAGGCGGTCGTGCCAGATCTCGGTCTTGGCCGAGGGCCGCATCGATTCCGACGCGAGCAGATCGCGTCCGCCTTCCGCGGGCGGCCGGAGGATATCGACATCGCTGCGCTTGATGCCAAAGCGATCCAGCAGCGCATGCAGGGCATATTGCGGGTGGTTCGACGCCGGATGCTCCGCGAATTTGCCGAGCGAATCGCGCACGCCGCCGATGCTGCGCCAGGCGTCCTCATCGAGATCGGTGTCCAGGCCCGGCAGCACCACGGCGCCGTGCGGTAGCGAGGCGACCGCATGGAGGAATTTTGCCGTGGCCGGCATCGAGCCGGTCGAGCCGGCCGCGATCACGGGGCCGTGGGGATGCGCGGTCAGCCGCCTGGCTTCGGCCGCGATCAGCAGATCGCGCCGCGCCGCCGGTTCGATCCGGTTGATCTCGGCGAGATGACCGGGCCACGCGATGCGGGCGATGCGCAAAAATTCCAGCGAGTGCTGCCAATAGCGGTCGAGCATATCAGGCACGAGGCCGTCGAGCGCGCTCCAGTCGACGCCGCGCGTGACCATGTCGTCGATCAGGCGGGCGAGATCGCCCGCGAGCGCCAGCGTTGAAGCGGGACCGCCGACGACCAGCGGAGACAGCACCGGCCCCTTGGCCCAGGCCGCGACGAGCTGCGCCAGCGTCAGCCGCCGGTCAAGCTCGCCAAGCCGCGGCGGAATGTCGAGCGGCGTTGCGCCGGAGAATTGCTCGCCCTCATCGGCGAAGGCGAGCTCGTCCTCGTCGATGTCACCGAGCGCGACGATGCGCGGCAGCACGACGGCATCCGCCTTCATCTCGTCGAGGAAGATCTCGCGGACGACGCGCATGGCGCGTCGGGTGGGGAGGTAGAGCGTGGCGTCGGCGAGTCGCGCCGGCTCCTTGCGCGCCTCGAATCCATTGACCAGCCGGCCGTCCAACAGGGCCGAGACGACCGTGCGCAGGAACGGAACTGAGACGGGAACGCTGAAGACGCGCATGAGCTGCCTGATTCGGGATCAGGCGCCAATATAGGGAGGCGGACTCAATTGGTCATGGGTGGAGGCGAGATAGTCCCCGCTGTTCGCCGGACTGGGACAGGTCTCGTAGGGTGGGCAAAGGCGCACTTGCGCCGTGCCCACCGTGCATCACCGAGCGTCAGCTTAGATGGTGGGCACGCTTCGCTTTGCCCACCCTACGGCACCGCCTCCGGTACAATAGCGCAGCCCTACGCCACGCTCTCCAGAAACGCCTCTTCCGCCGCATGCACGGCGTCGGGAGTGCCGACATGCATCCAGACGCCGTCGAGGCGGAGGCCAAACAGCCGCTCCTGCTCGTTGGCGCGGTCGAACATCTTGGTCAGCGAGAACTCGCCCTGGGGGGCATCGGTGAAGATCGATGGCGACAGGATCGCCGCGCCGGCATAGACGAACGGAACGATCTCCTTTTCCTTGCGCTTGCGCAGGGCGCCGTCGGGCAGCATGCCGTAATCGCCGCGGCCGCTGTAGCCGATGCTGGTTGCCGTCGGCGCCATCAGCAGCAGGATGTCCATGCGTGCAGGATCGAAGTTTTCGGCCAGCCGCGCCAGATTGGAGCGCACGCCGTCGATCCACAGCGTGTCGGAATTGACGTGGAAGAACGGCGCATCGCCGAGCAGCGGCAGCGCCTTGACCACGCCGCCGCCGGTGCCGAGCACCTGGTCGCGCTCGTCCGAGATGGTCACGCGCGGATGCTGGCGGGATGCGGTGTGATCGATGATCTGGTCCGGCAGATAGTGCACGTTGACCACCGCCTCGCTCACGCCGGCCTGGCCGAGCTTGTCGAGCACGTGGTCGAGCAGCGGTTGGCCGGCCACGGGGACCAGCGGCTTCGGCATCGTATCCGTCAACGGACGCATGCGCAGGCCGAAGCCTGCGGCGAGCACCATGGCTTTGGTCGGTTTGACGGACATCCTCGGCTTTCTCAGACTTGGCTTTCTCAGACCCATTGATGTGGCGTTCGCAGCAAGCCTAACACGAGGTTCGACCGACCGCACCGCGTCTTAATCGCCTTAGCCACCTGCCGTGACGCTTGTACGACGGGTGTTGCCGTCACGCCCGGACGGCTGTGGAACGCGTCTTTTTCTTCCTGTCGCCGAGCTTGAGAAAATTGACGCCGATCTGGTCGCCATTGACCCAGGCCAGTTCGCAGCGCCGGTACGCCAACCCGGTGGACGACAGCAGGAGAAAAAATTCCTTCAGATGCAGGCCCTCGATCGAGCCGTCGATGGTCAGCTTGGCGCCGCTCTCGGAGACGTCCTCCATGATGCAGTCGCGCCGCCAGGTGCCGTCGATTCCCATCATCTGGGCCGCGATCCCGCGTTCGAAAACAACGCGGCTGTTCCCACGATGGTCCGTCTTCACCGCCATCTGACCATGCTCCAGCCCCGCTTTTGTCCGGCGGCCTGCGGGCAATGATACCGATTCGATGGCTAACAGCCGGTAAATGGGCCCGCGAATCAGGCTCGGAGGGGCTCTTGGAGCGGCTCTTGGGGCGGCGGGACGTTGGCGAGATACCAGTCGCGCAGAGGGGTGAGCGCCGGATGCGCCAGCGAGCGCTGCAGATAGGTCCAGATCCGCGGCTGGTGGCGCAGATAGTGCGGCTTGCCGTCGCGGCGGTTCAGGCGCGCGAAGGTGCCGAGCAGGCGCGTGTTCCGCTGCGCCGACATGATGGCGTAGAGCTCGGCGAAGCCGGCCGCGTCGAAGCCTGCATCATCAGTGCGGCGGGCCTTGATGTAGCGCGACAGCAGCGTCAGCTCGAGGGTTTCAGGCACGTCGATGCGGGCGTCCTGGAGCAGCGACACCACGTCGTAGGATTGCGGTCCGAGCACGGTGTCCTGGAAGTCGATGACGCCGACGCGCGCGATGCCGGTACGCTCAGCGAGCCAGATCAGATTGGGCGAGTGGTAGTCGCGGATGATCCAGGTCTTCGGCGAGGCCTGCGGCTTCTTCAGCAGCTCGCGCCACATCGCGAAGAATTCCGCGCGCTTCTCGTCGCTCAGCGGCGCGTTGCGGTCGGGCAAATACCACTCCGGCATCAACCCGATCTCGATGAGCAGCGCGTCGGTATCGAAGACGGGAATGGCGTAGGTCTGATCCGCCAGCGGCACTTTCTCCGGCAGCGTCCTGCCGTGCAGCAGGGCCAGCAAATCGGCAGCGGCTTCGTAGCGTTCGGCAATCGGCCGCGGCGGGTCGCCTTCGACCACGCCTTCGCTGCCGAAATCCTCGCTGATCAGGAAGCCGTGGTCGAGATCGCAATGATGGATTTCCGGCGCGGAGATTCCTTGCGCGCGCAGGCCCTCGTCGATGGCGACGAAGGGTTTGATGTTTTCGGCGAGATGCACCGCGGCGCTGTAGGATTTTCCGTTGTACATCGCAGCGCCATCCGGGCGCTGCGGAGAGTTCATGAGGATGACGATCTCGTCGTCGCGCAGCAGCCGCGCATAGGAGCGCGTCGAGGCGTCGCCCGCCATCCGTTTGCGCGTTGCCTCCATGTAGCCGGATGCATCGAGGAATTCGCGCAGCGCCTGCAGCCGCGCGACGGTGGCGGTAGCCGTGCCATGGCCGGTGATGTCGGCGGCGCGTGCATTCGAGCCCAATGCCGGCCGATGCGTCAGCGCGATGTCGATGCGGTCTTGCGGCATCGCCGACGGCGCGCGCTCCGGCCATTCGATCAGGACGAGCATGGCATCGGGCAGCGGCGACAGGCCGATCTCCTCGAGCTCGCTCTCGTCCTCGACGCGGTAGAGGTCGGCATGCACCACCGCGAATGGCGGCAGCTCGTAGCCCTGCACCAGCGTGAAGGTCGGGCTCGGCACTTCCAACGCCTCGTCGCCGGCGAGATAGCGGATCATGGCCCGCGCCGCCGCGGTCTTGCCGGCGCCGAGATCGCCGGTGAGCGTGATGACGTCGCCGGGGCCGACCAGCAGCGCGAGGTCGGCCATCAGTTGCGCAGTCGCCGTCTCGTTGTGAAGCGCGACGGAGAATGTGGTAGGTCCAGTCATTCGGCGGCGTCGCGATGCGCCGCCTGGTCGGTCGGGAAGTCGCAGATCACGACCGTGCCCCTGCCCACGATCGAATCCACCCGCACCTTGCCGCCATGCAGCTCGACGAAGGAGCGCACCAGCGACAGGCCGAGCCCGGCGCCGCGGTGGCGCGAGCCCTGCGAGCGGCTTTCGAACCAGTTGAACACCTTGTCTTTCATGTCGGCAGGTATTCCAGGCCCGGAATCTGTCACAGTGAAGACCACGCTGCGTTCGGTGCGGCGGGCGCTGATGCCGACGGCGGAATCCTGTGGAGAAAACCCGACGGCATTGGCGAGGAGGTTATAGAGCACCTGCACCACGCGCTTCTCGTCGCCGGTGAAGCTGCCGACATCCGGCGCGATCTCGACCTTGAGACGGATGCGGTCGGTGGCGAGCCGGTCCTGGAGACCCTCGGCGGCGAGCTCGATGGTCTTGCTGACGTCGACCGGGCCGAGTTCCAGCTTCATGGCGCCAGCGTCGATGGTGGCAAGATCCAGGATGTTATTGGTCAGCGCCAGCAGCGCATTGGTGGATTTGGTGACGTAGTCGAGATATTCGGCCTGTTTCGGCGTCAGCGGCCCGGTCGAGGGATCGCTGAGGAAATGCGCGAAGCCGATGATGGTGGTGAGCGGCGAGCGCAGCTCGTAGGAGACGTGGTGGACGAAATCCACCTTCATCTGGTCGGCCGCCTCCAGCGCCTCGTTGCGCTCGCGCAGCGCGCGCTCGACGTTCTCGGTGTCGGTGATGTCCTGGAACGTCAGCATGGTCGCGCCGTCGTGCAGTGGCCGGATCATGCCGTCGAGCACGCTGCCGTCCTTGCGCTCGAGCTTCAGCGGCACGTCGGCGCGGCTCTCGATCGAGGTGACGGCCTCGCGGATCTGCCGCCAGACGACCGGGTCGTCGAACAGCTGATGACACCAGCCTTCGACCGTCTGGATGTGCGGCTCGTCGCGCATGGCATCAGCGGACAGCTTCCACATCCGGACGAAGGCCGGGTTGAACAGCTGCGCCTTGCCGTTGCTGCCGAACACCGCGACGCCTTCGGCGAGGCTGTCCAGCGTCTCGCGCTGGACGCGGATCATGCCGTCGAAGCGGCGGGCGAGCTCGAGGCTCTCGGTGACGTCGTCGAACAGATAGGTGACGCCGCCTTCCGGATTCGGCGTGGTGACGACGGAGAGCGCGCGGCCGTCGGGCAGGTACCAGGTGTCCTTGGCGGTCTCGACAGCGCGATAGGCCTCGTGCAGCTTGGCCTTCCAGGCGCGGAAGTCCGGCTGCTCCGGCAGCTTGCGCCCGGCGCGGAGCTGGTCGAGCACGCTCGAATCATCAGGGTTGGCGTCGAGGAAGGTGCGGTCGAGGTCCCACAGCCGGCGGTAGGAATCGTTGTAGAAGGCGAGCCGGCGCTGGCCGTCGAACACGGCGACGCCGGAGGAGAGCTGGTCGAGCGTGCGGCGATGCGCCTCCGCCATCCGCACCAGTGCCGAACTCAGCCCATCCGCTTCGCTGGCATCGATGGCGACGCCGACATTGCCGCTGCCGACATTGACGGCACGGACGTCATAGATGCGCCGCTCGCCGCCGATCACGATCGGCAGCCGCGAGGTGAAATTGGCCACCTCCTTCAGTCCTCGCTCCATCGCGGTGCGGTCGGCGCTGTCGAGCAGCTCGAGCTTGCGCTCCTGGGCGTCGGCGATGCTGGCCGCCTCGGTCGCACGGACATAGGCGGGGTTGGCGTAGGTCAGCGCGCCGTTCTCGGCCTTGGCCCAGATTGGCCAAGGTGCGGCAGTGGCGAAGCCGCGCAGCATTTCCGTCTCGTCGGAAAGGGCCTTGTAGCGCAGATTGGTTTCGGCCAGATCGCGGCGGAGCCCGGAGAGTTCCCGTATTCTGACGATGGCCTGGCCGCCGATGGCGCGGCCGATGGCCTCGAGCGTGTGGCCATGCGCGGTGGTCAGCGTCAGCTGGAACCCGTCGCCGCGGTCGCGCAGCGCGTCGACCGCGTGATCCATCTGGAGCGCCGGTTCCGGGGGCAGCCAGGTTCCGAATGCGAGCACGCGTTGCGGAGAGGAGTCGCGCGGCAGCACCATCGAGATGTCACCGGAGATCTGCGCGCGATTGTCCCCGGCGGGCCAGGAGATCAGGATTTGCGGCTCTGCGAACAGCAGTGCGCCGAAGCGGTCGGCCTGGAGCTGGAGTTCCCCGATGCGTGCGCGCAGCCGCGCCTCGTTCTTCGCCGTGCGCACGCGCGTGCGCATCAAGAGGATCGCGGCGACCACGGAGAAGCCGAGCAGGGCCAGCGCGGTGGCCAGCACCGCGAGCTCCTGCCGGTTGAAATCCAGCAATATTGAGAGTGTGTCGACGAGATCGGCCTTCTCGGCTGCCTTGGCCGGCACAGCCGGCAGCAGCGCCGCGAGAGCGCTTCCCAACACGCCGTTGCGCACGAGCGATGTGCACGACAGCAGCGTCCGACGCATCGACACGATCACGCCTGACATAGTTGCCCCAAGACCGCACGGATTTACGCGCGACGACCCCCGTCGCGTGCGAATCAAACGACAATACCCTCACCGCGACTCCACCGGTAAGAGTCCAGATCGTGAACGCAAAGGCGACCCCAAAAAAATGCCGGGCCGAGTGTTCCAACTCACGTAGTTGTTCGGGATGATTCGGCGGGATATGCCGAGCGTTAGCGGCCGGTCGAGCCGAATCCGCCGGCACCGCGGTCGGTCGCCGACAATGTGGCCACGGGAATCAGCGTGGCCTGCACCATGGGCGCGATCACCATCTGCGCGATGCGCTCGCCGCGCTGGATCACGAAGGCGGCCTGGCCGTGATTGATCAGGATCACCTTGATCTCGCCGCGATAGTCCGCGTCTATCGTGCCCGGCGAGTTCAGCACGGTGACGCCGTGCTTGGCGGCAAGCCCCGAGCGCGGCCGCACCTGGGCCTCGTACCCGGGCGGCAGCGCGATCGCGAGGCCCGTCGGCACCAGCGCATATTGGCCGGGGACGAGCGTCAGCGGCTCGTTCTCGGCGACCGCGGCCATCAGGTCGAGACCGGCGGCATCACTGGTCTGATAGGCCGGCAGCGGCAGGCTCTCCGCATGGGGCAGGCGCTGCAGTTCGACCGTGACGTTCGTGCTCAAGATGCGGGCTCCGGGGCTTTGTCGTTCAAGGATTTGTCGGTCACGCTTCTAGCGACATGCGCGACCAGTTCGATGGCGACCTGTTCCTTGGTCATCGCTGGCCAGGAATCAACCTCGATCTCGTTATCCTTGCGGCTTATCAGGTGCACGGTGTTGCGGTCCCCGCCCATCACGCCGGTGGCGGGCGAGACGTCGTTGGCGACGATCCAGTCGCAGCCCTTGCGGGCAAGCTTTGATTTGGCGTTGTCGATGAGGTGCTCGGTCTCGGCGGCAAAGCCGATGACCAGTGGCGGGCGCTGGTCGGTCAGTTTGGAGATCGTCGCGAGGATGTCCGGGTTCTCGACCAGCTGGAGCGGCGGCATGCCGGCCGAGGTCTTCTTCAGCTTCTGCACGCCTTCATTGGCGACGCGCCAGTCGGCGACCGCCGCGGCGAAGATCGCGATATCGGCGGGAAGCGCCGCCTGCACCTGCTCCAGCATCTGCCGGGCCGATTCCACATGCTTCACCGTCACGCCCGGGGGATCGCTCAGATCGACCGGGCCGCTGACCAAAATCACCTCGGCGCCTGCGGCCTGTGCGGCGGCAGCGATGGCAAAGCCCTGCTTGCCGGAGGATCGGTTGGCGATGTAGCGCACCGGATCGATCGGCTCGTGGGTGGGACCTGCGGTGATCAGCACGCGCTTGCCGGCGAGCGGGCGCGGCACCGGCGGCCGCAGCAAGCGTTCGGCGGCGGTGGCGATCTCGATGGCTTCCGACATGCGGCCGACACCGGCTTCGCCCGCCTCGGCCATCTCGCCGGAATTTGGTCCGATCAGCACCATGCCGTCGCGCTGAAGCTGCGCGACATTGCGCCGCGTCGCCGCGTTGTTCCACATCAGCGGGTTCATCGCCGGCGCCAGCAGCACCTTGCGATTGGTCGCGAGCAGGATGGCGCTGGCGAGGTCGTCGGCGTGGCCATTGGCCATCTTGGCCATCAGATCGGCGGTGGCGGGGGCCACCACGATCAGGTCGCATTCGCGCGCCAGGCGGATATGGCCGGCGTCGAACTCGCTCTGGGGATCGAACAGGTCGCTGTAGACGCGCTCATGCGAGAGTGCGCTCACCGCCAGCGGCGTGACGAATTGCTGCGCCGCCTTGGTCAGCACGCAGCGGACCTCGATGCGGCGCTCCTTGAGCCTTCGGATCAGATCCAACGACTTGTAGGCCGCGATCCCGCCGCCGATGATCAGGGTCACGCCGGCCTCGGGCAGGGCGCCGCTGCGCTGGGCTATGGGCGCCGACGACGGAACCGCGAACGGCGTCAGCGGCTCCTCACGGCCCTCGATCAGCTCGCCCAGGATGACCCGGACCTCTTCCTCGACCGATCTGCGGTTCTTGGCAGAGCGGAGGCGCAGATAGGTTTTGACGCCCTCGTCGAGCTTGCGGATGGTCAGGCTTGCCACGACGCCCTCCAGCACGAAATGATAGCGATGCTATCACTCGTATGATTGCAGTGCAATCAAGTCTTTAGCAGTCAAAGATTCCGGACGGCGATCAGGATACCGATGAAGGTCGCGGCGATGATCCAGAGCGCGACGGTGCGCCAACGGTTCTTGCGGCCCTCGCTGCGGCCCATTGCCGCGATGCTCTCGGGCGACAGCCGGATGCCCTCACGGGTCATGGTCTCGAGCTGTTCGAGCACCGCGACCGAGCGCTGCGCGATGTCGGGCAGGCGCATCAGCACGCGCGCGAGATCGCCGCCGCCGGAAATCGCGCCCTGAACCCGGCCGATCGGCCCGAGGTTGCGCTCGATCCATTCGCGCACCACGGGGTCGGCAACCTTCCAGATGTCGAGCCTGGGATCGAAGGCGCGCGCCACGCCCTCGACCACCACCATGGTCTTCTGCAGCAGGATCAGCTCGGGCCGCGTCGTCATGTCGAACAGGCCGGTGACCTCGAGCAGCAGCGTCAGCAGCCGCGCCATCGAGATTTCTTCGGCCGTGCGGTTGTGGATCGGCTCGCCGATGGCGCGGATGGCTTGCGCGAAATTCTCGACCGAGTGGTGCGCAGGCACATAGCCCGCCTCGAAATGCACCTCGGCGACGCGGCGATAATCGCGGGTGATGAAGCCGAGCAGGATTTCGGCGAGGAAGCGCCGCTCCTTCATCCCGAGCCGGCCCATGATGCCGAAATCGACCGCGACGAGACGACCGGCGTCGTCGAGGAACAGATTGCCCGGATGCATGTCGGCGTGGAAGAAGCCGTCGCGCAGTGCATGGCGCAGAAAACTCTGGATCACCTTGCGGCCAAGGTCGGGCAAATCGACCTGTGACTCCGCCAGGCGCTTGTGGTCGTTCAGCGCGATGCCGTCGATCCACTCCATCGTCAGCACATTGTGGGTGGTGCGATCCCAATCGACGGTCGGCACGCGGAAATCAGGATCGTCGCGCGTGTTCTCCGCCATCTCCGACATCGCGGCGGCCTCGAGCCGGAGATCCATCTCCATCGCGACCGAGCGTGACATGGTGTTGATGACCTCGACGAGGCGGAGCCGCCGCGCCTCGGAAGAATGGGCCTCGGCCTTGTGCGCGACGAAGAAGAAATCGGAGAGGTCGCGGCGGAAACGCGCGGCCACGTTGGGTCGCAGCACCTTCACGGCGACTGCCTTGCGGATGCCGTCGCGCACGACTTCCGCGCGATGCACCTGCGCGATCGAGGCGGCCGCGACCGGAGGCCCGAGGCTCGCGAACACATCCGTCAGCGGCCGTTCCAGCGAGGTCGCGATCACTGCTTCCGCCTCGGTTTGCGAGAATGGCGGCAGGCGGTCCTGGAGGCTTTCGAGGTCGCGCGCCATGACGACGCCGACGACGTCGGGGCGGGTCGCCAAAAATTGTCCGAGCTTGAGATAGGCGGGGCCCATCCGGGTCAGCGCGCGCGACAGCCGCGGGCCGTGCTTCGGACCGCGCCGCTCGACGATGCGCGCAAGCTTCAACGCAAGTTGTCCCGGCGGCGGCACCAGGCTCGGATCGACCGCGCCGAACACGCCCTCGCGCGCAAACACGAGCGCGGCGCGGATCAGGCGCGCAATGTGGGTGAACGCAGAGATCACAAACGCCAGCCCGAATGCAGTGCCACGATGCCGCCGGACAATGTCTGCCAGTTCACGCGGGCGAAGCCGGCGTCGCGGATCATGTCAGCGAAGGCGTTGGGTTTCGGAAACTTCCGAATCGATTCGACGAGATATTGGTAGGACTCGGCGTCGTCGGTGATCATGCGGCCAAGCGGCGGGATCACCTTGAACGAGAACAGGTCATAGAGCCGATCGAGGCCGGGCATCTCGACAGTGGAGAATTCCAGGCACAGGAAACGGCTGCCGGGCTTCAGCACGCGATAGGCCTCATGCAGCGCCAGATCGATGCGAGGCACATTGCGAATACCGAAAGCGATCGTATAGGCGTCGAAGCTTCTGTCGGCAAAGGCGAGCGCTTCGGCATTGCCCTCGACGAAATCGACCTGGGTTTCGAGATGGCGCTTGGCGGCGCGCTCTCGGCCTACCTCGAGCATGCCGGAATTGATGTCGCAGACGGTGGCATGGAAGCCGGAGCCCGCCGCCTTGGCCGCACGGAACGAGATGTCGCCGGTGCCGCCGGCAACGTCGAGCAGCGCGAACGGCCGCTCCCCCTTGGGCGGGTCGAGCGCGGTGATCATGATGTCCTTCCAGACCCGGTGCAGGCCTCCGGACATCAAATCGTTCATCAAGTCATAGCGCGACGCCACGCTGTGAAATACATCGTTCACCAGCGTCTGCTTGTCCCCCAGGGGGACGTCCCTGAAGCCAAAATGCGTGGTTTCGCCCGGCCGATCCATTACTCTACTCCACGAGGCGACCATAGCGCGCCCGCCGCAATGGCGCTATCACACCGCCCTGATAAGGTGAATGCCTGACCATGCCCGAATTGCCCGAAGTCGAGACCGTCCGCCGCGGCCTTCAGCCGGTCATGGAGGGTGCGAAAATCCTGGTTGCGGAGGCCCGCAGGCCCGATTTGCGCTTTCCCTTCCAGCCGGATTTCGTGGCCCGGCTGCAGGGACAGATCGTCACCGGGCTCGGCCGCCGTGCAAAATATCTCATGGCCGATCTCGCCTCCGGTGACGTGCTGCTGATGCATCTGGGCATGTCGGGCTCGTTTCGCGTCATCAAGCCGGACAACGACGTTCAGCCTGGCGAGTTTCACTATCCGCGGGCCAAGGATTCCACGCACGATCACGTGCTGTTTCGGATGTCCTCGGGTGCAGACATCGTGTTCAACGATCCGCGCCGCTTCGGTTACATGAAAGTGATCGCGCGTAGTGCGCTCGACGAGGAGCCGTTGCTGCGGGGGCTCGGTCCCGAGCCGCTCGGCAATGAATTCGATGCGGCGATGCTGGCGCGGGCCTGCGCGGGCAAGAAGACGAATTTGAAAGCTGCGCTACTCGACCAGCGTGTGGTCGCGGGACTTGGCAACATCTATGTCTGCGAAGCGTTGCATCGGTCGCATCTGTCGCCTCGGCGGATCGCTGCGACGCTCGCCACGAAAAAGGACGAGCCGACCGATCATGCAAAGAGACTAGTAGGTGCGATCCACACCGTGCTGAACGATGCCATCAAGGCCGGCGGATCGTCACTGCGCGACCATCGCCAGACCTCGGGCGAGCTCGGCTATTTCCAGCATTCGTTCAAGGTCTACGACCGCGAAGACGAGATCTGCAAGACGCCGCGCTGCGGCGGCATCGTGAAACGCTTCACGCAGAATGGCCGGTCGACCTTCTGGTGTTCGAAATGTCAGAAGTGAGCGCGAAAGTCCAAGCTTGAACAACGCGAAGCGAAGCAATCCGGCCGGGCTGGTGGCCGGATTGCTTCGTCGCTGGGGCTCTTGCCGGATGGCGAGGAGCCCGGCTGACGTCTGAGCGATCGCCCCGCTCAGGACGCCAGTGTCGTGGTCTCGTCGGCCGCAAGCTCGGTGGCGGCGTGCAACATTCCGTCCGCGGCCGAGATGACCTGGTCGATCAGAACATTGGTCGTGGCGGCGAGCTCGAGCCGGGTCTCGATCCAGCGCCAGAGGCCGCGGATCTCGTCGGCCGATTTGCCGTTCGGCGCGAATTCGCTCACCGCAAGGCCGCTCGCAAGCGAGTCCTGATGATCGTTGCGCATCACGATCAGGGGACGCGCGAGCACGTCGGAGAGATCGAGGGCTGCTTCCTCGGCGAGCGCGTTGGCCGCGTTGTCGATGCGCTGGCCGCGGATCGGCGTCTGGTTCAGCACGAAGCTGTAGGGACGCTTCCAGGCGCGCGCGACGCTGAGCGTCGAAATGGTGGCCTCGATGTCGGCGACGCTCGGGCGCGCCGGGATCAGGCAGAGGTCGGAATGGCGAATTGCGGCCGTGGTCGCGGCGCTGAGGCCGGCCGCGGTGTCGACGATCGCGAGCTGGAGGCCACTGTCGGCCAGCATCTTCAGCCGCGGCTCGATGTCGGCGGCGTGATAGATCGGCTCGACGACGAGATCGTCGCTGTTGCGGCGGCGCTGCCAGTTGGACAGGGTGCCCTGCGGGTCGGTCTCGATCAGGCGGACGGTGAAGCCGGCCTGCTTCGCTGCCAGAGCGAGGCCGATGGCGAGCGTGCTCTTGCCGCTGCCGCCCTTTTGGGTGGCCAGTACGATCGTGTGCATTGGAAGATGAATCCTTTGGAGTGGCTGGGTCTAGGGGTAACGCCACGCGAACGTGCATCAATGAGGATGCTGAGCTCTTCTCGCTCAGGACGTGCCCTGCCCGATCCAAAGGGGACCGCGGATGTCCGAATCAACGGTAAGGATGATGGCAGAATCGCGAATGCCAGCTAATCCGTACCACTACTGGACCCGTAATAGCGCGTATGATGTGCTCGCCGCCGTGAATAAAAGGGACAGCGGCATGAGCGGAAATTGGCGCGACCGAACGGCAACGACCTTCGAATGCCAGAAGATGCCGGCGGTCTCCAGCCGCGGCATGGTGGTCAGCAACCATCCGCTGGCGTCCAGCGCTGGCGCCGAGATGCTGGCGGCCGGCGGCAACGCCATCGACGCCGCGATTGCGACCCTGTTCACGCTGACCGTGGTCGAGCCGATGATGGTCGGCATCATCGGCGGCGGCATGGCGCATATTCGCCTGGCCGACGGCAGCCATCGCTTCATCGACGGCCAGAGCACCGTGCCCGCGGCGGTACGCGGCACCACCTACACGTCCAAGCCGGGCGCGGCCCATGACGTGTTCGACACCGTCGGCAACGAGAACCTCAACGGGGCGAAGGCGGTGGCCACACCGGGCTCGCTGAAGGCCTGGTGCGAGACGTTGCGCCGGTTCGGCACCATGCCGCTCGCCGATGTCATGCAGCCCGCGATCAAGCACGCCGCGCGCGGCTATGCGGCGACGCCGTATTTGCATGAATGCATCAGCGAAAGCGCTGCCGAAATGCGCAAGGACAAGCCGATCGCTGCGATCTATCTGCCTGATGGCGAGCCGCTGAAGGTCGGCGCGCGCGTGGTGCAGGCCGAATATGCCGAGACGCTCCGTTACATTGCTGATCATGGCGAGACCGCGCTCTACGAGGGGCCGCTCGGCGACATCCTCGTCGACTACATGGAAAGGGCCGGCGGCTATATTCGCCGCAGCGATCTCACGGCTTACAAGACCGTCGAGCGCCAGCCGATCCGCGCCGACTATCGCGGCTGGACCATCTTCGGCCCGCCACCGCCCGCGGCTTCGGGCGTGCATATCGCGCAGATGCTGAACATTTTGGAGGGTTACGATATCGGCGGCCTTGGCTTCGGCACGGCCGAGACCATCCACTACCTCGCCGAAGTCCTGAAGATCGCCTTCGCCGATCGCGCCGCGGCCAGCGGTGATCCCGATTATGTCGGCGTGCCCGTGGAGCGGCTGACGTCGAAAGTCTACGCCGAAGAGCGCCGCCGCGCGATCGATCCGGCGCGGGCGCAGGCCTGGGGCGCCGGCGTGTCGCCGCTCGAAGGCGCACACACCACGCACATGACGGCGGCAGATGCCTTCGGCAACGTGGTCGCGACCACACAGACCATCAACAATCTGTTCGGCGCCAAGATCATGATCCCGGGCCTGGGCGCCATCGCCAACAACTACATGAACCTGTTCGATCCGCGTCCCGGCCACGCGTTGTCGGTGGCGCCGGGCAAGCGCGTCACCACCTCGATGTCGCCGATGATGGCGCTCCGCGACGGCAAGCTGCGCTATGCGCTCGGCCTGCCCGGTGGCAAGCGCATCTTCCCGAGCGCGATGCAGGCGCTGGTCAATCTGATCGACCACGGCATGAGCCTGCAGGAAGCCGTCGAGGCGCCGCGGGTCTGGACCGAAGGCAATGCGCTTGAGGTCGAGCAGAAGGTGCCGGAGAACGTGCGGGCAAACCTCGTGGCGCTCGGCCACAAGGTTCAACCCGTCGCGACGGTCGCCGGCGGCATGAATGGCATCGCCTTCCATGACGACGGCACCATGATCGGCGCCGCCTGCTGGCGCGCGGACGGGACGCCAGTCGGGATTTCGGGCGGGCTCGCGAAGAGCGGGATCAGGTTCAGGTTGGGCTAACCGAAGCATTCACGAGAACGCTGCGCTCGCAGCGGGGCCACCGGACGTCGTCCGATTGCGGCGGATGTCGCGACCCTGAATTGGCATTCTTCGACCAATTGCGTCTGCCGGGTGCGAGGCCGATGTTGTACACTCCGCCCGATCCGCTGCGGATGACGACACGAGCCCGGCGATGTACGTCGCGAAACGCTGGCGGGCGGATCGAGCACCGTCTCAGCAGGGTTATGCGTATGAGCAGGGACATTGGCAGTGACTTCCTGGCTGGCGGAGGCGAGTTGGGCGCGTTGACGCGAGCGTTCGACTGGTCGAGCACTTCGCTGGGCTCTCCGGAAACTTGGCCCCAAAGTCTTCGCGTGACGGTGCGGCTCGTTCTGACCACGCGGCACCCGATGTTCATCTGGTGGGGGCCGGAACTCATCCAGTTCTACAACGATGCGTACTGCGAGACGATGGGGCCTGAAAGGCACCCAAGCGCTCTGGGGGCACGCGGCAGTGAGTGTTGGGCTGAGATCTGGGACATCATTGGTCCCCAGATCGAGTGCGTCATGTCAGGCAAGGGGGCGACCTGGCACGAGGACCAGCTTGTACCGGTGACGCGTCACGGTCGTCGCGAAGACGTTTGGTGGACGTACAGCTTTGGCCCCATTGATCTTGAAGGGGAGGTGGGCGGCGTGCTTGTCGTCTGCAGGGATGTCACGTCCGAGCATATGGCAAGGGAAGCGCTGAACCTCATCAACGAAGAGCTGAAGCACCGTGTCAAAAATACGCTTGCAGTGCTGAGCGCGGTAGCCGCCCAGACGTTTCGGGACCCGACGAGCAGGGCCGGTCTCGAGAAATATCAGGCGCGGCTTGGCGCCTTTGGACGAGCGCAGGACCTGCTGACCGCGTCAAACTGGGCGGCCGCGCCGCTCCACGATGTGATCCGCACTGCTCTTGCACCTTACCAGACGGGCGAAGGCCGCTTCATGGTCTCGGGGCCGACACTTGTCGTGAAATCTCGACAAGCGCTTGCTCTGTCCTTGGCGCTCCATGAGCTTGCGACCAACGCGATGAAGTACGGCGCTCTGACTGTCGCAGGAGGCCGCGTATCCATCACTTGGACGGTCGAGAAACAGGATGGTGAGTCGAAATTCGCTTTCGTCTGGCAGGAGAGCGGTGGTCCGTCCGTGTCGGAACCGGTCGGCGCAGGTTTTGGCTCGAGGCTTATTTCCCGGGTGCTGGAAGACGATTTCAGCGGTTCTGTTGACGTTTCGTATGGCTCGGCCGGGCTTACATGCCGTCTGACGGCGCCCCTCGAAAATCTCGGACCTTCGCCCAAAAGCACGTGAGACCTTGCAAGCGGTGTGGCTCAACGGGACGCATTTCTGCCGCACCGCATCCGGGACACAAGGGAACGGTGGTTGTGGCTCGTCCTACTTCCTGACGCAGATCACGCGCACGACGGCGGCTTTTGCATCCGTTGAGCTACCATTCGCGGCAACGCCATTCGCCTTCAGGAAATCGCGCACCGTCTCCGCCGAGACCATCACCGCCTGCGATACCGGCACCGACGTCGCGGGACCCGCGACCATCGCCGGCTTCAGCAGCGCGACTCCGGCGAACTTGCCGTCGCCATCGATGGCCGGGCTGCCGGAGAATCCGACCGCCGGTGGAGGCGACAGCGCGGAATCGCTGCTCGTGACCGGCGCCAGCGCGCCCTTGAGGCTCGACACGCCAGCCGCGCCGCCCTGGCTCTGGGGATCCGCAATACCGACGACATCGACGCTCGTCTTCGCCATACCGCCGGCCAGGCTGAGCGGCTTCAGGCCGCGCGCGCCGTAGATGTGCAGCAGCGCGAGATCGTGCTCCTTGTCCTCGGCGAGACGGTCGGCGCTGCCGTAGCCGGCGATGCTGATCGCGATGCAGCTATCGGTGACGAGACGGTCGGTGACAATCGCACCATCGTCGCTGACGACGATGCCGGTGCCGTACTCAACCGTCTTGCGTGGCGGCGGCCCGGCTTGCGGCCCTGACGGGAATGCATTGAAGGCGCTCGACATCGCGATCACGACCGGCTCGACCGTGTTCTCGGTGGCCTGGTCGTAGAGGATCGTCAGGATGCGGACTTCGTCCCCTTTGAAAGTGCCGCGCACATAGAATTTCTTCAGGCCCTGTAATCCGGACAGCACGAAGAAATCAGGCTTCACCACGGTGTAGTCGATCTTGCGACCCGGCTCCTTCTTCTCCGCGTCGGCCAGCTTTGCGGTGGTCGGGTTCGCCTCCTTGCGGCGGTTGAGCAGCACCTGCACCGTTCCGGTGGGCGAGGTCCATTTCGAACCGTTGGCATCGGCCGCCTGCTGCGGCACCAGCTTGCCGGGGATGCCGAGCCGGGCGCCGCTGGTCGGCTCCGTCACGATCTTCCAGCCGACATTCTCCTGCTTCCGGCGCGCGGTCTCGGCGAGCGCGGCGCGCTCCTGCGGATTGAGCACGCCGGTCGGCTTGCTGCCCTTGAGCTTCTGGTATTCCTTGATGGCCTCGACCATCCGCGTGCTGACGTCGCCGGTGATCGCGCCGTTATATTGGCCGACCCAGGCGAGGTCGGATTGCAGCGACAGCCGCTCTCCTTGCGTCATGCCGTCCGCCGTCTCCGACGGTGTCTGGACGGCGGGCGGCTTGATCGGAACGGTCTGGACGACCTTCGGCTTGGTGCCGGGGATTTGTGGCGTCGTTATCTGGGCGTTCGCGCCTGTGGCAGACGCAAACATCAGTGTTGCCGCAAGCATCGATCTCATGACAAATCCAGCCAGCCCATTGAACGCAATGCCATTGAAGCACATCTCGTTGGTCGCGAACAATGTTGGGGTGGTTCAGGTGGTGGCTAAGCCACGCACCCAGGTCCTTATCCTGAGGAGTGGCCTCGAATGATGGCCACGGGCGAGATCCGGGCCTGCATGGTTCGAGACGCGCGTTCCGCGCTCCTCACCATGGGGGTTGCGAGCGAGGGCTTGGTAGGAGAGGCGGAAGACGATGCTGAGCCCGGACGAACTCGAACGTTATGCCCGCCATATCGTGCTGCGCGATGTCGGTGGTCCCGGCCAGGCTGCGCTGAAGCGGGCCTCCGCGCTGGTGATCGGCGCCGGCGGGTTGGGTGCGCCCGCTTTGATGTATCTGGCTGCCGCCGGCATCGGCACGCTCGGCGTGGTCGATGACGATGTGGTGTCGCTGTCCAACCTCCAGCGCCAGGTCATTCACACCACGCCCGATATCGGCCGCCACAAGGTCGAGAGCGCCGCCGAGCGGATCTCCGCGCTCAATCCCCATGTCCGCTTCGTCGGCCACGCCACCTGGCTCAACGCCGACAATGCGCTCAGCCTGATTGGCGACTACGATCTCGTGCTCGACGGCTCCGACAATTTCTCGACGCGTTATCTGGTCTCGGACGCCTGCTTCTTCGCGAAGCGGCCGCTGATCACCGCCGCGCTCGGAACCTTCGATGGCTCGCTGACCACTATCCGCGCGCATGAGAAGAACGAGGACGGCGTGTTCAATCCGACCTATCGCTGCCTGTTTCCGGAAGCGCCGCCGCCCGGCACCGTGCCCGCCTGCGCGGAGGCCGGCGTCATGGGTGCGCTTGCGGGCGTGATGGGGTCGATGATGGCGCTGGAGGCGATCCGCGAGATCGTCGGCTTTGGCGACGGCCTGGTCGGCCGCCTCCTGATGATCGACGCGCGCGCGATGCGCTTCGAGACGCTGCGCTACGCGCGCGATCCCGCCAATCCGCTCAACGGCGATGGGCCTGTGATCACCGACCTCAGCACCCATCGCGCCTGATCGCAGCCGCTACGTCGTGGCCGGCTTCTCGCTGTCGAGGTGCGCCATCTGCTCGGCCGCGTAGCGCGTGCCGGCGGCGACATCGGGCGGGAAGGCTTTTGCCAGTGCAGCGAGATGAACCTGTGTCAGCGTCACTTTCGTCGCGCCGAGCGCTTCCGTGAGACGGTTGCGGGTGCGCGCGCCGACCAGCGGCACGATCCCCTTACCTTGCGCCGCCACCCAGGCGATTGCGACCTGCGCCGGCGTCGCGCCGATCTCGGCGGCGATGGCGCGCAGTTGCTCCACCAGCGCGAGATTGGCGTCGAGGTTCGATCCCTGGAAGCGCGGCGTCATCAGCCGGTAGTCGCGGCTGGCCTTGCCGCTATCCTTCGACCAATGGCCGCTGATCAGGCCGCGCGCCAGCACGCCGTAAGCGGTGATGCCGATGCCTAGCTCGCGGCAGGTCTTGAGAATGTCGCGTTCGATGCCGCGCTCGATCAGCGAATATTCGATCTGGAGATCGGCGATCGGATGCACGGCGTGCGCGCGGCGGATGGTGTCGGAGCCGACCTCGGACAGGCCGATATGTTTGATGTAGCCCGCCTTCACGAGATCGGCGAGGCCGCCGATCGTCTCCTCGATCGGAACGTTGGGATCAAGACGCGCGGGACGATAGACGTCGATATAGTCGGTGCCGAGTCGCTGCAGCGAATAGGCCAGGAAGTTCCTCGTCGCGGCCGGCCGCGAATCGATCCCGACGAAGTCGCCGGCCGGGCCGCGCAGCGCGCCGTACTTGACGCTGATCTGCACTTGTTCGCGCGGGACTTCCTTCAGCGCCTCGCGGACCAGCATTTCATTGTGGCCCATGGCGTAGAAATCGCCGGTGTCGACCAGGGTGATGCCGGCATCGAGCGCCGCGTGGATCGTGGCGATGCTCTCGTCGCGATCGGCGGGCCCATAGACTTCGGACATGCCCATGCAGCCGAGACCGAGGGCGGAGACGGTCGGACCGGTTGAACCGAGTTTGCGCTGTTCCATGATGGCTCTCCTCGAGAGGCGGCAGCTGATTGCGCCGCGTGACGAGGGGGATATGCGCCTAATCGATTACGCCGATAAGCTGGACAATCCAGAATAGCTTGTTCACATTAGCGAACAATGGCCGACCCCGATTTGCGCGATCTCGACATCTTCGTAGCGGTTGCCCGTACCCGCAATTTCCGGCGTGCGGCGGTCGAAATTCGCGTGTCGGTGTCGAGCCTTAGCCAGCGGCTGCGGGACCTGGAGGAGCGCCTCGGCGTCCGCCTGATGAACCGCACCACCCGCAGCGTCGCCCTGACCGAGGCGGGCGAACTGCTGCTGTCGCGCGTCGCTCCGGCCTTGCGCGATGTCGGCGACGCCCTGGATCAGGTCCGCGGCCTGCGCGAGGTGGCCTCGGGCCGCCTGCGCATCAACGCGCCGCCGCCGGCGGTCGACCTCGTGCTGGCGCCGATGGTCGGACCGTTCCTCGCGGCGTACCCGCAGGTCGATCTCGATATCGTCTCCGAAAGCGGGTTCGTCGACATTGTCAGCGCGGGCTACGATGCCGGCGTGCGTTACGGCGAGCATCTCGCGCAGGACATGGTGGCAATCCCGCTGAGCGGCCCGCAGAGCTATGTCGTCGTCGCCTCGCCCGACTACGTCGCGCGCCGCGGCAAGCCGAAACACCCGAAGGACCTGCTCGACCATGATTGCATTCGCGCCCGCTACTCGAGCGGCGTCATGCACGATTGGGAATTCGAGAAAGCTGGCCAGATCGTGAAAGTCGATCCGCCCGCAAAACTGATCTCGACCAATATGAACCTTGCCATGCACGCCGCGCTCGCCGGCGCGGGCATCTGGGCAAGTCTCGATGGCTATGTCGGAGAAGCCGTGAAGTCCGGCACGCTGGTCAGCTTGATGGAGGATTGGTGCGAACCGTTTCCGGGCCCGTTCCTGTATTATCCAAGCCGGCGCCAGACGCCGCCCGCGCTGCGCGCGTTCATCGATTTCCTCGGGGATTGGCGCAAGCGCGAGACGCCTAGAGCATGATCCGGAAAAGTGTGCAGGGGTTTTCCGACAAGATCACGCTCAAACACTAACCCCTTCAGAGCATGCTCGGCAGCACGCGATCCGGCGGCTTGTGGGCGTCGAGGAAGGTGCGGATGTTGATGATCACCTTCTCGCCCATCTCGACGCGGCCTTCGATGGTGGCCGAGCCCATATGCGGCAGCAGCGTCACCTTGCCGGCCTTGGCGAGCCGCACCAGTTTCGGGTTCACCGCGGGCTCGTGCTCGTAGACGTCGAGGCCGGCGCCGCCGATCTCGCCGCCTTCGATCAGCTTGATCAGCGTATCCTCGTCGGTGACCTCGCCGCGTGCGGTGTTGACGATGTAGGCGTCCTTGCGGATCAGCTTCAGCCGGCGCGCCGACAGCAGATGGTAGGTCGCGGGCGTGTGCGGACAATTCACCGAGATGATGTCCATCCGCGCCAGCATCTGGTCGAGGCTTTCCCAATAGGTCGCGCCCAGCTCCTCGGCGATCTTCGGCGCCACGGGCCGGCGGTTGTGATAGTGGATCTGCAGGCCGAAAGCGCGGGCGCGGCGCGCGACCGCCTGGCCGATGCGGCCCATGCCGATGATGCCGAGGCGCTTTCCGCCGATGCGGTGGCCGAGCATCCAGGTCGGCGACCAGCCGGGCCAGGGTTTTCCTTCCGTCAGGATCGAGGCGCCTTCGATCATCCGCCTGGGCACGGCGAGGATCAGCGCCATGGTCATGTCGGCGGTGTCTTCAGTCAAAACCTTCGGCGTGTTGGTGACGGTGATGCCGCGGGCATGCGCGGCCTCGACGTCGATATTGTCGACGCCGTTGCCGAAATTGGCGATCAGTTTCAGCTTGCAGTCGGGCTGGTTGACGATGTCGGCCGAGATGTGATCGGTGACGGTCGGAACCAGGATGTCGGCGGTGCGCGCGGCTTCCGCGATCTGCTCGGCCGACATCGGCGTGTCGTCGAGATTGATCCGCGCGTCGAACAGCTCGCGCATCCGGGTCTCGATCGAGTCCGGAAGCTTGCGCGTCACCACGACGAGGGGCTTTTTCTTCACCGACATGTCCTGCCCTCATGAGGCGTCGCAGGCCGCCTCTGTCGCCAAAGGCCGGCCGTTGAGGCCTCATTAACCCGGTTGTTCGACACTGCCTTTTGCCGTGTCGTCCCCGGCGTTTCCTTCAAGCTCTCCCGACATTTCCACCCGGAAAATCGGGGCAAACTGGTTGTTCAAGCGTCCGTCCTCTCTATCAGAAGGCCGGGCCAAGACAAGAACCACGGGCAAGGGGCTAGGGAACACCCGCGTGGGGCGGGAAGGGGGCGACCGCGGCAGGATTTTGGAATTTGGGGTGGGGATCCGGCTTGGCCGGGTCCTCGACAGGAGACGGGTTGATGGCGTTGGGGCGGTTTTGTTTGGTGATGGCGCTGGTTAGCATCTGGTTGAGCGCCTCGGTCAGCCCCGGTCATTCGGCGAAGGACAACACTCCCCAGACCGCCAGCGGCCTGCCGGTGCCGCGCTACGTCAGCCTCAAATCGGATCACGTCAACGTCCGCGCAGGCCCGACCAAGGACAACGACGTCGCCTGGGTCTACACCCGCTCCGGCCTGCCGGTCGAAATCACCGCCGAGTTCGAGAACTGGCGCCGGGTGCGCGATTCCGAGGGCGCAGAGGGCTGGGTCTATCACTCGCTGCTGTCGGGCCGCCGTACCGCTGTCGTCACCATGAAGCACAAGGACGACCTCGCGCCGATCTACGATCGCGCCGATCCCGACAGCGCGGTTGCAGCCAGGCTCCAGGCCGGCGTCGTCACACAGGTGAAGAAGTGCACCGCAAACTGGTGCCACGTCCTCGGCAACGGCTTTGACGGCTGGATCCAGCAGGAGCGTCTGTGGGGCGTCTACTCGGACGAGCAGGTGAACTGACTGGGGGTCGTCCCGGCGAAGGCCGGGATCCATAACCACAGGCAGGTGTTTGGCGAAGACTGGTCGTTGTCCAGTCGTCCCGCGGTAAAGATACCTGAGCCTACCGATGAACCTCGCGGTATGGGTCCCGGCCTTCGCCGGGACGACAAACTAGCGCTTCTTGCGCAGCCGCACGACCATGTCGATGCGGGCGATCTCGTAACCCGCGGGCACCTCCGGCATCTTGGACAACGCCAGATGCGGATCCTCGATGTCGACCAGCTCATGGCTGTTCTCGAGGTAGTAGTGATGGTGGGTCGTGATGTTGGTGTCGAAATAGGTCTTGGTGCCGTCGACGCTGACCTGACGCAGCAGACCGGCATCGGTGAGCTGGTTCAGCGTGTTGTAGACGGTCGCCAGCGAGACCGGCACCTTGGCCAGCGTCGCTTCCTCGTAGAGCATTTCAGCCGTGAGGTGACGTGCCCCCTTGCCGAACAGGAGCCAGCCGAGCGCCATGCGCTGACGCGTCGGACGAAGCCCCGCGGACTGGAGCATCTCATTGACGTCATGCCACGGGCAGCCGGTCAAAGCCGGCTGACGGCCGGACATAAGAGCCGCCGCATGGGCCTCTTCGTCGTGACGGGGCGCGTTATTTTCGCTCATTTCCAGCTTCGGCTACGCGTGAAAACTATCATCCTGCAACATATATGGAGAGATAGATGCAGATGCAAGTTTCTCGCAACTAGAGTGGTTCTAATCAGGTAAGGAACCGGGCCGGGCCCCCGTCATTTTACCTTCATGAGAGCGCTTTGCTACCCCAAATGGCCTGTGTTAGAGAGCGCGCGGTTCCGCTTAGCCGATTTTGGCGCAGCCAGGCATTGAGGGCCGTCCGTAAACCATCCCGGTCTTTCGGTAGTCTCGTCCGGCGATGGCAACAGGCGTTGCTTTCCGAACAGGACGGGGCCCATTTTGCCAGAAACGCCGCTCAATCGGGGTTAGAACACAGAGGCTTCCGCATGCTGAACAGGCGCAACGGTTACGAATATGAAGATCTGCTGGCCTGTGGCCGCGGCGAGATGTTCGGCCCCGGCAATGCCCAATTGCCGCTGCCGCCGATGCTCATGTTCGACCGCATCACGGAAATCTCCGAGACCGGCGGCGAATTCGGCAAGGGGGTGGTGCGCGCCGAGCTCGACGTGAAGCCCGATCTCTGGTTTTTCGGCTGCCACTTCAAGAACGACCCGGTGATGCCCGGCTGCCTCGGCCTCGACGCGCTGTGGCAAATGGTCGGCTTCTATCTGGGCTGGACCGGGGGCGAAGGTCGCGGCCGCGCCCTCGGCCTGAACGAGCTGAAGTTCAGCGGCCAGGTGCTGCCCGAGGCCCGCAAGGTTGTGTACAACATCGATATCAAGCGCGTGATGCGTTCAAAGCTGGTCCTCGGGATCGCCGACGGATGGCTTTCGGTCGATGACCAGATTATCTATCGGGCGAAGGATCTGAAGGTCGGCCTGTTCAAGCAGGGCGCTAGCCTGGGCTGAGCGCATCATCACGAAGACAACGATTGAGGCGAGGCTGTCATGAGGCGGGTTGTGGTCACCGGGATGGGCATCGTCTCGTCCATCGGAAACAACACCCAGGAAGTGCTTGCGAGCCTTCACGAGGCGAAGTCGGGCATTTCGCGGGCTGAGAAATATGCCGAGCTCGGCTTCCGTTCGCAGGTGCAAGGTGCGCCGACGATCGATCCTGCCACGGTTGTCGACCGGCGTGCGATGCGCTTCCTCGGCCAGGGTGCCGGCTGGAACCACATCGCGATGGAGCAGGCGATCCAGGATTCTGGTCTATCGCCTGACGAAGTCTCCAACATCCGCACCGGCATCATCATGGGCTCCGGCGGCCCGTCCGCCCGCACCATCGTCGAGGCCGCCGACATCACCCGCACCAAGGGGCCGAAGCGCGTCGGACCGTTTGCAGTGCCGAAGGCGATGTCCTCCACGGCGTCGGCGACGCTTGCGACCTGGTTCAAGATCAAGGGCGTGAACTATTCGATCTCGTCGGCCTGCGCCACGTCGAACCATTGTGTCGGCAACGCCTATGAGACGATCCAGATCGGCAAGCAGGACGTCATCTTCGCCGGCGGCTGCGAGGAGCTCGATTGGTCGCTGTCGGTGCTGTTCGACGCCATGGGCGCGATGTCCTCGAAATACAACGACACGCCCGCCACAGCCTCGCGTCCCTACGACGTCAACCGCGACGGTTTTGTCATCGCCGGCGGTGCGGGCGTCCTCGTGCTGGAAGAGCTCGAGCATGCCAAGGCACGCGGCGCGCGCATTTACGGCGAGATCGTCGGCTACGGCGCGACGTCCGACGGCTACGACATGGTCGCGCCGTCAGGTGAAGGCGCCGAGCGCTGCATGCGCATGGCGATGTCGACCGTGAAGACCAAGGTCGACTACATCAATCCGCACGCGACATCGACGCCGGCCGGCGATCCGCCGGAGATCGACGCGCTCCGCAGGGTGTTTGGCGCCGGTGAGAAGTGTCCGCCGATCTCGGCGACCAAGGCGCTGACCGGCCACTCGCTGGGCGCCACCGGCGTGCAGGAAGCGATCTACTCGCTGCTGATGATGAACAACGGCTTCATCTGCGAGAGCGCCCACATCCAGGAGCTCGATCCCGCGTTCGCCGACATGCCGATCGTGCGCAAGCGTATCGACAACGTCAAAATCGGCACCGTGCTGTCGAACTCCTTCGGCTTCGGCGGCACCAACGCCACGCTGGTGTTCAGCCGGTTGGACGTGTGAGCCAGCACGGCTGTCATGCCCCGCTTGCGCGCAATGCGCACGGGAGCGGGGCATCCAGTACGCTGCGGCTTCTCAATTTAGCACGACCGTCTCTGGAATACTGGATCGCCCGCCCCAGTGCGCAGCGCGCACAAGGCGGGCGATGACCTCGGAATAGTGGGAGCTACGAGGCAATGGAAGGTTTGATGAAAGGCAAGCGCGGTCTGATCATGGGCATCGCCAATGATCATTCGATCGCTTGGGGCATGGCGAAGACGCTGCATGCGCACGGCGCCGAGCTTGCCTTCACCTTCCAGGGCGAGGCCCTCGGCAAGCGCGTCAAGCCGCTGGCGGAATCACTTGGCGTGGACCTGGTGCTGCCCTGCGACGTCGAGGACATTGCCAGTGTCGATGCGACCTTCGATGCGCTCCGCGAAAAATGGGGCAAGCTCGATTTCGTCATCCACGCGATCGGCTTTGCCGACAAGAACGAGCTCAAGGGCCGCTACGCCGATACCAGCCGCGAGAATTTTTCGCGCACCATGGTGATCTCCTGCTTCTCGTTCACGGAGGTCGCAAAACGCGCCGCCGAGCTGATGAGCGAGGGCGGCAGCATGATCACGCTGACCTTCGGCGCCTCGATGCGCGCGATGCCGAATTACAACGTGATGGGCGTGGCCAAGGCGGCGCTGGAAGCCTCGGTGCGCTATCTCGCCTCCGATTTCGGGCCGCGCTGCATCCGCGTCAACGCGATCTCCGCAGGCCCCATCCGCACGCTCGCCGGCTCGGGCATCGGCGAGGCGCGCGCGATGTTCGCCTTCATGCAAAAACATTCGCCGCTTCGCCGCGGTGTCACGCTCGACGAGCTCGGCGGCTCGGCGCTGTATCTGCTGTCGGATCTCTCCGGCGGCGTGACCGGCGAGATCCACTATGTCGATTCCGGCTACAACATCGTCCTGATGCCGAAGCCGGACGATTTGAAGACGCCGGAGTAGAACTGATCAGCGCGCGTCGCTGTTACGCGCTGCTGGTTGATGCCCGAGCAAAAGCGGCAGAGTCTTATCGAGACTTTCCGTCAGCATGGTGCGCACGCCGTCACGCAGTGCGGGATTGCCGGCTGCATCTTCAGGGCGCGTTGGAAACGATTCTGCGGGTAGTTCGCGATAGGGGCCGCCGATTTGCACACCCAGAAGCCTCTGCACCACAAGGGAATGATGCACGTTAATCAGCGCAGAGCTCTGTCTGACAAGGGAGAAGTCGCGCCCGTCGAAGACGCGGATAAACGCCAAGGCGTAGAGATAGATGCGACGCCCGAGCACCACATCATGGTTGAGGATGCCGAAGCCGCGGACCGTATAGTTGGATGACCCGAAAGGGCTGATTGAATTGAGGATCTGGATGTAGTGCCGGCAATTCGTTCCTTTCACGACCTCGCGCAAGTATCCGGCCAACTCCGCGTTGAGATCGCGGAATAACCTGTCCTTCAATGTGTCCTTGGACTCATCGTGGGGCGGAAATTTCGCTGGGTTGTAGGGGATTCTCAGAACGGACATGCCGGCAGGGATCGCGGCGCGAGTCCGCGCGAAGATCAGATCGTTGAGTCCCCAGCCTGGGATCGAGACCACCATCTGCTTGTTCTGAAATATGGTCAGGCCGGTCGTCAACACGGTGAACTCATCGCCGGTGGTGACGACGACACCGAAGTCGCACGAGCCACCGACCACGGGAGCGGGTTTGCCCGTCGCTTCACGCCGTGTGATCGTCTTGTTGTTGTTTTGCTTGACGGCAGGTCCTGCCGTCTCAGTCCCCGGTGATACCGATTTGGTCTGCGCCCAAGCAGATATCGAAAAGCACCACACGACGGCCGCAAGGACGACGAGCCGGGCTATAACGTCAAATGCAGCCCAGCCGCAGGAAGCGGACGAGCGATAGGCTTTGTCGCGTCCCCTCGGCAAAGACGCTTACTCGCCCTTGATGTACGCGGATAGATATTTGTCCAGCTGGGCCGTGAGTAGGCCGCGCGTGCTGTCACGCAGCAAGGCGCTGTTGGTCACCTGTTCAGGGGTCTTGGGAAACTCGAGATTGTTGAGGATTTGCATATTGTCGTTCTTGTTGGAAAAGCTCGAAGCAAGCACATCCCCGAAGCTCCGGGTGGGCGCTCGATGGATGTCGAACGTTCGTCCGTCAAAAACGTTTATGCGGTAATACGCAACCACGACGCCGCGCCCGGAAGGGCTCGCCCAATTCTTGTAGACCCCGAGGCCCTCGATTGACTGATTGGTGCCATCAACCGAAACGCGGGATTTCGTGGCTACGATGTAGCGTTCGCAATTTGCGGTTCCGGCGATCTGCCGCACCAGGGCCGTCAGGTCATCGCGGTCATTGCGGAACAGTTTCGCTTCCGGATGATAGTACGGCCTGAAGGCTCCGCTTGCGTAAGCGATCTTTCGGACAGCCGTGCCGGGAGCGGCGGCGCGAACCCTCGCGACGAACAGATCATCGATACCCCACGTCTCGATCGGCGCCTCCATGTACTCGTTGCCAAACATTGTGACGCCGACATGTTGTACTGAGAACTGGTCTCCAATCGCGGATATGACGCCAATCTGACAGGGGCCGCTCTCCACCGCGGCCGGCTGTTTTGCAGCCGGTTTGGCCTTCGGCACCGCCTTTTTGGCCGCCGGCTTGCCTGGTGCCGCAGCTTGAGCGGGAGGCGTGGTGGGTGCGGGAGGAGTTTGCGCGACCGCCGAGCTGAACATCGACAGGAGCGCAATCAGCGAGACAGAAATTCGAACCATGGATTCCGGGAGATCAGAGACTGGAGGTTATCGGCAACACCACACTAGGTGGGGATCGTGACAACCGCAAGCTGCACCCCTCCCTCGCTGCCTATCCGATGGCCCCCTGCCTCCTCCACCGATAGCATTTCATCGTGAAGCCCGTGATCTGGGAGATATCTTCGTTCTCGAACACAAAGCCTTCGCGCTCGTACCAGCGCCATGCCTTTTCGTTCTCGCGCACGCAGCGCAGTTCAATTTCGTCGGGCATCCGGGTTCGCGTGAAGGCGAGCAATTGCCGGCCGAGCGATTGCCCCTGATAGGCGGGCGCGACGAACAGCTGGTCGAGATAGAGCTTCGGCAGATGCAGCGCCAGCATGGCGGCGATCGTGCCGTTGTCGTCGGCGACGAACAGGGTCCAGCCATCCTCCATCTCACGCCGGACACGCGCGCGCAGGTTCGCCAGCAGGAAGTTGCTCGCCTCGGCAAGCCCGGTCGAGACCCAGCTCTCCATCCAGACGCGGCCGATCTCGTCATATTCGTCTGCACGGGCGGGGCGGATGACGAGACGCGACATCGCGGCCCTATGCCCGCTGGCTGCGTACGGATTGCCGCGCGCGCACCTTGCCGGCCGACATGCACACCACCTCGGAAATCTGAAGCAGCTGCCGCGCCAGTGGGCTGGTCTTGCGCCAGACCATGCCGATGGTGCGCGACGGCTCGGGGTCGCGGAAGCGCGACAGCGAGACCGAGGCCGATCGCGTCTCCACCGGCACCGCCATCTCCGGAATCAACGTGACGCCGATGCCGGCGCTGACCATCTGGACCAGCGTCGACAGCGAATTGGCATCCAGCATCTCGCGCGGCGGCGCCGATTGCATGTTGCAGAACGACAGCGCCTGATCGCGGAAGCAGTGCCCCTCTTCGAGCAGCAACAGCCGCATCTCGCGCATCATCTCCCGCGATGGCGCAGGTGTGCCCTCATCGGAGCCCGGCCGCACCAGCAGGAATTTCTCCTCGAACAGGGCGACCTCGGTGAGCGAGGGCTCGGACACCGGCAACGCGACGATGGCGGTGTCGAGCCGGCCTTCCACCAGCTCCTGGATCAGCCGCGGCGTCATTGTCTCGCGCACGCGGATGTCGAGCTCCGGATGCAAGCGCGTGAGATTTTTGGTGATCGTGGGCAGGAGATAGGGCGCGATCGTCGGAATCATGCCGATGCGCAACCGGCCGGCGAAACGGTCCTGCGAGGCGCGGGCGAAATCGCCGAGTTCGTCGACCGAGCGCAGAATGTCGCGGACGCGCTGCGCGAGCTCCTCGCCAAATCGGGTCAGCGCCACCTGCCGCGCGCTACGCTCCAGCAGCAGGCCGCCGAGCGCCTCCTCCAGCTCCTTGATCTGCATCGACAAGGCCGGTTGCGAGATGGAACAGGACTCAGCTGCGCGGCCAAAATGGCCGTGGCGTGCCAGCGCATCGAAATACCGGAGCTGCCGCATGGTCACGTTCATCATCAGAAAATCTTATCGCAGCGATCATTAAAGTCAACTTCCCCTGATCGAAGGCGCAGCCTAGAGTGCTTCTACCTGGTCAGAGGCGCGAGTTCGACGCCACCAGAGGAGGTATTCATGGACGACACTTCGAAGTGCCCGTTTCCGGGTGGAAAACGCGTGCCGGCGAACCGCGATTGGTGGCCAACTCAGCTCAGCATCGAGATGCTGCACAAGAATTCCCCCAAGTCCGACCCGATGGATAAGGACTTCGACTACGCCACGGAATTCAGGTCGCTCGACCTGAATGCGGTCATCAAGGACCTGACCGCACTGATGACGAACTCGCAGGAATGGTGGCCGGCCGACTTCGGTCACTATGGCGGCCTGATGATCCGCATGGCCTGGCACAGCGCGGGCACCTATCGCACCACGGACGGCCGTGGTGGCGCCGGCGCCGGTCAGCAGCGTTTCGCCCCGCTCAACAGCTGGCCCGACAACGCCAACCTCGACAAGGCCCGCCGTCTGCTCTGGCCGATCAAGCAGAAATACGGCCGCAAGATCTCCTGGGCCGATTTGATGGTGCTCGCCGGCAATGTCGCGCTGGAATCGATGGGCTTCAAGACCTTCGGTTTTGCCGGCGGCCGTGTCGATGTCTGGGAGCCGGAAGAGCTCTATTGGGGTCCAGAGGGCACGTGGCTCGGCGATGAGCGCTACAGCGGCGAACGCGAACTCGCCGAGCCGCTCGGTGCGGTGCAGATGGGCCTCATCTACGTCAATCCGGAAGGGCCAAACGGCAAGCCGGATCCGGTCGCCGCGGCAAAGGACATCCGCGAGACCTTCGCGCGCATGGCGATGAACGACGAGGAAACCGTCGCGCTGATCGCTGGCGGTCATACCTTCGGCAAGACCCATGGCGCGGGTGATCCCTCGCTGGTCGGACCGGAGCCGGAAGCGGGCGCGCTGGAAGATCAGGGTCTCGGCTGGAAGAGCAAGCACGCTTCGGGCCACTCGGGCGATGCTATTACCAGCGGTCTCGAGGTGACGTGGACGACGACGCCGACGAAGTGGGGCAACAACTTCTTCGAGAACCTGTTCAAGTACGAATGGGAGCTGACGAAGAGCCCGGGCGGTGCGAACCAGTGGACGGCCAAGGGCGCCGAGGCGATCATTCCGGATGCGTTCGACAAGTCGAAGAAGCATCGGCCGACGATGCTGACGACCGACCTGTCGCTGCGCCTCGATCCGGCCTACGAGAAGATCTCGCGTCGCTTCCTGGAGAATCCGGATCAGTTCGCGGACGCCTTTGCCCGCGCATGGTTCAAGCTCACCCATCGCGACATGGGCCCGATCCAGCGCTATCTCGGACCGCTGGTGCCGAAGGAGACGCTGATCTGGCAGGATCCGATCCCGGGCCTGGATCACGAGCTGGCCAGCGATCAGGACATCGCCGCGCTGAAAACCAAAATCCTGGCGTCGGGTCTCTCGGTCTCGGAGCTGGTCTCCGCGGCCTGGGCCTCCGCCTCGACGTATCGTGGCTCGGACAAGCGCGGCGGCGCCAATGGCGCGCGCATACGGCTTGCTCCGCAGAAGGATTGGGAGGTGAACGAGCCGGCCCAGCTCGCCAAAGTGCTCGGCAAGCTCGAAGCGATCCAGAAAGACTTCAACGCGTCGTCCGGCGCGAAGAAGGTCTCGCTTGCGGACCTCATCGTCCTCGGCGGCACCGCCGCGGTCGAGAAGGCCGCGAAGGATGCCGGCGTTGACGTCAAGGTCGGCTTCACCCCGGGGCGCATGGATGCCTCGCAGGAACAGACCGACGCTGCTTCCTTTGCTCCCCTGGAGCCGCGGGCCGACGGTTTCCGCAACTTCATCGGCAAGCGGCATCAGTTCATGCAGCAGGAAGAGGCGCTCGTCGATCGCGCGCAGCTTCTGCGACTCACCGGGCCGGAGATGACGGCGCTGGTTGGCGGCCTGCGCGTGCTCGGCGCCAATGCGAACGGCTCGAAGCACGGCGTCCTCACCGCGAAAGTCGGCACGCTGAGCAACGACTTCTTCGTCAACCTGCTCGACATGAGCGCGCAGTGGACGGCGGCGGCTGACGGCAGCTACGAGGCCCGCGACCGCAAGACCAACGCGGTGAAGTGGACCGGCACGCGCGTCGACCTGATCTTCGGCGCGCACTCGCAGCTCCGCGCCTATGCCGAGGTTTACGCAACCTCCGACGCAAAGGAGAAGTTCGTGAAGGACTTCGCAAAGGCTTGGACCAAGGTGATGAACCTCGACCGGTACGACATCGCGGCCTGAGGTGTTTCACCTCTCCCGCTTGCGGGAGAGGTGGGCATATCGTCCGGAGCGACCACAAACAAAAAGGGCGGCCTTTTGGCCGCCCTTCGTTTTTTCTGATGTCGCGAGACTACTCGCCGGCAGCTTCGCGCGGCGCTTTCTCGCCCTCGCCGCCCTTGCCTTCGAGGTCTTCGCCGGTGGTCTGGTCGACGACCTTCATCGACAGACGGGTCTTGCCGCGGTCGTCGAAGCCGAGCAGCTTGACCTTGACCTTGTCGCCTTCCTTGACGACGTCGGAGGTCTTCTGCACCCGCGCCGAGGCGAGCTGGCTGATGTGGACGAGACCGTCCTTGGAGCCGAAGAAGTTCACGAAGGCGCCGAACTCCATCACCTTGACGACGGTGCCGTCATAGATCTGGCCGACTTCCGGATCGGAGGCGATCGACTTGATCCACTTGATCGCGGCCTTCATCGCCTCGCCGTCGCTGGAGGCGACCTTCACGGTGCCGTCGTCCTCGATGTTGACCTTGGCGCCGGTCTTCTCGACGATCTCGCGGATCACCTTGCCGCCGGTGCCGATCACTTCACGGATCTTGTCGGTGGCGATCTTGAAGGTCTCGATGCGCGGCGCGTATTCGCCGAGCTCGGCGCGGGCATTGGTGAGCGCCTTGGACATCTCGCCGAGGATGTAGATACGCCCGTCCTTGGCCTGACCGAGCGCGACCTTCATGATCTCTTCGGTGATGCCCTCGATCTTGATGTCCATCTGGAGCGAGGTGATGCCCTGCTCGGTACCGGCGACCTTGAAGTCCATGTCGCCGAGATGGTCCTCGTCACCGAGGATGTCCGAGAGAACCGCGAAGCGCTTGTCTTCGAGGATCAGGCCCATCGCGATACCCGCGGTCGGCCGCTTCAACGGCACGCCGGCATCCATCAGCGCGAGCGAGGCGCCGCAGACTGAAGCCATCGAGGACGAACCGTTCGACTCGGTGATCTCCGACACCACGCGCGTGGTGTAGGGGAACTCGTGATGCGGCGGCAGCACCGGGTGGATCGCGCGCCAGGCGAGCTTGCCGTGGCCGATCTCGCGGCGCTTGGTGCCGCCGAGGCGGCCGGTCTCACCGACCGAGTAGGGAGGGAAATTGTAGTGCAGCAGGAACGTCTCTTTGTACGTTCCCGACAGCGCGTCGATGTACTGCTCGTCCTCGCCGGTGCCGAGCGTGGTCACGACCAGCGCCTGGGTCTCGCCGCGGGTGAACAGCGCCGAACCGTGGGCGCGGGGCAGCACGCCGACTTCGGCGACGATGTTGCGCACGGTCTTGCTGTCGCGGCCGTCGATACGCTTGCCGGTGTCGAGGATGTTCCAGCGAACGATCTTGGCTTCGAGCTCCTTGAACACGCCGCCGATGCGCAGCTTGTCGTATTTCGGCTCCTGCCCTTCAGGGAAGTAATGGGCAATCACCTTTTCCTTGACCTTGCCGACCGCGGCGTAGCGATCCTGCTTGATCGGAATGGCGTAGGCGGCGCGCAGCTCCTGCTCGACGAGGCCGAGCATTTCCTTTTCGAGCGCCGAATTGTCGATGACGGTGACTTCGCGCGGCTCCTTGGCGGCCTTCTCGGCGAGCTCGATGATCGCGTTGATCACCGGCTGGAAGTGGCGGTGACCGAACATCACGGCGCCGAGCATGATCTCTTCGTTCAGCTCCTTGGCTTCCGATTCGACCATCAGCACGGCGTCGGCGGTGCCGGCGACGACGAGGTCGAGGTGGGTGTCGACCATCTCGTCGAGCGTCGGGTTGAGGATGAACTCGTCATTGGCGAAGCCGACGCGGGCTGCGCCGATCGGGCCCTTGAAGGGCGCGCCGGACAGGGTCAGCGCCGCCGACGAGGCCACCAGCGCCACGATGTCAGGGTCGTTCTCCATGTCGTGCGACAGCACGGTAACGATCACCTGGGTCTCGTTGCGCCAACCGTCGACGAACAGCGGACGGATCGGACGGTCGATCAGGCGGGAGACCAGCGTCTCCTTCTCGGTCGGACGGCCCTCGCGCTTGAAATAGCCGCCGGGAATGCGGCCCGCGGCGTAGGTCTTTTCCTGGTAGTCGACGGTCAGCGGCAGGAAGTCGACGCCTTCGCGCGGCGACTTCGCGGCGACGACGGTGGCGAGCACCACGGTCTCGCCATAGGTGGCGACGACGGCGCCGTCGGCCTGGCGTGCGATCTTGCCGGTTTCGAGCTTGAGGGGACGTCCACCCCAGTCGATTTCGACTGAATGCTTATTGAACATAGAGGTCTTCTTTCATGGGTTCTCGAAAGAAGGGACGGCTCGAAAAACAAAAACCATGCGCAAGATTGCGGGACGCTGATCGGAGCGGATGATCAGCGTCCTGCGATCCTGCCATGGTTTTTGGATTTCGGATGGCGTCCATCCTTTCGGGTCATACGGGCGCCTTGCCCGTTGTGCCCAGCCGCCGGATTGCTGCTGGACTGTCAGTCGGCACGAACGCGAACACCGAAGCGCGGTCTTCGCCCATCATGCCCGGATGCTGACCGTCAACGGCCAGTATCCGACGCGCACGCAGCCTCGATCAAAAACCTTTAAACAAACGCTTTCGTCGAAAACCACGCGCGAAAACGCGCGCCGTTTGGCGCGCGCAAGAACTCTTAACGACGAATGTTGTGCTTCTCGAGCAGCGCCTTGTAGCGCGCCTCGTCCCTCTTCTTGAGGTAGTCGAGGAGCGAACGGCGGGTCGAGACCAGCTTCAAGAGGCCGCGACGCGAATGGTTGTCCTTCACGTGGGTCTTGAAATGGCTGGTGAGGTTGTTGATGCGTTCCGACAGGATCGCGACCTGAACCTCGGGCGAGCCGGTGTCGCCGGCCTTGTTGGCATTCGTCTTGATGACTTCCGCTTTGCGTTCTGCGGCAATCGACATCGTCAATTTCTCTCGTTGCGATCGGCGCTGGCAGTCAGGCCGGTCAGGTTGAACACACGCTTGGGGATGATTTCGCCATTGCCGACTTCAGCAAGCGCCAAAAGACGGCCTGCCACCGTGACATAGACTGTGCCGCTACTAGTGGGCGCATCCCGTCCGCGCAACAAAACGGCCTGACCCCGATGGAGCCTTGCCGCATCAGCCCGAGTGACGGCCAGTGCCGGGATGTCGTCCAGCGCGGTCTCAACGGGCATAAGCGCGTCGGCGAGGCTGCCCTCGCCGGACGCGGCTCTATCGCACAAAGCCTCCAACTGATCCAGCGGAATCATGTCGTTCTCGCCAAATGGGCCGACCAGGGTCCGCCGCAGCGCGCAGATATGGCCGTAGGTGCCGAGAATCCGGCCCATATCGCGGGCGAGCGCGCGGACATAGGTTCCCTTGCCGCACTCGGCTTCGAACACCGCCCGATCGTTATCTGGTTGATCTATAAGGTTTAATTGGTGGATTTCGACCGGGCGCGGGGCCAATTCCACGATCTCGCCGTCGCGGGCGAGGTCGTAGGCGCGCTCGCCCTGGACCTTGATCGCGGAATAGCGCGGCGGGATCTGCTCGATGACCCCGGTAAAGCGGGGCAAGAGGGCCAGAATGGCCTCCCGGGTCGGGCGCTGGTCGGAGGTCGCGGTGGCCCGGCCCTCGATGTCGTCGGTGTCGCGTTCCTCGCCCCAGCACACGGTGAACTGGTAGCGCTTGCGGCCGTCCATGACGAAGGGGACGGTCTTGGTGGCCTCGCCGAGCGCGATCGGCAGGCCGCCGGAGGCGAGCGGATCGAGCGTGCCGGCATGACCGGCGCGTTTGGCGTTGAACAGGCGCTTGAGCACGGCAACCGCCTGCGTCGAAGTCATGCCGATCGGCTTGTCGAGCACGACCCAGCCGTGGACGTCGCGGCGGTCGCGGCGCGGCTGATTGCCCTTCTGCTTGGGGGCGCGCGGATCGTTGTTGACGCGGCGCGGCTCTTGGTGCGGCTGGGAATTGCCGCTCATGTCCGCAAAATTATTCTTCTGCACGTCGCGCTGATCGGCCTCTTCGCCGCCGGTCGTGCCGTGAGCCGGGTCCATCGTCATTGTTCTTCTTCCCGATCCGAATCCGGATCCTGTTCCAAGTCCCGTTCGAGGTCCTTCTGCACCGCAGGTGTTCGCAAAAGCTTCTCGATCCGTTCCGCTTCGTCGAATCGTTCGTCGACACGGAAGCGAAGGTCGGGTGCAAATTTCAGGTTAACGCGCCGCGCGACTTCGCCGCGCAGGAATTTCTTGTTGCGCTCGAGCGCAGCGATGACGATCCCGGTGTCGCGGCCACCGAGCGGCATGACATAGACCGTTGCGAGCTTCAGGTCGGGCGACATCCGTACCTCCGGCACGGTGATGATGTGACCTTCGAGGTCATCATCATGCACATGGCCTTGCGCCAGAATCTCGGCCATCGCGTGGCGAACCTGCTCGCCGACGCGCAGCTGGCGCTGCGAGCCGCCGGGTGCGGAACTCTTTTTCTGATGATGGCGGGGCATGGTCGAAAATCACCTCGTCGTGCCCGCGTTTGGGACACGAACATTGTCGTTTGTCCTGTTGAAACGAATGAGGCGCGGATGGCCGGATTAAATCCGGCCATCGCACTCCCGCAATTTCAGCTCAAAAAAGATCCAGGCGCTTCGGTAAGATTTGGACTTACAGGGAGCGCTGGATCGTCTCCACGCGGTAACACTCGATCACGTCACCGGCGCGCATGTCGTGGTAGTTCTCGAAGGCCATGCCGCATTCCTGACCGGACTGGACTTCCTTCACTTCGTCCTTGAAGCGCTTCAGCGTCGACAGCTTGCCTTCGTGCACGACGACGTTGTCGCGGATCAGGCGCACGTTGGCGCCGCGTTCCACAATGCCGTCGGTGACGCGGCAGCCCGCGACCTTGCCGACCTTGGAGATGTTGAATATCTCCAGGATCGCGGCATTGCCGAGCATGGTTTCGCGCAAGGTCGGCGCGAGCAGGCCGCTCATCGCCTTCTTCACGTCGTCCACGAGGTCGTAGATGATGTTGTAGTAGCGAATCTCGATGCCGTTGCGCTTGGCGGCCGCAGCGGCCTCCTTGTTGGCACGAACCGAGAAGCCGATGATCGCGGCGTTAAAACCTTCCGCGAGCGTCACGTCCGATTCCGAGATGCCGCCGACACCGGCATGCAGGATACGCGCGGCGACCTCGTCGGTGCCGAGCTTCTCCAGCGAGCCGAGAATGGCTTCCAGCGAGCCCTGCACGTCAGCCTTGATGATCAGCGGGAAGTCCTTGCGGCCCGACGTCTTGAGCTGCGACATCATCTGTTCGAGCGAGCCGCGCATGCCGGAGATCGAGGCAGCGGCGTTCTCGCGCTTCTGGTGGGCGCGATAGCTCGTGACCTGACGGGCGCGGGCTTCGTTCTCGACCACGGCAAGACGATCGCCGGCTTCCGGCGGACCGTTGAAGCCGAGCACTTCGACCGGCACTGACGGACCGGCCTCGTCGATGGTGTCGCCCTGATCGTTGATGAGGGCGCGGACGCGGCCCATTTCAGCGCCGGCGACGATGATGTCGCCGACCCGCAGCGTGCCGCGCTGCACCAGCACGGTCGCCACCGGACCGCGGCCGCGATCGAGCTTGGCTTCGATCACGGTGCCTTCCGCCGGACGATCCGAATTGGTCTTCAGGTCGAGGATTTCGGCCTGCAGCGCGATCATCTCGAGCAGCCTGTCGAGATTGGTCTTGTTCTTCGCGGACACTTCGACGTCGACGACTTCGCCGCCGAGCGATTCGACCTGAACCTCGTATTGCAGCAGTTCGGTGCGCACGCGCTCGGGCTTGGCGTCGGGCTTGTCGATCTTGTTGATCGCCACGATCATCGGCACATTGGCCGCCTTGGCGTGATTGATCGCCTCGATGGTCTGCGGCATCACGCCGTCATCGGCGGCAACCACCAGAACCACGATGTCGGTGACCTTGGCGCCGCGGGCACGCATCGCGGTGAAGGCGGCGTGGCCGGGCGTATCGATGAAGGTGATCTTCTTGCCGCTTTCCGGCGATGTCACCTGATAGGCACCGATATGCTGGGTGATGCCGCCGGCTTCGCCGGAGACCACGTTGGCATGGCGGAGCGCGTCGAGCAGCGAGGTCTTGCCGTGGTCGACATGGCCCATCACGGTCACCACCGGCGAGCGCGGCTCGGTGTCGGTGGAATCCTCGATGGCGTCGAACAGGCCTTCTTCAACGTCGGACGCGGCAACGCGCTTGACGGTGTGACCAAGCTCTTCGGCGATCAGCTGCGCGGTGTCGGCGTCGATCACGTCCGTGATCTTGTGAATCGCGCCCTGCTTCATCAGCATGCGGATGATTTCCACCGCGCGCTCGGCCATGCGGTTGGCGAGTTCCTGGATCGTGATCGCTTCCGGAATGATCACCTCGCGGATGAGCTTTTCCTTCGGCTCGTTCGCGGCATGACCCTTCAGGCGCTGGGTGCGGCGGCGGAACGAGGCGATCGAGCGCTCGCGGACGTCGTCGGCATTGAACGCCGTGACGACCGTCAGGCGGCCGCGCTCCTTCTGCGGGCCGGGCTTGTGGGTGGGCTTGGGGGCGACCACAGGACGTGCGGCACCGCCGGGACCGCGACGGATCTGGCGCGGACCTTCGTCCTCGTCCGGTCCGGCTGCGACCGCGGGGGCGCGACCCACCGGGCCTCCCGGCCGCTGCGTGGTCGTTCCGGGCCGCGCGGTCGTTGTTCCCGGGCGTGCCGTGGTGGTCGTTCCGGGTCGCGCCGTGGGCGCTCCGGGCCGCGGTGCAGGAGCGGCCGAGCCCGTCGTTGCGGGGCGCGCCGCAGATTGCGGCTGCTCGCCCTCGCCAAAACGCTTCTTGGCCTCGGTCTCGGCCTTCCGCTTGGCTTCGTCCTCGTGACGGTGGCGCTCTTCCTCGGCCTTGCGGCGGGTCTCGGCGGCTTCGCGATCGGCGCGTTCGGCGGCCTCGCGGACGGCACGGCGCTGGGCCTCGTCTTCGGCCACGCGACGTTCTTCGACTTCGCGCACCTTGGCGTCGGCCAGTGCGCTGGCGCGGGCGGAACGTTCGTCCTCGGTCAGGGTGCGCAGCACCACGCCGGAGCCGGCGTTACGCGGCGGTGCCGGACGCGCGGGAGCGGGTGCAGGCGCGGCCGGTGCCGGCTTTGCAGCCGCCACGGGAGCCTGCGGCTCGGGGCTGCCGTCGATACGGCGCTTGCCGCGCTTCTCGACCACGACCTGCTTGCTGCGGCCATGGCTGAAGCTCTGGCGCACAGTGCCCGTTTCGACGCGCGGCTTGAGCGATAGCGTCTTGCTCGGAACGCTCAGCTTCTTGTCGTCAGGGGTCTTGGTATCAACCATTCAGCAGTCCTAATCCTGATTTTGTTAACGTTGTGCGTTGCCGCACCGTTCTATCGGGTTGGTCGTTGTCTCTCAGAAATCCTGGCCGGGCTCTTCGGCAATCTTGTCATCGTCCGCCATCCGGTATCGGACCAGCATCTGGCTACGTGACAGGAATGACTTGCTCGCCGGGCCCGCGAGCAGGGCAGCATGTATCACATTTGACCGGGTAAGTGCCAAATCCAATTCTATCGATTTCAGTGCGGTGACGACGGGAATCTGCGGCTTGGCACCGCGATTTCCGGCATTTTGACGTGCCAGCATGTCCAATTTGCGGATTCCGTCCGCGGCCCCGTCGCTGGCATGGATCAGGACCTCGACCGTGCCTTCCTGCAGGGCGCTTTCGACCTTGCCGAAACCGGCCACGATCTGACGCGCCTTGGCGGCGATCCCAAGGGCTTCGGTAACGCCCCGGACCAGGAGCGCCTCGATGTCGGCGGGAAACGTCTGGGAAACGCGCAGCTCGCGCCTGAAGGCCTTGCTAAAATGGTTACGCCGGACGGCTTCCGCAACCACCTCGCGGGAGGCGGTGACCCACATGCCGCGTCCGGGCAGCTTGCGCTTGAGATCGGGAACTATCGCGCCTTGCGGCGAAACGACGAAGCGGATCAGCTCGTCGATCGGCCGGACCTCACGGCTGACCGCGCACATCCGCATGGTCGCGGACTTTTCGGTCCGCGGTCCATGGTCGAGTTCGGGGTCAGTATCGGTGAGCATTCGGGCGACATTCTCCTTTGCCCTTAAGCCGGCTGATCTTCTGCCGCCTCAGCCTCTTCGGCTGGCTTGGCAAGATCGGCCTCGGTGATCCAGCCGGCCCTGACACGGGCCTGCATGATCATGGCTTCGGCGTCGTCACGGGTGATCTCGATACCATCGAGCGCACCCGGATATTTGGTCTGCTCGCCGCCTTCCTTGCGCTCGGTCCAGCCGACCAGATCGTCGGTGGCGCAGCCGGCGAGGTCGTCGACCGTCTTGATGTCGTTTTCGCCGAACTTCACCAGCATCTTCGAGGTGACGCCCGGCACGTCCTTGACGGCGTCCTCGACACCGAGCTCCTTGCGCTTGGCCTCGATCTCGGCCTCCTGCTGCTCGAGATATTCGCGGGCGCGATTCTGGAGCTCCTGTGCGGTCTCCTCGTCGAAGCCCTCGATGCCGGCGAGTTCCTTGATGTCCACCATCGCGAGTTCCTCGACCGAGGTGAAGCCCTCGGACGCCAGCAACTGGCCGACCACTTCGTCGACATTGAGCGATTCCATGAAGACCCGGGTGGAGTTCTCGAAGTCGGCCTGGCGGCGCTCCGATTCCTCCTGCTCGGTCAGGATGTCGATGTCCCAGCCGGTGAGCTGCGAGGCCAGGCGCACGTTCTGGCCGCGGCGGCCGATCGCCAGCGAGAGCTGGTTGTTGGTGTCGGGCACCACGACCTCGATGCGCTCACGGTCTTCGTCGATGACGACCTTGGAGACCTCGGCCGGTGCCAGCGCGTTGACCACGAAGGTCGCGATGTCGGGCGACCAGGGAATGATGTCGATCTTCTCGCCCTGCAATTCGTTCACCACGGCCTGCACGCGCGAACCGCGCATGCCGACGCAGGCGCCGACCGGATCGACCGAGGAATCGCGGGAAATCACGCCGATTTTCGCGCGCGAGCCGGGATCGCGGGCGACCGCCTTGATCTCGACGATGCCGTCATAGATCTCGGGCACTTCCTGCGCGAACAGCTTGGCCATGAACTGCGGATGGGTGCGGGAGAGGAAGATCTGGGGGCCGCGGGTCTCGCGGCGGACGTCGAAGATGTAGGCGCGGACGCGGTCGCCGTTGCGGAACACTTCGCGGGGCAGCATCTCGTCGCGACGGATGATGGCTTCACCGCGCCCGAGGTCGACGATCACGCTGCCATATTCGACGCGCTTGACGACGCCGTTGACGATGTCGCCGATGCGGTCCTTGAATTCCATATATTGCCGGTCGCGCTCGGCTTCGCGCACCTTCTGCACGATCACCTGCTTGGCCGACTGCGCGGCGATGCGGCCGTATTCCAGCGGCGGCAGGGTGTCGGCGATGGTGTCGCCCACCTGGGCACCAGGGTTGGCGCGCTGCGCGTCCACCAGCGAGATCTGGTTGGAGTGGTTTTCGACCGTCTCGACCACCAGCATGTGACGCGACAGCCGCAGCTCGCCCTTCTTCGGGTCGATCTCGGCATGGACGTCGGTCTCGCTGCCGTACCGTGCCCGCGCCGCCTTGGCGATGGCGTCCTCCATCGCCGCGATGACGATGCCGCGGTCGATCGATTTTTCGCGCGCAACGGCGTCGGCGATCTGGAGCAATTCAAGTCGATTGGCGCTGACTGCCATGGCTAGTCTCCTTCGTCAGGATCGATTTCGCCCCGCCGCGCGCGTTCGGCGGCCAGGCGATGTTTCTTGGTATTGGTCGGAGCCGGCTTCTTTGTCGTGGCTGGTGCCGGCTTCTTTATCGGCTTCGTGTTCTTGGTCGTTTTTTCGCTGATGCTGGCGTGCGGTGCCGCCGGCGGCTCCAGACCGAGATTGCGGCGCATTTCGCGTGCCTGGGCCTTGCCGCGGCGCATGGATTCCGCGATCAGCTCGTCCGTCAGCACCAGCCGCGCCTCGCCGATATCCTCCATCGTCAGGAGAACGTCGACCTCGTCGCCCGCCTTGGCGTCGTCGCGACGCAGATGCACGCGATCGCCTTCGACAGCGCCGATCATGCCGCGGAACCGCTTCCGCCCCTCATGGGCGACCGCCATCTCGATCTTCACCAGATGCCCGGCATAACGCTCGAAATCGGAGCGGCGCACCAGCGGGCGGTCGATCCCCGGCGAGGAGATTTCCAGCCGATAGGCGCGATCGATGGGGTCTGCGACGTCAAGCACGGGCGACAGCGCCCGCGAGATCGCCTCGCAATCCTCGAGCTGCATCGAGCCGTCCGGCCGCTCCGCCATGACCTGCACGGTGCAGCCAGATTCCCCGGAAATGCGGATCCGCACCAGACGGTAGCCCATGCCTTCGAGCACCGGCCCCGCGACCGCGGACACCCGTGCCGCCACGCCCGGCTCGATGACGAGCCTCGGCTCGGCCAGCAACTCGGCATCCGTGGAACCAGCGTTCGGTTCGGTCATATCAGAGGTCAAGGCGCTCGATGGTTAAGGCTTGGTTAAGACGCCAAAGCCGCTTCGGAATTTTCCCGACAGCAAGTCGGGCCGTAATCTTCCGCCAAGCCGCGTTCAGGTAATAAAAAAGAGCGGGTCCTTTCGGGCCCACTCTCACTACGCGGATCGTATGAGAAGATGAATTGGCGCTGATATAGCCCTTTCCAGTCTCCCGGACAAGGCCCATCGCGGGACAGACGCGGCTTTTTGCGTCCGGCCCGGCCCGCCCACGCAACGCTTCCTTCACCTCCGAGGGCTAAATTCGCTGATTGTGGGGCGGCTTGGACCAAGGGCGCACCCGCGGCGTGCCCTATACGAGTTTGCGTTTTCATGACCGTTGCCACGTCGCTCATTCCTGGACTTGAGGATATCGTCAAACGTGGCGACCCGCGGCGTCGCGGCGAAATCGCGTACGCCGTCTCCCAATTGTTCTTCCAGGACGCCGAGAAGCTGCGTCCCGATCTCGTCGGTCTCTTCGACAATCTGCTGATCGATCTCGTTCCGCACGCCGAGCTCGCCTCGCGCGTCGATCTCGCCGAACGCTTTTCGCGGCTGAACAACGCTCCGCCCCATCTGGTCAGTCAGCTCGCGCGCGAAAACGAAATTGCGGTGGCAGGTCCCGTGCTGCGCCACTCGCCGGTGCTCGATGACGCCGCCCTGATCGAAATCGCGCGTTTGAAGGGCCAGGGCCATCTGCTGGCGATGACCGAGCGCCCCACATTGTCCGCTGTCGTCACCGACGTGCTGGTCGAGCGCGGCGATCGCGACGTGGTGCGCCGCGCCGCGGGCAATTCCGGCGCGGTGTTCTCGCCTGGCAGCTATTCCGAGCTGATCAAGCGCGCGGCCCAGGACGGCGTGCTGACGCTCAAGATTGGCCAGCGCGAAGACCTTTCGGGCGAGAACCTGAAGGAGCTTCTGAACGGCACGCTCGACGTCATCCGCCGCCGCCTCTCCATCGTGGTCAATCCGGTGCGCCAGGTCGAGATCAAGCGCGCCATGGCGGCGATCGAGGAAGCCACCCTGCCGCCGGGCCCGCGTCGCGATTTCGTGGGGGCACAGCGCACGGTGCTGGCCTTGCATCGCGAGGGTCATCTCGGCGAGAGCGCGCTGCTCGGCTTCGCCAAGGCTCACAAATACGAGGAATCGGTCGCTTCGCTCTCGGCGATGTCCGGCGTCCGCCTCTCGATCCTCGATCGCCTGATCGCAGGCGACCGCTACGATCCGATTCTGGTTCTCGGGCGCATGCTGAACCTGGGCTGGCCCACGGTGCGCGCGCTGGTTCTGCTGTGGCACGGTCCGCACCGCACGCCGGCCGACGCCGACATCGAGCAGGCGCGCGTGAACTTCACGCGCCTGATGCCGGCGACCGCCGAACGCGTGGTAAACTTCTGGCGCAACCGTCAGACGATCTAAAGCCGCCGAAACCGCAGATACGCCGCCTTGCGGCCCTCGCGCGTGGCCTTCCGGCCGTAGCGCGTCATGGTGTATCCGTCCCAGGGCAGACGAAAATCGTCGGCGCGCTCCGCGAGCCAGACGAAATCCGTCGAACGCGCCAGATGCGACAGCGTCCAGGCGCAGTAATCGTCGATGTCGCAGACGAAACGGAATTCGCCGCCGGCTTTCAGCACGCGCGCCATCGCGGCGATGGTCCGGTCCTGGACGAAGCGCCGCTTCCAGTGCCGCCGTTTCGGCCAGGGATCGGGATGGATCAGGTCGATCCGCGACAGCGAAGCCTTCGGCAGCCACGCCAACAGCTCGGCGGCATCGCCCGCGAACAGTCGGATGTTGTCGATATTGGCGGACTCGATCTGCGCGAGGATCTTCGCCATGCCGTTGACATAGGGCTCGCAGCCGATGAAGCCGGTCGTGGCGAAGTTTTGCGCTTCCGCCGCCAGATGCTCGCCGCCGCCGAAGCCGATCTCGAGCCGCACATCGTCTGCTGCGGGATCGAAGATCTCAGCGGCATTCGTCGGCACCTCGGTCGCGATGTCGAGCGCCAGATGCGGCAGCAGATGATCAATCAGCTCGGCCTGGTGCTGCCGCAGCTTGTGGCCCTTGCGGCGTCCGAAGAACGCACGCTCGCTGTCATCGCGATCGGGGTCTGATTTGCGCTCGCTCATCGCAGCGTCTGGTAAAGGCGATGCAGGAGCCGCGCGCGCGGTTCGAGCGAGGAGACGTAGAGCTGCTCATAATGCGTGTGTGCGCCCTTGCCGTCGACGCCGAGTCCGTCGAGCGTCGCGGTGTGGGCTGCGGTGAAATTGCCATCCGAGCCGCCGCCGGTGTGGGTGTCGACCAGCTCGAAGCCGATCTCCGTGGCGATCGTCTTTGCATGTTCGTACAGCGAGGCGCCTGCGTTGTTCTTCTCATAAGGCGGACGATTGAGCCCGCCCGTGACCTTGACAGAGACGCCATCCGTCTTCGATGTCAGGGCGAGGATCTTGCCGACGAACTCGTCCGCGTCCTTGAAGCTCTGCACACGCAGATCGATTTCGGCATGGGCTTCTTCCGGCGTCACGTTGGGTCGCGTGCCGCCGCGCACCACGCCGACATTGACGGTGACGCCGCGCGGCAGATCGTTCATCGCTTCCAGCGCCAGGATGACGTTGGCAAGCTCGCGGATCGCGCTGCGGCCATCCTGGGGCCGCGTGCCGGCATGCGCGGGGACACCCTTGATGAAGACTTCGAAGCGCCCGACGCCCTTGCGGCCCGTGACGATCTTGCCGCCGTCGCGCGCGGGCTCCGTCACCAGCACGTATTTGGCGTTGCGTCCTTCCTTCTCAATCAGTGCACGCGAGGTCGGGCTGCCGATCTCTTCGTCCGACGTGAACAGGTGGGTGATGCCGAGCGGCGAGCGATCGGCCGTGGCGCAAAGCGCGCGAAAGGCGTGATGGGCGATGTAGGCGCCACCCTTCATGTCGTAGATGCCAGGACCGAACGCGCTGTCGCCTTCGATCTTGAACGGCAGGCGCTCGATGAATCCCATGGGATGAACGGTATCGAGGTGGCTCAACACCAGAATACCCGGCCGGTCCTGGCCCCAGGTCGAGCGCGCCACGAGGTGATCGCCGCAGCCATCGACGCCGGCGACGCGTTCGAGCGTAACAGGCAGATCGCGGTATTGCTCCGCGACCACAGAGATCAGCTTGTTGACCTGTTCAGGCGCGTCCGTCGGCGTCTCGACCTCCACCCAGCGGCGAATACCATCGAGAATGGTTTGGGAATCGAACCAATTGGAGCTGGCCATGGGCGCATCTGTGCCTTTGAATCGCATCATCGGGGTGGACGCACATCCAAGCGCGCCCGCAAATGACGACATAGGCCAGATTTGATGCGGTCTCAAATCGGATTGAGACGGCGCGTCAGCGCTTGTCGGGGCCTTCGCGGGCCGCGATCTGCTCGACCAGATCGACGATCGAGCGGCGCATCTTCGAATCGGTGATTCGCGTGAACGCCTTGGTCAAGGCGAGTCCTTCGGAGGTCGCAAGGAAGTCCGAGACGTAAGACGGCGATGCGCCTTCGCTGAAGCCATCCGGGCCCGGCACGCCGCTCGGACCGCCCTCGAACAGGAACGACACCGGCACCTGGAGAATTTCGGAAATCTGCTGGATGCGGCTCGCGCCGACCCGATTGGTGCCCTTCTCGTACTTCTGGACCTGCTGGAAAGTCAGGCCCAAAGCTTCACCGAGCTTTTCCTGGCTCATGCCCAACATGATGCGGCGCATGCGCACGCGACTGCCGACATATTTGTCAACAGGGTTGGGCGCTTTCGACATTTCCTCAGCCCTCCAAACATCACCCTCGGCGCAATCAGGAATGCCTCGGGTGTACGCATCTTCAAAATCAAAGCCTGTTATTGGGAAACATTGCGGAGAAATTTAGCAATGCCCACTGTCTTTTGCAGCCGGTGCAGAATGAGGAGGCCGCATGCAGTCTGTCAACCGTGGGACTACGGTTGTCAAAAGTTTCCGGCTGCATCGGCAGCGACGGCGTGATCAGGGGTGCCGTTTGGCAACACGTCGGCGGACCGCCAGAAACACGGCCAGCGCGACGAGCATCGCCGCCGGCACATCGCCCACCTGCGCATAGACGGTGGGCGGGATCGCGGCGGGCAGGCTTGCATCCAAAATGCCTTCGATTCCGAGACCGAGGCTCGCCACGGTGCGCCCCACCGGGTCGATCACTGCGGAGACGCCGGTATTGGCGGAGCGGACCAGCGGCAATCCGAGCTCGATCGCGCGCATCCGCGCCTGCTCCAGATGTTGATAGGGGCCGGTCGAGATGCCGAACCACCCGTCGTTGGTGAGATTCACAATCCAGCCCGGACGTTCATTGCGTCCAGTCACCTCGCCGGGAAAGATTGCTTCGTAGCAGATCAGCGGCAGCGCGGACGGCGCGCCGGGGATCGGCAGCGCATGGCGCACGGTGCCCGGAATGAAGCCGCCGCGCACACGCGTGAGTTGCTCGAAACCGAGCTTCTCCATCAGATCCTGGTAGGGAAGAAATTCGCCGAACGGCACCAAATGCAGCTTGTCGTACACCGCGAGTACGCTGCCGTCGTGGTCGATCACGTAGATCGAATTATAGGCGCGGGTGATCGGCGTGCCCCGCGGTAGGTCAGGCGCGCGGACCGAACCCGTGATCAGCACGGTGCCCTTGGGCAGAAGCTCGGCGATTTGCGCCATCGCATCGGCTTCGCGGGCCAGGAAGAACGGAAAGGCGGATTCCGGCCAGATCAGAATGGTGGCATCGCGCACGCCGGTCGATTGCGGCCCGGAGGCGCGGTCCGACAGCGCCAGATATTTCTTCATCACCTCCGCCTTGGCGGCGTAGTTGAATTTCGCGTCTTGCTGGAGATCCGGCTGCATCAGGCGCAGCTTGGTGCCCGCGACCATCGTGGTCGGATGCAGCGACAGGCGGATCGTGCCGAAGATGCTCATGACAAGCAGGAGCGCCACCGCTGCGGCCGGCACGCGCCACGGCAGGCGGCGATCGGGCGTGCGGTCGATCAGCGATGCAGGGCTCGCGAAGATCGCAACCGTCAGGAACGTCATGCCCCACAGGCCGATCAGCGACGCCGTCTGCGCCAGCGGCAGCGGTTCGGACAGCGCGTAGCCGAAGGTGTTCCAGGGAAAGCCGGTCAGCGCGTGACCGCGCAGCCATTCGCTGATGGTGAGGCTCGCCGCGAGCGCGAGCACGCGCGTGGCGTTCTTGGTCCAGAGCAGGCGCGCGAGCGCAAAGCCCATCGCCGTGAAGATGGAAAGATAAGCCGGCAGGCCGAGCACGGCGAACGGCGTCAGCCAGGCGAACACATCGGCGTCGACGAAGAAGGCGTAGCCGATCCAGTAGAGGCCGGGGACGAAATAGCCGAGCCCGAACCAGTAGCCGGTCAGCGCCGCGGCGGGGACGCCGCGGTATCGTCCGGCGCCGGCGCCGTCGATCAGCCAGACCAGCACCGGGAAAGTGATGAACAGCACGGGGAAGATGTTGAACGGCGCCAGCGCCAGCACTGACAGCGCCCCGGCGGCCATGGCGACGAGCGCGCGCTTCCAACCCCAGGCGAGGATGACGGCAAGCGCGATCTGGCGAAGTCGCTGGAACGGGCTCACTGCGAACCGGTCCCGTCGCCTGGCTGCGGGGTGGGCGTGTCGCTGGCCGGCGGGCTGCCGTCCGGCGTCGTCTCGCGACGCCGGCTCTCCCGCTGGGTGCGCGGCGCAGACCGCTCCTTCCGCGTCGCTATCCGCAGCCGCTTGACGCGGCGCGGGTCGGCATCGAGCACCTCGACCTCGTAATTGCCGGGGCCCGAGATCACCTCCCCGCGCACCGGCAGGCGCCCGACGAAGCTGACGAGATAGCCGCCCAGCGTCTCCACTTCCTCGCCGGCCTCGCCGGTGACGAAATCCTCGCCGATCACGGTGCGGACGTCGTCGAGGCTGGCGCGGGCATCGGCGATGAAGGCGTTGTCGGGCAGTCGCACGATCGAGGGCGGTTCGTCGCTGTCATGCTCGTCGTCAATCTCGCCGACGATCTGCTCGACGATGTCCTCTAGCGAAACCAGCCCGTCGCTGCCGCCATATTCGTCGACCACCAGCGCCAGATGGATGCGCGTGGCCTGCATCTGCGCGAGCAGGTCGATCGCCCGCATCGACGGTGGCACGTAGAGCAGCTTGCGGATGATGCGGGCTTCCCCGAGCGGCAGCGCGAGATCGACCGTACGCAGATCGAGCCCGGCCGGCAGCGGCTTCTTGCGCTTGGTTTTCGTGACCCCCGACACGCGCGCACGCGCGGTCATGAACGCGAGCAAATCGCGGATGTGGACGATGCCGACGGGATCGTCGAGCGTCTCGTTGTAGACCACGAGGCGCGAATGGCCGGCGCTCTCGAAGCGGTCCATCAACTCGCCGAGCGGGATGTCGCGCTTCACCGCGACGATGTCGGCGCGATGCACCATGACGTCGGCAATGCGGCGCTCGTGCAGAGCGAGGATGTTGCGCAGCATGGTGCGCTCGACGGTGGAGAAGCCGGTGTCGTCGGGCGTCGTCGCGTCGAGCACGACCTGGAGGTCGTCGCGCACCGATCCCGCTTTCCAGCCGAACAACGTCCGGATGGCGCGCAGCAGCCAGCCATCAGCGGTCGGGCGTAGCACCTCGCCTGATGTCACCACGGCCGGCAAGTTCGGCGTGTTGCGTGGATTGTCGTGGATAGGGTCGGAATCCGGCATCTCAATGCGTCCCCGGGCGGTCGGCATAGGGGTCGGGAATGCCGAGATGCGCCAGAATCTCCCGTTCGAGCGCTTCCATTTCCTCTGCGTCGCTCTCGTTTTCGTGGTCATAGCCGACCAGGTGCAGGAAACCGTGCACGGCGAGATGGCTCAAATGATGATCGAACGGCTTGCGTTCCTCGTCCGCCTCACGTCGCATGGTCTCGTAGGCGATCGCGATGTCGCCGAGCATGCGCGGCGCATCGCCGGGCTTCCATTCGCCCTCCGGCTGGAGCGCGGGAAACGACAGCACGTTGGTCGGCTTGTCGATGCCGCGCCAATTGCTGTTGAGGGTGCGGATGCCGGCATCATCGGTCAGCATGACCGCCACTTCCGCGTCCGCGACGTCCTCGTCGACAGATTCGGCGGCCGCCGCAACGGCGCGCTGGATCACGGCTTCGGATTCGGGCTCGCGCTGCCAGCAATCGGCGACGACGAGGACCTCGGTCATGGGAAGGTTGGGGTGTGACATTGTCTTTGTTCGGAACGAAGGGGCGCTGTGTCCGCGCTCGCAGGGTCCGGTTGTTGTCTCGTCAGGATTTTTTGCCGGCGGCTGGCCGCTGCGGCAAGCCTTCGTATGCGGAGACGATCCGCGCCACGAGCTCGTGGCGAATCACGTCTTCGGCGGTGAAATGAACTTGCGCGATGCCCTCGACGCCGCTCAGCAGACGGGTCGCCTCAGCGAGACCGGAGGTCTGGCCGTTCGGCAGGTCGATCTGCGAGGGATCGCCTGTCACGATCATGCGGCTGTTCTCGCCGAGACGGGTCAGGAACATCTTCATCTGCATCGACGTGGTGTTCTGCGCCTCGTCCAGGATGATGGCCGCGTTGGTCAGCGTGCGGCCGCGCATGAAGGCGAGCGGCGCGATCTCGATCTCGCCGGTCTGCAGCGCACGCTCGACGACGCGCGCATCCATGAGGTCGTAGAGCGCGTCGTAGATCGGGCGCAGATAAGGATCGACCTTCTCGCGGAGATCGCCCGGCAAAAAGCCGAGCCGCTCGCCGGCTTCCACCGCCGGACGCGACAGGATGATCTTGTCGACTTCCTTGCGCTCGAACAGTTGCGCGGCATGCGCGACCGCGAGCCAGGTCTTGCCGGTGCCGGCAGGTCCGATGCCGAACACCAGCTCGTGGCGCTTCAGCGCGCGGATGTAGGAATCCTGCGCCGCCGTGCGCGCGCGCACCGGGCGCTTGCGCAGATTGATGCTGTCGAAGGTCGATTTGGCCGACTTGGCGTCGAACTCGAACAGCGAGCCCTGCGCGATCACGGCACGGATCGCGCCCTCGACCTCGCCCTGGTCGAGATCCTGTCCCTTCACGGCCTGGGCGTAGAGCGTCTCCAGCACCCGGCGCGCGGCATCGCAGCCGTCGCGCGAGCCGCCGATCGTGATGTGGTTGCCCTTGGAATCGACGACGACGCCGAGCCGCCGCTCGATCTGCGCGAGGTGCTGGCCGTAGGGGCCGACCAGCGCGGATGCGGCGCGGTTGTCGTCGAAGTCGATGACGACCTGGGTCTCGGGTGGCACTTGCATGTCGCGGTCAAATTTGCGGCTGGGAGCGATAGATGACGAATCCGATGCGCTTTTTGGCAAGGGTTCAGGCTCCAGTGGCGATGGGCGATAAAGCGGGCACGCGCGCCATGGCGAGCTCGCCGAGGAAGCTGTAGCGTTCGAGGCTGTCGATCCGGACCGGCAGGATTTGTCCGATGATGTCGGGCGAGGCCATCACATGCGCGGGCTGGAGGAAGGCAGTGCGGCCGACGATCTGGCCGTCCTTGCGGGCCGGACGCTCGAACAGCACGTCGACCGTTGAGCCAATCGCAGCCTTGTTGAAGGCCGATTGCTGGCTGTCGATCAGTTCCTGGAGCCGCTCCAATCGCTGGTCCATCTCGGCGGGGGACACCGCCTCCTGCATGTCCGCGGCCGGCGTTCCCGGCCGGGCGGAGTATTTGAACGAATACGCCGCAGCGTAGCCGATTTGCGTGACAAGCGCGAGTGTCGCGAGAAAATCTTGCTCGCTCTCGCCGGGGAAGCCCACGATAAAATCTGATGAAAAAGCAATGTCTTGGCGTGCGGACCGGAAACGATCGACGACACGCCGATAATCATCGGCGGTATGTTTCCGGTTCATGGCGGCCAGAATCCGGTCCGAGCCCGACTGCACCGGCAGGTGCACGAACGGCATCAAGGCATCGAGATCGCGGTGGGCTGCAATCAAGCTGTCGTCGACGTCGCGGGGATGGCTGGTCGAATAGCGCAGCCGCGCGACGCCTGGGAGCGCCGCGAGGTGCTCCAGCAATCTGCCGAGCGGCCAGCTTCGTCCATCCGGGCCCTCGCCGTGATAGGCGTTGACGTTCTGGCCGATCAGCGTGAGCTCGCGCACGCCGTTGTCGGCCAGCCGCTTCACGTCATCGACGATCTTCGCGACAGGGCGCGAGACTTCCGCTCCACGCGTATAGGGCACGACGCAGAAGGTGCAGAACTTGTCGCAGCCTTCCTGCACCGTGACGAAGGCGGAAATGCCGCGGGCGCGGATCGCATCGGGCTTGGGCTGGGCGAGGAAGCCGAACTTGTCCTGAGCAGGGAATTCGGTCTCGATCGCGCGGCCTTCGTCGCCGGCCCGCTTCAAGAGCTGCGGCAGATGATGGTAGCTCTGCGGGCCGACCACGACGTCGACCGCCGGCGCACGGCGCACGATCTCCTCACCCTCGGCCTGCGCCACGCAGCCCGCGACCGCGATCTGCATGGTGCGGCCCGCGCGCGCGGCCTCGTCCTTGGCGACGCGCAGCCGGCCGAGCTCCGAATAGACCTTCTCGGAGGCCTTCTCGCGGATATGGCAGGTGTTGAGGATGACGAGGTCGGCGTCCTCGGCGCTGGCCGTCTCCACGAATCCTTCCGGGGCCAGCGTGTCCACCATGCGCTGGGCATCGTAGACGTTCATCTGGCAGCCATATGATTTGATGTGCAGCTTGCGCGGCGGCGTCATGGAACCCGAAATGAGGTGGAGGACAGCCTTCAGATATAGGCTGGAGCGGCGAAAATCCAGCGAATGGGCCGATAGGGGACATTTCAGACGCCCGGAAGGCAAGCGAGCCCCGAATCTCCACCCAAAACCTTTGGATTCCGGGTTCACGCGCCCGGCGTCCCCCGAAAAACGCCAGATGGCCGAAATCACCCCGTCAGGGCGCCAGCCTCGACCCGCCGAACCAGTTCCGGCAGCTGATGCATGTCGGCAAAGATCAGGTCGGCGCCGGCTTGGCGCAGGATTTCGGCATAACCGTCGCGGCAATGGCTCCCGCCGTGAAAGCCGAACACGGTCATGCCGGCCGCCCGCGCGCCGGCGATTCCGGCCAGGCTGTCCTCGATCACGACGCAGCGCTCTGGCGGCACGCCCATTTCGTTCGCTGCGAACAGGAACAGGTCTGGTGCCGGCTTGCCGTTCTTCACCTGGGAGGCGGAGAAGATATTTGGCGCGAGGCGCTCGTAGAGGCCCGTACTTCCCAGGCTCACGCGCATGCGCTGATGCGAGCCGCTCGAGGCGACGCAGACACGTTGATTGACGAGGTCAAGCACGTCGCGAATGCCGCGGATCGCTTCGAGGTCGGCTTCGAACGAGCGAAACAGCTCGTCCTGCAGGTCGCAGTGATAGGCCTCGGGAAGCGTGCGGCCGAGCTCGGTCTCGATCTCGAGATTGGCTTGCCGCGTCGAGCGGCCGAGAAAGCGCTCGAACACCTGCTCCGAGGTGATCGGATAGCCGTGCCGGGTCAGCACATCGGCATGCGCGCGACAGGAGATCGTCTCGCTGTCCACGAGCACGCCGTCGCAATCGAAGATGATGAGATCTATTGGCACGAAGGCATGATCCGGAAAAGTGTGGAGCGGTTTTCCGACAAGATCATGCCACTCAAGAAGTCGGCTTGTCGTCGTCGAGCGGGACGCAATAGAGCTCGAGCCGATGGTCGACCAGCTTGTAGCCGAGCCTGCGGGCGATCTCCGCCTGGAGCTTCTCGATCTCTTCGGAGGTGAACTCGATCACCTTGCCGTCGCGCAGATTGATGAGATGGTCGTGATGGCTGTCGCGCATCTGCTCGTAGCGCGCGCGGCCTTCGCGGAAATCATGGCGCTCGATGATGCCTGCATCCTCGAACAATTTGACGGTGCGATACACAGTCGAGATCGAGATCTTGTCGTCGACGGCAACGCAGCGCCGGTAAAGCTCCTCGACATCGGGATGATCGATCGCCTCCGCCAGCACGCGTGCGATGACACGGCGCTGCTCGGTCATGCGCATGCCGGTGGCGGCACAGCGCGCCTCGATGCCGGATGCCTTGGATTCGGAAGAAGGTTTCAGTGCGGTCATCGGGTGTCTGCCTGGCGGGGCGCTTTCTGCCACCAATGTTATGACAATTCACGGCGCATCAGAAGGGCGTTTAATTGGTCCCCGTTCGGCTGCTTATAGTAGCGTTCGCGGCGCCCGACCACCATGAATCCGGTCCGATCGTAGAGCCGCCGCGCCGGCTGGTTATTTTCCTCGACCTCGAGAAAGATGGTGCGCACGCCGCGCCCGGCGAGGTGGCCGAGATGGGTCATCAGCAGCGTGCGGGAGAGGCCGCAGCCGCGGTGAGCCCGGTCGACCGCGATGGAGAGGATCTCCGCTTCATCCGCGCCGATTCGCGACACCGCGAAGCCGATCGTCTTGCGGCCGAGGCGCAACCGGTGCACCAGCGTGTTGCGCTCAGTGAGCATGCTCTCGAACTCGCCTTCGCCCCAGCCGCGCGCGAAGGAGGCGCCGTGAAGCTGCGCGAGGCGCGCGGCGTCGCGTGCGGAGGCGGGCTCGACGGCGGCCGTGCCGCCGCGCCACCATTCCGACAACCATTTCATCATGAGCTTGCGGCTTGTGCTGCGAGCGGCGGAAGTCGCGCCGGCTTTGCGTCGGGCGCCTTCAAATAGAATGGCCGCGCCGGATTTGTCTTGGGATCGGCCGCGGCGCCAAGCCACGCGACCCAGCCGATGTCAGGCGCGGGCTGGGCGTCGGCCGCGACCGGCTGCGGCACATCTTTCGGCCAGCGCTCGGCAAGGATCTTCGCGGCATTGCCGACCAGATGCGGCGCGCCAAATTGCGAGGCCGCGATCGCATCGTCGACGCGAGCGATGCCGGGCCGGACCAGCTGGCTGCCGTCGCCGGCCACGATCTGGAAGTAGACGTGATCGTGCCGGGCATCGATCGCCGAGATCACCGGCGCCGCTCCGCTCTGGCCGATGACGGCGGCGGCATAGGCGGACAGCGTCGTCAGCCCGACGGCAGGCCGCTTGGCCGCGAGCGCAAGACCGCGGGCCGCCGAGATGCCGACGCGCAGGCCGGTGAAACTTCCGGGTCCCATGGTGACTGCGATGCGATCGAGCGAGGTGAAGGCGAGATTGGCCGATAGCATCACGCGCGCGATCATCGGCATCAGCGCTTCGGCGTGGCCGCGCTTCATCAGAACCTGCTCCTGCGCAAGGAGCTGGCCGGCGTCGGTGTCGAGTACGGCGACCGCACACGCCTCCAGCGCGGTATCGATGGCAAGGATCAGCATGAGAAAGCGAATGGTGAGTGGCGGATGGCGAATAGCTTAGCCGATCCGAGTTCCATTCGCCATTCGCCATTCACTGTTGATTACATCGGCCGGACTTCGACCACGTCGGGCACGAAATGCTTGAGCAGGTTCTGGATGCCGTGCTGGAGCGTCGCGGTCGATGACGGACAGCCGGCGCAAGAGCCCTTCATGTTGAGATAGACGATGCCGTCCTTGAAGCCGCGGAAGGTGATGTCGCCGCCGTCATTGGCGACCGCCGGCCGCACGCGGGTCTCGATCAGATCCTTGATCATGTCGACCGTCTCGGCATCGGCCTCGTCGAAAAACTCGTCCTCGTCGTCGAGATCGGCATCGCTCGCGGCCGCACCGTCGGCGAGCAGCGGCGCGCCGGACATGTAGTGCTCCATGATGGCGCCGAGGATCGCGGGCTTGAGCTGCTGCCATTCACCGTTCGCCTTGGTCACGGTGATGAAATCCGATCCATAGAACACGCCGGTGACGCCCGGCACCTCGAACAGCTTTTCGGCGAGCGGCGAGCGCGTCGCCGATTCGCGGCTCGCAAATTCCATCGGACCGCCGTCGACCACGACGCGGCCGGGAATGAACTTCAGCGTGGCGGGATTGGGGGTGGCTTCGGTTTGAATGAACATGGTTTTCTCCAGACGTCGCCGGTTCAAGGCCGGCGCGTGCCCTATCCACTAGCAGATGGCGACCGGGAACGCACGGTCAAGGGGTGAGGGAGGCCGTTCCGCTGTTATATCAGCGCGTTAGGGCGCAGCTTCCGCCAGGGGGGAGTAACCAAGCTACGACAGCGAATCCACGCTTTCGTCGCTCAGGGCGCCTGAGATGATCGTCACCGGGATCGGGAACGTTCCCAGCGCCTGCGCGAGCAGGTTGACCAGCGGCCCGGGCCCTTCCGCGCCCGGATTGGCGGCGAGCACCAGCAGGGCGATCTCAGGGTCCTCGTCGATCACCGCCAGCAGCTGTTCCAACGCCACACCTTCGCGGATCACCCGTTCCGGCGTGATCGCCGCGATGCCGTTGGCGCGGCCGGCCGCGCGGTCGAGCGCAGCCTCCGCCGCCTCCTGCGCCTCGGCGCGCATGATGTCGGCAACCCCCAGCCATTCCTGGGTCTGTGCGTCGCTCTCGATGATGCGCAGCATCACCACGCCGCCGCCGGCGCGGATCGCCCAGCGGCTGGCGTAATAGACCGCGCGATCCCATTCGGCGGTGTCGTCGACGATGACGAGGCATTTGGGCTTGTGACCCGGCTCAAAGCAAAGTCGCTTGCTGGTCATGCATGTCCCGGAATGTGCACGGACGGCATGCTGCCACACTCCCGCAGCGTTGGGGAGGGGAGAAGCGGCCGGTGCCGTGGCGCTGACCGCGTTTCGCCGCGCAATCAGCGTGGGCGGATGAAGCCGACGATGTCCTTCGAAAGGTTCATGGTCTCCTGGGCGATGGCGCGCGCCCGGTCGGAACCGTCGTTCAGGATGGTGTCGATATGGCCGGGGTCGGCGACGAGGCGCTTCATCTCGCCGGCGATCGGTGCGAGCTTGGTGACACACAGCTCCGCCAGCGCATTCTTGAAGCTGGAGAACTGGCCGCTGCCGAATTCGCTGAGCACGCTGGCCTTGGAACGGCCAGAGAGGGCTGCGAAAATGCCGACGAGATTATCGGCCTCCGGGCGCGCTTCCAGACCCTTCTCTTCGGTCGGCAGCGGCTCCGGATCGGTCTTCGCCTTGCGGATCTTCTGCGCGATGGTGTCGGCGTCGTCGGTCAGATTGATGCGCGAATTATCCGACGCGTCGGACTTCGACATCTTCTTGGTGCCGTCACGCAGGCTCATCACGCGCGTCGCCGGGCCCGTGATCAAGGGTTCCGGCAGCGGGAAGAACAGGCCGTCATTGGCGCCCTGACTGCGAATCGAGTCGCCGAAATCGTTGTTGAATTTTTGCGCGATGTCGCGCGAAAGCTCGAGATGCTGCTTCTGGTCCTCGCCGACCGGGACGTGCGTGGCGCGATAGAGCAGGATGTCGGCGGCCATCAGCACGGGATAGTCGAAGATCCCGACCGAGGCGTTCTCGCGATCCTTGCCGGCCTTCTCCTTGAACTGGGTCATCCGATTGAGCCAGCCCATGCGCGCGACGCAATTGAAGATCCAGGCGAGCTCGGCGTGGCCCGAGACCTGGCTCTGGTTGAACACGATGTGCTTGTTCGGATCGATGCCGCTGGCGATGAAAGCCGCGGTCACCTCGCGGGTGTTGCGCGCCAGCTCGGCCGGCCCGCCCCAGACGTCCATCCCCATCGTGATCGCGTGCATGTCGACGACGCAATAGATGCAGTTATGGGTTTCCTGCATCTTCACGAAGTTGACGATCGCGCCGAGGTAATTGCCGAGATGCAGATTGCCCGTCGGCTGGACGCCCGAAAAAACCCGTTCAACGAATGGCATGGCAAGCTTTTCCTAGAAGATACCGGCCGTCGTTTCCAACAGCGGCGGAGCGTCGTCAAGTGTAATTCGCTAAGCTTACGCGCCGGGAGCCTGCGGGGCAGGCTTCCTCAAGGCATTAACCGCCTCGCGCCAGGAGGCGGCGCCGAGGATTTGCAGGAGCAGGCCATAGACGGCGATCCCCGCCGCGATCTGCAGGCCCAGAGCAATGAAGCGGATCAGGCCATGGGCCGCAGCAGGGACAAGACCCGCAGTCAGCCAGAGCAGGACACCCATGGCGAGCGCTGCAAGCACGATCCGCGGCAACCGCATGCGGGCGGTCGCATCCACCGAGAAGCCGAATTCACGCGTGCCTTTCCGGAGCAGTGAGACTGCACTGCTCCAGGCGCCGGCCGCGATGCTCGCGGCGATTCCGCTCGGGCCGAAGAAATGGCCGAGCAGCACCGCGAGCGCAATCGCAACAACGAATCCCTTTGCGGTCGCCAGTAGCGGCGTCATCGTGTCGCTGCGGGCATAGTAAGCCGGCGACAAAGCCTTGATCAGCACATGCGCCGGCAGGCCCAGCGCCAGCCACATCAGCGCGTGCGCCGTGGCCGTGCTATCACCGGCGCCGAAGGCGCCATGCTCGAACAACAGCCGCACGATCGGCTCGGCCAGGACGATCAGGCCGAGGGTCGCCGGCAGCGCCAGCCCGGTCGCGAGTTCCAGCGCGCGCGATTCCGCATGTGCCACCGCGTCACGGTCGCCGCCACTCACCGCGCGCGTCAGCTCCGGCACCAGCACCGTGCCCATGGCGACGCCGACGATGCCGAGCGGCAGCTCGATCAGGCGGTTGGCGAAATAGAGCCAGGACACGGCGGAGGGGGTGGCGGAGGCGATGATCGCACCCGCGACCATCAGCCATTGCGGCCCCGAGCTTGCGATCATGCCCGGGACCGCCTTGGCGAAGAAGCCACGCATCTCCTTGTCGAAGTTGATGCGCAACGGCGTCGCCAGATCCGCACTTCGCTGCGACAGCAGCATCACGAGTTGCAACAGGCCGGCGATGCCGACGGTGGCCGCCAGCATCCACGCGGCGAAATTTGCATCGGCGTGCCACAGCAGGAGTGCCGCGATCGCAGCGATCAGCGCGATATTGAACAGCAGCGGCGAGAACGCTGTGAGCGCAAATCGTCCCTGCGCGTTGAGCAGCCCCATCAGCACCGTGACGGGTCCTGCGAAAGCGAGATAAGGCAGCATCAGCCGCGCATTCTGGACGGCGAGATCGAGCGTCGCGCTGCCGACGAAGCCCGGCGCGATGATGGTGATGATCAGCGGCATCGACAGCGCAATGACGACCGAGATCGCGATCAGGCCCGCGCTGACGGTGCCGAGCACGCGTCCCGCAAACGTCGCCGCAGCCATCTCGCCATCGTGGTCACGAACGCGCAGCCAGGCCGGGATTAGCGCCGCATTCAGGGCCCCTTCGCTGAGCAGGCGGCGCACCACATTGACGAGCTGAAACGCCGCCAGAAACGCGTCCGCCACGGCGCCGGTGCCGAGCAAGGCCGCGATCAGGGAATCGCGGGCGAAGCCCAGCAGCCGTGAAGCCAGTGTTCCCGTCGAGACGGTCAGGAAGGAGCGGATCATGATGCCGACATCATACCGTTGCTTGCCCGCGCAGGCCCGGTCGTGATAGGCCGCGAGCCAGATTTCAGACCGACAGGAAGCGGATTTCCGCAGGGTTCGCAATCCGCCAAACAGGATCAAGGTGAATGGCTGACGTGAAATATGACGTTCTCGGCATCGGCAACGCGCTGTTCGACGTGCTGGTCAGGACCGATGAGGCCTTTTTGAGCAAGCACGGCATGACCAAGGGCAGCATGTCCCTGATCGACGAGGCGCGGGCCGCCGCCATCTACAAGGACATGGGGCCGGCGACGGAAGTTTCGGGCGGCTCGGCGGCCAACACCATCGTCGGCATCGGCAGCCTGGGGGCGCGCGCCGCCTATGTCGGCAAGGTCAAGGACGACCAGATCGGCAAGCTCTACGTCCACGACATCCGCGCCGCCGGCGTCGCCTTCAACACGCCGGCCGCAAAGGACGGTCCCGCGACCGGCTGCTCCTACATCCTGGTCACGGGCGACGGCGAGCGCACCATGAATACCTATCTCGGCGCCGCGCAGGATCTGTCGCCCGCCGACATCGACCCGGCCGAGATCGCCAGCGCCGGCATCGTCTATCTCGAGGGCTATCTCTGGGATCCCAAGAACGCCAAGGAAGCCTTCGTCAAGGCGGCCACGATTGCGCACGAGGCCGGCCGCAAGGTCGCGCTGACGCTGTCGGATTCCTTCTGCGTCGGTCGCTATCGCGACGAATTTCTGGGCCTGATGCGCAACGGCACAGCCGACATCGTCTTTGCCAACGAGTCCGAGCTGCACTCGCTCTACGAAACGTCCGACTTCGACACGGCGCTCAAGCAATTGCGCAATGACGTCAAGCTCGGCGTGGTCACGCGCAGCGAGAAAGGCTGCGTGGTGGTGACGCCGACCGACGCAGTCGCAGCGCCGGCATCCCCGATCGCGCAACTCGTGGACACCACCGGGGCCGGCGATCTCTTCGCCGCCGGCTTCCTGTTCGGCCTCGCGCGCAATTTGGCGTACAAGCAATGTGGCGAGCTCGGCGCGCTCGCGGCCGCCGAAGTGATCCAGCATATCGGCGCGCGACCGCAGGTGTCGCTGAAGGAATTGGCCCAGCAGCGCGGGCTGACGATTTAAGGGCCGTCTCTCTCAATCGTCATTGCGAGCGACATTCTCCGCTGTCGTCGTCCGGCCAGTGCGCAATTGCGCACTAGGACCGGGCGACCCAGTATTCCAGAGGCGTTAGTGGGATGCGGAGAAGCCGCCGCGTACTGGATTCCCCGCCTTCGCGGGGAATGACAGCTGTGGCTCACGCGGTCTTCGCGGCCTTCAATCCCAGCCGCTTTTCCACGTCGTCGCGCATCAGGAATTTCTGGATCTTTCCGGTCACGGTCATCGGAAACTCGTCGACGAATTCCACGTAGCGCGGAATCTTGTTGTGGGCGATCTGGCCGTCGCAGAAGGCGCGCACCTCTTCCATCGTCAGCTTCTCGCCGGACCTGACGCGGATCCAGGCGCAGAGCTCCTCGCCGTAGCGGGTATCCGCAACGCCAAAAATCTGCACGTCCTGAATCTTGGGGTGGCGGTAGAGAAACTCCTCGATCTCGCGCGGATAGAGGTTCTCGCCGCCCCGGATCACTAGGTCCTTGATGCGGCCGACGATGTTGCAATAACCCTGGTCGTCGATGACGGCGATGTCGCCTGTGTGCATCCAGCCGTTGGCATCGAGCACGTCCGCGGTCTTCTCCGGCTCCTCCCAGTAGCCCAGCATCACGCTGTAACCGCGGGTGCAGAGCTCGCCCCGCTCGCCGCGCTTGACGATCTTGCCGTCGAGATCGACGACCTTGACCTCGACATGCGGATGGATCCGTCCGACCGTCGAAACGCGGCATTCGAGCGGATCGTCGACGGCACTCTGGAAGCTGACCGGGCTCGTCTCGGTCATGCCATAGGCGATCGTGACCTCTCCCATGTTCATCTCGCTGTTGACGCGCTTCATCACCTCGATCGGGCAGGGCGCGCCGGCCATGATGCCGGTGCGCAGCGATGTCAGATTGAACTTCGAAAACTCGGGATGATCGAGCTCGGCGATGAACATCGTCGGCACACCGTAGAGCGCGGTGCATTTTTCCTGCTCGATGGTCCGCAGCGTCGCGAGCGGATCAAATCCTTCGCCGGGATAGACCATCGTGGCGCCGAGCGTGACGGAGGCGAGATTGCCCATCACCATGCCGAAGCAATGATAGAGCGGCACCGGAATGCAGATGCGGTCCTGCTCGGTCAGGCGCATGGCGCGGCCCGTAAAATAGCCGTTGTTGAGTATGTTGTGGTGGGTCAGCGTCACGCCCTTGGGCGATCCCGTCGTGCCGCTGGTGAACTGGATGTTGACGGGGTCGTCGAATTGCAGCGAGACGCCAAGCGCGGCGAGCTGCTCGCGGTGCCGGGCTCCGCCCATGGCGGCGACGTCGTCGAAGGGAATCGTGCCAGGGCAGGTGGGGCCGCCGATCTGGATCACGATGCGCAAGGCCGGCAGCCGCGCCGCCTGCAATTGCCCGGGCTTGGCGCGAGCAAGCTCCGGCAGCAGCGTATTCAGCATGTCCATGTAGTTGCTGGTCTTGAACGCCGTCGCGGTGACGATGGCTTCGCATCCGACCTTGTGAAGCGCAAATTCCAGCTCGCTCAGCCGGTAGGCGGGATTGATCGTCACCAGGATCAGGCCGGCCTTGGCGGCAGCAAACTGCGTCAGCGTCCATTCCGGCCGGTTCAGCGACCAGATGCCGATCCGTGCGCCGCGTTCGAGGCCGAGCGCGAGAAAGCCGGCGGCGAGCGCGTCGACCCGCTCGGCAAGTTCCTTCCATGTCCATCGCACGCCGTGGCTGGGCGAGACCAGCGCCTCGCGATCGCTCCAGTGCCGCGCGGCCTGATCGAGGCTGCGGCCGATGGTGTCGCCAAGCAGCGGCGTGTCGGAGGTGCCGCAAACGTAACTGTCGGCTTTGTCTGCCAAGATCGTCTCCTCCAGCCAGGTGCGTGGTGGCCGGGACAACAAGCCCGGCCATGACGCGTCGTGAGAGTTCAGGTGTGCCTTACGCCGCTTTCTGCCCGCTGCCGGCATCGAGCCCGGCATAGACGCCGCGCTCGAAGCCCGCAAAAGCCTCGAGGCACTTTGTATCCGCGAACGGCAATAGCTGCATCAGGATCACGCCGGTGACGTCGCGCGCCGGGTCGATCCAGTAATAGGTGTTGGCGAGGCCGGCCCAGGCGAGGCTGCCCGCGCTGCGCCCCTCGGCTGTCTTGGCGGTGTTGATCATGAAGCTGAGGCCCCACTTCTTCACCTGCTCCGGATAGAGATCGACGTCGTTGGTGTACATCGGCGCGGCCGTGGTCAGCTTGCCCATGTTGAGGTCGCCCATCTGGTTCTGCCCCATCATGGCGATCGTCTCGGCCTTCAGCACCTGATTGCCGTTGCCGCGGCCCTTGTTCAGGATCATCTGGGTGAACTTGATGTAGTCGGCCGCGGTCGCATAGAGGCCGCCGCCACCCATATGGAATTCCGGCTCCTGCTCGAGCTCGAACGGGATCGATGCGAGCTGTCCGTCCTCGCCGCGCGCATGCATGCCGACCAGGCGCTTGCGCATGTTGTCGGTGATCTTGAAGGCGGTATCGCTCATGCCGAGCGGGGCGAACAGATTGTCGCGCAGGTAAGCATCGAGCCGCTTGCCGCTGACGGCCTCGACGGCCTTGCCGACAAAATCGATGTTGGTGCCGTATTCCCAGCGCGTGCCGGGATCCGTCATGATCGGTGTCTTCAATGCCGCGTTCTGGCAGGTGGTAATGGCGGGCGTTCCGGTTTTCTCCAGATGGATCGCAAGATCGCCGTTCCACATGTTGTAGGCGAAGCCGGCAGTGTGGGTCATGAGCTGACGCAGCGTGATCGGTCCCTTGGCCGGACGAAGCTTTGGCTCGCCCTTGGCATCGAAACCTTCGAGCACCTGCGGCTTGGCGAGATCGGGCAGCACCTCGCCGATCGGCGTATCCAGTGACAGCTTGCCTTGCTCGACCAGCTGCATCGCGCCCGCTGTCGTCACCGCCTTCGTCATCGATGCGATCCAGAACACGCTGTCAGCGGTCATCGCATCCGGCTTGGACAGATCGCGCTTGCCGAACGCGCCCTGATACAGCACGTCGGTACCGCTGGCGGCGATGGCGACAACGCCGGGAATCTCCTTGGCCTCGCTCTTCTGGCGCAGGATCTCGTCGATCTCAGCTTTGCTTTGCATACCCGTTTCCTCCGGTTTGATTATTGTTGGAAGCGATCGATTGTCCTCCCGCATGCTCCGCGCGGCAAGCACATCCATGAAAGTGTGGCGGTCGCGATGTCGTGACTTGACGGTCCGCAGCTCCCGCAGGACGACAGGGCGGCTGAACTGCAACACTCCGTCACAATCTGCGGTGGATGGCCGCAACCAGCCGTGACCGTGGATAGGTGCTGGCGATATGTTTCAGGAATATTTTGAAACATTTTGTGCGCTGCGACGTTCGGCCTTGGGGCGAGTCATGGCCCTCGTTAAAAGTTGATGCAAAAGCTGGCGGCCTGACGAGCCGTGGGGGACCTCAAATGATTTCGACCTGGAGCGAATGGAAGCGCTATCCCCGTCCCGGACGGGGCGAAAATCTCGAAGCGCCGATTGCGCCCGGCATTTACGAGGTTCGGATCGCGGGCACCGGCGCGCTCTATTCCTTCGGCGCGGTCGACAATCTGGCACAGGCACTGGCGTTGCTGCCGGTCGGCTCGAAATCTTGGTTCGGCCGCCGCGACACCTCGGACGCCCCCGCTCTCGAATACCGGACATGCGCGACCTCCTCGAAGGCCGACGCCAAGGCCGCAGCCGAGCGCATGATCGGCCGGCGCGAGACTTACATGAGCGGCGCGGCCTGAGGTCGCGCTCCCGTTTCGCTAAAGGCAGATGTGCGTTGCGGGGCGGTGCATTGCGCGCCGTCTGTCCCTATATTCCGGGCCAACCTGAAAGCCCCCCGGAGTGACGCCATGACCCCGACCGCCGCCGCACGCGCTCAGCACGCCACGTCCAATCTGCGTGACCGGTTGAAGGACCCGTCGCTGCTGAAGGAGGCCTGTTATATCGACGGCGCCTGGGTCGGTTCGCCGGTCTTCGCCGTCAACAATCCCGCCACCGGCGTCGAGCTTGCAAAGGTTCCGCAGCTTTCGGCGGATGATGCCACCAAGGCGGTCGAAGCCGCCGAGCGCGCGTTTCCGGCCTGGGCCAAGCACACCGCCAAGCAGCGCTCCAATATTTTGCGCAAATGGTTCGAGCTGATCATCGCCAATCGCGAGGACCTCGCGCTGATCCTCACCTCCGAGCAGGGCAAGCCGCTCAGTGAAGCCCTGGGCGAGGTCGATATCGGCGCCGCCTATATCGAGTTCTTCGCCGAGGAGGCCCGCCGCGTCTATGGCGAGACCATCCCGACGCAGCGTCCCGATGCGCGCCTGCTCGCGATCAAGCAGCCGATCGGCGTCTGCGGCGCGATCACGCCGTGGAATTTCCCGAACTCGATGATCACGCGCAAGGTCTCGCCGGCGCTGGCGGCCGGCTGCACCGTGGTGCTGAAGCCCGCCAATGAAACGCCGCTGTCGGCGCTGGCGCTTGCCGCGCTCGCGGAGAAGGCCGGCGTGCCCAAGGGCGTGTTCAACATCGTCACCGGGGATGCAGCGCCGATCGGCAAGGTGCTGTGCGAGCATCCGGCCGTGCGTTTCGTCGGCTTCACCGGCTCGACCGCGGTCGGCAAGATCCTCTACCAGCAGGCCTCCGTCGGCGTGAAGCGGCTCGGCCTCGAACTCGGCGGCAACGCGCCGTTCGTGGTGTTCGACGATGCCGATATCGATGCCGCGGTCGAAGGCGCGATCGTCTCCAAATACCGCAACATGGGCCAGACCTGCGTCTGCGCCAACCGCCTCTACGCCCAGGACAGGATCTACGACGAGTTCGTGCAAAAACTGTCGAAGAAGGTCGCGGCGATGAAGGTCGGCGACGGCACCGAGAGCGGCGTCACCCAGGGCCCGCTGATCAATTTGAAAGCGGTCGACAAGGTCGAGCGCCACATCGCGGATGCCGTGAAGCGCGGCGCCAAGGTCGTGACTGGCGGCAAGCGCAGCGAGCTCGGCCGCTCGTTCTTCGAGCCGACCGTGCTTGCCGACGTCAAGCCGGACTCGCTGGTGACGCAGGAGGAAACCTTCGGCCCGCTCGCGCCGGTGATCCGCTTCAAGGAGGAGGCCGACGTGATCGCGATGTGCAACGCCTCGCCGTTCGGTCTCGCCTCCTACTTCTACTCCCGCGATATCGGCCGCGTCTGGCGTGTCGCCGAGGCGCTGGAGTCGGGCATGGTCGGCGTCAACACCGGGTTGATCACCACCGAAGTCGCCCCCTTCGGCGGCGTCAAGGAAAGCGGCCTCGGCCGCGAAGGCTCGCATCACGGCATGGAAGAATATGTCGAGATCAAATATGTGATGATGGCGGGGGTTTAGGACGTGCTCCTCCGTGGCCGGAAACATGGCATCTACGGCGTTCGCCGGTACCGTCTGACCGCGTAAATGTTCCTGCAATGCGGACCGAATTGAACGGCCCGCAAGCAGGAGCACGTCATGACAAAGTTGAGTGAACTGGCGATCGAAGCGCACGGCGGCCTTCAGCGCTGGAAGCAGTTCGGGCAGGTCTCTGCCGATCTTAGGCAGGGCGGGGTGCTTTGGTCCCTGAAGGGACAGGCGCAGACCCTTCAACAGACGACGGTGACCGTCGGCTTGCGCAAGGAGTGGTCCTCTCACGCGCCCTTTGGTCCCGAGCATCGGCGTTCGAGATTCGAACCGGGGCGGGTCGCGCTCGAAACTGCAGATGGCGCGGTGCTCGAGGAGTTGCTGAATCCGCGGAGCAGTTTTTCTGGTCACACCCTGCAGACGCCGTGGACGGAGCTTCAGCTGGCCTATTTTGCCGGCTGCGCGATGTGGACCTATCTCAACACCCCATTCCTGCTCGCGTGGCCGGATGTCGAGACCGAGGAGCTGGAGCCGTTGCGAACGAATGATGGGCTCTGGCGCCGCCTGGCCGTCCGGTTTCCGAAAGACATCGCGACCCACAGTGCCGTGCAGACGCTTTATTTCGATTCCGAGGGGCTGCTCAAACGTCACGACTACGATGTTGAAATTGCCGGCAATACTCCGGGCGCACATCTGATCGACGACTATGTCGAAGTCTCCGGCATCCGTTTTCCGACCAAGCGGCGCATCTTCGCGCGGCAGCCCGACGGCAGCTTCAGCACCGAGCCTCTGGTCGTCTCGATCGATCTGTCGAATATCAGGCTGAGCTAAGTCCGGGACGCTAGAGCGTGGCGAGGGGTCCTGCCTCCTTGCGGATGGCGCGCGGCGCCTCGCCATGCACGCGAACAAAGGCCTGGCGCATGCGCTCCCGGTTGGCGAAACCGGTCTCGCGTGCGACGGCCTCGATTGGCAACCGGGTCTGCTCCAGCATCAATTTCGCAGATTCGAGGCGCAGCGATTCGACCGCCTTTGCCGGTGTCGTCCCGGTCGCGGAACGGAACAGACGCGTGAATTGTCGCGGGCTGAGACAGGCGGCACGCGCCAGATCGTCGATGGTGAGACTCTCGCGCAGGTTTTGTCGAGCGTAGCTCAACGCCTTCTGGACCCTGTCCTCGCTGGTTTCGAGATCCAGCAAGGCAGAATGCTGCGATTGCCCACCTGAGCGACGGTGATACATCACCATGCCCCTCGCAACGGAGCGTGCTATTTCCGGACCGAGGTCTCGCTCGATCATGCCGACGACCATGTCGGTTCCGGCACTCATGCCGGCAGACGTCCAGACCTCCCCGTCTGCGATGAAGATCTTGTCGGCGTCCACCTCGCAGCTTGGGAATCTCGTCTGCAATTCCTGCGCATAGCGCCAGTGAGTGGTCGCCCGTCGGCCGTTCAACAGCCCGGCGTCTCCAAGCACGAACGAGCCAAGGCAAATCGACGCGACACGCCGCGCATCGCGGGCCGCCGCTCGAAGAAGCCGGATCAGGCCCGGTGACGAGGTCGGAACTTCGAGGCCGGCCGCGACGATGAGGGTATCGACCGAGGCCCGGTCGAACGGCTCCGTCATGACCTGCATCCCCGCGGACGAGGTGACCAGCCCGCCGTCCTCCGAGAACGCGCGAACGTCGTAAATCTTCTCTCCTGCCTGCTTGTTGGCCACGTCGAAGGCCGCGACAGCGCCAAAACAAACAGCCTGGAAGCCTGGAGACAGAACCAAGCCAATTATCATGATGACTCCTGGATGCGACGCCCTCCGGAACAATTGGTTGCGCGCCTCCTCCCCTGCCAATTGCATGGCCAAAATGGCGGCATCTACGTCCTGTCGATGCCGCCAGTCGGCTGGTACGTCTCCGCCATCAAGCGTGTGGAGACGGCAATATATGGCGTCCGTCATATAATGCCGTGCTGGCCGTACTGCCAGCCTCTGCCTCTCGCGCTCACAGAAAAAAGGAGAAGGCATGTCACTTGAAACGTCCAAAACGGAATTCATCGAAGCTGGCGGCATCCGCTTTGCGTTCAGGCGTCTCGGCGAGGCAACGGGGACACCGCTCGTCCTGCTTCAGCATTTCACCGGCAATATGGACTCGTGGGACCCGGCCGTGGTGAACGGGCTCGCGGAAGCCAGGCCGGTCATCGTCTTCGACAATGCGGGCGTGGGCTCGAGCTCCGGCGCGACGCCGGACAGCGTCGAGCGGATGGCGGCGGATGCCGAGATATTCCTTAGGGCGCTCGATATCTCCAGCGTGGATCTTCTCGGCTTTTCGCTGGGCGGCATGGTCGCTCAGATTCTCGCTTCAAACGGCTCGGGCCTGGTCCGTCAATTGATCGTCGCGGGAGCGGCGCCGCGGGGCGGCGAGGAGCATCTGCTGAGCGTCGTGAGGGATGCCTTTGCCCGCGGGGCCGCAGACGTCAGGCTGCCGCTGTTCTTCACACCGTCAGACGCCAGTCAGCGCGCCGGGAGAGAATTCGTCGCACGGACAACCGTGCGCTCGAAGGACCGCGATCCGGAAAGCGGCGAGAGCGTGAGCGGGACCCAGGCAAAGGCGATCATCGCCTGGTGCGCCCAAAAGAACGAAAGTCCCCGCATGCTGCGGGCGATCGACCAGCCCACTCTCATCGTCCACGGCAGCGACGACACCATGTTTCCCAGCATCAACGCCTACAACACGTTCAAGGCCATGAAGGATGCGCAGCTCATCCTGTATCCCGACTCCGGGCACGGCGCACTTTTTCAGTATCCGGACTTGTTCGTGGCACATTGCAGAACGTTTCTGGACGCGAGAGCTACCGCCGCAGCACCGCGATCGTGCGGTTCGCAAACGTCAGCCGCTCGGCCATGATCGACACGAAATAGGTCAGCAGCTTGTGGCTGAGCGCGGGGTCCTCGTCCTTGATGGCGTCGAACTGGAGCGTATTCAGCACGTAGAGCACGCTGTCGACCTCGGCCTGGATGGTGGCGCTGCGCGGCGTCTGTGACACCAGGCCCATCTCGCCGATCGTGGTGTAGCGGCCGAGGCTGCGCACGCGCGTGGTGCGGTCGTCTTCGGCCGGGACCATGATGCCGACGCGGCCGTCGAGGATGAAGTGCATGGAATCGGCGGGGTCGCCGGCCTGCACGATGATTTCGCCCGCGTCGACCTCGAGGCGCTGGCAGCGGCGGATCAGCTCGTCGGCATCGTCCTCGCTGTCGAGAATTCCCGTGAACCAGTCGCGAAGACTGGCCTCTTCCTGCGCCAAGCCCTGATGCTGCGCGATCAGCTCGTTCTCGCACCACTCCAGTGCATGATCCAGCTCGGGAATGATGGTGACGCCTTCGCCGATGAAATCGCTGGAGCGCAGCACCTTCTCGGCCGCGGCTGAAAGGTGCACCAGGATCAGCTCGACGCCTAGATCGGCCGCGCTACGCTTGATCTGGGCAAAGCTGTAGGCCGCCGACGAGTCGACGCCGGTGACGAGCTTGAAGTCGAACAGCAGATAGCGGCACTCCGGACGCTCCTGAAGCAGTTGCTTGACATGCTGGTAGAGCCGGTTGGCGGAGCCGAAGAACAGGTAGCTCTGCAGGTTCAGGCCCCGGATCTTGCCGCCATGGGCCAGCAGCACCTCCTGGTCGTCCCGCGAGCGGTCGAGCGAAGAGCGATATTCGGAGCCGTCAAAACTGTATTTGATCGATTCGACCCGCGCCGCGCTGAACGCGAAGGTCGCGCAGCCGATGATCACGCCGATCAGGATTCCCGGCACGAAGCCCCAGACCACGATGATCGCGATGATGGCGATCAGAGAGAGATATTCGAGCTTCGAAAGCCGCTTGCGCGATTCGATGATCCATTTGTGCAGCTGGTCGGCGCCGAGATACAGCAAAAGGCCGCCGAGCACGAATTTCGGGATGAGACCGAGCAGCTCGGGCGCGACTGCGAGCATCAAGAGCGACAGCGCCGCCACCGTGAGGCCGGACAGGCGTCCGCGCCCGCCACTGCTGAAATTGAGGACGGAGCGGCTGGTCGAGATGCAACCGGCATAGCCGCCGAGCGCGCCGGTCACGATGTTGGCGGTACCCGTGATATTCAGCTCGCGCTCCAGATTGGCTTCGCGATGCACGGCCACCTCGATGCCGGTGGTGTTGAAAAGCGTGCTCGATGCGGTGACGAAGACCACAGCAACGAGGTTGCCGAGCAGGTCCGGCACGGCGAGCCAGGGATAGTGGATGAGACCGTCAGCATGCCAGGGCACCATGAAAGCGGCTGCCGGCGGCGGCTGGAAGGTCCAGCCAAGCGCGCGCGCCTCGTCGAGCGAGACGCCCGTGGCCCAGAACGCCAGATGCGCCGTCAGCATCCCGCCGATCAGGATGATTGGCAGTCCGAACGGACTGCGCGAGCGATGCCAGGTCAGATACAGCACCAGCGCCATCGCGCAGGCGGCGCCCAGCTCCGACAGCGCGACGCCGTTGGCGAGGCGCGTCAGCGTGGCGAACTGCACGGGATGATCGGTGATCACCCGGATTGCGCCCATGACGATCAAAAGCCCGGTGGCGCCGAGGAAGCCGCCGACCACGGGGTAAGGCACGTAGCGGATGGCCCGGCCCATCCGCGTCAGGCCCAGCCCACACAGCACAATGCCGGTCAGCACGGTCGACAGACCGAGCGTGATCAGGACCGGCGAGAGCAGCGAGGCCGACGGATCGGCCGCCGCGGCTCGCTCGACCAGCGAGGCCGCCAGAATTCCCGTCACCGCGGCAGTCGAGCTGTCGGGCGCGGCAATCGCGAAGGGCAGCGAGCTGCCGAGCGCGATGATGGCCGCGAGCACGGCGGAGCTGACGAAAGTCGCCGTGATCCCGTAGGACAGATAAGGCGAGAGCGGACCGGCGAAGATCAGCAGCGAATAGGACAGCCCGAAGGTGACGGTCAGGACGCTGGCGGCGGTTCCGCCCAGTATGTCATTCAGCGCACGCTTGACGGACGGATTGAAGCCGGCGACCGGATCGAAGCCAATTGCTGGATCTGTCACGCCATGACACTCGCTCATGAATATTCCCGCCCAAGAGGTAGACGACCGCGAGATTACCGCAACAGGATTCTTGCGAGTATGATGTATCCGACAGTTTCGGGCGATGCGGTGTGTGAACGGTCAACCTTACGGTTGAGAGGAAAAGCTGAAGCCTCGCCACCCTCTGCTGTCATTCCCCGTGAAAGCGGGGGATCCAGCACGCCGCGGCTTCCCCGTATCCGATCGTCGTCTCCGGCATACTGGATCGCCCGGTCCGAGTGCGCAATTGCGCACTGGCCGGGCGATGACGGTTGAGGGTGTGCTGACAGTTTCCCAGCCCCGGTCATTGCTGCGCTCGCAATGGCCGAGTTTGCGGCAGCAGCCGGGCCTAAATCTTCAGTTCCGTCCCCGTGACGCGCCGATACGCTTCCAGATACCGCTTGCTGGTCGCTTCCACCACGCTCGCCGGCAGCGGCGGCGGTGGGGCGTCGCCGTTCCAGCGGCCGGCGTGGCGCTCGACGTCGAGATAGTCGCGCAGCGGCTGCTTGTCGAAACTCGCCTGCGGTTGGCCGGGCCTGTAGGCATCGACCGCCCAGAAGCGCGAACTATCCGGGGTCATGACCTCGTCGATCAGGATGATACGGCCATCCTTGTCGCGACCGAACTCGAATTTGGTGTCCGCGATGATGATGCCCTGCTTGCGCGCGAGTTCCTCGCCGAGCGTGTAGACTGCGCGCGTCATGCTCTCGAGCGTGTAGGCGGTCTCGTCGCCGACCACCTCACGCATCCGCGCGATGGTGATGTTCTCGTCGTGGCCGGTCTCGGCCTTGGTCGCGGGGCTGAAGATGGCAGGCTCCAGTTTCTCGCTCTCGACCAGGCCGACCTTCAGCTTTTCGCCCGCGAGTGTGCCGGAGCCAGCGTATTCCTTCCAGGCCGAGCCCGAGAGATAGCCGCGGATCACGCATTCGATCGGAAACACTGTGGTGCGGCGGCACAGCATGGCGCGGCCGAGAATCTCGGATCGATGCGGCTTCAAGGCCGGCACGGCTGCGATGATCGCGTCGGTGTCGGCGCTGATCATGTGATGCGGCACCACGCCTTCGAGCTCGTTGAACCAGAACGCGCTCACTTGCGTCAGCACCGCGCCCTTCATCGGGATGGTCTCGCCCATCACGACGTCGAAGGCGCTGATGCGGTCGGTGGTGACGAGGAGCAGGCGGTCGTCGTCGACAGCGTAGATATCGCGCACCTTGCCGCGCCCGATCTTGGGGAGCGGCAGGTCGCTGGAGAGCATGGGGGGCATCGCAGAACTTTCCGCACACTTGGCTTCAGGCAGACTTGGCTTCAGCAGGACATCCGGCCGCGCCGGACAGCGCTGCCGGAAGCCGGATTAGCCTATTCGGGCAGCGGAATGAACTCATGTTCCTGCGGAACCGCGGCGAAGCGGCCGGTTTTCCAGTCCTGCTTGGCCTGCTCGATCCGCTCCTTGCTGGAGGAGACGAAATTCCACCAGATGTGGCGCGGCCCCTCCAGCGCATCGCCGCCGAGAAACATCATCCGCGTGGCCTTGAGCGCCTTCACGGTGATGCGGTCGCCAGGGCGGAAGATCAACAGCCGCGGCCCCTCATAGCGCTCGTTCGCGATCTCGATCTCGCCGTCGATGACATAGATGGCGCGCTCCTCGTGATCGGGGTCGAGCGGCACGCTCGCGCCCGCGACGGCGTTAATTTCGGTATAGAACCAGGGCGACACCATCGTAACAGGCGAGGCGACGCCGAACGACGAGCCCGCGATCACCTTCGCGGTGAAGTCGCGCTCGGAAATCATCGGCAGATCGCCGGCCCCATAGTGCTGGAACGACGGCGCGATCTCTTCCGATCCGGCCGGCAGCGCGATCCAGCTTTGCAGGCCCAGCATCTTCTGGCCCGACGCGCGCTGCACATCCGGCGTGCGTTCGGAATGCGCGATGCCGCGTCCCGCCGTCATCAAATTCATCGCGCCGGGCGCAATCTCCTGGATATTGCCCTCGCTGTCGCGATGCATGATCGCGCCGTCAAACAGATAGGTGACGGTGGCAAGCCCGATATGTGGGTGCGGCCGCACGTCCATGCCCTTGCCGGAGACGAATTGCACCGGCCCGAAATGGTCGAAGAAGATGAAGGGCCCGACCATCTGCCGCTTGCCGTGCGGCAGCGCGCGTCGCACGGCGAAGCCGTCGCCGAGGTCGCGGGTGCGCGGCACGATGACGAGATCGAGCGCATCGCAGGACATGGGATCGCCGAGCACGGGATCGTTGGAGGGTTGCCAGCTCATGTATGGACTCCTTTGACTTTCTTGGGCTCGATGGTAGCAGGGTTTCGCGTCGCCGTCGTGGCAAAGCCCCGTTGTCATGCCCTGCGAAGGCGGGGCATCAAGTACGCCGCGGCCCATCGGCTCAATCACTCCCGTCTCGGAGTACTGGATCGCCCGGTCAAGCCGGGCGATGACAGTCGTGGTGCAGATGGTCCTTGAAAAAAGGGGCGCAACGAACGATGTTCGGCCGATTTCACCGCGACTGATCGCATTGCCTGATGACAACAGCCGCCCTCGAACTCGCATTCCGTTCCGCCAGCGTCGCGCTGCTGCTGGTGCTGGCTGCGTCATTGATCGCCGATTTTCGCAACGTGCTGGCGGGGCGGCTCGGAGCTGCTCTCGCGCTGGGCCTGGCTGCGCATGCGGTGAGTTATTCGATTGGTGTCACGTCGCGGATCCCGGCATCGCATGCGCCTCTGGTTGCGCTATCGACCGGCAACATCGTGGTGTTCTGGCTGTTCACGCGCGCGCTGTTCGACGATGAGTTTCGCTTAAGCTGGTGGCACGGATGGGTCTGGGCGCTGGTGACGGCGTTCAGCTTCGCAGGCTGCGTCTGGATTGCGCCTGCCGGCCATTTGCGGTTCTCCGTGACGGTGGTCAACCTGATCGTGCTTGGTTTCATCGCGCTTGCAATCGGGCCAACGATCGCCTCATGGCCGGCCGACCTGGTCGAGCGCCGCCGCCGCGTTCGGGTCTTCATCGTCTGTGCCGGCGCGCTCTATGGCGGGATGAATGCATTGCTTCAGATTGCGGTTGCGGGCCAGCATGTCGGCGATGTCGCCGACATGATCAATGCCGGCGTGCTCGCCTGCATCGTCGCGGCCATCGCTTACGCCATGGTGCGCGTCGATGGCGCCGATCTGTTTCCGATTGCCGGGGAGACCGTACCGGCGGTCGTTTTCAGCCCGCAAGCCCCCGAAGACCCTGCCGACCAAAAACTCATCGATGCCCTGATGCGCCTGATGGCTGACGAGCGGATCTATCGTCAGGAGAACATCACCATCGGCGTGCTGGCGGGGCGGCTCAAGATTCCCGAGTACCGGTTGCGCCGGCTGATCAACCAGCAGCTCGGCTACCGCAACTTCAATGTGTTCCTGAACAACCACCGGATCGAGGAAGCCAAGGTTGCGCTTGCCGATCCCACCCAGGCCGAGGTCCCCGTGATCACCATCGCGATGGATTCCGGCTTCCAGTCGCTCGGCCCGTTCAACCGCGCTTTCAAGGCAGTTACGGGCGTGACCCCGACGGAATATCGGCGGCTGAAGGTGAATGCTGTTTGATGTTTAATCTACTGTAATACCTCCATAATTTCAGAATCGGCGAGCTTCTTGCGGTTTCAGCTACGCCATTTTCCAAATCCGGCGAGCGGGCCTTTCACAAATAGCGCTTCGTCTTCGGGGTACGCCCCAAGCCGGAGAAAGCCTGTGTCCCGCCGCCGCAAGATCATCCTCCTCACCACCACCATCGCTGCTATCGGCCTCGCGCTTGGCGCGGCGCGCGCCCGCGACGTGCCCAAGGTCGCCACCGGCTTCATCGCCGACATCCTGTGCTCGGAGACCTTCGTCTCCGGCCTCGATCCCAGGCGCGACCTCGCCGAGACCATTGATGCGATGCCGGGCGTGGGCCTGTTGACATGGGCGATGGATTACCAGGTCGATCGCGCGCGCAAGGATGTCACGGTGACGCTGTTCGGCATCGGCCGCAGCCACGCCGTCTATCGCGAAGGGCTCGGCTGCACGCTCGAGCATGGCGAGCCGCTCGTCGATGTCGCGTTGCCAGCGGACGACAGGCAGCCGATGTTGCTGCCTGAGATCGCTGGACCCACGCTCGTGCAGCCGCAAAGCCCGGAGCTTTCGGCCGCGCTTGACCGCGCCTTCACTGAACCCGCGCAGTCGCCCTACCGCCGCACCCGCGCCGTCGTGATCATGAAGGCCGGCCGCATCATCGCCGAACGCTACGCCGACGGCATCGGACCAGAGACGCCGCTGCTCGGCTTCTCCATGACGAAGTCCGTGATCTCAGCGCTGACAGGCATTCTCGTGCGCCAGGGTAAGCTCGAGCTCGACGGACCTGCACCTGTTGCTGCGTGGACAAATCCGGATGATCCGCGCCACGCCATCACTGTTGATCAGTTGCTGCGCCACACCGCCGGGCTCGCGCTCGGCAGCTCGCTGCAGGCTTCGCTCGGCTCCGCCTTCGAGCCGGTCAATCGCATGAAATTCACAGAAGACGACATGGCCGCTTATGCAGCAAGCGTGCCGCTTGCGACCTCGCCGGGCACCGTGTGGAATTATCACGATGGCAACACCATCATGCTCGCGCATCTGATCCGCAACGCCGCCGGCGGCAAGCCCGCGGATGCCCTTGCTTTCGCGCGTCGCGAATTGTTCGCGCCGCTCGGGATGCGACATGTCACGCTCCAGCTCGATGGTGCCGGCACCATCGAAGGCTCGAGCGAGATGCTCGCCTCTGCGCGCGACTGGGCGCGCTTCGGTCAGCTCTATCTCAATGACGGCGTTGCCGGCGGCAAGCGCATCCTGCCGGAGGGCTGGGTGCGTTACTCCGCTACGGCCACGCCAAACGCCTGGGTCGGCATCGGCGCCGGCTTCTGGACCAACCAGGGCGACAGCTTTGGCGCGAAGTTTCGCGTCGACCACGGCTGGCCGCGCGATGCCTTCTTCGCCAAGGGCACCATTGGCCAGTATGTGATCGTGATTCCGTCGGAACGTCTGGTGATGGTGCGACTGGGCCGTTCGCCGAACGCGCCGCCCGAAGCGGACGGCGTGTTCGACCTGGTGCGGGATGTGATGGCAGCGACCCGCGAGAAGGGAAAGTTGGCGGGGAGGGATTGAGGGCGCTTTATCGCCCCAGCTCCGTCGCCTTGGCCACGCGGTCGAACCGCTCCAGCGTCATGATCGCGTCGGCAAATTTCTCCGCCCGGGCATTCAGCACCGGACGTGCCAGCGTCAGAAATTTCTGCTGCATCGCTTGCGCATCCGGGAAAGAATTCGGCTCGCCCGAGGGATCGGCATAGAGCCGTTCGTGCACGCCGTCATCCGTGGTGATGCTGACGCGTGCACCGAACGGATGAGTGCGGCCGATTTCGAGCCGGTCGTCCTGCACCACGTCGAACTTGTCGGCGAGCGCGTCGATGGCGGCATCTCCAAGGCGGGTGTAATCGTCCCAGCCGAAGGAGCCCTGGTCGAGCGCGAGCGCGCCGGTGAAGAACATTGAGAACTGGCCGCCGACGATCGAGGTCGGATGCCGCTTGGTCGCGGCATCGCCGGTGAGCGTAATGCCGTTGCGATGCAGCCCGATCTCGACGCGCTTGACCTGGTCGGGCGTCAGATTGTGCTCGCGCCGCATCGCGATCAGCGCGTCGATCGCCGCATGGGTGTAGCGGCAGCTCGGATACGGCTTCACACCGATCTTCATGGTCTCGTAAGTCTTGCCGAGCTCGGCCACCGCCTTGTCCGGATGCGCATCGTCGGTGTAGCCGGCGAGCAGCCCGTGCTTGCCCTCGACCGATTCCGTCGCGCCGACGAAATCGTTGCGCGCCAGCGTCGCGGCGATCACGCCGTTCATCGCGGCGGCGCCGACCTGATAGCGCTTGTTCCAGGCGCCGTTGACCAGGAATTGCAGCGAGCCCGCGGCCTGGCTGCCGGCGACGCCGAAGGCGGCGATCAGCTGTTGCTCGGAGAGGCCGAACAGTTTGCCGGCGGCCGCCGCCGCGCCATAGGTGCCGGCGGTGGCGGTCGGATGGAAGCCGCGCGCATAATGCGAGGTCGGGTCGAGCGCGTTGCCGAGCCGGCAGCAGACCTCGTAGCCCGCGACGATTGCGGTCAGCACGTCACGCCCGGAGGCGCCGACCATCTCGCCGACGGCGAAGGCGGCCGGAACGACCGGCGCGCTCGGGTGCAGCGAGGAGTCCGCATGCGTGTCGTCGAAGTCGAGGGAATGGCCGAGCGCGCCATTGAGGAGTGCGGCCACCGCCGGGGTCCAGGTCTTGCTGTCGCCGAACACGGTGGACTCGCCCTTGGCGTCCAGCGCAAGCGCTTCCAGCATCTTGAGGATAGACGGGGTGGATTCCGCCTCACGCCTCGCCCGGATGGCGCTGCCGAGGAAGTCCAGTGTCAGCACTTTGGCGCGATCCAGTACCTCCGCCGGAATATCCCCGTATTTCAGATTGACGACATAGGCGGCGAGCGTTGCGGTTTCGTGGGCCATCGTGTTTCCTCGTTTTGGCGGGCAAGTTAGGCGGGCTGATTTGGCCTTTCAAGCGGCCTTGGGGGTGCGGGCATCAGCTATGCTTTTGGCTGGCTTTACGAGGATCGGGACGTCTAACGATGGCATTCGCAAAAGAGCTGTTCGACCGGGTCTGGTCGCGCAGGACGCAATTGGGGCTGGCGGTCCGGGTCACGGTGGCGGCCACCGGCGCCTATGCGCTTGCCACCGCGCTGCACCTGTTATTGCCGCTTTGGGCGGTACTGACCTCCATCATTGTGACCCAGATGAGCGTCGGGCGCTCGCTGAAGGCCACGCGCGATTACATGCTCGGCACGATCGGCGGCGCGATCTATGGCGGCGCGATCGCCATCCTGATCCCCTATTCCGGCGAACTGGGCCTGCTGGGATTGCTGGTGCTGGCCGTGGCCCCGCTTGCCTTTGTTGCGGCGGTCTATCCGAATCTGAGCTCGGCAACGGTGACGGCGGTGATCGTGCTGGTGCTACCGACCATGCATCATGCCGATCCCATGGCCTCGGCGATCGATCGCGTCAGCGAGGTTTCGGTCGGTGCGGTGACGGGACTACTGGTCTCGTTCCTGGTGCTGCCGTCGCGCGCGGTGCGGCAGATCCGGGCCAGCGCGGCGCGGCTGCTCGAACTGATCGCGGATGCCTTCACCGAATTGCTTGCGGGCCTGACGCGTGGCCGCGACAACGATGCGCTGCACCGGATCCAGGACGGCATCGGCACCGCAATGGTCGGCATGAATACGATCGGCGCCGAAGCCGAGCGCGAGCGCTCCGCACGATTGTCGGGCGGGCCCGACACCGGTCCGCTGTTGCGAACGATTTTGCGGCTGCGCCATGACGTCGTGATGATCGGCCGTGCCACGGTGGTGCCGTTGCCGGTCGAGGTGCAGGTCAGGCTTGCCGCACCCCTGGCGGAGGTCAGCGCCGCGATCGCGCGCTTTTTGAAGTCGGCGGCCGAAGCCATGCGCGCGGGCGCCGGCGCCCCGCCGATCCATCCCGTCCATGTCGCGCTCCAGCACTATTCCGAGGCGGTTGCCGCCGTCCGCCAGGACGGCCTGATCCGCGGCCAGCCGGCCGATACCGCCGAGCGCTTCTTCGCGATCGGCTTCTCGCTGGAGCAGATGCATCAGAATCTCTGCGATCTCGATCGCGTCGTCGGCGAATGGTCGGAGGCGGTGGCGGACAAGTCCGCGCGCGTGGCGGAGTGAACCAGCGCGTGCCCCGCAGTCGGCTTCCGACAGCAGAAGCGAAATACGTTCAGCTACGTACCGTGCTTGCAGGACATGAAGCAAGAGGAAGGAGAGAGCATGTTAGGGAACGCAAAGGTGGCAACCCGGCTTCCGGCCAAAGACCTGGACCGCGCGCGGGCATTCTACTCCGAGAAACTCGGCCTCGAGCCGATCGAAGAGCGTGTGGGCGGGCTCCGCTATGTCTGCGCGGGAGGCGAGTTTGCAATATTTGTCTCAGCCGGAATGCAATCCGGCACGCACACCCAGATGGGCTGGGAAGTCGAGGACATCGAGGCAACGGTACGCGAGCTTCGCGCGCGCGGAGTCAAATTCGAAGAATACGATCTGCCCGGCCTGAAGACGGTTGATGGTATCGCGCAGATTGCCGGAAATTATCCCAGCAGAGGTGTTGGAGAGCGAGGCGCGTGGTTTCGCGACAGCGAAGGTAACCTGCTGGGTGTCGGTCAGCCGACGTGAACCCGACGGGCAACTGCGTCGCCCGTGAGTGAACACGCGCTAGCGCCGTGCCAGCCCCTTGCTCTGCATGCGCCAGAGCAGGAGATCGATGCGGTCCTGGCCGAAGAACGGTTCGTTCTCGAACACAAAGGTTGGCACGCCCCAATGGCCCGAGGCGGCATGATCCTTTTCGTTCCCGGCGATCACCTGCTCGTAGCGATCCGCATCGTTGCTGATCGCTTCATCCATCGCGGCGAGATCGAAGCCGGCCTTCTCGGCGGCGCGCGCGAGGTGATCGCCCTCGTTCCATCCCGCGATCGAGCCGTCCCACAGCACGCGCGCGACCGCGTCGGTGAATGTGAGCGCGCGTCCCTCGAGCTGCGCCATCGCGCCTAACCTGGTCAGGCGGTGGATGTAGGGTTGCTCTGTCGCGACATCGAACGTCGTCTTGTCCTGCACGATTGGATCCGGTCGCGGAAAGCGAAACGGAATGCCCTCGTGCTGCGCCACGCGCGTGCTGTCGAGCACCACATAGCGAATGAAATTCGGACTGGCCTTCTTGAAGAAGCCGGGCACGCGGACCGCGAGCGGATAGACCGGCCGCAGGTTCACAGCGAGATCGTACTCCGCGACGAGCTTCAGCGTCTTCGGCAGTGCCAGATAGCTGAACGGGCTGCGGAAGGAAAAGAACAGGTCGACGGACAGCGTCATCGGGCCGGCTCCTCGATCCTCCCCATCATGCCGCGGGCTACGAGCTTATGGAACGGCGTGATGAGCGTGAGGTAGATCCGGCCGAGGAAATTGTTTGTTTTCACCAGGGTGGTCAAGGTGACCTCGCGGCTCGCTGCGTTCCCGGCCACGTCGACGACGATGCGAAAATCGAGGTGAGAATCGTTGAAGCCGGCCACCAGCCGCTCAGGCGTCTCGCTCAACACCGGAAACAGGCCGATCAGGCCGCCCGGCGCCGGCGCGCCTTCGCCAGATTTTTTCAGCCCAAATGGAGTCACCAGGACATTGCGCAGGCGCACCAGCGCATCGACCCAGCGCGGCCCGTTCAAGACCATTCGTGTGCAGGCCTCGCGCGCATTCAGGGCCGCTGCGCCGACCTCCACCCGAAACGCGTCGATGAACTGCGCGCCTGACAGCACCGTGCCGGCATCAACTTCAGGGGCGACTTCGCGAACTGTCCCGATCATCCCGCCAGTTTGCGCGTCAGCATGCGGAAGCGCAAGATCAGAAGGCCGGCATAAACGAAGGTCCCGACCGAGAACCCGATCCAGACGCCGACCGCGCCGAGGCCGGCGTTGAACGCCAGCACCCAGGCGATGGGAAAGGCCACGCACCAATAGCCGATCGCCGCGAACACCAGTGTCATCCTGGTGTCATTGATGCCGCGCAACGCGCCGCCCACGATGGTCTGCAGGCCGTCGGCGATGAAGAAGCTCGCGCCGACCACCAGCAGCGTTGCCGTCAGCTCGACCGTTGCCGCGCTGGCCTCGCTGCCGCCGAAGAAGAGCCGTCCCAGCTGGTAGCGGCCGAGGATGATGGCGACCGTCAGGGCGGAGACCAGGACGATCCCGAGCAGGGCCGCGACCAGCCCGGACCGCTTCACTGCGGCCGCGTCGTTGCGGCCGAAGGCGTGGCCGACCCGCACCGTCGCCGCCATGCCGATGCCGAGCGGGACCATGAACAGCACGGCGGTGACCTGGAGCGCGATCTGGTGCGCGGCGAGCGCCGTGGTCGAGATCAGCCCCATCAGCAGCGCCGCCGACGAGAACAGGCCATATTCCAGCAGCAGCGAGAACGAGATCGGGGCGCCGATCGCGAGGAGCTGGCGCAGCAGGGGCCAGTCGATCCGCCAGAGATGGGCGAGCAGACGATAATCCGCGAACGGTTTGCGTAGCCCCGCAATGGCAAGCGTTGCGACGAAAGTGCCGAGATTGACCAGCGTGGTCGCAAGCCCGGCGCCGAACAGGCCGAGCTCCGGCAGGCCGAACAGTCCGTGGATCAGGACATAGACCAGCGCGGCATTGACGGGGAGCGCCGCGAGCGTGATCCACAGCGGCGCCTGCGGCCGATTTACCGCGCTCATCATGCTGCGCAGCGCGATGAACCCCAACGCCGGCGCGATGCCCCAGGCCAGCCCGTTCAGATAGCGCTGGGCGAGCGCGGCCGAGTGCGGCGCCTGTCCGAGCCCGATCAGGATATGCTCGCCATAGAGTGGCGAGGCCATCATCGGCAGCGAGATCAGGAACGCGACCCACAGGCCGACGCGCAAGGCGCGGCGGATGCGCCTGACGTCGCCGGCGCCGAACGCCTGCGCAGCCAGTGGCGACACCGCCGCCATCAATCCGAGCCCGAAGGTGAAGCTGACGAAATAGACCGTATGCGCCAGCGCCGCCGCGGCCACCGCGCTTTCGCCGAGCCGCCCGATCAGCGCGAGATCGGTCGTGATCATCGCGATCTGCCCGAGCTGCGTCAGCATCATCGGCACGGCCAGCCGCAGCGTCTCGACGAACTCGTCGGCGAGAGGATTTGGCGGCACGCCTTGCGGCTGCGGAGGATGTCGGGCGGTGTCGAGCATGGCCGGTCCAGTAGCACAGCCACTCGTCGAAAACATGGCCCACATGTCCCGGACGCGCGTAGCGCGAGCCGGGACCCAGAAACCGCAGGCGCAACTCTTGGCCGCATGGGCCCCGGCTCAGCAGCGCATCACTTACGTGCTGCGCTGCGTCCGGGGCTCGAGACCATCTCCGGAAGTGGAAGAAGCCCTCAGCCCTTCCGTTCCGGCACGCGCTTGATCTTCGCACCCAGCGCATTCAGCCGTTCGTCGATGCGCTCGTAGCCGCGCTCGATCTGGTCGGCGTTGTTGATCGTGGAGGTGCCTTCGGCGCAGACCGCGGCGAGCAGCATCGCCATGCCGGCGCGGATGTCGGGCGAGATCATCGATGCACCGCGCAGGCGGCTCGGACCTGCGATGATGGCGCGATGCGGGTCGCACAGCACGATGCGCGCGCCCATCGCGATCAGCTTGTCGACGAAGAACATTCGCGATTCGAACATCTTCTCGAACATCAGGATCACGCCCTCGCATTGCGTGGCGGTGACGATCGCGATCGACATCAGGTCGGCCGGGAAGGCCGGCCAGGGCTGGTCCTCCAGCTTCGGCACGTGGCCGCCGAAATCGTCCTGGATCTTCAATGTTTGATTTGAGGGCACGATGAGATCGTCGCCCTCGACGCGGCAGACGATGCCGAGCCGCTCAAACCCCATGCGGATCGAGCGCAGATGCTCGACGCCGGCGCGCGTGATGCGAAGCGGCGAGCGCGTCACGGCGGCAAGGCCGATCAACGAGCCGACCTCGATATGGTCGGGCTGGATCCGGTAGGTCGTGCCACCGAGCGTCGCCGGACCATGAATGATCATGGTGTTGGTGCCGATGCCCTCGATCTTCGCGCCGAGCGCGACCAGGAAATTGGCGAGGTCCTGCACATGCGGCTCGGACGCCGCGTTGCGCAAATGGGTGACGCCGTCGGCGGCGACCGCCGCGACCAGCGCATTCTCGGTCGCGGTCACGCTGGGCTCGTCCAGGAACACGTCGGCGCCGGCGAGCCTTGCCGCGCGGAATTCGAGCCGGTCGGTCGCGGTGACTTTGGCCCCCAACTGCTCCAGCGCCAGCACATGTGTGTCCAGACGGCGGCGGCCGATGACGTCGCCGCCTGGCGGCGGCAGCATCACTTCGCCGCAGCGCGCGAGCAAGGGGCCCGCGAGCAGGATCGAGGCGCGGATGCGCACGCACAAATCCGGATCGAGATCGGCGGCGCGGATGCTCTTGGCGTGGATATGAAGCGTGTTGCGGGCGGTCCATTCGGCGGACGCGCCGACCGAGCGGATCAGCTCGACCAGCGTCTCGGTGTCGCGGATCCGCGGCACGTTTTCCAGCGTCACCGGGTGCTCGGTGAGCAGGGCGGCGGCGATGATCGGAAGCGCCGCATTCTTGTTGCCGGACGGCTCGATCGAGCCCGAGAGCCGGTGACCGCCCTCGACGATGTACTGGATGGGCGCCACGGGTCTCTCGCTGTTCTGTTGGGGTGGGGCGGGCTGCTTTGGAGGCGGAAACTACCGAGAATCGAGCGGGGGAGCAATTCTGGCTCGATGATCGCGACGAAAGAAGTGCGCCCCCCTCTCCCTCTTGCGGGGGAGGGTTGGGGTGGGGGTGCTTCCGCAGTGGGATTGTCGAGAAAATCGCACGATCTGGCGAGCCGGCTCCGCTGCAGCAAGTGCGCCAAGGCCAATCGCCGGCCCCCAGCGACGCTGCTACAGTTGGCGTAGCGCCCTCGCCAGGTCGCTCCGGAGACCTGACGATGTGCAACCTCTATTCGATCACCACTAACCAGGCGGCCATTAGCGCGCTGTTCCGTGTCGTCAACCGGTACGTCGGTAATCTCGCGCCAATGCCCGGCGTCTTTCCGGACTACAAGGCGCCAATCATCCGGAACGGCGCCGACGGCCGCGAACTCGCGACCGCTCGGTGGGGCATGCCATCGTCGTCGAAGGCGCTCATGGACGCAACGAAGAAGCGGGCCGAGAAGCTGCAAGCCAAGGGCAAGGAGGTGGATTTCAAGGAATTGCTTCGGATGGAGCCCGACGGGGGCACGACCAACATCCGCAACGTGAAAAGCAAACACTGGACGAGATGGTTGGGTCCGGAGCACCGCTGCCTGGTGCCATTCAACTCGTTCAGCGAGTTCAACAAGGCCGAGGGCGGCGACATTTGGTTCGCGCTCGACGGGACCCGGCCGCTGGCCTGCTTCGCCGGCATTTGGACCAATTGGGCGTCGGTCCGGAAGGTCAAGGAGGGCGAGACCACCAACGACCTCTATGCGTTCCTGACCACGGAGCCAAACGCTGAGGTCGGCGCCATCCATCCCAAGGCGATGCCGGTGATCCTGACGACGCCCGACGAGGTCGAGGCCTGGATGACGGCGCCGGCGGACGAAGCCCTGAAGCTCCAGCGGCCGCTTCCGGACGGCGCGCTGCAGATCGTCGCCCGCGGTGTGAAGGAAGATCCCGGTGGGCCGCAGGCGTCGTGACAGGCGAAGGCGACGACCGCGCGGGCACCGCGCACCGCCAGCGCTAGATCTGCCCAGATCAAGCGCGAGCGGCTCTGAGTCCGGATTCCAGTGCAAAATGCAGGTTTTTCGTCAAAGTCTCGTCTATCGGGTGCAGAAATCCGGGTGGTTTGCAATCGCCGCCTTTTTCTCGATCGAACCTGACCTTAGATGAAACAAAAGGGAGGAACTCGAGATGGAGTTGCAGGAGAGATTTCGTCGAACGTGCGCGATGATCGCGCTGTCGGCGGCTTGTCGCAGCCAAGATGCGCTCGCTGCCCGATTGAAGGGCGAACTGAAGCTCGACGACAAGGTCGATCTCAGACCTATCGTTACTAGATACCTGAACGGTGACGTTGCCAGCTCGGGCTATTTCGAAGCCATCCACGTGATCTTCATGCTCGACGTCGTCGGTAACGACTACCCTCCGCATTTCTTGGGATGGCTGGACAGGGCATTCGGCAGCTACGACCTGTGCAGTTCCGAAGACCCGCTTGGCAAACGGCAAGGAAACTTCGTACGTGCCCTGCTTGCCGAAGCCCGCATGCTCTTTTCGAAGGAAAATGAGGCCGAGGCGAGCAGATACCCCCGATATGAGGGTGCACGGCACCTCATGCTCGGGATGGCAGTGGCCATCGAACAGCGGGTCCTCACGTCGAACGAAGCTCGCAACCGCGAGGGCATCGAACACCTGCGAAAGGCTATTCAGCTTTTCGGAACTCTCAAGCCCGGTACGGACGCACTTTCCGCGTCCGACAAATTCCACATCGCTCACGCCCAACATATGATCTTCTGGCTGCTTTCGGAGTTGCCGAGAGACCTCGACGGGATGAGGAGTACGCTGGCTTCCCTGGGTCTCGGTGCGCCGCATGCCTACGAGTGGCTCGCGCGCCAGACAGGCAACTGGCATTATCAGATCAACCTTGCCGAGTTGTACGGCATACTTAGCACGCCCAACGCGAGCGAACCCGCTTCCGCGAAATGCCCGGCCGACGCCGTGAAAGCTCTGGTGCGCGCCATCGAGATCAATCCGCGCCTCGGTGTCCTCGGAGAAAGTACGGGGTTCGACGGAATCGAAGAACCGCTAGACCAGGCACCGGCGTTCCAACACGTCCTACCCGTCCTTCGTAAGCAACAAGGGGCGCTGTTGGCGGACTGCGAGGAGGTCTATCGGCAGCATCGCAGCGACTACACCAAGGATCAAACAAAGGGAATCAAGACCATGTTGAAGGCCATGAAGGATAGGAAGAAGAACGCAAAGCTCGTCGCGGCCGCAAAGCGAACGGCGATCGCCATCGCGGCCGCGACGTTCGTCCTCGCTTCCGCGAACATCCTGACGGTTTGCCAGGTTCTCGCCAAACCTGTGTTCTGATCATCGTTATGGACGCCCTTCGCGCGCGTCGAACCCGATCGTCGAAAAAGCCCCTCTCGCGAGGGGCTTTTGAGTTTTCTAGTCGCTGCTCCGCTCAACTGCAGCCATCGGCCGATTCTGCACGAAAAACCGCTTCATGACCTTTTTCGCCGAGTTTGTGCACCTTGTAGCTTTTGAGAATTCACGCCGTGCGCGCGATGCTTCGATCACTGAAACGATTGATCAGGAGATCGAAATGAAGAAGATCATGGCCGGCATCATCGCAACGATGCCGATGTTCGCGCCACTGTCCGCATCCGCAACGGAAGTGCCCCGCGTCGAGGTCCCCTTCCAGACGGAGACGGTCCTCGATCTCGGCGAAGTCCAGACCGAAATGCAGCGGATGCTCAACGGAATCCGTCAAGTCAGCCGATGCTCCGAAAACTGGAACGTCTGGGACGCCAAGGTCCTGCCCAACGGACGTTCGATCAAGATCGACCTGCAAGCCCGCTATTTCCTGAACAAGTGCCTCATCGTCACCCAGCCTGAGTGGCACGGTCCTTGGACGGTGCGCATGAAGGATCGGGTCATCGGCGAGACGATCCTGGTGTCGCAGCAAGCGCATCTGGCCGTCGACGTGACGCCTGTCGTTTCGAATGGTGTGGTCACCGCCACCGCCGACGTCGTGACGGCCGACGCGAACGGGCTGCTCGGCAAACTCAAGCTGAACGGCCAGATCAAGTCCTTCCTGAACAGCAAGCTAAACACTGCGCTGCAAGACAAGCTGACGGCTGCTCTCCCTGCGGAATATCTCAAGGCTGGCGTCGAGATATCGGAGCTGCAGTTCTTCGAGCAGAACGGCAAGCTTGCCGCCAAAGTCAAAGCGAGCGGAAAGCTCCATCCGGGCACGTAGGTTGTCAGCAAACGAAATCTAAAAAAGCTCCCGCCGAAAGGCGGGGGCTTTTCGCGTCCGAACCGGACCGAACTGTCGCGACTCGTCGCCGCGCGCTGGGGGATGCTGTAATCCTAAAAGTGCTTATGGGCGACTGCTTCGGCCATACTTCGCTCCGGGTGGAACACGTGGACAAGCTCGAGCTCTTTCGATTGCGAATCCCTGACCCGTGCTAACCGCCCGGAACGAGCAGGCGGGCGGAAGGATTCGTCCAGGCAGGAGTAATCTCAATGCTGATGACGAAAGAACGACGGCCGGCGATCAGAACGTTGCAGGGGTGGGCGATCGGTGTGCTGCAGGAGGCGGGCGCCATCCACGAATGCGGGGAGCACGGCTGGGCGAAGGACCGGGCCGACCCGCACGCGCGCGAGCGCGCCGTCGATATCGCCCGCCAGGACCCGCCGACCAGGGTCTCGCCGGCGGTAGCGGTCGCGGAAGTCCGAGACGTACTGGATTCGATCGGCGACACCTGCCCCGAGTGTGCGCCAGAGCACGATCAGTAGCGCCTAGGACCCTGACTTTGGGGATTATGTACTTTGCAAACCATGTCCTGACTCGGGTAAGTTGTGGTCGCTCCCGAATCACAACTGGAGATTCCTTTCCATGCCGAGCTTGAAGGTGGCCCACATCCACGAGCAGGGCCAAAACATGATCATTTTCCCTTTGGATCATAGATTTGCTGCCCTTTCCCAAGGCGAAAAGGATAGCGAACTGCAAATCTTAGAAATCCGCGCCAACAATGCTGGGCTGGCTGGTCACGCCGTGGCTGTCTGGGATGCTGGCAGTGGCCGGATGGGATTTATTGGTCCGCGCCAATGGCACGGCTTTCTTCAGAGCATCGGACTGCGCTGGGTTCTGGCGAACCTAAACAAAGAGATTTCTTGGTCCTAGAGGCCAACCACACATCGGCATTGCCTTTGCGATCATCATGAACTCGCCGCGGACAATCATCCAAGTAATGGCTCGTCCCGCACGCCAAATCACTTGCCATGTTCTGCCTGTTAAACCCCTGACGAGGCTTGCGGCCCCCTGTGGGCTTCTGCTTTGCGATTTTGCCGAGCTTCTCGTCAAATCGCTTCTCGTCGTCGTCCGTTTCGAGTTCGCGCGACGCCTGCTTGAACTTCTCGAGCTGAGTCTGCTTAGCCATGACGTTTATCCATCCGACTCGCCGCTATCGCCTGTACTTTGATGAAACAGGCACAGGCGATCTTCATGCGCACAAGAAAGATCAAAACCAACGATACCTAAGTCTGACGGGCTTGGTGTTCAGGCAGGACGTTCACGACTCCACCTTCACTGCCAGACTCACGGCACTCAAAAGAAGGGTCTTCAATAGCCCGGACGTAATACTTCATCGCCGGGAAATCATCGATCGGAAAGGCGACTTTGCCATCTTAGAGGATGCGGGCGTTAGGGCCGACTTCGATGCCCAATTCCTGGATCTAATTGGCTATCTGCCAGGCCCCGCCTTCACCGTCTCAATCGATAAGCAGGCCCACTTAGAAAAGTACAAAGTCTGGCAGTTCGACCCATACCATTATGTTCTGACGTGCCTTGTTGAACGCTTCGGCCTGTGGCTGAACAGGAACGACTTCGTTGGTGACGTAATCGGCGAGGCACGGACGGAACGGCATGACGGTAGACTCCGACGTGCATTTAACTACCAGTACGATAACGGGAGCCGGTTTCTGCGGGCTGACGTTGCCCAAAAGCGACTGACTTCTCGCGACCTAAAGCTTCAGCCCAAGACTGCCAATATCGCCGGCTTACAGGTGGCAGATTTGCTGGCCCATCCGGCGCATCGAACCTTCAAGTTTATGGAGCAGGACCTGCCAATACCGGACGATTATGGTGCTTCACTCGTCCGCGCACTGGAGAGAATTTATGATCGGAATCCGTGGAACGGATTGATCAGAGGATATGGAAGAAAGTGGCTGCCATAAAATTACGGGGGTCTATGGGCTCACACCCATAACCCCCGGCGATCGCACGCGATCTCCCTTCGACCGCAGCCGAATTGCCTCTCATATACGCGATTCTGACAGAAAAATCAATAGGTTACTAACCTATTGAAGTGAATCACTTTTTGCTTTTTCTAAAGCGCCTATACGTCATTCATTTTTTGCGCCAATTCGGCGATCCAAGGCGAGTGGTGATGTTCCTGGTAGACGAGACACAGCTCTTTTCTCGGTCGCGTAACGCCGACGTAGAACGAGCGGCGCGCATCGCGAAGGGCCGTGGGACTTTGCTGGTCTCGGCGGCTCGGTAAGTCGTGAGCGTTCACTCCGTACATAATTACCGCATCGAACTCGCGCCCCTTGGCACTATGCATGGTTGTCAGGGTCACGCGACCCGCACCCTCAATGCGCCCTGCGAAGTAACGGAGCGCCAGGTCGAGCCCAACCGCGGGGTCAGTGTTCGCGATCATCTCCGCGCACACGTCCCAGTCCTGTTCGGGATTGCGAGCCGTTGCACGCCAAGGTTCAATCAGTTCTTTGGAATATCTTCTCAACCACGCGTTCGTGCTCTCGTTGGTGCCGACCGACCCACCGAGAAAGACCATGAAGTTTGTCGAGAATTGTTGTTCGAGCGGTTCGGAGATGCGTCGTCCGAACACCAACGAGATCGCTTGGGACAGAAGCCGTGCGTATGTTGGATCGGCATCGCGCCAGCCACCAGTGACCCACCGTGCGCTTGCCTCGATCAATCTGGAGAGCCGCGAGTTTCGGCGAACGAGGGCCTGCGGGTCCGTTCGGACGAATGGAATGTTGGCGGACTTCAAGGCCTCCGCGACCCTGTCACCTTGCCAACGGTCTCTGTAAAGCACGGCGATTTCGTCCGGAGCGAAATTCTTGGCTAGGAGGCGCGGAACAATGGAACTCGCGATCGTTTCCGCCTGGTAGTCAAGACCATAGGGGACCGGGAAAAACGACAGTTCTCCGTCCGGCGCACCGGTGATCCCCTGGTAGTCGCGATGTTCACCCAACGCACCGAGCGACGCCCGGATGATCTTAGCGCCGGACCGGTAGTTGAAGCGCAGCCTGATGGTGCGAACGTCGCCACGTGTGGTGAGCCCTTCCAGAAGGTCTCCGTTGGCGCCTGCGAAGCCGTAGATCGACTGGTCGACGTCACCGACGGCGAAGAGCCGCATGCCAGAGCCGAAGCAAAGCAGGAGGACGAGTTCGTGGAGTGCGTGTCCCAAGTCTTGGTATTCGTCAACGAAAAGGATGGGGTATCGCGCCCTAATGGCCTCGCGGATCCAGCCGTGCTCCTTAAGCATGCGGAAGGCCATGAGCGGCATGTCGTCGTAGTCGATCAGGCCCTGTCTCCGAAGCTCGCTTTCGTAAGCTTCGATGAATTTGGCCAACTCTACATTCGTCCCGTACCACTCGGGGCGGGAGCGATCGACGTCCCGCTTTCGCTTCGTCGTGGCGAATTTCCAGCGGTCTTGGGGGTCATCGCGACCGTTGATCGCATTATTGTAGGCGACCACGACAGCCGCGCTGATCTCCGTCTTGGTCGCGAGACGGAAATTCTGGGGCAGGCCAATCGGCACGCAGCGCGCGTATGGCATCAAGATCTGGCTGAGAGCAAAGCCGTGGACCGTACCTACGAAGGCGCGATCGCCGGGCGCGATCCCAAACGTCTGCAGACGGGTCTCAAGCTCGATAGCGCATTCGTTGCTGTAAGTTATGCAAGCCACGCCCCGAGGGTCCAATACGTCGTCTCGCAGCGCGCGCACCATCGCCGAAGTCAATGTCTTCGTCTTGCCGCTGCCGGGACCCGCGAGGACCACGCAGTGTCCGAGCTCGCGAATGGCGGCCATCTGCTCCGGATTGCCTCCATGGTTGTCTAGTGCACGTTGCCAAGCGTGCTCACTGAACACGGTCCACCACGAATTTGATTGCTCTTGCGATGTAGTCGGGAGGCGCGAGGCCGCCGGCCTTCTTAGCCAGCTTCGCACTCAGACGACCCTTGCCGATGTCGGCGATCATCGCGAGGAGCTGAACGGCATCGACCGGTATTCCGCTTCTCCACGCCTTCAGCCGACCCGTCCTCGTGGAGCCGAAGCCTTGCGCTTCCAGCACGTCGAGCAGCGGGTTCTTGAGCGTCGGCGTGTTGGCGATCGAGACCTCGAACGTATGATCGTTGAGGAAGGCGCCGAGTGAAGCGAATGCGTTGCTGAATCCGGTGAAGTCGGCGGCTTCCCATTGCTGCCAAAGTGCCGGCGAAACCGGTGCGGCCCGGGTCACCTGGAGATAGTCCCGGTAGATGTCGAGGATCCGCTTGCGGCCCAACGCCGAGCCGTCGACCTGCGGGTCCCAATCCGTCACGATGGAGAATGGAAGATTGAGGGCCGCGGCGAGCTTGACGTACGGGCGGAAGTTGGTCCCCGCGACGTTGCACACCGTGATGCCGATGTCGTCCAGCGAATGTCCCAGCGACTTCGCGAAGATCGGAAACAGCGCCTCTTCGGCGTCGCCTTCGACGAAGATGACGCCGCGGGCGAACAGAAGTTCGGCCCGCGTAGCGTCGAGATAGTGTTCGAGGTCGTCGAGTTCGTCGGCCGTCACCGGCAGATCCGCCAGCGATCGGGCGTAGGTCGAGGTCCTGTCCGTCTTCAACAGGATGATCGATCGCAGAGGAGCGACGGCGGCCAAGGTCGGGGAATGGCTGGTGACGATCAGCGCCTGCGTCGCGTCGTTGTTGTCGAAGAGCTTCTTGAAGACGGACCTCTGCAGCTGCGGATGGAGATGCGCTTCGGGTTCTTCGATGCAGAGCAGCGAGAAATTTCTTTCGTTCTTGCGTCGTCGCCAGGCGAATTCTGCGAGCTTCAGCGCGATGAGCGCGACGTTGGCCGAACCGAGGCTGGCTTCCGAGATGCCACGCTTTCCCCCGTCGATGAACATGGCGATCGCCCTGAACAGCCGCAGCGGGTCGGTCGGCGCGAAACGCAGCCGGGCGTCGATGTCAGCCTTGCCGGCCAGGTGGAGGATGTCGGCTCTCAGCGCGTTCTCGAGCGTTCTGATCGCCGGGAACGTCTCGAGCGTCGTGGTCGCCGCGGCGAGCTCCGCCGAGACCTTGGAAATGTCCACAGGGTCGATGGCCGCGACGGCCTCCTCGAGGAGATGCCGCAGGGGCGAGCTTCGCCACGATCCGAGTTGCCCTTCGGCGTCGCGTAGGGCATCCAGCACGTCGATCGCTATTCGGCGGCGCACCTTGCCTGGAATGCCGCGACTTTCGTCTCCGCCACCGTAGAGAACGAATTCGCAGTCCTCGCTGGTTCGGACCGGACCGGCCACGTCGGCCTTCTTCCGGTAAAGATACGTCAGCCTAGCGACCATCGGATCCGTCGGCGTCCTGAAGTCCGTGAGCAGCGCATTCAAGGCCGGGTCAGTGTCGAAGTCCGATATCTCGAGGGAAACCTCGATCGGCTGGTCGTAGTTCGGAGGATTGGCGTCGAAGAAGTCGGACAACCGAAGCTGCCGAGCGGCATCCGGCAGCATCGGATCGAGGATCAGTTGGATGGCGAACAGAAGATTGCTCTTCCCAATCGCGTTCTCGCCGAGGAGGACGACATTGCCTGACAGTGGAATGTCGATGGCCTTGAAATTCCTGAAATTCCGGACGCTAAGTTTGCTTAGGCGCATTGTTAATTCTCCAGCCGCTGCTCAAGTGTGCCTGTCGCGGCCGACGAAATGCTCGCCAATTTTCAAGGACTCGTCTGTCGAAAATCTGCTACAGAATATAGCTACCGGACTATCTAAGGTCTTAGCGGTTTCATTAATGGGTTGCGGCAGCTTTGCTCAATTTGAGAGCTCAGCTTAAGGTTGCAGTTTTTTGAGTCCAAGTTTTGCGTAAAGTGAGTCAGCTTTATGCGTCGCAGAGTCAGGGTTATGCGTTCCCCGACAAGGCCATTCGCCTCAGATATCGATCGTCGCGCTCAGCGAGTGTTCCTGGATGAAGTCGCGGCGCGGCTCGACCACGTCGCCCATCAGCTTGGTGAAGATGTCGTCGGCCTCGTCGACCTCCTTGACCTTCACCTGCAGGAGCGAGCGCGCATTGATATCCAACGTCGTCTCCCAGAGCTGTTCCGGGTTCATCTCGCCGAGGCCTTTGTAGCGCTGCAGCGTGACGCCCTTGCGGCCGGCGTCGGTGACCGCTTCGAACAGATCGACCGGGCCGTAGACCATGTGCTCGACGTCCTTGCGCCGCAGCTTGCCGGGGCGGGCGTAGACGTCCTGGAGCTTCACGGTGTACTCGTCGAGCTTGCGGGCTTCGACGGATCCCAAAAAGGCGTCGTCGATGACGGCTGCTTCCTTGACACCGCGCACCGTGCGCTCGAACTGGAAACCTTGGCCCTCAACGTATTGACCGATCCAGCCGCGCTCGACCTCGTCGGCGAGCGTGTCGAGGCGGGCGGCGATGTATTGCGCGGCGGCGGCGGCCTTCTCTGGATCGCCGTAGATCGCCTTGTTGAGCACGCCGGTGATGGCGGCCTGCTCGATGACCTTGCGGTTGTAGCGGGTGTGCAGGCTGCGCAGGATGCCACGGACGGCGCGGGCGTCGTCGACCAGCGAACGCAGGTCGCGGCCGGTACGATCGCCGCCGGTCCCGGGAATATAGACGCAGTCGTCTAACCCGGTGTCGATCAGATAATCCTCCAGCGCCCGCTCGTCTTTCAGGTACTGCTCGGACTTGCCGCGGTTGACCTTATAGAGCGGCGGCTGGGCGATATAGAGATAGCCGCCGTCGATGATGTCGCGCATCTGCCGGTAGAAGAACGTGAGCAGCAGCGTCCGGATGTGGGCGCCGTCGACGTCGGCATCGGTCATCACGATGATCTTGTGATAGCGCAGCTTCTCGATCGAGAACTCGTCGCTGATGCCGGTGCCGAGCGCGGTGATCAACGTGCCGATCTGCTCGCTGCCCAGCATCTTGTCGGGGCGCACGCGTTCGACGTTGAGGATCTTGCCGCGCAGGGGCAGCACGGCCTGAAATTCGCGGTTGCGGCCCTGCTTGGCGCTGCCGCCTGCGGAGTCACCCTCGACGATGAAGATCTCCGACTTGGCCGGATCCTTCTCCTGGCAATCGGCGAGCTTGCCCGGCAGCGAAGACACCGAGAGCGGGCTCTTGCGCGTCAACTCGCGCGCTTTTCGCGCGGCTTCGCGGGCGGCTGCCGCCTGGATCACCTTGCCCACGATCATTTTGGCTTCGGAAGGATGCTCCTCAAACCATGCTTGCAGCGCCTCGTTAAGCACGTTCTCGACCACAGGGCGCACTTCCGAGGACACCAGCTTGTCCTTGGTTTGCGACGAAAACTTCGGATCGGGCACCTTCACCGACAGCACGGCGGTGAGGCCTTCGCGACAATCGTCGCCGGTGAGCGCGATCTTTTCCTTCTTCGCGTAGGTGTCGGCATAGCCGTTGACCTGGCGCGTCAGCGCGCCGCGGAAGCCGGCCAGATGGGTGCCGCCGTCGCGCTGCGGGATGTTGTTGGTGAAGCACAGCACGTTCTCATGGTAGCTGTCGTTCCACCATAGCGCCGCTTCCACGCCGATGCCGTTGTTCTCCGCGCGCACGATGATCGGCGCCGGCACGATCGCCTTCTTGTTGCGGTCGAGGTATTTGACGAATTCCTCGACGCCGCCGGAATAGTGCATCTCCTCGCGCTTCTCGACTGCGTGACGCATGTCGGAGAGGGCGATGTTGACGCCGGAATTGAGGAAGGCGAGCTCGCGCAGCCGGTGCTCGAGCGTGGCGAAATCATATTCGATGTTCTTGAAGGTCTCGGTCGAGGCCTGGAACGTCACCTCGGTGCCGCGTCGGCCCGGCGCATCGCCGACCACCACCAGCGGTGCGACGGCATCGCCATGGGCGAACTCGATGTAATGCTCCTTGTTGTCGCGCCAGATGCGCAAGCCGAGCTTGCTCGACAGCGCGTTGACGACGGAGACGCCGACGCCGTGCAGGCCGCCGGAGACCTTGTAGGAGTTCTGGTCGAATTTTCCGCCGGCGTGGAGCTGGGTCATGATGACCTCGGCCGCCGAGATGCCTTCGCCCTTGTGGATGTCGACGGGAATGCCGCGGCCGTCGTCGCGCACGGTGACGGAATTGTCGGCATTGAGCACGACGTCGACGCGCGTGGCGTGGCCCGCGAGGGCCTCGTCGATCGCGTTGTCGACGACCTCGTACACCATGTGGTGCAGGCCCGAGCCGTCGTCGGTGTCGCCGATATACATGCCCGGACGCTTGCGGACGGCATCGAGGCCCTTGAGGACGCGGATCGATTCCGCCCCGTAATCGCTCGGATTTGAGGGCTCGTTTTCGGCAGGTGTCTGCCGAGCAGGTTCTGTCATGAGAGGCCTTCGAAATGTCGCCCGAATCAGCGGCGCAAAAAGGCGCTGATCTGCAGGCTAATGTGCCACGAAAGAACGATTGCGCCTAGCGCAAAGTCTCTACCGGCAAGTCTTTGATCAAATAGGATTTTTTGGCCGGATTTCAAGGCGCTGAAAGGCCGATTCCGAGGGCCTCGAAAAGGCCGATTCGAAGGGCCGTTTTGAGCGTCCGAAAGGCGTGGATTTTGCGGAATCGGAGGTCTGCTTCCGAGGCGCTGATACGCATTTCTGCGATGGGTCGTCCTGCCCAAGCCGCCCCGGCCACGACGATCACGGCTCAATACAGCAGGAGCGGCGACCACGCGTCTCCGTCGCGTCCGACCGTGAGCTCCCAGGTATCGCCGGCCGCGACGGCGAGGATGTTCGTGGTGGCTGGATGGCCCGGCACGCTCAGTTCGTAGGAATATTTGCCGGGCGGCAGATCCAGCGACACCGCGCGGGCGCCGCTGGCGCGCTTGATGGTCCGGTCGTTGATCATGAGCGTGGCTTCGGTCTCGCTGATATTGGACAACACCAGCATCGCCTGGCCGGGTTCGGGCATGACGTTCGCGTTGGTCGCGACGGATGCGTTCTTCTGCACGAGAATGACCCTGGTATTGGTCGCGTTGCGGTCGAGCGCCAGTGTGCCAGGTCCGAGCGGGGAGACGAAGGCGAGCTGGACGTGATCGGCGGAGACCACCGCGCCGTCGCGCTGCTCCTGCCAGCCGAGCTTTCCAAGCTCGGTGCGGTAGAACGCGAGGACGTCATTGATTTCGGCGGGCACGGTGGCTTCTAACCTGGTGCGGAGCGGCGTTTCGACGCCGGATACGACGGTGGTGTGGATTCCCCTGTAGCTGTAACGGGTCGGCGCGGGCAGCTTGGAATCGGGATCGGGCGTGAGCTCGGCCGAAAACAGCGCCGACAGATGCGGCCCCCAGGCGCTGGCGCTCGCCGCCAGCATGCAGCTTGCGAGGAAGACGAGGCCGCACGCAAACGCCCGCCATCGTGCCGGGGCTTGCGCGCCCGGCCTTACCGTCCGCATCTCACTCTCCAGGAATGTCGCGCATCGTGTCGTCGCGCGATGGGTAACGGCTGCGACACCGTCGGCGCGGCCTCTAGCCAACTAGTCGCGGGGGAAAACGGTCGGGTTCAATGCGCAGGTTACCGCCGGGCCGTTACCCGTCCGCTCTCGACGTCAAAGACCTCGCCGCCGGCGCCGATCTCTGCAAATGCGGCCGGGTCCGCCCCGGTCAGCCACACCTGCGCGCCGAGCTTGCGCAGCTCGTCGAACAGCGCCGCGCGGCGGTTCGGATCGAGATGGGCGACGACCTCGTCGAGCAGCAGCAGCGGCACGATGCCGGTCATCTCGGCGACCAGGCTCGCATGCGCCAGCACCAGCCCGATCAGCAGCGCCTTCTGCTCGCCGGTCGAGGCGTCGCGCGCCGGCATGCTTTTCGGCGCGTAGATGACCTGGAGATCGGTGAGATGCGGACCGTCGGTGGTGCGGCCGGCGATGGCGTCGCGCGGACGGTTGTCGCGCAGGATCTGGCGATAGCGGTCCTCGACCGACGTCGCGGTCTCGTTGAGCAGCGCGTTCTCCATCCAGCCGTCGAGCGCGATCTGCGCCGATGGAAAGGCGGAGGCCTGCGCGCGTGCATTGAGCATGCCGGTCAGCCGTGCCGCGGTCTGGCCGCGGGTTGCGGCGACTGCGACCGCAAGCTCCGCGGTCTCGCGCTCGATCGCGTCACACCAATGGTCGTCGTAATTGCGCGTCTCGAGCAGGCGGTTGCGCGAACGAAGCGAGCGCTCGAGCGCGGAGATGCGGCTGGAATGATCGCTGTCGATGGCAAGCACCAGGCGGTCGAAGAAGCGCCGGCGCTCGGACGCCGCGCCCATGAACAGCCCGTCCATCGCCGGCGTCAGCCACACCATGCGGACATGGTCGCCGAACGACGCCGCCGAATTGACCGGCTCGCGGTCGATGCGGCAACGCCGGCTGACCGCGGCATCGGCGCGTGGCGGATCGATGCCGGTGCCGAGCGTGGCAAGGCCCAGCGCGCCCTCGACCTGTGCCGACACCGCCCAGGAGCCGTCGCCCTGGTTGTCGGCGACGTCGTCCAGCGTGGCGCGCCGCAAACCGCGTCCCGGCGACAGGAACGAGATCGCCTCGATACAATTGGTCTTGCCCGCCCCGTTCGGCCCGACCAGCGCCACCATGTCAGCCGTCGCCTCGAGCCCCGCCGCCCGGTAATTGCGAAAATGCGTCAGCGTCAGGCGATGAATGCGGGAGGGGGTCATGTTGTCTTTGTCATTGCCGGCGTTCTTCCCCTCCCCCCTTGTGGGGGAGGGTGGCGCCTCACGCAGTGAGGCGATCGCCAAGCCGCAATGTAGTGAGCCCTCGCCTCCGCCGGAAGCGCATCACACCCGCATCGGCATCAGCACATACAACGCGCTCTTGTCGTCGCGGTCTTGCACGAGCGTCGGCGAGCCGGGGTCGGCGAGTCTCAAGGTTGCGACGTCGCCTTCGATCTGGGCGGCGATGTCGAGCAGATAGCGGGAGTTGAAGCCGATATCGAGGGCGTCGGAGGCGTATTCGACTTCGAGCTCCTCGGTCGCGCTGCCGGAATCCGGATTGGTCACCGACAGCACCAGCTTGCCCGGCGACAGCGAAAGCTTTACCGCCCGGCCGCGCTCGCTGGAGATGGTGGAAACACGATCGACCGCGTTCTCGAAATCCTTCTTGTCGACGATGAGCTCCTTGTCGTTACCCTGGGGGATGACGCGGCCGTAGTCGGGGAAGGTGCCGTCGATCAGCTTCGAGGTCAGCACCACATTGCCGATGGTGAAGCGGATCTTGGCCTGCGACAGCTCGATCGTCATCTCGGCGTCGGTATCCTCGATCAGGCGCTGCACCTCGCCGACCGTCTTGCGCGGAACGATCACGCCGGGCATGCCGTCGGCGCCCTTGGGCTGGACCAGGTCGAGCTGGGCGAGGCGATGTCCGTCGGTGGCGACGCCGCGCAGCGTCGCGGCCGCAGGCGTGCCGGCCGCGTGCAGATAGATGCCGTTGAGATAGTAGCGCGTCTCCTCGGTGGAGATCGCGAACTGGGTGCGGTCGATCAGTCGCTTGACGTCCTTGGCCGCGAGGCTGAACGAATGCGACATGTCGCCCGCGGCGAGATCCGGGAAATCGTTCTCCGGCAGCGTCTGCAGCGTGAAGCGGGAGCGGCCGGCGCGGATCGCCAGCACGGCGCGGTCGCCGTCGGCTTCGAGCACGATCTGCGACCCATCCGGCAGCTTGCGCACGATGTCGTAGAACATGTGCGCCGGCACGGTGGTGGAGCCCGCGGTCGCGGTTTCCGCCGCGAGCGTTTCCGTCACCTCGAGGTCGAGGTCGGTCGCCTTCAGCGACAATTTCGCATTCTCGGCGCGCACCAGCACGTTGCCGAGGATCGGAATGGTGTTGCGGCGCTCGACCACGCGGTGGACATGACCCAGCGACTTCAGGAGTTGCGCGCGTTCGACCGTAACCTTCATTGCACCACTCGCCCGATCCCCAAGGAAACACAAATCTGGAAAAGCCGGGCGGCGGGACGCGCGCCACGGCATCGAAGACCCCGGAAAGCCGGATCATCCAGCCGATATGACCAAAGCCGTCAGGGTCGCGCAAGGTGGCGCGGAAAGCCATCCGTTTCAAGGGATTGCGGGGTGGTTCCCGACGATTTACAGGCAAAAAACGAGGGCCGCTGCCAGGCAAATCAAGACCGCCGCCCCAGCATGGCCGGGGCGGCGGTAGGATGGAAGGGGAAGACCTAGGCGTTTATTCCTGAAGCTGGCGTTTCAGCGATTCGACCTCGTCCGACAGCGCCGTGTCCTTGGACACCAGGGCCTCGATCTTGCGCACCGCGTGCAGCACCGTGGTGTGGTCGCGCCCGCCGAAGCGGCGGCCGATCTCGGGCAGCGAGCGCAAGGTCAGCGTCTTGGCGAGGTACATCGCCACCTGGCGCGGACGGACCACGTTGGCGGTCCGGCGCGAGGACAAGAGGTCGGAGCGACTGACATTATACTGCCGCGCCACCACGCGCTGGATGTCCTCGATCTTGATCCGCTTCGGCTCCTGCGGCCGGATCAGGTCGCGCACCTCGTGCTCGGCCATTTCCAGCGTCACCGGCCGGTTGTTGAGCTTCGAGTGCGCGAGCAGACGGTTGATCGCGCCTTCGAGATCCCTGCCGTTATGCGTGATGGCACGGGCCAGATAGGAGAGAACCTCCTCCGGCACCTCGAACGTCGCGTGATGGGCGCGGGCCGCCGCGACGCGCGACTTGAGAATGCCGTGCCGCAGCTCCTCGCCCAGCGAGGCCATCTCGACCACGAGACCGCCGGCCAGCCGCGAGCGCACGCGATCATCGAGGCTTTCGAGATCGGACGGCGGACGGTCGGCCGCGATCACGACCTGGCGGCCGGCATCGATCAGCGCGTTCAGAGTGTGACAGAACTCGGCCTGGGTCGACTTGCCCTGCAGGAACTGGAGATCGTCGATCACCAGCACGTCGATGCCGCGCAGCGCTTCCTTGAAGGCGAGCGCCGTCTGCGTCTTCAGCGCGGCGACGAAGCCGTACATGAACTTTTCCGCGGTCAGGTACAGCACCTTGCGCTCGTTGCCGGAATTGCCGGCCCAGGTCACGGCTTGCAAGAGATGCGTCTTGCCCAGGCCAACGCCGGCATGGATGTAGAGCGGGTTGAACATCACGGGGTCGCCGCGGCGACCTTCCGCGACCTGACGGGCGGCGGCGTGCGCCAGCGTGTTGGAGCGGCCGACGACGAAGCTTGCAAAGGTCAGGCGCGGATCGAGCGGCGAGCCGCCGAGCGCATCGTGATTGGCCGAGACCGGCGCGGTCGCGGTCGAGCGCAGTTCCGGCGCAGGCGAGCGGCGTGCTTCGACGGGCGCGGGCGCTTCCTTCTGAACGACCGGACGCACAGCGGAGCGAACGGTGAGATCGATGCGATGCACTTCGGGCATCTCGGCCTGCCAGCACGACAGCACGCGCTCGGCATAATGCGCTTGGATCCAGCTCTTCAGGAAGCGCGTCGGAACCGAGAGCCGCACGCTCTCCTCCTGCACGCCTTCCAGGTCCATGCGAGCAAACCAGCTCGTATAGACGTCTTCGCCTACGTTCGAGCGCAGCCGACTCTTCACGCGTGACCAGCGATCCTGTTCAGGTGTTGTCATCATTTGAGAACTTTTCTTCAGAGATAAGGTTGCGTGGTGAGCGTCATGCAGGTTCCTGCCATGACGGGACCTCAAGCGATTCATCTTTGGGCATAGCTCGACCGTTCAGCGCGAACGCCGCGGTCAGGTCAGCGATGTCAGAGATAATGGAGTCGCGAGGTCAGCGCGTACTCGGCGCTCCGTCACACGCGGGGGGCTGGACGGTGGGCTGATTGAAAACGGCCTCGGAATAAAAAATCTGGCAATGAGAAATTTGCTTCAACACCGCGTTGAGTCCGTAAGCCATGATACCTCCCCGTCCTGCCGTGATTGCTCACGGCAAGGTCCTGCGTGTCCAAAAACAACCGCGTCGTACTCCGTCCGCGGTTGCCTGCCCGTACTGGTCGTCCGCTCGACTTCGCCATCATGCGGGCCGGGTAGCTTCACGTCTCTCCTGTGCGCCCGAGCGGGAAGATCCCGCTTGGAGACATTCAGACAAAGAGCTACCGTTCCCATCTTGCAATGGGTTTGTTCCGACATTCGCATGTTGAAGCGTCGCCTACGTGCACACCGCCGCCGATTTGCACGCTCGCCCCGTTTCCGATACCGCGCTGGTCTCAAGATCGTGGGCGCCGCTGACGACTTAAGGAATACACTATGCGGAAAGACTCGCAACGGAATTGATTCACACTTGAGGCATCTAAAAACTTGACCAGCGTTAACGCGGGGCCGGACTTGTTCACAGGCTACAGAGCAAGTTTATGGATTCGTGCACAGAATCGAAAGCGCCGCGCCTGGTGTGACAATTCTCAGTCACCGCCGAAAATTTTTCGCAAAAGCGTCACGCGCGCGACGCGTTGGCGATTTTTCCAAATGCTTGGCGTCACTATGTCGATAAGTGATTAGCTGGACATCGTTTTTTGAGTCTCGTTTCACAGGGTAACTCCATTGCGTGACGCGATCCGGTGAAACTACGGTGTGCAGAACTCGCAGGCGCACGAATTCGACTTGAGCCCGCCCCGCAGGGACTTTTTGCACCGCGGTGAAAGTTTCCGCTGTTGCAAATTCACCCGCAGGTAAAACTACGGAACGCATGATGGCGTGGACGCCGCAATCCTCGGATCGAAGGTCGGTCGCCGCCTGACTGCTTGCGTGAATATGACAGGCAACAAAAAAGCCCGGCGCGATGCCGGGCTGTTTGACGCGTGCGATGTGCGACGGGGCCGCCCGATCGAACGAATGCTTGCTAGATCACTGGCGAGACGACTTGCCGGATCACTTGCCAGATTACTTGGCGAGCTTGGCGATCTGCGCGGTGAGCCGCGAGACTTTGCGGCTGGCATTGTTCTTGTGAATGATGTTGCGCTGGGCGGCGCGCATCAGAGCGGGCTCGGCATTCGCCAGCGCCGTCACGGCGGCGGCGCGGTCGCCGGTCTTGATGGCTTCTTCGACGTTGCGCACGGCACCGCGCATCTGGGTGCGGCGCGACTTGTTGACGGCGGTGCGGCGGGCGATCTTGCGCGTCGCTTTCTTGGCGGAGGTGGTGTTGGCCATGGTCTCAATGTCCTTTGCGGGTACCGGTCGCGTCTTGGTCGGGTAGCGCCGGCTTGCTTGACCGCGTAATCGACGCTCGGATTTAGGGTGTTCGGTTGCTAGGCTGTCCCCGGAACATGAGCGACGGCCTTGCGGCTGTCTCTGAGGCTCCAAAGAGCCTTAAGCTCAAGGTGCCTGCAACTGCTCAAAGAACAGCGGCGGCAGGATTGCGCCCACCGCCAGTTGGCGCCCTTATAGAGAGGGTCTGCGGCACCGTCAACGCTTTCCAGGCCTGGAAAATAGGCCATGGGCGCTCAGAAGCGTGCTGTAACGCCCTGAAGAGGTTGAATTTATGCCGTCGCCCGGCTATTGGCTGGCGACGTTCCGGGGGTCGTCCGATCGGACGACCATATAAGGTGAGGCATGATCCGCGGCTTTTTCCGACTGATTGGGCTGTTGCTGCTCGCCGGCGGGTTCATCTTCATGGTCTATGACGGCGCCCGCTGGGTGGCCGACCAGACCCTGCGGTTCACCCGCTTCGGCCAGTTCTGGAACGACATCAATCAGGCCAGCCAGACGGCGTTCCGGACCTGGGTCGAGGCCAAGGCGCCCTGGCTCTGGACCTCGGTGATCCGCCTGGTGCTCGATCAGCCGGTCTTCGCCGTCCTCGGCATTCTGGGCATCCTCCTGATGATCCTGTTCCGCCCGCGCAAACCGCTGATCGGGTATTCCCGGGATTGAACTTTCAAGTCCCGCCGCGACCGAGGCGGCGCGCGGTGGCGTAACAGGGCTGCCCCTTTGCGCGTAAAGACCTATATTCCCAACTCATCGCGAGCACGCCGCCCGAGCGCTTTGCTCATCGACCTGGCTTGAGGCGACGGTCAGCTCGTTTCCGGAGATCAGTCCATGCTGTTCATGCGCAAGACCACCGCATTGCCGAGCGCCACGGAAGCGCTGCCGGGCCGTGCGCAAGCCATTCCGACCGCGACCACCCATTTCGTCAACGGCGCGCGATTGCAGCCGCCTTATCCCGCCGGCCTCGAACAGGCGGTGTTCGGGCTCGGCTGCTTCTGGGGCGCCGAGCGCAAATTCTGGGAGCTCGGCGATGGCGTTTACGCCACTGCTGTCGGCTATGCCGGTGGCCACACGCCGAACCCGACCTATGAAGAGACATGCTCGGGCCGCACCGGCCACACCGAAGTGGTGCTGGTGGTGTTCGATCCGGGCAAGATCTCCTACGAGAAGCTGTTGAAGATTTTCTGGGAGAGCCACAACCCGACGCAGGGGATGCGTCAGGGCAACGACGTCGGCACGCAATACCGAAGCGCGATCTACACCTATTCGGACGCGCAGAAGAAAGCGGCCGATGAATCGAAGGCGCTCTATCAGAAGGCGCTTGCTGCAAAAGGTCTCGGCGCCATCACCACCGAGATCGCACCCGCGGGCGAATTCTATTTTGCCGAGGACTACCATCAGCAATATCTGGCGAAGAATCCCGCCGGCTATTGCGGCTTGGGTGGCACCGGCGTGGCCTGTCCGATCGGCGTCGGTGTGAGCGCGTAAGCGTACGCCGGGCTCGCTGCACCTCTCCCGCTTGCGGGAGAGGTCGGCGCATCGCGCCGGGTGAGGGTTCTATCCTCTGGGGGAGTTCCTGTGCGGATACACCCTCTCCCCGACC
>NZ_JADPJG010000035.1:462716-465400 GCF_023073335.1 Bradyrhizobium sp. 21
AGCGGGAGAGGGAGCGCACAATGCCCCGTTGCTCACGCTGCTGTCGCAAAGGCCCCTCAACGCTTTATTAACCATAACCGGTGCATCACTGAAGCTGTCTCGTTCCGAGGGATAGGTCCGGTGCCAGTTGCACGCGCGTTTCGATGGTCGATCTCGGCAGTAGCCCTGGCAGCGTCCGCCGCGCTGACCCTTGGCGGCTGTATGCAGACGGCTGGTCCCATCGCCTATGTGCAGCCGCGCGCCGATCTCGACTCGATGGCCTATGGCCAGCCCTACGGTGCCCCGCAGCCGGTCGTCGTTGCCAACAACAGCGGCGGCGCCATCGCCGCGCTCAGCAATTCCTTTGCCTCTTCGCCTGCGCCCATGCCGGTCGGCTATGCCGCACCGATGGTGGCGCCGGTCCGCTACGACTCCTCCTACCATCTCGACGCCGGCGACAGGCTGCGCGTCGTGGTCTACGGCCAGGAAGGTCTCACCAACAGCTACGCGATCGATGCCGGCGGCTCGATCACCATGCCGCTGATCGGCGGCGTGCCGGCCCGCGGCCGCACCCCGGCAGGCCTCGCCGGCGAAATCGCCGCGCGGCTGCGCAACGGCTATATCCGCGAGCCTTCGGTCGCCGTGGAGATCGAGGCCTATCGCCCGTTCTTCATTCTCGGCGAAGTCTCCGCGCCCGGCCAATATCCCTACGTGCCGAACATGACGGTCGAGAGCGCGGTGGCGATCGCCGGCGGCTTCTCCCCGCGCGCCAAGCGCGACGTGGTCACCGTCACGCACACCGAAGCCGGTGGCTCCATGCGCGCCATCGTCCCGCTCGGCACGCCCTTGGCCCCCGGCGACACCGTGTTCGTCGGCGAGCGCTGGTTCTAGAGCGTTATCGGTTCTGACTGAATCAGAACCGAAGCTCTGGATTTTTTGTTTTAACGCGTTTTCTTCACGCGAACCGGTATCCACTTCGCTCGAAAACGCTCTCGCTCACCGCCGAAAATCCAGCCGCCCGTTCGGAAAACATCCGTCGATCCTGCTGGCATCGACCACGAGCCCGACCCATGGCCGGGTGATCGCCGGCGTGGTCAGGTTGATGTACTTTCCAAGCAGGCGGTGCGCGCCGTCGCGCGCGGCATCGATCAGCCCGTGCCGGCGGCCGTTGTCCCAGTCGAAGCGCAGATAGATCCGGCTCCCCGCAATGCGGATGTCCGCGCGCCCCAGCTTCCATTTGTCCACCGTATCGCCGGCGATGGTCGGATCGGCGCCGCCATTCCAGCGGCTGGCCCAGAGGCCCTCGATCGGATCGGGCATTGTCGCGCTGGAGGCCCATGCCGCCGCGTTGCCGTCGGTTGCATCGCCGGACAGCGTGGCCGTCGCGGCAAAGTCCATCACCTCGGAATCACTGGGCGAGGGAACGTCCATGGTTCCGAACGGATTGCGGATGACGAGGTGCGTGATGGCCTGCTGCATGGCGGTCTCCTGGCGTGAGTTGATCCGCCTGCTCTATCGCCATGCGTCGTGATGCAGCCACCCGATTCCTGCTCTCCACTTGAGTGCTGCCCTATTTCAAATGCTTCGCGAAAAATTCCATGCTGCGCGGCCATGCGATTTCGGAACTGGCTTTGTCGTAGCTCGGCCGCTCGTCGCAATGGAAGCCGTGCTGGGCGCCCGGATAGACGAAGACCTCGACATCCGGCCGCTTGGTCTTGACGGTCTCGACGTCGGTCAGGGGAATGCCGGCGTCCTTCTCGCCGAAATGCAGTTGCGTCGGTACTTTTGGCGTCTCGTCGGCAAAGCGCACGACGGCGCCGCCGTAATAACCGATCGCGGCCTTCAGGCCCGACAGCCGCGTCGCCGCGACGAAGGCGATGCTGCCGCCAAGACAGAAGCCGATGATGCCGACCGGGCCGACGCTCTTCACCGCATCGATCGCGGCTTGCGTGTCGCGCAGCATCGCCTCCCAGTCGGGGCTCGCAACGAACTTGCGCGCTTCGGCGATCTCATCAGGCGTGTAGCCCGACTGGAAGCCCGGTGACGTCCGGTCGAAGATCGACGGCGCGATCGCGACATAGCCTTCGCCCGCGAGGCGATCGCAGACCGAGCGGATGTGATGGTTGACCCCAAAAATCTCCTGGATCACCACCACCGCGCCCTTCGGCGTGACCGTGGGATCAGCGCGATAGGCGCCAAGCTGGAAATTGTCGGAGGCCGTCAGTTTGATGTCTTGTCCCACGCGGGTTGTCCTTCTTTTTTACGACGAACTCTAATCTCTCTCCTCATCCTGAGGAGCGCGCCCTTTGCGCGCGTCTCGAAGGATGGAAGGCCGAGCTGCAGCCGGGGCCTTCATGCTTCGAGACGCTTGCTTCGCAAGCTCGTCAGGATGAGGGGATGCACCTCACTCCCACATCCAGTTCTCGCCGTAATCCTCCTTCCATCCTGCCAGCCGTCCATGACGAAATTGCAGGAAGAGGCGGTGACGGTAGGGGATCAGTCTGCTGCCGCCGATGTTGCGCAGGGCAAGGTAGATCTCGTTGCCGGGGCGTCCGCGGACATATTGCAGGGACTGCCCCAGGGCGCGTGCCGTCTGCTCGGCGTCCATGCCGAATGCCAGCGGCGTATTGTTGGATAACGTCATGACGAACGGCAGGCGCGGCGGGACGAACGGCTCGGCGCGCACCGGCGCCGAAAGCAACCCC
>NZ_JADPJG010000035.1:465446-577812 GCF_023073335.1 Bradyrhizobium sp. 21
GCCAACATCGCTCGCTTCATGGCCTGTGTTCCCGTCCGACCGTCCTATCCCGGCAAGTTCTTCAGGAAAGGCGCCACCGCGTCAACAAAAGCCTTGGGCTGATCGATGTTGACGGCGTGTCCGGCGGCGGGAATCACGATTTTTTGTGCGCCGGGGATTTTGGCCGCCATGTAGTCCGACGCCGCGAGGAACGGCGTGTCGTCAGCGCCGACCACGATCAGCGACGGCACCCTGATCTCGGGGAGCAGTTCGATCACGCGCGCATCGCGCTGGGTCAGCATGCCACGCGCGGCAAGCGCCAGCCCGCTGGCATTGCGATGGCTCGCGGTGGCGCGCTCGCGCGTCGCCGCCTTCAGCAGATCGAGGCCTTCGCGATCGAGCCTGTCGGCAATGGCGAGCGCCCGCGCGTTCCAGGCCTCGCGCGCATCGTCCTTCCTAAAGCCCGGGCCGGTGTCGATGATCAGCAGCGCGCGGGCGCGCTCCGGATAAGCGCGATAGAACGCGAGCGACATGTAGCCGCCGAGGGACAGCCCGCCGATGATGGCGCGCTCGGCGCCGACGGCATCGAGGATCGCGGCCATGTCGCCGACCGTGAGCGCTTCGCTGTAAGCGTTGGGATTGTCGGGATAGTCGGATTGGCCGTGACCGCGCATGTCCCACAAGATGAGCTTGTGATCCCTGGCAAGCGCATCGACCTGCCCATGCCACATCGCCGATGTCGAGGAGTACCCGTGGGTCAGCAGCAGCGGCGGACCCTCGCCATGAACCTCGTAATAGATTCCGACACCGTCCCGATCGATCCCCGGCATTGCGTCACCTTGTTATCTTGTTTCTTTATTGTCTTGTTCTTCGTCCATCCTAGCGCGCTCGGTTACTCGGGGGAAACTGCCTGCTCGCGATGGCTTGCATGCTTGGTGCCGCACTCTGTTGCGTTCAGTCGCTGGGCCGCCACCCTTGTCGCAACGCACAAGATGCGCGCACCGCGTTTGTTTCGAGCGATTCCAAATTGCATTTGCCTCCGGCTACGAACGCGATCATTCTTGCGGGCAAGGCTGGCGCCGGCCCGGTGGGCGCCCGCGACACAAGTTGCCGCCGTAAGCGGCTTCATGCACCGGCAGGGGAAGACGCCTATGCCAACTCTCACCATCAACGGGCGGAGTCTGTCCGTGGATGCGGCGAACGACACGCCGCTCCTCTGGGCGATCCGCGAGCAATTGCAGATGACCGGCACCAAGTTCGGCTGCGGTGCCGGCCTGTGCGGGGCCTGTACCGTGCATGTCAACGGCGAAGCCGTGCGCTCGTGCCAGACCATGGTCGGCGACGTCGCCGGCAAGAAGATCACCACCATCGAAGGCCTCGCCGCCAAGGGCGACCATCCCTTGCAGAAAGCATGGATCGCCGAGCAGGTTCCGCAATGCGGCTACTGCCAGTCCGGGCAGATCATGCAGGCGGCTTCGCTGCTTGCGAAGAATCCCAATCCGACCAAGGAAGAGGTCGTGGCGCATATGGACGGCAATCTCTGCCGTTGCATGACCTATTCGCGGATCCAGAAGGCAATCATGCGCGCTGCCACCGAGATGCGCACCGCATCCGCCTCCGGCAACGAACGGAGGCCCACATGAATAAGCACATGAAGACCATCACCCCCGAGACATCAGATCTCAGCCGTCGCTCCTTCCTCGTCGGCACGGCAGCAACCGGCCTCGTGCTCGGCTATGCCGGCGTGCCCGGGATCGATCAGGCGCTCGCGGCGCCCTCGAATTTCGAGCCCAGTGTCTGGTACGCGATCGCGCCCGACGGTCTCGTCACCGTCACCTGCGGCAAGGCCGACATGGGCCAGCACATCGCCTCCACCATGGCGCAGATCGTGGCCGAAGAGTTAGGGGCCAAATGGAGCGACATGCGCGTCGCGCTCGCCTCCAACGATCCGAAGTTCAACGATCCCGTGCTCGGCGCGCAGATCACCGGCGGAAGCTGGTCGACCATGATGAACTTCGACGCCATGAGCCGTGCGGGTGCCGCCGGCCGCATGGCATTGACCGAAGGCGCGGCCGCCGCGATGGGCGTGCCGGCCTCGGAGCTCGTGGTGCGCGAGTCCATGATCGCGCATCCGAAGTCGAAGAAGCAGATGTCGTTCGCCGACATCGTCAAGAGCGGCAAGGCCACCAAGACCTTCACGCCGGACGAGCTGAAGGCGATCAAGCTGAAGACGCCGGATCAATACACCATGATCGGCGTGTCGGTGCCGCAGCTCGACATCCCCTCCAAGACCAACGGCACCGCCAAATACGGCATCGACGTGATGATTCCGGGCATGGCCTATGGTGCGGTGGTGACGCCGCCGGTGCGCTACGGCGCCACGGTGAAGTCGGTCGACGACAGCGGTGCGAAGAAAGTGCCCGGCTTCATCAAGGCCGTCACCCTCGACGACAAGACCGGAACGACCACCGGCTGGGTCGTCGCGGTCGCCAACACCTTCGCCTCGGCGAAGAAGGCCGCCGAAGCGCTGAAGATCGCCTATGACGGCGGCCCCAACGCTAAGGTATCGAGCCAGTCGCTGCTCGATGAAGCCAAGCGGCTTCAGAAGCTGGAAGATTCCGGCCAGTTCTTCGTCAAGGACGGCGATCCGAATGCTGCATTCGGCTCGGCAGCCAAGGTGCTGGAGGCGGAGTACACCACCAGCATCAACATCCACGCGCCGATGGAGCCGATGAACGCCACCGCGGAGTTCAAGGGCGACATCCTGCACATCTATTCCGGCAACCAGTTCGCGACGCGCTCCGGCGCGATCGCGGCCGGTGCCGCCGGGATCGATCCGAAGTTCGTGGTGATGCACCAGATGTGGCTCGGTGGCGGCTTCGGCCGGCGTCTCGATGCCGACATGATGATTCCGGCGGTGCAGGCGGCGAAGGCCATCGGCAAGCCGGTGAAGGTGATCTACACGCGCGAGAACGACATGACGATGGATTTCTCGCGTCCGCTCACCTACCAGAAAGTGAAGGCCGGCGTGGACGGCGACGGCAAGCTCGTCGCGCTCAGCCACGACGTGGTCTCGGCCTGGCCGACCCAGCGCTGGGGCATCCCCGACTTCCTCTCGCCCTCGGTCGACAAGAAGGGGCCGCTCGACGCGTTCACGGTCAACGGCGCGGACTTCTTCTACACCGTGCCGAACCACCATGTGCGGGCGATCAAGAACGAGATGGCGCACAACGCTACCCCGTCGGGCCAGCTCCGCTCGGTGGCGCCGGGCTGGACGTTCTGGGCGGTCGAAAGCATGATCGACGAGATCGCGGCTGCGGCGGGCAAGGACCCAGCGCAGTTCCGCATCGCGTTGCTCGACGGCAAGGGCAAGAACGACGGCGGTGCGCAGCGGCTGCGCAACACACTGCTCGCCGCGATGGGGCTGTCCGGCTACGGCACCCGGCAATTGCCGAAAGGCGAGGGCATGGGCGTTGCCTGCGTCTCCTCGCAGGAGCGCGCGACCGCGAGCTGGACGGCCTGCGTCGCCCATGTCGCGGTGGCGGCGTCGGGCGAGGTGACCGTGAAGAAGCTCACGGTCGCGACCGACGTCGGCACGCAAGTGCATCCCGACAACATCCGCGCCCAGGTCGAGGGCGCGGCGCTGTGGGGCCTGTCGCTGGCGCTGTACGAGAAAGCGACGCTCAAGGACGGTGGCATCGAACAGACCAATTTCGACAGCTACACGCCCTTGCGCATGAGCCAGATGCCGGAGGTCGCGGTCGCCGTGATCGCCAATGGCGAAAAAGCCACCGGCGTCGGCGAGCCCGCGGTGACGGTGGTCGCCCCCGCGATCGGCAACGCCATCTTCAACGCCTCCGGCGCCCGCGTCCGGGCCCTGCCGATCACGGCCGAAGCCGTGAAGGGCGCGATGAAGGCGTAAGGCGGCTTGCGATCGTGACGTGACATGATCCGCCGGAGGGGCAACCTCCGGCGGATTTGTCGTTAGAAAAGCCCTTTGTTTACAAGTACATCTCTACTGTGCATGGGGTTGTTTCGCGCCTTTTGATTGGATCCGCCTTGGGCGGTGGAATCCGTAAAATTGCTCGTAATTTCGCAGGCTTCCCTTGAGCACGCCTCTTAAGGGCCGGAGAACCTGATCCGGCTTAGGCTGACGCCAGATCCAGTCCGTGTGCTCATCACGTGCTTTTGGGGAAGCCATGAACGCCTCAGCCAAGACCGCCGCCAACCGCCGGCTTCTGCTCGCCTCCGACCGGAGCGACGAGAGCAGCGAGCTCGCCAGCATCCTCAAGGCGGTCGGCGACGTCGCGACGGTGACGACCCAGGAGATCCCCGAGCAGCCGGCGCGCGATCTCTCCGGCCTCGTGGTCGACATCAATCTGCGCTCGCCCGAGAGCGTGCAGCGGGTACGCAACAAGCTGCGCGGCGATGCCTATCGCGCGATGCCGCGGCTGTTCGTGCTTGCGGATGCCCTGCATCACGGCACCATGCAGGCCTGGGCCTTGGGCGCCACCGACACGATCTCGCGGCCGTTGCAGCCCGAGGACATTCTGCAGCGCATCCGCGCCGCCTTTCCCGATACCGCCACCTATGACGCGACCGATCGCGGCAAGACGCTCAACCGCGGCGTCGAGGCGGCGCACGCGGTGCTGCGGAAGATGTTCGAGAAGCTGCCGCTCGGCGTGCCCCTGACCTTCGACGACATCATCGCCGCCGAGAGCAAGATCCTGAAGGCGATCAAGCACTCCTCGTTGCGCGAATGGCTCACCACGGTGGGCTGCCATCATGTCGGCAGCTACCGGCACTGCCTGTTCGTCACCGGTTTTGCGGTCTCCTTCGCGCAGCATCTCGGCATGCGCGAGGACGACCAGCGCCGGCTGACCCGCGCCGCGCTGCTGCACGATGTCGGCAAGGCTTTCGTTCCCTCCGTGCTGCTCGACAAGCCCGGCAAGCTCACCGACGAGGAGATGGCAGAGGTTCGCCAGCATCCGCGCCGCGGCTATGACGCGCTCGCGGCACAAGGCGGCTTCCCGCCGGAGATGCTCGACGTCGTGCTGCATCACCACGAATTCCTCGACGGCAGCGGCTATCCCAACGGACTGTCGTCGAACCAGATCAGCGACATCGTGCGCGTCACGACGATCGTCGACATCTACGCGGCACTCGTGGAGAAGCGCGCCTACCGCATGCCCTTCACCCACTCGCGCGCGTTTGCGATGATGGAAGGCATGGGCGGCAAGCTGGACCAGCAGCTGTTGCAGGCGTTCCGCCCGGTGGCACTGGGATCGTTCTGAACACGACGCCGTAGGGTGGATTAGCCGAGGCGTAATCCACCAACTTCGTTCGGCGATCGCAGAAGCATGGTGGGTTACGCCTTCGGCTAACCCACCCTACAAACTACCCCACCATCTTCCGCAGTTCCGCCTTCGCCACCTTCTCCAGCGTCGAGCGCGGCATGTCGTCGACGAAACGGATTTCGCGCGGCACCTTGAAGTCGGCGAGGCCGGCGCGGCAGGCGGCCATCACGGCCTCGTGCAGACCGGGCCGCGCACTGGCGACGCCACCCTGCGGGATGATGAAGACGACCGGCACCTCGTCCAGCATCGGATGCGCCTTCGCCACCACGGCGGCCTCGCGTACGCCGGGGACGAGTGCGATCACCTGCTCGATCTCGGACGCGGCGACGTTCTCGCCGCCGACCTTGAGCATGTCCTTGCTGCGGTCCCCGAAGCGGATGTAGCCGTTCTCCAGCCGCACCACGCGATCACCGGTGAGAAAGAAGCCGTGCGCATCGAAGCTTTCGCGCGTCGCCGCCTCGTTGTGCAGATATTCGGCGAACAGCGACAGGCCGACAATGCCCTTGATCGCGAGATTGCCGGTGTCGCCGACCTCGGTCGGCCGTCCGTCATCATCGGCGATGCGAATGACATATTCCGGCGCGGCGCGGCCGATCGACATCGGGATGTTGGGCTGGTCGACCTCGCCGACGATGCCGTGGGTGATGGTCTCGGTCATGCCCCACCAGCCGATGATCTTGACGCCGAACGCGGCGAAGGCCGGCGGCTCGTTGATCGCTGTGCCCCACAGGCGGAATCTGTGATCGCGCGGGATCTCCTGCTCGAGCAGCGCCTTCATGCAGAACGGTATCGTCGAGGTCCAGGTCGAGCCGTGCTCGCGCGCGGCGCGCCAGAACCGGCTGGCGGAGAAGCGCGGCTGGATCACGCAGGTGGCGCCCACCCACAGCGTCGCCAACATCGAATAGGCCAGCGCATTGGTGTGGAACAGCGGCAGATAGGCCTGGTGCACGTCGCCGGCGTGCAGGTCCTCGTGCGCGGCGTTGACCTTGGCGCCCCACAATGCGTTGGCGTGGGTCCACAGCACCGCCTTCGGGCGCGATGTCGTGCCGGAGGTATATTGCACGCTGCACGGCGCGAGCGGATCAGTCGCGCGCCTGGGACGGTCGGCGCTGTCGGCGAACAGCGCCTCGAAACTGTCGCCGCGCGGGACCGCTTGCGCAGGCACCGCGCCCGAATCATGCGAGGTCACCGCCATCCAGCGGATGTTGCGGCAGTTCTGCGCGACGACCTCGGCATAGGCCGGCTGCGTGATCGCGGCGACTGCGCCGCAATGATCGGCAAAATAGTCCAGCTCGGCCGGGGCCGAGCGCGTGTTGGTGGTGACCGCGATGGCCCCACACTCGACACAGGCAAACCAGGCCAGCAGCGCCTCGATGCAATTGTCGAGATGAATGAGCACATAATCGCCGGGCCTGATGTTGCGCTTCGCGAGCCCCGCCGCGAGCGCGCCGACCCGCTCGTGAAACTCGCCATAGCTCCAGCGCCGCGCCGGCGCGTCGAACGGCGCCCAGATCAGGAACGGATGTGAGCCGCGCATTTCGGCGCGCATCCTCAAGAGCCAGGGCACGTCGAGCCCATCGAACGGGCTGACGATTCCGGCTGCGGCTTGTGAATTCGGCATGTGTCCTCCCCGTGCAGCCTATTTTGGGTTCTGGCTGCTTTTGTCGTCGGGAGTTCTTTTGCCACCGGACAGGGCGTCGATCAATTCGCGAACCCTCTTCCCCGCCGTCATTGCGACGACGGTTCTTGGGGTCCACGGTGGGGCTCTAATCCTCGTACGACGAAATCTCGATCAAACTTCCGTCCGGATCCCGGCAATAGATCGAGCGCAGCGTGCCGCGGGCGCCCTGCTTGGGAACCGGGCCTTCCTCGATCGTGACGCCATGTGCCTTCAAATGCGCCACTACCTCGCCGGGGGTGGCGGAGGTGAGGAAGCAGAGATCCTCGCTGCCGGCGGTCTGGTGATCCGCGGTGAACCACTCCACCTTGTCGGCATCGCGGGGCCGAACGTTGATCTTCTGGTTACCGAACTGGAGCGAAGTCCGCGGCGCTTTGCCGCCGCCGGGGTCGAATACCTTGACTTCCATGCCGAGAATTTTGCGATACCACTCGGCGGTCACTGCGACGTCGGCGACGTTGATCACGAGATGATCGAGGGCTTCGACCTTGACCGGCATGCCTTATCCTTTCGTCGTGATGCGCCCCGTGCACTTTCCGCCTGCGGCAAGCTTTGTTACAACCGCATCGACGCCACGTTCAAGCTGTCTGGCTTCAAGAACAACACGTTGGGAGAACCCTTGAGATGATCACTCGCCGTACCGCGCTGAGCCTGCTCGCCGCCAGTCCGCTTGCAGCCAGTCCGCTGTCGAAGGCGCTTGCCGCCGATTATCCGACCCACCCGGTGAAATGGGTGGTCGGCTATCCGCCGGGCGGGGCCACCGACATTCTGGCGCGGCTGATCGGCCAGCGGCTGTCGGAGAAGTTCGGGCAGCAATTCGTGATCGAGAACAAGCCGGGTGCCGGCAACAATATCGGCACCGAATCGGTCGTCAATGCCGAGCCCGACGGCTACACGCTGCAGCTGGTCAATCCGGCCAACTTCATCAATGCCTCGCTCTACACCAATCTCAAGTTCAACTTCGTGCGCGACATCGCGCCGGTCGCCTCGTTCCAGCGCGTGCCGAACGTGATGACCGTCAACAAGGACGTGCCGGCCAAGACCGTCGCCGAGTTCATCGAATACGTGAAGGCCAATCCCGGCAAGGTCAACATGGCCTCGTCCGGCAATGGCACCTCGGTGCATCTGTCCGGCGAGATGTTCATGGCGCTGACCGGCTGCAAGATGCAGCACGTGCCCTATCGCGGCGCGGCGCCCGCGATCACCGACATGCTCGGCGGTCAGGTTCAGGTGATCTTCGACAACATGCCCTCGATCATCCAGCACATCCGCTCCGGCTCGCTCCGCGCCATCGGCGTCACCACGGCGGAGCGCTCCGCGCAGCTGCCCGACGTGCCGGCGATCGGCGAGACGGTGAAGGACTACGAGGCAAGCGCGCTGTTCGGCATGGGTGCGCCGAAGAATACGCCCAAGGAGATCATCGCCAAGCTCAACAGCGAGATCAACACGCTGTTGAAGGAGCCGGACATGGCCAAGCGCCTGGTCGAGCTCGGCGGCGAGCCGCGGGTGCAGACGCCCGAGGCGTTCGGTGAGGAGATCAAGGCCGAGACCGAGAAGTGGAAGAAGGTCGTCGAGTTCGCCGGCCTGAAGGTCGAGTAGCGATCTTGTGATGTCCCTGATTGGAGCCCTGCCGTTGGGCAGGGCTTTTTTCTTGCGGACCTGGCCCTGTCGGTCCGGAATAAAACGGCGCGACGAAACCTGATGATAGATGGCGCCGTATCTCGCGCCACGAACAGAGGAGTTGGGATCATGCGCAAGAAGGTGCAATTGGCGCTGCTGGCGCTCGGGGCGACAGTCCTTGCCGGCTTCGCCACCGTCACGCCCGCGGCGGCGCGCGACTATCCCTGGTGTGCCCGTGGCGGCGGGTACGATTATCCCGGCGATTGCACCTACAGCACCTATGAGCAATGTCAGGCCAGTGTGTCGGGCCGGCTCATGGACTGCGGACCCAATCCGCTCGTCGCCTACGGTCAGGCGCCTCAGCCGCAACCCCGGACGCAGCGGCGCACGCGGCCCGTCGCGCCTTATTAGCGCGGTATCGGGCTACGCGGCCGGCGTTGCCGCTACCGCTTCGCGTCGGCCTGCTCGGTCCCGGTGCACGAGATCAGCATCGTATAGGCGCGCGCGTTGCCGGCGATGTCGGTCGTCTTGAGCTCTCCTTTGAGCTCGCCCTTCGGCTCGGAGGTCTGGTAGGGCACCACGGAATTGTCGAGGAAGTCGCGCAGCGCGCCGGTCTTGATGGCGAAGTTGATGTTTTCGGGGATGTTCCCGGTTGCCGCGGCGATCCGCAGTCCGTCGAGCTTTCCGGTGACCACGCCCACGATCTGTCCGGTGGTGTCGAACAGCGGGCCGCCGCTATTGCCGGGCTGCACGGCCGCGCTGATCTGCAGGAACCGTGAATCGTTGCGCAGTCCGCTGAGCGAGCTGACGATCCCGGTCGTCACGGTGAAGTCCGAGGTCAGCAGGCCGTGGAAGGGAAAGCCGATCGCGACGACGGAATCGCCGGAGCGGATCGAACGGTCGCGGATGCGGGCGAAGTCCTTGAACGGGGTTGTCGACGGCGCCTGCAACAGGGCGAGATCGTTGTTGGCGTCGCTCGACACCACGCGCAGAACCATCGCGGCCTCGCCGGTGAGGTTGCCCTTGATGTCGCCGACGCAGCCATTGATCACATGGTGGTTGGTGACGATGTGTCCGCTGGCGCTCACGACAAAGCCGGTGCCGCTCTTGGCCCGGGCGGCCTTGCTGCCGGTCGGCGGCGCCTGTTTGTCCGGCGCGGGCTGCGGCTTGGCGGCGATCTTGGTGAAGTCGCCGGCCTTGTCGAGCCCGTCGGCTTTCACCTTGGTGACGCAATTGGCCAGTGCCGCGATCACGGGCCCGGCCGAAGTCAGGTCGAAATTCAGGACAGTGCGGCCGCTGGTCGCCACCATCAAGCTCGCCTTCTGAAACGTTCGTACCACGTTGGCAGGCATGACGGAGGAGAGCATGTTCGTCTGGTTGGCCGTGGCGAACAATCTGGCCTGCTCCTGTCCGTCAAAGATGACGTCGATCGCGGCGTTCTCTCCCTGCTTGAAGCGGTAGCTGGGACTCGCAAAGCTCAATATCCACGAGCCCCCGGAATTCTGGCCGACGACGAGAATAACGCCGTTGGCATAAGGCGCCGTCGCGGCACAATGCGAGAAGGCCCCCGTTTCATCGTTGCTGAACGCGCCGCCGACCCAGTTGCCGATTTTAACGCTGCCGAATGGCCCGGCCGCATGCGCAACGCTGCCGACGCTCACCTGCAATAAAGACAAAACGACTAACGACTTAAGCCACATGCCAGCCCCCCGGGAATGCTTTTCGTTCCATCTTATCCGCGGGGGGAGGTGCTGCGCAACCAGCAGTTGCTCATCCAGTTCAGTGTTCTCGATGCGATGCACTTCGGGCTTGCCTTTACTTTGCGATCCTATATACTTTGCAATACAAAGTGACGGGACCAGCAATCCCGGCAAGCGTGGGCGGAGCGAGGTTTTGGCGTTGCCAATGCGCGATCTCGACAAGGCACTGGCCGACATCGTGGCGATCCGCAGCCAGATTGCGGCCGGCACGGCGTTCCGCGGCTATGGCCCGGCGACGATGGCCGCGACCGGCGCGGTCGCGCTGCTCACCGCAATCCTGCAATTCTGGCTGCTCGGTGATCCCACCGGCGAGCCGCTCGGCTTCTTCTTTGGCTGGTTCATTGCCGCCGCGCTTTCCGGCCTGATCATTGGCGTCGAGATGCGTGCACGTTCGCGCCGCCATCATTCAGGTCTTGCCGACGCCATGATCCACCAGGCGGTCGAGCAGTTCCTGCCCGCAGGCGTTGCCGGTGTGCTGCTTGCGGTGGTGATGTGGAAATTCGCAGGTGAAACGCTGTGGCTGTTGCCGGGCCTGTGGCAGATCCTGGTGTCGCTCGGCATTTTCGCCTCCGTCCGCTCGCTGCCGCGCACCGTCGCGCTCGCCGGCGCCTGGTATTTCATCTCCGGCTTCGCGGTAGTCGCGCTCGCAAGCCAAACCCACACGCTGTCGCCATGGACCATGGGCCTGCCCTTCGTGATCGGGCAATCGGTGATGGCGGGCATTCTGCATTTCGCATCCGGAGACCATGATGTCGAAGATTGACAGCGCACCCTACTCGTATGAAGGACTGGACCGGGTGATCCACGAGAAGGCGAGGCTCGGGCTTCTGACCTCGCTGATGGCGCATCCGAAGGGTCTGGCGTTCGCCGATCTCAAGCAGCTCTGCGGCCTCACAGACGGCAATCTCAGCCGGCATCTCGCCGTGCTCCAGGAAGCCGGCCTCGTCGAGGTGACCAAGGGCTACGAGGGCAATCGCCCGCACACGACCTGCCGCCTGACCAAGGCCGGCCGCCGCCGCTTCCTCGACTATCTCGCCGTGCTCGAGCGCCTGGTGCGCGACGCCGCCAAGGCAGCGGGTCGAGAGGCACCTGCACTCGGCCGCCTCGGCATCCTCTCGACCTGATCGTTCCCCTTTTTTGACCGGAGACTTTGCAATGCAAAGTGACGCCATGTCCCAGAGCGAGAAGCTTCACGTCGGCATCATCATGGACGGCAACGGCAGATGGGCGACGCGGCGCGGGCTGTCGCGCGTGCGCGGCCATGAGGCTGGGGTCGAGACGATCCGCCGCGTCGTCGAGGCCGCACCCAAACAGGGCATCGGCACGCTGACGCTCTACGCTTTCTCCGCCGACAATTGGCGAAGGCCGAAGGCCGAAGTTGCCGCGCTGATGACGCTGTTGCGCTTCTATCTCGCCAACGAGGTGCAGAGCCTGGTCAAGAACGACGTGCGCCTCACCGTGATCGGCCGCCGCGATCGTCTTCCCGACGGCATCGCCAGCGCGATCACGCGTGCCGAAGCGGCCACCGCTCACGGCGGCACGCTGCATCTGCGCATCGCCGTCGACTATTCCGCGCGCGATGCCATCCTCAACGCGGCGGCGAAGGCGGCGGCGCTGACCAGCCTGACCCGCGAAGCGTTCTCACAGCTCGTCACCGGCGAGGCCGGTTTGCGCGACGTCGATCTCATCATCCGCACCTCGGGCGAGAAGCGGCTGTCGGACTTCCTGCTCTGGGAAGGCGCCTATGCCGAGCTGCACTTCACGGAGCGGATGTGGCCCGAATTCGACGCGGGCGATCTCGCCGCGGCTCTGGCCTCCTTCCATGGCCGCGAGCGCCGCTTCGGCGGCCTCCAGGCGATCGTGCCGGAGGAGGCGCCTTCACTCTCTCGCGCGTGACGCAGAAAGCGGGGCAACGGTCCCCGGGGCTGCGTCAAAGTCGTCAACTTCGTCGATGAAAATCCAGCCGTGTCCAGGAACGCGTAGCTGTTCGTTTCCAGCCGCAAGATTGACGGCAATGTCCAAGCGGTCCGTGCACGGTCTCGGCTAGGTGTGCAATCGACGCAACCTGCCGGGAGCCTCGCGCATGTCACAGTTGTTGCTGGATGCCGTTGTCGAGTCGGCCGGAGCAAACGGCCCGGTCTGTATCAGGCCCGCCAGCGCGTCCGATGTCGTGAGCCTCTCGATCTATTTCACGAGCCTTTCCACGACATCGCGCAACAAGCGCTTTATGGGGGCGCGCACCGACTTTGCCGTGGTCGCGGCCGAGTGCATATCCAGGATCAGCCATCCTGATCATTTCACCCTGCTCGCCGAGATCAGGCAGGAGGGGCACGAAGGGCAAGGCACGATCATCGGGGAAACGCGCTACGCATACGACGCGGCCGCCCGTCATGGTGATTTCGCCATCTCTGTTGCCGATGTCTTTCAGCGCAAAGGCGTCGGCCTGCAGATGATGACGGCGATGGAGAGGCATGCGAGCCATCTCGGTCACGAGATGATCGCAGCCGAGACCGCGCGGGCGAACGCCGAGATGCGCGGCCTCGCCAGGAAAGCGGGTTTCGAGGATACCGGCCTCGGCGATTGGCAGTCGATCCACCTCGCCAAGCGCCTGTCACGATAGTCCAGCTTGCCGCAAATGTGAGCAAGCGCAATGCGATTGAAAATCGCTGCGCGCGTCCGCGGATCGTGCTCTACTGCCTCCCGTCACGGGAGTTTTCGCAAGATGCGCGCAGTTCTGGACCATTGCACCGGCGGCACCGAGCGGCAGGTGGCGGCCGGCACGCTCGTCGTCAGCGAGGGCGGCACCAGCAGCGGCCACCTCTACGTGCTCGTGGAAGGCAAGCTCGAGGTGATCAAAAGCGACGTGGTGGTCGCGACCATCGTCGAGCCCGGCGCCGTGTTCGGCGAGATGTCCGTGTTGCTCGGGCTGCCGCATACCGCCACGGTGCGGGCCTGCGCGGATTCGGTCATCTATGAGTTCGAGGACGCGGCGTCATTCCTCATCCAGAAGCCGGAGGTCGCGCTGCTGCTCGCGCGCACGCTGGCGCAGCGGCTCAATGTCGCCAACACCTATCTCGCCGATCTCAAGCGGCAATATGCCGGTCACGGCACCCACCTTGCGATGGTCAGCGAGGTGCTGCAGAGCATGATCAACTTGCCGCCGCTTGAGGTGTCGCCAGGCTCGGATCGGCAATCCGACCCAAGGATGTGAGCCAGTCCGGCGGCTCCTCGATATAGGCAGCCGGCCGCTTCAGCGGCGCGTCGAGATCGATCCACTGCGCTTCACCTGCCGCGAGCCAGAACGCCTGGTTCGCATCGAGATCCAGCACGATATGCGTCGGCGGCCGGCCCGGTTGCAGGCCCGCGTTGAATACCCAGGTCTGACCGAGCCGGTCGAACCACGAGCCGTCGGTGATGAAAGGCGACTGGTGCACGTGGCCCGAGATCACCATGGAGGGCTGATACTGCATGATCCACTGCACCAGCTCGACATCGCCGAAGAAGCGCTTGCCGCCCCAGCTCGTCGGTGAATTCGCCGGCGGCGCATGATGCGCCCAGATCCATCGCTGCGGGCGATTGGCGGCGGCATTGCGCAGCTGTTCGATGATGCGCTCTTTGACCAGCGGCCCGTCCCACCACGGGCACACCGTGAACAGCGTGTCGCCGACGGTGAGGCTGTCGCCGTCGCAGACAATGCCGAGCTCGCGCACCTCCGAGATCCAGCGCGAGATCTTCTCGCCTTCCGCATTGCGTTCGTCGAGATCGTGATTGCCGGAGCAGAGGATCACGCGGGTCCGGGTGGCGAGCAGCGCAAGGTACTTCTTCACCACCACGATCTGCGCACGAAAATCCACCGTCGAGCCGATGTCGAGCGCATCGCCTGCGAAGATCACGAGGTCGAATTGCGGGGCCGCGCTGACCAGCCAGTCGAGCTGCGGCAGCGAATAGTGCAGGTCGGCCACGACCAGGCAGCGCATTTGAAAATCCGTCCGCGGGAGCGATTGAAAATGTCTAGTAATTCCAAAATGATAAGAAGCAAGAAGCAGACCAGCGCGGCCGCCTCTTCGTGTCCATCCAATGCGGTAAGCATGCTGCGGCGGGGTCGCGGACGCAAGTGCTGGCGCGCCGCAGGGCTGGACCGGACCATCGAATTCTGATGTCGTGGCGCACCCTCAACGCCGGTGTCCGCATGCCTTCCTTCAAGACCATTCGCGCCCGCGCCGAGAAGCGCAAGGGCGGACCCAAGGCGCTGGACAAACTGATGCCGGACAAGCCCGACCTGAAGCGGCTGGCTGGGCTCGGCGACGACCGCATCCTCGCCGAGATGAGTAAGCGGGTGTTTTGCGCGGGCTTTGCCTGGAGCGTGATCGAGACGAAATGGGACGGGTTTGAAGAGGCCTTCCTGCGCTTCCTGCCGGCCAAGCTCACCTTCCAGCCCGAAGACTATTGGGAGGGCCTGCTGCGCGACACGCGCATCGTGCGCAACGGCGCCAAGATCATGTCGGTGCGCGACAATTCCGCCTTCGTGCAGGAGATCGCGAAGGAGCACGGCAGCTTCGGCAAGTTTCTGGCGAAATGGCCGCCCTCCAACGAGGTCGGTCTGCTCGATCTCCTCACCAAGCGCGGCAGCCGTCTCGGCGGCAACACCGGACAGATGCTGCTGCGCTTCGTCGGCTGGGACGGTTTTGTGACCTCCAGGGATGTGGCGGTTTGCCTGCGCGATGCCGGCCTCGACATCGCCGAAGAGGTCAAGTCGAAAGGTGATCTCGCAAAAGTGCAGGCGCAGTTCAACGCCTGGGCCGAGGAGACTGGTCTGCCCTACACATATCTGTCACGGATCTGCGCATTGTCGGTCGGAGAGAGCCGAAGCGAGTAGCAGGTCCGGATCTCCGCATCGTGCCGAATCATGTGCATGCTGTGGCCATCTCGTGCCGCGAGTGCGGCAGGCGCGACGCGCCATCACGAAATGCATTTTTGTCGGAACATTCGTGCGCAGCACCCGTTCGGGAATTGAGCCAGGCGACACAGGCGCAGGGAACGCCCGCGGCTCAGCTCAATGAAACCCGAGACGACAGAACGGAGCAGCTCATGAAGCTCACGACCGAACAAGTGAAGCAGACCGTCAACCAGCTCGGCGCCCAGGTGCTGCCCGACGAGCATCCCGCCATGCCGCAGCTCAACAGCATGTTCGGCGAGCACACCTTCTTCGTCGACGACACGGGCCTCAAGGTGCTCGAGCCCACGGCACCGCCCGGCATCGAGCGCCAGAGCGGCGAAGTCATCAGCCTCGCCGATTGGGGTGACACCGAGCTGACCCGCCTGATGGCGCACGAGCCCGAGCCGACGGGTGTGATCGTGGTGTTCGAGCACGTGAGGCATTGATCGGTCTGAGCGGATCGATCTTCAACGGTGGCGGGTCTGAAAATCCCGTCATCGTCCACGACAGGCTTGGCGCCGCGCCGCGGATAAAAATGTCGCTGTCGCGGAGGGCATTTCCAACCTGATTCACAATCTGGTTCAAATGCCGAAAGTCAGCTGCGGCTCCGCATCGTCCCCGATCTGGAGAGAAGATAGCGATACTCCCAAGAGCCTGACGCTCTTGGGCAGCGGCATCTCGACCTCGAGCAGGCCGCCGGCCAGCCGCTCCAGATCGTCGCGGCCTGCAACCGCCGCTGCGACGGACCTGCTGCGCGTGATGATCTCGAAGTCGGCAAATTTGATCTTCAGGGTGACAGTGCGGCCACGATTGCCGGTCGCCTCGCAATGGCGCCAGACCTTGTCGACGAGCGGCTTGAGTTCGGCGAACAGCGCGTCGAATTCGGTGAGATCGGTCGAGAACGTGGTCTCTGCGCCGATGGACTTGCGGATCCGGTTGGCCCGGACCGGCCGTTCGTCGACACCGCGCGAGATCCAGTAATAATACGCGCCCGCCTTGCCGAAATTCGCATTCATGAACTCCAGCGTCTGGTTGCGAATATCGAGGCCGGTGAACATGCCAAGCGCGTTCATCTTCGTGCTGGTCGCCGGGCCGATCCCATGGAATTTTCCGACGGGCAGCGTCTCGACGAAAGCGGATCCCATCTCCGGCGATATCACGAATTGACCGTTGGGCTTGCGATGATCGGAGGCGAGTTTTGCCAGAAACTTGTTGTAGGAGATGCCCGCCGAAGCGTTGAGGCCCGTCTCGGTTTTGATCTTCTCGCGGATTTGGAGGGCGATGTCCCGCGCCAGCGGAATGCCCTGCAAATTGTCCGTCACGTCGAGATAGGCCTCGTCGAGCGACAATGGCTCGATGATGGGGGTGTGCTCAGCAAAGATCTCGCGGATCTGCCGGCTGATCGCCTTGTAGACCTCGAAGCGCGGCCTGACGAAGATCAGGTCGGGACATTGCCGCTTCGCCGTCACCGACGGCATCGCAGAGCGCACGCCGAACTTGCGGGCCTCGTAACTGGCGGCGGCGACGACGCCGCGTTGCGCGGAGCCCCCGACGGCGACGGGCTTTCCGCGCAGCTCCGGATTATCGCGCTGTTCCACGGACGCATAGAAGGCATCCATGTCGATATGGATGATCTTGCGGACGGGCGAGGCGTTGCCAGTCACCGTGTCGGATTCGCTCATGGCAGGATGATACAATTGAGCGACGAGAAGCGCGAGGTGGGGTGTGGTTCAGTTTGTCGAGACAGGCTGACCGCCGCTCCAACCAGTTCATCAAAAGGCAATCTCAGGCTTGTGAGTGGCAAGCATGGGCATGCGCTCTAATATGAGCGTGCGGAGGACAGCCCATGCAATACAGCTCCGAGCTCATTCAGACCATGCGCCAGGCACTCGAGACCGTGATGGCGAGCGTGCCTGCCGATCAGTCGGTCTTCGGTTTGAAAGCGGCCGTAGCCGAATGCATCCTGAAGTCGGCTGCACACGGTCAGACGTCGTACGACGGGCTGGTCACGTCGGCCTCCGACCAAATCCAGGCGATTGTCTCGATGCTGAATTGAGGGCGGGCTCGGTTGAGCGGGCGATGACTCCCGCGCGGGCGGTGACGAGGAGTGCTCGAGCGAGGGTGCGTCCACGCATACTGGACGCGACTGGCGCGCCATCTCGACCCCCTTTGGGCTGGAACGCGCGACGCTGATGTGCGCACGCTGAACGTTCTGCCAGAATGGCGCCAATTGGCCCGCCGCTTGCAGCCGGAACGTTTGACAATATTCAATCGATGGCGGAATCATTCCGAGAGTGGAATTCAAGGGGCGCCAATGAACGACCGAGACCCGCGCTGCATCGTGGAGATATGGCGCGACGGGGCTCTCGCGACATGAATTACCGTTGGGACTGGTCGATCCTCTTCAAAGACACCTATATGGGTTGGCTGTGGAGCGGCCTGCTCTGGACCGTGATTATCAGCCTTGCCAGCTGGGCCGTTGCGCTCACGGTCGGCCTCCTGGCCGGCTCCGCCCGGAGCGCCCCTTCGCGCGGTGCCCGACTGCTGGCCGGACTCTACATCGACGTCTTCCGCAACGTTCCGCCACTGGTGCAGCTCTTTCTCTGGTATTTTGTTCTGCCCGAGGTGGTCCCCGATTCCTTCGGGCTCTGGCTCAAGCGGGACCTGCCCTATCCGGAGATCGTCACCGCTGTTGTGGCCATCGGCCTGTTTGCCGGCTCGCGCGTCGCCGAGCAGGTCCGCGCCGGAATCGAGGCGGTGGGCGCCCCGCTGATGCCGGCAGCGCTGGCGACGGGGCTGCGCCCGGCGCAGGCCTTTCGGCTGATCGTCCTGCCGCTGGGCCTGCGCGCCATCGTCGGGCCGCTGACCTCGGAATTCCTGATCACCGTCAAGCTCTCCTCTCTCAGCCTCACGATTGGCGTACTCGAACTCACCGCGCAGAGCCGCCATGTCGAGAACTACACGTTCCAAGGTTTCGAGGCCTTCACCTTCGCGACGATCGGCTACCTCGTCATCGGCCTGTGCGTGACGGGACTGATGCGCTTCATCGATATCAGGATCGGCGGCGCAGCCCTGCGAAAGACGCCGGCATGAGCGATTTCGACTGGGGCATCATCGCCCGCTCCGCGGCGTTTCTGGCGGAAGGCATGGCGCTCAGCGCGCTGCTGGTCCTGGTCGCGACCGTCGGGGGGCTGGTCCTGGGCTTCGGGCTTGCGCTGATGCGGCTGTCCTCGCATCGGCTGCTCTCGGTCCCCGCCTCGACCTACGTCACTGTGATGCGCACGCTGCCGCTGGTGCTCGTGCTGTTCTGGTTCTACTTCCTCGTGCCACTCGTCATCGGCAGGCCGGTCGGCTCGCTCACTTCGGCCCTGCTGGCCTTTGTGCTGTTCGAGGCGGCATTCTACTGCGAGATCGTCCGCGCCGGCATCTCCAACGTTCGCCATGGACAGAGTGATGCGGGGTTGGCGACCGGGCTGCGGCGCGCCCAGGTGCTGCGCCTCATCATCCTGCCACAGGCACTGCGGGCGATGATGCCGCTGATCCTGAACCAGATCGTCATCGTCTTTCAGGACACTTCGCTGGTCTATGTCGTCTCACTACATGATTTCCTGACCGCGGCGAGCGTCGTCGCATCCCGCGATGGGCGCGCCACGGAGATGTACGCGCTGGTTGCCGTGGTTTATCTGGTGATTTGCCTTAGCACGACGAAGGCCGCCGAGTTCTACAGGAAGGGCCTTCCGTCATGATCGTCATCGAGGACGTGCATAAATCCTACGGCAACCAGCACATCCTGCGCGCCTGCTCCGCGACGGTCAGCCTCGGCGAGGTCGTGGTGGTTTGCGGGCCGTCCGGCTCCGGCAAGAGCACGCTGATCAAATGCATCAACGGGCTCGTGCCGTTCGAGCGCGGCACGATCACCGTGGATGGCGTCTCCGTCTCCTCGCCAAAGACAGACCTGCCGGCCCTGCGCGCTCGCATCGGCATGGTGTTCCAGACTTTCGAACTCTATCCACATATGACCGCGTTGCAGAACGTCAGCCTTGCGCAAATCCATGTGCTGAGACGCTCACGGGCGGAGGCCGATGCGCGCTCGGAGAAAATTCTGGCGCGGGTCGGGCTCGGCGACAAGCGGGACAGCCGACCCAGCCAGCTTTCGGGCGGGCAGCAGCAGCGCGTCTCGATCGCCCGCGCTCTGGCCATGGACCCGCGGGCCATGCTGTTCGACGAGCCGACGTCGGCGCTCGACCCCGAAATGATCAACGAGGTGCTGGAAGTCATGCAGGAGCTCGCGCTCGAAGGCATGACCATGATGGTCGTGACCCATGAGATGGGCTTCGCCCAGCGCGTCGCCGATCGCGTGCTGTTCATGGACCGCGGCCAGATCGTGGAGGACGCGCCCAAGACCCAGTTCTTCACCGCCCCCGCCTCGGAGCGGGCCCGGCAGTTCCTCACCAAGGTCCTCACGCATTGAGCCGGTGAGATGACCGCCCCTCCTCAACCAGAAAAGGCGCTCGCACGATGCGCGTAAGTATTCTTGGAGCCGGCTCCGCCGCCTGCGGTGCCGCCGCCTATCTCGCGACGGCCGGGCATGACCCGATGCTGTGGTCGCCTTCCGGCCGGAGCACGGCAGCCTTCGCGGCAGGAGAGCCGCTGCAGGCGACGATGGCGATCGAGACCAGTTTCCATCCGCGCATTGCCGACGGTGCCGCCGAAGCCATCGCCGACGCGGATGTCGTGATGCTCGCCATGCCGGGATACGCCCACAAGATGGCCCTCGATGAAGCGGCGCAGCACCTGCGGGATGGACAGCCGATCATCATCAGCTCGCACGCCTCCTTTGGCGCGCTCTATCTGTCGCGGCAGCTCGCGGCGCGGGGAGTCCGTTCACCGATCATCAATTGGGGCACGACGCTGACGACCGGCCGCAAGATTTCGCCGACCGAGGTCGCCGTCAACTCGGTGCGATCGAAGATCGACCTCGCGACGGTGCCGCAAGGCGGCAGTGCCGAAGGCCTCGCGCTCTGCACCGCGCTGTTCGGCGACCGCTTCGTCGAACGCCAGGGGCTTCTCGCCATCGCGCTCAGCAATCTCAACCCGCAGAACCACCTCGCCATCGCCCTGTTCAACCTGACACGCATGGAGCGCGGCGAGCGCTGGGGGCAGGCGGAGAACGTCACGGCCGCCGTCGGGCGTGTCATGGAAGCGCTCGACGCCGAGCGGCTGGCGATCGCCGAAGCCTTCGGCGTTTCGGTCCGCACCATCCACGAACACTACGCCTACTCCTATCAACTCACGGTCGCCAGCATCGCCGAGATGAACGCCGAACTCCATAACCGCGGGCGCGGCGGCTTCGGTCCCGCGACGCTGGACAGCCGGTATGTCCTCGAGGACGCGCCCTTCGGATTGCTGCCGACGGTGCTGCTCGGGCAGCTCGTCGCGCGGCCGGCGACCTTGCACGAGGCTGGGATGACCATGCTTTCGGCGGCCTACGGCCGCGACTTCGCAGGAGATAACGACCTTTTGCCCGCGCTCGGCTTCGAGCAGATGACGAGGGAGGAACTCCAGGCGCGGGCACACGGAGGATACTAGACACCTGAGGATACCAGACACTTGCCCTCAGCCGGGCGCGGATCACCATGCGAGCGATCGCGACAACCGAGAGAAACCCATGACACTCAATCTTGCTGCCGCTGCAGGCGCCTTCCTGGCCATCGGTCTCGCAGCTTCGTCTGCAGGGGCGCAGGAGGTGGACTCCATCGTCAAGAAGTTGCGCGACACCCAGACCATCACCATGGGCGTCCGAGACGCCTTGTTTCCCTACAGCTATCTCGACGACCAGAAGAATCCGACCGGCTATTCGGTGGAGTTCTGCACGCGCATCATCGACGACATCAAGACCGAGTTGAAGCTGCCGGAGATCAAGATCAAATACGTCCCGGTCACGATCCAGAACCGTCAGGCGCTCGTCGCCAATGGCACGATAGACCTCGAATGCGAAGGCACGGTCAACACCTTCGGCCGTAACAAGCAGGTCGACTTCTCGTCGGTCTCTTACGTTTCGTCGAGCCAGATGCTCGTCCTCAAGAGCACAGGCATCAAGAGCTATGACGATTTGAACGGCAAGATCGTCGCCGTAGCGACCGGCGGCAGTAGCGAGCCTGACCTCAAAAACCTCATCGCCGAAAAGAAGCTGAGCATCCGCATCCTGAACGTCGATGACCATGCGGCCGGGCTGATCACCGTCGAGACCCGGCGCGCCGACGCTTATTTCAGCGACAATGGCGCCTTCTTCGGTCTGATACGGCAGTCGAAGAAGCCCGACGCGCTTGAAATCGTCGGTGACGAATATGGCTATGCGCCCCAGGGCTTCATGGTGCCCAAGCTCAACCCGACGATTCTCTGGATCGTCAACCACTCCATGGGGAAGATGTTCAAATCGGGCGATGCCGAGGCGCTGTTCAACAAATGGTTCGGCCAGTTCGGCGCTCACGTCTCGCCGAAACTAAGGGCGGCGTGGTCCACCCAGTCCTACGCCGAATGAGCCGGGCCTGACATCGCGCCGGTTTCGCCTCGCCTTGCGCAGGGCGGATCCTGCCAGACTGGCGCACCCGACACGATTCGAACGTGTGACCTTTGCCTTCGGAGGGCAACGCTCTATCCAGCTGAGCTACGGGTGCAGTGGGCCTGATGTAGCCGATTGGCGAGGGGCGGGCAACCGCTTCTCGCCGCGTTGCGCCGGGGCGTTTTCCAGCGAAGTGGACACCGTTTCGCGTCAAGAAAACGCGTCAAAACAAGAATCTAGAGCTTCCGTTCGCGGGAACGGAAGCGCTAGGCCGTTTTACGCCGGACAGGGGCCGGAACCGCCGTGGGATCGCGGCCGTGGCCGGCGAATTCGGCGAGAATGCGTTCGGCGCAGATGACGCGGTTGCGGCCGAGCCGTTTGGCTGCATAGAGCGCCTCGTCGGCCGCGCCTAACAGCCGGTCGGGGCTGCCGTCGGCTTCGCCGGGAATGTGGCTGGCGACGCCGACGCTGAGGGTGACGTGATCGCCGGCCCCGATGGCGCCATGGGCGATCGCTAAGGCCATCACGGCGCAGCGGATCTCCTCGGCGATGGCGCAGGCGGCATCGCCATTCAGGTCCGGCAGGATCAGCGCGAATTCCTCGCCGCCATAGCGGCTGGCAAGGTCGAGCGGGCGCACGGCGTGCCGGCTGACGACGGCGGCGACCGCGCGCAGGCATTCGTCGCCGTTCTGGTGGCCGTGGCGGTCGTTGAACAGCTTGAAATGATCGACATCGACGAACAGCAGCGCCATCGGCTTCTGCGTCCGCTGCGCGCGGGCCCATTCGCTCATCAGCATCTGGTCAAACGCGCGGCGGTTCGACAGGCCGGTCAGCCCGTCCTTGGTGGCGAGCTCCTTCAGCGCGGTCTCGGCGCGCTTCTGGTCGGTGAGGTCGCGCAGCGTCTCCACCACGGCGATCAGATGGCCGGCCTCGTCGTGGATGGGGCCGGCGTCGATGGCGAGATAGAGCTGGCTGCCGAGCTTCGGCATCACGCACCAGTTCTCGGCGCTGAAGCCGAGGCCGTTATGGCCGCGTGCGGCATATTCCGAATAGAACTCCGGCAACTGCTCCGGCCGGTCGAGCGCGACGAGGTCGGCGAGGCAGGGACGCTTGGTCTCGTAGAAGGCCTGCCAGTGCTTGTTGGTGCCGATCACCTCCGAGGCGGCGACGCCGGTCAGCCGCTCGCAGGCCCTGTTCCAGATCACGACGCGGCGCTTCGGGTCGATCACGAAGGTCGGCACCACCAGATGCTGCATCAGCCGCACGGCATAGGAATCCGCGACGTCGACGGTTTTGGCGGGAGTCTTGCTTGAAGTCTTGCTTGGCGTCTTGCCTGGCTTCGTCATCAGGCCACCGCCGCCACCGGCAAGGCTTGGGGCAAACCATCGCCCGGGCCGAACAGCTTTCGCACCTCGCTGGCCGGCTTCGGTCTGCTGAATAGATAGCCCTGCATCTGCGTGCAGCCGAGCGCGCGCAGCATCTCGCGCTGCGCCTCGGTCTCGACGCCCTCGGCGACCGTGGTCATGTTGCTGGCGGCGGCGATGTTCACCACCGCCTGCACGATCACCGGCGCGCCGCTGGTCTCCGCGATGTCGGCGACGAAGCAGCGGTCGATCTTGATCTTGTCGAACGGGAAGCGCTTCAGATAGCTGAGCGAAGAGTAGCCGGTGCCGAAATCGTCGAGCGCGATGCGCACGCCGATGGCGCGGAGCTGGTGCAGGATCGAGAGCGCCGCCTCGTCGTCGCGGATCAGCACGGCCTCGGTGATCTCGAGCTCGAGTCGGGACGGAGCGAGCCCGGAAGCGGCGAGCGCGCCGGCGATCCGCAGCGCCAGCGTTTCGCATTTGAGCTGCACCGGCGAGACGTTGACCGCGATCCGCACATGTGCCGGCCAGCTCGCGGCCTCGTTGCAGGCCGTGCGCAGCACCCAGTCGCCGAGCTCGTTGATCAGGCCGGTGTCCTCGGCGATCGGGATGAACTCCGCCGGCGACACCATGCCGCGCTCGGGATGATGCCAGCGCAGCAGCGCCTCGCAGCCGGCGACCTCGTTGCTGCGCAGGTCGACCAGCGGCTGATAGTGAATCTCGAAACCACCGTTCACCAGGGCCTGGCGCAGATCCTGCTCCAGGGACAGGCGCGCCTTGGCGCTCGCATCCATCTCCGGCACGAAGAAGCGGTGGGTGCGGCGTCCTTCGGCCTTGGCGCCGTACATCGCGAGATCGGCATTCTTGATCAGCTGGTCGAGATCGGTGCCGTCCTGCGGCGCCAGCGCGATGCCGATGCTGGCGTCGGTGGAGAGCTGATGGCCGAAGCAGTGATAGGGACGGCGGATCGCCTCGAAGATTCGCGTCACGAAGGACACCACGTCGGCAGACGATTCGATCCCGGTCTGGATCACCGCGAATTCGTCGCCGCCGAGCCGCGCGATCAGGTCGCCTTGTCCGAGGCAGCCGCGGATGCGGCCCGCGATCGCCTTCAACAGCTCGTCGCCGACGTGATGGCCGAGCGAATCGTTGATGCCTTTGAATTCGTCGACGTCGATGTAGAGCAGGGCGAACTGATGGCCGCCGGCGACCTTCTCCAGCTCGTGTTCGATCTGCTCGCGGAACAGCGCCCGGTTCGGCAGGTCGGTCAGCGCGTCGTAATGCGCCATATGCGCGATCTTCTCGTCGGCGCGCCGCCGTTCGGTGACGTCCTCGACGACATTGATGAGGTAGCGCGGTTCGCCGGATTTGTCGCGAATGCCGATCCGGGTTGAGGTGATGTAGCGCGGTCCCTTGGTGTGGCTTTGCCAGGGGTGCTCGTCCTTGAACAATCCCGTGGTCTCCTGCAGCGCCTTGCTGTCGTCGTCGGTCACGACCGCGGCGGAAGCTTCCGGGTATATGTCGAAGGGAGTTTTGCCGACGATGTCTTCGCTCGATTGGCCGAATTGCTCCTCGGCGGTCCGGTTGACCAGCAGATATTGCCGGGTTTGGGCGTCCTTCACCGTGATCTGCGAGGGGATATGGTCGATGATCTCGCGCAGGAACATGTAGTTGCGGTCGCGTTCCTGCTCCAGATTGCGGCGTTCGGTGATCTCCTCGATCGTGGCGACCCACCCGCCCTGCGCGAGCGGGGTGTTGATGACCTGGAAGGTGCGCCCGCCGGGCAGCTCATGCATCCTCGTCGAGACCGTGCCTTCGGCGACGACCCTCATCACCTCGGCGCAGAACGCCTCGACGTCGCCGTTGAACACGCCACGCTCCTTGCGATGGCGCATCGCCTCCTGGATGTGGCAGCCGGGCTTGATGACATCGTGCGAGAGTCCGAACAAGTCGGCGTAGCGGCGGTTGCAGGTGACGATGTATCCGGCGGCGTCGTACAGGATCAGCCCTTGCGACATGTTGTTCAGGGCCGTGTCGAGCCGCCCTCGCTCGGCTTCCAGTCGTTGCTGGGCCTCGCGGTTCTGCCGGTTGATCTGTCGAATGATCAGGAAGAGGATCAGCGCGATCACCGTGGCCGAAAGCGCGGCCGTGGTGACCATGAAGCCGGTCTGCTGCCGCCAGTCGGCCAGCGCGGCGCTCGTGGTGTTGGTCGCGACGATGACCAGCGGGAAATGCGAAAGCGAGGCCGCCGAGCCGAGGCGGTCCTCGCCGGCGATCGGACCCTTGACGCGCAGGGTGTGCCGGCCACCGTCGGCCAGCATCTTGTGCATCAGCGGCGCGTCCTTGAAGTTCTTGCCGATCAGCTCTTCGACATGCGGGTGGCGTGCCAGCATCTTGCCTTCGCGGTCGAACAGCGAGATGGCCGCGCCGTCGCCGAGCGCCACGGAGGCAAAATAGCGGTGATAATTGTCGGGATCGATCCGGCGCACCATGACGCCGAGGAAAGTGCCGTCCGGCATGTTCAACCGTCGCGCGACGACCGTGGTCCATTTGCCGATGAGGTAGCTGCGCACGGATTCCAGCAGCACCGGCTCGGATCGCGGGTCCGACTTGAAGGTCTGGAAATAGGCGCGAGCAGCGACGTTGATCTTGGGCAGCGGCTGGGCGCGCGACCAATTGACGATCTCGCCCTCCGCGTCGTAGATGACGATGTCGCCGAGATAGGATACCGCGCTGATCTTGCCGCGCAGCATCTGGTTGGCGGCAGGCCCGGACATCCGCTCGCGGAACATCGCGGGTGAAGTGATCTCCGGCAGGTTCATCTGCCCGATCAGATCGGCGGCGACGATGTCGGAATCTTCAAATTGCTGATCGAAGTGCCGCGTGATCAGCTGCACCGTGTTTTCCAGCTCGCGCTCGCGGTTGGCCAGGGTACGTTCGCGGAATTCGCCGACCGCCATGGCGGTCACGGCGAAGATCCCCGCGACCAGCAACACGCCGCACAGGGTCAGCCACAGCACCGGTCCGCGGCGAATCGCCGCCTCCCAGCCGTTCTTCGCGGCTAGGGACATTCCGGCTGCGACCCCTGACAAGACCTGGCGCATTCCCCCTCCCTGGAGGGACAGGAATACACCGCACAAATGGCGCAAACCTTAGGAAAGCCAGTTACCTAAGCATTAATCTCGTTGCGCGATCACGGTCGTGAACCGCGAGCCGCTGCGCTGCATCATGAATCGCGCGTTAATGCGAGCCACCCGCGCTCTTGTCGCCACCCACATTGCGCAGCCGTCCGACCACGCCGGTTGGAAAAAAGTAGACGCTGGCGATGAACAGCAGCCCGAGCCACAGCAGCCAGCGGTCGGGGTGCAACAGCCCCGGCAGTAGCGGCAGGCCGGCTTCCGACGCCGCCTTGGAGGCGATGCCCATCAGCGACTGCAGATAGTTCTGGGCGAGGATGAAGATGGTTGCGCCGATGATCGCGCCGTAGATCGTGCCCATGCCACCGATCACGACCATCAGGAGAATGTCCAGCATGATCGAGAAGCTGAGCGAGGTGTCAGGGCCGGCGTAGCGCAGCCACAATGCATTGAGAATGCCGGCGCCGGCGGCCACCAGCGCGGCAAGGCAGTTGGCGTAACTCAGGTGGAAGACGGTGCGGAAGCCGAGCGCCTCGGCGCGGAAGCGGTTTTCGCGGATCGCCTGCAACACGCGCCCGAACGGCGAGTTCACCACGCGAAGCAAAGCGAGGATCATCAGGGCCGAGACGGCGAACACCAGATAGTAGGTCAGGATGCGGCCGTTGACCTCGAAGCCGAGCACGCTTTTGGAGATCAGCACCGTGCCGGGCCTGAGCAGTTCCGGGAGTTGAAAGCTGCGCCCGTCCTCGCCGCCGGTCAGCCAGGACAGCTGCGAGGCCAGCACCTGGAAGGCGGAGGCGACCGCGAGTGTGATCATGGCAAAGAAGATTGCGGCGACCCGCAGCGAGAACAGCCCGATCGCAAGCGCAAGCAGCGCGGCAAGCGGCAGGCCGATGACGATGCCGGTTGCGACCGCCCCCCAGTTCGGACCCATCCCGTACAGCGCGATCGCGATCGCGTAGCTGCCGATCCCATAGAACATGGTGTGGGCGAACGACACCGAGCCGGTATAGCCGAGCAGCAAATCGTAGGAGGCGACCAGGGCTGCGAAGACGCAGATCTTGGCCGCGACATTCAGCGCCTTGGCGCCCGGAAACAGGAACGGCGTCGCCACCAGCGCCAGGATGATGACGACGAGAACGAGCGTGAGCACACGGCTGCGCGGCGGATCGCCTGACAAAATCATCATCGGCTGGTCACCGCGTAGAGGCCGCGTGGCCGCCACATCAGAACGGCGACCATCAGCAGGATGTTGGAGACGAGGGCAAGCTTCGGCACCAGGAAGCCGCCGTAATTGGCCACCATCGCCACCAGGATCGCGCCGATGAAGCAGCCGCCGATCGAGCCAAGGCCGCCGATGATGACGACGATGAAGATCAGCACCGTGAGGTCGTCGCTCATGGAGGCGTGCACCTGCTCGCGATAGAGCGCCCACATCACGCCGCCGAGGCCGGCCAGCGCCGATCCCGTCATGAACACGCCGAGGAACAGGCGGCGGATGCGATAGCCGAGCGCCTCGACCATCTCGCGGTTCTCGACGCCGGCGCGGATCAGGAGTCCGAGCTTGGTGCGGTTGAGCACGAGCTGGATCGCGATGAAGACGGCCAGCCCGATCAACATCGCCAGCACGCGATATTTGGCGATCGCGACATCGCCGAGGATGAAGGAGCCGCGCAGCGACGTCGGCAGCGGCGTCGGGATGATCTGCGGCCCCCATACCGCATAGAGCGTCTGCTCGGCGACGATCAGGCCGCCCGTCGTCATCAGGATCTGCTTCAGATGCTGGCCGTAGACGGGCAGGATCAGCACACGCTCGACGATCAGGCCGAGCGCGCCGGACACCGCCATCGACAGCAACGCGGCCGGCGCCAGCACCGCGAGGTTCATCCACAGCGAGTCCACCTGAAGCGAGGCCGCGAACGGCGCCAGCACCAGGGTCGCGACATAGGCCCCGACCGCGATGAAGGCGCCATGGCCGAAATTGAGCACGTCCATCAGGCCGAACACGAGGGTCAGCCCGGAGGCCATGATGAAGATCATCATGCCCATCGCGAGGCTCGCGGCGGTCAGCGTCAGCCAGGTGCTGGGCGAGCCGATCAACGGGATCATCACGACGGCGACCGCGACCGGCAGCAGGATCGGCGCGATGTCGCGCTTCGGCTTCGGCAGCGGGTCGGTTGCGGCGAGTTCAGTCACTGATGCGCCTCCAGGCTCAGGCCGAGCAGGCGCTCCTGCAACGGTACGTCGGAGGCCAAGGCCGCCATCTCGCCGCGATGGACGATGGTGCCGTTGTCCATCACCAGCACGTTGTCGCCGAGCTCGCGGGCGGCGAAGAAATTCTGCTCGACCATCAGGATCGTGGCGCCCTTGCGCTTGATCTCCTTCAGGCACTCGATCAGCGCCATCACGATCGCCGGCGCCAGCCCCTTGGTAGGCTCGTCGATCAGCAGCAGCTTGCGCGGCTCGACGATGGCGCGGGCGATGGACAGCATCTGCTTCTGTCCGCCCGAGAGACTTCCCGCGCGCGACAGCCAGAACCGGCGCAGCGCGGGGAAGAAGCCAAAGATCCAGTCGAGCTGGGCGTCGTCGAGCGGTCCGTCGCGCGCCGCCAGCACCAGATTTTCCTTCACCGTGAGGTCGGAAAACACAGCCATGCTCTCCGGCACGTAGCCGACGCCGAGCCGCGCGATGTCCGGTGTGGCGCGGCTCTCGATGCGCTCGCCGGCGAGGCTGATCTCGCCGCTGGAGGCCTGCCACAGGCCCATGATGGTGCGCAGCGTCGTGGTCTTGCCGGCGCCGTTGCGGCCGAGCAGCATCGTGGTCTGCCCTTGCGGGACAGCGAGATCGATGCCCTGGAGGATGTGATAGCGCCCGATATGGGTATGTACGCCGGAGAGTTTCAGGAGCTCGGTCACGTGGCACCCCCCGCAGCCTTCCTGGGAGCGACGCCGAGATAGGCTTCCTGCACGATCGGTGACGCAATCACTTCGGCCGGCGGACCATTCGCGACTAGCTGGCCGTTATGCAGCACGATGATGCGGTCGGCGAGCGAGCGCACCACGTCCATCTTGTGCTCGACCAGAAGAATGATCTTGCTCTTGTCCTGCTTGAGCTGCGCGATCAGGTTCAACACGACCGGCACCTCGTCGATGCTCATGCCGGCGGTCGGCTCGTCGAACATGAACACCTTTGGCCCCAGCGCGATCATCAGCGCCACCTCGAGCTTGCGCTGGTCGCCATGCGACAGCGCGGTCGCTGCGACGCCGCGGCGGCCGCCGAGCGCGACCTGATCGAGGATGGCGTCTGCGCGCGCGATCAGATCGCGGCGGACCATCCAGGGCCGCAGCATATCGTAGTGCGTGCCGCTGGCGGCCTGCACGGCGAGGCGGACGTTTTCCTCCACACTGAGGTTCGGAAACAGATTGGTGAGCTGGAAGGCGCGCCCCAGGCCTGCGCGCGTCCGCATCGGCGCGGAGTGCTGGGTGATGTCGGTGCCGTCGAACAGGACGCTGCCGGTCGATGCGCGGAGCTGGCCCGAGATCAGGTTGAAATAGGTGGTCTTGCCGGCGCCGTTCGGGCCGACGATTGCGGTGAGCTCGCCGGGGCGGAAGCTGCAGGTGACGCTGTTGACGGCGACATGACCGCCGAAACGGATGGTGAGGTCGCGGGTTTCGAGGGTTGGCGTCATAAACAGTCCGGCGAATGATAGGGTTGAGACGCATCCACGATCACGCTGCGCTCCCTCCCCCGCTTGCGGGGGAGGGTTGGGGAGAAGGTGCCCCCGCGATGGGATTGCCCCCCAAGAGGATGGAGCCCCCACCCGGCCTCCCCCGCAAGCGGGGAGGTGAAGTAAGAGGCGGGATACCGCCGAGCCTACCTCTTGTTGCGGATCGGAACGTCCATGTCCTCGATCTTCAGCTCGCGCACCGGCTCGAGCACGGCCCAGGCGACGTTCGGATCGACCTTGACCTTGAAGTGATACATGCTCTGGAGCGCCTGATGGTCCTCTTTCCGGAACACCATCTTGCCCTTGGGCGTGTCGAACTCCAGGCCTTCCATCGCCGATATCAGCTTCTCGGTGTCGGTCGACTTCGCCTTGGTGACGGCGGCGACGACGGACATCGCGGCGGCGAAGCCCCCCGCGGTGAAGAAGTCCGGCGGCGCCTTGAAGCGCTTCTGATGCTCGGCGACGAACCAGTCGTTCACCGGGTTCTTCGGGATCTCGTAGAAATAGTAGGTCGCGCCCTCCATGCCGGGGAGGCCCTTATAGGCCGCGAGCGCGGGCAGGATGTTGCCGCCGGTGGACAGTTCGATGCCGTAGCGCTTCGGGTCCATGTCCTGGAGCTTGGCCAGCGGATTGCCGGCACCCGCCCAGATCACCCAGATCACCTTGCGGCCGGGCTTGTCCTTGAGCGCGTCAAACAGGCGCTGGCCGACCGCGGTGAAGTCGGTGGTCGAGGTCGGGGCATATTCTTCCGCGGCGAGCGTCGCGCCGGTCTTGGCGAGCGCTTCCTTGAAGGCGGCGACGCCGTCGCGGCCAAAGGCGTAGTCCTGCGCCAGGGTCGCTACGGTGACGCCCTGCTTGCCGATCGCGACCGCGTTCGAGATCGCGTCCTGCGACGAGTTACGCGCGGTGCGGAAGATGTAGCGATTCCACTTCTCGCCGGTAATCTGATCCGCGACCGCGGGCTCGACGATCAGGATCTTCTTGTTCTCCTCGGCGACGGGCAGGATCGCGAGTGCTGCGGCCGACGAGGTGGTGCCGATGGCGATGTCGGCCTTGTCGTCCTGATAGGCTTCCGCGAGCGCGGCCTTCGAAAGATCGGGTTTGCCCTGGTCGTCCTTGGTGATGACGACGATCTTGCGGCCGTCGAGCGTCATGGTGCCCTTGGTGGCGTATTCAAAGCCCATTTGCAGGCCGGTCTCGGTCTGCTTGGCATAGGCCTCCAGCGGTCCGGTCTTGCCGTAGATCAGCGCGACCTTGAGATCGTCGGCTCGGGCGGAGGTGCCCGCGGCCAGACCGAGAAGGGCTGCTGTGAAAATGAGCGATCGACGCACGATGATTCCTCCCTCTTGAATTGTGTTGGTCACAGCGATTTGCACAACGGTGCAAACATTGCAATTCCACCTTCCGGCGGGTCTTGCTCGAAAGTCCGTATGACACTGTTTTGACGTCGCGCGTTACCGATTGCGTCCGACGCAGAAATCGGCAGGTCTCTGCCGAGGCGCCCGGATCGGTCTGCCGCGATCATACAAGGTCGGGGCCGCGGGAAGGGGAGCGATTACCGCCGATACCCGCTCGCGCGCGAATAGCCCTGGCGGTTCAGTTGATGTGGGCGGCTGGCCACGCTGGCCCGCGCCTCGCTGGAGACGGGCGTCGCGAGCTTCAACTCCTCCAGGAAGATCGGCCGGGAGAAATAATAGCCTTGCGCATGGCGGATCTTGGTCGCGGCCTGGAGATAGGCCAGCTCCTCGTAGGTTTCGATGCCCTCGGCGATCACGGTCATGCCGAGCGCTTCGCTGAGGGATTCGATCGCGCGCAGGATGCCCTGGCTGCGCGGTCGCTTATGGATGTCGGTGATGAAGGAGCGGTCGATCTTGATCTCGTCGGCGGTAATGTCGGCGAGTGCCGAGAGCGAGGAATAGCCGGTGCCGAAATCGTCGATCGAGATGCCGACGCCGAGCTTGCGGAACATCGGCAGGATTTCCGACTGGAAATGGCTCTTGGCAACAAAGGCGTCTTCGGTCACCTCGATCATGAAGCGTTGAGGGAAACCGGTGTCGTCGAGCGCCTGCGCGAAGCTGCGCATGAATTCCGGATTACCGGCCTGCTTGGCCGCGACGTTCATGCTGATCGTCGCTTCCGCGCCAAAGGTCTCGTTGATCAGGTCGACCGACTTGACGATCTCGGCGAGCACGAGATGGGTGAGCTCGTCGATCAGCCCGAGCTCGACCGCAAGATTGATGAACGAGCCGGGCGCCTGGATAACGCCTTCGTCGTCGCGCAGACGCACCAGGGCCTCAATGCCCTTCACTTCCTGGGTGCGAATATCGACCTTGGACTGGAAGGCGCAGCAGAAGCGTTTTTCGAGGATGGCCTGCCGCAGCGACTGCTCGATCTTCATCCGCGCCAGCGCCTCGCGCTCCATGCTCGAATCGAAGAAGGCCGCCGACCCCTTGCCATTGTTCTTGATGCGATACATCGCGATGTCCGCGTTCTGACGCAGCGTCTCGAAGTTGCTTCCGTGATCGGGATAGAGGCTGATGCCGACGGAGGTGGAGGCGAAGACTTCCGAATTGTCGATGAAGAACGGCGCCGTCAGCCGCTCAAGCGTCGATTGCATGAATTCGGCGACCTCCTCCTGGCTCTGGATCGGCGACAGCAGCAGCAGGAATTCGTCGCCGGAGATGCGCGACAGCATGTCCGAATCGCGCAAGTCGCGCCCAAGCCGCTTCGCGAGCTCGACCAGCAGCGCATCGCCGACCGCGTGACCGTAATAGTCGTTGATGTGCTTGAAATTGTCGACGTCGAGAAAGGCGAGCGCAAAGCGCTCGCCGGCGCGACCCTGCGCGAGCAGACCGGCGGCGTGGTGTTCGATCACGCGCCGCGAGGGTAGGCCGGTCAGCTCGTCGAAATAGGCCGAGCGGAACAGCTGGTCCTCGAAGTTCTTCTGCTCGGTGATGTCGGAGGAGGCCGAGATCAGCAGCTCGCGTCCGTCGAGGCGGACCGGACGATGGGTGGTCAGCAGCACCTGGCGTGCGGCTCCGTCGTGGAGCGCTTCCTCGGATACGACCGCCTGGCCGGAGTTCAGGGCCTGCTGGCAGGCTTCCCGGCGCGGCCCGAGATCGCGTGAGGGACGGCTGCCATCCATGCCGAGCTGAGCGGCTGCGACATCGTTGACCAGGAGAAGTTCACCCTGCGCGTCCTGCACGGTCAGGCCGGCAGGCAGCATTCTAACGATTTCCTTGAGAAATCCGAGTTCGGCTTCACTCGCGCCGGAATATTTGTTGTCGTTCATAGAAGTCATGAATCTTGTTGTTTCAGCGCGCCTTTGCAATGGCCGCGATCTTGCGCGGTTCCCTCTTAAGTTTGGTTAAGGGGTCCGGAGAAATACGGGGGTGTTTTGCGGCGATGCGGCGCGTGCAGCCCATCGTCATTAACAGAGCGTCAACGGCGCATGCGAAACCGCGAGCGAAGCGCGCGACCGGTTTTCGTCTACGCTGTGTCTAACCGCTTTTGGGAATACGGCATTGCATGATGCAATGGAGTCCTGTCCTGAGATAGGAGACCTCCGTCTTGCCGTCGAAGGCCGACAGCGCGGACTTCAACAGCTTGGTGCCGAAGCCCGGCTCGGACACCTTGTCGACGCTCGGGCCCTCGGTTTCATCCCAGGTGACGGTCAGACGGTCGTCGCTGACGGTCCATGACACCTGCAACAATCCGCGCGGCGCGGAGAACGCGCCATATTTTCCCGCGTTGGTGGCGAGCTCGTGAAACATCAATGACAGCGTGACCGCAAGCTTCGGCGGCAGGAACAGCCGTTCGCCGTTGAGCGTGAAGCGGACATGGCCGTAAGGCCCGAGCTCGGCGATCAGGAGATCGCGGATGTCGCAGCCTGCCTTGTCGATCCGCGAGATCAAATCGTCGGTCGTCGCCAGTGACCGCAGCCGCGGATCGATCCGGGCCCAGACCTGCGGCTGGTCGTGCAGCACCTGATGCAGCACGGCATGCACCGTCGACAGCTTGTTCTTCAGCCGGTGCTGGAGCTCGTCGACCAGCAGCTTGCGATAGTCTTCTTCCTCGATCAGGCGCTTGGAAACCCGGCGCTGCTCGGCGAGAAGCGAGCGATAGTGCTCGACGCCCCAGATGGTGAGCGCGCACACCGCCCAATAGAGCGCCAGCAGGGCAAATCGCGCGCGATCGGCAAAAGCATCGCCGAAATTCACGACGACGCCGAGCACGCCGCCGACCAGCGCCGTGATGACGCCGATGCGGAAGCCTCCGAACGCAGCCGCAAAGAACACCGCCGGAAAGTACGGCGTGAAGTAGACGTCGGGCCGCACATGGGCGAGAGCCCAGCGCGCCAGCGTCGCAACGAGCAGGCAGGCGACCGCAAACGCAAGGCTCAGACCGAGCGATGGCGGTGCCTCGCCCTGCCAGCCCTTGCGGAATTCGTCGATCAGCTTCCCCATGCACAATCCGGTCGCGATATGCGTTCGACAATCGAGCGGTCGCCAGGAATGTTACGCATGTCGCAGGCCCCAAGCAAAGCTTGCCTTGTCGGCAGCCGGCAGGAATAGTGCCTGCTGCGGCGCCGAGTGCCGCGGCGCCGTCATCGATCGGTGTCCGCCATTTGGCGTCAAGGGGTTCGAAAACAGGAACATTCCATGGGCAGGCTGGACGGCAAGGTCGCGGTGATCACGGGCGCGACGAGCGGGATCGGGTTGCGGACTGCGGAAGTCTTCGTTGCCGAAGGTGCCAAAATTGTGATCGCAGGGCGGCGCATACCGGAAGGCGAGGCGCTGGCGAAGCAACTCGGGGCGAACTGCGTCTTTCGCCAGACGGATGTGACGGTCGAAGCGCAGATGCAGGCGCTGATCGCGCTCGCGGTGGACAAATTCGGCCGCATCGACTGCCTGTTCAACAATGCCGGCGGCCCGGCGCAGACCGGCGGCATCGAAGGCCTCGAGGTCGAGCGCTTCGACGCGGCGATGGCGACCTTGGTGCGCAGCGTCATGCTCGGCATGAAGCACGCCGCGCCCCAGATGAAGAAACAGGGGACAGGCAGCATCATCAACAATGGCAGCATCGCCGGCCGCCTCGCCGGCTTCTCGTCCTCGATGGTCTATGGCGCGGCCAAGGCGGCGGTAATCCATCTCACCAAATGCGTGGCGATGGAGCTCGGCGAGTCCAACGTCCGCGTCAACTCGATCTCGCCTGGCGCGATCGCGACCGGCATTTTCGGCAAGGCGCTCGGGCTTTCGACCGATGCGGCGGAGAAGACGCCGGCGGTGATGCGCGAGGTCTACAAGACCGCGCAGCCGATCCCGCGCGCGGGTCTTCCTGATGACATCGCCCATGCCGCAGTGTTTCTGGCCAGCGACGAATCCAGCTTCATCAACGGCCATGATCTCGTCATCGACGGCGCGATGACCGGCGGCCGCAACTGGAGCCAGCAGCAGCAGGGTTACGTGGCCCTGCGCAAGGCGTTCGATCAGGGGGCGTAGGCGCAGGTTTCGTGCCCCGGACGCAACGCAGCGCTCCTTCAGCGTTGCGCTGCAGAGCCGGGGCCCACCTCTCGCACGGAACGTGTCTCACGATTCTGGGTCCCGGCTCGCGCTCCGCGCGTCCGGGACACGAGAGTTGCGCGCTACACCGCCTTCACCCTGACCCGCAGCCCGTCCCGCGGTTTCGGGATCGGCCACATCTGCCAATCCGGCTTGTAGCCGGGTTCCAGCGACACCTCGATGTTCTGCAAGAAGTGCCGCGCGAAGCATTTGGCCTGCATGTAGGCGAAGTGCAGGCCGAGGCACATATGCGCGCCGCCGCCGAACGGCACAAAGGCGAAGCGGTGGCGGTTGCGCTGGGCTTCTTCGGCGAAGCGAGAGGGATCGAAGCGATCCGGCTCCGGCCAGATGTCCTTCATGTGGTGGGTGTAGAGCGGGTTGACGCCGATCGCGGTGCCGGCCGGAATCGAAAAACCCTTGAAGGTGAAATCGCGCATGGCGCGGCGCGGCATCGACGGCACCGGCGGCTTGATCCGCAATGCTTCCTTGAACGCCATCTCCGACAGCGGCATTTTTTCGAGATCGTCGAAGCTGCTCGGCGCATCCGGGGCGAGCCTCAGCGCCATGACTTCCGCGCGCAGCCTGTCCTGCCAGTCGGGATTTGCGGCGAGCTCGCCGATGAAGGACGTCAGCGACGAGGTCAGCGTATCGTGCGCCGCCATCATCAGGAAGCTCATGTGGTCGATGATGTCCTGTTCCGAGAGCAGCGCGCCGTCCTCGTGCGTTGCGCGGCAGAGCTGCGAGAACAGATCATCGCCGCCGAGATTGCCGCGCCGCAGCGGAATCTGCTCGCGGAAATAGGCGACGATGCGCTTGCGTCCCCTGACGCCGGCCGCCATCTGCGTGCCGGGTAGCGGTCGGCGGATCGGGGCGACGGCGGCGGCGACCATGTCGACGAAGGCGCGGTTGATCTCGTCGACCTCCGGCCCGATATCGGCGCCGAGAAAGGACGCCGCGGCAAGGTCGAGCGTGAGCTGCTTCATCGCCGGATAGAGCTGCATCTCGCCGGGCTTGGCCTTCCACTGCGCGACCCGCGCGGCAATGCCGCGGTCGAGGTCGCCGAGATACGACTTCATCGGTCCGGACTTGAACGCGACCGACAGCGCCTTGCGATGCAGCCGGTGCTCGTCGAAATCCAGCAGCATCAGGCCGCGCGGAAACAACAGGCCAAGCACCTTGTTCCAGCCATGGGTCGAGGAGAACAGCTTTTGCTGGTCGAACAGCACGAGCTCGTTGGCCTCGGGGCCAAGCAGCACGACATTGGTCTCGCCGAAAAAATGGGTGCGATAGATCGGGCCATATTTGGCGCCGTTCGCCTCGATATGTCCCTTGGGATCTGCGAGCACCTGAAAGGTCTTGCCGATGATCGGCCAGCCTTCGTCGCCGGGGATGTGCGTCAGCTCGTTGCGCCTGGGCGGGGTGAAGCCGAGCGCCGGGGCGGCCAAATTCTGCATCGACATGATGATGGCTCCGGTTGGCGGACCCGGCGAGCATAGCACAATCCGGCTGCGATGATGCGGCGGCCGTTTTCCTCGCATACATGCCATTGGTCGTCCGGCGAAAGCCGGGACCCATAACCCCAGGGAGAAGTTTGTCGCGAGCCGGTAATCGCGAGTCTTCGCCAAACACAATTTGGTGGTATGGGTCCCGGCCTTCGCCGGGACGACAAGTGCGGCTTACCGCTTCGCCGCTTCCTTCTGCAAATCGGGCGCGTTGACGGCGGGAATGGCGACGCGGCCGGCGCCCGTCACCTTCAGCGCCTCCGCGGCCTTCTCGTTCTCCATGATCTTGGCCATCACGGCCTGGCCCGCGCGTTCGAAGATCGCACGGTTCTCGATCACGAATTTTTGCGACCTGCGTAAAGAATCGATGTAGCCGTTGATCTCCGGCACGACATAGCGCGCCACCAGATCCCAGCTCCGGCGCGTCGCTTCCGGATTGGCCCAATCGTGCACGAAGCCGATGACGGCGCCGACGCCGCCCGACACCTGCATCACGTTCTTGATCATCTTGACGAGATCGTCGGGCGTGCCGATGACGGACGCCGCGCCCTCGACGAAGGCGGTCTTGTCCACGGCTTCGTCGGGCGAGGCAAAGGCGGTGAGACCCGGCCGTTGCAGCGTGCCGACGTTATATTCGTTGTGCCAGCGCATCAGCCCGGCGCCGGCTTCGCGGCGGGCCTGTTCGCGGGTCTCGGCGAGGTGCCAGGTCAGCAGCACGCGCCAGTTCGCCCGATCGACCTTGGTGCCGTGCTTTTTCGCCGCGTCCTCGGCGAACTGCCATTGCTGCTGCAGCGACATCAGGCCCTGCGTCGTCATCGAGCCCAGCGAGATGATGCCGATGCCGTATTTGCCGGCGAGCGTCATGCCGGACGGCGAGATCTGCGAGGCCACCACGAACGGCATCTCTTCCTGTAGCGGCAGGATCTGCAGCGCGGCGTCGTTCATGGTGAACCAGTCGCTCTTCGCCGTGACGCGCTCGCCGTTGAAGAGGCGGCGGATCACGGCGATCGCCTCGTCCTGGCGGTCGCGCTGCGTCATCGGATCGATGCCGAGCGTGTGCGCGTCGGAGGCGAGCGCGCCGGGACCGGAACCGAAGATGGCGCGGCCTCCGGTCATGTGGTCGAGCTGCACCATGCGCTGCGCGACGTTGTAGGGATGGTGATAGGGCAGCGACACCACGCCGGTGCCGAGCTTGATCCGCTTGGTGCGCTCGCCGGCGGCCGCCAAAAACATCTCGGGCGAAGCGATCATCTCCCAGCCGGAGGAGTGATGCTCACCGCACCAGAATTCGTCATAGCCGAGGCTATCCAACTGCTCGACCAAGTCGAGATCGCGCCGGAACTGGAGCATCGGATGCTCACCGATCGGGTGATGCGGGGCAAGGAAGGCTCCGAACTTCAGGCGCGCCATGGCGTTCTCTCCGGCTTCATTTTTTGCTTGTTTGTGGCGCGAAGCTACGTGCTGAAGGCAGCGAACGCAATCGCGAGATGTCCCGCGCGACGGAATGCAGGCATGCGTATTTCTTCTCCCTCTCCCGCAAGCGGGGCGAGGTGAGAACTACCGCGTCATCCTGTTCCACGCATCGAGGCCGGCGATCTTGTACGCCTCCGCCAGCGTCGGATAATTGAACGTGTTCTGGATGAAATAGTCGATGGTGCCTTTGAGGTTGAGCACGGCCTGGCCGATATGGATCAGCTCGGTGGCGCCTTCGCCGAGGATGTGCACGCCGAGCAGGCGGCGCGTCTTGGTCGAGAAGATCATCTTCATCATGCCGCTGTTCAGCCCCATGATGTGGCCGCGCGAGGTCTCGCGGAAGCGCGCGATGCCGACCTCATAGGGAATGCCACGCGTGCGCACCTCTTCCTCCGTCAGGCCCGTGGTCGAGATCTCGGGCACCGAATAGATGCCGTAGGGAAAGAATTCCGGCGGTGCCATCGGCTCCATGCCGAGCGCGTGGCACGCGGCGACGCGGCCCTGCTCCATCGACGTGGAGGCAAGACTGGGAAAACCGATCACGTCGCCGGCGGCATAGATGTGCGGCACGCTGGTCTGCAAGGTGACGGGATCGACCTTGATCCGCCCGCGGTGGTCGACGGCGATGCCCGCGGCCTCGAGGTTGAGCCGGTCGGTGGCGCCGACGCGCCCCGCAGCAAACAGCAGCATCTCCGTGGTGACGTGCCGCCCGTCCGAAAGGTGCGTGACGATGCTTCCCTGCGCGGTCTTCTCGATCGAGTTGACCTTGGCGCCGAGCCGCAGCGCGACATTGCGGTCGCGCAATTCGTGCATGAATTCGTCGATCAGTTCCTTGTCGATGAAGTCGAGAAATGTCGGTCGCGGCTCGATCAGGGTCACGGGCACGTCGAGCGCGCTGAAGATGGTGGCATATTCGACGCCGATCACGCCCGCGCCGATCACCGCGAGGCTGCGCGGCAGCTTCGGCAGCTCGATGATCTCGTCGCTGTCGAGCACGGTCGCGCCGTCGAACGGGACGTAGTCGGGTCGGAACGGGCGCGTGCCGCAGGCGATCAGGATGAAGGCGGCCGACACAGTTTTGGTCTCGCCGATCGGGCTGGTGATCTCGACCTCATGCGGCGAGACCAAGCGCGCCTCGCCATTGGCGGTCCGCACCAGATTGCGGCTGAATTGATGCTCCAAAACCTCGACCTCGTGGTCGAGGGTCTTCTGGAGCCGGGTCATCAGATCGCTCGCCGCGATGTCCTGCTTGACGCGGTAGGAGCGGCCGTAGAAGCCGCGCTCGCGCCAGCCGGACAGATTGAGCACGGTCTCGCGCAGGGTCTTCGAGGGAATCGTCCCCGTGTGAACGGAGACGCCGCCGACCCGCCGGCCCTTCTCCACCACCAGCACGGCTTTGCCGAGCTTGGCACATTGCACCGCGGCCCGGCGCCCCGACGGGCCCGATCCGATCACCACCATGTCGTAGTCGTACATCGGATGCGCTTCCGAACCCTGCGAAATCAGCGGGAACCGACATGCAGCTATCGGGCCAAGGCAACAAGAGGGCGGCAGGTCTCGCTTCGGAGGCGATCGCGTGGAATAACGCCGGTCTGCGCGTTTGAAGCGCAAATAAATTCCCGAAGGCTCGAGCGCCGATGCATCAAGCCGTCACAAAGCGGATCGATTCGTCGCGCCGCGGTGGGTGGTGGCGATCGTCGTCGCCGCGCAATTCATGTTCGGTGTCGATGCTGTCGCGGTCGACGTCGCCAGTCCCACCATCGCGGTCGAACTGAAGGCGTCGCCGGCACACATCGAATCCGTGCTCGTCGCGGCAGGCTCGGTGTCCGTCATCTACGGCACGACGGCGCAGATCGGAGATGCGGCCGGAGTGGCCGCAATCGTTGGGGAATTCTTCGCCGTCGAAGCCGCGCAATCAGCGCGCGCAGGAGTTCTCGGCTCGCTCGCGCTGTTTGTGACGTTAATCATGATCCGCGCCGGATTTCGGCCGTCGATGCGCCTTGCATCTGCACGAAGTTGAGGCATTGCGGTTAATACCCACGGATTCTTGCGGGATTTCCGGCGATTTTCGCGCGATCGACAGCACACGGTCTTTTTATTTTGCGCTGCAGCAACTATTTGGTTTGGGTGGACGTTGAACGTCGCCTGTCGGGAGCTGCCGTGTCGTTAACCAGAAATATCGATCTCTTGAGACGTCTGCCAAAGCTGGACGGATTGCGCTTGGCCGAGTTCGGCCGGAGCGCGGATGCGTCGAGCCCTCTGAAAGAGGTCACCGGTTTCGGCGACAATCCCGGAGACTTGCGCCTGTTCGCGTTCGTGCCGGCGCAGTTGCAGAAGCCGCGCGCGCTCGTCGTCGTGCTGCACGGCTGCGGCCAGACGGCAGCGGCTTACGACCTCGGTGCCGGATGGTCGACTCTCGCCGAGCACTACGGCTTTGCGCTGTTAATGCCCGAGCAGCAGCGCGCCAACAACGGCAACACCTGCTTCAACTGGTTCAATCCGGAAGACACCGCGCGGGACAGCGGCGAGGCGTGCTCGATTCGCGAGATGATCGCGCACATGATCGAAACGCATCGCATCGATCCCAGACGCATCTTCATCACGGGTCTGTCGGCCGGCGGCGGCATGACGTCGGTGATGCTCGCGACCTATCCTGAAGTCTTCGCGGCCGGCGCCGTCATTGCCGGGCTGCCCTATGGCATTGCCTCGAATCTGCGCGAGGCGCTGGACGGCATGTTTCATTCCCCGGCGCGTCCCGCGCGCGAGCTCGGCGATCTGGTGCGGCGGGCCTCGAATCATCGCGGACCGTGGCCGAGGATGTCGGTGTGGCACGGCAGCGCCGACCGCACCGTCAATCCCGGCAATGCCAACGAGATCGTCAAGCAGTGGCTCGATCTGCACGATCTGCCTGACGTGCCGATGGCGGAGACCAAAGTCGACGGCTATCCGCGCCAGGCCTGGTGGAACAAGGATGGCGAGACCCTTGTCGAGTCCTACGCCATCACCGACATGGCGCACGGCACGCCGCTCGGCCTTGCCGACAACGACGAGCGCTATGGCGTCGAAGGCGCGTTCCTGATCGAGGCCGGCATCTCCTCGTCCTACCACATCGCAAAGTTCTTCGGCCTCACCGGCTGGATTGCCGACGCGAAGCCGGCAACGTCGAAGCCGGCGCTGACGTCCGCGCCGCATCTGGCACGCTCGATCCGCGCCGCGGTCGCCGAAGAGCGGGCCGAACCGGAGCGCGCGGAGGCCCGCGGCCTCGATCTCGGACAGATCATCACGCGCGCGCTCACCGCTGCGGGATTGATGAAGTAGTTTTCGTCGTCCCGGCCTTCGCCGGGACGACAGTGGCGTTTTTGGCTAACCCTACTCCAGCGCCATCGACGCTACGCCGTCGCGTCAATCACCTCGATCGGCGTCGCCGTCACCTCGCCGCCGGCGACCTTTCGCGTCATCTCCTGATAGACCTTGAAGAACTCGCGCGATTGCAGCGCTTTTTGCGCGGCATCGTCGCTGACGCTGGCGAGATGGAAATAGCTGCCATTGTCGCGGTTCTTCAGGACGCGATAGCCGATCCGTCCCTTGAGCTCCGGATCGCCGTCGATCGCCTTGACGAAGCGGCCGATCTCCTGGTGCCAGGCTTCCGGCGTGCCGTTCTTGAATTCGTATCGGATCATGAAGTGCTTCATGTGACGCTCCCTGTTCGCGTTGTGCGTCATCATCTGCGTTCTGGATACGATCCTGCAAGTATGGACAAAATTGATAGTATGGACTTTTTCGGCGTCGCTCCTATGCTCGGCCAAAGCGTTTTCGAGCGAAGTGGATACCGGTTCGCGTGAAGAAAACGCGTCAAAACAAAAAGCTCGCATATGGAGGAAACGACATGGCGAAGACAGTCCCCGCGCGCAACTGTCCGGTCGCGGCCTTTCAGAAGATGATCAGCGGCAAGTACAAGCTGCGTATCGTCTGGGACCTCAAGGACGGCCCGCGCCGCTACGGCGAGATCAGGACCGGCCTGTTGCGAGGCACGGAAGGCAGCGCGGAGGTCACCCCGCGCGTGCTCAGCCGCGAATTGAAGGCGCTGACGGCGAGCGGCCTGATCGACCGCAAGGATTTCGGCGAGGTGCCGCCCAAGGTCGAGTATCGCCTGACGCGGAAAGGAAAGAGTTTTGTGCCCGTCGTCGCCGCGATCCGCGAATGGGGCGACCGCAACCTGAGCCAGCCCGCAGCGTTCGCAGACGCCGCGGAATAGGCGCTACATCTCGCCGGTGATGAACGGATTGGTCATCCGCTCCTGGCCGATGCTCGAGCCCGCGCCATGGCCGCAGATGAAGCCGACATCGTCGCCGAGCGGCAGCAGCTTGGTCTTGATCGAATTGATCAGCGTGGCGTGACTGCCGCCGGGCAGATCGGTGCGTCCGACCGAGCCGGCAAACAGCACGTCGCCGACATGGGCAAAGCGCAAATCCTTGTTGAAGAACACCACGCTGCCCGGCGAATGGCCGGGGCAGTGATAAATGTCGAACTTGAGATCGCCGATCGAGACGGTGTCGCCCTCGTCGAGCCAGCGGTCCGGCTCGAAATTGCGACCCCCCGTCATGCCGAAGCGGGCGCCGCTCTCGACCACGTTGTCGAGCAGGAATTTGTCCGCGGCATGCGGCCCCTCGATCGGCACCTTCAGCGCATCGCGCAATTCGGCCGCGCCGCCGACATGATCAATATGGCCGTGGGTCAGCCAGATCTTCTCCACGGTGACGCCGGTCTGCTTGATCGCCTCAAGGATCTTCGGCACGTCGCCGCCGGGATCGATCACCACGGCCTTCTTGGAAGGCTCGTCCCAGATGATGGTGCAGTTCTGCTCGAACAGCGTCACGGGGACGATGATCGCGCCGGCCTTGGCAGGTGCGGATTCGGCATGTGCGGATTCGGCTTGCGAGGATTCGACTTGCGAGGATTCCTGGGTGTCATTTTGCTCGGTCATGGGCCTCACAATGCCGATTTTTGCCATGCCGCCAAGCAAAAGATTCGTGCCGGGCCTGGGGAACATGCACCTCGGCCGTCACACGGACGCCCCATTTCGCTTCCCGGTTTGAACCGGGACGTTCCTTCCGCGTTCTCTCGCGCAAGGTCAATTCAGGGCGGTATCTCCGGCATGGCTCAGGGCGGCGGGAATTGGTGGCGCGACGGCATCTTCTATCAGATCTATCCGCGCTCTTTTCAGGACAGCGACGGTGATGGCGTCGGCGATCTCGCCGGCATTTTGCAGCGGCTGCCTTATGTGACATCGCTCGGCGTCGACGCGATCTGGCTGTCGCCGATCTTCCCCTCGCCGATGGCTGATTTCGGCTACGACATCTCCGACTATACCGGCATCGAGCCGCTGTTCGGCACGATGGAGGATTTCGATGCGCTGCTCACGGCCGCGCATGACAACGGCCTCAAGCTGATCCTCGACCTCGTGCCCAACCACACCTCGGACCAGCATCCCTGGTTCGCCGAGAGCCGTGCCTCGCGCGACAACCCCAAGCGCGACTGGTACGTCTGGCGCGATCCGGGCCCCGACGGCGGCGTGCCGAACAATTGGCTGTCCGAATTCGGCGGCAGCGCGTGGCAGTTCGAGGAGACGACAGGCCAATATTATTACCACGCCTTCCTGGCCCAGCAGCCCGACCTGAACTGGCGCAATCCCGATGTCCGCGCCGCGATCTACGACGTGATGCGGTTCTGGCTGGAGAAGGGCGTCGACGGCTTTCGCGTCGACGTGATCTGGCACCTGATCAAGGATGCCGAGTTCCGCGACAATCCGCAAAACCCGCATTATGTCGAGGGCCGGCCGCCGAACGAAAAAATCCTCACGCAATATTCCACCGACCAGCCGGAGGTGCATGACGTCATCGCCGAGATGCGGCGCGTCACCGACGCGTATGAGGCCCGCGTGCTGATCGGCGAGGTCTATCTGCCGCTGCATCGGCTCATGGCCTATTACGGCAACGATCTCACCGGCGCGCAGATGCCGTTCAATTTCGCGCTGCTCTCGACGTTCTGGAGCGCGCGCTCGATCGAGAAGATCATCGATGATTACGAGAAGGCGCTGCCGAAAGGCGCCTGGCCGAACTGGGTGCTCGGCAATCACGATCGTCCGCGCGTGGCAAGCCGCGTCGGGCCCGAGCAGGCCCGCGTCGCCGCCATGCTGCTGCTGACGCTGCGTGGCACGCCGACGCTCTATTACGGCGACGAGATTGGCATGCATCAGCTCGCGATCGCGCCCGAGGACGTGCGCGACCCCTTCGAGAAGAACGTGCCCGGCATCGGTGTCGGCCGCGACGGCTGCCGCACGCCGATGCAATGGGATTCCTCCGGCTTCGGCGGCTTCTCGGGCGTCAAGCCGTGGTTGCCGCTGCCCGAGGATCACATCCATGAGAACGTCGTCAATCTCGAGGCCGATTCGCGCTCGATCCTCGCGCTGTACAAGCGCCTGATCACGTTGCGGAAGACATGCAAGCCGCTGGTCTCGGGCGACTATCACCCGATCGCGGCGCAAGGCGATCTGCTGATCTATCGCCGCGAGGCCGAGGGCAGGGCGGTGATCGTGGTGCTCAATCTCGGCTCCGAGCCGATCGCCGTCACCACCAGCGCGATCAGGTTCGGCAGCGAGATATTGCTGTCGACATTCCTGGATCGGGAGGGCGAGCGGCTGGAGGGCGTGCTGGATTTGCGCGGGAATGAGGGCGTGATCATCGCGCCACCCGCTTAGCCGTCGTCCTGGACAAGCGAAGCGCAGATCCAGGACCCATTACCACGGCAAATGGTTTGGCGAAGATTCGTGGTTACTGCCTGCGCGCCACAACGACCTTTGGGGTAATGGGTCCTGGCTTTCGCCAGGACGACAAGTTCACCCCGGATGCTTGTTGCGCCGCACCGTCTCGTCGATGTCGCTCCGCTTCAGCAAATAATCCAGCCCGCCGACGCGATACCAGCGATAGCCGTACGGCTCCAGCACGATGCGGTGCTGGCCGCGCTTGTCGGCGTGGCTGTGATCCTCCGCTAGCAGGTTGATGAGATGCTCGCCGGCATCATCAGGCAGGCCCACGGAAAATGCGATCTCGCGCGGCTTCTCGTCGAGATTGTGCACGAACAGCACGGAATTGTTACGCCAGTCGTAGCGCATGATGAACACGGCGGGATCGCGCGTCGGGATGATGGCGAAATCGCCCCAGCCGATCTCCGGCACCTCCTTGCGCATGCGGACGATACGCTCGGTCCAGTTCAGCATGGAATCGGGATCGCGCCGCTGTTTGGCGACGTTGACGTGCTCGAAGCCGTAAGGCCCCTGGTCGATGACGGGGCATGCCGGCTTGTCGCTCTTGGTGAAACCGCCATGGGGCTCAGTGGACCATTGCATCGGCGTGCGCGCGCAATTGCGCTCGGGCAGCGCCAGATCATCGCCCATTGCGATCTCGTCGCCATAGCGGATCACGGGCGTTCCCGGCAGCGTGCACATCAGGCTGTAGGCGAGCTCGAGCCGCCGGCGGTCGCCGCCCAGCATCGGCGCGAGACGGCGGCGGATGCCGCGGTCGTAGAGCTGCATGTCCTTGTCGGGACCGAAGCGTTTGAAGACGATGTCGCGCTGGGCCTTGGTCAATCGTCCCAGATCGAGCTCGTCGTGATTGCGCAGGAACAGGCCCCATTGTGCCGCGGCCGGCCGCGGCTTGGTCGCCTTCAGCGATTTCGCCAGCGGGCGCGAATCGCCGGATGCCAGCGCATAGAACAGATGCTGGTTGACGTGGAAGTTGAACATCATGTGCATGCGGTCGCCATCACGGCCGAAATATTCCATGTCGGTCTCCGGCAGCACGTTGGCTTCGGCGAGGATGATGGCGTCGCCTTGCCGCCATTGCAGGAATTCGCGGAACGCGCGCAGCATGTCATATTGCTCGACAGGCTTCCTCACCTTCGCGCCCTTGGTCGCAATGATGAAGGGCACCGCATCCATGCGGAAGCCGGAGACGCCGAGCTGGATCCAGAAGCCCATGATCTTGAGGATCTCGGCCTGCACGTGCGGGTTCGAGGTGTTGAGGTCCGGCTGGAAATCGTAGAAGCGATGGAAGTAATAGGCGCCCGCTTCCTTGTCGCGTGTCCATGTCGATTTCTGCACGCCGGGAAACACCATGCCCTTGTTGGCATTGGCCGGCTTCTTGTCGGACCACACATACCAGTCGCGGTAGGGCGAGCTCTTGTCGCGCCGGGCTTCCTTGAACCAGTGGTGCTGGTCGGAGGTGTGGTTGACCACGAGGTCGATGATGACACGGATGCCGCGCTGCTTGCAGCCATGGGTGAACTCGACGAAGTCGCCAAGCGTGCCGTAGCGGGAATCGACGCTGTAATAGTCAGCGATGTCGTAGCCGTCGTCGCGGCCCGGCGAGGTCTGGAACGGCATCAGCCAGATCGTGGTGATGCCGAGCCCGTGCAGATAATCGAGCCGGCGCAGCAGCCCCTTGAAATCGCCGACGCCGTCGCCGTTGGCGTCCATATAGGTGCCGACGGAGAGGCAATAGATGATAGCGTTCTTGTACCAGAGATCGTCGATCATGGCGGGGCAGCCTCATGGGTCCGCCCGCGACCTCCGGCGGCTGCGTGATAAGTGCGAGGGGAGAGGGAGGTTCCCGGCCCATCTTCGCCGGGACGACACTGGGGATGGAATCGGCTATCCTCCTTCCATGGACAATTCCGCCCGCATCGCCCTGGTGCCGCCGCCCGACCGCCGTCAATCCGAGACGGCGCTGGCGATCGCGCGCGGCACAGCGCGGTTGCTCCGCTCGCTCGGCTTCACCTGTGTCAGCGAATTGCCGCTGCCCTCGGGCCGGCGCGCCGATCTCGTGGCGCTGAACGAGCGCGGCGAGATCTGGATCGTCGAGATCAAGTCGTCGGTGGAGGATCTGCGCGCCGACCAGAAATGGCACGAATACCGCGCCCATTGCGATCGGCTGTTCTTTGCCTTCACGCAGGATCTGCCTTGCGAGATCTTTCCGCAAGATACCGGCCTGATCATCGCCGACGCCTATGGCGCGCACCTGCAGTGCGAGGCACCCGAGCACAAGCTCGCTGCGGCCACGCGCAAGCAGATGACGGTGCGTTTCGCGATGGCGGCGGCGCTGAGGATCAACCGCCTGGTCGATCCGCAAGGTCATGCGGATTTTTGGGAATGATTTCGTAGGGTGGGTTAGCGTAGCGTAACCCACCATTTTTGCCGTCGCACGAGAAAAGGTGGATTACGCCTTCGGCTAATCCACCCTACGGAACCGTCACCTTGGCGCGCGCTTGGCCAGGATCCGCTGCAACGTGCGGCGGTGCATGTTCAGCCGCCGCGCCGTCTCCGAGACGTTGCGGTTGCACATCTCGTAGATGCGCTGGATGTGTTCCCAGCGCACGCGGTCGGCCGACATCGGGTTCGCCGGCAGCTCGGATTTGTCCGTCCCGGTCGACAGCAGCGCGGCGACGACGTCATCGGCGTCCGCGGGCTTCGAGAGATAATCGATTGCGCCCATCTTCACCGCAGTGACGGCGGTGGCGATGTTGCCATAGCCGGTCAGCACGATCGCGCGGGCATCGGGCCGCTTCTTCTTCAGCGCCGAGACCACGTCGAGGCCGTTGCCGTCGCCGAGCCGCAGATCGACCACGGCGAAGGCCGGCGCCGCCTTGCCGATCTGTGCGAGGCCATCCGAAACGGTGTCACACGATGTCACCGCAAAGCCGCGCGTTTCCATGGCGCGCGACAACCGCTCCAGGAACGGCTTGTCGTCCTCCACGATGAGAAGCGAGCGGTCGGTCTGTTCGTTCAGTTCGGCGATGGCGTTCAAGGTGTTGTCCTTTTTCCAGCGCTTCTACATATGGCGTCGCAATCGGACGGTGCCAAGGCCGCCAATAGTCGATCGGCCCGGTCGTGCGACGCAAGGTCGCGGCCTATCCTATTGTTTCTTCGAACGTCTCGATAGCCTCAAAACGCTCTCGCTGCCACGTGATCTGGACCACCGCGCCGTGTTCCGGAAAGGTCCGGTTGGTAAACGAGACCTTGGCGCCGGTGCGTTCGAGCAAGGTGCGGGCGATGAACACGCCCAATCCGAGGCCGCCGCCTTCGTCCTGGGTGCGTCGCCGTGACAAATAGGGTTCGCCGATCCGGTTCAGGATATCGGGCGGAATGCCGGGGCCGTCGTCGGAGATCAGGATCTCGATCGTGTCCTTGTTCCACCACGCATTCACCTCGACCGTGGTGTTGGCGAAATCGACCGCATTCTCGACGATGTTGCCGACACCATAGAGGATCGCCGGATTGCGCGAGCCGACCGGCTCGGCCACGATCGCCACCGCGATCCGCACCTTGATCTCGATGCCGAAATCGCGATGCGGCGCCACCACTTCCTCGATCAGCTCCGACAGCTTCATGCGGTCGAACGGCGCGCCTTCGGAGGAAAGCTGGGTGATCTTGCTCAATATGTCGCGGCAGCGCTGGGTCTGCTCGCGCAGGGTCTTCAGGTCGGCGGCAAAGCTCGCATCCTTCACCGTCTTTTCCAGCTCGCGTGAGATCAGGAAGATGGTCGCGAGCGGCGTGCCGAGCTCGTGCGCGGCGGCAGCAGCAAGGCCATCGAGCTGGGTCAGGTGCTGCTCGCGCGTCAGCACCAGTTCGGTCGCGGCCAGCGCGTCCGCGAGCTTGCGCGCCTCTTCGGTCACCTGGAACGAGTAGAGGCTGGTGACGCCGATCGCGAGCACGATCGAGAGCCAGACGCCGACGAGATAGATCGGCGGCAACACCAGCGGATCGTCGGAATCCCAGGGCAGCGGCAGATGAAAGTAGAACAGGACCGAGGCGCAGGCGACAGCCAGCACACCGAGGCCGAAGGTGAAGCGGGCCGGCAGCGCGGTGGCCGAGATCAGCACGGGGGCGAGAAACAGGAACGAGAACGGGTTCTGGAGTCCGCCGGTGAAGAACAACAGGCCGGCCAGCTCCACGATGTTGAGCGCGAGCAGTCCGGCCGCCTGCGTGGGCTTCAGCCGCTGCAGCGGATTGGACACGGTCTGCAGCGCCAGATTGAGCGCCGCCGACAGCGCGATGATGCTGACGCAGGGAACGATCTCGACGTTGAACTCCAGTCCTTGCGCCACGATGAAGATCGCAGCGAGCTGGCCGAGCACCGCAAGCCAGCGCAGCCGCAGGATCGTGTCCAGGCGGATATGCCGCTGCGGGGCGCGGAAATCGGAAGCGGCAGTCTCGGTCATGTCGGCCAATTTGGCGGTGCTTTCTCGATCACAAACGCGAAGCTCGCGGAACCACCCGGAATGACAAGCCTCTTACATCAAGTCTTGTTAGACCAAGTCCTGTTACATCAAGGCTTGTTACATCAAGGCTTATTACATCAAGGCTTGCGCTCCCCGATGCAATAGCAGAAGAACGCCCCAGCATGACCGGGAATGACCAGGCTTCAAGTCGGCCGACTGTCGCGGGTAGCACCCCATCCGCGGCAATCGAAGTCGATCGCCTCGTCAAGGTCTACAAGCAGACCCGCGCCGTCGACGACATCTCGTTTTCGCTCCCGCGCGGCAGCATCACCGGGCTTCTCGGCGGCAACGGCGCCGGCAAGACCACCACCATCGCGATGGTCATGGGTCTGGTGCTGGCGACCTCCGGCCGCGTCAGGGTGCTCGGGCATCGGATGCCGGAGGAGAGCGCTTCCGTGCTGGGGCGGATGAATTTCGAGAGCCCCTATGTCGACATGCCGATGCGGCTCACGGTGCGTCAGAATCTCAACGTGTTCGGCAGGCTCTATGCGGTGAAAAACCTCTCCGATCGCATCGCGAAGCTTGCCGACGATCTCGATCTCGTCGATTTCATCGACCGCGCCAACGGCAAGCTTTCCGCCGGGCAAAAGACCCGCGTCGCGCTCGCCAAGGCGCTGATCAACCAGCCCGAGCTGCTCTTGCTGGACGAGCCGACCGCCTCGCTCGATCCTGACACGGCCGATTGGGTCCGGGGTCATCTAGAGCGCTATCGCAAGGAGAACAACGCCACCATCCTCCTGGCTTCGCACAACATGCTCGAGGTCGAGCGGCTCTGCGACCGCGTCATCATCATGAAGCGCGGCCGCGTCGAGGACGACGATACGCCCGAAGCCATCATGGCCCGCTACAACCGCTCTACGCTCGAAGAGGTATTTCTCGACGTCGCGCGCGGTCGGGTGAACGGTGCGAAGGAGGCCGTGCGATGAGCGGGCTTTCCCTCCACCGCGGCATTTCCGCCCACCGCATCGGCGCGATGATCCTGCGCTATTGGTACCTGTTGGTGTCGTCTTGGCCGCGGCTGCTCGAATTGCTGTACTGGCCCGCGCTGCAAGTCATCACCTGGGGCTTTCTCCAGTTCTACATCGCCCAGAACGCCAATTTCTTCGCGCGTGCCGGCGGCACCCTGATCGGCGCCGTCATCCTCTGGGACATCCTGTTCCGGGGACAGCTCGGCTTCTCCATCTCGTTCCTGGAAGAGATGTGGGCGCGCAATCTCGGCAATCTCATGATGAGCCCGTTGAAGCCGATCGAGTTTCTGCTGTCGCTGATGATCATGAGCCTGATCCGGCTCGCGATCGGCGTCATCCCGATGACGCTGCTCGCGCTTTTTCTGTTTCACTTCAACGTTTATGCGCTCGGCCTGCCGCTGATCGCATTCTTCTGCAATCTGATCTTCACGAGCTGGTCGGTGGGCATCTTCGTCTCGGGCCTGGTTCTGCGGAACGGTCTTGGTGCCGAGAGCATCGTCTGGACCTTGATGTTCGCGATCATGCCGCTCGCTTGCGTCTACTATCCCGTCAGCGTGCTGCCGATCTGGCTGCAATACGTCGCCTGGGCACTGCCACCGACCTACGTGTTCGAAGGAATGCGCGCGCTGCTGATCGAAAACACTTTCAGGATCGATCTGATGCTGAGTGCGTTGGCCATCAACGTGGTGCTGCTGGTGGCATCTTTTGGGGCATTCCTTGCCCTTTTGCGCAGCGCCCGGAAGCAGGGTTCGCTGCTGTCGGGCGGCGAATAACGTCACTTTCTCGTGGATTCAGGCTGGTTTAACCGTCTTCGCTACGTAGATGTACGGAACCATGCATTGACGCAATATTACGCATTCGGCAGTATGCTGCGATGCGAAGAGGAATATGATTATGCCGATTGGTGAGTTTGGCGGCGCGCCGCCCCTGGCGGCTGAAGGCAGTCCGGTTCTGACGACGCCGATGTACTGGATGTACGAGATGGCGCAGGCCTCTCTCAATCCGGCGCGCGCGGTCACCGACGCGACCAAGCTCCTGTTTCAGAATCCCATGAACCCGTGGGCGCGCACCGAGATCGGCAAGTCGGTCGCCGCGGCCTGCGAATTGTTCGAACGCACCACGCGGCGCTACGGCAAGCCGGAATGGGGCCTCAACGACACCGAGGTCAACGGCATCCGTGTCCCGGTCGAGGTCCGCCCGGTCTGGGAAAAGCCGTTCTGCCGCCTGCTCTACTTCGATCGCAAATTCGCGCGTCCCTTGCGCAGCCCGCAGCCGCGCGTGCTGATCGTCGCGCCGATGTCCGGCCATTATGCGACGCTCCTGCGCGGCACGGTCGAAGCCTTCCTGCCGGCGCACGAGGTCTACATCACCGACTGGGCCGACGCCCGCATGGTGCCACTCAGCGACGGCCGCTTCGATCTCGACGATTACATCGACTACGTCATCGAGATGCTGCATGTCCTCGGCGGCAACACCCATGTGCTGGCGGTGTGCCAGCCCTCCGTGCCAGTCGTCGCTGCCGTCTCGATCATGGAAGCGCGCCGCGATCCTTTCGTGCCGATCTCGATGACGCTGATGGGCGGTCCGATCGACACCCGCCGCAATCCGACCGGCGTGAATGACCTTGCCCAGGAGCGCGGCATCGATTGGTTCCGCAATCACGTCATCACCAAGGTGCCGTTCCCGCATCCCGGCATGATGCGCGACGTCTATCCGGGCTTCCTGCAGCTGAACGGCTTCATCAGCATGAATCTCGATCGGCACATGGATGCCCACAAGCAGCTCTTCGCCAATCTGGTGAAGGGCGACGGCGACCTCGTCGACAAGCATCGCGACTTCTACGACGAATATCTCGCGGTGATGGATCTCTCCGCCGAGTATTACCTGCAGACCGTCGATACCGTGTTCGTGAAGCACTCGCTGCCGAAAGGCGAGATGACCCATCGTGGAACACGCGTCGATCCCTCCAAGGTCACGCGCGTCGCGTTGATGACGGTCGAAGGCGAGAACGACGACATCTCCGGGATCGGTCAGACCGAAGCAACGCACACATTGTGCAGCTCGATCCCCGATGATCGCCGCGTTCATTACGTCCAGAAGGGCGTCGGACATTACGGCGTGTTCAACGGTTCGCGTTTCAAGTCGGAAATCGTGCCGCGCATCCATGACTTCATGGTCTCGGCTGCGAATCCGAGCTCGTTGCAGGCTCTCGCAGCCGAATAAACGCGTTTTTCGGCTTTCCCGTTGAAAAACGACGCCCTGTCGGAGGCTCCGGCAGGCCCGAGTTCCCTCCAGATTCGCGGTATTTAGGTAGCTTTGTAGGAGTGAGTCCCACCTCACCCCTTGGGGGTGCCGCATGCGTCCAGCGGGGGCGAAAAAAACGGGTTCCAACCCCAGTCTGTAGGGTCTCCCGGACGCCTGACCCCTGTATATTGGGCAAATGATTTGTTTTTGCGCCGAGCGCTTTCCCTGGCGGCGGTTATGGCAGAATCCGGGCGCCCTCCTGCCCCCCGGACTGACAGACATGGCCACTCGCGCACTCCTCTATCGTCGGCCCCACGAACCGAAGACCCTCCTGATCACCCATGGATCGCAATTTTTCGCGATTCGACTGCGGCGGCACCGCCGCGCGCGCCGCTACACGCTCAGAATCCATCCGAGCGATCGCGAAGCCATCCTCACCATGCCGCCGCGCGGTACGCTCGCCGAAGCAAAAGACTTCGCGCAGCGTCACGGCGCCTGGATCGCGGCACGTCTCGGCCGTTTGCCGAAGGCCGCGCCGTTCCAACCTGGCACGGTGATACCGCTTCGCGGCACGCCCCATCGCATCGTTCATCGCGCCGGCACGCGCGGCACGGTGTGGACCGAGACGCGCGATAGCGGTGAACGCATTCTCTGCGTCGCCGGCGGCGTCGAGCATGCCGACCGCCGCGTCAGTGACTTCCTCAAGCGCGAGGCGCGCCGCGATCTTCAGCGCTCGGCGGAAGCCTATGCCGCCGAACTCGGCGTCAAGGTGAAGCGGCTCTCGATCCGCGATCAGTCCAGCCGCTGGGGTTCCTGCACCTCGGCGGGCTCGCTGTCGTTCTCCTGGCGCCTGATCCTGGCGCCGCCCTACGTGCTCGACTATCTCGCCGCCCATGAAGTGGCCCATCTCGTCGAGATGAACCACTCGGCGCGGTTCTGGCGCGTGTGCGGAAAAGTCTGCCCGTCAATGGAGCGCGCCAAGAAGTGGCTCGACACATACGGCAATGATCTGCACCGGTATGGGGTCGAGGATTAGCTCTCGCTATTAGCCTCCATCTGACGCTGTCATCGCCCGGCTCGACCGGGCGATCCAGCATTCCGAGGCGGTTGTTATTGAACCGAGAGGCCGCGGCGTACTCGGTTCCCCGCCTTCGCAGCGAATGGCAGCCGAGCGCGCGTTTCAAGCGTCTCTGCTGCCCGCGCAAGCCGTTGATTTCGTTATCCTCGGCTACTGTGCATGGGGTTGTTTTCGCAGTTTTTGTTTTGAGGTCACCCGGACCTCAATCAGAACCTAGCGATTCCCGCCGAACAGTCGATCCATCAGCCAGCCATCGAGTCCTGCGGCGGCTTCCGGTCGCGCATTGGCGCGCGTGGGGGGAGGGCGATAGCCGCCGTTGTTGGCCGGTGACGGCGTGGGCGCTGCCGCTGTCGGCGGCGATATCTGCGACGTGGCCTGCGCGAGGTTCGACAGGCCCCAGCCACCCGGAGAGCTCGGCAAGGCTGCCACCGGCACGCCCTCGTGTGCCGTCTTCATGAAGCGCGACCAGACTTCGACCGGCAAGCCGCCGCCGGTCGCCTTCTTGGTCGGCGAGTTGTCGTCATTGCCGAGCCACACGCCGGTGACGAGGTTGGCGGTGTAACCGATGAACCAGGCGTCGCGGTAATCCTGGCTGGTGCCGGTCTTGCCGGCTGCCGACCAGCCGGGGATCTCCGCCTTCTTGGCGGTGCCTGATATCAGCGTCTCCCGCATCATCGTGTTCATCATGCCGACATAGCGCGGGTCGATGACCTGGTTGTGCTCGTCCGCCTGGCGCATGTAGAGCAGCTTGCCGCCGAGCGTCTTGATGCGCGTGACGACATGCGGCGCCGTCGCGAAGCCGCCATTGGCGAACGGCGCATAGGCGCCGACCAACTCGACGACCGAGACTTCCGACGTGCCGAGCGCGATCGAGGCGTTGGGCTCGAGCTTCGAGGAGATGCCGAGCCGGTGCGCGGTGCGCACCACGTTCTTCGGCCCGACCTCGAGGCCGAGGCGAATGGCGACCGTGTTGAGCGACATCGCCAGCGCCTGCGTCAGCGTCACCCCGCCGAAATATTCATGGGTGTAGTTCTCGGGCTTCCAGCCCTTGACCTCGATCGGCGCGTCCTGGCGGACGGTGTCAGGCGTCAGTCCCTGCTCGAGTGCGGTCAGGTAGACGAATGGCTTGAACGAGGAGCCCGGCTGGCGCTTGGCGGTCACCGCGCGGTTGTACTGGCTTTCGGAATAGTTCCGCCCGCCGACCATGGCGCGCACGGCGCCGTCAGGCGTCATCGCCACCAGCGCGCCCTGGCTGACATTGAACTTCACGCTCTTGGCCGCGAGCTCGTCGATGATGGCGGCTTCCGCCACGCTCTGAAGCTTCGGATCGATCGTGGTCTCGACCTTGATGCTCTCGTCGATCTGGCCGACGAGATCGTCCAGCACCTCGCCGATCCAGTCGGCAACGTAGTTGACCGTGCCGGCGCCGACCGGCTTCACGTTGTAGGAGGGATGGCCGATCGAAGCCTGCGCCTGCGCGTCGGTGATGAATTTTGCATCCGCCATCGCCGTGAGCACGATCTTCGCACGCGCTTCCGCGCCCTCGGGGTTGCGGTTCGGCGCGAGCCGCGACGGCGATTTGACGAGGCCGGCCAGCATCGCGGCTTCCGCGACGGTGACGTTCTTGGCCGACTTGCCGAAATAGCGTTGCGCGGCGGCCTCGACGCCATAGGCGCCGGAGCCGAAATAGACGCGGTTGAGATAGAGCTCCAGGATCTCGTTCTTGGAATGCTTGCGCTCCAGCCAGATCGCGAGCTCGGCTTCCTGCAGCTTGCGCGCCATGGTGCGCTCCTGGGTCAGGAACAGGTTCTTCGCCAGCTGCTGCGTCAGCGTCGAGCCGCCTTGCGACACGCCGCGATGCAAGACGTTGGTGACGAGGGCGCGCAGGATGCCTACGGGATCGATGCCGAAATGCGAGTAGAAGCGGCGGTCCTCGATGGCGATGAACGCCATGGGCAGATATTGCGGCAGGTCCTTCAGCGAAACGTTGGCGCCGGCCATCTCGCCGCGCTGCGCCAGCATGCTGCCGTCGATGCCGACGATCTGGATCGTCGGCGGGCGTTTTGGAATCTCCAGCGACTGGATCGGCGGCAGATGGGCGCCGACATAGATCACGACGCCGGTCACGGCGATCACCCCCCACAGGCCGAGCACCGCGCCCCAATAGACCAGGCGGCCGAGCCCTGCGCCGATGCGCGACTTGGCGCGGCGCTTGGCGCCGCTGCGGCTCGGTGCCGCCTTCCGCTCGCGCGGCGGCTCGTCGCCGGCATCGTCGCTCTTGCGCTTGGCAGGTGATTTCGTTGGTTTCTTCGGCTTGTCGTCGCCGCCGGGGACGCGGTCGGCCGCGGTCAGGCGCAGATCGGCGAGCGCCGCGGGCAAGCCGAACAACGGCTCCTTCCGCCCACCCTTCTTCTTTCCCAACCCCATACGCAAACGCCCGGTCAGCCCGCCCCGGCGCACGCTAGCGGTCGCTGTTTAAGGCCCGGTTACCCAGGCGTTAACGCGCGATTAGGAGGTGCGGCATTCGCCCGACGCAGTTCCGCCGATCAGAGGCCGGCGCTAGGATCGCGCATAACAAAGTGGGAACACAGAAGGGAGCTCAGATGGGCCATATCGATCCGACCAAGGAGATTTTTGCGCAGTTCCGGGACAATAACCGCCCCGGTCCGATCCACATGCTCAACCTGGTGCGCCTGCGCAAAGACGCCGCCTATCCCGACGGCCGCAAGGCGAGCGGCGCGGAAGCCTATGCGGCCTATGGCCGCGAGAGCGGCCCGGTGTTCGAACGCCTCGGCGGCCGCATCGTCTGGCAGGGCAAATTCGAGCTGATGCTGATCGGCCCCGAGGACGAGCGTTGGGACCATTGCTTCATCGCCGAATATCCGAGCGTCTCAGCCTTCGTCGAGATGATCCGCGATCCCGTCTACCGCGAAGCGGTGAAGCACCGTCAGGCCGCGGTGGAGGACTCCCGGTTGATTCGCCACGCCGTGCTGCCGGTCGGGAAGAACTTTGGCGAGGTCCCGGAGTAGGAGCGCTCACGCGGCGACCTCTCCCCATCGTCATGGCCGGGCTCGACCCGGCCATCCACGACTTCCTTTGCTGCGCCGAGAAACTGGATGCCCGGGCCTTCGCCTCGCCGAAGCGGCTTCGGCCGCGCAGGCGGGACAAGCCCGGGCATGACGTCGTTGAAGCCGTTGTTGTCGACCACTAGCCCGCCGGACCCGCATCCTCCAGGATCGGGCCGAACAGCTCCCAGCGCTCGCCGTTGAACTTCATCATCTGAAGCTGCTTGTTGACGCGGTAGTCGGTCGGCGAGGTGTTGGCCTTGATGCCGGGCAGAGCGGTGTCGCTGACGACGTCCTTCAGCGAGGCCGCCTGCTTCATCACGTTCTCGCGCGTCAGATCGTCGCCGCACTGCTTCAGCACGTGGACCAGCAGCTGCGCCGTGCTGTAGCCGTAGGTGTTGAAGTTGGAGTCCTTGTCACCGTCAGGATAGTACTTGGCCATGAAGTCGAAATACCTCTTCAGACCGGCGTCGTCCTTCCAGGTTGGATCCAGCGGCTCCTTACCGTAGTTCACGCTGATCAGGCCCTTGGCGGCATCGAGCCCTGCCGGCTTCAATACCGCTCCGACTGAAGTGGCGTTGATGTCGACGATCTGCACCGGATGCCAGCCCATCTCGGCGATCTTCTTGATCGCTTGCGCGGCTTGCTTCGGTGTTGTCGCACTGAAGAACAAATCGGCGCCGGCGTCCCTGATCTTGAGAACCTGCGAGTCGACCGTGGGATCGGACACTTCGTAGGACGCCTCGGTCACGATCATCTTGGCGGCCTTGTCACCGAGGCCGGCCTTGATGCCGTTCAGATAGTCCTTGCCGAGGTCGTCGTTCTGATAGAGCACGCCGATCTTGGCGTTCGGATACTCCTTCAGGATGTATTGCCCGTAGATGCGGCCTTCGACGAAGTAGTTGGGGTTGAAACCCATCGTCCACGGGAAGTTCTTCGGATCCGTGAACCTCGAGGCCCCGGTCGCCGCGAACAGTTGCGGCACCTTCTTCGAATTGAGATATTTCTGCACGGCTGCGTTCACCGGCGTGCCGATGATCTGGAAGGTCAGCAGGACCTCGTCGCTCTCGACGAGCTTGCGAATCTGCTCCACCGCTTTCGGCGGCGAGTAGGCGTCGTCATACTGGATCAGATTGATCTTGCGGCCGTTGATGCCACCCTGGTCGTTGATCATCTTGAAATAGGCGGCTTGGGTCTTGCCGATCGACGAATAGGCCGACGCCGGTCCAGAAAACGGCATCGTCTGGCCGACCTTGATCTCGGTATCGCTGGCGCCCGGATCGTATTTCTTCTGGGCATTGGCCGCCGAGACCGACAGCGCCAGGGTCAGCGCCGTTGCCGTGGCCAGATGCAGCATTCCATTCCTCATCCGCGTTTCCTCAGTGTTTATTGCCGGTGATCAATCGGGTGCGCTCATGCGCACCTGATGTCACCGCTGAGGGCGAGTGTGAATGAGGCATTGTTGCAACGCAAGCGGGGCTTGCGCCCCTCGTTCGTAGCATGCGCGGCTTCGTAGCAGGTTCGTAAGGTGGGCCAGCCCCAGCGGATGCGCGAAGCGCATCCGGGGCGTGACCCACCTATGAAGTCTTACAGACTAACCCGCCGGACCCGCATCTTCAATGATCGGTCCGAACAGCTCCCAGCGCTCGCCGTTGAACTTCATCATCTGCATCTGCTTGTTGACGCGGTAGTCGTTCGGCCCGGTGTTGACCTTGATGCCGGGCAGCGCGATGCTGGGCGTGAAGTCCTTGATGTTGGCGACCTGCTTCATCACGTTCTCGCGCGACAGGTCGTCGCCGCATTGCTTGAGCACCTGCGTCAGCAACTCGGCCACCGAATAGGCGTAAGTGTTGACGGTGTTGAGCTTGTCGCCTTCGGGAAAATACTTGTCCATGAAGGCGAAGAAGGCCTTCACGCCCGGGTCGTCCTTCCACTGGGGATCGCCGGGCTCCTTGCCATATTGGGTCGAAATGATGCCCTTGGAGATGTCGAGGCCGGCCGGCTTCAGCGTCGCCGAGATCGGGCTCGCATTGATGTCCACAATGTGCACCGGCGTCCAGCCGAGCTCGGCGACTTTCTTGATGGCCTGCGCCGCGAACTTCGGTGTCGAGGCATCGTAGAAAAGATCGGCGCCCAGCGACTTCAGCTTGACCACCTGCGAGTCCACCGTCGGATCGGTCACCTCATAGGAGACCTCGCCGACGATCATGCCGGCGGCCTTGTCGCCGAGGCCACTCTTGAGCCCGGCGAGGTAGTCGCGGCCCATGTCGTCGTTCTGGTAGAGCACGCCGATCTTGGCATTGGGATGAGTGGCGAGGATGTATTTTGCGTAGATGCGCCCTTCCGACACGTAGTTGGGATTAAAGGCGATGGTCCAGGGATAGTTCTGCGGATCGTTGAAGCGCGCGGCGCCGGTCGAGGCCAGGAGCTGCGGGATCTTCTTGCCGTTGAGATATTTTTGCACGGCGGCGTTCGCCGCGGTGCCGATGATCTGGAAGGTGAAGAGGACCTCGTCGCCCTCTACGAGCTTGCGCACCTGCTCGACCGTCTTCGGCGGCGAATAGGCGTCGTCATACTGGATCAGATTGATCTTGCGGCCGTTGATGCCGCCCTGATCGTTGATCATCTTGAAGTAGGCGGCCTGCGTCTTGCCGATATTTGCGTAGACGGAATAGGGGCCGGAGAACGGCACGGTCTGGCCGATCTTGATCTCGGTGTCGCTCGCGCCGGTGTCGTATTTCTTTTGGGCGACGGCTTCGGTTACGAAGGCCTGGCTGGCGGAGAACGCGAAGGCGAGCGCCGCCGTAGCAGTGATGAAGGCTCTGCGATTGCTCATGTGGGGTTGTTCCTCCTGACGGAATTTCCGACCGACGGTCTTGTCCCGTTGATTGCCAACGGTCGCCATCGCTGCCGAAGATTGTGGAGGAACGTTCGCCGACGCGCAAGGATCGCGGCGCTGCGCCGTAGCGTCTCAGGTGACGAGGCTCAGGCGAGGAACAGCGCCACCAGCGCGATTGCCGCCGGCAGCGCCTGCACCATCAGGATCCGCGTGCTCACGGTCGCCGCGCCGTAAGCGCCGGCCACGATCACGCAGAGCAGGAAGAACGCCTTGATCTGGAACGCGAAGGCCGGATTGCCGTGCACCAGACCCCAGACCAGGCCGGCGGCCAGGAAGCCGTTATAGAGCCCCTGGTTGGCGGCCAGGACCTTCGTGATCGCGGCCTTCTCCGGCGTGTTGCGGAAAACCTTCAAGCCCTGCGGCTTGTCCCAGAGAAACATCTCCAGGATCAGGAAGTAAGCGTGCAGTGCGGCGACCAGCGCCACCAGGATATTCGCGATCAGGATCAAGTTGAGCTCCCCAGCGTCAGCTTTCGGGTGGACGTTAGCACGGCCGGCGTGGCAAGTGCGATGGCGTGTTTCGATGCCATGGTGCCGCAATGCCCGCGCGATCAACCAAACCGTCTGTAAGCTTCGGCCTCGATCGCCTGGCGACGCCGATCGGAATCGCGCTGCTGGTCACCGACGCCGCGGGCGCCTTGCGCGCGCTCGACTGGGAGGATTACGAGCACCGCATGCGCGAGCTCTTGCGTCTGCATTACGGTGTGGTGGAGTTGAATGACCAGCCCGCGCCGGCAGCCATGCGCACCGCGCTGTCGGGCTATTTCGACGGCGATCTCGGCCAGCTCTCAGGCATCGCCTGGCGCATCGCCGGCACGCCGTTCCAGCAGAAGGTCTGGCATGCATTGGCGCAAATCCCTGTCGGCACCACGATGAGCTATGGCGCGCTTGCCGCAAGGATCGACACGCCAAAAGCCATTCGCGCCGTCGGCCACGCCAACGGCTCCAACCCGATCAGCGTGGTGCTGCCGTGCCATCGCCTGATCGGCGCGGATGGTTCGCTGGTCAAGTATGGCGGTGGCCTCGAGCGCAAGCGCTGGCTGCTCAGGCATGAGGGGGTGGCGGTTTAGACCTCTCCACTCACGCCGCCGGCTGGACCGCCTTGTCGCCGGCCATCACGTGGGTCAGTGCGCTCTTGATCGCGGACTGGCGGGTTGGCGCACTGATCTGCGCGCCGAGGAGGTCGGTGACGTAGAACACGTCGCGGGCGCGCTCGCCGAAGGTCGCGACATGGGCGGAGGCGATGTTGAGGTTGAGCTTGGAGATCGCGGTGGTCAGCTCGTAGAGCAGGCCGGGACGGTCGAGGCCGGAGACCTCGATCACGGTGTAGCGGTCGGACCATTGGTTGTTGATGGTCACTTCCGGCTCGATCACGAACGGCCGCGCCTTGCTGCGCACCGTGCGCCGCGCCACCACCTCAGGCAGGCGCAGCTTGCCTTCCAGCACGTCCTCGATCATCTCGCCGATTCGCGTGGCGCGCCTTGCCTCGTCCTCGTCGCGGTCGTATTCGCGCGAGATCGAGATCGTGTCGAGCGCGCGGCCGTCGGTCGTGGTGTAGATCTGGGCGTCGACGATGTTGGCGCCGGCGGACGCACAGGCCCCCGCGATGATCGACAGCAGCCAGGGGTGGTCGGCGGCGAAGATCGTGAGCTCGGTGACACCGCGCACCTCGTCGAAGCCGACATTGATCGCGAGCTTGTGGCCGGCCTGCTCGCTGGAGCGGACGAAACGGGCATGACGAATTTTTCGCGGCAGCTCGACCTTGAGCCAGTAGGCCGGATAGTGCCGGCCGATATAGGCGTCGAGCTCTTCGGTCGGCCATTCGGCGAAGGCGATGCGGAATTCGGCGTGCGCGGCGGCGAGGCGTTTTCCGCGGTCGACTTCCGAGAAGCCGCCGGTCAGCACCGGCTCGGTCTCGTAGTACAGCGAGCGCAAAAGCTGCGCCTTCCAGCCGTTCCACACGCCGGGACCGACGCCGCGGATGTCGGCGGTGGTCAGGATCGTCAGCAGTTTCATCTGCTCGACCGACTGCACCACGGCGGCGAAATTCTCGATGGTCTTGCGGTCGGAGAGGTCGCGCGACTGCGCGACCGTCGACATCGTCAGATGCTCCTCGATCAGCCAGGCCACGAGCTCGGTGTCGGCCGGGCTGAAGCCGAGCCGCGGGCAGAGCCGTCGCGCCACCTTGGCGCCGGCGATCGAGTGATCCTCGGGCCGGCCCTTGGCGACGTCGTGCAGCAGCGTCGCGATGTAGATCACCGACCGATGCTCGGGCCGGCTCTTGCGCATGAGGTCGCTGGCGAGCGTGAATTCGTCGTTGCCGCCACGCTCGATGTCCTGGAGGAAGCCGATGCAGCGGATCAAATGCTCGTCGACGGTGTAGTGATGATACATGTTGAACTGCATCATCGAGACGATCTTGCCGAAGGCGCGGATGAAATGTCCGAGCACGCCGGTCTCGTTCATCCGCCGCAGCACGATTTCCGCGTTGTCGGAGGTCAGGATCTCCATGAACAGCCGGTTGGCCTCGGGATTCTCGCGCATCTGCGCGTTGATCAGGCCGAGGGAGCGCGTCACGTCGCGCATCGCGTCCGGGTGGAAGGCGAGATTGTTCTTCTGCGCCAGGCGGAAGATGCGGATCAGATTGACCGGATCGTGCTTGAACACGTCGGGCGCGGCGACGTTGATGCGGTTGTTGTCGACGACGAAATCGTCGCTGTCGGGCACCCGCCGCTTCACAGGCGTCGGGCGCAGCCGCGCCATCATCCGGCTCAGCACCGGCGCCGGCTTGGCCTGCTGGTCCTCGAGCTTGGCGCACAGGATGGCGGTAAGGTTGCCGACTTCCTTTGCAACCAGGAAGTAGTGCTTCATGAAGCGCTCGACGTCCTGCATGCCGGGATGCGAGGTATAGCCGAGCCGGACCGCGATCTCGCGCTGGAGGTCGAAGGACAGTCGTTCCTCCGGCCGTCCCGAATAGAAATGCAGGTTGCAGCGGACCGACCAGAGGAAATCGGCGCAGCGGCGGAAGGTGCGGTACTCCTGCGCGTCGAACACGCCGCGCTCGGCCAGCTCGTCGGTGTCGCGCACGCGATAGACGTATTTCGCGATCCAGAACAGCGTGTGCAGGTCGCGCAGCGCGCCCTTGCCGTCCTTGACATTGGGCTCGACCAGATAGCGCGACTGGCCGCCGCGGCGATGCCGCTCCTCGCGCTCGGCGAGCTTCGCGGTGACGAATTCGGACGCGGTGCCCTGCACCACTTCCTTGTCGAAACGTTCGACCAGCTCGTCATAGAGCGGCTGGTCGCCGGTCAGGAAGCGGGTCTCCAGGATCGCGGTGCGGATGGTCATGTCGCCGCGCGCCTGCCGGATCGACTCGTCGACCGAGCGCGTGGCGTGCCCGACCTTCAGCCCCATGTCCCAGAGGCAATAGAGGATGGCTTCGGCGACCTGTTCGCCCCAGGCGGTCTGCTTGTAGGGCAGGATGAACAGGAGATCGATATCGGACTCGGGAGCCATCAGGCCGCGGCCATAGCCGCCGGTCGCCACCACTGCCATGCGCTCGGCGCCGCTCGGGATCGGCGAACGGTAAAGATGGCGGGTCGCCGCCGAATACAGGATGCGGATGATCTCGTCCTGCACGTGGCACAGCCGCTCGGCGCAGCGCCGGCCGTGCCGGTCCTTCAGCAGGATCGTTTGTGCCGCGGCGCGCGCCGCGATCAGCTCGGCCTTGAGCAGTTGCGCCGTGGCAGTGCGGAACGCGTCCTCACGTCCCTGGTGCTTTTCGGCAAGCGCATCGACCGCGGCGGTGATCCGCGCGGTGTCGAAGCGATCATCCACCTCGGCCTTTTGCTCAGTCGCGACGCTGTCCATGCTTCACCGGATATAAGAGGTGACAGGCGCTGTCACCCGCCATTCGCTGGCAATAGTCGATCCATGCTGGAAAAGGCCGGCTTGGAGCAAATCTGTTCTCGGACGGCGGGCTTTCAAGGGGCGGATTTTCTCGTTGACCTCTAGTTATAACTCATTGAAAAACAATGAAGTTTCGGAGGAGGCTGGGCATGACTGGGATAACACGGCGCATTCTGCTGGCGGGAGCGGTGGCGCTCGCAATGACCCCCGCGGCACGGGCAACCGATCCGCTGAAGGAAATCCGTATCGACTGGGCGACCTATAATCCGGTGTCGATGGTCCTGAAGCAGAAGGGGCTGCTGGAGAAGGAGTTCGCCAAGGACGGCATCACCGTCATTTGGGTGCAGTCGGCGGGCTCCAACAAGGCGCTCGAATTCCTCAACGCCGGCTCGATCGATTTCGGCTCGACCGCGGGCTCGGCGGCGCTGGTGGCGCGCATCAACGGTAACCCGATCAAATCGATCTACGTCTATTCGCGTCCCGAATGGACAGCGCTGGTGACATCAAAGGATTCCAAGATCGCTGCTGTTGCCGATCTCAAGGGCAAGCGGGTCGCGGTGACGCGCGGCACTGATCCGCACATCTTCCTGGTACGCGCGCTGCTCGGCGCCGGCCTCACCGAAAAGGACATCACGCCGGTGCTGCTCCAGCACGCCGACGGCAAGACAGCGCTGATCCGCGGCGACGTCGACGCCTGGGCGGGGCTCGATCCGATGATGGCGCAGGCCGAGGTCGAGGAGGGCGCAAAGCTGTTCTATCGCAAGGCCGACGCCAACACCTGGGGCATCCTCAATGTGCGCGAGCAGTTCTTGAAGGACAATCCGGACGTTGTCCGCCGCGTGCTGGCAGTTTACGAGGACGCACGAAAATATTCGCTGGGCAATTACGACGAGCTGAAGAAGACCTTCATCGCCGTTACCAAGCTGCCCGACGCCGTCGTCGACAAGCAGCTCAAGGAGCGCACCGAGCTCACCCACAGCCGCATTGGCACACCCCAGCGCGAGTCGATCCTCGCCGCGGGCCTCGCCCTCCAGCAAGCCGGCGTCGTCGACGCCAAGGTCGACGTGAAGGCGATGCTGGATGCGTTGATCGACGACCAGGTTCCGCTGCCGACGAATTGAGGTCGGTAAGAGAGGAGCTGGCGCAACATCCATCATCGTCGTCCCGGCCTTCGCCGGGACGACAGCTGTTGAGCTTGGCAACACTGTTGCATTCCCCGACCAGACGCGCTTGCTACCGGCCATGATCTCCGACGCGCCCGTCCTGCAACAATCTTCGGAACCAGCCGAAGCCGCTGCCAAGCCCTCGCGGCTGTCGCGCTACGCGCGGCCGATGCTGGGGATCTTGCTGCCGCTCATCCTCGCGCTCGGCTGGGAGCTCGTGGTCTGGTCCGGCTGGTCCAACGGCAGGCTGGTGCCGCCACCCTCGCGCGTGTTCGCCACCATCGCCGAGCTCGCCCGCTCCGGCGAGTTGCTCCGTCACATCGCCGCGACGCTGTGGCGGGTCGGTCTGGGCTTCGCGTTCGGCGTGGTCGCGGGCACGTTGCTTGGCGCGATCTCCGGCTATTGGTCGCTGGCGCGCCGGCTGCTCGATCCGACCGTGCAGGCGTTGCGCGCGATCCCTTCGCTGGCCTGGGTGCCGCTGTTCATCCTCTGGCTCGGCATCTTCGAGACCTCCAAGATCGCGCTGATCGCGGTTGGCGTGTTCTTCCCGGTCTATCTCGGCGTGATGGGCGCGATCCTCTCCGTCGATCGCAAGATCGTCGAGGTCGGCCGCATTTTCCGTCTCTCCGGACCCGCCATGATCCGCCGTATCCTGCTGCCCGCGGTGCTGCCGGCTTACGTCGTCTCCTTGCGGGTCGGCCTCGGCCTTGGCTGGATGTTCGTGGTGGCGGCCGAGTTGATCGGCGCTTCCGAAGGCCTCGGCTATCTCCTGCTCGACGGCCAGCAGCTCGGCAAGCCCGCGCAGATCCTCGCCGCGATCGTGATCTTCGCCATTCTCGGCAAGCTCACCGACTGGCTCATCGAGGTCGGGTCCGCGCCCCTCCTGCGCTGGCAGGACGCCTTCGGGCGCGCCAAAGAAACTTGACAAAGGGGACTTAAGCGATGCTGGCGCTCGACCGGGTCAGCAAGACCTATCCCAACGGTGTGCATGCGCTGGCGCGCTTTTCCGCCGAGATCAGGCAAGGCGAGATCGTCGCCATCATTGGCGGCTCCGGCTGCGGCAAGTCCACGCTGCTGCGCGCCATCGCCGGCCTCGACCGTGCCAGTTCCGGTACCGTGACGCTCGACAGCGAGGCGATCGCCTCGCCGCACGCCAAGATCGGCATCATCTTCCAGGAGCCGCGGCTGCTGCCTTGGCTCAGCGTCGCCGACAATATCGGCTTTGGTCTTGCCGACCTGCCTGCGACCGAGCGGCGCGAGAAGGTGGCGCGCGCGCTCGAGCGCGTCGGCCTCGCCGACAAGGCGCAGGCCTGGCCGCGCGAACTCTCGGGCGGGCAGGCGCAGCGCGTCGCGATTGCCCGCGCGCTGGTGCCGCAGCCCGAGGTGCTGCTGCTCGACGAGCCGTTCTCGGCGCTCGATGCCTTCACCCGCCGCGACCTCCAGGATCATCTGCTTGACCTCTGGGCCGACACGCGGCCGACGCTCGTTCTCGTCACCCACGACGTCGACGAGGCCGTGGTGCTGGCTGACCGCGTGCTGGTGATGCGGCCGCGGCCGGGCCGACTGTTCGACCAGATCGAGATCAATTTGGGCCGGCCCCGCGACCGCAATTCGCCGCTGTTCGAGAATTTCAAGCGAAGTGTGCTGACGTCACTCGACCGTTCGCTCGACCGCAGCGTGCCCGACCGCGACGCAACCCAGGGTCCCGGTCAGGCCATGTGGTGGTGACAATTTCTCTCCGAGCCGGTACATCGCAAGCCGGTACTTCGCAGAGACGATTTTCCGGGAGAGAACGAGATGGACGCCGCAGAACTGCGCCAGATGCAGGCCCCGATCAAGGAACGCTACAAGACCGATCCCAAGACCGCGATGATCACGCTGAAGGCCAAGGGCTCGACGGATAGCGAAGGTATCGCCTGCAAAGTCGAGACCGGCCGGGCCATCGCAATGGCCGGCCTACATCCGGCCACCGGCGGCTCCGGTCTCGAGCTTTGCTCGGGCGACATGCTGCTCGAGGCGCTGGTCGCCTGCGCCGGCGTCACGCTGAAGTCGGTCGCGACCGCGATCGAGGTGCCGCTCAAGACCGGCGACGTCTATGCGGAAGGCGATCTCGATTTCCGCGGCACGCTCGGGGTCGACAAGGAGACCCCGGTCGGCTTCGCCGAGATCCGCCTGCGCTTCGAGGTCGACACCGATGCGCCGCAGGACAAGCTCGACCTGCTGCTCAAGCTCACCGAGCGCTATTGCGTGGTCTACCAGACCATCAAGAACGGCCCGAAGGTCTCGGTGTCGATGCAGCGGATGTAGCTGTCGGCTCTCCAACAGGGAGAGGTCGCGGGTGAGGGGTGCGCTCCCAGTGGGACTTGAAGCCCTCACCCGATTGGCTGTGCAAATCGACCTCTCCCTCAAGGAGAGGTGAACGACCCCGCGGATAATTCGCCTCAACAAAAATCATCCCGCGCCAGATGTCCCCCGAGCTTCACTTCATCCTTCTCCTCGTTCTGCGCATGACGATCGCCGCGGCGTTCGTCGTGTCGGCGTCGTTCATTGCCGAGCGCACCGGCCCGGTGATCGGCGGGCTGGTGGCGACCCTGCCGATCTCGGCAGGCCCGTCCTACGTCTTCCTCGCGCTCGACCACGACGCCGCCTTCATCGCGCAAGGTGCTCTGTCGAGCCTTCCGATCAATGCTGCGACGATCTTCATGTGCCTCACCTATGTGATGCTGGCGCAGCGGCGCAGCCTGGTGGTGAGTTGTGGCAGCGCGTTCGCGGTCTGGATCGCCATTGCCTCGATCATCCGCATGTTTGACTGGAGCCTGACGGCCGGGCTCGCCGCCAATCTGATCGCGTTCGGCGTCTGCATTCCGCTCCTGGCAGGCTACCGCCATGTGAAGATGCCGCTGGTGACGCGCCGCTGGTACGACATCCCGATGCGGGCCTCGCTGGTTGCGACCCTCGTCGCCATCGTCGTCTCGACGTCGGGCTGGGTCGGCCCAAGGATCAGCGGCATCATCGCGCTGTATCCGGTCGTGTTCACCAGCATCATGGTGATCCTGCATCCGCGCATCGGCGGTCCGCCGACGGCCGCCGTGCTCGCCAACTCCGCCTGGGGCTTGCTCGGATTCGGAATGGCGATTGCCGTTATGCACGTCGCAGTGGTGGAATTTGGATCAGCGATTGGTCTTTTTCTTGCGCTTGCAACCTGCGTGATGTGGAATCTGACGCTTTGGTGGAATGGGCGCAGAAGTCGGCGCATTGAAGCGTAAGCATTTCACACCGATGTTTTACCGGGATCAGCCTTCTGCGGTGTGCGCGATTCCGATCCATTGTTAATTTAATCTTTGCGCCTTGACCCTAACCTTACTCGTCAGCCGTCGAGACGGCCGACGTTGAATGACGGGCTACAATTCCAGCAGGACACCCGCGTGAACGGCGGGGCGAAAATTTCAAGCGCGAGGGCGACGCCGCGCGTGCAAAAACGATTTCCCAACGAGGAGACATTTGGATGTTCGGTCGTAAGTCCCACACTGATGCACAGGCGCGGCTCGACGCCATCGGCTGTTCGCAAGCGATGATCGAATTCAAGCTTGACGGCACGATCATCACGGCCAACAAGAATTTTCTCGATGCCCTCGGCTATCGGCTGGACGAAATCCAGGGCAAGCATCACTCCATGTTCGTGCCCGCCGACCAGCGCGACAACGCCGAGTACAAGGCGTTCTGGGCCGCATTGAACCGGGGCGAGTATCAGGCGCGCGAGTTCAAGCGGATCGCGAAGGACGGCCACGAGGTCTGGATCGAAGCGTCCTACAATCCGGTGCTCGACGGCGACGGCAAGGCGGTGATGGTCGCCAAGATCGCGACCGAAATCACTGCGAAGAAGATCCGGAGCATGACCGACGCCTCCAAGATCGCCGCTATCGGCCGCGCCCAGGCCGTGATCGAGTTCAAGCTCGATGGCACCATCGTCACGGCTAACGAGAATTTCTGCAAGACGCTCGGCTATTCGCTTGCCGAGATCCAAGGCAAGCATCACAGCCTGTTCGTGGCCGAGGCTGACCGCAACGGCACGGCCTATCGCGAATTCTGGGCCGGGCTCAACCGCGGCGACTACCAGGCCGGCGAGTTCAAGCGGATCGGCAAGGGTGGCAGGGAGGTGTGGATTCTCGCTTCCTACAATCCGCTGCTCGACGACAACGGCAAGCCGTATGGCGTCGTCAAGTTCGCGACCGACGTCACCGCGACGAAGCTGAAGAACGCCGATCTCGCTGGCCAGATATCGGCGATCGACAAGGCGCAAGCCGTGATCGAGTTCAACATGGACGGCACGATCATCACCGCCAACCCCCACTTCCTCGGGGCGCTCGGCTATTCGCTGGCCGAGATCCAAGGCAAGCACCACAGCATGTTCGTCGATCCCAGCGAGCGCGACGGTGCCGCCTATCGCGAGTTCTGGGCGGCGCTCGGCCGCGGCCAGTACCAGGCGGCGGAATACAAGCGCATCGGCAAGGGCGGCAAGGAGGTCTACATCCAGGCCTCCTACAACCCGATCCTCGACCTCAACGGCAAGCCGTTCAAGGTCGTGAAATACGCCACCGACACCACCAAGCAGGTGCTGGTCCGCATGGGCAACGAGCGCGTCCGCGCCATGATGGAATCCGTCGCCGCGGGTTCGGAGGAGCTCAACGCCTCGGTGCGGGAGATCTCCGCGGCGATGACGAAGTCGCGCGAGACCGCGATGAGCGCGGTGGAGCAGGTGTCCGCCGCGGACGCGCAGGCCCAGCGCCTCACCGAGGCGGCTCAGGCAATGAGCGGCATCGTCGAGATGATCAACAGCATCACGGGCCAGATCAATCTGCTGGCGCTGAACGCCACGATCGAATCCGCCCGCGCCGGCGAAGCCGGCCGCGGCTTTGCCGTGGTTGCGTCCGAAGTGAAGAGCCTCGCCAACCAGGCCAAGCAGGCAACCGACAAGATCGGCCAGGAGATCGGCAGCCTCAACGGCATCTCCGGCGACGTCGTCAGCGCGCTCGGCTCGATCAAGCAGGCGATCAACAACGTCAGCGAATACGTGACGTCCACGGCCGCCGCCGTCGAGGAGCAGAGCACGGTCACGAGCGAGATGTCGACCAGCATGCAGCGCGCCGCCGCGGAGGCAGCGGCGATCGCGGCGAGGGCGTAGCCAAGCGCACAGGAATCGTAGGGTGGGCAAAGGCGCGCCCCTCGCGCGCCGTGCCCACTATCAATCGGCGGATTCGCCTTTGCATGGTGGCGCTCGCTTCCGCCTGCGCTCTTCGAGCTACAGCGGATAAGCCGCCTTGCCCACCTGCAGCACCTTCTTTCGGCGCAGAAGGCGTCGTAGCCCGCATGAGCGAAGCGATATGCGGGAGCGGTGGTCCCATGTCGCTTCGCTGATCCGGGCTACGGCACTATCGCTGCTTCGGCAGCTTGCCCTTCAGCGTCCAGCCCGGCATTGCGGCTCGCTTCATGGTTTGTCAGCCAGAGTATCCACCGATGGCAGGTGGCGCAGCAGGTAGGCGGCCCGCGAGCGGATGGCCGCGCTCTTGTCATTCGCCAGTCATGCAACGAAACTTTCCTGGTCCGGCAATTGACACTGTTTGGCAATCAAGGCGTCGGCGGCGATCTTTCGCACGATCGCTGATTTGTCGCGCGCCGCCTCTTTGACGAGGTCGGCAGCTTTCTCAACTCGCACGATCAATCTCGTTTCGAGCTTGGGGACTTGTCGCCGCTGGAAGTAGACCTTGTCGATCCACGTCCATTCGAAACCGACGACCCAGTCGGCTCGGCCGGAGATCAGACATCGGTATGCAAGAGCGAGTACTGACGGTTCTCGGGCTTGCCGTGCCAGTTCGATCAAATGCACATCGATAGCGGCAAATCGCATCGTGTGGCGGAGGCAAGCAGCCAGCGGTCCGGTCGTTCCGGCCCGCAACTGCGCAGCCAGTGCTTCCAGTACATCCTTACGCGCAAATACTTGGTCGAGGGTGTCCTGTTCGTGCGTCCAGCGGTGCCACGCAATCCGGCGGCCAAGAAGATACGGCGCAGCTACCGCGGCTACACGGGCATCGACGAGAGGCAATTCGCGTTCGGCGCAAAGCCGCGCGGCCTCTCGAACCTGAGGAACCCAATCGTTGAGCCGCCATGCCAGTGCGGCAAGAAAAAATGGCGAGGTCGGAGCAACGTTGATGGAGTGGAGCGCAGCCGCCCGAAGATATCCGCTGGGGTGAAACAGAAACAGCCAAGCAAGATTCGCATTCGCGGCAAGCCGTTCGTGGTCAGATGGAACGGGCTCAGAAATAGATTTTGGCCAGAACCACTCTCTGACCCGAAGGAAAGGGAGACGCGCCCAATGTGTGCGGAGAACTTCGCGCGGCCTCCTATCGAACTGCCACCAGCCGAGACCTGCACCGGCCGCAATTTCCCGGCTGGCCCGAACGACAAGCTGCGCCGGTAGGGCAGCGAGTTCGCTCAGGATGTCGTCCACTTCGTGGTTGGTCGCCGTCGGTCTCGCCAGAGAAGCAAGCTTGGCCGAAAGTATTGGCGAGAGCACTGGCAGTGAGGACGATGACATGTCCTCAGCATGGCAGCATTCTCTGGTTGATGAAGGGGTCCGTAGCCCGTTTCTCTACTGCTTCGGCAGCTTGGCCTTCAACGCATAGAGCGCATCGAGCGCTTCGCGCGGCGACATCTCATCCGGGTGCAGCGTCTTCACAGCTTCCATCAGCAGCTCGGCTTCGCTCGGCGGCGCGGCTTCCGCGGCGGCGCGCGACGGTACCGCGAACAGCGGCAGATCGTCGGCGAGCGCGCGCGCGGTCTGGCCGCGGTCCTGGGCTTCCAGCTTTGCCAGCACCGATTTCGCGCGCGTGATCACGGCCGGCGGCAGGCCGGCGAGCTTGGCGACCTGGATGCCGTAGGAGCGGTCGGCCGAGCCCGGCAGCACCTCGTGCAGGAACACGACATTGCCCTGCCACTCCTTCACGCGAACGGTGGCGTTGAACATGCGCGGCAGTTTTGCCGAGAGCGCGGTCAGCTCGTGATAATGCGTGGCGAACAGCGTGCGGCAGCGATTGCTCTCGTGCAGATGCTCGATCGCGGCCCAGGCGATCGAGAGACCGTCGAAGGTCGCCGTGCCGCGGCCGATCTCATCGAGGATCACCAGCGCGCGCTCGCCGGCCTGGTTGAGGATCGCAGCGGTCTCGACCATCTCCACCATGAAGGTGGAGCGACCGCGGGCGAGATCATCGGCGGCGCCGACGCGCGAGAACAGGCGATCGATGATGCCGATCCGTGCGCGCGAGGCCGGCACGAAACTGCCGATTTGGGCAAGCAAGGCAATGAGCGCATTCTGGCGCAGGAAGGTCGATTTGCCGGCCATGTTCGGACCGGTCAGCAGCCAGAGCTGGCCGGACTTTTGCGCAGGGCTCGGCGACAGATCGCAGGCATTGGCGATGAACGGCTCGCCATTGCGCTTGAGCGCCTGCTCGACCACGGGATGGCGGCCGGCCTCGATCGCGAAGCAGAGAGACGAGTCCACCTCGGGTCGCACATAGTTCTCGTCGATCGCCAGCTTGGCCAGCGACGTCGCGACGTCGAGCAGCGCGAAGCCGTGGGCGGCGGCACGCAGATCCTCACTGATATCGAGCGCTTTAGCGCAGAGCCGCTCGAAGATCTCGAGCTCGAGCCCGAGCGCGCGGTCGCCGGCATTGGCGATCTTGGCTTCGATCTCCCCGAGCTCGGAGGTGGTGAAGCGCACCTGGCCCGCCAGCGTCTGGCGATGGATGAAGGTCGCGTTCAGCGGCGCCGACATCAGCTTGTCGCCATGCTGCGCCGTGACCTCGACGAAATAGCCCAGCACGTTGTTGTGCCGGATCTTCAGGCCCTTGACGCCTGTGTTGTCGGCGTAGCGCGCCTGCATCGAGGCCACCACGAGACGCGAGGCGTCGCGCAGGTTGCGCGTTTCGTCCAGCGTGGGCTCGTAGCCCTGGCGGACGAAGCCGCCGTCGCGCTTGATCAGCGGCAGCTGCTCGTCGAGTGCGCTGGCAAATTCGGATGCGAGCTCGCGCGACGGGCGCTGCAGGGCCGCCATGACCGCGGCGATCTCCTGCGGCGGCTGATCGAGCTCGCCAAGCCGTGCCAGCACCTGGTCGGCGGCGATGATGCCATCGCGCAGGCCGGCGAGGTCGCGCGGCCCGCCGCGGCCGACCGAGAGACGGGCCAGCGCCCGCGACATGTCGGGCGCGCCGCGCAAAATGCTGCGGATGTCTTCGCGCGCAGCGGAGTCCGCCACGAAGACGCCGACTGCATCGAGCCGGCGCGCAATTGCAGGCGCGTCGGTCAACGGTGCGGCGAGCCGCTGTGCCAGCAGGCGCGAACCGGCCGAGGTCACCGTGCAGTCGATCGCATCGAGCAGCGAGCCCCGGCGTTCGCCCGCCAGCGTGCGCGTCAATTCGAGATTGGCGCGGGTGGCCGGATCGATCGCCATGGTCGCGCCCGATGCCTCGCGCGCGGGCGGCGACAGCGGCGGATGCTTGCCGACCTGGGTGCGGTCGACATAGGTGACGGCCGCGGCTGCGGCGGTGGCTTCGAGACGAGAAAGCTGCGCCAGTCCGTCCATGGTCGCGACGGCGAAATAATCGCACAGGCGCTTCTCGGCAGTGGCGCCGTCGAAGACGTCGCGGGTCAGCGGCGTCACCGCCGGCAGCTCGCGCAAGATCTGCCCGAGTTCGCTGTCGTTGTAGAGCGCGTCGGCGACGATGACCTCGTTCGGATTGATGCGCGCCAGCGTTGCGGCGAGTTCTCCGCCCGAACATTCCGTCACCATGAATTCGGCGGTCGAGATGTCGATCCAGGCGAGGCCGAAGCGGTCGCCGCCCGCCGATGAGCGCGCGCGCGCGAGCGCCATCAGATAATTGTTGGCGCGCGCATCGAGCAGATTGTCCTCGGTCAGCGTGCCCGGCGTGACCAGGCGCACCACGCCGCGACGCACGACGCTCTTGTTGCCGCGCGCTTTCGCCGCGGCGGGATCTTCGGTCTGCTCGCATACGGCGACCCGGTGGCCGGCGATGATCAGACGATGCAAATAATCCTCGGAGCGCTCCACCGGCACGCCGCACATCGGGATATCGGCACCCTGATGCTTGCCGCGCTTGGTCAGCACGATGCCGAGCGTTTTCGAGGCGATCTCGGCGTCCTCGAAGAACAGCTCGTAGAAATCACCCATCCGGTAGAACAGCAGCAGGCCCTGATGCGCCGCCTTGATTTCGAGATACTGTTCCATCATCGGCGTGACGCGCGCGGCGGCTTCAGCCTGCGGCGCGAGCGTGTCGTCGGGGGGCGGTACGGGTATCGGCTGTTGCATGGTCATGGGCGGCGCAACCTACAAAATTTCGGCACCTGCTCCTATCGCTTTGGCCGGGGAGGAGAGGTTTTCCACGTTGTCCGCACCGCGGCATGCGCCACTGGCGTGCGCCCCCCTCGGAACGCGCGTGTATCAGTCAATTGACCTGCCGCGGGCGCCCTCCTAAAACTCCGCCGTCATTGAAGAATTCTGGCCGAACCGGGGCATTCAGGGAGAACAACGATGCGTGACGTCTTTATCTGCGATGCCGTGCGGACCCCGATCGGCCGTTTCGGCGGCTCGCTCGCCAAGGTGCGTGCCGACGACCTCGCCGCAGCCCCGATCAAGGCGCTGATGGCCAAGCATCCCAATCTCGACTGGGCACAGGTGGACGAGGTCTTCTTCGGCTGCGCCAACCAGGCCGGCGAGGACAACCGCAACGTCGCGCGCATGGCTCTGCTGCTTGCGGGTCTCCCGGACTCGGTTCCCGGCCAGACCCTGAACCGGCTCTGTGCCTCCGGCCTCGACGCGGTAGGTGCGGGCGGCCGTGCCATCCGCTCCGGCGAGATCGAGCTGGCCATTGCCGGCGGCGTCGAATCCATGACCCGGGCGCCCTTCGTGATGGGCAAGGCGCAGGAGGCCTTCTCGCGCTCCGCCGAAATCTTCGACACCACCATCGGCTGGCGTTTCATCAATCCGCTGCTCAAGGCGCAGTATGGCGTCGATGCGATGCCGGAAACCGGCGAGAACGTCGCCGAGGAATTCCAGGTCTCGCGCGCCGATCAGGACGCCTTCGCGATCCGCTCGCAGCAGCGCGCTGGCGCGGCGATCGCGGCCGGTTATTTCGCGGAAGAGATCATTCCGATCACCATTCCCGGTGGCAAGGCAGGCCCTGTTACGGTCGACAAGGACGAGCATCCGCGCCCCGAGACCACGCTCGAAGCCCTGGCAAAACTGAAGCCGATCGTGCGCAATCCTGGCACGGTCACCGCCGGCAATGCTTCCGGCGTCAATGACGGCGCCGCCGCGATGATCCTGGCGTCCGAGGCTGCCGTGAAGAAACACGGCCTGACGCCGCGCGCGCGCATTCTCGGCCTCGCCTCGGCCGGCGTGCCGCCGCGCATCATGGGCATTGGACCTGTGCCCGCGACCCGCAAGCTGATGGAGCGGTTGGGTAAGAAGATCGGCGATTTCGACCTGATCGAGCTCAATGAAGCCTTCGCCTCGCAGGGGATCGCCTGCATGCGCCAGCTCGGCGTCGCCGATGAGGCCGATTTCGTCAATCCGCATGGCGGCGCGATCGCGCTTGGTCATCCCCTCGGCATGAGCGGCGCGCGTCTCGTGCTCACCGCCGTGCACGGCATGGAAAAGCGTGGCGGCAAGCTCGCGCTCGCCACCATGTGCGTCGGTGTCGGCCAGGGCGTCGCGGTCGCGATCGAGAAACTGAACTAACGGGACGCGTCGCGTCTCGTCATCCCGGGGCAGCCCGCGAGGGCTGAACCCGGGATCTCGAGATTCCGGGTCTGGTTCTTCGGACCATCCCGGAATGACAGAGAAAGGGATCGTTCCATGGTCATCGCGCGTGAGCAGGACGTCACGGCCGCCGCGCTGGCGGTGATGGAGCGGACATCCGATCCGCGGTTGCGCCAGATCATGGTCTCCCTGGTCAAGCATCTGCACGGCTTTGTCCGCGACGTTCGCCTGACCGAGAAGGAATTCCGCGACGCCACGGCTGTTATCGCCGAGCTCGGCAAGCTCTCGACCGACACGCATAATGAGGTCGTGCTGATGGCGGGCTCGCTCGGCGTCTCGCCGCTGGTGTGCCTGCTGAACAATGGCGATCAGGGCAACACGGAAACCGACCAATCGCTGCTCGGACCGTTCTGGCGGTTGAACGCGCCGCGGGTGGAGAATGGCGGATCGATCGTCCGCTCCGAGACGCCGGGCGCGCCGCTGTTCGTCAACGGCCGTGTCGTGGACAAGGACGGCCATCCCGTCCCCGGCGCCGAGGTCGACGTCTGGCACGCGTCGCCCGTTGGTCTCTATGAAAACCAGGACCCCGAGCAGGCCGACATGAACCTGCGCGGCAAGTTTACGACCGACCTGGACGGGGGCTTCTCTTTCCGCTCCGTGATGATGGTCGGCTATCCCATTCCGACCGATGGCGTGGTCGGCCGTCTCCTGGAGGCGCAGAGCAGGCATCCGTATCGTCCCGCGCACCTGCACGCCCTGGTCTTCAAGCCCGGATTCAAGGTGCTGATCTCGCAGGTTTACGACCCCGCTGATCCGCATATCGACAGCGACGTGCAGTTCGGCGTGACGAAGGCGCTCATCGGCAAGTTCCTGCGTCATGACGCGCCACATCCGACCGAACGCGACGTCGCGACGCCTTGGTATTCGCTCGATCATGTCTACCGGCTCGAAGCCGGGGAAGCCGTATTGCCGCGTCCGCCGATCAAATAGGGGCCCAAACCCGCTTCCCCAAATTAGTTATGTCCTATAATGATTGGCGGAAGCGTTGACCGGCCGGACGACAAGGACCGGGGAGGAGTTCGCCAATGACATTGATCTATCCCGTCGACAGCAATCAGGCGCATCCGCTGCCGCTGTCGCCCGAATACAAGAGCTCGATCAAGCGCGCGCCGAACAAGCCGTTGATCCCGATGCGCCATACGCTGTCGGAGCTGACCGGCCCGGTCTACGGCCACGAGACCGTGCGCGAGGGCGATAGCGACCTGACCACCCAGCACACCGGCGAGCCGCTCGGCGAGCGCATCATCGTGCACGGCCATGTCCGTGACGAGGACGGTCGCGGCGTGCCGAACTCGCTGGTCGAGATCTGGCAGGCCAATTCCTGTGGCCGCTACGTTCACGTCCGCGACCAGCATCCGGCTCCGCTCGATCCGAATTTTACGGGCGCCGGCCGCACTGTGAGCGATGCCTCCGGTTACTACCGCTTCGTCACCATCAAGCCCGGCGCGTATCCCTGGGGCAACCACCACAATGCGTGGCGGCCGGCCCATATCCATCTCTCGGTGTTCGGTTATTCCTTCGTCACGCGGCTGGTGACGCAGATGTATTTCCCGAATGATCCGCTGTTCCCGTTCGATCCGATCTTCAATTCGGTGCCGGACGAGAAGGCGCGGGCGCGGATGGTCTCCTCATTCGATCTCGAGAACACCCAGCCCGAATGGGCGCTGTGCTACCGCTTTGACATCGTGCTGCGCGGCAAGAACGCCACGCCAACGGAGAACCATTAAGTGCAGGGAAGCGAGATGGACAATGGGATCACACCATCGCAGACCGTCGGCCCATTCTTCAAATATGGCCTGACGCCGACCGGCGACTACGCGTGGAACGATGCGTTCACGAACTCGACGCTGACCCCGGACGTCACCGGCGATCGCGTCCGCATCGAGGGCCGCGTGTTCGACGGCGACGGGGTCGTTGTGCCCGATGTCATGCTGGAGATCTGGCAGGCCGATGCGCAGGGTCGCTTTGCCGATCCGCAGGACAAGCGCGCGCTGCCGAATGCCAGCTTCCGCGGCTTCGCCCGCTGCGGCACCGACAAGGACGGCCATTATTCCTTCGACACCATCAAGCCGGGCGCCGCGCCCGATCCCGACGGCAGGCCGCAGGCACCGCACATCCTGCTTGCGGTGTTCGGCCGCGGCATGCTGCGGCATCTCTATACCCGCATCTATTTCAGCGACGAGGCCGGCAATGCCGCCGATCCGGTGCTGACGCTGGTGCCGGCCGACCGCCGCGCCACGCTGACGGCCGTGCGCGAAGCCGGCAAGGCGGTCTATCGCCTCGACCTGCGGCTCCAGGGCGACGACGAGACGGTGTTCTTCGACGTTTAACTCCAGCGGCGTCCCGGACCTGCGCCTGAGCCTGTCAGGGACGATGGAGCGTCGGGCGTCCCGCCGGAAGCGGCTCCTCGTAGACCATTCCCGTAGTTTCCCGGGGCCTTTGCGACGCAATTTCTGCGCGAAGAAAGTCCGTGTTTACCGTAGTCCCTTAGGGTCCGCTGGATTAGGCGCGGCCCCATCGGATTGTTCCATGAAAATTCGTCTGTCGCTTTCCTCCGCGATCATTGCTTTCGGCATCGTTCTGGCCATCGGTTTCACGGCCGTGGTCTCCACCAGCCTCTACGCGGTGCGCGAGCTCAAGGTCGGTGGCCCGCTCTATTCCGACATCAAGCTCGGTAATGACCTCATCGCGGATATTCTGCCGCCGCCGGAATACGTGATCGAGGCCTATCTCGAGGCCACCCTCGCTATGCGCGAGCCGGACCAACTGGGAGCGCACGGCGACCGCCTGGTCCAGCTCCGCAAGGATTACGACGAGCGCAAAGCCTTCTGGGTCACCTCCAGCCTCTCGGCCGACCTGAAGACCGCCCTGGTGTCGAAATCCGACGCCGAGGTGCAGAAGTTCTGGAAGCTGTTGTCCGACCAGCTCCTGCCAGCCCTCAAGGCCAAGGACATTGCTGCTTCCGAGCGCGCTTACGCGCAGCTCAAGGATGCCTACACCGCGCATCGCGCCGTCATCGACAGCATCGTCGAGAGCGCCAACAAGCAGAATGCCGACATGGAGAAGCTGGCCGCGGACCGCGACAGCTCCATGCTTTATATCCTCCTGGGCGTTTCCGCCGCCGTCCTCGCCTTCATTGCCGCGGGCCTGCTCGGCGTCGCCCTTGGCGTGGTGCGCCCGATCGTGCGCATGACGGGCACCATGCAGAAGCTTGCGACCGGCGATCTCGCCGCCGACATCCCCTTCGCACACCGTCAGGACGAGGTGGGGTCGATGGCGGGCGCCCTGCTGGTGTTCAAGCAGGCGGCGGTCGACAATTCCCGGCTGCGCGAAGAACAGCTGCAGCAGGAGCAGGAGGCGGCGCTCGCCAAGCGTGGGGCCCTGCACCAGATGGCCGAGACCGTCGAGCGGGAGACCGGCCGCTCGGTCGACAGCGCGAGCGCGGCGACACAAGGCGTGGAGCGCGCCGCCTCCAGCCTGTCCGAGATCGCAAGGTCGCTCTCCGCGCAGTCGCAGGCGGTCGCCGCGGCCTCCAGCCAGGCGCTCGGCAGCTCGCAGACCGTCTCGGCCGCGGCCGAGGAATTGAGTGCTTCGATCCGCGAGATCACCACCCAGGTCGCGCGGACCAGCACGGTCACCAAATCGGCGGTCGCAGGTCGTGAACAGGCACGCTCGACCATCCAGGCGCTGGCCGGATCGGTGAAGAAGATCGCCGAGGTCTCCGACCTCATCGGCGGCATCGCCGGCCAGACCAATCTGCTGGCGCTCAACGCCACGATCGAGGCCGCGCGGGCCGGCGAGGCCGGCCGCGGCTTCGCGGTGGTCGCCGCCGAAGTGAAATCCCTGTCCGATCAGACCGCCAAATCCACTGAGGAGATCGGGCGACTGATTGCCGAGATCCAGGCCTCGACGCAGGCTGCGGTCGATGCCGTCGAAACCATGGGAAGCCACATCGTCGAGATCGACGGCGTTGCCACCTCGGTTGCCGCCGCGATGGAAGAGCAGGACGCCGCGACGCGCGAGATCACGCGCTCGATTTCCGAATCGGCTTCCGCGGCAAAGGAGGTCTCGGCGAAGATCGGCGATGTCAGCCGCGACGCCGCCTCCGTCAACGAGCGCGCCGCGGAGGTCAGGCAGGCGATCGCCGGCATGGCGGCCAATCTCGAACAGTTGCGGTCGGTTGTGGTCCGGACCGTGCGGGACTCGACCGCCGCGGCTTGAGCCCGGCATCCGGCCGTCTGCTGGTGCCCGGACTTGTGATCGTGCAGTATGCCGCCGGGCAGGGGCATCATGGCTATGACACCTCCACAACTGCCGGCCGTCGTCGAGCCGGCCCGCCTGACGGCTGCGTTGCGCAGGAGCGGCGTGCTGGACGCGGGTGCCGTGCGCGAGGTGAAGGTGCTGCATCAGCACCCAGCCATCGTATCGCACGTCATCCGCCTTGGGCTGCGCTATGTCGGGGAATCCGCGGGGGCCCCGCACTCCATCATCCTCAAGATGCCGCATTCGACCTATGCCAAGGCGCTGGCCAATTCCGGTAGGCAAGAGGTGGCCTTCTACACCCGAGTTGCGCCGAACATGCCGTTGCAGATCGTGCCGCGCTGCTACGACGGCCATTTCGACGAGGAGAGCCAGGCTTGGCACCTTCTGCTCGAGGACTTAACCGAGAGCCATGAGGTCGCAGCCGACTGGCCGTTGCCGCCCTCGCGCGATCAGGCGATGGAGATTGTGATGGCGCTCGCGCGGTGGCATGCGGCCTGGTGGGACCATCCGAGTCTCGGCGACACCGTCGGCATCTGGGCGAGCGCCGATGACAGCGCGAGGCATATGGAGATCTTCGCCGGCCACTACGACCGCTTCGCCGATCTGCTCGGCACCCGTCTCAGCGAAGAGCGGCATATCCTCTACCGGCGCTTCATCGAGAAGGCGGAGCGGCTGCTGCAGCGATATCACTCGCATTGCCACGTAACCGTCGCGCATGGCGATGCGCATACCTGGAATTTCCTGCTGCCGCGCGCGGGTGTCATGGACGCCGTGCGCATCTTCGATTTCGACCAGTGGCGCATCAATGTGCCGACGAACGACCTCGCTTATATGATGGCCGTGCAATGGTATCCAGAGCGCCGGCAGGCGCTCGAGCGGACGCTACTCAATCGTTACCATGAGACGCTGATCGAGAATGGTGTCAGCGGCTACACGCGCGGCGCGCTCGATCGCGACTACCGCTGGTCGGTGCTCTGGCACATCACCAAGCCGGTCTGGCAGTGGAGCATCAACATTCCGCCGGTGATCTGGTGGAATAATCTGGAGCGGGTGATGATGGCGGTCGAGGATTTGGGATGCGAGGAGTTGTTGGGGTAGGCGCGACATCATCGGTGTCGTCCCGGCGAAGGCCGGGACCCATAACCACAGGGAGAAGTTATAGCGCGAGCTGTTAACTCCGAGTCTTCGCCAAACCCAATCCTGTGGCTATGGGTCCCGGCCTTCGCCGGGACGACGGCGGAGATTGACGCTCCGGCTCAACTTACTCCATCACCGCATGTTCCGGCCCCGCCGCCTGCTTGCGCAGCGTGGCCTTGGTCGAGCCGATCAACAAAGCGAGCGGGATGGTGCAGAGGATGAAGAACATCACGAGCTGGTAGTCGTGCGCGAAGGCGATGATCTGCGCCTGCACGCTGACCATGCGGTCGGCCATGGCGCGGCCGGCATCGGTGGACAGATTGATCATGCCGCGCACGTCAGGCATCTGGAGCGCGTGGTTGAACGGGTTGATGTGCTCGGACAGGATCGCGTAGGTCTTGCGCGTGCCCTGCGTCAGCTCGGCGATGACGACGGAAATGCCGACCGAGCTCGCGACGTTGCGCATCAGGGTCAGCATCGCCGTGCCGTCGGTGCGCAATTGGTTCGGCAGGGTCAGGAACGCCACCGTCGAGAGCGGCACGAAGACGAGGCCGAAGCCAAAGCCCTGGATGACGCTGACGGTGACGATCTCCGGCACCTGGGTCAAATCGGTCCAGCCGGTCATCTGGTACAGCGAGGCCGCGGTCAGCGTCAGGCCGGTGATGATCAGCGTACGCGCTTCGATATAGCGCATCATGCGGCCGACCAGCATCATGGCGAAGAAGGTGCCGAAGCCGCGGCTCGCCAGCAGCAGGCCGGCGGTGATGATGGGATAGCCGATCACGTTCTGCATGTAGGGCGAGGCCAGCGCCATGGTCGAGAACAGCACGAGGCCCATCACGACCATGAACATGCAGCCGGTGACGAAATTGCGATCGCGAAACAGCGCGAAGCGGATGAACGGCGTCGCGGTCGTGAAGGAGTGTGCGACGAAGAAGTAGAAGGCGACGGCCGAGACGATGAACTCCGCGATGATCTCGCCGGATTCGAGCCAGCCCAATTGCTCGCCGCGGTCGAGCGCGAGCTGAAGCGAGCCGATCGCGACCGCCAGCGCCGCGAAGCCGAACCAGTCGAATCTGAGGCTGAGATCCTTCCTGGTCTCGTCCATGAAGACGATCAGCCCGAGCACGGTGATGGCGCCGAACGGCAAATTGACGAAGAACACCCAGTGCCAGGAATAGGTCTCGGTGAGCCAGGCACCGAGAGAGGGTCCCATGATCGGTCCCATCATCACGCCCATGCCCCAGATCGACATTGCCTTGGCGCGTTCCTGCAGCGTGTAATAGTCGAGCATGACCGATTGCGACAGCGGCACCAGGGCGGCGCCGAACACGCCTTGCAGCAGGCGGAACAGCACCATCTGGTTGATGTCCTGCGCGAGCCCGCACAGCACGGACGCGAAGGTGAAACCGGCAGCGCAGATGATGAAGATGCGCTTGCGGCCGAAGCGGTTGGAGATCCAGCCCACCGGCGCGGTCATGATCGCGGCGGCGACGATGTAGGAGGTCAGCACCCAGTTGATCTGGTCCTGCGACGCCGACAGCGTCCCCTGCATGTAGGGCAAAGCCACGTTGGCGATGGTGGTGTCCAGCGCCTGCATGATGGTCGCGGTCATGGCGCAGATCGTCACCATGTTCCGGCGCAGGCCGGGGACCATCAGGGCGGGATTGGACTCCGCCATCGGATCAGTCCTTGTCCTGGTCTTTATCTTGGCTTGCCGTCGCCGACAGGCCGAGCAGGCCGGCGAGCGAACGCCGATGGCCGGTGTCGATGGTGGCATAGACGCTCATGCCGGCCTTCAGCTTGCGCACGTATTTGTCGGCCTCGTCGAAATAGATGCGGATCGGCACGCGCTGCACCACCTTGACGAAATTGCCGCTGGCGTTCTGCGGCGGCAGGATCGCGAATTGCGCGCCGGTGCCGGGCGAGAGCGAGCCGATCTTGCCCTTGAAGAGATGGTTCGGGAACGCGTCGACCTCGAGCGTAACCGGCTGTCCTTCGGTGACGTAGGTGAGGTCGCTCTCCTTCGGATTGGCATCGACCCAGGGATGAGCGACATCGATGATGGAGAACACCGGCGTGCCGGCGGCGACGTAGCGGCCGAGCTGGATCTGCTCGACCTGGGTTGCCACACCATCCATCGGCGCGCGCAGCACGGTGTGGTCGAGGTTGCGCTGGGCGGTGTCGAGCTTGGCCTTGGCCTGCGCGTAAGGCGGGAACTCTTCCAGCGGAAGGTCGGCCTTGCCGAGCAGCTGCGTCTTGGCATTGGAAAGTTGCTGCTTGACGAACTGGGCCTGCGCGCCGGCCGTGACATAGGCAGTGGAGGAATTGTCGAGGTCGAGCTGCGAACCGTAGTTGTTCTTTACCAGAGCCTGCTTGCGTTCGACGTCGCGCTGCTTCAGGTCCATGCCCTGCTGGGCAAGGTCCGCCATCTGACCGTAGATCTTGATGTTGGCGACGAGGTTGTCATAGGTCGTACGCGCCTGCGCGAGCTGGGCCTTGGCCTCGTCCACCGCGAGGCGGAACGGCACGGGGTCGATCTCGAACAGCTCGTCGCCCTGCTTGACCAGCTGGCCTTCCTTCACGACGACCTTTTCGATCTTGCCGGAGATGTCCGGCGTCACCAAAACCTTCTGTGCGCCGACATAGGCGTCGTCGGTGCCGACGTAGCGGCCGCCATTGAGATAGAAAGTGAAGCCGGCAACCGCGACGACGACCGGCAGCACGACCAGCAGCAGGACGCGGCGATAGCGGCGCAGGCCCGCCAGCAGGCGGCGGCGCGGATTGGTGCCGGCTTTCTTGGTGGGCTTGCCGCTGTCGCTCTTCTGCTCGGGCTGGAACTTGAGAACCTGATCAGCCATAGCGCTGCTCCTTGCGTGCTTGTTCCGCTCCGCTCGTCTGGATCGCGTCACGCACGTTTTCCTTGATTGCCTCGAGTTGGTTGACGAGACGGTTGGCGTCCGCCGGACTGATGCCTTCGAGCGCGTTGGCGGTGATTTCGGACTTCAGCCCGCTCATCCGGCCGAGCAACGTCCGGCCCGCCTTCTTCAAATAGAGGCGTTTGACGCGGCGGTCCGAGGCATCGTTGCGACGCTCGATCCAGTCATTGTCGCAGAGCTTGTCGATCAGGCGCGTCAGCGTGATCGGCTGCATCTCGAGCAGCTCGGCGAGTTCGGACTGCTTCATGCCCTCGCTGCGCTCGACCTTGGACAGCACGGCCCATTGCGCGCGGGTAATACCGAAGCGAGATGCCTCCTTGTCGGCATAGACCCGCAGCAGGCGGTAGAGTTCCCCGAGCGTAAAGAGGAAGTTCTGGTCGACGGACCCACGGCCCATAAGCGTCGTCTCCAATAAGCTTGACTATAATAAGCAAGCTTATGATTTTTTCACGGCGGGTTGACGCGCCGCTGCCCCGCCGGAAAAGCATGGCTGATCGCCGCGCGCGGCCCGGCCTTTGGGTTCCCGGGCCGAAATGCTAGAACGCGCCGGCATGAGCCTCGCCAAGCCAGCCTTTCCCGCGCCTGACCACGACCACGGCCGCTGCACTGCGGACGCGCTGTCGCATGCCGAGGCCGTCTGTGCGCAGCGCGCCCAGAAATTCACACCAATCCGCCGTCAGGTGCTGGCGGCCCTGCTCTCCAGCCACCGGCCGCTCGGGGCCTATGAGGTGATCGACGAACTGGCAAAATCGATGTCGCGGCCGGCGCCGATCACGGTCTACCGTGCTCTCGATTTCTTGATGGCCAACGGCCTCGTGCACCGCATCGAAAGCCGCAACGCCTATCTCGCCTGCGCCGCTCACGACCATGACGCGACCTCGGCGGTGGCGTTCCTGATCTGCGAGCGCTGCGGCCTTGTCGGCGAGATCCCGTCCGCGTCCTTCGCTGGGGATCTCAACGCCGCGGCGCGAGCGTCAGGCTTCGCACCAAAGCTGTCCGTGGTCGAGATCACGGGCATCTGTACCCATTGTCAGAAAACATCTTGAATCAACAACGGCGTGAAGCCGGTTTCCAGGAAGAAATGTCCTCACCTCAAGCAAATCCGTCCGCCGGGCGTCCTCTCAGTGCCGGCGCCATCGCCCTGATGCTGATGCTGTGTCTGACCTGGGGCTTCAACCAGATCGCGGTGAAGCTGGTGCTGCCGGAAATCCCGCCGATGCTGCAGGCCACGATCCGTTCGATGGGTGCATTGCCGGTGCTGTTCATCATCGGCACGTTGCGCGGCGTCAAATTCTTCGAGCGCGATGGCACGTGGAAGCCCGGCCTGGTTGCCGGAGTGTTGTTCGGCATCGAGTTCGTGCTGATCTACCAGGGCCTGCGCTTCACCTCGGTGTCACGGGCGGTCGTGTTCCTCTACACCGCGCCGTTCTTCGTCGCGCTCGGCTCCTACCAGGTGCTCGGCGAGCGGCTCGGCGGCGTGCAATGGCTGGGTCTGGCCGTGAGCTTTGCTGGCGTCGCGCTCGCAATCGGCGTGCCGCAGCCGGATGTCGATGCCTGGGTCCTGCTCGGCGACCTCATGATCGTCGGCGGTGCCAGCCTGTGGGCGGCGACCACGCTGATTGCCAAGGGCACGCGGCTGCGCTTCGCCGCGCCGGAAAAGGCGCTGGGCTATCAGGTCGCGACCTCGATCCCGATTCTGGGGCTGGCCGCCTGGCTGTTCGGCGAGACCATCCCCCACGCGCCGTCAACGCAGTCGATCGTGCTCGTGGCCTTCCAGGCCATCTGGGTGGTAGGAACCACGTTCACGCTTTGGTTCGCACTGGTGAAGACCTATTCGGCCAGCAAATTGTCGGCTTTTACCTTCATCACCCCTTTGTTTGGCGTGGTGGGTAGCTATTTCATCATGCACGACACCCTGAGCCTGACATTCGGGGCCGCTGCGGTCCTTGTAATTGCTGGGCTTTTTCTGGTTAACCGTCCCGGCCAATCCGCGGCGGCGCCGCGTGATGCATTGCTGAACGTCACCAAAACCTGATATTTGGACGCCATGAACAAGCTCGAAAACACCATCGATTCCGACATCGCGGGGCCTGCGCCGCGTCATCACACCACCCAGGTCAAGGTCGGCGACGTTGCCGTCGGCGGCGGTGCGCCGATCGTCGTGCAGTCGATGACCAACACCGACACAGCCGATATCGACGGCACCATTGCCCAGGTCGCAGCGCTCGCCCGCGCCGGTTCCGAGCTGGTCCGCATCACCGTCGACCGCGAGGAGGCGGCAGCTGCCGTTCCGCATATCCGCGACGGCCTGCTCAAGCTCGGTCTCACCACGCCCCTGATCGGCGACTTCCACTATATCGGCCACAAGCTGCTCGCGGCCTATCCGGCCTGCGCCGAGGCGCTCGCCAAATATCGCATCAATCCCGGCAATGTCGGCTTCAAGGACAAGCGCGACACCCAGTTCGCCGACATCATCGAGATCGCCAACAAGAACAGCAAGCCGGTCCGCATCGGCGCCAATTGGGGCTCGCTCGACCAGGAGCTGCTGACCAGGCTGATGGATGAGAACACCGCCTCGGCCAATCCGCGCGATGCGCGCGCGGTGATGCGCGAAGCCATGGTGCAGTCGGCGCTGCTCTCGGCGGCACGCGCCGAAGAGCTCGGCATGCCCAAGGACCGCATCATCCTGTCGGCCAAGGTCTCGGCGGTGCAGGATCTGATCGCGGTCTACGAGGTTCTCGCCAGCCGTTCCGATTACGCCATCCATCTCGGCCTTACCGAAGCCGGCATGGGCACCAAGGGCATCGTCGCCTCCTCCGCCGCGCTGGGCATCCTGCTGCAGCAGGGCATCGGTGACACCATTCGTATCTCGCTGACGCCGGAGCCCGGCGGCGACCGCACCCGTGAGGTGCAGGTCGGCCAGGAGCTCTTGCAGACCATGGGCTTCCGCACCTTCGTGCCGCTGGTTGCGGCATGCCCTGGCTGCGGCCGCACCACCTCGACCACGTTCCAGGAGCTGGCCCAATCGATCCAGGGTTTCATCCGCGACGAGATGCCGACCTGGAAGACGAAATATCCCGGCGTGGAAGAGCTCAACGTTGCCGTGATGGGCTGCATCGTCAACGGCCCCGGCGAATCCAAGCACGCCAATATCGGCATCTCGCTGCCGGGCACGGGCGAAGCGCCGGCTGCCCCGGTGTTCGTCGACGGCAAGAAGTTCCGCACCCTGCGCGGCCCGACCATCTCCGCCGACTTCAAGGCGCTCGTGATCGACTACATCGAGCAGCGCTACGGCCAAGGCGCCAAGGTGCCGGTGACCGCGGCGGAGTGATTTAGCTCCGTTCGCCGCGCTTTGCGCTGCAATGTAGCCCGGATGGAGCGAAGCGAAATCCGGGGCCCGTCAGATGCTGACAAGCCGTTCCCGGATTGCGCTTCGCTCCATCCGGGCTACCATGCCTCCAATCAATAATGATTGGGAGCAGCGCCCATGAGCTCACTCGCCGGCAAGCAGGGTCCGCGCTATCGCCACGCGGCCGAGGATGGTGCGCCGTATGAAACCATCGCGGTCGAAAAGCTGACCCCCATCATCGGCGCGGAAATCTCCGGCGTCGACATCGGCAAGCTGGTCTCGGACGATGCGCGCTCTAACCGGCAGATGGACGAGGTCCATCGCGCGCTCGCCGAAAACCTCGTCATCTTCTTCCGCGACCAGCACATCACGCCACAGCAGCATCTCGCCTTCGGCCGCAAGTTCGGCGAGCTGCATTTCCATCCTGCCGCGCCGCATGAGGATGAAGACCCGGCGCTGATGAAGATCTATGCGGATGCGAATTCGCCGCGCGCCAACGGCGAGGGCTGGCATTCCGATGTCTCCTGCGATCTCGAGCCGCCGATGGGCTCGATCCTCTACATCAAGCAGTGCCCGCCGCGCGGCGGCGACACGCTGTTCGCCAACATGTATGCCGCCTACGAGGCACTATCGGATCGGATGAAGGCCTATCTCGACGGGTTGACCGCGCTGCATGACGGCGAGCCGATCTATCGCGGCCTCTATGCCAACTACGGCGTCGCCGACCGTCCCGCATATCCGAACGCCGAGCATCCGGTGGTGCGCACGCATCCGGTCACCGGCAAGAAGGCGCTCTACGTCAACCGCGGCTTCACCCGTCACATCAACGGCATCCCGCGCGACGAGAGCGACGCGATGCTCGCCTATCTCTATCAGCATGCCGAGAACCCGCTGTTCCAGTGCCGCTTCCGATGGACCGAGAACGCCATCGCGTTCTGGGACAACCGCTGCGCCCAGCACCGCGCGATGTGGGATTACTGGCCGCACACACGCTCGGGGACGCGCGTGACGGTGAAGGGAGAAAGGCCGGTGTGAGCCCGAACGTCAAATGGTTGGCGAATTCCCGGCAGCGCTTGGCCGGTTCGGTTCGACATTGACACTGACGCGCGCGTCCGGGCCTTTGGGGCCGACGCTGTAGTAGCGCTTCAGCCAGCGCGAAGTGCCGTCCAGGCCGGGAAACAGCATTCGTTCCGTGACATTGTCCTGGTCCAGCTTGTCGCGCAATTCCCACTTCAGCGCTGCGGGGATGATGATACGCTCATACAAGTGGTCGTACTTTTCGAGGAACGCCTTCATGTCCAGGCCCGCGCCGGGCATCATGGAGAGGATGGCGGCCTGGTTGACGATACGCCCGTCAAGCGACGGAGGCTCGAAGAACAAGGCAAACTCGCCGCCCAGTTCGTCGAACTGAGCGAGCCTTTTGTAGTCGTCGAGCATTTCCACTGAAAACACAAAGGCCTTCTCGACACGCAGCTTGTTGCGCAGGTCCGGCGGCAAAAGTTCGCGCGCCTGCACGACGTCCACGCACCAGATCGCAGCATCCTTGTCGAAATGCGCCTCTTCCCACGTGGCGAAGTGAGCGGCGACCTTTGGCGATGTCGTCCAATCGAGCACGCGTGTCGGAAGTCCGTGATGCTGTGCGAGGGCGAGCCGATACAGCAAAGCATCCGAATCGACTTCGTCGGGTCCGGCATATTTCAGGAAGTTTCGCAGCAGCGGGCCTTCGACGGTGCCATAATGGCTTCCCAGCCGCTGCAGACTCGTGTCCAGGTGCCAATTTCTATCGCTGACACCGCGATAGACGAAGTCGGAACGGTATCTGTTGTGACGATCGACCTTGATTCCGTACAGCGCCGCGTGCAGTTGGTCCCAGCTCTCGACCAGGCGATCTTTCTTCATCTCCAGAGGCATTGGTCACGCTCCCCTGCGAAAAAGTACGATCTGATATTAACACGCTCGGATTGAGTTGTCTTCCACCGTATCAGGCGACTGTTGCGGTGGCGTGGCCGATGATGGCGATCGCATTGACGATGCCGTCACTCTGCGCCAATCTTGCCAAAAACAGATCGGGAGGATCCGCCATGCTCCGCGCCGAGGACAACAAATTCCTAACCGAGTCGGGCCCCGGAACGGGTATGGGCGAATTGTTGCGCCGGTTTTGGATTCCCGTGCTTCTGTCCGAAGAACTGCCCGAGCCCGACGGCGAGCCCAAGAAAATCATCGTTCTCGGCGAGGAGCTGCTCGCGTTTCGCGATACGCGCGGCGTTGTCGGATTAATCGATCAGTATTGCCCGCATCGCGGCGCCAATCTCTGGCTTGGGCGCAACGAAGAGTGCGGCATCCGCTGCGTCTATCATGGCTGGAAGTTCGATGCCGACGGTCGCTGCGTCGACATGCCGACCTCCTATCCCGACCTCAACGCCAAAGACCTCATCCGCATCAAGTCGTATCCTGTGCGCGAATGGGGCGAGATGATCTGGGCCTATATGGGCCCGGCTGACGCGATGCCCGAGTTGCCCGATCTCGAAATGGCGCTGCTGCCGGCACCGCACCGCTATGTCAGCAAGAAATGGCAGGACTGCAACTGGGTGCAGGTGCTGGAAGGCTCGATCGACACGGCGCATTTCACCTTTGCGCATCTCTCCTTCGACAAGGAAGAGAACGAGATTCTGGACATCAAGAAGCATTTTGTGAATCCGATCGCGCGGATGTCGAGCGATCACATGCGCTGGATTGCGGAAGATCCGCGGCCCGTGATCAAGATCCAGCCGCACGACGCGGGGTTGACGATTGCCGGTGGGCGTCTCACCGGCGGGGACAACATCTATTGGCGCATCGCGCAATTCCTGATGCCGTTCCACGCCTATGCGCCGAGCGCGATGCCGGGCGAGAACATTTTTGGCCAGACCTTCGTGCCCGTCACCGACACGAATTGCTGGATCTACACCTATGCCTGGAATCCGGAGCGCCCGCTGACACAAGGAGAGCGTGACGCCTTTGCCCGCGGCAATGGCGTGATCGCGGAGGTCGACGACAATTACGTGCCGCTGCGCCACAAGGGCAACGACTATCTGATCGACCGCAAGCTCCAGAAGACCAGAAGTTACACCGGCATCAAGGGCGTTTCCGAGCAGGATGCCGCCGTGCAGGACAGTCAGGGCCCGATCGCCGACCGCACCCGCGAGCATCTCGGCCCGACCGATCTCGGCATCATGCATTTCCGGAAAGTCGTGATGGAGCTGGCCCGTGCGCTCCAGCAGGGCGAGCCGCCGCCGCAGGCTGCGCATCAGGATCGCTACGCCGTCCGCTCTGGCGCCTGCGTCACCAGCAAGGCCAAGGACCTGCCCGCGGTGATGCACGAACGCTTCGGCGATGTGGCGGGCTTCGTCGGCCGTCCCAGGATTGCGGCAGCGGAGTAGCGCTTGGAGCAATCGCGCAGCATCATCGCAAGTCTCGTCTTGCCGCTCGTCGCGTCGATTCTGCTATTGTCGCTGGCGCCTGCCGAGGCCGGTCATGCTGCCGTCGCGCCAAAGGCTGCGCAAGCCAGGCCGAGGCCGCCGCAGCCACCGGCCAAATGTGAGATGCCGAAATTCCGGATCGTCGTCGATGTCGGGCATACCCCGGACTCCTACGGCGCGTTGAGCGCGCGCAACGATCCGGAGTTCGGCTTTAACCTCCGGCTCGCAAGGCTGATCGCGGCGAAGCTCAAGTCCGAAGGATTCGCCGCGACCCGCCTGCTCGTCACGGACGGCAAGGCGCGGCCGAGCCTGCTTAAACGCGTCAGTGCCGCCAATGACGGCCGGGCCGATCTCTTCCTGTCGATCCATCACGATTCGGTGCCGGACAAGCTGCTCGAGACCTGGGAGTTCGACGGCGCGAACAGCTATTTCAGCGATCGCTTCTCAGGCCACTCGCTGTTCGTATCGCAGCGGAATCCGCACTTCGCGGTTAGCCTGATGCTGGCCCGGATGATCGGCAAGCAGTTGAAGGAGCAGGGCCTGCATTATGCCGGCCAATACACCCTGCCCCTGATGGGCCGCTACCGGCGTCAGTTGCTGGACAAGGATGTCGGCGTCTACCGTTATGACGGGCTCGTCGTACTCTCGCAAACCCGCAGCGCCGCAGTGCTGCTCGAGGCCGGCTCGATCATCAACCGCGACGAGGAGATGGAGATGAACTCAACGGAGCGGCGGGAGATGATAGCGGCAGCCGTCGCGGCGGCGGTGGAGGAATTTTGCGAGAGGCGGTAGATCGCCCGGCATTTAGGGTCGACGTTCCTGAGCTCCATGCCGTACGTGGAGAATGACCTCGGCGTCGGCAGGATTGATCGTGTAAAAGACGAGATATGGGTACCGAACGGTTGGGAACATGCGGACGCCGGGCTCGTCGGTCAGATGACCAGCGTCAGGAAATTCCTGCAGCAGGCTAGCAACCGCCTTGATGCGCTCGACCACGGCGGCCGCAGCTGTGCGATTACGTTCGTGAATGTACGAAAATATGTCTCGATGTCCGAAAGCGAGCTTTCGGACCAGCGCACCCTCATGCGCTGTAGCGATTGAAGACAGCAGCGACGGCCTCGTCGCTTGCCAACCTGCCTTCGCGCATATCCTTTAGGCCGCGCCGCACGGCATTTCGTTCGTCGTCGCTGAGCCGATAGATGCCGAGATGCCTGTTCTCGATGTCGGTTACGGACCGCATCAGCTCTTCCTGAGCCTCCTCGGGCCAGGCGGACACGCGTTCCAGCAGGATTTCGAGGGCTTCCTTTGTCATCCGACAATAGTAGCAGATGGCGGGGTGACTTGCACCCCTACAGCGGCGTTCCCCGATACTCCCGGTTCGCCAAGCTCGCCTCCTCCAGATCCAGATCGCGCTCGATCCGCCGCCGTGTCTCGTCGGTGATCTGGCCGTCGCGCAGGAGGTCGTGGATGAATTTGCGCTCGGCGGCGATCAGGTCGCGGGTTAGCGCGGTGCCGGCGGCGGAGACGTCGTGGTGGGCGGGGTCGAGCGAATCCGGGAGCTGGTTGACGCGGATATCGTGGCGCGCGCGCAGCAGCAGCACCACCTCGTCGGAAACGTCCTTTTCCGCGGTCAATGCGTCGAGCGATTTCAGTGCGGCATCGAGGGCCTGGCGGCGTGCGGCGATCTCGGCTTCGTGCTCGGCGACATGCTCGTTGCGGCCGGCCTCGGCGACGCCGAGCCAGCGCACCAGCGGTGGCAGCGTCAGGCCGACGCCGATCAGCGTGACGAAGATGACGCCGAAGGCGACGAACAGGATCAGGTCGCGATACGGAAAGGCCTCGCCAACAGGCAGCGTGAACGGCAGCGCCAGCGCAGCCGCGAGCGAGACGGCTCCGCGCACGCCGGTGAAGGCGAGCACGAACGGCCATTGCCATGGCGGCGACGGATCGCGCTTACGCAGCGACTTGGAGAGGATCCGTGGCAGATAGGTCGCGGGATACAGCCAGGCGAAGCGCGCGATCACGATGATCAACAGAACGACGGCGGTCGCGATGAGGATGTCGTCGAGCGGGAATGCCTTCGACTTCTCGTAGAGCGCGCGCATCTGGAAGCCGGTCAGCAGGAACAGCAGGCCCTCGATCAGATAGATCACGAGGTCCCAGAAGAAGATTCCTTGCAGCCGCGTCGAGGCGGAGATCCATAGCGGGCCGTTCCAGCTCACATAGAGGCCGCAGGCCACCGTCGCGATCACGCCGGAGCCGCCGACATGCTCGGGCAGCCAATAGGAGACGTAGGGCGTGATCAGCGACAGCGTCAGCTCGACCTGAGGGTCGTGGGCCCTTTTGCGGAACCGAAGGGAGAGCCAGCCGACGCCGATGCCGAAGGCGATTTCGCTGGCGACGATGAGGGAGAATTCGCCGGCGGCCAATGGCAGCGAGAAATGGCCGACTGTGATCGCGGCAAGTGCGAAGCGGTAGAGGATCAGCGCGGTGGCGTCGTTGGCCAGCCCCTCGCCTTCGAGGATGACCACGAGTCGGCGCGGCAGGTTCAGCCGGCGCGCGATCGCGAGCGGCGCCACCACGTCGGGCGGCGCAACGATGGCACCCAGAAGGAAGCCGATGGTCCAGGGCAGGCCGATCAGATAATGCGTCGCGGTCGCTACCAGCGCCGCGGTGAAGATCACCGCGCCGACCGCGAGCAGCACGATCGGGCGCAAATTGTTCCTGAATTCGCGCCAGCTCATGGCGACGCTCGCCGAGTAGATCAGCGGCGGGAGCACCATCAGCAGTACCAGTTCCGGCGGCAGTTCGACCGGCGGCATGCCCGGCACGAAAGCGAGGCCCACGCCGGAGAGCATCAGCAGAATGGCCGGCGCGATGTTGAAGCGGCGGGCAACAAGCGCGGTACCCGCGAGCACGGCGAGCAGGATGAGAAAGGTCTGAAATTTTGCTTCCATGATGATCTGTCTTCACCCGGAAGCGGTCGCAAGGTCAATGCGTGCGGCTACGCCAGCCGCTCAGCCACCATGCGGCCGATGCGTGCGAACACGGCTTCGAACTGCGTAGCGTTGGGCGTGCCGCCCTGGGTGTATGCTGCGATCAGGATCGGTGTGTCGGTCTTGGCTTCGGTCTTGGCATCGGTCTTGGGCCAGGCCACCGCGATATCGCCGGAGGCATCTTTGCCGTTGTTGCCGGTCTTGTCGCCGATTGTCCAGCTTGCGGGAAGCCCGCCGCGCAGCCGGTTCGCGCCGGTCTTGCAGCCCACCATCCATTCGGTGAGCTGCGCGCGTGAGGCCGGCGACAGTGCATCGCCCGTCACCAGTCGCTTCAGATTGCCGGCCATCGCCGCCGGCGTCGTGGTGTCCCGGGGGTCGCCGGGCGGCGAGCGATTGAGCTCGGGCTCGTTGTGGTCGAGCCGCGAAATGCTATCGCCGAGCGACCGCCAGAAGTCTGTGAGCGCGGCGGGACCGCCGATCCGCGCCAGCAGCAAATTGGCGCAAGTGTTGTCGCTGAGCTCGACGATCGCCTTGCACATCTCGGTGACCGACATTGCGCCGGCGGCAAGGTTTTGCCTGGCGACCGGTGCGTATTCCAGCAGGTCGGCCTGCCCGTAGGAGATCATGGCCGCAAGCTGGTCCTGGCCACGATCGACCCGCGCGAGCACGCAGGCCGCAAGCGAAGCCTTGAAGGTCGAGCACATGACGAATCGCTCGTCGGCGCGCCATGCGAGCTTTGCACCGGTCGCGAGGTTCTCCGCATAGACGCCGATCCGCCCGCCGCTCTCGCGCTCGTAGACTTCGAGTTCAGGCAGCGCGTCTGCGGCGAGCGCGGGGGAGGCGGCGATCCAGCACAGTGAGGCGAGCAGCGAACGGCGGTCGAGATGCATGGGGAACTCTTGGGCGAGACGGGGCGGGGTGGAGATGCGGCATGCACTCCATCCGCATCGTCATTGCGAGCGCTGCGAAGCAATCCAGTCTGCCTCCGCGGAAAGACTCTGGATTGCTTCGCTGCGCTCGCAATGACGGAGGATGTGGGACGAGTGCGCCAGATTTCGGGCAGCGGAAGGTCGCGCCCCTCACTCCCTCAAATCATACCGATACGATTTCGACACGATCTGCCAGCCGTCAGCCAGCTTCATCGCCACCAGATAGTCCGTGAAGAACCGCGGCGGCAGTTGGCACCGGACCTTGATGAAGGCGGTCTTGTCGTCCGAACGGTCGATGGTGACGATGAAATCCTCGCGCGGCTTTCCTTCCGCCTTGCCGGAGGGGCGCTTGCGCACGCGGTCGAGCCAGTCCGGCACGGTCAGCACCTGCAGCTCGCCCTTCTCGACCCAGCGCAAATCGGCGGAGGGATGGAAGATGGCGCCGAGTTTTTCGGCATCGCCCTCGTAGAGTCCGTCGAAATAGGATTGCACGACGGCTTCGACGCTCGAACGGTTCTGGCTCATGGGTCATCCCTTTGAATGATGGCTCGGGTCGAACTTAGTCGTACGCATCAAAATGCGCTATGGGAGTGCGTACCATTTGCGCGAGGACACTGTGATGACCGGATCAGGGAATTCGAACGCTCGTATCCTGATCGGCGAATGCTACTGCCGCGCCGTGCGCTACGAGGTGGCGGACGCGTTCTCCTATGCGATGAACTGCCACTGCTCGAATTGCCGCCGCACCACTGGCGCCGCCTTCAAGCCGTTCGCCGGAATCGCGCAGGAGAAGCTCCGCCTCGTGAGCGGCGAGGACCAGCGCATCATCTACGGTGACGGCACCACTCATGACGCCCACTGCGCCCGCTGCGGCTCGCTGCTTTATTCCCGGGTGCGCGAGGGAAAATGGGTCCATGTCGCCATGGGAACCCTGGTCGACGCTCCCTCGATCAGGCCGAGCGCCCACATTTTCGTCGGTTCGAAGGCGCCCTGGCATGAGATTACGGACGATCTGCCGCAATATCGGGGGCACGTTGGGGATGTCTAGGGGAACCCGCCGCGCTCCTATTTCCCCGCGAACCGCGAGCGGACTGGCGCGACAAACAAAAGGGGTCTTTCGGCCTGCCCACGGCGCTGCCTTTCGTGACTTCCATCACAAGCGCCCGCGGCGGACCCTGCTAAAGCCATACCAAAGGGACTCGAACTGCCCTGAACCCGGAAGTCGTGTCATGCGCAATCTGCTCAGACTTTGCCCCCTTCTCCTCGCCGTCGCGCTGCTGTTCGGCGCCGGGCCGGCTTTCGCCGGGAAGCGCGTCGCGCTGGTGATCGCCAACTCGGCCTATCAGCATGCGCCGTCGCTGACCAACCCCGTCAATGACGGTTCGGTGATGGCCAGGACGCTGAAGGAGGCTGGTTTCGACATCGTCGATTCCCGGCACGATCTGACGGCGCTGGAGACCCGGCGCGTGCTGCGCGAATTCGCCGACGGGACCCGTGATGCCGACATCGCCGTGGTCTACTATGCCGGCCACGGCATCGAGGTCGAAGGCTCGAACTATCTGATCCCTGTCGACGCCAAGCTGGAGCGTGACACCGACGTCTATGACGAGGCGCTCTCGCTCGACCGCGTCCTGGTCGCGGTCGAGCCTGCCAAGCAGCTTCGCCTGGTGATTCTGGATGCCTGCCGTGATAATCCGTTCGGCAGGACCATGAAGCGCACGGTCGCCTCGCGCGGCATTGGCCGCGGCCTCGCACAGGTCGAGCCGACCAGCCCGAACACGCTGATCGCCTATTCGGCCAAGGCCGGCTTCACGGCGCAGGATGGCGACGGCGCCAACAGCCCCTTTACGGTTGCGCTGTCGAAGCATCTGACGACGCCGGGCCTCGACGTCCGCCGCGCCTTCGGCTTCGTGCGTGACGAGGTGCTCAAGTCGACCGCCAACAAGCAGGAGCCGTTCGTATACGGTTCGCTCGGCGGCGAGGACGTGCCGCTGGTTCCGGTCAAGGTGGTGGCCGCAGCAACGGCAGCGCCTGTGGCGAACCCGCAGGCCGATATCCGCCGCGACTACGAGCTCTCGCTCCAGGTCGGCAACAGAGCGGCATGGGAGGCGTTCCTCGCCCAGCATCCCGACGGCTTCTATTCCAACCTTGCCAAGCTTCAACTCGATAAAATCGGCGCGGAGCAGGCCCATGCGGCTGCCACCGAGAAGGCGAAGCAGGCCGAAGCCGAGCGTGATCGCCTCGTCGCCGTCGGTGCGCAGAAGGATGCGCAGGCCAGGGCCACCGCGGATGCAAAGGCCGCCGAGCAGGCGCAGCTTGTCGCGCAGAAGGCCAAGGAACAGGCGCAGCAGCAGGCGGCCGCCGCCGAGCAGCAGCGCGTCAACCTCGCTGCCGCGGCGCCGAGTGCCGCGCCCGCCAGCGCGGCGAGCCCCACCGGCCCCAACGTCGCGTCGCTGACGCCGGCCACTGCGCCGGCCGATCTCAGCCGTTCGGTGCAGACCGAGCTCGGCCGCGTCGGCTGCTACTCCGGGCAGGCCGATGGCAATTGGACGACGTCCTCGCAGCGGTCGCTGTCGCAGTTCAACCGTTACGCCGGCACCAAGCTCGACGTGAAGGTGGCGAGCACCGACGCGCTCGATACGGTCAAGGCCAAGCCGTCGCGCGTGTGCCCGCTGGTTTGCGAGCATGGCTTCAAGACCGACGGTGACAAGTGCACGAAGATTGTCTGCCGTGACGGTTATGCGATCAACGACGACAATGAGTGCGAGAAGCAGCGTGTCGCCAAGCCGGCAACTGCCAAGCCCGCAACCGCCAAGCGTGACGACGGCGATGAGCGTCCGGCACGGCAGCGCCGTCAGGCCGGCGGTGAGGCTGCCGGAGCGGCGGGCGGCTTTGGCGGCGCTGCGGGCATCGCTGCTGCCGCTGGCGCCGGCCGCCGCTCGAGTGGCGGACAGCTATTCTGCAACAACACCGGCTGTCGTGCGGTCAACCGTGGTTGCCATCTCGAATATCGCGGCGGTGGCGGCCCCGGCAACGATGCCAATGCCGAGGTGTGTAACTAGGATTGCGGTCCACATGGTCGTCCTGGCGAAAAGCCAGGACCCATAACCACCAACCTTGGTTTTGCGAAAACTTGTGGCTGGCAACTGAGCGCTGCGACGTCTCCCTGGGGTAATGGGTTCTGGCTTTCGCCAGGACGACTCCCTTGAGAGGGAGATCAAGCCGAGATCGCGCTCGCGGCGATGTTCACCGTCAGCGCCAGCAAAGCCGTGTTGTAGATGAAAGAGATGATGCCGTGCGCTGTCGCGGTGCGGCGGATGGTCTTGTCGGTGATGCCGACGTCGGAGACCTGCGCGGTCATTCCGATCACGAACGAGAAATAGACGAAGTCCCAATAGTCGGCGTGGTCTTCCTTGTCGCCACTCGGAAACTCAAGACCGCCTGGCTTGGCGTGCCGGTAATAGTCATGCGCGTAATGCAGCGCGAAAGTCGTGTGCACGGCGGCCCATGACAACGCGATTGTGGTGATCGCGATGGTCAGCTCCCACGCCCCGCGATGCGGCGTGCCGAGCTCGGCGACGATCGCCGCGATACTCGCGAAGGCGCCGATCGCCGTCACCAGCAGGATCACGAACCGGCCGTCGTCCTGCATCGCGGCGCTGCGGCGGATGTGCTGGTGGTCGTTGCACAGCATCATCGTATAGACCAGCACCAGATACACCGCGATCAGCGCATCCCAGCCGAACAGCAGCCGCGTCACCAGCCGGTGCGAGCCCGGTATCAGCAGGCAGACGAGGACACCGACGGCCAGCGAGATGAACGTCCGCGGCCTCGCATAAATCAGCCGCATCGGCCGCGACATCTTGCGAAAGCGGGCGAGGGCGGGATCTTCCTTGCTGCCGCTCGCCATCGCGCGACTAGCTCTTGCGTTCGGCCACGAACCGCGCAGCCGCTTGCAGCACGGCGGCCCGGTCGCCGAAGATCGACACCGCGCTATCGGCGCGTGCGAGCAGGTCGCGAACGCGCTGCTTGGCGCCATCGATGCCGAGCTGGGTGACGAAGGTGGTCTTGCCCATCGCTGCGTCCTGGCCCGAGGGCTTGCCGAGCGCGGCCGCATCGCCCTCGACGTCGAGCAGGTCGTCGGCGATCTGGAAGGCTTCGCCGAGTGCGCGGCCGTAATCATCGAGCGCCTGATATTCCTTTTGCGAGGCCTGGCCGAGGATCGCGCCGGCGATGCAGCCGTAGCGCAGCAGCGCACCCGTCTTCATCTGCTGAAGACGGGCGACATCGACCGGCTCGCGATCGCCAAAGCGGCCTTCGCCGGCGAGATCGAGGATCTGGCCGCCGACCATGCCGCCGATGCCGGCGCAGCGCGCCAGGGCGCGCGTCAGCAGCAGCCGCACATTGGCGTCGCGGTGAATCTCGTCGCGGGTGATGATGTCGAAGGCGAGCGTCAAGAGGCCGTCGCCGGCGAGGATCGCGGTGGCGTCGTCGGTCTTCTTGTGCAGGGTCGGACGGCCGCGGCGCAGGTCCGAATTGTCCATCGCCGGCAGATCGTCATGGATCAGCGAATAGCAGTGGATGCATTCGAGCGCCGCACCGGCGAGCAGCGCGGCTTCGCGGGGCACGCCGAACACGGCCGCGCTCTCGACCACCAGGAACGGCCGCAGGCGCTTGCCGCCGTTGAGGCTCGAATAGCGCATTGCGTCCATCAGTCGCTTGGGCCGGGCGATCTCATCAGGCAGAATGTCGTCCGCCAACAGGCGCCCGAGCAGGGCCTCGGTGTCATCAGCGGTCTTGTCCAGACGTTTGGCGAAATCGGACGGGGACGTGCCGGTCATCAAGAAGGGCTCCAGAACTAAAATTCGGCGGGACAATCCTTTATGCGCCCGCCTCAGTCAATCGTTTGGAAGGCCTAAAAAGTGCTGGAAAAGGCCCGAATTATCACAGACTTAATGCCGGGCCCGTGGCCGCGTTTCGTTCTGCGCTGGAAAGGTTGATTTGCGCGTCGTCAAAATCCTTCTCCTGGTGCTCGCGGTCGCGGCTCTCGCGCCCTATGTGGTCGCGCCGTTCTACCGCGCCGGGCATCCCGTTTCGACGCTGATGGTCTGGCGCTCGCTCCGCGGCGCGCCGATGCAGCGGGAATGGATCGATCTGGCGGCGATGTCGCCCGCACTGCCGCGCGCGGTGGTGGCGGCCGAGGACGCCCATTTCTGCAAGCATCACGGCATCGACTGGGGCGCGCTGCGGGAGGCCATCGACGACGCGAAGGAGGACGGCACGCCGTTCCGGGGCGCCTCCACCATCACCCAGCAGGTGGCGAAAAACCTGTTCCTCTGGCAGGGGCGGGATTTCGTCCGCAAGGCGCTGGAATTCCCGCTGGCGCTGTGGATCGACCTGGTCCTGCCCAAGGCGCGGATCCTGGAGATTTACCTCAACATCGCCGAGCTCGGCCCGCAGGGCCAGTTTGGCGTCGAGGCGGCCAGCGCCTATGCCTTCGGCAAGTCGGCCGAGGACCTCTCGCCCCGGGAAGCGGCCCTCCTGGCCTCGATCCTGCCGAATCCGGTCAAACGCAGCGCCAGGACCCCCGGGCCCGGCGTGCGGCGGCTCGCCGGGACCTATGTGGCGCGGGCGCAGGCCTCTTCGCTTTCGACCTGCTGGCGGGAAAATCGCTGATTTCGGGTCCTTTTCGGGCGTATTTTCCGGCCCAGAACCCTAGATTTAAGGCCGGCCTTCCTCTATAAGCCCGGCCTTGACCGGCATTCAGCTCGCCTCGGTTTGCGGGTGCTGAGCCGTCCCCTCGCGGACGATGCCCCAAAACACCAATCCCTAGAGGATATTGAAATGGCCGTTCCGAGAAGAAAAACCTCGCCGTCGCGTCGTGGCATGCGCCGCTCGGCAGACGCCATCAAGAAGCCGACCTATGTGGAAGACAAGGACTCCGGTGAGCTCCGTCGTCCGCACCATCTCGACCTCAAGACCGGCATGTACAAGGGCCGTCAGGTCCTGAAGAAGAAAGAGTCCTGAGCAGGACTTTTTCTTCAGGCGGGACGATTTGGCCTGCCTGATTTCGGCCAACCCATGAGATATGACAGTGACGGCGGCGGAGCGAATGCTTGGCCGCCGCATTGTCCTGTCTGGATATCTTGATCGAGAAGGCATTTCGCCGATGGTCGGTTTCCCGCTGCTCCTGATTCCGCTCGCGGTCTACAACAGCATCGCCTTCCTGATGCCGGGCGTGTCCTTTACGGACGCGCTGTTCAAGGTGCCGATGATCACGGGGGAGGCCTGGCCGGTCACGCTCGGCGATTTGATGCTCGCGCTCGGGATCGTGCTGCTGCTGCTCGAAGTGGTCAAGGGCGCGCGGCCCGGCTCGAAATTCCTGATGGATCATTTGCTGTCGCTGATCGTGTTCGGCGCGGCCGCGGCCGAATTCGTGATGTGGCCGAAATTCGGCAACTCCACCTATTTCCTTCTGGTGCTGCTCGCGATGGCCGATTTCCTCGGCGGCATCGCCCAGCGCACGCGCCGCCGCGTTGCCTATGTCGCCGAGACAACGGCGCCCGCTCCGCGCAAGGCGAAACGTCAGGTGGAAGCTGCGGCCGATGAAGCGATTTCGGAGCCCAAGTTCGAGCCGGTCATCACGCCACAGCCGGCACCAGCGGCGCCGCCTGCCTCCACGGCGCAATCCGTCGCCGAATCCGTGCTGATGGATCACCCCGCGCCGAAGCCGGTTCAGAGCACGTCCTCACCGGAAATCCCCTCGCCGCATCTTCAGCCCGGCAACGGCACGCCGTCGTCTCCCGACGCGCCGCGCTGATCACCTTCAAGCCACCTGCCGCGTGCGCGCAGTGACGCTCGGAAGTGGATGCTTGCTGCCATAGGCGACCTGCGCATCCCCGGAAGACGCGCGTCGAAGCCGGCTCGTTTGGGGCAGATGCTCGGCATTGGCGATGAGCTGGGTGACGAAGCTGGGATCGGGGCGCGGCAGCGGCGCCTTGTTGACCCATTGCAACATCGGTAGCTGCGGCACCAGGGCCGTGCCCGTGCCGTTGTCCGCCTGGTCCGATCGGTCGGTACTCAACATCGCTATCACCGTTGATCCGGCAAGGCCTGTCGCGTTTCGGGACGCTGGCGCCGGTGCGTGTCATGTACTCGCAAGGCCTATGCCGGGCGGGCCGTTTGGTTCCCGCGGCGTGAGGAAACGTGGTTTCCAAATTGTTTATCAACTTTGCCTAGGGTCAATGGCGAATCTGGCTTTATCCTGTGCCGACTCAGGACTCCCCGCTGTCCCGGAACGAGGCGATTTTGACCCCCGCATTGCCGCAAGCCTCCGACATCCTGGCCGCCCTCGGCCAGGCCGTGTTCGCCTGGGACATCGCCAACGATGCCATCGTCTGGGGCGAGCAGGTCAGCGCCGTCTTCCCCGGGATTCCCGCCGAGCGGCTGGCCACCGGCGCCGAATTTGCCAAGCTGATCGAGCCCGCGCAATCGCTACGGACCGCCGCGCTGGCGCAGACCTCCGCCGTGCATGGCGCCGACGGCACGCCCTATCGGGTCGAGTACGGCGTGCGCATGAGCGCTGCCGATCCCGTGGTCTGGATCGAGGAGACCGGCCGCTGGTTCTCGGGTCCCGACGGCCGCCCGGTGCGTGCGATCGGCTCCGTTCGCATCAACAATGAGCGCCACGCCCGCGACGAGGAACTGACGAAGCTGGCCCGGCTCGATCCGCTGACCGGCGAGCTCAATCGCTCGCATCTGATCGCGGCGCTGGCCGAGGCGATCGAGGAGACGACCCGTTTCCGCTCGACCGCGGCCTTCATGCTGGTCAACATCGATCATCTCGCGCGCGTCAATGAGGCCTTCGGTTTCGACGTTGCCGATGCCGTGATCCTCGACGTCGCCAAGCGTATCCGCGCGCGCCTGCGCGGTGGCGACGTGCTCGGCCGCTTCTCCGGCAACAAGTTCGGCCTGATCCTGAAGAACTGCACGGTCGACGACATGAACGTCGCCGCCGAGCGCTTCCTCGCCGGCATCCGCGACGAGGTGGTGCCGACGAAATCCGGCCCGGTGTCGGTCACCGCCTCGATCGGTGCGGTCAGCCTGCCGCGCTATGCCCGCACTGCCGATGAGGCCGTCAATCGCGCCCATGAGACGCTGGACGCAGCAAAACAACGCCGCGTCGGCTCCTTCGCCGCCTGGCGTCCCGATGCCGCGCGCGACGCGCAACGCCGCGTCAACATCCGCGTCACCGACGAGATCGTCACGGCGCTGAATGAGCGCCGCATCAAGCTCGCCTATGAACCGGTGGTCTCGGCCGCCTCGCGCGAAGGCGCGTTCCACGAATGCCTGGTGCGGATGGACCAGGGCGACGGCCAGGTGCTGCTCGCGCCCGACATCGTGCCGGTGGCCGAGCGGCTCGGCCTCATCCGCCTGGTCGATCATCGCGTGCTCGAGCTCGTGGTCGCCGAGCTCGCGACCGCGCCCGACATCCGTCTCAGCCTCAACATCTCGCCGGATACGACCATGGATCCGGACTGGTGGGCGAGCATCGAATCGCTGATGCAGGCCCATCCCGGCGTCGCCGAGCGGCTGATCGTCGAGATCACCGAGACGGTCGCGATCCAGGACATCGATGATGTCCGCGGCTTCGTCACGCGGCTGAAGAATTTCGGCAGCCGCATCGCCATCGACGATTTCGGCGCCGGCTACACCTCGTTCCGCAATCTGCGCAAGCTCGGCGTGGACATCGTCAAGATCGACGGCGCGTTCGTGCAGAACATTACCCGTTCCGCCGACGACCGCGCTTTCGTGCAGACCCTGATCGACCTCGCTCGCCGCCTCGACATCAAGACGGTGGCCGAATGGGTGCAGGACGAAGAGGCCGCAAACATGCTGCGCGACTGGGGTTGCGACTACATCCAGGGCCGCCTGATCGGGCTGGCCTCCGGCGAGCGCCCGTGGGGCGCGCCTCCGGACAGCGCACTGCCCGCGGCAAGCTGATGAATCTAGGGTGGGCTTACGCAGTAAGGCCAGCCTACGCAGATCGTCACGCCACCCGCCGAACTGTGTTGAGACGCTCGATCGTGTGGCCGACCTCCGCTGCCGGGCAGGGCCTGCCGAAATAATATCCCTGCACGGCGGTGCAGCCGCATTCACGTACGAAATCGAGCTGCTCGATCGTCTCGACGCCCTCCGCCGTGGTCTCGACGCCGAGCACCGAGCCGAGGCTCGCGATGGTGCGGACGATGGCGACGCTCTCCGGGCTTTCGCCGAGCGTGCCGACGAAGGAGCGGTCGATCTTGATGCGGTCGAACGGAAACTTGCGCAAATAGCTGAGCGAGGAATAGCCGACGCCGAAATCGTCGAGGCTGACGCGCACTCCCAATGCGCGGAGCTGGTGCAGGATCTCGATTGTCGCCTCGCTGTCGTCGAGCAGCGCCGTCTCGGTGACCTCGAGCTCGAGCCGCCGCGGCGGCAGGCCGGCCTCGGCAAGCGCGCTGGTGACCATCGTCACCAGCCCGCGCGCGCGGAATTGCACCGGCGACAGGTTCACTGCGACCGTGACATCCGGCCAGGCGGCGGCCGTCGCGCAGGCCGTGCGCAGCACCCATTCGCCGATCGGAACGATCAGCCCGTTGTCTTCGGCGATCGGAATGAATTCGGCCGGCGAGACGAGGCCGCGTGAGGGATGCTTCCAGCGCAGCAGCGCCTCGAAGCCGGTGAGCTCGGTGCTGTCGAGCCGCACTTGCGGCTGGAACACCAGGTGGAATTCGTTGGCCTCGAGCGCGCCGCGCAGATCGTATTCCAGCGCGTGCCGGCTGCGCGCCTGTTCCTCCATCTCGGGTTCGAACAACTGATAGGCGCCGCGTCCCTTGGCCTTGGCTTGGTACAGCGCAAGGTCGGCGCATTTCATCAGCTCGTCGGCATCGAGCCCGTGATCGGGTGCGACCGCGATGCCGACGGAGACGCCGACATGGATCGACTGGCTTTCCAGCGGCGGCGGGTGGCCGATGATCTCGACCAGACGGCGCGCGAGGCGTTCGGCCGATTGCGGCTGCGGTCCGCGCTGGAGCACGGCGAACTCGTCGCCGCCGAGGCGCGCAACGGTGTCGTGCTCGCCGACATTCTCCTTCAGCCGTGCCGCCACCCAGCGCAGCAGCCGGTCGCCGGCGGCGTGGCCGAGGCGATCGTTGACGGTCTTGAAATTGTCGAGGTCGAAGCACAGCACGGCCATCGCGCCGCCGGCGATCGCGACCTGGTTCAGCCCCTCGCCCATCTTCTCGCGGAACAGCGTGCGATTGGGCAGGTCGGTGAGCGAATCGTGCCGCGCCATGTGCGCGACGCGGGCCTGCGCCTTGTGGCGCTCGGTGACGTCCTCATAGGTGACGACCCAGCCGCCGTGCTCCATTCGCTTGTGATTGAGCTTGATGATGCGGCCATCGCTCAAATGGCGGTGCAACGTGTGCTCACCCTCGCGCAACCTTTCGACATAGTCGGCGTAGATCTTCGCGCCCGTCGTGTTCGGGTGGATACCGAGATCGCAGCTGTGCTCCATGATCTCGCGCATCGAGACGCCGGGCTTCACGATGTCGGGCGACAGGCCATACATCTCGATATAGCGGCGATTGCAGACGATGACGTGCAGGCTCGGATCGAGCATGCACAGGCCCTGGCTCATGTTGTTCAGGGCCGCGTCGAACCGGCGATATTGCTCGCTCAACTCCTCGACCGCGCGCTCGCGCTCGGTGATGTCCTCGTAGGTGGCAACGAAGCCGCCCTCGGCCAGCGCGCAATAGCGCACCGAGATCACGGTGTCGTTCGACATGCTCCGGCGCATCGGGGAGGAATCGCGGTCCGCGATCCGCGCGCGGGCGGCTTCCAGGATCTGCTGCGGGGTGTATTCCGAAGCGAACGCGCCGTTCTCCATCGATCGCTGGATCAGCTCGCCGAGATGCGTGCCGGGCCGGGTTTCCTCCGGCGACAGCCGGTAGATCTTGCGGTAGGTGGTGTTGCAGACGCGCAGGCGCATGTCGCTGTCGTAGAAGGCGAGCCCGTGCGCCATGTTTTCCAGCGCCGCGTCGAGCATGAAGTTCTGCTGTCTCAGCGTCTCCTCGTATTGCAGCCGTTCGGTGACGTCCTCGTGCACGGTGACCCAGCCGCCGTCGGGCAGAAAGCGGGAGACCGCCTGCACCATCCGCCCGTCGTAGCGCATGACCAGCAGGGTCTTTGCCTTCCTGCCGCGCACGTCGTCCAGGCGCGTGTCGTGGAACTCGTCGGCCGACATGCCCGGCATGTTGCCGCGCGAGAGCCAGTGGTCGATGAGCGTGCCGTGGGTGACGCCCGGCTTTACGATGTCGGGGTCGAGGTCGTAGAGATTCAGGAAGCGCTCGTTGCAGACGACGATGCGGCTATCGGCATCATACATGATCAGGCCGTGCGACATGTTGGCGAGCGCATGCTGGCTGCGCTCGGTCTGAAGCTGCAGCTCAGCCTCGAGTCGGGCGAGCCGGCTGACATCATCGCAGATCGTCATCCAGCCGCCGTCGGGGAGCGGCTTCAGTTCGAGTGTTATGACAAGGCCGCTTGGCAGTGTCTGGCGGGTACGGAAGGGTTTGCCAGCCGCGATCAATGCGATTCGCGAAGCGTAGAGCGCGTCGACCGCCTCTGCCGGGATGTTGCCGAGCACGACGCTGTGGCCGAGCACATCACGATAGCGCGTGCCGACGCGGACGATCTCGGCCGACATGTTGAACAGCGTGAGGTAACGCTGGTTGACCAGCACGATCCTGTTGTCGGCGTCGTAGACGCAGACGCCTTGCTCCATGTGGTCGAGCGCAAGCTGGCTCAACCCGACGAGGGCCTCCGGGCCCTCTTCGCGGCATGCACCAAGCTCGTTGTCGCGGATCGATGTCATGGGGCGGCTGGGTCTCGGCGGGCAATTGACTTAACGCAACGTAATTCCGCTGCCGAGGGTAGCGAAGAGGCGGGAAAATTCCCTTAAGCGCAGTAGTTTACGGAGGGTGACCAGCGATGGAGAGAAGCGTGTGCTGACACGGTGCGACGCTTGAATGCAGGTTGCAGTTTACCGTCACCCTGAGGCGCCGGCGCGAAGCGGAGGCCTCGAAGGGCGACGGGCCCGGCTGCATCCCGGCCGTTCATCCTTCGAGATTCACCGCGCTGTGCGCGGCGAGCGCCTCAGGGTGACGGGGCTAGGGTGCGAGCTGCGGCCCTGTTCAAGGCCCGTACAGGACGAGTTCCGTGTCCGTGAGGTCGGCGAGCTGCGGACGGTGCGGGCCCTTGAAATATTTGCGGCCGCGCCGCTCGGTGTAGATGCCGACGAGGCCGGGAACCGGGCCATTGGAATCGACGGCGACCGAGATCTTGCCGAGCCGCAGCAGCAGCCGGCCGATGCGGCCGGCGCATTCGGTGTATTCGGCGGCGCTGCGGCAGTAGATCAGCTTCATCGCGGGCGGCGCGATGAAGCCGCGGCGGATGCGCACCGGTTGCAGGATGAAGGGGAACGTTCCCTTTGGCGTGCGGCAGACGAGGCTGAGGCAATTGTAGCGCGCATGCCGCGTCAAGAGCTCGGTCTCGGCCTCGGATAGTCCGTCGATCGCCTTGGCGTGCTGCGAGATGACCTCGATCTTGCTCCAGCGCGGGGGGCGCGCCAGCGCCGGCACCGAGAAGAATATGCCGCGGCAATAGGCGCGAAAGCCCTGCGTCTCGATGATCGGCCAGGTCCACGGCGCCGGGCTGATGTTGAGATAGGTGACGTCCTTGTGCCGCTGCGCGATCTTGGTCAGCAGCGGGGCGTAGTTGCGGTAGGCCGGATCGACATACCAGCTCGACAAATTGCACTGGATGGCGGTCTCATCGCCGTCCTTTCGCGCCGTGTAGATCAGCAGCAGCACACCGACGGGCGTGCCGTCATTGTCGAGCATGTAGCCGAAGCGGGGATAGCCCTCCGGCACGGGCCGGAAGGCCTGCCGGCGCAGGCCCTGGATCCAATAGTTGCGCGAGCGGCCGACGAAGCCGCGCGTCAGCAGGTCCGCGACCGCATCGACGTCGGCCTCGGTGATCTCGCGGCATCGGACCTTGGTATGGATCACACTCGTCTTTCCCGTGGAAATGACAGGCCTCGTTCAGTTAGCGCCAGCCTTCGCCATGGGCATCGGCCGGAGCCGGCGGCTGCAGGCCGATGATTTCCCGCACCTTGGCGGGCCAGGCGGCAAGATCAGTGCCGTGGGTGTGGAACATGGCGACGGCCAGCCGGTCCATGCCAAAGGCGACGCAGCCGGTGTGGGCCGGCTCGCCATTGGCGTCCTGGATGTCCCAAGTGATGCCGAAATGCTCACGGTGATAGTTGAAGCTCATGCAGGCGGTCGGCTGCTCCTCCGAGCGTAGCGGGATCAGCAGCTCGAACTTGAGCTGCTGCTGCTTCTGGCTCACCGCCTTCATCTGGCCGACGCGGCCGAAGAACGGGTCGCTGGCATAGTCGACGCGGAAGGTCAGGCCGAGATCGGTCGCGATCGCCTGCGCGCGCACCATCCAGCGCTCGCGGAAATCGGCGACGTCGTCGGGCGTGCCGATGCAGACATATTCGCGCATCCGGAACGATTGCAGCCGGTCGAGATGTTTTGACGGCTCGCGGCGGAAGCAGTCGGCGGCGACGTCGAAGCGCAGGCCGCCCTTCGGCAAAGGTCCGCGGCTCGCGGCGATCGGATAGACGGGATAGCAGGCCGCCGGCGACAGCACGAGGTCTGCCGGCGAGAGCGAGCTGGTCCAGTCGCCGCCCGCATCGAAGCGGCTCACCGCGTCGTTGATCTCGCGTTCGGTGCCGTGCAGGCCGCAGACGCAGCCGAGCAGGTTCGGAAAGCTCTTGAGATAGCCGGATTTCTCCAGCTGGGCACGGCTCATCACCGGCGGAAAGCGCATCACTTCGGTGCCGGCTTCGCGATGCCTCGTGATCAGCGCGGTGAGCTTCTCGACGACGCCCTCATAGAGCGCGGTGCGGGCGTAGACGCCGTCCGAGCCCATGGAATGGAACAGCTTGTCGGCGAGATGATCGAGCGGATCGACAGCCTGCGGCGCGGTCTCGGGCGAATTGGGCAGAACAGCAATGTTCATGTTCGACTTCCTGCTATCTGAAATTATTCTTGTTGGTTTGGTCGCCAAGGCACGTCAGTTATGAAAAGGCACGTCAGTCACGAAGGCTCGACGGCACGCCGCTCATCAGCGTGGAGGTCGCGGCATTGGCCAGAATGCGGTCATTGTTGATCATGATCGGCGACGACAGCACGTCGCGCAGATGGCGGCCCATGGTGAACTCACCGTCGTTGCGGTAACCGGAAAGGCCGGCAGTGCGCATCGCATGCATCACGGTCTCGACCGCGAGCTCGGAAGCCTGCACCTTCAACAGCGTGATCGAAGACTGGAAGTCGAGCGAGCCGAGGGCGCGTTCGTCGTGCTCGGCGTGGGCGAAGGCGTCGATATTGGCCGATATCAACGCCCGCAGCTTGGCCAGTGACATCTTTGCGGCGGTGAAATGTGCTGCGGCCGGCGGCATCTGGCCGCCGGAGCCGCGCGCCGCCTTGCGGACGAAGGCCTGCGCACGGGTCACTGCGGCTGCCGCGATGCCGGCCCAGGCCGAGGACCAGCACAGATGTGCGAACGGCGTCATGGTCTGGGCGTGGATCTTGTCATAGGCTTCGGGGAAGACGCGGTCGGCGGGGCAATCGACCTTCAGCTCGAAGCCGGTCGAACAGGTGCCGCGCATGCCGAGCGTTTCCCAGCCCTGCGTCTGCTTCAGCGAATAATCGTCCTTGGCGAGCGCCAGCAGCACCTGGTCGGACGCGGAAGCGTCGGTGGCGCGACGGGCGATGGTGACGAGGCCGTCGGCCTCGGCGCCGTAGGAGATCACGGTGGCGTCGCGCACGAGCGAGACGGTGTCGCCGGCGTGGTCGACCGCCGCCGCGCTGGCGCGGATGTTGCCGCCGTTCTGGCCTTCGGTGGTGGAGGAGGCGAGCAGCCATTGGTCGCGGGCGACCCGGCGCATCATGGTTTCCATCCACGGAATGCCGTGGCCGTGCCGGATGACGCAGGCAACCTTGGTGGTGTGCATCGCGTAGACCATCGCCGTGGAAGCGCAGGCGCGCCCGAGCGTGTAGCAGATGTCGGTGACGTCGTGGACCGAGGCACCGAAGCCGCCGAACTCGACCGGGATCATGACGCCGAGCAGCTTCTGCTCACGCGCGACCTCGAAAGCCTTGTGGGGGAAGCGGGCGTCACGATCGACACCGTCTGCGTCGGCTGCCGCTGCGGCGGCGGTCCGGGCGGCGCGCTCGACGAGGGATGGACCCTGCTCGAGAAAGCTCGTCTGCGTTTCGTCGACAGTGAGGACTGCTTCACGCACGTTCATGCTCGTCCGCCTCCGGTTTGCCGTTCAGGATCGCCGGCATCATTCGCGATGCCGCTTGAGCGATCCTTCGACCATCTTTGCTTATGAGATGAGGCTACGGATTTAATTCAAATTCGTCGATGAAATAGAGGGTAAACAAAGCCCAATTCCGAACGAACAGTTAAGTTCGGGTTGTTTGCATCGCCCGGATTTCCGCGATCGCGTTAGGGATCTGTAAGAAGCGGGAATTCCAGACAATCTGAGTCATCGTTTACTAAGAAACGCGAAGTAATGATGCCGCCCATTGCGGGATCGGCTTACCGTGCCCATCGTAGCCGGCAACCGGTCCGACCTTTATCGACAGATGGGAATTTACCGATGCAGGCTTTCGACACCGAATTGCGCAATCGCATCATCAAGCTGGTGAAGGGCATCCTCGCACAGAACTCGCTCACCGCCGACATCACGCCGCAGGCCAAGCTCGTCGATGTCGGCCTGACCTCGATGGACATGGTCAATCTGATGCTCGGCGTCGAAGCCGAGTTCGACTTCACCATCCCGCAGTCCGAGATCACGCCGGAGAATTTCCAGTCCGTCGAGACGCTGGAGCGCATGGTTGCGACCCAGCTGCAGCCGGCGAACGCGGCTTAGCGATCGGGGTCGTCCTGGCGAAAGCCAGGACCCATTACCCCAGGGAGTAGTTTGGCGAAGACTGGTCGTTCGGGATTAATACCATCTGCCGTCGAGAGACCTCGCGGTATGGGTCTTGGCCTGCGCCGGGACGACACCGAATGTGTGGTGGGCAGTGCCATTCTCTTGATGACACCCCACCCTACCGCCCCCGTTCCAAAACCGCCGCAAAACTGGCATAGCTTAGCCATGTCGCACGTGGCGAACGGGGTGGAGCAGGCATGGCGCAGGCGGTATTGGGCATCATCGGCGGCTCCGGCATCTACGACCTGCCGGGACTGGAGGACGCTCGCGAAGAGGTGATCAGGAGTCCCTGGGGTGAGCCATCGGCCCCCCTGCGGCGGGGCTCCATTGCCGGCCTGCCGATCGTGTTCCTGCCGCGCCACGACAAGGGTCACCGGCTGTCGCCCTCCGACATCAACTATCGCGCCAATATCGACGTCCTGAAGCGCGCCGGCGTCACCGACCTGATCTCGCTGTCGGCGTGCGGCTCCTTCAGGGAGGAACTGTCGCCCGGCACCTTCGTTCTCGTCGATCAATTCGTCGACCGCACCCACAAGCGCGAGAGCTCGTTCTTCGGCCGGGGCTGCGTCGCGCATGTGTCGATGGCGCACCCGGTCTCGCCGCGGCTGCGCATCCATCTTGCCGCGGCCGCGGAAGCCGAGGGCATCGCGATCGGACGCAGCGGCACCTATGTCTGCATGGAGGGGCCGCAATTCTCCACCTACGCGGAGAGCATGACCTACAAGACGTTGGGATATTCCGTGATCGGCATGACCAACATGCCCGAGGCAAAACTCGCGCGAGAGGCCGAGATTTGCTACGCGACGGTCGCGATGGTGACGGATTTCGATTGCTGGCATCCCGATCACGACGCCGTCACGGTGCAGGACATCATCCGCGTGCTGACGTCCAACGCCGACAAGGCCAAGGCCCTAGTGGCGCGGCTGGCAAAGGACTTTCCGCGCGAGCACGAGCCGTGCCCGATCGGCTCGGACC
>NZ_JADPJG010000035.1:577878-739009 GCF_023073335.1 Bradyrhizobium sp. 21
GATCCCGAGCTTCTCAAGAAGCTCGATGCGGTGGCCGGGCGCATCCTGCGGGCGTGATACGAAAGGCAGAATGCCATGAATGTCGACGGCAAGCATTTTCGCAGCATCTGGCGCGAGCGCGACGGCTGGTCGGTCGGCGCGATCGACCAGCGCCGGCTGCCGCATGAATTCGTCATCGCAAGTCTGAAATCATGTGAAGCCGCAGCGGTTGCGATCCGCGACATGCTGGTGCGCGGTGCGCCGCTGATCGGCGCGACCGCAGCCTATGGCATGGCGCTCGCGATGCGCGAGGACAGTTCCGACGCTGGGCTGAAGCACGCCTACGAGACGATGATTGTGGCGCGGCCGACAGCGATCAATCTGAAATGGGCGCTCGACGAGATGCGCGCGACGCTCGCGCCGGTTGATCCGGTTGAACGGGCGGAAGCTGCCTATGCGCGCGCCGACGAGATCGTCGAGCAGGACGTCGAGATCAACCGCGGCATCGCCGCCAACGGCCTGAAGCTGATCGAGGCGATCGCGGCGAAGAAGCCGGGCGAGACGGTCAATTTGCTGACCCATTGCAATGCCGGATGGCTTGCCACCGTCGATTGGGGCACCGCCACGGCGCCGATCTATCTCGCGCATGAGCGCGGCATCAAGGTCCATGTCTGGGTCGACGAGACACGTCCGCGCAACCAGGGCGCCTCGCTCACGGCCTGGGAGCTCGGTCATCACGGCGTGCCTCACACCGTGATCCCCGATAACACCGGCGGTCATCTGATGCAGCACGGCATGGTCGATCTCGCTATCGTCGGCACCGATCGCGTTGCCGCCAATGGCGACGTCTGCAACAAGATCGGCACCTATTTGAAAGCGCTCGCCGCGTACGATAATGGCGTGCCGTTCTATGTCGCACTGCCGTCGCCGACGATCGACTTCGCCGTCGATGACGGCATTCGCGACATCCCGATCGAGCAGCGCAGTGGCACGGAGGTCACCGACATGACCGGCCGCACGGCCGATGGTAGGCTTGAGACGGTGCGTATCGTGCCCGAGGGCTCGCCAGTCGCGAACTACGCGTTCGACGTGACCCCGGCACGCCTCGTCACAGGGCTCATCACCGAGCGCGGCGTGCTGAAGCCGGATCGCGCCTCGCTCGCTGCCGCCTTCCCGGAGCGGATCGTTGCCGCGGCGGAGTAGGACGTTTGACGGAGAATGATGGGCTAGCTCAGCTTCAATCCCGTCGCCGTCTCGAGCGCGGCGATCGCCTGCGCGCCGCTGGTGACCTTGATCGTCGTCATCCCCATCTCGCGCGCGGGCTTGAGGTTGACGCCGAGATCGTCGAGATAGACGCAATTGTTGGGATCGACCTTCAGCGTCTCGACCATCAGTTGGTAAATGCGCGGGTCCGGCTTGCGCAGGCCGATCTTGGCGGACTCGATGACATGGTCGAACAGCACCATCACCTCGGCGACGTAGAGCGAGCGCCCGGTCATGCTGCCGATCGCGTTGGCCGGCAGATTGTTGGTGATGCAGCCGGTCTTGAACTGCGCCTTGATGCGCTTCAGCGCTTCGACCATCTCGGGGCGCAAATCGCCCTGAAGCAGCGGCAGCACATCGCGGCCGCGCACCTCCGCGCCGAGCGCGCGCGATTCCTCGGCGAACAAATGATCGAACGCGTCGATATCGACCTCGGCGCGCTCGAACTTGGCCCAGGCATTTTCCAGATGATTGGCGGCATTGGTGCGCCGGATGAGATCGACGGGCAGGCCGCGCTCGGTCTCGTACCGCGCGAACGCCTCGAACGGTGAGCTCGTCAGCACGCCGCCAAAATCAAAGATCACAGCTTCGATCGCCACTGTCCTGCCCTCGTCAATGCCTTTCCAAGAGGGCTAGCATGCGATATCGGCAAGGGCCAGTCCGACGCAATCTCCAGCCCTCACCGATGCTGATGCCAAAGCGTGTTCCCATGAAGAAGCTTGCAACTCTCATCGCCATGTTGCTGCTTGCCGCTCCCGCCCGTGCCATCGTCGGCGGCGGCACGCCGCAGGCCGACGGCGTTGCGCGCGTCGTCGTCACCATCGTCGGCTCGCGCGGCAATTTCTGCACCGGCAGCCTGATCGCACCAAAACTCGTGCTGACGGTTGCTCACTGCGTGCAGCCTGGCGCGGAGTACAAGATCGTCGATCGTGGTGCTGACGGTGCGCCTCAATTGCTCAATGTCCGCACCGTCGCGATCCATCCGAACTTCAACATGCAGGCGATGCAGGCGCACCGCGCCACCGCCGACGTGGCATTGCTGCAACTGGAAATTCCACTCAAGGGAAAATCGACGGTGCCGGTCGGCGCACCAAACATTCCAATCCAGGTCGGCAGCCGCTTCGTCATTGCCGGCATCGGTGTCACCGTGCGCGGCGACGGCAAGAGCGGCGGGGCGACGCGTGTTGCCGGCCTCGTTGCGACAGGTCAGCCCGGCACGCTCCAGATCCGGTTGGTCGATCCCGTAACCAACGGTGTTCGCGACGGAATCGGCGCCTGCACCGGCGATTCCGGCGGTCCCGTGTTCGAGGACAAGCCGAACGGTGCCGTGCTTGTCGGCGTCATCAGCTGGTCGACCGGGCCGAACGGTGCCGCCGGCTGCGGCGGATTGACCGGGGTCACGCCGCTCACGCTCTATCGCGACTGGATCTTGCAGACCGCGCGGAGCTGGGGTGCTGCGCTGTGATTTGATCGCGGCTCGATCTGTGTCATTTTAGTGCGGAAGCGCGATGGGCACCCATGCCCGTCGCGGAGGAAACGCGTCGCCCAATCAAGGGCGGCCATAAAAACAAGCAAGGCAAGAAGCACCAATGAATGTCGCTGTTCGCAGTCACGCCTCGGCCAAACAGGCCTCTGAACATTTCGACGTGCTGATCGTCGGTGCCGGCATCTCCGGCATCGGCAGCGCCTATCACATGACAAAGCAGCTTCCCGGCGCGAGCTTCGTCATCCTGGAGACGCAGGCGACGTTCGGCGGCACCTGGACCACGCATCGTTATCCCGGCATCCGCTCCGACAGCGACCTCCACACTTTCGGCTATAGCTTCAAGCCCTGGGTCGGTCCGCCGATCGCGACCGCCGAGGAAATCCTCACCTACATGAACGAGGTGATCGACGACAACGATATCGCCCGCCACATCCGCTACAAGCACAAGATCAATTCCGCGAGCTGGTCGAGCGAGCAGAATCTCTGGACCATCGACGCCGTGACGACCGACACCGGCGAGCCGAAAACCTTCACCGCCAATTTCCTCTGGATGTGCCAGGGCTACTACCGACATTCGGAAGGCTACACGCCGGAATGGAAAGGCACTGATAGCTTCAAGGGCCGCATCGTTCATCCGCAGACCTGGCCCGATGATATCGACCTCGCGAACAAGAAGGTGGTCGTGATCGGCTCGGGCGCGACGGCGGCAACGCTGGTGCCGAACATCGCGGACAAATGCGCACATGTCACCATGCTGCAGCGCTCGCCGACCTACTTCCGCCTCGGCCGCAATGCCATCGAGATCGCGGAGGAGCTGCGCCGGCTTCAGGTCGACGAGGAATGGATCCACGAGATCGTCCGCCGCAAGATCCTGTTCGAGCAGGATGCGTTCACCAAGCTCTGCATCTCCAAGCCGGAGCAGGTGAAGAAGGAGCTGATCGGCCAGATCAGCGCGGTGCTCGGTCCGGACTACGATGTCGAGACGCACTTCACGCCGAGCTACCGGCCGTGGCGGCAGCGCATCGCCTTCGTGCCCGACGCCGACCTGTTCAAGGGCATCGCCAGCGGCAAGGCTTCCGTCGTCACCGACGAGATCGAATGCTTTGTCGAGAACGGCATCCAGCTCAAATCCGGCAAGCGGCTGGAGGCCGATATCATCGTCACCGCGACCGGTTTCCATCTCGCGGCCCTCGGCGATATCGGCTTTGAGATCGACGGCAAGCCGCTGGCCTTCGGCGACACCGTCACCTATCGCGGCATGATGTTCACGGGCGTGCCGAACTTGGTCTGGGTGTTCGGCTATTTCCGCGCCAGCTGGACGCTGCGCGTCGATCTCGTCGCCGATTTCGTCTGCCGTCTGCTCGCCCATATGAAGACCAAGGGCGCGAAGAAGGTCGAGGTGGCGTTGCGTCCCGAAGACCACAACATGCCGATCCTGCCCTGGATCGATCCGGAGAATTTCAACCCCGGTTACATCATGCGCGACATCAACCTGCTGCCCAAGCGCGGCGACAAGCCGGAATGGCAGCACAGCCAGGATTACTGGACCGAGAAGGACGAGATCCCGAAGACGGATCTCGATGACGGGGCGTTTGTGTACAAGTGAGGGGTGGTAGGCGGCGCCACATGCTCCGTGTCGTCCCGGCCTTCGCGCTCTTGTGATCATGTGCCGCTGATCATGTGCGCGCGAAATGCATGGCCCCGCGCGCGGCCATTCCCGCCGCGCAGGTGGCATTCTCACATCCGCCCACTACACTTCATGCAATTGCTTCCATCCCCTCCATCCCTTTCGGAACTCCCCGCATGAGCGCCCTGTTTTCTCCGATCAAGCTGCGCGGCCTGACATTGAAGAACCGCATCGTGGTGTCGCCGATGTGCCAGTATTCGGCCGACGACGGCGTTCCCACCGACTGGCACTTCACCCACATCAACAATCTCAGCCTGTCGGGGGCTGCGATGTTCTGCATCGAGGCGACCCATGTCGAGGCGATCGGCCGCATCACGCCGGGCTGTCTCGGGCTCTACAGCGATGCCGCCGAAGCCGCGCTGAAGCAGATCCTCACCTCGGTGCGCAAGCATTCCTCCACCGCGGTCGCGATGCAGCTCGCGCATGCCGGCCGCAAGGCCTCCAGCGCGCGCCCCTGGGACGGTGGACAGCTCATTCCAGTTGACCAGGGCGGCTGGCGGACGGTGGCGCCGTCGGCGCTGCCGCACAAGGAGGGCGAGGCCGCGCCGCTGGCGCTCGACGCCGCCGGCCTCAAGCGCATCCGCGACGCCTTCGTCGACTCTGCGAAACGCGCCGATCGCATCGGCATCGACGCCATCGAGCTGCATGGCGCGCACGGCTATCTCCTGCACCAGTTCCTGTCGCCGATCTCCAACAAGCGCACCGACGAATATGGCGGCTCGCTCGAGAACCGCATGCGCTTTCCGCTCGAAATCTACGACGCTGTCCGGGCGGTATTCCCGCGCGAAAAACCGGTGGGCATGCGGGTGTCGTCGACCGACTGGGTCGAGGGCGGCTGGGACCTAGCGCAGACCATCGCATTCGCCAACGCGCTGAAGGCGCGCGGCATCGACTGGATCGACGCCTCCTCCGGCGGCGTGTCGCCGCTGCAGAAGATCACGCTTGGCCCCGGCTATCAGGTGCAGTTCGCCGAGGCCATCAAGCGCGAGACCGGCTTGCCGACCATCGCCGTCGGCCTGATCACGGAGGGCAAGCAGGCCGAAGAGATCGTCGCATCGGGCAAGGCCGACATGGTCGCGCTCGCCCGCGGCATGCTCTACGACCCGCGCTGGGCCTGGCACGCCGCAGCCGAACTCGGCGGCGAGGTCGAAGCCCCGCCGCAATTCTGGCGCTCGCAGCCCTCGACGCAGAAGGCGCTGTTCGGCAAGACCACGTTCGGGGCGAGGTGAGGGGGGGCCTGCGAGTGGTGCGCTTTTTCGTCAACTCTCCCTCACGCATCCGTAACTCTCCTCACCTTCCACCTCAGGCAAATCTGGCCTAACCTCGCGCGCATCCAACTCCTCGCGGAGGCCCGTCATGCGGTTTCGTGTCCGGAAGGCTGCCCACGTCATCGAGCGCGTGGGTCTGGCGATGGCAGGCGCGGCGTGCGGCCTGTTCGTCGGCGCCTATGTCGGATCTGCCATCCCCGCGCTCACCACGGAGGGGTTCCTGCTGCTGATGATGGTGCTGGGCTTCGTCGGCTTCTATCTCGGCATCGACACGCCGCAGCTTCCCTTCGACGAGGCGCACAGCGCCATCGATGCTGCGGAACTGCTGAGCGCCGCCGGCACGCTCTGCGCCACGCTCACCGCATTCGCCTCCGTCGCCATCATCGTATTGCGCCTCGAGCCGCATATCGCCTGGAGCTGGTTCGCTTTGTTCGGCTGGATCGCCGGCGTCGCGATGCAGATCGTCGCGGGCGCGAAAGCCAGGATGCGGAAGTAGGTTCGGGTGAGGGGTGCACGGCCGTGCGTTAAATTCCGCCGTCGTCCTGGCCTAGTGCGCAATTGCGCACTAGGCCAGGACGACGAAAGCGACAGGTGCCTAAAACACCACGCCCACCCGCGTCCCGCGCTTCCACGCGATGCGGCAGCGCTTTTTCGTGTTGACGTGCAGCAGCTCGAACCTGTCGGGAATCTTCACCTGCCCGCCGAGATCGACGCAGGCCCCGCCGGCCGAATAGTCGATCAGCGTGCAGACGATCACAGGCGCGCGCGGGTCGGTGATGATCTTGGCCTGGCGGGACACCAGGCCTGCGGGCTTCACACGGGCATGTCGGCGCGGATGCATTGGCACTCTCCTCCAATTCCGCGGACGGCGCGGTGGTCAGGGACGCGATCATGCAAAGGAGAAGATTCGATCCGGCTAAGGCGGGCCTGAGAATTTTAATGAAAAGTGTCGGCGAATGGAGAAAAGCGGCGGTAGCGGGGTGAGGCGGCGCTTCGTCATTGCGAGCGCAGCGAAGCAATCAAGACTGCCTCCGCGGAAAGACTCCTGGATTGCGTCGTCACAAGGGCTCCTCGCAATGACGAGGCCGGCCACCATCTCACCCCGCCACGATCTCCTCCGTCTCCGCCGCCACACCCGGCCGCACCGGCATCGGCACCGTCACATAATCCTTCGGCAAATTCACCGGCCGGTAGTCCGGCTCCACCGCCATCCGCTTCACCACGCTCTCATGCACATGCGCGCCTTCGGGGATGAGGCGCGGTTCGCAATCGGGGATGTAAAAGCCCAAAAACACCTTCCGCTCCGGCCATTCCTTGTATGTCGCGCGCTTCGGCAGATACTCCAGCACGCGCCAGAGCGCCGTCATCGAATTGTGCAGCTCGCCCACCTTGCCGGTGTATTCGGGCGGCACATACTGGAACGGCGAGTTCTTGCGCTGGACGCCCCAGGCGAGCTGGTTCACCGTGCGCGGGTTGAAGTTCAGCCCCGCCTTCGCCGCCTCCTCGATCATCCAGATCAGCGGATATTTGGACTCGCCGCTCTCGGCCTCGGGATAACCGCCGCCGACGTCGCAATGCACGCCGGCGAACCACACCTGCAAGATGTCCTGCGGCTCCTTCTTCTCGTCGGGCACGTAGCGGTTGCGCCAATAGTCCTGCGGCTGCTCATACTCTTTGAGGCGAAACATGCAGCGCTGCTCGTCGATCGCGATCGCCTGGCGGAAGATGTTGACGCTGGGATTGCGCAGCGTGAAGGCGAGCTCCTCCAGGCTGAAGACGAGGAAGAAGACGTCGCGCCGCGGCACGATCACGCTCGCCACCGTGTCCCAGACGCCGATGAAGTGGATGGTCGGCCAGCGCGTCGAGGTGATGCGCGCGAACTGGGCGGCGAGATCGAATTGGTCTTTCGGCAGCGGCCCCTGCTCGTCGACGGCGATGTCCTTGAGGTCCTCGATGTCGTTGCCGCGCCCGGTGCCGGAATATTGCTTGTAGGCGACGAGGCCACTGCCCGCGAGGTTGGCCTGCTCCGGCGAGATCAGCCCAATTTTGTGGATCAGCCCCGCCAGCACGCGAACCGTGTAGGCACCGCGCGAAAAACCGAACAGATAGATCTTGTCGCCGGGCGCGTAGTGCTCGACCAGGAAGCAATAGGCCGAGAGCACGTTGTCATCGAGCCCGTAGCCGGTGGCTAGCCCCAGCACCAGATTGATATTGGCCTTGAGCCGGTGCCACGTCGACGGCTCCGTCACCGTGCCGACGCCCGGATCGTAAAACACCACCTGCCGCGGCGACGTCCTGTCGGTCTTGCGCAGGCAGCGATAGAGCTTCAGGACGTTGGAGATGTTCTCCGAGATCTCGTTGCCGGTGCCGTCACAGCAGATGACGAGGTTCTTCGGTGTGGTGTGGTGGTCGGTTTTGGGTTCGTACTCCACAGGTCAGCCCCTCCCGGTGATGCTACCGGGGCGAGTATAGCTGAAAAGCGCGACGTAGAAGAGACGACGGCGGCGCTTCTCCCTCTGCCCCTACTTCTTCTTCCCCGACCCGATCTCCGGCTGCCAGGCGGCATCCTTGCGGCTCGGTGCGGCGGCGCTTGTCTTGACCTTGTCCTTCTTCGGCTTCTTGGTCTCGCGGTTGCTGCGTTGCTGTCCCTTGGCCATGATGTCGGTCTCCTCTGGGGTTTTGAATTCGCTCGGTTCGTCCGATTGCGAGAATGACGCTACTGTATACGCGAGGCACGCGGCGACGAGAGTGGCACGCGGTGCCGCGCATACGATACGCGAAAGGTGCAGCGCAAGCGAGCTGCGGCAATTGCGTGAGCTGCGCTGACACGATGAAGCGTACGCGTGCACCACGCCGATTGCGAGGACAAAAGCGCCGGCCACGAGCGCGCGCTGCCTGCGGCCGCGGTGCACGCGGGCTGGGGGCGATAGTGCTGGCTATTGCCCTGCAACAAGTGCATGCTCGCCGCAGTCGGCGTCGGTTGGGGCTCCTCTTTGCGAAAGGCAGGCGCGCATGACCATCCGTTCGCGGCGCGAAACCATCACCTTCAGGCATCCGTTCCACATCCGCGGCATCGTGCGCGAATTGCCGGCGGGCGCCTATGAGGTCGTCACCGACGAGGAGACGATCGAGGGACTGTCGTTCCCGGCCTGGCGCCGCATCGCCACCATGATCACGGTGCCCTCCGAAGGCGTGCGCGGTGCGACGGAGATGCTTTCGATCGGCTCGGTCGACCTGGCGGATGCCCAACGTATCGACGCGAGTGCCTGAAATGACTGACATCCCGGTCGATCTCGACGCCCATCGCGGCATGGCCGCCCAGAAGGCAACCGATCTGCGCCGCGCGCTGGCCGATGTCGAGGCCCAGGTCAGGGAGCTGCGCGAGCGCGAGGCCGAGCTCGAAAACCGCATGATGACGGCGCCCGCGATGTCGTGGCCGGAGGCCGCGGTGAAGGCGCGTCATCTGCTCAACCTCTATGCCGCCAGCCTGCCCGCCGAGGACACCCGCCACCGGGCGCTGGTGACGGCCCTGTTCGACGATTTTGTCAGGCTCTCGGCCGAGAGTTGAAGCAAGCTGTAGGCCGCGGGCGCGCTGCAGCGCCTCTCCCGCTTGCGGGAGAGGTCGGCGCGTCCGGGCGATGCGAAGCATCGTCCCGCGCGCCGGGTGAGGGTTCTCTCCACACGGGGGTTCTCGCTCGCGGCGACACCCCCACCCCAACCCTCCCCCGCAAGCGGGAGAGGGAGCGCACCGGAAGCCATCGCGTAAAGGACCAGCCCATGACGCTCACCAGCAGCCGCTTCATCGCCCACGACCAGGACCGCGGCATCGTCCAGTTCTCGATGCAGGACGGCAGTAAGGAGATCGCCTGCGCGATCTCGACCTCCGCCATGGACGACCTCGAGCGCGGCCCGCGCGCCAGGCCCAGCGAGCGCGAAGAGCAGTTCACGCGCCTGCGCGAGCGCATCGAAGCCTGCACCGGACGCAAATATCAGGCGACGGAGTTCGAAGGCACGCCGCCGGGGATCGTGCTGCGGAGCATTGATTTTCGGGGGTAGGAATCGATGGCCACCGTTTTTCTCCGGCTCCCGGTGCGGCTAAGGCGATTCAGTCCTGCCTGCACGAACTGGGCTACTCCGATGTGACGGTGTATTTCGTTGGAACAGCACCGCGGAACAATGTCGGAAGCTGGCCAACCCGAAACGTTGTTGTCGACGCGAAGCTGCAAGGACGGGAATTCTACGCGCGAGAGGACGGGAATTGGCGGAGGTCGCCGATCTCGGGTTCGTTCTATGGGATGGAAAGAGTTCCGGCTCGGTCCAGAACATGCTGTGGCTCCTGGCGCGAAAGAAGACAGTCGTCGTCCACTTCGCTCCCGAGAAGAAGTTCTACAACTTCAGGAGCGAGAACGAGTTGGTCAATCTTCTGAGCCGTTGCGACGGTGAAACGCTGAACGATCTTGATCGAAAAACTCCGCTCCCCGATCGTTTGAAGAAAGCAAACCGAACTCAGCAAGCATTCAATCTTTAGACGGCGATCGTGAGGAATTTGTGGTTCGGCCAATTGCGGGTGCGAGCCCAGCTCCGGATTAACGTTGGCCTTGAGCCGGTGCCGACGTCGCCAGCTCTGTTACCCTGCCGACCTCGAATTATAAAACATCATCTGCCGCGACTGCGTCTTTTCCGCCTTGCGCATGCAGGGATCGTGAGAAAGGGCCTACTGGCTGCTATTTTGTTCGACAGGTGTAGTTTGGGTTGCGGGGGTAATTGATTTAGGGGTTCCCGGTCGTTGAGTGCTCCTCGCCGTGCCGGCGGTGACATAATAGGGATAGAAATTCTGTTCCACCTGTCTCTGCAGAGACTTGTATCGATCTTTGTTAGTAGGTGAAGTCCCGTCTATATTCCGAGTATAAAATCGGCATTTCTGCTCGCGACTCCATGAAGCAAGTCTATTTGTCGCGCTAAGGAACGAGCGTTCGTTTATCTCGGAGTTGCGAGGAAAATTACTTACCGCGGCCCATGCAGGGTCTTGCGCGCGGGATGACGTGGCATCGCTTACCCGAACGCCGGAGTCGAGAAACGTAACATCAAAGATGAACTCGGTCTGGCCTGCGCTGTTTATCCAGCAAGATGGATAGGATAATCCTTTTCCGCTGATCATTAGATTGTCCTTCTCTCTCCGCAGTTTCTCATTACTGACTTCAAGAGTTAAAACTTTTGATGACAGCTCATTTGGAGGAAGCATCTCAGAAAGGGGCCGAACTTGCTCGGGTTCTGTTGATTTTCCCAATCGGGCCAGCACTTCGACTGCACGGTGAAGCGTCGCAGGCGGATCGCTCGGATCAATTTCTGCGGCGCGGCGCATCGTGGCAACCAATGCTCTTAGTTTGTCTTCACTCAAATCTAGTGACCTAACCAGCGATGATTGTTCTAGGAGCTTGGTGTTCTCTTCCTTCTGGACGGCAAGTTGTCTCTCTAGTTCGGTAAGCGTCTGAAAGCGTTGAATGAGCTGTTCGACGCTGGCTATTCCGTTAGCGCCTCCCGACATGAGAGCTTCCTGCAGAGGTTTCAGCTGGTCAAGGCTACGGCTCAACACCTCGAAGCGCGTCTCAGCTGCTTTTGCCAATGACTGCCAATGTTGAAGTTGGCTGGCGAGAGCAAGCAGGAGTAAGAACAGGAGCAGCAGGAGGATTTCTGCCAGCGTTAATCCGAGGACCAAGCCGCGCCGGTGTTCACGTTCGTCTGAAATGCGTGCGCTCATAAACCCTCCGTACTATTGGCGCCGAAAAGGCCAATACCAGCGACGTTTCCTCCGCCCCAATAGATCAATGGTCGCGGCAAGCTGATTCACCATCTCCTGCACGCGATCGCTAAAATCCAAGAGCCTATCATTCAAGTCGGTCGTCAATTGCTTCAGGCTACGCTCGATTCGAGTAATGCCTTCATCCAATTCGTGGACCCGATCGCCTTCATTTGCGAAGGCCCGACCAATAGTCTGAGCTGCAGATTGTGCGGTAGTTCTGATGCTCGAGATTGCCTCTTGAGCGACCGAATTGGATTCTTCGGCTGTCTTTGCCGCGGCTTGCTTTACGCCAGTGTGGAAGGTCTCGAACTCAGCTAGCGCAAGACTCAGTTGGGCGCGAAGGTCTGCCGAAGCGGCCAACAAGTTTCTTCGTACTTCATCTTCAACATCATCGAGATCGCCTCGCATCTGCACAAATAGGACGCGGCCAGCTACACCTATAATTGTTGTGAACAATGCTATTCCAAAGTTGCCCAGAAGGTCGTCGACCGAGGCGACCTTGCGGATCTGAATCTGCAGAAGAGCCGCAGAGAGGCTGGCCAGCGTGAATATAAAGCCAAGATAGTAGAAGTTGTCGCCTAGCCGATCAGGCCGCATGCGAACACGACGAAATCGGAAAGCAATAATTCCGTAAGCGATCATCAGCGTGACTGCGCCGATAGCGACAAAACTGCCATTGTAGTCTTGCAGCTTAAAAAAGAGGATTGCGGCAAAGCCGAGTATTGCAACTAGCGCGAAGAGACCCTTGTCGGGCATGTCATCAAAGAAGCGGCGTCGCGGCAGAAGTTGCTCTGCTCGATCCAATCGATTTTCGACGCTCGGTTTGCTCCCGTTTACGCCTTCTTCGCCATTCATGTGTTCGCCGTTAAATCATAGGGTTTCAATGCCTGTAAGATGTCCGCTAGAATCGGAGATTAGTTGTTCCCAAAATAGCTGGTGCCCCCGGTTCTGGATCGGGGTGCCTTTCCGTGTTGCCGAGAGGCGCAATAAGTAAAGAATATCGACGTCTGCGCCTTTGAGTTGTGGTTGCAGCGTCGACCATGCTGGCATTCGAGCCAGCTGCTGAAAATTGGGTTCGGCTTGAAATTGAGAATACAGGGTGGTGTGCTGAATCATGTCAGATATCATTGTTAAGCGAAGCGGAACTTGGCCGCGCTCAATGGAGCCAAACGAACTGATCGCAGCGGCCCTCAAGCTTTCCACGATAGGGGAGCTATTTTCTTTTGATGCGCGGAGCAGCTCTGAGACGGTCTGATCAAGTACAGATGAAAACCGCCCCTCATAACGTTGCCGCATACGCTCGGGATTTTCTATCCATTGGTTTGCTTCTGATGGTTTTCCTAATGCGCACAGCCGCAACTTCGGCTGGAGGACGTGAGTGCTGTCTCCCTGAAACGTATAGATATCGAAGCGCATCCCGAACGGGGCAGCTTCTTTGAGCTTTTCCACGGTTTGACGAATCCGTTGCGCCTGTTGATCTGTGATCGGATCGCTACGATCAAAGAGAAGGACATGGATTGCAGTCGGGCCTGTCTTTGGACAATTGGTCTCGGCATCGAGTTGCGGACGTGTTTGCTTGATGTAGAAGAAGCCGCCTAGGAGAGCCGCCAGGACGGCCACGCCAAGTGCTGCAAGAAGTACTCCTTTGGCCGCGTCTGAATTGCCGCGGGAGCGTCGTCGACCGCTCGTCATTGGGATTGCATCCCAGTCGGGTGCGGATATTTGACGAGAAGCGCCTCATATTCTTCCAGGACGGCGCTACTTAGTCGCTGCAGATGGTACAACGCTGCGTTCGCGTCCAATTGTGGTGTCGGCGGTTCCGCGATGGCGGCATGTACGGCGGCCTCATTGAGGAAGCTTCGTGGGAGTCGCCAAGCCACGTCGAAATAGCTAGGAGCAGGGCTCTTCCGCTTTGAAATATTTGCGTCGCGGTAACGCGACAGGAGTTGATTGATCGCTGCTTCGACGCTGTTCTCATATGCAGCGAAGGCCTCTAAAGCGGCGTTGCGCTCGGCGCGGACTTGCACCGCCTGCTGGGGGAAGAGGGGAATGCGTTGAGTTCCCGCCTTGATGGCGGTGACTGTCCTTTCTTTTATCTCATCGAGTTCGTCGAATAGATCCGCGTGTTCATCGCTATAGTTCTTTCGAGCGTGAACGGCGCGGCGGTAGTACGCGCCATAGCGAGGATAGGGATCATCATTGGTATAGCCCTTCCATATTGCAGTTGAGGCTAACACTGCGCCAAGTCCGAACAGGTAGTATGAATTGACATCTGCAAGCTCGATAGGATGCCGCAAGAGAGTGTTGATGGCGGCGGGAAGTGCATTCTCTTCGCCTACAGTGCCGATTACGTCTCGATAGTGTGCGGCAAAGCCATGCAGGCCGATAAGAGCAGTGAGCCCTGCGAGCGAGAAAATCAAACCGACAAATTTGATGAAGATGTTTTTGTGATTGATCCACCGCATTGGAAAGAGCCCAATGCTATAGGCAATGAGGACGTTTGCAAATGAGATGCCGACAGCGGTAACGATTCCTCCAAGAAGCCCAAACTCTGAGCCCTTGGAGAAAAACACGCCGTTCATTCCTGCTTCGACGCTAATCAGCAAAACCAACAAGCCCATTGTAGTCAGGCGGTTGGATGGATCTCGGGCTGCCCTTCTAAGATTATTCCTTGTTTGAAATTCACGGAGTTCATCCCGAAAGGCAATATACGTCTCTCGGAGAGGACCTAATTCTGCTTCCGCGCGATGGTTGGCATCTCGAAGCTGCGTGAGAGTGTTTCGCGAGAGGAGCTGAATGTTTGCTAGTTCGGTCTGGACAGAAAATTCTGCCAAACGCTGGGCATAGGCCCTGAGGTTGTTAAGCAGCTCGCTGCCGTGCCAAGTCCATTCACTTTCAATCGTGTGCGTAATCTGCTGTTCGATGGAGTCCAATGTCTTCGCATCCGAAGAAGGAAGCTCTTTCACGGCGCGCTCCGACGCTACGCCATCCAGATCTAGCCTCTTTGCGATAGCAGAGGTGTCAATCGGCCGAAGATAACCTTGCGCAGTCGCGGGGCTTTGTTCGCCTCTAATTGCGTCAGCCATCTTGCCGAACGCAGTTCTCCCCATGTCGCTGTCGCTCCCTGCGCGTTTTCCAAGCAAAAGCCTATCATAAAACCCGCAGTTGCAAGTGGGTCCGCTGGGAGACCTTAGTATCCCCTGCACGCGGGGCGCGATGTTACTAGAAACAAAAACGGCCGGATCTTCCGATCCGGCCGTCACGCAAAACTTGATCCAACTAAGCCTACGGCACGCGACGCAACCTAGCCTCCGTCAAATTCGAAAACCTGCTTAGCTCGCCTTCTTCGCCGGCGCGGGCGTCGGGCCGACCTTCTTCTGGATGGCGCGCTTCAGCTCGAGGGCGCGCGGCGACAGCAGGTCGGACTTGGCCTTGAGCAGGAAGGGGTCGAGGCCGCCATTGTGGTCGACGCTCTTGACCGCGTTGGTGGAGACGCGCAGGCGCACGTTGCGGCCCAGGGCTTCGCTGATGAAGGTCACGTTGACCAGGTTCGGCAGGAAGCGGCGCTTGGTCTTGATGTTGGAGTGGCTGACCTTGTTCCCGACGAGGGGGCCCTTGGCCGTCAGTTCGCAGCGGCGAGACATCTCAAAATCCTTCGGTCTGAGCCCCCAACGAGTGCGGCCGCCATCCGGGGCGCCACGGGGGCAAATTCTTTCGTCCTTGCAGGGAGCGGCGGACGTATAGGGGGGAAGGGACGGGACGTCAAGGTTTTGGGGCGTTGGGAGCGCGGGTTTCATGCCCACACCTGGTGTCATCGCCCGCGCAGGCGGGCGATCCAGTATTCCACCGACAGCGCGGCTGGAGTCGAGGGGCCGCGGCGTACTGGATGCCCCGCCTTCGCGGGGCATGACAGCGGAGTGGGTCGGGCGAGCTGCGCGCTCCTGACACACGTCCGATCACCAAAACGGCAATGTTTGTCGCGCCTTACCATCACATAAAGGGCGTATTCGCGCCCGAAAAGTCCGGTGGAGTTCCGGGGCTGACATGCCCGGACACATTGTTTGCCGCGGTTTTTTGCTTAAGTAACAACCGTTCGCGCCCCGATTGGATTGTTTCGTGCTCACAACGCCTCATTCTGCGCCCGGCCTGCGCTCAATCGAGCCGCGCGCAGCCTTGCCGGCCTTGTTGCCGATCTTGCCAGCGTTGCCGCGCTCTGCCGGCCGGCTGGCCATGGCGGCCCTGTGCGGGATGGTTTTGGCGTGGGCGGCGGAGCCTGCGGCGGCGCAAGGCAAGCTCGAGGCGCAATATGAGGCCTCGCTGTCAGGCATTCCGGTCGGCAAGGGCGCCTGGAACATCGAGATCGGCGACGACGTGTTCGCGGCCGCGGCCTCCGGCGGCACCTCGGGGCTGCTGAAATCGTTCGCGGGCGGGTCGGGCACCGGCGCCTCGCAAGGCCGCGTGGTCAACGGCGCGCTGGTCGCGACCGGCTACCAGGCTTCCACCACCACCTCGAAGAAGACCGAAGAGATCCGCATCACGCTCGACAAGGGCAATGTGAAGGATTTTGCCATCGTGCCGGAGCCTCCGGTCGATCCCGACCGCATCGTCGTCACCGATGCGCATCGCCGCGGCGTCTGGGACCCGATGACGGCCTCGCTGGTGCGCGTATCCGGCACCGGCGACGTGCTGTCGGCGGACGCCTGCCACGGCAGCGCGGCCGTGTTCGACGGCCGCATGCGCTACGAGCTCAAGCTCGATTTCAAGCGCATGGAAACGGTGAAGGCGGAGAAAGGCTACAAGGGCCCGGTCGTGGTCTGCTCGCTGTTTTTCGTGCCCGTCGCCGGCTACATCCCCGATCGCCCCGTGATCAAATACCTCGCCGCCCAGCGCAACATCGAGGTCGCGTTCGCGCCGATCGCCGGAACGCGCATCCTGGTCCCGTTCTGGCTGAAAGTGCCGACGCCCCTGGGGCCGGCGATGCTGGAAGCCACCAGCTTCATCACCTCAGCCCAGCCCCCGCGGGTCGCGAAGACGCAATAGGCCGCGCTTCCCCCTTGCCTGCGGTTCCAAGCCAGATACAAAGACACGTGATTTCAATGACATCCCTACTGTGCATGGGGTTGTTTTCGCGTTTTTTGATTGGAGGGGCCGCTGGGTAGGGAATCCATTTGACTCCTCCCCGATTCTGATTCGACTCCGCGCTGTCCCCAATTTTAAGGAAGTCGTCATCGAAACGCCGCTTGTGCGGCAGGGCAAAACTCCATCTAGTGCACAACTCACGCGAGTCCCGCGACATGTTGCGAGAACGGAACGGGACTCCGAGGCGAGTCAGCGATTCGGCCGCGATTCGTTCTGGAGTCGTTCCGAAGCTTAAGTTGAGCGGGAAAAGCGTCGCAAAGTGAGACAGTTGCGCGAGATCTGGGGAGAGCGCTCGCACCCACTCGGTGTCATCGCCCGGCTTGACCGGGCGATCCAGTACGCCGAGACGGTTGTGGTTGAGCCGAGGAGCCGCGGCGTACTGGATGCCCCGGTCAAGCCGGGGCATGACAGCGAAGCGAGGGCCGCGTTCGGAGATATGACCGACAGATCCCAGCCCCCGTCACGCCCCATCCGGCACTGACATTCGCCCAAATCGCCATTACCTAATCCCGCAGATGCCTTTTTCCTCCTCCCCCTTCGCTTCCGAGCGGCTCCCCGGCGCCGGCGTCACTGCGGTGCTCGGGCCGACCAACACCGGCAAGACCCATCTCGCCATCGAGCGGATGCTCGCGCATCCCTCCGGCATGATCGGGCTGCCGCTGCGCCTGCTCGCGCGCGAGGTCTACAACAAGATCGCCGCGCGGGTCGGCAGCGATGCCGTCGCGCTGATCACCGGCGAGGAGAAGATCAAGCCGAAATCGCCGCGCTACTGGGTCTCGACCGTCGAGGCGATGCCGCGGGATCTCGACGTCTCCTTCCTCGCCGTCGACGAAGTCCAGATCGCCTCCGACCTCGAGCGCGGCCACGTCTTCACCGACCGCATCCTCAACCGCCGCGGCCGCGACGAGACGCTGCTGCTGGGTGCGGCCACCATGCGCCCGATCATCGAGCGGCTGTTGCCCGGCGTCTCCATGATCACGCGGCCGCGCATGTCGCAGCTCGAATTCGCCGGCGACCGCAAGATCACGCGCCAGCCGCGCCGCACCGCCATCGTCGCCTTCTCCGCTGACGAGGTCTACGCCGTCGCCGAGCTGATCCGCCGCCAGCATGGCGGCGCCGCCGTGGTGCTGGGCTCGCTGTCGCCGCGCACCCGGAACGCACAAGTGGCGATGTTCCAGAACGGCGACGTCGACTATCTCGTCGCCACCGATGCCGTCGGCATGGGCCTCAATCTCGACGTCGACCACGTCGCCTTCGCCTCCGACCGCAAGTTCGACGGCTACCAGTTCCGCCGCCTGACGCCGTCGGAATTCGCGCAGATCGCCGGCCGCGCCGGCCGCGCCACCCGCAACGGCACCTTCGGCACCACCGGCCGCTGCGCGCCATTCGAGCCCGAGCTCGTCAATGCGCTGCAGAACCACACCTTCGACCCCGTGAAGGTTTTGCAATGGCGCAATTCGAAGCTGGATTTCGCCTCCCTCGGCGCGCTCCAGGTGTCGCTGAACCAGTCGCCCGGCCCTGAGGCGCTGACGCGCGCGCCTGTTGCCGAGGACATGCGCGTGCTCGACCATGCCGCCCGCGACGCCGAGGTGCGCGATATCGCGCATGGCAAGGCGGCGGTGGAGCGGCTGTGGGAGACCTGCCAGGTCCCGGACTACCGAAAGCTGTCGCCCGCCGCCCATGCCGAGCTGGTCACGACGCTGTACGGGTTCCTGATGCGGAAGGGATGTATCCCCGATTCCTGGTTCGCGGCCCAGATTGTCCAGGCCGACCGCGTCGACGGCGACATCGACACGCTGTCGGCCCGGATCGCGCAGATTCGCACCTGGACCTTCGTCGCCAACCGTCCGGACTGGCTGAAAGACCCCGAACGCTGGCAGGGGATCGCCCGCGACGTCGAAAATAAATTATCGGATGCGCTCCATGAACGCTTGACTGAGCGTTTCGTTGATCGCCGGACCAGTGTATTGATGCGCCGCCTGCGGGAGAACACGAGCTTGAATACGGAAATCGGCAAGACCGGCGAAGTCATCGTCGAAGGCCATGTCATCGGCCGCCTCGATGGCTTCACCTTTGCACCGGATGCGGCGGAAGCCGGCTCCGATGCGAAAGCGTTGCAGGCTGCAGCGCAGGCCGTGCTCGCCGGCGAGATCAACGCGCGCGCCGAAAAGCTGGGCAACGCGCCGGACGAGCAGTTCGTGCTGACCTCGGAAGGCATCATCCGCTGGACCGGCGACGCCGTGGCGCGGCTGTCTGCCGCAGATGACGCGCTGCATCCGCGCATCCGCATCATCTCGGACGAGCGTCTCACGGGTGCGCCGCGCGACAAGGTGCAGGCCCGGCTCGACCTCTGGCTCAAGACCCATATCGAAAAGCTGCTCGGGCCGATGTTCGAGCTGTCGAAGGCCGAGGACGTCACCGGCATCGCCCGCGGCATCGCCTATCAGCTCGTCGAGGCGCTCGGCGTGCTGGAGCGGCAGAAGATCGCCAACGAGCTGAAGGACCTCGACCAGCCCTCGCGCGCCGTCCTGCGCAAATACGGCGTCCGCTTCGGCGCCTATCACATCTATTTCCCCGGCCTGCTCAAGCCGGCCGGGCGCGCGCTGGCCGCGCTGCTCTGGGCGCTGAAGCAGGACAATGTCGATCCTTCCGCGCTGTCGGGCGCGCAGCATCTGGCATCTTCGGGCCGCACCTCGTTTCCGGTCGACAAGCAGCTGCCGCGCGATGCCTATCGCGTGCTCGGCTACAAGCAGGCTGGCGAGCGCGCCGTGCGCGTCGATATTCTGGAGCGCCTTGCCGATCTGATCCGCCCGGCGTTGGCCTGGCGCGAGAACGCGTCCGGCGAAAAGCCCGCCGGCGCGTTCGACGGCCGCAGTTTTGTCGTGACGCAGGCGATGACGTCGCTCACCGGCTCGGCCGGCGAGGACTTCGCATCCGTGCTGCGTGCGCTCGGCTATCGCATGGACAAGCGCCCGCCGCTGCCGGCGAAGCCCGCCGCAACTGTTGCTGAGCCGGCTGTTGCTGACGCGGCTGCTGCTGACGCCTCCAGCGAAGAGACGTCCGCAACCGAAACGCCGGTCGAGGACGCCGCAGCGCCGGCGGATTCCGCGATCGAAGCCGCCGCCGAGCCTGTCACCGTCGAAGACGCGCCCGGAATGGAGCCGCACGACGAGCCCGCGCACGAAGAGCCGGCGCTCGAAGCTTCCCCTGAGGTCCCCGTCACGCCGGAAGACGCTCCCGGCATCGCGCCGCCTGCGGAAGAGACTGTTGCGTCCACCGAGGCTGTCGAAGCCGCTCCTGCCGATGCCGCTCCCGCCGAAGCCGCGGCAACGGAAGCCGCTGCGTCGGCCGATGCGGCTGCGCCTGCGGAGCCCGCGGCTACGCCCACCGAGCCCGAGCTCATCGAGGTCTGGCGTCCCGGCGGCCGTCACGAGGATCGCAAGCCGCGCCACGAGCGCCATCGCCATCAGCGTCACAACAACCAGCCGCGTTCGCAGGCCGGTGCTGAAGCCGGCAGCACGCCTGCCGAAGGCGAAGCAGCGCAGGCGGCCGACGGCGAGAAGCGCGGTGAGCAGCGGCATCGCCACGGTGGCGGCCATCGCAGGGATTCTGGCCGGGATGGCGGCAGGGATTTCCGCAAGCCGCGCGAAGCTGGCGCCGAAGCCGCGCCGCGTCCCGAGGGACGCGACGACAAGAATCGCCGCTTCGAGGGCAAGAATGGCGGCAACAAGGACCGCGACAACAAGGACCGCGACAACAAGGACCGCAACAAGGGCAAGTTCGGCGGCGATCGCGACAAGGGCCGCGACAACCGTGGCCGCGACCGCGACAAGGGCCGCGATCGCCAAGGCGGTCCGTCGCTGCGCCCCTACGCCTCGAGCGCGACCCCGCGCGAGCGCGATCGTCCGGTCGATCCGAACTCGCCCTTCGCAAAGCTCGCCGCGTTGAAAGAGCAGCTTTCGGGGCGCAAGGAGTAGTCCCACGACGACCGAGCGGCAGCGCCTCGACAAATGGCTGTGGCATGCGCGGGTGGTGAAGGCGCGCACGTCGGCGGCTGAGCTCGTCGAGTCCGGACACGTCCGCATCAACGGCGCGCGCGAGAAATCGCCGGGACATGCGATCAAGATCGGGGACGTGCTCACCGTCGCGCTCGATCGCACTGTTCGCGTCTTGAAAGTGACAGCCTTCAACGAGCGCCGCGGCGATGCTGACTCGGCGCGCGTGCTCTACGAGGAGCTCAGTGAAGGCCGTCCAAATTCTCAGCGCAATTAATTGCGCATTGAATTCATTTCTTGGTCGATCAAGCACATAAAGCCGTCATGATCGGCCGTTCCCGACCTTGCGGCGCCGGGCCATCCGCGCTACGCAAGCCGCGAGTTTTAAAAGAGCTTTTCGGAGCGTTGGATGACTTACGTCGTCACTGAAGCCTGCATCAAGTGCAAGTACACCGACTGCGTCGAGGTCTGCCCGGTCGACTGTTTCTACGAGGGCGAGAACATGCTCGTCATCCATCCTGACGAGTGCATCGATTGCGGCGTGTGCGAGCCGGAATGCCCCGCCGACGCCATCAAGCCGGACACGGAACCGGGCCTGGAAAAGTGGCTCACCGTCAACGCCGACTACGCCAAGAGCTGGCCGAACATCACCCAGAAGAAAGAATCACCTGCCGACGCCAAGGAATTCGACGGCGTGGAAGGCAAGTTCGACAAGTATTTCTCCTCGAACCCCGGCTCCGGCGACTAATTCGGGCTCAAACTTAACCCTAATAGCGGCGTTGCCGCCGAAAACCAGCCCTTACGACCCCTAAATCATTGATTTTTGCGGGAAATGTGCTATATTGGGCACATTAAGCTGAACCCCCCGTCAGCCCAGTTGGCCCGTTGGGTTCCCGTGAAACCAAATGTCGAACAGGGGCGTGGCAGTTTCCGCGCGCAGGCTGTGTCACAGAAAACGCGTAAAAAGAGTACTTCAGCGAGGGCTTCCCATAAGGAGGCCAAAAAAGTCGCCGCGGCCAGCCGTAGCGCATCCAAGGGTCGGACCGCGACGAAGGCGCCGGCTGCAAAGTCCTCGAAGAACAAAAGAAGCGCAATGCCTCACAAGACTGCCAAACCGGCCGCGAAAGCGACCGCTGCCAAGCCTGTTGCTGCCAAGCCTGCCGTCGCCAAGCCTGCCGTCGCCAAGCCTGTTGCTGTCAAGCCTGCTGTCGCCAAGGCACCCGCTGCCAAGGCTCCCGCTACCAAGCCCGCCGCGCCGAAGGCTCCTGTTGCTGCTGCGCCTGCCAAGGCTCCTGTCGTTGCCGCCAAGCCGGCCGTGAAGCCCGCTGCGCCCGCGCCGAAGATCGAGGAAAAGAAGGTCGTGACCCAGCGCCAGGGCTTCAAAGCCAACGAATTCGTCGTCTATCCCGCTCACGGCGTCGGCCAGATCCTCGCCATCGAGGAGCAGGAGATCGCCGGCGCGAAGCTCGAGCTGTTCGTCATCAACTTCATCAAGGACAAGATGACGCTGCGCGTGCCGACCGCCAAGGTCGCCAATGTTGGCATGCGCAAGCTGTCCGAGCCCACGCTGGTGAAGAAGGCGCTGGAGACCCTCAAGGGCCGTGCCCGCGTCAAGCGCACCATGTGGTCGCGCCGCGCGCAGGAATACGAAGCGAAGATCAATTCGGGCGACATCGTCGCGATCGCGGAAGTCGTGCGCGACCTCTATCGCTCCGAGTCGCAGCCCGAGCAGTCCTACAGCGAACGCCAGCTCTATGAAGCCGCGCTCGACCGTCTCTCCCGCGAGATCGCGGTGGTGCAGCACTCGACCGAGACCGAAGCGGTCAAGGAGATCGAGGCCCAGCTCGCCAAGAGCCCGCGCCGCACCGGCGCCAAGTCCGAAGCCGCCGAAGGCGAGGGCGAGGCAGATGCCGAGGGCGATACCGACGAGACCGAGGGCGGCGGTACCACGGTCGCCGACGAAGCCGCGTAAGCGTCTCGCAGCGTTCATCGCAACAGATCAAAAGCCCGGCCGTTTGGCCGGGCTTTTTGTTGTGCGTGTGCCATCTCTCAACAAATGCGGTGTCGTCCCGGCGAATGACGGGACGACGAAGGGAGTGGCTTTTCGCTCATTTCACCGGCCGCTTCTCGAGCTTTCGCGCCAGCGTCCGCCGGTGCATCCCCAGCCTTCGCGCAGCTTCCGAAATATTAAAATCCGTCTCGATCAGGGTCTGGTGGATGCGCTCCCATTCCAGCGTCTTGATCGAGGTCGGCCGGGCGTCCAGCGCGACCTCGGTGTTGCCCTCGGCCTTGTTGAAGGCGGCTTCGATGTCGTCGGTATTCGACGGCTTCGCCAGATAATGACATGCCCCCAACTTGATCGCCTCGACGGCGGTGGAGATGCTGGCAAAGCCTGTCAGCACCACGATCAGCATATCAGGGTCGTGCATATGCAAAAGCTCGACACAGGCGAGGCCCGAGGCGCCGCCGAGCTTGAGGTCGACCACGGCATGGCTGAACGATCGCTCCTCCAGACCTTTGCGGACCTCTTCGATCGAGGCGGCCAGGACGACGTCGTAGCCGCGGCGCTCGAAAGAGCGCTTCAGCGTGCGCGCGAAGCCCTCGTCGTCCTCGACGACGATGAGCGAACGGTCAGGCGTCAAAGCTGCCTCCGATCGCGAGTGTTGCGAGCGGCAGCGTGAGACGGACGGTGGCGCCGCGCTTCCTGTGATTCTCGGCGGTCACGCTGCCGCCGAGCTTGCGCACCACGTTCACCACCAGGAACAGGCCGAGCCCGCCGCCGGCGCGGCCCTTGCTCGACTGGTAGGGTTTTCCGAGCTGCACCAGCATCTCTGGCGCAAAGCCGGGACCGCGGTCGCTGATCGACAGAACGAGATTGTCGCCCTCGCGCTCGGCCACGAGCTCGACCCAGTCGCGCGAGACCTCGTAGGCGTTGTCGAGCACGTTGAAGATCACCTGCTTCAGCGCGACGTCCGAGACGATCGCGACGTCCTCGCCGAACGTGTTGACGAAATAGAGCGTGCGCGCCGAGCGCGCGTCGCGCCACTCTTCCACCAGCGCGGTGACGAAGGCCGTCACCGTCGTCGGCGACGAGCCTTCGCCGCGTGCTTCGCCGGCCGAGACCAGGATGCCGGTCACGATGGTCTTGCAGCGTTGCAGCGAGGTTTCCATCTCCGCGAGATCTTCGGCCAGCTCCTGATCGGCGGCGAGATCGGGCATGCGGCGCCAGTCGCTGAGAATGACCGAGAGCGAGGCCAGCGGGGTGCCGAGCTCGTGCGCCGCGCCGGAGGCGAGCAGGCCCATGCGCACGATATGATCCTGCTCGGCCGCGTGCTGGCGCAGCGCCGCCAGATGCGCATCGCGTTGGCGCAGATTCCTGTTGATCCGGGTGACGAACACCACCAGCAGCACGGCGTTGAGCACGAAGCCCAGCAGCATGCCGGCCACGGTGAGCGTGTAGGTCTCGCTCAGCGGATTCGGCGGCAGGTCGAGCGGACGGTAGGCCAGCGTCAGCCAGACGAAGCTCGCGCAGGTCAGTGCGACCAGCGACCAGGTCGAGCGACCGTCGAGTAGCACCGCGCCCAGCGTCACCTGGAGCAGGAACAGCGAGGTGAAGGGATTGGTGGCGCCTCCGCTGAGGTAGAGCTGCGCGGTCAGCGCGGCGACGTCCAGCATCAAGGCGACCAGCAGCTCGTTATTGGTGATCGCGGCGCGATGGCGCACCCAGACCAGGCTGGAGACGTTGAGAAAGACCAGCGCGCCGATCACCGCCCCCATGCGGTTGAGGGGCAGCGGAATGCCGAGCCAGAAATGCACGCCGCCGATGGTCACGATCTGGCCGACCACTGCAGTCCAGCGCAACTGGATCAGCAGCGCCATGTTCTTGCGGTTGGTCTCGTCGTCGGTGGGCGCAGCGCCGATCAGCTCGCTGCGCGCGTCCGCCTGCGATTGCAGCGTGACGGCGCCATGCGTTCTTCCGTCGTCAGGTTGGCTCGACGATCGTTCCAGCATCTGATCCCGTCCTGCGGGCGACGGTATCGCCGGCCGGTTCCTGGACGAAGCCGCTCCAGGGTTTCTTGCGGCGGAATAGCCCGCCGCCGAACGTGACGAAAAGTGTGCCGGCCAGCATGAAAGCCAGGGTAAACCACGTCAGCGCGTAGATCAGGTGGTTATTGGGAAAGCGGACCACGGTCAATCCGCCGATTGGGCCACCGCCGGTTTGTGATCCGACGTCGGCATCGACGAAGAAGGGCGCGACATCGCCGAGGCCGCGCGCCGCGGCAATCGCGGCCACGTCCCGCGAATACCAGCGGTTGTGCTGGGGCACGTTATTCCTGAGGAATCCGCCTTTCGGCTCCGTGATACGCAACAGGCCGGTGATCTCGACCTGGCCGGCCGGATTGCCGTCCCGGCGCGCCGATGCGTCGCGCCGCTCGGACGGCACGAAGCCGCGGTTGACCAGGACCAGTGTGCCGTCGTCGCGCTGAAGCGGCGTCAGCACCCAATAGCCGGGACCTTCCTCGGTGACGGCCTGAACCAGCGTCTCGCGGTCATGCAGGAAGCGGCCTGTCACGCTGACGTGCCTGTATTCGTCATTCGCGGCCGAGACGGCCGGCCATGCCGCAGGCGCGGGGATCGGCCGGGCCGCGGCATGAACACGCTGCTCGACGCGGTCGATCAGCGCCAGCTTCCAGGCGCGGCGTTCGACCTGCCAGACGCCCAGCGCGATCAGAAGCACGAAGGCCGCGAGCGAGAGGATTGTGAGCCACGGGGACGGACGCGCAGCCTTGCGGCGCGCGCCCTTTGCCCTGCCTGTCACGGTCCGGATCTTGCTCAATACAGAGGCTCGCTCACTTCATCCCGGTCATTTGGTGGATCGGCATCATGTTGCTGTTGAGGTGGTTCATCACCCACAGCGAACCCGATAGTGCGATCACCACCATGACGATGGTGAAGATCAGCGCCATCATGCTCCAGCCGTTCTCCGACTTGGGGCTCATGTGCAGGAAGTAGACCATGTGCACGACGATCTGCACGACCGCGAAGGCCATGATGACCAGCGCGGTGATCTGCTTGCTCGGCAGCGCGCCGCTCATCACCAGCCAGAACGGGATCGCGGTCAGCACGACCGAGAGCACGAAGCCGAGCATATAGGTCGAGAACGTGCCGTGGGAATGGCTGTCGCCGTGATGATGATCGTCCGCGTGAGCGGCGTGGCTATCGGTGTTCATCGCAGAACTCCCAGGAGATAGACGAAGGTGAAGACGCCGATCCAGACCACGTCGAGGAAGTGCCAGAACATCGACAGGCACATCAGGCGGCGGCGGTTGGCTTCGATCAGGCCGAACTTCTGGACCTGCACCATCAGCGTCACCAGCCAGATCAGGCCACAGGAGACGTGCAGGCCGTGGGTGCCGACCAGGGTGAAGAAGGCGGACAGGAAGGCGCTGCGCTGCGGCGTGGCGCCTTCATGGATCATGTGGGCGAACTCCGAGAGCTCGATGCCGATGAAGGCGAGACCGAACAGGCCGGTGATCGCCAGCCACATCTGCGTCTGCGCGATCTTGTTCTGCTGCATCGTCAGCATCGCAAAACCATATGTGATCGACGACAGCAGCAGCATCGAGGTGTTGACCGCGACCAGCGGCAGCTCGAACAAATCCTTCGGCGCGGGACCGGCGGCGTAGTTGCCGCCGAGCACGCCGAAGGTGGCGAACAGGATCGCAAAGATGAGACAGTCGCTCATCAGATAGATCCAGAAGCCGAGCGAGGTGCTGTAGCCTTCCGGATGCGGATGCTCGTCGGCGAGGTAGAACACCGGCTCGCCGGTTTGGGTGGGATTGACAGCGACAGTCATTTACTTGGCTCCGGCGAGCAGTTTGGTGCGCGCGTCTTCGGCCCGGATGACGTCGTCGGCCGAAATGTCGAAGTCGCGGTGATAGTTGAAGGTGTGACCGATGCCGACGGCGAGCATCGCGATGAAGCTCGCGGCGGCAAGCCACCAGATGTACCAGATCAGGCCGAATCCCATCGCGGTGGCGAAGCCGGCGAGGATGATGCCGGTGCCGGTGCTGCTGGGCATGTGGATCGGCTTGAACCCGGTGAGCGGACGCAGGTAGCCGCGGCGCTTCATGTCCCACCACGCGTCATTGTCGTGAACGACGGGGGTGAAGGCGAAGTTGTAGTCCGGCGGGGGCGAGGAGGTCGCCCATTCCAGCGTGCGCGCGTCCCAGGGATCGCCGGTGACGTCCTTGAGCTGCTCGCGCCTGAGGAAGCTGACCGCGAACTGCATCAGCATCGAGAGGATGCCGAGGAAGACCAGGAAGGCGCCGATGCCGGCGATGACGAACCAGATCTGCAGGGACGGATCGTCGAACACGCGCAGCCGCCGGGTCACGCCCATCAGGCCGAGGACGTAGAGCGGCATGAAGGCGAGGTAGAAGCCGGTGACCCAGAACCAGAACGACAGCTTGCCCCAGAACGGATCGAGCTTGAAGCCGAACGCTTTCGGGAACCAGTAGTTGATGCCGGCGAACGCACCGAACACTACGCCGCCGATGATCACGTTGTGGAAGTGCGCGATCAGGAACAGGCTGTTGTGCAGGACGAAGTCGGCCGGCGGCACCGCCAGCAGCACGCCGGTCATGCCGCCGAGCACGAAGGTCAGCATGAAGGCAATGGTCCACAGCATCGGCAGCTCGTAGCGGATACGGCCGCGATACATCGTGAACAACCAGTTGAACATCTTCGCGCCCGTGGGGATCGAGATGATCATCGTGGTAATGCCGAAGAACGAATTGACGCTGGCGCCGGAGCCCATCGTGAAGAAATGGTGCAGCCAGACCAGGTACGACAGGATGGTGATGACCACCGTGGCGTAGACCATCGAGGTGTAGCCGAACAACCGCTTGCCGGAGAAGGTCGATGTGACTTCCGAGAAGATGCCGAAGGCAGGCAGAACCAGGATGTAGACCTCGGGATGACCCCAGATCCAGATCAGGTTCACGTACATCATCGGGCTGCCGCCGAAATCGTTGGTGAAGAAGTTGGTGCCGACATAGCGGTCGAGCGAGAGCAGCGCGAGCACGACGGTCAGCACGGGGAAGGACGCCACGATCAGCACGTTGGTGCAGAGCGAGGTCCAGGTGAACACCGGCATCTTCATCATGGTCATGCCGGGGCAACGCAGCTTGACGATGGTGCAGATCAGGTTGATGCCGGACAGCGTCGTGCCGACGCCGGCAACCTGCAATCCCCATATGTAATAGTCGACACCGACGTCGGGACTGTAGCCGATGTTCGACAGTGGCGGATAAGCCAGCCAGCCGGTGCGGGCGAATTCGCCGATGAACAGCGATGCCATCACCAGCACCGCGCCGCCGACCGTCATCCAGAAGCTGAAATTGTTCAGGAACGGGAACGACACGTCGCGCGCGCCGATCTGGAGCGGCACGACGAAGTTCATCAAGCCGGTGACCAGCGGCATCGCCACGAAAAAGATCATGATGACGCCGTGGGCGGTGAAGACCTGGTCGTAGTGATGGGAGTTGAGGTAGCCCTCGGAGCCGCCAAAGGCGAGGGCCTGCTGCAACCGCATCATCAGTGCGTCCGCGAAGCCGCGCAACAGCATCACGATGCCGAGGATCATGTACATGATGCCGATGCGCTTGTGGTCGACGCTGGTGAACCATTCGCGCCAGAGATAGCTCCAGAGGCGGAAATAGGTCAGCCCGGCGAACATGACGAGACCACCGGTTGCCACCACCGCGAAGGTGCCGACGACGATCGGCTCGTGCAGCGGCAAGGATTCGATGGTGAGGCGCCCGAAGATGAGCTTGAGAAAATCAGGAGACATGCGATCTCTCTTTAGGAGTCTGACTTCGGACGTTGTCCGAGGAAGAAGGACGAGGACTTCAGCGGCGTGAAATTCGGCCGCTTCAGGCCGGCGCCGAGCAGCGGCGCGGTGTCGACGGGTGCCGTGATGGAGGCGGTGGTCTTGCCCTGCGGCGCATCGGGCGTGCAGGTGCCGGCGACGAAGGTCGGCTCCGGCCCCAGCGCGGTGCCGCGGCGGGCATATTTGTCGTAGGCCAGCGGCAGCGTGTTGTTCAGGCCCTCATGGCCGAGGCCGCCCTTGGCGTCGATCGCCATCATCTCGCTCTGGCACATCTTGCCGGTCTCGACGCACATGTTGAGGATCAGGCGGTAGAGATCGGAATCGATGCTGCCGTAGCGCCGCACCGGCTCGTTCTGACTGGGCTTTTCGAGCTGCAGATATTCGGCGCGACCGAGCGAGCCGCCGGCGGATTTGGCACTGGCGATCCAGGCGTCAAAGCCCTTGTCGTCGAGGCCCTGGAAGTCGAAGTGCATGCCGGAGAAGCCCGCACCGCTGTAGTTCGCGGAGAAGCCGCGGTAGGTGCCGGAATGATTCACGACGGCGTGGAGCTTGGTCTCCATTCCCGGCATCGCGTAGATCTGGCCGGCGAGCGCGGGAATGTAGAACGAGTTCATCACCGAGGACGCGGTGATGCGGAAATGGATCGGGCGATCGACCGGAGCTGCCAGATCGTTGACGGTGGCGATGCCGTAGTCCGGATAGATAAACAGCCACTTCCAGTCCAGCGCGACGACGTCGACCTCGAGCGGGGCCTTGGACTGGTCCACGGCGCGGTCGGCATGGATGCGGCCGAGCGTGCGATAGGGGTCGAGCAGATGCGTGCCCATCCAGGTCAGCGCGCCGAGGCAGACGATGATCAAAAGCGGCGCCGACCAGATCACCAGCTCGAGGCTGGTCGAGTGGTCCCATTCCGGCTCGTAGCGGGCCTCGGTGTTGGACTGGCGGTAGCGCCAGGCGAACAGCACCGTCAGCGCCATCACGGGGACGACGATCAGGAGCATGAGGACAGTGGAGATGATGACGAGGTCGCGCTGTTGCGCAGCGATATCGCCGGCTGGCGCCAGCACGACGTAGTTGCAGCCGCTGAGCGCGACCGCCAGGGGTAGCAGCGCCAGGATCTTGAGACGGGACACGGGCCGAGCCTTTGGGAATGAGTTTCTTTTGCGAGACCAACGGGTAGCTGCGACGCAGCAATCCGGACATTGGACAATTTGTCCAATGTTGCACTGCGGAATGTTGCGCCAGACAGGGCCAGACTGCCTGGCGCTCCCGCCGGGTGGTCGGCTTTGGTTTCCAGGACGTTAAGGGCGCGCGAATGGCGACGGCACAGACCCCCGCAATGGCAGACATCCACTCGGGCGAGCACGGCCACGACCAGGCCAGTCCCGGCGAGATCGCCATCGGCGTCATCATCGGCCGCACCTCGGAATTCTTCGACTTCTTCGTCTACGCGATCGCCTCGGTGATCGTGTTTCCGCGCCTCGTGTTCCCGTTCACCAGCGAGCTGACCGGCACCCTCTATTCCTTCATGATCTTCGCGCTGGCCTTCATCGCCCGGCCGATCGGCACCGTCATTTTCATGACGGTGGACCGCGAGTACGGCAAGACGGCCAAGCTGATCTCGGCGCTGTTCCTGCTCGGCACCGCCACCGTGGCGCTCGCATTCCTGCCCGGCTATCACGACATCGGCGTCGCCGCGATCTGGCTGCTGGCGCTGGCGCGTATCGCGCAGGGTCTGGCCTGGGGAGGCGCCTGGGACGGCATGGCCTCGCTGCTGGCGCTGAATGCACCGCCCTCCCAGCGCGGCTGGTACGCGATGGTGCCGCAGCTCGGCGCGCCGCTCGGGTTGATCGTGGCGAGCGGGTTGTTCGCCTATTTCGCCGGCAATCTCTCGGCTGACGATTTCTTCGATTGGGGCTGGCGCTATCCGTTCTTCGTCGCGTTTGCCATCAACGTCGTGGCGCTGTTCGCGCGCCTGCGCATGGTGACGACGGAAGAATATGCCACGCTGTTCGAGACCCGCGAATTGCAGCCCTCGCGCATCCCCGAGACTGTGGCGCGCGAAGGCCAGAACATCATGCTCGGCGCATTCGCGCCGCTGGCGAGCTTCGCACTGTTCCACATGGTCACGGTGTTTCCGCTGTCCTGGGTCTTTCTGTTCACCCGCGAAAGCCCGGTGCGCTTCCTGATCATCGAGATCGTCGCCGCCGTGTTCGGTGTCGGCGCGATCGTGCTCTCCGGCATCATCGCCGACCGCGTCGGTCGCAAGTCGCTGCTGATGGGATCGGCGATCGCGATCGCGATCTACAGCGGTTTTGCCCCGCAGCTCCTCGACGCCGGCGCGTTCGGCGAGACCATCTACATGGTGATCGGCTTCATCCTGCTCGGTCTCTCCTTCGGCCAGTCCTCGGGCGCGATCGCCTCGAACTTCAAGCAGGCGTATCGCTACACGGCCTCGGCGCTGACCTCCGACATGGCCTGGTTGTTCGGCGCCGGCTTCGCGCCGCTGGTGGCTCTGCTGCTCGCGACCAATCTCGGCGTCATCGCCTCAGGTGCGTATCTGCTGTCGGGTGCGTTCTGGACCCTGCTTGCGCTCTGGCTCAGCGGCCAGCGCGAGGCGGGTGATATGGACGCGGGCGGCTAATTAGGGTCGAGTTGCGGCTTCAAAACAGGTGTCGTCCCGGCGAAGGCCGGGACCCATAACCCCAAGGAGGGTTGCGGCGCACACTGGCAACCACGGATCTTCGCCAAACCAAAGCCTGTGGCTATGGGTCCCGGCCTTCGCCGGGACGACAGGGGAATTTGAGGAGCCAGCGCAGCCTCAATCCGCCACGACCTTCACGCGATCCCGCACTTTCACCTGTGCGTTGCGATCGAGGCCGTTGAGCACGCGAAAGCGTTCGGCGGGGTGATCGACGCCGGCCATGCGGTGGGAAAGCGATTCCACGGTATCGCCCGGCTGCACGGTGATGACCTTGATCCGCAGCGGGCGCGCGGCCTGGATCTCGTCGAGCGTCAGGCGGCGGAATGAACTGACGGTCTCCCGCGCATTGCGCTCGCTCTCGGTCGATTTCTGCCGTGTCGCAAAGATGAAGCGGTAGACGTCGCTGCCGAAGCGCAGCGCATAGACCTTGAACTGCCACTGGTCGCCCTTGGCGGTGGCGGACGCCGCGGGAAAACCGTTGATGGTGACGTCCTCGGTGGAGGCCTTCTCGACGCCCTCCATCCAGCCCGAATTCAGGTAGTCGCCGAGCGACTGCTCGGCCGGCACCCGCACGACGTCGAAGCGCATCGCCTGCGAGCCGCCGTCGCGCACGCCGATCACGGCCTGCGCGGTGTTGTCGAGCGTAAAATTGTCCGGCGCCTGGAAGGTGAAGCCGAGTTTTGGGTGCAGGAAACGGCGGCCGCGCACAAAACCTTCGCTGGGATCTTCGCCGTAGACGAGGTTGTCGATCGCGGCGAGATAGGTCTCGCGGTCGCGCTCGGCGCCCTCGGGCGCAGCATATTGCCGCGCGATGGTCTGCGCATTCTGCACGCGCTCGGGCGTTGCCGGATGCGACGAGGTGAAATCCTGCGCGCGCGGATCGAGCGAGGTCTTGCCGGCCTTCAGCTCGGCATTCCGCTCCATCGCGGAGAGGAAGCGTGCCGCACCATAGGGATCGAAATGCGCCTTGGCGGAGATGCCGACGCCGATGCCGTCGGCCTCGAATTCCTGGTTGCGCGAAAAGCTCGCCATGGTGAGCTTGGTCTTGGCGAGCGCGAGCGCCGTGAGATCGGGATCGTTGCTCATGTCGGTGACGACGCGGGTGACGATCGCGGCCTGGCGAGCCTGGTCCTCGCGCATCGCGGCGTGCTTGGACAGCACATGCGCCATCTCGTGGCTGAGCACGGAGGACAATTCCGAGGTGTCGCTCGCAAGCGCAAGAAGTCCGCGCGTGACATAGAGCTGGCCGTTCGGCAGCGCGAAGGCGTTGACCGCGCCGGAATTGAGGATGGTGACCCTGTAGCCCTGGTCGGGACGGTCGGACGCCGCGACCAGCCGGTCGACGGTCTTGGTGACGAGCGATTCGAGCCTGGGATCGTCATAGGTGCCGCCATAGCTCGCCAGGATGCGCTCGTGCTCCTTCTCGGTGGCGGGGGTCTGTGCGACGGCCGGCTTCGGCTTGGGCATCGCGACGGTCGGCGGGGCCGCCGCGGTCTGGAATCGGTTCATGTCACCGCAGCCGGCAAGGGCTGATCCCAGCACAAGGCAAAGCACGGCCGGCGCAGCCCGCAGGCGGCGGCGTTCATCTCGTCCGTGCCGTTCTAGCACCCCATTCACGTCGCTTAACCCGTGCCTGGCCCCTTTTAGGGCCTTACCCCTGTCGGCTCGTTTGCGCCCAGCAACTCGATTTGTCCCACGAGGCGTAAATCGATACGCGGCCCCGCATTCCCCTCAGCCCAGCCCCGGACACGAATACGTTTATTTTCCAGAGACTTAAGGGCGATCCCGGCGCTTTCGAACGCGGGTACCATGCGCTTTGAAATAGTCACGGCAAAGCCGCGTGTCCAGTTCCGTCCGAAGTTGAGGTAGGTCATTGCCCCAGCTTGCCGGACCGACAGGACTTTGCCCTCGACCACCACAAAACGCCCGATCCCCGCCAAAATATCGTCCGGACTTTCCGCGTTTTTTATGGCCGACGGGTCAGCCCAGTTGCCCTTTTTTTCGCGCCGCGCCTCGGCCTCCGACGTCATCAGGGCGGCCGCGCAATCCTTGTCGGCGATCTCGGCGGAGACGATGGCCTCGCCCTGGGCGAGCAGAGTCGCCTGCACGGAGATGTCACTCTCGCCGACAAAGACCAGCGCGCCTTGCCGGCCGTAGCGGTCGGGCGTGCCGTCAGCGCTCCGCAGAATCACGTCGCGGCCGACGAGCAGCGAGGTCAGCGCCTGCTTCGTCGTCGCCGTGGCCTCAATGCCGGTGAGGCGGACTTCGCGGCCGTCATCGAGACGCACACTGCGTGCGTCGACGATTGCCGCGACGCGGCCTTCACCTTGCAACTCGAACTGGCACGGGTTCGCGAATGCGCTGTGACCCGCGACGAGGAGAAATGCGACAAGGATGAGGTGAGGCCGTTGCGTCACGAGACCCGGAGAGGTTGCGTTGCGTTTCCATCCTAACTCAAGCGTGGCGGGTCGCGAAGAGGCCTCCTCACACTCCGTCATTGTGAGGAGCTCTTGCGACGAAGCAATCCAGACCGTCTCCGCGCAGGCAGACTGGATTGCTTCGCTGCGCTCGCAATGGCGGCGTTGGAGCAGCGCGGCCGATCCCACCATTCCGCTTTGCGGAAAACATGCGCGGCAATATGCGCTCGCAACGTTCCGCGCGCTTGCTGCCCTCCAGCGCATGCGGCATGATTGCGGCAACAGCAATAACGAAAGCCGCCATCAGAGTACGGCGCGATAAGGGAGGTCTTTTTCGATGAAGCATGTTTTGTCGGGCATTTTTGCCGCTGCGTTGGCGCTGAGTGCGAGCGCCGTGCAGGCGCAGGACAAGCCGCCACTCAAGATCGGCGGCATCCTCGACATGTCGAGCCTCTATGCCGACATCACCGGTCCCGGCAGCGAGACCGCGGCCAAGATGGCGGTGGAGGATTTTGGCGGCGAGGTGCTGGGGCGCAAGATCCAGGTGCTGGCCGCCGATCATCAAAACAAGGCCGACCTCTCCGGCAACATCGCCCGCGACATGCTCGACAACCAAGGCGTCGAGATGATCTACGACGTCGCGGCTTCCGCGACCGCGCTGGCCGCCGGCGAGATCGCCAAAGCGCGCAACAAGATCATCATGTTCAACGGTCCGGGCTCGATCCGTCTCACCAACGAGGCCTGCGGTCCCTACACCATCCACTACGTGTTCGACACCTACGGCCAGGCCAACGTCACCGGCCTTGCGGCCGTGAAGTCGGGCCTCGACAGCTGGTTCTTCCTGACCGCCGACTACGCCTTCGGCCAGGATCTGGAGAAGGACACCAGCGCCGTCGTCACCAAGACCGGCGGCAAGGTACTGGGCAGCGTGCGCCATCCGCTCAACACCTCGGATTTTTCGTCGTTCCTGCTGCAGGCGCAGGCCTCGAAAGCCAAGGTGATCGGGCTCGCGAATGCCGGCGGCGACACCGTCAACGCCATCAAGCAGGCGGCCGAGTTCGGCATCACCAAGGGCGGCCAGAAGGTCTCGCCGCTGCTCGCCTTCGTGACCGACATCGACTCGATCGGGCTCGAGACCGCGCAGGGTCTGTTGCTCGCGGAAGCCTTCTACTGGGATCTCAACGACGACACCCGTGCGTTCTCGAAGCGCTTCCAGGAGCGCATGAAGCGGCCGCCGACCTCGGCGCAAGCCGGCGTCTATTCCTCCGTCACGCATTACCTGAAGGCCGTGAAGGCTGCGGGCACGACGGACTCCGCTACCGTGATGAAGGTGATGAAGGAAACGCCGATCAACGACTTCTTCGCCAAGGGTGGCAAGATTCGCGAGGACGGCCGCATGCTCCACGACATGTACTTGTTCGAGGTCAAGAAGCCGTCGGAGTCCAAGGGCCGCTGGGACGACTACAAGCTGCTCGCCACCGTGCCCGGCAGCGAGGCGTTCCAGTCGCTGGAGCAGTCGCGCTGTCCGCTGGTGAAGAAATGACGCGAAGCGTCATCCCGGGGCGCGAGGCGAGCCCGGGATCCCTCGGGCCGCATTGACCGACGAAAAATGGATTCCGGCTCGCGCCAAGAGGCGCGCCCCGGAATGACGAAAGAAACAACAAGGGAGACGTCCCATGAACGACATGGTCCTGCAAAAGCTCGAAGGCGGGCTGCTCACCATCACCATGAACCGGCCCGAGCGGAAGAACGCGCTCAATCCGGACATGGTCGCCGGGCTGGTCGAGGCGGCGCGGCGCGCTGCCGACGATCCGGCGGTGCGGGCGGTCTTGTTCAAGGGCGCCGGCGGCTCCTTCTGTGTCGGCGGCGATGTCAAGTCGATGGCGGAGGGCCGGGCGCCGCTGCCGTTCGAAGTGAAGATGGCGAACCTGCGCCGCGGTATGGAGGTGTCGCGCATCCTGCACCAGATGCCGAAACCGGTGGTGGCGCAGCTCGATGGCGCGGCGGCGGGCGCGGGTCTGTCGATGGCGCTGTCCTGTGATCTCCGCATCGCCTCCGAATCCTGCAAGATCACCACCGCCTTCGCGAAAGTCGGCTTCTCCGGCGATTACGGCGGCACCTATTTCCTCACCCAGATTCTTGGAAGTGCGCGGGCGCGCGAGCTCTATCTGATGTCGCCGGTGCTCTCGGCGAAGGAAGCGCATGCGATCGGCATGGTGACGAAGGTCGTGCCCGATTCCGAGATTGACACCGCCGCGCACGAGCTCGCGCTGTCGCTGGCGCAAGGGCCCTCAATCGCGCTCGGCTTCATCAAGCGCAACATCAACAATGCCGAGCATCTCGCGCTGGAGGATTGCTTCGACGGTGAAGCCATCCACCACACCCGCTGCAGCGATACCGAAGACCACAAGGAGGCCGCAAAGGCCTTCGTCGAGAAGCGCAAGCCGACCTTCAAGGGTGCATGACGATGGCGCCCTATATGCGGCTGCGGCAGATCTGCCTGGTCGCGCCGCAGCTCGCGCCTGTCGTTTCCGACATCGCGGAGATCATGGGCCTCGCCGTCTGCTACCGCGACGGCAATGTCGCGAAATACGGCCTGGAGAACGCGCTGCTCCCGGTCGACACGATCTTGCTGGAGGTGGTCGCGCCGTTCAAGGACGGCACCACGGCGAGCCGCTTCATCGAGAAGAGCGGCGGCCGCGGCGGCTACATGGCGATCTTCTGCTGCAACGATCCCGACGAGCGCGGCCGTAATGCCAATGCCATGGGCGTGCGCACCGCCAACGTGATTGATCACGAGCCCTATCACGGGGTCCAGCTCCACCCCCGCGACTGCCGCGCCGCCTTCATCGAGTTCAATCACACCGAAGGCAGCGACGACATTTTGGGCCCGTATCCGCCGGCGGGGCCTGACTGGCAAAAGTTCATTCGCACGGACGTGACGCAGGCGCTGACTTGTGTGGAGATGCAGAGCCCGGACCCGGAGGAGCTGGCGGAGCATTGGGGCAAGATCATCGGGGTTGCGGCCGATTGCTCCGAACTGAAACTGCCCAACGCCACCTTCCGCTTCGTGAAGGGCGCCAGCGAGATCATGAGCGTACTGGAGTTTCGGGTAGCTGATGTCGCCCAGGTGCTGCATGCCGCCAAGGCAAGGGGGCTTGCGGTGGCCGGCAACGAGTTCCTGCTAGGCGGGGTGACGTTCCGCGTAGGCTGAAGCATCCGTCTCCCTGAGGCGGTCGCATCAAGGCTCGCTGCGCGAGCGCTTCCCGCGACGAGCACAACGCGCTCGCGCAGCGAAGACGGGTCGAGATCGAGCGCGGAGTTCTTCGGGTGAAAGATCACCTTCCCTTAAAATTCGCCGCGCGCCGCTCTTCCGTGGCCTTCACGCCCTCCTTGAAATCTTCCGTCGCCCGCAGCCTGGTCTGCTCCTGGAGCTCGTGGTTGGTCGCGGCCATGACGCGGTCGGCCAATCCTGCGCGCATCGTCGCGCGGGTGGAGATAAGGCCGAGCGGAGAGCATTCGGCGATCTCGCCGGCGAGCTTCAGTGCCTCCGCCTTCACCTGGTCCTGCGGGACCAGCACATTGGCGAGGCCCCATTTGACGGCCTCTTCGCCGGTGACGCGGCGGCTGGTGTAGAACATCAGCTCGGCGTTGTTCTTGCCGATCAGCTCCGGCAGCGTGGTGGTTAGGCCGAAGCCTGGATGGAAGCCGAGTTTCGTGAAGTTCGCCGAGAAGCGTGCCTCGGGGCAGGTCACGCGAAAATCAGCAGAGACCGCGAGCCCCAACCCGCCACCGATGGCCGCGCCCTGCACTGCGGCGACGATCGGCTTCTTGGCGCGGAAGATGCGCACCGCCTGGATGTAGAGATGGTTGATCGCGCCGAGGCTGTCGGCCGGGTCGCCCTTTGCCGTCTTTTCAGCCTCGCGCGCCTCCTGCGCCTGCCGCGCGGGGTCGCCGAAATTGGCGCCGGCGCAGAACGCCTTGCCCTGCGCCGACAGAACCGTGGCGCGGATCTCGATGTCGCGATCGAACTCGTCGAGCGCGTCCGCGATCTGGTTGATCAGCGAGATGTCGAAGAAGTTCAGCGGCGGGCGGCGGATCTCGATGGTTCCGACATGCCCGACCTTCTCGACGCCGATATCTTTGTAAGTGCTCATGATGTCCTCGAAGAGTTAGCGCAAAACCAGGCCCGCGCGCCTAGCGCAAGCCAAGTCCGCGGGCGATGATGCCGCGCAGCACCTCGGTGGTGCCGCCCTGGATGGTGAGTTTCGGCGCGGTCTTGATGGCGAAGTCGAGCTGCCGCTCCAGCGTCTCGCGGTTGGTCGCGGTCTCCTCGACGAAGGCGGCGAGATCGCGCACGCGGTGCGGAAGCTGCTGCTCCCAGACCGTGCCGATGTCCTTGACGATGGACGCCTCGACCACCGGCTCCTTGCCGGCCTGCAACATGCCGGCGACCGAGACCGACATGCGCCGCATGGTGTGGAGCTGCGCCACCAGCCGGCCGATGCCTTCGGCGCTGCGCGTGTCCGGGTTGGGACCGACCGCGCGAACCAGCTCGGTCAGCACGTAATAGGTCTCCAGAAAACGCTCGGGGCCCGAACGCTCATAAGCGAGCTCGCTCGTCGCCTGCTTCCAGGCGCCATCGACCTCGCCGAGCACGTGATCGTCAGGCACGAAGAAGTCGGTGAAGACGACCTCGTTGAACTCGTACTGGCCGGTGATCTGGCCGATCGGGTTTACCTGGATGCCCGGCTGCTTCATCTTGACCAAAAACTGCGTCAGGCCGTGACGGCGATTTTCCTTGGTCGGCTGTGAGGTCCGGAAGATCGCGATCATGTAGTCGGCGATATGCGCCGAAGAGGTCCAGATTTTTGTGCCGTTGATGAGATAGCCGCCGTCGGTCTTGGTCGCGCGCGTCTTCGCGGCGAACAGGTCGGAGCCGGAGTTCGGCTCGCTCATGCCGATCGCAAAGCAGATCTCGCCGCGGCAGATGCGCGGCAGGATGTCCATCTTGATGTGCTCAGGCGCGTACTTGATCAGCACCGGCCCGCTCTGGCGGTCGGCGACGAAGAACCGCCGCGTCGGCGCGTTGGCGACGCGCATCTCCTCCGTCACCACGTAGCGTTCGAGGAACGAGCGCTCCTGGCCGCCATATTTCTTCGGCCAAGTCATGCCGAGCCAGCCCTTGGCGCCGACCCGGCGGGAAAATTCCGGCGCGTCGGTGTCCTCGCGGTTGGGCTTGTGCGGATCGAAGGTGCCGGCGGCGATTTCCTCGGCGAGGAAGGCGCGCACTTCCTTGCGCAATTGCTCACATTTCTCGGGCAGGCGGATCGGGTCGAAACGGAGGGCAGCGGTCATGTTGTCTCGTCCCTGATCAGCGCGAAGCCACGAGCGGCCACAATTCGTCGGCGCCGCGGTTGGCAACCAGCTTGCCGAGCTCGACGGCCCAATGGCTCTCCGAGCCGAAATCATCGCGCCAGGCCAGCGCCCGCAGCGAATAGCGATGCAGGATGTGCTCCAGGGTGAAGCCGATCGCGCCGTGGACCTGGTGCGCGATGGCGCCGCCTTTTTCCGCGGCCTCGGCGCAGCGGATTTTTGCCGAGGCGGCTTCGAGGTAGACCGCATCGTCGAACGCCTTTGCATTGGCGATGGCGTCGGCGGCCGAGGTTGCGGCCGCCAGCGCCGCGGCCGACTCGCCGGCGAGGCGCGCGAGATTGTGCTGCACCGCCTGGAATTTCGAGATCTTCTTCTCGAAGGCGACGCGCTCGTTGGAATAGCGCACGGAGATGTCGAGCATCGCTTCCAACGCGCCGGCGATCTGAAGGCTGCGCGCGACGCCGCCCATCAGCATCATCGTGGTCTGGTCAAACCCCTTCGGGGCTGGCTTGATGGTGATGGGCTGGACCTTGTCGAGCGTGACGGTGTCGCTGTGGTCGTAGCCGACATTGAGGCCGGACTCGATCCGGCCCTTGGCTGCATCAACGAGTGCAATGGAGGCGCCATCCTTGCCATGCGCCAGCACCGCAAAATGCCTGGCCGCTTTCGCAAACGGCACACCGCGTGCGCGGCCGGACAGCGCTCCTTCAGCGTCGTGCGTGATGCGATCTCTCGGCGAAGCCGGCAGCACCGTCATCTCGCCCTCGGGCGAGGCGATCTTCGCCTGCGCGAGCAGCCAGCCCGCGAGCATGGTCTCGGCCAAGGGAACCGCGACGGCAAATCGCCCGGCGGCGTTCAGAAGCGCAAAGCCGTCGGCCAAGCTCGCACCGGAGCCGCCGAGATCGTCCGGCACCCACGACAAGGGCAGGCCGGCCTCGCTCAGCGCCTGCCACAGCGGCGCCTGCCACGAATCCTTCTTGTCGTTGTTGACGGTTTGCGGATCGGCGAGATCGGCGAAGATTTTTTCCGCGGTCTCGACGACGATATTGTCACTCTCCGCCACAGCGTTCCCCGTGTTTTGCCATTGGCGCGTTCCGCCCGGCAGGTGCGGCGCGCAGGTTCTTCTTGCGCCCGATGATCCGAAAAAGCCATGGCCCTGACAAGCGTTGATCGCAGGTCAACCTGCGGCGCCGGCATGGGCGCACGGGGCAGCAGGAGGCTAATTCCGCTTAGCGGAGTTTGCTCGATTTGCAGGGCGCGGCAAACTCGCTAAACAGGGCCGGCTAACTAAGCTTGCACCAGATACAGGGGAAGGAAATCCGGATGGCCAAAGACAGTTTGTGCGCAATCGTGACGGGGTCTGCCTCCGGCCTGGGTGCTGCGACCGCGGAAATTCTCGCACGAAGCGGGGCGCGGCTCGTCATCAACTATTCCTCGAGCCAGAAGGAAGCGGAGGCGACCGCGGAAGTCTGCCGCAAGGCGGGCTCTGCGGAAGTTCTGGTCGCGCAGGGCGACGTCTCAAAGGATGAGGATTGCCGCAGGATCGTCGCGGCAGCCAGCGGCTGGGGCCGGCTCGACATCCTCGTCAACAATGCCGGCACCACCAAGCATGTTGCCCATGCCGATCTCGACGGATTGTCGGCGGAAGATTTCCAGCGTCTCTACGGCGTCAACACCATCGGCCCGTTCCAGATGGTGCGCGCGGCGCGCGGCCTGCTCGAGGCCGGCGCGAAGGCCTCGGAGCGGCCGTCGGCCGTGGTCAACGTGTCCTCGGTTGCCGGCATCAGCGGCGTCGGCTCGTCGATCGCGTACGCCGCGAGCAAGGGCGCGCTCAACACCATGACCTTGTCGCTGTCGCGTGCGCTGGCGCCGCTGATCCGCGTCAACACGGTGTGTCCCGGCTATATCGACACACCCTGGTTCACCAAGGGCCGGGGCGAGGCCGGCGCAAAGCAGGTGCGCGACAGCGTCGTGGCGAAGGTGCCGCTGAAGGTCGCATCATCAGCGGAAGACATCGCGCAGCTCGTCTGCTTCCTGGCGATGCCGGCGTCCAGCAACATGACCGGCGAGGTCGTGCGCATGGATGCCGGGATGCATTTGGTGACGTGAGGTCGTCATTGCGAGCGCGGCAAACGCTATCGTCGTCCCGGCCTAGTGCGCAATTGCGCACGGGGGCCCGGGACCCATAGCCACAGGGCGCAGTTGTGACGCGAACTGGCAACTCCGAGTCTTCGCCAAACTGAATTCGGTGGTTATGGGTCCCGGCCCCCCGTGCGCAATTGCGCACTAGGCCAGGACGACACGTAGTTTGTCGATAAGTCACACCACAAAGCGGTGGCGACCTACCCCTTGATCACGCCGCTCGCCACCAGCCGGTGCCAGATGAACAGCACCACCACCGCGCCCAGCGTGGCCATGATGAAGCCCGCACCCTGGTCAGGACCGTAGTGGCCGATGGCCTGGCCGATGAAGGTTGCGAGAAACGCGCCGACGATTCCGAGAATGGTGGTGAGGATGAAGCCGCTCGGGTTGTTCGGTCCCGGCGCCAACCAGCGCGCAATAAGGCCGGCGACGAAGCCGATGACGATGATCCACAACAAGCCGCCCATGCTCATGACAATGCTCCCCTCGCTTTGACTAAAATCAGATTCGGCCCGAGATCTCGTTCTCGGTCGGCAGCCGTCCGTCCGGCGTCAGATGGTCGACCACCTTCGGCAGATACTGGCTGAGGCCGGAAAGCAGCTCGTCGCGCGACAGGCCGCTCTGGGCGGACAGGCTCTCGATCTGGTCGGCGCCGAGCGCGTTGGCGAGATCGCCCGGTGCGATGGCCTTGTTCTCGCCCTTGCCGACCCAGCTATTCGCGGCCTCGCCGTGACCGCCCTGCTGGAGCTGGTTGAGGAGATCGCCGAGGCCGCCGCTCAGCACCGTGCCGGCCGCGCCGCCCGCGAGCAGGCCGCCGAGGCCACCCTTGAGCAGGCCTCCGAGACCGCCGATACCACCGCTGTCCGCGGTATTCACCGGCGGAGGGGCGGGCGTCGGTGACGGCTGCGGCGCCGTGCCGGACTGGTTTGCGGTCATGTGCTTGAACGCCTTCCAGGCGAGCAGGCCAAGCAGCGCCATGGTCATCGGCGACATGCCGCCCGAGGACTTCTCGGAGCTTGGCGTGCTCGGGCCACGAGGGCCGTTCTGCATGCCGTTGAGGACGTCGAGTAGACCCATGGCGTTCTCCTTTGGCGTTCTCGTCGGCGAGCGCTCGCCGCTGACTGCCCCCGGGCAAAAACATATGGGGCTCTCATGACGGTTACAAGGCGGATGCGTCGCGATGGGCAGCCGGCCTCGCCTCTGATATCGAAGGCCGGACATTCGGGGAGCAAGGCGAAGTGGTTACGGATCGACCGATCGTGGTGGCCGGCGCGGGCGCCATCGGCTGTTTTGTCGGAGGCACCCTGGCGGCCTCAGGCCGCCGCGTCGCGCTCCTGGTGCGGCCGCGGGTGAAGGCCGAGATCGAGCGGTTCGGTCTGCTTCTGACTGATTTCGACGGCTCCCAGAAGAAGTTGGGGTCAGGCCAGCTCGCGCTGTCGGAGGGGCCCGCGATCTTCCACAGCGCCGGCATGGTGCTGGTCACGGTGAAGAGCGCCGACACCGCCGACATGGCGGACCAGATCGCGCAGCATGCGCCGCAGGATGCCGTCATCATCTCGCTGCAAAACGGCGTTGGCAATGTCGCCACCTTGCGCGAGCGCCTCGGAGGCCGGCGCGTGCTCGCGGGGATGGTGCCTTTCAACGTGATCGGGATGGGCGAGGGCCGTTTCCACCGCTCGACCTCCGGCGACATCCATGTCGAGGAGGACGAGGCGAATACGGCCGCGGCGCTCTCGGTACCCGGTCTCACCATGCGCGCGAGCCCTGACATCACCGGCGTGCAATGGGGCAAGCTGATCATCAATCTGAACAACGCGCTCAGCGCGTTGTCCGACATGCCGCTCGCCGCGCAACTGGCGAGCCGCGACTGGCGAAGGCTGTTCGCCGATCAGATGGCCGAAGGCCTGGCCGCACTGAAGGCCGCCGGCATCACACCGGTGTCGGCGACGCCGATCCCAATGAAGTGGACGCCGACCTTGCTGAGGCTGCCCGACATGATCTTCAACGCGATCCTGGGACGTACGATGAAGATCGATCCCGAGGCGCGTTCCTCGATGTGGCAAGATCTGAAGCAGGGCCGCAAGACCGAGATCGATTATCTCCAGGGCGCCGTCATCGCGCTTGCCGAACAGAACAATGTCGACGTGCCGCTGATGCGCCGCATTGTTGCGCTGATCAAGGATGCCGAGAGCGCGGGCAAGGGCCCGCCCGGGCTGACGCCGCCGCAGATTCGTGGCTAGCGCTCGAGTGCGATGGAGGTGTGCGATGAGGCGTTGTTTGATGATCGGGCTCGCGCTGGCCGCGCTCTGCGGCGCTTCCACATTCGCGGAGGCCAGGCCGCCCACGGTGATGAACTCTCCCGGCTATGACGCGCGCTTGCAGGAAAGCCGCAAGGCGTTGGGCAGTTCACCGACGGCAACTGCGCCGGCGAACGCGCCGGTGGCCAAACCGAAGCGCAGCAAGAAGAAGCAGACGAACTGACGCCACACTCTTCGCCGTCGTCCCGGATCAGCGCTCCGCTTCGCTGTGCCTGTCCGGGACGACGCGGAGGGTGTCGCCGCAGCTCAGCCCTTCTTCGCCGGCTTGCTCGGCGCCGGGTTGAACAGCTTCTTCAGGTCGTTCAGGCTTTCCGACAGGCGCGGCCATTCGCAGGAGAACGAGCCCTTGGCGCAGGGCGCGCCCTTCGGCCTCGGGCCCAGGGCTTGCAGGGTTTTCGGCCGCTCGACCGGGATAGGCACCCGCTCGACTTCGGTTCGCAGCGCGACCTGCTGGAGCTGCTGCGCCTGTTGTTCCTGCTGCTCGCGCTGCTGGCGCATGGCGGCCTGGGCCGCCTCGTTGCTGCGGCGCTGATTGGCGAGGTAGACGGTATAGAATTCGTCGATCTTCTTCTGCTCCTCCGGCGTCGGATTCGGTCCGGCGATGTCGAAGGTGCGGTCCTGGAGGAAGTCGTAGTAGGAATAGCCGCCGCCTGCCTTGCGCCGGCCGGCGAATTTGGCGTTGCAGTTGGCCAGCGCTGATGTCTTCTCGCTCTTGGTTGCGGCTTTCTCGGCGGCGTCGGCGCATTCCTCGAAGTCAACAGGCGCGCGCTTCCACCATTGCGCCTGGGCATGCGACGGCGTCAGCAGAAAAAATCCTGCTGCGGCAACGAGAAGCGCCGCACGACGCGATGCAAACACGACCGACATTCTACGAGAGCATTCCTTGCAAAACTCAACCCGAACTGAGTCGAGCCGGATTTTTGCCCCTTTATCGCTGGCTTGTCACCCGTGGAACCCGGGAATTTCATGGCTGCAATGCTGACATTTTTTGCTTGACGTGGCCCGGCAGTCACAGCCGCGCGCCACAGGATGCGCTTAGACTTTTATCGGTTTGAATTCGAAGGGTAATGTCCGCATGAGGGCGCTGGTCTGTCTCTCCACAATCGCGTTGGCACTGATTTGCGGCCATGCCTTCGCCACGGACGAGGATGCGCCGAATCGTAAGCCGGTGAGGGCGATTGCCGACGCGCGGCTCCCGGTCGCCGGCCAGGGCGTGCTGCCGCTCTATCTCTCCAGCGACTGGTCGATGCCGCTGCCGGCGATCTCGCGCGCCATCATCGTGCTGCACGGACGCCTGCGCAATGCCGATGAATATTATATATCGGCCCATACTGCGCAGGTCGCAGCGGGCGACGACGGCAGGAGCGCGCTCATGATCGTGCCGCAGTTTTTGGCGGAGATCGATATCGAGGCGCACAAGCTGCCCGCGGACACGCTGCGCTGGTCGCTGGAGGGATGGGAGGGCGGCGATGCGGCGCTCGCGCCGAGCCCGGTGTCTTCCTTCGAGGCGCTCGATGCGATTCTGGTAAAACTCTCCGACCGGCGCTTCTTCCCGAATTTGAAGCAGGTCGTGGTCGCCGGCCATTCCGGCGGCGGCCAGGTCGCGCAACGCTATGCCATCGCCGGCAGGGGCGAGGCGGCGCTGTCGCGTCAGCACATCGATGTCCGCTACGTCGTCGCCAATCCTTCGTCCTACGCCTATTTCAGCAACACGCGGCCCCTGCCGGCCGTCGCCGCATCCTGCCCGGGCTACAACAATTGGAAATACGGCATGGACGGGCGCCCGCCCTATTTTGCGGACGCAACGCCGTCCGCGCTGGAACAGCGCTATGTCGAGCGCGACGTGATCTATCTGCTCGGCACCCTCGACACCAATCCCGAGCATTCCGCACTCGACAAGAGCTGCATGGCCAAGGCGCAAGGACCCTATCGCTACGCCCGCGGCCATGCCTATGTCGATGCGATGGCCAAGCGCGACCACGGCACGCCCAATCATAGGGTCTGGGACGTCGCCGGCGTCGGGCATGACGGCGACAAGATGCTAACCTCGAAATGCGGGCTCGCGGCGCTGTTCGATATTCCGGGCTGCGGGGCGGAGCGTTGACATCTTGAAGGCTTGGCTCCGGCTGCTACACTTCGTCTTGCGATGCGACTTATCGTGAGGTGACGCCAAGAAGACGAAATGGAAACGCCTGATGCTGCTGCCTCTGTCCGATGTGCCGCGCTGGTACGCCGAGCGCAAACCGCAAGACACGATCGCCGTCCGTCACGGGCAGGACACGCTGACATGGGACGCGCTCGAGCGCGGCGCCAACCGGCGCGCGCGTGCGTTCGCGGCCAAGGGCGTCAAGCCCGGGGACTTCGTCGCGATCGGATTGCCCAACGGCAACGCGTTCTTTGAGACCTCCTTTGCGGTGTGGAAATGCGGGGCGACGCCGACCTCGCTGTCGTGGCGGCTGCCGCGCGGCGAAGCCGCCGCGGTGCTCGACATCCTCAAGCCGGCGCTGGTGGTCGGCGGCGAGGCTGACTGGAACGCGCCGAACCGTCTGCCCGCGGATTTCGTGCCGGAAGGATTTTCGGACGAGCCGCTCAATCCGCCGGTGGCGCGCTATTGGAAGGCCATGACCAGCGGCGGCTCGACCGGCCGGCCGAAAGTGATCCTCGATCACCAGCCGGCGGTCACCGACACGGTCGCCGCGCCGCCGCTCAACATTCCCTTCGGGGTCTCGCTGCTCAATCCCGGTCCGCTCTACCACAATGCGCCGTTCATCGTGTCGCACTATGCGCTCTTCAGCGGCGGTCAGCTCACCGGCCTCGTCAAGTTCGACGCCGAGGAGGCGCTGCGCCAGATCGCGCGCGAGCGTGTGCAATGGGTCAATTTCGTGCCGACCATGATGCACCGGATCTGGGCGCTGCCGGAGCACGTGCGCAATTCCTACGATGTGTCGAGCCTGCAGACCGTGTTCCACATGGCAGCTCCGATGCCGCCCTGGCTGAAGGAGAACTGGATCGCCTGGCTCGGGCCGGAGCGGATCTGGGAGCTTTATGGCGGCACCGAACGCCAGGGCTCCTGCATCATCTCCGGCACGGAATGGCTGACGCACAAGGGCTCGGTCGGCAAGATCGGGGAGATGGCGCGCTTGCGCATCATCGGCGAGGACGGCAACGACGTCGCGCCGGGCGAGACCGGCGAGATCTATTTCCTCAACAATGACGGCAAGGACGCCACCTATCACTATCTCGGCGCCGAGCCGAAGCGCCGCGCCGACGGCTGGGAATCGCTCGGCGATATCGGCCGGCTGGATGCGGAAGGCTACCTCTATCTCGGCGACCGCCTCGCCGACATGGTGCTGCGCGGCGGCGCCAACATCTATCCGGCCGAGGTCGAGGCTGCCGTCTCTGAGTCCCCAGGCGTGCGGTCCTGCGTGGTGGTGGGATTGCCCGAACCGGAACTGGGCCAGCGCGTGCACGCCATCATCGAGCCGGAGGGCGACGCGGATGGCCAGACGATCGCCGACGGCATGGCGGACTTCTTGAAGGACAGGCTGAGCCGCTACAAGCATCCGGAGAGTTTTGAGATTGTCACCGCCCCGCCACGCGATGATTCCGGAAAAGTTCGCCGTACGCTGTTGCGCGACGAGCGCGCGGCGTGGATGAAGGAAGGGCGGGCCTTCCGGATCTGGCCTTCGAAGGCGCGGGCGCACGCCGAATAAGAAATTCACGAAAAGGACTTCATAAGATGACCATCACGATCGCTGCGAACAGTGTGCCGAAGCCGCCGGCCGAGATCATCGAGGGTTTTCGCGGTGCGCCGACCTCGGTCATCTCGGACAATCTCGCCCGGCTGCCGGGCGCGGTGGGGCTCAAACCCTATCATCGCGGCGGCAAGCTGGTTGGGACGGCCTTCACGGTGCGCACCCGTCCCGGCGACAATCTCGCCATCCACCGCGCGCTCGAGCTGGTCGGCCCGGGCGACGTCATCGTGGTCGATGGCGGCGGTGATGAGACCCGCGCGCTGGTCGGCGAGATCATGAAGAACATCGCGCAGTGGCGCAAAGCGGAAGGCTATGTGATCGATGGCGCGATCCGCGATGTCGCGGCCTTCGCGGCTGACGACTTTCCCTGCTACGCCCGCGCGGTGATCCATCGCGGCCCCTACAAGAACGGTCCCGGCGAGATCAACATTCCGGTCTCCATCGGCGGCAGCGTGATCTCGCCCGGCGACATCGTCGTTGGCGACGAGGATGGCGTGGTGTCGTTTCCCGCCGCGGGCGCGGCCGCGCTGCTGGAAGCCGTGCGGGCCCAGGTCGCGCGCGAGGAGGAGACGCTGAAGGCGATCCGCGAGGGCCGCTACCAGGGCTCGTACGGCAAATCCTGACCGGGGCGCGAGGCGTAAGTCAGAGCAATGGCCGTGTCGGGCGCAAGCCGAAGTCGGCCATTGCTATTCTCGAAAGCGATTTCAAGACGTTTTGTTTCGGTCAAAATTCTCTCATGCTTTTTGATGCTGAGGTTGCTTTAAATGATGAGAAACTGCGCGTTCGTTCTGTCTGGTGTTATCCTTCTGCTCGTCTCTGGAAACAACGAGGCTGGTTCGTGGGAGATGCACGAGGCCATCATCAGTCATTTCATGCCGCCGATCGTCACCATCGCTTTGGCGGATACAGACCGGCGAATGACGGAAGAGGCGTACGCAAAGGCAAACAGTCTCTCCCCAGGTGAGGTGGAAAAGCGCTTTGCCGCAAGCGGAGTCTTGCGATGCCCTGGTGTAGCTAGCAGTGCTCAAGTGACGGGAGCGCGCGACGTGATCACGACCGCGGCTCACGCGTTTCGGGACCTTTGCAAGCTCCGTACGCCATCTGACAAGTGCAAGTTCGAGTGCTATCTGGGAGTAGAGAAGCGAACCGTTCCTTTGTCGGCGACCCTATGGCTGGGCACATGCGTTGATAGTGTGCCAAAAGCGGCTACTAATGATTGGGCAGTCGCAAAGCTCGAATTTCCCGCGGAGGTGACGCCTTACGAGGTCTATGAAGGGACCGAAATATTGGTCGAGCTGGAGCGTGTCCTGGCGGTCGTTGGTTATGATATCGAAGCTACGGGAAAGAAGGACAAATACGGGCAGTTCAACAAGACGATGCAGGAGTGTCAGGTGCGCGACCTCGGACTGGTCGATATTTGAAACGAACTGCGAGTTTGAAGTTGGGGCGTCCGGTAGCGCCCTGTTTCGCATGCGCGGCAATCGAATGACTCTGTTCGGCGTTCTCAACGGCGACTATCACGATAAAGAATATTGTCCGCGAGGCGGCTGCGAGTTCAAGAGCCGGCATTGGTCCAGCGTGCACGTGACCCTGAGGGGCGAGTTCAAAGACCGGCTCTTGGCCGCCATAAGCCAGTCTGCTGCAAAACAAAACTAGAAGGGAGGATGGCGTGAGCCAGAAGGACGAATTCCACAATCTCGACGATACCGGCGCCGGGCTGTTTCGCGAGCTCGCGACAGGGGTGACCACACGCATTTTTTCCGGCGAGCAGGCGATGCTGTCGGTGGTGACGCTGGCGCCGCATGCGCAGGGCACGCTGCACCATCATCCCGAGGAGCAATGGGGTGTGCTGCTCGACGGCTCCGCCATCCGCGTCCAGGGCGACGAAGAGATAGCCGTGAATAAGGGCGATTTCTGGCGCACGCCGGGCAATGTGCCGCACACCATGCGCGCCGGCCCCGACGGCGCCCGCGTGCTGGACATCTTCAGTCCGCCGCGGCCGGAATACAGAAAAGCGGGATCCGGTTTCGGAGCTACCTAAAGCGCTTCGCGCTTTAGGTTATCATCTGAGCATGATCTTTTCGGAAAACCGCTGCACACTTTTCCGGATCATGCCTAAGCGCCAAAGAGCAAAAAGCCAGGCGCAAAAACAAAGAGGGAGGACGACATGACGATCACACGACGGGCGCTGCTGGCCGCGCCCGCCATCCTCGCGATGGCATCGGCAAGCGCACAGGCTTCAAAAATCACGCTGGTGGTGCCGTTCCCGCCGGGCGGATCGACCGACGCGATGGCGCGGCTGCTCCAGAGCCATCTGCAGACCAAGCTCAACCGCATTGTCATTGTCGAGAACAAGTCGGGCGCCGCCGGCGCGCTCGGCGCGGCGCAGGTCGCCAAGAGCCCGGCTGACGGCACCACGTTCCTGGTCACCTTCGATTCCCACGCGGTGATCCCATCGATCCTCGACAAGCCGCCCGTCGACGTCGAGCGCGAGCTGATGCCGGTGTTGCTGGTCGGTACCGCGCCCTACGTGATCGCGGCCGGCGCCGGCCGTCCCTACAAGAGCTTCGCCGACGTGGTGGCGGCCTGCAAGGCAGCGCCGGGCGCGGTGAAATATGCCTCCGTCGGCATCGGCACGCTCGGCCATCTCGCCATGACCGTGCTCGGCAACAAGGCCGGCGTCGAGATCATGCACGTGCCCTATCGCGGCGGCGGACCCGCGATGAACGACGTGCTCGGCGGCCATGTCGATCTGATCGCGGGATCGGCGGCGCTGGTCTCAGCCCAGCTCGGCACCAACATGCTGCGACCGATCCTGCAGCTCGGCCGCGAGCGGCTGCCGGGCCTGCCGGATACGCCGACCGCGATCGAGGCCGGCTTTCCGGATTTCGAGACGCTGGCCTGGTGGGGCATCTTCGCGCCCACGGGGACGCCGCCTGACATCGTCGCAGGCCTCGCGACGGCGTCCAAGGAGATCCTCAGCGAACCCGCCACCGCCGCCCAGCTCAAGGAGACCCAGCAGATGACGCTGCTGCTCGAGGACGGCCCCGCCTTCAAGACCTTCTTCGACAAGCAGGTGGCCTATTGGGGCAAGGTCGTGAAAGACAACAATATCAGGGCGTGAGGGGGCATTGAGGCCTGTACGTTTCGCGAAGTGAAGGCTTCCGGTCCTGCCCCCGCTTTGATATGAACGGCGCCAGTAACTCGCTTTGCGGGTTCCGCGGTCCCGTAGCTCAGCCGGATAGAGCGACGGTTTCCTAAACCGTAGGTCGCATGTTCGAGTCATGCCGGGATCGCCAGTTTTTCAGTGAGCAATAGCTGCGTTTGCCACGCTCGTCGGCGCAAAAATTGCTAGAAGCGCGAAGCTTCCTTCCTTCCCGGCCCAGGCTGACTGTCGCCCCGCCCCGCTGCCCCATCCGGAGACCACAATGCCTTTCGACTTGATCCTGCGCGGCGGCCGTGTGGTCGACCCGTCCCAGAAGCTCGACGCTGTGGCCGATGTCGCCTTTGCCGGCGGCAAGGTCGCCGCGGTGGGCAGCGGGCTCAAGGCGGATCCGGGCACGGACGTGCGCGACGTTTCCAAGTACATCGTCACCCCTGGGCTGATCGATCTCCACACCCATGTCTATTGGGGCGGCACCTCGCTCGGCATCGATGCCGAGGAATTCTGCCGCCTCTCCGGCGTCACCACCGCGGTCGATACCGGCAGCGCGGGGCCCGGCAATTTCGCGGGCTTCCGCAAGCACGTGATCGAGCCGAGCCAAGTCCGCATCCTCGCTTATCTGCACGTCTCGCATGCCGGCATCTTCGGCTTCTCGCACCGGATCATGGTCGGCGAGAGCGAGGAATTGCGGCTGATGAATCCGATCGAGGCGGCCAAGGTGGCCGACGCCAACCGCGACCTCATCGTCGGCATCAAGGTGCGCGTGGGCCTGCACTCATCGGGCACGTCGGGTGTCGTGCCGCTCGACATCGCGCTCGAGGTCGCGAACGAAGTCGGCATGCCCCTGATGGCGCATATCGACCATCCGCCGCCGAGCTACGAGGAGGTGCTGGCGCGCCTGCGTCCCGGCGACGTGCTCACCCATGCGTTCCGGCCCTTCCCCAACACGCCCGCGACCGCGCAGGGCACGGTGAAGCGGGCGGTGCTCGACGCACGCGAGCGCGGCGTTCTGTTCGATATCGGCCACGGCAAGGGCTCGTTCGCGTTCAAGACCGCGCGCGCCATGCTCGCCAACGGCTTCTATCCGGACACCATCTCGTCCGACATTCATCAGCTCTGCATCGACGGTCCCGCCTTCGACCAGGTCACGACCATGTCGAAGTTCCTGTGCATGGGCATGGATCTGCCGGATGTCATTGCGGGCTCGACAGTCAATGCCGCGATGGCGCTGCGGCGGCCCGAACTCGGCAGCCTCAAGCCGGGCAGCGTCGGCGACGCCACGCTGATCTCGGTGAAACAAGGCCAATTCGACTATGAGGACGTCGTCGGCGAGCACCTGATCGGTGATCGCAAGATCGTCTCCGAAGGCGTCGTCATTGGCGGCCGCTGGTGGCATCCGAACTAGAGCTTGGTGAGGGCGCGAGCCTACTCGTTCTTTTCCACATTCCAGAACATCGGCGTTGCCGGCCCGTCGATCACGCCGGTCAGTGATTTGCGCCATGCGCTCGGCGCCTGGAACTGGCCGAGCGGGATGTAGATCACCTGATCATAGGCTTCCTTTTGCACCTCGAGGGCGATCCTCTTCTGCTCTTCCGGTGAGGTGGCGCGGGCAAAGGCGTCGCGCAACTCCTCGAGCTTGGCGTCCTCGGACCAGCCGTACCAGCCGCCACTCGTGCCCTTGCCGCCCATCGGGACGTTGACCAGCGGGTTCAAGGAGTCCGCGGCGCCCTGGTAGGTGAAGAACATGTTCCAGCCGCCTTCCTTCGGCGACTTCTGGTTGGCGCGGCGGGTGACCAAGGTCTGCCAGTCCATCGCCTGAAGGTCGACCTTGAAACCGGCCTCGCGCAGCAGTTGTGCGACCACGATCGGCTGCGCTTTCAGCAGGATCTGGTCGCCCGGCGCCAGGATCACCACGGGCGTGCCGTCATAGCCGGACTCGGCCAACGCCTTCTTCGCGTCCGCCATGCTTTTGCCCTTGATCAGGGTCTCGCCGCCGGCGTCGCTCGCCAGCGGCGTATCGCAGATGAAGAATGCGCCGCAGAACTTATAGTATTTGGGATTGCCGATCTGGGCGTCGAGCACGTCCTTCTGGTTGATCGCGAGCATCGCGGCGCGGCGGATCTTCACATTGTCGAACGGCGGATGCAGGAAGTTCATCCGGCCGAACGACTGGAAGCCGAATTTGTTCAGGATCGAAACAGTGATGTCCGGATTGGACTCGAGCGCGGGCAGCATGTCGAACGGCGGCGTTTCAACGAAATCGACATCGCCGGACTGCAGCGCGTTGAGCGCGGTCTGCGCATCCGGCATCGTGATCCACTCGACACGGTCGACCTTGACCACCTTGCCGCCCGACGTCCATTCGGCCGGCTCCTTGCGCGGCACATAGTCGGTGTTCTTTTCGTAGATGGCTTTCACGCCAGGCTGGAATTCGCCCGCGACGAACTTGAATGGGCCGGAGCCGATCTGCTCCGGAATCTGCTTGGTGATCGGGGTCTCGGCCAACCGCTTCGGCATCATGAAGGCGACAACGGCCGACGGCTTGGCGATCGTCTCCAGCACCAGGCCATAGGGCTCCTTCAGCCTGAGCACGATCGTCTTGGCGTCGGTTGCCTCGATACCCGAGGTGAAGTCCATCAACTTGCGCGCCATGCCGTCGACGCTCGTGCCCCAGCGCTTCAGCGAGGCGACGCAATCCTCCGCCGTCACCGGCCCTCCGTCGTGCCAAATCAGGCCGTCGCGCAAGGTGAAGGTATAGGTCAGCTTGTCCGCGGACACCGCCCAGTCGGCCATCTGCGGACGTACCTTGAAGCTGGTGTCGATGCCGAGCAGCGTGTCGTAGACCATATAGCCATGGTCGCGGGTGATGATCGCTGTCGTGAAGCCGGGATCGGTGACGCGAAGGTCCGATTGCATCACCGCAGTCAGGATTTTCTTTCCGGTCGCGGCAGACGCAACCGAGGTCCAGGCAGCGGTAAGCGCCGATGCTGCAATAACCGCGAGCTGAAGCAGTTTTCGTCGCGAGACTTGAGCCATTCGCAATTCCCCCGATGCAAACGAGACCTGACGGCGGCTGCCGGTGACAGGCAGCGTAGGGTCTGTCGGCGCACCTTGCAATGACGGGTTGTGTCGTAAATCTCATTCCTTTGCGATCGACCAAGGCCCGCCATAGCCGGCGACGCGACGGCAGGCCGCTTCGTCCTAGGTCTGCTCGCGGTAGAATTGCAGCAGCCGCGCGCCGGCGGGCGAGAGCCAGTCGGGTGCGCCTGCGATATAGCCCTCGATGTGATTGCTCGTTCCGACCAGATAGGTGACGGGCATGCCGACAAGCCTGAAATTCCCGGCCGATGATTCCGCGGTTGCGTCGTGCGTGTCGACGTAGCAGGCGAGGTTTTGCACGGCCAGGCCGCCGAGGAATGCGCGGATCTTTCGCAAGTCCTTCGTATCGGTGCAGATCGCGAGAACGTCGAGCCGGTCCGGCCGCGATCCTGCGAGGCTTGCGAGCGCGGGAAGATCGAGCCGGCAGGCCGCGCACCACGTCGCCCAGAAATTGACGAGCGTGATGCGTCCCGGCTTTGCCGTCGTAACGATGTCCCTGCCATTGAGATCCTGAAGCCGGAGCGGAGCCATCGGCGCACGAGGCCGCACGACCGTGAACTGGCTGCGGCCGGTCTCGAACACGGGCGGCCAGGACGGGTCGCCGCCTTGCGCGCGGCCAGCGCGCAAGGAGGCAATGAGCGCCGGCGCAGCCATCAGGAGCGATCGCCGGGACAGCGCCGCTCCGGGCACGCGAGGTCTCTCACGCATGGATATAGGCCCAACCCTTGAGTTGCAGATCGACCACGCGCCCGATCCCGAACGGGACCAGGCTCGCGCCCGATATCAGCGGAATGGAGGTCTGCTCCTTGGCTTCCGCGATCGCTTTTGACGACGCGCACATGCTGTAGGCGAGGTTGGGCAGCGACTGCCGCAGCGTCGCCAGCGGCTCGACGAGCGGGGTCTTGTCCGCCCGGAAGACGTCGATGCCCTTGCCGTTGGCGACGACCTCGATCATCATTCTCGCGCCTCTGTCGGCAAAATGCCTGGAGAGGTTGGCAGAGTAGCTGATCGCATGACCCATGACATAGGGCTCGTTGCTGTCGATCAGGATCACGACGCCGTCAGTGAGACGATCCTCCTTGGCCGCGGCGGTGCCGCCGGCGGTGAGGATCGCGGTGCCCAAGAGCAGGCCCCTGCGGGACCATCCATTGGCTGAGATCATGGCCGGGGCGATCCTGCCGGTCAGAATTGACGCGGCGCGATCGGCGCCTTGCTGTTGCGTCCCCACAGCACGAACAGGCTGAGCGCGAGCAGGACGACATTGAGCGGCGTCACCGGGGCTTCGCCGCGCGAGACATGGAAGACGAGCGCGAACACCTGCAACACGGAACAGCCGAGCGCGGCCAGCACCGTCAGCCGCGGCAGGATCCGCGTCAGGGCCGGCAGCAGGATGCCGATCCCGCCCGCGAGATCGACCAGCCCGATGAAGCGGACGAACGTTTCGGAATGCTGGCCGGCCCAGGGCATCATCGCGGCAAGCTGAGGAATCGGCGTGAGGAGCTTGACCAGCCCGGCCGAGACGAAGACGAAGGCGAGGACGAGCTGTGCGGCCCAAAGGCCGATGCGAAAGGCGCGGCCGGGGGCGGCGGTCTCGTAGGTGGTGGTGGACATGGTGGTTCTCCAAAATGTAAGCGTTGCCACCATTTGATAGTTTCCTCATATTTGATCATTATAGGATTCAGGATTAGTGGGTTTCCTGGGTGTTGATGATTCCATGGATTCTCTGGTCAGCATGAGGGTGTTCTGCCTGGTCGCCGAGCTGAAAAGCTTCGCGACCGCTGCGCAGCGTCTGCGCATCTCGCCCGCCATGGCGAGCAAGCACGTGATGCAGCTCGAGAAGCGGCTGGGGACGCGGCTGCTCAATCGCACCAGCCGGCGCGTCAGCCTGAGCGAGAGCGGGGCGCTCTATTTCGAGCAGGCGCGGCAGATGCTCGACTCGCTCGACGAGGTCGAAGCCGCCGTCAGCAACGCGACCGTCGTTCCGCGCGGCACGCTGCGGCTGACCGCGCCGGTGTGGATGGCGAACGCGATGTTCGCGGGCGTGCTGGCGGACTACCAGGCGCGTTATCCGGACGTGCGCCTCGACGTCGATCTCAGTGGACGGCTGGTCAATCTGGTCGAGGAAGGATTCGATCTCGCACTTCGCGCGACCGGCGCGCCTGACGAGGCGCTGATCGCGCGGCCCATCACCCAGGTGCCATTCTACATGGTCGCGGCACGCGCCTATCTCGACCGGGCGGGACGCCCGGCCCAATTGGCCGACCTCGCGGGCCAGGCCTTGTTGCACTACGCGCTCTATCCGGGCGAGAGCTTCTCCTTTGAAGGCGAGCACGGCACCGAAATCGTCAAGCTCAATCCGGTGCTGCGCAGCGGCAACGAAACGCTGCTGCACATGGCGGCGCTCGCAGGCATGGGTCTCGCCTTCCTGCCGAAATGGCTGGTCGCCGAGGACATCGCCGCCGGCCGCCTCGAGCACGTCATGCCCGGGCACGTCGTCTTCGAAGGAAAGCTGTTCGCGGTCTATCCGAGCCGCAAATATCTCTCCGCCAAAGTGAGAACCTTCATCGACTTCGTCGTGGCCGACAAGCGGATGAAATAGCCTCTCGCAGCGGCCTGAGTGCAGCGAGCCGACCCGACTACAGCGACCTGGCGATCAGCAGCTTCATGATCTCGTTGGTACCGCCATAGATCTTCTGGATGCGGGAATCGATGAAGATGCGCGAGATCGGGTATTCCTGCATGTAGCCGTAGCCGCCGAACAGCTGCAGGCATTCGTCGGCGGTCTGGACTTGCTTGTCCGAGCACCAGTATTTCGCCATCGACGCCGTGACGGTGTCGAGATCCCCGGCGATCAACTGCTCGATACACCAGTCGACGAAGACGCGCGCGATCATCGCTTCGGTCTTGCGCTCGGCGAGCGTGAAGGCGGTGTTCTGGAAATCCATCAGCGGCTTGCCGAAGGCTTTCCGCTCCTTGGTGTAGTCGACGGTGAGTTTGATCGCGCGCTCCATCGCGGCGACCGCGCCGACCGCGAGCGCGAGGCGCTCCTGCGGCAGCTGCTGCATGAGCTGGACAAAGCCCTGGCCTTCTTCGCCGCCGAGCAGGTTTTCCGGGGCGACCGTGACATTGTCGAAGAACAGCTCTGATGTGTCGGAGGCATGCAGGCCGATCTTGTCGAGGTTGCGACCGCGCTTGTAGCCGTCCGCGCCTGATGTCTCGACCACGAGCAGCGAGATGCCCTTGGCGCCGACGTCGCCGGTGCGTGCGACCACGATGACGAGATCGGCGGCCTGGCCGTTGGTGATGAACGTTTTCTGGCCGTTGATGACGTAGGAATTGCCCTGTTTCCTGGCCGTGGTCTTCACGGCTTGCAAATCCGAGCCGGTGCCGGGCTCGGTCATGGCGATGGCGCCGATCATCTCGCCGGACGCCATCTTCGGCAGCCAGCGCTTCTTCTGCTCCTCCGAGCCGTAATTGAGGATGTAGTGCGCGACGATGGCGCTGTGCACGGAGACGCCGGTCGTCAGCTCCGGCACCGTGCTTTCGAGGTCGTCGAGCACGGCGGCATCATAGGCGAAGGTGGCACCCAGGCCGCCATATTCCTCCGGGACGCTCGCCAGCAGCGCGCCCATCTCGCCGAGCCCGCGCCAGGCGAAACGGTCGACCATCTTCTGCTCGCGCCATTTTTCGGCATGCGGTGCCAGGTCCTTGGCCAGATATTTCCGGAACTGGTCGCGGAAGATTTCGAGCTCTTCGGTCATCCAGGAGGAGCGGTAGGGCATGGTCACCTCAGTTGGTGCGGCTTCCGGCTTGGTAGGCCAGTCGACCGCGGCAATTATTGTGTTTTCAGGCTGCGCCGGTGACGCTACCAAGGAGGCCGGACCAGCGTCTGTCGGGATGTCTGATTGTGGCTGTCAAAACTCAAGAGCTCAAGCTCGACATCGAGCGCATCGGCACGGTCTCGGCGATCCTGACGCAGCCGGACAAGGCGCGCGCCTGTTACGTGCTGGCGCATGGTGCGGGCGCCGGGATGCGGCATTCATCCATGGACAAGATTGCGGAAGGCCTTGCCGATCGCGGCATCACGACGTTCCGCTTCAATTTTCCTTACATGGAGAAGAAGCAGGGCCGTCCCGACCAGCCGGCGGTCGCCCACGCCACGATCCGCGCGGCAGTCGAGGAAGCCGCGCGGCTCTGCCCCGGTGTGATGCTCGTTGCGGGCGGAAAATCCTTCGGCGGGCGTATGACGTCGCAGGCGCAGTCGAAGACTCCACTGCCTGATGTCGAAGGGCTCGCTTTCCTCGCCTTTCCCCTGCACGCTGACAAGAAGCCGTCGACGGAGCGCGCCGAGCATCTCGCCCATATCGACATCCCCATGCTGTTCCTGCAAGGCACGCGCGACGGGCTCGCCGATCTCGGCCTTCTCAAACCGCTCATCGAGAGGCTTGGGCCGAAGGCGAAGCTGCATGAGGTCGAAGGCGGCGATCACTCCTTCGCGGTGTTGAAAAAGTCCGGTCGCACCAATGAAGAAGCGCTGACGGAGGTGCTTGATACGCTGGTGGCCTGGATCGACGAACTCGTCTGAAGGTCACGCCGAATAAAGCCCTTTGTCGCGCGCCTTCTGGATCGCCAGCGCCGCGATGAGGTCGAGCGTCGGCGTCGACAGGCCGGCCGTGCGCGCGAAAGCGGCCGGCGCCCTCACCAGCACGTCGATCTCCATGGCGCGGCCGAGCTCGTAATCCTGCAGCAACGACGGCTTGTGGTTGGGGGCGGGACCGCTCCGTGACACCCGTTTGACCTCGGGAATGAAGTGCTGGGCGATCTCGTTGGCCTCGTTCAGCATCCGCGGAATGACCTCGGCGAAGGCCGGATCGTCGCGCACGCCGCGCGCGGTCTGACCGGTGAGCAGGCACAGCACCGACAGCGACATGTTGGTCAGCAGCTTTGACCAGATCGCTTCGCGAATATCGGCGACCGGCGGTGAGTCCAGTCGCGCCTCGTTCAGCACGCTACGAAGCTTTGTGATGCGCTCGCAATTGCGGTCGTCGCATTCGCCGATCAGCAGGCGGTTGCGGTCTGGCGTGAGGTTTTGCACCAATCCGGGCGCGATTACCTCGTTGGAAGAGAAGACGATGCCGCCGACGATCCGCTCCTTCGGGATGCAGGCGCGCAAGCGCCCGCCGGGGTCGAGGAAGGAAATGTCAGGCGGGGTCGGGTGCCGCGGCGGCAGGCCGATACCGTACCACCAGGGAATGCCGTTCTGCGCGAACACGATCGCGGTGTCGCTGCCGAGCAGTGGCTTGAGGCTGGCGACCAGGCCCTGAAGCGCGGTGGCCTTCAGCGTAGAGATCACCACATCCTGCGGACCGAGCTGGGCCGGATCGCCCGTGGCGTTCACCTTGGCGCTGAGCTCGGAATCGCCGACGCGCAGCTTGAGGCCGTTGGCCCGCACCGCCTCCAGATGCGCCCCCCGCATCACGCACGAGATCTCATGGCCGGCGCGCGCCAGCCGAACCGCAATGTGGCTGCCGACGGCGCCCGCGCCGAAAATGCAGATGCGCATGGTGTGATGTCCCGTCCCTGATCCCTTAGATGCCGCCCGGCAGCACCATGACACAAGCCGCCATGCGATGGACGCGGCCGCCCTACGCCGGAAAGATATGGATCAGGACGAGCGGCCTCAGCCATAGTGCGCGCCAAACAAACGACCGGAGGATCGCCAATGACCGTCAGCCCCGTCCTGTGGACCCTCGATGAGCGTGGGGTTGCGACCGTCACGTTGAACCGGCCGGAAGTGAACAACGCCTATGACGGCGCCTTGATCGCCGGGGTGCTCGCGGCCGTGGACGAGCTGGCTAAGAAGCCGAACCTGCGCGTCGTCGTGCTCAGGGGCAATGGCAAGCATTTCCAGGCCGGCGCCGATCTCAAATGGATCAACGGCGTGCGGCCGCAATCGACCGAGGCCAACGAGGCCGCGTCGCGGGCGACGTTCGAGGCCGTGCAGCGGCTCAACACGCTGCCGATCCCGACGCTCGCGCTGGTACAGGGCGGCTGCTTCGGTGGCGGCACCGGCGTGATTGCGGCCTGCGACGTCGTGATCGCGGCGGACAACGCCCTGTTCTCGATCACCGAGGTGCGTTGGGGCCTTACGGCGGCGATCATCATCCCGCAACTCTGTGATGCCATCGGCGTGCGGCAAGTCCGTCGCTATGCGCTCACCGGCGAACGTTTCGGCGCCGAAGATGCCCGCCGCATCGGCCTCGTCCATGAAGTGGTGCCGCTCGCCGATCTCGAAGCCGCCGGCGCCAAGGTGGTCGAGCAGTTGCTCGCCAACGGACCGGAGGCCATGGCCGAGACCAAGCGGCTGGCGCTGGAGAGCTCGTTCGGCGGGATGGCGGTGGACGATGCGGCTTACACGCGGCTCGTGCACCTGCACTCGCTCAAGCGCCAGAGCGCCGAGGCGGCGGAAGGGCTGGCGTCGTTCGCGGAGAAGCGGGCGGGAAATTGGAGTGGCGGCAAAGCCTGAGCGCGCGCCGCTCAGCAGCAAGCCGATACGATCAGCACCGTGCACCATCTCCAAATTTCGCCGGCGCGGGATCGATTCGAATCCCCGTAATTCCGCGGGGGTTTCCTTAAGAGTTCAATCATTCCCGGCCATTATGGTTACGACAATTGTCAGGCCATGGTGTCGAATGCGCAGAGAAGTTCTGGGATTTTGGAAGGCCGGATCGATTGTCGCAGCGGCAACGCTGCTGGTCCTGCATCCGGTTGCCGCTTCACCTCGGCTGGTCTCTCTGGCGTTCAATTCCCAACTCGGGAGCCCGCAGCAGATCGGGGCCGATGAATTTCGCCAGAAGCTGGTGGCATTGCCCGGCAAGCCCATCGTGATCGACCAGCGCGCCACCAACGCACTCGGTAGCGAGAACGCCATTCTCGCGGCGACCCAGGCGGGCGCCGTCGATATGGCGGTGCTGTCGGGCTCGGTGGTCAGTGCGGTCGTCCCCGAACTCGGCGTGTTCGACATCCCCTTCCTGTTCCGCGATACGGCTCACGCCAAGGCCGTGGCGCAAGGTCCGGCCGGCGCGGCAATCGCCGCCAAGTTCGGCGACAAGGGGCTGACCTTGCTGGCGATTGGCCGGCAGGGCTTCCGCAACGTCACGAATTCCAAACGGCCGGTGCGCACGCCCGAGGATATCAAGGGTTTGAAGATCCGCGTCATCCCGAATCCGATCTATCAGATGACGTTCAAGGCGCTCGGTGCCGAAGTGGTCCCGATGGAATTTCCGCTGGTCTATACCGCGCTCAAGGACGGCCGGCTCGATGGGCAGGAAAACCCGGTGCCGACCATTGCCGGCTCCCGTCTCTATGAAGTCCAGAAATACCTCACATTGACCGGCCACTTCTTCGCGCCGGTCGTGTTCATCGCCAACCGCGCCATGTTCGAGCAGCTCACTCCGGCCGACCAGGCAACGCTGATCGCGCAGGCAAAGGTGGGGGCGGAAGCGACATGGCAGGCAAAGCTCGATGCCGCGTCGCTCGAGCAGGTGCGCAGCGGCGGCATGGACGTGATCGAGAAATTCGATCGTCAACCCTTCGTCGATGCGGTCAAGCCGCTCGATCAGGAATTCGAGAAGCGGTTCGGCAAGGAACTGCTCGCCACCATCCGGTCCACTCAGTAAGAATTTCGGAATCCCCATGAAATTATCGCACATGATGTCCCGGATCGGTGTTCGTCCGCGCGTGTTTGGTGGTTTCGCGCTGGTTCTCAGCTTTCTGGTCCTGCTCGCGGGCTTCGCCGTGGTCCAGGTCGAGCGGATCGGCGGAACGGTCAACGAGCTCGTGACCAGCGCTGCTGGCGACGCCGGCATGTCACAGGCGCGCGCCGCGCTCTTGGAAGCGAACTCGGCGGTCGAGAAATTCATCCGAACCTGGAATGTCGGCGACAAGGATGCCGCAGCCAAGGCGATCGACGGCGTCGGCAAACTCGCCGATCAGGCCGACCGGCAATTCGGCAAACTGCAAGCGATCGCGGAAGGCATCGGCCCGGTCAAGACCGCGCTGGAAACCTATCGTTCGTCGTTCACCGCGGCGGCGGATGCCGCGGATCGGCTGCGCGCCGCCACCACGAAGACCGACGCCCAGGGCGCGGCCGCGGGCCTCAATGTCAGCGGCATTCAGGTTGCGCTCGCCAATCGCTCGGATGATGCGGAACGGCTTGTCAACCCGATGCGCCTGGCCGGCGTCGTCGATGCGCTGCGCGTCACCGTGATGCGCTATGGATCCACTTTGTCGACGAGCGATGCTGACGACGCCAAGCAGGCGTTGTCCTACGCCCAGCTGGCGATCGCAGACACCGAGGCTGAGCTGGCGGTAGCGGACGCTCCCAAATTGAAGACGCTGGTCGCAGCACTCAAAACCGCGATCGCCGCCGACACGACGGCGCTCGAAGAGGTCATCAAGGTCGCCGCCGATCTGCGCGCCAGGCAGGCCGAATTGAAGAAGGCGAGTGCGGCGATCGACGACCAGGTCAACAAGATCAACGCGAAGCTCGGCACCGTGCGTGCCGAGCAGGGTGACAAGACCTCGGCAGCGGTCGATCAAACCAAGCAGACCGTTATCGCGACCGCGGCCGGTGCGCTGCTGCTGGGAGCGGTGCTGGCATGGCTGATCGGAGCCAGCGTATCCGGCCCGATTCGCGGCATGACGGACCGGATGCAATCGCTGGCGGCGGGCGAGCTCGATGAGCCGATTCCGGGCGGCGACTCGCGCGACGAAATCGGCCGCATGGCGCGCGCCGTCGAGGTGTTCCGCGAAAACGCACTGGCGGTTCGTCGCATGGAAGGCGAGGCTACGGCGCAGCGCGAAGCCGCCGAGGCCGATCGTGCCCGCATGATGTCGGATCTTGCCGGCCGCTTCGAGCAGGGCATGCAGGGGGTGATTGCCGGTGTCGGTGGCCGCGCCGACGACATGGGGCGCAGCGCCGAGGAGTTGGCAAAGGTCGCCGAGCGTGGTCGCGGGCTCGCCGAAGCGGTCGCGACCCGCGCCGAGCAGGCATCGATGAACGTGCAGACCGTCGCCTCCGCCACCCAGCAACTCGCGGCATCGATCCGCGAAATCTCGAGCCAGGTGCACCGCTCCGTCGCGGTCTCGAACCGGGCGACCGACGAGACCAACCGCACCTCCGATTTGATCCATGGGCTGTCGGATGCGGCTGAAAAGATCGGCACCATCATTCAATTGATTCAGGCCATCGCCAGTCAGACCAATCTGCTGGCGCTGAACGCGACCATCGAAGCGGCGCGCGCCGGTGACGCCGGCCGGGGCTTCGCGATCGTCGCCAGCGAGGTCAAGAGTCTCGCGACCCAGACAGCGCAGGCGACCGAGCAGATCGCCAGCCAGATCGCGACGATCCAGAGTGCGACCGGCCAATCGGTCCAGGCGATCAGGCAGTTCGGTACCACCGTCAAGGAAATGGCCGACATCGCCACCGCGATCGCCGCGGCGGTCGAACAGCAGGGCGCGGCAACGGGCGAAATCGCGCGCAATGTCGAAGAGGCGGCCAACGGCACCACGGCGGTGACGCAGGAAATCGGTCAGGTGCGCGCGGTGGCGGGCGAGACCGACGCCGGTGCCGAAGCCGCCCTTTCGGTCGCGGCGGCCCTGAAGCAGCAGGCGGATTCCATGAAGTCGAACGTCGACGATTTCCTCCACACCATCCGCTCGGCGGCCTGAATTACCGGAGAAATCGGCGGCGCCGCGGGTGCAAACGCCGCGGGCCTTACAGCACCGGCAACAGCGAGCTCTTCAATTCGCGCAAGAGCGCCTGAACCGCTGCAGCCTGGACCCGTCGCTCGGGAATGGTTGCCTTGACCCATAAATCGGGGATTGGAAAATCCGGCAGCACGATTTGCAATTTGCCTTGGCGGAGTGCTTCTTCCGCAAGGTAGTGCGAGATGAAGGCGATGCCGTTGCCGGCGATCGCGCTCTTCACAAGCACGTGGCCCTCATTCGAACTCAACAGCGGGCGCACTTGAACCGTGATGCGGTCGCGCGGCCCATCGAACACCCAGTCCGGGCCGGTGGGAAGAAAACTCAGGCAACGATGATCGACGAGATCGCGCGGGTGTCTTGGCATGCCGCGCGCATTGAGATAGGCCGGCGACGCGCACAACAAGCGCTTCAATCGGCATAGGGGTTCGTCGACCACGCCGCCGAACGAATGCGGGAACGCGCCGATGGCGATATCGAAGCCTTCCGTCACCGGATCGACGGGACGGTCGATCAGGACGATTTCGAGTTTCAGCTTCGGGTTTTGGGTCTGGAACGCGCTGAACACATCGGCAAGCCGGGCGATGGTCAGCGATGTCGGTGCCTTGATCCGCAGATGATCGATAAGATCATGGCCCTTCTCGCCCATGCGCGACAGCAGATCGCCGACATCGGCGACCACGCTCCGCGCCCGGTGGACATATTCCTGGCCAGCCGCGGTCAGGCGCAATTGACGCGTCGAGCGGTGAAACAGCGGCGTACCGATCCGCGCCTCCAACTGCGTGACGCGCTTGGCCACGACCGAGGTCGAGACGTTGAGCTTTCGCGCGGCGGCGGAGAAGCCGGCCGCATCCGCGGCGGCGAGGAAGGCCTGCAGGTTCACGAGGATGTCCATGTCGACCTTTCTCGATTCGCGCAAGCTGATCGCGTATTTTGGTGGATTGTAGCCCGGCCCGCGTTAATTCATAGTCCGGCCCAAGCAAGAGATTTCAGGGATAGGACGCGCCATGCGGGCCACGACGATCGACGAACCGGCGCGCCAGGTGCCGCTCTATGGCGAATATGAAGTCGTCGTGCTCGGCGGCGGACCGGCCGGCATTATCGCGGCGGCCTCTGCCGCGCGCGGGGGCCGGAAGACGCTGCTGATCGAGCGTTATGGTTTCCTCGGCGGCATGGGCACCGCGGCCGGCGTCACCAATTTCTGTGGCCTGCACGGCAATGTCTACGGCCAGGCGCACCGGCTGGTGCAGGGCATGGCGTCCGAGCTCTTGGCGCGGATCGATCGCTTGAACGGCCTCAACGCGCCGCATCTGATCCTCGGCAAGGTCTTTGCCCAAGCCTATGACACCGCGGCCTACAAGATCGCGGCCGACGAGCTCCTCGCCAGCCACAAGGTGCACATCCTCTTCCATGCGCTCGGCGCCGGCGTCGTGATGGGCGATAACAGCCGTATCGACGCGCTGATGGTCGAGACCAAGGCCGGCCGGCAGGCGGTGCGATCAGAGATCTTCATCGATTGCTCCGGTGACGGCGATCTCGCGGTGTGGGCGGGTGCACCTTTCGAGATCGGCGATGAGCACGGCCATCCGATGTACCCCTCGATGATGCTCCGTCTCAACGGCATCGATCCGGAGAAGGCTGGCGATGCCTGGCGGACCATCCCGCAATTGATGGAAAAGGCGCTCGCCGCCGGCACCCACACATTCCCGCGCAAAAGTGCGATCGTGCGGCCGCAAAAGTCCGGCATCGAATGGCGCGTGAATTTCACGCAGGTGGCGCGCGAGGATGGCCACGCCATCAACGGCATCGAGCCTGATGATCTCACCCGCGGCGAGATCGAGGGCCGCAAGCAGGCGCTGGCCGCGTTCGAATTCCTGCGCACCGTGCCGGGCTTTGAAAAATCCTACATCGTCGATTTGCCGCCGCAGCTCGGCATCCGCGAGACCCGCCGCATCACTGGCGGCTACCAGCTCAGCGGCGAGGACGTGCTCGGCTGCGCGTCGTTCGCGGACTCGATCGGGGTCAATGGCTGGCCGATCGAGGCCCATGTTTCCGGCGACGTCGTCTTCACCTTCCCGCCGATCCCGGAATCGCGCGGCTATAACGAGCTGCCCTACCGGATGCTGGTGCCCGAAGGCGTCGACAATCTGCTGGTCGCCGGCCGCTGCGCCTCCATGACCCATGAGGGCCAGTCGGCCGCGCGGGTCTCCGGTGCCTGTTTCGTGATGGGGGAGGCGGCCGGTTCCGCCGCGGCGCTGGCGCTGTCCGGCAACCGAATCCCGCGTGACATCCCCGTTGAAACATTGCAGGAAACGTTGACACAACAAGGTGCCTTCATCGGACGGGACCAGACCGTGCCTGAGGGCATGTAAAGACAACGAGACGGAGGAAGCCGGATGGGTGCGGTTGCGCGGTTCGCTTTGGCGAGCTTGGTGGCGCTCATGGCGATTGGCCCGGCGCAAGCCGAGGATGCGCTGAAGGCGAAAATCGGCGTGCTCAGGTTGTCGTCCTCCGCGCCTGTCTTCATCGCGCAGGACAAGGGCTATTTTCGCGAGGCCGGCCTCGAGGTCGAGCTGAAATTCTTTGACGCGGCGCAGCCGATCGCGGTCGCCACCACCTCCGGCGACATCGATTTCGGCGTCACCGCCTTCACGGCCGGCCTCTACAATCTCGCCGGCAAGGGCGTGCTGAAGGTGATCGGCGGCATGAGCCGCGAGAAGGCCGGCTATCCGCTGATCGGTTATTTCGCCAGCAACAAGGCCTACGCCGCCGGCTTGAAGACGCCGAAGGACCTCGCGGGCAAGCGCGTGGCGGTGACGCAGGTCGGCTCCTCCTTTCATTATTCGCTGGGGTTGCTTGCCGACAAATACGGCTTCAAGCTCGCCGACGTGAAGATCATCCCGCTGCAATCGCTGTCGAACGCGGCCGCCGCGCTGAAGGGCGAGACTGTGGAGGCGGCGCTCCTTCCCATCTCCACCGCGCGAAAACTGATGGACGAGGGCGGCGCGAAGTTTCTGGGCTGGGTCGGCGACGAGACGCCCTGGCAATTGGGCGCGGTGTTCGCCTCGCCGAAGACGCTGACCAACAAGATGCTGGTGACGAAACTGCTCGGCGTATTGGCAAAAGCCGATCGCGAATATCACGACGTCATCCTCGCCGCGATGAAGGACGGCGTCGCGCCGATCAACGAACAGACAAAACCGCTTTTGGAGATCATCGCAAAATACACCAACCTGCCGCTCGAGCAGGTGGTCGGCAACTGCGCCTATGTCGATCCGGACGGCAAGCTGGATGTGAAGAACGTCGACAACCAGATCAAATGGCTGCAGGAGCAGGGCTTTGCCGACAAGGGGTTTGACGCCAATGCGATCATCGCCAAGGACTTTGTGAAGGCGGATTGATGATGCGCGCTCTTCTCTATTACCGTCATCCTGAGGTGCTCGCGAAGCGAGCCTCGAAGGATGAGCGGCCAGGATGTAGCGGGGCCGTCACTGTTGCCAAGCCCTCAGTGTCGTCCCGGCGAAGGCCGGGACCCATAACCACCGAATTGAATTTGGCGAAGACAAGCAATGACCATTTTGCGCCACAACTGCCAATCGGCGTATGGGTCCCGGCGTTCGCCGGGACGACACTGAGGCCGTGACATGGACCTGATCGCCAACCACATCAGCCATCGCTTCGGCGATCTCGCCGTGCTCGACGATGTCTCCTTCACCGTCAGGGCCGGCGAGGTGGTGGCGATCGTCGGTCCCTCCGGTTGTGGCAAGAGCACGCTGTTGTCGATTCTGGGCGGGCTGTTGCTGCCGACCTCCGGCGCGCCCGAGTTGCGCGGGGCGCCGCCGGCGGACAGCCTCAATCCGCTTACCTTCGTGTTCCAGGATTTTGCGCTATTGCCCTGGGCCAATGTGGAGGAGAACGTCGAATTCCCGCTGCTGCACACGCAGCTCTCGGCCGTGCAGCGCCGCGCGCTGGTCGACGATGCCTTGCGCCGCACCGGTCTGACCGATTTTCGCAAGGCCTATCCAAAACAGCTTTCCGGCGGCATGCGCCAGCGTGTCGGCATTTCGCGCGCGCTCGCGGTGCGCCCCGCCATTCTCCTGATGGACGAACCGCTCTCCGCGCTGGACTCGCAGACGCGGGAGTTGTTGATGGAGGATTTCGTCCGGCTGCTCGCCGATGGCGGCATGGGGGCGGTCTACGTCACGCACAATCTCGAAGAGGCGGCACGGCTCGCCGACCGCATCGTGGTGCTGTCGCGGCGTCCCGGCCGCATTCGCGAGGTCGTGACCGTGCCGATGACGCGCACTGAGCGCGGCGAGACGGCGGCGCGCGAAAAGCTGCTCGCGCTTCAGAACCAGATCTGGTCGCTGATCCGCAACGAGGCGATCGATGCCGAGCGCGAGGTTCAGCATGCTTGACCGCGCGGCACCTGAAACTGCGAAGGATAAAGCGACGCGGCGCGTCCTCTTTCGCGGCGCCGGCTTCGTGCCGGCGAGCAGCCGTTTCGGCGGCTGGATCGCGCTGGCGCTGGTCATCGCGATCTGGCAGGCGGCCGGCAGCGCCGGCGTCGTCAATCCGCTGTTCCTGCCTGCACCCCTCGCGATTGTACGCGCGCTCTACGAGCTCGCCGCCTCCGGCGCGCTCTGGCAGCATCTGTCGGCTTCGCTCCTGCGCATCGGCGTCGGCTGGCTGCTCGGCACGGCGGCCGGCGTGGCCGTCGGCTTTGCCATCGGCCTGTCGCGGCTGGCGCGCAGCGTCGGCATCACCTTCATCTCGGCGCTGTTTCCGATCCCGAAGATCGCGCTGCTACCGCTGTTGATCCTCTGGCTCGGCATCGGCGAAGAGCCGAAGATCGCGACCATTGCGTTAGGGGTGTTCTTCTCGACCGCGATCTCGGTCTATAGCGGCGTCGATGCGGTGCCGCGCAACCTCATCCGCATGGCGCAGAGCTTCAACGTGCCGTTCGCCACCATCGTGCGCAAGGTGATCTGGCCCGGCGCGCTGCCCGCGATCCTCGCCGGCTTCCGCATCACCGCCTCGGTGGCGCTGCTGCTCGTCGTCAGCGCCGAGATGATCGGCGCCCAGTACGGCATCGGCGCGTTCGTGTTGCAGGCCGGCAATTTGATGCAGACGGATCAGCTGCTCGCGGGCGTGGTGATCCTGTCGGTGTTTGGGCTGGCGGTGGGCAGGGTGATCAATTGGCTGGAGACGCGGCTATTGCACTGGCGGTGAAGTTTACTCCGCCGTCGTCCCGGCGAAGGCCGGGACCCATACCGCGTGATCTATCGAGGGATCGCAGTGTTCGTACCAAAGAACAACTAAGAGCCTTCGCCAAACTTCTCCCTGTGATTATGGGTCCCGGCCTTCGCCGGGACGACAGCGGAGAGTGCGGCCAATAGTTCGGCTTCACGCGTTCCCGCGATCCTCGCGGAACAAATCCAGCTTCTGCTGCACGGGTCGATCAGAGAAGCTGAACAGCACCGCATCCATGTCGGCCTCGTGCGTCACCCATTGCCAGCTCGGCACCACAAACAGATCGCGCGGGCCCCATTCGAACGTTGCATCGCCGATGCGGCTGCGGCCGTGGCCTTCGATCGGGCAGAACACGGTCGCATCGGTTGACCGATAGCGCGCGGTCTTGAAACCCTTCGGCAGCAACTGGATGAAGGTGCCGATGGTCGGCATCGCAAAATCGCCGGTCTCGGGGTTGCTGAACTTCAGCTTCAGCCCGTGACATGCGTCCCACTCCTGGCTCGTGCGAGCCTTCTCCAGTGCCTCGCGCGTGTAGGCATAGGGATAGCTGAAGATCGGCGAGGTCTTCGAGCTCCGTTTCACGTCGACCGGCAGGAGATTGTGGCCGTAGCGCGCGAAGCTGTCGCCGGCCGGTCTCGTGATCTTCTGCTGGTCTTCCTTGGAGCCTTCCGCAAACGAGCAGTCGAAGAACTGCACCAGCGGAATGTCGAGGCCGTCGAGCCAGAACATCGGCTGGTCTGTCTCGTTGGAATGATCGTGCCAGGTCATCGACGGCGTGATGATGAAATCGCCGGGCTCCATCGCGGTGCGCTCGCCGTCGACAGCGGTGTGGGCACCCTTGCCTTCGAGCACGAAGCGCAGCGCCGATTGGCTGTGCCGGTGGGCGGGTGCGACGTCGCCCGGCACCACCATCTGCACGCCGGCATACAGCGAGGTGGTGATTTTCGACTGCCCGCGCAGGCCCGGGTTCTCCAGCACCAGCACACGCCGCTCGGCTTCCTTCGCGGTGATCAGCTTGCCTGCTTCGGTCATGTAGTCGCGGATGATTTCGAATTTCCACAGATGCGGCCGGCAGGCGCTCTTTGGCTCCGGCGTGATCAGGTCGCTCATCACCGTCCACAGCGCGGTGAGGTTCTCGCCGTCGATCTTTTTGTAGAACGCCTCGCGTTCCGGCGTCTTGGTCACGGCTTCCATGGTGCGGCTCCCGTTCGTTTTGTTGATTGACAGTATACTTACGATCTAGGTAGCGTCAATGTCGCGAACAACAACGAAAACGGGAGGTCTTGATGAAGCTGCACGGCTATTTCCGCTCCAGCGCCGCCTACCGGGTGCGGATTGCGCTGAACCTTAAGGGCCTCGGCGCCGAGCATTTGCCGCATCATCTTCGCAAGGGCGAGCAATGCGCGCCCGCCTATCTCGCCATCAATCCGCAGGGGTTGGTGCCCGCGCTGGAGAACGATGCAGGCGTAGTGCTGACCCAATCGGTCGCGATCATCGAATGGCTCGAGGAAATCTGTCCTAACCCGCCGCTGCTGCCGAAGGATGCGTTACAGCGCGCTAAGGTGAGGGCGTTCGCGCTGGCGATTGCCTGCGACACCCACCCGGTGCAGAATTTGAAGGTGCTGGCGCGGCTGCGGGAGCTTGGCCTTGCCGAAGAGAAAGTTCAGGACTGGGCGGCTTGGGTCAATCGCGAGGGGCTTTCGGCCTGCGAAACGCTGATCTGGGACGAGGCGGGCCCGTTCTGCTTCGGCGATATGCCGACGCTCGCCGATCTCTGCCTGGTGCCGCAGCTCGCCAATGCGCGCCGCTTCGGCGTCGACGTCTCGGCCTATCCGCGCCTGCTTGGGGCGGAAGCCGCCGCCAAGGCGCTGCCGGCATTTGCCAATGCTGCACCGGAGAAGCAGCCCGATGCCGAGTAAGCCTGCGCCGATCACGATCGACGCGGTCTATGCCGCGCCGGGCTATCTGTTCCGGCGCATGCAGCAGATCGCGGTCTCGATCTTCATGGAGGAGTGCAAGGCGTTCGACCTCACGCCGGTGCAGTACGCGGCACTAATTGCGATCCACACCCATCCCGGCATCGACGCGACCCGGTTGTCGGCGGTGATCGCCTTCGACCGCTCCACGCTCGGCAGCGTGATCGAGCGGCTTCAGGCCAAGGATTTTGTCGAGCGCAGGCCGGCGCTCGAGGACAAGCGGATCAAGCTGCTGTACCTGACCAAGTCGGGCGCGGCGATCCTGCGCGACATCATCCCGGCCGTCGAACGGGCCCAGGCGCGGATGCTGGAGCCGCTCAAGCGGGCCGACCGCAAGGCGCTGATGGGGTTGCTGGTGCAGCTCGTCGATCTCAACAACGAGGCGTCACGGGTGCCGTTGCGGGCGGAGGACGCGCTGGAGCATCTGGGGAAGGCCGGCTGAGGGGGCTTGGCAGTTTGCACCCAAAAGCTCCGCCGTCGTCCCGGCGAAGGCCGGGACCCATACGCCGGGTGGGAATTGTGGTGCGAGATGGTCATGACCAATCTTCGCCAAACTTAATTCTGTGGTTATGGGTCCCGGCCTCCGCCGGGACGACACGGAGAATGCAGCTACGCCGTCCCCTCACATCCGCAACAACGCCTGCCGATCGATCTTCCCCGTCCCCGTCTTCGGCAGCTCGTCGATGAAGATCACCTCGCGCGGATATTTGTAGGGCAGCAGCTTGCCCTTGACGTAGTCCTGTAGCCGCCGCGTCGCTTCGCCCTGGTCGGCCGTGCGGCTGTTCATCACCACCACCGCCTTCAGCGTCATACGGCGATCCGGCAGCTCGGCCGCGAACACCGCGCATTCGCGGATATCGGGGTGGTCGGCGAGGCACAGCTCGACCTCGAGCGGGTAGACCCACTGGCCGGAGATCTTGATGAGATCGTCGGCGCGGCCGCGGAAGAAGTGGAAGCCGTCGGCATCGCGGACGAAGCGGTCGCCGGTATAGATCCAGCCGCCCTGCCGAATCGTCTCGGCGGATTTGTCCGGCCGGTTCCAGTACAGCGGCGTGTTGGAATCGCCGCGCACCCACAAGATGCCTTCCTCCTCATCGGCGACGTCGCGGCCGTCCTTGTCGCGCAGCGCCACCTCGTAGCCGGGCACGCGCAAGCCGGCGGCGCCGAGCTTCTTCCGCTCGGGGCGGTTGGAGAGATAGATGTGCAGCACCTCGGTCGAGCCGAGGCCTTCGACGATCTCGAGCCCGGTGAGCGTCTTCCAGCCGTTGAAGACTTCGGCCGAGAGCACCTCGGCGGCAGAGAGCGCCATGCGCAGCGACGAGAAGTCGGTTTTGTCGGCTCCCCCGGCCTTGGTCAGCGACGTGTAGAGCGTCGGCAGGCCGAAGAAGACCGTCGGCTTGTACTGCTCGGTCGCCGCGAAGATCGCCGCGGGCTTCGGCTGGCCCGGCAACAGCAGCGTCGTCGCGCCGGCCGAGAACGGGAAGGTGATCGAGTTGCCAAAGCCATAGGCGAAGAAGATTTTTGGCACCGAGAAGCAGATGTCATCCGGCGTCAGCTTCAAGACGTTCTGCGCGAATGCGACCTCGCTATAGGCCATGTCGTGCTGGAGATGCACGATGCCCTTCGGTCGGCCGGTCGATCCGGACGAGTACATCCAGAACGCCAATTCGTTGCGGTGCGTGGCGGCCTCCGCGAGCTCGGTCGGAAATTGCGGGAGCCAGCCGGCGGCAGAGAGGGCGTTCGGCGCAGCGTGATCGCCCACCGCGCCATTGACGACGATCAGCGTGCACAAGCCGGTGTCCCTGCAGGCCTCCGCATTGAAGCGAGGGCAGAATTCGGACTCGGTCACCGCAACAGCCGCGCCGGAATCGGCGAGATAGAACTGCAGCAAATCCGGCGGCGTCAGCGTGTTGATCAGCAGCGGCACGAAGCCCGCGCGCACCGCGCCGAAGAACGCGGCCGGATAGGCCGGCGTGTCGTCGAGGAACAAGAGCACGCGATCGCCGCGCTTCAGGCCGAGCGAGGCAAAACCGTTCCCCCAGCGGCAAGCTTCCGCGCAGATTTCGGCATAGGTCCGCGTGCCCGCGGGACCGATGAGCGCGAGCTTATCGCCGCGGCCTTTGCCCAGATTGTCGAACAGCGCGCGGCTGGCGTTGTAGACCTGCGGAACGGAAAAGCCGATCTCGCGCGCGCCCGCGCAGTCGGCGGGCACCTGGTCGTGAATCTGGTCGCTCACGCCTCATCTCCCCCGTTCTTGGCGGCTTCGTAGCGCGCCATGAAGGCCGGCGACATCGCGCGCAGGCGGGAGTCGTCGATGCGGCCGGAGCGGGTGATGTAGCTATAGGCAAAGTCCATCAGGCCCTGCTGCATGTGCTGAGCAAAGTGCTCGTACCAGAAAGCGCTGGTCCGCGCGGCGTTGACGAGCTTCTGCACCACCGGCTTTCGCGCGGCCTGGTAGCGATGCAGGGCCGTCGAAAGATGCGCGTCCGATTCCAGCGCCTTGACCAGCGCGATGGCGTCCTCGATCGCGAGCCGCGTGCCCGAGCCGATCGAGAAATGCGCCGAGTGCAGGGCATCGCCGAGCAGCACCATGTTCTTGAACGACCAGTGCTCGTTCCAGACCCAGGGAAAATTGCGCCAGACCGATTTGTTGGAGACCAGCGAGCGGCCGCCGAGCGTGTCGGCGAACACCTCCTCGCAGACACCTTTGGACTGCTCCACGTCCTTGTAGGCGAAACCGTAGGCCTGCCACGTCGCATGATCGCATTCGACCAGGAAGGTGCTCATGGTCGGCGAGTAGCGGTAGTGATGGGCGTTGAAGACACCGCGGTCGGTCTTGACGAAGGTCTGCGACAGCGTGTCGAAGCGCTTCGAGGTGCCGTACCAGACGAACTTGTTGGAGGAGTAGGACAGCGACGTCCCGAAATCGCCTTCGAAGGCACGCCGCACCGGTGAGTTCAGCCCGTCGGCGGCGACGATCAAATCGTGGCCATTGAGCTGGTCGATCGCATGGATCTGCGTGTCGAAGCGCGGCGTGACGCCGGCATCGAGCGCGCGCTGCTGCAGGAACTGCAAGAGCTCGAGCCGCCCGATCGAGGAGAAGCCGACGCCATCGATGGCGACGCTGTCGCCGCCCAGGCTCAGCGTGATGTTCTCCCAGCTCTCCATATGCGGCGCGATCGCATCGACCGTCTCGGGGTCGTCCGCGCGCAGGAATTCCAGCGCCTGGTCGGAGAACACGACGCCAAAGCCCCAGGTCGCGTCGGCCGGGTTCTGTTCGAACAGGTCGACCTGATCCTCGGGGTGACGCTTCTTCCAGAGATAGGCGAAGTAGAGCCCACCGGGCCCCCCGCCAATCACGGCGATCCGCAAATTCTGCCTCCCTAATTGACAGTATACTTACTATCTAGGGGTAGCCTAATGTGCTCCGGCCTGCCGCGCCAGCGGAATTATCGCCAGCGCCAGGCGCGCCGAAACTCACGTTCGGACACGCGTTTGGCGCGTGTCCGAAGCAGTGACATTGCGAAGCATAGCCAAACCACGCGGGCTTGGCCATCCGCACCGTCAGACGCAGCGCTTCACGTAGACGCCGTTCACCAACACCCTGGTACAGCGGACCACAGGAACCGGCTTGCGGACAACGACGGCCCCGTTCGGCCCGGCACAGCCGGCGCGATAGACGCCGCGGGCGCACACCACCGCATTGGCATCGGTGGTCTCAAACGTCATGGTGGCCGCGAAGGCGAAGAGAGCAGAAGCGATAAGCAGGAAGGCGCGCATGTCGTTCTCCGGTCTTGTCGTGATTGAAATCGGATATCGCAAAAGGTCTGTCGTTGCAGGCCGCGCGAAAATTCATCTACGCGCGCCGCCGAATTTCGAAGCGCGCGATGGCGCGTGAGTTGCGTGCTGCCCTAACGCGCCGCGAACGGTGCCAGCACGTCTTTGCAGGCGGGCGACAGCGCCGCCGCATTGCTGGCGACGCATTGCACGATACGACCGCCGCCGGGTGCGACGCCGGCGCAGAGCGTGCGGATGTCGGCGCCGCAGGCGGACCGCACGATGAACAGCTCTTCGCGCGGCCGCAGCGGGCGCAGAACGATCACGGTGGGCGCAGCCGCCGGTGCGGCAGCCGCCGGAGCTGCGCCCGCAGGCGCTGCCGTTGCTGCTGCGTTGCCACCGCCCGCCGCGGCGCTCACGGCCTTCTCGCAGGCCGGCGAAACCTTCGCCTTGTTCTTCTCGAGGCATTCGAGGGCGGGGGCGCCGCCCGGCGGCACGCTGGCGCACACTTTTGGATAATCGGCGCGGCACGCGCTCTTGACCGCAGCGACCTGCGCGCTGCTCGGCTGCTTTGCGGCGGCGGCTTTCGGAGCGGTTGCGGCCGCCGGCTTCGGCTCAGCTTCCGTCTTTGCCGGTTCGGATTTGGCGGGTGCCGCTTCAGTCTTCGGCGCCGCAGCGGGCTCGACCGCGCGCACCGCGGTCTGGCATCCCGATGACAGGCTGGACATGTTCTTCTGCAGGCATTGATACGCCTCCACACCACCGGGCGTGACGCTCGAGCAGTGCGCCATGAAGTCCGAGCGGCATGCGGAGCGGATGGCGCTCTTCTGCGCCTCGGTGGGGGCTTGCGCGAACGCGCCTGTTGCAGTTGCGAACAGAGTTGCCGCCAGCAACGCCGAGCGCGTTGATACATGTTTCAACGTGTTGAACATCTGAATGAATTCCTGCCCTGTCGGTAATGCCGACGATATTTTAAATGTGATGCAAACAATCGTCGCGGGTGATGCCGCGCGCGGCATCATTGGCCGCTTCGACCTCAACCGCAAGTAGATTATGCCTTGGTAATTGCGACGTAACTACGTCGTCAGAGCCGGACCATGCGCTTGCCGCGGTTCTCGCCCGCAAGCAATCCGATCAGCGCTTTGGGCGTGTTTTGCAATCCATCGATGATGTCTTCCTGCACCTTCAACTTGCCGGACTTGACCCAGCCTTGGAGGTCGGCGAGTGCGCGCGCACTGTCCTTCATGTAGTCCATCACGATAAAACCCTGCATGACGAGCCGCTTCACCACGATCAGCCCCGGCACGCCGCGCGGGCCGTGCGCGGAGGGAGCGCCGTCATATTGCGAGATCGCGCCGCAACAGGCGATGCGTCCGTAATTGTTCATCTGCGGCAGGCAGGCTTCCAGAATGTCGCCGCCGACATTGTCGAAATAGACGTCGATGCCCTTCGGGGCGGCCGCGCGCAGCGCCTTGAATACCGCACCGTCCTTGTAGTCCACGGCCGCGTCGAAGCCGAGCTCGGCGGTCAGCCAGTTGCACTTGTCGGCGCCGCCGGCGATGCCGATCACGCGGCATCCTTTGATCTTGGCGATCTGCCCGACGATCGAGCCGACCGAACCTGCGGCTGCGGACACGACGACCGTCTCGCCCTCCCGGGGCTTGCCGATCTCCAGCAGGCCGAAATAGGCGGTGAGGCCGGCGATGCCGAACACGCTGAGCAGATGCGTCATGGGTTCGAGCTTCGGCATCTTCGTGAGATGTCTTGCCGGCACTGCGGCATATTCCTGCCAGCCGGTGTCGCCGAACACGATGTCGCCGGGCGCAAGCTCCGGCGCCTTCGAACTGACGACCTCGGCAATGGCGCCGCCGGCCATCACGCTGTTGGCCTCGACGGCGGATCGATAGGTCGCCCCGTGCATCCAGGCGCGGTTGGCGGCATCGAGCGAGATGTAACGCACGCGCAGCAAGGCCTCGCCGTCCTTCGGCTCCGGCATCGCACCCTCGACCATCTTGAAGTGCTCGGGACCGAGCTTGCCGCTGGGCTTTTCTACCAGAAGAATCTGACGATTGATGCTGCCGCTCATGGCGTTTCCTCCTCCGTTGTTTGACGATTATTGATGCAGCCGTCGCAAAGAAAACGTGCAACCCGCATCCGTTGTGCGCTGCGTGAAGGCTAGATCGCGGGCGTCGGTTTCGCAACGGGAACATCCGTCCAAGCGGGCGCACGCAATGCGTGTTGCGTACTCGTCATATCTGCGACATCATGAAGCGGTCGGTGGTGTGGGGGGTCTTCAATGTCGAACAGGTTTACGCAATACATTCTGGCCGCGATGGTGCTCGGCATCATCATGGGCTCCGCGATCTACAACTTCATGCCCGATACGCGCGGAGACTGGGCCTCGTCCATCAACCTGATCGCCGTGATATTCCTGCGCCTGATCAAGATGATCATCGCGCCACTGGTGTTTGCAACCCTGGTCGGCGGTATCGCCCATATGGGTTCGGGCTCCAAGCTCGGCCGCATCTTCGCCAAGACCATGGGCTGGTTCATCAGCGCGTCCTTCGTCTCGCTGCTGCTCGGCCTCGTGATGGTCAATTTGCTCCAGCCCGGCGCGAACTTCCCGGGCACGCTGCCTGCGGCGGGGCAGTCGACCGGCCTGCCGGTGTCGGCCTTCTCGATCGAGAAATTCCTGACCCATCTGATCCCGACCTCGATCGCGGACGCGATGGCGCAGAATGAGATTTTGCAGATCGTGATCTTCGCCGTGTTCTTCTCGGTGGCGATGGGCTCGATGCCCGAGCGCTCCAAGCCGATCCTGGCGCTGATCGACGATATCGGCCACATCATGCTCAAGGTGACCAGCTATGTGATGCTGTTCGCGCCGATCGCAGTGTGGGCCGCCATCACCGCGACCGTGGCCAAGAACGGCCTGCTGGTGCTCTGGAAGCTGATCGTCTTCATGGGCGGCTTCTATCTCTCGCTCATGATCCTGTGGGCTATCCTGGTGGTCGTGGGCTTCGTCGTGATAGGGCCGCGCTACAGCCATCTGTTGAAGCTGATCCGCGAGCCGCTGATGATCGCGTTCTCCACCGCGAGTTCTGAAGCGGCCTACCCGAAGACGCTGGAGGGACTGAACAAGTTCGGCGCCTCGTCGCGGATCTCGAGCTTCGTGCTGCCGCTCGGCTATTCCTTCAATCTCGACGGCACGATGATGTACTGCACCTTCGCCAGCATCTTCATCGCGCAGACCTATCACATCGAGATGTCGCTCTCGACGCAGCTTGCGATGCTGGCAACCCTGATGATCACCTCGAAGGGCGTCGCCGGCGTGCCGCGCGCCTCCCTCGTCGTGATCGCCTCGACGCTGTCGCAGTTCGGCATCCCCGAGGCGGGCCTGCTGATGATCATGGGCATCGACACCTTCCTCGACATGGGCCGCAGCGCCACCAACGTGATCGGCAACACGCTGGCGACCTCGGTCGTGGCCAAGTGGGAAGGCGAGCTCGGGCCCGAGCACGAGCTTGGCCCGAGCGACGCCGTGCCGGGGGACATGATCCCCGGCGAAGTGCCTGCGATGGCCGGCCATTGATCGGAGTGCAACATGCGCCTTTCAATGGCGATATCGGGCGGCCTGTTGTTGGCAGCGTGCCTGCTGGCCACGGGTGCCTCCGCCCAGACCGGCGGCAGCGAAGGGCTTAGCCCGACGCTGTCAGCCATCAAGACTGCGCACACCGTGCGGCTCGGCTATCGCGAAAGCTCCCCGCCGTTCTCCTTCCTCGACCAGTCGGGACGCCCGATCGGCTATAGCCTCGAATTGTGCGAGGCCATCGTCGAGGAGATCGGCGTCGAGGTCGACGATCCCAATCTGAAGATCGACTACGTCAAGGTCACCTCGGACGATCGCATCGATGCGGTGCTCCAGAACAAGATCGACCTGGAATGCGGTTCGACCACGGCCAATGCGGAGCGCGGCAAGCGTGTCGCCTTCTCGCCGCTGATGTTCGTCGCCGGCACCAAGCTGATGGTGCCGAAGGCGTCCAGCGTCCAGTCGCTGACCGATCTGAAGGGCAAGACCATCGTGGTGACGAAGGGCACCACCAACGAGCAGGCGATCCAGGCGGCCGACAAGAAGCTCTCGCTGGGGTTGAAGATCGCCGTGGGCGCCGATCACGAGCAATCGTACCAGATGCTCTTGGACGGCAAGGCCGATGCGTTCGCGACCGACGACATCCTGCTCTCCGGCCTGATCGTGCGCCACAAGGCGCAGGACAAGTTTCGCGTCACCGGCGATTATTTGTCCTACGATCCCTACGGCATCATGTTCAGAAAAGGCGAGCCGCAACTGACAGCCGTGGTCGATCGCACCTTCCGCAAGCTCGGCTCCAACCATGACCTCGTGCCGCTCTACAACAAATGGTTCATCGCGCGTATGCCGACCGGCGAAAAAATGAACGTGCCGATCTCGCTGCAGCTGGAGGAAGCCTTCAAGGCGATGGACGATTCCGCGAGCGCGAACAATTAGACAACGCTCTTCGTCGAAGGGTTGGCGGTGTAAATTCCGTCATCCTGAGGTGCGAGGCCCGCAATGCGAATGCATCGCGGGTCGAGCCTCGAAGGATGAAGGCTGCACTGCTGCAGCCGGGCCGTTCGCCCTCCGAGGGCCGCTGAAGAAGCGGCCGCCTCAGGGTGACGGCGATGGATCAGGGCTCGCGGCGCGTCTTCCCAAACACCCGATCCAGCGCAGTGTCATACGTCGCCTGCACCAGCTCCGGATTGAGCTTCGCCAGCGCTTCCATCATCACGCCGGAATTGATCTCGAGCACCCGCCACGTGCCATCCACGCGCACCACGTCGATCGCGGCGAAGGCGATGCCGATGGCGCTCGCGGCGTCGGTCGCGAGTTTCACGCAAGCCGTTCGCGCCTCGCCGTCCTCCAGCAACACCGGCTTTGCGCCGGCATCGAGATTGTGCCGCCAATCGGAGCCACGCTGCTTGCTGTAGACGACGAGGGGCACGTCATCGAGCAGCACCACACGGACCTCTTCCTCGATCGCGACATAGGGCGAGATCACGAGCCCTGCGCTCATCGAAAAAGCCTCGCCAGCCGCGTGGTCGAGCTCCGCCTCCGTCGTCACCTTGAACACCGAACGTCCCGATGTCCCCTCGTTCGGCTTCACCACCACGCCTTGCGGATGGTCGGCAAGCAGCTTGAGCATTGCATCCCGCCAGGTGGGGCCAACAACATTCAGGCCTAGCTTTGGGTTGAGGAAGAGGTGATGGGGAATGCAGGGCACGCCCTCCAGCGCCAGCACTTCGGCTGTGGCCGATTTGTCATTGGCCAGGCGATGCGCGATGGCGCTGTTGAGGCCGATGTCGTAGCCGAAGGCGAAGTGGCGCGTCCCGCCCCCGCGCATCGCGATCAGCCAGCCACCCGAACGCACGTCGACTGCAATGCCGTGCTCAGCGCAATAGCGCCTGATCGCCTGGACGAAGATCCGCTCGCCGCTCGCCGTCATGTGCTTCGTCTGTTTCAGCGTTTCTGGCGCCAAAAGCCGCAAAGATGCGGGAAACGGCGCCAACCAGGGTGAAAACCAGAGCTATTCTTAATGAAATTCTCGCGAGCGCCACGGAAATTAAGTGCTGCAATGAAGCCTCGGAAGGAAAAGAAATTGCCCTCCGCGCGCGTCCCGCAGCAGATTCACCAATGATGTGACCATTTCCGCTGCAAATGCCGGTTCGACCGGCATCGATTGCATCCGGAACGAGGTTGATTATTGGTCTCAATCGCGTAGATCACACACGAGAAATCCTCCGCCATGGCAATGGTGTGCGCCCCGCTTTCAGGGCTGGGCAATGCTTTTGCCTTAAAACCGCAATTATTCGGAATATCGAAAATCATGAGCGCGTTTTACCGAGAGAAGGTTCTTTCCGTCCAGCATTGGACCGACACCCTGTTCAGCTTTCGCGCCACCCGCGATTCCGGCTTCCGCTTCCAGAACGGCCAGTTCGCCATGATCGGCCTCGAGGTTGAGGGTCGCCCGCTGCTCCGTGCCTACAGCATGGCGAGCGCCAATCACGAGGAAGAGCTCGAGTTCTTCTCGATCAAGGTTCAGGACGGTCCGCTGACCTCGCGTCTCCAGAAGATCAAGGAAGGCGACACCATCCTGGTCGGCCGCAAGGCGACCGGCACGCTGATCACCGACAACCTCATCCCCGGCAAGCGGCTGATGCTGCTCTCGACCGGCACGGGCCTGGCGCCCTTCGCCAGCCTGATCAAGGATCCCGAGGTTTACGACCAGTTCGACAGCATCGTGCTGGTGCATGGCTGCCGCCAGGTCTCCGAGCTCGCCTATGGCGAGAAGCTCGTCGCCAGCCTTCGCGAGGACGAGCTGTTCGGGGAGTTGCTCGCCGACAAGCTCATCTACTACCCGACCGTGACCCGCGAGCCGTTCAAGAACCGCGGCCGCATCACCGACCTCATCAGCTCCGAGCAGATCTTCAACGACATCGGCCAGGGCCCGCTCGACATCGCCACCGACCGCATCATGATGTGCGGCAGCCCGGGGATGCTCGAAGAGCTGAAAGTGATGTTCGAGGGCCGCGGTTTCGTCGAGGGCTCCGGCAACAGGCCCGGCCATTTCGTGATCGAGAAGGCCTTCGTCGAACGCTGATCGGCGCTCTCTCTGGTCGTCCCGGCGAAGGCCGGGACCCATACCGCGAGGTTTCTCGACTCGCGGACAATTGCCGTTCCCCAAAGTCTTCGCCAAACCGTGTCCTGTGGCTATGGGTCCCGGCCTTCGCCGGGACGACCGCGGTGAGTGTGGTCGTCGGCCCGGCCCTGCTGCACCGCAGCAGCCCGCCCATCGGGCTGATTGATTTGTCCCCGCCGAATTCGCTAGCGTGAAACACGGGCCGCGTCATATCCGTATGACAGGCGCGGGCGTATCGTATCGCCTCATGCTGGCGAGAGGATGGGAATTGTGGCCGACGAGATTAAGACGCAGGAATCGTCCAACGGAGCGCCCAACGGATCGCCCAAACGGCTGCCGCTGGCGGAAGAGGGGATCATGGAAACCCTGCTGCTTCCATTCTCGCCGCGCTTCATCATCCTGACGATCTGCGCGGTCGTCACCGCGCTGCTGATCGGCATCGGCATTGCCGACCGCAAGATCTTCGACATCCTGCTGATCCCGATCCTGATCTTCGGCGCGTTGACGCTGCTTGGCGTCCGCGACCTCATGCAGAAGGGCCATGCGGTCCTGCGCAACTACCCGATCTCGGCGCATATCCGCTTCCTGCTCGAAGAGATCCGCCCGGAGATGCGGCAGTATTTCTTCGAGAGCGAGAAGGACGGCATGCCGTTCTCGCGCGACATCCGCGCGGTGGTCTATCAGCGCGCCAAGATGCAGCTCGACAAGCGTCCGTTCGGCACCCAGGAGGACGTCTACCGCGAGGGCTATGAGTGGATGCATCACTCGGTCTCGCCCAAGGCGCATGCCGAGGAGAGGTTTCGCATCACCATCGGCGGCCCCGATTGCAAGAAGCCTTATTCGGCCTCGGTGTTCAACATCTCCGCGATGAGCTTTGGCGCGCTGAGCCCGAACGCCGTGCGAGCGCTGAACGCCGGCGCGAAGAAGGGCGGATTTGCGCATGACACCGGCGAGGGCGGCTTCAGCCCCTATCACGCCGAAATGGGCGGCGACATCATCTGGGAAATCGGCTCCGGCTATTTCGGCTGCCGCCATCGCGACGGCACGTTCGATCCGGAGGCCTTCGCGCGCGTCGCCGGCGAAGACCAGATCAAGATGGTCGAGCTCAAGATCAGCCAGGGCGCCAAGCCCGGCCATGGCGGCGTGCTGCCGGCGGCAAAAGTCTCGGAGGAGATTTCCAGGATCCGCGGCGTCGCGATGGGCGAAGACTGCATCTCGCCGGCTTCGCACCGCGCCTTCTCCACCCCGATCGGGATGATGCAGTTCATCGCCGAAATGCGAAGGCTTTCCGGCGGCAAGCCCACCGGCTTCAAGCTCTGCATCGGCCATCCCTGGGAGTTTCTGGCGATCTGCAAGGCGATGCTGGAGACCGGCATCTATCCTGATTTCATCGTGGTCGATGGCAATGAGGGCGGCACGGGTGCCGCGCCGCTGGAGTTCATGGACCATTTGGGCATGCCGATGCGCGAGGGCATCAACTTCGTGCACAACGCGCTGATCGGCATCAATGCGCGCGACCGCATCAGGCTCGGCGCATCCGGCAAGATCGCCACCGCCTTCGACATGGCCCGCGCGATGGCGATCGGCGCCGATTGGTGCAATTCAGCGCGCGGCTTCATGTTCTCGCTGGGCTGCATCCAGTCCCTGAGCTGCCACACCGACCGCTGCCCGACCGGCGTCGCGACGCAGGACCCGACGCGTGCGCGGGCGCTCTACGTGCCGCTCAAGATCGACCGCGTGCACAATTATCACCACGCCACGCTGCACTCGCTGACCGAGCTGATCGCCGCCGCCGGCCTGACGCATCCGCAGCAATTGCGCCCGGTCCACTTCAGCCAGCGGACCTCGACAACCCAGGTCAGATCCTTCGCACAGCTCTATCCCTCGCTGCGCCCGGGCGAGCTGCTCGAAGGCACGGAGGATCCGCGGTTCGGCGACGCCTGGCGGATGGCCCGGGCGACGACATTCGAGCCGGCGGTGTAAGGCATCGCCGCCGCATGATACCGCCGCACCCGGCCAGGATGTAAATTCTCCGGCAGGCCCGGTTGCGGCTTAACGTCAATGTCAGCTTTGGGTGTAAATTGTCCCGATGGACGAGCGGCGCGACAAAGCCAGGCATCGCGTGCTGAAGGCCGGGACGATCGAGTTCGGCGGCGGCGCGATCGACTGCACCATTCGCAACCTGTCTGATACCGGCGCCGCGCTCGACGTCACCAGCCCCGTCGGCATCCCCGACCATTTCATCCTCTTCGTCCAGGCCGACGGTAAGCATCTGTCGTGCACCGTGATCTGGCGCAAGGAAAAGCGGATCGGGGTGAGGTTCGGGTGAGGCTTGGCGTTTGAGGGAGTTCGCGCAACAAACTCAACTGTCGTCCCGGCCCCCGTGCGCAATTGCGCACTAGGCCGGGACGACAGCGGTGGTTTTGGTTCGCTCTATCACTCAAACTACCCCGTCTCCACCTCACTCAGCCGGCTCGCCAGAATCTTGTCGATCCTCCGCCCGTCGAGATCGACCACCTCGACGTGCCAGCCGCCGAGGTCGAAGGCGTCGCCGACATCGGGCAGCACGTTGAATTGTTGCAGCACGAGCCCCGCGACTGTGTTGTAGCGGTGCGGCGGCACTTCGATGCCGAGCAGCTCGCCGAACTCGTCGACCGGCATCCAGCCCGAGATCAGAAATGAATCGTCCGCGCGCTTGACGAAGGCCGGTTCCGGCGGGCCTTCCTCGGAATGGAAGGCGCCGACGATCGATTCCAAAATGTCAGCCGTCGTCACGATGCCTTCGAAGGCGCCGTATTCGTCGTAGACGAGCCCGACATGCACCGGCGCGGCCTTCAGGATCGCCAGCACGTCGCGGGCATCCGCGGACGCGGGGATGCCAGGCGCCTCGCGAACCAGCGCGCGCAAATCCGGCGTGCGCTCGTTCATGTAGGCGACCAGCAGGTCCTTGGCCTGGAGCACGCCGATCGGCTTGTCGCGATCGCCGTCGGATACGGGAAAGCGCGAATGCGGACTCTTGGCGATGATCGCCTGAATGCTCTCAGATGCATCGCGCAGGTCGATCTCCTTGACCTCCGTTCGTGGCGTCATGATCGCGCCGACCGGCCGGTCGCCGAGCCGCATCACGCCTGCGATCATCTCCTTTTCGCCCGACTCCAGCACGCCGGCGCTCTCGGCCTCGCTGACGAGATGATGGATCTCGTCTTCCGAGACTTTCTCCTCGGCCTTGCCGCCGCGACCGAGCAGCGAGAGGATCAGCTTGCCGGAGAGATCGAGCAGGAAAACGAGCGGCAGCGAGACCCGCGCCAGAACGTGCATCGCGGGGGCGACCTTGACCGCGATGCTCTCGGGGTCGCGCAGCGCCACCTGCTTCGGCACCAGCTCGCCGACGATCAAGGTGGCGTAGGTGATGAGCGTGACCACGATGCCGACGCCGACGACGTCGGCGATCCCTGCGGACAGGCCAAGCTCGAGCAGCCATAGCGTCAGCCGCTGCCCCAGCGTCGCGCCCGAAAACGCGCCGGAGAGCACGCCGACCAGCGTGATGCCGATCTGCACCGTCGAGAGGAATTTTCCGGGATCGGCCGCGAGCGTCAGCGCCTGCTCGGCGCCGCGGACGCCCTTGGCGGCGAGCATCGACAGCCGCGCGGGGCGTGACGAGACCACGGCCAGCTCGGACATGGACAGCAAGCCGTTGATGACGATCAGGACGACGACGATAGCGAGTTCGACGGAGAGCATTGACGTTCCGAGGTAAGGGAGTGTGGCCAGATGGCGGCACAGGTATTGATATAGGTATTCGGGGAGAATTGCCGACGATTCTGTCGCATCCGGCCCCGCCAGGGAACCCCAAGGCGACACTTTCCGAAGGCCCGACCATGCCACCCCGCGGAACTACGGGCATGCCGTTGCTTAACCGGCCCTTAGTGGCGGCCAGCTAAGTTTCGACATTTGCAGGAATGTATTGGGGACCAGAATGCGGATCGGGAAACTCTTCGCGCTGTCGATGCTGACGGTGACGGTTTTTGCAGTCGTCCTTGGCGCCGAGGTGCTCGTACCCCAGACGCGAATCTTCACGAACCGCTCCGACGCGATCAAGACGGTCGAGGCTTTCGGTACGACCTTGATGGTCAGCCAGCATGTCGCAGGCCTGCGCGCCCCCTACATCTCCCCGATTTTCCAGGACGACCCCGCGACACCGGCCCAGATCGAAGCTGCCGCGAAGGCTGCGAAGGCGGCCGATACCGCCGTCGAGGGGGCAAGGCGCGCAATCATGGTGCTGGATGATTCCGGTCCGATGCTCGAAAACCTGGACCGCGCCGCGCGGCGGCTCAAAGACATCACCACGGCGGCAGATCGCGCGATGAGCGTTCCGCTGGCGGCGCGCGACAGCGCCGTGATCAAGGGCTTCCTTCCGGGCGTTGCCGAGGTCATCGGCAATATCGAGCCGATCATGAACCGGCTCGAAGCGAAGGTCATCAATTCCGATTCCTCGCTTGCGGCGCTGTTGGGCCTGGCGCGGACGGCACAGGATCTGCGCGTCTCGGCCGGCAGCCGCGCCGCCAGCCTCTCGCCGGCGCTGAGCGCACGCCGGCCGCTCAACGCGGCCGAATTGTCGCTGATGGATCGCATGCAGGGGCGTGTCGAGGCCGACCGCGAGCGCATCGAGGCCGGTATCGACCAGCTCGGCAGCCCGCCCCGCCTCGTCACCACGCTGAAGGCGGCGACCGAATCGTATTTCGGAAAAGCCGCGCTCGCCGTGGACAAGGAGATGCCCGCCGCACGGGCTGACGGCAAATACGCAATCAACGCCGACGAGCTGGCGCGCGTGATCGTGCCGGCCATCCAGATGTTCTACGGCGTGCGCGACGCCGCGCTTGGGGAAGCTGCCGAGCGCGCCTCGGCCTCGCGCGATGGCGCGCTGGCGATGCTCGCGCTTGCGGGCGTCGCGGTGCTGGCGCTGCTGGGGACGCTCGGTGGGGTGACCATGATGCTGCGCAGCCGCGTGGTGACGCCGCTCAGCAGGCTCGCGGATGTGATCGGAACGCTCGCCGCCGGACAGCACGAGGTCGAGATTCCCGCGACGGGCCGCAATGACGAGATCGGCCAGGTGTCGGGCTCGCTCCGGCACTTCAAGGATTCGCTGGTCGCCAAGAAGGCCGCCGATGAGGCGGCCGCGGTCGAAGCCGAGGCGAAGCTCCGGCGCAGCCAGCGCATGGACCAGATCGCGCGCGAGTTCGAAGCCATGATCGGCGACGTGATCAACACCGTGTCGGTGGCATCCTCGGAGCTGGAAGTGTCGGCGGGAACGCTGACGAGCACGGCCGATCAATCGGAAAAGGTCACCGCGACCGTCGCGGCCGCCTCCGAACAGGCCTCCACCAACGTGCAGACCGTTGCTGCGGCGGCCGAGGAGATGGCGTCCTCGGTCGACGAGATCAGCCGGCAAGTCCAGGACTCGGCGCGCGTTGCCGGCGAAGCGGTGCAGCAGGCGGGGCGAACCAACGCCTATGTCGGCGAGCTCGCCAAGGCCGCCGGCCGGATCGGCGACGTGGTCGAACTCATCAGCCAGATCGCGGGCCAGACCAATCTTCTGGCGCTCAATGCCACCATCGAGGCGGCGCGCGCCGGCGAGGCCGGGCGCGGCTTTGCCGTGGTCGCCTCCGAGGTTAAGGCGCTGGCCGAGCAGACCGCCAAGGCCACCGGCGAGATCAGCCTGCAGATTACCGGGATCCAGACGGCGACGGAGGATTCGGTCGGCGCCATCAAGTCGATCGGCGACACCATCACCCGCATGTCCGAGATCGCATCGGCGATCGCCTCGGCGGTCGAGGAGCAGGGCGCGGCGACGCGGGAGATTTCCCGCAACGTGCAACAGGCGGCGCACGGCACCCAGCGGGTCTCCGCCAGCATCGTCGATGTGCAGCGCGGTGCGAGCCAGACCGGATCGGCGTCCTCCAACGTGCTTGCGTCTGCGAGGTCACTGTCCGGCGAGAGCAGCCGCCTCAAGGTCGAGGTCGGGAAATTTCTGGACGCGATCCGGGCCGCCTAAGAAGGTCATTGTCGAGGGAAGCGGCTTCACCTAGGCTCGCAGCACCGGGGATGTCGCAGCCTCCCCGTAAAGTGGTGATCCCACGCAAGCGCTGCTCGCTGACGTTTGGAGCGAGCAATGGACGGGATCACAATCGAACTACCGCTTTTCCTGTTAGCCACCTTCGCCGGCGCCTTCGTCGCCGGCCTCTCCGGTTTTGCCTTCGGCCTCGTCGCGGCATCGCTGTGGCTTTACGTGCTGACGCCGCTTCAGAGCGCCAGCCTGATCGTCGGCTTCGGCCTCCTGGTGCAGGGCTACTCGGTCTGGAAGCTGCGCAGCGCGCTCGACTGGCGCCGGCTATGGCCGTTCATGGCTGGTGCCGTCCTCGGCGTGCCAGCCGGGGTGTCGCTTCTCACCTGGGCCGACCCCAAAAGCGTCCGCATCGCGGTCGGGACGATCCTGATCGCGTTCAGCCTCTATGCGCTGCTGCGCCCGCAGCTCAAGATCTCGTCCGTCGTGCCGCCTGCTGCCGATATGGCCGTGGGTTTCGTCAACGGCCTGGTCGGCGGGCTGACCGGCCTTGGCGGCATCATCATTACCATCTGGTGCAATCTGCGTGGCCTGCCCAAGGACGTCCAGCGTGCGACCTTCCAGCCGGTCGCGGTCGTGGTGTTCGCCGTGGCGGCGCTGCTGCTGGGCGCCAAGGGGGCGATCACGTTCGAGACGGCAAAGCTGTTCGCGCTCGGCCTGCCGTTCCTGTTCGCCGGCACGTGGCTCGGGCTCAAGCTGTTCGGCCGGATCGACGAGACCACGTTCCGGAAGATCGTGCTCGCATTGCTGCTCATCTCGGGCGTCGCGCTGCTGTTCTGATCCGATCAGAACTCGCCGTGCAGCCGTCCCGAGAATACCGACACCGGGCCGCGATCAGCGTTGTAGGCGGGATTAGTGATGAGCTGATAGTCGGCGGTGAAGGTCAGCGCGTTGTTCAGCGCATAGGCGTAATAGGTCTCGAGCACCCGTTCGCGCCGGTAGTTGAGCTGGCCGTCGCCAATCAAGGGCCCGAAGCCGCCGGCGGCGATGAAGTCGCGATGGTCCGGCGACAGAGCATTGATGGCGCCGGCGATGCCGACGACGTCGTCGGGGCGGCCCCATCTGGTGCCCTTGACCGAGGCGCCCAGCGACAGGCTGCGGTCGATGTCGGTGAAGGCCATGATCTCGTTGCGGCCGTCGTTCCAGCTCCAGCGGCCGAACACGCCGATGTCGTCGGTGACGGCCTGTTCGACATTGAGCGCGTAGCCGTATTTGAGGCGGCCGCGGCGGGTCTGGCGGATGTCGACACCGAACGCCGGATTGTCCAGCGTGTCGCGATAGCTGCCGGAATAGGCGCTGTTGACGAAGCCGAGCGTGCGCAGCTTGCCGGGCTGGCCGAACAGCGAGTAACGCGTCTCGAGCTCCACGACATATTCTCCGCGGCGGCCGATGTTCATGTCGAAATTGTTCGAGTTGGATACCGCGTCCATCAGGAAGTAGCCGGCGCGCAAAGCCCATTGCTTCTGGTTCAATTCGGCGGTGGCGCCGTATCCGAGGCCGAGCTTGTCGGCGGCATAGTCGAAAGCACCGGAGGCCCAGATCGACCAGTTCATGAAATCCTTGCGCGGGTCGTGCGCGTAGGAATTGCCGTCGAACACGTCGACCACCGAGAGCTTTCCGACCTGCAGAGTCAGACGCGACACGTCGGCCTTGCCGGCCAGCTGAAACTGGCCGCTGGCAAGCTCCTCCTGCTCGCCGCCGAAGCCAAACGTGTGGCGCACGAACAGTCGCGAGGGGTTGAAATGCGGATAGGGGAAGCCGGATTTTTGCGCTTCGCCGTTGGGGAAGCCCGCGGCGCCCGTCGTGTTGTTGAAGCCGAAACCCTGCAGCAGCTCGGGATTGAAATAGACCTCGCCCCCATCCCACAGCCGCGCATTCAGATAGAGCGAGTTGCTCCAGGTCTGCTGGAAGTCCGGCGACGGGAGCAGGCTGTTCGTTCCGGTATAGGGCGCGTGGAACGCGGGGTAGCCCTGCCCCAGCACCGTCGACTGGCCGTGAATCTCCCAGCGGCTGGACTCGGTGTCCGTCACATCCGACTTCGGATTGTAGGTCGGCACGCCCGGCCAGTCGATCTTGCGATTGAGGCCGATCCGCAGGCTCTGGAAATCCATCGAGGACGAATATTGCGCGCCGGAGGGGAAGGTGACGTGGGCGTTCTCGAACTTGCTGTAGAGATATTCCAGCCGGGCGCTCCAGTGCGGCGCGAAGGCATATTCGACGCCGCCGCCGGCGATCCAGCCGAACCGCGTGTTCAACACCTTTTCCTCGTTGCCGCCTGCAGGTGTCGAGAGGAAGCGCTCACCTGCAAAAGCGGCGCCGCCGGTCGCGTAGAACAGAAAGGCGCCGCTGGTGTAGCCGAGCCGCGCGCGCAGGCTCGCGACATAGTCCCAACGTTCCTCCGCGCTCGACAGCGCGGTCGCAGCCGACGACACCACATGGTTGGAAGGCAGATAGTTGGGAAAGGAGATGTCGCCTTCGACGCCGAGCAGGAAGCCCGAATTAAGCCGCCAGTTGTAGCCGGTCTGTACGCCGCCGGTCGCGCCGGTGAATCCATGATTGTCGGTCGCGACCGTGGGATCGGTCAGCGTGGCCGAGGACGTGCCCCGGGTGAAACCGGCATGCGCACCGATGTAGAGGCCGGTCCAGTCATAGACGGCCTTCAGCGCCGGTGCCTTCAACGGCAGATCAGCCGCGCGACTGGCGGCCGGAAAAGCCAATACGCCCGAGGCAATCGCCGCGGCCGTCTGCAAATACTTGTAACGGTGACCTCTCAACGTCAAAACCCACGCCCCCAAACGCAGATGTGTCCCACCCGCCGCGATATCCCTGCCGATTCGCGGCGACCCTGTCATCAGGTCTCAGGTGCGCCCGCGATCGGCCGAGATGATCTCGATCCGGCGCGGTTTCTTCCCAAGCCCCTGAGCTTGTTGCGAACCTTATTGCGATTAATTCGCAATAGCAACTGACGCGGATTGCCGCAGAGGATGGTTCGCATCTCGGTGTGACGCGACTGCAACAAATTCCCGAGGCCCAAAAATGAATGACCCCGCCCGGGGGGACAGCCGGGCGGGGTCGGGGGCACGACACGGGGTGGATGAGGCGCCCGTGTCGGACGCAGGATCCACGTGAGATCGGCCTCAGGTACCTAGATCAGTAGCAACTGCGCACGCGGCCGATGAACTGGCCGTAGGCGTTGTACTGGGCGACCCAGCCGCAGCGGTGATAGCCGTAGTAATAGGGGTCATTGTTGGCCGCGATCGCGCTGCCGACGACGGCGGCGGTGGCGATGCCCAGACCGACACCGACGCCCCAGCCCAGCGGCTTGGCTTCGGCCTGCGAGGTGGTGGACACGATGCTGCCGGTGACAGCGAGGGCAGCGAGAGCGACGGCGGCAATCCTGATCTTGATCGACATGTGAAACTCCATCCGGGTTGAGGCGGTCCGTTGTGGCCCGCGTGCCCAGTTGGACGGAGGCTCCCCGAATCCGGTTCGAAGGCCACGAATCCGCTCGTGGAGCCCGGCTCTTTCCCGAATGATTCCAGATGGATGGGAGCTAGCCGAGGGGGCCTTTGGCGAGCCTGTTCACGTCGAAGTTATCAACTTCACTCAGCAGCTCGCAGAAGGCGTGGGCGCCCTGGTCGATCAGCTGCTCGCCCTTCTCGGCGACGGCCAGCGTCGCGTTGCCGACGGCGCCGCTGGCGTGGAGATCCTGGGCCTGCCAGGCGAACGGTGCGGGCCGCTGCGTCGACAGCCAGCGATATTCCTTTTCCATCGCGATGCTGCTCGCGGGAAAATCCGCGATCGCATCAACGCGCACCTGATCGGGATAGCGCGCCAGCATGATCGAGGTTTCGACCGCGCCGCCATGGATGCCGTGGCGGACTTCATCGGCCGAAAACAGTTTGTCCGCGCCCGACAGGCGCGACCACGACGTCGTCACCACGAACAGCTTGTGATGCGCGCGCAGATCCTGCGCGATCAGCATCATCGCCGCGCTGTTGCCGCCATGGCTGGTGATGATGACGAGCTTCTTCAATCCGCGCCGCGCGACGTCCTCGCCGATTGCGGTCCATCGCTTCAGCGCGATGTCAGTCGGCAGCGTCTGCGTGCCGGGATAGTCGATATGCTCGGTGGAAATCCCGACCGGTTCAACGGGCAGGAAGATCGCCGGGACGTCCGCGGGCAACAGCTCGCGCACGCGCGCGAGATAGACGTCCGCGATCAGCACGTCGGTTGTGAGCGGCAGATGCGGGCCGTGTTGCTCGGTCGCCGCCAGCGGCAGCACCGCGATCCAGCGCGACGGTTCCGAGGGGGCCGTCGCGGCCCAGCGGATCTCGGTCCAGTCGCGAGAAGGCATCATCGAGGTTTCTTTGCCCGAATTTGTCACGTATTTTGGGGTTACCAGGGGACGCGGGCCAGGCCGGCTCGCGTCCCCTGATATCTTGCGGTTTTATCGCGTTGGCTTGGCATCGGCTAGAAGTGATCGACGGAGTCCCATCATGAGCCCCTCCCATCTGCGGCGAGCGTTAACGGCGGGCTTGATGGCCGCTTTCGTCTCGGTGGCCCCGGCGCGTGCCGAGACGCTGGACAAGGTCACCTTCGGCACCAATTGGGTCGCCGAGGCCGAGCATGGCGGCTTCTTCCAGGCCGTCGCCGACGGCACCTACAAGAAATACGGGCTCGACGTCACCATCGTCCCCGGCGGTCCGAACGAGAACAACCGGATGCTGCTGATCGCCGGCAAGATCGATTTCTTCATGGCCGCGAACACGCTGATGTCGTTCGACGCGGTCGCCAACAACGTTCCGGTCGTCACGATCGCCGCGGTCTTCCAGAAGGATCCGCAGGTGATGCTGACGCAGCCGGATGCGAAGGTCGGCAAGATCGAGGACCTCAAGCCGCTGACGCTGTTCGTCTCCAAGGAGGGCATGACCAGCTATTTCCAGTGGCTGAAGTCCGAATACGGTTTCAGCGAGAAGAACGTCCGGCCCTACAATTTCAATCCACAGCCCTTCATCGCCAATCCCAAGAGCGCGATGCAGGGTTACGTCACCTCCGAGCCCTTCGCGGTCGAGAAAGCCGCCGGCTTCAAGCCCAACGTGCTTTTGCTCGCCGATTCCGGCTTCAACACCTATTCGACCCTGATCGAGACCCGCCGCGACGTGGTCGAGAAGAAGCCGGATCTGGTGCAGCGCTTCGTCGATGCCTCCATGGTCGGCTGGTACAATTACATCTACCGCGACAATTCCGCGGGCAATGCCATGATCAAGAAACTCAATCCGGAGATGACCGACGATCTGCTCGCCTATTCCGTCGCCAAGATGAAGGAATACGGAATCGTCGATTCCGGCGACAGCTTGAAGAACGGCATCGGCGCGATGAGCGACGAGCGCTACACCTCCTTCTTCAACAAGATGGTGAAGGCCGGCGTCGTGAAGGGCGATCTCGACTTCCGCAAATCCTACACGCTGCGCTTCGTCAACAAGGGCGTCGGCGTCGAGCTGCGCCCGAGCAAGCCGTAACGCATGCCGAGATTTATCCGAGATGCGGCGGCGTCGCGACCGAGCCCCGCAACAGCCAACGATCAATGGTAGAGCGCAAAACTTCGCCCGGGGTCGAGTCCGGCCTGACCGCCCTGGCCGTCAGCCTGCGCGGCGTGACGAAGACCTATGATAACGGCGTGATGGCGCTCGGCCCGCTCGATCTTGCGGTGCGCAAGGGCGAGTTCATCTCGCTGCTGGGTCCGTCCGGTTGCGGCAAGTCCACCGCGCTGCGCATCATCGCCGAGCTCAGTGCGCCGTCATCGGGCGCTGTGCGGGTGGCACGCCATCAGGGACCCGAGCAGCCAGGTCACGGCATCGGCTTCGTGTTTCAGGAGCCGACCCTGATGCCCTGGACCAGCGTGCGCGAGAATGTGCGGCTGCCGCTGAAGCTTGCGCACGTGCCCAAGGCCGAGTCGCGCGCGCGCGCCGATGCGGCGCTGGCCAGCGTCGGGCTTGCCGATTTCGCCGAGGCTTTCCCGCGGGAGCTCTCCGGCGGCATGAAGATGCGGGTGTCGCTGGCGCGCGCGCTGGTCACAGATCCCGATATCCTCCTGATGGACGAGCCGTTCGCGGCGCTCGACGAGATCACGCGGTTCCGTCTCAACAACGATCTGCTGGCGCTGTGGCGCAGCCTTCGCAAGACCGTCATCTTCGTCACTCATTCGGTGTTCGAATCCGTCTATCTGTCGCAGCGCGTGGTGGTCATGACGGCGCGGCCCGGCCGCATCCAGGCCGACATCCGCATCGAGACGGTCGAGCCGCGGGCCGAGGAGTTTCGCACCTCTGCCGCCTATTCCGACTATTGCCGCAGGGTCTCAGCGGCGCTGGCGCCATCTTATTCGGGGCAGTCGACGCTATGAACGCGCAAGCTGCCGTCAGCGCAAAACCGTCCGGCGCACAACGCGCATTGCGCTTCGTGCTGCCCGTCATCGTATTCGCGGCGGGACTTCTCGCCTGGGAACTCGTGGTCCGCATCAAGGACATCCCGCCTTACGTGCTGCCGGCGCCCTCAATCATATTCCTGACGCTGATCAAGGACTGGGCGGTGCTGTCACAATCGCTCGCCGCGACGCTGCTGACCACGCTTGAAGGTTTTGTCGCAGCCAGCGTCGGCGGCATCGCGCTGGCGCTGCTGTTCAACCAGTCCAGATGGGTCGAAGCGTCGCTATTCCCCTATGCCGTGGTGCTTCAGGTCACGCCTGTCATCGCGATCGCGCCGCTGCTGCTGATCTATCTGGAGCAGCAGACCGCGGTCGTCATCTGCGCCTTCATCGTCGCTTTTTTCCCGGTGCTGTCCAACACCACGCTCGGGCTCAACTCGGTCGATCGCAACCTTTCAGGCCTGTTCCAGCTCTATGGCGCCTCGCCACAGCAGACGCTGCGCTTTCTCAAGCTGCCGGCGGCGCTACCCTATATTCTCGGCGGCCTGCGCATTGCCGGCGGCCTGTCGCTGATCGGCGCGGTCGTGGCCGAGATCGCGGCGGGAACGGCGGGCGCGGGCTCCGGGCTGGCCTACAGGATCGCCGAATCCGGCTATCGATTGAACATACCCCGCATGTTCGCGGCGCTGCTGTTGTTGTCGCTGGCCGGGATTGTCATCTATGGGGTGCTGGCGCTAGTTTCCCACCTCGTTTTACGGCGCTGGCACGAGAGCGCGCTTGGAAAGGACAACTGATGACCACCGGTTCGATTTCGTCCGAAAAGATCGACCTTTTGATTTATGGGCCGGTCCGGCCGATCCTCGAGAACGGTTTTTCCGATCATTTCGTCGTGCACAAGGCCGAGACCCGAGGCGACCTCGAGCGTTTGACGCCGGCCATCCGCGAAAAGATCCGCGGCATGGCGGTGACCTACCACATGGTGCGTGCCGACAAGGATTTGCTGTCGCAATTGCCCAAGATCGAGATGGTCGCAAGCTTCGGCGTCGGTTACGACCATGTCGACGCCAAATACGCCGCCGAGCACAATATCATCGTCACCAACACGCCCGACGTGCTGACCGAGGAGGTCGCCGACGTTGCGATGGGCCTTCTGATCTCCACCGTGCGCGAGTTCATCAAGGCCGACCGTTATGTGCGCTCCGGCCTCTGGCAGACCCAGAACTATCCGCTCAGCGTCGGCTCGCTGCGCGACCGCAAGGTCGGCATCGTCGGCATGGGCCGGATCGGCCAGGCGATCGCGCGCCGGCTCGACGCATCGCTGGTGCCGGTGGTCTATCACACGCGCAATCCGTCCAAGGACGTCTCCTACAAGCACTACCCTGACCTGATCGAGATGGCGAAGGCCGTGGATACGCTGATGGTGATCGTGCCCGGCGGCGCCGCTACCGAAAAGATGGTCGATGCCGAGGTGCTCAAGGCGCTCGGCCCGCGCGGCGTGCTGGTCAACGTCGCGCGCGGCTCTGTCGTCGACGAGCAGGCGCTGGTCCAGGCGCTGAAATCAGGCACCATCCTCGCTGCCGGTCTCGACGTGTTCGCGGCCGAGCCGAACGTGCCGGACGAGCTCAAGACCATGCAGAACGTCGTGCTGCTGCCGCATATCGGCTCGGCCTCGGTGGTGACGCGCAACGCGATGGACCAGCTCGTGGTCGACAACCTCAAGTCCTGGTTCGCCGGCAAGGCGCCGTTGACGCCGGTCGCCGAAACGCCGTTCAAGGGGCGCTGATGCCAGTTCTTCGGGTCGTTGCATTCGCCGTCGCGGCCTGCTTGGCCGCGATCGGCATTGCGCGTGCGCAGGATGCGACGACCCTGAAGAAGGAGATGGTCGGGCAGTGGGAGCTCTCGACCACCGAGCGCAGCAAGACCTGCGTCGTCACGATGAAGAGCGATGCCGCAGGCCAGGGCTTCAAGCTGGAGCTGGAGCCGGCCTGCAAGGCCGCATTGCCATTCACCAAGGACATCGTCGCCTGGAGCGTCAGGGGTCTCGACATCGTCCGCTTGCAGGATGCGAGCGGTGAGTCCGTGATCGACTTCACCGAGGTCGAGGCCGGCATCTTCGAGGGCCTGCGGCAGGGCGAGGGCGTCTACATCCTGCAGGATCTCGCCGCCGCCCGCTCGATGGCGAAGTCGATGGACCAGATGATCGGCGACTGGTCGATCGTGCGCGGCAACGGCCAGCCGGTGTGCGGACTGACGCTGACCAACACGGAAGCCGGGCCCGACAATTTCCAGGTCTTCCTCAAGCCGAAATGCGATGCGGCCATCGCGCAGTTCAACCCGACGCAATGGCGGCTCGAGCGCGGCCAGATCATTTTGATGTCGAAGGCCGGTGAGGCCTGGCAGTTCGAGGCCGACGACAACGCGCAATGGCGGCGCATCCCCGACACCGCCGATCCCCTGATCATGCTGCGTCAATAGGCGCCGCCACTTTGGCCGCGGAGATCCGAATTACGTCGTCGGCTTCGGCGGCGGCGCGGTGCCTTGCGCCCACTTCTCCAGCTTGCCGAGCACGCCCCAGGCCGTGAGTGCGAGGGAGATCGGCATCGCGAACTGGCCGAGGCCCGGCACCGCCGACACGATCGTCCCGAGCAGTCCGGCGATACCGCCTGCGTTGGGGCTCGCGGTCACCGACGAGAGCAGCGCGGTGATCAGCGAGCCGCCGATGCCGAGGGCGGTCTTCTTGCCGTCGAGCATCTTGCCGATGGTGTCGCCGAGCGCGCCATTGACCTGGCCGAGCACGGGCTTGTCGCCCTTGTTGAGCAGGGTGCCGAGCAGGTCGACGACCTGCTTCAATTGATCGACGGGCGCAGGGCTGATCGGGCTGACGGGTCCTGGCATGGGGGCTGTCTTGTTGACGAGGGAAAAGAGCCGTTCGAACAGGCTGATCGGATCGTTGGTGACGGGCAGCGTGTTGCCAGGTGTCGTCGTTGCCGGAATCACGCTGCCGGCCGGTGGATGCAGCAGCTGCCCAAGGTCTTCCAGCCGCTTGAGGATCTGGGTGAGATCACCGGGCTGCCCGGTGGGGCCCGACTGTGCCGCGCGCGTGAGGGCCGCGACCGTGGCGCCGTCGAGAAGTCCGGTATCCCTCAGGCCATTCTGCTGCTGAAACTGCGAGATCGCGGTCTTGGTCTTGGGTCCGCTGATGCCGTCCTCGTCGAGCGGCGGATTGGCCCCGAGCCTGTTGAGCGCCTGCTGCATGAGAACGATCGTCGAAGCCGCGTCGTCCTCCGGTTCGATGCGGCTCGCGAATTGCGGGCTGCCGTCGAGGGTGATCGAGGAATCGAGCGACATCATCGCGTGCAGGATCACCGCGGTGCCAAGTTGGGAATCGACGTGGTTCGAATCGAACACATGGTCGCGGACGAACTTGCCGGCTCTGGCCTCGGGCGGGCCGTACAGTGTCGAGCCACCATAGAGATAGGGCGAGTTGCAGCCCTTGGCGTGATAGCCGAAGCCGTTGAACGCCTCGAGCCGGAACAGAATCCGCGCGATACCCCAGTCGTGAGCGCCGACGAAGTTCTCGATTCTGAACGCGTCCACGGCGCCGTCCACGAACGTGGCAAACGGGCCGCGCCCTTTCGGAACGACGGTCGTGGTGCGATGAAGCGTTTCTCCGTTGCCGAGATAGGTGTCGAAATCGAAATTGGACTCGCGGTAGTGGCAAAGGGCAGCAAAATACCAGGGGACGCCGGTCAACCGCTCGATCTGCTGGTAGGTCGCCTTGCCGTTGATGGCCTTGCGTGCGACCGCGTTCGCGTCGGAGAGGCGTGAAGGCCGGATCTCGAGATTGGCCCAATTCCGCTCGTACTCGCTTTTCAGACTCTCGAATGAGACCATTTTCCGCTCCCGCAATGAATGAATTATCGCAACTCCGTGTCAGTCAGGGTGAACCAGGTGCCGTGATCAGGCCGTGACGCCAGCGTGATCCCGCAAATCTGGCAGGCCGCCGGCTCGCCGCGTGTGAAGTGGGTTACAGCTTCGGCGGGAAAATCAGCGGCAGGATCGGCGCCGGGCGCCCCATCCGCGAGGGTTACGACGTCGCGAATTGCCTGATCGATCCCGATGCCGTCGTGGACGCCGGCACGGCAGCTCTGCGCGACGAGAGCCGGTCCGCGCATCGCAAGCGGCATGGTTAAGCCGCCGTCGCGCTCCGCTTCCGACGCCATCGCATGACGTGGTGAGCCGCGGCGGCCGCAATTTGTCTGGCTCGAATCCATGTCCGGCGCTAACACTTACCTCACCACAGGGAGGGGCGGACGATGCTTCGAGGTCTTCGCATTGGAAGTTTTGGAATCGCGGCCTGTCTGGCGGTTGCGGTTGCGGTTGCGATGGCGATGCCGGTCCGTGAGGCGGCGGCGCAGGATGCCGTCGGCGGCGCGATCATCGGCGGTGTCGGCGGGGCGATCCTCGGCGGCGCGCTCGGCGGAGGCCGCGGTGCCGCCATCGGCGCGGTCGTCGGAGCGGGCACGGGTGCGGCCATCGCCTCCGAGGGCGAACGCCGCCGCTCCGGATACTATGCGTATCAGCGCGGCTGCTACCTGCAGCGCCGGGACGGCTCCTACGTCCCGGTCGATCCGCGATATTGTTACTGAGATCGAGACGAGCCGTCGCGTCTCAGCTTTTCGCTGCCGCCGCCGGCATGATCTGGAGCAGCGGCTCGGGCTGGATCGAGATCTGGCCGGAGAACGGCCGGTCGTGCGCGGCGATGAGCAGGACCGAGGTGGCGACGCCGGTGGCGAACAGGCCCATCGCGATCGCCGATCCCAGGCGGTTGTCGCAATGAACGAGGCCGATCACCAGGAGCGCGCAAGCCGCCTGGAGATACAGGCACCACCATTTGACCGGATTCACCGCGGCGAGGCTGACGATGATCCGCTGCCGCCGCGCATCCAGCGCCTGCTCCAGCGCGGCGATGAGCTCGCGCTGCACATTCGCCTGACCCGTGCCTTGCGGCGTCAACGTGACGACGAGCTGCAGGGCTTCGGCGAGCGCGGGCGGCGTGACCTTCAGCGACACCTCCCGATGCGCCATCATCGGCCATTCCACCGCGACGGCCTGCCCGACATAGTCGCGCACCAGGCCGCGCAGCCTTGTCTCCTGCTCCGCCGGCAGGCCGGCGGCCAGCAGCACGGAGCTGCGCAGTGCGCTGGCCTCGCGGCTCACCGCGGCGCCGGCGCGGTCGCTGTCGCCCCAGACTTGTGCGGCGGTGAAGGCGACGAACAGGCCGAAAATGATGCCGAGCACCGGCAGCATGCCCGGCGAGATCGCCTTCAGCGATTTCGCGCGCTCCCCCGTCGCGACCAGCGCGACGGCCGCGAAGATGGCTATCGCGACCAGGTAGGTGAAGCCGAAGATCACCAGCGCCATCACGGACACCGGAAGGTTGTGCAGCCAGTCGCTCATGCTGTCCTTGTCGTGTGATTCGACGCCCTAGATCAACCGCATCCCGCGCAGGCTCGCATGCCCGCTCTTGCCGACGATGATGTGGTCGTGCACGGAAATGCCGAGCGGTTTTGCGATGTCGATGATCGCTTTCGTCATCTGGATGTCGGCCTGCGAGGGCGAGGGATCGCCGGAGGGGTGGTTGTGCACCAGGATCAGCGCGGTTGCCGACAGCTCGAGCGCGCGCTTGATCACCTCGCGCGGATAGACCGGGGTGTGGTCGACGGTGCCGGTCTGCTGCACCTCGTCGGCGATGAGCTGGTTGCGCTTGTCGAGGAACAGCAGGCGGAATTGCTCCTTGTCGGCAAACGCCATGCTGGTGCGACAATAGTCGATCACCTCGTTCCATGACGACAGCGCGTTGCGGCTGTTGACCTCGCCCTTGGCGATGCGATGCGCCGCCGCCGCGATCAGCTTGAGCTGGTGGATCGCGGCCTCGCCCACCCCTTCGACCTCGCGCAGGCGCGCCACCGGCGCGTGCACGACCTCGGCAAACGAGCCAAAAATCTTGATCAGCGTCTTCGCCAGCGGCTTGGTGTCGCGCCGGGGCAATGCCGGAAACAGCGCCATCTCCAGCAGCTCGTAGTCGCTGAGCGCATCCGCCCCCGCGCTGTAGAAGCGCTCGCGCAGCCGCTCGCGATGGCCGAGATAGTGCGGCGCGTCTTCCGGCTTGCTCTTGTCATGGTCGGTTTTGGCGGGCATCGGCCACAACCATGCCGCACCGGGCGCGTTTTGCAACCGAGAAGTGTCTGGCCCCGGCGGCTCGCTCGTTCGCGTGGCCGCCGGGTCTTCGTCACCTGCCTACGGCGCGAGGCCGCCCGGCGGGGTGCAGACCTCGATCAGAACGTTACCCGGCGCGGCGCAATAGAAATGCGGGATGCGCGCGCCTCCGCCGCGGTCCATGAAGGCGATCTTGTTCGGGCTCAGGCCGGCGGCCGACAGCTCGGCGTGCTTGGCCTCCACCTCGATCGCCTCGTCGTAATAGAAGCCGATGTGAAAATTGGCGGGATAGTCGGCTGGCTCGCCTGTCTTGCCGCGCATCACGGTCAGGATGAAATCGTGCCCATTGCGCAGCACGACGAGCGCATCGCCGCGAGCCGCATAGGGCTCGAAGCCGAAGAATCGCTCGAAGAAGGCGGCAAGGGCGGACACGTCCGATGTGGTAAGATTGAGATGTTGCAGTCGCATGTAGGCTCTCCGTTCAGGATGAAGGAACGGACAGAGCGGCATCTCACACCGGCGGCGGCCGAAAACACACGATGACACGACCCGCCGAGCAGCGTGACGATCGCGTCACTCTGTCCGGCCGTGGGTCCTACCGTGGAGACGGTGGCAGAATTCCTGAAAATCAGGAACAGGCCGGGCTTACCAATCCGGCCATGCCTTTTTCGGCGGGGTCTGAATAGCAAGGATCGCTCGCATCGGCAACGCCGGGGCCGGTCATCAGGCCGGATGCGTTCTGTTCCGCGCGGGCAGAGGCATCGTGACCGCCACCACACCGGCGAGAATGAGCACCATCCCGGCAAGGCTGGACCAGGTAAAGCGCTCGCCGAGCCACGCGGTGCCGAGCACCACGGCAAAGCCCGCGCGCAAATAGCTTCCGCTGGTCGTGCCAAGCGGGCCGAGCGTGTGAATCAATCGGAAATAGATCACCATCGCAAAGGCGGTGCAGACGACCGCAAGCATGATGACCGCTGTTGTCGCCGCCGCGGATGCTGGTGGCAATGTCCATGGCTGCTCGAGGGCGGCTGCCGCGGGGAGCATCAGCACTGCGGCGCAGCTCATTGCCCCAGCCGCCGTGACGATCGCCGGAAGGCCCGAGAAGCGCTGCCCCCATATCGGTGCGAGTGCGTAGCAGAGGCTCGCGGACAGCACGGCCGCTTGGGCCAGCGGAGCGGCCGTGCCGATCCCCAAGAGCGCGTCGGCACCGATGGTCACGGCGACACCCGCGAGGCCGAGGCCGACACCAATGGTCTTCCGGCCGTTGATGGCCTGCCGCCCGCGCCCGGTCATCATCGCTATCGCGAGCACGAACATCGGAGGCGTTGCATTGAGCACGCCGGCGAGTCCGCTTGCGATATGCGCCTCGCCCCAACTGATCAGGGTGAAGGGCAGCGCGCTTTGCAGCAGCCCCTGTACGAAGAAAGCCGCCCACACCGATCCTCGGTGGGGAAGGGCGTGTCCCTGCGCGTGAGCGACCAGGACCAGAAGGATGGCCGCGATCGTCACCCGTGCGGCGACCATCGTGAGGGGTGGAATCGTCGGGATCGCGATCTTGATCAGCGTGAACGAGCTGCCCCAGATCAGCGAGAGCAGCAGCAGGAGCCCGATCTCGAATGCGAGACCGGTTTTTCCTGACGTCGTTTGTTGCGCCTGTGTGCTCATGCGATTTGCTCCTGAAGCGATCGACACCATGATCGGGAGCGCAGGGAGAGGCTGGCTGAATTCGGACCTCATCGCCCGACCGAGTCCGATTTCAGCTACTCGGCGTGTCGCGTTGAAACTATGATTTCGCCATGGCGACAGGCTCGGCGCATCGGCAAACGCTGCCACCGCATCTCGACTGGCAAACCTGCGATCGGGCGCGGCTGGCGCGTGCGCGCACTTTCGACGGATTGTTCTTCTCCGGTGTTCGCTCGACGCGCATCTATTGCCGGCCGGTCTGTCCCGTCCGCCCCGCCCGCTCCGAGAACGTCACCTTCTATGCGACCGCGGCCGCCGCAGAGCGCGCCGGCTTCCGTCCGTGCCTGCGCTGCCGTCCGGAAACGGCGCCGGGCTCGCCGGCCTGGATGGGAACGGCGACCACCGTGGCGCGCGGCATGCGTCTGATCCATGACGGCTTTCTGGATCGGGCATCGATGGCGGAGCTTGCGGAAGCGCTTGGCGTCGGGCCGCGCCATCTGCTGCGTCTGTTCATGCGCCACGCCGGCGCGAGCCCGAGCGAGATCGCAGCGACCCGGCGCGTTCAGGAGGCGAAGCGCCTGATCGACCAGACCGACATGAGCTTGGCGGAGATTGCGTTTGCGGCCGGCTTCGGCAGCGTGCGCCGGTTCAACGATGCCTTCGCCGCCACCTACAGGCGGGCGCCGTCGTCATTCCGCCGCCGGCGGTAGAGCCGGGCCCGGCATCCTCGGTGCACTCCGCGAAAAAAAATCTCAGCGGCTGTCTCGATTGCCCCGCCTCGTTCGTCTCAGCATGGGCCCGCCTCGCGCGGCCAGCCACGATTTCATAATGGAGATGATTGATGTGCGAGACCAAACCCGAATTATCGCGTCGCGCCTTCGTTGCCACTGGTGCCGGAGCCGGCGCTCTGCTCGCCGCTCAGGCGAGCCCGTCCCATAGCCAGAACGGGAGTTCGAAAATGCAAGCCACCATCCGCGTCGGCGGCGACATCACGACCCTTGTCAACGTCTTCACGGTCGAACCGGAAAACCAGCACAAGCTGGTTCAGCTCCTGAAGGAGGGCACCGAGTCCTTCTTCAGCAAGCAGCCCGGATTCATCTCGTCCAGCGTCCACACGAGCAAGGAGGGCCGGCACGCGATCAACTATTCGCAATGGCGAAGTTCGAGGGACATCGACGATTTTCGCAATGATCCGAGATTTGTGCCGTACGTCCAAAGCCTTGCAGCGCTGGCGAAGGCCGAGACGATCCTGTGCGAGGTCGTCGAGGTCAACCATGCCTGATCTTGGCAGAGGATTGTGAGGGTCATCGCAATGGGCGGTCCAAAGGACCGCCCAACGGGCATCTTCGACCGACGGCCTGTCGAAGCGAAAGACTACCCGATCTGTTTCTCGCCGTGCCGCTCCGACAGCGTGAAGATCTCGACGCCCGTTGCAGTCACGCCCACCGAGTGCTCGAACTGCGCCGACAGCGAGCGGTCGCGGGTGACGGCGGTCCAGCCGTCGGAGAGGATTTTCACATGCGGCTTGCCGAGATTGATCATCGGCTCGATGGTGAAGAACATGCCGGGCTTGAGCGGAACGCCCTCGCCGGGCCGGCCGATATGGATAATGTTCGGCTCGTCGTGGAACATGCGTCCGAGGCCGTGGCCGCAGAAATCGCGCACCACGCTCATGGCCTGCGGCTCGACGAAGCTCTGGATGGCGTGGCCGATGTCGCCGGTGGTGGCGCCGGGTTTGACGGCAGCGATACCGCGCATCATCGCTTCATACGTCACCTCGATCAGTCGCTCGGCCTTGCGCGCGATCGGGCCGACCGCATACATCCGGCTGGAATCTCCGTACCAGCCGTCGACGATGAAGGTGACGTCGATGTTGACGATGTCACCCTCTTTCAGCGGGCGGTCGCCGGGCATGCCGTGGCAGACCACGTGGTTGAGCGAGGTGCAGGTCGAATAGCGATAACCGCGATACATCAGCGTCGCCGGATAGGCGTTGTGGCTGAAGGCGAAGTCGCGGACGAACTGGTCGATGCGCTCGGTCGGAACGCCGGGCCCGACGATGTCGGTGAGCTCGTCGAGGCACTTCGCCACCAGCGCTCCCGCCTTGCGCATGCCGGCAAAGGCGCTCGGCCCATGCAGCTTGATCTGTCCGGTCTTGCGCAGGGAGGTATCGGAGGCTTCGACGTAGCTCATGCGGTCGCTATCTTCTGAGGTGGGCTCGATATCGGTGGAAAGGCTTGATTTCAGGCCCCAATCTAATGATCGCGGGCTTTCTTGCAAGTTAAGCGTGCCTGCCCTGCGCCCGTAAACGGGCCTAATTCGGGACTTCCACGGTGGTTTCCACCGGCAGGGCGCCGCCGCGGATGCGGATTTCGCGGACGGGGTAGGGAACCCGGATGCCCTCGCGCTTGAAGGCGTCCCACAGCGACAGCATCACGTCGCTCTTGACGTTGTCCATGCCGTCGGGGTCCGCGATCCAGAAGGTCAGCGAGAACTTCATCCCGGCTTCCGCGAACTCGGTCAGGATCGAGTTCGGCGGCTTGCCCTTCTGCGCGCGAGGATGGGCGGCTGCGGTCTCTGCGGCGAGCTTGCAGACCAGGCGCGGGTCGGCGTCGTAATTGGTGCCGAAGGCGATCTTCACCAGCGTGTTCTTGTCGGTGTAGGTCCAGTTGACGACCTTCTGCGTCACCAGATCCTCGTTCGGCACCAGGAATTCGCGGCCATCGCCGGCGGCGACCGAAATATAGCGCGTCTTCATCGCGCTGATCCGCCCGGTGTTGTCGCCGATGGTGACGAGATCGCCGGGCTTCACCGATTTGTCGGCGAGCAGGATGATCCCCGAGATGAAATTGGCGACGATCTTCTGCAGGCCGATGCCGATGCCGACGCCGACCGCGCCGGAGAACACCGCGAGTGCCGAGAGATCGATGCCGACCGAGCCGAGCGCGATGACGATTGCGATGGCCAGAAGCCCGATGCGGATGATCTTGACCAGCAGCACCTGCACCGACGGCGTCAGATCGGTGGTCGCGTTGATCCGGCTCTCGGCGAAATTGCTGGCGATGTTGGTGAGCCAGAGCGCGATGAGCAGGAGCGCGCCCGCCTTGATCACCAGCAGCGGCGTCAGCCGCAGGCCGCCGAGCACGATGGCGAACGAATCCAGCAGGTCGACCGTCGCATCGAGCTGGCCGAGGATGGAGAGCGCCGCGACGAACCAGGCCGTGATCGACACCAGCTTGACGATGAAGGCGTTGCGCAGCACAGAGGTCAGCAGCCGGACCGCGAGCCAGGCCAGTCCCAGCTTGGCAGCGACCATCAGCAGATAGCTGCGGCTCGGCCAGGTCGCGTGGTACATCACCACGCGCGAGACGATGACGAGCAGGGTGAACGCCGCCGTCGAGGCGCTGGAGACCATCACCCGGACGAAGTGCCGGAGCGGCAGCGGCCAGCGCATCGCCAGCGAGGTCATGTCGACGCGGCTGCGGACGGCGGCCTCCGCGGCATAGGCGATGCCGGCCGCGGCCAGAATGAGGCCAAATTGCAGGTAGAACCATGGCGAGGAGATCTCCGCCCCGACGCTTCGCGCGGTCGTTTGCACGAACTCCATGAAGTCCTTGAGGTCCATGTCCATTGGTCTCGTCGGGAAAGCGGGTGGGAGGATTTGATTCGAGGGCGCCGCAGAATCCCACAAAGGGCGCGGCCCGACCACCGATACACCGCGAAGTGAAGCGCGTTAAGGCCGCAAAATACGGCCAGATTGCCGCGACCGGGAGAAAATGGGTTGGCGTGGGAGTCCGCCGACGATAAGGATGCAATTCCAGCGATTTGTACCCGGAAGGTGGATGGCCTCCCTCGACTCTGTCAGCCTCGCCATATTGCTCGGCGCCGTCCTGGTGTTGGCGGGGATCCTGTCAAGCCTGCTTGCGCTACGCTTCGGCGCGCCCTTGCTGCTCGTCTTCCTTGCGATCGGCATGCTGGCCGGCGATTCCGGTCCCGGACAGCTCCAGTTCGACGACGTCCGCACCACCTATCTGGTCGGGTCCGTCGCGCTCGCACTGATCCTGTTCGACGGCGGCTTAAGGACCCGTTTTGCCAGCATTCGCACCGTGCTCGCGCCCTCCGTGGTACTCGCGACCGTCGGCGTGCTGCTCACCGCGCTGATCACGGCGCCGTTCGCGAAATACGCACTCGACCTCAACTGGACGGAGTCGCTGCTGGTCGGCGCCGTCGTCGCCTCGACCGACGCGGCCGCGGTGTTCCTGCTGGTGCACACCCAGGGACTGCGCCTGCGCCCGCGTGTCGGCGCGACGCTGGAAGCGGAATCCGGCACCAACGACCCCTTCGCGATCTTTCTCACGCTCATGCTGGTCGAATACATCTCGCTGGGAACGAGCTCGCCCGGCCATGTGCTGATGGAGTTCATCCAGGAGGCGGTGCTGGGTGCCGTCGTCGGCGTGATCGGCGGACGTCTCGTGGTCATCGCCCTCAACCAGGTGGCGCTGCCGCAGGGCCTGCATGCGCCCTTCGTGACGACGGCCGCCCTCGTGATCTTCGGCGGCTCGCAGATCATGCACGCTTCGGGTTTTCTTGCGGTCTATCTCGCCGGCATCATCATCGGCAACCGGCCGACGCGCGCGCATAATTCGGTGGTGGCCTTCCTGGACGCCGCGACCTGGCTGGCGCAGATCGTGATGTTCGTGCTGCTGGGCCTGCTGGTCTCGCCGAGCCGGCTTGGCGCCAGCGTGCTGCCGGCGGTTGGTGTCGCCTTCGTGCTGATGCTGGTGGCGCGTCCGATCGCGGTGTTCGTGTGCCTGGCGCCGTTCCGCTTCAACTGGCGCGAAAAGATCTTCATCGCCTGGACCGGCCTGCGCGGCGCGGTCGCGATCTTCCTGGCCTCGATCCCGATGCTGGTCGGCCTGTCGAAGGCCTATCTTTATTTCGACGTCGCCTTTGTCGTCGTCATCATCTCGCTGCTGCTGCAGGGCTGGACCCTGGCGCCGGCCGCGCGCAAGCTGCATGTGGCGCTGCCGCGCGCCGAGCGCGGCCCGCGCCGCGTCGAGCTCGATCTGCCCGGCCAGCTCGAGCAGCAACTCGTCGGCTATCCGGTGCGGCCCAAGAGCCTGTATTTCCGCCGCGGCTTGATCCCGTCCTGGTCCAAGCCGACGCTGGTGATCCGCAAAGAGAGCATCCTGACGCCCGCGGAAGCCGAGCCGATCGCGCCGGGCGACTACATCTATCTGCTGGCGCCGCCGGAAAAGGCCGAATCGCTCGACCGCTTCTTCGTCGACATGCAGCCGAGCTCGGCGCCGGATCCGCATCTGCTCGGCGATTTCATGGTCTCCGGCGAGCACACGCTCGCCGAGCTCGCCGAGATCTATGGCGTGAAGGCCGGCGAAGACGAGAGCAAGCTGACCCTGGCCGACTATTTCGACGTCCACCTCGACCGCGCGCCGAAAGAGGGCGCGGAGCTTGCGCTGGATCCGATCGTGCTCGTCGCCCGCAGCATCTCCGGCGGCCGGGTCAACCTCGTCGGCCTGCGTCTGCCGGAAGACGAGGAAACGCCCGCGCCATTGACGCGCACGCAGGCGCTGCGGCGCAAGCTTGCGGAGCTGTGGTCGTCGGTAGCGGGGGTTTAGTCCCGGTGTCGTCCTGGCCCGTGCGAGTTTGTCGAGGCGATACGCTTCCCCAATGTCGTCCCGGCGAAAGCCGGGACCCATAGCCACAGGGAGTAGTTTGGCGAGGATTGGTCGTTCGGGATTGGCGCGGTGCCCCAGAGATGGACCTCGCGGTATGGATCCCGGCCTTCGACGGGACGACGAGGATGTCGATCACTTCCCCGCTGGCACCACTTCCCGCCAATGCCGCGCAATCGCGGCCCGCGGCGCGACCCACGCCGCGCCACTCCCGGTGATGTGCGCCAAAATCCGATCCAGCGCACCGATCCGCCCCGGGCGGCCGATCATGCGCAAATGCAGGCCGATCGACATCATCTTCGGCGCCGTCTCCCCCTCGCGCTTGAGCCATTCGAAGGCGTCGATGACGTACTCGGCGAAGTCGGCGCCGTTGAAGCGCGAGGCGTTGTAATATTGCATGTCGTTGGTGTCGAAGGCGTAGGGCAGCACGAGGTGCTGCTTGCCGGCGATGTCCAGACAATAAGGCAGGTCGTCGTTGTAAGCGTCGCTGTCGTAGAGGAAGCCGCCGTCCTCGGCCAGCAGTCGCCGCGTATTCGGCGAGGTCGCCGAACGCGTGTGCCAGCCGACTGGGCGCTGCCCGGTGACGCGCGCGATCGCCGCCACCGTTTTGGCGATGACCTCGCGCTCGCTGGCCTCGTCCATCTCGGCATGGCTCTGCCAGCGCCAGCCATGGGCAGAGACCTCATGTCCTCGCGCGACGGCATCGCGCGCCAGTTCCGGCGAGCGCTCGACCGCGCGGCCGCAGGCGCTCACGGTGGCCTTGACGCCATGCGCGTCGAACAGGTCCATGATGCGCCACCACGCCGCGCGCGTGCCGTATTCAAAATGGCTGTCGATGCAGGAGTCCGGGCCGTCGAGCCGGTGCACGACCTCGTAGATCGCCTCGTTGCCGGCGTCGCCGTCATTGACGGAGAATTCCGAGCCCTCCTCGAAATTCACCACCAGCGACACCGCGACGCGGGCGCCGTTCGGCCAATGCGGGTTCGGCGGCTTGCCACGATAACCAGCGAAGTCGCGATGAGAGACGGGTTGTTGTTTTGCTTCGCTCATGGATCAGTCCGAAGTTCCGGCCATGCGGTGCAAGCCGACGACTCGGTCGCTGACGAACAGCAGGATGACAGTGCCGGCGAGGATGAGGGTGGAGAGTGCGGCGAGCGTTGGATCGGGCGCTTCCTCGATATATTGCAGCATCCGGATCGGCAGCGTTTTGGTGCGGACATCGGCGAGGAAGATCGACACCGGATAATTGTCGAACGACGCCAGGAACGAGAAGATCCCGGCGATCAGAAACGAGGGCGCCAGCGCCGGCACCATCACCCGCAGCACGCTGCCGGGATAGGTGCAGCCGAGCGTGCGCGCCGCCTCGATCAGCGTGAAGTCGAACCGCGCGAGCCCCGAGATCATCGTGCGGGCGACGTAGGGCAGCGTGATGACGAGATGCGCGACCAGCAGCGTCGCCCACGGCGCGGTGAAACCGACGGCGCGAAAGCCTTGCAGCAGTGCGATGCCGAGCACGAGGCCGGGCATCATCAGCGGCGAAACCAGCGCGGTGGCAAAGACACCTGCGCCAGGCAGCTTTCCGCGCGCGATCGCGATGGCGGCCAGCGTGCCTGAGACCAGCGAGATCGCGGTCGACAGCAGCGCGATCTGAAGCGACAGCAACAGCGACGGCCAGAAGCCGTCAAGCCGGCCGATCTTGCCGTACCAGCGCGTCGATGCGCCCGTGAGCGGCAGGTCGAACACGGGCGTCGGCGAGAAGCTAGCAGCGGCGATCACCAGCAGCGGCGCGAGCAGGAACAGGGCCAGCGCGATGGCCATCACCCAGCAGACAACGATTGCGGCGCGCGTCATCATTTCGGCTCCCGCGACAGCCGCGCGCTCAACGCCACCACGGCAATGGCGATGGCGAGCAGCACGACACCGGCCGCAGCGCCGAAGCCTGGCTCCCGCGCCAGCAGATAGGCCTTTGCGATCGTGGTCGCGAGCGTCGGATATCTCTCGCCGATCAGGAGCGTCGGCACCACATAGGCGGAAACGGACAACGAGAATACCAGCGCGACGCCCGCGATGATGCCGGGCAGCGTCAGCGGCAGGATCACGCGGAAGAACGTCCCGACCGGCGAGGCGCCGAGCGTCGCAGCCGCCTCCGCATAGCGCGGATCGAGTTGCGCGACGATCGCGTAGATCGGCAGGATCATGAAGGGCAGGAAGATGTTGACGGCACCGACGATCAGCGCGCTCTCAGTGAAGATCATCCGGATCGGGTCTTCGATGACGCCGAGTGCGATCAGCGTCTCGTTGACGATGCCGTCACTGCGCAGCAGGATCGTCCAGGCAAACGCCTTGACGATGACGCTGGCCGCCAGCGGCAGGAACAGCGTGGCGAGCAGCAGCGAGCGCAAGGGCCCGCGGGCGCGCGCCAGAGCGAAGGCGGCGGGATAGCTGATCACAAACGCGATCAGCGTGGTCAGTAGCCCCAGTCGCAGCGAATTCCAGATTACCCAGAGATAATAGGGCGTGCCAAGCAGGCGCTTGTAGTGCGCCAAGGTCAGGCCGCTGGCATCGACGATGCTGACGCCGAGCAGCAGCACCAGCGGCAGCGCGAACACGCCGGCGATGATCAGGAACGAGGGAAGCACGAATCCGATCGCCGCCAGCCGCTCGCGATCGACCGGGGGCGCCGCCATGGGCGCAGGAAGGGCCGCCTCGGTCATGCCTGCGCCTCCATCGGAAACGCAAAGGTCTCGGTAACAGGCCAACTCAGGCGGATCTCGTCATGCACGCGCGGGATCGTGCCGTCACGCCCGGAGAGTTCGGCGAGCAGGCTTTCACCGGCGCCGGCATCGACCTCGACCAGCGTGCGCGAACCCTGGAACACCACGGAGCGGACGCGGCCGGCCGCGGAGTTGGCCTCGCCCCGTTCACTGATCCGAAGCTGCTCGGGCCGCGCCGCGACGATGACGGGGGAGCCGGCCTGGAAATTGCCGAGCGCGGAGAGGCGGCCGATCTTGGTCTGCACATCGACCTTGCCCCTGTCAGCGGCAAGCACGGTGCCGGCGATGCGTGTCGACAGCCCGACGAAATTGAGCGCGAACAGGCTTGCGGGGCGCAGATACAGCTCACGCGGCTCGGCGAGCTGCTCGATCCGCCCCTTGTTCATGACCGCGACGCGGTCGGACATGGTCAACGCCTCGTCCTGGTCGTGCGTCACGAAGATCGCGGTCGCCTTGACCTCCTGGAGCAGGCGGCGCAGCTCGACCTGCATCTCCTCGCGCAGCTTGCGATCGAGTGCCGAGAGCGCCTCGTCGAACAGCAGCACATCGGGCTCGACCGCGATGGCACGCGCCAGCGCCACGCGCTGCTGCTGTCCGCCCGACAGCGCCGAGATGCGCCTGCTCGCGAGATGGCCGAGCTGGACCAGCGACAGCGCGCGTTCGACCGCGGTGTCGATCTCGCGCTTGGCCATGCCGCGCACCTTCAGCCCGAACGCGACATTGCCGGCGACGGTGAGATGCGGAAACAGCGCGTAGCTCTGAAACACGACGCCGACATTGCGCTTGTGCGGCGGCACGTTGGTGATGTCGCGGCCGGCGAGCTCAACCTTGCCGGCGTCGGGTTGCGCCAGCCCCGCGATGGCGCGCAGCAACGTGGTCTTGCCGCAGCCGGAGGGGCCGAGCAGCGTCACCAGCTCGCCGCGGCGGATGGTCAAATCGATATGATCGAGGACATTGGTCGGTCCATACCGCTTGGAGACGCCGCGGACGACGAGATGCGGGCTGCTCTCGCTCATGTCATCTCCTTGCTCCAGCGGTCGACCCACGCGGCACGGTTCTTGGCAACGAACGCCCAGTCCGGCGCGAACAGCGAGGCGGGATCGGGGAAACCCGCGGGCGTCGGTGTGCCCTTGTTGGTCGGTGCGACAAAAGCCTTGTCGGCGAGGATGGTCTGCGCTTCCGGGCTGAGGAAGAAGTCGATCACCGCGTCGGCAAGATCGCCGGCCGGTCCGCCAGCCACCCTCGCGATGCCGGAGGGCATGGCAAAACCGCCATCCTGCGGCACGGCGAGATCGACGGGCGAGCCCTCGGCCTTGCGGATCAGCGTATAGGCGGAAAACTGTCCGCCGATCATCCAGGCTTCGCCCTGCTCCATCAGGTTGATGGCCTGCGGTGCGTTGGTATAGACGTTCAGCAAATTAGCCTTCAGCTCCTTCACCTTCTTGAAGGCCGCGTCGATCTCGTACTGCGCCTCCTTGTAGGGCTTGCCGGTCTCGAGATGCGCGGCTGCGAGCAGCGTCCAGAACCCCTCGGTGTTCGACAGCGACGGCACGATCACCTTGGAGGCATATTTGGCGTCCCACAGGTCGGACCATTTGGCGGGCGGAGTCTTCATGCGCTTGGTCGAATAGGCGATGCCGGCCCACGGCCGCTGGTAGTTCGCCCACAGGCCGTCCTGGTGCACGGAGCCGTCCACGAGCTTGCCGAGGTTGGCGATCGAGGAGGTCGACATTTTCGTGATCAGTGCGTCGGCCGCGGCCGGCAGCATCACCGGATCGTCCATGATCACGACCGAGATTTTCGGCGCGGCCTTGTCGGCCTGCATCTTCTGCAGATTGGTCAGCGAATTGGTGCCCTCGTACAGCACCTTGCAGTCGAGCTTCTTCTCCAGCACCGGGAACAGATCGGCGTTGAAATATTTCGCGGCGCCCGCGGGGCCGCCGATGACGATCTCCCGGGGCGCGGCGCGGAGCCGTGCCGGGGCCGCCAGAACCGCGGCAAGCGCCGCGCCGGATGTCAAAACGCTGCGTCGGGAGGGGGTGTGCATGGGCATGTCCCGTTTGTTGTGCGTAAAGCCTGCTACGAACGCGCAGCAAGCAATATGCCAAATGTGCACATTTTATCATTCTTTAATAATTTCAACTGGATAAACTCCGGCTCCGATCGTCGATGGTGCAGCCTCGCAGAAAATGTGCACATTTTTTGGAGGTGACGCTGCGCATCCTTTGGGCCTAGCTATCGATATGGCGACGCAGCGCGGGCGAACTGGCAAAGGAAACGGCAAGGCCAATCCGGCAGAGGACGAGGCGGTCTATCAGGCCATCCTGCACGCGCTGCTGGAGGGCAAGCTGAAGGCCGGGACCAAGCTCGCCGAGCCTCCTCTCGCCGACATTTTCGGCGTGTCGCGCGAACGCATTCGAAAAGTCCTGCACCGGTTGGGCGCGGAGCGGCGGCTGGAGATGATCCCCAACCGCGGCGCGCGGGTACCGCGCCCGACGCTCGACGACGTCCGCAGCGTCTACGAGGCGCACCGTGTGCTCGAGGCCGGCGTGCTGACGCAGCTCGTCCGCCATGTCGACGATGCCCTGATCGAGCGGCTGAACGCCCATCTCGCCGAGGAGCGCGCCGCCGCAACGCGCGGCGACCGTGCGGCGTCGGTGCGGCTGTCGGGCGCGTTCCATGTCCATCTGGTCGAGGCGCTCGGCAATGCCGAGCTCTCGCGCTTCCTCGCCGATCTGCTCAGCCGCTCCTCGGTGATGGTCTCAGTCTACGAGCCGGCCACCGATTCGATCTGTGCGGTCGACGAGCACGGGGCCATCGTCGAGGCGCTACGCGCCCGCGACGTGGCGCGCGCGATTGCGGTATCGCGCGAGCATTTCCTGCACGTGGAGAGCCGGCTGCATCTGGATGATGATACGACGCCAGCGGCGGAAGATTTGACGGTGGTGTTCGGGGCGGTGAAGCCGAAGCGGCGGAAGGCGCGTTAAGCTCCATCGTCGTCCTGGCGAAAGCCAGGACCCATTACCCCAGGAAGCAGTTTGACGAAGACCCGTAGTTATTCTTCGCCGGTACTTGCACCGCACGCCCTCGACAGATCACGCGGTATGGGTCCTGGCTTTCGCCAGGACGACGGCGGTGGATGTTGTGACAGCCACCCTCACGTCAACACCTTCACTCCGCCGAACGACGTCACCCGCCCCTGCTTCAGCATCACGATCTGCGTCGCGAGCTGGCGCAGCTCGGCGACGTCGTGGCTGACATAGACCATGGGGACATTGGCCTCGTCGCGCAGCCGCACCAGATAGGGCAGGATCTCGAGCTTGCGGCCTTCGTCGAGCGCGCCGAGCGGTTCGTCGAGCAGCAGCAGGCGCGGCTTGGACAACAGCGCGCGTCCGAGCGCGACGCGCTGGCGCTCGCCGCCGGAGAGTTTTCCGGGGCGGCGGTCAAGGAGCGCGCCGATGTCGAGCAGGTCGACGACGCGCTTGTGCTGCGCCGGATCGGAGGCGAGACTGTTCATCCGCCGCCCGTAATCCAGATTCTGCGCGACATTGAGATGCGGAAACAGTCGCGCATCCTGGAACACATAGCCAATGCGGCGGCGATAGGTCGGCACATGGATGCCGGCCACGGTGTCGTCGACGGTCTCGCCGTCGATGACGATGGTGCCGCGGTCGGGCCGCAGCAGGCCTGCGATCATGTTGACCAGCGAGCTCTTGCCGGCGCCGGACGCGCCGAACAGGCCGATGACGCGGCCTTCGCTGGTGAAGGACGCCTGGAGCGAGAATTCCCCGAGCTTCTTCTCGATGTCGACGCGCAGCATGCTCAATTCCCGTGCAGCCGCGCGGTGGCGCGGCGGGCGAACCATTCGGCGGCGATCAGAGCACCCAGCGCCAGGATGATCGAGACGATCACGAGCCGGCCCGCAGCGGCGTCGCCGTCCGGCGTCTGGATCAGCGAATAGATCGCGGACGAAATCGTCTGGGTCTCGCCGGGAATGTTCGACACGAAGGTGATGGTGGCGCCGAACTCGCCGATCGCCTTGGCGAAGCCCAGCACCATGCCGGCGAGCACGCCGGGCAGCGCCAGCGGCAGTGTCACCGTGAAAAACACTTTCCAGGGCGCCGCGCCGAGCGTCTCGGCGGCCTGCTCCAGCCGGCGGTCGATCGCCTCGATCGACAGTCGCATCGGGCGCACCAGCAGCGGAAACGACATCACGCCGCAGGCGAGCGCCGCACCGGTCCAGCGGAACGCGAAAACGATGCCGAGATGATCGGCGAGGAAGGCGCCGACGAGGCCGCGGCGGCCAAATGTGAGCAGCAGCAGATAGCCGGTGACGACAGGCGGCAGCACGAGGGGCAGATGTACGACGGCGTCGAGCACCGACTTGCCCCAGAAATCACGGCGCGCAAGCAGCCATGCCAGCGCAATGCCGAACGGCGTTGCCACCAGGGTTGCAATGATGGCGACCCTGAGCGAGAGCAGGATCGCGGTCCATTCGGCGGGAGAGATGTCGAGCATCAAGCCGCAGACATCAGGTTGCCGGGCTGACCAGAAACTTGAAGCCGTATTTTTCCAGAATGGTCTTGGCCGCCGTTGAGCGCAGGAAGGCGAGGTAGTCGTTGGTCTCGGGTTTCGCGGTGGTGGTCGCGGCGACGGGATAGATGATCGCGGGATGCGAATCCGCCGGGAAGGTGCCGACGATCTTCACGCCGGGCTCGACCTTGGCGTCGGTGGAATAGACGATGCCAAGGTTGGCCTCGCCACGCGCGACCAGCGTCAGCGCGGCACGCACGCTCTCGGCCATGGCGAATTTCGGCTCGGCCGCCTGCCATGCGCCGAGGCTCGTAAGCGCGGCCTTGGCATATTTCCCAACCGGCACCGACTTGACGTCGCCGGTCGCGATCTTGCCGTCGCCGGCGAGTTTGGCGAGATCGAAGCCCTGCGCGATTGTGACGTTGTCGGTTTTGGAATCCTTCGGCGCGATCAGCACGATGCTGTTGCCGAGCAGATTGACCCGCGTCGGCTCGTTGATGGTCTTCTTGGCGATCGCGTAGTCCATCCAGTCGGTGTCGGCGGAGACGAACACATCGGCCGGCGCACCCTGCTCGATCTGCTTTGCCAGGGCCGAGCTTGCGGCGTAGCTCGCGGTGATCTTGATACCGGTCTTGGCGGTGTAGGCCACGTCGATCTCATCGAGCGCGTTCTTCATCGACGCCGCGGCGAACACGGTGATGGTCTTGTCCTCGGCGGCGGCGGGCGAGAGGCTCGCGCCCGCGACGATCGCGAAGGCGGTGAAAAGTCCGGCAATACGAATCATGGATGCGCTCCGTGCGAGGCCGCGCGTGCAGGCGCACGCGCAAATCCGGCGTTGGGTGGGCTAGGTCGCGACGGGCGGAAGCGCTGTTCCACGGGCCTTGCGACGGCTTACGGCCGGCAGGGATATCGCAGTTGCGAAGATAGCAGGCCGGGGCCTTAGGTCAAAGGCGACCGTAGCGCATGATCCGGAAAAGTGTGTAACGGTTTTCCGAAAAGATCATGCGCAAACAATAACATCCGCCTATTGCGCCGGGAGGATCGCGATCGAGAGCGAATTCTCCCTGGCGCCGCTGATTTGGAGCACGACAGGCTGAGCTGACAGCTCGTATTTCATGGTCTTGCGGATGCCGTCGCAATCGGTCGCGCCGCTGAAGGCCACGGGCTTGAGGAAATGCCCGTCCTGGACCACGTCGACCCAGGCCCCGCTGGACAGGCTGATCGTGTAGAGCCCGGCTTTCGCGGTCTTGATGCTGGTGAAGCCGGCAAAGGTGCCATCCTTCGGCGCGCGCTCTGGCGGCGAGGGCAATTTAGCATCGGCGGGCGCGACCAACTCCAGCGTGATGGCTGACGACGGCAACGCGGCCTGCTCGCTTCCGGACGCGAGCTTGGCGCGATCCGGTGCAGTGAGTGCGGCGCGGTCGCGCTCGATCGGCCATTTGAACTTGTCGCAGCCGCTGGGTTCTTCGGCGGCGAGGGCGGAGGTCGTGCCGAGCGAAAGCGCAGCGAGAAAGGTGAGGACGCGCATGTGAATCTCATCGTTGGCCGCGCGAAAGACGCGGGCTTGCGGTCAGGCTGTTGAAAGGGATGCGCATCCCGAGAATGCCGCGGGCTTACGGCCCAGCGGAAAGGACAATCCTAGCGCATTTCGGACGATACGGGCCAGTCATCACTCCGTCATTGCTGACAAGTGAAACGGCGCATCTATCCACACGTCGTCCCGGCGAAGGCCGGGACCCATAACCACAGAGAGGAGTTTGGCGAAGATTCCTCGTTCGGTATTGCTACCATCTGCCACTGGAAGATTCCGCGGTATGGGTCCCGGCCTTCGCCGGGACGGCAACTGGGGGCGGAGCAGCAGCGCGTCTTACGGCTTCGCATCGCCCGCGTGCAGCACCACCTTGCACGCGGCCGGCATCTGCGCCAGCGTCATCGGCGGTTTCGGCTTGGGCGGCTCCGGCGGCGGCTTCGGGTGCAGCACGCCGTCGCTGAACCAATAGGCGAGGTCGGAGGGCTTGCAGCCTTCGTCCTCTGATTGCGACGACTGGCCCTCGCATTCGCTCGCGCCCGCCGGGCAGCGCATGCGAATGTGGAAGTGATAGTCGTGGCCCCACCACGGCCGAATCTTCGACAGCCAGGAGCGGTCGCCCTTGGCCTCTTGGCACAGCGCCTTCTTGATCGCGGCATTGACGAAGATGCGCTGCACCGCCGGCTCCTGCGCCGCATCGCGCAGCACCAGCACATGGCCTGGCGTGAACACCTTTGGATCGATGTCGAGTCGGTCCTGCCGCACCATCATCACCGCCGACATCTCCTCGCGCTCGTCACGCGACAAACGACGGTCCGGCATCGGCGTCAGCCAGATGTCGGCATCGAGGCCGATCTGATGGCTGGCATGGCCTGACAATGCCGGCCCGCCGCGCGGCTGGCCGATGTCGCCGACCAGAATGCCGGGCCAGCCGGCGTCCTTGTGTGCCTTGGCCGCGAGGCGCTTGATCAGCGCGATCATCTCGGGGTGCCCGTAATTGCGGTTACGCGACAGCCGCATCACCTGCCAATTGTCGCCGTTGAGCGGCATCTGCATGGCGCCGCCGATGCAGCCCTTGACGTAGGAGCCGATGACATGCGCCGGCCCGGTCGAGGGCAGCAGCTTTCGCGCGAACAGCTCCTTGGCGCCAACCTTGGGATCATTTGGGTTCGCGAGCGGCGGCAACGGCTTCGGATTTACGCTGCCTTTGTCCTGGGCCAGCGCGCCTCCGGCGGACAGGAGCGCCATGACAAGCGGGAGAGGGGCGAGGCGTCGGAGACTCATGCTGCTGATCCTATCGCGAATCGCCCATCAGGGTTGATCCGAAAGTCGGAGTTTTTGTGCGGGCCGGGCGCATTTTTAAGGGTGCGATAACCGTATCCTGTATTGACCAAAATTCGTGCGCGGAAAGGGGGGCGTTCTCCCTCTGCATGCAAGGTGATGCGCTTTCGGAATAGAATCATGAATAGCGCGCATATTTACACCACGTCTGTTGTGGTCTGTGTCCGGCTGCGGCGACGCAACAGGTTTGGCGCGCCCCGGGACGCCGCCCGCGCCTCTCAAACAGGCAAACCGGCCCGGTCCACAGCGCCGCAGGACGTGGCCCCGGCCGCCGAGGACCGCCCAAGATTACTTTTTTTTCAGACACTTGCTCCAAAACTTGCGGTCGCTGGGTGCGACCGGGAAGAGTGAAGTTGAGTTTGGGGTCTCGAAAACCAAAGAACCGAAAGGGAAGCGGACTTGCCCACGCAGGCCAACGGCCGCGCAAGCTGCGCTTCGCGCGCGCGCCTCATCCGCTGTCCGAACACGACGAAGTCCTGCGCAGCCGCGCCGAGGCGGAAGCCGCGATCGCGGACGCGCGCAAATCCCATGAGCGCCTGCGCCAGGCCATCGAGATCCTGCCGCAGGGCATCGTGTTTCTGGATGCCGAGGGCCGCTACGTTCTCTGGAACAAGCAATACGCCGAGATCTACAGCAAGACTGCCGATCTGTTCGAAGAAGGCGCGCGCCTCGAGGACACGCTGCGCATCGGTGTCGCTCGCGGCGACTATCCCGAGGCTGCCGGCCGCGAGGAAGAATGGATCGCCGAGCGGCTGCAAAAGCTCCATCAGCCCGGCGCGCGCCACGAGCAGAAGCTGGCGGACGGCCGCGTCATCCTGATCGACGAGCGGCTGACCGACGACGGCGGCGTCGTCGGCCTGCGTGTCGACATCACCGAGTTGAAGCAGCGCGAAGCCTCGTTCCGGCTGCTGTTCGACGACAATCCCGTCCCCATGATCGTCTGCGCGCTGGACGATGAGCGCATCCTCGCCGTCAACGATGCCGCGCTCGCCCATTACGGCCACAGCCGTGCCGAGTTCGAGCGGCTGAAGATCCGCTCCTTGCAGGCCTTCGACAGCGAGCCGCCCTGGACCATCGATCGGTCCGACGAGGAGCAGGCCGGGCGCACCTGGAAGCACGTCAAGGCCGACGGCGCGCTGATCGACCTTGCGATTTATTCCCGCGAACTGACCTATGCCGACCGGCCCGCGGTGCTGCTCGCGCTGATGGACATCACCGAGCGCAAGCGTGCCGAGGCGCGGCTTGCCTTCATGGCCCAGCATGACGGGCTGACCGGCCTGCCAAACCGCAATTTGCTGCGTCAGCAGGTCGACGAGATGCTGCTGCATACGAGGCGCAGCACCGACAAGGTCGCCCTGCTGATGCTGGGGCTCGACAATTTCAAGGCGGTCAACGACACGCTGGGACACACGGTCGGCGACAAGCTCCTGCGCGGCGTCGCCAAGCGGCTGCGCTCGACCTTGCGCGAGGAAGACGCGTTGGCGCGGCTCAATTCGGACGAATTCGCGATCGTGCAGAGCGGATTGACCCGTCCCGAGGACGCCGTGCTTCTGGCCAAGCGCCTCCTGGCGGCCATCGCCGATCCCTATCTGCTCGACGGCCATTCCGTGGTGATCGGCGCCTCCATCGGCATCGCGATGGCGCCGGGCGACGGCGATGATTCCGAAAAGCTGCTCAAGAGCGCCGACATGGCGCTGTCGCGCGCCAAGGCCGATTCGCGCGGCACGTTCGCCTTCTTCGAGGCCGCGCTCGACGCCAGAGCGCAGAGCCGGCGCAAGATCGAGGTCGAGCTGCGCGACGCGATCCAGAACGACGTGCTGCGTCCCTACTACCAGCCGCTGATCGACCTCCAGAGCGGTCGCATCACCGGCTTCGAGGCATTGGTGCGCTGGCCGCATGCCGAGCGCGGCATGGTCTCGCCGGCCGAGTTCATTCCGGTGGCGGAAGAGACCGGGTTGATCAATCCGCTCGGCGGCCTGATGCTGCGCCGGGCGTGCCTGGACGCCGCGACCTGGCCGGACGACGTCCGCGTCGCCGTCAATCTGTCGCCGCTCCAGTTCCGCAGCGGCAATCTGCTGTCGGTGGTCACGGATGCCCTGAAGCAGGCCGGCCTGCCGCCGCGGCGGCTCGAGCTCGAGATCACCGAGACACTGCTGCTGGAGAAGAGCGCGCAGGTGCTGGCGACGCTGCATGCGCTGCGCTCGCTCGGCGTGCGCATCTCGATGGACGATTTCGGCACCGGCTATTCCAGCCTCAGTTATCTGCGCAGCTTCCCCTTCGACAAGATCAAGATCGACCAGTCCTTCGTGCGCGATCTCGGCGCCAACCGCGAGGCCCAGGCGATCATCCGCTCCATCGTCAGCCTCGGCAAGGGCTTGGGCGTCATCATCACCGCCGAGGGCGTCGAGACCGAAGCCGAGCTGAGCTGCCTCCGGGCCGAAGGCTGCGACGAGGGTCAGGGCTTTCTGTTCAGCAAGGCCCGGCCCAACGCCGAGATCGTCAGCCTGCTGGCCGCGCAGCGCGGGATCGACGGCGACGAGGATACTGCGCTGGTGGCTTGAGGCGGCTGCTGCCACGAAGCAGGTGGCTCCCTCTCCCGCTTGCGGGAGAGGTTGATCGAACGCGTGGCTCGACCTTTTAGCTTAAGTCCATTTAACGCCTTAAGCCGCCCGAAGCCCCGCCAAGAACGTATCTACACTCCGCATCAACGCCGAGGCGTGCTGGCCAAGCTCACCGGACGCCACCATCACATTGCCCGCCAGCGACCGCGACTGGTCGGCGGCCTGGCTTGCGCCGGCGACGTTGGCCGAGACCTCGGTGGTGCCGGCTGACGCCTGCTGCACGCTGCGCGCGATCTCGCGCGTGGCCGAGCCCTGCTGCTCGACCGCGGCGGCGATGGTGGTGGCGATGCCGCTGATCTCGCGGATGGTGTCACTGATGCCCGAGATCGCGGTGACGCAATTGCCGGTGGCGGCCTGGATCGCGGTGACCTGGGTTGCGATCTCGTCGGTCGCCTTCGCGGTCTGGCCGGCGAGCTCCTTCACCTCGGACGCCACCACGGCAAAGCCGCGGCCGGCCTCGCCCGCGCGCGCCGCCTCGATCGTCGCGTTGAGCGCCAGCAGATTGGTCTGGCTCGCGATCTCGCTGATCAGCCGCAGCACGTCGCCGATGCGCTCCGCGGCTGTGGCAAGACTCGTGACCATCTCCGTGGTCGCGGTGGCCTTGACCACCGCATTGCTGGCGACCTGGCTGGAATGGGTGACCTGGCGGCCGATCTCGGTCACCGAGGAGGCGAGCTGCTCGGTCGCGGCTGCGACCGTGTTGACGCTGGTCGAGGCTTCCTCGGACGCCGCCGCGGCTGCGGTTGCGCGCTGCGACGTGCCGTTGACGCTCGACGTGATCTCGCCGGCGACGTGCTGCATGCCTTCGGTCGCCCTGGCGACGGCCGACACCACGCCCTTGACGTCGGCCTCGAAGCGATCGGCCATCTGGCGCTGGAGCGCCTGCTTCTCGATCTCGGCCCTGGCCTTGTCGGCCTCCTGGGCCTCGCGCAGCGTAGCGGCCTCGATCATGCTGCGGCGGAACACGTCGACCGCCTTGGCCATGGTGCCGAGCTCGTCGCGGCGATCGCTGCCAGGGATGGTCACGTCGGTGTCGCCGGACGAGAGCCGGTTCATGACGGCGGTGATCGCCGCCAGCGGTCGCGACAGCCCGCGGCCGAGCAGGAACGCCAGCACCATGGCGAGCACCAGGATCACCACGGTCCCGAGGATCAGGCTGCGCTGCGCGCCTCCGGCAGCGGCCTCGTATTCGGTGGTGTCCTTGATGATCTCGAGGACGGCGACCGGCTTGCCGGCATAGTTCTTGATCTGGCCGACATAGAGCGCGCCGGGATGGCCGTCGAGCGCGGTGTCGCGGCGCAGCGGCTGGCCGTCGATCACGCCCTTCAGCTCGTCCGACGTCGCGACCGCGGTCTCGCCGAAGGTCGAGGACAGGCGCTTGAAGGCCTTGCCGTCATACGAATGCACGGCGAGGTCGATGCCGAAGCGCTTCTTGGCGCGATCGACGAACTCCTTGCCGAAGGCGACGCCGACATCGGCGGTGGCGATGCTCTTGCCGTCGCGCATGATCGGCGTGATGCCGAAGATCGACAGCGCGTCCCGCGAGGGCTCGACGCCGACGATCTGCCTGCCGGTGCTGTTGGCTTCCACGAGGGTGGTGCGACGCTGCGAGATGTCCTCGCCGTTCGCAGCCTTCGGATCGTGGATGCGGAAGAACACGACGGCCGGCGGCGTCTCGAAGGTGATGAGCGGGATGCCCTGCGCCTTCAGCGCCTTCATCGGCTCCCCGAGCAGCGCCGTCATGGCATCGCGGTCGCCTTTGGCAATGGCGTCGCCGACCGGCGGCAGTGCCGCGACCACGGAGGACACCGCGAGCGCGGCGCGGCCTTCATAGTCCACGGCGGCGATCACGCTGTCATATTGCAGCTTGAGTTGTTGATCGAGCGCGAGCCGCGTCAGCTCGCGCTGTTGCGAGATCGAGAAACCGCCGAGGATGGCGCAGGCTGCCGCGACGGTCAGCGAGATCGCAAGGATCAGGCGAGCGGCAATGGATTTGATCTTGAGCATGAACGATACCGGGGGATTCGGGGGAGTTCGCGAACGCTTTCAGTTATCCCGAGAATGCTTAACAACGCGGTTCAATGTGGGGCTCGGGGTGCAGGCCCACCCCTACGACTTGCATGGCTTGGTTCACCATGCCGGAAACTGCGGACGCGCAGATGCGACGGAGGTGCGATCTGACACCTCTGTCGCAGCCGGGTCTCAGTCGGGCGGGTCGCCCGACAGGATCGCCTTGCCGACATCCTCGTAATGCGTGTCGCGGGCCTGGATCTGCTGCGCGATGGCGTGCATGTCGCGAAACCGCCGCTCGAACGGATGGCTGCGAAACACGGCCGTTGCGCCGGCCATGTGATAGGCGGTGTCGACCACGCGCGCCGATTGGTGGATGGTCCAGGTCGCGGCCAGCCTGACAGCGCTGCGATGCGCCGCGCTGAACTCGCCGGTCGCCAAGAGGTCGCGCCACATCGCATTCGCTATTGCATAGAGATAGGCGCGCGCGGCACGAAGATCGCCCTCGGTGCGGCCGATCAGGCCCTGAACCGCCTGGTTGTCGCGCATCGCGCCTGCGGCCAGCGACTGATGCTTTGCGCGAGCAAGGGCAATCGCGGCGTCGAGCGTCGCGCGCGCCACGCCGAGCGACACCGCGGCAAAGCCGAGGCTGAAGGTCGAGCCGGTGCCGATCCTGTAGAGCGGGCCCGCCTCGCGCAACGCGGACGGCACATCGCGAAATGCCGTGAAGCGTTCGGGGATGAACAGATCGCTCACCTCGTACGAATCCGTGCCGGTGCCGGCGAGCCCGATCGCCTGCCAGACGTCGTGCAGCGTCGCACGCGCGACCGGAAACAAAATGGTTCGCACCTCCGCCGACCCGTCGGCATTTTTGCGCGGCGAGCCGTCGCTATCGACAATGCGCACATGCGCCCCCAGCCAGCTCGCCTGCCGCGAGCCCGAGGCAAAATCCCAGCGCGCGCTGACGCGATAGCCGCCCTCGACCGCGCGCGCCTCATGCGCAATGGCGCCCCAGGCGAGGATGCCGGGATGTGTGTTGAAGATCTCCCGCGCGGTGTCGTGGTCGAGCGAAGCCGCGATCATGGCGCAGACGCTGCACTGCCCGAGACACCAGGCCGTGGATGCGTCCGCCTTCGCGATCTCCTCCAGCATTTGCATGAAAGCTTCCGGCGCAGCTTCGGTGCCGCCGAGACTTTGCGGCAATAGCGCCCGGTAGAGGCCGTTCTCGATCAGCGCGGAAACGACGGCCGGCGTCAGCCGCCGCGTCCGCTCGGTCTCGTCCGCCTCGCCCGAAATCAGCGGCGCGATGGCGCGGGCACGTTCGGCCAGGCCAAATCCGGGAAGCTCGGACATGCGCGTTGCCTCGCCCCTTCTGCCGTGAGCGGTGAGAGGCGCGATGGTGGTCTATTTGGCGGAGAGGATCAAGGTGGCATCTGGGCTACGGACTATTCACCGAGCCATCGCTCCATGATGATCGTGCGTTCGTCACCATGATAGCTATCGCGCACGGCATTGAATCCGAGCTTTGCGTAGAAGGTCTCGGCGGTGACCGACGAAGGGACGGTCAATGCAAAGATGTTCCGCTCGCGCGCTGTGCGCTCGATCGCGGCCATCAGCAGCTTGCCGATCCCGCGGGCCTGAACATCGGGAGTCACGAAGACGGTCCGGACGACGCTTCCGTCGAGGCTCGCTGTTCCAACGACGACGCGGTCGAGGGTGGCGACGAAAACGGTGCGTTTCCCGATCAACTGGCGCACGGCGTCCGGGCTGAAGCTGCGCTCGACCCTTTCGATGATGTCATCGGTAAAATCCTTTGCGTTGGTTTCGCGCAGCGCACGCAGGATGACGCCGCTGATGTCGGCGGCGTCATCGGCAAGCGCAGGCCGGATGGTGCAGTCCATGGTCGCTCCGGGCGGCTTGTCCTACGATCGGCGGAAATGCTACGTAGGGTAGCACATATCCACTCACGAGGCACGCGATGAAGACGCCACCCGGCCGCGATGCGGCGGCCGAGCTGAAGCTCGAGGACGCGCCCATGACCGATATCATCGATGCCTTGGCCGCCGGGCGTGTCACCGCCACCCAGCTGACCAAAGCCTATCTCGCGCGGATCGAGGCCTGTGACTGCAACGGACCCAAGCTCAATTCCGTCCGCGCCCCCAACCCCGACGCGCTTGCTATCGCGGGCAAGCTCGACGGCACCAAGCCCTCGGCGAAACGTCCGCTGGCCGGCGTTCCCATTCTGCTGAAGGACAACATCGCCACCGGCGACAAGCAGCCGAGCACGGCGGGCTCGCTGGCGCTTGAGGGCGCGCGTGCCAGAAGCGATGCCACCATCGTCAAGCTGCTGCGAAACGCCGGTGCGGTGATCCTCGGCAAGGCGAATTTGACCGAGTTCGCCAACATCCTCGCGATCGAGATGCCCTCGGGCTATTCTTCGCTGGGCGGTCAGGTGAAGAATCCGTTCGTGCCGGCGCTGCTGGACGAACATGGCATTCCGGTCGTAGATCCGGGCGGCTCAAGCTCGGGTTCCGCGGTCGCTGTGGCGGCAGGTCTTTGCGCGGCCGCGATCGGCACCGAGACCTCGGGCTCGCTGCTACATCCGGCCAGCCGCAATGGCGTCGTCACCGTGAAGCCGACGGTCGGACTGGTCAGCCGCGCCGGCATCATGCCGATCGCGCACAGCCAGGACACGGCGGGACCGATGGCGCGCACCGTGCGGGACGCGGCGATGCTGCTGAACGTGCTGGCCGCCAGCGACTCGCGCGATCCCATGACGGAGCGGCAGCGCAGGCCGGCCGATTACACGGCCGACCTCGCACGGGATGCGATGAAGGGCACACGTATCGGCGTACCGAGTGACCCCGGCGACCCGCTGAACGATTGCTACTATGGCAAACTGCCACCAGACGGGACCAAGCTGATGGCTGAGGTCATCAAGGTGCTGGGGGATCTGGGCGCCGTCATCGTGCGTGCCAACATGCCGACGCGTGGCTGGATTGCCGGCCCCGGCACCGGCATGGCCGTGCTCAACCGCAATCCGCTGAGCCGCAACAAGGGCAATCCGACCGGCTCGCCGATCGTCTTCCTCTACGAGCTGAAGTATGGGCTCAATCTTTATCTCAGGGATTGGGCGACCAATACCGACATCAAGACCATGGCCGACATCATTACCTTCAACGCGGCGAATGCGGACAAGGCGCTGCGTTTTGGCCAGGACCTGTTCCTCGCCTCCGACCTCACGCGGGGCGATCTGAGCGAGCGCGAATACAAATCGGCACGTGCCATGGACCGGCTCTCCGCCAGGACGCACGGCATGGATGCCTATATGAACCAGCACAAGCTGGACGCCGTTCTGTTTCCCGGCGCGACCGGCGCAGCAATTGCCGCCAAGGCGGGCTATCCCAGCGTCATGGTGCCAGCAGGCTTCGTCTCGGGCGCCGACGGGAAGGACACGCCCGACTATCCGCTCGGCGTCACCTTCGCAGGGAAGGCCTGGAGCGAGCACAAGCTGTTGCGTCTGGCCTACGCCTACGAGCAGGCGTCCCAAATGCGCAAGCCGCCGCCCGGCTTGCCTGCCCTTTAAACCTCAATGTCCGCGCAAGGAGGACCCATTGCGTGAACTTTTGCGGAGCGGCTCGCGACGAACAACGGCCATCGCCACGAACGGCGCCGCCTCGCCGATTGAGACCGCCCATGCCGATCGTCAGAATCCTCCTGGTCCTTCTCGCGCTCGCCTCGCCGGCGTTGGCGCATGAGGGCGCACGCGATGCGGCCGCCGCGCGCGAGGCCGCGCAGGCCTTCCGGGTCTATGTCGAGGGGGGTGATGAAGAAGCGCGAGCGGCCCGACCTGACCCGGCCGGAGGTCGCAGCCCTGCTCAGCCGCGTCTTCGATCTCGACGCCCTGGCGGCGCTACCGCCCGCGCAGGCGAGCGATATGAACTGGCTGCTGGACTGGACGGACGCCGCAAACGCGACCCACAAGCTGTTCATCCTTTACGGCTCGAAGCCGGGGCCGCAACCTGATCTTGCGGCGCTCCAGCGCAACATGACCGAGTATGGCGACCAATACGCGGTAACGATCGACTTCATGATCCGCAGCATGGCGCGCGAGGCGGTGGCGGGCCAGTTGTTCTGGGCGGAGTTCGCGCCGGAGCAGCGCACCCGCATCCGCGAGGAGGGTCTTGCGGGCTTCCGCAGGAACAGCGCCGTGTACATCCTGAGCACGGTCTGCGCGGCGATCCAGGGCGCCGGCAAGCCGGCCAACGCGCGCCTGGTGGCAGCCGCCATCCGCGACACCGCGAGGTCTGGGCGAGCTTCTTGCTGCCGCAGGATCGGGCGCGCGTGATCGAGCAGCTCGCCGACCTTCCCCATTGACCCACGGACGAGACGGCGCGGGATGATCTCGCCGTCTTCACCGCCGCGTTGCAGACGGTGAATTGACCTGACGTCCGCGATAACGAAGTGCCTCGACCAGCACCGAAAAGGCGGAGGAGGGCTGCCGCCGGCTGGGATAATAGAGGTGGTAGCCCGAGAATGGCGGACACCAATCCGACAGGACCCGGACGAGCCGGCCTTGAGATAGGTGCTGCTGCACGTGGCCTTCCGTCAGGTAGGCGAGGCCCAAGCCCTTGAGCGCCCCGTCCAGGAGCAGGCCCGCGCTGTTGAACACCAGCTGTCCCTCCGCGCGCACCCGGAGCTCTCGTCCACTTTTCTCGAACTCCCACGCATACAGGCTGCCGCCATGGGTCGGCAGGCGAAGGTTGAGGCAGTTGTGATGTGTCAGATCCTGCGGCGTCTTCGGTCGTTTGCGCTCGGCGAAGTAGGAGGGCGAACCAACGACGGCCATCCGGAGGTCTGGACTGACCCGCACGGCGATCATGTCCTTGGCGACAAGCTCGCCGGGGCGGATGCCGGCATCGACTTGCTGCGCCACGATGTTGGTCAGCCCGTAATCGATGACGATCTCGACGTTGATGTCAGGGTGCTTTGGCAGGATCTTGCCGAGGGCGGGCAACAGGATCTCTGACGCCGCGTACTCCGTCGCCGTCAGCCGAACGGTTCCGGCCGGCTTTTCCCGGAGCTCGCTGAGCGCGGCGAGATCGGCATCCATCTCGTTGAACTTGGGCCCAATGCTCAGGAAGAGCCGTTCTCCCGCTTGAGTCGGGGTGACGCTGCGCGTGGTCCGGTTCAACAGCCTGACGCCGATCCGCTCCTCCAGCTTTCGGATGATCTGGCTGAGGCCAGACTGCGTCATGCCGAGTTTCGCCGCGGCACGGGTGAAATTGCGTTCCCGCGCCACTGCGAGGAAGGCCAGCAGGTCGCTCGCGTCGTCTCGCTGCATTGATGAGCCACTCTAATGACTGCATGCAAAATCTATCACCTAATCGTGGGCGCCCGGAAGTCCTAGGTTCAGACCAGCCGCCCGGCGGCACCGCCGTCTCAGCGAAAAGGCAAGACAGCGAAAAGGCAAGGCATGTCCGTAACAGCCACGCAGCACTCCGTTGCCGTCCCGCGCCTCGCGGCGACCTTGCTGCCGATCATGGGCGTGGTCTTCGTCGCCTTTCTCGTCATCGGCATCGCCATGCCGGTTCTTCCGCTTCACGTACACGATGGACTGGGGCAGGGAACCGTCGTGGTCGGACTCGTCGCCGGCAGCCAGTTCGCCGCGTCCCTGATCTCGCGGCCTTGGGCGGGGCACTTTTCCGACCGAAGCGGTGCGAAGCGCGGTGTCATCGCGGGCCTGATAACGGCCGGTGCGGCGGGATTGCTCTATCTGGCTTCGCTCGGTTTCGTCGGCGCACCGCTGACATCCGTTGCGATTCTGCTGGCAGGGCGGGCGCTGCTCGGCGCGGCGGAAAGTTTCATCATCACGGCCGCAGTAAGCTGGGGACTGGCGCTCGTGGATGTCAGCAGCGCGGGCAAGGTCATTGCCTGGGTCGGCTCGGCGATGTTCGCGGCCTTCGCAATCGGCGCGCCGGCGGGCTCTGCGCTCTATGCCGGCTATGGCTTCACGGCGATCGCGCTCGCCACCGCAATAGCGCCGCTGCTCACCTTGCTGCTCGTTCTGCCCCTCCCGAAGATTGCGCCGGTGCAGCGCGCGCGGGTCTCGTTCGCCGACGTGATCGGCGCCGTGTGGGTGCCGGGTCTCGGCTCTGCTCTCGGCAGCGTCGGGTTCGGGGCGGTGACGACGTTCGTCGCCCTGCTGTTCGCGAGCCGAGGGTGGGACAACGGATGGCTCGCCTACACGTCCTATGCCGTTGCGTTCATTCTGGCGCGGGTCTTCTTCAGCCATGTGGCCGATGCGATTGGCGGTGCCAAGGTCGCGCTGGTTTGCGCGGTGATCGAAGCCGCCGGCCAAGCCCTGATCTGGCTGGCCGTTCGACCCGAGTTGGCCCTGGCGGGCGCCGCGCTCACCGGTTTCGGATTCTCGCTGGTTTACCCCGGCTTCGGCGTCGAAGCGGTTCGGCGCGTGCCGGCGCAGAGCCGCGGCCTTGCCATGGGGGCCTACACTGCATTTCTCGACCTGGCACAGGGCGTCGCGAGCCCAGCGCTCGGGTTGATCGCGGTCGGCGCGAAGCTGAACGCCGTGTTTCTTGCCAGCGCCGTTACCGTGCTCTGCGCCGCGCTGGTCGCGGCGTGGCTGCTGGCGCACCCGACAATTTCGGAAGGATGCCCGCAATGAGACTGCTCGCAGCGATCTTATTTTCATTCTGCCTGACCTCAGGCGGCGCCGTCGCCGCGGATCAGGCGCCCACCCAAGGAGTAAATCCCATGTTGAAATCGGAAGACGTTCGCGCTGTCGCGCCCGCATTGGAAAAATACGTCCAGCACGTCGTGCTGGGCGATCTCTGGAAGCGAAATGGCCTGTCGCCGCGAGACCGCAGCATCGTCACGCTCGCGGCGCTCATCGCTCGCAATCAGACCGTCGAGCTGCCGTTCTATCTCGGCCTCGCACTCGACAACGGCGTGAAGCCGGCCGAGATCTCCGAGATCATCACGCATTTGGCGTTCTACACCGGATGGGCGAACGCGATGAATGCGATCCCGGCGACGAAGGACGTCTTCAACAGCCGCAACATCGGGACCGATCAGCTCCCGCCGGCATCGGGACCACAGCTACCCCTTGACGAGGCTGCCGAGAAGCAGCGGGCGACCCGCGTCGGGGAACAGTTCGGCCAGATCACACCGAGCCTGGTCCAGTACACCACCGACGTGCTTTTCCGCGACCTTTGGCTGAGACCGGGCCTTGCGCCGCGCGACCGCAGTCTGGTCACCGTGAGTGCCCTCATCGCCACCGGCCAGGTCCCGCAGATCACCTATCATCTGAACCGGGCGATGGATAACGGGTTGACTCGGGAGGAAGCCGGCGAGGTGCTGGGGCATCTCGCCTTCTATGCTGGCTGGCCCAATGCCTTCTCGGCGGCGCCCGTCGTCAAGGACGTCATCGAGAAGCGACCGCGCTAGGGAATACGATGATCACACGCAGGGGCGTGATCATCGGCGGCGGCGCTGCCGCTACGATCAATGTTCGTCGGACGCGGGCGCTCACGTTCGAACAACCAAGGGAGTTTCCTATGGACATCGACATCAAGAGGAACGGCTCTCGTCCTTCCCAGAAGGGCCCGCAAGACTGGTTCACCGGTACGGTGCGGGTCGATCCGCTCTTCCAGGCGCCGGATCCCGCCCGCGTCGGCGCCGCCCAGGTTACCTTCGAACCCGGTGCTCGTACCGCTTGGCATACGCATCCCCTGGGGCAGACGCTGATCGTCACCGCCGGGCTCGGTTGGGTGCAGCGTGAAGGGGGGCAGGTCGAGGAGATCAGGCCGGGCGACGTCGTGTGGTTTCCACCTGATATGAAGCACTGGCATGGCGCTTCGCTTACCACTGCGATGACGCACATCGCGATTCAGGAATCCATCGGCGGCAAGAATGTCGACTGGCTCGAGAAAGTCAGCGACGAGCAATACCGCAAGTGAGTTGATACCCTGACGAGATGCGATGCCGCCCATGTCGTTGGCGCCGCGCAGGAGGTAACGATGAACACGAAGCATCTTCTGATTTTGGGCGCATCCATGCTGGCTTCTAGCCTGGGACCGTCTGCCACAGCCCAGGAGACGCCGGGCCAGTATATTCAGGTCGCCGAGATCGAAATCGATCCCGCTCAACTCGAAGCCTACAAGGCGGCGGTCAAGGAACACATCGAAACGGCGGTCCGCGTCGAGCCGGGCGTCCTGGCGCTGTATGCCCTATCCGAAAAGGACAACCCGACGAAGGTGAGAGTGTTCGAGATCTATCGCGACGTCGAGGCCTATAAATCGCACCTCGAATCCCAACACTTCAAGACCTACAAGGCGACGACGGACACGATGGTCAAGTCGCTGAAGCTGGTCCGGACGGACGGCATCGCGCTCGCGGCGAAGACGCGGTGAACGACGAATGACGCGGTGTCGGCGACGGCAGCTTTCGCATGATCGCCATTGAAGACGTGGCGAAGCGCGTAGGATGGGTAGAGCGAAGCGAAACCCATCGAGCTTCATCCTCACAATCGGATCGGGCTGACAAGGCCGCCAGATGCCGCGTCTCGCCCATCAGGACCATGGGTTTCGCAAGAGCTCAACCCATCCTACGAGCTGTCCGGTCTCTCCTTAACGGCCGACGTCGGCGGCAATCGTGGTGACATGTTTCACGTGGCTCCGTCATCTTGACGTGAGGCCGCGGCCTCCTGCCGCGCCGCGAACAGGCTCAAGCGAGCCCGCTTGCAATTCCGCGCGCCTCTCGTCAACGGCATGGTTGAACAGTTCGAGCACCAGGCCAAAGGCCGCCAGTTCCTCTTCCTCGATCGCGCCGTCATCGTAGCATGCGAGCGCTTCACTTATGATGGCGTCGACCTCGCGTTGCATCGCCAGGAGTTTCTGGTTGGATTCCGCGGTGCGGACCCCGGAAACCATCGCCAGGATTCGCTTGCGATGGCTGATATTCTCGTCCCTTTCGTCTCGATTCAGATAGTGACGCAACCAGGCGCCGGCCGAACCGATGCCGGAGAGAAGCAGGAGCGCAAACCAGAAGTAATCGCCGTACCGATCCAGAAAGGTACGTTCGGTGCCGTCGATCACGGCTGCCGCTCCGCGATGCACCGGCAGCTCGGCGTCTTTCTCGGTGTCCGGCTTGGTGATGTGCGCAGCGCCGGGCGCCCGCCGGGCGATCACCTGACGGACGGCGAACAGTTGCCGGAAAAATGTCGCCACTGTCGTCTCGGACAAAGCCTTTTGTGCCACGATGAGATGGTTGACGCTGACCGTCTCGACCTTGTCATCCGGCCAAGCCGGGTCGGCGTTGAAGACACTGGGTGGGATTTCCTCGGATTCATACCGCGGATGCTTCAGGGCGATGGCTTCCGATGCATCGATCGCGAGAAACTTCGGCTCGCCTCGCCCCCTCGCTGTCGCAGCGATGGCGTCGGAGGTAATTTTGCTGTCGAGCGGACCGACCGCCATGAAGGCATCAAGGGTCGGGTCGCGCGCCATCGCCTCGATCTGGTCCGTGCCAAATTGCGTGACCGCGACCTTGTCCGCCTCCGCCCCGGAGGCGCTCAGGATGACGCGCAGCAACGCGGCGTTTGCCGGCGTCCGGCCGATGACGCCGACCCTGTGGCCTGCGAGATCGCCGACCTCCTTGATCTTCGCCGCGGGCTTTCTCTTGGAGCTCTTGCCCGCAAGTCCGGAAGGCGACCACAGCACGACGAAGTTCTTGCGCACGATGGCGACGGCCTGCGCGTCGGCCGGCATCTCCAGATCGCCACGACCGACCGCAAGGTTGGCCTTGCCGGCCCGAAGCAGGGCAAGAGCTTCGACCGCGCCGTCGGTCGTGATCAGCGACAGCCTGACGGTCCTGCTTTCGCTGGCGAAGGCCTCCGCCGCCGCCTCGATCAATTTGTGATCGTCGCTTCCCGGCGGTCCGACAGCAATCCGGAGGGTGACCGGCCGCAACGCGTAGTACAGCGCGCCCGCCGCGGCGCCGAAAACAAGGAATCCAACGGCCAAGGCCAGGAGCAAGGCGTTGCTCCTTCTCCGCTGTCGGCGGGCCGTATCACTGGTTGCACTTGTACCGTCGGACGAGGACATTTCTGCTGCCGGTCGGAGATCAAAAGCCTGCTGCTTTGCAGGGATACCACATAACGTCGCCGCAGCGACCTCGGTTGCAAGAACTGAATACCACTTGGACAGTTGCGACCGACCCCGAGCGAATAATCATCCGATAATGGAAAGGGTCGATCGCGGCATTGCACGACATACCTTTGCCAGAGGCTGACGTCCCGTGCCTGCGTCACACACGTTACACGTTCGCCATCGGGAGCAATTCCAGTATCGCAGATGATTGCTCCAACAGCCCGGCGTGCATTGTCCGCCGGGGATCGTTCCGGTAATTTTGAAAATCCGCATGGGAGGTGAAGCTGATGATGTGCAGCTCGACGGTGCCGTCCGGACTGCAAAGACGACGCTCCAGACATCCGTTGAACTCAGGCAACAGCGGCAGGACGGCATCCTCGTAGGCTCGAAACGCTCTGACGCCCTCTGGAGGTATCCGGGCTATGAGTACGAACGTGACGGAGTGGTTTGCTGGGACGCCACCCTCTGCCGCTGCAGCCGCTGCCATGGTGACATCATGCCCGTGTTTTGCCCGACGAGTCAAACGGGTTTCGCAAAAAGCGAAAAACCCCAATGCCAACAAAGGGCCGGCTACTGTGCATGGGGTTGTTTTCGCGTTTTTTATTGTCCGGCCATGAATGGCTTAGGCCCGACCACCCCGTCAAGCCCGAAGTACTCGCCTCAGCTATCCACCTTCAGCGCGGCAATGAAAGCTTCCTGCGGGATGTCGACCTTGCCGAACTGCCGCATCTTCTTCTTGCCTTCCTTCTGCTTCTCCAGAAGTTTGCGTTTGCGCGTGATGTCGCCGCCGTAGCATTTTGCGGTGACGTCCTTGCGCAGCGCGCGGACCGTTTCGCGGGCGATCACCTTGCCGCCGATCGCCGCCTGGATCGGGATCTGGAACATGTGCGGCGGGATCAGCTCCTTCATCTTCTCGACCATGGCGCGGCCGCGCCCTTCCGCGCGGGTGCGATGGACCAGCATGGAGAGCGCATCGACCGGCTCGTTGTTGACCAGGATCTGCATCTTCACGAGATCCGCCGGCTTGTAGTCGGTGAGATGATAGTCGAACGAGGCGTAGCCCTTGGAGACCGATTTCAGGCGGTCGTAGAAGTCGAACACGACCTCGTTCAGCGGCAGATCGTATTTCACCATCGCGCGCGAGCCGACATAAGTCAGCTCCTTCTGCGAGCCGCGGCGGTCCTGGCATAGCTTGAGCACGCTGCCGAGATATTCGTCGGGCGTGAGGATCGTGGCCTCGATCCAGGGCTCCTGTATCTCGGCGATCTTGACCACGTCCGGCATGTCGACGGGGTTGTGAATGGAGATTTCCTGCCCATCGGTCAGCGCCATCTTGTAGATCACGCTCGGCGCGGTCGCGATCAAATTGAGATCGAACTCGCGCGACAGCCGTTCCTGGATGATCTCCAGGTGCAACAGGCCGAGGAAGCCGCAGCGGAAACCGAAGCCGAGCGCGGCCGACGTCTCCATCTCGTAGGAGAAGCTGGCATCGTTGAGGCGCAGCTTGCCCATCGCCGCGCGCAACGTTTCGAAATCATCGGCATCCGCGGGGAACAGGCCGCAGAACACCACGGGGATGGCCGGCTTGAAGCCCGGCAGCATGTCCGTGACCGGCTTCCTGTCGTCGGTGATGGTGTCGCCGACGCGGGTGTCGGCGACTTCCTTGATCGCGGCGGTGATGAAGCCGATCTCGCCGGGGCCGAGCTCGTCGACCTGCGTCATCTTCGGCGTGAAGAAGCCGACGCGTTCGATGTCATAGGCGGCGCCCGTGCCCATCATGCGGATGCGGCTGCCCTTCTTCATCGCGCCGTCGACGACGCGGATCAGCACGACGACGCCGAGATAGACGTCGTACCAGCTGTCGACCAGCAGCGCCTTCAGCGTCGCATCGCGATCGCCCTTCGGCGGCGGCAGGCGGGTGACGATGGCCTCCAGCACGTCGGGAACGCCGAGGCCGGTCTTGGCGGAGATCATCACCGCGTCGGACGCGTCGATGCCGATCACGTCCTCGATCTGCTGCCTGATCTTCTCGGGCTCGGCTGCGGGCAGGTCGACCTTGTTGAGGACCGGCACGATCTCGTGACCGGCGTCGAGCGCGTGGTAGACGTTGGCGAGCGTCTGCGCTTCCACGCCCTGGCTGGCGTCGACCACCAGCAGGGAACCTTCGCAGGCCGCCAGCGAGCGCGAGACTTCGTAGGCGAAGTCGACATGGCCCGGCGTGTCCATCAGGTTGAAGATGTAATCCTTGCCGTCCTTGGCGTGGTATTTCAGCCGGACCGTCTGCGCCTTGATGGTGATGCCGCGCTCGCGCTCGATGTCCATGGAATCGAGCACCTGCTCCTTGCCCGCCATCTCGCGGTCGGAGAGGCCACCGGTCATCTGGATCAGGCGGTCGGCCAGCGTCGATTTGCCATGGTCGATATGGGCGACGATGGAGAAATTGCGGATGTTGGAAATGGGGACGGTCGTCATGGGCGCGGGATACCACTCACATCCCCGTGCGGCAACCATATTGCTGTATTTTCAGGGTCTTTGTTCACGCCAAGCTGATTCCACCAAGGCCCAAAACGCGCTACGCAACGGCCCATGTCCAGGCCCATGCCGACAACCTCGATCCCGTCTGCCCGCGCGCGCACGAAGACCCGGGTGAGCTATGCCCGCTTTCGGGCCTGGCTGGTTGCCAGCGCCATCCGGCCGGAGGCGCGCCTCTGGCTGGTGATCCAGCTTGCCATCCTGCATGCGGTGCTCTGGACCTTCATCCTGATCAATCTGAAGGCCGCGCAGGACATTCACATGGATGTCGCAGAAGCCTGGGGCTGGGGGCAGAAATTCCTGTGGGGCTATGGCAAGCACCCGCCGCTGTCGGGCTGGGTCGCCGGCCTCTGGTTCACGGTGTTCCCGCCGACGGACTGGGCGACCTATGCGCTGGCGATGGCGACCGTCAGCGTCGGCATGGTGATCTGCTGGCTCGTCGCGCTGCGCGTGGTGGATGCGCGGCGCGCATTCCTGGTCGTGGTGATGATCGCGCTCTACCCGATCTTCAATTTCAAGGGCTTCAAGTACAACCCGGACCTGCTCCAGCTCGTCACCTTGCCGCTCCTCGTGCTCGCTTATCTCAACGCGTTCGAGAAGCGGAGCTGGCGATCCGGAGTCCTGCTCGGACTTGCCGGCGCGCTGGCGCTGATGACCAAATACTGGGTGCTGACCATGATCGGCGCCATCGGACTTGCCGCGCTGATCCATCCGCAGCGATTGCAATTCCTGTCGTCGCCGGCGCCATGGATTGCGATCGTGACGATGGCGGTGGCGATGATCCCGCACATCGTCTGGCTGGCGGAGGCGCATTTCGTGCCGCTGACCTATGCCGGCGACACCTACAGCATCGAGGACAGCGGCCAGGTGCATCAGCTCGTGTCCGGTTATGTCCTGCATAATTTCGCGCTGCTGGCTCTGCCGGTGGCGCTGGCCGCGCTGGCGATGGCGCTGGTGCCGCATTGGCTCACGCTGCTTTTGCGCGCGCCGTTGCGCATCATCACGCGGGCCTGGGCGCGGGGCGCGAATTCCGGCGTGAACCTTTCGCAGGCGATGAACGTCTGGATCGTCCAGATCATCGTCGCATTCGGCCCGCCGCTCGGTGCGCTGGTGTTCAGCATCTACATGAAGACCGATTGGGGCATCTCGCTGTTCTTCCTGGTGCCGCTCGCGCTGGTGGCGATCCCGGCGTTGCGGGTTCAGAGCGCGACTCTGTTCAATATCGTCGCGATCTGGCTCGTGCTCAGCGTGGCCACGCTCATTGCCTCGCCCTGGATCGCCGCGCGCGAGATGGGGGCCAATGCCGGCAACACGGCGACCTATGGCGCGCGCTCGGATCTCGCGCGCGAGCTGACCCAGGCCTGGCACGCACGCTTCGCCTCGCGCTGGGCGGTCGTCGCCGGCACCATGGAATCGATCCAGCCGATGGTGTTTTACAGCCCGGATCACCCAGCCGCGTTCGTGCCGATCGAGGCCTGGGATTCCGGGCTGACCTCGCCCGATGACGTCAAGAGATACGGCTTCATCGGTGTGTTCGATCCGACCGACGGCCGTCTGCCCGCGTTCGAGAAATGGGTGTCCGAGACCGCGCCGAAGGCCGAGCGCATGGTGATGACGACGCGCCGCTTCATCCACGGCAAGGCCGGCCCATCGATGAGCTGGAACATCTACATCGCGCCGCCGGGGATGTGACCTCTTCTTAACCTCGCCCCGCTTGCGGGGAGAGGTCGGATCGCTCTTGCGATCCGGGTGAGGGGGTACAGGTCTCTCGGCGATCTCATGCGCGGAGAGAGGCCCCTCACCCCAACCCTCTCAGCGCGAGCGAAGCTCGTCGCGGCCCCGTAAGAACGGGGCGAGGGAGCGCAGCTGAGCGCGTGGCGAGAGCCTAAATCCCTTCCTCGTTGAACTTGCTTTCGACGAGCTCGGTGATCGCCGCGAGCGCGGCTTCCGCCTCGTCGCCGGCGGCGGCCACCGTGATGGTCGTGCCGGGACCGGCAGCGAGCATCATCAGGCCCATGATCGAGGTGCCACCGACGGTTTCGCCACCGCGCGTCACCCACACTTGCGCGTTGAAGCGCTCGACGGCCTGGACGAACTTCGCGGAGGCGCGCGCGTGCAGGCCGCGCTTGTTGATGATCAGGAGGTCTTTGGAGATCGCGCCCGCGGGCACGCCCGTCCCGGCTTGCGGCGCCTCCTCGCTCATTTGCCGGCGAGCACGCGGCTGGCGATGGTGACGTATTTGCGGCCGGCTTCCTGGGCCATCGCGATCGCGTCGGGCAGCGGACGCTCCTCGCGCACCTTGGCGAGCTTCACCAGCATGGGAAGGTTGATGCCCGCGAGGACCTCGACCTTCGGCCGGCTCATGCAGGATATTGCGAGGTTCGACGGCGTGCCGCCGAACATGTCGGTGAGGATCGCAACGCCGTCGCCCGAATCGACGCGGTTAACCGCCTCGATGATGTCGCTTCGACAGAGATCGGAATCATCTTCGGCGCCGATCGTGATCGCTTCGATTTGCTTTTGTGGGCCCATGACATGTTCAAGCGCTGCCTTGAACTCGTCGGCAAGGCGCCCGTGGGTCACAAGTACTAGACCAATCATCGGAAAACTCCTCGCGGGCGCTTTTGGTGCACCGCACGAACGCGCCACTTTGACCATCCAGAGCCCCCGCGCAAGAGGGGATGTTGCGTATCTCCCTGAATCTAGACGGATGGATGAGGGGAGCTGCGCCGGTCTATTCGGTCGCGATAGTGGGACTCATATGGTTACCATTTCCCTTCAAACAATCGCCTGAAGGGTTAACGGAAGATGAACTCTTGGTAGTGGTCAAGGCCGCAACAACCAGTGGGAGGGGCGAATAGTCGCGGCTAACCGGGATTCTCGGTATTTCGACACCTAAAATGCTCGCTTTCAGGGATTCGGCCGGCGGCAGCCTTTCCGCGTCGGCTGCGTCCAGATCGACCACGAGACCGACGGTCGCACGCTCCACGAAGTCGCAGCGGCGGATTCCCAGCCCCCGGATCTCGATCAGGCCGGCCAATGTGCTGCTCGGGCGGACCTCAATTTCGCGGCCGACTGTCGCCAGATGGACACGGTCGTCACCGACCAGAACGGCCCTTTCGACCACGCCGCTGCGTCCCGCCATGATCAAATCGAAGGCAAGGCGCGACTTGCCGGAGCCCGAGGGTCCCCGGATCAGCACCGCCAGATGTCCGATCCTGACCGCGGAGGCGTGAATACTTGGGCCGCCTTCGTTCAAGCTGCCGTCGTTCAAGCTGCCTTGGCTCATAGCGCCGGCAGCCTCACCACGAAGCGCGCGCCGATAACAGTCGGCGCTCCGTCCGCATCCGCCGGGCCAGGGCGGTTCTCCGCCCAGATGCGTCCGCCGTGGGCGTCGACGATCTGCTTGGAGATCGAAAGGCCGAGGCCGGAGTTCTGGCCAAAGCCCTGGTGAGGTCGGTCGGTGTAGAAGCGCTCGAAGATGCGCTCCAGCGCGTCGTCGCGAATGCCGGGGCCGTCGTCGTCGACCACGATCTCGATCTCCCCGCGCACACGGCGGCAGGTGAGGCGCACCTTGTTGCCGGGCTCGGAGAAGGATTGTGCGTTCGCGACCAGGTTGGAGACCACCTGTCCGAGCCGCGAATCGTGGCCGGTCACGGCGAAACTGTCGGTCGGGCTGCGGCCCTCGAAGCGGGTTTCGACCGCGACGTCATGGCCGAGCTTGGTTTCGTTGGCGACGGAGACGAGCGTCGTCAGCAGGCGGCGCAGGTCGACCGGGATCGCATCCTGGCGCTGAAGTTCGGCATCGAGGCGGCTGGCGTCGGAGATGTCAGAGATCAGGCGGTCGAGCCGCTTGACGTCATGCTCGATCACCTCGAGCAGGCGCGCGCGGCTGTTCTCGTTGCGGGCCAGCGGCAACGTCTCGACCGCGGAGCGCAGCGAGGTCAGAGGGTTCTTCAATTCGTGCGCGACGTCGGCGGCGAACATCTCGATCGCCTCGATGCGGCTGTAGAGCGCGCTGGTCATGTCGCGCAGCGCGCCGGAGAGATGGCCGATCTCGTCGCGGCGGCGGGTGAAGTCGGGAATCTCGATGCGGGCCTTGATGCGGCGGCGGACGCTCTCGGCGCTGTCAGCGAGCCGGCGAACCGGCCCTGCGATCGTGCTGGCGAGCAGCAGCGACAGCATGATCATGACCGCGGCGGCGACGCCGCCCACTTTGAGGATGGCGAGGCGCTCGGCGGTGACCATCTGGTCGATGTCGTCGCCCTGCGTCGACAGCATCAGCGCGCCGTGGATGGCGCGCGAGCGCAGCACGGGGACCGCGACCGAGACGATCACCTCGCCGCGCGCATTGACCCGCACCATCGAGCGCTTCTGGCCCTGGAGCGCGTCGCCCACCTCCGCATAGCCGTTGCCGTTCTCGGGTCCGAGCTCGCGATAGAGCGGCAGGTCGCCGCGGTTCAGCCAGGTGCGGACCGCGACCATGCCGCGCTCGACGATGCCCGGCTTCTCGGCGGAGAGCGACGGCAGGGGGAAGCGCACCACGGTCTCGAGGCTGCGGCTGTCGACCAGCAGGCTGCCGTTCGGGTCGTAGATGCGGGCCCGCGTCTTGGTCGGCGAGATCAGCGTGCGCAGCACCGGCGCCACGCGTTCGGGATTGATCGGAAAATCCAGCGGCGAATACTCGTCCGACCCGCCATAGGTCTCGCCCGGCTTGAGGTCGAGCAGCCGGTCGGGATCGATGGTGATGGCATTGGTCTGCACCGTCGCGGAGGCCGCGATCGCGCCGGCGATGATCTCCGCCTGCACCAGGAGGCTCTGCGCGCGCGCGTCGATCAGGCCGGCGCGGAATTGCGAGAGATAGAGGATGCTCGCCACCAGCGCGACGAGGCCGGCGAGGTTGAGCGAGACGATGCGGCGGGTCAGGCTCGAGAAGGACAGCGCGAAGAAGAACTGGCCGGCGCGTTTCAGCCAGGTCAGCGGCCGCCAGCCTTGCACGGCCGGCTTGTCCTCGGCCAATTGATCCGCAACGCCGTGGGATGCGACATCCCCGGCGTTCTGGTTCTCGTCAGGCTGCGTTCGGTCAAGCAATGCTCACGCCCGCGTTAGGACAACTCGTGCGAAAGGGTCCCCGCATCCTAGAGCATGATCCGGAAAAGCGTGCAGCGGTTTTCCGAAAAGATCATGCTCCAACAATAACCTAAAGCGCGATGACCGTTCATCCAATCTCATCGCGCTTCAGAGCCATCCCGGTCGTGATGGAATCAGAACCGGCGATGCTCTCAGTCTTTCGCGAAGGCGCCTTTCGTGAAGGCGCCTGCGCCTCAGGCTTCCTTGAAGCGGTAGCCGACGCCGTAGAGCGTCTCGATCATCTCGAACTCGTTGTCGACCACCTTGAACTTCTTGCGCAGCCGCTTGATGTGGCTGTCGATGGTGCGGTCGTCGACATAGACCTGGTCGTCATAGGCGGCGTCCATCAGCGCGTTGCGGCTCTTCACCACGCCGGGCCGGGTCGCGAGCGCCTGGAGAATCAGGAATTCGGTGACGGTCAGCGTCACCGGCTCGTTCTTCCAGGTGCAGGTATGCCGTTCCGGATCCATGCGCAGCAGGCCGCGGTCGAGCGCCTTGGCGTCGTTCTCCTTCGGCGTGACGGTCGGATCCTTCGGCGCCGAACGGCGCAGGACGGCCTTGACGCGCTCGACCAGCAGGCGCTGCGAGAACGGTTTGCGGATGAAATCGTCGGCGCCCATCTTGAGGCCGAACAGCTCGTCGATCTCTTCGTCCTTGGACGTCAGGAAGATCACCGGCAGGTCGGATTTCTGTCGCAGCCGGCGCAGCGTCTCCATGCCGTCCATGCGCGGCATCTTGATGTCGAGGATGGCAAGGTCGGGCTGAGTGGTGCGGAAACCGTCAAGCGCGGAGGCGCCGTCGGTGTAGGTCATGATGCGGTAGCCTTCGGCCTCCAACGCGATCGAGACGGATGTGAGAATGTTGCGGTCGTCGTCGACCAAAGCGATTGTGGGCATGAGCCTCTGCTTTCTGCTTTCCGTTCTGGGTCGTGGCTTGAAACGGCGAGCAATCCACTGATGCGCCGCATACATGGGTGCCGAATTGGCGTTCGAACCTTGTCACCGAGCAATGCAAGCTAGGCTGAAGTGTGACCAAGTTCCACGAAACACGGCAGATTCGCCGCATCCCGACCCATAACCAGGCCCCGGTTTACCCGAAAAAAGGGCCTCCATGCAACCACCTGACCCGAGAAAGCCGATGCAACCGACCCCCGATTTCGACCCCGGAAAGCTTGCCAAATCGCTGCTGCGGCGGTCGCGGCAGGGGGCGCTGGCGACGCTGATGGCCGGCAGCGGCGATCCCTATTGTTCCCTGGTCAATCTGGCCAGCCATCCGGACGGCTCGCCCATCCTGCTGATCTCGGGATTGGCCGTGCACACCAGGAACATCCTGGCAGACAGCCGGGTCTCCCTGATGCTGGACGAACGCGCGGCCGGCGATCCCCTGGAGGGGGCCCGGATCATGCTGTCCGGCCACGCCGAACCGGCCGATGCCGACAAGGATCTGCTCCGGCGACGGTATCTCAATGCCCATCCGTCGGCGGAAGCTTTTGTTTCCTTTAAGGATTTCTCCTTCTTCCGGGTCCGGCCCACCGCAACCCATCTGGTCGCCGGCTTCGGCCGCATCGTCGACCTCAAGCCCGAGCAATTCCTGACGGACCTTATTGGGGCCGAGGATTTGCTGGCAGTGGAGGAGGGGGCAGTCGCGCACCTGAATGCCGACCACCGCGACGCCATGGGCCTCTATGCAACAAAACTGCTCGGCGCGGCCGAGGGCGACTGGCGCTGCACCGGTTGCGATCCTGAGGGCCTCGACATGCAGGACGGCCAGACCGCGCTGCGGCTGGACTTCCCGGAGCGGGTGGCTGATGGCACGGCGTTGCGCAAGATGCTGGTCCGCCTCGCTGGCGAAGCGCGCGCAACAAATTGAACGCTGCTGCCCGTCGCCGCGACCCAAGTTCGTAATCGGTACCGTAACCGGTCTGAAGGCGGCAGCGAGAGTGTTCATGGCAGGATGTCATCGACTGACGCTGGTTGCGGGTCTGGCGCTCGCGATCACCGCATCGCTTGTCACCACCAGTTTTGCGCAGAAAGGTCTCGCCGTGGAGGGCGCGCGGATCAACTCACTCATGAGCGCCGGCAGATATTCGGAAGCACTGCCTTTGGCGCAGGGCATGGTCGCGAGCCTGGAGAAGAGCGACACCGGTCGCGAACTCGCCGCTGCGCTGAACAACCTCGGCCAGGTCCATGCCGGTCAGGGGCACGACGATCTGGCGGAGCCGCTCTACAAGCGCGCCATCGTGCTGATGGAAAAGTCGCTCGGTCTCGAAACCCCGCTGATTGGAGCCGAACTGACCAATCTCGCCGCGCTCTACCAGCGGCAGAGTCGCTTTGCCGAGGCCGAGCCGCTGTTCAAGCGCGCGCTCGCGGTTCGCGAGAAGGGGCTGTCGCGCGAGCATCCCGATGTCGGCCAGTCGCTCAACAACCTCGCCACACTCTACGTGAAACAGCAGCACTATGCGGACGCCGAGCCGCTGTTTCAGCGGGCGCTCGCCATCTACCAGAAGGTCGGCGGCCCCGAGCATCCGGCGGTGGCCACCGTCCTGAACAATCTCGGCCAGGTCTATCGCGATCTCAACCGCGATGGGGACGCGGAAGCGCCGATCAAGCGCTCGCTCGCGATCCGGGAGAAGGTGCTGGGACCGGATCATCCCGACGTCGCCCGCTCCCTCAACAATCTCGCCGGCCTCTACGAGCACCAGCAGCGCTACGGCGACGCCGAGCCGCTCTATCGCCGCGCGCTGGTCATCCGCGAGCGTGCGCTCGGGCCCGATCATCCTGACGTCGCGACCTCGACCAGCAATCTCGCTTATTTCCTCCAAATGTCCGGGCGCACCGCGGACGCATTACCGTTCGCCGAAAAGACGCTTCGGGGCGATCGCGCGCAGTTGCGCGTCGTGTTGCCGGTCCTGTTCGCCGCGCGCCAACAGGATTTACTGCCCGGCGACAAGGCGCTGGACGAGGCCCTCGCCGCGATCCAGCGCGGCACGCAATCCTCCGCCGCCTCCGCCGTGAACAAGCTCGCGGTGCGGCTTGCCGCGGGCAGCGACCGGCTCGCCGAGCTGGTGCGCCGGGACCAGGATCTCGCGGCCGAGTCCGAGACCCTCGACAAGGCGATCGTCACCGCGGTGTCGAAGCAATCCGCGCAGCGTGATCTCGCAACCGAGCAGCGCAGCCGCGCACGGATTGCAACGATTGCCAACGAACGTGCGGGCTTGCAGAAATTGCTCGCGGTCGAGTTCCCCGACTACGCGGCGCTCTCCAATCCGCTGCCGCTTGCCGTGAAGGACATTCAGCCACTTCTGTCGGCCGATGAGGCGATGGTGCTCTACTCCGTCGTCGACAAGCAGAGCTATGTCCTCGCGATCACGCGCGAGGGCGTCGACTGGAAGGCGATTCCGCTCGGCGCGGATGCGCTGACGCAGAAGGTGACTGCATTCCGCAAAGGACTCGATGTCGGCAAGGCGCGCGATGCCTCGGGCAAATCCGGATTGTTCGATCTCGTGCTCGCCAATGAATTGTATGTCGCGCTGCTCGGTCCGGTCGAGGCCCTGACGAAGGACAAGCGCAGCCTGCTGGTGGTGCCGTCGGCCGCCCTGACCGCATTGCCGTTTCATCTGCTCGTCACGGAGAAGCCGCGGGCTGCCATTCCGGACACGTTCGAAGGCTATCGCGGCGCCGCCTGGTTGCTGCGGCGTCAGGCCGTCTCGGTGCTGCCGTCGGTGGTCAGCCTGAAATCCCTTCGCGCCTTTGCGCGCAGAGATCGGGGCGTGAAGCCGATGACCGGCTTTGGCGATCCCGTGTTCAATCCCGCGCTGGAAGCGCCCGCCGAGCGGCGCGCCGCGAACGGCAAGGTCGCCGCGCGCAGCATCGCGACCGTTGCCTATACCGACTTCTGGCGTGGCGCCGGCGTCGATCGCGCGCGGCTTGCGCAGGCGCTGCCGCAACTGCCCGACACCGCCGACGAGCTGAACGCGGTGGCGAAGGATGTCGGCGCGGCGGAGGTCGACATCCATCTCGGCCGCGATGCCAGTGAAACGACACTCAAGCGTGCAGCGCTTGCTCAATACAGCATCATCTACTTTGCCACCCACGGTCTCGTCGCCGGCGACATCAAGGGTCTGGGCGAGCCTTCGCTCGCGCTCTCCATTCCCGACCAGCCCACGGAGCTCGACGACGGCCTGCTCACCGCGAGTGAAGTTGCCCAGCTCAAGCTCAATGCGGATTGGGTTGTGCTGTCGGCCTGCAACACCATCGCAGGTGACAAGCCCGGCGCCGAGGCCCTGTCGGGACTTGCGCGCTCGTTCTTCTATGCCGGCGCACGCGCGCTGCTGGTCTCGCATTGGGCAGTGGATTCGGAAGCTGCCACCCGCTTGACCATTTCGACTTTCGAACTGCTCAAGAACGAACCAAAACTCGGACGTGCTGAAGCATTGCGCCGCGCGATGCTGGCGTATGTCGATGACACCTCGTCACCGCGCGACGCCTATCCCGCCATGTGGGGGCCGTTCGCGCTGATCGGGGAAGGCGAGGTACGATAGGGACGGCCGCGGTATTGTTCTTGGGATTGTGCGACGCAATAACCCCGTAGAACGCTCAAACATGCGTTTGGTTGCGCGACCATTCGTCATTTTTTGACGCGCCTGCTCAGAGCTGACATGCGCGACGTTTGGCGCGGTCCTTGAATAAACCAAATCCTGCGGGATCAGCTTGGCAACGCCAGCGTTCATCAGTATTAGGTCGTCCAGCCGAGGCCGGACGGCCTGCTATTCACGGTGACCGCGACGGCGCCAAAGCATGATCGCGTTGAGTGTCGCGGGTTCTAGGAGGATTTTTTCGTGCAAGAGACGGGCGTGCGCAACGGTGCCTTCGGCGCCGACAAATTCGGCTTAAGGAATCTCAAGCAGGTTCACTGGAACCTCGGTGCACCGCAGCTCTATCAACACTCGCTCTCCGCGGGCGAGGCGGTGTTGTCGGCCGACGGCGCGCTCTGCGCCGATACCGGCGAGTTCACCGGCCGCAGCCCGAAGGACAAGTTCACGGTGCGCGACGCCACCACGGACAAGAAGATGTGGTGGGCCGGCAACCAGTCGATCACCGCCGAGCAGTTCGAGACGCTCTATCAGGACTTCCTCAAGCACGCCGAAGGCAAATCGCTGTTCGCGCAGGATCTCTATGGCGGCGCCGATCCTGCCTACCGCATCAAGACTCGCGTCTTCACCGAGCTCGCCTGGCACTCCCTTTTCATCCGCACGCTGCTGATCCGCCCCGAGGCGGTCGAGCTGACGAGCTTCACGCCGGAGCTCACCATCATCGACATGCCGAGCTTCCGCGCCGATCCGGAGCGCCACGGCTGCAAGTCCGAGAACGTCGTCGCGATCGACTTCGCCCGCAAGATCGTGTTGATCGCCGGCTCCTACTATGCCGGCGAGATGAAGAAGTCGGTCTTCACCACGCTGAACTACTATCTGCCCGAGCGCGGCGTGATGCCGATGCATTGCTCGGCCAATGTCGGCGCCAAGGGCGACGCCGCGATCTTCTTCGGCCTATCCGGCACCGGCAAGACCACGCTTTCGGCCGATCCCAACCGCACGCTGATCGGCGACGACGAGCACGGCTGGGGCCCGAACGGTGTCTTCAATTTCGAGGGCGGCTGCTATGCCAAGTGCATCAAGCTGTCGAAGGAAGCCGAGCCCGAGATCTACGCGGCGTCGACCCGCTTCGGCGCGGTGCTTGAGAACTGCGTGCTCGACGAGGACACCCGCGTCGTCGATTTCGACGACGGCTCAAAGACCGAGAACACGCGTTCGGCGTACCCGCTCGACTTCATCCCGAATGCCTCGCGCACCGGCCGCGCGCCGCAGCCGAAGAACGTGGTGATGCTCGCCGCCGACGCCTTCGGTGTGCTGCCGCCGATCGCAAAGCTCTCGCCGGCGCAGGCGATGTATCACTTCCTCTCCGGCTACACCGCCAAGGTTGCCGGCACCGAGCGTGGTCTCGGCAACGAGCCGCAGCCGGAATTCTCCACCTGCTTCGGCTCACCCTTCCTGCCGCTCGATCCCTCCGTCTACGGCAACATGCTGCGCGACCTCATCGCCGAGCACAATGTGGACTGCTGGCTGGTCAACACCGGCTGGACCGGCGGCAAATACGGCACGGGCTCGCGCATGCCGATCAAGGTGACGCGCGCGCTGCTCACCGCCGCGCTCGACGGCTCGCTTCGCAACGTCGAATTCCGCACCGACAAATATTTCGGCTTCGCGGTCCCGACCGCGCTGCCCGGCGTGCCGGCCGAGATCCTCAACCCGGTCAACACCTGGAAGGACAAGGACGAGTTCGACAAGACCGCCCGCGCGCTGGTCGGGATGTTCCAGAAGAACTTTGCCAAGTTCGAAGCCCAGGTCGACGCCGAGGTCCGCGCCGCCGCCCCGGACGTGAAACTCGCGGCGGAGTAGGCTCACGCAGTTTGAATTGAAAGGGGCGGCCGAGAGGCCGCCCTTTTTGTTTGCGGGCACCGCGCAAGCCGCATGCTCGCTGTCGTCCCGGCGAAGGCCGGAATCCATACCGCGTGATCTATCAAGGGAGTGCGGTGCAGGTACCGGCGAAGAAAAGGCAACTACGGGTCTTCGCCAAATTTCTCCCTGTGGTTATGGGTCCCGGCCTTCGCCGGGACGACAGCAAATCACGCCTTGAAATACGCGATCTGCGTCGACGTCGCGAGCAGCCGCCCATTCGGCGACCACAGCTCGGCGTTCTGGTCGGCAAAGCTCTTGTGCATGACCTTCGAGTCAGCCGTCGCGAGCACACGCGTGATGTCTTCGGCCGCGAGCTCGTCGCTATCCGTATGGAAATAGGTCGTCAGCGACACCGTGCCGAACGGCACCAGCTCGCGCCGCGCGTGGAAGATGCGGCCGAAGAACGCGTCCGACATCGACATCAGCGACAGCATGTCGAGCTTGCGCGGCGTGCGGTCGCCGATCCAGATCTTCGAATAGGTGCTGGCGAGCTCGGACTTGGGCGGGCCGATCCGCATCTCGCCCTCGACGAAGCGGAATTCATACTGGTTGGCCCAGGACGCCGCGATCTTCGGGAACGGCAGCGTCTCTTCGAACGGCTTTGCATCCGGATATTGCGCCACCCTGTGCTCCCAGGACGGCCGGCGCTCGGCGAACACGGCGGTAGCGAGCGTTGCCACCTCGCCGCCGCCCTGCGACAGCTCGACGCTCCAGTGCTGGCTGGAGCGGTTGGCCTTCACCAGCCGCACGTCGAGATCGAAATCGCCCTTCGCGATCGGCGCGCAGTAATTGACCGTAAGCGCCAGCGGATCGCCGGCGCGTTCCGGATGGTCGATCAGCGCGCGCAAGATGGTCGCGGCAGTGGCGCCGCCGAACGGGCCGACAAAGGCCCAGTAATCGTCGCTGGTGTGCCCCTGCCAGCTTGAGTCACCGGGGGTGACGCGGGTGGCGTCGTCGAAAGGATGTGGGAGCTTGGCGTGCATTGTCATGTCCGGCGTTCAATGACGGACGTCATATCACGTCCGTCGCCGGCCTGTGCAATTACATCTGGCCCAGCCGATTTCACGCTGCGGAAAAATCAGCCGGTCGCCCCGCGCCGATCCTCCGCGTCCTGGAATGGCGGCGTGATCGGATTCACCGGCACGTTCCAGATCTCCTCGGCATATTCGCGGATGGTGCGATCCGAGGAGAACCACGCCATGCGCGCGACATTGAGGATGGAGGCGCGCGTCCAGGCCGGCGCCACCTGCCAGCGCGCGTCCACGCTGCGCTGCGCGTCGTAATAGGAATCGAAGTCGGCGCTGACCATGTAATGGTCGAGATAGCGCAGCGCGTGCGCGATGGATTCGAAACGGCCGGGATCGCCGGGCGAGAACTCGCCGGCGCCGATCGCATTGATGGCGCGCTGGAGCTTTGGCGATCTGCGGATCACGTCGGAAGCGTCCAGCCCCTGCTTGCGCCGGATCATCACGTCGCCGGCTTCCATGCCGAAGATCGCGATGTTCTCCGCGCCGACATGGTCACGGATCTCGATGTTGGCGCCGTCGAGCGTGCCGATGGTGAGGGCGCCGTTCAACGACAGCTTCATGTTGCCGGTGCCGGAGGCTTCCATGCCGGCGGTCGAGATCTGCTCGGACAGGTCGGCCGCGGGAATGATCACCTCGGCGAGGCTGACATTGTAGTCCGGCAGGAAGACGACCTTGAGCTTGCCGCCGATCGCGGGATCGTTGTTGACGACTTCCGCAACGTCGTTGATCAGCTTGATGATCAGTTTTGCGTATTTGTAGCTCGCGGCCGCCTTGCCGGCGAAGATCTTGACCCTCGGCACCCAATTGCCGTTGGGATCGTCCTTGATCGCCTGGTACAGCGCGACCGTCTCGATGACGTTGAGCAGCTGGCGTTTATATTCGTGGATGCGCTTGATCTGCACGTCGAACAGCGCATTCGGGTCGACCTTGATGCCGAGCCGTTCGCCGATCAGGCGCGCCAGCGCGGTCTTGTTGTGAAGCTTGACGCTGCGAAACTTCTTCTGGAATTCGACGTCGCTGGCACGCGCCTCGATCAGGCTGAGCTGCGTCGGATCGTCGAGCACGGCATCGCCGCAGGCCTCGCGCAACAAATCGGTCAGCCGCGGATTCGCCAGCATCAGCCAGCGGCGGAAGGTGATGCCGTTGGTCTTGTTGGTGATGCGGCCGGGATAGAGATGGTTGAGATCGTGGAATACGGTCTCGCGCATCAAATCCGAATGCATCGCCGAGACGCCGTTGATGCGATGCGAGCCGACGAAGGCGAGCTGGCCCATGCGCACGCGGCGGCCGCTCCTCTCGTCGATCAGCGAGACCGAGGCGCGGAAATCGATGTCGCCGGGCGCGCGCGCTTCCGCAAGCGCGAGATGCTGGACGTTGATGCGATAGATGATCTCGAGATGGCGCGGCAGCAGCCGCTCGAACAGCTCGACCGGCCAGGTCTCCAGTGCTTCCGGCAGCAGCGTGTGGTTGGTGTAGGACAGCGTCGCGACTGTGATCTTCCAGGCCTCGTCCCAGCGGAAATTGTGCAAATCGACGAGGATGCGCATCAGCTCGGTGACGGCGAGGCTCGGATGGGTGTCGTTGAGCTGCACCGCGACCTTGCTCGACAGGCTGCGAAGCTGGCCGTCCGACGCAAGATGCCGCTTGATGAGATCCTGGAGCGAGGCCGAGACGAAGAAATATTCCTGGCGCAGGCGCAGCTCGCGACCCGCCGGGCTCTCGTCGTTCGGATAGAGGAATTTGCAGATCGCCTCCGCGCGCGACTGCTCGGCGCTGGCGCTGACATAGTCGCCCTTGTCGAAGGCGTCGAGCTTCAACGGATCGGGCGAGCGCGCCGACCACAGCCGCAGCGCGTTGACGTGCTGGCCGCGCCAGCCGACGATCGGCGTGTCATAGGCGATCGCCTGCACGATCTCGGACGGATGCCAGATCGCGCGGTCGCGGCCCTTGTCGTCGACATGCTCGATGCCGCCGCCGAAATTGATGTCGTAGATCACCTCCGGCCGCTGCAATTCCCAGGGGTTGCCGAAGCCGAGCCATTCGTCCGGATATTCCTGCTGCCAGCCCTGATTGATGATCTGGCGGAACAGGCCGTAATCGTAGCGGATGCCATAGCCGATCGCGGGGATCGACAGCGTCGCCATGCTCTCCATGAAGCAGGCGGCAAGCCGGCCCAGGCCGCCATTGCCGAGTGCCGCATCCGGCTCGCATTTGCGCAACTCGGGCAGCGACACGCCGAGATCGCCGAGCGCGACCTCGAAGATCTTCAGGAGCCCCATGTTGTTGAGCGCGTCGGTGAAGAGACGGCCGATCAAAAATTCAAGCGAGAGATAATAGACGCGCTTGCGCCCGGCATCGTAGCTGCGCTTCTCGGCGCTCAGCCAGCGATGCACGATGCGGTCGCGCAATGCGAGCGCTGCGGCCTGGTACCAGTCGTGCCGGGTCGCCATCCCTGCGTCCTTGCCGACAGTCAGGCGCAGCTTCGCCAGGATCGCGCCCTTGATCTCGGCCAGCGCGAGTTCGTCGATGGGCTGGCCGGGGGCGGGGAAATTGGGCTGGAACGATGATTCTTGCAAAGCCGTCACTTCCTGGTCGATAGACTACTACTCACCCTACGCATCTTGCCCTTGTACCGGAACCATCGCTGGTGCGGCCGTGCACTGCGCTGGCGTAAAATTATGCAAGGAACGGGCCGACTTGGGTACCCGGACGCATACGGGGAAACGTGGATTCGGTGCTAGAATGGCGGCAGATTCAGCCATCAGTGTGGAGGAAACGTCCCATGACAGTTCTGATGCGACCTCTGATGAGACTGCTGATCGAAATCGCCGCCGCGACCTTCCTCGTCGTCTGCATCACCGCTTCCAGCGCCGCCTTCGCCGCCGGCAAGCCGGGCCGCAGCGCCGACGGCCTGAGCTGCGGCTTCACCGTTCCGCAAAACGCCTCGCCAGCCGCCCGCTGCGCCGCCATCAAGCGGCAGTGCGGCGGGAAATTTTATGCAAGCGCGTGCGGGGACAGGTTGATGTCGGCGATGTGAAGGGAGTTCAGATTGCCTCCACGATGTCGTCCTGGCGAAAGCCAAGACCCATTACCCCAACTGTCAGAGGCGGCCCGATCGGTCATTCCAGTCAGGGTTTTCCTCCTGGATCAACTTGATCTTCCAATCGCGCTTCCAGACCTTCAGTTGTTTCTCGCGGGCGATTGCCTCCTGCAGTGTCGCGAAGGTTTCGACGTGAACGAGACGGAAGATTTTGTACTTCTGTACGAACTTGGAGCCACGACCCGAGCGGTGCAACTCAAGCCTGGCACGGATGTCGTTGGTAACGCCGATATAGATCGTGCCGTGATGACGGCTCGTGAGAATGTAGACATAGTAGCTGCCTGTGCTCATGGGGCTCAAGCTCGCAAAAACAACGCTGACCGGGGTAATGGGTCCTGGCTTTCGCCAGGACGACGACTTCGTATGGGCCCGTCGGATTTCCGATAGGGCGATCAGAACAAATTAAGAACACTTTAGCAAGTCTTTGATATATCATTGTGATTCGGCGCGTGGCCGACACAATATCTAGCGTCCGTCAGACTTTGCGAGGACTACATGTCCACCATTGCCTTCGATCAATTTGCCCTCACCCGGATCGCCGATTTCGCGCGCTCGCTGTCGCGGCTGCATCAGGCGGCGCGGCGGTACGCCGTCGACGACGACCAGTTCGACCGCGAGTTCAACGCCGTGTGCCAGTCGATCTGGGGCTACACCATCGACGACATCAGCGACGATCTGTTCTCGGTCGAGGATCATCTATTCCTCGACACGCTGGACGAGGCGCATGCGCGCATCTTCGCAGCCGAACAGGGCTACGACCTCGTCGACGACCAGGGCATGCTGACCGACTGGTGGGGCTTTTGCTGGATGATCCTGGCCGAGAAGCGCGGCCTGCTCACGGCGGACAACCGCGCCGCCGCGCGCGCAGCGATCGAGGAGAAATATCTGGCGGCGCCGAACGTGATCGGGGTCATCATCGGGAGGTAGCGCAACAACCGTCATTGCCCGCAATGACGGCTCGGATGCAGTGGACCCTAATCCAGCCCCGCCCGCTTCGCCGGCTTCTGCGTCTTCGGCACCGTCACGTCAGGCAGCGTCTCGCGGACGATCTCGGCGGCCGGCGCATCCGCCGCCACCGTTTCCGCCCGCACCGGCGCCACCTTCATCTCGCCGAGGCGCGCGCGAACCTGCGCGGTGAGGCCGGGATAGGAGGCGACCGGAGTGAAGTCGGCAGCCTGGTCGTTGCCGACGCGGATGCCGGTATAGGCGACGAGGCCGTCGGTGGTGGCGATCACGTCACCGGGTTTCAGCGACGAGTCCAGCGCCAGATCGACCGGAGCGAGGCCGACCGGCTCGCGGCCGTTGCAGGTGCAGTCGGCGCGCAGCGCCTTGCGGTAGGCGAACGCGTTCTCGCTGTCGGCGTAGCGCTCACCGGTCTGCGACGCGGCGCCGTCGATCGAGGAGCCGAAATAGATTTTAGTCGTGCTGGCAGGACAGAACGCCTGACACATCTGCGCGGGCGAGGCGAGGCCGCGCATCAGCGGAAAATATTTGCCGTCGCAGCTGCGCACGCAGAACGCGGGTCCCGAGCCGCCGGCCGCGGCCGAACGCGTCGGGGGCACGTATTGCGGGGTTGCTGCATTTTGCTGGCCGGTGAACGGGTCGGCGTATGAGCTCGCCTGCTGCGGCACCTCACGCTGCGGCCGTTGCTGCTGCATGCCGCCGAAGAAGAAGTCGAACAGGCCCTCGGCCGAAACCGGGGCCGGGGCCGCAAGCAGCGGTGCTGCCAGTGTGGCGGCGACAAGCATCGCGCGCCGCCGCCGGCGCGCATGGGACATGACTGTACGCAAACGCTTACTCCACCCGACGCTACTCAATCGGCCGGGACCCATCAGGTCTCAGCACATGGTTCACCATAAAGCGGGATGGTAAATGAGCGGTTGAGGGAGGGTGCGTGACGAACGCTCCCCGTGCCCCGGACGCAGCGCAGCGCTTCTTCAGCGCTACGCTGCAGAGCCGGGGCCCATGCGGATGGGGAAAGCTGGGTCCCGGTTCTGCGGCGCGTCGTTACGCGCTGCGTCGCGCCCGGGACAAGAGAGCGGTCAGGCCTTCAAAAATTCCGACGCCTTGTAGAGCGAGCGGAACGGCAGGCCGGCTGCGCCGAAGGTGTCGTCGGCGCCTTCTTCGCGGTCGACCATGGTCAGCACCAGCACCACTTCGGCGCCGGTCTCGCGCACGGATTCCACCGCCTTCATCGCCGAGCCGCCGGTGGTGGTGACGTCCTCGACGATCACGACGCGCTTGCCCTCGAGCGTCTCGCCCCTGGGCAGCCCCTCGATCGCGAGCTTGGCACCATGCTCCTTCGGCTTCTTGCGCACGAAGAACGCCGCGATCGGATGACCCTTGATCCAGGAGATCTGCGCCAGCGCGCCGGCCAGCGGCACCGCACCCATCTCGAGGCCGCCGACGAAATCGAGATTGTCGTCCTTCAGCGCCTCATAGGTCAGCTCGGCGAGCAGGGTCGCACCCTCGGGGTCAAGCATGGTCGGCTTCAGGTTGAAGTAGAAATCGCTCTTGCGGCCCGACGCGAGCGTCACCTCGCCGCGGCCGAAGGAGCGCCGGCGGATGATCTCGAACAGGCGGGCGCGGGAGGCTGATTTCGACACGGCGGTCCCTCGGGAGCGTTTTTGGAAGTGGCAGAATTTATCCGCGACGGCCACGACATTCCAGAGGGGGCGTCCCCCGTCAACAGGGATCGGCCATCCCGGAGCGCCGGTTGTGGGGGTGCAACCTTCTGGAGTAGGTGGATGCCGGATATCCCGGGCAGGAAACTGGGCCAGGACACTGGGCAAGGACAAGCCAAAAATGACCATCGAGCTGCACACCTGGAACACGCCGAACGGCCGCAAGATCTCGGTCGCGCTGGAGGAAATGGGGCTGCCCTACAAGGTGATTCCGGTGAACATCGGCAAGGGCGAGCAGATGGCGCCGGAATTCCTGAAGCTCTCCCCGAACAACAAGATCCCCGCGATCGTCGATCCCGATGGCCCGGACGGCAAGCCCGTCAGCATCTTCGAGTCTGGCGCGATCCTGCTCTATCTCGGTGAAAAGACCGGCAAATTCCTGCCGAAATCGCTCTCCGGGCGCATCCCCGTCTACGAATGGCTGATGTGGCAGATGGGCGGCTTCGGGCCGATGCCGGGCCAGGTGCACCATTTCATCGCGCTCGAGAACGAGCAGGATCGCGCCTACGGCCTCAAGCGCTACATGGTGGAGACGCGACGGCTCTATGGCGTGCTCGACCGCCGGCTGGAGACCCGCGACTTCGTCGCCGGCGATCTCTCGGTTGCCGATTTTGCCATCCTGGGCTGGGCCTGGCGCCACCCTCGCCACAAGGTTGAGTTGGCCGACTTCCCCAACGTCAAGCGTTGGTACGAGGCCCTGATGGCGCGCCCGGCCGTGAAGCGCGGGATGGAGGCGAAGCTGGATTGACGAGGCGCTATCATTGCCCGACTTGATCGGGCGATCCAGTATTCCAGAGGCGATGGTGATTGAGCCGAGAGGCTGCGGTGTACTGGATGCCCCGGTCATGCCGGGGCATGACACCTCAATCCATCACACCTTCTTCGCCTCGACCGCCATCCTGATCGCAAGCCCGGCCAGCACCGTACCCATCAGCCAGCGCTGCACCAGCATCCAGTTTGGTCGGCTCGCAAGGGCCAGCGCGATCGATCCCGCCGCGAGCGCGATCATCGCATTGACGCTGACGCTGATCGCGATCTGGATCGCCCCCAGCACCACCGACTGCGTCAGCACGCTGCCGACGGTGGGATCGATGAACTGCGGCAGCAGCGCCAGATACAGCATCGCGATCTTCGGGTTGAGTAAATTGGTGACGAACCCCATCGCGAACAATTTGCGCGGGCTGTCGATCGCAAGCGTCCTGACCTGGAACGGCGAGCGCCCGCCCGGCTTCACCGCCTGCCAGGCCAGCCACAGCAGATAACCGGCGCCGGCAAAGCGCAGCGCGTCATAGGCAAAGGGGACGGCGAGCAGCAGTGCCGTAATGCCAAACGCCGCGCACAGCATATAGAACACGAAGCCCAGCGCGACGCCGCCGAGCGAGACGATGCCGGCCGCCGGGCCCTGCGTGATCGAACGCGAGATCAGGTAGATCATGTTCGGCCCGGGCGTGAGCACGAGACCGAGACAGACGAGGGCGAAGCCGAGCAGGGCGGAAGTATGGGGCATGGGAGAACCGGTGCGGGAGATGCAGCGGTTCTAATATGCGCTGGCCGGTGGGGCCATCGCGCAATTGCTCGGAGGACAATTCGATTCCCGCGTCCCGCAGGGATGCCTATTGCCCGTGACCTGCCTGCGCTGTGCTCGCGCCGGTTGCCGCATTCACATTGACAGCGGATCGGCCGTCTCCGGCGCGGAGATAGGTATCCATTCGCCCGGACGCCGCCTGAAACAGCCGATCTGAAAATGCTCCGGCGAGCAGGCAAAGGATCGTCACCTTCCAAAAGTCGGTTTCACCTGTAGTTTGAGTCGAGTTTGCGAAGATCGAAATGAATCCGGTAAAGAACAACCCGACCACCACGACCGATACGATTCCGCCCATCGCGAGCGAGGCCCACATCCTGCCGATCGATGCTCTGTCTTCGAAAAGGGCGCGCGACGGAGGGCCGGCAAGGTGCTTTGCGAAAATCGACATCAGCGCGCCAATTGCTCCAAGCGACAGCGCGCGCGCCACCACATAGATGTTCGTGCTGTCTATCGCGGCCGCATCCAGCTTTTTTCGGACCTCCGTCTGAGTCGAGTTGATGGTGACTTTCTTGGCTTTCAGATCTGCGAATTCGCCGTTGAGTTGGTCCAACTCGGCGTTTAGCCCGGTCATTTTTATCCCAGCTTCAAGCCCGGCTTTCGCAATTTCCTCGGCAGGAGCGCCGGCGAGAGTCATGCTGCTTTGTTTGGCTGTCAGGGCCGCCGCCAGCTCCTTCAGGCCACGCTCTAGTTTGGAGATTTGCGTGTGGTGCTCGGCAAGCTTGATGTCTGTGTCGCTCGCATCTTGAGAAAGCCCGGCGAGCTGTTGGCCGTATTCATGAAGCGCCAGCAGATATTCCGGATTGACGACCTTAAAGACGCCTGGTGTCGCAAGAAATCCCATCAACAAAAGAACAATGAACGTTACGACGCAAATTGTCGTGCGCATCGGTCGCCTCCCCCTGAAATGACGGCATCATTCCATTGAATCGGGGTGACCGCAACCTAGGGGCGTGGAGACGGAGGAATCGTTACGCAGCGCACAATTCTGCCGTTAGTGCGCCTCGTCCCAATTGTTCGCCGCGCGCGCATCCACATGCAGCGGCACCGAGAGCAGCACGGCCGGAAACGGTGCGTCCTGCATCACGTGCTGCACGATCGGCAGCGTCGCCGCGACCTCTGTATCCGGCACCTCGAAGATCAATTCGTCATGGACCTGGAGCAGCATCTGCGCAGTCAGTTTCTTCCGGACCAGGGCATCCTCCATCCGAATCATGGCGCGGCGGATGATGTCGGCGGCGGTGCCCTGAAGCCGCGCGTTGATGGCGGCGCGCTCGTTGAACGCGCGCACCGAGGCGTTCGAGGCCTTGATGTCGGGATAGTACATTTTCCGCCCGAACAGCGTGGTGACGTAGCCGTGGCTCCGGCAGAAATCCCGCGTCTCGTCCATATAGGCGCGGATGCCGGGGAAGCGCTCGAAGTATTTCTTGATGTAGGCGGAGGCTTCCTCCCGGCCGATGCCGAGCTGGTTGGCGAGGCCGAACGCCGAGATGCCGTAAATGATGCCGAAATTGATCGCCTTGGCGCGACGGCGGATCTCACTCGGCATACCCTCGATCGGCACGCCAAACATTTCCGATGCGGTCATGGCGTGAATGTCGAGGCCGTCCTTGAAGGCCTGCTTCAGCACGGGAATGTCGGCGATCTCCGCAAGCAGCCGCAGCTCGATCTGCGAATAGTCGGCGGAGACGAGCTTGTGCCCCGGTATCGCGATGAAGGCGCGCCGGATCTTGCGTCCGTCCTCGGTGCGCACCGGAATGTTCTGCAAATTCGGCTCGTTCGACGACAACCGGCCCGTCGTGGTCGCGGCCAGCGCGTAGGTCGTGTGCACGCGGTGGGTCTGCGGATGGACATAGGTCGGCAGCGCGTCGGTGTAGGTCGATTTCAATTTTGAGACCTGGCGCCACTCCAGAATCTTCTTCGGGAGGTCGTGGCCCTGCTCGGCGAGCTCGTCGAGCACCTGCGCGGTGGTGGACCACGCGCCGGTCTTGGTCTTGGTGCCGCCCGACAGTCCCATCTTGCCGAACAGGATGTCGCCGATCTGCTTCGGGCTGCCGACATTGACGGGCTCGCCCGCGATCTCCTGGATCTCGGCTTCGACCCGCGCGGCGGTCTGCGCGAAGTCGCCGGACAGGCGCGACAGCACCTGGCGGTCGATCGAGATGCCGCGCCGCTCCATCCGCGCGAGCACCGCGACCAGCGGTCGCTCCAACGTCTCGTAGACCGCGGTCATGTGCTCGGCGACGAGGCGCGGCTTCAGCACGCGCCAGACCCGCAAGGCGACGTCCGCGCCTTCCGCCGACAGCGGCGCGGCCTTGTCGATCGGCACTTGGTCGAACGTGATCTTGCCCTTGCCGCTGCCGAGCAATTCGCTCTCCTTCAGCATGGGGTGGCCGAACCAACGCTCGGAAAGCTGTTCCAGCCCATGCGAGCCGCGGCCGGCGTCCAGCACATAGGAGATCAGCTGCGCATCGTCGGTATTGCGCAAGGTGATGCCGTGCTGGGCCAGCATCACGGCGGTGAATTTGACGTCGAAGCCGATCTTGAGAATGCCGGATGATTCCAGCGCAGGGCGCAGCGCCTCGATGGCGTCGGCGTGCTTGACCTGATCGGGCGCGAGGCCCGCGTCGAACAGGCCGCCGCCGCCGCCGGACTGCTTGTGCGCGAGCGGGACGTAGCAGGCGTCGTTCGGCGCCAGCGCCAGCGCGATGCCGCAGAGATCGGCCTGCATCGGATCGACGGAGTTCGCGCGGATCTCGATCGCGACATGGCCGGTATCATGAATGCGCGCGATGAAGGCGTTTAGCTCTGCGAGTGACTTGATCGCCTGGTACTTGCTGCGATCGACCGGAAGCTTGCGCAAAGCCTCTTCGCGCGCGGCTGCGAGAGAAATCGGCGCGCCCTTCGGGCTCGCGGCCTTGTCCTCCTTGCTGGCCGAAGCGTTGCGCTGGCCCACTGGCGCTTGCGCCGGCGCGCCGGTTCCCGGGGTCGGGACGACGTCCGAAGGCGGCAACGGCGAGAAGACGCTGGCGCCGCTGGCATAGCCTGGATCGGCATCGACATTGGCGGGATCGATTTGCGAATAGTCGGCAACGCGGCGCGTCAGCGTGGAAAATTCCATCGCCTTCAGGAACGCGATCAGCTTGCGCGCATCGGGCTCGTGGACGGCAAGATCGTCCAGCGGCACCTCCAGCTCGACCTTGTCGTCGAGCAGCACCAGCTGGCGCGAGATCCGCGCCTTCTCGGCATTCTCGATCAGCGCCTCGCGCCGCTTCGGCTGCTTGATCTCGGTGGCGCGGAACAGCAATTGCTCGAGGTCGCCATATTCGACGATCAGTTGCGCGGCGGTCTTGATGCCGATGCCGGGCACGCCGGGCACGTTGTCTGTGGAATCGCCGGCCAGCGCCTGCACCTCCACCACCTTCTCCGGCGGCACGCCGAATTTCTCGATCACCTCGGGGATGCCGATGCGGCGATCCTTCATGGTGTCGTACATGGTCACGCAATCGGTGACGAGCTGCATCAGGTCCTTGTCGGAGGATACGATGGTGGCGCTCGCGCCGCGCTCGCAGGCCTGCCGCACATAGGTTGCGATGAGATCGTCGGCCTCGAAGCCGCCTTGTTCCAGGCAGGGCAGGTCAAAGGCGCGGACGGCCTCGCGGATCAGCGAAAATTGCGGGATCAGATCGTCAGGCGCCGGCGGCCGGTGCGCCTTGTATTCGGGATAGATCTTGTTGCGGAACGTGACCTCCGATTTGTCGAAGATGATCGCCAGATGCGTCGGCCGGTTGTCGGCGGGCATGTCGCGCAGCAGCTTCCACAACATGTTACAGAAGCCGAGCACGGCATTGACCTGCAACCCGTCGGACTTGCGGTTCAGCGGCGGCAGCGCATGGTAGGCGCGGAAGATGTAGCCGGAACCGTCGACCAGAAAGACGTGATCGCCCTTGCCGGCCGCCTTGGCGGCGACGGGCTTGGCGGACGTGGGCTTGGTCTCGGCGGCTTTGGGGGAGGTTTTGGGCATGCTGCAATGTATGAATTTTTGCGGCGTTTGACAGCCTGGCGGGAGGGATTTTTGGCTTGCTTGCGCCGCTATCCCCACTGTCATTCCCCGGCTTGACTGGGAATCCAGTTCGCCGCGGCCTATCGGTCGATAAAACTGCCGTCTCTGGAATACTGGGTCGCCCGGTCAAGCCGGGCGACGACAGCGGAGCGCTACTCCGCCGCCTGCAATCGCACGCCCGCCTTCTTCGGCGCGATCCAGAACGCGTCGGGCCGCTCGAACAGGAAATTGCCGCCGAGCCGCAGCGCGATCTGCCAGATCGCGAGCGATCCGACCACGCCGGCGATGGTGACGATCAGCGACACCGCACCGATGTCGGGAATGATACCGGTGTGCAGCAGCAGCGTCCGCGTTGCCGCCATCGGCAGGAAGAAGGCCAGATAGATCACGATCGAATGCTCGCCGCAGAAGCGGAAGACATTCAGCCATTGCACGCGCGCGAGCAGCGCGCCCGTCGTGACGATGGCGCAGGCGCCGGCGAAGCCGAGGACGAGCGAGACGATCGTCCATTCGCTGGCCCCACACCTAACCAGGCCGGCATTGACCAGCGCCCAAATCGCGAGCGCTGCCAGCGCCCATGCGGGATGATTGCGCGCGCGTTCCGCCAGCGCGAACACGTAAGGTGCGAACAGATAGCCCGAGTAGAAATAGACGAAGCGCGCGCAGAACTCGTCGATCGCGGTCCAGCCGGTTGCGACACGCGCCGTCTCCAGCGCAGCCGCAACGAGCCAGATCGCGGGCGGCGGGATTCGCCGTGTCAGTTTTGTGACGACGAAGAAGATCGGCAGCAGATAGATGAACCACAGGGTGCCGAACGGCTCGACGAAGGATTCCAGATAAAGCAGGCCGGCGTCGCGCCAGCTCGTTTCCGCGGCGAAGGCCGGGGCCTTGAAGCCGAACTGGATTGTCACCCAGACGACATAGAAATAGGCGAAATGCACCACCTTGCGGTCGAGATAGGTTCGCCAGTCCCGGTCGATCACCAGCGGCAGGAACAGCCCCGAAATCAGGAAGAAATCCGGCATCCGGAACGGCTTTGCGAAGGCCACCAATACATGCATGAAACCGGTCTTGCCGGCGGCGAGCTCGACCCCCAGCACCGAATGCATCATCACGACCATGACGATGCAGATGCCCTTGGCGTAATCGACCCAATCGACACGCGCAGCAGAAGGGGCCTTGAGTCCCCCGCTCGCGGCGATTGTGCCTGATGGTGCCATTGTGTCTCTTTTCGAGGCGTGTTCCGCCCGGGCCTGTGTGAACACGGAGCAATGTGGAGCCTGGCGGCTTACGATTTCTTTACCGGTACAATTCGTGTGCCGGTTTTTGCAACGCGAACTGTTCCCTCAGCTCGGGAAAATGCTAAACCGCCCCCGAATTGGGGTTTCGTTAACCAAGCCAAAACAGGGTTTTTCATGCGAATCGCGATGATCGGGACGGGCTATGTGGGACTGGTGTCCGGGGCCTGCTTTGCGGATTTCGGTCACGACGTCATTTGCGTCGACAAGGACGAGAAGAAGATCGCGGCACTTCATCGCGGCGAGATCCCGATCTATGAGCCCGGGCTCGACGAGTTGGTGGCGACCAACGTCAAGGCCAAGCGGCTGGCGTTCACCACCGATTTGTCGAAGCCGGTCGCGGAGGCCGATGCCGTGTTCATCGCGGTCGGCACGCCCTCGCGTCGGGGCGACGGCCACGCCGATCTGTCCTATGTCTACGCCGCCGCGAAAGAGATCGCGCAGTCGCTGTCCGGCTTCACGGTCGTGGTGACCAAGTCGACCGTTCCGGTCGGCACCGGCGACGAGGTCGAGCGCATCATCCGCGAGGCTAACCCCAAGGCCGACGTCGTCGTCGCCTCCAACCCCGAATTCCTGCGCGAGGGCGCGGCGATCCGCGACTTCAAGTTCCCCGATCGCGTCGTCGTCGGCACCTCCGACGAGCGCGGCCGCAAGGTGATGGGCGACATCTATCGGCCGCTATCGCTGAACCAGGCGCCGCTGATGTTCACGGAGCGCCGCACCGCCGAGATGATCAAATACGCGGCCAACGCCTTCCTCGCGACCAAGATCACCTTCATCAACGAGATCGCGGACCTCTCTGAAAAGGTCGGCGCCAACGTCCAGGAAGTGGCGCGCGGAATTGGTCTGGACAACCGCATCGGCACCAAGTTCCTGCATGCAGGTCCGGGCTTCGGCGGCTCCTGCTTCCCGAAGGACACCAAGGCGCTGATCAAGATCGCGCAGGATTATGATGTGAGCTTGCGCATCGTCGAATCCGTGCTGGCGGTCAACGAGAACCGCAAGCGCGCGATGGCACGCAAAGTGAGCCAGGCGCTCGGCGGTAGCTTGCGCGGCAAGACCATCGCCGTGCTCGGCCTCACCTTCAAGCCCGACACCGACGACATGCGCGA
>NZ_JADPJG010000035.1:739019-819646 GCF_023073335.1 Bradyrhizobium sp. 21
GCTGGTCACGGGCCTGCTCGACATGGGCGCGAAGGTGAAGGCATTCGATCCCGTCGGCATGGAGCAGGCCAAGAGCGAATTGCCCCATATCACCTATTGCGAGGATGCCTATTCCTGCGCGCAAGGCGCCGATGCGCTGGTCGTCGTCACCGAATGGGTGCAGTTCCGCGGTCTCGACCTCGACCGGCTGAAGGCGACCATGGCGCAGCCCGTCGTCGTCGATCTCCGCAACATCTACCGCCCCGAGGACATGGCCGCGGCGGGCTTCACCTATGAGAGCATCGGCCGCCCGCCGGTGCAGGGCTGACAGCCACATATGATTGTCATATCCCGCGAAGGCGGGGTATCCAGTACGCACAGATCTTCGGAATGGCCCGGATCTGACATGACTGGATCGTCCGTCCCAGCGCGCATTGCGCGCGAGGCGGATGATGACGGATCGAGACTTGCCCCGCAGCTTCGACACGCCCCTCCCGATCGATGCCGTGCTCGACGACCTCTCGCGCACGCTGGAGGCGCATAACGCGGCTGTGCTGGTGGCGCCTCCCGGCGCCGGCAAGACCACGCGGGTGCCGCTGGCGCTGCTCGATGCGGCCTGGGCCAAGGGCAAGAAGATCATCGTGCTGGAGCCGCGGCGCATCGCGGCGCGCGCCAGCGCCGACCGCATGGCCAAATCGCTCGGCGAGCGCGCCGGCGAGACCGTCGGCTATCGCGTCCGCTTCGGCTCGAAAATCTCGCGCGCGACGCGCATCGAGGTGGTGACCGAAGGCATTTTTACCCGCCAGATCCTCGACGATCCCGAACTCTCGAGCATTGCCGCCGTTCTGTTCGACGAATTCCACGAGCGCTCGCTCGATGCCGACATGGGCCTCGCGCTGGCGCGCGATGCTCAACTGGGCCTGCGCGAGGATCTGCGCATCCTCGTGATGTCGGCAACGCTCGATGGTGCGCGTGTTGCAAGGCTGCTTGGCGAGGCACCTGTCGTTGAAAGCGAGGGCCGCGCCTTTGCGGTCGAGACGCGCTATCTCGGCCGCAAGGCGGATGCGCCGATCGAGCGGCAGATGGCCGATGTGATCGCCTCGGCATTGCGCGCCGATGCCGGCTCCGTGCTGGCATTCCTTCCCGGTGCCGCCGAGATCCGCCGCACCCAGAACTTCCTCGGTGAGCGCGTGCAGGATGCTTCCATCGAGATCGTGCCGCTGTTCGGCGCGCTCGACGCCGCCGTGCAGGACCGTGCCATCTCACCCGCGCCCAAGGGCACGCGCAAGGTGGTGCTGGCGACCTCGATCGCGGAGACCTCGCTCACCATCGAGGGCGTCCGCATCGTCGTCGATTCCGGCCTTGCCCGCGTGCCGCGCTACGAGCCCGACATCGGCCTGACCCGGCTGGAGACCGTGCGCGTCTCGCGCGCGGCGGCGGATCAGCGCCGCGGCCGCGCCGGCCGTACCGAGCCTGGTGTCTGTTACCGGCTCTGGGACGAGCCGCAGACGGCCTCGCTTGCGCCCTACACCCAGCCGGAGATCCTCAGCGCTGACCTGTCCTCGCTGGTGCTCGATCTCGCGCAATGGGGCGTCGCTGACCCCTCAGCGCTGTCGTTCCTCGACCCGCCGCCGCAGCCGGCCTGGAAGGAGGCAAAAAGCCTGCTCGAAGAGCTCAACGCGCTCGATGGCGATGGCCGCATCACCGCGGAAGGCAAGAGCCTGCGCGCGCTGGCGCTGCCGCCGCGGCTGGCGCGCATGATCGTGGATTCGCATCGCGCCGGCGAGGGCGAAGCCGCCGCCGAGATCGCCGCCATCCTCACCGAGCGCGGGCTCGGCGGCGACAGCGCGGACCTCGAGCACAGGCGTGACCAGTTCCGCCGCGACCGCTCGCCGCGTGCCGCAAGCGCGCGCGACCTGGCGCGGCGCTGGGCTTCACAGGTAGCGGCGTCAGAGAAGGCGGCGACCGGAGAAGGTGACCTCTCGACCGGCCTGATGCTCGCCTACGCCTTCCCGGATCGCGTCGCGCGCAACCGCGGCAACGGCAGTTTCGTGCTCGCCAACGGCCGCGGCGCTGCCGTCGAGCAGACCTCGTCGCTCGCCCGCGCGCCCTATATCGCGATCGGCGAGATGACGGGCACGGCCGCGAGCGGACGCATCCTGCTCGCCGCGCAAATCACGCAGGACGAGATCGAGCAACATTTCGCCGAGCATATCGAGACCGTCGACGAGATATCGTTCGACCGCGGCGCGATGGCGCTGCGCGCACGGCGCAAGCGGGCGCTGCACGCGATCACGCTGTCCGAGGCGACACTCGGCGTGTCGCCCTCGGAAGACACCGCACGCATTTTCGCGGATGGGCTGATCGCCGCGGGCCTCGACCGACTGCCCTGGAAGGCCGCCAAACAATGGCGCGACCGGGTGATGTTCCTGCGCAAGGCCGAAGGCGATAGCTGGCCCGATCTCTCCGACGAGGGGTTGATCGCACGGCGCGACGATTGGCTGCTGCCGGCGCTCTACGACAAGATCGCGCTCAAGGACATCTCCGCCGGCGATCTCTCCGATGCGCTGATGGCGCTGTTGCCCTGGGAGATGCGCGCGCGGCTCGATCGCGAGGCGCCGACGCATTTCGAGGCGCCCACGGGAAGCGTGCTCGCGATCGACTATGAGGCCGAGCAGGGGCCGACCATCGCGGTGCGGCTCCAGGAATTGTTCGGCCTCAACACCCATCCGTCGATCGCCGCGGGCAAGGTGCCGCTGGTGCTGGAACTGCTGTCGCCGGCGCAGCGCCCGGTGCAGGTGACGCGCGATCTTCCCGGCTTCTGGCGCGGCAGCTACAGCGCGGTGCGCTCGGACCTGCGCGGCCGCTACCCGCGCCATCCCTGGCCGGAGGATCCGGCGAGCGCGCTGCCGACCCGGCGAGTCAAGCCGCGCGGCACGTGAAGCCGCATTAACCATCCGCTCATCCTTTTCGTCAAAATGACACCGGCGCAGCCGGGGCTTGGCTCGCGGACAGGCCTCCGGCGTGGTCAAATCGAGCTTTCGGCTCGGAAGTGGTGTGATGCGTAACATAATGATCTTCGCGGCGATCATGATCGGCCTCGGCACCTTCATGGCGCAGATGGCGGACAGGATGAGCTCCGCCTCGGCAACGTCGGTGCCGCGTACGACGGTCGCAGTCGCGTCCACCGCGCCGGCCGGCGGCCGCAGCGTCAGCATTCCCCGCGACGGCCGCGGTCATTTCCAGACTGAAGGCCGGATCGAAGGCCAACGCATCGGGTTCATGGTCGACACCGGCGCCTCCGTGGTGGCGCTGAACGAGACCTCGGCCGCACGCTTCGGCCTGCGTCCGTCGCGCAGCGATTACAATGCCAGTGTCTCGACCGCCAACGGCACCATCAAGGCCGCGCGCACCCGCATCGCCATGCTCGATGTCGGCGGCCTCGTCGTGCGCGACGTCGATGCCATGGTGCTGCCGGACGAGGCGCTGTCCGAAAATCTGCTCGGCCTGTCCTTCCTCTCCCGCCTCAAGCGTTTTGAGTACGCCAACGGCCAGATGGTGCTGGAGCAGTAAGCCCCTCCAAGGGCGCTTCATCGAGCAGACGAATAGACGTTCGCACGGACCTTTTTGGACGGCATAGGCGGAAGCGCCTCCCCTGGTCGCGCCCCCGTTACCAAACTGCCGCAATTATCATCCATAAGCTGCCATTCCTGCCTTCCGCTGCGGCCCGGCATTCGCTAAGGCTGCACCAATTCCTGTCTTTTCGCGAGACCGTCTCAATGTTTCCCAAGCCGAAATCCGTCTTGCTGCCCAACACCTACGCCTTCGAATCCGAGCCCATGGTGAAGGCCACGGGTTTTCGTGAATACGACGCGCGCTGGCTGTTCCAGAAGGAAATCAACCTGATGGGGATCCAGGCGCTCGGCATGGGGCTGGGCGCGCTGATCGCGGAACTTGGCGTCAGTCAGGAGATCGTCACCGGCCATGATTTTCGCGGCTATTCGGCCTCGATCAAATATGCGCTGATCTCCGGCCTGATGGCCGCAGGTTGCAAGGTGCACGACATCGGCCTTGCGGTGACGCCGATGGCCTATTTCGCGCAGTTCGACCTCGACGTGCCCTGCTGCGCCATGGTCACGGCCTCGCACAACGACAATGGCTGGACCGGCGTGAAGATGGGCGCCAACCGCCCGCTGACCTTCGGTCCCGATGAGATGACGCGGCTGAAGGAGATCGTGCTCAACGCCGATTTCAAGAACAAGGCCGGCGGATCCTACCAGTTCCACGAGAACTATCCGGCGCGTTACATTGCCGATCTCACCAGCCGTCCGAAGCTCAAGCGCAAGCTCAAGGTCGTCGCGGCCTGCGGCAACGGCACCGCGGGCGCGTTCGCGCCGCAGGTGCTCGAGGCGATCGGCTGCGAGGTGATTCCCCTCGACACCGAGCTCGACCACACCTTCCCGAAATACAATCCGAATCCCGAAGACATGGAAATGCTGCACGCGATCCGCGACGCGGTGCTGCAGCACAAGGCCGATGTGGGCTTAGGCTTCGACGGTGATGGCGATCGCTGCGGCGTCGTCGACAACACCGGCGAGGAGATTTTCGCCGACAAGGTCGGCGTGATGCTCGCACGCGACATGTCGGCGATCCACAAGGATGCGCTGTTCATCGTCGACGTGAAGTCGACCGGCCTGTTCGTCACCGATCCGGTGCTGCAGAAGCAGGGCGCCAAGACGCAGTATTGGAAGACCGGCCATTCCTACATGAAGCGCCGCACCAATGAGACCGGCGCGCTCGCGGGCTTCGAGAAGTCCGGCCATTTCTTCTTCAACAAGCCGTATGGCCGCGGCTATGACGACGGCCTGGTGTCCGCGATCGCGATCTGCGACATGCTCGACCGCGCGCCCGGCAAGTCGATGGCCGACCTGAAGGACGCACTGCCAAAGACCTGGTCGTCACCGACCATGTCGCCGCATTGCGCCGACGAGACCAAGTACGGTGTCATCGACGCTGTGGTGAAGCATTTTGAAGGCCTGCACGCCGATGGCGCCAAGATCGGCGGACAATCGATCCGCGATCTCGTCACTGTCAACGGCGTTCGCGTTACGGTGGAGGACGGAAGCTGGGGCCTGGTGCGCGCCTCCTCCAACAAGCCCGAGCTCGTCGTCGTGGTCGAGAGCCCGGTCTCCGAGCAGCGCATGCACGACATGTTCGAGATGGTGAACAGCGTGCTGCGCACCCATCCGGAAGTCGGCGATTACAATCAGAAGATCTGAGGCGCGAGGCTAGCCTCACTTGCTGTCATGCCCCGGCTTGACCGGAGCATCCAGTACGCCGTGGCTTATCCGTATCCATCGTCGTCTCTGGAATACTGGATCGCCCGGTCAAGCCGGGCGAGGACAGTTTGCGTGTGGTGAGCCCTAAGCCGCCACCATCGCCGGGATCGGCAGCGTGGTCACCGACTTGATCTTCTCCATCGCGAAGCGCGAGGTGACGTTCTTCAGCGGCACGGCGCTGATCAGCTTCTTGTAGAACACGTCATAGGCCTGCATGTCCGCGACCACGACGCGCAGCATGTAGTCGACGTCGCCGGCCATGCGATAGAATTCCATCACCTCGGGCATGGCGCTGACGGCTTCGGCGAACTTCTTCAGCCAGGCGTCGGAATGGTCTGCGCTCTCCACCGACACGAACACGGAGATGCCGAGTCCGATCTTGTTCTGGTCGACCAGGGCCACCCGCTTGATGATCACGCCGTCGGCCTCAAGGCGCTGGATGCGCTTCCAGCAGGGGGTCGAGGAGAGGCCGACGCGGTCGCCGATTTCGGCGACAGACAGGGAGGCATCGTCCTGGAGGACCATCAGAATCTTGCGGTCGATGGCATCGAGGCGGCGGCTGGTCTCGGGGATCTGGACAGCGAGGTCAGTCATTTGAAGAACTTTGTTCCATTATGGCGGCTTGTTTCCCTCATATAGAGAAAAATCTTCTATCGCAAGCCTATAATCGCGGCGTGCAACCAGAATGCTCTAAAGCGCGTCCCGTAAAAGCTGTTCAACTTCAATGCGTTGCGGGGCGGCCAGGCGGCCGCCGTGGCGGCTGCATTTCGGCACTGCGGCGGCGGCGACGAATCGCAGCGCCTCCCTCACGTCAGTGCCTTCGGCGAAGCGAAGCGTGAAGCACCTGGAAGACGTCGCCAGGCGCCATCGGCGGCCTCAGCCCTTGTCGTGCACCCAACGGCCGAGCAGATGATGGGCGATGGCGAACGGGTGCGGACCGGCGAGCCCGTCGGGATGCGTCCGCGTCAGCATCAGGGCGGCCTCCTCGCGCGTAAACCAGCGCGCATCCTCGAGCTCGGAATGATCGACGACGATGTCCTCGCTTACGGCCCGAGCGCTGCAGCCGATCATCAGCGACGACGGATAGGGCCAGGGCTGCGTCATGTAATACTGCACGTCGGTGCAGCGGATCCCGGACTCTTCGAGGATTTCGCGGCGTACCGCGTCCTCGATGGTTTCGGCGGCTTCCACGAAGCCGGCGAGGCACGAATACATGCCGGGCGGAAACTGCTTCTGACGCCCGAGCAGGCATTTGTCGCCGGAGGCGACGTGCATGATCACGACAGGGTCAGTGCGCGGAAAGTGTTCGGCCTTGCAACTCGGACACTCGCGCTTCCAGCCGCCTTCCTTCATCCCGGTACGCGTGCCGCAATTGGCGCAATAGCCGTGGCGCTGATGCCAGCCCACCATCGACTTCGCCATTGCGATCGCCGACAGCTCCTGCGGCGGAACTGCGCCCTGCATCGCCATGCCGCGCAGCTCGGTGACGGTGTAATCGTCGCGGCCGACCAGCTTCTCGGCCGCGGCCTGCGACAGGCCCATGCCGAACATCGCGGCGCCGTCGCGCAGGCCCAGAAAGATCGTGCCGGGATTGGCGCCGCACTTCAGCGCCTCGTCGATTCCCAGCATCGCACGCGCTTTTTCACCTTCGCGCTTCACCAGCAGCGAGTCGCGATAGACGACATAGGCGCGCGATGACGGCTTCTGCTCCATGGCGAACAGCTTTTCGTCGTCGCGGCGCAGATGCGCGGCGCGGTCGAGGACATTGGTGACGAAGGCCGGTTGCCCCAGCGGAAACGAGTCGAATGCTGACATTTCTTGTTCTTTCAACCCAACCAGATTTTTCGGCGAAGCGCGCTGATGAAATTCTGCACCTCTGTGGCGTCGTGCGCCAAGGGCTTCATCACGCCCCAGACCGGCCGCGGCCAGGCGGCGTCACCGGTGCGGCGCGCGATGATGTGGACGTGAAGCTGCGGAACGAGGTTGCCGAGCGCCGCGATGTTGAGCTTGTCGCAATTGGTGATCTCCTTCAGCGCGCGCGAGACGCGGGAGATCTCCGTCATCAATTGCGCCTGCTGCACCTCGTCGAGATCGATGATCTCGACGGCGTCGGCGCGACGCGGCACCAGCAGCAGCCAGGGATAATGCGCGTCCTTGATGACCAGGACCTTCGACAACGGCAAATCGCCGATATCGATGGTGTCCTCTTTCAGGCGGGAGTGCAGTGACCAGGCGGGTTCGGACATATGCGTTTCCAGATTGCCCGGCGATCGGGCTCGTTTGGTCGGACCATACGATAGCGATTCCGATAGGGGAAGGATCGGGGCTGCAGAGGCCTCATGCTCTGTTGTCGTCCCGGCGAAGGCCGGGACCCATAACCACAAGAAGAAGTTTGGCGAAAGTTCGTAGTGAAGAGTCTTCCCGCGATACGATCACCTGCGTCTATAGATAAATCACGCGGTCTGGGTCCCGGCCTTCGCCGGGACGACAGCAACTCAAGCCTCCGCAATCACCCGCGCATTGGCGCGGACCGAGGCTTCGCTGACGCGGATGCCGAGGCCGGGGCCGTCGGGCACCACGACATGGCCGCCGCGATTGGCGACGCGCTCCTCGAGCACGTCCTCGGTCAGCACATGATGCGGCATGTAGAATTCGCAGCCGAGCGAGATGCCTGGCGTCGCCGCGATCAGTTGCGTGCCGGCGGCGAGCCCAATGCCGCCCTCCCACAGCGTGCCGCCATAGCCGGGCAGGCCGGCGATGTCGGCGATCGCCATGATCGCCTGCGCTTCGAACAGGCCGCCGGCCTTCATCAGCTTGATCGAGACGGCGTCGGCCGCCTCGCGGCGCACCACCTCCATCATGTCGCGGCGGTCGAAGCAGCTTTCATCGGCGAGCACGGGCGTTTCCAGCGCCGCGGTGAGCTGCGCCATCACGTCGAGATATTTGCGCGGCACCGGCTGCTCGATGAAGGTTGGCGCGAACTGCTCGACGTCGCGCAGGATCTTGATGGCGCCGAACGGCGCCAGCGCCTGGTTGTAGTCGACGCGCAAATCGACCTTGTCGCCGAATTCTTTCCGGATCGCCTCGAGATGATCGAGATCCTCGCGATGCGGCTTCACGCCGGTCTTGACCTTGTAAATGAAATTGCCGTCGGGAACCATTTTTCGCATGCGCTCGAGATCGGCAGCGAAATCCGGGTCGGCGATGGAGAACGACAGCGGGATGGTGTCGCGCACACGGCCGCCGAGAAGGTCAGCGACCGACAGCCCCGACGATTTGCCGACGATGTCGAGCAGCGCCATCTCGATCGCGACCTTGGCCTCGGCATGGCCGACCAGCGCACGGTCTAGCTCGGCCATCAGCGCGCGAATGCGGCGCACGGGTTTGCCCAGCACGATTCCGCGCAAATAGATGTCGAGCGCGGCAAACGCCGCTTCCGGCGTTCCCGTAAAGACTTCCCACGGCGCCGCCTCGCCCCAGCCCACCACGCCGTCGCTTGCGGTGAGCTCGATCAGCACACGCTTGACCGTGCCCTTGACGTTGCCGACGCCCTGGAGGCGCGCCATCTTGATCGGGCTTTCGATCAGGAACAGCCTGAGACGTTCGACGGTCGTTTCGGTCATGTCAGGCCTCCATTGACGTGCCAGACCTGGCCGGTGACGTACGACGCCTTCGGCGAGGCCAGGAAGGCGATGATCTCGGCCACTTCCTCCGGCCGCCCGCGACGGCGCATCGGGATCAGCGCCTCGGTCGCGGCGATCTGCTCGGGCGACAGCCGGCTCTCGCTCGGCTTGTCCTTGAGGATGAGGCCCGGCGCCACCGCGTTGACGGTGATGCCGTTCTTGGCGAGTTCGACCGCAGTGAGGCGCACCAGGGCTTCGAGCGCGGCGCGGCTTGCAGCGGTCGCGGCGAACGGCGCAAATTCAGGCCGGATCGCGTGCGCCACGAACGACGACACGGCCACGATCCGCGCATCGTGGCCGGCGCGCAACAGCGGCAGCGCGGCGTCGACCAGCCGTGTGAAAGCCAGCGCCGATTCGTCCATCGCCTGCCGGAACTGATCCGCCGGCGTGCCGATGGCGCTGCCGCGGCGGGCATGGCCGCCGACCAGGATCAATCCGTCGAGCCGGCCGAAGGCGCCTTGCGCGGCGGCAATGGCATCGGTGGCCGCAGCCTGTTCGCCAAGATCGCCGAGGCACTTTGCGACCACGGCGCCTTTCGCTTCGGCCTCCGCCGCGGTGGCGTCGAGACCGTCTGCGTTGGAGCGCGTGTGCAGCAGGAGCGCGGTGCCGGGGGCCGCGAGCAGCTTTGCGGTGGCGCGGCCGATGCCGCTGGCGGCGCCGGTGACGAGATATGTACGATCGATATTGGGCATCACGATGCTGCGTTGGCCGGCGCAAGCGCGCCGGTGCGGTGGAAATGGCTGAGGAAGGCGCGCGTCGCGGCTTCCTTGGGATTATCGATCACCTGCCGCGCCGGGCCTTCCTCGACCACGATTCCGTCGCGCATGAAGATGAGGCGGTCGGCGACTTCGCGGGCAAAGGCGATCTCGTGGGTCACGATCACCATGGTCATGCCTTCGGAGGCGAGCTGCTGGATCACGTTCAGCACCTCGCCGACGAGCTCGGGATCGAGCGCCGAGGTCGCCTCGTCGAACAGCATCACGTCCGGCTCCATGGCGAGCGCGCGCGCGATCGCGACGCGCTGCTTCTGGCCGCCAGAGAGCGTCGCCGGATATTGGTCGGCTTTCTCTGCAAGGCCGACCTTCGCGAGCTGTGCGCGCGCGAGCTTCTCGGCATCCGCCCTGGCCATGCGCCGCACCGTGACCGGCCCCTCCATCACGTTCTGGAGCGCCGTCATGTGCGGGAACAGATTGAAGTGCTGGAACACCATGCCGGTGGTGGCGCGAAATCTTGCCAGCGTCTTGACGTCGGGGAGCCTCGCACCCTCGCCGAACGAGAAGCGCGTTTCGCCGACGCGGACGCTGCCGCCGTCGGGCGCGACCAGGAGATTGACGCAACGGAGCAGCGTCGATTTCCCCGAGCCGGACGGGCCGATCAGCGCCACCACGCCGCCCTTGGCCACGTCGAGATTGATGTTCTTCAAGACCTCGTTGGTGCCAAAGCTCTTGCGCAAGGCCCGGATCTCGATTTTTGACGTGTCGCTCATTCGCCGACCGCCAGTCGCTTCTCGCCGCGCCGGACCAGGATGGTCAGGGGAATCAGGATGGCCGCATAGGCGACCGCGACCGCGGTGTAAGTTTCCAGCGGTCGGTAGCTGTCATGGGCGGCGACCTGGCTCTGATACACGAGGTCGGGCACCGCCAGCACCGAGACCAGCGAGGTGTTCTTGAACTGGATGATCGACTGGTTCATCAGCGCCGGGATCATCCGCTTGATCGCCTGCGGCAGCACGATGCGCCGCATGGCCTGGCCCGGTGTCATGCCGAGCGCGGCGCCGGCTTCCGACTGGCCGCGGTCGATGGAGATGATGCCGCCGCGGATGATCTCCGAATAGAACGAGCCGCCATAGAGCGAGAGCGCCAGCGCTGAGGCCGTGATCGGGGTCATCTCGACACCGGCCAGGATCGGCAGCGCGTAATAGAACCAGATCAATTGCACCAGGATCGGCGTGCAGCGGAACGCCTCGATGAAGGTCAGCGCGATCAGGCGCACTGCCTTGAAGCGGGACAGGGTGCCGAACGCGCCGAGCAGGCCGAAGACGAGCCCGAGCACGACGATGACCACGGTGAAGCCGACGGTGACGCCGAGTCCGTTGAGAAAGAGCCAGCGATAGCTCCAGAGGATGCCGAAGTCCCACTGATACATATTTTGTCGGACCTCAGTCGCGAAGAAGTCTGGTTTGGCAGAGCGGCAGTCTCACTGCACCTCTCCCGCTTGCGGGAGAGGTCGGCGCGAAGCGTCGGGTGAGGGCTCTCTCCTCTTGGGGAGTCTCGCTTGCCGAGACAACCTCTCCCGCAAGCGGGAGAGGGGGCGCAGCATCGTTTGTGGATCGAGCCTGATCCAAACTCATCACGCCTTACAGCGACACGCCCGGCGGAATGTCCGCTTCGGTCACGCCCACCAGCTCCATGTTGGTGATGATCGCGTTGCGGATGAAGCCGAGGCCCTTGTTGAAGTCGATCCAGGTGTTGACGTAGTCGCGCCAGGTCTTGTCGGTCTCGCGGCGGAAGCCGGCGTTCGACGTCGTCGCGAAGATCGGCGTCGGCAGCACGAACTGGCCGAGCGAGGGATTCTTCTTCAGCACCGTCAGCGACAGCATGGTGATCAGGCATTGCGCGTCGACGCGGCCGGTCTGCAGCGCGGCGGTGGCGTCGTCCGCGGTCTTCAGCCGCGTGATCTGCGCCTTCGGGATCAGCCGGCTGACGACCTGGTCGTGCGAGGAGCCCTGGTCGACCGCGATCTTGACCTCGGGCGAGTTCAGTTCGGCCCAGCTCTTCGGCTTGAAGTCCTTCTTGCAGAGGATGCCGAAGGCATTGTTGAAGACCGGCACCGAGAAGTCGATCACCAGCGCGCGCTTCGGGGTCGGGTTGAGGCCGAAGAAGACGTCGATCTTGTTGGACTGTAGATCGAGCACCGAATTGCCCCAAGTGGTCTCGGTGATCTCGAGCTCGGCCTCCATGTCGTCGGCGAGTGCCTTGGCGATATCGACGTAAAAGCCCTTCCACTGGCCGCTGGCGAGATCCTTCATGTAATAGGGCGCGCCGCCGCCGACCGCGCCGATCCGCATCTTCTTGGTCCGGCGGATGCGGGCGAAGGTCGATTCATTCGGATCGGCCGCCTGGGCCGCGGCCGGGGACGCCAGCGCGCCCGCGGTCACCGCGCCAATGGCGCCAAGTCCGACAATCGATGCAACATCACGGCGTGTAACCATTGGGATCAATCGCTTTTCTGGTTGGATGAGGGGGCGTTCGGGAGCGCAAAAGCTTGTCTTTTGGGCGACATGGTCAGCCCCAGACCGCTTTCTGTCAGACTTCCGCGCACCCCTTTTGGGTCCCGGCACTGTTTCATAGCAAGACGTTCCAAGAGGCGGAAGCGCTGTTTCCGCCGTTGGCTACCCCCCGGTACCGCCGCTTTCTTCCTTGACGGTGACGGAAAGGTCGACTTGAATGAGATCTCATCAACCTGAGATTGATGACATGGGTGAAGGAGCGACGAACGGGTCCCTTCCCGTACCCTATCGCGCCATCGGTCTGCTGATCGAGCAGCGAGCGCTCACCCTGTTCCTTGGCGCCGCCGCCTCCCTCGTTGGAGCGGGACAGGGAGCTCTTCCGAGCGGCAGCCAGCTCAGTGCCGCACTCGCCAATCTGGCAAGCTATCCTCTCAGTCAGGCCGGCGATTCCTTGACGAAGGTTGCGCAGTATCTGGTCGAGTATGCCGGAGACCGCGATCTCATCCTGAGCTATATCAAGGCTCAGTTTCACGACAAGGTTCCTCAAACCTATCGTTGTGCGATCACGGACTTCCTCGGCGAGGTCCCCGCGCAATACATGCCGAAGCTCATCGTCTCGACCAACTACGACACGCTCGTCGAGCGACTGCTCGAGAGCAGGTCGATTCCCTATGTCTGTATCTCTCACGTGTTAGGTCGGTCGAAATATGCGGGCCGTCTCATCGTCTATGAAAAGCTGGACGGGTTCTCCAGAAAATCGATCCTGACACGCGCGGAAGCCGACGAACTCCTCCTCCAGAGGCTCGAAGGGAGCAGCCCTCGGGTCATTCTCTACAAGATGCACGGCAGCGCGATCTCATACGCTCCGAAGGACAAACGGGACGAAGCCCTCGCCGGAGGGTTGAATTCGATCGTGATCACCGAGCAGGACTACATCGACTACCTGGACAAGAACACGATGCAGCGCCTGCCGATCGAGCTGCAGCGCATGTTGCACAATTCGCAGTTTCTCTTTCTCGGCTATTCCCTGTCGGACTGGAATTTCCGCCTGTTGTTGCATCGGCTTCGCGAAAGCCAGGCCGGCGCGGAGACCAAGCATTATGCGTGCCTGCTGCAGAACGACCCCGTCGAGTCGATTTTCTGGCAGAAGCGCGGCGTCAACATCCACTACGTTTCGCTCGATCTATTCTTGTCGAACCTCAGGCAGCATCTCGAATTCGCACCATGAATCCATTCGTCGGTTTGCGCCCGTATCGCGAGGATGAACGCCACCTGTTCATGGGCAGGGAGCTTGCGGCCGCCTATGTCGAGACGAAATCCGCCATCAACCCGCTGACATTGCTGTTCGCCCGCAGCGGAATCGGCAAATCCTCCTTCCTGACATCGAGGCTGATACCGGAACTGAGAGAGCAGCATCCGATCGTCTATCTCAATGAATGGGGAGCGGCCCGGCCCGAGACGATGGTACGGGGGGCCTTGGAACGGCTGACAGTGTCGGCGAACGGAGGAGCCGGCGGTTATTTGTTGCTGGACCAGTTCGAGGACGTGTTCAAGCTGGACACCGATCGAAACGCGCTCTGGGACTGTCTCGCCGAAGCCGTGAACACCGAGGACGATGGGACACGCATCATTGTCACGATGCGGGAGGAATGGCTGGGCGCGTGGGAAGAGGTCGAACAGTACATCCCCGAAGCATATGGGTCGATGATCAGGCTTGCGCCGCTCTCGGAAAGAGAACTTCGTCGCGCCGTCATCAAGCCGATCGAGCTTGAAGGACGCGTCCGCGTCGACAAGCCCTTTGTCGACAGCCTGCTTCGGGATCTGCGTCAGCAGAATGCGTTCGGTCTCGGAGCCCGCTTCGTTGAGCCTGGGCTGCTCCAGCTCGTTTGCCATCGCTTGTGGGAGGAAGCGGATCGAACGGATCAGGTGCTGGACCAGACGCTCTATGCCCGCCTTGGCGGGGCCGATGCGATCATTCGCGACTTCGTATGGCGACACCTCGAAACGGACTCATCGTCCGGGCAGTCCTTTGCGGCCGACCAGCGCGTCCTGTGGGCGGGTCTGGCGAGGCATTTGTCAGTCGCCCAGGGGGTGAAGGCATCGGTCACCGCCGAGATGCTGGCTCAAAAGCTGCTGTTGAAGGATCTCGGCATTGCCGGCCCGGCCGTTGCCGCGGGGAAGGGGTGGTCGGTTCAGCGCTATCTGCTAAAGCCGGTCGAACAGCGATCCGAACCCAACGAGACGCTGATCACGTGGATTGCCGGCACGCTCGACAAGGCTCATTCCTACGGCTTCCTCAAGAAACAAGAGGGCTTCAACGTCGGCAGCGAGCGCGCTCGCCTCTACGAATTGTCTCATGACGGGCTGGATGCCGTTTTCAAGACGTTTGCACTCGAGTTCGAAAAGTGGCTGTACCGCAGGGTCATCGCGTTCTGGGCCGTTGTCTTTGTCGTTCTCCTTCTCTTGCCAATCTATATCTATTTCGCTGTCACGGAGGGCTTGCTGCGAGCCCTATTCACTCTGGGCATCGTGCTGGTGTTAACGGCGGTCTATCTTGGCTTGATATGGCTCATGACCAAATTATTCGAGTTTATCGCATACCTTCTCTACTATCCGATCGTCAGGCTCCTCGCCCGTGGCTCGATCTCGAACCGTCAAAAGCCGGTCGAGCTTCCTCCGCCGGTTCCGTGAGCCTGCGGAGCCTCGTTGGGGAGACGAATCCGGCGGCGGTTTTCGACCGGTCCCCGCTTGCTTTCCGGCCCTTTTGGCCCCAAATAGGGACCGGGAGATTGGCGGTGGACGAGCCACTCGCCAACCGGGTCAGGTCCGGAAGGAAGCAGCCCTAACGAGGTCCGGATCGGGTCGCTCGTCAGTCTCCTACCTGTTTTTCCGAGCGAATTGCGCCGGCGGGCTTCCCGCCAGCGCGCTCCTTTCCGCAAAACGCCGGCCGAGAGAGATTTCATTGCGGATCGACCGATGACCGACGCTGGCGCCCCTCCCAACCCTGACAGCGCCGGCCAGGCCAGCAACGCGCCTTACCGGGTGCTCGCGCGCAAATACCGGCCCTCCTCATTCGACCATCTGATCGGCCAGGAGGCCGTGGTCCGCACCGTCTCCAACGCGTTCGAGACCGGGCGGATTCCGCAGGCCTGGATCCTCACCGGCGTCCGCGGGGTCGGCAAGACCACCACCGCGCGCATTCTCGCCCGTGCGCTCAACTACGAGATGCCGGATGGTTCGGTGAAGGGCCCGACCGTCCACATGCCGACGCTCGGCGTGCATTGCCAGGCCATCATGGAAAGCCGGCACATGGACGTGCTGGAGATGGACGCGGCCTCGCATACCGGCGTCGACGACGTTCGTCAGATCAATGACAGCGTTCGCTACGCGCCAGCCAGCGCCCGCTACAAGGTCTACATCATCGACGAAGTCCACATGCTGTCGACGGCGGCGTTCAATGCCTTCCTGAAGACGCTGGAGGAACCGCCGGAGCACGCCAAATTCGTGTTCGCCACGACAGAGATTCGCAAGGTTCCCGTCACGGTGCTGTCGCGCTGCCAGCGTTTCGACCTGCGCCGCGTCGAGGCCGACGTGCTGATGAAGCATCTCGCCAACATCGCGGCCAAGGAAAACGTCGAGATCGAGCCGGAGGCGCTCGGCATTATCGCGCGTGCCGCCGAAGGCTCGGTGCGCGACTCGCTGTCGCTGCTCGACCAGGCCATCGCGCATGCGGCGGGCACCGTGAAGGCCGACGCCGTCAGGCAGATGCTGGGGCTCGCCGACCGCACGCGTGTGATCGACCTCTTCGATTCGCTGGCGCGCGGCGACATTGCGAGCGCCTTCAGGGAGTTCCGCGACCAGTACGACGTCGGCGCCGATCCGATCGTGGTGCTGTCCGACCTCGCGGAATTCGTCAATTTCGTCACCCGCGTCAAGATCGTTCCGGCGACCGCCGACAACGTCGCCTATGGCGAGACCGAGCGCGTGCGCGCGCGGGATTTCGCCTCGAAAATCTCGATGCGCGTGCTGTCGCGGATGTGGCAGATGCTGCTCAAGGGCATCACCGAGGTGCAGGCCGCGACGCGGCCCGCGGCAGCCGCCGAGATGGTGCTGGTGCGCATCGCTTATGTCGCTGATTTGCCGACGCCGGATGAGGCGCTCAAAATGCTGGAGCAGAACGGCGGCGGTTCGCCGGTCGCGAGCGGCGGTAGTGCCGCGCGCAGCGCACCGGCCGCGCCGGTGGCTTCCGCAGCGCCAGTTCGTATGCCGAGTTCGTCGCCGTCATCGTTCGGCGGCGGTGCCCGGCCGCAGATGGCCGCACCTGTGCCTGCAGCTAGCCCGCAAGCCGCCGCACCCGTGCTGCGGGTCACGAGCTTCACCCAGCTCGTCGCGCTCGCCGGCCAGAAGCGCGACGTCCTGACCAAGGGCGCGCTCGAAGGCGACATGCGCCTCGTCCGTTTCGAGGAGGGCCGGCTGGAGATTGCGCTCGAGCCGAACGCCTCCAAGACCATGATCACCGAGCTGGCGCGCAAGTTCGAGCAGTGGACTGGCCGCCGCTGGACCGTGATCGTTTCCAACGAGCAGGGCCAGCCGACGCTGCGTTCGGTCAACCATGCGGCCAAGCAGGAGCATGCGCGCACCGCCGAGGCCGATCCGCGGGTGCAGGAGGTGCTGTCGCGCTTCCCGGGTGCGAAGGTCGTCGAGGTCCGCAAGCTTGCGCCCGAGACACCGGAAACCAATATGAATGCGGACTATGGCAGTGACGATCCGCCCGATGGTTCCGACGGCGACGATCTCTAGAGCACGATCCGGAAAAGTGTGAAGCGGTTTTCCGATAAGATCATGCGCAACAGGATGCTAAAGCGCGTCTAATCGCGCTTTAGCCCTTTCTTTCCAAGGACAGCACCGATGGTCGATATTTTCGGCATGATGAAGCAGGCGCAGCAGCTGCAATCCAAGATGCAGGAGATGCAGGACCAGCTCGCCAACGTGGAGGTCGAAGGCATCTCCGGCGGCGGTCTCGTCGCCGTGCGCATGACGGCGAAGATGGACGTGAAGGGCATCAAGATCGATCCCTCGCTGATGAAGCCAGAGGAGCGCGAGGTGCTGGAAGATCTGCTCGTCACCGCGCTTGGTGACGCCCGCCGCAAGGCGGAAGCCGCCATGCAGGAGAAGATGCAGGCGCTCACGGGCGGGCTCAGCCTGCCGCCGGGGATGTTCGGCCAGTAACATGGGCGCGGTTGCAGGTCCTGAAATCGAGCGGCTGGTCCAGCTTCTCGCACGGCTGCCGGGCCTGGGTCCGCGCTCCGCGCGGCGCGCGGCGTTGCATCTGATCAAGAAGCGCGAAGCGCTGATGATGCCGCTGTCCTCGGCCATGCAGGTCGCGCTCGATAAGGTCGAGGTCTGCAAGACCTGCGGCAACATCGACACGCAAAATCCCTGCACGGTCTGCATCGATCCGAAGCGCGACGGCGCCATCATCGTCGTCGTCGCCGACGTCGCCGATCTCTGGGCGCTGGAGCGGGCCAATGCGACGCAGGGGCGCTATCATGTGCTGGGCGCGACATTGTCGCCGCTCGACGGCGTCGGCCCGCAGGACCTCACCATCGAGGCGCTGGTGGCGCGCGCGCATGACGCGCAGGTGCATGAGGTCATCCTGGCGCTGAATGCCACCGTCGACGGCCAGACCACGGCACACTACATCACCGACCTGCTTCAGGACGCCAACGTAAAAGTAACCCGGCTCGCCCATGGTGTGCCGGTCGGCGGCGAGCTTGATTATCTCGATGAAGGTACGCTATCGGCCGCGATGCGGCAGCGCACCTTGTTCTAGCCATCCAGACTTACGGAACGGACGACATGACGAAACTTTTCGCCACACGATGGGCTTTGGTCGCGACGATGATGATGCTGGTGACACCGGCCATCTCCGCGCAGCAGGGCGATGAGGCGCCGCCGCCGTCAAAACCCGGCAAGCCGATCAACACCGGCGACGTGCTCTCGGGCGCACTGAACGCGATGAAAGTGCGCGACGTCAAGAATGTCGGCAAACGGGTTGCGACCTACCAGATCACCTCCGAGCCGCGCCGTCTGCCGGCGCCGAGCGGCCTGTGCAATCTCGAGACCGGACCCGAGACCTTCCAGCTCGTTCCCAGCGGCGACGCGCAGGCCGCGCAGCTGAAGACGTTCGCCGGCAAGGAGATCTCGGTCAAGGTCGACGAGGTCGCCTGCGCCAGCGATCCCGGCCAGATGAGCGAAGCCGTGATCACGAAGTGGAGTTTGATCAAGAAGCAGTAGGGGGCGGATCCTCTCTCCGTCGTCATTGCGAGGAGCTCTTGCGACGAAGCAATCCAGACTGTTTCCGCGGAGATAGTCTGGATTGCTTCGCTTCGCTCGCAATGACGAAGGGGAGACCTGAGCGTTACACCAGCACCGGCCCCAGTGCCTCGAAATGTCCGCGCTTCTGCAGCCAGACCAGCAGGATCAGGCTCGGGATCGCCACCAGCATGCAGACCGCGAAGAACAGCGGCCAGCCGGTGATGTCCGCCACGAAGCCGGCACCTGATGACAGATAGGTCCGCCCCACCGCCGCAAGCGCGGTGAGCAACGCATATTGCGTCGCTGTGTGCAGCGGGTTCTGGCACAGCGCCGAGAGATAGGCGACGAAGATCACCGTGCCGATGGCACTGGTGAAGTTTTCACAAATGATGGCGAAGGCGAGCGCCCATTGGCTGGTGCCGACGAAGGCCAGCCAGGAGAAGGAGAGGTTGGCGACCGCCTGCAATACGCCGCCGATCCAGAGGCTGGTCGCAAGCGAATAGCGCCGCGCGACAAAACCGCCGGCGAAGCCGCCGATCAGCGTCGCAGCAAGGCCGACGCCCTTCACGATCGCCGCATAGTCGGTGCGGGAGAAACCGAGGTCGATCACGAACGGCGCGGTCATCGTGCCGGAGAAGGCGTCGGTGAACTTGAACAGCACGACGAAGGCGAGCGCGGCGAGCGCGTCTTTCCGCATCAGGAATTCCGAGAAGGCGCCGATCGCCGCGCGCAGCACGCGTGCGAACGCGGTCTCCGTTTGCGTCGCAGCTTCCGCCCGCACCGACTGCTCGGGCTCGGTCGCGACCAGCGCGGTGATCGTTCCGATCAGCACCATTCCCGCCATCACGACATAGCCCCACATCCAGGCGGATGTGCGGGTGATGCCGGTGCTCTCGAAGCCCGAGACGATGAACAGCGCGCCGGCGGTCGAGACCAGCATGCCGATGCGGTAGGCCGCGACATAGGACGCCATGCCGGCTGCCTGCTCGCTCTCCGGCAGGCTCTCGACGCGGAAGGCATCGACCACGATGTCCTGCGTCGAGGACGTCGTCGCCACCAGCAGCGCGCCGAGCGCGACATAGAACGGCGAGCGGGCGGGGTCGGTCAGTGCCAGCAGCAGGATCGCGATGATCAGCAGCAATTGCGAGAACAGCAGCCAACCGCGCCGTCGCCCGAACGCGCGCGTGAACAGCGGGACGTGCATCGCATCCACCAGAGGCGCCCACAGGAATTTCAGCGTGTAGGGTGTGCCGACCAGCGCAAACAGCCCGATGGTCTTGAGATCGACGCCGGATTCCCGCATCCACACCAGCAGCGTCGAGCCCGACAGCGCCAGCGGCAGCCCCGAGGAGAAGCCGAGGAACAGCACGATCAGCACCCGCGGCTGCAGGTAGACGGCAAGGCCGTCGCGCCAGGAGGTGGTGGGAGCGGAGGTCGCAGCAGGGGAGGTCGCGTCGGGTGCGGTCATGCGGTGGTGTTAGCAGATTCTGGCCGACGAGGGAGGTAGTCGTCGCCCGGTCAAGCCGGGCGACGACAGCGAGATTGAGGCGGCAGGTTACCGCATCTCAGCGCGAATCACTCCCCCGCCTGAAGCTTCCGCGGGAACAGCTCGGGCGCACCGGTGGCCACCAGATGCGGTCCCTCCGTTGGCGCGTCGGTCTTGCTGAAATCGAGCTCCTCGATCCGCCCGGCGCGCTTCTCGATCTTGTCGGCGGAGATCAGCACCTGCCGCACGTCCTCGTTCGCGTCGGCAAAGTGCTTCTGCAATTTCACCACGCGATCCCTAAGGCGACCGAGGTCGTCGCCGAGCTTGATCACCTCGGTGCGGATCTGGTCGGCGGCGTCGCGCATGCGCGCGTCCTTCATGATCTGCTGCATCACCTGGATCGCCAGCATCAAAAGCGAAGGCGACACCAGCACGACGCGGGCGCGATAGGCCTTCTGGATCACGTCGTCGAAACCGTCATGGATCTCGGCGTAGACCGACTCCGACGGCACGAACATCAGCGCCATTTCCTGGGTTTCGCCGGCGACGAGGTATTTCTCGGCGATGTCGCTGACATGCTTCATGACGTCGCCGCGCAGCCTTTGCGTGGCGATCCGCTTCTCCTCGTCGCTGCGGGCATCGTGCAGCGCAGTCATCGCTTCCAGCGGGAATTTCGCGTCGATGCAGAGCGGACGCTGGTCGGGCAGGAACACCACGCAATCAGGCCGCTTGCCGGTCGAGAGCGTGAACTGGAATTCGTAAGCGCCCTTCGGAAGACCGTCCTGGACGATCGCCTCCATCCGCGCTTGTCCGAATGCGCCGCGCGACTGCTTGTTGGCGAGCACGTCGCGCAGGGTCGTCACCTGCGTGGTGAGGTCGGTGAGGTTCTTGTGTGCGCTGTCGATGATGCCGAGCCGCTCGTGCAGCGCGCGCAGGCTATCCATGGTGTTGCGCGTGGTGTTTTCCATCGATTGGCCGACGCGATGGGTCACCGAATCCAGCCGCTCGTTGACCGAACGCGCCATGTCGGCCTGACGGCCGGCGAGCGTCTGGGTCATGGCGTCGACCCGGCCCGAAGCCTCGCTCTGGGCGTGCAGCACCTGGCTCAGGCGCTCCTCGAGCTCGTCGGCGCGGATCGCATTGGCCATCGCGAGTTCCGCGCCCCGCCGCCCGGAGCGGGCGATTACGACGGCGATCACCACCATCAGGATGAGGACCAGCGCGCCGAAGCCGATCAGCGCGTCCACGGTGCGCACCGGCCAGTCGCCAGCCAGGAAAATGATCTCGTTCATGCCTCTGCTTCTAGCCGATTCGCTCCGCCGTACGAACGAATAGCGAACATTTACGGTAAACGCTCCCTTAATTTTTATGGTTAACGAAACCTGAAGTTTTATGGTTAGCGGAGCGTTAACGGGGTTCCCGGCCGCATTGACCGCTTCCCGCGCGCGGATTAAATCGCGGCCATGGCCCTCAGAGAAATCATCATCCTGCCCGACAAGCAGCTGCGTCTGGTCTCCAAGCCGATCGAGAAGGTCACGCCGGAGATCCGCAAGCTTGCCGACGACATGTTCGAGACCATGTACGACGCGCCCGGCATTGGCCTGGCGGCGATCCAGATCGCGCAGCCGCTGCGTCTGATCACCATGGACCTCGCCAAGCCCGACCCGGACGGCGAGACCAAGCCGGAGCCGCGCGTCTTCATCAATCCGGAAATCATCGCCTCCTCCGAGGATGTCTCGGTCTACGAGGAAGGCTGCCTGTCGATCCCCGAATATTACGAGGAGGTCGAACGTCCTGCGAAGGTACGCGTGCGTTATACGGATCTGGACGGCAAGGTGCACGAGGAGGACGCCGAAGGTCTCTACGCCACCTGCATCCAGCACGAGATCGACCATCTCAACGGCGTCTTGTTCGTCGACTATCTGTCAAAACTCAAGCGCGACCGCGTGATCAAGAAGTTCGAGAAAGCCGCCAAGCGCGCGGAGTAAGGTTCTTCGTCGATGCCCCTCCGCCTGATCTTCATGGGCACGCCCGATTTCTCCGTGCCGACGCTGCTCGAGCTCGTCGCGCATGGCCACGAGATCGTGGCCGTGTATACGCGTGCGCCGAAGCCAGGCGGACGGCGCGGCCTGCAATTGCAGCCGACCCCGGTCGAAGAGGCTGCGCGAAAACTCGGCGTTCCCGTGCTGACGCCGAAGACGTTGAAGACACAGGAAGCACTCGACGAGTTTCGCGCATTCGACGCGGATGCGGCCGTCGTCGTGGCCTACGGCATGATCCTGCCGCAGGCGATCCTCGATGCGCCAAAGCTGGGCTGCTACAATCTGCATGCGTCGCTGCTGCCACGCTGGCGGGGCGCGGCCCCCATCAACCGCGCGATCATGGCCGGCGATGCCGAGAGCGGCGTGATGGTGATGAAGATGGATGTCGGCCTCGATACCGGCGACGTCGCCATGGCCGAGCGCCTTGCGATCACGGACACCATGACCGCGGCCGATCTGCACGATCGGCTCTCCCGCCTCGGCGCCGATCTGATGGTGCGCGCCATGGCCGCGCTCGCCCGCGGCGGGCTCCAGCTCAAGAAGCAGAGCGAGGACGGCGTCACCTATGCCGCCAAGATCGACAAGGCCGAGGCGCGGATCAACTGGACGAAGCCCGCCCGCGCCGTGCTGCGCCACATCCACGGTCTGTCGCCGTTTCCCGGTGCCTGGGCCGAGCTTACAGGCGTCGAGGAAAATGCGCGCGTAAAGATCCTGTGCTGCGAATTGGCAAAGGGCTCCGGCACGCCGGGTGAGGTGCTCGACGACCTCCTCACCATCGCTTGCGGCGAGGGCGCGATCCGCATCGTCGAGATCCAGCGCGAAGGCAAGGCCCGCATGCAGGCGGTGGACTTCTTGCGCGGCGTGCCCTTAAGGGCAGGCGCGAAATTCACCTAACGCTGTCATACCCGGCGAAGGCGGGGTATCCAGTACGCCGAGGCTTCTCGGTTGAACGGATAGGCTGCGGAGTACTGGATCATCCGCCTTCGCGGATGATGACACCACCCGGATTGAGATGCCCCGCTACAAGCTCACCATCGAATATGACGGCGCGCCGTTCTTCGGCTGGCAGGTGCAGGAGACGTTGCCCTCGGTGCAGGGCGCGCTGGAAGCGGCCGTGAAGGCGATGACCGGCGCGGATTTGCGGGTCCATGGCGCCGGCCGCACCGACGCCGGCGTGCACGCGCGCGGCCAGGTCGCGCATGTCGATATCGACAAGCAGTTTCCGCCGGGCCGCTTTCGCGACGGCCTCAACGCGCATCTGCGCCCGTATCCGGTGGCGGTGCTCGAGGCCGAGATCGTGCCTGATACGTTCGAGGCGCGCTTCTCGGCGGTGAAGCGCCATTACCGCTATCGCATCGTCAACACCCGCGCCAATCTCGCGCTCGATGTCGGCCACGCCTGGCGCATTCCACGCAAGCTCGATGCCGATGCGATGCATGCGGCGGCGCAGCGCCTGCTCGGCAAGCATGATTTCACCACGTTTCGCGACACCGAGTGCCAGGCCAAGTCGCCGGAGAAGACGCTCGATCAGCTCGACGTCGAGCGCGACGGCCGCGAGATCACCATTCTCACCTCGGCGCGCTCGTTCCTGCACAGCCAGGTGCGCTCGATGGTGGGGTCGCTGGCCTGGGTCGGCGAAGGCCGCTGGACCGCCAACGATCTCTCCGCAGCGCTCGCCGCCCGCAACCGCGCCGCCTGCGGCATCGTCGCCCCGCCGGACGGGCTGTACCTGATGAAGGTGGATTACTAGCGAGAAGCAGAGCTCTCGCCCAACCAGCGGTGTCATGCCCCGCGGAGGCGGGGCATCCAGTACGCCGCGGCTTCTCGATTGAACTACGACGGTCTCGGAGTACTGGATCGCCCGGTCAAGCCGGGCGATGACAGCGGAGTGAGAGGCGAGGGCGGAGTGTAAAGCGCTTGCGCCCTACCCAAAATACCTCGCCAAAATCCCGCGATACACCTTCGTCAGCTTCTCCAGGTCAACCACCGGCACGCGCTCGTCGACCTGGTGCATGGTCTGGCCGACCAGGCCGAACTCGATCACCGGGCAATAGCTCGAAATGAACCGCGCATCCGAGGTGCCGCCTGACGTCGACAGCTCCGGCTTACGGCCTGTCACCTCTTCGATCGCCGACACCGCGAGTTCGGTGAACGGGCCGGGCTTGGTCACGAACACGTTGGAGTTCGAGGGCTCCCAGACGATGCGGGCGCGGATGCGGTTGCCGCAGGCTTTGGTCAGCCGCGTCTCGACCAGCTCGCGCAGGCTCGCTTGCGTATGGTTGTCGTTGTAGCGGATGTTGAACTTTGCGCGGGCCTCGCCGGGGATGACGTTGTTGGCTTTGTTGCCGACGTCGACCGAGGTGAATTCGAGATTGGAGGCCTGGAACTGCGCGCTGCCATGGTCGAGCGGCTCGTCGGAGATCGCGACGATCAGCCGCGAGATATCAGGCACCGGATTGGCGGCGCGGTGCGGATAGGCGACATGGCCCTGCACGCCGTCCACGTAAAGCGTGCCGGATTGCGAGCCGCGGCGGCCGACCTTGATGGTGTCGCCGAGCGTCTCGACATTGGAGGGCTCGCCGAGCACGCAATGGTCGAATTTTTCGCCGCGCTCCGCGGCCCACTTCAACAGCTTGATGGTGCCGTTGATGGAGACGTCTTCCTCGTCGCCGGTGATCAGGAACGAGATCGAGCCGGTTCCGTCGGCGCGCGGCTTGCCGTCGTTGGCGGAGAGATGCTCCAGCACCGCGGCAACCGAGCAGGCGATGCCGCCCTTCATGTCAACCGCGCCGCGGCCGTGCAGAAAACCGTCCTTCACCTCGCCGGAGAACGCGCCGACGCTCCAGGCGCTCTCGTCGCCCGGCGGCACCACGTCGGTGTGGCCGGCGAAGGTGATGTGCGGCCCGTCAGTGCCGATCCGCGCATAGAGATTGTCGACGTCGGCAAAGCCTGCCTCGCTGAAGGTCACGCGGTGGCAAATGAACCCGGCAGCGTTGAGGGCTGTTTCAAGCACGCCCAGCGCACCGGCATCTTCAGGAGTTACCGAGGGGCAGCGGATCAGATCGCGGGCAATCGAGAGAGCATCGGTCATGTGCCCCGCTTAACATGCATGCCGCCGGGTGGGCTAGCGCTGGGCGGGACAAATTCGATCTCGCTTTGCTGGTCCCAGCTTATCGCCAGGGGCGAGGCAGGTACGGCGCCGTCCTCCATCTCGGCCAGCGGATCGGGACCGAACCGGTTGGTGCCCGAGGTGCCGGGAACGCAGAACATTTCGACGAAGCCCCATAGCCACAGGCTGGAAGCTGCCAGACTGAACGGCAGCATCCAGTTGGAATCGGGCAGCAGGTCCGAGAACTGACTGAACAGGCCGGGGATGAGGAAGAACGGAACGATCCACAAGCCGCTCCGGTCGCGATCGTGCAGCCGCTTGGTGGCCGTCGCCACGAAAATCCATGAGAACAGCGCCATGCCGAATGCCTTCAGAATCAGCGTCGCGCGGTCGAATGATGCCAGCGAGCCGTAGGCCCGGGGGTCGACCAGCTTGAAGAGGTCGTCGAGGCCGAAGTCGAAATCGAGCTTGATAGATAACTTCAACGCTCCCTCGGCGTTGAAGAGGTGAATCACCTGACCGATCACGCCCAGCATGGCCGCCAGCAGCGCAACGATCAGCAGCGCCTGCCACAGCAAAGCGCGGTTGATGCGGCGGTCGAAGCGGAAGAGATACCAGGTCCAGTCCATGCCAAAGGCTCCGGGCGGGAGAGGTCGCCCGGATGTTGGTCGCGATGGTGGGAGGGTGGGTTCGACGGACTCTCGGTGTCGTCCCGGCGAAGGCCGGGACCCATAACCACAAAACACATTTGGTCACGAAGCTGCTAACTCGGAGTCTTCGCCAAACCACTCCCTGGGGGTATGGGTCCCGGCCTTCGCCGGGACGACGGTGGATAGCAGCTTGGCCGAACTTAATCCCGCAGCAGCTCGTTGATGCTGGTTTTGGAGCGGGTGCGCTCGTCCACGCGCTTCATGATGATGGCGCACGCGGGGTTCGGGCCGGGCTGGCCGTTCTTCATGGGCTTGCCGGGCAGCGTGCCGGGCACCACCACCGAATATTCAGGCACCTCGCCGACAAAAACCTCGCCGGTCTCGCGGTCGACGATCTTGGTGGAGGCGCCCAGGAACACCCCCATCGCCAGCACCGCGCCCTTGCGCACGATCACGCCCTCGGCGACCTCGGAGCGCGCACCGATGAAGCAATCGTCCTCGATGATGACGGGCTCGGCCTGCAGCGGCTCGAGCACGCCGCCAATGCCGACGCCGCCGGAGATGTGGACGCGCTTGCCGATCTGCGCGCAGGAGCCGACCGTCGACCATGTGTCGATCATGGTGGATTCATCGACGTAGGCGCCGAGATTGACGAAGGACGGCATCAGCACGACGTTGCGGGCGATGAAGGCCGAGCGGCGGACGATCGAGCCGGGGACGGCGCGGAAGCCGGCGTCGCGAAAGCGGTTCTCGCCCCAGCCGTCGAACTTCGAGGGCACCTTGTCCCACCAGGTCGCCTTGCCGGGGCCGCCGGGAATGGCGCCCATGTCGTTGAGGCGGAACGACAGCAGCACCGCCTTCTTCAGCCATTGATTGACCTTCCACTTGCCGCTCGCCTCGCGCTCGGCGACGCGGGCCTCACCCTTGTCCAGAATCTCCAGCGCGTGATCCACGGCCTCGCGGACCTCGCCCTTGGTCGAGGTCGAGACGCCGTCGCGCGCGTCGAACGCGCTATTGATGGTGGATTCGAGGGCTTGGAGGGACATCGGGGTTTCCTCTTCGGATCGGCAATTTTGATGGATTGGGGCGCTTTTTTCGGGATTTGGGCCGGGAGAGTCAAGCTTGGTTCGGCGTCATCACCCGCGAAAGCGGGTGATCCAGTACGCCGTGGCGGTCGTGATGAATCGAGATGGCCGTGATTACTGGATACCCCGCCTTCGCGGGGGATGACGGGCTACTTGGGGTGGGGCAGCCTGTCCAAAAACCCCGCCAGATCATCCGTGACGTGGTCGACATGGGCGGCGTCCCGACCTTCCAGCTCCCAATCCTCGCGCACCACCTCCTTGGTGCCGTCGGGCACCACTAGCACCGTGGTCATGCCGAGCTGGTGCGGAACGGTGAGGTTGCGGGCGAGGTCCTCGAACATCGCGGCGCGGCTCGGATCGACCGCATGGTCGGCGAGAAACTTGCGGTAGGTCTGCGGTGCCGGCTTCGGCTCGAATCCGGCGGCGATGATGTCGAATACGCCGTCGAAATGCGACCCGAGGCCGAGCCGCGCCAGCACGGCATCGACATGATCGACCGAGCCGTTGGTCAGGATCAGCTTGCGGCCCGACAATTTTGCGATGGCCTCGCCAAGCGCCGGGTTCGGCTCCAGCGGCGAATGGTCGATCTTGTGGACGTAGGCGAGGTAATCGTCGGCGCGCACGCCATGCAGGGTCATCATGCCGCGCATGGTCGTGCCGAAGCGCTGGTAATAATCCTTCTGGATCTTGCGCGCTTCCTCTGGTCCCACGTTCAGCCAGTTGCACACGAATTCCCCGATCCGCGCATCGACCTGCTGCCACAGATTGACGTGGTGCGGATAGAGCGTGTTGTCGAGGTCGAACACCCAGGTGTCGACATGGGCGAAGGCGCGGGGTGAGGTCATGTCAACAAACTCTCAGTTCGTCGTCCTGGACAAGCGCAGCGCCGATCCAGGACCCATAACCACAGGGTGGAGTTTGGCGACGGCTAGTGGTCCCAGCTTGCCGCAGCAATTGGCATTCGGGGTAATGGGTCCTGGCGTTCGCCAGGACGACGACGGAGTATGTGGCATCGCCGTCATCATCTCACCCCTCACGGCACCGCAAACCGCAGCGTCTTGCCGCCGCTCGACATGTCTACCGCACCAAAACCCGTCGCCGCAAACCCGCGCGCGCCGCAATCGGTCTGCTCGTTGGTCTCGAACTTGGTCTCGCGCGTGCAGAGCTGCTTGTCGCCGCCCCAGTTCAGCGGCCTGTCCTTCAGCTTGACGACGCGGTTGTCGGCGTCGATGGCCTCGGCGAAGCTGAAGATCTGCCTGGGCTGGCCGGTCACGTCGGGGTGCAGGCAGGTCTTGGGATCGATGCGGTACCAGCCGCGGCTCGTCACCGACTTGCCGTCGTCGGTGGCGACCGCCGCCATCACCTTGTGCGGGGTGTCGTTGCACCAGGTCAGGCCGGTGGCGGACGGCGTCTGCACCGCGTCGACCATGGTCTTGAAGAGGTTCGGCGATGACAGGATGTCGGACGACAATCCGCGGCTCTTCAGGAACGCGGCCAACGCGCCTTGTGTCTTCGGTCCGTCGACGCCATCGATCGCACCGATGTCGTAGCCTGCGATCAACAAAAGCCGCTGGATGGCGGCGAGGCGGGCCTGCTCGTCGTCATATTCGGAATCCTCGGCGAGATAGGCGACCAAATTGCCGTCCGCGCCCTGCGTCGGCGTGATCTGGGTGAAGGCGGCCTGGGTCTGGCCGCTGCGGCACTGCCGCGCCGCCGCGATGACGAAATTGTCCTGCGCGACGCACAGCGTGTCGCTGCCGTTCTGCGGGATGGGCGAAGCGCCATAGACGCCGAGCGCGCGGGCGTTGAGCAGGATGCGGTCGGCGGAGAGCGTGCCCTGCACCACCACGCGACAGGTGGCGGGATCGATCCTGAACCAGCCCCGCGTCGCGGTCGCCGCCTTGTCGTCGATGCCGATCGCGGCCTCGACGACATAGGACATGCGGTTGCAGATTTTCAAATCGGCGAAAGCAGGCGCGGAGGAGAAGACAAACGAGACGGCAGCGGCCGGCAGCGTCATCAGGAAGCGCGCGAGGAAAGAGCGGCGAGGCCGCCGCCCTCCCAGCTCTGTCCCTGGCCGCTCATCTCTCACTTGTGGATCAGCGTTCCCGTGCCCTGGTTGGTGAAGAGCTCGAGCAGCACCGCGTGCTGCATCTTGCCGTCGATGATGACGACGCCCTCGACGCCCTGTTCGAGCGCATAGATGCAGGTCTCGACCTTCGGGATCATGCCGCCGGAAATGGTGCCGTCGGCGATCAGTTTGCGCGCGTCCTTGACCGAGAGCTGCGGGATCAGCTTCTTCGACTTGTCGAGCACACCCGGCACGTCGGTGAGCAGCAGCAGCCGCTTTGCTTTGAGCGCGCCGGCCACGGCACCTGCAAAAGTGTCGGCGTTGATGTTCAGCGTCTGGCCCTCTTTCGAGGTCGCGAGCGGTGCCAGCACCGGGATCAGCTCGTAGCCGATCAGCTGGTTGAGCAGCGTCAGGTCGACCTTTTCAGGATCGCCGACGAAGCCGAGATCGACCGCCCTCTCGATATGCGAGTCCGGATCGATGATGGTGCGCGTCGTCTTCGACGCCTTCACCATATTGGCGTCCTTGCCCGAGAGGCCCACGGCCTTGCCGCCGGCCTCGTTGATGTAGCCGACGATCTGCTTGTTGACGGAGCCGGCCAGCACCATCTCGACGATCTCGATGGTCGCGGCATCGGTGATGCGCAAGCCTGCTGCGAATTCCGAGACGATGCCGAGACGCTTGAGCATGGTCGCGATCTGCGGGCCGCCGCCATGCACCACCACCGGATTGATCGCGGTCTGCTCGAGCAGCACGATGTCGCGGGCAAAATTCTTCGCGGCTTCCTCGTCCCCCATGGCATGGCCGCCATACTTGATGACGATGGTTTCCTCGTCATACTGCTGCATGTGCGGCAGCGCCTCGGACAGGATGCGGGCCTGGTCGAGCGGTGAGATTTCGGTCATGAGGCGGATCTCGCTGGCGGGATACTCGGGCCGCGTTCTATCCGATTGGCGGGGGCAGCGCAAAGTGGTCTTCGTGCCCCGGACGCGGTCGCGTTACGGGCTAGCGCTTCGCCACCACTGCCGCCAGCGTCACCGCCAGCCAGCTCAGGATCATCACCGTTCCGCCCGTTGGCGCCGCATACGGAAACAGCGAATGTCCCGCATATTGCCGCAAGGTGAGGTCGCCGGCGAACAGCGCGGCACCGGCTGCGAAGCCGACCGCGGCAATGAGGCCAATTCCGCCGTGCAGAAGACCGCGAGCGAGCAGGGCGATAACGCCAAGTATGGCAGTTGCATGAAACAACAGCATGGCGCTGGCGGCGGCCAGCCGGCTGGCATCGCCGCCATGTGCGGAGGCGGCGGCCAGCGCGACCCCGGCGGCGCCCATCAAACCGGCAAGCCCAAGCAACAGGCGAGCCATCATTTGGTCCGCTCCTCCAGCAGCTTCGCCATCGCGGCGCGCAGCTCGGCCATGCCGGTCGAGCTCCGTGACGAGGTCGCGAGCACGTTCGGGAATGCGGCCGGATGCTTGGCCAGCGCGGCCTCCGTCTCTGTGATGCGCGACTGCAGCTCGGAGGGTTTTATCTGGTCGGCCTTGGTCAGCACGATCTGGTAGCTGACGGCGGAGCGGTTGAGCGTCCCGAGGACTTCGAGATCGACGTCCTTCAGCCCATGCCGCGCGTCGATCAGCAAATAGACGCGCGCCAGCGAGGCGCGTCCGAGCAGGAATTTGTGGATCAGCTCGGTCCAGGACGCCACCTGCGACTTCGGCGCCTTGGCATAGCCATAACCTGGCATGTCGACCAGCCGCAGGTCCGTCTTGCCCGGAACCTCGAAGAAGATCAGCTCCTGGGTGCGGCCCGGCGTATGCGAGGTGCGCGCGAGCGCGTTGCGGCCGGTGAGTGCGTTGATCAGGCTCGACTTGCCGACATTGGAACGGCCGGCAAAGGCGATCTCCAGCCCCGCCATCGGCGGCAGCGTTTCGATCGAGGGCGAAGCCCAGATGAACTGCCAGTCGCGGGTGAACAGCTTTCGCCCGGCCTCGATCAGCTTCGCATCTTTGTCGTCGGTCATGCGAAGGCTTTCAGTTGTTTACCGCGTCATTGCCAGCCACCGGGTCCGCGCGAAGCTCGGCCCGATGACAGGCTCCGCGAAGCAATGCCTCCGCGGAAGCAGTCTGGATTGCTTCGGTGCTCAGGCTCCCCGCAATGGCGGCTACACCGCTTCAGGCGTCACTTTTTTTTTGAACATACTTCGAATGTTGTCGAACAGCTCCACCTTCACGCCATTGCGGCGCATGATGAAGCTCTGCTGCAGCACCGAGAGCGTATTGTTCCAAGCCCAGTAGATCACGAGTCCCGCCGGGAAGCCCGCCAGCATGAAGGTGAAGATCAGTGGCATCCAGTTGAAGATAAGCTGCTGGGTCGGATCCGGCGGCGTCGGGTTCAGCTTCATCTGGAACCACATCGTGATGCCCATGATGATCGGCCAGATGCCGAGCGCGAGGTAGTGGCCGAACAGCGGCAGCGTGGTCGGATCGAACGGGATCAGCCCGAACAGGGTGAACAGATTGGTCGGATCCGGCGCGGAAAGATCCTTGATCCAGCCGAAGAACGGCGCATGCCGCATCTCGATGGTGACGAACAGCACCTTGTAGAGCGAGAAGAACACCGGGATCTGGATCACCACGGGAAGACAGCCGGCGACCGGATTGATCTTCTCCTTGCGGTAGATCTCCATCATCTCCTGCTGCTGCTTCACCTTGTCGTCGGGATAGCGCTCTTTCAGCGCCGCAAGCTGCGGCTGGACCGACTTCATCTTCGCCATCGAGGCGTAGGACTTGTTCGCCAAGGGGAAGAACAGCAGCTTCACGATCACGGTCACGAGCAGGATCGAGATGCCGAAATTGCCGAAGAAGCGGTAGAAGAAGTCGAGGCCGAGGAACATCGGCTTGGTGATGAAGTAGAACCAGCCCCAGTCGATCAAGAGATCGAAATGGTTGAGACCGAGCTCCTTGTTGTAGCCGCCGAGGCCGGCGAACGGGAACACGCCGACGACGCCGGCTTCCTTGGCGCCGGCGAACAGCCGTGCGTTCGCGGTCGCGGAGCCGCCGATCGCGACGGTGACGGGATCGAGCAGATAATCGGTCTGATAGGTGTGGACGTTGCCGACGGGGTTTGACGAGAAACGCGCCTGAAGCTGCGCACTGGTGTCCGGCAGCAGCGCCGAGGCCCAGTATTTGTCGGTCATGCCGAGCCAGCCATTGGTGGCCTTGAAGTTGACCGTCTTGGATTCGTCGATCTTCTTGTAGGCGTATTCTTGCAAGCCATCGAGATAGCCGATCAGGCCTTCATGCAGGATGTAGTAGCCGGAGACCTGCGGCGTGCCGTGGCGCGAGATCAGCGCGAACGGATAGAGCGTGACCGGCGAATTGCCGACATTGCTCACCTCGTCCTTGACGGTGAAGAGATAGTGGTCGTCGACCGCAATGGTGCGGCGGAAGGTGAGCCCCTCGCCATTGTCCCATTTCAGCACCGCCGGCGTCGTCGGAGTCAGGCTGCCGCTGCCGTCCTGCTGCCAGACGGTCTGCGCGTCCGGCAGTTTCGCCGTCACGCCCGTCGCCGGCACCCAGCCGAACTCGGCATAATAAGGCTCCGCGGTGCCCGAGGGCGAATAGAGGATGATCGGCGGCGACTTCGGGTCGACCGTTTCGCGGTATTGCACCAGCGCGAGGTCGTCGATGCGGCCACCCTTCAGCGAGACGCTGCCGGCAAGCCGCGGCGTGTCGATCTTCACGCGCGGAGAAGCGGCAATCGTTACGTCGCGGCTTTGGACCGGCTGCGCTTGCTGGTTCGCGCTCGGCGTCGATGGCTGGGCCGCGCTGCCGGCCTGCGGCGTGGCGCCCGGCGTCGCCGAAGCCGTCGGCTGCGGCGTGGTCTTCTGCAACTCGGCCTGCGCCTGTTGCTGGGCGCGCTGCTTCTCCATCGCCGGCATGTTGTAGAAATATTGCCAGGCGATCAGCACGAGGCCCGACAGAATGACGGCGAGGATGGTGTTGCGGTTGTCGGTCATCATTCTCGTCATCAATCCGGTTTGCGGCGGGTCGCAGGAGCGGGGCCGGGCTTTAAGCCGTCGGTTCTTTGGCCGTCGGTTTTTGGGCCGCGTCCCTTGTGCGTATGCCGCGCGGGCTTCGCGAACGCTATGCGCAGATCGTCGAGCATGGTGGCGAAGCCGCGCGAGAGCGCGTCCCTTCGGCCGACCAGCACATAATCATGATGGGGCTGTATCGACACCGGATCGAGCCGCTTCACCAGTTCGCGAAGCCGGCGCCGGATGCGATTGCGCTGGGGGGCGTTGCCGTTCTTTTTGGTAACGGTGAAGCCGATCCGGATCGGGCCGCTGTCGTCGCGGGCAAGGCTTCGGCGGTCAAGGCTTTGCAGGACGAACGCGGGACTATTCACCCGCGCGCCATTGGCAACGGCGAGGAAATCCGCCCGCTGCCTCAGCCGATCCATGATGAAATCCCAAAAAGGGGGCCGGCTCAGGCGCTCAGACGCTTGCGGCCGCGGGCGCGGCGGGCGGCGAGAACCTTGCGGCCGCCGGCAGTGGCGAGACGGGCACGGAAGCCGTGACGGCGCTTGCGCACCAGTTTGCTGGGTTGATAAGTCCGCTTCACGGGTTTTTCTCCGCTGACCGGGCAATTTGCCTGTAGAATTGATGATAAAGTCCGGAAGATACGGCCCAAAACGGGCCGTTTTCGGCCCCAAGAGAGCCGCTCCCGGCGTCACACCGGGTCATCGCGGACAATTTGGCCGGCTTATATGCGAGCGTCCCCCTCTCGTCAACGCCGCAGGACCCCGCAGGCGAGGTGAATGTCAGTGAATATCACTGTTTCGGCGGGGTTTTTAACCCTTGAGGTGGCGGCTCGCGAGATCTGCGCTTACATCCTACCTTGGCAGATGAGCGATCCGTAATTTGACCCGGGCCGGGGCGGGTCGCATCCTCATGGGGCCAATCCTTGACCCGGCCAAATCTTAACCCGGCAAAAGGCAGCGAGGGCGAATTTCGTGGCAGCGACAGACCTCCAGCCGATCCAGGATCAGGATCAGCGGGACCCGCCAGCGGTGCGGCCGCGTGGGTCGCGCGGGCTTGGGCTGTCCGGCAAGCTGCTGCTGCTCACCGTTCCCCTGGTGATGATCGCGGCGGTCCTGCTCTACGTGCCCGCCATCGCCAACTTCTGGGTCAACCGGTTGAATGACCGCGTGGCGGCGGCCAACACGGCGGCGCTGGTGCTCGATGCCGCGCCGCTCGGCATGGTCCCCGATTCGCTGTCGCGCGAGATCCTGAAGAGCATCAATGCCCGCGCCGTCGCCATCAAGATGGGCCAGCAGCGCCGGCTGCTTGCCAGCGACAACCTTCCGTCCGCGATCGGGCACGACATCGACCTGCGCGACATGACGGCGTGGGAGGCGATCACCGGCTCGTTCCGGATGATGCTGGAGACCGGCAACCAGGCCATCCGTATCGTCGGGCCCGGCGTCGGCAATGCCCAGTTCATCGAGATCGTGACCGACGAGCTGCCGCTGCGGCAGCAGATGTATCGCTTCTCCCGCAACGTCGTGGTGGTCGCACTGATCATCGCGGTGCTGACCGCGGGCCTCGTCTATCTCGTGCTGCATTATCTCTTCGTGCGGCCGATGCGGCGGCTGACGGCGAGCCTGGTCGGCTTTCACGAAAACCCCGAAAGTTCGGCGCGGATCATCGTGCCGAGCCAGCGCAGCGACGAGATCGGCGTCGCCGAACGCGAATTGTCGGACATGCAGCGCGATCTGATGTCGATGCTGCATCAGAAGAGCCGGCTTGCCGCCCTCGGCCTCGCCGTCTCCAAGATCAACCACGATCTGCGCAATTTGCTGGCCTCGGCGCAGCTTTTGTCCGACCAGCTCGCCAGCGTGCCGGATCCGCGGGTGCAGCGCTTTGCGCCAAAGCTCGTGCGCTCGCTCGAGCGCGCCATCGCCTTCTGCCAGTCGACCTTGTCCTACGGCCGCGCCCAGGAAGCCGCACCCGACCGGCGCATGATCCTGATCGAGCCGGTGGTGCTGGAGGTGCGTGAGACCGCAGGCCTTGCCTCCGATGCCACGATCGTCTGGGTCGCCGCGATCGAGCGTGGGCTCGCGGTCGATGCCGATCCCGACCAGCTCTTCCGTGTGCTGCTCAACCTCGTCCGCAACGCCGCCCAGGCGCTGGAAAGCCATTCGTCGGCCGAGGGCGGCGGCGCGCAGCAGATCCGGATCACGGGAAAACGCGAGGGCGCGGTCGCCATCCTGGAGGTCTCCGACACCGGCCCCGGCGTTCCCCAGAAGACGAGGGACCACCTGTTCGAGGCATTCCAGACCTCCGGCCGCCCCGGCGGCAGCGGGTTGGGTCTTGCCATCGCCGCCGAGCTCGTCCGCGCCCATGGCGGCGACATCCATCTGGTCGAAGGCACCATCGGCGCCACCTTCCGGATCGTCATCCCCGACCGCCCCGTGGAACTCCTCTCCATCCGCAACGAGCGGCAGAGAGCGTAGAGCATGATCCGGAAAAGTCCGAAGCGGTTTTCCGAAAAGATCATGCTCAAACAATAACCTAAGCGCGATGACGATTGGTCCCGACCATCATCGCGCTTAGGTCGGCCAAAGGCCGACCCCGGAAACCGTCATTTCCGTGCAAAATCTCCCCATCCCGGACCTTGCCAATTGGGGCGAGAGCGGTTAGTCAGAGCGCTCTTTCGCACCCCCTCCGGTTTCGCCGGAGGCTGCGTGTGGGCCCAGCCCGCACAGCTGTTTGCGAAAAACGCGCCCGTAGCTCAGCTGGATAGAGCATCAGACTACGAATCTGAGGGTCGGACGTTCGAATCGTTCCGGGCGCGCCATTTCGGCTTTGATTCCCATGTGTTTTTTCGGCAGTCGCTTGACCCCAGCTTGGAAGACTATCTCACCAGCTCCGCTGTCGACCTGGGCAATGCGTTGACTAATTCGAACTGCCGAGATCGGAATGCAAGCCGGCGCTTCTCGATCTCATGCTCATGGGCATCCATCACGGCGCGATCTTCCCGGCCGCGAAGGCATCGCGCAAATGATCCGCCTGCGCACGCTTTTCCGGAACACGTGAAAGCCCGCGCCAGAAAGTCATTGCTGGCGTCTTGCAGCGGCGGACCATCCGAAGAATCGCGACGCGTGCGTTGGGACCATTGATCCCTATTGCGGAAGTCCAAGCGTTCGTTGGGCGGCCTGCGCCTTTAGGCCCGCGACACTTTAAGGTCACCGTACCCGCTCATCGCGTAGGTGAGGCAGGAGGCGCGCTGTGCGTCGGGTGACGAGAACGCGCGATTGAGAGCGTCGTGGAGCGCCTGGGCCACGGTTTTCCCGCTCAGAAACTCGGCGTGGAAGCCCGCGCCCACATGTTGCGCGGTGACGTCATCGAGATTGCCCGAATAGCTGCCGATCAGGGTTCCGACGCCGGCCGTGCCGGCGGCCTCGATGAAGCCGCGCTGGCCGTGCACCACCGTCGCCGAATTCGCAGACGGCTCGGACAAGTCCCGGATGACGCCAGGCGGTACCTCGCCTGAAGCTCCCGGCGGCAGAAAGATGGAATAATGAGTATTGAGAAACAGGACGGCCGGCGGGCGCATGCTTAGCAGAGATCGCATCTCGGTCGCACGAAGCTTGACTTGCCCGCTGAGCAACAGGAACGGCTCCAGATCATCGAACCAGGCATGGCCGGCGAAGTGGATGATGTCGAACGTCCCGGATGCCAGACCGCTTGCCACGGTGTCGAACGTCGCCTCCGGCCCCAACAGAGTGAGTGTCTCGAAACGCTTGTGACCTTCGTAGATTTTGGCGATCGCCTTGATTTCCTGTTCCGCTGCTTCCAGCGGCAGGTCATCGTTCCTGTTGGGATCTCCGATCAGCAGCACGCGAACGTTTCCGCGCAGGTTCGGATAGCCGCGCGCTGCGTTCGAGACGCCCGCCATGCGCACGACAGGATTTCGCAGCAGCAAGAAATCGCCGCCGATGGTCGTCAACTCCCAAGGCAACAGATCAATTTCGGCCGCGAGGCGCAGCGAGATCGTTTGGCCCTTCGGAACTTGCGACAGGGCCTCCGATATCGTGGACGGGAGCCGGCTCGCCAGTTCCTGGCCGAAGCGGCGGGCACCCTCCTCGTCCCGCAGAGCCTGACGCATCAAAGCTGTCAGGGCGGGGCGATCGAGCTCAGCACCGAGGCTCTGGAAAAACCCGCCGCTCCATTCCAGCGAGGCGTCTATCGCCGGCCCGCGAAGGCGGATCGACAACACGCAGGCCGCTTGCTCGGGCACCGCAGGTTCTGCTGGCTCCGGGACTGAGGGTTGCTTCAGCTTCTGCGGCGGCGGGGAAACGCCCAAGGCCGCGGGCTTCGGCCTGCCGCGGGACGCGGCTTCCGGGAGAGGCGCGGAGGCCAGCTCGGCCTCTTTCGTGCCAACTTCCGCAAGCAGCGACGAAAGAAATTCCTGCACCTGCTCGTGGTGTCCCTCGTCGTACGGAATGACCCGGATTCGCGCGGTCCGCCAAAGCACCTCGCGCTCGACCTTGCCCAGACCCGTCATCAACGCGAAGCGCTCGGGAACATGACCCCTGAACACGGTCAGCTGACGATCCAGGAGCAACCGGAAATCCGGGTCGTTCAGCGAATACCCGACAAACAGAACGGCCTTGGTGAGAAGCAGTGCCGAGAAGACGGCGTTGAAGGACGGATTGGCGTGAATGATCTCCTGATAGTCGCGGGTCGTCAGCACCATGCTGTCCGGCCGGTCGATGTCCCCGTGTGCCTTGAGGACGAAGAAGCCGCCATTGAACAGGAGCGGGCCGAGAGCGTCGAGGTCGCGATGCGTCGGCGTCTTCGGCAGATCGCCGACGCTGGCGTAGGCTCTCTCGAGCAGCTTGTCGTAGTTCGTCGTCACGACGCTCGCGAATGGCAGCTGAGTGATGATCCGGTGAAGCTCCGGCACGGCGTTACCGGCATCCCGGAGATTCTCCGACAGGGCGTCATTGTAGAGTCGTCCCAGCCGATCCTTGCAGTGGTCCGCGACCTCGAGCAGCTTGCCGCTGCCGATCAGGCGGCGCAGTTCCTCCTGGTTGGGATCGTCGGGATCCTCCTGGGCCAGCTGCTCAACAATATTCGTCAGGAGCTGTTTCCAGGTCGGCAGGCCGGCTGACGCCGACACTCCGGAGCCGCAAAACAGCACACAGCGCTTTTCGCGCAGATACCTGACCAGCGAAGGGGGAGGGGATGGCGTCATGTTCGATCCCTGGTCGAATGAGGCGACCGGTCGTCGACCGGGGCGCCGCGACGTCAATTCAGGTTTGGTCGGTGCAGATCACACCGGATTGGTTTGCCGACCTGACCCGAGCGCCAGCTTGAACTCCGAGCGACCATACAGAACGTAGTTTGCCCAGTCGCCGAGTTTCTTGTCGCGCACCGCCTGGCGGCCCTTGATCAGGCTCGGGCCCAGCGGGTCGCCTCGCAGCAGCGCGGTGTAGAACGTTGTGGCAAAAGTTTCCGCGCCGGTGTCGCTGACCGGCCAGTAGGTGCCGAGATAGTTCGCGACGCCGCCCGCGAGGAACGACTCGGCAAGGCCAATCGTGCCGCGCGTGGGCTCGTCGATTTTCCGTTCGGAGCCGTCGGAGCGACGGGTGCGCGCCGACTCGCAGGCGTTGAAGAACACCAGCGAGGGAAGCTTCGAAAGCGAGGCGAGATCGGCTCCCGCGAGCACCTCCCTGCCTGCGCAGAGGATTCCGCTGCGGGCGCGGTTGTCGGGGTCGAAGAACGCGTGTCCGGCATAATGCATGACGTCGTACTTGCCCAACTGGAATCGGCGCAACAGCTCGCGACGCGTGGCTTCCTTCGCGTGCAGGACGTCGAGGGTCACACCCGGCAGTCCGCTAAACAGCTTGGTGATACGCTCCCCCTCTCGCTCGGCACCGTCCAGATCCTCGGTCGGATTGACGATGAGCAGGACGTTCAATCCTTGGGTCGTCGGACCCTCCTCGCGCCATTTGGCGACCGACAGAACGCCGCCGTCGTAGCGATGAGTTAGCCCTCCGCCCAGAGCCGGCGCCGCCTTGCCGATCTGTACCGTCTCCCACGGCACCCGCGACATCGCCGCGTCGTGGACCACGACCAGCGACCTCGACGTTACGCCGCTGGCCGCTCCGAGCTCGTCGCCGAGCAGATCGCGAATTTCTCGCGGCAGCACCATGTCGGCGAGCTTGGTGCCGAACGCGGACATCTCGTCGTCGCTGACGCCCTGCGCGGCGACTTTCTTGGCAAGCGCGTCGAGGTCGGAGTCCTTGATCGGCTGGCGGCCCTGCACGATGGCGGCCTTGCCGCCGGCGGTGAGGACGGAGGCCGCCACGTAGGCGCCCTGTTGTGTAATGTCCTCGCGCACGAGCAGGTAAACGGCTTCAGGGACCGACGGCGCGGTCACGCTGCGGGTTGCGATGGGCGCGGGCAGCCGTTGCTCATGCAGGGTAATCTCGATGTCACCGAACAGATCTCCCCGCATCAGAGTGTAGAGCGTCTGGCGAAGCGCGTTGAAGCGTTCTGGATTGAGTTCGCACACGGTAAAGCCGCGCAGCCGTCCATCGGGCACCGTGTTCAGCGCACGAACGAATCCGCGCAGCAGCATTTCGAACGAGATACCGGCGTAGCTGCCCGAGGCTGCACCCAGCGGAACGATCGCGAAGTCGTTAAGCCGTGTCAGCAGCGCGGTGCGCATGATGCTTTCGCCCACCAGCTCCAGGGTTACGTCCGAATAGGACGCGATGGTGCCGAGTCCTGCCATCATCACGGCGCCGGCGTTCAGGCGATGGCGGCCTGTCGGAAACGAGGTCACTTCTCCGACCTCGCCGGATACCATCCGGCGCGCAATCAGTTCGTGCAGCGCTCCATTGAGCTCGCGGTCAATCGCCGCCGTCGCCCCGTCGGGCGTAACATTGCGGAATACGCCGACCACGTAGGCGTCAGCCCGTACCTCGGTGATGCTTCCGCAAACGAGATCGATCTCGACGCGCTGTCGCCGCTGCCGCGTCACGACGAGATTGCTGACCAATGTCGGCTCCGACGTCGCGAGGACCTCACCCGGGGTTTCCGTCGTGCGCGGACTCGAGGCGGCGCCCACGGTCTCCTCGCGCGGCGCGGCGAATTCCGATACCAGACTGCGCTGGTCGCGGACGGAAAGCGGGTGGCTCGTCCGCAGCGCTTCCTTGCGCAGCCTCGCCGGTTTTCGCGCTCGCTTGGATGGGACGGTACGCTCAGGCGTCAGGTCGCTGTCGCTCACCGTACGCATGGCAGCGCGACGGGGCGCGCTCGCGGACTTGTCCTTGAGCGGTGGCAGCACCGAGGTGCTGCCGGTCGTCAGGATTTCATCGACCGCCTTCGCGACCAGCTCGCTGTTCGGCATGCTGCCGTGCGAGGCATTGGTTACCCATGTCGGCCGGCCATCCACGCGTGCGAGATCCAGCGGCACGGTGCCGTCGCCGTCCATTGACAGATCGTACAGGAATTCGCTCTTGTCCTCGTTCAGCCGCGCGTCGACGACGGTCTCGTTGTCGAGACCGACGATGAGATAGAACTTGTCATTGGGCTCGGGCAGCGCCCGCTGCGCGGCGTCTGCGGCACGCAGCAGTCTTGCGTCCGGGCGCATGCCGCCTTTCGGCCAACTCTGCTGGTCGAACAGATTGCGCGGCCGCAGCGCACGCTTCGGAATCATTTCCAGAAGGCCCGGGAACGTCCCGAATATCTCCGCAAGGTCCGCCTGATCGTGGAAGACGTCGATCGTCGCGATCTTCTGCACGACGGAGTGGACGCCGCGAAACGCCTGCACGGGCGAGTACGAGCCGTAGTTTGGCGTGCCGAGCGTCACCACGCGGCCCAGTTGCTTCGGATTCTTCTGCAGCGCCGCCCGAACCACGAGGCCGCCCATGCTGTGCGCCACGACATGGGTCTGCCGGCTCGAATCAGCGTCGATCAGCTTGGCTAACTCGCCGCCGAGGCCCTGGATTCCCAGGCGCCAGTCGAATGGCGCAAACTCCGCGTCATAGCCCCAGATGCGCATGCGCAACTTCAGCGCCAGATAGGCGAACAAGAGAACGCCCAGGGCCTTCACCTTGCCCGGACCGCTTGAATCCAGTCGCAGCTTGCTTAACCGGCCGGCCATGATGTCGAGCGGCCCAATCCAAAGCACGTCATCGATCAGCGGTCGCTCGTATCCGAGCTTCGATCCCATGATGCCCGGAACGATCAGGACCCGCTCGCCGCCGCGGACCGATCGCGCCGCCGCCTCCCGCGCCAGCCCGCGCAACTCGGCATATCCCGCCGTTCCGAACAGATCTTCCAGCAGTGCCCGGTTTTCGCCGGTCCTCAGCGCCTCTTCGACCGCCGCATCCGGAAGCTCGACCGCGGATTGCGGCAGCGCAGATTCTTTCCCGTTTGTGGCCGCTGCGCTGCGCTTGCGGGGAGTTGCTGTTTTGGCGGGTCTCGAGCGGGGTCGTCGGGTCGATATTCTCTTCGCCATCGATCCCTCTCCCATTGCGTCGACATTTCGGGCCTTGATGACGGCGATTGAACCTCACTTAGGCGACTATTGCAACTACAGGAAGTTTTTTCGATCACTGCACTTCTTGCAGCGGGCGGTCCGGCCGGCCATGCTGTCAACGACTTAGACGTCCGAATATCCGAGCGTCTGGTGGCTGAGCGACTTTGAGCAAGTGTGATCGGCGCTGACCCATGACCCGTCTACAAAATAAATCAGCAGGTCGTGGCGCTGGACTCGCGGACAGATTGCAATGGCACGCCACCGCCATACGCTCTACCCGGGGCGTTCTTTTTGTAGGTGGTAGAACGGTTTCCTAAACGGTAGGTCGAGTGTTGGGGGATCCGTCGGCTATCCCTTTTTTTGTAACCGTGATCCGGGCGCGCCATCTGCCTACAAGATCACGCGAACATTTCCGTTCTCGATCTGCTTGCCGGTGATGGCGGCTTGACGGACATCTCTTGCTGCCGATGGCCGGGATGGTGTGGTCGTCAGCCTCGACCACGTGCGGAAGTGCCGCACCTGTCACGGGCGTGCTCAAGGGCGGCCTTCGCGCGTTCCCGCAGGATATATCCAGCTCGACGATGCCGTCTTCGATCGAACGGCCGCTTGTCCTCTGCGTCGACCACTTGCTTCTGCAGCGGGGGCTGCGGTGACTCCGACGGCAGCTCAGCCTGCGCCAGCACCGGGGCCTTGCCATCTCCGATGCAGCCGGCGAAATGACCGGCTTGGCTGCAGTGTTACTCGTGGTTCAAGTGTCACCTCTCCGTCTTGTTACCGGGCGTAGAGCGCGGACACGCCCAAACCAGCCAACGTTCAACCGAACGGTTGAGGCCGCCACCCATCATTTCTGATTGGGTGCTGCTGCTTCGTCGCATCGCATTGCATGAGCAGCGATGGCGCCAAGGCTGATGATCAGCGCTGACCATTGAGCCGGTGGCTCGGGTGATCGGTCTGACAGAAGAATCCAGATCAATACGGCCCTTGGAGATCAAGCAATGCCCTACAAGGTTTCGGTGCCCTTCCCTTTTTTCGATCTGGACTTTCAATTATCCGATCTGCAGTTTCCTGAACTCGCGTTCGGCCTCCGCGACATGTTCGGCCTCCGCGACATGGCGCCCCAACCGGCTCTCGATTTTTCTCCAATCAGTCTCAGTCAGCCGGTGGGCATCATCCTGCGGCCACCGCCGTTTTTCGCCCAGCCTCTTTGGCAGGGCGACTGGTACCTTCAGAACAACGGGCAGAGCGGCGGAACCCCGGGCCAGGATCTGAATGTCGTGCCGGTGTGGCAGGACTATACTGGCAAGGGCGTCCATGTCGGGATCTTCGACACCGGCGTTCAAGGTAACCACCCCGACCTTCGGGCCAATATAGCCGGCATACCCGGGACGAATTTTTCCAGTTATTCACCGACCGTGGAGGAACTCGGGAACGCCGATAATGCCCATGGCACGCAAGTCGCCGGCATCATCGCCGCCGCAAATAATGGGGTGGGTGCGACCGGCATCGCCTATGACGCGAGCATTACCGGCATTCGGTTTGATACCAACGGCACTCCTGATTACAGCACCCTCACCTATTTCAAGAACTTCGATGTTACGAGCAACAGCTGGACGGACAGGCACGCTTTCGGGCTGAACTACAACCACGCCCCGGAGGTCACAATCACAGGGGCGGTCTTCGCGGCCGTGACGACCGGGCGCGGCGGCCTTGGCACCATCATCGTTGCCGGCGCCGGCAACGATCGCGAGGGCGGGTCCGAATATGTCCGTGACGTGAACGAGACCGAGCACGGAGTCCAGCCGTTCCTTGCTACAGATGTCAATGCTGAGAATTTCAACAGCGACCCGCGGGTCATTACAGTGGGTGCCGTAGATCACAATGGCAACGTGCTCGATTACAGCACACCAGGCGCCGCTCTGCTGGTTTCGGCGTTCAGCGGTCTGGGCGGCACCACCGACAATGACCAAAGAAATGGAACGAGCACCGCACCCGATGGGAAGCCGCACGTCATCGGAACCAGGGACGGCGTCCTTTCCACCGATCTGCTTGGCTGGAACGGCTACAACAACAATCCCTCGGGCGGCCTCGTTGATGGCGACTACGCGCTTTTTACGGGAACGTCTGCTGCCACCCCCGAGGTGGCGGGTGTCGCTGCGCTCATGCTGCAAGCCAATCCCGATCTCGGCTGGCGTGACGTGCGCGATATTCTCGCCTTGACCGCTCGCCATACGGGAAGCGCCATCAACGCAGCCCCGACGGGGTTCGAAAAATATATCTGGACCAATAATGGCGCCGACGAATGGAACGGCGGTGGACTTCACTTCTCGAACGATTACGGGTTTGGCACCGTGGATGCCAAGGCGGCGGTTCGCCTCGCCGAAACCTGGACCGAGCAATCCGTCTCTTCCAATCAGGCCCTTGCGGCGGGAGATTTTCATCAGCCGCTGCACATCGCCGACGCCAGTTACGTGGTCAACGCCGGCGGCGTCGTCCACAGCGAGGAAGGAATTACGCGATTTTCCATCAATGTCGCCAGCGATATCAAGATCGAGGACCTGACGCTCACCCTCACCAGCAATCATGCGAATGTGAGCGATCTGACGATCGTGTTGACCTCGCCCGACGGGACGCGCAGCGTCATGCTGGATCAGGTCGACAACGCCGACTATCAAGCCGCCATCGTCCACGGCAACGCTAATCCCATCGCCTTCCCGGCCAGCGGATGGACCATGACCAGCAACCAGTTCGCGGGCGAACTGAGCGCTGGAACCTGGACCGTCTCCATCATTGACCACAACATCGGCTACACCGGCGACATCACCAATGCCCGGCTCAACATCTATGGCAGCGCCAATACGACCAACGACACCTACGTCTTCACCGACGAGTTCGGCACGCTCGGCAATGATTCCACCCACGGATTTGTTTTGTTTGACCGGGATGGCGGCATCGACACCATCAACGCGGCCGCGGTCTCCACCGCCTCGATCATCGACCTGGAGAATGGACATTATCGTATTGCGGGTCGCGAATACTCTGGCGGCTGGGGCACGGCCGATGATTTCCACCTGCACCTGATCGAGAACGTCATCGGCGGCGACGGCGGCGACGCGCTGGGCGGCAACGAGGCCGACAACCATCTCCAGGGCATGCGGGGCGACGACACGCTGCGCGGCTATGAAGGCAATGACACGCTGGATGGCGGTGCCGGCAACGACAATCTCGATGGTGGCGCCGGCGACGACACGTTGACGGGTGGCGCCGGGGCCGACGTTCTCGTCGGTGGTGATGGATACGACACCGTAAGCTACTGGGACTCCTTGGGGGTGAACGTCAATCTGGCAACCGGCATCGGCCTCGGGGGTGACGCCGAGGGCGACCACCTCAGCGGCATCGAACATGTTTACGGCAGCCGCTTGGACGACCAGCTGATCGCCGATTCCCTTGGTGACACGCTGGACGGAAATGCCGGCAGCGACGTGCTGCTCGGCGGCGCCGGAAACGATACGCTCAATGGCGGCCGAGGCGACGACTCGCTGCGCGGCCGTGCAGGCAACGACACGCTGGATGGCGGTTTTGGCGACGACCATCTCGATGGCGGCACCGGCGATGACACGTTGATCGGCGGTGCGGGCGCTGACGTTCTCATCGGCGGTAATGGATACGACACCGCAAGCTACTCGCAATCCTTGGCGGTGAACGTCAATCTGGCAACCGGCATTGGCCTCGGGGGTGACGCCGAGGGCGACCACCTCAGCGGCATCGAACATGTTTACGGCAGCCGCTTAGGTGACACGCTAACCGCCGATGCGCTTGGTGACACGTTGGACGGAAATGCCGGCAACGACGTGCTGACCGGCGGCGCCGGAAACGATACCCTCAATGGCGGCCGTGGCGACGATATCTTCATGGTCGGCCAAGGCGGCGCCGACCATATCGATGGCGGCCTGGGAACTGACACGGAAAACTTCAGTCAGTCCGCCAGCGCGATCTGGGCTCAGCTCGACTCCGCGGATAGCTCGGCGGGACCCCGGTGGACCTTGCCCAGCGATCCCCTTGCGACAGGTCACGCCTGGACAACATCCGACGACAGCTTGTGGATCGCCAATTGCACCGGCCATTTCGAAGGGATCGCCCAATCGATCGGCGTCGAAAATATCATCGGCAGCCAGTTCAACGACATCCTGGAAGGCGACAACGGCGACAACATCATCATCGGCGGGCTTGGTGATGACGAGCTCTACGGCATGGGCGGCGCGGATACCTACATCAGCGGCACATCTGCGCACTCAAGTATCTTCGGTATCGGCGGCGATGATCTGGTCGGCTATTGGTACGCGGGTTCGGCGGTGACGGTCGATCTGGAGAACTATTCCAGAAACACCGGTGAAGCCGCCGACGATCGGTTCTACGGAATCAAAGGCCTGGGTGGCAGCTTCTACGACGACGCGCTCCACGGCACCACCGGCAACAATGTTCTGATGGGTGAGGCAGGCGCCGATATCCTCGACGGACGCGAAGGCGAGGACACCGCGAGCTACCGCTGGGCCATCGAGGGGGTCACCGCCAGCCTTGCCCACGCGGAGCTCAACACGGGCGATGCCAAGGGCGACACCTACATCTCGATCGAAGATCTGCAAGGCAGCTATTTCAACGACACCCTCACCGGTGACACCGGCAACAATCGGATCGAGGGCCTGAACGGTCAGGATACCCTGACCGGCGGCGGCGGAAACGATACCTTCGTCTTCGCGCACGCAAGCGACATCGGAGGCGGCGCGACCGGCCTGGCGTCCGACGTCATCACGGACTTCATCCCCGGCGATGTTATCGACCTCTCCGGTATCGACGCGGTCTCAACCTCGGCTCAACAGGATAGTTTCTCCTTCATTGGAGAGATGGCCTTCTCGGGGCACGCTGGCGAATTGAGGGCGGGCCAGGATCTTGCGACAGGCATGACCTACGTCCAGGGCGATACCAATGGCGATGGGATCGCCGACTTCCAACTCGACTTGTCGAACCAGCATCATGTGGTCGTGTCCGATCTCCAGCTCACTCCCACGACACCTCTGCCACCCGCGATCCAGGGCAAAGCGGTAGATGGCTATCTCGCCGGCGCGACGATCTTCGCCGACACCAACCATGATCATGTCCTAAATCCCAACGAAGACTCGACCACGACAGACGGGCAGGGCAATTTCACGCTGGCGGCTGGAACAGCGCCTCTGGTCGCCGTCGGCGGAACCGATATTGCGACGGGTTTGGCATTCAAGGGGTTCCTCTCCGCGCCGGCCGGCGCGACCGTGATCACCCCCATGACGACGCTGGTCGAGATTCTCGCCGAAAGCGGCGTCATCGATCCCGTCGCCAAAGTGCTCCAGATATTTCATCTGCCCTCCGATACCGATCTGCTCAACATCGACCCGATCGCCATAGCGGCTGCCGGCGATCCATCGGCATTCGTCCTGCTTGCGGCCGGCGCAGGCGTGATGTCCGACGTGGCGTTGATCGCCGCCGGCCTCGAAGGCCAATCGAACATGGCTGCGATGACCGCGACGGCGACTGCCTTTGCGGCCCTGGCATCTGTCATCGAAGGCAATTCGAGCATCGATCCGACCGATGCCGGACTGCTCGGACAGATCGTGACCCTCGCCGGCTTGACTGGCGAGCTCGCGGACAGTGTCACGGAGACGCTGGTATCGATCAACGGCCGGATTCTTGCCGCACCAGATACAGCGTCACTGATCGCGATCCAGACCAACGCCCAGGGCACTCTCGCCGGCGCCTTCGCGACTCCCGCGGCGCCGACGCTGACGCTCGCCCAGGATTCCGGCTCATCCAGCGCCGACCACATCACCCGTGACGCAACCATTACGGTCACCGCCGCTGCCCCCGGTGGGACCCTCACCTATACGGTGGATGGAAGCATCGTCGCCTCCTATGACCCCGGCGGGCTCACGCAAGGCATCCATCACGTCAGTATCACCCAGACCAATGCCGCTGGATACGTTTCGACCGCCGGCGAGATCACTTTCTCCTACGACACCATTGCGCCGGATCTGGCATTCGCCGCTCTGTCCGGAGCCGTCATCACGGATAGACCGATCGAGATCTCCGGCACCGTTGGAGCCGAAGATTCCGGACTGACGATCTCGATCACCGAAGGCGGGGCGCTTCTCGGCACCGCAGTCGTGGACTCCGACGGCAGGTGGCACACCAACGTCGAACTCCTCGGCGCCGGCAATCACGTGCTTGTCGCCTCGGCCACGGACCTCGCAGGCAATATGGATCAGGTTTCGACAACGCTTGCGGCGGCTGCCGATCGCTCACCCACCGCTGGCAATGATCATGTCTCCGCGCAGGAACATACCCCGCTCGTTATCTCGGTCGCCGATCTTCTCGCCAACGACTCCGATCCCGATGGCGATACACTGAGCTTGATCAGCGTCGGTCACGCGGCGCACGGCAACGTGGCACTCGATGCCATCAGCCAGACCGTTACCTTTACTCCGAGCGCCGGCTATACTGGCGCCGCGGCGTTCGACTACACGATTTCGGACAGCCACGGCGGCGTGGCCACGGGTACGGTCGGCGTTGCCGTCCAGGCCGGCACCACAGGTGGCGGCTGGGGCGATGTCCACTACACTTCCTTTGACGGATTGAAATTCAACCTGCAGTCAACCGGTGATTATGAAATCACCCACGCGACGTCCGGTCCGGAATTCGAGATCCAGGGGCGTGCGGAAGGGTTGGGCCACGTCGGAGTCAGCTATCTGACCGCCGTCGCTGTCGGGACCGGCGACCATCAGATCGTGTTCGACGAGGCCAAGCCGAGCATGATGCTCATCGATGGCAAGGCTGTCTCCTTCGCGGTCGGCGACAGCCTCGACCTCGGAGACGGCGTCGTCGTCGGCAGGGCGACGGCGACGACCCACCAGATCGAAACATCACTCGATTTTGTGCAGCTGGTCGATCATGGCAGCTATCTGGATCTTTCCGTGCATGCGGGCAGTGGCCGTGGGCCCGGCGGTTTCGAAGGATTGCTCGGCGACTTCGATGGCAACGCCAATAACGATTTCCGCCTCGCGGACGGCACATCGCTGCTCCATCCGAGTACCAAGATCATCGAAGGGAAGTTTGCGGATGCCTGGCGGGTCGGAAACGACACCATGCTCGAAAGCCTCGGCAACGAAACCTTCGCACAGAGGGCAGCCGAAGCAGCACACGATCACGCGCTGGCTATTTCCGTGCACGACTGGCACCTCGTCTGAGCCGATGGTGGAGAGAGACATGGACTCCGCATCGGAAAGCGGAAAATTCGTGATGCGCCCTCCAGACCTCCCACTCGTTGCAAAACCGCCAACCATTGTCGTCGCCGGCGCCTCAGTGGGCCGCAGTCTGCCGCTCCGCTCCGTTTCGCCTGGGCGCTACTTCGATCACCGAAGCCAAGAGGCTCGGCTTGAGCAGGACGGCGAACTCTTCCAGTGGTAGCGCCGGAGAAAAAATATAACCTTGCGCCATGGTCGCGCCGTTTTCGGCCGCGAACCGAAGGTCTTCGGCCGTTTCGACGCCTTCCACGACCGTTTCGAACCCCAATTCGTCCGCAAGTCCGAGCGCCAGGCGAAGGATCGTCTGTTTTTCGCGGTCTTCCGCGACACCCGCCACGAGCGTGCGATCGAGCTTCACGGCGTCGAAGGGGAGCCTCGCCAACGTCGAAAGATTCGAATAGCCGGCTCCGAAGTCGTCCATTGCGAAGCGTATGCCCAATTGCCTGAGCAGGCTTATTCTCTCGCGCACGACATCAGGATTGCGCATCGCGACCGATTCTGTGACCTCGATCTCGAGGTGTCGCGGCGGGAAGTCGGCCTCGCGAACGGACGTGACGATATCCTTGATGAACAGCGGGTCCTCGATGTCCGTCGCCGCGACATTTACGGCGAGCACGATGTTCGATCCGGCCCGGATCAAGCCCCCGATATCGGCGAGCGCGCGCCTGAGCACGAAGCGGTCGATCTCCATGATGAGCCCGATCTCTTCCGCGATCTTGATGAAGCGCTGAGGAGAAATGTTGCCCTGCTTCGGGTGATGCCAGCGCGCTAGCGCCTCCACCCCCAGGATGCGGCCATCCGCGCAGGACACCTTCGGCTGGTAGTGGACGACGAGCTCTCCACTGCGGATCGCCAAGGCGAGATCGGTTTCGAGCGCATGCCGGGAACGAGCGACCTCTGCGAGATCCGGAGTGAAGAACGCGTGGGTATTGCGTCCCGAGCTCTTCGCGACGTACATCGCAAGGTCGGCGCGGATCAGGAGATCGTCATAATTTGTGCCGTGGGTGGGCCAGATCGCAATGCCGATGCTGACGCCGATGGTGGCATGGTTGTTCTGGAGCTTGAAGGAAACCTGCAGCGTCTCGATCATCTCGCGGGCCCTGAGGCTCGCTGCCTCGACCGTCTTCACCCCGGCGATGATGGCGACGAACTCGTCGCCCCCGACGCGAGCGAGCAGACATTTGCCGGGAGCGCTCCTGGACGTCAGAAAATTGCTCAAGCGCTCGGCCACCATCCTGAGCAGTTCGTCGCCAGCCTTGTGCCCGAAAGTGTCGTTGATGGATTTGAAGCCGTCGAGGTCGAGAAAGAACAACGCTCCGCCCGCTTCCGCGTCGATGAGCGCCGGCGCATCGACGCGCATCTTCTCCCGATTGGGAAGGCAGCTCACCGTGTCGTAGAAAGCGAGCTGACGAATCCTGCGAGTGCTGGTCCGCAAATGCGTCAGCATTCGCTCGAACGCGAGGCCGAGGCCGCGGACCTCGCCGATGCCTGTTGCGCGGAACGGCACGTCGAGATTGCCACCGGCGATTTCCTGGGCGGTCTTGGCGAGCGCCGAAAGTCCCTTGGTGAGGTGCCTCACGGCGGCCAACAGCGCGACGACCAAGGCGCCGAGCGCCAGCGCCGCAGATGCCAGGAACTGCCACATCAGCGAACGCGTATGGGCCGCGCCAATCTGGAACATCTGATCGCGTGTCGTCGTCACGAGCGAGGCGTTCGCGAACGTGCACACCTTGAGCGTCGCCTCGTAATCGACACAGCGCGCGACGTAGTTGCCGTCATCCGAGTGTTGCAGCCCGGCCAAACGCGTCCTGGCGCCGCTGAATCTCGCCCCTTCAGGCCCCGCGGAAGACACGATCTCGTTGTCACCCGTGATGATGACCACGCCCGCATTGGCTAGCGAAGTGAAGTTCTCGAGAGTCCGCTCCGTGCGCCCGAGCGGTCGGATGGCGACAAGCGCGCCGATGAGGTCACCGAAGTCGTCGAACACGGGCTCGATCGCAGTGTGCGCTATGGTGTGGCGCTGTGGCAGGCCGAGCGCCGACAATTCACGCGATTTCAGCTCGTAGGTGCCTTCCTCACCCTGCGGGTGCGAGCGGCTATTTTCCTTGAGGATCGCGCCGAGATTGACGGAGAGGGCGATACCCTCGAGCGCCCGGTTCAGCGCGAGGAGGTCGAGGGGCGTGTTGGCGCCGATCACACGACCGGTTTCGTCGAAGGCGATCAGCCGTTCGAAGCCGGAGGTCGAAGCAACGACGCTGAGCAGTTCGCGGATAGTCACATCGTTGTTCGAGGCGACCGCCTTGGCCACGTCGGCGCGCTGAGAGATCTGACGCAGGCGAGATGCGGTTTCCGCGCCCAGGACCTCGATTCGCGCCCGCGCCAGCTGCGCCTCGCCGTCGAGGCGATGAGCGAGCTGGTCTTCTGAGAGATCACCCAGTGCTGCAGCCTGGTGCCTCAGTTGCTGCTGCAGGCGGAGCGCCGTCAAGCCGCCGATGAGGCCGAGCCCGAGGACGCCGGTCGTGAGTACGACGGCAACGAGGCGCATGGCGATAGACGAGGGGAAAATCGGAACCCCGGACGGAACGGCCCAGCGACGCCAGCGGGGTGGCGCCGTCGATGCCTTTGCAATATCCGCCTCAGTCGCCACCACCGCCAGCACCCTGAACTTGCGGGGGCCCGGTCAATGTCGCTCACTGAGGCCCCCAACTAAGCGTCTTCCAGGCGACCTTAGGCGCGTGAACCATTCGAAATCGTCTATTTATCGACTATTTATGGCTGGTTAATTAGCAACCGGTTTTTCGAAACCATCAAATTTTATGCAGCCTGTCCGCCACAGATAATTCCAGAAGGCACGACGTTGCGACAACAGATGGTTTAGGTTTCTTTGCCAGATTGGCACCTCGTGGTTCGAAGGGGTTTGCAATGGCATTTGCGAGGATCACGGCGGCAATTTTGGGCTTCTGGCTCGTGGGTGTGAATGCCGCTAGCGCCGAAACACCCAAACTCGAGATCGTCGGGACCGGAGACGGCATCGATGTCCTGCGCGTCATCGCCGCGAGCTTCATGCAGCAGGAAGGATCGGCACGGGTCGAGGTCCCGCCGAGCATCGGTTCTGGCGGAGGCATTGCGGCCGTGGGGGCCGGGAAGGCGACCTTGGGGCGCGTCGCACGCCGCCTGACCGACGCCGAAACGGCTTCCGGCATCGTCTACAAGGCGATCGCCCGCCTGCCCTCGGCTTTCATCGTCCATCCCGGCTGTGGAGTGAGCGCCGTCACAAGCGATCAGCTCGTTGGGATCTATTCAGGCCGCCTCGCAAATTGGAAGGAGCTGGGCGGCGCCGATATACGCATCCGCGTCGTGCGGCGCGAGGACCAGGATAGCACTCTCACCGTGCTGCGGGCCAGCATGCCCGGCTGGCATGATCTCGTGATCACCGAGAAATCGAAGATGGCAACGACCACACAGGAAGCGATCGAGACGGTTCGCGATGTTCAAGGCGCGATCGGCTTCGCTCCCTTCTCGCGGCCGTTGGAACAGGGGCTCACGGTGCTTCGCGTGGACGGCCACTACCCGACCGACGCGGATTATCCCTCGAGCGTGGTGCTGGCGCTGATCTACTTAAACACGTTGCAGGATCCGGACGCCTTGGCCTTTCTACGCTTTGCCGATACGCAGAAGGCGGCCGACGTTATCACCAGCCTCGGTAGTCTGCCCGTCAAGCATTGAGCCGCCGGGCTCGCTGGCCGCCGGCGCAGCCGAGCTCGGCATCGGCTCACAGACCGGGGCGATGAGGTTGCTCCCGGCTTCGCCATAGATGGGTGATCTTGTCCATCAGCGATGAGGTTTGAGAGCTCGGCAGGAAAGGATCGGCGTAGCATTGCGCATTGGCCGTGCGCGCCTTGTTCTTCACGATCTCGACGAGACCAACCGGGCCGGCGACGTAGACCGTATCCTCCAGCCCGAGCAGGGGCAGGTAGTGCGATGGGCGCCCGGGCCTGATCGGCAGGGTGGATCCGACCTCCGTCGTCGCAATGACGTCGCGGACACCGTCGTCGATCAGCCACTGCAACGCGGGACGCATATAGAGGTTATCGGCATCGCGGCTGCCGGCGACGACCGCCATCTCGCGGTTGCGCTGGGTCGAGCGCGCCGAGCAGGCGAGTGCCCAGATCGGGGCCCAGCCTGCCCCGCCGGCGACCAGCACCAGCGGCCCCTGACCCTGTCGCAGATAGGCTTGTCCGAACGGGCCTTGCACATGCGCCGCATGGCCGGGCCTGATGGCTTTGCCGATCTGTCCCGACACAGTGCCGTCGGGCAGGCGCCGGATGTGGAAGACGAGTTCGACTTGCTTGGAGGAACCATTGAGCCTGAAGGTCGGGCTGAACTCGCGCGCAGGATAGCCGGAAAACTTGACGCGCACATACTGGCCCGGCCGAAACTCGAGCGGCGCCGAGGTCGTCAGCACGACCTCGGCGATCTCTGGCGAGAGTTCGTTGATCTCGGTGACGGTACAGGCCCGCTTCATCGGTTGCGGCAATTCTTCGAATTCGATCTCCGCATCGCCTGCGACCGCTGCCTGGCAGGCGAGCACAGTGCGGCCATGGCCCGTGCCGCCGTCATCGACCGAGCCCGAAACGACCGTCACCCGGCAGCTCTGACATTGTCCCGATCTGCAGTCGTGTGGAATGAGGATCGAGCCGCCGAGCGCCGCATCGATCAGACTTTCGCCGGCGCGGGCTTCGACGGGCTTGCCGTTGAGGACGAGCCGACAATGCCGCTTCATCGCGAGACCTCCCGGCGCTGCGAATTTCTGCGGGCAGGCCGCCGCTCGCCGAGCCGGAATGCGTTGCGCGGATGAGGGCGAAGCCATGCTTCAGCGCAGGCGTGCGGTGGCGGGCTCCGGTCGCCCTCGTCGCCCCCCATCAGGTGCCTATTTCTGCGTGACGACAAGCACCGGGCGGTTATGGGTCGCGTGCCGCGTCTGCGTATGGTCGAAGACAGCGACCCACATGTAGAGATCGTTGCCCGGCACGAAGGCTTTGTCATATCTACCGTCGCTTTTCATGTTGCGCGTCAGCTCGAGCGTCCAATGTCCGTTGCTCCATTTTGAAACACCGGTGACATTGGCCCGCTCTCCGTCGTTGTCACCAGCAATAATCACGCCGGGCAGGATCGTGCCGAGCGGAATCTTCGCATCGGCCTCTGGAGTGTAGGGTTCGCTCTCCCCGTCGAACATGTACCAGCGGCCGTTCTCGTCGTCGCTGCTGCCGGGATTGAGATCGAATTTGCCGAGGGCTGCGACCTGCGCCTTCCAGTCCTTGGGAAGCCGCTGAACCGTGACGGGCCCTTTGTCGTCCTTGTGGATGAACTTGAAGTTATACGAATAAAGACCGCGACCGGGCTTATTCCAATAGCCACCCTGGTAGCGGGCATCGTAATTTTGCTCGGCCAGGGTCGGGGCATAGGGCGGGCCGATATATTGGCTGTCGACACGCCCGAGCATGCCCCCGCGCGACGCCTTCCACTGCCACATGTCGATGTAGCTGCCATCCGTCGTGAAGTGGAAGCCCCGGCCGTTGATCGGCAACGGTTTTCCCGGCAGCGGGTTGACGCCGAGACTCGTCGCGCCTGCGCCGCCGAGCGATGGATTATCCGAGAAAATGACCGACAGTTTGTCCTCGTAGAAGTCGACGGCGTCTTGCAGGCCCGCCCGCTCGTCGAGCACGTGCCAGCCATCCTCTTTCTTGATGATCGGAATGCGGCGCAGGGAACGCGTGGGATCCTCCCAGCGGAAGGCGAAATAGATCTTCTGCCCGTCGTGCAGGGCGCGCACCTCCACGAGCGATTCGCCCGATCCATCGAGATTGGCACCCTGCTGCGTGCGGATGACGACGGGGCGCGCGCGCGACCAGGCGGGATCGCCCATGGCCCCGTCCAGCTTGGGCGCGTCGCTCACCCGTGCGACGACGAGCGTATCGCGCGTCGCCCAGTCGAGCCCGGCGACACCGCACGTGATCGCCACCCCGATTGCAGCGGCGACGAGAAGAGGCCTCGGCCGCACGGCCCTGGTGATCGCGAGCGGCTCCGGCCGAAACAGGCGGAAGATCTGCAGCCAGCCGCCATAGAGAAAATGCGCGGCGATATGCGCGAAGATATAGACGAGCCCGACGAAGGCGGCGGTCGAGTGGAGATAAGCCCACCAGCCGCCATAGCCGAGATACATCATGACGCCCGTCCCCGTGAGGAAGATCACGAGCGCATAGACGAACCAGTGCAGGATGACGTTGACGGCGCCCCATTTGAGGCGAGCCGGAGCGCGCATCGCGAGGATCCGCGTCTTCCTGGGGCTGTTGCGCTCGACCAGGCCGCTGCGCGCGAGGTAGGCGACGTAGGCCGCCCCGCAGAAGAAGACGGCGAGCCCCGCGAGCAAATGCCAGGAAAAGATCTCGCCTTGCGGCAGGACTGGAGCGAGCCATTTCGAGAAGGGGGCGCTCATCGCGTCCGCTGCGATGCGTATGCCGGTCACGAGGCTGACGACGAACGCGATCGCGGTCGCCCAATGGAGCGCTATCGTCCCGACATCCGTGCGTGGCGGGCTTTCTCTGGTCTTTGTTTGAGCGAGGCTTCTCTCGGTCGAGGCGTCGGCGTTCTTTCGAGCGGTGACATCGTCCATTTGCATAAAGCTTTCCACGGTAAACCGGCAGAGCTACAGCGTCCGCTTTTCGCTTCTCCCGGAAAGGCGAACAGCTGCGATCAAGCTACCTGAGCGATATCATAAGCAAATTATCAAGTCTGGCGAGATGTCTCGTTTCGCGTCAACTCGTCCCAGATCGGCCGTCCTCTGGACATTCGAGAGGGCGCGAGCATCACGAGGGTTCCGAGGATTTCTGGTGGGCGGTTGTGCTCCGCTCTGCGTAGACGGCCCCCTCCGCTTGCGCGATGGCGCCAGAAAGGCCGTGAAGCATTGGGGATTTGGCAAGATGGGCATGGTAGCCGAGGCGGCCGGCATCGATCATTGTCCCAATCAAAGCGGTCGGCCAATGAGCCACCCTTGGGGCACACGCAGTCTGGAAGTCTGGTCTCTCGTCCAGGTTAGCTCTGGCGCTGGGCAGCTTGGAGCGCGGCCGTTGCGCGAGTCGCTAAACCACGTCCATCATGAACTCGGCGGAAACGTTGGGGGGACGTAACTGGCCTTCAGTCGCCCCTCCCAGCAGCTTGAATTCATATAACAATTTCAATTGCATGAGTTCGCTTTTTTGTTCTGAATGGCGCGCCAATAGCGGTGGTGAATCATCCAATGCGTATGATCGATCGTCTGTTCTGCTGTCTCATTCTCTTCCTTGCAGTCGCAGCCGTTCCGGTGCCTCCCGTGCGCGCAACTGAGACCTGCCCGTTCATCAGCGCCCAGGAGCTCGCCGGCGCGATGCCGGCGCTCAAATGGTCACTGATTTCAAATCAGGACGGCCGCGGCTGCATCTATCAGGGCGGGCGCGGCGACACGATGATGTTGACCGTGTTCCGCAATCCCGACAAGGACCGCGCCAGGGAATTGTATGCGACCTTCGTCAAGACGCTGGGCGAGCGCATGCCGCTGAACGTGGTGTCCGGGATCGGCGACGAAGGCCAGAGCGGAGCGAGTGCCGCCGGTGCGCAGCGCCAGGAGGCCTCGGTCGTCGCCTTGTCCGGCGATACAATTCTGCAGATCAGCGTCTATCCGATCGGCCGGCGTGCCGACGACGCGCTGCTCGGACCGCTCACCGAAGCCGCGCGAATTGCCGTCGGAAACACGAGCAAGACCAGCGAGCGGTTCGGCAATTGCGAGTGGCTGACTGCCGCGGATGCCGACGGCTTTCTCGACAAGAATACGCTGACGGTGCAGCGGACCGGCGCCGGCAGCTGCATGATGTTCGATCGCGAGGCCAACACCATGACCGTCGCGGTGATCGCGACCTCGCGCGGCACCGCCATCGGCATGATGAAACGCGCAGGTCCCTGCAAACATGTGGCGATCCCCGAGCTCGGCAATGAAGCGTTCGGCGAGCATTCCTGCACCAAGGGCAACGGCAACGCCGTCAACATCTATGTCTGGAAGAACGGCAGGCAGGCCTCGATCCTGTTCGCGCCGGTCAACCCGCATCCCGAGTCCGGTTCGGTCGAGCGCCTCAAGGCGGTCGCCGGGCGGGTCTATGGAAAACTGTAACGGCGCCGCGTGACATGGCGGGCGCGTGCGCCCGCTCGCCGCCGCCGACCGCCTTCAACGGCCCGCCAGTGCCTCCTTGCACTTGGCCGCGAAGGCGTTGAGGTAAGCGCCCATCTCGCTCGCCAGCGCGTCGGACCGGTCGACATTCTGCAGGCTCATGTTGAGTGCGTAGACTGGAAGCCCCTCGAGCACGATGGGCGTTGCGACGGCGAGAACGGCAGGTTGCCACGACACCGCGCAATAGCCGTCGCGTGCGACGGAACCGATCGATGTCCTGATGTCTGCGAGCAGCGCCTTCGTCGCCGCGGCGCTGCGCCGTCTGAACAGTTTTAGCAATCGCTCGCGCTCGGGCTCCGCAATGCCGGCCAGATAGGCACGACCGAGCGACGTCAACTCCATCGGGACCTGCTGACCGGCGACCACGTTGCGCAGCGCCGCGCGCGGGCTGTATCGGATCGATTCGAGATAGACCATCATGGTTCGATCCGCGGCCGCGAGCCCCACGTTGAGCCGGCGCTTCGCCGATTCCGCCCGCATCATCGCTCCGATCGTATTGAGCACCGGTGATCCTGTCCGCATCGCGTGACCGATACTGATGACGGACGCGGCAAGGCGGTAGCTCCGCTCAGTGCGGACTTCGTCGAGCATCCCGGAATTGACCAGCGTTCGTGTCAGCCGGCTGACCGTCGACCGCGGCAATCCGGTTCGCTCCGCGATCTCGCCGTTGCCCAGCGTATCGACGCCGGGACGGAAAGCCCTGAGGATTTCGATGCCCCTTTCGAGCGACCGGTTGCCATCAACCCCGCCCGCATATCTGCGCGCCTGCGCCACATCCAGCCTCCCAGGAATTCCCGCCCAAGCCATTTCCACTAAGTGGAATTAGGGGGATGTTCCGGGGGATGCAAGCCGCTATAGCCACCGGGAAGAAGAATGCCTGGCCGCGCAAGGCTCGACGACTCCAGGCCACGGAGCTTGCCATGTCCTATCAGTCTATCGAGTTTTCCGTCGAAGCCGGTGTCGCGACCATCGCATTCAACCGGCCAGAACGGCGCAACGCCATGAGCGACGACATGCGCGCCGAGTTCGTCAGTGCGCTCGAAACCGTGTCCCGCGACAAGGCGATCAAGGCCCTGGTGCTGACCGGGCGCGGCAACGCCTTCTGTGCCGGCGGCGATATCAGCGGCATGAAGCGCCGGCTCGCGGCGCCGCAGGGCGAAGTTGCATTCAACGGATGGAGCCGTCAGCAGGGCGTGCATCACGTGCAGTCGTTCCTGCTCGGCCTGCCGAAACCGACCATCGCCGCCGTCAACGGCGCCGCGGCGGGCCTCGGTGCGGACACCGCGCTGGCCTGCGACTTCGTCATGGGGACGGAACGATCGAAATTCACCTGGTCCTACATCAAGCGAGGTCTGATCCCCGACGGCGGCGGCCTGTATTTCCTGCCTCGCCGGGTCGGGCTTCCCAGGGCAAAGGAGTTGATCTTCACCGGGCGCATGGTCGAGGCCGACGAAGCGCTCTCGCTCGGCATCGTCGATCGCAAGGTGGCCTCGACCGAGCTCTTGCCGGCAGCGCAGGCCTGGGCGGCCGAACTGGCTCAGGGGTCTCCCACCGCGCTGGCGCTGGGCAAGAAGATCCTGAATGAAACCTTCGAGCATTCGGCGCACGACATTTTCAGTCTCGGCAGCCAGGCACAGGCGATCTGCTACACCAGCGCAGAGCATCGGGATGCCGTGACGGCGTTCCTTGCGCAATCCGCGTCGAAGGATTGAGCGATGGATGCGATCGAACGGCTGATCCGACCGCGTAGCGTCGCCATCATCGGTGCCTCCGCGGACCCCAGCAAGACGTCGGGGCGGCCAGTCTCCTATCTCCTGAAGCACGGATTTGCCGGCGAGATCTATCCGGTCAATCCGAAGGTCGGAGAGATCGGCGGCCGGGCCTGCTACCCCGATGTCGCTTCGCTGCCCGATGTGCCTGACGTCGGCATCGTCTTGCTCGGCGCGGAGCGCGCGCACATCGCAGTGCGCGAATTGTCGAAGCGGGGGGCTGCCGCGGCGATCGTTCTGGCCAGCGGCTTCACCGAAACCGGGGCGGAAGGCGCCGAGCGCCAGAAGCAGCTCATGGACGCCGCCGGATCCATGCGGCTGCTCGGGCCGAACACGATCGGCCTCGTCAATCTCACCGACAATATCGTGCTGTCGGCATCCGGCGCGCTGGCGATGGATCACTTCCCGACAGGCTCGATCGGGCTGGTCTCGCAAAGCGGGGGCATTCTCGGCGCCTTGTTGTCGCGCGCCGCGGCGCGCGGGGTAGGGCTGTCAAAGCTGGTGTCGACCAGCAACGAAGCCGATCTCGAACTCGCCGACTTCATCGACTTTCTGGCCGATGACGGCGCAACCAGGGTCATTGCGCTCTATATCGAGGCGATCCGCAACCCGGCTCGCTTTCGGGAGGCAGTCCTCAAGGCGCGCCGCGCCGGCAAGCCCGTTGTCGCCTTCAAGATCGGGCGATCGGAAGCGGGGGCAAAGGCGGCCGTCTCGCACACGGGCGCGCTTGCGGGCTCCGACCGCATGTACGACGCCTTGTTCAGGCAGCTTGGCGTGATCCGCGCAAAAACGTTCGAAGACCTGCTCGACATTCCCGCAGCCCTTAGCGCAGGGCGGAAGCTGTCCGGCAAGCGTGTGGCGATCCTGACCTCGACCGGCGGCGCCGGCACGATCGTGTCCGACAGTCTCGGCGTCGCCGGCTTTGCGACACCCGCTCCCGACATTGAGACGGCCGCGCAATTGCGCGCATTGCAGTCGGGATCGCATGCCATGCTCGACCGCAACCCGATCGACGTGACCCTGGCTGGTCTGCAACCCGATCTGCTTCGCGCCGCAATCCGCATCCTGCTCGCAAGTCCGTCCTATGATGCGTTGACAATCATTGTCGGCTCGTCGGCCGTGGGATCGCCGACGCTGATGGCCGACGCCATCCACGACTGCCTGCCGATGAGTGACAAGCCCGTCATTGCCTATGTCAGTCCCCACGCGCCCGACGTGGCCTCCGCCCTCACCCGGCGAGGCGTCCCGGCCTATACGTCCGCCGAGAGCTGCGCTGCTGCGCTCGACGGCCTTTTGCAGGCTGCAATGCCGGAGCAGGTTCAGACATACGGCTCGGTCCAGCCGGCGGTCGATATCAGCGACGTCTCGTCGGGATCGCTGGATGAGGCACAGGCCAAGGCGCTGTTCGCCCGTTTCGGCGTTCCGGTCGTGGCGGAGAAGGTGGTCACAACATCAGGCGAAGCGGAACAAGCGGCGCGCGGCTTCAGTGGCCGCGTCGTGCTCAAGATTCTCTCGCGCGAGATCTTGCACAAGAGCGACGTCGGCGGCGTCGCGGTCAACCTGACCACTGATGCGATTGGCGGCCGCCTCACGGCGATGGCTGACGAGGTCGCGCTGAGGACCGGGAAGCGACCCGACCAATTCCTGGTTCAGAAGATGATCTCAGGCGGGGTCGAAATCATTCTCGGGATGCATCGCGATCCCCTGGGCACCGGGATCCTTCTCGGCATGGGCGGTGTCACCGCCGAACTGTTCAAGGACACGACGATGCGTCTGCTCCCACCGGAAGGCGGCCTCGGTCTGGCCGAGGCTCAAGCGATGGCGCGCGATCTCGTCACATGGCCCTTGCTGGACGGTTTTCGCGGCCGGCCGAAATGCGATGTCGAGGCGCTCGCAGCAACGATCGTCGCTTTCTCGCGCATGGTTGCGCAACTCGGCGACCGTCTCACTGAGGCTGAAATCAATCCGGTGTTCGTACTGCCGGCCGGCCAGGGCGTGAAGGCGGCAGACGGATTGGTCGTTCTCAATGTCTGAACAGAATCGGGTGCTCCAGATGGCCATTGCCGAAATCATCAATCACGACGGCGCTCGCAAGAAGGGTTTCGCCACGCGGCGTTGGTTGGACCGCGCCGTCCTTGCCTGTACCGTCTTGCCAATGATCGCGGGCATGGGAATTGCGCCCGCGCGCGCCGAATATCCGGACAAGATCGTCAAGATCGTGGTGCCCTTCGCGGCCGGTGGCGGGACCGACATCATCGCGCGAACGACGGCGCAGGAAATCCAGAGCGAGCTCGGTAAACCTGTCATCATCGAGAACAAGCCGGGCGCCGGAACCATCATTGGGACCCAGACCGTGGCCACCAGCGAGCCCGACGGCTATTCGCTGCTGATGGCCACCTTCGCGCACGCGGTCAACCCGAGCCTGTACAACAAGCTGCCGTTCGATCCGCACAAGGATTTCGCGGCGGTCGCGCTGATCGCGCGGTCTTTCAATATCGTCGTCGTCAACCCCACATCCAAGATCAACTCGATCTCCGATTTGATAGCCGAGGCCAAGGCCAATCCGGGCAAGCTCAATTTCGGTACGTTCGGCACCGGCACCTCGGCCCATCTCGCGGGCGAGCTGTTCAATGCGATGGCGAAGGTCAAGATGACGGCGGTGCCCTACAAGGGCGCGGCGCCTGCGATCAGCGATCTCCTGGGCGGGCAGATCGACGTGATGTTCACCACCGTGGCGAGCGCGGCATCGCTGGTGGCCGCGGGTCAGCTCCGGGCGCTGGCTGTCACATCCGCCGAGCGTTCGGCGGCATTTCCGCAATTGCCCACCGTCGCCGAGGCGGGGGTATCAGGCTATGCCGCGGAGTCGTGGTACGGATTATACGCTCCGACCAAGACGCCTGCTCCCGTGGTTGCACGCCTGAATCAGGCTGTCGCAAAGGCCGTCCAGTCCGGCGGCTTCAAGCAACTGGAGGCAAACGAAGGTCTCATCATGGTGGGAGGCTCTCCCGAACAGCTCGATCGCTATGTCGGGCAGGAGGAGGACCGTTGGCGCAAGCTGGTCAAGGATGCGAACATCCAGGTGCAATGACGTCGTGATCGCCGGATCCGTGTCGAATGAGGATGCCGTCAAGCGTTCGGCAACTTCGGCTCGTACCTTGAGGCGCAGGATGCAAGCTCACCTGTAATCTGCTTCACACGCAAACGCTCCCAACACCGCTAGATGAAATAGGCCCCGCTTCCGCGCGGCCCATTTCGGAGCTGGCGATGATGGCTGCATTGGCAAAGGCGATATCCCGTGCGACGAAAATCGATGTTGAGGTCGAAACTCTAAAGGTGCTCGTGATCTTCTCGGGCGCGGGCTTGCTGCTCTCCCTCGTGGCCGCGATGATCTACGGGCAGGCTGTCACCGCCGCCTTGTTCTGAGAACGTACGGGTTGACCGCGCCGAAGCGCCTCACCCGAGCTTCGACAGCCGCGCGATTCGAATTACGCCTTGCCACACGAGCCATTGCTCTGATGCAGGCTGGCGACGTCGGCGCGGCCCTGGCTTTCCGTGACCCGCCGAAGCATAGCCGATCATCGAACTGTCATCGCTTGGTCATTCGCGCTCTATTGATGGCTGCTCCTTATCCGGCGCATCGTGGAGGCTGATATGCATCTGACTGAGACAATTTCGTCCGACCGCCGGTCGATCCTGAAGGGCCTCGCGGCCGCAGCCGTCACGTCCCTGGCGGCACCAGCCACGACTGCAACGGCGATGGCGGCAACGGCGATGGCAGCCGACGGCCTGCCGGCGCAGCCGACCGGAGCGGCGGCGGCCATCGCCACCGACAATGCCTATTGGACGGCCGTGAAGGGGCTCTATGCCGTGACGCCTGAAATCGTCAATCTGGAGAACGGCTTTTGGGGCATCATGGCCGAGCCGGTGAGGCGCGAATTCATTCGCCAGTCCGACATGGTCAACTATCAGAATTCCTATTACGCGCGGCAGCGCGCGGGGGCGGATTTCGAGGCCGTGCGCATCAAGGTGGCGCAGGCGGTCGGCGCGGCGCCCGAGGAGATTGCGCTCACCCGGGGCGCGACCGAAGCGCTGCAGCTCCTGATCGGCGGCTACAACAAGCTGAAGCCAGGCGACAGCGTGCTCTACACCGACCTCGACTACGATTCGATGCAGTATGCGATGAACGCGCTGAAGGGCCGCCGTGGCGTCGATGTCGTCAAGTTCGATGTGCCGGAGCCTGCCACCCGCCAGAGCGTGCTCGACGCCTATGGCCGCGCCCTCGAAGCGAATCCCAAGACCAGGCTCCTCCTCCTCACCCATGTCAGCCATCGCACCGGCCTCGTCATGCCGGTCGCCGAGATCGCCCGCATGGCCAAGGCCAAGGGCGTCGACATCATCCTCGACGCCGCCCATTCCTGGGGGCAGATGGACTTCAGGGTGGGCGAGCTCGGCGTCGATTTCGTCGGCTTCAACCTGCACAAATGGATCGGCGCACCGGTCGGCGTGGGCTTCCTCTACATCAGGAAGGATCGTCTCGCCGACATCGATCGTGACATGGGCGACGAGGATTTTGCGCAAGACGACATCCGCTCGCGCGTGCATACCGGCACGGTCAATTTCGCGACGGTGCTGACGGTGCCCGCGGCCGTGGCGCTCCATCAGCAGATCGGCGCCGCGGCGAAACAGGCCCGCCTGCGCTATTTGCGCGACTACTGGGTGAGCCGCGCGCGGGACTTCAAGGACATCGAGATCCTGACGCCGGATGAGCCCGGCCTGTATGGTGCGCTCACATCCTTCCGCCTTGCCGGCAAGACGAGCAAAGCCGACAACGACGCCACCGTGGCGAAGCTCAGGGACGGCCACAAGATCCTGACGGTCCGTCGCGCGGGCGTCGCCAAGGGACAATGCATCCGCGTGACGCCGGCGCTCTACAACGACGAGTCCGATCTCGACCGCTTCGTCGAGGCGCTCGCCGTCATCACGGGCACGAAGACGGGGTGAACCCGGGGGCGGGCGCCCCCGGATATCCCCGTGACCCTCACGCCGCGGCGAGCGCCGGTTGCACCGGCCGCCGGCCGATCATCAGCGACAGCACGGCCGCGACGATGCCCGTCGCGCCTGCGATCATGAAGGCCTGCAGATAATCCCCCTGCGTGGAGCGCATGAAGCCGGCGAAGACCGCGGCACAGGCGGCGCCGAGCTGATGGCCGGCGACGACCCAGCCGAAGATCAGCGGTGCATTCCTGTCGCCGAATGTTTCGTTGGCGATGCGCACGGTCGGCGGCACGGTCGCGATCCAGTCGAGCCCGTAGAACACCGCGAATACCGACAGGCTGACGAACGAGAAATCCGAGTAGGGCAGGTAGATCAGCGAGAGTCCGCGCAGGCCATAATAGAAGAACAGCAGCTTGCGCGGATCGAAGCGATCCGTAAGCCAGCCCGACAGGGTGGTGCCGAACAGGTCGAAGAACCCCATCAGCGCGAGCAGGCTCGCGGCCTGCACTTCGAAGATGCCATGGTCGCCGCAGAACGCGATCAGATGGGTGCCGACGAGGCCGTTGGTGGTGAAGCCGCAGATGAAGAAGGTCGCGAACAGGAACCAGAATGTCGGCGTCTTCGCCGCGCGCGCAAGGTTGCTGAACGCGGCGACGAACGGATTGCCCTGCGCCGGCGGCGCGGGCTGGTCCTCATGAGCGCTGCCGTATGAGCGCAGGCCAACCGTGGCAGGCCGCTCCGGCACCAGGATGTAGACCAGCGGGATCAGCGCCGCGCAGCACGCGGCGACCGTCAGCACCACCGGCTGCCAGCCGCCCCATTCGACCAGCGCCGCGAGGCCCGGCATGAAGATGAGCGTGCCGGTGGCCGTGCTCGCGGTGAGCAGGCCCATGACAAGGCCGCGATTGGTGGTGAACCAGCGGTTGACGATGGTGGCGCCGAGCACGTTGGCGACGGCACCCGAGCCGATGCCGGAGAGCAGTCCCCAAGTCAGGAACAATTGCCACGGCGTGGTCATGAAGTAGCTGGCCCCCGTCGATGCGGACATCAGCGCCAACGCGCCCAGCACCGTGCGGCGGATGCCGAAGCGCTGCATCACGGCGGCTGCGAACGGCCCCGCGAGGCCATAAAGGAAGATGCCGATTGCGGCCGACGACGAGATCACGCCGACGTCCCAGCCGAAGGTCTTCTGCAGCGGCAGCATCAGGACGCCCGGCGTCGAGCGTAGGCCGGCGGCGGCAAGCAGCGCCAGGAAGATCACGGCGACAACCACGAAGGCGTAGTTCTGGCCGAACGGCCGTCTGGACACGGAGGCAGATTGAACGGCGGCGGGTTGAACGGGGGAGTGGGGCATGTTACTTACCGGTACGTATTGCGATGCGGCATTAGTACGTACCGGTCAGTAACATTGTCAAGCCCTCTTCCGAAGGTCGGACTGAGTCAGATGAAGAAAAAAGCCGAAAAAGCCGCGGCCGCGCCCATCCGGGCCGCCGACCGCATTCGCGCATCCGCAAGCGAATTGTTCTACCGCGAGGGCATCCGCGCCGTCGGCGTCGACGAGGTGGTGGACCGCGCCGGCGTCACCAAGCCCAGCCTCTATCGCAGCTTCGCCTCCAAGGACGATCTCGCCGCCGCTTACTTGCGCGACTACGATCTGGAATTCTGGGAAAATTTCGAACGCCCCGGCGGCAAGACCTACGGCAATGCGCGCGATCACGTGCTCGCCTATATCGGCCAGCTCGTACCGCGCGCGGTGAGTAAGGGCTATCGCGGCTGCGGCCTCAGCAACGCCGCGGTGGAATATCCCTCGCGCGACAATCCGGCGCGGCAAGTCGCCGAAGCCCACAAGAAAGTTTTTCGCAAGCGCCTGCGCGAACTCGCAGCTCACATGGGCGCACGCCAGCCCGCCGTGCTCGGCGATGCGCTACTGTTGCTGATCGAAGGCATCTACGTCACCGGCCAGCAGTCCGAAGACGGCCCCGCGCAGTCGGCGCTCGCGACCGCGAAGATGTTGATTGATGCGGGGGTGAAGGGATGAGGGCGAGCTCCGCGCGCGAAAACGCGAGGCGCTGAAGGTTATGTCGCCCGCTTTGGCAGGAACTTCCGTTTTTTCCCGACGTTGAGCTGCCAGCCCGCATCAGCGGCTGGTCGCACAATGAAGAATTTTTCCAATGCCGAATTTTCACCGGAGGCGATCGAGCTGATGACCGCCGCTCTGGAAGCCGCGGTTGCGACCCTGCCCGAGCCTGTGCACTCCTCACATGTCAACGCGCTCGCCGAATCCATCCTGCGCACCGCCAGCGCCGGCGAGCGAAATGTTGCGGACTTGCAAAGGATCGCCCTGATGGAGCTGCAATTGGCGACGCGCAGATGAGGAGATCGTCATGAAAGCAATAATTGCCGTGGTCTTTGCGCTCTCGGTTACGCCGCTCGGTGTTGCCCAGGCAGAGAGCTGGACCCCTTACCGCATTCCCGAATCCGGAACCTCGGTCGACATCCCCAGCTCGGTTTTCACCGAACTGGCGGGCAAGCCTGACGGATATGGTCAGCAATTTCGGACGTCGGACGGCAGCGCCGATCTCACCGTGCAAGCTGTTCCGAACCAAGGTCTGCCGCCGGCCGAATTTCTGGCCAGGAAGAGTCCGCCCTCCGGGATCATCTACAAGCGGATCGCGCCGAGATTCTTCGTCGTCTCCAGCATCAAGCGCGGCAAGATCTGGTACGACCGCTGCAATTTCTCACGGCGCTACGTGCACTGCGTGCTGATCAATTATCCCGCGGCGGAGAAGCGGCAATGGGACCGCATTGTGACGCGGATCAGTCACACCCTGAGTGCCGACTGAAACCGGACCCTGGAAAAAAGCTGCCCGAGCAAGTCGGGCAGCAGGTCGTGAGGTTAGCGCGCCGTCGTTGACGTGGTCGACATCGTCGGCTTCGAGCCCGGGACATGCGACATCGTCTTGGTTGTCGAACCGACCTCCTGGCCGGCCTTCACCTGGGTGCGTGTATGCGAGCGGCTGAACGTGCCGCCCTCATGGGCCTGCGCCCGGGCGTTGGAATTCATCACCGGGCCGTTGCCCTTGTTCATGCTGACGCCCGTATGTGACTTGCCGTCGACGGCTGCGGCGCTTCCGCCGGCCGCAATCGACGAGCCCGTGCCGCCCGTCGCCGAGGTCGACGTGCCGCCGGTGCCGACCGTCGAGGCGGATGTGCCGCCCACCGCGGCCGAACCGCCCGTTCCCCCGGTCACACTGGTCTGTGCAAGAAGCGGCGAAGTGGCGGCAAGCAAAAGTGTGACTGCCGAAATTGTCAGGAGCGTTCTCATGTTTCAATCCTTCATGAACCTAGGGTGACGAGGTCGAGATCGTGCAGCCGTTGACGGTGATGGTGCTGGCGCTGGTCGAGCCAGGCCCTCCCGCCGTCGACGATGAGCTCGAGACGTTGCCACCGCCTGCCTGCACATGGACCGAGGATCCGCCGGCCGAGCTTGAGCTCGACAGCGAACCGCTCGAGGTGGTCGATCCGGTTGTGCCCGAGCTCGATGAGCCGACCGCGGTCATGCTTCCGTCGGCATGCTTTTCGACCGTGACCTTGCAGGTCTCGCCCGATGCTGTCTTTCCGGTCTTTTCCATGGTTGCTGCCTGAGCAGCGCCGCCCATCAAGGCCAATGCTGCGATCGCGATGATTGATCTGTTCATGCCAGTTCTCCTCCAACGAAGACGAGGGAGCGGCAGTGCTGCCGCTCCCGGCCAAGGCATCAATCCTTGTCCTTCTTGTTGTGGCCCTTGCCCTTTTCCATGCCCATCTCGCTGGCATGACCCGCGGACGAGCCGGCTGCGCCCACCGTCGAGCCGCTCTTGCCGTCGCCCGCTGACGAGCCGCCGGTGCCGAGCGTCGACGCGGAGTTGGAGCCGGAGCCCGCCGCAGAGCCGCCGGTGCCGACGCTGGACGAGCTCTTGCCGCCGCCCGCCGATGAGCCGCCGGTGCCGAGTGTCGAGGCGGAGCCGCTGCCCGAGCCGCTACCTGCCGCAGAGCCGCCGGTACCGACGCTGGACGAACTCTTGCCGCCGCCCGCCGACGAGCCGCCGGTGCCGAGGGTCGAGGCCGAGCCGCTGCCCGAGCCGCCGCCAGCCGCGGAGCCGCCCGTACCCACGGACGAACTGCTGGTGCCACCGCCAGCCGACGAGCCGCCGGTGCCGAGCGTCGAAGCCGACCCGGACCCGCTGCCGCCGGCCGAGGAGCCGCCGGTGCCGACGGTCGAGTTGCTGGTGCCGCCGCCGGCCGACGAGCCGCCCGCTCCAACTGTTGAGCTAGATTGCGCAACGGCAAGTGCCGTGCCGGCCAGAAGCGCGGCCGCAGCCGCAGAAAGCTTCAGGATCCTCATGTCGTTCTCCTCCAGTTTTTCCAAAAAATAACTCGCCAATTCAGGCACGGGATAAAGTGGCAAACGGGGAAACGTTCCTTGAGCAGGACATGATGACCCGTGCATACGGCACCTGCCGCGCGAACGGCTGCTATGCGAAGCGAATGCCACGCATCACCGCGGCTATTCATCCACTGTTCATGTGTGCCGAGAGTTCGCGCAGCGCCTTGTGCGCCGCAGTCGCGTAGAGAGCCAGCAACTCTCAGAAGGCGCCGACCATCACCTGGCGATCGTAGATCCGATGCGAAGACGCCGCGCGGGCTGGGCGCTTCGAACGAAGACTGGTGGCTGGCGTCGCAGCGCGTTGAGGCGCGGGCGGAATTTTCGTCTCTTGCTTCGGCGGCTCAGCCATCGCCATTGCGTTGCTCGCAACGCGGTCTGGCGGCTCGGCCGCAAGCGCGGGCGACGAGATCGTGGCGGTGATCTGAGTGGACGTGTCGAAGATGATTTTTTCGGGCAGCGCGCGCGCGGAGCTGATGCGAATGATCGTTCGGTCGACATCCACACTTTCAGTCCGCTCGCCAAGCGGCGTCAGAGAGCGATCGAGCGCGAAGAGCAGCGCCACGACGAAGGCGCCAGCAAACAGAACATATCGAATGACGGGCATCAGGCACTACCGCAAAAGCAACCAAGGGCGGATGCACAGGCGGGCCGCCACGCGACAGCCCGCCATTGCGCAAAGTTAGTCCACCTCTTGCACGACCATGCGGGTCTCGGGATCGACCAGCATGACGTGGCTGCCCGAATAGACGTAGCGATATTTGGTGAGCGACGGACCCCAATCGCTCGGCACGGTCGCGAGCTCGACGTCGCGCGGCACTGGCGAGCCGATCACGATCTTTTCGCGCGTTTCCACCGGGCGGATCTTGTGCTCGGTGACGTAGGACCGGATCTTGGTGCGATACTCGGGTTCGATCTGCACCGCCGCGCCATGGCCGGCACCCGTGGTGGTGACGACAGTGGATTGCGCCATCGCACTCGTCGACACGAGCAGAGCGGCGGCTGATATCAGCATGAACTTTTTCATCGCGTTCTCCCTTGCCGCTGGATGCGGCGCAGCGATGAACTCGGGATCCACCCTGCTCGTTCCCCAGGAACGGGGAACATGTGCCATTTTTTCCCGTTGCCCTCCGGGAGCAGGTTTTGGAGGAGAGAAAAAAGTGCCCGTACTGATTCTTTGGGCCGTGCCCGCAATCCTGGTCGTCGGTGGTGGCATCTATCTCATTGGCCACATGCATTGAACGCAAAGGCCCGGTTTCAGGAACCGGGGCTCGCTCACCCGGTCCGGCAACCTACCGGCGCGAAAGCTGGCGACGCCGGTCGGGGGCGGCTGCCGACCGGCCGATGCCTTGTCACCGCCACCCCAGCGCCGGCGCGACGTGCGTCAAGATCGCCTCGATCGCATGCGCGCAGTAGTCGACGCCGAGCTGGTTCGGGATCGTCAGCAACAACGTATCCGCCTCGGCAATCGCCTCGTCCTGCCGCAACTGCTCGATCAACGCATCCGGCTCCGCCGCATAGGAGCGTCCGAAGATCGCGCGCGTGCGCGGGTCGATGAAGCCGATCTGGTCGTCGCCTCCGCGTTCGCCGCCGAAATAGGCGCGGTCGCGATCGTCGATCAGCGCGAAGATGCTGCGGCTGACGGATACGCGGGGCTCGCGGGTGTGGCCAGCTTCTTTCCACGCGGCGCGATAGGCGCGGATCTGCGCGGCCTGCTGCAGATGAAAAGCCTCGCCGGTCTCGTCGTTCTTCAGCGTCGAGCTCTGAAGGTTCATGCCGAGCTGCGCCGCCCAGATCGCGGTGGCGTTCGAGCCGGCGCCCCACCAGATCCGCTCGCGCAGGCCCGGGGCATGTGGCTCGAGGCGTAGCAGTCCCGGCGGGTTCGGAAACATCGGCTGCGGATTGGGCTCCGCAAAGCCTTCGCCGCGCAGCAGGTCCAGGAAGACCTCGGCATGGCGCCGTCCCATGTGGGCATCGGTTTGGCCGTCGGTCGGCCGATAACCGAAATAGCGCCAGCCGTCGATCACCTGCTCGGGCGAGCCGCGGCTGATGCCGAGCTGCAGCCGGCCGCCGGCGATGAGATCGGCGCTGCCGGCATCTTCGATCATGTAGAGCGGGTTCTCGTAGCGCATGTCGATCACGGCGGTGCCGATCTCGATCTTGCTGGTCCTGGCGCCGACGGCGGCGAGCAGGGGGAAGGGCGAGGCGAGCTGGCGCGCGAAATGATGCACGCGAAAATAGGCGCCGTCGGCGCCGAGCTGTTCTGCCGCAACCGTAAGCTCGATGGATTGCAGCAGCGTGTCCGCCGCCGAGCGGGTCTGCGACTGCGGCGAGGGCGTCCAGTGCCCGAAGGAGAGGAATCCGATTTTTTTCATGGGGGCAACATATGGATGACCGGAGGAATTTGCGACACCTCGGCCGGAGGAAAGATGGCAGCATGGGAAAGGCGCGTGCGCCTAGGTGACGCTCCTCGTGGGAAAGCAGACCTAAGCAGACAATGTTGCAAGCGCGCCTTTTGACCCGAAGCGGACTTTTTAGAAGATGCTATCGAGATTGTTGTAGTCGTACTCGATGATCGTCGTTTTATTGAGGCGATCTTCTCGCCTGCGGACCAGACCTGTCTCAGGCGAAATCCAAAATTCCGAGAGCTGCTTTCCAGCCGCATCTCCTTCCAGAGTGGCGTAAAAATGCTCGGTAGTGACTCCCTTTGTTGTTGTTGCACCCAACATGACGCGAAAAGACGTGTTCGCCTGCTTCGCCAAAGCCGCCACAATTGGCTTGCAGTCGTCGGCCCAAGTTCCGCCTGAAGAAACGGCTGTCAAAATTGCTAGATATCTCAGAATAGCTGGGAGCTTCATTGAACGCCTCTCTTAGCAGTCCAAAGCCGATTTGCCCTTGAGCTGACCTGCGCGAGGTTTCAGAGGGTCGTTCTCGCCTTCATTAAAACGAACAGGTGAGAACCGGCAGCGATCAGCGAGAAAATGACTATCCCTAATTCAGTACCGTGCACATGCCGCGGGGAATATGTCGAAGCGAACCAGATGAAGAACCGGACCACGGCCATGAAGGCAATCATCCCCCACATAGCAAGCCATTTTGGGGCGTACCAAATTGGTTCGCCGTTGGGGCCCCATTGCATAGGAACGCGCTCGGTTTCGATACGTGGGCCAAGAGAAAGGTTTAACCCGACGACCAACGCGATAGCGAAGCCAAAGACGTAGTCTGCTGGTACCATGCTTGGCGCCTTCCAATGCTATATCCGAGGTAACAGCTGTAGATCAGGCGACCGTTGATCCCTACTTCGAGCGGAGTCTCTGCAGCCGCTTCACGGCGAATTCGTCGCCAGGCTTCAGTTTTGAGACGGCCTCGTAGTCGCGATACGCACGATCAAGCTCGCCTGCCCGTTCATAGGCCAGTCCTCGATACCTCAGGGCCGTAGTGGAGTTGGGGCTGAGTTCGAGAGCTTTATTCAAGCTTTCGATCGCGGCCTTCTCATTCTTCAGTTTGAGATGTGCGTCTCCAACGCCCACGCGAAGTCGATAGGTATCGTCTTGCGTAAGATATCCGAGTGCCAGCGCCTTGTCGTAATCGTCCAACGCGGTCTGCGGTCGGTCCCAACGATTGTAGGCCTCGGCCCGTCCAAGCATGAAGACGCCCGACGTCGGATCAAGTCTTATTGCCTCGTCAAACCGATTGATTGCTTCCTTGAACTTGCCTTGTTCCATAAGCGCCAGCCCCTGGCCATTGGGGAAAGCCCCGTTATCCGGGAACAGCTTCGCCCCGGCGGTGTAGTCGGCCAGTGCAAGCTCAAAGCGACCTTGGTGGTGATAGAAAAAGCCGCGGCCTATATAAGCGCGCGGGTCTGTAGAGCCGACCATTTCGACGGCCGCCGTGAAATCGGCTTCGGCTTGATCCCATCTTTTTGCCAGCTGAGCGGTTACGCCCCTCATCCGCAGCAGTTCCGCCCGGTCCTCGAGACTGAATTGCTGTTCGAGCCCTTCGGAGTAGATTTGAATGGCCCGCTCAAAGTCCAGCTTGCTTACGGCAATGGCAGCAGCCGTCTGGTAAGTCTGGGCGTCAGACGCAATTGCCGCAGAACAGAAGGACCAGAGCACGGACAGGAAGGCAATCCCGCGCACCACCCGCCTCTGTGCCAGGCCTATTTTCATTTGCTTCTCCGGGCCGAGAAATCGCTCTTGCCCGAAGTTAGCGCAATCGACAATAGAGAATTTCAAACAATGCAACTGCAATGCTGATTGCGGTTAAACAATCGTCAAGCGAGAAGGGCTATTCGCCATTGCGAAGCAAGTGCAGCGTGGCCTCCGCATGAAACCCGAGGATATCGCTACGGAGTAGCGGTTGGAGCTCGCCCTGCCACGCGTGCCGCGACAATGGCATCTTGCGCCTGTTTTGTCCGACGAGTCAATATTTCGTTAAAACCTAATTTCCGTTTTTCCGCTATCTCGCCTGGCAGATTCAGCGGATTCGCAGCGCACCTAAGCCATTGATCCTGCTCATGCCGGCTACTGTGCATGGGGTTGTTTTCGAGGTTTTTGTTTTGAGGGCACGACGGTGCGAGGATGAACCGGACCTGATCCGGCCCGCCCGCTACTTCATCACCCGCAGATTCTTGGTCGTGAACCGCTGCGTCTTGCCGTCTGGACGAACCGGCCGCCGCGTGCCGGCGGCCTTGCCGGTGCCGGGGGGCTGGTGCGCGGGGACCAACTGGTCGGGCCGCGAGCCGATCAGATCGGCGCGGCCCATCTCTTTCAGGGCTTCACGCAGCACCGGCCAATTGTCGGGGTCGTGATAGCGCAGGAACGCCTTGTGCAGGCGGCGCTGGCGCAGGCCCTTGATCGCCCCGACCTTGTCGCTGCCGCCGCGGCGCACGCCGCGCAGCGGGTTGACGCCGGTGTGGTACATCGCCGTTGCGGTCGCCATCGGCGAGGGCAGGAAGGTCTGCACCTGATCCGCGCGGTAGCGGTTCTTTTTGAGCCAGAGCGCGAGGTTCATCATGTCCTCGTCGGTCGTGCCGGGATGCGCCGCGATGAAATAGGGGATCAGATAGTATTTCTTGCCGGCCTGTTCGGCCGCGGCATCGAACATGCGCTTGAACTGGTTATAGGCGCCAATGCCCGGCTTCATCATCTTGTCGAGCGGGCCGCGCTCGGTATGCTCCGGCGCGATCTTCAAATAACCGCCGACGTGATGGGTGACGAGCTCCTTGATGTATTCGGGGCTCTCGACCGCGAGGTCGTAGCGCACGCCGGAGGCGACCATCACCTTCTTGATGCCCTTGGTCTCGCGCACCTTGCGATAGAGCCGGATCAGATCGTCATGCGAGGTGTTGAGGTTCGGGCAGATCTCGGGGAAGACGCAGGACGGCCGCCGGCACGCCGCCTCGACCTTCGGGTCCTTGCACGCCATCCGGTACATGTTGGCAGTGGGGCCGCCGATGTCGGAGATCACGCCGGTGAAGCCGGGCGTCTTGTCGCGGATCTTCTCGATCTCGCGCAGGATCGAGCCTTCGGAACGGTTCTGGATGATGCGGCCCTCGTGCTCGGTGATCGAGCAGAAGGTGCAGCCGCCAAAACAGCCGCGCATGATCGTCACCGAGAACTTGATCATGTCCCACGCCGGGATCTTCGCGTCACCGTAGGACGGATGCGGCGCGCGGGCGTAGGGTAGATCGTAGACGGCGTCCATCTCGTCCGACGTCAGCGGGATCGGCGGCGGATTGAGCCAGAGGTCGCGATCGCCGTGACGCTGTACCAGCGGCCGCGCATTGCCGGGATTGCTCTCCCGGTGCAGCACGCGTGACGCACGCGCATAGGCTTCCTTGTCCTGCTCGACCTGCTCCAGCGCCGGCAGCCGGATCACGGTTAAGCCTTTCGTCCGCGACGCGCCTTCATCGGCGGAGTCGAGATCGTCGGCGTGCAGCTCGGTGTAGTCTTCAGGCACGCGGCGGAACAGCGCGACGCCCCTGATGTCGTCGAGCTCGCGCGGTGCCTCGCCGGCGGCAAGACGGTTAGCGACCTCGACGACGGCGCGCTCGGCGTTGCCGTAGAGCAGCAGGTCGGCCTTGGCGTCGGCCAGCACCGAGCGGCGCACCTTGTCGGACCAGTAATCGTAATGCGCGATCCGGCGCAGCGACGCCTCGATGCCGCCGAGCACGACCGGCACGCCCTTGAACGCCTCGCGGCAGCGTTGCGCGTAGACGACGGTGCAGCGGTCCGGCCGCTTGCCGCCTTCGCCGCCCGCCGTGTAGGCGTCGTCATGGCGCAGGCGGCGGTCCGCGGTGTAGCGGTTCACCATCGAATCCATGTTGCCGCCGGTGACACCGAAGAACACCTTTGGCTTGCCCAAGGCCTTGAACGGCTCGGCCGAGTGCCAGTCCGGCTGTGAGATGATGCCGACCCGGAAACCTTGCGCCTCCAGCAGCCGGCCGATGATCGCCATGCCAAAACTGGGGTGGTCGACATAGGCATCGCCCGTCACCAGCACGATGTCGCAGGCATCCCAGCCGAGCGCATCCATCTCGGCGCGGCTCATGGGGAGGAACGGCGCCGGCTTGCGCGGGCGCGCCTGCGCCATCAGGGGCTTTTCGGCGGCGATGATCTGGATGTCCATGGGGCCTACGCATAGGACTCCGGGCGTACAAATTCAACCGACGGTCGGTACGGAACTGGAATTAGACGCCGAGGACCGAAGTCGCCCATTCGCCCTGCGCCTGCCGCAAAGGTCCGGCCCGGTGCTAAGTCGCCGCCTCCCGCCGGGCATTTCTGCGCATGGCCTCCGCAGGGACGCCGAAAGAGCGGACGAAGGCGCGGCGCATGCGCTCGCGATCGGCAAAGCCGGTCTCCTGCGCCACGACATTAACCGTGTGCCGCCCTTCTTCGATCATGAACCTGGCGGCCTCCAGCCGAAGCTGTTCAACCGCCTTTGCCGGTGAATGACCGGTTTCAGCCAAAAAGGCCCGGCTGAACTGGCGCGGGCTGAGTTTGGCGACGGCCGCGAGTTCCTCGATCGTGAGCGGGTTTCGAAGGTTTTGGCGGATGTGGGTCAGGACCAGCTCGATGCGATCGGATTTGGGCGTCATCTCGAGCAGCGCGGAATGCTGCTTTTGGCCGCCGAGCCGGCGCTGATGCATGACCAGAAGTCTTGCCGCCATTTTCGCGGCGTCCGGACCAAGATCGTTGTCGATCAGCGCCAGGACGAGGTCGATCCCCGCCGTCATCCCTGCCGACGTCCAGATCGGACCGTCGTTGATGAAGATGCGGTCTTCCTCGGTGGTGACCTCGGGGAATCGGACCCGGAAGCTCGGCGCATGGGCCCAGTGCATCGTCGCGCGCCGGCCATTGAGCAGGCCGGCCTCGGCGAGAACGAACGCGCCGCTGCAAATCGAGGCGACGCGTCTGGATGCCTTGGCCGCTTCCTTCACGAACGCGATCATGCCTGCGGCGGACGGAGGCATGTCCATCTCGGTGATCGAGCCGATGATGACGGTGTCGAATGAGGGATCGCCGAACGCTTCGGTTTGCAGCGTCATGCCTGCGGAAGATCGAACCGGTCCGCCATGCTCTGAAAGCAGACGGATGTCGTAGCGCTGGTTGGCGGGGGGCAGATTGACGACTTCAAATGCCGTCAGGGCCGCAAGGCTCATCATCTGAAACCCTTGCGGCACGATGAAGCCGACCCGATGCATGTTCGCTCCTCTGGCACGAATGGTGGCAAGAACGACCTACGTCGCCCCCGCGGTAGTCGCTAGAGTCGCGTCATCCAATCCCGCTCCGGCGCATCGCCGCCAAACGACGCTCAAGCGACGCCCAATCAACGCCCATGTCAGCGCTCCCGTGAGGAAGAAAGGATGAAGCATGTCTTCTGAACACACCGCCTTCGTCGAGCATCGCATTTCCAGGGGCGAAGGAACAGTCTACGCGCGGGACTATGCTGGTTCTGGCCCGGCCTTCGTGCTCATGCACGGCTTCCCCGACAATTTGCGTATCTGGGATGACTTGATTCCGTTCCTGCTTGCCGAGGGCCGGCGCGTCGTGACGTTCGACTTCCTGGGTTTTGGAGCCTCCGACAAGCCTGCGGGCATCACTTACAGCTTCAAGCAGCAATTGGGCGACCTCGAGGCCGTCGTGGGCCATTTGGGTTTGGGGACGATCGTCCCGGTTGCTCACGATTCCTCGGGGATGGCGACGCTCAACTATGCGCTCGCGCATCCGGAAGGCGTCGCCTCCATGATCATGCTCAACTCCGCTTACAGCGAAGACGACACGGTGCTCTGGCCCGAGATGATCACCCTGTTCGCGACCCGGAGCATGCAGGCGCTGGCCATGGCGATTGCGCAGAGCCCCGAACAATTTGGCTGGCTGCTGACATGGCAGCAGAAGAAATTCCTGGATTCGTTGCCCGAGGCGCAAAAGTCCCACTTCGCTGCGTTCATCGGTCCGGTGATCCGCGACAACTTTCTCGCCCAACCCGGTGCCGGTCCGGCCTTCGTGCAGTTGGCCGCGGAATTCTTCGATGAGCACGCGCGCAACGCCCAGCATCTGGCCGCGCTCAAGCGGCTGGATGTTCCGGTCAAGTTGATCTGGGGGCAGTACGATCCCTACTTCCCGATCGCCCTGGCCGAGCGCCGCCGATCCCAACTCAAGAATGCGTCGCTTACCGTCATCCCGGCCGGTCACTGGCTGCAGGCCGACGAGCCGGCGCAGGTTGCGAAGGCGATGCTGTCATGAGCCGCGCTCTCGACAAATGCGCCGTTCGCGCGCACCCGCTGATCGGGTTTGCCCGTGCCGTTGGCTTCGTCGCAATGCTGGCCGCAGTCGGTCCGGCCGCTTCACGCGCACAATCGCCATCGTCGAACCTGGACGTCCCTACGACCAAGCTGCTGGCAATCGGCACCTTCACTGCGCAGGGAGCGCCGGACAAGTGGAAGCCGCTTCTCGCGGCCGAAGTGCGCGACACCGTACGGCTCTATCTCGCGGGCAAAATCGACCAATGGTACCTCAAGCAGGACCAGAGCGGCGTCGTCTTCATGATGAATGTCACCGATCCGAAGGAGGCTCTGGAGCTGCTCGGCAGGTTTCCGTTCGGCCAGGCCGGGCTGATGGAATTCCAGATCATCCCGCTCGGCCCCATCGCTCCGCTTCGCGTGCTCCTGACCGAGCCCGCGAAGTAGTCGGCAGCGCGCAAAACCGGTTCAAAAAGAAGGAAACAGAAAATGCCCGACAACAAGAATCCGCGCGTCCACGCCGAGATGCTACCCGCGCTCGCCGCTGCAGTTGGTCCCACAACCAAGATCCTGGCGATCGGCTCTGTCACGGCCAAGGGCACGCCGGAGGCGATCGCGCCCGTCCTGCCTCACGAAGTCCGCGCAACGGTTCGCAACCATCTCGCCGGCAAGATCGAGCAATGGTTCTTCCAGACAGAGGGCTACGGCGTCGTCTTCATCGTCAACGCCAAAAGCACCGCCGAGGCCCATGAACTCCTGGAGAAGCTTCCTCTTGGCGTCGCCGGGATGATGGAGTTCGAGCTGATCGCGCTCGGGCCGCTGGCGCCGCTCGCCATGCTGATCGGCGAGCCGCCTCGCACGTGATGCGAGCCGCTGCCAAGGCCGCCGCCGCCAGACATCGGTGCGCGACGACGGATGCGGTTGCGTCCGCACTGTGACGGCGCCCACATACCGGACGCCTGCACCGCGTCATGCTCTCCCTCGTTTCATGGGAGAGATCGATGTTCGTGCTCGACATGCTGCTGATCCTGGCGATGATGTTTTTCCTGTTCCTGCCGATCACCGATCGCAAGACGGTGCGGATGAAGCTCTGCATGCTGTGCGCGCTGCTGGCGATGTTCTCGGTGTCCGCCACGCGCACCTATGTTGCGCCGGTGCAGCTGGCCGGCATCGGCTCGACGCATTGAACGCGGGCCGAGATCGAACCCGCCTCGATAGTTCCATCACGGCAGGAACCATCCGTCTCCGCGAACATTCTGATGCAGGGTTTGCGCCGGGCCCGGCCGGCGCGCGCTTGCGTCCTGGGTCGGTTATGGCCTCGATGTTCGCCTCTGGCGATGGGGGAGCCGTGAGTACAGTCATAGAGAACTTGCTGCTGCGAAAGCAGAAGCTCGTGGAGGAACTCGAGAAGGCGCAAGCCGTCGAGGATCGCGATCGCATCGAGCACCAGCTCGAACAGATCAACACCGCGCTGGATTTTCTAGATAGACCCGGACCGAAGGGCGGGCGGTAGCAGCGTTCAATCTACCTTCAGCGCCTCTACCTTCAGCGCCTCTACCTTCAAGGCTTTGGCATAGGTCACGCCCGAATTGGTGATGTGCACCGTCATCAGTTTTTCAAAATCAGCGAACTCGCCGCGGGCGAACAGATCGAGCAGCTTGCGATGCTCGTCGAAGGAGGTGCGCGTGCGTACGTCGATCGGCGACGTCAAATTGGTGCGCAGTGCCGCGACGCGCCCTGAGACGAGCTGATAGGATTCGGCGAGGTAGCGGTTGCCGCAATGCGCGAACAGACCCTCGTGAAAGACGGCGTCCGCCCGTCCGTAGGCGATGTTATCCCTGGCCGCGATCGCCGGCTCCATCGCCGCGATCGCCTCGCCCATCGTCGCGATCGCGCCGTCGCGATCGTGGCGGAAGGCGAGCTCGGCGGCCTTGGGCTCCAGCGCGACCCTGAAGGTGCAGAGCGCGTTGATGTCTTCCGCACTCGGCGTGAACACAAAGCTGCCGACCTGCGGCCGGATCACGACGAGGCCCTGGGCCTGCAACTGGCCCATCGCCTCGCGCACCGGCGTGCGGCTGACGCCGAACGAGTTTGCCACCATCTCCTCGGAGATCGCGGCGCCGAGCGCGAACTCGCCGTCGATGATGGCCTGCCGCAGCCGCTGCATCACCCGCTGCGACAGCGATTTCGGCGCATCGAGCTTCAGCGATCGCATGGCTCTCTCAGATCACCTTGCCGGGATTGAGCAGATGGTCGGGATCGAGCGCGGCCTTCAGCGTCCGCATCAGCGCGATCTCGGCCTCGCTCCTCGCATGGCCCAGCCATTTCTTCTTCAGCGTGCCGATGCCGTGCTCGGCGGAGACGCTGCCGCCCATTTCACGCACGAGACCGTAGATGATCGCGTCCATCTCCTCCTTCGGCTGCTGCTCGACGGTGAGGCCGGTGACCCAGGAAACCAGATGCAGATTGCCGTCGCCGATATGGCCGTAATAGACGCTCTCGCAGCCCCTGATGCCATCAGCGAGCGCGGCCTTGCAGCGCGTCACGAACTCGTCCATCCGTGCCACCGCGAGGCCGATGTCGTAGGAGATGTGCGGCCCCAGCACCTGGCCGAACTCGGCGCAGATGTCGCGCACGCGCCAGAAGCTTTGCGTCTGCGCCAGCGATTGCGCCACCGCGGCATCGGCGAGCAGCCCGCCCTCCATCAGCTCTTCGAGCCAGCTTTGGAAGCGCGGCGCGTCGAGGCTCTCGTCGGTACCCTGCGCTTCCACCAGCACGTAGAGACCGTGGCCTGCGGCGACCGGCGGCTTCACTCCGGCGCGAATCGTGATCACGTCCCAGTAATCCGGCCACATCACTTCGAACGCCGACAGCAGCGGACCCAGCCCGCTGCGTGCGGCGCCGAGCAGTGCCACCACCGCGGCATAGTCCTTGAGCGCGCAGAGCGCGGCCATGGTCGAGCGCGGTTTCGGGAACAGCCGCAGTACCACGCGGGTGATGATGCCAAGCGTGCCCTCGGAGCCGATGAAGAGGTGCTTCAGATCGTAGCCGGCATTGTTCTTCATCAGCTTGTTGAGACTGGTGATGATGGTGCCGTCGGGCAGCACCACTTCGAGCCCGAGCACCAGCTCGCGCGTCATGCCGTAGCGGATCACGCGGTTGCCGCCGGCATTGGTCGAGAGATTGCCGCCGATCGCGCAGGAGCCGCGCGAGCCGAGATCGAGCGGAAAGAAGAACCCGGCTTCGTCGGCGGCCTTCTGGATCGTCTCCAGCGGCGTGCCTGCTTTCACCGTCATCGTCATCGACGCATGATCGATCTCCTCGATGCCGCTCATGCGCTCCAGCGAGATCGCGACCCAGCCTGCTTCAGGCGAGGCGCCGCGGCACAGTCCGGTCAATCCGCCCTGCGGCACGAACGGCAGATGCGCCTGCCGGCAGGTCAGAATCGCGTCGGCGACGCCTTGCGCGTCGAGCGGGCGGATCACCGCGCGTGGCGTCTGCGGCAGGCTCGCGCTCCAGTCGTTGCAATTGCGCGCGGGCACGTCGGTGCCAACAAGCACGGC
>NZ_JADPJG010000035.1:819738-938949 GCF_023073335.1 Bradyrhizobium sp. 21
CGAGACCTCCTCAGAATCTGGCTGCGTCTCATGCGCGCCGTGGCGGCGGAAAGGATTTGCGTGTTTCTTGTATGTAAGGTACAAGGCCAAAAGTAAAGCAAAAACAAGGCTCGACAAGGCCCCTCCTCGCGAGGAGCGGGCTTGGTGCGAAGCCGCAGCAATGGGTGGTGTGATGACGGAGGCAATTCGCGGGTTCTGGGTGGCGTCGGCGACGCCGCTGGCGACCGATGGCAGCGTGGATCACCCCCGGCTCGCGGCTCACGCCAAAAAGCTCTTCGGCAAGGGCGTCGACGGTGTCGTGCTGTTCGGCACCACCGGCGAGGGTACCTCCTTCAACGTCAGCGAGCGCGTCGCGACCATCGAAGCCGTGCTCAAGGCCGGCGTTGCGCCGGAACGAATTGGGATCGGCGGCGGCTTCCCCGCCATCAGCGACAGCATCGCATTGACGCGCGCCGTGCTCGGCCTGGGCCTGCGCCACGTGCTGTTGCTGCCGCCTTACTTCGACCGCAGCGTCACCCCCGAAGGCATCGAGGATGCCTTTGCGGCGATCCTCGATGGCGTCGCCGACGATCGCCTGCGCGCCTACCTGTATCACATCCCGCAGATCTCGGGCGTCGCGATTCCGACCAGCGTCGCCGCGAATCTGCGCAAGCGCTACGGCAAGGTGGTCGCCGGCTTGAAAGACTCGAGCGGCGACTTCAAGCAATTCCAGGCGTTCCGCGCCGCCGCACCCGAGCTCGCCATCACCGTCGGCAACGAGGTTGACATCACCCGCGCGATCGCCGCCGGCGGTGCCGGCACCATCTGCGGTATGGCCAATATCGCGCCCGAGCTGGTCAAGGGCATGATCGACGGCAAGGATGTCGAGGTACGCATGCAGGCTGCGGTTGACATCGTGGTGAAATCGCCATCCTTCCTCGCGACGCTGAAGGCCATCCTCGCGGCACAGACCGACGATGCAAGCTGGCTGCGTGTGCGCCCGCCGTTGCGTGCGTTGTCTGATGGTGCTGCGCTCAAGCGGAAGCTGGACGAACTGATGGTTCCTGCCATCGCGTGAGATCGTGCAACACCGCGACACGTTGCCGCGAATTCTCGCGCAGCGTGTTGCGTTCACCCCACCATCAATCGACGATTGCCGAATGGCGCCTGTCCGCATCTAGAATGATTCAACACTAGAGCGATTCAAGCCCGCTTACGGTTCTCTTCCCTCACAGCGGCTGTTAGACGCGCTGGCTTCAACGCTGTGTCTGACTTGGAAGTGAATCGAAAGTGCGTGCCCATCTGGATGGCCAGCGTGTCCGCGGCCGTCGAACTCGTGCCGGCAAGCGCCGTGCAGGTCTTCTCATCGGTGCAGCGGTGCTGCTCGCGGAATCCCCCTCCAACACGACGGGCGCGCAGGCGCAATCGGCCCTGCCGCCGGTGACGGTGGAAGCGCCGGCGCAGCGGCCGAAGATCGCTCGCGCATCGGAACAATCTCCGCGCCGCACGCAAACGGCCGCGCGCCAGCGCAGCCGCAATTCAGCGCCCGCAGCGCCGACCATATCGGAACGCGCGGCCGCAGAAGCCGCCGCGCAACAGGCAGCAAAGCTTGGCTACCGCGCGATGCCGAGCGCGACGACGCTGCGCAACGGCGCCTCGCCGCTCGACACCTCGCAGTCCGTCAACGTCGTTCCCGCACAGGTGTTGAAGGACCAGCTGCCGCGCAACATCGATGATGCGCTCATCAATGTCTCCGGCATCACCCAGACCAACACGCTGGCCGGCAGCCAGGACGCGGTGATCCGCCGTGGCTTCGGTGACAATCGCGACGGCTCGATCATGCGCAACGGCATGCCGCTGGTGCAGGGCCGCAGTTTCAATTCCGCGGTCGAGAGCGTCGAGGTGCTGAAGGGGCCGGCTTCGCTGCTCTACGGCATCATGGATCCCGGCGGCATCGTCAACACCATGAGCAAGCGGCCAGAGCTCTATCAGCACGGCTCGGTGACGCTGCTCGGCTCGGCCTTCAGTGCCTCGAAAACCGGCGCCGACGGACTGCTCGACGTCACCGGTCCGATTGGAGACCAAGGCCTTGCCTATCGCTTCATCGGCTATGGTGTCAGCGAGGACTACTGGCGCAATTTCGGACGTCACCGCGAGATGCTGGTCGCGCCGTCACTGGCCTGGTACGGCCAGGACACGACGGTGCAGCTCAACTACGAGCATCGCGAGTTCATCTATCCGTTCGATCGCGGCACCGCGTTCAATCCGGTGACCAAGGCGCCGCTGGCGGTGCCCACCACGCGCCGGCTCGACGAGCCCTTCAACAACACTTGGGGCACGTCCGATCTGATCCAGGCCTCAGTCGAGCATCGTCTCAACCAGGACTGGAAGCTCTATGCCGGCTACAGCTACAACACCGAGACTTTCAGCGCCAACCAGCTCCGCATCTCTACCCTCAACTTCACAACCGGCGTCGAGACGCGCAGCAACGACGGCACGCAGGGCTCGCTCAGCAATGTCAGCTACGGAACGTCCTATGTCTCGGGCGGTTTCTGGCTCGGCGACATGCGCAATGATTTGGTGTTCGGCGGCGATGGCCAATATCGCACCATCTATCGCGACAATCTGATCCGGCAGGCGACGCCCGCCATCAATGTCTACAATCCCGTCTACGGACTGGTTGGCCCGGGCACGACGGTGTCGAATCCTGACAGCGCGCAGACCGACAAGCTTGGCCAATGGTCGATGTTTGTCCAGGACACGCTGCATCTGACCGAACGGTTCGCGCTGGTCGGCGGCGTGCGCTACATGGATTACGATCAAATTGCCGGGCGCGGAAAACTGCCATTCAACACCAACACCAACGTGTCCCAGGACAAGGTGCTTCCGCTCGGCGGTGCCATCTTCAAGCTCACCGACCAGATCTCGCTCTATGCGAGCTACACCCAGTCGCTGAAGCCGAATTCGACCATCGCGCCGATCGGCATCGTGATCGACTCCAATGTTGCGCCGGAAGAAGGGGTTTCCTACGAGACCGGCGTCAAGTTCGATTTCAACAGGCGCATTTCCGGAACGGTTGCACTTTACGACCTCGACAAGAAGAACGTCCAGACCACGAAGACGAACAGCGCGAACGTGGTGGAGGTCCACACTGTCGGCCGTGCCCGTTCGCGCGGAGTCGAGTTGGACGTCACCGGCCGGCTCACCGACAGCTGGGCTCTGATCGGGAGCTACGGCTATACCGACGCCCGCGTGAGGGAGTCCGATGACCTGACGTTGCTCGGCAGGAAGCTGCAGAACGTCGCCTTGAATACGGCCTCGCTCTATCTGGTTTATGATTTCGGTACTGCGTTGCCGGGCCAGCTCCGCCTTGGCGGCGGCGCGCGCTATGTCGGCGACCGTCCCGGCGATGCGATCAACAGCTTTTTCCTGCCGTCGTATGTCGTCGCGGATATGTTCGCGACCTATGAGACGAAATACCAGAACACGCCGGTGATCTATCAGTTCAACGTCAAGAACCTGTTCGACACCGTCTACTATCCCTCCGCCGTCAACAATCTGAACGTTGCCATCGGTGACGCGCGCCGCGTGTCTCTCTCGGCAACGGTGAAGTTCTAGCGATGGCCGTCGGGCGCAAAACCATAGCGGTGCTGATCGCGCTGGTGTCCGCCTGCATGGCGGCAGCCAGTCGCGCCGACGAAATCACGCTCTATTCGACCAGGGAGGCTGCCCTGATCGCGCCTGTCATCGCGGTTTTCACGGACGCGAGCGGCATCAAGGTGAATGTCGTCTTCACAGAAGACAATCTCGTCAAGCGCCTGGTGTCGGAAGACACGGCGTCGCCGGCGGACGTGCTCGTGACCATCGGGCTCGACAAGACCAAGCAGCTTGCCGACCGCGGCCTGACGCAGGCCCTTTCGTCGGCGCGCATCGAACAGGGCGTGCCGGCCAACTTGCGCGGCAACGGTGCGCAATGGTTCGCGCTCGCCCTCCGTCCGCGCGTTGCATTTGCGCGCAAGGACAGCGCGCTCGCTGCGATCGATTATGAAGACCTCGCAGGCCCGCAATGGCGTGGCAAATTGTGCATGCGTGCACCGCTGCATCAGAACAACGTCGCATTGGTCGCGGCCTATCTCGCCCATCATGGCGAGGCCGCGACGGAGGCCTGGCTCACCGGCCTGAAGGCCAATCTCGTCCACAAGCCTGCCGGCAAGGACAACGACGTGATCCGCGAGATCGCGCAAGGCACCTGCGAGATCGGCATCGGCAACACCGTGGCGTTGGCGCAATTGCGCGACGGACGGGAAGGTGCCGACTGGCGCGCATGGGGGATGGAGGTCAAGGCGGTGCCGACGACTTTCAAAGGCGGCGGCACGCATGTGAACCTCACCGGTGCGGCCGTCGCGAAACACGCCCCGCATCCTGAGGCCGCGCGACAACTGCTCGAGTTCCTGGTCACGCCTGCGGCGCAACGGACCTTTGCCGCCGCCGAGCTGGAATATCCTGTGGTTGCGGCGGCGGAGCGTGCTCCCATCGTAGCCGAGATGGGCTCGTTTGATGCTGATGCGATGCCGGTCGATCGGGTTGCCGCGCATCAGCAGGCCGCGCTCGCGCTGATCAAAAAGGTCGGCTTCGATGAGTAGGCGGGGACAGAGCATCAAGGCTGTCCTGCTCCAGCTCCACTCCATCGCAGGCCTCGTGCTCGCGCTGTTGCTGTCGCTGATCGCGCTGACCGGCGCGATCATGAGTTTCGAGGACGAGATCGTCGATCATCTCAACGCCGGCATCATGCAGGTTGTGCCGCGTCAGGCGCCGCCGCTGCTGCCGGATGAGCTGGTCGCCCGGCTGAAGGCCGCGCAGGATGTCGGCAAGGTTGCAGCCGTCACGCTGTCGAGCGATCCCTCGGCGGCGGTGCGTGTCCGTTTTGGGCGCGACGAGCAGGGCGAGCGGCCGGCATCTCTCTATGTCGACCCCTATGACGCGCATGTGCTGGGCTCGCCGCGTGCCGAGGAGTTCTTCGCGACCGTGCGCCGGTTGCACCGTTGGCTGCTCATCCCCGGCGACGCCAAGGGCTGGGGACGCCAGATCACGGGCGTTGCCGCGCTTGGCTTGATCGTGATGCTGGTCTCGGGCCTCGTGCTGCGCTGGCCGCGTCGCGCCGGCAGCGTGAAGATGTGGCTGAAGCCGAATCTCGGGCTCAGTGGCCGCGGTCTGCACCGCTCGCTGCATGCCGTGATCGGCACCTGGGTCCTGCCCGTCTATCTGGTGATGACGCTGACCGGGCTTTGGTACTCGTTCGACTGGTACAAGGACGGTGTCGTCTGGTTGCTGTCGCGTCCGGAGGCCGCCGCGGCGAAGATGCAGCCCAGGATGCCCACAAAGGCGTCGCGTGACACCGGCAGCGAGATGGCACAACCGATCGGCTTTGATCGCGCGTGGGCGGCCTTTCTGCGCCAAGAGGGCAGCCGATTCTCCAAGGCGTTGCTGACGCTGCCGGCCGGCCCGGGCACGGCGATCCGGATCCGGTCGTGGGGCAAGGATTCCACGCTCGACACCACGCGCGACGAATTCCGCGTCGATGCCGTCACCGGTCAGGTGCTCTCCGCGGAGCGCTATGCCGACAAGTCGCTCGGCGAGAAAATCGTCGCCAACGTGCTCGACATCCACCGCGGCGCGTTTCTGGGCTGGCCGGGAAAGCTCGCATTCATGATTGCGGCGGCGCTGATGCCGCTGTTCGCGGTCACCGGCATTTTACTTTATCTGTCACGCCGCAAGCTGCGGCGCCCGGTGCAGCCGCCGCTCGGGCGGCTCGTTCCTGGCGAGTGAGCGGACACGAAGGCTAGCCAAGCGCGCGGCAATCGTTCAAAAGCCCATGGCTCGCCCTCGTCAAGGTTCGTGCCATGAAGCTTTCGACCGTCACTCCCGCCGATATCCGCCGTGCACTGCTGCTCCGCGAGGAGATCGCGCTGCTCGATCTCAGGCACGAAGCCGGTTTTGCGACGGGACATCCGCTGTTCGCGGCGAACATGGCCGCGGACCGGATCGAGATCGAAGCTGAGGTCAGGCTGCCGCGCCAGAATGTGCCGATCGTGCTCTATGACGACGGCGAAGGACTGGTGGCGTCCGGCGTCGAACGCCTCGCGGCGCTCGGCTATACCAACGTTCACGCGCTCGACGGCGGACTGAAGGCCTGGCGCGCGGCCGGCTATCAAATCTTCGAGGACGTCAATTCGTATTCCAAGGCCTTTGGCGAGCTGGTCGAGTCGCGCAGGCACACGCCCTCGTTCAGTGCCGACGAGGTGGCAAAACTCATCGCGGACAAGGCCAACATCACCATCCTCGACGTCCGCCGCTTCGACGAATATGCCACCATGAACATTCCGGGCTCGGTCAGCGTGCCCGGCGCGGAGCTGGTGCTGCGGGCAGGGCAGGCGGCACCCGATGCCGACACCACGATCATCGTCAATTGCGCCGGCCGCACCCGCTCGATCATCGGCACCCAGTCGCTGATCAATGCCGGCGTGCCCAACAAGGTCCGCGCGCTGCGCAACGGCACCATCGGCTGGACGTTGGCGCGGCGCGCGCTCGATCACGGCGCCGACCGGCGCGGCGCGATCGGGCCGTTCGAGGGCGGCCCAGCCAACGCGCGCGACGTCGCCTACCGCGCCGGTGTTCGCCACATCGGCGCCAGCGAGATGGCTGCGCTTGTCGCGCAGACGGATCGCACGCTCTATCGCTTCGACGTGCGCGACGCCGAGGAGTATGCAGCCGGCCATCTCCCCGGCTTTCGCCATTATCCCGGCGGCCAGCTCGTCCAGGAAACCGACATGGCCGCGCCGGTGCGTGGGGCGCGCATCCTCCTGACCGACGACATGGGTGTCCGCGCCGACATGACGGCGTCCTGGCTGGCGCAGATGGGCTGGGAGGTCTATGTGCGCGAAGGCGGTTATGAAGGCGCGCTCGAGATGGGCCCGCCGCGCGTCCTGCCCAAGCCCGACCCGGCGCACCGCTACCGCCGGCCCTATGAAGGCACCGACGTCGCGGAAGCCGCGATGCAGGCCTATCTCGACTGGGAATATGGTCTCGTCGACCAGCTGCGCCTCGACGGCACGCACGGGTTTTACGTGATCTGACGACCACCCCGCCATCGTCTCCCCGTATCCAACCCTATTGTGCTGCGCATCCCCCGCGGTCTAAGAGCTGCGGCAAAGCTGTGACCCACGGAGACTTTGATGCCAGCCCCAGGCCAAAACCCTGAGCGGAACGCGAAGGCGCTGCTGCTCGAAGGTGTCAATGACAGTGCTGTCGACCTGTTCAGGAGCGCGGGCTTCACCAATGTCGAACGCCTGACCAAGGCGCTGGACGGCGAGGCGCTGCGCCAGGCGCTCAAGGGCGTGTCGTTGCTCGGCATCCGCTCGCGCACCCAGATCACCGATGAGGTGCTGGCGGCGGCCGATCAGCTTCTCGCGGTCGGCTGCTTCAGCGTCGGCACCAACCAGGTCGATCTCCTGGCGGCGCGCAAGCGCGGCATTCCCGTGTTCAACGCGCCGTTCTCCAACACCCGCAGCGTCGCCGAGCTCGTGATCGGCGAGATCGTGATGCTGTTGCGGCGCATCTTCCCGCGCTCAGTCTCGGCGCACGACGGCGGCTGGGACAAGTCGGCGACCGGCAGCCGCGAGGTGCGCGGCCGCACCCTCGGCATTATCGGCTACGGCAATATCGGCTCGCAGCTCTCGACGCTGGCCGAGGCCATTGGCATGCGCGTGATCTATTTCGACCGCACCGACAAGCTCCGCCACGGCAACACCGAGCCGGTCGAGAAGCTGGAAGAGCTGCTGGCGCAGAGCGACGTCGTCAGCCTGCACGTGCCGGAGACGCCGGAGACATCAGGCATGATCGGCGAGAAGGAGCTGCGGGCGATGAAACCAGGCTCGCTCCTGATCAACAACAGCCGCGGCACCGTCGTCGATCTCGATGCGCTTGCTGGCGTCTTGCGCGACGGCCATCTCGCCGGCGCCGCCATCGATGTGTTTCCGGTCGAGCCATCTTCGAACTCCGATCGTTTCAAGAGCCCGCTGCAGGGTCTCGGCAATGTCATCCTCACCCCGCATATCGGCGGCTCGACCGAGGAGGCGCAGGAACGCATCGGCGGCGAAGTGGCGCGCAAGCTGGTCGACTATTTCATCACCGGATCGACCACGGGGGCGGTGAATTTCCCGGAGGTGCAGCTGCATCTGCGTCCCGCCGGCGCGCGCTTCAGCCATGTTCATCGCAACGTGCCTGGCATGCTGCGTCGGTTGAACGAGGTCTTTCTCCAGCGCGACATCAACATCGTCGCGCAATATCTGGAGACCGCCGGCGACCTCGGTTACGTCGTGCTCGACGCCGACCTCGGCGGCCAGGATTCAAGTACACTGCTCCAGCAGATCCGCGCCCTCGACGGCACGGTCGGCGCGCGGCTGGTGTTCGAGCACTAGCGTCATTGACGGCCGGGCGGAGGTCGCCTTGAATGCAGTCTCCTGTCGAACGAACGAGAACAGAAAAAGCGGGGGGAAACGATGGCGCAAGTGCGTGCGAAGCTGTGGGTCTTGCTCCTGGGTACGGCGGCCGCGCTGGGCGCGAACTCCGCTTCGGCGGCGATGCTGGCCGGGGACGCCGACACCGTCTGCAAGGGCCTCGTCGGCGGCACTGACGCCGTGAAGATCGATTCGGCGAATTTGCTGGCGCCGTCGCAACTGACTGTTGCCGAACGCGGGCCCACGCCGTCGGGGCGCGTCACGCCCGCCAATCCCGGTTTCTGCAAGGTGCTCGGCCATATCGATCCCACCGATCCCAAGGCGCCGCCGATCAAATTCCAGGTCAACTTGCCCGTCGAATGGAACGGCCGCTCGCTGCAATATGGCGGCGGCGGATTCAACGGCGTGCTGATCACGGGTCTGGCGCTGCCGCCGGCCTATCCCTTCGATAAGCCGTCGCCGCTCGCGCGCGGCTTTGTCACTTACGGCACCGATTCCGGTCACGAGACCAGGCAGGGCGAGCCGCCGCAGGTCTTCGCGCTGAATGACGAAGCCTTCGAGAACTTCGCCCATCGCGCCTACAAGAAGGTGCGCGACGCCGCCGTTGGGCTGATGCAGCGCGCCTACGGCAAGACGCCGGAAAAAATGTACTTCATGGGCTCGTCCGAAGGCGGCCGCGAAGGCCTGACCATGGCGCAGCGCTATCCCGACGATTTCGACGGCATTTTTGCCCGCGTGCCCGTGATCAACTGGGTCGGCTTGCAGCATGCCGGCACCCGCTCGGGGCTCGCGACCATGGGTGAAGGCTGGATCAATCCGGCGCAGGTGAAGCTCGTCGGCGACGCCGTGCGGGCCGCTTGCGACAAGGCCGACGGCTCCGATGACTTGCTGGTGCAAAATCCTGTCGCCTGCAAGGCAGCGTTCAAGGTCGAAACGCTGCGCTGCGCCGCCGGCCAGAGCGGAGATCAGTGCCTCGCCGACGCACAGATCAAGGCGATCGATACCCTGCATGCGACCTACAAATTCCCGTTCACGCTCGCCAATGGCCTTGACGACTATCCCGGCTGGGGCGTGTCAGGCGAGGACACGCCGGCGGTCGGGCCGACCGGCGGCTGGGTCGCGTGGTGGCTCGGCACGGCGCCGCCCGCGCAGCCGCCTGCGCCCAACAACGGCATCGCCTGGATCTACGGCGCCGGCGGCATCCAATATGTGTTCGCGCGCGATCCCAAGCTCGACGTCACCACGTACAAGGTGGAGGACCACAAGGCGCGGCTGCTCGAAGTGTCGAAGTTGATGGATTCGACCGACCCCGATCTCAGCCGCTTCCGCGCCCGCGGCGGCCGGCTGATCATGCTCGAGCACATGGCCGACTACGCGCAGAGCCCCTATGCCGGCATCCGCTATTTCGAGAGCGTCGAGCGCAAGCTCGGCAAGGCCGAGACTGCCGAATTCGCGCGGCTCTACACCGCGCCCGGCGTCGACCATGTCGGCTCCGGCGCGCCGGCCAATGTCGACATGCTGAGCGCGCTGGTCGACTGGGTCGAGAACGGCAAGGCGCCCGGCGACCTCGAAGTCACTGAGCAGAAGGTCGAGGCGCCGTCGTTTGCGGCGCTCCGCACGCTGCCGCTGTGCCGCTGGCCGGCCTGGCCGCATTACAAGCAGGGATCGGTGGCGGAAGCATCGAGCTTTACTTGCGCGCCGTAGCAGGTGCGCTACGTCAGACGAAGCGTCAGCCGATAGCCATCGCCTGCGCGCCGCCGAGGAGCTGCGCGTTGAGCCGACCGCCGGAGAACAGCATGTCGTCAAGCGCCTCGTCGATATCGGCGGAGATCACGGAGTTGCCGCCGTCCCGCGCGATGCTTCCTTGCGCCAGCCGTCGCATCAACTCCTTGATGAAGGCACAACTCGTACCTTCGCTGCGCCGCCCCGCCTCGGCGACGACGGCTTCGTCGAGCGGCAGTCCCTTGCCGTAGAGCCGGACCAGCTTGCCGCGGCCAGTCTCGTCAGGGAGCGGCACTTCGATCGCCTGATCGATGCGACCCGGGCGACCGGCGAGGGCACCCTCGAGGTCCTCCGGACGGTTGGTGGTCAGGACGAACAGGATGTCCGCATCCTCCTTCAGTCCGTCCATCTCGTTGAGCAGCTTGTTCAGCATGGATTCCTCGCACGGTCCCATGTCATCGCGGTCGCGGGCGATGAGATCGACGTCCTCGATCACCACCATCGACGGCTGGAGCAATCGCGCCAGACTCATATAAGCGCCGAGAAGGCCGATCTGCTCGGCGGTGATGATCAGCGTCGTATGCCGGGGCAAATGTGTTGCGAGATAGCGGATCGTGTGGGTCTTACCTGTGCCCGGCGGTCCGTACAGCAAAATGCCCTTGCGTGTCGACTGGCCAAGCCGGCGCAATTGATCGCGGATGCCGACGAAATTCAGCACGTTGCGATCGAGCAGGCGCAAGGTCTGCTCCGGCAGGATCACCTCGTTGCGCGCGACCGGCGGCAATCGATGCACGGTGATCCCGCGCGAGCGCCCGCGATAGTCGGCGTCGGCATCGAGCGACAGGATCTTGCCGCGATAGGTCCGCGCGGTTTGCACGGCCTCTTCCAGTTCGCCGAAGCATTGCTGGGTGAGAGCCGCGCCGGAGGAACCTGTCGGCACCAGGATCTCGATCCGAATTCCGGGCTCGCGGCTGTATTCGCGGTGAGCGCAGAGCAAAACCGCATAGCGCAGACCATCCTGCTCGCAAAGCCATAGCCCGTTATCCAGACACTTGATCGGGCTCTTCTCGCCTATGTCGACGTCAGAATACTGCAGCGGGGCAATCGCGACCGCATAGCGGCCGTCCTTGAGAAGCCGCGAAATCGAGAGCGTTTCGTAGCGCTGCTCCTCGCTCAGCCCGAACAATCTGATGGCTTTGTCGAAGAGCCGATCGATCGCCGACTGGACATCGACCCGCATGTGGCCGGGAAATTGGCGGATCGTGGTCACGAGCTTGCTGCGCGCGGTGCTGGCAAAGTGCCAATCAAGGACGTCGCAGGCATAGTCGAATTCTTCTTCCCGTTCGTCGGCCTTGCTTTCGGCGGCCTGATTGCAATCGCTGCACAGCCAGATGGTGCGGCTCCCGATCCGCACGCTTACCTGCCCCTCGGGCTTTTCGCAAAGCTCGCAAACGGTCTTGATTGCCTCGATCGTGATCTGCAGGTCGTGGCCTTCCATGGAAATGCGTTGTTGTGCAGATTTCAACAAGGCATCGGCGACAGCTTGCGGGTAAGGCCCGCAAACCGCCTTGTCCTTCTGCTCGATCTGGGTGATCAGCGCGGCCGCCTCGCGCTCCGACTTGCCGAAGACCTGACGGAGCAGATCGACCACGAATTGGTCCGGCGTATCGTCGTCATTATGAATGATGAGTTGGGTCGGCTGGTTCTCTCCACGCATACTATCCATCACGAAAGATCTCCGAGACAATCTATGATTGAAGAGAACAAATAAGGAACACAAAAGAAGACGGCCGTCAAGCATAACGGCCGCGACAAATTTCAATGGATGGGCGAAGCCCTAATGCGCCGGCCCGCCTCCCGCCTTCACCCTCCGCGTCAGCAGCACCGCGATTGCGGCGATCACCAGCACCGCGCCGATCACGGCAAAGGCGTCGGAATAGCCCATCACCAGCGCCTGGCGCTTCACGGTCTTGCCGAGTGCGATGATGGCCTGCTCGCGCGCGGCGTTGGGATCAGGCATGCCGTGGGCGACGAAATAGTCCGTCATCTGCGCGATGCGGGAGCGGACCTCCTCGCGGCCGAGCGTGACCGACTGGCCGATGATGTTGGAGTGGAACTGCTCGCGCTTGGTGATGATGGTGGCGAGCGTTGCCGTGCCGATCGCGCCGCCGAGATTGCGGAACATGTTGCTGATGCCGGAGGCCGCGGCCGCATCCTGCGGCGCGATGCCGCCCGTCAGCACCGAGGTCAGCGGGGTCAGCACCATGGCTTGTCCCACGGCGCGCACGATGTTCGGAATCCAGAGCTGGTCGCCCGCGTAGTCCGGCGACATCGCCGTGTTCATGAAACAGCTATAGGCAAAGATCAGAAGGCCGGTGATCGCGATGTAGCGCGTGTCGAAGCGCTGCATCAGTTTCGGGATCAGCGGGATCAGCACGAGCTGGGGCAGGCCGGTCCAGGCCAGCACGTTGCCGATCTGCTCGGCATTGTAGCCCTGCGCCTGGCCGAGATAGGCCGGCAGCATATAGACAGAGCCGAACAGCGCGAAGCCGACCATCGTCATCGCGAGAGTGCCGAAGCCGAAATTGCGTTGCGTCAGCAGGCGCAGCCGGATCAGCGGCTTCTCGATCGACAATTCGATCGCGACGAACAGCGTCAGGCTGACGGTCGCGATGATCGCCAGCTTGACGATGAAGGGCGAGGAGAACCAGTCGTCCTTGTTGCCTTCCTCGAGCACGGCCTGCAGGGCCGACAGCCCGATCGCCATGGTGACGATGCCGGCCCAGTCGCCTTCCTTCAAAAGGCCAAGCTGCATCTTCTGCCGTTCCAGCGTCAGAGAGAGCGCGGCCACCATCACGGCGGTAGGGATCACGTTGACAAAGAAGATGGTGCGCCAACCGTAGTTTTCGGTGAGATAGCCGCCGATGGTCGGGCCGATCGCGGGGGCAAAGGTGACGGACAGCGCGAAGATCGCCAGCCCGACCGGCTGCTGCGGCTTCGGCAGCTTGGTCAGGACCAGCGTGAACGCCATCGGGATCAGCACGCCGCCGGCAAAGCCCTGCAGGCCGCGCATCGCGATCATCGACGGCAGATCATGGGTGAAGGCGCAGGCGACCGAGAACGCCGCGAACAATGTCGCGCTCGCCAGCATGTAGCGGCGGAACGAGAACACGCGGCTCATGTAATCGGTCAGCGGGATCACGATGATCTCGCCGATCAAATACGACGTCGAGATCCAGGAGCCGTTGTCGGCGCCGGTGCCGATGCCACCCTCGATGTTGGCCAGCGAGGCATTGGTGATCTGGATGTTCAGGATGGCCATGAACGAGCCGATCATGGCGGCGAGCACGGCGATCCAGACGGCGGCGCTCGCGCGGTTGGAATCCGCGAGTGGACGATCAGATGTTGCGGACGTCGGCAACGAGAGGCTGTTTGACATGGCACGATCCTCCGGAAACCAGCTTTGCCGTGGGGGTTGTCTTGGATGTTGCCTTGCGTGCGGCCGCGTTCGCGGTCCGCGCGGCTGAACGTGTTGCAATCGTCGGGATCACGGACATGCCGGGCCGGAGCGCAATCGCGGGTCCATGCTCGGCGTCGAGCGCGATCTTGACGGGGATGCGCTGCACCACCTTGGTGAAATTGCCGGTGGCGTTGTCCGGCGGCAGCAGCGCGAATTCCTGGCCGCTGGCCGGCGCGATGGAATCGACGCGCCCGTGCACGATCTGGCCGGGGAACATGTCGACCTCGATATCGACGGTCTGACCGGGTTGAACGTGGGTGAGCTGCGTTTCCTTGAAATTGGCGACGACATAGGCGCCATCAGTCGGCACGATCGACATCAATTGCGTGCCCGCCTGCACGAACTGGCCGATGCGCAAGGAGCGGTTGCCGACGACACCGTCGATCGGGGAGACCACGGTGGTGTAGCCGAGGTTCAGTTCGGTCTGATGCTGCACGGCCTCGGTGCGTGCCGCCGCCGCCTGTGCCTGCACGATCTCGGCCTTGAGCAGATCGACCTGCTTGAGAGCGGAGGTGAGGTTGGCGCTGTCGCGTTCGAGCGTCGCCTGCGCGGAGGCAATGCGCGACTGGGCCTGCTGCGCGTTCTGAAGGCTGCCCGATCCGGACGCGGCGAGATCGGTGTAGCGCTTGTTGTCCTGCGCGGCGAAAGTGAGATTAGCCTGATCGACATCGAGCGTGGCGCGCGCGGCCTTGATCACCGCCTGCTGGACGTCGAGCTGGGCTTCCTTGCTGGCGATGGTCGCGTTCGCCGCCTGCACGTCGGCGCGGGCCTGGTCGAGCGCGACGCGGAAGTCGCGGTCGTCGATCCGGGCGAGCACCTGCCCGGCCTTCACATGCTCGTTATCGGCGACCAGAACCCGGTTGAGATAACCGCTGACCTTCGGCGCAATGGTGGTGTTGTCTGCCTTCACATAGGCGTCATCAGTGGAGACGAGGTACTGCCCGACGGTCCAGTAATCGTAGCCATACCAGCTCGCGCCGGCCAGCGCGACGAGCGCCGCCCCCGTCAGCAACAGCTTGCGAAGATTGAGCTTTTTTGCGCGAGCGGCGGTCGTCGCACCGGGCAGGATCCCGTCCAGCGCGCTCGCTGGAAGGGTGGTTTGGGTGGCAGCAGATGGGGTGGTGTGGACGGTCATGGCCGGCTCCCCTGAATTAGGAAACTTGATAATTTCCAAAATGAGGTTAGCTTTGGAATTGTCAATGGAATGACAGTCATCATTTAAAGACATGGCTCAGGCAAAATCGGAACGGGAAGGCCGACCCCGGGGGCGTCCACCGGTGCGGAGCGACGAGGAAACGAGGCACATCGTCCTTGAGGCCGCGCGGCATACGTTCGCTATCGAAGGTTATGCCGCGACCAGCACCGAAGAGCTGGCGCGTCGCGCCGGCATTTCCACCAAGACGCTGTATCGGCTGTTTCCCGGCAAGGCCGCGCTGTTCGAGGCGATGTGCGCCGATCGGCTGGAGCGGCTGCTGTCCGCCGTCGATCTCCAGGCCGGCGACGACGTCGATATCGAAACCGGCTTGCGCGCCGCGCTGCTCGCCTGCGCCGATCTCGGGCTCGATCCGGAGGTCGTGGCGTTGCAGCGCATGGTGCTGCAGGAATCCGCTGCATTCCCCGAGCTCGCGGCGAACTTCTACAACAATGGCATCTCACGCACAGTCAGGGCGCTTGCCGGCTGGCTGCGGGTCCAGGTCAGGCGCAAGCGCATCGCCATCGGCGATGCGGAGGAAGTCGCCGGCATGCTGATCGGCATGGTCGCATCTGCGCCGCAGCGCGCGGCGATCTATGGCGGCATGCCGCTGCCCTCACGCAAGGAGATCGAGCGCCGGGTGCGGACCTGCGCGGCGCTGTTCCTGGACGGTTGCCGCGCCGCGTCGGTCTAGCCCCCTCATTGACAACGTTCCCTGCCTCGCCTAAATGCTTCGCATGCGAAATAAAGCGGCGGGCGCGAGGCGTCATCGGCTGATCTACCTGCTGAGCGTCGCGCAACGACGGTTGCAGCGCTGGATGGCGGCGCAGCCTTCGAGCGAGGTGACGCCGGCCCAGGCTGGACTCCTGTTCATCCTCGGCAAGCAGGACGGCGTCTTGATGGGCGAGGCGGGGGCGGCACTCGATCTGGGGCCGGCCGGCATTTCCGGCCTGGTCGATCGCACCGCAGCCGCCAAACTGATCGAGCGACGGGCCGATCGCGAGGACGGGCGCGCCTGGCGGGTCTTTCTAACACCGAAGGGCCGCACCGCGCTCGCACAGGCCAAGGCCAAGGCGGCAGAGGTCAACGCGGCGCTGACGGACGGATTTACCAGCGCGGAGATCGATATCGTCGCGCGCTGGCTGACGAGCATTCAAAACAAGTTTCCAAGAGAGCTTTCAAGAGATCTATCAAAAGAGCTTGTAAGAGATCTATAGGAATAGAGGGAGCAGACCCATGACAGAGCACGTCCGGACCGAGAACAACGGTGGTATCCTCACGCTGACGCTGGCGCGGCCCGACAAGAAGAACGCGCTGACGGATGCGATGTATGGCAAGCTCGCCGATGCAATCGAATCCGCCGAGTCCGATCCGTCCGCCCGCGTGATCCTGATCCGCGGCGAGGGCGACATGTTCACCGCCGGCAACGACGTCGGCGAATTCGCGGCGGTCGCAGCGGGCAAGTCCGAAGGCAGCCGCAACGTCGTGCGCTTCATCCAGTCGCTGGCGCGCTGCACCCGGCCGTTGGTGGCCGCCGTGCAGGGCCGCGCCGTCGGCGTCGGCACCACGATGCTCTTGCACTGCGACCTCGTCGTGCTCGCCGACAACGCGCAATTGTCGACGCCCTTCGTCAGTCTGGCGCTGGTGCCGGAGGCGGCGTCCAGCCTGCTGATGCCGGCGCGCATCGGCTACGCCCGCGCCTACGAGATGTTCGCGCTGGGCGAGACGGTGCCGGCCAAATCGGCGCTGGAATGGGGTCTCGCCAACCGCGTGGTGCCGCTCGACAAGCTCGATGCTGAGGCGCTCGCGCTGGCGCAGCGTCTTGCCCGCCAGCCGGCCGGCGCGCTCACCGCCGCCAAGAAGTTGATGCGCAATGGCGAGGCTTTGGTCGCGCAGATGAATGCGGAGGGCGAACAGTTCGCGCAGCGCCTGCGAACCGCCGAAGCGCGTGAGGCGTTCACGGCGTTTGCGGAGCGTCGGCCGCCGGATTTCACCAAGGTTGCGTAGGAAGATCGCGGGCCGCCTGAAAGCGTGCAGGCGGATCTGCTCCCATTCGATTGAAACCTTAACCAAACATTGGCATGTCGCGATGCAATGTGGCCCCTCCCGAGGCCCCCTTGTGACCCCATGGCAATATTTAAGAAATCGGTAAGCTCGCTGCTCCTGACCTTGATGGCCCTGCTGGCCGCCGGTGCGCTGACCTCCACGGCCATCCAGATGGTCGGGGCGTTCGGCCGCTACAGCGATAGTCTGGAAACCGCGCGGCTTGCCGCCGCCGACAAGGCCATCTTCCATGGCGTGCTCGCGCTGCGCAACAATCGCGGCGATGCTCAGAGCGCGATCCTCGGCGAGGACGACCCGCGGGCAAAACTCGGGGCGGCCGAGAAGGCCGAGCAGGGCGGCTATGATGCCGTCGGCGCAGCGCTCGCCACCGTCGACTTCGCCCGCCGCGTCGAACTCGCTGGCACGTTGAAGCAGCGCTGGGACGAAGCCGTGCCGAAATTCCAGCTGTTCTATGACGAGGCCAGGCTTCCGCGCGGCGATCGCAAGATCGAGCGGACCAATTCCTGGTACGATTCCGTCACCAAGGTCATCGATACCGCCAATCTGGCGTCCACCGCGGTGTCGAACCGCGCCTGGATGGACGATCCCTTCATTGCTCGCATGATCCAGGTCCGCCGCTTCGCCTGGCAGGTGCGCGACCGTTATGGAATCCATTGTTCGGCGCTCCGCTCGAACGTCAACGGCAGCAAACCGCTTGACGACGCTCAGAAGCGGTCAGTCGCGCAGTGGGACGGCACGATCGCCTCCGGCTGGGCGGGCATGGCCGAGTTGCTGGCTGCGCCCGACGTGGCGCCGACGCTGGTTGCGGCAGCGACGGAGGCGAAGGCCAAGACCGATGGCGTCCTCAAGCAGATCGGAGAGCTCACCAAGAACTTCGACGGAAGCGGCAAGCCCGCGATGCCCGCCTCGGAATGGAATGCGCTGTGTCAGTCGCCCTTCGCGTCCATCGTCGCGGTCGCCAACCAGGCGCTCGACCAGTCGATCGCGCGCGCGGAGACCGTGCAAGCCAAGGCGCTCACCAATCTCGTCGTGCAGTCGCTCGCGTTCCTGCTCGCGCTGGCCGTGACCCTGGCCGGCGTGTTCGTGGTACGCAATCGCCTGATGCGCCCGGTGCGGGCCATCCTCGGCGCCATCGCCAAGATCAGCGCCCGCGACTACGCAACGCCGGTGCCACAATCCAGACATCCCGACGAGTTCGGCACCATGGCGGCCGCGCTCGAAAGCCTGCGCGAAAGTGCTGCGACCGCCGAGCGTCTCGGCCAGGAACGCGAATCACAGCAGGCATTGCAACTTGCTCGCTCGGGCACCGTCGATGATGCCTGCCGCACCTTTGACGACACCGTGCAGGCGGTGATCCACAGTGTTGCTGCGTCGGCGAGGGAGCTCGACGCCACCGCGACCGACGTGCGCACGCTGGTGTCGGAATCGAGCAGCCAGACCGCGGCGGTCTCCGCTTCGGCCGAGCAGGCCACCAACAATCTCGAGACCATCGCAGCCGCGACGGAAGAGCTGTCCGCCTCCGTCGGCGAGATTTCCGCGCAGGTGCAGTCGAGCGCCCGTGAGGCCCGCGAGGCCGTGTCGCAGGCCGAGCGGACCAATGCCACGGTCGAGATCCTCGATCAGACCGCGAGCCGCATCGGTGAGGTCGTGAAGATGATCAACGCCATTGCCGGCCAGACCAACCTTCTGGCGTTGAACGCCACCATCGAAGCGGCGCGCGCGGGCGAGGCCGGCCGCGGCTTTGCCGTGGTCGCCGGCGAGGTCAAGAGCCTCGCCGCCCAGACCGCAACGGCGACGGAAGAAATCTCGCGCCAGGTCGCGGAGATCCAGGGCGCGACGGGCCAGGCGGTGACCGCCATTCGCTCCATCGGCGGTGCCATCAGCGGCATCGACGAGAAGATGACGGCGATTGCGGCCGCCGTCGAGCAGCAGCGCGCGGCCACCACCGAGATCTCGCGCAACTTCCAGCAGGCCGCGCAGGGAACCCGCGAGGTCACCGACACCATCGGCAGCGTCGCCAAGCTCAATCAGGAGACCGGCAACGCGGGCACGGTGCTGTCGGAATCCGTGAAGAAGATGTCGGGCGACGCCGATCGTCTGCGCGTCGCGGTCGAGGGCTTCCTGGGTGCCGTGAAGACGGCATAGTTTCGACAATCCTCCGTCCCAACGTCACGCCATTGGCATTGCCGCCGATGCGCGCGGCGGCTACATCTGTGGCGCCGCGCGAGCGCCGCGGCAGATGTAAGAGAAGAGCAGGGATGGAGAGTTCGATGCCGGCCACGCCACACCACAAGGCCCAACGCCCCTATCGCGGCGTGTTCCCGGTCGCACCGACCATCTTCGACGCGCGCGGCGAGCTCGACCTCGAGGGACAACGCCGCTGCATCGATTTCATGATCGATGCCGGCTCGAATGGTCTGTGCATCCTCGCCAATTTCTCCGAGCAGTTCGTGCTCACCGATGCCGAGCGCGAAACCCTGATGCATGCGGTGCTGGAGCATGTCGCCGGCCGCGTTCCCGTGATCGTCACCACCACGCATTTCAGCTCGGCCGTCTGCGCCGCGCGCAGCCAGCAGGCCGAAGCGGCCGGTGCCGCCATGGTGATGGTGATGCCGCCCTATCACGGCGCGACCTTCCGCGTGCCCGAGAAGGGCGTCGTCGAATTCTTCAAGGTGCTGTCGGGCGCGATCAATATTCCGATCATGATCCAGGATGCGCCTGTGGCCGGCACGCCGCTGTCGGTCGATCTGCTCGCGCGACTGGCGCGCGACTTCGCCAACATCCGCTATTTCAAGATCGAGGTGCCCGGCGCGGCGTCAAAGCTGCGCAGCCTGATCGAATTGGGCGGCAGCGATATCGAAGGCCCTTGGGACGGCGAGGAGGCGATCACGCTGCTCGCCGATCTCGATGCCGGCGCCACCGGCGCGATGACCGGCGGCGGCTATCCCGACGGCATCCGCCAGATCGTCGATCCCTATTTCGCAGGCCAACGCGAAGCGGCGAAAGCCGCCTACGAACGCTGGCTGCCGCTGATCAATTACGAGAACCGGCAATGCGGCCTGATCGCCTGCAAGGCGATGATGCAGGCCGGCGGCGTGATCAAGTCCGACATGGTGCGGCATCCGCTCCAGCCGCTGCACCCGGCGACGCGCGCAGGCTTGCTGGAGCTGGCGAAAGAGCGCGACGCGCTGGCGCTGCGGTGGGGGAAGTAGGGGCGGCTTGCTCCCCTGCCGTTGAATATCTCAGCTGTCGTCCCGGCGAAGGCCGGGACCCATAGCCCCAGGGAGTAGTTATGGGGCGAGCTGGTCACTCCGAGTCTTCGCCAAACGGTGTCTTGTGGTTATCGGTTCCGGCCTTCGCCGGGACGACACCAAGGGTGTCGTGCGATCCCGGCTAACTAACCAGCTTCCACTCGCCGACAATGCGAAACCGCGCCCCGGCATCGTCCTGCCTGAACAGCGCGATGCGACCGATCGCGAGCGTGTCGAGACCGAGCGTCGCAAATCGCGCCCGCAGCATCTCCAGAATCGGCCCGCGTCGCTCCACGTCCAGCCGCCCCGTCAGCGTCATGTGGAAGCGGAATTCCTCCATTACGTAGGGATAGCCCCAGCGATCGAGATAGTCGCGCTGCCGTTCGCTCAGCTTCTCCGGCTTGCGCCGCGCGCGATCTTCCTCCGTCAGAACCGGACGGAATGAATCGAAATCGCGGACGCAATCGGCGGCGAGCTGCTGGAGATCGCCGGCCGGCTCCGCGGGTATCACGGCAATAAATCCGCTGATGGAATCGACGACCGGCCGGATGACCGGGATCGTCCGCGCCTCGCCGGCGAAGGTCGCGCAGGCTGCCATCAGCTCGGCCTCTGTCTTGCCGGGCGCGAGCGCCATCGGCGCCTTCAGCGTGCCGTGAAAGCCGTATTTGCGGGGATCGGCGGTGATGTCGCGCCAATCCGGCGCGACATGCAACGCGTCGGCGGGAAAAGGCAATTCATCGCCGGTATAGGCATCGTAGCCGAGCAGCTCGGCGCCGAAGCGGGAGAGGGCGCTGTCGGCGCCGGCGGCAAAATAGATCGCGTAGCGGGGAGAACCTGTCATCGTCCGAGCATAACCGGTTTAGGCCGCAACGACAGCCTCGCGCGGCGTTGCCATTGCTGCGAGCAGCCGCGTCGCCTCGGTGAGGTGCACGAGCTTTCCACCCGCGACGACGGCCACGAGCCGTGGCCGCAGCGGCACGCTGTCGTCGACCAGCAGAACGTCCGCGCGCCGTCCTTCCGCGAGCACGCCGCGATCGGTGAGCCCGGTGGCGCGTGCGGGCGCGGCAGAGACCAGGTTCCAGGCTTCGGTCAGCGGCAGCACGCCATCGGCGGCGAGGCGGAACGCCGCGAGCAGCTGCGCGGGATAGTAGTAGTCCGACGCCAGCACCGAGCAGAGCCCCTTGGCGATCATGTCGGATGCCTTGGTCCAGCCGGTGTGGCTGCCGCCGCGCACGACGTTCGGGGCGCCGTAGACAATGGCGTCACCGTGGCTTGCCGCCTCCCGTGCCGTCTCCTCGTTGATGGGAAACTCCGCGATCGCCACGCCCATGGCGCGAAAGCCCTGGCGCATCGCCGGCGTCGCATCGTCGTGCGAGAGCATCCGCACCTCGGCGGCGCGAGCCGCTGCGGCCAGCCGTGACACGGAAGCCGGCACATCCGCAGCGCGGGACACGATGTGTCCGACCAGCCGATCGAAATCGTCGCCCGACAGGCCGGTCCGCTCCACCATGCGGTTTCGCTTGCGGGGCTTGGCCATGTCCCCAACCGTGCCGTCCATATGGTCGTTGAAGGCGAACAGGTCGACGCGGCCCTCGGCGAGCCACTGGCTCATCTCTTGCTCGGCGTCGAGATTGTAGGTCTCGTGGCGCAGATGGAAGCGGGTGTCGGCGGCGAATTGCGGACGCTGCCGTTCGATCGCCTCCATCAGGCCGCGCGCATTGTCGGCGCTGCGCAGGCCCGGCTCCCACGAACAGGTCGTGGCGTGAAACACCGTGGTGATGCCGTTGCTGATCGCCTGGCGGTCGCTGTCGGCGAGCGCGATGTCGATCGGGAAGTCGACGCCGGCGCGCGGCATCATCTGGCGCTCGAAGGCATCGCCATGCAGATCGACGATGCCGGGCAGGACAAGCAGGCCGCGCGCATCGATCGCCAGCCGCGCCCGGCCGCGAGAAGCATCGAGCTCTGCAATGTTCGTCCCGGACACGAGGAGCGAGGTTTCGACCAGCGCGTTGCCGATCAGGGCCCGGCCGCCTTCAATGAGAATGTCTGTCACGCGACCGCGCTTTTCTTGCTGGTGAGAGAACGTGCCCGTGCTTCATATGTTGCGAGGAAATCTTCAATCCCAAGCTTGCGGAAATTCGGCAATGCTTCGCGCAATTTGTCGTGATTCCAGTCCCACCAGGCGAGTCTGGCGAGCCGTCCGGCGACGTCTTCCGAGAAACGGCGGCGGACGATGTGCGCCGGATTGCCGGCGACGATGGTGTAAGCCGGCACGTCCTTGGTGACGACGGCGCCCGCCGCGATCACCGCGCCGGTGCCGATGTTGCGGCCCGGCAGCACGATCGCCCCATGGCCGATCCAGACGTCATGGCCGATATGGACGTGATGCTGGCGTCGCCAGTCGAAGAATTCCGTGTCGTCACTTTCGCCCTCGAAATAGGCACTCGAACGGTAGGTGAAGTGCGCCTGCGTGGCGCGGTGCATCGGGTGATTGCCCGGATTGATCCTGGTCATCGCCGCAATCGAGCAGAATTTTCCGACGGTGGTGTAGGTGATCTGGGCGTCGTTCACGACATAGGAGTAATCGGCCATCGTCACGTCGTGCAGGATCGTGCGCGCGCCGACTTCAGTATAGGCGCCGAGCCTGGTCTCGTGGAGCTTCGCGGAAGCGTCGATGGTCGGGTGAACCGAGAGCGTTTGGCCGGCCATGTTGCATCCGTAGTTCGTGGGCAGGCGCTTCTCATCGAGCGGCTTGATGACAATGTCATGACGTCGCGATGACAGGGGATGAGGTGTGTAGGATCGCCGCACTGCAATGCGCATGTCACACAAGTGTCAAGTGCCGGCGATAGCGGTGGGTCCCGGCTACTCTGGAGCCCTGCATGCTGGTGGTTGAAGGTCTGACGTGCCGCTTCGGCGCAAAAGCCGCGGTGGACGACGCTTCGTTTCAAATTTCCCCCGGCGGCTTCGTCGGAGTGATCGGACGGTCCGGCGCAGGCAAGTCGACGATGCTGCGCATGATCAACCGGCTGGCGACGCCGACACAGGGCCGCATCCTGTTCGACGGGCTCGACGTCACCGCGTTGCGCGGCAAGGAGCTGCGGCAGTGGCGGGCGCGTTCGGCCATGATCTTCCAGCAGTTCAACCTGGTCGGCCGGCTCGACGTGCTCACCAACGTCCTGATGGGGCGCCTCGCGACAATGCCGGCCTGGCGCTCGCTGACGCAGACCTGGCCCGAGCAGGACAAGGCGCTGGCGATGTCGGCGCTCGAGCAGTTCGATATCGCTTCGCTCGCCGCCCAGCGCGCCGACCAGCTCTCCGGCGGCCAGCAGCAGCGTGTCGCGATCGCCCGCGCGCTGGTACAGCAGCCCGACATCATCCTTGCCGACGAGCCGATCGCCTCGCTCGACCCGCGCAATACCAAGATCGTGATGGACGCCCTGCTGCGCATCAACAAGCATTTCGGCATCACCGTGCTCTGCAATCTGCATTCGCTCGATCTGGCGCGCTCCTATTGCGACCGCCTGATCGGCATGGCGCAGGGCCGCGTGGTGTTCGACGGCGTGCCGGCTGAGCTGACCGATCACGTTGCCCGCGAGCTCTACGATCTCGAAGCCGCCGATGTCATGGGTGGCACGCCTGTCCCGGCGCCCGAGGGCGTTCCGGCACTTGGAACGGCCGCGGCCGCTTGAGCCGCGCCTGTTTGGTTTTCAGTTTTTGCGCAACCGACCCCAACCGATGAAGAGGGTATCATGATCACTCGCAGATTAGTTCTTGCCGGCGCCGCCGCGCTCGCGTTCACGGCTTCCGCCTCCGCCGACGACTGGAAAGCCAAATATCCCGAGCTGACCTTCGCGGTCGTTCCGGCCGAGAACGCCTCCGGCGTCACCGAGCGCTGGGCGCCGTTCATGAGCTATCTCTCCAAGGAATTGGGCGTGAAGGTCACGCTGCGCATCGCCAACGACTATGCCGCTGTGATCGAAGGCCAGCGCGCCGGCAACATCCACATCGCCAGCTACGGCTCGGCCTCGTTCGCGCGCGCCCGCCTGACCGGCGTCAAGACCGACGCCTTCGCCAACGACATCAACGCCGACGGCTCGACCGGCTACTATTCGGTGTTCTTCGTCAAGGCGAGCAGCGCCTACAAGAAGATCGACGACCTCAAGGGCAAAAACCTCGGCCTGGTCGACCCGAACTCGACCTCCGGCAACAACGTGCCGCGCTTCGAGCTCGACAAGATGGGCATCGCCGACGCCGACAGCTATTTCGGCAAGGTCGTCTTCACCGGCAGCCACGAGAACGCGATGCTGGCGCTGGCGCAGGGCACGGTCGACGTCGCCGCCAACCAGTGGACCAGCGACGACGATTCGACGCTGGCGCAGATGCTGACCAAGGGCATGCTGAAGAATGCCGACGGCTCGCCGATGAAGAAGGACGATTTCCGCGTCATCCACAAGTCGGCGGCGATCATCAACGGTCCCTACGCCTATAACTCCGACCTGCCGGACGACGCCAAGGCGGCGATCACGAAGGCGTTCTTCGATGCTCCGGCCAAGGACAAGGTGGCCTTCGATCGCCTCCAGGACGGCCAGAAGAAGGGTTTCCATCCCGCCACCACCAAGGACTGGGATGGCACGATCGAACTGATCAAGTTCGTCGATGCACTGCGTAAGAAGAAGGCGTCCTGATCTCGGGACGATGCACTGGAGCCGGGTCGATGGACCCGGCTCTTTCTCTTTTGACCAGCCACTCTCCCTGATCTGATGACAGTCGCGGTTTCGATCCTCCCCGAGCAGCAATTGGCTGTGCTGAACGCTGCCTATGGTCAAGCCGTCGCGCGCCGGCGGTGGCGCCTGCTGCTGGGCGCCGTGATCTTCGCCGCCGCGCTGGTTCTCGCCGCGGTCGGCGCCGAGGTGAATTTGCGCACGCTGTTCACCTATTTCGGCAATTTCCTCAGCTATTTCGACCGCATCTTCACCCTCGACAATGGCCAGCGGGTCTGGACCGATGTCGGCGAGTGGCTGTGGGGCTGGCGCAAATGGCTGAGGATGCTGGGCGAGACGCTGCTGATCAGTTACGTCGGCACGCTGATCGGCGCGACCCTTGCCTTCGCCCTGAATTTTTTCGCGGCTGAGAATACGTCGCCGTCGTCCTGGCTGCGCTTCGTCGTGCGCCGCCTGCTCGAATTTGCCCGCACCGTGCCCGGCATCGTCTTCGCGCTGATCTTCGTGATCGCCTTCGGGCTCGGACCGATGGCCGGCGTGCTCGCGATCGCGATCCACTCCACCGGGGCGCTCGGAAAACTGTTCTCGGAGATCGTCGAGAATGCCGACATGAAGCCGGTCGAAGGCATCCGCTCGACCGGCGCGAGCTGGCTGTCCTGCATGCGTTTTGCGATCGTGCCGCAGGTCACCGCGGGCTACGCCAGCTATGCGCTGCTGCGCTTCGAGATCAACGTTCGCGAAGCTTCCGTGATGGGCTTCGTCGGCGCCGGCGGCATCGGCCAGGAGCTCGTCGTCGCCATCCGCAAGTTCTATTACTCCGATGTCAGCGCCATCCTGCTCACCATCATCGTCACGGTCTTTATCATAGACATCAGCACCGGCTGGCTGCGCGGTCGCCTGTTCGGCAAGGAGGCGCGGTCGTGACAGCGCCCCGGGAGGTCGACACCGCAGCGCTTCGCGCACGCTATCCCGACGTGTTCGACCGGCCGGCCTCGGCGCGGCTCGCCATGCCCGCGATGATCGTCACGGCCCTCGCGATCCTGGTCTACGGCCTCGTCGATCTCGATTTCTCGCCGTCGCGGTTCTTCGCAGGGCTGAGCCAGCTCGGCTGGATCAGCGTGATGATGATCCCGCCGGATCCCGGCTCGTCGCTGCCGGTCTACCTGAAAGCGATGGGCGAGACGCTGTCGATCGCGCTGCTCGGCACCACGCTGGCCGCCGTCTTCGCACTTCCCGTCAGCCTGCTCGCGGCGCGCAACGTGGTGCCGTCGAGTGTCCTGCGCTTCCCCGTGCGACGCTTCCTGGATTCGATCCGCGGCGTCGACACGCTGATCTGGGCGCTGGTGTGGATCAACGTGGTCGGGCTCGGCCCGTTCGCCGGTGTGCTCGCCATCGCCGTGTCGGATTTCGGCGCCTTCGGCAAACTGTTCTCGGAGGCGATTGAGGGCGCCGACAAGAAGCAGGTCGAGGGGATCCGTGCCTCCGGCGGCAGTGCGCTGCACGAGATCCGCTTCGGCCTGTTGCCGCAGGTGCTGCCCGTGATCGCCGGCCAAGTGCTGTATTTCATCGAATCCAACACGCGCTCGGCCACCATCATCGGCATTGTCGGCGCCGGCGGCATCGGCCTCCAGCTCGCCGAGCAGATCCGCGTGCTGGAATGGCAGAAGGTGTCGTTCCTGATCCTGATGATCCTGGTCGCGGTCGCCGCGATCGATTTCATCTCGAGCAAGCTGCGGTTTGCGATCATCGGGCCGCGGGCTGTGGCCTGATCGTAGGTGCCGTAGCTTCCATTTAATGGTTGCTACGACTCCACCAAAAACTCCACCCGCTCCGCAGCGAAGCGCGAATGCTTGGTCACCAGCGGCTTGCCGTCGAGATCGTGGTCGGTCGCGTCGACCACCAGGATCGGACGTCCCAGCGCCAGCTCGAGCCGCGCGGCGTCGGTGGCGTCCACGATGCCGGCGGTGATGCGGGTGGCGCCGCGGCGATAGTCACGGATGCCGTAATGCTCGAGCAGTTTCGTCATCGACCGTGTCGCGGCAAAGACGTCGCCCGCACCCGGGAACAGCTGCGCCGACAGCCACGTCGTGGAGACACAGATCGGCGTGCGGTCGGCGAGGCGCATCGCCTCGATCCGAATCAGCGGTGCGCCGGCCTTCAATCCAAGTTCCCGCGCCAGTTCGCGGGTCGCGACATCATCGGACGCCTCGATCAGCCGGCCATGCGGTTCGCGGCCGTCGGCGCCGACGATCTCGGAGAAACGGGTCCGCGAGCGCAGCGGATAAGCGAGCTTCTGCGTCTCGACATAGGTTCCGCTGCCGCGTTCGGCCCGCACGATGCCGCGCTCGGCAAGGGCGGCCAGCGCGCGCCGCACGGTGTGGCGGTTCACGCGATAGGTTTCGGCGATCTCCATCTCGCCCGGCAGCTTGTCGCCGGCCGCAAAGCGGCCGTCGGCGATGCCGCGTTCGATGCCGTCGGCAACGAGGCGCCACAGCGCGACGCCCGAGGAAGCTGTGTCCTGCATGCTCATGTGGCCGCGAAGCTACTCCAGAAATCACAGCTTTGTCACGAAACAGTCATGGCGCTCCCGTATCAAGTTGTCTAGTATCATAGACAACTTGGATTCGGCAAGTTCGGCAAAAAGCCCGGTGGATTTGGTGACCCAGAACAACAATCAGCAAGCCCAGCGCCAGGCCGCGATGGCCGTGCTGGCGCACGCGGAGGCGGGCGAGATCGCCGCTCGCCTCCGCGCTCTCGCCCTGCCGGCGCATCAGGATCTGCGCGCGCCGGAAAACGGCCTCGTCATGCTACGCGGCCGGGTCGGCGGCGACGGCGCGCCGTTCAACCTCGGCGAAGCGACGGTGTCGCGCGCCGCGGTCAGGCTCGCGAGCGGCGAGGTCGGATTCGGTTACACGCTCGGCCGCGACGGCGAGAAGGCGCGGCTGATCGCGCTATGCGATGCGCTGGTGCAGTCGAGGGATTTCGGCGGCGCGGTGGAGCGGGACGTTATCGGGCCGTTGCGTGAGCAGCTTATGATCAGGCGCAAGCACGCTGCGGCCGAGACCGCCGCGACGAAGGTTGATTTCTACACCATGGTGCGCGGTGAGGGGTGAGATCATGACCACGATTGCGGAACTTCCCCCCGGTTTCGCCGACAAGGTGCTGTCGGCGCAATCGACCTTTCGCTCGGTGATGGACGCGATGGCGCGGCCGGGATCGGTCCAGCGCATCGTGCCGACGGCCGGCACGTCGCATACGATGATGCGCGGCACGGCCGCGATCGCGCTGACGCTGTTCGATCACGACACGCCGCTCTGGCTCGATGCGCGCATGTCGGAAAGCTCCGATGTCGCGAAATGGCTGAAGTTCCATACCGGTGCGCCGGTCATCCAGGACTCCTCGATCGCCAGCTTCGCGCTCATCAGCGACGGCGCCTCGCTCCCGGCGCTCGAGCGCTTCGCGCTCGGCACCAGCGAATATCCGGATCGTTCGACCACATTGATCCTTCAGGTCGAGAGCTTGGAGTCGGGACGCAGCTTCGAGCTGCGCGGCCCCGGCATCGACGGTGTCGCGACGCTCCAGGCGTCGATCAGGCCGTTCGACCTGTTCGATCGCCTGCGCGTCAATGAAACGCTGTTTCCGCGCGGCATCGATATGGTGCTGGTCGCCGATGACGCCGTGGTTGCGATCCCCCGCACCACGCGGGTCGTGAACAAGGGAAGCTAGTCGCATGTATGTCGCAGTCAAAGGCGGCGAGCGCGCCATCGAGAACGCCCATCGCCTGCTCGCAAATGTGCGGCGTGGCGACCAGAGCGTCCCGGAAATTTCCCTCGACCAGATTTCGGAGCAGCTCGGTCTCGCCGTGGACCGCGTCATGAGCGAGGGCTCGCTCTATGACCGCGAGCTCGCGGCGCTCGCGATCAAGCAGGCGCGCGGCGATTTGATCGAGGCGATCTTTCTGGTTCGCGCCTTCCGCGCCACGCTGCCGCGCTTCGGCGCCAGCGAGCCGGTCGAGACCGGCGCGATGCGGGTGCGGCGGCGGGTGTCCTCGACCTTCAAGGACATTCCCGGCGGCCAGATCCTTGGCCCGACCTTCGATTATACGCATCGCTTGCTCGATCCCTCGCTCGCCCAGGGTTTCGTTCCGGAAACGCCGGCGACGGCCGAAGCATCGACCGTACCGACGCCGCGCGTGACCGACATTCTCGGCCGCGACGGCCTGATCGAATCCTCGCCGCAGGCCGAAGAGGGCGCGAGCGTCGGCGACCTCACCCGCGAGCCGCTGAATTTCCCGGCCGACCGCGATTTGCGCCTGCAGAACCTCGCGCGCGGCGACGAAGGTTTTCTGCTGGCGATGGGTTATTCCACCCAGCGCGGCTACGGCCGCAACCATCCCTTCGCCGGCGAGATCCGCTTCGGCGAGGTCGAGGTCGAATTTTCGGCGGAAGACGTCGGCTTCGCCGTGCCGCTCGGCTCGATCGAGCTCACCGAGTGCCAGATGGTCAACCAGTTCAAGGGCTCCGCGACGGAAGCACCGTGCTTCACCCGCGGCTATGGCCTCGCCTTCGGCCAGAGCGAGCGCAAGACCATGTCGATGGCGCTGGTCGACCGCGCACTGCGTGCCCGCGAGCTCGGCGAAGAGGCACTCGCCCCGGCGCAAGATGAGGAATTCGTGATGTCGCATTCGGACAACGTCCAGGCGACCGGCTTCGTCGAGCATCTGAAGCTGCCGCATTATGTCGACTTCCAGTCCGAGCTCGGCCTGTTGCGCAAGCTACGCAAGGAATTCACTGAGGCCAATGCGCCCGGCGTCATGAAGGAGGCCGCGGAATGAACGCGCCCGCCTATAATTTCGCCTATCTCGACGAACAGACCAAGCGGATGATCCGACGCGCGATCCTGAAAGCCATCGCGATCCCCGGCTATCAGGTGCCGTTCGCCAGCCGCGAAATGCCGATGCCTTATGGCTGGGGCACCGGCGGCGTGCAGGTCACCGCCGCGATTCTTGGGCCGCAGGACGTGCTGAAGGTGATCGACCAGGGTTCCGACGACACCACCAACGCGATCTCGATCCGCAAATTCTTCGCCAAGACCGCCGGCGTCGCCACGACCACCGCGACGGAAGATGCGACCGTGATCCAGACCCGCCATCGCATCCCCGAGACGGCGCTGCACGAAAATCAGGTGCTGGTCTATCAGGTGCCGATCCCCGAACCCCTCCGTTTCCTCGAGCCGCGCGAAACCGAGACGCGGCGCATGCATGCGCTCGCCGAATACGGCCTGATGCATGTGAAGCTCTACGAGGACATCGCCCGCTTCGGCCATATCGCGACGGCCTACGCCTATCCGGTCAAGGTCAACGCGCGCTACGTGATGGACCCGTCGCCGACACCGAAATTCGACAATCCCAAGATGGACAATTGCCCGGCGCTGCAATTGTTCGGCGCCGGCCGCGAGAAGCGCATCTACGCGATTCCGCCCTACACGAAAGTCGTGTCGCTCGATTTCGAGGACCACCCCTTCGAGCCGTATCGTTTCAACGCGCCCTGCGCGCTGTGCGCCGCGGAGAATTCCTATCTCGATGAGATCGTCACCGACGACAAGGGCGGGCGCATGTTCGTCTGCTCCGACACCGATTATTGCGAGGGCCGCCAGGCCGCCGGCCATCACGGCAGCCTCAGCGCCGCGCCGTACAAGGAGAAGGCGGGCTCACATGGCTGATCACGACATGCTCGAGAATGTTGAGCCATTGCTGGTCGCGAAATCCCTCAGCAAATCCTATGGCCGCATCGCCGCGTGCCGCGACGTGTCGTTCTCGCTCTATCCCGGCGAAGTGCTGGCGATCGTCGGCGAATCCGGCTCGGGCAAGTCGACGTTGCTGCAGATGCTGTCGGGACAGCTCACGCCGAGCGGCGGCGAGGTCTCTTACCGGATGCGTGATGGGATCACGCGCGATCTCGCGACGCTTGGCGAAGCCGAGCGGCGCTTCCTGTACCGCACCGACTGGGGCTATGTGCACCAGGATCCCGCGCAGGGCCTGCGCATGGCGGTCTCGGCCGGCGCCAATGTCGGCGAGCGGCTGATGGCGGTGGGTTGGAATCACTACGGCCGCATCCGCGATACCGCGTCGGACTGGCTCACCCGCGTCGAGATCGACATCGCACGCATCGACGACGCGCCGCGGACCTATTCCGGCGGCATGCGCCAGCGTCTCCAGATCGCGCGCAATCTCGTCACCGAGCCGCGGCTGGTGTTCATGGACGAGCCGACCGGCGGCCTCGATGTCTCGGTACAGGCGCGCCTGCTCGATCTCGTGCGCAGCCTCGTTGCAGAGCTGCACCTCGCCGTCATCATCGTCACCCACGACCTGGCAGTGGCGCGCCTGCTGTCGCATCGCGTGATGGTGATGAAGGGCGGCCGCGTCATTGAGACCGGCCTCACCGACCAGGTGCTCGACGATCCGCGCGAGCCCTATACGCAACTCCTCGTTTCCTCGATTCTGCCGCCATAATTTCCAACATGAGCCTTCCAACATGAGTCCCGCAATGACCGCCATGATCGACATCGCCGACGCCAGGAAGACTTTTACGATGCACCTGCAGGGCGGCATCGAGCTGCCGGTCGTCAGCGGCGTGTCGTTTCACGTCAATCCGGGCGAATGCGTCGTGCTGTCGGGGCCATCAGGTGCCGGCAAATCGTCGATCCTGAAGATGATCTTCGGCAATTACCGCTGCGATTCCGGCCGCATCGGCATCCGTCATCGCGGCGCGGTGGTCGATCTCGCGACGGCGGAGCCGCGGCAGGTTCTCAACGTCCGCCGCTCCACCATCGGCTATGTCAGCCAGTTTTTGCGGGCGGTGCCGCGGGTGGCAACCATCGACGTGGTCGCCGAGCCCCTGATCGTCAACGGGCTGGCGCGCGCCGAGGCGCAAGCCCGCGCAGGTGAGCTCCTGCACCGTCTCAACATCCCCGAGCGGCTCTGGCAGCTTCCGCCCGCGACCTTCTCCGGCGGCGAGCAGCAGCGCGTCAACATCGCGCGCGGCTTCATCTCGGAGCTGCCGATCCTGCTGCTCGACGAGCCCACCGCCTCGCTGGATGCCGCCAACCGCGCCGTCGTGGTCGAGCTGGTCGCCGAGAAAAAACGCCAGGGCGTCGCCATGGTCGCCATTGTCCATGACGACGAAATCCGTCATCTGATTGCCGACCGTATCGTTGACGTCACCAGCTTTGCCGCCGCCTGAAGGAAGAGGGAAATGAACGCCAAGCCGAAGGAAACATTGATCGCCAACGCCAGGATCGTGCTGGCGGAACGGGTGATCGAGCAGGGCTGGCTTGCTCTTGTTGATGGACGCATCGCCGAGATCGGTGCGGGCAGGGCGCCTGCGGGGGCAGAGGATGCCGGCGGCGACCTGATCATGCCCGGCCTGATCGAACTCCACACCGACCATCTCGAAGCGCATTACGTACCGCGCCCAAAAGTGTTCTGGAATCCGGTCGCGGCCGTGATCTCCTATGACGGCCAGCTCGCGACCTCGGGCATCACCACGGTGTTCGACTCGCTCCGGGTCTGGCGCGAGGACGGTGCCGAGGACGTCGATGGCCGCGCCGGCGTGCTCGCCGCCGCCATCACCACCGCCCGCGATGCCAATTTTCTGCGCGCCGATCACTTCCTGCATCTGCGCTGCGAAATACCGATGCCGAGCGTAGTCGAGGAAGCCAGGGAGTTGATCGATCGTCCCGACGTCCGCTTGATGTCGCTGATGGACCATACGCCTGGTCAGCGCCAGTTCCGCGATGAAGGAAAGCTGCGCGACTATTATCGCGGCAAGAACGGTGGCAAGACCGACGCCGAGCTCGACGAGTTGTTCGCAAAACGCTTCGAATATCAGAAGCTCTATGCCGCGGCCAACATGCGCGAGATCGTGGCGCTGGCGCATGAGTACAAGATCCCGCTCGCCAGCCATGACGACACCACCGAGGAAAACGTGGCGGACGCCCTGCGCGATGGCGTTTCGGTCGCCGAGTTCCCGACCACGCTGGAGGCCGCGCGCGGTCTGCATCAGGCCGGCATTGGCATCCTGATGGGCGCGCCGAACGTGGTGCGCGGCGGCTCGCACTCCGGCAACATCGCCGCGGTCGATCTCGCCCGCGAAGGCCTGCTCGACATCCTGTCGTCGGACTACATCCCGTCCAGTCTTCTGATGGCCGCGCTGCAATTGCCGGAGCATGTGCCCGCGATCAGCCTGCCGGCGGCGGTTCGCACCGTGACGAAGGCGCCCGCCGAGGCGGTTGGCCTGTCCGATCGGGGTGAAGTTGCCGTTGGCAAGCGCGCCGATTTGATCCGCGTGCATGTTGCGGGCGACGTCCCCGTCGTCCGCAGCGTCTGGCGCGAAGGAAACCGCGTCGCATGAGCGAGACCGCGACCATGGCCGCGGACGAAGCAGGCGGGATCGGACCCGGACGGCTGGTGCTCGTGGTCGGTCCCAGCGGCGCCGGCAAGGACACACTTCTGCGGCTCGCGCAGGCGGCCTGCATCGACGACCACGATGTCGTCTTTCCGCGCCGTGTCGTGACGCGTGAATCCTCCGCCGACGAGGACAACATGGCGATGACCCCCGACCAGTTTCGTCGTGCGCGGGAGCATGGCGACTTCGCGGTGTATTGGGAGGCGCATGGGCATTCCTACGCCCTGCCGCTCGAAATCAACGATGACATCCGTGCCGGTCGCGCGGTTGTCGCCAACGTCTCACGCACGGTGATCGGGGCGCTGCGCCAGACATATGCAAATGTCGTGGTGGTCGCGATCACGGCGCCGCCGGACGTGCTGGCGCAGCGGCTTGCCGCCCGCGCCCGGCACACCGACGGCAATCTCGCCGACCGCCTCGGGCGCAGCGTCGACGATGCGTCGGCCAATGCCGATGTCACCATCCTCAATGCGGGCAGCGCGGAATACCACAGCCGCCACCTCGTGCGCGTGATCAGGAACGAAAGCTGGCACGAATAGCCGGCGCAATCAGGAGAACGGAATGTCGGTGATCGAAACGGTCGAACAGCTCGAAGCCATCTACGGCGCCACCAACGACGCCTCGACCGTGAAAGTCGCCGACCACGTCACGCCGCTCTACCGGGTCTTCATCGAGAAGGCGCCGTTTGCCGCGCTCGCCACCATCGGGCCGGAGGGCATCGACTGCTCGCCGCGCGGCGATCTCCCCGGCTTCGTTCGTGTCCACGATCCCAAGACGCTGATGCTGCCGGATCGCCGCGGCAACAACCGGGTTGATTCCCTGCGCAACATCGTGCGCGATCCTCGGGTGTCATTCATGTTCCTGATCCCCGGCTCCGGCAATGCGGTCCGCGCCAATGGCCGGGCGCATCTCTCGGTCGATCCTGAGCTGCTGGCCTCCTTCAAGGTCGAAGGCAAGGCGCCGCGCAGCGTTATGGTGATGAACGTCGACGAAATCTACTTTCAATGCGCCCGCGCCATCGTCCGCTCCGACCTCTGGAATCCCGACAAGCGCATCGACCCCGAGACCCTGCCGACGCCTGGACAGATCCTCGCCGAGATGAGCGAGAACAAGGTCGGCGGTGCCGAGTACGACCGCATCTGGCCGGAGCGCGCCGCCGCGACGATGTGGTGAGTGTGCTTCCTTCTCCCACCAGAAGAGAAGGAAGATCTCCCTTAGTTGAACGCCATCCCGCCGCTCAGCGCGATCGTCTGCCCCGTCATGTAGGCATTGTCGACCAGCAGCATCACGGCTTTCGCCACCTCGTCCGCCGTGCCGAAGCGGCCGAGCGGGATGCGGCTGACGAGCTGGGGTTGGCCGCTCATCATGTCGGTCTCGATCAACGACGGTGCGACCGCGTTGACGGTGATGCCTTCCTTCACCAGCCGCGCAGCATATCCTCGCGTGAGCCCTTCCATGCCGGCCTTGGACGCATTGTAGTGCGGGCCGATCGAGCCGGCGCCGCGCGCTGCGCCGGAGGAGATGTTGACGATGCGGCCCCATTTTTTCGCGCGCATGGCCGGCAGCACCGCCTGTGTACACAGGAACACGGATTTCAGATTGACCAGGATGGTGCGGTCGAAATCGTCTTCGGTGAGGTCATCGACCCCGCGCGTGATGGCGATGCCGGCATTGTTGACGAGGATGTCGATGGGGCCGAACTCGGCCGTGACGCGCTTGACCATTCCAGCCACTGCGTCGCGCTGCGACACGTCGGCCGCAACAGCGATGGCGCGTCCGCCGCGCTTGCTGATTTCGTCCGCCAACTGCTCGGGCTGTCCGATCCGCTCGCGGCAGTTGATCGCCACGGCGGCGCCGGCTTCGGCCAGCGCGCGACAGACGGCGGCGCCAATTCCGCGCGACCCGCCGGTGACGAGCGCCGTGCGTCCCTGGAAATTCCCTGACATGTCAAACTCCCGCAGCTGCGTCCAGAGGTGCAAGGATATCATGCGGCGCTTGCTCTGCGGTTGAACTTGTCGCGAGAGATGCCGTTCGTGGCGCGGGGCGGAACGTCTGCGTGCCCGATCAGCTCCGGCGGTGCGCTCTGGTGCGCGCCGCCTTCTTGGCGGCAGCGGATCGGGTCTTGGCGCCCTTGGTGCGGGATGCCTTGCTGGCTGCTGCCGAGCGCGCGGCGGCACTGCGGCGGCTTGCGGCCTGCTTGGCCTGCCGCGACAGAGCGCTGCGAGAGGCCGTGCTGCGTGGTTCCTTCTTCAGCACCTGCTTGACCGCCTTTGCAACGCGTGGCCGCCGCTTCGGATGCCGTTCGCCCTGGCCGACCTCATAGGCATATTTGGCGCTACGGCGCGTCGATTTCTTGGTGCGCCCCTTGCGGGGCGGCGGCAAATCGACGCCGGCGCGGCGCGCTTCGGAGAGGCCGATGGCGATGGCTTGCTTTGTCGAGCGTGCGCCGTGCTCGCCTTTTCTGATTTTGTCGATCTCGTCCTTGACGAATTCGCCGGCCTGCGTGCTTGCCGATTTGCCGACGCGCTTGTCCTGCTTGGCCTTGCGGATCACTTCCTGTCTTGGCATGGCGGGTTCCCTTCGAGATGTCCAGGGACGTCTGACCGCAACGCGCAAGACGGACGATCGATCCGTTCAGTTCCGGAGCGCTGCCAGCAGCTCGTCCGGACGTTCGGCCATGATCATGTGGCCGGCGCCCGGCACCACAACGGTCTTCGCATGCGGGATCGCCGCGGCGAGCGCCTTGCCCGCCTTTACCGGCGTCATCATATCGCGCTCGCCGAGGATGAGGGTCGCAGGCACCTTCACGCTCGCGGCCGCTTGAAGCGCATTCGCGTAAGCATTGCAGGCCGACAAATCCCGGAACAGCACGCCCGGCTCGCAATGCTTCAACACGGCCTGCGCGCCGCCATGCATCCACAGTCCCGGCGCGAGGCTGCCGCCGAGCTCGGCGTTGAAGCCGAGGCCCCAGATCGAGACCATGTCGACGGCGTCCTGGTCGTTGGCTTCGGCTGCCTTCAGCAGATCCGGGCCGACCGTCATGGTCGCGGCCGTGCCGATCAGGCTCAGCGCGGAGACCTTTTCGGGATGCCGTGCCGCCGTCTCCAGCGCGATCAGCGATCCCATGGAATGGCCGATCAAATGCGCCTTCGCGATGCCTGCCGCATCGAGCAGCGCGGCCGTCCAGTTGGCCATCTCCGCGATGCTGCCAAGCGAAGGTCCAGGGGAGCGGCCGTGACCGGGCATATCAGGCGCCAGCACCGCAAAACCGTGATGGGCGAACCAGCGCGTGTGCAGCGCCCAGGTCGAACGATCAAAGCCGGCGCCGTGGAGGAAGACGACCGCGGGCAGGGATTTGTCGAAGTCGCGGCCGCCGGTTGCGACAAACACCTCGGCGCCGTTGACGGAGAGCTTCATGGTGTCAGACCTTTTGCGATATGCGCAGCGCTTGGGAGAGATCGTCGATGATGTCGCTTGCCGTTTCGATGCCGACCGACAGCCGCACCAGCTCTTCGCCGATGCCGGCTGTCTTGAGCTGCTCGGCGTCCATCTGCTGATGCGTGGTCGAGGCAGGATGGATCACCAGCGTCTTGGCATCGCCGACATTGGCAAGATGACTGACCATGCGCAGCGCCTCGATGAACTTGCGGCCCGCAGGTCGGCCGCCCTTGATGCCGAAGGAAACGATCGAGCCGGCGCCGCGCGGCAGCAATTGTTTTGCGAGCTGGTAGTCCGTGTGATCCTCGAGCGAGGGATGCAGCACCCAATCCACCGCCTTGTTGGCTTTCAGTGCTTCCAGCACGAGGTGCGTGTTCTGCATGTGGCGGTCCATGCGCACGCCGAGCGTCTCGACGCCCTGCAAGAGCTGGAACGCGTTGGTCGGCGACAGGCAGGCGCCGAAATCGCGCAGGCCTTCGGTGCGGGCGCGCATGATGAAGGCGGCGGTTCCGAACTGCTCGTCGAAGACGATGCCGTGATAGCCGCCATAGGGCTCGGTCAGCACGCCGAACTTGCCAGAGCCGCGCCAGTCGAAGCGGCCGCCGTCGATGATGGCGCCGCCGATCGCGATGCCGTGGCCGCCGATCCATTTGGTCGCCGAATGCATGACGATGTCGGCGCCGAGCTCGATCGGCCGGCTGAGATAGGGCGTGGCAAAGGTGTTGTCGATCAGCAGCGGAATTTTTGCGTCATGCGCGATCGCCGCGACCTTGGGAATATCGAGCACCTCCAGCCCGGGATTGCCGATGGTCTCGCCGATCACCAGTTTCGTGTTCGGCTTGATCGCCGCGCGGAAGGCGTCGAGGTCGCGCGGCTTCACAAAGGTGGTGGTGATGCCGAAGCGCGGCAGCGTGTGCGCCAGCAGATTGATGGTGCCGCCATAGAGCGAGCTCGACGCCACGATATGATCGCCGGCGTTCAGAAGCGTGGCGATGGCGAGATGCAGCGCGGCCATGCCGCTCGCTGTGCAGATCGCGCCGACGCCACCTTCCAGCGCCGCGAGCCGCTCCTCCAGCACGCCGGTGGTCGGATTGGAGATGCGCGTATAGATGTGGCCGGCGCGTTCGAGATTGAACAGCGCGGCGGCGTGATCGGAATCCTGGAACACGTAGGAGGTGGTCTGGTAGATCGGCACCGCGCGGGCACCGGTCGCGGGATCCGGATGCTGGCCCGCATGCAGGCTCAGGGTCTCGAAGTCAGGCGGTTTTGGCGCGGGCATGCGTGGCCTCGTTGGTCGGTCGGCGAGGCGGCTCTTGTGCCACAAAAATGCGCGCGAAGTCAGCCCATTGACAGGGCCGCATCGATGGTGCGCTCCCTCGCCCCGTTCTTACGGGGAGAGGGTTGGGGTGAGGGGCTCTCTCCGCGACGACGGTGAAGGTTGAATTCGTGGAGAGTCCCCCTCACCCGCCGCGCTTCGCGCGTCGGCCTCTCGCCGCAAGCGGGGAGAGGCGAAGCTAACCCCGGATCGCCTGCTCGATGATCCGCGCCTCGCGCAGCAGGATCTCCGCGACCTCCTGCTCGCGGCGGGGGCCGAGCCTCGTTCGAACGGCGGAGACGGTCATCGCGGCCGCAGGGCGGCCGTCCGGCGTCTTGATCCAGGTCGAGATCGATTTCGTGCCCTGCACCAGGCCGATCTCCCTCATGCCGTATCCCCGCCGCCGCGCGGCGGTGACCTGGCCGAGTACCGTCGCAACATCGGTCTGGTAGGCCTCGTATCTCTTCTCGTTGGCTGCGATGATCTTTCGCGCGTCCTGCGCCGACATCGCGGCGAGGATGGCGACGCCGGCGCTGGAGACGCCGAGCGGCCGGCGCGCGCCGACCTCGATCGACAGCACCTGGATCGGATAGATTCCGATCCTGCGATCGATGCACAGCGTATCGTTGCCGGTCCGCACCGTCAGGAACAGCGTGTCGCCGATCTCGGTGGACGCACGTTGCAGCGACGGATTTGCCGCGATCAGCAGCCGCGACGGCCGGGCCCGTGCCAGCGCGAGCTCCGGCACCTGGTTGCCGATCGCGTAACGGCCGGTTTTGTCGTGCCGTTCGACGATGCCTTCCTCGATCAGCACGTGGACGATGCGATGCACGGTCGGACGGGTGAGGCCAGTCGCCCGCACCACCTCGGCCAGCGGCACGCCGTCTTCGCGGCCTGCGGCGAGAATGCGCAGCACCGCGAGCGCGCGCCGGATCGTCTGCGCGCCCTGTCGCGGTTCCGTCATGCGGCGGGCGGATTTCGCGGAAGTCGTCTTGTCCATCATATGGACAAGAACGCCACAATTTACTCGACAGGTAAAGCGCGCATCTGGAGATTGCGCTCCGATCGAGATGCCATGCGGAACGTCTGGGCATTCGACGTGGAATTGGAAGCGCCGCCGGGAGGTTAACATGAGATTAATCTGGATTGCCATAGCTGCCGTCACGGCGATGCTGGCGGGACCGGCGTCGGGCCAGCAATGGCCGGCGCGCAGCGTCAAGCTGATCGTGCCCTATCCGGCTGGAGGCAATGTCGACAGCGCTGCGCGCATCGTCGCCGACAAGCTCCAGGAAAAGCTCGGCCAGCCCTTCATCATCGAGAACAAGGCCGGCGCGGGCGGCATGATCGCGGGCGAGGCTTTCGCGAAATCCGCGCCCGACGGCTACACGCTGTTCGTCGGCGCCAACGGCCCGGTGCTGTTCGCGACCGAGATCAACAAGCGCGACGCCTACAATTGGAAGAAGGACTTCCTGCCGATCACGACGATCTCGATGACGCCGCTGGTGCTCGAGGTGCATCCGTCGGTGCAGGCGACGACGTTCAAGGAATTCATCGACCTCGCCAAGCGCGAGCCCGGCAAGCTGACGATGGCCTCGCCCGGTCCCGGCACCACCAACCATCTGCTCAGCGAGCTGATGCAGTCCAACCTCGACCTGCAATGGGTCACCGCGCACTACCGCGGCAATGCGCCGGCGATCAACGACCTGCTCGGCGGCCAGGTGCAGTTCGCGTTCGACCAGCTCACGGTCAGCCTGCAGCACATCAAGGCCGGCCTGTTCCGCGCGCTCGCCGTCACCAGCCCGCACCGCCTGAAGTCGCTGCCTGACGTGCCGACCTTTGCCGAGCTCGGCTACAAGGATTTTGACGGCCAGACCTTCACCGGCCTGTTCGCGCCCGCGGGCACGCCGGCGCCTGTGATCGACAAGTTGCACGAGGCACTGACCGCGATCCTGAAAGACCCCGCCGTGGTCGACAAGTTCGAAAAGCTCGGCGGCGAAGCCGTCGCGATGACGCCGGACGAGTTCAAGGCCTATCTCGAGCGCGAGGACGCCAAATGGATTCCGGTCGTGCGCAAGGCCAACATCAAGGCGGATTGATCGATGCGGATCGACCCCACCGAGCTCGGCGCCGAGCGCATCTACCGGCTGATGACCGGCATCGTGGTGCCGCGCCCCATCGCCTGGGTGACGAGCCTGTCGCGGAGCGGCGTGCTCAACCTCGCCCCCTTCAGCGCCTTCACCTTCGTCTCGCAGAAGCCGCCGATGCTGGCCATCAGCGTCGGCCGCAAGGGAAGTGACTACAAGGACACCGCGCACAACATCCTCGATACCGAGGAATATGTCATCCACATCGCCGATACGCCGCTGATGCAGGCGGTGCACGACAGCTCGGTCGAGCATCCGCCCGAGATCAGCGAGGTCTCCGAGCTTGGCCTGGAGACGCTCGCCAGCGAACGCATCAAGGTGCCGCGGCTTAGCGTTGCGCCAGTCGCGATGGAATGCCGCTTCCGGCAGTGCCTGGAATTCGGCGACGCCCGCAGCCGGCTGATCGTCGGCGAAGTCGTGATGTTCCACATCCGCGATGGCCTCGTCAACGACGGCAAGGTCGAGACCGCGGCGCTCGACCCGATCGCCCGCATCGGCGGCCCGCGCTACGCCCGCCTCGGCGAGATCGTGACGCTGCGCGGCGTGTTCCAGACCCCCAAATCGACCGACTGAGCGCGCCGCTACTGGGCGCACCTCGAAATTATTGGAGAACGACAATGCGACTCGTAAGCTATCTCCTGGACGGAGAGCCGCGCTATGGTGCCGCCGTTGAAGGCGGTGTGGTCGATCTGACCAGGCGGATCGGCCGCGACTTCTCCGACGTGAAGGCGCTGATCGCGGCCAATGCGCTCGCCGATGCGCAGGAAGCCGTCGCCGGACAAAAGCCGGACCACGCACTCGACGATCTCGTGCTGCTTCCGCCGGTGCTCGCGCCGGAAAAGCTCTGGTGCATCGGCGTCAACTACGCCGAGCGCAATGCCGAATACAAAGACAGCTCGGACCTGCCCAAATATCCGAGCCTGTTCGTGCGCAGCATGTCCTCGATGACCGGCTCCGGCCAGCCGCTGGAGAAGCCGCACGTATCCGAGCAGCTCGATTACGAAGGCGAGCTCGTCATCGTGATCGGCCAGGGCGGCCGTCACATCCCGCGCGAAAAGGCCTGGGCGCACATCTTCGGCATGACGCTGTGCAACGAGGGCACGATCCGCGACTGGCTGCGCCACGGCAAGTTCAACGTCACGCAGGGCAAGAACTTCGACCGCTCCGGCAGCATCGGCCCGTGGATCGTCACGGCGGACGAGCTCGACCCGCGCGGGCCTCATGACATCATCACGCGCGTCAACGGCGAGGTGCGGCAGCAGGACACGACCGAGCGGCTGATGTTTCCGTTCGACTATCTGATCTCCTATCTCTCCAGCTTCGCCACCTTGAAGCCCGGCGACATGATCGTGACGGGCACGCCGACCGGCGCGGGCGTTCGCTTCGATCCGCCGCGCTGGCTGAAAGTCGGCGACGTCGTCGAGGTCGAGTCCAGCCGTATCGGCGTGCTGCGCAATACCGTCGCAGCGGAGCAGTAAGCCATGCTGGATGCCTCCACGATCGAACGCCTTGCCGCGCGCCTGGATGAAGCCGAGCGCAGCAAGACGCTGATCACGATGTTCTCGAAGGACTATCCGGGTTTCAGCATCGAGGATGCCTACGCGGTTCAGCGGGCCTGGACAAAACTCCAGCTCGGCCGCGGCCGAATCATCAAGGGCCACAAGATCGGCCTCACTTCGAAGGCGATGCAGAACGCGGTCGGCATCAAAGAGCCCGATTACGGCGTGCTGTTCGCCGACATGTTCTATGCCGATGCCACGCCTATCCCGTTCGACCGTTTTCACGCGCCGCGGATCGAGGTCGAGCTCGCCTTCGTGCTGAAGGCGCCGCTGCGCGGGCCCGATTGCACCATCTTCGACGTCCTCAACGCCACCGACTACGTGACCCCGGCGCTGGAGATCCTGGAGACGCGCATGCACCGCGTCGACCCTGAAACGGGCAAGGCGCGCAAGGTCATGGACACGATCTCGGACAACGCCGCGAACGCCGCGCTGGTGCTCGGCGGCCGGCCGTTCCGCCCGATGGATGCGGACATGCGCTGGATCGGTGCGCTGCTGTTCCGCAACGGCGAGGTCGAGGAGACCGGACTTGCCGCCGGCGTGCTCAATCACCCGGCGAACGGCATCGCCTGGCTCGCCAACCGTCTCGCGCCGCATGACGAACATCTCGCGGCCGGCGAGGTGGTGCTGGCGGGATCGTTCACGCGTCCCGTCGACATCCGCCGCGGCGATACGTTTCATGCCGACTATGGCGCATTCGGCTCGGTGTCGTGCCAGTTCGTCTGAACCAACAATAAAGCGGGAGCGCACCATGACGGGCCACACGCGGCGCAAGAGCATTCATATCGGCGGTTTCAAGCACGCCAATCCGATCCCTAACGCCTGCCGCATCGGCAATCTCGTGATGTCGGGTGTCATCCTCGGCCGCGATGGCGCCGGCGTGATGCCGGAGAGTCTCGACGCGCAATGCGCCAACATGTTCGCGCATATGAAGGCAACGGTGGAGGCCGCCGGCGGCACCATGGACGACATCATCAAGATGACGGTGTGGTTGAAGGACCGTACGCAGCGCGGCCCCGTCAATGTCGAGTGGCTCAAGATGTTTCCGGACGAGCATTCGCGCCCGGCGCGCCACGCGCTGTCGATGGACAATATGGACGGCGGCGCGCTGGTGCAGTGCGACTTCACTGCCGTGATCGACTGAGGGAGTTTTGCGCATGCCGACCTATCTGCCGTTCGACCCTAACCCGCGCCGTCCGGTCAAGGCGCCGCCGCCCAAGACCGTCGACAGCCAGTTTCACGTGCTCGGTCCCGTGGACAAATATCCGGAGCGTCCCGGCGCTGCCTATCGGATGCCGACCGCGACCTGGGAAGCGGCGTTGCGCGTGCACAAGACGCTCGGCATCGAGCGCGGCATCATCGTGCAGACCACCACCTATGGCGCCGATCATGCCGTCGTGCTCGACGGCCTCGTCGCTATGGGCCCGAACTATCGTGGCTGCGCCAACGCGCTGGTGTTCGCGGAGGCGAACGATTCCTATCTCGCCAGGCTGCATGATGCAGGCGTGCGCGGCGCGCGCTTCAGCTTCCGCCAGGAGCTCGGCGCCGTGCTGTCGGATCACGACTTTGCCCGTGCCATCGCCCGTATCCGCGAGCTCGGCTGGTACGTCAAGATCCAGCCGGAGAAGGACGGCATCGTCTCCAGCGTCGCCAAATACGAAAATCTCGACGTGCCCGTGCTGATCGACCACATGGCACGGCCCGACCCCGAGGCCGGCAAGGACGATCCGAACCTGCGCAAGATGCTCGAGCTGCTCGCCAAGGGTAATTTCTGGGTGATGCTGTCGCTCGGCGAGAAGACCTCGAAGGCCGGCCCGCCCTACGACGACGTGATCCCGATCGCGCGCGCCTATATCGAGGCCGCTAGCGACCGCTGCGTCTGGGCCAGCGACTGGCCGCATCCGGTCTCGGTCAAGCAGCCGCCCAACGACGCCGATCTGCTCGAACTGATGTACCGCTACGCGCCCGACCAGGCGACGCTGGAGAAGATTTTGGTGCACAATCCGGCGAAACTGTTTGGGTTTGCCGACTGAGGCTCTGAGCGCACGCCTCGTCCTTCGTGACGACCGCTCCGCGGTCTCCTCAGGATGAGGCTAAGCCGCATCGCTGCTCGTCAAATGCCTGCCGAGCACTCCGTCCTCATCCTGAGGAGCCCGCCTAAGGCGGGCGTCTCGAAGGATGGGCCGCAGGCGAAACCGCTGCTCACGCCGCCAGCCTGTCCCGTATCTCGGCCGCGATCTCGAACGAGCGCAGCCGTGCGGTGTGGTCGTAGATCTGCCCCGTGGTCATCAGCTCGTCCGCGCCGGTCTCGGCGATCAGCGCCTTCAGCTTCTGCTCGACCATTTCAGGCGAGCCGACCGCGGAGCAGGACAGCGACTGGGCGACCATGGCCTTTTCGGCCGGCGACCACAGCGCGTCCATGTCGTCAGTCGGCGGCGGCAGCGGGCCGGGCGTGCCGCGGCGCAAATTGATGAACTGCTGCTGCAGCGAGGAGAACATGCGCTGCGCCTCCGCGTCGCTGTCGGCAGCGAACACGTTGACGCCGACCATCGCATGGGGCTTGTCGAGCTGCGCCGAGGGCTCGAAGCGCGCGCGATATTCGCGCAGCGCCGGCATCATCATTTGCGGCGCGAAATGCGAGGCGAACGCGAACGGCAGGCCCAGCATCGCCGCAAGCTGCGCGCCAAAGGTGCTCGATCCCAGGATCCAGAGCGGCACCTTCGTGCCCATGCCGGGCACGGCACGGATGGTCTGGTTCGGCTTGACGTCGCCGAGCAGCGCCTGCAATTCCAGCACGTCGTGCGGAAAGTTCTCCGAACTCGTCGCGAGGTCGCGCCGCAGCGCCCGTGCGGTGAGCTGGTCGGTGCCGGGCGCGCGGCCGAGCCCGAGATCAATCCGCCCGGGATAGAGCGAGGCCAGCGTGCCGAACTGCTCGGCAATGATCAGCGGCGAGTGGTTCGGCAGCATGATCCCGCCGGACCCGACTCGGATCGTCCTGGTCCCGCCCGCTATGTGCCCGATCACCACCGACGTCGCCGCGCTGGCGATGCCCGTCATGTTGTGATGCTCGGCCAGCCAGAACCGCTCGTAGCCCCAGCCCTCGGCATGCCGGGCGAGATCGAGCGAATTGGCAAACGCCTGCGACGCATCGCCACCCTGACGGATGGGCGCGAGGTCGAGCACGGAGAAGGGGATCATGGGGCTACCGGATGGATGCGATGCGTCTGCAAGCATCACATGTAGTGTTCGCGCGTAGGATGGGTAGAGCACTTGCGAAACCCATCATGTGTCCTCATCGCACAAGGCCCTGATGGATTTCGCTCTACCCATCTTACGGCCTCCGAGCGGCCTGCGTCACCGTTCACAACACCGTTATTGCGACCAGTTGCGTCCCCTGGTGTTGTATCATCGGTAGAGCAATCGCACGCCGCCAGGAGGAACCGACATGACCATGGTCGTACTCAACCGCCGAAGTCTCCTCGTCGCAGGCGGCTCCATCCTGGCAGCGGGAGCTTCCGGCCTGCTGTTGCCGGCCCGCGCGGACGGCCTCGCGCCGACCGAGACGATGTCGGGCGGCGCGAACAACTATCGCAAGGGCGCGGCGATCGTGGAGCGGATCGGCAAGGGCGGCTTCTGGATGTCTGGCACCGTGCGCCGCGCCGGCGACGGGGCTCCGCTGGCCGGGCAGCGTATCCAGATCTGGGCGCACACGACCGAAGGGCAAGAGCACGAGCCGCAAAGTCATGGCGCGACGCTCACCGACAAGGACGGAAAGTTCCGGCTGGAGATGCCGCAGATCATTCCCATCTTCGGCCAGCCGCATGGTCACCTCGCCTATGACAGCGGTGAATTCAAAACCGTCTTTCTCCGTCCCGTGATGCGGAGCGCCAAGGAAACCAGCCTGGAGGCGCACTTCGTCCTGCAGCCGGCCTGACCGGGTTGCGAAAGACGGGGTGGGGACGGGCGAAGGTGACCCTGATCTGGGTCGCCCTTGCTTTGGCCATCGGCGTGCCGATCGCTGCTGCAGCGGGAAGCGAGCAGCTCGCATGGCGCGGTCCGGTCTACATATTGGCCGGCTTCGCCGGGATCATCGCGCTGGGTCTCGTGCTCGTTCAGCCCCTTCTGGTCGGCGGATATTTGCCGGGCCTGTCAGCCTATCGTGGACGGCGCGCCCATCACTGGATCGGCGGCGCGCTGGTGCTGGCGGTGGTGATTCATGTCGCCGGCCTCTGGATCACCAGTCCGCCCGACATGATCGACGCCTTGACCTTCTCGTCGCCGACGCCGTTCTCCCCCTTTGGCGTGATCGCCATGTGGGCCATCTTCACCGTCGCGCTGCTGGCGCTCCTGCGCCGGCGATTGGGACTGCGCCTGCGAACCTGGCGCATCGTCCATATTCCACTCGCGATCGTCATCGTCGCAGGAAGCGTGGCCCATTGCCTGCTGATCGAGGGGACGATGGAGACAATCTCGAAGGTCGCGCTTTGCGCAGCCGTGCTTGCGGCAACCATCAAGGTCATCGGCGATCTCTGGAGAAGGCGGACGTTGCGCGCGTAGGATGGGTAGAGCACTTTGCGAAACCCATCATGCTTGCACGCCGCCGATGTGTGATGGGTTTCGCTTTCCCTCCACCATCCTACGCGCCGGAACCGTAGGCTTCGAATAGGAAAGTAACATGGCCCCTGCCGCAGAAAATGGACGATTCGCGGCGATCAAGCACCACGCCAAGGTGCACTCCTTTAGAGTCAGCACTGCTTTGCTGACGTGGGTTTTGCTCGGCGCTACGCTTTTTTACAAGCCTGAGTGGCTCCGATGGGCCCTGCGGACCGGCACGCACGCTATTGAAGCGGTCGGTGATTCGCTTCCCGGCTATTGGGGCGCCCAAGCCGAAATTGTCCTGCGTGAGCTCGGTGGTTTCCTTTGGATCCAGATCACGGCCGCGATCATGTTTGTCAGGTTCGTGTTCTGGCTGATCGGTGCGTCATGGCGCAGAGGCCGGCGGTAGATCTGCCGCGCGTAGGATGGGCAGAGCACTTGCAAAACCTGTCCTGTCCCGTCATCGCATTGTTTGAACACGAGAGGCGTCATCGGTTCCGGTCTGCGCCTTGCTTGCCGCAGATAGCCGGGGAGCATATCCTTGCCCGATGGTTGTCAGTGCCCCCGACCTGAAAACGTTCCTGCTCGCGACGCCGTTCTTCGGCGGTCTTCCGGACCCAAGCCTCGACCTCCTGACGTCGATGCTGGTCGAGTGCCGCTTTGATGGTGGCGCGACCGTCGTGGCGGAAGGCGAGCCGGGACGCTCCATGTTCATCGTCAAATCCGGTCGGCTGGCGGTGAGCAAGCGGGCAAATGCGGGCAGCATCATCCCGATTTCCGTTCTGCAACCCGGCGATTTCTTCGGTGAAATGACGCTGATCGAAATGCAAAATCGCTCCGCCACGGTGGTCGCGGAGTCTCCGACGGTGCTGTACGAGCTGACGGCCAAAAATCTCTACGCCTGCTACAAGACCGATATCCACGCCTATGTGATCGTCCTGCAAAACATCAATCGCGAGCTATGCCGACGGCTGCGCCGCGCCGACGATCGTTTTGCAGGACACCAGGCGGGTGACGACAATTGATGGCGCGTAGGATGGGTAGAGCCCTTGCGAAACCCATCGTGTTTCGTCATCAGGCAAGGCCTCGATGGGTTTCGCTTCCGCCTTCGCTCTTCGAGCTACGGCGGACGAGTCGCTCTGCCCATCCTACGAACTCCTAAATGCCGTCCATGAAGAACGTCATGTCGTTCGTGCTTTGACAGGCCTTGCGTAGCTCGATCAACGGTTGATATTCGGGAGATGTGTACCAGGCATCAATCGCGGCCATGTTCGGAAACTCGATCACCACAACACGCTCTGGCGTCCAGTATCCGCCCTCGGGCATCTTGAGATTTTCACCTCGCGTCAGATAGCGGCCACCATATTTTGCGACCATCGGTCCTATTCCGGCCTTGTACTCCTCGAACTTGGAGTGGTCTGTGATCTGGTGCAACCCAACGACGTAAGCCGGCATCCCTCATCCCCTAGTTCCGCAGCATCGACAATCGGCGCCATATATTGCATGTGTGTCGGCGCCTTGCGACAAGGTCTTCTAGTTCGCGCAGGATGGGTGGCGCGAAGCGATATTCATCCTCACGAGCTGCCTGCGTGATAGGTTTCGCTTCGCTCTACTCATCCTACGAACTGGGGCAGATACCGCCTGCGTCGACTTAACCCGTCGGGCAAAACACCCGCCTCCCCTCAGAATTTCGTCAATCCCCCGCCGCAAAAATATTCCACTTTACCGAAATTCGGAATTGCGGTATCCATCGCCCATCCCGGCCCAAGGAGAGGGGCGATCGTCCGTCGTAACGAACGTGGATCGGGGTGCGGTGGACGCGGCAGCGTCGGGCACGCGAAGGCGGGACCAGGGCGAGATGAACCTCGTGAGGCCCTGTTGCGTGCGGACGAACGGCGCCTGTGTCCGGCGAAGCCTTTGGGCGAAGCCGGATCGCTGCGTACGGCAAAATCGTGTGGTCCTGGCCGTCGTTGCTACGGTCAAGCCTTGCGGAGATGGATCGGGCTCAACCGGGTCTCGATGCATCGTCAATTCGCAAGGCGACGGTGACAAAAAGGAACTCGTCGCCGGGGAGAGCGCGACATAAGCCGTCAACCCACTGCGCAGGGAAGGCCGAGTGATGGGCTACACCTGTATGCTGCTGTGCGGTCTCTTTGCGCTACATTTTCGCGCAGCGGACCGTGGGTGCCAGCCGGCACCCGGCCTTCCCTGCGCCCTCTTCACTTAAAGAGGGTGACGGAAAAGAGCAAAACTCGGGCGTCCGGTGCCGCGAGAACGCTGATCTGTGTGTGATGTGACCCAGGGAATGGTGCTGCCAGACAGGATTGAACTGTCGACCTCTCCATTACCAATGGAGTGCTCTACCACTGAGCTACGGCAGCATGTGCTGGGATAAGAATCGGCCGCCACGAGGGGCCTACCAAGCGGGCCGATATCTGCCACAAGCCCCCCTCCTGTGCAAGCTTGCAGGACCTGGCAAAGCGAGAAAATCGGGTCGATATCGAGGCCGAAATGGCGATTTTGGCTCGAATCGACCGACTTTCCGCCCATTCGAGTTCCGATATTCCCCGCCCAACTGGCCAGTTGCCCGATGCGCCGGATTCGATCCATTTCGCGTTTCGCACGATCGGATCGCACGGGCCTCTTGAGCTGCCGCATTCCTTGGGCGTGAATCTTTTGGGCATGAGTCCTTGGGCAGAAATCCTGGGGCATGTTATCGCCGGTCGTTGTGATGGACTCCGTGATGGCTGACGAGAACGGCAAGAGCACCAGGCAAGACCCCAAGCAGGACCCGAAGCAGGACCCGAAGCAAGACCCGGGACAGGCGAGGGCGTCCCGCGACGACCGGCTGAAATCGGCGCTGCGCGAAAACCTGAAGCGGCGGAAGCTGCAGGCGCGCGAACGCGCCGCAAGTGCCGACCCCTCGCAGAATGAAGATGGTTCCCTAGATGAGGGGACCGCCGGGAAATCCGGCGGCTAATGTTTTGGAATGAGCGAGAATGACGATGGCGCAGGACGAGGTGCAACGAACCGACAGGAACGCGCTCATGGCGCAGTTCACGCGCCCCGAGCAGACCTTTCCGACGCTGGGGCCTGCCGAGATCGAGCGCCTGCGCCATTTCGGCACGCTCAGGCGATATAAAGACGGCGAGCTCCTGTTCGAGACCGGCAAGCAGGGACCCGGCATGTTCGTGGTGCTGTCGGGTCATGTCGCCATCACCCAGCGCGACGGGCTCGGCCACGTCACTCCCGTCATCGACCAGGGGCCGGGGCAGTTCCTGGCCGAACTGGGCCAGCTCTCGGGCCGGCCGGCGCTGGTCGACGGACGTGCCGAGGGCGACGTCGAGGTGCTGCTCGTCCCGCCGGACCGGCTGCGTGCACTGCTGGTGACCGAAGCCGAGCTTGGCGAGCGCATCATGCGCGCGCTGATCCTGCGCCGGGTCAATCTGATCCAGGGCGGCATCGGCGGCCCCGTGCTGATCGGGCCGTCGAACTCCGCCGGCGTGGTGCGCCTGCAAGGCTTTCTCACCCGCAACGGCCAGCCGCATCATCTGCTCGATCCCAACAGCGAGCATGACGCCGCCGAGATCATCGCGCGCTATTCCCCGAAGCCGGAGGATTGGCCGCTGGTCGTTACCGCCGACGGCAGCGTGCTGCGCAATCCCGGCGAAACCGAGCTCGGCCGCGCCATCGGCATGATCGGCGGTGCCAAGGACGACCGCATCTACGACGTCGCGATCGTCGGCTGCGGTCCGGCAGGACTTGCGACCGCGGTCTACGCGGCCTCCGAAGGTCTCTCGGTGGCGGTGCTCGACACCCGCGCCTTCGGCGGCCAGGCCGGCGCCAGCGCGCGCATCGAAAACTATCTCGGCTTTCCGACCGGCATTTCGGGCCAGGCGCTGGCGGGGCGCGCCTTCACCCAGGCGCAGAAGTTCGGCGCCGAGATCATGATCCCGATGTCGGTGAGTTCGCTGGATTGCTCGCGCAGTGCCGGCACCTTCGCGCTGGCGCTGGATTGCGGCGACACCTTGCGGTCGCGCGCGGTGGTGGTCGCAAGCGGCGCCCGCTATCGCCGGCCGGAGATCGAGAGCCTCGACACGTTCGAGGGACGCGGCGTCTGGTATTGGGCTTCGCCGGTGGAGGCGCGGCTCTGTGCCGGCGAAGAGGTGGCCCTCGTCGGCGCCGGCAATTCGGCGGGGCAGGCGGCGGTCTTCCTGTCCGGGCACGCCAAGAAGGTGCTGATGATCATCCGCGGCGGCGGCCTGGGCGCCAGCATGTCGCGCTATCTCATCGAGCGCATCGAAGCGACGCCGAACATCGAATTGCTGTTCAATACCGAGATCACGGCGCTCGAGGGCGACGAGGCCTCGCTGCTGCGGCGCATCCGCTGGAAGAGCCGGCTGTCGATGGAGGAGGATTCCGCCGACATCCGCAATCTCTTTTTGTTCGTGGGCGCAGATCCCGCCACCAACTGGCTCGACGGCTGCGGCGTGACGCTCGATCGCGGCGGCTTCGTCGTCACAGGCTCACAGTCCGAGCAGAACCAGGGCCGGCTGGTGGCGCCGTTGGAGACCTCCGTCCCCGGCGTCTACGCCGTCGGCGATGTCCGCTCCGGCTCGGTCAAGCGCGTCGGTGGCGCCATCGGCGAAGGCGCGCAGGTCGTGGCGTCCCTGCACGGCTATCTCGGCGACGCCGCAAAACCGGCGCTCTGATCAAGGACAAGACAAGGGAATGGCAAGTCGAATGTGGCTTGCCATCTTGCCGCGTCCCACAGACTATCCCCTCATCCTGAGGAGCCGCGATAGCGGCGTCTCGAGGATCGAGGCCCGGGAACGAACGGCCGGGCCTGCATGGTTCGAGACGGCGCTGTGGCGCCTCCTCACCATGAGGGTTTGATACAAAACAAAGATTCAAATGGGAGGAACTCAATGGCTGAAATCGTCGTGCTCTACAAGACGCCCACGGATGCTGCGGCCTTCGACAAGTACTATGTCGAGACCCACATTCCGCTCGCGAAGAAACTTCCCGGCCTGAAGAAATACGCCGTCAGCAAAGGACCGGTCGGCTCCCCCGCCGGTCCCTCCGGAGTTCATCTGGTCGCCATTCTCACCTTTGACAGCGCGGCCGACATCCAGGCGGCATTCGCCAGCCCAGAAGGCAAGGCGACCGGCGCCGACGTGCCGAAATTCGCCAGCGGCGGCGCCGACCTTCTGATCTTCGACACCAAGGAAGTGTGAGCGATTCAACCTTCGTCGAAAGTCTGCCGTCATTTGTGACAGCGTTGCAAAAAATTCAGCCATGCGTTTATCGATTCGCACGACGACGCATGGCTGCACGCGCATATGTGACAGCCGCGCAGGTGGCAATCCGATGAGGACCGTAATATCAATCCGCTGATCTCAATGCGAGACGAGTAGGAGAGATGTCATGGTTCTTGGACTGAGCTTGCCCGCCTTTACGATCGTCCATGTCATCATCAGTCTGATCGGCATCGCGGCGGGCCTCGTCGTCATGTTCGGCCTGCTCGGCTCGAAGCCGATGCCGGGCCTCACCGCGATCTTCCTGCTGTTCACGATCCTCACCAGCGCCACCGGCTTCCTGTTTCCGTTCAAGGAGCTGCTGCCGTCGCATATCATCGGCATCATCTCGCTGGTGCTGCTCGCGATCGCCTGCATCGCGCTCTACGGCATGAAGCGCGCAGGCGTCTGGCGTCCGGTCTACATCGTGACCGCGATGGTCTCGCTCTATTTCAACGTCTTCGTGCTGGTGATCCAATCGTTCCTCAAGGTGCCCGCGCTTGCCGCGCTCGCACCCGCCGTGGCGCCGGCGCCGCCGGGAGGCCCGGTGTTCGCCGTGGTGCAGGGCATCGTGCTGGTGTTCTTCGTGCTGCTCACCATCGGCGCCTGGCGCCGCTACAAGCCGATGGCATTCGTCTGATCGTTCAAGGAGCCATTCATGCCCACCATCACCACCAAAGACGGTGTCGAGATTTTTTTCAAGGACTGGGGAAGTGGCCAGCCGATCGTGTTCAGCCATGGCTGGCCGCTGTCATCAGACGATTGGGACACGCAGATGCTGTTCTTCGTCGCGCGCGGTTACCGCGTCATCGCGCATGACCGCCGCGGCCATGGTCGCTCATCGCAGGTCGCCGACGGCCACGACATGGATCATTATGCCGACGATCTGGCGGCCGTGACGGCCCATCTCGACCTCAAGAACGCCATCCATGTCGGCCACTCCACCGGCGGCGGCGAGGTCGTGCATTACATCGCCCGCCACGGCGAGAGCCGGGTGGCGAAGGCCGCGATCCTCTCGGCGGTGCCGCCGCTGATGGTGCAGACCGCCGCCAATCCCGGCGGCCTGCCGAAGAGCGTGTTCGACGGTCTCCAGGCGCAACTCGCCGCCAGCCGCACGCAATTCTATCGCGATCTCCCCGCCGGCCCGTTCTACGGCTACAACCGTCCCGGCGCAAAGCCGTCGGAAGCGGTGATCCAGAATTGGTGGCGCCAGGGCATGATGGGCGGCGCGAAGGCGCATTACGACGGCATCGTCGCGTTCTCGCAGACCGACTTCACCGAGGATTTGAAGAAGATCAACGTGCCGGTGCTGGTGATGCATGGCGACGACGACCAGATCGTGCCTTACGCCGATTCCGCGCCGCTGTCGGCCAAGCTGCTCAAGAACGGCACGCTGAAGACCTACAAGGGTTTCCCGCACGGCATGCCGACCACGCACGCCGAGACCATCAACGCGGACCTGCTGGCGTTCTTCAAGGAGTGAGCAGGCGCCTCACTTCAAAATCGCCCTGATCGCATCGAAGGTGCGCTTGACGAAAACCTCCGGCTGCTCCCGCGCCCCTTCGCCCATCCAGCTCTCGCCGCCGACGCGCATCGCGCCGGTGGCGATCATGGCGACGAGCTGTGCCTTCAGCTTGTCCGATTTGTTTTTGGCGCGCTGCGAAAGCCCCTCGGCCAAGGCGCGTTCGAGCTTCTCGTATTTGAGCTGGTCGCGGGCCCGAAGCGCGGGATTGTCGCGCTTGAGCCGCGACATCGCCGCAGCCTCCCCTGGATCAATCCGCTTGACGGCCGTTGCGATCGCATTCTCCGCCGCGGTCAGCATGGATTCGTCCGCCGGCCGCGCGGCGACCTCCGCGACCAGCGCGGCGGCGGCGCCTTCCTGCCAGGCCGCGACCACGTCCTCTTTGGAGGCGAAATAGTGGAAGAAGCTGCGTCGCGACACGTCCGCCGCGGCCGCGATGTCGTCGATGGTCGTGGCCTCGAAGCCGCGCTTCAGGAACAGCGCCATCGCCGCGCGGGCCAGCCGCTCGCGGGTCGCCTGCAGCTTGCGCTGGCGCAGGCCGGAGCCATCGGAGGATTTTACGCCCGCCGGCAATGGCTTGGTGCGCTTGCTGACCGATTTCCTGGCGAGCTTCGAAACCTTCAAATCATTTCACCTCTTGCAAACTTGCACCCAGTGCACATTTAGGGCCGGTCGCGGGCCTTTTCCAGCCCCGAACGGAGATCTGGAATGACCGACTGGACCACGGCAGACATCCCCTCCCTCAGCGGCAAGACCGCGGTCGTGACCGGAGCGACGGGCGGTCTCGGCTACGAGACGGCGATGGCGCTGGCGGGCGCCGGTGCCATTGTCATACTCACCGGGCGCAACGACGCAAAGGGGCTGCGCACGATCGATGGCATTTGCGAGCGCTTTCCCAATGCGCTGATCGCCTATGAGCATCTCGACCTCGCCAGCCTCGCCTCCGTCGCCGATTTTACCAGGCGCTTTGCCGCCGGCAACGAGCAGCTCGACCTGCTCGTCAACAATGCCGGCGTGATGGCGCTGCCGAAGCGGGGGCAGACGGCGGACGGTTTCGAGATGCAGCTCGGCATCAATTATCTCGGCCATTACGCGCTGACGGCGCGGCTGTTGCCGCAGCTTCGCCGGGCGAAGGCGGCTCGAATCGTCAATTTGTCGAGCCTCGCGCACCGCTCCGGCGCGATCAATTTCAACGATTTGCAAAGCAAGCATTCATACCGCCCCTGGCGCGCATACTGTCAGTCGAAGCTGGCGATGTTGATGTTTTCGCTGGAGTTGCAGCGCCGCAGCCTCGCCGCCGGCTGGGGCCTGACGAGCCTTGCCGCACATCCCGGCTACGCGCGGACCGATCTCATTCGGAACGGGCCGGGTGCGAACACGTTCCAGTCGCGTGTGAGCCGGTGGCTGCAGCCCTTCATCAGCCAGTCCGCCGCGGAAGGCGCGCTGCCGACCTTGTTGGCGGCGACCTCGCCGGCAGCTGGGCCCGGCGGCTATTACGGTCCGAACGGGTTCTACGAATTGAAGGGGCCGCCAGTGGCGGCGAAGATCGTGCCGCACGCAAAGGATGTCGCCTCGGCAGCCATGCTTTGGGATGTCTCCGCGACGTTGACCGGTATATCCTTCGACGAGATCGCGGCCGCCGCATGAGCCGCGACTTGGATGGGACGTCCCGATGAAGGTCATCATCTTCGGCGCGACCGGCATGGTCGGGCAGGGTGTTTTGCGTGAGTGCCTGGTCGATGCCGGCATCGACCGCGTGCTTGTGGTCGGCCGCAGCCCGACCGGCGTCCGCAACGCCAAGCTCACGGAGATCACACACGATGATTTTCTCGACTATTCGGCGATCGAAACGCAGCTCACGGGCTACGACGCCTGCTTCTTCTGCCTCGGCGTTTCCTCGATCGGCATGAGCGAGGATCGCTACCGCCATCTCACCTACGACCTCACGCTTGCGGCGGCGACCACGCTGGTGCGGCTCAATCCGCAGATGATTTTCACTTACGTCACAGGCGCCGGTACCGATTCCACCGAGCAGGGGCCGCGGATGTGGGCGCGGGTCAAGGGCAAGACCGAGAACGATCTGCTCAAGCTGCCGTTCAAGGGCGCCTACATGTTCCGGCCCGGCGCGATCCAGCCCCTGCACGGTGCCCGCTCCAAGACCGCGTGGGTGCAGGCCGTGTATACCGCAACCTCGCCACTCTGGTCGGTGCTGCGTCGGCTCTCGCCGTGGCTCGTCACGTCGACCGAGCAGATGGGCCGCGCCATGATCCGGGTGGCCCGGGAGGGCTATCCGCGCAAGGTGCTGGAGATGGAGGATATCAATAGCCTCTAATGCACCGGGGACGTTAGCTTCGCGGAAATTTCGGCGCCCGTGCGCGTTGAGCCGTATCCGCACCTCCGAGGAGAAATATCGGCGATGTCTCCCCAGCTCAAACTGATCGCTCTCGAACCCGACGACCTCGCCGTGATCTCGACGCACGTCCAGGACGCTCGCGTGCAGCCCTCGGACATCGTCTGGCGGCAAAGCGAAAAGCGGCTGGTGGTCGGCATGAGCCGGCTGGACTGGGAACAGACGCTGGACGGCGACGCCGAGCCGCGCCGGCTGGTCGCCGCGCTCCGTTTCGACCGTGTGCTCGCCTGCAAATCGCGCAACATCGACCTCGCCGCGCCGGACACGATCCTGGACCTCGTCGGCATCGAATTCCACGGCCAGGACGCTCCCAGCGGCAGCGCGCTGCTCCTGTTCGCTCAGGGCGGCGCCATCCGCCTCGACGTCGAATGCCTGGAATGCGAGCTGACCGACCTGGGGATGGACGAGCTGGGGACGGGGTTGGAGGTTGAAGGGGAGGGGTGAGGTGGCGCGTAAGGGGCGGAATCTCGTGTCACATCTCCGCTGCCGTCCTGGCGAAAGCCAGGACCCATTGCCCCAAGGCTTTGTTGTTGAACGAAATGTGTCCCAATTCCGTCCCTTCACGGCTGCCGGTGGTAATGGGTCCTGGCTTTCGCCAGGACGACGACGGAGGGGAACGGCCGGCCGCAAGGGTTGACGCCGCTTCCCCGCCGCGCCATTGAGCAGGGGGCCTTGTGACGCCAATCTGCCCCTAGAGCCCAGCCAAAAGACCATCGCAAAATGCCCGTTCGTCTCGACCGCAGCAGCGCCGATTTTGACCAGCGATTTGTGGCCTTTCTCGCCGCCAAGCGCGAGGCCTCGGCCGACGTCGAGGCCGCCGCGCGTGCCATCGTCGACGATGTGGCCAAGCGCGGCGATGCCGCACTGCTCGAAGCCACGGCCAAGTTCGACCGGCTGACGCTGGATGCATCCGGCCTGCGGATCACCGCCGCCGAAATCGAGACCGCGGTGAAGGCCTGCGATGCCGCGACGCTGGATGCGCTCAAACTCGCGCGCGACCGCATCGAGACCTATCATCGTCGTCAACTGCCGAAGGACGAGCGCTTTACCGATCCGCTCGGCGTCGAGCTCGGCTGGCGCTACACCGCGATCGAATCCGCCGGCCTCTACGTGCCCGGCGGCACCGCGGCCTATCCGTCATCCGTCCTGATGAACGCGGTGCCGGCCAAGGTCGCCGGCGTTTCGCGGCTGGTGATGGTGGTTCCCTCGCCCGACGGCAAGCTCAACCCGCTGGTGCTGGCGGCCGCGCATCTCGGCGGCGTTAGCGAGATCTACCGCGTCGGCGGCGCGCAGGCCGTGGCCGCGCTCGCGCATGGCACCGCGACGATCGCGCCGGTGGCCAAGATCGTCGGCCCCGGCAACGCCTATGTCGCCGCGGCAAAACGGCTGGTGTTCGGCAAGGTCGGCATCGACATGATCGCCGGTCCCTCCGAGGTGCTGGTCATCGCCGATGACACCGGCAATGCCGACTGGATCGCCGCCGATCTACTGGCGCAGGCCGAGCACGATGCCAGCGCGCAGTCGATCCTGATCACGGATTCGGCGCGCCTTGCCGCCGATGTCGAGAAGGCGGTCGAGGCGCAGTTGAAGACGCTGCCGCGCGCTGCGATCGCCGGCGCGTCGTGGGCCGATTTCGGCGCCATCATCATGGTGAAGTCCCTCGCCGACGCCATTCCGCTCGCGGACGCCATTGCCGCCGAGCATCTCGAGATCATGACGCAGGATCCCGACGCGCTCGCCGCGAAGATCCGCAACGCGGGTGCGGTGTTCCTCGGGCCACATACGCCGGAGGCGATCGGCGACTATGTCGGCGGCTCCAACCATGTGCTGCCGACGGCGCGCTCGGCACGGTTTTCTTCGGGCCTCTCGGTGCACGATTTCCTCAAGCGCACCTCGATCCTGAAATGCGGCCCGGATCAGCTGCGTGCGCTGGGTCCGGCCGCGATGATTCTCGGCAAGGCGGAGGGGTTAGATGCCCATTCGCGCTCGATTGGATTGCGCCTCAATCTGTCATGACAGAGCTGCCCGCACAGGACGACTCGACCAATCGCATCGTCGGCGTCACGCTCGACGAGGACTCGATCGGACGTTCCGGGCCCGACATCGAGCATGAGCGCGCGATCGCGATCTACGATCTGATCGAGCAGAACCTGTTCGCGCCCGACGGTGCGGACGGGAAGGGGCCGTTCACGCTGCACATCGGCATCACCGGCAGCCGCCTGATGTTCGACATCCGCCGCGAGGACGGCACGCCCGTGGTCGCCCATCTGTTGTCGTTGACCCCGTTCCGGCGGATCGTGAAGGACTATTTCATGATCTGCGACAGCTACTACCAGGCGATACGCACCGCGACCCCCGACAAGATCGAGGCCATCGACATGGGCCGCCGCGGCATCCATGACGAGGGATCGCGTACGCTGCAGGAGCGCTTGAAGGGCAAGGTGCGTGTCGACTTCGAGACCTCGCGCCGGCTGTTCACGCTCATTACTGTCCTGCACTGGAAGGGTTAGGGCATGGCCCGGAAAAGTGTGCAGCGGTTTTCCGACAAGGCCATGCCCTCTATCAAAAGAGGCTAGGCGCGATGGCGGGTCCGCCACGCGCACGCGATCCGCAATCGGTGCTGTTCGCTTGCGCCATGAACAGCGTGCGCTCGCCGATGGCCGAGAGCCTGTTGCGGCACATGTTCCCGCAAGGCCTCTACGTGAAGTCGGCCGGCGCCAGGCGCGGTGAGCTCGATCCGTTCGCGGTCAGCGTGATGGCTGAGCTCGGTCAGGACATCTCCACCCACAAGCCGCAGACCTTCGAGGAGCTGGAGGATTGGGAGGGGCTGAATTTCGACCTGATCATCACGCTGTCGCCGGAAGCGCACCACAAGGCGCTGGAGCTGACCCGGACGCTCGCCGCCGACGTCGAGTACTGGCCGACGCATGATCCCACCACGATGGAAGGCAGTCGCGACCAGAAGTTGGCCGCCTATCGCGAGGTCTGCGACCAGCTGCTGCTGCGCATCCGCCGGCGCTTCGCCAAGGTGGGTGCGCCGAGCGGGTAGCAATCGGCGTCCGTAACACCCGCGTCACAGACCGCAGGCACAGCCATGTCGGGACTTCGAATCGCTTAAGTCCGGGTTCCCGGGTTGTGAAATCAGCCTCCTTCCGATAGGTTCCGCGCGCAATTCACCCCCTGCTTCATCCCCCAAATCACCTGATGCTTGGCCGCCCCAAATTCGTACTTGCCTCCGGTTCGCCGCGGCGCCTGTCGCTGCTCAACCAGGCCGGCATCGAGCCGGACGCGCTCCGGCCGGCCGACGTCGACGAGACGCCGAAGCGGGGCGAGCTGCCGCGCGCCTGCGCCAACCGGCTCGCGCGGGCCAAGGCCGATGCGGCGCTCAAATCGGTCCAGCTCGACGACGAGTTGCGCGGCGCCTTCATCCTTTCCGCCGACACCGTCGTGGCGGTCGGCCGCCGCATCCTGCCCAAGGCCAACCTCGTCGACGAGGCCGCGCAGTGCCTGCGGCTGCTCTCGGGCCGCAACCACCGCGTCTACACTGCGATCACCCTGGTGACGCCGCGCGAGGCCTTCCGCCAGCGTCTGGTCGAGACCCGCGTCCGCTTCAAGCGGCTCTCGGAGGACGACATCCAGGCCTATATCGGCTCCGGCGAATGGCGCGGCAAAGCTGGCGGCTACGCCGTGCAGGGCATCGCCGGCTCCTTCGTGGTGAAGATGGTGGGGTCCTATACCAACGTGGTCGGCCTGCCGCTCTACGAGACCACCACGCTGCTCGGCGGCGAGGGTTTCCCGATCCGCTTCGGCTGGCTCAACGCCACCGCCGTGTGAGCGGCCGGACAAAAAATCTCGAAAACAACCCCATGCACAGTAGAATGGCCCGACCGGACCCCGGCGGGATGCATGCGCCGCCGCCTGAGGAACCCGTTCGCCGTCAGGATCTTGAATTCCACCCCGTGTAAGCTGCCGACATCATGGACGACCACGTCAAAAAGCCCGCCGGCCCCCTCAAAGCCTGCCCGATCTGCGGCAAGCCGCAGTCCGAGGCTACCCTTCCGTTCTGCTCATCGCGCTGCCGCGACGTCGATTTGAATCGCTGGCTGAAAGGCTCCTACGTCATCCCCGGCCGCGACGACGAGGCAGATGGCGAAGAATAGTAAGTAATATCAATTGTTTACCGAAGGGGCTGATCGGCCGGTCGCCAGCCGCGGCGAGCCCGCCCCACCTTGTGCACAGCCGGGCCGCGCCTGGCGAAGTCCGTTGGCGAAGCCGGGTGGACAGGCCGCTTCCAGCCCACTATAAACCGCCCGCTCGATGGGCCTTGACCTTCTCTTTGGGTCCTTCCCTCAGCACGCCCAGGTAGCTCAGTTGGTAGAGCATGCGACTGAAAATCGCAGTGTCGGTGGTTCGATTCCGCCCCTGGGCACCACGGCTCTTCTAAGAGCCTGATATCCAAAGCATTTCAGCAAGATCAACGGCTTAGCGCTACGGTTTTGGTACAAAACGGTGGTACAATGCCGCTTGCAATGTCACGTCCATGGAAGCACCCGAAAACTGGGATCTATCAGCTCCGAAAAGTCGTCCCGGAGGAGCTCCGCAAAATTGTTGGCAAGCGCGAGGAGAAGGTCAGCCTTCAAACCCGCGACCCGGCGGAAGCAAAGGTGCGTCACGCCAAGGCGCTCGCTGAGCTCGAGGCTCGATGGGCCAATCTGCGTGCAGGTCCGAAGCCTCTGACAGAGCGTGAAGCGCACCAACTGGCCATCGTCTCGTATGATCGCTGGTTGGAGCAATACAGGGATAATCCTAGTCAACAGACCAATTGGGATATCGGGGTTGGCCATCGGCTCTTTTGCCCTCCGCCGACCAGGGAAGAAAAAGGAGCGGCTCGCGCGCAATCGGTCGATCTCTGTTCTCCCGAGCCGGAGTTGTACACGATCGCTCGAATGGAGCAGGCCTGTCTGGAAGCCGCGGACGGCTACCTTAGCGCTCACGGGTTTTCTGACGATTGGCAGAATCGACGAACCATGGCTCGCGCCATTGGAGCTGCCATACAGCGCGCAAGTCTGGTGCTAGCCAAGTTGGCAAAAGGGGAAACCGTTCCAGGGTTTCCCTTCCCGAATTTGTCCGTATCGCGGGGCGCATCAGTCGCTCGCTCGCCAGGGCGAGCCGTCACATTCCAAGATCTTCTGGATGGCTGGGCGGCCGAGCGACGGCCGGTAGCCAAGACTGTTTACGAGTGGTCGCGCGTCATCCGGGAACTGGAAAAATATCTCGGACATACCGATGTCCATCGCCTGACTGCGGAGAACCTCGTCGATTGGAAGCGAGCGTTGGTGGCCGCGGGATTGCGGGCGAAGACCATCCAAGGTTCGAAGTTGTCGCCAGTGCGGGCGATCCTGCAATGGGGACTACAGAACAAGCTGGTTAGCTCCAATGCTGCCGAAGGCGTTTCGCTGGACGTCAAAGCCAAACAAGGAGAACGCAAACGAAGCTTCACCGATGAAGAGGCCAAAATCATCCTTCGCGCCGCGCGCTCGGAGAATGATCCGGTCAAGCGATGGGTCCCGTGGGTCGGTGCCTACACTGGAGCACGACTATCCGAGATCTGCCAGTTGCGGCGCGAGGATGTCCTGAAGGTCGAGGACATCTGGTGCATGAAGCTAGTGCCAGAAGCAGGCTCGCTCAAGACTTCAGGATCGGAGCGAGTTGTCCCTGTTCACCCTGCGCTGATTGAGAGTGGCTTTCTCAACTTCGTCGTTGGGATCAAAGCCGGTCCTCTGTTCGCCGCACTTTCTCCAGACAAGTTCGGCAAGCGTGGCGGCAACGGCACCAAGATGATCGGGCGTTTTGTGCGTCAACTTGGGCTGAAAGACCCGCGGCTATCGCCAAGTCACTCCTGGCGTCATCGTATTAAGACGCTTGGACGAAAACATGGGCTTGCCCAAGATATTCTGAATGCGATCACAGGTCATGGATCGAAGTCGGTGGCTGACTCGTATGGCGAATTTCCGGTGGAGGCGCTCTATCGAGAGCTGTGCAAAATTCCGGCTCTTCAATTGCAGGACAGCAAGATCACTGAGGCGGATGAGAATTAAACGGAGGTGAGAATCCCTCACACGCGGACGTGTGGACCGATGGCCGCTCTTGGCTGTTTTGCGATCCGAGGAAGCGCCGGGACGGACTTTCCGAGATCGCTGACTGGCGTCATTCAGGCGGCACGCTTTGAGTTGGGAAGACGAGTGCCCCAGCAAGGCGCGCTTGGCGATCGCCAGGTCTGAGGACGGGGAGCTCGCGTCTCAAGGAAGACCGATTGCTCGGTCCGGCATTCTTGCCCGCCGTGGGCAAAACGTAGAGCACGATCCGTCGCCGTGCCGTCGGTCGAGGCGGGCAAGCAGGCGGGTGAAGGGTAAGCCGCTGGATCCTCTAAATCCATAGATCAAACTATGAGAGCTCGACGCTGTTGATCATATCGCGGCATCTACAGTTGCCAACGGTCCGCAACACAATGCTGCTGCTGGACTTTAGATGAAACAGAGGCTTAAGTGGGAGCCGCGGCCAAGCGCCCGCGCAGATGCGCGGGCGCTTGGCTGTGAATGCCTTGGACGATACTCTCTACCGGGCTCGAATCGGCGTGGGAGCTAAATGGGGACGAGCGTGCAGAAGAGCCGTCGGCAGCCTGTCTTTATCGATGCCTTTGCAGGTTGCGGCGGCCTCAGCCTGGGCCTGCTTCGGTCCGGGTGGCGGGGCATGTTTGCGATCGAGAAGGATGCGTTCGCGTTCGACACGCTGAAATTCAACTTAATCGAACCCGGCGCGCGGCTCCGCTACGATTGGCCCAAATGGCTTGAACAGCAACCGTGGACGATCGAGTCGTTAATGAGCTCGCACGGACGCAGGCTCTTGGCGCTCCGTGGCCAAGTCGATCTCCTTGCGGGAGGGCCGCCTTGTCAAGGTTTCTCCAGCGCAGGCCGCCGACGCCAAGGAGATCCTCGGAACGGTCTGGTGGAACGCTATTTGGAGTTCGTTGAGCTCGTACGTCCCAAAATGGTGCTGATCGAGAATGTGCGCGGGATTACGTATGACTTTGCTGGTGACGACGACCGCATTCCACCCCGAAACTTCGCGGCGGAACTGATAGCACGGCTCGGCCGGCGCTATCATGTCTACAAGGACACGGTTCGTTGCTCCGAATATGGGGTACCCCAGCAACGGCCTCGGTTCTTCCTTATCGGCATGCTGAAATCTGAGATGAGAGAGCTGCCAAGTCGAGATACCCCCTTCGCTCGGCTGCGGTCTGCAAAATCTCGCTTCCTCGCCGAGCGAGGACTTAGCTCCAGGGTGAGTTGTAAGCAGGCGATCTCCGATCTCGAGCGCTCTCATGCAGGTTTAGGTCCTTGTCTGGATTCCAAGGGGTACGATGCCTTGCTTACGGCTCGTCCGCGGACTGCCTACCAGCGTTTGATGCGCGATAGATTTGCCGGTGTCGTTCCCGATACCCGGCTCGCCAAGCACCGCCCCAATATTGTCGAGCGCTTCACGAACATCATCGCAGAATGCAAGGCAGCGGGCCGGCTCAGCGTGCAGCTGAACCGCGAGATGCGGGACCGCTACGGGATGAAAAAAATGGCGACTCGTGTGCTCGACCCAGATAAGGCTGCCCCGACTATAACCAGCATGCCTGACGACCTGCTGCATTATTCAGAGCCCAGGACCTTAACAGTCCGCGAGAACGCGCGGCTGCAGACGTTTCCGGACTGGTTTGCATTCCAGGGGAAATACACGACGGGAGGCGAGCGCCGAGCTCGCGAGGTGCCCAGATTCACGCAGGTGGCTAACGCTGTTCCGCCGCTGATCGCGGAGATGTGGGGGGAGGTGCTGCTGAAGTATCTAGCTGCCGCAAGCTCTGACAGCTTGGCGGCATAGAATGACTGACATTAGATAGCTGATCAACTTGGATAAGTCCGTGAAGCAGGAGAGCCGAGTGCTCTATCCAGCAGGATTGCTCGACTGGGCAGGGCACCGCGGCGGCGGCGTGCGACGGCTGTTCGATCCAAGCAGCGGCCGCCCAGGGGAGGCCGTATTCGAGACAAATCTCCTCAGCCGGCTTCGAGATTGGGCGCAACGCATCGCGGCGGCGGAACAGGGAACGCCCCGCGTGGTGCTACTGGTCGGCGGACCGGGCAACGGAAAAACCGAAGCCGTAGAGGCTACTATAGGGGACCTTGACGTAGCGCTTAATTGCCGCGGGGCTCTCGTCGAGGAGTTGGCCAAATCCTATCATCCTCCCCAGGGCAAGGCTGTTCCGCGGCTTGTAGCAGTGGATGCGGGCGCTGCGAGCCAGCCAGTGCGAGATCTTCGGATCGAGGTGGTCCAAGATGCATCAGTCGGAGGACAAGGCAATCACACTCCCGCGATGTTGCTGGTGCAGGAACTGGAGGCCGCGCTGCGGTCACCTACGGGGGTGTACATCTGCTGTGTAAACCGCGGAGTTCTCGACGACGCATTGATCTACTCGATAGACTCTGGGCTCAGCAGTTCGCAGGACCTGCTTGAGGCGGTCGTTCGGGCGGTGAGCCTCGCACCCGATGCGCCATCGTGCTGGCCGTTGGAAGAATATCCAGTAATCGCTGCATGGCCCATGGACGCCGAGTCATTGGTCGAACCGACCGACAGCCGCGAAGATGCGCCCGCGGCGGCAGTACTGGGCCGGGCGCTCGATCCGGCGCGCTGGCGAGAGGGCGGGGTTTGCCAGGCTGGCAGCGCCTGTCCTTTCTGTGGCAGTCGAAAGCTGCTGGCTGGCCGAAGAGAGACTGAGTCTTTTCTCCGTATGCTGCGTTGGTTCGAACTTGGGACAAGCAAGCGCTGGGCTTTTCGGGATCTCTTTTCCCTGACCTCCTACTTATTGGCCGGCAACGGAACCGGACATCGTGGTGCTTCCGTCGATCCGTGTGAATGGGCCTCGAGTCTGGTGGAAAGCGATAAGCAGGCTCAATTGCAGGGAAGGCCTAAGAAGGACACGTCGGCAGCGTTGTTTTGGCTCGTGTCCGTGCAATACCAGCACGCACTTTTCCATCGCTGGGAACGCGGCCTCGCATCCTCGTTGCTCCAGGACATCCGCGAACTCGGATTGCAGGAGGACAACACTGCGATGGGGCTGCACTACTTCTTACAGTCACGGATCACAGGCTACGTCCCGGCGACTATCGCTGCATCGTTAGACGCCTTCGTGGAGCTGCTGGATCCCGCGATGTCGTCGCCGGACGCTGAAGTGATACTTTGGGGCGGAGCGGTTCGACTGGGAGAGTTCGACGCCCGGTTCAGCCGGTCCGTTCGCGAAGGCTTGGATTTTGCGGTGGGCTGCCGGGCTTTGTCACATAACGAGCGGACCTTGCTTGAACGCCTTGCCGCGCTAGATGAGCTGCTCGCTGTTCCTCGACTGCGGCTCAAGCGACCCGCCGCTGCCAACCGCATCCAGCGCGCCGTGAGGGACTTTGCCTGCAGGATAACGCGCCGTAGCGTCGGCGCGAGAAATGCGGCCGTTCCGGATGCAGCGACATTGGACGCCTTCAAGCGCGTGGTAGCAGACGCCGATGGAGAGGGCCATGACCTGCGGGAGATTGCGAATCAGGTCGAGGATCTCCTCAACGATGACCACAACTTCAATGTCTCGCTAACAACGACGTTCGGCCAGCCACTGCCACCATCCCGCCGCCGAGCGACGCTGGTCGTGTCGCGTCGGCGAGTCTTCCCACGCGACGTGGCTCACAAGGGACGCCCGCGCCAGTCGATCTGCTTCCTGGATGTGGAGGTTGGATCAACGCCGCAACCGATTGCCCTGACCTATGATCTGTTCAAGGCCGTGACCGACCTTGATCACGGGCTGTCCCCGGCATCCCTTCCCCGCAGCGTACTTGCCCTTCTGGACACGACGAGGGCACGGATGGCTGGATCTATGGTCCGGGATCGCGATGTGCGCGAGCGGCCGACAATCATCCTGGGGGAAACAGTCGCTGTCGAACGATACAGAGGCCGGTTTGAGGCAGGCAAGCGCGGGGGGCGTCGATGAGCCTTGCGGAATTCAAGGCATCGCCTTGGGCGAAGTCCCACCCGCAATACAAGGCGGCGGCGCTTTCAGTAAATCCGGCGCCGGAATACGCTAATTCCGAAGTCCTCGTTGCGGGCCTCTATCGAACCATCGGACTGGAAGGGCTCAGCGAGGGAATGGTCCCTATCAAAGGAAGGGACCTCGATCGCAACATTGGCATCCGGCGTGACAAGCGGACCAAACCCGACGGCGCATCCCTGGAAGGTGACGCGCTACATGCACTCTTGCACGACGTGCTCGAGAGCCCGAAGCGTCCCAACCAGTCGACGAAGCGATTCGTGCAAGTGACGCCTCTTGTCGGGGAAACAGCGTCATTCTCCGGGTCTGCGCGCCTAGCCGGCAATCCGTGGCCGGCTGGCGCTCTCGTCCGTAGGATGGTCTGGCTTGGATCCACTAGCGACGATACCGCCAAGGCGCGCTGGGCGAGCCTGTTCGATGCATTAATGGTGCACGACGATGACGACGTTTTTGCCCGTTTTCTCAGGGATGAGATATCCGCATGGACTGGGATCACCTGGGGCCCGGGATGCGTCTTACCCGACGAGAAAGATGTAGAGTGCCTTCCGCCCGGCGAACTCGAAGGATACGCGTTTCCAGCGCGGCAGTTTGTTCGAGACCTCGACGCGGTCGTTGCCGCAAAGCCTTTGATGACGCGCCGACAGTGGACCAGCCTCCTAGAAGCACTGGTGCGGGTCGCCGCCGTGGCACATGTGGCGTGGCTCTGCGAAGTGCAGAAGATGACCTGGGACAGAGTGCGGCTTGCGATTGACGGCCAGACGCCTCCTGATGATCCACAGACGCTGTTCTACCCTCGCGTTCTGAGCTACCTCAGCTATGGCACCGGTGCCGTTTCGGAGCTCAAGGACCGGACGTCGAAGTACCTACGTTCACGACTCGGAATGAATGCGGTGCTCTGGAGCCTGGAGGAGGCTGGCGCAGCCTATGCGGGGAAACTTTCCTCTGCGGCCGACCTAGGCGCCTTTTGCCGTCACGTCGGTGCACATCGGTCGAAACTGCTCGAAGTCATGAGCCTCGTTGACGACCTTGCCGATAGAGAGGCCCGGGCGCTTCTCTGCCGTAAGGGAGTAGGAGCCAATCTCATGGAGTTCGGGCAGTACGTCCTCTACCAGCGTCAAGCCGCGAACCCCATCCTGCGCGGCTATGACCAAGGGTACATCTTGCGCAAACGGGGAGCGGCAAAGTCGAGTCCGTGGGTGTGCGCTCCAGGTCCAGTGGCTGTGCTAGCCTTGGTACACTGTTCGCTGGCGGGCCTTGCTGGCCCCCGATCGGTGCATCGGCTCGCGCAGCATATGGCCGCCTACGGGATTGCCGTGGATCATCGCGACATTGCTCAAAATGACTTGGGCCAACAGTTACGTATGCTAGGTCTTGTGCTGGACAGTCCAGACGCCGAGAGCGGAATGCTCCTGGTCCCGCCATTCACCGTCGTTCGACAGGGCCGCGCGGGCGGGACGCAATGAGCAGACTTGCCGACTGGCTAGCTGGCGCGATCCGGTCGCGTGTCGCCGAAACCACCGCCGGGGGCGCTAGCGGCGGTGAGTCGAGGCTAATCTTTCATGGACCTCCGCTCGAAATCCTTGGCGAAGTTTACGAGCTTCTTGCGGCGGAGGCCGGTAGTCTGGGCTTGCCGATCCTCCTCCAAGTCGCCGAGCACGAGTCTGGTTGTGCCAATCCACCAATCGGCGCCTCGGGGCGATGCGACGAAACCCATTTGCTGGACTTGCGGAATTCGCCGACAGCTTCGAGCTACCTTGCCTTGGTCCCACCGCGGCAACACGCGATCCGATCGGTATCGTCGACGACTGACGAATTCGGTGTGTCTGGAGCGTGCAATGGCGCCAACGTGCCATTCGACGAATGGTGGGCCGACACCTTCGTTCAACGCGCTGTTACTGCCTCCCTTGCGGCCACACGAGTTTCAGCCGAGCATCGGGATAGCGCTGTCGAGCTTGTGCAGCGCGCGATGCGAGCAGTGGACGACGTTGACCCGCAGAAGGATAGCCGTCAAGCGGCGTGGCGGCTCGTGTCGCGTATTTTCGCGGTCGGCGATTCCTCCCTCACTGCTACGCGGGGCATCAGCTTGGCGTGCGGCGTGCCACCAATGTCCGACGACAAGCTTTCCTCAAGCGAGCAGCATGCTATTCTTGATGGCATTGCTGCGGCGCTATCCGATGGCTTCAGGTCTGGGCTCTCTACGGCTGTCGACGCCGCAGCGACAGACCAAAAGCCGTTGCTGGAAGCCTTCCTCCAGCACATTCGATCGACATGCGATGTTCCCACAGCCCTGGAGCGTGCTCCGGAAGCATATTATGTACCCTCTGGAGGCCCGGCCCTGATTGATCCGCCTTCCTGGTGGGTGGGCCTGACGACCGAGCTATGGGCCGAACTGCTGAGCGATGAGCCGGAGATTACGGGTGACATCCGGCTGGAGTGCCTCAATCCATTGTTACCAGCCTCGAAGGGAGTTCCCTTGCTGGTCGAGGGCGAGGTGCAATTTGTAATTCGAGCGGGAGCAGAGGACGACGAACCTCTAGCTGTGACAGTGGAGCGCTCGCCCGGCAAAAATGCGGGGGGCTTCCCTAGCGCCATCGCCGTCCAAGGGGGAGCCGAATTTACCGACGCAAATCCACCGCCGCACCGTTCGCCAATCCAATACAAGGCCAGCGCCGAGAACCAAAGGCCGGGATCTGTAAAGGCGATATCGCTGGCAACTTGGCTTCCTGGCATCTTCGTAGCGTGCCGGCTCGCCAGGAAAATCGCCGCGCCGAAAGCGCCCGCCAGACGAACGAGGGGAGCGAACTGGGAGACCAGTATCTCGCTTCCAGGTCCCGGACGTTACGAGCTACTGATATTTATGTCGCCCGGCATGATCCTTGGCGACCGTGCAACAGGAACAGCGGGGGGTGATGGTAACGACGAGGGCGACTCCGAGGAGCTCGCGCTCAAGGAGATGCGTCCCGGCCTGCATCAGCTTGAGATTGAGGCGGACGGTTCGTATCAGGTCGACATCGTGTTCGAGCGGAGCTTGCCAAACGGGAAGCTCGTCGCTGAGACTTGCCGCGTATTTCTTTCGTGCGAAGACGTCGTCGAGGATGGCTGCCGGAGCGAGTTCGAACGGCTGATCAAGCTGAACCGGAGACAGGTCGATCTGCTGGGATCGAAGCCTGTTGTGCAGCTTAACAGGAGCGCACGGACGAGCAGCTTGCAGGGGTGGATGCTCCAGGATGAAGATGTCTCGTTATCCTATCTGCCACTCGTCCTCGCCGAGGACTACGGCGAACAGTGGGTGCAACCGAAGTGGGCGGAAGATACCGGACGTATCTTGTCTGCTGGGCGGTTCCTCCAGGATCCGCGCCCACCGGCGAGCCACTTTGATCCGCCGGCCGCCTTCGTAGAAGCGCGGCGATCGATTGCCGCGCTGATCCGGGGGCCAGACGATCAGTCGGGCCTCATTGAAGCCGCCCCGTTGGGCGAATGGCTAGGCCAGCACGAGGCCTTTCCGGTGCTCATCGAGCAATACCTCGATGCCTACGCAGCGTGGTTGAAGGCGAGCCCCGAGGTGGCGACGTGGTCCGATGTCGTCGCGATAGCTTCGCTAGAGCCGGGCGGTCGCACATTATCTCGCGTACCTAACGCAATCCTTCTTTCGCCTCTGCATCCCCTACGTTTGTCGTGGCACGCCCTGGCCCAGGGCGTGCTGGAAGCATCCGCCTCAAGTAGTCGCCCCTGCCCAGCAGCTGGCGTGCTCGATCCTGGCATGGTGCCAGACGTCCTCCGGCTGCCGGTTGTCTCGCCCGAGGGGGTTGAGCACGTGCCGTTCCTGGCCGTCGAGTCAAACTCTGACTATTGGTCGGTCCTCTGGAACGGGACGCGCCTGCGCGCCTTGCCCGAAAGATCCAGGCACGCGCCTTTCGGACCGGCGCTTGGCCTTTCGGTTGGTGGAATCTCCTCAGGCTTTAGTGCGAGTCAGGTTGAGCGCGCGCTGGACGACGTCTCGAATGTGCTCTGCGCCAAGGCAGTCATAAGCGTCGTTGTTACTAGCGCAGGAGGCGCGTCCGATTCCTGCAACGAAGGCCTCGTTGCCTGGTCTGGTGCGCGCTACGCGGAGGGAGGCAAGCCGGCCAGACGTCACGCAACTGGACCCCGGCGTCTTGACGTATTCGACACTAGAACGGAGGCGGCGAGGCCGGACGAGGCCACGATCGCCAATCTCTCTGAGGATACCCGGAATCATGTCAGGTGGTTCTCTAGGCACCCCGTAGGGGTGGGCCTCGACCTGGGCATTATCGCGCAACTCGACTCATCAGAGCCAGAAGCGTCGGAAACGCCGTCACTGTCCCCCGTCGGGGCTGGGGGGCTTCTTCGTCATAGGGTACGCCGCCAGCTTCCAGGTTTTTTCCTGAGCGAGTCTCGGCAGGGGCGTCCCACAGGCACCTCGGGCGATCCATTGGCGGACAAGGTTGCCGCCTGCATTGGGGCACTGGAGAACACGGGTGAGCAGCCGGCAGGGCTTCGCTTCGCGCCGAATGTTCATTCGATCGGCGACATGCTTGAGGAAAAGAAGACCGATTTCGTAGCCGTGTCGTCATCTGCGGTGGACCCTGCCTGCTTCCTCGGAGGCTGGCTCCCGCAATCGTACCTGTGGGACTACGACCTCCCCTCGTATTCGCACCGCGCCGGGGACACCAACGGCTATTACTTGCTCTCCCGGGTAAAGGCCTCGGACCGCGACGGCCTCAGGAAGGTACTGTCTCGTCTGCCCGGTTGTGATGCCCTGGGCGACGCACGAGTGGAAGACATCCTGCTTGAAGTTGCGCGCCGGGGAATCCCGACGATCCGTGGGCTCGCCGGCGACGATACCGGAGCAACAGGTGACTTGGGTCTTTTCATTGCCGCTCGCCTGCTGCAGGACCGGTTCCGGTTAGGATCAAGTGCTAATAGCCTTATGCCCGTGATCGGCGGAACTAGCGACCAACCAACGGTCTCATTGGTGATCCCGGTCGATCCGTTCCGGGGATACCTTGATGACCTCTCGCGAGCGTTGAGTAAGGATCGGCCCGACGCGACTTTAGCGCGACCGGACTTGCTGGTCATTGGCGTCACCTTGGGCTCGGCGAAGATCCGCATTCACCTGACTCCGATCGAGGTAAAGTGCCGGCTTGGCTCGGTGTTCCCCGCGGCCGACGTTAAGGATGCTCTAGGGCAGGCGAGATCCCTGGCGGACCTCCTTTGCGCAATGGCGGAGGACGAAAACGCCCTGTCGGCGTGGCGTCTCGCCTACCAGCATCTGCTGTTGTCCATCATCGGTTTCGGGATGAGAGTCTATAGTGCGCATCAGGATCTGGTCGGTGCCTCCGCGGAGTGGGCTGGATTCCACGAGAGAATCGCTGGCGCAGTCCTAGGGGCAAACGGGGACGTTACCATCGACCGCCGGTGTCGCCTTATCGTTGTTGACGACAGCCCTATCAGCGATGCGACGGATCGTGATGGTGATGGGTTTGAAGAGACAATAGTCATTGGAGCACACGACGCTGGACGGATTGTCGCGGGTGATGCACAGGAATTCTACGAGAGCGTCCGATCCAAGGTCGGCGATTGGTCGATGGGAGCACGGCGCGCAGACCACGCTGACGAGTCTGGCGACATAGCCATCGTCGATCCTACAGACCTAGCCGCCGAACCGATCGCCCTTGCCGATCGCGAAGCCACCGAGGTGACGGATGATGTTGCTTCGTCTGGCGCGACACCTGAGCCGATGGCCGAGGAGGCACCTCCCCAACCGGAAGCTATTGTCGGCGGGAGCGGCGTGGAGATTGCGGTCGGGATGACGGTCGATGGCTTTGAGCGACGCGACGTCTCGCTTCTGCTATCGGATACGAGGCTAAATCAGCTCAACATGGGCGTGGTGGGAGATCTCGGCACGGGGAAGACTCAGCTCTTGAAGTCTTTAGTCTTCCAGATCGCTTCTTCTGCGCCGAGCAACAGGGGGTTAAAACCGCGCATCCTGATCTTCGACTACAAGCGCGACTATGGCAGCGACGACTTCGTTAGGGCCACGGGGGCGCGGGTGGTGAAGCCTTATCGTCTTCCGCTCAATCTTTTCGACACGGCAGAAATTGAAGGCTCGATGGTACCTTGGCTCGACCGATTCCGGTTCTTTGCCGACGTGCTCGACAAGATCTATTCAGGAATCGGCCCAGTCCAGCGGGATAAGCTGAAGCGCGCCGTGAGGACGGCCTACGAAAAATGTGCCGGGCGGGCGCCGACCATCTATGATGTCCATTCCGCGTATGCCGAGCTGTTGGATGGCAAATCAGATTCCCCGATGTCGATCATCGACGACCTAGTCGACATGGAGATCTTCGAACCCGATCCGGCAAAGACAAAGCCATTCGCCGACTTCCTTGATGGCGCCGTGGTGATTTCGCTTGATGCCCTGGGCCAGGACGACCGGAGTAAAAACATGCTGGTCGCCGTCATGCTGAACATGTTTTACGAGAACATGCTTCGCACGCCGAAGCGACCGTTCGTTGGAACGAGCCCCCAGCTTCGCGCCATTGACTCTTATTTGTTGGTCGACGAAGCCGACAACATCATGCGCTATGAATTTGATGTCCTTCGCAAGTTACTGTTGCAAGGGCGGGAATTTGGCTGTGGCGTAATCCTGGCCTCACAATACCTCCGGCACTTCAAGGTAAACGCAACCGACTACAGGGAACCACTGCTGACTTGGTTCGTGCACAAGGTTCCCAACGTCACGGCCGCAGAACTCAGTGCGCTGGGTCTGGCGAGCTCCGCAGGCGAGATCGCGGAACGGATCAAGGTCTTGCCAAACCATCACTGCCTCTACAAGTCGTTCGATGTTCCCGGTCAGGTTATCAAGGGCCTGCCTTTCTACGAACTGATGGCGAACAAGGCCGAGGGCTAGGACGTGGCCGACTTCCTCTCGCCTGCGGAGCGCTCCGCTAGAATGGCGCGCATCCGATCTAACGACACCTCCCCGGAGGTCACTCTCCGAAGGGCGCTCCACCGTCTGGGCCTTCGCTACGTGCTCCACAAGAAAGACCTTCCGGGGAAGCCCGACTTGGTTTTTCCAAAGCATCGTACAGTTGTATTTGTTCACGGTTGCTTCTGGCATCGACATAAGGGCTGCAAGGTTGCCTCTACGCCGAAGAGCAACACGCAGTTCTGGACGGATAAGTTTGACCGAAATGTCGCGCGTGATGCGCGGGTCCAAGACGAGTTGCAAGTCCAAGGATGGCGCGTTTTCGTGGTATGGGAGTGCGACCTTCAGTCGAAGGCGCGGACCAACTTAAAAGCGGAAACCTTAGCGGCCGTGATCCGACGTGAGTCTGACATAGAACAAGTCACGTCGAAAGACTATCCTAGGCGGGCCGCCGTCCAGAAGCAAAAAGGCCGCCGCCATGCGCGGCGCATTCCGAGTTCGGCCTCGGCCAATATTAAGTAGGAACGCTCCAGGCGAGGCCCGCCGCGGAGAAGGGGGTCTGGATGTACGTCAACTTTCTCCGTTCGAAGTTGAAGGCTCAGGGCGGGGTGTCTGAACAGCGTGCCACTAGCAAGGAGATATTGTCTCGCGCGCCTCCGCTAAAAGCCTTAGCAGCAAGCCTTCTTGTGATCTGGAGCGATTGGTTGGTCTTTCTCAGAGTGCTTCCGATTGCCTCGCTGGTGATCATGTCGGTGAGGCCATCGCTGCACAAGAGCAGAGTCTCTCCGGGAGCAAGCGGCGGGTCGACGGAGATGTGAGGTGCGACCGCGATTGGAAATGAAGAGCCTCCCAAAGCCTGAGTGAGGGCATGGGACCGGCGAGGAGCGAAGTAGCTGCTCTCGCCTTCGGGTACGTCGTCGTGGCTGAGCTGCACCAACTGGCCTGCGCTAGACAGGTAGCAGCGGCTGTCGCCAACGTTGAATGTGAGTAGTTGACCGGCCGTCAGAACGGCTCCCACCAGCGTCGAGCCCATGCCAAGCGCATCCTGATGCTCCCGCATGAGTTCGTAGAGGTGTCGATTGGCTTCCTCGATTGCTTCGGCGCAGGAGGCTGGACTTGAAAGCCGATCGACCGTAGCAACGAGATAATCGAGCACGGCTCGGCTGGCCATCGCGCCGTGCGCATGGCCACCCATGCCATCCGCGATCATCAGGAGGCAGGAACCGTTCGGTGACGTCATGACTATAGGCGCGTCCATGTCGCCGGTGAGGACACGGTTGTCGATCGCGACAGCGTCCTCGTTGTTCGGCCGCACGCGACCGCGATGGGTAAAGGCGGCAAGGGTCCAGCTTGGCATGCTCAAACAGTCGCTCGATCTATTGTGCGCAGCTTCGGCGGTGTGTGGCACATTGAGTTGCTTCCGGCCATTGCACCCGTGCACGCGCAAGAGGGCTTCAGAGCTGTTCTTTCACCGAGTCCGGGACTTTTTCCAGGGATGGCTTGAAGTTCTTGTATTTCGTCTCGTTCTGTTTGACGCATTCTGCCAGCGCAGAAAGCATCGAACCGCCTTTGCTCTCAAAACTGAGCGACATATTCGGCACGTTCCCGGGCATCACGAGAGTAAAGTACCGGGCATTCCACAGTGCCTCTGAGAAATTCTTGGGTTCGATTTGCAGCATTAAGATCGTGTTCTTGTCCTTGAGGACATAATCGAAGTTTGCACCTGCAATGAGACCGTTCTTGAGACCGTTAAAGAAGTTCCAGCGCAGCGAGCCTCGGTCGGGTCCTTGAATTTCCCATTCGGTGTCGTGGACAATTGCCCAGACCTCACCGTCAACGAGGGAGCGATGGATTTGAATGAACGACCCGTCCCTCTTGTTCGCGCGGCCATAGCAGGTGGCTTGCCCCGTCTCCGGGTTAGCTCCGCCGAGAACCGTCCACCACCTATCCGTCTCCTTTTCATAGAAAGAGAGTTCCTCCGCGTTGAGATCTCCGATCCGGAAGGCCGAGAGCAGAAGCGCAATAATCAGTCGCAATTTCATCGTTCTGTCTCAACGTGAGGGGCGGCGCCAAGCAGCTTGGCTTTCAAGCGGTCGAATTCGATCTGAGAAATCGCCCCTCGGACGAAAAGGTCATGAAGGCGTTCCAACTCCTGCACAGGCGACGTGGCAGGCAGAGGTGGGGGATCGATGACCTGAATCTTTTTCACGTCGTTGACGAAGAGGTTAAGGCCGGACTCCCCGCCGCTGCCCATAGCGCCTATTCGGTGAGCCGCACGCATCGCCCACACCATCGCAATCCCCCACCCTATGATCGTGCCGCCAAACGCGACATTGACTATCAGGATGATCCAACGGTTCGGGTGGTTGCGCCGGAATGCCACAATGCTGGGTGCGATGTAGATAATGCCGATGATGAGGAAGAATATGGCGATGAAAACCAGGTCGTCGGTATGGGACTCTGCTTGCACGTTACGCCGCCCGCAAAATGATCGACACGATGAACGATGCGATCCAAACGAATCCATAGATTGGCGTCTGGCGCAGGCGTTGCGCGCGCACGAAAAGATAGACTGGAGCCAACAGTAGCGCGAAGAACGTCAGCCACCCGGAGCTGTAGCCGGCACGCTTGAGCTGTTCCGTATCGACTAGGCACAGCGCCGCATTCGTCAATAGCGGGACGAGCCAACTGAGCGGCGATAGAAATGCGTCGAAAAACTCGTCACCTGCCGGGTGGCTGTTCTGGTAATTGAGCAGAGCGATGTCAACGAAGAGATAAGCCAGTGGTGCGAAGGCGAGCGCCCACACCAATCCATTGTTCACGTGGTTTGCCGCGATGGGTGGCGGAATATCCTTGAGCTGTATCCCGATTTCCGTCGTGCGCAGCGGTTGCCAGTCAGCCCAGCCTTTACGCCAGACTGGAGTCTCTCCATCGATGGTCTGGGCTGCCAGCAGTTTGCGTAGCGTGCCGATGGGTACGGGACCTTTGCGTTGGCCGCCCTGTGCATAGAACCATTCCTCGTCACCCGTCGTGTCGCTCATTGCTGCTCCGGCTTCCTCGTGTCCTTGGACCCAACGGCCTCGTTTGGTTATTCATCCGTCGGGAGCGGATCTTTCGCCTCGCCCGAAGCGAATGTGGAAATAGGGACATTATAGTGCGTGTTTTAATGGACCGCAAAGCCGTCTGTTCTGCCCATGAAGGCAACGGCTCTTGTAGCTTGGAATCTCAGGCGGCTTCGCGTGAAACGCGCCTTGTCTCAGGAGGCACTGGCGGTGGACGCTGGCGTCGACCGCTCTTATGTCGGACGAATCGAACGCGGGGTTGAAAACCCAACTGTCGAAACTCTGGACCGACTCGCTGCAGCCTTGGAGGTTGCGGTGGATGAATTTCTATTGGCGCCGCGGCACGGTGAAAAGCCTCCGGCGACCCTTCGAAAAGGGCGCAAGAAGAAATGAAGGTTCTCATGGGATTGCCGGCGGAATCAGAGAAAGAGCCCCTTTTCGGGGCTCTTTGAGCTTCGCACCTTGCGAGTCATCAGGCTACGTCACGCTTTCTGAGTCCCTCACGTGCCGGTACCCCTAGTCGCTGCCCTGGGAAGGTTCGCACGAAGCGTCTAAGTGCTTCAGCTCATCGATGATGGAATTGCGAGAATTTTGAACCACACCGGGTTTTAAGATGTGCTCGAATCTCGTACAGGGTCCAGGAGTCGGATGCCTGAAGATCGCCGAGCCGTTAAGGCCAAGCGAACGGAGGAAGCGGGGCGGATAGTAAAAGCTACAACGTTGCATTGGCTGCAGCAGCTGCTTGACTGGCCCCTCGAGGCCGGATCGCTGGCCAACCGTTTGAGTGAAGCCGAAGTCGCAGCTCTGCGGAAAGCTGTGGAAGAGGGACAGCTGTTTCGCGGAACTTCGGGCTGAATATTGTGGGCTAGGTTAGCTGAGACTTACGCGAGTTTGTCGGGGCGCATGCGGATGAAGACCGGGTGGCGGAATTGGCCGTTTGGAGTCGATTGCATGGAGCTCACTTCGATCACCTGCCCGACCAATCTTCCGGCATTCGCTTCAGCCCACAGCATGTCGCGCTCAGCATCTGAGAAGCCCGCGCCGACCGCACCCTTGTCTGTTGTGACGAAGCCCAGCCGGCCGCGGTGTTTGCCTCTTCCCTCGACGTATCCGGTGATTGGGACGTCGTGGGTCTCCGCCGGCTTGACCTTGATCCAATTGTCGCCTTGACGAAGGACCAGACCCTCGTAGCCGAGGTAGTTGGCACATCGCAGTCGGGCGCGGATGGTTGCGGGTTCGGGATCGGTAAGCCTGCCCCAATGAAGGCGCGGGTCGAGGTTGGCAAGGCCGAATAGATTTTCTGCGGTGATTGAGGGCGTGTCTTCTTTGCGGCATCTCGTCCTGGTGGCGCGGATCGTGTCACGGAAATCGTTGACGAAGACCTCGCAGTCCCGTGGGTGACCCTGGCGCCAGGATGGAATGTTGTAGAGCGGCTTATTGGCCCGGCTCAGCCAGCCTTGATTGTCGCACCAAATCGCCCGGACGCCGTCCAGCTTTAGTGTCACCAACCAGTTACCCGCCAGAGCCTTGCCGTTCCATGAACGTGGATTGATGATCTCCGGGCCGGTCATGGCTTCCTGATAGCTTGCCTGTTCTCGCGCTAATTCGGCGAAAGCATCGAGATGTTTCGTGCAGGGATGGCATGGGCTGGCGCGAGTTGCCGCGGGCCGATTTTCCGAGGGCAGTCTTCCAGCGACGCTTCTTTGCCTGACCTTCCGAGCTGGGCAGGGGAAGGGAAGTGTGGGGACGGAAGGGAAGGAAGGGGAAGGAAGGGGGATAGGCTAGGGTAGGGTAGGGAGGGCGGAGATGAGTGCAGGTGGGTGTGGGGCAAAAAATAAAGACGCCTTTCGCAAGTTCGCGCCGTCATTTGTTTGCGCCATGTGGTGAGCGATGATCGACGCTGTCGTCTTGGCCGCTAGAACTTTTTGATGCCGCGGGCGTGAACGAGAAATCTCATCGAAGAGTGTTCGATCTCGACTTCCATGTCGTTCCAAGCGCAAGCATACGCGTCGCAAGTTGAGCGTGGGAGACATGAACGATCACCCCAATGCACCTTGTTAGCTGTCGCGTATGGTTTTCCGTTCTAGGAGCTCGTTGGGAGCTCCTAGAAACCGTTTTTGAGTACCCGCGATTCCGGGCCTAGGCGACGGTCCGGCCCTGCAACCGCGCTTCGCTGGCATATGCGGAAAGAGGTTTGTCCGCTACGAATTGCCGATCCCGCTCCACCGCAAGCCGGAGAGGGCCTCTGAGCGCCGAGAGTTCGGCTAGCGAAACATATCCCAGCTCGGGAATTCCGAGCCCCAAGTCGCAGAGGCCGAACAACCGGTCGGGATGGTCAGGGTCAATTTCGCTGATGAGCCAGGTCGCCGCGCCATCCGGGGTGTAGATCTTCGCCACAGGCCAGTGATCGGTGCCATCTGCTATGGCATTGAAGAGCAGCTGAACTCGATCGGTCAACGAAAGCAGATCTTCATTGGCCATGACGGTTCAACTCCGGTGTAGCGGCCGAATCCTCTGACTTCGTTCTCGGTGCCGAGCGCCGCCGGGAGGGGACAGTGCCGTGCTGCTTTTGATCGAGCTGCACCTGAGCGGACGTATCTGCGACACCGGCCGGCTGCGTGTTGGGAGCGAGCAACGACAGGGCGGCATCATAGATCCGCTGAAAGTTGCAGTAACGCTGCCAGAGCCGGTTAGCAGTCTCCTGATCGCCGGCGGCATCGATCGCATCGATGACGGCCTCTAGTGTGAAATGCCGAAACGCGACACGCGTGGGATCAGCCGGGTCAATCGGGAGGAGCTCATTCGCATAGACCTTGAACGCTGCTTGGACGCGCCGATTGAGTCGGGGCCCAACGGCAATGAACATTGCGCGGGGGACGACACCGTTGTCGACAGACTTCTGAGCTAGGGCGTGTTCGCGAAAAAGCTGCTCGACGGGCGCGGACCGGAGAATGGGGTTGTCTGGATCCTTGTAAAGTCTGACTTCATGAAGTGCTTCGGAGTAGCGTTCGCGCCATCTGGCCACAGGCCCAAGAAGCTCTTCGCTGAATTTAACCTCAGTGTAGACGATGCCGGGCTCACCTTCGGGTGTGACGACATGAATCGCTAGATCAAAAGCCGTACGATCTGATAGATAGCGGGGGTCTTTACGCCCGGGGCTGTGTTCCCAAGCTACCCGTTGGACTGAATGGACAAATTCCGGGAGTAGCTGGCGAAGAACCTTCGAGCCCAGTTTTTTGGTGTCGAGCGCCAACGGGCCAAAGAGATTCACGGCCAGTGGCATCGAGCTCACCGGATTCGACAGCAACCGGTCCTCGTCCACGGCGGCGTCTTCCTCCCGAAGAAGGAGTAGCTCTTTTAGCGCAAGCAAGTGCAGAGCCGATGCGTGAAAATTTAGACCTGCTTCCGCTGCGTCAGCGCTGAGGTGCGACGCGAGGTACGAGGCGTGATCGCCGTCAGATGCTGCGCTCTCGATTTTGTTGTCGCACATGTACAAGACGGCCAGCAAGCGGACTGCGCGCCGGAAGCGGGAATCAATGTCGCAAGCGCCACCAACCTGTTGGAGCAGTCGGTCGGGCACCCAAGGGACGCGGTTGATCTGGGTAAATCGGGATCGTCGCGCTCGGGCACTTAATGAAGGCGAATGCGGTGTCGTTGGTTCGATATTGCTCACAGTGTCTCTCTCGTTTTTGTTGTTGCCGTTATGGCGAGAGAGATTCGGAGGAAGAGCCCTGTAGTTGACGACAGTTCTGAACATCGCTGGGCAGGAGCGGCAGTGGAGCAGATTTGGCGGAGGTCGGGGCGGGGCCTCACTAATCGTGAAAAGCCGTCGATGTCATTGTCCGCGACTATCCTGCTTCCGTTCCTCCATAGAGCAAGGGTGCTCTGCGCGTCGGTGCTTGAGGACCCCGCGGAGCTTTCGCAGACATTCTAAAAAGGGACTGGTGGTGGCTGTCTGAACTGCACGACGAGTTTCGCCGCGCCTGCCCTGTGCAGGCGAATTCTCTTTTGTTGGCCCGTACGGCCGGTTTCGAATTTATCGCGGAGGGATGCCTTCCGTGGACAGGGGCCGATCTCACGCTTGGCATTTACATCCGAGGCGGCGCAGGAGCCGAGGTAGAACGAGGAGCTTGTCAAGCAGCGAGCTCTGCTGCCACGCGCGGTTGAGCTTGCTGGATGTTTTTCTCCTTTATGAGGCCTTGACGGCAGCACCTCGCTGCTCCAACCAGCGGCGGCCCATTGGGCGCCGCTTTGTGTTATCGGAACGCGCTCTTATCGGCCGCGAGGCCCCGACAACAAAAAGCCCCGCAACAGGCTCTCTATTCAGGAACTCACGTGCAACGCCTCGCCCTGAAATATCGACCGAGGACCTTCGAAGAAGTGATCGGGCAAGAATATCCAAAGCGGATCATATCGCAGCTGATACTGAACAATCAGAGCTGCGCAAACCTGCTTCTACACGGCAGCGTCGGCTCGGGCAAAACGTCGCTCGTCCGGATCTATGCAGGGAGTCTGAACTGCGAAAACCCCGCGCCGACGGGCGATCGATGCTTCGGCTGTGATCCTTGCAGAGCCCTGGATGCCGGCAAGAGAACTGGGTTTGTCGAGCTCGACACGCCTAAATTTCGTCAGCGTAAGGCGCTCATCGACGAGATTGACCGCCTTTTGAACTCTAATAAGGCTGGCAATGGCCGGACCGTGGTATTTCTCGATGAAGCTCATGTCCTTTCGAAGTATCCGGATAGCTTCGACTTTCTCCTGAAAACTGTCGAGGAGCCACCTCCTGGCTTTTCATTCTGCTTCGCCACGACTGCGGTGGAGCGGATTTCGGAGGCGTTGCAGTCCCGAACGATCAAGCTTGAGCTAAGACCCCTGACGCATGAGCAGAGCGTCGGCCTGTTGTCTCGCGCCGCCCGGCAGGAGGGCCTCATTCTGCACCCAGAGGCGGTGTCGCTTCTGGCAAGTTTAGGCGAGCATCAGCCACGGAATATGCTGCAAGCGCTCGACAAAATGATGCTGCTCGGCGACAGCGGCGAGATTACCCGCGATCGGGTCGCGGCGGTCTTCGGTGTCGACTACATAGAATACTTGATCCAGTATTTCGAAGCGCTGGGCGCCGGCGACTTTCGGGGGCAGGTCGCGAAGTTCACGCAGTGGCCTGATAGCATCCGCAACAAGGCACGTTTGATTCAACTGTTCCTTGTGGGATTTTACTACGTGGACCTTTGTGGCCTCGACGTCTCGGTCGAGCCGGTCATCAAATCGATCAGACAAGAGGAGCGGAGCCGTGTGGCCGACGCGTTCGGCCGTCGACTGCCGCAGATCGATATGAAGGCGTTTTTCGAGGGTTTGCTCGATGTCTGGCCAACGGTCACCAACGAGTTGAGCGATGAGGCCTTGCTAGCCATATTGATGCGGTTTCAGACCATAGCCAATCGCGGAGAGGTGGTGGTCAGAAGGAACGATGTGGTCGCACGTATCACGCCGCAGGCCGGGACCGAACTGGACCTGACGACGGGAATCTCACGCCGCCGCAACCTCGATGATGAACCGGACGTTCCTAAGGATCCTGCTTATCTGACCCGGAGTCACGTGCGCAGCATTTTCGCCGCTGCGTCATTCTCGGTGCAGCAAGGTCACGAGCCATTCAATGCTCGCATCACAATCCGACATCGGCTTTTTGGATACGAAGGGCAGCCGGAAGCCTCCAAGCATTTCAAAAAATTCAGTCAGGCACTGAAAGGACAACTTAGGAATTGGGGCGGGGCCGGCCTGAATGTCTTTGTTCAAGAACGAGATGAAACCGAGGGATCGTGTGGTCGTGTGATGGCACATGTCCCTGACGCGGAGATGGCCGAGCGATGGCTGAAGAAATGGCACCGAAACAGCCGGGTAGCTGGCTTCGAGGATGTCGCGATCACGCTGGAGCTCGAGCCCTCCAGCGAACGGCTAGATGGGCACTGGCGCTGTGTTCGCTGGCTTTGCGGTGGCTTCAATCCAAAAGACCCGATCTTCACCAAGCTTAAGATCGAGGTGGAGTTTCATCGCGCCGCTGGCGACATTATTGGGCGGACGCGGCTGGATTATTCCGTCCCGCTGGCCGCGGCAGCCAGGCAAAAAGCGGAGCACGAGTCCGGCATCAGCGTCGTGTCAGCTTTCGACGACAGGCAGTGGGATCGTTTGTACGACGGCTGGGAACTCCAGGAGCACAAGTACCGTCAGGAGCAAAAGTCACGATGGCAGGCGGCCCTTCGCGAGCTAGCGGCTCAGTATCCGTTGGACGGGTCCGCTCAGTCCAAGGAGCTGCGAGACCACGACGTTGCGGAACTGCGGAACCAATGGGGTCGTCGGAATCCGCGAAGCTGGCCAATCTGGAGCGCGTCGTGAGCAGGCCAGTGCCGATGACCGATATCGAATTTTTGTCCCTTCCTGAGCTGACTCAGCAGAGCCATCTCTATCTATATAGAGTGAATTCGGGGCTTCTGCGCCAGGCCGTCCGAGCAAAAGTGGTGAAGCAGGCTGAGATCGACGGTCGCGATCTCAAGGATATCGCGACGTACTCTCGGCGGGCCGTGAGGTCTGGTTCACTTTTAGCTAGTTCCGAGGAAAAGGAATCGATCCAAGTTCATCGGGACGAATCGATCCGAGCGAATCAAGGTAGTCAATCGGACGCGCCGCTCAAAGAGCTGCCGAGCTTGTACATGACCGTGGCGGAGCCCTCGCTGTTCGGGACTTCGCTGATCATTCGCGATCTCGGCGACAAAACTCGTGAGCATCCGCCTGTTGAGGATATTGGAGAAGCGCTAGACCTAATCGCTCACGATGCTGCTCAGCAGACTATTTGTTTGCTCGTCCCGGACACCCATGAATTGGTCAAGTCCGATGCCTGGAATGCCGCCGTTGGTGCCATTGGCGTGATCGAGGAGCCGATGGTGACGCCCGAGAACTATTTGCTAGCCGCGCGCAGTTACTTTCCTCAAAGTCGGCTCGGCGACCTGGGATACCTCTCGGGCAACAGGCGGTTTTTGTCGGGACTGAAAAAGTTTGTCGAAGATGAGCCGTGCACGCCGTTCGCGCTATCCATGCAGATTGACACAATCGTTTTGGGCGAAATGGAGAATGGCCAATTCTGTGAAACTGTGAAAACGGCGACAACGCGCGCGGAGCGGTTGGTGCTACCCGAAACGTTGCGCCGGTTCTTAGACAGCCGCGACAGCCGATCCCTTTCTGAATTGATGAGGTTGGTGGATCGCCTGCGGCATGATCGCGTGCTTGAATCACAAGAGATTTTGACCAGGCTTTATGGGGCGACGGCGCGAACGCTGGAAGGCAGTGATAGGCGCTATCGGAGGCTTGAGGATCCCTGTCACTGCGTCTGGGCCGCGCTGGTGTTGGCCAACGAGAAGAGTTTTCTGGAAGGAAACGCGTTCGTATCGCTGGACCACGTGTGTCAGCATTATGCTCGCGCCGCCGGTGTGCCGGGTTGGTTCAACTCGAGCGATGGCTGGCAGGTGATCGCGCCGCTGCTGGACATCATCGCGCCTGATAAGCCTAGCCGCCTGGATAAGGTGCGGCTCGAACTGCAGCGCGCCCTGCGCGGTCGGCTCGAGGCGTTGAACACCTCCGATGTTGAGTGGTTTCGGTCTTTGATCCGCGATAATGAACGTGGAGAACCGGGAGCGATGTTGGACGGACGGGGTTCAATGGCCATCGTGGAGGCCGATCGATGGAATGGTCCCTAGACCACAATCGCGACTTGGTGCGCCCGCGAACGTTCAAGGACATCCTGGGCCACGAGCGCTGGTTTGAATCTCTCATAGCCAACCTGAAACAGGAGCGTGGGACGAATTCGCATCAACCGATCGCGCTGATCGGATGCCCGGGTGTTGGTAAGCGAACCTTGGCAAGGATGTATGCGAAGGCACTCGTTTGCGAGCAGGAGCTGACGATGCGCAGCGATGCAGCACCGTGTAACATCTGCCATGAATGTCGGGCTATTGATAATTCGAGCCTTGCCTTTCACGAGAAGGACGCGCGCACTGTAGGTGATAACGATGATGACGATCGAGAGCTTGAGAAAGCTCAAGCTGAAGCTGTTCACACGCTGATCGAGCGTGAGGTAGGGCTGAACACCGCCTCAGTTCGCATTGTCCTGTTCAAGAACGCCGAGGCGTTTTCCAGCTCAACCGCCGATATCGCGTTGAAGACTCTGGAGCAGGAAATCACGTCGACCGTGTACGTGTTTACGGTGAACGACGAGGCGCGGTTTTCGGGGGCGCTCCGCTCCCGTTGCAACGTGTATCGAGTCGGCCCGATATCGGTGGCAGATCTGGTCGGTCGCTTGTCCCTGATCTGTGAGCACCGCTCGGTTCCGTTCGACGAAGCGGCGTTAAGGGCGATTGCGGTCGAGGCAGCCGGCTCGTTTGGTGCGGCGCTAGCAATCATGGGCCGGGTGGAGCGGCGTGGGGACGTCACGATCGGGAATCTGTTGCGGCTATCTGAGTTCGGCTGGGGTTCGGCAATGGTCGCCTGTTGGGAGGCGCTGTTGGAGGGTCGGCGGGATGAAGCTGTATCTCTGTTTGAGGCAATCGGTGCCGACGGCCCTATGAGCATTAAGGCTGTCCAGGCGTTTCTGGTGGAATGCCGCATTCGTCAAACCATGGGCACCGTACCAGCGGCGGCGAGCGTCAGCCCGGCTTTGGACTGTCTCCCCCCGGAGAGCTGGATATCGATGTTTGGGAAGTGGCGGGCTTCATGTCAGGAAGCTGGAACCAGCGTTGATGAAGAGATCGACCGGGCGCTCTGCTTCTGGGCGAGTGTGAAGGTGGGTACGCCTTGGAGAGCCGCATTCGCCAGGGGGTGTGAGGTTTTGTTCCGGGCCGGAGAGTTCATTCGTGCCCGGTGAGGCAGATCGCGGGAGCCGGGGGTCAGCTCTCATGAAAAATGTTGATTTGGAATTCTTGATTTGGCACCTCAATTCCGGTGCTCCCTTTGGTGAAAATCGTCGTGGAGGCGGGAACATTTCCGAAGCCATGCTCTGCGAAAGCTTGGAACTGTGATGAGCCCAAACGGGAGCCGAGGGGGAAAAACGCAGCCGACATTTACGGAGCGGCCGTTTGCGGGGCGCTGGTCGGAGGAAGGTGCTGCGTTCGCCCGAAAACAGCATGGTTCCGCAATTGGGCCGTACGCCTCCGAAGTGGATGGAACCGACCCAGTTTCGGTCAGAGCTGCGCTCCGTAGCGAGCCCTTTGGGCACCTGATCCCGGACGAGGCTATCGAAAAGCTCTGTCGTGAGGGCGGCGGCGCCGACCTGTTCCCTCGACCGTATCCGACTTGGCGTTACGGGATCGACCCGGTGACCTATCCTTGCATCTTGCTGCCTCCCACAATCGAGGAGCTCGAGGCAATAGAAGACAAGGTCCACCTCGCTTCGATTATTCGGGACCTGAACATCCGTGGGACCACACCTCGCATTCGGGCGTTGATACGCTCGACCGTCGAGCCCGAGTGGTCATGGCTTGGCGAGACTGTTCAAGATCATCTTGAGATGGATGAAGCGGGCTAAATGCCCAGAGCCGCTATCTAGCTCGAACGTTGATTTGGGTGGATCGTTGGAGGATGAAGGCACAGAAAGTGGAATGGTCGGTCTACAGTTGGCGTTAGAACGTTCCATTATTCCTTGCTCGAGCCGGGTGAGGATGGTGAACTGGCAGCTGGCCTTATCAAAGCTCCATCACGATATCGCTCGATTCTATAACGCACGTTTTGGAGGAAGACGAACTTCTTTCGAACTCAGGCCTGCGGCGCGAGATCTTTCGGATCAGTGCCTGGTCATTGCGTCCACGCCCATAGCTGGGGGCGACGAGTTGATGAGCGGGGGCTGGGAATGGCAACGGGCTCGGTCCCGCCAATTGTCGCGTCCGTGCGAATAAGTGCTGATTTGCGAGCAGCTCATAATTTCCGCCGGCGCCGCGGCCCGAAGGGGAGCCGCTGATGTTGCGGTTGGACTCGGACCAGCTGCCCGCGATGGCGCTGCCGTCAGCCTTGACGTTGGCGCGAGGTTGAACTTGTGCGCATCACTGGCGCAGGTCAGCGACAACTCCATGGTCGGTCCTCGCGGTCTGTTGTTGCCTACTCGTCCGTCCGCGGACGAACCGGTCAGCCTCTTCCGGGTCGCCGCCTGCTTCCCTGAGATCAACGTTACTCGATTTCCTTGAAATCAGTTACGGCCCCCCCTTTCTTTCCAAGGGGAGGATTGTGATCCTTCAGCTTGCGCAAAAGAGCGACGAAGCTATCGAGCCCGCGTTCGGTTCGGATTCCCTCTTCGCCATCCACGAAGATAGTGCCTTTGCCCGGATAGAAATTGTAGTGGCCGACCTTGATCTGATATTCGGAGGTTTGTTGATGGCGGATACCCTCGGCACGAAGCCGTTCGAGAGCGGAGTTCATTTGTGAGGTATTGCGTCCCTTATCCATGCTGTTCTCCTGCATTGAATCGTTCTCTGCGCAAAGTGGGGGGAAGTTCTCTACGGTGTTGGCAGGTGGAAGGGTGGGTAGGCAGACAGGCAGAGTAGGGTAGAGCAGACAGACAGGCAGACAGGCAGACAGGCAGAGTAGGGAGAGTAGGCAGAGCAGACAGGCAGGGCAGGGCAGGCAGAGGGGTGAGGGGTGATATAAATTGGATCGGCAAGACGCTTTAGGTGTTGCTTTGCCATTTCGCCTTAGGGGTGGAGCGAAACGCGTGCTAGCTTCCTGCCACGTCGTCGGCCAGCAGTGCGCTCAAGTGCGTCAGGCCGCGGCCGCCACTGGCGCAGTCGTCACCGAACTCCCGGCAGGTTCTCAGGTTTCTGTCGTGAAGCGCGAGGGTAGCTGGATCATCGTAGCCCGCGGCGGCAAGCAGCTCGGTTATGTTGAGGAAAGGTCATTGTTGGCTTTGCAGTGAGGGCCAGCAGCGCCGGACGGAGCGGTCGTTCTTCGCGGCAGCGATGGCAACGCCGACAAGAACGGCGGCCTGGACAGTCTCTGGTTTGCATTCTCGTCCCGTCGATCCGAACCTGAATTGATCGGCGGCGCAGTGAACCGACGGCGAAGAAGTTGGAGCAATCTCTTTCTTAAGCAGGCTGTCAGTCGGCGCTGCAGCCAGGCGATGTAATTCTTGAAGCCGGCTGCGACTGACTTCTAACGCCATCAAGCTCGTCGACGGCGGGGCGCTTAACGCGTTCTCCTACGTCTTCTTGTACGTAGGATGAATTTGATCATGGAAGCGGACGAGGACGTTCGTTCCATACTCGCTTCAAGGGTCATAACAGAAACTCCGGACAGTTATCTCGTTCTGAGGCATCCTCGTTTTGCCCAGGTGACCTGCCTCTGAAGTTTCATACATTGGCGATTAGAGTCTCGGCAGACGTTACGCCGTCTGGCGCGGGTGTGGGCAACGTGGGATCGGCGGAGCTGGTCGGGTTTGCGCAGCCGATCGCACGTTGCGTTGAGGTTGGCGGCATAGGTCGCAGGCGTTAGGTATCCCAGCGAGGAGTGCGGGCGTTGGCTGTTGTAGTGGGTCTGCCCAATTGGCAATCTTGGTGCGGGCGTGATCGAGGCCGAAGAACAGGGTTTCATTGAGAAGTTCGTCTCGCACCCGGCCGTTGAAGCTTTCACAGAAGCCGTTCTGCATCGGCTTTCGCGGCGCGATAAAATGCCATGCAATCTGGTTGGCCTCCGACCAGGTCAGCATATCCCTGGGGGTGAACTCGGTGCCATTGTCGGAGACGATCATGCCCTGCTTGCCGCGACGATCAATTAGCGTCGTCAGTTCGCGCGCCACTCGCCGTCCCGGGATCAGGTGTCGGGGATTGCCGCCAGCATTCCCGGGTCACGTCATCGACGATATTCAGGATCCAGAAGCGGCTACCACTGACTGGTCATGGACAAAATCCAGCGACCAGCGGGCATTCTGCCGAGCCTCGACCAGGATGGGCGTCCGAGTGCTGACCGCGCGGCGGCGCGCCCTGCGCTTGCGCGCGCTGCGACCGCTACATTCGGTTGGCCCGGAAAGGCTCGCCATGTTGACGCAGCAGGACGAACAGCCGGCGATCCTCATGCGCGCTCGCGGGCATGAGGATCGGAACGGTCTTGCATCCGGCCGTGCTCCTCGCACTCGCAGATGGCACCGGCTTCCTGCAGCACGCAGATCGCCCAGCCGCGCACCGTCTGGATCGCCTGTTGCTTCTCTTCGCCGTCAGCATAGAGATCGCTCCTGTCGGGAAGCATCCTTCCGGCCCCTCGCTCGTTCCGGCCGGTTAGCACCGGGCTGGGATTCGCAATCGGCAGGGCTGCGGCTTGTTTGCCCGTTCCGCCTCATTGTGCACAAGGCTATGCGTCCGGATCTTCCTTCTCGCCCGTCGCGACGATCTTCAAGGCGCCGTCCGGAAGAGGAGGCTGCAGGGGCCTTTGCTTCATTCCAGGTCGCGCGCAGCCAGGCATCGTACTCATCGATACTTGTCAGAATGACCGGCATAGTTTTGGGATGAACCCGCCTCACCTCCGCGTTCGGCTCGCACGTGAGCAGCCGAAAGCACCAGCCTCACGGCCTCGAGCTTGTACTCGCGACCGAACTTCCGCCTCTTCATCGCATCTCGGTGTTCATCAAACCGGCAGCAGCTCAAACGAAGCTCCGGATTGAGGGGCGCCTTCGTGATCTAGCCTTGTTCAAGGTCGCCATCGACGCCAAGCTTCGTGGCTGAGAGGTGGTGAGAGTCAGTTTGACTATTTCTCTTCATTTGCCACACGCGATGAATAGGCAATGCCGGCGAAGAAGGCTTCCAACAGCGCCCACCCACGCCACAGCGGCACTTCGCCTTCAAACGCATCAGCGTGATCAACCAGCGTCTGGAGGAAGGCAAAGCTTGCGTTGATCTCTTCGATCGATCGTTCTTTGCTGTTAGTCATCGTTTGTCTCGTTTCGTGATTGCAGTTATCTTACCCCTGCACCGTTCAAATTGAGTAACTCAGCGCAATTGGGGCGGAGCGTGAACATGGGTTTTTAAACCTGAATCGGTCTTCAAAAATTCGCCGAGCTCGCGCGAGCCAAGCCCGTCCGCAGACCTCCTGCAAAACGAAAGCAAAGCAAGGAGGAGAAAATGGAAAAAACCAGCGTTGACGCAAGGAGCAACAGAACGTGCCGCCATAAAAGCTCATCGACATCGGTGCAGTCTGACGTGAGCAGGAGCGCGCCAAGATCGGTTCGCTGACGCGTTATCGGCACGGCCACGCTCATAACCAGGCCTCCGTCTTGCATTCGTTCCAGTGTGGCCCTTAACCGGCCGGTCAGAGCCGCTTCGAGACTACTCCTGTGCCCGACCATGTCGCTGGCAACCTGTGTCGCCGAATCGCGGTATAGCCAATCGACGGCAGACGCCATGGCGACTTTCAGTGGGTCAGTTTCGCGTTTCAGTCGATGCGGGAAAAAGACTTCCGGCTGGTCTAGGTGAGAAGCAACTGCGAAACTGTCGAGCACCATCTTTCCATCGCTCGCGAACACCTTAACGTGTGCCCTGATTGCATTTGGCCTGTTGTACAAGATCGATTGCAGTTCGGCGAGCTTGAGAGGACGCATTAACAGCAGTTCGTCCATCTCCATTTCGGGACGGATCGGAAATGCTTTCATCTCATCCGTCTGGTTGGAAGTGGTATGATCTAGCACGATGTTGTAGGCGAACACGATGTCCTGACCGGCCTGAACAAGCCTTACCGCGCGTGCATCGATCAGATGCGCGCGGAAATCCAGAAGGTACATTGTCGCGACGACCTGAAGCAGGCAGATAAAGACAAATGCTGCCGTGAGGAGGACGCGCCTCATGGTGATCGCAGCCGCGATCCGCATCATGATTTGGCATCCGCGCGATAAACCGTCTTCTTGCGTCGGACGCCATAAGTCACGCCCAGCAAGCCGAGCATCAGGACCGTGGCCGCCCAGCAAAGGATGAGAGCAATGTAGCTGGGTCGCCAAGTCCCGTCTGCATCGAGATAGAACAGCACATCGAGAACCCCCGTAACCAGCCATTGTCCGACGATGCAGACGAAGCCGGTTGAGGTGGGGCTTTTCTCCTCGACTGTCATCGAGGTCGTGACCGCCTTCCGAATGTCAAATGCGGGCAAGCGCTCCGCGCGATGTCGGGAGATCCATTGCCAAATTCCCCAGAAAACCAGGGTGCAAGAGGTTCCGGTGAGCAGGCCAAAGACGAAATTCGTCGACATCGGGCTTGTGCCTGGTTGGCAAATCACAGTCGGTACCGCCGTTTGCACCGAACAGGTGGCTCGTCTCGACGCGTCCGTCACCCGAGGATTAGGACGGTTCGGCGCTGGATGCGATACCTGCAGAGGAACGTGAGAAGTGGTCCGGGGCGTGGGACTTGAACCCGACCCGAGAACAGCCGTCCGCTGCCAGCTAAGGGATTATAAAACCCTCCCGCACACCCGTGCTGCCCCGGAAAATCAAAGGCAACGTATCAGATGGTGAGCGCGAGAATGATTCATGAAGTCAACATAGCACATACCAAGGCGTTGGCTAGCATCACTTTGATGCAACGGACAACACGACTGCCTTCATGCTCTTTGAGCCCTCCAATATTGTTGTCGGGCAATTCCACCTCATAAACTAAAAGATGGTCTTTAACTTCGACTTGGTGAAAAGCTCCACGAGGTTGGAGTGCGACAAAGCCATCAGGATCGCTGATGCGTTGGTGGCAGTAACCCGAGAGTTATCCACGCCACGCTGTGGGCTTGCCGCAACAGTTCATGGGCGTTCTACCTCATAACTTGTGCGCGTAATCAGATCGGTAGGCGATGCAGTGCGCGCCAACACTCTGAGTGGGAAAGAGAGATGGTCGAGAGGGCTCGACAAACGAGCCGAAGACGGGCTCATTGTCTTCGAAGAGGATGCGCTATGTCTCCGGCCGACCGTGACGCACGCGAGGCGCACATCCCGACCCAGCGGGACCGTAAAGCTCAGCGCTCGGTCGGTCCTGGCCTTTATCGCCAGCGCAAGATGATCGAGCGTTTTTTCTGCAAACTCAAACACCTCCGCCACGTTGCTACGCGCTTCGACAAACTCGCTAGAAACTTCCTTGCCGCTGTTCTGCTAGCATCAACTAGCCTTTGGCTCAGAAATGAGTCCACGACCTAAGCCGGGATGCTCGATCTGGAGCGGGCCGAGCCGAGTGCCGCTATGAGCGCGAGTCCCAGGCGAGATCATCCATATCGACCGTCAAGAAGCTCCGGCCTTTCGAGCGTATCGGCGACGCACCACCAGCGATCGGACCGGCCCAACAAGAGCCGTGGCGCCGGCTGGGACTTTGTCCTCGTCTGCATTGACGACCATTCCCGATCACGCCCGACGAGACGGCGGACGCCGTCTCCTTCTTCAAGGCACTGTTGCTTATTAGAAAAGCCTGGGCGTCACCGTCACGGGCGTCATGACGGACAATGGCAGTTGCTACCAGTCGTTCGCCTTCCGCGACGCCTGCTGGGACCTCGGCATCACGCACATCCGCATTAAACCTTACACACCGACAACAAATGGCAAGGCTGAGCGCTTCATCCAGACCGCACTTCGGGGATTGGGCTTGACGTCAGATCGTCGCGCCCAGGAGCTGCCGATTTGGCTGCACCAATCCAATTGGCAACGGACATACGGCGGGAAAAATCTCAAAGTCCGATCAGCAGGCTCGGTTTGACCATGGACAATGTCTTGAGGCGCCACAGCTAGAGCGCTACCCTTTCGTCTGTCGATTGTGCATTAATAGCTCAGCCTCGCTGCTTGGTTGGCTCCGGTTTGGCACGATGGCCGCCGATCCATCCCGGTGCTAGTCGAAACTGTGGTCACCAAAGGACGATGATTATCGTGCGCGCAGCTATCTCACATCGGACAAGCCTTTTCAAAGGATCCCTATTTGCTGCCCTGCTCGTGGCCGCTCTCGCGCCCCAGGTTGCTACGGCTCAAGCGCCGGGTCCTGAAATTGTCCCGCAACTTGGGCATTCCATGCCTGTTTACTCGGTCGCGTTTTCGCCGGACGGCCGTACTGTGGCTTCGGGCGATCTGAACCAAATTGTGAAACTTTGGGATCTTGCGAGCGGTCGCGAACTGAGGACGCTCGCAGGGCATTCGCGTGGAGTGACTTCGGTGACCTACTCGCCGGATGGGCTCACAATGCTCACTGGAAGTGAAGACGAGACAGTGAAGCTCTGGGAAACGACTACCGGCCGCGAACTGATGACTTTCAGTGGGCATTCTGGCGGAGTTTACTGTGTTACCTTTTCGCCGGACGGGCGCACAGTGTTGTCAGGAAGCGGAGACAAGTCCATCAAGCTTTGGGATGTAAAAAGCGGCCGAGAGATCCGAACTCTCATTGGCCATTCCGACCAAGTTCTTTCAGTGGCCTTTTCACCAGACGGTCTTACCGCGATATCCGGAAGCGCAGACAAGACAATCAAGCTCTGGGACGTTTCGAGCGGGAGGGAACTCAAATCGTTCATAGGATCGGCGGCCTACATTACCTCAGTTGCGGTTTCGCCGGATGGCCGCACCCTCCTGTCAGGAAGCGGAGACCATACTCTCAAACTCTGGGATGTGAAAGGTGGCCGCGAGATCCGAACTTTCATTGGCCATTCCGACCAAGTTCTTTCGGTGGCCTTTTCGCCAGACGGTCTTACCGCGATATCCGGAAGCGCAGATAAGACAATCAAGCTCTGGGACGTTTCGAGCGGTCATGAACTCAGATCGTTGGCCGGCCACTCTTTCGTGGTCGCGTCGGTCCGCTTTTCGCCAAACGGCCTCACATTGTTATCCGGAAGCTATGATCAGACAGTCGTGCTTTGGGATGTGGCGAGCGGACGCGCGCTCAAGAAGCTCAGAGGGCAGGTCATGCCGATTTACTCCGTCGCATTGTCACCCGATGACCGCACAGCCCTGTCCGGAAGCTGGGACGGGAGCATAGTGCTTTGGGATTTGCGGACCGGTCATAAACTCAAGACGTTCAATGGGCATTCCGACGTTGTGAGTTCCATTGCATTTTCGCGCGACGGCCGCTCTTTCCTGTCGGGAAGCTATGACCAGACGGTCAAGCTTTGGGGAGCGGCTGATGGTCGCGAACTCAAGACGTTCAGAGGACATTCCGGCATAGTTTACTCGGTTGCCTTCTCGCCGGATGGGAGCACGGCCCTCTCAGGAGGCGCGGATAATTGTATAAAGATCTGGGAAGTGCCTACCGGTCGCGAGATCAGGACGCTGCGCGGCCATTCTAATTTTGTCTTCTCCGTAGCGATTTCGCCCGATGGCCGTTCCGTGTTGTCGGGTGGCTTTGATCATGCTGTCAAGCTCTGGGACCTGGCGGGTGGCCGAGAGCTCAAGACATTCGTGGGCGGCTCGGGTCCTGTTGCAGCGGTTGCGATTTCTCCTGATGGCCGCACCGCAGTGACTGGAAGTGGAGACCAGCACGTCAGACTGTGGGATATGGCAAGCGGTCGCGAGCTAAACTCGCTCAGCGGGCATTCTCACCTAATTGCTTCCGTTTCATTTTCGCCTGACGGACGCAGATTGATCTCAGGAAGCTATGATCACACAGCCAAACTGTGGGAGCTGGCGAGCGGGCGCGAGCTCGGTACATTTAGCGGGCATACGGGTGCCGTTGCCTCGATTCTATTCTCGCGGGACGGCGGAACCCTGTTGTCGGGGAGCGCAGATGGAACAGTGCGACTGTGGGACAGTCCGACTCACACCGAGCGCGTAAGAATGCTTTCGTTTGCGGATGGTGAGTGGCTATCAATTACACCTGAAGGCTTTTTCGATGCGTCTTCATCCGTGGCCGCGCAGAACCTCAGTGTTGTTAGAGGGCTTGAGGTCTACTCGGTCGACCAAGTGTATCAGGCGTTGTACCGGCCCGATCTGGTTCGTGAGAAACTGGCGGGTGATCCGAAGGGATTGGTGCGTGAGGCGGCGACCAAGCTTGACTTGAACAAAGTACTAGCGAGCGGCGCGGCGCCTCGAGTTTCGATTCCAACTCCGGCAGGTAATGTCAACAGCGATGAGGTAACGGTCGAGGCGGAGATCACTGAGCAGAGCGATGGCGGCGTCGGTCGAATCGAGTGGCGCATCAATGGTGTGACGCTCGGGGTTGAGAGCCGCGGCATCAAGCGCTTGGCGCGCGATGCATCTCCATCCGCGATGCCGAGATCGATCATTGTGAAGCGAACGCTCTCGTTGGAGCAGGGCGACAATCGGATTGAGGTTGTAGCCTACAACGGTAGCGATCTGATCGCGTCCCTTCCAGCGCAAGTGGTGCTGAAGTGGGACGGCGAGACGAGCGCTACGCCACCAAAGCTCCACGTGCTGGCGGTGGGGGTGAACGACTATTACGATAGCCGCCTAAACCTTTCTTATGCGGTGCCGGATGCGCGGGCATTGGGGGATGCTCTAAAGCAGGCTGGGGGCTCGCTGTACGAGTCAGTCGAGGTCATCTCCGTGCTGGATGACAAGGTGACGGCGGGCAATCTCGATGCGGTCTTCGCCGATCTCGGCAAGAAGGTGCATCCCCGCGACGTCTTCGTGTTCTTCCTGGCCGGCCATGGTAAGACGGTCGACGGGCGCTACCACTTTCTGCCTCAGGATTTTCGCTATGAAGACGAAAGCTCGATCGCAAAGCGAGGTATCGATCAAGAGCAGCTCCAGGCGTGGTTGGCCAGGATTCCAGCGCGAAAGAGCATCCTTTTGTACGACACATGCGAGAGCGGCTCGCTCACCGGCGACCGGGTTCAACAGCGTGGCATCGAGCGAGTGGCGGCATTGGAAAAAATGACGCGAGCAACGGGGCGGACGGTGCTGTCAGCGTCCAGCGACGACGCACCGGCGTTGGAAGGTTACCGCGGCCACGGCGTGTTCACTTACGCGCTGCTGGACGGGCTTCAGGCAGCGGATACGAATGGCAACGGGCTCATCGAGGTGACGGAGCTGGCCGCCTACGTCGATCAAAAGGTGCCTGACCTGAGTTACCAGACCTTCAGGCTGCGGCAAATCCCACAGATGAAGATCGTAGGGTCCAGCTTTCCGCTGGCATTGAGGACGACCGTTCTACAGACCTCCGACAACTCGCCTACGCCCGAGCCGGTAGCAACCCGACCAACCCATGTGGTGGTCTCGTCATCAGCAGCGGAGGTCTTCCCAGAGGCTATGCGGGCGGGCCCGGCCGTCCAGCGGCTGCCGCCGGGGACCCTCGTCACTCTGGTCGGGACTGCCAATGGGTGGCAGCTTGTCTCCAAGAATGGAAGGAAACTCGGATATGTCGAGGAGAAGACGCTGGTCAAGCTGCAATAGGCTGGCAGCCACATCGCTCGTTGGCGCTCAACAGCCATCAATGCCGACGACAATGCAGCGGTCGGTTGCCGGTGGCTTGCGACTGCGCCTTGAGGGGGCAAGTATAGGGTAGCGTCAGCTCGATGCGCGATTGCTGGACTGCAACGGCCGTTGACATTTGCCGGGCCCCATCCATCCCGGTACGATGGGCGACTGCATGATGCAGCTTGCGTCCAAGATTGGAGAGGATGCGTAGCTGGGGGTCGGTGATCGGGAGGGTGAACGTTTCTATGACGAGTTTTCCGAGCGATCGTTTCGCCGCATATCTGGCCCATTCCTTGACCTCGGATGAACGATCGACGTTTTTCGTGGACGCGGGATTGCTGTACGTGTCCGTGCTGGACGCGTTGGCACGAAGATATCGGCTGAGCTTGCTGTCGCATGCAAGCTTTGCTGCGCGCATGACGGGGGAGGAGGCGGCGCAAAGATATTTCGACGTAACGCTGGCGAGGCCGTTGTGGCTGTCGAACCGGGTCGAAGTGTCATTGTCGCATCGCATTCTGCTCGTGATGTGCCGTCGCGGCGTCCTCGCGCTGTCGAAGCACGCCGAATTGATTAGAGAGGAGGCTGCCGCTGCGTCGGCTGCCGCCGTGCGGCCATTGATGGCCGTCCCCGATCTGGACCATGTCTCACTGGCGCTTGCGCGGCTGCCCCAGCGGATGTCTTCTGGAAACCCTGCCAACGCCATCCGGCAGCGAAAGGGACCGCTCTGGCTCGTCATGGGTCCCTCGCGGATTGAGGTGCCCGAGGAGATGAGCATCTGGTCAGCGATCTGTGCCGGCCCGCAGCAGATCAGGAGCTTGGCACCCGGAGAGGAGTTCAACCGGTTCTGCGGTATCTTGATCGACGCGCTGCGAACGGCCCATCGTCCGTTTCAGGAGCTCGTCGGGCTCGGGCGCGGACTCTGTCCCTTCGACTGGCTGGAAGCGCTTAGCATCAATCAGGTCCGGGGCTTACGGCAGTTCCTTCGGAAACTGTCCGGCGCAGATACGATCGAAGCCTGGTCGGTGGCCTGGGACCGCGCGCCGGTCCCCGGGTTCAAGACTTTCCGCGACCTCTGGAATTCTGAGATAGGACGCGCCTTGCGGTCCCGCGAAGTCGGGTTTCGCGATGTTCCAATCGACTCAGTTGAGGACGTCGACCTTCCGGCCCCCGATGTGCTTTCGAAGATGGAATTCGAGCAACGCCTGAGAGCGTTGCGCCGGGCGGGGGTCATCGAGGAGGTGGAGTGCATTATGTTGAATCGCCTCTACTGTGGTGAAACCCTGTCCGATCTCGCAGCGAACAGTGACGTTGCCGCGCTTCTGACCCGGCGCGGGCTCAACTTTCCGGTATTCCTGTCCGATCTCCAGGAGCGCGTCGAGAACTGGCAACGGATGGAGCTTGGTAGCAATGGATAGATCTTCATCAAGCTGGAGGAGCTTCAATTTCACCTTGGACGTCATTATCGCGTCCGCGATCGCCAAGGACGACGTCCGAGAGTTTGAGCGGATCCAGGCCGGTTTCGAGTTCAAGCTGCTGGCCGCCGCCGACTCCGAGCAACCGAGGCTACCGAGCCGGGACTGGTCAGATCGCCGCCAGATGCTGTCAGCCGAGATCGAGGAGGTAGATGCGGAGCTTCGGGTCACCTTCCAGAGCATGGGGTATGCCGCGCTGCGCCAGTTCGCTGGACGCGCAGCACGCATGCTGAGTAACGACGGGGCGATCGATGTCGCGTTCAGATTCGACTCGCAGGGGCGCTCCGTCGCCATAGTCGCAAACAGCCCGCTCACACGGCAGGCGATGATAAACTTCCGGGTCCTGCTTGAATGACTGTTTTTGCGCACAGGGAGGTGCTAATTCCGCTGGTCGATGGGCGGAGCACAGGAGCAATTTGTCGCGTCACTGCCAACGGCTCACTTCCTTCGACCCATCCCGCCCATTTGGACCGTGCGATCAGCGAGCTGCTGGAGTGCGGACTATACCAAGCGGGGCAGCAGGCGCAGGCGGCAGTTAGGCGTATCCAGCTGCCGGGCGGGTGGCTCAATCGCCCAGCACCCGTCGCGCTGTCGGTGCTTAACCCGGGCGATGTCGTCGGGCTGACACCCGACAATTCGGCCAGCGCGGAGCTTGGGCTTGCCCTGGCAAAGCTCATGTATGTTACTCAGTCCGGTGCGGAGCGCGTCATTGCGACCGGTCGGCTGAAGCCGAAGGTCGACGAAGCGGATGCGCTTGTAGAGCCGGTTACTCATCTCGGGGCCAAGTTCGGTCTGGTCAAGCAATACTTCTCTCAGGCGGGTGCGCCGACGCCGCCCAGGTTATTCTTCGCGCCGCTGACTGATACGGACGCTGAACCCGTAGGCGTCAAGTTTGCATCGGAGATCGACGAACTTGCGCGAATGGGCATTACGGTTCAGCCGATTGCAGATCTTCGTTCCGCCGCCAGCGGTGCGCGCGCTAGCCGGCTAGCCAAACGTTCATACACTCGATGGGCCGAGCAAGCCATCGCGTTGGCTAGCTTGCTGTCGATCTGTGCCGCCGCTGGCTATTGGTCGTTGAGCCGGCCGATTCAGCTTGAATTCTTGTCGGCGGCCTTAGCAAATGGACGTGTCGCGATGACGCCAGCTGGACTTCGCAGGGGATCTTCGGATGAGGAAACGCTGCTGCCGAGCTGCCGTTCAGTCGACGGCCTACCCATCTTGAGACCCGGGGATACATTGGTCATCAGGGTCGGGTCGGTGACGGAGAACGCGTGGCTGCAGCCATTTGCGCGGCATTTCCACCTCCTTGTGGCTCTATCGGACAAGACAGGCGTTAAAGTCCTGCCTTTGCCGCAGGACATTGAGATGGGGGGGGTGCATTCCGGTGATGCAATTGCGTTTAAGCTGAGCGTCCCGGACGGACCTGATGAAGATAACCTTGTTGCGTTGGTTGCACAGCGATCTCGTCCCTTCGATGCGGCCGGGCTCGAGAAGTCGCTGCGCGAGGTGCTCGATTCCCTACAGAGTTCCCAGCGCATCAGCGCGACCCGCAACCTTCTGGCCAAGATCGCTCCGGGTTACATCGAGTATGCGTTCCGCTCGACCAGGGAATCCGTATGTCCGGAATAGACATTAGATGGGGGCTCCTGAGCCACGCCTTGCCAATAGTCGTGGCATCGGCGCTTAGTGCTGTTTCGGCAGCTGAACTGCAGCCCCTCCGCGCCCGTAGCTATGACATGCTGTTTCAGTCGGGTACGGCGCAGCTGGGCACCAGCACCTCCGATCAGGTCTCCGCGGCGAGAAATTTGCTGGCACTGCAGGCTTGGCGCCATGAGCTGAAATTCAAGCTCGTCGGGACCGTTCCGGCAAGCTGCCGTACTGGCGTGCGGTGCGCCGAGGCGCAACTCTTGCAAACCAGGGTGCAGACCTTCCTGGGGGTCATGGAGAGGGATTGGCCCGCGGGCGCGAACCGGGAAGCGCTTTCGAAGATTGTCTGGGGCGCCGGCAGCGGCGCCCGGCGAGATGAGGATGCGGATCGGATTCGCATCGTGCTTACATCCGGCGCCATCGGCCAGGCGGCGTCATCGTGTCCCGCCGAAATACAGATTGCGGATCCTGAGATGCCTGCCATGGAAGACACGGATAGGGCGCCTTGGCTGAATGCCGCTCCAGGACAGCCCGTCGCAGTGTCTGCGAACGCGCGACTGCGCGTCATACCCAGAGGTCCAAACATGTCGTCCCTGATTTTGTTCTCCACACCGGTCACCCTGTTGGACGGTGGGACCGAGGCTCCGGTCGACCGCAAGGTCTATGGTCTTGATTTCGCAGGGCAACGCCTCACCGTTCGAATGACCGAAGGTGCCGACGAGAGGACTGCTCTTGAAGGCGCAACGATGAGTCGCAATGGTGATGATCGAAAAGTCGGGGATTTCGTCCAGACCTGGACCGATCCGCCGGCACCAAGCGCGGGTTGCACCTTCAGGTTCGAACGCTGGGTCGCAGGAGTGACCCGTTGATGCAAGTCGCATGGCGAGGGAAGGACGATTGGCTACCTCGCGCAGGGCGGTCCGGCGAACTTTCAACGACAAGCATTGCATTGATCACGAATGAACATGTGCATAACGCGATCTGGTGAGGGGCTGGATTACCGGCCGCTGGCCGGTTCGGCGGAAGAGTTTCTTCAAACCATCAGTTGAGAAACCAACCCGGTGAGGTCATGCCAATCAAAGTGCCCTTGATGTTGCGGATCAGACGCGCCGCTGCCTCCGTGTTTCTGCTTTGCAGCGCGCTTTCACAGTCAGCCTCAGCAGCCCTTGACGGTGTTGATTTGGTTCTTACTCAGGGGCATTTCCTATGATTGTACGCAGTAGCAGTGTCACCGGACGGGAAGACGATCTTTCCTGAAGCGAAGATAATGCTCTCAAGCTCTGGAACGCAGAGAATGGGCGGGAACTGCTTATGCTATCCGGGCGTTCGAGCTCAGTGCCGGCGGTGGCGTTCTCACCAGACGTTCGAAGATCGTATCCGACAGCTTCGATACGACGCTTAGGCTCTGGGAGACGTCAACTGGACACCTGCGAACGTTCGCCGGACATTCTGATGCAGCAATAGCGCTTGCTTCCTCTCCGGACGGCCGTCGGATCGTTTCGGGGAGCTACGACGGGACACTCAGCTGGCGACGGCGTGATCGACGTGACCGAGCTCGCGCAATATGTTGACCGCCGGCTGCCGGACCTGACCTTCGAGGCCTTCAAGCTGCGGCAGGTGCCGCAGATGAGCATTCTTGAGTTGAAATTTCCGGCTGGTATCCAAGATCGCGCTGCTACCTGTTGACGGCCAGGCGCGGCCGAAAAGCATTTCAATAAGGCCAACGCATTTTGTAAGGGCCCCGGCCGATTTATGGATTATGAGAGCGCATGCGCAGCAGAAAAAAATTGGCCAGCTTGCCCCTGGCACAGCAGTAAGTGTTGTCAGGACGGAAGCTCGTAGCGCGAGAGGGCAAGGCGATTGCCTACGTTGCCCCGGGGTCGCTGCTGCGCATTCAATAGCGCCGACGCGAGTCCTGAGGGATGATCCCGTGTTTGAGGCGGGACGGTTCGGCTGGTGCGAATTCTCGCGGTACTCGGAAGTCCTTCCCGACTGCCCAAACGCAATTGTCCATTCCTGGGCAATGGCGAAGAAGGAAGTATCGTATTTTTGATGGCTCGCGTGGCTCCCAGGCGAGCGTGAGGGGCGCGGCGCTGCGGGTCCGTATTGTAACGGATTGGACGCCCTTTACGTTTTTTGCCTTGCGCGCCTGAAGAATGCTTGAAAGAATTTGCAAGCCAGGGGAGAGAGTAGAAGGGGGACATTGCGGGGCTCCGGGAGATGTTGCGTTTAGGTCGCCGTCCGTTTGGCCGAGCCAACTCAAGCGTCAGGCGCGGCAATTGGGCCGCGGGCCCCGGCCTCCAATCAGGACAGCTCACACATTCTTGAGAACCAATATTGCGGGCCCTTGGGCGTCCATCCCGATGGGGAAGGTAGAGGCTGCGCCCGATCGGGGGTGGCGATTTGGATCACCTGATGGAGAATACAATGAGTTCTGGGGGATTGAGACGGCAAGGGCTGTGGCTGATCGGATGTGCGACCCTTGTCATCGCAATGTCTGGCCCGGCCTTGGCATTTGAAGAGGACGAAACGCGGCAGATCACGGTGCAGCAGGCGCCGCTGCTGAACGTGACCGCGCCGGCCTCGACACTGGGCGTGGACGTCTGGACCAACCGGGCCGATGGCGCGTACGGAATCAATGAGGATCTGGCGCTGTTCGTGCGCACCAGCTACGACGCGGCGGTGACGATTCTTAATGTCGACGCTGCCGGGCGCACGACGATGTTGTTTCCCAATCGGTTCGCCCCCGACAATCGGTTGCGCGGAAACCAAGTTTATCAGGTCCCCGGGACTGGTGCGCAGTTCAAGTTGCATATTGCCGGGCCGGTGGGCGTGAACCTGATCAAGGTGATCGCAACGACGAGCACGGCGCCGATCTTTCAGGGCCGCGCAGTCGAGCAGTCAGGTCCCTTTGACACGTACGCCGACACGTCCGAGGAACTGGCGCGTCAGATCCAGGTGGAGATGACGCAGCCGCAGAACGGCGTCTGGGCAATAGTGGATCGGCCGATTCGAGTGGTGTCGCGGCAGGCAGGGGCACAGCCTCCGCAGGTCTTGCAAACACCGATTTCCTCACCGGCACCTTTGCCACCACCGATTCCTCCCTCCGTGATTGTCGGCAACAGCCCCGTCGCGCCCACACCCGGCGCTTCTCCCGGTCAGCCGACGCCTGGCCTGCCTGGGCTCAGCGGTATGCCCAGCGCATTCGGGCTCGAGGTGCGGACCGCGAAGGAAAGCTATCGCATGGGTGAAGACCTGGCCCTGACGTTGACATCGGAACGCAACTGCAAGCTGACGCTGCTGAGCGTTGATGCGCAGAACAACGCGGCGGTGCTCTACCCCAACAGGCTGGAGAAGGAGCCCGGCCTTCGCGCCGGCCAGACGACGTTTCTGCCCGGAACCGACGGTAAGATGAAGTTCACTCTGATGGGGCAGCCCGGACCGCAATCCGTCATTGCCATCTGCGGCGAAGAATGGTCGCTGATGGGCAGCGTCAACAACCTGTTCCGGTCGGATGATCGCTCGATCTATCCCAGCGTCAACAATCAGGTCGACATTGCTCAAGTGATTTCAGCGCAGCTCAAATCGGGTCGCAAGATCGCTCATTCGAGTGTCTCGTTTCTGCTGGTCCAGTAAGAGGAAATAAAATGTCATTTTCGATCACCAAGAGCCTCTTGATCTCGCTGACTCTCGCGGTCGTCGGCGGGGCTGCCGTCGCCCAGGACCGCTCGCGCATCGACATCGGCAACGATCAGCTCGATAGCCGCTCGATCGCGGACACCCTGGACAAAGCGATCACCGTAGTGCCAGCGGGGCAGCCCGGCAGTGGATCGCCAATGCCGGTGAGCCTGATGATGAAGATCGAGTTCGGCTTCGCCTCTTCGGGGCTCACGCCGCGGGCCATGGGGCGGCTCGACCAAGTGGCGGTGGCGCTGAACGATCCGCGGCTGGTCGGCCGGCGCTTCATCGTCGAGGGGCACACCGACTCCATCGGTTCTGACGAACAGAACACGCGTCTGTCGCAGGAGCGAGCACTCAGCGTTGCGTCCTATCTGCAAAAGCGCGGTCTGGGTGCCGAACGGCTCGCGGTTCAGGGACTGGGTAAACGACAGCCAATTTCCGGAATTGATCCGGCCGACGGTCGCAATCGGCGTGTCGAAATTGTCCCGATTCAATAGGGGGATTTCCATGCGTGCTTTCAAAGGTGTGACATTCGTACTGACTATCGCTCTTCTCTCCACCTGCGCTGTCGCGCAGGAGCGGAACAAAGGGATCATCGTCAATGATGCCGAGAAGCAGCCTGGAGTTGATGCAGTCTTGGAGTTGAAGGCAAAAACGAGATCGATCGATCAGGAATTCAAGGCCATCTGTACGCAGACCTGCGGTACCGCCGGCGCTGCAGCTAAGCTCGCTCTAGAAACAAACGTTGAGATTTGCTTCAAGGTGACATCAGAAGGGTACGTCACCCTCTGGAGCATCGATTCCAAGGGCGGGTTTACGCTCATTTATCCGAACAGACTCAGTCATCCCACGAAGGCTCGGGCTGCGCTGGTGAAGGCGAATACACGAACGTGCGTCGGTGATTCGGAAAAGTATCAACTCCAGATAGCGGAGCCGAAAGGAACGTCAAAAGTATATCTACATTGGACGAGAACTGAGGACGACGCCCTCGGTCCCGAAGACTATCCGGTCATCGGGAAGGATATTAGAGCGGGGGCGCCGCCCTATGCGGCTGCGACACTGCAATACGAAATCACTGGCAAGAACTAGGAGCACATCATGCATCGGCAAGCTCTGGCCAGCTATGCGCTCGGCGTGGTGCTTCTGTCTGCGACCACCGTGGCCGCACAGGACCGGGCGCAATTCACCTGCGTGGGACCGGACAAGAAAGTCGAATCGAAGATCGTCGGCGGCCAAGAGGCGCAATCGGGCGACTGGCCATGGCAGGTTTCACTGCAGGCAAATGGTCGACACTTCTGTGGAGGTTCCTTGATCCATCCGCAGTGGGTTCTCACCGCCGCGCATTGTGCGTTCAGTCGGGGGCAGAAAGTGCCGCTCGAACCGCTGTCCGTCGTCAGCGGGACTGTGGATCTGAAAGCAGCCGGAGCCAGACGGCGAGTCTCGCAGTTCATCGTTCATGAGCAGTACCAACCGTCGGGACATGCCTACGACGTTGCACTCATTAAGCTTGATTCTCCCTTCGACGCGAATCCCAGCCAGATGGTCAAGCTCGAGAGTAAACGCCTGGAGCGGCAATTTGGTCAGGCGGGCGACTGTGCTGTCGTGACCGGCTGGGGGACGCTCGAAAATCAGGGAAATGAGATCCCGCCGCGTATGAGGCAGGTGGATATCCCGATTATTGAAAACTCCGAGTGCAATCAGGCCTATAGCGGCGAGATCGCCCAAGGTCAGGTCTGCGCGGGATACAAGCAGGGCACGAAGGACTCCTGCCAGGGAGACAGCGGCGGTCCCCTCGTTGTGCCGGGCGGCCCCTCGGGGTGGACCCAGGTCGGGGTCGTGAGCTTTGGTCGCGGATGCGCTCTCCCCAATGCCTACGGCGTCTACACGCGCGTATCAGCCTACATCGACTGGATCTTGCAAAAGACGCGCGCCAATCCGAAATCAGGAGACGAGTGATGCAGTTGCTTCGTTCAATGGAGCGATCGTGGCTTGCCGCCGCGCCGGCTGCGCTCTGCCTCATGGGTGGTCTGCTCTTCAGCACGGTTCAGCAAGCCGCCGCCCGCATCGAGATCGTCGCTCCGACCGTCGACGCGACACAGCGGCTGGCAAGCAGATTGTTTCCGCTGAGCGTCGCGCGGGGCGGCAGTAGTAACACGATCATCTCTCCGTTGAGCCTCGGCGCCGCGCTGTATATGGCGGCCGGCGGAGCGAATGGCGAGACGGAGAAGGCGTTTCGCGCGGCCCTCGAGATCGGCGACGGTTCGAGCGGCGATTCCGTTAAAAGGTTCGGCAGGCAAATCCGCAGCATCGGCTCGCACGATCCGAAGGTGATCTTCCGTTCGGTGAACGGGATGTGGCTTGCCGCCAATGCGAGACCCGTTCCCGCCTATATTGAGCTGTTGCGCAACGGCTTCCAGGCCATGGTCGCGACTGAGGATTTCTCCAAACCGAAGGCTGTGAAGGACATCAACGACTGGTTCGCGCGTCAGACCCAGCAGCTCATTCCCAACATGGTCTCGCAGATCTCGGCCGACACGCGTGTGATCCTGGCGAACGCGTTGTACTTCAAGGGCCAATGGACGACCCCGTTTCCGGCCGGTGCGACGCAGCCCGCACCCTTTCGTCTTGCTGACGGCAAGACGATAGACGTTCCGATGATGCGCCGGTCGGATGACGGCTTCCAATATTCCGAGACGGCGAGCTATCAAGCGATCAGGCTGCCCTTCGGCAAGGGCGAGTTCGAGGTCATCGTCGCTCTTCCAAAGGACGGCGTCGATCCCGCAAAGAACGCCGGCGAACTGACCGGGGCGGCCAACGGACAGTTCTCCGAACGCCCGGGCCGGCTCTCGCTGCCGCGGCTTCAATTGACCGCAGGCGGCGACGTGAAGGGGGTGCTGGAGGCCTTCGGTCTTAAAGAGCCGTTCTCTACTGCGGCGGATTTCTCAAAGCTCGCGAAATCGCGCATCAAGTTCGATCAGGTTGTTCATCGCGTTGCTCTGAGTTGGGACGAGCAGGGTGCCGAAGCCGCTGCTGGAACGGCCATCGTGATGACCAAGACGGCAGCTCTCCCCGCCGATCCCTTCGAAATGAATGTCGATCGCCCCTTCGTCTTCGTCCTGCGTCATGTGAAGACCGGAGCGGCCATTCTGGTCGGCTTGGTGAATGATCCGCGACAGGGATCGTCTTGAATGGCAACGGACTAGCTTGGGCCTTTTGTGAGGTAGTCTTCCTTGGCGAGAGAGATGAGCAGCGCCGATCGTTCGAGATTTTCGATGTTTGTTGTCAGGAATTAAGATAGCTCGTTTCAGGTCACACCAAGTTTTCGGCAGCACTACGTTCATAATACTTCCATAGAGAAGAGCGGCCGGGGCGAAGCCAAGATGTTTCAGAGAGAACTCGTTTGCCGCGCGGTATCCTCTACTTTCGCCCTCGTGATGGGGGCTGGCCTACTCAATCTAAGCTTCGCACTGGCCGAAGAGACTGAGGCTCGACAGCGATTGCAGGAGGGAGGCTGCAATGCGCAAACAAAGAGTCCATGCCGCTCTTCCTCCGTCATGTCGCCGCGGGCGGGCGCAGTCTCAGTCGTCTTCGGCCGCGCGACCGATTCATTCCAAGTATCGCAAGATGGAACGCGCCTGCAATTCCCCTTGGATGTTTTTGGCGAACAAGTAGCTGATTTTGCGTTCAATCTAGCTCTTTTGACCGTGGAGGCAAGGCCCCCCAACTTTGCTCGATCGGCATCGATTGCGGCCGGGTGCCATTCTGTCATTCCAGACGACATGGGGAGTTTTCTTACTACTTCTGCTCAAGGGCCGGAGGTAAATGGTCGTCGGGGGGTCGATTCACATGAGAATTCCAAGCCGCTGTGGACTGTCGATGCGCACGGGGGGCGCCGGGTTATCGCGCCGGTTGTCTGTTTCGCAAAGGCGACCGGCGACGGGCGTCTGGTGATAGCGGCTTACGACGATGGGACAGTCCGTTGGCATCGAACGACTGATGGTCGGGAGTTGTTGGCGTTGTTTGTCAACAAGGAGAACTGGCGTTGGGCGGCTTGGACCCCCTCGGGCTACTATATGACTTCCCCCGGCGGGGAGGATACGATCGCCTGGCAAGTCAACCGAGTGGGGAGCCGGAATGCCGATTTCTTTCCGGCTTCACGACTCCGCGAACGGTTCAGTCGCCCCGATATCGTACAGCAGGTGCTAATCGCTCTCGATGAAGGCAAGGCGATTGAGGCAGCCAATAGAGCCGCCAAATTGAGCTCTGACACCACACCGGTAAATTCCAGACTGCCGCCGGTGATCAGCATTCTATCGCCTTCCGACGGGGGCTCGGTTCGAGATAGAGAGATTGCAGTCGATTACGAGTTGCGTTCGCCGTCTGGCTTGCCGGTGGATACAGTTGAGGTTCTCATTGATGGCCGGCCGAGCCGGGGTATCAAGCCGTTGCACAGCGGGGTGACCGGAGCACGAATTGAGCGGCAGATGGTTAGCTTGCCGAACCGCGATGTCGAGCTCGGACTGTTGGCGAGATCTGGCTCGCTGGTCAGCGAAGTCGCAAAGGTCAAACTCAGATGGCAAGGTTCAACAGCGCTCCAGGCTGATGAAGGGCTCAAGCCGAAGCTCTATGGTGTGATCGTCGGCGTGAGTTCTTACAACGACAAGGCGCTTCAGCTCAAATATGCGGCCAAGGACGCCAAGGATTTTGCCGCAGCTCTGCAATTGCAAAAAGGTGGGCTCTACCGCGATGTCGAACTCAAGGTGCTCGCCGATGCTGAAGCGACCCTTGATGCTATTCGTCGCTCCCTCACCTGGTTGGAGCGATCGGTTACCAGCCGCGATGTTGGAATTGTCTTCCTGGCGGGGCACGGACTGTCAGATGCCAAGAACCAGTACTATTATCTCGCTGTCGATAGCGACCGGAAGCAGCTTGAGGACACCGCTCTTGACGGCGTGACGTTGCGACAACGTACCCGGCGACTTGCAAGCAAGGTGCTGGTGTTCCTGGACACGTGCTATGCCGGCCAGGCGCTGGGACCCGCTGCACGCGGTGCAACCGACATAAACTCGCTGGTCAACGACCTCTCCAGCACCGAGAATGGCGTCGTTACTTACGCTTCTTCGACCGGGCGCGAGGTGTCTCAGGAGGATGCCTCCTGGGGGAATGGCGCGTTTACGAAGGCCCTAATCGAGGGACTTGGTGCATCCGGCGTAGAGGCGCGCGCCGACATTAGGGGCAAGGGCGTGATCACCACTGCAGCACTCGATCTTTGGGTCTCAGAGCGGGTGAAGGAATTGACCGGCGGGTCACAGCATCCGGTCATGGTCAGGCCAGTTCCCGACTTTCCGATGTTTTTCGTTAGGAATTGAAGATGGTTTCCATCCCGATGATAGCTACAAGTTGCTTTAGCCGCGGGCTCATGGTGCGATCAACGTATCTTGCTGCGGCGCTGGTGTTGGTGGGGCAATGTTTTTCTGTCGCGCCTACACGCGCTCAAAGCTGTCAAGGCTATTACGATCGGGCGCGCACCAGTCTTGCCCGGGATTCGTCGGATCTCGGGACGCTCGATCGACTCCGCGGCATGGTCAGCAATTCAGGCCAGTGCACTGAAGTTGAGAAGACCTGTTTTGCCTATCTGATCGCTGACAGTTATTCACAGGCGATCAGTGATCTACAGGCGAAGGGCTTGCCTCCCCAAAAACTCCAGGAATTGGCGGCTGCCGGTGGATCGGTCGCGCGGACATGGCGAATGCTCTGGACGATGGCGGACCTTGCCGAGAATGCGAAGAACTACGACCAGGCCGCGCTGTTCTACAAATCGTCCCTGACCGCGCTTTCCGACGTCGAGAGCCGGATTCAGCAGGGTGCGCGCTCCTTCGTCTGTCCGGACGAGGAGCGGGCGCTTCCGAGCGCGAAGCAGGCGGCCGAACTGATCCGCCTGGCGGAGCAGGCGGACGCCCTGGCGACGAACTTCGTGCCGGCCCCGCCGACGCGCGACGGATCGTTCGGAGGGATCTTCGTTGGCAAGCTCCGGGGTATCGAGGTCGTCAATTTCCCGATTCCGATCGAGTTCAGGTACGACTCGACGGAGCTGACGCAGAAAGGGACCGACGCCGCGAATTTCCTGCTGTCCTTCATCAACCGGTCCGACGTTCCCAGGATCGTTCTCACCGGGCACGCCGACCAGAAGGGCTCGGATGACTACAACTGCAAACTGTCGGGGCGCCGTCTCGATGCCCTGATCGCCTTCATGAAGCCGGCCATGCGCAAGAGCGTCACGATAGAGGCCGTCCCGCAGGGGAAGGGCGAGCCTTTTCCGATCGTCGAGGGCTCCAAGCTGTCCCAGGACGAAGTCGACCAGATCAACCGTCGCATCGAATTGCGCGATCGTAAGGTCCAGAGGAAGTGTCAATGATCGCAGCATCCGTCAAAATCGCGAGAGGCGTGCTGCTCGCAGCCGCGTTCGCAGCGTACTGCCTCACCACGGCCCATGCGGAGACGCGGGCCGTGGTCGTCGGTGTTTCGGTCTATGCGTCCCAGCCCGCGCTGCCCGGAGCTGCCCGGGATGCCGAAGATATCCAGCAAGCGCTGAAGACCCGCGGGATCGAATATGTTCAGTTCCTCGTCAATGGCGAGGCGACCCGCGCGCGTCTGGACGCGGTCATCCGCGACGCCATCGGCAGGTCCGCTCGCGGAGATATCCTGCTGCTCACCTTCGCCGGACATGGCTCGGTTGTTCTGGAGCAGGCCGGCAACAAGACCAAGAAATCGTTTCTGCTGGCGCCATTCTCCGACAAGTCGGCTCCTGCAGAGCGTTTCCTCAGCGACGACCTGCTCGGCTGGGCGCGGGAGCTGGAGACGAAGGGCGCAAGCCTCGTCCTTGTTCTCGACGCATGCCATTCGGGCATCGGTTTGCGGAAGGGGCCGCCGGGCTTCCAACCGCTCACGGCCACGCGCTTCGTGGCACCCTCGGCCGACACCAGCTCGGCGCGGCCGCCGGACGATATCTTGGCCCCGAGCACCTACGTCTTTGGTGCGACCGACACTGCCGTCAGGGTGCGCGAGATGATGGTCGATGGCGTCGAGCGCGGCGCGCTGAGCTTCGCCTTCGCGCGGGCGATCGAAGGCGCCGTCGATCGGTACGACGGGGGCACGATCACCGCCCGGAAACTGCAGCGCTTCCTGAGCGGTGCCGTCAGGTTCCTGTCGCAGAACGACCAGACACCCCAGTTTCACATCCCTAACGGCGATCAGATCCTTCTGCAAGCCAAGCTGCCGGCTGTCCGGCCGACGACGGCCAGCAAGCGGGTGACGATACAGCTCGACTCCGCGGACCTAGCTGCAGTCCGCCTAGATTCCGATCGTGTCGCGAGTTTGTCGGCCGGTTACGGGGATCTCGTGTGGGAGAAGGCGCCGCGACGGTTGCGCAACAATCTGGGCGACGTGGTTGCCAATGATGTCGATCTTGCCAGTCTTCCGACGGCGGCCGACGCCTTCTGGGTCTATCGCCAGATCGCGCGACTTGCGATAGAAGACAAGGCGCTTGCGCCCGCGATCCGGCCGGATGGTGTGGTCCTGTGCAAGGGTGCGCGGCTGACGCTAACGGTACCGGAAACGGAATTCCGCTACTTCTCGGTGTTCGATCTCTCGGGCAATGGCCTGGTCCAGAACGGCTATACCGGACAATTCGCCGAGCCCGAGTGGAGGAGGAGTCCGCAGGGTTGGGTCAGGGACGATCTTGGCACATTCGATCCGCTCGGCGCCGATTACCTGATCACTGTCGTCGCAGACCAGCCTCTGACGGAGTTGGGTCACCGACTCGAGGCGCTGGACGAAAAGCTGCGTCCCATAGAGCTATACAAGGCCGTCACCGACCAACTCGGGGGCAAGCGGTATGCAATATCGGTGCTTGAGCGCTACAGCGCGGACGACAAGCAATTCCCCGATTTATGCAGGGCAGGAAATTGAAGGGACCCCCAGTCATGAGACGATTGCTGCGATGGCTCGTCGGAGCCATGACGCTGGCAATTTTCGGCGCAGAGGCGGCGGCGGAAGACCGCGCCCTGGTGATCGGCATCAATTCGTATCCGAATCTCGAAGCGCGCTACAATCTGGAAATGGCGTCCGGTGATGCCAATCATTTTGCCGATTTTCTGAAGGATACGTTCGACTTCAAGTCAGAGCAGATTAGGATCCTACGCGATACGGATGCGACCCGCGACAAGATCGTGGACGCATTCCGCCGCTGGCTGATCGATGGTACCCGGCCCGGCGATCGCGCGATCTTCTATTTCTCAGGTCATGGACTGAGATTCAGGAGCGGCGACGGCTTTGCCAGAGGGCTCGCGCCGTCGGACGTCAGGAAGAGCGAGGCCGACGGCCAAGCCGAATTCGAGAACGTGATCCCGACCGATCTGTTGACGTCGCTGCGTCGAGAACTCCGCGGACGGACGGTGATGTTCTTCGTGGATTCCTGCTTCTCCGGAAAGATCGCACGCAGCAACGAGCAGGGTGACTCGATCGAATCGGAGGGCGTGCGCGCCAAGAGTCTGACGCCGGACTCGATCGGGCTGCTGCGCGGGGTCGCGGAGCCGCCGGACCTGGTTTCCGCCGACAACACCGAATTTGCGCTATGGGCCGCGGTGGCGCCCAACCAACTGGCGTTCGAGGATCCGGCTGCTGGCGGCAGCGTCTTCACGGCAGCCCTGATCAAGGGCGTCAGGGAGCGTGCCGCGGACCTGAACGGCGACGGCAAGATCCAGGTCGCCGAGCTCCTGAATTTCGTTTCCGACGCATCGAGCATCTTCTGCGAAAAGCGCCGCAACACCTGCCTCAACGGGCTGACGCCTGATCTTACCGCCGTCCCTGACGACACTTATCGTACCACGGTGTTCTGGCCGCGCGCGCGCGCGGCCGAGGGCGGCTCCGGAGGCGACGTCGCGCAGGTCACCTTTCAGCACAGGAACGATTTCGAGCTGAAGCTCGAGATGCAGCCGAGCGCGTCGGTCCAGCTCAACGACAACATCTTCTTCAGAATCTTCTCCGCGGCATCAGGGCAATTGATGCTCTTCGACCAAGGCAGTGACGGGGCATTCCGCATGATCTTTCCAAATCGTCTCTCGATAGCGCAGGGGGTGTCACGTCTGATCGGCGCCGGTTCTCCGATTGAGATTCCACGCAATGGCTTTCGCTTTCGTGCGAGCCCTCGCGGCAAGGGGATGATGGTCGCACTGGTTGTCGCCGACGACGTCCGGCTGGAAGAGCTCACCGCGGCATTTGAGAGCTCCGGGTCGATCAACAGTCCCGACAAGCTGATCGGCGCGATCGCGTCCCGGCTCCAAAAGCCAATTGTGGCTAGAAGGCCTGACGTGCCCGATCGGCTTCCGAGATGGGCAGCCGTTTGGCAAAACTATGAGGTGCGCTGATAGCCAGTTTCCTAGATGTATGACCGCGTGATTTAGCCATTGCAGGAGCCGAAAATGTTGTGGCCTTTTGCTCGAAGTGAAATCAATGTTGCCAGTGTCGCACATTGCCTGATCGGGGCAATCTGGCTGATGGGATTGCCATCCGCAGCATCGGCGCAATCCGCTGCCGCCAGCGTTCCGACGAGGATCATCGCGCAACGCGGAGATGATGTCGGCTCTGCCATCATTTCCGCCAACGGGAACGTGCTCGTCACATTGGGCGGCGAGTCGCCAGTCGCGAAGGTATGGGATGCGCGAACCGGACGGTTGGCCCGAATCCTCTTTACCCTACCTGACGCGGCGCGAAACCACGCGGAGTTCACCTCCCTCTCGTCCGATGGACGCCGGCTGTTCGGCATCCAGAATGGTACGGCGAAGGTCTGGGATACCGAGACCGGCCGGACCGTCATTTCGTTCGAGTATGGCGATCAAGGTCCTGACGGTTTTGCTTCGATGTCGATGGATGGACTTCGCACGGTTTCAACCGGCAAGGGCAACAAATCGCTCGTTATTTGGGACGCGCAAACCGGCAAGCAGATCTCCACAATCCGAGTTAACCAGGAACTCAAGGCCATCGCGATCTCGCCGGACGGCAGCAAGGTGGCGGCGGCCACCGCCGATAAATCGATAAGGGTGTGGGATGCCGCGTCCGGACAACCGGTTAAGACGCTGACCGGGCACAAGCACGACATCACCAACGTTTCGTTCTCGCCACGGGGAAACCGATTGCTTTCTCAAACCGAGCAGGAAATTCGACTGTGGAGTCTCGACGCCGGCCGCGTATTGCGCTCGGCGGCGAATGACGGGATTGACCATATCTATTTCTCGGCCGATGGCTCACGACTTGCCTACTCAATTGGTTCTTCAGGCCAAAGCGTCGTTATTTGGGACGCGGAAGCTGGAACGCAAATCGCGGAATACCCGCTGGGCGAAAAAGACGATTCGCTGGCCGCGCTCTCCGACGATGGCCGAACCGTTTGGGTCACCAACGGGGAAAAGAAGAAGACCAGCATTCTGGACGCCTTGTCGGGGAAGGCAACCGGCCCCGACATAACATCTGGTACGGTTGCCGGGACCTCCAGCAACGGAAAATTCTTTCTGGTCGACAAGAGCGGCACATGGAACGTCATCAGATCCGATCGGTCGCCGGTGCAGAGTTTTCATCTCGCGCCAGTTTCGACTGCCTCCGTCGCGCTCGTTGCTGATGGCACGAAGATCGCCATCGCCGGCTCGGACGGACAAGTCCTGCTCAGAAACACCAAGACATGGACCAGCATCGGTCAGTGTCACGAAAAGGTTGAAGCGAAAGATGGCCCCGGCGGAATCATAGCCTTCGCCGTATCGCCGGACGGAAGTCGTGTCGCTTCCATGGCAGACGAGGAGATTCGTGTATGCGATCTTGAATCGGGGAGCCGCGTCGGTGCGCCAATCAAGGCCAATGGTCAAGTCCTTGGCTTCGCCGCCGGCTCTTCCCGTCTGCTTTCCGAAAATGACAATGGCGGCGTGGACCTGACCGACATCGCGACGGGGACGACGGCTAAGTCCTTTGGCAAAGACATCAACGCCTCGGTTGTCGCGTTCGCAAAGAACAGAGCCTTCGTCGGAACTGGCGACAACAAGATTCGGATTGTGGACCTGTCATCCGGGCGCGAGTCGCGTGTTCTTCGGATGATGGTTGGACCTGTGATGGCGGTCACGGCTTCTCCGGACGGGCAGCGGGTGGCCGCTGGCAGCAATCCATTCCTGGTGAAGTTGTGGAACAGCGACACCGGGGCGCTGCTCAGCGAATTGAAGTCCTCGCCTCCCGCGGACATCGTCTCGCGATTTGTCGACATTACGAGCATCGCGTTCTCGCCTTCGGATCCCTGGCTTGCCGCGAGCTATGGCGGGCAGATCGCGATTTGGAACCTGCAGACGAGCCGGGAGGTGTTCAAGCTCGGCGGCAATGCCGCGGACGTCAGGCAGATCGCGTTCTCGGCCGACGGGCGCCAACTGGTCTCGGCGGCCGCTGATGGAACAGTCGAGCATTGGGACGCGAAGACGGGCACTCTGCTTGCGACGATCTTCTCATTCGCGGATGGGCAATGGATCGCGCTCACGCCGGAAGGATTCTTCGAGGCATCGTCGCGCAGCGTCACCAACAATCTGAACGTCGTCCGCGGTCTCAACGTCAGTTCAATCGATCAGGTCTATGATGCGCTCTATCGGCCGGATCTTGTGCGGGAGAAGCTTGCCGGCGATCCCAAGGGGAAGGTCAGGGAAGCCGCCGCGAGGCTTGACCTGGATCGCGTCATGGCAAGCGGCGATGCGCCCAAGGTGACGATTGTCTCGCCTGCCGACGGCGCCTCGGTCGCCGTCGGCGACATCGTCGTCGAGGCCGCCATCGCGATCCAGGGCGGCGGCATAGGACGCGTTGAATGGCGGCTCAATTCTCAGACCCTGGGCGTCGAGAATCGCGGCATCAAGGCAATGGCCACGGATCGGGTCGGTTCCGCAACCGCCAATGGCGACGGGACACTGATGATTTCTCAGAAATTCGCTATCGAGCCCGGCGACAATCTGATCGAGTTCGCCGTCTACAACGAGAAGGGCCTGATCGCCTCGTCGCCAGCTAGGATCACAGTGAAAGCAACCGGAAGGGCAGCCGCCACCAAGCCGCGCCTGTTCATCCTCGCAGTCGGCATCAACGACTACGCGGACAGCCGCCTGAAGCTGAACTTCGCGGTGCCGGATGCGCGCGCGATCGCATCCTCGTTCGAGAAGGCTGGCAGCGGCTTTTACGAGAGCGCAAAGGTACGCTTGCTTCTAGATGACGAGGCAACCTCCACAAGGATGGAAGCGGCCTTCCGGCAACTGTCGACCGACGTAAAGGCCACGGACGTATTCGTGTTCTTCGTCGCCGGTCACGGCCGGACGCTGAACGGAAAGTACTACTTCATTCCTCAGGACTTCCGCTATCGGGACCAGGATTCCTACGTCCAGAACGGCGTCTCGCAGGAGCAGTGGCAAAAATGGATCGCCTGGATCCAGGCGCGAAAGAGCATCTTGATCTACGACACCTGCGAGAGCGGGTCGATGACGGCCGATGCTGCTTCGTTGGCCCCTGGTCAGCGAGGAACGCGCGCGGTCGAAGAGCAGGCGGTGGCCTACGAGAAGCTGAAGGAAGCAATGGGGCGGACCATTCTCGCAGCGTCGACGGACACCGAGCCGGCCCTGGAGGGTTACAAGGGGCATGGCATACTGTCCTATGCGGTGATGGACGCGCTCGAACGCGCGCCCATCAACGCCAGCGGATTGATCAACGTGATCGACCTGATCAAGTACGTCGACGATCGGGTGCCGCAGATCAGCTACGAAGCCTTCAAGCATTGGCAGTACTCGCAAGCGAGGTTCAGCGGCTCGAACTTCCCGATCGCTCGGCGCACGGCCGTGCTCGGCGGCCCCCCCGTCGAGCAGCCGGCAGGGGCAACTTCGTCCTTACCGATCAAGCCAACGCACGTCGTGATCGCTGCCGTCACGGTTCGCCAGCAGCCGGACGCGACGAGTGGCGCCTCGATCCAGCTCACCGCCGGGGCTCAGGTCGCGATCGTCAGGCGGGAAGGTGGCTGGATCGCGATCGCGCGAGACGGGAAGCAGCTCGGATATGTCGAAGAACGAGCCGTGGCGGCGTTGCAGTGAGGTGGATCAGATGAGTTCGTACGGCGTACCACCGCTGACTTCAACCGCCTGCGACGGCGCTTCGCCCTTGATTCGAAGAGCTGTCGGGATTTGACCATGCAGGCGCTTGTCCGATTCCTGACACACGGTACGAGCCTCAGCACGATCCCGCTCTGGAAGCTTGCGCTGTTCATGGTCGGCGTCATGTTCTTCGTGTTTGCCAGCGGCATTGAGAGGCGGTCGAGCCGCCTGATCGAATGGCTAATCGATCCGGACAACATCATCAGCTTTACGGTCGGCTGGCGGTCGGATTCCCCAAACGCGAGCGCCGTGACGGTCATCGACATCGACGATGCCAGCTACGACGCCTGGGGGCAGCCGCTTATGACGCCGCGTGACAAGCTCTTCGATCTGGTGGAGGGCGCAGAGAGACGAGGCGCCGCCATCATTGCGGTCGACATTGATGTTGCGGCAAGCGCCACGGTCGAAGACTCCAACATGATACTCGCTCGACTGAAGGAATATTCTGCGAGGCAGGCACGGAAGGAGCGCCCGACACCCCTGATCCTCGTGCGGGGGCTCTGGGCCGAGATGAATGCTTCGGGAGCACTTGCCGTGCATCCGCTCTCCAGAGGCTCGGGCGGGCAGCATTCGCCGCTGGCGGACGCCAACGAGAGATTGGATGCGTTCGTCTCGGCTGTGGAAGGGAGCGCCGGCAATCAGTCCATCCTTTGGGGATCCGCGCTTTTTCAGGCGGACACGACGGGAACGATCCGTGAATGGCGGCTGATGGAAGCGATCTGCGATGGAGAGCGGTCGGCCTGGCGTGCTTTTCCGTCGGTTGGATTGATCGCGGCCGCATTGTCGCATGCCGGACGGCAGACTGTCGCGGATGTGCGAGACCAGGCCACGCGTTACGCTCAGGACCATTGCGAGCACCGGGCAGACCATTTGGGACGGAGAGGGGTGGTAGTTGGCCTCCAATGGCTGGCGCGCTCATCTTCGCCGACAATACTGCCGTATCTGTTCTGGCCTGCGAAATTGGAGCCTTTCCGTTTCGGGAGCGGGCGTGACTGGGCGGGAACGGTGGTCCCTCTCCTGGACATCCGTTCGGCCGTGAAGCTGCAGGCCGGGGACGGATCGATCAGAGGCAAGTACGCTGACCCGGATCTCTGCAACCTGATCAAGAAAGCCGATCCATCGCCGTTGTCTTGCGAGGCTCTGCGTGACAGGGTGGTTGTCATCGGCGCAACCCATCGGGACAGTCGCGACGATCACTTGACGCCTCTGGGGCCGATGTCTGGAGTCTACGTAGTCGCCAACACCATTGCCGGAGCATGCGATTCCTTGCTGGCTGCTCCGAAGTTGCGGACGAGTTCTGCCTTGTGGGGCGGCTTGCTGTTTGCAATCTTCGCCGTGTTGGCAGCGCGGCTGAGGAACGTGTTCGCGGTCTTATTGGGCGGGCTCGTCGCATTGATATTCCTGTCATCCGTTTCGAACTGGCTGTTGATTCCGGTGTCTCAATCCTATGAGAGCATTAATACGGCGATGATCATGCTGGCGATTTTTCTGACGGTTGGATCGATCGCGCAGGACGTCGAGCGCTGGCTAGTCGGTATCATGCGCCGGTTGCGTGGGTTCGGCGCGCCGCGGGCCGAGGCGCGGGAGAGCGGGACTGAAGAAGGGCAGAGCGGCCGATGAGCATCTCGACCTCGAAAGTCCTCGCGCGATCCTGTGCCGTCTGGCTGCTCGCACTGCCAATCCTCACTGGCAGAATCGCGCAGGCGCAGACGCCGGCGAGACGGCCCGTCGGCATCGTCGTTTCGATATCACCCTATCCCGGCCAGACGGTGCCCGGAAAGGCGTTGGTGAGATCGCCTGATGGCGCAGAGCGACCGCTGGGTGAGGGCGAGTTCGTCTCCGAAAATGACGAGATCATCGTACCTAATCGCGATGCGACGGTCGTGGTATCGGAGCGGCGGGGCAGCAGGATGATCTGTGCGCCGCAGTTGACGTCCGACGCGTGCAGACTGGTCCTGACCTCTGAAAACTCATTCCTGGGCCCGATCGGGCGCTTCTACGATTCGATCGTGAGGATCACCTCGCGTATGACCGGAGGGTCTTCGACCTTTGCCACGCTTTCGAGCCGGACGTTTGACGATTTGCCCATGTCCGTGATGGTCGACGTCAACGTGGGGCAGACCGTGCGTACCGGAGAGCGCGCGCTTTGGCTGACATGGTCAGGCGGCAAGCCGCCATTTCGGTTGGAACTGTCGCTGAACTCACGGCGTCTGCTTGAGCAATCGACTCAGGAACGTGAGATCACACTCCCGCCGGTTCAACTCGTACGAGGGCAGGGTTCATTGTCGTGCCGGGACGCTGTCGGCCAAGAGTTTTCCATCACGATCGTAGCCTCTGACCGTCTGCCTGATGTGCCGGATCTTTCGGCTGCGGCCTCATCGACGACCGTTACGGCGTACTTGGCTGCTGCCTGGTTGAGCCAGCAGGGCGATGGACGCTTCAAGTTCGAGGCCGTGCAGCAATTGTCGGGAATGGCCCGAGACCTCCACGTCGCCGACTCGCTGCGGCGTGGCCTGATGTTGCTTGATCCCGCGGCTCCCTGACAAGAAGGTGCGCTCGAATGTTTGATCCATCCCGATACTCTCGCTGATCAGGAGCGCGCGAGATGCGTAAGCGAATATCGGTGGCAGGCGTCATTTTTGCGATCCTTGGCCATCTTCTGCCGGCCTCTGCGGCAAGCGCGCAGGCTTGCCAGGACTATTTCGATCGCGCCAAGGGGGCGGTCTCCGGGAATTCGGCGGACCTCAAGGCCCTCCGCGAACTGACCGGCCAAGTGCGAAATTCGCAGGAGTGTACCGAGCTCGACAAGACCTGCTTTTCCTATCTGGTCGCCGATACTGTGGCGGCGCTGGTGTCGTCGGCCGACGGCGGCAAGCCGGTTGCGAAGCTCGTCGAATTGGCGCGTGAAGCATTCATGACGGCCCCGACGTGGCGGGCTGCCTGGGCCTGGGCCCATGAGTTCGAGAAGGAGAAGAATTACGACGAGGCGAGCCTGCTCTATCAAAGGGCTTACGCGGCGATTGCCGACGTCAAGGCGCGCATATCGTTTCGCCACAGAGGATCGTTCGTCTGCGCCGGCGAGGGGGAGCAACTCCCGCCATCCTCCGACGAGGACGAACTGGCGCGGCTCGCGGTCCAGACGAACGCCCTGGCGACGAAATTCGTCGAACCGCCGCCCACGCGCTGCGGGGCGGCGGGGCCAGAGGATGTTCTCAGGGTGGGATGCGGCGCTGAGGCGCGGATTCCATTGCCGGTCGATTTCGAGACTGGTTCGGCGAAGCTCACCGACAAGGGACGAACTGCAGTGGCCTTTCTCGTCCGGTATCTCCGCGCGCAAGGGGCCGAGGCCGGCCCCTTCGTCCTGACGGGGCATTCCGATCAGCGAGGTTCGGCAAGGCGGAACTGCCAACTATCGAAGCGGCGTTTGGACGCCGTGGTCGCGCAGTTGCGCCAGAGCGGCATCGGCAGCGACTTCAATATCGAGCCGATCGCAATGGGCTCTCGCGACCCCTTCAGCGTCGTCGGGGAGAAGGGCTACAGGCAGGACCAGATCGACCGGATCAACCGACGCGTCGAACTGCGAAGCTCAGCTCCGGCTGGGGGGCGGTGCGCGCAATGAGGGTCCCAGGATGTGGAGCCGCGGTTGGGCCTGTTGGAGCACCCGCCGAGCCGATTGATTGGCTACGTTCCCGAGAGCGCGCACTGGCTGACGTCAGGGCCCGATTGCATCACGCGACAAGGGATCGTTTGTACCGGATCGCGGTGCTGGCCTACAACGCGGCCGGGCTCATCGCCTCCGAGCCTGCGGAGATCGTGATCAACTCGGTCCAGCAGGGCACGGCCCCGCCGCGCCTCTACGTGCTCGCCGTTGGCGTGAACGACTACTGGGACGGCGCACTGCACTTGAACTATGCTGCTAACGATGCGAAGTCACTGAGTGACGGCCTGAGGCAGGCCGGTGCCAAGCT
>NZ_JADPJG010000018.1 GCF_023073335.1 Bradyrhizobium sp. 21
TGTCGGTTGGCGTGAACGACTACTACGACAGCCGCTTGCACTTAGCCTACGCCGTGCCCGACGCGTTGGCTTTAGCTGAGGGCTTTCGCCAGGCTGGCGCTGGACTTTACGCTGATGTCCAGGTCACTAACGTCTTGGATAGTGATGTTAACGTTGCCAATCTCGACAAGGTGTTCAGCGAACTCGGTGCAAAGGTGCAGCCACGAGACGTTTTTCTGTTCTTCCTGGCCGGCCACGGCAAGACCAAGAACGGCCGCTACTACTTCCTACCGCGCGACTTCCGCTATGAAGACGAGACCTCGATAGAGAAGTCAGGCATTGATCAGGGCAAGTTTCAGGCCTGGTTCGCCAAGATCCCGGCGCGCAAGAGCATCTTGCTCTACGACACCTGCGAGAGCGGCTCGCTCACGGGCAACGTTCGAGGTAGCGACATTGACGAGCGTCTCGGAGCCCTCAACCGCATGGCGAGAGCGACGGGCAGGACTTTTCTCACCGCAACGACGGATGATGCTCCGGCTCTTGAGGGTTACCACGGCCATGGCGTGTTCACCTACGC
>NZ_JADPJG010000010.1 GCF_023073335.1 Bradyrhizobium sp. 21
CTCGTACACCCTCATTGTCAGAGGGCGCAGGGAAGACCGGATGCCGGCCGGGCACCCACGGTCCACTGTGCGAAGTTGCAGTAAGAAGTCTGCACAGCGGCATACAGGTGAAGCCAAACAACCGGCCTTCCCTGCGCAGTGGTTTTACGGCTTATGCCGAGCTCTCCCCGGGGAGCGATGCACTATTGCCCCCGTCGCCTTGCGGATGGCTGATGCGTGGGCCCGGTCGGGCCGCCCACATCACCACAAGACTTGACGCACAGACCCCGGGCGTCAGGACGACACGGTTTTGCCGTACGCTGTCCGCACCGGTCGTGTGCGCGCTGGCCATCGCTCACGGTTTCCCGCCCTGCGATACCCTTCGCGCCGATGCTGGCAGCGTCCACCACGGCTCATCCCGCGTTTCGTGACGATCGCGATACGCCCCTCTGACAGGGATGAGGTGGCGCACGAATACGCGAAAGCCGAATTTCGGTAAAGTAGAATATTTTCGCATGCGCGGGTTGACCCGCTGGTTGGGTGTTTTGCCCGTCGGGCAACACAAGG
>NZ_JADPJG010000026.1:0-63996 GCF_023073335.1 Bradyrhizobium sp. 21
GGACCACACGGTTTTGCCGTACGCACGGCCCGCCATTTCGCCACAGGGTCCGACGGCGTTGTGCACGTTGCCATCGACCCCAAGGCGAGACGAAGCCTAGCAGCGCCGCTCGTCGACACGAAGCCTTAGGGCTCACGGAGAGCAATCCGCCCTGCCCTTAGCCTCTCGCGCCCGAACGCTGCCGCGTCCACCGCAAGCCCGGCTCACGAAAATGACGACTCAAGATCGCCCCTCTTGGTCGAGCCGGGATGGGCGACACATACGACAAATCCGAATTTCTATAAAGCAGAATATTTTTGCGCATGCGGCTTGACAGCGGCGCGTCGCCATACGACCGGGGGTGTTTTGCCCGACAGGTCCCGACAAAGCGCTGCGAATTCGGCAAGACTCGACGTGGTCTCATTCGTCCTCGATCAGTCAATGGCGCCTTCCTGGCGTCAGTGTTTTTAGGAACAACTGCAAGCGCAAGTCCCGCCCGCGATCACTCCCAGGCAGTCGTCGCCGGCCCTTCATGCGAGCGGTCGGGTGCGCTAGGCTGATGCCTGAACTCGGATCGCAGGAGGCCTCATGCTCACCGTCCATCATCTCGGCAAATCACAATCCGAGCGCATCGTCTGGCTTTGCGAGGAGCTCGAAATTCCCTACGAGCTGAAGCGCTACACGCGCGATCCCGTCACCATGCTGGCGCCGGCCGAGTACAAGGCGCTGCATCCGATCGGGGCCGCGCCCGTGATCACCGACGAGAACCTCGTGCTCGCAGAGTCCGGCGCCATCGTCGATTACATCATGGCGAAGTACGGTCATGGACGCCTCATGCTCCGCCCTGATGACCCTGATTTCGCGCAATTCCTGTACTGGTTTCACTTCGCCAACGGCACGCTGCAGGCCGGTATGGGCCGGCTGATGATCCTGAACCGGCTCAAGCTCGCCGAGGACAATCCGATGCTGGTCGCAACCAGGGGGCGCGTCGACCGCGCCTTCGATCTGGTCGATGCGCGGCTTCGCGACGCCGAGTATCTGGCAGGCAAGGCCTTCACCACCGCTGACATCATGATGGGCTTCTCGCTCACCACGATGCGCTATTTCCAGCCCTATGATCTCCAGCGCTGTCCGAACGTGGTCAAATATCTCGGTCGTATCGGGGCGCGCGCGGCCTACCGGCGTGCGATGGAGAAGGGCGACCCGGGGATGGCGCTGCTGCTGAGCTGAGCGGGCGGCGATCAGCGCGGCATGTGTTTGGTCGCGCGCTCGATCAGGTCGTCCAGCCGTGAGATGAACTTTGCAAGGATCGGCGACGCGTTCGCTTTGTGATAGCCGATCACGAGATCGATCGTCGGCGGCTTGCCCCTGAGCGGGCGGCTGACGACCGACCACGGCAGGAAGTTCTTGATGTAGCCCGGTATCAGGGCGAAGCCGCGGGTGGAGGCAACCATCGACACCGCCATGGCGAGGTTGTCGGCCTCGTGGGCCGTCGCGATCGATCGGCCGCTGGTGCCGAGGTAGCGGTCAATGACCTTGCGAAGCGCAGGCGCGGTATCCGACACGTTGATGAAGGGCGTCCCCTCCAGCTTGGCCAGGTCGATGCTGTCGAGCTTGGCCAGGCGGTGGTCGCTCGGCAGCACGGACGAGCGCTTCTTCGACCACGGTCCAAGGGCGCGATCGACACGCTGGTGAAACACTTTGCGGCGGCGCTCGGCGCGCGCGGGGTGCGCGTCAACGCGGTGGCGCCGGGTGTGGTGGCGACCGAGATGTCGTCTTTCGCCAAGACCGATGCGGGCCGCGACTACACGCTCGGCATGCAGACGCTGAAGCGGATCGCCGAGCCCGACGACATCGCGGATGCGATCGCTTTCCTCGCCTCGCCCGAGGCGCGCTGGATCACCGGTGACACCATCCACGTCGACGGCGGCTCGAAGCTCTGAGCAGGCCGCAATTTTCTCTTAACTCCAAAACTGGAACGTCACCATGTCAAAGAAACTCGAAGGCAAAACTGCACTCGTCACCGGCGGCTCACGCGGCATCGGCGCCGCCATCGCCAGGCGACTGGCCGCCGACGGCGCGCAAGTAGCCATCACCTACAGCCGAGGCGCGGACGCCGCAGCCTCCGTCGTCAAGGGGATCGAAGGCGCCGGCGGCAAGGCGATCGCGATCCAGGCCGACGCCACCGATCGCAAGGCTGTCCAGGCGGCGGTCGAAAAGACCGTCAACACGTTCGGTAAGCTCGACGTGCTCGTGAACAATGCCGGCACGGCAATCCCCAAGAAATTCGAAGAGACCACGCTGGAGGAACTGGACCAGGTGATCAATCTGAACATCCGCGGTGTCTTCATCGCCACGCAGGCCGCGCTGAAGCAGATGAACGACGGCGGCCGCATCATCTCGATCGGCTCCAGCGTCGGCGAGCGCATGATGACGCCGGGACTGGTGCCGTACTCGGCAACGAAGGCTGCGATCCGGATGTTCACGCAAGGTCTGTCGCGCGAGGTCGGTGACCGCGGCATCACCGTCAACAACGTCCAGCCGGGACCTATCGACACGGATCTCAATCCGGCATCCGGCGACTGGGCGACCCCGCAAAAGGCAGCCACCGCGCTTAACCGCTACGGCAAGGCGGAGGAGGTAGCGGCGCTGGTCGCGTTCGTTGCCAGCCGCGAGGCGTCCTACATCACCGGTGCGAACCTCACGGTCGACGGCGGCACCAACGCCTGATCCTGGGAACGATGGGAGTGGGGGCCGAAGCGTATTCGGCCGCCCGGTTCACGCGATTCTGTTCGTGGTGGCCGTCCGCGCCGCGTTCAGCTGCGTCTGCAGGCGGTCGATGTTTTGCAGCAGGCGCTGGCTGGTGAGCACCAGGAAGTAGTAGCCGAATTGCGGGTCCTGGAAGTAAATCTCGAGCAGCCGGTCATAGGTGATCGTCAGCACCTGTCCGTCTTCGATGCATTCGATGGTTCCGGTGCGCCGGTTGCCCGGTGTGAGGAAGCCGAGTTCTCCCATCAGTGCGCCGGGCCCGATCTCGACGCTGATCTCCTTGACCAGGAATTTGCCGGTGACCGTGAGGAGCATCTCCTTGGCCGGATCGCCCAGCTTGAAGAGCGTGTCGCCACGGCGATATTTGCGCTCGGTCATGAACGGCTTGAGCCATTCGATCGACATGTCGCCTTCGGCCGCATGGCGCGCCTTCTTGACGAGCTTGAGCATCTGCCGCAGGCGCAAGGCGTTGATCGGCAGCAGCAGGAGATAGAGCAGGAACGTCGAGACGTTGGCGGAGAGCGCGCCGAAGACGGCAAAGAACGCGCAGCCGATCATGTTGGCGACGCGCAGCGGCACCATCGTCCGCATCAGGAGGGTGGCGACGAAGAAGCCGGCACCGACCGCGGCGAACATATTGGCCAGCGTGATGTTGTGGACGAAGATCTCCAGCATCCGGTTGAAGATCGCGTCGTAGGTGACGTTGTTGGGGTCGAGGCCCATCTGGACCAGGATCTTGGCGATCCTGAGATTATCCGTCGCCGCATCGAGAATGCGATCGAGGATCGACGAAATGTCTGCGCTGCCGGACGGCATGGTACTAACCCCGCGTAAGGCCTTCAGTCCTGGTCGGTCTTCGTATAGCCGAAATCGAATGACGACTGCTTGAATGGAGCCTTCGGCCGTCATGCCGCAAGAGGCAAATTTTAGCCTGATCGGGCGTTTCGGCAATTACCTGTTTGGGTCGTGCGTATGGCCGTAGCGCGGTCCGTGATTCGGGGCTTCCGGGGCCGAGCTTCGGCGTCGTCGATGGACCTCAGCGCCCCCACGGGGGCGTGGGGCGGTCTCCACCTTAGGGCTTGGCGGCGGGCTGCACGACCTGCTGCACGACCAGGCCGAGGTGCCCAGGCAGCGAACCGGCGCGTAGCAGCATGGCGACGCTGTTGGCTTCCTCCAGGGTGAAATTCCCCGAGATCTGGCCCGAGCCGCCGGTGATGGGCTCGCGGATCACGGGGGCGGAGATCACCTTGTCGTCGAGCACGATGGCGAAGGGCTTTCCAATGTTCTCTTCGGTGATGTGGGCAAAGCGTCGGGTGCCGCGGCCGTTGAAGCGGAACGAGGCGATCGGGTCCTTCGTGCCGCTGGCAAATCCCGGGCCGGCATAGCTGATGTCGTCGCCGTCGAGCGCGCTGTCCTTGGCGACCAGATAAGCGCTCTTGTCCTTGAAGCCGAGCAGGACTTCCGTGCCTGCCGGCGGCGTGCCGGATTGCGCCTGCTCGGGCGGCATCGAGAGGTCGATCAGGCGGAAGCCGACCTTGACCCTTCGGGCGAACACCGCGGTGACGCGCTCTGGCTCCATCACACCAGGCAGGAAGATGCGGATGCGGTCCGTCCCTTCAGGCTGGACGCTGGCGAGCTTGACGTCGGCCTCCTTGAGGCGCTGCTCGACCATGGCGATGGCTTCTTCGACGAGCTCGTGCAGCCGCGCGGCGGATGCGGCATCGGTTGGCGCGAGCCTGACCATTCCGTCGCCGCCGTCGGTCACGGTGAGCGCATGCGACGGCAAGCCTTCCGCGGCTGACGCGAGCTTGCGCGCGAGCTGCTCGCGGCCCTTGGCGTCGGCGATCTTCAACTCGACGGCGCCGTCGTGGACCGCAAGACCGGAGAAGGCGATCTTGCCCTCGCGCACGGTCTTGTAGACGTCGTCGCGCAAATCCGTGACGACGCTCTCGCGCAGGCCGTCGGTGTCCACCTTGTAGACGATGCGCGACCCGCCGAGCTTCTCCATCTTGTCGGCGACGAAGGCCGCGATCTTGGCGCGCATCTTGTCGAACTGGCTGTCCTCGGCGAGGGCTGCGCGGGGCAGGGCGATCGCAATGGCGATCGAAAGTGCGACCGCGCGCCGTCTGGTTCGATCCCCAAGGGCCTTGGTCATGGTGTCCTCGCGTGTCGTGGCGCAGCGTCGTTCGGCGAAGTCGCTGCCAAGTCCTTGGTCCGCCTATCCTGCCGTGAGGTTCATTGCGTGGGAGGAATTCGTATAAACTAAAAGCAATATCAATGTGATATCTTTGTAACCGGGATACGTATTTGCGTAACCGGGATACACATGATAGCTTGATGGTTCGCTGAGCGAGGCAACCTATGGTCCCTGCGAACAAACGCGTCAGGAAATATCGCAGCCAAGGTGGTGCGGCCGACCTCGTGCGCGTCGAAGTCCTGATTCCGCCGGCTGCACGCGATGAGGTCTTGGCACTTGCCTCGCGCGTGCGCGCGGAGCACCGCCTGACCAAAGAATTGCAATCGCTGCTCGACGGTGCGCTCCGTCTCTATGGATCCCGCATTCTCGACAATGTCGATCTCGATAGGCTTCCCGATCTGCGGTCCCGCGCCGCCGTCGCCGCGCGCGCCATGATCGAGCGGGGCGATGCGAGAGCCTTTGCCATGGGCAGGAAGATGCTCGACCGCGTCAATGCTTCGGAGAACTAAAAGATGGCTCTCAGCAAATTGCAGAGCGACATTCTGAAACTGCTCGCCAGAAATCGCTCGGACAGCAGCTACCTTGCCGGCGGCCTGATGCTCAACAAGGACTGGGAGCGGCGATCCGACGACATCGACATCTTCCATGACACCGACGAAGAGGTGACCGAGAGCGCAAAGGCCGATCTCGCCGTCCTCGATGCTGCCGGCTTCAAGACGCATCGCGACTACATCATCTATGGCTGTGTGGATGCGACCATTTCGCGAGATTCCGAAACGACGATCATCCAGTGGTTCGCAGAGACGCGGCTTCGGTTCTTTCCACTCGTAAAGGACGAGCAATGGGGGGCACGGCTCCATCAGGCTGACCTCGCCATCAACAAGGTGTTGGCTGGCGCCGGCCGCTCGAAGGCGCGCGATATCGCCGATCTCGTCGCAATCGGCCGTGATTATTGTCCGCTCGGACCCCTCGTGCTCGCAGCGGCCGGCAAACCGCCCAATTTTTCTCCGCGCCGAACCATCGACGAGATTCGCCGCCATGCCTTGTCGATCCCGGCCGAGGAGTTCGTCGCCGTGAGGGGGCTGCCGTCCGAATGGTCAGCGGCCTTCATTCGCGAGGAGCTGCTCCGCCTGATCGAGGCGGCGGACCGGTACGTGATGTCCGCACCGCCGGCGCTGACCGGCATACTTGCCCATAGCAAGGCGGGCGTCCCCATTGAGCTGGCTGATTCAAACCGTGCGGATGCAATCTTGCGAAAGCCGACGGCGGAGCCGGAAGTGATGCCTGCGCCGGCCGATTTCAACGCGATGGGCTGGACGCCCGATCGCTCGTAACTTCTCAGGGGGCGACGACGGATTGTAGCGTGTGGCCGATTGCATCGGGCCATGGACGAACGCCAAATCATCCATCATTCTGTCCGCCCTCGGCCGGCCGGTCGGTCGGGGCCCCGCCAGTCCAAAAAGTCAAAAGACAGGGCGCGGGGAAATACATCTGAGGGAGGACGGAATTCATGGCGGGCATCCACGCGCTCGATCTGCTCATCGGCAACGACTATCCGGATCTGGCAACGGACGTAGAGGTTCGAGCCTTCGAGCAGGTCCCTTACGCCGATCGCGTCGCGGCCGAGAGCACCTATGACGCCATCAGGCTGGGCGCGGCGCGCAACCCCGACGGGGCGGCGATTCAGTTCCTGCAAAATGCCGATCCTGCCGATGCGCCGGTCGTGGTCACATACCACGATTTCATCGCGCGCGTGACGCAGGCCGCCAACATGTTTCACGCGCTCGGTGTCGAGAAAGGCGACGTCGTCAGCTTCATGTTGCCGCTGGTGCCTGATGCCTTCGTGACACTGTTCGGCGCGGAGGCCGCCGGCATCGCCAATCCCGTCAATCCACTGCTGGAGCCGCACCAGATCGCGGAGATTTTGGAGGCGGCGAACACAAAAATCCTGGTGGCGCTCGGACCGATGCCCGGCACCGACATCTGGCAGAAGGTCGAGCAGATCCGCCCGCAACTCAAGAACCTCAAGGCCATCGTGCAGGTATTCGGCGGCGACGATCCCGAGAAGGGCATCTTTGCCTTCAACGACCTGATCAAGCAGCAGCCTTCCGACCGGCTTGTCAGCGGGCGCAAGATTCTAGGGCGCGACATCGCCGCCTATTTCCACACCGGCGGCACCACCGGCACGCCAAAGCTGGTGCGGCACACGCATGCCAACCAAGTCTATCAGGCCTGGGCGCTCAATCTGCTGCTGAAGTCGAAGCCCGGTGCCAACATGTTGTTCGGCATGCCGCTGTTTCACGTCGGGGGCTCGCTGACGCAGGTGCTGCTGACGCTGTCGGCCGGCGGTTCGCTGGTCGTGCTGTCGCCAAGCGGCTGGCGCAATCCGAATGCGGTGAAGAACATCTGGGGGCTGGTCGAGCGCTTCAAGCCGGAGGCGCTGTCGAGCGTGCCGACGGTGCTGGCGGCCACCCTCGCGGTGCCGCGGGGCAACGCCGACATTTCCAGCCTGAAATATGCCGCTGGCGGCGGCTCGGCCATTCCGGTCGCTGTCGGCTCGGCGATCCAGGACAAGCTCAACCTGCCGGTGGTCGAGGTCTACGGCATGACCGAAACCTCGAGCGTGCACACGCTCGCCTATCCGTCACGACCGATCCGGCTCGGCTCGGTCGGCCTTCCCATGCCTTACTCGCGCGTGCGCATTGTCCAACTCGATGCGGACGGCCGCCTGATCCGCGATTGCAAGCCTGACGAGATCGGCGTTGTCATCATGGCCGGGCCCGGCGTGTTCGGCGGCTATCTCAACGACGAGCACAACAAGGGCGCCTTCGTCGACGAGGTCTGGGTCAATTCCGGCGATCTCGGCCGGCTCGATGCCGACGGCTATCTCTGGATCACCGGCCGCGCCAAGGATCTCGTGATCCGCGGCGGCCACAATATCGACCCGGCGCCGATCGAGGAGATCATATTCCGCCATCCCGCCGTCGGATTCGCCGCGGTGGTCGGCCAGCCCGACGCCTATGCCGGCGAACTGCCCGTGGGTTACGTGCAGCTGAAGCCGGGCGCGACTGTCGAACCGGGTGAACTGGAGACATGGGTGCGGGAGCGTACGCCGGAGCGCGCCGCTGTCCCGGTACAGGTCATTCCGATCGATCCGATGCCGGTGACCGGCGTCGGCAAGGTGTTCAAGCCGCAGCTGCGCTGGGACGCCGCGCAACGCGTGTTCACGAAGGTGCTGACGCCGCTCATCGAGCGCGGCATCGACTGCAAGGTGAAGGTCGGCGCCCACGGCAGCCACGGCTCGATCGCCACCGTGACGCTCGCGGGCCTGCCGGCAGACCAGCGCGAGGTCGTCGCCGGCGACGTGCACACGCTGCTGGCGCCGTTCGTGATGCGGCACGAGGTGGTGCAGGTGTAGGCGAGGGGACGGACACCAGGCTTGCACGCCTCGCCGCAAGCGACCATCATCTCCAAAAAAAAATGGGGGGAAATCGATGCTCCAAGTCTCTCGCCGCCGTCACCTTCAGCAATTGTCGGGCGCGCTGGGCGCCGCCGCGTTGGCCGTCGGGACGAGGCCGGCATCGGCTTCAGAGGCCGACATTCCGCCGGAGGGCATCGGCAAGGGCATCCAGCACATCTCCTACAGCGATATCGGCGGCCGGCCCGACAGCGTGCAGGTGATGTTCAACCGGCAGCACGTCTATGTCGGGCACATGTTCAGTGATGGCGTGACGATCCTGGATGCATCCGATCCGCGTGCGCTGAAGCCGGTCAATTTCTTCACCGCGGGGCAATACACCCGCACCCACCATTTGCAGGTGGCGGAAGACCTGCTGCTGCTCGCGAACGGCGCCAACATCGTCGCGATGCAGTCCTACGACAATATGCGCGGCTATTTCGAGAACACGCTGGTCGACAGCATCACCAAGGCCAAGAAATTCCGCTCCGGCCTCTCGATCCACGACATCTCGAAACCGAACGAGATGCGCGAGATCGCGTTCCTCGAAATGCCCGGCTTCGGCATCAACCGTCTCTGGTGGCCAGGCGGCCGTTACGCCTATGTGTCGGCGCATCTCGACGGCTTCACCGACCACATCCTTTGCGTGGTCGATCTCAAAACCATCACGAAGCCGGAGATCGTCGCAAAATGGTGGCTGCCGGGCATGAACCGCGCGGCCGGCGAGCCGGCAACCCCGAAGGGCAAGCGCTTCGCACTCCATCACATGATCACGGCGGGCGATCGTGGCTATGCTGCCTGGCGCGATGGCGGCTTCACCATCCATGACATCAGCGATCCCACCAATCCAAAGCTGCTGTCCCACATCAACTGGTCGCCGCCCTTCGCGGGCGGCACGCACACTCCATTGCCGCTGCCGAAGCGTCAGCTTGCGATCGTCGCTGATGAAGCCAATGCGGACCAATGCGCCAAGGGTCTGTTCCATACCTTCGTGCTCGACGTGCGCGCGCCGGATAACCCGGTGCCGATCGCAACCCTGCCGACGCCGCGCGATCGTGACTTCTGCACCAACGGCACTTTCGGTCCGCACAATCTGCACGAGAACCGCCCGGGCGCGTTCCAGAGCGAGGAAACGATCTTCGCGACCTACAATAATGCCGGCGTCAGGGTGTTCGACATCAAGGACGCCTTTGCGCCAAGGGAGATCGCGTACTGGGTGCCGCCGACGCCGAAGAAGCTCGTTGATCCCCGCCCGAACGTCGCGCTCGCGGCCAAGACCTGTGACGCCTATGTCCGGCCTGACGGGCTGATGTTCGTCTCCGACTGGAACGCAGGCATGCACGTGCTGCAATATCAGGGATGAGCGGTGTACGGTCGTGGGATGGGTTACGCTTACGCAAACCCACCCCGCAGGCCTGCTAGCCCGCCGGCATCCGTGTCTCGACCAGCCGCGCCCAGAACGAGGCGCCGTGGCCCAGAATGTTGTCGTTGAAGATATAGGCCGGGTGGTGGCACTCGTTGCCGTCGCCCATGCCGACCAGGATCATCGCGCCCGGGCGGGCTTCCAGCATGAAGGAGAAGTCCTCGGCGCCCATCATCGGAATGAACTTGTCGTTGACGCGCTCGCTGCCGACGATGTCGCGGGCGATGTCGGCGGCAAGGCCGGCCTCGCGTGGATGGTTCATCGTCACCGGATACATCCGCGTGTACTTCGTCTCCGCCGAGCCGCCATAGGCGCGCGCGACGTTGTCGGCGACCTCGCCGATGCGGCGCTCCACGAGATCGCGCACGTCAGGATCGAGCGTGCGCACGGTGCCGCCGAGCTCGGCGATCTCCGGGATGATGTTGAAGGCCGTGCCGGAATGAAACTGCGTGATCGAGATGACCGCCGATTTGAGCGGATCGACGTTGCGCGCGACGATCGATTGCAGCGCATTGACGATCTGCGAGCCGATCAGCACGCTGTCGACGGATTTGTGCGGACCCGCGCCGGCGTGGCCGCCCTTGCCGTGAACGGTGATCTGGATGTTGTCGGAGGAGGCGAGCATCGCGCCGGGGGTCGTGGCGAAATGGCCTTCGGGCAGGCCCGGCATGTTGTGCATGCCGTAGACCTCCTGGATGTTCCAGCGCGTCATCAGGCCGTCCTCGACCATGGCCTTGCCGCCGCCGCCGCCTTCCTCGGCGGGCTGGAAAATCACGATCGCGTTGCCGTCGAAGTTGCGGGTCTCGGCGAGATATTTTGCGGCCCCCAGCAGCATGGCGGTGTGGCCGTCATGGCCGCAGGCGTGCATCTTGCCGGGGACTTTTGAGGCGTAGGCGACGCCCGACGTCTCCATGATCGGCAGCGCGTCCATGTCGGCGCGGAGCCCAATGGTCTTGCCGGAGGCCGATTTGCGGCCGCGGATCACGCCGACCACGCCGGTGCGGCCGATGCCCGTCACCACCTCGTCGCAGCCGAATTCGCGCAGTCTGTCAGCGACGATGCCGGCGGTGCGGTGGACTTCGTATTGCAGCTCCGGGTTCTCGTGGAAGTCATGGCGCCAGGCGGCCATTTCGTCGGAGAGGGCGGCAATACGGTTGACGATGGGCATGGGGAGGGGTCCGTTTCTTATGATGAATTCGGTGGGTGGGTCAGCGTAGCGTAAGCCACCGCCGTGTCACAGGAGCATGTCGATCAGGCCGGCGCGCGAGGTCGAGGGGTGACCGGGGGGCGGGCCGGCCCGCCGGGCGGGACTTGCAGCTCCTGGGTGGCAAAAATTAACTGTCAATCACGGAGCATTGACTGACAGATATTGAAATCTGTCAGCGAGACATGTATATCCGTGCTCGGACGCTCCGATTGGGCGTCCCGCGGCTACCCCCGGAAGTCCCGACATCCGAAACAAATGCGGATCGCAGGGCGAAATCGAAGAGAGGGGACCGCGGACGAATGGAGACTTAAGGCAATGACGACCGAAATCATCAATCTGACCGGCACAATTGGGCACTGGCTCAATTTACTGGTCGCGCGCCAGATCGCGGCGCAGGCTGCAAAACTGCCTCATTGAGGCGAGAGCTTTCCGAAACGACCGGTTGGGGCGCTTCGGAAGCAGCTCCATCGCCGGGTCAACCCTGAACGGGAACAAGGTGCTGGCATGAATGAAGCCGTTATCCTGACGCCGGAGCGGATCCTCGAAGTCACCGAGGACGTATTGCGGCGCTACGGACTTGCCAAGGCCACCGTGGTCGACGTTGCCCGTGCGCTCGATGTGAGCCACGGCAGCGTCTATCGCCATTTCCCGAGCAAGGCCTCGCTGCGCGAGGCCGTCGCCAAACGCTGGCTGGACCGCATCGACGCGCCGTTGCTGGCGATCGCCAAGGAGCAAGGCCCGGCGCCTGACAGGCTCGACCGTTGGCTGCGCACGCTGTTCGCGGCCAAGCGTTCGCGCGTGCTCGACGATCCCGAGATGTTCGACACCTATCTGACGCTGGCCCGCGAGGCCTGCGCAGCCGTCAAATGTCACAAGGACACCATGATCGACCAGATCGCGGCGATTCTGACCGACGGCGTGAAGCAGGGCGTATTTGCTGTCGACGACGTCAAGACCACCGCGCGCGCGCTCTTCGATGCGACCGTGCGCTTCCACCATCCGGCCCATGCCGACGAGTGGAAGGACGCCGACCTGCCCGCGCGCGTCGACGCAACGCTGGCGCTGGTGCTGCGCGGACTGAAGGCTTAGAGCTTCGCTCTCGAGCAAATTTAGTCGCGGAAGCGACCCCTCATCCGGCGCTTCGCGCCACCTTCTCCCACGAGGGGAGAAGGAAGAAAGCGCGCAACATCCCACTCTAAATCCGCGTCAGCCCGCAACTCGCCGCCAAGCGTACGAGCTGCGCGTCGGTGCGCGCGCCGGTCTTGGTCTTGATCAGATAGTGATAGTTCTGCACCGTCTTCACACTGAGATTGAGATGCGTCGCGATCTGTTCGGTGGTGGCGCCGCCGGCGAACTGGCGCAGGATCTCAATCTCGCGCTCACCCAGTTGATCCAGCGCAGAGCCCGCCGACAGGCTGTCCTCGGCGAGAATATGCGCGACGTCGTCGCTCATGGCGCGTTCGCCGCGCGCAACGCTGCGGATCGCGGACACGACCGACGACGGCTCGCTGCTCTTGGTGACGAAGCCGCTGGCGCCGGCGCCGAAGGCGGCCTTCACCAGCACGGCCTCGTTGTGCATGGTGAAAACGAGGATCCGCGCCCGCGGGCTGCGCGCGCGGATGTTGCGGATCGCCTCCAGCCCGCTCGCGCCGGGCATCGAGATATCAAGCACGACGACATCAGGATCGTGCGCCTTGAAGGCGCTGTAGGCGTCCGCGGCGCTGTCGGCTTCCGCCACGACATGGAGATCGCCCTGGCTCTCCAGCACACGCCGGTAGCCCTGGCGGACGATCGGATGATCGTCGACCAGCAGCACGGAGATTCCTGTTGCCGCAATCTCGTTCATCCCGGCCTCACGCGGCCAGCGGGATCGTGGCGGCGACGCTGAGTCCGCCATGGGCGGGCAGGATCGACAATGATCCGCCGGCCGCCGCGACGCGCTCGCGGATGCCGGTGAGGCCAAAGCCGGCCGACCGCGCCACGCGTGCCGCATCGCCGCCGCCATCGTCCTCGACACGGATCAGCAACGAATCGTCGTCGCCCGTGCGCCGCTCGACGCGCAGGGAAATCTCGCGTGCCGCGCCGTGGCGCAACGCGTTGGTCAGGCACTCCTGCGCGACGCGATAGGCGGTGGTGGCGGCCGGGCCGCTGATGTCGGTGAGATCGCCCTTGAGATCGAGCTGGATCGTCGGCCGCGCCGCGCTCTCCGAACGCCAGCTATCCACCAAATTCACGAGGCTCGCCTCCAGTCCAAGCTCCGCAGGCAGGGGATTGCGCAGCCGCTTCAGCGCATCGCGCAGCGAGGCCATCAGATGATGCGTGGCCTGCGAGATCATCCGCGCGTCCTGCGCGATGGCGTTGTCCTTGTCTGTCTTCGTGCTCGCCGTCTCGATGGTGTTGGCGAAGGCGAGGATGGCGGAAAGATTTTGCCCGAACTCGTCGTGCAACTCGCGGGCGAGCGCACGGCGCTCGTCGTCGCGGATCTCGATCAGCCGCCGCGTCAGCGCCGCGCGCTGTTCGGTCGCTTCCTCCAGCCGGCCGCCGAGCTCGCCGACGGCGCTGCCGATCATCGCAAGCTCCATCGAGCGGAAGCGCGGCAGTTTCGTGCGATACTGGCCGCGCGCCATGCGCTGCAAGGCGGTCACGATCGTGCGCGCCGGCGCCAGCGCATGCGCGATCGCGAGTGAAGCCAGCAGCGCAATCGCCGCCGCCATCAGCAGCGCGACGTCGATCACGTTGAGGATGTACTCCCAGGCGAGCGAGATGGCGGCCGCCGCATCCGGCGTCGCGACCACCGTTCCGGCGGTCGCCGCGCGGGGACTGACGGGCCGTATCACTTCGGCGTGGCTGCCGAGGAAGGTCGGCACAATCGATGCGAACCAGCGCGGCGGCGTCTTGCCTAGCCCCTCGCTCTGGCCGCAGAGCGGCTTTTCGAACGCGATCGCCGGCTGGAATTCGACGCAGACGCCGGGCGAGATCAGCTTCATCGTCTCCAGCGTGCGCCACTCCGGAACCGGCAGCAGCTGCTCGCGCGTTCTGCTGCTGCGCAACAAGAACTCGTGCCAGTACAACGCCTGAAGCGCCTGCGCGACCCGTTGCGCCGAGGCCGCCGTGGCCCGGTCGACGCTGCGATAGGCGTCGAACGTGGCCCATACGGTCGCCGCGCCGAGGCACACCACTACGATAAGCAGCAAACGGGCGACAAGCTGAAGCACGAGGCGCATGCGATCACCCTCAACCTTTGATAAGCTCAGCCTAACAACGCCGCCGCGCCTTGCCAATTGCGAGGCAGGGCCGGATGACAGCTCGGGCAAATTTCCCAAGCCGGATTGGGCATGGGTCTTTGGACCGGGGGCGGCGGCTTTGATCTAATCGGGCGGGAATCGTTGCCGGCCAATCTTTGCGGGCAGATCTTTGCGGGCCAGGAGCAGTGCAGCATGAGTTCGATGACGATTGGACCGATCGCGGGGAGCGCGACCGACCCATCCGAGCGCAGCGCGCTGCTGTTCTGGATGATCTTCACCGGGCTTTCGATCTTCGCCGTCGTGCTGCTGTGGCGCTTCGGCCTGATCCGCCTGATGCTGACCTCGGACCGCACCTACATTTCCAGCGTGATCGCGCTGCTCTATGTCGTCACCTGCGGTCATTGCTTCCTGCGCACGCGGGCCATTGCCCGTGAGGGCGCGGCGGCAAGGCGCTGCCGCGCGGTGCTTGCGGCGCCCGAGGGCGGCCAGGCGCTCGACGCCGGCGCAGCCGCGCTGCCACGCGGGCTGGTGCGGGACCACATCGAGAGCCTGGTGACCAAGGCCGCCGCGCAGGATTATCGGCCGGTCGACCAGACGCTGCTGCTGCGGACGCTGGCCGACCGCCTGCGCGGCTCCAACGGGTTCGGTGCCTTCGTCTCCGACACGCTGATGAAGCTCGGCCTGCTCGGCACCATCGTCGGCTTCATCATCATGTTGGCGCCGATCGCGGGGCTGGACGCCGCCGACAAGGTCGCGATGCGCTCCTCGATGGGACTGATGAGCGACGGCATGGCAGTCGCGATGTACACGACGCTGGCGGGCCTGGTCGGCTCGATCCTGGTCCGGATCCAGTACTACATGCTGGACGCTGCGACCCAGCGGGTGTTCTCCGATGCGGTGGTGTTGACCGAGACTTATGTGACGCCGGTGCTGGAGCGCAAAGGCGCTGGAACCCCGTCATGATGGACGACTTTGGCCTCTATCCGCGTGAGGAGCCGTTCGATCCCCTGGGCGTGATGCTGTTCAAGGCGCTTCAGGTGATCGCTTTCCTGTTCTTCCTCGCGCTGCTCGCGGTCTCGCCGGACGCCAAGGACGGCAAGATCGACTCCAAGGCCGAGTTCATGATCACGCTGGACTGGCCGGACAGCCATCCTGACGATCTCGACTTGTTCGTGCAGGATCCCGTGGGTAATATCGCCTGGTATCGCCACCGCGAGGCCGGCTTCCTCACGCTCGACCGCGACGATCGCGGCGGAGCCAACGACTTCATCGTGGTCAACGGCAAGAAGATCGCCTCGCCGATTCGCGAGGAGATCGTCACGGTGCGGGGCATCGTTCCCGGCGAATACACCGTCAATGTCTCGCATTTCGTGGCGACGACCGGCGAACCCGTCACGGCCAATGTGAAGGTGCAGAAGCTCAATCCGACCGCGCAAGTGGTCTTCGACAACAAGTTCACCCTCGATCATACCGGCGACGAGAAGACCGCGGTGCGGTTCCGGCTCGATGCCGAGGGTAAGGTCGTCAATGTGGACCAGCGGCCTAAATCGCTGCTGGAGACGTTCCGCAGCGGCTGGCGCAATGGCGCCGATCTCGACCCGAGCACCGGTGTGAGCAAGAACGCTGTGAGAGTGCGCCGTGAATAGCTTGCAGACGGTCATCCTCACGCTATCGATAGCCTACGCGGTCATCGGCGCACTGCTGCTGGTCGTGTTGGTCTATGCGCGGCTGCACTGGTCGTTCAAGGCGGTCGCGGTGGTCGTGACCAGCGCGTTCTATGTCGTCAGCTTTACGGAAATGCGTGGGCTGCTCGGCTGGGCCAGCGTCGACCGGCTGCCGGCAACCTTCAAGCTGCTGAAGGCCCGCATCGTCGAACCGCATTCGCTGGAGGGCGATCCCGGCTCGATCTATCTTTGGGTCGAGCAGCTGGACGAGGACAATCGCCCGAGCGGGATCCCGCGCGCCTTTCGTGTGCCCTACAATGACAGGCTGGCCGACAAGACCCATGCGGCAGAGAACGAGATCGCGCTGGGACATCCGCAAGGCGGCCGCGCCGCTGATTTCGGCGGCGGCGATGGCAGCCTGATCGACATGGTCAGAGAATATGTGACGCCCAAGACCATCATGGAAACGAGCGGAGGTGATTCCTCGACCGGCGAGTTCAGCGCTCCGCAGGCCGGCGCGCAAGGCGCTGTGTTCACGCCGGTGCCGCCGCCCCGGATGCCGCCGAAGGACGAGCAATAGGCTCCTTCACCATCGCCGCAGAAGCCCGCTGGAAAACAGACCCGTGCAGGCGCATCTTGACGTCCCTCAATTTGGCCTTATCGGCTTCCGATAAGAGCTTTGGGGTGGAGGGTGCGTGCTTCTCGCTGTCTTCTCGGATATCCACGGCAACCGGCAGGCGTTCGAGGCGTGCCTGAAGGTCGCGCGGGCGCGTGGCGCGGAGCGGTTCATCCTGCTCGGCGACTTCGTCGGCTATGGCGCGGATCCGGAATGGGTGGTGGATACCGCGATGGAGCTGGTTGCCCAGGGCGCCGTCGCCGTGCGCGGCAATCATGACCAAGCGGTAAATTCCTCGGCCGAAACGATGAATGCCGAGGCGCAAGTCGCGATCGAATGGACGCGCGGCCGGCTCGACACCGCGCAGCGGCGGTTCCTGGCGGAATTGCCGATGCTTGTGGAGGACGGCGATCGCCTGTTCGTGCATTCGGAAGCCTCCAGCCCCCGAAGCTGGCACTATATCAGATCGACGGCGGACGCCGCCAAGAGCCTGATTGCGACGCCGGCCCATGTCACCTTCTGCGGCCACATCCACCGTCCGGCGATCTATTCGATGTCGGTGACGGCGAAGATGACGGGCCTCGTGCCCAAGACCGACGTCTCCGTACCGCTGCTGCGCGGGCGGCAATGGCTTGCGGTGCTCGGCTCGGTCGGCCAGCCACGCGATAGCGATCCATCCGCGGCTTTCGTGCTGTTCGACACGGTCTCGTGTCAGATCACCTATTGCCGCGCACCTTACGATATCGAGACGGCCGCGAGCCGGATCCGCGAGAACGGCCTGCCGCATTGGCTTGCCGACCGGCTGTCGTTGGGGCGCTAGAGGCCGATGCCGAAACCCCTGGTCAAATCAGGCGCGGAGATCGACGGCTACACCATCGGCGAATGCGTCCATGCCGGCGGCATGGCGACGCTGTGGACGGTCACCCATCCCGACATCGATTTGCCGCTGCTGATGAAGATTCCGCGGGCCTCGGAGGGCGAGGACCCCGCGTCGATCGTCTCCTTCGAGATGGAGATGATGATCCTGCCGCGGCTGGCCGGGCCGCACGTGCCCGCATGTTTCGGCACCGGCGATTTCGCCCACCAGGCCTACGCCGTGATCGAGCGCATCCCCGGGACCACGCTCTACAAGCGGCTGCCCGACCTGCCGCTGCCGTATGAGGAGGTCCGGCAGCTGGTCGCGAAAATCGCAACCGCCCTGGCCGATCTGCACCGGCAGAACGTGATCCATCACGACATCAAGCCGAGCAGCATCATGTTCCGCGATAGCGGAGAAGCCGTGCTGATCGACTATGGCCTGTCGCACCATAATCATCTGCCCGACTTGTTGCAGGAGGAGTTCCGACTGCCTTACGGCACCGCGCCCTACATGGCGCCCGAGCGGCTATTGGGTGTGCGCGACGATCCGCGCAGCGATCTGTTCTCGCTCGGCGTGCTGCTCTATTTCTTCACCACGGGCGAACGTCCGTTCGGCGAGGGCGAGACGCTGCGGGCGATGCGGCGCCGGCTGTGGCGCGATCCGTACCCGCCGCGCGGCATGCGCGCCGACTATCCGTCCTGGCTTCAGGAGGTGGTGCTGAGGTGCCTCGAGATCGAGCCGGTGTGGCGCTATCCGACTGCGTCACAGCTTGCGTTCGATCTCGCCCATCCGGACCAGGTCAAGCTCACCGCCCGTTCGGAGCGGCTGAAGCGCGATCCACTCAGCGTCGCCTGGCGGCGCCGCTTCAACCAGGGCGTCATGGCGCCGCGCGCGAAATCGGATGTCGCAGCCCAGATCGCATCGAGCCCGATCGTCGCGGTTGCGCTCGATACGGTGGAAGGCGCGCCGGAGCTAAACGAGGCGCTGCGCGTCACCACCGAGCGCATTCTCGCGACGCTGCCGTCGGCGCGGCTCGCTTGCGTCAACGTGCTCAAGCTCAACCGGATCGCCATCGACAAGACGCTGGATGAGCAGGGCTCCAATAAGCATATCGATCGCCTTGTCGCGCTACGGCATTGGGCGACGCCATTGAAGCTCGACGAGAGCCGGCTGTCGGTTCATGTGCTGGAGGCCGTCGATCCCGCTACGGCGCTGCTGGAATTCGCCGAGATGAACTCGGTCGACCATCTCATCATCGGGGCGCGGCAAAATTCGTTCAGGCGTACCTGGCTCGGCAGCGTCTCGGCCAAGGTGGCTGCAGAGGCGACCTGTACCGTCACCGTGGTGCGGCCGCCGCGGATGGATGCGGCAAAACCAGACGTTGGCGTAATTTGGGGCTAAAGCATGATCCGGAAAAGTGCGAAGCGGTTTTCTGAAAAGATCACGCGCAAACAAACAGCTAAAGCGCGATGACGACTCAACCCAATCTCATCGCGCTTTAGGAAAGATCAGGCCGCGTGGGCGGTGTGGACCGAACGCTTGCGGCGGATCGGCCACGTGAACTGCGGACCGGGCTCGCCGTGATCCGCGCTGCCGCCGAAATACTGGATGATCTCGCGGCAGGGTTCGCAGTTGAAGAGGTTACGCGACGCGGATGCCTTGGTCATTTCCTTCAGGCAGTTCGGGCAGTGCGGCTTCATCGCTTCAAGTCCGGAAAGAGAAATTCAATGCCGGCGAGGTGACCGGAGCGGGTGATCCAGGTCCGCCGTGTCGGGCCCGGTGTCGTCGCGCATCTCGGCTTCGGTGCGTTCGAGCCGTCCGAAGAAAAAATCGAGGTCCGGATGCGGGCGCCGCGGGATGCGGCACCTGCGCTTCGGTTGACGCTTCACGAGTGCGAACTGCACGGCGTCAGATCCGGTTGCGGCGGATGTGACGCGCCGAACGTGCCGGGACCTGCAACGGTCCGGCCGATGGGCCAAACACAACAAACGCACAAAAACCAATCCACAACGCCACGCCAGTCCAAACCAGGGTCGTCGTCATGATGTGCTCCCGCGAAAACAGGCAGGAATCACTAGCGGTGATTTGCGCGAATCAGGGAAGCCCGGAGGAGTACGGATCAAGGTTGCAATTTTAGGCATTTGCGCCTCGCAATGCCCGTAGAAGCCGCAGATTACGGGGCGCCTGTGCGCGTCAGATCGCTTCGCCGCGTGCACCTGCGGCCGCGTTGCGGATCGCGGCAATGTTGGTCTTGTAGGCCTCGAGCGTGCCGCCCCTGAATACGGACGTGCCGGCGACGAAGGCGTTGGCGCCGGCTGCGGCCAGGGGACCTGCCACATCGGGACCAACGCCGCCATCGACCTCGATGTCGATCGGACGACCGGCCGTCATCGCCCGGATGTCGCGGATCTTGCCGATCGCCGAGGGAATGAAGGCCTGGCCGCCGAAGCCGGGATTGACGGACATCACCAGCACGAGGTCGACGAGGTCGATGACGTATTCGAGCGTGCTGATCGGCGTGCCCGGATTGAGCGAGACGCCGGCCTTCTTGCCGAGCGCACGGATCGCCTGCAGCGAGCGGTGCAGATGGGGACCCGCCTCCGCATGCACGGTGATGTGGTCGCAGCCGGCTTTCGCAAAGGCCTCGAGATAGGGATCGCAGGGCGAGATCATCAGATGCGCGTCGAAGATCTTCTTGGTGTGCGGACGCATCGCCTTGATGACGTCGGGACCATAGGAGATGTTGGGAACGAAGTGCCCGTCCATCACGTCGAGATGGATCCAGTCGGCGCCGGCGGCGTCCACCGCGCGCACCTCCTCGCCAAGCCTGGAGAAATCCGAGGCCAGGATCGAGGGCGCGATTGCCAGGGGCCGGGGGACGAAGGCTTGGGTCATGGCGCAGTTTCCCGTGGCAGCCGTGAAGGATGAACCTCGCCTAACATGGGCCTCTCAGCCGGGCAATGCAGGGGCGACGAGCTTCCTGTGGGCGGAAATTTCTGCCGCGACCGGCACGAATTGCCGGTGTTCCCGGGCATGCAAAGCGCGGGGAAGGCGGATTTCATTGAGCTTTTTGCGCTGGCACGGCGCTTGCTGACTTCACCTGACAGAGCATTGGCCGCGGCATGCCGCATCGGTTGGAGTTGTGCAATGTTGTTTGCCCTTGGTGCCGTATCGAGTGCGCTCGACGCGATCCAGTCGCTGACGAATTCGAAATCGACCTCGTCGACCCAGAAGACGGGGTCTTCTCAAGGCAAGACCAATCCGTTCGCGATCGACAGCGGCAGCAACAGCACGACCAGCGGCGCGACCTCGTCGGTCAATGCGGGCAAATATCCGCAGATCTCGCCGGAGACGATGAACGCGCTGTTCGCGGCGCAGAGCCAGTCGAGCAACGGCACGGCCGGCTCGTCCACATCGAGTTCGACGTCCTCGACGCCGACGAGCCGTGAAGCTGCGCTGAAGGACCTGTTCTCGCAAATCGACGGGGACGGCGACGGCAAGATCACCAAGTCCGAATTCGAGAAAGCGCTGGGGGCCGGCGGCACCAACCTCGCGCAGGCCGACGACGTGTTCTCGAAGCTGGATACGAGTTCCGACGGCAGCGTCAGCCTGGACGAGATGTCGAAGGCGCTGAAGAGTGGCCATCACGGTCATCACGCGCAAGGCGCCGGCGACTCCGGCGGTGGATCGGGCTCCTCATCGCCGTCGAGCGGTGGGTCGACCTCGACCACGACGACCGGCGCGGATGGGTCGACCACCACCACCGTCAGCTATGCCGACGGCTTCAAGATGTCGACGACGGTTCCCGGTGCCTCCAGCTCCTCAGCTAACTCGGCCTATGATCTGTTCGCGCAGTTGATGCAGCGGCAAGGCGGGCAGGGCCAAGGCGGTCAGAGCCAAGGCGCCTCAGCGGCTGCCGGCTCGTCCATGTCGATGAGCGTGTGAGCCTTCTCCGAGCTAGCCGACATCCGCGTGGGTAATGTCACGATAAGAATAACGATCACGGATTTCGTGGTTGAAGAACGCACCCTTTGAGCGCACATTTCTGAACGCGGTGGCGACCTCGGGCGGAACGTCCTCGTAGACGTAGAGGCGCCCGCTCACGAAAGTCACCTTCAGCTCGCGCGTGTCGGGCGCATAGCGGAAAAAGCGGATCACCGAAGACGGCATGGCGTGCACCTTAGCCTGTCAGGGTAACGCCGTGTCCGCCGTTTCGTTTCTGGTCGAAGCGATCCTTCCACGCCGGCAGCGCGCCGGGGAACGGTAGCGCCGTCGCGCTGTAGACGCCGCGCGCGATTGCGCGCGCGACCACGTTGGCCGCGACCGTGCCGAGCTCGGTGAGGCCGACCAGCGGCTCGATCGGCTTCGCGCAGGTCGCAGCCGCAAACAGCACGTCGCCGTCGGTCGGGGCATGCACCGGATAGATGGCGCGGGCAAATCCGGTGTGCGCGATCATCGCAAGCCGCTTGGCCTGGGCCTTCGTCAGCGTCGCGTCGGTGACGACGAGGCCGATCGTGGTGTTTTCGCCGGCGGTCGCGGCGGGACCGCCCTTGATGCGCATTGCCAGCATGTCCGGCGTGAACGCAGGCGGCAGGCCGCGTGCGCCGAACTCGCCGTTCTCCTCGAACGGCGCAGCCCAGAACCACGGCCCGTCGCCGACGGTGGCGCTGCCGACCGCGTTGACGACGATGATCGCTGCGACCTTGATGCCGTTGGCGAGGACCGCTGAAGCCGAGCCGAGCCCGCCCTTGAAGGTCGCGGTCGTGGCGCCAAGGCCAGCACCAACGCTGCCCAGCGCGAAATCGTGGCTTGCGGCCAAGGCTGCGGCGTAGCCGAGATCGCGATAGGGCGCGAAGCGGCCCCACGCCTTGCCGCCGCCGTTGAGCAGGTCGAACATGATCGCACCCGGCACGAGCGGGATCACCGCGCCGCGGATATTGAGACCGCGACCCTGCTCGGCGAGCCAGGCCTGCACGCCGCCGCCGGCCTCGATTCCGAAGGCGGAGCCGCCGGACAGCGCGATCGCATCGACGCGCTCTTGCGTGCTGGCAAGATCGAGCAACGCATCCTCGCGCGTGCCCGGTCCGCCGCCGCGAATGTCGATCGCCGCGACCGCCGGCTGGTCGAAGATGATCGCGGTCGCGCCCGAGGCGAGTTTCGCATCGTCAGCGTGGCCGACGCGGACGCCGGCGATATCGGTGAGAAGGTTCTTCACGGCGGCTCCGCAGGCTGAAAGGCGTTGGCTTCAGCGATATCGCAGGGATGCCGCAGGCTCAACCGGCGAGCGCGGTCCTCAGCATCTTGGCGAGCTCGGACTTGCGGTAGGGCTTGGCCAGCAGCAGCACGCCGGAATCGAGCCGGCCGTGATGGACGATGGCGTTCTCGGTGTAGCCCGAGGTGAACAGCGTCTTCAGGTCGGGACGGCGGCGAGCCGCCTCATCGGCCAACTGGCGGCCGTTCATGTTGCCCGGCATGATGACGTCCGTGAACAGCAGGTCGATGTCCTTGTCGGCGTCGATGATGATGAGGGCTTCGGCCGCGTTGGCGGCTTCGAGGGCGGCATAGCCGAGGCTCTTGATCTGGGTCACGACATATTGCCGCACCAGCGCGTCGTCCTCGACGATCAAGATCTTCTCGTCGCCGCCTGTGATCGGCACGTTCTGGAGCGCCTCGAACTCGGTCTCCTGCACGCCGCTCGAGCGCGGCAGGTAGATCTTCACGCTCGTGCCGTGGCCTTCCTCGCTGTAGATCTTGATGTGTCCGCCGGACTGCTTGACGAAGCCGAACACCATGCTGAGCCCGAGGCCGGTGCCCTTGCCGACCTCCTTGGTGGTGAAGAAGGGGTCGAACACCCGATCGATCAACTCCGGCGGGATTCCGGAGCCGGTGTCGCTGACCGCGATCATCACGTAATTGCCGGCCACCACGTCGGGATTCATGCTGGCATAGCCGTCGTCGAGGAAGATGTTGCGGGTCTCCAGCACCAGCGTGCCGCCGTCGGGCATGGCATCGCGCGCATTCAGCGCAAGATTGAGAATCGCGGTGGAGAGCTGACCCGGGTCGATCAGTGCCGGCCAGGCATCCTCGGTGAGCTGCGGCATGATGGTGATCTGCTCGCCGAGGGTCGGATGCAGGAGCTTTGCGGCCTCGAGCGTCAATGCGTTGACGTCGATTTCGCGGGGCTGGAGCGGCTGCTTGCGGGCGAAGGCGAGCAGATGCTTGGTCAGTTGCGCGCCGCGTTCGGCGGCATCATCGATCAGCTTGGTGATGGCGGCGAGCTCGGGACGGTCAGCGACCGCGTCCGCCAGAATGCCGATCGTGCCGGTGATGACGGTCAGCACGTTGTTGAAGTCGTGGGCGACACCACCGGTCAACTGGCCGATGGAATCCATCTTCTGGACGTGCCTGAACTGGGCCTCGGCGGCCTGCTTCTCGGTAAGATCGCGGCCGATGAAGAAATGGCGCTTGACCGGTTCGGACCAGGTGCCCAGCCAGTTCAGGGTGACCTCGTGACCGTCGTCGTGGTAGTAGCGCGCCTCGAAGCTGCGTGTGGCCGCGCCACGCCGTGCGGCGCGCATCTCGTCCCGCGTCTTCTCGAGGTCATCAGGGTGGATGAATTCGGTCGCGCTGTGCCCGATCAGATCTTCCGGACTGAAGCCGAGGATGGTCTTCACGCTCGGGCTGACCTGGACGAAATTGCCAAAACCGTCGGTGACCAGGATCAAATCCTGCGACGTCTCGAAGATGCGCTGCCGCTCCTCGATCTCGCGGCGTAGTTTCTCCCGGTCCTGCTTGTCTTCCGTGATGTCGTGGGCGATCTTGGAGGCGCCGATGATCTCGCCCCCGGCTGTTTTGAGCGGAGAAATATTGAGGACGACGTCGAGCCGACGGCCGTCCTTTCGGATGCGCACCGTCTCGTGCTGGGCGATCGTTTCGTTGCCGCCGACCCGGTTCAGGATACCCCTGACCTCGGCCTTGCGGTCGTCCGGCACGATGATGTCGATCGGCTTGCCGATGGCCTCCACGGCGGAATAGCCGAACAGATGTTCGGCGGCCTTGTTCCAGCCCGTGATGACGCCGTCGAGCGTCTTCGTGATGATGGCATCATTGGCGGATTCGACGACGGCGCCGTACAGGGCAAGGCGCTTGCTGTAGTAGTCGCGATCCAATGCCGACTGCTGGCGAAGCCTGCCGACGAGGCCCACGGTCTGCGCCTGAAGGCGGACATTTTCGATCAGAAGCACCGCAAGCACGAAGGTCGCCGCGCAGAGGCCGTAGAGGCGGCCGGCGTAGAAGCCGATATCGAAGCGCGCGACGTTGACGATCGCCGACAGCGCGATGTCGAACAGCCAGGCGCACATCACGACCATGAGCCAGACGTCCATGATCGAATGCGGACGGCGGAACCACAGCGAGACCAGCGCGGCGAAGCTCAAGGACCAAATGAAGGACACCACCCCGATCATGATCTGCGTGTAGCGGCCATCGCGCAGCAGGACCGGAAGCAGGTCGTGCTGGGCGGTGACGATCCAGGTCAAGGCGGTCATGGTCGCGACGACGCCGAGCACGCTCGCGTAGATCGCCTTGCTTGCCGAGCCCGCGATCCGGGCACCGCCGTCGGCCTCCTTCAACCAGGCATAGGCCAGCACGCAGAGCGGGAAGCCGCCGTGCCAGATCATGTAGAGCCAGACCGTGGTCTGCCGGTCGGCACCCAGCATCCCGGTCGGGGAAAAAAGTCCGGGGAAGGTGAGGGCGTGGACCGTGGCCGCCGCGGCGGTGAACAGATAGCCGGTCGCGAGCACGAGCAGCGCGCGGGTCCGGAGCACCGCAAACTGCGACAGCAGCAGGACCGCGGTGATGATGTCTGCGACGGCGAGGGCGGATTGATAGCTGGCGACGAAGGCCGGCACAGGCAGCAGCGGGATACCTGCGAACGGTACCGCCAGTGCGAACAGGATCGCAGAGATGCCCACGATCACCAATGCTGCGGTGCGGTCGGTCGGGGTGACCGGCAATGTCGAAAGGAACGTGTTTCGATCGGTCGTCGCGGACACGTCCAGCTTTCGCAGATCGGTCTTGAGCATCTTTGCCAATCTCATTTGGCCCAATCGTAGCGGGTTTCGGGCACGCATCATGACAAAACCCGCCGCGACTCAACCGAAGGTTACAGCTTACTTAATTTTGTTGGGAACGCGCACTAGGGACCGGGTAAGATGCGCTTTACTGGATGGTGCCATAATGCCCTTCCGCCGCTGCGGGTTCCAGGTTTGAATCAGGCATTTTGATTTCAGGATCCGGGAGTTGTTCCCCATGCCCCGCGTTCTCATCATCGACGACCAGAAGGACGTCCGTGCGATGGTCGCGATCGTGCTGCGCGTCAACCGCTACGAGGTCGTTGAGGCCGACAGCGGCGCGGCGGGGGTGAAAGCCTTCACGGAGGCCGCCTTCGACGCGGCCATCGTGGACATCTTCCTCGGCGACACCAGCGGCGTCGAGGTCATCGCGACCCTGCGCGAGCTTGCACCGAGGCTCCCGGTCGTCGCCGTGTCGGGGATGACTGCGCTGGACTTCATGGAACAATCGGCCCACCTCGCCAACGTGGTCTGCCTGCAAAAGCCGTTTCGGCCGAATGATCTTCTTCAAGCCCTGCGGAAGGCCCAGGCCGCGGCGGACGGCGAGCTGCCGGCAGCCGTCTGACCCCCGCCGCAATCTACCCTGCTGCAAGACGAAACGCCCCGGGCAAGCCGGGGCGCTGTGATGACGGATGAGGCCTTCAGGCCCGGCAAGTGTGGTGCTTAAGTGCCGTTGCCTTTGATCTCGGTGTAGCCGCCCTTGGCGTCCCATTTGTAGACGACGTAGTCGAGCTGCTTGATGTCGCCCTTGGCGTCATACTCGATCGGGCCGATCACGGTGTCCCACTTGCCGGCCTTGATCGCCGCCATGACCTTCTTGGAGTCGGTGGTGCCAGCCTTCTTGGCCGCCTGAGACCAGACCTGCATCGCCGCGTAGGTGTAGAGCGTGTAGCCTTCGGGGTCGATGTTCTTCGCCTTGAAGGCGTCGACGATCTTCTTCGCGGTCGGCTTGTTGCGCGGATCGGGGCCGAAGGTGAACAGCGTGCCTTCGCCCGCCGGGCCCGTGATGGAGGCGTACTCCTTGTCGGCGAGCGCGTCGCCGGCCATCAGGATCGTCTTGAGGCCCTGGTCGCGCATCTGGCGCAGGATCAGACCGCTTTCCTGATGATAACCACCGACATAGACGAGGTCGATGTTGTCACGCTTCAGGCGCGAGACGATCGCGTTGAAGTCCTTGTCGCCCTTGTTGTAGGACTCGGAGAGCTTCACGGTGACGCCGGCCTTGACGAGGGCTTTCTTGGTCTCGTCGGCGAGACCCTTGCCGTAAGTGGTCTTGTCGTCGAGAATCGCGATGTTCTTGCCCTTGTAGTTCTTGGCAATGTACTGGGCGGCGACCAGGCCCTGCTGGTCGTCGCGGCCGCAGACGCGCGCCACGTTCCACAGTCCGCTATCGGTGAACTTCGGATTGGTGGAGGCGGGGGTGATCTGGAGCACGTTGCCGTCGGCATAGGCTTCCGAAGCCGGTATCGACGACGACGAGCAATAGTGCCCGGCGACGAATGGCATCTTGGCGCCGGCGATCTTCTCGGCGACCGAGCGCGCCTGCTTCGGATCGCAGGCATCGTCCTCGACGTCGAGCGCGAGCTTCTTGCCGTTGACGCCGCCGGCGGCGTTGATGTCGGCCACGGCCATCTCGGCGCCGTTCTTCATCTGGCGGCCGAAGGCGGACTCGCCGCCGGTCATCGGACCTGCGACTGCGACGGTGACATCCTGCGCGAACGCCGCGCTCGACAGCGCGATCGACGCGCCGAATGCCAGACCGATGAGCTTCAGTGATTTCATGAGATACCTCGAGGGTGGTCGCCTGTGGAAGTTGCCGGGCGCGCCCGGTTCAAACCGGCGCCATCTTGAATGAATCTCCGGAGAAGTCACCGGCAAAATACGGGCATCGGCGGAGATATCTCGCCACATTCTGCCGCACGGGTTCGTTCTTGGGCGGCCTCAGCCGTGCCGGCCGCCTTCGAGGTAGGCAGCGCGAATCTCGGGGCGCTGCAACAACTCGGCGCCGGTCCCGGCCAGCGTGATCAGGCCATTGACCATGACATAGCCGCGATGGGCGAGCTTGAGCGCATGGTTGGCGTTCTGCTCGACGATCAGAACGGTCAGGCCGTCCTGCCGGTTCAGGGTGCGGATCGCGTCGAAAATCTGGCGCGCGATCAGCGGCGCCAGCCCAAGCGAGGGCTCGTCGAGCAGGAGCAGGCGAGGACGGCTCATCAAGGCGCGGCCTATGGCCAGCATCTGTTGTTCGCCGCCGGACAGGGTTCCGCCGCGTTGGGCGTAGCGTTCCTTCAGCCGCGGAAACAGCGTGAACACGCGTTGGAGCGTCGCCTCGCGTTCGGCATCGGTACATTCGGTGGCGTCCGCCCCCATCTGGAGGTTTTCGGCCACGCTCATGCGCGGGAAGATGCGGCGACCTTCCGGCGATTGCGCGATACGCAAATGCGCGATCTCGTGGGTGGGAACGTCGGTGATGTCGCGGCCTTCGTACAGGATCTGGCCGGCGCGGGCGCGCGGCTTGCCGAAGATCGTCATCATCAGCGTGGACTTGCCGGCGCCGTTGGCACCGATCAGCGCCACGATCTCGCCGGCGTTGATCTCGACGTCGACGCCCTTCAGCGCCTCGATCTTGCCATAGGCAGCGCGAAGGCTGCGGATCGCGAGCAGGGGAGCGGATGCCGACGTCACGACCCGCTCTCCATCACGGCTACGGCTTCTTCCTCGTCGGTGCCGAGATAGGCGGCGATCACCTTGGGATCGTCGCGGACCTCGCGCGGGGAGCCCTCAGAGATCTTGACGCCATGGTCCATGACCACGATGTGGTCGGAGATCTCCATCACCACCGACATGTCGTGCTCGATCAGCAGGATCGAGGTGCCGAGCTCGTTGCGGATTGACAGCAGGAGCTCGCTCAAGGCCGCGCTCTCGCGCGCATTGAGACCGGCGGCGGGTTCGTCGAGACACAGAAGCGCGGGCTCGGTGCACATCGCGCGCGCGATCTCGAGCCGGCGCTGGTCGCCATAGGCGAAATTGCCGGCGGCATCGTCGGCGCGGTCGAGCAGATTGACCCGCTTGAGCCAGTCGGTGGCGAGATCGATGGCGCGCTTTTCGGCGTCGCGATAGGCGGGGACGCCAAGGAGACCAAGGAGGGTGAAGCCGGAGGCACGCATCAATGCGTTGTGCTGCGCCACCATCAGGTTTTCCAGCGCGGTCATGCCGGGAAACAGGCGGATGTTCTGGAAGGTGCGCGCGACCTTGGCCTGCTTGGCAATGCGGAAATCGTTCAGCCGCTCGAGCGCGATCACACGGCCGTCGTCATGCGTCAGCTGGATGGTGCCGCCGCTCGGCTTGTAGAAGCCGGTGATGCAGTTGAAGACGGTGGTCTTGCCGGCGCCGTTCGGCCCGATCAGTGCGGTGATCTTCTTCCGCTCGGCCGCAAACGACAGGTCTTGCACGGCGACGATGCCGCCGAAGCGCATGGCGAGCCGGTCGACACTGAGAATCTTGTCGCCGCTCATCCGTGCCCTTCCTTGACGAGGTCGGAGGAGATCGCCTGCGCCTTGGTCAGATACACGGTCGGTGCGCGATGGCCGATCAGCCCGCGCGGCCGCCAGATCATGATCAGCACCATGGCCATGCCAAACACCAGCATGCGGTAGGTCTCGAGGCTGCGGAACAGCTCGAAGCCGCCGATCATGGCGAGCGCGGCGAGCGCCACGCCAAGCTGCGAGCCCATGCCGCCGAGAACGACGATGGCGAGCACCAGCGCCGATTCCTGGAAGGTGAAGGATTCCGGGCTGATGAAGCCCTGGCGGGTGGCGAAGAAGGCGCCGGCAAAGCCGCCGAACATCGCACCGGTCGCGAATGCCGTGAGCTTGGTGGTCGTGGTGTTGATGCCGAGCGCGCGGCAGGCGACCTCGTCCTCGCGCAAGGCCTCCCAGGCGCGGCCGATCGGCAGGCGGCGCAGCCGGATGGTGACCCAGTTGGTGAGCAGCGCAAGCGCCAGGATCAGATAGAACAGAAAGACGATGCGGTGGCTCGACGAATACTCGATGCCGAGTTTTGCCGCGAGCCCGCTGTCGCTGTTGTCGAGCGGGATGCCGAAGAAGGAGGGGCGCGGAATGCCGGAGACGCCGTTGGGGCCGCCGGTGAGGTCCTGCCAGTTGATGATGACGAGGCGGATGATCTCGCCGAAGGCGAGTGTCACGATGGCGAGGTAATCGCCGCGCAGGCGCAGCACGGGGAAGCCGAGCAGCACGCCCCAGAATGCGGCGAGGATGCCGGCAAGCGGCAAGCAGACCCAGAACGACCAGCCGAAATTGGTGGCAAGCAGCGCGTAGGAATAGGCGCCGACCGCATAGAAGGCGACGTAGCCGAGATCGAGCAGGCCGGCGAGGCCGACCACGACGTTGAGCCCCCAGCCCAGCATCACATAGGTGAGCACGAGGATTCCGAGATCGAGGATGTAGCGCTGGTCGTAGAAGATCACGGGCACCATCACCGTGAAGACCAGGAGCACCGGCGCGAGATAGCGCCCGACGAACGACATGCCGCTCTGCACCACCGGCGGCACCAGCTTGTCGGCGCCGGCCGGGCCGATCCATTGCCGCAAGAGCTCGATCACGATCGAGCCACCGAACACGGCGGCGACGAGCGCTGCGACCTCGCCGAAGCGCGTCCAATAGGTGAGCTGTCCGTCGGAGCCTGCCTCGGTGCGGATGCCGACCATCAGCGAGAACAGCACCAGCGCGATCAGCGCGTTGACGAAGGCGGTCTTCAGGAGAGCGGGGATGCCCGTCGCGGATTTGGGCGTCATGGTCGAGGGAGCTGTCACGCGGCCATCCCGTCAGACTTTTTCGACTTCGGGGCGGCCGAGCAAGCCGGTCGGCATGAAGATCAGCACGACGATCAGGATCGAGAACGCGGCCACGTCCTTGTACTCGACCGAGAAATAGGCCGACCAGAACGTCTCGATCAACCCGATCGCGAGCCCGCCGAGCATGGCGCCGGGCAACGAGCCGATGCCGCCGAGCACGGCGGCGGTGAACGCCTTGATGCCGGCGACGAAGCCCATGAAGAAATCGACCAGCCCGTAATAGAGCAGGTACATCAGGCCGGCGACGGCGGCGAGCGCAGCACCGATCACGAAGGTCATGGAGATGGTGCGGTCGACGTTGACGCCGAGCAGCGCCGCCATGGTCTGGTCCTGCTCGCAGGCACGCATGTCGCGCCCGAGCCGGGTGCGCGACACCAGCCAGGTGAAGATCGCCAGCAGCACGATGGTGGTGACGACCACCATGATCTGGATGTTGGAGAGCTGGATGACGAAGCCATCCGCGCTCTCGTGCAGCGTGTAGCCGCCGGTGATGAAGGGCGGGATCGGCTTGACGCGGGCGCCTTGCGCCACTTGCGAATAATTGGTCAGCACGAAGGACATGCCGATCGCCGACAGCATCGGGGCGAGGCGGAAGGAATGACGCAGCGGCCGGTAGGCGATGCGCTCGATGGTCCAGCCGTAAAGTGCCGTGATCGCCATCGAGACCAGAAGCACGATCAGCAGGATCACCGGGATCGCGGTCAGGCCGGTCGAGATCAGGAGCAGGAAGGTGATGAGGGCGATGAACCCGCCGATCATGAAGACGTCGCCATGAGCGAAGTTGATCATGCCGACGATGCCGTAGACCATCGTGTAGCCGATCGCGATCAGGCCGTAGATGGAGCCGAGCACGAGGCCATTGATGAGCTGCTGGGTGAAATAATCCATAGGCTGCCGTTACCCAAACCTGACGCGGGCTCCAAGGGAGCTCTTTGAAGAGTTCTCGGGCCCCGGCAGCCCTTGAGCATTCCTGGTTTTGTAACAGGAGGGAACTGGCGGCTGCAACCGGGCCGGTCTCCGCCTGGAGGCTTGTACAGAGATCATTTGACACTCGGGTTCCCCCGCTTTGGCGGAACCCGGTTCCGCAAGCAACCAAGTGCGATGCCAGCCGTTGTCTCGCCTCTGACGTCCAACAAGGGAGTTCCCCGAAATGACGAAGCAGCAGAACCAGAACCCGGGCCAGCAGGGCCAGAACCCCGGTCAGCAGCAGGGCGGCGGCCAGAAACCCGGGCAGCAGCAGCAGGATCCGCAGCGCCAGGGCGATAAGCCCGGCCAGCAGCAGGGTGGCCAGCGCGGTCAGGACAACAAGTAGTTTGGGAATCCGGGAGTGAGAAAGGGCCCCGCCGAAAGGCGGGGCCCTTTTTCTTGGCTTCTTTGGCGCTCCGCCCGTCAGGGCAGTTAAGGTAAACAAAGGGTTTAAATTGCCGCCACAGTCTGATGCGAGTTAGCTCCCCGGCAAGCCTTCCATCGAAGGCGCGGGCCAAGCGAAGCGGGAAGCGGCATGTTCGGAAATTGGCGGATCGGCTCGGTCAACGGCGTGCTGCTGGCGGCCTATTTCATCCCGGCCTGGACCCTCGTTGCCTTCAATATCATGGTGGCACCGGTGCACGGGCTCTACGAGCGGCCGAGCATCGCGGTGGCCCTGTTCCTCAGCGACCATCTCCAGATGGCGGGTATGGACACCGTGCGCGCCGCCTGGCTGCTGGCGTTGGGGCGGCTGACCGTGGTGGCGTTCTTTGCGATCTACCTTGCGCTGCTCTGCATCCCGCGCGTCCGCAAGAACGGCGGCAGCGACGAGGCGCTCGGCATTGCGCTCGCGATCGGCAGCCTGATCTCGTTTGCAAGCATGGTGATGGCCTCGAAGGTCGGCGAGATGGCTGCGCTGCGGCTGCACGCCACTGAGCTCCTGCTGCTGCTCGGTGCCGCCATCGTGGTGGTGATCGAACGGCCCGAGCCGGCGCCGAAGACCGTCGAGACTGCCGCGCCGCTAGCTCTTGAGCAGGCCGAGCTCCTGCACAATGGCTGAGGCTTCCTTGACGGCGTGGTTCGCCGCCGGCACGCCGCAATAGATCGCCTGCTGCAGCAGAATTTCCTTGATGTCGTCGGGGGTGAAACCGCCCTCGGCGAGCGCCGCGCGCACATGCAGGCGGAATTCGTCCCATTGCCCGAGCGCGACCATGGTGCCGATCACCAGCACCCGCCGCGTGCGCTCGTCGAAATGCGGCCGCGTCCAGATCTCGCCCCAGGCATACCGCGTGATCATGTCCTGGAAATCGGTGTTGAACGCGTTGCGGCCCGCGATCGATTTGTCGACCCAGGCATTGCCCAGCACTTTTCGGCGCACGTTCATGCCGGCATCGCGGCGCTTCTGGTCGTCCATGTGTTGTCCTCCTCCGTCATTGCGAGCGCAGCGAAACGATCCAGAAATGCGTCCACGGTAACAGCCTGGATTGCTTCGCTGCGCTCGCAATGACGAGCTGCGAAACTACCTTTGCGTCAGAAAACCCACCACAGCGTCGGTGAACGCGTGCGGCTGCTCGACATTGGAAATGTGGGCAGCGTCGATGATGGTCATGCTCGCGCCGGGAATGGTCGAGCGGATCAGTTCGCCCGCCGAGATCGGCGTCGCCATGTCGTGGCGGCCGGCGATCACCAGCGTCGGGCTCTTGATCTTCGGCAGCAGCGCGCGCTGGTCGAGCGTCGACAGCGCCTCGCAGCAGGCGAGATAGCCCTCGACGGGGGTGGCGAGCAGCATCGACTTCATCCTGGCTGTGATGTCTGGTTCGCGCTCGCGGAAATCCTGGGTGAGCCAGCCCGCGATCACGGCGTCGGCGACCGCGGCGATGCCGCCCTTCTTCACCGCGTCGATGCGCTCGAGCCATTTGGTCGGCTCGGCATAATAGCAGGAGGTGTTGGCGAGAATCAGCTTGCCGAATCTTTCAGGTGCATTCGCGCCCAGCCATTGCCCGACCATGCCGCCCATCGACAGGCCGCACCAATGCACCTTCTCGATGTTGAGATCGTCGAGGATTGCCAGCACATCGCGGCCGAAGCGCTCCAGCGTATAGGGCGCGGGCGGCACGTTGGACTTGCCGTGGCCGCGGCGGTCGTAGCGGATGACGCGGAATATTTGCGTCAGCGCCTTCATCTGCGGCTCCCACATCTGCAGCGTGCAGCCGAGCGAGTTGGAGAGCATCAAGGTCGGCCCGCCGTCGCGGCCCTCGACGGAGACGTTGATCAGGCAACCGTCGGCATCGATCATGGGCATGCGGCGTCTCCGTCGTATTTGCGGCTTTTATTCGCGGTCAAGGCTGTCGAGCAGCCGGTCGATCAGGGCTTGGGAAACCCCTTGATAGGCCATCGGCTCGAACAATGAAGCAATTTTTTCCGGCGTCAGATGCGCGGTGACCTGCGAATCGGCCGACAGCACCTCGCGCAAATGCTTCTTCTCGGCGACCGCGCGCTTGCTCGCGGCTTCGATGAGATGATGCGCGTCGCTTTTGCCGATCTTCTCGGCCAGCGCAAAGGTGACGGCTTCCGCCATGATCAGGCCGTGGGTCGCATCGAGATTGCTGCGCATGCGCGCGGCGTCGACGTCGAGGCCCTCGGCGATGTCGACGATGGCGGCGAGCGCGCCCGAGGTGACCAGCATCAATTGCGGCAGCGTCGGCCATTCCGCGTGCCACGGCCCGGCGCTGCGCTCGTGGTCCTGCACTTGAGCAGCGAATATGGTCGCGGCGAGCTGCGGCGCCATGGTCGCGCAACCCAGCGCGCTTGCGGCGGCAACCGGATTGCGCTTGTGCGGCATGGTCGAGGAGCCGCCGCGGCCTTCGCCGGCGGGTTCAAAAGCTTCGCCGACATCGGTCTGCATCATCAGCGAGACGTCGCGCGCGATCTTGCCGCAGCTTCCGGCGAGAATCGCGAAGGCCGAAGCCGCCTCCGCGACGCGGTCGCGATGGGTGTGCCAGGGCGCCTCCGGCAGCGGCAGGTTCAACTCCTGCGCCAGCCGTTCGGCCACAGCGAGCCCCTTGTCGCCGAGGGCCGCGAGCGTGCCGGCCGCGCCGCCGAATTGCACCGCCAGGCCCTCGCGGCGAAGCCGCCGCAGGCGGCAGCGGGCGCGGGCAAGGCTGGCGGCGTATTCGGCGGCCTTCAGCCCGAACGGCATTGGCAGGGCGTGCTGGAGCCAGGTCCGCGCCACCATGGCGGTGTTGCGATGGTTGCGCGCCAGCGCGGCAAAGCCCTTGATGGCGCGGCAGAGGTCGGCGTCGAGCGCGTCGATGCCGGCACGCAATGTCAGCATGGTCGCGCTGTCGATGACGTCCTGGCTGGTCGCGCCCCAATGCACGTAGCGCGCAGCTTCGGCATCGGCCTTCGCGACATTGGCGGTCAGCGCCTTGACCAGAGGAATCGCGAGATTGCCCGACCGGGTCGCGGCTTCGGCCAGCGCGGCCATGTCGAGGGAATCGGCCTTGCAGGCGGCTTCGATCGGCCCTACGGCGGAAGCGGGAATCACCCCAGTGGCCGCCTCGGCCCGGGCCAGAGCTGCCTCGAAATCGAGCATGTTCTGCAGCGTGGACCGGTCGTCGCAGACGGCGCGCATGGCCGGGCTCGACAGCATCGGCGCAAGCAGGGGGGAAAGGGCTGTGCTCATGTTGCGCCGGACCTAATCACCATGCCGCGGCTGTGCCAATCCCAAACCGGCCGCGCAAGCTTTTTGCAGTCGCGAATATGCATTGCACGTGACCGGGCGCCACCCTTTCCTTTGCGGCCTCCGTGCGTTACTTGAGCAGCATTAGAGTGACGCATCCCGGGAGGCACCCCATGGCCATGACGATGAACGGCGAAGTCCAGCTTGCGGCGCCGCGCGAGGCCGTGTGGGCCAAGCTCAACGATCCCGAGGTGCTGAAGGCCTGCATCCCCGGCTGCGAGGAGCTGGAGAAGACCGACGACGGCGGCTTTCGTGCGACGGCGAAAATGAAGGTCGGCCCGGTGTCGGCGCGCTTCAAGGGCAAGGTCACGCTGAGCGATCTCGACCCGCCCAACGGCTACAAGATTTCCGGCGAAGGCGAGGGCGGAGTGGCCGGCTTCGCCAAGGGCGGCGCGGTGGTCAAGCTCGCGGAGAAGGACGGCGGCACGCTTTTGTCCTACGAGGTCGAGGCACAGATCGGTGGCAAGTTGGCGCAGCTCGGCCAGCGCCTGATCAACGGCTCCGCCAAGAAACTGGCCGACGAATTTTTCGCGAACTTCGCCAAGGCAGTCCAGGGCTGAGGGCCGATACCTCAAGCATTGCGCCTTTCGGCATGGCGCCTTGCGTTCCCGGTGATGTTGCCCCGGGGCATAATGGCCCATATGATGGGTTGGAATAATTATAAGAACCGCTTCGACGGGACCCGTCGGGGCGCTGATAGAGAGTGCTTATGGCAAAAATCTCCCTCATCGTGAACGGCAATCCTGTTACGGCCAATGTCGATCCCCGCACCCTGTTGGTGCAGCTCCTGCGCGAGAATCTGCGCCTGACCGGGACCCATGTCGGCTGCGACACCTCGCAGTGCGGCGCCTGCGTCGTACATCTCGACGGCAAGGCCGTGAAATCCTGCACCACGTTGGCCGTGATGGCCGACGGCCATGACGTCAAGACGATCGAGGGACTGGCCGCCGACGGCGCGCCGCTGCATCCGATGCAGGAGGCCTTCCGTGAGCACCATGGCCTGCAGTGCGGCTTCTGCACGCCCGGCATGATCATGACCGCGATCGACATCGTCCATCGCAAGGGCAATGAGCTCGACGACCACACCATCCGCGAGGAGCTGGAAGGCAATCTCTGCCGCTGCACCGGCTACCAGAACATCGTGACCTCGATCTCCGCCGGCGCCAAGGCGATGGCGAAATCCGACCTCGCCTAAACCGCGCGCGCATTCTGCGATCAGGACATTCAGATGTATGAATTCAAATACCATCGCCCCGGGACCGTGCGGCAGGCCGCCAACCTCCTGGTGAAGAACGAAGACGCCAAGGTGATCGCCGGGGGCCACACCCTGATCCCCGTGATGAAGCAGCGCCTCGCCAGCCCGCCGCATCTGGTCGACCTCTCCCATATCGAGGGGCTGAACACGATCGAGATGAAGGGCCGCGCGCTGGTGATCGGCGCCACCGCCAGGCATGCCGAGGTCGCAAGCTCCGCCATCGTCGGCGAGGCGATCCCGGCGCTGGCGAACCTTGCCAGCCAGATCGGCGATCCCGCCGTGCGCCACAAGGGCACGATCGGCGGCTCGCTCGCCAACAACGATCCGACCGCGGACTATCCGGCCGCGGTGCTCGCGCTCGGCGCCACCATCGTCACCAACAAGCGCCGCCTCAAGGCAGAAGAGTATTTCCAGGGCCTGTTCACGACGGCGCTGGAAGCCGACGAGATCATCACCAAGGTGATGTTCCCGCTGCCCAAGAAGGCGGCCTACATCAAGTTCCGCAACCAGGCCTCGCGCTACGCGCTGGTCGGCGTGTTCGTGGCGCGGCGTCCCTCCGACGTCCGGGTCGCGGTCACAGGCGCCGGCTCCGAAGGCGTGTTCCGCGTCGCCGCGTTCGAGGAAGCCTTGAAGAAGCGCTTTGCCGCGAAGGCGCTTGACGGCATCGAGGTGCCGGCGGACGGCCTCAACAGCGACATCCACGGCAGCGCCGAATACCGCGCGCACCTGATCGGGGTGCTGACGCGGCGCGCCCTCGACGCCGCCAACGCCAAGGAGTGAGTGAACCTCACGCCTCGGCCAAACTTGTCCCCGGTGAGGGCGTAGCGAGACTGGCTTTTTCATGACTTCAGCGGCCAATACGTCCGGTGCCAATACTACAATTGTATTGCCGGCATCGGTCGATGCGATGCACGAACTCCTGACGTCGCGCGGCTATCTCGCCGAGCGATCGCTGGCTACGGTGACCTATCTGTCGCTGCGCATGGGCCGGCCGCTGTTTCTGGAAGGCGAGGCCGGCGTCGGCAAGACCGAGATCGCAAAAGTGCTGTCGGCGGCACTGGGGCGGAAGCTGATCCGCCTGCAATGCTACGAAGGCCTCGACGTCTCCTCGGCGGTCTACGAGTGGAATAGCGCCGCGCAGATGATCGCGATCCGGATGGCGGAAGCCGCCGGCGACACCGATCGCGATCAATTGTCGTCCGACATCTTCGCCGACCGCTACATGATCAAGCGGCCGCTGCTCCAGGCGCTCGAGCCCGACGTCGCCGGCCCGCCGGTGCTGCTGATCGACGAGCTCGACCGCGCCGATGAGGCGTTCGAGGCGTATCTCCTGGAAATCCTCAGCGACTTCCAGATCACCATCCCTGAATTCGGCACGGTGAAGGCACCGAGCCCGCCGATCGTCATCATCACCTCCAACCGTACCCGCGAGATCCACGACGCGCTGAAGCGGCGCTGTCTCTACCACTGGGTCGATTATCCCGCCGCCGATCGCGAGCTCGCCATCGTCAAGTCGCGTGTGCCCGGGATCTCCGCAAAACTGTCGCAGCAGGTCGTGCGCTTCGTCCAGGCACTGCGCAACCAGGATTTCTACAAATCGCCGGGCGTCGCCGAGACCATCGACTGGGCCACCGCCTTGTCCGAGCTCGACGCCCGCTCGCTGACCCCGCAAGTGGTCGGCGACACGCTGGGCGCGCTGCTCAAGTACCAGGACGACATCACCCGGATGCAGGGCGACACCCTGCAGAAGGTGCTGAAGGACGCGACGAGCGAGACTTGACGCTTCCGCGTCACGGCTGAGCTCGTCATTCGGCGCGCCGCGACGGGATGACGAGTGAGAGTGCTGAAACATGGCCATCAACCACCTCGCGCCTGAGCAGACCGAGCAGTTCGCCGACAACATCGTCGGCTTTGCCCGCGCATTGCGTTCGGCAGGCATGCCGGTCGGGCCGGGCGCCGTCATCGATGCCATGAGCGCACTGCAAGTGATCGACATTGGCAACCGCGCCGACGTCTTCACCACGCTCGAGGCCATCTTCGTCAAGCGCCATGAGCATGCGATTATCTTCAGGCAGGCCTTCAACCTGTTCTTCCGCGCCTCGGAAGAGTGGAAGCACATGCTGGATTCGGTGCCGCTGCCGGAGCAGGCCAAGAAGAAGCCGCAGGCCGGCTCGCGCCGCGTGCAGGAGGCGATGTCGCAGCCGCGGATGACGGAGACGCCGCACCACCAGGAGCAGGATCTGCGCCTTTCGGTCTCGGACAAGGAGATCCTTCAGAAGAAGGACTTTGCGCAGATGAGCGCGGCGGAGATCACCGAGGCCCTCCGCGCCATCGAGCGGATGCGGCTGCCGCAGGCCGAGCTGCTGACGCGCCGGCACCGGCCTGATCCCCATGGCCTGCGCATCGATTTGCGCCGCACGCTGCGGGCGTCCTTGCGCACCGGCGGCGATATCATCGACATCCATCGCCTCGGGCGGATCGAGAAGCCGGCGCCGATCGTCGCGCTGCTCGACATCTCGGGCTCGATGAGCGAGTACACCCGCCTGTTCCTGCATTTCCTCCATGCCGTCGGCGACGCCCGCAAGCGAGTCTCGGTGTTCCTGTTCGGCACCCGGCTGACCAACGTGACCCGCGCGCTGCGCCAGCGCGACCCTGACGAGGCGCTGGCGAGCTGCTCGGCCTCGGTCGAGGATTGGGCGGGCGGCACGCGGATCTCGGCCTCGCTGCACAACTTCAACAAATTGTGGGCGCGCCGCGTGCTGAGCCAGGGCGCCATCGTGCTGCTGATCTCCGACGGGCTGGAGCGGGAGGCCGATTCCAAGCTCGCCTTCGAGATGGACCGGTTGCACCGCTCCTGCCGGCGGCTGATCTGGCTGAACCCGCTGCTGCGGTTCGGCGGCTTCGAGGCCAAGGCCCAAGGCATCAAAATGATGCTTCCGCACGTTGACGAATTCCGCCCGGTACATAATTTGAGTTCGATCCAGGAGCTGATCACCACGCTCTCCCGGCCGCTGCCGCCGCACCACCGCAGCCTGATCCGCTCCGCAGCCTGAGAGGTCCACCATGCTCGATCGCGACGAGGATATTCTGAAGGCGGCGGAGGACTGGCAGAAGGCCGGTCGTGGCGTCGCGCTGGCGACCGTGGTGGAGACCTGGGGCTCGGCCCCGCGCCCGGCGGGCTCGAGCCTCGTCATCAACGACGAGGGGACGTTTCTGGGCTCCGTCTCCGGCGGCTGCGTCGAGGGCGCCGTGGTCACCGAGGCCATGGACGTGATCCAGAGCGGCAAGCCGAGGATGCTGGAGTTCGGGGTGGCCGACGAGACCGCCTGGAATGTCGGGCTGTCCTGCGGCGGCACCATCCGCGTCTTCGTCGAGAAGGTCGGCTAGCCGTGAAGCTCGCAATCTTGCACGAACTCAACGCCGAGCGCGCCGCGCGCCGGCCGGTGATCCTGGTGACCGACACCGAGAGCGGCGAGCAGCGCCTGGTGAAGGCGAAGGATTTTGACAAGGATCCATTGCGCGCCGAGCTCGACAAGCAGCTTCGCATGGGCAAGAGCGCCAATGTCGAGGCCGGCGGCAAAAAGCTGTTCCTCAACGTCCATGCGCCGACCGCAAAGCTCGTCGTCGTCGGCGCGGTCCATATCAGCCAGGCCTTGGCGCCGCTGGCGCGCTCGCTCGGCTATGACGTGACGGTCGTCGATCCCCGCACGGCGTTTGCGAGCCCCGAGCGCTTCCCCGACATTCCGCTGGTCGCGGAATGGCCCGACACGGCGCTGCCGCCCCTCAATGTCGATGCCTACACGGCTTTCGTCGCGGTGACGCACGATCCCAAGATCGACGACCCCGCGCTGCTGCATGCCTTCGAGCGCAACTGCTTCTATATCGGCGCACTCGGATCGCGGAAGACGCATGCCAAGCGTGGCGACCGGCTGCGGGCGCAGGGCGCCAGGGACTCTGACATTGCGCGCATCCACGCGCCGATCGGGCTTGCTATCGGCGCGGTCTCGCCGTCCGAGATCGCGGTGTCGATCATGGCCGAGATCACGGCAGTCCTTCGGCTACCGCCTAAAGAAAAAGAAGAAGCGGCATGAAATTTGGCCCGGCGAGCCCCAAGGACGCGATCGGCGGGGTGACCGTCCACACCCTGCGCCAGGGGCCGCTGGTGCTGAAGAAAGGCACGACCATCGGGCCTGCCGAAGTCGAAGCGCTGACACGCGCGGGGATCAAGGACGTCGTGGTGGTGCGGATGGAGGCGGGCGACGTCTCCGAGGACGCCGCGGCCGCCAGCATCGCGCTCGCCGTCGGCGGCGAGGGCATCCATGTCGAGCGCGCCTTCACGGGCCGTGCCAATCTGTTCGCTGCAAGCCCCGGCGTGCTGGTGATCGACCGCGCCGCGGTCGACCGCATCAACAATATCGACGAGGCCATCACCTTTGCGACGCTCACCGCCTACAAGCCGGTGGTCGAGGGTGAGATGGTCGGCACCGTCAAGATCATCCCGTTCGGCGTCGAAGGAGATCTGCGCGACGCCGCGGTGAAGGCCGCTGGCCGCGACGTGTTGAAAATTGCGCCCTACGTCATCAAGCGCGTCGGCATCGTCTCGACGCTGCTGCCGGGCCTCTCCTCAAAAGTGGTCGACAAGACGCTGCGTGTGACCGCCGAGCGGCTTGCGCCGGCGGGAGCCAGCATCATCGCCGAGCGGCGCGTGCAGCATGACGAACACGCATTGTCGGCCGCGATCAAGGAATTGCTCGGGCTCGGCGCCGAGCTTGTGATCGTGTTCGGCGCGTCCGCGATCGCCGACCGCCGGGACGTGATCCCGGCGGCCGTCACGGGGATCGGCGGCGAGATCGAGCATTTCGGCATGCCGGTCGACCCCGGCAATCTCTTGCTGATCGCGCGCGCCGGCGGGGTGCCGGTGCTGGGCGCGCCGGGCTGCGCACGCTCGCCGGTCGAGAACGGGTTCGACTGGGTGCTGATGCGGCTCCTCGCCGGCATCAAGGTAACGCGCTCCGAGCTGATGAGTATGGGCGTCGGCGGCCTTCTGATGGAGATCGTCACCCGCCCGCAGCCGCGCGCAAAACCCGAGATCGAAGGCAACAGCCAGGTCACGGCCATCGTGCTGGCGGCGGGCCGCTCGACCCGCATGGGCGGACCGAACAAGCTCTTGGCCGAGCTCGATGGCAAGAAGCTGGTGCGGATTGCGACCGAACAGGCGCTGGCGTCAAAAGCATCCGAGGTGATCGTCGTCACCGGCCATCAGACCGAGCTGGTCGAGCAGGCGCTGCAAGGCTTGAAGGTGCGCTTCGTCAAGAATCCGGATTTCGCCGGCGGGATCGCAAGCTCGGTCAAGGCCGGCATCGCGGCTGTCCCCGAGACGTCCGACGGCGCCGTGGTGTGCCTCGGCGACATGCCGCTGATCGACGCCGGCCTGATCGACCGCCTCATTGACGGCTTTGCGCCGGACCGCGGCAATCTCATCGTCGTACCCGTGAGCGAGGGCCGCCGCGGCAATCCCGTGCTGTGGTCGCGCCGCTTCTTCAAGGAATTGATGACGCTCGACGGCGACGTCGGCGCGCGGCATCTGATCGCCAAGCACACCGAGGCGGTGTCCGAGGTGCAGGTCGACGGCGAGAGCGCCTTCCTCGACATCGACACGCCGCAGGCGCTGGAAGCGGCACGGCGGGGCTGACGCTGCCGTAGAGAGCAAGGCGCATAGCGCCGACGTCGCGGGCCTCGCCTATTTCTTGGTATTCGATAACTTCTCGACGCTGGCGTTGAGAGCGACACCGCTCTTCGTCAACAGCGCCTTGTCGCCGCTGTTGAACGTAAACGTGTCGGCACCCGCGCTGACGCCGTTCCACGCGACGGTTTCCGCGAGGGACAAATACCACAATCCCTGGAATCCCGTTGAATTGTTCAATTGTCCGGTCCACACGGTGGTCGATCCGCAGCTGAGGAAGTTCACCGAGAAGCTGATTGCGGTGCCTGTGTTGCCGTAGGCCAGCCAACCTGTCACGCCTTGCGGCTTACCCTCGTCGCAGCTGTTCGCCGCGTTGTTGGTATAGGTCCCCGTGATGGCACCTGTAGTCGTGTTGAAGTTGGTGATGGCCAGGGTCGAGCCGTACTGATTTGTCCAGGTCCAGTTCACTGTCTGCGCCTGCGCGGGCGAAAGCCCGATGAGACAGGCCGACGCGAGCATTCCGAACAGCATTGCATTGATGTGGCGCATGGTCGCTTCCTCCGGCTCTCTGCTTGAGCTTCACGACCTTAAATAACGGAATTGAAAAACACAACTATAAAGTGTATATTCATGCCGCTGTTCCGGCACGGCTTTTCAACCACGCGTTCACCAAGTGGAAACGACCGGCGCTTAGAGTTGCCTCCACCTGCCTTGGGGGGAGGGGTTTTTCCATGGCTTCGAACGTCGTCGCGCGCCGTTGCGCGATGTTTTTCTTTGCGCTGTCGGTTTGTGTCGCGGGCGCCCGCCACATCACGGATGCGCACGCTGCCGGTGCATTTGCGGTCGGCAAGTGCGGCGCCTATGGCCAGGCTTTTGACTACGGGGCCGAGCACGAGGCTCGCGCGGCGGCGCAGAAGCAGTGCAAGGGCGATTGCACGACCGTGACGATGAAGCGCGCCTGCGCCGCGATGTCGGTCGACCTGTCCAATCCCTGCGGCGCCTATGGCTATGCAGTCAAGCCGAAGATCTCGGCCACGCTCAATGCCGCCACGCGCGAATGCTACAAATTCGGCGGCAAGGAATGCGTGATCCGCGCCTGGGCCTGCGACGCCAAGGGTTGATTCCTCTTACCGTCATTCCGGGGCGATGCGTAGCATCGAGCCCGGGGATCCATAAGGGAACTACATGCAATTCGACACCAAGATCGCGGTCGTGATCCGCACCGACCTGGAAGCGTGGCAGAAGCTCAACGTCGCATCCTTCCTCTCAGGCGGCATCGCCGCCACCTTTCCCGAATGTATCGGCGAGAATTATGAGGACGGCTCGGGGACGAAATACCTGTCCCTGATTGGCCAGCCGATCCTGATCTACGGCGCCGACGGTCCCGCATTGTCGCGCGCGCTCGACCGTGCGCTGACCCGCAACGTCACCCCTGCGGTCTATACCGAAGAGATGTTCAAGACGACGCATGATGCCGCCAACCGCGAGGCGGTGAGGGCGGTCGCGCGCGCCGACCTGAAACTGGTTGGGATCGCCATGCGCGCCGAGCGCAAGGTGATCGACAAGATCGTCGACGGGTTGAAATTTCACGGTTGAATGCAGGTGCTGTTTGTTCAACCTCTCCCGCTTGCGGGAGAGGTCGGCGCGTAGCGCCGGGTGAGGGCTCTCTCCACTTGGGGATCGTCCCATTGCGGAGACACCCTCTCCCCAACCCTCTCCCGCAAGCGGGAGAGGGAGCGCACCTTCCGCGCGGCTATTCATCCCGGCGGCATGCCTGCGAATGTCGGCAGGTCGGGATCGAGACGATCCCAGTCATGGCCGCGTGCGGCGTAAGTCACCACCTGCGGCTTGTAGCGGGCGGGCTCGTCGAGCCCTGCGGCACGGACGGTGAAGATGTCGGGCATTGCCGCGAAGGTCAGGTAGACCGGCACGCCGCACTGGCTGCAGAAGCCGCGCGTCTTCACGTTGCCGCTGTCGCCGACCATGTCCCAGTGTTTTGCCTCGCCCGTCACCGTGACACCGGCGCGCGCGAAAGTCATGTACGAGCCGTGGCCGCCGCCGCTCTCCCGCTGGCAATCCCGGCACTGGCAGTGATTGCTGAACAACGGCTCACTGGCGATCGAATAGCGGATCGCGCCGCAGGCGCAGCCGCCGGTATAGGGCTTGGTCATCGCGATATCTCCTCAGTCCTTGCTTCAAGTCTCTTGGCTGCTGATTTCGTCGAGCTGTTTGACCACCTTCTTCCAGCCGCCGCTCATGACCGTGTAGGCAGACTCGTTCCTCGGCATGACGAAGCCCGCATGGACCAGGCGGATCCGCGTGCCGGCCTCGACCGGGGTGAGGGACCACGTCACGACAGTGTCGAGCGGCGCGCCGTAGCCGGTGTTGCGCTCGTCGCCGCCCTTCCAGGCGTAGACGAGGCGCCTGTTGGCCACGACCTCCAGCACCCGGCAATGGATCACGCCGTCCCAGTCGCCCCCCGGCGTGGTCTGGAACGTGAAGGCCTTGCCTTCGACCGCTTCAAAGCCGGTCGGCTGCATCAGCCAGCGCGCGATCAACTGGGCGCTGGTCAGCGTCTTCCAGATCGCCTCGGGCGCGTGAGGGAAGACCTCGTCGATCACGATATCTTTTGTCTCGGCTTTCAATTCGGCTGCACTCACGGGTCGATCTCCTTCAAGAGGTCACGCAGGTTCTGGAAGCGCTCGCGCCAGAACACGCCGTAATGGTCCATCCAGGTGACCAGTGGCTCGAGTCCTAGCGGCGCGGCGCGGTAATAGACGTTGCGGCCCTCGGCGCGCTCGGCGACGAGGCCGGCCTGCTTCAACGATTTCAGATGCTGCGAGATCGCGCCTTGGGTGACGCCGCTGCCGCGCGTGAGCTCGGCGACGCTGATCTCCTCGCTCTCGAACACGCGCTCGAACACGGCACGGCGGGTCGGATCGGCGAGGGCGCGCATCACGGTGGTGACGGTAATTGGGGCGGCTTCGATCATGGGCAATTCAATTAGCGATTGCTAATGCATTAGTCAATGCTAATTCATGTGCTGAATGGGCCTGCATCGCTGACTTGATTATGACTGACTAGTCAGTCATATATTGATAATGACCGATAAGCCCACCAAAGTCGCCAGGCCGCCCGCAGCTCGCGCCCTTGCCAAGGGCGCTGCGTCCCAAACTCGCGATGAGGCACCCGCCTCGAACCGCGCCACGCGTGCGGCCGAGCGGCGTGCGGCGATCGTGGACGCCGCGATGGAGGAGTTCATCGCGCGCGGTTTCGCCGCGACGCGGCTCGACGACATTGCGAAGCGCGCGGGCGTGGCGAAGGGCACGATCTACCTGCACTTCAACGACAAGGAATCGATGTTCGAGGAACTGGTGCGCACGGTGATCGTGCCAGTGGTCACGCGCCTCACGACGCTGCCGCCGCCGACGGGCTCGGTGCGCGACCTTGTCGAGGCCTTTGCCAGCAACTTCCTGAAAGAGGTGATCGGCACCAGGCGCGGCGATCTCGTGCGCCTGATCGTGGCGGAGGGTCCGCGCTTTCCCTCCGTCGCCGACTTCTACTACCGCGAGGTCGTCTCGCGCGGGATGGCCGGCATGCGCGCGCTGATCGAGCTCGGCATTGCCCGCGGCGAGATCCGCGAGAAGGACCTCGCGCGCTATCCGCAGATCCTGATCGCGCCCGCGATGATCGCGGTGATCTGGCAGAGCCTGTTTGCGCGGCACGCGCCGCTCGATGCGCAGGACATGCTGCGTGTCCATCTCGATTTGATTTTTGGCGAACGGAGCACGACATGAGGTCGTCGCGAACCATCTCTCACCTCATCCTGAGGAGCGCGGAACGCGCGTCTCGAAGGATGCCCGCCCGGCTGTGGCTCCTCGCCCTTCGGGACGCCGCTTCGCGGCTCCTCAGGTTGAGGGGTCGACAGCGGTATGTGCCGCCACTGGCTATTCAGTTTTCCCATCTGGCGCGACCACTTGCGATCGCGGCGCTGGTGCTCGCAACCGGACTTGCCGGGTGCAAGGAGAAGCGCGATCCCGGGTTCCAGGGTTGGGTCGAGGCCGACATGATCTATGTCAGCCCGGACGAGGCGGGCCGGGTGACGAAGCTGAACATCCGCGAGGGCGACGAGGTCAAGGTCGGCGATAACCTTTATTCCATCGACGACGATCTCCAGCTTGCTGATCTGAATCAGAACAAGGCGACGCTGGCGAATGCGCAGCAAACCTATGATCGCGCGGCTTCGCTGAGCAAGACCGGCTCGGGCACGCAGGCCAATCTCGATTCCGCGGTGTCCTCCTTGCGCGTCGCAGAGGCACGCGTGGCGACCTCAGAGACGCGGATGGCGCGGCGCAAAGGCTTTGCGCCCGTCGCCGGCACCATCCAGCAGATCTATTTCCGCGAGGGCGAGATGGTGGCGGCGCAGCGGCCCGTTCTCTCGATCATGCCGCCCGGCAACATGAAGCTGCGCTTCTTCGTGCCGGAGACCGAGCTGCCGAAGCTTGCGATCGGCGACGAGGTGCGGGTTGCTTGCGACAATTGCGCGGCCGATCTCACCGCAAAGATCTATTTCATCGCGACTTCGGCCGAATACACCCCGCCTGTCATCTACAGTCTCGAGGAGCGCAACAAGCTCGTCTATCTGATCCAGGCGCGGCCGTCGCGCCCCGATGCCCTGAGGGTCGGACAGCCGATCGACGTCTATCTCAATCCAAAAACGCCGGTGGCGGACAAGCGATGAGCGAGGGCAACAACATCGCGATCGATGTCAAGGGCTTGACGAAGTCGTTCGGCGGCCGCGAGGTCGTGCACGATCTGTCGATGCAGGTAAAGCGCGGCTCGATCTACGGCTTCCTCGGCCCGAACGGTTCGGGCAAGACGACGACCATCCGCATCCTCTGCGGCCTGCTCACGCCAGACAGCGGTGAGGGCACCTGCCTCGGCTACGACATCCGGCGCGATGCCGACAAGATCAAGCGCCAGGTCGGCTACATGACCCAGCGCTTCAGCCTCTATCAGGATCTCTCTGTCCGCGAGAACCTCGAATTCGTCGCGCGTCTGTACGGCCTTCGCGATGCGCGCGGCGCCGCGCGCGACATGATCAAGCGGCTGGGGCTCTCGGGCCGCGAGGAGCAACTTGCGGGCGAGCTCTCCGGTGGCTGGAAGCAGCGGTTGGCGTTAGGTGCCTGCACATTGCCCAGTCCAAAACTGCTGCTGCTGGACGAGCCGACCGCCGGCGTCGATCCGAAAGCGCGGCGCGATTTCTGGAACGAGATCCATGCACTCGCCGCCGACGGTCTCACCGTGCTGGTCTCGACCCATTACATGGACGAGGCCGAGCGCTGTCACGAGATCGCGTATATCGCCTATGGCCATCTGCTGGTGCATGGCACGGTGGACGAGGTGATCGCGAAATCGGCGCTGACGACCTACACCGTGACGGGCGAGGACTTGAATGGGCTCACGGCCAAGCTCACCGGCAAGCCTGGCGTGGATATGGTCGCACCATTCGGCACCTCCTTGCACGTTTCCGGGCGCGACGTCGCCGCGCTCGAAGCGAGCATCGCGCCGTGGCGTGAGAAGAGCGACCTGCACTGGCACCCATCCTCACCGTCGCTCGAAGACGTATTCATCGAATTGATGAGCCGCTCCAAGGACAATTTCCAATGAGCGCCGCCGATCATCCCGCGTCAACGCACGAAATCCGCGAACGCTTCGGCTTCTGGAAGCGCTCCTATGCGATGCTGATCAAGGAATTCATCCAGCTCAAGCGCGACCGCGTCTCGTTCGCGATGATCGTGATGCTGCCGGTGATGCAGCTTCTGTTGTTCGGCTACGCCATCAACACCACGCCGCACAATCTGCCGAGCGCGGTGCTGCTCCAGGAGGATTCCGATCTCGCCCGATCGATCCTGAAGGCGCTGGAGAACACCAAATATTTCCGCTTCCTCTACGAGGTGCACGACGTCGAGGATTTCGACAATCTCCTGAAATCCGGCAAGGTTCTGTTCGGCGTCGAGATTCCGCGCGGTTTCGAGCGGGCGGTGCGGCGTGGTGACAGACCGGCGCTGCTGGTCGCGGCCGACGCCACCGATCCGGTCGCGGCGAGCGCGGCGATCGGCTCGCTCGGCATGGTCGTTCAGACCGCGCTCAAGCATGATCTCTACATCGGCGATCCCCCGGAGATGCCGTTCGAGATTCGCGCGCATGCCCGCTACAACCCCGCTGCCGCGTCAAGCCTCAACATCGTGCCCGGCCTCGTCGGCACCATCCTGACCATGACCATGCTGATCTTCACCGCGCTCTCGGTGACGCGCGAGGTCGAGCGCGGCACGATGGAGAGCCTGCTGTCGATGCCGATCAAGCCGGTCGAGGTGATGTTCGGCAAGATCATTCCTTACGTGCTGGTCGGCTTCGTGCAGGCGTTCCTGATCATTGGCATCGGCGTCGTCCTGTTTGGCGTGCCGATACTCGGCAATTTGTTCCTGCTGGCCATTCTGTCAACCTTGTTCATCAGTACTAATCTTGCGATCGGCTACACGATCTCGACGCTGGTGCAGAACCAGCTCCAGGCGATGCAGATGTCGATGATGTTCTTCCTGCCGAGCATTCTCTTGTCGGGCTTCATGTTTCCGTTCGCGGGCATGCCGGGCTGGGCGCAATATGTCGGCGAATGCCTGCCGCTGACGCACTATCTGCGCATCGTCCGCGCCATCATGCTGAAGGGCGCGACCATGCAGAATTTGCGCTTCGATGCGCTGGCGTTGGCAGCCCTGATGCTGCTTGCCATGACCATCGCCGTGACGCGCTTCCGCCGCACGCTGGATTGAGGCACAATGCCCCGGAATCGAGGGGTGGGATGGTCAGCTTCGCGAGCAGGAAGGCCCGGCAGCATGCCGTGATGTCGGCGGATTTCGAGCGCGAGCTGACACGGGAAGTGCTGCGCACCGAGCTATTGCGGGTGAGGGCGTTGATCGTCACGGGATGCGTCATCGTCGTGTTCTTCACGGCAATCGAGCTGATAGATCCCCGGGTGGTCGAGCGCGTCTGGCACGGGACGTCGGGCAGGGTCCAGCTCTATGCGCTCATGGCCGGCTTCATCCTGTTCGAGGTCTGGGTCCACGCCCAGATCCGGCGAAACCTCAGGCTCGGTCGCGACGTGCCCGTCGTCAGGCGCTATATCAGCGCGCTCATCGAGACATCGGTACCGACGGTGATCCTGGTCCTCCAGATCCGCAGCATGGGGGCAAGCCAGGCGCTGGGCTTCGTCACGCCGTTGGTTTATTTCATCTTCGTCATTCTCTCGACCCTGCGACTCGATTTCTGGCTCTCGACCTTCACCGGATTCGTGGCCGCGGGCGAGCTCTTCGCCGTCGCGATGTATTTCAATGCCACCGACGCCGCGGGCGAACCCGAGACCTATTTTCATGCCGTTCGCAGCACCATCGTCCTGATCTGCGGCGTGCTTGCGGGCGCCGTCGGCGCGCAGCTGCGACGGCAATTTACCGCGAGCATCGCGGCCGCCACCGCGCGCGACCGGGTGACGAACCTGTTCGGCCAGCACGTCTCGCCGCAGGTGGTGGAGCAGCTGATGGCGGAAGGCACCAGCGCCGCCGGCGACCTCCGCCGCGTCGCCGTGATGTTCGTCGATTTCCGCGGCTTCACCGCCGGCGCGCAGACGCGTACCCCGCAAGAGGTAGTCGACCGGCTCGATGGGGCCTTCGCCGTGCTGGTCGACATTCTCGACCGTGAGGGCGGCATCGTGAACAAGTTTCTCGGCGACGGGTTTCTCGCGTTGTTCGGCGCGCCGCTGGAAGCCTCCGACGCCGCGCACCGGGCGGTCGCCGCAGGGCGCGAGATGCTGACCGCGATGGACCGCATCAACGCGCAGACGAGCTGGCCGCTTCGGATCGGCATCGGCATCCATTTCGGCGAGGTGGTCGCCGGCAATATCGGCTCGCCCCGGCGCAAGGAGTATACGGTCATCGGCGACACCGTAAACTTCGCCTCGCGGCTGGAGGCGCTGAACAAGGAGTTCGGCTCGCAATTCCTGATCTCCGCTTCCGTGCGCGAGGCGCTCGGCGACGACGGGGACGATGCCGTTGCGCTCGGCGAGGTCGAGGTGCGCGGCTATGACCGGCCGGTGGCGGTGTTTCAGCTGGGATAGGGGCCCTCGAGGGCATCGAACAACTCTGGTATTATGGTAGTGCTTGACTCAGTTCTCATCTAGTCATCTATATGACTAGATGAATTTGGCGCCCCGCGACGACCGCCTGCCACGCTACCAGCGCCTGCGCGACGACCTCGCCGGCCGGATCAACCGCAATGAATGGCGGCCGGGCGAGCCGATCCCGTCGGAGGCCGAGTTGGCTGCGCATTACGGCGTCGCCATCGGCACCGTGCGCAAGGCGATTGACCAGCTCGTCGCGGACGGCGTGCTGGAGCGCCAGCAAGGCCGCGGCACCTTCGTGCGCCGCGCGCGCTTCAACTCCTCGCTGTTCCGCTTCTTCCGCTTCCAGTCCGAAAGCGGCGAGCGCCGCGTGCCGAAGAGCCGCATCATCCGGCGCAAGAGCGTTTCGGCGACATCGGCTGTCGCATCAGCACTGCGCATTCCGGTTGGCGAGCCCGTGATCAACCTGTCGCGTTTACGCCTGATCGACGATGTGCCGCTGCTCGCCGAAGAAATCTGGCTCCAGCAGGCGCGCTTCGCGCCCATCCTTCAGATCGACACCGCCGAGTTCGGCGACCTGCTTTATCCGCTCTACGAGGAGCGCTGCGGCGAGGTCGTGGTGTCGGCCGAGGAAATTTTGACGGTCGAGACCGCCAACGAGATGCAGGCGCGCCTGCTCAGGCTCGAGGCCCACGCACCGCTGATCGTGATCGAGCGCCTTGCGCTCGATCTGGAGCGGCGGCCGATCGAGTGGCGACGGTCGCGCGGGCCTGCCGACCGCTTCCGCTATCACGCCGAGATCCGGTGAGCGCGACTTTCAACGATACCAGGCAACAACGAGTACAGGGGGAAACAATGTCGAACTGGTACAGCGAAAGCTCGCCGCTGGAGCGGCGCACGTTCTGGGCAAGCTTTGGCGGCTGGGCGCTGGATGCGCTCGACGTCCAGATGTTCGGTCTCGCGATTCCAGCGCTGATCGCCGCGTTCGGCATCAGCAAGGCCGATGCGGGCCTGCTCGGCTCGGTGACGCTGTTCTTCGGCGCGTTCGGCGGCTGGATCGGCGGCGCGCTCGGCGACCGTTTTGGCCGCGTCAAGGCGCTCCAGATTACTGTTGCGACTTTTGCACTGGCGACCTTCGCCTGTGCGTTCGCGATGACCTACACCCAGCTCGTGATTCTAAAGGCGATCCAGGGCCTCGGCTTCGGTGCCGAATGGGCTTGCGGCGCCGTGCTGATGGCCGAGATCATCCGCGCCGAGCATCGCGGCAAGGCGCTGGGCTCGGTGCAGAGCGCCTGGGCCGTGGGGTGGGGTGCAGCCGTACTGCTCTCGGCCCTGGTCTTCACCTATGCGCCGGCCGACATCGCTTGGCGGCTGCTGTTCGCGCTGGGGCTGTTGCCCGCGCTCCTCATCATCTTCATCCGTCGCGGATTGAAGGAGCCACCGCGCGCGGTCGCAGCCGAGAAGACGCCGTTCTTTGCGACGCTCTCCGGCATTTTTCATCGCGACGTCCTGCGCGCCACCTTGATTGGCGGCCTCTTCGGCATCGGCGCACATGGCGGCTACGCGGCGCTCACGACCTTCCTGCCGACCTATTTGCGCGAAGTGCGTCATCTGTCGGTGCTGGGCTCCAGCGGCTATCTCGCCGTCATCATCGTCGCCTTCTTCTGCGGCTGCGTGGCCAGCGGCATCATCAGCGACCGCATCGGCCGCCGCGCCAATGTCGCCCTTTTCGCCAGCGCCTGCATCGTCACTGTGCTGATCTATATCTTCGCGCCGCTGACCAATGGGCAGATGCTGCTGCTCGGCTTTCCGCTCGGCTTCTTCTCGGCCGGCATCCCGGCGAGCATGGCGGCGCTGTTCAGCGAGCTCTATCCGGCTGGCGTGCGCGGCACCGGTGTCGGCTTCTGCTACAATTTCGGCCGTATCGTCTCAGCGGCGTTCCCCTTCCTGGTCGGCTTTCTCAGCGATCGCATCGGACTGGGGCCCGCGATCGGCATCGATGCGGCGTTCGCCTATTCGCTGGTGCTGATCGCGGTCGTGCTGCTGCCCGAAACCCGCGGCAAGGTGTTCGAGCAGACCGCGGCAACGCGTGCCTGATTCCGTGGCGACCTTGCCGACGATCGACACGCACGCGCACGTCTTCCATCGCAGGCTCGCGCTTGCGCCGGGACGGCGCTATGCGCCAGACTATGACGCGCCGCTCGAGCTCTATCTGCAACTGCTCGATCGCAACGGCATGTCGCACGGCGTGTTGGTGCAGCCAAGTTTTCTTGGTACCGACAATTCCTATCTGGTCGAAAGCGTGAAGGTGGCCGGCGGCCGCCTTCGCGGCATCGCCGTTGTCGATCCCGGCATCTCCATGGGCGAGCTCCGCGTGCTCGATCGCGCCGGCATCGTCGGTATCCGCCTCAATCTCGTCGGCCAGCCCTTGCCTGACCTCGCTGCACCCGAGTGGAGGGGATTGCTTGCAGCGGCCAAATCGATGGGCTGGCAGGTCGAGGTCCAGCGCAACGCGTCCGATCTCGCTGCATTGGTGCCACAGCTCCTCGATCACGGCGTTACCGTCGTGCTCGACCATTACGCGCTACCCGACCCGAAACTTGGCGTTGCCGATCCCGGCTTTCAGTCGGTGTTGAAACTAGCTGCGTCGCGCAACGCCTGGGTCAAGATCTCCGCGCCGTATCGCAATGGTGCCGCCGGCGAGAGCTTTGCGCACCAGGCCTATCCGTTGCTGCGTGACGCCTATGGTGTCGACCGCCTGCTATGGGGCAGCGACTGGCCGCACACGCAATTCGAGGCCCGGCAGAGTTACGACAGCAACCGGCATTTCCTCGACACACTGATCGTGGACGAGGACGAACGCGCGCTGCTGCTCGCATCGCCGCATTCACTCTTTCGCTTCTGAAATCTCGTGCGCGATTGCTCCGATTGCTCCGAATATTGGGGCATGACGGACGATGTCGCCGGCTTGTAGACTGCCGGCGATGCGGCCGGTCGTGGCCGCGACTTGCATGGGGAAGTGACGATGCAGCGCCGCTACATCACCGTCGACGTGTTCACCGACCGCGCCTTTGGCGGCAACCAGCTCGCGGTGGTGCTCGACGCCGGCGGGCTCACTTCCGCGCAGATGCAGGCGATCGCGACCGAGTTCAATTATTCCGAGACGACGTTCGTGCTGCCGCCGCGCGACAAGGCCAATGATGCCGAGGTGCGCATCTTCACGCCGGTGAGAGAGATTCCCTTTGCGGGCCATCCCAATGTCGGCACCGCCTTCGTGCTGGCGGGCCTCGCGAAGGAGCCGAAGCCGCGCCTGCTGTTCGAGGAGAAGGCGGGGCTCGTGCCGGTCGATATCGTGAGAGAGCACGGCCGCGTCATCAGTACCGAGCTCACCGCGCCGCAGCCGCTCTCGCGGTTTGCGCAGCTGTCGGCTGCTGAAGCCGCGAGCCTCATCTCGCTCGGTGCGGACGACATCAAGGTCGATCGTCACGCGCCCCAGATCGTCGGCGTTGGGACGCCGTTTCTGGTGATCGAGGTGCATTCGCGCGATGCCCTCAAGCGGGCGAGGCCCGATGCGGCGGCCTTCGGCAAGCTGCTTCCGCGCGACGGTGCGTTCTCGGCGTGGTTCTACACGCGCGATGTGCCCGCGGCGGAGGCGCCTTGCGAGCGGCAGGCGCGCATGTTCATGCGCGGCGCCAGCGGCCTCGTCGAGGATCCCGCCACCGGCAGCGCCACGGTCGCCGCCGTTTCACTGTTTGCCGATCTCGATGCCACGCGCGACGGCGAATTGAAGCTCACGATCGGCCAGGGATTTGACATGGGCCGCCCAAGCCTCTTGCTGACGCGTGTCCGCAAGCAGGACGGCAAGATTGTCTCCGCCCATGTCGGCGGCAGCTGCGTGCAGATGATGGAGGGGACGTTCCGGCTCGCGGGGGAGGGGTAGGAGGCGGCTACACCTGCCGTCCCGCCAAATTCCTCACCGCCGCGCCATCCCGCTCCTCGATGACATCCGCGATCATCCGGCGGTGGCAGTGCGTATGGTCGCGCTCGTAGCAGAGCAGGCAGACCGGGCCGGCCTTCTTCACCAGCGCGGAGAGCTCGTCCATTTCTTCCCTGGCCTGCGGCGTCTTCAGGTGCTTGGCGTAGATCCTTTCCAGCAAATCGTATTGGCCGCTGCGCGCGGCGAGGCGGCCTTCCTTGGGCGTTCCGAGCGCGGCGAGGTGGACATAGGCGATGCCGCGTTCGTCGAGGCCCGCGGCAAGCTGCTTCTTGGAAAAGCCGGGCCGGCGCGATGACGTCACCGCCCGCACATCGACCACGAGCTTGACGCCGGCCTCTTCCAGTTCGTCCAGCACCGCCTTGGGCGGTGTCTGCTCATAGCCGATCGTGAAGAGCCTCTTTGCCTTTGCCATGAAACACCTCAGCCCACCCGCGCGATCAGCTCCATGGCGCCGGCCGGGGCGCGGACCTTGCCTTCGTGAATGACGTAGGCGAACACGTCACGCGGCTCTTTCTTCGGCTTTGTCTTGTCAACCTTCGGCAAATCGTCGGGTTCGCTGCCGTCGGCCCAGGCCTGAAAGCGCTTGGCCCACGCATCGAGCTGCTTCGGAGGATAGCAGGTCTTGATCTCGTCATTGCCCTTCTGAAGCCGTGCATAGACGAAATCGCCGGCGACGTCGGCAATCGCCGGATATTTGCCGTGCTCGGCGAACACCACGGGTGTCTGGAACTCGCGGATCAGCGCGACGAAATCCGGCGTGCAAAAACTCTCGTGACGGACCTCGACGACATGGCGCAGTGCGCGTCCCTCGAGCTTGCGCGGCAACAGCTCGAGGAACTTGCCGAAATCAGCGCCGTCGAATTTCTTGGTCGGCGCGAACTGCCATAGCACTGGTCCGAGATGGTCGCCGAGTTCCAGCACGCCGGAATCATAGAACCGCTTGATGGAATCCCCAGCCTCGGCGAGCACGCGGCGGTTGGTGGCGAAGCGCGGTCCCTTCAATGAAAACACGAAACCCTCCGGCACTTCGCCTGCCCATTTGCGAAAGCTCTCCGGCTTCTGCGAGCCGTAATAGGTGCCGTTGATCTCGATCGAGGTCAGCTTCGAGGCAGCGTAGGACAGCTCCTTCGCCTGCGTGAGCTTCTCGGGGTAGAACACGCCGCGCCAGGGCTCGAAGGTCCAGCCGCCGACGCCGATGAAAATGTTGCCTGATTTTTTGGACGCGGTTTTTGCTTTGGCCACGGGATGATCTCGGATGACGGGAGGAGGGCCTCCATCCTAGTCAAACGAGTTGTGATTGGCCAGTTGCGACGGCCCGTCTAAGCTCGCAACAGGATCTGCAAAAAAGGAGAACAAGATGCGGATGCTGATGGTGGGAGCGGCGCTGGTCATGATGACATCTGCTGCCATGATATCTAGGGCGATGGCTGACGATGACGATGCCAAGGGCGCGCAGAAGCTCGCCATGCAGGGCCGCGACGATTACTGGCATTGCCTGGCGCGGGAATATTCGCGCGACAGCAATCAGGGCCTGACGGAACAGGCCTTTGGCCGCTCGGTCGCAGGCGCCTGTCCGTCGGAGCGACAATACTACCGGGTGGCATTGCTCGATTATCTCACCACGCAATACCCAGCTATCGATGCCGGCGCCCATCTCGCGACCGCGAACAGGGCGGTGGAGTCGGCGCAGAAGGACATCGTGACGGCCTTCGTCAGGCACAGGCCGCCGCAGAAATAGCCCCGTTGACCGTTGCCGTCCCGCAAGCCCTTCCGGCTGTGCGCTCATCCATGGTATCACTGGGCGTATCTGGAACAGGGATGGGTTTCCATGTCGTCTGAGTCGGTGGGGGGTATTTTTGGCGCGATCGTCGCCGCGATCGTGCTTGCGGTCGCCGTCGTGTTCGGGCCGATCGGCCAGTACGGCAAGCCGCCCAAACCGGTGAAGGTCGAGCCGGCCGCCGCGCCGGCGGTCCCTGCCGCGCCTGCGCCGCGTGGGCCGGTCATCAAGGAAGTCCCGAACCAATAAGGGGCCGGGAAAGGTGGCTTTCGCCCCTTGCAAAGTGCTTTTGCCGTTCCTATCTAGGTTCTAACGGCAACGTTGAGTCACAATCTCCGTTGCCGAGACGACCTTGGAATAGCTCAGACTGCGCCGGATGTACGCGCGGTACGCCGTTCCGGGGTCGTTGACATTTTAGGGCCCCTTTTGGGCCGTTCCCCAGAGAAACCCCGAAAGAGAAACCCCGGCTTGGCAGCGCAGGACGCGGCGGATATACGCTGCCGTCATGAATGAAGCGATCAGACCGGGCTCCGACAACCCGCCGCAGACCCCGCAGGTGGCTTCTCCGTCGCCGCAATTATCGGTCGTCGTTCCGACCTTCAACGAGCGCGACAATGTCACCGTGCTCTACCGGCGGCTGGAGGCGGCGCTGGCCGGCATCGCCTGGGAAGTCGTGTTCGTCGACGATAATTCGCCTGACGGCACCTGGGACGTCGTGCGCGCGCTGGCCCAGCGCGACGGCCGCGTGCGCTGTGTCCGCCGCATCGGCCGCCGCGGCCTGTCGGGGGCCTGCATCGAGGGCATCCTGGCCTCCAGCGCACCCTATGCGGCCGTGATCGACGCCGACCTCCAGCACGACGAGACGCAGCTGCCGAAAATGCTGTCGCTGCTCGCGAGCGGGCAGGCCGAGCTCGTGGTCGGCAGCCGCTACATCGAGGGCTACAAGAGCGAAGGCTTCAACAAGCAGCGCGCCGGCGCCAGCGCATTGGCGACCGAGGTCGCAAGAAAGATGCTGCGGGTCCAGATCGCCGACCCAATGAGCGGCTTCTTCATGGTTCGCCGCGACCGATTCGAGCAGATCGCGCCGAAACTTTCCGTGCACGGCTTCAAGATACTGCTCGACCTCGTCGCGAGTGCGCAGGGCAGCTTGCGCGCCGTCGAAATTCCCTACACGTTCGGTGAGCGCCAGCACGGCGAAAGCAAGCTCGATTCTATGGTCGCGCTGGATTTTCTCGGCCTGGTGCTGGCGAAGTTCACCAACGACGCTGTCTCGCTCCGCTTCCTTCTGTTCGCGATGGTCGGCGGCATCGGCCTCGTGGTACATCTTACCACGCTGTTCGTCGCGCACGAGCTGTTAAAGGAGCCGTTCGCGGAAGCGCAAGCCTCCGGCGCGCTCGTTGCCATGACTAGCAATTTCCTCCTCAACAACTTCCTCACCTACCGCGACCAGCGGCTGAAGGGCTTTGCGCTGCTGCGCGGCCTGATCGCCTTCTACATCGTGTGCAGCGTCGGCCTGCTCGCCAATGTCGGCGTCGCCTTCTCGGTCTATGACCAGGAGCCGATCTGGTGGCTCGCCGGCCTCGCCGGAGCGCTGATGGGCGTGGTGTGGAACTACGCGATGTCCGGACTGTTCGTCTGGCGCAAGAAATAGCGCGAGATGGGCGGGGCTGACGCGCGGATCGTCCGCAATACCGCGCTGGTGGTCCTTGCACTGGTCGGCTTGCGGCTCGTCGCGGCCGCGGTCACGCCGATCACGTTCGACGAAGCCTATTACTGGATGTGGTCGAAGAGCCTCGCCGGGGGGTATTACGACCACCCGCCGATGGTGGCCTACGTCATCCGCGCCGGCACCCTGATCGCCGGCGACACCGAGCTCGGCGTCCGCCTGGTCTCGATCCTGCTCGCGCTGCCGATGAGCTATGCGATCTACCGCTCCGCCGCGATCCTGTTCGGCGGCGCGCGCGTTGCCGCGACCAGCGCCATCCTGCTCAACGCCACGCTGCTGGCCTCCGTCGGCACGCTGATCGTCACCCCCGATGCGCCGCTGCTGGTTGCCTCCAGCTTCGTGCTGTTCTTTCTCGCAAAAGTGCTGGAGACCGGTCGCGGCGTCTGGTGGCTCGCGGTCGGCGCAGCCGTCGGCGCGGCACTGCTGTCGAAATACACCGCGATGTTCTTCGGGCCAGCGATCCTGATCTGGCTCGCTTCCGTGCCGAAGCTGCGCCGCTGGTTTCTGTCGCCCTGGCCGTATCTTGGCGGCCTCGTTGCGCTTGCGCTGTTCTCGCCGGTGATCCTCTGGAATGCGGATCATCAATGGGTCTCGTTTGCAAAGCAGCTCGGGCGCGCGAAAATCGAGGACTTCCGCCCGGTCTTCATCGCCGAATTGATTCCGACCCAGATCGCGTTCGCAACGCCACTGGTCTTCATCCTCGGCGCGATGGGGCTGCACGCGCTGACCTGGCGCCGGGCCGGTGCCCTGGCCTCGCGCGTGCTGATCGAGACGATGTTCTGGACCATCGTCGCCTATTTCGTCTGGCATTCGCTGCATGCCCGCGTCGAAGCCAACTGGTTCGCGCCGGTCTATCCGCCCTTCGTCATTGCCGCGGCATCCGCCGCCAACCTCGTGCAGTGGAAGTCGCGCGCGCGCCGCCTGGCGGATTTCTGCCTGCGCTGGGCCGCACCCACCGGCATCGTGATGTTTGCCGCGCTGATCGTGCAGGCCAATACCGGCTGGCTGTCCGGTTATCGCCGCGATGCGACCGTGCGCAGCGTCGGCGTCGGCTGGCGCGAGCTTGCCGCGGGGATCGAAGCGGAGCGGGCGCGCCATGGTGCGACCTGCGTTCTTGCACCCGACTACGGCACGACGGGCTGGCTCGCTTTCTACCTGCCGCGCGGCACCTGCGTGGCGCAGCAGAACCAGCGCATTCGCTGGGTCAACATGCCCGAGCCCGATCCAAAACTGCTTGCCGGCAAGCTGATCTACGTCGACGAGCTACGCAGCGACGGCCACCCCGCCCTCAACGAGCTCTTTGCGAAGGTGACGCAAATTGCGCAATTGCAGCGCAAGCGCGGCCCGCTCGTGGTCGAGACCTACGGCATCGATCTGCTGGAAGGCGCCAAGGGCGACGTGCTGGACCGCTCCCCGCCGCCGGAAGCGCGGTAGTGTGCCTCAGCCAATCATCTCAGCCTTGGCCGCGTCCTGGTTGGGCCTGTCCTGATCGCGCCAGAACCAGACGGTCACGACGCCGGAGCGGCCGCGGACCTGTGTGAGCAGGGGGCCCGACAGAACGCCATCGGGCGCGCCGTGGAAGTCGGCCGTATCCAGCAGCGTGTCGCTGAGCGCGAGCCGCGCGTCGTTCTGGACGGCGACCTCCATCAACCGGCTCGCGACGTTGACGGTGTCGCCGGTCGCGGTGATGTGCTGATGGCTTTCGCCGAGGCGGGAGGCGATGATCGGGCCGAAATGCGCGCCGATCTTGAAGCCGAGTTGATCCCTGATCGCAGGCGGCAATGACGCGATCCAGCGTTCGACGCCGCGGTGCAGGTCGATCGCACATTTGAGCGCGCGTGCGGCATCGTCAGGCATCGCGCCGGGCAGGCCGAACAGGATCATGGCGCCGTCGCCGAGAAAGCCGGTGATCATGCCGCCGCAATCCACCGCGGCCTTGTCGATCAGCGCGTGGAACGCCTTCAGAATGTCCTGCAGTTCGTCCGGATCGATCCGCTCGCTCAGCGCCGTGAAGCCGGAGAGATCGATGAAGACGATCGCCGCGTCCTGCCGCACGGGTTTGGACAGAAAGTCTGGATCGCGCGCCAGCCACCCCTGCACCGCGGGAGCCTGGAACTGTGCGAGCGACCGGCTCTTGGCGACGAGATATTGGGTGCGGCGGCCTCCCGCCCACAATTGCACGCCGGCGAAGACCGCCACCGGCGGCACGGAAGCTGCGAGTGTGGTCGCGGCGTTGAGCCAGATACCATGCGTGAACGCGAACAGATTGAGCCCGGCCCAGGCGATCATCACCGCGGCCGCCGCCATGATGCCGAGCGCGCTGCGCCGCCAGGCGAGCAGGCCCACCAGCAGCATCGGCAACAGGATCGCGATCAGCGCGTCGGCGATGTGAACCTTGCGGTCGCGCACGATGCCGTCGCCTGAGACGAGATGGGTGATCGCGGTCGAGATCACCTCGACGCCGGGCATCAGGGAATCGAACGGTGTCGGATAGAAATCACCGCCGCCGGCGACGGAAGCGCCGATCACGACGATGCGGTTCTCGATCGCCGCGCGATTGAGCGTGCCGTCGAAGATGCTCTGCGCGCTGACGGTGCGGATGGTGCGGCGCGGGCCGTAATAGGTGATCGGCAGCGCGAAGTCGCTGTCGGTCGGTACCGCGCGATCGCCCAGGATCAGATGATCGGGCGCAATCGTCAGCGGCTTGTCGAGCGCACGGGCCGCGACGCGCAAGGGGAAAGACAACTCGACCTTGTCTGATGTCCGGAACAGCATCGGCACCGAAAGCGGCGAACCCGATTGTCCGGTCGCGACGTTGACGATGCCGACCTCGGCGTGGTCGGCGAAAGCGGGCAGCGGCAGCAGGAAGCGCTCAGCCTGCGGCAGCGCGGCGAGGGGGCCCTCGCTTTCCTGCTCCACGGTCTCGCTGGCGGACGGAAAGATCGCCGCGGCGGCAAGCACCATCGGACCGGTGGCGAGCGTGTTCGCCAGCGTGGCGTCGCCGATCGCAGCGCTGCGGTCGACCAGCAAGAGGTCGATCGCGACGACCTTCGGCTTGAACTGCACGATGGTGTCGACGATGCGGGCGAGATCGGCGCGCGGGAGCGGATAGCTGCCGCCGCGCTTGACCACGGTGTCGTCGATCGCAACGATAGTGACGAGATCGGGCGGAGCCTGCACGCCTCGGACCTGTGTCCGCCAATCCGTCAACGTTGCCTCGAGCCGATCGAGAAAGCGCAGATGGCCGTTGGCGTGAGCGGCATAGATGCCCGCGCCCCACAGCGCGGTAAGGACGAGTGCCACCAGGATCTGAACGCGTCTTTTCATTACGTCGTACTGCAATCTTCTCTGTTGTCAGGGCCTGGCTGACCAGGCCGTATCGACCGAGCCTTATTGGCCAGGTCCTTATTGGCCAAGTTCCTATTGGCCTAGTCTCGCCATCAGCGAATCGACGCGCGGCTGGCCCCATGTCTTGACGGTCAACGGACCGGTTGCCTCGACATCGACGCCTTCGCCCGGTTTGAGCACGACGCCACGTCCGCGGCCCCTGCGGCTCACGCCGACGCGGCCGTCGGCGACGAAGACGGAGGTCTTGGCCTCTGCGACGTCGACTGCCCATTTCGTGCCGCGCACCGCGGCGATCGCCTGCGGCGTCAGCACCTTGAAGGGATTGCCGCCGGGCTTCTTGGGCACCTCGACCAGCAGGGCTTTGCTGCTCAACTCGACGGAGTCTATATGTCCGTCGCGGTTGGCGTCCTTAAGTTCAAATCTGGCGCCGTTTTCGGCAACGATGGTGATGCCGTTGTCGCAGCGCCATGTCTGTGTTCCCGCAGCCGATGCGGACGGCGTGCAGCCCACAACGGCGGCAGGCTGTGCAGTTGCAAATCCGACCGACAGAAACAACCCCGGCAAGGCGAAAAGCCCTGCGCGCGCGAACCCTCTCATGCCAGCCTCCGTTTGTGTGCTTGGCACAGTTCAAGGCGTGATACGGTACCGTATCACACGCAGAGGCTGCTGAAAAGTACCGATGTAGCAGCTATTTTCTCGCGGCGGTCTTTTCCAGACCGGCGCAATCAACTTTCAGTCAGGGCGGACTATTCTTCGCTCTCCATTCTTCCCGGGCCGCGACGAGCTGCGTTCGCGCCGAGAGGCGAAGCGCCAACGGGACGCCCGGGTGCACCAGCCTCGCGCAACGCTTCCCCGCTATCTTTCGGGTATTGAAGACCACGAAAACGACTTGGTTGTTGCGTTTAGAGATGCGGCCGGAGGCGTCCGCTGAGCGTGATGAATCGGCCAAGAATTATAGTTAACAGTGTCGGCTAAGCCCGTAATTCCGCGGGCTTTTTCTCGAAATGGCACAGGTTAACGAGTTGCCTCACATCTGCCCGAACTTAATCCGCATTTAACTAAAAGTCGCCTTAATGACGCTCCGACCCTCTGCCAGATGCTGCTCTCGGATCGTGACCAGCGGCGCTTCGAAGGGGGACTGAGTGACACCGTTGTGGACGCAAGGCGAATGAGTACGAGTATCGCTGCGCAAGGTATCGCGGCACGGAAGTCCAAAAATAATTCGCGGAAACCTTCCCGGAAAATGACCACGACCAATTGGCTTGGCGCTGCCGCTATCGGCTGCGCCGTGATGGGCGCAGGCTGGACCATCTACAGCAACGTCTTCGGCGCGAGCGCTTTTCCGACCGTCGGCAGCGTTGGCTACGACGAGCCCGTGATCAAGCGCGCCCCCAAGGTCGCGCTGCGCGAGGCGGGCGACGCCATCAAGGAAGCTTTTGCGTTGTTGCCCGACCGGCTCCAGGTCGCAGCACCCATCTCGCGCGAGATGTTCAACGAGCGCTTTGCCGCGGCTGCGACGCAGGGCGTGGCATCGAATGCGGCGAGCGCCGTGCCCGCAACCAGGGTTGCCGAGGCCAAGGACGCTCCCAAGCAAAGCGTAGTGGCGAAGGTCGCGGAAGTGCTGAAGCCGGCAGCGGCCAAGGTCACTGAAAAGATCGCCGATGCCGCCAAGGGCAAGCGTGCGGCTGAGGCAACTGTGCAACTGGCCTCGGCCGATCCGGCCGAAATCGTGCCGGCGCCTGAGGCGAAGCCGAAATCGATCGCCGATCGCGCCAAGGCCGCTGTGATGTCGATCACCGGGCCGCGTCAGTCGATGGTCGACAAGCTCTGGGGCAAGCGCGAGCCGTCCGGCGGGCTTTTGGCCTATGCATCGGCCGACGCCAGCATCACCGCGAGCATCGCGCCGAAGGAGCAGAACCCCATGCTCGGTGGTTCGTACCCCTATGAGCGCGACACCGCGGTTTACGACATCACCGCCAAGACGGTCTATTTGCCCGACGGCACCAAGCTCGAGGCGCATTCCGGCCTCGGCTCCAATCTCGACGATCCGCGTTCCTCGCGCACCCGCATGCGCGGCGTGACGCCGCCGCACATCTACACGCTGAAGCCGCGCGAAGCGCTGTTCCACGGCGTGCCGGCGCTGCGCCTGACCCCGATCGGCGGCGAGAGCGCGATCTACGGCCGCGACGGCCTGCTCGCGCACACCTTCATGCTCGGGCCGAACGGCGATTCCAACGGCTGCGTGTCGTTCAAGGATTATTACGCGTTCCTCGACGCCTACCGCAACAAGGGCATCCGCAAGCTCGCGGTGCTGGCGCGGGTCGAGTGAGGCGCAGCGCGCCTCGCCGCTTTCTGCACGATCAGCGTTTGACGAAGACCAGGTTGCAGGCCCGCGCCTCGTTGCGCTTGCCGCTGCCGCGGCTGCGTTCGAACTGCGCATCGACCGTAAAGGCATACGGCGAGCCGGGCGCAAGGTTATTGAGGGTGTAGGTGCTCGCCCCCGTCGTGCCGCGCGCGCTCAATGTCGTCTTGCCGTCCGGCGGGATCTGGCCATCGATCTCCAGCCGATTGACGTTGTTGCCCTGGCCCTGCGCCTCGGCGTGAAACACACCGTTCGCAACGGTGGCAGCCAGCGGCCTGGTGAAGCCTTGCGCCTTGCCGGATGGCGCGCAGTTCAACGTCACGTCCCAGTTGCCGTCAAAATCCCTGCTGCCACCGGCCCGGGCGGTGCCGGACGGTGCCAGTGCCGTCTTCTGCTTCAGGCCTTCAATGCGCGCCTTGGCGAGCGTGGCGAAGATGCAATTGGGGAATCTTGCGAGATGATCTTCGTAGGCACCCAGCGTGGCGATCCCGTCGGCAGCCTTCCAGTGCGCCTCTGCGGCTGCGCAAGGATCCGCCCGCGGCGCGGCTT
>NZ_JADPJG010000026.1:64045-161944 GCF_023073335.1 Bradyrhizobium sp. 21
AGCCGCGGGGGCGACCGTGACCGACACCGGTCCATTCAGGTAGAACTTGCCGATGATCGACAGCGACAGCTCCGGGAGCTGGGTCTTGCCGCTGGAGTCGTAGACGTCGCTGCTGATGTCGCGAAAGACCTCGCCGATTTCCTGCGGCTCTTCGATGTGCTTGAGGAACGCGGTCGTATAGGGGCTGTTGCGGCCAACGCCATCGGCGGCGGTCTGTCCTGATTGGGTCGAGAACGACACGATCGTGCCGCGCGGTGCTTCGACTTTCGACAAGCCCCGTCCGATCGAGGCGGCACGCGTCATGCCGGCGGAGCGTTTCAAGGTTTCGGCCAGCGGATTGTCGCGGCAGGAATCGAGTATGAGGATGCGCAAATTCTTGGCCTGCTGCAAATCGTTCACGATGTCGTCGACCCGCACGAAACGCTTCAGGTCGGCTTCGTCGGTCAGCACGGCGTCGATCGGCATGAGATAGTTCACGCCGTTGTACTGCATCGCATGGCCGCTGTAATAGAACATGGCGACATCGGCTCGGCTCGCGGCGCGCGCGAAGCGGATGGTCAGGTCCTGCATGTCGGCCTGGCGCAGGTCGATGCCCTGAAGCACCTCGAAACCGCTACGCTTGAGCGAGGCGGCGACGTCTTCGGCATCGTGCGACGGGTTGGGCAACTGCGCCGTAGAGGCATAGGCGCCGTTGCCGATCACCAGCGCGACCCGCGTTTCCGCCGATGCGGGATCGAGGCAAAGCCAGCAGGCGAGGAGAGGCAGGTAAAACCTGGCTGTGGAAAATATGGAAAGAGCACGCATGAATGCCCTCGAGGGAAATATCGAAAAAATATCCCCCAGATTAGCGCAAGCCGTGCCGACATCAATGCCCTCGCCGGGAAACGTTCAGATTTGGCGGCCGTGACATCCTGTCACGCCGGGCTCGCCGTGAGGGTCTTGCGCAGTTCCATCTCGGTCGCAATCGCCTCCCTCACCGCGGGCCGCCCCTGCACGCGGTCGAGATAGGCCGACAATGGCGGCCATTGCGCGATGTCGACGCCCGCGGGGCGAAGCAGCAGCAAAGCCCAGGCGAGATGTGCGTCCGCAACGGTGAACCGGTTGCCGACCAGGAATTCCCGGTCGGCAAGATGCGCTGATGGCACCGACAACGTCTGTGTGATCCTCGCACGCGGCTTGGCGAGCGAGGCGTCGTCCTTGTACCAGAAAGTCGGAAACAGGAACGCCTTGTGGATCTCGGCGCCGGTGAAGCTGAGCCACTCTTGCAGGCGATAGCGGTCGGGATCGCCGAAGCGCGGCGCAAGGCCAAGCTCCGGTTTCAGATCGGCGATGTATTGCAGCACCGCCGCGCTTTCGGTCAACCGTTCGCCGTTCTCCAGCACCAGGACCGGCACCGCGCCCTTCGACGAAATGCCGCGAAAATCGCTATCGTCGTCCCCGACCTTCTTGGTCCGGAGATGCACCAGATGATAGTGCGCATCGAGGCCGGTTTCCATCAGCGCGATGCGGCTCGCAAGTGAGCAGGCCATCGGCGAGAAATAGAGTTGCAGCATTGCGTTGCTCCGTTATTTCAGCGCATCGGCGCGCGCGATGATCGCGAAGCGGTCGGATAGCTCGGCGAGTGCAACCTCGTGGATGGTTCGGGCGTCCAGCGTACCGCCGAGGCCGTCGGGCAGGTCGCGCGTGGCGCAGGCCTCCGCGTCTATCGTCGTGCGAAAGCCGAGGTCGAGCGCGGCACGGGCGGTGGAGGAGACGCACATATGCGTCATGAAGCCGGCCAGTACGATGTTCTTCCTGTCGGTTGCGGCAAGGCGCGCGTGCAAATCAGTGCCGGCAAACGCATTGGGCAGCTCCTTCTCGATCACCAGCTCGCCGGCATGGGGGCTTAGCTCGGCGACGATAGCGCCGCGATCGGCGCCGCGATCGAACAGGCCGCCGGCCTTGCCGCGATGGGCGATATGGATGATCGCGGCTCCGCTCTCGCGTGCCCTTGCCAACAGCGCAGCCGCCCGCGTGATCGCAGGCCCGGCATCGGGCAGGGCGAGGGGACCCGCCAGATATTCGTTCTGGATGTCGATCAGCACCAGAGCGGCGTCGCCAAGGCGGGGCGGGCTGAGGTCGGCACCCGCAAGCTGCAGCAGGGTCTTTGCGGTCGTCATGGTGTCGGAAATCTCCGGGGCAAAAGGCGCCACGACCATAGCCCCGGGAATGCCTGCCGATATGCAGGGATATTGCAGCGGACGGCTGCGATATTGCAGGCTGCTTCCGGCCCGTATAACCTCGCGCCATGAACTGGGACGATCTGCGCATCATCGCTGCCGTCAGGGACGAGGGCACCTACGCCGGCGCCAGCGCGCGACTGCGCATCGACGAGACCACGGTCGGCCGCAGGCTGTCGCGCATCGAGCGTGCGCTCGGTTTGCGTCTGTTCGAGGCCGCCGACGGCGTCCGCAGGCCGACACGGCAATGCGAGGCAGTGCTGGCGCATGTCGAGGCGATGGCGGCGCACGCCGCCGAGATCGGTCGCGTCGGCGAGAGCCTCGCAGGTCCGGTGGGACGCCTGCGCATCGCTTCCACCAACACGGTCGCCGAGGAGGTGCTGTCGCCGCGCGCGAGCGACTTCCTGCGTGCTCACCCCGGCCTGACGCTGCAATTCCTCACATCGAGCGAGAACGTGAAGTTCTCGCGCTGGGAGGCCGATCTCGCGATTCGTCTGCGCAAGCCCGACAAAGGCGACTTCGCGATCTCCAAGCTCGGCGACATCAAGCTCTATTATTTCGAGCCTGTGACGACTGAGGGCGAGCCGATGCTGTGCGCCTATCCGGACGAGTTGGGTGCCATTCCCGAGATGCAATTCCTGCGCAGCAAGAAAGCCCGCGCGCGCTGCTTCACCGACAACGTGCGAGTCATCCGCAATCTGATCCGCGCGCATCAGGCCGCCGGCGTATTGCCGGAGCATGTTTGCGCGGACCTGCTCGGCGATCGCCGGCTACGCGCCACGCTGCTGCCGAAACGGCGCGACGCCTGGCTGCTCGTGCAAAATCATCTCAAGCGCGACGCCGCAACCCGCGTGACGATCGACTGGGTGAGGGCGTGTTTCCAAAAAATGTCGCGCAATTGAGGCCATGCCACGGTGTGGCGGTCGCGTTACAACGCGAGATGCATGCGGCGAGGGCCTCGATGCCCTGCTGACCCGGCTCGTGCGCCTTCGTCGTTGCTTGCGGTGAACGCGTGGCCGCGGCTGTGCGACCAAATCCTGAGCGGGGATTGCGCGCGCACGAAGGTTGCGTAATCTCGCGACGACCACAGGCTTGATCGGGGAAGGCGCATGACCACTCTCCAGGACACCATCCACCCGCCGGCGCAATCGCGGGAATGGAAGGCGATCGTCATCCTGATCCTGCTGATCCCGGTGCTGTGGTCGCCACCGTTGCTGTTTCGCATCTTCCTGTTTCAGCCGTTCAACATCCCGTCCGGCTCGATGCGGCCGACGCTGGTCGTCGGCGACTACGTGCTCGCCGCGAAATATGCCTATGGCTATGGCCGCTATTCTTTTCCTTTCGCGCCATCATGGATCTCCGGCCGCATCCTTGCCGGCGAGCCCCAATATGGCGACGTGGTCGTGTTCCGGACGACGAAGGACAATTCGGTGGACTACGTCAAGCGCGTGGTCGGGCTGCCCGGCGACCGCATCCAGATGCGGCAGGGCCAGCTCTTGCTCAACGATCGTCCGGTGACGCGCGCCGCGCTCGCAAGCGTGTCCGCGGGCTCCGCCTGCGGTGCGGATGAAAGCGCCAGGGTCAAGCGCTGGCGCGAGACGCTGCCGAACGGCGCGAGCTACATGACATATGACTGCGTCGACAACGGTTATCTCGACAACACCGACGTCTTCACGGTGCCTTCAGGCCATTTCTTCGCCCTTGGCGACAACCGCGACAACTCCACCGACAGCCGCATGACGTCGGTGATGGGCTTCATCCCGATGGATAATCTCGTCGGCCGGGTGACGCGGATCTTCTGGTCGCTCGACGAAGACGGCGAGCCGCACATGGAGCGGCTGGGGAAGGTGTGGTGAGAGGACGGTCCGTAGTCCGGACGAAGCGCGACGCCTTCAGTTGCCAATAGCCTTCAGCATGGCTTTTGCGTTGATGCAGGCTTCATCCGCATCGCCAAAGCGGCATGATTTCGCAAGCATGCGCCGCGCGCGCTCATGGTCTTTTTCGACACCGAGACCTTTGATCAGGTGAAATCCCATCATCGTACAAGCCCAGGGATCGTCCCGGGCGCACGCCAGCTCATAGGTTCGATTGGGGCAGGCATAGTCGCCGCTTGCTTCCATGGTGGCGGCGCGATTGGTGCAACCGGAAGCAGCGCCAAGCTTGCAGGCCCTCAAAAAAAGAGCGTCGGTCAAGGGACTGTCCTTGACGCTTTGCAGGACGAGCCCAGCCGCATAGCAGTCGCTGACGTTACCCGCGCGACAGTGATCGATGCATTGCTCCACCGCCGCCGAGCATTGCTCGATCGAGAACACAGGAGCGCCGGCGTTCGCGGGCATCGCGTCGGCGGGGCACTGCTCCGGTCGCGGAAGCCAGTCCGGCCATGCCGCTTCCATCTTCTCGGCCACACCGGCGAGGTCACCGGCGTCCGCAGTCACTGGGGAGAAAAGCCCGGCCGTGCAGGCGATGAGGAGCGCTGTCAGCGAGCAAGATCGTTGGCGGCGCGACATTGCGGTTCTCGTCAGGGATCGCAGGAGCACAGCACGCTTGAATTGTAAGCGTGCGCCGAGGTTGTCACAAGGCGCTTTGCATCACGCTCCGGGACAAACAAAAACCCCGGCATCGCTGCCGGGGTTTCGCATTTGTCGTTTGCCGGTGGCCGGACTTAGAAGTCCATGCCGCCCATGCCGCCGCCCGGGGGCATTGCGGGACCTGCGCCGGCCTTCTTGGGCAGCTCGGCGACCATGGCTTCCGTGGTGATCAGGAGCGCGGCAACCGAGGCTGCGTTCTGGATCGCGGTACGGACCACCTTGGTCGGGTCGATGATGCCCTTCTTGACGAGGTCGCCGTATTCACCGGTCTGGGAGTCGAAGCCGCGAGCTGTATTTGTTGGAATGATTTGCGCGCCCTGAGGACAACTCTCCAAGGCCCATAATTGAAGTTGACTCGAATCGGCAGGTAGAGAATCAATATTGTTACCACCTACGCGTTGGTCTTTCCTTTCCGAAGGGAAGATAGTCGGGCGTTTCGCCGGACTTAGTTTGATTGCGCAGTCTTATCGGTGCGGAAGAGGGAGATGTCTCATCGCCTTCGGACGCTACGCTCGATAAGACATCTCCCTCTTCCTCACCTTTAAGGGTAAGTGGCATTCGAACCGACAGAACTAGTGAGGGGCATGGATCCGGTAGCTCTTCGGGTTCATGCTCCGAGTTCTGTTGTGTTCTTGTGCGGCGGGGCAATCAACGCGGCTCTATCTACACCGTTGATGCTGCGTGATGCATTTCTCCGGATCGTGCACGTTACGGCTCCCCGTTATAATGTAATTTTGGCAGAAGATGCGAAGCCCCTAGTGGCGGACGCGGGCTATGACAATCTGCTGCTGTTTGAGTCGGACATTGCGCAAGTAGTCGGACAGATTCTCTTATTTGTCGAAAGCCCAGGAAGTCTAGCAGAGCTTGGTGCATTTGCTGCCTTGGACACTGTCTCGCCCAGACTTCTAGTTGTTTTAGATGAGCACTATTACAATCAAAGCTCATTCGTAAAGCAGGGACCTCTCCGTTACCTGGAGATTAGGCAGGGTGAAGAGTCGATAGTAGCCTTGGATAGGGTTTCCGTAGGCATTGATGCCAGCGGCTCGATAGCCGGACTCAATTCGTCGAATTTTGCCGCTGCCGTTTTGCCTGCGCTAGAACAGCGCTTGTCGAAGCTACCGAAGTTCGAGAAATTCAACCCGACGAATTCCGGTCACGCCATTTTGCTATTTGTCGGGTTGTGTCAGGAATTCGGCGCCCTGACCCAACTTGAATTGCGTGAATTTCTCGCTGGATTTGGAATAACCGACTTAAGATTTAATAATTTTGCATACTCAGCGGAGTTGCTTCAATGGATTCGGAAGGTACGAAAAGGCAACCGCATCTACTATGTCGCAAGGGGGGGGTGATCTAGCGCTCGACTACCAGCTGGATAAGACGATTGTTCAACGAGACAAGCTCAGGTGGCGTTCTGACATTAGAGCGTATTGGCAGAAACACGACGTAGCCCGCTTCAACGCAATCCGCGAAGTATCAGCTGCAAGTGTGCCCGCATGAGCAGGGTGGTGAGCCTCATAGCAGTTGAGACGGGTCTGCCAACAGATGACATCCATCGGCTGATCAGGTCCGCGCCGCGACGATACAAGGTCTTTCACATCCCTAAGCGCTCCGGCGGAACGAGAGAAATTGCTCAGCCTGCCAGAGAGGTTAAGTTATTGCAGCGTGTATTGGTGACTCACGTACTTTCGTCTCTTCCCGTGCACGATGCTGCGATGGCGTATCGTACGGGGCGCTCAATACTGACAAATGCGACGTGCCACGCGGGCCACGGTCCAATTCTCAAGATGGACTTCAAGGATTTCTTTCCGTCGATTCGCGCCGAAGACTGGATGGTCTTTTGTCGTAACGCGCAGCTTTTCGATGAGTCAGATGCAGAGCTTTCCGCTCAAATATTATTCCGGAAAGCAAAGCATGAGCATGTTTTAAAGCTTTCGATCGGGGCGCCGTCCTCTCCAGTGCTATCAAACGTCCTCTTGGTGCCCTTCGATGTGATGGTCGCGGCAGAGGCTTCCAAGCGAGGTATCAAATATACTCGCTACGCCGACGATCTTACGTTTTCTGGTCAGCGAATTGGAATGCTGAAGGACATGATTGACGTGGTGCGGCTTACTACAAAGCAGATTAGGCGGCCTAAACTCACTATCAATTCTGAGAAGACCACGTTTGTAACAGCCAAGCATTGTAGGGTAGTGACAGGTGTAACGCTCGCCAACGACGGAGCATTGAGCTTAGGTCGAGATAGAAAGCGCATGCTATCGGCTCGCGTGCACCATGCGGTTTTGGGCAAACTCAATCCCGACGAGCTGCTGCGCTTAAGCGGTGACTTGGCCTTCGCGAACGTCGCAGAACCAAGCTTCATTGATCGTCTAAGTAACAAGTATGGTTCGGAGGCCATCCAAACGATTAGGCATGCCCCTCGTTCCTCCTGAAGCAGGCGCGCTTCATGAGCTTGTCCAAAAACAAAAACCCCGGCATCGCTGCCGGGGTTTCGCATTTGTCGTTTGCCGGTGGCCGGACTTAGAAGTCCATGCCGCCCATGCCGCCGCCCGGGGGCATTGCGGGACCTGCGCCGGCCTTCTTGGGCAGCTCGGCGACCATGGCTTCCGTGGTGATCAGGAGCGCGGCAACCGAGGCTGCGTTCTGGATCGCGGTACGGACCACCTTGGTCGGGTCGATGATGCCCTTCTTGACGAGGTCGCCGTATTCACCGGTCTGGGAGTCGAAGCCGAAAGCGTAGGTCTTGTTCTCCAGGACCTTGCCGACGATCACCGAACCGTCTTCACCGGCGTTGATCGCGATCTGGCGAGCGGGAGCCGACAGCGCCTTGCGTACGATCTCGACGCCGGTCTTCTGGTCGTCGTTCTTGGTGCGCAGGCCCTTGAGCTGCTCGGAAGCACGGAGCAGGGCGACGCCGCCGCCCGGAACGATGCCTTCCTCGACCGCGGCGCGGGTCGCATGCATCGCGTCATCAACGCGATCCTTGCGCTCCTTCACCTCGACCTCGGTCGCGCCGCCGACGCGGATCACCGCGACGCCGCCGGCGAGCTTGGCCAGACGCTCCTGGAGCTTCTCACGGTCGTAGTCCGAGGTGGTTTCCTCGATCTGCGCCTTGATCTGAGCCACGCGCGCCTCGATGTCGGCCTTCTTGCCGGCGCCGTTGACGATCGTGGTGTTCTCCTTGTCGATCATCACCTTCTTGGCGCGACCGAGCATGTTGAGCGTGACGTTCTCGAGCTTGATGCCGAGATCTTCCGAGATCGCCTGGCCGCCGGTCAGGATCGCGATGTCCTGCAGCATGGCCTTGCGGCGATCGCCGAAGCCCGGAGCCTTGACGGCCGCGACCTTCAGACCACCGCGCAGACGGTTCACGACCAGCGTGGCCAGAGCCTCGCCTTCGACGTCCTCGGCGACGATGACCAGCGGCTTGCCGGTCTGCACCACGGCCTCGAGCAGCGGCAGCAGCTCGTTCAGCGAGGAGAGCTTCTTCTCGTTGATGAGGATATAGGCGTCGTCCATCTCAACGCGCATCTTGTCGGCATTGGTGACGAAGTAGGGCGAGATGTAGCCGCGGTCGAACTGCATACCTTCGACGACATCGAGCTCGGTCTCGAGCGACTTGGCTTCTTCAACCGTGATGACGCCCTCGTTGCCGACCTTCTTCATGGCGTCGGAGAGGAACTTGCCGATTTCGGCATCGCCGTTGGCGGAGATGGTGCCGACCTGGGCGATTTCCTCGTTCGAGGTGACCTTCTTGGAGTTCTTGACGAGATCGGCGACCACGGCTTCCACAGCCAGGTCGATACCACGCTTCAGATCCATCGGGTTCATGCCGGCGGCAACCGACTTGGCACCTTCACGAACGATCGCAGCCGCGAGCACGGTTGCGGTGGTGGTGCCGTCGCCGGCCGCATCGGCGGACTTGGAGGCGACTTCGCGCACCATCTGCGCGCCCATGTTCTCGAACTTGTCGTCGAGCTCGATTTCCTTGGCGACGGTGACGCCGTCCTTGGTGATGCGGGGAGCACCGAACGACTTGTCGAGGACGACGTTGCGGCCCTTCGGGCCGAGCGTGACCTTGACCGCGTTGGCGAGGATGTCGACGCCACGCAGCATCTTGTCGCGTGCATCGACGCCGAATTTGACTTCTTTAGCTGCCATCTGGAGTTTTCCTTAGGTGTTTAGCTGGGTGAGAGAGGGGCGCTTAGGCCGCCTTCTTCTTGGAAGCGGGGACGTCGAGGACGCCCATGATGTCGCTTTCCTTCATGATCAGCAGATCGACGTTGTCGATCTTGACCTCGGTGCCGGACCACTTGCCGAACAGCACGCGGTCGCCGACCTTCAGGTCGATCGGGATCAGCTTGCCGGCTTCGTCGCGGCCACCCGGACCGACGGCGACGATTTCGCCCTGGGAGGGCTTTTCCTTGGCAGTGTCGGGAATGATGATGCCGCCAGCGGTCTTCTCTTCTGCGTCGATGCGCTTGACCACGACGCGGTCGTGAAGCGGACGGAATTTCATGCAGTCCTCCTAAATATTTGCACGAGTTGGGATTTTTTGACTGTTAGCAGTCTGTGCCCGCGAGTGCTAGCACAGGCGAAGCTGAAATAGGACAGGAATTTTGCGGGAGCAAGGGCTTCTAGCAGAAAAATCAGCACTCAAGAGCGCTGGCTGCCAGAATTCTTTCCCATCGTTAACCGTCCACGGGACCGTATTAGCACGGTGCCGCATCTGCTGCTAACGCATTGAATTTCAACAGCTTGTTAAACTTTTGGGCTTGAGATGGATTATCAGTTTGCGTCACATTTCTCTCATGTGAGCGCATCTCCACCGGGTGGCTCGTAAGCAGCGTACCGGAAAGCCACCCCTTGAATATGCGCTCCTGCAAAGGAGGTTGGCATGGTCACGCGGGTTGGGGTTGTTTCCGACGATTTCCGGAAACAGGTGCTGGGTTACGGGCTGACGACGGCCCAAATTCTCTACCGGATGCCGGATCATCGCTCGCTGCTCCAGACCTATGTCTGGCAGAGCTACGATCTGTTTCCAAAATTCCCGGCGCTAACGGATTTCCTGGCGTTCTGGCAGCAGAAGCTCGATGGTCCGCTGTTCTCGGTCACCGTCGCGCATTCCAAGCTGATCAAGCCGGCCGAGCTGCGCGCGGTGGATGGCGTGTTCAGGCTGCATTGATCGCGGGATGCGCGGGGTGGATTAGCCCGCGGCTGCACGAATCGCAGTCCGCTGGCGCAATCCACCAGTCTGTCGATGCGAATGCAAAAGTTGGTGGGTTACGCCTTCGGCTAACCCACCCTACGATTTCGTATTCTGTGTTAGCCTCTCTCCTGACAACAGGGGAGGCCCGCCCATGGCCAAGAAAGCACAATCGAAAGCAAAATCGCGCAACGCAGCCCAGACCGCGGTGAAGAAGCGGAGCGCCGCCAAGGCCACGGTGCGATCATCGGCACGCAAGGCGGTGAAGGCGAAGGCGCGCATGGTCGCTCCGAAAAAGCCCGCACGCCCAAAACAGCGCATCGCCATCAGCCATCACCGCGAAGAAGATTTCAAAGCCGACGGCTTGCGCACCTACGCCAAGTACCGCGACCTCGGCATCGCCGCTGCCAGCCACGGCCTCGCGCAGGCGCATGTGATCCGCCTGCAAGGCCCCTGCAATCCGGACGAGGTGTCGAAGCTGCACTTCCACGCCGTCGAATTCCAGATGGTCTATGTGCTCAAGGGCTGGGTGAAGACCTATATGGACGGCGAGGGCGAGACGCTGATGAAAGAAGGCAGCGCCTGGACCCAGCCGCCGAAGATCAAGCACATGATCCTGGATTATTCCGACGACGTCGAGCTGCTGGAAGTGATCCTGCCGGCGGAGTTCAAGACGGTGGAGCTGAAGGCGTAGGCGCACGATCCGTCGTCATTGCGGGCGCAGCGAAGCAATACAGTCTTTCTCTACGGGAAGGTTCTGGATTGCTTCGCTGCGCTCGAAATGACGGGCGGAGAGGTCGCCCGTCAGTCCCTCGCCGACACGGCAGCGCCAGCCTCGCAATAGCGCTTCCACATCGCGCGATAGGCCTCGTGCGTCGTTTGCGCGTAGGAAACCGGGTTGCAGGCGGCCGCAACCCTGACCTGCCCGGGAAGTTCAGCGCGCAACCTGTTGAGGTCGCCGATTTCAGCCGCGCGGCTCACCGCGATGTCGACATATCCTTGCTCGCTGTCCGTGACCCAGTCCGGCAGTCCGATCGAGGTGAGGATCGAGCCGGCCGCGCGACTGGGCAGGCTCTCGCCGAGCTTGGCGACAACGGGAACGCCCATTTGCAAGGCTTCCAACGTGCTGACGCCGCCATTCTGCGGGAATGGGTCGAGGGCAATGTCGACGCGGTCGAATGCTCTCAGATGATCGATGCGCAGGGTCTTTCCGAGCAGATCGACGCGGTCGGCCGACATCCCGCAACTTGCAAGTCGTGCCAGCAGACTGTCGCGGACCAGTTGATCGTCCAGCGCGACATCCTTGATCAGCAGTCGAGACCCCGGCACCCGCTCCAGAATCCTGGACCAGGCCTGCGCGGCCTGGTCCGAAATCTTGCTTATGCGGTTGAAGACACCGAATGTGACGAAGCCGTTCGACATCGCGGGCGTTGACACCTGCGCAAGCTCGATCGGCAGCGGCTCCAGCGTCACGAAGCAGGGCAGGTCGACAACGGTCTCCGCAAACAGATGCCGCACCTCGGCAGGAATCGCGACCGGATCTGAGAATAGGTAATCGATTGTCGGCAGCCCGGTGCCGGTGCCGTGACCCCAGCCATGGGCCTGGATCGGCGCCGGCTTGCGCGCAAACACGCCGAGGCGGTTTCCCTTGGTATGGCCGGACAGATCGATCAGGATATCGACGCCATCGGCGCGGATCTCGGCGGCGAGGCGATCGTCGCTCCATTGCGAGGCGTCGCGCCAGCGGTCGGCGATCCTTTGAAATTCGCCGGTCGTCGCATCCACTTTCGATGAACAGGAGTAGCATACGACTTCAAATTGCGCCCGGTCATGAAATTCCAGGACCGGCTTGAATATGAACGCGGCCGAATGCGCGTTGAAGTCCGCCGAGACGTAGCCAAGCACCAGAGGGCGATCCGGATCGCGGATGTTGTCGTGCGGTTCCGGCACTCCTGAAGCGATTTTCGCGCCGATCTGCTCCCACCAGACGCGACGTGCCTGCTGATGTTCCTCGACGCTGGCATCCGCCATGAAATCGAGCGTGAATATCTTGCTGGAGATTGCGCTCGGAAGGTCAGGCTGGATCTCGAGGGCCCTATCGAGGCTGGCCAGGGCCTCGTGAACCCGGCCGAGTTCGGCGAGACAAACGCCCCGCACCAAGTGAGCTTGAGCAGCATCGGGATCGATCGCGAGAGCTTTCTCGCAATCGTGCAATGCTTCGGCCAGTTGCTGGGTTTGGAGCCAGACACCGGCACGTCCGAGCCACGCGCTCATGTCGTTGGGCGCCAGGGCGATTGCCTGATTGCAGTCCGCCATGGCTTCGTCAAATCGCAGCAGTTCGCGAAACGCGACGGCGCGGTTCGCCAGCGCCGAGGCGTAGGCAGGTTTGATCGATAGCGCGCGGTTGAGGCTTGCGATGGCTTCGTCATAATGGTTCAGACGGAAGAGCACCCAACCACGGCTGTTGTGGGCTTCGGCAAGGTTTCCGTCGATTGCGATCGCCTTGTCGTAGCACGCGAGCGCTTCGTGGAGATTCAGGGTCAGGCTCGCGTTGCCGAGATTGGAGAGGGCGAGGGCGTAGTTGGGGCGGAGGACGAGGGCCCTTCGGTAGCTCTCGCGGGCCTCATCGTAACGTCGCAGCCTGTTCAGCGCGATGCCCAGGCTCATATGGGCATCGGCGGATTGCGGATCCACGGCAACCGCCCGGCTCAACATAATTTCGGCCTGCTGATAGTTCTTGGCCTCAGACTCCAGACTGCCAAGCATATGCAGCGCGATGAATTGGTTGGGATCGAGCTCCAGGACCAGATGATAGGCCGCACGGGCCTGGGCGAAGAGCCCCTTCTTGTGCAACTGAAGGGCGTTCCCGAGCATTGGCAGCACTTCGGCTTTTTGCCGCTTCTGAAGCCGGGCATTCTGAAATGCACGCTGACCGACGCTGTTGCTCATGAATCAATCCCACCCGAATCTCGTGACAGGATTAACATGGGAGCGCTCTCCCGGAGTGTGCTGCGCGCCGTTCGGGCAACGAAGTCGCAAGCTCCACGCAAGCCTCGCGTCTCGCTGAGAACGGCCACCGTCCCCATGCCGGCGATCGCTCAAAAGTTAGCGATCCGGGAAACCGGACCGTTACCAGTCGGAGGGTTCCACGCGCTCCGCGGGGCGGGCGCTAACCAGTCGAAAATAATCCTCGCGTCAACTCGAGGCTGCAGAGAACGCGGGGCATGCTTTCATGGCAACCAACACGTTTGGCCGGCGCGGCGCCGTGGTGCCACCCCCAGGTCGATCGTTTCAACACGCATCGTTTCAACCCGTCGCTGCACCGATCGCTCCTGCGGTCGTGCGCGACAGCGCGCGGCCCTTGTCCAGCGAGGGCACGCTTCTTCGCGACAACAAGCTTCTGGCCGATATCCCTTTCCTCACTATTGGCCTGATTTTCGGTCTGCTCCTCGTCTTTGCTTTGCAACGCGCACTCGCCATCGACATTGCACGGGACGGCTCACTCGATGTCCGCTCGCTGATTGCTCAGGGCGCGTCCGGCTACGATCTGGTTGTCGGAAGGGGAGAGTGGTGGCGGATCGGCCTTGCGCCGCTTCTGCATGGCAGCCAGTGGCACCTCATCGGCAACTGCGTTGCGCTGTTCATCGTCGGCGTCAGGCTGGAGAGCCTCATCGGCCGCGGCTGGTTTTCGCTGATCTTCGTCGCCAGCGCAGTAGCCGGCGAGGCCGGCTCGCTGCTGGGCAATGGCCCCGCCGTCGCGGTGGGCGTCGGTGCGTCCGGCGCCATTACCGGGCTCATCGCCGCGCTGTTCGTTGCGAGCTTCGAGCCGGAGGCGGACGCCGATCAAACGATCTCGCGACTGAAGACGTCGCTGTTCTTCGGTGGTCCCGCCCTGCTGCCGCTTGCCTTTGGCGCCTCCGGCAATGTCAACTATTACGCCCATGCCGGCGGTGCGCTGGCCGGCGCCGCGCTTGCCATCACGCCGTGGCTCGCCTTCTGGTCCTATGACCGCCTGCCGCGCAGCGCCGGGATGACGTTGCTGGCAGGATTGGCTAGATCGCTGGTCTGCGCAGGCTTCGCCGCCGCTCATTATTCGTCCTACATGGCCGATGCCGTGCAGTACATCCGCGCGTCGGAAGCGCCGGCGACTGCCAAAGAGATGGCCAGCCGGTCTCTCGATCTCGTCACTCGCTATCCGAAAGACCCGCGGGCTCATCTGTTCCGTGCGGTCGCCTACCTGGAAAAAGCCAGCTTCAATGCCGCCGAGACGGAAGCGCGAACCGCCATATCGCTCGCCTCCTCGGATGTCGCGGGCGGGCCGGTGCGCTCCGGCGCGCAGGGCTTGATGGCGGTGTTGCTGCTGGCGCAGGGACGAACCAGCGAGGCAAAGGCCATGGCGGCCGAGCCGTGCCGTGCCAAGCTGGGTGAGGTGCGTCGTATCTTGCAGAAGCAGAAATTGTGCGGTTGAGATCATCCAGCATTCGCTGATTATCGCCCAAGATAGCCCAGTTCCTCGCTCATGATCCTGCGAGCATATTCGCTGAAGGCATCGATCAAGCGGCTCTGCGCGGCAAAAGGCGGATAGAGCAGTGCGATCGTAACGGGGACCGCGGGATTGAAGGGGCGCGTGATCAGGGCCGCGCCGGAGCTTTCGTCATGCGCGGCAATCGGGTTGATAATGCTGATGCCGAGACCCGCCGCGACCAGGGCACAGACCGATGCGCCCAGATCGGTCTCGGCAACAATGCGGCGCGTGACGCCAGCCTGCGCGAAGATCGTATCGATGCGATCGTGGAGCGGACTCCCCGTGGCGAAGGAGATGAACGCCTCATCGGAGAAGTCGGCAGGGCGCAGCGTCTTCTTCTGTGCAAGGCGATGCCCCTTCGGCATGATCGCGACGCAACGGGTCTTGAGCACCGGCTCGACATGCACCCCCGCAACCTCGCTGTAGAGCATTGCGAGCCCGGCGTCGCAAAGCCCGGAGCTGACCCAGTCGTGCACGGCGCTCGCCGTGCCTGATCGGATCGAGATCATCACATGCGGATAGTCCATTTTGAAGCGCGATGAGATGCGCGTCAGCAGGCCGCCGGCCAGGCGCGGCATCGCCGCAACGCTTAACCGACCCATGCCGAACGAGCGAATGCTCGCTGCGCCGGCCTCCAGTCCGGCCAAGCCGATGAAAGTCTTCTCGACCTCCTGGAAAAAGCGTGATCCGTCCACGGTCGGGCGAAGGCGGCCGCCACTGCGGTCGAACAGCGGAAATTGCGTGATCGCTTCCAATTGTCCGATCAGGCGGCTGATCTGGGGCTGCGAGGTGTGCATGCGCTGGGCCGCTTGCGTCATCGATCCCGTCACGAAGACCGCCCGAAAAGCCTCCACATGCTTCAAGCCCATCCGTCTGTTGGCCATATCAAATCCGTATAGGGGAGTGTGAAACTGGAATTTCATCAGATCGGGCTTTTGGACGATAGTCCAGAGCATGACGCCGTTCGTACGGTGTCCCGTCGATGCCACCCCGGTTCAGGCAGCGTCACGGGCACTCGCGAACAAGGGGGACGACATGAAAGCGACAACGATCAAGGCATTCGGCGCGGCAATCGTCGCCGGGGGTCTGCTGTCCAGCGAAGTCATGGCCCAGTCTGCGAGCAGACTGGACAAGATCCGCGAGAGCGGCTCGATCACGTTGGGCCATCCCGAGACCTCGGTACCCTTTGCCTATCTCGACGATAACCAGAAGCCGATCGGCTATACCGTCGAAATCTGTGAACACGTGGTGCAGGCGATCAAGACGGCGCTCAAGCTCCCCAAGCTCGAGATTCGGTACAATCCCATAACCTCGGCGACGCGTATTCAGCTGCTCGCCAACGGTACGATCGATCTCGAATGCGGCAACACGACCAACAATATCGAGCGGCATAAACTCGTCGACTTTGCTCCCACCATCTTCGTTGCGCAGGTCGTCCTCGTCGCGCGCAAGGATGGCGGGGTCGACGTCAACGACCCGGCTTCGTTTCGCGGCAAGGCCATCTCCGCCCAAGCCGGGGGCCAGACTTTCAAGGTGATCACGCTGATCAACGCCAAGGAGAATCTCGGCATCACGGTCGTGCCGGCCAGGGACACGGCCGAAACTTTCTTGTTGGTGTCGACGGGCCGGGTGGCCGGCACCGCCAACGATGACGGTCTCGCCTATGCCATTGTCGCCTCGTCCAGGACGCCGGATGCCTTCCAGATCGGTAGCAAGGGTCTCGAGATGGCGCCCTACGGCATCGTCGAACCCAAGGATGATCCCGCTTTCAAGAAGATCGTCGACGAGGCCGTGATCGACCTGATGAAGAGCGGACAGATTGCGGCGCTCTACGACAAGTATTTCAATTCACCAATCCCACCGCATGGCCTCAACCTGAAATTTCCAATGAGCGCCGCCCTCAAGCGGGCACTGGCCAACCCGACCGATTCCGGCGACCCGGCAGTCTACGAATGACGCGCCAGGCGCTCTAGAGGTCTCGCAAATGGCACATCAACACGAGACGAACGCGGCGGACGCCGGGTTGCCACCCGTCGACCTTCGCAGCGATACAGTCACCAAGCCCACCGAGGCGATGTATGCCCGCATGGCCTCGGCGCCGCTGGGCGATGATGGGCTGGACGGTGACCCCACGGCGAGGGAGCTGGAGGCCGTCGCAGCTGCGGCGTTGGGCAAGGACGCCGGCTTGTTCGTGCCGAGCTGCACGATGGCCAATCTATTGGCGACGCTGGCGCAGTCGCAGCGCAGCGAACAGATCGTATTGGAAGCGAATGCACATATGTACATCTCCGAACGAGGGGCGGCGACGTTCACTGGGCAGTTCTACCTCGCAATTGCCGGCAGCGACGGCGCGATGGACCTGAACTTGTTGGGGGACGCCATGCAGGGCGAAGGGCTCAAGCTCAGGACAGCCCTTGTCGCGATGGAAACCTCGCACAACAACGCGAGCGGCGCCGTGCTGCCGCTCGAGCACATGCAGGCGGTGCACGCCATGGCTTCGGCCCGCGGCGTCCCGGTGCATCTCGACGGAGCGCGGCTCTTCAACGCTGCAATTGCTCTTGAAGCGGCGCCGGCTCACATTGCACGGCACTGCGATACGGTCTCTCTGTGTCTATCGAAGGGCCTGAGCGCACCGGCCGGTGCCGTGCTCGCCGGGCCGCGCGCCGTGATCGACAGGAGCCGCAGATTTCGCCGCATGCTGGGAGGCGCGCAGCGCCAGATCGGCATCCTGGCCGCAGCCGGCCTTGAGGCCGTTCAGGTCATGGGTGCACGCTTGGCGGAGGATCACCGGCGTGCGCGAGCACTGAGTGACGCGTTGAACTGGATGCACCCGAAGATCAGCGCGACAATCCCGCAAACGAATATCGTGCAGGTCGATGTCTCTCTCTCCGGACGCGACAGCGCCGCGTGGTCGAGGGCTCTGGAAGGGAAGGGCGTGAAGGCGAGGCCCTGGGGCAGTCACCGCTTGCGCTGTGTGACCCATCGCCATATCGATGATGCGGATATTGATCGCGCGGTCGTGGCATTTCGCGCCGTGGCTGAAGCCTTGGTTTAGGAAAGCCTTACGTCAACACCCCCACCACCGCCCCCATCAGACACGTCGTCAGCGTCCCCGATACGATTGACTTCAGCCCCAGCGCGTTGATCTCCGCGCGCCGCTCCGGCGCCATCACGCCGAGGCCGCCGATCATGATGCCGAGGCTGGCGAAATTGGCGAAGCCGCACATCGCGTAGAGCATGATCAGGCGCGCGCGCGGATCGAGCGTGCCGGGCGGCAGCTTCGAGAAGTCGACATAGGCGATCAGCTCATTGAGTACGGTCTTCGTCCCCATCAGGCTGCCGGCCGTCACCGCCTGATCCCAGGGCAGGCCCATCAGCCAGCACACCGGCGCCATGACGAGGCCCAGCAACCGTTGCAGCGAGATCGCGGCCCCTGCGATGTTCGGCAAGAGGCCCAGAATGGCATTGACGAGATAGACCAGCGCCACCAGCACCAGCAGCATCGCGACGATGTTGATCAGCAACTCGATCCCGGCGCCGGTGCCTTTGACGATCGCGTCCATCGTGCTGGAGACTTCCATCTCGGGATCTTCCAGCGCGCCGCCGGTGCGCTTGTCACTTGTCTCGGGCACCATGATCAGGCTGACGAGGATCGCGGCCGGCGCGCCTAGCACGGAGGCGATGACGAAATGCGCGGCAGCATTAGGGATGAGCGGCGCAAGCAGCGTCGCATAGAGCACCAGCACGGTGCCGGCGATGCCTGCCATGCCGCCGGTCATCACCAGGAACAACTCGCTGCGGGTCATCTGCGCGAGATAAGGCCGCACGAACAGCGGCGCCTCGACCATGCCGAGAAAAATGTTGGCCGCAGTCGAGAGCCCGACCGCGCCGCCGACGCCGAGCGTCCGCTCCAGCAGCCAGGCCATGCCGCGCACGACCGGCGGCAGCACCCGCCAATAGAACAGCAGCGTGGTGAGCACGCTCATGACGAGCACGATCGGCAGCGCCTGGAACGCCAGGATGAAATCGGCGCCGGAGACCTTCAGATCGAAGGGCAGGGGGCCGCCGCCGACATAGCCGAACACGAAGGAGGAGCCGGCGCGCGAGGCCGCCGAGATCGCACCGACGGCATCGTTGACGGCACCGAAGGCGCGCGCGACGACGGGCACCTTCAGGAGCACGATCGCGCTGACGAAGGTAGCGACGAGGCCGATCGCGGCCTGCCGCAGCGAGACCGCGCGGCGATTCTCGCTCAGGACCAAGGCGATCAACAGCAATGCGAAAACGCCGAGTGCCGATTGCAGCCGCAGCATAATGTCCCCAAACCCCGATGATTATGGCCGCCCGTGCGTTGCAAACGCAATGCCGGGAGAATGTCGAAGCGTCCCTCTGTTGACAAGCAGGTCCGCGTCAGCCACGCGGAGCAGGTCGACATCAGGAGCCGGATATTCCGAGCGTGACCGAAGAGGCGATGCCAGACCAGCCAATATCCGGAAATCCGCCGGTCAGCGCCCGCGCGCTCCTTACCCACCGTGCCTTCCTGTTCTTCCTGCTCTCGCGCAGCCTGTCGCGCTTTTCCAGCCAGATCGCGGCGGTTGCGATCGGCTGGCAGATCTACGATCTCACCGGCTCGGCCTTCGACCTCGGCATGGTCGGCCTCGTGCAGTTCCTGCCCACGGCGCTCCTGGTGTTCGTCGCCGGCCATGCCGCCGACCGTTTCGAGCGCAAGCGCGTGGTCCAGCTCTGCCAGCTCGTGGAAGCCGCCACCGCGCTCTATCTCGCCGTCATCACCTATCTTGGCCTGGTCAGCGAAGTGCAGATTTTTATTGCGACCTTCGTGCTCGGCATTGCCGGCGCCTTTGAGAGCCCAACCACCGCGGCGCTGCTGCCCCTGATCGCGCCGCAGGGATCGCTCCAGCGCGCCACCGCCGTCTCCAGCGGCGCGGCGCAGGTCGCGACCATCACCGGCCCAGCGCTCGGCGGCTTCGCCTACGCGATCGCACCGCACCTCGCCTACGCCGTGATGGTGCTGTTCTGGATCTTTGGGATGATTTTGACCGGCTTCATCCGGCCGCGGCCGCAGGCGGTCGCCAAGGAGGGGACGGACACGGACGACATCTTTGCCGGCGTCCGCTTCATCCGCAGCAATCCGGCGATCCTCGGCACCATCTCGCTCGATCTGTTCGCGGTGCTGTTCGGCGGCGTCACCGCGTTGCTGCCGATCTACGCCCGCGACATCCTGCAGACCGGCCCGATGGGGCTCGGGATCTTGCGCGCCGCGCCGGCCGTCGGCGCGTTGGCGATGACCATGGTGCTGGCCCGTCACGCCATCTCGCGGCATGTGGGCCTGCGCATGTTTCAGGCCGTGATCGTGTTCGGCGTCGCAACGATCGCGTTCGCGCTGTCGTCCTGGATGTGGCTGTCGGTGCTCGCGCTCGCCATTCTCGGCGCGGCCGATACGATCAGCGTCGTGATCCGCTTCTCGCTGGTGCAGCTGTCAACGCCCGACGAGATGCGCGGCCGGGTCGGTGCGGTCAACTTCCTCTTCATCAACGCCTCCAACCAGCTAGGCCAGTTCGAAAGCGGGGTCGCGGCCGCATTGTTCGGCGCCATGCCCGCCGCAGTCCTCGGCGGCGTCTGCACCGTCGCGGTCGCGCTGCTCTGGATGAAGCTGTTTCCGAGCCTGCGCAAGGTGGAGAGTTTGGAGTAGGGCGGACTTCGCCTCTCCCCGCAAGCGGGGAGAGGGGGAGGATAGAGCTAACTAGCCCCGTCCGACGAACGGCATCTTGCTCGCCATCACCGTCATGGTCAGCACGTTGGCATCGAGCGGCAGACCGGCCATGTAGGCAACGGCATCGCCGACCGCCTTGGCGTCCATGCGCGGCTCCTGCTTCATCGTGCCGTCGGGCTGCATCACGCCGGGGCCGGCGACCATGCGGTCGGTCATCGGTGTTGCCGCGTTGCCGATGTCGACCTGGCCGACTGCGATGTCGTACATGCGGCCGTCGAGGTTGGAGGCCTTGGTCAGGCCGGTGATGGCGTGCTTGGTCGAGGTGTAGGCCGCCGAGAACGGCCGCGGCGCATGCGCCGAGATCGAGCCGTTGTTGATGATGCGGCCGCCGCGCGGGGTCTGGTCCTTCATGATGCGGAAGGCGTGCTGGGTGCAGAGGAACGGGCCGGTGAGGTTGGTGTTCACCACCGCCTGCCACTGCTCGAGGCTGAGATCCTCGAAATTCACCGGCGGCGCGCCCATGCCGGCATTGTTGAAGAGCACGTCGAGGCGGCCATAGGCGTCCTTCACCTTGGCGAACAGCGCGGCGATCTGCTCCGGCTTGGTCATGTCGGCGGTGACGCAGAGGCTCTTCCCCGCGGGACCGAGCTTCGCGGTCTCCTCGAGCATGTCGGGCCGGCGCCCGACCAGCACCACGGTGAAGCCGGTGTTCATCAACGCCAGCGACGCGGCGCGCCCGACACCGGTGCCGGCGCCCGTCACCACGGCGATTTTCTTTGCTTCACTCATCGTTTCCTGCCTTTTCTCTTAAGTTGTCAGGTTTTGGGTTCTTTTTCGTTCTTGTAGGGCGGCCGCGGAATGTTCTGATGCGCGGCGCGCAAGGCCGCCGACCAGCGTGAGCGCAAATCGTGGAAATAGGGCTCGCCCGCCTCGATGCGGTGGTTGAGATCGGCCTCGCAGGCGTCGGCACGCACCACCAGGACGTCGATCGGCAGGCCGACGCCGAGATTGGAGCGCATGGTGGAGTCCATCGAGATCAGGCCGGTCTTCAGCGCTTCGTAGAGCTCGACGTCGTAATGCATCGCCCGGTCGAGCACGGGCTTGCCGTATTTGTGCTCGCCGATCTGCAGATAGGGTGTGTCGGTGGTGCACTCGATGAAATTACCCGCCGTGTAGACCATGAACAGGCGCATGCGCGCGCCCTTGATCTGGCCGCCGAACAGGAAGGAGACGTCGAAGGACACGTCCTCTGATTTCAGTGCCGGCCCTTCGGTCGAGTGCACGGCCCGGATCGCGCGGCCGATGCGCTGGGCGGCCTGGAACATCGTCGGCGCGTTCATCAGCGTCTCGATCTCACCCGTGTTGGGGTCTTCGAGGCCTTCCGTCAGCGTGGAGAGCACCGACTGGCTGATGGCGAGATTGCCGGCGCTGGCGATTGCCATGATGCGGTCGCCGGGCTTGGAGAAGATGTGGAGCTTGCGGAAGGTCGAGACGTTGTCGAGGCCGGCATTGGTGCGGGTGTCGGCGATCATCACCAGACCGTCCCGAACCAGGATTCCGCAACAATAGGTCATTTCCAGTCCCCGAACGCGTTTGCGCGGAATTACTAGCCAATTTCAAGCGCCGCTCCAACCCCCGATTGCCGGGGGGCGGGCCGAAGGCTGTCCCCGGGTGAGGGGCGTGCGTAGCGCGGCTCAGCTCTGCCGCTGGGACTGCGATTGCGACTGGCCGCTGCGGCCGGCCTGCTCGACCTTCACGGCCACCGCCAGCGTCTCCGTGCCGCCGCCGTAGCGGGTGCCGCGCACGGGGGCTGCGCCGAGATAATCGAGCCCGATCGCGACGCGGACATGGGCGTCGGTGGCGCAGATGCTGTTGGCGGGGTCGAAACCGACCCAGCCGAGGCCGTCGACATAGGCCTCCGCCCAGGCATGGCCGGCGTCCTGGTGCGCCGTGCCGTCGGAGCGCAGGAAGTGCCCCGAGACGAAGCGCGCCGGCACGCCACCGCTGCGGGCGCAGGCGATGAAGATGTGCGCGTAGTCCTGGCAGACGCCGCGCTTGAGCGTGAACGCTTCCGCCGCCGAGGTGCCGCTGTTGGTCGGGTCCTCGTCGAAGGTCATGTGATCGCCGATTTGCGTCATCAGCGTGTGCAGGAAGCCGAGTGTGTCGCTCTCGGCCTCGCTGCGCAACTGGCGCGCAACCGCATTCATCGCCGGATTGACGGCGGTGAGGTCGCTGGCGCGCAGGAACATGCCGGCCGGAAAGCGCTCATCGGCGCCGCGGAGAACGCCGCCGGTGTCGTGGGTCTCGATCAGGCCCTCGGCAGTGATCTTGATGTCGCCGACGGGCCCGCAGGACAGCACATGGGTGACGTTGCCGAACGCGTCCTCGTGGGTGTCGAGCTTGGTGTCGGTCGAAACGTCGATCTGCCACTCCGCCACATATTGCCCGTCATGGCTGCCGGGCGTCATGCGCAGGATCTGGATGACGCTCGTGGCCTGCGGCTCGTAGCGATAGGTCGTGGTGTGCAGGATTCGGAGGCGCATGGTGTTTTGATTCCGTCATTCCAGGTCTGGTCCTTCGGACCATCCCGGAATGACTGCGTGTATCAGATCAAATACTGCTTCGTGATGATTTCCCCCAGCCTAGAATTGTCCAAGATGAATTCCTGAATGAATTCATGCACGCCATGCTGGAAAATGTCATTCATATTGCTGTGTTCGAGCCGGTTGCGGATGCCGCGGGCGTGGCGCTGGGCGGGGCCCTGGCGGCCGTAGGCGACGCCGATCTGGTCGAGGTTGCGCGTGAGATTGTCGTAGCAGCTTGCAAGCGAGCGCGGCAGCGTGCTGTTGAGGATGAGCAGATCCGCGACCAGCCAGGGCTTCAGCGTCTCGCGATAGACCCAGTGATAGGCCGTCAGCGCCGACACCGAGCGCAGGATCGAGCTCCACTGGTAGAAATCGAGCGGGCCGCCGACATGTTCCTCCTCGGGCAGCAGCACATGATACTTCACATCGAGGATGCGCGCAGTGTTGTCGGCGCGCTCCAGGTGAAGGCCGAGCCGCGAGAACCAGTAGGCGTCGTTGCGCAGCATGGTCCGGTACGCCGAGCCGTCGAAGCGCAGCGAGGTCTCCTGCACGAAACGCAGGAATTTTGCGAGATCCTCGCGCGTCGAGGTGCCCTTGCTCCAGACCTCCTGCAATTCGATCCAGGCCGAGTTGATGGTGTCCCACATCTCGCTGGTGAGCGCGGTGCGGACCGAACGCGAGTTCAGCCGCGCCGCCTCGATGCAGTTCCGGATCGAGGACGGGTTGTCGGCCGAGAACGAGAGGTAGTCGACGACGTTGTGCTCGTTGGCTTCCTCGTAGGTCTCATAGAAGCTCGTGGCGACGCCGGCGGTGAGAAGTGCCGAGTCCCATTCATTGGTCTTGCCGATATAGGCGGCGGGGAGCGCGGTGACGCGCAGCGTCGCATCAATGGTGCGCGCGAGATACTCGGCCCGTTCGACGTAGCGGGCGAGCCAGTAGAGGTTTTCGGCGGTACGCGACAGCATCTCTCTACTCGTCCAAAATCCAGGTGTCTTTGGTGCCGCCGCCCTGGCTCGAATTCACCACCAGGGAGCCTTCCTTCAGTGCGACGCGTGTGAGCCCGCCGGGCACGATCGTGGTGGTCTTGCTGCCAGTGAGCACGAACGGCCGCAGGTCGACGTGGCGCGGCGCCAGGCCCGATGCCGTGCAGGTTGGGCAGGTCGAGAGCGCCAGCGTCGGCTGTGCAATAAACCCTTCCGGTTCGCGCTTGAGCTTTTCGCGGAACGCTTCGATCGTGGCCTTGGTCGCGGCAGGTCCGATCAGCATGCCGTAGCCGCCGGAGCCGTGGACTTCCTTGACGACGAGATCGCCGAGGTTGTCGAGCACATAGGCGAGATCCTTCGGCTCGCGGCAGCGCCAGGTCTGCACGTTCTTCAGGATCGGCTCCTCGCCGAGGTAGAATTTCACGATCTCGGGCATGTAGGAGTAGATCGCCTTGTCGTCCGCGATGCCGGTGCCGACGGCGTTGGCGAGCGTGATGTTGCCGGCCGCATAGGCCGACATCAGTCCGGGCACGCCGAGCGCGGAGTCGGGCCGGAAGGTGAGGGGATCGAGGTAATCGTCGTCGACGCGGCGGTAGATCACGTCGACCCGTTTCACGCCTTCGGTCGTCCGCATGAACACTTCGTTGTTCTTGACGATGAGGTCGCGGCCCTCGACGAGCTCGATGCCGAGCTTGTCGGCGAGGAAGGAGTGCTCGTAATAGGCGGAGTTGTAGACGCCCGGCGTGAGCAACGCGACAGTCGGCTCGCCGGAGGCGCTTTGCGGCGCCACCGAGCGCAAGGCGGAGAGCAGCTCGTCCGGATAGCGTTCGACCGGCGCCACCCTGTGGCGGGCGAACAGGTCCGGAAACAACCGCATCATGATCTCGCGGTTTTCCAGCATGTAGGACACGCCGGACGGCGTGCGCGCATTGTCCTCAAGCACGATGAAGTCCTCGGCATCGACCCTGATGATGTCGATGCCGGCGATGTGCACGTAGACGTCGTGCGGCACCTGCTGGCCATTCATCTCGGGCCGGAACACCGGGTTCTGGAAGATCAAATCGTCGGGCACGATCCCGGCGCGGAGGATGTCGCGGCCGTGATAGATGTCGCGCAGGAACATGTTGAGCGCGCGGACGCGCTGCTTCAGGCCCTTTTCCAGCAGCGTCCATTCCTTGCCGGACATGATCCGCGGGATCACGTCGAAGGGAATCAGGCGCTCGGTGGACTCGGACTCGCCATAGACGGCGAAGGTGATGCCGATCCGGCGGAACAAAAGCTCGGCTTCTTGGCGGCGATATTCGAGCGCCTCGGGGGGCGTCTCCTTGAGCCAGCGCGCCAGCTCCTGATAGGCGGGGCGAAGGTCCCCACCCGGAATGTTCATTTCATCAAACGCGACTGCCATAGATCCCGACTTGTCTCCGCGAGGCGTTGCGCCATGTGACAGGTCGCTGAGCCCTTGGGGGAAGACCGCAACGTCCTGGCCATGCGGCAAGAGTGCATGACTTTCATGTGGTAGCAAGGGCCGGGCCAGCGCGATAAGCATGGGAAGGGGACATTTGCCCGGGATGGCCGGCGGCTTGCCTGAAAAAATGGCTGAGGACTGCTTATTTCGGCAGCAAAACCGCGTGACTTCAACGCGTTACCTCGGCAAAGTCGGGCCTACTGGTGAGGGACTTAAGGCATGAGCGAGATCGTTACGGCGGGTATTCTGGTCATTGGGGACGAAATCCTGTCCGGCCGGACCAAGGACAAGAATATCGGCTTCATCGCCGAATACCTGACCAATATCGGCATCGACCTGAAGGAGGTCCGGGTGGTCTCCGACGACGAGCCCGACATCATTGCCGCGTTGGATGCACTGCGGCATCGCTACACCTATGTCTTCACCACCGGCGGCATTGGCCCGACCCATGACGACATCACTGCGGACAGCGTCGCCAAGGCGTTCGGCGTCGGGATCGACCATCACCCGGAGGTCGTCGCCCGCTTCCGCGAGCGCTGGAGCGAGCAGGACCTCAACGAGGCCCGCCTGCGCATGGCCCGCATCCCCGATGGCGCCGAGCTGATCCAGAGCGCCACGATCCTCGCGCCCGGCTTCAAGATCGGCAACGTCATCGTGATGGCCGGCGTGCCCTCGATCATGCAGGCCATGATGGACATCGTCTCGCCCAAGCTGAAATCGGGCGTGCGCATGCTCTCCGAATCCGTCCGCGCCAATGCGCGGGAAGGCGACATCGGCAGCCCGCTGCGGGAGATCGCCGCGGCCCATCCCGACACCATCATCGGCAGCTATCCCTTCATGGACGAAGACCAGAAGCCCAACACCAATCTGGTGGTGCGCTCGCGCGACGCGGACAAGCTGGCGGCAGCGATGGTGGCGGTGAAGGAAATGCTGGCAGGATTGAATATCACCCGGTAGCAGAAGGGCTGCCGGACGACGATTGGCAGGAGACGACGATGGCTGGTGAAGCACCGGAACTGAGCGCGCAGGAGCGGGCGGGCAAGGCCTTTCCGGTCTCGTGGGACCAATTCCACCGGGATTGCCGGGCGCTGACCTGGCGGCTCAACGAGGTCGGTCCGTTCCACGCCGTGATCGCGATCACCCGCGGCGGGCTGGTGCCGGCCGCGATCGTCGCGCGTGAGCTCGGCGTGCGCGTGATCGATACGGTCTGCATCGCCAGCTACGACCATACCAAGCAGGGCGAACTGCAGGTTCTCAAAGGCATCTCCGAATCGGCGATGAAGCTCGGCGGCGGCACCGGCAAGGGACTCCTGATCGTCGACGACCTCGTCGACACCGGCAAGACCGGCAGGTTGGTGCGCGAGATGCTGCCCGATGCGCATTTCGCCACCGTCTACGCCAAGCCGAAGGGGCGCCCGCTGGTCGATACCTACATCACGGAAGTCTCGCAGGACACCTGGATCTTCTTCCCCTGGGACACCGCGCTCTCGTATCACCCACCGCTCCGCGACGGGGCGGCGTAACATTTCTTCATCTCGCCCCGCTTGCGGGGAGAGGCAAAGGCCGCGTAGCGGCCGTTCTAAGAAGTCCGAAGCGAAGCTTCGGCTGTTGCGAAGCAATCCGGGTGAGGGGGACGCTCCGCGAGTCCAATTCTCACTGTGATCGTGGAAGCAGCCCCTCACCCCAGCTCTCTCCCCGTAAGAACGGGGAGAGGAGTGGACTTGCACCATGCCCCTGCAAAACCGCGTCACGCCGACCGGCGATATCATCGCCACGCCGCATCGCGGCCTGTTCACCGGCAATCGCGGCATCATCCATGATCCCGCGACGAAGACCTTGTTGAAGAAGCGTTGGTCGTCGCCGGCTTGGCTCACCTGCACCTGCGAATTCCGCGGCCGCCGCCGCGAGGTGATGGCGCAGCGGAGCTGGACCGAGCTGTTCTTCCTCGACGAGGCCACTGCGCTCGCCGCCGGACATCGTCCCTGCTTCTATTGCCGCCGCGACGACGCCAATCGGTTTCGCGCGATGTGGGAGAAGGGCAATCGCGTGCACGACGTCCGCATGCACGACATCGACGACGTCCTGCATCACGAACGGCTCGATCACGGCAGGAAGCGGCTGCATGAGCTGCTGATGCCGATCGAGCAGCTTCCCGATGGAGCGATGGTCCTGCAAGGCGAAGAGAGTTTTCTTGTGACGCGGGGCAGGCTGCTGCGGTGGTCACCGGCAGGCTATGCCGGCGTTGAGGGGCAGCTCGACGACGCGAAGCTGCTGACGCCTCCCTCAATGCTGCGTACGCTCAACGCCGGCTACCAGCCCGTGCTGCATCCGACGGCGCTCGGCTAGCGCAAGGTCGGCGACTTTGTCGCCATCACCCCAGCTTCTCGCGGGCCAGCGCCGCACCGGCGCCAAGCGCCATCAGCTTGGCTTCGGCGATCTCACGCCGCATCGGCGCCATGCCGCAATTGGTGGTGGCGATGATGTTGCTCTTGGGTACGAATTTCGACACCGCGTCGATTGCCCGCACGACGTCCTCCGCCGTCTCCACCGTGTCGCTGGCGACGTCGATGACGCCGGCCTGCACGATCTTGGTCTTGAGCAGCGCGAGCAGATCCAGCGGCACCTTGGAGTTGCGGCACTCGATCGCGACCTGCTGGATCGGGCTGGCATCGATCGCCGGAAAGATCTGCTCATACTGCCTCCATTGCGCGCCGAGCGTCTCCTTCCAGTCGGTATTGGCCTTGATGCCGTAGCCGTAGCAGATGTGCACGGCGGTGGCGCAGGTCAGGCCCTGCGCGGCGCGCTCCAGCGCCTTGATGCCCCAATCGTTGACCTCGTCCATATAGACATTGAAGGCGGGCTCGTCGAACTGCACGAGATCGACGCCGTCGGCCTGCAGCGCCTTGGCCTCTTCGTTCAACAGCTCGGCAAAGGCGAAGGCCATCTTGACGCGGTCGCCATAGTAACTGTCGGAGATGGTGTCGATGATGGTCATCGGACCGGGCAGGGTGAATTTCAGTTTCTTCTTCGTGTGCGTACGCGCAACACGTGCCTCGTCGGCGTGGACGCGGCCTTTGAGCCGGAGCGGGGCGACCACCTGCGGTACCATCGCCTTGTAGCGATCCTTGCGGATTCCCATCTCGACCTTGTGGGCGAAATCGATGCCCTCGATCTTCTCGAGAAAGCCGTGCACGAAGTGCTGCCGGGCCTGCTCGCCCTCGGTGACGATGTCGATGCCGGCGTCCTCCTGGACCTTGACGGCAAGCATGGTCGCGTCGCGCTTGGCGCGGATAAGCTCGTCGCCCTGCGACTTCCAGGGCGCCCAGAGCATGTTGGGCTCGGCGAGCCATTCCGGCTTCGGCAAGGAGCCGGCGATCGTGGTTGGAAACAGCATGACGGCGCTCCCGGCGGGTTGTGATTGCGCCCCTTCCTGCCATGTCTTAACGTCGAGGTACAGAACAACAAAAGTCGCCTTGAAACCCGCGACGCCGGACCGGAAACGCCATGATCGAATTCTTCTTCGACTGTTCCAGCCCCTGGACCTATCTCGCTTTCCACAATATCCGGCCGCTGGCCGAAGAGCTCGGCGCGGAGATCATCTGGCGGCCGATCCTGGTCGGCGGCATCTTCAACACGGTCAATCCGAGCGTCTACGCACAGCGGGAGACGCCGGTGCCGCTGAAGGCGCGCTATATGAAGAAGGACCTTGCCGACTGGTCGCGCTCGGCCGGTCTCGCGATCAAGATGCCGCCGACGGTATTTCCGGTGAACAGCGTGAAAGCGATGCGCGGCTGCATCTGGCTGGGACGGGACATGGTGCCGTTCGCGACGGCCGTGTTCGAGACTTATTGGGGCGGCGACAAGGACATCTCGCAGGACGCTGTGCTGGCCGAGATCTGCAGGAAGGTCGGCATCGACGAGCAGAGGTTTTTCGCCGGCATTTCGGAGCAGGCGATCAAGGATCAGCTCAAGGCCAACACCGAAGAGGTCGTCGCGCGCGGCGGCTTCGGCTCGCCGACGATCTTCGTCAACAAGACCGACATGTATTTCGGCAACGACCGCCTGCCGCTGATCCGCGAGGCGCTTTTGCGCAGCAAGGCGAGTGCGGCTTGATGGTGCGGGCCGTCGTCTGCCGCGCGCTCGGCGCGCCCGAAACGTTGCGGCTGGAGGAGTTTCCTTCGCGCGCCTTGAAGCCGGGCGAGGTGCGCGTCGCGATCCGGGCCGCCGGTCTCAACTTTCCCGATGTATTGATGGCGGCCGGCGAATACCAGCTCAAGCCGGAGCTGCCGTTCACGCCGGGCATGGAGGCGGCCGGTGATGTCGCCGAGGTCGGGCCGGAGGCACGCGGCGTTTCAGTCGGTGACAAGGTCATCGTCAAGATGCGCCACGGCGCGTTCACCGATGAGGCGGTGGTGACGCCCGCGCAGCTGACGCCGATGCCATCGACGTTCGACTATGCGGAAGCTGCGACCTATCTCGCCGGGCACGGTACCGCCTATCACGCGCTGATCGACCGCGGCCGGGTCGAGCCCGGCGAGGTGCTGCTGGTGCATGGTGCCGGTGGCGGCGTTGGATTGGCTGCCGTCGAGATCGGCAAGATGCTTGGCGCGACCGTGATCGCGACCGCCTCCAGCGACGAGAAGCTTGCCGTCGCAAAATCGCGCGGCGCCGATCATCTCGTGCGCTACGACCGCGAGCCATTTCGCGACGCCGTCAAGCGCATCACCGACGGCCGCGGCGCCGACGTGGTGTTCGATCCCGTCGGTGGCGAGGTGTTCGAGAACTCGATGCGCTGCATCGCCTGGGGCGCGCGGCTGCTGGTGATCGGTTTTACCGGCGGCATCGGCTCGGCCAAGACCAATCTGCTGCTGATCAAGGGCGCCAGCGTGCTCGGCGTGCGCGCCGGCGAAGCCGTGCGAAAAAACCCTGCGCTTGGCGAGGTGCGGCTGAAGGCGCTGCTGGCGTGGGCAGAGGAGGGCAAACTGCGGCCCAACGTCTCGCATCGCCTGCGGCTGGAGGATTTTGCGAAGGCGATGCGACTGTTGCTCGACCGCAAGGCGATTGGGCGCGTGGCGCTGGTGATGGAGTGACGGTGCCGCCGGTCCGTAGGGAGGGTTAGCCCTGCAGATGCGCGAACCATGTCTCCACGTTTGCCGATCGAAGTTGGTGGGTTACGCGAAGCGCCTGCGCTACGCAAAGCCGCTTCGCTAACCCACCCTACGAAGCGCGACGAAGTCTCACTTATACTCCCGCTCCGTCCACCACGGGAAATAATCCGGCATATCGCTGGACACCTTGTTCTTGAACTGTGCCGGCCGCTTCTCCAGGAACGACGTCACGCCTTCCTTCACGTCGTCGGAGCGGCCGCGGGCGTAGATGCCGCGGCTGTCGACCTTGTGGGCTTCCATCGGATCGTCGGCGCCCATCATGCGCCACATCATCTGACGGATCAGCGCGACCGACACCGGCGCCGTCTTCGCCGCAAACTCCTTGGCGAGCGCGCGGGCGGTCGGTAGCAGATCTTCCGGGGCGACGACCTTGCTGACGAGGCGCCCCGCGAGCGCCTCTTGGGCCGGGAAGACGCGGCCCGAATAGCACCATTCCAGCGCTTGCGAGATGCCGACGATGCGCGGCAGGAACCAGCTCGAGGCGGCCTCCGGCACGATGCCGCGCTGGGAAAACACGAAGCCGAAACGTGCGGCGTCGGAGGCGATACGGATGTCCATCGCGAGCTGCATGGTGACGCCGATGCCGACCGCGGGACCGTTCACTGCGGCGATCACCGGCTTCAGGCATTTAAAGATGCGCAAGGTCACCTGGCCGCCGCCGTCGCGCACCTGGGAATCGCTGTAGTCGACCTTGCCGTCGGCGAAGCGTTTTACGGGCCCGCGCCGGGCGTCGCGGTCGAAAGTATCGGCGCCCGAGGAAAGATCGGCGCCCGCGCAAAAACCGCGGCCGGCGCCTGTGACGATGATGGCGCGGACGTCGTCGTCCTTGTCGGCGGCGTCGAATGCGTCGATCAGCTCTGCTTGCATCTGGGCGTTGAAGGCGTTGAGCTTGTCGGGCCGGTTCAGAGTGATGGTGAGGATCTGCTCGGCGACCTCGTACTTGATTGTCTCATACGCCATGGATGTTTCCTTCCTTCTTGAACGCAATCTCGTGAAGACGTCATGCATGTGTGCTGCCGTCCGTCTTGCGCGGACTGGGCATGTCTTCTCTCCAGAGTAACCAAACGACAATGGCCGGAGCATGGGCGAGCGGAAGCGACGCCGTCCTTCGGACTGCTATTCCCGACCATGTCGCAGTCTAGCAGTATTGACGTGTCAGCGCGCCGGCGGGCTCGGCCAGGGCTTCTGCGGCCCGCGCAGGCTCTCAAAAGCCTTGGCCATGCCGAGCACGCCGATATCGTCGAAGCGGCGGCCGACGATCTGCACGCCGATGGGAAAACCCTTGCCGTCGAAGCCGCCGTTGATCGAGATTGCCGGATTCTCCGACATATTCCACGGCACGGTATAGGCGATGTGCTCGAACGGCTTCATGGGATCGTTGGTCGGCGAGGCCCAGTCCGCCGGATAGTTCACGTTCGGCGCCGTCGGCGAGATCACATAGTCGAGCTCGCAAAACAGTTTTGATGCGGCAGCCCGGATCGCCATGGTCTGGTTGAAGCCACGAATGACGTCGACACCAGAGAGCTTTGCGCCGGTTTCGCCCCATTTGAAGATGTAGGGCAGCACCTTTGCCTGCTCGGCCGGCGTCAGCTTCGACAGGTCATCCCACATCCGCGCGCGCCAGAAATTATCGAGACCATCGAGCATCTCGCGCGTCAGGATGCCGTCGACTTCGGTGACGACGGCGCCGGCGGATTCGAATGCTTTCGCGGCCTTCACCGCGACCTCGCGCACCGGTTTCTCCAGCGCCAGGCCGACGCCGGGATCGAGCATCAATCCGATGCGCAGCTTTCGCGGAGACTTCTCCAGCCCTTTCCAGTTGAGCGGCTCGGCGGGCAGGCTCATGCCGTCGCGCCGGTCTGGCTTTGCAATCGCGCTCATCATCAGCGCGCAATCGTCGACCGTGCGCGTCATGGGACCTGCGACGCGGCCGACATAGACGGGATCGATCGGCACGCGGCCAAAGCTCGGCTTCATTCCGACGAGGCCGCACCAGCCCGCAGGCAGGCGCACCGAGCCGCCGATATCGGTGCCGAGATGCAGCGGAGCGTAACCGGCCGCAGCCGCCGCGCCTGCGCCAGCGCTGGAGCCGCCGGGATTCTTGGAGAGATCCCAGGGGTTGCGCGCGAGCGCGTGGAAGCTGGAGAGCCCCGAGGACAGCATGCCGTAATCGGGCATCGTGGTTTTTGCGAAGATAATCGCCCCGGCTTCGCGCAGCCGCGCGGCGGGCGGGGCGTCCTTCTCGGCCGGCACGAGCTTGACGCTCGCCGCGCCCAGCGGCACCGGCACGCCCTTGGTCGCGATGTTGTCCTTCACCGTCACGGGCACGCCGTCGAGCGCGCCAGAGGGCTCGCCCCCGGTCCAGCGCGCGGTCGAGGCTTTTGCGGCCTCGCGCGCGCCGTCGGGATCGTATGCATAGAGCGCCTTGAGGTGCGGTTCCCACGCAGCGACGTGCGCAAGCACGTCCTCCAGCACCTCGCTCGGCGAGAACTGCTTGGCCCGATAGCCCGCGATCAGATCGACCGCGGAGAGATCGTGCAGCGAGGTGACCGCCTCTTCGGCGCTCTCATTATGCATGGGCGCCCACCGGCATACGGGTCTCGATGATGCGGGCGAACATGCTGGCGCCGATCGGCAGGATCTTGTCGTCGAGCACGAAGCCGGGATTGTGCACCGGCACCGAGCCGTCATGCCCGACCCAGAAATAGGCGCCGGGAATCGTCTGCAGCATGTCGGCAAAATCCTCGCTGCCCATCTTCGGCTGGGCACGGGTAATCACGTTGGCGGGGTCGACGATTGTGCGCGCGACCTCCTCGACCACCTTGGATTGCTCGACCTGGTTGACCAGCACGTCGAAGGTGTCGCGGATGTCGACGTCGATCACGCACTGATAGGCGCTCGCGATGCCCGCGCAGATCGTGCGGATGCGATCGCTGATCAAGGTGCGGACCTCTTTCGAGAAGGTGCGGATGGTGCCGCACAGGTGCGCGTCGCCGGGAATGACGTTGTAGGCGGAGCCGGCGTGGATCTGGGTGATCGAGACGACGGCGGCTTGAAGCGGCTCGACGTTGCGGCTGACGATGGTCTGGATCGCCTGCGCCAGCGTGGTCGCGATGATCACGGCGTCCTTGGAGCGCTCGGGCATGGCGCCATGCGCACCGTAGCCGGTGATGCGGAGGTCGAAGAAGTCGGCGCTGGCCATCGCCGGGCCCGGCAGGATCGCGATCTCGCCATGGTTGAGGTCGGGCGCGTTATGCAGGCCGTAGAGCTCGTCGCACGGGAATTTCTCGAACAAGCCGTCCTTGATCATGGCGCGGGCGCCGCCGAGGCCTTCCTCGGCCGGCTGGAAGATCAAATGCACGGTGCCGTCGAAGTTCCTGGTCTCGGCGAGGTAGCGCGCGGTGCCGAGCAGCATGGTGGTGTGGCCGTCATGGCCGCAGCCGTGGAAGCGGCCGGGGATTTTCGAGCTCCATTTCAGGTTGGTGTTCTCTTCCATCGGCAGCGCGTCCATGTCGGCGCGCAGGCCGATGCGCTTGCCGCTCGACCCCTTGCCCTTGATGACACCGATCACGCCGGTGCCGCCGAGACCGCGATGCACCTCGATGCCCCAGCTCTTCAGCTTGTCGGCGACGATGCCGGAGGTGCGCACTTCCTCGAAGCCGATCTCGGGATGGGCATGGAGGTCGCGCCTGATAGCAGTGAGTTCGTCGGCATAGCCGTCGATACGGTCGATCGTGGGCATGTGTTGTGTCCGGTTAGCGTGGGGAGGGCGTGAAAACGGGGCCGTTCGGCTTGATGCGGATGCCCGGCCGCAGGCGCGTCCATGGCAATGTGGCCGTATCTGCGGGCATCGCGCCGGGGGCGGCGCAAATCATCAGCTTTTCCGCGATCGGCTCGAAATCGGCGCGCAAGTGCACCGAGCTCTTGTTGACCAGAATCTTCTCCTCGGTCGGCTCGATGCCGACAAAGCGGTACATCGCTTGATCAGCGAGTTGCGCCTTGTGCGAACTCACGACGACGCGGACGTCGCCGATGCGCAGGCAGGCGGACGGACCCATCTCCATCTCGCGGCCGCCGTAATAGGGGCCGGGCGCGATGAAGCGGCCGTCGGAGAGCTTTTCGACGACGAAGGTCTCGCGATAGGGCTCGTCGCCGGGAATGCCGGACTTGCCGCCGAGCGACAGCGTCACGGTGGCGCCGACGCCGGCCGCATGGGCGGCCTTGGCCGATTGCGGATCGTAGATCGCGCCGGTCGCCGCGCTCGCCTTGTTGCGCACCAGCGCGCGCAGCATGCCGGTCGTGTCGGAATCGCCGCCGGCGCCGGGATTGTCCTGGGTGTCAGCGATGATGATCGGCTTGCTGGCGCCCTTCGAGAGTTCCATCGCGTGGCGCACGCCATCGTCAGGCGACCAGATCTTGCCGTCGAAATCGTCCTCGTGGCTTTCGATCAGCTTGACGATTGCGTCGGCGGCGCGGTCGGCATCCGCCTGCGTCTTGCCATAGGCGAACACGCTCGGCCCGCAATCGCGGAAGTCGGCGGCAGGGAAGCCGGGCGCGAAGGACAGTGTGGGAACCGCATCACTCTCCAGCGCGGCAAGCTTTTCGTAGATGCCCTTGGTCGGCCGGTCGTTGGTGCACTGCCAACTGATCGGGATTAGGAATGGCAATTGTCGAAACGACTTTGCAAAATGCTGCTTCGTCTTCAGGAGCAGCGCGAGGTGCTTTGCGGAGGCGCGGCCGGTCTCGGCCATGTCGATATGGGGATAGGTGCGATAGGCGATCAGCGCGTCCGCATGTTCCATCATCTCGGGCGTGACGTTGGCGTGCAAATCGAGGCTCGCGACCAGCGGCACATCCTTGCCGATGACGCGGCGCACGCGCGCCAGGATCTCGCCTTCGCCGTCGTCGAGATGCTCGGTGACCATGGCGCCGTGGAGATCGAGGTAGACCGCGTCGATCGGGCCGGCGGCCGCGATGCCGTCGACCATCACCTTGACGATGCGCTCGAAGGCGTCCCGGGTGACATGCGCCGAGGGACTCGCGCCGCACGCGATCGTTGGAACGAGTTCCCAGCCGTTGGCCTCGGCGCTGCCGACGAAACCGGCGAGGCCGACATTGATGCGGCGCATCACCTTCAGCACGTCGGCGCCCTCAGTCATCGCCGGCCAGCCGCCGCCGTGCTGGAAGTCCGCGAAAGTCGCCTTCGTCGGAGCGAAGGTGTTGGTCTCATGCAGGAAGCCGCCGACGGCGATGCGTGTCATCAACTCAAGCCCAGCTATTGAAAGTGCGCGACGTTACCCTTTGACGTTAGCCTCGGCTTTGTGAGGAGAGCAAGGTGGGAAGCAATCGCGCCACGCATAGGGTCAGATCATTTTGGGAATGCTGCTGGGCGGTGGGTGCGCGAAGTCAACCACATACTCATCGTCGTCCCGGCGAAGGCCGGGACCCATAACCCCAGGGAGAAGTTTTGCGAAGATTGGTCGTTCGGGATTAGCGCTGCACGCGATGGATAGACCTCGCGGTATGGGTCCCGGCCTTCGCCGGGACGACACTGGAGGATGTCGTTAGAGCGTGGCCGCCACACCTTCTGCCACAGGGCGGAAGTTCGCAAAGTCCCAGCCCCGGCCGGGCGCTGCCTCGAGCAAGGCTCTCGTATAGGCCTCCTTCGGATGCGTCAGCACTTCGGCAGCCGGGCCCTGCTCGACGACGCGGCCGTGCTGCATCACCACGACCTCGTCGCAAATCTGGGCTGCGACGCGCAGATCGTGGGTGATGAACAGGATGGCGATGCCGAGCCGCTTCTGAATCTCGTCGAGCAGTTCCAGCACCTGCGCCTGCACGGAGACGTCGAGCGCAGAGACCGCTTCATCCGCGACCAGCACGTCGGGATCCAGCGCGAGCGCGCGGGCAATGGCGATGCGCTGGCGTTGGCCGCCGGAGAATTGGTGCGGATAGCGCGAGACGGCATCGGCGGGAAGGCCGACCAGTTCAAGGAGTTCGCGCGCCCGCTTCATGGCATCGGCGTGTGAGACGCCATAATTGATCGGGCCTTCCGCGATGCTCTCGCCGATTGTGACGCGCGGGTTGAGCGAGCGGTAGGGATCCTGAAACACGATCTGGATTTTTTGCCGGTGCGGCTGCAGCAGGCGGCGCGAGATGTCGGAGATCTCCCGGCCGGACAGGCGCACGCCGCCGGAGGTCGGATCGATCAGCCGCACGATACAGCGCGCCACCGTCGATTTGCCTGAACCGCTCTCGCCGACGATGCCGAGCGTGCGGCCCTTGCGCAGCGTCAGCGTGACCTTGTCGGCGGCGACGACCTCGCGGCCTTTGCCGAAGAACGCGCGCTCGCGATAGACCTTGCTGAGCTCGTTGGCTTCCAGGACCACAGGTTCTCTGCTCTCCTCACGTGGAGCGCGTGGCACCAGGCTCGGCACCGCGGCGAGCAGGTTGCGGGTGTATTCCATGGTCGGATTGCGCAAGATCGAATCGAGCGTGCCGGTCTCGACCAGCCGGCCCTGGCGCATCACCGCGACGCGGTCGGCGATCTCGGCCACCACGCCCATGTCGTGGGTGATGAACAGCACGGCGGTGCCGTGATCGCGCTGGAGGTCGCGGATCAGCATCAAAATCTGCTTCTGCGTGGTGACGTCGAGCGCGGTGGTCGGCTCGTCGGCAATGAGAAGCTTGGGCTCCAGCACGAGCGCCATCGCGATCATGATGCGCTGGCGCTGGCCGCCGGAGAGACGGTGCGGGTAGGAGGCGAAGATGCGCTCGACCTGGGGCAGGCGCACCTGTTCCATCATCTCGAGGATGCGCTTCTTCCGCGCCTTCGCATCGAGATTGGTGTGTGCGCGCAGGACCTCGTCGATCTGGCGGCCGACCGGCACCACGGGATTGAGCGCCGTCATTGGCTCCTGAAAGATCATCGCCATCTGCGTGGCGCGGAGCTGGCGCAGGCGGCGGTCGGTCGCGGTGAGGGTCTCCTCGCCGACCAGCTTGACGCTGCCGGCTGTCGGAACCAGCGTGCCCTTCGGCAAGAGGCCCATCGTGGTGAGCGACGTCACCGACTTGCCCGAGCCGCTTTCGCCGACGAGGCACAGCGTCTCGCCCTTGCGCACCTGGATCGAGATGCCGTCGATGATGTGCGCGCCCTTCGGCTTCTTGCCGATGGAGACGACGAGGTTGCTGATGTCGAGAACGGTGTCGGTCATCACTTGATCGCTCATTACTTCCCTTCCCGCTGCTTCATGCGGGGATCGAGTGCGTCGCGGGCGGCGTCGCCGATCAAATTCATGCTGAGGATGGCGATCGAGAGAAAGAGGCCCGGCCAGAAGATCAGGGTCGGCTTGAGCTGAAAATACTGGCGCCCCTCGGCCATGATGTTGCCCCAGGTCGGCGTCTCCGGCGAGATGCCGGCACCGAGGAAGGATAGGATGGCCTCGGTGAGAATCGCGGAGGCGCAGACATAGGTGCCCTGGACGATCAGCGGTGCGATCGTGTTCGGCATCAAATGCCGCCACATGATCTTGGGCAGGGACGAGCCGACCGAGATCGCGGCCTCGACGTAGGGCTCTTCGCGCGCCGACAGCACCACCGAGCGCACCAGGCGCGCCACGCGCGGGATCTCGGGGATAGTGATCGCGATCAGCACGGTCCAGAGGCTGGCGCCGGACAGCGACACCACGGCGATTGCGAGCAGGATGCTCGGCATCGCCATCAGGCCGTCCATGACTCGCATCAGGACGGCATCGACCAGCTTGAAGAAGCCGGAGACGAGGCCGATCGCCAGCCCAATGACGATCGACAGGATCGCCGAGCCGATGCCGATCAGCAGCGAGATGCGTCCGCCATACATGACGCGCGACAGGAGATCACGGCCGTAGGCATCGGTGCCGAGCAGGAACTGCGCCGAGGAGGGCTTGAGCCGTTGCGACGGCGCGAGCTGGATCGGATCATGCGGCGCAATCAGCGGCGCGAGGATCGAGATCAGCACGATCAGCGCGAGCAAGACCGTTGCCGTGGCGATGATGGGCGTCGAGGTAAGGAATCCGAAGCGCGGCCGCAGCGGCGACGTGATCGGAATGGACGACTGGGGAAGGGTATCGACCGACATTCTTGTTGTTATCCTTGCCTCAGTACCGGATCCGGGGATCGAGCAGCGTGTAGGCGACGTCGATCAGGAGATTGACGACGACATAGATCAACGACGTCAGTAGGATCATCGCCTGGATCACCGGATAGTCGCGCGCCAGCACCGCATCCACCGTGAGGCGGCCGATGCCGGGAATGTTGAACACGCTCTCGGTGACGACGACGCCGGAGATCAAAAGCGCAAAGCCGGTACCGATCACGGTGATCACTGGCACCGCAGCATTGCGCAGCGCATGGCGCATCATCACGGCGACCTCGTTGATGCCCTTCGCACGCGCCGTTCGCACGTAATCTTCGCCCAATACGTCGAGCATCGCCGCGCGCGTCATGCGCGCGATCAGTGCGATGTAGATGAAGGACAGCGCGCAGGTCGGCAGGATGATGCGTTCGAAAAACGGTCCGAATCCGTTCGAGATGCTGCGGAAGCCCTGCACCGGCACCCAGCGCAGGTCGATCGCGAAGACCTCGATCAGGATGTAGCCGACCACGAACACCGGCACCGAGAAGCCGAGCACGGACAGGCCCATTACGAAGCGGTCGATCCAGGTGCCATGCTTCCATGCCGCGATCACGCCCAAGGGGACCGCGACGATGACGGCGAGGACGATGGTCGACAGGGCAATCGAGATCGACGGCTCGACGCGCTGGCCGATCATCTTGATCACGGGCAGGTTGGAGATCAGTGAGGTCCCGAGATCGCCATGCAGCAGCTTGTTCACCCAGGTGACGAACTGCACGATCAGGGGCTCGTTGAGGCCGAGCGAGGCGCGGATGCGCTCCAGCCGTTCCGGCGTGGCGTTGTCGCCGGCGAGAATGGCGGCGGGGTCGCCCGGGGTGAGGCGGAGCAGGAGGAATACGAACAGCGCCACCACGCCCATCACGGGCACGGCGGCGAAAATTCGGCGAAGGAGATATCCGAGCAAGTGGCATCCGTCAGATTAGAGTCAAATCAGCGGCAGTGACCGTAGACCGGGTTCTGCCATCAGCCTAACATTTCAGCAATTCCCGTGCCATCAGGGTCACGGTTTTTGCAGTGCGGTCAACTTGTTTTGGTGGCGAGGCGCGCGTCGTCACGCCAGCGTCGCGAGCAGCCCCGCCATCAGCCGGCCCCGTTCGACCAGGCTCTCGATCTCGATATACTCTTCGAGCGTGTGGCCGTTGCCTCCGCGCACGCCCAGGCCGTCGAGCGTCGGAATGCCCATCGCGCCGGTAAAATTGCCGTCGGAGCCGCCGCCGGCGCTTGCATGCGGCAATTCGGCGCCAAGTGACTTGGCGATCCCGCGCGCCTTTTCGTACAGCGCCATGGTGCCGGCATCCGGTTCCCACACCGGACGCGTCACGCCGCGCGTCACCTTGAAGGTGACATCATTGGTTGTACCCGACAACGCCAGCATCCTCTCGACGCCGCGATCGAGGTCGGCCTGGCGTTTGGCCATCGAAAGCGCTTCGCCGGTGGCGGTCGTGGCAACGCAATTGACCCATTGACCACCGTGCACGATGCCGACCGAAAAGGTGCAGTCCTCGCTCGTCATCGCGTCGATGGCGAGGATCTGCCGCGCCATTTCGCGAATCGCCGAGCGGCCAGCCGACAGGGTCGCGCCGGCGTGGCTCGGCCGCCCCGTCGCCTCGAGATTGAAGCGTGCGATGGCGTAACGTCCGGTGGTGACCCCGTTGTCGGCGCGGCCAGGCTCGGGCACCAGCACGTATTTGTTGCGCGCGGCTTCCGCCTCGATGATATCGCGCGTCGAGGGGGTGCCGACTTCCTCGTCGGGCGTGAACAGCACGGTGATCGGCAGCGGCGTCGTGAACGAGGCGCGGGCCAGTTGCCGGATCGCCTCCAGCGAAAGATAGTTGCCGCCCTTCATGTCGTAGATGCCGGGTCCGTAGCACTTGCTGCCCTCGCGGCGCCATTTCAGCTTCTCGATGGTGCCGACCGGGTGGACGGTATCCATGTGACCGGCGATCAGGATGCCCGGCTCGCCCTGCTTGGGATGCGGAAAGCGCGCGCGGATCACGCCGCCAAAGCCCTGCCGGCCGGCGATGCGCTCGATCGTCGCACCCATGACCGCCATCTCCCGCGCCGAGATATCGAGCATGCGGTTGACCGCGCCTGCGTCCCAGGTCGGGCTTTCGCATTCCACCCAACCGCGCAGACCCTGCAGCATGGCTTCGGAATCGAAGGGAAGATTGGCTGGATTCATCTCAATGTCTCTCAATCTTGCGAAAGATGGAACGCGCATTGCATTGGGGCCGGCAGGATAAGCGGAGAGCGTTGTAGAGCTAAACCGATCTTTGTGGAGCCCGCGCGTGCGCCGCTTGGGCTTGCAGCGAAACTGGATTGACGCGCTCGGCACTGTCTGCAAGTCTCAAAAGATAAAGGCATTGCATGAGGTTAGTTCGCCTAAAGAACGAACCGGATGCTCAACCAATAACCTGCCTTTGAACAGTTTCACGCCAGGAGAAACTTTAGATGTTCCACTTCATGCGCCGGGGGCCTCGCGCGTTCGCCTCCAAACTTGCGCTGTCGGTCGTCGCGCTCTCGACCGCGCTGGCTTCGCCGGTGCTTGCGGCCGGCAAGACCATCACGGCGGTGATGCATTCGGATCTGCGCATCATCGATCCGATCTTCACCACGGCCTACATCACCCGTGACCATGGCTACATGGTCTACGACACGCTGCTGGCCCCCGATTCGAACTTCAAGATCCAGCCGCAGATGGCGGACTGGAAGATCTCCGACGACAAGCTCACCTACACCTTTACACTGCGCGACGGCCTGAAGTGGCATGACGGTGCGCCGGTGACGGCGGAGGACTGCGTCGCCTCGCTGAAGCGCTGGGCCGCGGTCGACGGAATGGGCCAGAAGCTCATGGACTTCACCGCGAGCATCGAGGCGACCGACGCCAAGACCATCACCTTGAAGCTGAAGGAGCCCTACGGCCTCGTGCTCGACTCCATCGGCAAGCCGTCCTCGCGCGTCGCCTTCATGATGCCGAAGCGCCTTGCCGAAACGCCGCCGGACAAGCAGATCCCCGAGCAGATCGGATCGGGTCCTTTCAAGTTCGTGCAGTCGGAATTCCAGCCGGGCGTGAAGGCGGTCTACGTCAAGAACACCGACTACGTGCCGCGCAAGGAGCCGTCGAGCTGGACCTCCGGCGGCAAGCTGGTGAAGGTCGATCGCGTCGAATGGATCACCATGCCGGACTCGCAGACAGCGGTGAACGCGCTGCAGTCGGGCGACATCGACTTCGTGGAAAACCTGCCCTACGACATGCTCCCGTTGCTGGAAGCGAACAAGGAGATCACGATCGAGGTCTCGAACAAGTTCGGTTTTCAGACCCTCGGCCGGATGAATTTCCTTTATCCGCCGTTCGACAACGTGAAAGTGCGGCGTGCGGCCTTTCTGGCGATGAACCAGAAGGACGTTCTCGACGCGCTTATCGGCAACGCCAAATATCAGAAGGTCTGTGGCGCCTTCTTCGTGTGCGATACGCCGCTCGCGACTGAAATCGGCGCAGAGACCCTGGTCAAGGGCAACGGCATGGCGGAAGCCAAGAAGGCGCTCGCGGAGTCCGGCTATGACGGCACCCCGGTCGTGGTCATGGCGCCTGGCGATGTCACGACGCTCAAGGCGCAGCCGATCGTTGCGGCCCAGTTGTTGCGCGAGGCCGGCTTCAAGGTCGACCTGCAAGCGACCGATTGGCAGACGGTGGTGAGCCGCCGCGCCAGCCAGAAGCCGCCGAAGGAGGGCGGCTGGAACATGTTCTTCACCAATTGGGTCGCGGCCGACGTCTCCAACCCGATCGCCAATCTCTCGATCGGCGGCCAAGGCAAGAAGGGCGGCTGGTTCGGCTGGGCGGAGGACGCAAAGATCGAGCAGCTCAAGGACGCCTTCGTCCGCGCGTCCTCGATCGACGAGCAGAAGAAGATCGCTGCTGACATCCAGACGGAAGCCTATGAGCAGGTGATCTACGTCCCGCTGGGGCAGTATCTCCTGCCGAGCGGCTGGCGCAAATCGCTGACCGGCGTGCTCGACGGTCCCGCGACCCCGCTGTTCTGGAACATCGACAAATCGGAGTAAAGGCCAGGTCCGAGTAAGGCAGGGCGTGTCTCGCGCCTTGCGTCCCGATCATCACGCGGCGTCGCTGTCATCAGCGGCGCCGCCCGCCAGCCGGTCGCTCGCCAGGAGAACTTCAATGTTCCAACTCATGCGTCGGGGGCGTCGGTCGTTCGCCTCCACAACTGCGCTTCCGGCCTTGCCGCTTTCAGTTCTGGCGCTTTCAGTTCTGGCGCTTTCGGCGCTGGCCTCGCCAGTTCTGGCCGCAGGCAAGACCATTACCGCCGTGATGCATTCGGATCTGCGTGTCCTCGATCCGATCTTCACCAGCGCCTATATTTCGCGTGATCATGGCTACATGGTCTATGACACGCTCATCGCGACGGATTCGAACTTCAAGATCCAGCCGCAGATGGCGGACTGGACGATCTCCGACGACAAGCTGACCTACACCTTCACGCTGCGCGATGGTCTGAAGTGGCATGACGGTACGCCGGTCACCGCGGAAGATTGCGTTGCCTCGCTGAAGCGCTGGGCCGCTGTCGATGGCATGGGGCAGCAGATGATGCTGTTCACCGCGAGCATCGAGGCGACCGACCCCAAGACCATCACGCTGAAGCTGAAGGAGCCGTACGCGCTCGTGCTGGAATCGATCGGCAAGCCGTCTTCGCGGGTCGCCTTCATGATGCCGAAGCGTCTCGCCGAGACGCCGGTGGAAAAGCAGATCCCCGAGCAGATCGGCTCCGGCCCCTTCAAGTTCGTGCAGGCTGAATTCCAGCCCGGGGTGAAGTCGATCTATGTCAAGAACACCGATTATGTGCCGCGCAAGGAGCCGGCGAGCTGGACCGCCGGCGGCAAGGTGGTGAAGGTTGACCGCGTCGAATGGATCACGATGCCGGACGCCCAGACCGCGTTGAACGCGCTTCAGTCGGGCGACATCGATTTCATGGAAGTTCCCGCCATCGAAATGTTGCCCGCCATCGAAGCCGACAAGGACCTCAAAATCGAGATTTTGAACAAGTTCGGATTCCAGACCGGCGCACGGATGAACTTCCTTCATCCGCCTTTCGATAACGTCAAGGTCCGCCGCGCGGCGTTCCTGGCGATCAAGCAGCAGGACGTGCTCGATGCGCTGATCGGCAATCCCAAATATTACAAGACTTGCGCCGCAGCCTTCATCTGCGACACGCCGTTCGCGACGGAGGTTGGCGGCGAGACGCTGGCGAAGGGCGGCGACATTGCTGCGGCCCGGAAGGCGCTCGCCGAGTCCGGTTACGACGGGACACCAATCGTGCTGATGGCGCCGGGCGATGTGCTGACGCTGAAGGCTCAGCCGATCGTGGTGGCCCAGCAACTGCGCGAAGCCGGCTTCAAGGTCGATCTGCAGGCGACCGACTGGCAAACCGTGGTGAGCCGGCGCGCCAGCATGAAGCCGCCGAAGGAGGGCGGCTGGAACATGTTCATCACCAACTGGGTCAGCGCCGACGCCTCCAACCCGATCTCCAACGTCGCTGTCGGCGGGCAGGGCAAGAAGGGCGGTTGGTTCGGGTGGCCGGAGGACGCCAAGATCGAGCAACTCAAGGACACCTTCGTTCGCGCTGCCTCGCTCGACGAGCAGAAGAAGATCGCGACCGAGATCCAGAAGGAAGCCTACGATCAGGTGCTCTACATGCCGCTAGGCCAGTATCTGTCGCCCAGCGCCTGGCGCAAGTCGCTGACCGGCGTGCTCGACGGCCCAGCCACCCCGGTGTTCTGGAACATCGACAAGACCGAGTAAGGAGACGGCGCATGCCGCGCGGATCATCTTGCGGCACCGCTGCCGTTTATCTCACGCGGCCCGGTCTGTCGCGGGAAGTGATTGTGATGATGGTGCCGCCCCGTGGAAGCGGCACGGTGCCAGAAAGCGCCGCGAATGATTTCAGTGCCAGCAAGCGCGCGGCGGAATAGGCGTCCCGCTCAGCAATGGCTGTCGCGGACCCGCTCGAGCCCTTCGCTCGCGAATGGCAAGGTGAAGGCGGCCTTCTCGGTGCTGGACGGTTTGCGTTCCGTCTTCGCACGCTCCGCGGCGTCGTGGTCTTTGCGGTGTTCCGGTTCCATTGAAGCGCCTTTTCAGATTGTTGCAGTACAACATCGAGAGCGCCGCGAAGTTCCTCATGCGGTGGGGCGATGATGCGGCTTGAACAGCCGCCCCCTCTCCACCACCAGCACGATCGCAAGCGCCGCAAGCGTCGACAGGAAGAAGCCGAGCGAAAACGGCAGCAGCGTGCCGTCGAAGCTCTGGCCGATGGCCATGCCCACCACGATTCCGATCAATGTCGTAATCGAGCCGTAGAGCGAGGACGCCGTGCCGGCGATGTGGCCCTGCGGCTCCATGGCGAGTGCGGTGAAGTTGGCGACCATCATGCCGAAGGAGAACATCATCAGGGCGGAGAGCGCCATGAACAAGGCGAGCGGCAGCATGCCGAGGCTTTCCGTCAGCAGCATCACACCGGCCACCGCGGTGTAGAGCATCAGCGCGCCGTGCGAGATCACGCGCATGCCGAGGGTCCCGACAAATCTGGCGTTGAGGAAGCCGGCAATGGCGGTCCCGGCCGCGATCGCAGCGAAGGCGAGTGGGAAATAATGGCCGAGGTGATAGATGCCGGTGAACACCTGCTGCGCGGAGAACACGTAGGCGAACAGCGCGCCCATGACGCTTCCGGCGGCCGTCGCATATCCGATGGTCTGGCGGTTGGTGACGGTCTGGCGAAAGGCCGAGAGCACGTCGGCGGGTGCAAGCGACCTGCGTCCCGACTCGGGCAGCGTTTCCGGCAGCCGCCACACGCTCCACGCCAGCGCGAGCAGACCGTAGAGCATCAGCACGACGAAGATGCCGCGCCATTGCGTCACCAGCAGCACCGCCTGTCCGAAGGAGGGTGCGATGACGGGCACGGCGATGAATATCATCATCGCAAGCGACATCACGCTCGCCATGCGCCGGCCGACGTAACAATCGCGCACGATCGAAGTGGCGATGACACGTGTCGCCGAGGTACCGAAGCCCTGGAGCGCGCGCGCCAGCAGCAGCGTCTCGAACGAGGGCGCGGCGACCGCCAGCACGCTTGCCACCGCATAGACCGCCATGCCGCCGAGCAGCACCGGGCGGCGCCCGAAACGGTCCGACAGCGGGCCCATGACGAACTGGCCGGTGCCGAAGCCGATCAGGAAGGTCGACAGCACCAGCTGAAGATGGTTGGCGACGGGGATGTTGAAAGCCGCGCCGATATTGGGCAGCGCCGGGAGCATCATGTCCATCGCAAGGGGGTTCAGCGCCATGATGGACGCGATCACGATGACGAATTCGGGAAAACCCATAGGGCGGTGTCCCGCGGACACCCAATCGTCGGCATTGACGTCGGACAAGAAGCTCACCTCTGAAATTCAGAAGCCTTATCTATCGTCGATGCTGCGTTGCACAACCCATGTTTCGGGATGGCTGGCAGGCGGCGCCGAAACGGACAACAATTGGTGAAGAAGCCGCCGCTTTGGGACCGCGACATCGATGACGAGTGCCGGCGGCCTGACTTAGCTGGCACGGCAGGCTTGCCGAACCGATTCGAATGCCATTGGTTCGCCAGCATCTGATGGTTGTGAGTGACCGTTGATTGGACGAAAGTCGTCGAAAGCGGACGGTCTGTTGCGGTTGCTCGGCGCAGGCCCGGTCCCTTGTTCGTACAGGGAGCGACCATGCAGCGATCCAGGGCGGTCCTCGTCACGGGTATCATTTATGGCTTGATCGGCCTGGTCCTCGCGGCCGGCGGCATCTGGCTTGTCGCGTTGGGCGGTTCGATCTTCTACGTGATCCTCGGTGCCGGCATTCTGCTCACGGCCGCGCTGCTCATGACGCAGCGCCGATCTGCGCTATGGCTGTTTGCAATCGTGCTGGCCGGCACGCTGGCGTGGGCCGTCTACGAGGTGCAATTCGACTGGTGGCCGCTCGCCGCGCGTGGCGACGTCGTCTTCCCGATGGCGCTTTGGCTTCTCACGCCGGCGATCGTCCGTGGGCTCGTACAAAACGAGCGGGTGTCGTACCGAAATGCAACGGCGCCGCTCTGGGCCGCCATTGTGCTGGCCTCGGTGGTGCTCGTGATCGGGCTGTTCTCCAGTGATCACGACATCAACGGCACGATCGCGGAGTCCGGTTCTGCGGTCCCGCAAAGTGAAGCCGACCCGCAGCCGGATGGCGATTGGCGTGCGTATGGACGCACCCAGTTCGGACAGCGCTATTCGCCGCTGAAGCAGATCACGCCTGCTAATGTCGGCAGGCTCGAGGTCGCCTGGACCTTCCGCACCGGCGACGTGGCGACGTCCAACGATTCCGGCGAGACGACCTTCGAGGTTACCCCGATCAAGGTGCGCGATACGCTCTATCTCTGCTCGCAGCACCAGGTCCTGTTTGCGATCGATGCCAGGACCGGCACCGAGCGCTGGAGGTACGATCCCAAGCTGACGTTCAACAAGACGTTCCAGCATATGACCTGCCGCGGGGTCTCTTATCATGAAGCGGCCGCGGGGGCCGCAAACAGCAGCGGTGGTGCCGCGCCCGCCGAATGTCCCCGGCGGATCTTCCTGCCGGTCAATGATGGACGCATGATCGCTCTCGATGCCGACAGCGGCAAGCTCTGCGACGGCTTCGGCGATCACGGCACCCTCAACCTGCAGGAAGGCATGGGGATCACGACGACGGGCTTTTTCGAGCCGACGTCGCCGCCGGTCGTCAGTGACAGGATCCTGGTCGTTGCCGCCGCGGTCATCGACAATTATGCGGTCGACGTGCCGTCGGGCGTCGTCCGCGGCTTCGATGTCGATACCGGCAAGCTGGTCTGGGCATGGGACTCCGGCGCGCCGGATGAGAACGCGCTGCCGTCGCCGGCCCGCCACTACACCAACGGATCGCCGAATTCGTGGATCTCCGCCGCGTTCGACCCGAAGCTCAACCTCGTCTTTATCCCCACCGGCAACAACGGTCCCGATATCTGGGGCGGCAACCGCAATGCGCTCGTCGAGCGCTATTCCAGCTCCATCGTTGCGCTGGACATCAACACCGGCAAGCGCGCCTGGTCGTACCAGACCGTGCATCACGACCTATGGGACATGGATGTTCCCTCGCAACCGAGCCTGGTCGATGTGATGACGGCCAAGGGCATTGTGCCCGCGATCATCCAGCCGACCAAGGTGGGCAATTTGTTCGTGCTCGACCGCAGGAGCGGCGAACTGATCGTGCCGGCGCCGGAACGCACCGTGCCGCAGGGCGCCGCGCCCGGCGACCGCACTGCGCCGACGCAGCCGTTTTCCGAACTGACATTCCGGCCGGAGGCGAAGCTGACCGGCGCTGATATGTGGGGCGGCACGATCTTCGACCAGCTGTTGTGCCGGATCGCGTTCCATCGACTGCGTTACGAGGGCACGTTCACGCCGCCGTCGTTGCAGGGCACGCTGGTATTCCCGGGCAATCTCGGCATGTTTGAATGGGGCGGCATCGCGGTCGATCCCGTGAGACAGATCGCCATCGCCAACCCGATGTCGCTGCCCTTCGTCTCGAGGCTCATTCCGCGCGGCCCCCTCAATCCTCCCGCGCCGACGGCCGAGAAGCCGGTCGGCAGCGAGATCGGGACGCAGCCGATGTACGGCACCCCGTTCGGGGTGGATATATCGAGCTTTCTCTCGCCGTTGTCCGTGCCGTGCTACCGGCCGCCCTGGGGCTCGATGGCCGCAATCGATCTCAGGACGATGAAAATTGTCTGGCAGCATCCCAACGGCACCATCAGGGACACCACGCCGCTGCCTCTTCCCTTCAGAATGGGCGTGCCGATGCTGGGTGGACCGATCACGACCGCAGGCGGGGTCGCATTCTACACCGGCACCTACGAGTACACGATCCGGGCTTACGACGTGCGCAATGGCAACGTGCTCTGGGAAGACCGCTTGCCGGCCGGTGCCCAGTCGACGCCGATGAGCTACGAGGCCGACGGCAAGCAATATGTCGTCACCGCGGCCGGCGGTCATGGCTCGTTCGGCACCAAGCGCGGCGATTACGTCATCGCCTACGCGTTGAAGGATTGAACGCGGGAGGTCGACATGGGTGCATCGTCCGGGTCACGCTGATGGCGCGGTTCGCGCCGTCAGCTCTTGTGGTGCGGGCAGCCGGGGTCGAACCGTCACAGCGCTTGCGCCCCGAGGGATTTAAGTCGCTTGCGTCGAATGATGTCCCTGCGCGATTCCCGCCGAAAACTGACCCGCCATAAAACTGACGCGCCAAGTGAGTTTTGCCAATTCACGGTCAAAGGAGACCCGATTGGGCACTTGCATGGCCTTCAACCTGCACGCTAAAACAGCCCGCCCGGCAATCTGCCACTCAAGCGGCCGACTTTCTTCCCAAAACGAACGCCAGCATCTCCTCAGGACACCCGCTGTACGAGGCGACAATGAGCGACGCGCAGTCCCAGTCACCAGCTCCACGAGAACGTGGCCCCGCGTTCACCGCAGCGCAAGCGACCGTTGCGGCAGCAGTTCTAGCGGTTGTCAGCGCCATTGGTGGCGCGTTCATTCAATCAATGACAACCCGCGACGTTGAGGCGGGAAAGTCCTCGACAGCGCTCAGCATTGAGAAAACCAAAGTTGACGGTGATCTAGAGATCGAGCGACAGAAACAAACGGCAACTGCCGAACTGGCGAGGCAGGAATTTGAGACGAAGCTCATCCTGAGGGCCATCGAGACACCGGATCGCGATGAGGCCGTTCGAAATCTTCAATTCTTTCTTGATGCGGGCTTCATCCAGGACAAGGGCGGCAAAATCGCCAAATTGAACGCGAGCCAGTATCCTTCTATTACGCCACCGCCACCAACCGTATCTGCCCCTTTAGAGCGGCGACCACCCGGCCAGCCTCCTACTGCTCAAGACCAGGTCAATCCAAAGGTGTTGGAAACAGCGTCCTCGTTTGTCGGATATTCCACGGCCAATGTGCCCGGAACGGCTGGAGGACATCTTGCTGGGGCTTGGTCGGTCAACGAGGTCGTGCGCGTTGCACTTGGAAAGGCAATCAGTGGCTCTGCAAACGGCGATAACGCGTTGAGCATTATTGAAACCTTCGAGGTCTTGAAATCGCGCCACATTCAGCGCTCCATCGAGAGCGTAAAGCCCGGGATGATCATCGTGTCGCCTACAAAGGCAAATGTAAGCGGGCATATTGGAATCGTCGGGACGCCCGTGGCGAACGAGCCTGACAGTTTCATCATTTTCTCGAATAGTTCGGGCAACGCAGAATTTCGGCAGAATTTCACCTTGAAGTCATGGAGGGCAAGCTCCGGGGCAAAAGGGCTGGAAACCTATTTCTTCGAGATAGATTTCAAAGCGTTGTGATTGACGTTCGAAGGCTGCATCGGTGGTTGTGCCTAACTATGCCGTGCTCGCCGACCCTGAGGTCGATCTCCAGCAAAGCCTTCACGAGCCGGCCTCGGACAGCTCATGATCGCTCGTCTGTTTCCTGGTTCTGCCACCGGGCTAGGCCCCGTTGGCTCTCGTGGTGCGGGCAGCCGGGGTCGAACCGGCACAGCGCTTGCGCACCGAGGGATTTTAAGTCCCTTGCGTCTACCAATTCCGCCATGCCCGCTTGATCCAACGAGATCAATCGCTTAAGTCCCTTTCCGGCCGTCTGGAATTGGCGCTTGGTGGGCCGGAGGGGCGGCTCTTCCTTAAGCGAGCCGGCCGCACAAGGCAAAGCCTCAATCCGGACATCTGTTGCTGCTTTAGGCATTCTCAATCCACGGGGACTATTCATCCGGCATGCCCGTTTCGTTTCTCTCCCGCTCTCGCCCTGTGCGCACGCTGCTTCCGCTGGGCTTGCTCTGCGCCGCGCTCGGCGGCTGCGCGAGCGTCAGCGACACCATCAGCCCGGCCTTCGTCGATCCGGGCCGCTATGAGCTCTGGGATTGCAAGCAGCTCGCACCCGAGCGCAAAAATCTCGTCAAGCGCGTCGGCGATCTCGAGCGGCTGATGGCCAAAGCCGAGACCGGGGCGGGCGGTGCCGTGGTGGTCGAGCTTGCCTATCGCAACGACTACATCGGCGCGCGGGGACAGCAGAAGCTGCTGGAGGAGACCTGGCACAAGAACAGGTGCCGCGAGAGCGACATGGAGGCGGCCGAGCCGCCCGTTAAGCCGGCGGCTCCGCCCGCACCGGCAGTTGCCGCCAAGCCGTCCAGGCCGAAGTCCGGTGGCGCCGTCAACTGACGATGGGGCGCTTTAGGCTGCGTTTGAGCATCATCTCCGCGCAAACGCGTTCCGCATTTTTCGCGACGAAAACCGCTGCACACTTTTCCGGATCATGCTCTACGCCCGCCATTCGTAGATCCAGTCCTGCCGCGCCAGCATGCGGTCCGGGCCGAGCGCGCGGACGGCAAGATCGCGCGCGAAGGCGAGCGGCCCGCTGAGATGATAGATGCGGCCCTGATGCCGCGCGGTCCGCTGCACCTGCCGCACGCGCGGCTGGCGCGCACGGCCGTATTGTCTCAGCGCCGCAGTGATGCCCGCGGTGCTCTCGGCGGCCTCGAGGCTCAGATGCTGCGCCAGCACGGCGGCATCCTCGATTGCCATGCCGGCTCCCTGGGCCGCAAACGGCAGCATCGCATGCACGGCGTCGCCGAGCAGCGCGACCGGGCCTTTGCTCCAGGGGCAGTCGTCGGGCACGCCAAAGAGAGCCCATTTCCGCCAGCTATCGACCGTGGCGAGCATCATGCGCGCCGGCGGCGGCCAGCGCGGCGCGGCGAAGGCGTCCATCACCTCGAAGGGATCGCCGGGCGTGCTCCAGCCCGGCCTGTTCCAGGTGCCCGGCAGCACCGCGACCACGTTGATCTGGCGTCCGCCCGCGATCGGATAGGCGACGAGATGGGCGTTCGGGCCCATCCAGAGCTGGACCCGGCGCGCGGTGTAGTCCTTCGGCAGTTGCGTGGCATCGAGCGTGCCGCGCCAGGCGATCAGCCCGGAGAAGCGCGGCTGCACCTCGGGAAACAAATGCTGGCGTACCGTCGACCAGATGCCGTCGGCGCCGATCAGCGCGCTGGCGAGATCGCTGCGGCGAATCGTGCCGCTGCGATGGACGACCGTCAGCCCCCTGGCGTGAGGCGCGACGTCTTCGAAGGTCGCGCCGAGTTTCAGGTCGATGTCGGGATGCTCGGCGACTGCGCCGGCGAGCGCGGATTGCAGGTCGGCGCGGTGCACCACCCAATAGGGGGCGCCGACGCGCGCGGTGGCGGCTTCTCCCAGCGGCATGCGCAAAAGTTCACCGCCGGCCCGCGCACTCATGATCGAGACCGCCTCCGGGATCACGACGCGCAGCTTGAGGCGCTCGGTGAGGCCGAGCTCGATCAGCACGCGGCTGGCATTGGGGGAGAGTTGCAGGCCGGCGCCGACGTCCTCTAGCCGCTCGGCCTTTTCCAGCACGACGACGCGGAAGCCGCGGGCCGCGAGCGCGAGCGCGGCCGTCAGTCCGCCTATCCCGGCACCGGCGATGACAATCGTTCGGGAGAGCGCCATCCCTGACCGACAGGGGCGGTCAGGCCACCTTGTCCTTCAGGACGCATTCCGGCGGACGGGCTTCGCCCGCCTTCAGGTCGGCTGCGAAGCGGTACAGCGTCGAGCAGTAGGGGCAGATGATCTCGTTGTCGTTGCCGAGGTCGAGGAAGACGTGCGGATGATCGAACGGAGGGTTGGCGCCCACGCACATGAACTCTTGCGAGCCGATCTCGATGACGGGGACACCGGCATCGTTATGGAAGTGCGGGACGACATGGTCGGACATCGTAACTCATCCTGGAGTGGCAATGGCGGCAGACACAATCACAGCTGACGCGGCATTATTGAGGCGCCGCGGACCATACTGGCGGGTGCAGATGATTGCTAGTCCAGCGGAACCGAAAGCTCCGCAATTGCCCCATGCTCGTTTGCTCATGCAAATTCGACACAATCTTGCGGCCTGAGAGAAGCCCTTCTTTCGTCGGGGACGTTGTGTCGCAATTCCGGCATACTATGTCTGTGGACGAGCGTAATTGCGGCGAAAGACGAACCGTCAGGCGTCAACGATCTCGGGACCGTCCAGGCTTTTGGCATGAAGTGGCTGCGAATCAGCACAGCGTTGACCGGTATCGCGGCGTGCAGCTTCATGCTCGCGCAGGTAGCGCCGCATGCCCGCGAGGCCGGCGCGATTCTGACCGTCCAGGACGATCCCGCCGCGCTCTCCGACATCAGGCTGGACGGGCTGCTGCGGAACAACGACCGCCTGATCCAGGATAACATCGAGGCCGCGCTCGCAGCGGGCGATGCCGATCTCGCCGACAGCTTTGTCGTGTTGGCGCGCGACCGCAACATCGCGCTGCCTGACGACCTCCTCAGCCGCGTGAGCGATGCGCTCAAAGAGGAAAACTCGACCTCGCATTTCGCAAAGCGATTTGCCACGGGGCTCGTCACCGGCAACGCGGACGATGTTGCGAGCCTGTCGGGAACCGTGGCCGGCGATCTCTTCGTGATCGGCGACATCAGGGACGTCGTACGCGAAGGCAAGCACCTCGCCATGGGCGAGGAGACCGATCGCCTGGTGCTGGGCCTTGCGACCGCGGGCCTAGCGGTCACGGCCGTGACCTACGTCTCCGTCGGCGGTGCCGCGCCTGTTCGTGCCGGGCTGACGCTGGTGAAGGACGCGCGCAAGGTGGGGCGGCTCGGCGAGGGGCTCGCGGCATGGGCCGGCCGGTCCGCGCGCGAGGTCGTCGATACACCGATGCTCCAGAACGCCGTCGCCAAGGGGTCGGTGTTCCGTCCCGGCGAGACCGTCAGCGCGATCAAGGCTGCGTTCCGCGCCGAGAAGGCCGGCGCGCTGGTCCGGCTCGGCAAGGATGTCACGCGTGTTGTCGAGAAGACCGGCACGCGCGGCGCGATGGATACCTTACGCATCGCCGACGGCCCCAAGGACGTCGCGCGCGCGGCGCGGCTCGCGGAAGCGCAGGGCGGAAAGACCCGCGCGATCATGAAGCTGCTCGGCCGCGGCGCGCTGCTGCTGATCGGTGGAGCGTTCGATCTCGCACTCTGGCTGTTCGGTGCGGCCCTGACGCTGTTCGGCCTGTTGTCGTCGGTCAAGGCTATGACGGAGCGCCTGACCCAGGCCTGGTGCGATCGCAACCGGGCGCGGCGACTTCGCCGGGCCCGGATCGCCGCCGAAGCCGCTCTGGCGAACTCGGTCATCTCGGCCTAAGATCAATCCTTCCCCTCAAGAATTGCGGAACTGATGATGCCGAGCTTTCACAGCGGCGCCGTTGAAATTGCCTATCTCGACGAAGGCGAGGGCGATCCGATCATCCTGGTGCACGGCTTTGCCTCCAGCAAGAACGTGAACTGGGTCTATCCGACCTGGGTCTCGGAGCTGCGGAAGAACGGCCGCCGCGTCGTTGCGCTCGACAATCGCGGCCACGGCGAAAGCGCAAAGCTCTACGAGCCGGCGCAGTACTCGATTCCGACCATGGCCGGCGACGTGCTCGCGCTGATGGATCATCTCGCCATCCCGCAGGCCGACATCATGGGCTATTCGATGGGCGGTCGGATGACGGCTTGGCTCGGCCTCAACGCGCCGCAGCGCCTGCGCTCGGCGATCCTTGGCGGCATCGGCATCGGCGGCCTGATAGAGGGCAGCGGGCCCGGCGAGAACGTGGCCAAGGCGCTGGAGGCGCCCTCGCTCGACGACGTCACCGATCCCGTCGGCCGCACGTTTCGTGCATTTGCGGACCAGACCCGTTCCGACCGCCGCGCGCTCGCCGCCTGCTTGCGCGGCACGCGTGATCTCATGACAAAGGAGCAAGCTGCGCGCATCGAGGTGCCCGTGCTGATCGCGGTTGGCTCGACCGACGACGTTGCGGGATCCGCCAGCGCACTCGGCACCATCATTCCCGGCTCTGAGGTGCTCGATATTCCCGGCCGCGACCACATGCGCGCGGTCGGCGACAAGGTCTACAAGACAGGCGTGCTCGATTTCCTCTCACGTCGTAGCTGAGGCAGTGCTGTCTGGTGAGTTTGTTGTCCGATCATCTTGAAATGGCCCATCCCACGGGGCCGGACAATCTCTTCGGGGGCAACCGTTCACTCCTTCATGCACAGAGGTTTGGAGGTCGCCGTAGCCGGTGGTGAGACGTCATAGTGAAGCGGGAAGGTAAGTCGGCTATGGGACCAATATGCGACATCAGCCGTCCGTCAGTCGTGCCTGCTAGAGAGTTAGCGTCACCGTGTTCCGGCTTGTTCGGCTGGCCGAGGTCTTTGAGCGCGTATCGCAAAGTGTCGAGGCTCGAAATAACGCCGTGGGGACCCTGATCAATGATCCAGACGTCTTGCATCCCATCGGCCGCCATCTGTTCGCCCCGCGCAAGCGCGTCTTGCGGTGTCGCGGCCTGATAGACTTGCGGTCAACAGGCCGAATGCTCAATTTTCCATGAACTGAGCAAGTCCGCTATGGTATCACAAGCGGCGGTCGAATGAGCGCGGCCCCGCGGCAGTTCTCCCGGTGTTAGCCGACATCAGGCAAGGTTCAGGGTATTTCGGCTAAGGTTCAGCGGCGGGAAGTTACCTGCTGCCTCACCTTAGTGGAGCTCGATGCCATCGAACCAAACCAGAGGGAGCCGCCACTAACGACCACAGCTTGGAGGTATTCGAAGTGAAGTGGCTCAAGTATTACGCGGTCGGCTTCATTGTTACGACCTTCGCGATCACGGGAATGCAAAGCTACAATCGGCCCGGCGCAGATCAACGTATCGCTGGCACCATAGTAATGGCAGCGGTTTGGCCGATAGCGGCCGCAATAGTGCTCGGAGGCTCGATCGGGGAAGTTGCGAGTGACGGTTGGGACGCAGAAATATCTGCCGCGCGGCTCGAAAAACAAAATGCGGCTTCCCGCCATTAGCATGCGGGGGCGGGAGGCCCCGCCCAACATGATGGTGCCCGGGTGGGTTGAGTACGCGTCGGCGCGCAGGTCATGCCTCAACGAGAACCGCGACGACACGTCATCTCCTCTCACTGCGCTTTGACGTCATCCCTAAAGCGGCGTGCCAGCGCCATCAGCACCACGAAGGTCGCAACCCACACCATTCGAGCGCCGTAACGGTCGTGCGGGCCCGAGATCACGCCGCAGATGAAGGCGTTGCCGAGCAGGGCCAGCGTGACGGTCGCGGCCAGCAGCGTCAGATCGTCGAGCCGGCGGTTCGCGAGCGCATGCGCGAGCAGCGCGACCAGCGCCAGCATCGAGGCCAGCGCGACGGGTACGTGCAGCCAGTTGACGTCGTCGAAATTGACGGCCCAATGCTGCTGACGCGCCGCGCGCATCGGCGCGACCTGTGCGGGGATGTAGCGCTCGATGATGCCATAGGTGTGTGGGATCCAGCCATTGGTGCCTTCGCCGGTGGCCACATGCAGCAATTGCCGGCCCATGGCTTTCAAGGCTGCGCCGGCCTGCCATGCCGGATAGTCGGCGAGGGAATGCGCGACGATATAGCTCATCTCGTCGTTCATGCCTTCGAAGCGGCCGAGCGTGTTGAACATGCTCTTGCCCCACAGGAACTCGTCGGCGCTGGCCGGCAGTTCATTGCGGTACGGACACAGCTTGAATTTCTCGCGCGGACAGTGATCGCCGAGATAACGCGCGACGATGCCGTCCTGCATCATGCGGCCGAAGGCGACGCCGTAGCCGCCGGGCGTCCAGTCCCATTTGCCCGACAGCGCATGGTTGGCAGTCACCAGCATCAGCCCGCCCGCGACGATGGTCAGGCTCGCTTGGACCAAGCCGGCGACCGGGAGCCGGCGCCCCAGCAGCGGCCGTGCCATCCAGCCGGCGACGCAGAGTCCGAGCAGCACGCCGAGCGTGGCGCTGTGGGTCGCGGCGGCAAAGGCGGTGAAGACGAACAGCGAGATTTTTTCGAGCGCCGAGGTCCGCTGTCCACCGACGACCAGCAGGAACAGCGACAGCACCCCCAATCCTGCAAAGATGTCGGTGAGCAGCATGCTGGCGAGCCAGGGCAGCGCGGTCGACAGAATCAGGAGCAGGCTGATTGCGACGAAGCGGAACGTCCGCATCAGGCCGAGCACGCGGAGCGTGAGTTGCAACAGCCATAGCGTCGCCAGCGACTGGACCGCGAGGTTGGTCCAGAAACCAAAACTCTCGCCATAATGCAGATAGAGGCCGAACACGGTGGAGCGGCTCGGGACGAGATAGCCCTCGTACCAGCGCGCCAGATAGCCGCCGGTATCCCATTGCAACAGCGGATAGCCGTTCCAGAGCGCCGGCGCGATCATCAGGAGCGGCAGGGCCATCGCGGCCAGCCGCAGCCAGAATGAGCCAGCGGCGCCCGCGCGCAATTGATCGGTGGTGATGCTCAAATCCGCTCCGTCCTCCCTCGGACCATGCCCGCAATGACCGTTGAGGCGGAATTCACCAATAGTTTGACGCCCTCCGGCTTGAATTTGGCAAAACCCTGACCATTTTGAGCCGACCTTGCCGCTTGGGGTCGTCAGAAGAAACTGTTGCGATTCAACGCGTTGGCATGCTTTGGCGGGGCAACGCACTGTTCACTCTCAGGCAAGCCCGTCGGGACTTTGTCGCCTAGACTGTGTTATAGAGCCAGCAAAACGAGCCAATTCGAAAGAGCAGTTCTCATGGCAGTGCATCAGGTCAATCCGGGAGGAAAGCTCGCAACGCTTGATCCGATCTGGGATCGGATCCGCGGCGAAGCGGAGGACATCGTCCACCGCGAGCCCGAGCTTGCGACCTTCATCTATTCGACGGTGCTGCATCACAGCCGCCTGGAAGATGCGGTGATACATCGTGTCGCCGACCGGCTCGATCACTCTGCGCTGTCGGGCGATCTCGTACGCCAGACTTTTGACGAGGCGCTGCGCGAAGACCCGGATCTCGGCAACGCGTTTCGCGCCGATCTCGTCGCCGTCTACGATCGCGACCCCGCCACCTCGCGCTTCATCGACCCCTTGCTCTACTTCAAGGGCTTTCACGCCATCCAGACCCATCGCCTCGCGCATTGGCTGTGGCTGAAGGGCCGCAAGGATTTCGCGTATTATCTCCAGAGCCGCGCGTCTGCGGTGTTCCAGACCGACATCAATCCCGCCGCGCGCATCGGCCGCGGCATTTTCCTCGACCACGCCACCGGCTTCGTCTGCGGTGAGACGGCGGTGATCGAGGACGACGTCTCGATCCTGCACGGCGTCACGCTCGGCGGCACCGGCAAGGAGAACGAGGATCGCCATCCGAAAATCCGCCACGGCGTCCTGATCGGCGCCGGCGCAAAGATCCTCGGCAACATCGAGATCGGCCATTGCGCGCGCATCGCGGCGGGCTCGGTGGTGGTCAAGCCCGTGCCGCACAACGTCACGGTCGCGGGCGTACCCGCCAAGATCGTCGGCGAAGCCGGATGTGCCGAGCCGTCGCGCACCATGGATCAGATGATCAACGCGATGGGACTCTAGGCTCGCGAGCTAAGGGCCGGATTCTTCGGCCCTTTTCGTCCCTAAATTCTTTGGCAATTCATGCTGGCGGTTCGGTGCGTCTCGTCCTAAAACCCGCCGACCAATTTTGATCGGAGACTTGCCGTGGACGTCAAAGAAGTCAGAAAGCTCGACGCGTATTTGAAGCGCGTGTTCGGCAATCCCAAGATTCGCGTCGTGCCGCGGCCGAAGAAGGACGATTCCGCCGAGGTCTATATCGGCGAAGAGTTCATTGGTGTGCTCTTCGTCGACGACGAGGACGACGATCGCTCGTTCCAGTTTCAGATGGCGATCCTCGAGGACGATCTCGTCGATCAGGAATAGTCTTCGACGCCAACGCCAGCGAGGCTCCTGCCTTTTGCTCACGCTGTGCCGAGTCCGAAGGGGCGCGCATCGAAGATCGAGGCGCGCTCTTTCGACATCATGACTGCGAACGGCACGTCACTGCCGAGCAGTGATCGAAGATGGCACCGCTTGAAGCTCTCTGACGAATTCGGCGACCGCTGGATTGCGCCTCTCACCGGTACGGAATGCGACGAATCTCGTCGCGGTTTAGACGAGCGCGGTACAGTTCGCGTAAGGCGGCGGCCCGACCGTTGCGGTTCTCAATTTCAGTTGTGCCCGGAACTGTGCGAGGACTTGTGTCGTTCCGGCGTAGGTCGGATCGGTGCTGACTTCGCCGTTCAGCGATCGGTAGAAGATCGAGGCGTCGGTTGTCGCAAAAACGGCGGTGGCATCGTTTTGCGCACCTCGCCAAACCGGATCAGGCACGGGGATCGTGAACATCGATGGATCGATGACCATGGTTTGCGTGCCCCCGCCCATTTGCACTTGCAGCGTCGGTGCGACGTGCCAGCCCCAGTCCTGGGCGCAGTTGGGTTTGTTCCGCGTCTGAACGTGCAGCCGCCCATAGATCCACCTCTTGTTCGGCCGGACGCCGCGGGCAATCATGAGCCTGCTCATCTCGTGCGCTCGTGCCCAGCAACCATCATCGGGATACAGGAACGGGATGCAGGTCGTCGTGATCGCTAGCGGATTGCACGACTGGCCGCTGACGAGCGCGAACAGCTCCGTTGCCTGCTGCAGGCTGATTGTGGTCGCCGGCGCGGTCAGTTTTGAGTCGGCCAGTCCGCCCTTGGCGAGGCTACGACTGGCTGACGGAACGAAAGGGCTTGAGGGCCTCACGTCGACGATGTTGTGATCGTCGTCTTCGGCGACGGCGACCGAGCTTCTGCCCGCCAGCGCCTGGTTCAACACCGCGGCGAATTGACCGAATTTCGGATGACTGCGCCGAAGGAAATGTCTCGCGTGCGAGATCATGAGGCTGACATCGAGATCACCTGAAGGCAGCGCCGCTATGCCGGTAACGTTGACGACGATCGGCAAAAGCACCCGGTTTACGACGCGCGACGATGGATCCAGCTCGACATAAACGGGATGACCACCCGTGCGGAGATCTTGAAGAAGGTCGATCAGCGCCGGCGTCTTCGCGTCAACGGGATTCAGAAGCGCGGTGGAACCGCCGTCAAACTGCACCTCGTGGTGAGCGGGCGAGGTTTGTGCCGCCGATCGACCCCCCGCTTGTTGGCGGATCTGAGCAACCGTATCGACGATGACGATGGGATCTGGCACGACGGAGTACTCGCTTTGCTTTTGCCGAATGGGCGAGAGGCGCCCTAGGGCCTGAAGTTGATCTTGCACCACCCATCGAGAACCGGTTCGTCAGTCTCCAGTTGATTGCTGACAATCACCGTGTAGGTCCCGGCCTGCCGGAAAATGGGGACCTTCCGCGTGTCGTTGCCTTTCGACGGGTAACCTTGTGCATCGCCGACCTTGATCGAGAGGTCGGTCATGCGCCTGAAGATGTCCCAGGGGATCGAAGGTTGTGCCGGCGAACTCGGATCTGGTTGCGGGAACACCATGTAGAAGCGCTCCCTCGTCGGGCTCTCGATCGCGAGATAGCCGCCATGCTCAGGCGCTATGCTCATATGGATCGTATCACCGGACCTCACGCGGAGCGGTTCGCACTGCATGCCTTGCTGGTCGATCGGCGGGGCGCGGGCGGGCAAATCCTGGTCGGCGGCCCATGCGTTCGTTGAGGCCGCAATGACAAGCGCAATCGCGAGAGAGAGCCCGGTTCGAGTGTTTGGCATTCTGCTGGCCGTCATAGTTCAATGACCCGGAAATTGAAGATGAATGTGGTCGTCCTCAGGAAGCATCTCGCCATGCTCTTGATTGACGACGATATCACGCAGTACCTGCTGGTCGGCCGTCGTCATTGCGCCCAATCTGGTCCGAATATCAACGCCGCCATCCTGCATGTGCCGCGAGATGAAGGCGCCGCCATCTACCTGGGTCTGGATAACACCGGTCATCTCCTGCACGATCTGCTGATTGGAGTGACCGGCATTCCTGCCGGCATCATAGGCCCGCCTGATCTGGTTGAACGCGTGCTGATTGCTGTAGTGGGGGCCCGGCGCGTTTCGGCTGAACCGGTCGAACATCGCTCTCGCCTGCTCGGCGGGACCACGCGTGCCGCTCGTCACGAATAACATTCGTCCAGTGCGCGCCGTGTACGCAGTACCGATCCGGTTCATTCGCGCGGTCATCGTGTTGGACATGCGCACACCAGGAGCCTGGTTGAACGAATTGTGCGGCGTTGGCGCCGGACCGGGCGTGGGCGCTGGGCCGGGCGTCGGGACCGGCGCTGGCCCTGGATGCGGTTGCGGCTGTGGTTGCGGCTGTGGTTGGGGCTGCGGCTGTGGTTGGGGCTGCGGCTGCGGCTGCGGCTGCGGCTGCGGCTGCGGTTGAGGTTGAGGTTGAGGTTGAGGTTGAGGTTGAGGTTGAGGTCCAGGCTGCGGAGCAGGTGCCGGATCACGCACGAGGAGAGGCGGTCCGCCCGGTTGCGGTTCGAAGTGCCAACCGTCCCTTATCGAGACCATGATCTTGTCCCCCCACTCGGCGGGATGGCAGGCGGCGCCCCCACTGCAGTCGAGCGGGTCTTCATTGGGGTTTGGTTGAGGCTGAGGCTGAGGCTGAGGCTGAGGCTGAGGCTGAGGCTGAGGCTGAGGCTGAGGCTGAGGCTGAGGCTGGGGCTGCGGTTGAGGCTGGGGCTGCGGTTGTGGCTGCGGAACTGGTGCAGGCTGCGGAGCGGGCGCGGGTTGCGGTGCGGGTTGGGGCGCGGGAGCCGGTTGTGGTTGCGGTGCCGGTTGCGGCCCTTGGCCGCCTCCTTGACCTTGACCGCCCCCTTGGTCCTGCGCGAGCTGCCAACCCGCGGGTCCTCGCAGTGCTCCGTCGGCAACCGTCCTCTCGGCTCTACTTAGGCCGATGGTGCTCACCGAAAGTGCGACGAGAAACGAGATCGGCGCTCCAGCGCCAATGCCGCGAAATCGATTTGGCATGCTGCAATCTTCGCGAAAGAAAAAAACATTGGTTCAAAACGACGCGCGACAAGCTAGACAACTCTTGGATTGATGGCAATAGCCATGTATAGTCGAGCGTGTGGCGCGGTCCCGTCGTGGCCACGCCGCTCGTCTCACGGCAAAATCCCGACCCTTGGCGATGCTCGCGACGCGACCTCGTCCTGCACTCCGCAGCTCGGGAGTTTCTTAAAGCCGGTATCCACGAAATCCGAATGCGCCGAGGGACGCTCCTGCGTGACGCAGGCGGCCGCCGCAACGGCGATGATGCCAATTTGTCCTGGTGCGTCAAGTGTGTTTTCGGAAGATACGTAATTCGGTGTTCCCGCCCAGCATGCCCATCGGAGCGGGCGGAGAGGCCCGTGCTCAGCCGCGCGGCCCGCGCAGCTGCGCGGTCAGCTTCTCCATCGCGTCGGCGGCGTCGCGCCATTGCGACAGCCAGCTGCGCGGAAAGCGGAAGGTGAGGTCGGCGCCGCCGACGCGGCGTTCGGCAAGGCACATGCCCGGGGTTACCGCATCGCGCGTGCAGCGCGCGGTCAGCGCGGGGCTTGCAGCGGAATAGAAGTCCTCGCTGCCGTAGGGCGTATCAGCGCGGAACATCCGCATCGTCAGCCCGTCCGCTGGACTGGCTGCGGCTTGGTCGAAATAGCGCGGATAGATCGTGGCGGTGCGCTGTTCGGGCGAGAGTGCATCGTGATGCGCCGCGATCGACAGGAAGATGCGGTCGATCGGCTGCATCGCCGCATCCACGCTATCGGCGGTGACGCGCTTCGGCGCGCCGGGGGGTTCCAGCGAAGGATACAGGAAGTCGAGATCGATCCGCTCCTGCGGCCCGGAGTGGCGCTGGATCTTCATGCGGATCGCGGTCACAGGCAGGTTGAACAGCGTGCCGCCGACGCTCACCGGCAGCTTGTCCGGGGCGTTGGCGCCGCTCGGGCCCCAGGTCGGCCACAACAGATAGGCGACGAGCGCGACCGCGCCCAACGCGGCAGTGCCGCCGAGCACGATCGGGACGACATATGCCCGGGTGCGCGTCCGGGGAGACTGAGGGGAGATTGCCGAAAACACCGTCATGAGCCGCGCGAATGAAACCGGAAGTCGGCCGATGGCCGACGAATCAGCGGCGAATATGCCACGCGGTGGCGATTTCGCGGAGCGTTCGCCGGCTGCGGGAAAGGGCGAGGGGCCTGCGTGGGATGGCCGGCGGCGTTAACCTTCCCTTAAGGATAATGTAGCGTTAACCGGCACTATTTGTCACGAGAAGGCTCCGGCGTTGCGTAAGGGCGGACCGTTCCGATGACACCTGAGGCTCTCAATACTTTCTTCTCGATCTGCATCGGTTTCGCGCTCGCGGGCGCGCTCGTGAGCGGATACCAGGCGGTCGCACAGCGGCCCGCCGGCTTCGGTCTGTTGCAGGACGGCGTGGCACCGAAGACCTTCGCTGCGGTTCCCTTCCTGGTGTTCGCGGCGCCCTTCATCATCATGCGCAACACCCTGCGCGGCATGCGGGTGGAAAGCCGCCGCGTGGAATTCGTGATGATGGCGACCGTCATCGCCGGCTTCTGGAGCATGATGAGCGGCACCTTCTTCCTGATGACGCTGCGTGCGACTGGTGTCCTGAGCTGACGGTTTGCGTTGCAGGGCTGCCCGACAGCCCTTTGCCACGTCGCTCCCGTTTCGCTATGTCAGTCCTCGCGTGACAGGAGACCCTCATGGCGATCTACGAGCTCGACGGGCAGGCGCCCGACCTTCCCGCCGACGGCAATTACTTCATTGCGGAGACTGCCACCGTGATCGGCCGCGTGCGCCTGAAGCCGGGTGCGAGCGTCTGGTTCGGCGCGGTTCTGCGCGGCGACAATGAGTGGATCGAGATCGGCGAGGGCGCCAACGTCCAGGACGGCTCGACCTGCCACACCGACCTCGGCTTTCCGCTTCACATCGGCAGCAACTGCACGGTCGGTCACAACGTCATCCTGCACGGCTGCACCATCGAGGAGGGCGCGCTCGTCGGCATGGGCTCGATCGTGATGAACGGCGCCAGGATCGGCCGCAACAGCATCGTCGGCGCAGGTTCCGTCATCACCGAGGGCAAGCAGTTCCCCGAACGCTCCCTGATCATTGGCTCGCCGGCGCGCGCGATCCGCACCCTCGACGACGCCCAGGTGCAGAAGATGGGCAGCGCGGCGAGGTTCTATGTGGCCAACGGCCCGCGCTTCAAGACGGGCCTGAAGCGGATCGGCTGAGGCAGGCGCCGCCGCGTCGGCCCTGGGCCGAACCGTAAAAATACCAGCCGGTAATTTAATCCTCCGCTAGCGTAATCACGTTTATCGTGGCGCGTTTTCAACCAGGGGGAGCGGCGCGATGGACGCTGCGGCGCTGGGATCCGGCCTCACCGCCGGAACCAACTTATTGAAGAAATTTGTCCGCCTCGCACGCGGCGCCGACACGCTCAGCGTTGCGGAGAAGGTCTACAGCATCGCGGGCTTTCTCGCCATCGTCACCACCTTCCTGCTCGTGATGTCGATCCAGTCGGTCCGCCTGCAGACGACCTATCGCCACATGCACGCCTCCTCGGCGGAGGCCGCGATCAATGTCGGCCGCATCAACGCGCTGATCTATGCCATCGTGATGGAATCGCGCGGCATCTACATGTCCAGCGATCGCGGCGCGGTGAAGCCGTTCGCCGACGGGCTAGTGCGTCGCAACCGCGAGCTCGCCGACGCCGTGAAGCGCATGGAGCGGACCGTCGGCGACGATGATGCCGTACTATTCACCAGCTTCCGGCAGCGCATCGCGCAGTTCATCGAGTTCCGACAGGAGCTGGTGCGGCGCGGCGTGGAGATTAGTCCCGCGGCCGCGCGCGAATGGGGCAACAATGATGCCAACCGGACGCTGCGCAGCAAGCTCAACGGCGACCTCGAGACGCTCGAACGCATCTACGGGCAGCGGGCCAGCGATGCCGACGCTCTCGCGAACGAGAACCGCTACGCCGCGGCCTATCTTTTCGTGCTCGGGCTCGCCGCGCTCTTCCTCGCAGGCTTGAATGTCGTCGTGATGCGGAGCTCGGTGGTCGGCGCGCTGGCCGAAATCACGCAGGCGACCGATCGCATTGCCACCGGCGACGTCAAGAGCGAGGTGCCGCATCTCGGCCGTCACGACGAGATCGGGCACCTTGCCCGCGCCGTGCAGAACTTCCGCGACGCGGTGGCGCGGATCTTCGAGCTCGAAGAGCTCGAGCTCGGCACCGCGCAGGCGCGCGACGCGGCGAGGACCGAGCGCGACAAGTTCAACGACAAGTACCAGGCCAAGAAGTGGCAGATGTCGGCCGCGATCAACAGCATGCCGCAGGGCCTGATCATGCTCGACGGCAAGGCTAACGTTGTCGCGATGAACGGCAATTATCGGCAGATCTACAATCTGCCCGAGACGATCCAGGCGGGATCGACGCTAGAGGAAATTCTACAGCATCGGGTCACGAGCGGCTTGTTCAGTGGCGACGTCGCGAAATTTCTTGCGGCGATTGTCGACCGTATCGCCAAGCGCGAGCCGGCGGTCCAGGAGCTCACCTTGAACGACGGCCGTGTCATCAGAATTTACGAACGTCCGATGGACGGCGGCGGCTGGGTGTCGGTGCAGGAAGACGTCACCGAACAGCGTCAGCGCGAGCGCATTCTCGAGCGGATGGAGCGCTTCCTCGCCACCATCATCGAGAATGTGGCGGAAGGCATCATCGCCAAGGATGCGCGCAATTTGCGCTACGTCTTCGTCAACAAGGCGGCCGAGAAGATGATCGGCATGTCGCGCGGCGAGATCATCGGCAAGACCGCGCGGGAATTGTTCTCCGCAGAGTCCGCCGAATTGATCGAGCGGCGCGACAGGCAGCTTCTGGCGCAGAAGCAGCAGCTCGAGCCGATCGTCGATACCATCGGCAATCCCGCGCGCGGGCGCCGCGTGATCTCCGCCCGCCGTGTCCAGATCGGCGGCGCGGGCGAAGAGTCCCACATGTTCGTGACCATGGTCGAGGATCGGACCGAGAAGATCGTGGCGGCCGCGTAGTCGTCGGCGCGCGCCATCCCAAGCGGCGCGTCAGCTTCCCTCGGATTCGCGCGCTTCCATTGCACTGGCGACCTTCTCGTGGCCGGCGGCCCACAAGGCATGCTCGTTGCTGCCGTCCTGGTACGGATTGCCCTCGGCCGGAATGTTCTCGCGCGCGGCACGTTCGCCCTCTGCAAAGGGATCGCGATCGGTCATCGTGATGTCGCCTGTCTGGTTGCCTCGTCGAACGCGATCAGTCTGCGCATGATCGTGCCCGCCTTCCCGCTTTCAAGCTGATGCGATGGCATTTGTTCCGGAACCGGTCTTCGCCGCAGCCGTTGACCGGCGAAGGAGAATTTCCGATGGCCAGATCGCCCACAACCCGTCCAATCAAGACCCTCATCGTGATCTTTGCCCTTGCGGCGATGCCGGCCGTATCGTTCGCGCAAGCGACCGGCGGCGCAACCGGCTCCGGCGGATCGACCGGCTCGGCTGGTGTCGCAAACTCTTCCACTTCGTCACCCGGCACTAACAGCCTGGGTACGGCGCAATCATCTGGCGGGTCGCCCGGGGTCACCACCGGCACCGGCGCAGGTGGGTCAGCTGATGCCACCGTCAACGCCGAGAACCGGTTGCTCGACAAGAAGCTCAAGAGCATCTGCCGCGGTTGCTGATGCTCGCGCGGAAGTGAGGCAGCGTGACTGTCCCGAATGCCCTGGGGACGTTAGCTTGGTCCTGCTTTGAAGCGTGGAGCGTGTCCACGCGGAGGATCGAGTGATGTTACGCAAGATGATGATGGCGGCGCTGGCCGTCGCGGTCGTCGCGCTGTCGGCGCCGCAGGCAGCCCGGGCGGCAGGCGGTTTCGGCCATGGCGGCGGCTGGGGCCACGGCGGTGGATGGGGTCACGGTGGTGGCGGCTGGGGCCATGGCGGCCACTGGCATGGCGGCGGCTTTTGGCCTGGCGTCGCGCTCGGGGCGGGCATCGCCGGCGCCGGATACTACGGCGGCTATTACGGCTACGGCCAACCGTATTACGGCAATCCTTATTACTATGGTACCGGCTACGACGATGGCGGGTATGGCGGATGCTACGTCGTCCGGAAGCGCGTCATGACGCCGTCGGGCTGGCGTTTCCGCAGTGTGGATGTCTGCGAGTAGGCCCGGCAGGACCCATAAAAAACAAGGTCGTTGACGCAGTATACCGTCAACGACCTTGCCAGCCCCGGACATTGAAATCGGCTCACGCCATCCGGTGACGGCAAGCATCGCTCGGAATCATACGGGCGAATGTGATCCAGTTCACAAGTCGAAGAATTTAAAGTCGCGTCGCGGGCTGCTCAGCCGCGCGAGCGCTTGCGCACGCTGGCGTGGACGCTGTGCCGTGCCGGTTTCCTGCGGGTAACCGAGGGTGTCTCCGCCTCGGTCGCCCGGGCGCTGGCAAAGGACTGCCGCAGGCCGTCGATGGACTCGTTCAGCGTTGCGACCTGGTCGGACAGGCGCTTGGTGTCGGCCTGCTGAAATGCGAGCAACCGCTTCACGCTCTGGAGTTGATCCTGCACGACCTGGAGCTGGTCGATTGATTCCTGCTGGGTTGCCTCCAGCCCCTTGGTCTTCTCGACCAGCTGCTCCGAGGCTTGTGCGGTGCGGGTCTGGAGCTGCCGCGACGCCACCACCCGGTCAGTCTCGGGGGCTGCGCCGGTATAGGCGCGCCAGATCGCGATCGAGGTTACGCCGGCAATCAGCAGGAGGAGGGCTGCGGCGGTCAGCGCGATAGGCTGGGCGCCGAGACGAAGAAGGGGGTTGGACGGTGCGTCCTCTGCGAGATCGATCATCGCTGACAAAACCCAAATTGAAACTTGGTGAGTGGCGAAGGCCGGCAACCCTGAAGCCGCCGGGGCGTCCCGAAAGCGTTACGTTTCGACAAGGAATGGGACCAAAAAGAGGCTAAGAGCAAAAAAACCAGCAATCAGCGGGCTTTGAGGCCTCCGAGGCCCATCAGGCGCAGCGATCAGGGCTGAAACTGCGAAAACGGCCCGGAATAGGTCTTCGATCGCGGTGCCGCGTAGGGGCCGAGTCGGGACGTCTTCAGTCCCAGCCGCACCAGTGATTCCGCCAATGTCACCGCGGCGGCGACGCCGTCGATCACGGGCAGGCCATGCGTGGCGGCGAGCTCGGCGGCAAGATCGGCCATGCCGGCGCAGCCGAGCACGATGGCCTCCGCGCGGTCGTCGCGGATCGAGGTCACGATCTCGGCGGAGATTTTTGCGAGAGCCGCGGTGTTGCGCTCTTCGAGCGCGAGCACCGGCACCTCGGCGGCGCGAACGCGGGCGCAGCGTTCGGCAAGGCCGTATTTCCGCAAATTATGTTCGATCGGCACGATGGAGACACCGAGCGTCGTCACCACGGCGAAGCGCGCCGCGATCAGGCTCGCGATGTGGAAGCCGGCCTCGCCAATGCCGATCACCGGCGCCGTCGCGATCGCGCGTGCGGCGTCGAGGCCGGTGTCGTCGAAGCAGGCGATGATGTGCGCGTCCGCGCCGTCGCGGTCGGCCTCGCGGATGCAGCCGAGCATGCCGGGCACCGCGAAGGCCTCGTCGTAAAATCCCTCGATCGAGACCGGGCCCATCGCCGGCTGGCGTGCGTCGATCACCGTGCCGGGCAGGCCGATCGCGCGCGCGGCAGCGGCGATCTTCGCCGTCATGGTCACAGTGGTGTTGGGATTGACGACGTGAAGCCGCATTGCTTCAGACAAGTCCTTTGCCGGCGTCCGAGCCCCTGGCCGCCTGCCGCTTGTTCAACACGTGGATGGTGCCGAGCGCAAGGCTGATCACCGTGAACGAGACGGCCGAGATCACGGTGCCGAGCGCGTAGATGTCGGGGTTCGTCACGGTCGTGGTGAGGCCCTGTAGATCGAGCGGCAGGGTATTCACCGCCCCGATCGCCTGGCTGGAGCGCGCGAGTTCGTCCCACGACAGCGTGAAGCCGAACAGTCCGATCCCGATCACGGAGGGCAGGATGATCGGCAGCACGACATGGCGGAAGGCCTGCCACGGCGTCGCACCGAGATCGCGCGCGGCTTCCTCGAGCCTGGGATCAAAGCGGTTGAAGATCGCGAACATGATGAGCAGGCCGAACGGCAGCGTCCAGGTCAGATGCGCGCCGAGCCCGGAGGTGAGCAGGCCCATCGAGGTCTCGAAATTCTCGTTCCAATGCGCCTTGATCAGGTCGTCGATGATGCGGAATTCGAGCGAGATGCCGAGCGAGGTGATGATCGAGGGGACGATCAGGCTCGCGATTGCCGAGTAGAACAGGATGCTCTGCGCCTTGAACTTGCGGCGGAAGGCCATGCCGGCGGCGACCGACAGCACGACGGTGACAATCATCACGATGGTGCCAAGCAGCAGCGAGCGGCGGAAGGCCGCGCCGAGATCGACGATGCCGGTGCCCTGGAACAGCTTTGCAATCCAGAAGGTCGATACGCCATTCATCGGGAAGGTGAGACCGCCCGACGGACCCTGGAACGACAGGACGTAGATCGCGATCATCGGGCCGTAGAGAAACAGAACATAGGCCGCGAAGAAGATCGCGAGCACGTAGAATGAGCGCGGTCGTCCTTCCTTCATGCTCTAGAGCTCCTTCTTGATGTCGACGATGCGCGACATCATGGAGATGATCAGGAACGTGATGACGAGCAGGATCACGGCATTCGCGGCCGCGGCCGGGAACTGCAGCGCGTTCACCCGCGTCTCGATGATCTTGCCGGCGGCGGCGATCTGCTGGCCGCCCATCACGCCGATGGTGATGAAGTCGCCCATCACGATGGTGATGACGAAGATCGAGCCGATCACGATGCCGGGCTTGGCAAGCGGGATGATGACGTTGACCAGCGTCTGGAAGCCGGTGGCGCCGGCGTCATAGGCGGCCTCGATCAGCGATTTGTCGATGCGCACCATCGAATTGAAGATCGGCACCACCATGAAGAAGGTAAAGAGGTGCACCAGCGCCAGCACCACGGAGAATTCGGAGAACAGCAGCCATTCCAACGGGTGGTTGATCAATCCGCTCTTGACCAGTCCGGAGTTCACCAGGCCGTTGCGTCCGAGCAGCGGGATCCAGGCGATCATGCGGATGACGTTGGAGGTCCAGAACGGGATCGTGCAGAGCAGTGACAGACCCACCTGCCAGGTCTTCGACTTGACGTGGAAGGCGAGGAAGTAGGCGACCCAGAAGCCGATGAAGAGCGTGATCGCCCAGACCAGGAAGCAGAGCTTCAGGGTCATCACATAGGTTCGGCCGATCGTGCAGAGCTCGGGAAGCTGCGCGATGCAGCCTTCGAACGTGTCGGTGTAGCCGCGGCCCGAGAACGTCGGAAGCAGTTGGTATTCGTTGTAGTCCCAGAAGGAGACGATGACGACGAAGACAAGCGGGATCAGGAAGAAGGAGAGGAACACCAGCATCATCGGCCCGGCCTGAAGCCAGGAGATGAAGGACGGCGACAGGCGGGCCGCTTTGGTGCGGCGCGCCGTGTCGGGTCCCCGGACGAGGTCCGGGGATGCCTGTTGCAGGATGTCCTCCGAGGTGTCCATCAGATTACGCCGCGATGAACTCGTTCCACTTGCGGACCATGTAGTCGTTCTCGTCCATCACGGCGTTCCAGCACGCGACGCCGCCCATGCGGTCCTCGTAGGAGCCGCCGTCGCGCACCGCGCCGGCCTTCTCCAGCAGCGAGCCGTCGGGCGCCTTGATGTCCTTCTCGGCCGCCTTGCCTTCCATCCAGTACGCCCACTCGTAAGGCTCCATATGCGCCTTCGCGGTGGAGAGCACGGCGGAATAGTAGCCCTGCCGGTTGAGGTAGGCGCCGGCATAGCCAGACAGGAACCAGTTGACGAACTCGTAGGCCCAGTCGAGCTTGGCACCGGAGACGCCCTTGGACATGCAGAAGCCCGAAGCCCAGGAACGGTAGCCTTCCTTGAGCGGCTGGAACGTGCAGGCGATGCCCATCGAGCGCACTTTCGTCACCGCTGGCGACCACATCGACTGGATCACGGTTTCGCCTGAGGCCATCAGGTTGACGCTCTCGTTGAAATCCTTCCAGAACGCGCGGAACTGGCCGGCCTTCTTGGCTTCGATCATCACCTTCATGGTGAGATCGATCTCTTCCTTGGTCATGTTGCCCTTGTCGGCATATTTGTACTTGCCGGTGGCTTCGACGACCATCGCGGCATCCATGATGCCGATCGAGGGAATGTTGAGGATCGAGGCCTTGCCCTTGAATTCGGGATTGAGCAGCTCGGCCCAGGACCCGATCGGGCGCTTGATCAGGTCGGGGCGGATGCCGAGCGTGTCGGCGTTGTAGACGGTCGGAATCAGCGTGACGAACTCGGTCGCGGTCTTGGAGAAGGTCTTGGAGTCCTTGCCTTCGAGATAGAGCACCTTCCAGGGCGCGGTGCCCTGGTTGCCGATCTTCTTGCCGCCGGGCGTCTCGCCCTTGGTGAAGACCGGCGTGATGTTGCCGAATTCCTTGATCTTCCTGGCATCGAGGGCAAGGATGTTGCCGGACGGGACCAGCTTCTTCAGCGAGAAATATTCGGTGTCCAGCACGTCGAAGGAGTTCGGCTGGGTCATCACGCGCTTGGTGACGTCGTCGGTCGTCGCGGTGATGTATTCGATCTTGATGCCGGTGTCCTTCAGGCACTGCTTCGAGATATCGTCGCCCTCGTTCACGGCGGTGCCGAGATAGCGCAGCACCTTCGGCTCGGCCGACATCACATAGGGAAAGCCGGTGATGGCGCCGGAGCCGGCGGCGAGGCCGGCGAGCCCGGCGGTGCCCTTGAGCAGCGTGCGGCGGCTAAAACCCTTCTTCCTGGTGGTCTCGGTCATATCAGTCACTCCTCTGTTGCGCATTCCGGTGATTGATCGGCGCTATTGCAGGCGTTGCACCTTGGCGGGATCCCAGGTGACCAGCGCGCGATCGCCCGGACGCAATGGCCGGGCGTCGAACACGGTCTCGGGAACATGGGCGAACAGGGCGGTGCCATCGTCCAGCGTGAGCGAGACGGCGACATAGGAGCCCTGGTACTCGGTCTGGGTCAGCAGCGCCGGTGCGCCGAACGCGCCGTCAACGAACGGCATGATGCCGAGCTGATCAGCGCGCACGGCGATGAGTTTTCCGGCGTCGCTGAGGACGTTGTGGCCGCCGATGAAACGCGCCACGAATTCGGTGCTGGGATGGTGGAAGATGTCGCGGGCCGAGCCCTGCTGCTCGATCTTGCCCTGGTTCATCACCACGATGTGGTCGGCGAGCGCCATCGCTTCCTCCTGGCCGTGGGTGACCTGGATGAAGCTGATGCCGAGCTCGCGCTGCAGCCGCTTCAGCTCGCCGCGCATCCTGACCCGCAGGAACGGATCGAGCGCGGACAGCGGCTCATCGAGCAACAGGATCTGCGGCTCGGTGATCAGCGCCCGGGCAAGCGCGACGCGCTGCTGCTGGCCGCCGGAGAGCTGCGCGGGAAGCCGGCCCGCATAGGGGCTCATGGCGACCAGCTCGAGCAACTCGCCAGCGCGCTTGTGCCTGATAGCGCGGTCGATGCCGCGCATTTTCAGCGCAAACGCCACGTTGTCGAGCACGGTCAGATGCGGAAACAGCGCGTAGGATTGGAACATCATCGCCGTGCCGCGCTTCGCGGGCTCGAGGTCGGTGACGTTCTGCGGACCGAGGATGATGTCGCCCTCGCTGACCGCCTCGTGGCCCGCGATCATGCGCAAAGTCGAGGTTTTGCCGCAGCCGGAGGGGCCGAGCAGGCAGCAATAGGTCCCGGCCGGGATCTTCAGATTGACGGTGTCGACCGCCAGCGTCGTGTCATAGCGCTTGGTGACGGCGACCAGTTCGAGAGTGGCGGGAGTGGCCATGGCGTGTCCGAGGGAGGGGCGATGCTGCCGATCTCTCCGCAAGGTCCGTGCCAACCGCCCTTGAATCGTCCTTGGCCGGATGAATTCCAGAACTGTCCAGCAGAGTCAGGTCGTTAGATCGAATCCGAGGCCCTTGGGCGTTGCGGCGCCGGCCTTTCTCTCTGCACACAAAACAGGCGCAGATTGTATAAAGTTTCGCCTGTGATTGGATACAGCTCGTCGACTAACATTCCAAGCCGAACGTTTGCCGATCGAGCCCTCAAACCCAACCTTCGAACTGATGGCCGCCAAGTCCCGCCCGAAATCCGACGCGCCAGATGCGAGCGATCGTGTCAGCCGCATCCGGGAAGGCGTGACCGCGGCGATCCTCGAGCATCGCCTGCTGCCGGGCACGAAGCTCGGCGAGGACGAGATCGGCGAGATCTATGGCGCCAGCCGCACGCTGGTCCGCACCGCGCTGCAGCAGCTCGCGCATGAGGGCATCGTCGACATCGAGAAGAACCGCGGCGCCTTCGTCGCACGCCCGACGCCGGCAGATGCGCGCGAAGTGTTCGAGGCGCGCCGCCTGATCGAGCCCACCATCGTCGATCACGCGATCGATGCGGTGTCGCCGGCCTGGATCGATCGCCTGCAGCGCCATCTTGCCGAGGAACGCGAGGCGGAGCTGCGCGGCGACGCGCGTGCCTCGGTCCGCCTCTCCGGCGACTTTCATCGCCTCGTCGCCGAGATGAGTGGCCACAGCATCTATCTCGGCTTCCTCAAGGAGCTGATCGCGCGCTCCTCGCTCATCATCCTGCTCTACCGCCGGCACGACACGCCGGCCTGCGGCACCGATCATCATGCCGGCATCGTCGCCGCGATCCGCAAGCGCGACAGTGGGACCGCGCGCGCGCAGATGCTGTCGCATCTGAACGAGATCGAGGCCGAGCTGTTCTTGAAAGATCCAGCCGCCGACGAGCTGCGGCTCGCGGATGTGCTTGGGCTCTGAGCTCAACCAGGCGTCCGCACCCGGATGGGCGCGGTCGGAACTATTGCGGCTCCAATCCGAGCGACTTGATCGACTCGAGCCAGACCGGCCCTTCCTTTTCGTAGAGCGCAATCGATGATGCGCGATCCATTGCCGGCTGGTCGACTCCGAAGGCTTCGAGCAGCTTCTGCACACGCTCCGTCTTGCCGCCTTCGACCATCAGCTTGGCGAGCAGTTCGACCCGGTCCACTGGTGTCGCCGCCGGTGCCACCAGCGTGGTGAAGCTGGTGAGCTGGAAGACATTCCCGGTGACCCCTTGCTCGACAAACGTCTTGGTTTCGGGAAGTTTCTTCATGCGCACCGGTGTCGGCACGGCAATCGGGCGGCCGATGCCGGTATCGAGCACCGGAAGCGCGGCCTGATAGCTGCCGACCGCCGCCTGGATGACTCCGGCTGCAAGATCCTGCCACATCGGCGCTTCGCCGCGGTAATGCACGATGGAAATGTCGAGGCCGAATTGCCGGTTGAGCTCGGCGATCGCGATGTGCGCGAACGAGCCGATACCGTACGAGCCCGCCGTGACCTTGTTGCCGCGCGCATAGGCGACGAACTCTTCGATCGTCTTGGCATTGGTGGCGGAATGGACCACCAACGGCAGATGCCCCGAAGGCGTCACCGCGACAATCGTGAAATCCTTGTCCGGATCATAGGCCAGTGATTTCAGCAGCAGCCGGTTACCGAGCAGGGTGGACGAGATCGTGTACATCAGCGTGTAACCGTCCGCCGGGGAATCCTTCACCGACTGCGCCGCCAGCGCACCGCTGGCGCCGGTTTTGTTTTCGACAATGACCGGCTGGCCGAGCTTCTGCGAGATGAAGTCGCCATAGGCGCGCGCGAAGGCATCGGTGATGCCGCCCGCCGGCGTGGAGACGACGATCCTGATGGCCCGGGTCGGCCAGGCTTCGGCCCAGGCCGTTTCAGCCGTGGCCACCGTCAGGCATGCAATCGCGGCAAATAGAATTCTCGCGGATGTCCGCACTTCGGCTTCCCCCTTTACCTTGTTTCATTGGGCAGCCGGGAGCCACCGGAATGAGATGTCACACGAGCAAGCGAGAAGCGTCAAGAAATCAAAATATCGTTTCACTGTGTGAAATGGTCACGTCTGACCGGCAGAGGAGTGGCAGGCCCAGCAAGCTTGGCGCTGAGCGCCTCGGCAAGTGCGGCGGCGACTTTCTTCATCGGAGGCACGAAGCGGCGTGCGCCGTCCTCAATGCTGACCGCTTCGCGAAGCATCATCACGTTCATGCTGGCGAACAGGCGATTCCGCAAAACGACGGGGACGCCGATCGCCCAGACCGCGCCGCCGAAGACGTGGCGGCTGTAGCTCTCGTCCATGACCGCGAACCCGGCGCTGCGGATCGTGCGCAGCACTTTGGCGAGCCTGCCGGGATTGCGCGCCAGATCGTTCCAGGGCTCGGGACCGAGGGCAAGGCGGGCGGCGATGCGCTCCTGCTCGGCGGGCTCGCAGAAGGCCAGATAGGCGCGTCCCATCGAGGTGCCGAGAACGGGAAAGCGAAACCCGGGCGGCCGGCTGAACAGCAGCGAGCCGTCCACCCGCGTCGTGTGGGCGATGACCATGGACTCCTGATCGAGCACCGCGATGTCCGACGGCCAGTGAATCTGTTTGCGGAATTTGTTGAGGATGGGCTCGGCGATGCCGCCGATCCAGGTCGGCTCGTCATAGCCCGCGCTGAGCAGCAGCGTCCGCCCTGTCGGTGCGTAGCTGGCCGGCTCGGTACGCCGCACCACATAACCTTCATGCTCCAGTGTCTCGAGCATGCGGACGATCGTTGCCTTGTCCAGCCCCGTCGCCTTGTGCAGCGAGCCGACGGTCGACTGCCGTTCCTGGTTGATCACCCGCAGGACTTCGAGACCCCTCGACAACGCGATGACGGGGCGGAACGACGCCATGGCAGCTCCTTGTGACGGCCTGCGCTACCCATTGAAGCAACGGCGGGATCAGTCAACAGCGCTGCTCGAACCGGATTGTGACAAGCCTCGCCGGATCTTGCGCGCGGTTCCTCGTGTGTGGACGATGTGCGCAACGGCTTAACGTCACTGTTCATCGCGGGCGGCAACGGCTATATGGTGCAGCTCTGTCATCGAACTGTCATGTTACCACAAAATGCTGAGATCAGACGCAATTCCGGCTCGCAAGACTGCGAGCGCGCCGGATGGGAATCCCGTCCTGAAGGACAACAAGAGAACGCAGATCGCCGCCGGTTTCCTCAGGCAGCATGACCCGGCCGTATCAGGCGCGGAACCTGCGATCGTCGAGGGCGCTGTGATCGCCCAGACGTCTTCGCAAGATACGACGCCTGAACCGGCGCCAGCTCAGTCGAATGCCGCCGCGCGTTCCGCCGGTGAAGTCGAGCTCAAGCTTCTCGTCGATGCCGATCGCATGGCGCATTTCAACGCTGCGCCGGTCATCGCGGCGAACGCGCGCAGCAAGGGCGCGCGCAAACATCTCAAGTCCGTCTATTATGACACGCCGGAACGGACGCTGCGGCGCAACGGCTTGAGCCTGCGCGTTCGTCAGAGCGGCGCGCGCTTCGTGCAGACGGTGAAGACCGAGGCCGCGGATGATCCGCTGCGCCGCGGCGAGTGGGAGGCGAGCGTGCCGTCGCTCGCGCCCGATCTGGCTCTCGCGATGCCCTTCATTCCGGAGAAGCTTCGCGAGCACCTTGAAGCGCGGCCGCTCGAAGTGGTGTTCACCGCCGACATTCATCGTCATGCGCGGATGGTTGACCTGCCGTCCGGCACGGTCGAAATCGCCTTCGACCAGGGCGTCGTCACGGCCGGCGACCGGACGATGCCGGTCAGCGAGATCGAGCTGGAACTGAAGAGCGGCAGCGCGAGCACGATCTACGAGATCGCGCTGCGGCTTGCCGAGCACGGGGCAGTGAAGCCGTCGATCCGCACCAAATCGGCGCGCGGCTTCGATCTTGCCGCCGACAAGCCGCCCGCGGCGCGACGTCCGCGAAAACTTCGCCTCGATGCGTCGGTGACGCTCGACGAGGCTTTTGCGACCATCCTGCGATCCTGCTTCCTCCATCTGCTGCAGTCGCTGCCGGCGGCCGAGGACGGCCGCAATCCGGAAGGCGTGCATCAGCTGCGCGTTTCGCTGCGCCGGCTGCGATCGGCGCTCGATCTGATGCGATCGGTCGGCGCTCTCAGCAATCTCGACGCGTTGCGGTCGGAAGCAAGATGGCTGGCGCAAGACCTCTCCGCCGCGCGCGACTGGGACGTGTTCCAGCTCGAGACCTTGCCGACGATCGCAAAGGCCTGTCCGTCGGTCTCAGGCTTCGATGCGCTGAGCCGGGCTGCGGCCGGGCAACAGTCTGAAGCCTACCGCAAGGCGCATCGCGCGCTCGCCGATCGCCGCTGCGCCGTGTTCCTGATCGGCCTCGGCGGCTGGATCGAGACGCGGGGCTGGCGCAACGACGTCGCCGTGGAAGACCTCGGCCAGCTCGCCGAGCCGGCCGTCAACTTCGCGCAGCGCGTTTTGTCGGAGCAATATGCGAAGGTGCTCAAGCGGGGCCGCCGCTTCAAGTCGCTTCCCGCAGAAGAGCTGCACCGGGTGCGGCTCGCGACCAAGCGGCTGCGCTATCTCAGCGAGTTCCTGCTGCCGCTGTTCGCCGACCGCAAAACCGCGCGGAAATTCTCGCGCCGGCTCGCCGGCTTGCAGGAGCAGCTTGGCGCCTTCAACGACATGGCGGTGACCGCATCACTGCTCGACGGGATCGGCGCCGAACCCGACAGCGCGATTGCGGCCGCGGCCATCGCCGGCTGGCAGGCGCGCGCATCGGTCGGCGTGCAGCCCGCCTTGCAGGGCACATGGCGCGATTTCACCGCCGCGCGTGTGCCCTGGTCGCGGCTGACTCAGCAGGATTGAACGAAGCGCCACCCCCAAAAAAGTTGCGGCCAGCCATTGGGGGATGGCTGGCCGCGCGCGAACCGGTCTGGGACGGGGAGGGGTGGGGATGTGACCGGGTCGCGTATCTCTTTCCGTGGTGACTACTGATCTCTGGCGCTGGCGGTGGAAATCGCCGGCTTGGTATCGCCCAGCGAGACCCAGACATTGGGATCGCTCTGCGACTGGCGCTTGACGAAGCGGTAGCCGGTCTCCGTCCAGGCAACGACGTTCTCGTTCTGATTGTCGAGAACGAATTCGCCCTTGTCGGTCTTCACCGTCAGCACCGCGTGTCCTTCGCCCTTCTTGTCGCGCACGACGGTGATCAGCAGGGCCTCGCGCGGCCATCCGGCATCGATCAGCATCTTGCGCTTCAACAGCACGTAGTCTTCACAGTCGCCGTAACCGTCCGACGGCAGCGACCACTTCTCGATCACGCCCCAGTGCTCCTGGTCGGTCAAAGGCTTGACGGTCTCGTTGACCCAGCGATTGACCTTGACGAGGTCGCGCCATGCGGCCTGCGACATCACGATGTCGCGCGGCTGCGTCGGCCCGCCCTGGCACTGGGCGGAATTATCCGCACAGAACTCGACCCAGCCGATCGGCGCACGCGTGGTGTCGCCGAGGCTTGCGTACAGCAGACGGCCTTCGCCCGCCTGCGCTGCCGCGCTGATCCCGAAGAGCATGGCGGCCAGCGCCATTCCCTTCCCCTGTCCCCTGAACTCAAACATTGCGGCCCCCGTTTCTTGTTGGGACCACATTGCGCAGTGAGCTTTTGAGTTGCCGCTAAGTCAACCAAGTCAAGTCGAGACGAATACAAGTAAAAGGAGCGGCGAATTCGATCTATACTTGAATCAAGTTCGAATAAAATTCGATATGACTGCAATTGATTCAAATTTTAGGAGTTAACGCGGAAACGCTGGCGGAACCGTCGTTTGCGTACGCCGGCAGCCCTCGCGTTAACCCGCCCGACGCTCGTCGCGACGCGCGAAAAAGGCGGCGTCCGCATCGCGGAGGCCGCCTTCAGGGCTGGAAAAACAGTGGTTTTGACGCTGTCGCGCTTTACCGCGCGGTAACGCTCTCTTCGAGTGTCTCGATCGGCTGCGAATGCATGAACTCGAGCGCGAAGCCGTCCTCGAGGTTTCGGACCACGCGGCCCTGGACACGGCCGAGCAGAACCGTCGATTTCAGTGGTGGCCGGTTCTCCGCGGCAATCGCTGCGCCCGACAGCGACAGGTCGATGATGCGGCAGGTCATCTTGGTGCCGTCCTCGAGCGTCAGCACCGCGATCGGGTTGCGCGGTACGATACGGTCGTGGCGGCGGTCTTCCGGCAAATTGAGGATGTCGCGGTTGGCGAGCCAGGTCAGCTGTGCCGCGAGCTTGTCGCGCTTGCGCGGCGTCGCACCCACCGTCATGGCGAAGCCATTGTCGATGATGCGGGTGATCTTGCCCTCGACGCGGCCGATATGGTCGAGATAGGCGACCACGCGATCGCCGACATTGCCGATGCCGGGGGCCAGAAGCGCCAGCCCGCCCGGCGACATGTTGATCACCTGGCAGGGGAATTCACGGCGGTCCGGCAGCATGTAGCGGCCGAGCAGGTGAACCTTCACCCGCTGGAAACGCCGACGCTCCTCGGCGGCCGGAAGAAATTTTTTGTGCGCCAACGCCATTTTCACAACCCGACCCCCCGCCTGGCGGAGTCCGGGACGACCCTAAGGTGCACAGGGTTAATGCCGCGTTAGGATTGGGCACGTCGATGACGGACAGACACAATGCGCTCGAAAAGCCACATCAAGGGCGGGCAGGCCAGCACCGTCAGCGCACCGAGGTCGAGCGCGACCGCGGCGGTGCCTGCCGATTTGGCGAGCCGGCCCGCCACCGCCGGCCCCAGCATCATCGCGGCATAGAAGAGCGTGTAGAACACGCCCATCCCGATCGCCCTCGTTTCCGGCACGAGCACGCGGGCAGCCAGGCTCATGATCGGGCCGGCGGGGACGCCGCCGATCAGGCCGCCCAGGATGAGGATCGGGATCACGGCATCGGACCGGGTCAGCCAGGCCAACAGCCCAGCCACCACGAGGCTGGCAGCGATCGCCAAGAGGAATGGCCGCTTGAAACGATCGGCGAGATAGCCGCCGGCCGGCACCGAGATCACCGACAGCCACATCACGAGGCTGATCGCCGATCCTGCTGCCGCAATGCTCCAGCCGCGCTCGGCGAGCAGAGATGGGCCGAACGAGAAGATCATGGCGAAGCCAATATTATAGAGACCCCAGATCATGCCCGCGACGATCACCGCCAGCAGCGCGAGAGGGTCGAGCTGGCCCGGGCTGGCCGCGCTGGCCGTCGTCGCCGGCGGCGGCTGGTAGAACGCGATCAGCACAATGCCGACCGCGGTCAGCGCGCCGCTCGCCAGGAACACGGCGCCCGCGCCATAGGCGGTGCCGAGCGCCGGCAGCACCAGTAGCGAGATCGCAACGCCGGCCGGCCAGGAGTTGACGAAGATCGCCATCGCGGTTGCGATCTCCTTGCCGGCAAACCAGTCGGTGCCCATCTTGGTGAGCTGCACCGTCAGCAGCACGCCGCCGGCGCCGGAGGCGAGCCGGCCCGCCATCTGCCAGCCCCAGATGTCGGTGGTGGCCATGAGCAGGCTGCCGGCCGTCATCAGCAGCAACGCGGCGATGGTTGTCGGCTTGTCGCCGAGGGTGCGGCCGATCGCGCCGCCCGGCAGCGCCAGCACGATGCCGGGTGTGAAATAGAGCCCGATCAGGATGCCGATATCGGCGAGCCCGACGCCAAAGGTCTGTTGCAGCAGCGGCGCCACCGCGGCCACGCTCTGGAACTGGAACGCGATGGTGAGGCGAACGACAAATAGGATCGCAAGAATGCCCCAGCGATTGCGCACCGCCTCATCTCCCCAAGCCCCTGTATCGCAAGCCCTGTATCGCAAGCACTTGCATCGAAGGTGCGGTGGGAAGGGATGAGAGTCAACCGGCCGCCTTCTTCGTCGCGTGCTGATAGAGAAGACACAGCAGCGCCAGCAGCACGGCGGCCGACAGCCCGAGCGACCAGTGAATTCCGATCGCCGCGCCTGATAGCCCCACGGTGATGCCGCTGAACGCCCGCATGCCGAGCCCCGCCATGTTGTAGAGACCGACCACGCGACCGCGGATGTCGGACGGCGCGTTCAGCTGCACCAGCGCCTGCGCCATGGTGTTGAAGGACAGCTCGAAGAAGCCCGCAAAGAACAGCAGCCCGATCGCAACCGGATAGATCCGTACCGAGGCGAAGCCGAGCAGCGCCACGGCCCACAGCATCGCGAGCGTGATCGCGGTGCGCGGCGTGCCCTTCAGCCGTCCCCAGGATTCCAGCGCGATGCCGGCGAGCAGCGCCCCGGCCGCATCGGCCGCGAGCAGCACGCTGTAGGACACGCCGGGATCGCCATGGCCGAGATCGCCGGCAAAGCCCGGCATCTGCGCGTGATAGGCGTTGCCGATCATGAAGGAGGTGAGGCCGGCAAGCCATGTCATTGCGGTCAGCACCGGCTGCGTGCCGATGGCGCGGATGGTCAGCATGATGTCGGCAAGGCCGCGCACGGCGAAGCGCCGCACGGCCACGCTGTTGTCGCGCACCGGCGCCCAGAACAGCCACAGCAGCATCGGCAGATAGAACAGCGTGTTGAAGATGATGCCATGCGATGTGCCGAGCGTGAGCATGATGATTCCGCCGACGGCGGGCCCGACCAGAATGCCGAGATAGCGCGCCATCGCGTTCAGCCGCACTGCGCTCGGCAGATCAGCCGGGCCGACGAGGTCGTAGAGCAGGAGCTGGTTCGGCGTCTGCCACAACACGCCGGCGCAACCATGGATCACCAGCAGCAGCATCGCGTGCCACATCTGGATCGTGTCGGTGATGAAGAAGAAGCCCCATCCGGCGGAGGCCAATATGAACAGCAGCATGCCGCACTGGATGATCCGGCGCGGATCGACCCGGTCGGCGAGCCCGCCGACCGCAACCGAGAACAACAGGAACGGCAGCCAGTGCGACAGCACCGCAAAGCCCGCCAGCGCCGGCGAATGGAATTTCTGGAACACCACCCAGTAGCTGATCACATGCTCGATATTGTCGGCCATCATCGCCAGCACGTAGGCGATGAACTGGAGCCGGTACGGCACCGACTTCATCGCCGCGAACGATCCGGACGCGACCACGGGATTTTGGGGGAGGGGGTTCAAGGGGGAGCACCTGGGTGAGACCCTTGGGGCCTTACACTTCCGCCACCGGCCGCTCAAGACACTTGGGTGTGTGGGGCGGGTAGCCCGGATGAGCGCAGCGATATCCGGGTCTTCCCAAGTCTGATATGCAAGAGGCCGTCAACTAAGGCGGCTTACGGAAGCAGACAATGAATTGTCATTGGGAAAGGATCGGCCGTTTCTCCTCGCCGGGCGAGTTGCAACACTTCCTGCAATGGATGGGCGAACAGATAGCAAGCGGAATGGCCAAGGAAATCGATGCGCCGGCTGATCAACAGGCCATCGCAGGCGAACGATGGTTTCAACACATATCGTCAGGCGCGTGCTGGCGGCTCGTTCCTGCCGATGGCCCATTGGCTCCCGGATTTTGGCCGCTTAAAAATTAAGCCCTTAGCCCGGATGAGCGACGATATCCGGGAGCGCTGCCCCCGCATAACGCTTCGCTCATGCGGGCTACGAGCCGCGGCTTGGCACGCCCGCGCATCTCACATACGCTTCGCCTTAGCCCGCACCACCAACCATAACAAAAGCGGGCAGTGAGGAAACAGCCATGGACCAGATCCGCGTCTGCACCCACGCAGGACCGGGCAGCGAGCCCGTGATCCGTAGCGTGCCATGGCCGAAGGTCGGCCGAAAGGCCGCGCTGATCAAGGTCGGCGCTTGCGGGGTCTGCGGCACCGACCTGCACATCCTCAAAGGTCACTGGCCGAAGCCGCTGCCCTGGCCGTTCACACTCGGCCACGAGATTGGCGGAATCATCGTCGAATGCGGCGATGAATTCATCGAGGATTTCATGAGCAAGCCGCTCAAGGTGGGATCGAAGGTGATGATCCCGCCGCTGATGCCCTGCGGCCACTGCTATTACTGCGTCCATTATCCGCAAGTCGCCAACAAGTGCCTGACGCCGGTCTATTACGGCCGTTATCTCGGCTTCGATAAACCACCTCACATGTGGGGCGGCTGGGCCGAATATGTCTATGTCGATCTCGACATGCTGCCAGGCACCAAGATCTACAGGCTGCCCGATGACATGTCGCTGCGGCTGGGCGCGCTGTCCGAGCCGCTGACGTCCTGCATCCGCGCCTTCAACCGTGCCAGCCGCGCCGGCGGTTTCACTTGGGGCGACACGGTGGTGATCCAGGGCTCGGGCCCGATCGGCATTTTGGCCGTCGCGGCAGCATTGGAGATGGGGGCGGGGCGCGTGATCTGCGTCGGCGCGCCGGAGGAGCCGCGGCTCAAGCTCGCGCGCGAGTTCGGCGCCGAGGCGACGGTGAACATCGACGAGCTGAGGTCACCGCAAGACCGCATCGCGCGCGTGCGTGACATCATCGGCGGCTTCGGCGCCGATCTGGTGATGGATTGCTCGGGCCACCCCTCGGCCGGCCCCGAAGGCATCGAGATGCTGCGCGACGGCGGCACCTATGTCGAGATGGGCCAGTTCACCGACGCCGGCTCGATCGAGACTTCATGGCACCGCATCTGCACCAAGGATATTAACGTGCTGGGCTCCTGGGGTTTTACCGCCAACGATCTGCCGCTCGGCGTCGACATGCTCCATCGCACGGCGGGCAAATATCCCTGGCTGAAGATGCAAACGATCTATCCGTTCACGGAAGACGGCGTCGCGCAGGCGGTCAGGGATGCGATGGCGATGAAGACGGTGAAGTCGACGATCGTGCCATGGCCGGAGCTGGTGGAGTAGGCTAAGGACGAAATTCATAGCGTCTTGACTGCGATAGCAGCTAACGATCGGCCTTGTTCGCGAGGCTAAATCGGCCGAATTCGAAAAATCTGATACGGTGAATTGTTCGCTTCCCAAGTCCGTAACATAGCGTACATGGTCGTTTGGACCAAGGCGTCCCAATCAAAGGCGAGGCGCAAGCCCGATTCGACCTCGCTCGCCCACGTTTGGTGGATGCGCTTGTTGCCAATCATCTTTCGAAGTGCAATTCCGAGAAAAGCCGCAACGTCATGGCCGTTCGCCGTCTGGAGGCAATCGTGTTGTTGTTTTCGTTCGACAGCAATTAGCCTTAGCAATTGATCTTTCGTGCATCGAGTGTTGGACCGGAGAATGATCTCATTCACCAATTGATTGTAATCGACAGAGAGATCGTTAGGGCTGACGAAATCGTCATGTCTTAAGTCTTTGAAGTAAAGCGATAGGTTGTCTCTTGCTGAGACTAGGCGGCAAAATGCCAAAGGAAGCGTGCTGTCAATGACCGCCTCCCTAAGCTTGGATGCATCAGAGTCGAATAATCGCTTTACACGGTCCGCGTCAGCATGTTCGCGAAGATAGCGATCCAGTGCTGAAGAGGTGAATATCGTCAAATCCAAATCGTGCTGATCGGTGAGGTAGATGTTCTCAACCGGATGTTCGATATGGAAAACTCGATCGAAGTCAGCGTCGGCAAGTCCGGCTATTCCTTGAAATGCGTCATCTTCAAGAAGGTCTAAAGCGTCAATGACATTCTTTTTTCCAAACGCTATTTCGACATCGCATTTCTTGGGGTCGACAAATCGATCAAGCGCTCGTGCGTCATCCTCGCCTTCCAGAAGAAGGATTGCTCGTTTGTCGATTTGTCTCAGAAGTCGGATTTGTGCCGCAACATAGTATCCATCAATCTGTCCAATCATATCTATTCGTCCACCGGTCCAAGTTCGACCGTCAAACTGAAGTGCTTGGCTACGACGGCGGGGGAGTGGGTCGCGAGCAGAACGTCGAAAGCATTTAGTTCGATGATTCGCTTCAGGCTTTCGATGAACGACTTTTGCCAGGCAACGTGGAGTGAGAGCTCGGGTTCATCAATTAAGATAAGTGAATTAGGCGTCACCTCGAAAAGAAGATCAAAAACCAAGATTAATTGATGCTGCTCGCCAGAGGAGAGCTTCTCTAGAGGCACTTCGATGTTGGTTCTTGAGGTAATTCGAAAGCCAAGTTCTCGATCGATATGAATTGATTTGTCTATGAAACGCTTATCGATGAGTTCTTTGAATAGATCGAGGCGCGATCGCAGATTGTTGAATACGTCCAGTTTTTGGCTGGTGTCTCTAACGTAGATCTCGAGAGCCATGGCCACGCCGGATTCGATGTTTCCAGGTCGCATAGTGACCGGCTGATATTCCGTATCGATAATGCCCGCACCCATGAGCGCCTCACGACGCTCGTCAAGCCGGGATAGCTCTTGTCTGAGTTCATCTTGGGTTAGCGTTGCCGTTCCTTGCGCTTCGAATACTCGTAACGGAAAAGTTCGGTCCAGCGACTGAGAGAGATTCGCGTACTTTGTAAGTGTGTCCTTCAGAATCGTTCTGAGCGTTTGAGCTTTTTGTTGTATGGCAAGCCCGGTGTCGCGGGCTCGTCGTCGCGGTGGGTATTCACCGAATTCATTCCCGTCTGAACCTGGTTGAAGAACTAAGAGGCGCTGAGTCTCGATTAGATGGCAGTCAAGGTCGCCAACCAGTCTCTTAAATTCATTCGGAATTTCATAATTAAAGGAGGCGAGCAATTTTGGCGGCAGGTTGTAACGAGCCGCGAGGTCTCGTAGCGTTAGCTCCTCCCCATCTGTCTCGTCGATCCACAAGTCGGGGCCCATCTGCTCCCAGCTCGGAGGAATGTATCGACGCATTTCCCTCGCGGCGCGAGGATCAAGAATTGGGGGTGTCCACGTAACTTCATCCTGTCCGCGAATTCGGAGTGAGAATGATAGTGCGCCGCCGCCTGATTTCTCAAGGCGATGTATTCCAATCACCTCGCCGCCTGTGAAGGTAAAGCTTGCGGTACGAAATAGAATGTCACTGAAGTAGGTAAGCCGATTCCGAAAAAGCGCTTCGATGAACTTTAAACAAACGGTCTTCCCGCGACCGTTCGGTCCAATGATTATTGTAATCCGGTCTTTGAGGTTGAGGGAAATTTGATGGTCATAGAGACCGAACAATCCTTCTATCGAGAATTCCATCAATCGTGACGGCATTGCTTCCTCCGGCAGGCTTGATACCATATACTTCTGATTGTGCCAACGACGGACGCGTCCAATTGGGTGGGTTGTGCGGCGCGTCATCTGCGCTTGGCGAAACGTATCTAGCTTCGGTGCGAGGGTTCGGGTTGAAGGCCATCGTGCAGGAGGGCTGACCACGTAACCCCTGTGCTGGGGTCTTGGGGCTTCATCGGCAATGATTTGCCGCTCGGCGTCGATCGCACGGCGGGCAAATACCCCTGGCTAAGATGCAGACGATCTGGGGTTTTTCGTTGGCCAAGAGACCGTGTCTCGGGATGAGCGCGTCATCTGGTCGATGAGCTACAGTGGTGGCGTCCGCGCGGAGATCACCGATCGAGACACCTTCCTTGGTATCTACAAATTCCTGCGCCAGGCGCTGCTGGCCGTATCCGTCGAGGAGCCGTACCGGGGGCCGCGCCTCTTCGAGCAGGCGGACATGGTCTACCGCAATGAGGTCGAAGGCTCGCTCGATCGCTTCCACGGCATCGAGACGATCTCGCGGCATGATGGAGCGCTGCTTTACGAGTTGCGCTATGGTGGTGGTTTGCTGCGATAATTTTTGAGCTCGTAGCCTGGATGCAGCGTAGCGTAATCCGGGGCCGCCGGTCCCGTATTCCACTGCGTTCCATACGGGCTACGAGTCGGAGTTTGGAATGAAGGACGAGATGACGACCGAACCAATCCAACGCACCCGCTCTCCCTTCCGCGCCATTCGCGCGATCGACTACACGGTCATCTTTGTGCGCGACATGGCGGTGATGCGCCGCTTCTACGAGGACGTCCTCGCGTTTCCGCTGCTGCGCGAGTTGTCGCCGAACTGGATCGAGTATGGCTTGGGCGGCAACACGCTGGCTCTCGCAAAGCCGAGCCGGACCGCGGCCGATGCGCCGACGCCAGCGGGCAGCGCCTCGCTGCAACTGGCCTTCAAGGTGTCCGCAGCCGAAGTCGATGCGGGCGCCGACGAACTCTTGCGACAGGGCGTGACGCTGTTGTCGCCGCCGACGAACCAGGCGTTCGGACATCGCACGCTGTTCTTCCGCGACCCCGATGGCAATCTGCTGGAGGTCTATGCCGAGATCTGAGTGCGTGGAGCCGCCCCGATGCCCAAAAGGTTCCACCTGATATCCGCGAGTTATTCACGCCGAGGTGAAACTTAGGCCCTAGTTCCGGCTTTCACTTCACGGGAGAGGTACCGTGAAGCGAATCCTGCAACCCATCACATACATCCTTGCTGCCCTCTACTTCCTGGTGGATGCGGTCTTCATCGCCGTGGCGAGGCCAATTTCACGTTGGATTGGGCGGCATTTCCAATTCAGGCGATTGCGCGCCTGGATCAGATCGTTGCCGCCTTATCCGTCGCTCGCCCTTTTTTCCGTGCCCGTGATCATTCTGGAGCCGATCAAGCCGGTGGCGGCCTATCTTGCGGCAACCGGTCAATTCGTGAGCGGCGCGGCGACCTTCATCGTCGGCGAGCTGCTCAAGCTCGTGCTGGTCGAGCGTCTGTTCCATCTCACGCGTGACAAGCTGATGCGGATTCCGGCTTTCGCCTGGGCGTACGGCAAGTTCGCCGACATGAAGGCGTGGCTACAGGCAACCGAGGCTTGGCGCGCCATCCGCGCCTTGAGCCGCGCGGCGAGGGACAGCCTTGCGCGGGTCAGGGCAAGGCTGGCCGGCGGCGTCAACAAGCTGGCAGCCTCCAGGGAATAGGACAAGGGAGCTGGTCTCTATGCGAGCTTGCGCGCCGCGGCGGTGGCCTTGTCGCCTGTGTTCGGCGTGCCGCTCGGCTCGATGAGCAGGAGGTGAACCTCTTCGCGTGCTACCGGGCGGTGCTCGATACCCTTGGGCACGACGTAGAGTTCGCCCGGACCGAGCCTCACGGTGCGATCCCGCAATTCGATGTCCAGGTTGCCTTTCAGGACGAGAAAGAAATCGTCCGTGTCCTCGTGCTTGTGCCAGGTGAATTCGCCCTTCACCTTCACCACCATGACATCGCAATCGTTGAAGGTCGTGATCGTGCGCGGGGACCAGAAATCCTGAAAAGTAGCGAGCTTGTCGGCAAGTGATATGCTGTCGGCCATGTTTCACCTGTATCTCAACTGAAGACGTCATGCGTGCATTCCCGGCACGTCCGATCGCCCGCAATTTAGGCGAGATGGCTGCCAAAATCTGCGGATCCGGCGCAAAAGCTCTCAAAAGGCGCTAAAACGGCTCCAATCGCCGGGCGGGGCGGCGGCGAGCGCGTTCACCGTATGGCCAACGCCATGCATCATAGGCATGGCGATTTGCCCGCACCTGGCGTAAAGAGCGTCCAAATCAAATCGCTACGCGTGCGATTGGGCATTCTGCCGCGCACGCAGCTTCTCAGGCCCCTCGGCTTGCCGTTTCGCGCCTGAATCAACCAAGGTTTCCCATCCCGTGTCTTTTCCGGCTCTGACCCCGCCGCTCGCCCGCGCTTTGGCTGAGCGGAATTATGATTCTCCGACCCCCGTTCAGCTCGCCGTGCTCGCGGACGAAGCAGCCGACCGCGACCTGTTGGTTTCGGCCCAGACCGGATCCGGGAAGACCCTGGCTTATGGCCTCGCGATGGCCAAGGATCTGCTCGGTGACGCCGAGCGGTTCGAGCGGGCGGGTGCACCTCTGGCCCTGATCGTGGCGCCGACCCGCGAGCTCGCACTGCAGGTCCATCGCGAGCTGGCCTGGCTGTACGAGCATGCGAACGGGCGCGTCGTCTCCTGCGTCGGCGGCATGGATCCGCGGCGCGAGCAGCGCGAGCTTGAGGCCGGCGCTCACATCGTCGTCGGCACGCCCGGCCGGTTGTGCGACCATTTGCGGCGCCGCCGTCTGGATATTTCGGAATTGAAGGTGGTCGTCCTCGACGAGGCCGACGAGATGCTCAATCTCGGCTTTCGCGAGGACATGGAGTTCATCCTCAAGACCACGCCGGACACCCGCCGCACCCTGATGTTCTCGGCGACGTTCCCGCGCGGCATCGTCGCGCTCGCCAAGCAGTATCAACAGCAGGCGTTCCGGATCGAGGTCGCCGGCGACGAGGGCGGCCACGCCGATATCGAGTATCGCGCGATCCGCATCGCGCCCGGCGATGCCGAGCACGCGGTCGTCAACGTGCTGCGCTTCTACGAGGCGCCGAGCGCTCTGGTGTTCTGCAGCACGCGCGATCACGTCAGGCATTTGCAGGCAGCGCTCTTGGAGCGCGGCTTCTCCGTGGTCGCGCTGTCCGGCGAATTGACGCAGAACGAGCGAACCACGGCGCTGCAGTCGCTGCGGGACGGACGTTCGCGCGTCTGCGTGGCGACCGACGTCGCCGCGCGCGGCATCGACCTGCCGAGCCTCGACCTCGTCATTCACGCCGACCTGCCCAACGATGCCGAGGTCATGCAGCATCGCTCGGGCCGAACGGGGCGCGCGGGCCGCAAGGGGACAAGCGTCCTGCTGGTGCCGCCCGTGCGGCGCAGGCGGGCGGAAATGCTGCTGAACGTCTCGGGGATCGACGCCGTCTGGGGGACGGCGCCGCAGCCGGATGAGATCCGCAAGCTCGATCACGAGCGCATGAAGGACGTGTTGTTCACCGAGGAGACGACCGCCGACGATCTGGCGCTGGCGCAGGCATTGCTGGCCGAGCGGTCGGCCGAGGATATCGCCGCGTCCCTCGCGCGGCTCTATCGCGCGCGGCTGCCGTCGCCGGAGGACATCCTCGATCCCGGCGAGCGGAGCAGCCGGCCGCGCGAAGATCGCGGTCGCAACGATCGCGGGTCGCGCGACGATGTCCGCGCTTCGCGCGGCGATGATCGGCGCGATGATCGTCCTGCGGGGCCGCGAGCGAAGGCGGGGAAATCCTCGCCGCGTCACGGCATGGGCGAGGCTACCGTCTGGTTCCGGGCCAACATCGGGCGACGCAAGAATGCGGAAGCGCGCTGGCTGTTGCCGATGATCTGCCGCCGCGGCGGCATCGACAAGAACGATATCGGCGCCATCAAGATCATGGACACCACGACCGAGTTCGAGATTTCCGAGCGGGTCGCGGAATCCTTCGCCGTCAAGATCAAGCGTCCGGACAAGGAAGACAATATCCGCCTCGAGCCGATGGCGGATGCGCCGCAGCGGCAGGCGCCCTCGGAAGAGCGGCCCCGCCCGCCTCGGCGCGAGAGCGCCGACGGCGATCACCGTGAGCGCCAGGGCGACCGCACGCGCGAGCCAAGCGGGTTCAAAGCGCACGGCAAACCGCCCGGCAAACCATACGACAAGGCGCATAGCGAGCGCGCGCCGAAATTCGACGAGGCTCCTTCTTTCGCAAAGAAAAAGAAGCACAAGAACAAGCCGGGCCACGCAGAGCCTGCGGTCACCCCGTGGCCCGGGAAGGGCGCGCCGGGGAAGAAGGCGAAGAAGAAGCATCGCGGCTGAGCCGGGTAGGGAGCTTACGTCGCAGCGAGATCTCGGAGCATGTAGGTCGCGTTGCTGCCATAGGATGCGAGCCCTGCACGCAGCCCCGCATCCGCCGTGACGGCGCGAAAGCCGAGACGTTGCCACAGCGGCCGCGTGGCGTAGATCGAGACCAGCGCCAGCGTTGCGATGCCCGACGCGCGCGCGAGATCCTCGATCGCAGCGACATAGTCGCGCACGACGCCGCCGCGGAAATTCGGTAGCACCGCGACGTCGTGCACATAGAGGCAATCCGCGTCGCCGGGCAGTCGTTCGAGCAAGCCGTCGAGCGGCGGAATCCGGTGCTGCGTCCAGGGATGGGCAAGTCCGTAGCCGACGATCCCGTCGTCTGCGGCAAGCACGCGGCAGCCATCCGGATAAAGCCGCATCTTTTCGGCGAGCACCTCGGGTCTCTCGGGGAGATCGGGATGGATGCGCGCTGCGATGGCGCCGATCGCGGGCAGGTCGGAGGTGCGCGCGGGACGCCAATGCGGCTTGCTCATGTCGATCCGTCGTTCGGTCTCAATCATCCGAGTTTATTCCGCCGCGACGCTGCGCGCAGCGGAAAAAGTTCTTGGCCTCCGCTGCAGGAAGGCGACGGCTCGCGCGGCGCCAAGGTCCAAAAAGGCCGGCGACATCACCGGCGACGGCTTCCGAGCGGCATGTTCCGCCAGTGCGCCTTGTAATCGGCGGGTTCGTCGCCATCTCGAGCTGACACCAGGCCGAAAGGGCATTTCGAATGAAGTTCCGTGTCGGATTCGAAATGCTGTATGATTTTCCGCAGCCAACGCCGATGTTCATGGTGGTGGGCACGCATTTCACGCGCGCCTCGGATGTCATCGTGCCGGACTTCGTCACCACCACGCCCGCGGTCGAGATCACGCCTTATCGCGACGTGTTCGGCAATTGGTGCAGCCGCATGGTCGCGCCGGCGGGGCGCCTGCGCCTTGCCGGGGATGGCATCGTTCGCGACAGCGGCCTGCCGGATCCGGTGTTTGCCTCGGCCGTTCAGCACAGCATCGAAGAGCTGCCTGCCGATACGCTGGTTTACCTGCTCGGCAGCCGGTACTGCGAAACCGACCGGCTTTCGGAGATTGCCTGGCAGTTGTTCGAGAGGACGCCTCCGGGTTGGGCGCGGGTGCAGGCGATCTGCGATTTCGTTCACCGCCACATCGTCTTCGGCCACGAGCATGCGCGCGCCACCAAGACGGCGTGGGAGGCGTACCAGGAAGGCAATGGCGTTTGCCGCGACTATGCCCATCTGGCAATCGCGTTCTGCCGCTGCATGAACATTCCCGCGCGGTATTGCACCGGCTATCTGAGCGATGTCGGCACGCCGCCGCCTTGGCCGGTGAGCGATTTCGCCGGGTGGTTTGAGGCTTTCATCGGTGGGCGCTGGCACACTTTCGACCCACGCAACAACGTGCCGCGCCAGGGGCGTATCCTGATCGCCCAGGGGCGCGATGCCTGCGACGTTCCGATCACGCAGACTTTTGGGCCGAACGAGCTGGTCAGCTTCAAGGTCTGGACCGACGAGATCGCGTAAGGACCGGTCATCCCCGCCGGCGCGCCTGGCTCACGCAGCCGGCGCCGGCACCAGTCCGTAGCGCAGCATCGTCTCTTTCATCTTCGCGGGATCGGGTGGCGCGCCGGTCGACAGGAGCACGGCCATCTCCGAGAAATATTGCGGTCCCAGCACGCCGGGGCTCAGGATGCACAGGCATGTCGCCGGCCCGGTCGAGCGGTTGGCAAAGCCGTGCACGATCCCCCGCCTGATGAAGACGGATTCGCCGGGCCCAAGATCGGTCTGTGCGCCGTCGATCGTCCAGGTCGAGACGCCGGATAGTCCGTAGATCGTTTCGTCCCACCGGTCGTGATAGTGCGGGATCGGCATCCGCGCATTCGGTTGCAGCGTCATTTCGAAGATGTCGACGCTGCCGCCGGTGTCGTCCTTGCTGTGCAGGAAGCGGAGTTGAAGTACGCCGAAATTGATGATGTCGGACATTGCTGTTTCGTCCAGATGAAAGGCTGCATCGAGTCCGCGGCTCTGGCTCAGCTCGAAATGAAAGCTAGCGCAGCCCCTCATACACCATCAGCCCGCGTGCGATCTGCAATTTGCGGATCGCGCGCGGCAGGAATTTCTCCGGCTGGTGCAGATAGCGCCAGGAAACGAGGGTGAACGGACCAAGCGCGCCGCATTCGTCGTCGAACGGCGCGAGCACGCCTGTCACGCTCACCGGCGTATGCGGGCGGGCGTTGAACGGCAGCAGCAGCAACTCGAGATGCGCCTTGCTGCCGTCCTCGCGCGCCGCGGTGATACCGGCGATCGCGCCGAGGCTCTCGTCGGCGACGATGGTCGTGATCTCCTCGATCTCGCGGCGGCTCGCCTCGTTGAACAGCGCCGCAAAGCTCGAATCCTTGAGGTCGAGCCCGGCAAGCGCGCAGACACGCGTGCCGGCAACGCGGAACGGGAAGCCGAGCTTCGGTTCGCAGGAGAGGACAAAAATGTCGCCGAGCAGGCCGCGCACGGCGGCCGGATCGATATCGGCCCGGTCAGGGGCCCGCGCAGTGCCGCGCTTCTTGTCCCAATACGCGAAGAATTCGCGGCTCGACGGATGTTTCATGACTGAACGCTTACCCCGGGGCGGAACCTCGCGGGACAAACCTGTCCCGCTTCAGTGCAGCCGCGATCCCTGTGTTGTTGTGCAGGAGGGGCTTTGCAGCGTCCATGCCGTGGAGGCGTTTTCGGCTCCCTTGGCGCCGCCTTTGCGTCGTTAACGTTAAATTAACTATGCGCTTTCCGTGCGCTGCCCCACTGCTATGGTGACCGCGGTCGCAAGCCTCGCCGCTTTGCTCCAGGTTCTCGGCGAGGCCTGTACACAGGCGTCAAACAGTTTGGTCACGGGCCGCGGGGAGGGGTGGGGATACTCCTTATTCCTCCGGGGTCCCGGAAGTCCGACACGGACAGGCAGGGCTTCCCAGGGCCCTGCCTTTTCCTTTTGTGCACTTGCGCAAGGCCGGCAAAGGCGACTATCTCCAAGCGTAGCGCTCCGATCGGGCCTGAAAGCGAAGCTGCCTTGGATTCCCCGCAAGATTTTCCGCCGCAAGATCCTCAGCTGGAGGTGCCGGCCGCCCATGAGGGGGCTCCGCGCGAGCCGATCCTGACGCTGCCGATCGCGCTGACCGCCTATATCCTCCTGCTCGCGGTGATCCATCTGCGGGTGCTGCTGCCGCCGGAACTGGAAAACTGGACCATCGACGTCTTCGGCTTCATCCCCAAGCGCTACGATGCCTCGCTGCTCAATCTGCAGATCCCCGGCGGGGCCGGCGCCAAGGTCTGGACCTTCGTCACCTATTCGCTGCTGCACGCCAATCTGACGCATCTCGGCTTCAACGTGCTGTGGCTGCTGCCGTTCGGCAGCGCGCTGGCGCGGCGTTTTGGCGCCATCAGATTCTTCCTGTTCCTGGCGGTGACGGCGGCGGCCGGCGCGCTCGCCCATCTCGTCACCCATGAGCATGCGGTCGCGCCGATGATCGGCGCCTCGGCCTCGGTGTCCGGCGCGATGGCGGCGGCGATGCGCTTCGCCTTCGTGCGCGGCAGCTTCCTGTCGTTCAGCCGATCGGACGCCGATACCGCCGCAAGAGTTCCGGCACTGCCGCTGTCGCGTGCGCTGCGTGACGGACGGGTGCTCGGCTTCCTCGCGGTGTGGTTCGGCGTCAACATCGTCTTCGGCGTCGGTGCGATCGGCGTCGATTCCGAGACCACGAGCGTCGCCTGGCAGGCACATATCGGCGGCTTCCTCGCCGGCCTGTTGCTGTTTGCGCTGTTCGATCCCGTGCCGCGCGTGCGAAGCGATGCTGCAGATGCGTCATCACAGGACATTTCCGACCGTGTTTGAAGCGGCGCTTGCGGCGCCGCCCGAATTCATCCATCATTCCCGAGAAGAATGTTCCGAAGCTGCAAGCCGCTAGCGGCGATGCTTCGCACAGCGCACGAGCGTGAAACCTGCGCTGAAACTGTTAGTTGAAGACTCGAAGAACAAAGTCCGGACCGCCAAAAGGCGGACGGCTCCGATTCAGGGAGGCGACAATGACGGTACGTTCGATTCTCAACACCAAGGGCCACCAGATCATGAGCGTCGAGCCCGACGCCAAGCTCTCGGTTGCGGTCAAGCTGCTCGGTGAGAAGAAGATCGGCGCGGTGCTGGTGATGAACCAGAGCCGGCTGGAAGGCATCCTGTCGGAGCGCGACATCGTGCGCGTGATCGGCGAGCGCGGCGCCGGCGCGCTGGATGAGCCGGTCTCTCAGGTCATGACCCGCAAGGTCGTCACCTGCAAGGAGACCGACACGGTCGCCGAGCTCATGGAGATGATGACCAAAGGCAAGTTCCGCCATCTGCCCGTGATCGACAGCGGCAAGGTGGTCGGCCTGATCTCGATCGGCGACATCGTCAAGCGCCGGGTGCAGGAATACGAGTCAGAGCAGGAAGCCCTGCGCGACTACATCAAGACGGCCTGACCGGACTTCACGCGTCCGCTTTGGGCGCGCCGCCCGCAGGCGGCGGCGCGAGCACCTCGATCGCCTCCTGGATCGACTCCAGCGCGCGCTCGGCGGCGCGGGTCCCGTGCGCGATCAGGTCCTCGACGCGGTGGAAGTCGAACCAGCCGAACTGGCCGATACGCGGCGAGATCAAGAGGTCCGGCGGATCGCCGGCGAGGCGGGCGCGGGTGATGCGGTCTTGCATGATGTTGAAGGCGTCGACCATCACCGAGGAGATGCCGGGCCGTCCGTCGCCGCCGCCGAAGAACTCGCGCTTCATGGTTTTCTCGGCCGAGAACAATCTCGGAAAGCGCCGCTTGGTCGTCGCATCTTCGGCTGCTGGAATGACCGGCTCGGGCGCGGCGCCGTGCGAATGGATCGTCGTGGAATGGGCGAAGACGTCGCTGGAAAGATTTGCGGCGATGACGATTTCGGCGCCGAGCGCGCGGGCAGCCGAGACCGGCACCGGGTTCACCAGCGCGCCGTCGACCAGCCAGCGGTCGCCGATCAGCACGGGCGAGAAGATGCCGGGAAGCGCATAGGACGCTCGCATCGCATCGACCACGCGGCCGCGGGTCAGCCAGATCTCGTGGCCGGTGCGGACCTCGGTTGCCACGGAGGCGAACTTGATCGGGAGGTCCTCGATCAGGGTGTGGCCGATCGCCTCCTCCAGCCGGATGGCGAGCTTCTCGCCGCCGATCAGGCCGGAGCCGTTGAGGCGGACGTCGAGGTAGCCGAGAATGTTGCGCATCCCCTGCAGGCTGCGACCCCATTCTTCGAGCGTATCGAGCCGGCCGGCCGCAAACAGCCCGCCGGCCACGGCACCGATCGAGGTCCCGACCACGACGTCAGGCACGATGCCGTTGGCAACCAAGGTTCGCAGGATCCCGATATGGGCAAAGCCGCGCGCCGCGCCGCCTCCGAGAGCGAGCCCGATGACGGGTTTGCGAATACCGCCGAGCCCGACCTTCTCGCCGTTCGCACCCCGACCTTTCAATATATCCAACACCGAAACTCTCCTACGCGGGGGCTCGCCCTTACCATCAGACTAGGCACCACGCTCGCGCTCCGCCAGAACCGGGGCGAAGCATGGTTTATGCCGGTTTGGGAAGGGCACTTGGCAGGAGTATGGCGAGGAGGCGGCTGCCTCTGGGGGTAATCACGCAGGCGTCAACCGGGTTCCAATTACCGTGATGGGCCGTATTTCTTGGGGTTTTAGAGGCTTGAATTTGCCGCGTTTTCGGTGAAAAGCAGGTGGCATGACTTTCGGGGGTGACGGCATCATCGGATGGCGGCGCAGCGTATCGCTGCTGCCGACCCTGATCCTTGCGGCCTGCCTCTATGCCCCTGGCCAAAATGCTGCGCAGGCGCAGCTTTTCTCCGATCGTCCGCCGCCGGTGCCGCCCGCTTCGGTGCCCGAGCCCGGCGGCGCCGTCAGCCTGGCGCCGCCCTCCGGCCCGGGTGCCGGACCCCTGAGCCTGCCGCCGACCCTGATGCAGCCGACGACCCCCAGCATGCCGCCGCCCGCGGTCACGACCGTGCCGTCCGCACCGCCGCTCAACGCGGCCGTGCCCGGACAGGGCGTGCTGTCGCTGACCGCGAAATACGGCAAGGACACCCCCGCGATCACCAGCGGTCTGGTCTGGCGCGTATTTGCCGATCGTCCCGACGAGAACGGCACCTTCAAGCTGATCCGCGAGGACCGCAACGCCACGCCCAACATCGTGCTGCCGCCCGGCAATTACGTCGTGCACGTCGCCTTCGGCCTCGTCAGCGCGGTGCGCACCGTCAGCCTGAAGGCCGAGACCGACCGCGAATCCTTCGTGCTGCCGGCCGGCGGCCTGCGCATCGAGGGCCGCGTCGGCACCAGTCGCATTCCGCAGAACCAGATCTCGTTCGCGATCTACAAGGGCAGCCAGTTCGAATCCGGCGAGCGGGCCTCCCTGGTGCCGAACGTCGCTGCCGGCGACGTCGTGTTGCTGCCGGAAGGCACCTACTACATCATCTCGAACTACGGCGACGCCAATTCGGTGGTGCGCTCGGACATCCGCGTCCAGGCCAGCAAGCTCACCGACGTCACCATCACCCACCGCGCCGCCGTCATCACGCTCAAGCTGGTCAGCGACCGGGGCGGCGAGGCGCTCGCCAACACCGCCTGGTCGGTGCTGACGCCTGGCGGCGACGTCATCAAGGAATCGATCGGCGCCTTCCCGCGCGTCGTGCTCTCCGAAGGCGAATACCGCGCCATCGCCAAGAACGAGGGCAAGGTCTACGAGCGCGGCTTCAACGTCGTCAACGGCGTCGACGGCGAAGTGGAAGTCGTCGCGCGGTAGGGCCGTCTTTCGTATCCGAACGCGGTGCGGCACGAAGCGACGCTCCGCAGGCCCTCGACCAGCAGGGCGCTCATCCTGAGGAGGCCAGTCTTGCACACATCATCGTACCGCGCTTCTCGTCCAGCGCACCAATCAGCGTACTCGGCGAGAAGTCCGGTGAGCATTTGCTAACCGGCCTCCGACGCCTGTGTTCCGATTTGAATACCTCTGTCAGCGCTACCAAGCTGCGTCAGCGCCGCACACACCGGCGTCACCGGTTTATTCCAGAGGGCCGCAACTTCGTGATAGCGGTGCAAGATACCTATTTCCGATAATCAATTTTATCCTCTTTCCATCCTGCTGCGTTATATGTCGCTCTCATGGGGAGGCCGGAGCAGACTCGTGGGTCTGCGGTTCCGGCAAGGAGCAGGGGACCAAGCTCGTCGGCATGTTCGAAGTGATCCTCACCAAGCGTAAGCGATTTGGCTGGCGGTGGCAGGTGTGCGACCAGGGCGGCAAGATATTTGCCGACGGCTTCGAGCGCACCCGGCCGTCCGCCAAATATCATGGCGAGCGCGCATTGTTCTTCCTGTTGTCCCAGGCTCATCTGCGCAACCGCTCCGCGGCCTCAAGCGAGGACTAGCGGCGCGCGCAGCTACAAGACCTTGTGTTGCCCGTCGGGCAAAACACCCAAATTGTCGGTCAACGGCGCCGTCAAAAAATATTCCACTTTACCGAATTTCGGAAACGGCGTATGTGTCGCGGCAACCCGGCCCAAGGAAGAGGGGCGTATCGCGATCGTCACGAACGCGGGCCGGGCGGC
>NZ_JADPJG010000026.1:161954-264407 GCF_023073335.1 Bradyrhizobium sp. 21
CTTCGCAGGGCGGGCAACCGTGAGCGAAAGACTTCGCGCACACGACCGGTGTGATCGGCGTACGGCAAAATCGTGTGGTCCTGGCGCCCGGGGTCTGTGCGCCAAGTCTTGTGGTGATGTGTGCTGTCCAACCGGACCGCGCGCATCAGTCATCGGCAAGGCGACGGGGGCAATAGTGCATCGCTCCCCGGGGAGAGCGCGACATAAGTCGTCAAACCGCTGCGCAGGGAAAGGCCGGATGTTTTGGCTTCACCTGTATGCCGCTGTGCAGATTTTCGTACCACAACTTCGCACAGTGGACCGTGGGTGCCAGCCGGCACCCGGCCTTCCCTGCGCCCTCTTTCATTCGAGGGTGACGCGACGAAGCAAAGCTCGGGCGAATTGCGCCGCGAGAATGCGAAGGTGTGTCCGCGGGGTCGTAGGATGGGTAGAGCACTTGCGAAACCCATCATGCTTCCGCGCAAACAAAAGCGTGATGGGTTTCGCTCCCGCTCTACCCATCCTACGAACTGCCGCTGAAATTTCGATCTCGTGCCGGGACGCTGCGCATTTGCACAACCGTCATAGTCTCTAATGTCCACTAACCAATGCCCGACTTAAAACCGTCACAATGACCCAATGGAACCCGCGCCCGCGCGCTCTTTACACGGCATTAAGCGCGGCTGCATTGGATGCGGCGGGAAAGTGCGTTGGGGACTGCCATGAGTGCCGTGAAGAAAGTGCCGGGAAAACCGGCCACCGAAATGTTTGACGACATCCCGGTGCTTCAGCGCAAATGGCGAGCCGCGTTGAAGCCGGGCGACCGGCTGCCGCGCTATGAGGACGTGATGCTTGGCAGCCTTGGACGGCTCGCCGACCACATCGCGCTGCTGAAGAACGATGGTGCGCTCGAGCTGTCGCGCAGCGGGCGTTACGTGCAGAAATGGCTCGGCGAGGAGCGCTGGGACATTCCCGTCTCCGAGCTCTCGCCCGATTGCGCCACGGCACTGTCGGAAGCGGTGGCGAGCGCGCTCCAGACCGGACGGCCGCACCAGGCGAGCGCGCATTGCGTGCGCGACGGCATGGTCAGGACCTACGATGTGCTGGCGCTGCCGACAGCCTCGCGCTGGGGCGCCACGCTGGTCGGCGCCTATATCAACGAACGCGGCGCGCAATACAATCTCCTGGACGCGATCTTCGCTTCGACCGACGACGCTGTGGTCTCGCTGGCGACGCTGCGCGACGCCGGTGGCAAGCCGTTCGATCTCCAGATCGTGCACCACAACAAGAGTGCGGGGCTGCTGCTGAAGGCGGAAGGCGCGGGCCTGTTGTGGCGCCGGATCGGCGAGGGAGACACGCTGCTGGCCTCGCTTGAGGTCATGGAATTCCTGCTCAAGGCCGTCGCCGGCGGTCGCGGCGAGCAGCTCGAGATCGAGAGCGACGGTCGGCATCTCCGGCTCAGCGCCACCGCGTTTGCCGATGTGGTCTCGCTGACGATCTCGGACGTCACCGTGTTGAAGCGGCGCGACGCCTCGTTCCGCCTGCTGTTCGACAACAACCCGATGCCGATGTGGGTGTTCGACGCCGAGACCAGGCAGTTTCTCAGCGTCAACGATGCCGCGGTCCAGCATTACGGCTACAGCCGCGCCACCTTCCTGCGCATGACGCTGCACGAGATCTGGCCGCAGGACGAGTGGGACAGCCATGCCGAGGCGCTCGAACGCGTTGGCGACACCTATCACTCCTCGCGCAACTGGCGGCATCTGCGCGCCGACGGCAGCGAGATCGAGGTGCTCACCTTCGGCCGCCGCGTCGCCTTCGACGACCGCGACGGCTATCTGGTCGCAGTTGTCGACATCACCGAGCGGCGCAAGGCCGAGGCGCGGATCGCCCACATGGCGCACCATGACGGGCTCACCGATCTGCCAAATCGCGAATATTTCCAGGAGCGCCTGAAGCAGGCGCTCGACCAGGCCGCTGGAAAACGGGTCGGCGTGCTCTACATCGATCTCGACCTGTTCAAGAACATCAACGATTCCTTCGGCCATCCGGCGGGCGACCGCCTGCTGAAGCAAGTTGCCGAACGTCTGACCATTGCGGTCCGCGGCGCCAATCTCGCGGCCCGGCTCGGCGGCGACGAGTTCGCGGTGATCCTGGCAGCCGACGTCTCGCCCAACGAGGCCAGCGCCTGCGCGAGCTTGCTGATCGACATGCTGAAGGCGCCCTATGAGATCGATGGGCAGGAGATGGTGATCGGCGCCAGCATCGGCATCGCGCTGTCGCCGGGCGACGGCACGACGTCGGAAGAGTTGATGCGCAACGCCGACATGGCGCTGTACCGGGCAAAGTCCGACGGTGGCGGCGTGCATCGTTTCTTCGAGCGCGAGATGGATCTGCAGGCGCAGAAGCGCCGCGGCATGGAGCTGGATCTGCGCCGCGCGTTCGCCAATGGCGAGTTCGAGCTGCACTACCAGCCGCTGGTGTCGATTGCCTCCGACCGCATCACCGGCTTCGAATCGCTGCTGCGCTGGCATCACCCCGACAAGGGCATGATCTCGCCGGCGGAATTCATTCCGGTCGCCGAGGACATCGGCCTGATCACCCAGCTCGGCGAGTGGGTGCTGCGCGAGGCCTGCGCCGAAGCCGTGAAATGGCCTGTCGACGTCAAGGTCGCGGTCAATCTGTCGCCGGCGCAATTCCGAAGCCGCAATCTGGTTCAGGTCGTGATCTCGGCGCTGGCGCAGTCCGGCCTGTCGCCGAAGCGGCTCGAGCTCGAGATCACCGAGTCGATTTTCCTGGCCGAGACCGACGCCAACCTCGCCATTCTGCATCAATTGCGCGAGCTCGGCGTCAGCATCTCGATGGATGATTTCGGCACCGGCTATTCCAGCCTCAGCTACTTGCGCAGCTTTCCCTTCGACAAGATCAAGATCGACCGCTCCTTCGTCAAGGATCTGGCGCTGCGGCCCGATTGCGACGCGATCGTGCGCGCGATCTCCGGCCTCGGCCGCAGTCTCAACATCACCACGACCGCAGAAGGCGTCGAAACGGAGGATCAGCTCGATTGGCTGCGCGCCGAAGGCTGCAATGAGGTGCAGGGCTTTCTGTTCAGCGCGGCGCGGCCCGCCGCCGAGATCGCAAAGCTGCTCGCCGATTTCGGCCAGCGCGCCTCACGGGCGGCGTAGCTCGGGCGGATAGCAGTCGTAGACCAGCGCTTTGAAGGCGGGGGTGATGCGGCTGCGCTCGTTCTGGGTCTGCTGCATCAGCAGGTAGACCATGTCGAGCTTGGGATCGACGCCGAAATAGGTGCCGCTGCCACTGTCCCATTTCAACTCGCCGAGCGAGCCCGGCGGCGGTGGTTTCGCGTTGCCGGGATCGGTGCGCACACCAATGCCGTAGCCATAGCCGAAGCCGTCGCCGGGGAAATAGAAGTAATCGCGCCCCACACCCGAGCCGGGGCCGACGTGGTCGGTCGTCATCGCCCTGAAGGCCGCCGGGCTCAGATAGCGCTTGCCCTCGAACTCGCCACCGTTGAGGAGCATCTGCGAAAAGCGCTGATAGTCGGTGATGGTCGAGAGCAGCCCGCCGCCGCCGGATTCCCATTCGGGATGGGCGAGACGGTCGCGCTCGCCGGCGAGCAGGACCGGGTCGTTCGGCAGCGGCCGCGCCATCCGCGCACGCTCTTCCGGGGTCTTCAGCACGAATTTCGTGCTGCTCATGCCGAGCGGATCGAGAATGCGTTGCTTGAGGAATTCGTACAGCGTCTGTCCCGAGATGATCTCGATCACGGCGCCGAGCACGTCGGTGGAATGGCCGTAGCGCCACAATGTCCCGGGCTGACGCGTCAGCGGCAACTCGGCGATGCGGTCGGCGAATTGTCTGTTGTTGAACGGGCCGTCGAAAATATTGGCGGCCGAGTAAACCTCCATCACCCATGGGGCGCCGATATAATCGTAGCTGATGCCCGAGGTGTGCCGCAGCAGATCCTCGATGTTGACGGGGCGGACCGGCGGCTCGAGCTCGACCGTCGTTGGGCCGCCGGGCTTGGTGGTCTCGATGCCCACCTTGGTGCCGGCAAAGAGCGGGATGTATTTCGAAACGGGGTCGGTGAGCGCGAGCTTGCCCTCGTCGATCAGCATCATCGCGCTAAGGCACGTGACCGGCTTGGTCATCGAGTGGATGGCGAAGATCGTATCGGGCGCCATCGCGAGGCCCGTCCTGGTGTCGCGCGCGCCAAACGTCTTCAGATAGACCGGTTGGCCGTGCTGCTGAATCAGGACCACGGCGCCCGGCAGCCGGCCGCTCGTCACCTCGTCGGTGAAATACGCGGTGATGCGATCGAGCCCACCCGGCGACGGGGCAGGGATGTCGGCGGCGCGGCTTCGCGCGATCGTGCCGGCCAGCAGCGCGGCTCCGACCAGAAATTCACGGCGCTTCATCCGGGCTTCCTCCCTGGCCGGGAACAAAGCCGCAAGACGTCCGAGGCGTCAACAAGACTTCGATTAAAATCGCGTCACGATGTCAGACAGCACCGGTCGCGGGCGGTCCTCGCTGGGTCTGGTCGGCGTGCCGATATGGACGAAGCCGGCCAGCTTCTCGTCCGGCTTGAGGCCGAGGCCATCGAGCACGTCGCGATCGAACGAGAACCAGCCGGTCAGCCAGCAGGCGCCGTAACCGAGCGCGGTCGCGGCCGTGACGATGTTCATGACGCTGGCGCCCGCCGACAATTCCTGCTCGAAGGCCGGCACCTTGGGGTGCGGCTTGGTGAAGCTGACGATGCCGATCACCAGCGGCGCATCGGTGAGACGCTTGCGCTCGGTCTCGACATCGGCCGCCGGAGCGCCCGGGTTCTTGCGGGCAAACACCTTCGCGATCACCTCGCCGGCGCGCTGACGCGCTTCGCCTTCGAAGATGATGAAGCGCCAGGGCGCAAGCTTGCCATGGTCGGGCACGCGCGCGCCGATGGTGAGGATGGTCTCGAGCTCGGCCGGGGAGGGGCCAGGGCCGGACATCTCGCGCGGCTTGACCGAGCGGCGGGTCTTCAGGAGTTCGATGGCGTCGGGCACGGGGAATTCCTTGTGAGCTATTGTCCTGTCGGAGATAGGGCTGGCCGAAGGTGATTGAAAGGGATTTTAGAGGGATTATGAGGACCGGTCCTGCGCCTGTCGGAAAGTTTGGTCCCAGGTTGGGACTATGTTAAGATGGCTTGAATGAGGATCATAGCGCTGAGCACTGTCAAAGCGTTTCTCAATCGGGGCGGCGATGTTTCCGATGCCCGTGAGCCCTTGATGGCCTGGTTCCGGCAGGTGAAGCGGGCTGATTGGGCGAGGCCCGCTGATGTCAAAAGAGACGTCCGCAGCGCCAGCATCCTCAGGGACGGTCGTGTCGTCTTCAATGTCGCCGGCAACAAATATCGCGTCGTGGTCTGGATCAACTATCCATACCGTGTGGTCTATATTCGCTTTGTCGGGACGCATCGGCAATACGACGTGATCGATGCGCAAACCGTTTAGAAGGTCGATGATGGAAATCGCGCCAATCAAGTCCAACCGTGACTATCGCCGCGTTCTCAAGGAGATCGAGACATTGATGAGCGCACGGCGTAACTCGCCTGAGGGCGATCGGCTAGACGTGCTCGTGACGCTGGTGGAGGCGTGGGAACGGAAGCACTACCGGCTGGATCTTCCGGACCCGGTCGAGGCGATCAAATATCATATGGAGCAGAGCGGCTTGCAGCCGAAGGACTTGATTCCCTTTATCGGCAGCCGCAACCGGGTTCACGAAGTGCTCAACGGTCGGCGCGAACTGACGCTGAGCATGATCAGACGGCTGCATGAGGGACTCGGCATTCCCGCCGAATCCCTCATCAAAATCGGGGCGGATAAGGCCGCCTGAACGTCCGTCAGACCGCATCACGAGCCCGCCGGACATCCGGCGGAGTCGCTTCATCGACGAGGGCGGCGAGCGCCTCCACCGTCGTCATCACCTTCTGGCCGTCGCTGCCGAGGCGGCGGACGGAGACCGACTGCGTCTCGGCCTCCTTCTTGCCGCATACGAGCAGCGCGGGGATCTTGGCCAGCGAATGCTCGCGGACCTTGTAGTTGATCTTCTCGTTGCGCAGGTCGATCTCGGCCCGGAGCCCCGCGCGCCGGACCTGCTCCAGCACCTGCTTGGCATATTCGTCGGCCTCCGACGTGATGGTGGTGACCACCACCTGCACCGGCGACAGCCAGAGCGGGAAGTTGCCGGCATAGTGCTCGATCAGGATGCCGATGAAACGCTCCATCGACCCGCAGATCGCGCGATGCACCATCACCGGCGGCTTCTTGCCGCTGTCATGGTCGATGTAGAACGCGCCGAACCGTTCCGGCAGGTTGAAGTCGACCTGCGTGGTGCCGCACTGCCAGTCGCGGCCGATGGCATCGCGCAGCACATATTCGAATTTCGGCCCGTAGAAGGCGCCTTCGCCGGGATTGATCTCGGTCTTGATGTGACTGTTCTGAGCCTGGATCTGGCTCAGCACAGTGGCCATCACGCGCTCGGCGTGATCCCACATCGCATCGGTGCCGACGCGTTTCTCCGGCCGGGTCGACAGCTTCACGGTGAGATCGCCGGTGAAGCCGAAATCGGCATAGGTCGACAGGATCAGCTCGTTGATCTTCAGGCATTCGTCGGCGAGCTGGTCCTCCATGCAGAAGATGTGCGCGTCGTCCTGGGTAAAGCCGCGCACGCGCATCAGGCCGTGCATGGCGCCTGATGGCTCGTAGCGATGCACCACGCCGAACTCGGCGAGGCGCAGCGGCAGGTCGCGGTAGCTCTTCAGGCCATGCTTGAAGATCTGCACGTGACCGGGGCAGTTCATCGGCTTGAGCGCAAACCAGCGCTTGTCCTCGGCTTCGTCGCCGGCCGACTGCGCCGCGAACATGTTCTCGCGATACCAGCCCCAATGTCCGGAGGTTTCCCACAGCGACTTGTCGAGGATCTGCGGCGCGTTGACCTCGCTGTAATCGCCGCTCAGGCGTCGCCGCATATAGGCGATGAGCTGCTGGAAGATGGTCCAGCCCTTGGCGTGCCAGAACACGACGCCCGGACCTTCCTCCTGGAAGTGGAAGAGGTCGAGCTCGCGCCCGAGCTTGCGATGATCGCGCTTTTCGGCTTCCTCGATCTGCTTGAGATAAGCATCGAGGTCCTCCTGCTTGGCGAAGGCCGTGCCGTAGATGCGGGTCAGCATCGGGTTGTTGCTGTCGCCGCGCCAATAGGCGCCGGCCACCTTCATCAGCTTGAAGGCATTGCCGACCTTGCCGGTCGAGGTCATGTGCGGGCCGCGGCAGAGATCGAACCAGTCACCCTGGTAGTAGATCTTGATCGGCTCGTTGCCGGGAATGGCGTCGACCAGCTCGACCTTGAACGCCTCGCCCTTGTCGCGGAACACCTGCTTGGTCTTCTCGCGGTCCCAGACTTCCTTCGTGAAAGGCTTGTCGCGCGCGATGAGCTCGCGCATCTTCTTCTCGATCGCGGCAAAGTCTTCCGGGGTGAACGGCTCATTGCGGAAGAAATCGTAGTAGAAGCCGTTCTCGATCACGGGACCGATGGTGACCTGGGTGCCCGGCCACAGCGATTGCACGGCTTCGGCCAGCACGTGGGCGCAGTCGTGGCGGATCAGCTCGAGCGCGCGCGGATCGTCGCGGTTGATCAGCTCGAGCTTGGCATCGGCTTCGATGGGGTCGTCGAGGTCGGCGACCACGCCGTCCAGCGCCATCGCGACCGTGCGCTTGGCCAGCGACGGCGAGATGCCCTTGGCGATCTCGAGGCCGGTGATGCTCTTGGGGTATTCGCGCCGGGCGCCGTCAGGAAAGGTGAGGGTGATTTTTTCCGGAGTGGTCGCAGGCTTCAGATTGCTGAGGCTGTATTGGAAGCCGGATTCGGACTTGCGGTCGTCGGTCATTGCTTTTCTCCTGAGGCTCACTCCTGCGAACGAGCGCAGGTAAGCGGGAACGAGCGATATATCAGGCGATTCGGCCTGCGCAATCGGGCATTTCCAAGAAAGTGGCGCGCAAAAGCCGCGACGCGGCACGAACTATTCCGGGCAACGCCCTTTAACTCGTGGCAAGTGGGCTCTACATGCGCTTGCATGGAAAATGCACGCGCAGGCCGTTTCGCGCCAACCGCCTTGATGCTCGGCAATCTCGTCACCGGCTGCTCGGTGCTGGCCCCGGCGGGCATGCTGCCGGAATTGGCGACGGGGCTCGACGTCAGCATTCACGCGGCCGCGCTCCTGATCACCTTCGGCGCCATCACCCTGTGCATCGGCTCGCCGCTGACGGCCTGGCTGACCAGCAGTATCGAGCGCCGCACGCTGCTGACCACCACGCTGGCGGTGCTCGCTCTTGGCGATCTCGCCTCGGCCTTTGCGCCCGGCTATGCGAGCCTCCTCTTCATCCGTCTGGTGATGCTCGCGGTCGGCGCGCTCTACACGCCTCAGGCCGCCGGCACGGCGGCGCTGATCGTGCCGGCCGAGCGACGCGGCAGCACGATCGCCTATATCTTTCTCGGCTGGTCGCTCGCTGCGGCCGTCGGCCTGCCGCTGATCACCTTCATCGCCAGCCGCTATGGCTGGCGCGCGGCCTATGGCGCCATCGGCGTGCTCGGCTGTGTCAGCTTCCTGTTGTTGCTGATGCGGCTGCCGACGGGCTTGAAAGGCACGCAGGTGGACCTGAAGACCTGGAGCGCGGTTGGCCGCAGCAGGGCTATCCTGCTGCTGCTCGCGATCACGATGCTGCAAATGTCCGGGCAGTTCATGGTGTTCACCTTCATGGGCCCGCTGCTGAAGAAGCTGACCGGCGCAGGTCCCGATGCGATCGGCATGGTGTTCGCTCTCTATGGCGTCTGCGGCTTCCTCGGCGTTGTCATCGCAACCCGCATCGTCGACACCTCGGGACCGTATCGCACCTCGCTGCTGTTCACCTGTCTGCTGCTGGCAGGGATGACGGGCTGGGCGCTCGGCGCCGGCACCCTCGTGTTGATGGCGGGTGCCGTCGCGATCTGGGGACTGGGCTTTGCCTCGACCAATTCGATGCAGCAGGTGCGGCTGGTCGCGGCCGCGCCACAACTTGCATCGGCGACCGTCGCCCTCAACACCTCCGTCCTCTATATCGGCCAGGCGGTCGGCTCCGCGATCGGCGGATTGCTGTTTGCCCGAGAGCTCCTGCATACGCTCGGCTTCGTCGCGGTCGGTTTCGTCGTGCTGGCGCTGATCCTGGTGGTCCTGACCCGGCCCCGGCCGGCAACTGCCGTCCCGGCCTGAGAGGAAGCGTTTTCCTGAGCGCAAGGCGCTTGGCAAACCGCGCGCCGGAGCGCTAGAAGGCGAGGCATGGGGACCAAAGAGAGTTGACTGAGATGAGGATGATTCTGGCGGTTGTCGCGGTGCTCTATTCAGCCTCCGCGTTTGCACAAGCCGACAAGCCACCACCGATGGTCGGGGACAAGCCGTTGGTGCAGGTCAAGCCCAAGGGGACCAAGGAGGGGACTAAAGCCGGTACCAAAGAGGCAGCGGCCAAGCCGGCCGCGGCGCCGAAAGGCAAGCCACAATCGATCGCGGCGCGGCTCCAGGCCTGCCTCGACCTCGATGACGGCACCAAGGACCGGCTCAATTGCTACGACGCCGTGATCGCGCCGACGCCGAAGCCGAAGCCGGCGAAGGCCAAGGGCTACGCCGATTGCCGTTTCTTCAAGGAAGAGGACGAGCGGCTGGCCTGCTTCAACGGCTTCGCCGAGAGCATTCCGAAGCTGCCCAAGAGCTGAGATCGCGACCTAAGCTCTAAAAGCCGGACGGGCTAGTCGCTGATCCGGCTCAGCACGGCCCGGAAGGCAACGCCTGGCACTTGCAGCGCGGTGCCTTCGAATTCCGCCGTGTCGCCGTCCTCACGGCCGGCGAGCGTCAGCGTGATCGGTCGAGGCAGGCAGCGCAGCCAAATGCCGGCCAACGCAATATCGGACCTTAGCGGCTTGATGCGGATGAAGCGGTGGCCGCCACGCGCGTCAGCGCGAGCGATGGCGTCGCTGACATCTTCACCAGCACGTCCTTGAGCGGGTCCCGCGTCCAGGCGCGGGTCACGTAGTCGCGATGGGTGATGCCGTCGCCCGTCTCGACGAACACCACGCTGCCGGGACGCAAGGGGCCGTCCATGTCTTCGGAGACGCTGATGCCCTTCTGCCGCAGCATGCTCATCAGCTCGCGGTCGCGTCGGGCGGTGTAGTGGGTGTAGGAGCTCACGAAGAAGCCGGAGCGGTGGCTTTCGATCCAGGACGCGAACTTGTCCATTTCGCCATAGACGGCGTCGAGCAGGACGACGCCGCGGACGCGGTCGCTGATGCCGCCGACCTCGAGGCTCCAGGCCGTCGGCAGGAAGCCGCCGCTATAGCCGACGATCACGATCGGCATGTTGGCGAAGGCGCGCGCGCTGTTGGGATCACCGGTGAGGCGGGCCAGATGGTTGGCCGATTCTTCCATGAAGCGCTTGAGGCCGCCCGCCTGCCAGAATTTTCCGGCGCTGGAATCGGCGGCGTCGACCGCCATCTGCGGTGCCAGCAGGATGGCGTTGGCGCCGGAATCGGTGACCTGCTGCGGCACCAGCTGCCGGTCGCGCACGTCGCGCTCGAGTGTGGCGCCATTGCCGTGGAAGAACACCACGATCACGCCTGGCTTGCGCAGGTCGAAATGCTCCGGCACGTGCATCAGCACGCGGTTGTCGTTGTACGTCTCGTCCTGCCAGAACACGCGCCCGGAATAGCTGCGGTGGCCGCGGCGGTCGCCCTTGGAGATATTGAGGAACGGCGCGTCGGAGGCGGGATTGTTACCGAAATAGGGGAAGGCTGACGACTTCATGCTGACGAGCGTCGTCATGTCTTCGCGCGGCGGACGCTGGTAGGGAGCCTGCGGGGCAAGCGAGGCGACCTTGTAGGGCGCCTGCTCAGGCTGTTGCTGCCCGGCGCGCTTGGGGGAGAAGTCCGACATCTGCCGTTGCAGGAAACCCTCGCTCGCGGACGGGAAGCGCTCCCCGAACTGCGGGGCAGGGAAGCGATCCTCGAACGTGTCGCCGCTTGTGACTTGCCGATTGGTCTTGGCGACGGTCTGATTGACCACCTGCACGTTGGCCTGTGAGTTCGCGGCGAGCGCCGCCGGATCGGGCGCCTTGCCGCATTGAACCAGCGTGAGCAACAGCGGCACCAAAGCCGAGATCAGGGCGAGACGGAGCGCACGACCGCGCAGACCGGACGTCGTCCGATCGGCACGAATGTCAGCTCTCAGTTTCGGAACGGCCCCGACCATCCACCCATGACCCCAAGTCATGACCACAAGCTCATCGGCAATCATTAAGGCAATTGAGCCGACGGGCATTTAGGTGACGTTAAGCGTCCGGAGAAACTTCCCCACATCCGGAACGCTTGAAAAGACCATGCAATCGTGTCGTGATTGTGGGGGAGGGAAGCGGGATTTCCCGGTGCTGACGCAGGTTTATTGCCCAGCACCGTGCATTAAAGGTGCCAAGCTACCTATTCCGCCCGCCTCATTTAACCCTTGTTAACCCTGCTTGAATTGACTGGACCAATCTGCACGATGCTTCCCACGAGGCGTGACGCCTGAGGTTAAGGACCCCGATGACGGCATCAGATGCGGGAACCGCGCCCTGGACTGGCCGGCTGATCGGCGGCGGGTCCGGGGTCTCCGTTCTGGTCGCGACCGCCATCGTCGTTGCCGACATGATCGGGGTCGGTGTCTTCACCAGCCTTGGCTTCCAGGTCAAGGACATCCCGTCCGGCTTCTCCATCCTCTTGCTGTGGACCATCGGCGGCATCGTCGCGCTGTGCGGGGTGTTCTCCTATAGCGAGTTAGGGGCGATGTTTCCGCGCTCCAGCGGCGAGTACAATTTCCTCAGTCGTGCCTATCATCCCGCCTTCGGCTTTCTCGCCGGCTGGGTGTCGGCGACGGTTGGTTTTGCAGCACCCGTCGCGCTCGCCGCGATGGCCTTCGGCGAATACGCCAAATCGGTCGTCCCCGATCTGCCTCCGATCCCGCTTGCCATCGCCGTGGTGTGGCTGGTCTCGCTCGTGCAACTGACCGGCGTCAGGCACTCCTCGACCTTCCAGTTGATCTCGACCATCCTGAAGGTCGTGCTGATCGTCGCCTTTCTGGTCGCCGGCTTCATCGTCGGCATGCCGCAAAAGGTCGCCTTCACGCCGCAGGCGGCCGATCTCGCGCATATCGTCAGCGCCCCCTTCGCGATCGGGCTGGTGTTCGTGATGTACTCGTTTTCGGGCTGGAATGCCGCGACCTACATCATCGGCGAGATGAACACGCCGCAGCAGAGCCTGCCGCGCGCGCTGCTTACGGGCACGCTGATCGTGCTGGTGCTGTACGTCGCGCTGAACGCGGTGTTTCTCTACTCGACCCCGGTCAGCGCGCTCGCCGGCCAGCTCGACGTCGCCAGCGTCGCCGGCAGCGCCATCTTCGGCAAGCTTGGCGGCCGGATCGTCGGCGCGATGATCTGCGTCGGCCTGATCTCCTCGATCAGCGCCATGATGTGGATCGGTCCGCGCGTGATGATGACGATGGGGGAGGACATTCCGGCCCTGCGCGTGTTCTCGCGCAAGTCGACGAGCGGCGCGCCGGCCTACGCCATCCTGTTTCAGCTCGCGGTCGCCAATCTGCTGCTGTTCACTCGCAGTTTCGAGGCGGTGCTCGACTTCATCCAGTTTGCGCTCTTGTTCTGCTCGTTCTTCACGGTCGCCGGCGTCATCAAGCTGCGCATCACCGATCCCGATCTGCCGCGGCCCTATCGCGCCTGGGGATACCCGTTCACGCCGCTCGTTTTCCTGCTCGTGACCGCGTTCATGATGTATTATTTGTTGACCGAGCGGCCCGTGCAGTCGCTGTCGGGGATGCTCGTCATGCTCTCGGGCCTGTTGATTTATGCTGTTTTCCGCAGGCGGCCGGTCGCCGCTGGCAATTCATCACATCGCGAATAGACATGTTTCGACCCATGAGAATTGCGGCCGTCGCTCTTGCCCTGCTGGCTGCGGCCATCTCGGCGGCGCGTGCCGCCGACGTCACTTTCGACGATACCGCGCGCTTCCTTGCGGGCATGCAGCCTTCGGCGGATTCGCCGCTGACGCCGCTGACAAAGGACCCCGGCTGGCAGCGCCACGCAAAATTCTTCGACGGCGCCTTCGCCCAGCTCGAGCAGCGGCAGCTTTCGAAGATCCGCAGTTGGGCCGACGTCAATCTGGCGGCGCCCAGGCCGACCATGTTCTATTTGTTCAGCGGCCCCGACTTCCTCTACGCCAATGCCTTTTATTCCAAGGCCAGCACCTACGTGCTCGGCGCGCTGGAGCCGGTCGGCGCCGTACCCGACCTGACACGGCTGCCGCGCGGTTCGGTCGGCGCCGCGCTCTACAATGTCGAGCGATCGCTCGGTTCGATCCTGAGTTTTTCCTTCTTCATCACCAAGCAAATGAAGGTCGACCTGCACACCAACCAGGTCAACGGCACCTTGCCGATCCTCTACGTCTTCCTCGTCCGCTCCGGCAAGATCATCCGCAATGTCGAGATGGTCGCACTCGACGACAAGGGCGGAATACATGTCGGCAACGACAATCCGGGACCGAACGCGACGCGTGGCACCCGCATCACCTTCGCCGGCAGCGACGGCGAAGCGCGCACGCTGTATTATTTCTCGACCGATCTCTCCAATTCAGGTGCGCGCGCGGCCGGATTCCTGAAGTTCTGCGAGACGCTCGGCCCCGGCAACAGCTTGATCAAGAGTGCGTCCTATCTCTTGCACTCCGGCAACTTCACCGTCGCGCGCGACTGGTTGCTCGCCAACAGCGCGACCATCGTTCAGGACGATTCCGGCATTCCGCTTGCGAACTACAATGCGCGGCAATGGCGGTTCTTCCCGTTCGGCCGCTATCTCGGGCCGATCGGTGAATTCCCCGGCCGCTATCAGGAGCGCTACGCCGCTCTGTTCACGCGCGCCCAGCCGATCGATTTCGGTGTCGGCTATCGCTGGCGGATGCACGAGTCGAACGTGCTGCTGTCGGTGAAGGTGCCGGGGACCGAGACGGCGCCGGTTGCGGAGACCACGTCGTCGGCCGAGCCGCCGCCAAAACCGCCGCGTCCGAAGCGGCCACGTCCGCCTGACCCGCCACCGCCCGGACGCTTTTTCTGGTCCCGCTAGGCCAAGGACTGAAGTCCGGCGTCACACCGGGCTCTGGGCCACAACCACCAGCACCTCGGCCTTCTGCCGGCCGAGGCTCCTGACCTCATGCGGGGTCTCACCTGAAAAATAAAGGCAGTCGCCCTTGCCAAGCGTCAGCTCCTCGCCGTCGAGCTTGATCGCGATCTTGCCGTTGATGACGAACAGCAACTCCTCGCCCGCGTGCGAGGCGCGCGTCGCCGCCTTGTGCGGCGGGCTCAGGAGGAAGGGCTCCATCATCTTGCGGGTGCGGCCGGTTGCCAGCGGCACCACGCCAAAGGTGTCCTGAAACAGCGGGACATTGCCGCCTTCGCGGCGAAACAGCGTGTAGCGCGGCGCGGGCTCGGCGTTCGGATCGAAGAAGTTCGCAACATTGACCTCGAGGGCCGCGGCCATCCGCAGCAGGGCGGCGAGCGAGGGGATCTTGAGGTTGCGCTCAACCAGCGAGATGTAGCCGCGCGTGAGGTCGCTCTGCCTGGCGAGTTGGTCCAGCGTCAGGCCCTTGGCAATCCGCGCCTGACGGATATTGGCTCCGACCGCGGTCGCTTTGCTGACGTCAAGCACGCATGAGTCTCCCGAACTGCTGATGCCCCTTGTGCAACAGATGCAGCCCGACTGCCAGTCCGGCGGGCGCGGGGTCCGTTCCGGCCGCTCTCAAATGTATTCTAAAGGAAAACTAGTGCGCAAAAATTTCGAGCAGAGCCGCAGATATTGTAAGCAGATGTGCTGGTATATCGATTAAAATAGCGGAAATATAGGGCATTTACAGCGTAATGCCGCGATCGGGGGCATTTGCCGCGTTCCGCGGCGTTGATTTCTGTTGGTAAACATGATCGATTTTTACCGTCGCGGCTGCCGATGGGCGCCACGGCCGGAACCAACTGCTTTTCCCAGGCGCCGGTACCTTTTGGAGAGATCGATGACCGTAGCGGACGACGTAGCCCTGAACGTAACGCCGGATGAAACGGCGAGCTTGCGACGGATCGTGTGGTCCAGTGTGATCGGCACCGCGGTCGAATGGTATGACTTCCTCATCTACGGCACGGCGACCGCGCTGGTGTTTAACAAGGTCTTCTTCGCCGCCGGCAATCCCACGCTCGCCACGATCGCCGCGTTCGGCACCTATGCAGTCGGATTTCTGGCGCGGCCGCTCGGCGCTGCGATCTTCGGTCATTACGGCGATCGGGTCGGCCGCAAGGCAATGCTTGCAATCACGATCATGGTGATGGGCATCGGCACCTTCCTGATCGGCCTGCTTCCGACCTACCAGCAGATCGGCATCGCCGCGCCTCTGCTGCTGATCGGCCTGCGCTTCCTCCAGGGCATCGGCCTCGGTGGCGAATGGGGCGGCGCGGTGCTGATGGTGGTGGAGAACTGTCCGACCCACCGCCGCGGCCTGCTCGGCAGCATGGTGCAGGTCGGCAATCCCATCGGCAATCTCGCCGCGATCGGCATGTTTGCGCTGGTGGCGAGCCTGCCGGAAAGCGACTTCATGGCCTATGGCTGGCGCATTCCCTTCCTGCTCTCCGTCCTCCTCGTCGGTGTCGGCCTCTACATCCGTCTCAACATGGAGGAGACCGCGGCCTTCCGTCAGGTCCAGGCCAAGAAGGACGTTGCGAAGCTGCCGCTGGTCGAGATCTTCAGACACCACCGCAGGCCGTTCTTCACCGCGGTCGGGCTCAAGATCTCCGAGATCGCCTATGCCAGCATCGGCGGGGTGTTCGTGATGTCCTACGCCACGGCCAATCTCGGCCTTTCGCGCACCGTGGTGCTGAACGGTGCCTTCGCCGCCTCGCTGGTTGCGCTGGTCGCCATTCCCTTGTTCGGCTGGCTGTCCGACATCGTCGGCCGCAAGCCGATGTTCTACGCGAGCTGCCTGTTCTCGGCGCTGTTTGCCTTCCCGCTGTTCTGGCTGCTCGACAGCCGCGATCCCACCATCGTCATCTGCACCATCGTGGTCGCGATCACCTTCGGCCAGATGGTGATGTTCGGCATCGGCGCGCCCTGGTACTCCGAGCTGTTCTCCGCACGGCTGCGCTATAGCGGTGCCTCGCTCGGGTTTCAGGTCGGTGCGGCGATCAGCGGCGGGTTGACGCCGCTGATCGCGGCGTCTCTGATGGCCTGGAGCGGCGGTGCCACCTGGCCGGTCTCGCTGCTGCTGATCGCCTGCGCTGCCGTCACCGCGACCGCGACCAGTTTCGCGCCGGAGATGGCGAACAAGGAACTGACCTGATGCCGCGGCGCGCCGCTGCTGGCGGCGCGCCCTCGCTTCTCAAGGGGAATTGTCATGCTCGATATCACCAGCGCCCACTCGGCGCAGAATGCAACGCAGCCCGGCTGGACCGGCGTGGTCCGGTTCCTTCATTTTACTCCGCGCGCGTTCCTGCCGATGCGCGGAGTGGAATCGCTGTCTCTCGTCGCCGGTCGGGGGATCGAAGGCGATCGCTACATGATCGGCAGCGAACAAGGCTTCTACTCGCACAAGCCGGAAGAGGGCCGTCAGGTCACTCTGTTCGAGCTCGAGACGCTGGTCGCGTTGAAGCGCGATGCCGGTATCGCGCTCGGCCCGGAAGAACACAGGCGCAACGTGACGGTCGAGGGCGTGCCGTTGAACCATTTGGTTGGCCGCCAATTCTGGCTGGGCGAGACTTTGCTGGAAGCCACCCGGCTGTCGGTGCCGTGCCGGCATATCGAGGAGATCACCGGCAAGGCGATCTTCGATCCCTTGATCAACCGCTCGGGCCTCAACTGCAAGATCCTGCAAGGCGGGGTGGTGAGGGTTGGCGACACGGTGCGGAACGCGGCATGAAGGCGCGCCCGATTACGACAGTCAGGACGATTGTCGCCGGCGTCGAAGAGGCTGGCGCGGGAACCAAGCTCTTTACGCTGGTCGATCCTGATCATTGGGCGCTGCCCCCGTTTCGGCCCGGCGCGCACATCGATCTGCACCTGCCGAACGGACTCGTCCGGACCTATTCCCTGTGCAACGAGCCCGCCGACAACGCGCGCTACGTCATCGCGGTCAAGCGCGAGGCGGAGGGGCGCGGCGGCTCGCGCGCACTTCACGATGATATCGAAATTGGCGACGTCATCGGCGTCTCGCTGCCGCGTGGCGGACTGGCGTCCGGCGCGGATATCGTGCGCTACGTATTCGTCGCGGGTGGCATCGGTGTGACGCCGTTCCTGTCGATGGCGCGGCATCTCGTGCAGACGAGCGATGCCGACTTTTTGCTGCATCTGATCGTGCGCGAGGAGGTGCCGTTAGCTGTGCGTCTCGCGCCGCTGATCGACGCTGGCCGTGTCGTCGTGCATCGCACGTCTCGCACGGGGCGTCCGGATCTCGCGTCACTGGTGGGGGAGGCCGGCGCGCAGACGATGGTTGCTTGCTGCGGGCCGGAGACCATGATCGGCGATTTCGAGCGGCTGACCGCCGCGTGGCCCGCAGCCAACGTCCACATCGAGCGCTTCGTCGCGCCACAGCCGGTCATCGATCCCGACGCTAAGCCGTTTACGCTGTTGCTAGCGCGCACGGGGACCGAAATCCAGGTCCGCGCCGGCCAGACCATGCTGGCCGCCTTGCAGGAAGGGGGTATCGAGATCGCGACCTCGTGCTGCGGCGGCATCTGCGGCGCCTGCAAGGTCGGCTGGATCGAGGGCAAGCCCGCCCACCGCGACCGGATTCTGTCGCCCTACGAACGCGAGCGTTATCTCATGGTTTGCGTCGCCGGATCCGACGCCGATCGGCTGGTGCTGGACCTCTAAACCGCGGTCTACCAGTGCACGCTCTGGCTCGGCACGATGAACGCTGTCGTGCTTGCAGGCGTGGCCAAGCTGGTCGCGAGATACCAGCCGGAGCCTACCACGAGCGCCAGCAGTGCGAGCATCGCGAGCACATCGATGGTTCTGGGGTCGTGGTGCCCCCTACGACTGAGAGTTGCCGGCCCAAGCCTGAAGTGAAAATGAGGGCTGATTTTCCAGCGCATTGTTGTTTCCTCCCGCGGGGAGCATCACATCAACGCGAAGGGAAAGTTCCGGTTCCGCTCAAGGCAGCGGTGCGCAAAGCACTGCAGCAATTTCAGGGCGCATTGACGCCGCGCCAGCGACCGTAGCGCCAGGGCAGATACCAGCGCGCGCGTCCTGGCGCGCTGAGGGGCACGTTGTCGATGCCCGCGGTGCCGAACGGGTTGCAGCGGAGCAGGCGTGCGAGCGTCATCCAGCCGCCGGCCCACAGTCCGAATCGTTCGATCGCCTCGTCGCCATAGAGCGAGCAGGTCGGCAGGTGCCGGCAATTGTAACCGACCAGCGGCGAGAGCGTGTGGCGGTAGAGCCAGATCAGGGCGCGACCGAATCTGCGCGGGAGCCGGAGCGTGCCCGCGACGGGATTGGAACAGTGCTCGCAGACTGAATGCTTCATAGGCGCTTTGCTGCGATCGTGGGCGAGGTTTTGCGCGGTTCCGGCGCAGGGAACTGTAAGCTGTTGTTTGCGCGCCATATTTTGCGTGCTTTTTGGGAGCAGTGCAGCAAGTACCTATGGACGATCTGTATTCCCCCGGATACCATTTTTGTGGCGTTCATGTGAGACTCATTGGAACGTCGGAACGTGGCTTGCCTGAATCGGCTTTGGCTTAATGGCTTGGGGCTTGGGGAAGGGACCAGTTTGAAATTTGTGAAGTCGCTCAATCTTCGCGGTTGGTTGCTGGTGGGAACCGCCGCGTGTGGAGTCGTGCTGGCTGGCGCCGTCGCGACTCTCGGGTCCTCGGCCCGAGCCGGCGCGGCCCTCGAAGAGCGCAAGCTGCCGATGAAGTTCGGCTGGGTCGCCTGCGAGCCCAACTGCCGCGGCTGGGTCAGCGCCATCGGCATCATCACCGCCGACACGCCCAAGGATTTCGAAGAGTTTTCCCGCGGGCGCCAGCTCGGCGGCGCCACCGTGGTGCTTGATTCCAGCGGCGGTTCCGTCAACGACGCGATCACGCTCGGCAGGCGCTTCCGCAATCTCGGACTTTTGACCACGGTCGGCATCAGCGTTCAGAACCGCGGCGGGCAGTTGGCCCGTCCGGCGGTCGCGCCGGAGGCCTATTGCGAATCCATGTGCGCGTTCCTGCTGCTGGCGGGCAAGAAGCGCTACGTGCCTGAAGCGGCCCACGTCCGCGTCCACCAGATCTGGATGGGCGATCGTGCCGACGATGCCAAGGCGGCGAGCTACAGCGCGCAGGACCTGATGATCGTGGAGCGCGACATCGGCCGGCTCGCCAAATACACCTTCGACATGGGCGGTGCCGGCGATCTGCTGTCGCTCGCGCTCAGCGTCCCGCCGTGGGAGGATTTGCACGAGCTGGATGCAGGCGAGCTCAAGCTCACCAATCTCGTGACGACCGATCTCGTGGCCGACGTGCTGCCGCATGTCGACATTTCCGCGCCTGATATGGCGGAGCTTAGACCGAAGACGCAGGCGAGGTTCGGCGCGGAACCGGAGCAGCCGGCCAAGTCGACCAAGACGGCGGAAGCCCTGGTGCCTACGGGCGGCGTGGCGACGCCAGGCACGGCGGCGCAGAAGTAGCCTGGAATTTCTGACCTCATTTTCGGGCCGCCGCCACTGCGTCCGGACCATTGGCCCAGCGACGTGCCCGGAATCAGCCTTGCGCCGTAGCCGGCTGCTTCGCTTTCGCCTCGATCTGACCGATGGCATCGACCACGGCATCGAAGGTCAGGAGCGTCGAGGCGTGGCGCGCCTTGTACTCACGGACCGGCTCGAGGAACTTGATCTCTTCCCATTTGCCTTCAGGAGGCGAGCCGTTCTCCTTCAGCATCTTGCGAACGGTTTCGCGTAACTCACGGAGTTCGCTCGCAGTCGAGCCGACCACGTGACTTGCCATGATGGATGAAGAGGCCTGTCCCAGCGCGCAGGCCTTCACGTCGTGGGCGAAGTCGGTGACCTTGTCGCCCTCCATCTTGAGGTCGATCTTCACCGTCGAGCCGCACAATTTGGAGTGGGCCGTCGCGGTGGCATCGGCGTCCGACAACCGCCCGAGGCGCGGAATATTCCCGGCCAGCTCGATGATCCGCTTGTTGTAGATGTCGTTCAGCATGTGATGGAGTCCAACACTTCCGCACCCGATCGGCCTTGGCGGGTGCCGTCCAGGGTCCTATATAGGGTTGGAACTGGTGGAAAAACAGTCCAGCGGTGCGGCGGCGGTGATCTCGAACCGTGCAGCCGGCGTTATTACGCAGGGGCCTTTTTCGCCAAACTGTTCTCTTCAGGCGCCCGGCGGCATGCCGCCCCGTCTGCCGGTGACACTCCGGCCACAAGGCCGTCGAACGGAGTAGACATGGACGCTGCAATCACATCCATCCGCCCCAACAAGCCTTCCGACCGCCAGCCCGAGAGCCGCCCGGCGGAGCTTGACCCTGCCGAATTCCTCGCCGCTGCCGTCCGCGCCGACCAGCCGCGCCCCGCGCGCGCCGAGGCGGAAGCCGCGGTGAAGACGCTGCTCGCCTATATCGGCGAGAACACCAACCGCGAGGGCCTGCTGGACACGCCGCGCCGCGTGGTCGAGGCCTTCGACGAGCTCTATCAGGGCTATCACCAGTGCCCGGCCGAGGTGCTCGACCGCACCTTCGGCGAGACCGCCGGTTATGACGATTTCGTGCTGGTGCGCGACATCGAGTTCACCTCGCAGTGCGAGCATCACATGATGCCGTTCTACGGCAAGGCGCACATCGCCTACACGCCGGTGGAACGTGTGGTCGGCCTGTCCAAGCTCGCCCGCCTGACCGATATCTTCGCCCGCAGGCTCCAGACCCAGGAGCATCTGACGGCGCAGATCGCGGCGGCGATCGACGAGGTCCTGAAGCCGCGCGGCGTTGCCGTGCTGATCGAGGCCGAGCATACCTGCATGTCGGTGCGCGGCGTCGCCAAGCATGGCGCCTCCACCTTCACCAGCCGCTTCACCGGCATGTTCCGCGACAATCCGGCGGAGCAGGCCCGCTTCCTGTCCCTGGTGCGAGGTCTGCGCTGATCTCGCGAAGGTTTATTGTTTGAGCATGACCTTTTCGGAAAACCGCTGCACACTTTTCCGGGTCATGCCCTAAGCGAGGACGCTGTGTCCACTCATTCCCACGACATCGAGGAAGGGCTGAGCTTTCGGCCCAGATTTGACGCGGCCGGGCTCGTGACTTGCGTCGCGACCGACGTCGCCACCGGCGACGTTCTGATGGTCGCCCACATGAACGACGAGGCGCTGCGCAAGACCATCGCGACCGGCGAGGCTTGGTACTTCAGCCGCTCGCGCAATGCCTTGTGGCGAAAAGGTGAGACCTCGGGTCAGACCCAGAGCGTGGTCGAGATGCGCACCGATTGCGACCAGGACGCGGTGTGGCTTCGCGTCGAGCAGATCGGGGCTGCCTGCCATACCGGCCGCAGATCGTGCTTCTACCGCAAGGTCGAACCCGAAGGCGGCATTGCGAGGCTCGTCTTCGTCGATGCCGGGCGGCTGTTCGATCCGAACGAGGTTTACAAGAAATAGCCCTCAGTGATTCCGGGTTCGCAGCTTCGGTGCGCCCCCAGAATGACGGTGATCGTCGAATTAACCCCGCATTAACCATACCTGTCTCACGGTGAGACGACAGGGCGTCCGAATTGCCGGCGCCGCTCAATGCCGCGCGGGGCGGGCACTTCATCATGTCGGTCGACAATTCCAGTGGCTCGCAGACGGCGGTTCTCGATCCGTCGAGGACGCGCGTCGCCGGTGCGATCAAGCAGGCCTCGAACGTCGCGGGCGTCAGCTTCCAATACATGCTGACCACCGCCAAGATGGAATCGGATTTCGATCCGACGGCCGGCGCCTCCACATCGTCGGCGCACGGGCTCTACCAGTTCATCGACCAGACCTGGCTCGGCACGGTGAAAGAGGCGGGCACCCAGCTCGGCTATGGCAATTATTCCGACGCCATCACCAAATCCTCGTCGGGCAGCTACACCGTCGATGATCCCGCGATGAAGCGGTCGATCATGAAACTGCGCGACGATCCGGAGGCCGCCTCCAGCATGGCGGCCGCGCTGACCCAATCGAACAGCTTCAAGCTCACGGGCCTGCTCGGCCGCAGGCCGAGCGACAGCGAACTCTACATGGCGCATTTCATGGGGGTCGGCGGTGCCGCCAAGCTGATCGCCAATGCCGAGGACAATCCGCAAGCGGTCGGCGCGCGGTTGTTTCCCAACGCGGCCTCCGCCAATCGCTCGATCTTCTACGCCAAGGACGGCCGCGCCCGCAGCGTCTCCGAGGTCTATTCGGTGCTGGACGCGCGCTACGCCAGTGCGGCGAATTCGAAAGTCACCCGCAGCGCGATAGCGATGTACGGCGGCACGCCGTCGACCACGCAGGTTGCGAGCGCCAACGGCGTGCAGCCGACCGCGCCCGTGATCGACAACGCCGCCTATCTCCAGACCTTTCCGAACACGCGCGCGGTCACGCAGGTCGGCGCGACAGCGCCAACGACGGTTGCGGACAATGCGCCGGGCACGCCGGTGTTTCGCTCGATCTATCAGCCCGGCGATGCCACCCAGCCGGTCTCGACCACCGTGCAGAAATTGTGGGGCAACAATGCCTCGCTGACATCGGTCGCCTCGGCGACGCCGGATGTGCGGCCGCCGCAACCGCTCGATCTCTTCAGCGATCGAAGCGGCACGTTCTCGAGCTAATACTCACTCCCGAGTCCCGGCCACGGCGCAGCGCATGAGCGATGCGCCGCAGAGCTGTCGCGTCAGGCTAGTGCCTTTGTTCCCTTAATAAATCATCAATAAAACCAGCCAGTTATGGTGAACGCTTTGTTAAGCGTCGTGGTTTATTTTGTGTTGAAGGTGACAAGCCGTCACCGCTTCGTCTTCGTTGCGTAAGCCGGAAGCACCATGATCGTTCGGCAGTTCATCAATTGGATCAGGACGGCCCCCGCCGGCGAGCGGGCCGAGGCAACGCGGGCGCTGGCCCGGGCCTGGCTGATCTCGGATCTTTCCCATGACGACCGGGTCGCCGCCGAAGGCGCGCTGCTGATGCTGCTCGACGATCCCTCACCGCTGGTGCGGCAGGCGATGGCCGAGGCGTTCGCACGCAGCATCGAGGCGCCGGCCGCAATCGTGCGGGCGCTGTCGGCGGACCAGCCGACCGTCGCGCTGCCCGTGCTCGAACATTCTCCGCTGCTGATCGACGCCGATCTCGTCGACATCGTCGCGACCGGCAACGACGAGGTGCAGTGCGCCGTCGCCCGCCGCATCGCGCTGCCGGTATCGGTCTGCGCCGCCATTGCCGAAGTCGGCTGCGCGGCGGCTGCGCTCGAGCTGATCGAAAATTCTCATGCCGAGCTTGCGCCGTTCTCCTGGGATCGCATCGTCGAGCGTCACGGCCATCTCGCCGCGATCCGCGAGGCAATGCTGGTGCTGGAGGATCTGCCCTCCGCCACGCGCGCCGCGCTGGTGGCAAAGCTCTCCGAGACGCTGGCGCAATTCGTCGTGGCCCGGAACTGGCTGAGCGCCGACCGCGCCGAGCGCATCGCGACCGAGGCGCGTGACCGCTCCACCATGAACATCGCGGCTCGCTCGCGCGGCGAGGACATGCAGGGTCTCGTCCGGCACCTGCGCATCACCGGCCAGCTCACCGCGGGTCTCATTCTGCGCGCGCTGCTGTCGAGCAATCTCGACCTGTTCGACGCGGCGCTGGCTGAACTTGCCGACCTGCCGCTGGCGCGCGTGTCCGCGCTGCTGCACGATCGCGGCGGCAATAGCCTGCACGCGCTGCTCCGCCGCGCCGGGCTTCCCGAGGCGACGTTTGCTGCCTTCCAGGTCGCGCTCGATGCCTGCCACGAGCAAGGCTTCGTCGACAGTGACGGCAGCGCGGCGCGGCTGCGGCGCCGCATGGTCGAGCGCGTGCTCACCCATTGCGAGACCGACCGTGGCGCGACCGAACCGCTGATGGTCCTGCTGCGCCGCTTCGCCACCGAATCCGCGCGCGAAGAGGCAAGGCTGTTCTGTGACGAGCTGATCGCCGACGATGCGGTTGATCCGGTCTACGACGACCTGATCGCGGCGTAGCGAGATGCCGTAGGGTGGGCAAAGGCGCTCCGAGCCGTGCCCACCATCGTGCCGCGATCAGAATTGGTGGGCACGCTCCGCTTTGCCCACCCTACCATTCTGATCGTGACGATGGGCCGGGCTCGAAGCCACAAACTCCGCAATGACGAGAGAACTACCCCGCCGGCACGACGCTCGGCGCCAGGATCACCTCGAGATGCTCGGGGCGGTCGCGGTTGACCTGGGCGAGATAGTCGTCGGCGACCTTGCGCAGTCGCCGGCTGAGCTCGGCGGAAACGCTGATGCTGTCGAGCTTCGTGTTCTCGTGCACGATGGCGAGAATGGCGTTGATGTGGTGCGTGAACAGCTCGGCCGGCACCTTTTCGAGATCGGGCGCGTGCTCGATGACGCGACACAGGCTTTCGGCGACTCCCCCCGCCGCCGGATAACCGAAGGTCGCGGCATCGCCCTTGATGTCGTGCGCGGCGCGAAACAGCTCGTCGCTTCTGTCCTTGGTGAAGCCGTCGTGCCGCATGGCGACGTAGGCGGCCGATAGCCGGTTGACCTCGGTCGCCATCCAGTCCTTGAACTCGCCGGCGAGGCCCTCGAGCGCCTGTTCGGCGCGGCCGACCGGATCGTCCATGTCCTTCTGTTCGACACGGCGCAGGACCGTCCGCAGCGGGTTGGGCTGCGTGATGATCTGATGCGTGGCGAAGGCCGTGATCTCGATGTCCCTTGCGCTGTTCTTCGCCATGATATCGGCCTCGATCGTGAGAGACGTTGCGCTAGATGGAGGAGCGGGCCTTGTCGAGCAGCGAGGGTTGCTGCAGCACCTCGTGCTTTTCGCCGACGCGGCGCTCGGGGCCCATATAGGCGGAGTTGGTGTTGCGACGCCGGTCCGGGCCGAAATAGGTCTTGGTCTTGATGAAGGGGCGGGGACTGGCGACGACGTTGAGGATGCGCTGGTAGAGCCCCTTGGCCGAGATCGGCTTGGCCAGGAATTCGGTGACGCCGGCATCGCGCGCCACGGTGACGCGGCGCTTCTCGGAATGGCCCGTCAGCATGATGATCGGCGCGTAAGGATTGCCCTTGGATTCCGGCTGCCGGATCATCTGCGCCAGCTCGAGCCCGTCGAAGATCGGCATTGCCCAGTCGGTGATGACGATGTCGGGCACGTAATGGCTGTACATTTCCAGCGCGGTGGCGCCGTCCTCGGCCTCGTAGACTTCACGCGCGCCAAAGGAATGCAGCAGCGTCCGCAGGATGCGGCGCATGTGCGGGTTGTCGTCGCAGACGAGGAAGCGCAGCTTGTTGAAATCGATGCGGAACATGGAGCCCGGGCCGAAGCGGTCAACTTTCGTTAACCATATCTCGCCGGGAGTTAACGAAGGGTTGCGATCGGCAGTCCGGCGAGGCGCTCAGGAGCCGAACTGCTCGCGCAGAATGCGCTCTTCCAGGCTGTGACCGGGGTCGAACAGCATGCGCATCGAGATGGTCCTGTCGGACAGGACCTCGACGCGGCGGACGTCGCGCACCTCGTCGTGATCGGCGACCGCCGCCACGGGGCGCTTGTCGCCCTCCAGCACCTCGATCACGACATAAGCCGTGTTCGGCAGCAGCGCGCCGCGCCAGCGGCGCGGGCGGAAGGCGCTGATCGGCGTCAGCGCCAGCAGCGCGGCGTTGATCGGCAGGATCGGGCCCTGGGCGGACAGATTGTAGGCGGTCGAGCCGGCCGGCGTTGCCACCATGATGCCGTCGGCAATCAGCTCGGTCATGCGTTCGCGCTCGTCGATCAGGATCCGCAGGCGCGCGGCCTGATAGGTCTGCCGGAACAGGGCGACTTCGTTGATGGCGTGGTGCAGGTGGACGCGGTCGCTGGCGTCGGTAGCCCGCATCAGCAGCGGGTTGATCTCGGACTCATGCGCCGCCTCGAGGCGCGCACGAAGATCGACCGTCGAGTACTCGTTCATCAGGAAGCCGACGGTGCCGCGGTGCATGCCGTAGATCGGCTTTCCGGTGTGCATGTGCTGGTGCAGCGTCTGGAGCATCAGCCCGTCGCCGCCGAGCGCCACCACAATATCGGCCTCGTTCGGATCGCAATTGCCATAGTCGCTGGTGAGCTGGCCGAAGGCCGCTTGCGCCTCGCTGCTCGGGCTGGCGACGAAGGCGATCCGGTCGTATCGCGCTGGTTTGGTCATGGCTTCCGGGGCAGGCCGCTGGCTGGAGAAAGTTCCGCCGGGCTCGTCTATACGACCTGGACCTCGATTGTCGAGGATGACCGCCCTTCGGGGCAAACCGCCGACTGTCGATCCCGATTTGGCGAGGGAAACCGGGTCGATTTTGCCCGTCCGGGCTCTTCAGGCTCCGCCCGCCCGTGATCCCCCAAACCGTCGCAATTCCTCGCTAACCTTTTGATACACCGGCTCGCGGAGCCGGGCCGGGAGAACGATCATGGTCATGAGTTTGCCGGCGCTCCGCCGCGCCACCCTGGTGCTGGCGGTGTCGGCTGTCGCGTTCGCGGGATTTGCGCGCGCGGACGATCCGCCGCAGCCGCGTGCCGAAACGGCGGCGCCAGCCGGACAGAAGGGCGGACGCGGCGGTGGCGCGCAAAACGCATCGCAGAATTCATCGTCGGCCGAGCTGCACCGTCTTCCGCTGGATTCCACAACGAAGCAGACGCTCGATCTTCCCGGCCGCACCCTCAACTTCACCGCGACCGCCGGCTCGATCCGCGTGTTCGACGGCAAGGGCGAGCCATTGGCCGACATCGCCTATACGTCCTATGAGCTCGACGGTGCCGACCGCGCGACGCGCCCCGTGACGGTCCTGTTCAACGGCGGGCCCGGCGCCTCCTCGGCATGGCTGCAGTTCGGCGCTGCGGGTCCGTGGCGGCTGCCGCTGGACGGCGAAGCTCTGTCGCCCTCCGCCTCGCCCGAGGTGAGGCCGAACGCGGAGACCTGGCTCGACTTCACCGATCTCGTCTTCATCGATCCCGTCAGCACCGGCTACAGCCGGTTCGTTGCGAGCAGCGAGGACGCGCGAAAATCCTTCTACTCCGTCGACGGCGACGTCAACTCGATCGCGCTGGTGATCCGCCGCTGGCTGGAGAAGCACGACCGGCTCACCTCGCCGAAATACGTCGCGGGCGAGAGCTATGGCGGCATTCGCGGCCCGAAAGTGGTGCGTCAGTTGCAGCTCCAGCATGGCGTCGGCGTCAGGGGATTGATCCTGGTGTCGCCGCTCCTGGATTTCCGCGAGTTCACCGGCACCAGCCTTCTGCAATATGTCGCGACGCTGCCGAGCTATGTCGCGGTGGCGCGCGAGGCCAGAGGCCCGGTCAAGCGCGCCGATCTCGCCGATGTCGAGGCTTACGCGCGCGGCGAATTCCTGGCCGATCTCGTCAAGGGCGAGGCGGACAAGGAGGCCACCAACCGTCTCGCCGACAAGGTCGCCGAGCTCATCGGCATCGATCAGGCGGTGAGCCGCAGGCTCGCGGGCCGCTTCGACGTCGGCGAATTTCGCCGCGAATTCGATCGCAGAGGCGGCAAGGTGACGGGACGTTACGATGGATCGGTGCGCGGCTTCGATCCCTACCCGGACTCGGGCAACTCCCGTTTCGGCGATGCCTCGGGCGATGCGCTGCAGGCGCCGCTGACGAGTGCCGCGGTCGACGTGCTCTCGCGAAAACTCAACTGGCGGCCGGACGGCTCCTACGAGGTTCTGAATGGCGCCGTCGAGGGCCAGTGGGATTTCGGCCGCGGCATCAATCCGCCGCAGTCGGTATCCGAGCTGCGCCAGATCCTCGCCACAGATGCGAAGCTGAACGTGCTGGTCGCGCACGGCCTGTTCGATCTCGCCACGCCCTATTTCGGATCGAAGCGGGTGCTCGACCAGTTGCCGCCCTTCGCGACGCAGCGGGTGAAATTCGTGGTCTATCCCGGCGGCCACATGTTCTATTCGCGCGACGGCTCGCGACAGGCCCTTCGGAGCGAGGTCGAAACTCTCATTCGGGAGTAGGCGGGCGTTTGCGCGGCTTATATCTCCGCGCAATCTCGCGCGCCACGACGCGCTCCGGCTTCACGTTGGCCCCCGCAATCCAGATGTCGCTGACCTTGCCGCGCTTGTCGCGAACGCGGCGGACCGGCTCGCCGTGGCTGGAATAGCCGGCGGCCCAGACGATCTTGCCGGTGTCGCGGCCGGTGACCTCGATCTCGGCGGCATCCATGAACGGGTTGTTGAACTGGGGATTGGCGACCAACACGCGGTTGCCGGCCGGCACGAGGTCGCTCGCGCCCCAGATTGTCCACCAGCGACCGGACCAGTCGCGCACGCGCCGGTCGGGTGCGCCGCGTGTCTTGAAGACGCGCAGGATCTGCATCGCACCGTCCATCCAGAACGGCGCCGCGCCGTCGATGGAGTTGCTGAGGATGCTGATCGCGAGCTCGCAAGCGGGGATGGAGCAGGTCCGGGAGATGTAACCCTGAAGGCCGCCGCCATGGCCGAACCAGTCCCAGCCGTCGGTCTTGCCGGCGTTGACGCCCAGGCCGTAATAGGCCTCGAAGCTTTGCGGAACGCGCCAATGGTTTCGCGTCATCTCGCGGCGGCCCGCGACCGACAGCACGCTCTTTTTCGCATTGGGCGCCAGCTGCGCGAAGAAGCGGGCCGTATCGGCGGCGGTCGCGACGAAGCCGGCGGCGGATGCCATGGCATGCGCGGGATTGTCGCCGGGGATCACGCATCGCTCTCCGTACGGCAGCTTGCGGGTGTGACCGCGCGCGAACGACGCGCCCTTGGGCAGCGGTGCGTCGGGCTCGGTCTCGCGCAGGCCCGCGGGCTCGACGATCTCGCGCTTGATCCAGACCGGGTAGGGCTCCTTGGTCACGGCCTCGATGGCGAGACCGATCAGGCCAAAGCCGTGATTGGAATATTTGAAGCGCGTGCCGGGCTCGATCGCGGTCGGCAGCTTCAACTCCGCACGCAGCTCCTTGGCGTTGAGATAGGGACGGCTGTCGATGAACTGACCGGAATCGGCGCCGTCGCGCGTCAGCCCGGCGCTGTGCGAGAGCACCTGCGCGATCGTCGTCTCGGCGACGCCAGGATGCAGGCCGCCGACATATTGGCCGATCGTGTCGTCGAGCCGGAGCTTGCGCTGCTCGCGCAGCTTCATGATGCCGGCCGCGGTGAAGCTCTTCGAATGCGAGGCGATGCGGAAGCGGTGGCGCGGGGTGAGCTTCTCACCGGTGTCGAGATTGGCGAGGCCGAACGCGTGCTCGGCGACGATCTCGCCGCGATGGGCGAATGCGACGATGACGCCGGGCTGTTGGAACGTCGTCTGCTGGAATTCGATCCAGGAGCCGATGTAGTCGATCGCGGATCGCAGCCAAATGTCCATTGCGCACCAATTTGGGGGGTAGAGTAGTGTCGCGAGGCTAGCCGAGAACGCAGAACGGGCACAACCCTGCGGTTGTGCCCGTTCGCTTCATTCGAAGATGCGATGTCTTCAGTACACGAGGGTCGCGCCGGTCGGCTTGTCGAGCGCCGCGGCAAGCGAGCGATACGCGGAGCTGTCGGTGCCGGCGAGCGAGGCGATCTTGTTCAAATGATATTGCGCCTGTTCGCGGTTGCCCTGCTCGAGTTGCCAGAGACCGTAATACTGCCAGGTGCGGACGTGGTTGGGATCGTCCTTCAGCGCCAGCTCGTAATAGACCTTCGACGACTGGTAGTCGCCGAGCTTGCGATAGGAGTAGCCGATCAAATTGGCGACGTCGGCGACGTCGTCGCGCTTGAGCGACTTCAGCTGGTCGATCGCGCCGGTGTAGTTGTTGTTGTCGTAGATCGTGGTGTAGGCGGTGCGATAAGCCGCGAGGAATTTCGGATCGCTGACGGAGGAGCTCTTCTTCTTGCCCTTTTTGGTCGAGGTGTCCGACTTTGGCGGTGACGAGGGCTCGTCGCTGCCAGCGGCATAGGCGCTGGTCAGCACCGGCCCGGCCGCCAGCGCCATGGAAACAAGTCCCGGCAGCAGAAGCATTGAGAGTTTGCGCATCTGAGTTCTCCCGTATGAAGCGTGGCGATCCTACACGATTGCCCAGAGACCGGAACACCCGGCGCACAAAAACATTCCCGGCCGGCCCGGTCTATTCGCCCTGCCGCACATGACAAACTTGTCATCGAGATGAACGGAAGCCCGTCGGGGGCTTCAGACTGGGTTCAGCGCGCAGCCCCTAGGCTCCCACCTACGATCGAAGGGTAGGCGAGAGGGTGCCGCCTCGAGATCCTTTCAAGAGGAGACCGACCATGTTGAAGACCATTTCCGCAGCCTTGCTCGCAGCTTCCGTGATCGCAGCCCCTGCCTTCGCCACCGATTCCGGCAAGACCACCACGACCACGCCGGTCATCAAGGCGGACCAGAGCCAGACCAAGGCGTCGGCCACCGCCGCGAAACCCGACGCCGGCCTCAAGGCGGATGCCAAGGCTTCTGATATCAAGGCTTCCGCTGCCAAGACTTCCGACCTCAAGACTTCCGACGCCAAGGCGGGCGCCAAGGTGGATACCAAGTCGAAGGCGATGAACGCCAACGCCGCGGTCACGCCGGACGAGCACAAGACCGTGCGCACGCATCGCCATCACCACAAGCATCTGTCGGCCCGGAAGTCGCTGAAGTCGCAGCCGGACATGACCAAGCCGGCGAGCATCGAGAAGCGCAGCTAACGACTGATCCCGCGCGGCGGCATCCAAGCATTGCCCCGCCGCCGCGTGAGGAGTTCAGGCCCGGCCCGTCGTCTTGGCGCCTGCGTGAAAGCGCAGGCTCCGGCGGCGGGCCGGTGCGTTGTCCGAAGGCTCGTTGTCCGCCAAGGCTCGTTGTCACATAAGGCTTGTTGTCCCAAGGCGTGCGCGCAGGACCGAATTCCCTTCGCGCAACCCAGGAGCTAGAACAGCTCTGGTCTGATTGAGCGGAGAGCGTGAGCTGTGGGGCGATTGGCGAAACAAGCGGTGCGCCTGGCATTGATCCTGGCTTTACCGTTGGCGCTCGCGGCATGTTTCGGCAGCGACGGCGACCGTCCAACCCTGATGGACGGGACCCAGGCCGGGGGACCGCAGCCGTTTCCCGACAGTTTTCGCAGCGATACGCTGGCCTTGATGCGCAGCTATCTGAACAACCCCGTCGGCGTGCGCGAGGCCAGCATGGCCGAGCCGGTGCAACGCGAGGTTGGCGGCCGGCAATTCTATGTCAGCTGCCTGCACTTCACCCCGCGCGAGACCGACGGCACCTACAAGGCCATGCGGGAACGCGCCGTCATCTTCGTCAACGGCCGGGCGGACCGCGTCGTCGATCGGACGAGCGAGCTCTGCGCGGGCGCGGTTTACGTACCCTTTCCGGAACTGGAAAAGATGACGCGGTAGCGCAAAGTCCGCCTTCATCGCCAAAGTGGTAGGACAGAGGCCGGCGGAGCTGCTGGATCACATTTCGGCGAGCGTTGAACGGGGTGGTTTCGCTTTGTGACGAATCATTACGGCAGGTCTTGCCGAACGACAAATCTGTCGGTCCGAGGCCACGGGACGGAACAAAATCGCGTTGTTGCCGCTCCGTCACAGTTACGAACGATCAACGTTCCGGCATCGCCGCGAAGCAACCCAATTCACGCCACGTTGTTTCCTGAGTGTCGTAAATGAAAGAACGGGGATGACCATGAAGACGATTTTGCTGGGCGCGGTCGCTCTGCTTGCGCTGGCGGCGCCAGCCGCCGCAGCCGACATGCAGCCGCGCACCTACACCAAGGCGCCGGCCTATACGCCGCCGCAGGTGATCTACAACTGGACCGGTTTCTACATCGGCGGCCATGTCGGCGGCGCGTTTGCCGGCGACAGCAGCTTCCAGTCGAGCGACGCGCGCTTCCTGGGCGGCGTGCAGGGCGGCTTCGACTACCAGTTCGCGCCCAATTGGGTGGTGGGCATCGAGGCCCAGTATTCCTGGCTGCCGACCAACAACAACGGTGTCACGTTCCCGCTGGGCACGCAGGTGACCTCCAACACCGACCAGATCGGGTCGGTGACCGGTCGCCTCGGCTACACCTGGGGACCGGCGCTGCTCTACGCCAAGGGCGGTTACGCCTGGCGCAATGGCGGCCTCGGCGTCAACGTCGCCGGCGTGCCGCAAGGCTTCACCACCACCGGGAACAGCAAGGACGGCTACACCGTCGGCGCCGGCCTCGAATACATGTTCGCGCCGAACTGGTCCGCCAAGGCCGAGTACCAGTACTACAACTTTGGCAGCACGACCTTCACCTCCGGGCCCGCCGATATCGTCGGCGTCCGCGGACGGGAAGACGAGCATACCGTCAAGGTCGGCGTGAACTATCGCTTCGGCTGGGGCGGACCGTCAGCCTCGCGCTACTGAGCCACCAGCGGCAACTCATGATCTGACAAAGGCCGGCTTCCCGCTGGCCTTCGTTTGCCAGCCCGGGTCTGCCAGCATCCGGTCTGCCAGCCTCCGATTGCCAGCGTCTGTTTGCAATGCGTGAACCATCTGGCGCGTCATTTGCAAGCAAACGATCCGGCGCGCGTCTTCTCACGCGCGTCATGGAGCCGGCGTAAAGCAAAAATAATTTTTGCGACTTACGGAACTCGTGCTCCGCAACGCGTTATATGAGAATTACCGGGCTGGTGGGACGACGGACATGCGTATCTTGGTGTCGGCAGTGGTGCTCTCGTTCTTCGCCTGTCTGCCGTGCTCTGCCCAAACAATCCTCAAATCCGAGCCTCTGATGTTGGCACCCTATGAGGTGGCCTTCGTCAAGGACGCTGCTTGCCCCTCCGGGAAGGTGCTGAAGGTCACCGGCGCGATCCGTGGGCTGCATCGCCGGAAGGCCTGCGTGGCCTTGGCGGGCGAGCAGGCCTCGCTCGCGACCGCGACGCCCTGAGGTTCCCGGCTCTCGCTTTGCCCGGCTTGCAGCCGGATCCTACGAATTCAGCTCAAGCTCCATCCTGGACTGTCGATCCGCCTCGGCCTTGTTCTTGGCGGGGTCCTCGCCCTTGGCCGCACGGCACGGCTTGATCTCGTAATCATTGTCGAGCACCCGGCGTGGCCCATGGCGATCGTCATCGGCACTGACATCCACGACCAGGCCGCTTAGCTGCGCGAGCTTCCAGACGTCGGACTCTTCAGGATAGGCCTTGCTGATCTGGGCGTCGTTGCAGAACAGGGCGTAGGGCATTCTTCCCGCTCCCGGAAAACGCGTTAACGACTTGCGGGGGGCAGCGGTTCCGGCCGGCGGGCCGATCACGCGGCCGTGATCAAGGTGCCGGGCCCTGAGTCCTTAACGAGTCCTGAATCCCGAAAAAAGAATCCTTGGGACTCGTTTGGCGGAATCAGCGGATGTTTTCGGCCATGAGGACCGACCTGAAAACCTCTTGCGGGCACATGCTGCTGCCCCTGACGCTGGCGCTTTTCGGCGCCTGCGCGGCCAATCTCTGGCTGGTGTGGTCCTGGCTCTAGGCCCGCGAGGAGAGACCCGGCTTTATTTTCCAGCCGGTGGACGGGGGGAGGCGTCGCGGATGGCGGCGCGCACCTTGGTCAGGGTGGCCGCGCAATATTCCTCGCGTTCGCGCTCGAACCGCTCCTGATGCTTGCGGAAATTGGCGATGCGGTCCTGGATCTCGGTGCGGACGTCGTAGCGCGGCGGCGGGACAGGTGAGGGCTGTGGCGGCGGAGCGGGCTGGAGCGGCTCGATCCCGACGACGGTCTTGACCGAGACGATCTCCACCGACGCGGCCGCCACTGCCATCGGGGTCTCCGGAGGATGGAGATCATCCTTTTTGCCGGTTACCGATTGGACGAAGGCCAATGTCTGCGCGATGAGCGCGTCGCGTTCCCTGATCCACTTCATGGGGCACCTTTGTTGTGGCTATTTCAGCAAAGCTGGCGGGCCGAATCAAGAAGGTGCCTGGAGGGGGATTGCATATTTTTCCCGACCGCCCGACAGTGAGGAATGGATGCCAAAGTCGACCATTCGGAGGAAGCGCAGGGCTTGAGGCTCGTCCGCGCGTTCCTGTCGCTGTCGCCCGAGCAACGGGCAGAGGTGATCACGTTCGTGGAGGAATTGGCGCGCGCCCAAGGCGGGTCCGAGGAGGGCGCGGAGGTCTCGCCGACGTGAGCGCGCTATCGCTCCCGCGGATTGAGGTTGGGCTCGAACGGCGCCCCGACCACCCGAACCGGTGCCGGAGCGGCCACGTCGATCGCCGCCCGTTCGGCCATCTGCTTTGCCGGAGCCGGCCCCGGTGTCAGTTCGAACAGCGCAACTGTGCCGGCCACGGCGCCACAGCACAGCGTCACTGTCGCCAGCAGAAACATGTTTCGGTTTTCTTCTCTGATCCGCATGGACTGACAACGGCTGACGCCGGCGAGCGGTTCCGCGCCGGCCCTGACCGGGATCGCCACCCGGCCGGGCCGAACCTTACGCCAGGCTTACGCCGGGGCGTCAGAAGGTTATTTTTCCGTAATACGACCCGGGACATTTGGTATCAAATCTTAACATCCGCCGGTTCCAATGCACGACGCTGGGATTATGCGTCGGCGAAAACCATTGGGACGGCTGCGATGAGCGTTTTGAACAATCTGAAAATCGTGTCGAAGGTCGCGCTGATCGTGGCCGTAATGGGCTGTGCGATGATCGCTGTCGCTACCTTCGGCGCGCACGAACTCTCCGCGACCGTGGACGGGTTCAGCGAGCTCGCCGCCTCGCAGTCCTCGGCGCTCAACCTGACGCGGGCCCAGCGCCGCGCCGAGACCTATCATGCGGCGCTCTATGCGGTGCTCACCGAGGCGACGGAGGCGGGCAACGCCAACCGCCTCAAGACGGCGACCCAGAACCGCGATGAAATCCGTCAATTCCTGGACGCGGCGGAGCAGGACGATCCGGCGCGCGCGAGCCAGATCAAGAGCATCGGCGATCAATTGAAGGCGGTGTTCGCCGGCTGTGATCCGGTACTGAAGGCGGGCTCGCAGGCAAGCACCCCGGAAGAGAATGCCAAGGCGGCCGATCGTGCGCACAAGGAGTGCGACCCGGTGATGGACGCGGCTCTCGCACGCATCGTCCAGTTCGTGACCGAGACGGCCCAGGCAGTTTCCAAGCGCAAGGACGCCATCAACCGCGACGCCAGATCCGCGACCTGGACCGTGATCGGCGTCAGCGCCGGCGGCCTGATCGTGGGCATCGCGATCGCGCTGTTCATCGGCCTCAATGCGATGTCTCGGCCGATTGCCCGCCTCAAGCTCGCCATGGAGGGCCTTGCCCGCAACGATCTCAAGACCGAGGTGCCCGAGAAGGACCGGCGCGACGAGATCGGCGACATGGCCAGGACGGTCGAAATCTTCAAGACCAACGGGCTCGAGGTCGAGCGCCTCAAGGTCGCCCAGGTCGAAGTCGAGCGTCAGGCCGCCGAGCAGCACAAGGCCGACATGGTCAAACTTGCCGATGGCTTCGAACGGGCGGTTGGCGAGATCATCGAGACGGTGGGTTCGGCGTCCACCGAGCTCGAAGCGTCGTCCTCGACGCTGGCCAGCACCGCGCAGCGCGCGCAGGAGCTGACCTCGGTCGTTGCCGTCGCCTCGGGTGAAGCCACCGGCAACGTGCAGTCGGTTGCCACCGCCACGGAGGAGCTGTCCTCCTCGGTCAACGAGATCAGCCGGCAGGTGCAGGAATCCGCGCGCATGGCGGGCGAAGCCGTCACCCAGGCCCGCACCACGACGGAGCGCGTCAGCGAGCTCTCGGTTGCGGCCACGCGCATCGGCGACGTCGTCGAGCTGATCAACACCATTGCGGGCCAGACCAATCTTCTGGCGCTCAACGCCACGATCGAGGCGGCACGTGCCGGCGAGGCAGGCCGCGGCTTCGCGGTCGTTGCGTCCGAGGTGAAGACGCTTGCCGAGCAGACCGCGAGAGCGACCGGCGAGATCAGCCAGCAGATTTCCGGCATCCAGACCGCGACCCAGGAATCCGTCAACGCGATCCGCGACATCTCCGCGACCATCGAGCGGCTGTCGGAGGTCTCCTCGACCATCGCAGCCGCCGTCGAGGAGCAGGGCGCCGCGACCCAGGAGATCTCGCGCAACGTGCAGCAGGCCGCGCGCGGTACCCAGCAGGTCTCCACCAACATCACCGACGTGCAGCGCGGCGCGGCCGAGACCGGCTCGGCCTCCTCGCAGGTGCTCTCCACCGCCAAGATGCTGGCGACCGACAGCAACCGGCTGAAGGACGAAGTCGGGAAATTCCTCCGCACCGTGCGCGCCGGTTAAGTCTGCGCGGCGGCGTCCGTCCGCCGCGCGCTATAGCGCTCGCAGCAAACCAAGCGCTCGCCATCGCTGAAGCCGAGGGTTTAGCCAGTTGCGGGCTTAGCTGCTCAGCAGCGGGCGCGGCGCCAGCCCCGGTGATCCGGGCTGACCGCGTCACGGATAGAAACAGGAGGGCGGCGGTAAAACTTTTTCCTACCGCCGCCGGACGTTCTTTGCCGCGTCAATATCCATACTGGCCGGGGCAGACCCAAGCGCCGTAGGAATTGTAATAGCAGCTATTGTTGTAATAGCCGTAGCTGCCATACGCGGCCGCGCCTACCGCGGCGGCTCCGACCGCCGCAGCGCCGTATCCACGATAGCCACGGTAGACACCGCCACGATAGGCAGCGCCGCGGTACACGCCTGCACGAGCGGCTGTGCGTGCGTATGGATGCCTCACCATTCGATTGGCCACGTGTGCACGGCCGCCGCCATAACGGCCAGCGTGCACCGCACCACCTCGGTGCCCACCAGCATGAAAGCCGCCACCGTGAAATCCTCCTCCGCCACCACGAAAGCCGCCACCTCCTCCACGTCCGCCACGGGCGAGCGCGTCATCGGGAACTAGGCTTGCGATGGAAAGAATGACTGCGGCGAGGCCAATGAGAGCATATCGAAACATAGGCTTTCTCCGATCATTGGGAGTGCCTGCTTCCGTAGGTGATGCCGCATCAGGAAACAGGCACCGCGCCATCATTTGGCGCTCGATGAGTTCCAGATTGACTTAAATCAATCAATCACCTTCGAGGGTCGTCTGCATCATAATTCTGCGGAGCCGTCGACGATCGTAAGGTCAATCCAAAGCGGAGACGCAGGGCCGTCCGGAACGTGACCTTGGCAGACGACGGGCAGATTGATTCTTTGCTCGTCGAAGGCTTCAGAACGAAGGATGAGCCGGAGTTCATCTCCCGAATTCCTTTCAACCGGGTGCTGCGCCCGCTTCCCGAAGGAGCTATCGTGGCCGACTTTTCCGATTTGAGGTCGCGAGAATACGGCCTCTTTGTTGACCCTGATCAGGCCCAAGCAGAGCCGCACGAATTCTCGGTCTCCAAGGTCATCGGAGATTATGCGCGGCTGCAGGCAGGCCAAGGCTATGGCTATGTCTCCGACCTCGTTTTCGACAGCGGCGGAAAGCTCGCGGCGGTTGTGATATCCCGCGAGGCGTCCGTTGGCGGGGGCACCTATGCCTTCCCTTACCCGGGCCAAACGGGGCGATGGAGCCCGAACCTAAGCTATTATGGTCTGCCTTACGTCACAGCAGAGCAAGCAAACAAAGCCGGTCTGCGGCTCGATATGAAGGAGTTTCAGAACTCGTGAACCACCAACGTCCGCCTGATGGTCCCCGGCGGTGTGCCTCACGGAGAGGCGCATGGCTTCACGAGCGAACTGGTGCAGTCACCTTTTTGAGCGCAGCGAAAGTTCTCCTCTCCCAAGCTTGCGTTCGAAGGTGGCTGCACCAGAGCGCTTCACTGCGTGCGGGGTAGCAGAAGGTACCCAAAAGTGAGTGCTCCCGTGCGTTAGATGCGTACGAGAACATCAGCGAAGGTCAATGCGAACATCGCGATCACGAAAACAAGCCCCGAGATCGCCGCGATCCGGATCAGCGGCTTCGCTGAGGCGAGTTGCATGAAGAGCAAGACGACGAGGGTCGATTTCACCCCCGCAATGATGATGCCGCTGGCTGTTGTCATTCGGCCCATGGGAACATAGGCGACGACGAGGCTGAGCAGGAGGAGTGCGAGGAGCGCTGCCCAGATCAAGAGGTTCCTCGCCCATAGGCGGCGCACAATACCGCCTGATTCACCTTGCCTGTTCATGATGCACGCCCCGGCAAATAGATCAGCGGATAGAGGAAGATCCAAACGATATCGACCAGATGCCAGTAGAGGGCTGTGACCTCGATCTCGGGATTGTCTTTCGCCGGGAGTTGGTGCCGGAGCAGCACCCAGAACAAGCGGCTCACGAGAGCAATCCCGATGGAAAGGTGGATCGCGTGGACGCCCGTGACCAGCCAATAAAATCCATAAAACAGCTGCGCTCCTGGCAGAGACAATGCAAACCCGGCTCCCGGTACGAGCTGCTTATCGATGTCCTCCTTGTACTCGAAGCCCTTGATCACGATGAACGCGAGCCCGAGCAACGCGGTGAGCATGAGGCACACGAGGACGAGCCGTCGCAGTCGCGCAGGCGTTTCGGACGCTTGCGAAGCCATGGCCATGGTGAGGCTGCTCGTCAACAGCACGGCGGTATTGATCGTGCCGTACCAGATATTTGTCTCCCTCCCGGCTGCAGCGAACGCCTCTGGATGCTCGATTCGACAAACCGTGTAAGTCAGCATCAGCGCCCCGAAGAACAGGGTCTCGCTGGCGAGGAAAACCCATATGCCGAACTTGCCTGCCTCGCGCTGCCGGCCGAAATCCAACCAGGGTTCTCTCAGCAGTGCGCTTTCGTCGCTCATCGCGTTTCTCTTGCGTTTTGCATTTCGGGAGGATCGGTTCCAGCCGACATGCCTTCGGCGTGGTAGTCATACGGGGCGCGATCTACTCGGGGCTGCCTGTCAAAATTCTTCGGGGGAGGCGGAGAACCCGTGGTCCACTCCAGCCCTGTCGCGCCCCAAGGGTTCTTCGCGGCCTTTCCGCCGTAGAACAGGGACCAGGTGAGATATCCCAGAGGCAACAAGTAGGCGATGGCGAGGACCGCCGCTCCCGCAGACGACATGACATTGTAGATCTGAAACTCCGCCGGATAGGTATGGTAGCGGCGCGGCATGCCGAGGTACCCGGCGAAGAATTGCGGCAGGAATGTCATGTTGAAGCCGGCATACATGAGGATGGCCGCGAACTTCGCCCAGCTCTCCGGATAGAGCTTGCCTGTGACCTTGGGCCACCAGAAGTGGAGCCCGGCAAAGAAGGCGGACACCGATCCGCCCACCATGATGTAGTGGAAGTGCGCGACGACGAAGTAGGTGTCGGTGACATGGATGTCCACCGGGATCGAGGCGAGGAACAGCCCGGAGAGCCCGCCGGTCGTAAACAGACCAACGAAGCCAAGCGCATACAGCATCGGCGATTCGAAGCTGATCTGACCGCGATACAGCGAAGCGGTCCAGTTGAAAACCTTGATTGCCGACGGCACGGCGATGATGAAGGAGAGGAAGGAGAACACGAGGCTGGCCAGGGCTGACTGTCCGGAGACGAACATGTGGTGGCCCCAGACGAAGAATCCGACGCCCGCAATCGCAAGCATGGCATAGACCATGAAGTCGTATCCGAAAATTCGCCGCCTCGCGAAGCATGGGATTATTTCGGACACGACGCCCATCGCCGGCAGGACCATGATGTAAACCGCCGGATGCGAGTAGAACCAGAACAGGTGCTGGAACAGGATCGGATCGCCGCCGCGAGCCGGATCGAAGATCGGCAAGCCCAGCACGCGCTCCGCGATCACGAGCAGGAGCGAGATGGCGAGCACCGGGGTGGCAAGCACCATGATCAGCGACGTCGCGTAGATCGCCCAGACGAACAGCGGCAGCCGGAACCAGGTCATGCCGGGAGCACGAAGCATGTGGGTGGTCGCGATGAAGTTCACTCCCGTGGCGATGCTGGCAAAGCCGACAACGAACACGCCCGCGGCCGCAGCGAAGACGTGGCTGTTGGAGAACATCGACGAATAAGGCGTATAGAACGTCCAGCCGGTGTCGACGCCTCCGGCGACGAGGGCATAAACGGTGAAAGCCCCGGCAGCGACGGTCAAATACCAGCTGAAAAGATTGAGGCGCGGAAACGCGACATCGGGCGCGCCGATCATCAGCGGCAGCAGGAAATTGCCGAAAGTATTCGGGATCGACGGCACCAGGAAGAACCAGACCATGATGATCCCGTGGAACGAGAACAGCTTGTTGTAAGTGTCCGACGTCAACAGCCATCCGTTCGGCTGGAACAGCTCGAGCCGAACGGCGGTGATTGCGGCTCCTCCCATGAAAAAGAAGAACGTAATGGTGATCGCATAGAGGATTGCGATGCGCTTGTGGTCGGTCGTGGCAAGCCAGGACGAGATCGTCGAGCCGTGGCGGAGATAATCGGGGCGTGGCGGAAGCGGCAGCTCCCCGGCGAGCAGGGCGTCAGTCATTTTGCTGCTCCTCCCTGAGCGAGCGGATGTAGGCGGTGAGGCTCTGGATCTCTCCGTCGTCGAGCAGCCCTTTGAAGCTCGGCATGATCGGCTCAAATCCGGCCACGACGTCGCGGTTCGGCTGCAGCATCGAATCGCGGATGTAGGCATCGTCCGCGGAAACGGTGCGTCCATCCGCCAGCTGCACCGCGCGGCCGTAGAGACCCGTCAGGCGCGGCGCGTGGACGTTCGAGGAGACGGCGTGGCAGCCCGAGCATCCCTGCGACACGAACAGCCTGGCGCCCTCATGGGCAAGATCGTCGCCCTCCGGCTGCTGGACCAGCCATTTGGCATAGTCATCCTGTCGCATGATCACGATCTTGCCGCGCATCATGGAATGGTTCGTGCCGCAATACTCAGCGCAGAGCAGTGGAAAGGTGCCGGTTTTGCTGGCCTGAAACCAGATGTCAGTGTCGCGGCCAGGCAGCACGTCCTTCTTGACCCGAAACGCGGGGACGAAGAAGGAATGGATCACGTCCTGCGAGCTCATCAGGAGATGGACGGGCTTATCCAGCGGCACGTGAAGGGCATTGATCTCACGCGCGCCGTTCGGATGTTGCGTCTTCCACATCCACTGCTTGGCGATGACGTGGATTTCAAGTGCGCCCGTGGGCGCGGCAAGGCTGCTGAGGTCAGCGGAAGATGCCCACCAGAATAGGAAGGCGAACGTCAGCAACGTCGCGACCGTCCAACCGATTTCGAACTCGCGGCTGAGAATCTCAGGCATCGGGCCGCGCTTGGCGGGAGATCCGCGCCGATATCGAACGGCAAACAGCAGGATGAGCCCGAAGACGAGGACCACGGTCGCCCCGGAAAGGAAGAGCAGAAGATAGAAGATGTGATCAACCGTGACGGCGTGTGTGCTCGCTTCCGGCAGCCTGAATAACGAATTCATGCCGAGGCTCCCCGACGCCTGCTGCGGACCAGCATCAGCCCGACGAGGGCGGCCATGATGGCAACCGTGGATGCTCCGAAAATCTGCAGGACCGTTGTGATCCTGCGGGTGTAGAGTCCGTGTACCGCGTCAAATCCATAGCAGAGCAGCGCGATGCGTCCGGAGAGTCCACCGATCCGCCCGTCACCGGCATCCAACAGAGCGAGGCGAAGGTCACCGGGCTGCAGCGCGAGGCTGGACAGCGCGCGGACGACCCGTCCGTCGGGCGCGAGCGTGACGAAGGCTGCCGGATGCGCAATCGCGTTATGCTTATCGTCGGTTTCGGTATGGTATCCGATTGCACCGAGCAGCGCGGCAACAGTCTCCTGCGATCCTGTCAGGACCGATGTTCCTGTGCCCCCGATCTGTCCCTGGGTAAAGCGGCGGGCGTCGTCAATGGTGTCGCGCGGATCGATGCCGACAACGACGAGGCTGTAGTCGCGTCCTGCGATAAACCCGGTCTGCTGCAGCGCCGAGCTTGCGATCGTCAGCGCAGGCCCGCAAATCTGCTTGCAGGTGAAGTCCGCTGGAAGGAGCAGGGTCGGACGTCCGTCGATCGCATCGCCAAGGGTGACGGTGTAACCGCCGACGGCCCTAAACTGCAGGGATAACGGAACGCGGGCGCCCTGAGGAGGATCGAACCCGACGCGCCCGATCTGCTCCTCGGTCAAACCGGCATGCGCGAGCCCCGGCCAGAGCGCAAGGGCCATGATGAAGATGGACCGCCTCATGGATTGCCTCCACTCGCACCTGGCGGAGGTGCGGGTGCGGGTCGAAGGGCGTCGTAGGCGTGCTGGCCCCGTCCTGCGACCAGCTGCATCGCCTGATCGATCGGGATGCGGGCGATGTTGTGGTCGCGATCGACCCAGGCATAAGTGGTGAGCCTCGCTCGCTGGGCGGCCTCGAACCGGGTCAGGTCGTCCTCCGGCGAGGTCTGGAGCTCGGGCGAGGGAAACCGGTTTTCTAGGCGGGGCGTGAATGCGCCCGGCGCCTCGCTATTCAGGAACAGCAGAATTCCCGCAATCGCGGCGCCCACGAAGAGCAAGAAGCTGCCGACGATGGCGAGAACGGCGCGGTTGTCTATGCCGGCCGTTTCTGGCAGCGCGCGGCTGCCCATCTCCTCATTCGGCATGGCGCACCTCTGCGGATGCGGTGCCCTGCCCAAAGAGGACCGAAGCCACGGTCAAGGTGAGGAGGGCGCCGAGAGCGGTGAGTGCAACATGAACTTGCGCGGAAAATGCCGGCACCAGGAGCCAAGCGAAGTGCATGACAGTGCCGAAGAACAGCAACAGGCCGACTATGCGCAAGCCTGCAGGGCTGCGGCGCACGTCCTCCAACAGCAACATCGCAAACGGAAGCACGGCTCCGGTGACGAATGCCACGAGGAGAATGTTGGTCCATACGTCCGTGCTGCGCCTCAGGAACCACTCGGCCTTGTGAGGTAGATCGCCGTACCAGGCCACCACATATGTCATGTATTCGAGGTAGACGACGCCCAGCAGCGTTGCGATCAAAAGGCTGCCGATATCGCTCAGCGCTTTGCCATCGACGTTCGACGTTGCAAGCACGGCGACAACGGCCAGCGCGGCGAGCAGCTGCTGTATTGCAATCATGGAGGCGAAGGCGGTGGAAACGTAATGCGGTTCGACGGAGAGGAACCAATCGACCGCAACCATGCTGATGGTAAGCCCGAAGAACGCAAGTCCGAGCGCGGCCAGTAGCCGTCCACCTAGTTTAAGACCGAAAGTCACTCCGAGCACGGACCATCCGATCAATGCGATCACGGCACGCAGGACAAACCACGGCTGGCCGAGGTACCAGCGCGCAATGTCGGGCCTGATCTGGCTGGCATCCGCGGCCCAGGGGTAGATGTCAGTCAGTCCGGCGAGAACGGGGACGAAGGCGATGGCGACGAGGGGCACCATAAGTGCGAGGGGTCGCAGCACCGGTCCGGCCGCAAAGCCCCAGCGGCCGCCGGTCAAGCGATGAATCAGCAGCAGCGTCATGCTGCCGATGGGGGCGCAGCTCCAGATCGCAAATCCCAAGAGCCAGCCCTGGAGCAGGCTCGGATAGGGGCCGAGTCTCCCGGCCGCGAGCACGAGGCCAGAAGCGAGCAAGATCACCACGAGGCCCGCTGCAATTCGCGGCGTCCAAATTGCTCTGAGGGCAGGGCGGCGGAGCACGGCGGTCACGGCAGCTTGCTCCTCAGCTCCGGGACGTCGGCGACGTCGGCGTGTTGCGACTGCTGCAGCGCGCGGATATAGGCGGTGATCGCCCAGCGGTCGCGCGGCTCGACGCGCGCAGCGTAGGAATACATCACGCCGTAGCCATGAGTGATCACGTCGAAGAAGTGTTGAGCATCGGCCGAGCGGAGGCGCGCGGAATGGTAGGACGGGGGTGCGGGAAAGCCACGCTGCACGATCATGCCATCGCCATGGCCGGACAACCCGTGACACGGGGAGCAATAGATATCGTAGCGCTCGCGGCCGCGGGCCAGCAGCGCCATGTCGACCGCGGGCGGCTTGGTGATCTGCTGCAAACGGTCGAGATCGCCCTGTGCAACGACCCCTTGCGGTAAGGTCTGGGCTTCGGTGCCATCCTTGAACAGCGCAGCCTTCGAGAACGTGCCGTAGCGATTCTGCTGAGACATGGAATGATCGCCACAGCCGGTGAGCGCCGATGATAGCAACAGCAGCCATGGCAGCGCGCGGGCGGTCATGGCGTGCGCAGCTCCGTGACCGCGACGGCGCCGGCGTCGCGGAGGACCGTCCTCAGCTCGTTCGGGTCGCCGTCAGAAGCGGCCAGCAGGAAGTAGCGATCCTGCGTTGCGCGTTCGAAGCTCGGAATCTCGAACATTGCATCGTGGAGACGAGGCAGGCGGCACGACCAAAAAAAGGTGATGGCGCCGGCGAGTGCGGCCGCGAGGACACCGACCTCAAACGGCACCAGCAGGAACACCTGCCAGGAGTTCAGTGGCCGGCCGCCGCTGTTGATGGGATAGTCGATCACCGCGCTGTACCATTGCAGTGCGAAAGCGAATGCTGCAGCTCCGAGGCCGCCGGCAAGCATCACACCGCGAATTGCGGATCGGCCCTGCCCAAGCTGTTCGGCGAGCCCTGCGATCGGATAAGGCGCGAATGCTTCGAGTGCGGCGTGTCCCGCCGTACGCACGCGCTCTAGCGCCGCCTTCAGCGCTTCACCGTCGAGGAATTCCGCCACAAGCTTAGCCGTCATGCCGCGGCCTCCTGATGGGCGAGCTCGCGCATGTCGAACATCGACACGCTCGGTATCAGCCTGATGAAGATCAGGAACAGAAAGGCGAAAAGCCCGACCGGCGCGATGAGGAAGCTCCAGTCCCAGAAAGTGAAGTGGAAACTGCGCCAGAGCGAGGGCATGTAACCGTGCGAAAGCGTGTTCCAGACGATGAGGATCCGCTCCAGCCACATCCCTATGTTGATCGCGATAGCAACAGGAATCAGAATGAAGAGCGACCGTCGTGCGACGGGCCACCACAGCAACTGCGGGATGAGGCAGTTGCAGGCAAGTAAGGCCCAGTACAGCGGCGCGTAGGTTCCAGTGAATTCGAAGCGAACCACCTCGCGGTCGGCATGCTCACCGCCGTACCAGCCCATGAACCACTCCGTCGCATAGGAATAGAACATGACGATGGAAGCCATCAGCAGGATGCGGGCCATCACTTCGAAGTGGCGGCGGGTGATAATAGCCTGAAGGCTGAGGCCCCAGCGGATCGCCGCCGCCAGCACCACGACCATCGCGAATCCGGAGTACATTGCGCCGACGACGAAGTAGGGTGGGAAGATGCTCTCCTGCCAACCGGGCATCAGGCTCGCCGCGAAGTCGAGACCGACGATCGAGTGCACCGAGCAGACCAAAGGCACGCCGAGGGCGGCCATCGTGGTATGCAGTGTCTGCAACCGCGACCACTCGCGCGACGAGCCGCGCCATCCCAGCGCAAATGCGCCGTAGAGTAGTTGGCCGGCACGGCGGGGCGTGCGGTCGCGCATGGTCGCAAGGTCGGGGATCAGGCTGACATACCAGAACAGAATGGAGAAGAGCAGGTAGCTGACGATGGCCCAGAAGTCCCACACGAGGGCGCTGCGCCATTGCGGCCAAAGCGCCATGGTGTTCGGATATGGCGCGAGCCAATAGGCGTAAAGTGGTCGACCGAGGTGAACGATGGGCATCAGCCCGGCGATCGCAACCGCAAACAGCGTCATGGCTTCCGCGAAGCGATTGATCGAGGCGCGCCATCTTTGTCGAGTGAGCAGCAGCATCGCCGAAATCAATGTGCCTGCATTGCCGATTCCGATCCACCAGACGTAGTTGGCGATCGCGACTCCCCAGACGATGGTGGAGTTGATGCCCCAGATGCCGATGCCCTGGTAGAACAGCCACGCGATTGCAACGAACAGCCAGAGCACGAACGGCAGGGTGATCAGGAGGGCCAGCCACCATGTTTTGCCGAACCCGGTGAAGAGCGGATCAGCCACCGCCTGGGTAACTGAGGCGTCGCCCGCCCGCGCGGCCGAGATCCAGCGGTGCGCCGGTGGATGCTGGGGAAGGAGAACTTCGCTCATGTCCGCCCCTCCGGGTTCAAAGGTGCGGGATTGCGCACATCGGCAAGATAAGTGGTGCGCGGCCGCGTGCCGAGGTGGCCGAGCAAGGCATAGTGGCGCGGGTCGGCCTTCTTGTGGTTGATCTCTGCGTCAGCCTGGTTCAGGTCTCCGAAGCTGATGGCGCGGGTCGGACACGCGTTCTGACAGGCTGTCTGCACCTCGTCTGGACCGAGCGGCCGGTTCTCGCGTTCCGCGGCGCGACGTGCGCCGCTGATGCGCTGGACACAGTAGGTGCATTTTTCCATGACGCCACGGGCGCGAACGGTCACCTCCGGGTTCTTCTGGCCGCGATAGGATTCCGCGCCAAGATTGCCGTATTCCTCGCCGTCGGCATAACCGAAGAAGTTGAAGCGGCGGACCTTGTAAGGGCAGTTCGCCTCGCAGAAGCGGGTGCCGATGCAGCGATTATAGACCTGCGCGTTGAGGCCCTCACCGTCGTGAACGGATGCGGCGACAGGGCAGACGGGCTCGCACGGGGCGTGCTCGCAATGCATGCAGGGTACGGGTTGAAAGCCGATCTGCGGACTGTCCGCCGAGCCATGATCATAGCCATCAACGCGCATCCAATGCATGTCGCGCCCCATCGCAACCTGCTCGGGACCTACCACAGGGACGTTGTTCTCCGCCTGGCAGGAGACCACGCAGGCATTGCAGCCGATGCAGACCGAAGTATCGATCACCATCGCCCAGGCATGCCCGTCGCCGGGCTTCACGCTCGGCGGCATCAGGCTGGGTGGATCCGGGTCGACTGGCCCTGGCAGCGGTTGGCCGAGCTGATACAACGGATAGAGTTCGCGCACATCTTCCGGCGTCCGGACGATGTTCTGAGTCGTAAGGATCGGCTCACGGCGCCCCGTCGGCTGGATCGAGACCTGCGGAAGGTGCCATCGGTTCCCGGACGTCCGGAGTGTATAGGCGTTGGCACCGACGCCACTGCCGATCGCGCCGGCCTTCTGCCGCCCCCCGCCGAGCGTGAGCGCGCCGGCGCCCATGGCGGTCCCGGGATCAGTCAGCACCGGCACCTCGATCGGTCGGCCGTTCGCGGCGACGGTGACGACGTCGCCGGGCGTGAGTCCGAGGCGGGTTGCCTCATCCGGATGCAGCGCGAGCGCATTGCCCCAGACCTGCTTGCTGAGCGGTTTCGGACACTCCTGGAGCCAGGCGTTGTTGGCGTATGAGCCATCCCAGAGGCAAGGATCAGGGCGCAAAACCAGGCTGATCTCGTCATCGCGCTTGTCGTGAGGCTCGGGATCCGCGAGTGGCGGCAGGAGCGGAGCAGCGAGGGAAACAGCAATGGCGCCGCTTCCTGCAATGATCCCGTCGTGCAGCACGCGCTGCCACCATGCCTCGAAATCCGCAGCGGCCGCGGTCCTCCAGGTCTGCCGCACCAATTCGTAAGCGCCCGCGTCTTCTGCGCCGCTCAGCCAGGCGAGAAGCTCGTGCTCGCTGAAGCTCTCGTAGAGCGGCTTGATCAGAGGCTGGATGATGCTGGCCGTCCCGTCACCAGCCCGCAGATCCGACCACGTTTCCAGCCGATGGCTTTGCGGGACATGCCAGTTGGCGATTGCCGCGGTTTCGTCCGCGTACTCGCCCATATGAAGGCGAAAGGCCGCTTTCTGCGCCCGGGCCCCGAAGTGCAGATCGGATGGTGCGTCATAAGCGGGATTGACGCCGATCATGACGAGCTGACGCACGCGGCCGGAGTCCAGATCGCCAGCGAGCTGTTCAAGCGTTCCCGCCTGCTTGCCGGATGGCGTGCGATCAATGGGATCGATGAGCCGAACGGGCGCATCGAGCTGGGCATTGATCCAATGCACCAATGCGTGGACTTCCCTGGACATTGCCGGGCCCGCGATGACGAGCGCCTCGCCCTTGTGGGAGTTCAAGTCGGCTGTGATCTTCCGAAGCAGCAGACGTTCGCGGTCGGCAAGTTCGGTGGCGCTTGCATTCGCGCCGAGCTCCCGCGCGAGGCTCGCCGCGAATCGTTCGATCGCCTCGGGACGAAGCGCCAGACGTTCGTCCGCCTTTGCTCCGGTGAGCGTGAGTGCGCTCTCAAGACAATAGAGACGCGAGAAGGCATTCGGCTCGCCGCGGCTAATTGCGTAGCCGCGGCCAATCCGTATCTGATCGGGGCCATGCCCGAGCGGATCGGCATCGAGCGCGACGATCACCCGGGCCTTTGCGAAATCGGCAATGCTGCGCACAGGCTGGCCATAAGCGAGCTGCCCACCTTCATGCGCGTTATCGTCGTCCGTTGGATCGTACGCGTGCCACGAAGCGGCCGGGAACGCCTGAAGCAGGCCATCGATCTGGCGCAGCAGAGTCGGGGAGGTGGTTCGCCCGGTCAACAAGCGCAGGCCTTTACCCTGGCTGCTGCGGGTCTCGGAGAGTTCGGTCACCAGCGCTCGGTTCAACGCTTCGCGGGGCGCAATCGCGCCATTGTGCAGGATCGTGCGCGAGCGGTCGGGATCATACAGCGAAAGAACGGCTGCTTCAGCGAAAACGTCCGTGGCACCCAGGCTGCCCGGATGACGCGGGTTGCCTTCCACTTTGATCGGCCTGCCGTCAATAGAAGTCACGATCACGCCGCGACCGATCCCCGCCAACGGAAGTGTCGTTGCGAATTTCAGCGGTTCCCCGGGAACGATGCGCTCTGGCATCCTGACATAGGGCAGGATCTGCTCGTCGGGTTTGCTGCAAGCCGCGAGCCCACCCGCCATGCCGGTCGCCAGCAAGCTGAGCGCCTGACGGCGATTGAGCTTGCTGCGCCCGGCAGGATTTGGCCGCGTCGGCAATTCCTTCAGCGGTGGCATATCGTGCAGTCCGTCAAATGCCTCGTGTTGATGTGATAGCGTGCGGCAAGCCTGGGCCCGACCTCGGCCTGGTTCTTCGGGGTCTGCCAGGTTGGATCGAAAACCGCTTCGCGTGGACGCAGGTAACGTTCAGGAGCGCGGTGACAATCGAGACACCATTGCATCGTCAGCGGCGCGGCTTGGCGCATCAGCCGCATCCCGCCCACGTCGCCGTGACAGGTGGTGCATCCAACCCCTTTTGCGACATGGACCGAATGATCAAAATAGACGTAGCCGGGGAGGCGGTGCACGCGCTCCCAGGCCATTGGCTGGTTCTTGCCAAGACTCTCGCGCACCGGCGCGAGCATCTGCGCGTTGGTCCATATCTGCGAATGGCAGGTCATGCAGGTCTCGGTCGGCGGGATGCCGGCAAAGCGCGCGTTCTCCACCGAGGTGTGGCAATACCGGCAGTCCAGGCCGAGACCGGAAACGTGATGCTCGTGACTGAACGGCACCGGCTGGTTCCGCGTGACGTTTTGGTTGGTGATGTAAGGGGATCGCATCACCTCATAGGACAGTCCCACTGCAAGCACCGGCATCGCTCCAATCGCTGCGATCACCACCGTCGCAATCGTGTTCGCGCCGGGACGAAAAAGCTGCATTCATCGACCCCCTGCCGCACGCCTTGCTCACGCGCGGATTCGGACCGGTACCGACTTTGCGGCCGGCGTCTTCGAATGGATGTCGTGGTGCGACAGCGGGATCAGGGGATTCATTTCCGGATAGTAGGCTCCAAGGCATCCATCCGGCAGCTTGAAGGGCGTCACTTTGAGTGGCCCAACCTCACGCGCGATGCCGTCTTCTGCGTCGCTGACGAGATAGACCATCTGGCCATCCTGGAGTCCGGCGCGTGCAATCTCTTCGGGGTTCATCAGCAGCACATCCCGTGTGCCCTCGATCCCCCGCAGGCGATCGCTGTAGCCGTAGATCGTGGTATTGAACTGGTCATTGCTGCGCATCGTGAGCAACCGGAATCGGCCGGGGGCGTCCGCGAAGCCGGTGGAGCTGAGAGTCTCCGGAGCAGTAAATTCCGCCTTGCCGGTTTCCGTCTTCCAGATCCGCTCGCGCGCGGAGTTGCCGCGATAAAAGCCGCCGGGCGTGAACATCCGGTCATTGAAAGCGTGGAATTGGTCCGGATAGGTCTCCGCGATCTCGTTGCGAATGAGATCGTAGTTGCCGACCCATTCGTCCCATTTCAGCTTCGGGTTCGTGGGCAAGGTCGCCGTGGCGAGACCTGCGACGATGGCCACTTCCGATTTCAGGTGCTCGCTCGCAGGCTTGCGCAACCCGATCGAGCCCTGGATGCAGCTGAAAGTATCCTCCATGCTGACGGCTTGCTGCCCGCTTGCCTGGATGTCTTCTTCGGTGCGGCCGAGGCACGGCAAAAGATAGGCGGCCTTGCCCTGCACGAGGTGGCTGCGGTTGAGCTTGGTGGCAATCTGGACCGTCAGCTCCAGTCCGCGCCAAGCTTGTTCCATCTTCGATCGCTCGGGAATGGCACGGACGAAATTACCGCCGAGCCCGATGAACGCCTTGACCTTGCCGGCGAGGACGCCTTCGCAGGTCTCAACGGTGTTCATGCCCTTGTCGCGTGGCGGCTCGAATCCGAATTGCTTGGCGTATTTGTCGAGAGGGACCAATTCAGGCTTCTCGGAGATGCCGACGGTACGCTGGCCCTGGACGTTCGAGTGTCCACGTACGGGCGAGATGCCGGTGCCATCTCGTCCGATGTTGCCCTTCAGGAGCAGCATGTTCACCAGCATCGCCACGTTCTCGAAACCGTGCACGTGCTGGGTCAGGCCCATGCCGTAGATCCCGATCACGCGATCAGCCTCGACATAGACCTGAGCTGCGCCTTCGATGGCCGACCGGCTAAGACCGGATGCGGTCTCGATCTCGCTCCAGTCCGTTGCCCGGACCTTGGCCTCGAACGCTTCGAAGCCGTGGGTGTGCTGTTCGATGAAGGGGGCGTCGAGAACTCTCTTGCCCTGCTGTTTGGCTGCGTCGTCCGCGGCGAAGACGTGCTTGCAAATTCCCATGATGACGGCAATGTCGCCGCCGGCCTTCACCTGGTGATACTGACTGCTGATCTGAGTCGCCTTGCCGGTCAGCATCTCCGTCGGATTCTGTGGATTGACGAAAGTTTCGAGGCCTTTCTCGCGGACCGGATTGAAGGTGATGATCTGGACGCCGCGCCTGGCTGCGTCCTGCAACGGATGCAAAAACCGCGGACTGTTCGACCCGGTATTCTGACCAAAAAAGAACATCGCGTCACAGTTGCTGAGATCGTCGAAGACCACAGTGCCTACGCCCGCGCCGATCAGCTTCTTGAGCGCGACGGACGTCGTCTCGTGACACATGTTGGAACTGTCAGGCAGATTGTTGTTGCCGTAGACCCGCGCGAACAGCGCGTACAGGTACGATGTCTCGAGGCTCGCCCGCCCGGACGAATAGAAAATTACGGATTTCGGATCGAGTGCCTTCAGCTGCGCGCCGATCGCTTGAAATGCTTCGTCCCAGCTACATGGCACATAACAGTCAGTAGCACCGTCATAGCGCAGTGGTTCGGTCAGGCGGCCCTGTTGTTCGAGATCGTAGTCGCTCCAGGAGCGCAGCTCGGTCAGTGTATGCTTGGCGAAGAAATCCGGCTTGCACCGACGCGTGGTCAGCTCCCAGAGAGTAGCCTTGGCGCCATTCTCGCAGAACTCGAAGGCGTGATAGTCGGCCGGCTTGGCCCACGAGCAGGAAACGCACATAAAGCCTTTCGGCTTGTTCTGGCGACGGAGCGTATTCAAGGCCGCCGGCGAGTCCCACTCCTTCCCGAAGATTTGGGCTATCCCTTTGAGGGACCCCCATCCGCCAGATGGACCGTCGTATTCAACCGTCTTTTCTGGGGTCTCGTCACCAGCTTCGTGTGGTCGTGCCATGATCTTGCTTCTCTTCGGGAACCGGCCAGCCTGTGCCTCGCCAACGTATGTTCGTCAGGGGGGTTCCTCGGTCCGAATTTTTGAAATCGGAGCAAAGCACAGCGACCGTCGAGCGAAAAACGCAAACTACTCAATGCGATGGAGCGGAAGCGGGCCTCTGTGTCTCCTCGCGCACGATAATTTGCGCGCTGCCGTACAAAGAAATCTCGAGCTGGAACTTGGCTCTCCGGAAGAGGTTGGCAGACGCCAATGGGAGTGGGACATGGGTGATCGCTGTACGCTCGACAAACCGGAGTTGGTGTGGCGAGGGAGCCGCCCAATCCCCTCCTCCCGCAGGGTCGCAGAGGAGCGGCCGATAGCGCTCACCTACAACGGCTCGACTTACGCTGTGATGATGGCTTCGCCCGCCGACCTCTGGGATTTTGGCGTCGGTTTTAGCTTGAGCGAGGGCATTGTCGAGCGGTGCGAGGACATCATCAGCATCGAAATCGTCGAGCTCGAGCGCGGTTGCGAAGTGCGGATCTGGCTCGACAACTCCCATGGTGATCTCCTTGCAAGCAGACGGAGGGCGATGGTCGGGCCGGTCGGCTGCGGCCTCTGCGGAATCGAAAGCCTGGAGCACGCTTGCCCGCGGCTGCCGCGCATCGTCAGCCGGGGCGGATTTCGCGCCTTCGACATCCTGACAGCGATGCGCTCGTTACGGCCGCTCCAGCATCACAACCACGCGACAGGGGCGATGCACGCTGCGGCGTTTTGGGACGGCAATGCCATTCGATTGATAAAGGAAGATGTCGGCCGCCATAACGCCTTGGACAAACTCGCGGGAGCGGTCGCCAGGGCCGGCCTGGAGACGTCATCGGGAGCTGTCCTCATCACCAGTCGGGTATCCGTCGAGCTGGTGCAAAAGACAGCAAGAATGGGCGCGCCGCTCCTCGTCGCCGTATCGGCGCCGACTTCGCTGGCGATCGAGACCGCTGAGAGGGCCGGCGTCACGCTCGTCGCGGTCGCGCGTGACGATGGTTACGAGATATTCAGCCACGCCAGCCGATTGGCGTTTGGAGAGGGAGAGTCCGCGCCCGAATTGCTTTCCGGCTGAATTGGCCGCAGGCCGGTTATCGGCAGAAGCTCGTCCTCCGCTTCGTTCGCTCTCGTACCGAGTTCGCGCGACCGCGACTGTTTCTGGCGGAACGTCTGGGGCCGGCCAGCGCTGTCGCGATATTGATCCGTCAAACTGTAGGAGACAGCGATGAAGACCACGCTTTTGGCAGCCTTCTTGCTCGCAGCCACGGCTTCCAGTCCGGTACTCGCGCAAGGTGGCGCCAATTCCACGGCACCCTCGCAAGCAGCCACCAGCTCGGGCCAGAATACGGCGGTGCAGAAAATCCAGGATGATCTGAAGAAGGCAGGTTTCACCGACATCAAGATCGTTGCGGAATCCTTCGTCGTCCAGGCCAAGACGAAGGACGGCAATCCGATGGTGATGACGATCGGTCCACATGGCATGTCCGTGTTCGAAGCCATGAACACGACCACGACCGGCTCCGCAACCAACTCTCAGGGCACGACCGCGTCCGGCTCTTCCAACAACAACGCCGGGTCGAAGTAGTCCTCCACCTTAGGCGAACATCGCCACTCGTCCATAGAGGGCCGCGATGTTCGTCTGCTGGCGCGGGATGGTGAGTGAATGAAGCCGTTGGAGACGTTGGCGCGGTTGGATTGCGAAGTTCGATGTCGAGACGCAGTGGCCTGAGGCTGTTAGGTGCTCGCTCTTGCGGGCTGAAGCGGAGAGAACCTTCGAGCACCTGTTGCATGCGCGAAATGAACTGGGGCTTCTAGCTGAGGAGTTCAACGTTCGTGATCGACGCCTTGCTGGCAACTTCCCTCAGGGATTGAGCCATCTCGCGCTGATCCGAGCCGCTCTTCGTTTCGAGGACAAGGCATCAAATCGAGGCGATCGACATGAAAAATAGTCTCATGCACGGCTAGGAACCGCAGACGGTCCCGACAGCTTTACCCTCCTTAGACCCGTGACGGGCTGATCGCCCACGGGATCGCGGGGAGTAGCGAAAATGCGCGACGGCCAAGCGACGGGCCCGGCTTTGAGGCCGATTGCGCCAAACGATCTTTCTCGACACTTGGCTGTACGAAACAAGCTGTTGCGCTGCATTCCAAAGCCGGAGCTGGCAGTGCTTCAGTCGATGGGGACGGATGTCGAGCTCAAGCCGCGTCAGGTCCTCCACCATTGGCGCTTGCCGATGGAGTACGTCTACTTTCTTGGCAGCGGCCTCGTATCCGTCTCAGCCAAGGTCGAGGCTGGGCGCTTCGTGGAGGCTTGGCTGGTCGGGTCCGAGGGAATGATTGGCTCTCCCTGCATATTAGCGCCGGACGATCCGATGCCGCCGCACCGTCGGGTCGTTCAGGTGGGCGGAACGGCCCTGCGAATTCCGGTGGTGGCCTTCCTTGCGGCGCTCGATGAATTGGTGGTCCTTCGCGAGCTGATCCTTCGTTACGTCAACCTTGTCTTGTTTCAGACTTCCCAGGTAGGAGCGTGCAATTCGCTCCATTCGGTCAAGCAGCGGCTTGCCCGCTGGCTGCTCGTGGCGGCGAACGCAACGGATACCAGCGAGTTGCCGATCACGCACGCCGTTTTGGCCCAGCTAATCGGGATCCGGCGGGCGAGCGTAAGCGAATGTCTTGAGACATTCGAGCAGGACGGAATAATCCGCAACGCTCGAGCCGCGATATCTCTGGTCGACCGGGCTCAGCTGGAGCATTTGGCCTGTTCGTGCTCTGGATTGATACAGCGCGAGTATGATCGGCAGATCGGCCGCCGTCTGCGGGGTTGAACGTCGAATACGACTTCTGCAGAGAGCTCGCTCGCGATAAAGCTCTTGATCCTGCCCAACTCCAAGGCTCGAGTTGAACGAAAGCGATCTTCAGAACGTTTGCTTCTCCGAGCAACGGAGGAGCCATGATTCCAGTTTGGCTTAGAGATATGGCGCTGGCTAGTCTGGCCGTCGGACTTGTCTGCGCGATCGTAATCTCGATCGACCTGATCCGCCATCCACAGCGCATGTGGATCATGAATGTCGTCTGGCCAGTCAACGGTCTGTTCGGCACCGTACTGACCTTGTGGATGTACTACCAGTTTGGGCGGCTTGCAGCGCGTGATGCGGCTGAGATAACTGAGCACTCCGATAGCAAGAAGGGCACTCCTTTCCCTGTCATGGTGGCAAAAGGTGCCATGCACTGCGGAGCCGGATGTACGCTCGGGGACATCATCGCTGAAACCCTTGTGCTTGCGTTTCCGGTGATTGCGATCTGGGCCGGATGGAAAAGCCTTTTTTCAGAGAAGATGTTCGCCATCTGGGTGGTGGATTACCTGTTCGCCTTCGTGCTCGGCGTCGCATTTCAGTACTTCACGATCAAACCGATGCGCGACTTGTCACCGGGCGCAGGAATCGTTCAGGCCGTGAAGGCAGACACTCTCTCACTGACTGCCTGGCAAATCGGCATGTACGGCTTTATGGCGATCGCGCAGTTCGCGATCTTCAGGAATTTCTTCGGGGTGAGGCTCGAGCCATCCATGCCGGAGTTTTGGTTCATGATGCAGATTGCGATGATCGCGGGATTTTTCACGAGCTACCCGGTGAATTGGTGGCTTGTAGAGGCAGGCGTCAAAGAACGCATGTAGGGGCAAGCTCCGATCGGTTGAGGGTGTTGCTTTGACGACCCCGAACACAATTAGCAACTCTTTCCGCTCGCGACCCTTTGACCAAACGGGGCGCCCGCGCTCAACAGGGAGAAGTATCATGGCGGCGCATGCAGGTGAGACAGCCCAAGAGACTGGAGACTTCAGGTGTGAGCGATGTCATCAGGCCACTCACGTCACAAAAGGACACAAGATTCCGAAATGCCCGCATTGTGGAAGCACGAGCTTTGATACTCGGCGGAACGAGCCGTAGGTACGCACGTCACTCGGAAGCAGGACGTCAACACAGCCAATCTTGCACCGTGATTGCCCTCTCGAAGTCTTTCGAATGCTGGCGGACATCCTGTTCTGCGATCGGTGGTTCTGTCCCGACGTCGACAGCAGCCTCTCCAACGAAATGTTCGTCGTCGCCCGGCGCGCTTCTCCACTGACTGAATGCGGCCGGGCACTTTGCTACAGGCGCAGCGTCACCACCGATGGTGCGCACGGATCACGCCGTGATGGTGGTGCCGATAGTGCCGCGGCGCCCAGCCGTAGCTATGACGCCAGGGGTGCGCGCGCCGGACCGTATATTCCCACGGGCTCGGCGCGGACCAGCCGTAGCTATAGCGCAAGGGGCGCGGGCCCCAGGCGTATGGTCGCGGCCCCCAACCATAGCCACCCCAGTAAGGTGTATAGGCGTAAGCCGGATAGTACCCACGGTAGCCGTAGGGGTATCTGTATCCATAGTATGGCGGATATTCCTCATAGTAGGGGGTCGCAATGGCGGAGCCGATCAAGGCTCCTGCCAGCAGGCCGGCGCCGATCCCCCAGCCGCCATGCCAGCGAATCTGGGTGAGATTATCCTGCACTGCCGACGTGTGCTGCGTCGGGCTCGCGGCAGCCGAGAGCGCGGTCAAAGGTGCAGCTTGGGTACTGCCGACGGGAGAAATCGCGATGAGGCCGGTCAGAGAAAAGGCAAGTGTAAGTCTCCGCATCTGTGGCTCCTCTAGCTTCAGAATGCGGTCTCAACTTGAGCCTGCTATGTTGGTTTCTCGCGTCAAGAGTTCGGGACACTTTGTCGCGCCGAGTGCCCGGCCGGAGTCGCGAGTGTACGACACCGTACAAACTACACAGCCTCCGCTCTTTTAGTGGTGTTCTTCAACAAGGGAAACCGGTCTACTCTCGCGCTCCAGGAACGATTCAACATAGATCATGCGGACGGCAACGAGCAGGACAGCGATCAAAGGCGTAGCAACGATCAACCCGATCAAACCGAAGAGAGTGCCGAGAACGGTTTGGGAAAGGATTGTAAGTGCGGGCGGCAGCGAGACCGTTCGTTTCTGAATCCATGGTGCGATGACATTTCCCTCCAACAGCTGGATCGTCAAAAACAAGAGCGCGACCCAAGCGGCAAGGGCAGGAGACTGTGCCAGAGCCACAAGGATCGCCGGCACTGCTCCTGCAAGTGCCCCGATGTATGGTACGAAGTTCAGAAGGGCCGCCAGTAGGGCCAGTGATAGTGGCAAAGGCGAGCCAATGAGGAGAAGGCCCAATCCGAGCAGCACGCCCACGATCAGCATGTCGACGAGTTGGCCGAGAAACCAGAGCCTAAGCGTAGCACCGAGCTCTCCGGCGACGTGGCGGCCGCGTGGTCGCCAAGCCATTGGAAGCAAACGAAGCGAGCCTTCAAGATAGAGTTGGGGCGAGGCAGCGAGAAATACGGCTGTCGCCGCCGTAACGACGAGAGTGCCACCTATGCCGAGAACGGAGCCAACGACGCCTGTGACGTAGCCGGTCAGGCCAGTGCGCAGAGACTTTCCGGCGATCTGCAACTGTTGAGCTAAGATCGAGCCCCACGAGCTGTTTTGCATTTCGTCCCATATCCGCGATAGTTGGGTTCTCAGTTGCCGGCTGATTTCGTCGGCTTGATTGAAAATGGCGCTGCCCCTCCACCACAGCAGCGTACCGAGTGCGAGGCCTGTCACGAGAATGACGGAAATCAATGCCGTGTATGGCCCGAGGCGCGTTACGCGACGGACCGCGTCGCTGGCGCCCCGCAAGACGCAAGCGATGACCACGGCGCTGAACAAGAGCAACAGTATGTCGCGAAGCAGCCAGACCGAAAGAGCGAAGAATAGAGCGATTGCGCTTACACGAAGGGTGCGCTCGATATGCCGGACATGAACAGTCAACTTGTTTTCCAAGTCGTCTCCTTTGTCGGAGCAGTCCAGTCTCCGAAGCTCGAGATTGAAGTTGCGCAGGCGAGAGTGCTCGGAACATCATCGCGGCGATCCCGTCGCGATGAATGTAATACTCTGTCGCGGCCTCAAATGTTCTTGTACGCAAGCGAATAATTCTCGTCCCAAGGCCACCGAAGCACCAGAGCGAGCTCGGGGATCGTGTGCCGATCGTCGTTCGTTTTTGAGGAGATGGCATGAACAGCGTTCTAATCTCCGGGGTTGGAATTGCCGGGCCCACGCTTGCCTATTGGCTGAAAGCAGCCGGCTTTCAACCGACGCTCGTCGAGCGCGCCTCCACGCTGCGGAGCGGAGGCTATGTCATCGACTTCTGGGGGCTGGGCTACACCATCGCCGAACGGATGGGATTGATCCCGGCGATCAACCGCGACGGCTACCACGCTCAGGAATTTCGGATCGTAGATGAAGCTGGCCATCGGCTGGCCGGCTTCGGTATCGACGTTTTCGCCGAGTTGACGAATGGAAAATACGTTACTCTTCAGCGCAGTGACCTCTCGCGCATGCTGTTCGAACGGATCAGCGGCTGCGTTGAAGCCATTTTCGGAGACGAAATCATTCTCGTCGAAGAGAAACCGGATGGCGTCGAAGTCCAACTGAAGCACGGCGGCAGGCGCAGGTTTGACCTTCTCATTGGGGCAGACGGCCTGCATTCGGCCGTTCGGAAGTTGGCTTTTGGACCGCCGACGCAGTTCGAGCGACATCTGGGGTATATCGTGGCCGCGTTCGAAGCTCCGGGCTATCGGCCGCGTGACGAGGATGTGTATTTGATCTACGGTCAACCGGGCCGCATGGTAGGCCGCTTTACGCTGCGTGATGATCGTACGTTGTTTCTCTTGATATTTGCTGAGCATCACTCAGTGTTGCCGGAAACGCCGGCCTCGCAAAAGGCGCTCCTTCGTGAAATCTATGGCGGAGATGGCTGGGAGTGCGATCAGATGCTCGCCGAACTGGAGCGCACTGGTGAACTCTACTTCGACACCGTCAGTCAGATCAGGATGCCCAACTGGTCACGAGGGCGGATAGCACTCATTGGTGATGCCGCCTTCTGCGTCTCGCTCCTGGCAGGTCAGGGGGCGGCGCTGGCGATGATTTCAGCCTATGTTTTGGCCGGCGAACTTGCCATGGCCGGTGGACGATATTCCGAGGCGTTTGCCACGTACGAGGCGCGGTTGAAGAGTTATATAGGCCGGAAACAGCGGGGTGCCGAGCGCTTTGCTGGGGCGCTGGCGCCGAGAACGCGCTGGGGAATGCTCTTCCGCAACGTCGTGGTCAGAAGTTTCTCGATACCAGGCGTGGCGAGGCTCGCAATTGGGCGGGACATCGCCGACGAATTGGAACTTCCTGACTACTTGGCGCCGGGTGCCATGAAGTAACGCCCACCAGAAGGGAGGTGCGATCGTGGGGATGTGGACGCTCGATTGACGCGGTTGTCCCCAACCTGTCGCAGGAACCACTTTTCGGAACCGGGAGTTCGTATCCTCGTATCGTACGCCCGGGTGACCAAATGGCCTCAGTCCTGTCTTACGGCACAAGAAAAGCCCTGATCGGCAGCAGCGTTGAGCGGTTTGCTGAAGAGCGGAAGGTCAGCCTTCTCGTGCTTTGCGCGCTTGCGTTGATGATCGGTGTCCTGACCGGGCTTGGTGCCGTCGTCTTTCGCGTTCTGATCGCGCTAGTGCACAATTTGTTTTACAGGGGCACGCTGAGTGTCGCTTATGACGCGAACATCAGTGAGGGTCCCAGCCCTTTTGGGGACTTTATTCTACTCGCACCTGTGATCGGCGGCCTCATTGTCGTCTTCCTCGTTCGGCGCTTCGCTCCCGAGGCCAAGGGTCATGGCGTCCCTGAAGTGATGGACTCGATATTTTACAAGCGCGGCAAAATTCGCGGCGCGGTGGCCTTGGTAAAGGCGCTGGCATCCGCAGTATCGATCGGGAGCGGCGCCGCGGTCGGGCGCGAAGGGCCTATCATTCAGATAGGCTCAGCTCTCGGCTCTGCCTTTGCCCAATTCATCGGGCTTTCGACCCGGCAGAGGATCACGCTGCTCTCCGCGGGCGCCGGCGCAGGCATTGCCGCAACCTTCAATACTCCGCTGGGCGGCGTGCTGTTTGCTCTGGAAATTCTTCTGCCGGAAGTTTCAAATCGAACATTCCTTCCAGTCGTCGTGGCCACGGGCGCTGCGACGACGATCGGGCGCATCCTGATCGGTCCGGATCCGGCCTTTTCGGTTCCGGATATGCAGTTCAGCATGGTTGCATCCTTCAATGCGCAGGAAGCTCTCGCATTCGTCCTGCTTGGCCTGTTGTCTGGAGCGGCAGCCTGGGCGTTTATTCGTCTGCTCGTCTTCATGGAAGACGGGTTTCCGAAGCTGTCTGGCAACGAGTATGTTCAAAATATCATCGGCATGTCGTCAATCGGCCTGACGATGGTGGTGCTCACCCATGCCTTTGGCCACTCCTACGTCGACGGAGTGGGCTACTCCGTCATTCAGGAGATACTGGACCACAAGATGACGGCGGCGGGGTTACTGGCCCTGCTGTTCGTGCTGAAGCTGTTGGCATCGACGGTCAGCCTCGGCTGCGGGGCGTCGGGCGGGATCTTCTCGCCATCACTTTACCTTGGCGCAACGCTGGGGGCCGCCTTTGCCGCTGCAACCAATTCAATCCTGCCTCATTCAGGGCTAACGCCATCTTCGGCCGCGATCATTGGAATGGCGGCCATCGTCGGTGCAGGTACGGGCGGCGTCATGACGGCGATCGTGATGGTCTTCGAGATGACCCGCGATTACGCAATCATCGTTCCGGTGATCGTTGCGGTGGCGTTGGCTGCGGGCGTCAGGCGTGCACTCGTCAACGAGACGATCTACACGGTCAAGCTGCGCCACCGCGGGCACCGCATTCCAAAGGAGCGCCATATTAACCTCTATCTGGTGAAGCAGGCCCAGGACATCATGGAAAGGCGCTTTATCGTCGCCGGAGTAGGAACGACGCTAAAACAGGCTATGGCTGCGGAAGATATCGATGATGCACTTCCTATCGTGGTTGAGCGCGAAGGCCGGATTGTCGGCCTGATCCCACCACGTTCCGGCTTATGGGCGGAGTCGCAATCGAATCCAGCTCTCGTGGTCGAGCAATTCGTCGAGCGGCGGATGGTCATTTGCCGCGATCAGGACCTCTTGAGTTTGGTGTTTGCCAGGTTGAAGCGTCATCGGGCCGGCGCGGCAATCGTTGTCCGCTCTGCCTCCCGCCCGCGCGTGAACGATGTCGTCGGCGTCCTCACCAAACGCGTTATCGCAGATGCCGTCATCGACAGCTACGAGGATTGAAACGGATAAAGTGAGGGCATGTCGCTTGAACGACGACTCGAGACGAGACTTATTATCCGACAGTCCGCCTTGCCACCCAGCCTAGGGTCGAGCCTTGAATGATGATGCTGAACAGGACGACCCCATAAGTTGACGCGAGCATGGCGGCCTTGGCCGGGCTATCCGGCATTGATAGGGCGAGTGCAACTGAAATCCCGCCTCGAACGCCCGCCCAGGTGAGAAAGGGCGCGTTGCGCAGGGAAAGCAGCCGAGTCCATCCGAACAGAAATGGTTGAACCGAAACAGAAACAAAGCGGGCGAAGAGAACGATTGGCACCGTCGCTGCCGCCAGACCGAGGCTGCGAGGATCGAAGCGCAGCATCAATGTCTCGAGCCCGATGAGCAGAAAAAGGACCGAGTTGAGAATTTCGTCGATGAGGGTCCAGAGCGCGAAGAGATATCCTTGTGTCCGCTCACTCATTGCGTATCGAGGTCCTCGGTCGCCGATGAGGAGGCCCGCGGCGACCATGGAGAGCGGGCCACTGACGTGCAAATGCAGCGCAAGTGCGTAGGTTCCGGTAACGAGGGCAAGGGAGATCAGCACCTCGATGGCGTAGTCGTCGATGAGCCGCATCGCGCGATACGCAACATAGCCAGTCAACAAGCCCAGCACTATCCCGCCACCAGCTTCGCGAACGAGTAACTCAGCGACATCGGCGGCCGAAACCTGACCGCCGTCTCCGGTGCTCGCAAAGCGAAGCATGATGGTGAATAGAACAATCCCGACGCCGTCGTTGAACAATGCCTCGCCTTCCGTCTCGATCTGCAGCTCTTTGGGCACTTTGGTGTTGCGAAGCGTACTCAGGACAGCAACGGGGTCAGTCGGACTGATCAGTGCGCCGAACACGAATGCCCAAGCCAACGATACGGAGAGGTTTAAAAGGCCGCAGATGAACCAGAACATCAGGCCTACGAGGACGGTTGAAATTGAGGTGCCGAGGACGGCCAGAATAAAAACCGGAATGGCGCGGCTTCTGAGTGTGTCAAGATCTACGTGCAACGCGCCGGCGAACAGCAGAAATGCCAGCATCCCATTCACCACGACTTCGGCAAAGTCGATCTGCCGGAGCCCGTTGGCAAGCTGGTCTAGTAGTTGAATTGTGGGAAACGCCGCATCTAAGCCGATCAGGAGCAGTGACGTCAGGACGCTCATCACGAGAAGACCTACGCTGCGGGAGAGCGGCAGGAACTTGTGATTGAGCCAGCCGAAGACGGCAGACAATGTAAGCAGAACGGCAGCGATATCCATCAGCGAAAGCACGACAGGCTCCCTTGTGCTCGGCGAGAGTGCCTGTTCACTCCCTTCCATCAAGGCCGCTGTTCGCTCTACTCCATTGAGGGCAGTGCGTTCGAGATGGCGACTTTTGACACGTGAATAATCAAAAGCAACTTCGGCAGTTCCTGCGGGACATGCAAGCGGATTAGGATGGGCCTCAATCCCAACCCGTCTCCGCGACGGAGTCATCTATCCATTTCTGCATCTGCGGCGAAAGATCGCGACGACGATTGTCGGTGTCGTCGTTCACTCCGCATTCATTGGACCGACATAGAAGTGCGGAGGGGCATACGACAAGGAAAAACTATGAAGAAAATCGCCTATGGATTTGCGGCCGCTGCTCTGCTTGCAGGCACTCAGTTCTTGGTTCCTGCCAATGCGATGATGGCGCCACCGGTCGGCGCAGCGGCAACATCCGAGACGATGCAGGCCGGCTATCAGTATCATCATCATCGGAGGGTCTGCACCGTGCGAACCATAGTCACACGCGGCTATCATGGTCGGCGTATCGTCAAGCACGTGCGTGTCTGCCGATAAGCGCAAACTTGGAGGGCCGTCGATCGAGGCGGCCCTCACCTTGCATAACAGCAATATTCATCGCGCAGTGAGATGGGTGCGCCGCACATTACATCGGAAGCTGACGCCCAAAAGTCCGGGGAAATCGACGTGCCGCGATCTCCAGCGCCGCAAAACAAAGAGCCGTGAACAACATACCGAGGACCAGGAGAACCACGACTGTATCCATAACCAAACGAGTTCCTGCAAGGGATCGGGGCAATGAATCCAACTTCGTGATTCTGTCGGTTGCCACGCCTGTTGTCATCAAGCAATCGCGTACGCCGAGAACAGAAGACAGGTGATGTAAACGCAAGCGAGGCAAATGCCCGCGGTTCTAGCCGTGTGGGCATCGAGCCGCGAGTTCGTCCGAGTAGCGAGCTCGGGCAGTTTCTCATACTGTGCAAAGAGCCGACGACGGGCACGTCCTCGGAAAAGTACATTTCTCATATATGCCTCCAAACAACACTGATCCGTCCAAAAAGGTGCGGAGTGCAAAAGCCGTTCGGCCGGCGATTCGCGTTGGTTCTCTCGTCCGCTTCTTGGAAGATAGTGGACGGCGTCCCATCGGGCAGTCAGGAGATGAGCGGGGCCTGTCGGGATAATCCTGACGTCCGCATGCCGCGCGCAGGGCCGTTTGGCCCACCTACTTCCCGCTCAAACTTGATCGGCACTCTTTCCCGAATGGCCCAACCAGCCAAGGGCCACGCCGTAGCGCACGATGTCGGCACGCGTGAACAGTCCGAGCTTTTCGACCGCCCTGGCCTTGTAAGTTTCGACGGTCTTGATGCTGATGCTTAGCTGATTGGCAATTTCCTTGTTGCTGAAGCCTTGTGCAATAAATCTGAGAACCTCACTCTCGCGCGGTGTCAGCTCGCCGGCTGTGGAAGCGCCGGAAGACGAATGGGCGCCCTGCGCAGATGGAAGTGCTTTCTCCGCTATTGCAGGATCCAGATACAATCCACCTCCAGCAATCGCGCGAACTGCGCGCTCGAGCTCGTCGGCCGCAGAGCGCTTCAGCAGATAGCCGCGAGCTCCCGCTTGCAGCATAGGCTGAACGTAGGCGTGATCCTCGTGCACGGTCAGCGCCAGAAGACGAACTTGAGGAAGCTGCGTCGCTAGAGTGCGAGCAACTTCGAGGCCACTGATACCGGGAAGTGAAATGTCCAGGATGGCAATGTCCGGTGTGGCCTGGCGAATGATGTCTAGGGCGGTCTGTCCATCCGTTGCTTCCCCGACGATCTCAATGTCATGCACGTCTTGAAGCAACGCCTTCATTCCGGCCAGAACAAGCGGATGATCGTCAGTCAACGTGATCCGGATCGGGCACATAGCCCATCTCCTCGATTGGCAGCGGTATTCTCATGAAGAGAGAGGTGCCGTGGCCGGGTTCAGATTCAATCGCCAAAGATCCGCCGAGCAGCGTGAGGCGCTCCTCGATGACGGACAGGCCCAATTTTGGGTGGCGGCTCTCACCCTGCGAGAATTCCTGAAAGTCGAAGCCGTTCCCGTCGTCTTCGACGACGATCCTAAGCTCAGTTGTGCGTCGGTCGATGACCACACTGACGTTTCGAGCTTGCGCGTGTTTGACCACGTTGTTCACGGCCTCCTGGACGGCGCGGTAAACCGCGATTTCGACGTCCTGGCCGAGACGATCTCTTCTGCCCAGCGGTTGAAAATCAACGCTGATCCCGAACCGGCGCCGGATCTCCGCGCAGAATGCCTCCAGCGCCTTGTAAAGGCCCAGGTCATCAAGGGCGGTGGGGCGCAGGTCAGAGGCGATTTGATGAATATCGCGCCCAATCCCTCTCGCGAGTCCCTGCAGCCAATTGAGCCTCTCCAATCCGAGCTTGCGTTTGGGGCTCGTGCCCAGAAGCGGCTCCAGATTCTTTAGACCGAGAAGGAGACCTGTGACCGTCTGGCCGATCTGATCGTGAAGCTCCCTTGCGATTCTACGGCGTTCATTTTCTTCCGCTTCGGAAAGACGTCGAAGCAGTTGCTGGCGCTCCAGCTCAGCTCTCTTGGTCTCGTCGATATCGAGAATGACGCCATATACGACGTCCAGGTTTTTATCATCGATGCGAGACAGCCGTCCGCTGGCCCGCAGCCACCGGCTCTGAGGGGGAGCGGTCCGGAAATCGGCAATCGCCACGTTTCCCGAACGGCAACTCAGCAACGAAGCCTCAAATGTCCGCTGGTCGGCGGGGTCAATACTGCTCAGTATCCGATCTATCGGAAGGATCGTATCTCCTTCGGAACGCGATCCGTCTATCCGGAGCATCTCCCGGGCGCGGGGCGACACGATCGCTTCTCTGGTCGCAAAGTCACAGCTGAACACGCCAAGATCTGCGGCATCGATCGTTAGCCTGCGCCGCTCTTCACTTGCGTTAAGTGCCAATGCGGCCTGCGCCTCTTGCTCGCGCCGGCGCAGCGAAATGTCTCGTATGGTGTACCAGGCCAAAGTGAGAGCCAAGAGGAAGCTCAGGACCCCACCCCCGGCAAGGAAAATGGCTGAGCGCTGAACAGGCCCATTCAGTTCCTGCGTCGGTATTCCGAAATGGACCGACCATCCGCTGGTTCCGGGTATGACTTTATAGATCGAATCGACCTGATCGCCGCCAGGCGTGGTTTTCACGTAGCTTCCTTCTGGTGCAGAGGCGATCGCCTGGCGGACGGTAGCGCTGGCAGATTGTCCGAGTTCGGATTGCTCACCGAAGGTGCGGGCGACGATGTTCCCCTTGGCATCGACCACAAAACCTACCCAGCCGGCCGGGGCGCCTGCACTCTTCAATATCTGGCTTATTGCATCGGGCACCAAGGCCACCGTGAGTACAAAATTCAATTGCCCATCACGCTCGACGGGGGCCCTGACAGCCACCACGCGTTTGCCGGTGAGAGGACCGCGCGGCCCAATTCCGCCGATCGCCGGCTTTCTCGTTTTGAGGATCTGTTCGAAATTCTCTCGGTCTGCGGTGGCGCGCATCCCGTCTCCGAGAGGACGGCTAACATCAAGCACCTGATTTCCGTCGGGATCGACGAGCTGAATCGTCTGCCAAAGAGGACGTGCTTCGTTGACACGCGTCGCTTCTCGATAGAACGCGTCAAGGTCCGGCTTGTCGAGTGTTGCGGAAGCCGCGACGGTCTCGGCGATCTCGAGCTGGAGGCTGATCTCGGAGGCAAGCCGGTTGACGACGCTATCGAGCGTCTCCACGGCGGCAGCCTGAGAGCCCCTGCGCTGCTGCTGCGCGTTCAGGAAAACGACCCACCCCGCGAAAAGCGCAAGAGGCATCGCTGCCGCGATGAAGACGAGGATCAAGGGGCGGCGGGCTGCGCGCCGGGAGATTGAGCTGGGCGCCTCCATGCGGGTGGGTATCAAATGAGACAGCAAAACGCCCACGTCCTGGCACTTCCTCAACGTTTTTGGTTCGTGTCAGGGTTTTCCCGACAGTACTATCGGTCACCCTGACTCCCAGGATTGCTCGATCCATCCCATCGTACAGGCAATCATTGTAGCGGTCTAGAATTGGGCTTGACATGGAACATTCTTCATCGCCGCTGCGGTTGATCGAAAACGAATTCAACCCGAAGCGGCCTGGCCTTGACGAGCCCTTCTGCGGCACTAGCCGCAACGAACTCGTCTCCCGACTGTCGGCCTCATCGCAGTGCCGGTTGCTCGAAAGCTGCGAGACAGTGTCTCTGAACAAAGGACAAATTCTCTACGATCGCGGCACTCCTCTTCGCTACGCGTACTTCATCGAGTCAGGCGGGTGTTCTGTCACGACCCGTGCGGGCGACTGCCTGCCGGTAGAGATCCATACGCTCGGGATGAAGGATTTCGTCGGCGTGCCGTTGGTCCTGGGCATGCAAGTGTCGCCGCACCGCTGCAGCGTGAGAGTGCCGGGTCAAGCGAGTCGGATCCAGTCCGATCAGCTGATTGCTTTGATCAAGAGCGACGTCGAGCTTGAAAAGATGCTTTTAGGCTATGTTCAGGCGATCCTAATTCACAGTTCGCAACTATCAGCCTGCAACTCCAGGCACACGCTGCACCAGCGCCTCGCGCGGTGGCTCCTGGTTGCCAGCGACAGGCTCGGATCTCGCGAGGTACCTTTCACGCATAGTTACATAGCCAACGCTCTCGCGGTCCGGCGCGCCGGCGTTACGGTCGCTCTCGGCAGTATGGTGCGCGACGGGGTGATTGGATGTCGCAGGGCAGGGATCGTTGTCACGGACGAGGCCAGGCTGAAAGCGATGTCTTGCGATTGTCAGGGGATCATCCTGTCGGCGCACAACCGTCCTTGTGCGGTGCCGCCCCTTCGCATTGCATATTCGTGAACGCGATTCCCTACTGCCGTTAAGTCGACTGTACGGCAGCCAATAGAGTCCAGATATTCTTGATGCGATAGAGGCGGAGATGTCATCGCAAGAAAGCCGGATCCGAACCGATAACGAAGTCCTGGTGGGAGCCTTGGAGGAAGCCCAAAGGCTTCTTGCCGCTTACGAGAACCCTTGCTGCAATCGCACCAGGGACGACATTATCGCTATGGTCGAGTTCATCATATGCAACCCTTCCGTGACACGTGCAATGCTTCATCAAAAGATGCGCAGCCGCCTCAAGCTGGTCGGATAAGTCTCGTGCGGGAGCGTACATTCGCATTCAGGAAAACGAAACTTGCGAGCGTGCGATGAGTTGACGATGATCCAACAGAAGTAGGAGCAATCGTCATGAAGATATCACTTTGCATTCTTGCCTCCGCGATGCTGCTGGCTACGCCGCTCATGGCGCAGTCGTCCCAGAACAACGCGACGACCGCGGCGCCCAACGTGCAGCCGGCTGGCTCGACCGCCTCCATGCACAAGGAAGGTGAATGGCGTGCATCGAAACTCGTTGGCGTGAACGTCTATAACAACAGCAACGAGAAGATCGGCGACATCAATGATCTGATCGTGGATTCCAGCGGGCGGGTTGCCAACGTGGTGATCGGAGTGGGAGGATTCCTTGGAATGGGCGAGCACAACGTCGCCGTAACGTTCGATCAGCTCAAATTCGCCAAAGAACCGGTGAAGACGGCGTCCAGCGATGGCGCTGGAAAGACCGGCAATTCCGGTTCGACGAGCACGACGGGAAGCGCATCAACGCCGGCCCACCGAAGCGACAATTGGTATCCGGAACACGTGGTGCTGAACGCCAACAAGGATCAGCTGATGAAGATGCCTGAATTCAAGTACTGAGTCGATTTCGGTAATATTTCCAGCATGCTTATCGGCGGTGTCATCTGAGATGGCGCCGCCTTTTCCAGTTGTCTTTGATCCGGTCGGCTAGATTTGTGTAGCAGGAAAAGCAGTCTTGAATTTCCGCATTGAATCGATCAGCTTGCGTGCCGCTGGCTGAGGTCGACGATGTCTGATGAAGCACTGCCGGAAGAGGTAGAGGAGCTTGTCCGACGCTACATTCGCTCTGTGGCGCAGCTCGAAGCCCTTTTGTTCTTCCACAAGCGGCCCGGCGAGCGGTTCGACGTGGAATCGCTCGCTTCACGCCTTTACGCGGGCAAGATCGAGATGGCCGATGCTCTAGCGTCCCTGAGGAAGGATGGCTTCCTGGACGGCGAGGCAGAAATCTATGCCTTTGCGCCGCGGCCCGAATTGCGGCCAGTGGTGGATAGCTTGGCCTTGGCGTATTCGCGGCATTTGATCCCGATCACACATATCATCCACAACAGCCCACACCGCATCCAGGCATTTTCAGATGCCTTCAGGATTCGAAAGGATTAGTCATGGCTGCGGTGATTTACACGCTTTGCGCGGTCACGAGCGGCTTTTGTGCATGGCTGCTCATTCGGGCATATATCGGTAACAGGTCAAGGTTGCTCCTATGGAGCGCCGTCTGCTTCGCGGGTCTGACTTTCGAAAATGCTGCTCTGTGGATCGATAAAATCGTATTTCCTCAAGTTGATCTTTCCGCCGTGCGTCTGTCGATCGGCCTGTTCGCCATGACGGTCCTGCTTATCGGCATGATCTGGGAGGCCGAGTGATGGACCATTTGAATCCCGTTCTTTCAGGTGCGACGGCATTCGCATCGCTCCTGGCGAGCATATATTTCCTGAAGTTTTGGCGTAAGACGGGCGACACCCTTTTCCTGTTCTTTGCAGCTGCGTTTGTGATCGACGCCGTTGCGAGATTTGTCCTGGCTGTGGTGCAAGTGACGAATGCGAGCGAGCCGGTGTACTTCATCCCGCGCCTGATCACATTCGGTCTGATCGCGCTTTCGATCGTCGGGAAGAACGCGCTGCCGAAGAAGCGCAAGTGAAGCGCGAATTCAAGAGGCGCTGACTTGCAAGATTGCTCGGGGTGCAACCGTACAACCGGTTTCGCGCTTTGAACGACGGGCAGGGGAATCGACCACCGACCTTGACCGGGACGGATGGACAGGTCATGCCGTCAGGAGAGGCGGACCCCAGCCGAGGAACGCTGGGATCCCAGCTCCCGCCGCGCGCTAATTCACCCGGACGTTGGCGGGCTGCTGTGTGGGACAGGAGTGATGTTCGGCAGAGCGCGCAAAGCTTGCTACGTGACGAAACACGGTACAGTTCTGTACAATAGGCAGCCGATCTGCCCCGCTGCCGCTTGCTCGCGGGCGACCTCCGAAGGATATTGCGCAGGGGCTTTCATGATCAAAAAATCGAATCAAACGGCACTCAATGTGTTTCCGCAAGCGTACTGCCTGTCTTGCGAGGAAAAGACGCCGCATCGGCATGAACGGCTGGCAATCCACGGTACGCAAATGGCACGTGCGACTTGTCTCACGTGCAACAACGAGCGTACGGGCTTTGAGGAGGGGAAGCGGCTCGCCAATCCGAGCTAACAGCAGCCGCCCTTTGGTCTGGTATATATTCGCTCACTACCGCTTGGCGCAATCGGCAGTGCCCAAGGCGCTGCGAGAGCTGCGCTTGCTAGACGGCTCGAGCAAATCCCTGCGGACAGTCGGGGTAGCTCCGGAGTGACCCCGATATCGTACAAGGAGTTCTTCCGCTATGGCGTTTTCGGCTTGGCGGTAGCCGCAATCGTTGCGTTCGGGATATCTCCGTTTACCGGTGGAATCGTACAGCAATGGTCGCGAAGCGATGTCGAGGCCAGATCCAAGCTGGTTTTCAACGCCATTGGGCCGCTGCTTAGCCGGGATGTCGAGGACCGGGCTTGGGGCCACCTGGCCGACCTCTTCAAGAGAGTGGCACTCGACAAGAAGATTCTCGCGGTTGGATTTTGTGATCCGGCAGGGTCGTTGATCGCGCCGACGCCTGAATTGCCGCCGACCTTCTCGTGCGAAAAGTCTGCGAAGTCCGAAGGCGAAAGTTTCACAAGCATAACGAGCGGCGGACGCCGGATTCTCGTCGCTGCCTTCCCGGTCCAAAGCAGCCGTGGGCGCTCTTATCTCGTCATTCTAACCGACCTCAGCTTCGCGGCGGCGAGATCAAGCCAGGTGCTGTCATATCTCTTGGCCGCGCTCGCCAGCGTCGTTCTGGTCCTCACCATCGGCACGATCATTTTCGCCGTACTGATGATGCAAGGATGGATGGACGCCTTGCGACGTGCGGTCGACGAGGTGCGCCGAGGTGCTCAGGGAGAACCGTTGGAGCTGAGCGGCGGGTCTATCGATCGCGAAATTCATAAGCTGTTGCGCAGGGCCGACCAGGTTCCGCTTACGAGCCAGATCGAATGGACGCCAAAATCGCTTCAAGAGGTGTTGCACGGCGTTCTGCCAAGGGCCGAAGTTCTCGTCGTCTCCAATCGCGAGCCCTACATCCACAACGCGACGGAGGCGGGAAGGGTGGTGCAGCGGCCAGCGAGCGGCTTGGTCTCGGCTCTGGAGCCAATCATGCGCGCCTGCGGCGGCACATGGATCGCCCACGGCAGCGGCAGCGCCGATCGGGAGGCGGTCGACGAGAACGATAGAATCCGGGTGCCCGAGGTCGCTCCGGCGTACACGCTCCGACGCATCTGGATCTCCGATGAAGAGCAGGACGGCTACTATTACGGCTTCGCCAATGAAGGGCTCTGGCCATTGTGCCATATCGTTTTCGTGCGCCCTACGTTCAGGTCCAGCGACTGGCAGATGTATCGGCAGATCAACCAGCGCTTTGCCGACGCCGTCCTTGCTGAGGCGCATACCGAGGACCCCGTCGTGCTGGTCCAGGATTATCACTTCGCGCTTGCTCCGAGAATGATCCGTGAGCGCTTACCGAAGGCGACGATCATCACCTTCTGGCACATCCCATGGCCGAATGCTGAGACCTTCGGCATATGCCCTTGGAGGGCGGAGATCATCGAAGGAATGCTCGGCAGCACGATTGTCGGATTCCATACCCAGTTCCACTGCAACAATTTCATCGAGGGCGTCGATCGTTTCGTAGAAAGCAGGATCGATCGCGAAGTGCAGACGGTCAGCTTAGGTGGACATGAAACGAGGGCACGCGCGTATCCGATCTCCATCGAATGGCCGCCGAGGGAGCTGGAAAAGCTCCCGCCTCCGGCGCATTGCCGATCCGATGTGATCGCCCAATTCGGCCTTGCGGAGGGAACGCGGCTGATCGTCGGTGTCGAACGTTTTGATTACACCAAGGGCATTCTCGATCGCATGCGCGCCGTCGACGCGCTACTTTCACGTAATTCAGCCTGGAGAGATCGGCTTGTATTCGTTCAGGTCGCAGCCCCGACACGAAGCAAGCTCAGCTCATATTCGAAGCTCCAAGCCGAAGCCGAGGAGCTCGCCGCCGAAATAAATGGGGGCTACCCCGGTCGCCAACCCGTAATTCACCTGATCGCGCGGCATTACGAGCCTGCGGAGGTCTTCCGCCTGTTCAGGGCAGCCAATGCCTGCGTCGTCAGCAGCCTACATGACGGAATGAACCTGGTGGCAAAGGAGTTCGTCAGCTCGCGGGAGGACAATGCCGGTGTCCTGATCTTATCGAGCTTCACCGGCGCGTCGCGAGAACTATCCGAAGCGCTCATCGTCAACCCTTATGACACGGAAGAAATGGCATCAGCGATTGAGATTGCGCTGACGATGCCAATTCAGGAACAGGCCGAGCGCATGAAGCTCATGCGGCAGCAGGTGAAGGAGCATAACGTTTATCGTTGGGCGGGCGCGATGCTGGTCGACGCTGCCAGAAGTCGTACCCGGGAGCGGGTGCTTGGGCTTGCCGCCAAGGCCGGTCATGGCGTGAAGCAGATCTGAGGGGCCTCTTCAAAAAGCGGTCTTCAAGAAAATCGGTACCAAAGCGTACGGTTGGTCCTTTCCAAAACGACAGCTCGGTCGCACTCTCGTGCTTGCGACTTTTTGCTCCGTGATGTGGAGGAAGGCGAATATGAACATGCTGATCGGAGCTGCTATGCTTGCGGTAGCAGGCATCCTGATCTTCATTGGGCTTCCCGATCGGACCGGCGAGCAACCGAAGTTCCTGCGCTTTGAAGCAGCGTTGGTTCTGTATCCTCCAATGATCTTGTCGTTCATTGGCCTCGGCGCTGCGGCTCTGATTTCAGGCCTGCTCACCAGATAGTCGCCTTTCCAGACATAGAGACGACCCTACAAACCCGCCCAAAATGCAATCGGTCACGGCGTGACTTGGAAGCCATCGTCCAGGAGGCGAATGCGAGCCCATGCCGGCAATCCCAGGCATCAGTCAAGACGGAGTAGAGTTTGCTCGCGGGCTTAGCCGTTGGAATTCGGCCCGCCAGAGTGCCGAAACGACCTCAGCAGGCGATTCAGTGCCGGGCTCGCGGCGCGGCGGAGCTCCTGAAGATTTCTCTGCGATAGTGCCCGCAGTTTCTGTTCACCTCTCCCGGTCAGTTTGAGGTGCACACGTCTGGCATCCTGCGGGTCGGCAACCCGGCCTACTAGCCCAAGCTTGGCCAAACGATTGATCAATTCAACCGCCGAGTGAGGCCGGATCAGCAGAAAGCGCGCAACATCACCGACTGTCGCAGGACCCGGGCGCACGAAGCCCTTGATCCCAAGCAGCGCCTGATGCTGCGTCGGCGTCAATCCCTGCTTTGCCGCGGCTGCCTCGCTGAAGGCCAGAAAGCTCCGGATCTCGTACCGGAACTGCGCAAGCGCAGCATAGTCGGAGTCACGCATCGGATCGGTGGCTGAGGACCGCCCGGACCTGGCCGCAGTCGCCCGTTGCGTCCTCTTCATCTGAACCATGCCGTGCCGCCTCCGTGCTTCCTACCCGGCAACGCGAGCCGTTAGCCAAAGTAGCAAGCAGGAGCGCCCGGACCAAGCAGCGGGAATTCCGGATGCACAGCTATTGCGCCCCTATTCGAAGCTCGACAGCAGGATCTTCACCAGGATGATTTGAAACGCGATCGGGATCCGGGCGCTCTTCCGCCTGATCGAGCGCTGCAGCGCACCGGCGATCTCGGCGCTGGTCAGGCTGCCTGCCGAGGCATTGGCGATCAGCTCGCTCCACATCTGCGACAGCGAACCGCCGGGCGGGATTACCGGCTTGATAGTCACGCCGCAGCCCTGCGCCCATTCCACAATCTCCCGCATCGTATGCGGCCCGCAATTGCGCGTCGTCGCGAGACGTTCGGCCGTGAGCGCCCACAGTAACTCGCGCGATGGCGACCAGTTCCCTTTCGGCGGCTGCTCGCCCTTGAGCTCGACTGCGAGCTCCTTCAGAACGTTCTGGGCACGCACGCTCAGCCGCTTCATCGGCCCGGGCACACGCTTCGCCTGAACAGAGCCGACTGCCGGTCCCCGCTCACCTGTCGTTCGATTGCGAGGCTCGGGCATGCGCGAGGCATCGCCGGACTGTGGTGTCGCCCCCTGTCCGTTCACCTCTTCCACCGACCACGCAGCGTCCTGCCGCTCCGCACCTTGCGGCCATGACCGTCGCTTCCGGGTACCCGCCACTCTCGTTCGCCGCACCATTTCTCTCGCCGAACCCGCCAGTCTCGTACTCACAAAGGCTAATATATATCGGGATACGATATGTTTTCACGACATAATTTTGGTCGTTCGACCAAAGACGAAATTGACAGAAGGCGTTCACAAGTAATGCTTGCGCCCAAGAGCTACACGCGGATGTGACGTGCCCGGCGCGGGCAGGCCCTTAAGGCCGGCTGCCGCCGGACAGGTCGTGCTTTGCCTGCAAACAAGAACGATGTTCGGAGGAAACGATCATGACTGACAATCTCATCCGCCGCGGCCTCTCGCGCCGTGGCCTGCTTCAGACCACCGCGGGCCTCATCGGCGGCACGGTTCTGCCCGGGATGCCGGCGTTTGCCGAGGACAAGCTGGCGATCGGCTCCTACCCCGCCGGGGTCTCGGGCTCCACCGCCTTCATCGGCATCTCCGTGCCGCGCACCGGCACCTATGCCGTACAGGGTGAAGACGAGCTCAAGGGCTATCAACTCGCGATCGAGCACATCAACAGCGGGCACGACCTGATCAAGAAGATATCGCCGAAGACCAGCAAGGGCGTGCTCGGTAAGGAGCTGAAGTTCGGCGTCGCCGATTCCGCGGCCAAGCCAAACGAGGCGGTGCAGGCGCAGCAGCGCTTCATCAGCGAGAACAAGGCGATCATGATCACCGGCGGCACGTCGAGCGCCGTTGCAGTGGCGCTGAACAAACTCGCCCAGCGCGAACACGTCATTTTCGTGTGTGGCATTTCCGGCTCGAACGATACCACTGGCAAGGATTGCGTCCGCTACGGCTTTCGACAGAACTTCTACGGCCAGACTGCGGCTGCAGCGATCGGCCCGGTGATGGTACGTGAGTTCGGCAAGGGCAAGAAGGCCGCGTATCTCACGCCTGATTACACCTACGGCCACACCGTCACCAAATCCATGCAGGATTTCCTCGCAACAGCGGGCTGGACGACGACCACCAACCAGGTGGCGCCCCTCGGCGCACCCGACTATTCCTCATATCTGCTGAACGTCGCGAATTCAGGCGCCGACGTGCTCATCAACGTCAATTGGGGACACGACGCCGTGCTGTCGACACAACAGGCCAAGCAGTTCGGCGTGCTCGACAAGATGAAGCTGGTCGTCCCCTACCAGGTGCCTTTCATCGCGCGCGAGACCGGCGGCCTGATGCAGGGCGTCTACGCCGCCACCGATTATTGGTGGACCATCGAAGACAAATTCCCGCTCGCCAAGATGTTCAACGAAGCATTCGAGAAGAAGTACGGCTACAAGCCCGAATGGGGGGCGGAGAACGCCTATGTCAGCTTCGCGCATTGGGCGCACATGTGCGAGCAGGCCGGCAGCTTCAGCCCGCCCGACGTGATCAAGGCCTACGAGAAAGGCGAGACGATCCCCTCCCTGGTGGGCGACGTGCATTACCGTCCCGAGGACCATCAGTGCGTCCGGCCGGTGATCATCGTCAAGGGCAAGCAGCAAAAGGACATGAAGAACAAGGAAGACTGGTACGACGTCGTCGAGATCGTCCCGGGGGAAAGCCTGATGCAGAAGCCGGACGCCTTCGGCTGCCATCTCGGCGACTACAGCTGAGACCTCGCTAACCCCTGTGACGCCGCGGACTGCACTCCGGTCCTGCGGCGTCACCCTTTTTTGACGCAGCCCCGTCGGGCGTCGCAACCGTGATCATTGCATGATTAGTTGGCCCAATCTCGTTTCGCAGCTTTTCAACGGGCTCGCGCTCGGCGCCCTGCTCGCGCTGATCAGCTCCGGCCTGACCATCATCTACGGCACGCTCGGCGTGCTCAACCTCGCGCACGGCGCGATGTTCATGATCGGCGGCTATGCCGGCTTCGTCGCCTACCAGTACACGGAGTCGTTCATCCTCGCCGTGATCGCGGGCTCGCTGTTCGTGATGCTGCTCGGCGTTCTCATGGAACGCGTCATCATCCGCCATTTCTATCACCGACCGCACGAGGATCAGCTGCTCGTGACCTTCGGGCTCGGCATCTGCTTCGTCGAGCTCGTGCGCCTGCTCTTCTCGAGCCAGTCGCAGCTGGTACCGCCGCCGGCACTGTTCCAGGGCATCACCAATCTCGGCTTCATGTTCTATCCGACCTACCGCCTCGCCGTGGTCGGCATCGTCGCGGTCGCACTCGGCGCGCTGTTCATCATCCTCTACCGGACCCGGCTCGGCATGATCGTGCGCGCGGGCATCGAAGATTCGGTGATGGTCGATTCGCTCGGCATCAACGTCTACCGCGTCTTCATGATCGTGTTCGGCATCGGCGCGATGGCCGCCGGCTTTGCCGGCATCGTCAACGCGCCGGTGGTGTCGCTGACACCGGGCATCGGTGACGACATCCTGGTCCAGACCTTCGTGGTGGTGGTGATCGGCGGCGTCGGTTCTTTCCCTGGCGCGATCCTCGGCGGCCTGATCGCCGGCGAGATCATCAGCGTCACCTCCATGTTCAACCCCGGCTATGCCTATGTGATGCTGTTCGCGGCGATGACGCTCGTGCTCGTGGTGCGACCGCATGGCCTGCTCGGCGCGCAGGGCCGCGAGTAAGCGATTTCCTGATGCTCAAGCAACGCCCGTTCCTGATCGAGACACTGACGGCCATCGGCCTGATCGTGGCTCCCTTCGTGCTGCCTCACCTCGGCTTCGCGCCGAACACGGTGAACCGGATCCTGGTCTGGGGCCTGTTCGGCCTCGGCTTCGACATCCTGTTCGGCTTCACCGGCCTGCTCTCGTTCGGCCAATCCGCTTTCTACGGCACCGGCGGCTTCGTCGCCGCCTACCTGCTGACCCGCGCGGGCTTCGGCAACGTGCTGGGCGCGCTGATCATCGGCATGATCGCGGCGGCCGCGACCGGCTACCTGATCGGCCTGATCGCATTGCGCCGCACCGGCATCTATTTCGCGATGATCACCGTGGCGATCGCGGAGGTGTTCTTCTTCGTCGAGTTCAATCCACTTTCCGATTTCACCGGCGGCGAGAACGGCCTGCCGGGGGTACCGACGCCGAGCTTCGATCTCGGCTTCACCTCCATCCACTTCACCAATGGCTGGTCGCTCTATCAGTTCATCGCGCTGTGCTACTTCGTCGGCGTCGTCATCGCCCTCAGGATCGTGCGCTCGCCGGTCGGCGCGATTCTGAGTGCGATCCGCGACAATCCGCTGCGCGCCACGGCCGTCGGACACAACATCCATGGCTACAAGCTGACCGCCTTCGTGATCGCAGCCGCTTACGCGGGCTTCGCCGGCGGACTGCTCGGCGTGCTCCAGGCCTTCATGCCGCCCGACGCCTTCACCTTCGACACCTCGGGCCAGCTCGTGATGCAGACGGCCATCGGCGGCAGGGGCACGCTGTTCGGACCGCTGGTCGGCGCAACCGTTTGGCTCTTCCTTCAGGACTTCCTCCAGTCCGCGCTGGGCCTCGGCGCAGCCTGGAAGCTGGTGCTGGGTGTCGTCTTCGTGCTGCTGGTCTGCTTCCTGCGCGGCGGCATCATCGGCGGTCTTGCCGATCTCTACCGCCTCGTCTCGGGCAACCGAAAGCGAACGGATGCGGAGATGGAGCAGGAGGCCGCTGACGCCGAAGCCACACTGCAACCCCCTCCGGCGCCGATGCAGGCCAAGGAGGTCGCGCATCCCGCCTATTCCGGGCCGATCCTGAAAGCCACCGGCCTGACCAAACGCTATGGCGGTCTCGTCGCCAACAGCGACATCGATTTCAGCGTCAATCAGGGCGAGTTGCGCGGGATCATCGGCCCCAACGGCGCCGGCAAATCGACCTTCTTCAAGATGCTGACCTGCGAGATCGCGCCGAGCTCCGGCCAGATCGTATTCGAGGGGCGAGACATCACGGGATTGAAGGTGACCGAGGTCTGCCAGCTCGGCCTCACCAAGAGCTATCAGGTCAACCAGCTCTTCACCGGGTTGACGGTGCGGCAGAACCTGACGATCGCCGCGCTGGCCGAGCTACGTGGAAAATTCCGGCTCGACCTGTTCCGGAAGCTCTCCAGCGTCAAGGGCCTGACCGAGCAGGTGGAGCACACGCTTGCCCTCGTCAATTTGAGCCGCCGGGCCGATACGCCGGTATCCGAGCTCGCCTATGGCGAGAAGCGCAGGCTCGAAATCGGCCTCGCGCTCGCCACCTCGCCGCGCCTGCTGCTGCTCGACGAACCGCTTGCAGGCATGAGCCCACGGGAGCGGGTCGAGACCGTCAAGCTGCTCAAATCGATCGCGCGAGGGCGCACCATGATCATCATCGACCACGACATGGATTCGCTGTTCGAGCTGGTCGAACGCGTAACGGTGCTCCAGGAAGGCAAGGTTCTGCTCGACGGCACGCCGGAGGAAATCAAGGCCAACGCCGCCGTGCAGGAAGCCTATCTCGGCGGAGTTCACGGGGAGATCGCCGCATGAGCCTGATCGAGGTCAACGGCCTGAACAGCTATTACGGTGACTCCCACATCCTGTTCGACGTCGCCATGCACGTCGCGCGTCACGAAGTGGTGGCGCTGCTCGGTCGCAATGGCGCCGGCAAGAGCACGACGCTGAAGAGCCTGATGGGCGTCGTGACGCCGCGTAGCGGCAGCGTGAAGTTCGAGGGCATTGATATCGCCGGACGAAAGAGCCACAGAATCGCCCAGGCCGGCATGCAGCTCGTGCACGAGGAACGCCGCATCTTCGGCAGCCTGTCGGTGGAGGAAAACATCGTCCTCGCCGGCATCACTGCGCCGAAACGCTGGCCACTCGATCGGATCTACGAAATGTTTCCGCGGCTGAAGGAGCGGCGCAACAACCGCGGCACCGAGCTCTCCGGCGGCGAGCAGCAGATGCTCGCGATCGCACGGGCGTTGGTGCGCGACCCCAAGATCGTGCTGCTGGACGAGCCGTTCGAGGGGCTCGCGCCCGTCATCGTTCACGATCTCGTCAAGGCCTGCCGCGAGCTCGCCGCCGCCGGCCAGACCATCGTGCTGGTCGAGCAGAATTTGGCGGCGACGCTGGCGCTGGCGAGCCGGATCTACATCATCAACAACGGACACATCGTGCACGAGGGGCCGGCGCGGGAGCTCAAGGCCCAGCCGGAGCTGCTCCAACGCTATCTCGGCGTCTAGTTGATATCACCGAGCGCGACGTGACGACGCGAAGTCTTGACGACCTCGCGCTGAATTCGAAAAGGAGGAACACGTCAAATGAAATGCATTGCGGTAAGAACGGTTCAACTGTTGCTGGCGGCGTCAATGGCGGTGACGACTGCACACGCGGCCGAAAACAAGGTCGTGATCGGCGATATCGACGATATGTCCGGCCTGTATGCCGACGTGATCGGCCCCGGCGGCGTCGAGGCGGCCAAGATGGCGATCGAGGATTTTGGCGGCAGCGTGCTCGGGAACAAGATCGAGTTCATGGTATCCGATCACCAGAACAAGCCCGACGTTGGAGCGCAAAAATTCCGGGAATGGGCCGACAGGGACGGCATTACGATGATTCTCGGCGGATCGAACACGGGAGTTAGCCTGGCGATGAACAATGTCGCCAAGGAGAAGAAAATTCCGTTCATCGCTATCGGCGCAGCCGGCGCATCACTGACCGGCAAGGACTGCACGCCCTATACCGTGCACTATGTCTACGACACGACGGCACTCGGCAACGGTACCGCCAAGACGATGGTGAAGCAGGGCGGTAAAACCTGGTTCTTCCTCACGGCTGACTACGCCTTCGGCACCCAGTTGCAGGAGTCCGCCTCGAAGGTGGTCGAGGCCAATGGCGGCAAGGTCACTGGCGCCGTGCGCGTCCCGCTCTCCACGTCGGACTTCTCGAGCTATCTGCTCCAGGCGCAAAACGCTGGTGCGCAGGTGCTTGGGCTGGCCAATGCCGGCAACGACTTCACTAACTCAATCAAGGCTGCCGACGAGTTCGGCATCGCCAAGACAATGAAGCCGGCCGCATTGCTCGCCTTCATCAGCGACATTCACAGCCTCGGCCTCAAGACCGCACAGGGCCTGTACCTCACCACCGGCTGGTATTGGGATCTTAACGAGAAGACCCGCGCCTTCGCCAAACGCTACTATGAGAAGACGAAGCGCGAGCCCACCATGAATCAGGCGGGCTACTATTCGGCGACCATGAGCTACCTCAACGCGGTCAAGGCTGCCGGCTCCACCAATTCAGAGAAGGTCATGGCGGAGCTCAAGAAGATGAAGATCGACGACATGTTCACTAGCAACGGCAAGATCCGTGCCGACGGCCTGATGGAGCATGAGATGTATATCATGCAGGTCAAGAAACCCGATGAGTCCAAACAACCTTGGGACTATTACAAACTGGTTCACACGATGTCGGGCGAAGAAGCATTCGGAAAGTTGTCCGACTCGGCGTGTCCGCTGGTTACACACTGATAGTCGTGTTCCAATCGCGTCGTCGCACAAGAGGAGCGCACCCGCAAGTGCGCTCCTCTTGGAGTACGTAACAGCGGGGTGCGCGGCGGCACATCCGCGGCGCTTGCTCTCTCGCTGCCGGACAGCCGGACCAAAACTCCGATCCTGGCGGCAACCTATGGTGTCGTGTTGCTCAGCGCTGCGCAAAGCCCCTGTAGAACTCCCCGCAACACCAGCCGGAGCGGGGATTTCAGTACGCCGGGGACGACCCGTCAAGCGCAAGGGCGGAGCCTGCCAGGCGTTTTAGCGCGCCGGTACCGCTCCAGAGCCTGAAAGGATTCCGAGCGCCTGCGAGCACACACACCCGGAATGAGTGCCGCCCGAGAGGGCGGATGATGCAGCTGCTGCCGCCTGATCCCTCCACGGCCGGCTTTCCGGACGCCGTGTTCCGTCGTGGAAGGTTGAAATGACGCCCATGCGATGTATAACCGGGGTTCGGGTGTTCGCTGTATCGGTAGCGACAGGAAAGCGATGGTCGGGCCGCCACGCGGAGATCCTGCGCCCGTGAATCACAATCCTCCGTTTGACGATCTGCCGAAAGCCCAGCGGCTGGCCGAACAGGCCCTCAACACCCTTCAGCGGTTCCTGCATGTCGAGGCTGTCAGCGGTGCGGTCCTGCTCGCTGCCGCCGCCGCTGCACTGATCTGGGCGAATTCCCCAGTGGCTCACAGCTATCACGATTTCTGGCACCTTCCGGTGACGATCGCCCTGGGAGCGATCAAGCAATTGCATATACGGACAGAAGCAGGCAGGTGAGTGTACACGCAAGGCCTATGACTGCAGTCCGAGACTTGCCGGCATCTACACGAGAACTCTCTCGGCTCTACGGCCGGGTAGTCTCTGATGTTGCGCAAAAATTTGCCGGCCGAGGTCCTCAAAAACATACATTTCTCACGGGTCTCCACGGACGATCACTCTAGTCCGAACGGAATATAGTGATCGGCAACTCGCCAGGCAGTCAGGAGATCGCTTCTCCCCGTCGGGAAAATCCTGACTATCAAGACATCCGTTCGGGCGGGAAGGTTTGGTCGTGAATGTGGCTCTGTGTCAAAGCCTCGACCGGCAGGGGCATCTGCACTGCTCTACTTGCCTATGCCGCGATCCATGGATTGGCACATTCGTAATTTCCTCCGGTGATCGGGCCAGGGAAGGACGGCGTCTCCGCGAGGCCTAGTGCAACACTGCCGGTGGATGTGCGGCAGCTCGAGCGTTGGGTGCGCTACACGATGGTAATCGAAGAGTGAGAGTATGCTTCAACGTCTGCCAAAGACGGCGCTCGAACGCCGCACAGAATTACGTCCAACGATGGAAAGGCCGCTCTTCGGGGCGGCTTTTCTGTGAGCAAGGAGGAAAAGCAAATGCATCTGAAAGCTCCTATCGATCGTGACACGGAAAGGTCGCGCAAGAGGGCGGTGTGGTTGCGTCAACTAGCCGAAGGGACGGCTCACCCGCAGTTCGCTGAAAAGCTCAAGGATCTGACTGAAGAATATGACGGACTTGCCGAACAATTAGAGCAGGAGGACCAGTAAGGGCCGTCTCGCGCCCCCTTCTGTGAATGCTGGCGACGGATCGAGTGCGGCGCCGCGAAGACCTCTCCTTCGCGCCTTTCATCATTCACACCGTGCAGGTGCCGACGGCGCGCGGCGTCACAGTGCCGAGAGCGCCAATCTCGCGGTCAAAGGTCAATGTAGCTCGAGCAGAGGCCGTACGTTTTAACGCCGGAAAGTGAGCCCGGGGGTGCGCAAGGATGTCTGCTGTTCAGCAGTGAGGTCACAATGGGTCCCATGCCATCGGGGTTGATTGAGGTGTCACAGCGATCCCGAACAAGGCAGGGAGCATCCAATACTTATCGAGTGGCGGCTGATCGAAGTGATCTCCTTGGGCAGGTCGCCAAGCTATTGCCGCATGTCGCGCTAACCCGCGGTTCTGGCAGCATCTCACGCTGGCTTGACACCTCAGCGCAGCGCAAGGCGGCCGGAAGGGGGAGTGGTTATGCGTTTGGCTAAATGCTTGCCGTCCCGGTCCTCACCACGGTACTCCCCCCGAATTTTGGCGGGCAAATCCGGTTGTTGCAAGTTTCCGAGTGTAGCCCCTTGTATCCCCCAACATCATTCGCGGCCTACGACCTGGAAAATCCGGGCTACATTTGTTGGCTAAGTCATTGTAAACACTGGTGCCGGCTGAGGGGATTGAACCCCCGACCTTCGGTTTACAAAACCGCTGCTCTACCGCTGAGCTAAGCCGGCGACGCTGAGGAGGCGGGGCAGGGACCGGCCTGCGCCGGGTCATCCGCGCCCGCGCGCCGCAATATCAGACTTGGTTGGAAAGTGCCAGAACCCCCGACGTATCGCGGGCAACGAAACAGGCGGCCCCGAGGGCCGCCTGTCTGTAGCTTCCGTTCAAATCGCCTTACTGGCAGATGTGCCGGCGGCCGTCTTCGCCCTTGAACCAGGTGCCGGGCGTGCAGACGAAGCCGTTGCGCTGGGCGTAGGTGCGGGTGTCCCACCCACGATTGTCCCAGCCGCGGTTGTCCCACGAATTGTCGTAAGCGTAGGCGTCGTTGGTGGCACGGAACGGGGCGGTTGCGATCGCGCCCGCAGTACCGATGGCGGCGCCGGCCACGCCGGCCGCGACATCAGTGGGCCAGAACCCGGTACGGCTTCTGTTCCAGTCGTTATTCCAGTCGCCATTGCTCTGGCGATAGGACACGCGGCGATGCCGATAGCCGCTGTCGGTGTATGGATTTCCCGGTCCGACGTTCTGGCAGTTGGCGTTGGGGAATTGCGCCGCGCAGCGGCCGGGATTGGTGATCACGGCCTGCGCCATGGCAGAGCCTGCCACCAGGGTTGCCGCAATCGCCGTGGCTCCGAGAAGTTTGATGTTCATGATTGTTTGGCTCCCATCTTGTTGACGGGGGCTAAACGCCGAGGACGCCGGACGTTCCGATGAAACCGGCGGATTTTCGAGAGCCGATGGTCAAACCGATGTGAGCCCCGTCATGGTTCCGGAGCAGAGTCCGCCGGCGTTAATGCTTCGCTAGTCGCTTTGCAGCATTTGAGCGGCGCGCAATCCTTACACATTAGGCTTACCGGCATTTGGTGAGAGGGCCTTAACCCTCTCTGCGTCGCGATCGGGTAGGTTGTCGCCGGATAATCGGGGTCCCCCTCATGCGCGTTCTGGCGCTCGCTGCCTTTCTGATCGGACTGCCCGCGACGGCGTTTGCCGGCGGCGGCTTCGATGTCGTCGTTCCCGGCCGCCCGGGCGTGCCCATCATCATCAACAACATCGACGCGTCCTATACCGTGATCGAGAGTGTCTGGGGCCTGGGGAAGAACGTCCAGGTGCAGCCCACGATCTATGGCGGGCGCTATGTTGCCGAGCGGCAACCCGAAGATGTCGGCCATTACTATCCGACGCTGGGCCTGCGGCCCGGTTATGGCCGGCTCGAGGTCGAGCCGCCCGCGAATCGCAAATTGCCGAAGCCGGCCGAGAGCTATCACCAGAGCTGGGGCGTGCAATCGGCGCCGCTGCCGGCGCAGATGGACGTGCCCGTCGATCCGCCGCCGGTGATCCTCGCGCCTGAGTTCAACGACCAGCCGCGGCGCCCTCGGCCGCGGCCGCGTGCAGCGATGCCCGGCAGGCCGCCGGGTTAAGAAACGACAAAATCCAACAAACGAAAATCAACAGGAGAGAGTAATGCGTCAGATGATTTCGGGACTGGTCGCGGCGGCTGCCGTGATGTTCGTCGGGGCCGCGCCGGCCGCGGCCTGCGGCTTCGACCCGTGCCAGCCGGTTGCTCCGGTCTATTCCGGCTGCAACACGGGTTGCGGCGGTTATGGCTATGGGGCCGGCTATGGCGCCTATGAGCGGCTCGCCGAGCCGACCACGCAATATTATCACGTCAACCAGGGTCCGACCTATACCGGCCCGGGCGCCTTCGCGCCGTATCCGACCTATCGTGAGGACGCGGTCGTCGCGCCCGCCGAATACGGCTATCGCCGCGGTTATGGCTATGGCAACGGCTACGGCTATCGCGCCGCTGCCGTCGAAGCGCCGGCGGCCTATCCCTATCGCCGCCCGTACTACCGCCCGTATCGCTACGGCTATGGCCCGCGTGCGGGTTACCTGCCGCGCACCCACTACGGCTACGGCCCGCGCTACGGCTACGCCCGTCGTTACGCGCCGGCGCCGTATTACGGCGGCCACCGCGTGCTGCGCCGTTATTACTGATCTCTGATCGGTTGACCAACGAGACGCCCGTCCGCGATGCGGACGGGCGTTTTGTTTTGTTAGCGCTTCATCAGCCCGAGCCGGCTCGCGCCGACATAGAGCGAGAGCACGGCGGCGTTGGAGACGTTGAGGCTCTTGATCTGGCCGGGCATGTCGAGCCGCGCAACGACGCTGCAGGTCTCGCGCGTCAAACGCCGCAGTCCCGTGCCTTCCGCGCCCAGCACCAGCGCGAGCGGCTCGCGCAGCACGACGTCCGAGAGGTCCTCGCTGCCTTCGCTGTCCAGCCCGACGGTCTGGAAGCCGAGCTCGTTGAGCGTGGTCAGAGCGCGGGCGAGGTTTTGCACCGTCACGACAGGCACCAGCTCCAGCGCGCCGGAGGCGGCCTTGGCCAGCACGCCGGTCGCTTCCGGACTGTGGCGCGCGGTGGTGACGATCGCCTTCACCGCGAACGCCGCCGCCGAGCGCAGGATGGCGCCGACATTGTGCGGGTCGGTGATCTGGTCCAGCACGAGCAAGATGCCGTCCTGCTCCAAATCCTCGATGTCGGGCGAGGGCAGGGCATCAGCCTCCGCGAGCAGGCCCTGATGCACAGCGTCGGGCGATAGCAGCCGGTCGATCTCTTGGGGCCGGACGATCTCGGGAGTGACGCGGGTCTCGATATTTTCGTCCGCGAGCCGCTTTGCGGCGTTCTCAGTCAGCGTCAGCTTGCGGATCTGCCGCTGGGGGTTGGCGAGCGCCATGGTGACGGTGTGCCAGCCATAGAGGATGACGGGCCCGTCGGGGTCCGAATCGCGGTCGCGCCGGGCCGGCCGGCCGGCCGATTTTCCGGGTTTTTTGAAGGGCTTACCGTCGCCCCGTCGCCCCTTCGGGCCGAATTTTCGATCGTTCATGGGCTTGCTTGTGTCACGGGTCTCGGAATATCGCAATTTGGGTGCCTTCGAGGGCCATTTTAGCTGGTCGGCTCGGTTGACTTTGCCCCACCGCATCGCCCATAAACGCGGCCGGTCGCGTCCCTATCCGGGCTCTTGCGGCTTCATGTTCCATGGCCGTCTTCGGTCGCCGGGAAGGTCCGGCCCGATTGTGCTGCCGTCGAGCGGGGGAGTGTCCCGAGTGGCAAAGGGAGCTGACTGTAAATCAGCCGTCTTATGACTTCGAAGGTTCGAGTCCTTCTTCCCCCACCATGCTTCGCACTGACGGGCTACGCATGGCGCAGCCGAGCGTAGCCCGTCAGTGCGAAGCGTTTCCGGCGAAGCTAGAGCATAGCGAAAGCGAAGACGGACTGCTTTCTCACCCCATCATCTCCTTCACCATCGGCATCACCTTCCGCCCGTAGAGCTCGATGCTCTTCATCAGCTTCTCGTGCGGCAGGGGACCCGCCGAATACTTCAACTGGAAGCGCGAAATGCCGAGCGCCTTCGCGGTCTTGGCGATCTTGCGGGCCACCGTTTCCGGCGCGCCGACATAGAGCGAGCCGTGCTCGGCCTCGTTGACGAACTCGTCGCGGCCCATCGGCGGCCAGCCGCGCTCCTTGCCGATGCGGTCGCGCATCGCCTTGTAGTCGGGCCAGAGTTCTTCGCGGGCCTGTTCGTCGGTCTCGGCGACGTAGCCGGGCGAATGCACGCCGATCGGCTTTGCCGGCCGGCCGAACTCCTTGAAGGCGCGGTGATAGAGATCGACGAAGGGCGCAAAGCGCGTGGGATCGCCACCAATGATCGCGAGCATCAGGGGGAGGTCGTAATGCGCGGCGCGCACCACCGATTGCGGGCTGCCGCCGACGCCGATCCAGGTCTTGAGCTGATCGTTCTCGACCGGGGGGTACACCAACTGATCTTTCAGCGGTGGACGCAGCTTGCCTTCCCAGGTCACCGGCTTTTGCGACAAGAGCGCCGTGAACAGGTCGAGCTTTTCCTCGAACAGCGCCTCGTAAGCCCGCAAGTCGAAGCCGAACAGCGGGAAGGATTCGGTGAACGAGCCGCGGCCGAGGATCACCTCGGCGCGTCCGTTCGAGAGCGCGTCCAGCGTCGCAAAGCGCTGGAAGACACGGATCGGATCGTCCGAGCTCAGCACCGTCACGGCCGAGCCGAGATGGATGCGTTTCGTACGCGCTGCGATCGCTGCCAGCACGGTCTCGGGGGAGGAGATCGCGAAGTCGGCGCGGTGGTGTTCGCCAAGGCCGATGAAGTCGAGGCCGAGCTCGTCGGCCAGCACCGCTTCGTCGACGACGTTGCGGATCACCTGCGCGTGCGGAAGCCTCGCGCCGGAGGCGTCCCTGGTGACGTCGCCAAAAGTATCCAGTCCGAATTCGAGCGGTGCGGTCATCGATGAGGTCTCTGCGGACGTGCTTGCGCCTGTCACTGTGGGAGGGGATTGCTTTGCGGTGGAGCTAGGCGGCGGCGAGGGTGACAACAATGCCGCTCCGAGAAACGCATCGTTTCCGCTTCTTCGTCGTGTCGGGCTCGCACGCCTTCAATCGGCCCGGGCGAACGTCTCGACCAGGGTCTCGCGCAGCCAGCGCTGCGCCGGTACGGTGTCGTTGCGCTGGTGCCAGAACAGGCTGACGATGCGCGGCGGCGCCTTGAGCGGCAGCGGCATGGCGTGCAGGAACGGCGCGTGACGGGATTGCGAGCGCAGATCGCTCGGCAGCACGGCGATCAGGTCGGACTGGCGCACGATTTCGTAGGCGGCGCTGTAGTGATTGACGGTCGCGACCAGGTTGCGCGACAGCCCGCGCGAGGCGAGGAAGAGGTCGTAGGACGGCAGGGTCTTGCCGGCGAGGCTCACATCGACGTGCCCCGCGTTGAGGAAGCTGCGCGTGCCGAGCCGTTTCATCGCCGCGAGTGGATGGCCGCGCCGCATGAAGCAGGCGTAGTCGACGGTCCACAGCGAGCGCGAGCGGATGGCGGCCGGCTGCTGCGCCTCGTTGACATAGACGCTCAGCACGCAATCGACCCTGTTGTCCTCGAGCTGATCGGCGATCTCGACGACGGTGTTGGGGACGGTATGGATTCGCGCCTTGGGCGCGACCTCGCCGAAATGGTTCAGCAGATCAGGCATCACCAGCGAGGCGACGTAGTCCGACATCGAGAGGCTGAATTCGGTTTGCGCGCGGCGCGGATCGAACACCTGCTCGTCGAGCGCGCCGCGGACGGTTTCGAGCGCCTCGCCGATCGGCTCCCACAGCACCACGGCGCGCTGGGTCGGACGAATGCCGGTGCCGGCCCTGACGAACAGGGGATCGCCGAGTGCGTCCCGCAGCCGAGCAAGCGCGTTGCTTACTGCGGGCTGCGTCATCGTCAGCGCGTTTGCGGCGCGCGTGACGCTGCCCTCGGTCATCAACGCCTCGAAGACTTTCAGCAAATTGAGGTCGAGCGATCGGAACGACAGAACATTCACCGTAGTGATATATTAGATCATGATTATAAATTATGACGATAATGTCACTTTGTCTATGGTTCCTCCCACGACACGCGGCGCGCCGGGGCCGTCAGATCGAGGGGGACTTTCATGTCGATGATCTCGGCGCGCATCGAGCGCCTTCCATTCGCGCGCTTCCACACGCATCTGCTGCTGATGGGCGGGCTCGGCTACACGTTCGACGCGATGGACGCAGCCGTGCTGGCGTTCATCCTGCCGGTGCTGCGCACGACCTGGAATCTGTCGAGTGTGCAGATCGGCGTGCTCGGCAGCAGCACCTATATCGGCTTCCTGTTCGGCGCGTTGCTGGCGGGCACGCTGGGCGACCTGATCGGCCGCCGTGCGGTGATGATGTCGGCGCTGGCGCTCTATTGTGCCGCCTCCATCGTCAGCGCGGCGGCGGACGGCTGGACCTCCTTCTTCGCCGCCCGTGTCGTGGCGGGCATGGGGACCGGGGCGGAGAGCGCGATCATCGCGCCTTATCTCGCCGAGTTCGTGGCGCGGCGCTTTCGCGGCAGCTTTACCGGCGCGCTGGCCGGATTTTTCTCCTTTGGTTTCGTCGCGGCGGCCTTGCTCGGCTACTTCATCGTCCCCGCCTATGAGAACGGCTGGCGTATCGTTCTGGTGATCACCGCGCTGCCGGTGGTCATGCTGCTGTGGTGGCGCAGGGCGCTGCCGGAATCGCCCCGCTGGCTGGAAAGCCGGGGGCGGGAGAAGGAAGGCGAAGCCGTGCTGGACAGGATCGAGGCCGGCTTCGCACGTGAGGGGCACGTGCTGTCCGAGCCGGTCGTCGAAGCCGCGGCCCCTGCCGGGACCGGAGGGACGCTGCTTGCCAATTTCGCCGCGCTCCTCGCCGGTCGCCAGGCGCGCATCACCATCATGACCTGGATCATGTGGCTTGCGATCACCTTCAGCTATTATTCCTTCTTCGTCTGGATCCCCGGCCTTCTGGTCCAGAACGGCATGAGCATCACCAAGAGCTTCGCCTATTCGATCGCGATCTATTGCGCGCAGATTCCCGGCTATTTCAGCGCCGCCTGGTTCAACGAGCGCATCGGCCGGCAGGCGACGATTGCGTCCTACATGGTGCTCGGCGGCGTCAGCGCGCTCGGATTGGCGTTCGCGCAGAGCGACCAGCACATCATGCTGGCGGGAATTTTGCTGTCCTTCTTCATGAACGGCACCTATGCGGGCGTCTATGCCTATACCGCCGAGGTGTTTCCGACGGCGGTCAGAACCACCGGCGCCGGGCTCGCCTCCGCGATCGGCCGCATCGGCGCGATCGTCTCGCCGATCCTGGTCGGCTATCTCTATCCCAATTTCGGCTTCGTCGGCGTGTTCGGCCTCACCACCAGTGTGCTGCTGATCGGAGCGCTCACCGTCGTGGTGATGGGCGTGCCGACGCGCGGCCGTTCGCTGGAAGAGATCGCGGCGGGCGAAGTCGCATGAGGGCGACGAAACACCGATCAGACCCGCTGCTCTGCACTGTGGCAGCCGCGCAGGGCAGGGCGGATCAGCCGATGGCCCTGTTTGCGGCGCTGGACGACGCCTTGAAGTCGGCGGTCGGGCACAAGCTGTTCACGATCCTGACCTATGACGACGACACAAGGGAGGCCGCGCGGGTGTATTCCAATCTCCCCGGACCTTACCCGGCGGGCGGACGCAAGCGCCTGGCGCCGGGGCCGTGGACCGAGGCCGTGCTCGACCGCGGCGAGGCCTATATCGGACGCACCCGGGACGATCTGCGCGAGGTGTTTTCCGATCACGAGCTGATTGCTTCGCTCGGCTGCGAGAGCGTGCTCAACATGCCCGTGCGCTGGCGCGGGCGCACGCGCGGCTCGCTGAATTTGCTCCATGAAGCCGGCTGGTACGGCGAGGACGATGTCATGTCGTGTCTGCCCTTCGCGCAACTCGCGCTGCCCGCTTTGCTCGTACAGTCCTGACCAGACAGGAAACGATCCATGCCCAGCATTCTCTTCAAGAACGCCGCTCTGCTCGATCCGCTTCAGCCGGACCTTCTGGACGGACATCACGTGCTGGTCGAGGACGACGTGATCAAGGAGGTCTCCGACCGGCCGCTCCAGGCCGCAGTCGACCGCACCATCGACCTGAAGGGCAAGACGCTGATGCCAGGCCTGATCGACCTGCATGTGCATGCGGTGGCGGTCGAGCTCAATTTGTCGCAGCAGGTGCACATGCCGAACGTGCTGGTGACGCTGCGCTCGACGCTGCTGCTGCGCGGCATGCTGCGGCGTGGCTTCACCACCGTCCGCGACGCCGGCGGCGCCGGCCATGCGCTGAAGCAGGCGATCGAGACCGGTCTGACCGATGGTCCGCGGCTGTTCGTCTCCGGCCGCGCGCTCAGCCAGACCGGCGGCCACGGCGACATGCGGGCGCGATCCGACTATCTCGCCAGCGATGCACCGTGTCCCTGCTGCGTGCGCGTCGGCGCGCTGGCGCGCGTTGCCGACGGTGTCGACGGCGTGCGCAGGGCGGCACGCGAGGAGCTGCAGATGGGCGCCGACCAGATCAAGATCATGGCCTCCGGCGGCGTCGCTTCACCGACCGATCCTGTCGGCGCCTTCGGCTACTCCGAGGACGAGATCCGCGCCATCGTCGAGGAGGCGCGCGGGCGCCAGACTTATGTCCTGGCCCACGCCTACACTGCTGCCGCCATCGAGCGCGCGGTGCGCTGCGGCGTGCGCACCATCGAGCATGGCAATCTGGTCGATGTTCCGACCGCGCAGCTGATGGCCGAGAAGGGCGCCTATGTGGTGCCGACGCTCGTCACCTACGAGGCGCTCGCCAACGAGGGCGCCCAATATGGTTTGCCGCCGGAGAGCGTTGCCAAGATCGCCGATGTCCGCGACGCCGGCCTGCGTTCGCTTACGATCTATCGCGACGCCGGCGTGAAGATGGGATTTGGCAGCGACCTGCTCGGGCCGTCGCAACGCCTCCAGAGCGACGAATTCCGCATCCGCGCCGAGATTCTCGGTCCGCGCGCCGTTATCGCCAGCGCCACAGTGATCGGCGCCGAGGTGCTCGGCATGGAGGGCAAGCTCGGCCGCATCGCGCCCGAGGCTGTCGCCGACCTGCTGGTGGTCGACGGCAATCCGCTGCGCGATGTCGCCTGCCTGCTCGGCCAGGGCGAGCATATCCCCATGGTGATGAAGGCAGGCAAGGTCCAGTTCGACAGGCTGAACGCGTAATTACCGCCACATCCCGCGCATCCGCGCGCCGATGTCGACCTTCGGCCCCTGCGCCGCGGTGCGGGCCCCAGCCGCGCCTGCCTTCGGCCAGGCGGTGCGCTCGAACAGATAGATCAGCTGTTCCGGGATGAAACGGGTGCGCGAGGCGTAGACGTGGCGGTCGCCCTTGGCGGCCTGGCCGTGGGTGAAGAAGCGCTGCGGCACCACGAGGTGCAGATCATCCTTGGCGCGCGTCATCGCGACATAGAGCAGGCGGCGCTCCTCCTCGAGCTCCGCGCTGGTGCCGGCGCCGAGATCGGACGGCATGCAGCCGTCGACGACGTTGAGCACGAACACCGACTTCCACTCCTGGCCCTTGGCCGAATGGATGGTGGAGAGGATCAGATAGTCCTCGTCGCGCAAGGGAGGGCCGGATTTGTCGCTGGTCGCATCCGGCGGATCGAGCGTGAGCTCGGTCAGGAATTTCTCGCGCGAGGCGTAGCCGCTCGCGATCTGCTCGAGCTGCATCAAATCAGCGCGGCGCGTCTCGGGATCCTCGTGGAGGCGGTCGAGATGCGGCTCGTACCAGAGCCGTACGCGTTCGAGATCGGCCGGCCATTCCGAATAGCGCAAGTTTTCGACCGTGCGGACGAAGTCGGTCCAGTCCGCGCCGGTGCGCGGCGGCACCGGGAGCTGGCCTAGCGCGGCAAGCGGATCGGCACTCTCCGCCATCTGGTCGAGCACGCGCTGCGCCGTTGCAGGTCCGATGCCCGGCAACAGATGCAGGATGCGAAAGCCGGCGACGCGGTCGCGCGGATTCTCCGTGAAGCGTAGCAGCGCCAGCACGTCCTTGACGTGAGCCGCGTCGAGGAATTTCAGCCCGCCGAATTTCACGAAGGGGATGTTGCGGCGGGTCAGCTCGATCTCCAGCGGGCCCGAATGCGAGGACGTGCGGAACAGCACCGCCTGGTGCTTGAGCAGCGCGCCTTGCTCGCGGTTGGCCAACACCTCCTCGACGATGTAGCGCGCCTGGTCAGCTTCGTCGTGCACGGTGACGAGCTGTGGTTTTTGCGTGGCGGCGCGGTCGGTCCAGAGGTTCTTTGTGAAGCGCTCGCGGGCAAGGCCAATGACGCCGTTGGCCGCCGCCAGCACAGTTTGCGTCGAGCGGTAATTGCGGTCGAGCGTGATCATCTCGGCGCGGGGCGAGAAGCTTTGCGGAAAGTCCAGGATGTTGCGGACGGTGGCGGCGCGGAAGGAATAGATCGACTGGGCGTCGTCCCCGACCACGGTGAGGCCGCGCCCGTCCGGCTTCAGCGCCAGCAGGATCGAGGATTGCAGGCGATTGGTGTCCTGATATTCGTCGACCAGCACGTGATCGAAACGGCCGCCGATCTCTTCGGCGATCAGCGCATCGCTCATCATCTGCGACCAGTAGAGCAGGAGGTCGTCGTAATCGAGCACGTGCTGGGCCTGCTTGGCCTCGACATAGGCCGCGAACAGGCCCTTCAGCTCGGCCGCCCAGCCGGCGCACCAGGGATAGTGCTGGCCCAGCACCTTCTCGATCTCCATCTCCGCATTGACGCAGCGCGAGTAGATCGAGAGGCACGTGCCCTTTGCGGGGAAGCGGCTCTCGGTCTTCGACAATCCGCGCTCATGCCGGACCAGGTTCATCAGGTCGGCGGAATCCTCGCGGTCGTGGATGGTGAAGGACGGATCGACGCCGATCCGCTCGGCATATTCGCGGAGCAGCCGCGCGCCGATGCCGTGGAACGTGCCGGCCCAGCTCAAGGCGTCGCGCATGATCGCGGCGTTGTTCTCGCCCAGCACTTTTCGGGCGATGCGCTCGACCCGGCTGGCCATCTCGGCCGCGGCGCGGCGGGAGAACGTCATCAGGAGGATGCGGCGCGGATCGCTGCCCGCGACAATCAGATGCGCGACGCGGTGGGCCAGCGTGTTGGTCTTGCCTGACCCGGCGCCGGCAATGACCAGCAGGGGGACGCCCACGGTCGCGCCCTCGGCCACGCCATGCTCCACGGCGCGGCGCTGCTCCGCATTGAGCGTGTCCAGATATGTCGCCACGAATCGCCCCGGTGAAACAGCCAGAGTCGGCGATCCCGCTGCGAATCGCAATGCGGCTGGACGGGACCGATGTTAGGACCTAGGGACAAGGCGGTCCAAGGTTCCACTCCGAAAAAGCGCCCACCCGGCATGACGAGCTCAAATCCGACCAGTTCGAGATGCGGCGGCTGGAATCGCTCAGCAACACCATCTTTGGCGTCGCCATGACGCTGCTCGCTTACGACCTGCCCAAGGCCGCGGTCTTCACCAGCGCGCCCGACTGGAGTGATCTCGCCCAAGTCTATTCCGGCAAGCTTGCCGGCTTCGCGCTCAGCTTCATCATTGCCGGGGTGTTCTGGATCAGCCATCACCGGCGGCTCGCGCGACAGCCCGTCGGCAGCCGCGGCGCGGTGATCCTCAATCTGTTCTTCCTGCTGTCGATCGTGCTGCTGCCGGTGACGAACGGCCTCTACACCAACTACCCCATGAGCAGCGCGGTCGCCGTGCTCTACGGCTTGCACCTGACCGCGATCGCCGGCCTCAATGCCTGGCTGTGGTGGAGGATTCTTGGCGGCTGGCGCCACGAGATCATGGCCTCGCTGTTTCCGCTGCTGGTGTTCATCCCGGGCACAATCGTTGCGGCGTTCGCGCCGCGCGTCGCGCCGTTCCTGTGGTTCATCGCCTTCGGCGGGCGCGTGATCCAGCGCTTCTATATCCGGCGGTCCGAGCCGGACGCGTAAGGCGGCGGCTCACCCCGGTGTCGCGCCGAACCCGTCGGCCGGCACGTAAAGCTTGACCGGGCGGATTTCGTAGACCGCAGTCGGATTGACTTGGCGTAACGTCCGCGCGGCAGAGATCGCCTCCTCATCCGTGTCGTAGTCCACAAGATGGAAGCCGAGAAGCTGCTCCTTGGTCTCGGTAAACGGACCGTCCAGCACCACGCCTGCGCCGGGGCCGCGCAGGGTGTGCGCCTTGCGGGTGCCATCCAGACGGGCGGCCGGCCCAAAATGTCCGCTCGCCCTCAAGGGCGCCTGAACCTCGATGACCTTAGCCACGACCGCGGCGTCCTGCTCCGGCGTCCAGGACAGGATCTCGTCTTCCACATGGTAGGCCAGGATGGCGTAAAGCATCGTCACCTCGTCGTTTTTTCTGCGCGCAGCTCAAAGGACGTATCACCCCCGCCGCTCCCGACAATAGTGCTGCGGAAAATATTGCGCGGCGGGAACTACGACGAAACCGTCCTGAAACGCGATTGCCGCTTCAAGGCGTGAACGCCGCCCGAAGCCGTGGCGACTGATGGCGACAAGAACCCTTTGGAGGCGGCCATGTCGACCATCAAGATCATCTGCGACGCGCGTCGGTCGGAGAAGTCGGAAGCCGCGGATTTGCACGACCAGTCCGGCCATCATCGCTATTACGGCAGCTCGGCCGAAAACGGCGGCGAGCGGATCGTCGAAAGCCGCCGTGGCAAGCAGCCGCGCGCGTCGAATGTCGGCGGCTTCTAGGCTCTGTGCGGCAAAACAACCCGCCAATGAGCGTGCTTCAAACATCGATCGCCGCGATGCCGTTCCTGCTCTCGCTCGCGAGCCGGAACAGCGAGGCGATCGCCCCGTGCCTGCTCGCGAGCATCTTCACCGTGCTCCTCGGTGGCGAGCCACACCGGGCGGCCATAGCCTGGTGCGTCGGCCTGCTGATCGCCGCCGTCGCGCTCCGCGCGCGGCTCCGCCAAATCTGAACCGGCGCGCCGGGCCCCCGGGATCAGAGCAATTCCCAAAAGAAAAGGCGCGGCGGGGAGGCCCCGTCGCGCCCGATTTCTTGCTCGCTGGTCCAGGGCTGAGAGCGCCCCGATGCCAAGCCTCTATTGAAGGCTTAGCGGGCGATCCCAGCGAGGTGACAGCGCTTGGTAAGAGACACTGGATCACCTCCTTTCGTTGGTTTCGGAAGACCTCAATATAGGCCAGGAGGCTGCCGCTGTTAAGGGGAGGCGAGCAGGGCGAAATCGGCTCCGTGCACGGGCCGGAAGCGCCCGAAAGCCGCCGCAAAGTTGCCCCCGGGGCAGTTGAGACCGCCGCCCGGCCGTGTTAGGGAGCCCCTGTCGCGGGTGTAGCTCAATGGTAGAGCAGCAGCCTTCCAAGCTGAATACGAGGGTTCGATTCCCTTCACCCGCTCCAATGTTTTCATGGACTTAGCGAGAGGGACGGCTCTTTTTTTGATGATCTCATTCTGACAAAGGCTGCTTTACATTTTCTGTTGCTCGCTTTTCGACCGACTGTTTTTCGTATTTCGCATATTCCCACACCGCTGTTTTCAGGCAGGTGCGAGTTCATCAAAACCGAAGATCTTGGTTTGAGGAAGATGTGTTGAACGGGCGTGCGGCGATCGGCTGCGATGGCGTAAAAATAGGATAGACGGAATATGAGGCGCGCGAAGTTTACGCCGATGAAATAGCCGAACGATCAGCCAGTAGTGACCGTTGCGAGGGTGAGCAGGACCTCAGTTCCAAAGGTTTCGAGATTGAAGTCGTTCAGCGACTTGAGTGCCATCACCGAAAACGGTTTCGTTGTTCGGTTTCGACGAACTGGTTCGCGTCCCTTCGGATTATCTCGACGCCGCCCCGGCCGTTGCACCCAAAACAAGAACCTTCATGTTCGATCTCGATCTTCATTGATCTCCGCCGATTGCTGCGCCTCGAAAAGTGATCTACGCCCCCTTCACCACAGGATGACGGGTGTCCGCCGCAACCAGGTGTCGGCCGTCAATTGCTCGACCACGAACTGAGCGACATCGGCGCGCGCTATCTTACCGCCGTTCACGCCTGCGAGGTCGGTGGTGGTCCTGACGCGGCCACGCGGTGGGTCGTTGGTGAGCATGGCGGGGCGGACGACAACCCAGTCGAGCGAACTGGCGCGGATCGTGGCTTCCTGGCGGTCCTTGTCCTTGTAGGCGGGGCCGAGCAGCAACGGTTGGAACAGCCGGTCAAAGATGAAGCCTCCGTGACCACGACTGTCGCCGACGCCGAGCGCGGAGATGCAGATTAGACGGCGGACGTCGGTGCGGGTCATTGCCACGACGAGGGCGCGGGTCGCGACTGTCAGCAGGTCGACCTCGCGGAAGCCCATACCGGTGCCCAACGAGCTGACGACGGCATCGCAGCCGTCCGAAGCGCGCGAGAGGGTCTCCTCGTCGCGCACATCGCCCTCGATCAGTTCGGCTCCCGGTAGATCGGAGCGCGCTTTCGCACGAACCAGCGCCACTACGGAGTGACCGCTCGCTGCGGCGTCGCGGACGATTAGCTGACCGGTTGCGCCGGTTGCCCCCAAAACCAGTATTTTCATGTTTACCCGCGATCTTTTCTGATGGTTACGGCGCGATTCTCGTCATGACGACCTGCCGCAACCGCCGCGAAGACGTCGCGTGCGGACGTCGTACCCGCTACGTGCTCCGTACCCTCGACTCCAAGGTCCATCCATCCTGCATTCACGGCCTCAAACATTTCTTCGGCAGGTCCGGTGTGGCCCTTCGGGATGCCGAATTGCTCGAACGCTTTCGCCCATCCTGCACGCGGGACTGCAAAGGCTTTCACGTCGAGATTCAGGACTTCACCCAATTGCTCCGCGACTTCATCCGCGGAGACCATCGAACCAAGCTCGACGGCGCGCCGCCCTGACCACACCGGCCCTGTCAAAAGGGTTGCGACCTCCGCGCCGATGTCGTTGGTCGCGACCATGGTCGATTTCCGGTTTGTCGGATTGTAGTAGACCGGTAGTGTTCCGCCCTGGGCGACCTGCAAGCCGTAGAGGAAGTTTTCGAAGAATCCACCTGCGCGCACAAATGCGATTGGCGATATCAGGTCGCGAAAACCTTGCTCCAGAAGCGACAAGGCCGTGATCATCCCGAGCCCGCTGGTTCTGTTCGCCCCCATCGACGAAAGCGCTACCACCCGCGGCGGCGCTGCCTTGGTGAGCGCCTCGACATAGTTCGCAATCACGCCCTTGGCTTCTTTGTAATCGGGCGAGGGGGCCCAGACAGCCGGCAACATGACAAACGCGCCTTCGACGCCTTTGAGCGCTTGCTCGATGGCCGCCGCATCAGTCCAATCACCGTCAACCAGTTCCACGCCCTGGTTCGCCCAGCTTGACGCCTTCTCGCGATTGCGGACCAGCGCGCGTACTTCCTTGCCGTGCGCCAACAGACGTTCTGCCGTTGCGCCGCCCACTTTTCCCGTGATTCCCATTACTAAAAACATGCGTTTTCTCCTGATCTTGCGGGACAGGGCTACTGCCCCTGTTGGTTCAACGGATGAGCGGCAGAACGGCCCGGATTCGGGGATCGCGCGCGTAGAGGCCGCCCCATGTCATCGCGCCCAGAAGCAGGGAGATGATTTCCGGCGGCGACCCCAACTCACCAATGCGGACATGGGCGCAGATGGCACCTCCCAAAAAGCCCGTCACCAGGATCGCGCCGAGCACGGCGGTGGCCGGGTTGGCGTAAAGGATGGCGCAGGCGAGGATGATCGGACCCACGACACGGGTCAGGTCCATCGCGAACCCGGTTTCCTGCAACACGCTCGCGATCTGTGCCGGCGCGAAAAGCTGAATAGTGCCGTCTGCCACCAGTGCGATAACGACAAACGCGCTCATTATCCGGCCGGCCCACAGCGCGCGATGCAAGGTCATGGTTTCAGGCACCTGATGCCGGTTCAGAGTTTCGGACACTTGTCATTCTCCGATGGGGTGATCTCATATTCGAAGGTTATTGTGTCTCGTAAATATGATAAACACCGAGGAAATGAACGCACTGTTCTCTCTGCGGTGAACAATACCGAGGCGCGAAAATGCAGAATCTCGAACCCATCCTCATTTTCATAACGGTGGCGGAAATGGGGAGCTTCACCCGCGCGGCCGATAGCCTGGGCATCCAAAAGGGAAGGGCCTCAACGGCGGTCCGGAAGCTGGAAGAAGATGTCGGTGTCAGGCTCCTGCACCGGACGACGCGTAGCGTGCAGTTGACGGAGGACGGACGCGCATTTCATGCCCGTGCCCGCGATCTGCTTGCTGAAGTCGATGACCTGCACTCGATGTTCGCAGGCGATCGCGTAGCACTTCGCGGGCGTTTGCGGGTCGATCTTCCGACCGAGGTGGCGCGCACGACGATCGTGCCGGCCTTGCCGGATTTCATGGCGGCTCACCCCGAGTTGGAGCTGGAGGTGTCGAGTACGGATCGGCAAGTCGATCTGGTTCAAGAGGGGTTCGACTGTGTATTGCGGCTTGGACCCATAGGGGACGAGACGCTGATTGCCCGCCCACTGGGCCTGTTGCGCATGGTCAACGCTGCCAGTCCCGCCTACCTGGCGCTCTATGGCATCCCTCGATCGCTGGAAGATCTCCAGCGTCAGGAACATCGGACAATTCATTTTTCGGCGATGCTGGGCGCAAGACCCTATGGATGGGAATATCCGGACGGCGACAGCTACGCGACGCTTCAGTTGCCAGGTGCGCTACACGTCAACAGCGCGCAGACTTACGAAGCCGCTGCCCTCGCCGGCCTTGGCCTGATTCAGGCGCCACTCTTGGGGGTTGGCCGATATTTAGAGAGTGGAGCGCTCGTGGAGATCATACCCGATTTTCGCCGCCGGGCGCTCGCCGTGTCCCTCGTCGTAGCACATCGGAGCAACCTGTCGCGCCGAGTCCGCGCCTTCATGAAATGGATCGAAGATGTGCTGGCACCGTATCTGGAATAGCGACGAATCGCCTACGAGGCAGCCCTCGACCATTCTGACAATGAGAAATTCTGTAATCATCTCAAGGGATCAAAAAGCTGCAAAATGTCAGAACGGCCTTTGAAAGTGTTTCAAGATTTTCTGACTTCCAAGCTGAATACGAGGGTTCGATTCCCTTCACCCGCTCCAACACGGCGCTTGATGCGTTTCATTTGCGCATCTTGCCTGGTCTCATCGTCGTCGTGCAGATGTTGCGCCATGGCTGCCGTCGACGACCACCGACCTTCTTCATCAGCTGCGTTTCCGTCAACCCCGATGTGCTTGCTTCGGAGGTAGACTGCTGCCATCACGCCGCAACATCAGGCCGCCCGTCGGGCGCAACTCCTTGGCTCGGTGGACGGTGCTGATTGCGACCATGTGGTCGCGCTCAAGGCGTCCGGCGTAGAGGCATTCCTGGTCGCCGGTACGCCGAAATTTGCCGCGCAAGCGATCAAGAAGGCCGACGAGATCGGCTGGAAGCCGTTGTTCCTGATCAACTACGTGTCGAGCTCCGTCTCTTCAACCATCGTTCCCGCGGGGCCGGAGAAGGCTGTTGGAATCGTCGCTGCGACGATCAGCAAGGATCCGAGCGACAAGAGGTGGGCCGGCGACGCCGGCATCAAATGGTACCGGGAATATTTCGCAAAGTATCTGCCGGGCGCCGATATCGGAGATAGCAACTATCTATACGGTACCCAGCAGGGGCAGATCCTGGAGCAGGTGCTCAAACAGTGCGGCAACGACCTCTCGCGCGAGAACATCGTCAAGCAGGCGCCGAGCATCCGCGGACTGTCGCTCCCCATGCTCATCCCCGGAATTACGATCAACACAGGCCCGGACAGCAGCATGGCGTATACGCAGCTTCAGCTGCAACGCTGGACCGGCGATTCGTGGGAGAAGTTCGGGGAAGTCCTCAGCGCCGGCGAGAAGTGAACTGAAGCGGCTGGTGCGCTGCAAGCCTTGGCGGTGTCCCAGCGAGCTTCGTCCCGACCTTTGCCATCAGGTCGCTCCCGGTGACGGCTGGAGCTTGGCGTCGTCGACAGGATGACCGGTGACGTCGGTGAAAAGCTTGGCCGCTCCCCCTGCTTTGTCCAGGAAGGCTGCCTTCGCACGGGCAACCTTGTCTCTTGCCTCCTGGGTATCGCCGGTGGTGTGGACGGCCTCGCGATAGGCGGTGTCGGCGTTGCGGAGATCGGTGATGACCGCGTTCAATTGCGTCGCATTGTTCGAGGTCACGAGCTTGCCCGCGATATACACCACCTGGCTGAGACCCAGGATACCGAGGATGTTCTGCGGTACCGTGAAGGAGGCAAGTTGAAACACGCCGCCGACGAAAAGTGCGAGCCCGACCGCGCCCGTGAATATCAGGCTCTGAAAGCGGTAAACGTCAAAGCTGCCGTCGCTCGAGATCAGGTCGTAGAAGCTCGGATCGGCTTGGGCGCGGGCCGTGTCCTTGTCGAACCAGCCCTTGTTCATGAGCCAGGCCTGATTTGCAGGATCGAGCGCGGTCTTCGACGAGTCCGCGCCCTTGGCTGCCGCAGCCCCGATGCCTGCGATGCCGAGCAATTGCAGGATCGTGGTTGAAAGATCCGAGAGCACGCCGGTGCGAAGCAGGACATAGGCGAGCATCGCGAAAACCAGGATCGTGAAGAAGAACACCTGGAAGGCAGAGAGGCTCCCGCGATTGTCGGAGCCGGCCGTGATCCGGATCGGATTCCAGGCCGGAATTCCGTTCAACGGTGTCCCGTTCAAGCGAGCAAAGGCTTTGGCCGAGAGAAAATAGGCGGCGACCACGATCGCGAGCGCCAGCCAGATGCTCGGAGCGTAAGGGCTGAGATAGACCGGCAGGTAGGACACGTAAAGCGGCCTTCGCGCGCTGTCGCACTGGTAGATGTAAAGATTGCGCCGGGTCCACCATCCCGCGACATCGTTGGGAACGTCGATCGAAACGATGGTGTCGCCGGTCTTCAGCAGGCGCTTCACGACGAGGTCGTCCGTTTCGCCCGCTTTTCGAGCGCGGGCGCCGTGCCTGACCTCGTCCCGCGGGACTTCCTTGTCGTCCAGGAAGACCGCAAAATAGTGCGCCTCGGGATCGAGAGAGCTCGCAAGCCCGAATTCGACGTTACTGCCGGCGGGCACGAGATTGCTGTTGTAGATGATCGCGGCGCTGTTTGCCGTATTTGCGAGCCTTTGGAAACTCTCGCCGCCGGCGCAGTCGGGGACTTCCGTCCGCGCCCCCGTCGCGTTTTTCACACTCGCCTTTTTCGCGTCGGTCGTTGCGTCCTTGATGGTTTCCTTGACGGTTTCCTTGACGGTTTCCTTGGCTGTTTCCTTGGGAGCTTCCTTGCCAGCTTCCCCGGCGGGAGGCTGCACGCCTTTCGTCTCGGCCGCCGGATTGGCCGGCTGTTCGGCAAGGCCAGGGGCAACCGGCAGGGCGGCTGCGAACAGAATTGCGAGGATCCCGATCACCCGAGTGGAAGCGCGGCATCGGCTTCCGATTTGCACGACGGCAACTTGCGCGGAATCGAACAATCATCCCTCCGAAAAAAGAAGTCAGGAAAAATCAAAAATCTACCTGAGATGGCCGAAATCTACCTGAGATAGTATGTGCGATGCGCCTCGCCAGCGAGGCTCCGGGCCCGACGGCCGCGACTTATGCACAAAATCCTCAGGCGCATTTGCCGTGGGCTGCAGGGGTTTCGGTTCGGCGGCGGTCTCGGGCGGTGCATTGCCATATTGAGTTGACCCCGGCGGTCGATATGTCAGAGAAGGGCGGAGCGGCCGGAGCGGGACGCCGGCGCCCCCCTCGGGGCCCTGTTGGGAGCAGTTGCGGATATGGCTGAGCGGATAGCTCTGATCACCGGTATCACCGGCCAGGACGGCGCCTATCTCGCCGAATATCTGCTGTCGCTCGGCTATGTCGTGCACGGCATCAAGCGGCGTTCGTCCTCGTTCAACACCGCGCGGGTCGATCATCTCTACCAGGACCCGCATGTCGGCAACGTGCCGTTCCTGATGCATTACGGCGACATGACGGACTCGACCAATCTGATCCGCCTGGTGCAGCAGATCCGGCCGACCGAGATCTACAATCTCGCCGCCCAGAGCCACGTCGCCGTCAGCTTCGAGAGCCCGGAATACACCGCCAATGCCGAC
>NZ_JADPJG010000033.1:0-57441 GCF_023073335.1 Bradyrhizobium sp. 21
TAGAATATTTTCGCATGCGCGGGTTGACCCGCTGGTTGGGTGTTTTGCCCGTCGGGCAACACAAGGAATCGTAGGGTGGATTAGCCGAAGGCGTAATCCACCGCTTCCTTTGCTTCGGAAACAGACGTGGGGATTGCGCTTCGCTAATCCACCCTACGAAGTCTTGGTGTGTCACGGCCTCCGGCACACCAGGTCGATCTCGATCAGCGCGTCATAGGCAAGCCCGGTGACGCCGACGCAGGTGCGGGCCGGCAGTCGGCCGGGCGCGAAGTACGTGCGATAAGTCTCGTTCATCGCCGCATAGTCTTCCTTGAAACGCGTGAGATAGATCCGCGTCATCACCACGTGCTCCAGGCCAAGGTCGAGGCCGGCGAGAACCACCTTCAAATTCTCCATCACCGCGCGGGTCTGCGCGACGATGCCCTCGGGCAGCACGCCCGGCATCTCCGGCGTATCCGGCATCTGTCCGGTGACGAACACGAAGCCGTCGGTCTCGACCGCGTGGCTGAAGGGCGCGACCGGCTTCGGTCCGCCGCTGATCATGTGGAATTTCACTCGATCTATCCTTGGGTTTAAGGCGCGTCCTGAAACAGGCGCTTGCTGAGAATGGCGTGCACGCCCCAATTGCCGTCGACCACCTGGGTGACGCCGAAATCGACGGCCGCCGACATCAGCGCGATCGCCTCGTCCTCGCTGAGGCCTTTGACGTTCATCAGGAAGCGCCGCATCTTGCGGAACGCATCCTTCATGGCGAGGTCGAGCGACGATTTGGCGTAGACCTCGCTTTGGCCCTGCGCGCCGAATTCGGCGAGGTAGTTGGGATGGCTGAAGCCTGTCAGCACCCAGTCGGTCGCGGTCTCGATCAGGGGATAAGAGAGATCGGCGAAGGGCTGGCCGGCGAGATCGGCCTTCTTGTGCAGGATCACCTCGAACGTCCCGGTCATCGAGCATTCGATCGCGGTGCCGCTCAACTCTCCGTCGCCCTGGGTGGCATGGGAATCGCCGACCGACAGCAACGCGCCAGGCACCGAGACCGGAAGATAGACGGTCGCCCCCTTCCCCAACCGCCAATTGTCGAGATTTCCTCCGAAATAGGAGGGCGGCACCGAGTCCACGAAATCGACCTCGCGCGGCGCTACCGCGATCACGCCGAAATGCGGCCGCAGGGGAATGCGGATGCCGTCGAGCACGGCATGGCGGCGCTTGACCGTGCCTGTGACGACGGGCACACCGGGATAATCGTAGGTGGTGTGCACGACGCCGAAAGGATCGGTCTGCGGCTCCCAGCGGTAGGAATAAAGCGCGCGGGCGTGCGGCGCGTCGGTATCGTCGAAGATCTCGTAGATGGTGACGACCTCGCGCGGCTTGGGCCCGGTGAGAAACTCGTTGTAATGATATCCCCACCACGCCGCGACCGAGGAGCCGAATACACGACCCGCATGGCTCGGGTTGCGGCTTGCGCGTGGCACCATGTCGAGGATGCGAACCTCCAGGACGTCGCCGGGCTGGGCGTCCTTCACCGCCACGGGCCCCGTGCAGATGTGGACGCCAAAGCCCTCGCCGGCGCCGCGGCCGAACACGCTGGCATCCATCGGACCGGCGCCGCGACGGTCGACGTTCTTCCTGTCCGCGGTCCAGCCGAACACGCTTTCGGCGCCGGCATCGCCCGCGATCATCATGTCGGGGGCGTCGGAGGCGTGCTGGGTCAGCGTCTCGATCGTGATCGTGTCGCCCGACGCAATCTCGATCTGCGGCGACAGCGAGCGGCTGAAATAGCCCCAATGGACGCGGCCGGCTTCGACCGGGAGATGATGATGCCTGCGCCCGGCCGTGCGCGGCTCTTCGGCGTCGGGACGGGTGACGTTGCCACGTGCCTCCACGCCACTCTGATGCGCGCGCAGCAGCGCCAGCGCCTCATGTGGCCAGCCGCGCTGGCCGGCAATTCCGTGCTGCGATGTTGCCCGCCCCGCCTCCTGCTGACGAAATTCGCGCGGCGGCAGGCCGAAGCGGTGGCGGAAGGCGCGGCTGAAATGCGCGGAATCGCCAAAGCCATAAGCGTAGGCGATTTCCGAGATCGAGCGATGCGCTTCCGTGGGGTTGGACAAGTCGGCCCAGGCGCGCTGCAGGCGGCGCTCTCGGACGTAATGGGTGAAATTATCGCCGACCGTCTCGAACAGCTTCTGCAAGTAGCGCTCGGAAATCCCCTCGGCCTGTGCGACCCGCGCCGGCACGAGGTCGGGATCGTCGAGCCGGCGTTCGATGGTCTGGCAGATCCGGTGTAGCAGCGCCGCCTGCGTCGCGCTCGATCCGGCTTCGGAGGTCAAGGCCGCCAGTTGGTGCGCCAGTGTCAGCAGGAGGTCGACGAGGGACTGAGCCACCGAGTTCCATTCGGCATCGCTCAAATTGTCGAGCGTACGCGCGCTGGCGTCCAGCAGGCGCGCGAACACATCGGCGAAGCCGCTGGGCGGAACGACGCGGGGCTCGCCGAGCGTTGGCCTGCCCCTTGGGTTGCCCGAGAGGCGCCCGTGTAGCGCTTCCGAGGTGACCGACAGCACGATGGCGCGCATGTCACGCTGGAACACGATGCTCCAGTCGCCGCGCCGCGGCAGCAGCACGAGATGACCAACGGGAACGATGCGGTGTCCGGCGGCGCTTTTCAGCACCATGCCGTCCTCGACCGGCATCAGCGCGATGGGGAGGTCTTCGTTGGATTGCGCGAGCGGGCCGATGGTCTGCGCGCCCGCAGCCATGCGCGTCAGCGCAACGCCCGTGGCGTGGCGATGCGACGCCGTCGCGTGCCCGTCGAGGATGGAATGGCCAGTGGCCGGTTGCAGGCCGACCGCAGCCAGCACGTCCCGCCAGGCTTCGGGGCGGTCGTCTTGCGCGTAGGACTCGCTCGTGAAGGGACGGAAGCTCATCGGATCGGCCCAGATTGCAGTCGATCGAAGCAACCTCCGTGCCAGACGCACGGGATCATCCGTCGCAGCGACGGGCCGTAAATGACGATCCCTGCTCATCCTCTCATCCCGAAAACAGACTTCGCTTCAACGTACTATGCTGTGAAAGGGCTCGGCCTTCATGGTTCGAGACGCGCCGCAAGGCGGCGCTCCTCACCATGAGGGTCTAAGATCTCACCGCGAAACGGGACCTCATCCTGAGGAGCCCGCCAAAAGCGGGCGTCTCGAAGGATAGGCCGCAACGAAACTCCCTCGTCTGAAGGCGCATCAATCGCACCGGAAGATGTTCTTGCGGATCGTGCCGTGGACGCCCCAATTGGCATCGACCACCTGGGTGACGCCGAAATCGGCACCGACCGACAACAGCGAGATGGCCTCGTCCTCGCTCAGGCGATGCACCGTCATCAGGAACCGCCGGAGCTTGCGAAACGCATCGCGCATCGCACGGTCGAGGCTCGAATGATTGGCAATCTCGGTTTGCGCATCGGCGCCGAGTGCGGCGAGATAGTTCGGATAGGTGAAGCCGTAGAACGACCATGCCTGATCGGTCTCGAGCATCGGATGGTCGAGCCCTTCGAGGTTGGTGCCGGCGAGATCGGCCTTCTTGTGCAGAACAAATTCGAAATCGCCGGTGAGCGAGGTCTCGATCGCCGTGCCGCCGAGCTCGCTGTCGCCTTGCGCGGCATGGGGATCGCCGACCGAGAAATAGGCGCCGGGGACCGCGACGGGGTAGAACATCCGCGCGCCCTTGCCGATGCGCCAATCGTCGATGTTGCCGCCGGTATAGCTCGGCGGGATCGAGCTGACGAAATCGGCCTCCGATGGCGCAAGGCCCATGGTGCCGAAATGCAGCCGCGCCGGCACCTTCACGCTCGACAGGACGTTCTCGCGCTTCGTGATGGTGGCGTGATCGACGCGCACGCCGGGATAGTCGATGGTCGGATGCACGATGCCGTCAGGATCGGTCTGCGGCGTCCAGACATAGTTGTAGACGGCCTTCGCGTAGGGCTCGCCGGAGGTGTCGAGCTCGAAGATGGTGACGACCTCGCGCGGCTTCGGCTCCTCGATCAGATCGTGGTAGTGAAAGCCCCAGTTCGCCGCGACGTTGGAGCCGAAGCAGCGGCCGGAATGGCAAGCGCTGCAGCTTGGCCGCGGCCGGACGTCGAGGATGCGCACTTCAAGAATGTCGCCGGGCTCGGCGCCTTCGATCGCCACTGGTCCGGTCAGAAGATGCACGCCGATCCCCTCGCCTGCACCACGAATGAACGGGCCTTCGACCGGGCCCGAGCCGCGGCGCGCCACCGCTTTGTGCTCGCGCGTCCACTGGAACACGCTCTCGGCGCCGGGATCGCCTGATATCATGCGCTCGTAATCGTCGTTGGCGTGGTGGGTGAGTGTCTCGATGGTGGCGCGATCGCCTGAGCGCAGCGTCAGGGCCGGCGCGACTTTCTTGGAGAAATAGCCCCAGTGGACGGTTTTCGGCGACACCGGCAGCGTGAAATGCTTCATGAGATGGCCTCTTCAGGGAACGCGGTCGTCAGTCTTGCGAGGCCGGACGGCAGGCTCATCGCACGGCCTCCGGAATCTTGTCGGCTTCCATGACGCTCAGGAAGCGTGCGGTCAGCGGATTACGGGGGTTGGTGAGCACCTCGTGCGCCGGCCCCTCCTCGATGATCGTGCCGCCGCTCAGGAAGGCAACACGGTCGGCGACTTCGTCGGCGAAGCGGATCTGGTGCGTCGAGATGATCATGGTGAGACCGTCGTCGATGGCGAGGCGCCGGATCACCTCAAGCACCTCGTTGACGAGCTCGGGATCGAGCGCGGAGGTCGGCTCGTCCAGCAGCAGTACGCTCGGGTTCGGCGCCAGCGCCCGCGCAATGGCGACGCGCTGTTGCTGGCCGCCCGAGAGATGCCGCGGCAGCGCATCGGCACGATGTGTCAGGCCGACGCGGTTGAGCAGCTCGGTGGCGCGACGATCGGCATCGATCCTGGTCATGCCGTGGACCCAGCGCAAGGGACCGGCGATGTTCTCCTTCGCCGACAGATGGGCGAACAGGTTGAACTGCTGGAATACCATGCCGACGCCGACGGTCGCCCGTTCGTTGGCGATCGCCCGCGGTGACAGCAGCTTGCCGTCGTCGTCGAAACCGAGACGGCGGCCGCCGACCCGCACTGTGCCGGACTCCCAGCTTTCAAGGTGGTTGATGCAGCGGAGCAGCGTGCTCTTGCCCGAGCCGCTCGGCCCGAGCAGCGCGACGACCTCGCCGACTCGGACGGTCAGATCGAGGCCGGCGAGCACCTTTTGCGGGCCGTAGCTCTTGGTGAGATCCCTGGTTTCGACCGCGATGTTGTTGCGTGCGATCGTCGCGGCGCGCCGCGTGCGCTCCTCGCGCGTCAAGGCGAGCGGCGGCGTGTCGGTGAGCTCTGGCTGTGCGGGCTCGGGGGCGGCAACGGCGGCTGCGGCAAGGTCGAGCTTTGTGCCGAGATCGACACGACGCCAAGGCAAGTAATCAGCGAGCTTGCGCTGACGGTCCTTGGTCCGGTCGAGATCAAGCAGCCATTCGACGAAAAGCTGGATGATGCTGATGGCAAAGGTCAGCACAAGGTACAGAAGGCCCGAGGCGAAGAAGATCGAGAAGAAGTCGAAGGTCGAGGACGCGAGCTGGGTCGAGCGCAGGGTCAATTCCTGGACCGCGACCACGGACGCCAGCGAGGAGTTCTTCAGCGCACTGACGGCCTCGTTGCCAAACGCAGGAATCATGGTGCGGATCGCTTGCGGCGCGATCACCCGCCACATCAGCACGCGTGGTGTCATGCCCAGCGCCTGGCCGGCCGTGACCTGCCCGCGATCGACGCCGAGCACCCCGGCCCGCAGCATCTCCGCGATGAAGGGCGCCTCGTTGCAGGCGAGCGCGAGGCCGGCGGCCAGCACGGCCGGCAGCTTGATGCCGATATGCGGCAGCGCGTCGTAGGCAAACACCATTTGCAGGATCAGCGGCGTGCCGCGGAAGATCACCGTGTAGGCCCTGGCGATCGCCGCCAGGAGCCAGAAGCGCGAGAGCTGCATGCCGGCAAGGATCAACCCGAGGATCAATCCGCCGCCGAGCCCGAGGGCTGTCACCTCGAGGGTGAGCTCGATGCCCTCGAGCAGATACGGCATGCTCAAATAGTGGAGGAATAGCGACATCAGTCGGCCGTCAGAATGTCCGGCTCCTTGAAGTTGCCCACATCGAGCCCGTGCTTCTTCAGAAGCTCCATGTGCGTGCCGGCCTTCTGCACCTCGATCAGGGCAGCAAGCACGGCGTCACGGAATTTCGGCTTGTCCTTGGGCACAGCGATGCCGACCGAATACGGGATCGTCACGGCGGTCGCCTTCTCCAGCTTGTCCGGATAGGCCTTGACCGCGCTGTCCACGGTGTTGACGTCGTTGACATAGGTGTCGGCGCGGCCGGCGAGGATTGCCTGGATGCAGTTGGCGTTGTTGTCGTAGAGCTGGACGGTCGGCTCGGGCTTGCCGGCCTTCTTGCACTCCGGCATCAGCGCCTGGATCAGGGGCACCTCGACATAGCCGGTGTTTTCGGCGGCTGCCGCCCCGCACATCGACATGTTGATGCCGTTGATGCCCTTCGGATTGCCCTTGGCGACCAGCACGCCGTCGAACACTTTCGAGTAGGTGATGAAGTCGGCCGCTTTCGCGCGCTCCTTGGTGGCGTAGATGTCGGAGATGACGATGTCGGCTTGTCCCGCGGCGAGCGTGGTCAGGAGCGCCGCAAATGTCACCGGCTTGTAGGTCAGCTTGAAGCCGAGGCATTCGCCGATGGCTTCGCCGAGATCGATGTCGAAGCCGATATATTTGCCGGGGTCTTTCGGGTCGATGGTCTCATAGCCCGGCGTGTGCGGGTTGATGGCATTGACGAGCGTCTTGCCTTTCCAGTCCGGATATTTCCCCTGGAGCGCGGCGCAGGCCGCAGGCGCCGCGGCCTGCGCGCTCAGCGGCGCGGTAGCGACCAGACCGAAAGCGATGGTGACGCCGAGCGCGACTTTGCGCCATGGCAACGCGCGCGACATCCCCCGCGTCTGGGGCAATACCCGTCTCTCCATCTCCAGCTCCTTCGAATTGTCATGGCACTGGCCGTGTTCCAGATCTCGGGAGCGAGCCTAGTTGGAGCGGCCAGAGAAAAGCTTGTCCGCGGGCGTACAAAAAATTGGATGGAGGGAGCCTGCGATTTGGGCAAGCCGCTGCACAAAATCTGTTCGTGGGCACGGAACGTCGAGATCCGCAATTCCGAATTCGGAACAATCACATGATCTCGAGCGGCGCAGCGATCTGTCCGATAATGGAATCACTCGGTGCGACATTTGACGGAGATATGGCGTCGGCAAGACGTATCTGCGAAGGCGCGGCGGCGCGTCGCCGTCTCTCCACAGCCTGTCCGCAGCATATCCACAGGCTGACCATGGCGGATTCGCGAGCTCGCGCGAGCCACTTGCTGCGCACAAATCCACAGGCCCGCTCAGCCGCCCGCTTGGTCGAACACGCTGCGGCAGGCCTCGCTCAGGCTGGCGCGGTTGCGGCGCAGGCACGCCGTGATGGCCCGAACGTTGGGGATCTCTCCGGCGCAAAGGCGATAGACGTCGGGCGTGCAGGCCCGGCGTTGTTCCTGGGTTCCCTGGGCGTGCGCCGCGGACGCGAACAAAGTCAGGAACAGCCCGAGCGTCGAGGCGCGCCGCGCCCGGCTTTTCACACCCGCAAACCGCAAGAACCTCGCCTTCATGACCAGTCTCCCGTTCTGCCCTGCCCGCCCGGCCTGCATTGGCCGGTGTGCGAAGGGGTAGGAGAAATAAACAGCGGACGATGTGATCTCCTTCACACTGCGGGCGCCCGGCAGGAACCTAGCGTTCCCACGGGAATTTTCATGAATCGCTAACCAATCGGGACCCGATCGGACGATCGTTAAAATGCGAACGATCGGCTCAATCGGGAAACAAACCGGCTTTGCGACAGTGCGCCATCCGCGGTCCGGAGGGTGTGATGAGCGAAGCCGAATTCAACTTGCTGCTGGATGCCGTCGAGGACGCCATGGTCCATGAAGACCTGATCCATCAAGACCTGGTCCATCAAGATCTGGCATTCGCGTCGGAGGAGGATTTCGTGCCCCGCTCGTGGTCGTACGCCGTAACGCCCAAAGCCGCCAATGACAACGAGGGCGCCTGGCCTCTGCTGCCGTTTCCGGACGGCTGGTACGCGGCCTGCTGAGGCCAATTTCCCCGTGAACCGATACGCCCGCGCTCTGCGGGCGTTTTGCCATAGGCCCTGTGCCAAAACCCGGCGCGGCCGCGATCAGGCCTTGCCGGGCTCCTCGCCGTCCTGCGGCGCCCGGTCGGGTGCCGCCGACGGAAAGATGCTGTCATAGATCGCACGGGCCTCGCGAATGAGGCGAGCGCGCTCCAGCTCGGATTTCGGGACAAATCGGACGATTTCGCTCACGTGCTCTCCAGCACTCGATGGACGGGAATGCATCACTTCGCAGATGCGAACTCTATGCCAACGAGCCTGAATCGCGGGTTTCCGCCACCCCCGGGCAAACCCGGTGCGTGCGGCCGGCAGGCATCCCCTCGGAACCCCGCTTCGCAATCGAATATTTGCCGAGATATCAGGAGCTTGTGATGGAGGCCACGTCGGGACTCGAACCCGAGTAAACGGTTTTGCAGACCGGCGCGTAACCACTCCGCCACGTGGCCCCAACGAGGGCGGAGCAATATAGGGGATCAAGGGTTTAGGCAACCCCGACGGGGCGGCCAAGCCTTCGCGCCGTCGAGATATCGCGCAAGAATCTCGTCACCTCGCCCGGCGCGCTCCTCGATAGGAGCATTCATCGTTGCGGCGCGGAATGAAGGCGTGCCGCCGATTTATCGGGTCTTGCGCGCAAAGAAATTCTGAAAGGCCGCGAGCGCCTCGGGCGATCGCATGCGTTGGCCGAAGAAGTGGTTTTCCTGACTGATCCGGCGCTCGATATCTTCGGTCGGAGGCCTCAGGAGCTTGCGCGAGATCGCAACTGCCTCGGCAGGCAAGGCGCAGATCTGCCGCGCCACCTTTTGCGCTTCCACCACGGCGTGACCGGGCGGGACAATTTGATTGACCAGGCCGGCTTCCCGGGCGGCTTCCGCGCTCATCTCGCGACCCATCAGCAGCGTCGCGAAGGCGCGCTGATGCCCGACCATATGCGGCACGACCAGACTGGTGGCGCCGTCGGGTACGAGTCCATACTGGATGTACGGCGACGAAAACGTCGTCGTCGTGCTCGCGATCACATAGTCGCAATGGACCACCATGGTCATCCCGATGCCGATCGCGATGCCGTCGACTGCGGCGATGATCGGCTTGGTGTTGTTGACCAGCGAGTGCAGGAAGATCACGGAATTGCGGGGGCGCCCGGCGTCTTGTGCCTCGGTGGCCGCTTTCAGGAAATCGCCGATGTCGTTGCCGGCGGTGAACACGCCGGAGCGTCCCGTCAGGATCAGGCAGCGGATCGCGGGATTGGACTGCGCGGAGTCGATGGCATCGCTCATCGCCAGGTACATGTCCTGCGTGAGCGTGTTCTTCTTCTCCGGCCGCCGCATCGTGATGATGCGGGTGGCGCCCTCGTCGGTGACGATGATGTGCTCGGCCATGACGCTCCTCGCTTCGCTTGCGAATGGACGCTCGGCGCGCGGCGCCCTGGTTCTTCTTCCTCGGCGGCTTTGCCGGACCGGGGGCGCGCGCTCCGCCCCGCGGTCGTATGTCCCGTCGGGCACCGGAATCCTGTCGAGCGCTGCCTTATACGCCTTTTCATCGACTTTCGGGTGGTTTTCGACGGTCGGGCCCGACGGGGCGGCTAGGCCTTCGTGCCGCCGAGATATCTGCCGAGAATCTCGTCGATCGCGCCGGCCGCCGCGATCCGTCCCTCCTCCAGAAGGATCGCGCGGTTGCAGATGCTCCTGATCAGGTCGATGTCGTGCGATGCCAGCACCAGGATGCCGGCGCGCGCGACGATTTCGTCGAGCCGTTGCCGCGCCTTCTTGCGGAACTGCTGGTCGCCGACGCCGATCCATTCGTCGAGCAGCACGATCTCGCCTTCGACTGCGGTTGCGACCGCAAAAATCAGGCGCAGCATCATGCCGCTGGAATAGGTGCGCAGCGGCAGGTCGAGCCGGTCGCCGAGCTCGGTAAACGCGGCGATCTCCGCGCGCCGGGCGTCGATCTCGGCGCGCCGCGCGCCGATCACGAGGCCGCGCCGCATGATGTTCTCGTAACCGGTGGCCTCCTCGTCGAAGCCGGCCTGGAGATCGAACAGCGACAGGCAGCGGCCGTCGATGTCCACGCTGCCCGCGGTCGGATGGTAGATGCCGGCGAGCACCCGCAGCAGCGTGGTCTTGCCGGCGCCATTGGCACCGATGATGGCGACGCGGTCGCCGGCGCGGATGTCGAGACTGACGTCCTTGAGCGCGGAGACGATGTGTGGGACGGCAGCCTGCCGCCGCAGCGTCACCGCGCTGACGAACCGGCTGCGCAGCGAGCGGTCGCGGAACGACAGCACCGGAAACGTCACCGAGACGTTGCGAAGCACGATCTGGGCAGCAAGGCTCATGCGCGCCTCACAGCCAGTACGCCACGCGGTGGCGGTATTTCGCGTAGCAGCCGAGGCCGATGACCGCCATGACGGCCGCATAGACCAGCCCGAGCAGCCATTGCTCCGGATCGGTCGGCTGCGACAGCAGCGGCCTGCGCACGAGATCGAGCAGCGTCGCGAACGGATTGGCGCGGATCAACCAGTCAAAACCGGTGCCGCGCACGGTGTCCTCGGTCCAGATGATCGGCGTCAGGAAGAAGACGAATTGCAGGCCGCTGACGATGGCCGAGCCGATGTCGCGAAAGCGCGCGCAGAGCAGGCCGAGCGCGACCGAGCCGCCGAGGAGAACGATGAGCAGGATCGCAAAGCCGGGCGCCGCGAGCAGCATGTTCCCATGCAGCGGCCACGGCATCACGAGATAGAGCAGGAGCAGGATCACCAGATGATGCGCCAAGATGAGGACGTTGCGCGCGATCATCTGCAGCACATGCACGATCAGCGGCGCCGGCACCGCCTTGATCAGATGGCCCGATGCCACGAAGATGTTGGACCCCTCCTGGAGCGTCGTCGCGATCAGCGTCCAGACGATCAGGCCGACCGCGAAGAGCGGCAGGAAGCTCGTGATGTCCTGCTTGAACAGGGTCGCATAGACCGTCCCGACACTGGCGATCGTCGCCGCGAGTGTCAACGTGATCCAGAGCGGGCCGATCACGGTGCGCCGGTAGCGCAGCGAAATGTCCATCAGCGCGAGCGTGCCCCACCGATCGAGCCGCGCCGCCTGAGCCAGGATTTCCTTCGCTGCGGCCTGAATTCGAATGCCCGTCACGCTTCCGGCTTTCCGATGGTGCGACAGGATAGCAGATGGCATCGCGTCGGCCGAGCGTCTCTATCCGCCCGCTCCCCGCGGGGCAATCAACCGTACGGATGAATTGGGCCGAAGTCAGGCTCGCTTCTTGCCCCGCCGGACACCGCGCCGGCGGTCCTTGGCCACCGGCTTTGGCGCGAGCTCCGGCATTTCCGCCTGCACCTCGCGATAGCGCGTCAGCATCCGTTCAAAGCTGGCGTTCAGCGTCTCGGCAATGTCGGGCCGCTTCTCGAGGCTGGCCAGGATCGCCGCTGCGGCCTCGATGGTCGACAGCCCGTCCTTGCGCGGCTCCTTGCGCAGGCGTCCGTAGCGGGAGGGGGCGGCCGGGTTGAGGATGACGCGCTGGCATTTCAGCATCCAGGGGTTGCGCCACCACAGTGCCTTGGCCTGGCTCCAGGTGCCGTCGAGCAGCACCACGCCTTCGATTCCGCGCAGAATGCCCCGCTGGTGTTCGGCCACCTCGCCCTTTCGGGTCAGCGCGATGACGTCTCCCTCCGCTTCGAGATCGGCCGCACGAGCCGAGCCGAGATAGAGTATGGCCCATTTTGCGGGATCATCGACCGGTTGCCCCAGTGCCTTGGACAGACTCGGCCAGGACAGTCCGACCCGTAGCGTGGCATCGGCGAAATGCTTGGCAAGCAGCCGCGCGGTGGCGAGCGCGCTGTCCTGCTCCTGCGGATGCTGCAGGATCAGGAGCGAGAGCCGGTTTTCAATGGGTGTGACGCTGTCGCAGATGCACAGCGGCATCGGCTTCTGGCAATGCGGGCATTCGGGGATCGGCTCGGCCGGCGCGGCGGCGGTGGGGTTCGACATGGCGCCGCTATACGCTTTGCACGGCGGTTCAACAACCCGCCTATTCCGCCGGCGCCGCCAGCGGCCGCGGCGCGGACCGCCGGCGCAGGCGGTCGATCAGCAGGTAGATCACGGGCGTGGTGTAGAGCGTCAGGATCTGCGAGACGAACAGCCCGCCGATGATGGTGATGCCGAGCGGGCGACGGAGCTCCGTGCCGGGTCCGGTGGCCACGACCAGCGGAATGCCGGCGAACAGCGCCGCCATGGTCGTCATCAGGATCGGGCGGAAACGCGCCTGGCACGCCTCGAAGATCGCTTCCGCCGAGGACAGGCCGCGCTGACGCTCGGCATCGAGGGCGAAATCCACCATCATGATGCCGTTCTTCTTGACGATGCCGATCAGCAGGATGATGCCGACGAAGGCGATCACCGTCAGCGGCGTGTTGGTGAGTTGCAAGGCCAGCAGCGCGCCGAGCCCCGCCGACGGCAGCGTCGAGATGATCGTGAGCGGATGGGCGAGGCTCTCATAGAGCACGCCGAGCACGATATACATCGCCACCAGCGCCCCGAGGATCAGCAGCGGCTGCCGGCCGCTGGTCTTGGCGAAATCGCCGGCATTGCCGTCAAAACTGCCGCGGATGCCCTCCGGCATATGCAACTCCTCGACCGCGCGCTGGATGTTCTGCGTTGCGGCCTGGATCTGCACGTCCGGCAACAGGTTGAACGACACGGTGGTCGATGGGAACGATTGCGAATGATAGACCGCGAGCGCGGCGAGCCCGCGCGTCGCATGCACCACGGCCGACAGCGGCACCTGCGCGCCACCCGCGCCGGCGACATAGATACGGTCGAGGTTGGACGGGTCGACCTGGAATTTCGGGTCGATCTCCAGCACGGTCATGTACTGGTTGCGCTGGGTGTAGATGATCCCGATCTGACGCTGCGAGAAGGCGTTGTTGAGCGCGTTGTCGATGTCCTGGACGCGGACGCCGAGCGCTGAGGCCTTCTGGCGGTCGATCGACAAGGTCAGTTGAAGCCCGCCGGGATCGCGGTCGCTGGAGATATCGGTGATGCCCTCGACGCTCTCCATGCGCTTGGCCACGATTGGGGCCCATTTCTGCAACAGGCCAAGATCGGTGCTGGACAGCGTGTACTGATAGTCGGAATCGCTCTGCCGTCCGCCGGCCCGCACGTCCTGGGCGGCGAACATGAAGAGGCGGATGCCGGGCACCGGGTACAAAGCGCGCCTGAGACGGTCGATCACGACCTGGGTCGAGACGTGGTCGCGCTCCTCCGGCGGCTTCAGGCTGATGAACATGGTGCCACGGTTCGATGTCGCGGCGCCCGGCCCCCCGCCTCCGCTGCCGACCGTCGAGCCGATGCCGGCAACCGCCGGATCCTGCATCACGATGTCGGCAAGCCGCTGCTGCAGGCCCAGCATGGATTGGAACGAAATGTCGGCCGAGGCGCGCGTGGCGCCAATGACGAAACCGGAATCGTCGGTCGGGAAATACCCCTTGGGGATCTTGATGTAGAGCGTCACCGTCAGCGCAATGGTGGCGAAGAACACCAACAGCGTCAGCAGGGGAAAGTCCAGTGCCGCGCGCAAGGTGCGGGCATAAAACGCGACGACGCGCGTCAGCGAACCCTCGATGATTCGATCGAACAGGGTCGCGGTCCCCGAGGTGGCCTGCCGGATGTAATGGGCGCAGATCATCGGCGTGACCGTGAGCGACACCAGCGTCGAGACCACGATCGCGAAGGTCAGCGTCAGCGAAAACTCGCGCAAGAGACGGCCGACGATGCCGTCCATGAAGATCAGCGGTGTGAAGGCCGCGATCAGCGACAGGCTGATCGACACCACGGTGAAGCCGATCTGCCGGGCGCCCTCCAGGGCTGCCTGGAGCGGCCGCATGCCGTGCTCGAGATTGCGGTACATGTTCTCGATCATGACGATGGCATCGTCGACCACGAAGCCGACGGAGATCGCCAACGCCATCAGCGACAAATTGTCGATCGAAAATCCCGCGACCCACATGCCGGCGCAGGTCCCCGCCAGCGCCAGCGGCACGGAGATGCCGGCCGCGATCGTCGGCGTGAGGCGTCGCAGGAAGACGAACACGACGACCATCACCAGGATGGCGGTTGCGAGCAAGGTCCACTGCATGTCCTGCACGCTGGCGCGGATCGTGCTGGTGCGGTCGACCAGAGTGGAAATATCTACGCCGGCCGGAATCCATTGCTTCAGCTCGGGGATCAGCGCCTTCACCCTGTCGACGGTGTCGATGACGTTGGCATCGCCCTGCTTGGTGATCTGGATCAGCACCGCGGGCTGCTTGTTGAACCAGGCGATGGAGCGGGCGTTGCGGACGCCGTCCTCGATGTCGGCGACGTCGGACAGCCGCACGAAATTGCCATTGGAACTCTTGATGACGATGTCGCGAAACTCTTTCGCAGTGCGCATCTGCTTGTTCAGCGCCAGCGTCTCGCTCTGGCGCTCGCCGTTGAAGATGCCGACCGGGCCGAGGGGATTGGCATTGATGATCGCCGTCCGGACGCCGTCGGTGGCGATGCCTGCGTTCGACAGCGCGACCGGATTGAGCTGGATGCGCACCGCCGGCTGGTCGGCGCCGCTGACCGTGACGTCGCCCACGCCTGGCACCTGCGAGATACGCTGCGCGATGACGGTATCGGCGACGTCGTAGATCGCACTTGCCGACAGCGTCTTCGAGGTCAGCGCCAGCACGAAGACCGGCGCGCCGGCCGAGTTGGCCTTGCGGAAGCGCGGCAGCGTCGGCAGATCGCTCGGCAGATCGACCAGCGAGGCGTTGATGGCGGCCTGCACGTCACGCGCAGCCTTGTCGATGTTGCGGCCGATGTCGAACTGGAGCTGGATATTGGAGACGCCGAGCGAACTCGTCGAGGTGATCTGGTTGATGCCCGATATCTCACCCAACCGCCGCTCCAGCGGCGAGGCCACGGTCGCGGCCATCACGGATGGATCTGCGCCGGGGCGGCTGGCCGAGACGAAGATGGCGGGAAAATCGACGTTCGGAACCGAGGCGACGGGAAGAAACTCGTAGGCGACGCCACCCAGCAGGAACAACCCGATCGACAGCAGCGTGGTCGCGACCGGGCGGCGGATGAAGGGCTCCGAGATCGATGCCATCACTGCATCCCCTCGGTCGCGCCCGCGACGGGCGGGCCGCCGGATTCGGCCGGCGGCAGCGCCTGCTCGAGGCGACGGTTGATGCGGTCGAGCGCGAGATAGATCACCGGCGTGGTGTAGAGCGTCAGCAGCTGGCTCAGCAGCAGGCCGCCGATGATGGAGATGCCGAGCGGAAAGCGCAGTTCCGCGCCGGTGCCACTCTCGATCGCCAGCGGCAGCGCGCCGAACAGCGCGGCCAGCGTCGTCATCATGATGGGACGGAAGCGCAACAGACAAGCCTGCACGATCGCCTCGTTCGGCGACATCCCCTGCCTGCGCTCGGCTTCGAGCGCGAAGTCGATCATCATGATCGCGTTCTTCTTGACGATGCCCATCAGCAGGATGATGCCGATCAGCCCGATCACCGAGAGGTCCTGCCCGCACAGCATCAGCGCCAGGATCGCGCCGACGCCGGCCGAAGGCAGCGTCGAGAGGATCGTGATCGGGTGGATGTAGCTCTCATAGAGCACGCCCAGCACGATGTAGATGGTGATCACGGCGGCGAGCAGCAGCCACGGCTGCCCCGCGAGCGCCTTGGAGAATTCGGCGGCATCGCCGGCATAGACGCCGACGATGCTGTTGGGCATTTCGATGCGCGTCTCGATGGTCTTCACGGTCTCGACGGCATCGCCCAGCGCCGCGCCCGGCGCGAGGTTGAAGCTGAGCGAGATCGACGGGAACTGCGCCTGGTGCGAGATCGAGAGCGGTGCGGTGGTTCGGGTCAGCGTCGCGACGGCGGACAGCGGCACCTGCGCGTTGGGCGCGCCGGCGGTCGCGCTCGCCCCGCCCGGCAGATAAAGTTTTGACAGGATCGAGGGATCGCGCTGGTACATCGGCAGCGCCTCCAGCACGACGCGGTACTGGTTGGCCTGGCCGTAGATGGTCGAGATCTGGCGCTGCGCGAAGGCGTCGTTGAGGGTGTCGGTGATGCCCTGCAGGCTGACACCGAGCTGGCCGGCCCGGGTGCGGTCGACCGTGAGCTGCGCCCGCAGGCCGCCTTCCTGCGCCTCCGAGGAGACGTCGCGGAACAGCGGATCGTGCCGCATCTCGGCGACCAGCTTGCGCGCCCACTCCGACACCAGCGCCGCGTCGGTGCCGGTCAGCGTGTACTGGTATTGCGAGCGGCTCGACTGGGTCGAGATCTGCACGTCCTGCACCGGCTGGAAATAGACGGTCATGCCGGGGATGCCTGATACCCGCTCCTTCAGGCGGGTGATGACCACGCCGACATCGTCGCGCCGCTCGCCGCGGGGCTTGAGCGTCATGACGAGACGGCCGACATTGGTGGTCGGATTGACCGAGCCGGCGCCAATGACCGAGACCACGCCTGTTACATCAGGGTCGGCCTTGATGGCGTCGGCGGCTTCGGCCTGCCGCTTCTGCATCTCCGCGAACGACACGTCGGGCCCCGCCTCCGTCACCGCGGTGATCGAGGCGGTGTCCTGCAGCGGCAGGAAGCCCTTTGGCGCGACGACGTAAAGCACGAGGGTCGCAACCAGCGTGGCGAAAGTCACGACCAGCGTGGCGCGCTGGCGTTCCAGCACCCACAACAGCGTCCGGTGATAGCCCTCGACGGTCCGGTCGATGAAGCGGCTGACGGCCGCCAGTCCCGGTATCGCCAACTCCTCATGGGCGTGCTTGAGCAGACGCGAGCACATCATCGGCGTCAGTGTCAGCGAGACCACGGCCGAGGTCACGACCGCGATCGTCAGCGTCAGCGCGAATTCGCGGAACATGCGGCCCACGAGACCCGACATGAACAATAGCGGGATGAACACCGCGATCAGCGACACCGTCAACGAGATCACGGTGAAGCCGATCTCGCTGGCCCCCTTCAGCGAGGCCTCCATCGCGCTATCGCCATTCTCCATGTGGCGAACGATGTTCTCGATCATGACGATGGCGTCGTCGACGACGAAGCCGGTGCCGATGGTGAGCGCCATCAGCGACAGATTGTCGAGGCTGAAGCCGGCGAAATACATGATGCCGAAGCTGGTGATCAACGACAGCGGCAGCGCCACGCCCGCGATCAGCGTGGCGCGCAGCGAGCGCAGGAACAGCAGCACCACCAGCGTCACCAGCACGACGCTGAGGATCAGCGTGAACTGCACGTCGCGGACCGAGGCGCGGATGGTGACGGTGCGGTCGGAGACGATGGTGAGGTTCACGCCCGCCGGTATGGCGCGCTGGACTTTTGGGATTTCCGCGCGGATCTGGCTGACGACGTCGATGACGTTGGCGCCGGGCTGACGCTGAATGTCGATGATGACCGCGGGCGAGCCCTGGTACCAGCCGCCGGTGCGGTCGTTCTCCAGCCCGTCCACGATCTGCGCGACGTCGGCGATGGTGACCGGCGAGCCGTTGCGGTAGGCGATGATGACAGGTCTGTAGGCGTCGGCGGCGGCGATCTGGTCGTTGGCGGCGATGATGTAGGATTGCTGCGCGCCGTCGAGCGAGCCTTTCGGCCCGGAGACATTGGCATTGGCGATCGCGGCGCGGAGGTCTTCCATGGCGATGCCATAGGCCGCGAGCCGCGCGAGATCGGCCTGGATGCGCACCGCCGGCTTCAGCCCCCCGAGCACCGAGACCCGTCCGACGCCGGAAATCTGGCTCAAACGTTGCGCCAAAAGCGTGTCGGCGATATCGCTCATCGCCCGCAAAGAGATCGTGTCGGAGCGCAGCGCCAAGGTCATCACCGGCGCATCGGCCGGGTTCACCTTGGCGTAGGTCGGCGGATAGGGCAGCGTTTTTGGCAAGACGCCGGCCGCGGCGTTGATCGCGGCCTGCACGTCCTGGGTCGCGCCGTCGATGTCGCGGTTGAGATCGAACTGGAGCGATATCTGGCTGACGCCGAACGAACTCGTCGAGTTTATCGCCGACAGCGACGGGATCTGGCCGAGCTGCCGCTCCAGCGGCGCGGTGATCAGCGAGGCGATCACGTCGGGGCTCGCGCCGGGAAGCTGCGTCGTCACCTGCACGGTCGGGAAATCGACCTGCGGCAGCGCCGAGACCGGCAGCGCGAAATAGCCCAGCAGCCCGCCGATCAGCAGGGCGATACCGAGCAACGAGGTCGCGATCGGACGGCGGATGAAGGGTTCGGAGACACCCATGGGATATGCCTGCCGCTCAGGCGGCTGTTGTCGGGATCATGGCTGCTTGGCTCCACTTCCCGATGCCCCAGGATTTGATGCAGGCCCCGGTGCCGGCCCGGTCTGGCCCTTCTGGTCGCCTTCGCTGCTCTTCCGCTTGGCGCGAAGCTCGCCGTCCTTGTCCTGTCCGTCTTTTTGCCCGTCCTTTGCACCATCCTTCTTCTGGGCGTCCGGCCCGCGCGAGCGCTTGCGCGGCGCGAGATCGGCCGACGGGGTCTGGTCGTCGCGGCCCACCACCACTTTTGAGCCTTCGGACAGGTTGGCAAAGCCCGTCGTAACGACCTTGTCGGTCGCCGACAGGCCGCTGGCGACCACGGCGTCATGCTCGTTCTGCTGCGTCACCGTCACGGCCTTGGCCGAGACGACATTGTCCTCGCCAATGACATAGCTGAAGGTGCCGATCGGGCCACGCTGCACGGCCGAGGTCGGCACCACCAGCGCCTGCATCAAGGTCTCGACCTTGAGGCGGACATTGACGAACTGGCCCGGCCAGAGCTGGTAATTGGCGTTGGGGAATTCGGCCTTGAGCTTGAGCGTGCCGGTGGTCTGGTCGACCTGGTTGTCGATGCCGGTGAGCTTGCCGGTGTCGACCACGGCGATGCCGTCATTGCCGAACACGTCGACCGCGAGCGTGCCCTTCGACGCGGCCGCGTTGACGCGCATGATCTGCTGCTGCGGCAGGCTGAACCACACCGCGATCGGCTGCAATTGCGTGATCACCACGAGGCCCGTGGTGTCGGAAGCGTGGATGATGTTGCCCTGGTCGACCTGGCGCAGGCCGGCGCGACCCGAGATCGGCGCCACGATCTTGGTGTAGCTCAGCGTCGCCGCCGCATTGTCGATCGAGGCCTGGTCGGCCTTCACCAGCGCCTCGGTCTGCGCGACCAACGCGCGCTGGGTGTCGGCCTGCTGCTTGGAGCCGGCATTGGAGGCAGCGAGCTGCTCGTAGCGTGTGAGATCGATGCGCTGGTTGGCGAGCTGGGCCTGATCCTGCGCCTTCTTGGCGACCGCCTGGTCGTACGTCGCCTGGTAGAGCGCGGGGTCGATCTCCCCGAGCACGTCGCCCTTCTTGACGTCCTGCCCTTCGGTGAAATTCACGGCGATCAGCTTGCCGTCGACCTGCGAGCGCACGGTCACGGTGTTGAGTGCGCGGATCGCACCGACGCCGTCGAGATAGACAGGAACGTCCAGGACCCGCGGGCTCGCCGCCAGCACCGGCACCGGCAGATCGGGCCGCTGGTTGCGATTGTTCCCCTGCTGCGGCTGCTGATGCCAGACGGTCCAGCCGAGATAGCCAAGGCCGCCGAGGATCGCCAGCGTCATCAGGGTAATGACGAAGCCGCGCCCGCGCGATTTCTTCGCCGTCCCCTCCTTCGGGCCTTCCTTGGCGCCCTCTTTCGTATCCGGCTTAAAGAGCATTGACCGGTTTCTCCATCCTCGGCTCCCAGCCGCCGCCGAGCGCCTGATACAGGCTGACGATAGCAAGAAGCCGGGCAAGTTGCGCCTGCGACAGCGCGTCTTCCGCCTGGAACAGGGTGAGTTGGGTATTGAGCACGGTGACGATGTCGGCGGTGCCGGCGCGCAATTGCTGCTCGGCAAGATCGAAGGCGCGCCGCGAGGCAGCGACGACCTCGCGCTGCAATTGCAGCCGGATCGTCGTCTGCTTGATCGAGAACAGCGCATTGTCGACGTCGGCAAACGACTGGATGATGGTCTTGCGGTAGGTCTGGAGCAACTCGTCCTGCCGCGCCTTGGCGTATTCGAAATTGCCGAGGATCTTGCCGCCGTCGAAGATCGGCTGCGTCGCGCTGCCGACGAGCTGGAAGAACGCCGCATGCGGCTGGAACAGCGAGACCAGGGCCGAGCTCTGATAGCCGCCATTGCCGGTGAGCTGGATGGTCGGAAAGAATTGCGCGCGCGCATTGCCGATGTTCGCGGTCGCCGACGCGAGCTGCGCCTCCTGGCGGCGGATGTCCGGCCGCTGCGTCAAAAGCTCCGACGGCAGGCCCGGCGTCACGCGCGGGATGGCGATCCGGTTCAGCGAGCCGCCGAGCACGCGCACGCTCTCCGGCGGGCGCGACACCAGCACGGCGAGCGCGTTGACGTTCTGGTCGAGCGTCTGGCGCAGCGGCGGCACCAGTGCCTTCTGGTTGGCGAGCACGCTCTCCTGCTGGGCGACGTCGAGATCGGTGCCGGTGCCGGCCTTGCGGCGGTCCCTGACGGCATCGAGAATGCGCTGCGCACTCGCGATGTTGCGCTGTGAGGTCTTGATGCGATCCTGCGAGGCCAGCACCTGGAAATAGGCGTTGGCCACGCCCGCAAGCGTCGTCAGCGCGACGACGTCGCGATCGAAGCGGTTGGCATTGGCGGTCTCTTCCGCCGTTTGCAAGGCGTCGCGGTTCTGGCCCCAGAAGTCGAGCTGGTAGCTTGCGCTGAGCGAAGCCGAATAATTGACCACCTCGCGGCCGCCATTGGTGAGGCCTGAGGACGAGGAGCCCGAGGTGCGCGAATAGGTCTCCTGCCCGGCGCCTGACAAGCTCGGCAGCAGTGCTGCGCCCGCCTGCCGCGCCTGGGCGTCGGCCTCGACGATGCGCGAGACGGCGGCGGCGATGTCGAGGTTGACGGTGTGCGCCTCCTCCATCAATTGCGTCAGCTCCGCCGAGCGGAAGCCGCGCCACCAATCCAGCGTGGGCGGCGCATCCGCCTTGCCGGCATATTTGTACTGCGTGGGAACGTCGAGCGCGGGATCCGGAAGGTCCTGCGTCAACATGCAAGCGCCCGAACCGGCGGCGAGGCACAGCGCGGCAAGCCAGCGCGCCGCCCGCAGCATGCAGGAAGCCGATCCAACAAGCCGCCGCACGGCGACCGCAGGAACATCTTGTGTCACATCCACCCCCCACCGGGCAGATTCAGCCGCCACCGCACAGCCGGATTAACCGATTCGCGGCGGGACAGTCGGGGATCTCTGGATAACTCGTTCACAGCGGCGATGCTTTCTGCGGAACCTTGAGCTTCATACTAGCCGGGCGCGGAACTGCGGGACAGTCCCGCAGGTGCGAAGCACACAGCCTGACGCATCGACATTCAAGGTGACAGAATACAAGATACGCTTGTCTAGCAGCGACTTTTAACATCGTCGAAACGTTCGGAAACGAAGGCAAACTTACCAAGATTTCATGTGACATCGCCGCCACACCGCGCCGGAGCTGTCCGATTCCGCGTGCAACACAGCCCGCGCGCCCCGTTCAGCCTCTAAGCGCGGGCCATTCTCACGAGGTCGTCAATTTCCGAGCGACGATGCGCAAGCGTTTCAACATTGTCACGCCAGCCAAGGCGCACAATTGGCTCATCAACTCCGCTCGCGACGACCGTTATCTTCTACGGCCGAATAACGGCCCGCCATATTCTTCCAGTGATCATCGGATTCGTAGCCAAGAAAGTGTCTCCGACGGAAATATCGTTGCTTTAGCCGGCATTTGGGCCGGATTCGCTGCAGCGCAAAAGCCTTCCCCTTTGGCGTTCCAAGCACTAGGTTCTGGCCAACCTGATCAACCCTTTGCTAGTGATTTCCCCCGACATGACCATCAAAAACGACGTTGTCGAAGCCATCGGCAACACCCCGCTGATCAAGCTCAAGCGCGCCTCGGAATTGACCGGCTGCACCATTCTGGGCAAGGCCGAGTTCATGAATCCCGGCCAGTCGGTCAAGGACCGGGCCGGCAAATGGATGATCCTGGAGGCGGAGAAACGCGGCGAGCTCAAGCCGGGCGGGCTCGTGGTGGAATCGACCGCCGGCAATACCGGGATCGGCCTTGCGGTCGTCGCCAGCGCCCGCGGCTACCGCACGCTGATCGTGATCCCGGAGACGCAGAGCCAGGAGAAGAAGGACTTTCTGAAGCTGTGCGGCGCCGAGCTCCTGGAATCGCCGGCACTGCCCTATTCCAATCCGAACAGCTACCAGCATGTCGGCCGCCGTCTCGCCGACGAGCTGCGCAAGACCGAGCCCAACGGCGTGCTGTTCGCCGACCAGTGGAATAATCTCGACAATGCGAAGGCGCATTACGACTCGACCGGCCCCGAGATCTGGCAGCAGACCGGCGGCAAGGTCGACGGCTTCGTCTGCTCGGTCGGCAGCGGCGGCACGCTCGCCGGCGTCAGCCGCTATCTGAAAGAGAAGAATAAGGACATTCGGATTGCCTGCGCCGATCCGCATGGCGCCGGCATGTACGAATATTTCAGGACAGGCGACGCCAAAGCCACACCCGGCAGCTCGATCACGGAAGGCATCGGGCTTGGCCGCGCGACCGCCATCGTCGAGAGCGCGAAGGTCGATGACGCCTATCTCATTCCCGACGCCGAAGCTGTCACGGCGATCTACGAGCTGCTCCAGCACGAAGGGCTGTGCCTCGGCGGCTCCACCGGCATCAACGTCGTCGGTGCGATGCGTCTGGCAAAACAGCTCGGGCCCGGCAAGACGATCGTCACCGTGCTCTGCGATTCCGGCAGCCGCTACCAGTCGAAGCTGTTCAACGCGGACTTCATGCGCGCCAAGAACCTTCCGGTGCCGGAATGGCTGGAGAAGCGCAGCAACATCAAGCTGCCGTTCGTCTAACTCCAGATCGACCGCGTCGATCCCTGCGACACCCGCGCGAGACGCTCGTTCGATAGCGAGGGCTTGACCTCGCGCGTGCGCGGCGGGAGGGGAGTACCGTAGGAGCGTTCGCTGTCGCCGCTCGGCCAGAACGCGAGCGCGAGCATCAGCCCAAGATTGACGAGCGCGCCGACCGCCGTTGCCTGGTGATCCTGTCCGATCGCCCAGGCTGGAAACCGGCCCGCGACGACATGGTCGACGATCATGAGCGCGAACCAGCCCGGGATCACGCAGACCGGATCCCAGCCGATGTCGCGGATGCGCATCGATTGCAGGGTGAAGGTCGCAACTCCGAAGAAGACGATCGCAGCGATGATCGCCCGGCTGCTGGTGAGGTCTTCCGGCCGGATCGCACCGGGCGAGCTGTCGCGCAGCACGGCCATCGCAATTCCAAAGCAGATCGCCGTCATCACGATCGCAAGCGCGACCGAGGCGAGGAAGAAATGCAACCGCCCGAGCCGGGCGTTCAAGCCGAAGACGAAGCCGAGCATTGGCGCACCCTTTTGGCGCCAAATGCACAGAAATAGCTTTCGGAGCCGTGAACCGGCACGGCCGCGCGCCCGCGCATGGTTTCCGGAAGACTAAGCCGGCCCGCGCAATGTGAGGCCTTCGCTCCGACCGGCGGGGTCAGGCGCCCTCGCCGCCTAACGAGGCCGCAGCACAATAGTCGCGCCAGAACTGGCGATAGCCCGCCTCGACCCTGCCCGCGTAGATCTCGACATTGCCGGCGGGCGAGGCTGCGATCCGGGCCGGCAAATCCGCCCGCAACTTCGCCAGATGATCAGGCTGCGTCGCAAATTTGCAGGCGATCGCGGCGTAACCGTCGTCATCCTCAGCGACCCAATCGCCGAGGCCGACGGCGGTCACGATGGAGGCGCCGGCGCGCGACGAGGCGCCGTTGCCGAGTTTGGCAACGACCGGAACGCCCGCATAGAGCGATTCCCAGGTGCTGGCGCCGCCGTTTTGCGGGAACGTGTCGAGGGACACGTCGACGTTCGAAAACGCGAGCAGATGCTCGTGACGCGGGGTCGAGCCCAGGCAGGTGACATTTTCTTCGGCAATACCCTGTGCCACGAACCGCGCAACCAGGCTGTCGCGAAGCAAGGGATCGTCGAGCAGGGTGTGCTTGATGATGATCTTCGATCCCGTCACCGCTCGCATCACCTTCGACCATACGCGGATGGCCTCGTCCGATATCTTGTAGATGCGATTAAACACGCCGAAGGTCACATAGCCGTTGCGGAGCATAGGAAGCTCGGACGGGGGCACATCCAGGATGGGATCCATCGTGATCAGGCACGGCAGATCATGAACTTTTTCGGCCAGCAGATGGCGCGCCGATGGCGGAATGAAAATCGGGTCCGCAAGCAAATAGTCCATGGTCTGAAGGCCGGTACCGGTCGCATGTCCGAAACCCGTGACCTGGATGGGAGCAGGCTTTCGCGCGAAAACAGGGAGCCTGTTCCCGCTCGAATGCCCGGACACGTCGATCAAGATATCGACCCCGTCGGCCTGGATACGATCAGCCAGCTCGTCGTCCGAAAGCTGCCAGGCGTCGACCCAGACGTCCGCCAACGACTTGAACTTGGCGGTCATCTCATCTCGTAACGGCGAGCACGAATAGCAGACGATCTCGAACCTGGCGTGATCGTGATGGCGCAGCACCGGCAACAGGCCGAACGCCGCCGAGTGGTACCAGAACTCGGCCGCAACATAGCCGATCACGATGCGCCCATCAGGATCGAGCTGCCGGGGTGAGAGCTGCCTTTGCGGCAGTCTGGCGCCGATCGCTTCCCACCAATGTCTTCGCGCGGCCTGCTGGACCGCGAAATCGGCCTCGGAGAGAAAGTCCAGGAAGTAGATTTTTCGCGCGATCAAGTCCGCATGATCAGGCGCGATTGCCAGCGCGGCGTCGAGATGTTCGATCGCGGATGCTATTTCCCCCTGCTGTGCAAAACAGGCACTCAGCAGCGCCATCGCGATCGCGGAGCGCGGGTTTGCCTCGAGCAAGGTCGTGCATGCCAGGATCGCCTGCGCCGTATTCCCTGCGTTGAGCGAGACTTTCGCCCTCCCCTCCAAGGCCACCTCGAGCTTGGGCGACAGCGCAAGTGCCGCATCGAAATCCGCAGCCGCCCGTTCCGATCGCGACAGCTCGAAATGGAGCCGTCCGCGGTGCGCCAGGGCCTTGGCCGAATTGGGCCTGATCGCGAGCGCCGTCGTGAGCGCGGCTTCCGCCTCGTCATAGTGCTTGAGGTCGATACTGACCGTGCCTTTGCCGACGAGCGCTTCCGCGTGACGCGGCTGAAACAACAAAGCGCGATCGAAACTTTGTCTGGCGCGGTCGAACCGGTGCAGCGCCAGCTCCGCGACACCACGATTGCAAAGTGCGTCGGCATAGTCGGGCTTCAGCCTGATAGCGCGATCGTACTGCTCGATGGCCTGTTCGGGCAGACTCATGTGGAGGAAGGTATTGCCGAGGCTGGTCAGCGCCAGCGGAAAATTCGGCTTCAGCGCGATGGCCTTCTCCTGACAAGCGCGGGCGGCCTCAAATTGCCCGAGGTCGCAGTACACGGTCGCGAGATTGTTATAGGCCTCGTGCGAGCGCGGATCGATCGCGACGGCGCGCTCTAGCAGCTGTCGCGCCTCCTCCAGACGCCCGCCATGGCGCGCGCACAGGCCGAGCAGGTGCGTAGCGTCGAAATGATCGGGAACAGCCTGCAGTATCTGACGGCACAGCGCATCTGTCTCCGCATATCGCCCCTGGCCAAAGGCGCTCGCCGCAGCGGCGATGATCGCGTCCGCCTGCTTCTTCAATTTCTTCTGCAATCGCGCGTTCTGGAACGCGCGCGCGCCGGCGCCGCTGCTCTGCAATGTGTCTCTCCGGAGGGTAGCCTTCGAAGAGTCTAGCTGATTCGCGAGCCAAGGCCGGCCGGTCAGCCGGCCCGGCGACATCCGGAATTCTCCGGTGCCCGGCGCAGGAACCGGCTCAGAAACAGCTTCGAGGCTGTCTATGCAGCGTCGCTTCCTTCCGAGGCCGCAGCACAATAGTCGCGCCAGAACTGGCGATAGCCCGCTTCGAGTTCGCGCGTGTAGATTTCGACATTGCCGGCGGGCGAGGCTGCGATCCGGGCCGGCAAATCCGCGCGCAACTTCGCCAGATGATCAGGCTGCGTCGCAAACTTGCAGGCGATCGCGGCGTAACTATCGTCATCCTCGGCGACCCAATCGCCGAGACCGACGGCGGTCACGATGGAGGCGCCGGCGCGCGAGGAGGCGCCGTTGCCGAGCTTGGCCACGACAGGAACGCCCGCATAGAGCGATTCCCAGGTGCTGATGCCGCCGTTTTGCGGGAAGGGATCGAGCGACATATCGACTTTCGCGAAGTCCCGCAGATGTTCCGCGCGCTCTGACGAGCCCAGGCAGGTGATGTTCTCTTCGGGGATGCCTTGGTTCACGAGCCGCGCAAGAAGGCCGTCGCGCACCAGAGGATCGTCAAGCAGGGTGTGCTTGATGATGATCTTCGATCCCGTCACCTCGCGCATCACTTTCGACCACACTTGGATCGCCTCGTCCGAGATCTTGTTGACGCGGTTGAACACGCCGAAAGTCACATGGCCATTGCGGAGCATGGGAAGGTCCGAAGGCGGCACCTCCAGGATCGGATCGATGGTGTTGAGGCACGGCAGGTCAAAGACCTTTTCGGCCAGCAGATGCCGTGCCGATTGCGGAATGAAGACAGGGTCCGCGAGCACATAGTCCATGGTCGGCATGCCCGTGCCCGTCGCGTGTCCGAAGCCGGTGATCTGAATCGGGGCCGGCTTCCGCGCGAAGACCTGCAGCCTGTTGCCGGTTGTGTGGCCCGAAACGTCGATCAGGATGTCAACATTGTCGGCCTGGATGCGATCGGCGAGCTCGTCGTCCGAAAGCTGCCAGGCATCGACCCAGGCGTCCGCCAGTGACTTGAATTTGGCGGTCATCTCGTCTCCAGACGGCGAGCACGAATAGCAGATGATCTTGAAGTTGGCTTCATCATGATGGCGCAGCACCGGCAGCAAGGTGAGCGCCGCCGAGTGTTGTCGGAATTCGGCCGCGACATAGCCGACCACAATCTGCTTTTCCGGATCAAGCGGCCGCTTCGGCAGCGGTCGCCGCAGTATCTTGGAGCCGATCAAGTCCCACCAATCCCGTCGTACCGCCTGCTGGATCGCGAAATCGGCCTCGGCGCGGAAGTCCTGCAAGAAGATCTTTCCCCGGATCGCATCTTCATAGTCCGGTCGAATCGCCAGCGCGCGATCGAGATATTCGATCGCGGCGTCCATTTCTCCCTGGTTCGAATGAGCAAAGCCCATCAGCGCCAGCCCCGTCTCCGAGCGCGGATTTCGCTCGATCAAGGTCGCTGCGGCCGCCATCGCCTGCGCTGTCTTTCCCATCACGAGGCAAGCCTGTGCCTTGCCTCGGAGAGCGAGTTCGAGCTTGGGCGAAATCGCAAGCGCCGCCTCGAAATCGGCAACTGCCGGTTCCAGGCGCTGCAGCTCGTAATTGAGCCGCCCGCGTTGCGCTAGTATCTTCGCAGAACCGGGCCTGATCGCGAGCGCCTCTGCGAGAGCGGATTCCGCGTCGTCGTAATGCTTGAGCTCGAGGCCGACCACGCCTTTGCCGACGAGCGCCTCAGCGTGACGCGGTTGAAACAACAAAGCACGCTCGAAGCTTTGTCTGGAGCGCTCAAACTGGCCCAGCGCCAGCTCGGCCAGACCACGATTGCAGAGCGCATCGGTATAATCGGGCTTCAGCTTGATGGCGCGATCGTACATCTCGATGGCCTGCTCGGGCAGGTTCATCTGGAGCAATGTATTGCCAAGGCCGGCCAGCGCCGGCGGAAAGTTCGGCTTCAGCGCGATCGCCTTCTCCTGACATGCACGGGCTGCCTCAAAGTTCTGAAGGGCCAAGTGCACGGTCGCGAGATTGTTATAGGCCTCGTGCGAACGCGGATCAGTCGCGATGGCGCGCTCTAGCAGCTGTCGCGCCTCCTCCAGGCGCCCGCCATGGCGCGCACACAGGCCGAGCAGGTGCGTGGCGTCGAAATGATCGGGAATAGCTTGCAGGACCTGGCGGCAGAGAGCCTCTGTCTCCGCATATCGTCCCTGGCCATAAGCAGTTGCCGCGGCGGAGATGACGGCGCCCGCCTGCTTCTGCAATTTCTTCTGCAATCGCGCGTTCTGGAACGCGCGCGCGCCGGCGCCGCCGCTTTGCAATGTGTCTCTCCGGAGGATGGCCTGGAGAGAGTCTAGCTGATTCGCGAGCCAAGACCGGCCGGCCAGCCGGGCCGGCAAGCTCCGGGATTACCCGGTGCCCACCGCAGGAACCGGCTCAGACACAGCTTCGAGGCTGGCTACGCAGCGTCGCCGTCTTCCGAGGCCCCAGCACAATAGTCGCGCCAGAACTGGCGATAGCCCGCTTCGAGCTCGCGCGTGTAGATTTCGACATTGCCGGCGGGCGAGGCTGCGATCCGGGCCGGCAAATCCGCGCGCAACGTCACCAGATGTTCGGGCTGCGACGCAAATTTGCGGGCGATCTCGACATAGCCATCGTCATCCTCGGCGACCCAATCGCCGAGACCGACGGCGGCCACGATGGAGGCGCCGGCGCGCGAGGAGGCCCCGATGCCGAGCTTGGCCACGACGGGAACCCCCTTGTAGAGGGATTCCCAGGTGCTGATGCCGCCATTTTGCGGGAACGTGTCGAGGGAAATATCGATCTTGTCAAAGGCCATCAGGTGGTCGTCGCGCGAGGTGGTGCCGAGGCAAATGATGTCCTCCTCCGCAATGCCTTGCGCGACGAAGCGTGCCACCAGGCTATCGCGCAGCAGGGGATCATCGAGCAAACTATGCTTGAGAACGATCTTCGATCCCGGCACTTCCCGCATGATGCGCGACCACACACGGATCGCATCATCCGATATCTTGTAGATGCGGTTGAACACGCCGAAGGTGACGTAGCCGTTGCGGAGCATCGGCAGCTCGGAAGGCTGCAGGTTGGTGACGGGCTCCATCGTGATCAGGCACGGCAGATCGTAGATCTTTTCAGCAAACAAATGCCGGGCCGATGGCGGAATGAAGATGGGATCGGCGAGCACGTAATCCATGGTCGGCATGCCCGTCCCCGTCGCGTGACCGAAGCCGGTGGCCTGGATGGGGGCCGGCTTCCGCGCGAAGCATTGCAGCCTGTTCCCGGTCGTGTGGCCCGAAACGTCGATCAGGATGTCGACATTGTCGGCCTGAATACGATCGGCGAGTTCGTCGTCCGAAAGCCCCCAGGCGTCAACCCAGACGTCCGCCAATGATTTGAACATGGCGGTGTACTCGTCAGCTCCCGGCCAGGAGTAGTAGCAGATGATTTCAAACTTGGCGTGATCATGGTTGCGCAGAACCGGCAGCAGGGTGAGCCCCGCCGAGTGCTGGCGGAATTCGGCGGCGACATAGCCGACCACGATCCGCTTGTCCGGATCAAGCGGCCGCTTCGGCAGCTCCCTCCGCGGCAGCTTCGACCCGATCTGATCCCACCAAGATTTTCGTACCGCCTGCTGGACCACGAAATCGGCCTCGGCGCGGTAGTCCTCCAGGAAGATCTTGCCTCTGATCGCATCGCCATAATCCGGTCGGAGCTCCAGCGCGCGATCGAGGTATTCGATCGCGGCGTCCATGTCCCCCTGGTTCGAATAAGCGAAGCCCATCAGCGCCATTCCCATCTCCGAGCGCGGATTTCGCTCGATCAAGGTCGTCGCTGCCGCCATCGCCTGCGCGGTCTTTCCCATGACGAGGCAGGTCTGCGCCTTGCCCCGGAGCGCCAGCTCGAGCTTGGGTGAGATCGCAAGCGCCGCCTCGAAATCTGCAAGCGCGGGCTCCAGCCGCTGTAGTTCGTAACTGAGCCGCCCGCGCTGGGCCAAAATCCGCGGCGCGCCGGGCTTGATCGCGAGCGCCGTGGCAAATTTGGCGGCCGCCTCCTCATAGTGCCGGAGCTCCGAGCTGACCATGCCCTGGCCCACGATGGCCTCGGCGTGACGTGGCTGAAACAGCAGGGCGCGATCGAAACTTTCCTTGGCGCGTGTGATCTGCCCAAGCACGATCTCGACCATGCCACGGTTGCAGAGCGCATCGGCATAATCCGGCTTCAGCTTGATGGCGCGCTCGTGCATCTCGAGCGCCTGCTCGTACTGCCCCAAATGCATCAGCGTGTTGCCGAGATTGGTCAGCGCGACCGCGAAATTGGGCTTCAGCGCGATCGCCCTCTCCTGGCACCGCCGCGCCTGCTCGTAATTGCCGAGGTCGAAATGCACAGTCGCGAGGTTGTTATGGGCATCATGCAAGCGCGGATCGAGCGCAATCACGCGCTCGAGCAGCTCTTGCGCCTCCTCCAGGCGCCGGCCGTCATGCGCGCACATGCCGAGCAGGTGCATGGCGTCGACGTGATCCGGAAGCGCTTTCAGGATCTCACGGCAGAGCGCCTCGGTCTCTGCGTATTTGCCCTGGCCATAGGCTGCGGCCGCGGCGGACAGGACGGCGTCCGCCTGCTTCATCAGTTTCTTCTGCAATCGCGCATTCTGGAATGCGCGCGCCCCGCCGCTGCTCTGCAAGGTTTTCTCTCCGGAGGATAGCCCTGCGCGGAGTCTAACTGATTCGCGCGCCGGGCCGGCCGGTCACCCCGAACCTCCGGGGTTTCCCGGTGCCCAGCGCAGGATTGGCTCGGGAACAGCTTCGGCCGCGCCGGTCCGGCGCAGCCGACCTGCCTACGCAGCGTCTCCGCCTTCCATGGCCGCGGCACAATAGTCGCGCCAGAACTGTCGATAACCCGCCTCGACTCTGCGCGTGTAGATCTCGACGTTGCCGGCGGGTGAGTTGGCGATCTGAGCCGGCAGATCCGCGCGCAGCTTCGCCAGATGAGCGGGCTGCGCCGCGTATTTGCATGCGATCGCCGCATAGCCCTCGTCATCCTCGGCGACCCAGTCGTCCAGACCGACGGCCGCCACGATCGACCCGCCGGCGCGCGAGGAGGAGCCGTTCCCGAGCTTGGCCACGACCGGGACGCCCGCGTAGAGGGATTCCCAGGTGCTGATGCCGCCGTTTTGCGGGAAGGTATCGAGCGAAATGTCGACATTGGCGAAGGCCCGCAAATGCTCGTGGCGTGGAGTCGAGCCCATGCAGATGACGTTCTCCTCGGCAATGCCCTGCGCCACGAACCGCGCGATCAGGCGGTCGCGCAGCAATGGATCGTCGAGCAGCCCGTTCTTGATGACGATTTTCGATCCGGTCAATTCGCGCATCACGCCCGACCACACCCGGATTGCCTCGTCCGAGATCTTGAAGATGCGGTTGAACACGCCGAAGGTCACGTAGCCGTTGCGGAGCATGGGAAGCTCCGACGGCGGCACATCCAGGATGGGATCGATCGTGATCAGGCACGGCAGATCATGGACCTTTTCGGCCAGCAGATGGCGCGCCGATCGCGGAATGAAGGTCGGATCCGCGAGCACGTAGTCCATGGTCTGGAGGCCCGTACCCGTGGCGTGCCCGAAACCCGTGACCTGGATGGGAGCCGGCTTGCGGGCGAAGACATGGAGCCTGCTGCCGGTCGTGTGCCCGGACACATCGATCAGAATATCGATTCCGTCGGCCTGAATACGATCGGCCAATTCGTCGTCCGACAGCTGCGCGACCTCGACCCAGACGTCCGCGAGAGGCTTGAATCTCTCGGTCATGTCATCCTGCAAGGGCCAGCACGAATAGCAGACGATCTCGAAATTGGCGTGATCGTGATGCCGCAGCACCGGCAGCAGGGAATACGCTGCGGAGTGGTGCCTGAATTCGGAAGCGACATATCCGATCACGATCCGTTTGTCCGGATCGAGCTTGCGCGGCGACAGCGTTCGTTGCGGGAGTTTGGCGCCGATCTCGTCCCACCAGTATTTTCGCGCCGCCTGCTGAACCACGAAATCAGCCTCCGGCAGATAATCCAGCACGAAAATCTTGTATCCGATGGCCTCCGGAAAGTCCGGCGCGATCGCCAGCGCCGCGTCGAGATGCACAAGCGCCGTCGCGATGTCTCCCTGATTCACATAGCAAGCGGCCAGAAGCGCCATTCCCGCCTCGGACTGCGGATTGACCTCGAGCAGTTTCTTGACGCCCGCGATCGCCTCCGCCGTGTTCCTTACGAGAAGGTCGACTTGCGCCCTCCAGCACAGCGCGAGCTCGAGTCGTGGCGATTGCGCCAGCGCTGCATCGAAATCCGCTGCCGCCCGCTCCAGCCGGGACAGTGTCAAATTGAGCCGTCCGCGCTGCACCAGAATCCTCGGTGCCCCTGGCTTGAGCGCGAGCGCGGCATCGAAGGCGGCTTCCGCCGCCTCGAAATGTCTGAGCTCGAGGCTCACCATGCCCTTGCCGGCGATGGCTTCCGCATGGCGCGGCTGCAGCGACAGCGCGCGATCGAAGTTCTCACCGGCCCGCTCGAACTTGCCGATCATCAGCTCTGCCATGCCACGATTGCAAAATGCGTCGGCATAGTCCGGCCTCAGCCTGATGGCGCGTTCGTGCAGTTCGATCGCCTCTTGGGGGAGGCCCAGGTGCAACATCGTATTGCCGAGATTGGTCAGGGTGATCGGACAATTCGGCTTCAGCGCAATGGCCTTCTCCTGGCATGCGCGGGCGTTCTTGAATTTCTCGAGCGCGAAATACACAGCCCCGAGATTGCCATGCGCATCGGGCGAACGCGGATCGAGCATGGTCGCACGCTCGAGCAGGAATTGCGCGTCCTCAAGCCACCCGCCGTCGAACGCGCGCAGGCCGAGCAGGTGCGTGGCGTGGAAATGATCCGGAACCTCTTTCAGGATCTCGCGGCAGAGTATCTCGGCCTCGGCAAAATTGCCCTGTCCCAGCGACTGAATCGCGATGGACATGACGGCGTCCGCCTGCTTCCTCAGCTTCTTTTCCAGTCGCGCGGTCTGGTATGCGCGTGCGCCGACACTGCCCTGCAAGGTCTCTCTCCGGAGGATGGTCCGAAAAGAGAGACAAGCTGATTCGGATGGTGCCAAGCTGGTGTGTCGGCCAGGCCGGCGAGGATACCGGATCGCAGGCGCTTACCGCAATATCTGGCTGAGGAACAGCTTCGAGCGCGCATGCTGCGGGTTGGCGAAGAACTCGCCGGGCGTGTTGGATTCGATGATCTGGCCGGCATCCATGAACACCACGCGGTTGGCGACTTCCTTCGCAAAGCCCATTTCGTGGGTGACGACCAGCATGGTCATGCCCTCCCCGGCGAGGTCGACCATGGTGTCGAGCACCTCCTTGACCATTTCAGGGTCGAGCGCGGAGGTCGGCTCGTCGAACAACATCACTTTGGGGTTCATCGTCAGCGCGCGGGCAATCGCGACGCGCTGCTGCTGGCCGCCGGACATCTGCCCTGGAAACTTGTTGGCCTGGTGCGGGATCTTGACCCGCTCCAGGAATTTCATCGCGGCCGTCTCGGCGTCCTTCTTGGGGATGTTGCGCACCCAGATCGGCGCCAGCGTGCAATTGTCGAGCACCGTGAGGTGCGGGAACAGATTAAAACTCTGGAACACCATGCCCACTTCGCGGCGTACGGCATCGACATGCTTGAGGTTGGGCCCGAGTTCGATGCCGTCGACGACGATCTCGCCCTCCTGGAATTCCTCGAGCGCATTGATGCAGCGGATCAGTGTCGATTTGCCGGAGCCCGAGGGGCCGCAGATCACGATGCGCTCGCCCTTGGCGACATCGAGGTCGATGTCGCGCAGCACGTGAAACTCGCCGTACCATTTGTTCAGGCCGGAAATCTTGACGATGGGGTCGGACATGGCGAGCTCGATCAGTTGCGGCGGTGAGCGTTGAGGCGGTACTCGACGAAGAGCGAGTAGCGCGACATTCCAAAGCAGAAGAGAAAGTAGATGATCCCGGCGAAGGCGAAGCCGGTGAACGCGGTCGACGGCGAGGACCATTTTGGATCCGAGAACGACGCCCGGAGCGAGCCCAGGAGATCGAACAGCGCCACGATCGAGACCAGCGAAGTGTCCTTGAACAGCGAAATGAAGCTGTTGACGAGGTTCGGAATGACATGGCGCAGCGCCTGCGGCAGCACGATCAGCGAGGTCGTCTTCCACCAGGACAGCCCCAGGGCCGCCGCGGCCTCGCCCTGCCCGCGCGGGATCGCAGCCAGCCCGCCGCGGACGTTCTCGGCCTGATAGGCGCCCGTGAACAGCGCAATGCCGATCAGCGCGCGCACGAGCCCATCGACCGTGAAATTGCCCGGCAGGAACAAGGGCAGCATATAGGTGGCGAAGAACAGCACGGTGATCAACGGCACGCCGCGCCAGAACTCGATGAAGGCGATCGAGAAGATCCGGATCAGCGGAATGGTGGAGCGCCGCCCCAGCGCCAGCGCGATGCCGATCGGCAGCGAGGTGACGATGCCGGTGACGGAGACCACCAGCGTCACCAGAAGTCCGCCCCACAGATTCGTCGTGACGATCGGCAGCCCACCGTGATCGAGCCCCATCAGCTTGATCACGATGGCGATGGCGACGAAGGTGACGAGACTGGATGTCAGGGCCCGCCCGCCGGTGCGAACGCCGCCGCCGAGGAAGAAGGCGATCAGGGAGACGATCGCGGCCGTGATGGCGAAATCGGTCCAGACCGACTGGCCCGTTCCCTGAAACTGGTCGCGCAGCCAGGTCAGCGGGAAGATCAGCCAGTAAATCGCGCTACCGACGAGCACGATGAAGTTGCCGACGACCCACAACAGCGGTGCGAAAGCCGAACTCTTGCTGGAAGTGAGCAGAGCCTGTCCGGCGCCGATGATGCTATCGTCGAACAATTGCAGCAGCCCGGCCGTCCAGCTGAGGCCGAATCCGGTGATGCCGCCGCCGTGCAGCAGGAAAAACGCAACCACTGGAAATGCGAAGAAGAACAGGCCGGCGTTCAGTCCTTTCGACGGCAGGCGCGGAATAAGCAATGGCAACAACAAGACCACCGCCAGGACGAGCGTGAGGTTGACGCGCCAGCGCTCGGCCTCGGGGTAGAAGCCGTAGATCAGCTGCGGCAGCTTGGCCTGGATGTAGGGCCAGCAGGCGCCGACCGCAAAGCCGGCGTTCTCGGCGAGGCAGGCCGTGCGGTCCTTGCCGGTCCAGACCGCATCGACCATCAGGAATTTGACGGCAGGAATGATGGTGAACCAGAGCAGCAAGGCGCCGACGATCGTGAGCAGGATGTTGGTCGGCGAGTTGAACAGGCGTGTGCGCACGAGGCCGATGAAGCCCGTGGTCTTGACCGGCGCGGGACGCTCGTTGAGAAGGTCTTGACGGACGAAACTGGACGAGGCGATATCGCTCATGCGCCGAGGCTCCGGCTCAAGCGCCAACCGTAGACGCTCATGACGGCGCTGGTGATCAGCGAGATCAGGAGATAGACGCCCATCGTCATGGCGATGATCTCGATGGCCTGCCCGGTCTGGCTCAGCGACGTGCCGGCGAACACGGAGACGAGGTCGGGATAGCCGATCGCGACGGCCAGCGACGAATTCTTGGTGAGATTGAGGTACTGGTTGGTCAGCGGCGGAACGATGACGCGCATCGCCTGCGGCACGACGATCAGGCGGAGCGTGGTGCCGCGGCTCAGGCCAAGCGAGGATCCCGCCTCCATCTGTCCGCTGTGGACGGAGAGGATGCCCGCGCGCACGATCTCGGCGATGAAGGCGGCGGTATAGGTCGACAAGGCCAATGTGAGCGCCACGAACTCGGGGATAATCCGCGAGCCGCCGGCGAAATTGAAGCCCTTGAGCTGCGGCAGCTCGAAGGTGAAGGGCGGACCTGATACCAGCACCATGACGAGCGGCAGTCCGACCAGCAGGCCCAGCACATAAGGCCAGATCCGGATCACCTGCCCCCGCTGAAACAACGCCCGGCGCGCATAGATGCGCAGCGCCAGCGAAGCCACGATGCCGAGCGCCAGCACCACCAGGAACGCCTCGAAGCCGCTCTCCCCGATCGGGCGGGGAATGACGAGACCGCGATTGCTGACGAAGGCGAGGCCGAGCAGCGAAATGCTCTGCCGCGGATTGGGCAAGGCCGCGAGCACCGCCAGGTACCAGAACAGGATCTGGAACAGCACTGGCAGGTTGCGGATGATCTCGACATAGATCTCGCCGACGCGCGACAGCAGCCAATTGGGCGACAGCCGGCACAGCGCGACGATGAAGCCGATCACGGTGGCAAAGACGATGCCCACCACCGAGACCACAAGCGTGTTGAGGAGCCCGACCACGAACACGCGCAGGAACGTGTCCGAGCCGGTGTACGAGATCAGCGTCTGATTGACGTCGAAGCCCGCGTTGTTCCCGAGGAAGCCGAAGCCCGCGGCAATGTGCTGGTTCTCGAGGTTGGCGCGGGCATTGGAGACGATTTCATAGGCAATCCAGCCCAGAATTGCCGCGAAGGCAAACTGGACGGCGATGCCGTTCCAGCCGGTCTTGCCGCCCAGCACGCGCCTGATCTTCAGCGCGATCTGGGGCGGCGGTTTGCGGGCCTCGGTGCTCATCGCCGCAGGCGGGATCGAGCGGATCAGCGGATCGGCGGCGCGTACTGGAGACCGCCCTTGTTCCAGAGATTGTTGACACCGCGATTGATGGCGAGCGGCGAGCCTGCGCCGACGTTGCGATCGAACACCTCGCCGTAATTGCCGACGGCCTTCACGATCCGCACCACCCAATCCTTGGTCAGGCCAAGCTGCTCGCCGAAATTGCCGTCGGTTCCGAGGACGCGCTTCAGCTCCGGATTTTCCTGTTTCGCCTTCTCGTCGACGTTCTTCGAGGTCACGCCGAGCTCTTCGGCGGTGATCATGGCGAACAGCGTCCATTTCACGATGTCGAACCACTGGTCGTCGCCGTGGCGCACCATCGGTCCGAGCGGCTCCTTCGAGATGATTTCCGGGAGCACCATGTGATCGCCGGGATTGGCAAGCTTCAGGCGATTGGCGTACAGGCCCGACTGGTCGGTGGTGAAGACGTCGCAGCGTCCGGCCTCATAGGCCTTGACCGTTTCGTCGTTGGTTCCGAACGCGATCACCTCGTACTTCATGTTGTTGGCCTTGAAGTAGTCGGCGAGATTCTGCTCGGTCGTGGTGCCGGTCTGGACGCAGACCGAGGCGCTGTTGAGCTCGAGCGCCGAATTCACCTTGAGCGACTTCTTCACCATGAAGCCCTGCCCGTCATAATAGGTCACGCCGGTGAAGTTGGCGCCCAGCGAGGTGTCGCGCGAGATGGTCCAGGTGGTGTTGCGCGACAGCACGTCGACCTCGCCGGATTGCAGCGCCGTGAAGCGGTCCTTGGCGGAGAGCGGCACGTACTTGACCTTGGTCGCATCGTTGAAGATCGCCCCGGCGATCGCGCGGCAGACGTCGACGTCAAGCCCCGTCCAATTGCCCTTGTCGTCCGGCGAGGAGAAGCCGGGCAGGCCCTGGCTGACGCCACAGGACAGCATGCCCCGGTCCTTGATGGTCTTGAGCGTTTGCGCATCGGCGGCTTCGGCAGTCAGGCCGGCGGCGAGAGCGAGAGTGAGAGCCAGGGTTACGCGTTTCATGGGCTTTGGGCCTTTCAAAGTCGTCTCAAGGTCAGGAACGTTGTCTTTGCGATCGTCTCTGCCAGGGCTAGCCGGATCAAGACCTGCCTTGCAAGAGTCATGCTGGAAACCTTGCCAAACACGCGCCGATCCCGGGAGGCCATACCTTAAACCCCGCCGAAAGGCGCCCGCCGTTACGGCTGTGGCGCAAGGTCGGTCAGGCGATGGATCGAAGGTCGCAGCAGGCCCCTCAACATGCGGCGACTGAATAGCACCTACGCATCACAGAACGACTGGCGAGCCGGGTCAAGGGGTTGACGGGACTCTTCTGTGTTCTGTTATTAACGACAGCGGCCTTTCGGCCAGCCCGCGGGCGCGGCGCGCCCGGTGGAAACGCGGTTTTGAAAGCAGACGCATGGATTCCTCGCACCCCCAAGAGCAGCATGCCGAGACCCGGCTGGTCACCTCCGGCCGCGACACCAAGGCGCAGAAGGGGTTCGTCAACCCGCCGGTCTTCCACGGCTCGACCGTGCTCTATCCGACCGCCGAGGACCTGCATGCCCATCGCGGCGAGTTCACCTATGGCCGCCACGGCACCCCGACGACCAGGGCTTTCCAGGACACGCTGATGGCGCTGGAGGGCCCGCAATGCGCCGGCGTCGGTATCGTGCCGTCGGGGCTCTCGGCGATCTCCACCACCCTGCTCGCGGTGCTGAAGGCCGGCGACCACATTCTGGTCTGCGACAACGTCTACCGGCCCACGCGCAATTTCTGCAACGGCATGCTCGCCCGCTATGGTATCGAGACCACCTATTTCGATCCGATGATCGGCGCCGGCATCGACAAGCTGTTCAAGTCCAACACAACCGCCGTGCTGGTCGAGGCGCCCGGCTCGCAGTCGTTCGAGATGCCCGACATTCGCGCCATCGCCGAGGTCGCACATGCCCGCGGCGCGCTCGTCATCGACGACAACACCTGGGCGACGCCGCTCTATCACCGCTCGCTCGAGCAGGGCGTCGACATCAGCATGCAGGCCGCCACCAAATATATCGGCGGCCATTCCGACATCATGTTCGGCACCATCTCGGCCAATGCCAAGGCATGGCCGCAGATTGTGGAGGGCATCCGCCTGCTCGGCGTTTGCGCCGGCCCCGATGACGTCTTCCTCGCATTGCGCGGCCTGCGCACGCTGTCGGTGCGGTTGGCACAGCATCATCGCTCGGGCCTCGACATGGCGCGCTGGCTCGCGAGCCGGCCCGAGGTCGCGCGCGTGCTGCATCCCGGGCTCGAGACCGATCCAGGTCACGCGATCTGGAAGCGCGACTTCACCGGCGCCTCGGGCCTGTTCAGCATTGTCTTGAAGCCGGCGCCGCAGAAGGCCGTCGACACCATGCTCAACACGCTAAAACTGTTCGGCATGGGTTTTTCCTGGGGCGGCTTCGAAAGCCTTGCGATTCCGTTCGATTGCGACGGCTATCGCACCGCCACGAAATGGTCGCCGGGCGGCCCGACCCTGCGACTCCATATCGGACTCGAGAGCGTCGACGATCTCAAGGCCGACCTCGATCGCGGCTTCGCTGCCCTCAAGGCGGCAATGTGAGCCTGCTCACGAGGCATCGCGCCTCGGGACGCGGCAATCGCGCGCGGCGGGAACGCGCAACGCAAACGTTGACGCCGGCGCGCCAACAAAGGGTTTGATACGCTGGCGTTTGGCGCTAGCCTCACCAATCGACTCTAGTCCGGACACGGAGCATGGGAACGTTGGTTTTGCTCGATCTGATGGGCGGCGTGGCGCTGTTGCTGTGGGGCCTGCACATGGTCCACAGCGGGATCTTGCGCGCCTTCGGCCCGGACCTGCGGCGGCTGCTCGGCAAGGCGCTCGGTAACCGCTTCAACGCGTTCGCCGCCGGCCTCGGGCTCACTGCGCTGCTCCAGAGCAGCACGGCGACGGCGCTGATCACCAGCTCGTTCGCGGCGGAGGGCCTCGTCAGCCTTGCCGCCGCACTCGCCATCATGTTGGGAGCCAATGTCGGCACGACGTTGATCGTCCAGGTGCTGTCGTTCAACATCGCGGCCGTTGCGCCTGTCCTGTTCGTGCTCGGGCTCGTCGCCTTCCGCACCGGCCCGCGGTCCCGAATCAAGGACATCGGCCGTGTCTTCATCGGGCTCGGATTGATGCTGCTGTCGCTGCACATCCTGCTCGACACGCTGGCCCCGGCGGAGAACGCGCCCGGCATGCGCGTCGTGATGTCGGCGATCACCGGCGATCCCGTTCTGTGCATCGTCATTGCCGCGCTCGTCGCATGGGCGGTGCATTCGAGCGTCGCCAGCGTCCTGCTGATCATGTCGCTGGCCTATTCGCAGTTCATCACGCCCTCGGCGGCGCTGGCGCTGGTGCTCGGCGCCAATCTCGGCAGCGCCATCAATCCCGTGTTCGAAGGCGCCAGGCGCGACGATCCCGCGAGCTATCGCCTGCCGGTCGGCAATCTTATCAACCGCGTGGTCGGGATTACCTTGGTCCTGCCCTTCCTGAACGTGATCGCCGCGCACATGCACGCCTGGCAGCCGGATCTTGCCAGGATGACGGCGGCCTTCCACATCGCCTTCAACGTCGGCACGGCCGTCATCTTCATCGGCCTGCTCGACCCGATGTCGCGTGTCCTGACCCGGCTGCTTCCCGACCGCGTCCAGGCAGACGATCCGGCCCGGCCGCGCTATCTCGACGAGACGGCGCTGGAGACCCCGTCGCTGGCGCTCGCCGACGCGGCGCGTGAGGCCTTGCGCATGGGCGACCTCGTCGAGGTGATGCTGCGCAAGGTGATGGCGGCAATGATGACCGGCGACCGCGCGCTCGTCGACCAGGTCTCGAAGATGGACAACATCGTCGACGGCCTCGACGAGGCCATCAAGCTCTACGTGACGAAGCTCATGCGCGGCAGTCTCGACGAGAGCGAGGGGCGGCGGGCGATGGAGATCATCTCTTTCACCATCAATCTGGAACATATCGGCGACATCATCGACAAGAGTCTGAGCGAACTCGCGACCAAGAAGATCAAGCGCCGCTTTCAGTTCTCGCCCGAGGGCGCCGAGGAACTCGCCGCCTTCCACAAGCGCACGATGGACTCGCTGCGGATCGCCTTCGGCATCTTCATGTCGGGTGATGCCAACGAGGCGCGCAAGCTGCTGATGGAGAAGACCGCGCTGCGCAACACCGAGCTTGCCGCCGTCGAGCGCCACCTCGATCGCCTGCGCGAGGGCCGTCCCGAGACCATCGAGACCACGTCGCTGCATCTCGACGTGCTGCGCGACCTGCGCCGAATCCACTCGCACATCTGCTCGGTCGCCTATCCCGTGCTCGACGCCGCGGGCGAACCCTATCGCAGGCACGAGGCGGAGACCGCCGCCCTGCCCGCAACAGGCGCGGCGTCGGCGTTGCCACGCTAGAGCGTTTTCGAGCGAAGTGGATGCCGGTTCGCGTGAAGAAAACGCGTCAAAACAAGAATCTAGAGCTTCGGTTCTGATTCAATCAGAACCGAAAATGCTCTAGCCGACTCGGATCAGCGCTCAAGCGTCCTTGAGCTGCGGCTGCGGTTCTTCACGATCAGCATGATGTTGCGGATATAGATGATGGTCGCGAGCGCCTGTCCGAGGATGATGACGGGCTCGCGCTTGACGACGCCGTAGACCAGCGTCATCAGGCCGCCGCCCATCGAGCAGAACCAGAACGCCATCGGCACGACGCTATTGCCGGCCCGCTCGCTCGCGATCCACTGCACCAGGAAGCGCGCGGTGAAGAACAGCTGCGCGACCAGGCCGAACGCCAGCCAGAAATCGAACTTGGCGACGAAGACGTCATAGAGATAGTTGCTCAACGCCTGACCGTATTGGATGATCATGCCTTCACCTCAGTCACATCCGGTGTCGGCTTCTTGCGGCGGATCAGCCACCACACGCCGACGAGATCCATGATCCCGATCCACAGCCGGTCGAAGAAACCGTAATTCGAGACGCCTGAGCGGCGCGGCCGGTCGATCACGTCGACATAGGCGATCTCGTAGCCTTCCCGGCGCATCAGCGCCGGCAGGAAGCGATGCAGCCCGTCGAAATAGGGCATCATCAGGAACACCTCGCGCCGGAACGCCTTCAGCCCGCAACCCGTATCGCGCGTGCCGTCCTTCAGGATCGCGTTGCGGACGCCGTTGGCCACCCGCGACTGGAATTTCTTGAAGCCGGTATCCTTACGGCCGACGCGCTGCCCGGCAGCGAGACCGACACGAGCGCCCTTCTCCACTGCCGCGATCAAGTCCGGCAGGAAAGCCGGATTGTTCTGGCCGTCGCCGTCGAGCGTCGCCACGATGGCGCCGCGCGCCGCGCGCACGCCGCTGCGCACGGCCGCCGACTGGCCGCCTGATTGGGCATGGCGAAGCTGCCGCAGATTGTCCCGCTGCTGCATGATGGCGCTGAGCCGCTCGCCGGTCGCATCCGTCGAGCCATCATTGACGTAGATGATCTCATAGGCCCAGCGGCCGTCGAGCGCCGCGCCGATCTCCTCGATCAGCGGCGCGATGTTGTCGGCTTCGTTGCGCACGGGAACGACGATGGAAACCGAGGGCTGGGAAACCGAAGGCTGGGACGACGACAAATCGAAAGCTCGTGGTTGGAATTGGCCTGCCCCTGGGGAACCGGCGGTCCCGGCAGGCAGCCGCTTTTATGGGGCGGATGGCCCGTGGGCAACCCTTTTGAGGCGACCCGAGACCGCCCCTGCAAGGGGCACAATGGTGCCGTCGGAGCGGATGGCAAAGCCGAGCCTGCGGGCCGCGAACCAATAGCGCACCGCCATGGCGCCGACCATGCCGACCAGGGCGCCGGCCACGACGTCGCTCGGGTGGTGTGCGAGCAGCACCAGCCGCGTCAGCAGGATCACGATTGCGTAAGTGAACATGACCACGCGCAGGCGCGGCCACAGCGCCGAGACTGCAAATGCGAGAGCGAACGCCGTCACCGCATGACCCGACGGCAGGCTGGCATAGGCCCCCGTTCCCTCGAACGGGATGAAGTTGAACGGATTGGCCTGGCCGCCGACGAACGGACGTCCGCGACCGATGAGATATTTCAGGATCTCGGCGACGAACACGGACAGGGCAACAGACAGAAACAAGAACTGCAGCCGCGTACCGAGGCCGAGCAGCAGCGTGCGGCGCGTGCCGTGCAGTCCCGCTGCAACGAGCGCCAGAGCCACCAGCACAGCCCCCAGCACCGAGAGCACATACTCGTCCTTGCCGAAATCGGTGAGGATGCGGATCGGCCAAAGGCCGGGCGTCCCGCGCGCCGGCATCAACTGGATCTCGGTCTGGTCGAACGCGACCATCAGCGCGATGACGAGGGCTGCGCCCGCCGCACTGAGCCACAGCGAATGCCGCGCCAGCTTTCGCGCGGCTTCGGCACGGCGCGAATGCGAGGGCGTGCGCACGAGTTGCGCCAGCGCACGTCCGGATACGGCGAGCAAGCGCGCGGGATAGCTCGTGCGCGGCGCGATCTCGGCGGAGGCCGGCATCCTACTCGGTGCCTTCAGAGCGGAAGATCGAGATCGAGATCGCGCGCCCTTGCGAGAAATTGTAGCCGTCGATCCGCGTGCCAACCTTGTAGCGCAGCCCGATTGCCTCGGCGCGCTGCACGAAGCCGCGCTCCGAACGCTGCTCGATCAGCGCGAAACGGCAGCTGCCCTGCCTCAGGAAATCCGCCGCGCCCGAGCCGTCGGTGAGCAGCGTCTGCGTGCCCGTCAGGAAGACGAGGCTCGGCTCGTGATAACCGGCCGCGGCCGCCTTCGGTCCGACGCAGGTGACGTTGCGCAACGCGCGCGCGACCTCGATGCTCGGAAACACCGGCGTCAGCGACGGCAGCACGATGCCGTAGACCACAACCGCGAGCATCAGGGCTGCCACCAGCGCGTTGAGCAGCGAGCGCTCGGCGTGGTTGTTGTCATGGAGCCACCAGGCGAACAGGCCGAAGATCAGCGAGGCCGCGATGAACGGCCAGGCCACGAAGGCCGGCTGCCGCGTCAGCATGACCGCGCCGACCACGGCGATGATGGAGCCGAGTGCAGGGATCGCGAACCACCAGGCCGAGCCGCGCATCAGCCAGGACCGCGACAGCACGCGCCGCTCCAGCGCACCGACGGTGAGGATCGCGATCGCAGGGTATAGCGGCAGCACGTAATGCGGCAGCTTGGTCAGCACCGCCTCGAACACGATCCAGGACGGGACCAGCCAGGCCAGCAGGAATTGCGCGCCGGGCTCGCGCCGCGCGCGCCAGACCGCGGGCGCCGCCATTGCCGCGAGCGGCGCGCCCGGCCAGAACGTGATCCAGAACAGCGCCAGGTACAGTCCGGGCGGCGCGCCATGGGATTCCTGGGCCCCCAACTTGCTCAGCATGTCGCCGCCGACGGAATCGGCGAAGAAGGCATCGCCCGCGCGCCAGAAGATCGCGACGAACCAGGGCAGCACCAGCACCAGCGTCCACATCAGGCCCCAGAGGGGACGCAGCTTCCATAGCCAGGAGGCATCGCGGTCCTGGATCGCGAGCGCCACGATGGTCAGGCCTGCGAACATCAGGATCAGCGGGCCCTTGATAAGGATGCCTACGGCAAGCGCGGTCCAGAAGATCGCGGGCCAGCTCCAGGGCGGATGGGTGTCGTCCTCGGCGCGCTGCCACGAAAGGTAGGCCCGCGCCATCGCGCCCATCGCGGCGACCACGCAGAACAGCAGCATCGCGTCGGTTTTCGCAAGCCGCGCCTCGACGCCGAGCAGCACGGAGGCGCTCATCAGCAGCGCGGCCAGCACCGCAGCACGCCGCGTGACGAAGCCGAGCGCCGTCCAATAGGTCATGAGAACGGCGCCGATCGCGCCGATCAGCGAGGGGAGACGATAGACCCAGATGCGCAATTCGGCGCGCGGCAGACCGAGCGCCGATGCCGTCTCGACCGCGGCCGATTGCAACCAGTAGATGCCCACCGGCTTCTTGTAGCGGACGTCCTCCTGGAAGCGGATGTCGACATAGTCGCCGCTCTCGACCATCTGCTTGGTGGCCTGCGCGAAGCGCGCCTCGTCGCGGTCGACAGGCGGAATCGTGAAGAAGCCCGGCAGGAACAGCAGCAGCGCGCAGAGCAGCAGGAAGGCGACGGCGCGGGCGTGGCTGGCCGTGGCGACGTCGAGCAGCGACACCAGCCGGCTGCCCGGATTGACGGGCGATTTCGGCTCGCGCGGAGCACCAAAACGGGGGCTTGGATAGGTCTCGGCCATTGGTTCCGCTTACGCTGAAACCGCCATCGCCACAACCGCTTGAGGCAGGGTCATTGAATTCGAATGACAACTGTGTCCGCGGCGCCAGTGGCGTCGATCACGGTCAGCCGCGCAAAGCCCGGACCGGGCGGATCGATCAGGCGCTGGCGCCGTCCGTCGATCTCACCCAGCGACGTTCCGTTAACCATGACGGTCATGGGCAGGACACCGCCGGCGACCTTGACCGGCATGGCTGCGCCTGCCTCGCCGGCGGACCGGTCGACGTCAATCCGCGAGCCGTTCAGCGGAAACTGAATATGGAGCGCCTGCTCGCCGCCCGTCCGCACCAATTCTCCGACCGGCCGGAACCGCTTGAGTGGCAACGGCAGCTTCGCGTTGCTGGCGACCAGGGTTCCCTTCGGCGGCTTCGGCAGCGGCGTCAGCGTCTTGCCCGTCCGGGCGAAAGCGTCGAACAGGATCGGTGCGGCGGCGACGCGGCCGATCAGGCCCGGAACCGGTGCGCCGTCGGGCCGGCCGACCCAGACGCCGATGGTCATGCGGCCGTCGAAGCCCATCGACCAGGCGTCGCGATAGCCATAGGAGGTGCCGGTCTTGAAGGCGATGCGGTTGTGGGCGGCGTTCTCCGGCGGCGGGGTGCCCAGCAGCACATTGCCGACCTGCCAGGCCGCAACCTGATCCAGCAGTCGCAGCGGCTCGCGATCGTCCCTGTCAGCCATGATCTCGCGCAGCGGCTTGGTGGTGCCGAGCCGGGCGAAGCCCGCATAAAGCTGGGCGAGGTCCTGCAGCGTCACGCCGACGCCGCCGAGGCCCATGGCGAGCCCCGGCGCTTCATCCTTGGGCAGCACCAGATTGCCGCCGGCCTGGCGCAGCCGCGAGGCCAGCCGGCTCGCGCCGACGCGGTCGAGCAGCACGATCGCCGGCACGTTCAGCGACATCTGCAGCGCCTTCTTCACCGGCACCGTGCCCTGAAACGTCATGTCGAAATTTTCCGGCGCGTAGGAGCCGAAACGGACCGGGCGGTCGTCGATCAGGCTGTCGGGGTGGACAAAACCGTCCTCGAAGGCGAGGCCATAGATGAAAGGCTTCAGCGTCGAGCCCGGCGAGCGGATCGCGCGGGTCATGTCGACCTGCCCTGCCCGGCGCTCGTCGAAATAATCCGCCGAGCCGACGCGCGCGAGCACGTCGCCGCTCTCGTTGTCGACGACGATGATGCCGACCGAGATGTTCGGCCCCAGCGCAATGGCACGGTCGCGCGCCAGCGGCTCCAGCACCTTCTGCAGATTCGCATCCAGCGTCAGCTTGATGACCGGCGTGTCCTTGACGGTGGAGAGCGCGCTGTCGGAGGCATGCGGCGCCAGGATCGGCATCGGCTTGCGCAGCTTTGGCACGGACACGGCCTTGGCCTGCGTCGCATCCTCAGTGCTGACCACATGCTCCTCGACCATGCGGTCAAGCACGCGATCGCGGGCTTTAAGCGCCGCGTCGGGATAGCGGTCGAGCCTGCGGGTCTCCGGCGACTGCGGCAGCGCGACCAGCAAAGCGGCTTCGGCCAGCGACAGCCGCTTCGGCTCCTTGCCGAGATAGGCGATCGAGGCGGCACGAATGCCTTCAAGATTGCCGCCATAGGGCGCGAGCGCGAGGTAGAGGTCGAGGATCTCAGCCTTGCTCATGCTGCGTTCGATCTCGATCGCGCGCACGATCTGACGCAGCTTCGCGGAGAGCGAGCGCTGCCGCCGCGGCTCCATCAGCCGCGCGAGCTGCATCGAGATGGTCGAGCCGCCCGAGACGATGTGGCCGCGCGTCCCAAGCTGCAAGGCGGCGCGTCCCAGCGCGAGCGGGTCGAGACCGTTATGGGCGTAGAAGCGTCGGTCCTCATAGGCGAGCAGCAGCTTCAAATATGTGGGATCGACATTCGCTTTGGCATCGACAGGCAGCCGCCAGCGGCCGTCCGCCATCGCATAGGCGCGCAGCAGCTTGCCGTTGCGGTCGACGACGGTGGTGGATACTTGGCGCGACTCGTCGAACGGCAAAGGGCCGAGGGAATAGACCCAGCCGATGAAGGTGCCGATGGCGAGGATGAAGGCGAGCGCGAGGCCAGAGAGGACGCGCATAGTCGCGCGCCCTGCTCTGCTGCTGTCGTTCCCAGAAACGCGATCAGCCTCGTTCATCTCACTCACTTCGCCGCCCGCACCTCGACATTGCCCGTTCCGGTGCGGCCGTAGCGCGAGGGGTTGTACATGTCCTCGACATAGGCCTGCGGCAGCACGTATTTGCCGGGCGAGACCGCGCGCACGACATAGGCCACCGTGAAGACCGCCTTGGAATCCGAGGCCCGGTCGACCGCCGCCGTGAAGCGGTCGTCGCGGAACTCGGTATCTTCAGGCTCCTCGCCGTCCTCGATCCAACCCAACGTGCCGCTGTCGCCCGACGACACCAGTTTTGGGTTGTCGATCTCGAGGCCCGCGGGCAGATAGTCGGACACCATGATGTGGCCGTACTCGGGCTTGGCCTCGGTGATTTTCAACACCACGGCGAAGCGGTCGTTCTGCTTGACCTTGCTGATGTCGGCGGGCTTGCCGTCGAGCGTAAAATAGCTGCGCTCGATCTTGAAGCCGTTGGACGCGGCCGGCTCCGGCGTCACCGGCGAGCCCGACACGGAAATCACCGCCTGCACCGGCGCATCGCCAGTGTTGGTGATCTTGAGCGGCTTGCCGCTTAGCGTGTCCGCCTTGTAGCTGCGATAGAGCGCGGTCTTGACGCTCTGGCCGTCGACCTCGATCGAGAGGTTTTCCCTGGCCAGCGCGCGCGCCGCCAGCACCAGCCACGCGTTCTCCTGCGTGGAGGTGTAGGGCGTCAGCCCGCGCGCGGTCTCGACCCGCGACACCGCCTGCGTCAGCGTTGCCTTCGGCGCGTTGCCTTCGCTGGCAAGCGACACCAGCGCTGCGGCGTCGCGGAGCTGCGAGCCGTAATCGGTGCGGCCGAATTCCAGCACCGGCTTTGGCGCGAGGCTGTCGAGGGCTGCGCCATAGACCCGCTCAGCGCGGTTGCGATCGCCGACCAGCGCGAGCGCCGCCGCGAGCTGCGACTTCGCGATTGGCGTCGCGAGGTTGGAGAGCTTGGTGTCGGCGAGATAGCGGAGGTCGCCGATGGGCGCAGCGCCATTGCGCGCAAGCACGTAGAGGCCGTAGGCCAGATCGCGGCCGCCGTCCTTCTCCGGCTCGTTGCCGTTGACGACGGAGTTGCGGATACGATCTAGCGCGTTCTTGAACAGCACATCCGGCACCACAAAGCCCTTTTCGCGGGCACGGGTGAGGAAGTCCGTCACATAGGCATCCAGCCAGGCATCGTCGCCGCCGGCCGACCACAGGCCGAACGAGCCATTGGAGCCCTGACGCGCGAAGAGCCGCTCGATGGCGTCGCGGATGCGCTGATCGACCTCGGTGTCCATGGCCAGATGCGCGCCGGCCGCGAGATCGTTGACATAGAGCAGCGGCAGTGCGCGGCTGGTGATCTGTTCCGAGCAGCCATAGGGATAACGATCCAGCGCTTTGAGGATCGTCGCCGCATCGAGCGCGGTCGACAGGCTCGCCGAGACCGAGACGCTGCCGGTGCCCGGCACGAGGTCGGCGAACATGTCCGACGTCAGCGTCAGGCTCTCGCCCTTCGCCAGCGTCCGGATCGAGCGCCGCGCCAGCACCTGCGTCGCCGCCTTGACGTCGAGCGCATAGTGGCGCGCCAGCGCAAGGCCATTCGGTCCCTTGATGTCGACGTCGAGCGTTGCCTGCCCCGCCGCGGTCGCATCGATCGCAAGCGCGAACGAATTGCGCTGCTTGGCGGCGAGCTTGACCGTGGTTGCAGGATTGCCGGTCATCTTCACCGGGCCACCCGTCTTCACGTTGATGATGTAATCGCCGGCCTGGCCCTCGACATTGTCGATCTCGAGATTGACCGTGCCGTGGTCGCCGTTGAGCAGAAAGCGCGGCAGGGTCGTGGTCAGCACCACGGGATCGCGGATCACGACATCGGTGTTCGCGCGGCCGAGTTTTGAGGCGGTCCACGCCACCGCCATCACGCGCGCGGTGCCCGCGAACTCCGGAATGTCGAAGCTCACCTCGGCCGTGCCGTCGGCAGCGACCGTGACGATACCCGAATAGAGCGCGAGCGGCTGTTGCGCGGGCGGCGAGCCCTGCAGCTCGGCCGCACCGGCATCGCCGCCGGACTTGATCTGCCCGCGCGTGCCCGACATGCCGTCGATCAGTTGCCCATAGAGATCGCGGATCTCCGCGCTCAGGCGGCGCTGGCCGAGATAATAGTCGTCCGGCGCCGGCGGCTTGTAATTGGTGAGGTTGAGAATGCCGACATCGACCGCGGCAATCACGATCTTGGCGTCTTCGCCCGGATTGAGCCCGTCGAGCTTGACCGGGATCTTCAGCATCGCATTAGGCCGGATCAGCGCCGGCGGCGACAGCTTCACCTGGAGCGTGCGGGTCTGCTTGTCGATGCCGAACCACTTGAGGCCGATCGCGCGGCCGGGCATGCGTTGCGCGGCGGCATCGAGCGGACGGCGCAACGTCGCCACCACATAGGCGCCGGTGCCCCAGTCCTTGCCGACCGGAAGCTTGACCTGCGCGGTGCCTTCCCTCACGTCGATGGTCTGCGTCGTCAGCAGGCGGTCGCCGAGCACATTGACGGTGAGCTTGCCGGCGCTGCGGACGTTGACCGACACCGTCATGGTGTCGCCGGAGGAATATTGCGGCTTGTCGATCGAGGTCTCCAGCAGGTCCGGCGTGTCGGCGCTGCCGTCGGAATACCAGCCGACGTCGAACTGCACGGAAGTCACCGGACCGTCGGCGTCGTTCGACTTGACGTCGAGCCGGTAGCGGCCAGGCTGGGGGTTGAGCGAAATCCGCGCCGGCTTGTCGGCGGCAACGACCACGTCACCGTCGGCGACGCGCGAGGTCGACTTGACCGGCTCGTACTCCCAGTAATTGTTCTGGCGATACCATTGGTAGCGCGACTCCATCTTCAGGAGCTCGTAGCGCAGGCCATCGCGGCGCAGCCTCTCGCCCTCGGGCGAGACGAACACGACATCGAACTCGGCCTTGTCGCCCTCGGCGACGTTCTTGTCAGCGAATAGCGGCTTGATGCCGATCATGGCGTTGGCGGGCGCGACCGGCAGCACGATCTTGCGCTCGACGGCGCGGCCCCCCGTCTCGACCATGCGGACGAAGATCTGCGCCTCCTGCGGCCGCGACGAGGCCGGCTGCTTGTCGAGCGTGACCGGGAAGGTCGCAACGCCATTGGCGTCGGCCTCGGGCAGGTTCTCCAGCGGCGTGCGTTCGTTCGAGGTGGTCTCCTCGTCGGCGACGCCGAACTGGTAGCCGGTAAAGCCCGGCCGTTCGCTCGCGGGTGCGACCAGCATGTCGCCTTCAAGTGCCAGGCCCGAGGCCGGCGCGCCATAAAGGAAATGGCCGTCGGCCTTAAGCTCCACTGGAGCGTTAGCTTTGATCAGCTTGTCCTTGGCGGACAAGTCGAATTCGATCCTGTCGGGGACATAGTCCTCGACCATGAAGGTGGTCTCGCCAACCGAGGAGCCCTTTGGATCGGTGAAGGCGCGCACGCGCCAGGTCCCGGTCGGCACGGCCGAGTTGAGCGGCACGGACAGCGTGCGGCCGCCGGCGCCCTGGTCGGACAGCACGGCACGGCGGTATTCGACGCCGTCGGGGCGCTCGATCACCAGGGTCATCGGTCCACCGGTGACGGCATTGCCCTGCCCGTCACGCAGCAGCGCTGTGAGATAGACGGTTTCGCTGGAGCGATAGACGCCGCGCTCGGCATAGACAAAGGCGTCGGCGCCTGATGGCACCGCGCGGCCCGAAACGCCGCGGTCGGACAGGTCGAAGGCGGAAGTCTTCAGGCTCAGGAAGGCATAGTCGGCCTTCTCGCCGGTGACCGTCAGCATCGCCGGCGACAGGCCGCCCTCGCCGCGCGCAAGCCCCGCCTCGAACAGCACATGGCCGCTCTCGTCGGTCTTGCGCGTCGCCAAAATCTCGTTGTTGCGGGCGACCAGCCGCACTTCGGCCTTGCCGACCGGATCGGTCGAGGCCAGCGAGTTCACGAACACATGGATGCCGTCATTGCCGGAATAGGCGGTGACGCCGAGATCGGAGACGATGAACCATTGGGTGGCAAGCTGGTAGTCGTCGTCCGAGCCCGGGCCCTTGGCGGCCGCCGTCATCACATAGACACCGGGCTGGAGCTCGCCGAGCGCCTGATCGACCGGGAATGCGGTAGTGACGTCCTGGTTCAGCGTCATCGCGGTCGCGAGCTCGCCGGTCCAGACCTTGACGCCGCGCTCGCCGCCGAGATCGCTGAGCTGATATTTCGACAGCGTCTTCTGGAAATCACTGTCGACCACCGTGTTGATCAGATTGCGGTCGCCGATCCGGAAGACGTTGATGTTGACCGCGGGTGTGTTGACGCTGACCACGGGAATGCCGCGCTGGCCGGTCCTCGGCAACACATAGGCGCGGCTGTTGAAGCGTACGAAGGGTTTGCGGTCGCGCACATAGACGTTGAACTCGGCCGATTTCGGCAGGCCTTCCTTCACGGTGGACGGCAGGCCGGCGCGTAAGTTGATGTTGTAGCGCTCGCCGTGCTTCAGCCCGTCGACGCAGAGCTGCTTGCCCTCGGCCGACAGCGCCGGCTTGTCCTGGCCCGCCAGCGCCAGATAGGGCGCGAAGTCGGTGCGTTTTGCCAGCTCCTCCGAGAACTGGAAGCAGGCGCGCGGGCTCGCCGAATCCGAGTCCACGGTGTAGTCGAGCAGCCGGAACCCGTGCTCGTCGCGCATCTTCTCATATTGCCCGCGGACGTCGGCGACCTCGCGCATGTCGAGCGACAGCCGCAGCGCATCCAGCGCCGGCCGCCAGAGTTTCCGTTCCGCGAGCGACTTGCCGAGGACGGCCAGCGCGTCGGCCTCCTCGCCCGCATTGCCGGCGCGCTGGTAGGCGATGTAGGCGGCAGTCGAGGCACGCTCCAGCAGGAACGTCTGCTCACTCGAGCTCTTCGGCGAGATCTGGAAGATGACTTTTGCCAGCCGCAGCCAGTTGCCTGCATCCTCGGGCGCGGTCGCCGCGATCTGGCCGAGCACCGACAGGCCGGTGCGGTAGTCGTTGCGCCGGAAGGCGGCGTCGGCGTCGGTGCGCAAGCTCGTACCGGTCTTGGCGACGGGGCCGGCTTCGCCTTTGATCTGGGCCTCCAGCTTGATCGCGGAATCGGCGAGGTCGTCGCGCTTGAACGCCTTGTCTGCGGCGTGGGCCGCAGTCAGGCCGAACGCCAGCGCGGCGCAGATTGTGACGGCGCGAACCAGACCGATCATGATGGACTCCCGGAAATCACGGCGAACGCCGCGGGCGCATAAAGTGCGCGGAAAGGTGACGGACTCAAGGCGACGGAACCAAAGGTGCAAATCGACGCATTCGCCATGGCGAGGCAAGCCCAGAGGTGACCGATCAAGATACCACCGCGCACGCCGTCCTGATGGCGCAGCAATATCCGACCCGTCGACCGGCGGCCGTGTCCCGGAAGCTGGTCAGCGTTCCCGGCGATGTGATCCATCGTCCAGTCCGCTGCCGCTCAACCCGGCACCCTGACACCCCACCGTTCCGCTTTGTCGCGGCTTTGAGGAAAACGGTTCGGTTCAGACTTGGCGAAAGACGATATTTTTCATAATGGCATGGTAGATGAACAGCTGGCCTCCTAAACGGGCCGGCTAAGACGGTCCCGTAGCTCAACTGGATAGAGCATCAGATTTCTACTCTGAGGGTTGCAGGTTCGATTCCTGCCGGGATCGCCAGTCTCCAAATCCGGGGACTTCGGCGACGGCGCCCATCAAGCAGCGTAATGCGGCACAGCTGCCAATCGATCTTCCTTCACGAACGCGTGGGTAACCTCGCCCCGGGCTTTCAACCGGCCAGGCCGGCTCTTACCTAGGTGCCGGCGAGTTGCGCCCGATAGGGATTCGGATGCCGGCCTACGAATGGACGAAAATGGCTATCGCATCTGCGGTGGCAATCGTCGCAATGTTGTATCTGGCAATCGACGCAGGCGTCGTGAACTCTAGTGCTATCACGAAACGAATCGAGACTGCGCGGGCTTCCATCGCGGGGACGGCGGTGAGTCAGTATCAGCTCGCCTTCGCGGTTCAGGCCTGGTCGGGTCGCGGCCACCAGAAGCCGGCTTTGAAGCCGGCCTTGGAAGAATGTCTGGTGACCGATTGATTTAGGCGCGGCGACAATCGGCCGGTCGCCGCGAAATCGTTAGCCGCCCCGGATGAAGATCGTCCAAATCCAGCCAAACAGTGCGCTTAAGGCGGCGATAGAAGCGGCGATTGCGGCGGTTCGGGTCCACCAGATCTGCCGCTCATGCCGCTCGATATCGGCCTCGGCTTTTTGATTGTCTTTCCAGTTCAGCCATTCCTGGGCGAATCCGATTGTCATGACGGGCACGGTTCCGATCGCGATCGCGCCAGCGGATGCCGCGTCGGTCTGGGCAAGGCGCGCGCGGACGTTAGCTGAGCCTGTCTTTTCAAGTACCGCGAGCCATTGCTCGGACTGTTCGTCTGACACATGCCAGGTGCATTCCCTGTAGGAAAATGCTTTCGGTCCCTCTGCCATGGCCTCGCACCGTGCTCACCCTTCCGAGTCTCGCTGACGTCTCGCCCACCACCTTGCAATCGCAGCCGTAAGATCCCCCCACAGTTCAGTCGGCAAATCCGGTACGGCGACCCGGACGCTGTACTCACCCGTTGTCGCGTTGTGAAACCACTCGGTCGCTGCAAAATCAAAACCAAAGCTGCCGGCGTGGCGGATCGGAAATCGTTCACCGCTCAGGTCACGGCTCATGTCTTCGGCGGCCTGCCGCGCGCTGGCCTCGTCGAGCGGGCGCCTACCGCGGAGCGTGACATAGAGGCCGTGGGTGAAGTGGAGCTCTGCGGAGAGCTGCGCCAGCTCCGAGGCAAAGTATCGGCTTATGCACCGGCCGTTGCGCAGGATCGCAGCGATGCGTTGTCTCGTCAGCCTCCAATAGACCGCGCTGCCCACATAGGGCGGAAAGTGCGCCGGGAGCGCCGCGCCGCCGAGCAGGCGCACGGCATCGCTGGCTTCCTGGGCCAAGCGCTCGCAGAACGACGGGCTCGCGCCCTCGTCCGGGCTGACGAAAACTGCCGAACCGAGCCGGCCATATTCCGCCCCGAGCGAATCCAGCTTGGTGTGGCTTCGCACCATCACGACGGGGATTCCGCAGCGCCGGGCCCAACCGAGCATACGCCGGATGCGGCCCGATCCACCGGCAAAACATGTCGTGTCGAAAACCAGCAGATCCAGCCCGGACGCATCAACGCGAAGCGCCGCTTCGAACGCGCCGGCCGGGACGCATGAATCCAGCAGCAAAATTCGCCGCGAGCCGGCCCGCGCCAACGCATCGCCAAGCGGCACCTGCAAGGTGATAAGCCGCAAATGCGGGACGAAACGCTCGATTAACTCGATCGTCTCGCCATAACACCCCGGCATCACCAGGATATCGGCCTTGCCGATGACCCGCGCCGAGGCCAGCAGCAACGCCGAGATCGCGGCCATGCCCGAAGCCATGTAGATCGCTTGGTCGGTGTGGCCGCATTGGTAAAATGACGGACCGCTTACTTTCAGGTCGGCGCGCTGATAGTCGTAGCTGAACGTGAATGGGCCGCTCCTGGGAGACGCCGCGTGCGACCAGGCCGTCTCCGTCGCCTTCCATTGACGCAATTCGTGCTCTGCCCGCAGCGCCGCGGTGACCTGGAATTTGGACCTGATGACCTCCTCGACCGATCTCGGACACGCGAGATGCACTGGATGACTCAGGCAATCGTTCAGCAGCCTGATCTCCTCGTGCTTCCGTTCCAGATAGGACTCAATGCTCTCCATGCGAACCCGAAAAATGCGACTGCCGTTCAACGTTTCGGAGGCGCGCTGGGTCCTAGTTCGACGCCCGCTTTGCAACGAACACCGGTCTTCGCCGTTGACGCTGCACAAGGAGAACATCATGAGCGAGATCAGAGAGCACATGAAAATCATCGGCAAGGACGGGGCGCATGTCGGCACCGTCGATCGCGTTGAGGGCAACCGCATCAAGCTGACGCGGAAGGACAGCCCGGAAGGCCACAAGGACCATCATCATTACATCGACACGAAATATGTCGGTGCCGTCGAAGGCGACGTCGTCAAGCTTTCGCTGAATGCCGACGCGGTGCCGAAGTCGGAAGCGGCCTGACGCCGGGCTTCCTTCGGGGGCCTTTTGTTTGTTCACGGTCCTGCTCTGCTTCGTTCTCCGAAACGAATCGCGATCGGAAAATCCCCTTCGGAACGAGTCTTAACGCCGCGTTTCGGCGGCGCGCGTCAGGCGTCGAGTGTGACGAGCGTGGGCCGCAACCGGTAGGCATCGATCGCGGCGTTGGACAGCAGCAGCCTTCGCTTTTCACCGCGCAGCATCATGCGGTCGATCCTGTTCAGGATGAAGCGGGCCGCATCCCTGTGCTCACCGGCAAGCAGGCCGGACTGATCGAGATATTTCCAGGCAATCTCGAAGGACTGCGCGCGTAACTCGGTGTCGGTCATAGCCGCCCAACGTCGCCGCAGAACGAATGTTCCTGCGTGCGCGCCGCGGATACCCTCCCGGCCGCCCGCCATGATGCCAAGAGGATAAGCGGGGCGCGAGGAACGAACGCCGGATCAGCGCGTTGGGCAGCGAATTGAGTGGTGCCGATCCGCCAGCCCCGATCGGCTCCAGAGAGCCCCGTGCTTGTCCCCCGAGCGCGGGGTTTTCTCGTGAGACACGGTATTTTTCTTGAGAGCGTGCGCTCAGTCCGCCCCATCCTCGCGCCGCTCGCGGGCGAGTTGATGCCAAGCCAGGGCCAGCTCGATGAGACGTTGCCGGTCGGCACCTTCGGCTGCCACGGCGCGCTTCATTGCCGCCTCGGCTTCATGCTGGGGATCGTACTTGGTACACATGAGGCCAATTCTAGCCGGCCGATCTGGACAAGCGGATGGCAAATTCGTCCGTATGATTGCGGGGTTAACACCCATCTCACGCGGATTTGCGACGCGCGATCCCGTTCACGCATGCCGAAGGACCGGCGCGACGATCATGGTGCGAACGGCGCGATTGTTTCCGGACATCCGCCGCACGAAGCGCTGAGGCCGGGCTTGATACAGACCGTTCTGTGAATTGCATCACAGCGTGCACCCGGCGTCTCCGCTAAACAGCCTCTCAGCGCTCCCAAAAGAGGGAAAGCGCGGGAGGTGTTTCCCGTCATGACACAAGAAGCCGCCGCCGAAGTTAACGTCCAGACGCGACGCGAAAGGTCCGACCCGCTCGGCATCGCATGTCTTGCGACCATCGGCATCGTGATGTTGGCCTGGATCGCAGGCCTGGTCTGGGCCGCGATCGCCTTCTTCAACTGGCTGGTGTGAGGCGCGGAGCGATCAAGCGATCGTCCGGTCGCAAATCAAAAGAGGCGGGCCTGAGCCCGCCTCTTTGTTTCAGATGTTGCCGAGATCTTCAGTAACAGGCCCGGGGATCGGCCTGCACATACTGGCCGCTCGGATAGCGGTAGTAGCAATTGCCCTGCGCCAGATAGTAGCCGGGGCGCGAGGCCGCCGTGGCGCCGGCGATCGCACCGGTGGCACCGCCGATCACGGCGCCTGCGGCCGCGCCCGAGGCGTTGCCCGAGATCAGTCCGCCCAGCACGCCGCCGACGATGGCGCCGCCAAGCGCGCTTGCGCCGGGATCAGCCGGTGGTGGCGGCGGTGGTTCATAAGCGACGGGGGGCGGGGCATAGGCCACGGGCACGTCGTCGTAATAGTCCTCCGAAATGTAGCCGGGCGGGCCGGCCATCCGCTGCGGATAATAATACCAGACGCCGCCGACATCCCACCACCAGCCGGAGCGGCCGTTGTGGACTTCGTGGCGCCAGCGTCCGCCGTCCCAGGCGACATTGCCGCGATAGGCATGTCCGCCCCAATCGCGTGCCGGTGCGGGACCCCTGGCGTAATTACGTCCAGGCGGCGGGCCGCCGGCATTGTGCGGGCCAGGACTTGGACCTCGAAGACCTGGACCTGCCGGCCCTGGACCTGCATGACCGGGGCCTTCATGGCCGGGGCCGCCGGCGTGAGGCTGGCCCCCGGGCTGTGGCGCGGGCCGGGCCGCCTGCTGCGGCGGTGGGCCCTTGCGCATGTTCTGCGGCGGCCCACCGGCGCCCGG
>NZ_JADPJG010000033.1:57481-92087 GCF_023073335.1 Bradyrhizobium sp. 21
CCCTGCCGATGGCTGGCCAGCGTCTCTGGGCGGGCGGGCTTCCTGCGCCTGCGCCGAGACGACGAGCAATGCCATGGCCGAAACCAAGGGAATGATGATCTTCATGCGGCTGGACGCACTCATGCGTGCTTGACCCCTACTCTCTCGATTGCCGTCAAATGCCGTGGTGCTTGGCGCGATAGACGATTCGCCGCGCGCTGAGCTGATGCCGGCTGACATGACTGACCTGCTTTGGTCGGCTAAGTCCCGTTACAAATGATTAAGATCACGGCATTTTTTCGTCTGCGCGGGGCGCGCTGGCGAGCTTCTAGCGCGCCGGCTCGATCACATTGCAATTGCTTCGCCCGGACATCAGGCAGTCCTGCATCTTGCTGGCCGAGGTGAGATCGCGGGCGAGCCACCAGCCAATTCCGAGGATCACAATCGCGATGATCAGGCCGGCGATGGCGCCGCGGCGGTTGTCACCGGATTGCGGTCTTGCAGGGGATTTGGGCTTCTCGGCCGGTTTGGGCTCGGACATGGCTACCTGATCGCGTGGGCCGGCTATATCACCTCTGCGACGTGGCGTCACATCCAGGCCCCGCCCGCGTTCAGCCCCGGGTCGGCCGGATCGCATCCTTGCGAGAGGTTTCGACCGCCGGGATCGCCTGCTGGACCCGCGGTGCGCAGCTCGTGAGCACAAACGCGGTCCGGGTGCATTCCCAATCCGCACCCAGGACGGCACTTTCGATCGGCTGCGGACGAGCAAGGAGCAGCGCGGCGCCGGCCACGGCTGCCACCGCGATGGCGATTGCGATCGCCTTCAGGCTCAGTCGGAAGATCGTCATACCCGTGCTCCGTCGTACCGGGCGGACGCTAGGCGTCGCTCCGCGTGGCCCCTTATGAGGGACATCACATTTCGGCAGTTTTTCGGGGCTACGAGAGATCGTCGGGGTGGCGATTTTTCGTCTACCTGATCGGCTGCGATTATGGGTGGCGTTGCGACGCGCGGCGATGTACACGCTTCTGCGTCGCGTGGCGCCCGCTATGCCCAGCCGACGTACCAACCGAAGTGATGTAGGATCGGAAGCGAGGAAGACAAGGCTCGTCGATGAGTGGATTCAGGGAACCCGGTTTCGCAGACCGGCAAAAGGCGGCGCTGGACGCACGCAAAAACCTTTTGAACAAATTCAAGTCGCAGCCCGGGGTCGACGATCCCGCGGTCGCGGCGAAGCGTGCCGAGCGCGAGGCCCTCGCGGCCAAGCGGGCCGAGTCGAAGGCTGCGCGCGAGGCGGACAAGGCCGAGCAGAAGCGTCGTGAGGAAGAAGCCGCTGCGCTCGAAGCCACGCGGATCGCTCGCGAAGCGGAAGAAGCCGTTGAGAAGGCGGCTGAAGCCGAGGCCGAGCAAAAGGCCAAGCGTGACGCCCGCTATGCGGCCCGCAAGGCCAAGCGGAAGTAACGTTCAAATCAAATTGAACCGAGGCACGCCTCGGTTCACACGGCAGTTCGAAATGGCCCACCGGGGGCGCGCGTGAATGCGCGGCCCCGATGGCTGCCTGCGAACGGCATTCCAAATCGGACGATCGCGAGCTCGCCTCGGCGAGACGACCGGCGGAAGATCAGTTCTTCTTCATCATCCCGTCGTCTTTCTTCATGCCGTCCTTCGACATCGTGTCCTTCTTCATGCCGTCGTCCTTGGACATGGTGTCCTTCTTCATGCCGTCCTTGGACATCGTGTCCTTCTTCATCATGCCGTCATCCTTGCCCATCTTGTCCTGGGCAAAAGCGGCCGGCGAAAGCGCGAGGCCGAGCGAGAGAGCGGCAGCCGAGACGCCGAGCACGATGCGGGTGCGAATGGTCATGAGTCTTCTTCCCTTCGAGATGGTGTTTGTCCGCGACGGATGCCGCTACTGATCTCGACGGATGCACGGCCGGCGTTGTTACGCGGCCGTTGACAAAATTTCTGCCATCCTTCGTTTGGCGTGGCTCGCCTGGAGATGGACCGCACGCGTGCAGCGCAGCAAGGTTCACGCTTGCCGCGGCATTCGGTCTCGAACTATCAGATGAGAGAATATTGGGTACAAGACCGGCTAGGATGGGCCTTAGCGTCGTTCTCGAAGGCCCACCAAACAAGAACCGTCCAAGGGAATCACACCATGCTCACGCGCCGCCATCTGATCGCGACCGCCGTCGCCGCACCCGCCATTCTCCGTTTCGGCATCGGCACCGCGCATGCCGCGACCACGCTGAAGATCTCGCATCAATTCCCGGGCGGCACCATCGACAAGGGCGATTTCCGTGACCGGCTCTGCCGCATGTTTGCCGCCGAAGTGGCCAAGCGCAGCAACGGCGACATCGCCGCGGAAATCTATCCGAACTCCTCGCTGATCAAGACCAACGCGCAGTTCTCCGCGATGCGCAAGGGCGCTCTCGACATCAGCCTCTATCCGATGCCTTACGCCGGTGGCGAACTCCCCGAGACCAATATCGGCCTGATGCCGGGTCTCGTGACCACCTACGACCAGGGCATGCGCTGGAAGAAGGAGCCGGTCGGCAAGGCGCTCACGGATTTCCTCGCCGACAAGGGCATCATCCTGCTCAGCTGGGTGTGGCAGGCCGGCGGCGTCGCTAGCCGTTCCAAGCCGATCGTGGCGCCGGAAGATGCCAAGGGACTGAAGGTGCGTGGCGGCTCGCGCGAGATGGACATGGTGCTGCAGACCGCCGGCGCCTCGGTGCTGTCGGTACCTTCGAACGAAATCTACGCGGCGATGCAGACCGGCGCCTGCGATGCCGGCATCACCTCCTCCACCAGCCTGATCTCGTTCCGGCTCGAAGAGGTCGCGAAGTCGCTGACGTCAGGCGCAGGCGCCTCCTACTGGTTCATGCTCGAGCCGCTGATGATGTCGAAGGCGATCTTCGACAAGCTGCCCAAGCCCCAGCAGGACGTCCTGCTCACGGTCGGCACCGAGCTCGAGGCCTTCGGCCGCAAGGGCGCGCAGGACGACGACGTCGAGGTCGCCAAGGTCTACGAGAAGGCCGGCGCCAAGGTCTCGGCGCTCGATGCCGCCACCGTCGGCAAGTGGCGCGACATCGCCCGCGACACCGCCTGGAAGGACTACAGCGCCAAGACCGCGACGGCGGCAAACCTGCTCAAGCTCGCCTCCGACGTCGGCGCATGAGCCACGGTCCGCTTCCGGATCGTGACGACCAGGCAAACGCTGCCGCAAGGACCGGCCTTGCGGCGGCGATCGATCGCGGTCTCGCCATCCTCAACAGCATCATCGTCGTGTTCGCAGCGATCGCACTGATCGCGGCCTGCGCCATCCTGAGCTACAGCGTGCTCAGCCGCGCCTTGTTCAAGGCCGCCAATTACTGGCAGGACGAGGCCGCGGTGTTCCTGCTGGTCGGCGCCACCTTCATGACGGCCGCCTATGTGCAGCAGAACCGCGGTCACATCGGCATCGAGGCCTTCGTCGGCCTGCTCTCGCCGCTGGCGAACCGGATCAGGCTCTGGCTGGTCGATGCCGTGACGTTCCTGTTCTGCGCCTTCTTCGCCTGGAAGTCCTGGACGCTGGCACATGAAGCCTATGTCGACGGCCAGGTCTCGAACTCGATGTGGTCGCCGCCGCTGGCCATCCCCTATTCGCTGATGGCGTTCGGCATGAGCCTGCTCTGCGTCCAGATCATCGTGCAGCTTGCGCTGCCCTTCGCAGGAGCCAGGCGTCCATGAGCGTTTTCGGTATCGGCCTCGCCTACGGCATCGCGACGCTGGTCGTGATGTTCTCGGGCATGCCCATTGCGTTCGCGCTCGGCGCAGTCGCGGTCGTGTTCATGGGCATCTACATGCCCGCCGCCTCTCTCGATACGGTGACGCAGAACGTCTACGAGGAAATGGCCTCGATCACGCTGCTGTCGATCCCGCTGTTCATCCTGAAGGGCGCCGCGATCGGCAAGTCGCGCGCGGGTCAGGATCTCTACTCGGCCCTGCACGCCTGGCTGCATCGCGTTCCGGGCGGGCTCGGCGTCGCAAACGTCTTCGCCTGCGCGCTGTTCGCGGCAATGGCGGGCTCCTCGCCTGCGACCTGCTCGGCGATCGGCTCGGCCGGCATCCCCGAGATGCGCAAGCGCGGCTATTCCGGCGGCTTTGCCGCCGGCATCATCGCCGCAGGCGGCACGCTCGGCATCCTGCTGCCGCCCTCGATCACCATGATCCTGTTCGCGGTCGCCGCCGAGAAATCGCTCGGCCGGCTGTTCCTTGCCGGCATCGGGCCCGGCCTGCTGCTGGTCTCGCTGTTCGGCGCCTATGCCGTAATCCGCTTCCGCCAGGAATATGCCGCGGCCGAGGCAATCTACAAGAACGGAGGCCCTGAAGCCACGATCCTCGCCCGCGACGAATACACGCTCGCCGAACGTTTCAGCGTGCTGCCGCGCGTGATCCCGTTCGTGCTGCTGCTCACCGGCGTCATGATCGCGCTCTATGGCGGCTACGCGACGCCGTCGGAAACCGCCGGTCTCGGCGGCTTGCTGGCGCTGGCGCTGATCGCGGCGATCTACAGCGTGTGGCGGCCGAGCGACCTTGCGCCCATCATGAAATCGACGATCCGGGAATCGACCATGCTGATGATGATCATCGGCATGTCGCTGCTCTATTCCTACGTGATGAGCTATCTGCACATCTCGCAGTCGGTCGCCGAATCCGTCGTCGCGATGCACCTGCCGCGCTGGGGCCTTTTGTTCACAATCCTCGTCATGGTCGTCGTGCTCGGCTTCTTCCTGCCGCCGGTCTCGATCATCCTGATGACGGCGCCGATCATCCTGCCGCCGCTACGTGCCGCTAATTTCGATATCATCTGGTTCGGCGTCGTCATGACCATCGTGATGGAGATGGGGCTGATCCACCCGCCGGTGGGGTTGAATATCTTCGTTATCCGCAACGTGGCGCCGGACATCCCCTTGCGCGAAGTGATCTGGGGCACCCTGCCCTTCGTGCTCTTGATGATGCTCGCGGTGCTGCTGCTGTGCTTCGTGCCGGGGATCTCGACCGCACTGCCGGATCTGGTGATGGGGCCCGACGGGAGCAGGTAGCGGCAATCACACCTGCCGTAGGGTGAGTTAGCCTTGCGGAGGCGCGCAGCGCAGTCCGCGAGGTGTAACCCACCAGCTTTGTCCCGCATGCGGAGGCATGGTGGGTTACGCCTGCGGCCCTACGATTTCTCCTTCCGCCGCCTCTTCGGCGCGATCGCGCTGCCGACCACGACCTGCAACAGATCCTTGCGCACGGCCTCGATATGCCGCTCCAGGAAGCGGCAGGCCTCATCGACCTTCTGCGCGCGGCAGAGCGCGATCAGATGGGCGTGCTCCTTCTCGGCAATGCCCATCGCCTTGGTGTTGGAGAGCTGGAGGCGGGTGTAGCGGTCGCTGGTCTGGAGCAGCGACAGCACGATCGTCCGCGTGCGCGGCTGCGGGGCGTGACCATAGAGCGCCATGTGGAAGTCGGCGTTGAGCTGCCCCCATTCGCTGACGTTGCGCGCCTTGATCGCCTTCTCGAAGTGCTTGTGGATGTCGTCGAGCCCCTCGAAATCCTCCGCCGTGAAGCGAGGCGCCGACTGCGCCAGCAGTCGCGGCTCCAGGATGCGGCGCAGGTCGAACACGTCGTTGATCTCGTCCAGTGACAGCTCGGAGACGATGGCGCCCTTCTGCGGAACGATCCGCACCAGACCTTCCGCTTCGAGCTGAAACAATGCCTCGCGCACGGGGATACGGCTGACGCCATAGGCCTCGCCAAGCGCGTCCTGACGCAGCTGCGATCCGGCCGGATAGGTGCCGTCGAGGATCGCCTGCCTGAGCTGGTCGACGATCGCAGCCGACAGGGTGCGATGCTTCAGAGGCTGTTTCATCTGACCTTCTGTTGTCCTTCCCGACTCATCCCGCCGAAGCGGTCTCTCTCTTGCATGTTGGAGGACCCAACAAAAGCTGGTGCCCAGCAAAAGTGAGGTGCCCAGCAAAAGCGCGTCCTGCCGCCAAAATGATCGCAATCTCCGTTTGACACCCAAAATGTATAAATTATACATTCGGCAATCGCACGACAAATCTTAGGGGTTGGGGCCTCTTCATGATCGAGCAGACGATGCCGGCGCCGCGCGCGCTCAGCCTCCGGCGGACGGTCGTCCGGGCGTCCAGCGGCCTGCTCGCCGTCGAGCGCCTTGCGTTAATGGGACTGATGTATCTGCTCACCGCTCTGATCCTGGTGAACGTCGTCACCCGCTACGCGCGCTTCCCGATCTATTGGATCGATGAATCCGCGGTCTATTGCGTGGTCTGGCTGACCTTCATCGGCGCCTCCGCGATGACGCGGTTGCGGCTCGACTTCGCGGTCACCATGCTGACGGAACGCCTTTCGCGCCGGCACCAGAAGATCGCCAAGGTGATCTCGACCGGCCTCGTCGTCGTGTTCGGCGTCGCCCTGATCATCACTTGCGCACTCTGGATGGATCCGATCGGACTGGCCCTCGCCGGTTTCGATGGCCGCAAGCTTGCCGCCGAGACCTTCAACTTCCTCTACACCGAGCACACCCAGACGCTGAACTGGCCGACCTGGGTGCTCTATTTGACGCTGCCGATCTTCGCGGTGTCGATGACCATTCATGGCCTCGCCAACCTCCTGGAGGACCTCGAAGTGGTCCCGCGTACGCCCCTGAAGGGCTTTCAGCTCTCCGAGCTCGACGGGGTCAACTGATGATCACGTCAGCAGCCTTCGTCGCGATCATGCTGGTCGGCGTGCCGATTGGCCTCTGCCTTTGCCTCGCAGGCCTGGTCTACATCGCCGCATCCGGCAATCCGGTGCTGTTTCAGTCCTATCCGCTCCAGCTCTTCGGCGGCGTCGACAGCTACGGCCTGATCGCCATTCCGCTCTTCATCCTGATCGGCGAAATCATGAACGGCGGCGGCATCACGCGGCGCATCGTCGACATGGCGATGGCGTTCGTCGGCTCGCTGAAGGGCGGGCTCGCCTACGTCAACATCCTCGCCAACATGTTCATCTCCTCCATTCTGGGATCGGCGACGGCGCAGGTCGCGATCATGGCCCAGATCATGGTGCCGGAGATGGAGAAGAAGGGCTACGACAAGACCTTTGCGGCGGGACTGACTGCCTATGGCGGCATGCTCGGCCCGATCATCCCGCCATCGGTGATGTTCGTGGTCTACAGCGTGCTCGCGCAGGTCTCGGTCAGCGACATGCTGATCGCCGGCATCGTGCCGGGCGTTATCCTCACGGTGATGTTCTGCCTCGTCATCGCGCTGATGGGATATGTCTACAACTACCCCCGCGCGGACTATCAGACGCCGCGCCAGCGCGTCATGACGATCCTGCGCACGTCCCCGACCCTGCTGATCCCGATCGTCATCGTCGGCACCATCCTGACCGGCCTCGCCAATGCGACGGAATCCGCGGCGGTCGGCGCCGTGGCCGCGGCGCTCGTCGGCAGGTACTGGACGAAAGAATTCGAGTTCGCCCAGCTGCCGCAGATGATGCTGCGCAGCGCCATCTATTCGGCGATCGTGCTGTTCCTGGTGGCGGCCGCCGCCGTGTTCTCCTGGGTCCTGATCTTCGGCAAGGTACCGCAGGAAACCGCCGCCTGGATCCAGACAGCGGCCAAGGACCCGATCAGCTTCATGCTGATCTGCAACGTCATCCTGCTGGTGATCGGCACGGTGATCGACGGTATTCCCGGCCTGATCATGACGGTGCCGATCCTGCTGCCGGTCGCAACCGAGGTCTATCACATTGATCCCCGGCATTTCGGCGTCGTGGTGGTGATCAACCTCGTGCTCGGCCTGTTGTCGCCGCCGGTCGGGCTCTGCTTCTTCGTCGCGGCCGCCGTTACCGGCGCCAAGCCCGGCAAGATGTTCGTGGTGACGCTGCCGTTCTTCGTCATCTCCTGCGTCCTGCTGGTGCTGCTCTCGCTCTATCCGTCGCTTTCGCTGATCCTGATCAAATAGGCCCGTCCAAAAGGAAGCCCGACCATGCCGCTTTCACGCCGCCGCTTTCTCGCCGCCAGTGCTGCCGCATCGGTGTTTGCGCCGTCGCTGGCGCTCGCCCAGACCAAGGAATTCCGCCTTGGCCTGATTACGCCCAACGGCCATTCCTGGAACAAGGCCGCGCTCAAATTTGGTGAAGATCTCAAGGCGGCCACCAACGGCCGCCTGACCCTGACCGTGTTCCACTCCGGCCAGCTCGGCAACGAGCCTGCGATGATGCAGCAATTGCAGTCCGGTGCGCTCGACATGGGTTTCATCCAGGCCGCCGAGCTCGGCTCGCGCGTGCCGCATATCGCGGCGATCAACGCGCCCTACATCGTTCGTTCGACGCCCGCGGTCGCGAAATTCGTGCGGCATCCTGCGGCGGTCAAGCTGTTCGAGGTGCTGCCGCAGGAGACCGGCACCATCGGCCTCGGCTGGGGCATCACGGGCATGCGCGCGGTGTTCTCGTCCAAGGATCTGACCTCGCTCGCCGACATTCGCGGCATGAAGCTGCGCATCAATCCCACGCCGGTGTACCGCGATTTCTATTCCTCGCTCGGCGCGGCGCCAACGCCGATCCCGACGCCGCAGGTGTTCGATGCGATGGCCAACGGCCAGGTCGACGGCCTCGAGGCCGATCTCGAATTCTCCTGGAACCAGCGTTTCGACAAGGTGTCGAAGGTCATCCTGCAGATGAACGCCGTCTTCATGCCGATGGCCGCGGTGGTCTCGGGCCGGGTCTGGCAGTCGCTGCCGGCGGCCGACCGCGAATTGATCGCCAAGACGGTGAAGGCGACGCTGGACGCGCAGATCGACGAGCTGGCCTCCAACGAGCCGGCGCTGATCGAGAATTTCCGCAATGCGCCGATCCCGATCCGGCAGGTCCCCGCCGGCGACACGGAGGCGGTGATCGCCGAGTTCGACAAGGTCTGGCTGCCCAAGGCGCCTGTTCTCGCTGAGCTGCGCAAGGTCGGCGCCACGCTCTGATTCCGTCCGCCATCCTCTTTACAACACCCGGCGGATCCAGCCCCCGCCGGCAAAATCCACTCGGAGTCACATCATGAGCCGCCGCGTTTCCTGGGAAGGCGTCTTCCCGGCTGTCACCACGCAATTCAACGACGATCTCTCGCTCAATATCGACGCCACCGCCAAAGTGATGGATGGCTTGATCCGCGACGGCGTCTCCGGCCTGATCGTCTGCGGCTCCGTCGGCGAGAACACCTCGCTGGAGCGCAAGGAGAAGGTTGCGATCATGGAGACGGCCAAGTCCGTCGCGGCCGGCCGCGTGCCCGTGCTGTGCGGCATCGCCGAGTTCACCACGGCCTTCGCCGTCGAGACGGCCAAGGAAGCCGCACGCGTCGGCATCGACGGCGTGATGGTGATGCCGGCCCTGGTCTATTCGTCGAAGCCGCACGAGACCGCCGCGCATTTCCGCGCCGTCGCCACCGCCACCGACCTGCCCGTGATGCTCTACAACAATCCGCCGATCTACAAGAACGACGTGACGCCGGACATCCTGACCACGCTCGCCGACGTCGAGACCGTGGTCTGCTTCAAGGATTCGTCGGGAGATACACGACGCTTCATCGACACCAGGAACATGGTCGGCGACCGCTTCGTGCTGTTCGCGGGTCTCGACGACGTCATCGTCGAGAGCATCGCCATGGGCGCCGTGGGGTGGGTCTCAGGCATGTCGAACGCCTTCCCGCGCGAGGGCGAGACGCTGTTCCGCCTGGCCAAGGCGGGGCGCTTTGCCGAGGCCATGCCGCTCTACGAATGGTTCATGCCGCTGCTGCATCTGGATGCCCGCCCGGACCTCGTCCAGTGCATCAAGCTGTGCGAGCACATCATGGGCCGCGGCACCGCGCTGACGCGCCCGCCCCGCCTCGCGCTGCTGCCGCAGGAGAAGGCCGAGGTCGAGGCCATGATGGCCAAGGCGCTCAAGAACCGGCCGCGCCTGCCGGATGTGGGCCTGAAGGCAGCATAAGCCTAGATCGACGCGCGCTTCCGCTTGGCGTTCAGCGCGGACGCCACGCGGCTTACCGGCGGCTTGCCCAGCACGCCGCTCATCTCGTTCGTGGCCGCCAGCAACTGGTCCATATCGACCCCGGTTCTGATCCCCATGCCTTCAAGCATGTAGACGACATCCTCGGTCGCGACATTGCCGGTCGCGCCCGGCGCGTAGGGACAGCCGCCGAGGCCGCCGGCGGCGGCGTCGATGACGCGGACGCCCTGCTCCATCCCCGCATAAAGGTTGGCGAGGGCCTGGCCGTACGTGTCGTGGAAATGCATCGCGAGTTTTGCGGGTGGAATGTTGGCGCTGACCGCGCGCAACATCTGCTTGGCCTTATCAGGCGTGCCGACGCCGATGGTGTCGCCGAGCGAAATCTCGTAGCAGCCGAGTTCCCATAACGTCTCGGCGAGATCGGCAACCGCTTTCGGCTTGATCTCGCCGTCGAACGGACAGCCGAGCACGCAGGAGATATAGCCGCGCACCGGCACGCCGTCGGCCTTCGCGCGCGCCAGCACCGGCTTGAACCGCTCGATGGATTCCGCGACCGTACAATTGATGTTGGCCCGCGAAAAACCCTCGGAGGCCGCGGCAAACACCGAGACGACTTGCGCACCAGCGGCGTGCGCCGCGTCGTAACCCTTCTCGTTCGGCACCAGCACGTGGAATTCGGCGCCCTTGACGTGGCTCACGCCACGCAGCACGGCATCCGAGCTTGCCATCTGCGGGATCGCCTTGGGCGAGACGAAGGCGCCGACCTCGACCGTATGAAGCCCGGCCGCGACCAGCGCCTCGATGAAGGCGATGCGGGCCTCGACGCTGACCGCCGCCTTCTCGTTCTGCAGGCCGTCACGCGGCCCCATTTCGACGATGCGGACGGGGTCGCTCATGTCACTCTCACTCGCCCGAAGGTTCGACCACGGCGAGCTCGACGCCCTCCTGGACGATGTCGCCGACCTTGCACTTGATGGATTTCAGCACGCCGGCATAGGGCGCGCGCAGCGTCTGCTCCATCTTCATCACCTCCAGCGTCAGGATCGGCGCGCCCTTGTCGAGCTTGGCGCCCTCCTCTGCCAGCACGGCAACGACCGTGCCCGGCAATGGTGCCGCGATCTTGTCCGCGCCGGCCTGCTCCTCGGTCTCGCCGCCGAACGGATCGATCCAATGCAGCTCGAAGCGACCGTTGCGCGTGCGCAAATAGAGCTCATGACCAGTGATCACGGCGGCGACTGACGATTTCACGCCGTCGAGCGTCAGATCGAAGCCGCCGTCCTTCGGCACAATCGCGAACGCCAGCTCGCGTTCGCCGATCGAGAGCGTCGAGGGGCCGCTGCCATAGTTCAACGTGACCTTCAGCTCGGGCTCATGTCCGACGCGGAAGGAAAAGCTGCGCTGGCGGCGGCCCACCGGCATCCAGCCGAAGCTCTGCCACGGCGAATTCGCGTCCGCCTGCGCAGCCTGCCGTTCGTCGTTGATCACAGCGGCGACTGCCGCACAGAGCTCGAGCTCCCCGGGCGCCGGTGCGGCCTGTGTCAGGACCGCCAGCTCGCGTTCGATGAAGCCGGTGTCGAGCGCATTCGCCCGCACACTTGGATGCGTCATCAGCGCCGACAGGAAGGGGATATTGGTGACGATGCCGCGGACGTCGGACTCTTCCAGCCCACGGTTCAGCCGCTCGATCGCGACATCCCGCGTCGGCGCCCAGGCGATCATTTTTGCCAGCATGGCGTCGTAGTACGGTGAAACCGCATCGCCCTCACGATAGCCGGCGTCGATGCGCAGCCCACCGGTCTCCGCGGGCAGACGCCAGGTCGAGATCTTGCCGACCGACGGCATGAAATTCTTGGTCGGATTTTCGGCGTAGACGCGCGCCTCGACCGCATGGCCGTTGAGACGGATCTGGTCCTGCTTCAGAGGCAGCTCCTCGCCGAAGGCGACGCGCAGCTGCCATTCGACGAGGTCGATCCCGGTGATCAGCTCGGTCACGGGATGCTCGACCTGGAGACGGGTGTTCATCTCGATAAAGAACACGTCCTTGCCGTCGGAAACGAATTCGATGGTGCCGGCGCCGACATAGTTCACCGCACCTGCCGCCTTGCGGGCGGCGGCGCAGACGGCCTCTCGCTGGGCCGGATTGAGCGTCGGCGACGGCGCTTCCTCGATCACCTTCTGGTGCCGCCGCTGCAGCGTGCATTCGCGCTCGAACAGCGACAGCAGATTGCCGTGGCTGTCGCCAATCACCTGCACCTCGATGTGCCGGGGATTGTCGACATACTTTTCAATCAGCATGCGATCATCGCCGAACGCGGCCTTGGCCTCGCGCTTGGCGCTGACGATCGCGGGCGCGAGCTCGTCCGCTGAGCGAACGATACGCATGCCGCGGCCGCCTCCGCCGGCAGAGGCCTTCACCAGCACGGGGAAGCCTGCCTTCTCAGCCGCTTTCGCCAGCGTCGCCTCGTCCTGGGCCTCGCCGTGATAGCCGGGCACCAGCGGCACGCCCGCCTTCTCCATCAGCGCTTTCGAGCCGGACTTCGAGCCCATCGCATTCATCATCGCGGCGGTCGGACCGACAAAGACGAGCCCCGCATCGAAGCAAGCCTGCGCGAACTCGGCATTCTCGGACAGGAAGCCGTAGCCGGGATGTATCGCCTCCGCGCCGGTCTTCCGTGCGGCCTCGATCAGCCGTTCGACATTGAGGTAGCTGTCGCGGGCACGCGCGGGCCCGAGCAGCACGGCTTCGTCCGCGAGCGCGACATGCATGGCATCGCGGTCGGCCTCGGAATAGACCGCGACCGTGCGCAGGCCCATGGCGCGCGCGGTGCGGATGACGCGGGCTGCGATCTCGCCGCGGTTGGCGATCAGGAGGGTGCGAAAACGGCGGTAGAGCTTTGAACGGTCCATCGCATCACATCCTGAACAGGCCGAATTTCGTCGGTTCGATCGGCGCATTCGACGCCGCCGAGAGGCCAAGGCCGAGCACGAGGCGGGTGTCTGCGGGGTCGATGACGCCGTCGTCCCAGAGACGCGCGGTCGCGTAGTACGGATGCCCCTGGCTCTCATATTGCTCGCGGATGGGCTTGCGGAACGTATCTTCCTCGTCTTTCGACCAGCTATCGCCCTTGGCCTCGATATTGTCGCGCCGGACCTGGCTCAGCACCATCGAGGCCTGCTCGCCGCCCATCACCGAGATGCGCGCGTTCGGCCACATCCATAGGAACCGCGGTGAGTAGGCGCGGCCGCACATGCCGTAATTGCCGGCGCCGTAGGAGCCGCCGATCACGACCGTGAATTTGGGCACCGAGGCAGTCGCAACCGCCGTGACGAGCTTGGCGCCGTCGCGCGCGATGCCGCCTGCCTCGTATTTCTTGCCGACCATGAAGCCGGTGATGTTCTGCAAAAACACCAGTGGAATGCCGCGCTGGCAGCACAGCTCGATGAAATGCGCCCCCTTCAGCGAACTTTCGCTGAAGAGAATGCCGTTGTTGGCGATGATGCCGACCGGATAGCCCCAGATGTGGGCGAAGCCACACACCAGCGTTGTGCCGTAGAGTTTCTTGAACTCGTCGAACTCGGAGCCGTCAACCACACGCGCGATGATGTCGCGCACGTCGAACGGTTTTCTGCCGTCGACCGGCACCACGCCGTAGATCTCTTCCGCCGCAAACAGCGGGTCGCGCGGCGGATGCATGTTGAGGTTCGGCCGCGTAGACGGCTTCAGCGTGCCGACGATGCGCCGGGCAATGCCGATCGCATGCGCGTCGTTCTGGGCGTAGTGATCGGTCACGCCGGACTGGCGCGAGTGCACATCGGCGCCGCCGAGTTCCTCTGCAGTCACCACTTCGCCCGTGGCAGCCTTCACCAAGGGCGGCCCGCCGAGAAAGATGGTGCCTTGATTGCGCACGATGATGCTCTCATCCGACATCGCGGGGACATAGGCGCCGCCGGCGGTGCAGGAGCCCATCACGATCGCGATCTGCGGGATTCCCTGCGACGACATCTGCGCCTGGTTGTAGAAGATGCGGCCGAAGTGACGCTCGTCCGGAAAGATCTCGTCCTGGAGCGGCAGGAAGGCGCCGCCGGAATCGACCATGTAGACGCAGGGAAGATTGTTCTGCCGCGCCACGTCCTGCGCGCGCAGATGCTTCTTCACGGTCATCGGGTAATAGGTGCCGCCCTTGATGGTGGCGTCGTTGGCGACGATCACGCATTCGCGGCCCGAGATCCGTCCCACCCCCGTGACGACACTCGCCGAATGCACGTCGCCGCCATAGAGCCCATAGGCGGCCAGCGGCGACAGCTCCATGAACGCCGTGCCGGGATCGACGAGGAGGTCGACGCGCTCGCGCGCCAGCATCTTGCCGCGCGACGTGTGGCGGTTGCGCGAGACCTCGCCGCCGCCGCCGGCGACCTGGCCGAGCTTTTCGCGCAGATCCGCGACGAGGGTACGCATGGCCTCGGAGTTGCGCGCAAAGTCTGATGAAGACGGATCGATGCTGGAATGGAGCGGCATTTTGATTCCAATTTCGTGAGGTTTTAAGCCGTCTCGGCCATCAATTCGCGACCGATCAGCATGCGGCGCACTTCCGAAGTCCCCGCGCCGATCTCGTAGAGCTTGGCATCGCGCCACAGACGTCCGACCGAAAATTCGCTGGTGTAGCCGACCCCGCCCAGCGCCTGGATCGCCTCGCCCGCCATCCACGTCGCCTTCTCGGCCGAATAGAGGATCGCGGCGGCGGAATCCTTCCGCAGGGTGCGGGCATGATCGGTGCGGTCGCAGGCGCGACCGACGGCATAGACATAGGCGCGCGTGGCCTGCCAGGTCGAATACATGTCGGCGAGCTTGCCCTGCATGAGCTGGAAGTCGCCGATCGGCTGTCCGAACTGCTTGCGCTCATGCATGTAGGGAACCACTGCGTCCATGCAGGCGGCCATGATGCCGAGCGGGCCGCCGGAGAGCACCGCACGCTCGTAGTCGAGGCCCGACATCAGAACCTTGACGCCTCCACCGACCTCGCCCAGCACATTCTCTGCCGGCACCTCGCACTCGTCGAAGAACAGCGGATAGGTGTTGGAGCCGCGCATACCCAGCTTGTCGAGATGCGGGCCGTGGGTGAAACCCTTGAAGCCTTTCTCGATGAGGAAGGCGGTCATGCCACGTGGGCCGGCCTCCGGATCGGTCTTGGCGTAGACGACGAGCACATCGGCATCGCCGCCATTGGTGATCCACATTTTGGAGCCGTTGAGCACGTAGCGATCGCCGCGCTTGTCGGCACGCAGCTTCATCGAGACGACGTCGGAGCCGGCGCCCGGCTCGGACATCGCGAGCGCGCCGACATACTCGCCGGAGATCAGCTTCGGCAAATATCGCTGGCGCTGTGAGTCATTGCCGTTGCGGCGGATCTGGTTGACGCAGAGGTTGGAGTGGGCGCCGTAGGACAGGCCTACGGCAGCCGAGCCGCGCGAAATCTCCTCCATGGCGACGATATGGGCGAGATAGCCCATGTTGGAGCCGCCATATTGCTCCGGCGCGGTCATGCCGAGCAGGCCGAGGTCGCCAAAACGCTTCCAGAGGTCCGCCGGGAACAGATTGGCCTTCTCGATCTCGGCGGCGCGCGGGGCGATCTCCGCCTCCACAAAGGCGCGCAACGTGTCGCGCAGCATGCTGATGTCTTCGCCCAGATCGAAATCGATGCTCGGGATATGCAAGGCGATTCCTCCATATTTTGGGGACCGAACCTAACGGCATCAGGGCCCTTCTGCGGTCGAAAAGGTTGCATTTTCCGCCAAACTTGCCCAGAGGGAAGTCCCATGCCTTTTCAAGCCGCCACCGCGATCCCCCGCCGCGCCGTGACCCCCGCCGCCTTCGTTCGCGGCGTGGTTGCGGCCTATGAGCGGTACGGCCGTGACCCCGCGGAGGCGCTGAGCCGGGGCCAGGTAGCGCCAGACCTTGTCAATTCTCCGGACGGGCGCGTCACGGCCGGCCAGTTCGAGGCGCTGGCGGGCCACGCCATGCGCGAGCTCGACGACGAGGCGCTGGGCTGGTTCTCGCGCCGGCTGCCCTTCGGCACCTATGGCATGCTGTGCCGCGCCTCGATCACCGCGCCGACGCTGGAGGTCGCGCTGAAGCGCTGGTGCCGGCATCATCGTCTGATCACCGAGGACGTGTTGCTCGATCTCGAGGTCGGCGAGGAAACTGCGGTCGTCTCCATCCGGGAGCTGCGCGACCTCGGGCCGCTACGCGAATTCTGCCTGGTCACCCTGCTCCGCTACGTGCTCGGATTCTCCTGCTGGGCGGTCGATTCCAGGATCGCGCTCCGCACGGCGGAATTCCCGTATGCCGAGCCCGGCCACGTCTCGGTCTATCCGACCATCTTTTGCCGCACCATCCGCTTCGATGCGGACCGCGCTTCAATCATCTTCGACAAGCATTATCTGTCGCTGCCGCTGACGCGCAGCGCCGCCGATCTCGACAACATGCTCAAGGGCGCGCTGCGGCTGACCGTGCTGCCCTATCGGCGCGACCGGCTGCTGGTCGAGCGCGTGCGGCGCGTGCTCCGCAATGCCCGCGGACGCAGTCTCGGCGCCGACGACGTCGCGAGGGAGCTCGCGCTCTCCACCCGCACCATGCATCGGCGCCTGCGCGAGGAAGCGACATCGCTGCGCGATCTCAAGGAAGAGGCGAAGTTCGAGCTCGCCAAGCAGGAACTGATGCGCGGCCGCGCCCCGATCAAACGGATCGCGGAGATCGCCGGCTTCCGCAACGAGAAGAGCTTTTCCCGCGCCTTCCGCACCTGGACCGGCGCCTCGCCGCGTGAATTTCGCGGCCGATATCGCTGAGCTGCGCGCACAAAACGTCACGCGACTGTCATGATTTGCGGCCACCGAGAGCAAACCCGGAGGCCGCAAAGTTTCGAAACCGATCTCGATGTCGGATGTCAGTTGGAGTTGGTCTGGCCGCCCGGGCGAAGCTTGGTGCGCGACTGGGTCTGCTTCGGCTGGAAGGCAAGCGCGTCGTTCGAGGTCTTCGCGCCGCCGCTCTGCGAGCACGAGCCGCCGATGCCGCCGGCCGCTTGCCGGCAGGCCTCCATCGTCGGATAGCCGCAGCCGTGAGCGGCCTGGGCACCGTTGGTGATGCAGAAATCGTCGGCTTTCGCAGCCGGAGCGGTCATCATGAGAAACGCAGAGGCAAACAGCGTCGCAGCGGAGGCGACGAACGTCTTCGAGGTCGAGATCATGTTGTCTTTTCCTGCTTCAGGGTCCCACAAAAGAGGCCTCGGCATGCGACGCAGGCTGAGGTTCGCACCTCGCATGTAGGCCGGTGGCCGGTACCGGCAATCACGGCTTCGCGCATTGCAGAACTGTCTAAATCACATGTCACAGTTAGGTGAGTTACTAAGCTTTTGTGATTGATCCGGCTCTTATGAAACTTTGCGCCGCGCGAGAACGTGCTGGTCTCCTATCCTGCCGCTACGATCCCCTGCAACGGCAGCGGCACGTCCTTCGCCACCCCCAGCACCGGGAAGCTGCGCACGTTCTTCACGTTCGGCATCGCCGCGAAATGCAGTAGTTGCTGGCGCATGCTCTCGACGCTTGGCGCCACGCATCTCAGGAGATAGTCGGTGTCCCCCGAAATCCGCCAGCACTGCTGGATGCGCGGGATCGCGGCGATCGAGCTCTCGAACGCCTCCAGCACCGGCTGGGCCTGGCTGCCAAGCTGGATCGAGACGAACGACACAACCTCGTAGCCGAGCAGCCGCTCGTCGATGACGGCGCGCACCGCCCGGATCACGCCGCGGCTGAACAGCGATTTCAGCCGCCGCAGGCAGTTCGGCGCGGACACGCCGACGCGCAGCGCCAGCTCGTTGTTGCGAACCCGCCCGTCCTGCTGGAGTTCGGAGAGTATCTTCAGATCGACGGCGTCGATCTGGTCACGCCCGGCCATCCCCCACCTCGTCATGGTCGTGTCATGGCGGCAGCCAAGCATGCTGCGGAATCGCTGCCAAGGGCCAGAGCCCGGGGCAATAGCTGATCCGTGGATCGGGATCATCGATGGGACGTCGTCGTCTGCGGGCGGGATGCCTTCCCGCCGTCATGGCCGGGCGTAGCCGTCCGAAGGACGTCGCTTCCGCTCGCCTATACCGGCCATCCACGTTCTTTCACTCGGCCCCAAAAACGTGGATGCCCGGGACAAGCCCGGGCATGACGAGTGCATCGCGTCGTATGAAGTCGGCCGCCGCCCCTCAATGCGTCCAGGGCTCGCCGCGCCTGAACGAGAAATTATCCGCATACGCGACCGACCGGTGCAGCGAATCCTTCGGCTCGATCACCTGATAGGCGATGCCCTTGCGCTCGCAATAGGCGATCGCCTCTTCCTTGCTGTGGAAGTGCAGCGTGATCTGCTGCTTCATGTCGCCGGACGAGGTCCAGCCCATCAGCGGCTCGACCGCGCGCGGCTGCTCAGGCTCGTAGTCGAGCTGCCATTCCTTGGTCTTCGACCGGCCGGATTGCATCGCGTTCTTGGCGGGCTTGAAAATGCGTGCGGTCATGGATGGTCGGGGCCTCTTCTTCGTCTTTTCGTTCGATTTCGATGCGTCACGGTAGCAGTTGGTGGAAACCGCGGGCATAGTATAGAGACACCGTCTGGGACCTGATTGGTGATTCCGGGCCCCGGGTGGCTCGCCGACGGGTATAGTCATTATGCTGCACCGTGACAATTGCGTACCCGCCTTCCGCGCCGGGATCCCGCCCGGCGGCACCGCCTCACTGACATCAGCCTGTCCGTCCCCTCCGAAAGCTCCCGTCGCATGGCCTTCCTGAACATCAACGCCACGCTCCCCGAAAAGGGCCGTGACCTCAGGCTCGACCTGTTTCGCGGCATCGCGAACTGGGCGATCTTCCTCGACCATATCCCCGACAACGTGGTGAACTGGATCACCACCCGCAATTACGGCTTTTCCGACGCTGCCGACCTGTTCGTCTTCATCTCCGGCTACACCGCCTCCTTCGTCTATGCGCGGATGATGCTCGAGCGCGGCTTCCTCGTCGGCGCCACCAGGCTGACCAAGCGGGTCTGGCAGCTGTACGTCGCCCACATCATCCTGTTCGTGATCTACATCGCCTCGATCAGCTATCTGGCGCTGCGCTTCGGCGATTCCGAGATGATCAACGAGTTCAACGTCGCCGGCCTCGTCGACAACGCCACCGAGACGCTGCGCCAGGGCCTGTTCCTGCGCTTCAAGCCGCTCAATCTCGACGTGCTCCCGCTCTACATCGTGCTGATGGGGCTGTTTCCGCCGGTGCTCTGGTTCATGCTGCGCAAGCCCGACCTGACGATGGTGCTGTCGATCATCCTGTGGCTGACCGCGCGTCACTTCGGCTTGAACCTGAACGCCTATCCGGCCGGTCAGTGGTACTTCAACCCGTATGCCTGGCAGGTGCTGTTCGTGTTCGGCGCCTGGTGCGCGTTGGGCGGCGCGCGGCGCTCGATGACGCTGATCAATTCGCCGATCACGCTGTGGTTCTGCCTTGGCTACATGCTGTTCGCGCTGGTGATGACCATGGCCGGCCGCTTCCCGACCCTCGGCGGCATGTTTCCGGAATGGCTGTTCTCGGCATTCAACCCGAACGACAAGACCAACCTCGCGCCCTACCGCTTCCTCCACTTTGTCGTGATCGTGATCCTGGTGATCCGCTTCGTGCCGAAGGACTGGCCGGGCCTGGAATGGAAAGGGTTCGATCCGATCATCGTCTGCGGCCAGCAATCGCTCGCCGTGTTCTGCGTCGGCGTGTTCCTGTCCTTCGTCGGCCATTTCGAGCTGTCGATGAGCTCGGGCTCGCTGTTCGCGCAGATCTTCGTCAGCGTCGCCGGCATCGCGATCATGACGACGGTGGCCTATTACATCTCGTGGTCGAAGAAGCAGGACAAGCCGCTGAAGCCGCCGCCGCCCAAGCCGGCGGCAGCCGCGGCAGCGAAAGCCGCCTGAGGGCGGCAGCGATGCCGTGCCTGATGGCAGCGATCCCGCGTCAGGCCGCCGCTTCGCCGTCGAACTCGGTGAATCGCTTGTAGATCCAGTCACGGCCGTCATGGCGGCGCCAGACCTTGCCGTAGACGAGCTGTCCGTTGATCGAGCGGCGCGGCACGATCACGGTCCAGAGGTGCCATATCTCAGTCCAGCTCGACTGCGGACCGACGGTTCGGGCGTTGCGATCGAAAGACATGATGCAGAACTCACAGGATACGAGCGCCGCGACGAACTGTGATCTCGTGTGAGCACGTTTTTCAGGCAACCCGTCGCGCGCCGGGAGCGATCTGATAACGATCACCGAGCCGGCTGCAACAACCGCTCGCCCTTAACCTAACCGATCAACCTTACTTCCCGGGACGGAGCCGCAAGACCGGTTGAAAGCCGGCGCCAATTTTTCTAGACTGGCTGCGCGATTTGAGAATGAGCGCGGCGTTTTGAGGACGCGCAGTGATTTTTGAGCCGAGACGAATTTTGAAAAGAATTGACGGGGGCGACCACAATGAATTTGCAATGTGCATGTCTGCGCCTGGCGCTGCGATCGACGCCGCCTGCGCCGCTCGCGAAGACGCCGGAGCAAGCGCCGCTAGAGGCCGCCAACGACAATCAGTTGGTCTGGCCGTTCCTGCCGTTTCCGCTCGGCTGGTACGCGACGAACTGATCCCCGGAGCTTCCCGGGGGCTGGAAAAGCGCAACGCCGCGCAAGCGGAATATCATCGCTTGGCGGCGTCCGTTTAGGCATTGGGCGCTGAAATCCCCAACACTCATATGTCTCGCGCGACGCCCAAAGGTTCGACGCAATTTTACGAATTCCGCGGGGATGCTCCGTCCCAATGCCTTGAAAAATCGTACATAAGTCACGCACCCTGCCCTGACGATGGTGACCGGCATGGAGACCTCGCTCCAGAGAGACTTGAATTAGATTTGGGGCGCAGCACCAGATGGCGCGCCCTGTCGTCCCCTTCAACGCGGCAGGCGCCGGAGCTGTGAAAAATCCTTCGGTGCAGCGGGGATTTCCCCGCTCAGCGTAGAAACCAATCCCCGCACTGCGAGTTGCAGCTTTTTCCCACCTGTCCAGGGCATCCGCGAGCGGCTGCGATCAGCCGACGCGCGCCGTCACGGACAGCCAGATCGTCTCACGTCCGTGTGAGCTGGAGCGCGGCCGGTGAATTCTAGCGAGCGCGCAGAGACCAATGAAGAACAGGCCGCGAGGCAAGGGGACGCTGTGAGCCAGATCGATACGACAGAGAAACTCTCCGAGGTGCCGGAGGCAGGACACTCGCTGTTCGCACTCTGCGGCCTCGGCGTGGCCGGGATCGCCATGCTCTGCTGGATCTGCGCCCTCGCCTGGATCACCTGGCGCCTCGCCGACTGGCTGTTGTTCTGACCTCCAGGACGCCGCTGGCCTCCCGGGCCGCCCTAACCGAGCTGCGCGGTCGCGGACGCCAGGAAATCGTTCTTGAGGCCGAACTGCGAGGGCACGACGATGTTGCCGAGTGCCGGAAATCTGACCGAGGCGGCATGGCTGTTCGCAAGGCTCGACCACGCCGCCCGTCCTTCGGCGCCAACGACCCAGCTGGACGCGAATTGATAGTTGCAGCCGATTTGTCCGCCGCCCACGAAGCCCGGCGAGCTGAAATCAACTGTCGCCCCCAGATTGTTGATGGTGCGATCGTCGCTGACGACGCCGCCGGCGTGAACACCGGCATAGCAGCCGGTCCAGGTCAACGGGACAGGCCCAGTTCGAGCCGCCTTCAGCGCGAGGTCAGCCGCAGAGGCCGTCGTGACGGACAGGGCAAGAAGCGCCGTGCCGCAGAGATATTTCAAAATGATCAGAAAGTCCCCATTCCCATTTCTCGAGCTGAGCTCATGGCACGCCAAGCTTCCGCAGAGGTTGCGTTACGGCAACATTTCGCGGGAAATGCGAGCTGCGGGGATTGTCGGCAGCAACTGTACGGCGCAACCGCGCGGCCAGCCCAAAGAGAAAAAGCAGAGGAGCTTCAACGTCGGGACTGGTCGGGGCCGCGAGAACCGAACAAGCTTCTAAATCGAACGTGACGCCAGCATCTTGGCGCTGATCACCGTCACTCTGTAGGTCATCTCCGTGGATCGTTCGGGAAAATAGCGCCCCCTGTAGACTGAAGTGGCCCGGCGTCGTCTTGCCGGACGGCAACGACGGTTTGTTCCTGCACGGCGCGGGGTACGGCCTATTTCCATGGCCTCGTTTGAAACTACAGCGGCCCAGTTTGTTAAATTGGCCTCTATTGGGAATTGGCTAACCTGCGTTAAGGAGCCGCCATTCCGTCCCTGTTAATCTGGCGGAGCCTCGTTTGGGAAACGGAGGTAAAGTCATGCAGCGCCGTCAATTCAAACAGGCCGTTCCCGTTGAAGAACGTCTTGCGGAAGAAGCTGGGCTCCTCCGTGAAGGAGCCGAACTACTCCCCCCTGGACCTGTACGCGACGCCGCCATCCGCAGGGCTCCGCAAGCTGAGACGGGCTCTCACGTGAACGGGTGGCTGCGTCGCCCGGCTTGCAGCCGCCAAGGTAATCCGCGCGCTCACCGCTGGCCCTCGATGCAGAACCACACGCTGTACTTCGGCCTATCGCTCGTATGGCTCGCCGTGGTTGCGGGCTTCTTGCTGTATGTTCTGGTGCAGTAAAGGCCGCCTCGGTTGGCGGCCACTTTCCACACGCACAGCCCGCAGTAGTTCGGTGTCCCGAGCCCGCCGAAGTAACTGCCGTCGTCCCGAGATGAACGGCGTGCGCGGCACGCTATAGTGCCCCGCGTCCCGCATCTTGGCATCGCATATGATCTGCATTTCCAGCGACGTCCCACCCGTCCTCATCTGCACAACCTGCGGACGACCGATGATGTTCTGGGCGACGCTCCCCGCCATCGTCGCCATGCCCGCAGAGCGAGCCTTCCAGTGCCTTCCATGCCAGCGCGTGGCTACGGTCAAGCTGACGTAAGGTCACCTCGCGACCGACCATCCGGCGATACGGGGATTTGATCACATCAACAAAAGGTGCTGCAGGACGATGGCTGCGGCAACGATGCCAAGTAGAAGCGCACCAGCATCCACTAAGCGGTCCCTCTCGCGGTCCCTCACCCATCCCTTCGCCCGGCAGCGGTTCTTCGCAACAGCTCTGGGCTGTTGCCTGCCTGATGCTGCAAGTTCCGATTGACTCACAGACAAATGCCCGGTTCCCGCGTAGAAACAGTGGTGAGCGGTGGGGGAACAAATGTTCAATTTGTAACTTAGGAACCAGTTAACAGGGAGCCGTGCGTTGGAACAGTCGGGGCCTTTCGTGCTGGTCGTCGAGGACGAGCACGCTATTCAAGGTTTTGTCGAAGACGTCCTCAACGAAGCCGGCTTTGGTGCCGTCTCCCTCTCATCAGGCGAAGAGGCCCTGACCATACTCAAGGCAGATAAAGACAAGTTCAGCGCTCTGTTGACAGACGTGAACCTGGCGGGCCGTTCAACTGGCTGGGATGTCGCCATGCGCGTACGCGAGCTAAAGCCGGAGATGCCGGTGATCTACATGAGTGGAAGCGCTGGCGAGCAATGGCCTGCTCACGGCGTTCCCGGCAGCATCCTCCTCATCAAACCGTTCGCACCAGCGCAGCTCGTCACAGCTGTGTCCCAGCTCCTAAACGTCGGCTCCTCGAAAATATAGGCCAGGGGATTTTGTCTACTTCCGGCGGCTGGGGCAAATGGGTGGCGGGGGTTTATGGTCGGGGCAGCTGGATTCGAACCAACGACCTGCAGTACCCAAAACTGCCGCGCTACCAGGCTGCGCTATACCCCGAATGTCCGGCGAGCCCGTCGATACACGCTTCCAGCCGCGCCAGCAAGGCTGGCAACGCCCTCGCCGCCCGCGCTATTTGCTGCCGAAAAGCGGGTGCCCGACCCGGTCACCGGGGCGGATGCCGTATTTCTGCGCCGTTCCCGCCACCACCTCCAGAACAGCCCGCGCGGGACCCTTGGACGAGATGATTTTGGTCGACATCGGCTCGGTGTTCTCGGCGATGCGCAGGATGCGGCCGTCGGCGCGGATGAAGATCATGTCGAGCGAGACGTAGGTGTTCTTCATCCACATCGACACTTCCTGCTCGGGATTGAAGTCGAACAGCATGCCTTTGCCGTCGGCCAGTTCCTTGCGGTACATCAGGCCGGTCTGCTTCTCGTCCTCCGTCGTCGCGATCTCGACCGAGAACACCTGCACGCCGTTCCTGGTGACGATCTCGAGCGGCTGGAAGCTGGCGGCGCGGACGGGTGCGCTCGCGACGGCACAACCGGCGATAACGAGGATGGCGGCAAGCCAGCGCTTCGCAACGGCGAAGACGGCCTTTCGATCGAAATTCATGGATGGCACTCGAGGCGTGGGACTGGACCAGTCCTTACGCGGCGGTCGCCGGAAAAGCCAGAGGCGCGCCGGTCAGCCAGCGCGCCTCTGCTCACAATTGCGGGAATTGGCGAACTAGTGGGACGAGACCGGCGATCCCGTTTCGGGATGGATCTCGGCCGCCATCATGCCCTTGGAGCCGGGCCCGAAGCGGACCAGGACATACTGGCCGGGCCGCAGTTCGGTCATGCCGAAGCGGCGCAGCGTCTCCATGTGCACGAAGATGTCGGGCGTGCCCTCGCCGCAGGTCAGGAAGCCGAAACCGCGCAGCCGGTTGAACCATTTGACCTGGGCCCGCTCCAACCCGCTGGTCGCGGTGACCGTGACATGGGTCCGCGGCGGCAGCATCTGCGCCGGATGGATCGCGGTCGATTCGTCCATCGAGACCACGCGGAAGGCCTGGTAGCCCTTGGCGCGCTGAATGCACTCGACGACGATGCGGGCACCCTCGTAAGCCGTCTGGAAGCCGTCGCGCCTAAGCACGGTAACGTGCAGGAGCACGTCGGGCCAGCCATTGTCGGGAACGATGAAGCCGTAGCCCTTTGAGGCGTCGAACCATTTGATGACGCCATGAACCTCGACGAGGTTGGCGCTGCTCTCGCCAAGTCCGGTGAAGGGACTGAGCGCGCTGTCGCGACCGGCACCGCCGTGTTCGCCCACCGCGGGAACTCCGACCTTCTTGGACTCAAATCCGTCCGACGACCCCATAACCCCGGACCCCACACATGCCATGCAACCCGCCTGAATGGCGGCGCTCGAATCACGCGTCTTAAGAGAATGTTCTCAATTCGACGCGACGCGAATCTTTCGACTCAAAAGATAACACTCCCGGTTGCGACGCATAGACAAAAAAGAGATTCGCCGGAACCTATGAACAGCTTGCACAGCCGCGAATCAAATTACCGCCTCAATTACCGACAAAGGGCCCGAGGGTTTCGCCGATGTCGTGGCGGATCACGAGGTCGGCGATGTCGTCCTGCTCGGTCGGCTCGCGGTTGATGATCACCAGACGTGCACCTGATCTCTTCGCCATCATCGGAAAGCCCGCGGCCGGCCATACGACCAGCGAGGAACCGATCGCGATGAAGAGGTCGCAGGCTTGCGACAGCGCGGTCGCCCGCTGCATTTCGTCCTCGGGCATCATCTGGCCGAAGGAGATCGTGGCGGTCTTCACCGGCTCGTCGCACGCGGTACAGTTGGGCGCGGCGCCCTCCTCGTCGAAGCGGCGCTTCACCCAGTCCAGTGGATAGGCCTGCCCACATCCGATGCAGCGCGCATAAGTGGTATTGCCGTGAAGTTCGATCACGTGATCGCTGGCGAAGCCGGAGGCCTGGTGCAGATTGTCGATGTTCTGGGTGATGATCGCGGGAACCTTCCCGGCGCGGTAGAGCGAGGCGAGCGCGCGATGGCCGCGGCCGGGCTTGGCCGCCGCAAAGACCTCCTCCATCGCAAAGCGCCGGCGCCAGGATTCGTCGCGCGCCTCCTGGCTCGCGACAAACTCGTCGAACGGGATCGGGCGGTTGCGCGTCCAAAGTCCGCCCGGCGACCGGAAGTCGGGGATGCCGCATTCGGTCGAGATGCCGGCGCCGGTGAACGGCACGATCCGTTTGGCTTCGGCGATCATGTCGCCGAGATGGTCGACGCCGCTGCGAAGATCCGATGCAATCAACACGACCTCCCGTTTTTTGCCGATTTGCTTTTCGCGCTAGCTACAACATGCGCAAGCGACAAGATTGTTGACGCTGTTATCCACTGCCGCGCAAGCCGTGGTCGGCAATTTTTTCCGCCCTTCGCTTATCACAATCCTGCAATGTCTCCTCCCCATTGACGCCCCAATCAGAAGCGCCAATGCATGTGTAAGATGCGACTCAACATGATGCGGCGGCGGCGCTTGAGTTCAGTCGTGCACACATGGTTCAGGTGTAACCGAGGGGATGGACATGACCGAAGACGAACAACGCAAGATCCGCGAACGTGAAGAGATCGCCGCCCGTGTCGCCGCCTTCCGTGCCACGCAGGAAAAATTCAAGCGCGAGCGTGACGAGTATTTCGTGTCGACGCTCGACAACGCGCGCAAGGTGGAGCGGCCCTCGCTCTGGCCGTAAGACACGCCTGATCAACACGCATGGAAAAAGCCCGGAGCGTCGCTCCGGGCTTTTCATTTGTTCCGCGTTATGTGTTCAACCCTTACCAGTGACGGTAATAATGGCGGCGGTGGTAGTACGGTCCATCGCCATAATAAGCATACGGGCCGGGGCCGTACGCATAGGCCGGTCCGCCATAATAGCCATACCCGGGGCCGTAGCCGTAGCCATAAGGATGGGACGCAGCGACGGCGCCCGCGGTGATCGCGCCGGCGGCGAGGCCGAATGCGAGGCCCGGACCAATGCCGCGGCCGCGCGCCTCGGCGGGCGCAGGCGCCGCGATCGCGGTCACGCCGACGGCCGCAACGGTCGCAAGAACTGCCAGTGTCTTCTTCATGATCTTCTCCTTCATATTCGCAGAGACAACGCCGGCGCAGTGCGATGGTTGCGCGCAGCTTGCGGAACCCAGCCGGGTCAAAAATTCTCGATCTGAGGGAACGAAACCGGCTTGGTGCGATTGGACCTGTAAGTGCGGAAGCCTCCGCTATCCGGTAGAGGCAACAGCACCAAGACCCCGTCAGTATCCTCCGCGATGCTGGCGGGGTTTTCAGTTTCACGGAGAGAAAATGGCAGCAGACGATCGTTGCTGCCAGCGGGGCGGATGCCAAGGAGGAAAGAGTGCCCATATCCGCGTTGCTGGCGCGTATCCGCAGGCTCGTTCCCAGATCCGGTGACGAGCATTATGACGAGATCGTCCGCAGTTTCGGTGTCGGCGCGTTGCGCCCGCCTCCGACGCCGATGAGCGACGGCGAGCTGGCGCGGGCCATTGCCGAGTTCCTCAAGGATCGGCCGTCGAGCGGTTCCGTGGCGACCCTCGGCCGCCGGCTCGACCCCTCCTCTCCACTCTGACAGATCGCCTGGAACGCTTCGTCCGGTGTGGGGAACAAACCTTTCGCGCACATGTTGAGGTCGCTTCACACCAAGCGAGACCTGACATGCCCGCGTGGCTCGAAATGTTGCTCAACCTGTCCGGCTATGCCGGCTTCGTGGCGCTCGCAACCCGCGGCACCGCTGGCCCGAGCAGTTCCGCCGACAAGCAGATCTATGGCGACGGCCGTTAATTCGCGTGCGGCGCCTGGCCTGCCGTGCGCACCAGCCTGTCGGCCTTCACCGCGACGCCGGTGTCCTCGAGCTGCGGCCGCAGCGAGAAGCTGATCACCACGAAAGCGAGACAGAACAGCGTGCCGACGATGGCGACGCGCCGGTAGGTGTGGCGGTCGCCTTGATAAAAGGACGGTTCTGAAAATGGTGTCATGACAAAACTGCTTTTTCGCAAAGTCGTTTTCTTTGACAGACACCTATCCCAACGCGCGGCAAGCGCAACGCGATTGGGCTTTTAACCTAACCGAATAGGGTTATCGGCTTCCCGGCAAGCTTCCGTTAGGAATTCGCGAAGCGCCTCTAGATCTCGGCGAGCAGCTTCAAGCTCGCGCGAAAGCCGAGGCTGCGATGGCCCGCGACCAGCACGGTGCCGAACACCTCGGCCGCGTCGTCGCTGAATGTCCCGGAGAAGCCGCTCGTCGCCTCCTCGCCGCCGAACAGCGGCCGGGTGAGGCCATCGGCCAACGGCGTATGCTGGTTGGTGGCAAGCGCGCCCTTCCAGGTACCGTGCTTCGAAGTGCCCTTCTTCGCAGCGCCGTTGCCGATCGTGTAGGAGCCGCGCGACCAGAAATAAGGCCCGCCGCCGAGCAGCACGCCGTCACGCAGGATCAGCACGCCACTGTCGCGGCCCTTCACGCCGTCGAGCATGTGGATGTGGATGGAATAAAGCCCGTTCTTCATGTTGCGCCCGCCGCTGGAGCAACAATAGCGCCGGCGTGGGAGAGCGTCGAGACGATGGTGAGAGGGATCGGCCGTTTGCCGACCGCCTTTGTTCCAGCTTCGCCTGCCTTTCGTTCTCAAAGAACGAATCGGAATAGAAGAAACCGGCACGAAGCAAGCCTTAACAATTCGTTTGCACGCAAACGAGCGCACCATCACAGCGCGCGATCACATCGCGTTTTCGGATGTCGATCGCGTCGGCACCTGCGGCACCGACGGCCTGGCTTTGCGCAAGCGCGGATGCCGGTCGTACCAAACCAATTTTGCGATCTCGACGAACATCTCGAGAAACCAGCACGCATCCATGTCGCGTCTCCCTCGCCTCATTTCGTAACGAGGACGGAGAACGCGACTGTGCGAAGCATCACGCCGGCTTGGCTTGCTTGGCTTGGAGCGGCCTGTCCCGCATCGACACAGAAGGCACGGCTTGTTCTGCATCCGACTCCATTTCGTTCGCAAAGAACGAATCGGAGTCGGGGAATCAATGCAAGCCGATTGCTAACGATCGATGAAGGCGAGCGCAGTTGGCTGTTATCATCGACGCGGCGCGACGCGGATCACGCCGCGCGCTTCACGGTGTTCTGCTCCGAAAAATCCTTCTCCGAAAAGCAGTCGAGGATCTGAATGCGGAGCTCTTCCGCGGCCGGGCCCTCTAGCTTCCTGAGCTGATTCCAGAGCCTGATCACTTCGCGTTGTTTCTCGACGGTCATGGTCACCTCCAAAGAGATGACCAACTAGAACAAAATAAGAACGAAAAGTCCAGTCCCTTCCGCGAAATTTTCCGAGCACGTCCCGCTCAGCCCTGTCGGCGCCGCGTCGACACCGCAGCCAAGTTGCGTTTTGGATTTTCAACCTTAAGTTTGAGGCATGGCTGGCGGCCAGGCGCTGAAATCCCATCGTCGTCAGCCAAAAGAGCCCCGGGCGCAAGCGCGGGGCTTTTCTTTTGGCTGACGGCTTGATGCAAGCGGGTGGCCCCAGCGGCGGTCCGCGACAACAGGCGTTGCCGTGGCCGAGCATCTCTTTCCGTCAGCCGCTGAATGCGAGCTCGTTGCGGCGCGCTGCCGTCAGACCGGCAAATTGTCGGACATTCCGGGCGGGACTTCGCCCTGTTCGGTCCGCTCGGCGAGAAGCTCCCTTTCGGCTTCGTACCAGAACGTGTCCATCGTCCCTGCGGGCTCGCCGGCCTCTTTCCAGAGGTGATAGGCGCGGCTTCGAATGTCTTCTTCACTCAGTCCAGCCATGTGACATCTCCCTTTCGGAAGCAAAGCCTGACACAGCCCGAGAGTTCCTTCCAGCGTGCAGCATCGCACGGCGGTCGCCGCGGCGCTTCGCGAAACGAAGCTGCCGCAACGACATAGCGAGCCGCTTAGACGGAGTCCTTGGCCACCTTCAACGGCGAGGCCTTGACCGACTTGCTGGCGGGCTTCGCCGCGAACTGCATCGGCTCCTTGGTGAAGGGATTGACGCCCATGCGCGCTTCGGTCGCCGGCTTGTTCACCACCGACATCTTGGCGAAGCCGGGAATGACGAACTCGCCGGATTCGTTGAGCTCCTTGTAGCCGACCGTCGCCATGTACTCGATGACCGCCTTCACGTCGTTCTTCGACAACTGCGTGCCCTCGGCAATTGCATCGATCAATTGAGTTTTGGTCATCTTCGCCATGTCTGAATTTCCTTCTGTGCGCGCGAGCAGGCTTTGCTCAGGACGCGGTCCGACCGCGCAACGCGCTTCTGATTCATGCCAACTTTCATGAAGTGACGGGGCTTAAAACCCATCGAGGCCTAAAACGCAAGCAGGGGGTTCTGCGGGGGCCGGCCCACCCAGGAAAAATGCCGCTTGTTGCGCGGTTTTGGGATTGAACCATTCTCCCCCCCGGAGCGTCTAACTCTTTGAAGTCCCCAAGCTTCACCCCCATCAGAGAGCCCCGCTTCCCCCAGGCGGGGCTTTCGCTTTTGGCCGTGGCCGGGGGCACGATGCCGGTCAGGCCGGACATAAGGTCTGCGACGGGGCCACCCCCATGACCCTCACAGGCAGGGTTCTCTTTTCAGGCCAAGTTCGGCATAATGCGGCATGGCAAAAACAAAAGTGACCTTCAAAACCGTCCGCATTGCAGACAACGACTGGAAAATCCTGGCGGATTACCCGGACAGCGAACAACGCGAAATCAAGGGCTTCACCAGCAAGGCGGATGCCGACGACTGGATCAACGGCGACCGCAAGATCGCGTGGCTCCGCTCCCAGGGATACGCCAAGTGACCCGCGTTGCGCGGGCTCACCTCGTCGTGAAACCTGTGACCGGGCATGCGTCGTTGAGACTTCAGTAACCTAACCCCTCCAAGCTCGGTTCAGTAACCGTTGCGTTGGAGTACCCCACAGTGCTGGATTTTCACGAGCTGCGCGAACTCGCGGCTGACGTTCGCGTGTTTGTCGACATCGCCGAAGACAAGGCCGAAGCGCTTTGCGCGGTCATCGCGGCCTATGATGTGGTGCTCGCGATCTTCCCGTCCGAACAGGGCATGGGCCTCCACGTCATCAAGGGCGGCGAGATCCTGGACCAGATCGCGAGATCACGGACCCACGCGACATACAGCCACACGGCCATCGCGGTCCCCGACCTCGAGCATGCGGAAGTGCTCAAGCACCTGACGGCCCCGGTCGCGCAACGGATCGCAGCCTAGACGAGAATTTCTTGGCTCCGGACCGCCCGGTTTAGGAACAGGGCTTCTGCGCTCCCGTTGGCCCACACAACCAATCAGGAGCTTGAGATGAAGAAGTTTATCATTGCGACCGCCGCCCTCGGCCTCATGTGCGGCTCTGCCTTTGCCCAGACCCAGACCGGCCCCGCCGCCCAGTCCGACAACGTGCAGAAGCCCGGCATGACCAACACGGACAAGGGCACGATGACCAAGGGCACGACCGGCATGAGCCGTGACGGCATGAACAGGGGCGGAACGGTGCAGCCCGACGCGTCCGGCCAGGGCGGCTCCGGCCCCGGCAGCGACCAGGGCGGCACCAAGACCCGCAGCAACATGAAGTAAGCCAGGCTCCTCGCACGGCTTGCCTATCGGCCGCGTCGCTTCCCAAAAAGCGGCGCGGCCGTTTCGTGCGTGTGTCACACGCATCGCGATGGCTGCTAGAACGCTCCGGCTGTCGTAGGGTCGGATGTTTCTCGCGAGGGGCTGATGAAGATTGCCATTGTTATCGCCGGCTTGGTTGTTGTTGCCCTGGCCGCCCTCGTGGCGATCCAGCCGAGCTTCCTGAAGCCTGCGTCGCTCGCGCTCGTGAAAAAATCCGACATCCTCGGCTTTTCGCCCGGGATGACATTCGACGAGACCAGCAAGGTCGTCACGCAACGTCGCTATCGCTGCCGCCAGTTGCGCGAGTCCTCCACCCTCGAATGCGACATCGACAGCGCCAAGCTGACGATCGACAGTGACGACGCCGACGCCAGGCACCCGATCTGGCGCGTCAGCGCGGCGTTGAGCAACCCGGGGCCGCAGGACGCCGTCGTCAGATCGATCTCCGATCAATACAACGCCCAGCCGACCAAAGACGCCCGGGAGGGATGGATCTGGACCGTCGGCCGTGGGCTCAAGCTGAGCTATGACGGTGCCGTCCTGAAGCTCGTGGACGAGGCTGAGGACATCAGGCGCGGCAGGGAGCAAGCAAAGCGCTAGGGAGCGCCACGCAGAATGCTCTTCAAAGCCGAAACCGGTTCAAGGTCCATAGCGGGATCCACGATCCCAGCACCACGCAGATTGCAATAGCTGCGACCAGCCCATATTTCAGCGGATGTTGGGAGAACGCGAGCGACCGTTCGAGGTGAAGGTACGGCAGCAACGCCTCCATCGCCATTCCGACCAGGGCAATCATAACCAGCCCGCCAATTATCGAGGCGAACAGATTGATTATCCATCCAATCGCGGCGTGCTTGCTCGACCACGCCTCATAAATCGCCACACCCAACACCACGAGCACAAAGACCAGCATGAAGCCCATCGAGCCGCCGACGCTTCGACTGCGCGACAAAAACCTCCAGCTCCAGCATGGCCGCTACCGCGAGCAGTGTAATGATCTTCACGACGTCCTCACGTTCAGCGAGCGCCCAGCAAATAGACCACGATGAAGTGTTTCGCAGCTCACTTCGATAAAGCGCGCCTTACCAGCGTGAGCGACAGGAGGGCAACGAAGGCAGCCGCCCCGTAAACCATCGCGTTCACGAGCCATGCAATAGCGATGCCCGCGAAGGCAGAGCCGCCTATGGCTCCCCAGAACAGATACGCCGCGCTGATGCCAGGCCACTCCAGCGATAGAAGAGCGTAGTCGGCTAACGACTCCAGGGACAGAAGCACCGACGAGATCAGCGCCCCGATCGCCATTGCGATGATGAATCTCATATCAGAGGCCCAATAGCCCGCTGACGACCGGCATCAGAAAGAATAATCCAAGCCCCATAATCGCTGCCAGGACAATGGCAGCGGCGCGATTGTGAACTTTTGTACCCAGCGAAGTCACCGCTTTCAGCCACAGCGAGTACACCACGTCCCTGATGAAGGCGTTGAGTATTTCGAGCAGCAGTTCGCCGATAGAATTGGCCATGCCGTTTAGTCGCGTCAGCCCTGGTGGGGTTCAACTGCCCCAGCCCTGAGCATTCCATCCGAACTAACGCTACATCGCGGTGCTGCAAGGCACCTTCCGCAAGGGCTGAGCTGCCTGCCGCATTCTCCCCTCTCAAATCCCACTCTATTTGCTTTCTGTTGCGTCTCGATTATGCTCACAGCCATAGATTGCAAAGAATGGAGGTTATTATGCGCCCTTGGATTGATTGCCGTCCTTCTGCTTCTTATTCCTATGACGTCGGCTTCATCATACGCACTGGGCATAACCGCGTTCATCAACAAAGGTGGGCGCATCGTCGCTGTGACGCACCTACAAGACGGAACGCTCGCGATTGCGGTTCAGGACGCAGAGAACAACGTTTCCATTTGCCATATGAAACAGCCCATCAATGACACCTACTCCGTCGAAAATTGCTACAAGGTGGACTAATCGCCCGATGGTCGTCGAGACTCACTTCCTCCAACTCGCGACGGTGCACTCAATGAATCACCGTCGTCATCTCTGACGACTCTCAGCGGACGGAGACATTGGGTGCACTGTCACCGTAACTCCGAAGTAAGTGAGAGCGATCGATCCTGGTCGCAGCGCTTCATCTCCCGAACCAACGAATGCTGCCGAACACTCTTCGCAGCGTTGGCGGCACAGCGATTTCTGAAATATGATAGACGCTTCCGGCGAAGGACCTTGAAGTCTCCAATGAATTTGCTTACACGACCTTAAATTGACAACACGAACTTGCGCAACTCAATTTCATAGGACTGCATATTCGAGGGCAGCAAGATGGCTACATCGAAGGAAAAGGCTCCTTTTTCACCTAAGACCGAGCGCGTTCTTACTCTAGTGCAAATGCTCTTTCCCATACTGGCAACGATTGGCGGCGCCTTATGGGCAATCAACGGTTATTTCAATGATCAAGACCAGTCTCGGTCGCAAGCGGAAGCATCTCGCACAGCTCGAATCAACGACGCACGCAAGCCGTTTTACGAACTCCAACTCAAAATTTATGGCTCTGCAGCGACGGTCGCCGGCGCGCTGGCATCAGAAGACCCAGCCTCCGACAAATGGATGGACGCAAGAAGGAAATTCTACGCGCTTTATTGGAGCGAGTTATCGATGGTCGAAGATAGCAATGTCAAAAGCCGCATGGTGAACTTAGAGAAGGCCCTTGTGAACTTCAACCGCGACAGCTCCCAACGGAAACAATTGCAGGACCAATGCTACTGCCTGGCCACAGCGCTGAAAGAATCGATTGCGTCAAATTGGACCATCGATTTGCAGGGAAGTTCTGCCGTATCGGCGCCTGCCGGCCTCACGCCCAGCAAAAGCTACTGTGACCTTCCGGTGCACACCACAGAAGGGAAAGGGCAAGCTGGACTGCACCCCGTAAATGAGACACGCTAATTTCTGTGACATGTGATCCGTAGGGATGACCGATGACAGATAAGATTGAATTACGGTGACAATGCATTTAATTATGCTGGACGGTGCCGCGGTGCCGACGCCGGCGAACGAATTAGTGCACTGAAGATCATCTAGCCGGCCTCCGCGACCGCGGGGGTGGTGGAGCTAAAGTGAGTTC
>NZ_JADPJG010000013.1 GCF_023073335.1 Bradyrhizobium sp. 21
TGATAGTCGTCTTCAATCCGGATGATGTCGTCTTCCCCGAGATAGGAGCCGGTCTGGACCTCGATCAGCTCCAGCATGATCTTGCCGGGATTCTCCATCCGGTGCACCGCGCCCATCGGGATATAGATCGACTCGTTCTCGTGCACGCTTTTGACGGTCTCGTTGACGGTGACGCGGGCGGTGCCGCGGACGACGATCCAGTGCTCGGCGCGATGATGGTGCTTCTGCAGCGACAGGCGCCCGCCGGGCTTGACCACGATGCGCTTGACCTGGTGGCGCTCGCCATTGTCGACCGACTGGTAGCTGCCCCAGGGCCGATGCACCTTGAGATGCTCCTCGGTCACCTTCGGTGCGACCGCCTTGAGCTTGGTCACGAGCCGCTTCAGGCCGTTGGCGTCCTTCTGGCGCGAGACCAGAACCGCGTCCGCGGTCGCGACGACGACGAGATCGTCGACGCCTTCGAGCGCGACCAGCGCGGAATCGGTGGTGACGTTGCAGTTGCGGGAGTCTTCGAACAC
>NZ_JADPJG010000016.1 GCF_023073335.1 Bradyrhizobium sp. 21
CTTGAACTATGCTGCTAACGATGCGAAGTCACTGAGTGACGGCCTGAGGCAGGCCGGTGCCAAGCTCTACGAGCGGGTAGAGATCAGGACGGTGCTGGATGCCGAAGCAACGGCTGCCAAACTTGACGCCGTCTTCAGCGAGCTGGCAACGCTGGTGCGCCCACAGGACGTGTTCCTATTTTTCCTAGCCGGCCACGGCAAGACGGTAGACGCGCGCTTCTATTTCCTGCCGCAGGATTTCCGCTACGCAGGCGAAGATTCAATAGTCAAGCAGGGTGTCGGGCAAGATCGGCTCCAGGAGTGGTTCTCCCGGATCAAGGCGCAGAAGAGCGTGCTTTTGTTCGATGCCTGCGAAAGCGGATCATTGGTCGGCGACCGCATCGCGATGCGGGGCATCGAGGAGAAGACTGCGATTGATCGCATGACGCGGGCAATGGGGCGAACGATGCTCACGGCGACAACCGACAGCAAGCCTGCGATCGAAGGGTATCGCGGCCATGGCGTGTTCACGTACACACTGCTCGCCGGCCTCGATGCGGCCGATGCCAACAATGA
>NZ_JADPJG010000001.1 GCF_023073335.1 Bradyrhizobium sp. 21
AATCTCGCCGCCCAGAGCCACGTCGCCGTCAGCTTCGAGAGCCCGGAATACACCGCCAATGCCGACGGCATCGGCGTGCTGCGCCTGCTGGAAGCGATCCGCATCCTCGGCATGGAGAAGGAGACGCGGTTCTACCAGGCCTCGACCTCAGAGCTCTATGGCCTGGTGCAGGAGATCCCGCAGAAGGAGACCACGCCGTTCTATCCGCGCTCGCCCTATGGCGTCGCAAAGCTCTACGGCTACTGGATCACGGTGAACTACCGCGAAGCCTACGGCATGTTCGCCAGCAACGGCATCCTGTTCAACCACGAGAGCCCGATCCGCGGCGAGACGTTCGTCACCCGCAAGATCACGCGCGGCGTTGCCCGCATCGAGGTGGGGCTGGAGGAGACGCTCTATCTCGGCAATCTCTCGGCCAAGCGCGACTGGGGCCATGCGCGCGACTATGTCGAGGGCATGCACAAGATCCTGCAGGCCGACAAGCCCGACGATTTCGTGCTCGCCACCGGCGAGATGCACTCGGTGCGCGAGATGGTCGAGCTGTCGTTCGCACAAATCGGCCGCCGCATCGCATGGTGCGGCAAGGGCGTCGAGGAGACCGGCGTCGACGAGAAGAGCGGCAAGACCGTGGTGAAGATCGATCCGACCTATTTCCGCCCCACCGAGGTCGATCTCCTCGTCGGCGACGCCAGCAAGGCGCGCGAGGTGCTGGGCTGGACGCCGAAGCGGAGTTTTGCAGAACTCGTCGCGGA
>NZ_JADPJG010000036.1 GCF_023073335.1 Bradyrhizobium sp. 21
CACCGCAACGACGGATGATGCTCCGGCTCTTGAGGGTTACCACGGCCATGGCGTGTTCACCTACGCCCTGCTCGACGCGCTCGCGCGTGCAGACGTCAACAACAATGGGTTGATCGAGGTTTCGGAGCTGGCCGACTACATCGACGAGCGGGTGCCTGACCTTTCCTACAACGCCTTCAGGCTCCGCCAAATTCCTCAACGCAGCATCGTTGGCAACAATTTTTCCCTGACGAACAGGATGGAGGTGCTGAATATTGGGTCGCCGACAACCGGCAGTCCCGGCGCCCCCGCAATTCTCGCCAAGCCGACTCACGTCGTCATCGCGCCCGCAGACAGCTATGAGCGCGCCGCAGATAATGCGCTCTCGACCGGTCGATTGCCGGCGGGAACACTTTTGGTTTTGGTGAGCGTTGAGCAGGGTTGGGCGTTTGTGGCGAAAGACGGGAAGCTGATTGGATATGTCAGGGCGGATCATCTGGCGCAGGTGCGGTGACACCTAGCTCCGGTCCCGATCCGGACACACGTCGCTGGTCGGCCGATCCGGTTGAGGCGAGCGTCTCTGGAAAGATGTCCTGGAAAATTTGCAATCGGAGGCAATCTCGTGGGCGTTCGTGCGCGGATTTCAGCGGCCTCGGCACCATACGATCGGATCGCGACGGCACCCGCGGACAATCAAACAGACCTCGAGACAGGGCTGGACAACCAGGTTAGACGACCTGGGTCCCGTTCAGCTCAATTTGCATTTTTGCTGGCGGGCTTGGAAATGTCGGATACAATTGCTGCTGTCCGCAGCGTGAGCTGGTCCTAAACGTCATCCTCTAAATCCATCCCGATTTCCATAGGCAGTCCCCCTCCTCGGGGAAATGGACGCACTGAGCTGATAGGGAAGTAGATCTCATGTGCCGCAATTTGGGGCTCGCCGTGTTCGAGAGAGTTCTCCTTTCACGAATCTTGTTTCGGATGCTCCATGCCGTGATCCCACTGGTTGTCTTGATGATCGGGCTCCCTCTTTCAGGCACTGCTCACTCGGCCGATAGCGTAGAAGTGGTGCCGAATTCGCAATCGGATACTTTAAACAGTCAGAATGCCGGATATCGGTTTTCCCCGGACGGACTTCTCCTGGCCAAAGGCTCTGTCTTCGGGCCCGGCGAAGTTCGGGATGTGAAGTCTGGTCGTCTGCTGCGGACCCTGGAAGAAAATGGCACTTGGCCCATGGCTTTTAGCCCGGATTCGAAAACGCTGCTGTTTGGCAGTCGTCCGGTTAAAAGCCTCAATCTTTTGGATGGTAGCATTGATACAGCGTTTGAAGGCTCTGCCAGAGTACTGGATTTTATGCCGGATGGCCACTCTGTCCTGGCACTCTGGAGTGATAGAGCCGAAGTGTGGGACCTCACGACGGCGCGACTCTTGCGAGGCAAGGATTTTAAATGCTGCGCAAGCGGCAACTCCATGGTCTTGGCAACCGGCCATCTCGTCCTGGTAACGTGGAACGGGGACGATTCCGGCGGGCTTGTTTGGGACACGCAGAGCGGCTTAGTTCTTCGTTCCTACAAAGAAACTCCGTCTTGCCTCTCAATCATTAACGGCCAACCAGCTGTTATATTTGTTCGCGCTCACAGCCTCGACGCCGTTAGTCCTCGGGACGGCCGGTTGTTGCGGACGACCGAAATCGGCAAGATCGATCTGTCCACTGTCCCGACAATCTCCTGCTCAAACTCCTATCTTGCGTTGTCGAAAGACGGGGAAACCAGGATCTGGAGAATGCAAAGCAGTTGGCCAGCGAGGAAGCTGGCGGGAACGATCGCAGGCCTTTTTGAAGATAAAGCCTTGACGGAGACTCTAGATCCGGAAACGAACGAAAGATTCGCCAATCTCTGGAATGTTGAAACGGGAAAGCTCATTCAGAGGACTAAGCTAATCGCCAGAGGGATGTTTGGTGTTGCACCCGTCGGACGCGTAGTTGCTCACTCAGATCGATTAGATACGGTAGCCGTTGTCGCGGATGGAATTCTTGGCCTTGCCGCGGGGCATGTTCAGTTTGTAGATCCAAGTTCCGGCCGGTCATGGGGTGGGATCGGCGCATTTTCTATGGCCGCTTTCTCTGAACTCAGCTTCTTCGAGGCCGACAGAAGTGTGTACTCTGGTGGGCTTCTCTGGGACCTACATCTTGCAACTCGGCCGCAGAAAGTACCTGTAAGCGGGTTTGTCCTAGGTCGAGGCGCTCAATCGAAGGATGCAAAACTCGTTGTTGTTAGTAATAGGTCCGGCAAGAAAAATGTAGGTTTCGACTTGGTCAATCTGCAATCGGGCGCAGTTCTAGGCAGCTTCGAAAGCAATGTCGTCGTTTTTGCTATATCCCCCAAGGCTCCGGCCGTTGCCTTTAGAGATTCGCTAGATGATCACAAAGTCCGGATGTGGAATGCTGAACGTAAGAGCAGTTCTGAATTTGTAACCGTGTCCGATTACGTTGATCAGCTGATGTATTCGCCTGATGGGCATTGGCTCGCAATTGCTGACCGGTCCGGCAATGTGCAGCTCGTAAATGAGCTGGGACGCGTTGTTACAACCATCGCTACGCACCGATTCGTCAAAGGCATCGCGTTCTCTAGGGACGGGACCTTTATTGCCCTGGCGGCCGATAACGGAGTAGTCGGTATAGCCAGTTTAGTGAACCTGAGCGAGCCAGCTGTCGCCATCGATCTTGGTGATGTTCATGATCTGGGAGGAGGGTCATTGGCATTCTCGCCATCGGGACGATTTCTTGCCGTCGGCTTCCAGACTTCGATTTTCATTGTTGATCGGCTCACGCGCCAAGTTGTGCGAAAAATCAAGAGGCACTTAACTAACACCGGGGGGATCTTTTGGGCGGACAATGACAGAATTGGCGCGAGCGAGGGAGGAGGGGCCGTAAGGATTTGGGATTCCAAGACCGGAAATACCTTGATTTCGCTATATGGTGCCGACGACGGCAATTGGGCCGCCGTAACTCCCGAAGGATTTTTCGATGGCTCTGCTGAGGGCATTAGGAATATCAGTATAGTAAAAGGGCTTCAGGTCTATTCCATCGATCAAGTCTATAATGTGCTATATCGGCCGGACATGGTTCGCGCGAAGCTTGCCGGTGATCCTGATGGCAAGGTGAAAGCGGCAGCAGCTCAGCTGGATCTCAACAAGGTCATGGCGAGCGGAGCTGCGCCGCAGGTGACAATCGCCTCTCCTGTGTCAGGGATCTCATCTGCCGTTGAGGAAATCGAAGTGCAAGCCACGATCGCTGATCAAGGGGGCGGCGTGGGCAACGTCGAGTGGCACGTCAACGGCATGACGTTCGATGTTGGAGCCAGAGGCATAAAGCGGATTGAAAACAGCGCTGGAAAGGCTAACGGAGCGCCCGGGGATGTGCAGACCGTGACGCGGAGGCTTAAGCTGGAGCTCGGCGACAATCGCATTGAGGTGCTGGTATATAACGCCCAAAACCTGATCGCCTCCGAGCCGGTCCAGATAACGGTCAAGTGGGATGGCGATAAGGCAGTGACGCAACCGAAGCTCTACATCGTGTCGGTTGGCGTGAACGACTACTACGACAGCCGCTTGCACTTAGCCTACGCCGTGCCCGACGCGT
>NZ_JADPJG010000003.1:0-28894 GCF_023073335.1 Bradyrhizobium sp. 21
CAAGATCGCCCCTCTTGGTCGAGCCGGGATGGGCGACACATACGACAAATCCGAATTTCGGTAAAGTTGAATATTTTTCCGGGAGGGGATTGACGATTTGCCGGGTGTTTTGCCCGACGGGCAACGCAAGGCTCGTCGCCCGAATGAGCGCGGCGACATCCGGGATCTTGTGCGCGTGGATCCGCGGGTATCGCAGCGCTCATCCGGACTACGAATCGTCCCGCTGCGCCTGGCTCCCGAACGTCGGCCCCGCGCAACAAAAAACACCCGGCGGTTTCCCGCCGGGTGTTCGTTCAGATGGTACGACAGATCTTACCAGTTGCGCTGAGCGCGGAGGATCATGGCGATCGAGTCCTGGTCCTTCAGTTCGTAAACCGCAGCCGGCTTCGCGGTTATGACGTTCGGGACGAGGCCAACCGTACCGGAGTACTTCTGGTCGAGGTGGGTCCAGGAGACGTCAGCCGAGAACGTCAGGTTCTTGACCGGGGTCCAGCGAGTGACGACACCGAGCTGGCCGATCGCGAAGTCCGGGTTGCAACCCGTCACGCCCGCCAGGCCTCCGAACACACCGCCGCCGCCGCCAGCGCCGCAAAGCGTGGTCTTGGCCAGCGTGCCGAACTGCGCCTGGGCGTAGGCACCGTAGAGCGAGGAGTTCCAGTAGGGATCCCAGTTGTGGGTGTAAGCACCGCGGAAGCCCCAGGTCTTGACGGTCTCCTGCGAGCTGCCGGTCACGAACACCGTGTCCGGAGCGGACGCGAAGCCGAGGCTGCCGTAAGAGCCAGCAATGCCCGAGTTGCCGTAGAGGGCGTAGCTGCTGCCCGAGAGGTTCTGGAAGTTGTAGCGGGTCGCACCGTCGGTGTAGACGGCCTGGACGTTGATCGTGTCACCCGCGCCGGTCGGGATGTTCTTGATCGAGAGAGCGAGCTGAACAGCCCAACCCCACTTGTCGTCGGGGTGGCCGGTCACTTCGTTGGCACCGTAGTAACCAACGTGGTTGTCATGCGCAGCCACCGAAGCCTGGAAGAGGCCCCAGGCCTGGTCGACACGCACCTGACCGACGAGGTTCGGCGAACGCGTGCCGCCGATGGCGTTGGTGCCGTACGAGCCGCCGATCATGCCGCCCGCGGTTGCGCCGGTCATGTTGACGTTGCCGGCCTGATAGTAGGCCGAGACGTCTTCAGCCGAGAACGACGCCGTGATGCCCTGACCGAAATCGGCGGTGTAGGTGAACTGGTTGACACCAGTGACCGTGCCGCTGCCGCCGACGAGGTTGTCGGTGATGTTGCCGGGATAGTTGGTCCAGGGCGCGTCGAACTGCGACACGGCCTTACCCATGGTGAAGCCGGCGAACTGGATGAAGGCGTAGTACACACCGAGCGCACCGCCCGAGGTGTTGCCGTCGGTGCCGTTGACGTTGCCGCTGCCATTCGAACCGACGAGGGCGGTGCCCGCAGCGTTGAGACCGAGCGTACCGCTGTACTGGGTCGCGCCCGTTGCCGAACCGGTGGGGGTATAGTTGCCCGAGGTCCAGGTGAACACACCGTCGAAGAAGGTGCGGACCACGCCGTATTCGGTCGCGGTGCGGGTGTCGATGTTGAGGTCTTCACGAGCGCGGAAGGTGTAGTAGTTCATCAGGCGGTTGCGAGCACCGGCAGTACCGCTCTGGTTCGGATTGAAGTCCGAGTTGGTGCCGAGGTTCGCGTCGGCGCGCACGTAGCCACCGAGCTTGATGCAGGTGTCGGTGCCCGGGATGTAGTAGAAGCCGGCGCCGTACAGGGAGCAGATCTTCACGTATTCGACCGCCTTGGCCTTCACGGGGAGATCGGCTGCGAACGCCCCGGAGACAGCCATCAGGCTGGCGGCCGAGCCGAGAAAGAGTGTCTTCGTTAGCTTCATTAGTAAACCTCCAAGTCGGTTCAAAGGGCCCGGCTCCTCAGCGGACGCCGCCTTACCCTCTTCAATTTCCTTTCAATTCAGCTCCGCACTGAAGGTCCGGACTGAAACGACAGTGAGGTGCCCGCCCTCCGCCGCGCTTCACGTATAGTTTATAAAAACAATGGTCTCAATTTATTGCTTCGGTGAATTACAAGTTCCGGAAGAGATGTTGCTTGCGAGCAACAGGGGCTTCCGGTTTCAGCTAAGCCTCAGATCCATAAGAAAAAGCCCTCAGGGGGCATCCCGAGGGCTTTCTTGAGGTCTTACATCGCTGTCAGTCGATCAGGTCAACAGAAGCAAAGTTGGAGTGAGCAAAGACGTAATTTACTTAATTGTTTTTTGCAAGCACTTACAGTCAAAATTGTTCCCGCCGTGCGGTGTCCGCCCGTCATAGTGGCGCGATATTCGAGACGCCTTCCCAATATCCCATTAAAAGACTGATCTGAGGGAAACGGGGGGGAGCCATGATCGAGAAGAAACTCGACAGAGCGACGACGGACTTCATCTGGAACATCATCGAAATCCATTCCCAGCTGGAGGACATCCACACCAGCTGGGCCGAGCTGCTGGGCATTACCGAGCCGCAATGGCTGATCCTGATGGCGATCACCGAGCTGGACGAGGGGCGAGGCGTCGCTGGCATCGACATTGCGAACAAGTTGCGCGTTCACCCGGCCTTCGTGACCAACCAGACGAAAACCCTAGAAAAGGGCGGCTTTCTGTCGCGGCGACCGGGAGCGGATGACGCCCGCTTCGTTCTGATGGCGCTTACGGCAAAAGCGACGACGGAAATTGAAAAACTGTCCAAGAGAAAGCTCGCCTTGAATTCGACGATGTTCAACGATCTCGACGAGAAGGCCTTGGCCGACATGAACGCTACGCTCGCAACGATAGCCAAGAATGCCCGGCTGGCGGCACGATTGCTGGCCATCGACGTTTCATGACCCGGCGGCTAAAGCATGATCCGGAAAAGCGCGAAGCGGTTTTCCGGAAAGATCATGCGCAAACAAAGAGCTAAAGCGCGATGACGATTCAACTCAGTCTCATCGCGCTTTAGAGGTAGGTCACGGGATCGAGCTGACGGGCAGATCCAAGCTTGCTGTCGAGCCATTCGAAAATGAAGTCGTCGACAGCGATGAAATTCTCGACCTCGCCGAGAGGATGCGGGATGCGGTTGGGCACGACGACCGAGCAATCGGCTCCAGTCTGCCGATAGGCGGATTGCAGTTCGAGGGCATCCTGCTCCCAGATCATCGAGCGGCTCCCGACAACGGTGAGAAGCGGGCATGGTATTCGACGCGACGGCAGCAACGAACCCGTCGAGGTCCCGTCATGAGCGGGCTGTTCAAGGCCGGTCATCCAGCGACTTGACGCTCGACGCATGACCGCCGTCAAAAGGCCGCCGTCGCACACGGCGGCAGCTATCCTGCGATCCGAGAGGGCAAGGCGGGAGGCATGAGAGGCGCCCGCCCCTTCGCCGTAGATTGCGATCCGCTGCGAGTCGACATCCGGGCGGCCCTCCAGATAGTCCAGGCAGAATTGGAGGATATGCTCCGGCTTGAAGGAGCGACGAACAGATGAATTGCCGGCATCAACGAGCAGGAGCGACATGTTCCGGCGAAGTGAGACAGGCAACAACCTGGTCATCATCGAGCTCAGCGTGATTTCCTCGTCACTGACGCAGATGACCGTAGCCGCGGGAGCCTCACGACAGAGCGCCGGGACAAAGAAGCCAGCAACCGCCCCTTGGTCGAAGCAATCGATCTTCACGCGCTCAATCGTCAGACCAGCGTCATCCTCGAAGCCTCTCATGCTGATACCGACCTCGTCTGCGAGGTCGGTACTTTCGATGTCCCCCGGACAAGACAAATTGCCGACCACTTCAAGGGCCGTCAGCGAGCACAGCCACGCCTCCCGCGCAATCTGCACCGAGCCATTTTCGCGCGCAGATTCGGCGAACGTCCGGTAGTCGTCTGCGATCCTCATCCAGTCCGAAACCCACAGATGCCTGTGCGTCTCACGCACGAGTTCTGCGACGGAGAGGCTTTCGAAGAATCCGGACGCACGATTCCGCAAGCGTGCCAGGCTTCGCCCGGCGCCGTCGCACGAGCGGTGAGGCCAATGATCACCTTCCATGTCAGTCCTTGAACGGCGCCGTCAGCGCTTGCCGGGAGTTGTTGTGCCCGGACTTGCCGGCTTTGATTTCAGCGCCGCGCGCTGGACGCCTGTTCGATCCGACCACAGGCATGCCGGATTGCGGCCATCGCGCTTGCGTCTGCTTTGGCGTGATGATCATTCCGTTTTCTCTTCGCGGGGCGAAGGCACTTGGTAGTCCAAACGAACCGGATTCGATACGAAATCCTCGGCGGCTCAACTCAATCGTCACGTCTCAGCTCCGTTGCTGATACTCGGTTATGCCCGCCTGCCCGCTAGGCCTCTGTCCACTCTGCCACTTCTTAGCACGCTTCGTTTGTAGTTTTTGTTGCAGCCGGCGATCAAAGATTAGGTTTCGTTTGATCACGGAGCAGGCAGGATGCTGTCAATCCTCGGACGTCGGGTATTTGGCGCAGCCGGCAGTGGCAGGACCAATGGACCCGTGGCCCGGATGGAGCGGAGCGGGCCCTCGCCGGCGGAGGGCGTGATCCCGGCCGCGCTTCGCTCTGCGGGGCGACGAGAAGACCCCGGCGGCGCCTTGTATGCATTATCCCAGTTGCCTTGGCCGGGCACTTTGCCTTACATGCCGCAAACTCGCTCTCAGGCACCGGCCGGGGCTCAAAAAAATCGCATAAATTTCAAAGGGACGAGACATGGCGCGCAACATCCTGATTCTCGGGGCTTCCTACGGCTCCCTGCTGGGCACGAAGCTGCTGATGGCGGGGCACAACGTCACCCTCGTCTGCCGCGCCAAGACCGCGGAGCTGATCAACCGCGAGGGTACCGAGGTGCGCATCAAGTTGCGTGACGAGGCGGTACACCGCGCCGTCTTCTCACGTGACCTTCCCGGCAAGCTCGACGCCGTGACGCCCGCCAATGTGGACCTCTCACGCTACGACATGGTCGGCCTTGCGATGCAGGAGCCACAATACACCAATCACACCGTGCGCGTTCTCATGGTCAGGATCGCCGCGGCGAAGCTGCCGTGCCTGTCGATCATGAACATGCCGCCGCTGCCTTATCTGAAGCGGATCCCCTCGCTCGCCGACATGGATCTCGAGGAGGCCTACACCAATGCGCAGGTGTGGGAGCGCTTCGAGCCGGGGCTGGTGACGCTGTGCTCGCCCGACCCGCAGGCCTTCCGTCCGCCGGAAGAGGCCGCGAACGTGCTTCACGTCGGCCTGCCCACCAACTTCAAGGCGTCCGCCTTCGCCGACGAGAAGCACAACAAAGTGCTGCGCGAGCTCGAAGCCGACATCGACGCGGTGACGCTCGACGGCCACGACGTGCCGGTGAAGCTGAAAGTGTTCTCTTCGCTGTTCGTGCCGCTGGCGAAATGGTCGATGCTGCTAACCGGCAACTACCGCTGCATCACGCCGCACGAGCCGCAATCGATCCGCGACGCGGTGCACGGCGACCTCGCACGCTCGCAGACGATCTACGACCATGTCGATACGATCGCCCGCCGTCTCGGCGCCGATCCGCAGGACCAGGTGCCGTTCGCGAAATACGCCAAAGCCGCCGAGAGCCTGCTCAAGCCGTCATCGGCCGCGCGCGCGGTGGCCGGCGGCGCGCCCTTCATCGAGCGCGTCGACCTGCTGGTGAAGCTGATCTCACATCAGCTCGGCGTGCCCAATGCAGAGATCGACCGCACGGTCGAGACCGTGGACCTCAAGCTGAACGAGAAGATCGTGCAGGGCGGATCCGGCGCGCAATAGGAATTCGGCTCCTGCCGCCATCCCCGAGAACGAGGACGACGATCCGCGAGCCCCTTATCGGCCCGGACTTCTACGGCAGTCGAATCGCCCCTGAACTCCGCCGTGGGCAACGGTGCATGATTCGCGCCGTGGCGCTCGACGTGCACCGGCTTGGTTGATAAAGCCCCAGTCCGCGAATGGAAGGGCCTGAGTCGGACATGACGGTTGCGATCGAGATGGGGCAGACCACGGCGGGCGCCGCGGCGGCCATGGACCTCGAGGAACTGCTGGCGACCCGTCTCCTGGTGCAGGGCAATTCGGGTTCCGGAAAATCACATCTGCTGCGGCGGCTGCTGGAGCAGAGCGCGCCCTGGGTGCAGCAAGCCATCATCGATCCCGAAGGCGATTTCGTCACGCTGGCCGAGCATTTCGGCCATCTCGTGATCGAGGCCGAGGATCACACCGAGCGCGGCCTTCAGGTCGCCGGCGAGCGCGCGCGGCTGCATCGGGTCTCCACCGTGCTCAATCTCGAAGGGCTGGATGCCGAGAACCAGATGCGCCGAGCCGCGGCGTTCCTCGGCGGGCTGTTCGATGTTGACCGCGACCATTGGTACCCGATGCTGGTGGTCGTGGACGAGGCGCAACTGTTCGCGCCTGCGGTCGCGGGCGAGGTCTCGGACGAAGCGCGAAAACTTTCGCTCGGCGCGATGACCAATCTGATGTGCCGCGGCCGCAAGCGCGGGCTGGCCGGCATCATCGCAACCCAGCGGCTGGCCAAGCTCGCCAAGAACGTCGCGGCGGAAGCGTCCAACTTCCTGATGGGCCGGACCTTCCTCGACATCGACATGGCGCGCGCCGCCGACCTGCTCGGCATGGAGCGACGGCAGGCGGAGACGTTCCGCGATCTCGAGCGCGGCCAGTTCATGGCGCTAGGGCCTGCGCTCTCGCGCCGGCCGCTACGCCTGCATATCGGCGCGACCGATACCAAGCCGCGCAATTCCACGCCGCGGCTGATGCCGATGCCGGAAGCCACGCTCGAGGATATGCGCGCCGTGATCCTGGCGGCGCCGCCGCCCGATGCCAGCCGGCCGCAGCGCCGGCCCGCGCCCGATCTGCTCGAGCAGCTCCGCGCCGCGAAGGCTGCGGCACCGGAGATCGGCCCCGACATGATCGAGGTCCCGGTCAGTGCCGAGGAGCTCGCAGACCGGCGCGAGCGCGTGGATCGGACCCTTCGTGCCGTCCTCGCCGCGCCCGATGCCGGCTTTCGCGCGGTCGGCGTGCTCTACCAGGAGTTCGTGGTCCGCTGCCGCATCGAAGGCCTCGGCTCGGCCGTGCCCGACCTCAACGAATTCCGCCGCATGCTGACGCGCGCACGCGCGGGGCTTGGTGCCGAGCATGCCGAAGACGATGTCTGGCAGGACGTGTCGCTGCGCGCGTCGATCCTGCCAGACGACATGCAGGGCGTGTTCATGATGATCGCGCGCGCGGCGAAAGAAGGCTGGCCGTGTCCCGGCGACGCCACGATCGCCCGCGCCTATGGCTCGCATTCGCTGCGCCGGGCGCAGCGCCTGCTCGGCTACATGGAGGAGCAGGGCCTGATCGTCTGCCAGCTCGACGGCAGCGGACGCAGGATCGTGACGCTGGTGGAGCTGGCCTGGGCCACCGCACCGGGCGATCCCAATGCCGACGATCTGCCGGCGGAGCAGGATCAGAGCGCGGCCTCGGCCTGAGCTTTGCTTTGCGCAAAGGCCTTGCCGTCGTCCGCAACAGGTCCGTCCGCGAACATGCGGCGATAGAGCACGACCGAGACGAGCCAGGCGATTGCGAACAGCGCGATCACGGCGAAGCCGACATTGGCGAGCGAGTCGTTGAGTGCATCGGCCAGCGTCCACACTCCGCCGAAGAGACCAAGCCGGTCCGCGATCAGGCCGAGCGCCTCGATGCCGCCGATCAACAGCGCCACCGCGACGGAGGCGCCGGTGATCGTGAGGTTATACCAGAGCTTTCGCAGGGGATCGACGAAGGCCCAGCGGTAGGCGCTCACCATCAGCGCGGAATCGGCGGTGTCGACCAGCGCCATGCCCGATGCAAACAGCGCGGGGAGAACCAGAACATCGGCGAGCGAGACGCCGCGCGCGGCTTCGCTGGCGGAGATGCTGAGCAGGCCGATCTCGGTCGCGGTGTCGAAGCCGAGCCCGAACAGGAAGCCGAGCGGATACATGTGCCAGGGCTTTGTCACGAGGCGGAACATCGGGCCAAGCAGCCGCGCCAGAAGGCCGCGATTGGCAAGCAGGGCATCGAGGCCCTCGGCGTCGTGAATCCCCTGCTCCCGTGCCGCGCGAAATGTCCGCAACAAGCCGGCGAAGATGACGAGATTGATGGCCGCGATCAGGAGCAAAAACAGCGCCGAGACCGACGTGCCGATGAAGCCGCCGATCTCCCTGAGCAGGCTGTCGCCGCCGAGGCTCACGACGCCGAGCGCGAGCAGCACGGTCGCGGCCACGACGATCGTGGAATGGCCCAGCGCGAAATAGAGACCGGCGCTGCGCGGCGTATTGCCCGTCTGCATCAGCTTGCGCACCACGTTGTCGATGGCCGCGATGTGGTCGGCATCGACGGCGTGGCGCAGGCCGAACACCCAGGCGAGCAGCGCGGTCGCCATCACCGTCGGCCGGTCGCCGAACGCCGCGAAGGCCCAGGCCCACGCCGCGATGTTGGCGGCGATCAGCCCGCCGAACAGCAGCACCATTTTGGGCACGACCGCCCGCAGAGACCATCTCGTCACGAACAACATTCCGTCCGCTGCACACCCATCACGGCAACGGTATGATATTTTCATAAGATGGTCATACTGACCAGCCCCAGTCGTCGCCCGACGACCGCATATGCGAATTCGCGGGGGAGGCCCTACGCCGCCTCGGAGCCGCCGAGATAGGCGTCGCGGATGCGGGGATCGTCCTTCAGCGCGCGCGCGGAGCCTGACAGCACGATCTTGCCGGTCTGGAGCACATAGGCCTCGTGCGCGATCTCGAGCGCGAGGCTGGCGTTCTGCTCGACCATGAACACCGAGACGCCCTCCTGGTTGATGGTGCGGATCAGCTCCAGCACGCGATCGACATAGAGCGGCGACAGGCCCATGGTCGGCTCGTCCATCACGATCATCCTGGGACGGCTCATCAGCGCGCGCGCCATCGCGACCATCTGCTGCTCACCGCCGGAGAGCGAGCCGGCGCGCTGCGAGAGCCGCTGCCCGAGCTTCGGGAACAGCGCGAGCATCTTGTCGAGATCCTGCGCCACTTCGGTGCGGTCGTTGCGCACGAAGGCGCCCATCAGGATGTTTTCGCGCACGCTCATGTCCGCGAACAGCCGCCGGGCCTCCGGCACCGAGGCAATGCCGCGGCGGACGATCTGTGGCGTGGAAAGTCCCAGCAGCGAGGTGCCGTCGAAGGTGACCTCGCCCGAGCGCGGCTTCACCAGGCCTAAAATGATCTTCATCGTCGTCGATTTGCCGCTGGCATTGCCGCCGAGCAGGCAGACGATGTGGCCGCGCCCGACATTGATCGACAGGTCGAAATGCACCTGGGCCTGGCCGTAGAAGGTGTTGACGTCAGACAACGCCAGCAGCGGTTCGGGTGCGCTCGTCGTCATGCCGCGCTCTCCTGCTCCGTCGCCCCCGGCAGGCCGTGGCCGAGATAGGCCTCGATCACCTTGGGATCGCGGCGCACCTCCTCGCCCCGCCCTTCCGCGATCTTCTTGCCTTCGTCCATGACGATGACGCGGTCGGACAGACGCATCACCATCTCCAGCTTGTGCTCGATCAGGAGAATGGTCAGGCCTTCCGCCTTCAGTTCGGCGACGAGGCCCTGCATCTCCGCGGTCTCGGTCGGGTTCATGCCGGCGGTCGGCTCGTCGAGCAGCAGCAGGCGCGGCTTCAGCGCCAGCGCGCGCGCGATCTCGACGCGGCGGCGATTGGCGTAGGAGAGACTATAGGCCGGCTGGTCGATCCGCGGCAGCAGCCGCTCGCCGAAGCGGGCGAGGATGGCCTTCACCTCTTCTCGCAGCCGCTCTTCCTCAGCTTTCACGCTAGCGGGCCGCAACAGCGCCAGTCCCAATTCGAGCAGCGGGCCGATCAGCGGCACGGCTGGCTTGACCGCACGCAGCCGCGTGTGGGCGCCGATCAACACGTTGTCCATGACGCTGAGATTGCCGAAGACGCGGCCGAGCTGGAACGTGCGCGCGATGCCTTGGCCTGCGAGCCGTTCGGGCGAGAGACCCGTGATGTCCTGGCCTTCGAAACGAACTTCGCCGGCATCGGGCCGGTCGAGCCCGGTCACGAGGTTGAACAGCGTGGTCTTGCCGGCACCGTTCGGGCCGATGATGCTGATCAGCTCGCCTGAGGCGAGATCGAGATCGATGGCGTCGACGGCGGTGAGGCCGCCGAAGCGGCGCGTCAGCCGGCGCAACGACAGCATGGAATTGAGCGCCTCCGCCATCACATCGTCCCCAACAGGCCCTGCGGCCTGAACCGCACCAGCAGCAGCAGCACGATGCCGTAGATCAGGATGCGATACTCCGCCGCGACCCGGAAGACTTCGGGCAGACCGACCAGCGCGACAGCTCCGAGGATGGCGCCAACGACATTGCCGAGGCCACCGAGGATGACGACCGTCAGCGCCAGAATGGATTGCTGCGTATTGAAGGTCTCGTGGTTGATGTAGGAATAGAGATGCGCGGCGATGCCGCCGCTGACGCCGGCGGCGAAGCCGCCGAAGATGAAGGCGAGCGATTTGTAGCGGTTCAGGCTGAGCCCATAGGCGCGCGCGGCGACGTCGTCGTCGCGGATGGCGCGAAAACTGCGGCCGAGATGCGAGCCGAGCAGGCGCCCCTGCAGCAGCGCCAGCACGACCATCACGATGAAGCTGAACCAATAGATCGAAATCGGGCTGACCAGCTCATAGCCGAACAGCGCCAGCGGCGGGATGCCGGAGATGCCGATCGGACCGCGGGTGACGCTCTCCCAGTTCAAAATCACCAGTGAGACGATCTCGCCGATCGCGAGCGTCGCGATCGACACGTAATGGCCACGCAGGCGGAACGACGGCGAGATCAGCGCGGTGCCGAGCGCCGCGCTCATCAGCCCACCGCCGATGATGGCGAGACCGACCGGGACGGATAAATTCAGCGACAGCAGCGCGGAGGTGTAGGCGCCGATCGCGAGCAGCGCGGCGTGACCCAGCGAGACCTGCCCTATCGTGCCGGCCACCAGCGTCAGGCTGAGCGCGAGCATGCCGAGCAGCCAGGCGTTGATCAGGGTCTGGAGCACGTAGAAGGACACCGGAAACAGCGGCAGGACCGCGAAGATGCCGGTTGCCACCAGCAGCGCCCAGCGCGGAATGCGCACGGGGCGGCTCGGCGCAATGAACGTGCCGGTGAGCGGCTCGGGCGGCGCCTGCCGCGCGCTGGCGAACAGGCCGTTCGGACGCAGCACGAGCACGACGACCAGCAGCAGGAACGCGAACAGATTGCGGTAGCTGGTGCCGAACACCGCGACACCGTAGCTCTCGACCAATCCGAGCAGCAGGCTGCCGATGATCGCACCGGGCACATTGCCGGCGCCACCGACGACTTCGGCGACGACGCCCTTGAGCGTCGCCTGCAGGCTCATCGCGGTGTCGATCTGGTTGTAGTACATGCCGACCAGCATGCCGGAGACGCCGCCGAGCGCAGCCGCAATGCCGAACACGGCCTGATTGACGCGGTTGACGTCGACGCCCATCTGCATCGCGGCGTCGCGATCCTGCGCGGTAGCGCGCACCGCCCAGCCGAGCTTGCTGTAGCGCAGGAACACGAACAGCAGCAGCGCACTGGTGAGGCCCACGCCGGCGATCAGCAGATCGAGAGGCCCGATGGTGCCGCCGCCGACCTGGAAACGAACGTCCGGCAACTGGCTCGGCAGCGCGCGCGGATTGGGCGAGAAGGTCAGCATCACCAGCTGGTCGAGCACGAAGCTGATTCCGATCGTCGCCAGCAGCGGCGCGATGCGCACCGAGTTCTGCAGCGGACGCAGGCCGAACCGCTCGATGATCAACCCGACCAGCGCGGCCGCCACCGCGACCACGATGATGGTGAGCGGCAGCGGCGTATGCAGCTGCACCACCGCGACCCAGCCGATATAGGCGCCGACGAGGTAGATCGATCCTTGCGCAAAGTTGATCAGCCGGCTGACGCCGAAGATCAGCGCGAGGCCGACCGCAACGAGGGCGTAGACATTGCCGACGATCAGCCCGTTGATCGTGTAGTCGAGCCAGGAAGACACGCAGTTTTCCTAATGAACAGAGAAAAGGCCGGGGAGGACGTCCCCGGCCATCATTTCAGGTCGGCTTGCCGTCCCAGAGCGCGAACTGGCCCTTGCGCACGACAAGCTCGGCATTCATCGCGCCCTTGACGCGGCGGCTGGCGACGTCGAACGTCGCAGCCCCGAAGATGACGCTCGGGACGTCTTTTACTTTCGTGAAGGCGTCGCGGACTGCGCGCCGGTCGGTGCCGCCGATCTTCACCACGGCGGCGGCCATGTTCATCGCGTCGTAGGCGTAGGCGTTGAAGGCGTCGGGCTCGAGCCCGTTGTATTTCTTCTTGAAGCCCGTGATGAACTTCTGCACCTCGGGCCGCGGGTCTTCCGGGAAGTAGCGCGTGCCGACATGGACGTCCTCGACCGCCTCGCCGCCGAGCTCCAGGAATTTCGGCGAGTAGACCGAGCTCGCCGCGCAGATCACCTGCTTCAGCCCGACCTGGCGCGCCTGGCGCGCGATCAGCGCACCGTCGGAATAATAGGAGATCAGGATCAACCCATCCGGATTGGCGTCGCGCACGCGCACCAATGTGGAACGGAAATCGCGCTCCTCCGCGATATAGCCCTCGGTGACCGCGACCTCCGCGCCGTACTCCTTCGCGGCGTTGACGAAATAGTCGCGGCTGGTACGGCCCCAATCGGTGTTGAGGTGCAGCACCGCAAGCTTCTTCAGGCCAAGCTTCTTCACGGCATAGGCCGCCAGCAGCGGCTGCTCGTCGGCCTGGCTGACGGACGTGCTCCACATGAAGTCGCCGCCCTTGGTAAAATCGGGATGCGAATTGGTGAAACCGAATTGCACGAGGCCCGCGCGCTGATAGATCGGCGAGGCCGCCATCGAGGCCGGGCTGGAGAAATCGCCGAGCTCCAGCACGATGCGGGGATCGGACACGAACTTCTGGGCGATCGCCACCGACTGGCGCGGATCGCTCTGGCTGTCCTCGAAATTGTAGGCGAGCTTGCGGCCGTTGATGCCGCCGCCTGCGAGGATCTCGTCGAGCGCGAGATCAAAACCCTGCTTCCATTGCGTGCCATATTGCGCGTTCGGTCCCGTGAGGGGGCCGCTGACGCCGAGCAGGATCGGCTCGGCCGTATCAGCGAAGGCAAAGCGCGAGAGTGCTGTTCCCGCTATTGCGGCGGCCAGCGAGCCCTTGACCAGGGTTCGACGATTGATGTTGCTCATGCACGGCTCCATCCAGTCAGGTGTTACAAACAAGCAGCAATTTCCATGCCGATGAGATTGCCTATTTCGAGGGCTCGCCGAGCGACAGCATCAGCCGGTTCGCCCAGTTGAAGAACGACGCGCCGTTGATGACGTCGACGATCTCGGAATCGTCGAGACCGGCGCGGCGCAGTTCCGCGACATTGTCGGGACCGAACGCAATCGGCGTCGCGGCCAGCGCCACCGAGGCCTTGACCACCGCATTCCAGCGCTCGCCAAGATCGGCGCCGACGCCTTCGTCGAGCAGGCGCTGCACATCGTCGCGGCGCTTGGAATAGGTGCTGGCAAAGCGCGCATGCACGGAGGCGCAATAGATGCAGCCGTTGTAGCGCGAGGTCGCAGCCGCAGCGAGCTCACGCTCGGCGCGCGGCAGGCCGTCAGCGACGTTGTAGAAGATGTCCTTGTCGGTCTTGGTGCGGGCTTCCAGCACTTCGGGATCGCGCACCAGCAGGCGGAAATATTCCGACTTGGCGCGGGCGCGATCGACGAGACCGGCGAAATGGCGCTCGGTCAGCTCGGCCTCTGGCAGCGGGTCGATCCACGACACCCAGGCCAGTTCATCCTGGGTGAAGACGACGGGCGGGTTGACATTGTTTGCAGCGCTCATGATGCGGCCTCCTTACGCGCCGGCCACGGCGTTCGCGGTGCGCCCGAGCGAGGCACCGAGCACCTGCAGGCCAGTGACGACGCGGACCTGGAAGGACAGGAACGCAACGAGTTGAGAGAACGTGACGATGCCGGTGCTCGACCAGCCGGCGGCCAGCAGCGCCTTCATGTCGGTGGACGCGGCATCGCGCGGTCGGAACACGAGCAGGTGGGCATGTTCGAACGCTGCAGCGAGCCGTGCGCCGAGAACGGCCTTACGATCCGCACTCACGCGATAGATCAGCCCCGCCTTGTTCTCGACCGACAGCGGGCCGGCCGGAAAGGCGCCGTACGGACCTGAGGTCTCGCCCCGCCCGATTTCGACCTCGATGGCCTCGATCAGGCGCGCGCCATCGGCGGTCGCCGCGAGCTTCGCGCGATAGAAGGCGGCCACAGTCGATTCGCGGTGAAGTCCGATCACGAAGAGCGCGACCGCAGCGCGTTCCACCAGCGAGACATCACCGGCGTCGATCGGCTCGAACAGCGAAAGATAGCTCTTCTGCGCGTTTTCGCGTGCCTGCAGACGACGCGCGCGGATGGCGTCAAGAGCCGAGCCCGGCTCGATCCCGGCGAGCGTGTCGATGATATCCGTCGTACTCATCATTCAGCCTCGTGCAAAGCGATCAATTTCATTCCGATCAACCGGCCAGAGCCACATCGGGCGCCGTCCGCGTCCAGCCCAGCGCCGGCGCCACCTTCTCCGCGACGAGCTCGATCGAGCGCAGGATATAAGGATGCGGGGCATCGACCGAATGCGCCTGGAAAACGAGATCGGTCACCCGCTCCAGCGTGGCGTCGGTTCGCAGCGAGGCGATGACGTCGTCGGCCGCGCCGACATGGGTGTCGAACGCCGCGATCATCTCCTCCAGCGTCTCGCCCGGAGGCAGGTGACCGCCCTTCATGAATTGCGGCAGCGCGCGCCGTAATCCAATGTCGGCAAGGCGCATCGCCTCGGTCCGGTCGTCGGCGACGAAGACGCTACGCGAGGCCATGATGCGGGGCTCGCGTCCCGGCGGCAACGCGTCGAGATAGGCATCGATGACCGGATTCTGAATCTCGGCCAGCGTTGCCTTTGGCGCCTCCTTGGGCCTCGGCTGGGTGCGCGACAGCAAGAGGCCATCGCCCGCCTTGCCGGCACGCGCGCCGCCGGCGACCGAGAACGTCGCCTGCCAGATCCGCTTGTCCAATTGCGGCCGCTGCGGATAGAGCGTATCGCCGCCAGTAAGCGGCTTGCCGACCAGCGCGGTGCGGACGACCTCCAAATTGCGGGCAAAGATCTCGTTGCGCTGGGTGCTGTCGAGACCGAACGCGGCAAAGGCCGACGGATTGCCGCCGGTGCCGACGCCAAGCTCGAAGCGGCCGTTGCAGAGCAGATCGAGCACCGCGGCGTCCTCCGCCACCCTCACCGCGCTCTCCAGCGGCAAGGTGACGATGCCGGTGCCGAGGCGGATGCGCGAGGTCTGCGCCGCGACGTAACCGAGGAAGGTGAAGGGAGACGGCAGGCCGCCCTCGCGCTCGTGGAAATGATGTTGCGCGATCCACGCGGAATCGAGGCCGGCCTTCTCGGCACGCACGATCTGCTCGGCCGCGAAGCGGTAGCGCTCGGCGGGCGGAGCCTCGTCGAGCAGCCGCGTGAAGAATCCCAGTCGTTTCAGATTTGCAAAACGTTTCATACGACCCCTGTCGGGCGAGGATGGGCCCCGATGATGTCGGTTGCCGCAGCTCCAGACAAGCGGGCATTGCGCAAGGCTGCCCGCCGGGATCGCCCCTGTGCTGGACCTTGGCTGGACTTTACTGGACTTTGGCTGGGCAGAGTGCCTACCAGCTCGGCAGTACCGCGCCCTTGAACTTGGTCAGGACGAACTCCTTGACCTCGGCGGTGTGGTAGCTGTCCACCAGGATCTTGACCCAGGGCTTGTCCTTGTCCGCGGCGCGAACCGCGATCAAATTGACATAGGGGCCCTTCGGATCCTCGCGCAGGATCGGATCCTTGACCGGATCGAGGCCCGCCTGGGTTGCATAATTGGTGTTGATCGCGGCGGCGTCGACGTCGTCGAGCGCGCGTGGCGCCTGCGCGGCGTCGACCTCGATGAACTTCAGCTTCTTGGGATTCTCGGTGATATCGAGCACCGTCGGCTTGAAGCCGGTGCCGTCCTTCAGCTTGATCACACCCTTGTCGCGCAGGAGCAGCAGCACGCGGCCGCCATTGGTCGGATCGTTCGGAATCGAGACCTTGCCGCCCTCGGGGATATCGCCGATGGCCTTGTGCTTCTTCGAGTAGACGCCGATCGGGAAGTTCACGGTCAGGCCGACAGCCTCGATCTTGTAGCCGCGGTCGGCCTTCTGGTTGTCCAGATAAGGCTGGTTCTGGAACGAATTGGCCTGGATCTCGCCGGCATCGAGCGCGGCGTTGGGCACGACGTAGTCGGAGAATTCGATGAGCTGGATGTCGAGGCCGTTCTTCGCCGCAATCGGCTTCACGGCCTCGAGAATCTGCGCATGCGGTCCCGGCGTGACGCCGATCTTGATGGTCTCGGCTGTCGCTGCGGTCGACCAGACGGCGAGGACGGTCGCGAGGATCAGGGGGAGGCGAAACGACATCTTGGTCTCCGTAACTCGGCGGCAATGATTGGAACCGTATTCGCTTCTCCGCCGGGCGAAATCAATGAAATGGAAATCCATATTGACCGGCCGATGCGGACGACGCTTCTCCGTTCGACGTCATGCGGGGAACGAATGCACCCGCGCAAGCGTGAGGCGTATCACGGCAAAATCGCACGCGGCGAGCGAGATTGGCGGCAAGACCAGCCAGGAATCTGGCGCAGCCGAATACGCCACTCAAGTTACTGAGCAATTTGCTGCTGCTTTCGGCGCTGGCGGCCGGCGTTGCCGGCCTCCAGTGAGCCCGGTTTACTCCGAGCGCCAGGTCGCCGGCGACAGCATGATCAGGACGCAGATCGCGGCATAGGCGACCATCGCCACCGCGACCATGGTGGCGAGCCCTGCCATGCCGGCGCCGAAGCTCACCACCGCGATCCAGCTGCCGCCGGCTGCGATCAGAATCCGCGCGATCGAGGACACGAGCGGCCCCATCGCGCGGCCGGTGCCTTGGACGGCGAACGATGTGACGAAGCCGAAGCCGAGCCCGGCATAGGCGGGAGCAACGATGCGCAGGTAAGTCATGCCTTCGTTCACCACCTCCGGATCGTGGCTGAACAGATTCAGCCACGACGTCGGGAAGATCGCCACCAACAAACCGATCGCGCCGGTCATGATCATGCCGACCACGCCGCTGATCCAGCCGATCCGGCGCGCCCGCGCCGTCTGCCCCGCGCCCATGTTGACGCCAACCATGGTCAAGGTCGCGGTGCTGATGCCGAACAGCAGCGGGATCATGATGTAGTCGAGCCGCGAGGCGATGCCGTAGCCGGCAAGCGCGGCGGTGCCGAACAGGCCGACCGCGCCGGTGACGAGGATGACGGTGAGGTTGGTCAGCACCGCGTTGAACGCGGTGGGAATGCCGACCTTCAGCATGTCGCCGAAGATTTTTGCGCGCAGCGGCACGATGTGCAGCCGCAGGCCGGTCGCGCCCGAGGACATGTAGCGCAGCAGGAACAGCATCGCGGCACCGTAATAGAAGCCGAAGGCGACGCCGGCGCCGCCGATCCCGAGCCGCGGGATCGGTCCGAAGCCGAAAATCAGGGCCGGCGAGATCGGAATCGTCACGATCGCGCCGACCAGCGTCACCAGCGCGGGCACCTTGACATTGCCCGCGCCGCGCAGCGCCGCGGCCTGGAGATTGACGATCCACACCGGGATGGCGCCTGCGAAGAGGTAGTTTGAATAAGTCGTCGCAGCCGCGAGCGCATCGCCGGCGCCACCGAGGGCGCGATACAGATGCGGGCCGCCGACGATGACGCCGAGCGTGAAAACACCGCCGGCGATGATCGCGAGCACCACGGCGTGAAACAACGCGGCTTCTGCATCGTCGCGTCGGCCGGCACCGACCGCGCGTGCCACCGAGGAGGCAACACCGCTGCCGAACCCGCCATTCGACATCATGGTCATCAGCATGAAGATCGGGAACACCAGTGCTGCACCCGCCAGCGCATCGGTACCGAGAAAGCCGACATAATAGGCCTCGGCGATGTTGACCGCGGTCTGCGCGACGAGGACGGTGACGGTCGGCAGCGCGAGCTTCAGGAGCGTGGGGAGTATCGGCGCCGTCAGCAGTGCGGCCCGCCTCTGCTCGGCCGCGGTTGGCGCGGCTGCCGCCTGGCGAAGCGGGGCCGCTGTGTGGGCCACGAATGGCGTGGCGGACAAGGCCGACGCGGCGGCATCCTCGGCTGACATGGGCACGATCCTGTTCGTAGCGGACCGCCGATCGGCCGCCCATTGCATTATGATCATAATGTACTATTATGATCGTAATGCAATAGACGCTGCCTCACTATTTTGTGGCCGCGTCGGTAGGCAGGTCGCGGGAGGCGGGATTGGCGCGCTACGACAAGGGACACAGGGACACCACGCGGCGGCACATTCTCGATGTTGCCTCGTCGCAGTTCCGCGAGAGCGGCATCGCCGCGATCGGCCTCGCCGGTATCATGGCGGAGGCCGGTCTCACCAACGGGGCCTTCTACACGCATTTCGCCTCCAAGGAGGATCTTGTGCGCGCGGTATTGCTCGATGCGCTGGAGCGGCGCGCGCAGAAGCACAAGGACAATCTCGCAAACGGCCTCGCGCTCGAGACCACGATCCGCGACTATCTTTCGCCCGGGCATCGCGACCGCGCGGCGAGCGGTTGCCCGACCGCGGCGCTGGTCTCCGAGATCGCACGGCATCCCAAGGCGACGCGCGATGCCTTCACCGGAAAGACGTGCGATATCATCGCGCTGATGGCAGCGCAGATGCCGGATGGCTCGGCTGCGGAGCGACGACGACGCGCGATTTCGGTCTACGCGACCATGGTAGGCGCACTGCAATTGTCGCGCGCCGTGAACGATCGGCTATTGTCCGAGGAGATTCTCGAGAACGCGGTGGAGGCCGCGCTGGCGCTTGCAAATGGATGTGCCCGCGGCAGCCGGGTTGGCGTTCCGGTGCGGCCTTAGAACTTCCCAAGTTCACTTGCTTCGCACTGGATCGCCGCCAGGGGCTCTCAGGCGGCGATACAGATTCCGCTGTCAGCCCCGTCATCCTAAGGCGCGAGCGGCGCAGTGCAGATGCACTGCGCGGCGAGCCTCGAAGGATGCACGGCCGGGATGCCGCCGGGCGGTCGCCCTTCCAGGGCCGCTGAAGTAGCGGCCGCCTCAGGGTGATGGATTGTCGCGCGCTCTTTCCACATCGTCATTTCGCCGCAGGATTTTCCGGCCTTGTTGGCATTGCCGCCTCGCCCCTGATGAAACATGATGGTCCTGGCCGGCGATGACTTGTCTTTAAAGTGGAGATCATCCGATGAACGAGAACGAAATCCGCCAGTCCATCGCGGAGGTGAAGCAAGGCACGCTGTCGCGGCGCTCGTTCATCCGGACCATGGCTGCGGCGGGGATCGCGGCGCCGGTCGCGAGCCAGATCCTGCTCTGGAACGACGTCGCGATGGCGGACGCCACCCTTGACTACAAGCCGACCAAGGCCGGCGGGGGCGGCCCACTCAAGATCCTGCTTTGGCAGGCCCCGACGCTGCTCAATCCGCATTTCGCGCTCGGCACCAAGGACCAGATCGCCTCGCGCATCTTCTTCGAGCCGCTCGCCGGCTGGGACAAGGACGGGAACCTCATTCCCTGCCTCGCCGCCGAGGTCCCGACCAAGGCGAACGGCGGCCTCTCGGCAGACGGCATGAGCGCTATCTGGAAGCTGAAGCAGGGCGTCAAATGGCATGACGGCAAGCCCTTCACCGCCGACGACGTCGTCTTCACCTGGCAATACGCCGCGGATCTCGCGACCGCCGCGTACACCACCGGATCCTACCAGAACATCAAGGTCGATAAGATTGACGATCACACCATCAAGGTGAACTTCAAGGCCCCGACGCCGTTCTGGGCCGATCCCTTCGTCGGCTCGGTCGGCCAGATCCTGCCAAAACATCATTTCGGCGATTATGTCGGCGCGAAGTCGCGCGAGGCGCCCGGCAATCTGAAGCCGGTCGGCACCGGCCCGTACAAGTTCGTCGAGTTCAAGCCGGGCGACATGATCCGGGCCGAACGCAATCCCGACTATCACGTCAAGAACCAGCCGCATTTTGACACGCTCGAGGTCAAGGGGGGCGGCGACGCGGTGTCCGCGGCGCGCGCCGTGCTCCAGACCGGCGAATACGACTTTGCCTGGAACATGCAGGTGGAAGAGGAGGTCCTCAAGCGCATGGAGGCGGGCGGCAAAGGCAAGCTCGACATCACGCCGTCCGGCAACGTCGAGTTCATCATTCTCAACACCACGGACCCGTGGACTGAGATCGACGGGGAGCGCTCCAGCGTCAAGTCCAGGCACCCGACGCTGTCCGATCCTGCTGTGCGCCAAGCGATCAACCTCCTGATCGACCGCGACTCGATTCAGAAATTCATCTACGGCCGCGGCGGGATCGCAACCGCGAGCTTCGTCAACGCGCCCAAGCAGTTCAAGTCGCCCAAGCTGAAATACGCGTTCGACGTCGACAAGGCCAACAAGATCCTCGACGAGGCCGGCTGGACCAAGGGCGCGGACGGTATCCGGGAGAAGGGTGGCAACAGGCTCAAATACGTATTCCAGACCTCGATCAACGCCCCGCGCCAGAAGACGCAGGCTATCATCAAGCAGGCCTGCCAGAAGGCCGGCATCGAGATCGAGCTCAAATCGGTCACCGCGTCGGTGTTCTTCTCGTCGGACGCCGGCAACCCCGACACCTACTCGAAATTCTATGCCGACATGGAGATGTACAACACGACGCAGCCGCAGCCCGATCCGGAGCGCTTGCTGAACCAGTGCGTGTCCTGGGAGATCGCCACAAAGGACAACAAATGGCTCGGCCGCAACAACTCGCGTTATTCAGATCCCGAAGCCGACAAGGCCTACAAGGCCGCGCAGAACGAGCTCGATCCGGTCAAGCGCGCCGCGCTGCTGATGAAGGTCGACGAGATCTTCTGCGAAGCCCACGTATTCCTGCCGCTGCTCTCACGCCCCATCGTCAACGCCGGCGTCAACAACCTCATGATCGACATGTCAGGCTGGGACACCACCACGTGGAATCTGGCGAGCTGGTATCGGAGCTGACGGCGGACAGGCTTGCGCTCAACCTCCGTCTGGCCCGACCGGCTCAATCCTTGCCGGCAAATTGACGGTCGAGATCTGAGGCGGCGTCGGCGCTTCTCAGCCGTTGCAGGAGCCCATCCTTCTCCTTGCCATCCGGCAAGGTCTCCGCCTTTTCGCGGATCGTCCTGGTGAACTCTGCGAGCCGCTCCTGAAGACTGGTGGTTTGCTGAACGCGACGCCGCTTGAGCACGATCTACTCTCCCTGTCATGGCACTCCACGAACGCGGTCCGTGGCGTGCTGACAATAGGGACAAAAGCCGAGACGTCTGTATCAAATGATAGGGTGCGCGCGGTTCGCAGCCGGGATGTTGCGGCAGTTGTGTTCACATCTGAACAGAACGAGCCGTAGTTCGCATCCATCGAAAATGCATCAACCGCCGGCGCAGCAATCGACCAACAGGTCCCAAATCCGCTGCACCTCGCCGCTCTTGCGGGTCTCGAATCCCTGGTCCGCGCTGGACTGCGAATAGGCAGCCACGGGACATGCCTCGCGAGGCACGATCCATCGCTGCGAAATCGGGTCGTACCATTTTCCGATGATTATCTCAGTCACGCCAATCGACTCACAGGTTAACTCGCGGTGAAGCGAGACAGCTGGCCGGCTTGACCCGACCATTCGCCGCGCATCGCCCGATTCACCAATCGGCTTATCGCGCGATCGTTCCCACCGCCGCCTCAACCCGGCCGCGCCGGATGAAGCGTACGGGGATGCCGATCGTGCAGCAGCCGCGCGAGTTCTTCCCGCTCCGCAGCCCGTCCCTTCATGGCGGTCTCGAACAGCGCTTCCTGGATGTCGCGAGGCATATCGCCCCACACGTCCATCGCCGCGCGTCCGAGCAGGCTCGCAAGATGATCTGCTGCATCACTCATTCGGCTCTCCTGATCTGCACACGGGAATGGAACAGCGGCGGCCGTACAGCGTTCCAGTGCCATCATTGTGAAAGGAGACGTCGTTTTATGGGTTTCTTCACCAAGGACATCAAATCGATGGAAGACCTGCTGCTGCACGGGCTGCAGGACATCTATTACGCGGAGCAGCAAATCCTGAAGGCGCTGCCGAAGATGATCGACAAGGCGACCAACCGGGACCTCGTCGTCGGCCTGAAAGCCCATCTGGAGGAGACCAGCAAGCAGGTCGAGAGGCTGGACAAGGTGTTTGCCAAGCTCGGCAAGGAGCCAAGCGGGACGCAATGTCCGGCCATCGACGGGATCATCAAGGAGGCCGACGAGACCGCCGGCGAGATCGAGGACAAGGCCGTGCTCGACGCGGCGATCGTGGCCAACGCACAAGCCGTGGAGCATTACGAGATGTGCCGCTACGGCACGCTGATCGCTTGGGCGGAGGAACTCGGCCACGACGACATCGTGCGCTTCCTCACGACCAATCTGAACGAGGAGAAGGCCGCCAACACCAAGCTGAACACGGTGGCGCTTCGCAAGGGCGTCAACGCCAAGGCGTCCAGCGCCGCGTGACGTGCTAGTCAAGACGTGCTGGTCAAGACGTGCCGGTCAGGACGTGGCGGCCCCCCCGCGGTGCCGCCACGTTCTTGTTCGCGCAGACGGGCTTTCGGTCAGATGAACGGCTTTCCACCGGTGACCGCCAGGGTTGCTCCAGATGTGTAGCTCGACAGCGGATCGGCCAGCATCACGTAGGCGGTCGCGAGTTCGGCCGGCTGGCCGGCGCGCTGCATCGGCACCTGCTTGCCGAAATTCATGACGGTGTCTTCCGGCATGGTCGATGGAATGAGCGGCGTCCAGATCGGACCCGGGGCGACCGCGTTGACTCGAATGCCCTTCGCCGCCAGCATCTGAGCGAGCCCACCCGTGAAATTCTGAATGGCTCCCTTGGTCGTGGCATAAGCCAGCAGGGTCGGATTCGGCATGTCGGAGTTCACCGACGCAGTGTTGATGATCGCTGATCCCGGGTGCATGTGGGGGACCGCAGCCTTGGTGAGATAGAACATGCCGTGAATGTTCGTCTCGAAAGTCCGCTGCCATTCCTCGTCGCTGATGTCCGCGATGTCCTTGAACGTGTCCTGATGGGCGGCGTTGTTGACGAGGATATCTATTCCGCCGAGTTCCTCGACGGTGCGCCGGACGATCGCGCGGCAATGATCGGGATTGCGGATGTCGCCCGGAATCAGGACGGCCTTGCGTCCCTCCCGCTCCACCAGTGCCTTGACCTCCGCCGCATCCTCATCCTCGTTCAAATAGGCGATGGCGATGTCGGCGCCCTCCCTTGCATAGGCGATCGCGACCGCGCGGCCGATGCCGCTGTCGCCCCCCGTGATGATCGCCTTCTTTCCGGCCAGGCGCGCAGCACCCTTGTAACTGTCCTCGCCGTGATCGGGTCGAGGATTCATCGCGCGGGTCGAACCCGGCATCGGTTGCTGCTGCGGCGGAAAAGGCGGCTTTGGATAGTCGGTCATGGACAGCTCCTGGAATTTGCTCCGCTAACGGGAAGCCGTCGCAAGCGTTCCTCGCCGTCCCGTCACGCCTCCTGACCAAGCCGAACGATGATGTCGCCCGGCAGCAGGGCTTGCGAGTCGGCCGGGCGCAATCGCCATAAACTCTCGCCGGCAACCAGCACCGGCGTGGGCAGTTCGCGGTCGGCGAAATTGGCGACGATCTGCAAAACGTCCCCCTTCTCCGTCCGCCAACGGGCGTCCAGGCCGCCCGTGCGAACGTCCTCTCCCAGCAACCTGCACCGAGCGGAAACGAACCCCCGTTTGATCAGCGGCACGATCTTCTCGCTCCGTATCTTCAGCAACCGGGCCGTCAGGCCGCGAGACCTGGCGCTGGCGGGAGAGCGGTCGATGCCGGTCCAGTCCAGCTTCGATGCAGCGAAGGTCTTTTCATCGCACGGGTCCGGAATTCTGGCACGCAGGTCGGGCGTCGAGAACGCCTTGAAGTGTGCGAACTCCTTGCGCCGCCCCTCCCGGGTCAGTTCAGCAGCTTCGCCCGACCAGTCTGCGAAGAACAGGAACGGCGTGTCGGCCGCGGCTTCCTCACCCATGAACAGCATGGGAATATGCGGGTTCAAGAGAACCAGGGTCAGGGCCTGGTCCAGTTTCTCCGGACTGACCAGCCTGGAAAGCCGCTCCCCGAACGCGCGGTTGCCGATCTGGTCGTGGTTCTGGGCGAAGAAGATGGTGGCCTCGGGCGGCAGGTGAGCGCTCGGCTCGCCGCGCGATGTGCCATGCAGGGGAAAGACTTCACCCTGATAGGCAAAGCCCTCGGTGAGCGATCGCGCGAGATGTTCAAGCGGCTTGTCTGCGAAGGCGCGATAATAGCCTTCATCCTCGCCCGTGAGCAGGACATGGAGCGCGTTGTGAAAATCATCGCCCCACTGCGCGTCATAGAGCCCGGTTCGCCCTTGCGCACGATCGAGCAGGTGGGCCTGATTGGCCTCGTTCTCCAGCATCAGATGCACTCGTCGGCCCGCCAGTTGGCTGCGCACGGTCTCGGCAAGCTCGATCAGGACATGACGGTCGGAATCGTCCTTCAGGGCGTGGACCGCGTCGAGGCGCAAGCCGTCGAACCCGTAGTCGCGCAGCCACATCAACGCGTTCTCGATCAGGAACTCGCGCACGAACGCGCCGTCGTGTCCCTCAAGGTTGACGGCAGGGCCCCAGCCGGTGCTGTGGCGCGTGGTGAAGAAGTTTTCCGCATAGGTGTGCAGATAATTCAGCTGCGGCCCGAAATGGTTATAGACCACATCGAGATAGACCATGATGTCGAGCGCATGGGCGGCCCGCAACAGCCGCTTGAGATCCTCCGGCCTGCCGTAGCGCGCATTCGGCGCGTTCAGCAGCACACCATCATAGCCCCAATTGTGCCGGCCGGGGACGTCATTGAGCGGCATCAGCGCGATCGCGGTGATGCCGAGATCGCGCAGATAGGGCAACTTCTTCTCGACGCCGGCATAGGTGCCCTCCTCGCTGAAAGTGCCGACATGCAGCTCGTAGATCACGGCTTCCGCCCAGGGACGCCCGGGATAGAGAACGGAGTCCCGGAACGCCGCGGTGTCGACCACCTCGCTCGGCGCGCCGACGTCGTCCGGCTGAAAGAACGAGGCGGGATCGGGAACGAGCAGATCTTCGTTGATCCGGAACTGATAGCGCGTGCCGACATGCGCGGTGGGACTCAACTGCTGATACCAACCATCGTCGTCACGCGTCATCCGGCATGGCGGCCGGCCGGCCTCGAGCAGTTCGACCGATTGCGCCGTCGGCGCCCAAAGATTGAAAGAGACGCCGTCGCCGACGAGCTGAGGACCATGGCGTCGAACTTGCCCGGCTATTCCCAATTTGTAACTCACACCCGCTCGCCTTTCGCCCGCACGCCCGGAAATTTCGCCGTGCTCCGCGAGGCTCGGTTTTGGGTCTCTTGAGCATGGTCCAGGACCAGAAGCTGGGACGCATGCATTCGTTCCTCGCAACGGGAACGGCGCGCTTCAAGGTTGCCGTCCTCGGTCGTCACCCTGCCGCCTCGCCCTTGCGGGATCCACTGCGGCAGATCTCTACAAATCATCGATTTAGACGCGCATCTGCAAGACAGGCGAGGAACGGAATCGCTCGGGCGACGGTTACAACCCTACACAGGAACAGTCGCCATGCGCCGCTCGAAGCCACAACCGATCCGCAACAAGCTCGACCTGGCCGACCGTACTCAGGTGCGGCTCGTTAGAAAGCGCCTTGGACTGTCCGATGCGGAGCTGACCGCCATCGTCGGGCGGATCGGCAACTCGATTGCGGCCATCAGCAAGGAGGCAGACCAGCATAGGGCAACCACGCTGCCCAAGCCGGACGACGTGCCGCCTGACCCCGTGATCGCGGTCGTCGGCGACCAGACGACAACCGAAATAACGGCGACCGCACCAATGTCTTGAAGACCTGTTCGGGGGGACCATGGATCAACAAGCACATTCAGACGACGCCCTGACGCGGGCGGCCTCGAGCCTGCGCCGCTCGCGGATCACCGAGGGCAAGCCGTTTCCGCTCGGCGCCACATGGGACGGGCTCGGCGTCAATTTCGCGCTGTTTTCGGCCCACGCCACCAAGGTCGAGCTCTGCCTGTTCGACGACGACGGCGAGACTGAACTGGAGCGGATCGAACTCCCGGAATATACCGACGAAGTCTGGCACGGCTATTTGCCCGCGGCCCGTCCCGGCACCGTCTACGGCTACCGCGTCCATGGCCCCTACGAACCCGACGCGGGACACCGCTTCAATCCCAACAAGCTCGTGCTCGATCCCTACGCCAAGCAGCTGGTCGGCCGGTTGCGCTGGGGACCGGAGCTGTTCGGCTACCAGCTCGACCATGCCGACAAGGATCTCTCCTACGACGAACGCGACAGCGCGCCCTTGATGCAGAAATGCCGCGTCATCGACCCCGCCTTCACCTGGGGCGCCGCGCGCAAGCCGGATGTGCCGTGGGAACGGACGATCTTCTACGAGATGCACGTCAAGGGTTTTACCCAGTTGCATCCGCTGGTGCCTGACGCAGACCGCGGCACTTTCTCCGGCCTCGCGCATGCGGAGGTCCCGGCCTATCTGCGATCCCTCGGCATCACCAGTGCTGAGCTGTTGCCGATCCATGCCTTCGTAGACGACAGCTATCTGGTCGAGAAAGGCTTGCGCAATTACTGGGGCTACAACTCCATCGCCTTCTTCGCACCGGAGCCGCGTTACCTTAAATCGCCGTTCGCGAACGAATTCAAGGCCATGGTCAACCAGTTCCACGCCCATGGCATCGAGGTGATCCTCGACGTCGTCTACAATCACACCGCGGAAGGAAACGAGCTCGGCCCAACCCTGTCGTTCAAGGGCATCGACAACGCCAGCTATTACCGGCTGCTGCCGGACACGCCGCGCTACTACATCAACGATACCGGCACCGGGAACACGGTCAATCTGTCGCACCCGCGCGTGCTTCAACTCGTCGCCGATTCCCTGCGTTACTGGGCGACCGAGATGCGGGTCGACGGCTTCCGCTTCGACCTTGCCACCATCCTGGCCCGGGAGCCTTATGGTTTCGACGAAGGCGGCGGATTCCTCGATGCGTGCCGTCAGGACCCCGTGCTCTCCAGCGTCAAGCTGATCGCCGAACCCTGGGACATCGGTCCGGGCGGCTATCAGGTCGGTCAGTTTCCGCCGGGATGGGCGGAGTGGAACGACAAGTTCAGGGACACGGTGCGCGCCTTCTGGAAGGGTGACGAGGGCTCGATCGCCGACTTCGCCAAGCGGGTGTCGGGATCCGGCGATCTCTTCAACAAGCGCGGACGCCGGCCATGGGCCAGCGTCAACTTCGTCACGGCCCATGACGGCTTCAATCTCAACGATCTCGTCTCGTACAACGACAAGCACAACGAGGCTAACGGCGAGGACAATCGCGACGGCCACAGCAACAATCATTCCTGGAACTGCGGCGTCGAGGGGCCGACTGACGATCCGGAAATCATAGCGCTGCGTGAGCGCCAGAAGCGCAATCTGCTGGCGACCATGCTGTTGTCTCACGGCACGCCCATGCTGCTCGCCGGCGACGAATTCGGACACACCCAGAACGGCAACAACAACGCCTACGCCCAGGACAACGAGACCACATGGCTCGGCTGGATGGGCATTACCGCGAACGGCCGCAGCCTTCGCGAATTCACGCGAAAGCTTATCGCCACGCGCAAGGCATTCCCGATTCTCTACCGCAGCCGCTTCCTGGTCGGTTCTCACAACGAAGAGCTGGACGTGAAGGACGTGACCTGGCTCGCGCCGTCCGGAGAGGAAATGACGACGGAGCAGTGGCAGGACGGCAACGCGAAATGTTTCGCCCTGCTGCTCGACGGCCGTGCCCAGGAGACCGGGATCAAGCGGCGCGGCTCGGATGCGACGATGCTGCTGATCTACAACGCCCATTACGACGTCGTGAATTTCACCTTGCCGGCCGTCGCCGAGGGACGCAGTTGGGTCGGGCTGATCGACACCAACCAACCGGAGGGGCAGATGCCGGCGTTCGACTTCGGGCACGCCTATGCAATGACCGGGCGATCCCTCGTGGTGTTCGGCCTCGCCACCGAGAGCATCGCGACACGCCGCCTGCGACAAGGCCTCGGAGCGCTGCTGGACGTCGTGGAAGCGCCGCTGCCCGGATAGATCGTCGCAGCCACGGTCTTGTCGGGCGGATCGTCAAGTTGACTTCAACAGGAACGCACGCAGGCCCCCCGCGTTCGAGCACACAGGGGCATCAGTCGGAGAACACCCAGATGAAGGTCACAGGTGCCGTTATCCTCGTCGCGCTTGCGCTGCCCGCAGCGACTTGGGCACAGTCCAGCAAGCCTGACGTTTCGTCCGCGCCGAGCGCGCAGAATTCTGGAGCCGGCATTGCCGGGCAGCCCGGCAACAAAAACGGTCCGCCCGCTAAGCCTGGTGAAACGGTCGGCTCGAACTCCACCAACGCCAGCGGCAACACCGCAGCGCAGTCGCAGGACGCGACGAATATTCAGGGCGCACCGGGCAACAAGAATGGGCCGCCCGCCAAGCGTCCGGACCAACGCTGAACCACCACACACACAATGGTGACGATGCCAATCGAGCCGCGCCGGAATCTCCGGTGCGGCTCGCC
>NZ_JADPJG010000003.1:28966-37736 GCF_023073335.1 Bradyrhizobium sp. 21
AAGCATCTCTTCCCTGTCCTCCCAGCACCCGAGAGTCCTCCCATGTATCACCACGTCAAGAAACTGATGTTCACCGTTCGCGTCGACGAGCCGGATCCGCGCTTTGGCAACATGCTGCTGGAGCAGTTCGGCGGCGCCAATGGCGAGCTCGCCGCCGCCATGCAGTACTCGATACAGGGGTTGAACTGCGAGGATCCCGATCGCAAGGACCTGCTGATGGACATCGGCACCGAGGAACTCAGCCATCTCGAGGTGGTCGGTACGCTGGCGCGGATGCATCTCAAGCCGTCGAAGTTCGACCGCCAGGCGGCCGAAGCCGATCCGCTGATCGCGATCGCGGGCGGCGGTGGGGTCAACCTGTTCAACTCCCAGGGAAATGCCTGGACCGCCGACTATCTGAAGATCACCGGCGAGCTCGACGTCGATCTGCGCAGCAATATCGCGGCGGAGGCGCGGGCCAAGATCGTCTACGAGCGGCTGATCAATTTCTGCGACGACGCCGGCAGCAAGGACGCGCTGCAATTCCTGATGACCCGCGAGATCACGCATATGAAGGCGTTCGCGCTCGCGCTCGAGAGCATGGGCAAGCCGGCGTTCAGCATCGGCCGTATCGCGCCAACGCCCGGCCTGGTGGACCAGTTCTTCAACGATTCCACCGGCGCCGGCGACCATGGCGAGATCGACACGCGCGGGCCCTGGAACGAGGGCGGCGACTGGGTCTTCACGGACTCGCCGGCGATCCAGGCGGGCGAGCCGGGTCCGGCAACGGCGATCGTCACCGAGAGCTCGCCGCCGGCGGACGAAGCCGGTCTCGGCGACCTGCTCGTCAACGAGCTGCGCGATATCCTGCATGCCGAGAAGCAGTTGACCAAGGCACTTCCCAAGATGGCGGAGGCTGCCCGCTTCGACCAGTTGCGCGAGTTGTTCGAGCAGCACCTCGCGGAGACGGAAGCCCAAATCGAGCGCATCAACGAGTGCTTCGAAATGCTCGGAAAATCCGCCCGTGCCAAGCCCTGCAAGGGAATGATGGGTCTCGTCGAGGAAGGCCAGGAGATCATGGCCGAAGGCGAGGACAAGGAGGACGCGGCGGCCGACCTCGCCTTGATCGGCGCGGCCCAGCGCGTCGAGCATTACGAGATCGCGGGCTATAGCACGGCACGCAACCTCGCCCAGCAGCTTCGGCATAGTGCCATCGTCAGCCTGTTGTCGAAATCGCTGGCCGAGGAGGAGAACGCCGATCAGCTCCTCAACCAGGTGGCCCGCTCGTTGATGTCGGTGGCGAAAATGCCGTCGGCGGTCGAGCAGACCGAATGAGCCCTAGAGCATGATCCGGAAAAGTGTGAAGCGGTTTTCCGAAAAGATCATGCTCAAACACTATCCTGGAGCGCGACGACGATTTATCCCAACCTCATCGCGCTTCAGGCGTCCAGCAGGTCGAGAAACTCCTCGACCCGGCTGAACGGGTCCTCGTCGCGGCGGCCTGAATAGACGACGCGGTCGCCGTCGCGCTGGAGCAATCGCGCCTCGGACTTTCCCCTGGATTTCCGCAGCCGCCCCGGCAGGAACGTCGCGGCGACGGCCTCCGGCCCAACATCGAGCCTGACGATGCCGCGCCGCTTGCAATCGATCCGGAGCCTGGCGGCGGCGATGAAGTCACGAGCCTCCGGCGGCAGCCGGCCGAAACGGCGTGAGATTTCCTCTTCCAAATCCTCCAGATCGTCGTCGCTCCGGCACCTGGCGGCGCGCCCGTAGATCTCTAGCCGGACTGCTTCCGATTGCACGTAACCTTCCGGCAGCATGTCGGCCAGCGGAAGATTGAGATCGGGCACCCACAGATCGGTACCGTTGTCGCTGGTACGCTCGGAGGCGAGCTTCAGAAGGTGACTGTAGAGCACGGGTCCGAACACCTGGACGTGCCCGGACTGCTGTTCCGAGAACAGATCGCCGGCGCCCCTGAGGTCGAGGTCGCGCTCGCTGATGGCAAAGCCGGCCCCTGGCTTGCTGAACTCCTCCAGCACCGCCAAACGCTTCTCGGACTGCTCCGAGGTCGATTCCGTCAGCAGATGGGCGAAGGCGCGCGTGCCGCCACGGCCCACCCGTCCCCTAAGCTGATGGAGCTGCGCCAAACCGAACTTTTCCGGCCAGCACACCACGATGGTGTTCGCGCGCGGAATGTCGAGACCGCTTTCCACGATATTGGTGGCCAGCAGCACGTCCGCTTCGCCGTCGACGAAACTCATCATCCGGTCGTCGATCTCCTCGACGGGCAATCTGCCGTGAAGACAGACGATGCGCAGCTCCGGCGCCACCGATTGCACCCGCGCCAGCATCGGCTCCAGATCCTGGATGCGCGGACAGATCAGGAAGCTCTGCCCGTGCCGCCTGCGCTCGCGCAGCAGCGCCGCGGCAATGGCAGCCTCGGACAGCGGTGCGATCCTGGTCACGATGGGAAGGCGGTGAACCGGCGGCGAGGCGATCACGCTGAGATCCCTGAAGCCGGCAAGACCCGCGGCGAGCGTGCGCGGGATCGGCGTGGCGCTCATCCAGAGCGAATGGGCCCCCTTTGCCAATCCTGACAGCTTCGCCTTTTCCGCCGCGCCGAAATGCTGCTCCTCGTCGATGATGACGAGGCCGAGATCGGCGAACTTGACGTCCTTTGCGCTGAGCGCCTGCGTGCCGACCACGACTTTCAGCCTGCCGTGCTTGAGCCCTTCTTTCGTCTCTCGCGTCTCCGGGCCTGAACTGGCCCGCGACAGGCTTCCCACCTCGATCCCCAGAGGGCCGAACCGTTTGCGGAAGGTTTCGACATGCTGCCGGGCCAGCACGGTTGTCGGCGCCGCGATGGCCACCTGCTTGCCGGACAACGCCACCGCCGCGGCCGCCCGCAGCGCCACCTCGGTCTTGCCAAATCCGACGTCGCCGCAGATCACCCTGTCCATGGGATGGCCGGCGGCGAGATCGTCGAGGACGTCCTGAATCGCCTTGGCCTGGTCGGGCGTCGTGAAATAGGGGAAACGCGCGACGAATTTTTCGTAGTTCGCCCCCGGCGGCACCAATTTGGGTGCGCGCCGGCGGCGGCGCTGGCTGATGTGTTTGGCGAGCGCCTTGGCCGCCACCTGAATTTCCGCTTCCGCCGCGGTGCGCCGCGCCCACCAGCTGCTGCCGTCCGCCTTGTCCAGCGTCAGCTTGCCGGGCTCGCCGGCATAAGGCCAGATCACGGCAAGATCGCCCGGCGGAACGAGCACGGCGTTGTCGCTCGCAAACTTGAGCCGGATCATCTCGCGCCGCGATCCCCGCCCCATGTCGAGGGTCTGCAAGCCGTCGAGCACCGCGAGCCCGCGTTGCAAATGGACGATGGCCGAGCCCTTCTCGGGTACGTCAGGATGGTCGAAAGCCGGGTTCCAGGCGCGCGCCATCGGCTGCGGATGATGGGCGCGGCTGCCGAGCACGTCGGACGCAGTCACGACGACCAGGGGCTTTCGCCCCGCGCCAATGAAACCCGCGTCGAAATCGGCCAGCAGCGCGCCCTCGCGGCTCCGTCCCTTCGCTATCTCGCTCCAATCGGCGAGGCGCTCCGCCTTGATGCCGCTCATGCGCTCCATCGCGCGAAGATCGTCCTCGACCGCCGCGACGAACAGCAGCCGCGATCCGCCGCGCTGCATGTCGTCGACGAAGGCGCGAAGCGCCTTGCGTGGCGACGCCAGCTTCGAGAATTCAGGCGTCGAGATGAAGGCGGCCTTGCGCGGCAGCACGCTGATGCGCTTCTTCAGCCGCGTCCAGTCCGCCCGCCCCAGATATTCGCGCTCCGCATCCCTGCGCCCCGCGGCTTCCTCGATCGTGCCGAGCCAACTGTCGGCGTGGGCCGACACCCCGGCATCCGCGATCCATCGCGCACGACTGCAATAGTCCGGCAGCGTCGCCCGCTGTCCGCGCGTCGCTCCCAGCCCGATCCGTTCGGACATGGGGTCGATGGTCAATTCCCTGGTCTCGTAGAGGACCGCGTGCTCGATCGGATCGACGGCGACGATCTTGCGGATCTTTTCGCCGGAATGCTCGATCCGGAATGGAGCCAGCGCGCCGGCGGGAAACACTTCGAAGGTCTTCCCGTGGAACAGGACGCCGCCGGGATACTCCGCCTCTTCGTCGAGATCGTAGCCGAGCGCTTCCAGCCGCGTCTCCAGTTCGGGCTCAGAATAGTCCGCACCAAACTTCAGCGTGAGGCTCGACCGCGACCAGCTCGCCGGCAACGGCAGCCGTTCCATGATGGCTTCGGCGGTCGATACCAGAAAGACCGGCTTCTTGGCCTTGGCAAGGCGCCGCAGCACCGCGCTGCGCCGGCCCGCGATCTCGCGGGACGGCTCGAGGCCGTCGAAGGGCAGCGTGTTCAGGCGCGGAAACACCAACACCTCGACGTTAGGATCAAGGGCATGGATCACGCCGCCGAGCCGCTCCGCCCTGCTCTCGTTCTCGCAGAGAAAGACGAGGCCGTCGCGGCCGGACGTCTCCCATTGCTCGAGCAGATGCAGCGCCAGCATGCCGAGAGGCGACGAGGACGCAATTGCGGAACGCGACGCACTCTTGCTTTTCGAGCTCTCGGCTTTCGAGGCCTTGCTTTTCGAGGCCTTGCTTTTCGAGGCTTGGCTTTTCAAGGCTTGGCTTTTCAAGGCTTGGCTTTTCGAGGCTTGGCTTTTCGAGGCTTGGCTTTTCGAGGCCTTACTCTTCAAAACTTGCTTTTTCGGGCCCCACTTTTTCAAGCCCTGGCTTTTTGTCTTTATCACGCCGGTCGTGGCCCGGGCTTTCCTGGTGGGCGCCAATTTGTATCCAACTTTGTTTCGCACATGGAGGCGAGCGTCGACGAGCCCTCCCGCCGAGCTCCGTCGATAACGCGCCTCGGGCCTGAGCGCCCAATGAGGTCATTACAATTTTGTAATTGCGTTGAAAAGCAGAGACGCGAGGCGAAGGCAAGTGGCCTGAACGGGCACAAAGGCTGACTGGCAGAAGGCTGATTGCCCGAAGGCTATTGCAGGACCTTCGGCAGCACCACGACCACGTCGACGCTTTGCGCCAGGATCTGCGACGCGACCACGGCGAGGTGATGCGAGAACTCGTCCTCGATCTCGGTCGCGCAGTCTTCGTCGCAGGCAATGGCAAACAGCAGATTGCCATCGATTTCGTCGAACCGGATGCCGGCGAAGAGGCGATCGAAGGTTTCGGCGCCCGCGATGAACGCGATTCGCGCCTGGATGGCCTGGTCCTCGACGAGTGAGAGCTTCCTCATCGCCGCAAGATATAGGCGCACCTTCCGAATGCAAGAGCAGGAGAGCGCTGGCGCGACGTGCCTTGCGAACTATATTGGTGGCATCGCCCCGCCTGACCGCCGTTTGCCCTTGAGGAAATTCTTGATTATCTTCCTGCTGCTGATCTTCCTGCCGATCGGCGTGTCGGCCGGCCGTTATTATTTGCGCGGCGACGGCCGCGGCAATTGGCAGACGGCGGATCGCTCCAGCGCCGGCCTGCTGCCGTCCGCCGCCGCCAATCCGGACGCGCGGATCCGTGTCTTCGCCGCGCGCACGGTGCGCTGGCGCAGCATTTTTGCCGTCCACACCTGGATCGTCGTCAAGGAGAAGGGCGCCGCCACCTACAGCCGATACGACTACACGGCATGGGGCGACCCGATTCGCAGCAACGGCTTTGCGGCCGACGGCCGCTGGTTCGGCGCCATGCCGGAAACGGTGGTCGCCGTCGACGGCGCGCGGGCCGAAGCGCTGATTCCGAAGATCCGTGACGTCATCGATAATTACCGGTTCCGCGCTTATGGCGATTACAGCGCCTGGCCGGGACCGAACTCCAACACCTTCGTGCAGGCGGCGCTGGACGCCGTGCCCGAGCTGCGCGCCGTGCTGCCGCCGACCGCAATCGGCAAGGACTATCCTTATAGCGGACGCTGGGCCGGCATCACGGCGTCAGGCACCGGCCTCTACGCCTCGCTGTCGGGCTATCTCGGCATGACGGTCGGCTGGGTCGAAGGGGTCGAGATCAATGTCCTCGGCGCGGTGCTCGGCATCGACATCCGCCGCCCCGCGCTGAAGTTTCCAGGCATCGGACGCCTCGGCATCGCCGCCGGCGCGTAGGCAATGACGGCTGATATCGTCATTCTTGGACGCTGGTGGAGTGGTGCTCGCTTTCTCCGCGTCATTGCGAGCGCAGCGAAGCAATCCAGAATCGTTCCGCGGCGGCGGACCGGATTGCTTCGCTGCGCTCGCAATGACAACGGCTATCATTCCTCCGAGGCGCCCGAACGCTTGCCTTCTTCGCGCTCCTCTTCGATCTGCCGCTCCGCTTCGAGCCAAAATTCCTGGTCGCGATCGGCCGGGCGACCGGCCTGCTCCCACAGCTCGTACGCACGCGCTCGCACCTTGCCGCGCCGCATCATGCGAAAGAGCTTTTGCTTCAGCTCCTCAGCGAAGGTCCTGAATCGCTGAACAGTGGTTTCGTCCTTGACGAGCGCTGCCGCTCGCGTCGCGAGTTCGATCTGGTGCTCTATCTTTTTCTGCTCATCCACCGCAAAAATCGCTGTAGGGCTGCCTCGCAGCCGGTGCTGCTGTTCAGACCCTCAATTCTTTCTGGAAGGCTCCGTTCCGCCGTGGAACAGCACGTTCTGGCGGTCACAGCGTATCCGGCGTCCGCATCGTGTTCGACTTGTCCTCATTGCGCAGCTCTTGCTCGGCCGCGTGCCAAAACTCGTCCTCGCGGCCTTCCGGCTTGCCAGCTTGCTCCCACAGTCGGTGCGCGCGGTCTCTGACGTCTTGCTCGGTCGGCTCAGGCATTGCATCTCCTGCTACGAAGCACGGCCCCACCCTGGGGGGTATAGGGGGCTTGGAGGCGGGGCCGTGCAGACCAGCAATCGGCGGCAACGCTGGCCTGCGGAGTCAAGCCTCGATCAGGCGCAAGAGTTCCTAGCGCGTAGCAGCGATCGCTCAACTCGAACGCAGCCCTCGCCGCCTCAACTATCTTTGGCCGCCCTCTGTCCGTGCCAGCCGTCGAACGAGCAGCTGTCAATCGCTTCCTGGCTGCCCTAAAGCGCCGGCGGCATGCATCGCCGCGCACCATCCGAATGCCATCGCCGGTCCAATCATCGTGCCCGGTCCCGGATAAGTCCCGCGAAAGATCGAGGATGAATCAGTACCGACGGCGTAGAGCCCGGGTATGACCGACCCACGGCGAGACAAGACCCGGGCGGTTGAATCCGTGCATAAGCCGGCGCTGCTCGCGAGATCCGACGGCCATACTGCGACGGCATAGTATGGCCCGGGACCGATGCGCCGCAGGCAGGGGTTTGGCCTGGTGAGGGGATCACCATTGAACCGGTTCAACGCGCTCGAACCGCGGCCGAAATCTTCGTCCACACCGCTCTCGGCATGGCGATTGTATCGCTCAACCGTTCGAGCAAGCTCACCGCCGTCGACACCGATTTCTTTGGCCAATGCTTCGATCGTGTCGCCCGCTACCAGATATCTGGCCTTCAAAAACTCGTCCAAATCCCTGGTCCCGGGATGAACGAGACCGATGCCATAGGCCCCGATAAAGGCGCGATCGCAAACCAGGAAAGCCGGCGTCGCCAACGGGGAAGACGCGTTGGAACGCAACATCGCTTCCACGAAGTCGTGATAAGAGTCGGCTTCATTCACGAAACGGCGGCCCGATCTGTTCACCGCAAGCAGTCCCGGCTTGGCACGATCGAGCATGATGTGGGGGAACACCGAGACGTGGCCGTCCGATTGCGTCATGACTGAGCTCGGCATCCACAGAGCGGGGCTGTCGAGATCGCCCTCTATGACCGCGTCGACGCGTTCGGCCGCAAGCATGCCGTCCCCGGTATTCGACGAAGGCGCGAGTGAGAACCGGCGCGCGGCCTCCGGAAAAAACCTTTCGCGGAGTTCGCGGCTCCAGCCAATGCCCCCGGTTGCCAATACCACGCCCTTGCGGGCACGTATCGCCAGCGCTCCGGACGGTGAGGCGAAGACCGCCCCAACGACAGCGTCGCCGTTGCGGATGAGTTCGCTGAGCTCAGTCTCATATCGCAGATGGACGCCAGAGCGACGGAGGCTGTCAAACAACATCGCGACGAGAGCGTTGCCCATGATCAGACGCGTTCCGCGCCTGTAGCGAAGCCGATCGAACAAGTGCCGACCGAGCAGACCAACGACATGCCTGAAGTTCGTCCAGTTGCGGAACGGCGCCAACAGCGCCGGGATGTCCGCCTTTCCGACCATCATGCCGCCGAGGATCATGAACTCTCTCCGCGGGGGCCGGATGCGGTCGAAGTCTTTGCCAAGCTTGCGGCCATCGAACGGAACGGCGCCGAGGGCGCGGCCGCCGATCGCTGCACCGGGAAGATTCTTGTAGTCGGGGTGTACCGGAGGCGCGGCGAACCGGACGCTCGTCTTCTGCGCGAGATAGTCGAGCATGATGGGACCCGCCTGGAGGAACGCATCCACACGCGCGTCCGCGACGTGTTCGCCGAGCAACGCTTCAAGATAGACCCGTGCCGCCTCGGTCGAGTCTGGCGTCCCCGTATGCCGTCCCTGCCGATTGCCCGGAATCCAGACGGTGCCCGCGGAGGTCGCGGTCGTGCCGCCAACCGTGTTCGACTTCTCGCAAAGGATCACGTCGAGCCCTTCGAGGGCAGCCACCAGCGAGGTCGTCATGCCGGCGGCACCCGCCCCGACGACCAGGAGATCGGTCTCGACGTCCCAGGAGCGATCGGCTT
>NZ_JADPJG010000003.1:37788-509075 GCF_023073335.1 Bradyrhizobium sp. 21
CGACATCCCGCACACCCCTTCCCGTCCGGTGATTCTCAACGCCGGCTGCGCGCCCGCTCCATCACCGCCCTGCCCGCCGCCAATGCCCGTCGTGCTCGCGACGCGGCATCGACGCTCTTGGCCAGTTGAACGGTCGGAACCTCGATGCTGATCGTCAAACCATTCGGCATCGCGCTTGCAAGCCCGATCAGGTCTATTCCGCCCTCGCCCGGAAACATCCGCTCCTCGCGAGCCGCATGGATGAGCTGCTCCGTGGTCGCCGGGCGTTCGGCTGGGCCGTCGCAGAGTTGCCAGTAGTGAAAGCGTTGTGCCGGGATGGCGCGGAGGTCCGCAAGCGAGCTTTGCGACCGGTCGAAATGCAGCGCATCGACCAGAATGCCGGCTCCGGGACGATCGACGTCGCCGACGATCCGCATGGCGGTCGTCAGGTTCGGAATGCTCGTCCAGGGCATGAATTCGAGATCGGAGGTCAGGCCATAGCTTGCTGCCGCTTCGCAAAATTGCTGATAGCGATCCGAAAACCGCGCCAGATCCGGATCGTAGCCCGCGACGAGGATGTGCTTGGCGGCGAGGCGCGCGCCGACCTCGAAGAAGGGCGTAAACGAGGCGATCTCGGTTTCCGGTTTGAACGCGACGACTTCGAGATCGGCGACCGTCACCCCCGTCGACTCCAACCGCCGGAGCGTCTCCCGAAGGAGCGGCGCATCGTCCATCAGGCGATAGGCAACACCGCCAGGCGTGGCGGGCAATAGCCTGAGCCCGACTTGCTCATAGCCGCAATGCGCCGCCAATTCGATCATCTCGGGCGGCGCAAGCTCGAGCACGGTCAACGCGGCGAGCGAGAAATTTGCCATCAGCCGAAGTCCGCGATACGGGCGTCGAGCGCAAACATGGCCTGATAGACTTCCGGCTCGCTCGCCCGGCCGAAGACGTCGGGCGCAAGCTCGCTCGCCCGCCGCAAGGCAGCCTGCAACGACGCGACATCAAGCGCCTCGATCAGCAAAAGCCCGGCGAAAAAGCCCTCGTTCTTCCGCATGCCCTTCTCAGTCGTCCGCACTGATGTCCGCGCCTCGTCGGTCGCGCCAATCTGCACGGCGGCAACGCCGTCGGACGCGACCAGCGCCTGAGCCAGACTTTGGGTATCTTTCGGCAATTTCTCGATTCGCAGCGCCATGATCGATGCGCCCTCGCCCCGCCCCGCGCGCGCGGTCATGACGCCCCCGCCGCGCATGAAATTGCCGAGCTTCGGCATGATGCGCTGTGACCACGGCGTCGGCGCGTTGAGGCGCGCCAGATAGGCTTCACCGTCGAGGACCTCGGGTGTTTCCAGCTCATACAGAATGAAGAAGCGGTTGATGTCGTCCCTTGCCGCGCGGAAGACACGCGATGCCAGGAAGCCCTTGGTCGTCACGCGCTCCGTCGTGTGCTCACGCGTCAGCCAGTGAAGGTAGTCGGTCAGGTCTCGAGCCTCGACGTCGCTCCAGATGGCGAGAAATCCCGTGCCGCGCATCGCCCCCTCCGTGCCTACGCCTTGCCGCCGGCCGCAAGCCCGTGCAGAGCCGGCGGAATGGTTTCAGGCAATTGCGCCAGCCGTTGAACGGCCGCCAGCATCGCGGCGAGATAGCCATATGGACCCAGGCCGCAAATGACCGCCGTGCAGGCGCTCGAGGTGATCGAGTGGCGGTGCAGTTCGTCCCGCGCGTGGATGTTCGAGATATGCACCTCGATCTTCACGCCCTCGAAAATCTTCAGCGCATCGATCAGCGCGATCGAGGTGAACGAATAGGCGGCGGGATTCATGATGATTGCGTCCGCGCTGCCATGGGCGGACTGAATCAGGCTGACGAGTTCGCCCTCCATGTTCGATTGGTGGAACGACATCGAAACGCCGAGCTGATCGGCCAGCGCCTGGCAGCTCGCCTCGATCTCCTGGAGCGTCGTCGAGCCGTAGATATGAGGCTCGCGGATGCCGAGGAAATTGAGATTGGGTCCGTTGAGGATCATGATCTTTGCGGCCATTGCGCCCTTCCTTCTCGTATTTTCATGATCGCACTTTGCGCCAACGCGGCCCTAGCCGGCGAACCATTTGGCCGGAATCGTCACCAGCCCCGGGAACAGCACCATCAGGAACAGGACCACGAGCTGTGCAATCAGGAAGGGCCAGACGCCCTTGATGATGTCCTCCATGCTGATCCTGGAGACACCGCAAACCACATTCAGCACGATACCGACCGGCGGCGTGATGAGGCCGATCGCGTTGTTGATGATGAAGAGGACGCCGAAATAGACGGGATCGATGCCCGCCGCCTTGACGATCGGCATCAGGATCGGCGTGAGGATGAGGATGGTCGGCGTCATGTCGAGGGCCGTTCCCACGATGACCACCACGACCATGATCGCCAGCATCAGGAGCGTGTTGTTGCCCATGAACGGCTTCAGCAGGGTGACGACTTGGGCCGAAATCTCGGACACCGTGATGAGCCATGACGACACCAGCGCCGCTGCCACGAGAAACATCACGATGCTCGTCGTCAGAGCCGAGGAGACGAACACGGCATAAAGCTGCGACAGCTTCAATTCCCGATAGATGCAGGTCGCGACGAACAGCGAATAGACGGCGACGACCACCGCGGCTTCGGTCGGCGTGAAGATGCCGAAACGCAGGCCGACGACGATGATCACCGGCAGCATCAGCGCCCAGAAGCCGTCGACCACCGCCTTCACCATCTCCGAGAGCGATGCTCTCGGCGGCGGCGTCAGGTTCTCCTGGCGCACCACCCACGACCATGCCAGGCAGAGCCCCACCCCGAGCATCAGCCCGGGGACGATCCCGGCCAGAAACAGCTTGGAGATCGAAACGCCGGCGGCGACACCGAAGATGACGAACCCGATGCTGGGCGGAATGACGGGCGCGATGATGCCGCCGGCCGCCACCAGACCCGCCGCGTAGGATTTCTTGTGGCCCGCCGCCACCATCATCGGCACCAGCAGGGCGGCCAGCGCCGCGGCATCGGCCGCCGCAGAGCCGGAGAGCGACGCAAGCATGCAGGACGCGAGGATGGTGACGTAACCAAGTCCGCCGCGAAAATGTCCGACGGCGACGAGCGCAACATTGACGATCCGCTTGGCCAGACCACCCTTGTTCATGACTTCGCCGGCGAGCATGAAGAAGGGAATGGCCATCAGCGGAAAGCTGTCCGCGCCGTTGATGATGTTCTGCGCCACGATCTGGGCGTCGAACATGTCGATCGTGCTCATCAGGGCCACGCCGCAGACGATCAGCGCAAAGGCGATCGGCATGCCCAGCGCCATGGCGCCAAGCAGCGAGAAGGTGAAGACGGCAATCGTCATGGCGTGATCCCGATGATTGTCAGGATGTGAGCGCCGGGCGACACGAGACGAGGAGACGACATCAGTGCTCTTCCGATTCCCTGACGGCTACCATGTCGGCTTCGCTGGCCTGTCCAGACACGACACGGAACAGGTCGTAGAGAAGGATGATTCCGGCCGAAACGCCGAAAATCACGCCCACACCATAGAAGATGCCAAGCGATAGGCCGGTCGCCGGCGCGCGGTCGTCGATATTGATGATCGTCTGGCGCCAGCTTCCCGAGAGCAGGAGCCAGTCGGCGAACAGCATCAGGACGTAATTGATGACGAAGCAGATGCGCTTGCCGAAGGCCGGCAGCATCCGCACGACGGTATCGACTCCCAGATGCGCGTGCTCGCGCATCGCCACGATGGCACCGAGGAAAGTCAGCCAGACCAGGAACCAGCGCGACAGCTCCTCGGAAATCGTGATTCCGGAGTTGAAGCCGTAGCGCAGAACCACGTTGCCGAAGACCAGCACCACCATCACCGCAAGAAACGCGGCAATGATGCCCTTCAGGAGCGTGCAATAGAGGTCGAGATATCGTGCCATCTGTGCGGTCCAGGCAAAGTCAGGTTAGGACCCGACCGACCGGTCGGCTCCGTCTCTTGCATGCTGAAAAGGCCGACTACTTCACGTCCTTGCGGATGCGCTCGACCTCTTCGTTGAAGAGCTTCACCGTCTCGGGACGAAGATTGGCAGAAATCTTGTCCGCGACCGGCTGTGCTGCCTTCCGCATGCGCTCCGTTTCCTCGGGAGCGATCGCATTGTACTGCATGCCCTTGGCCTGCAGCTCCGTCAGAGCCTTTTCGGTCTGAAGGCGCGTCTGCTCCTTCTGGTAGGGGCGGCTCTCCTCATACGCTTCGCGCATCAGCCCCTGCTCGGTCGGCGACAGCTTGTCCCAGAAGACCTTGCTCACCAGAATGATGTTCAGGGTGAAGGTGTGATTTGTGGCGGAAACGTATTTCTGCACTTCGTAGAATTTGTTCGAGAGTATGACCGTGTAGGGATTCTCTTGGCCGTCGACGGTTCGGGTCTCCAGCGCCGAATACAGCTCACCGAAGGCCATCGGGACCGGATTGGCCTTAAAGGCACTGAAGCTTTCGAGATAGACCGGGTTCGGAATCACGCGAAGCTTGAGGCCGCTGAAGTCCTCGAGCTTGGTGATCGGGCGGGTGCTATTGGTGACGTTGCGAAAGCCCAGGCCCCAATATCCAAGGCCAATAAGCCCCTTCGACGGCAGCGTGTCGATCATCGCCTTGCCGAATTTGCCGGTCGCGAGAGCATCGGCCTGCTCGACCGTGTTGAACAGGAACGGGAAATCGATGAGCCCGAACTCCGGAACGACGGTCGCAAGCGACGTCGTCGAGGCCGACAGCATTTCCTGCGTGCCGCCGCGCAGCGCCGATTGCTGCTGCAGCTCGTTGCCGAGTTGCGAGGCCGCGAACTCGCGAACCTTCATCTTGCCCCCGCTCTTCGCCAGCAGGATCTCGGCAAATTTCTGCACCCCCGCACTGACGGGGTGATCGGTGTTGTTCAGATGCCCCCACCTGATCGTCCGCTCCTGAATCTCCTGAGCGGATGCGCCGACCGTCAGCGCCACGCAGATTGCCGTCGCAGACAGCGCCCGTACCAACAAGCTCATTTTGACCTCCCTGTTCGATCGGGGCGCGGCGGCGGCTTCAGCCATTATTTTCTGCACCCTCAGGTCAACCAAAAAACATAACTATATTTCTTGGTCAAATGATAATTTGAAATTCCTATGATAATTTGGAATACATCTGAGGACCGGTGTCTGCTATATTGCGGGCGACATTGGTAGTTTAGCGCTTGGCCATAGGGCGCTGCGCACACGTTCGCGGGATCGGAGAGCATGACGTCACTCGAGGGACGGCCCTTGTCGGCGGGCGACAGCGGTTACCAGCGGATTCGCTCCGACATCATTTTTGGCGTGCTCACGCCCTCGGTGCGTCTCAGGCTCGACGCCATGAAGGAAGACTACGGCGTCAGCGTCTCCACGCTGCGCGAGATCCTCAATCGGCTGGCGTCCGAGGGATTCGTGGTCGCGGAGGGCCAGCGCGGCTTCGAGGTGGCGCCGATCTCCATCCAGAACCTGCGTGAGCTCGCCGGTCTCCGTATCCTGCTGGAACATCATGCGATGGCCGAATCGTTCCGCGCCGGCGACGTGGAGTGGGAAGGCCGCGTGGTGTCGGCGCATCACAAGCTGGCGGCGACCGAACGTACCGTGCTCAGCGAAGGCGACGATCCCGAGCTGCGCAAACGCTACGACGGCGAATTCCACCAGGCGCTTATCTCGGCTTGCGGTTCGCGCGAGCTGATGCAGACCCACGCGGTCGTGTTCGACAAATATTTCCGCTATGCGCTGCGCTACCGCGGCGCGGAGACGATCAACCAGCACAAGGCGCTGCTGGAATGCGCCCTCAAGCGCGACATCAAGAGCGCCAGAGCCGTGCTCACCGAGCACATCAACGGCTGCGTCGCGCACGCCCTCGCCTCCTGGAACGAGGACTGAGCAGCGAGAATCACATGCGTTGCGGCATTCCCTTCTCCACGGCCAGGCTCGACCGCCTGCTCGACGATGCCGGCATCGACGTGCTGATCGTCACCTCCAAGCACAACATCCAGTATTTGCTTGGCGGCTACTATCATTTCCAGTTCGACTACATGGAGGCGATCGGCATCAGCCGGTACCTGCCCGTTCTCGTCTATGTGAAGGGCGCGCTGGAGAAGTCGGCCTATATCGCCAACCGGAACGAGCGCGACAGCGTCCGGAACCGGACGAGCGACGGCCATTGGATGCCGGCGGTCGTGTTCGGATCGTCGACCACGGTCGAGGCGATGGCGCTCGCCGTCAAGCACCTGAAGTCCGTCGCGACATCTGCATCTCGTATCGGCATCGAGGGTTCGTTTCTGCCGGCCGATGCGGCGGACGTGCTGCGCAAAGATTTCGGCCATGGCCGCTTCGTCGAGGCGATGCGCCCGCTCGAGAGACTGCGCGCCGTTAAGACGGCCGCCGAGCTGGAGGTTCTCCGCGAAGCCTCCGAGCGCGTCGTCGCCTCCATGATCGATACGGTCGACCAGATCCGCCCCGGGCAGAGCAAGCGCGAAATCATCGATCATCTGCGGCGGGCCGAGCTGTCGCGCGACATGATTTTCGAATACGGGCTGGTGACGCTGGGAACGAGCCTCAACAGGGCGCCATCCGAGCAGCGTCTCGCACCGGGCGACGTCATCTCGCTGGATTCGGGAGGCAACTACCGGGGCTACATCGGCGACCTCTGCCGCATGGCCGTCCACGGCGCGCCCGACGGCGAGCTGCTCGATCTGCTCGGCGAGATCGACCTGGTGCAGCAGGCAGCCCGCGTGCCGATCCGGGCCGGCCTCGCCGGCAGCGGCATTTATGCCGCGGCCAACGAGGCGCTCGCGCAGTCCACTCACGGCAAGCAGATGCATTTCGTCGCCCATGGCATGGGGATCGTCAGCCACGAAGCGCCGCGTTTGACATCGAGCGGCCCCGTCCCCTATCCCGCCGACGACGCCAACGAACCGCTTGAAGCCGGCATGGTGATCTCGATCGAGACCACGCTGCCCCACGCGCGCGGCTTCATCAAGCTGGAGGACACGACCGCCGTCACCGCGGACGGATATGAGGCTTTCGGCGATAGCGCGCGCGGCTGGAATAGGATTTCGGGATGACCGCCAGCATGATCCCCGCGCATCGGGTCGAGACCGCGGTCGCCGCAGGCGACATCCTCGGCGAGACGCCGTTGTGGTGCGACCGCTCCCGCAAGCTGTGGTGGGTCGACATCGACCGGCAGCTGCATCAATGCTTCGATCCGGCGACCGGCGCTCATCAGGTCTTTCCCTACGCGTGCAACTTCCTCGGCAGTCAGGCCCTGACGGCAGATGGCTCCCACCTGCTGGCGCAGGATCTGCGGCTTTATCGACGCTCGTCCGGCGACGGTGCTCCAAGCCAGCTCTGCGAGGTCGAAAGCGGCCCGAACAACCGCCTCAACGACGGCCGCGTCGACGCGCGGGGCCGGCTATGGATCGGCACCATGGACAACCAGCTGCATCGGCCGAACGGGTCGCTGTATCGTGTGGACGCGGACGGCCGGCCAGCGCACATGTTCGGCGATGTCATCGTGACCAATGGCATTGCGTTCTCGCCCGACAACCGCACGCTCTATTTCACCGATACGCGGCGATACCGCACTTGGCAGTTCGACTTCGATCTCGATGACGGCGTGATCCGCAACAGACGGCTGTTCGCGGACTACAGCGGCTCCGGGGAGAGGCCCGACGGCGCGTGTGTCGACGTCGCCGGCGGATTGTGGACCGCGTTCTTCTCCGGCGGCCGGGTGATACGCTATCGGCCGGACGGCCGCATCGACACCGTCATTGCGGTGCCGGCGACCAATCCGACCTGCGTGTGCTTCGGCGGAGCCGACCTGAAGACCTTGTTCGTGACGACGGCCAGAAAGTTTCTGGACCGCGAGCAATTGAGCGTTGAACCCCAGGCGGGTCACGTTCTCGCGATTCACGGGATCGCGCAGGGACTTCCGGAGCACCGCTTCGGCAATTCGTTCTGAACGCCTGCCGAACGGCCCATGAGCCCATCGTCAGCAGCTCCATCGTCAGCGGCTGCCGCTACCATTTCTCGCCGAAGGGACGAATCTCGAGCTCGAAGGTCCAGGCACTCCTGGGCTGCTGATAGAGCAGCCAGTAGGATTCGGCGACCGACGATGGCGGCATCAGGAGGTCGGGATTGTCCAGCGCGTTCGGACCCAGCGCCTCGATCCGCCGCTGCCGTACCCATTCCGTGTCGACGCCGGAATCGATGATCAGATGCGCCACATGAATGTTCTTCGGGCCCAGTTCGCGCGCCGCGGCTTGCGCGACCGCACGCAGGCCGAACTTGGCGCTGGCGAAGGCCGCGTAGCCGCTTCCGCCGCGCAAGCTCGCCGTCGCGCCGGTGAAGAAGATATTGCCCTGGCCGCGGGGCAGCATCAGGCGCGCGGCCTCGCGGCCGGCGAGGAAGCCGGAATAGCAAGCCATTTCCCAGACCTTGCGGAACACCCGTTCGGTCGTCTCCAGAATCGGAAAATTGACGTTGGCGCCGACGTTGAAGATGCAGACCTCGAGTGGCGCGTGCTTGTCGGCATCGCCGAGGAAGGAGATGATCTCCTCCTCCTTGCGCGCATCGAGCGCGCGTGCGTGAATTTCGCCGCCGGCCGTCTCGATCTCCTTGACGAGCGGTTCGAGCTTGGCGCCGTCGCGACGTCCCGCGAACACCGTAAAGCCCTCGGAGGCGAACTTCTTTGCAATCTCGCTGCCGATAAAATCACCGGCGCCGATCACGGCCACGGTCGCGTTTCTCTTTTGCAAGGGCCTTCTCCCGGTCAGATTGGATCTGTCGTGTGCGAAGCGGGACGATCGGCGCCAGAGGGCCGAACACAGACTGCCAATCATTCATATAGTTCTAAAAACGAACTGTCAATTCTGGTAGAACTCGTGCGGAAATACGCATGCCCGGCAAGGGATTGTTTCTCGTTAAGTTCCAATCTAGAACTATCGCGTGAACAAGAGAGGCCATGGACGATTAGAGTGGAAGCCGCGGGCAGAGTGGAGAGCATGAATGAAATGGGGTGAGCTGGAGGAAGAGCCATGTTCGATGGCCCGAACCATCGGCGTGATCGGCGATCGCTGGACGCTCCTGATCCTGCGTGAATGCTTCCTGCGCACACGTCGTTTCGAGGGATTTCAGTCTTCGCTCGGAATTACCCGCCATTTGCTCGCCGAACGGCTGAAGAAGCTGGTCCGGCAGGGCGTGCTGCGCCGTATTCCCTATCAGGACTCGCCCAAGCGGCACGAATACATCCTCACCCAGAAGGGGCTCGATCTCTATCCGATCATGATGGCGATCGTGCACTGGGGCGACATTCACATGGTCGACGCCCGCGGGCGGCCTTTGCTGCATGAGCACCGCAAATGCGGCAAGGACTTCCATCCGGTCATGGTTTGCTCCGAATGCGGCGAGCCGCTTTTGGCCAAGGAGGTTCATACCCACCCCGGCCCTGGTGCTCGACGCAACTCGCCATCGGCGGCGCCGGAGAATCCGAAGGCAAAAACAGAGGCAAAAGCAAAAACAGAGGCAAAGGCCAAGACAAAGGCCAAGACAAAGGCAACGACTCGCCGCCGCGCCGCGTGAGGTCACTCGCTCCAAATCGCATCAAGGCCTGCTTCGTCAGATCCTGCCTTCGACAGGGATAGGCTTCGGTTGCATGCCGCGACATGATCGAGAGACCTTTCCGACAGCGGACATGGCCTCTCGTTCTCGCGGCGCGTTTCGCCCGAGGTTTGCTTCGTCATTCCACCCTCTTGTCCAAGAGGGCACAGGGAAGGCCGGGTGCCGGCTGGCACCCGCGGTCCGCTGCGCGAAGATGTAGCGCAAAAGAGCCGCACAGCAGCATACAGGTGTAGCCAATCACTCGGCCTTCCCTGCGCGATGGTTGGACGGCTTATGCCGTGCTCTCCCGGGAGCCGAGTTCCTGCTGGCCTCCCTCACTCTCACAGAAGTCGCCGACACTGCGCCGGTTGACGCCAATGCCGCATCCGCAAGAGCTTGACCGTAGCAACGACGGTCAGGACCACACGGTTTTGCCGTACGCACGGCCCGCCATTTCGCCGCAGTTTTTCCAGCCCTGTCGACGGAGCCGGAAACTTACAGGCGAGACGAAGCCTAGCAGCGCCGCTCGTCGGTACGAAGTTTTGGGCTCACGGAGAGCAATCCGCCCTGCCCACACCTCTCGCACCCGAACGCTGCCGCGTCCACCGCAAGCCCGGCTCGCGAACGTGACGACCACAAGATCGCCCTCAAGGATGAGCCGGGATGAGCGACACATACGCCAAACCCGAATTTCGGTAAAGTGGAATATTTTCGTGCCGAGGGATTGACGGGGCAGCGGGTGTTTTGCCCGACGGGCAAGAGGCGGAGACATTAAGGAGGCGACTCGTTTCAGGGTTGAGCGAAGACAAGACTTGGGCCATTCGCCGCCGGAAAACCGCAACATCGAAATTCTGATTTGCGGTCAATTAGTGATCGCCGTTATTTCATGAGCTACCGTCTGGCTCCAGCCGCCTTCGACAAATGCAGTTCGACTGATTGCAGTAGGTCGATAACGTCAGCCGGCCCCATGAAGCCGAATAGGACGGAACCGCTCAGTGCTGGCGTTATCTCATAGGTGATACCCGTCGGGCTTTTTGACATGGCTGCGCGATTGTGAGCAGGAAACTGCGCCAGTCGACGGAGACCACCTCCAGTCGTATTGAATCGGTTACCGTGAGCAACTCCATTGCGGAGGTGATACACAAGCTCCAAAATTGGTGCTCGATCAAAATACCGATGCGCCGATAATTCGTCGCCCAGCGAGATTAGCGCGCCCAAAGCCCACGCCCGCAAGATTTCGGTCTGTATTTTCTGATCCTCTCGGAAGAGGTCGAGGTAGTAACGCAAATTAAGCGTGTGAAACGTGCCATCTTTCCTCGCTATCTTGCCGATCGGGCTTTGCCCCAGTTCTCCATTTGGCGGCAAGGCGTTTATGGAAAGGGGATTTGCCGCCACATACTGAGCAACGAGGAAAGCGTAATATCCTGACGCCAAGCGGCCAGCCGTTCGGCTTACCGCAAGCATATTGGTCGGATCAAATGACATAGCACACTCGGCCGTTCTCCAGACAACAGCAATGAGGGTTCACGGTTTGTGGTGCCCTAGGCATTCGCAACTTACCGACGACTGCGCCTGCCCGTGTTTCCTATTTTGACAATGCTGCTTTCACCTTAGGCGAACGGCGGCGCCAGACGTCTTCGTATGGCGTGCTCTCGGTAACGAGCAACTGCCAGAATGCTCCCGTGTTATCGCGGAACCGATCTGCATTGTTTCTCAAACAATTCAAGGCCGCTCCCGTGGCTTCAGTGAGCACTCCTTCCAACTCTACCATCAGGCGGAATACTTCATCGGCAAAGTTGTCGAGGTGGTGCGCCCACAGTTGATCTGTCGGATCGGAGTGAGGGATGAGACTATGAGCGACTTGGATATTCCTTACTTCCCGGATGGCAGTGAGGATGTCGTATTCTCCATCCGCTCCATCTGCTTTGACTTTTTCAAAGTCCCGCTCAAGCGCAGCGAGTTGCTCTGGCAGAAGGATATCTTCCGATCTCGCCATCTCCAGAAGGCTCTGAATCGACGCTGTTACACCGGTTGCTCCTTTCTCGTTTGGCTTATCTAGGAGTCGGTACAACGCCAGAACGAGATAGCGCACCATAGAGCGGCGCAAGAATATGCTAGGTTCATATATGTAATCGACCGAAACCTCGTTTAGCCTCGAAAGAATTGGACCCATTATGTGCTGCGCAAGCCGAGCCTCAAACGCGTCGTCATGAACGCGAAGTCTGCACTCCTTGAATTTATCACTCATAGGAGTTGCGACGATCATCATTTTCTCGGGCGCAAGGTCCTCCCCGGGCCGCAGAATCCGAACATGCCTGCTGACCACCAAAGATCGAAAGGCGGTGTAAACGTCGAACTTTTCAAAATGAAAGGCGGCGTGACCGGGCAACACCTCGACAAACCGTTGTGTATCGCCTGCCAACAGTTTCATCTGATCGTAGAGCTCTGAGAACTTGGACGTGTCGGCTTCAACTCTGAGAACATGGCGACATTTGCGGGAAGGTTTCGTCGTCCCCCCACTCAGGGGCCTTACATTTACCTGCGGACTATTTCCAACATTCATGTGTTACCTCCCTCGGCGGGCGCAATAAGGCTTCTGCACGGCGATTAGAGAGTCTTCAGACATAGGACGCAGCCGACGCTATTGCGCTCTTCGGACGACGATAGGCTGTGGGCCTTTGATGCAATTATCGAACGATCAGCACCGGATAGATAAGGTCAAGCGATCGGCTGATCCCCAAGCCTCACGGAGGCGACCCTAAAGTCTACGGGAGCGTTGGTTTCGGGGATGCACGACAACCGCCCTTGAGTCCCGCCCTACGACCTGTCGCTTGAGCTTCCCTCAATCGATCAATTTCTGGAACTTTGATCTAAGCAGCGGAAACTCCTCGTAAAGATCGTTTTCCTGACGAAACTTGACCAGCGCTTTGAGGTCGGTGTCATCGAGCGCGATGATATAGCCGTGGTCGTCAATTCTACCATCTCGGCACCGCCGTTCGAAAAGCGCCTTATTCTTAAAAGTTCTGCATACCAGCAGCCCGACCCGCCCTCGGCTCGGCGAAAACCGACCTATAAGTTGGTCTAATTCAGGGTTTTCTGGATCGCGGGTGTAGTTTTTGCATTCGACGAATATCTGCGGGGCAGGATAATGCGCCGCAATCCACCTAAAGAAGCCGGCAGTCACCATGTTTGTATAGGTGATGTCGATTCGTTTTCGACCGTCATGAATCTTGTGTTGAGAAACAGGCGATGTCAGTGCCGGGTAAAACAAGGCTGTAAACAGCGCTTCGACTGCCTTTTCGTATCTATCTGCGTCGTCTTTTCCTGGACTGAGGGAGACGACATCATCCAGGAGCTTTGCCCAATCGGGTTGAGCTGCCTTCTGTAGCTCGGCAATCTTTTCGAGAGACAGGGGAGGACGCTTTTTCGCCTCCTTGCTTTCTTTGTATTCTCTAAGAGCCGCCGGGTATTTCAGCGACTCGCGCACAATGGCCGCTTTGTTTCCACCGTACTTCTCAACAAGCGCCTTCTTCGTAACTCGGCGTCTGCCGTTCTTCAAAAGCTCAACAAGGGCAGAACCGCCATCTAGCTCGGCATGTCGCATATGCGTAATCAAGAAATGACGATAGTACTCTCCCGCGTCGAAGTCGGGCTGTTGCCTTACAATGGCTTTCGGTACGAGCAGAAGCTTGCCACTCTCAGTTAACGGCAGCCTGTCCAGTCGACTGACCCAAAGCTTGCTGTGAGAGTCCCACAGCGGGCCTGTATCAACGCCTTGCGTCGTTGGTATGCCGTGTTGGTCACACATGCGTTGAGTGTACTCGATCAACGGTCCTCGAATGATATTCGTGGTCATATCAGAAATAATGTCGACGCTGATCCCCTCGATCATTAGGGCAGCATCTTCCAGATCAGTAAGAAGGCCGCTCTTTGCCGCCTCGCTAGTGCTCAGGGCGTGCCACAGAACCCTGGCTGAACCTTTGCCAAGCGCTCGACCTTGAGACTTCCCTTTGGATAATCCAAGATGAGTTTCATTCGGTTCACGGAGAACCAAAAGTAACTCCTCCGCCTCGCGATTTTTGCCAGCCTTGATTAAACCAAGCACTTGGCGAAAGAAGCTTTGAATTAGATGAACGCAATTATTGCCCCAATCAGACGGCACCGTTGCCAGTGCGGACGGGCTGATAAAAACCTTCGTGTCGTTTCTCGTATCAACGTCGACAAAGTCCAATGACGGTTGAGTAAGGCCCAAACGAAACTTCTTCGAAATCCTCAACGGCGCCCCCTGAATCAACCCGTATTAGTTTTTCTCAGGTGCTATTTGATACCGAAGGTTGCCGTAAACGCGAGCGCTTTTGTGTTCGCTACTGTTGGTAAGCACCGTTTGCTGCGGCGCGTGCGAGAGCCCTGACAAAGCCAAGCCGACGCAGCCCCAACTGCGGGTCCACGGACAATTCAGAAAATGCGGGTTGCGCCACGGCGATAAGCCTAATCGAGGCAACGACCGCCCATGCCCCGGCTTCGTGCGCCCCATCCTCGGCGTCGCCAGCTGGATAGGCTGACTATGGGGAAATCAAGGAATTAGCCGGAGTTTGGTAGCGGGAGAGGGACTCGAACCCCCGACCCCAGGATTATGATTCCCGTGCTCTAACCAGCTGAGCTACCCCGCCACAGGGTCGCGAACGGCGGAACAGCCGATCTCGCGAACGCGCGGCATATAAGGAAGGGGGCGGCGGGCTGTCAATCCGCCTTCGCTACGCTTCGGCACCACAAGTCCGCGGGAGAGTGAAAAGCGGGGATTTTGAAGGCCAACTGGCCGTTTTTCGGGACCAGACTCGCGGAGACTCCCCCTCACCCGAAATTCGCGCTTTGCGCGGATTTCGGCCTCTCCCCGCGGGCGGGGAGAGGCGGAAGAAAGAGCGAATCCGCCTATTTTGGGCGGACGGTTGAGTCGCCGCCGGGGCTGCCGGGGGGTGGGATGACCGGCATGGCGCCGTCCGTCGAGGGCGCGGGGGCGTGCATGTCGGGGTCCACGCCGGAGGGCGGGCAGAGCACGCCGTCGGATTTTGCCAATTTGTCGCCAAGCGGTTCCCGGGACTGGCCGGTGGTGGTGCCCTCGGGGGTCGTGGTCAACCGGTCCGAAGGCGCGCAGCCGGCGGCGCGTTGTGGGGATGGCGGCGCGGTCGCTTGCGGCGGCGTCGCCGGGGCGGGTGGGGCCTGCGCGATCGCGACGCCTGAGGCGGCGATCAGGAGGCCCGCAAGAATGATGTTTGATGTCGTGCGCATGAGAGGGAAACGCCGGGATCGGGGGCGATGTTCCCGGGGAAATGCGATGTGATCGGGGTTGGACCCCCTCAGGTTTCCGCATGTCATTGCGAGCGTAGCGAAGCAATCCAGGATCCCTCCGCGGAGGCAGTCTGGATTGCTTCGCTACGCTCGCGATGACGGAGTAACTCGCGACATGTCGCGGGTGGAGAGAGCCCTCTCCCCGACCCTCCCCCGCTCGCGGGGGAGGAAGCGCACCGCGGGCTTGGCTGCGCGCCGGGCAAATCTCGTTACGATTTGAGGTAGCGGATCAGCGAAAAATGGCCCATCGGCGGCATGGGGCGGCGCTCGGCCAGCGTGACGCCGCCGTGTCTGGCGGCCCAGTTGACGAGGCGGGCCCACGGGAATTCCGGGCGCCAGCCCAGGCGGCGGGCAAGCGGCGCGAACGCGAGCTCGGAGAGTTTGCGAAAACCCTTTTCCGCGCCGATGTGGTTGACGAGGATCAGCTCGCCGCCGGGCTTCAAGACGCGCACGAACTCGTCGAGCGTGCCCTCGGGATCGGGCACGGCGGTGATGACATATTGCGCGACCACCGCGTCGAAGAAGTTTTCGGGGAAGGCGAGGTTTTTCGCGTCCATCACCGAGAGCACTTCGACATTGGAAAGCCGCAAGCTCCGCACGCGCGATTGCGCCTTGCGCAGCATCGGCTCGGAAATGTCGACGCCGCAGATTTTTGTGGTGCGCGCATAGTCCGAGAGCGACAGGCCGGTGCCGACGCCGACGTCGAGGATGCGGCCGCCGATCCGGTCGGCCTCGGCGATGGTCGACTGCCGTCCGGCGTCGAACACCTTGCCGAACACGAGATCATAGACCGGCGCCCAGCGGCCATAGGCCTTCTCGACCCCGGCCCGCGAGATGTCTGCTGCCATGCCCCCTGCCCTGCGCGTTTCTTTAGAGTGTCATGAACAAAAGTGAGATCGATGCCAACCCCGACGTTGGTGCACCTCCCCCGCTTGCGGGGGAGGTCGACGCGCTCGTGAGAGCGCGGCGGATGAGGGTTCTTTCCGCTCGCGAGATATCGCTGGTGGAGAGAGCCCTCTCCCCAACCCTCTCCCGCAGGCGGGAGAGGGGGCGCACTTGCGGTGCCGCGGCAGCGCGATCCAATCTCATGATCAACCGCGAACCACTTCCACCAGCGGCCGCGCCGTGCTGCTCGCGACCTTCGCCGCGGCGCTCTGGATGAAGCCGCCGCCGAGCACGCGGGCCTGGCCGGAGGGCGCGTCGTAGAACACGCAGGCCTGGCCGGGCGAGACGCCCTCTTCGCCGGCGACGAGCTCGACCTCGTAGTGGCCGCCTTCGCCGCGCAGCCAGGCGGGCTGGGGCGCGCGGGTTGAGCGCACGCGCACGAACATTTCGAGGCCATTGCCGATGGCGCGGTCGATGTCGCCGCTCCCGATCCAGTTGACGTCGCGCAGCACGATGCGATGCATCTTCAAGGCCTCGCGCGGGCCGACGACGACGCGGCGGTTGGCGGCCTCCAGCCGCACCACGAACAGCGGCGCGGCGGCTGCAATGCCGAGGCCGCGGCGCTGGCCGATGGTGAAATTGGCGATGCCGTTGTGCCGGCCGAGCACGCGTCCGGCGAGATCGACGATGTCGCCGGGGTCCATCGCGTTCGGCCGCAGGCGGGTGATGATGTCGGTGTAGCGGCCCGTCGGCACGAAGCAGATATCCTGGCTGTCGTGCTTGTCGGCGACCGCGAGGCCAAAGCGGCGAGCGAGCTCGCGGGTCTCGGGCTTGGTCATGTCGCCGAGCGGAAAGCGCAGGAAGTCGAGCTGCTCGCGCGTGGTCGCGAACAGGAAATAGCTCTGGTCCCGGTCGCTGTCGGCCGCGCAGACCAGCGCGCGGGAGCCGTCATTGAGCCGGCGCGAGGCGACGTAATGGCCGGTGGCGAGCGCGGTGGCGCCGAGCTCGCGCGCGGTCTTCAAGAGGTCGCGGAACTTGACCGAGCGGTTGCACTCGATGCACGGCACCGGCGTCTCGCCGAGCGCGTAGCTGTCGGCGAAGACGTCGATGACCGACTCGCGAAAGCGGTCCTCGTAATCGAGCACGTAGTGGGGAATGCCGAGCTTGGCGGCGACGTCGCGGGCGTCGTGAATGTCCTGGCCGGCGCAGCAAGCGCCCTTGCGATGGGTCGCAGCACCATGGTCGTAGAGCTGCAGCGTGATGCCGACGACGTCGTAGCCTTCCGCCTTCAAAAGCGCAGCCGTCGTCGATGAATCGACGCCGCCCGACATGGCAACGACGACCCTGGTATCCTCAGGACGGCCTTCGAGATCCAGACTGTTGAGCATGGGCCTTAAAGCGTTGTGACGGCGGCGTGGGGCGATCCGCTGGGTGCTTCCGGCGGGACATCGGCGATTCCCGGGACCTGAGAGTTCCCGAAGAGCGCGGCTTGCCCGGTCGAAAGCGGCTGAGAGCTGTCTCTTTAATATAGGCGGCCTAGCGGTGAAGCAATCACGGGCTGCCAGGTTAGGGCAATTCTTGCCGGGGAGGCAGAAATGGCGGGGGGTTGAAAGGCCTCGGGGCGGCCGCTCCGATTCTTCAAGATATTGATTTTGTTATATAAAACACCTGTTGGCGAGGCTGGCCCGCTCCTTGCTACCTCTTCTACCGAAGATGTTGTGAAGGGGTTGCCTGTGGTCGGTCGTACGTCAGATGTAGTGGCAAGCGTGCAGGTTCCCAGCGCGCAGCAAAAGCCTGCCCGCTCGCAAGCCCCGAAAGACAGCTCCGCCAACGATTCCTTCGGCTCGCTGGTCGACAGCAACACCCAGGCCATCGGCGACAGCGCGACGTCCGCCGTGCAGGACAGCCCGCGCCGGACCGATTCGTCGTCCTCCGCTTCGGACAGGAGCTCGCGCGATCATTCGGCGACCGACCGGCCCTCGCAGAGCAAGGCCGGCGACAACACCGACAATCCCGCGCCCGCCAAAAACGACAGCAAGAACGACAGCACGAGCGACACGACGGCCGATCCGGCCAAGCCCACCAAGACCAAGGACAAGTCTGAGACCTCCGACGCCAAATCGGCGGACAAGTCCGACGAGACCAAGGGGGACAAGACCGACGGCACTGATGGCCTCGCCGTCGCCGTCGATGCCGCGGCAACCGCGCAGATTGACGCGACGCAGACGGCCGTGCCCGATCCCAATGCAATCGTGGTGGCCGCGCCGGTCGTGCCGCTCGATCCGAACGCGGCCGCGACCCAGGCCGCCAGCTCCGCCTCCTCGCCGCTGACGATCGCCGCCGCCGGCATCGCCGCCAGCGCCTCCATTGCGGCGCAGATCCAGGGCGCCAAGACCGATACCGCGACGCCGGGAGACAAGAGCGCGAAGATCGCGGGCGCCAAGGTCGATGCCGCCACCTCGGCGACGCTGGCCGATGCCGCCACCGGGACAACCGACGCGACCGCGACCGACGCGAAGAGCAATGGCGGCCTGATCGCCCCCGTCGACCAGGGCACGCCAAAACCCTCGTTCAAGGCCGTCGCTACCGCGCAAGGCGAGAGCGACGTCTCCAATATCGGCCAGGACGCAGGCAAGGCCAACGCCGCGCAGACCCCGCCGACGGCCGCCAACGCCGCCACGCATCCGCACACAACGAAGCCGGAAGCCGATGCCAGCACCATCGATGCGAAGGCCGGCGCACCAGACCGCTCCGCCGACGCGACGGCTTCAGCCACGCCTGCGCACGCCCATGCGGGCGCGGAGGCCGCCGTCCCCACCACCGACACCAGCGCGCAGGCCGCCTCCGCGATCCAGGCGCCAATCACCAATACGACCTCGGCTGCGACCGCATCGACCGCGACGCTGACCGCGACCGCCGCGACCAATACGGCCATTCCGATCAGCGGCGTGCCGATCGAGATCGCCGCCGCCGCGCGTTCCGGAAAAACCCGGTTCGACATCAGCCTCGATCCGCTCGACCTCGGCCGCATCGACGTCCGCATCAATGTCGACCGCAACGGCCAGGTCACCTCGCATCTCACCGTCGAGAAGCCGGAGACGCTGCAGATGCTGCGGCAGGACGCGCCGCAATTGCAGCGCGCGCTCGACGATGCCGGCCTCAAGACCGGCAGCAACGGGCTGTCCTTCAGCCTGCGCGACCAGAATTCGTCGGGCCAGAATTCCGGCCAGAACAACGACAATGGCAGCAATGCCCGCCGGCTGATCATCAGCGACGAGGACGCAGTTCCCGCCGCGCCCGTCGGGCGCAGCTACGGCCGCATGCTCGGATCGAGCAGCGGCGTCGATATCAGAGTGTGAGGAGTATTCGAACATGACCACCACGAATGCCGCCACCGCCCCGTCCGTCGTCTCGGGCACGACCGACCTGCCGAAATCCTCCTCGTCGAACACGAGCCTGGGCTCGAGCACCGGCGCGACGCTGGCCGGCAACTTCCAGACCTTCCTGACGCTGCTGACGACGCAGCTGCAGAACCAGAACCCGCTCGATCCGCTCGACACCAACCAGTTCACGCAGCAGCTGGTGCAGTTCGCCGGCGTCGAGCAGCAGCTCAAGACCAACGATTCGCTGTCCCAGCTCGTCACCCTGCAACAGACCACGCAGGCGACCCAGGCGCTCGGCTTCGTCGGCAAGACCGCCCTGGTCGACGGCACGACCGGGACCATGACGAATTCGTCGGCGACCTGGCATCTCAACGTGCCGAGCGACGCCACCGTCGACATCACCATCGCCAATGCCAGCGGCCAGACCGTGTTCACCGGCAAATATACCGCCGGCGCCGGCACCGACGTTCCGTTCACCTGGAACGGCCAGGGCAACGACGGCACGCAATGGCCCGACGGCAAGTACACGATCTCGGCCACGGGCAAGGACGTCGCCAACAACAATGTCGGCATCGCCGCGCAGGTGCAGGGCACGGTATCGTCCGTCGACCTGACCCAGTCGCCGCCGCTGCTCACCATCGACGGCGCCAGCTATACGATGAGCCAGGTCAAGAGCATCATCGCCACCGCCAGCAATTAAAGGCGGCGCGCGATCCACACATTCCGTGTCGTCCTGGCGAAAGCCAAGACCCATAGCCACCGAAAGTCGTTTTGGCGCGAGGAAGTAACCCCGAGTCTTCGCCAAACTTCGCGCTGGGGTAATGGGTCCTGGCTTTCGCCAGGACGACGTTGAGAGGCTTGGCGACACCCCCGCAGGCCTTGTTCGTTAGTAATGTATTTACGAACACCCCCCTCGGCCGGCCTGGACGCCCCGTCCCGCCGGTCGAGACGGCTGCGTTCCAGCCATTTTCAACGAGAATTGTATTGAAGCCTTAGGCTTAGCGGATTTTTAAGCCGGCACGCGTAGGGTTCCTGAGTGAGTTCAGTGGTTGAGAGTTTGTGAGTACGCCATGACAGAACCCCATCGCCCGAGGGTAAAATACGTCATCGGGCCGGACGGTAGTCCGTTGACGATTGCGGATCTGCCTGCACCCGGCACCAAACGCTGGGTCATCCGCCGCAAGGCCGAGGTCGTCGCCGCAGTTCGTGGCGGACTTCTCTCCCTCGAGGAGGCCTGTAGCCGTTATACCCTGACGGTTGACGAATTCCTCTCCTGGCAGTTTTCGATCGACCAGCATGGTCTGGCGGGACTTCGCACCACCCGTATCCAGCAATATCGCCAGTAGGCAATCCGGAAATCTGCGGCTTTTGACGAAAATCGGCCTCGCCCCGCGAGGCCGATTTTTTTCATGTTTGGTTTTGGCGCGACTTTTGTCCCAGCTCTTAACCTTCGTTAACCATATCGAAACCATCACCTAGGCAATAATTGCCCAGTCGGCCTTTCCTGTGAAAGCAGCCGAATCTCTCGGGGCGGTTGCTTGCAAGGTCTTGCGGACTTTCTGAAGGGTATCGGAGCCGCCCGGTTCGGGGCGATGATCGCGGTCACCGCCGCGCTCGTCGGCTTCTTCGCGTTCGTCATCATGCGCGTCACCACGCCGCAGATGACGACGCTGTTCACCGACCTCAGCGTCGAGGATTCCTCGGGCATCATCAAGGACCTGGAGCGCCAGGGCATCCAGTTCGAGCTGCGCAACGAGGGCACCATCATCATGGTGCCCAAGGACAAGGTCACCCGCCTGCGGATGAAGCTCGCCGAGGGCGGCCTGCCCAAGGGCGGCGGCGTCGGCTACGAGGTGTTCGACAAGTCGGACGCACTCGGCACCACCTCTTTCGTCCAGAACATCAACCACCTGCGCGCGCTGGAAGGCGAGCTCGCCCGCACCATCCGCGCCATCGACCGCATCCAGGCCGCCCGCGTCCATCTGGTGCTGCCCGAGCGCCCGCTGTTCTCGCGCGAGGCGCCGGAGCCGTCGGCCTCGATCGTGGTCCGGGTCCGCGGCGCGCTCGAAGCCCAGCAGATCCGCGCCATCCGCCACCTCGTCGCCTCTGCCGTCAACGGGCTGAAGCCGCAGCGGGTCTCGATCGTCGACGAGGCCGGCCAGCTCCTGGCCGACGGCGCCGCGAACGATCCGGAGCAGGCCGTCGGCGACGAGCGCCGCACCGCCTTCGAGAAACGGATGCGCAAGCAGGTCGAGGACATCGTCTCCTCCGTGGTGGGGACGGGGCGCGCGCGGGTCCAGCTCTCCGCCGATTTCGACTTCAACAAGATCACCCAGACCTCGGACAAGTTCGATCCCGAAGGCCGCGTGCTGCGCTCGAGCCAGACCCGTGAAGAGCAGAGCATGACCGCCGACAACAACGGCCAGGTCACCGTCAACAACGAGTTGCCGGGCAACCAGCAGAACAGCGGCGTCGCGGCCAAGGACCAGAGCAAAAAGAGCGAAGAGACCAACAATTACGAGATCTCCCGCACCACCAAGACCGAGGTGACCGAGGCCGGCCGGGTCAACCGCATCTCGGTCGCGGTGCTGGTCGACGGCATCTACACAAAGAACGACAAGGGCGAGCTCGCCTACACCGACCGCACCAAGGAGCAGCTCGACCGCATCGCCACGGTGGTGCGCTCGGCGATCGGCTTCGACCAGAAGCGCGGCGACCAGGTCGAGGTCGTCAATTTGCGCTTTGCCGATGCCCCCTCCACCACCCCGATCGCCGAGCCAAGCGGCTTCCTCGGCATGCTGCAGTTCACCAAGGACGACGTCATGTACTTCGTCGAGCTCGGCGTGATGATGCTGCTCGGCCTGATCGTGCTGTTCCTGGTGATCCGCCCGCTGGTCAAGCGCATCCTGGCATCCGACGAAGTCGCCGCCGCCATCTCCGGCGTCCTCTCCGGCCCCGCCGATTCCGACGAAGCCTCGCCGGCCGCCGGCCAGGCGCTGCTCCCGAGCGGCGCCGCCAGCGCGATCGACGTCGCCACCATCCAGGGCCAGGTCCATGCCCAGTCCGTTCATCGCGTCGGCGAACTCGCCGAACGCAACCCCAACGAAACCGTCGCCATCATCCGCCAGTGGCTGACCGAACCATCCAAATAACCCGCGTCAAGTGAATCAAGAAGTGACCTGACATGGCCGCCAATCTGCAAAACGCCAATTCCAACGACATCACCAGCGTGATCTCCACGCTCGGTCAGCGTGCCGGCAGCCGTGCGGCAAGCGGCGCCAAGGCCGAAGCGGTGGCGGGGCCGAAGCGCGCCGCGATCCTGATGCTGGCGCTCGGCGAGCAATATGGCGGCAAGATCTGGCAGTTACTCGACGACGACGAGGTGCGCCAGCTCTCGCTGGAAATGTCGACGCTCGGCACCGTCGAGGTCGACACGGTGGAGGACATGCTGCTCGAATTCGTCTCGCGGATGTCGGCCTCCGGCGCGCTGATGGGCAATTTCGACGCCACCGAGCGGCTGCTCCAGCAATATCTGGCGCCCGAGCGCGTCAACGGCATCATGGACGAAATCCGCGGCCCCGCGGGGCGCAACATGTGGGAGAAGCTCTCCAACGTGCAGGAAGAGGTGCTGGCCAACTACCTCAAGAACGAATATCCGCAGACCATCGCGGTGGTGCTGTCGAAGCTGAAGTCGGAGCACGCCGCGCGCGTGCTCGGCATCTTCCCCGAGGATCTCGCGCTCGACGTCGTCAACCGCATGCTGAAGATGGAGGCGGTGCAGAAGGAGGTGATCGAGAGCGTGGAGAAGACACTGCGCACCGAATTCATGTCCAATTTGTCGCAGACCCGCCGCCGCGACGCCCACGAGGTGATGGCGGAAATCTTCAACAATTTCGACCGCCAGACCGAAACCCGCTTCATCACCTCGCTGGAAGAGGACAACCGCGAATCGGCCGAGCGCATCAAGGCGCTGATGTTCACCTTCGACGACCTCGTGAAGCTGGATTCCGGCTCCGCCCAGACTTTGATGCGCAACGTCGACAAGGACAAGCTCGGCGTCGCGCTCAAGAGCGCCAACGAGGACGTCCGCAACTTCTTCTTCGGCAACATGTCCTCGCGTGCGGCCAAAATGCTCCAGGACGACATGGCCGCGATGGGTCCGGTGCGCCTGCGCGACGTCGACGAGGCCCAGGCGCTGCTGGTCAACCTCGCCAAGGATTTGGCCGCCAAGGGCGAGATCATGCTGACCAAGAACCGCGCCGACGACGAGCTGGTGTATTGATGGCCGCTCCGGCAAAATTCCTGTTTGATAACGACTTCGCCGCGCCCGATCGGACGCGCGAGAAGGCCGCGACTGCGGCCGAAATCGCCCAGAAGGTCGCGGAAGCCGAGGCGCGCGCCTATCAGGACGGCTTTGCCGCCGGCCAGCGCGAGGCCAAGGCCGAGAGCGACCGTCGCGTCGCGCTCGCCATGGAAGAGATCAATATCGGCATCCGGGGCATCGCCTCGGGCATCGGCAACATCGAAACCAAGATGGAGACCGAGGCTGTCGACGTCGCGGTCGCGGTCGCGCGCAAGCTGTGCGCCGATCTGGTCGCCGCCGAGCCACTCGGCGAGATCGTCGCGCTGGTCAAGGACTGCTTCTCGCATCTGGTCGCGACGCCGCATCTCGTCGTCCGCATCAACGACGCGCTCTACGACGCCGCGCGCGAGAACATCGAGCGGCTGGCCAAGCAGAGCGGCTTCGAAGGCCGGCTGGTGATTCTGGCCGAGCCCGACATTGCCACCGGCGACTGCCGGATCGAATGGGCCGATGGCGGCGTCGTGCTGGAGCGCGGCGCCATCGTGGCCAAGATCGACGAAATGGTCGGACGCTATGTTGCGTCCCGCAGGGGGAATTAAGCCATGAGCGACACCGACGGACAGGTCCCGCTGCCCGATCTCAACGGCCCGATGCCGCTTGGCGGCACCGACGTCGGCTACAACGAGGACGAATATGCGACGCGCGCCGCCGCCGACCTCGAAGCCGTGTTCGACGTGCCGGTGCAGGTCTCGGCCGTGCTCGGCCGCTCCAAGATGGACGTCAGCGAGCTGTTGAAGCTCGGGCCCGGGACCGTGCTCGAGCTCGACCGGCGCGTCGGCGAGGCCATCGACATCTACGTCAACAACAAGCTGGTCGCCCGCGGCGAAGTCGTCCTGGTCGAGGACAAGCTCGGCGTGACCATGACCGAAATCATCAAGACCGAACGCGCTTAGCGACCACAGGGAATGACGCGCGGCAGCGCGACCAGACGGACAGGAGACTGACATGCGGCTTCTCATCGTTGGCACATTGAAGGGCCAGCTCACCACCGCCACCAAGATCGCGATGGCGAACGGCGCTACCGTGACCCACGCCGAGGATCTCGATCAGGCAATGCGCGTGCTGCGCGGCGGCAAGGGCGCCGACCTCCTGCTGGTCGACGTCGCCCTCGACATCCGCGATCTCGTGATGCGGCTCGAGGCCGAGCACATCCATGCGCCGATCGTCGCCTGCGGCATCACCAACGACGCCCGCGCCGCGGTTGCCGCGATCCATGCCGGCGCCAAGGAATACATCCCGCTGCCGCCGGACCCCGAACTGATCGCAGCCGTGCTGGCCGCCGTCGCCAACGATTCCCGCGAGCTGGTCTATCGCGACGAGGCGATGGCCAGGGTGATCAAGCTGGCGCAGCAGATCGCGGGCTCGGACGCTTCCGTGATGATCACCGGCGAATCCGGCACGGGCAAGGAAGTGCTGGCCCGCTACGTCCACACCCGCTCGGCCCGGGCCAAGCGCCCGTTCATCTCGATCAACTGCGCCGCGATCCCCGAGCATCTGCTGGAATCCGAGCTGTTCGGCCACGAGAAGGGCGCCTTCACAGGCGCGGTCGCCCGCCGTATCGGCAAGTTCGAGGAAGCAACCGGCGGCACTCTGCTGCTCGACGAAATCTCGGAGATGGACGTCCGCCTGCAATCGAAACTGCTCCGCGCCATCCAGGAGCGCGTGATCGACCGTGTCGGCGGCACCAAGCCCGTGCCAGTGGACATCCGCATCATCGCAACCTCGAACCGCAATCTGGTCGAGGCCGTGCGCGAAGGCACGTTCCGCGAGGACCTCCTGTTCCGGCTCAACGTCGTGAATTTGAAGATCCCGCCGCTGCGCGAGCGTCCCGCCGACATTCTCGAGCTCGCCCAGCATTTCGCCAAGAAATATGCCGAGGCCAACGGCGTGCCGCTGCGGCCGATCTCGGCGGACGCGCGACGCGTGCTGTCCGCCAACCGCTGGCAGGGCAACGTCCGCGAGCTCGAAAACACCATGCACCGTTCGGTTCTGATGGCGCAGGGCGACGAGATCGGCGCCGACGCCATTCTCACCCCGGACGGCGACCGCCTCGACCTCGCCAAGACCGCGCCGGCCGTGGCGCATGCGACCATGGCCGCCGAGCAGGTGACTCGGGCCCTGGTCGGCCGCACCGTCGCCGATGTCGAGCGCGACCTGATCCTGGAGACACTGAAGCACTGCCTCGGCAACCGGACCCATGCCGCCAACATCCTCGGCATCTCGATCCGCACGTTGCGCAACAAGCTCAACGAATATTCCGACGGCGGCATCCCGATCACGCCGGCGGGAACGCCGGGTGAATATCCGCGGATGCCGATGGTGGGGGCGTAGGGTCAGCCTCCGGCGAATATTTGGATGCGAATGTCCGGGCTAGTCCCGGGCATTTTCGTTTTGCCGGCAGAGCGAACGCGCGCACCGCGCCCTTGATGTCGTCCTGACGAAAGCCAGGACCCATTACCACAGGGAAAAATTTGGCGAAGATAGTGGTCCGGTACACCTACCGCCCATACCGATAGATTCCGTGGTATGGGTCCTGGCTTTCGCCAGGACGACGCTGGAGAGCATTGTGCGTCCCATCCACAGCACGCGACATGGCCGCACCGCATCCGGCGACTAGGTCGCGCCAGCGCAAGGCCCTATAACCTCGCCTGAAAACCACGCGAGGGTAAACATGTCTGAAGCTCACATCACGGACTGGCTGGCGACACAGCGGCAGGCGATGATCGACCTGCTGCGCGATGTCGTGAACATCGATTCCGGGTCCTATGACAAGGAAGGTGTCGATGCGGTCGGGGCGCGGTTCGAGCGGCATTTTGCCGAGCACGGCATTCCATTCCGCCGTGAAAGCCACGGCACCTTCGGCGACGCGATCCATGCCGAGGTGGCAAAACCCGGCAGCAACGAGAAGCCGGTGCTGTTGATGGGGCATCGCGACACCGTGTTCGGCAAGGGCGAGGCCGGGCGGCGTCCGTTCACAATTGAGGGCAAGCGAGCCTATGGTCCCGGCGTTGCCGACATGAAGTCCGGCGTCGTCATGAACATGTTCGTGGCGACCGCCTTCCACAAATTCGGCGGCAACCCGCACCCGATCAAGCTACTGATCACCTCGGATGAGGAGATCGGGTCACCCTCCTCGCGGCCGGTGATCGAGCGCGAAGGACGCGCCGCGCGCGCGGTGTTCAATTCCGAGCCGGGCCGCCCCACAGGCAATATCGTGACGGGGCGCAAGGGCGGCATTTTCATGCATGTCGCCATCACCGGCAAAGCCGCACATTCCGGCGCCAATTTCGCCGCCGGCGTCAGCGCGATCGGCGAGCTCGCGCACAAGATCGTGCACATTCACGCGCTGACCGATCTGGACAAGGGCATCACGCTCAATGTCGGCCTCGTCGCGGGCGGGCAGTCTGTCAACACGACGGCGCCTTACGCGGAAGGGCAGATCGACCTGCGCTATGGCGATCCGGCCGATCGTGCGACGGTGATGGCCGCGATCGAGAGCATTGTCGCAGCGTCCTATGTGCCGGGCACGAGTGCTGCGCTGACGATCAAGGGCGAGTTCGTGCCGGTGGTGCAGAGCGAGGCCTCGAAGGCGCTGTTCGAAAATTACCAGGCCGCCGCCAAGCAGGCCGGCCTCACCACGCTCCAGGGCGAGTTCTCCGGTGGCTGCGCCGATTCCGGCTTTACGGCTGCGGTCGGCACGCCGACCATCTGCGGGCTCGGTCCGGTCGGCGGGCTCGCGCACACGCCGGAGGAATATCTCGAGCTCGACAGCATCGTGCCGCGCGCGCAGGCACTGGCGCTGGCGATCTTGCGGGGGTGAAAACAGGTGCCGTAGGGTGGGTTAGCGTAGCGTAACCCACCTCTTCTGCTCCCGCGCATATAGACAGTGGTGGGTTACGCTACGCTAACCCACCCCACACAGTGCCCGTCCGCGAGAGCTCACGAATAGCTCGGTGCGTCCGGCTTGCGGAAGATGTGGATGGGGTCGCCCGGCACGATCGGCTGGCCCGTAAACATCGCATAGGCGTGCAGCGCGAGATAGGCGATCGCGAGCGCGCCGATGGCGTAGAAGGCCCAGGTCGCGACGCGTTTCATCATTGCGCTCCATTGCCGTCCCGACGGGAAGGCCGAGGTGCTTCTAGAGCGATGACAGGAAAAAGGCCAGCCTGAGCGGCTCGTGGCGGGCGGCGATCAAACCCCGCGCCGACCGTGCGTGGGAACGCTGACGTCCGCGAGCCTGGCTGCGTCTTCGTCCTGATCGACCGCCACATACCGACCGTGCCAATAAGCCAGCGCGGCGTTGCGGGTGGAATTCCTGACGTCTCGCACCCGCCCGATGATGATCCCGTGCGAATGGCGCTCGACGATCTCCTCGACTTCGCAATCCACTGCGGACAATGCGCCGACCAGCAGCGGAACGCCCGAGACCGCCGTCACCCATCTGGCGCCCGCGAAACGATCGGCACCCTTGAGCCCGCCCTTGCCGGCAAAGCGCTCGGCGACGTCGAGCTGGTCCGCCGCGAGGATGTTCACGCCGAAGGCGCCGTGGCGCCGGATCAGCGGGAAGGACGAGGCATCGCGGTTGATGCTGACGATCAGCGTCGGCGGATCGACCGAGAACGAGCTGACCGACGTGACCGTCATGCCGGTGATGTCCTTGCCCCGTCCGGCGGTGATGACGCTGACCCCGCCGGTGAGATGGCGCATGGCGCCGCGGAAATCGGCGGAGGAGACGACAGTTTCGGTCATGAGATCGCGGGGCACTACATTCATGGCTTCGTCCCCAAGCGGGGGTCCCTGTCTATTTAGGTACGATCGTCCGCCGACAAAAGGTGGCCCAGGATCGAGCCTTCGAGAGCGGCAAGCTCCGCGGAGCCGCGTTCACGCGGCCGGGCCGCGTTAACCGTAACGTCATGGGCGATGCGGCCCTCGTCGATCACCAGCACCCGGTCGGCCAGCGCGACCGCCTCGGCGACGTCGTGGGTCACCAGGATCGCGGTAAAGCCCTGATCGCGCCAGACGCGCTCCAGCAGCCGCTGCATCGAGATGCGGGTCAGCGCGTCCAGCGCGCCGAGCGGCTCGTCGAAGGCGAGCACGCGGGGATGCGAGACCAGCGCGCGGGCAAGGGCAACGCGCTGCTTCTGGCCGCCCGACAGCACCGAGGGCCACTGGTCGCGCTTGTCGATCAGGCCGACCTCGGTCAGCGCCTCCTCGGCGCGTGAATGCGCGTCGGACGAGGCACGATCGCGGCCGAGACCGACCTCGACATTGGAGAGCACGCGGGCCCAAGGCAACAGCCGCGGCTCCTGGAACATCACGCGGATATCCTCGGGCTTGACCGCGTCGCCAAGCGAGATGCTGCCGGAATCGGCCTTCTCCAGGCCGGCGATCAGGCGAAGCAGCGTGCTCTTGCCGCAGCCGCTCTTACCCACGATGGCGACGAATTGGCCGGCGGGGATGTGCAAATCGATGCCACGCAGCACCTCGTTGTCGCCGTAGGATTTGCGTAAAGCCCGGATGCTGAGCGGAAGGCCGCTGCTGTGCGCCGGGCGCTCCTCGCGCACGACACGGGCGTGCGGCGCGAAATTGGCGCGGCTGGCGAGCTCGGTTTCCGGAAGGGAGGTACGAAGCGCTGTCTGCATGTGATTCCCAGTATTTCTGCTCAACGTTTCCAATAGGCGGGGTGCCAGGAGAGCGTCAGGCGCTCCAGCACGCGGGAGGCGCTGTCGGCGAGCTTGCCGAGCAGGGCGTAGATCAGGATCGAGAGCACCACGACGTCGATCAGCATGAATTCGCGCGCCTGCATCGCCATGTAGCCTAGCCCTGAGGACGCAGCGATGGTCTCGGCGACGATCAGGGTCAGCCACATGATGCCGAGCGCGAAGCGGATGCCGACGAAGATCGAGGGTAGCGCGCCCGGGAAGATCACCCGGCGGAACAGCTCGCCGTCGGTCATGCCGTAGATGCGGCCCATCTCGATCAACTGCGGATCGACGGTGCGGATGCCGTGCAGCGTGTTGAGGTAGATCGGGAAGAACACGCCGAGCGCCACCAGAAACAGCTTTGCGCTCTCGTCGATGCCGAACCACAGGATCACCAGCGGGATCAGCGCCAGATGCGGCACGTTGCGCACCATCTGCAGCGTGGTGTCCGTGAGCTTGTTGGAAAGCTGCGACAGGCCGTTGGCGAGACCGAACGCGAAGCCGATGCCGCCCCCGATCAGGAAGCCGATCGAGGCGCGCCAGAACGAGACCCAGATGTTGCGGGCGAGCTCGCCGGAGAGCAGCAGCTTCCAGCCCGCGAGCAAGACGTCGCTCGGCGCCGGCAGCACGCGCGTCGGCACGAAGCCGGTGACGCTCGCAACCTGCCAGATCGCGATGATGGCGAGCGGCACGATCCACTGGATCAGGCCGTCGAGGCGCGGCACGCGAAAGCTGCGCGGGAACGAAACGCTGTCGATCAGGCTCATGACTGCGACGCCTTGTGCTGCGGACGGAAGTCGCTGCCGACGGTTTCACCGAAGGGACCGCCGTTGAAGTGGAGCCTGGTCACGTTGCTCGGCTGCTCCAGCGAAAGCAGCGGAAACACCAGCTCGGCGAAGCGATAGGCTTCTTCCAGATGCGGGTAACCCGACATGATGAAGGTATCGATGCCGAGATCCTGATACTCCCTGATGCGGGCCGCGACGGTCGGGGCATCGCCGACCAGCGCCGTGCCGGCGCCGCCGCGCACCAGGCCCACGCCGGCCCACAGATTCGGCGCGATCTCGAGCTTGTCGCGTTGGCCGCCATGGAGCTGCGCCATGCGTTGCTGGCCGACGGAGTCCATGCGCGAAAAGTTCTTCTGCGCCAGCGCGATGGTGTCGTCGCTGACATGCTTGATCAACTCGTTGGCGGCCTGCCAGGCCGCTTCATGGGTCTCGCGGACGATCACGTGGAGCCGGATGCCGAAGGAGAGTTTTCGGCCACGCGCGCTCGCGACCTCCCTCACCTTCGCGATCTTCTCCGCGACCAGCGCCGGCGGCTCGCCCCAAGTGAGATATTTGTCGACGGCATCGACCGCGACGTCGATACCGGCATCCGACGAGCCGCCGAAATACAGCGGCGGACGCGGCGACTGCACCGGCGGGAACAGGAGCTTGCCGCCCTCGACATGGATGTGCTTGCCCTCGACATTGACGGTCTTGCCAGCGAGCAGGTCGCTATAGGCGCTGAGGAACTCGCGGGTGACCTCGTAGCGCTCGTCATGGCCGAGGAAGATGCCGTCGCCCTTGTTCTCGACAGGATCGCCGCCGGTGACGACGTTGACGAGCAGCCGGCCATTGGTGATGCGGTCGAGCGTCGCGGTCATGCGCGCCGCGACGCTGGGCGATTGCAGACCGGGCCTCACCGCCACGAGATAGCGCAGCCGCTCGGTGAACGGCGCAACCGAGGAAGCCACGATCCAGGAATCCTCGCAGGATCGCCCGGTCGGCAGCAGCACGCCGTAATAGCCGAGTTGGTCGGCGGCCTGCGCGATCTGGCGCAGATAGTTGAAATTGACCTCGCGGCCGCCGATGCCGGTGCCGAGATAACGGCCGTCGCCGTGGGTCGGCAGGAACCAGAGGATGTTGCTTTTGGATTGGCTCATGAACGTCTCCTGCCCGATGACTAGCCGTAGGAGGTGCCGACCGCGGCGGCGCCGATGCCGACCGAGAGGACGATGGCCGCGATCAGACGCTGAATGATACGTCTCATGTTTAAACCCTTTGAAATGGGGAGATTGGTTGGCACGATCAGGCTGCGGGGTTGCGCCAGACGATGTCGCGGATCACGATCGGCTTAGGGATCAGGCCGAGCTTGGTGAAGCGATCGGCGACGCCCTGCTGGGTCGTGACGATGTCCTCGGTGACCGGGCCGACCGCGAAGTTCGCGCGATTGGCGGCGACGGTCTGGATGTCCAGCGGGACGCCGGTGATTGCGGCGAGCGATTTGGCGACCTCGTCGCGGTGCTGTTCGGCCCATTGACCGGTTGCGGTCGTCACATCGACGATCTGCTGCAGGATGGGGCCGTGGTTCTTGGCGAAATCGCGGTTGGCGATGAAGAAGGAATTGGTCTTGGTGACCTCGCGCGCATTGATCAGGACGCGGCCGTTCTGCTTGGTCTCGCCGATCGCGAAGTAAGGATCCCAGATCGCCCAGGCCTCGATGCTGCCATTGGCAAACGCAGGCCCGGCATCCGGCGGCGTCAGATAGACCGGCGTGATGTCGGCATAGGTGAGGCCGGCCTTCTCCAGCGTCTGCACCACGACATTGTGCGCGCTGGAGCCCTTGGTGAAGCCGATACGCTTGCCCTTCAAGTCAGCGATGGAGCGGATCGGCGACTCCTTCGGCACCAGAATGCCCTGGCCGTTGGTGATAGGCTGGCCGGCGGCATAGACGATCGCCGCGCCCGCGGCCTGGGCAAACACCGGCGGGGAATCGCCGACCGCGCCGAAATCGACACTGCCGACATTCATCGCCTCCATCATCGGGGGACCCGAGGAGAACTCGACCCATTTCACCTCGATGCCTTGCGGGGTGAAATGTTTTTCCAAGGTTGCCTGCTGGCGCGTGATGACCAGCACGCCGGTCTTCTGGTAGCCGATACGAATTTCCTTCACCGCGCCTTGTGCTTTGGCACTTGAAGCGAATGCGGCGGCGGCCGCAGTTCCAACGGATAGTTTGAGAAAGTCCCGACGCTGCATCTGACACTCCCGACCGCGTGCGGCCGTCATTCATTCGTGCTCGGGAATGATGGTGCGGCTTACCGGAGGTGTCGAGACGCGCGGAAAAATAGTGATGCAAGCACTGCGCGCGTGGCGGAGCGCATGATTAATCTTTCGATCCAAAGCGCGAATGCAGGGGATATTTTTCCGCACGCGAATGTGAAAAACGCACGCGCCCGGCCAAGATTCAAAAAATCGCGAAAACAACCCCATGCACAGTAGCCGAGGCGTGCGAAAACAATGACTTACGTATTATCCGAAGCTCGTTTGACTCGTCGGGCAAAACAGGAGCAGAATGTCATCATGGCGGCGTTGCGGATGGACCGGTCCCTGCCTGCCTAATGCAGCCATCGCACGGGCAGATTTTGCAGTCCGCGGAACGCCCATCCTCCGATCCGTACCGGCTCGTCATCGGCGATCTCGAGCCGGCCGGCAAGCGCAAACAATGTCGGCAGTGCGACGTCGGCGATCATGGCGCGCGAGGCCCAGGCGCCGGCACAGAAATGCGGGCCGGCGCCGAAGGCGACGCTCTTGGCCGTATCACGCCGCACGTCGAACTGGTCGGCGCGCTCAAAGTGCTTCTCGTCACGGTTGGCGGAGCCGAACATCAGGAACACGCGCTCGTCTGTCTCGAAGGCGACGTCGCGGATGCTCCACGGCTTCGCGATCCGCCGCGGCGACATGCCGATGGGCGATATCCAGCGGGCATATTCCTCGAAAGCCTGGAGCCAGCTCACCTCGCCCCTGCGCACGAGATCGAGCTGGTCGGGATGGGAGAGCAGCGCCCACACCGTGCCGGCGACGGCCTTGCGCGGCTCGTTCTGGCCGCCGGAGATCGCGAGCTTGACGTTTGCGCGCACGCTCTCCATCGCCATGCCGGAGGCAAGAAGCACGCCGAGGATGCTCTGGTCGGGGTTCTCACGCAGCACCGGCAGGATGTCGTCGATCGCGGCATCGATGCCGGACGTCGCCGCATGACAGCGCGCCTCGACCGCGGGATCGCCGGCATAATTGGCGATGCCCTCGATCATGCCTTGCGACCACGCATCCATGTCCTGGAAGCCGATGTTGGTGAGCCCCGTGATCGACTTCAGGCATTCGCCGGAGAATGGCAACGCGAAGTCGCGCATGAGATCAATCCGCCCGGGCTCGATCGCGTCGATGATGCGGTCGGCATGGGCCTGGAACAGCGCGGTCCAGTGCGCCTTCACCGTCTTTGGCGACACCGTCGGAAACATCGCGCGGCGCTCGATTTGATGCGCCTCGCCGTCCTTGCGCATCATGTTGTGGCCCATCAGCCGGTTCATCAGGCCTGCGGGCTGGTGCGAGGAGAACACGTCGATCTGCTTCTCCGAGATCGAGATGTCGTCGCGGCGCGTCAGCAATGTCGAGCCGAGCTGCGGCACGAAGGCGATCGGCGCCTCCTTCCGCATCGTCGCGAGCATCGGATAGGGGTCGGCCCAGAATGCGGCCAGGTCGATGTCGATGCGCGGCGCGGTGCTCAAGCGTTGGCTCCCTTGTTCCTGCCGAGGCTAGCGCCTTCAGGCGCACGTGTCTGTCCCCAGCGATTGGGACAGCCTCAGTTCAGGCCTTGCGGCCCGGCCAGCAGGCGCAGCACGATCGCGAACAGCTCGCTTTGCGAGGAGATGCCGAGCCGTTGATAGGCGCGCTTGCGATAGGTCAGCGTCGAATGCAGGCTGATGCCGAGTCCTGTCGAGATCGCCTCGGAGCTGAAGCCTGCGAGGATGCGACGGCAGACCTCCTGCTCGCGCGGCGTGAGGCTGGCGAGCGGCGCGCGGGTCGCGAATAGCGCGGCGAGAGACTGCTCGGTGGTCGCCGCCGTGCTGTGCTGGAAATGGCATGCCACGCTCGCACTGATGGCCGGTGCGATGGCCTCAAGCCGCGCACGCTGGGCATCACTGAAGCGGCCCTGGGATGTGATGCGATAGAAATTGACGTAGAAGCAGGTATCGCCGGTCCAGAGCGCCGTCGCGCATTTGTCGACGATGCCGGAATCCACAAAGAACATTTTTCGGTAGCGGGCGCCGTACATGCGCGGTGCGAAAGCCGGCAGCATGATGGGGGCGCTGCCTTCGCCCTCGAACAGCGCATCGCGGTTGGGATCGGATTGGTGGAATTGTCCGGCATAGGCCGCGCCGAGGTCGCCGCCGGTCGGGATGTTGCCGGCATCGAGCAGGCAGCGCGCGGCGCCGGCTCGGCTCAGCGCGAACACCATGCAATGGCCGACGTCGGCCTGCCGGCGCAGCGTATCGATCAGGATTTTTGGGAAATCCGGCCTGCCGATGGCGAGCACCGCGGACGTGACAGCGCCAGCCGTCGGATTTGCGGGCGTCCCGTGAGGGCGCATCGATTTCTCCCTGTCGCCTTTTGCTGAAAGTTATCAGCAATGGCGGCTCGGCGAAAGATGGGTTTCACAGGGACACGCCGCGCAAGGTGCGCCAAGCCAGGCGGCCGGCGGATGGCGATTGCGGAAATCAGCTTTTTCGCAATATCTTGTCCATCGTTTTTCCCTTGGCCAGCTCATCGATCAGCTTGTCCAGGTAGCGTATCTCTCGCATCGTCGGCTCTTCGACGTCCTCCACCCGGACGCCGCAAACCACGCCTTTGATCAGGGCCCGCGAAGGGTTGATCTTGGGAGCCGTCGCAAAGAAGGTCTCGAAGTCCGTCTGTTTTTCCAGTTGGGCTTCGAGTTCCTTCTGACCATAGCCCGTCAACCAGGAGATGATCTGATCGACCTCCGCTTTCGTGCGTCCTTTTCTCTCCGCCTTCGCGACGTAGAGCGGGTACACGCTTGCGAAGCTCGTTGTGTAGATCCGATGTTTTGCCATGAGCGCTCCAGGGGACGGCTTGTCACGGGAGGTCGAATTTGAGCCGCAGGACGTTGTTGAATGCGCGACGGAGCCGGACCCTCTCGTTCGTGCACTCCTGTCTATTCGCACACCATAACGCGCCGATAATGCCTGTAAACGTAGTAGCAGTCGCTATCCGACGAATAGCGTGAGCTATCATAGGTGTAGGCCGCAGCGGCTCCGGCGTAAGCGCCTGCGGTGTAGGCGGAGCGACCGCGAACACCAGAAACAAGCGATGGAAGCTCTGCAGCTGGACCATCAGGATCGTCGCCATGACGAAGAGCATGAGCGGAACGACGGCGACGATCGGTGCCTGGCTCTTGGCGCTTTCCTCCACGGCTCCGCCGATCCTCACCGAATAGCCCGCCGGCAGTGTCTTGCTGAACTCCGCCACCTCAGGCGCGAGCTAGTCCACGACGGTCTTGGGCTGCGCATTGCCAATGATGCCCGCCTTCAGCGTGATGGTGGGGATCCGGGCACGCCGCCAGATCGTCGGTTGCTCGAGCTCGTAACGCAGATTGGCCACGGCCCCGAGCGGCACAGCTTGACCGCCGAGCCCGGTGAGCTGCAAATCACGCAGCGTGTCGATGGAAGCACGTTCCGGCGCGGTTGCGCACCCGGTGACATTGACGAGATAGATGCTGTCGCGCTCCGTCACAACTGCCCGAAACTGAAGTCGGCGACGCCGCTGTCGGTGTCAATGACCGTGGCCCGACTGATCTGCGCCTTCGCGAAAGCCTGGCCCAGCTGCAGCCCGCCTTTCACGATCAAGCAAAGCGAGGCTGGAGACCACATCAAATGCGGCAGCATCCGGGACGACACGAGGTGAGCGAATTCGGCGGCAGCCTCGTGCCCCGGACCCAGCGCCGGAGCCCATGCCACGAATCCTGCCCTACCCTGCCGCGGCCTTCGCCGGCGCGACGTTGATCGCGAGCTTGCCGTAGCGGTCGCTGAAAGCCTCCGTGTCGATCTCTTCCAGCTTGATCTCGCCGCTCATCACGGCTCTCTTCCAGCTCTCCTGTGCCGGATCGTTCTGGAACTCCGGCATCACCTCGCGGCCGAACAGCTCGAGCGATTCGCAGATATGCTCGTGGCTGTTCTTGCCCGCTTGATTGAGCAGGATGACCTGGTCGATATGCGAGCCCTGGAAGCGCTTCAGCTTCCGCCGAATCGTCTCCGGCGAACCGATCAGGCCGCCGCGCAGCGCAGCCTCCTGCGCCTCGGGATTGTCGCGCTTCCACTTGTTGTACTCGTCCCACATGTTGACGGTGTAGGGCGCAGGCCGCTGGCGGTTCTGCGAGGCGCCGTAGAAACGCAGCGCGAACTGGAAGAAGGTGGCGCCGTCGGCGCGGGCGCGGGCCTCCTCGTCGGTCCTGGCGCACATGAAGAACGACACCAGCGCCATGTTCGGGTTGATCTCGTAGTCGGCGAGCTTGGCGAGACGCTTGGTCATCGCGTTGTAATAGGCGTGCACCCAGGCGTGCGCCGCGTCGGCGCTGACGAACTGGAAGCCGAGCGCGCCAAAGCCGTGGCGGCCGGCGCGTTCGATGGTCGGAAGCTGCGAGCAGGCCATCCACAGCGGCGGATGCGGCTTCTGCACCGGTTTTGGCACGACATTGCGCAGCGGAATGTCGAAATACTTGCCGTGATGCTCGCTTCCCGCGTCCTTGAACATCGGGAAGATCGCGGCGACGGCCTCCTCGAACACTTCCTTCTTGGTCTCCATGTCGCGACCGAACGGCGTCAGCTCGGTGATGGAGGCGCTCTCGCCCATGCCGAACTCGCAGCGGCCGTTGGAGAGAAGATCGAGCACCGCGACGCGCTCGGCGACACGCGCCGGATGGTTGGTGGTGAGCTGGAGGATGCCGTGGCCGAGCCGGATGTTCTTGGTGCGCTGGCTCGCTGCCGCAAGAAACGATTCCGGCGAGGGCGAGTGCGAGTATTCTTCGAGGAAATGGTGCTCGACGACCCAGGCGTGGTCGTAGCCGAGCTGGTCTGCGAGTTCCATCTGCGAGAGCGCGTTCTGGTAGAGATTCAGCTCGTCGCCGGCCACCCAGGGCCGCGGCAGTTGCAGCTCGTAGAAGATGCCGAACTTCATGACGCCTCTCCCGCTTATTTTTGTTGTACGCATCTTAATGGGTGAGCCGCCGCTGTCTACGGAGCAGCAATTCCGCCGCGCGGGAGATCGATCCTTCGACCGCACGTAGCCGTGAGGGCCCGATTCCGGCGCGCGCTACAGGGTGGGTCCAACTCGACCGATTGATCCAGATCAACGCGTTAGCGGCCCTACTGCATCTAAAGTGCAGCAAGGTAACGGCCCGGATGCCGTCCCGATTCCCATAGCATTTCAGAGAGACCGAAGATGTCGGCCCCCGGCAACGACACGACACCGCGCGTGCGCCGTAAGCGCATGGAGATTTTTGCGTTCCTGTTCCTGACTGCAATCGTGATGCCCGTCCTCGCGGTCGGAACGGTCGGCTCTTACGGCCTCGGCGTCTGGATCTACCAGATGTTTGCCGGCCCTCCCGGCCCTCCACCCTCCACGCACTGATCCCCGAACAGCGAAAGACAGGCATCATGGCCCACACCACACTCAACCGCCGTGCATTGATCACCGGCCGGGTGCTCAGCGCCGACCGTATCGTGCCACCGCCCGGCTGCGAGATCGCCAGCATGGTGGTGCAGGCGCGTCCCGAGCGCCTCGCCGAGGTCGAGGCTGGGATCGTTGCTCTGCCCGGGTGCGAAATCCACGGCCGTGATCCACGCGGCAAGCTCATTGTCGTGACCGAAGCGCCTGATGCCGGCAGCCTCGGCGCCATGCTCAACACCATCCAGTCGCTGCCGCACGTCTATTCCGCGGCGCTGGTCTTCCACGCCATTGAAACCGCTTGAGTCAGGAAGAGTCGTCATGACATCGCCGAAGCTCGACCGCCGCCAGATGCTGAAGCTCGAGGCCGCCGCAATCGCAGCGGCCGCCGCCGGCATGCCGGCCCCTGCGCTCGCCGCCAACCTCGTCGCCGAACGCGGTAACAGCGAAATGAAATGGGACAAGGCCGCCTGCCGCTTCTGCGGCACCGGCTGCTCGGTGATGGTCGGGACCAAGGACAACCGCGTCGTCGCCACCCACGGCGACATCAAGGCCGAGGTCAATCGCGGCCTCAACTGCGTCAAGGGCTACTTCCTCTCCAAGATCATGTACGGCCACGACCGCCTGACGCAGCCGATGCTGCGCAAGACGGGCGGCATATACGACAAGAACGGCGAGTTCACGCCGGTGTCCTGGACCGAAGCCTTCGACATCATGGAGGTGAAGTGGAAGGAGGCGATCAAGAAGCGCGGGCCGAACGGCGTCGCCATGTTCGGCTCCGGCCAGTGGACGGTCTGGGAGGGCTATGCGGCCGTGAAGCTGTTCAAGGCCGGCTTCCGCACCAACAACATCGATCCCAATGCACGCCACTGCATGGCCTCGGCCGTCGCCGGCATGATGCGCACCTTCGGCATCGACGAACCGGCCGGCTGCTATGACGACATCGAGGCAACCGATGCGTTCGTGTTGTGGGGCTCCAACATGGCGGAGATGCATCCGATCCTGTGGACGCGTCTGGCCGACCGCCGGCTCTCCGCGCCACATGTCCGCGTCGCCGTGCTCTCCACCTTCGAGCACCGCTCGTTCGACCTCGCCGACATCGGCATGGTGTTCAAGCCGCAGACCGATCTCTACCTTCTCAACGCCATCGCCAACCACATCATCAAGACCGGCCGCGTCAACAAGGATTTTGTTGCCGCGCATACGATCTTCCGGCGCGGCCAAACCGACATCGGCTATGGCCTCAGGCCCGAACACCCGCTGCAGAAGAAGGCGACGGGCGCCGCGAAGGCCAACGACTCCACCGAGATGAGCTACGACGAATACGTCAAGTTCGTCTCGGACTACACGCTGGAGAAGGCCGCCGAGATGTCCGGCGTGCCGCTCAATCGCCTGGAGGCGCTTGCCGAGCTCTATGCCGATCCCAAGACAAAGGTAGTCTCGTTCTGGACCATGGGCTTCAACCAGCACACCCGCGGTGTCTGGTGCAACAACCTCGTCTACAACATCCACCTTCTGACCGGAAAGATCTCCTCGCCCGGCAACAGCCCGTTCTCGCTCACCGGCCAACCCTCGGCCTGCGGCACCGCGCGCGAGGTCGGCACCTTCTCGCACCGCCTGCCGGCAGACATGGTCGTGACCAACAAGGATCACCGCACCAAGGCCGAGCACATCTGGCAGCTGCCCGAAGGCACCATTCCCGACAAGCCCGGCGCCCACGCCGTGCTGCAAAGCCGGATGTTGAAGGACGGCTTGATCAACGCCTATTGGGTGCAGGTCAACAACAACCTCCAGGCCGGTCCCAACGCCAACGAGGAGACCTATCCGGGCTTCCGCAATCCCGACAATTTCATTGTGGTGTCGGACGCCTATCCCTCAGTGACGGCGCTCGCTGCCGATTTGATCCTGCCGACCGCGATGTGGGTGGAGAAGGAAGGCGCTTACGGCAATGCCGAGCGGCGCACACAGTTCTGGCATCAGCTCGTCCCCGCGCCCGGCGAGTCGAAGTCCGATCTCTGGCAGCTCATGGAGTTCTCCAAGCGCTTCAAGATCGAGGAGGTGTGGCCGGAGGAGCTGATCGCCAAGAAGCCGGACGTTCGCGGCAAGACGCTGTTCGACGTGCTCTACAAGAACGGGCAGGTCGACAAATTCCCGAGTTCAGAGATCGAGGAAGGCTACGCCAACGAGGAGTCCAAGGCGTTCGGCTTCTACGTGCAGAAGGGGCTCTTCGAAGAGTACGCCTCGTTCGGCCGCGGCCATGGTCACGACCTCGCGCCGTTCGAGACCTATCATCGCGAGCGCGGCCTGCGCTGGCCCGTCGTCAACGGCCAGGAAACCAAATGGCGTTTCCGCGAGGGCAGCGATCCCTATGTCAAGCAGGGCACGGACGTGCAGTTCTACGGATATCCCGATGGCAAGGCGCGCATCTTCGCCCTTCCCTACGAGCCGCCGGCGGAATCGCCCGACAATGAATATCCCTACTGGCTCTCGACCGGCCGCGTGCTGGAGCACTGGCATTCCGGCACCATGACGCGCCGGGTGCCCGAGCTCTACAAAGCCTTTCCTGAGGCCGTGTGTTTCATGCATCCCGACGACGCGCAGGAGGCGAAGATCCGCCGCGGCGACGAGGTGAAGGTGGTGTCCCGCCGCGGCTTCATCCGTGTCCGCGTCGAGACGCGCGGCCGCGACCGGCCGCCGCGTGGCCTCGTATTCGTGCCGTGGTTCGACGAATCCAAGCTGATCAACAAGGTGACGCTGGACGCCACCGATCCGATCTCGCTGCAGACCGATTACAAGAAGTGCGCCGTGCGCATCGAGCGGGTGAACGTGTCATGATGAAACGATTTGGAATCGCGCTGCTCGCAGTCGCGATCGCCGCAGGCGCGAGCTCGCTGACCGCGCAGACGGTGACGTCGGGCCTGCGCGGCCCGACGCCGCTCAACGACGAAGGTCCGGCGCCGCCGATGCTGCCGAACCGCAATACGTCCGAGAAGGAGGCGCGCAATTATCCGGAGCAGCCGCCGGTGATCCCGCACAATATCGACGGCTACCAGATCGATCTCAACGGCAACAAGTGCCTGTCCTGTCACGCGCGGGCGCGCACCGCTGAATCGCAGGCGCCGATGGTCTCGATCACTCACTTCATGGACCGCGACGGCCAGTTCCTGGCTTCGATCTCGCCACGCCGCTTCTTCTGCACGGAATGCCACGTGCCGCAGAACAGCGCCAATCCGCCCGTCAGCAACGACTTCATCGACATAGACACACTGCTGTCGCGCGCAAGCCCCGGTGGCCGCCGATGACGACGGCTGACGAGCCACGGGAAAACTTGAAGTCCAAGCGCGGCTTCGTCCTGCGCTGCTGGGACTTCGCACTCGAGCTCTGGCAGGTGCTGATCCGGCCGAGCTCGGTCTTCGCACTCGGCACGCTGGTGCTCGCGGGCTTCGTTGCCGGCGTGATCTTCTGGGGCGGCTTCAACACCGCGCTGGAATTGACCAATACCGAAAAATTCTGCACCGGCTGCCATGAGATGAAGGACAACGTCTTCGCCGAGCTGAAGTCGACCATCCACTTCACCAACCGGTCCGGCGTGCGGGCGACCTGCCCGGACTGCCACGTTCCGCACAACTGGACCGACAAGATCGCGCGCAAGATGCAGGCCTCCAAGGAGGTCTGGGGCAAGATCTTCGGCACGATCGACACGCGGGAGAAATTTCAGGATCACCGGCTCGAGCTGGCGGCGCATGAATGGGCGCGCTTCAAGTCCAACGATTCGCTGGAATGCCGCAACTGCCACAGCGCCGATTCCATGGACATCACAAAACAGTCGCCGCGGGCCTCGGTCGCCCACCAGCGCTTCCTGTTCACCAAGGAAAAGACCTGCATCGACTGCCACAAGGGCATCGCCCACCATCTGCCCGACATGCGCGGCGTTCCAGGCTGGCAATAGGACCGGTTTGAGCCGCTTGGCCTGAGCAAGCGCCTCGTCCTTCGAGACGACCGCTTTGCGGTCTCCTCAGGATGAGGCTGAGCGACATCTTTGCCTGCCGAAATTGCTACCGCGGACTCCGTCCTCATCCTGAGGGCCCGCCAAAGGCGGGCGTCTCGAAGGATGGGCGGCAGGGAAACGACCTTCAATGCGTTTGTGCTGCGCTTGAACCGGCGGTGCGAATGGTTAGTTTTGGGGATGGCGAATCGCTCCGTTTCGCTCCCTCCTCAAGACAGACATGGCCACTTTCACCCCTCATCAGGACGCCGCGCTCAAAGCCGTTGGCGATTGGCTCAAGGCCAAACCCGGCCGCAACGGCACGCCGCCGGTGTTCCGCCTGTTCGGCTTTGCCGGCACCGGCAAGACGACGCTGGCGCGGCATATCGCCGACGGTGTCGACGGCGAGGTGAAGTTTGCCGCCTTTACCGGCAAGGCGGCGCTGGTCATGCGCAACAAGGGCTGCGACGAGGCCTCCACGATCCATTCGCTGATCTACCGCGCCCGTGAATCCGGCGAGGAGCAGCCGAGCTTCGAGCTGTGGGACGATGCGCCGGCCTCCAAGGCCAAGCTGATCGTGATCGACGAGTGCTCGATGGTCGATGCCGAATTGGGCCGCGACCTGATGTCGTTCGACTGTCCGCTGCTGGTGCTCGGCGATCCCGCGCAGCTGCCGCCGATCCAGGGCGCCGGATTCTTCACCAATTCCGAGCCCGACGCGATGCTCACCGAAGTGCACCGCCAGGCCCAGGACGACCCGATCGTGCGGATGTCGATGGACGTTCGCGAGGGCCGCGAACTCGACATCGGCCGTTACGGCGAGAGCGAAGTGGTCTCACGCAAGGAGCTCGATCCCGACCGCGTCATGAGTGCCGACCAGGTCCTGGTCGGCCGCAACAACACGCGACGCGCGTACAACATGCGGGTGCGGCAGCGCCAGAACATCGAGGACGTTTTCCCGGTCGCCGGCGACAAGCTGGTGTGCCTGCGCAACAACCGCAAGAAGGGCCTGTTCAACGGCGGGCTGTGGCGCGTGAAGTCGCGCAACACCTCGCGCTCGAAGTCGCGCATTCTCAGCATGCGGCTGTCGCCGGACGAGGATCTTGGTCACAAGGTGACGAAGGTGTCCGTGCGCGCCGACTGCTTCGAGGGCGGCGTCGAGGCGATCGCCTGGGAGCAGCGCAAGCCCTATGACGAGTTCGACTACGGCTACGTGCTGACGGTGCACAAATCGCAGGGCTCGCAATGGGACGACGTCGTGCTGTTCGATGAGAGCTTTGCGTTTCAGGAGAGCCGCGCGAGGTGGCTGTACACGGGCATCACGCGGGCGGCGAAGCGGCTGAGCATTGTGGTGTAGCCTTCGCCGGGACGACAATGGTCATGTGGATGCGTCGTCGCGCGCCACACGTAGCCCTCACTTCCCCGCAACGAAGTAGAAATCCTCCCGCCCCGGCGGCGAGCCGTAGGAAAACGGCTGCTGCTCGTGCTTGGTCACACCCCAGACGTCGTCGCGAACGATGTCGAACAGTTTTCGGATCTCGACCTTCGGCGTCTTGATCTCGCGGGCGAGCGCGGTGGCGAAGGGGCTGTCGGCGCCGCCGTCGCCGTCCATCGCGGTCTCGCCGTGCTTGGCCGCGTAGACCACCATGAAGCCGGCACCGGGCTCGATGTTGGAAAAGCCCTTGTCCACCAGCTTGAGCGACAGCGTGTGCTGCATGGCCGGCGCGAACGGATTGTCGCGACAGGCATCCAGCATCACCAGACGCACTTTTCGCGCGGCACCGACCGCGGCGATCACCTGCTCCAGGGCAACGGCCTGGGTCTCGGCATCCCGGTCGGCGGCGAGCTTGGCGTCGACAGGGACGAGATAATTCACCCCGCCGATCTCAAACCCGTGGCCGGCGTAATAAACCACAGCCCAGTCGGCCTTTTCCGCTTCGTCGGCGAAGGTCTTCAGCGCCTCGAAGAACTTGTCGCGGGTGAGGTCGCTGACCGAGATCACGGTCTGAAAACCCACATCGCGCAGCACATTTGCGATCAATTTGGCATCGCGTGGCGGATTGGGCAAGGCGTGGACGTTCCTGTAGGCGCCGTTGCCGATCACCAGCGCGACACGGCGGCCGGTGGGCGCGCCCGCCGGCGTTTGCGTCGTCAGCGCGGCGAGCCGCTCCTGAGCGATCGCGCGGGCGCGTGCGACGTCGAGCTCGTCGAACTTCGTCAGCGAATAGGCCGCCGCACGATAGTCGGCGCGGGCCTGGGCGAGGTCTTTCCTGCGCTCGTAGACCTGGCCGCGACCCGAATGTGCCCGCACATTGTTCGGGTTGATCTGGATCGCCGTGTTGTAGTCCTTCAGCGCGGCGTCGAGGTCGCCCTTCATCGTGTTGACGTCGGCGCGATTGTTGATCGCGTACGTGTTCTTCGGCTGCTTCTCGATCAAGCCGTTGCAGTCGGCAAGAGCCTGGTCGAACTTGCCCATCATGCCGTAGGTGATGCAGCGGTTGCCGGCGATCTGCTGCGCGGTCGGGTCGATCTTCTCAGCCTCGGCGAAATCGGCGAGCGCGCCGTCATAATCCTTCATCAGCGTGCGCACGCGGGCACGGTTGGTGTAGCCGAGCAGGAACTTTGGCGCGTATTTGATCGACAGGTTGAAATCGTCGAGCGCGCTTTGCAGCGCCGCCCGGCGCAACTGGATGATGCCGCGGTTATTGTAGGGCACGCCGTAGGTCGGGCGCTTCTGAAGCGCGAGGTTGTAGTCCGCCATCGCAAGGTCGTCCTGGCCCGTCCGTTCATGGGCGAGGCCGCGCAAATTGAGCGTGACGACATTGTCGGGATCGAGGTCGACGGCCATCGACAAAGTCTCGATCGCGTGGACGTAGTCGCGCTTGTTGATCAGCGCATTGCCGCGAACAGAGAGCGCGACAGCCTTGTCCTTGCCGGTGACACGGTCGGCATTGAGCAAGTTGTCGCAGGCCTGCGCCCTGGCCTGCGTATCGGCCTGGCGGTCGCGGCAGGTGACGAGGTCGTCGCCGGGTTGCGGATCGGCCGCCGCGATCGCGCACCAGGTGGCCAAGACGGCGAACACGGCGACGAGGGTCAGGGATATGACGCGCAGCATGTTGTCAGGTCAGCTCCAGCCATCATTCTTTAAGTCGATCATCGGTCGCGCCGGTTCATGTAGCGCGGAGTTCCCGGCCTCGCCAAGCCGGGCTTTCCTCGGCGGCATTTTTCACAGACTCGTGTCCGTCCGGCCGTAACAATCGCCCTGCCGGCCCGTATCTCGAATGTCTGAAAAGCCGGGCAGGCTGTTCGCCCGGCTCCAACCGCACTAGACTGCCAGAGCTTCCGAAAGAGGATCGCCATGCGCCGACCTGCCATCCTGTCCCTGCTCGCCGCAACCACCGCCCTGACGCTGGCCTTTGCCGCACCGTCCCGGGCCGCTGAGGATGCGGTCGTGATCCCCACCCCCGCAATGGATGCGGCGCCCGCAAGCGGGATCCAGACTGCCGTGATCGCCGGCGGCTGCTTCTGGGGCGTGCAGGGCGTATTCCAGCACACCGCGGGCGTCGTCAACGCGGTCTCCGGCTATGCCGGCGGCACCAAGGCGACAGCCGACTACCAGACCGTATCGAGCGGCCGGACCGGCCACGCAGAAGCTGTCGAGATCAAATACGACCCGAAGAAGATCTCCTATGGCAAGATCCTCCAGATCTACTTCTCGGTGGCGCACGACCCGACCCAGCTCAACCGGCAGGGCCCCGACAGCGGCACCCAATATCGCTCGGCGATCTTCACCACCTCCGACGAGCAGAAGAAGGTGGCCGAGGCCTATATCGCCCAGCTCAACGGCGCCAAGGTCTTCAACAAGCCGATCGTAACCAAAATCGGCGCGCTGGAGGCGTTCTATCCGGCGGAGGCCTATCACCAGGACTATCTGACGCTGCACCCGAACCAGCCCTATATCGCCTACAACGATCTCCCGAAGGTCGAGAACCTGAAAAAGCTGTTCGCGGATAATTACATCGAGAAGCCGACGCTGGTGAGTGCCAGCAAGGCCACCAACTGATCGCGAGATCACCAAATCAACGGGAGACCCATGCCCGACACCAAGACGAAAACCACGGATAACAAGGTCATCAAGAGCGAAGAGCAGTGGCGGCAGGAACTGTCGCCGATGCAGTACGCGGTGCTGCGCGAGAAGGCGACCGAGCGTCCCTTCTCCGGCGAATATGAACATGACCAGCGCGCCGGCATCTATACCTGCGCGGGCTGCGGCAACGAGCTGTTCGAATCCGATGCCAAGTTCGATTCCGGCTGCGGCTGGCCGAGCTTCACCCAGCCCGCCGTCGAGAGCCATGTCGACGAGGAGCGCGACGTCAGCCACGGCATGATCCGCACCGAGGTGCTGTGCTCCAAGTGCAGCGGCCATCTCGGCCATGTCTTCCCCGATGGCCCCGGGCCCACCGGCCTGCGCTACTGCATCAACTCGGCGGCGCTGAAGCTCGAGCCGAAATAAAACGCCGCGCGCCGCCGGGTTCCCCCGTGGAACCCAGCGGCGCGATGTGCTTTTCTCTGCTGGCGGTGGCCGACCCTCGCCTTTCGGCGGCCGCCAGGGAGGATGCCATGACCCTTGGAACCATCCTGATCATCCTGGTGATCATTTATCTGGTCGGCGGCCTGTCGGGCCGCGTTGGCGGCTACGGCTATGGGATGGGCCATTCCGGCATGGGGATTGGCGGCCTCGTCCTGGTGGTGTTGCTGGTGCTGCTGCTGCTTGGCAAGCTGTAAGCCTTATAAGTCACTGAAAATAAACATTTTATTTCGGCTGCGGGGCTGCCATGCACGGATTCATCATCTCCCATCGCAGGGGTCGCAATTTTGTCAAATCGGCCTATATTAGAGGGCGAAAATGACATGTGCGGCGGGCCGACCGATCGTGGCCCCCGCCGTTCAAAACCCCACGCGCTTAAAGCCCCAGACAAGATCACGAGGTCTTTGACCATGCGTCCACTGCGTCCGTTCAACTTCAACACCTCCGCCGAACTCTTTCCCGCCGCGATCCGCAAGAAGAAGCGCGCTGGCTTCACCTATCGCCGGTTCGGCACCGCGGCTGAGGCGGTGCAGTTCGCGATGGAGCAGTTGCCGACGGATTCGCTGAATGGCGCCTATTTGCAGGTCGAGGAAGCGCGCTTCGACCAGAACGGCATCCGCTCGCTTTATGAGAGTGAAGCCTTCCCGCTGCCCCGCCGCCCCAAGCCGGCGGAGGCCAGCACCGAGGCCGCCGACGCGGCGTAAGTTTTCGCAAGGCACTCCGATGTGCACTGAAAGCGCGACAGCCGAAAGGCTGTTGCGCTTTTTGCGTTTGGGACCTGTCAGGTCCGCGGCTGCTTGTCGAGCCAGCGGCGCAAGAGGCGCACGTTGCGCATGTTGGCGCGGAACATGACATCGAAGGCGTCGCCAGCGAACGGCACCATGCCGACGACGCCGTCGACCGCGACATTGCCGAGCATGCGCGCGGTGATGTACCAGGGCGCCCCGAGCGCCCTCGCCTCGCGCACCAGCCAGAGCGAGATCGCGGTGGTGATGATGTCGCCGACGACGGGGATCAGGCCGATCAGCCCATCGATCCCGTAGCGGATATTGGTGCCGGGCAGGATGAAGGCGACATCGAGCAGCTTGGCGATGGCCTCGATCCGGGCGATCCGCTGCTCGCGGGTCAGATTGCCGAACGGGTTGCCAGCTAACGGATTGTTCTTGCCAAACTCGAAGCGAAACTCGCGAAACCCCTGCTCCAGCGTTTCGGGCCGGATCTCGTGACCGTCCTGATCGATGATCGGCCCGCGCGCCTGGGTGCCCGAAGCGGCCGCGCCCGAGCGGTTTCCCGAACCGGATCGGCGTGGAGCAAGAATGTCGTCCTCGGGCATGGTCATGGCCTTCACGAAACGCGCCAGGGCGGCGGAGGTTGCTGCGGCGTGATCGAAGGTCGCGCCCTCAGGTCGGCGCCGTCACTGGCTGCGGCTCCTCGACATATTTATGCACGAGCCAGGACGAAATCACCGCCGGCACGAACCCGACGAGGCCGTACAGGATGAACTGCACCGCGCCCGAATCCGGGCCGCGCGAGCTGTAGGTCAGCGAGGCCAGGAGGAAGGCGAACGCCCCGACCAGCAGCATCCGCAGCACCGGGCCGATGCGGCGGATGTGGACCAGGATGTCGTCGACCGCGCCGATCATCAGCGAGGGCAGGAAGCCGAACAGATAGCTGTATTGCAGGGTCTTGAAGAACACTGCGAACAGCTTGCCGACCTCGCCGAGATTGGTCTGCGTCCAGTAGCCGGACTGATAGGTCGTCGTCAGCAGCAGCAGGAACCCGCCGACGAACGGACCAACCAGCGCAAACACGAAATAGCGTTTCATCGAGCACCCTCATCCTTCGCCCTGTTATAGCAGCGCCCCGGGAACCTTGAATAGCGGGTGCGCGGGCCCGGCTTGGGAACAAGCGGCATAGCGACGAGTTCAGACAGGACTTGAAATCATTTTGGATCTGGAGCTCCGATGACCCGTAAGTTTCTCCTCGCGACGCTGACGATGGCAACACTGAGCAGTCTGTCGGCTGCCCCGGCTCTCGCGCAAGGCCATATGGGCTCGCCGCAGGAGCAGCAGGCTTGTTCACGCGACGCTTCGCGGCTCTGCCGCAAAGACCTTGGCAATGACATGGCGGTACAGGGCTGCTTGCAAGCCAACAGAGCCAAGCTGTCGCGGTCGTGCAGCAAGGTGTTCCAGAGCCACGGCATGTGAGTATGAGATCGATCCCGGAGAATGGAGAGTGAAACATGTTGCGCGATGAACAGCTCTCGATTCTCAGGGATATCAGCCAATCGATCGCCTTTGCCGACGACCGGCACGGCAAGATCGGCGAGTTGATTGCCGACGGCTACGTGATGAAGGACGGCGATCTGTTCGAGCTCACGGCCAAGGGCGTCACCGCTGTGGAGGAGCACGCAGCCGTCGATGCAAGCGAGACCGAACCGCCGAGCGCCTCCTCCGATCGGTTGATCTGATTGCACGCGCCTTTTGTGCGTGACGTGCACGCAACAATTGCGAATTCCTTTTTGCTTGCCATTGCGGCTGCGCGACAATGGCGCATACTTGGCTTGGGCGGCGCAGCACTTTTCGATTCGAACATCACGAGAGATCGAGCGACCACATCCGGGATTGAGGTCCCGGCGTGAAGGCTGTGACATGCGGCAGATCAAGCCGCGTGCGGCGCCCCAAAACCAAGTGGCTCAAATCCACGGAACTCGGGGACGCATTCCGCATGACACGCTACCAGACGATCGCAACTCTCTTCGCCGTCGCAACCACCGCCGTCGCATTCCAGACATCGCCCGGCCTCGCCTTCTCGTCCGAAGCGCAACAGATGTGCTCAGGCGACGCGATGCGGCTGTGCTCGAGCGAAATCCCCGACATTCCCAGGATCAGGGCCTGCATGGTGCAGAAAAAGGCGCAGGTCAGCCCCGGCTGCCGCGCCGTGATGGACCGCGAGCACGCAGCCGCGACCGGATCGCGCAAGCGGGAAGCTGCCGCGCAATAGAGAGAGCGTACCTGCGGCCATCCTTCGAGACGCCCGCCCAAGGGGCGGGCCCTCAGGATGAGGTCTCGTTTCGCGGCGAGATATCAAACCCTCATGGTGAGGAGCCCGCCAAGGCGGGCGTCTCGAACCATGCAGGCCGAGGTCTCACGGAGTAGAGATCTAGTCGCCCCACTGCGCGAACGCGTCGTTGAAGGCGCGCTCGCCTGGAGCGCCCTTCTCGATGGCGATGATCGCGCGGCGCTGGTTGGTGTAGACCAAGGGCACGTCGAACCAGGAGCGCTCCTTCAGGAGCTGGACGTTGCGGCTGCGGTCGGCGTCGACATTGGAGAGGCCGACCAGGAAGAAGCCGTCGGTGACCTTGACGGCGAGGCCGGCGAGCGGCGTGCCGCGCGCCTGCTCGTTCGACTTCATCAAAATGCCGGGCACGTTGGAGACGCCGCCGCCCGTGAAATCCTGCGGCAGGATGAAGGTCAATTCCGCGGTGTGGCTCGCCGGCAGCGAGGAGTCGGTGTTGCGGCGGAACGACATCGTCATCTTGAACTTGCGGTCGGGGATCTCGATGTCCGCGCGCACGGCGACATCGGCCTTCTGGTTGCCGGACGCCTTGATCGGCTCGAGGCGCCACACCACCGAGCCGACATATTGCTTGCCCTTCGGGTCGGACGGATCCTCGTCATAGAGCACGACCTTCTGCGCCACCGGCGCCACCGGCTGGTCGCTGGCCGAAGGCTGGCCGACGCGATCGGGAATCTTGGGCTTGCTCTGCGGCTGAGACGGATCCTTCGGCGCCTCCACCACCTGGGTCGGGGAAGACTTCAACAGGCCGCTCGCGGTCTGGACCAGCTGCTTGCCCCAGAGGATGCCGGCACCGACCAGGATCAGCACGATGCCGACGGCGATCGCGCTCTTGAACGGGAAGACGGAACCGGTGCGGGCGCGCTTCTTCTTGGGTTCGCGGTCGAGAACGGGGATGTGCGGACGCTGCGAGGGCGGCTGCGACTGCGGCGCGTAGCGCTCGGCTTCCTCGATCGATTCGTCGTAGGAATAGGGCGCGTCCGCCCCGGCGGCGCGATTTTCCAGGCTCGGCTCGAGCCGGTCGAATTCCGGCGAGGGCGAGGGCACGTTGGCGTAGGTGCGACGCGCGGCGCGGTTGGCCTGCGCGGCGGCGCCGCCGAGATCATTGGCATCGGCCGTGATATCGCGGAAGCCGCGCACGCCCGGCGCAGACGGCAACGGCGGCGGAGGCCCGACGTCCGGCGGGCGGCGCCCACTGGCGCGATCACGTCCGGCCGGCGGAGGCGCGGGCGGCTCCGGCGGCGGTGCCGACGGACCCGGCTGGCGCGGTGCGTCGAAACGCGGGGCCCGGGGCGCACGCGGGGCATCGCCCTGGTCGTCGACGTTGAAGGACGGCCGGTCGGCGCGCGGCGGCGGCGGAGCCGGGCGGGTGCGCGGCGGGCCGGCGGTTTGGGGGGCGGGCGAGTTGCCCTCGGTGGCACGGGTACTGGCGCGGCGGAAGGCGTCGCCGCTGCCGCTGCTGCGGGTGCCGCCACCGGGACGCGAGGCCTCGCGGGCGCGCTGGGCAGCCTCCGATTCGACCTTGCGGACAGCCTCTTCCAGCGACAGCCGTTCGCGGGTGATCTCGGATTCGGACAGCGGGGGCTGCACGCTGCGGAGCTGCGCGATCAGCGCCGTGCGCGCCCGCTCGTAGAGCGCGCGACGGCTTTCGCCGGGAGCATTGGGATCCAGGGCGGCGATGGCGCGGGCGATCAGCGGATAGTAATCAGCCATTTCAACTCAACTATGCGCACGTCCCGGTAAGATATCGTTAAGCCTCAAACGGATTTTGCACCAGAATAGTATCTTCGCGTTCGGGGCTGGTGGAAAGCAGCGCGACCGGGCAGCCGACCAATTCCTCGATCCGGCGGACATATTTGATCGCCTGGGCCGGCAGCTGGGCCCATGACCGGGCGTTGGCGGTCGGCTCCTTCCAGCCTTCGATCGTCTCGTAGATCGGCTCGACCCGGGCCTGGGCCCCCTCGCCGGCGGGGAAATGGTCGATCTCCTTGCCGTCGAGCCTGTAGCCGGTGCAGACCTCGATCGTGTCGAAGCCGTCGAGGATGTCGAGCTTGGTCAGCGCCAAGCCGTTGATGCCGCAGGTTCGCACCGCCTGGCGGACCAGCACCGCATCGAACCAGCCGCAGCGGCGGGGCCGCCCGGTATTGGTGCCGAACTCGCGGCCACGCTCGCCGATCTTGCGGCCGATGTCGTTGTCCTGCTCGGTCGGGAACGGGCCCTGGCCGACACGGGTCGTGTAGGCCTTGCACAGGCCGAGAACATAGCCGACTGCGCCCGGTCCGATGCCCGAGCCGGTCGCGGCCTGCGCCGCTACCGTGTTGGACGAGGTGACGTAAGGATAGGTCCCGTGGTCGACGTCGAGCAGCGCGCCCTGCGCACCCTCGAACAGCATGCGCTTGCCTTCGCGCCGCTTGATGTCGAGCAGCCGCCACACCGTCTCGGCATAGGGCAGCAGCTGAGGCGCGAGCGCGGTCAGTTCTTTCAAAATCTCCTTGCCGTCGAACTCCGTCAGGCCGAGGCCACGGCGCAGTGCATTGTGATGCGCCAGCAGCCGGTCGATCTTGTGCGGCAGCGTGTCGAGATCGGCGAGGTCCATCAGGCGGATGGCACGGCGGCCGACCTTGTCCTCGTAGGCGGGACCGATGCCGCGGCGCGTGGTGCCGATCGCGGTCGCCGCATTGGCGGATTCGCGATGCGCATCGAGCTCACGGTGCAAGGGCAGAATCAGGGTGACGTTCTCGGCGACGCGCAGATTGTCCGGAGAGATCGCGACGCCCTGCGAGCGCAGCTTGGTAACCTCGTCGAGGAAGGCCTGCGGATCGAACACCACGCCGTTGCCGATCACCGACAGCTTGTGTTCGCGCAGCACGCCGGAGGGCAGCAGGGCGAGCTTGTAGGTCTTGCCGTTGATGACCAGCGTATGGCCGGCGTTATGGCCGCCCTGGAAGCGGACGACGATGTCCGCCTGCTCCGACAACCAGTCGACGATCTTGCCCTTTCCCTCGTCGCCCCACTGGGCGCCGACGACGACAACATTGGCCATTCGCGGGTAATCCTTCGAAGATTTCTCTGTAAGTGGCATGACCCAACGGAAAACCGGTACCCACTTTTCCCGGATCATACCTGCACCCAGCCCGATTCCCGGCCAGAGGCCGTTCGCACGCGAGGCAGCCCAACCGGATAAAGGAAGCAGCCTCTCTAGGCAAGCAAGAAGGGGACTTTTTCGGGGCGTGGACCGCACTCCAAGCCTTTGATATCCCCCGAAAATCCAGAAACCTTCGTGGCGAGCGCAATGGCTTCGACCAAAGCGCGAGAGGCTGCATCCGCCACTGCATGGTCGCGATGCATCTGCCCCCCGTTGATGCAGCCTCGATTTCCGTGTCTTTGGGCGGTGCCGGGTTATGAGCCGGCCCGGGTCTCACCGGGCGGGACGCCTCCGGCGTACGCCACGCGGGGCCATAACAATCACAATGTCCGCCACCAGCCAGACCACGAACGCGGAGACATCCGGCCACAGCTGGATCGCCAACCAGCCTTACCTGCTGCTCGGCATCACTGCACTGTGCTGGGCCGGCAACGCCATCGTCGGGCGGCTCGCCGCCGGCCATATCCCGCCGGTCACGCTGTCTTTCCTGCGCTGGTTCTTCGCTTTTCTGCTGGTGCTGCCGTTCGCCTGGAAACATCTTGCGCAGGACTGGCCCGCGATCCGCGGCAAGCTCGGCCTGATGGTCACGCTCTCGATCACCGGCATCGGCGCCTTCAACACGCTGCAATATTGGGCGCTGGAGCATACCCAGGCGCTCAATACTCTCCTGTTGCAATCCGCCGCACCGCTCATCGTGGCACTCTGGTCGCTGGCCATTCTCGGTATCAGGCTCACCGCGGCGCAGGCTTTTGGCGTGCTGCTGTCGATGTGCGGCGTGCTGATCATCCTGCTGCATGGCGACTTCACCACGCTGTCGAACATCGATTTCAACAAGGGCGATCTCATCTTCCTCGTCGCGCTGATCTTCTTCGCGCTGTATTCGGTGCTGACCTTGAAGCGGCCGCCGATGCACGGCCTGTCGTTCCTCGCCTTCACCTTCGGCTGCGGTGCTGCCTGTCTCATCCCGCTGGAGATCTGGGAGTTGTCCGCGCGTCCCGTGATGAAGCTCGACGGACCCAACCTGCTGACCCTGTTCTACGTTGCCGTCTTTCCGTCAACGCTTGCCTATCTCTGCTTCAATCGCGGCGTCCGGCTGATCGGCGCCAACCGCGCCGCGCCGTTCTTCCATGTGGTGCCGGTGTTCGGCTCGATCATGGCGATGGCGTTTTTGGGCGAGCACCCGCAGGCGTTCCACTTCATCGGCTTCGCACTGGTGCTGGCCGGCGTGTTCGTGGCATCACGGAAGCAGACGAGCTAGGCTCGGGACCCATCGCGTTGCACATGTCGGGATGGGTCCGACCTCATCGCCCCTGACTGTCCGATCGTCTGCGATCAAGCGTTCGCTGACGGATTCATCCATACCATCTCCCAAACATAGCCATCGGGGTCTTCAATGTGTCGGTTGTACATGAAGCCGAGATCCTGCGCGGGATTGGGGTCGGCGCGACCGCCCGCAGTCACCGCGCGAGCCAGCGTTGCATCGACGGCGTCGCGGTCGTCGACCGTAAGGGCGAACATAGCCTGGCTGTCGCGCCGCGCGTCGCCGATCTCGCGTCGGGTGAATTCACGATAGTGGTCGTGGGTCAGCAGCATCACGCCGATCGCGTCCGTGAACATGAGCGAGGTCGAATTTGCGCCGGAGAATTGAGGATTCACCGTGCCACCCAGCGCCACGTAGAACGCTGTTGATGCGGCGAGGTCGCGTACAGGCAGGTTGATCAGAATCATCTTGGACATAGCTGTCTTTCTAAAGCGGCTGGAAGCCGCGTTATGGTCTGAGATCACGAACAGAAAACTCAACACTCCACCCTGAACCGCATTCAGATGTAGCGCGCAGCGCCCATGCAGAGCGCGGCGATGCCCAGCAGGCCCGCCGCGGCACGTTGGGCGCCAGCGATACGCGAACGGAGGTCCTCCGGATTGCCGGTGCCACGACGCAAGGCCATCAGCGCACGGGGACCGATGACCGCCTGAACACCGGCCGCGATCAGGGCACTGACGGCACCGACCGCGAGTACCTGCTCGGTCGTGCCGAAACTGCCGGAATGAACGAGATGCCCGAGATAACCACCGGTCAGGATCGCAATCATCGCGGCGCCGAGTTGTGGAAAGACCAGTTGCTCACCGCCGGCTCCGCCGGTGCGGGCCAGCGCGAAGCTTGATCCCGCCCAGAACACGGACGACAACACGTGAAGCGACAGGGTGATCACGAGGGCAGTTTGCATGGCAAGCTCCGAACCGGCTTCTGAATTGGATATACATCATGTATAGTCAATACGTCAACTGGATGGCAAGGCCATGCCGAAGCGCAATTATGTGAGCTCCGCGCGGGCTGTCGCGGCAGCGGAGACGCGCGAGCGCATCATCGCGGCCGGAGCGCGCCTGTTGCGCAAGGACGCGAGCATTGCGAACTTCTCCCTCGACCTCGTCGCGAAGGCGGCCGGCGTCACGCGGCTGACGGTCTATAACCAGTTCGGATCGCGGCGCGGATTGCTGGAGGCCGTGTTCGACGACATCGCGCGCCAGGGCGGGCTGTTCGAACTGACCGATACGATGGCGATGGCGGATCCGCGCGCCGCGCTCGACCGCGTCGTCGAAATCTTCTGTGCGTTCTGGGGGCACGATCCCGCCATCGGCGGGCTCAACCAGGCCATCGCGACCGATCCCGAATTCGGCGAGGCGCTGATCGAGCGTAACGAGCGACGGCGCGAATTGCTGACCGCGCTGCTGTCGCGGATCGCCGGCAAGTCCGCGGCAAAGCGCGCTGTGCGGGACGCGGCCGATCTGATCTTTGTGCTGACGAGCTATCCGACTTTTGCAGCGCTGAGCCCGCAGCGGTCGGCGGGCGAGATCTGCAGCCTGTTGCAGGCGGCTTGCCACGCGGCGGTGGATGTGATCGCTCAAAATGAACGAAAGAAATGAGTATCACGGCGCTTTCTTTTCTTTCTCCCCTTGTAAGGAGGGGGAAGCAGGCGCGCCGCACAATGAGCGCACGCTACTTCGTCTTGAACTTGCTGTACGCTTCGCTCGTCGCAATGATGAGGTGCTCGGCGCAGGCGTTGACGCGATGCGGATCGGCCTGCGTCTCGTAGGCCTCCGACGTCATCATATCGAGGAAGGCTGCGACAGTCGGATAGTAGACCAGAGCGACGAAATCCCAATCATTGCCGTCATGCGCGCCGAGCGCGACCGCCTTGGCATCGCCGGTCCAGAGCAGCGTGCCGCCGCGCGCCTTGATCATCGGCACGGTGATCGCACTGTAGCGCAAATACGCGTCCCGGCCGGAACCGTCACCGTCGCGCGAACGCTCGTGGAAGCGCATCAGGTTCAGCATCATCACCGGCGCATCCTGATCGAGCCGCTCCAGGCCCTGCACGTTCAACATATTAACCGCCAATGCCGCCTCCTCTGGTCAAGCCTGCATTGTAGCATTGCGACGACGTGACTTGTGCCACGACGCAAATCCGGCGCAAGCTTCTATCCAACGCCAATGACGATCGCTCCGCCCGCGCCAAAGGCCTCCAATCCGGCCAGTTGGCTCAACAACCAGCCTTATCTGCTGCTCAGCCTGAGCTCGCTGTTCTGGGCCGGGAACATCGTGCTCGCACGCCATGTCGGCGCGCATGTGCCTCCCCTGACGGTGACCACGATCCGCTGGTTCGGCGTGTTCCTGATCCTCCTGCCGTTCGCCTGGCCGCATCTGAAGGGCGACTGGCCGAATTTGCGCAAAAGCCTGCCGCTGATGCTGTTCCTGTCGCTGGTGGGCTTTGCGTTCAACAACGCGATCTCGTACTGGGCGATGCAATACACGGAGGCGCTGAACGCGCTGCTGATCCAGTCGGCCGGACCGCTGTTCGTGGCGCTGTGGTCGCTGGTGCTGTTCGGCGTGCGGCTGACCCGGGCGCAGCTCGCCGGCATCGCGATTTCGCTTCTCGGCGTGCTGATCATCATCCTGCATGGCGATCTCGCCGCGCTCGCGAGCATCAGCTTCAACAGGGGCGACATCATGTTCGCCTCCTCGCTGGTGGCGTTCGGGATCTACTCCGCCTTCATTCCGCGGCGGCCGAAGATCCATCAGCTCTCCTTTCTGTCCTTCACCACCTGCTGCGGCGCGACCATGCTGCTGCCCACCGCGATCTGGGAGACCTGGAGCGGCCATGTCCTGCAATTCGACGGGATCACTCTGGCGACGCTGGGCTACATCCTGATCTTTCCCTCGACGCTGGCCTACCTGTTCTTCAACCGCGGCGTGGCGCTGATCGGTCCGAACCGCGCCGCACCATTCTTCCATCTGGTGCCGGTGTTCGGCTCGGCGATGGCGATCCTGCTGCTCGGCGAAAAGCTCCAGCCGTTCCATTTGATCGGCTACGCGCTGGTGCTTGCCGGCGTCGTGATCGCCTCGCGCCAGGGCTCGGCGGCAAAGTAATTCCGCGTCGCGGAGACAAGGCGACAAACTCGTGCCTTCCGATTTCGGCGAGGAGACGCTAGGTTCCCCGCCAACGAAAAAAGAGGGAACGACCAGACATGCTTTCAGCGTTGATCCGAAACCTGCGTGCCGTCGGCACGGCCGCGCTTTGTCTCGCCGCCGCATCCGCCGCGCAGGCCGACAATTATCCGAGCCGCAACATCACGTTGGTGCTGCCGTTTGCGGCCGGCAGCGGCACCGACACCACGACGCGGCTGATCTCGCAGCATTTGTCGCAGGCCCTCGGCGTCGGCATCGTCATCGAGAACAAGGCGGGCGCCAACGGCATGATCGCCGCGACCTATGTCGCGCGCGCCGCGCCCGACGGCTACACGCTGCTGGTGACCACCAACACCACGCATTCGGCCAATCCCTATCTGCTCAAGAGCCTGACCTATGATCCGGTCAAGGACTTCACCCCGATCGCGCGCACCGGCGACCTGCCCTTCATGCTGGTGATCCACCCGGAGGTGCCGGCCAAGACCGTCGGCGAGCTCGTCGCCTACGGCAAGGCCAATCCGGGCAAGCTGAGCTACGCCTCGGGCTCGTCCTCGGCGATCGTGTCGGGTGCGACCTTTGCGCACAATGCCGGGCTCGACCTGCTGCACGTGCCCTACAAGAGCTCGCCGCCGGCGCTCAACGACGTCATGGGCGGTCGCGTCTCGATGATGTTCGTGGACATCCTGACCGGCCTGCCCCACGTCCAGGGCAACGCGCTACGTGCGCTCGCCGTCACGACGAAGGACCGCTCATCGCTGGTGCCGACCCTGCCCTCGATGCAGGAGGCCGGCGTGCAGGACTTCGACATCTCGTCGTGGCAGGGCTATTTCGGCCCCGCCGGCATGCCCAAGGAGATCGTGACGCGGCTCAACGCCGAGATCCGCAAGATCGTCGAGAAGCCGGAGATCAAAGCCCAGCTCGCCACCCTCGGCATGGACGCGTTTTCGGGCACGCCGGAGCAGCTCGGCACATTCGTGAACGAACAGCTGGTGTTGTGGGAGAAGCTGATCCGGGAAGCGGGGATCGAGAAGCAGTGAAGGACGGTCTCGTGTCCCGGACGCGGCGCGGCATGCAATGAGGCGACGCCGAGCCGGGACCCAGCATAGTGCGGGCATGGGCCCCGGCTCTGCAGCGCACCGCTGAAGAAGCGCTGCGCTGCGTCCGGGGCACGAGGCCTAACTTCTCAGCGCTAGAACGCACATGCCCGGGACAAGCCCGGGCATGACGACATTTTCCTGAAACGCGACGACTTACGCCGCGCGCACCTTGGCGAGGAAGCCGTCGACCGCGCTGCGCAACGCGCCGGACTGGTGGTCCAGCTCGCGGGCGTTGGTGAGCACGTCGGTAGCTGCACTGCCGGTCGCTTCCGCGGCCGAGGTGACGCCGCCGATATGGGTGTTGATCTCGCTCGAGCCGGCAGCGACCGACTGGATGTTGCGGGCGATCTCGCGGGTCGCCTCGCCCTGCTGCTCGATCGAGGCGGAGATGCCCGCGGTGATCTCGCTCATCTCGGCGATCGTCTGGGTGATGCCGCCGATGGCTGCGACCGCATCGCTGGTCGAGGTCTGCATCGCTGCGACCTGGGCGGAAATTTCCTCGGTCGCCTTCGCGGTCTGGTTGGCAAGCGCCTTGACCTCGGAGGCGACGACGGCGAAACCGCGACCGGATTCACCGGCACGGGCCGCCTCGATGGTGGCGTTGAGGGCGAGCAAATTGGTCTGCGCCGCGATCGAATGAATGAGCTTGACCACCTCGCCGATCTTCTCGGCGCCGGTGGAGAGCTCCTGCACGGTGGCGTTGGTACGCTCGGCGTCGTTGACGGCGCGGCTCGCCACTTCGGTCGAGCGCGTCACCTGACGGGAGATTTCCGAAACCGAGCTCGACAGCTCTTCGGCAGCCGCAGCGACCGTGCCGACATTGCCAGACGCTCTCTGCGAGGCCGCGCCGACGGTCGCCGCGCGCGAAGAGGCGTCGCTGGCGGTCGCGGTCATCGACTGCGCCGTGGCTTGCATGCCCGTCGCCGCCGAAGAGACCGAGCGGACGATGCCGTTGACGCTGCGTTCGAAATCGCTGGCGATGCCCTCCATCGCGCTGCGACGTTCCGCCGCGGCGCGATCCTTGCTATTGGCCTCGCTCTTCTCGATCTCGCGAATGCGCAGTGCGCTGTCCTTGAAGATCTGGACGGTCGAGGCCATCGCGCCGACCTCGTCGCCACGGCCGACGCCGGGAATGTCGCCGTCGAGCTTGCCGTCGGCCAGATCCTTCATGCGGGCTCCGAGCAGAACTAGCGGACCGCTGATGCTGCGGCCGAGCAGCCAGGCAACGCTGCCGGCGACGATCATGATGCCGAGCATGGCGAAGCCGAGCAGCCAGTAGACCGGGCCCATCTTGGCGTCGATGTCATCGAGATAGGCTCCCGTGCCGAGATACATGTCGAGTTCGGGGACGGCGACCGCGTAGCCCATCTTCCGGATCAAGCCTTCCTGGCCCGGTTTCGCGTATTCATAGGTCAGAAGGACCGAACCGTTAGCCTTCGCGCCGTTCATGAGCTCCCAAGACAGTTTGCGTCCATTGGTCAGAACTTCCATGCGGTTGGTGCCGATCTGCTTTGGATCTGGCGCCAGCTGCGTGATACCGTCGTAGGACGTCCCGAAGAGATAACCGGCTCCCTTGTCATAGGTCATCGCGTTGCCGTAGCGGCGAAGATCAGCCATCGCGGCGTCCTTCGTCATCTCGCCCGCATCCACCCGCTTCTTCAGCGCTACCGCATAGTTGCGGCCCATGTCGACGATGGCCTTGGCCTGCTCGATCCGCGCGTTCACCATCTCCTGCTTCATCAGATAGCCGGCAAGAACCCCGGAGATGCAGAGGCCGAACAAGGTGACGCCGACGAGAATGCCGAGCTTGGGGGCGATCTTCAGATTGCTCAATTTCACGGGATGGCTCCGGCAACAAAGGGATAAGGAGGCGCGAGGGAATCGATCACAATTGAATCAACTTTTAGTGGCGAGCCCTTAGCAACCTGTTACGGAGCGCCCCGTAGAAGCCCGGAGGGAACGTCGGGGCCGTCGCACAAATCGCCGCATCGGCAACCGCCGATTGTACGCACCCACCTCGATTTCGCGTAAAAGACGCAAAGGCCCGCGCCAAGTCCGGGTCACAACAAGAAACCAAATCGGGAGCACGACATGCCGAAATACAGGGTGGTGACGCCGAAGGGCGCGAGCTTCACGGTCGCGAGCGGCGATTATTCCTACGAGCGCGAGGCGCTCGATCCGATCGACGCCGAGATCGTCGAGGCGCCCGCCGACGAGGCCGGGTTCATCGCCACCGCGAAAAGCGCCGACGCCATCTACGCCAAAGGCATCCCGATCACCAAGACCATCATCGACGCACTGGAGAGCTGCAAGGTCATCACGCTCGGTTCGGTCGGTGTCGACAGCGTCGACATCAAGGCCGCGACCGCGCGCGGTATTCCCGTCACCAACATCCCCGACACCTTCATCGAGGAGGTCGCCGACCACGCCATGATGCTGCTGCTCGCGGGCTTCCGCCGGCTGGTCGAGCAGGACCGGATGGTGCGCAGCGGCCGCTGGGCCGAGGGCCGGCCGGCGCTGTCGAAGATTCCGCGGCTGATGGGCCAGACGCTCGGCTTCGTCTCGTTCGGCCGCGTGGCGCGTGCGGTTGCGAAGCGCGCGGCCCCCTTCGGCCTGCGCATGATGGCCTACGATCCCTTCATCCAGGAGACGCTGATGTCCGACCATGGCGTGATCCCGGCGACGCTCAACGAGGTGCTGTCGCAATCCGACTTCGTGTCGATGCACGCTCCCGCCCGGCCCGAGGTGCATCACATGCTCACCGAGAAGCATTTTCGGCTGATGAAGAAGGGCTCGGTCTTCATCAATACCGGCCGCGGCGCCACCGTGGACGAGGAAAGCCTGATCAAGGCGCTGCAGGAGGGTTGGATCGCGCACGCCGCCCTCGACGTGCTGGAGAAGGAGCCGCCGTCGCACAACAATCCGCTGCTCGGCATGGAGAACGTGACCTTGACCGCCCATGTCGCCTCGGCCTCGGCACGGTTCGACGAGGCGCGCAAGCGTCGCGTGGGCTACGAATTGTCACTGGTGCTTCAGGGCATGTGGCCGGTAAGCTGCGTCAATCCGTCGGTGCTGCAAGACACCGCGCTCCGCCGCTGGCAGCCCGTCAGCATGGATCGCGGACCGAACAGCTAAGGCGCCCGGCGCGCAAAGCGCGCAGGGCAACGGAACGACCCTTCACCGGCGATCAACGCCGGGAAGGGAGACATCATAGGGAGGAACCGATGAGGAGCGACATCACACGTCGTGACGCCTTGGCGCTGGGCCTGTCCGCTGCGGCAATCGCGGCAACCGGCGCTCCGGCGAACGCCCAATCCGCGATCAAGGCGGCGGACGTCCCCGCCCCGAAATTGCCGATCGAGAAAGGCGCATCCCTGCGCATGCTGCGCCCGGTGCGCTTCGTCCAGGCCGACGAAGACGTGTTCCGCGCCAATGCGGCGAAATTCACCAAGGAGACCGGCGTCGAGGTCAAGGTTGACTTCGTCGGCTGGGAAGACATCAATCAGCAGACGGCGGTGACCTCGAATTCCGGCGCCGGTCCCGACATCATCATAGGCTTCTCCGACGCACCGCACATCTATGTCGACAAGCTGGTCGAGCTCACCGACGTCGCCGACTATCTCGGCAAGAAATATGGCGGCTGGCAGAACCTCGCGAAGGCCTACGGCAAGAAGGCCAAGAGCGATACCTGGATCGGCCTTCCGTTCGGGGCCACTGCGGGTCCCCTGATCTATCGCAAATCCATTCTCAAATCCGTCGGGTTCGACAAGGCGCCGGAGGATCATGCCGGCCTTCTGGATCTCTGCAAGAAGCTGCAGAAGGCCGGCAAGCCCGCCGGCTTCGCGCTCGGCAACGCCGTCGGCGACGGCAACGGCTTTGCGGACTGGATGATGTGGTCGCACAACGCCGCTCTGCTGGACGAGGAAGGCAATGTCACCATCAACAGCAAGGAGACCATCGCGGCGCTGAACTATGTCAAGGAACTCTATCCGACCTTCATCGCCGGCACACCGTCCTGGAACGACGTCAGCAACAACCGCGCCTATTCTTCGCAGGAAATCGCGCTGACGGCGAACGGCGTCTCGCTGTATTTTTCGCTGAAGAACGATCCGGCGCTGGCGGCAATTGCCGAAGATTCCGAACATCAGCTGTTGCCGAAGGGTCTTGCGCCGACGTCACCGATGTCGGGACTGACGCTCAACGCCATGGTGTTCAAGCACAGCCTGTATCCCAATGCCGCGAAGGCCTTCCTGCAATACATGCTGGAAAAGGACCAGTACGAGCCGTGGCTCAACGCCAACAGCGGCTACTGGTCGCAACCGCTGGCGGCCTATGCTGATGCGGCCGTGTGGTCAGGCGATCCCAAGGTCGCGATCTTCAAGAACACCATGAACAGCACGTATTACGCCGGCTACAGGGGTCCGATTTCGACCGCCACCGGTGCTGTTCGCGCGGACTACGTGACGGTGCAGATGTTCGCCTCGGTCGCGACCGGTGCATCGACACCCGAAACGGCGGCCGCGGAGGCAGAGCAACGTTGCAAGCGGTACTTCCGGCGTCAGAGGTAAGACGGAGCGATCGTCATTGCGAGGAGCGAAGCGACGAAGCAATCCAGACTGCAACCGCGGAAACAGACTGGATTGCCTCGCTTCGCTCGCAATGACGGTATGGTGACCCTCAACGACAGGACAACGACCCGATGTCCGTGACCACCCTCTCCTCTCCCGCTTTGGTGCAGCGGCAGCCGTCGTGGCTGGTGCGGTTGTTCGACTACAAGCCGTTTCTGATCGTGATGTGCCTTGCGCCCGCGATCGGCCTGCTCGCGGTATTCCTGACCTATCCGCTCGGCCTCGGCATCTGGCTTGCCTTCACCGACACCACGATCGGCCGACGCGGTGTCTTCGTGGGTTTCGAGAATTTCCAGTATCTGCTCACCGATCCCCTGTGGTGGAACGCGGTGTTCTACAGCGTGGTCTACACGGGAATCGCGACCTTCGGAAAATTTGCGCTGGGCTTCTGGCTGGCGCTGCTGCTCAACAACCATTTTCCGTTCAAGAGCCTGCTCCGCGCGATCATCCTGCTGCCCTGGATCGTGCCGACGGTGCTCTCGGCGCTGGCGTTCTGGTGGATCTACGACCCGCAATTCTCGATCATCTCCTACCTGCTGGTCGACGTGCTGCATTGGCGGTCGAGCAATGTCGACTTCCTCGGCTCGCCCTGGCCGGCGCGCTTCTCGCTGATCGCGGCCAACATCTGGCGCGGCATACCATTCGTCGCGATCTCGCTGCTGGCGGGCCTGCAGACCATTTCGCCCTCGCTCTACGAGGCCGCGATGCTCGACGGCGCCAGCGCCTGGCAACGTTTCCGCTACATCACCTTCCCGATGATGATGCCGATCCTCGCCATCGTCATGACTTTCTCGATCATCTTCACGTTTACCGACTTCCAGCTCGTCTACGCGATCACGCGTGGCGGCCCCGTGAATTCGACCCATTTGCTGGCAACGCTGGCCTTCCAGCGCGGCATCGCCGGCGGCGAGCTCGGCGAAGGCGCCGCGATCGCGGTGTCGATGATCCCGTTCCTGGTGTTCGCGACGCTGTTCTCCTATTTCGGCCTGGCGCGCCGCAAATGGCAGCAGGGAGAGAGCAATGACTGACACCGTCGTGCAATCGACCGCCGACGCCAAGGCCGCCCCCGACACCATGGCCTGGGATTCCGGGATGCGGCGGCTGATGATGATCTATCTGCCGCTCGGCTGTTTCGTGCTGATCCTGCTGTTTCCGTTCTACTGGATGGCGATCACGTCGTTCAAGCCAAACGCCGAACTGATGAACTACAAGGAACACAACCCGTTCTGGATCTCCTCGCCGACGCTTGGCCATATCAAGCATCTCTTGTTCGACACCGCCTATCCACGCTGGCTGTGGACGACCATGATGGTCGCGATCGGCTCGACCACGCTGTCGCTGATCGCGAGCACGCTTGCCGCCTATGCGATCGAACGCCTGCGCTTCCGCGGCAGCTCCTATGTCGGTCTCGGCATTTATCTCGCCTATCTGGTGCCGCCGTCGATCCTGTTCATTCCCCTCGCCACCGTGGTCGTGCAGTTCGGCCTGTTCGACAGTCCACTCGCGCTGATCCTGGTCTATCCGACCTTCCTGGTGCCGTTCTGCACCTGGCTGCTGATCGGCTATTTCAAGTCGATCCCCTACGAGCTCGAGGAATGCGCGCTGGTGGACGGGGCCACAAGGCTGCAGATCCTGCGCCGGATCACGCTGCCGCTCGCGGTGCCCGGCCTGATCTCGGCCGGCATCTTCTCCTTCACGCTGTCCTGGAACGAGTTCATCTACGCACTCGCCTTCATCCAGAGCGGCGCCAACAAGACCGTGCCGGTCGCGATCCTGACCGAGCTGGTCACCGGCGACGTCTACCAATGGGGTGCGCTGATGGCGGGCTCGCTGCTCGGCTCGCTGCCGGTTGCGATCTTCTACTCGCTGTTCGTGGACTATTACGTGTCGTCGCTGACCGGCGCGGTAAAGGAGTAACCGGCCACTGCGGCGTTTGGCCCCGGTTTCACAAATCTGCAACACGCGAACCGCATAAGGCGTGCTTCCGCCAACAGGAGACGCACATGCGCGCGACTTTTCTCAGCACCGTCGCTACGATCATTCTGACCGCGAGCAGCGCGCTCGCGCAGAGCGAGGGCGAATTCCCGGCCAAGCTCGCCGGCCACGTGGTGATGCCGGCCGAGTCTTTCATCGACGCGCCGGCGGATGCGCCCGTTGACCTCAAGACCTCCGGCAAATACACCACCGGCAAGCGCGTCGAGGCGCTCGGCACCGTGATGGGCAAGTCGTTTGAGCGGGCGACCGGCGTGTCGCTGCCGTTCAAGGGCCAGCCGCTCCAGGGCCATTCCGGCATCAAGACCATGCCCGACGGCACCTTCTGGGTCATCACCGACAACGGCATGGGCGCGCGCGCCAACTCGCCGGACTCGATGCTATACCTCAACCACTACAAGATGGATTGGGCCGGCGGCAAGATCGAGCGCCTGGAGACGATCTTCCTGCACGATCCCGACAAGAAGGTGCCCTTCCGCATCGTGCACGAGGACACCCAGACGCGTTATCTCACCGGCTCCGACTTCGACACCGAAGGCTTCCAGATCATCGGCGATACCTTCTGGATCGGCGACGAGTTCGGCCCCTACATCCTGAAGGCCGACAAGACCGGAAAAATCCTCGGCGTGTTCGAGACGGTTGCCGACGGCAAGCCGGTGCGTTCGCCGGACAACTGGGCGGTGGCGACGCCGGGCGCGCCGGGGGCGACCTACACCAACGTCAACCTCCGCCGCTCGAAGGGCTATGAGGGCTTTGCGTCCTCTAAGGACGGCAAATTCCTCTACGGCCTGCTCGAGGGTCCGCTGTGGGATGCCGAGAAGAAGGACTGGGAGAAGGTCGACGGCAAGGAAGCCTCGCGCATCCTCGAATTCGACGTCGCCGCGGAAAAGTTCACCGGCCGCTACTGGCAATATGTGTTCGAGCAGAACGGCAACGCCATCGGCGACTTCAACATGATCGACCCGAGCGCCGGCCTCATCATCGAGCGCGACAACGGCGAAGGCACGCCCGACAAGGCCTGCCCGCAGGGCACCCGCGGCGAGAACTGCTTCCCTGATGTGGCCAAGTTCAAGCGCGTCTACAAGATCGAGCTCACCGACGCCAATGTCGGCAAGCCCGTGCGCAAGATCGGCTATATCGACCTGATGAAGATCAAGGACCCCGACAAGAAGGCGAAGAAGCCGCTCAATGACGGCGTCTACACCTTCCCGTTCTTCACCATCGAGAACGTCGATCGCGTCGACGAGACCCACATCATCGTCGGCAACGACAACAATCTGCCGTTCTCCTCCAGCCGCGATCCCAACAAGGCCGACGACGACGAGTTCATGCTGCTCGAGGTCGCGGATTTCCTGAAGGCGAAGTAAGGCCGACGCACTCTCAACATGGTCATCGCCTGGCTCGACCGGGCGATCCAGCACGCCGCGGCGCCTGTGATTGAATCGCAAAGCAATCGATGCGGGCGGCGGTGCCTGTTGCGGAAAGCTAACCCGCCGGCACGATCACCATGCTCTTGTCCTTCGGCCAGCGGATGCGCCAGGCGAAATTGATGTCCTTGACCTCGCCGGGCTTGGTGTCGAACGACCATTCCAGCACGCCGCGCTTGTCGCGGATGTTGCTCGCGGTCGGCGGCGTGGTCGCGGGCAGCATCTCGACGACGATGTCCTCGCTTTCGCTGACCGGCAACTGGTCCTCGATCGCGACCTTGATCGGGAAGTCGTGACCGTTGCGGATCGTCGTCTTGAACGAACGCTCGTCGGTTTTCGAGGTCGTGACGATCAGTCCGGCCGAGCCCTCGTTGCGCTTGAGCACGGCGCGCTCGACCTTGACCTTGTCGTCGGCGCCGAAGCCGAGCCGCACGATGTCATCCTTGGCCGAGCCCGAGAGCTTGCCGCGGCCGACAAAGACGCCGTCGCGATAGATCGCGACCTTGCCCGGCAACAACGTCGTGTCGTCGGTCTGCTTGAAGCTGGCTTCGAGGAAGGCGGTCGGGTCCATCACCGGTGCCGCGCGCACCATGAGATCGACGGGCACGTTCATCGAAGTGATGCGCAGGCTCTTGGCGCCTTCGGCGGCGCCGAGGCTAACGCGGCCTGGAATCCGGAAGGTGGCCTGGAAATCTCCGATCTCGGCAACCGCCTGCTGTTCTTCGGCGCGTTCCGCAAGATCTTCCCTGGATCTGCTGACATGGGCCGGGGCTTCCACCTTTCGCTGCATCGGGGCCGCCGCAGGCATTACCGTATCGGAGACTGAACCCAGCGCGCGCGGCTTCGGGACTTGCGGATACTGCGCGACCAGCGAATTCAGCTCCGGCGCGCTGCCGCCGCGGCCGATGCGCACCGTGGAGACGCCGAGCGTCACGTTCGACCAGTCCTCGCCGGTCGATTGCGTGACCTCGGCGCGGCGGACCAGCTCGACTTGCGGCTTGCGGTCCTTGGCGCCGGTGTCGAGCCGGGCGTCGTAGAGCGGCAACCAGCGCGCGTTACGCACCGCATAAGTCACCCGCAAGGTTGCCTTGGTTGCGGCTGCCGAGGCGACGTCGATCCGCACCTCGAGCTTGCTCGGCGGCTTGGCCGAGCGCTCGGCTTCGAGCTGCGCGATCTGGCGATCGATTTCGCGCTGTTTTCGCGTGGCGTCGCGGATCGCGGTGTCGGCGATCGCGACCTCCTCACCGACCGCGCCAAAGGCTGCCCGCCATTCGGTGATCGGCCGCGCTTCGCCCTTTTCGCCGAGGCCGGCAGGGGACGCTTCGGCAAACCGCTGAGCGAATTTACGCCGCGCGACCGCCGCATCGATTGCGCCTTGCAAATCGGAGCGCTCGTCCTTGAGCGTTTCGATGCGCTTGTCGATCTCGGACAGGTTGACCGGCGGCGCCGCACGCGGCGGCCGCGCATCGATCGTACCGATGGTGAGTTTTGCGCCCGCCTCGCCCTCGACGCGAAGGGAGGACGGATCGAGCGAGAGCGGAAAATCCTTGGCGACCAACGTGCTCTCGCCTGAGGCGAGGTCCAGTGCAATCACACGGGTAACGGTGGCGCCATCCGGGTAAACCGTGACGGTGTCGATGGCCGATGTGGCGTCCACATCGGCGGCCCATGACGGCAACGCGCATGCCGTGGTCATCAGAACCAGGCTCGTCGTTGCCAAATATCTTGCGGTGATGCGCATCAAGTCCCTCCTGCGGTATCGCCGCGCCGCCAGCCGGACGCGCGATCAAATGCCTCGCCAACATGATTGGACGCGGCAGGAAAGGAACTGGTTCGATTGGGGTTTCCGTGGGGCGCCGCCGCGGCGGCACCATGGCTGCGGAACGCCTCCTCGTCCGCAGCGGAAGCCTTTAGGCCTGGGTCGGCGTGCCCTGCCCGAAGATTCGGCGGAGCAGATCCGTCACGTTTTTGGCGCCGGCCTTCTTCAGGAGGCTGGCACGATAGCCCTCGACCGTCCGCGCGCTCAGATGCATGCGCCGGGCGATCTCCTTGTTGGTCAGGCCGTCGGCCAGATGCTCGAGCACGTCGCCTTCGCGGCCCGTCAGGGGTTCGCAGCCGGGCAACCAGCGCTGCCGGTGAGAGCCGGGCTGTGCGAACTCGTCGATGGCGGCATCGATCCGGTCGACGATGTCGTGGGTGCGGAACGGTTTTTCGATGAAGTCCGCCGCGCCGCTCTTGATCGCGTCAACCGCCATGGCGATGCTGCCGTTCGCAGAAGTCACCAGCACCGGCGCCATGCAATTTTCCTCACGCAGGCGCTTGAGCACCTCGAGACCGGAGCGATCGGGTGGCATCTCCAACAACACGCAGGCCGGCATCCGTGCCTTCGCTTCGGACAACAACGACGCACCGTCGGCGAAGCAGATCACGTCATAGGCGCTCTTTTGGAGCGCGGTGGAAAGTTGTTCGCGGGAGGCGGCGTCGGTGTCGATGACGAATACCTCACCCTTGGAAAGCATGTTTCCCGGCATAATCCCGATCCAATAATGTCTTGGTCAAATGATCCGAGACGGCTGCGGGGCCCATCGCGCCGCGCCGTCATGTGCACGGCATTCACGCCCGTGCTTCGGTTTTACTTATGTATGTTCCACCCTGTTCCCGGATTTGACGGATCGGGACAGAAACTTTACATTTCGGGACATCGGCGGGAGTGGCGGGCAGGAACGGTCGCATGATCGACCTCATTCGCAGCGCAGGCTTGAGCTACTACCCGGAGGTGGCCCGGTCGGTTGGGCTCGACCCCAAACAGATGATGCGCAAGGTCAGGCTGCCGCTAGCCTGCCTCGACAAGCCCGACACGCCCATCGCCGTCACGGGCCTGCGCCGCCTGCTCGAATTGTCGGCAGAGGCTTCAGGTGCCGAAGATTTCGGCTTGCGGCTCGCCGAGCGCGGCGGCCTGACCAATTTCGGCGCGGTCGGCCTGATCGTGCGCGAACAGGCGACCGTCGGCGAGGCGATCGAAGCATTCTCGCGCTTCATCCCGATCCATCACGACGGCATGAAGCTGGGCGTCACCCGCAACAAGCACACCGTGACCGTCACGCTGCATCTGCGCGGCCGGCAACCGACTGCGCCGCGCCAGTCGATCGACATGGCCCTCGGCAGCGTCCACCGCATCATCCAGTCGCTGTTCGGCAGCGATTGGCGGCCGCAGGAAGTGCACCTGCATTATCCATCGCCGCACGACCGCAAGCGCTACCGCGAGTTCTACGGCTGCCGTGTGACCTTCAACGCGGAGGACGATTCGATCCTGTTGTCGGCCCACGACATGGAGCGCCGGATCCCGAGCGCGCATCCGCTGATCGCGAGCTACCTGCGCAAGCGGATCGAGGCGATCGAGACGCGGCCGGCGGGCTGGGAGGAGAAGGTGGACGAGGTCGTGCGTCTCCTGCTCGCCAGCGGCGACTGCACGGTCGAGCGCGTCGCCGAGCACCTCGCCTGCACCCGTCGCACTATCCACCGCCACCTCGCCGCATCAGGCACCAGCTTCTCGGCCATTCTCGACGCACAGCGCGCCGATCTCGTGATCCAGCTGATCGACGACCCCGGCCGGCCGCTGGCCGACATCGCCGTGCAGCTCGGATTCTCCGCGCAGAGCGCCATGGCGCGCTGGTTCCGCGGTCGCTTCGGCTGCACCATCACTGCGTGGCGCAAAGGTGTGCGGCCACCGGCAGCAACGACCACGGTGCCCCCGGCAAGCGCGGCTTAAATTCAGCGTGCCGCGACGGGCACACCCATGATGGCAAGCGCGCGGCGGCGGCTGCCGGCGAGCAGCGGGCCGAACGCGATGGCAAAGCCGAGGAACGCGACGATCCATCCGCAGGCAGCGATGTGCAGCAACTCATCGCTGTGCGCAGGCCAAACCACCGCCGCGACCCGCACCAGCGCCGCGACGATGATCGCGGCATAGATGGCTTGTGTCGGCGGCGAAGCCGTCAGCGCCTGTCCGGTATGGCCGAGACTCGCACGGGTCATCACCGCGAGCGTCATGGTTCCGGCCGCGCCCGCCATCCAGGCGTGAATTCCCGCGCTGGGCGGCAACGCGCCGAAGACGGCAAAAGCATGCAGGAGGAAGCCGAGCGGCACGAACATATAGCCGACATGGAGGATCAGCAGCAGCCGCTCGCGGAAGGTGCGATCACCGGCCCAGCGTGCGAGCCGCAGCAAATGTAGCATGCCGACGAGCGCCATCGCCAGGCCGGTGAAGGTGCTCAACGGCGCTACGATCCACGCGATGATCGCAATTGCGCTGCATCCGATCACCGCGCCGTCAAAGCGTCCGAACGGCACGGGCAGGCGTCCGGGATTGAACTTGACCAGCCAGTTGCGGGTGAAGCTCGGGATGATGCGACCGCCGATCAGCGAGATCATCAGCACGACCACGCCGATGCCGACACGGATGCTGACATCGGCCGCGCCCTCATAATGGGCTTCGAGATGGAAGGCAACATTGCCGGCGAGCAGCACGAGCACCAGCACCACCACGGGCAGGTTGCGCCAGTTGCGGCCGGCGATGATCTCGCGCGTTGCAGCGGCGACGACCAGCGTCAGGAAGGCGGTATCGACGACAAGCGCAAACGCCCAGCCGATATCGGCGGACAACATCACCGCGACCCGGCCAGCGAGCCAGACCACCAACAGCGCGCCCAACGACGTCCCCTGGATCGGCAGTCGCCCGGTCCAATTCGGGATCGCCGTGAACAGGAAGCCTGTGATCACCGCCGGCAGGAAGCCGTAGAGCATCTCATGGACGTGCCAGTCGCGCGGCGCGAGGGCTGATGTCACCGACAATTCGCCATAGAACATCGGCAGCCAGGCCAGGATCGAAAGCCCGGCCTGGATCGCGGCAAGCAGGAAAAAGGGCCGAAAGCTGTTCGCAAACAGCGGCCAGCCCTCAAAGTTACGGGATCGGGCACCAGCCATGGTCAACTCCAGTCAATTCAAACCGTCACTGGAAAAATACTGCCGTCCGGCCGGCCCGTTTTGAGCTATCGCAAACACCCGGACGATTGCAGGTGCCATCACACTCCCCAGCGCCGAGGAGGCAGAATGGCCAAGGTCGACACATCGCTGGTTGCGCATTTGCCGCTGTTTGGGGGCGTCAAACCGGGGGACCTCGAGGAGATCCTGCGCGAGGCCCGCTCGGCGCGCTATCCCAGGAACAGTGCCATTTTCGAGCAGGGCGCGGACGCGCAATCCTTCTTCCTGCTGCTGCACGGCCATGTTCGCGCGGCCAAGACCACGCCGACCGGCGAGCAGATCGTGGTGCGCTATGTCGCGCCGGGCGAAACGTTCGGTCTTGCGATGGCGATCGGAGCGGCGCGCTATCCGGCCACTGCGATCGCGGTCGACGACAGCGTCGCGCTGATCTGGCCGACCTCGGCCTGGCCGCGGCTGGTCGAGCGATTTCCCTCTCTTGCCGCCAGCACGCTCCAGACTGTCGGCACACGGCTCCAGGAGAGCCACACCCGGATCCTGGAAATGTCGACCCAGCAGGTCGAGCAGCGCGTCGCACATGCACTGCTGCGCCTCGCCAAGCAATCCGGCAAGAAGCTCGACCACGGCATCGAGATCGACTTCCCGATCAGCCGCCAGGACATCGCGCAGATGACCGGCACCACGCTGCATACCGTGAGCCGCATCCTGAGTAGCTGGGAAAGCCAAGGCCTCGTCGAGAGCGGCCGTCAACGCATCATCCTGCGCGACCCGCATGGGATCGTCGTGCTGGCGGAGCGCAGCGCCGACAGCGGCGCGGCTTGAAAATAGGGGTGAGGGTTGCTTCCGCTTACGGCGAAGCTCACCCTCACCCGGGAATCCGCGCGCGGCCCGCGCGAATTCCAGACCGCTTCACGCCGGTACGCAATCGCACAGCGCGGCGAGGAACTTGTCGCGGTCGATGCCATGCTCGCGGCAGGCGTCATCCACCGTGTGGAAGGTTGCGATCGGACAGCCGACGCAAGCCATCCTGAAGGCGAGAAACACGCGGATGGTGTGCGGCGCCGTACGCATGATGTCATCGACCAGATCGTCGGATCCAAAAGGCATGGACAACTCCGTTCCGAAACGACGATAGCGGAGCGGGCGGGAGTCTCTTTGTCGAAGCGCAAGCTGGCTCGTCATTTCGGTGAGTGTCAGCAAGGTGATTTCACACCGCCCGGCTGTGCAACTGCTTCGCCGGATCCAGATGCGCGTCGAACGCGGCTGCGACGCTGCGTACGAGGAAGCGCGAGTCCTTGGCGACTGCGATGCGGTCGCCGTCCAGTCTCACGACGCCGTCGGAAATCAGTGGCTTCAGACGCGACGCCGATTTCAGCATAGCCCCGGCCTCAGCGCCATGACGCGCGCAGATGTCACCGAGATCAGCGCTGAACTCGCACATGATGCGTTCGATGATATCGGCCCGCAGCCGGTCGTCGTCGGTGAGCCCATAGCCCTTCGCGGTGGCCAAATGGCCCGCGGCGATGCTCTGCGCATATGCGCCGATCTGCACCTCGTTCTGGACATAGCCCTGCGGCAAATGTCCGATCGCGCTGGCGCCGAAGCCGAGCAGAACTTCGCTCTTGTCGGTGGTGTAACCCTGAAAATTGCGCCGCAGCGTGCGTTCCTCGAAGGCAACAGCCATGGAATCGTCGGGCCGCGCGAAATGATCGAGCCCGATCTGCACGTAACCGGCCTCCTTCAACGCATTGGCGATTGCGCAGGCCTGGTCGTGGCGTGCGGGGCCGTCGGGCAGCACGGCCTCGTTGATCATGCGCTGGTGCTTCTTGAAATCGGGCACATGCGCGTAGCCGAACACCGAGAAGCGGTCGGGCCCAAGCTCGAGCGAACGTCGCACGGTATCCAGGCACGAGGCAACGGTCTGGTGCGGCAGTCCGTAGATCAGATCGAAGTTGATCCCGTTGATACCGGCGCGCTGGAGCATGTCAACGACCGAAGCCGTCTGCTCATAGCTCTGCACGCGGTTGATCGCGCGCTGCACGACCGGGTCGAAGCTCTGCACCCCCAGGCTCGCGCGGTTGACGCCGGAGAGCCGCATGGCCTCGACCATGTCGGCAGTCAGCGTGCGGGGATCGATCTCGACCGCAATCTCGGCCGACGGCAGCACGAAGAACGAGTGGCGCATCGCCGCCATCAACTCGGCAAAAGCCTCCGGCGCCATGATCGTCGGCGTGCCGCCGCCGAAATGGATGTGCTCGACCTTGATGCGGCGGCCGATGGTCTCCGACACCTGCGCGATCTCACTGCGCAGCGTGCGCAGATAGGCCGCGATGAGCCCCTCGCGACGGACGATCTGGGTATGGCAGCCGCAATACCAGCACATCTCACGGCAGAACGGCACATGCAGATAAAGCGACGCGCTGGCCCCCGCCGGGAGCTCCGCCAGCCACCGGGCGTAGGCGCCCTCGCCGATCGCCGGCGAGAAATGCGGTGCGGTCGGATAGCTCGTATAGCGCGGCAATCGTTCTTCGCCGTAGCTCGCCGCAAGATCGGTCCTCATATCTTACCATTCGTAAATCGATGCTGCGCAGTGGGGCGGCGCATCCCGGATGGCACTAGATCACCCATTTTCGGGCGCGCTACCTTGCGCTCGCTCAAAGTCCGAGCGTCGGATTGGAGCCATGGTGACATTTGACTACTGCCCTCTGGAGATAGGTTATGGCGTCGTTCGCGCTCGATCTTGTTCTGTGGCTCACCGGCGTTCGCGACCATATCCCGCGTTTCGACGATTTTCGTCCCGTTCCCTCCGCGCCCGCCGCTGGCACCGGCCACCTCGTACGCGTGATGATCATCACGGCCGCGGTCGTCGCCACAGTGTCGCTCGCCGTCTGGGGCACGGTCTGGATTGCGATCCAGTTGCTCTAGTCGACACCAATCCATTCGCAGTAAACGCGACTGAACATGCGAACAATTTGCGGCCGACGCGGCTGACGTCGCGCGCCGTCGTGTCTTTCGTATCGCCGATGCGATCTTCGGAAAACTCCTAAGGATTTTACCGGAGGCGAATCCGGCAAGAGCTTGTCGCAGCGCAAACGGGCTTGCCGTAACAGGCGCACACTGCATCCGTCATCAAAACCATTCCAGATGAAGGATACTTCCGATGTTCACCCGCCGAGCCGCATTGATCAGCGCCGCCGCGACCGCACTGATGCTGGCGACACCCGCCTTGGCTGCCGATGATCTCAAACTGCCGCGCCAGAAGATTGAGCTGGTCGCTCCACCCTTCGTGCATGCGCACGAGCAAGCAACCAAGCAGGGGCCCAAAATCCTGGAGTTCAAGCTCACGATCGAGGAGAAGAAGGTCGTCATCGACGAGAAGGGCACCACCTTCCAGGCGACGACCTTCAACGGCTCGATGCCGGGTCCGATGATGGTCGTGCATGAGGGCGACTACGTCGAAACGACGCTGGTCAATCCCGCAACCAACTCCATGCCGCACAACATCGACTTCCATTCCGCGACCGGTGCGCTCGGCGGCGGCGCGCTAACGCTGATCAATCCCGGCGAGCAGGTTGTGCTGCGCTGGAAGGCGACCAAGACCGGCGTGTTCGTCTACCATTGCGCGCCGGGCGGCCCGATGATCCCCTGGCACGTCGTCTCCGGCATGAACGGCGCCGTGATGGTGCTGCCCCGCGACGGCCTCAACGACGGCAAGGGTCACCCGCTGAAATACGACAAGATCTACTATATCGGCGAGCAGGACATGTACGTGCCGCGCGACGACAAGGGCAATTTCAAATCCTATGAATCGCCGGGCGAAGCCTTCACCGACACTGAAGAGGTGATGAAGAAGCTGATCCCCTCCCACGTCGTTTTCAACGGCAAGGTCGGCGCGCTCACCGGCAAGAATGCACTCACCGCCAATGTCGGCGAGAACGTGCTGATCGTGCATTCGCAGGCCAATCGCGACAGCCGTCCGCATCTTATCGGCGGCCATGGCGACTATGTCTGGGAGACCGGCAAGTTCTCCAACGCACCGGAGACAGGACTCGAGACCTGGTTCATCCGCGGCGGCTCGGCGGGAGCTGCGCTGTACAAGTTCATGCAGCCCGGCATCTACGCCTATGTCACGCACAATCTGATCGAGGCCGCCGACCTCGGCGCCACCGCGCACTTCAAGGTCGAAGGCAAGTGGAACGACGATCTGATGACCCAGGTGAAGGCCCCTGCGGATATCCCGGCCCCCAACACCAATTAGACGCGACGAGGGGCCGGTGATTACCGGCCCCTTTTTACTTCGGGGAACGACCATGCTGATCGCATTCAAGCTGAAACTGCTACTCGCCTGCGCCGCCGGGCTTGCAGGACCGATCGCGGTGGTGCCGCTGGTGTCGGACATCGCGACCCATGGCACCGCGGCGCAGCCTGCCATCGTCAGGGTCGCGCCGGGCAGCCTGTCCTATCGCGAGGCCGGCGATTTCACGCGCGCCGGGCACCAGGCGGAAGCGCCGCTGCGCGCGATGCGCTTCGAGAGGCCGCTGCACATCATGCGGCATCAGGTCTCGTCATCCGACTATCAGATTTGCGTGCAGGAGGGCGCGTGTCGCGCGCTCGATCGCGGCGTAGCAATCGCGTCCGATCGGCCCGCGGTGCAGGTGAGCTGGCACGATGCGCAAGCTTATGCGGGCTTTCTATCGCGCAAGACCGGTCACCACTACCGCTTGCCGAGCGACGCGGAATGGGCCTTTGCGGCGGGAACCCGGTTCAAGGACGACGGCGGGTCGGTGGACGCAGCGGATCCATCGAAGCGCTGGATCGGCCGCTACGAGCGTGAATCCGAGCGTGACCTCTTCGACACGACGGCTTATCCGTTCGGCAAGTTCGGCGTGAACGAGCACGACATCGAAGATCTCGCCGGCAATGTCTGGGAGTGGACCTCGACCTGCTTCGTGCGTTCGCGGATCGACGAGGCCGGCAATGCCGGCAGCGCCACCGTGAACTGCGGCGTGCGTATCGCCGAGGGCGCGCACCGCGCCTATGTCACCGATTTCATCCGCGACGCCCGCGCCGGCGGCTGCGCCCAAGGCGTGCCGCCCGCCAATCTCGGCTTCCGCCTGGTGCGCGAGGAGACGTCCTGGGTCGCGAGCGTATCGGCGCGATGGGGCAAGGTGTGGGCGGCGAGGTCTTAGCGAACTCGATCCGCAAATTGTAGGAACGACGGCCGCCCCTCATGTTCCGTCATTGCGAACGCAGCGAAGCAAGCCAGAATCTTTCCGCGGAAGCGGCCTGGATTGCCTCGTCGCAAGAGCTCCTCGCAATGACGGTGTAGAGGCAGCGCGTGTCCCCACGCCCAAACGAAGATGGCCGGGACGAAGCCCGGCCATTTAACGATTATCACGAACGCTATCTCAGGTGTTCTTCAGCGCGACGCGGAATTCGGCTTCGGTCTTGGCCTTGACCTCGTCGAGCGAGACGCCGTCGGCGAGCTCGATCAGCGCCATGCCGCCGGCGCCGTGCTTGTCGATGGTGAAAACGGCCAGGTCCGTCACCACCATGTCGACCACGCGCTCGCCGGTCAGCGGCAAATTGCACTGCTTCAGGAGCTTGGCGCCGTCCTTGGCGGAATGCTCCATCACCACGATGACGCGCTTGACGCCGGCGACGAGATCCATCGCGCCGCCCATGCCCTTGACCATCTTGCCGGGGATCATCCAGTTGGCGAGATCGCCGTTCTGGGCCACCTGCATAGCGCCGAGGATCGACAGATCCATGTGGCCGCCGCGGATCATGCCGAAAGAATCCGCGCTCGAGAAATACGAGGTCGACGGCAGCTCGCTCACGGTCTGCTTGCCGGCGTTGATGAGATCGGCGTCCTCTTCACCCTCATAGGGGAACGGGCCCATGCCGAGCATGCCGTTCTCGCTCTGGAGGCTGACGTCCATGCCATCAGGGATGTAGTTCGAGACCAGCGTCGGGATGCCGATGCCGAGATTGACGTAATAGCCGTCACGCAGTTCCTTCGCGGCGCGCGCGGCCATCTGTTCACGGGTCCAGGCCATGTGGGTCTCCTGATACGCTTAAGCAGCGCTACGCGGGCGGGTGTTGCGGAATTCGATGCGCTTCTTGGCCGATCCGACCTCGACGATGCGCTTTACGAAAAGACCGGGCGTGTGAATGTGGTCGGGCTCGAGCTCGCCGGCCGGAACCAGGTGCTCGACCTCGGCCACCGTGACCTTGGCAGCGGTCGCCATCATCGGGTTGAAGTTGCGCGCGGTCTTGCGGTAGATGAGGTTGCCGGCGGTATCGCCCTTCCAGGCATGGACGATGGCGAGATCGGCGAACAGGCCGCGCTCCATCAGGTACTTCTGGCCGTCGAATTCCTTCACTTCCTTGCCCTCGGCGATCAGCGTGCCGACGCCGGTCTTGGTATAGAAGGCCGGAATGCCGGCGCCGCCCGCACGGATGCGCTCGGCCAGCGTGCCCTGCGGGTTGAATTCAAGTTCCAGCTCGCCGGCGAGGAATTGTTGGGCGAACAGCTTGTTCTCGCCGACATAGGACGAGATCATCTTCTTGATCTGCCGGGTTTCCAGCAGGCGGCTGAGCCCGATGCCGTCCACGCCGGCATTGTTGGAGACGACCGTCAGGCCCTTGACGCCGGACTCGCGGATCGCGTCCGACAGCTCCTCGGCGATGCCGCAGAGGCCGAAGCCGCCCGACATGATCATCATGTTGTCTTTCAGAACGCCCTCGAGAGCCGACTTGGCGTCGGGATAGACCTTGTTCATGCAAATAACCTTCGAGTGAACCTTCGGCTTGCAGGCGTCGCGCCTTATTGGCGGCGATTATTAGGCGAAATCGTCCGAAGCCGTCAATGATACGGGGTTCTCCGCCCCGTCACCTGGTGGTAGAAGCTGCCCACGCCGTGGGCAGAACCGTCTGCGGCCTTGAAAGCGACAAGAAAACCCATCAAGTTGCGGCACTTAACATAACAGGATTTGGGCGTGGGGCGCGCAGGTTTCCCTGCCCGCCCTTCCGGCTCCAACGACCAACCCGATCAGGACATGCCATTGACCATGGCCCAAGGAATGAAGCGCCTCGGGACGCCGATCGCGGCGGTACTCGGCGTCGCGCTGATGGCCCTGATCGCGACCTCCTGGCTTATCAACCGCGACGCGCTGCGCCAGGCGGTGGAAACGCAGATCCGCAACGTCACCGGGCTCGAGCTCAGTTTCGAAGGCACGATCGACATTTCATTGCTGCCGGCAAGCTACATCTCCTTTCATGACGTTGGCCTGAAGGGCGGCGGCACCAGCGATCCGGCGCTCCACGTCGACGTGCTCACCGCGAACCTGCGGCTGCTGCCGCTGCTGCTGCAGCGGTTCGAGATCGCCGACCTGACGCTGCTGCGGCCGCGCATCCATGTCAGCCTGAAGCCGGACGGCGAAAGCAACTGGACGCCCTTCATCCAGACCATCGCACGCACCATGAAGCCCGGCGCCGAGAATCAGGTGTCGTTCTCCGAAATCCGGATCCAGGACGGCGTGCTCGATTACGAGGACGCCGCCACGCACGGCACCGAGAAGTTCGAGGACATCGACCTGTCGCTGGCCTGGCCCTCGATCTCGCGCTCCTTTGCTGCGACCGGACAGTTCGACTGGCGCGGCGAACGGGTCGACGGCTCGATCAGCTTTTCCGATTTCGTCGCCGCCCTCTCCGGCGAGCGATCGGGGTTGAAGGCGCGGATCGCGAGCGTCCCGCTCAAGCTCGCCTTCGACGGCAGCGTCGCCAACCGCACCAGCCCGATGATGGAGGGCACGCTCACCATCGACAGCCCGTCCTTGCGCAATGCACTGCGCTGGACCGGCCAGCCGCAGCCCGCCAGCGGCGGTTTCGGCCGCTTCGCGCTGAAGGCGCGCGCCAATGTCGTGGGTGCCTCGATCGCGCTCACCAACGTCAATGTCGAGCTCGACGGCAACACCGCCGAGGGCGTGATGACCTACGCCAATAACGGCCGGCAGACCCTGCAGGCAACGCTCGCCGCCGACGCACTCGACTTCACACCTTATATCTCGACCTTCCGCCTGCTCGCGAGCGGCGCGCGCGACTGGAACAGGCAGCTGTTCGATCTCAACGCCCTGTCGACCACCGACCTCGACATGCGGCTGTCGGCAGCCAAGCTGACGGTCGGGGCTTCGAAACTCGGCCGCACCGCCATCGGCGCGAACCTGCGCAACGGCACGCTGGCGCTCTCGGTCGGCGAGGCCCAGGTCTATGGCGGCATTGCCAAGGGCTCGTTCGGCATCGCGCGCTCCGACACCGTCGCCGACATCAAGGCGCAATTCCAGTTCACCGACGTCGACCTCCAGGCCTGCGCCTCCGAGCTGTTCGGCCTCAACAAGCTGTCCGGCCGCGGCAACATCAACGTCTCGCTCCTCGCTTCCGGCTCGAGCCCGTTCGGCCTCGTGCAGTCGCTCGACGGCAGCGCCACCGTGATCGGGCATGACGGCGCGATCTCGGGCTTTAACGCCGAGCAGCTCCTGAAGCGGCTGGAGCGGCGGCCGCTGTCCGGCGGCGGTAATTTCCGCAACGGCTCCACCCCTTACGACACCCTCACCATCGCGGTGAAGTTCTCCGACGGCGTCGCCACCGCCGAGGACATCCGCGTCGAAGGGCCAGCGGCGAAGATCACGCTCACCGGCACCGCTTCGGTACCGACGCGCGAATATGACATGAAGGGCGTGGCCAGCCTCAACAGCGCCTCGGGCTTCGAATTGCCCTTCGTGGTGCAGGGCCCCTGGGACGATCCCCTGGTCTTCCCCGATCCGGAAAGCCTGATCCGCCGCTCGCCGGCCTCCGCGCCCCTGCTCGACATGCTGAAGGACCGCAAGGCGGGCGACGCGGTGCGCTCCGCAATCGAGCGCATCACCGGCAGCGGAAAACGCTCCGCGCCGGCCGAATCGCCCACGGCGGAAAATGGCAAGGACGGCGCCAAGTCTAATTAAGCCAAGTCCAATTGAGCGAAGTCCGACTGAGGACGGCGATCGTCCGGCCTTGCCCGACCATCGCGAATTGATCCGGCCGAATTGATGCGGCGATTGGATCGATGCACGCATTAAGCATCTCCCTTCGCCCGACACCCCACGACCTAGGTCTGACAAGATGCCGCTAGATCGGCTGACGGCCATGCGCTAGTGTTTTATGCGACCGGTTAAAAACACCGGCCGTTTGAGGGAGAAAAACGTGAAATCCAAGGTTATTGGCGCAGTATCACTGGCGGTCGCTGCGGCCGGGCTGTTTGCAGCCGCTGCACCCGCATTTGCGCAGCAGAAGACGATTACGGTCTGGTGGGGCAAGGGCTTCTACCGCTCCGAAGACGACGCGCTGCTCGACACGATCAAGAAGTTCGAAGCCAAGACCGGCATCAAGGTCGAATTGTCGCAGTACGCGATCCAGGACATGATTCCGAAGACGGTGGCCGCACTCGATTCAGGCACGGTGCCCGATGTTGCCTATTCCGACACCTACGACGTGCAGGTGCAGGGCAAGTGGGCCTATGAAGGCAAGCTCGAGGACCTCTCCGAGATCATGGAGCCGATCAAGGATCGGTTCGTGCAGAACACGCTGGATGCGTCGATCCTCTACAACGACGTCACCAAGAAGAAGGCCTATTACGGCTTCCCGCTGAAGCAGCAGAGCATGCATGTCGAGATCTGGAACGACATGCTGGAGAAGGCCGGCTTCAAGCTCGCCGACATCCCGACGGACTGGGCGGGCTACTGGACATTCTGGTGCGACAAGGTGCAGCCGGGAATCCGCAAGGCCACGGGCCAGCGCATCTATGGCGTCGGCCAGCCGATGGGCGTCGAATCCACCGACGCCTTCCAGTCGTTCTACACCTTCATGGACGCCTACCACGTCAAGCTGGTCGACGACGACGGCAAGCTCACGGTCGACGATCCCAAGGTGCGCGAGAACCTGATCGGCGCGCTGAAGGACTACACCGACACCTACATCAAGGGCTGCACGCCGCCGTCCTCAACGACCTGGAAGGATCCCGACAACAACGTCGCGTTCCACAACAAGACCATCGTGATGACACACAACTTCACGATCTCGATCGCGGCGAAGTGGTTCGAGGACTCCCAGAACCAGACGCTCACGCCCGAGCAGCGCGAAGCCGGCAAGAAGGCCTATGGCGAGGACATCATCACCGCGTCCTTCCCGAAGGCTCCGGACGGTTCGACGATTCGCTACCGCTCGGACGTCAAGACCGGGCTGGTCTTCTCCGTGGCCAAGAACAAGGCCGAGGCCAAGCAGTTCATCGCCTTCCTGCTCCAGGAAGAGAACGTCCGCCCCTATATCGAGGGTGCGCTCGGCCGCTGGTTCCCGGTGACGAAGGAAAGCCAGGAGAGCCCGTTCTGGCAGGCCGACCGGCATCGCAAGGCGGTTTACGCGCAGTTCAAGGGCGGCACCGCCCCGTTCGACTTCACCAAGAACTGGAAGTTCACCATCCTGAACAACGAGAACGTCTGGGCCAAGGCGATGAACCGCGTGGTCAGCGAGAAGGTGCCGGTGGACAAGGCGGTCGACGAACTGATCGCCCGCATCAAGGCGGTCGCGGGCTGATCCCGGACTGCGATAAGGTTATATGCTAATACCGGTCGCGGCTCTCCGCGACCGGTTGCTTTCGGTGGGTATGCGATATGGCGATCACACTTTCCGGCTCAGACACAATTTCGGCCCCTCCCCTGTCGGCGCGCCTGACCACGCAGCAGGTCTGGGGCATCTTGCTAATTGTGCCCTATCTCCTCGTCTTCCTGGCCTTCGTCGTCTATCCCGTCGGCTACGGGCTGTGGCTGGCGCGCAATCCGGCGAACTATGTCGCGCTGTACAACGACCCGATCTTCGCGCGCGCCGCGGTCAACACGCTGATCTTCCTGGTCATCGGCATCAACGTGAAGATGCTGATCGCGCTGTTCCTGTCCGGCTTCTTCGCCCAGCAGCGCCCCTGGATCAAATGGCTGTCGGTGATCTTCATCCTGCCTTGGGCGGTGCCGTCGATCCCGACCATCCTGTCGGTCCGATTCATGCTCAATCCCGAATGGGGCATGGTCAACCATTTCATCTTCTCCCTCACCGGCGATGACGGCCCGAACTGGCTGAACGATCCGACGGTCGCGCTGACCATGGCGATCGCCGTGCATATCTGGAAGTCGCTGCCGTTCTGGACGCTGATCCTGCTGACCGGGCGGCTCGCGATCCCGCAGGATCTGTACGAGGCGTCCGAGGTCGACGGCGCCAGCCCCTGGCAGAAATTCCGCTTCATCACATGGCCGTCGATGCAGATGCTCTACGTCACCTGCACGCTGCTCTCGATGATCTGGACGCTCGGCGACTTCAACAGCGTCTATCTGCTCACTGGCGGCGGGCCGGCCGACCTCACACATGTGCTGTCGACACTCGGCATCCGCTATCTCCGGCTCGACCAGCTCTCGCTCGCGATGGCCTCCATCGTCTGCGCGATACCGCTCGTGCTGCCGCTGATGTACTTCATGATGAAACGGTTGTCGCGATGAAGCTTCCCACCCTCCGCGAAGTTGGCACCGAAGCCAAGCTCCTGCTGATCGGCATCCCGGTCTTCATCTGGACCATGATTCCGATCTACCACATGTTCCTGTTCGCGATCTCACCGAAGGAGGACGCGTTCTCGGGCAAGCTGTGGCCGGATCATCCGACGCTGCACAACTTCCACATCGTGTTCTACCAGGAGCACTATTTCCTGCGCGACTTCTGGATCCAGTTCTGGAACTCGACTGTGATCGCCCTGGCCGCAGGCGCGCTGACCTTGTTCATCGCGACCGCCGCCGCATTCTCGATCTCGCGGCTTAAGGTGCCGGGCGGCCGCTGGGTGATGAATCTCGCGCTATTCACCTACTTCATCCCGGCGGCGTTCCTCGCCGTGCCGATGTACCGCACCATGGGCAATTACGGCCTGCTCAACAATCACTGGTCGCTGATCCTGGCCATGGTGACGATCGCCTCGCCTTACGCGATCTGGGTGCTGAAGCAGGCGTCCGACAAGCTGCCGGTCGAGCTCGACGAGGCCGCCGTGATGGACGGCGCGACCACGCTGCAGCTGTTCCGCCTGGTGTATGTGCCGCTGATGATGCCCTCCCTGGTCGCGATCGGCACCTATGCCGTGCTGCTAGCCTGGAACGAATATCTCTACGCGTTCCTGCTCTTGTCCAAGGACACCGACATCACACTGCCGGTCGCGCTCGGCAACTTCCTCGCCGCCGACGACTCGCCGTGGGAGCTGTTGATGACCACCGGCTTCATCTACGCGCTGCCGCCGGCCGCGGTCTATTACGCCTTCAAGCGCTACATGGTGGGCGGGCTCACGGCGGGTGCGGTGAAGTCCTAAACATCGGCCGCGCTCTTGCGGCGATACGCGATCAGAAGCGCGATCGTCAAGCCGATGAAATAGCCGGCGGTCGCGCCCGAAATCGCGCGGCCGGCGATGAAGGCCAGCGCGCGATCGCCGGCATTGATCGCCGTGATCACGCCAACCGTGTACTGCAGAGAAAACACGACGAGATTGCGGACCAGCGCAAACGCGCTGCCGGGACGAATGATCTCCCCGGTCGTGTGATCGACATCGAACGGACGCGGTGTCAGCACGCCGAGCGGCAATAGCGCCAGTGCGGCCGCGATCCAGGCGATCAGCGGCCACGTGCCGTCCTGATGTCCAAAGCCGATCCGTGAGACGCCCCAGACGATGAACACGGCAGGCACGATGAGCGCGCGCCAGATCGGCGTCCTGCGCGGCTGCATCGCCTTGATGCCCTGCCAGACCAGATAGGCGAACAAGGTCCAGACCCAGAGCGGCGTATGGACGAGGACCTGGTAGGTGAATATCACAATGTCTCCCGTCTAAAGCGGCGCCGCGCTCTCGCCCTGCGAGCTCGACAATTTCGAGGCGAGCGAGGCGATGACGATAACCACCGCGATCAGGGCGATCACCAGCGTGCAGATCGCGTTGATCTCGGGCTTCACGCCGAGCCGCACCTCCGAATAGATCCGGATCGGCAAGGTCGCCGAGCCCGGACCGGTCGTGAAGCTCGCGATCACGAGATCGTCCAAGGACAGTGTAAACGCCAGCATCCAGCCGGCGACGATTGCGGGCGCGATCAGCGGCAGCGTGACAGCGACGAACGCGCGCACCGGGTTGCAGCCGAGATCCATCGCCGCCTCCTCCAGCGAGCGGTCGAGCGAGCCGAGGCGGGACTGCACGACCACGGCGACGAAGCACATCGTCAGCGTGGTGTGCGCGATCGTCACGGTCCAGAAGCCGCGCTCGGCGTTCAGCGCGACGAACAGCAGCAGCAGCGACAAGCCGGTGATCACCTCCGGCATCACCAGCGGCGCATAGAGCATGCCGGAGAACAGGGTGCGGCCGCGGAAGCGCTCGCCGCGCGACAGCGCCACGGCCGCGAGCGTGCCGAGCAGGGTGGCGATGGTCGCCGAGGAGGCCGCGACCCGCAGGCTCATCCAGGCCGCCTCGATCATGGCACGGTCGCCAAAGAACTCATGATACCAGCGCAGCGACCAGCCGCCCCACACCGTCACCAGCCGCGAGGCGTTGAAGGAATAGATGACGAGGATGAGGATGGGCAGATAGAGGAACGCCAGCCCCAGCGCGAGCGAGGCGATGTTGAAGCGAGACAGGCGGGAGAGCTTGCGCATCACCTCACCGCCCCTGCTCGAGTTGCCGGCGCTGCAGCCGTTCGTACAGCAGCAGTGGCACCAGCAGCACCACCAGCAGCACGATGGCCGCCGCGGAGGCGACCGGCCAGTCCTTGTTGGTGAAGAATTCGAGCCACAGCGTCTGGCCGATCATCAGCGAATTCGAGCCGGCCAGAAGGTCGGGAATGACGAACTCACCGACGATCGGGATGAAGCAAAGCAGCACGCCGGCACCGACGCCGGGGAGCGACAGCGGGAAGGTGACGAGCCAGAACACCTGCCAGGGCGGAGCGCCGAGATCGGAGGCCGCCTCCTCCAGCACCGGCTCCATTTTCGCGAGCGTGGCGTAGAGCGGCAGGATCATGAACGGCAGATAGGAATAGACGATGCCGATATACATCGCGCTGTCGGTGGAGAGCCACACCACAGGCTGGCTGACCAGATGCAGCGCCAGCAGGATCTGGTTGAGCAGGCCGTCATGCTGGAGAATGTTGATCCAGGCATAGATGCGGATCAGGAACGAGGTCCAGAACGGCACGATCACCAGCACCATCGCCACCGCCTGCCAGCGCGTCGGCAGCCGCGCCATGCCGTAGGCGATGGGATAGCCGACCAGGAGCAGCAGCGCGGTTGCGGTGACGGCGACGGTGAGACTGCGCACATAGGCGAACACATAGATGTCGTCGGAGGCGAGCAGCCTGAAATTGTCGAGCGACAGCGCGGCAAAGGCGGCCCTCAGCGCCTCCCATCCCGCCGTCAGGTCGAACACCGGCTCGTAAGGCGGCTGCGCGATCGCGGTCTGCGACAGGCTGATCTTCAGCACAAAGCCGAACGGCACCAGGAAGAACAGCACCATCCAGACATAGGGCGCGATCGCGGCAAGGCGAGCCGGTCGCGCGAAGATGCGACGCCCGCTCATGACGGCAGCACCACGCAATCGTCGGGCGTGAACCAAGCGACGACATGCTGGTTCACGCTGTAGGCGTTGACGTCGAGGCGCGCGCTGTTGGCGACCGAAGCCTGCACCGTCCCGCCGGCATCGAGCTTCACTTTGTAGGTGGTGGTGCCGCCGAGATAGCAGATGTCGGCGATCACGCCGTCGAGCCGGTTGATCGCGGTTTCATGACCGGCCTCGCTCACGGGACCGCGGCGCGAGAGCTTGACCTTCTCAGGACGGATCGCAACCGCGAATTTTCCTGCACCGACAGGCTCGCGCGGCTCGTCCACAACCAGCGCGCCCGCATCACGCGTGCCAATGACCAGACGATGACCGTCGCGCAATTTGGACTCGCCGTCGAACAGATTGATGTCGCCGACGAACTCCGCGATCCAGCGCGAGCGCGGCGCCTCGTAGAGCTCGCGCGGGCTTGCGACCTGCGCGAGCTTGCCGTCCCTCATCACGCCGATCCGGCTCGCCATCGTCATCGCCTCTTCCTGGTCGTGGGTGACGATGATGAAGGTCATGCCGAGCCGGCGCTGAAGCTCCATCAGCTCGCCCTGGGTGCTTTCGCGCAGCTTCTTGTCCAACGCTGCGAGCGGCTCATCGAGCAGGAGGAGTTGCGGGCGTCGCGCCAAAGCCCGCGCCAGCGCCACGCGCTGGCGCTGCCCCCCGGAGAGCTGGTCGGGCTTGCGCTTTTCCAGCCCCTCGAGCTTCACCAGCGCGACCATCTCGGCCACCCGGGTGGCAATGTCGGCGCGCGCCAGACGCGCGCGTTTCAGGCCGAAAGCGATGTTGTCGCGCACCGTGAGATGCGGAAACAGCGCATAGTTCTGGAACATCATGTTGATCGGCCGCTCATGTGGTAGCGCCTGCGCGATGTCCTTGCCGCCGAGCAGGATGCGCCCCTCGTCAGGCGCCTCGAAGCCGGCGAGCATGCGCAGCAGCGTGGTCTTGCCGCAGCCGCTGGGCCCAAGCAGCGCGAAAAACTCGCCGGCCATGATGTCCAGCGACACGCCGTTCACGGCGCGGAAGGTCCCGAAGGTCTTGGCAACGCCCTCGATGCGCAGCAGCGGCTCGCCGGCCGCAGGAAGCGCACCCGCGCCGACCGTGTCCGCCGTGACGTCTGTTCTGGGCAACTCGTCCGTCATGGTCCCCGCCAACCCCGATTCCGCCGCACGCTAGCGGCCGATCGTCCCTAGCTCAACTAGTTCGGAGCGGGCGTCCTAAATTGAGCTTCATGCGGGACGTCAAAAGGCGTATGATCACAGACATGACAAAGTTGCTGGATCAGGCCCTAGAGATCGCGCGCAGTCTGCCGGCAGACGCGCAGGACGACATTGCCAGGATCGTACTGCAACTGGCCGGCGCGGAGGCAACTGCTCCCGTCACCCTATCGGATGATGAAAGGTCAGCAATTGCCGTATCCAAAGAGGCGGCCCAGCGAGACGAATTTGCAACCGAGGCTCAGGTCCGCGCGGCTTGGGCCAAACACGGCCTGTGAAACTCCGCTACACGCTTCCCACGCTGGCCGACCTCGATTCTATTCTCACCTACATCTCAGCAACGTCACCGCAAGCAGCAGCGCGCGTCCAAAAGCGCATTCAGGACGTGATCGGCCTATTGCCAACGCATCCCGAAATCGGTCTCCGGACGTCCGAAGACTGACCACGACTCCCTACCCATTTCTCGTCTTCTACGAGATTGGGAACGAGGAGATTATTATCCACGCCATCCGTCATGGTGCTCGCGATCCCGGCGGAATGCCAGGCCAGCGTGGCTCGGTCTAGTTCACATTCGCCATGAACGCGGCCAGCGCGTCACGGTCCGCCGCCGACAAGGTCAGGCCGAGCTTAGAGCGGCGCCACAAGATGTCCTCTGGAAAGCGCGCCCATTCGTAGGTCATGAGATAGCGCACCTCGGCGCCACTCAGTTCAGGGCCGAAGGCCGGGCCGAGTTCGTCGTGGCTCTTGGCCTCGCCAAGCACAGCCGATAGCCGCGAGCCATAGGCCGCGACCAGGCGCTGGGCCTCTGGCTCCGAGAGAAACCTCCAGCGGTCACGCGCGAGATCGACCTCGGTGTCGAAACGGTCCCAGGCAAAATCACCGCCGGGTAGCGCCGCGCCGGCGGTCCAGGGTGCTGACATCGGATAGAACGGTGTGAGGCGCGTCACCGCCCGTTCGGCGCGCAGGCGCGAGGTGGTGACGTCGCCGCCGAACATGGTGATCAGCGGCGCCTTGCGCCGGCGCGCGTGGAACAGCGTGGTGCCGTCGCGTCGCCGCGCGGACGCCGGCGTCAAATTGACGCCGGAGACCGCGCGCACCACGTCGGTCGGCGCGACACGCTCGCGAAAATAGCGGCTGGCCGCCTCGCAGAGATAGCTGACATCGGCCCCCGGCATCGCCACGATCGCGGGATCGCCGGTGAAGTCATGCGTGACCGTGCCGATCAGGGTGAAGTCGCGCTCGAAGGGACTCGCAAAGATCAGCCGTCCATCGCTGTTCTGGAAGACGTAGACGTTGTCGGATTCGAACAGCCTGGGCACGATGATCTGGCTCATCTGCATCGCCGCCATTGATGGCTGCGGCTGTCGCAACACGGTCTCCGCGACCATCGAGGTCCAGGCGCCGGTGGCGTTGGCCAGTGCCCGGGCCGTGATCGTGCGGCGATGGCCGCGATCGACCACCGCGAGCCGCCATGTCTCGGTTCGATCGGCACGCACGCAGCGCGCCCCGGTGCGGATCGCAGCGCCGCGCTCGCCCGCATCGAGTGCCGTGAGCGCCACCAGGCGCGAATCGTCGACGACACAGTCCGAATATTCGAAGGCCGTGCCGAACGGACGCTTCAGCGCATTGCCGACCGGATGATGTGTGATGTCGAGCGTGGTCGCTGCCGGAAGGTCGCTCCGGCTGGCGAGGCTGTCGTAGAGGAACAGGCCGGCGCGCTGCAGCCATGGCGGACGCTCGGCGGAATGAGCCGGGATCACAAAACGCATCGGCCGGACCAGATGCGGCGCGATCCGGAGCCAGGTCCGGCGCTCGGCGAGCGCCCGGCGCACCCGCCAGAAGTTGCGCCGTTCCAGGACCGACAGGTCGCCGTGGATCAGCCGCGGCGTCGCCGACGACGCCGCACCGCCGAGATCGCCCTGCTCCAACAGGATGACCCGCAGGCCGCGGCCGGCCGCATCACGCGCGAGGCTGACACCGTTCAGGCCACCGCCGATGATCGCAAGGTCGTAATCCGCCATGAAGCCGTCGAATGGGAGCGAAGCGCTCTCCATCTCTAGAGCCATTTCCGTTCCGATTAAATCGGAACGGGCTCTAGATTCTTGTTTTGACGCGTTTTCTTGACGCGAACCGGTATCCACTTCGCTCGAAAACGCTTTAGCCGGTCTTGAGCGCAAGCTCCATGACTTCGGCGCGGCCGACGAGGCCGGCATATTTCCCGATCGGCAGGGGCTTGCCGAGCAGATAGCCCTGCACGCCGTCACAGCCTTCCTCGGCGAGGAAGGCGAGTTGCTCGAGCGTCTCGACGCCCTCGGCGACGATCGACATTTCCAGGCCATGGCCGAGGTCGATCACTGCGCGCACGATCGCCGCCGATTGCGGGTTGCGGCCGAGATTGATGATGAAGGCGCGGTCGATCTTGATCTTGTCGAACGGGAACGCCTGGAGATAGCTCAGCGAGGAATAACCGCTGCCGAAATCGTCCATGGAGATGCGCACGCCGAGCGCCTTCAGCCGGCGCAGAAGCGCAAGACCGCGATCGAAGTCCTCGATCAGCACGCCCTCGGTGATCTCGAGCTCGAGCCGGCCGGGTGCGAGACCCGTCTCGATCAGGATCGCATGGACGAGCCCGACGACGTCGCCGTGCATGAATTGCGCCGGCGACAAATTGACCGCAATCTGGAGCGGCTTCGGCCAGGACGCCGCCTCGCGGCAGGCCTCACGCAGGATCCACTCGCCCATCTCGACGATCAGGCCGCTTTCTTCCGCGATCGGGATGAATTCCGCCGGCGAGACCTGGCCGCGCACCGGATGCTGCCAGCGCGCAAGCGCCTCGAAGCCGATGATCTCGCTCTCGGCGACACTGTGGCCGGTGGCTCCCTGCGGCTGAAAGGCAAGCGAGAGCTCACCGTTCTTGATCGCCATCGAGAGGTCCTGATGCAGCACGCGGCGATCGCGGATCTGCTGGTCCATCTCCGGCTGGAAGAGGCTGATCGTGCCGCGCGATTTCTGCTTGGCGCGGAACAGCGCCGCGCCGGCATTGGCGAGCAGCGAGGCGGCATCAGCGCCGTTGTGCGGGAAGATCGACATGCCGGTGGTGACGCCCGCGCGGACCGGCCGGCCGTCGATCTGGAATTCCCCGGCGATGGCATTACCGATCTGCTGCGCCAGCGCGAGACCTGCCTCCGGCTGCTTGCCGTCGATGATCAGGCCGAACTCGTCGCCGGACAGGCGCGCCACTACGCCGCCGCGCGCGGAGTCCTGGAGCCGCTGGGCCACCTCGACCAGAAGCTTGTCGCCGTGCGCATGACCGAAGACGTCGTTGACCTCCTTGAGGCCGTCGAGGTCGACGCACAGAACCGCGAACTCCTCGCCGGTGCCTTCGCAGGCCTCGATCATCTGGGTCAGCGCCTGCAAGAAAGCGGCACGGTTCGGCAAATCGGTGAGACCGTCGTGATAGGCCATATGCGCCATGCGCGACTCGGTCTGCCGGCGATCGGTGACGTCCTCGTGGGTCTTGATCAGATATTGCGGCTCGCCGGCGTCGTTCAGCACGGTGGCGCGGCGGGTCAGGAACAGCCGCAAGCCGTCCTTGGTCGAGATCGGATGCTCTTCTGTGATCATCCCGCGCTTCTTGATCGCGGCTTCGTCGCGCGCGATGATCAGCTTTGCTTCCTTGGGATTGAAGATGTCGGACGCGGTCAGGCCCGTGGCGTCCTCGCGTCTGCGGTTGAGGATCGTCTCGGCGCTACGATTGGCGAGCAGATAGCGGCCGTCCCTGACCTGCTCGACGATCAGCGCCACCGGGATGTTGTCGACCACGAGCTCCAAGAATTTTTTCGTGCTCTCCAGCTCCTGCGACAGCGAGCGGCGGTCGGTGATGTCCTCGAACACCACGAGCAGGAATTCAGGCTTGTTGCTCTCGTTGCGGACCACGATCCGGATCGAGGCCACCATCCGCTGGGTGGCGCCGCGCTCGACCTCGAATTCGTTGCGGTACTGGCCGGCGGGCGCGATGAGCGCCGCCCGATCGGTCGCCTCGATGCTGGCCGCCGAGTTCGGCGCGAACAGCTCGCGTGCGTTCTTGCCGACGACCTGGTCCCGCGAAAACCCCCAGAAGCGCTCATAGGCGCTGTTGGCGAAGATATAGCGGCCATCCTCGATGTTCTTCGCGGCCACGCAGGCCGGCACGTTGTCCAGCACCGTTTCCAGGAACTGCTTGGTGGAGGCGAGCTGTCGCGACAATCTGCGTTGCTCGCTGACGTCCAGATGCGTTGCCACCGAGCCGCCATTGGGCAGCACGAAATATTTCACCAGGATGGCCCGCCCGTCGGGCAGTTCGGTGATCAAACCATTAGGGCTTGTAGCCTTTTCGTAGAACTCGTCGTCGGAGGCGCCACCGAGCACCCCACGATTGCGCCGCAGTTCGAGGATATCGGGGCCGGTCATGTCGGCCCAGAGATCCGACCGCGCCAGGCCGTAAATCTCGAGATAGCGGTCGTTGCAGAAGATGATGCGCCGCTGCGCATCCGTCATCACCACGCCCTGGTTGAGATTGTTCATGGCGGAGGAGACGAACGCGTTGCGCCGCAACTGCAGGCGTCTGGTCCGGCGCAGCGAGGAATGGATCCACAGCGCGATCGCGGCGAGGAACGAGCAGATGACGACGCCCGCGATCAGGGCTTCCCAGATCACGCTCGGGTTGAGCTCGCCGAGATAGCTCGGAGGGGCGAAGCTGTCCGAGAGGGCAAAGGCGCGCGCAGGCGCGACCGCTGCGGCCAGGCACACGACGGCCTGCACTGCAATCGGAAGCGTGCTGCCCACGTGCCAGTTCTTCTCAGCCATCAGCCACCCAATTTCAACGTCGGATTGTCTGGCCTCGCGGGTTTGGATCGGGTAAACGCCTGTACGCGCAAAAGAAAAATGTGACGTCAAATACGGCAATTGCCCTGACATGATAAATGCTTCCTTAATAGAAAACGCCCTCGCGCCGTCGTTCCCGGGCCTGAGGCCACCGTCGCTTCGAGCGGACGTCCTGCACAACCATGGATAGGGTCGACTGCGTCGTCATCGGAGCCGGCGTGGTCGGGCTCGCGGTGGCTCGAAAGCTGGCGCAGGCCGGGCGCGAAGTGATCGTGCTCGAGGAGGCCGAGGCCATCGGCACCATCACCTCCTCGCGCAACAGCGAGGTGATCCATGCCGGCATCTACTACCGCGCCGGGAGCTGGATGGCGCGCATGTGCGTCGACGGCAAGCATGCACTCTACCGCTACTGCTCCGAGCGCGGCATCCCGCACAGGAATTGCGGCAAGCTGATCGTCGCGACCAATCCGAAAGAGACCGAAAAGCTGCAATCGATCAAGGCGCATGCCGAAGCCAATGGCGTGCTCGACATGCAGCTGCTCACGGGCGAGGCGGCGTGCGCGCTGGAACCGGCCCTGGCCTGCGACGCCGCGCTGCTGTCGCCCTCGACCGGCATCATCGACAGCCACGCCTACATGCTCTCGCTGCGCGGTGAAGCCGAGGAAGCAGGTGCAGCCTTCGCGTTTCACACCCCGCTGATCCGCGCCAAAGCGACCGCCGGAATCATCGAGATCGAGGCGGGCGGCGAAGCGCCGATGACGCTGCAATGCAGCCTCCTCATCAACGCCGCGGGGCTTTCGGCGACGAATGTGGCGCGCAACATCGACGGCATGCCGCTGGAGCGGATTCCGCCGGCCTATCTCGCCAAGGGAAACTACTTCAGCTGCAATGCGAGGGCGCCGTTCTCGCGCCTGATCTATCCGGTGCCCGAGCCGGGCGGGCTAGGGGTGCATCTGACGCTGGACATGGCAGGGCAGGCGCGTTTCGGCCCTGACGTCGAGTGGATCGAGACGATCGATTACGAGGTCGACCCCTCACGCGCCGAGCGCTTCTACCCGGCGATCCGCAAATACTGGCCCACGCTGCCTGACGGCGCGCTGATGCCGAGCTATTCGGGCATCCGCCCGAAGATCGTGCCGCCGGCGGTGGCCACGCAGGATTTCTTGATGCAGGGCCCGCGCGATCACGGCGTCGAAGGCCTGATCAATCTGTTCGGTATCGAATCGCCCGGACTGACGTCATCGCTCGCGATCGCGGATCACGTCGCCGAGCTCGCAGGCCTCTAGGTCTTGCGCAATGATGATTCCGCGAGCCCATGCCCCTTGTGGCAGGGATGAGCGCAAAAGCTCCCACCCCTGCGTGAAAGGGTACGATCAACTCTACGCTGTTACGGGGGTTACTAGTGGAGCGTGTCGCCGTGCCTCAGACGCTCGATCTGGTCCTTGACCATCAACTTCCGGCGCTTCAACTCAACAATTTGCAGGTCGTCTGTTGAAAGGTGCACGAGAGCGTCGTGCAATTCGTTTTCGAGAGTTTTGTGCTTCCGTTCCAATTCAACCAGATGTGCCTGAATTGTCATTCGAAACCTCCTCGGTAGGGGTGAACCTTGGATTCGATCCGGACGAGCAAGTGTACATCACCGATTCGTTCTGTCGATGGGTATCCGTCGTCGCACCGTCATTTTTGAAAATTCATATGTAATGAAGCGTGAGTAAGGGAACCACGCGGGAAAAATACATGATATCAACGTGCTTGCGCAGCGCCGGAGCGAGCCGCAGAAATATGTCGCGGGAGATCGGCGAGCAATGGTCGCAGATCGCTTGCGATCACGCCGCGCAAGGACGATAGTTTCCACAGGGCATCCACAGCCTTAATCTCACGCCTATCGGTTTTTCGGCCACCGCAGACATGACCAATGAAGACGAGCGCGAACTCGAATCCGAGCTCGCCCGGTTGCAGCAGGAACACCGAGATCTCGATGCGGCGATCGATGCACTGCATCAATCGCCCGCCCCCGACCTGTTGCGGTTGCAGCGGTTGAAGAAACGCAAGCTGTTGCTGCGTGACCGTATCGCGTTCATCGAAGACCAGATCACGCCCGACATCATCGCCTGATCCACAGGGAAAGCTTTATGGCGGCTTCCCGCATGTGAATCCGCTTGACTCGAAAGGAACAAAATAAGAACATTCGAGCACCAAAGCCCCCAGGAAAACGTCCAAGGAAAACGCAGATGTCGGCAACCGCCCTTCTCGACAACAGCCATTATGAACAAGCCTGCGATCAGGCGATCGCGATGTGCGACGGCAATCTGCGCAGCACCATCAAGGCGCTGATCATGGCCAATGAATATCTGGAGGCCGAGCTCGAGCAATTGCAGGCGGCGATTTCCGCCGGCTGCATTCCGGAGACCTCGCGCAGCAAGATGCGGAGCAAGAGCAGCGCCGCCTGAGCTGTCAGCTATCGGAGCCGACCATGTCCGATGTCACCTATTACGTTGCATTGCCTTTCCTGACCGACGAGGACGGATCGCCGGTCGCAGGTGCAGCCGAGGAATGCCAGACCTCGGCGGCCGCGTTACGGCGCGCCGAGATGATGTCGCATGGCGCCGGCCACATCGGCGCGGTCGCGTTCAGCCGCAGCGGTGATCCCATGACCGGCGAATTCGGTGACGCCAAACTGCTCCGCAGCTTCGGCAACGTACCGAAGGACCTCGGCACGCTTTAAAATCAGCTGCTGACGAGCCTGATGCGCGGCTCGTGCCGCCGGTGCGCCTTGCGCACATACATGGCTGCATCGGCCTCCTCCAGGGCGCGAGCGGCGTCGGACTGCGCCCCCAGCAGCGCGACCCCGGCTGAGGCGCCCGCGCTCACGTGCTGGCCGCGAAACACGAAGGACAATTCGTCGATGGCCTGCTCGAAGGCCGCGGCCTTCGCCTTGGCGTCGGTCTCGCTGAGATTCCAGAGCAGCAGCGCGAACTCGTCGCCGCCGAGCCGGCCGACCACGTCCGAGGCGCGGACCTGCCGCGTCAGCGTGGTGGCAATCGCCTTCAGCACCTCGTCGCCGGCGGCATGGCCGAAGGAATCGTTGATCGGCTTCAGGCGATCGACATCGAGCACGATCAGCGCGCCGCTGGCGCGGTAGCGCTTCATGTAGGCGACGGCGCGCGCGAGCTCGCGCTCGAAGCCGCGCCGGTTCGGGATATCGAGCAGGAAGTCGGTGTCGGCGGCCGCCTCGAGTTCCGCGACCCGCCGCAGCGCCCCCTTGAGCTTGCTTCGCAGGTCGCGGATGGTCGCCTTGATGGTCGCGGCGCCGTCATCGGCCGGCGCCTCGCGACGCGACGGTCTGGTCGGACGCTTGAGCACACGTTTGGCCGGACGGCTGGGGGCGGGTTTGGAGTGGCTGGCGCTGGTCTTCCGGCCCTTTTTGGCCTTCGCAGCGCTTGCCCTTTTTGGTTTCTTCATGGGCATCCTGCTCAATGAAGGCTTGCGGGGATTCACCAAGACAGGATAGTGCATTCCCTTCTCCTTGCCACCGCCTTGCGATCCGCCGGCCGGAACCGTTAATCTGGCCTATCTTTCTGTTTTTCGAGCACAATTGACGTCATGACCGCGCCGATCGCCATCATCATGGGAAGCCAGTCGGACTGGGAGACGATGCGGCATGCCGCCGACACGCTCGCAGCGCTCGGCGTCGCCGCCGACACCCGCATCGTTTCGGCGCACCGCACCCCCGACCGTCTGTTTGCGTTCGCCAAGGGCGCCAAGGCGGCCGGTTACAAGCTCATCATCGCCGGAGCGGGTGGCGCTGCGCACCTGCCCGGCATGGCGGCAGCGCTGACCGAACTGCCCGTGTTCGGCGTTCCCGTCGAATCCAGGACGCTCAAGGGCATCGATTCGCTCTATTCGATCGTCCAGATGCCCGCAGGCATCCCGGTCGGCACCCTCGCCATCGGCAAGGCCGGCGCGATCAATGCGGCGCTGCTGGCGGCTGCCGTGCTGGCTCTGTCCGACCCGGCATTGTCCGATCGCTTGGCCGCCTGGCGCAAGGCGCAGACCGAAGCGGTCGCCGAGCGCCCGGAGGACAAGGCGTGACTGACGCAAAGCAGGTGAAGCTGAAGCCCGGCGACACCATCGGAATCCTCGGCGGCGGACAATTAGGGCGGATGCTGGCCACGGCAGCGGCTCGCCTCGGCCTGCGCTGCCAGGTGTTCTCGCCCGATCCGGACTCCCCGGCCTTCGACGTGGTCCTGAACGCGACCTGCGCCGAATATGCCGACGTCGAAGCGCTCGAGCTGTTCGCCAACGACGTCGACGTCATCACCTACGAATTCGAGAACGTGCCGTCCGCGGCCGCAATGGTGCTGGATGCGCGCCGCCCCGTGCTGCCCAACCGCAAGATCCTGGAGACCACCCAGGACCGCCTCGCCGAGAAGGATTTTGTCACGCGCCTCGGCATCGGCACCGCGGCCTATGCCGACGTCACTTCCGTCGCCTCGCTGCGCGAAGCGATCACGAGGATCGGCCTTCCGGCGGTGCTGAAGACCCGCCGCTTCGGCTATGACGGCAAGGGCCAGACCATCATCCGCGAGGGTGACGACATCGCCAAGGCGTGGACCAGTCTCGCCACCAAATCGGCGATCCTGGAAGCCTTCGTGCCGTACGAGTGCGAGATTTCCGTGATCGCCGCCCGCGCCGCCACAGGCCAGGTCGAGTGTTTCGACGTCACCGAAAACGAGCACCGCGACCACATCCTGAAGATCTCCCGTGCGCCCGCCCGTATCCCGGACGTGCTCGCCGAGGAAGCGCGCAGCATCGCCGGCAAGATCGCGAGCGCGCTCGATTATGTCGGCGTGCTCGCCGTCGAGATGTTCGTGCTCACCAACGGCACCGGACCGAAGGTGCTGGTCAACGAGATCGCTCCGCGCGTGCACAATTCCGGACACTGGACGCTCGACGGTGCGTCCGTCTCGCAGTTCGAGCAGCACATCCGCGCCATCGCCGGCTGGCCCCTCGGCAAGCCCGTGCGCCACGGCGAGGTCGTCACCATGACCAATCTGATCGGCGACGAGATCAATGATTTTGAAAAGTGGCTGAGCGTGCCGGGCGCGACCGTGCACATCTACGGCAAGGGCGCCCCGCGCCCCGGCCGCAAGATGGGCCACGTCACCGAAGTCAGGCCGGCAACAGTCAAGTAACGGGACCGCGGCGATCAGCGCCGCGATCCCGTTTGCCGATCAAGCCGTCTTCGCGCCCGCGACGACGCCGGTGGGCTCCTCGCTGAGCCAGCGGTAGATCACCCCGCCCAGCGCACCGCCGATCAGCGGTGCGACCCAGAACAGCCAGAGCTGCGCCAGCGCCCAGCCGCCGACGAACAGGGCCGGTCCCGTGCTGCGCGCCGGGTTCACCGAGGTGTTGGTGACGGGAATGCTGACGAGATGGATCATCACCAGCGCGAGCCCGATCGCCAGCGGCGCAAAGCCCGCGGGGGCGCGGCCGTGGGTGGAGCCCATGATGATGAACAGGAACATCATGGTCATCACCACCTCGGTGATGAAGCACACGATCATGCTGTACTGGCCGGGCGAATGCGCGTCGTAGCCGTTCGAGGCGAAGCCCTTGCTGACGTCGAACCCGGGAGCTCCGCTTGCGATGACGTAGAGGAGCCACGCGGCCACGATCGCGCCGGCGACCTGCGCGATCACATAGGGCAGGATCTGTCCGGCCGGAAATCGCCCACCGGCCGCAAGACCGACGGTGACAGCCGGGTTGAGATGGCAGCCGGAGATGTGGCCGATTGCATAGGCCATCGTGACGACGCTCAAGCCGAATGCGAGCGAGACTCCGACCAGACCGATACCGACCTGCGGAAAGCCGGCTGCGATCACCGCACTTCCGCAACCTGCGAAGGTGAGCCAAAAGGTGCCGATAGCCTCGGCCGCGTATTTTTTCATATCCATGTGTCGTCCCCTGCTTTCAAAGATTCCGGAACAAAGCTCCGGAAACGGCCCCACCCTTGGCGTCAAATCTCCCAAATCGGGGCCGTACGGCGGTATTTGTGCCTCATTTAATGGCTGAACTTGGCCCGAAAACGCGGTTGGCCGGTGGACATCCCCGGTTTTGTCTGATACATCCGCGCCCTCAAGGTTAAGGGCTTGCGCGTGCGCCATCCCCTTTGACTTACCAGAATTCAAATCCGATCCACTGAAGAGGATGCCGCGTGCAGGTTCTCGTTCGCGATAACAATGTCGATCAAGCCCTCAAGGCGCTGAAGAAGAAGATGCAGCGCGAGGGCATTTTCCGCGAGATGAAGCTCCGCGGTCACTATGAGAAGCCCTCCGAGAAGAAGGCCCGCGAAAAGGCCGAAGCCGTGCGCCGCGCGCGCAAGCTGGCCCGCAAGAAGCTGCAGCGCGAAGGCCTGCTGCCGATGAAGCCGAAGCCGGTGTTCGGCGCCGGCCCCGGCGGTGATCGTGGCGGTCGCCCCGGTGCAGGTCCTGGTGCCGGTGCAGGTCCGCGCGGACCGCGCTGATTTACCGGACCTGAATAGACTTCAGTTTTCGATGACGCGGGCCCTTGGCCCGCGTTATTGTTTTATGAGCGGTGCCTTTTCCGGGACGGGGCACTCTACCGATGCGGCACCAGCGCGAGCGAACCGTAGATGGCCTCCTCTTTCCCCAAGCGCCGCGTGGCGCGGTTGCGCCAGGTCTGGCAGCAGCCGCTCGCGCTGGCTTTGATGGGGATCGCGCTGTGCGGCTGCTCCTTCGACCTGGGATCGCTGATGCCGGAGAAGGACAAGCCGCAGGAGGTCCCCAAGGCAACCACGACCGCCGAGAACGCGGTCAGCGCCGGCAACGTCAGCGAGGCCCAGGCCCATACGGCAAAGGCCCAGGCCCTGGCAAAGTCCGGCGAGACGGCGGCCGCGCTCGATGAGTTCAATCGCGCGGTCGGGCTCGATCCATACAATGCGCAGGCGCTCTATGGCCGCGCCTTGATCTACCAGGGCAATAACCAGCACGACTTTGCGATCGCCGATTTCAGCGCCGCGAGCGGACTCAATCCGCAGAAGGTCGAGCCGCTGCTCGGCCGCGCCAACAGCTACCTCGCCCTCGGCAAGGTCAAGGAGGCCGCGGCCGATCTGGATGAGGCCTCCGAGGCCGATCCGCACAATGCCCAGGTCTGGACCACGCGCGGACAAGCCTATGAACGGCTGGGCGACAGGACCAAGGCGGTGGCGTCCTACACCAAGGCGGTCTCGCTTCGTCCACGCGACGACGCCGCCCGCAGCGGCCTCGCCCGCGTCGGCGGCTGACGGCGCAACAGGTACCGCTCTTAGTCGGGGGTGGAGTTCTTCGGCAGGACCGAGTGGAACATCGACTTCATGCCCGACAGCATCTCGTCGGCCACATTGGTCTTCTTCGGCCGCGGCATGGTCGCACCGGCATCGGCACGCAGATCGAGCGGCGGCGCGATCATCGGGACCGGGATATCAGCTGGCGGAGTCATCCGGTTAGGATCGTCGTTACCGACCGAGGCCGTGTAGGACGGCGACGAGCCACCATTGCCATAGGTATCGGGTGCCGGCGTCGAAACCGTGATCGGCGGCGGCAACGGACGCACCATGGACGGATCCACGGGGACGATACGCGGGGCCTCGGGGGTGCGGGCAGCTTCCCGCACCGCAGGCTCCTGAATCCTTTCGGGCGACTTGGTCTCGGAGGACCTGATCTCAACAGCTTTGGCTTCAAAAGGCTTGGCCTCAGCGGCTTTGCCCTCAGGCGACTTGCGCAGGCGCTCGATCGCGGCGCGCACGAGATCGTTGGCGTCGGGGGTTGCGGCCGGAGCGGCAGCGGCCGGCGTCGAATTAGCCTCCACCACCGGGGCGGTCGCGGGTGCAGTGACGGCCGGGGTGGACACGGCCGGGGCAGACTTGGCGACCGTCTTCTCGCGCGCGGACGGCTTGCCGCGCGGGGCGGCCTCCGCCGGTGCCACGTCCGCCGCCGCCTTCTCAGTCGACTTGTCAGTCGTCTTGTGCTCAGCGCCCGCCTGATCGGCAGTCTTCTCGGCCGCCGGCTTGTCCGTCACGCTCTTCTCGGAGATGCCCTTGGCCTTGATGCCGGGCGCCGGGAGCTTGGCCACATCAGCGGGCTTGCCGTTCTTGCCGGCTTCGGCAGGCGCGACCATGGCCGCGGGGGCATCCGTCGCGGGCTTGGCGTTGATGTAATGATTAACGATGTACGCCCCGATGATCGTTGCGAGCACCGAGGGGAAGATATCCATCGAGATTTTAGCGACGTATTTCAGCATTCCGGCCACTCCCCGCGCGATCTGATGCGGGAACTTTGAGGCATAGTGAGGGATCAACTGCGACGGATCAATGGCAAAGGGGTACGCCGGACTTACGGCTTCAGCTCGATCTCAAGGAACACGATCTCGGTTGAGGTTTCGTTAAGTACGTCATGTTGGACGCCGGCCTTGCGAAAGTAGGATTTTCCAGCCGCAAGCTGCGCCTTCGACCGGTCGCCATTAGGCGCCACGATGGTCATTTCGCCCGCAACCACGGGAACAATGACGTAGTCCATGCCGTGAGTGTGATGTCCGGTCGCGCTGTTTGGAGCAAGCCGCCACTCGGTGACCCGAACCTCCTCATTGTCGATCTGAACCTCGGACCTGGCGGCAAGCATCGGAACTCTCCTGGGACATCATCCGGTGAAAGGGGTCAGGGCACGAAAACCATGAACACGTAGACGGCAAATACCACCATATGAACCAGCCCGAACAGGACATTGGTCCTGCCCGTGCCGAAGGTCAGCATGCTCAAAAAGAAGGTCAGGAGCAAAAGCACGCTGCCCTGGCCACTGAGGCCGAGCGTGAGCTCCTTGTCGAGCGCATAGGTGGCAACACCGACCGCCGGGATGGTCAGCCCGATGGTGGCCAGCGACGAGCCCAGCGCGAGGTTGATGCTCTTCTGGAGGTCGTTCTTGCGGGCCGCCGAGACGGCCGCGACACCTTCCGGCAGCAGGATCAGGAGCGCCACCAGAAGGCCGGCAAAGGCAGGCGGCGCACCGATCCGGGCCGCGACGGCGTCCACCACCAGCGAAAATTTCTTGGACAGCAGCACAACCGCCAGCAGTGCAATCAGCAGCAGCACGACGCTGAGCACGAACGTCCGGGCCGACAGATGCGCCTCGCTCCCGCCGTCAGCCCGTTCGTGGATGAAGTAATCCTTGTGCAGGACGGTCTGGGTGTAGAGAAACACCCCGTACAACGCGAGCGTGACGACGTCGACGAAGCCGAGCTGAACCGCCGAATAGACCGGGCCCGGCGTGGTGGTCGTGTAGTTCGGCATGATCAGCGTGATGGTCGCGAGCGCGAACAGGACGCTGAGATAGACGTTGGCCCCGGAGAGCTGAAAACCCTGCTCGCGATAGCGCAGGCCGCCGATGAAGATGCAGAGGCCGACGAGGCCATTGCAGACGATCATGACCACGGCGAACACCGTGTCGCGCGCCAGGGCCGGGGCAGGCTTGTCGCCGAGCATGATCGTGGTGATCAGCGCTACCTCGATAATGGTCACCGACAGCGTCAGCACCAGCGTGCCATAGGGTTCGCCGACCCGTTCGGCGATCACTTCGGCATGATGAACCGCGGCAAACACCGTGCCGAACAGGATGACCAGGAGCACGAGGGCGAAGACGAGCCCGCCGAACGTCAGCGTGAACACGTAGCCCGTCGCGCTGACGGCGGCGAACATCAGCACGGCCAGCGCCGGAAAGATCCAGGCCGACCGGGGCATCGGGCTATGCGCGCTCATCCACTGCTCCACTGTTGGATGCGAGCAGTAGCAAATCGGCCGGCAGATTCAATGCCAGTGCAGGACCGGCGCGACCGGCAGCAGCGTCAGCAGCAGGAAAAGCGGGATCAGCACGGCACCGGCGCGCAGGAGATAGCCGAAGAAGCTCGGCATCTCGATGCCGTTCTCGCTGGCGATGCTGCTGACCATGAAGTTCGGCGCATTGCCGATATAGGTGAGCGCGCCCATGTAGACCGCGCCCATGGAGATGGAGGCGAGCGTGCCCGAGAGCTCATGCATCAGCACTTGCGGGTCGCCGCCGGCGAGCTCGAAGAACAACAGATAGGTCGGCGCATTGTCGAGGAACGCCGACATCAGGCCGGTGAACCAGAAATAGGCGACCTCGCGCGGCGTACCGTCCGGCGCCGTCACGGCCGACAACAGCCAGGCAAACGCGCCGTGATGGCCGGCATCGAGCATGGCAATGACCGGAATGATCGCGACGAAAATGCCGGCGAACAGTTTTGCGACTTCGCGGATCGGCTCCCAGGTGAAGCCGTTGGCCTGCCTGTGCTCGTCCGGCGTCAACCACACCGACAGGGCCGCGATAGCCAGCAGCGCCGCGTTGCGGGCGATGTCTTCCAGCTCCATCCTGGTTCCGAGAATGTCGAAGGCGATGCCGGGCTTCCACATCGCCGAGGCCAGCAGGCTGGCGACGATGGCTGCGATCAGCACCAGGTTGACGAGGCCGCGAATACGGACTGGCTCCGCGAGGCCTGTGCCGCTCGGCGCGGGGCCTGCGTCGCCGCGCGGCGACTCGCTGCGGAAGCGCCAGACGTCGATGGCGACGAAGATCCCAAGCAGCAGTCCGGCGACGACCGCCGTCTGCAGCCAAATGGTCCGCGTGGTCCAGAAGAAGTCGACGCCGTGCAGGAAGCCGACGAACAGCGGAGGATCGCCGAGCGGGCTCAAAGCGCCGCCGACATTGGCGACCAGGATGATGAAGAAGATGACGACATGCGCGTTGTGGCGCCGCGGCCGGTTGGCCCGGACCAACGGGCGGATCAGGATCATGGCCGCCCCCGTGGTGCCGACGATGCTCGCCATCAGCGTGCCGAGCGCGAGGATGCCGGCGTTGGCTGCCGGCGTCGCCTTGATGTCGCCCGTGATGAGAACGCCCCCGGCCACGACATAGAGCGAGAACAGCAGCACGATGAAGCCGAGATATTCGGCAAGCATGGCGTGGACGAGCGCCGCCAGCGTCGCCATGCTTCCGGCAAGGATGACGAGCGGGGCCAAGGCCAGCAGCGACCAGGCCGCGGCGATCTTGCCGTAATGATGGTGCCAGAATTTTGCAAACAGCAGCGGTCCGAGCGCGATCGACAGCAGCAGGCCTGCAAAGGGCAGCGCATAGGGCCAGCGCATCGCCGCGCCGTCGAGGACGGGTGCCGCCCATGCATGCTGCGGCAACAGCGCTAGGATCGCAGTGATGAGTACGCTCCCGCGCCGAAGAGCAAGCCGTCTAGGAAGCAATGAAGCGCCTCGCCGTTTCGATCGCACCAAATGCATCGAGATTGTCGTGTCCGCCGTCCGCAAAGCGAACGAACTGCTTCGGTTCATGCGCGAGCGCGAACAGACGCTCTCCGAACAGGATCGGAATGGCAAGGTCATGGGTGCCATGCATCACCAATAGCGGCACAGTGACGCGCGGGATGCGCTGGTCGGAATGAAACGGATCGCGCATCAGCAGGCGCACCGGAACGAACCAAAACGAGGAAGCTGCAACGTCGACGGTCGACGTATAGGGAGCTTCCAGGATCAATTTTCCAAAACGATGCTCCGAAGCGGTTGCCACCGCCACGCCCGTCCCGAGCGAAAAGCCCCAGCCGACGATTCGTTCCGGCGCGTAGCGCGCAGTGGTGAAGGCGTAGGCGGCCGCGGCATCGCGCAGCAGGCCATCCTCGCTCGGCGCACCGCTCGAGCCCGCGTAGCCGCGATAGGAAAGCGCGACCAGGCCGGTGCCGTCCGCCGTCATGGCCTTGAAGCGGCTGACACGGCCGGCGAGAAAATCGCCATTGCCCGGGAAATACAGGATCACGGGCCGACCGGGCCTCGCCGGCACGTGCCAGACGATCACCTTCTCACCGTCCGAGGTAGCCAGGACATGCTCCTCGGCCTCGGGGAAGCCAGCGGCATCCGGCGCGGTGCGAGCGACGGGCGGGATCGGAAACAGCATCTCGCGCTGCCGGACATACAGCACGAGGAGACCGGCGCAATAGCCGGTCACGAGCAGGATGGCGATCCACTTGACGATGGTCATGATGACGCGGCCGGTTTCCGGCTCAGGGCTTGCGACCGCTCCGCAGCAATTTCATGACATCGGGCGGGAGACTCGCCGGAACGTCGCGGCGGCCGCACGCCGCCACATGGGCGGCGTGCCGGGCGACACGCCACGGTCGTTTCCTTCCGCGCTACATTGCCTTGACGATGCTTTCGGTGACCTTCTTGGCGTCGCCGAGCAGCATCATGGTGTTGTCGCGGTAGAACAGCGGATTGTCGATGCCGGCATAACCCGAAGCGAGCGAGCGCTTGATGAACATCACGGTGCCGGCCTTCCAGACCTGGAGCACGGGCATGCCGTAGATCGGCGAGGTCTTGTCCTCTTCGGCCGCCGGGTTGGTGACGTCATTGGCGCCGATCACGAAGGCGATGTCGGCCTGCGCGAATTCGGAGTTGATGTCCTCGAGCTCGAACACCTCGTCATAGGGCACGTTGGCCTCGGCCAGCAGCACGTTCATGTGGCCGGGCATGCGGCCGGCGACCGGGTGAATGGCGTATTTCACCTCGACGCCTTCCTTCTTCAGGATATCGCCCATTTCGCGCAGCGCATGCTGGGCCTGCGCCACCGCCATGCCGTAGCCGGGCACGATGATGACCTTCTGCGCGTTCTTCATGATGAAGGCGGCGTCGTCGGCCGAGCCGAGCTTGACCGGCTTCTGCTCGCCGCCTGCTCCACCGCCGGCCGCGGCGGTCTCACCGCCGAAGCCGCCGAGGATGACCGAGATGAAGGACCGGTTCATCGCGTGGCACATGATGTAGGACAGGATCGCGCCGCTCGATCCCACCAGCGCGCCGGTGATGATCAGCGCGGAGTTGCCAAGCGTGAAGCCGATGCCGGCAGCCGCCCAGCCCGAGTAGGAGTTCAGCATCGAGATCACGACCGGCATGTCGGCGCCGCCGATCGGGATGATCATGAGCACGCCGAGCGCCAGCGCGATGATGACGATGAGCCAGAAATCGAGCGCGCTGCCCGACATCACCAGCCCGACGATGAAGACGACGAGCGCGATCGCGAGCGCAATGTTGATGATGTGACGGAACGGCAGGATGATCGGCGCGCCGCTCATCCGCGCGGACAGCTTCAGGAACGCGATCACCGAGCCGGTGAAGGTCAATGCGCCGATGGCGACGCCGAGCGACATCTCGACCAGACTCTGCGGATGGATGTTGCCGGGGGTGCCGATGTCGAAGGCTTCGGGCGCGTAAAACGCACCGGCGGCGACCAGCACCGCGGCCATGCCGACCAGCGAATGGAAGGCGGCGACCAGTTCCGGCATCGAGGTCATCGGCACGCGGCGGGCGATCACCGCGCCGATCGTGCCGCCGATGGCAATACCCGATATCACGAGGATCCAGGCGACGCCGTCCGCCGGCGGATGGCTGGCGAGCGTGGTTGCAACCGCGATCCCCATGCCGATCATGCCGAACAAATTGCCCTGGCGCGACGTCGCCGGGCTCGATAGCCCGCGCAGCGACAGGATGAACAGCACCCCCGCCACGAGATACAAGAATGCAGAGATATTAGCGTTCATCTCAGGTCCCCATCTGTCCCTTCAGCCCGAGGTGGCCGCTTACTTCGACTTCTTCTTGTACATCGCCAGCATGCGCTGGGTGACAAGGAAGCCGCCAAAGATGTTTACGCAGGCAAAGATGAGTGCGACGAAGCCGAAGCCGCGCGCCCAGCCCGAGCCGCTCGAGATCATGCCGACGCCGACTGCCAGCAGCGCGCCGACCACGATCACCGAGGAGATCGCATTGGTCACGCTCATCAGCGGCGTGTGCAGCGCAGGGGTCACCGACCACACCACGAAATAACCGACGAAAACGGCGAGAACGAAAATCGACAGCCGGAAGACAAAGGGGTCGACGACCTGTGCAACATGCTCCATGGCGGCTCTCCTTACGCTTTCGGCTGGAAGTTCGGATGAATGACGGCGCCGTCCCTGGTCAGCGCGGTGGCCTTGACCAGCTCGTCGTCCCAGTTCACGGCCAGGGCCTTGCTGCCCTTGTCGATCATGGTCTCGATGAAATTGAACAAATTGCGCGCGTAGAGGCTGGAAGCCGACGCCGCGACGCGGCCGGCGACGTTGGTGTAGCCGACGATCTTGATGCCATCGACATCGGCGACCTCGCCCGGCCGCGCGCCCTCGACATTGCCGCCGCGCTCGACGGCGAGATCGACCAGCACCGACCCGGGCTTCATCGACTTGACCATCTCGGCCGAGACCAGCTTCGGCGCCGGCCGGCCCGGAATCAGCGCGGTCGTGATCACGATGTCCTGCTTCTTGATGTGCTCGGCGGTGAGCGCAGCCTGCTTGGCCTGGTACTCCTCGGACATTTCCTTGGCATAGCCGCCGGCGGTCTGCGCGTTCTTGAACTCCTCGTCCTCGACGGCAAGAAATTTCGCACCGAGCGATTCCACTTGCTCCTTGGTGGCGGGCCGCACGTCGGTCGCGGTGACCACGGCGCCGAGCCGGCGCGCGGTGGCGATCGCCTGCAAGCCGGCGACGCCGACGCCCATCACGAACACTTTTGCGGCCGGAATGGTGCCCGCCGCGGTCATCATCATCGGGAAAGCGCGGCCGAAAGCCTCGGCGCCCTCGATCACGGCACGGTAGCCGGCGAGGTTCGCCTGCGACGACAGCACGTCCATCACCTGCGCGCGCGTGATGCGCGGCATCAATTCCATCGCGAAGGCGGAGACGCCGGCATCAGCGATCGTCTTCAGCGCGGCCTCGTTGCCGTAGGGGTCCATGATGGCGATGACGAGTGCGCCGCGCTTGTACTGCGCGAGCTCGGACGCCTCAGGACGCTTCACCTTGATGATGATGTCGGCATCCTTCAGCGCATCGGCGCTGACGGTGGCGCCCACGGCGGTGAATTCGGAATCCGGCAGGCCCGACTTGAGGCCGGCGCCCGGCTCGACGGCGATCTCGGCGCCCAGCGCCTTGAACTTCTTCACCGTATCAGGCGAAGCGGCAACGCGCGGCTCCGACGGATCGATTTCCTTGGCAACGGCGATCTTCATAGGCCCTCCGGCGACGCGGGCAAAAACGCGCACGCGAACTTAGCGTTACTCCCGCAACGTTGGATACCGGTTTTGGAACCGGCTTGTATGCAAATTTTATGGGCACCGACGGCGCTGTCGGTGCGGCAGGCGATGGATCAGGTCAGGAAGATCGCCATCAGGATCACGATGAGCGCGACCGAGGCCGTGCCGTACTTCACCAGCTTGATGAAGCCCTCATAGGTCTGCTCGTGGGCAACGTAGTCGTTGCCGTCGGCGGTGGTGTACGCCACTTCGCTATGGTCAGCCATCGATTGTCCCCAGTCGAAAGTCGAATTCTTGGGGTGGGATACCGCAAACCTTCGGGCAGGGCAACGGCACCGGGGCGCGGTTTCCCGCAAATCAGGTCATTTGCAATTCCGATTGCCGGGAATCCAGCGCTCGCGCCGTTCAGCCCGGATCGATCATCGCGGCGGTGACGCTCGCGGTCGGTCGCGGGGCTGCCGGAAGGCCGAGCGCCTCGCGTACCGCCCCGATCGCCGGCTCGCCCGCCTCGGTGAACCTGGCCGTATGCGGATTGACGCCGCACCCGACCACCACCGGATTGTCACCGGACAGGAAACCGTGGGCCATGTGGAAACCCAGCGCGCGGTAGACCTCGAACTGCTCCTCGGAAAAGAACTGGTCACCGGTGGTCTCGTGCGGGAAGCGATCATTTCGTCGTGCGTAATCCCGGATATAATCGTTCTCATCGCTGGTGAGCGAGGATTTGACATAGACGAGATAACCCTTCTCCTCTCCCCCATAATCGATGGTGCCGATTGCGACGTGAACGTGGTCGCGCGGTGCACCATCGTCCTGATCGGGAGACGACGGGTCGCCAGCCTTGTCGGCATTGCGCTTCATCAACGCGCGCGTGCGCTCGCGAATCGGCGTCCACGGCAAGTCGATCCGGACGCCAAGATCGATGCGAGCGTAACGCTGCAACGTCATCAGGGAGCCGAAATTCATTGGCGCATCCGCTTCCGCATCGACTGCGATGATCACCTTGCAGCGGCGTCGCAACAGCTCGTAGACGCCGAGATTTTCGATGTGGCCGCCGTCCGTCAGGTAGACACTGTCGCTGTTCTCGTACAGCCGCCCCGAGATTTCGGACCAGAAATAAAGCGGTGTGGAGCGGCGCTGCGGCCGCACTCGCGCATCGACGTAACGCGGGTTCTTCAGCCAGTAGCCAAGCCGCACGTTGAGCAGCGCGAGCGTGGGGGTCAGCGCCTTGATGGAGTTCGAGCCCATGTTCGCGGAGGCCGCGGCGCCGGAAATAGCCATTGCGGTCGCGAGGTCGAGACTTTGCTCGTCGTCCTGGACCGACCCGGTCGCCGCATACCCTGTCGCCTCGCTACCGACGTTCAGAGCGGAGAACATGAAGAAGTCCGCGTTTCGCCCGCGCCGGTTGGAAAAATCCGAGCCCTGGATATTCAAGGCCGTGTTGATGAGCTGATAGGGCGCGTACAGCTTCGGAATGCCCGCCTGCCCCGCAGGCTCGACCGAAGCCGCGTAGAGATCAGTCAGCTTCATGCTATCGAGCGCCTTGAAATCACGCCCCTGATCGAGGCTGGCTTCGGCGCGCGCGATGGCACCGTCTGCCGAACGCGTCGGATCGAACAGGAAGGCCTTGCTCAGGCGATCACGATAGAGCCGATGCAAAGAGTTCGCATTCGGCGTCAGGCAGAACGAGATGACGAACAGCAGGACGCTGGTGAACGTGTAGAGGATCACCATCGGAAGACTGAACGAGTAGCTGAGTTCTGAAGCCGCCCCCTGGAACAGGCTGGGAAAGCGTTCCTGAACCACATGTCCCGCTTTCTGGGCCAGGAATTCGAGCCATGCAGGGGCATGCCAGGTGGGCGTCAACCGCTCGGTATCCGCCACGAGCGGCGGCACGGCCTTCGGCGTAATCTCCGCCGACAAAGTGCCGTTGCTGGCATCGAACTGGATCTTGCCTGCCAAGTTGCCGGACAGCGTGTTCGATTTGGCGTTGGCCAGGCACTCTCGTTGCGAGGCAGCCCCCAGAGCCGACGGGCATCTCTCGAACAAGTCGTTGGCGATGCCCCAATACGACAGATTGAGGTACACGACCCAGATGACGAGCGGAAGTGCGAGGCCCGCAATCCACAGCGCAACCTTGGCGACTATCGCGAGCACCAGCGAACCCCATTGCGAAGATGCGCTGTTGCCCTTCAACAGTTCCACGAACTGCTGTCTGAATGCGGTGACGACCACCCCGATTGGCGCAGCAACTGCCGCGAGCGACTTGACCCAGGTGATCGCAACTGCAGCAGCCGGTCCGCCGATTGCGTTGCTCTCGGCAACATCGAACATTTGCTCCAGCATGAAGGGCTGGAATTCGAAGAATGCAATCGCCGCCAGCAGCACCAGAAACGTCGCCCCCATGCTTGGCCAGTGCGAACGAAACTCCTGCCGCTTTCCCGGGCTCGCGAGCGACTGCTTGAGAGCCCATCCGAAGAACAGCACGACCCCGATGATTGCGATGGCCAGGGTCAGCGCAAAATGCTGGACCTTGAGAAACCGTGCGAAGTCGCACGCGACGCCCAGCAGCAACGCGATCCCGGCGAGGTAGGCGAACACGACGCTGGGGCCGCTGCCGCGGTTCGAGCGGGAAATTAGATAAGCGAACCCGCTGCAAAGAAGCATCGCCAAGGCGATGGACGCGCCGAGAGTACTGAAACCATAACGATCGATGCTGTTGAAATCGTGCAATTCGCACAGTTTTCGATCGTTGAGGCCGATACCAAGGATGTTGGCAACCGTCAGGCAGCTGCGCAGAGGCGTTGACCAGATGGTGACGGCGGCAAGCAGCAGCACGATGGGCAACGTCAGCCCGATATTGGCGACCAGGCCCCGCACGACGATCGCAACTCCGGTCAGAAGATCGCGTGCACCTGCGGGTATCAGATAGTTGGAATAGTTGCGGAGATGTCCGACCGAAGGCGTGTCGCTGATCTCCGCGGCGGTGGCAGTGCCGGCGACCGGCCTTTCGCCGAATACAAACCGCCTGGCCGCCGTCATGGTCGCGCTGAGAGAGGTCCCGATATAGCCGCCGCCCGAAACCGTGGAGAGATAGTCGATCCGCCCAATCAGATTGTGGTGGTTCAAGGCCTGTAGCACGCCGAGGCAAAGGGCCGACGAACGGATACCGCCGCCGGACAATGCGAGCCCGACGACATCGAGCAATCGACAAGGTTCCAGGCTTTCCGGGTCGAGGCGCCGCTCCGGTTCACGCCGCGTGTTGATCGCCGCGATTTCATCGCGAACGATCCGATGGTGCTTCTCGCACCAGGGGGTCTCCTCGTCGACCGCAGCAGGGTTTCGTGTCGGAGGAACTGGCGCGGCGGGTCCTTGATCGAGCATGGGTGCCTCCCAAGCGGAAATCGATCGATCCACAATCAATAGTTGAAAATTCTATCTTCAATATAGCAAAGCAGTATATCGAATTAGTCTTGCAGGGCGCGCGAACGTTCAATCCCACGTAGCAGGATCTTCCGACCGGTCGCGAAGGTCGTCAGGGATGTCAGGCCGGCTCGAACTACGGCAGGGCCGAAGCGGCGCTGCCGCCCTCAGCCGCCGGCTCAGCCCATCGCTTCCAGCTCGTCGATCATGCCGGCAATGACCGAGAGACCGCCGTCCCAGAATTTTGGATCCTTGGCATCGAGTCCGAACGGCCGCAGCAGCTCGGAATAGTGCTTGGTGCCGCCCGCGGCGAGCATGCCGAGATAGCGCTCGGCAAAGCCCTCGGCCGCGTTCTCGTAGACGGCGTAGAGCGAGTTCACGAGGCAATCGCCGAAGGCGTAGGCGTAGACGTAGAATGGCGAATGGATGAAGTGCGGGATGTACATCCAGTAGTTCTCGTAGCCCGCCTTGATCTCGATGGCCGGCCCGAGGCTCTCGCCCTGCACCGACAGCCAGATCTCGCCCAGCCGGGTCGCGGTGAGCTCGCCGTTCTTGCGCTCGGTGTGGACCGCGCGCTCGAACGAGTAGAACGCGATCTGCCGCACCACGGTGTTGATCATGTCCTCGACCTTGCCGGCGAGCAGCGCCTGGCGCTGTTTGGCATTTTTGGTCTGGGCCAGGAGCCGCCTGAACGTGAGCATTTCGCCGAACACGCTTGCCGTTTCGGCCAGCGTCAGCGGCGTCGGCGCCATCAGCGCGCCGTTCTTCGCGGCCAGCACCTGATGCACGCCATGGCCGAGCTCGTGGGCGAGCGTCATCACATCTCGCGGCTTACCCTGGTAATTCATCAGCACATAAGGATGCGCCGACGGCGTGGTCGGATGCGAGAAGGCGCCCGGCGCCTTGCCCGGACGCACCGGCGCGTCGATCCAGCGGTCGGTGAAGAAACGCTCGGCGATGTCGGCCATCTCGGGCGAGAAACCGCGATAGGCTGTCAGCACCATGTTCCGCGCATCGGGCCAGCCGATGATATCGGTGGCCGCAAAGGGCAGCGGCGCGTTGCGGTCCCAGGAAGCCAGCCGCTTCCTGCCAAACCACTTCGCCTTCAGCGCGTAGTAGCGATGCGACAGCTTTGGATAGGCCGCGCGCACCGAGGCGACCAGCGCATCCACCACCTCGCGCTCGACACGGTTGTTCAGATGGCGGGAATCGGCGACATCCTTGAAGCCGCGCCAGCTGTCGGAGATGTCCTTGTCCTTGGCGAGCGTGTTGGTGATCAGCGCAAAGGTGCGCTCATTGGCCTTGAAGGTTTTCGCCAGCGCCTCCGCCGCGCTCTTGCGCTTGGCGCCGTCGCGGTCCTGCAGCAGATTGAGCGTCGGCTCGATCGCCAGCTCCTTGGAGCCGACCTTGAAGCGCAGGCCCGATATGGTCTGGTCGAACAGCCGGTTGAAGGCGGAATAGCCGGTCTGCGCCTTCTCCAGGAAAAGCTGCTCGAGCTTGTCGTCGAGCTGGTACGGCTTCTCCTTGCGCAGATCCTCGATCCAGGGACGGTAGTGCGCGAGCTCGGCGGTCTGCATCGCGCGGTTCAAAATATCGTCATCGACACGATTGAGCTCGAGCGCGAAGAACAGCAGATGCGTCGATGCCGCCGTTAGCCGCTCGGAAACGTCGCCGTAAAACTTTGAAATCGCAGGATCCACGCTGTCGCCTGCATGGACGAGACCAGCGTAGGAGCCGAGACGGCCGGCGAGATCGTCGATCGCCTCATAGCGTCGCACGGCTTCAGTGAGCCATTTTCCGCCATCTTCCTTTGCTGTTCCTGTTGCGAGCTTGCCCTTGTAGTCCGTCTCGAACGCGACGCAATCGGCGTCCATCTTTTCGAGATCGCGCGCCACTTCCGGCGCGTCGATCCCGGAATAGAGATCGGCGAGGTTCCACTCGGGAAGCTTGCCCGTCTTGTTCGCAGGCTTGGCGAGTGAAGATTTGGAGGACTTCGCCTTGACGGCAGATTTCTTGGTGGCGGATGTCTTTGTGGCTGCCTTGCCGAGAGCGGGCTTTTTGGGAGCAGGCTTTTTGAGAGCAGGCTTGGAGCGCGAATTCATTGTGTGGGAAACCTGTGTTCAACAATCGCGACGGCGGGCGGGGGCAACAAGGTTTAAGAGTGCGTTAATCGGCTTCGGCCAGAGTGCCCCGATTCGAGACAGATAGTAGTAGCGTGCGGGGAACACCATGGCTGCCAGTATTTTGATCGCCGACGACGACGCTGTAGCCCGCCGGCTGGTCGAGAACATGGTGCAGAAATGCGGCTATGAGACGATCGTCGTGGACTCCGGCGACGCCGCGATCGCCGCCCTCACCGCCCCTGACGCGCCTGTTATCGACGGCGTGATCCTCGATCTCGTGATGCCCGGCCTCGACGGCATGGGCGTGCTGGCAAAAATCCGCGAAGCGGGCCTCAGCATCCCCGTCATCGTGCAGACCGCCCATGGCGGCATCGACAATGTGATCTCGGCGATGCGCGCGGGCGCGGCCGATTTCGTGGTCAAGCCGGTCGGCCTGGAGCGGCTCCAGGTCTCTCTTCGCAACGCGCTCAATTCGTCTGCACTCAAGGGCGAATTGCAGCGCATTCGTCACAGCCGCGAGGGCCGGCTGACCTTCTCCGACATCATCACCCGCGCGGAGGCGATGGCGGGCGTGATGCGCGCGGCGCAGAAAGCAACGAACTCCTCGATCCCCGTGCTGATCGAGGGCGAGTCCGGCGTCGGCAAGGAGATGTTCGCGCGCGCCATCCATGGCAGCGGCGAGCGCAAGGCAAAACCCTTCGTCGCGGTCAATTGCGGCGCGATCCCCGATAATCTCGTGGAGTCCATCCTGTTCGGTCACGAAAAGGGTGCCTTCACTGGCGCCACCGAACGCCACACCGGCAAGTTCGTCGAAGCCCATGGCGGCACACTGTTTCTGGACGAGGTCAGCGAGTTGCCGCTGGCCGCACAGGTCAAGCTGCTCCGCGCCCTCCAGGAAGGCGCGGTCGAGGCGGTCGGCGGCCGCAAACCCGTGAAGGTCGACGTCCGCATCATCTCGGCGACCAACCGCCGGCTGCTCGAGCGGGTCAAGCAGGGCCACTTCCGGGAAGATTTGTTCTATCGGCTGCACGTGCTGCCGCTGACGATCCCCTCGCTGCGCGCCCGGCGCGAGGACATCCCGCATTTGCTCCGGCATTTCCTCGCGCGCTTTGCCGCCGAGGAAAACCGCCCGATCACCGGCATCAGCGGCGAGGCCGTTGCGCACCTCGCCCAGCTCGATTGGCCCGGCAACATCCGCCAGCTCGAAAACGCGGTCTACCGCGCCGTGGTGATGAGCGAGGGCGATCAGCTTGGCCTCGACGATTTCCCCCTGCTCGCCTCGCAGCCGCATCCGGGAACGGACATTCCGACCGCGCCGCTGATGCTGGAGCCGATCGCGGCCCCGTCCGTAGTTTCAGGTAACGAAATACCGATCGCGCCGCTCCCCATGGGTGGTGCCCTTTCCATGCTGACGGCGACCGGCGACGTCCGACCGCTGGAGGACATCGAGAACGAGATCATCCGTTTCGCGATCTCCCATTACCGCGGACAGATGTCCGAGGTTGCCCGCCGCCTCAAAATCGGCCGATCCACCCTCTACCGCAAACTCGACGAAGCCGGGGTTCCCGGCCATGGCGGCAAAAGCGGTGAGGAGACGCACTGAGCCTCATGCGGACGGAGGTTCGTGCGGGCAGTGCGAGACGGCTGTAAGCCGTTCGCGTGACGACAGAATTCGACTAAGCTGTGGACCGTGACTTGGAAGTGACAGACACAGGGAAAAGCGCGTGGCAAAGGCGCACAATCCGTTGCCAAGAGGCTTCCTTGAAGTCAGTTTGCGTGAGGTCAGTTTGTCGTGAGTTGTCCCGGGTAGCGCTGGCTGCAAAACCGGGGCCTGTATATCGTCTGCGTAGGAATCGTTGCGTGCAGGCGTGCAACTTTCGAGAGGCCGGCGCGGTTTAGCCGAAGCTCATTAGGCGATAACGAAGCTGTTCCACGAGGGACAGTTCACCCGAGGGGTGCGACACAATGCGTGACTGTTTGAACCACCGTGCAGGCTTCGACCGTGTCTTGATGACGGTCGCGGCGACCTTCCTCACGGTATCGGCCAGCTCAGCCTTGGCGCAGGATCAGGCGCGCAGCAGCGCCGCCGAGCTTGCGATCGAAGCCGCGATCCCGCGCCCTGAGCCCGCAAACGTCCCGCCCCCGACCGCATCCGACATCAAGCTCGACACCACCGCCACAGTGCAGGACTCCGCGAAAGAGCCTGCCAAGGAGCCCGCGAAGGCCGAAGCCGCGCCGGCTCCCGACAAGGTCGAGACCAAGCCTTCCGACGTCGCCACCACGCCTGCCGCTGAGGCACCGAAGAGCGAGACGGCCAAGACGACCGAGCCTGCCAAGACCGAGCCTGCCAAGGCCGACACTGCCAAGGCCGACACTGCGACGGCCCCTGCCGCCGCGACGACCCCGGCCGAACCGCCGAAGGACGTCGCCAAGGAGCAGCCGGCTTCCGAGCCCGTCAAGGCCGCCAGCAACGTTCCCGCCGCCGACCAGCCGGTCGCCGACAAGCTCAAGGACATCATCGGCGCCAAGACCTCGCGCCATTTCGACCGCAAGAACGAGCGCGCGGCGATCGAGAAATTTTACGGCGCACGCGACTTCGCGCCGGTGTGGACGCAAGCCGGCAGCCTGACCGCTGCGGCCAAGGGCGTGATCGCACGGCTGAAGGATGCGGCTTCCGACGGTCTCAACCCGGCCGACTATCCGGTGCCGGATTTCGCCGCCACGAGCCCCGATGCGCTCGCGGACGCCGAGCTGAAGCTCACCGCCAGCATGTTCGACTATGCCCGCCAGGCGCAGAGCGGCCGCATGCACTGGTCGCAGGTCAGTGCTGACATCCTCTATCCCGAGCATCCGACAGATCCGAGCGACGTGCTCGCCAAGGTGACGACCGCGCCGGATGCCTCCGCAGCGCTCGACAGCTACAATCCGCCGCAGAAGCTCTACAAGGAGCTGAAGGCCAAGCTCGCCGAGCTGCGGGGCCAGGGCAGCGGCCCCGTGGTCGAGATCGCCGACGGCCCGGCGCTGAAATACACCCCGGCCGGCAAGAAGCAGGCTGAAATCGTCGTCGAAGATCCGCGCGTGCCGCAGCTCCGCGCCAAGCTCGGCCTCGCCGAGAACGCCAGCGACACCCGCTATGACGCCACCGTCGCCGAAGCCGTGCGCAAATTCCAGAACGGTGCCGAGATCAAGGCGACCGGCATCCTCGACGACAAGACGGTCAAGGCCATCAACACCCCGAAGCGCGACAAGCAGATCGACGTGGTGCTGGTGAACATGGAGCGCTTGCGCTGGCTGCCGCGCGACCTCGGCGTCCCCTCGCTGGGCGATGCCTATGTCATCCTCAACATCCCCGACTACACGCTGAAGGTGATGCAGCGCGGCCAGCAGGTCTGGACCACCCGCGTCGTCACCGGCAAGCCGGGCCAGCACGCCACCCCGCTGCTGACCGAGACGATGAAGTACATCACGGTCAATCCGACCTGGAACGTGCCGCCGTCGATCGTCTATGGCGAATATCTGCCGGCATTGCAGCAGGACCCGACCGTGCTTCAGCGCATGGGTCTGAAGCTCGAGCAGAACCGCGACGGTTCGGTGCACATCTCGCAGCCGCCCGGTGAAGCCAACGCGCTCGGCCGCATCCGCTTCAACTTCCCCAACAAGTTCCTGGTCTATCAGCACGACACGCCGGACAAGAACCTGTTCGCCCGGGACGAGCGCGCCTTCAGCCATGGCTGCATGCGCGTGCAGAACCCGGATCAATATGCGTCGGTGCTGCTCAACATCGCGCTGCCGAACGAGAAGTACACGCCCGAGCGCGTGCGCAGCATGTACGGCAAGGGCGAAGTCGACCTAAAATTCCCGACCCCGATTCCGGTCAACATCACCTACCAGACTGCGTTCGTGGACGAGGGCGGCAAGCTGCAATTCCGCAAGGATGTCTATGGCCGCGACGCGACCATGATCAACATCCTGAAGAACGGCCGCGGCAAGGATCTCGAGAACATCGTCGCACACTCCCAGCCGAGCTATTCGCGCCCGTCGACGACGCTGCCACCCGGCGTGACGGTGGCCAATAACGGCGGCGGCTTCGGCTCGTCCGGGCCGAACTTCTTCGAGCGGCTGTTCGGGGCGCCGTCCCCGCCGCCGGCTCCGGTCGGCCGCAGGCCACAGCGGGTGTTCACGCGCTGAGCCAGGCCCAGCCCCGAATTCCTGAAATTCTGCAATAAGATCAGCGACCTCATCCCCTGGATGGGGTCGTTTAACGTTAACCATTCTCCACCCGATCTCGGGCAGCGGGCGTTTTTTTGCCACACTCAACCGGTTAGGATCTTAATCTGACTTGGTTTGGGGGCGAGAAGGTCAACCTCGAATTAACCTTCTCGCTTTAAGAAAGCGTTCACCCTCTTTCGCGCGCTAACGGGGTTAGCGGGAGAGTCCATTTTGAACGCTGGTCGACTGGGTGGGCTCTAACGTGCTGACTGATATCGCACGCCAATTTGCTGTGCTGTCGTTGTCCCATGCGGGAGTGAAGGCCGGATCGCGGATCGGCCTCGCTGCCGTATTGCTGTTTGCTGCCGCGGGCTCAGTTCACAACGCCGCCGCGCTGAACGAGACCAAGACGCTCTCCTTCCACCACACCCATTCCGGCGAAGACCTCACCGTCACCTTCAAGCGCGACGGGCGCTACGACGAAGCCGCGCTGAAGCAGCTCAATCATTTCCTGCGCGACTGGCGCACCCAGGACGAGACGGTGATGGACCGTCACCTCTTCGACATCCTCTGGGAAGTCTATCGCGACGTCGACGCCAAGCAGCCGATCCAGATCATCTCCTCCTACCGCTCCCCCGCCACCAACGCCATGCTCCGCCGCCGCTCCTCCGGCGTGGCGCGCTTCAGCCAGCACATGCTGGGGCATGCGATGGATTTCCACATTCCGGGCGTGCCGCTGGAGCAGATCCGGTTCGCCGGCCTGCGCCTTCAGCGCGGCGGCGTCGGCTTTTATCCGACCTCGGGCTCGCCCTTCGTGCATCTGGACACCGGCAGCATCCGGCACTGGCCGCGCATGACCCATGACCAGCTCGCCCGCGTCTTCCCGGACGGCCGCACGGTCCATGTCCCGACCGACGGCACGCCGCTGAAGGGCTATGAACTCGCCAAGGCCGAGATCGAGCGGCGCGGTAACGGCGAGGATTCCGGCAGCAAGCCGAATTTTTTCACCGCTTTGTTCAAGGGCAAGCCGGCTCCGGCTGCCACGAGCAGCGACGAGGATGACGAGGGCGCGCCCGCCGCGACTGCAAAGCCCGCCGCGCCGACCGTGGTCGCCGCCGCGACCAAGCCGGCGGATCCGGTACCGACGCCGCGCGCCAAGCCGTCCGTCGCGGCGACGATCCAGCTCGCCTCGGCCGATGCGCAGATCGTCGCGCCGCCCAAGCCGAAGCCCGCACCCGTGGCTGACAAGCCGGCGGCCGGCAAATCGGCTGACGCAAAGCCCGAGACCCCGGCCGACATCATCAATGCCCGCGGCTTCTGGGACGCCCCGGCCACTCCGCAACAGGCAACACCGGCTCAAGTGGCTGCGCTGAAGGCCCGCCAGGCGCTTGCCGCTACCACCGATCCGCAGCCAACCGCGAGCGTCTCCAACGCAACTCTTCAGGCGCTGGCCTACGCGCCGGCCGCCTCCCCGGTCGACCGCGCAAACGTCGTCGCCGCCTCCGCGCCGATCCCGCGCTCCGCCCGTCCGGCCTCTGCCTCGCGCAACCTCGCGCCCGCGACCGAGATCAACACGGTGGTCGGCAAGAGCAAGGACGGCATGGTCGCGACCGCGAGCCGGCTCTCCGCGGCCAAGGGCGAAAGCATCTGGCTCAAGATCGTGATGCTGTCACCGAGCGCCAGCCGCGCGATGTCGGTGACGCTGATGGGCGACGTCGACACGGCCGCAATGCGCGCCTACTTCGTCAAGCCGAAGGCCGTGATCGCCATGGGTTTTGCCGACGATCCGATGCAGGGCCTGTCCTGCGACAGCTTTACGGGCAGCGCCACCGCGAAGCTCGAGACGACGTCCTTCGTCATGCGTACCGCCGCGCTGCGCTGAGGGCTGATAGCCTTCGCTATTTCCAAGATCTGCTAGTTCCAAGAGCTGCTATTTCCAAGAGCTCAGTTTCGTAGCCCGGACGGAGCATCGCAATCCGGGATATCGACGCACACTGCAAGAACCCGGATTACGCTTGCGCTCCTCCGGGCTGCGACAGTGGTGTCAGAGGCAAACGCCTCAGATCATCCCCAGCGCCTGCATGTAGGTCTCGAGAATCGTCTCGGCCTCGGCCCGCTCGTTCGGATCCTGCTTGCGCATCCGCACGATGGCGCGCAGCGCCTTGACGTCGTAACCATTGCCCTTGCTTTCGGCATAGACGTCGCGGATGTCGTCGGAGATCGCCTTCTTCTCTTCCTCCAGCCGCTCGATGCGCTCGATGATGGATTTGAGCTGGTCTTTTGCAAATTTCGTCGCGGGCTCGTCGTCGCGAACGGCGGCGGAGGTGGCCATCTTGGTACTCCCAATGGAACTGGCAAAACGAGGTGACGCCGGCATCCTCACCGCGCGTGCTGGTTGACCCTTAGGGTTCGCCGCTCCCGCGTTCAAGGCAGCATCGCGCTCGTCCACAGCGCGCCCACACCTTCCTGCGGCGTGTCGAAGAAAGCTGTTGTGTAATGCGACTCAAGGGCACCGCATCGGCAGGCGGCCGGCGAGCCCGCTCAGTGCCCGGGATGAACCTTCTTCATGGCCTCGAGCTGCTCGGGGTTCGCCGTGCCCTGGTATTTCGACTTCCAGGTCTCGTAGGGCATGCCGTAAACGGCTTCCCTGCTCTCGTCCTTGCTCAAGGCGACGCCTTGCGCGTCGGCGGCGTCCTTGAGCCAGTTGGACAGGCAGTTGCGGCAGAAGCCTGCGAGATTCATCAGGTCGATGTTCTGGACGTCCGTCCGCGTCTTCAAATGATCGACCAGGCGCCGGAAAGCGGCTGCCTCGAGCTCCGTTCTGGTTTTGTCGTCGATTGCCATGGCTGGATCCCTCGGCTTGCGAAATTGGCTCTGACCCGGATGGGTCACCCTTATGAGATCAGGTGGGGCCTGTCACAGATTTTGCCACATCGCGGCGCAAACGGGCGCGGAGCCGGCTTTGGGGAGTTCCCCGGGGCCCCTACGCCAAATCGTCAATGATCTGATATAGCTTCCGCGACAATGATCGCCGAATCTCCCCGCTCCCCCCTTCGCCTGCTCGCCCGGTTGGTCCCGGTGCTGGTGGTTGCCCTGCTGTGCCTCTGGGCCAGCCCGGCCTCCGCCGATTTCCGCCTCTGCAACAACACATCGAGCCGGGTCGGCATCGCGCTCGGCTACAAGGACGCCGAGGGCTGGACCACCGAGGGCTGGTGGAACATCTCCTCGCGCTCCTGCGAGACCTTGCTGCGGGGAACGCTGGTCGCCCGCTTCTATTACATCTACGCCATCGACTATGACCGCGGCGGCGAATGGTCGGGCCAGGCCTTCATGTGCTCGCGCGACAAGGAATTCACCATCCGCGGCACCGAGGATTGCCTCGCGCGGGGCTATGACCGGACCGGTTATTTCGAGGTCGACACCGGCGAGCAGCGCGCCTGGACGGTGCAGCTCACCGACGCCAACGAGCAGCCGTCGCAGCAGCAGCGCGTACCCGGCCTTCCGGGCCCCGTTGGTCCGGGTGGCGGCGTCCCGGGTTTGCCCAATAGTCCGCCCGGTGGTACGCCCCCCGCCGGTCCTGGCCTCCCGCCAGCCCCTCCGCCCCCATCTGGAAGCAAGCCATGAGGCGTCTTCGCCGTATCAAGATTCTCGCGACCCTGGGCCCCGCCTCTTCGGACCTCGCGATGATCCGCCGCCTGTTCGAGGCCGGCGCCGACCTGTTCCGCATCAACATGAGCCACACCCCGCATGACAAGATGCGGGAGCTGGTGGCGACGATTCGCAACGTCGAGAGCAGCTATGGCCGGCCGATCGGCATCCTGGTCGACCTCCAGGGGCCGAAGCTCCGGCTCGGGGCCTTCGCCGAAGGCGCGGTCCAGCTCGAGAACGGCCAGACCTTTACGCTGGATTCCGACAAGACGCCGGGCGATGCCACCCGCGTCCAGCTCCCGCATCCGGAGATCCTGGCCGCGCTGCGGCCGGGCCATTCGCTACTGCTCGACGACGGCAAGGTGCGGCTGATCACCGAGGAGACATCGAAGGAGCACGCGGTGACCCGCGTCGTGGTCGGCGGCCGGATGTCCGACCGCAAGGGCGTCAGCCTGCCCGACACCGACCTGCCGGTCTCGGCGATGACGCCGAAGGACCGCGCCGACCTCGAGGCGGCGCTGGTCACCGGCGTCGACTGGATCGCGCTGTCCTTCGTGCAGCGCGCCGACGACGTGATCGAGGCCAAGAAGATGATCCGCGGCCGCGCCGCGGTGATGGCCAAGATCGAGAAGCCGCAGGCGATCGACCGTCTCGCCGAGATCATCGAGGCCTCCGACGCGCTGATGGTGGCGCGCGGCGACCTCGGCGTCGAGCTGCCGCTGGAGCGTGTGCCCAGCCTGCAGAAGCAGATGACGCGGATGGCGCGCCGCGCCGGCAAGCCGGTGGTGATCGCAACGCAAATGCTGGAATCGATGATCCAGTCGCCGGTGCCGACCCGCGCCGAAGTCTCCGACGTCGCCACCGCCGTCTATGAAGGCGCCGACGCCATCATGCTGTCGGCGGAATCGGCGGCCGGCAAATTCCCCGTCGAAGCCGTCTCGACCATGAACCGCATTGGCGAGGAGGTCGAGCGCGACCCGATCTATCGCTCCGTCATCACCGCCCAGCGCCCCGCGCCCGAGGCCACCGCCGGCGACGCCATCGCGGACGCCGCGCGGCAGATCGCTGAGACGCTGGACCTGCCGGCCCTGATCTGCTGGACCAGCTCGGGTTCGACCGCGGCGCGCGTGGCGCGCGAGCGGCCGAAGCCGCCGATCGTGGCGATCACGCCGAACATCACGGCCGGCCGCCGGCTCGCCGTGGTCTGGGGCGTGCATTGCGTCGTGGCGGAGGATGCGCGCGACCAGGACGACATGGTGAGCCGCGCCGGGCAGATCGCGTTCCGGGATGGCTTCGTCCGCGCCGGCCAACGCGTGCTCATCGTCGCTGGCGTGCCGCTCGGCATCCCCGGCACCACCAACATGGTCCGCATCGCCTCGGTCGGCCCCGAAGGCGACGCGAATTTGTAGGTCCGCCGGCACCCGGCAAACAAAAAAGTCGAAAAACAACCCCATGCACAGTAGCCGGCTGGTCCGGCGACGATGCTGGGGTTTTTCGGAAAGACGCATCCGGGCAATGCCCTGGGCGCAATCAGGTCACCACGTCGATCCGGCGGGCAATTTACGCCCCAACCAGCGCTTTCGCCGCCGGTAGCAGCGTCTGCTGCACCACGAGCCCCCTGGCGCGGGCGTCCATGACGCCGACCGCGCGCAGCGCCAGCAGGGTCACGGTCTGCACGGCATCGCGCATCCTGGCGGGATCTTCGAGATTATCCGGCGCGAGCGGTCCGACCAGGGCCTCATGCAGCGCACCGAGCAGCGCAGTGGCGGCGAGCGCGGTGTCCTGCGCCGGCAGATGACCGGCACGCACGGCGGCGTCGATCCGCGCAGCCATCTCGCCCGCGATCTCGCGCCGGCTGGCCAGGCGCGAGGCGCTGACATCGACATCCACCGGCTCGGCCAGGATGCCCCAGGCCAGCCTGCGCTGCGACAGGGTATGAACCGCCACGGTGGTTACGGCCGCCGCCAGCGCCGAGGATGGCCCCGGCGCGGCATCCGCCGCCCGCCGGATCGCCGCGAGTTCGTCGCGGGAGACCTCGGCGATCAATTCGGAGATCAGCTCGGCCTTGGAGGGGAAATAGCGGTAGACCGTACCCGCAGCGACGCTGGCGCGAACCGCGACCGGCGCAATCTGCACCGCCGCCATCCCGCCTTCCGCTGCCGCCTCCCGCGCCGCCGCCAGTATCGCACTGCGCCTTGCCGCGAGGCGCTTCACCACTTGATGCGTCCGCCGATAAACCATGGCGCGCTTCCTGTCCCACACGCCAGCCGCACGCCCTGCGGCCGAACGCTTCGTCACTGCAATAGATGCAAATCGCCCCGCAAGGACTGAACAACTATTCAGAGGGGATGACAAGGTGCAAATGCACAAAGCCTCCCACCCGCTAAAAACGTCGCGAATTGGTTTGGTGAAGGGGTAACCACGATCGTTACCGCCATCTTAAACCTGCTCCGCGACTGTGCTGCGATACTGCGATCCCACCTCGGTGCAGCATGGTCGACACGGACGCCCGGACCGCCTGGCAGCTCTTCCACCTGAATTGGCTTCCCATCGCCACCATGGGCAGCCTGCTGGCGCTCGGCCTGCCTTTCACCGGCCTGAGCCTCGAACCGGTCGCCTACTGCGTGACCCTGGCGATCGCTGCTGCCCTGCTCGCGCTGGCCTATGGCCACCGCATCGTCAAAGGCGAGCTTGCCGACCCGAAGCTGGTGTTTTCGCTCGGCACGCTCGGACAGATCATTCTCACCTGCGCCATCGTCGGACCGCTCAGCTACGTCGCCGGCAAGCTGAACTGGCCGCTCCAGGACCAGGCGCTGCTTGCGATCGACCGCGCGTTCGGCCTCGATCCCGAACCGATCGCGCGATACGTCAACGACCATCCCTGGCTCGCGGACTGTCTCGCTCGCGGATACGCGCTGATCAAATTGCCGCTGCTCGGCATCCCCGTCGTGCTGGCGCTGACGGCGCGCTATGTGCGGCTGCAATTGTTCATGCTCGCGACGAGCCTCGCGCTCGCTGGCACCATTGCGATCTCTGCCGTCGTGCCCGCCATCGGCACCTATTGGGGACTGCAACTGCCCGCCGCGCATTTCCCCGAGATCAACACCGCGATCTATGCCGGGCAGTTGCGCGACATCCTCGCGCTTCGCGACGACAGCCTGCACGAGCTCCGGCTGTTCTTCCTCTCCGGCATCGTCTCGTTTCCGAGCTTCCACGCCGCGTCCGCCGTGCTCTACATGTGGGCGCTGTGGCCGGTGCGCGGCATCGGCGGCATCGCGGCGGCGCTCAATCTGCTGATGATTCTGGCGACGCCGGTGATCGGCGCGCATTACATCATCGACGTCGCCGGCGGCATCGCGGTCGCAGCAGGCTCGATCTGGGCGACGAAATTCTGTTTCCAATGGCGCGGCCGCGCGTCGCGAACGTCAGCCGTGCCCGCTCCATCGCCGGTCTGGCAGCCCAGCCTCGCGGAATGACAGGCGGCAAGTTGCCGTAGGGCGGGCACAGGCGTGCAGCGCCGTACCCGTCAATTTTTTCCAATGTGCGATATTCTCGACGATGGCGTGCTTCCGCTCGCGCGCTTCGAACTGCGGCGGACGCTTTGCCCACCTGACGAGCTTGCTACAGCTTCACGGCCTCTAAGACGCAGACATCGTCGGCCAAAAGAAAAGAGCCCCGTCAAGGACGGGGCTCTTAAATTCTTGATACGTCCGGCCTTACTTGAGGCTGGTCTGGATCGAGGTGAACTTGGTGTTCAGCGTGCCGCCGAGCTGGTTGACGACGGTGATGATGGCCAGCGCGATGCCGGCGGCGATCAGACCGTATTCAATGGCGGTGGCGCCGGATTCATCCTTCACGAAACGGGCAACGAGGTTCTTCATAGACAGCTCCAAAAATACACGAGGCTACAACTGATCTGGTCTTTTCGGCTTCCCAGCGCCGCCCGACCATGGAACCGAACGTAGGGGCAAAGAATTGCGCCGCAGTTAATTCGACTGCGTAAACACAGAGCGGATTGCGTGTATTCGCCGATGGTAAACCGAAATCTAAAACAATCCGTTAAATTGTCGGGACATCGGACCGGCCCCGCACCGCCGGTTTACCCGAAGTTATGACCGCCGTGGTCCAATGCCGCCCGCTTGGCAGCCCGACAAGAACGACAGGACGACGAGGCGGCATGTCCCTTTCCTTTGCCAACAGCATCGCGATGCAGAGTCGCGCGCGAGCCCTCGTGCCGCTGTGCGTCGGTGTAGCCGCCTATCTCTTCTTCGTGTATGTCGGCGACACGCTGCTGCAGGACTCCGACGCGTTCTGGCAGATCAAGATCGGGCAATGGATCCTCGATCACCACGCGCTTCCCACGATGGACTTCTATTCCTTCACCCGCCCGGCGGCGCCCTGGGTTTCGACCTCGTGGCTGTCACAGGTGCTGTTCGCCCTCTCCTATGCGCAATGGGACTGGGCCGGGCCGGTGATCCTCACCGCGCTTGCGGTCGCATTGTCGGCGGCAATCCTGGTCGACCTGCTCGAGGCCCATCTGGACATTCCGCGCGCCGTCCTGTTCGCGATATTCGCGGTCTTGCTGTCGCTGCACCACATTCTGGCGCGGCCGCACGTGCTGGCGCTGCCCGTCATGATCGCGTGGGTCGGCATGCTGATGGCCGCGGCCGACCGCAAGGGCGTCCCGTCATGGTACTGGCTGCCTCTGATGTCACTGTGGTCGAACCTGCACGGCGGCTTCGTGCTGGGCCTGGCGCTGATTGGCCCGATGTCGTTCGTGGCGCTCTGGGGCATGGAGTCCGGCAAGCAGGTCCGGCTGCTGACGCGCTGGTTCCTGTTCGGTGTTGCGGCACTGGCCGCAAGCTGCGTCACTCCCTATGGCTGGCGCACATTGCTCGGCGCGATCAACATCCTCAATCTCGGCGAGCTGCTGACGGTCATCTCCGAATGGGCGCCCGCGAGCTTCGCATCCTTCAATGCATTCGAAGGTGCGCTGTTCGGCCTGATCGCGATCGGGCTCTATCGCGGCCTGACGCTCTCGCCGCCGCGCATTGTTCTGATCCTGCTGCTGACCTGGATGGCGCTCACCCATGTCAGGAGCATCGAGGCCTTTGCCTTCCTGGTGCCGCTGGTGCTGGCCAAGCCGCTCGGCGAACGTTCCGCTCTGCCGCAGCCAGGCACGCAAGACAGCGCGAGCTGGGCCGCCCGCTATGTCATCGCAACGGGCGCGCTGATGATCGTGGCCGCCGGCTGGACCTCGACGTCGCTTTACATGTCGCATCACCGCTTCACCTTCGCGATGGACCAGACACCGGTTGCCGCCGTCGACCTGCTCGAGAAACGCAAGGCGCAGCGCATCTTCAACGCCTACCAGTTCGGCGGTTATCTGATCTCGCGCGACATCCCGGTCTTCATCGACGGCCGCGCCGAGCTCTACGGCGAAACCTTCGCCATGGAGGCCTTCAAGGCCGTGGAGCTCAAGAAGCTCGACAATCTGACGCGGCTGCTCGCGGACTACCGGATCGATGCCACCCTGCTGACCGCGGACTCCCCCGCGGCGCAAGTGCTCGATCACATCAAGGGCTGGAAGCGGCTCTATGCGGATAATATCGCGGTGATCCACGTGCGGGATGATGCGGAAGGTGTGGCGGCGTCGCCGCCGAAGTGAGGGCCGGGCAACAAGGCGACTGCGGGAAAGTCTTCTCTGTATGAAAGCTGCTCGGAAGGATTTTGATCAGAAACCTATCCTGCTCCCGCCCCAGCAAGTTGGTGGAGATACGAAGGGTCAAAGCCTCCAGCAGCGACGACCCTCTCGATATCAAGCAAAGTCACCGTGTTCTTGCGAACATCCAAAATGCCTTCGGTACGAAACGCCTGGAGCACCCGGTTGACGTGAACCGCGCTCAATCCAAGCGCCTCCGCCAGTTGCGATTGCGTGATAGGGAAACGAAACTCGTCTTCAGCAACGAGCCCAACCGCATTCAAACGCTGTCGAAGTTCGGCGAGCAGATGAGCAAGCCGCGCAGACGCTGGTCGAACCCCGAGATTTACGATCCACTCGCGGAATACCGCGGCATCAATCAAGGTCTCCCGCCAAAGGGCGCGGGCGACTGACGGACGCGCATCGATCAGCTTCAGCAGATCGGTATGGTCGATAAACGCCAGGGTCGCGGGAGAGATAGTATCCAGATCATGATCCATCGTTTTCAAGAACAGACTTTGCAGGTCGGGAATATCCCCGGGTATATGGAAACTCAAAATTTGACGTTTGCCTGTTTCCGTTACCTTTGAGCGGCAACCAAAGCCGGTGACCAACAAACAGGCGCAGCTTGGATGGTCGCCTTCGCGCACGATCGGCGTTTCGGCAGGAACGTCCACCAATCTGAGAGGCAATGACCTGATAGCTCCGGCATCATCGTCGCTCAGACGAGTATCGGACCGCAATCTTCGAATCAGGGTTTGTGCGTAGTCCACGGTTACTCCGTCAACGCAATGCTTTCGGCGAACCGCAACGGTCGGGATAGCGTCGGCGGCCGCCTCAATGTCCAGCCGAGTTCCAGCATAACAAAAGGCAGACTGAATCGGTTCCGCGTCGCTCCGGGTTCCCGAATATTTTTCCGCTCGTTCGTGAAAGCTCTTCGGGCATGGCGCCGACGCCTGGACGTGATGGGCTCGATCTTCCGTGAAAATCAATCAGGACGCGATCTGGCGAGTAAATGATCCGTACCCGCCACTTTTGAAAACCGCCGCAAGTTGGCCCGTATCGTGCGAGAGATTGACTGCACTTTCTCCAATTCTTCCCGGATTTCAGCCTTCAGGCGCTGGCCCCGTACCAGCTCACGATGGCAGCGATCGGCAATCCTGTTGCTTTCGAGTGTCGGCGGCCTGCGCAGCGGTTTTGGACTGAGCATATCCGAGAAAGGCAAGTGCATCAAAGTTCGGCGCTGAGCATCGAAGATTTCGACGGAATCTCCTGTCGGATCGGCCCGCTCGCGCAGCTTTTCAAACGACATGTCCAGTGCAGTGCGGCATGCCTCGAGATAAGCTTCTTCAATGGAGTTGAACTCGGTCCCCAACTCGTCGAATTCAAGACATCCGTCGATAGAGAAATTGAAAAAGAACCGAGGCATCGGTGCTGCTCCTGAGGCTCTCCCACTATGGCTCGCGGGACCGAATCGACCAAGCCCTAGAGTGGAAAATCTTGAGGCTGTTCAAAGCATCTCCTCGGTGCCGACGTCGCCTCGTGAGGTGGAACTTTCCGGGTCGGGCGCGCTTCTTGACAAGGTCTAGTTAGCTGCGAGGGTAGCAGACGTTGCCACCCCAGGAGCTCCGATGCCGAGCAAGCACACGCTCAATGTTTCCCTGACGAACGAGTTCCTGGGCTTCATATCCCAGCAGGTGTCGTCCGGCCGGTTTCGAACGTCGAGCGAAGTTGTTCGAGCGGCGCTTCGACTTCTGGAAAAGGAAGCAAATGGCTCATCCCTCGTCCGCCCGGCGCATCCCGTAGCTGGTACCGCAAAAGCTAAAAAATCGGCATCCCGGCGGAGCCTGAGAGTATGAGCGCCGACGGACCATTTCCAATTGTCTGCGTGGGGGCATCGGCCGGGGGCATCGAGGCTCTGGAAGGGTTTTTCCGAGGTTTGCCCCCCCAGCCAGCGCTTGCCTTGGTTGTCGTGACCCATCTGAGCCCGGACAGAGAAAGCCTGCTTCACGAAATTTTGGGCCGCTACACGGACATGCCGGTCGAGGTTGCCGCCGAGGGGATGGAGGTTCTAAACAACCACGTCTATGTCATGCCGGCCAGTGCCGTTCTCAGCATCGAGAACCGCCGCCTCGTGCTTCGGAAGAGCAACAACCGCCGTGGACGAAAGCCGATCGATGTTTTCATGAGCGCTTTGGCGGTTGATATCGGCGAACTGGCCGGTGGGGTGATTCTGTCAGGAGGGGATTCGGATGGAACACTCGGCGCGAAAGCCATTAAGGAGCGCGGTGGAATAACGTTGGCCCAGGTACGCGATGGCTTCGGCCCGCAACACCCGGACATGCCGGATGCAGCCATCTCCTCTGGCTTTATCGACTTCGCCGTCCCGGCGGAAGAGATGGGACCAAAGCTCATTGAATTTGCTCGCGGGAACGACCTGTTTGAGCAAATGATGAAGGGTTCTCCACACAAGGAAGATGATCCAACGATCGCTCAGATCTTGCCCGAGATTTATGGCATCTTGCGGAACCAGATTGGTCACGATTTCAGTGGTTACAAGACAAAGACGTTCGTACGCCGTGTGCAGCGCCGCATGCAGGTGACCCAGCTCAGCTCGGTCGAAGCTTATGTGGAGCACCTCAGGCAGGAACCGACAGAGGTCGGCGCCCTGTTTCGCGATCTGCTCATCAACGTCACAAATTTCTTCCGGGACGAGGATGCTTTTGAGAGTTTGGCAAGCGCCGTCATTCCAAAAATATTCGAAGGACGCGGAGCAGACGAGGCCGTACGCATCTGGGTGCCGGGCTGTTCAACGGGCGAGGAAGTGTTCTCAATCGCGATCCTGGCGCGCGAACACATGGATGGGCTGAAGGCGGTCCCTAGAGTACAGATTTTTGCGACGGACATCGACGAACGAGCGCTCAGTGTCGCACGAATGGCCAGATATCCGGGCGCACTCCTCGAGAGCGTCTCGCCTGAGCGACGAAAGAGGTTCTTCATCGCGGACGGGGGCAGCTTTGTCGTCTCGAAGGACGTTCGAGAGCTATGCATCTTTTCGCCGCACAGTGTTATTCGCGACCCGCCGTTTTCAAAAATCGACCTTGTGTCATGTCGGAACCTGCTCATTTATTTCGGCACCGACGTGCAAAACCAGGTCATCCCGACCTTTCACTACGCACTGCGTCCGGACGGTTATCTTTTCCTCGGGTCGGCAGAGAATGTGTCGCAATTCGAGGAGCTTTTTTCACCGATCGAGAAGCGTCACCGGGTCTTCCGCCGTCGCTCCGACACAGCTCCAGTTTTTCGGCTTCCCATGGTTCTACAAGGCCTCCGCCCGGGCCAGACTTCGGAGCTTGCCGCGCGCCGGTCCCCGCTTGCAGGACTCGGTCTGCGCCAGGCGATCGATGAACAAGTCGTCGAGCGCTATGCTCCGCCGCATGTCGTGGTCAACCACGATGGCGATGTCGTCTATTATTCGGCGCGTACCGGAAAATATCTGGAAGCTCCGGCCGGCGCCCCCACGCGGCAGCTTCTAACAATGGCGCGTAAAGGATTACGTCTTGATCTGCGCGCCTTGTTTCGAGAGGCGGTCGAGACGGGAAAAACGGCAACCCGCACCAGTGTTTCCCTGGATACCGAGGAGGGCGGCGTTCAATTCGTCAATCTCACAATAGAGCCTCTGGCAAACACGCCCGCCGGGGATGGTCTTTATCTCGTCCTCTTCACTGATCAGGGCGCCGTGCTCACTGAAGAGGAGGCGCAAACCAACGCGCAGATCGGACGTGACGGAGCGGTTGCTCTTACGGAGCGGGAGCTCCGCGAGACCCGCGATCGACTGCAGTCCATGATCGAGGAATACGAAACAGCGCTTGAGGAGTTGAAATCCTCCAATGAAGAGCTGGTTTCGGTAAATGAGGAGATGCAGTCGACGAACGAGGAACTCGAGGCTTCGAAAGAAGAGCTGCAATCCGTAAACGAAGAACTTCATACCGTAAACGCCGAGCTCAGCGGCAAGGTCGATGCGCTCGATCGTGCAAACAACGACCTCCAAAATCTATTTGAAAGCACCGACGTCGCAACTGTGTTTCTCGATAAAAGCTTGGTCATACGTAGTTTTACACCGGCCGTCACCAAGGTATTCAACATACTTCCGACCGACAGGGGACGTCCGATCACTGATCTCTCGAGCCGGCTGAATCTCGTCGATTTTGCGGATGACCTTCGGCGGGTATTCGCCGGCGCGGCGCCGCTCGAGAGGCGCGTGAGCGCCGATGAGCGCGGCCCCCATTATCTGGTGCGGCTCGCGCCCTATCGCGACGGCAATCACGGCATCGAGGGCGTCGTCGTGACCTTCATCGATGTAACCAGCCTGACCTCTTCCGAAGCGAAGCAGCGCATACTCATTGCCGAGCTGCAGCACAGGACACGCAATCTCTTATCGATCGTTCAATCCCTTGCTCAGCAGACTTTGGGCAAAGGTGGATCGCTCAAGGCATTTTCGACCCGGCTTGCAGCGCTCGGGCGCGTCCAGAGTCTCGTCGGCGGCACCATGACCGATCATATCGATCTAAACGATATTCTCCGCCTGGAGCTGCAGGCGGTCGGCGCCGCCGACGAGAAGGTGTCGGTGTCCGGACCGACGGTGCCTCTGGGCTTCGAATTGGTCCAGACATTTGGCCTTGCTCTCCATGAACTAACGACGAACTCCGTCAAGTACGGGGCTCTCAAAGATGGCCAGGGCCAGCTCGACGTATCATGGAGCGTTCAAAGCAACGGCCATGGGACGTCCACGCTTTTGCTGAACTGGAAAGAAAGCGGGCTTACGGGACTTTCCGAGCCTTCACACCGAGGCTTTGGACGAGAATTGATCGAACGAGCCCTGGCATTCACTCTTCGGGCCAGCACGAAGCTTTCGTTCAGCGAGAATGGCATCTCCTGTCGCATTGAGCTGCCACTGCCGGCATCGGAAGCGCTTGAGGATGTAGCCGAGTGACAGATGCGGACACGAAACTGAGGGGTCGCCGGATTCTCGTGATCGAGGATGACTATCTGCTGGCGCAGGTCTTGATCGATTTCCTCGAGGAGGCCGGGGCGGAGATCGTAGGCCCTATCGGCTGGGTCGAGGAAGCGCTTGCCGCTATCGACAATGGCGAGATCAATGTTGATGCGGCAGTGCTGGACGTCAATCTTCACGGAGCCAAGTCCTACCCGATAGCGGATGCTCTCGCGGAACGGTCTGTGCCTTTCGTGTTCGCCACTGGCTATGGTTCGGATGCCCTGGACGCATCATATTTGGATCATCCGAGATGCGAGAAGCCGTTTGATCAGTCCATGTTGGTAGCACTCCTGAACGATATTCTTTCAAAGAAATGCACCGCAGGAATGCGCACCTAGCGACCTTAGTTCAACTTGCGGCGGAGCTTCTCGGCAATCTCTCGTTGCCCGTCCGCGTACTCTTCAGCGGCCTTCCGGGCTTGCTCGTGGGCGACGGCTTGTCCGGCTCCCCGTCTTTGGGCGGCTTCTTTTCCATGGAGCGGCCTGGCTTGCAAAACCGGTCTCTCCATGAACTTTTTTAACCTAGGTTAAAGACGCCGCACTATTGGCAGGTGTCATCTGACTGACCGCGTTCAACCGGCTGGAAGTCCGGAGGTAAGTCATGCAGCGCCGTCGATTCAAACAAACCGTTCCGCTCGAAGAACGTCTTGCGGACGAGGCAAAGCGGTTACGCGAGAAAGCCAAATCGCTCCCACCCGGCCCAGCCCGCGAAGACCTCATCCGCAGAGCCAGACAAGCCGAGACCGGATCTCACATGAGCGAGTGGCTGCGCTCGCCAGGCTTACAGCCGCCGAAGTAACTCTGAATCTTGATCCAGCCTTACAGTTAGGAACCTGGCCGTCTCCGCATTACCGCCAATAAAAAACGCGGCGTCGCCGCCGCGTCTTTCAATTCATTCTGCCGCTCGCGCTTACGCCTGCGGCTGCGGCTCCAGGCCGGGATCCGGATCGGGCCGCGGGCGCGACTTGCCGGCCGGGGGCACGGCAGAGGCGCGCGGCGTAGTCGGCTCGAGCACGGATTCGCGGTTCGGCTTCTTGCCCTTGAGGAGGTCGATGATCTCGTCACCGGACAGCGTCTCGAACTCGAGCAGTCCCTTGGCGAGCGCCTCGAGGTCGGCGCGCTTCTCGGTGAGAATACGCGTCGCTTCGTTGTAGCCTTCTTCCACGAAACGCCGGATTTCGGTGTCGATCTTCTGAACCGTCGCTTCCGACGCATTCTGGGTGCGCGACACCGACATGCCGAGGAAAACCTCGTCCTGGTTTTCGCCATAGGACACGGTACCAAGCGCCTCGGACAGACCCCAGCGCGTCACCATCATGCGCGCCAGACGCGTCGCCTGCTCGATGTCGGATGACGCACCCGAAGTCACCTTCTCGCGGCCGAAGATCAGCTCTTCGGCGACGCGACCACCCATCATGATGGCGAGCCGCGAGGTCATCTGCTCCAGCGACATCGACAGCTTGTCGCGCTCGGGCAGCTGCATGACCATGCCCAGCGCACGACCGCGCGGAATGATCGTCGCCTTGTGGATCGGATCGGTCGCGACGACGTTGAGGCCGACGATGGCGTGGCCGCCCTCGTGATAGGCCGTCAACAGCTTCTCTTCCTCGGTCATGACGAGCGACTTGCGCTCGGCGCCCATCATCACCTTGTCCTTGGCCTCTTCGAACTCGGCCTGCGTCACCATCCGCTTGTTGCGACGGGCGGCGGTCAGGGCGGCTTCGTTGACGAGGTTCATCAGGTCGGCGCCGGAGAAGCCCGGGGTGCCCCGCGCGATGGTCTTGAGGTTGATATCGGGGGCCAGCGGCACCTTGCGGACGTGGACCTTGAGGATCTGCTCGCGGCCGACGACATCCGGATTGGGCACCACGACCTGACGGTCGAAGCGGCCGGGACGCAGCAGCGCGGGATCGAGCACGTCGGGACGGTTGGTCGCGGCGATCAGGATCACGCCCTCGTTCGCCTCGAAGCCGTCCATCTCGACCAGCAACTGGTTCAGCGTCTGCTCGCGCTCGTCATTGCCGCCGCCGAGGCCGGCGCCGCGGTGACGACCGACGGCGTCGATTTCGTCGATGAAAATGATGCAGGGCGCGTTCTTCTTGGCCTGCTCGAACATGTCGCGGACGCGGCTGGCGCCGACGCCGACGAACATCTCGACGAAGTCAGAACCCGAAATGGTGAAGAACGGCACGTTGGCTTCGCCCGCGACCGCACGCGCGATCAGGGTCTTGCCGGTGCCGGGAGGGCCGACCAGCAGCACGCCGCGCGGGATACGGCCGCCGAGGCGCTGGAATTTGCCGGGGTCGCGCAGGAATTCGACGATCTCCTGCAGGTCCTGCTTGGCTTCGTCGACGCCGGCGACGTCCTCGAAGGTCACGCGGCCATGAGCTTCCGTGAGCATCTTGGCGCGCGACTTGCCGAAGCCCATGGCCTTGCCGGCGCCGCCCTGCATCTGCCGCGACAGGAAAATCCACACGCCGATCAGCGCGATGAAGGGCAGCCAGGAGACCAGCAGCGAGACGAACCACGGCACGTTGTCGCCGGGTGGCTTCGCGGTGATCTGGACCTTGCTGTCATAGAGACGCTTCACCAGCGTCGGATCGCTGGGCGCGTAGGTCTGGAAGCTCGAGCCGTTGGTGAAGGTGCCGTGGATGTCCGGCCCCTGGATTACGACGTCGCGCACATTGCCGCGGTCAACCTCGCTCAAGAGCTGGGAGAAAGCGATGTCCTGCGAGGAGGCGCGCTGACCCGGATTCTGGAAGAGCGTGAACAACGCCAACAGCAGCAAGACAATGATGACCCAGAGGGCGAAATTGCGCAGATTGGCGTTCATCGATCTTCCTTCGTGGTCGCGCGGATCGCGGCCTGATCCTTGGGCGGTATCTTGGGTAGCTGCTTGGGCAGTGCGAGGAAATCCCCAAGGAATCCTCTTGGTTAGACGCATACAATCTAGGTGCCGCCCCGGTCGCTGCCAAGGGAACGAGATGGGACTATTTATCCCATCTTAGAGCGATTCCCGCTGAAATAATGGCGGTCGGACCGGGGTTTTTTCCGCCTGGTTAAGGTGACCTGACGCCGCGCGGCCGAAACGGCCGGTGTCATGGTCCGCGCTTAGCTCTCCTTGCGCCGCCGGGCCGGCGCCGGCGCGATGTGGATACGGCCCCCGGCAAGGCTGATCAAGGCTCCCGCAAGCGTCTGCTTCAGCACCGGCCGGCCATTTGCCCCTGCGCGCCCTGCAGCCATACGTCCTGCAAGCATGGCCTCATCGAGCGCGGCCATCAGGGTTTCGACCTTGCCGAGTTCCGCCGGCCCTTCGTGGCCGAAGGCATTGACGGCCCGCAGCAGGAGCCGCAGCCGGACCTCCTCCGGCAGGACGGCAAAGCTCGAGGCTTCGAAGCTACGACCGGTCGCCTGCGGCGCATCGCCACGCGCCCGGAGTTGAAGGAAGCGCTCGGCACCGTCGACCATCACCTCGACAGCCGCATTGGCGCGCGCCAGCCGCGCCGCGAGCCGCACCAGAGTGCGGGCATCGCCGCCCTCGGCCGCAAGCTGCGGCAGCAGCGCGCGCAGCCGCGGCCGGGTAAAGTCGGTGTCGCGATTGGTGGGATCGTCGGCAAAGCCGATCTTCGCCCGCTTCAAGGTCGCGATCAGCTGCGCCTTCGGCACATCGAGCAGCGGACGCGCAAGGATGACGCCGTCGCGTGCCGTGAGACGGGCCATCGCCGACAGCCCGGCAAGTCCGCTGCCGCGGACAAGACGCATCAACACGGTCTCGGCCTGGTCGTCGCGCGTGTGGGCGATCAGCACATGGCTCGCACCGGCGGCACGCGCGGCGTCCGCAAGCAGGCGGTAGCGAGCTTCGCGCGCAGCGGCCGGCAGTCCCGTCTTCGGCTTTGCGCCGCGCCAGCGCAGGGTCCGGTGCGGCAAGCCAAGCCCGTCGGCCAGCCGCTTGACCTCGCGCGCCTCCCGCGCCGCCTCCGGCCGCAGGCCGTGGTCGACGGTGATGACAAGAAGACGAGGACCGCGCGCAAGGCTGCGCTGCCAGCGCGCCGCAAGCCACATCAGCGCGACCGAATCGGGCCCGCCGGAGACCGCGAGCACCAGTGCCGGCGCGCTTTTCAGGCCGGCGAAAAGGCGCTTGGCCTCACGCGCAGAGATCGGAGAATTGTCGTCGTCTGACATGACGCTGCCCAGCAATCGCCAGACTGTTTAGCGCAGCGCCGTTCGGATTGTCAGGGCCTGGACGCCGCGGATCAGCACTTCACCCGCTTCTGCTCGCGGTCCACGGCGGCTTTGACGCCCGCGGAGGCGCGCGGATATTTGCGGCCGATCTCGCCGAAGGCGGCGCAGGCGGCCTCCTTCTCCTTCAGCGCGGCCAGCGACTGGCCGAGCCGCAGCAGGGCATCGGGCGCCTTGGCCGATTTGTCGTATTTGGTGGTGACGGCGAGGAAGGCTTCCGCGGAGTCGCGATATTGCTGGCGCTGGAAGTAGCTCTCGCCGAGCCAGTATTCCGCGTCGCCGAGCAGCGGGTCGCTCGGATATTTCTGCGCAAAGTTCTTCATGGTCTGCTCGGCGAGCGCGTAGTCCTTGCGCTGCATGTAGCCGATGCCGAGGTCGAATTCATCGCGCGGAGTGGCCGACGGCGGCAGGGTCGCAAGGCCGGTGCCGCCTGATGGCGCGGGAGAGGCTGATGGGGCCGGCGGATAGCCGGGCTGCGCGGCCGGGGGCGCGGCCTGCTGCTGATAGCGAGGGCCGGGGCTGGCGAGATCGATCGGCTCGCCCGCGCCGCGGCCGCCGGGAGCGCCGGCCGGCATCGGCTGTTGCCCGCCACCGAGCGCGCGCGGCGCACCAGGGGCGCTCGGGTTCTGATTAGGATCGAAGGCGTCGCCGCGGCGGCGCGTGCCAGGTGCGCCGGGCGCAGGCTGCTCCTGAACGATCGGCGCGGGAGAAGCGATCTGCGGCTGCTCGTAATTCGGCTGGGCCGGTTGCTGTTGCGGCTGCCGCTGGCGATAGGCCGGCGCGGCTTGCGCGGGCGGCATGGCCGCGACATTGGGCTGAACCGGGGCCTGGCCGGGCGCAGCTTGCGCGCCGCCCTCGAGCGCCCGCAGGCGCTCTTCGAGTTGCCGGTTGCGATATTGCAGCTCTTCGTTCTGGCCGGTGAGCTGGCGCAGCTGGTTCTCCAGCCGCTCGATCCGCATCTCGGGGTCGCCATCATCGGTCTGCGCGAGTGCGGGCGAGCCGAAAGCGAGCAGCGCGGCGATCGCCACGGTGCCGGAAAAGACCTTAAATCTGGATGACATCTTGCCCTGACGACGAAAGCGAAATGGCCTGCGACGGAACAGTCGACGCGCCACACATTGAAGGGGAGTACGCCAAAACTGTGACTGGAACAAAGGGGTTTGTGTCACAGATCGCTGAAACGAAACCGGCGCCCGAGAGGGCGCCGATATCATCGGTTTCTGAAGATGAACGGCGCCTGACTGACGTGTCAGGGACCTGACTGATCGTCAGGAGCTCGCGTTCAGCACGGTGACGGCGCGGCGGTTCTGCGACCAGCACGAGATGTCGTTACAGACGGCGACCGGCCGCTCCTTGCCGTAGGAGATCGTACGCATGCGGTTCGGATCGATGCCGCGCGAGGCGAGGAACGAGCGCACCGACTGCGCGCGGCGGGCGCCGAGCGCGATATTGTATTCGCGGGTGCCGCGTTCGTCGGCATGACCTTCGACGGTGAAGCTGTAGCGCGGATAGCTCTGAAGCCACTGCGCCTGCTTCTCCAGGGTCACGATCGCCTGCGGGGTCAGATCGGTCTGGTCGCTTTCGAAGAACACGCGGTCGCCGACATTGACGACGAAGTCCTGCTGGCTGCCCGGCGTCGCCGCGTTGGCCATCGCATCCGTGGCAGAGTTCTTGTTGGCGCAGGCGCCCATCGACAACGCGACGGCAAGCACCGCGACCAGCTTCAATCCCTGGAGGATACGCATAGGATGTTTCATTCCGGAGCCTCCACGCTCACGTTAGTCCACTGCTGTCCGGTCTACAGGGGGTTGGTTAAGCGAACGTTCCGTCAACCTTGACGGAACCTTGCCCCAGCCGGTCAAATGCCCCCAACCGGCGAAAAGCAAACGTCATGGTTAATGGGTTGTAAATGTGGCGCGAGGGTGAAGGCAAGCCGCGCCGGCCGGCAAAAGCGCCCGCTTTTGCTGGAATTTTAGGCCCGAAGTTGGTGTAAGGCGGAGAGAGTCCCCCGCCGAAAGGGGGCGGCTTCAGGCCATGCCGGCTCCGGCCTCAGGCGTGGACGGCGTCCGCCACCAGGGCCGTCCGCTGCGGGACCTGGCGCTGCCCGCCGCGCCCGAACAGCATCCGCCGCTCGAAGGCGGTGGACCGCATGATCGGATAACGCTCGAACACCTTCTTGCGGAAGGCCGGGAAGTCCGCCGCCATCAGGCCGAACGGCTTGGTGAGTCCCGGAACCAGCCGCGGCTCGGCGATGGTCTCGTGCAGGAACACCCGGCGGTAGAAGGCCTGATGCTCGGGACGCACGATCGCAAGGCCGAGATCGGCGTTGAAATGTTCGCACGCCATGTAGGCCAGGCGTGTCGTCAGATAAGGCAGTTCCGGAACCCGCTTGACCTGGTCGGGATCGGCGACGAAGCGCGTCGGGTCGATCATGACCTCACCGCGGTCTAGCCGCGGCAGCAGAACATCGGGGAAAACGTCGGCCGAGGTGGACTCGCGCCATTCCGAGGTCAGCACGCTGATGCGCACCGAGCTGCAGAGCTCGCCGTGGAGATAGACGCCGAAGGTCCACGCGTTCGGCAGCTCGTCATAGCGATCGGTGACCCGTGCGTCGGCGGATTCCTTGACGGCGCCTTCACGCAGATAGGCGCGGTAGCGGAGATTGTAGATCTCCTCCTTCTCGGCAGCCGTCTCTGCGAGATGATAATCGACATCGGTGAGGAGTTCCGCCCCTCGTCCAACAGCCGAAATGACCGCTCTGGCCGAGGACTGCATTCCAACTCCTTACCCACCGCTCACGACGCGCGGCCCAAGGCAAACTCCGAAGGACAACCTGCGCGCGCGCGACGATGTATTAACAGCTCCTTAACAAGTTTGCAAAGCAATCGAGACGTTAGGGTTAACCTCCCGTAGGACTACGGTGCCTGGCAACAGACTGAAACGACAGGAAATTTAGCGACGCGGCGTCACGCGGAGCGCGAGCCGACGACCTGGAGCAGGCTCTCGCCGCGCCGTCCATGGGAGGCGTTGAGGAGCTGGCGCATCCGCACGGCGGGCACCGGACGGCTGAACAAATAGCCCTGCGCCTCGGAGACGGTGCCGTCGGCGCTGATCAGCTCGAGCTGCTCGTTGGTCTCGATACCCTCGACCACGACCGCCATGCCGAGGTCGGCGGACAGCCGCGCCACGCCGCGCAGCAGCGTCAGCGGCCGGTCGGTGTCGATGCCTTCGAGGAAGGAGCGGTCGATCTTCACCTTCTGCATCGGGAAATTGTGCAGATAGCTGAGGCTCGAATAGCCGGTGCCGAAATCGTCGAGCGAGATGCGCACGCCGAGCGCGTGCAATTGCGACAGGATGTCGTGCGTGAGCTGTGTGTTGCGCAGCAGCGAGGATTCGGTGATCTCGATCTCGAGCCGATGGGCCGGGAGCCCCGAGACCTCCAGCGCGTAGCGGATTTCGCTCAAGACGTCGCGCTGGTGGAATTGCTGCGGCGAGAAGTTGACGGCGACGCTGACGCCGTCCGGCCACTTCATGCATTCCATGCAGGCGCGGCGCAGGATCCAGCGGCCGAGATCGACGATCAGCCCCATGTCCTCGGCGACCGGGATGATGTCGACCGGCGAGACCGTGCCGCGCACCGGATGATTCCAGCGCAGCAGCGCCTCGCAGGTAGTGATCTTGCCGGACTTCAGATTGACCAGCGGCTGGTAGAACAGCTCGAACTCCTCGTTGGCGAGCGCCTTGCGCAAATCAAGCTCGAGGATACGGCGCGCCTCGACGGTCGCCGCCATCTCGTCGCGGAAGAAGCAGAAGGTGCCGCGGCCGTCGGCCTTGGCGCGGTACAGCGCCATGTCGGCGTTCTTGAGCAGCGTGTCGGCGCTGATGCCGTCCGGCGAGGTCAGCGCGATGCCGACGCTGGCGCCGATCTCGACCAGATGATTGTCGATGCGGTAGCGCTCGCTCAGCCGCTCGACTATCCGGCGCGCCAGCGCAGCGGCGTCCTCGGGCGAGGCGATGTTCTGCTGGAACACGACGAATTCGTCGCCGCCGAAGCGGGCGACGAAATCCTCGGGGCGCAGCATCTCGCGCAGGCGGTTGGCGACCGCGCACAGCAGCTGGTCGCCGCAGGGATGGCCGAGCGTGTCGTTGACCTGCTTGAACTGGTCGAGGTCGACGAACAGCAGTGCGGAGAGCCGCTCGGCGTCGTGCGAGATCGCCAGCAGCCGCTCGATCTCGTCGCGGAAGCTGACCCGGTTGGGCAGTGCCGTGAGCTCGTCATAGCGGGCGAGATGGGTGATGCGGGCTTCGGCGTTGGTGCGTTCAGTGATGTCTTCCAGCAGCAGCACGGTGCCGCCGCCGGCCATCGGCTGGAACGTCCAGGCCAACGTGCGGCCGCGCGACGGATCGGGATCGGCGGTGACGATCTCGCAGATCCGCGCATGCTCGATCTCGGCCAGGATCTGCTTGCCGCTCTCCACCAGGATCGACCGGGCGGCGACGCAGGCCGAGACGATGTCGGCGGCGGAGGCGCCGCGCTTGACCAGATCCTCGGGCAAGGCCGTCAGCTCGCCGAAGCGATGGTTCATCACCGCGAGGCGGCCGTCGTCGCGAAACATGCACAGGCCATGCGGCATGTTGTTGAGCGCAGTGTCGAACTGGCTTGCGAGCGCGGATTCGCGGAAGCTCGAGGTCAGCGCCTTGACGAAGATCGCATGCAGGCTGAGGTTGATGTTCTTCAGGGCGATGAAGAACAGCCCGAGCAGGATTGCGAGCCCGATATAGTAGAACCCGCCATGCAGCATCAAGGCGAGCGACATCGGACCGCAGGCGAGCGCGACGTGCCACTGGATCACCCTCGGCTGACCGTAATTGCGGGCGGCGCCGCCGGCGGTGTAGCCGACCGTGACGGAGACGCAGAGCATGTTCGCGACCGCGTCGTCGTTGTTGAAGATGACGACGAAGCACCACAGGCCGATGACCGCGGCATAGACGAGCGCGCCGGCCCAATAGCGCGGCTCCAGATGCCTGGCCTCTTCGAACGTCAGACCCGGTATCCGGTTCTCGTAGCGCCGCATCTGAAACGCGCGCGCGGTGCCGATGGCGATGATCAGAAATGCAATCGGCCAAAGCAGGACGTCGCCGGTCTTCAGCGCAGTCATCACCGCAGCCACGGCCGTAGAGGCCGAGCCGAGGAAAATCGCCCAGAAATTCTGCACCATGGAGTTGATCAGAGCGGCGTAGAGTATCGGCTCCAGCTCGTCTCGATCGCTCTGCTTCTGGTCGGCCAGCTGCATCGGCTTGTTACGCGTCCTGTTTGGCGCGTACTGTTACCCAGCCCAGATGAAGCCTTTCTGAGGGAACATCGTTAAAGTCGGGTTGTTTTTCGGCAATAGCGAACCCGTTTCCGCTGAAATATCAAGCAACTAGGCAAGCATTGCCGAGCACAAGGTGAAGGAAAGCTTGCTTTCCCCACCAGACGCGAAAAAATCGGCGCGTTTTTTCGGAAACATCGCGCCTCTCGGCACGCAATATCTTAGCCGCTTTGATCTTAGCCGCCTTGTGTCGAGGACAAGAGCGGCGACCAGGCCGGGTCGGAGGCGAAGCCCGGCGTCGGCACCTTCAGTTCGTTGCGGCCGGAGATGTCGACGGAGAACAGCGACGGCCCGCCGCTGCCGCCGGGATCGCGGAAGAACATCAGCACGCGGCCGTTCGGCGAGAAGGTCGGGCCTTCGTTGTGAAAGCCGGAGGTGAGCAGCCGCTCGCCGGAGCCGTCCGGCTTCATGACGCCGATCGAGAACTGGCCGCCGCCCTGCCTGGTGAAGGCGATGTAATCGCCGCGCGGCGACCACACCGGCGTCGAATAGGTGGCATTGGTATCGTCCTTGGAGAAGGAGATGCGCTGTGCCGCTCCGCCACCCGCCGCCATCACGTAGATCTGCGACCTGCCGCCACGATCGGATTCGAAGCAGATGCGGGTACCGTCCGGGGAGTAGGACGGCGAGGTGTCGATCGCCGGAGTGTCGGTGAGGCGCGTGGTCGAGCGCGAGCGCAGATCCATCACGAACAGGTTGGAATTGCCGCCCTGCTGCAGGCTCATGATGACGCGCTGGCCGTCCGGCGAGAACCGCGGCGCAAAGCTCATGCCCGGGAAGTTGCCGACGGTCTCGCGCTGGCCGGTCTCGATGTTGAAGAGATAGACCTTCGGATCGCCCTGCCCGAACTCCATGTAGGTGATCTCTTGCGAGTTCGGCGAGAAGCGCGGCGTCAGCACGAGATCGGAGCCGCGGGTCAGATAGCGCACATTCGCGCCGTCCTGGTCCATCATCGCCAGCCGCTTGACGCGGCGCTCTTTCGGCCCGCTCTCGTCCACGAACACCACGCGGCTGTCGAAATAGCCCTTCTCGCCGGTCAATTTCTCATAGATCTGATCGGAGATGATGTGGGCGATCCGGCGCCAATATTCGGGCGACGTGAAATATTGCTGGCCGGCGAGCTGCTGACCGGTGACCACGTCCCACAACCGGAATTCGGCCTTCAGCCGCCCGTCCGGCTGCCGCGTCATGCGGCCGGTGACGAGAGCCTGCGCATTGAGGGTCTTCCAGTTCTCGAATTGCGGCGAGACGTCGATATTGCTGATGCGCTCGATGAAGGCGGCCTGGTCGACCGGGGCAAACAGGCCCGAGCGTTTCAGATTGTTGGTGATGACCTGCGTGACGCCGTTGCCGACGTCACCGTCGGCGGGCGAGCCCGGCACGAAATTGGTGATCGCGATGGGGATCGGCCGGAATTCGGTGGGATCGATGCGAAGGCGCCCCTGCGGGGTCTGGGCAAAGGCACGGCCGCCGCCGAGTATCGCAAGCGTCGATCCGGTCAGGGTCATGAAGCGGCGGCGGTTCATCGATCGGACGTCATTCATCGCAAAATTCTTTTGTTCGGATGTCACAACATATCTTTCAGGCCGAAAGTCATCGGAATGAGCTTCCAGCTCTCGTACTGCGGCTTCGGCATGAACGAGTAAACCTGGCACTGCACGATGGCGCGCTTGGCGCTTTCAGCTATGGCCTGGGCGATCGACCGGGACGGTCCCCTCACCCCGACGATGATCGGCTCCGCCGCCAGCGATCCATCGATCTTCATGGGAATGTCGATGTCAGCCTCGTACTGGTCGGCGTCCTGCCCGTTATAAGTGGGCGTGAAGCAGCGCTTGACCGCACCCTGGAACGCACCGCGCCAGGTCGCCACGTTGTTAGCGGCTGTTCCGGTCGTCGATCCCAGCGAGGCCGACGCATTCAGTGCCGCGCCGCCAAGCTCGTGGCGGGTCGCGGCGCGCTTGTCGAGGTCGCGCTGGATCTGCGCGGGATCGAAAGAGCGCTCCTTGGGCTTGGGCTGCTGCGGCGGCTGCACCGCCGCGACCTTTTGCTCCGGCGGCTTGGGCGGCGGCTTCTTAGTCTCCAGCTTTTTCTGGAGCTCGGCGATCGGATCTTCCTTGGCCGGATCAGGCTTCTTTTCCTGCGGCTTCGGCTCTTCCTTCGGCTTGGCCTCGGCGACCGGCTTGGGAGGCTCGGGCTTCTTCTCGACCGGCTTCTCGACGGGTTTTGGCGGCGGCTCGGGCGTCGAGTTGGTCTTGATCAGCTCTTTCTTCTCGGTGACCTTGCCGACGGCATCTTCCTCGGGCTTGGCTTCCGCGATCTTCTCGACCTTCGGCTTCGGCTCTTTCTTGTCGCCGGTCTTCTGCCCCGACATCATCTGCGCGAGTTGGTCGGTGGAGATGATGTCGATCGGCAGCGACTCTTCCGCAGGCACGAAAGCCCTGCTGCTAAAGGTGACGAGCCCCCATCCCAGCACGAGGACGTGGAGGGCAATCGACGCAACGAGTGTCTTGTCGACCTTCACCTTCACGGGCTACCCCTGATCCGCTTCCGTGACGAGCGCCAGCTTCTTGAATCCTGCGCCGGACAACTGGCCCATCACCTTGGCCACCGTCCCGTAATCGGCCTTCTTGTCGGCACGCAGATAGATGCGTTCCTCAAGCCCTCCGCGCGCGTCCGTGATCGCCTTCAGCTTCGGGATCAGTTCGTTGATCGCGATCTCGGCGTCGTTGATGAACACCTTGCCCTTGATGTCCACTGACATCTGGATCGGCTTCTGGTCGTTGTTTTCGAGGCTCTTGGCCTGGGTCTGCGGCAGGTCGAGCGGCACGCCGACCGTCAGCATCGGCGCCGACACCATGAAGATGATGAGCAGCACCAGCATCACGTCCACCATCGGCGTGACGTTGATCTCGGCCACGACCGGCTTGCGCCGGCCACGGCGCCCACCGCCTCCGGACGAACTCGCAACGTTCATGCCCATGGTCTGGTGCCCAAATTGCCCTTCATACTATACATGCCGTCCGTCAGCCCCGCTCGTCGATCTGGCGCGACAGGATGGCTGAAAATTCGTCGGCGAAGCCTTCGAGCCGTTGGGCCTGCCGGTTCACCTCGGAGGTGAACTTATTGTAGAAAATAGTGGCAGGAATGGCGGCGATAAGGCCGACGGCGGTCGCAAACAGCGCCTCCGCGATACCCGGGGCCACCACCGCCAGGGAAGTATTTTTCGACGCCGCGATCGACTGGAAGCTCGACATGATGCCCCAGACGGTGCCGAACAGGCCGACGAACGGGCCTGCGGAGCCGACGGTGGCGAGCACCAGCAGCCGGCGTTCCAGCCGCTCGACCTCGCGGGCGATCGAGACATTCATGACCTTGTCGATGCGCATCTGAAGGCCTGCGACCGAGCGGGCCTGGCTCTCGAACGAACGCTTCCATTCGCGCATCGCCGCGACGAAGCAGGCCGCCATGGAATGGGTCGGCTTGGCTGAGAGCGTGCGATAGAGGTCCTCGATCGACTCGCCGGACCAGAAGGCCTGTTCGAAACGGTCCATCGAGCGGCGGGTGCGGGCAAACAGGAAGATCTTGTCGATGGCGATCGCCCAGACCCAGACCGAGCAGGCGAGAAGCCCCAGCATCACCGCTTTCACGATCCAGTGAGCCTGCCAGAACAGCGCGATCAGCGACACGTCCGCGGAAGCGGCAACCGGAAGGGCTGACTGAGCCACGTCGGCCGGATTCATAAGCAGTATCCTCTCAAGGCGATCGTTACCTCATGTCCCGGCCGGCAAATGGCCGCCGGTTCCCCAATAGCCGCGCTAGAACCGGCGCGGCCGGCAAGCTCGCTCAAAGCCTTGTCTTTCTGGGGTGCAGGGCTCGTCCAAAGCCGGCCGTCTGCATTCCCTGCCAAGATGTCAAAACTATGGGCCCCGACGACAGCTCCGGGCGCGATTGTCCGCCCTTACCAGAGCCCGGCGTTGGTTAATGCGAGGTTACCACGGGCGAATTTGGCGCCGGGAAAGGTAGCCGGTGCAGGCGGTTGGAGGGTAGTCGGTGTTCCGGACGCGCCGCCACCTTCGCATTGCGGCGCAGAGCCCAAAAAGCCACGCGCGACCACGGGGAGCCGGCCGCAGTCCGGAGGAACCACCCTTTGCGCGGAAAATTATTCCGAAAATCACCTTTCGGCGCGAGGTTTTGCCATGACCGTCAACCCCAAGACGACCGCCGCGATCGGCGATCATCCGCTCCACCCCATGATCATCCCATTCCCCGTCGCCTTCCTGGTCGGCGCGCCCATCGCCGATCTGGTCTTCATCGGAACCGGCGACAATTTCTGGGCCCGGGCCGCGATGTGGCTGATCGGCGCCGGCATCGTCATGGCGCTGGTGGCTGCCGGAGCCGGCTTCACCGACTTCTTCAGCGAACCCCGCATTCGCCGGCTCAACGATGCCTGGTACCACATGGTCGGCAATCTCGCGGCGGTCGTGCTGGCCCTGGTCAATTTCTACCTGCGCTATGCGCAGGGCGCGGAGGCTGCGATCAAGCCGTGGGGCGTGGTGCTCTCCCTGATCGTGGTCGGCATCCTGCTGTTCACGGGATGGAAGGGCTGGGAGATGGTCTACCGGCATCACGTCGCCGTGCTCGACGCTCCGGGTCAGACCAGTTCGGAGCCGGTCACGCCGCATCATGGCGGCGAGAGCCACCGCCGCGCCGCCTGAGGGAATTGCGCATCGCCGAGTCCGCTCGGCGTCGTGCAACGCCGTGCCTACCACTTCTCCTTCGAGGTCCGCACGTCGAGTTCGAACGACCAGGCGCTCTCCGGGAGGCAGGTCGGCCGTCCTCTCTTGGTTCGGGCTTTGCTCAGAAGAATCGGAGGAGCAGGATGTTTTGCCGGACGAGCGCAACCTGTTAGGGTGTGCCCTCGATAGAATAGAGCCGGAACCAGCGGCCCTCCCAGGGAGCCTTCCTTGTACAATCCAGCAACAAGCGCGCGGTGGATCGCCACCGCGATCGTATCGGTCAGCTTCGTGGCGTTCGGCCCCGCGCACGCGGCGTCGGTCGCGCCGGTCGCCGCCGAAAACGGCATGGTCGTCTCCGCGCAGCATCTGGCGACCGAGGTGGGAGTCGAGGTGTTAAAGCGGGGCGGCAATGCCGTCGATGCTGCTGTGGCCGTCGGTTACGCCCTCGCCGTCGTCTATCCGGCAGCCGGCAATCTCGGCGGCGGCGGCTTCATGACGATCCAGCTCTCCGACGGCCGCAAGACCTTCCTCGACTTCCGCGAGACGGCGCCCAAGGGCGCGACTGCCAACATGTATCTCGACAAGGATGGCAACGTCATAAAGGGCATCTCGACCAAGGGACACCTCGCCGTGGGCGTTCCAGGATCGGTCTCGGGCATGGAATATGCGCGCGAAAAATACGGCACCATGAAGCGCGCCGACCTGCTCGCCCCCGCGATCCAGCTCGCCGAACAAGGCTTTGCGCTGGACCAGGGCGACATCGACCTGCTGCGCACGGCGACTGACGATTTCAAGGACGATCAGGCATCGAGCGCCATCTTCCTCAAGAACGGCCAGCCGTTCGACGTGGGCGATAAGCTGGTGCAGTCGGAACTCGCCAAGACCCTGCGCGAGATCAGCGGCAAAGGCACCGACGGCTTCTACAAGGGCTGGGTCGGCAACGCCATCGTGGCGTCGAGCCAGGCCGGCAAAGGTCTGATCACGCAGGATGACCTCGACAATTATAAGACCCGCGAGCTCGCCCCGGTCGAATGCGACTATCGCGGCTACCACGTGATCTCCGCGCCGCCGCCGAGTTCGGGCGGCGTCGTCATATGCGAGATCCTGAATATCCTGGAGGGTTATCCGCTGAAGGAGCTGGGCTACCACTCGGCGCAGGCCGTGCACGTGCAGATCGAAGCCATGCGCCACGCTTACGTGGACCGCAACAGTTACCTCGGTGATCCGGACTTCGTGAAGAATCCGCTCGATCGCCTCCTCGACAAGGATTACGCGACCAAGATCCGCGCCGTGATCGATCCGAACAAGGCTGGCGTCTCCAAGGACATCAAGCCGGGCGTTGCGCCACATGAGGGCAGCAACACCACGCACTATTCGATCGCGGACACGGATGGCAACGCTGTATCGGTGACCTACACGCTGAACGACTGGTTCGGCGCCAAGGTGACGGCGGCCAGGACGGGGGTCCTGCTGAACGATGAAATGGACGACTTCACCGCCAAGGTCGGGGTGCCGAACCTGTATGGCCTGGTGCAGGGCGAGGCCAACTCCATTGCTCCCGGCAAGCGGCCGCTGTCCTCGATGAGCCCGACCATCGTCACCAAAGACGGCAAGACAGTCATGGTGGTGGGGACGCCCGGCGGCAGCCGCATTATCACGGCGGTCTTGCAGACCATGATCAACGCGATCGATTACGGCATGAATGCGCAGGAAGCCGTCGACATGCCACGGATCCACCAGCAATGGCTACCGGACCTGACCAACGTCGAGAACTATGCCCTATCACCGGATACGCAAAAGATTCTGGAAGGCATGGGCCACAAGTTCGGACCGCCGCAGCCGGCCAACCACCTGGCAGTCATTATCGTCGGCGCGCCGTCACTCAACGGCAAGCAGGTCGGCAACAACCGCTACTATGGCGCCAATGATCCACGCCGCAACTCGGGCATGGCTGCGGGGTATTGAGAGAAGCGGAGTGTCACCACTTCTCCTTCGACGTGCGTATGTCGAGCTCGAACGACCAGGCGCGTTCGGGCTGGCGGTAGAGGAAGGCGAAGGCATCGACGATGCCTTCGATGTCGATCAGGCTGTCCTGGCGGCCGGCGGCATCCGGAAACCGCGCAAAAATCTTGTCGCCGGCGATCGCGCCGTCGACCACGACATGGCCAACATGGATACCGTCGGGCGCGTATTCCTTGGCCATGGCCTGCGCCAGCGTGCGCAGCCCCGCCTTGGATGCGTTGAAGGCGCCATAGCCGGGGCGTCCGCGCAGCGAGGCGCTGGCGCCGGTGAAAAGCAGCGTTCCCGTCTTCTTCGGCGCCATGCGGCGCACCGCCTCGCGGCCGAACAGGAAGCCGCCAAAGCAGACCACGCGCCAGGCCTGCTCGAAATAGTCGGCCTCCATCTCGATGATCTTGCCGGGCGTGTTGTTGCCGGCGTTGTAGATGGCGAGGTCGAGGTTTTCGCCGGCGGCATCGAACAGGGCTGCGATGTCTCGCTCGCTGGTCGCGTCCGCAACGACAGGGACGGCCGCGCCGCCCGCCCTCTCGATATCGCCGGCGACCATCTGCAACGCGGACAGCGTCCGGCCCGCGACGATCACCTTGAGTCCATCGGCCGCAAAGCGCTTGCAGAGCCGGGCGCCGAGCCCGCGGTCCGGTCCGACGCCGATCACGATTGCCGTTTTCATTCGCACGTCTCCTGGGAACAGATTGATGGCTCAAGCCACGGAGGCAGGTTCAGGGCAGTTGGTCAGTCGCGCCGGATTCCCGACCGCCGTGCAGCCGCCCGGCACGTCTGACGTCACGACCGTATCGGCGCCGATCTTTGCGAAATCGCCGATCCCGACGTCGCCGAGAATTGTCGCGCCGGAGCCGATGAACACGCCGCGGCCAATGCGCGGCGAGCGGGTCGGCAGTTCACTGCCACGCCCGATGCTGACATTTTGAAGAATGGTGGCCTCATCGCCGATCACCACATTGGCTCCGATCACGATGCCGGTAGCGTGGTCGAGATAGACCGAGGATCCAACGTGTGCTGCCGGATGGATGCTGACCTGCAGGACGTTCGACGCCTCGTTCTGAAACAGTAGCGCCGCGTCGCGATGGTCATGATGCCAGAGCCAGTTCGAGACGCGCCAGGCCTGGAGCGCGACATAGCCTTTGAAATGCAGGAGCGGCGGCAGCAGGCCGGCGATGGCGGGATCGCTGCGCACGATGGCCCGCAAGTCGCGGCCGGCCGCCTCGATCAGATCCGGCTGGCCGCGAAAGGCGTCCCGGGAAAATGTCGTGAAGCGCGCGCGTTCGGCGGCGCGGCCGCCAAGCCGGCGCCCGATCAGGTCGGCCAGAGCAGCGGTAAAATCGTCATGGGCGAGGATGAGGCCGACAAGAGCCTTGCCGAACAGCGGATCGGCTTCGGCTGCGCGCTGCGCCTCGTCGCGGATCTCCTGCCAGAGGTTTTCGCTCGCCATGATCGCCCGCTTCCGCCATCGGTGCCGCCTGCGGTGTTTTGACGCTTCTTCTCACCGTCGGATATAGGCCGTCGGCAGTCCGCGCGCCACGCTCCCCGTGAGGCTACGAGCTTGCATGCCAGGCAGCCGCGATCATATATAGTCAGTCAAGTTCCCGGCCGAAGCTTTGGCCTCAGGTTGGCCTTGCTGCGTACTCTTTGCCAGCGTTGTCCGGGCAAAGCATCTTTAGTCCTCCGGTGGTCCACCATCCGCGGATTTTTCGTACGCGGCGGCCCTTGGTGCTGCCGAAGCGAATCCCGAGTCCCCGTCATCCAAGGTCACGCCAATACATGTCGCCCAACGCCCCCGCCCAAGATCACGACCACCACGACGACATCATGTATCCGTCCGCCCTGCCGTTCCTGCTGGTCCATCTCGGCTGCTTTGCTGCCATCTGGACGGGCGTCACCTGGCAGGCCCTCGCGATCTGCGGGTCACTGTATGTCGTGCGCATGTTTGCGATCGGGGCAGGCTACCACCGCTATTTCTCGCATAAGGCTTTTGCCACCGGCCGGGTGTTTCAATTCATCCTGGCCTGCCTTGCGCAGAGCACCGCGCAGAAGAGCGTCTTGTGGTGGGCGGCCAAGCATCGGCACCATCATCTGCATTCCGATACCGAATTGGACGTGCATTCGCCGCGTCAGCGCGGCTTCCTGTACAGCCATCTCGGCTGGATTTTTTACCGGGAGCACGACGAGACCGACCTCGTGAAGGTCGGCGATCTCGCGGTCTATCCGGAACTTGTGTGGCTGCATCGGCTGGAACTCCTGCCGGCCTTTGTGCTTGCAGCGCTCTGTTTCCTGGTTGCGGGGTGGTCGGGTCTGGTCGTTGGCTTCCTGTGGAGCACGGTGCTGGTCTATCACGCGACCTTCTGCATCAATTCCCTCGCCCATGTGCACGGACGCAAGCGCTACGTGACGGGCGATGATTCCCGCAACAACTGGCTGCTGGCGTTGTTCACCATGGGTGAGGGCTGGCACAACAATCACCACGCCTACCAGAGCAGCGTAAGACAGGGCTTTTACTGGTGGGAAATCGACGTGACCTATTACATCCTGAAGGTTCTGTCCTGGTTCGGAATCGTCTGGAACATGAAGTCGCCGCCCGAACAGGTGCTACGCAACGAGCAGGCACTCGGCGCGCGGGTCATCAATCGGGCGGCCCGCGAGCTTGCCGGACGATTCGATGCTCACGCTCTGGCAGACGCAATCTCGTCGGCGCTGCGCCGGGCCGATCCGGCTCAGCTGCAACTGCCAACGCTGCACGACATTCTCAATCGCGCCCATGAAGGCGTCGATGCGCTGACGCATCTGCATCTGCCGAAGATTCCGAGCCGAGACGAGTTTCTCGCCGAGGCGAGGGCGATGTTCGCGCGAACGCGATCCCTCAACGAGATCGTGGATTACGCCTACGAACACTTCCTGGAATCGGTTCGTACGCAACTCGTCACGGCGCGCTGACCGAGTCTCTCTGGACCAAGACTCTCCAGAGCAAGACTTTCCAGACCAAGGCAATCCAGACGGTTGTGGCGGCCTGCCGCGCATTCCCAAAGCCAAACCGCCCGCCTGCGGGTTGCGCAGGCGGGCGGCTCGGGGCCATCAGGACTTTGGGGGCATGCGCCTGAAGGCTTTGAGAGGTGTCAGTCCTAGATCAGCCTTGCTGCTGGTCGGTCGGCGGCGGGGTTGGGCGCGCCTTGTGCTGGGACATGAACTGGTCGAACTCTTCCTTGTCCTTGGCGTGACGCAGACGGTCGAGGAAGTTCTTGAACTCGACCTGCTCTTCCTCGAGCCGCTGAAGAGTCTCGGTGCGGTATTCGTCGAAGGCGCGGTTACCGCTCGAAGGCGGGCCGAACCCGAAGCCAAAACCGCGGCGCTCCATGTGGCCGCGCATGCGGTCCATCTTGTACTGCATCCGCTCCATCTTGTTCTGCCAACGGTCCTGATTGCTCCAGCACGACATTCTTCTGCTCCCGAGTGTGAAAAAGAGAAGGGCAAGTCCGATCGGCCACCAGATGATGAAGCCGAGGATGGTCACGGCGATCCAGCCGGGATGCCAGGGCGTGTCGAGCATGCGGGGACGCTCGTAGTGTTGGTGTTGGTCTGAGGAACCGCGCCATCGATTGACATCAGCGGTGTAGGCCATTTCCATCTCCATGACGGCATCAGCGCCGTTGTGAATGTAAATAACATTTACATAGCTAAATCATCCCGCGATTTTGTCAAGCCGGCCGGCCAACAGGGCCGCGGAATTATTTGCGCAACTTTATTTCGGCTTGCCCCAAGGACCGCCGGGAGTGCCGCCGGGAGGCACGCCAGAACCGGAGGACGCCTCCGGTGGCACCGGCGGCGGCTCGGCGCTTTTCGCAGACGAACTGCGATCGGTCGGGAAGCCGAGACCGCGCAAATAGATCAGCACTTCGGCTTCGAGCAGCTCATCCGGCGACATCGGCAGTTTTCGCCGTGCCGCATCGCCACGCGAGAACAGCGAGGCCACGCCGTGCGCCATCGACCAGATGTGCAGCGCCATCATCATCGCTGGCGGCCGCGGCGCACCGGGCGGCGCAAGTGCCGCAAGCCGCTCGGCGGCGGCTCGAATGACGTTGAAAGCACGTTCGCTGGCGGCCTGGAGCGCCGGATTGGCATCGATCGGGAGGCCAGACTCGAACATCGCGTTGTAGAAAGCCGGCTCCTCGCGGGCGAAGGCGAGATAGGCTCGGCCGACACGCTCGAACGCGGTGACCGTATCGGGGCGGCCGTCGTCCCAGGCCGCGGTCAACCGGGCCTCGAACTGCTCGAAGCCGCGCTGCGCGATCGAGGACAGCAGCTCGTCGCGATCGCGGAAATGCCGGTAAGGCGCCGCCGCGCTGACGCCGGCCATGCGCGCGGCATCGGCGAAGGTGAAGCCGGCCGCACCCTTCTCGGCGATCAGCCCGAGGGCAGCCTGCAACAGGGCTTCCTTCAGATTGCCGTGGTGATAGCCGCGCTCGGCGCGGCGCTCTTCCTTGCGCCAGCTCATGTGAACGACTTTTACATGAGCCGTGGGTGAAGGTCACTAGCCCTCACCCGTCATTCCGGGGGCGATGCGCCAGCATCGAACCCGGAATGGCGGTGCGCTCGGCTAACCGCCCGGGATCGGCAGCACCGGCATGATCTCGATGCGTTCGCCGGGGAAGATCACGAAGTGCGGGTGGTTCTCGAACATTTTTGCAGCGGCTTCATGGGACGCGGCGCGGACCAAAGTGAAGGCGCCCATCTCATTGGCGATGTCCGCGATACCGCCGGCATCGACCTTCTTGGTCTTGCCGAGTGGACCGCCCATCGCCTGGATCGCGCCCTGGTGCTTCTCCACCCAGCCCTTCCAGGCCGCCATGCCCTCTATTTCCTTCGCCTTGCGCTCGGACTCGGACAGCGCATTCCAGGCGGCCATCTTCGGGCTGGTCTTGCTGCCGAGGAAGACGGCGAGATAGGTGTCAGTGCTCATCGGTTCTCTCCCTTGTTTACTTCTTCAGATCGTCGAAGCCGACGGCGGCTTCCTGCACCTCCGGCGGAAAGTCGCTCATCTCCTGCACCTGCCGGATCTCGATGATCTCGTTGGCCGAGGCCGGGCACTTCTGGGCCCAGGCGATCGCCTCGGCGCGCGAGGCAACCTCGATCATCCAGTAGCCGCCCAGGACTTCCTTGGCCTCGGCAAAGGGGCCGTCGGTCACGATCGGCTCACCGGTCGCAAACGTCACACGCGCGCCCATCGACGGCGGGTGCAAACCGTCGAGCGTGATCAGGATGCCGGCATCCTTCAGGGCCTCGTTGTAGCGCATCATCGCCGCGACACGCTCCGGATCGAGTTGTACGTCCGGCGGCGCGGCCTCGTAGCCGAGCGGGATCATCAGCATCATGAATCGCATGGGATTTCTCGTATCGTTGTGGACCAGGGCAGAGCTATCTCTTCGCCGCGTAAGCGCGGGTCCGCTCTTCCTGCTCGCGCAGCTCGGGGGTGAAGGCCTCGCCGAAATCCTCGGCCGAGAACACCTGGCGGATCTCGATCTCGGAGCCGGGATCGAATGGCGCACGCTTCATCCAGGCCACTGCTTCGTCGAGCGAATTGGTCTTGATCAGCCAGAAGCCGGCGATCAGATCCGGGGAGAGATCGAACGGGCCGCGGGTGACGCCCGCTTCCGACGTTCCGTACTTCATCCGGGCGCCCGTGACCGTCGGATGCAGGCCCTCGCCGGCCTCGATCACGCCGGCCTTGGCCATCTCCTCGTTGAACTTGCCCATGGCGGCCAGCATCTCCGTGCTCGGCATCTTGCCGGCCTCGGTATCCGGGGTCGCCTTGACGATCACCATGAAACGCATCGACCTGCTCCGTGGCATTGTCCTGGGGCGGGCCGAGCTGGCCCGTGCTCCCCTGTAAGACGAACGCCCCCTGGCGGAACCGACATCGGGGCAGAAATTATTCGGAGATGAGGCAGCCATCTAACGCGGCTGCGGCATGAACCGGCCGCCCTGGAAGGTGGCGCCGAAATAGACCTCGATGCGGCGGACCTTGCCGCGTTCAAAGGTGAAGAACTCGGTGTTGCGAAAGCTCCTGCCATCTCTTGCCAGGCAGCGATAGGTGACGAAGGCTTCATCGCCCCGGACGAAGATGCGTTCGATATCATGCCGGGCGATCCAGCCGGTGTCGCGCCAGCAGCGTTCGAAATAGGTGGCCTTGTCGAGGCCGTCATCGAATGGGCTGGTGAAGCGGAAATCGTCGGCAAGCGCATCGCTGACCTGTTGTCGGTCGTTGGCGAGATAGGCGGCGAAAAGATTTCGAAGCAGGTGTTCGACGTCATCAGGCATCGTCAATCTCCAGCGATCCAATCCCATGCAAGACGATGCAGACTCGACGACGCCGACAATCGGTCGCAGCGACACATGCGTCGAGTGCGAAATATTTCTTCAAAACGCGCCCGTAGAATTACGGTCGCATTGCAGTTGGCATGCGAATTCCGCCGCGCATATGAATCGAGAATGCTCGTGACTTGAATAAGATGCGTGCTGCCCGGCAGACTACGGAAGGCGCGCAGGTTCCTGCAAGGGTTTACAGTTGCTCAAGGAGCATATGCAACTTTTCCGCTCAGCGAGACGGTACGGTGATTCTTTTGAACCGCCTTCGAATCTTACGGAGCGACCATTGTTCAATTTTCAGAGCAAGAAAGTCAGACACGCGGTCGCAGAGGTCGAGGCGCTCGATCGGTCCCAGGCCGTGATCGAGTTCGGTCTCGACGGCACCATCCTCGATGCCAACGAGAACTTGCTCAAGATGAGCGGCTATTCGCTCGCGGAAATCAAAGGCAAGCATCATAGCATCTTCGTCAGCCCCGCCGAGCGCGAGAGCGCTCGCTATCGCGACTTCTGGGCCAGCTTGAATCGCGGTGAATTCCAGACCACACAATACAGGCGCTACGGCAAGAACGGCAAGGAACTCTGGGTTCACGCCTCCTACGCCCCGCTGCTCGACGAGAACGGCAAGGTGGTCTCCTTCATCAAGTTCGCCACCGACATCACGGCCTACAAGACGAGGAGCATGGAGGAAGCGGGCAAGCTCGCCGCGATCAGCCGTGCGCAGGCCGTGATCGAGTTCAACATGGACGGCACCATCGTCACCGCCAACGAGAACTTCCTGGGCGCGATGGGCTACTCGCTCGACGAGGTCCAGGGCAAGCACCACAGCATGTTCGTGACCCCCACCACCGCCGCCGCGGTCGAGGAGCAGAGCATCGTGACAGCCGACATGTCGGCCAACATGCAGCGCGCCTCGGCGGAGCTGGCGTAGGGTTGGTCTAGGCTTCCTCTATCCGCGTCACTCATCAAGTCCCTCCTCGCCAGGACCAAAGCGCAGTAAAAGGAGCGCGTGCTCACGCATGCCCCTTTTCGACACAGGATGGATCAGCCCATGCCCGCCTCCCCGCAAAAAGTCGCCCTCGTCACCGGAGCCGCGCGCGGCATCGGCCTTGCGACCGCGAAGAAATTTCTGGGCGAGGGCTGGCGCGTGGCGCTGCTCGACATCGAGGACGAGCTGCTCGGCCGCGCGGTCGGCGAGATCGGGCGGGACGAGGCCACGCTGACGCTGGCCTGCGACGTCTCGGACGCAGCCGCGGTTGCCGCCGCGATGACGACGATCGAGCGGCGGTTCGGCCGGCTCGACGCGCTGGTCAACAATGCCGGCATTGCCGTGTTCGCGCCGCTGATGGAGACATCGGAGGCCGATTGGCGGCGGGTGCTCGAGGTCAACCTCACCGGCCCGTTCCTCTGCACCAAGGCGGCGGTGCCGCTGATGCGCGACGGCAATGGCGGCGCCATCGTCAACATCACATCGATCTCGGCGGTGCGCGCCTCCACATTGCGCTCGGCCTACGGCACCAGCAAGGCGGGCCTCGCGCATCTCACCAAGCAGCTGGCGGTCGAGCTCGCCTCGCTCGGCATCCGCGTCAACGCGGTCGCGCCGGGGCCGGTCGACACCGCGATGGCCAAGCAGGTGCACACCAGGGAGATCCGCGCCGACTATCACGACGCCATCCCGCTCAACCGCTACGGCCTGGAGGAGGAACTCGCCGAAGCGGTCTATTTCCTGTGCTCGGAACGATCGAGCTATATCACGGGTCAAATTTTGGCCGTCGATGGCGGTTTCGATGCGGCGGGTATCGGCCTGCCGACACTGCGCGGCGAACGGAGGAACGGGTAGAAGCTTGTAGAAATCGGATTCGCGGAGTGCTCCATGCGACACGTCATCTTCCTCAAAGCCTTGATGCTCGCTGCAAGCCTGCTCGCGTCCGCACCCGCCGCCGCCGAAATCCGCATCATCCAGTCGCCGGGCGGACAGGTCGGGCCGTTCCTCGATCTGTTCGAGAGGGTGCGCGAGAGCGGCGAGCGCGTGGTGATCGACGGTCCCTGCCTGTCCGCCTGCACGCTGGTGCTGAGCATCGTGCCGGGCGAGCGCATCTGCGTCACCAGGCGCGCCGTGCTTGGCTTCCATGCGGCGCGCTCGGTCGACCGGCGCGGGCGCTTCTCAGCCGAGCCGGAAGCATCCGACGCGGTGCTTGCCGCCTATCCCGGCCCGGTGCGCGACTGGATCAGCCGCCGCGGCGGCCTCTCGTCCAGATTGCTTTTGTTGAAGGGGCGCGACCTCGCCGCGATCTATCCTCGCTGCCGGTGAGGATCAGGCGGCAGTCAGCCGTTTGACCAGGTTGAATCCGCTGCTGTCCGGCGATTAGGCAATTTTGCAGGATTCCGACTTTCATGGCGCTGAATCCGCTCAAGCCCTTCGCAAGGCCTGCACAATTTACGCGGTTTCCGGCGTTTCCCGACGGTCTATGATGGTGCCGTCCAGATTGAGGCCGCATCCGGATCGCGATGGCCGGGGGCCGTCACAATCCCAGCAGTGATCAGAGACTAGGATGGTTGCGCTTTTTCAGGATTACTCATTTTCGAACGGGTCGCAGACCATGCAGCCCACCGATTTTCGCTACCGTCTGTCGGACCGGGGACGCATCGTCCTCGGCCAACTGAGCTCCGAAGAAACCCTCGAATTCGAGTTGCTGTCGCAGCGCGACCGCGAGGGCCTGATGGACCTGCCGTCCGAGCTGCGGTTGCTCGAGCTCTATGTGAAGTATGTCCGGCCGGGCGCGGAGGCTCCAGGGGCTGCGGGGGGCGCGCCGACGGAGCCCGCCCGGCAGGAGCCGCCAAGACGGCGAAGACCGCCACCCTCACGAACAGCGCGACCGCGCAACTACATCGTCTCGATGATCGTCATCGCAGGCGTCAGCTTCACGCTCATCGCGTTGCTCGTCAGCTAGCAAACAAGCGCGCCGGCAAATTGCGCCGTTCACGCGCTTGGTGAGGCCTAATAAAACCTCTGGATCATCTGCGTCAATTCCATGCTCGCGCAGATGAGCATACCCCAAAGTGCAAAGTTGATCTGTAGCGCCGCCGCCATCGGTCGCTCCCCTTCCAAGTCCGCCCGCCCTAGTTTGTAGAATTTATGAAGGAATAGTTAGCGATTCTGTCACGGAGTTCACAGCCTAATATTGCGCCAGTTGTTGTGCGATGCGGTCCGCGTCATTTCACGAAGCGGCCTCACTGCCCTCGCAATGTGATGCGAGAGCAACATTCATATTCGGCCATGCCGGCCAGTCGTTTCCCTTAGGTTCCATTCAAGCGGCTGATGCAAGCTTCCGCATACGGAGTTTGCGCGTCGCGTACGACACCGAGGGTCCGGCATGATGCGACACGGCTTTGTCTTGCTCACTTTTTGCGCAACGCTGATGGGATGCGCGGTCGCGCCTGCGCAGGAACGCCGTCCGATCGCATGGGACGGCCTCGGTCAGGATCCGAACCGTCCCTCTGTCCTCAAGCGTCGTGTGGCGAACCAGGCTCCTGCGGAGACCGATCCGAACCAAGAGCGGGAAAGGGTGCTCGGCACCTTGCGCCCGTACTCCGAAGCATGGTGGGGCGTCCATGACGAAATCGAAGCGGAGAATGACAGGCGGCTCGGCATGAAGCTCGTGATCTGCCCTCGCTGCGTTCCGTCGTCCCCGCCCCCGAGCAGCGACGTGACAGGATCGATCCGCTGAAAGGGTGCGCGGCCGATCGGCGCATGACGTGACGTGCTTTATGCGTGCCCCCTCTCCCGTATCCTGTTCAGACCGGGGAGAGGGAGGCGCCGCCTGGCGCGTCAGACGATCGCGGCTGTCACATTCCCTCGGCCGGGCAGTTCACCATCCAGGGAATGCCGAACTTGTCGACGCACATGCCAAAGCCCTTGGCCCAGAACGTCTTGCCGAAGGGCATGGTCACGCTGCCGCCGTCGGCGAGCGCGTTGAACTTGCGCTCGCCCTCCGCGGGGTCCGCCACCGTGAACGAGATCGAAAAGCCTTGCGGCTTGTGAAAATGCTCGCTTGGCGCGTCGGAGGCCATCAATACGCTGCCGTCGGGCAGCGACATCCGCGCATGCATGATCGTCTTCTCCCGGCCGGGCGCGGCGGCCATGTCCGCCGGCGCGTCCGATGCACGCATCATGGCGTCGATCTTGCCGCCGAGAACCTTGGCGTAATAGTTGAACGCCGCCTCGCAGGTGTCCTGATAGAACAGATAGGCGTTGAGCATCGTTTCTCTCCTTCTTGTGTGGTTGGGCAGAGCGGGCGCTATTTCTCGGTGAGCTTCTTCAGGCTGGCGAGGCCGGCCTCAAAGTCCTTGCCGATCATGCTGTCCATGTTGATGAAGACCTGCATGACCTTGGACATGAACGGTGCCGGACCGTACATCGCCCACGTGACCAGTGTGGCATCGCCTTGCGGCACAAAGGTGAACTCGGCGGTGTTGTGGCCTTCAAACGGGCGCTCGAAATCAAGCTTGATGCGGAGTTTTGACGGCGTGCTCGCCTCCAGGATCTCCATATGGCCGGCACCGACATTGTTGTTGCCGTCCCAGGCATAGGTCGCACCTTTGCCCTGCGCAGTTCCGCCGAAGGTGCGCTTCATGGCGAAATCGCGGTTCTCATAGGGCGACCAGCCGGTCCAGCGGTGGAAATCGGCGACCTGCGGATAGATCGCATCGGCCGGCGCCTTCACGGCTAGTGAACGCTCGACGCGGAAGGTGTCGGGCTTGGTGAGCGCGAAGACGAAGATCGCCGCGATCCCGACCGCGAGCACGATGGCGACAATGGCAATGGCTTTCAGCATGAAAGGCTCCCTGGATACGGGATTAAGACGAAGGGGGCGGGTCGGGGCCGACAATCGGAAATGCAATTATTTCGCCGTCACTTCACCTTCGCACCCTGCCTGGTGCCGCCATTGGCGTCCTTCGGCTGACTGTCCCGGATCAGGCGATCGAGATGCATGCGGATGTGGGCGGCTTCTGCGGAGGTGTTGGCGAGGGCGATGGCGCGGTCGAAGGCCACCCGCGCTTCTTCGTTGCGGCCGAGCTGCATCAGGAAGGCGCCGCGCACGCCGTAGAAATGGAAGTAATTGGCGAGCTTCGACGCCAGCGGCTCGATCAGGTCGAGCGCAGCTTGCGGTCCGCGCACCTTGGAAACCGCGACCGCGCGGTTGAGCGTCACCACCGGCGAGGGCTGCACCACTTCCAGCGCCCCGTAGAGCAGATCGATCTGGGCCCAGTCGGTCTCCTCCGGCGTCGCGGCGCGGGCATGCAGTGCCGCGATCGCGGCCTGGATCTGGTAGGGCCCGCTGCGGCGATGGCGTATCGCCTTGTCGATCAGCGCGAGGCCTTCCGCGATCATGGTGCCGTTCCACAGCGAGCGATCCTGATCGTCCAGCAGGATCAGCGAGCCATCCGCGGCAAAGCGCGAGGCACTGCGCGCATGCTGCAGCAAGATGAGCGCCGTGAGCCCCATGATCTCCGGCTCGCTCTGGAACAGCCGCAACAGCAGCCGCGCCAGCCGGATCGCCTCCTCGCATAGCGGCTTTCTGATTTCGGCGGTGTCGCCGCTGGCCGAATAGCCCTCGTTGAAGATCAAATAGATCATCGCGGCGACACCGGCGAGCCGCCCGGAGCGCTCGACCGCGCCGGGCGTCTCGAACGGCGTCCCAGCCTCGGCGACCTTGGCCTTGGCACGCGTGATGCGCTGCTCCATCGCCGCCTCCGACACCAGGAAAGCGCGCGCGATCTGCTTCACGGTCAGACCGGAGACGATGCGGAGCGCCAGCGCGATCTGCTGCGTCGCCGGCAGCCCTGGATGACAGCAGATGAACATCAGCCGCAAAATGTCGTCGCGGTAGTGCGAGCCGTCGAGCCGCTCGGCAAGCGCGCCTTCGGCGTCGTCGAGGTCGGAGATCGCCTGGTCGTCCTCGGGCAACGGCTGCTGCTTGCGGGTCCGGCGCACCTCGTCGATCGCGACGTTGCGCCCGACCATGATCAACCAGGCCGCGGGATCGCGCGGCGGCCCGTTCTGCGGCCAGGTTTTGAGCGCGCGCAGGCAGGCGTTCTGAAACGCCTCCTCGGCGGTATCGAGATCGCGGAAATAGCGGAGCAGCGCGCCCACCGCCTGGGGTCGCGCCGAGGTCAGCGCGGTCTCGATCCAGGCGGTGTCGGCCTCGCTCACGCCGAAATTCCTCCGGGCCGAAATACGCCGACGGGACGCACCTCATAAGCGCCGCCGGGATTGGCCGAGCCGAGGTCGCGCGCGACGTCGAGCGCCTCGTCGAGATTCTTGCAATCGACGATATAGAAGCCGAGCAACTGCTCCTTGGTCTCGGCATAGGGGCCGTCGAGCACCAGCGGCGGATCCTCCTTGCGCAGCGTCGCCGCCGCAGTGGTCGGCAACAGCCGCGCCACCGGGCCGAGCCGCCCCTGCTGTGTGAGCTTCTCCTGCACCACGGCGAGCTTCTTCATCACGGCTTCGTCCTGGTCCTTGCTCCAGGAGCCGACGAAGTCCTCATCATGATAGCAAAGGATCGCATAAAGCATGGGCAGCACCTTCCCTGAACGCTTGTTTTGAAGACGATCCAATATGCCCCGCCCCGACAGGGCTGCGGAAAAAATTTGCGAGAAAAATCCGGCAGATCATGCCAAGGAGGGCCTTCAAAAGCGGAACCGACGAGGCACTTCGAATGACCAAAGGCACATTGGCCGTCCTGATCAACAGCACGCAGCAGAACTGGCTGCCGGAGCGCTGGAAGGCCCGGTTCGATGCGGTCTGCGGCGGCCGTCGGGTGGTGCTGCTGCCCCATGCCGGGCTCGATCCTGCCGAGGTGCACTATGCCGCAGTGTGGAAGCCGGTGCCGGGCGACCTCGGCGCCTTTCCCAATCTGCGTGCGATCTTCAATCTGGGTGCCGGCGTCGATGCGTTGATGGCGGACAAGAGCCTGCCCGGCGTGCCGCTGGTGCGCGTGGCCGTGCCTGATCTGACCGGCCGCATGACCGAATACGTCGTGCTGCATGTCTTGATGCACCACCGCCAGGAGCTTTATCTGCGCCAGTCGCAGCGAGAAAAACGCTGGGAGCCGATATATCAGTGGCCGGCGGGCGCCGTCACAGTCGGTGTGATGGGGCTGGGCACGCTCGGCTCTGACGCGGCCGACGTGCTGCGGCGGCTCGGCTTCCGCGTCGCCGGCTGGAGCCGCAGCCCGCGCACCATCGCGGGCGTCGAATGCTTCCACGGCGCGGAACAGATCGACGCATTCCTGCGCACGACCGATATCCTGGTGTCACTGCTGCCGCTGACGCCTGGCACAAGCGGCATCCTCAACCGCGACGTCTTCACCAAGCTCAACCGCAACAGCCCGCTCGGCGCGCCCGTGCTGATCAATGCCGGCCGCGGGGCCTTGCAGAACGAGGCTGACATCCTGGCCTGCCTCGACGATGGCACGCTGGGCGCCGCCTCGCTCGACGTCTTCGTGCAGGAGCCGCAGCCGGCGGACAGCCGGTTCTGGACCCATCCCAAGGTGCTGCTGACCCCGCACAACGCGGCCGACACCGATGCGGACGCGATCTCGGCCTATGTCGCCGAGCAGATCGCGCGGTTCGAGAGTGGGGGCGTGCTGGAGAACGTGGTGGACCGGACGCGGGGGTATTGAGACCTCACGTGCCACCCGAGCCCGTAAAATCACTAATCGTCGGCCGGTATCTCGTTCACCCTCTCTTAGCGAGAAGTTGATAGGCGTTGTTAATCAACGCTCAACGAACGAGTCGGACATGCGCTTCACGCTCGGCCTCAGGATGCGGATCACGGTTGCGCTGGCGGTGACGGCGGCGGCGACCGCCCTGTTCGCCGTGCTCGGGGCGATGTGGATCATTTCCGGCATTATCGACCGGGCCGACCAGCGCGAGCTTCGCAGTCATTACGACGCGCTCCAGTCGCGAATTGCCGAGGAATCCCAGCGCGCCGCCGCCATGAGCGCCGTCGTCGCCGCGATGCCGGCGACGCAGGACGCTATGGCCAAGCAGGATCGCAACGCTCTAATCGGCCTGTTCGGGCCGGTCTTTGCCGCGACCAAATCGGAGTATGGCGTCGAACAGTTCCAGTTCCACGTGGCGCCCGCGACGTCGTTCCTGCGCGTGCACCAGCCTGCTAAATTTGGCGACGACCTCTCGGGCTTCCGCAAAACCGTGATCATGGCCAACCAGGAGCACAAGGTCGTGGTCGGCCTCGAGGGCGGCCTGGCCGGGCTCGGCATCCGCGGCGTCGTGCCGATCGCGCAAGGCGGCAAGCATCTCGGCTCAGTGGAGTTTGGCCTGACCTTCGGCCAGTCCTTCCTCGACGATTTCAAGACCAACCGCCACGTCGACATCGCCTTCCATCTCGCGGACGGCGGCGGCTTCAAGCTGTTCGGCGGCACGCTGAAGGGCAAGAGCTTCTTCGACGCGTCCGATTACGGCCGCGCCGCCGGCGGCGACTTCACGGTACGACAGGCCAGGCTCGACACCACGCCGGTGGCCGCGCTGCTCGGACCGATCAGAGATTTTTCCGGCAAGCCGCTCGGCGCGGTCGAGCTGGTGATGGACAATGCCGACTATGTGGCCTCCGCCGACCGTGCCTGGCTGCTGGCATTCGGCATCGCTGCGCTCGGGCTCGTGCTGGCGGCGATCGTCGGCTATCTCATCGCCCGCAGCATTTCGCGCCCGATCCTCTCCATCACGAGCGTGATGCGCGAACTCGCGGACGGACACCTCGACGTCGCCATTCCCGCCAGCAAGGCGAATGACGAGGTCGGCGCCATGGTGAAGGCAGTCGCGGTGTTCCGCGACAATGCCGTCAACTTCAACAAGCTCCAGGCCGATCAGCTTGAGGCCAAGGCGCAGTCCGAAGCGGAGAAACGACGCGCCTTCGGCGCGCTCGCCGACAATTTCGAAGCCAGCATCCGCGACGTCGTCACCACGGTGTCCTCGGCCGCGGTCGAGATGGAGCACACGGCGCGCTCGATGTCGGCCATCGTCGAGCAGTCACGGCAGCAGACCGGCACGGTGTCGTCGGCCTCGGCGCTCGCCTCGGAGAACGTGCAGACGGTTGCTGCAGCCGCGGAAGAGCTGTCATCGTCGATGACCGAGATCAGCCGACGCCTCGCGCACGCGACCGAGGTGGTTGGCAAAGCCGCGAGCGACGGACGGCGGTCGAATGAGCGCGTGCAGAGCCTGGCAGACGCCGCGCAAAAAATCGGCGACGTCGTCTCCTTCATCAGCGGCATCGCGGGGCAGACCAATCTGCTGGCACTGAACGCGACGATCGAGGCTGCGCGCGCGGGCGAAGCCGGCCGTGGCTTTGCGGTGGTCGCCTCCGAAGTGAAGGCGCTGGCAACCCAGACCGCGAAGGCGACCGAGGAGATCGGCGCGCAGGTCACCGCCGTGCAGGGCGAGACCACCGGCGCGGTGGATGGTATCCAGTCGATCTGCGCGACGATCCAGCAGGTCGATGAAATCTCGGCCGCGATTGCGGCGGCCGTCGGCCAGCAAGGCACGGCGACGCAGGAAATCGCGCAGAACGTCCAGCAGGCCGCCGCCCGCACCGGCGAGGTCTCGCAAAACATCGCCGGCGTCACCGCCGGCATCGCCGCGACGGGGACAGCGGCGGAGGAAGTTCTGGGCTCGGCGATCGAGCTGTCGAAACAGTCGCAGCGGCTGCGGGACGAGGTCGATCGCTTCCTCGCGCATATCCGCGCGGCGTAAGTAAGGGAAGGTTGGCGACTCGTCTCGGCTGTCGCCAGGACGACTGGGAGAGTAACCCGCGCGCCCTACGTTCATCGTGGATGACGACAGCTTAACTCTTGGCGCCCACCATCACATCGATCGCGCCTTTCACGATCGCTTCCAGATCCTCGCGCGAGACACGGGCGCGGGAGCGGATGGCGATCGAGTGGACCGTTGCGGAGGCGAGCTGCGCCAGCACGGCGGGGTCGGCACTCCCAGGCAGCTCGCCCTTCTCCTTGGCGCGACGGAAGCAATTCGCAAAAGCCTTGTCGAGGTCAGTAAGACCGTCGAGCACCATGGCGCGGATGTCGGGATCGCTCACTGCTTCGGATGCCGCCGTCACCACCGTGAAGCAGCCACGCGGGCCGGTCTCGCCGGAGAGATAGATGTTCAGCGCGCAGGCGAAGATGCGCTCCAGCCTCAGGCGCAGCGGCATCTCCTCGCGAAAGATCGCGACCATCGACGCGCGCGCCTCATCGCGGTAGCGCTGGTAGCTCTTGATGTAGAGCTCGCGCTTGTCACCGAAGGCGCCGTAGAGGCTCGGCCGGTTCATGCCGGTCGCTTCGCTGAGATCGTCGAGCGAGGTCGCGGCAAAACCCTGCGTGCGGAACAGGTCGAGCGCCTTGCCGAGGGCGACATCGGGCTCGTAGGCACGCGGGCGGCCGCGACGCTTTGGCTGCTCGGACGCCGCTACGGGCGGTCCTTTCGATTTTTGTACCATTTCGCAAAATAATCCTTGACCACCGATATAATATGCAAGATGGTACAAAAATCAATCTGGCCAGGTTGAGCAACACCCCAAGGAACTGCCAAGGAATTGCCAAGGAGGCCAAAGATGGATCTTTATTTCTCGCCGCTCGCTTGTTCGATGGCGACCCGCGTCGCGCTGTATGAAGCCGGCGCCGACGCGAATTATCTCGAAGTCGATCCGCCGACCAAGAAGGTGCTGAACGACGGCACCGACTTCCGCACCGTGAATCCGATCGGCCTGGTGCCGACGCTGCGCACCGACGAGGGCGTGGTGCTGACCGAGAACGCCGCGATCCTGCAATATGTCGCCGACCGCTTTCCGCAATCCGGCCTCGGCGCTGCCGAGGGCATTGATCGCACCCGGCTGCATCAATGGCTCTGCTTCATCGGCACCGAGTTGCACAAGGGCCTGTTCATCCCCGTGCTCGACCGCAAGGCGCCGCAGGAAACCAAGGCCTATGCGCTGGAGAAGAACCTGCCGCGGCTCGATTATCTCGATAATTACCTGAAGGGCCGCGACTTCCTGCTCGACCATTTCAGCGTGGCCGATGCTTATCTCGTCACGGTCATCAACTGGACCATGGCAACGCCGCCGATCGAGCTCGCGAAATGGCCGAACGTGAAGGCCTATTACGAGCGCCTGCGCCAGCGGCCCTCGGTCGCACGCGCGATCGCGGAGGAGTTCGAGCTGTACAAGGCGGAGCAGGCGCGGAAGAAGGCTGCGGCGTAAGACCTGAAGGATCTAAATGCCGTCCCGGTCTCAAGGCCGGGGCGGCGCAAATCTATCCGTACAGCACCCGCGGCAGGATCGTGACGATGCCGGGCCACAGCGTAAGCAACAGCACGAAGCCGATCATGATCATCAGATACGGCATCGTGACGCGCGCGATGTAGCCGAGGCCGTCTTCGGTCAGGCCCTGGATCACGAACAGGTTGAAACCGACAGGCGGAGTGATCTGCGCCATCTCGACGGCGAGCACGAGGAAGATACCGAACCAGATCTCGTCGAAGCCCGCCCCCTTCACGATCGGCAGCACGATCGGCAGCGTCATCACGATCATCGAGAAGCCGTCGAGGAAGCAGCCGAGGGTCAGGTAGAAGATGATCAGCACGACGATCAGCATGAAGGGCGACAGCCCCAGGCCCTTGACGAAGGCGGCGACCGCCTGAGGGATGCCGAGGAAGGCTGCAGCATTTCCGAGAATCGAGGCGCCGAGCACGATCAGTGCGATCATCGAGCAGGTCACGACTGAGCCGATCAGCACGTCGCGCATCACCTGCTGCGACATCGATCCCTGCGCCCAGGCGACCAGCGCCGCGCCGGCCACGCCGACCGCGGCCGCCTCCGACGGCGTCGCCAGCCCGCCATACATCGAGCCGAGCACGCAGGCGATCAGGAACAGCGCCGGCGCCAGGTCCTTCAGCGCGGCGAAGCGTTCGCGCCATGGCACCTGCGAGAGTTTTGCTTCGGCCTCCGGGACCATGCTGGGGTTCAGCGTCGTGTGCAGCATCACCCAGCCCATGAAAGTGGCCGCCAGCAGCAGGCCGGGCAGCACGCCGGCGGTGAACAGCTTCAGGATCGAGACGTCGCCGAGCACGCCATAAATGATCATGATGTTGGATGGCGGGATCAAAAAGCCGAGCGTGCCGGCGCCGGCGAGCGAGCCGATCGCGATGTCGCGGGAATAGCCGCGGCGCAGGAGCTCGTTGAGCGACATGCGGCCGATCACCTGCGTGGTCGCGGCCGACGAACCGGAGATTGCCGCGAAGATGGTGCAGCCGATCACGTTCACATGCAGCAGGCGGCCGGGCAAAAGCCCAGCCCAAGGCGCGAGGCCCTGGAATAGCGAGCGCGACAAGCGGGTGCGGAACAACAGCTCGCCCATCAGGATGAACAGCGGCAGCGCCAGCAGCTCCTGGGTGGTCAGGATGTTCCAGGCATATTGCGGCAATAGCTTGTCGAGCGGGATCGAGCGGAACATCGCGAGCAGCAGCGTGGCGGTGAGCGCAAGCGTCAGACCGATCCACATGCCGCAGGCCAGAAGCGCGAACAGGATCGCAAAGAGAGCAACGACTTCGATGGTCATGGGATCCGATGTCCGATGGCGGGCGCGAGCGCGATCATTCGACGGGGGTGGCCTTCATGCGGTGATCCTCTAGCGGCAGGCCGAGCGCCGCCTGGATCGCGCGCGCCAGGAACTGGAGCGTGAGCAGCAGCATGCCGAAGGCGACGACCGCTTGCGGAAACCACAGCGGCGTATCGCTCGAGGTCGAGACCTGACCGCGAATGAAAGCGCCCCAGGCGAACTTCGCCATGGAGGAGGACAGGAAGGCCATGAAGACGAAGCCTCCCAACGCGGCGAGAACCTCGAGCGCACGCCGGAATGCCGCCGGAACGTTCTTGAGCAGCAGCACGACGCGGATGTGGCCGCCGACGCGCAGCGTCATGGCGGCGCCGAAAGTGAAGGACGCCGCCATCAGGTAAGAAGAATATTCCCACGCGATCGAGATCGTCGGCGGAAAGAACGGCAGGAAATTTGAGAGGAAGCGGGTCGCAACCTCGCACAGCATCAGCAGTGTCAGCGTCAGCAGGCAGCCGCCACCAATCCAGCCGTCGAGCCGGCCAAGGCGGTCGATGCCGTCAAGCAGGATGCGCAGCGGCGCCGGCGCCGCCGCGTTGAGACTATGGGACGACGCAGGCAAAACATCCGCCACCGCAAATCCCTCAGCGCTTCATTTCGGCGAGATAGGCCCGCACGGGCTTGTCGGCCGCCGGCACGCGCTTGAGGAACGCGTCGAGCTGCGGCGCGGTCTTGCTGCGAATGTCCGTGATCATGGCGTCCGAGACCGGCACCACCTCCATGCCGCCTTCCTTGAGACGGTTGAGGCTGTCGACGTCAGCCTTGAGCGAGTTGGCCCAGAAGCCCGGCTCCATCTTGGCGGCGACGCCCGCGACCAGCTGCTGCTGGTCGCTCGAGAGCGCCTTCCAGGAGTCGAGATTGACGGTGAGCATCTGCGACGACCAGACGTGATTGGTCGGGTAGATGTACTTCAGGAATTCCCAGAATTTTCCGTCGACGCCCGACACCGCCGAGGTGGAGACGCCCGAGACCGCGCCGGAGGCGAGCGCCGGAATCGTCTCGCCCCAGGGGATCATCACCGGCGCCATGCCGACCACGGCCAGCATCTCGACGGCGTTCTTGTCGGGCACGCGGATCTTGATGTTCTTGAGGCCGTCGACATCGGCGACCTTGACCTTGAGGTGCAGATATTGCGTCGGCCACGGCACGATGTAGAGAATCTTCTGGTTGTTGCGCGCGGCGACTTTCTCGTATTCTGGCCGCACATATTTGTGCAGCACCTTCAATTCCTCCATCGAGCTGCACAGGAACGGGATGCTCTCGACGCCCATGAAGGGCTCGTCGCCAACCTGCTGGATGTTGAGGACGTCGGCGAGCGGCACCAGGCCGTCGCGCACGGCGCGCAGATGCTCGGGGCCCTTGAAGCCGAGCTGTCCGCCGGCCTTCACGGTGATCGCGACTGCGCCTTCAGTCTGCTTCTTCACTTCCTCGGCGAAAGCAAACGCATTCTGGGTGTGGAAATTGCCGTCGGGCCAGACCGTCGACATATCCCAGCTCACCGTCGCCGCCCGCGCGCGGGTCGAGATCTGGCTGCTGGCCAGCAGCGTCGCTGCGCCCGCAGTGAAGTTCCGTCGCGTGATCATTGAAGCCCTCCGTTTATGACCTGCACTGGCGCGTCACCGCGCATATCCATAAACCTCAACTGCGTTGTCGGCGGACACGAGACCGCTTTCGATGTCGTCCTTGATGGCCGCGCGATCGCGCTCGGTAGGAGCACCGATGCCGGCGCCGCCCGGCGTCAGCACCACCAGCCGGTCGTCCGACGGCACCTGCTGAAAACCTTTCCCACGCAGCTTCTTGCCGGACTTCAGGCCGACATAGCCGGCCTCGCCGTTCTTGCCGCCATCGCGGCCGCGTGGCGGATGATCGATGCGGTCGAACGCCGCCAGAATGTCGAACGGCGCATCGACGCCGCTGCCGACCTCGATGATCTGGCCGAGGCCGCCGCGGGTGCGGCCCGCCCCGCCGGAATCCGGGCGCAGCTCCTTGCGCCAGAAGATCAGCGGCGTCTGCGTCTCGGCGATCTCCACGGGCGTGCCGCGCACGCCGCTGGGATAAGCGGTGGCTGACAGCCCGTCCTTTGCAAAGCGCGCGCCGGTGCCGCCATTGCTGGTCACCGCCATCGAGAATCCGTAGTTTCCGCCCGCGCCGCTGCGGGTCTGTCCGCGCACGTTGAGGTTCCACAGGCAGGAGGTGCCTTCCGCCGGCACGTCCTCGGGAATGATCTGGCGCAGGCAACCGAACACGACGTCGGGCAGCATCTGGCCGATAATATGCCGCGAGGCGACCGGCGCGGGCTTCGGCGCATTGAGGATCGCGCCCGAAGGCGCCGACACCGTCAGCGGCGAGAGCGAGCCCGCGTTGTTGGGGATCTGCGAGGCGACGACACAGCCGAGGCCGAACACGGTATAGGCTATGGTGTAGGAGAGCGGCACGTTGATGCCGAACTTCGAGGCGGACGAGGTGCCGTCGAAATCGACGTGAATGCCTTCGTCCGAGATCGTCAGCGTCGCCGCCAGCGTGACCGGTGCGTCGTAGCCATCGACAACCATGGTATTGCGCCAGCTGCCCTTCGGCAGTTTCGCGATCTCGGCCAGCACGGCCTCGCGCGAGCGGTCGCAAATGTAGTCGCCGAGCTCGTCGAGCGTATCGATGCCGAACTCGGTCATCATCTCGACCAGGCGCTCGCAGCCGACGTCGTTGCAGCCGGCCAGCGAATAGGTGTCGCCTTCGGTGTCAATCGGCAGCCGCGTATTGGTGCGGATCATCGCCATCAGCGTCTCGTTGACGACGCCCTGGTCGATCAGCTTCAGCATCGGGATATAGAGCCCCTCCATGAAGACGTCGGTGGCGTCGGGCCCGAAGCCGATGCCGCCGATGTCCATGAGATGGCTGGTGCAGGAGAACAGCGCGACGGGCTTGCCATCCTTGAAGCAGGGCGTGGTGACGACGAAATCGTTGAGATGGCCGGTGCCCATCCAGGGATCGTTGGTGATGTAGGCGTCGCCCTCTTTCATCGTCTCGATCGGGAAGTGGGCAATGAAGTGCTTGACCGATTCCGCCATCGAATTGACGTGGCCGGGCGTGCCGGTCACCGCCTGCGCCAGCATCCGTCCCCTGAGGTCGAACACGCCGGCGGAGAGGTCGCCGCATTCACGCACGATCGGGCTGAAGGCGGTGCGGAGCAGCACCTGCGCCTGCTCCTCGACCACGGCGATCAGCCGGTGCCACATGATCTGAAGGTCGATCAGGCTCGCGCCGCTTGCCTTGCTCATGATCAGGCCGCCTTCCGTTCCATGACGATGCTGCCAGCACCGTCGATATGGGCGTCAAAACTCGTGGAGACGAAAGTCGAAGTCTCGTCCTCAGCGATCACCGCCGGACCCGCAATCGTCGCGCCCGGTGCCATGTCCTCGCGGCGGTAAAGCGGTATCTCGATCACTTTCCCGGCCCGGCCGTCGAAGAATTTGCGGCTACCCGACGCCTTGCCGGCGGGCATGCGCGCCACATCGGCGACGCGCGGCGGATTGCGTGCCTCGGTGGTCGCGAGCACCGACCAGCTCAGGACCTCGATCGCGGCACCCGGAATCGGCCGCTCGAACATCGCCGCATAATCCGCCTCGAACTTCTGGCGCAGGCCGGCCAGATCGGCCGTCGCCAACCGCCGGTTCGGCAACTCGATCGAGATCTCGTGGCCCTGGCCGACATAGCGCATGAAAGCGGCGCGGCGCTCGCGCACCGGCGCGCCTGCCGCACCCGTCTCGACCAGCGCACGGGCTTCGGTCACCATCTCCTGGAGCAGGTCGGAGACCGCTTCGGTGTCGAAATCGTCGAGCCGAACATGCCGGCTGCGCACCAGCTCATAGGCGATCGGAGCCGCAAGGAAGCCAACGGCCGAACCCACGCCAGCATTGGAGGGTACGATCACGCGGGAGACACCGATCTTCTCGGCGACGCGCGCCGCGTGCAGCGGTGCGGCGCCACCAAAAGCGATCAGCGTGTGCTGGCCGACAATCTCGCCGCGCTCGACCGCATGGACGCGTGCCGCACTCGCCATGTTCTCGCAGACGACCTCGTGCACAGCATAGGCCGCAGTCTCGGCCGACAGACCCAGCGGCGCGCCGACGGCGCGCAGCAGCGCCTGCTTCGAGAGTTCCGGGTCGAGCTTGATCGTGCCGCCCGCGAATGCATCGGGATCGATCATGCCCAGCGCAACATCCGCATCCGTCACGGCCGGGCGCAGGCCACCGCGGCCGTAGCAAGCGGGCCCCGGCTCCGACGAGGCACTCTCGGGGCCGACGGTGACGCGCTTCATGGCGTCGACATGGGCGATCGAGCCACCGCCGGCGCCGATCTCCACCATCTCAATCACGGGAATCCGCACTGGCAGCCCCGAACCTTTCAGGAAGCGCGCAGCGCGATCGACCTCGAACACGCGCGAGGTCTCGGGCTGGTATTTTTCGATCAGGCAGATCTTTGCCGTGGTGCCGCCCATGTCGAAGGACAGCACCTTGCTCTCGCCGAGACGCGCCGCGATCTGCGCCGCGAAGATGGCACCGCCGGCAGGGCCGGATTCGACGAGACGCACCGGAAAACGCCGCGCCGTCTCGATCGAGGTGACACCGCCGCCGGAGGTGACGAGATAGATCGCGCCACGGTACTGCTCGACCTGCAAAGCATCGGACATGCGGGCGAGATAGCCGTCGATCAGCGGCTGCACATAGGCGTTGGCCACCGCAGTCGACGTGCGCTCATATTCGCGGATCTCCGGGCACACCGCGGACGATGCGGTCACGGAAATGCCGGGCATCTCCTCACTGATGATCGCGGCCGCGCGGCGCTCGTGCTCGGGATTGGCGTAGGAGTGCAGGAACGCGATCGCGACGCTTTCGACGTTCAGGGCACGCAATCTTGGCGCGAGCGCGCGCACCGCCGCTTCGTCCAGCGGGAGGCGGACCGCACCCTGGGCGTCGATGCGCTCCGGCACGGTAAAGCGCAGAGACCGGGGCGCCAGCGGCTTCGGCTTGTCGATGGAGAGATCATACTGGTCGTAGCGGCTCTCGGTGCCGATATCGAGCACGTCGCGAAAGCCTTCGGTCGCGATCAGCGCCGTCTTGGCACCGCGACGCTCGATGATTGCGTTGGTCGCAAGCGTCGTGCCGTGAATGAAGACGTCGATGTCGCTGATATGCGCGCGCGCGTCAGCGAGAATGAGCCGCATGCCGTCCAGCACCGCCTGTTCGGGGCGCTGCGGCGTCGTCAGCACCTTGCGCGTCTTGCGATCCTGACCCATGTCCAGCACGATGTCGGTGAACGTGCCACCAATATCGACGGCAAGCCGCACCTCGGCTCCCTCATGCATTCCGAATTCTCCGTGCTGATCGTCAAGACTGGGGACAAAAGCGCAGCAATTTCCATGCCATGGGTGGCGAGGATTACGCCGCGCCCGGCTATTCTGCTTGGCACCTATGCAATAGGCAAGGCGTGTTCGCAGCCTGCGCGATCAGAGCAGGAATGCAAGCGCCGCTTCGCAGCGCTCCTCGACCTTCAGCGTGAGGAGATCATCGGCGCGCGTGCGTCCGAGATTGACGGCGGCGATCGGAATTTGCCGGTGCGCGGCAGCTTGCACGAAGCGGAAGCCGGAATAGACCATCAGGGAGGAGCCGACGATCAGCATGGCGTCGGCCTGCGCCAGATGATCCTGCGCGGCAGCAACGATGTCGCGCGGGACGTTCTCACCGAAGAACACGACATCGGGCTTGAGGATGCCGCCGCAGGCTTCGCAGGCCGGCACCGTGAATGACGAAAAATCAGCGTGCTCCAGGTCGGCGTCGCCATCGGGCGCGTCTGCAGCATCGAGCGTCAACCAATCCGCATTGGCGCGACCAAGCGTCTCCTGGAATTCGCTCCGCGGCGTCTTTTCGCCGCAGCCCATGCAGCGGACCAGATCGAGCCTTCCGTGCAGGTCGATCACCTGCCGGTGACCGGCGGATTGATGCAGCCGGTCAACATTCTGGGTCAGCAGCATCCCGCACCGCCCGTTCGCCTCAAGCCGGGCCAACGCATGATGCGCGTCATTCGGCCTCGCCCGGCCGAACCGCCGCCAGCCGATCAGGCTGCGCGCCCAATAGCGCCGGCGCGTACGATCTTCGGACATGAAGGCCTGGAAATTGACGGGCTGGGTCCGCTTCCAGTTGCCATGGCTGTCGCGATAGTCGGGAATGCCCGAATTGGTGCTGCAGCCGGCGCCGGTCAGCACGAACAGTTTTTCGTGCCGGTCGATGAAATCCCGGAGCGGAGGGGTTGTCAGCGGAGCATTTGCCATGGCGCAGATGTAGTCTGCGCAGGCGGGTTTTGCCAGATCACGGCCGCTCGGACGGCTCGAATCCCGCAACCAGCTTCACGAGATCGCTCTGCCGCGCCGTGCCGGTCTTGCGGAAAACGTTGTGCAGATGCGTCTTGACAGTGGCCTGCGTCAGCCCGAGAGCCTCGGCCAGCGCCTTCACCCCGCTCACCTTTATGACGGCGTCGAGCACGCGGATCTCGCTCGCGGTGAGCTTGTAGAGCTTTGCGAGCGCCTCCAACGGCGGCGGACTTGCGGGCGAGGTCTTGCGGACGAAGACCGCGGCGACGGCGGAATGCAGCGCGCCGGTGCGCTGGCGGTCGCCTGACGTCAGCGGCAGCACATCGGCGAACCATCGGCCGTGAGACGTGGAGATCGGAATCGGACCGCCACCATTGGCTGTAGGACATTGGTGTGTTCAGTAACACGCTACCACAAGATTGACGACGACAACCCGCGTTAAGTTCCGCTCGACAATCGTTGCGATGAAGATAGCGACGGCTATTTCGAGGGCACGCTTGGCTTCGTCGGCGTGGCCTGCTTTTGCGAAACAACGGATTTGCCCGGTGAAGGCTCGGGCACGTCGGGCGCCACGGGGGCGGACTGACCGACCGACAGCGACACGCCAAACACGCGCCATTGTCCTTCGACCGGCGCGAACAGCAGTTCAAAATTCACCTGCGAGGGCACCGACGGAAAAAATCCTGCCATATGCAGCATTCCGCTCGGCTCGATCTGCGGCAGCAGCGACAATTGCGGATCGATGACGGCGACACCAGAGAGATCGAGCTTGTCGCCGCGCTGCTTGGCAAAAATCTCCGCAAGCTTTGCAGCGGTGTTCACCTGAAAGCCGGGCGCGCCGAGGTCGCGGAGCACGGTGTAATTCCCGGTCTTGTTGGCGTGATCGAGCGCAAGCAGCGTCGAGCGGATCAGCATCAGCACGCCGTTGCGGTCGATGTTGGCGGGCTTGGCCGCCTGTTGCTGCGCCGGCGCCTGATGCGGCTGCGGCGGGGTCTGCTGCGCAGATGTCGTCACGGCTCCCAGAATAGGGAGCCCGGCAATCGGTAGACCAAGGCCCGCACTCAACCAACGCAGCATCATCGCGAACGGGTTCTTCCTACCACTGGATCGAGACGGCACCGCGCCCGCCTGCAACGTTGCGCTCGAGTCCGATGCCGCCGCCGGCATTGGCGATGATCGCATAGCTCTTGCCGTCATAGAGCAGCGCGGTGGCGCCGAGCGCAAAGGCATTGGCGCCCTCGAAATTGCCGTAGCCGGCCGAGAGCGCGAACTTGCGACCCGCTTGTAGCGCCGGCGTCGAACCGGCCGCGAGCGCGACGGCGGTGCCGCTGCGAGCCTCGAGCCGGCTGTCCATCACTTGCGACTGCAACGACGTGACCTGCGACTGCAGCGAGGTGAACTGCGACTGCAATGTCGTGAGGCTCGCCGGATTGAAGCTCGACGTCGCAAGATTGCCGGCCGCATCCGTGGTGACGAAGGAGACCGGTCCGCTTTGCGCCGCGAGGCTTGCCGCGGACGCGACACCGGCCATGCGATAGCTGTTGCTGGACGTTCCAATCGCGACCTGATTGGCGGCCGTCGCCGTCGCGCCGGTGCCGACCGCGGTCGAGTTTGCGAAGCCGGCTGAGGCGCCGGTGCCGATGGCCGTCGAGGATGGGCCCGCCGCAACGCTACTCAGGCCGATCGCGATCGATTTGTCGCCGCTGGAATGTGCGCCTACGCCGGCGGCTCCGTCGCCGGCGCCTCCGATCGCGACACTGTAATTGCCCGACCCAATGGCAGCATCGCCGACGAACACGGCGCCGCCGATCGCGGTGCTGCCGGCGCCGGTCGCTTGACTGTTTGTGCCGTTCGCTGTGCTGCCGAGGCCGGCCGCCAAACTGGCAGCACCGCTCGCAGTGCTGTCGTAGCCGCTTGCAACGCTGGCATTGCCGGTCGCCGTGCTAAATGCCCCGCTGGCCGTGCTGCTCGAACCGAGGGCCGTGCTACTGACATCGCTCGCCTTGCTGAAGGCGCCCATCGTCGCGCTGCCGGAACCGCTAGCATTGCCGCCACACGCGACGGCGCCGATGCCCGTCGCGAGGCCGATCGGATTGCCTGTCCCCGCTTCGCCGCAGACCACTTGCGCGGCAGCGGGCGCCGGGTCTACCGAGAGGACGACGATTGAGGTCAATATCCAGAGCGCCAGCGAAAGATTTGATCAGACGAAACGTCGCTTGAGGGACCTCACGAGGCATTTGCGCGCCCGGCTCAAAAACGCTGGCCGATCCTGGTCAGTCGGTTAACCAATTGCGCCCAACGTAACTGTGGGCCAAGGCGACAGGCCGGACATCAACCGTTCGGTTGAATTCGTCTGTGCGTGCGGCGCCGACCGCCCGGTTTTTTCCGATTGTTGCTTGATTGCATCGCGATGCTTCGCGGCAGCAAGCGCCGCCCTCCAGAGAGCGGCACGAATGGTCCGGGCATCGGCGGCGAGTTCTGGCGAACGCAGGCAAGTCGATGCAAACGATGGAGGGCACTTCCTGGCAAATTCGGCCGTGCTCAAGAGCACGGCAGGAAAGCCGTGATCTGAGCAATTACGCCTTCGCCGTTCCACCGTGCATGACGCTTGCCATATCTGTCATTTTTTGCAGGTATGATTGTGGTGAGCGTGACCTGAGGTGTGTTACGTGACGCAAACAGGCGCAAATGCCGAGAATATCGCGAATGCATGCTCGATACGATTTGGGTTGGCCGTGACGTCTGAAGCCTCGATGCTCTCAGCACTGATCGGCGATATCTACGACGCCGCACTTGACCCGACCCTCTGGCTGCGGGCGCTGGAGCGCTCCTGCGCATTCGTCGGCGGCTCTTCCGCCGTGCTGTATTGGCACGATGTCGCCAGCGAAAGTTCGGCCGCACTACATTTATTCAACGACGACCCGCACTACACGCGTCTCTATTTCGAGAAATACATGCCGATGAATCCGGTCTTCCCGGCGGCAACTTTTGTCGAACCCGGATTGATCTACACGCCGGCCGATATCGTTCCCGAAGCGGAGCTCTTCGAGACGCGCTTCCACAAGGAATGGGTCGAACCGCAGGGGATTGCCGACGTCGTCTGCGTCAACCTGGAAAAGGGTACGACGAGTTCCTCCGTGCTCAATATTCGCAGGGATAACACCCATGGGATCGTCGATGCCGCCGCGAGACAGCGGGCCGCGCTGATCGTGCCGCATTTTCAGCGCGCAGTCGCCATTGGCCGCTTGTTCGATCAGCGCAACACGGCGCAGGCGGTTCTCACCGAAACTCTCGACAATATCGAGGCCGCCATATTCCTGTTGGGGCAGAACGGCCGGATCGTCCATGTCAATGAGCAGGCGCGCGCCATGCTCGACGACGGCGCGCTACTGCGCGAGCGGCGAGGCGCACTGGCGGCTGTCGCGCCAGAGGCGCACCGCATGCTCCGGGACCTGCTGGTGGCAGCCGAGAGCGCCGACCTCGCGGCCGGAAGCCATGGCGCGGCGATTCCGCTTTCGGATTCACCCGCTCGCCGCTGGTTCGCACATGTCTTGCCGCTGACGTCGGGCGACCGCCAGCGGGCCGGCGCGGTGCATTCCGCAGTAGCGGCCGTGTTCGTTCGCAGGACATCGCCGGCCAGCCCGCCCCCGCTGGAAGCGCTGGCAAAAATTTACAGCCTCACCGCGGGTGAAATCCGCGTGCTCGACGGCCTCATGAAAGTCAGCGGCGTGCAGGCCCTGGCCGATCTGCTGGGATCGTCGCAGGCGACCGTCAAGACGCATCTCCACAACCTCTTTCGCAAGACCGGCACGGCGCGACAGAGTGACTTGATCAAACTGACCGCCGGATTCGAACGGCCGACCGAGAGTTGATCCGCACCGATTGTCATGGCACGCCTTTAGCTCGCCCAGTTCTCGCGGAATTCGGGGAACAGGGTCAGGCCTCCGCAGGCATAGATGGTCTGGCCGGTGATGTAGCTGGCATCGTCCGAGGCGAGGAAGGCGAACACGGCGGCGATCTCTTCCGGCGTGCCGACGCGCCCCATGGGAATGTGTCCGGTGACGACGCCGCGCTTTTCCGGGTCGCCGGTCCAGGCCGCGTTGATCGGCGTGTCGATCGCGCCCGGACCCACCGCATTGACGCGAATGCCGCGGCCCGCGAATTCGAGCGCCAGCGTACGCGTAAGATTGGCCATGCCGCCCTTGCTGATGGAATAAGCGAGATAGCCGGGTTTTGGGATGATCTGGTGCACGCTGGAGCAGTTGATGATGCTGCCGCCTGCGCCGCGCGCGACGAAATGCGCGAGCGCCTTCTGCGCACAGAGCACGGCGCCGCTGAGATTGACGTCGATGATGCGGCGATAGGTATCGATGTCGAGCGCCTCGCTCGGCGATTCCCGCTGGAAGCCGGCGTTGTTGACGAGGCAGTCGAGGCGCTTCCAGCGTGCCAAAATCGTCTCGAACATCGCGGCGATGTCCTGCTCATTGCCGACGTCGGCCTTGACGATGACATGATCGAGCCTGCCATGGCCGCGGTCGGCCGATGCCGTCCGGGCGAGCGCGAGCGTCTCCTCGGCCCCTTCAGGGTGACCGAAATAGTTGATGGCGACGGTCGCACCTTCCTGGGCGAGCCGGATGGCGACGGCGCGGCCGATGCCTTGCGAGGCACCGGTCACGAGCGCATATTGGCCGACGAGGCGCGAGTGAAACGAGGTCGAACGATCGGTTTGCGGCATGGGTTCTCTCCGGGATGCCTCATCATCGGCCAAACAGGGATTTTGTTCCATCGCTCAGCGCATCGCTGCGATTCATTCGGCGCGCCGGGCGAGTGGCGAGGTCAATATCTGGTACAGAATGATGGCAGCGAAGGTCGCCGTGCCGATCCCGCCGATCGTGAACGCGCCGAATTTGAGCGTGAGATCGCCCGCGCCGGCGGTCAGCGCCACCGCGACGGTGATCAGGTTCGCCGGATTGGCGAAGTCGACCTTGTTCTCGACCCAGATCCGGCCCGCCATCGCGGCGATCAATCCGAATAGCACGATCGAGAGACCGCCGATGACGGGACCCGGGATCGACAGGATCAGTGCGCCGAATTTCGGCGAGAAGCCGAGCAGGATCGACACCGTGGCGGCGAAGGCAAACAGCAGGGTCGAATAGACCTTCGTCGCCGCCATGACGCCGATGTTTTCTGCGTAAGTCGTGACGCCGGTGCCGCCGCCGCAGGCCGCCACGATCGTCGCGAGGCTGTCGGCGAACAGGGCCCGGCCGAGATAGGCATCGAGGCTCCTGCCCGTCATGGCGCCGACGGCCTTGATGTGACCGAGATTCTCGGCAACGAGAATGACCGCAACAGGCGCGATCAGAAAGATCGCATCGGCCTGGAAGGTCGGCGTTGTGAAGCCCGGCATGCCTAACCATGGCGCGGACGAGAGTTGCGCGAAGTCGACCGGCTTGCCGAAGCCGAAACCGTTGGCGAACAGCAAATACAAGAGATACCCGCCGATCGCGCCGAGGATGATCGGCAGGCGGCGCCACAGACCCGGAGCGGCAACGGCAACCACGCCGATGATCAGAACGGTCGCGAGCCCGATCCAGGTATCGAATGCGTTGGCGCTCACCGCCTTGACCGCCACGGGCGCAAGGTTGAGGCCGATCGCGGCGACCACGGCGCCGGTGACGGCTGGCGGCAGCAGCCTCTCTATCCAGCCAACCCCCGACCACATCACAATCAGCGCGATCACGCCGTACAACACGCCGGCTCCGACGATGCCGCCGAGCGCGACAGAGAGATTCGGGTTCGGCCCAAGCCCGGTATAGCCGGTGGCAGCGAGGACGACGGCGATGAAAGCGAAGCTCGAGCCGAGATAGCTCGGCACGCGCCCGGCGACGATGACGAAGAAGATCAGCGTGCCGATGCCGGAGAACAGGACCGCAACGTTGGGATCGAATCCCATCAGCAGCGGCGCGATGATCGTCGAGCCCGACATGGCGACGCAATGCTGGAGACCGGAGACGATGGTCTGGCCCCATGACAGCCTCTCCTCCGGCATGATCACGCCGGAGGTCTTCAGTTTCCAACGCGGGAAATAGCTTTGCGCCTGCTCGTCCGCGCCTGTTGCGATCGTCATGTTTCCCCCGTTGCGGTGCAGCGATCGATCTTCGTGCGATCCGACAAAAATGTGATTGTCGCTTCCGCGGCGACCATCACATGATGCGAAATCATCAAATCCCGAAAAATCAATGCGTTCCGGGGCACATAATATGACACAGATCGCGATCCAGCCAGCCATCCATCGCCGGCATCAGCCCTGGTACAAGATCCTCTACGTCCAGGTGCTGATCGCGATCGCACTCGGGGTGCTGATCGGCTATTTCTATCCCGATCTCGGCAAGGCGTTGAAGCCGCTTGGCGACGGTTTCATCGCGCTGATCAAGATGATGATCGCACCGGTGATCTTCTGTACCGTCGTGCACGGCATCTCCTCGATGGGCGACCTCAAGCGCGTCGGCCGGGTCGGGCTGAAGTCGCTGGTCTATTTCGAGACGGTCTCGACCGTCGCGCTCGCGGTCGGTCTCCTTGTCGGCGAGATCCTCCAGCCCGGCCACGGCTTCAACATCGACCCCGCCACGATCGATCCGAAGTCGGTCGCGACCTACGTCACCAAGGCCAAGGAGGAAGGCATCGTCGCTCATTTGCTGGCGATCATTCCCGACAGCTATGTGGGGGCCATCGCGCGGGGCGATCTGTTGCAGGTGTTGCTGATCTCGATCCTGTCGGGCTTCGCCATTGCGCTCCTCGGCAAGCCTGGTGAGCCGATTGCGGAGGCGATCGACAAGGCCGCGAAGATGTTCTTCGGCATCATCCGCCTCATCGTGCGCGTGGCGCCGATCGGCGCGTTCGGCGCGATGGCGTTCACCGTCGGCGCCTACGGCCTCGGCTCGCTGCTCAACCTCGTGGCCCTGATCGGCACGTTCTATCTCACCAGCATCCTGTTCGTGCTGATCGTGCTGGGCTCGATCGCCCGGCTTGCCGGTTTCTCGATCCTGCGCTTCATCGCCTACATCAAGGATGAACTGCTGATCGTGCTCGGCACCTCATCGTCGGAGACGGTGCTGCCGCAGATGATCCAGAAGATGGAGCATTTGGGCGCCTCGCGCTCGGTGGTCGGCCTCGTGATTCCCACCGGCTACAGCTTCAACCTCGACGGCACCAACATCTACATGACGCTGGCGACGCTGTTTCTGGCGCAGGCGACCAACACCCATCTGACCATCTGGCAGGAGCTCGGCATTCTCGGCGTCGCCATGATCACTTCGAAGGGCGCCTCGGGCGTGACCGGGGCCGGATTCATCACGCTGGCCGCCACCCTCTCGATCGTGCCTGACATCCCGATCCAGTCGATCGCGATCCTGGTCGGCATCGACAAGTTCATGAGCGAGTGCCGCGCGCTGACCAATCTGATCGGAAACGGCGTCGCCTGCGTCGTCATCAGCATCTCCGAAGGCGAGCTCGACCGCGACGCCTTGCACGAAACCATGGCCCATCCGCTGGAGATGGGCGAAGCGCTGGAACCGGGCGGTAGCGCATAAGACCTCGCCCGGTACCGACGCGGTAGTTTCCCGGAGTGGTCAATGAGTGCGGCACGCGTCACAATAATGGTGTTGGGATCACGGATTGATACTCATTTTTTCCACCCGACGCGCTGGGGGCAGAGCGTCGGGTTTTTGTTGTTAGGACGATGGGCTGGGGCAGCCGTTGAGATTTCTCTAGCTGGTCCCCATCGCCGCGCGAGATCACGGCTCGCAGGGCCGACAGCGCGAGGGAAGCGCCGCCCTCCCACTCAGCCTCCGCCATCAGCCCTTCAGCGCGGTCACCACCACCTCGATCAGCGCGCTGCCGCCGAGATCGGCGACGCCGACGGTGGCCCGCGTCGGCAGATTGTCGCCGAAGAATTCGGTCCAGGCCGCGTCCATCTCCTTCTTCTTGGACAGATCCGTGACGAAGATCGAGGTGCTGACAACGCGCGACTTGTCGGTGCCGGCCTCCTTCAGATAGCCAGCGATCTTGCCGAGGATGTTGCGGGTCTGCTCGCCCATCGAGACCGAGGTGTCGTCGGCGATGGTGCCGCCGAGGAAGACGAAGCCGTTGGCCTCGACGGCGCGGTGCATGATGGGGGTACGGATGCTGCGGATGATGCTCATGATGTCCTCTTGTAGCTAGAGCGTGGAAGGATGGAAGCGGTCGATGCCGAGATCGCCGATTCGAGTCTGGGTACCGCCATTGACGATCAGCTCCGCCATGACGGCGCCGGCGCCGGGGCCGAGCTGAAAACCGTGCAGCGAGAAGCCGAACTGGTGATAGAGACCCTTGTGGCGGCTGCTCGGCCCCAACACCGGAAGATCGTCCTTCGTCTTGGCCTCAATGCCGGCCCAGGCGCGGACGATGGTGGCGCTGCGCATCACCGGGAACAGCTCGAACACGGTGCGCGCGCTGGTCGCGAGGCTCTTCCAGTCCAGAACCGTCTCGTTGCGATCCTGATAGGGCGTCGCCAGATGGCCGCCGCCGATCAGCACGGTGCCGTTCTTGAACTGCTTGAAGGAGAGCTTTCGGCCGCGCAGGATCACGACGGGGTCGATGAAGTGCGGTACGCGCGAGGTGATCATCAACATCGGCGCCACGGTCTCGACCGGCACGGGCTCGCCGAGCGCAGATGCGATCGTGCCGGCCCAGGCGCCCGCGGCGTTGACCAGCACCGGCGCGGCAAAGGTTTCAGCGCCGACATCGACCTGCCAGAGGCCGTCGCTCTGCCGGATGTTGGATGCAGCGACGCCCTCGCGCACGGTTGCGCCGAGTTGCTGGGCCTTGCGCCGGAACGCCGTCGTCGTCTGCGCCGGATTGGCCGCGCCGTCACGGCGCGAGACCACGCCGCCGGGGCACGTTTCAGCCACCGCCGGCACCAGCCGGCGCAACTCGGCCGCGTCGATCAGCTCTTCGTGCGTGAAGCCGAGTGCGTTGAGCTCGGCCACGCGCGCGCGGCAGACCGCGAGCTCCTCCTCATTTTCGGCGACCTGAACCTGGCCGTAGCTCTCAAAGCTGCAATCGTCGTCGAGCAGGTCTTTGATCTTCTCCCATATCCCCATTGAACGGATCGAGAGCGGAATTTCCGGGATGTGCCGCGCGAGCTGGCGGACGCCGCCAGCATTGACGCCGGAGGCATGGCGGCCGGCATAGTCCTTCTCGATCAGCACTGGCTTCAGGCCGGCGAGGCATAGATGCAGCGCGGTCGAGCATCCGTGGATGCCGCCGCCGACGACGATCGCATCCACGCTTTTTGTCATCCGCGCACCACGGCCTTGATGTCGGCCTCGGTCTTCGGAACGGCAGCAAGCTCGGCGAGCGTGATCGGCTTGACCGGCGCGCGCAGCCGGTAATAGCCGATCTCCTGCGGGGTCTTGCCGCGCGCCTGCGCCATCAATTCGGTGACGGTGAGGCCGCAGAGCCGGCCTTGGCACGGGCCCATGCCGGTGCGGCGATAGGCCTTGAGTTGATTGGGCCCGGTCGCACCGATCGCGACCGCATCGAGAACGTCCTTTGCGGTCACCTCCTCGCAGCGGCAGACGATGGTGTCGCCTACGGGAATGCGAAACTGCGGCGCCGGACGGAACAGCGTGTCGATGAAAACGCGGCCACGCTCGGCCTTGGCGAGATCGGCGCGGAGCGTCGCCATCGTGGGAAGCTTCGCGGCGGCCGCGGGCGCCAATGCTTCCATCGCCGCGCGCGCCGCGATGCGGCCGCGGACCACGGCTGCATTCGCGCCGCCGATGCCGGCGCCATCGCCGGCGATCGCAATGCCGGCGACCGACGAGTTGCCGCTGGCATCGAGCACAGGCGACCAGCACAATTGCAGATCGTCCCAGCGATGATCGACGCCGGCCGCCATCGCCAGGTTGACGTTGGGCACGACGCCTTGATGCAGCAGCAGCAAATCCACTGGAATGGTCTCGCGCTTGCCGCCGGCAACATAGCTCACGCTCGCGAGCTGGCCGTCACCGGATGCGGCAAGCTCGGTGACGCCGGAAACAACCTGCACCTTGGCCTTCACCTCGCGCATCATCGACAAGCCTTTGGCGAAATAGGGCGAGGTCAGGAACGCGAAGGCGTGCGGCAGGGCGGCGAAATAATTGCCGCGCTCGGTGGTGTCGAGAATGCGGTCGATGCGGCCGCCGAGACGCAAGATCTGCGCGGCGAGCAGCCAGAGCAGCGGCCCCTGCCCCGCAATCACCGTGCGTCCATCCGGCACCAGCGCCGACGATTTCAGCATGGTCTGCGCCGCACCCGCGGTCATCACGCCCGGCAGCGTCCAGTCGGGAATCGGAAATGGCCGCTCAAGCGCGCCGGTCGCGAGGATCACGCGCTGCGCCTTGACGAACGCGGACGCGCCGCCGATCGAAACGGCGATATCGAGATTGCGGTCGAGGCTCCAGACCGTGGCGCGATGGATGACCTCCGCAGTGCTCGCGCGCAGCGTCTTCACGAGGTCCGCGCCAACCCAGTAATCGGCGCCCAGCTGGCTGTGCTCGGTCACCGGCGTCGAAGAGATGGCGCGAAACACCTGGCCGCCGGGACCGATGTTCTCGTCGAGCAGCAGCGTCGACAGACCGGATTCGGCGGATGTCGCGGCGGCGGTGAGGCCGGCAGGTCCGGCGCCGATCACCACGACGTCGTAGTCCTCGCGTTTGGGAGCCACAGTCATTTTCCGATCTCCCGCTTGCCCTTCTGGATTTCGATCTGCATGCCCTCGGCGACGGGCACGAGGCAGCCCTGTCGGTTGCCGACGCCGTCGATGGTGACGAGGCAGTCGAAGCACACGCCCATCATGCAGTAGGGAAGACGCGGCGCGCCGCTCACCGCTGTGGACCGCCGCACATCCCGGCTGGAAGCCAGCAGCGCGGCGGAGACGGTGTCGCCCTGCCGCGCCGCGACGGCAACGCCGTCGACGAAGATTTGCACCGGCGGCCGTTTGTCCTGTTCGGATCGTTTGAACATCTTGGCTCCTTCAATATCTCTAGTAGCCGCTGTTGTTCGCAGCACCGGCGGTGCCAAAACGGCTGGCCGAGAACGCACCGACCAACTCGGGCTCGAGCGCGCCCTGCGCGACCATGCGCGCGATCTCGAAAGCGTGGTTGGAAGCGAGCGTCACGCCGGAATGGCAGCAGGCGACGAAGGCGCCGGGATGGGTCTCCGACTGGTCGTAGATCGGAAAGCCGTCCTGCGGCATGACGCGGATGCCGGCCCAGCTCCTGACCACGTTGAGCCGCGCGAGATGCGGGAACATGCGCTGGGCGCGATCGGTCATCACGGCACTGATCGAATGCTTCAGCGTGCGATCGTCGAGCTCGTCCTCCTTGCTGTCGCCGATCATCACCGTGCCCTCGTCGGTCTGGCGGATCGTGGTCAGCGGATGCGGCAGGAATGGCATGGTGCGCTCGGTGACCACGATCTGGCCACGGGTCGGGCCCATCGGCGCTGAGAGGCCGACCATCGGGGCCAGCGTCTGGTTGGCGTTGCCGGCGGCGAGCACGATCTTGGTGGCGCGCAGCTCGCCCTTCGGCGTGGTCAGGCGGAATTCGCCGCCGCTCTTGCTGATCGCCGAGACCGGTCGCTCCGGCAAATAATCGATGCCGAATGCCTTGAAGCCGGTGTGGAACGCACGAAACGTGCGCAGCGAATTGACGTGTCCGTCGAGCGGGCAATAGCTGCCGCCCGAGACCTCAGGGCCGATCAGCGACAGCGACTTCTTCACCTCGGATGCTGAGAGCATCTCCATCTTGTAGTCGGCGGCACCAGTCTGGTTGTGCATGCGCTTGACCAGTTCGGCGCGTTGCCCGAATTCGTCGTCGCCGAGCGTGAGATGAAAACCGCCGTTCTGCTGGAGGCTGACGTCGAGCCCGGTCTGCTGCTTCAACTCTGAGGCAAGCCGCCTCCAGGCTTGCGATGCCTGCACAGTCCACACCGTATAGGCCGGCATGCCCAGACCCTTGCTTTGGACCCAGACCAGGGCAAAATTCGCACGCGAGGCGCGCTTGGTGATGTCGCCCTCGTCGAGCACGGCGACGCGCTTGCCGAGCCGGCCGAGGCCCCAGGCAATGGCGGAGCCGAGCAATCCGCCGCCGACGACGGCGACGTCGTTATCACTTCGCATTGGTTCTCCTATCGTCCCGTAACGCCCTTGCCGGCGAGCACACGGTCGAGCCCGTAGAAGCGGTCGAGCAGAATGAGGGCGGTCATGGTAACAGCGATGACGCAGGCCGAGACCGACGTCACCAGCGGATCGATGTTGTCCTGAATGTAGAGGAACATGCGCACCGGCAGCGTCTCGGTGCCAGGCGCGGCGAGGAAGACGGTCATGGTGAGATCGTCAAAGGACTGGATGAAGGCGAGCGCCCAGCCGCTGATGACGCCCGGCAGGATCAGCGGCAGTGTCACGCGGCGGAACAGCGTCCAGCCGTTGGCGCCGAGCGAGACAGCCGCCATCTCCACCGAGAGGTCCATGCCGGTCGCCGCCGCAAGCGTCAGCCGCAGCGCGAACGGAAACACGATGATGACATGGGCGATGATCAGCGCGGCGAAGCTGCCGCCGAGGCCCGCCGAGGTGAAGAAGCGCAAGAAAGCGATGCCGAGCACGACATGCGGAATCATCAGTGGCGACAGGAACAAAGCTGCGAGCGCATCGCGACCGCGGAACCTGTAACGAGCGATCGCCAGCGCCGCCGGCACCGCAAACAACAGCGCCACGAAGGAGGACAGCGCACCCAGCCCAAGGCTGACCCAGAAGGCGTGGATGAATTCGGGATAGTTGGCGATTGCCCTGAACCAGCGCAGCGAAAAACCGTTGGTCGGTAGCGACAGAAAGCCTTCGGGGGTGAAGGCAACGAGACAGACCACCAGGATCGGTGCCACCATCACAATGACAAAGATGGTGTGGAAGATCAGCGCGAGCGGGCCGTTCCGTCTCATCGGAAAACCTCCGCATAGCGCCGTTCGATCAGCGCGTTGCTGCCGACCACGATCAGCACGAGCGCGACCAGCAACAGCGTTGCGACCGCGGCCCCCAGCGGCCAGTCCAGCGTGTTGAGAAACTCGTCATAGGCGAGCGTCGCTGCGACCTTGAGCCGGCGTCCGCCGATGATCGCAGGCGTCGCAAACGCACTGGCCGAGAGCGAGAACACGATGATCGCGCCCGACAGCACGCCCGGCATGATCTGGGGCATGATGATGCGGCGGATGATGGTCACGGGCCCCGCGCCGAGCGACAATGCGGCATTCTCGATCTGCGGATCGAGCCGCTGCAGCGCCGCCCACACTGACAGCACCATGAACGGCATCATCACATGCGCCAGCGCGACCACCATTCCGGTCTCGGTGAACATGAAGGGAATGGGAGCGTGGATCAGACCGGCCGACATCAGCAGCTTGTTGACGAGGCCGTTGTTGCCGCCGAACAGCAGCGCCCAGCCGAGCGTGCGCGCCACCACGGAGATCAGCAGCGGCCCGAGGATCACCAGCAGGAAAATACTCTTCCAGCGGCCGCTCATGCGATTGAGGATGTAGGCTTCGGGCGCACCGAGCACGGCGGTGAGCAGGGTGGTCACGATCGCGATGCGAAACGTCCGCCAGAACATCTCGGCGTAATAGGGATCAGTCGCGATCTCGCGCCAGTTCTTGAGGATGAAGACCGGCTCGATGCCCTTGTACTGGCCCCAGTCGTGGAACGACAGCATCACGGTCATTGCCAGCGGGATCAGGAGCACGCCGACGAACAGCATCAGGGCAGGCGCTGTCAGCGCCCACGGAGCCCGTGCACTGCGTTGCTCGGCGGCTGTGCTCATGCGGAGGCTCCCCCGCGCACACTCATGTCCTCGGGACGCCAGGCGAGACGGACCGCCTCACCTTCCACCGGCTGCCTCTCGCCGTCATTCTGGCGGATCACGATCGCCGGGCCGCATTCACTGTCGCACTGAAACAGCCAATGATTACCCTGGAAAATGCGGGTGATGATCTTTGCGCTGAGGCCCGTATTCCCAAAGCCGATTCTTTCAGGACGAACGCTCACGGTGACGGAGCCGCTGAGACCAATCGGCGCGGGCGCGCTCCAGGAGCCCGCCATTAACAGCGCAGGCGCACGCGTCCGATCGATGGTCGCGGCAAAGTCGTTGGTCTTGCCGAGAAACTGCGAGACGAAGGCCGAGGCCGGGCGCTCGTAGGTTTCCTGCGGCGTGCCGATCTGCTCGATGCGGCCCTGGCTCATCACCACGATCCGGTCGGACAGCGACATCGCCTCGTTCTGGTCGTGGGTGACTAGAATCGTGGTGGTGCCGATGGTGCGCTGGATCTGGCGCAGCTCGATCTGCATCTCCTCGCGCAGCTTGGCATCGAGATTGGACAGCGGTTCGTCGAGCAGCAACACGCTCGGCTTGATCACCAGCGCACGCGCCAGCGCAACGCGCTGCTGCTGCCCGCCGGACATGCGACGCGGATGGCGGTCCTCATAGCCGGCGAGCCCAACCATTGCGAGCGCGGCACGGACGCGCTCGGTCCGCTCCGAGCGCGCCACCTTGCGCATCTCGAGGCCAAAGGCGACGTTCTCCGCCGCCGTCATGTGCGGAAACAGCGCGTAGCTCTGGAACACGATGCCGAGCCCGCGTTTGGCCGGATGGATCGCGGTCAGGTCCTTGTCCTCCAGCCGGATCGCGCCGTGCGTCGGGTCGAGGAAGCCCGCGATCATCTGAAGGGTCGTCGTCTTGCCGCAGCCTGAGGGGCCGAGGAAGGAGACGAATTCCCCCTTCCCGACTGCGAGACTGAAGTCGTCGACCACAGTCTGCGTTCCGAACTGCTTCCCGACCCGATCGAGCTCGAGGTAGGCCATGGCTCTGTCTCCGGTATGGCCGATCAGCGCTCGACCTCGCGATTCCAGCGCTTGGTCCACTCCTCGCGCTTCTCGTTGATGACCGTCCAATCCGGATTATAGAGCTTTGCAGCGCGCTCCCCGATCGGCGCCATCTTGCCGAGCTCCGGCGGGATCACGAGCGATTTCAGCACCGGGCCATAGCCGTAATCCTTCAGCAACACGAGCTGGATTTTCGGTTCGAGCAGCATCTTGATGAAGCTCGATGCCAGCGGCGAGACGTTCGGCTTGGTGATGGGACAGGCGGTCGTCAGCAGCGTGGCTGCGCCTTCCTTCGGATAGACGAAGTCAACCGGGAAGCCGGTGTTGGCAAAGCTCTGCACGCGTCCCGTGCCCCACACCGCGATCACGGCCTGACCGGACTGGAACAGCTCGGTCATCTTGCCCGGCGACGGCTCGTAGGCGAGCACGTTCGGATTGATCTGCTCCTTGAAGATCTTGAAGCCTGAATCGACGTTGGCCTCGCCGCCGCCGTTCATCTTCGACAGCATCACCAGCGCTTCGAGGCCATAGGTGTTGTTGATCGGCGGGATGACGAGCTGTTTTGCGTATTTCGTATCCTTCAGATCGTTCCACGAGGTCGGCGGCGCCCAGCCCTTCTCCGCAAACACCTTGGTGTTGTACATCAGGCCGGTGGCGACGATGCCGATCGCGACCGCACGATCGTCCTTGAAGCGGGCGGTGTCGTAGAGATCGGCCGGCAGGCTGTCGAGCTTGCCGCAGAAGCCGAGCTGGATCGCCTGGTACATCGGGCCGTCGTCGACGATGGCGACGTCGATCTGCTGATTGCCCTTCTGCGCCTGGAGCTTTGCCAGCGTGTCGGTGGAGTTGCCGGCGACGTATTCGACCTTGACGCCGTTCTCCTTTTCGAAGGTCGGGATCACCTCGTCGCGGATGGTCTTCTCGAACGAGCCGCCATAGCCGGCGACATAAATCGTTTTCTGCTGGGCCGAGGCGACCGACGGGGCGGCAATGAGCGCCGCGATGCTGACCGCTGTCAGAAGGCGAAGAGTCTTCATGTGGTCCGATCTCCATACCGGGATGAGGTGACGTGCCGACGAGTCTCGTGGCCGAAGCGACTTCCGCATTCCCTTCCGCGCAAATTCCTCTCCGACCAGGGCTCCGGCCCCCGCTCGGCGGGTTTTGGCGCGATCCGGAGGTTTGAACCCCTCCAATCTGCCGAAAAAGCGGGCTGTCTCCAGCGCTGATGAAAAAGATCGCAAACTCAAGCTTCCATCGTCCAATGAATAATGGCACCCTTTGCATGCCGAAATGTTATGAATGGAATTTTTGATGGCGCGGATCAATTCGCGGCAGGTGGAGGCCTTCCGCGCGACGATGCTGACCGGCAGCGTCACCGAAGCGGCGGCGCTGATGACCGTGACGCAGCCGGCAGTCAGCCGGCTGCTGCGTGACTTCCAGGCGCTGCTGAAGATGGAGCTGTTCGAACGGCGCGGCACCGGGCTGGTGCCGACCGCCGCAGCGATGGCGCTCTATACTGAAGTGGAGCGGTCCTTCGTCGGCCTCGAACGCATCACGGCGGCAGCCGAGGAAATCCGCGGCCGCCGCACCGGCTCGTTGCGGATCGCAGCACTTCCAGCGCTGTCGAATGGCTACCTGCCGCGACTGGCCGGGCATTTTCTGAAGGAGCGGCCCAACCTCAACCTCGCCTTCTTCGGGGTGATCTCGCCGATCGTGGTCGACTGGGTGCTGAACAATCAATGCGACATCGGCTTTGCCGAGGTGCCGATCGCCCATTCCGGCCTGCCGAGCCTGCGGCTGCCGGCACTGGCGCGCGTCGCGGTGCTGCCGACCGGACATCGTTTGGCGGAGAAAGAGGTTTTGGAGCCGGGCGATTTCGAGGGCGAGACGTTCATCTCACTGTCGGCGGGATCGTCGAGCCGGCACCTCGTCGATCAGGCCTTCCATCGCAGTGACGTCCGCCGCGTGCTGCGGGTGGAGACCACGCTGTCGGAGATCATGTGCGGCATGGTGTCATCAGGGCTCGGCGTCGCGATCTGCGACCCCTTCACCGCACGGGAATTTTCCACCCGCGGCGTCATCACGCGCCGCTTCCTGCCGCGAATCGACTTCGAGTTCTCAGCCGTTTTCCCCGCGCAGCGCAGCCCCTCGCCGGTAGCGTTGGATCTCGTCGAGACCATGCGCAAGTCACTCGCTGAATTCGACGACTAGCCAAGAACGTTTTGAGTTCAATCGATCTCGCCGCGGGCTCGCTGCAACCTCTCTCCCGCTTGCGGGGGAGGTCGGCGCGAAGCGCCGGGTGGGGCTCTCTCCTCATCGGGAGTGTCCTCGTATGGAGAGAACCCTCTCCCCTGCCCTCTCCCGCAAGCGGGAGAGGGAGCGCACCACCTTCGTGGCTCCAGGAGACCCCTCAGCCGTTGAACGCGGCCTGCGCCTCCGGCAGGTCCCAGATCCTGCCGATCGCAGCATTCCCCGCTTCCGTGATCGCCGCCTCGTCAGCGCCGAGATAACGGCCGGCATCGACCAGCATGCAGCCGTCGACCATGACCTGATCGATGTTGGCACGGTTGGCGAGCGCGATCAGCGCGCGGCGCGGATCGAACAGCGGCTGAAGATGCGGATGGGTGAGATCGACCACGGTGAGATCAGCGGTCGCCCCCGGCTCGATCCGACCGAGATCCGGGCGCTTGATGACGTCGGCAGCAACGGCCGTGTTCGCGTCGATCAGCTCGGGCGAGTTCGCGACGTCGGCGCGCGCTGAGGTGATCTTGGAGATCAGCGAGGCGGCATTGAGTTCGCCGAGCAAATCCATGTTGTAGCCGTCGGTGCCGACCACGGTGCGCACGCCGTGCTCCGCGAAGCGGCTGAAGGCCGCGGTAACGCCGGCGCGCGCGAACACACGCGGGCAGTTCAGCACGGTCATGCCGCGCGCGGCCATCAGCTTGAGATCGTCGTCGCTGCTGAACATGCAGTGCGCCGCCATGAGGTCGGGCGCCAGCAGGCCGAGCCAGTCAAGATATTCTGCCGGCGTGCGGCCGCCATAACGCTTGCCGATGATCTCGACTTCGGCACGGCTCTGCGCCATGTGCGTCGTGATGGGTACGTCGAGCTCGCGCGCCCGCACGGCGCAGGCCTTCAACAGGTCGGGACCGCAGGTGTCGGTCGCGTGCGGGCTCATCGCGAGCCCGATGCGACCGTCGCCGCGGTTGTTCCAGCGCTGATAGAGGGCATCCCATGTCGCCATGTCGGCGGTGCCGTCATCGCCTGAATAGTGGACCACGCCGTCCGGGCCGGCCTTGGCGTCGGACGTCGAGAACAGATAGGGCGCACCGTAGAAGCGGATGCCCATCTCCTCCGCCGCATTGAACATCTCGGGGATCGAGTTGCGGAACGGCTCCATCACCGTAGTGGCGCCGCCCTTCAGCAGCTGGAGGATGCCGAGCCGTGCGACGGCCATGCGTTCTTCCGCCGACAACAGGTCGGCGCCGCGCTTGGTCAGCGGCAGCAGCACCGTGTAGACGATGCTCTGGTTGTTCTTGCGGCCATTGCCGTCCTCGGTGTGGCTGCGCGCCACCGCTTCGGAGAAGCAGTGATTGTGTAGGTTGAGGAGGCCCGGCAGCACAAAGCGGCCGGGACGATCGTAGACCTCGTCGGCGCGCGGCTTGTCGCGCGTCACCGCCGCAATCTTCTTGCCTTCGACCAGGACCCAATGGTCGCGCAGCACATCCTGCGCGCCGTCTTTCCGTGACAGCACATAGCTGCCGAAGATCGCGATGCTGCTCATGCGGGGCGTACGTTCCAGAAGACGGCGGTGCCGTCGAGAATGCCGGTGATGGCTTTACGATAGGCGGTCGGTTGCTTGTACAGGCCGATCGGAATATAGGGTATTTCCTCAAACGCCACGGCCTGGATCTCGCGGCAGATGCGCTGCTGCTCGGCGAGTTGGGAGGCCGCCAGCCATTGGCTGCGCAGGCCGGCCATCTTCTCGCTCGCATACCAGCCCGCGACCTTGCCCTCGCCGCGGAGGTTGGTGTTGCCGGCCGGATTGAGCCAGTCGATGCCCTGCCAATTGCCGACCGCCGCGCTCCAGCCGCCCTGCCCGATCGGATCCTTCTTGAGCTGGCGCTGCAAGACGACAGCAAAATCGAGCCCGGCGTATTCGACGTTCATGCCGGCCTTGCGCAGGCTGTCGACGGCGATCTCGCCGAGCGGCTTCTGCGCCAGCGAGTTGGTGGGAACGAGGACCACGATCTTCTCGCCATTGTAGCCGGCGGCCTTCAGGTCGGCCTTGACCTTGGCGTAGTCGCGCGGACCTCGGAACACGTCGAGGCCGACCTCGCTTGCCATCGGCGTGCCCGGCGCGAAGAAGCCGATCGGCGACACCTGGAACGCCGGATCGGTGCCGGCGACAGCCGTCATGAACGCTGACTGATCGATCGCCCCCAGGAGCGCGCGACGGACGGCGGGATTGTCGAACGGTGGCTGGAGATGGTTGAGACGCAGCATGCAGGCATAACCTCTGGGATCGAGGATGCGCGTCTCGATGTCGCCGGCGGCCTTGATGATCGGCAACAGATCATGCGGCGTGGTCTCCTGCCAATCCTGCTCGCCGGTCTGAAGCGCTGCGACGCCAGTGCCGGCATCGGGCGTCGTGGTCCAGACCACGCGGTCGTAATGCACGATCTTCGGTCCCGCCGTCCAATCCGGCTTGCCCTCGGTGCGCGGCTGGTAGCGCTCGAATTTGGCGTAGGCGTTGCGGGCGCCCTGCACGCGTTCATCGGCGAGGTAGCGGAACGGGCCGCTGCCGATGACTTCGGTCAGCGGCTTGAACGGGTCCTGGCTTGCCAGCCGCTCCGGCATCATGAAGCAGGCGTTGATCGCGGCCTTGCCGAGCGCCTGCGGCAGCAGCGGGAACGGACGTTTGAGGCGGAAGCGGATGGTGCGGTCGTCGGCCGCCGACAGCTCGGCGGTCGCCTCCATCAGCTCGCCGCCAAAGCCGTCACGCGCGGCCCAGCGGCGGATGCTCGCGACGCAATCGCGCGCCAGCACGCGCTCGCCATCGTGCCAGAACAGGCCGTCGCGCAGGGTCAGGTCCCATTCGAGTTGGTCACCGGCGATGGCGTGACCCGACAGCATCTGCGGCGAGACCTGGAGCGACGAGCTCATGCCATAGAGCGTGTCGTAGACCATGAAGCCGTGGTTTCGCGACACCTGCGCGGTCGAATAGACGGGATCGACGAAGGCGAGGTCGATGACGGGAATGAAGCGCAGCGTCGACTGAGATTCAGCGCGCACAATGCCCGGCAGCGAAAGCACCGGCACGGCGGCGGCTGCCTTGAGGAGCGAGCGGCGAGAGAGGGGCATTACGAGAGGCTCCTGAAGGAATTACGTGTTCAACAAGACCGCGCCAATCGCCGCCGCGACGGCCTGCTGCGCCGGCTCAATCACGGGCACGCCGGCCGCATCCTCGATCGCTGCACGGTGCGACGCCATGCCGGCGCAGCCCATCACCACGACATCGGCGCGGCATTGCGTGACCAGCGCGCGACCGGCTTCGATCAGGCGAGCGCGGATGTCGGCGCCTGCCGTCTCCGCCGCGCTCGCGCCGACCGACCAGCTTCCGGCGTAGCGGCTGTCGACGCCCATCAGCCGCGCCATGCGCTGCTGGCGGCGAATGCTCGACGGCGACAGCGCGATGATTCCGAAACGTTCGCCGAGCATCAGCGCGCGAAAGATGCCGCATTCGGCGATGCCCATGACAGGACGACCGCCGGCCGCCTCACGCACCGCATGCAGGCCGGGATCGCTGAAGCAGGCGAGCACGAAGGCATCCGCACCGTCACGCGACACGCGGTTGACCAGCGGCATCACGACGCTGTCGGCATCGCGCTGCGAGCTGATGCCCGGCGGTCCCTCGGCAAGGCCCACGACCTCGATCTCCGGCCCGCCAGCGATCCGCAGCGGCGCGACGGCATCGTCGATCGCCGCCGTCACCGAGACCGAGGAGTTGGGGTTGATGACAAGGATGCGGGTCATGGCATGGCTCAACGGCTGGCTGCCTCGTGGCGTAGGAAGTTATCCGCGATCTTCTCGCCGGTCGTGATCCACACGTCCGGGCACGATCTTGCGTAGGTCAGAAATTCGCGCAGCAGGCGCAGCCGCATCGGACGGCCGCTGCATTGCGGATGCAGCACCGTCGTCACCATCGCGCCCCAGTCCCGGGTCTCGTCGAGCTCGTCTTTCCAGATCGAGAGCACGTGTTCCTTGGGGAAGATCGAGCGCGGGCTGAAGCGCGCGGAGAGGCCATGCATCCAGTCGTCATAGCTCGCGGTAACCGGCAGCTCGATCGTGCCCGGCTTGCCGTCGGCGAGGCGGTGACGATAGGGCCTGACGTCGTCGCGGAACGAGGAGGTGTAGACGATGCCGTGGCGCACTAACGCCACGCGCAGCTCTTCGGTGAACTCGCCGTAAGGCGCGCGATAGCCCGTCGGCTTGACGCCGAGCCGGCGCTTCAGCGCCTCGAAACCGCGTTCCAGCTCCTCCTCGATCCAGGGATCGCCGGGATCGGGCAGCAGATGATGATAACCGTGATGGCCGATCTCGTGGCCGGCCTTGAGAATGGACTCGGCCATCGCGGGATGCGCGTCGACCGACCAACCCGTGACGAAGAAGGTCGCCTTGAGATCGAGCTGGTCGAGCAGCTCGAGCAGCTTGGGCGTGCCGACGCGGGCCTCGTAGCCGCCATAGCTCATGGTGATGAGCCGCTGGGCATGACCTGCGTCCTTGCTGGTCCACGCGCTCTCCGCGTCGACGTCGAACGACAGGAACATCGCCGAATTATACGGCTTCGGCCATGGATATTCCGGCGCGGGATCCGCGGTGTTGGCCGGAACGAGCGGGATGCTCTGGAGTGCCTTACTGTCCAGCATTGATGGTCGCCTTCTCTAATCCGTTGTCGGTCAGTTTCCACTTGGCAAGCAGGGTACGATAGGTGCCGTCGGCGATCAGCGCATCGAGTGCCTCGACCATCGCCTGCTGCAACGCCTTTTCCTTGACCGGCAGCGCAATGCCCGTGAACTGCGTCGCAATGGGATCGCCGACCGGCGCATAGGTGCCCGGCTCGAGATCCATCAGATAGGGCAGCGTCTCGTTGCCCTGCACGGCGGCGTCGATACGGCCCTGCCGGAGCTGCGTGCGCGCATCTGCCGAACCGTCCGTACCGACGAACTGGATCGGATTGCTGCCGCAATTCTTCTGGCTCCACTTGTCGATCTCTGCCGGAAACATGGTTCGGCGGCTGGCGCCGACCTTCTTGCCGCACAACGCCGCCATGTCCTTGAACTCCGACGCGCGGGACTGCTGCACGAAGAATTTTGGACCGCTGCGCAAATAATCGACGAAGGACGCAATCTCGTGCCGGCTCGCATAGTCGGTGAAGCCGGACAGGATGGCATCCACCCGGCCCGTCGAAATCGACGGCATGAACTCAGCAAAGCTGGTCTCGGTCCATTCGATCTTGGCGCCGAGCTTGCGCCCGAGCGCCTCGCCGAGATCGATGTCGAAGCCCGACAGTGCGTTGGTGGCGGGATCGCGAAACTCCATCGGCGGATAGTTCGGCACCACCGCCACCTTGATGCTGCCGCGCTTGGCGATCTCAGCCGGCAGTTCGATGGCCCAAGCCTGAACACTTAAAGCCGAGGCACTCAAGGCGCCCAAAAGCGCCGCCGCAACCAAAACTCTCTTCATCAACACGCCCCCATTTCAGATTACTGCCGAAAGAAATGCCTTGGTGCGCTCCTCGCGCGGCGCGCCCAAGACCTCGGAGGCGCGGCCCTGCTCGACGATCGCGCCCTGGTCCATGTAGACGACCCGGTCTGCGACCTCGCGGGCGAAGCCGAGTTCGTGCGTCACCACCATCATGGTCATGCCGCTCTTCGCCAGCTCCTTCATGACGGCGAGCACCTCGCCGACCAGTTCGGGATCGAGCGCGCTGGTCGGCTCGTCGAACAGCATCAGCATCGGCTTCATCGCGAGCGCGCGGGCAATCGCCACGCGCTGCTGCTGGCCGCCGGAGAGCTGCGCGGGATAGGAGTCCGCCTTGGCCGACAGTCCGACGCGGCGCAACAGCTCAACGGCTTCAGTGCGCACCTCGTCGGCCTTGCGGCCCTGCACCTGGAGCGGGCCTTCGGTGACGTTCTCCAGCGCGGTCTTGTGCGGAAACAGATTGAAGCGCTGGAACACCATGCCGGTCTTCAGCCGCTGCCGCCCGATCTCCCGTTCGTTGAGCCGATGGAGCCGCCCACCCTGCTCGCGCACGCCCAGCAGTTCGCCATCGAGCCAGATGCCGCCGCTATCGATCATGGCGAGCTGGTTGATGCAACGGAGCAGCGTGGTCTTGCCGGAGCCGGAGGCGCCGATCAGGCACATCACCTCGCCGGGCCAGACGTCGAGCGAGACGTTTTTGAGAGCCTGGAATTCGCCAAAATTCTTGGCCACGGCGCGGATCGCGACGAGTGGTTTTGTCATCGCGCAAGCCGCAATGTGCCGCGGGCAAAACGGCGCTCGAGCAGCATCTGGAGCGGCGTCAGGACGGAGACGACGAGCAGGTACCAGAGCCCGGCGACGATCAGCAGCTCGATCACGCGGGAATTGGCATAGTAGATGTTTTCGGCGTTGTGCAGCAGTTCCGGATACTGGATGACGCTCGCAAGCGAAGTCGCCTTCACCATGCCGATGAATTCATTGCCGAGCGGCGGGATCACCACCCGCATCGCCTGCGGCAGCACGATCCGGCGCAGCGCGCGCAGCCGTCCCATGCCGATCGCCTGTGCCGCCTCATATTGCCCGATGTCGACCGACAGCATGCCGGCTCGCATTACTTCGGAGGTGTAAGCACCCTGGTTGATGCCGAGCCCGAGCAGCGCGGCAAGAAACGGCGTCATGACGTCGACGGCGCGCGCGCTCCACAGGCCGGGAATGCCGATGGTCGGAAACACCAGCGCGAGGTTGAACCACAGCAGCAATTGCAGGATCAACGGCGTGCCGCGGAATAGCCAGGTGTAACCGGCGGCCACCGTCTTCAGCACCGGATTGGGCGACAGCCGCATGACCGCCACGACGACGCCGAGGAAAATGCCGAGTGCCATCGCCAGCACCGCCATCACCATGGTGTTGACGATGCCTTCGAGAATGACCTTTGCAGTCAGGAAACGGCTGACATAGGCCCATTCGATCTGACCGTTCGCAAACGCGCGCCCGATCGCCGCCAGCACGAGGACGATCAGGGCGGCGCTGAGCCAGCGAAACCAGTGCGGCTCGCGCGCAACCCGCATTCCCGAGAGATCGGGAAAACCCTCCGCGAGTGCCGGCACCGGCTTCATTGCGGCGCCGCGTTCAGCATGGGCTGGGTGACCGCGTTCGCGCCAAGGCCCCATTTGTCGAGAACGGCCTTGTAGGAACCGTCGGCGATCATCGCGGTGAGCTTTTCCGTCACGAGTTCACGCAAGACGGCGTCATCCTTGCGGAACATGATGCCCTGATAGCCCGTGGACAATTGCGCACCAATGACGCGGTATTTTCCCGGCTCCTGCGATTGCGCATAGGGCAAGGTCTCGCTGCCCTGGACCGCGGCGTCGATGCGGCCCTGCTTGAGCTGATTGCGAACGTCGATCGAGTTCTCGCCGGGCACGTACTGGATGGCGGGCTTGCCGGCCGCCTCGCAATTCTGCTTGCTCCACTTCTCGATCTCGAGCGGGAACGCGGTGCTGCGGGTGGTGCCGACCTTTTTGCCGCAGAGGTCGGCTGCGGCCTTCGCCTCGCTCTCGGCCATCACGAAGAACTGCGGGCCGGTGGTGAGATAATCGACGAAGTCGGCCGTTTCGCGTCGCGAGCTGCGATCCTGGATGCCGGAGATGATGAAATCGGCGCGCTTGGTCTGGAGCGACGGGATCAGCTCGGCGAACGGAGTCTCGCTCCAGACGATCTTCACGCCGAGCCGCTTGGCGAGCTCGTTTGCCAGATCGATATCGAGCCCGACCAGCTCGTTGGTCGCGGGGTCACGATATTCCATCGGCGCGTAGGTGGAGTTCGCCGTGAGCTTCAGCGTGCCCGCCTGCTTGATCTCCGCCGGAAGCTCGGCCGCCTGCGCCGACGTCACGGCAGCCAAGGCTGCGAAAGCGAGGAAATGCGAGAGGCGTGTCATGTCAGCTCCTTTGCCGATCTCTTTGCTAACGCCGTGCCATTTAGCTAGTCAGCGTCGAGAACGGCCGGCTCGATGACGCCGGCGCGCTCGGTGATCACCCTGTATTGCTCGGGCCGCCGATGTGCGGCGAAGTTGAACATCTTGTCCTTGCCCTGGCGGCAGAGGTCGAGATCGACGTCGGCGACGATCACCTCGTCCGTGAGCGTCTGGGCCTGTGCGACAATTCGTCCATTGGGATCGACGATGCAGGAGCCGCCGATCAGCCCGGAGCCGTCCTCCTCGCCCGCCTTCGCCACCGAGATCGCCCAGGTCGCGTTCATGTAGGCATTGGCCTGCACCACCAGCGTCGAATGGAAGGTGCGGAGCGCTCCGTCTTCCGTCGTGCCGCCATTGGGATCGTAGGCCGCCGAATTGTAGCCGATGCAGACGAGCTCGACGCCTTGCAGGCCGAGCACGCGCCAGGATTCGGGCCAGCGGCGGTCGTTGCAGATCATCATGCCCATGATGGCGTGGGCCCAGGCCGAACCGGCGCGGAAGGCGGGAAAGCCGAGGTCGCCATATTCGAAATAGCGTTTCTCGAGCTGCTGGTAGCGCGCGCCTTCGCGAGGCTCGACCGAGCCCGGCAGATGCACCTTGCGATAGCGGCCCAAAATCTCGCCGTCGCGATCGACCAGGATAGCGCAATTGTAGCGGCGACCGTCCGGGGTCAGCTCGGCATAACCGACATAGAAGCCGACGCGCAGCGCACGCGCACGGTCGAACAGCTTGGCGATCGCGGGGTTCGGAATGCTGCGCTCGAAATAGCTGTCGAGCGCGTCGCCTTCGAGCAGCCACCGCGGGAAGAAGGTGGTGAAGGCCAGCTCCGGGAACACCACGAGGCTGGCGCCGCGGCCGGCGGCTTCCTCCAGCATGTCGAGCATGCGCTTCAGCGTCTGCTCGCGCGTATCTGCTTTTTGCGTCGGCCCCATCTGTGCGGCGGCGGCGCGAAGGACACGAACCAAGATTGCCTCCAATCTGTGCGCAGTGCTGCCTCAATGGGCGAATGAACCCTTTGATGCGACGTGCAAATCCGCCGCCATTACGCGGAAGCGGGGCTGCAAAATCAATTCGTTCTGCTATGATGTTTTGGCCCTGAGTATAATCGGCAGTGATATGAACCTGCGTCAGCTCGAGATCCTGCGTGCCGTAATCCGGCACCGCACCACAGTGGCGGCGGCGGACGAGCTGGCGCTGTCGCAGCCTGCGGTCAGCAACGCGTTGAAGACGATGGAGGCGCAGGCGGGCTTTGCGCTGTTCGAGCGCGTCAACAACCGGCTGTTTCCGACCGCGGAAGCGATGGCGCTCTACAAGGAGAGCGAGGCCATCTTCGCGCTGCATGCCAAGCTCGAGAACCGCGTACGCGATCTGCGCGAGAACCGCTCCGGGCATCTCGCGCTCGTCGCGACGCCGCCGCTCGCCTACAGCATCATCCCCGCTGCTCTATCGGCCTTCCTGGGCCGCCGCCCGGAGACGCGGGTGTTCTTCGACGTGCGGCGCTATGAGGGCATCATCGAGGGCGTGCTCAGCCGCGTCGCCGAGCTCGGCTTCGCGCTCGGCCTGACGCATCATCCCGGCATCGCCCACGAGGTGGTGCACACCGGCGAGATGGTGTGCGTGCTGCCGCCGCAGCACCCGCTCGCCGACAGGCCGGTGATCTCGGCCGCGGACCTGTCCGGCCTGCCCTTGATAGGGCTCGAGCGCGGCACGCGTCTTGGCGAGGCCGTGCGCGACAGCTTTGCGCGGGCGGGCGCGCCGTTCCGGCCGACCGTCGAGGTACGCTACTGCAACACGGCGTGCGTGCTCGCCGCCGCCGGCGTCGGCGCCGCGGTGGTCGATCCCTTCTCGCCGCGGCAGAACGGCGGCAACGGCCTCGTCGTCCGGCCCTTCACGCCGACGACGCACGCCGTCGCCTATATGCTATGGTCGGAAGCCGAGCCGCTGTCGCGCCTGGCAAAGGCCTTTCTCAGCGAGGTCCGCAAGGAAAGCGCGCTGCTGGAGCCCACAACGCCGCACCAGCAACATGGGGCAGAAAGCGACTGAGCTTCGCAAACTTTTACCTTTGGGGGGCACATGGCACGCATCACCATCATCGAGACCGGGCAGGTCCCGCAAAAATATCGCGAGCAGCACGGCTCGTTTCCAGACATGTTCGAGCGCATGGTCCGCGCCGAGGATCCGACGGCCATGGTCGACGTGGTCAGCATCCCGAATGGCGACGCACTCCCCGATCCGGGCAAGCTCGAGGCCGTCCTGATCACCGGCGCCGCCGCCGGCGTCTATGACGGGCTCGACTGGATCGCGCCGCTGGAAGATTTCGTGCGCACGGCTTATGCCAACAAGACGCCGATGGTCGGAATCTGCTTCGGCCATCAGCTCATCGCGCAGGCGCTCGGCGGCACCGTGCGCAAATCGGAGAAGGGCTGGGGCATCGGCCGGCACGTCTATCAGGTGCTGCCGGACAATGGCGTCGTCGACGGCGAGGCGGTCGCCATCGCCTGCTCGCATCAGGACCAGGTGGTCGAAGCCCCGAAGGATGCTCTGACGATCCTCTCGTCCGAATTCACCCCGCATGCCGGCCTGCTCTACGCCAACGGCGCGACGCTGACCGTGCAGCCGCATCCGGAGTTCGACGTGGGATTTGCGGAAGTGTGCTGCGAGCTCCGCGACGGCAAGGCGCCGGAGGATGTCGTTGCCACGGCGCGGGAGTCACTGGGGGAGCCGATGGACAACGCCAAGCTCGGTGGCGCGATCACGCGGTTTCTGGCGCGCAAATCCATCCCCTCATCCTGAGGAGCGCGCTCTCGCGCGCGTCTCGAAGGATCGAGGCCCCGCTGCAGCAGCAGGGCCTGCATGGTTCAAGACGCCGCTTCGCGGCTCCTCACCATGAGGGTCGAGTGTTCAGAACGGATCCGTCCCCAGCCCCGGCACATCGGCCGGCCGCACCCCCGGCGCCGCCCAGTGAAACCGGCGGTCCTTCTCCGTAATCGCGATGTCGTTGATCGAGGCCTCGCGCCGCCGCATCAGGCCGTGCTCGTCGAACTCCCACTGCTCGTTGCCGTAGGAGCGATACCACTGGCCAGCCGCGTCGTGCCATTCGTACTGGAAGCGCACCGCGATGTGGTTGCCGTCGAAGGCCCAGAGATCCTTGATCAGGCGATACTCCTGCTCTTTCTCCCATTTGCGGGTGAGGAACGCGACGATGGCCTCGCGGCCCTGAAATACCTCGGAGCGATTGCGCCAGCGGCTGTCCTCGGTATAGGCGAGCGAGACCCGCACGGGATCGCGTGAATTCCAGGCGTCCTCGGCCATGCGCGCCTTTTGGGCTGCGGTCTCACGGGTGAAAGGCGGAAGCGGCGGGCGCGACATGATGGCCTCATCGGTTGACGGCAGCGCAATCTATCGCGGCATGCGGCAGAGTCGAGGGGCCGTCCGCTATCGCCCGATCACGAAATCAGATCAGCCTTCATCAGCGTGCGAATCGATTTCGGGATCGGCTGCGCACGGCCGCCGCTGATGAAGGCGACGCGCACCTCGGCTTTCACCAGCACATCCTCAGCCCGCCGCACTTCCTGCGCAAGCATGATGGAGGCGCCCTTCACGGCGACCGGCCAGGTCACGACGTCGAGCACGTCGTCCATCCGGGCAGGTCTGAGGAAATCCAGATGCATCGAGCGCACCACGAAGGCGAAGCTTGCGTCTTCCGCCGCGGTCTGCTCGAACAATGCCTGCTGCTCGGCGCCCATCAGCCGCAGATGATTGGTCCGTCCGCGCTCCATGTAGCGCAGATAATTGGCGTGATAGACGATGCCGGAAAAATCCGTGTCCTCGTAGTAGACGCGGACCTGCATGTGATGGCGGCCGTCGCGGATCTCGCCGTCGAGATGGGCTGTCACTTCGCGAGCCTCTTTGCTTGTCGCTACCGCTCCGTTTTTGCGCAAAAACGGTCGGTCGCGCAAGCGCAGCCTATGCCACCGCCGGCCCCCGCCCCAGCGCCACCTCGACGATCTCCGGCGGCACCCCGAAACGAATCGGCATGAGGCTGCAACCGAGGCCGCCGGAAATGATGACGTCGCATTTCAGCCGGACATGACCATAGGCGAGCCGGAGGCCATGCTGCCGCGAAACCGCCGGCGACCAGCCGAGCAGGCGGATCTGGCCGCCATGGGTGTGGCCGGACAGTTGCAGCGCGACGCGCGCGGGCACGCGCGGCGCGATGTTGGGCTCATGCGCGAGCAGGATCACCGGCGCATCGTCGGTGACTTTTGCCAGCGTCGCGGTGAGGTCATCCGCGCCGAGGCGCCCCGTGGTCCGGAATCGCCGCGCCGGCAGGAAGGCCAGCTGATCGCCGAGGCCGGCGAGCCAGAACGGACGGCCGTCCTTGGTGAGACGGACGGCGTCATTCTCGTAGACGGGAATGCCGGCCGTCTCCAGCGCACGATGCGCGATGGTCGGCCCATGCCCGATCTGCTGCACGGTCCTGTCGTCCCAATAATCGTGATTGCCCATGACGGCATGGACGCCGAGCGGGGCCTTGAGGCCGGCCAGTACCTTGGCCCATTCGCTCGACGGAATGATGCGCGTGACCTGATGCAGGCCGGCGACATAATCGCCGAGCAGCACGATGATATCCGCGTTCAGCGCGTTGGTGCGGTCGACGATGGCCTCGATCCGGTCCAGCGACATCCAGGGATCGCAGGCATGGATGTCGGCGATCACGGCGATCTTCAGCGGAAAATCTGCCGGCCATTGCCGTGGCGTCGGATGATAGCGGGTGACCCGAAGCCGCAGCACCGGCTCGATTCCGACGCCGTAGGCGGCGGTCGAGACGGCGAGAGCGGACAGCCCGCCGATGGAACGGATGAGATGACGGCGCGTGATCATGAAAGCCCGATCGTGATGCAGCTTCTCGATGCGATCCGATTGGAGCGGAAATGGGGTGTGTTTGTGCAGTCCCTCTGCACGAGATTACCGGAAATTCATCACGGCCCGCGCACCATGCGCTTGCGCAGATCAGTCGTCGCTCTCGTCGGTGCCGAACAGGCCGAACTGTGCCGCCGCATCGCGCGAGGGCTCACTGATGCCGAGATGGCGGAAGGCGTGCGAAGTGAGCAGGCGGCCGCGCGGGGTGCGCTGGAGATAGCCGCACTGGATCAAATAGGGTTCGATGATGTCCTCGATCGCATCGCGCGGCTCGGACAATGCAGCGGCCATCGTCTCGACGCCCACCGGGCCCCCGCCATAGTTCTGCGCGATGGTCGTGAGGTAGCGGCGGTCCATCGCGTCGAGGCCCGCGGCGTCCACCTCGAGCGCGCTGAGCGCATGGTCGGCGATCTTGCGGTCGATCGAGGCCGCATCGGCAGCGGAGGCGAAATCGCGCACACGGCGCAACAGGCGGCCGGCGATGCGGGGCGTGCCGCGGGCGCGGCGCGCGATCTCGTTGGCGCCGTCGGCGCTCATGCCGACATTGAGCACGCGCGCACCGCGGGTGACGATGCTTTCCAGCTCCTCGATGGTGTAGAAATTGAGCCGGATCGGGATGCCGAAACGATCGCGCAAGGGATTGGTGAGCAGGCCGGCGCGCGTGGTGGCGCCGACGAGGGTGAATTTCGACAGCTCGATCTTCACCGAGCGCGCCGCCGGGCCCTCGCCGATGATGAGGTCGAGCTGAAAATCCTCCATCGCGGGATAGAGCACCTCTTCCACCGCGGGACTGAGGCGATGAATCTCGTCGATGAAGAGCACGTCGCGTTCTTCGAGATTGGTGAGCAGCGCGGCGAGATCGCCGGCCTTGGCGATCACCGGGCCTGATGTGGCGCGAAAGCCGACACCGAGCTCCTTGGCCACGATCTGCGCCAGCGTGGTCTTGCCGAGGCCGGGAGGGCCGACGAACAGCACGTGATCGAGCGCCTCACCGCGCTTGCGCGCCGCCTCGATGAAGATCGAGAGATTCTTGCGTGCCTGCTGCTGGCCGACGAAATCGGACAGCGATTGGGGACGCAGCGCGGTGTCGCCGACATCATCGCTGCGGCGCTCGGGCGTGACCATGCGGTTGGCCTTGGGATCGCTCACTTCGCCAGTTCCTTCAGGCCGAGGCGAATGAGTTGCGCCGTCTCGGCATTCTCACCCGCGCTGCGCGATGCCGATGCGATGGCGGCTGCAGCCTGCGGCTGGCCGTAGCCGAGATTGACCAGCGCGGAGATCGCATCCGCGACAGGCCGCGGCGCGCGCTGGTCGTCGATGGCGCCTGCGAGATGCACGGCGGCGGGATCGGCATTGGCAAAAGCCGGCGCCTTGTCCTTCAATTCGGTGACGATGCGCTCGGCGACCTTGGGGCCGACGCCGGGCGTGCGCGCCACCGCGTTCTTGTCGCGCAGCGCGATGGCATTGGCGAGATCGGAGGGCGCCAGCGTGCCGAGCACGGCGAGCGCGACCTTGGCGCCGACGCCCTGCACGGTCTGGAGCAGGCGAAACCATTCGCGTTCCTGATCGCTGCGGAAGCCGAACAGTTTTATCGCGTCCTCGCGGACATAGGTCTCGATCGACAGCACGGCAGCCTCGCCCGGCGAGGGCAGATGCTGCAGCGTGCGGGTCGAGCAATGCACCTGGTAACCGACACCGCCGACGTCGATGATGACGAAATCCTCGCCGTAGGAATCGATCAGGCCCTTGAGCTTGCCGATCATAGACCCGCCACCTTCAACCGCAGCGCCGTGCTCTGGCGGTGATGGGCGTGGGTGATGGCGATGGCGAGCGCGTCGGCTGCGTCGGCGGAGGGCGGATCGGCCTTGGGCAGCAAAATCTTGAGCATCATCGCGATCTGGTGCTTGTCGGCGTGGCCGGCGCCGACCACCGTCTTTTTCACCTGGTTCGGCGCGTATTCGGCAACAGTAATGCCGAACATTGCGGGCGCCAGCATGGCAACGCCGCGGGCCTGGCCGAGCTTCAGCGTCGCGACGCCATCCTTGTTGACGAAAGTCTGTTCGACCGCGGCTTCCATCGGCCTGTGATTGGCGAGAACGGCCGCGAGCCCTTCATGAATGCCGAGCAGCCGGCTCGCCAGCGGCAGATCGTCCGGCGGTTCCACCGAACCGCAGGCGACGTAGATCAAACGATTGCCCTCAGCCTCGATCACGCCCCAACCGGTGCGGCGCAGGCCGGGGTCGATGCCGATGATGCGAACGGGGCCACGAATCGGGAGCGCAGTCATGGGCCAGTGATAGCGGCTGGCCGGGGGGAGGGAAACAGAAACAGAACGGAAGTAACAGGGGAAGTGGGCCCCTACCCGCCCATCTTCGCCAGCAGCGCGTCCGACACCTCGAAATTGGCGTAGACGTGCTGGACGTCGTCATGCTCGTTGAGCAGGTCCATCAGCTTCAAGAGCTTCTCGCCGGTCTCGTCGTCCACCGCGATCGTGTTCTGCGGCTTCCAGATCAGCGCGGCCTTGCGCGGCTCACCGAACTTGGCCTCGAGCGCCTTTGCGACGTCGCGATAGCTTTCTGTCGAGGCGTAGATCTCGTGGCCGCCTTCGCCGGACACGACGTCATCGGCGCCGGCTTCGATTCCCGCATCCAGCACCGCATCGTCGGAGGCGACGCTGCGGTCGTATTCGATGATGCCGGTGCGGTCGAACATGAAGGAGACCGAGCCGGTTTCGCCGAGATTGCCGCCCGACTTGGTGAAGAAGGAGCGGATGTCGGAGGCGGCGCGGTTGCGGTTGTCGGTCAGCGCCTCGACGATGACGGCGACGCCGCCGGGGCCGTAACCCTCGTAGCGGATCTCGTCATAGTTCTCGCCCTCGTTGCCGAGCGCCTTCTTGACCGCGCGCTCGATATTGTCCTTCGGCATGTTCTCCTGGCGCGCCGCGATAATGGCCGCGCGCAGGCGCGGGTTCATGTTGGGGTCGGGCGTGCCCAGCTTGGCCGCGACGGTGATTTCCCGCGCCAGCTTGCCGAACAGTTTCGACTTCTGGGCATCCTGCCGCCCCTTGCGGTGCATGATGTTCTTGAATTGGGAATGTCCGGCCATGCGTGGTCTTCTCTAGGGAATCGTAGCCAAAGGTGAGCGTGGGAAGCGCGGCGTTATAGGCTGCCAACCCACCGGAATCAAAGGGGCTCCGCGATCTTAGGGTAACACAGTAGTGCCTCGCGCCTAGAAATCAGGCATCGTTAACCCTGACTTCACTCCAGACTGCGAAAATAACGCCCGACTGTTCCCCGACAAGAGATTTTCCCCGATGGCGTTCGGACTATTTCGGAAGCGTCTGCCGGACATGGCTGCGCCTGCGGCAAGCCCGCAGGCTGCGCAGCCGGCGGCCCATTCCGAGCCCGCTCCGGCCGCCGAAGGCGATTCGGCCAAAGAAATCCTGGAACTGCTGGAACTCGAGCTCGGCGCCATGATTCGCCAACTCGAGCGCGCCGCCAATTCGGTCGCCGGCGGCGCCGAGGCGACCGCGGCGACGCTTGCCGATATCCGCGAGCGCACCGACGCACTGACAGGGCGAACTAATTCCGCGCAGTCGAACGCCTCGACCTTCGCCCAGGCCGCCGACAAGTTCACCCAATCCGCGCATGGAATCGGCGCGCAGGTCCGCGAGGCCAGCAAGCTCGCCGACGAGGCCAGCGCTGCGGCGCAGGAAGCCCGCGCCAATGTCGACCGCCTGCGCGAGTCCTCGGCCGCCATCGGCAACGTCGTCAATCTGATCGCGCAGATCGCGCGGCAGACGACGCTGCTCGCTCTCAACTCGACCATCGAGGCAGCGCGCGCGGGCGCCGCGGGAAGAGGCTTTGCGGTCGTCGCCACCGAGGTCAAGGCACTCGCGGTGCAGACCCAGGGCGCGACGGAGGAGATCACCCGGAAGATCGACGCCCTCCAGCGCGACGCCGCCGGCTCTGCGGATGCGGTGCACCGCATCTCGCAGGCGATCGAGGCGATCCGCCCGGTATTCGAGACCGTCAACGACGCGGTCGCCGAACAGAACGCCACCACCAGCGAAGTCTCCGGCAACGCGACAAGCGCGTCGGAGTTCATCGTCTCGGTCGGCGAAAGCGCGGCCGAGATCGATGCTGCGACCAAGGCGGCCGAAACCCACGGCGAGAACGTCGCCAGCGCCGGCAAGGCGGTGACCGCCTTCGCGCAGAAACTGAAATCGCGCTGCGCCGTTCTGCTCCGCCAGAGCGAGCACGACGACCGCCGCAAGACCGAGCGGCTGCCCTGCCATCTCAAGCTCGAAACCACCCGCGGGGTGCTGCCGGTCTACGAGATATCGATGGACGGCGTGTTGATCGGCGGCGCGGACGCGGGGCGCCTTGCACCGCAAGCCATGATCGAAGGCAGCCTCGAAGACGTTGGGGCCTGCCGGCTGCGCGTGGTCGAGCAATCCAAGGCCGGCGCCCGCGCGCAATTCGTCAACCCCAATGCCGCGCTCAGCGAGAAGATCGAAGACCGGCTCTGGGCGATCCACGAAGAAAACACGGAGTTCGTCACCCGTGCCATGGAGGCGGGCAACGCGCTGACCACCATCTTCGAGCAGGCGGTCGCGCGCGGCGAAGTCAAAATCGACGATCTCTTCGACACCGACTATGCCGAAATCGCCGGCACCAATCCGCAGCAATATCGCACCAGATATCTGGACTGGGCCGACCGCGCGCTGCCGCCGTTCCAGGAAGCTTTTCTGGCAAAGGACCAGCGCATGGCATTCTGCGCCATGGTCGATCGCAACGGCTTCCTGCCGGTGCACAACAGGATCTATTCGCATCCGCAGCGGCCGGGTGATGCCGCCTGGAACACGGCCAACAGCCGTAACCGGCGGATGTTCAACGATCCGGCGGGGTTGGCCGCCGCGCGCAACCTGCGCTCGTATCTGGTCCAGAGCTATGCGCGCGACATGGGCAACGGTAATACGGTGATGATGCGCGAGATCGACGTCCCGATCCGCGTGCAGGGCCGACACTGGGGCGGATTCAGGACCGCCTACAAACTGTAGTGCACGCTCAGGCAAGACGCCGGGCGCGAATCATCCTTTACAGTTGAAATTGGAATGGGAATGCCGCGGGGGGCCGGCGAACGGCTCTGACTGGAGGACTCTCAAGACATGTCCGTCGTACAACTTGCAGTACTGGACACCGGCTCCAACCGAACACTTGCCGAGCGCCTGATTGATCAGCTCGCGGACCGCATCGGCGGCCTCGGCGTGGAGCTCGCCGACATTGCCGGCAACGTCCAGGAAGTCGCGAACCGCGTCGCGAACCAGTCGGAACGGTTTCATCACCTCCAGGAAACTGCCGAGACGATGGTCTCGGCCAACCACGACATCGCCAACGCGTCGCAGGCGGTGCAATCGACCGCGTCAGCGGCGGTCGGCGAGATCGCGCAGTCGCGCGGCGCGGTCGACACCGCGGTCAGCCACATTTCCGAACTCGTCGCGGCGGTGGAGCGGATCGAGGCGCGCTTGAGCGCCGTCGGCTCGGCGCTGGCGCAGGTGGCAAAGGTCTCCGGCTCGATCGAGGCGATCGCGAAGCAGACCAATCTGCTCGCGCTCAACGCCACCATCGAGGCGGCGCGCGCCGGCAACGCCGGCCGCGGCTTCGCAGTGGTCGCGAGCGAGGTCAAGAATCTCGCGGAAGCCACCCGCCAGGCCACGCATCTGATATCCGACACCGTGCGCGATCTCGATGGCCAGATCGAAGGCCTGATCGGGGAGAGCAGCGACGCCTCGCAGCGCGCGAAGACTGCCGGCGAAGGCGCCCAGCAGATTTCGGGCATCATTTCGCGGGTCCAGCAGGGTTTCGCGTCGGTGGAGGCTGAGATCGACAGCGTCACGCGCGCGGCGACCTCCAATCTCGGACATTGCGACACCGTCATCAGCGAGCTGAACGAACTCGCCAAGGGCGTCGACCTCTCCTCGCGCGATCTCAAGAGCGCCGATCAGCGCGTGACAAAACTGCTCGACGTGTCCGAAGGCCTGATCGCACTGATCGCCGACAGCGGCGTGGAGACATCGGATGCGCCGCTGATCCGCATCGTCGTCGAGACCGCAAAGCGGATCTCGGACGAGTTCGAGGCCGCGATCGACCGCGGCGAGATCACGCTCGACCAACTCATGGACGAGACCTACCGGGAAATCTCCGGCACCGATCCCAAGCAGTACAACACCAATTATGTCGAGTTCACCGACCGCGTGCTGCCCGCGATCCAGGATCCGATTCAGAAATCCGATTCGCGCATCGTGTTCTGCGTCGCCTGGGCCAAGGGGGGTTATCTGCCGACCCACAATCCGAACTACCGCCTGCCGCAGGGCAAGGACCCCGTCTGGAATAACGCCAATTGCCGCAACCGCCGCCTGTTCACCGATCGCGCGGTGCAGAAGGTCGCAGCCAACACGAAACCGTTCCTGCTCCAGACCTATCGCCGCGACATGGGCGGCGGGCAGTTCGTGCTGATGAAGGACCTGTCCTCGCCGATCACGATCCGCGGCAAGCACTGGGGCGCTTTCCGGATGGGTTTCCGGCAGAGCTGACGATCGCTCCTGCGACCCTCACATCCAAAACCTGAAAAACAACCCCATGCACAGTAGCCGGGGCGCGGGGAATCAAGGACTTACGCCGACCGGCCTCGACGCGGTTTGACTCGTCAGGCAAAACAGGCGTACAGTGCTATTATTCCGAAATCACGCAGACGGGGGAGAGGGTCCCCTTACCCCCGTGAGTCTGCATCTGCCGGCGTCGCAGCGCTCCCGCTTTGCGTAGGGCAATCGCATATGAGCTTGGCGGGCCTGAGCAAGCGCCTCGTCCTTCGAGACGACCGCTTCGCGGTCTCCTCAGGATGAGGCTGATTGGCAGCTTTGCCTGTTGAATTAAGCCACGCGATCGACCCCTCATCCTGAGGGCCCGCCGGAGGCGGACGCCTCGAAGGATGGCCGCAAGCAGCGACGCGACGCCGCCCGACTTTCCCAATCGCACGAGTTTCGTCATCGCATGACTTTGCGCGTTCGCACGATCACGTGCGACGATCAATGGTGCATGCCGCAAAAATGCATCAAAACATGACGCTTATCATATCAATTAGCCCAAAACGCTTGCAGCGATCCTCGCACAAATTCGTGAACGTCATGGCCTGCCGCGCTGGCAGCGCAAATATGCATCGCCGGAAATATCGACGCTTCATCGTTTCACATCGATATGTTTATGGTCGCGCGGATATTCGTCGAGCTGATCGCCGTAAGCGATCCATCGAGCAAGGGGATGCATATGGCAACAACTCTCACCATCAACGGCGAAACGACATCGTTCGACGCGCCACCGGACATGCCGCTGCTGTGGGTGCTGCGTGACATCCTCGGGATGACTGGCACCAAGTTCGGCTGCGGTATCGCGCAATGCGGCGCCTGCACCGTGCACGTCGACGGCAAGGCGGTGCGCTCCTGCGTGCTGCCAGTCAGCGCCGTCGCGAACCGCGCCATCACCACCATCGAGCATGTCGGCAGCACGCCCGCGGGCGCGAAAGTGCAGAAAGCCTGGCTCGACGCCGAAGTCGTCCAGTGCGGCTATTGCCAGTCCGGCCAGATCATGTCGGCTGCCGCGCTGCTGGCGGCCACACCCAACCCTGACGATTCCGACATCGACGCCGCGATGGCCGGCAACATCTGCCGCTGCGGCACCTATGTGCGCATCCGCGAGGCCATCAAGCACGCCGCCAACGGCCGTCAGTCGTGAGGTCCGCCATGAATGCCCATCATAACGTTTCCCGCCGCACGCTTCTGACCGGCGGCCTCGCGACCGGCTTCCTGCTCGCCTTCCATCTGCCGCTGCGCGCCGCCGTCAACGAGCCGGTGCAGCCGAAAGACACGACCGATGGCAAGTTCGCGCCCAACGCCTTCATCCGCATCGACGCGGACGGCGCCACGACTCTGGTGATGCCGCAAGTCGAGATGGGACAGGGAATCTACACCGCAGTTTCGATGATCCTGGCCGAGGAGCTCGACGCCGACTGGTCACAAGTCAAGCTGCTGCACGCACCCGCCAATGAGAAGCTCTACGGCAATCCGATTTTCATCATTCAGGCAACTGGAGGCTCCACATCGGTCCGGGCGTTCTGGAAGCCGCTGCGTGAAGCCGGCGCCAGCGCGCGTGCGATGCTGGTGCAGGCCGCGGCCGCGCAATGGCAGGTCGATGCCGCCAGCTGCACGACATCGAAGGGCCAGGTGACGCACAAGGCGAGCGGCCGGACGCTCTCCTATGGCGCGCTGGCGGCCGCCGCGAGCGGCCAGACGCCGCCCAAGGATGTCCCGCTCAAGGACCCCAAGGATTTTGTCTATATCGGCCAGCCGCTCAAGCGGCTCGATACCCCCGACAAGGTCAGCGGCAAGGCCGTCTACGGCATCGACGCCATCGTGCCGGGCATGAAGTTCGCGACGCTGGCGCAGTGCCCGGTGTTCGGCGGCAAGGTCGGCAAGGTCGATGACCGCGCCGCGAGGAAGATTCCCGGCGTGCGACAGATCGTGGTGCTCGACGATCTCGTCGCCGTTGTCGGCGATCACATGTGGGCGGCGAAGAAGGGCCTCGATGCGCTCGAGATCGAGTGGAACGAGGGACCCAACGCGAAGATCAATTCGAAGGCGGTCTGGGACGATCTGCGCGCCGCCAGCGAAAGGGACGGCGTCGTCGCCAAATCAACCGGCGACATTGCCAAGGGCCTCGCGGCCGGAGAAAAGATCGAGGCTTCGTTCGAACTGCCTTTTCTTGCCCACGCGACGATGGAGCCGCTGAACGCCACGGTTCATTGCAAGCCCGATTCCTGCGAGATCTGGACCGGAACGCAGATCATGGCACGTGTGCAGTCGGAGGCGGCGAAGGCGGCCGGACTTCCGGTCGACAAGGTGACCGTCAACCAGCATCTGCTGGGCGGCGGCTTCGGCCGCAAGCTCGAGCCGGACATGGTGGTGGCCGCCGTTCGCATCGCCAAGAAGGTCGATGGACCGGTCAAGGTGGTGTGGACCCGCGAGGAGGACATCCAGCACGACGTTTATCGACCGGTCTATCGCGATACGATCGCAGCGACCCTCTCGGGCGGCAAGATCGTCGGCTGGAAATACAAGATCGCCGGCGCGGCGATCATCGCGCGCTGGCTGCCGCCGGCGTTCCAGAAGGGCATCGACATCGACGCGATCGACAGCGCCACCGACGTGCCCTACGACATTCCTAATTTCCACGTTGAATATGTGCGGGCGGAACCGCCGGCGATACCGACCGGATTCTGGCGCGGGGTCGGCCCCAACAACAACGTGTTTGCGGCCGAGTGCTTCATGGACGAGCTGGCGCGCAAGGCCGGCAAGGACCCGGTCGAGTTTCGTCGCGCGATGCTAGGCAACCAGCCGCGCTTCCTGTCGGTCCTCAACCTCGCCGCGGAAAAGGCGGGCTGGGGTCAGCCGCTGCCGGCGCGCGTCGGGCGCGGCGTATGCCTGCAGCCGTCCTTCGGCAGCTTCATCGCCACGGTGGTGGAAGCGGAAGTCGACGAGCAGGGCGAGATCAATTTGCGCCATGTGACTTCGGTGGTGGATACCGGCATCGCCGTCAATCCGGATACCATCGTGGCTCAAGTCGAGGGTGGTCTGGTCTTCGGCCTCACCGCCGCGCTCTACGGCGAGATCACCATCGACAAGGGCCGCGTGCAGCAGTCGAATTTCCACGACTACCGGATGTTGCGCATCAATCAGACGCCGAAGATCGAGGTTCACCTCGTCAAGAGCGGCGAGGCGCCCGGCGGAATTGGCGAGACCGGCACGACGGCGGGACCGCCGGCGCTGCGCAATGCGATTTACGCCGCGACGGGCGTGGCGCTGCGGCGCCTGCCGATCGATCGGAAACTGCTGGCTGCGGGGAAGAAGGCATGAGCGGCAAGATGCGTATCCTCACTGGCTTCGTCGTGATCGCCATCCTCGTGGTCGTGCTCGGCGTCTGGATCATCCGCGGGCCAGGCCCGCTCGACTTCGCCGGCGGCGCGAAAGTGGCGCTGGCGGATAACCGCGCCGGCAAGCCGACCGGCGTGCCGGCCAAGCTCGAGAAGGCGAGCCTGGTCGAACGCGGCGAATATCTCGCCAAGGCGGCCGACTGCATGGTCTGCCACACCAAGCCCGGCGAGAAGGACTATTCTGGCGGGCTGGGCTTCAAGCTGCCGTTCGGCACGCTCTATTCCACCAACATCACGCCGGACAAGGACACCGGCATCGGCAATTACAGCGACCAGGATTTCCTCAACGCGGTCCAGCGCGGCAAGCGCCATGACGGCGCCCGGCTCTATCCGGCGATGCCGTACACCTCCTACACCTACATGACCGACGACGACGCTTTGGCGGTGAAGGCCTATCTGTTCAGCCTGCCGGCGGTGCGCGCGAAGCCGCCGGAGAACACGCTGTCGTTCCCGTTCAACCAGCGCTGGGCGATGATTGTCTGGTCGGCCGTATTCAATCCGGACACGCGCTTTACGCCCGACACCTCGAAGAGCCCGGAATGGAATCGCGGCGCGTATCTCGTTGAGGCGCTCGCGCATTGCGGCGAGTGCCACACGCCGCGCAATCTCGGCTTTGCGCTGGATAACCGCAAGAAGTTCGGCGGCGCGATCACCGCCGGCTGGCGCGCCTTCAACATTTCTTCCGACAAGGCGACTGGTCTGGGCAACTGGAGCGACGCAGATCTGATCTCGTATCTGTCGCTCGGCCATGCACCAGGCCACGGCTCGGCCTCGGGTCCGATGGGGGAAGCGGTCGACCACAGCTTCAGTCAGTTCGCGCCGGAAGATATCCGAAGCATCGTTGCGTATCTTCGCAGCGTGCCGCCGCAACCCTCGCCCGACCTGCCTGCCACCACGGCGCCGGTTGCACCCGCCTCGCACAAGGACGGCGTGACGGCGGACGCACGCGGCAAGATGCTGTTCGCCGGCGCCTGCGCGAGCTGCCATGGCTGGAGCGGCGAGAGCCCGGTGTCGCCGATGGCGACGCTGACCGGCACCTGGGCGGTGAACGATCCCGCGGCGACCAACGTCGCGCAGATCGTGATCTCGGGGACGAAGCGGCATACGCCTGACGGTGCGCTGTCGATGCCGGCGTTCGGCGAGGCGTATACCGACGACGAGATCGCGGCGGTGGCGAATTACGTCACGGCGCGATTCGGCACGAAGGGCTCGAAGCTGACGGCGAAGGATGTGGCGGAGCTGCGGGAGCAGACGGCGGAGTGAACTCATGTCGTCCTGGCGAAAGCCAGGACCCATTATCCCGACTGCTTGTTTGGCGAGACACCGTTTCCCTACGAGTGTGCCCCGTTACCATCGCTGGTGGTAATGGGTCCTGGCTTTCGCCAGGACGACACCAGAGCTGTGGCGCTGTGTGTCAGCTCAACCAGAACCTCGGCGTCGCCGGCTCCAGCCTTCCGCCCGCGCGCACCGGCGCGATCTTCAGCGCAAGTCCCGTCGCGTCGTCCGTCTCCACCGCCACGCCGCTGAGCGTTGCCGCACCCGCCGCTGGCTCGAACCGCCCCGACGGAATCCCCGACGTGAACCGCCGCAGCGGCTCTTCCTTCTGCATGCCGATGATGGAGTCGTAGTCGCCGGTCATGCCGGCATCCGTCATATAGGCAGTGCCGCCGGACAGGATCTGGTGGTCAGCGGTCGGCACGTGCGTGTGCGTGCCGACGACCAGGCTGGCGCGGCCGTCGCAGAAGAAGCCGATGCCCTGCTTCTCGCTGCTCGCCTCGCAATGGAAGTCGACCACGATGGCATCGGCGGCAACGCCGAGCGGACAGGCGCCGAGCTCGCGCTCCAGCGCTGCGAAGGGATCGTCGAACGGGGTCATGAAGACGCGCCCCAAAGCGTTGACGACGAGGGCGTGCTTGCCATTCTTGGTCTCGACCAGCGCCGCACCCCGGCCGGGCGTGCCGCGCGGATAGTTCGCCGGACGCACCAGGCGCTCGGCGCGCTCGATGAACACCAGCGCTTCGCGCTGGTCCCAGGAATGGTTGCCCAGCGTCACCGCATCGGCGCCGGCATCGAGAAACTCCTGATAGATCGCTTCCGTGATGCCGAAGCCGCCGGCGGAATTCTCGCCGTTGACGACGACGAAATCGAGCGACCAGTCCTTGACCATGCCGGGCAGATATTCGGCGATGGCGTTGCGGCCGCTACGGCCGACGACATCACCCACGAAGAGAATGCGCAACTTCAGAACTCCGGAAATCAAATACGTCCGATTCCGTTAGCACATAATCCAGCGCCACGTCGTGGGATAGTGCCGGAACGGCCTTGATCTCCTGCGCTGCAAAAGCAAGCCCGATGCCGACGATGGTCTTGGCTTTGCGCAGATGCGCGAAGGTGTGGTCATAGTGCCCCGCACCATAACCGATGCGATGGCCGAGACGGTCGAACGCCGCGAGCGGCGTCAGCATGATATCGGGGATGACTTCAGCGGCTCCGGGCGACGGCTCGGGAATGCCGAGCGGGCCGAGCATCAGGCGATCGTTCGGATGGAAGATGCGGAAGATCAGCGACTGGCCGCGGGCGGTGACGCAAGGCAGCGCCAGCCGGGCGCCCTCCTCGGCGAGCTTCTTCATCAGCGGCATCGGATCGATCTCGCTGCGGATCGGCGAATAGCCGGAGACGATGCTGCCGGGCAGCAGCGTGAAGGGCAGTCCGCGCTTGGCGAGCTTTGCGGCGGCGACGGCGCGCTTCTTTTCGCTCAGCGCATCGCGCGCCGCGAGGGCTTTGGCGCGGAGTTCGGCTTTGGAGTTGGACATGTGCGCTTGCTCCGAAGGCGAAGTCCTGCTCCGCCGTCATCACCCGCCTTGTGCGCCCTTGCGCACTGGAGCGGGTGATCCAGTATTCCAGAAGCGGTCGTGATTCACACAAAGGCCGCGGCGTACTGGATGCCCCGGTCGAGCCGGGGCATGACACTTGTTGAACTGGCCGCAGTCGTTTCAACAAGCACAACCAAGCAAACAAAAGTGCGAAGCCGCGGCCGCCGTTGAAGCGCTCGATCCCGGAGTTCCCTACGAAAGTAGGTGGGCACCATATGTCCGAGCCCACGGGCCCGGCCAGGGACAGTTCCCTAAAGGATCGATAAGGCCCCGGGGATTATGGCTCCTGACGCGCGTCGCAGCCTCGCTTGGGCAATGTAACAACGATACTGACGAATCGCCATAGCGATCCAACGTGCCCGGACGGATGCGGCGAAAAAGCCGGGCCTGCATGGTTCGAGACGCCCGCCTGAGCGGGCTCCTCACCATGAGGGTCTCATAGCGCCGCAAAACAGGACCTCATCCTGAGGAGCCCGCGGCAGCGGGCGTCTCGAAGGATGGCCACAAGGAAACGCCTACCCGATCGCAATCCCATTCCCCACCGTCCGGTTCAGGACCTGGGTCGACTTCTCGATGCGCTCGGCGGCGGCGTTCAGTGCGTTCACGACCGCGGTCTGCGTCAACCGGGCGCGCTCGACGGCGGCGTTGCGGAAATCCCTCAGTTCGGTCAGCTCCTGCTCCATCGTGCGGATGCGGTTGCCGGAATCGACCAGCTCGTCACAGACTGTCAGCGCCGCCATCACGGTGAGCCTGGCATCACCGATCTCGCCGAATTTTCCGCGCAGGGACTGGATCCGCGTCTCCAGGCTTTCGGCGAGCTTGAGCAGCCGCACCTCCTGGCCCTCCTCGCAGGCCATGCGGTATTGCCGGCCGTTGATGGTGACGTTGATGTGGCTCATCCGTCCTCTCCGGTATCGAGCACCGAGCGTATCGTGACGATCGCGGAATCCAGCCGATCGGAGATCTCGCGGCTGGAGCGCTCGAGCTTGCGCGCCTTCACCAGCGCGCCGTCGAGCTCGTCGGCAAGCCGCGAGCGGTCCGCGCCCAGCGCCTGGATCCGCGCCGCGAGCTCGTTCTCGTCGCGGTCGGCATCGCGCCGCCGCTCCACCGCGCTTTCGAGCGAGTCGAGCGCCGCCATGAGCCTGCGGGTCGCGATCTCGATCTCGACGGCCGAGGACTCGGTCATGGCAGAGCTGTTGGATACGCGATCGTTCATGCAGTCAGCGGCGGAACCTGTGGCCTTGCCCTTGGGGTTTTCCGTGGGCTTTTCCTGGGGCTTGCCGTCCGGCAAAAGACTCGGTTCGGCAAGCGGTTAGAAGCAGAAATTTACGTGGCAAGCTAGGGAAGCGCAACGCCGCCGCGAAACTATGCACCGATCTTGCGGGGGGCATGATCTGGCCGGAAAACCGGCCTGCACTTTGCGCTAACGCGGCCCTGCGGGTCCGGATCATGCCGTAAGCAACTTTTGCGGCCAAACCGGCGTTTGATTGCCTTGGCCTGCCGGAACCGAGATGCTATCCCAGCCGCGACCCCAGCGGCCGAAAGGCTCCTCCCGGCGCGGCGAAAATCGCCACAAGCGCCTCATTTCAAGCGGATTTCAGACATGACGCAGGTCGATCAAAACCGTATGGCCAACGCGATCCGCGGCCTTGCCATGGACGGTGTCGAGAAGGCGAAATCGGGTCATCCGGGGCTGCCGATGGGCGCCGCCGACATGGCGACCGTGCTGTTCACGCAATTCCTGAAATTCGACGCCGCCGCTCCCGCCTGGCCCGATCGCGACCGCTTCGTGCTCTCGGCCGGCCACGGCTCGATGCTGCTGTATGCGCTGCTCTACCTCACCGGCAGCTCCGAGATGACGATCGACCAGCTCAAAAACTTCCGCCAGCTGGGATCGCTCACGCCAGGACATCCCGAACACGGCCACACCAAGGGCGTCGAGACCACCACCGGTCCACTCGGCCAGGGTATTGCGACCGCCGTCGGCATGGCTCTCGGCGAGAAGATGCTTGCCGCTGAGTTCGGCAAGAAGATCGTCGACCACCATACCTACGTGATCGTGTCGGACGGCGATCTGATGGAAGGCATCTCGCAGGAAGCGATCGCGCTGGCCGGGCACTGGAAGCTCAACAAGCTGATCGTGCTTTATGACGACAACGGCATCTCGATCGACGGTCCGACCTCGCTGTCCGACTCCGTGGACCAGGTGAAGCGGTTCAAGGCGTGCGGCTGGGCCGCCGAGAAGATCGACGGGCACGACCAGGCCGCGATCGCAGCCGCGATCACGCGCGCGCAAAAGTCGAACAAGCCCACCCTGATCGCGTGCCGCACCACCATAGGCTTCGGCGCCCCGCACAAGGCCGGCACCAACAAGGTCCACGGCGAAGCGCTTGGCGCCGACGAGCTCAAGGCCGCCAAGGAAAATCTCGGCATTTCGCTCGAGCCGTTCTCGGTGCCCGATGACGTGCTCAAGGCATGGCGCGAGGCCGGCAGCCGCGGTGCGACAGCCCGGCAAGAATGGGAGGGCCGTCTCGGCGAGCTCGGCAGCCGCAAGCGCGCCGAGTTCGAGCGGCGTCTCCGTCACGAGCGGCCCCCGGCGCTGGCGAAGGCGTTCAAAACCTACAAGAAGGAGCTGCTGGAGAAGCCGATGACAGCGGCGACCCGCAAATCCTCGGAAGCCGTGATCGAGGTGATCGCCGGCGCGATGCCGATGGAATTTCTGGCGGGCTCGGCCGATCTCACCGGCTCCAACAACAACAAGGCGAAGTCGGCAACCGCCTTTTCGGCCAAGACGCCGAAGGGCCGCTTCATCCATTACGGCATCCGCGAGCTCGGCATGTGCGCCGCGATGAACGGCGTTTTCCTGCACGGCGGCTTTGCGCCGAACGGCGCGACCTTCCTGGTGTTCACGGATTATGCCCGCCCGGCAATGCGGCTCGCCGCGCTGATGGGCGCCGGCGTGGTCTACGTGATGACCCACGATTCCATCGGTCTCGGCGAGGACGGTCCGACCCATCAGCCGGTCGAGCATTTGTCGGCGCTGCGGGCCATCCCGAACATGCGCGTGTTCCGGCCCTGCGATTCCATCGAGGTGGCCGAGTGCTGGGAGCTCGCGCTGAACCGCATCGACGGCCCGACAGTGCTGGCGCTGACGCGGCAGAACCTGCCGCAGCTGCGGACGAGCGTGAACGAAAACCCCTGCCAGTACGGTGCCTACGAGCTGGTCGCGGCCCAGGGCGACGCCAAGGCCACCCTGTTCGCTTCCGGTTCCGAGGTCGAGATGGCCGTCGCCGCCCAGAAGCAGCTCGCCGAGCGCGGCATTCCGACACGGGTGGTCTCGGTACCCTCCCTTGAGCTCTTGCTAGCGCAACCAAAGGAACGCCGTGACGCGATCATCGGCAACGCGCCGATCAAGGTCGCGATCGAGGCCGCCGTGCGTTGGGGCTGGGACGCCGTGATCGGCCAGGATGGCGAATTCATCGGCATGCATTCTTTTGGCGCCAGCGCCCCTCTCAACAAAATCTTCCCGCATTTCGGCATCACCGCCGAGGCTGCGGTGAACGCCGTGCTGAAGCGCGTTTCCTGAGAGTTGAGCTTGCCAAAAAAAAGGATTATCTAACTCCCCATATGATCAAGCATCGCCCGGCCGAACCGGGCGTCCGCCCTAAAAAAACCCTCGCAGGCGCGCTAAGCGCGTTGTGCGGGATGATTGGCGTTATCGAACACCCGTCATTGAACGGTCATAAGGAGACGAAACATGGCAGTCCGCGTCGGAATTAACGGTTTTGGCCGCATCGGCCGCAACGTCCTGCGGGCTATCGCCGAGTCCGGCCGCAAGGACATCGAGGTCGTCGGCATCAACGACCTCGGCCCGGTCGAAACCAACGCCCATCTGCTCCGCTTCGACAGCGTCCATGGCCGCTTTCCCGGCACCGTGACCGTCGACGGTGACTCGATCAGCCTCGGGGGCGCAAAGATCAAGGTGACCGCCGAGCGCGATCCCTCGAAGCTGCCCTGGAAGGATCTCGGCATCGACATCGCGCTGGAATGCACCGGCATCTTCACCTCGAAGGACAAGGCGTCCGCGCATCTGACCGCCGGCGCCAAGCGCGTGCTGGTCTCAGCGCCCGCCGACGGCGCCGACGCCACCATCGTCTACGGCGTCAACCACGACACGCTGAGCAGGGATCATCTGGTCGTTTCCAACGGCTCCTGCACCACCAACTGCCTTGCGCCGGTCGCCAAGGTGCTGAACGACCTCGTCGGCATCGAGACCGGCTTCATGACCACGATCCACGCCTATACCGGCGATCAGCCGACGCTCGACACCATGCACAAGGATCTCTATCGCGGCCGTGCGGCGGCGATGTCGATGATCCCGACCTCGACCGGCGCCGCCAAGGCGATCGGCCTGGTGCTGCCGGAGTTGAAGGGCAAGCTCGACGGCGTCTCGATCCGGGTGCCGACCCCGAACGTCTCGGTCATCGACCTCAAGATCGTCGCCAAGCGCGCCACCGACCCGAAGGAAATCAACGAGGCGATGAAGCGCGCCAGCGAGCAGCAGCTCAAGGGCATCCTCGGTTTCACCACAGCGCCGAACGTTTCGATCGATTTCAACCACGATCCGCATTCCGCCACGTTCCACATGGACCAGACCAAGGTTCAGAACGGCACGCTGGTGCGGGTGCTGGCCTGGTATGACAACGAGTGGGGTTTCTCGAACCGCATGGCGGACACCGCCGTCGCGATGGCGAAGGTGATCTAAGAACGTAGGTCCCATGTCCCGGACGCGGTGCAGCGCGCTTGCGCTGCTCCGCAGAGCCGGGACCCATGTCCCCCCGCGTAGGTCCCGGTTCTGCACAGCGGCACTTCGCGCCGCAATGCGCCCGGGACAAGAGAGCCAAGAGATGACCAACAAATTCCGCACTCTCGACGACGTTGACGTGAAGGGCAAGCGCGTGTTGCTGCGCGTCGATCTCAACGTGCCCATGGACAATGGGCGCGTCAGTGACGCGACTAGGCTCGAGCGCGTCGCACCGACCATCACGGAGCTCGCCGACAAGGGGGCCAAGGTCATCCTGCTCGCGCATTTCGGCCGCCCCAAGGGGCGGGATGCCAAGGACTCGCTCAAGCCCGTCGCCGAGGCGCTGGCGAAGGTCGTGAAGAAGCCCGTCGCCTTCGCCGAGGACTGCATCGGCGAGCCCGCGGACACGGCCGTTGCCGGCTTGAAGGACGGCGACATCCTCTGCCTGGAGAACACCCGCTTCCACAAGGAAGAGGAAAAGAACGATCCCGCCTTCGTCGCGGAGCTGGCCAAGCTCGGCGACATCTGGGTCAACGACGCGTTCTCCGCGGCGCACCGCGCGCACGCCTCGACCGAAGGCCTCGGCCACAAGCTGCCGGCCTATGCCGGCCGCACCATGCAGGCCGAGCTGGTCGCTCTGGAGAAGGCGCTGGGCTCGCCGACCAAGCCCGTCATCGCGATCATCGGCGGCGCAAAGGTCTCGACCAAGATCGACCTGCTCGAAAACCTCGTGACCAAGGTCGACGCGCTGGTGATCGGCGGCGGCATGGCCAACACCTTCCTGCACGCCCAGGGCGTCGGTATCGGCAAGTCGCTGGCCGAGAAGGATCTCGCCGCGACCGCGCTGCGCATCATGGAGAAGGCGGAAGCCGCCAACTGCGCGATCATCCTGCCGGTCGACGCCGTTGTCGCCTATCATTTCGCGGCCAACGCGCCGTCGCACGCCTATGGCCTCGACGCGATCCCGGCCGACGGCATGATCCTCGACGTCGGTCCGCAGTCGATCGCACGTGTCCATGCCGCCATCGACGATGCGGCGACCCTGGTCTGGAACGGACCGCTCGGGGCCTTCGAGATGCAGCCCTTCGACCGCGGCACGATGGCAGCCGCCAAGCATGCCGCCGAGCGCACCAAGGCCAAGAAGCTGATCTCGATCGCGGGTGGCGGCGACACCGTCGCGGCCCTCAACCAGGCCCATGTGGCCGGTCAGTTCACCTATGTTTCGACCGCCGGTGGCGCATTTCTTGAATGGATGGAAGGCAAGCCCCTGCCCGGCGTCGAAGTTCTGCGCACCAGATAATCAGTCGGCGAATAGTTAGCGGCCTTCAAGGAGTGGCCTTGCAGGCCCAAACGGGAGAAAAAGACACATGGCTCGGATCACGTTGCGTCAATTGCTCGACCATGCGGCTGAGAACGATTACGGCGTACCGGCCTTCAACATCAACAACATGGAGCAGGCGTTGGCGATCATGGACGCCGCCCACCAGGTCGACGCGCCCGTTATCATCCAGGCCTCGCGCGGTGCGCGCTCCTACGCCAACGACATCATGCTCAAGCACATGATGGACGCGGTGACCGAGATCTATCCGCACATCCCGGTCTGCGTGCATCTCGATCATGGCAACGGCCCGGACACCTGCATGACCGCGATCCAGGCCGGCTTCACCTCCGTCATGATGGACGGTTCGCTGAAGGCCGACGGCAAGACCCCGGCTGACTGGGGCTACAATGTCGGCGTCACCAAGACCGTGACCGACATGGCTCATCTCGGCGGCATTTCGGTCGAGGGCGAACTCGGCGTGCTCGGCTCGCTCGAGACCGGCATGGGCGACAAGGAAGACGGCCACGGCGCCGAGGGCAAGCTGTCCCACGACCAGTTGCTGACCAATCCCGACGAGGCCGTGAAATTCGTCCAGGAGACCGGCGTCGACGCGCTGGCGATCGCGATGGGGACTTCTCACGGTGCTTACAAATTTACCCGCAAGCCCGACGGCGACATCCTCGCCATGAAGGTGATCGAGGAGATCCACCGCAAGCTGCCGAACACGCACCTCGTCATGCACGGCTCCTCGTCGGTGCCGCAGGACCTGCAGGACATCATCAACGCCTATGGCGGCAAGATGAAGCCGACCTGGGGCGTGCCTGTTACCGAGATCCAGCGCGGCATCAAGAACGGCGTGCGCAAGATCAACATCGACACCGACAATCGCATGGCGATGACCGGCCAGATCCGGAAAGTGCTCAAGGACAATCCGGAAGAGTTCGACCCGCGCAAATACCTGAAGCCCGCGATGGAGGCGATGACCAAGCTGTGCAAGCAGCGGCTCCAGGAATTCAACACCGCGGGGCAAGCCTCCAAGATCAAGAAGGTGCTGACGACAGCCGAGATGGCCAAGCGCTACGCCAAGGGCGAGCTGGCCCCGAAGGTGGCGTGAAGCCCGGCGTGCTCTATCGTCTCCCTCGCCCCGCCCTCCGCGGGGAGAGGGCGGGGTGAGGGGTTGCTTCCGCAAAGGCGGTGACAGCCGAACTCGCGGAGAGTCCCCCTCACCGGGAATCCGCGCCAATCGCGCGCCTTCCGACCTCTCCCCGCAAGCGGGGCGAGGTGAAGAGCCGTCCGGCCGGCCCTCCGCTGCCCAGCCATCGCCTTTTACCCTGCGACGAACGTTAACTCGGCATTTGCCCGAGAACGGTCTATTTTCACGGGCAAGGGCAGAATCGTTTTGGGAGGACATCTCGATGAATCTGACTGAGCTCAACAGGATCGCGACCGCCATGGTCGTATCAGGCAAGGGCATCCTCGCCGCCGACGAATCCTCCGGCACCATCAAGAAGCGCTTCGACGCGATCGGCGTGGAATCGACCGAAAGCAATCGCCGCGACTATCGCGAGATGCTGTTCCGCTCGAAGGAGGCCATGAGCCAGTACATTTCCGGCGTGATCCTCTATGACGAGACGATCGGACAGGACGCAAGGGACGGCACGCCACTGGTCAAGCTGATCGAACAGAGCGGCGCCATTCCCGGCATCAAGGTCGACGAAGGCACGCAAGCCTTGCCGATGTGCCCGGGTGAAACGGTCACCGTCGGGCTCGACAGGCTCGCCGAGCGGCTGAAGACATATTACGAGCGCGGCGCGCGCTTCGCCAAATGGCGCGCGGTGATCGATATCGGCAGCGGCATCCCCTCGATGACCGCGATCAGCGTCAACGCCCACGCGCTGGCGCGCTATGCGGCGCTGTGCCAGGCTGCGCAGATCGTGCCGATCGTCGAGCCGGAGGTGCTGATGGACGGCGATCACGACATCGACCGCTGCTACGAGGTGACGAGCCGCGTGCTCAACAAGACGTTTCAGGAATTGCGCGTGCAGCGCGTCGCGCTCGAGGGCATGGTGCTGAAGCCGAACATGGCGGTCTCCGGCAAGAAGTGCGCGAAGCAGGCTTCCGTCGAGGAGGTCGCGGAGAAGACGGTACGCCTCCTCAAGGCCTGCGTGCCAGCGGCGGTGCCCGGCATCGCCTTCCTCTCCGGCGGCCAGTCGGATGAAGAGGCAACTTCGCATCTCAACGCCATGCACAAGCTCGGTCCGCTGCCCTGGGGCCTGACCTTCTCCTATGGCCGCGCGCTCCAGGCCGCGCCGCAGAAAGCCTGGTCCGGCAAGACCGAGAATGTCGCAGCCGGACAGCGCGCGTTCAGCCATCGCGCGCGAATGAACAGTCTAGCCTCAAGGGGCGAATGGCACAGCAGCCTGGAAAAGAAGGCAGCCTAGATCTTGTCGAACAAATCGCCTCCGCCGCGCCCTGCGCCGCGTCTCTATCTCGCGACGCCTGTTGTCGAGGATCCCGCTGCGCTCGTCGCCGAGCTGCCCGGTCTGCTCGCCTCCGCCGATGTCGCTGCCGTGCTGCTGCGGCTAAAGGAGACCGACCAGCGCAGCATGATCTCGTGCATCAAGGCCCTGGCGCCGCCGGTCCAGAAGGCGGGTGCCGCGCTGCTCGTCGATGGCCATGCCGAACTGGTCGCGCGCGGCGGTGCCGACGGCGCGCACCTCCCCGGCATCGCCGCTCTGAAAGAGGCGCTCCCATCGCTGAAGCCCGATCGCATCGCCGGCGTCGGCGGGCTGACGACGCGGCACCATTCCATGGATGCGGGCGAGATAGGCGCAGACTATGTGCTGTTCGGCGAACCTGACGCGAAGGGCCAGCGTCCCTCGTCGCAAGCAATTGCCGAGCGGCTGGATTGGTGGGCCGAGTTGTTCGAGCCGCCCTGCGTCGGCTTTGCCATGTCGCTGGAAGAGGCCTACGAGTTCGCCGCCAGCGGCGCCGATTTCGTGCTGGTCGGCGAGTTCATCTGGGCCGATCCGCGCGGGCCGAAGGCCGCGCTGATCGAGATCGACGCCGCGATCAAGAAGGGCCATGCGGCTGCGCTTGCGGGGCAGGGTATTGCGGGTCAGGAGCACGGCTAGCGCCCGACATGAAGCTCCCGCACATGACCATGCTGGCTACGCTGCTGCTGACAGCGCCCGCGGCCGCGCAGCTCCAGATCACGCCGCCGGCGGCAATGCCGAACCCATCGGCCGAGAAACAGAAGCCCAAGCCGCCCCGGGTCGCCAAGAAAAAGGAGGTCGCGCCGGCACCCAAGCCTTCGACCTCCCCCAAGCCTTCGGCCTCCCCCGCGTCCCCCAAACCTTCAGCCTCCCCCAAGCCGGCCCCGGCCGCGACCGTGATCCCGGCGCCTCCGACCGACAATTCCAACGTCGATCTGGTGTTCGGCGCCTATCAGCGCGGCCAGTACAAGACCGCCTTCGATCTCGCCACCGCCCGTGCCGCGGCCGGCGATCCCAAGGCGATGACGATGCTGGGCGAGCTCTATTCCAACGCCATGGGCATCCGGCGCGACTACGCCAAGGCGCTGCAATGGTACAAGCGCGCGGCCGATGCCGGCGACCGCGAGGCGATGTTCGCACAGGCCATGCTGCGCATGACCGGCCGCGGTGGCCCGGTGGACAAGAACGAGGCGGTCAAGCTGATGGCGTCCGCCGCCAAGCTCGGCGAGCCCAAAGCGGCCTATAACCTCGCGCTGCTCTATCTGGACGGCCAGACCTTGCCGCAGGACGTCAAGCGTTCCGCCGAGCTGCTGCGCCAGGCCGCCGATGCCGGCCTGCCGGAGGCGCAATACGCGCTCGCAACCTTTTACAAGGAAGGCACCGGCGTACCGAAGGACCCCGAAAGGGCGGTGCGGCTGCTGCAGGCCGCCACGCTGACCGACAATGTCGATGCCGAGGTCGAATACGCCATCGCACTGTTCAATGGCACCGGCACGCCGAAGAACCAGCCGGCGGCGGTTGCCCTGCTCCGCAAGGCCTCCCGCCAGGGCAGCGCGATCGCACAGAACCGGCTGGCCTGGGTGCTGATCAACGGCATGGGGACATCCGTGGACAAGGTCGAAGGCTTTAAATGGCATCTTGTGGCCAAGACAGCCGGCAAGGGCGATCCGGAGCTGGACAAGCAATTCTCCGATTTGCCAGCCGAGGACCGCGCCAAGGCCGAGGCGGCCGCCAGAAAATGGCTCGGGACCAAATGACTTGACGCAATGACTTGACGTTAGGCCCCTCGCAGGGCACCCCATCCCCCAAACAGGCGCGATTTCGCGCCATTTCCCCCGATCAAGACCAGAGCTCATGCTGTATTCCGCAACTATCAACGTCATGGTCAAGGCCGCGCGCCGCGCCGGCCGCAGCCTCAAGCGCGATCTCGGCGAGATCGAGCATTTGCAAGTCTCGCTGAAGGGGCCGGCCAATTTCGTCTCGCTCGCCGACAAGCGCGCCGAGGAGATCCTCTACCAGGACCTCGCCAAGGCCCGCCCCGGCTACGGCTTCATCGGCGAGGAAGGCGGCATGCGGGAAGGCTCCGACAAGAGCCACACCTGGATCGTCGATCCGCTCGACGGCACCACCAACTTCCTGCACGGCATCCCGCAATTCGCGATCTCGATCGGCCTGTCCCGCGAAGGCACGATCATCGCCGGCGTGATCTACAACCCCGCCAATGACGAGCTCTACATCGCCGAGCGCGGCAAGGGTGCCTTCCTCAACGACCAGCGCCTGCGCGTCGCCGGCCGTCGCCAGCTCAACGAATGCGTGGTGGCCTGCGGCCTGCCCCATATCGGCCGCGGCGACCACGAGGAATTCCGCCGCGAGATGACCGCGATCCAGGACCGCGTCGCGGGCTTGCGCCGCTTTGGCGCCGCCTCCCTCGACTTGGCCTTCGTCGCCGCCGGCCGCCTCGACGGCTATTGGGAGCGCAATTTGCAATCGTGGGACATCGCGGCAGGCATGATCATGCTGCGCGAGGCGGGAGGAACGATCACCGACATCGACACGCCCGGCGATGTCCTGGTGACGGGCAATGTCGTGTGCGGGAATGAGTTCGTGCACGGGGAATTGGTGAAGATTTTGCGGAAGTAGGAACGGTAGCGCGACGGCACGATCGGCAGCTAAGCGTCGTCGTCATCTTCCGGTTCCTCGTCGCGATATTCACCGCCGATGGTCAGGCCCTCGATGGCCGTTGCGCCTTTCGACTTGATCACCCGGCGAAGCGGGACCGAACTCTCGCATCGCAATGCCTCCATCAGCTGTTCCGAATGGGTGACGATCCAGATGTCGGCGCGGCTTGATGCCTTGGCGATCAGCCGGGCCAACGGCGCCAGCAGCGACGGATGCAGGCTGGTCTCGGGTTCGTTCAGCGCGATGAACGGCGGTAGCCGATAGCCCATGAACACCGCAAGCAGGCAGATGTATTTCAGCGTCCCGTCGGACAGTTCATGAGCCCCGAACGGCCGCGGCATGTCCTCCAGTTGCAGAGCGAATTCGCACACGCCGTTGTTTTCCCATGCACTGAGCTCGGCGCCAGGGAATGCATCCTCGATCGCGTCCTGGATGTCGGTGGCGTCCTGCCGAATGGTATAAAGTGTCGCCAGGGCGGCAGCCAGATCGCTTCCATCAGCGCTGAGCGAGGGCGTCGTGATCGCCAGGCAGGGCTTTCGGATCAGCGATGCCGGATCGGTACGGAAATCGTGATAGAAGCGCCAGCCCAGCATCGCGTTTCTGATCAGATCGATCTCGGGGCATTCCTTGCCGTTGTAAAAACCCGCTAGCGCCGGCTCGGACGGCAGCACCGCATCCTTGTGGTTGACCCATGCGCCGCTGTCGTCGCGGACGCTGACGAGCGAATTCTTCCGCTCCATCAGTTTAACCGTTCGCTTGCCCTGCGTCGTCTCGATGCTTTCTTCCTTGATCATCGGCTCGCCGCGAAACGACGCCGAAAGCGGGCTGGGAAATCCGATCTCAATGGAATATTTCAGGCGATCGAACCTGGCCGACAATTGCAGTCGCCCGTCCTCGCCGCGTTTGCGGATGCCCGACCAGCAGACCGAATTCAATCCGCCTTCGTCGGCGATCGTCCGCGTGATCCGCCCGGTCGCCGCGTCGCGCAACAGCGACAGGGACTTGTAGAGATTGGATTTGCCGACACCATTTTCGCCGACAAAGACCGACAAGGGGTGGATGGGTATGGAGAGCCGCCGGATGGAGCGATAGTTGGAGATCGCAATATCGGTCAGACGCATCACTTGCTCTCAATCGGCGGGCTGGCTGTGCATTCTCCTGTGGTGCGAGTACACGCCATTTCAATCCAGAGATGCAGTCTGGATCGACTGACCCGGGAAGGCAAGCTTTGTGCTCGTCGTTCCCGGGCGGCCCTCTTGGCCGAGCCCGGGAGTGACGATGTGCCCTACATCTGCACCGGCGCCGGCGGCCCATACATCTCGGGCCCCTCCGCCTCCTTCTCCCGATCCCCCGCCAGCACGCGCTGCACCGAGACGAAGAACACCGGCACCATCAGCAGCGCCAGGATCACCACCGCGATCATGCCGCCCATCACCACCGAGCCGAGCGCCTGCTGGCTGGCGCCGCCGGCGCCGTGGGCGATCGCCATCGGCAGCACGCCGCAGATGAAGGCGAGGCCGGTCATCAGGATCGGGCGGAAGCGCAGGCGGCAGGCCTCGATGGTGGCGTCCACCAGCGGCTTGCCTTCTTTTCGCAGATCCTTGGCGAACTCGATGATCAGGATCGCGTCCTTTGCCGCCAGCCCGATGATGGTGATCAGGCCGACGGTGAAATAGACGTCGTTGGGCAGGCCGCGCAGCTGTGCGGCGACCACCGCGCCGACGATGCCGAGCGGCACGGTGAGCAGCACCGCGAGCGGAATGGTCCAGCTCTCATAGAGCGCGGCCAGGCACAGGAATACCACGAACACCGACAGCGCCAGCAGGAACGGCGCCTGCGAGCCCGACAGCTTCTCCTGCAGCGACTGCCCCGTCCATTCATAGCCGAAGCCGCGCGGCAGCTTGCTGGAAAGCCGCTCCATCTCGGCGATGGCATCGCCCGAGGTGAAGCCGGGTTTCGCCTCACCCGAGATGCGCACCGCCGGATAATAGTTGAAGCCGGCGATCTGCGTCGGGCCGCGCGCCCATTCGACCGTGGTGAAGGACGAGAACGGCACCAGTTGGCCGCGGCTGTTCTTGACGTTGTAGTTGAGGATGTCCTCAGGTTTCATGCGGTCGCGCGCGTCGGCCTGCACCACGACGCGCTGCATGCGGCCGCGGTTCGGGAAGTCGTTGATGTAGTTCGAGCCGAGATTTGTCGAGATCGTGTTGTTGATGTCCTCGAAGGTGACGCCGAAGGCACCGGCCTTCTCGCGGTCGATCACGAGATTGACCACGCCGGCCTCGGGCAGGCCCTCGACATAGACCTTCTGCAGCACGGAGCTCGCATTGGCCTCCGCGATCAACTGGTCGGCGGCGCGCATCAGCGCGGAATAGCCCTTCTGGCCGCGATCCTGAAGGCGGAACGAGAAACCCGATGAATTGCCGAGATTGTCGATCGGCGGCGGCTGCAGCGCGGAGATTTTCGCGTCGTGGATCGACGACGACAGATCGCGGTTGATGTCGGCGACGATTGCAGCGGCGGATTCCTTGGGCCCACGTTCCGACCAGTCCTTCAGCGTGATGAAGGCCTGCGCGGTGTTCATGCCCTGGCCGGAGAAGCTGAAGCCGGTGAGGAAGGTGACGTTGTCGACGCCCGGGCGCTGCGCCAGGTATTTTTCCACTTTCTCGATCACCGCCTCGGTCCGGCCATAGGACGAATCCGACGGCGTCTGCACGTCGGTGGTGACGAAGCCCTGGTCGTCAACGGGCAGGAAGCCGCCGGGCAGATTGACGAAGGCCCAGGACAGGCCGGCAAGCAGCGCGACATAGACCAGCATCAAGCGGCCGGTGCGCTTCAGCGAGAAGCCGACGGTGCGGGAATAGCCTTCCTTGCTGCCATCGAGCATGCGGTTGAACCAGCCGAATACGCCTTTCTTGGCGTGACCATGGCCGGCAGCAACGGGCTTGAGCAGCGTCGCACACAGCGCCGGCGTCAGCGACAGTGCGAGGAAGGCGGAGAAGCCGATCGCCGCAACCATGGTCACGGAGAACTGGCGGTAGATGATGCCGACCGAGCCCGGGAAGAACGCCATCGGCACGAACACGGCCATCAGCACCAGCGTGATACCGATGATGGCGCCGGTAATCTGCGACATCGCTTTCCGCGTCGCTTCCTTCGGCGGCAGCCCCTCCTCGGCCATGATGCGTTCGACGTTCTCGACCACGACGATGGCGTCGTCGACGAGGATGCCGACCGCGAGCACCATGCCGAACATCGAGAGCATGTTGATGGAGTAGCCGGCGAGCAGCAGCGTGGTGCAGGCGCCCAGCAGCGCCACCGGCACCACGATGGTCGGAATGATGGTATAGCGGATGTTCTGCAGGAACACGAACATCACGACGAACACCAGCACGATGGCTTCGACCAGTGTTGTCAGCACCTTCTTGATCGAGGCCTCGACCACGGGCGTGATGTTGTAGGGAATCTCGTAGCCGATATTGGCCGGGAAGAAGCGAGACAGCTCCTTCATCTTCTCCTCGACGGCGCTCGCGGTCGCTAGCGCATTGCCGGTCGGCGACATCAGCACGGACAGACCGGCGGTCGGCTTGCCGTCGAGACGGGTGTTGAACTGGTAGCTGAGGCCGCCGATCTCGATGCGCGCGACGTCGCGCAGCCGCACGGTCGAGCCGTCGGCATTGGCGCGCAGGATGATGGTGCCGAATTCATCCGGGGACGCAAGCTGGCCCTTGACCAGCACCAGCGCGGAGGTGCGCTGGGTCGCAGTCGACGGCTCGGCGCCGATGCTGCCCGAGGCGACCTGGGCGTTCTGCGCGGCGATGGCCTTGTTGACGTCGTCGGCGGTCAGGCCATAGCCGACCAGCTTTGCCGGATCGACCCAGACGCGAAGAGAACGCTCGGTCGAATAGAGCGTGGCGCGGCCGACGCCGGGGATGCGGCGGATCTCGCCGAGCACGTTGCGGATCATGAAGTCGCCCAGCCCGACTTCGTCGAGGCTGCCGTCGGTCGAGTTCAGGGTGATGATCTGGAGCACCGCGCTGGAGGCTTCCTCGATCAGGATGCCCTGCTGGATCACCGCGCGCGGCAGCCGCGCCTCGACCCGCTTGATGCGGTTCTGTACCTCGACCGAGGCCGCGCTGGTATCGGTGCCCGGCTGGAAATTGGCGATGATCTCGACCTGGCCGAGCGAGTCGCTGGTGGATTCGAAATTGAGGATGCCGGAAGCGCCGTTGAGCTCCTCCTCGATCAGCCGCGTGACGCTGTTGTAGAGGTTTTCCGGCGAGGCGCCGGGATAGCTGGTCGAGATCGAGATCGAGGGCGGCGCGATGATCGGATATTGCGCGATCGGCAGCAGCGGAATCGAAATTGCGCCGACCAGACAGATGAACAGCGCGACCACCCAGGCAAAGATCGGCCTGTCGATGAAGAAGCTCGCCATTTATACATTACCCTTGTTGTGTCACCAGTCCCTCATGGTGAGGAGCGCGGAACGCGCGTCTCGAACCATGAAGGCCCGGCTCTCGCCCGTGGCCATCCTTCGAGACGCCCGCTTCCAGCGGGCTCCTCAGGATGAGGGCTGAAGCACCTGTGACGACTTACCGCGTGGCCTTCTGGGCGTGCCGGTTGTCCGCGGTCGCATCCGCCTCCGACCAGGATTGCGGCTTGACCTTGTCGCCGGCGGCGAACTTCTGGAAGCCTTCGACCACGACCTTGTCGCCGGCCTTCAGGCCGTCGGTGACGAACCAGATGCCGTCCTGCACCGAGCCGGTGCGCACCGGCTGAACCGCGATGTGGTTGTCGTCCTTGACGACGAACACCTCGCTGCCGCCGCCGCCATTGCGCTGGATCGCCTGCTGCGGCACCGCGATCGCGTCGCTATCGAGGCCCTGGTCGATGCGGACGCGGACATACATGCCCGGCAGCAGCTCGCGCTTGGGATTGCGGAACTCGCCGCGCAAGGTCACCTGACCGGTATTGGCGTCGACCTTGGCGTCGGAGAACAATAGTTTGCCGTCGAGCGAGTAGAGGGTGTTGTCGTCGAGCACGAGATGCACCTTGGCGGCATCAGGCGCGATGCGCTCGAGGTCACCGCTCTCGAAGGCGCGGCGGAGCTGGTTGAGCTCGTTCACGGACTGGGTGAAATCGGCGTAGATCGGATCGAGTTGCTGGATCGTGGCGAGATTGGTCTCGTTCTGGACCGCGAGCGCGCCCTCGCTGACCAAGGCGGCACCGACGACGCCGTCGATCGGCGCGCGCACGGTGGCATAATCGAGATTGAGCTTGGCGCGTGCGAGGTCGGCCTTGCGGCCCTCGACCTCGGCATGGGCCTGGCGCTCGGCCGCGATCGCCTTCTCGTTCTCGGCTTCGGGCGCGGCGCGCTGGGCTGTGAGCGTGGCGATGCGGCGGGCCTGCTGCTGGGACTGCATCAGCGCGGCCTCGGCCTTGGCGACCGCGGCGTCGTTGGCCATCACCTCGACCTCGAACGGACGCGGATCGATCCGGTACAGCGGATCGCCGGCCTTCACCTCGCTGCCCTGTCGGAACAGGCGCTCGACCACGATGCCGGAGACGCGCGGCCGCACGTCGGACACCCGCGTCGGCGCAATGCGGCCCGGCAGCTCGCGCACCACGGCGCGCGGCTGCGGCTTGACGATGACGATGCTGACATCGGGGTCGTTGGGCTGGGCTGCTGAAATGGCGGAGCTGGATTCGTCGCAGCCTCCCAACAGCGGCGTAAAGGCCGCGAGCATCATTGCAACGCATGCCGATCGCGCGCGAAGTCCTGACATGAAGTTAAGTGCCCCGATATTGTTGAAACCGATGACGCGCCGCGGGGCCCGTTCTGGGCCATGGCACGCGGCTGATGCCGTCAAAATAGAGGGGACGTGCTGCGACGCAACGCACCTTGCGGGCGGCCCAATGTCACACGGCCTATGCTGCTGAAGTCAGGGCGCTTTTTGCGCCTCACCCGATTGTGAGTCCGGTTCCATCACCGCGTGCCGCGACGGAACATCGCAGCCGAGCGATATCCCATTTGAATCATCTGCGGCCCAGCCGGCGTTCCAGTGGCATGACGCTCCGATGCGAGCGCATGCTTCACCACGTCAAGCGGAAGCCCCCGGTGCCCTTGTAGTTGCGGTTGTCCGAGCCGTTGTTGAGGCTCGCATTGTAGGAGACTTCGCCGAAGACAGCGTAGCGCCCGTTGGCCCAGCTATAGGTGCCGCCGCCGCCGATGCTGCCCCACAGTCGGTCTTGCGCATTGGCAAAACCGGTGCCGGCGACATCGACGTTGGTGCCCTTGAGAAACTCGTAACGCAGATTGGCGATGCCGTAGACGTCGGAGCGCACGATGCCCGTGCCGTCGTTCCAGGTCCTCTGATGGTTGAGTGCAAGCCCGGCGCGGCCGAGCAGGCTGTCGCCATCGCGCAACGCGACCGGGGCGCCGAACCGATCGGCAAAGCCGTCGAAAGCGACCTTCGCATAGGAAAGCTGCGCCTGCGGCGTCAGCAGCCAGCCATTGCCCAAACCGATCCGCTTGCCGGTTTCGGCGCTGAAGGCATAACCGAGCCCTTCATTGCCGTGGATCAGGCTGCCGGCCAGCACGGACGACAGATCGCTGCGATAGAACATCGACTGCGCCTGACCATCGACATAGAAGCCGTTGTCGCCATACCAGGTCAGCGTGCTGCCGACGCCCGTCCCCTCGACGCGGATGCGCCCGTTGCCGAAGAACGAGGCGACATTGGCGGTCGTCAGGCCGTATTGTGCCGTGAGCCCGACGAACAACCGGCCCCGCTCGTTCTCAAACGCAAGGCCATCGAGCCCGGTCTGCACTTTCAGATGGTCGGCCTTGTAGGTCGAACCCGCAGTGTTGGAGGGCTGCAAGTCGGAATGCCCGCCTTCGATGCGGCCCCAGAACGCCGTCGGCGCCGGTGAAGCCGCGCCCGGCACCGTCGCCGCGCCACCGGCGCGCGCCATCGCATCGCTGCCGCCCCAATAGCGGTTGCCGACGCGCTGCTGCAGGGTCGGCAGATCATTCATGCCGAGCAGCACCTGCGCGTAGTTCTCGTATAGCGGAACGCCCGGCTGGTAGAGCGGACCCGGCGGCGTCGCGGGCGGCGGGTTGAGCAGGCTCGAGCGCAGATACCAATCGCCGTCGCCGGGACTGGCAATGCCGTTCTTCTGCAACGTATAGGCATAAGCGCCGCCGACCACCGCCTGCTCGCCGTGAAAAACATAGCTGCCCAAAAGCGAAAAGCTGCCGTTGGAGGCGCCTGCTACGTCGACCACCTTGATGCCGTCGACGGTCGGTGCGCCGGTGCCGCCGACATTGGTGACGCGCAGCGACGAAGTGCCCGACGTGCTGCCTTGCACCCGCAGCAGGTCGGTCGGCGAGCTGTCGCCGCCGAGCCGCGTGTTGAGCTGCACGGTGCCGCCACTGCCGACATAATTGCCGGCCACGGTCAGCGTGGTGCCCGGCGCGCCGCCGAGGCTAACCATGCCGGCGTTGGCCAGTGAAGTGAGCGTTTGATTGAAGCCGGCAAGGTCGAGCGTGCCGCCGGAGGCGACCGTGACGGCCGAGGCCACGCTGAATGTGTTGGCCGCCCCGGCGCGGAGGGTGCCGCCGTTCACGTTGGTCGCGCCGTTATAGGTATTGGCACCCGACAGCGTCTGGGTGCCGCCGGTGAGCGTCAGGCCGCCGGTGCCACCGATCACGCCGGCGAACTGATCGTTCGCATTGGTGATGGTGAGGTTCTTCGCGCCGAGCGCGACGGTGCCGGTTCCCGCCAGGCTTTGAATGCTGGTGCCGGCGGCAGTGATGCCCGAGACGTTGAAGATTCCGTTTGCGACGACCCGGCTTGACGCGGCAACCGAGCCACTACTGGCGAGGGCAAGCGTGCCGGCCTGGATCACCGTCGCACCGGTATAGGTATTGGCTGCGCGGAGATTGAAGGTACCCGCGCCGGTCTTTGTCAATCCGCCAATGCCGGAAAAACCGGAGCTCGCGCTCACGGTGAAAGCCTGGGTGTCGACGGTCAGCCCGCCTGTGGCGATGTTGAGTGTTCCCGCCGAAAATCCACCGATGAAGAAGGCGGTATTTATCCGGGCGCGCAGGATGGCGTTATCGAAATTGACCTGTCCGGTTCCGACAGCGACGCGTGCGAGAGTGTTCGTCTCGAGTGTGCCGCCACTATTGATATTGAGCGTGCCCGCGCCGCCAGCGAAGGTTCCGAGCGCAACCCCTGATTGGGCGACGACTCTGGCGCCGTTCTGGATGTTGAGTGTGCCATTGCCACTGGCGCCGATTTCGATCTGATCGCCGGATGTGATCCATTGCGATCCGGCGCCGCTGACAGTCACGGTGCCGTTGTTCCCGCCTGCGACTCCAATCGCGAGAGAAGCGCCGTTGCTCGTCAGCGTGCTGCCGTTCTGAATCGTCAGACTGCTGGAAGATCCGCCAAGCAAGATGCTTCCGGTCGCTCCAACTGCCGCGCCACTGGCACCGAGCACGGTCGGATTTGGCGAGGTCGAATTGATGTTGACGACGTTGCCCGCGATTGGGACCACTCCGCCCGACCAGTTGCTGCCGACCGTCCAGTCATTGCTTGTCGTACCGGTCCAGCTTTGGGCGGAGGCGGATGCTGTGGACAGGGCTATCAGTGCCGCTGCCGAGGCGCTTGCCAGAAGCAAGCGAAGCATTCGCGTCCGGGTGTCGCTGGATCGAGACCGCTGCGTCCGTTTCAGACTCCTCCGCAGCGGATCATCGTGGTGTCGTCGGATCGAGGCAGCACCGATGCATTCGCGCATACGTCATTCCAATTGCGTCCGCACCGTTCGGGGATGCGGATTTATGTCGTCCACGAAGGACAACCACGACGATAGGCGAGCGGAAATGATCAGACAACAATCGCAACATGTTCCTGCAAAGAAAACGCGCGGCGTGTGCCGTTTGCGCAACGAAAGACACTTAACAAATTCTTTCGAGTGTCCGCGCCTTATCCCGCCGCCTTCATCCGGTAGTGGCTGACGCCCCATTCGGTTCCATCGGCATAGCCGAACAGGCCTGACGTCGCGAGAAAGAACCAGCGCCAGCGTCGCATCCACAGGCCGGTCTCCTCGCCATGGATGTTGCGCAAGGCCGCCTCGATGGCGTCGCGATGCGCGTCGAAATTGGCGAGCCAGTCGTTGGCGGTGCGCTGGTAATGCGTGCCGCTCCAGCACCATTCCTTCTCGACCGTGAAGATGTCGTCGAATTGCCTGATGAGGTGATGGCTCGGCATCAGCCCGCCCGTGAAGACGTGCTGCGCGATCCAGTCTTCGCGATTGGCCCGGTCGAACAGATGAGAGCCGGAGCGATGGGCGACGATGTGCATGAAGAGGCGCCCCTCCGGCGCGAGCCACGAGCGCAGGCGCGTCATCAGCTTGCGCCAGTTCATCATTTGCTCGAACATCTCGACCGACACGATGCGGTCGAATTGCCCATCGGGCGCGAACACGTTCATGTCCGCAGTGACCGCGCGCAGGTTGGGGAGACCGCGCAGCCGCGCCTCTTCCTCGACATAGGCGCGCTGCGCCTGCGAGCCCGACACCGCCGTCACCTTCGCGTGCGGATACTGCCGCGCTATCCACAGCGACAGCGAGCCCCAGCCGCAACCGAGTTCGAGGATGCTCTGACCGTCGGCGAGAGCGGCATGCTCGACGGTCTGGCGCAACGCCTCCTCCTCGGCCTCCCGCAAGGTGGTCGCGTCGGTCTTGTAGAAGCAGGACGAGTATTTGCGGTTGGGACCGAGCACCTTTGCAAAGAAGGCCGCGGGCATCTCCTCATGACCGCCATCTGCGTCCTCGGCGATCGGCCGCAGCATCATCCGTCCTGCAAAGGCGGCATCGTCGGCCGCGCCCAACGCGGACAAGCGCGTCACCGAGCGCGAGCAAAGGCGCTGGATCGCCGCGCGGAGCACGACGTCGGGCAGCGGTACCCGTTCGGCAGTCCCGATGATGGCGGAAACGACGCTCATGCGACCAATCCCGTCCTGGGGCGGCAGGGCAAATGCGCCTGAGCCTGCGGAATGCCGACGTCTTGCAGAATACCTGACTATCAAAGCACGGTTTGCGCTTTGGGTTCCCCGGCTCTCCCCGAAATTGCCGCATCCGGCGCTTTTTTTGGGCTGGCGCTGTGCCATAGTGCGCCCCGCAAGCAAGTTTCGTAACGGATGATACCGGCCATGCCGTCAGGCGCCTCGCCCCGCTCCCCCATCGACATCGAGTACACGAAGCTATCCTCGCCCAGCGTCTTCCTGGTGCGGATGCTGGTCTTCCTGGTGCTCTGCGCCCTGGTGGGCGTGGTGCTCTACAAGCAGATCATCCAGGCCTTCTTCGCCAATCCCGGGCTCAATGCCCTGATCGGCGGCGTGATGTTGATCGGCATCATCCTGGCCTTCCGCCAGGTGATCCGGCTCTATCCGGAGGTCTCCTGGGTCAACAATTTCCGCATCGCCGATCCCGGCCTGGCGCCGGCCCGCCACCCCAAACTGCTGGCGCCGATGGCGATGATCCTGGGCGGCGAGCGCACCGGGCGGATGACCATCACCCAGACCACCATGCGGCACCTGCTCGATTCGATCGCGACCCGCCTCGACGAGGCCCGCGACATCTCCCGCTACATGACCGGCCTGCTGGTGTTCCTCGGCCTGCTCGGCACCTTCTGGGGCCTGATCGAGACGGTCGGCTCGGTCGGCAAGGTGATCGACGGGCTCAAGGTCGGGGGCGATTCCGGCGCCCTGTTCGACACGCTGAAGGAGGGATTGGCCGCCCCGCTCGGCGGCATGGGCATTTCGTTCTCGAGTTCGCTGTTCGGCCTCGCCGGCTCGCTGGTCCTCGGCTTCCTCGACCTGCAATCGAGCCAGGCGCAGAACCGCTTCTACACCGACCTCGAAGACTGGCTTGCCACCACCGTGCGGGAATATGGCAGCGGCGAGATGGCTGTCGCCGCCAGCGGCGGCGGTGGCGGCATTGCCAGCGGCGAGCTTCAGGCTGTCGTCGAGCGCTTGCGCTCGGTGCTCGAAGAAGGTAGCGGCAGCCGCAGCACCACCGCGTCGATGGCGAGCCTTGCCGAAGCCATCCAGGCGCTGGTCTCGCATATGCGCACCGAGCAGCAGATGATCCGCGAATGGGCCGACGGCCAGGGCGAGCAGAACCGCGAAATCCGCCGCCTGCTGGAGCGCATCGCGCGCCAGCCCGAGAAGGGTTAGCGACATGGCTCTGGCGCGCGGCCGCCGCAGCGACGGCGCTTTCAACTACTGGCCCGGCTTCGTCGACGCGCTGTCGACGCTGGTGCTGTCGATCGTGTTCCTGCTGTCGGTCTTCCTGGTCGTGCAGTTCTTCCTGTCGCAGGAGGTCACCGGCAAGGACAAGGCGCTGGAGCAACTCAACGCCAAGATCGCCCAGCTCAACGAGCTGCTGTCGCTGGAGAAGCTCGGCAAGCTCACGCTCGACGACCAGGTCTCGTCGCTGAAAGCGGGCCTCGCTTCGGCCGAGAGCGAGCGCGACCGCATCAAGGGCCTCTATGACGGCTTAGCTGCCGCCGGCAACGATGCGCAGGGCAAGAGCTCCGAGCTCGGCAAGGCGCTGGACTCCGAGAAAGCGGTTTCAGCGCGGGCGCTGGCGCAGATCGAGGTGTTGAACCAGCAGATCAGCGCGCTGCGGCGGCAATTGGCGGCGCTGGAAGAAGCGCTCGACGTCAGCGAGAAGCGCGACAAGGAATCGCAGAACCGTATTGCCGATCTGGGGTCTCGCCTCAACGTCGCGCTGGCACAGCGGGTGCAGGAATTGTCGCGCTACCGCTCCGAATTCTTCGGCCGCCTGCGCGCCATTCTCGGCAACCGCCCCGACATCCGCATCGTCGGCGACCGCTTCGTGTTCCAGTCGGAAGTGTTCTTCGACACCGGGCAGGCGCTGTTGTTGCCCGAGGGCCGCGCCGAGCTCGACACATTGGCGGCCGCGCTGATCGAGCTCGATAAGAAGATCCCGAACGAGATCGCCTGGGTGCTGCGCGTCGACGGCCATACCGACGTGCGCCCGGTCAGCGGTGCGAACTTCAAGTCGAACTGGGACCTGTCCGCCGCCCGCTCCATCTCGGTGGTGCAGTACTTGATCTCGCTCGGCGTCCCCGCCCAACGCCTCGTCGCCGCGGGCTTCGGCGAATTCCAGCCGCTCGACACTGCCAACACGGAAGAGGCCTACAAGCGCAACCGCCGCATCGAGCTGAAGCTGACGGAGCGGTAGTGAGCGCGCTCCACCTCCGCCCCTACGTGCCCTCCGACGAAGCAGCCGCGATCGACCTCTGGCATCGCACCTGGCAGCAGGCCTATCCGCAGATCGACTTCGCCGCCCGCCTGGACTGGTGGCGCGAGCGCTGGCGCAAGGATCTGGTGCCGAACGCCTCGATCGTCGTCGCCGAACAGGACGGGGTGCTGACCGGCTTCGTCACCATCGACGGCGACGGCTATCTCGACCAGCTCGTGGTCGATCCCGCGCACTGGGGCTCGGACGCCGCAAGACTGCTCGTGGATGAGGCCAAGCGCCTGTCCCCGTCGGGCATCACGCTGCTCGTCAACAAGGACAACAATCGCGCCATCCGCTTCTACGAACGCAACGGCTTTGCCCAGGCGGGGGACGATGTGAACCCGACCTCGGGCCGGCCGGTGCTGAAGATGACATGGCGGGCGTGATTCTGGCGAGCGTGACGCCCGTCACGTCGGGATCCCAAGACGTCGGCTATTCGTTGTGGCCAGAAGCAGCAACGGCAAGCGGATGGAGATGACCGATGAAACGGAGTGATCTGGCCAAGGGGTCTTCGGTCCTGCTCGGCGTCATCGTCGCCGGATATGTCTCGACGACCTATGTCGACCAGCGCTTCACCACGCCGATCAAGACGTCGAGCCTTCCTGCTCCCAAAAACACCCCGGGGTCAGCGGCCTGTGTCGAAGAGGACGGAAGCTGGAAGAACTGGCGGTGGCCGAACGTGCCGGCGCTCTCGCCGAAGTGCAAATGATCGAGCAGTCCAAAACCAAAACCGCGAAAACAACCCCATGCACAATAGCCGATGACAGCGAAATCAACGGCTTACGGCTTCGACGGCAGCACGTCGTTTTCGTGCACGGAGAATACAACCTGTTTTGCGGGCTCCAGCTCGACGGTGAAACCGGCTGGACCGCCGGGACAGGGAAGCCGGCAGTGGGCCGGCAGCTGACCTCCGAAAGCCGCCTCGATAGTCGTCGGATGTGTCTCGCCGGTAACAGCCTAGCGACGCCAAATGGTGCATCTTGAGCCATTCGTTGATTGAATGGGATTGCGCTGATGAAAAAGATCATTCTGGCTACGGTCGGCTCCATGCTGCTGGGCACCCCTGCATTTGCGGCCGATATGGCAGCGCGGACCTACACCAAGGCTCCAGCGATCGCGGCGTCCGTCTACAACTGGGGCGGTTTCTACCTTGGCATCAACGGTGGAGGCGGTTCAGCCCACACATGCTGGGACGTCACCAACAACGCCGGCCTGCCAGTCGCTCCGCCGCTGGCTGAGGGTTGCCACAACGCAACGGGCGGGACGGTCGGCGGGCAGATTGGGTATCGTTGGCAAGCAACGAACTGGGTGTTCGGCCTAGAAGCCCAGGGTAACTGGGCAGATTTCAAAGGAAGCAATGCCAATCAGTTCGCGGTGATTGGGGGTACTTCCTTTTTCAACGACAACACCAAGGTCGATGCCTTTGGCCTGTTCACCGGCCAGATTGGCTACGCCTGGAATAACGTGCTGCTCTATGCAAAGGGTGGTGCGGCCGTCGTGCATGACAAGTACTCACTCACATTCACGCCGACTGGAGCAGCTCTTGTAGGGGGAATAGCGGCCGGCCAGACACTTTCGACCGGTTCTGAAACGCGTTGGGGAGGGGCTGTCGGCGCGGGTCTTGAGTTTGGCTTCGCTCCCAATTGGTCCGTCGCCGTCGAATACGATCACCTCTTCATGGGCCGCCGAGACATCGCTCAAAATGTCGTTCCGTTTGTCGGTCCATCCAGCACACATCGTATCGGCCAGGACATTGATGTCGGAACCGTGCGTGTGAACTACACGTTCGGCGGACCCGTAATCGCGAAGTACTGATCGAGCATCCCTTTCCAGTCGACCGAGCCCGGGCCGCAAGGCCCGGGCTTTTTTGCCATTTTCCGCCTGCGGAAAGAACCGAAGGCGCTGATGTAGCTGGCGCCCTAAAAGCAGCCCGGAGCGTCAGCGGAATGCGGCCGGCTATCGACTTCGGCGATGGTAGCGAAGTTCTCCAACTCCAGTCGAAGCCATTCGCTCGCATGATGGAAAAGTCGTGCTGGCTGAAGTGGTTGCGGTCCGTTGGCGCGAACGTCAATCCAGCTCAGCCGGCCCCGCCCGGCCAAACCGATCGCCGGGAAGCCCGGCGCTTTTTCATCCGCGGATGCAACGCTCGGCCGCCCGGATGCAACGCCGGCGCTCGATGCAACCGACATTGACTTCGAGCAGCAGCTGGCTGACGACAAGATGCGGCCCTTCGCTCGAGCGAGCGGATCAAGGAAAAGCTACTCGGCGTGCAATCCAGGGGCTTTCCGCAGAAACAGTCTGGATTGCTTCGCTGCGCTCGCAATGACGAGGTTGTGGGACGCCCTCGCAACACTCTCGCTGTGATCATCCGCCTTGTGCGCGCTTGCGCACTGGGGCGGGTGATCCGGTACTCCGAAGCAGCGAGGTCTGAACCGAGGAGCCGCGGCGTACTGGATTCCCCGCCTTCGCGGGGAATGACATCGTGGTTGTCGTGGCGATCGAAGAGCCTCACGCCCCCTCGAACTGCAACCTCGCCAGCCGCGCATAGAGCCCGTTCACCGCGACCAGCTCGGCATGCGTGCCCTGCTCGACGATTCTGCCCTGGTCCATCACCAGGATGCGGTCGCAGGACAGCACGGTTGCGAGGCGGTGCGCGATCACCAGCGTGGTGCGGTGGCGCATCAGCTCCTCCAGCGCGGTCTGCACCAGCGTCTCGCTTTCGGCGTCGAGCGCGGAGGTGGCCTCATCCAGCAGCAGCAGCGGCGCATCGCGCAGGATCGCACGCGCAATCGCGATGCGCTGGCGCTGGCCGCCCGACAGCGTCACGCCGCGCTCGCCGAGCGGGGTCTCGAAACCTTCGGGCAGGCGGCGGATGAACTGGGCGGCGTGCGCGAGCTCGGCGGCGCGCTCGACCTCGGCGTCGGTGGCATCGGGCCGGCCGAAGCGGATGTTGTCGCGGGCACTCGCGGCGAACACGTTGGATTCCTGCGGCACCAGTGCGATGCGGGCACGGACATCGCGCGGGTCGGCGGATTTGACCGGCACGCCGTCGAGCGAGATCGTGCCGCTGCGCGGATCGTAGAAGCGCAGCAACAGATGGAAGATCGTGCTCTTGCCGGCACCGGAGGGACCGACGATCGCGACCTTCTCGCCGGGGCGCACGGTGAACGACACGGCATCGAGCACATTGACGTCGCGCCGCGCCGGATAGGCGAAGCTGACCTGGTCGAAGCCGACCTCGCCACGTGCGGGCACCGGCAGCGCGCGCGGCGCCGCGGGCGCCATGATGTCGGGCTGCACATGCAAAATCTCGAACAGGCGCTCGGCAGCGCCTGAGGCCGCCGAGACCTCGCCCCAGACTTCGCTGAGCTGGCCGAGGCCGGCGGCCGCGAACGCCGCATAGAGCACGAACTGGCCGAGCCGGCCCGGCGAGATGGTGCCGATCAGCACGTCGTGCGAGCCGATCCAGAGGATCGCGACCACGCTTGCGAACACGATGAAGATGATGATGGCGGTGAGCACGGCGCGGGCCTGGGTCGAGGTGCGCGCGGCTTCATAGGCCTGCTCGACCTCGCCGCCGAAGCGCTTCGCAGCCAACCCTTCGCTGGTATAGGCCTGCACGGTGCGGATCGCGCCGACCAGCTCGCCCGCATAGGCAGAGGCCTCGGCCAGCGTATCCTGTGCGTTGCGCGACAGACGCCGCACCCAGCGGCCGAAGGCGACCAGCGGCAGCACGATCAGGGGAATCGCGAGCAGGACGAAACCGGAGAGGCGCGGACTGGTGATCACCATCATGGCTGCCGCGCCAAAAAACATCATCAAGTTGCGCAGCGCGATCGAGACGGAAGCACCGACGGCGGATTTGATTTGCGTGGTGTCGGCGGTGAGCCGCGACACAAGCTCGCCGCTGCGCGCGGAATCGAAGAAGGCCGGCGACAACGACAAGAGATGAGCAAAGACGTCGCGCCTGAGATCGGCGACGATGCGCTCGCCGATCGTCATCACGAGATAGTAGCGCGCGGCGCTCGCGAGCGCGAGCACGGCGACGACCGCGATCATCACCGAGAAATAGCTGTTGATCAGCGCGATGCCCTCGGGCGTCAGGCCGAAATCGATCATCCGGCGCACCGCGACCGGCACCAGCAGCGTGGTCAGCGCCGCGATCGTCAGCGCGACAAGGGCCAGCGCCGCGCGGCCGCGATAGCGGGCCACATAGGGCGCGAGCGCCAGGAGCGGCCGCAGCTTCGCGCGGCTCTTCGCCGGCGCCTCGATCAGTTCGGCTTCGATCGACGGGGCTTCTGCGGGCCCGGTTTCAAGCCGTTCTACTGCGCTCATGAGATCCGACCGTTAGAGGGGAGTCCGTTCCAAATAGGCCGGGCGAGCGGGAGTGGCAAATCCGGGATGTCCCGTAGGCCTTCAGACCGTGCCAAGCCCCGGAATGGCTTGTTTTAGCGGCCTCCGTGAGGTATAGAGCCGCCCAAATCCGTCATTCAATAGCCACTCAAGTGAGGCGCCGGGGCGCCGAGGAATTGCCATGAAAGCCGAAATTCACCCGAATTATCATACGATTAAGGTCGTGATGACCGACGGAACCGAGTACCTGACCCGCTCCACCTGGGGCAAGGAAGGCGACACGCTGAACCTGGACATCGACCCCAAGTCGCATCCGGCCTGGACCGGCGGCAACGCCCAGCTGATGGATCGCGGCGGCCGCGTCTCGCGCTTCCAGAAGAAGTTTTCGGGCTTCCTCAAAAAGGATTGATCCGCCCCTCAAGGCTGGACACGAAAAACGCCCCCGGAGAGCCGGGGGCGTTTTTGTTTGGGAGGTTCGTGTCCCGGACGCGCTGCAACGCTTTTGCGTTGCGGCGCTGAGCCGGGACCCAGAAAGCCGCACTCTTTACTGCCGCATGGGCCCCGGCTCTGCAGCGCACCGTCGAAGGGACGCTGCGCTGCGTCCGGGGCACGAGACCGAGCGCAACAGCATCGACGTAGTGGACGGGGAGTGGACCCTACCGCTCGAACGCAGCCTTCAGCGCGTTGAGGTGCGGCACCAGCGGGTTGCCGATGGCGGGGAGATCGGCGGGCGGGTTGTGAATTGTGGTGTCGAGGCGGCGCACGCGGGTCTGCAGGCTCATCGAGCGATGGATCAGGTCCTGCAACTGCGGGGGCAGCTTCTCGACGGTGTCGGAGGCGCCCGGATCGGCCGCGGACAGCTTGACCTTGGTCTTCTCGCGATTGGCCTGGCCCAGCGTCATCTCACCTTCCTTCACCGCGCGGTGCAGCAGCAGCCACGAGGCGAGCTGCATCAGGCGGGTGGTGAGACGCATGCTCTCGGTCGCATAGGTGAGGCTGACGGCGCGATCGAGCGCCTTGGCTTCGGTACGCCCGGCGCCGTCGAGATAGGCGGCGGTCTCTTCGACCAGATCCATCCCCTCGCGGAACAGGACACTGAACGCCGCAGAATTGGTGAACCGCTCGCTGAGTTGAACGAGAGCGCCGTCGGCTTGCAAACGTTCCATGGTTAACGCCCCTTACGCAACTGTTTACCGTCCGGCTTAGGCGCCGGCTTATGATGAACAAATCATTGCGCGGGCCGGACGCCGAGTCCAGTGACAAGCGCGGATATGGTTTCCGCGGGTCATTCCTCGGAATTCAACCGGGAAGAGCCTCCTGTTTTGACGCGTTTTCTTGACGCGAACCGGTATCGACTTTGCTCGAAAACGCTTTGCTCAAAAAAGCAAAAAAAGAGCCGCCGGAAAACCGGCGGCTTGAAAGTTGATAACAGGGAGGCGTCAAACAGAGTGGACAGGAGCCACTCGGTGTCCAAACGAGGACAGTTCCAGTCATAATCCCTAAAGCTTAATGTGGAGTAAACGAGCGACTATTTTGAGAGTTCGTTAGCCATGTCGGTCAGTGGCCGAGGGCACTGCGGACGACTCATCATTCCGGGGCGCGACGAACTCGCGCCGCCCCGGAATGGCCGAACTCACGTCGCTTGGTGCGCAACCGATGTCGAAGACGCCGGCGGTGTCAGCTTAAGCGGAAGCTTGTTGTATTTGCGAAGGCCCTTGTCGACGAAGGATTCCGGCAGGAAGCGGCGCATGAGGCTGACCTGCCTCGCCACCTTTCCCGCGGTGTAGCGCCTCCTGGGCGTTGCCGCATTGGCCGCCTTTACGACCATGTCTGCGACCACCTCCGGTGCATCGCCCGTCTCGACGATCTCGCGCATCACCTTCTCGGCATCGGCGCGAGCGGCGTCATACACTGCAAGCGGACGATCCGCCCGCGTCAGGTTTTCTTCGAACGACGTGCGGGTGCCGCCGGGCTCCACCAGCACGATGCGGATGCCTTGCGTTCGCACTTCGTGGTCGAGCGATTCCGAATATCCTTCGATCGCATGCTTGGTCGATGCATAGAGCGCGCTGTAGGGAGCGGGGATCAGCCCTAGGACGGAGCTGAGATTGACGATCCGGCCCCCGCGCTGCCGCCTCATCACGGGCAGAACCGCATTGGTCAGACGCATCACGCCGAACACGTTGACCTCGAACAATGCCTTCGCCTGTACCGCGGAGGATTCCTCCGCGCCGCCGAGAAGCCCGATCCCGGCATTGTTGACGAGAAGGTCGATCCGCGCGGCGCGGCTCACGACGTGGTCGACCAGCGCCTGTACGGAGGAGTCGTCCGTGACGTCGCAGACCAGCATCGTCACCCCATCCGAGGTGTTGGCGGCCGGTTTCCGGCTGGTTCCGAAGACCTGGTAGCCGTCGCGCCGCAGCGCGCGTGCCGTCGCGAGCCCGATACCAGAGGAGGCGCCGGTGACCAGCGCAACGCCGCGTTTCGTCTTACTCATCGGTCTGGGCTTTCATTTTGTCGTGGAATATCGATGCAGGGGATGTTACTACTGATTCAGTAGTAAATTACTATCGAAAAGATATGAACATGGCAAATGTGTCGGATCAACCATGCGTGATCGCCCGGTGCGTCGCGTTGGTGGGGGACGCGTGGAGCATCCTGATCCTGCGGGACGCGCATGCCGGGCTCACCCGGTTCGACGAATTCAGGAAAAGCCTGGGTATCGCGCCGACGATTCTGACCCGCCGGCTTGCGGCGTTGACGGAAGAGCGGCTGCTGGCAAAACGCCGCTACTCGGAGCGGCCGCCGCGCGACGAGTACGTTCTGACCGCTGCCGGCAAGGACTTCCTGCCGGTGCTCTTCGCGTTCGGCGCGTGGGGACGGAAACACCGCGGTGGGGACAACGTCACCCGGTTCTTCGATGCCGAGGCCGGAACGGAAATCGACCCCGTCACCATCGACAACGCAACCGGCGCTCCGATCGGAACGCGTCCCATTCGAATTGTCCCACCGGAGTGAACGTTACTTCTTGAAAAAACCGTCCGCCGCGTCGCGCGACGCGCGCTTCTTGGTGGCGGCTTCCTCCAGTCTCGCGATCTCGGCCTTCATCAGCGCGACGCGCTCGGACAGTTCCTCCACCGACAACAGTGAGAGATCCTGTCCAATTTCATGGCTGATCTTCTTGCGCGGGCGGTCGTCGTCTTCCGTCGGCATCGTCGTTCCTCCTGCGTTCGCCCTACAAGCGGCTGAGGCGGTTGCCAGCGTGGACCGCGCTGGCTAATCAGAGGCCTCGCTTCATGCCGCACCTTTGCTCAAGGACACATCATGGACAAGCTGCCCGCGCAAATGACCGTGGTCGCCATCTCCAAGCCCGGCGGACCGGAGGTGCTGGTGCCGGAACAACGGGCGCTGCCGCAGCCCGGGCCCGACGAGATCCTGGTCAAGGTGCAGGCCGCCGGCGTCAACCGGCCCGACGTCGCCCAGCGCTCCGGCGCCTATCCGCCGCCGCCCGGCGCCAGCGACCTTCCGGGCCTGGAGATCGCCGGTGAAGTGGTGGCGGTCGGCAGCAACGCCAAGCGGCACAAGATCGGCGACAAGGTGATGTCGCTGGTCGCCGGCGGCGGCTATGCGCAATACTGCATCGCCCAGGACGCCCAGGCGATGAGCGTGCCGCCTGCGTTGTCGATGAAGGAAGCCGGCGCGCTGCCGGAAACCCTGATGACGGTCTGGCACAACGTGTTCGAGCGTGGCGGTCTGAAGGCCGGCGAGACCCTGCTGATCCATGGCGGCTCATCCGGCATCGGCACCATGGCGATCCAGCTCGCGAAAGCGTTCGGCGCAAAAGTGTTCGTTACCGTCGGCTCGCAGGACAAGGTCGATGCCTGTCTCAAGCTCGGGGCCGACCGCGCCATCAACTACAAGACCGAAGATTTTGTCGCCGTGGTGAAGGAGGAAACCGACAAGGTCGGCGTCAATCTGATCCTCGACATGGTCGCCGGCGAGTATGTCGACCGCAACTATGACGCTGCCGCCGTGGACGGCCGCATCGTCCAGATCGCGACCCTCAACGGCCCCAAGGTCACCGTCAACATCGCCAAGGTGATGGTCAAGCGCCTCACCCATACCGGCTCGACGCTGCGCCCCCGTAGTAATGCGGACAAGGCGGCGATGGTGGCCGCGATCGAGGCGAAAGTGATGCCGCTTTTGCGCGAAGGCCGCGTCAAGCCGCTGATGGACAGCACTTTCCCGCTGGAAAAGGCATCCGAGGCGCACCGGCGCATGGAAACCTCGGCACATATTGGCAAAATTGTGTTGGAGGTCTAGGCCGCTGGCCCACGGAAGACCGTGGAAACCCTTTGATTTTCCTCGCTTTCGTGGCATCTATCGCGACGCACCGAACCACTTCCGTTCGGTCTGAAATCGTCTTTACAGAGTTTGCGTCGAACGCGGAGAACTGACCTTGCGTCTGATCAGGTGCCTCGCGCCCATCGCGCTGGGCCTCATGATTCTCGTCGCCGCGTCCCCGGCGCGTGCGCTCGACGCCGTCAGCGTCCGCGGTGACGCGCCCGCGATCGACCTCACCGGCGTGCTCGAGCATCAGCGCAGCGACGCCGACCGCATCCAGGTCTCCACCGCGCCCGGCACCGATGGCATCGTTCGCCGCATCGAGGTGCGCGCCCGCGAGGGTGGCCAGAACTGGGTGGTGTTTGCGCTCGCCAACAACACCGACGACCAGCTCGACCGCCTGATCGTCGCCCCGCATTACCGCATCGTCTCCTCGGGGCTGCTCTGGCCCGACCTCGGGCTGTCACGCATTGCGACCATCACGCCCTCGACCGGCGACCGGCCGGAGCGGCAGGAGAGCCCGACCGCCGACGTCTTCCGCGTCACGCTCGACCCCGGCGCCGTCATCACCTTCGTCGCGGAGCTGCGCACCGACAAGCTGCCGCAGCTCTATCTGTGGGAACCGGAATCCTACAAGGACAAGGTCAACTCCTTCACGCTCTACCAGGGCATCGTGATCGGCATCTCCGGCTTGCTCGCGCTGGTGCTGACCATCCTGTTCGTGGTCAAGGGCAGCATCATGTTCCCGGCCGCCGCGGCCCTGGCCTGGGCGGTGCTGGTCTATATCGGCGTCGATTTCGGCTTCTGGGGCAAGGTGCTCGACATGTCGAACAACGCCGAGCGCATCTGGCGCGCGGCGGGCGAAGCGATCCTGGCGGCGACGCTGCTGGTGTTCCTGTTCGCCTATCTCAATCTCAGTCGATGGCATGTGCGCTATTCGCACATCACGGTGGGCTGGCTCGCCTTTCTGGGCTCCCTCGTCGCGCTCGCGCTGTTCGACCCGGCCGTCGCCTCCGGCATCGCGCGCATCTCGCTGGTGCTGATCGCCTTTGCCGGCTTCGCGCTGATCGTCTATCTCTCGACCCACGGCTTCGACCGCGCCGTGCTGCTGATCCCGACCTGGTTCCTGCTCGTGGTCTGGGTGGTCGCGGCCGGCATGGCGGTCGCGGGCTCCGTCACCAACGACATCGTCGGCCCTGCGCTGCTCGGCGGCCTCGTGCTGATCGTGATGCTGATCGGATTCACGGTCATGCAGCATGCGTTCGCGGGCGGCGGCGCCACCACCGGCGTCGTCTCCGACATCGAGCGGCGGGCGCTGGCGCTGGCCGGTTCCGGCGATTTGATCTGGGACTGGGACGTGTCCGCCGACAAGGTCTTCACCAGCCCCGAGACCGAAGCCCTGCTCGGCCTCAAGCGCGGCACGCTGGAAGGCCCGGCTGCGTCCTGGCTCGAAGTGCTGCATCCGCTCGACCAGGATCGTTTCCGCGCCGCGCTCGACAGCGTGCTCGACCAGCGCCGGGGCCGCCTGGTGCAGGATTTCCGCCTGCGCACCCCGGACGGCCATTTCATGTGGTTTGCGCTGAAGGCGCGTCCGGTGGTCGGGTCGGACGGCGAGGTCTCGCGCGTGGTCGGCACGCTCACCGACGTCACCGAGCTGCGCAACGCCGAGGAGCGCCTGCTGCACGATTCCGTGCATGACAACCTCACCGGCCTGCCCAACCGCAAACTGTTCATGGACCGGCTCGGTGCGGTCGCGCATTTCGCCAAGACCATGCCGACGCTGCGGCCGACGCTGATGGTGATCGATCTCGACCGCTTCAAGCAGGTCAACGATTCCGTCGGCATCGCGGTCGGCGATTCCATCCTGCTGACGCTGGCCCGCCGCCTGACCCGCATCCTGAAGCCGCAGGACACGCTGGCGCGGCTCGCCGGCGACCAGTTCGGCCTGATCCTGCTCTCGGAGCAGGATCCGGCCCGCATCACCGCCTTCGCCGAGACCATCCGCAAGACCATCCGCGCGCCGATCGCTTTCAACGAGCGCGAGATTTTTCTGACCGCCTCGATCGGGCTGGCCCTGTCCGATCCGCAGACGCAACTGACCGACGAGATCATCAAGGACGCCGAGCTTGCGATGTATCATTCCAAGCGCATCGGCGGCGACCGCATCGACGTCTACAAGCCGGCGATGCGCGCCCGCAAGACAGATCGCCTGACGCTGGAGAGCGAGCTGCGCCGCGCCATCGAGCGCCAGGAGCTCACGATCCTGTACCAGCCGATCGTGCGGCTGGAGGACCGATCGGTCGCGGGCTTCGAGGCGCTGGTGCGCTGGGACCATCCGAAGCTCGGGCGCATGGCGCCGTCGGAATTCATCAGCATCGCGGAAGAGACCGGCCTGATCATCGACCTCGGCATGTTCGTGCTCGACCAGACCGCCAAGCAGCTCTCGATCTGGCAGCGCGCGATGCGTTCGCGCGAGCCGATCTTCGCGAGCGTCAACGTCTCGTCCCGGCAATTGCTGCGCCACGATTTGATCCACGACATCCGCACCGTGCTGTCGCGCTCCTCGGTGGCGCGCGGCACGCTGAAGCTGGAACTGACGGAATCGCTGGTGATGGAAAATCCGGAGCACGCGGCGCAGATGCTGACGCGCATCCGCGAGCTCGGCACCGGGCTGTCGCTCGACGATTTCGGCACCGGCCATTCGTCGCTGGCCTATCTGCAGCGTTTCCCGTTCGACACCATCAAGATCGACCAGTCCTTCGTACGCACCACCAACCGCGGCATGCGCCCCGTGATCCTGAAGTCGATCATCGCGCTGGCGCACGATCTCGGCATGGACGTGGTGGCGGAAGGCGCCGAGACCGATTCCGACGCGGTCGAGCTCTACCAGATGGGCTGCGAATACGCGCAGGGGTTTGCCTTCGGCGAGCCGATGGACGCGGATGCGGCAATGCGGCTGCTGACGGAAGTCCGGCTGGAAGCGGCGAGCTAGCGTTTCTTGCGCTCCGCGAGTCCGGAATGGGTGGGCAAAGGCGCACTTGCGCCGTGCCTACCGTCGATCCAATTGTGCGACAAAAGTGGTGGGCACGCTTCGTTTTGCCCACGCTACGAGACTGCGTCGCTCTATCCCGGCCTGCGCCCGTCCTTCCTCTTTTTCGTGAACCGCACGCTCTGGCCGTCCGGCATCCGCATCGCCACGAAACCCGCGGCGAGGCAGGCTTCGCGCTGCGGCATCTGGATATCGGGGCTGCGCAGGCTGTCCCACCATGAGGCGCGATTCGCCGCACGCGGCAGGGCCGCGCCGATGATCTCCTCGATCTGTTCGTAGGTCAGCACGAATTCCGCCTGCTTCTGTCGCATCAGATAATCGCGCAACGCGTCGTAGTCGTTCACCGTCGTCCTCAACTTCCTGTCTGTGCCGCTGCCCAAAAACGTGGGCTGCGGATACCGTTTTTTAACTCATTCCGGCAGCGCCGTCCCGGCTTAAACACTACTCAAGCTTTCGGGTGCATTCAGTCATGTCGGGAGCGAACGATGTTGTCTGGATGGCGCGAAGTCATGGCCCGCCGGCCGTGGCGGCTTTCGGCGAAGCTGCTGATCATCTCGTCCGTAGTGACGGTGATCGGCTTTTCCGCCATTTGCGTCAACGTCATGCTGGACATGCGCCGCGGCGAGGAGGCGCTCGCCCGCCAGATGCTGGAGAATCTGGCGACGACCATCGAGTCCGACGTCAGCCGCAACATCGAGATCTACGATCTGTCGCTGAAGGCGGTCGCCAGCAACATGCTGCTGCCGGAGATCGCGACGGTATCGAGGGCGGTCCGCCACCTGATCCTGTTCGACCATGCGACCACGGCGAGGCATTTCGGCGCCATCCAGGTGTTCGACGCCGACGGCAGGCTGACCATCGACGCCTCCACGCTCGATCCGCTGCCGGCCAACCGCAGCGAGGAGGATTATTTCAAAAATCATCGCGATAATCCGAACACAGGACTGTTCATCAGCCGTCCGATGCTGTTCCGCGGCGCCTATTCCATCGTGCTGAGCCGACGCATCAGCGATACCGACGGCGGTTTCCTGGGCGTCGTCGCCGGCTCGATCCGCTTCAGCTATTTCCATGAGCTGTTCGAGCGGCTGAACCTCGATCCCCAGGACACCATCACCGTGCTCAAGCGCGACCGCACCATCATGATGCGGCGGCCGTTCGACCTCGACGTGATCGGCAAGAATCTCGGGACGCAACAGAGCTGGAAGCCCGACAATCTCAAGGCCGGCGGGTCCTATGCGGGCCAGGGCCCGGTGGACGCGACGCCGCGCCTCTACGTGCGCAGCACCGGCGCCGGTCCGATGTTCGTGGTGGCCGGCAAACCGCTGAATGCCGTGTTCGAGCTCTGGCAGAAGGAAGCCTACCGCATCGGCGCCGTGGTCGTGGCGCTCATCCTGTTCATGCTGGCCTCGACGCTCGTGCTCGCGCGCGAGATCGGCCGGCGCGCCGAGGCCGAGCGCAAGCTCGAGGAGATGGCGACGACGGATGCGCTCACCGGCCTGAAGAACCGCCGCAAGTTCGACCAGGTCATCGACGTCGAATGGCGCCGCGCCGTGCGCCAGAACACGCCGGTCGCGCTGCTGATGATCGATGCCGATCACTTCAAGGCCTACAACGACACGTTCGGCCATCAGGCCGGCGACCAAGTGCTGGTCGGCATCGCCATCTGCATTTCGGATTCCGTGCGCCGGGCCGGCGACTGCGCCGCGCGCTATGGCGGCGAGGAGTTCGCCGTGCTGCTGCCGGGCACCTCGGTCACCGACGCCTTCAAGGTCGCCGAGACGATCCGGGGCAAGGTGCAGGGCTGGTCCGACGCCCAGGCGACCTCCACCGTCTCCTGCGGCATCGCCAGCCTCGTCCCTACCGCCGGCATGGACTGGCCGCTCCTGGTCTCCGCCGCCGACAAGGCGCTCTATGCGGCAAAAGCCGGCGGCCGCAACCAGTCCGTGGTCGCGAGCTTGCCGACGCTGTCGCTGGTGGCGTGAGGTCTGCTGCTTGCCGCCGCTATTGGGCGCGACGCAATCTCAGTGTCGTCCCGGCGAAGGCCGGGACCCATAACCACAGGACGTGGTTTGGCGAAGACTCGTCGTTCCGGTACGCCTACCGATCGCAATCGATGGATCACGCGGTATGGGTCCCGGCCTTCGCCGGGACGACGCGGAGGATCTACTGCCCCAGATACTTCTTCATTTCCGCGATCAGCCCGTCGCGCAGCTCGGGGCGCTGCAGGCCGTAGGCGATATTGGCGCGGAGGAAGCCGGGCTTGGAGCCGCAATCATGGCGCTCGCCCTCGAACTCGACGCCGTAGAACTTTTGCGATTTGGCGAGCCCGATCATGGCGTCGGTGAGCTGGATCTCGCCGCCGGCGCCGCGCTCCTGGGTCTCCAGGATCTTGAAGATCTCCGGCTGCAGGATGTAGCGGCCGGTGATCGAGAGGTTGGAGGGCGCGGTGCCCTTGGGCGGCTTCTCGACCATGCCGTCGACCTCGAACATGTTGCCGGTGCGTTTGCCGACGCCGCAGATGCCGTATTGATGGGTCAGGTGATCTGGCACCGCCTCGACCGCGATGACATTGGATTTTTCGCCGAGCTTGCTTGCGGTCTCGATCATCTGCTTCAGGCAGCCGGGCGAATTGAGCACGAGCTCGTCGGGCAGCACGACCGCGAACGGCTCATTGCCGACGATGTCGCGCGCGCACCAGACAGCGTGACCGAGGCCGAGCGGCGCCTGCTGGCGGGTGAAGCTGACGGCGCCGGCTTCCGGCTGGCTCTGCGCCAGAATCTCCTGCTCGGCCTTCTTGCCGCGCGCGGCGAGTGTGGCATCGAGCTCGAACATCTTGTCGAAATGGTCTTCGATGACATTTTTGTTGCGGCCGGTGACGAAGATGAAATGCTCGATGCCGGCCTCCCTCGCCTCGTCATAGACGTACTGGATCAGCGGCTTGTCGACGATGGTCAGCATTTCCTTCGGCATCGCCTTGGTGGCGGGCAGGACGCGGGTGCCGAGGCCGGCGACGGGGAATACGGCTTTGCGAATTTTCATGGGCTCAATCGAATACTTGAGGACGTGAACGGAGCAATGGGATCTTGCTAGCTTGTTTGCAGCCGCTAACAAAGGCGGATGTGGGGCCTCGCTCCCACAGAGTTGAGAAAAAGGCCGTCACCAAAATTTCACCTTTGTTAAGCTGGTGGCAACCGTAACCGGGCCTCCTGAAGGCGAATTTTCAGGCCGACGGGTGAACATGATGCAATCAAAGGCAGGGCTGGCAATGGCAGGGCTGGCGAAACGTGCTGGATTTGTAACCAGCGGAGCGATGATTGCGGCCGCGTTGCTGCTGCCGGCTGGCGCGCAGGCGCAGAACGGCCTGTCCAACCTGTTCGGCGGTATTTTCTCCGGCCCGAACCCGGCGTCTTCGCAACCTGGGCCCAGCCCCGGGGGTGCCCAAACGGGAGTTCAACCCTGGAGCGGCGAGGACGGCGCCTCCGGCCATCCGTTGATGACGGCGGCCGCAATCCGCGAGGCCGCAGGCAATTTCAGCAATTGCGTTGCGGGCATGTGGCCCGATGCCGCACGGCGCAACATCACGCAGGACAATTTTCAGCGCTTCACGGCTGGCCTTGCGCCAGATCTGCGCATTATGGACCTCATGGACTCACAGCCGGAGTTCACCAAATCGATCTGGGACTATCTCGACATTCTCGTGAACGACACCCGCCTCGCCAAGGGCAAGGAAGTCCTCGCCAAATACAAGGCGCAGTTCGATGCCACCGAAAAAGCCACCGGCGTCGATCGCTACATCATCGCTTCGATCTGGGGCATCGAGTCCAATTACTCGACGCAGATGGGCGACCGCAGCGTGCTGCAATCGACCGCGACGCTGGCCTGCATCGGCCGCCGCCAGGCCTATTTCAAGGACGAGTTCCTCTCGGCGCTGGAGATCCTCAACCGCGGCGATCTCAGGCCTGAGCAGATGCGCGGCTCATGGGCCGGCGCCTTCGGCCCCACACAGTTCATGCCGACCGCATTCAAGCGCTTTGCCGTGGACGGCGACGGTGACGGCCGGCGCGACGTCGTCGACAATCCCGCTGATCTGATCGCGTCGACCGCCAACAATTTAAAGAAAGACGGCTGGCAGGCCGGCCAGACCTGGGGCTACGAGGTCGTGGTGCCCCAGGGCTTCAACTACATGCTGGCCGACCGCGCCAAGGCGATGACGATGGCGCAATGGGAGAAGCTTGGGCTCAAACGCCCGGCCAACCAGCCGTTCCAGCATCCGGCCGAGAAGGCCTATCTGCTGGCGCCGGCCGGCGCGCAGGGACCGGGCTTCCTGATGCTGCAGAACTTCCGGGTCATCATGAAGTACAATCCGGCCGAGGCCTATGCGCTGGCGATCGGCCATTTTGCCGACCGCCTGCGCGGCGGCCAGCCCTTCGTGCAGCCCTGGCCGCGGCAGGAACGCGAGCTGTCCCGCACCGAGCGGCTGGAACTGCAGCAGCTGCTGGCCCAGCGTGGCTTCTACAAGGGCACCCCCGACGGCCAGTTCGGCGGCCAGACCCGGGAAGCCTTGCGCAACTTCCAGGCCTCGATCGGGGTCCCCGCGGACGGGTTTGCATCGTCGGATGCCCTGGAAAGGCTGCGCGGGCGGTAAATCGCGCCGAAAGTAACCCCGAACAGGGGATTTTGGCCGGCAGCCTTGACGGGGACGGCTGTTCCCCGTGTATGGGTCCGAGAATCTGCAAGAGAATCTGAAAGAGAATCTGCCCGTTTGGCGCCTGATTCCGTTATTATATTGAGCTACTCCCGATCCCCCTTGCGCGTGCCCGAGATCGCATGTCGAAGCCCAGGCCCCAGTTCAAGTCTTTCTTCAAGGCGCTGACCGAGACCGGCCCGTTGATCGCGCTGGGGACGGCGCTTGCTATACTGGTCTCGATTGCGGGACCAGCCTCGGCGCAGTTCTTCAACTTCCCCGGCTTTGGCGGCCCGCCGCAGCGCCAGGCCCCGCCGCCGCCACGAGGTGGCGGTGACCGTGGCGGATGGTTTGGCGGCGACTTCTTCGCGCCGTTCCAGCAGCAACAGCAGCAGGCGCCGCGCCAGGATTTTTCGCGCGCGCCGGCGCCGGCCAAGCGCGACGCCACGCCTGACAAGAACGTGCTGGTGATCGGCGACGCCATGGCCGACTGGCTCGCCTACGGCCTGGAAGACGCCTACACCGAGCAGCCCGACATGGGCGTGATCCGCAAGCACAAGACCACCTCGGGCCTGATCAAATACCAGCCCAAGGGCGAACCCTCGGACTGGACGGCTGCTGCCAAGGGCATCCTCGAAACCGAGAAGCCCGACGTCATCGTCGTCATGCTCGGCCTCAACGACCGCATCGCGATCCGCGAGGCGGCAGCACCCGATAAATCGGACAAGGCCACGGACAAGGACAAGAAGAACGACAAGGGCGCGCGCGCCAAGCCGCCAGGAAAGCCGGGTGACGCCAAGCCTGGTGACACCAAGACCGGTGAAGCCAAACCTGGTGACAGCAAGCCCGGCGACACCGCCGCGAAGCCGGACGACAAGCCGGCCGATGCAGACCTGCCGCAGGATGATGCCGACAACGCCGACACGCCGCAGGTCGCCGCTCCGGAGAAGACCGCGCGCAACCCGAACGGCCTCTACGAATTCCGTGACGAGCGCTGGGTCGAGCTCTACGGCAAGAAGATCGAGGAGCTGGCCAACGTGCTCAAGAGCAAGGGCGTGCCGGTGCTCTGGGTCGGGCTGCCCGCGATCCGCGGTCCCAAGGGCACGGCGGATATGCTGTTCCTGGATTCGCTCTATCGCGAAGGCGCGGCCAAGGCCGGCATCACCTATGTCGACGTCTGGGACGGCTTTGTCGACGAGGCCGGCCGCTTCCTGCAGAAGGGGCCGGATTTCGAAGGCCAGATCCGTCAGCTCCGCAGCTATGACGGTGTCTATTTCACCAAACCCGGCGCCCGCAAGCTCGCCCACTATGTCGAGCGCGAGATCACGCGCCTGCTCGCCGGACGCTCCGGCCCGATCGCACTGCCGAGCGAACCGGCGACCCCCGACACCAGTGCCGAGCCCGGCAAGCCCGCGCCGCGGCCGCTGGCCGGCCCGATCGTGCCGCTGGTTGCGGCCTCGATCTCGACCGATCAATTGCTGGGCGGACCGGGCTCGCGTCCCGCCGCCGTCGATGCGCTCGCAGCAAAGACGATGGTGAAGGGTGAGCCACTGGCGGCTCCTGCCGGCCGTGCCGACGATTATGCCTGGCCGCGCCGCGAAGTCGGCCGCGAGCAGGCCAAGGGCGATACGCCGATGGCTGCGACGTCGCCCGATGGTGGGACGCCGGGCGCAGCCGCGGCGATCGCGCCGCCCAAACTCGCGCCGAAGAAGCCGCCGGTGCAGCAACAGCCTGCACAGGCGACGCCGTCGATGCGTGACTTCTTCGGCTTCGGCTCTCCGCAAGCACCGCCGCGTCAATTGGCGCCGGCACCGGGGCCACGCAATCCAGCTCAAAACCCCGCGATCCCGCGCCCCCCGGGCAGCGTCGGACGGTCGGCGGAAGTAGCCCGATAATCTACTGGGCCGAAATTACTGAGCTGAGGTCTCGTGTCCCGGACGCGGCGCGATGCGCCGCAGAGCCGGGCCTCCGCTCTTAACCCACAAAAAAAGCCCCGGCTCGGCAATGCGGCGCTTCACGCCGCATTGCGTCCGGGGCACATCGAACAGAGTTATGACTCCTCAATAACGCCAGCGCGGCGGCGGACGGCGCGAAGGCCGCGCCATCAACAGCGCGAGGGCAAAGCCGATGCCGCCGGCGACCAGCAGCGCGCCGAGCGGATTGTCCTGCACCTTCTGGGCAATCGCCTGCGAGCCGTCGCGCAAGGTTTCGGTCGGCTTGTCATAGGCGTCCTTGGCATAGCTGGCCGCCGTGTCCGTGGCGTCACGTACGGCATCCTTGGCCTGGCCGTAGAGATTCTGCACGGTGCCTGCGGCTTCCCGCGCCTTGCCCGACGCCTGTGTCTGCGCATCGCCTGCGAGATCACCGACAGCGCCTTCCGCGCGTCCGGCGAATTCCTTGGCCGATCCGACAATCCGATCTTTATCCATGATGCTCCTCCTCGGGGTCCGCCCAAGTAACCGATCAGAAGCGGTGCGGTTCCATCTCCCTTGAAATAGGACTCAGAGAATAAGCCCGCCGTCGACGACCAGTGTCTGGCCAATGATGTAGGACGACAGCGGCGATGCCAGGAACAGCGCCGCGCCCGCCATGTCAGCCGGCGTGCCCAATCGCCGCAGCGGAATGCGCGACAATGCATCTTCAAGGCGCTTGGGATTGTCGGTCGTCACCTTTGTCATCTTGGTGTCGACCAGACCGGGCGCGATGCCGTTGACACGGATGCCATCTTCGGCCCAGGCCTCGCCCAGCGTCCGCGTCAATCCGACCGCGCCGGTTTTCGACGCGTTGTAGGCGGGATTGCCCATGGTGGAATGATAGGCCGCGGTTGAGGACACCATGATCAGCGCGCCCTTGGTATCTCGCAACATGGAATGAAACCGCGTGGCGCAGGCCATCAGGCTCATCAGATTGACCTCGACGACCTTGCGAAAGCCAGCCATCTCGAACTCGCCGCGGCGATAGAGCACCGCGCCTTGCGCAAGCACCAGCACGTCGAGCCGTTCGAAGGTCGGCTTGAAGGATTCGATCGCACCAGCGTTGCTGACATCGAGCTCCGAATAAGAGAGCCCCGTGAGATCGGAACCCTCCTCCGGAGAATATTCCTTGGCGTGAGCACGCGTGCCGCAAACTGCAACGTGCGCGCCTTTCGCGCGAAAGGCTTGCGCAATGCCATTGCCGATGCCGCTGGAGCCGCCGACGACCAGCACCTGCTTGCCCGTGAAATCCAGCTCGCTCGCCATCGCGGCCTCCCCTTTTGTTTGCTTGTTTGACCTGTCTGCGGATCGATGCCAGCCTTGTCAATCATAACAAGAAGCAAGCAGGGCGCGAGGAAACAGCATGTCCGACTTCAAACAGCTCAGCCGGTCCGTGAAGGGCCTGACCGTTCTCGTCACCGGCGCGGCCAGCGGCATGGGTCGCGCGACGGCGCGCGTGTTCGCGACCGAAGGCGCGCACGTCGCCGCCACCGATCACGACGAGCAAGGCGCGCATGCGGTTGCCAAGGAGATCGCGGCGAGCGGAGGTTCGGCGAAAGCGTGGAAGCTCGACGTGGCCGACGCCGGCGAGATCAAGCGCGTGGTCGGCGACGTCGCGACCCATTTCGGCGGGCTCGATATCATCGTCAACAATGCCGGCATCTCCGTGCGCGTCGCGATCGACGACGAGGCTTATGAGGACGCATGGACCAGGGCAATCGCGGTGATGCTGACGGCGCATCCGCGCATCATCCGTGCCGCGTTGCCTCACTTACGCAAGTCGAAGAGCCCGCGCATCGTCAACATCGCTTCGACCGAGGCGCTCGGCGCCACCGCATTGCACAGCCCCTATTCGGCGGCAAAGGGTGGCGTCGCCAGCCTCACCCGCTCGCTCGCGGTGGAGCTCGGCCGCGAAGGCATCACCGTCAATTGCATCTGCCCGGGTCCGATCCGTACCGCAATCACCGACCGCATCTCGGAGGAGCACAAGACGATCTACGCCAAGCGCCGCACCGCATTGGGCCGCTATGGCGATCCCGAGGAGGTCGCGCACATGACGCTGAGCCTGTGCCTGCCGGCAGCGTCCTTTCTCACCGGCGCCGTGATCCCGGTCGATGGCGGCCTGATGGCGCGCAACGCGTGATAGGCTGACGCTTAAGAGGTATGCGCGCCGAGCGTTGACATCGGCCTGCGCGGGAGTAACTTTTTCCCCGACAGAGCGGGACCAACCGCTCGCGGTATGCGGGAGAAACACCATGACGATCGCCATCCGGCAGCTTCAGACCCATTTTGTCGGCGAGGTTTCCGGCCTCGACCTGCGAAAGCCTCTCACGCCGGATGAGGCGCGCGACGTCGAGGCCGCCATGGACAAATATGCGGTGCTGGTCTTCCACGACCAGGACATCACCGATGAGCAGCAGATGGCTTTTGCGCTGAATTTCGGCCAGCGCGAGGACGCACGCGGCGGCACCGTGACGAAAGAGAAGGACTACCGGCTGCAGTCCGGACTGAACGACGTCTCCAATCTCGGCAAGGACGGCAGACCGCTGGCGAAAGACAGCCGCGCGCATCTGTTCAACCTCGGCAATTGCCTGTGGCATTCCGACAGTTCGTTCCGCCCCATTCCGGCGAAATTCTCGCTGCTGTCCGCCCGGGTGCTCAACCCGAAGGGCGGCAACACCGAATTCGCCGACATGCGCGCCGCCTATGACGCGCTCGACGACGACACCAAGGCGGAGATCGAGGATCTCGTCTGCGAGCACTCGCTGATGTATTCGCGGGGATCGCTCGGCTTCACCGAATATACCGACGACGAGAAGCAGATGTTCAAGCCGGTGCTGCAACGTCTCGTGCGCACCCATCCCGTCCATCGCCGCAAATCGCTCTATCTCTCATCGCATGCCGGCAAGATCGTCGGCATGAGCGTGCCCGAGGGCCGGCTGCTGCTGCGCGATCTCAACGAGCACGCGACGCAGGCCGAGTTCGTCTACGTCCACAAATGGAAGCTGCATGACCTCGTGATGTGGGACAACCGCCAGACCATGCACCGCGTCCGCCGCTACGACCAGTCGCAGCCCCGCGACATGCGCCGCGCGACGGTGGCGGGGACGGAGCCGACGGTGCAGCAGCAGGCGGCGGAATAGGATCCACTGGGCGGAGCACAGCGCTACTCAGCAACCGGTGTCATCGCCCGGCTTGACCGGGCGATCCAGTACGCCGAGGCGGTTGTGAAAAAGCCGATAGGCCGCGGCGTACTTGATGCCCCGGTCAAGCCGGGGCATGACAGCGGTGGGTGGGGCGCATACAGCGGAGAACAGAGCTACGCGTGGCCCGCCTCGTTCGAGAGCATGCCGGGATCGATGCCGATCTTGCGCAATGCGCGGCCGTATTTTTCATCGACGTCGTCGCCGAAGATCAAATCCGAATCCGCATCGCAATGCAGCCAGCCATTGCTCTGGATTTCGGTCTCGAGCTGGCCCGGCGCCCAGCCGGCATAGCCGAGCGCGAGGATGGCGTGCTTGGGGCCGGAGCCGTTGGCGATCGCCCGCAGGATGTCGACGGTCGCGGTGAGGCAGACGCCGTCGTCGATCCGGAGCGTCGCGTTCTCGATGTAGAAATCGCTGGAGTGCAGCACGAAGCCGCGGCCGGTGTCGACGGGACCGCCACGCAGCACCTTCATGCTTTCGGCATTCTCCGGCAGCTTGATGTGCTCGCCCTTCTGGATGATGCCGAGCTGCTGCAACAGTTCGGGGAAGTCGATGCTGCCGGCCGGGTGGTTGACGATGATGCCCATGGCGCCTTCGGCGGAGTGGGCGCAGAGATAGATCACCGAGCGCTCGAAGCGCTCATCGCCCATCACGGGCATCGCGATCAGGAGCTGGCCGTCGAGGTAACCCGTCGAACTGGGGAGCGCGGGGCCGGGATTGCGGGTGCTTTCGCCCGTCCTCTTGCCTGTGGGAGCCATCGGTGAAGCACTCCGGTTTCAATTCCTATCCTGATGTCGGGCCGCGCCGCTGTCAAATCAAGGCTTGCGAGGTCAAGACTTGCAGGGACATGATTCAAGTGCATCCATCACAAGCAATTCAATGGTTTGCCCAGGGGTGACCCTGTAAAGACGTACCATGCTGACAAGAGTTCCCCTGCATGCGGCGATTGGCGTCGCGACAACCCTGCTTGCGTCGTCGCTGGCGTTTGCAGCCCGCGCCGACGACGCATCGCCCTGGCAGCGCGACGGACATTCCGCGGTGCGGTTGCTCGCGGGATCGCGCAGCGGCGCCGTCCTGCTCGGCGGTATCGCCTTCCAGATCCAGCCCGGCTGGAAAACCTATTGGCGCATGCCGGGCGATTCCGGCGTTCCGCCACGCTTCGATTTCTCGAAGTCGGACAATGTCGAAGCGGTGACGGTGATGTGGCCGGCGCCGCTGAAATTCGACGACGGCGCGGGCGGCCATTCGATCGGCTATCACGACCAGATCGTGCTGCCCTTGCGCATCGTCGCCAAGGCGGCCGACAAGCCGGTGACGCTGCGCGCCGAGATCAATTACGCGGTGTGCGAAAAGCTCTGCATTCCTGTCGAGGCCAGCGCCGAGCTCGGCTTCAACAGCGTCGCCTCGACCGAGGACGCCAATCTGCGTGCAGCGCTCGACACCGTGCCCAAGCCCGCCAATATCGGCGATCCCAACCCGCTCACCATCCGCGACGTCAAGCGTGACGGGCCCAGGAATGTGGTGGTGGACGTGGTTGTGCCTGACAGCCGCAACGTCAATTTGTTCGTGGAAGGGCCGACGCTCGATTGGTCGCTCCCGATCCCTGCGCCGGTCGAGCACAGCCCGGCCGGCGTGAAGCGATTTTCGTTCGAGCTCGACGGATTGCCGCCGGGCGCCAAGCCCGACGGCGCAGCGCTGAAGTTCACGCTGGTCGGGCCGGAGAAGTCGTACGAGTTCAATACGAATTTGGAGTGATCTCTCCCCGGTCGTCCCGGCGAAGGCCGGGACCCATAACCACGGGAGAGGTTTGACGAAAACAGGTAGTTATTCATCAGATGGCGGTACTGCCATCGAACTGTCTCCGATAGATCACGCGGTATGGGTCCCGGCCTTCGCCGGGACGACAGCGTGGTTGGGGTTGCAACACACTCCACCCAACCGAATCTTAACGAATGGTTGCTAATCCCGAGCGCTCCCGCTGCATGCGGAACGCCCCGGGGATTTCGAATTGGCCGTGATGGATGCAGAACCCGCAACGACCGGACCTGCCGGCCTGATCGCGCGGCTGCGCGAAAGATTGACGGGCGGGTCGAGCGAAGCATCGCTGACGCGGCGGCTGGCCGGCACCATCTTCATCATTCGCGTCATCAGCGCCGGCCTCGCCTATGTCTCGCAGGTCCTGCTGGCGCGCTGGATGGGCACGTCCGACTACGGCATCTATGTCTATGTCTGGACCTGGGTGCTGCTGCTCGGCAGCATGATGGACTTTGGTATCTCGGCCTCCGCACAAAAAATCATTCCGGAGTACCGCACCAGTGGCGATCATGCGCTGCTGCGCGGCTTTCTCTCCGGCAGCCGCTGGCTGGTCTTTGCGGTGTCCGCGCTGGTGTCGCTCGGCCTTGCCGGTATCGTCACATTACTGGCGCCCTGGATCGATCCGGCCGAGGTGCTGCCGCTCTATATTGGCTGCATGACGCTGCCCGCTTTCGTCGTCGCCAACACCCAGGACGGCATCGCACGCTCGCATGACTGGATGCAGCTCGGCCTGATGCCGCAGTTCATCATCCGCCAGGCGCTGATCATCGGCATCACGGCCGGCGCCTTCCTGCTCGGCTATCATCTCGGCGCCGTTGCCGCGATGGTCGCGAGCGCCGGCGCGGTGTGGATCGCGATGACCGGGCAGATGGTGGTGCTGAACCGCAAGCTTGCCGACCACATCGAGCCCGGCCCCAAGGCCTATGACATCGGCGGCTGGCTCGCCGTGTCGCTCCCGATCCTGCTGGTCGAAAGCTTCTACCTGTTGCTGTCCTACACCGACGTGCTGGTGCTGCAGCAGTTCCGCCCCTCCGACGAGGTCGGCGTCTATTTCGCCGTGGTGAAGACGCTGGCGCTGGTCTCCTTCATCCACTACGCGATGTCGGCGACGACCGCGCATCGCTTCGCCGAATACAACGCGCTCGGCGACAAGGCGCGCCTGTCGGCTTACGTGGCGCATGCCATCAACTGGACGTTCTGGCCGTCGCTGGCGGCGACCATCGTGCTGCTTGCGCTCGGCAAGCCGCTGCTCTGGCTGTTCGGGCCGCAATTCACGGTCGGCTACGACATCATGTTCGTCGCCGCGATCGGCCTCGTGGTGCGCTCCGCGATCGGCCCGGTCGAGCGCCTGCTCAACATGCTCGGCCAGCAGAAGATCTGCGCGCTGGCCTATGCGCTGGCCTTCGTGATGAACCTGGTGCTTTGCATCGCGCTGGTGCCGCGCTACGGCGGCCACGGGGCCGCCGCCGCGACCTCGATCTCGCTCTGCTTCGAGACGGTGCTGCTGTTCTGGATCGTGCGACAGCGCCTCGGCCTGCACGTGCTGGCGTTTGGGAAATAGGCGCTTCACACCCGCCTTTCGCATGCGGCTCTCGGGGAACGACCGTTTCGCAGCAGGCCCGGGAACAAAGCGAAATGCCCACCTTTCGTCGACATGCAGCACGATTTTTCTTATTGCTCCCAAGCTGTTGCATTCCAGGGAAATTTTATTCTACGTCGTATTGCCCAACTGACGAGATAAACCTAAGATTCCCTGGACATGATCGATCCACTCTACGTCGCCTCCGGTTTCGGCGTCGGCCTGCTGGTCGGAATGACCGGCGTCGGCGGCGGCTCGTTGATGACGCCGCTGCTGATCCTGCTGTTCGGCATTCATCCCTCGACCGCGGTCGGCACCGACCTGCTCTATGCCGCCGCCACCAAGACCGGCGGCAGCGTGGTGCATGGCTGGTCGCGCAGCGTGCACTGGCCGGCGGTGCTGCGGCTCGCCTGCGGCAGCCTTCCGGCGAGCGCGCTGACGCTGCTCGTGCTGTGGAAGCTCGACCTCAAGAGTGATTCCGAGCGCAATCTCGTCAACCTAGTGCTCTGCTTCGCACTGCTGCTGACTGCCACTTCGCTGATTTTCCGCAGATCGCTCATGGAGCGCTATCGCCGGCGCCTGGAGCAGGTCGATGACCGCACCACCGCGATCGCGACGGTCGTCACCGGAATCGTGCTCGGCGTGCTGGTCTCGATTTCATCGGTCGGCGCCGGCGCGGTCGGCGTCACCGTTCTGCTGCTGCTCTATCCGCGCCTGCCGGTGGTGACCATCGTCGGCTCCGACATCGCCCATGCCGTCCCGCTGACGCTGATCGCCGGAATGGGGCACTGGGCGCTTGGCGACGTCGATTGGGCGCTGATGGGCGTGCTGCTGTTGGGCTCGCTGCCCGGCATCGTCGTCGGCAGCTTCAGCGCGACGCGCGTGCCCGAGACGGTGCTGCGCCTGACACTTGCCTGCGTGCTGTTCGTGGTCGCCGGCAAGATCCTGTTCGCGGAGCTGCACCTGTCCTCGGCATTCGAGACGGCGCTGGCCTGGACGCGCTGAACGAAAATGGCGCTCCATTCTCGCTGTCATCGCCCGGCTTGACCGGGCGATCCAGTACGCCGAGACGACTGTGATTGAATCGATAGGCCGCGGCGTACTGGATGCCCCGCCTTCGCGGGGCATGACACAGTGCGTTACTCCGCGGTCCAGCCGCCGTCGATCGAGAGATTGGTGCCGGTGATCTGCGCGGCGTCGTCGCCGCACAGGAACAGCGCGAGGGCTGCGACCTGCTCGGAGGTGACGAACTCCTTGGTCGGCTGCGCGTCGAGCAGCACGTCGTTGATGACCTGCTCGCGCGTGAGATTGCGGGCCTTCATGGTGTCGGGGATCTGCTTCTCCACCAGCGGCGTCCAGACATAGCCGGGACTGATGCAGTTGCAGGTGATCTTGCTGGTCGCGACCTCCAGCGCCACGGTCTTGGTCAGGCCGGCGATGCCGTGCTTGGCCGACACATAGGCCGACTTGAAGGGCGAGGCGACCAGCGAGTGCGCCGACGCCGTGTTGATGATGCGGCCCCAGCCCTTCTTCTTCATGCCGGGGACAGCGGCGCGAATGGCATGGAAGGCCGAGGACAGGTTGATCGCGATGATCTGGTCCCATTTCTCCGGCGGGAATTCCTCGATCGGCGAGACGAATTGGATGCCGGCATTGTTGACGAGGATGTCGACCGAACCAAAACTCTTCTCGCCGAGCGCGATCATCCCGGCGATCTCGGCCGGCTTGGTCATGTCGGCGGGCGAATAGACCGCCTTCACGCCGAAATCGGATTCGATCTTGGCGCGCTCCTTCTCGATGTCCTCCGGCGATCCGAAGCCGTTGATGACGACATTGGCGCCGGCGGCGGCGAAGGCGCGCGCGTAAGCGAGCCCGATGCCGCTGGTCGACCCGGTCACGACGGCGTTCTTGCCTGACAGACTACCCATATTTATTCGCTCCTTGTTGGCGGGGGCGCGGTGACGTCCCCCGTGAGATCGTAGGTGACCATGGTCTCGCCGGATTGCGGCCGCTCGAGCCAGTCCTTGTGGCGCATCGACAGATGCACGTCGCGCACGCCGGCTTCCCAATGCTCGACCATGGCGACATGCGAGAAGTCGTAGTCCTTGGACGAGGATTCGTAGTTCTTGCTGCGGTAGATCAAGTGCACGACGGTAACAGTGCTTTCGCGCGATACCTTCGCAAGAAATTCCACGGACGGGTCGTTCTTGAGATAATCGGGCAATTTCGAAATCAGGTCGCGCACGGCCCTGCGGGCGTTGTGCACCTGCTTGTTCTTGTCGGTGTTCATCCGCGTACGGCTGGAGAAGCGGATGTCCTTCTCGCGCTCGGTCGCCTCGAGCAGCGAGGTCGGCAGATCGCCGCGGGCGCTGAACAGGTCGATCTGGAAGATCAGGAGGTCGCGGTCGACCTCGGCGTCCAGCACGTAGTCGAGCGGGGTGTTGGAGGCGATGCCGCCGTCCCAATAATGCTCACCGTCGATGACGACGGACGGAAACCCCGGCGGCAGCGCGCCGGAGGCCATGATGTGCTCCGGGCCGATTTTCTTGCCGAGCTTCCTGAACTCGAAATTGTCGAAATATTTGAAGTTGCCGGAGGTGACGCCGACCGCGCCGACCGAAAGGCGTGTCTTCAAATCGTTGATACGGTCGAAATCGACCAGCCGCTCCAGCGTCTTCTTCAGCGGCGCGGTGTCGTAATAGCTCTCGGCCTGCGGGCTGCCCGGCGGCCAGAGCGGCGCGGGCGGAATGCGCGGTGTGAAGAAGCCGGGCACGCCGAAGGTCGCGATCAATGCGGCACTGGTCGAATTGAACAGCTCGCGGCTGTGATCGCTCTTGCCGATCGGCTTCCACGGCACCGGCGCGGAGACCATCTCCCAGAATTCCTTGAGCCGTTTGACGCGCGTCTGCCCTTCATTGCCGGCGATGATCGCGGCGTTGACCGCGCCGATCGAGATACCGGCGACCCATTCCGGCTCGAAGCCGGCGTGGCACAGCGACTGATAGGCGCCGGCCTGATAGGAGCCGAGTGCGCCGCCGCCCTGGAGAACCAGGACGCGTTGCGCATTCGCGGGGACTGTTGCGACTTCGGGGCTATGATTGGTCATGCAGGAACAATAGCAAAAGGCGAGCCACCGTGGCGAAAGTTTCGCCGCGGGGTCAATGCATCCCGGATCAAGTCTGGCTTATCGGGGGTCCGTCGAGGCCAGGATCATGGTCCAGAACACCTTGTATTTGGTGCCGGGAGCATAGCCCGCCGCTATGCCCAATTTTGTGACACCGCTCTTGAGCATGTTGGCGCGATGCGGGGGCGAGTCGCGCCAGCCGGAAAACGCTTCCGCCAGCGTATGATAGCCGGCCGAGACGTTTTCGACCGCAACGGTCGCCGGATAGCCGCCGGCGCTGAGGCGCTTGGCCAAGGGCGCGCGGACGTCATGATCCATCTTGTTGGCCGCAGCCATGGCCTGGGACTGGGATTCGGCGAGCCGCATCAGATCGGGGTCGATCACGACGGTGCCAAGCGCGTTGTTCTGGCGGTATTGCGAGATCATGATCGCGGCCGCCTGCGCGTCGAGCTTGGCGCCCGGGACGGACATGTCGGCATACATGGTCGGCTGCTGGACCGGCGCTTCGTTGCCCGCACAGCCGGCAAGAAGCAAAGTGATGGATATCGCGGCCACAGCGCGCATGAACAGGAGCCCCCAAATCAGGGGCCGTTGTTGCATACCAACCGTGGCTGAAAGGTGAATATTGAGGAAAAATTGACCCGTTGCGCCGGCTCAGGCGCCCGCAAATATGCGGTAGCGGCGGGGCTCCAGGCCGACCCTGTCGCCGGCGCGCAGTTCCCGGTCGCGGGGCGCGTCGATCTCGATGGTCTCGCCGCCTGACAGGGCGACCTCCGCCCGCTGCACGGGGCCGAAATTCCGGACGTGCTGAACCGCCCCCTCGAAAGCTCCGCTGCCGGGCGGGCCGACCAGCATGTCATGTCGCCGCACGAACAGTCTTGACGCGCCAGGCGCAAGGCCGTCTGCCGCGAGCCGAAGCGCCCGGTCACCGAGCCGGATGACGCCGCTTTCGACGTGGACCGGCAGCTCGATGGATTCGCCGATGAAGCTGTGGACGAAGGCGGTCGCCGGAGTTTCGTAGACGTCGTCGGGCGAGCCGATCTGTTCGATCCTGCCCTTGTCCATCACCACGACGCGGTTGGCGACTTCCAGCGCCTCCTCCTGGTCGTGGGTAACGAAAATCGAGGTGACGTTGATCTCGTGGTGCAGCGAGCGCAGCCACCTCCGCAGCTCCTTGCGCACCTTGGCATCGAGCGCGCCGAAGGGTTCGTCGAGCAAGAGGATGCGCGGCTCGATCGCGAGCGCGCGGGCGAGCGCAATGCGCTGGCGCTGGCCGCCGGAGAGCTGGCTCGGATAGCGGTCGGAAAGCCAGTCGAGTTGCACGAGGTCGAGCAACTCCTTGACGCGCGCACGGATGGTCGCCTCGTCCTTGCGGATCGCGCGCGGCTGCACGCGAAGGCCGAAGGCGACGTTCTCGAACACCGTCATGTGGCGGAACAGCGCGTAATGCTGGAATACGAAGCCGACATGCCGTTCGCGCGCGCCCTGCGCCAGCGCATCCTCGCCGTTGAAGGCGACTTCACCGGAATCAGGCCAGTCGAGGCCGGCGATGATCCGCAGCAGCGTGGTCTTGCCGGAGCCTGACGGACCGAGCAGCGCGAGCAGCTCGCCATTATCGACCTTGAGATCGACACCGTCGAGGGCGGCAAAACTGCCGAACTTCTTGACCAGATTTTTGACTTCAATGGTCACTTGCGTCGTGTCCTTCGTCGAGATGATTTTCGAGAACGGTCTTCGCGATCAGCGTGATCAGCGCCAGCATCGCCAGCAGCGATGCGATCGCGAACGCCGCGACGAACTGGTATTCGTTGTAGAGAATCTCGACCAGCAGGGGCATCGTGTTGGTGTCGCCGCGGATATGGCCGGAGACGACCGAGACCGCGCCGAACTCGCCCATCGCGCGGGCGTTGCAGAGCAGGACGCCGTAGAGCACGCCCCATTTGATGTTAGGCAGCGTGACGCGGAAGAAGGTCTGCAGGCCCGAGGCCCCGAGCGAGATCGCTGCCTCCTCCTCCTGCGTGCCCTGCTCCTGCATCAGCGGGATCAGCGCGCGCGCCACGAAGGGGAAGGTCACGAAGGTGGTCGCGAGCGCGATGCCGGGCACCGCGAACAGGATCTGGATGTCGTGATCCCTCAGCCAGCTCCCGAAATAGCCCTGCGCGCCGAACAGCAGCACGAAGACAAGGCCCGAGATCACCGGGCTTACGGAGAACGGCAGGTCGATCAACGTGATCAGGAACGTCTTGCCCCGAAATTCGAATTTTGCAATCGCCCAGGCCGCGACCAAGCCGAAGACAAGATTGAGGCCGACCGAAATTGCCGCAACCAACAGCGTCAACTTGATCGCGGAAAGCGCCTCCGCCTCGGCGAGCGCGGCGAAATAGGCGAGGATTCCTTTCGAGAAGGCCTGCGCGAACACGAGGGCAAGTGGCAGCACGACGAAGACGGTGAGGAAGATCATCGCCAGCGCGATGATGACAACACGGACCGCCCTCGGCTCGGTGCGGAGGTTGTCGCGCGCCGCAGCGGCATGCGCGCGTGCCTTGGCGTCGGGGGCCGGGAGCGAGACGGAATCTGCGATCTGCATCGTCATGGTCCGTCCTCAGCGCGCCGGGATCCGGCTCTGCGCCCAGCGCTGGAGTCGGTTGACGGCGAAGATGATGACAAAGGACACGACGAGCATGACCACCGCGATGGCGGTCGCGTCGGCATAGCGGAACTCGGACAGCCGGATCACGATCAGGAGCGGCGCGATCTCGGACACGTTGGGCAGATTGCCGGCGATGAAGATCACCGAACCGTATTCCCCGACGGCGCGGGCGAAGGCGAGCGCAAGCCCCGTGAGCAGCGCCGGTCCGAGCGAGGGCAGGATCACGCGAATGATGGTCTGCCAGCGGCTGGCGCCAAGACTTCCCGCGGCTTCCTCGATCTCCGGATCGAGATCCTGCAGCACCGGCTGCACGGTGCGGACCACGAAGGGAATGCCGATGAAGATCATGGCGACGAAGATGCCGAGCGGCGTGAATGCCACCTTGATGCCGAGCGCTGCGAGCGGTGCGCCCAGCCAACCCTTCTCGGCGAACAACGCGGTCAGCGCGACGCCGGCAACCGCGGTCGGCAACGCAAAGGGCACGTCGACGATGGCATCGAACAGCCGGCGGCCGGGAAAACGATAACGCACCAGCGCCCAGACGATGATGCTGCCCATCACCAAATTGACGCAGGCCGCCGCGAAGGCGAGGCCGAAGGAGACCCGCAGCGCGTTCAGGGTGCGTCGGCTGGAGAGAATATTCCAGAACTGCTCGGGGCTGAGCTCAAAGGATTTCAGGAACAGGCCGGCGAGCGGAATCAGGATGATGACCGACAGCCAGGACAGCGTCAGTCCCATGGTGAGACCGAAGCCCGGCAATGTCCGGCGTCGTGCTGCGATTGCGCTCACCAGGCCCCCTGTTTAAGCCCCGCCGACAGCGCCCGATCAGTTCTTGTAGATCTGATCGAAGACGCCGCCGTCGGCAAAATGTTCCTTCTGCGCCTTGGTCCAGCCGCCGAAAAGTTCGTCGATCGTGAACAGCTCGACCTTGGCGAAGGAGCTCTCATACTTCTTGGCGATCTCGGGATCGCGCGGACGGTAAAAGTTGCGCGCCGCGATCTCCTGCCCCTCCTTGGTGTACCAGTACTGCAGGTAGGCATCGGCCGCATTACGGGTGCCTTTTTTATCGGCAACCTTGTCGACGATCGTGACCGGCGGCTCGGCGAGGATCGAGAGCGGCGGCGCGACGATCTCGAATTTCTCCGGACCAAACTCCTTCAGGGCGAGGTAGGCCTCGTTCTCCCAGGCCAGCAGCACGTCGCCGACGCCGCGCTCGACGAAGGTCACGGTCGCGCCGCGCGCACCGGTATCGAGCACCGGCACCTGCTGATACAATTTTCCAATGAAGTCCTTGGCCTTGTCGGCCGAACCGTATTTCTTCTGCGCAAAGCCCCAGGCCGCCAGATAATTCCAGCGCGCGCCGCCCGAAGTCTTCGGGTTCGGCGTGATCACCGCGACACCCGGCTTGAGCAGATCGTCCCAGTCCTTGACGCCCTTCGGATTGCCCTTGCGCACCAGGAACACGATGGTCGAGGTATAGGGCGATGAATTCTGCGGTAGCCGCTTCTGCCAGTCGGTCGTCGTGAGGCCCTTGTTCGCGATCGCGTCGATGTCATAGGCGAGCGCGAGCGTCACCACATCGGCCTGCAACCCGTCGATCACGCTACGGGCCTGCGAACCGCTGCCGCCATGCGACTGCTTGATCTCGACGCTCTTGCCGGTTTCCTTCTGATAGGCGTTCGCGAACGCCTTGTTGAACTCGGCATAAAGTTCGCGCGTCGGATCGTACGACACGTTCAGCAGATTGATGTCTGCGGCGAGAGCCGAGCTTGCCATCAAGCCGGTAACGAGAATTCCTGCAGCGAGCGGAACGATACGGCGCATCATGTCCATCTCCATTCACTTCGATGACGTCGATATCAGCGAAGACCTGCAGGCATAACTCGGATTGAAACCGGCTTAAGTCAACGGAACCGGATTTTCTTGTTCGCGAGCTCGCAGCTCGACTGTGCTACGAAGTCTTCATCGTGTGAATGCCGCATTCTGTCTTGGCTCGGCCGCGCCAGCGACCGGCACGCTCATCCTCGCCCTCGGTCGTACGACTGGTGCAAGGCATACACCCGACCGACCGGAAACCGGACGCCACCAGAGGATGACGCGGCAATTTGGCGCGGGTGAAGATCGCCTCGAGTTCCTCGCGCGAGACATTGGCGAAGGGATTGAACTTCAACCGTGCGCCGTCGTGCTCGACCACCGGAATGTCGGCACGCATGCTGCCCTGAAAGCGCTTGCGGCCGTTGACCCAGGCATCGAACGGTTTCAGCGCCCGCGCAAGCGGCTCCACCTTGCGGATACGGCAGCAGGCGTCCGGATCGGAGAACCAGAGGTCGCGGTCGGGATCTTCGCGCGACAGTGTCTCCTCGGCCGGCTTGATCGAGCGGACATCCTTCAGGCCCAGCGTCGCGATCAGTGTATCGCGATAGGCCAGCGTCTCCTCGAACAGCCAGCCAGTGTCGAGGAAGATCACGGGAATCGCCGGATCGACCTCGGCCATGACCTTCAGCAGCGTCGCCGATTCCGTGCCGAACGACGACACCAGCGCGACCTTCTCGCGCCCGACCGTCTTCAGCGCAGCGGCGATGATTTCAGCGGGCGAGGCATCGCGCAAGCCACGATCGAGCTCCGCCGCCGAGGGCAGCGCAGAAACGGACGCCGACGAAAGCTGAGGCGCTATCGCGTTCACGTGCCGACACCTTCGGAGTGACGCAGCTGCATGCGCCGGTGCAGCGCCGTGATCCGGCCGTCGCCGGTCGGCTGGTAGAATACCGAATAGCGTTTTGCGGTCTGCATGAAGGCTTCCGCGTCGGCCTGCTTCTTGACCTCGAAGGAATCGAAGCCGGCGCGCAGCATGAACACGAACTGGTCGCGCAGGATCTGGCCCGTCGCACGCAATTCGCCGCGATAGTTGTAACGCTCGCGCAGCAGCCGCGCCTGGCTGTAGGCGCGTCCGTCGCGAAAGGTCGGGAACACCAGCGCGACGACGGTGATCCTGCCGAGATAGGGCACCAGCTCGGCGATGTCGCGGTTGTTCGGCCAGATCACGCCGATCTTGCCGGCGCGCTTGAGCAACGCATCCGCCTCGCCGACGAAGCGCTCGGCCGGCACCAGGATATCGCCGCTCTCGGGCAGCGGTGTGTCGACGGCGAGCTTGACGAAGCTGTCGTCGGCGATTTTTCCGCCGTTAACGAGTGGCATAGACGCGCTCCTTGAAGGGTTCGACGCCGAGACGCTTCACAGTGTCGATGAACAGCTCTTCGGGCCGCTCGCGCAACGCAAGGTAGGCTTCCACGACATCCTCAATGACATCGGCGACCTCATCGAACTTGACGCCGGGGCCGATCAGATTGCCGAGCGCGGCACCCTCGTCGGCGCGGCCGCCGATGGTGATCTGGTAGACCTCCTCGCCGTTCTTCTCGACACCGAGAATGCCGATATGGCCGACATGGTGATGGCCGCAGGCGTTGATGCAGCCTGAGATGTTGATGTGGAGACGACCGATCAGATTGGCGAGCTCGTGGTTGGCGAAGCGCCGCGTCAGCTCCTGTGCGATCGGGATCGAGCGCGCATTCGCCAGCGAGCAATAGTCGAGACCCGGGCAGGCGATGATGTCGGTGATCAGATTGACATTCGGTGTCGCCAGCCCGAGCTTGTCGAGCGCCTTCCACAGCGCCGGCAGGTCGCGCTTGGCGACGTGCGGCAGCGCGAGGTTCTGCTCGTGGCCGACGCGGATCTCACCGAAGGAGTATCTGTCGGCGAGATCGGCGAGCGCGTCCATCTGCTCGGCGGTCGCATCGCCCGGAGGCGCGCCGATCGGCTTCAGCGAGATCGTGACGATGGAATAGCCCTGCACCTTGTGCGGGGCAACCGAGTTCTTGCGCCATGCCTCGAAATCGGGATCAGCCGCGGCCTGGCGCAGCTCGTCCGGCATGTGCGGCAGCTTCTCGTAAGCAGGATAGGCGAAGCGCGAGCGGATGTCCTCGATCACCTCGTCGTCGATCTGGAGCGAGGAGTTGCGGATGTATTGCCACTCATCCTCGACCTCGCGCGAGAACTTCTCGATGCCGAGCTCATGCACCAGGATCTTGATGCGCGCCTTGTAGATGTTGTCGCGGCGGCCGTACTGATTGTAGACGCGCAGGATCGCTTCGATATAGCTGAGGATGTCGCGGCCGTGGACGAAGTGCTTGATGGTCTTGCCGATGAACGGCGTGCGGCCGAGACCGCCGCCGACCAGCACCTCGAAGCCGGTCTCGCCCTTCTCGTTCTTGATCAGGCGCAGCCCGATGTCGTGGATCTTGATCGCGGCGCGGTCGTGGTCCGACGCGGTGATCGCGATCTTGAACTTGCGCGGCAGGAACGAGAATTCCGGATGCAGTGTGGTGTGCTGGCGGATCAGCTCCGACCAGATGCGGGGATCCTCGATTTCGCCGGGCGCGACGCCCGCCCACTGGTCCGAGGTGACGTTGCGCATGTTGTTGCCGGACGTCTGCATCGCATGGATGCCGACCTCGGCGAGATCGGCTAGCGCATCCGGCAATTCGGCGAGCTTGATCCAGTTGAACTGGATGTTCTGCCGCGTGGTGAAATGGCCGTAGCCGCGGTCGTATTTGCGCGCGACATGAGCGAGCGCCCGCAACTGGTTCGACGCCAGCGTGCCGTAGGGAATGGCGACGCGGAACATGTAGGCGTGAAGTTGCAGATAGACGCCGTTCTGGAGCCGCAGGATCTTGAACTCGTCCTCGGTGAGCTCGCCGGACAGGCGCCGCTTCACCTGGTCGCGGAATTCCGAGACGCGCTCGTTGACGAGCGTGCGGTCGATTTCATCATAAGCATACATAAGTGAGTGCCTTAAGCCTGGGCCGGCTGTCCGATGGTGAGACCGGTGCGGCGGATCTGTTCGCGCAGATTGCCGGGTTCGATCTTGCCGTCCGCGCCGATCTGCACCGGCGCGATATAGGGACCGATCGCGCCGACGTCATCGGCCACGGACTCCGCAAGCAACGCCTTCGCCTCGTCGGAGTTGCGCACGATCGCGGCTTCCGACAGGTCCGGGGACCAGCTCTTGGCCGCGGTCCGGTAGACCACGATGCCGTCCCAGGTGCGGTTGGCGGTCACGACCGAGGGGCCGGCGATTTTGATCTTCTTCTGTTCAAGCGGAGAGGTCATTCGGCTGCATCCAATAGGTCAGAGATGATTTGTTTGGGAGTTTGACGGCGAAGCGAACCGGCATGCCGGACCACATCGCCGATGATGAGGATGGCGGGACCGCCGTTGGTCCGGCGCACCAACTCGGGCAGGTCGCGCAGCGTGCCGATCGCGCCTTGCGCGTCGGGACGCGTGACGCGGGCGAACACGCCGACCGGGGTCTCCGGCGAGCGGCCGGCGGCGAGCAGACCGGCACGCACGGCGGGCGCCGCAGTCATGCCCATGTAGACCACGACGGTCATCCTGGTGTCGGTCAGCGTCGACCAATCGACAATCTCGGCGTCGCGCGCCTTGTGCGCGGTGAGGAAGGTGATGCGGGTCGCTTCATGACGGTAGGTGAGCGGGACCTCGAAATCGGCGGCGCCGCCGAGGCCAGCAGTGATGCCGGGAATGATCGAATAAGCGACGCCGGCAGCCCGCAGCGCTTCGACCTCTTCGCCGCCACGGCCGAACACGAAGGGATCGCCGCCCTTCAGCCGCACCACGCGCTGGCCGGATTGGGCTGCCTCGATCATCCGCTTGTTGATGGCGTCCTGGCCGATGCCGGGCTTGCCGACGCGGCGGCCGACCGCAACGCGCGTGGTGTCGCGGCGGATACGGTCGAGAATGTCAGGCGAGACCAGTTCGTCGTGGAAGACGATGTCGGCATCCTGGAGCGCGCGCAGCGCCTTGATGGTGAGCAGATCGGGATCACCGGGGCCGGCGCCGACCAGCGCGACCGAGCCTTCCGGCTTGTCGGCGCGCGCGAACGCCGACGGATCGGAAATCGCCTTGATCGCGGCGTCGGCCTCACCCTTGCGGCCGGCGAGCACGGAGGCGCCGATCGGACCGTCGATGACGCGCTCCCAGAAGCGGCGGCGCAGCGGAAACTCGGCAATGCGCTCGTTGACGGATTTGCGGAAGCCGCCGATGAACTCGGCGAGCTCGCCAATACGCGCCGGCAGCAGCGCCTCGATCTTTTCGCGGATGCGCCGCGCCACCACCGGCGAAGTGCCACCGGTGCCGACTGCGACCACGACATCGCCGCGATCGACGATCGCCGGAAAGATGAAGCTCGAATGCTCGAGATCGTCCATGACGTTGACGGGCAGGCCGAGCGCCTTGGCGTGCACCGACATCGCAACGCCGACATCGCCCGCGCCGGCGCAGACAATAGCGATGACGCCGGAGAGATCGGCAGTGAGCGGATCAGTCGTCGCGATTTCAATACGCGCCGCGTCGTCGGCGCTGAGGCTCAAATCGTGATTGCCGTCGAGCGCATGCACGCGGATGCGCGCACCGGCAGCGGCGAGCACGCGCAGCTTGGCGCGCAAAAGCTCACCCGCGCCGATGAGGACCACCGGGCCGGCCTTGAGATCGAGAAACACCGGCAAGAACCGCATGCGATACCCGCTTCCCCCACATCCGGGGTTGACTGGAATTATTTTCTATATATGTGTCGTTTCTGGCGCGCAAAGAGAAAATTTTTTCTGCTCTCTTGCACTGCAACTATAGAATTTTCGCCTCCAAACGCAAAGTGGCAGAGATGCATCTTCTCAGGACCGATTCCGGCGCAGGTGGACAGAGCTTTACGGCTCCCCTTTCCCAGCAAATTCCGGTCGATCAGACCGCTCCCAGCATGGACCACCTCGACCAGCTCGAGGCGCAGAGCATCTATATCTTCCGCGAAGCCTTCGGCCGACTGAAGAAGATCGCCCTGCTGTGGTCGCTCGGCAAGGACTCCAATGTCATGATCTGGCTGGCGCGCAAGGCGTTCTTCGGCCGCCTGCCGTTTCCGGCCCTCCATGTCGACACCGGCAAGAAGTTTCCGGAGATGTATCGCTTCCGCGATCATTACGGCAAGGAATGGGATCTCGATCTGCGTGTCGAGCCCTGCCCGCCCATCGATGCCGTCGACCCAACGCTGCCCCCCGCCGCCCGTTCCGCCGCGCGCAAGACCGAGGGTCTCAAGATGGCGCTCGGCAAATACGGCTTTGACGGCCTGATTGCCGGCATCCGCCGCGACGAGGAGGCCACGCGCGCCAAGGAGCGCGTGTTCTCGCCGCGCGGTCTCGAAGGCAATTGGGACGTGCGCGACCAGCCGCCGGAGTTCTGGGATCATTTCAATGCCTCGCCGCCGCAGGGCGCGCATTTGCGTATCCATCCGATCCTGCATTGGACCGAGTCCGATATCTGGGCCTACACCAAGCGCGAGAACATTCCGATCATCCCGCTGTATCTCGCCAAGGACGGCAAGCGCTATCGCTCGCTGGGTGATCAGGACATCACCAATCCGGTCGCTTCGACGGCCTCGAACATCGACGAGATCCTGATCGAGCTCGAGCAGACCAAGGTGCCGGAACGCGCCGGCCGTGCGCTCGACCACGAGACCGAGGACGCTTTCGAGCGCCTGCGCGTCGCCGGCTATCTCTGATCAAGGACGCGAGCGCGATATGAACATGATCGTTACCCCGACGTCGCCCGCCACGCCGAACGGCACGACGCGACCGCAGGTCCGCATCGTCATCGTCGGCCATGTCGACCACGGCAAGTCGACGCTGGTCGGCCGCCTCCTGCACGAGACCGGCAGCCTGCCCGACGGCAAGCTCGAGATGCTCAAGGCCGTCAGCGCGCGGCGCGGCATGCCATTCGAATGGTCGTTCCTGCTCGACGCGCTCCAGACCGAGCGCGACCAGGGCATCACCATCGACACCACCCAGATCCGCTTCCGCACCAATTCGCGCGACATCGTCCTGATCGACGCGCCCGGCCATGCCGAATTCCTGCGCAACATGATCACCGGCGCTTCGCAGGCCGACGGCGCGGTGCTGATCATCGACGCGCTCGAAGGCGTGCGCGACCAGACAAGGCGGCATGGCTACCTCCTGCATCTGCTCGGCGTGAAACAGGTCGCGATCGTCGTCAACAAGATGGATCGCGTCGACTTCTCCGCCGAACGTTTCAAGGAGATCAGCGACGAGATCTCGGCGCATCTGCAAGGCCTCGGCGTCAAGCCCACGGCCGTGATCCCGATTTCCGCCCGCGACGGCGACGGCGTCGCCGAGCGCACCGATCGCATCTCCTGGTACAAGGGTCCGACCGTGGTCGAGGCGCTTGATCAGCTCGAGCCGGCGCGACCGCTGGAAGCGCTGGCGCTGCGGCTGCCGGTGCAGGCTATCTACAAATTCGACGACCGCCGCATCGTGGCGGGCCGCATCGAATCCGGCAGCCTCGTTGCCGGCGACGAGATCGTGATCATGCCGGCCGGCAAGATCGCCAGGATCAAGACGGTCGAGAGCTGGCCGGTGACACCGGTCGCGGGACGGCAAGGCGCCGGCCGCTCGGTCGGCATTACGCTCGACCGTGAGCTGTTCGTCGAGCGCGGCGACATCATCGCGCATACCAGCGCCGCCCCGCGTGAGACGCGGCGGCTGCGGGCGCGGATCTTCTGGCTGCACGACAAGCCGCTCGCCAAGGGCGACCAGCTCCTGGTGCGCTGCGGCCCGAAGGAAAGCCGCGCCACCGTGGTGGCGATCGAGAAGGCGGTCGATCCCGGCGAGCTGTCGAGCGTCGAGAACAAGGCGATCAGCCGCAATCATGTCGGCGAGATCGACATCTCTCTCTCCAATCCCATCGCGACCGATCCCTATACCGAGAATCCGCGCACCGGCCGTCTCGTGATCGAGGTCTCGGGCCGCATCGCCGGCGGCGGTCTCGTGTTGTCGGTCGATGCCGGTCAGCGCGCCGTGCCGGTCGACATCGTGCCGGTGGAATCCGCGCTGCGGCCCGACGAACGCTCTGCGCGCTATCAGCACAACGGCGCCGTGGTCTGGCTCACAGGCCTGCCCGCCTCCGGCAAGTCGACGCTGGCCAAGGCGCTGGAACGGCGGCTGTTCAGCAATGGCGGCTCGCCGGTCCTGCTCGACGGCGACACGCTGCGCGCCGGCCTCAACAGCGATCTCGGCTTCTCGGCCGCCGATCGCAGCGAGAACATCCGGCGCCTCGCCGAAGTCGCGACGCATCTCGCCCGCAACGGCCACATCGCCATCGTCGCTGCGGTCTCGCCCTCCCGAGAGGACCGCGCCACCGCGCGCCGCATCGCAGATATTTCGTTCCGCGAGATCCATGTCGCGACACCGGCCGACGTTTGCGAGGATCGCGATCCCAAGGGCCATTACAAGAAGGCCCGCGCCGGCGCGCTTGCCTCTTTCACGGGCATCGGCAACGATTACGAGCGGCCTGAGGCCGCCGAGCTCGTGATCGACACATCGACGCGGACGGTCGCCGAGGCGGCGGACGAGATCGAGCAGATGCTGAAAGCGACCGGCGTGCTGTTCGACGAAGTCGTGGACCTCGCCGCGAATATTTGAGGTCGGGCTGCTGCCCCGCTGTCGTCGCCCGGCTTGACCGGGCGACCCGGTATTCCACCGACAGCAGTGATTCAGCCGAGAGGCCGCGGCGTACCGGATTCCCCGCCTTCGCGGGGAACGACACCGTGCGTGGGCTCCCAACGTCGCCTTGACATTTTGACAGCTTTTGGGGGCCTTCTCACGGCCCCGGTTTTGGGGCTAATAGAACTCCGAAAGTCGCCCCCCGTGGGCGCATTTTGCTGCTGTCGGGTCAAAAGCAGCCAAAAACAGCCATTTCCAACGAGAAAGACCATCATGAAACGCGTCGACGCCCACGGATTGAAGATCGCTCCCGTCCTGTTCGATTTCATCGCCAAGGAAGCGGCCCCGAAAACCGGGATCGCGCCGGATGCGTTCTGGGCTGGGGTCGCCGCCATCATCAAGGAGCTGGGGCCGAAGAACCGCGCGCTGCTGGCGGTGCGCGATGCGCTGCAGGCCAAGATCGACGACTGGCATCGCGCCAACAAGGGCAAGGCGTTCGACCTCAACGCCTATACGGCCTTCCTGACCGAGATCGGCTATCTCGTCCCCGAGCCTGCGACGCAGAAGGTCGAGACCGCCAATGTCGACGAGGAGATCGGCAAGATCTGCGGCCCGCAGCTCGTCGTGCCGCTGACCAATGCACGCTATGCGCTGAACGCGGCGAATGCGCGCTGGGGCTCGCTCTATGACGCCTTCTACGGCACCGACGCGATTCCGCACGATCCGTCCGAGAGCGGCAAGGGTTACAACAAGGCACGCGGCGACAAGGTGATCGCCAAGGCCAAGGCGTTCCTCGATGCCGCCGCGCCGCTGGCAACCGGCAGCCACACCGACGTCACCGCCTACAGCGTCGTCGCGGGCCAGCTCGCGGCAAAGCTGAAGAGCGGCAACGCCACCGCGCTGAAGAATGCCGCGCAGTTCGCAGGCTTTCAGGGCGATGCAGCCGCACCGTCCGCCGTGTTGCTCGCCAACAACGGCCTGCATGTCGAGGTCAAGATCGACCGCAGCAGCACGATCGGCAAAAATGATCCGGCCGGCGTCGCCGACATGATCATGGAGTCCGCGGTCTCCACCATCCTCGACATGGAAGATTCGGTCGCCGCGGTCGACGCCGAGGACAAGGTGCTGGTCTATCGCAACACGCTCGGCCTGATGAACGGCACGCTGTCGGCCGATTTCGAGAAGGGCGGCAAGACGCTGACGCGCGCGCTCAACGCCGACCGCAGCTACAAGACGCCTGACGGCAAGGGCGAGGTCAAACTGCACGGCCGCAGCCTGCTGCTGATGCGCAATTGCGGTCACCACATGTTCACCGACGCGGTGCTGGATGAAAAGGGCGAGGAGATTCCGGAAGGCCTGTTGGACGCCGCCGTCTCGGGCCTGCTCGCGATTCACGACCTCAAGGGCAATTCGAAGGTCAAGAACAGCCGCACCGGCTCGGCCTATATCGTCAAGCCGAAGATGCACGGCCCCGACGAAGTGTCCCTGACCTGCGAGATTTTCGACCGCGTCGAGAAGATGCTGGGGCTGCCTGAGAACACGCTCAAGGTCGGCATCATGGACGAGGAGCGGCGCACCACCGTCAACCTCAAGGCCTGCATCCAGCGCGCCTCCAAGCGCATCATGTTCATCAACACCGGCTTCCTCGACCGCACCGGCGACGAGATCCACACCTCGATGGAAGCGGGTCCCATGATCCGCAAGAACGAGATGAAGGCGCAGGCCTGGATCAAGGCCTATGAGGACTGGAATGTCGACATGGGCCTGACCTGCGGCCTGCCCGGCCATGCCCAGATCGGCAAGGGCATGTGGGCCGCGCCGGACAAGATGGCGGACATGCTGCAGCAGAAACTCGTCCATCCGCAGGCCGGCGCCACCACCGCCTGGGTGCCCTCGCCGACCGCGGCGACCCTGCACGCGCTGCACTACCATCAGGTCAACGTCACCGCGCGCCAGCAGGAGCTGACCAAAAGCGGGCCGCGCGCAAAGCTCGAAGACATCCTCACCATCCCGGTGTCGAAGTCGAACTGGGCGCCCGATGACGTCAAGCAGGAGATCGACAACAACTGCCAGGGCATCCTCGGCTACGTCGTGCGCTGGATCGACCAGGGCGTCGGCTGCTCCAAGGTGCCGGACATCCACGATGTCGGCCTGATGGAAGACCGCGCAACCTTGCGCATCTCCAGCCAGCATCTCGCCAATTGGCTGCACCAGGGCGTGATCACGGAAGCGCAGGTGATGGAATCGCTCAAGCGCATGGCGGTCGTCGTCGACAAGCAGAACGCGGGCGACGCGATCTACAAGCCGATGGCGCCCGCCTTCGACGGTGTCGCATTCAAGGCGGCCTGCGACCTCGTCTTTAGGGGACGCGAGCAGCCGAACGGCTACACCGAATACATCCTCACCGCCCGCCGCCGCGAGGCGAAGGCGGCGGGTTGACAGACCACCAACTCGCAACACCAAAAGCCCCGGCCGACGCCGGGGCTTTTTTGTTGGACGAGCAGCAACCCGGATGAGCGGAGCGACATCCGGGACAACTGTCCCCTCATATCGCTTCTCTCACGCGGGTTAGAGGTCTGCGCTAGAACACCGCCAGATATTTCAGCAGCGACACGATGCCGATGATGATGACGACCACGCGCGCGATCTGCTTGGCGCGGCCGTCCATCGGCAGCATGTTGATGAGATAAAGAACAAGGATGATGACAAGAAAGGTGACGAGTACGCCAACCAGCATCGCTAGGACCCCCCTTTAGGCAAATTGCTGACCATTCCCTAACGCGCAACTCCCGCGCCGGTTCCATCGGCGCAACCCGCTGCAACTTCTAGTAAATACGTACTTCTACCATCTGTCGACCCGCCTAAAACTTTACCCTTTTCCTTTCAGATGCGGTCACCGTTTGGGCCATGAGCCGTAAACGGCAGCGATTGCCGATGCTGCCGCCCCCTCCGTTTTGATGCTGCCGGGGCGTCTTTTGCGACTTTGAAATGGGGAATGGGGGGCTTCGATGCTGAATCGTCTGACCGTATCTGCGCTGCTGAAGGCGGTGATCGCGATCACGTCGGTCTGTGTGGTGATTGCGCTCTCGCTCACCGCCTACGAATCGTGGGACCGCCTCAAGACCGCCAACCGCATCTCGCAGATCGCCGACACCTCCGCCGATTTGTTCAAGGCGATGCACAATCTGCGCACCGACCGCTCGACCACGGTACGGCTCCTCAACGCGACCGAGCCGCTGGACGGCGAGATCGAGAAATATCTGCGCGCCTTGCGCGATGCGCAGATGCCGGCGATGGCGCGCGCGCTCGAGCTGTTGCCGACAATCGAATTCCCGCAGTCGGGCACACTGGTGCCTGAGCTTGCGCGCCTCTACAAGCTGCTGACAGACGAGCAGAAGCAGTTCTGGGAGGACCTGGCCAAGTCCAAGGATCAGCGCCGCGCGGGCCTGCCGAAGGAATACATGGAGACGACGCAGGGCCTCCTCGACACCCTCGACAGGCTCTCGAACATCTTGGCCGCCACCGTCAACCATCAGGACGCCGCGATCGACCAACTGCTGTCGATCAAGCAGAACGCCTGGCTGTTGCGCAACACCGCAGGCGAAGCCTCGCTGATCGTCTCGACAGGGCTGGCGGCGGGCAAGATCACGCCGGAGGGGCGCTATAACTATACCCAATATGTCGGCGGCACGGCGGCGATGTGGAAGGCGCTGGAATTGTCGACTTCCGGCATGCAACTGCCCCCCGGGCTCGCGTCCGCCATGGCAGCCGCCAAGACAGCCTATTTCGAGACGCAATATCTGTCCCTGCGTGACCGTCTTGCGGACGCGCTGGTCAAGGGCGAGAAGCCCGAGATGACCGCCAATCAGTGGAGTCCGCTTACGGTCGGCCGCATGGCGAGCGCGGTCGCGGTCGCGGAAGCCGCGCTCGACGCCGCCAAGGGCCACACCCAGGAACAGCGCTCCGCGGCGCAACGCGCGCTGATCGTGCAGCTCGTGCTGCTGGCGCTGGCCATCGGGCTTGCAGCCGGCGCGATCATGCTGGTCAGCCGTCGCGTCATCCATCCCCTCAACACCATCCGCGATGCCATGCTGAAGGTCGCCGGCGGCGATCTTGCCGTCGATAGCGGCTATCTCGACCGGAAGGACGAGATCGGCGCTCTCGCCGGCGCGCTGGAGACCTTCAAGCAGCAGGCCACCGACAAGCTCAAGATCGAGGAGCACGAGCGCGAGCGCAACACCGGGGCTGCGGCACGCCAGCGCACGATCGAGGCCTATGTCGGCGAGTTCGAGGGCGCGGTACGCAAGACCCTCGGCGAACTCGGCCAGGCTTCAGGCGAGATGCGCAAGACCTCGGGCGATCTCTCCGCCGTGTCACGCCAGACCAACGACCGCGTCCAGGTCGCGGGCAAGGCTTCCAACGACGCCTCCATGAGCGTCGACAGCGTGGCGGCCGCCGCCGAAGAGCTCTCTGCCTCGATCAACGACATCAGCCAGCAGGCCGCGCACGCCGCGGGCATCGCCGGCCGCGCCGTCACGCAGGCGCGCGAGACCGACGGCACCGTGCAGGGACTGGCGAAGTCCGCAGGACGTATCGGCGAGGTCGTCGGCCTCATCAACACCATCGCGCAGCAGACCAATCTGCTCGCGCTCAACGCCACGATCGAGGCTGCGCGCGCCGGCGAGGCCGGCCGCGGCTTTGCCGTGGTTGCCTCCGAGGTGAAGTCGCTGGCGAGCCAGACCGCCAAGGCGACCGAGGAAATCTCCGAGCAGATCGCCGACATCCAGAAGGTCGCGGGCGAGGCCATCAATGCGATCCAGACCATCGGCGGCATCATCGGTGAGGTCAACGAGGTCGCGACCGCAATTGCTGCCGCCGTGCAGGAGCAGGGCGCCGCGACCCAGGAGATCACCCGCAGCACGCAATTTGCGGCGCAGGGCACCAAGAACGTCTCGGACAACATCACCGGCGTCAAAGCCGATGCGGACGCTGCTGCCGCCGCCGCGGACAATGTGAAGCAAGCTTCCGAGACGCTGGAGAGCCAGAGCCGCCAGCTCGGTCATGAGGTCAGCGACTTCCTCGGCAAGATCCGCGCGGCATAGGGCACGATGGGGCGTCACTCTCGATGTCGTCTTGGCGAAAGCCAGGACGACGAGGGGGATAGAGGCCCCGTAATTTTACGACAGCGCTACTGCCTAAGTTTTTACCCTTTTCGGGCCAAATGCGTTTCACGCGCCTGCCGCGGGCGGACGCATGATGCGTGCATCGTTTTAGCTTTTCGAAGTTCGTGGGGGCTGGCGCGGGGCCGCGAATTTTGAACGCGTACCGGGGTTTCCGATGCTCAATCGCCTGACCGTATCCACGCTGCTGAAGGCAGTGATCCTGTCCACCGCGTTCGTCGTCGTGGGCGGCTTCTGGATCAGCGCATGGAGCTCATGGACCCGGCTTCAGCAGGCCAACCGAATCGTCTCGGTGTCGGCGGCCTCCGCCGATGTGTTCAAGGCCATGGCGAACATCCGCGCCGACCGCTCGACCAGCAGCCGTCAGCTGACCTCCGACATCCAGATGGATAGCGACATCGAGAAATACATCCGCGGCATCCGCAACGAATTGATGCCGGCGCTTGCGCGCGCAATCGACATCTTGCCCTCTATCGATTTGCCCCCGCCTGGGGCGGCGATTGCCGATCTCGACCGGTTGAACAAGGCGCTGCTGGCGCAGCAGGCTGAATTCTGGACCGAGGTCGCCAAGCCCAAGGCATCGCGCCGCGCGGCGCTTGTCAAAGAGTATCTCGAGAGCGAGGACGGGCTGATGGTCATCCTCGAGAAGCTGTCGCCCATGCTGGCTGCGAGCGTCAACCATCAGGACGCAACCATCGACCAACTGCTGATGATCAAACAGATGGCCTGGCTGCTGCGGGTCAACGCGGGTGAATCCTCGCTGATCGTCGGCAATTCGATCAACAGCGGCAAGATCGCGCCGGAGGTCCAGCTCGCCTTCACGAAATGGATCGGCGGCACGGAAACCGCCTGGAGCGCGATCGAGCTCGCCGCATCGGGCATGCAATTGCCGCCGGCGCTGGCTGCGGCCGTGGCGGAAACCAAATCGCTCTATTTCGACCCGCAATTCGTCGCTACGCGCGACGGCATCATCGCCGCGATCGCAAAGGGCGAGAAGGCGTCGATGACCGCCAACCAATGGAGCCCCTACTCGGTCGGCCGCATGGCGAGTGCGATCGGGCTGGCCGATGCCGCGCTCGCCGCGGCGAAGGACCATTCCAGCAACCAGCGCGCAGACGCACTGCAATCGCTGCTGACCCAGCTTGCGCTGCTGATTGCCGCGATCGCGTTCACCGGCGCCGCCATGCTGGCGGTTAGCCGCCGCGTGATCACGCCGCTGCACAGGATACGCGACGCGATGCTGAAGGTGGCCGGCGGTGATCTCAGCGTCGACAACGGCTATCTCGACCGCCACGACGAGATCGGCTCGCTCGCCGGCGCGCTCGATACTTTCAAGCAGCAGGCGATCGACAAGCTCAAGATCGAAGAGCAGGAGCGCGAGCGCAACGCCGGCGCTGCCGCGCGCCAGCGCGCGGTGGAAGCCTATGTCGGCGAGTTCGAAGGCGTGGTGCGCAAATCACTGGGCGAGCTCAGCGAAGCGTCAGGCGAGATGCGCAAGACCTCGGGCGACCTCTCCGCAGTATCGCGCCAGACCAATGCGCGCGTCGAGGTCGCCGGCAAGGCGTCCAACGACGCTTCCATGAGCGTCGACAGCGTCGCGGCGGCCGCCGAGGAGCTTTCAGCCTCGATCAACGACATCAGCCAGCAGGCTGCCCATGCCGCGGGCATTGCCAGCCGCGCCGTCAACCAGGCGCGCGAAACCGACAGCACCGTTCAGGGGCTGGCGCAATCCGCGGGGCGCATCGGCGAGGTCGTAGGCCTCATCAACACCATTGCCGCCCAGACCAATTTGCTCGCACTGAACGCCACGATCGAGGCCGCGCGCGCCGGCGAAGCGGGGCGCGGGTTTGCGGTCGTGGCATCCGAGGTGAAGTCACTGGCGAGCCAGACCGCCAAGGCGACCGAGGAGATTTCGGGGCAGATCGCCGACATTCAAAAAGTCGCCGGCGATGCCATCAACGCGATCCAGGCAATCGGCGGCATCATCGGCGAGGTCAATGAAGTCGCCACCGCTATCGCCGCCGCCGTGCAGGAGCAGGGCGCGGCGACCCAGGAGATCACCCGCAGCACGCAATACGCGGCGCAGGGCACCAAGAACGTCTCGGACAATATGACCGGCGTGAAAGCCGACGCCGACACCGCCGCCGGGGCGGCGGAGAACGTCAAGCAGGCCTCCGAGTTGCTCGAAACCCAGAGCCGCCAGCTTGGTCATCAAGTCAGCGACTTCCTCGGCAAGATCCGCGCGGCGTAGGCTGCGGATCGGAGTCGCCCCCTACTCCTTCGCCACCACCGGCACCTGGCGGAATCTCGCCCGCACCGAGTCCGGCAGCGGGGAGAAGTTCATTGCGACGCCGCGGCGGTCGTTGGCATTGCGGCTGGCGACCACTAGGCCATCGGCGCCCGCGACGATGTCGCCCTTGCGCAAGGTGGGATCATCGTCGATCTTGACCTGGGCGAGCCCGGCCGGGTCCTTGCCGTTGCAGGTGCAGCCCGCCACGATCTCGTTGCGGAAACGGAAGGCGTTCGGCAGGTCGGAATAGGATTTTCCCTTGTCGGTCGTGGCGTCGTCGATATTGCCGCCATAGACCAGCGAGGTCTCTGACGCCGGGCAGAAGCTCTTGCAGGACTGCGCCTTGCTCTCGGCATCGTTTCCTTGCGCCGGGAAATAGCGACCGTCGCAACCGCGCACGCAATAGGCCGTGCCGCCGCCATAGGAGGCCCGCTGGCGCGGCGCGTCGTAGCGCGGCATGTCTTCGTTCGCGAAAGGCATCTGGATTTGCGGCGGAGGCCGCCGTCCCAATCCACCAAATAATGCCGAGAAGAAATCCTCCGCATGCGCCGAAGGCGTCAGGGCGAGCCCCAAGGAGGCGACGGCGAAGAACGCCGCCGCGGTACCGGCCAGTTTGCCGATCGAACGTCTCGTCATGTGACCTCACCCAACTCTTAGTTCACGGCCGACGTCGCGATGTTCAGCGCCTGCCGGCCAGAGGGCAGCGTCGTCAATGCCGGGCGCTTGCGCACGGGATCACTGCCCCTCGCCATCAGCGGCGCGTTCTTCGGCAGCACCACGACCTTGGCGCCGACATTGACGCGGCTAAACAGGTCGGTGACGTCCTCGTTGGTCATGCGAATGCAGCCGGACGAGACGAATTTGCCGATCGTGGTGGGATCGTTGGTGCCGTGGATGCGGTATTCGCTCGAACCGAGATACATCGCCCGCGCGCCGAGCGGATTGCCGGGACCGCCGGCGACGAAGCGCGGCAGATAAGGCTGGCGGGCGATCATCTCGGCCGGCGGATGCCAGTCCGGCCATTCCGCCTTGCGGCTGACGCTCTGCACGCCCGACCAGGTGAAGCCCTCGCGGCCGACGCCGACGCCGTATCGGATCGCGCGACCGTTGCCCAGCACGTAGTAGAGATAAGTGTTGTTGGTATCGATAACGATAGTGCCCGCCGGCTCGCTCCGGTCGAAGCTGACAATCTGCTTGCGCAGGCGATCGGGCAGCGCGGCATCTTCGTCGGAGGCCTGCGACTCCTGGCTTGCATAGCCTTGGCTTGCGTAGCCTTGGCTTGCATATCCTTGCGAATAGCCCTGATCCTGCGGATAGGTATAGCCCAGCGTCTGCGCGCTTGCGGCGCCGAAAGGCACGGCGAGCAGAGCAGTCGCGAAGGTGAAAGCGGTGATGCGGCGCGGCGAAAAGCGGCGTCGGACTGCAGAGAACTTCGTCATGTGCTGCCCCGTGGATGCCTGCATCAGGGTGATGCGCTGGTCTGGTAACGCGGTCGAGCCGCTACAAGTTCCGCCGGATGCGGCGACCGCGTCACAGTCAAGCGGGCGTCTCTTCACGAAGCCGCGATGGAACCCGCGGCGAGTTCGCACGTTTCACCCCGTAACGGTGCGCGGACCGAAGCTTCCGTGCCGGAGAGGTGTTGTGCGCGTCCTTCCCAGTGAACGTATGATCCCCGGCAACGGCGAAGGCACACCGCTTCCCGAGAGCCACGGCGAACTTCCGCCGGTGATCCGCCGCACCGAATTCGTCGCCTTTTCGCTCGCGGGACTGCTTCTCATCGCAGTCGTCGCCGTGCTCTATGTCGGCAAGGCTTTCTTCCTGCCCGTCGTGATGGCCTTCGTCACCGGCACGATGCTTTCACCGGCGGCAACCTTCCTGGAGAAGCGGAAAGTGCCGCGGGGGCTCGCCGCGGCCTTGATCGTGATCGCGGTAACAGCCGTGGTCGGCTTCCTCGTCGCGCTGATCGCCTCGCCTGTGATGGAATGGAGCTCGCGCCTGCCCGAACTGGGCGCGCAGTTGAAGGACAAGCTGCACGTGTTCGACCGGCCGCTGGCGCTGTGGCGGGAGCTGCAGACCATGGTCGGCGGCTCGGAGGGGCTGCCCAACTTCCAGATGCCGAAATTCGAATGGGTGCAGCCGACGCTGGAATTTTTGTCGCCGACCTTCACCGAGTTCCTGCTGTTCTTCGTCACCCTCATCCTGTTCATCGCGAGCTGGCGCGATCTGCGCCGCGCGATGATCATGACCTTCAGCGATCGCGACGCACGGCTGCGCACGCTTCGGATCCTCAACGAGATCGAGGTCCATCTCGGCAACTATCTTCTGACCGTGACCCTCATCAATATCGGCGTCGGCGTTGGCGCCGGCCTCGTCTGTGCGGTCACCGGCATGCCCAATCCGGCCGGCCTCGGCGCCCTCGCGGCCGCCCTCAACTTTATTCCGATCATCGGGCCGGTTGCGATGTTCGCCGTTCTGGTCCTGGTCGGGCTGGTCACCTTCCCGACCATCGGAGGCGGCCTGATGGCGGCGCTCGCCTTTGGCGGCCTCACTTTCCTGGAGGGACACTTTGTCACGCCGACCATCATCGGCCGGCGGCTGGAGCTCAATGCGCTCGCCGTGCTGCTGGCGCTGGCATTCTGGACCTGGCTGTGGGGGCCGATGGGCGCGTTTCTGTCGTCGCCGCTTCTGATCGTCGCGCTGATCTTGAAGGAGCATCTGCTGCCGACGGATTCGCCGCAGCTGCCGCAAACCTGACCGGTTTCTCAGAACGGAACTTACCCCGCGACGAAACGTTTTCCGGCTATCTCAGCCGTCAACAGCTCGGAGCTCCCGATGTCCACGACCAATGCCGAAGCCGGGATGAGAGACTGGACCGACAAAGCCACCAGAGAACGCCTCGAGAAGGATGTAGCAGCCGTGAAAAGCGATATCGCCGCCCTCACCGATCAGATCACCGACGCGCTCAATACCTTTGCGAATTCCTCCAGCAAGCAGGCCCGCCGCGGCTACCGCCAGGCACGTGAGAACGTGGATTCCGCGATCGACGATATGTCGGAGCGCGGCAGCGCGATGATGGGCGCGGCACAGGAAGCCTATGGATCGATGGAGGAGACGCTGGAGGACGCAATCACGCAGCGGCCGCTCGCGACCGTCGGGCTTGCGCTCGGAATCGGCTTCCTGATCGGCGCAGCCTGGCGCCGCTGAGCTGGCGAACGGGTTTTGAGACGGCGGCGCTGCGGCGCCGCCCATGCCGGCTTGTGGGGTTTGAGGAGCAAGGCCATGTTTCAGCGCATCATCGACGGGATCATTGCATCCACGGGCACGACTGTGCGGCTGACCTCGTTGGCTGCGGGTGCGGCATTCGCGCTCTTCATCACCACGTGCTTTCTGTGCGCGGCGGCATTCATCTCGGTGCTGGAAAAATATGGTCCGGTGCAAGCCTGCCTCGCCGGTGCCGGCGTTTTCTTCCTGCTGACCCTCACCGCGGCGGTGAGCTACTGGGCCTACAAGCGGCAGTTGCGCAAGCAAGCTCATATCGCGGCTGAGCGCGCCGCGAAGTCGACCGCGCAGAGCATGCTCGCGGACCCCATGCTGCTCGCCACGGGTCTCCAGATCGTTCGCGCCATCGGCGTCAAGCGGCTGTTGCCGATCCTGGCGATCGGCGGCGTCGCCCTCGGCATCATGGCGAGCCGCGCCGGCGTCTCCGACGACGCCTCGGCCGAGCCTGCCGAGTAGCCATGGTCTGAGTTGCTGTGGCTCTCTGATCTCGCGCGTACTCTTCCCATTGCGAAAGTTGCGTCCGGGGCTGAGCAAATGAGGCCAGGCGATCCGCTATCGGCCCTTGCGCAATTTTTCATCAGCCGGACAATAGGGCTCCTTCACGCAAACGCTACTCGGATAGGCTGGCGGTTGCCGCTAAAAGCGGCGCCCGTGATTCCAAAAGCTAATTTTTTCGATGAAACCATCCGTCAAGGCGAACCTCGCCGCATTCCGTCACGACGCCAGGCTGTATTTGACCCTCGGCATTGCCAACTGGTCGGTGTTCGTCGACCATATCCCGAACAACGTCGTCAATTTGCTGACGCTACGCAATTTCGGCTTCAGCGGCGCTGCGGACCTGTTCGTGTTCGTCGTGGGCTACGGCGTCGCCGTCATCCACGGCAGGATGGCGCTGGAGCGCGGCTACGTCGTCGCGGCGACGCGCATCTTCCGCCGAGCCTGGCGCCTCTATGCCGCCTATGTCGTGCTGTTCGTGATCTATATTGCCACCATCGCCTATGTCGCTTCGCAGTCGATGGCGCCGGAGATCATTCAGGAATACAATATCTCGGGGATTCTCGAGCACCCCCTGCGCATCCTGGTCCAGGGATTGGTGCTCCAGGAAGAACCGCTCAACCTCGACCTTCTGCAACTGATGATCCCGCTGATGGCGTTCTTCCCATTCGCACTGTGGGGTCTGCTGCGACGTCCGAACCTGACGCTGGCGATGTCGGTCGCGCTGTATCTCGGCGCGCGGTGGTACGGCTGGAATTTTCGCGCCTACCCCGATCAGGAATGGACCTTCAATCCGCTGTGCTGGCAGATGCTGATGGTGCTGGGCGGCTGGTTCGCCGTGACAGACGCACCCGGGCGCGCGCTGCGCGACATGCCATGGCTGCGGATACTCGCGGGGACCTATCTCGTGTTCGCGATGGCCGTCACCTTGATGCGGCATTCGCCGGAACTGTCCGCCTATTTGCCGGACATTCTCCTCAACAGCATCGCGCCCACCGACAAGGAAAACCTCGCGCCCTACCGCGTGGTTCACTTCCTCGCGCTCGCCTTCCTCGCGACCCATCTCATTCCGGCGGATCATCCCGGGCTGCAATTGAAGCCGCTCCAGGCGGTCATCAGATGCGGCGAGGAATGGCTCGCCGTGTTCTGCGTCGCCGTGTTCCTGTCCTTTGCCGGCCATCTCATCCTCATCACCGGCGCCAATCTGGTGGTGATGCAGATCGCCGTGAGCCTCGCCGGTTTCGCCGCGATGACCGCGGTGGCCTATTACGTCTCTTGGTCGAGGCGGCAGGACTTGCCGGCCGCCTTGCGGCAGCAGGCCTAGCCAAAGGATCGTGCGATTGTGCTAGGCCGAAAGCGGCGGCTGCGCTATGCGGGTTAACTCTGCGTGAGGAGACCGGGCGTGGCGATGGCGAAAGGCGGGGGTGACGAGACCGACAGCGCGCCCCGGCGCGGCCGGCCAAGGTCGATGGAGACCAGCAACGCCATTCTCGAAAGCGCCTATGTGCTGATGGCCGCGACCGGCCTTGCCGCCACCACCATCGACGCGGTCGCGCGGCACTCCAGCGTCTCCAAGATGACGATCTACAAATGGTGGCCGTCCCGCGAGGCGTTGCTGATCGACGCCTTCCTCCACCATGCCGCGCAAATGCTGCCGCTGCCGCCCGCGAGCTCCGGCAGCCCCGCCGCGCGCGCACGCCGCCATGCCGCGGCCTATGCCGAAGCGCTCCAGGATGAGTTCGGCAAGGTCCAGCTCGCCGTCATCTCCGAATGCATTTCCAAGACCGGGTCCGCCGAGCTGTTCTACGCCCGCTATCTGCAATTCCGCCGCGACGCACTGGTGGAGATGATCGCCGCGGGCCAGAACGACGGCAGCATTCTGGCGGAAGGAGCGCCCGAGGATCTCTACGACGCGATCTATGGCGGCCTGTTCTACCGCTACGTCTTCGGCATCGCGCCGATCACGCCCGCCTACGCGCGGAATCTGGTTGACCTCGTGCTGCGGCCTAAGAGCTAGCCTCGAATTACCGTGCCGGCCGGATCGGTGCTGAAAGCTTGTCGGTGCGGTCGCGCTCGGTCATGTCCTCGACCGTCTCCATCGGTGCGGTCAGCTCGTAGACATAAGAGACGTCGGTGAAATAGCGCTTGGCGGTGCCGCCGAGCGCCTCGGGCGCGACGCGGTCGAGCAGGATCAGACCGAAATCGGAATCGGGGCGGCGCGTCGCCTCGCTGGTGTTGAATTCCTCCCAACGGAAATGGAAGACCTCGCCGGTCCCCTCACTCGTCACCGTCCAATCGGCGGTGATGTGCGGATGCTTGCCGACCAGCGACAGGCCCTCGTCGGAATGCGAGGCGAGTTCGAAGAACAGCAGCGACAGGCTCTGCGCCGCGCGCGCGCTGACTGCGATATCAGGACCGGTGACGGCGATGCGGTCGGCATGCGGGATGGCGCGCGCCTCGAACAGGCCTTTCAGCTTGACGCCCTGCCACTGGCTCTCGCTGAGCAGCGAGACGACGTTGGACATGGCGTGGATACGGCCGATCAGGAGCTCGCGCGCGACGTCGATGTCGGAGCCATGGCGCAGCGTGCGCGTCACGATCGACTGGATCACCGCCAGGATGTTCTTGACCCGGTGGTTGAGCTCGTCGATCACCGCCGTCAGCCGACGCTCGAAGCCGATTCTGACCTGGATTTCCCGGCTCAGCCGCAAATTGTTGTAGGCGACATAGCCGAACAGACCGCACACCATGGCGGTGATCGCAAAGCCGATCGCCGCCACGATGATCGCGGTCTGCTCGGCGCGACGTGCCGAATTGCTCTTGGCATAATAGCCGAGCTGCCAGTCGCGACCACCGAAGCTCACCGTGCGCGTCGCCGACGGCGCCGGCCCGTCTGCCGCCGTCGTGCGGGCCGAGACCACGCCTTGATCATTGGCGACGAGCTCTCCACCCTCCCTGCGCGGATCCTTCAGCGCGACCGCAAACAGCGACATGTCGTCGTTGGTCAGCATCAGGGAGGCGAGCTCGTAAGAGAATGTGATGAAGCCCGCCGGCTCGGTCGCACCTTCGGGGATGACGGGAGCGGCCACGATGATGCCGATCGGCCCGCCGGCGCGCAGGAGAGGAACCGGTTCTGAGGCAACCGACCTCTTCTCCACTCTGGCGCGCGTCAGCATGGCGCTGCGCACCTGATCCTGGTCGTAGCTGCGGCCGGGCAGCGCCTTGGTCTCGTTGCTGCGCGGTTCGAGGTCCATCAGCACGTCGACTGGCTGGGCGACGCTTGCCGGGTCGAGCGGCTTATCGTCATAGGTGCGGATCTGCGGATTGGGGAAGCCGGCACTGGCGATGGCGGCCTGCGCATCGGCGAGCTCGTTCGGCTTCAGGCGCGCGACCCAGCCGGCCACCACGAAATCGGTCTTGAAGGCATAGATGGCCGAGCGCAACGGTTCGAGCATGTTCGGCTTGAGCACCGACGGTGTCCGGAACAGGCCGGAGGCAACCCGCGCGAGCAGTTCGCGCTCGGTGAGCCGGTCTTGGACCAGGCTCGCATGGACGTCGAGGGCGCGCGCCAGCGCGATCCGGTCCAACGCCAGCTCCTGATCGTGGACGCGATAGGCCGCAAGCCCGGAGAGCAGGGCTCCGAGCAGGGCGATGAAGCCGATGATGAAACCCAGCCGGACCACGCGACTACTCAGGCAAAAGCAGGAGGTCGGCAATAAACACGGAGCATAAGAACGCCGCTCGAACGGCCATGTGCCGAAACAGGGTGAACCCCGGTGGCAGAGATAATGAAGGAGGAGGCATTGGCACGCAACTTGGGTCGCCTGAAAAGCTTAATCCGCCCGGCCGATGGTCAGGACGGGATGGATTTGCTCCCGGGGACCGGAGGTAGTTAATCGCCGTGTCCGAAATTTGTTCCACGGATGCAGCTCTGCCGGGGCGCTAACGGAGAAAAACGCCTGCGTTAAGTCATCGCGTCCGTCAGCCAGCCCGTTTCAAGCCGCCTTTGGCCTCGATGAAGCCGATGATGCGGTCGAGCCCCTGGCTCTTCTTCAGGTTGGTCATGACGAACGGACGCGCCCCGCGCATGCGCCTGGCGTCCGTCTCCATCTTTTCCAGGGAGGCGCCAACATGGGGGGCCAGGTCGATCTTGTTGATGACGAGGAGGTCGGACCGGGTGATCCCCGGGCCACCCTTGGACGGGATCTTGTCGCCGGCCGCCACGTCGATGACGTAAATGGTGAGGTCGGCGAGCTCCGGGGAAAAAGTGGCAGCGAGGTTATCGCCGCCGGATTCGATCAGCACGAGGTCGAGCCCAGGAAATTTTGCGCGCATGTCCGCGACCGCGGCCAGATTCATCGAGGCATCCTCGCGGATCGCGGTGTGCGGGCAGCCGCCGGTCTCGACGCCGGCGATGCGGTCCGGCGTCAGCGAGCCCGAGCGCACCAGGAATTCCGCATCCCATTTGGTGTAGATGTCGTTGGTGATCGCGGCGATGTCGTAGCGCTCGCGCATGGTCTTGCAGAGCAGGTCCATCAGCGCGGTCTTGCCCGATCCGACCGGGCCGCCAATGCCAACACGCAAGGGACCGTGAGAAGTTGCCATGTCCACCTCTATCGTCGTCCCGGCGAAGGCCGGGACCCATAACCACGAAAGTCACTTGTTGCCATGAGCTGGAGCCACAGCGCTCCACAACCATAGACATTTGTGGCTATGGGTCCCGGCATTCGCCGGGACGACGATCGGTTAGACTCCGCATCGCTCATGACCGAAACAGCCGCGTATATTGCGTCTCGTGCCGCAGGCTGGCGAGGTCGGCGCGGAATGTCGCGCTGCCGAGATCGTCCAAGGTCGCAAGCAGCGCACGGTTTGCGGTCGCGGCAACCGCGGCTTCCAGCCTCACCAGCACGCGCTGGCTGTCGGTCTGGCCGAGCGGAATGAGCCGGCTGGCCGCGGAAATCCAGTTCGAGACCAGCGCATGCAGGAAGGCGTGCAAGGTCGGCGCCAGCGGCACGCCGTGCGCCGCGGCAACGACGCCGACCGCCACAGGGTAGACCAGCGGCGTGCGGCATGCCGCTACCATGGCATCCAGGCCGTCGGCATCCCACGCGGCGCGGGCGATGTCGATGAAGGCGCGGCCCTGCGAGGTCGTCTCCAGCTGCCGCTCGCGCGACGGCACGAAAGCGGCGGCAAGCTCGGCGATATCGCTCAAGGTGGCGCCCTCGCCCAGTTCAGCGGCGCGATAAGCGTGAACCAGAAACGTCGCGTCGCAGAAACCCGAGCCATCGCCGAGCATCGCATCGAGCCACTCGGTCAGAGTCGCGGTGTCCGTGATGTCACCGGCCTCGACCGCCCATTCGAGGCCGCTGGAATAGGAGAAGCCGCCGACCGGAAACGCCGGGGAAAGCCAGGTCATCAGCCGGTACAGCGCCGCCGCCTCGCGCTCCGCGAGGTCGCAGGCCGCGACCGGCTCATTTGTGGTCATGAGCATGCTTGTGGCCGTGGTGATGGTCGGGGTGATCGCAATGCTCGTCGTGATGATGATGGTCGTGGCTGTGACCGTGGTCATGCGCCGCATGATCATGACCGTGGTGGTCATGATCATGGTGATCGTGACCGTGATCATGATGCGCGTGGTCGTCGTGGCCATGCGCGTGGCCGGCGTCGGCATAGGCACCGCCTTCGGGATCGAACGGCGCCTCGATCTCGATCACGCGCGCACCGAGGCCCTTCACCATGGCTTCGATGACGTGGTCGCGGCGGATGCGCAGGCCCTTGGCCATGATCTGCGTCGGCAGATGGCGATTGCCGAGATGCCAGCCGACACGGATGAGATGGTGCGGATCGTGGCCGCGGATCTCCAGCAACGGCTCGGGTGCGGCGACCACCTCGACCAGCCGTCCGTCCTCCAGCACCAACGCATCGCCGCCGCGCAGCGCGACGGCATTCTCCAGGTCGAGCAGAAATTCGAGACCGCGCGTCCCCGTCATCGCCATGCGGCGACGGTGCCGATCGTCGAAGTCGAGCACCACCGTATCCGCCGGCGTTTCCGTGAAACGGTGCTGTCCCTTAACCTGCGTCGCCCGGATCATGTTTCTACCCTGTTACCGTGTCTCGACCTTCTCGGGCGTGATGTATTCGATCTTCGGCGGCGCCGTGAAGCACTTCACCGCGACACGGCCGAACGTCTTCATGTGCTCGGCAACGCGATGCGGCCCCAGCGCTTCCATGTTCTCCCACTGCTCGACGAACACCATCTTGCTGGGATCGGTGACGCTCTCATGCAGATCATAGGCGATATTGCCGGGTTCTTTCCGGGTCTCATTGATGCAGGCGGTGGCGGCTGCGATGAATTCGGCGCGCGTTTCGGGCTTGATGGTCAGGGTGGCGACGACGTAAATCACGAGAATTCCTCCCGGCTTTTCTTTAGGGCTTCAGATACCGGGCGGGACATTAGACCAGGCGGGATCGAACGCAACACCGTAAATCCGCTTCCCCGGCTGCGCGCCGGGGACATGTGTAGAGGCGCTATTTCAGTACATGAAATATCGCTGCGCCATCGGCAGCACCTCGGCCGGTGCGCAGGTGAGAAGCTCGCCGTCGGCGCGCACCTCATAGGTCTCCGGATCGACCTCAATATTTGGCGTGGCGTCGTTGTGGATCATACTCTTCTTCGAGATTTTTCCGCGGGTGTTCTGGACCGCGTAGAGCTTCTTGTCGATGCCGAGTTTCCGCGCGAGGCCGCCGGTGATGGCGGCTTTCGAGGTGAACACCACGGACGACGCGGTGCGCGCCTTGCCGAAGGCGCCGAACATCGGCTGGTAGTGCACCGGCTGGGGCGTCGGGATCGAGGCGTTCGGGTCACCCATGGGAGCAGCGACGATCATGCCGCCCTTGACGATGCAGTCCGGCTTGACGCCGAAGAAGGCCGGCGACCATAGCACGAGATCGGCGAGCTTGCCCTTCTCCACCGAGCCGATCAGCTTCGACACGCCATGGGCGATCGCCGGATTGATCGTGTATTTGGCGATGTAGCGCTTGACGCGGAAATTGTCGTTGTCCTTGCCCTTGTCCTGCGGCAGCGATCCACGCTGCTTCTTCATCTTGTCGGCGGTCTGCCAGGTGCGGATGATGACCTCACCGAGGCGGCCCATGGCCTGCGAATCCGAGGACATCATCGAGAGCGCGCCCAGATCATGCAGAATATCTTCGGCCGCGATCGTCTCCTTGCGGATGCGGCTTTCGGCGAAGGCGAGGTCCTCGGCGATCGAGGGATCGAGGTGGTGGCACACCATCAGCATGTCCAGATGCTCGTCGATGGTGTTGCGGGTGAAGGGCCGCGTCGGATTGGTCGAGGACGGCAGCACGTTCTTCAGGCCCGCGACCTTGATGATATCAGGGGCGTGCCCGCCGCCGGCGCCTTCGGTGTGGAAGGCGTGGATGGTGCGGCCCTTGAACGCCTTGATGGTGTCCTCGACGAAGCCGGATTCGTTCAGCGTGTCGGTGTGGATCATCACCTGAATGTCGTAATCGTCGGCGACCGACAGACAATTGTCGATCGCGGCAGGCGTCGTGCCCCAATCCTCGTGCAGCTTCAGCGCGCAGGCGCCGGCCTTGATCATCTCGACCAGGGCCGCGGGCCGCGAGGCGTTGCCCTTGCCGGAGATGCCGAGATTGACCGGGAAGGCGTCGAACGACTGGATCATCCGCCCCATGTGCCACGGCCCCGGCGTGCAGGTGGTGGCGAAGGTGCCGTGCGAGGGACCGGTGCCGCCGCCAAGCATCGAGGTGACGCCAGACATCAGTGCGTGCTCGATCTGCTGCGGGCAGATGAAATGGATGTGGCTGTCGAAGCCGCCGGCGGTGAGGATCTTGCCTTCGCCCGCGATCACGTCTGTGCCGGGGCCGATGATGATGGTGACGCCCGGCTGGATGTCGGGGTTACCCGCTTTGCCGATGCCGGCGATCATGCCGTCCTTGATCGCGACGTCGGCCTTCACGATGCCCCAATGGTCGACGATCAGGGCATTGGTGATCACGGTATCAGCCGCGCCCTGCTTGTTGGTGACCTGCGACTGCCCCATGCCGTCGCGGATCACCTTGCCGCCGCCGAACTTCACCTCCTCGCCATAGGCGGTGAAATCCTTCTCCACCTCGATGATGAGATCGGTATCGGCCAGCCGCACCTTGTCGCCGGTGGTCGGGCCGAACATGTCGGCATAGACGGAACGCTTTATTTTGACGGACATCACAAGCCCCGTTTTCGTTTGAATTTTTGGCCGTTCACAGCAAGGCCCTCGTTGCTTTCACCGCATCGTCGAATTTCTCATCCAGCCACGCATTGCCGCCGCGGCAGCCCGCAACGACCTGCGTGGCCCACGCGAAGTAATCAGCGAGATCGTCGCGCTCCTCGGCACTCGGATCGGTTTGAATGCGCGCGCCGATATTACTGATCTTGTCGGCGATCTTGATCAATTTCGCGCCGGCGGATTTTTTCGGTGCGTCCATCACCTGCCGCCGCCGACGCTCGGCCTTCGGCAGGTTCATGTCGTCGGTGCATTCTGCGACGAGCGACGCAACGCGCTCGGAAAATCGCTGCGCGAGTTCCTCCCGCGTGGTGTCGGTGTCCTCGATCGTATCGTGCAGCCAGCCGGCCGCAACCAGCTCGGCGTCGGCGCCATCGGTTGCGGTCGCCAGCAGGTTTGCGACCTCGGCAAGATGATTGACATAGGGCTCGTTGCCGCGCCCCTTGCGCGCCATGCCGTTGTGGCGGCGCGCAGCGAACTCGGCAGCTTTGGACACGAGGCGGATGGATGTCAGCATGGCAAAGACCTCCGTTTTCGCCTCAACCGTACCGCATCGCGCTCGTTCCTCCGGATGTCACAGCTTTCCCATCACATCACCACGAAACCCGTAAATCATCTTCTTGCCGGCCACCGCGACGAGCTGGACGTCGCGGGTCTGGCCGGGTTCGAAGCGGACGGCGGTGCCGGCCGCGATGTCGAGGCGCATGCCGCGGGACTTCTTGCGGTCGAATTTCAGAGCCGGGTTGGTCTCGAAGAAATGGTAGTGCGAGCCGACCTGGATTGGGCGGTCACCGGTGTTGGCCACCGTCAGCGTCACGGTCTTGCGGCCGGCATTGAGCTCGATCTCGCCGTCCTGGATGAAGAGTTCGCCGGGGATCAATCAACCCTCCCATTCATAATAGTGGCCACGGACTTTCGCCTGCCATTTCATCAAGACCTGGCGGACAGGACTCCGCTTCTTTCCAAAGTCCGCGACGGTCGGCATCTTGTGGACGAAGACATCCGTGACGCCTTCATCGAAAATTCCTCCCGTGATTCCTGGTTCGCGGAAGACGAGAACCGGAAGCCGCAGCGAGAACAAGATTCCTGCCTCGAGATGATTCCATGGTGTCGGCATCGGCACATTGCTCAACGGCGTGTCCCGCACTCCGGGCTTCGCGATCCCAGCCTGCACGAGCGTCTGAGTGAAGCCAAGAACAATTCCCCCGGAACATCTCCGTGAGATCTGGATGACCTCCTTGAGCGGCGCTTCGTCGGGGTAGTCCGATTGCCCCAGCCTGCGTTCCTCCAAACCGAGATCGTCAAGCGCGGCGATAACCGCATCATAAACGAGCTTCTGCTCCGGGCTCAGGTTCTCGGTCGATGGCGCTGAGACGAACACCGGAATGAGCATAGTCTTTACCTGATCGGCTCGTGCACGGTGACGAGCTTGGTGCCGTCCGGGAATGTCGCCTCGACCTGGATGTCGTGGATCATTTCGGGGATACCCGGCATCACCTGGTCGCGGGTGAGCACCTGCGCGCCGGATTGCATCAGCTCGGCGACGGTGCGGCCGTCGCGCGCGCCTTCGAGGATGAAATCGGAGATGATGGCGATCGCCTCGGGATGGTTGAGTTTGACGCCGCGATCCAGCCGGCGGCGGGCGACGATGGCCGCCATCGAAATCAGAAGCTTGTCCTTTTCGCGGGGAGACAGGTTCATGAAGAATCTCTTCCGTTCAACTCATCAATTCAGCCGGTCAATTCAGCCAGAGCCGCGGCAACGCTGCACCGGTGCGCGCCAGCACGGCCATCATGTCGGCGCGCAAGCGCGCGGCATCTTGGGCACAGAACCGCGCCATTGCAAACCCATTCCAGGCCGAGATTCCGACCTCGCCGGAGAACGATTCCGAGGCCTCACGGATGCGATCCACGAGCGCCTCGTCACCGGGCACGATCAAAGCCGTGCCGATCGCCGCGCCGCCCTTCGCGACCGACGCCCGCCCGAGTTTTGCGCCGATATTGCCGTCGAGCCTGACGGTCTCGGCAAACACGAGTCTGCCGCCGCGGCGCAGCCGCCAGCGGTCGACGAACTCGCCCTGCTCCATCCGCTCGCCCATGGCGGTGCGGCCGAACACGACGATCTCGCAAAGCAGGAGCGAGGCCGTCTCATCGAGCGCGATGTCGAAGCTCCGATGGACACGGGCGCGATCGAACAGGATCGTCTCCTGGGGCAACCAGCCAAGATGCGCGCCCGCGGCGACCTTCAAGGCGATATTGAGCTGCGCCGCCGCCCCGGTCGCCCGATAAACCTTCTCGGCTGCCGCCGTGGTCAGCGTCAGGCGCGAACCCGCGTCCGCGGCAATGTCGATATCGAAATTGTCCCCGCCGGCAACGCCGCCGGCCGTGTTGACGAACACGCCGGAGAGGCCCTCTCCTTCCGGCGAGGGAAAGCGGACACGCAAGGACCCGGACTCATGCACGACCCCGCGCCGCGTCACGCCGTCGCGCGCATGGACGTCGAAGCGCACTGCGCCGCGGGCACGATTGGCTTCAAACACCGAAGCTGTCGTCAGGACGTCGCTGCGCATCCGCCTCCCCAGCCGGTCGCGGCAGAATGACTTACAGCGCCATCTGGCGGCTGATTTCGGCCGGGTCGAGATTGGAGCGGTCGCAGGTGAACTTCACCGCGCCGCGATCCATCACCGCAAAACTGTCGCCGAGTTCGCAGGCAAAGTCGAGATATTGTTCGACCAGCACGATGGCGATGTTGCCGAGATTGCGCAGATACGAGATGGCGCGGCCGATGTCCTTGATGATCGAGGGCTGGATGCCTTCAGTCGGCTCGTCGAGCAGTAGCAGCTTTGGCCGCATCACCAGCGCGCGCCCGATCGCGAGCTGCTGCTGCTGACCGCCGGAGAGATCGCCGCCGCGCCGGCCCAGCATGGATTGCAGCACCGGGAATAGCGAGAACACGTCGTCCGGGATGTGCCTGTCCTCGCGCTTGAGCGGACCGAAGCCGGTCTTGAGATTTTCCTCGACCGTCAGCAACGGAAAAATCTCGCGGCCCTGCGGCACGAAGCCGATGCCCTTGCGCGCCCGCTCGTAGGGCTTCAGGCCCGTGATGTCGCTGCCGTCGAGCACGATCGCGCCCGACGAGATCGGGTACTGCCCGACCATGGCGCGCAGGAGCGAGGTCTTGCCGACGCCGTTGCGTCCGAGCACGCAGGTGACCTTGCCCGGCTCGGCCGCGATCGACACGCCGCGCAGCGCCTGCGCCGCGCCGTAGAACAGGTTGATGTCCTTGACCTCAAGCATCGCTCAGCGCCCCAGATAGACTTCGATGACCCGCTCGTTGGACGAGACCTGGTCGATGGTACCCTCCGCGAGCACCGTGCCCTCATGCAGGCAGGTGACCTTGACACCGAGCTCGCGCACGAAGGTCATGTCGTGCTCGACCACCATCACGGTGTGGGTCTTGTTGATCTCTTTCAAAAGCTCCGCGGTGAGATGCGTCTCGACGTCGGTCATCCCTGCGACGGGCTCGTCGACAAGCAGCAGCTTCGGATCCTGCGCCAGCAGCATCCCGATCTCCAGCCATTGCTTCTGGCCGTGACTGAGGCTGCCGGCCAGCCGGTTGCGCGCCTCGGTGAGGCGGATCGTCTCCAGCACCTTGTCGATGCGTTCCGATTCCGGCTTGCTGCCGCGCCAGAACAGCGTGCCCTTGACGCTGTGATCGACATTGAGCGCGAGCAGGAGATTGTCCTGCACGGTCTGGCTCTCGAACACGGTCGGCTTCTGGAATTTACGGCCGATGCCGAGTTCCGCAATCCGGGTCTCGTCGAGGCGCGTCAGATCTGTGACGCCGTCGAACAGCACCGTGCCCTCGTCCGGCTTGGTCTTGCCGGTGATGATGTCCATCATCGTGGTCTTGCCGGCGCCGTTGGGGCCGATGACGGCACGCATCTCGCCGGGTTCGAGCGTCAGCGACAGATTGTTGATGGCGTGGAAGCCGTCGAACGAGACGTGCACGCCGTCGAGATAGAGCATTGCGGAGGTCGCGCGGGTGTCCATGACGTTCATCGCGCTACTCCGCCATCTTCGGTTCGGTGATGCCGTCTTTGGCGGCGGCGCTCGCCGCGGTCGCGGCGCCACGCTTTTCCTTCCACAAGTCCCACCATGCGTTGAAAGTGCCAACGATGCCCTTGGGAAGCAACAGCGTCACCAGGATGAACATCGCGCCCAGCATGAACAGCCAATACGGCGCGAGCACGCCCGAGGTGAAGACCGTTTTTGCGTAGTTGACGACGACGGCGCCAAGCGCGGCGCCGACCAGCGTGCCGCGGCCACCGACCGCAACCCAGATCACGGCCTCGATCGAATTTCCCGGCGCGAATTCGCTCGGGTTGATGATACCGACCTGCGGCACATAAAGCGCGCCGGCGACGCCGGCCATGCAAGCCGAGAGCGTGAACACGAACAGCTTGTAGGATTCGACGCGGTACCCGAGGAACCGGCTACGCGATTCCGCGTCACGGATTGCGATCAGCACCTTGCCGAGCTTGGAGGACACGATGGAACGGCAGATCAGGAAGCTCGCGATCAGCGCAAGACAGCTCAGCGCGAACAGCGCGGCACGGGTGCCCCCGGCCTGGACGTTGAAGCCCAGAATGTCCTTGAAGTCGGTCAGGCCGTTGTTGCCGCCGAAGCCGAAATCGTTGCGGAAGAAAGCGAGAAGCAGCGCGTACGTCATCGCCTGCGTGATGATCGACAGATAGACACCGGTAACGCGGGAGCGGAAGGCGAGCCATCCGAAGCAGAAGGCGAGCAGGCCGGGCACGACCAGCACCATCAGCGCCGCAAACCAGAACATGTCGAAGCCGTACCAGTACCAGGGTAGCTTCGAATAGTTAAGGAACACCATGAAGTCCGGCAGTATCGGGTTGCCATAGACGCCGCGGGCGCCGATCTGGCGCATCAGATACATGCCCATGGCGTAGCCCCCGAGCGCGAAGAATGCGCCGTGGCCGAGCGAGAGGATCCCGCAATAACCCCAGATCAGGTCGACCGAAAGCGCGAGAATTGCGTAGCAGACATATTTGCCCCAGAGCGCGACGAGATAGGTCGGCACCTGCAGGAACGAGCCCGCGGGCAGCAGCAGGTTGGAAAGCGGGATGAGGATGCCGCAGGCCGCGACGACGGCAAGGAAGATCGTCGCGCCGCGGTCCAGCGATCGCGTCAGCATGTGAGGGGTCATGCTTCCACCGCACGGCCCTTGAGCGCGAACAGGCCGCGCGGCCGCTTTTGAATGAACAGGATGATGAGAACGAGGATGGCGATCTTGCCGAGCACGGCGCCGGCGACCGGCTCCAGGAACTTGTTGGCGATGCCGAGCGTGAAGGCGCCGACCAGCGTGCCCCAAAGATTGCCGACGCCGCCGAACACCACGACCATGAAGCTGTCGATGATGTAGCTCTGGCCGAGATTGGGGCTGACATTGTCGATCTGCGACAGCGCCACGCCGGCGATGCCGGCAATGCCCGAACCAAGGCCGAAGGTCAGCGCGTCGACGCGCGAGGTCGCGATGCCCATCGATGCCGCCATGCGCCGGTTCTGCGTCACCGCGCGCATCTCGAGCCCGAGCGCCGTGTAGCGCAACATCGCGAGCAGGATCGCAAAGACGGCGAGCGTGAAGACGAGGATCCAGAGCCGGTTATAGGTGATGGTGATGTGGCCGAGCTCGAACGCGCCGCTCATCCAGGAGGGATTGCCGACCTCGCGGTTGGTCGGACCGAACATGGTGCGCACCGCCTGCTGGAGCACCAGCGACAGGCCCCAGGTCGCCAGCAGCGTCTCCAGCGGACGGCCGTAGAGGAAGCGGATAATGCTGCGCTCGATCAGGACGCCGAGGGCGCCGGCGACGACGAAGGCGAGCGGCACTGCGATCAACAGCGAATAGTCGAACAGGGCGGGATAACGGGTGCGGATCACCTCTTGCACCACGAAGGTGACGTAGGCCCCGATCATCACCATCTCGCCATGGGCCATGTTGATGACGCCCATCACGCCGAAGGTGATGGCGAGCCCGATCGCGGCGAGCAGCAGCACCGAGCCGAGCGAGAGGCCGTACCAGGCATTCTGCACGGTGGACCAGATCGCGAGCGAGCTCTGGATCGAAGCAATGGCGCTTGCGGCGGCCGTGGTCACGGACGCCGGCTGATCACTGCCGATGCCCGTGAGCATCGCCAGCGCTTCCTGATCACCGTGCGCCTTGATGGTGGCGACGGCCTCCAACTTCTCGACCTCGGTGGCGTCAGATTTAAACAGCAGGATCGCCGCACGCGCGTCGCCGAGCGCCGCCTTGGCAGACTTGTTGGTTTCCTTCGACAGAGCGGTGTTGACGGCGTCGAGCGCCGATTCTTCGTGCGACTTGAAGACGGACTGCGCGGCCTGGATGCGGGTCGTGACATCCGGCGACATCAGCGTCAGGGCACCGACCGCGGCGTCGACGCCGCGGCGCAGGCGGTTGTTGAGGCGGACCGCGCTCGCGCTGTCGGGAACGCTGGCCACCGCCTGGCCGGTCGCGGCGTCGATCGACTTGCCGTCGGCGCCGGTGACGTAAACCTTCTTGCTGTCCGGATCGGCCATGAGCCGGCCGTCCTGAAGGGCGCTGATGATCGGAAAAGCCAGCGCGTTGCCGCTGCTCGCAACCACGCCGATCGCCTCTTCCGTGTCGGAATAATCATCGTTGGCGAATTTGGCGACCGCATCCTCGAACGGACCGGCGAAGGCCGGCAGTGCGAACGCGATCAAAAACAACGAGAGCAGGAGCGAACAGAGACGGGCGGACAAATTGGCTGGCACTGTGAATGACCCCGGCAGAAATGGTGGAGAAGGCGGCGGGATAGCCGCCTTCTCCGGTCGTGCAGTAGAGCGTCAGCTCTGGATCAGGAGCCCGAACCGAGGCACTTGTTGGTCTTGGTGTTGAAGTTGCCGCACTTTTTGCCGACCCAGTCGCCGACCAGGTCCTTCGAGCCTTCCAGTTCCTTCGACCAGGCATCGCCGGCAACGAGACCCGGGGTCTTCCACACCACGTCGAACTGGCCATTGGCCTTGATTTCGCCGATGAACACCGGCTTGGTGATGTGGTGGTTCGGCAGCATCTTGGAGGTGCCGCCGGTCAGGTTCTTGGCTTCGATGCCCGGGAGAGCGTCGATCACCTTGTCCGCATCGGTCGACTTCACCTTCTCGACCGCCTTGACCCACATGTCGAAGCCGATGACGTGCGCTTCCATCGGATCGTTGGTCACGCGCTTCGGGTTCTTGGTGTAGGCCTGCCAAGCCTTGATGAACTTCTCGTTCTCCGGCGACTTGATCGACTGGAAGTAGTTCCATGCGGCGAGATGGCCAACCAGCGGCTTGGCGTCGATGCCGGCGAGTTCTTCCTCACCCACCGAGAACGCGACCACCGGGATGTCCTTGGCCTTGATGCCCTGGTTGCCGAGCTCCTTGTAGAAGGGAACGTTGGCGTCACCGTTGATGGTCGAGACCACGGCGGTCTTCTTGCCGGCCGAACCGAACTTCTTGATGTCGGCCACGATCGTCTGCCAGTCGGAATGACCGAACGGCGTGTAGTTGATCATGATGTCTTCCTGGGCGACACCCTTGGACTTCAGATAGGCTTCCAGGATCTTGTTGGTGGTACGCGGATAGACGTAGTCGGTGCCCGCGAGCACCCAGCGCTTCACCTTCTCGTCCTTCATCAGATAGTCGACGGCGGGGATCGCCTGCTGGTTCGGTGCGGCACCGGTGTAGAACACGTTGCGCTCGCTCTCCTCGCCCTCGTACTGCACGGGGTAGAACAGGATGCTGTTGAGCTCCTTGAACACCGGCAGCACCGACTTGCGCGACACCGAGGTCCAGCAGCCGAACACGACGGCGACCTTGTCCTTGGTGATCAGCTCGCGCGCCTTCTCGGCGAACCGCGGCCAGTCCGAAGCGGGATCGACGACGACGGCTTCGAGCTTCTTGCCGTTCACGCCGCCCTTCTTGTTCTGCTCGTCGATCAGGAAGAGGATGGTGTCCTTCAGCGTGGTTTCGCTGATGGCCATGGTGCCCGAGAGGGAGTGAAGGACGCCGACCTTGATGGTGTCGTCCGCGGCCTTTGCGCCGGAAATGGAAGCCAGACCGAGCATCAGTCCGGCAGTCGCGGCGAGAACGCCACGGCGGCTAAATGATGCCGCTATATCGTGAGTGGATTTGTTAAGCATGAGTGTCTCATCTCCCTGACGCAGACGTGAAAAAGACGCTGCGAAACGGCCCCACGGCCGCCTGCGATTAACGGATTCGCAAGAACCATGCCATGGATTGGACACCCATCAACACATTGATTTTATTTGATAAATCGACAGAAAACGAAGTCTCGCCACCGCTGCCTCGCCTAAACGTTAGGCAATTTAAATGTATGCGAAAGCGGCAAGCAGGTTATTTTCTGAGCAAATTGTGCACCCTGGCTAAATTTCCGGCATAACTATTTCTGCACCGCGATACCCGTTTGTGTCGGGATTGCCTTGAAAGCGCCGCCTCGATGTTCCATATGGGAGCCGAGGCCTCTTGCGAATCAAGAGACCGTTGCGAGCCGCGTGTTCTTAAGCCCTTACGGGCGTCTGGCTTGCCCCATCCCATCAAGCCATCCGACACCCCAAACACGCAGGTGTCCTTCTCGACACCCTTTTGCGCGCGCCGCGCCGAATGCGCCGGCCGCCCGCTTTTGACATGGAAAGAGCCCCTCTTTTGACTTCGTTTCAGGATTTCGGCCTCGCCGAACCCATCGCTCGTGCTCTCACTGAAGAGAACTACGCCACCCCCACCCCCATCCAGGCCCAGACGATTCCGACCGCGCTGACCGGCCGCGACGTCGTCGGCATCGCCCAGACCGGCACCGGCAAGACCGCATCCTTCGCGTTGCCGATCCTGCACCGCCTGCTCGAGAACCGCATCAAGCCGCAGCCGAAGACCACCCGCGTCCTGGTGCTGTCGCCCACGCGCGAGCTCTCCGGCCAGATCCTCGACAGCTTCAACGCCTATGGCCGCCACATCCGCCTGTCCTCGACGCTCGCCATCGGCGGCGTGCCGATGGGCCGTCAGGTCCGCTCGTTAATGCAGGGTGTCGAGGTGCTGGTCGCTACTCCCGGCCGCCTGCTCGACCTCGTACAGAGCAACGGACTGAAGCTCGGCAGCGTCGAATTCCTCGTGCTCGACGAGGCCGACCGCATGCTCGACATGGGCTTCATCAACGACATCCGCAAAATCGTCGCCAAGCTGCCGATCAAGCGGCAGACGCTGTTCTTCTCGGCCACCATGCCGAAGGACATCGCCGAGCTCGCTGACTCCATGCTGCGCGATCCCGCCCGCGTCGCGGTGACCCCGGTCTCCTCGACCGTGGAGCGCATTCAGCAGCGCATCATCCAGGTCGACTTCTCGGCCAAGCCGGCGTTCCTTGCCAAGCTGCTGAAGAACGAGCCGGTCAACCGCGCATTGGTTTTCACCCGGACCAAGCACGGCGCCGACAAGGTCGTGAAGACGCTTGAGAAGGCCGGCATTCCCGCCAGCGCCATCCATGGCAACAAGTCGCAGAACCATCGCGAGCGGACGCTCGCCCAGTTCCGCACTGGCGAGATCCGCACCCTGGTCGCCACCGACATCGCCGCCCGTGGCATCGATGTCGACGGCATCACCCACGTCATCAATTTCGACCTGCCCAACGTGCCCGAGACCTATGTGCACCGCATCGGCCGCACCGCGCGCGCCGGCGCCGAGGGCACCGCGATCTCGCTGGTCGCAGGCGGCGAGGAGCTCAGCTATCTCCGCGACATCGAGCGGCTGATCAAAGTGGCACTGCCGAAGGAGGACCTCCGCACCGACGCAGGCCGCCGCGATGCGGGTCCTCCCCCGACGCAGCAGCGACAGGGCCGGCCCGGCCGCCCGGGCCAGCGTCCGCAAGGTGCACGGCATGGCGACGGACGCCGTGCCGACGAAAGGCATGCCGACGGGCGTCACCACAGTGCCGGCAAGCAGGGCGAGGGACGGCATGGCGACGCCAGGCATGTTGACGGACGGCCTGGCACTGGCCCGAAAGCTTCGAAGGGACCTCGTCGCGGCCACTCCGGCGGAAAGGCGCATTCTTCGCCAAACGGCCGCCCAGAACAGCGTTCCGCGCATAGCGCCAGGGCATCTGATGGGATACAAGGCGTGGCCTTTTTGCGCCGCGAGAGTCGGCCGAACGGCCAACCGAACCGCAAACCCCATTCGCACTAGCCGTCCACGACCTGGAGAAATTCATGGCTAAGGAAGAGCTGATCCAGTTCGAAGGACTGGTCACCGAAATCCTCCCCGACGCGCGCTACCGCGTGCAGCTCGACGCCGGGCACGAAATCGTTGCCTACACCGCCGGCAAGATGAAGAAGAACCGCATCAAGACGCTGGCGGGCGACCGCGTGACAGTGGAGATGTCGCCCTACGACCTCGAAAAGGGCCGGCTGATTTTCCGCCACAAGGACGAACGCCCGAGCGGCATGGGCGGACCCCCGCGTCCAGGGCAGCGCGGTGGCCAGTTCCGCCGCCGCTGATCGGGGCTCGGCGCGCCAGCGCGGACGAAAAATTCTGACCTGTATGCTGATCCGCCGTGAACACCACGGCGGATCAAAAAATCGCGCGCGTCAGGATTGTTTTGAGGCCCTGTTTCCAATAAAATGAATTAATCGATTTTCGGCCGGACGACATTAGCATCCACCGGTACAGCCGGTTCAGACAAGCTGACGACCCTTCCAAAATTCGATCTAACCTGCCTGCGCGAGCGGGCTTTGACATTGTATTATCTGAGAAGGGACTACCCCCATGAGCATGGGAACCGTGAAGTGGTTTAACGCGACCAAAGGCTTCGGCTTCATTCAGCCCGACGACGGCGGCCAGGACGTGTTCGTCCACATCAGCGCCGTCGAGCGCGCTGGCCTCGGCACGCTGAACGAAGGCCAGAAGATCTCCTACGAGATCGTGGCCGACCGCCGTTCCGGCAAGTCGGCAGCGGACAACCTCCGCTCCGCCGGCTGAGCCTACCGCTTACGGCCCCGATCGGCTCGAGCGAACAAGTCAAAAGAAAAGGCCGGGCGCATGCCCGGCCTTTTTTCATTGCAGGACCTGCTCGCAGATTTCAGCAGGACGACGGTACATTGTTGTAAGGAACACAGGTGACCTGGCGCGGCCGCGTGTAGGAGACATCGCTCAGCGTTATGCTCGACTTCAACACGTAGCCCACCGAAGGCTTGTAGGCATAGCTCGCCTCGCTGAGGATGAGGTAGGTCGACGGAATCAGGAGCGGCGCGGGAATCATCGAGGTGACCTTGTCACCAGCCGTCCGGGCCGAGACCGTCAGCGTCGCCTGCGTCGCGCCGCTCGCAATGGTGCCGCCCTTGCTCCACTGCACCGTGGCGATGCTGTTGGTGTCGATATAGATCTGGGAGATCGCGCCTTTCACGAGCGAGGCGTCGTAAGGCATGATGATCGATATGCTTGCAGTGAACGTGTCCTGCATGTCGGTATCGGCGAGCATCGTCGATTGCGAGGTCAAATCGGACAGAGTCCGTGCAATCATCGTGATTTTCCGATCGATTGCCACGGCCGAGGAAAATTCGACAGTGCCGAAGAACATCACCAGCATCAGCGGCACGATCACCGCGAATTCGGTCGCGGCGAGCGCGCGCTTGTCGGCGACGAAGTCGCGCACGGAGCTACGGGCATTTCTCCAGATATTCACAATCGCCTGCATCGGTCCGCTCGGATCCATCTGTCTCAGAAGGGTTCATTCTTGAAGGCCGCGGTCGCCACCAGCAGCCGCTTGTTGCTGCACCCCATGTTGAAGCCGAGGCCGGTGACGAAGAGCGGCCACTGATAGAACAGCCGCACCACGACGACCTGGCCGGCGGTCCCGGCACCGTACTGTACGCCGGTTGGGTTGAAGCTGCAGGAATCGCCGTAGTTGACGAGGCTTAGCGCTCCGAAGGAGTTCGTGCTCACGACGTCGACGTAGAGCTTGCTGCAATCAAAGAGCGCCGGGATCTGGCTACAGACGTAAGTCTTGAACGTCGCTTGCGAGCAGGGCGTGCTCACACCAGACACCGCGCAGGCGGTCACCGAACCGGATTGCGCCTGCCCGGTCAGCAACACGCGCGCGGAATTCTGGGTGATGGTCTCGAGCACCTGGCTCGCGAAGAACATCAGCGCCGTCTCGATGATGGCGAACAGCAGCCCGAAGAAGATCGGTGCGACCAGCGCGAATTCGACGGCCGCGGAGCCGCGGCGGCTGCCGCGAAACCGGCGTAGCGCGGCGAGGAGCGTGAACCTCTTAGGTGCAGGCGATGGCATCAAATTCCCCAGCAGAGGCGATCATCTGCCCCATTCAGTAGCGGAAACTGATTGTTTAAGTGTTTCAAGCGATCCGCACCCGACGGCCCGCACCGTTAAGGGTGCGCTAACCACGAACGTCCCGAGGCACGACGAGAAGAACTCAGCCCGCGCACGCGCGGCTGCCGGAGCGGGACCAGACGGTCCTTCCCGGGCAGACCCGCCATTGGTTTGCCAGTTGGTCTTGTTAGTTGGTTTTGGCGCCTGCGCCGGCACTGCCGCTGGCCGTGCTGCTCAGCGAACCGGCCTGGTTCATCGTGTTGTTGAAGTAGGCATCGCTGTCGCCGAGCGTCACGCGGCGCTGGCAAAGCGGCGCGCAGCTATAGGACTCGCGCTCGATCCCGCGATAGACGGTGACGAGCCGGTCGCTCGGACCTTCGACCTGGATCTGGCGGTCGACCAGGATCTCGCCGCCCCGGTCGAGCGCGATGAAATTGGTGGCGCCATAGCCTTTTCCGGTCACGACGATCATGCCGCCGGGCTGGAGCGTGACGTCGGCGATCATGGGATTGCCGACCACGATGGTCGCCACCTTGCCGGGCAGGCGCACCAGCTTGGCCTGATCGACATTGACGGCGATGGTATCGGCAGTCGGCTCGGCAAGGCCGGCGGCCGGCGATGCCAGCACCGCGGCCGCAACGAGAAGACAGACGCGCGCATGGCCGCGCAGCACTTGTTTACGCATACTCTTACCCCCGGGACGTCACAAACCGGCAGAAGCGATCAGATACAGCCGAGCCGGTGCCCGACCCCGCTAACCTGCCCTCAATTCGTGAACGTTCCGCAAATTCGCCGACTATTGTTTGAACGGACTGGCGTTTTGCGGCCTTCGAGGACCTTAGCGGCGGAACGGATAGGCAAGCTGCCCTCCGATCTCCTTCGGCATGGTGGCTTCGTCCTTGCCGTAGTCCTGCGGTAGTTCTCCCTCGGGCATGCGGAAGGTACCGAACAGCACGTCCCAGATCGGGAACGTGCCGGCAAAATTGGTGTCGCCGCCCTCTGCGAGCGAGGTGTGGTGCCAGCGGTGGAACACCGGCGTCGCCAGCAAATATCTGAACGGCCCGAAGGTCCAGTTCAGGTTGGCGTGCACGAAGGCCGAATGGAAGGTGGTGAACGGGCCGAGCCAGATCATGACGTTCGGCGAAATGCCGGCCATCAGCAGCACGACGTCGACCGCGATCGTGCCGAGCACGAGATTGACGGGATGAAAGCGGGCCGCCGAGATCCAGCTTATCTCCTCCGAGGAGTGATGGATCGCGTGGTACTTCCAGAAGCCGCCACCATGGAACAGCCGGTGCAGCCAGTACAGCATGAAATCGGACAGGACCAGGAACAGTACGGCCTGGACCCAGAGCGGCAATAGCGACAGCGGACCGTGGCCATTGTCGTAGAAGGCGATGAGCTCGTCGGCATCATGGATGTTGAAGAGGAGGCTCGCGCCAACGATCATAAGTCCGATCCGCATGATGCGCGCGAACACCGGAACGAAGAACCAATAGCAGATGTCGGTGACGATCTCCCGCTTGCGCCACCACGGCACGCCGGCATTGCAGGCCCAGAAATGCTCGAGCGCAGTGAAGACCACCGCGAGCGCGAAGGTCGTGGGAACCACCTTCGCGATGGTCTCGCCGAGCATCAGGGCGACTTCCATGGGCAGGCTCGACATCGTCGCCTCTCTTGCGAATTTCGGGTCCCGCCTAGGCCTACTCCGCTAAATTTAAGGGACGGTGAAGCCGGCACTGTGCTTGCAGCACATCCGGAACCGGAGTGAATCGCGGATGCCGCCTTAAGGCGAAATTCACTCTGGCCAGCGCGAAGCGGGTTTGCCCGGTCGAGTTAACTCTCCCGAAAGAGCTCGGCTCTCATGGTCATTGCGTCAAGCACAGCGCCGAACGAGGCGATCCCACCCCAGATGGAGTTTTGTTCATGAAGAACCTGATTGCGCGTTTCGCGAAGGATGAATCCGGCGCCACCGCCATTGAATACGGCCTGATCGCCGCCGGCATCGCGCTGGCGATCATCACCGTCGTCAACCAGCTCGGCGGCACGCTGAACACCAAGTTCACCTCGATCCAGACCAGCCTCAAGTAAGGCCGGTCGAACGACGGCAAAAGCCCCGGACCTCCGGGGCCTTTGTTTTTTGAAGACGGCGAGTTCCGGTGGCGTTGCGCAAGTACAGAACCGATGCCGCAGTCGCGGCGGACGACGTGGAGGCGGCGCAGGCCAGCTCGCCGGCGTATTGGGTCTGCCTTGCGCTCCTGCTTGCGACGGCCGCGCTCGCAGCACGCATTGCCAGCCTCTGGTAATCACGCTTTCGGCGGTTCCGCCTCTCTCGAGGCCGCTGCCGCCGTTGTCGGTTTGTTTAGCACTGCCGGCTAGCATCCGGCGACGCCAGCTCCGCGGCAAATCCAGGCCTCAAGACGCAACCCATGATCCTTGACCTTGCGCGCCTTCTGCTCTTCCCGGCCCTGATGGCGTTTGCCGCCGCGAGCGATCTCTTCACGATGACGATTTCGAATCGCGTCTCGCTGGCGCTGGTCGCGGGTTTCTTCGCGCTCGCTGTCGCCGGTGGCATGGCACCTTACGAGATGCTGAGCCATGTCGGCGCCGGCGCGCTGGTCCTGGTCGTGGCCTTTGCCTGCTTCGCAATGGGCTGGATGGGCGGCGGCGACGCCAAGGTCGCGGCTTCGGTCGCGCTCTGGTTCGGCTTCGCGCAATTGATGAATTTCCTGCTCTACGCTTCGCTGTTCGGCGGAGCGCTGACGCTGCTCCTGCTCCAGTTCCGGCAATGGCCGTTGCCATACGGGCTGGCTGGCCAGGCCTGGCTGGCACGGCTGCACGACAAGGAGAGCGGTATCCCGTACGGCATCGCGCTCACGATCGGCGCACTGATGGTCTATCCGGAGACCGAATGGGTGAAGGCGATCGACCTCGCCCACCTCGCACTGCGCTGAACGCACGGGGTAAACCCGGCGTTAAGGCGATTTAGATACGCCTCATTAACCATGCTTTGACGAATAGCTGGTCAACTGCCGATTACGGCGGCGGCAGCGTCGCGGCGTTTTGTGGAAAGTGAAGCGTATGAATAGGGCACGCATAGTCGTCCTGACGGCCGCCATCTGCGCCGGCGGCGTCGCCGCGTACCTGGCGAGCGGATCGGACTCTGCGCCGCCTCCGGCGGCTCCGGTCGCGCAGCTTCCGACCGTCGACGTCCTGGTCGCTAAGAACGATATCGGCCTCGGCCAGACCGTGAAACCGGAAGACGTGCAATGGCAGACCTGGCCGTCTGCCACCGCCAGCGCCACTTTCATCCGCCGCAACGAGCGCCCCGAGGGCGTGACCCAGGTCACCGGCTCGATCGCGCGCGCCCCCTTCATCCAGGGGGAGCCGATGCGCGACCAGAAGCTGGTCAAGGCCGAAGGCTCCGGCTTTATGGCGGCGATCCTGCCGACCGGCATGCGGGCGATCTCGACCGAAATCTCGCCGGAGACCGGCGCAGGCGGGTTCATCCTGCCCAACGACCGCGTCGACGTGCTTCTGACGCGCCGCCTCAAGAACCCCGACCAGAGTCCCGGCGCCCAGGACATCGTCACGTCCGAGATCATCCTGGCCAATATTCGCGTCCTGGCCATCGATCAGGCGCCGAGGGAGAAGGACGGCCAGAACGCGGTGGTCGGCAAGACCGTCACCCTCGAGCTCAATCCCGGGCAGACCGCGACGCTCTCCGCCGCGCGCCAGAGTGGCACGCTGTCGCTGGCGCTGCGCAGCATAGTCGATGTCAAGCTGAGCGAGATCACGCTCGATGAATCCGCGCAGAAGCGCGACGGTGTCTCGATCATTCGCTACGGCATCCCAAGCTCGACGGCGAAGCCACGATGAGGACTGACGATATGAAATGCAGGGCGGAGTTGACGACGATGCGAACCTCGATGGTCCGCGCCCTGTCGTTTTCGGCTGCCGTCGCGCTCGCGCTCAACCCGGTGCTGACACCCGTGGTCGCCGCCGACTATCGCCCTGTGGCGCAGGCCGCGGCCGACGGTCAGATGAACGCGCGCTTTCTCTCGCTCGGCGTCGGCAAGTCCATCGTCATCGACCTTCCGCGCGATATCAAGGACGTGCTGGTCGCTGATCCCAAGATCGCCAATGCGGTCGTCCGCTCGGCTCAGCGCGCCTACATCATCGGCGCCACGGTCGGCCAGACCAACATCGTGTTCTTCGATTCCGCCGGTCAGCAGATCGCGGCCTATGACATCGCGGTCAAGCGCGACCTCAACGGCGCGCGGGCCGCTCTGAAGCAAATCCTCCCCAATTCAGACATCCAGATCGACGGGCTGGGCGACGGCATCATCCTGACCGGCACGGCCGCCAACCCGGCCGAAGCCCAGCAGGCCAACGATCTCGCCTCGCGCCTCGCCGGCAGCTCCGACAAGGTCGTGAACTCGATCGTGGTCCGCGGCCGCGACCAGGTCATGCTCAAGGTGACGGTCGCCGAAGTCGCGCGCAGCATCGTCAAGCAGCTCGGCATCGACCTCACCGCCAACCTCAACTACGGCACCTCGGTCGTCAGCTTCAGCAATTCCAATCCGTTCACGGCTCTCGGCCGCAACCTCGTCGACGGCAACAACCTGACGACGAAATTCGGCGCGACCCCGTCGGTGCAGGCCACCCTGCGTGCGATGGAAACCGCGGGCGTGATCCGCACGCTGGCCGAGCCGAACCTGACCGCGATCTCCGGTGAATCGGCAACGTTCATAGCCGGCGGCGAATTCCCGGTGCCCGCGGGCTATGCTTGCGACCCCACCACGCACGTCTGTACCACCCAGATCAGCTTCAAGAAGTTCGGCATCTCGCTCAACTTCACCCCCGTCGTCCTGACCGAGGGCAAGATCAGCCTGCGGGTGATGACCGAGGTCTCGGAGCTCTCAAACGAAAATGCGATCACGCTGTCCCAGGCCGTGACCTCGACTTCGGTGAACTCGCTGACGGTGCCCTCGATCAAGACCCGCCGCGCCGAGACGTCGCTGGAAATTCCCTCCGGCGGCGCGATGGCGATGGCCGGCCTGATCCAGCAGCAGACCAAGCAGGCGGTCAGCGGACTGCCGGGCCTGATGCAGCTCCCGATTCTCGGCACGCTGTTCCGCAGCCGCGACTTCGTCAACAACACGACCGAGCTGGTCGTGATCGTAACGCCCTATATCGTTCGGGCCGTTGCGCAAAAGGACCTCTCGCGGCCGGATGATGGCTTCTCCGCGCCTGCGGATCCGCAGGCCGAGCTGCTCGGCAACATCAACCGCATCTACGGTGTGCCCGGCCGGACCGAACCGGCCAAGAACTACCGCGGCACCTACGGCTTCATCACCGACTGAGGCGGAACGGGGACTTCATGAAGATCACAAGACCACCCCAGATTCGCAGACGCGCCATCCGCCTCGGTGGCGCGCTCGTCGGCATGGCGCTCGCCCTTGGCGGCTGCCAGCACGACGAAGCGGCGACGGCCTCGATTCCCGACGACTACAAGCAGCGCCATCCGATCGCGATCGAGGAGCAGAACCGCTCCATCGTCGTCTTCGTCGGCCATGCCCGCGGCGGATTGACCGCCGCCCAGCGCGCCGACGTGATGGGCGTTGCATCGGCCTGGCTGCACGAAGGCACCGGGGCGATCCGGATCGACGTGCCGTCCGGCACGCCCAATGCGCGTCCGGTCGCGGACACGATGCGTGAAATCCAGGCGATGCTGTCGGCGGCGGGCGTTCCGCCGCGCGGCGTCAGCGCGCGCACTTATCAGCCGGAAGACAAGCGCTTCCTGCCGCCGATCCGGCTCACCTATTCCAAGATCGCCGCGGTCGCGGGTCCCTGCGGTCTGTGGCCCGAGGACATCGGCCCTTCGATGAAGAACAAGAGCTGGTTCGAGAACAAGGACTATTACAATTACGGCTGCGCTTATCAGCGCAACCTCGCGGCGATGGTCGACAATCCGTCGGATCTCGAGCAGCCGCGGCCCGAAACGCCGGTCTACACGGCGCGGCGCACCGCCGCATTCGAGAAGTATCGTAAGGGAATGTCGACGGGGATCACCTATCCTGAGGCCGACAGGGCCAAACTCAGCGACACCGGCAGATGATCAGCTACGCTCGCCAGTCCCAAGAAGAGCAGCCTGAGGCATCTCTCCCGCCGGTCGAGGAGCATATTGCGCCCGCGCCGCGCGTCTCGGTCCAGGCTTTCTGCGAGAGCGTGGAAACGGCTGCCGCCGTGCAGTCGGCCGGCGAGGATCGCCGTCTCGGCAAGGCCCATCTGAAGATCCAGATGGGCGGTATGGCGGCTGCGATCGAGGCCTACCGCTCGGCGCCCACGCCGAACGTGATCGTGATCGAGAGCGACGGCCGCAACGACCTCCTGGGCGGGCTCGACCATCTCGCAACCGTCTGCGACGCCGGCACCCGCGTGGTCGTGATCGGCCGCATCAACGATGTCACGCTCTACCGCGAGTTGGTGCGCCGCGGCGTCAGCGACTACGTGCTGGCCCCGGTCGGCGCGATCGACGTCGTGCGCTCGATCTGCAACCTGTTCTCGGCTCCGGAAGCCAAGGCGGTCGGCCGCATCATCGCCGTGGTCGGGGCCAAGGGCGGCGTCGGCGCTTCGACCATCTCCCACAACGTCGCCTGGGCGATCGCGCGCGATCTCGCGATGGATTCGGTCGTCGCCGACCTCGACCTCGCTTTCGGCACCGCCGGGCTCGACTACAACCAGGACCCGCCGCAGGGCATTGCCGACGCCGTGTTCTCCCCCGATCGCGTCGACACCGCCTTCATCGACCGCCTGCTATCGAAATGCACCGACCACCTCAGCCTGCTGGCGGCGCCGGCGACGCTCGACCGGGTCTATGATTTCGGCGTCGACGCCTTCGATTCCGTGTTCGACACGCTGCGCTCCACCATGCCCTGCATCGTGCTCGACGTTCCGCACCAATGGTCGGGCTGGACCAAGCGCGCTTTGATCGGGGCGGACGACATCCTGATCGTGGCGGCGCCTGATCTCGCCAATTTGCGCAACACCAAGAACCTGTTCGATCTGCTGAAGGCCGCGCGCCCCAACGACCGGCCGCCGTTGTACTGCCTGAACCAGGTCGGCGTGCCGAAACGGCCCGAAATCGCTGCCGCGGAGTTCGCCAAGGCGATCGAGAGCCAGCCGGTGGTCTCGATCCCGTTCGAGCCGCAGATCTTCGGCTCGGCGGCGAACAACGGCCAGATGATCGCGGAGATCTCCGCCAACCACAAGTCGATCGAGATGTTCCTTCAGATTGCCCAGCGCCTGACCGGCCGCAGCGAGACGAAGAAACAAAAGTCGTCCTTGCTTTCACCCCTGATTGATAAGTTGCGCGGAAAATAAGCCGCCGCATGGAGTCGTTAAGTGTTCGGTAAGCGTAGCGGAACAGACACCGATACTCGGGCTCCCAAGCCCGGCGCCGTGTCGCCAGAGCCAGCACAGGCTCCGGCGCCCGCGGTGTCGCGCGCGCCGCCCCCGCCGGCGGTCGCCTCGCCGCCGCTTGCTCCGGCAAAGCCTGCGCCGACCATCGAATCCCGCCGCTCGGACAATTACTACGAGGTCAAAGCGACGATCTTCGGCGCGCTGATCGAAGCCATCGATCTGGCACAGCTCGCCAAGCTGGACTCCGAATCCGCGCGCGAGGAAATTCGCGACATCGTCAACGAGATCATCGCGATCAAGAACATCGTGATGTCGATCGCCGAGCAGGAAGAGCTGCTCGACGACATCTGCAACGACGTTCTCGGTTACGGCCCGCTCGAGCCGCTGTTGTCGCGCGACGACATCGCCGACATCATGGTCAACGGCGCCAACACCGTCTACATCGAAGTCAACGGCAAGATCCAGCGCACCGGCATCCGCTTCCGAGACAACCAGCAGCTGCTCAATATCTGCCAGCGCATCGTCAGCCAGGTCGGCCGGCGCGTCGACGAATCCTCGCCGATCTGCGACGCGCGCCTCGCCGACGGCTCCCGCGTCAACGCCATCGTGCCCCCGCTGTCGATCGACGGGCCCACGCTCACCATCCGAAAATTCAAGAAGGACAAGCTGACGCTCGACCAGCTCGTCAAGTTCGGCGCGATCTCGCCGGAAGGCGCCGAAATCCTGCAGATCATCGGCCGTGTCCGCTGTAATGTGCTGATCTCCGGCGGTACGGGCTCCGGCAAGACCACGCTGCTCAACTGCCTGACCAACTATATCGAGCACGACGAGCGCGTCATCACCTGCGAAGACGCCGCCGAGCTCCAGCTCCAGCAGCCTCATGTGGTGCGGCTGGAAACCCGCCCGCCCAACATCGAGGGCGAGGGCCAGGTCACCATGCGCGAACTCGTGCGCAACTGCCTGCGTATGCGTCCCGAGCGCATCATCGTCGGCGAGGTCCGCGGACCCGAGGCTTTCGACCTGCTCCAGGCCATGAACACCGGCCATGACGGCTCGATGGGCACCCTGCACGCCAACAATCCGCGCGAGGCGCTGTCGCGCTGCGAATCCATGATCACGATGGGCGGCTTCTCCCTGCCTTCGCGCACCATCCGCGAGATGATCTGCGCCTCGATCGACGTCATCGTCCAAGCCGCGCGCCTGCGCGACGGCTCGCGCCGCATCACCCACATCACCGAGGTGATGGGCATGGAAGGCGACACCATCATCACCCAGGACGTCTTCCTCTACGACATGGTCGGCGAGGATGCCAACGGCAAGATCATCGGCCGGCACCGCTCGACCGGGATCGGCCGCCCGAAATTCTGGGAGCGCGCCCGCTATTACGGCGAAGAGAAGCGCCTTGCCGCGGCGCTCGACGCCGCGGAAGTGGCGCCGACGACGTGAGCAGGTCAGCACAGCCATGAACATGCAAGTCCTTGCCCTCGCCTTCCTCGCCACCGCCACCGTCGGCGGCCTCGCCTGGGTCTTCCTCTATCCCATGCTGTCCGGGGAACGGAAGGCGGAGAGCCGCCGCGCCTCGATCTCGCGCGCGGAGGCGCCCACGACCCGCCAGGCCGAGAAGACGCAGCGCTCGCGCCGCGAGCAGGTCGAGACCTCGCTCAAGGATCTCGAGGCACGGCGCCAGCAGGAGAAGAGCGTACCGCTCAGTGTTCGCCTGTCGCAGGCCGGCCTCGACTGGGCGCCGCAGAAATTCTGGATCGTGTCCGCCGTCGTGGCGGGCGTGCTGTTCGCAGTCGCCTTGTTCGTCGGCGGCGGCCTGCTCGGCGCCGGCGGCCTTGCCTTTGCCGGCGGCTTCGGCCTGCCGCGCTGGGCGCTGGGCTTCCTGAAGAAGCGCCGCGAAAACAAGTTCCTGGCGGCGTTGCCCGACGCTGTCGACGTCATCGTCCGCGGCATCAAGGCGGGCCTGCCGCTGTTCGAATCGATCAAGGTCGTCGCCGCCGACGCGCCCGAACCGCTGCGCAGCGAATTCCTCCAGATCATCGAGACGCAGGCGATCGGCATGCCGCTCGGCGAGGCCTGCACGCGACTCTACGATCGCATGCCGCTGCCCGAGGCCAATTTTTTCGGTATCGTCATCTCGATCCAGCAGAAATCGGGCGGCAACCTCTCCGAAGCGCTCGGCAACCTCTCCAGGGTGCTGCGCGACCGCAAGAAGATGAAAGAGAAGATCCAGGCGATGTCGATGGAGGCCAAGGCCTCGGCCGGCATCATCGGCTCGCTGCCGCCTATCGTGATGTTTCTCGTCTACCTCACGACGCCGCAATACATCTCGCTGCTTTGGACTCATCCCACCGGCCAGCTCATGCTGGTCGGCTGCGTCGTCTGGATGTCGGTCGGCATCATGGTGATGAAGAAGATGATCAACTTCGACTTCTGATGGTGCCTCATGGTAGAGTTCCTCGTTTCGAGACTTCACGACGTCCGCTTCATGACCATGATGCTGGCGGCCATCGCCGCCAGCGCCACCGTCTATACGCTGGTGATGCCGCTGTTCGCCGGCGAGGGCCTCTCCAAGCGCATGAAGGCGGTGGCGAACGAACGTGAGCGCATCCGGCAGCGCGAGCGCGAGCGCCTCCACAAGAGCGAAAAGGTCTCGCTGCGCCAGACGCCGAAGCAGCTCGTCTCGAAGGTCGTCGACGACTTCAACCTGACCAAATGGCTCGCGCAGGAAGCCGCGCGGGACAAGCTCATCATGGCGGGCTATCGCGGCCAGGCGCCCTACATCACCTTCCTGTTTGCCCGCCTGGTGGCCCCGATCGTGTTGTTCGCCGGCTCGGTCATCTACGTGTTCCTGATCGCCCATCTGGAGAAGTCGATGCCGATCAAGATCGGCATCTGCGTCGGCGCGGCCTATCTCGGCCTTCAGGCGCCGATGCTGTTCCTCAGGAACGCGATCTCCAAGCGCCAGCTCTCGATCAAGCGCGCCTTTCCCGATGCGCTCGACCTGCTCCTGATCTGCATCGAATCCGGCATGTCGGTCGAGATGGCGTTCCGGAAGGTCGCGGTCGAAATCGTTGGCCAGTCGATCGCGCTGTCGGAGGAGTTCACCCTGACCACGGCCGAGCTGTCCTATTTGCAGGATCGCAAGGTCGCCTATGAGAACCTGGCGCGGCGCACCGGGCTCGAGGGCGTCAAGTCGGTATGTCTCGCGCTCCAGCAGGCGGAGCGTTACGGCACCCCGCTCGGCCAATCCTTGCGCGTCATGGCGCAGGAAAACCGCGACATGCGCATGAACGAAGCCGAGAAGAAGGCCGCCGCACTGCCGCCGAAGCTGACAGTGCCGATGATCCTGTTCTTCCTGCCGGTGCTGTTCGTCGTCATTCTCGGACCGACCGGCATCAAGATCACCGAGATGCAGTGACGTCAGACGCGGGCCGCGCGCGGTCCGCGGACGCCTTCAAGATTGGAAGACACGTCTGATCAGTCGGGCTGGGCGAGCGAAGCTACCGGAGTGCGCTTCGGTGCCCCGCGCGACCCGTCGCTGCGGCTCAGCATTTCCTTGAGATAGGCGACATTGGCCGCCGCCTGGTCCGGCGGCAGGTCCGCCTTCACGATGGTCTCGGCTTCGGCGAAACGGCCCTGGAGACCGACGACCAGACCGAGATTCTGCCGCACCCGCGCGCTTGCGCGCGGCGAGGCGTAGGCTTGCCGCAGCGCGTCTTCGGCCTTCGGCAACTCTCTCGACAACATGTAGGACAGGCCGAGATTGGAAAGCACGCCCGGATCACCCGGCGCGATCTTCAGCGCGCTCGCATAATAGGAGCGCGCTTCCTCGTGACGGCCCATCTGATCGAGCGCGGTACCCTGCACCGAGAGCAGGCGCCAATCCGGGTTGTCGGGCGAATGCGCCTTCGACAGCACGTCGAAAGCCTGCTGGAAATTGCCGTTGTCGGAGAGTGCACGGCCGTATTGAGCCATCAGCGCCTTGTTGCCGGGATTGGCAATGGTCGCCTGCTCGAGCACGGCGGCGGCCTGGGCGCGCTGGCCGTTGGCGCGCAAGGCCTGGCCATAGCCGAGCGCCGCATCGGCGTCCTTGGGATTGGCACGGTAGCGCTCGCCATAGACGTCGACGGCGCGCGCGGGATCGGGGGGAGCGGCCTCCGCGTGCGACCCGGTCGAGCCCGTGACGTCGGAGAGTTTCGACATCGCCGTGCAGCCGCCTAGGCCCATGGCCACCGCCGCGACCAGCGAGGTGGACGCAAGAAGCCGGGCAAGACTGAACCGCTCAAGACTGAACCGTTGACGCATGACGCTTTGACTCTCGAGCCGATTGATCGAGCCGAACGCGCCAGCAATAGACTGTTAACCCTAACGGCCGGTTAACGCCGCGCGGCGCGCCCGTCACCGGGGCGTCTGCGGCGGCACCTTGCCGCCGAGACCCGGATCGAGGCCAAGCGCCTTTGCCTGCGCGTTCAGGTCCCGCAGCCAATGCAGTCGTTGCCGCCCCTCGGCTTCCACATCGATGCCCGGGCGCGCCATCCTCGGCAATTCGCGCCGAAGATCGTCACGATTGACCAGACGCCTCGCGCGGAGCTCGTCGAGCTGAACATCATCGATGCCGAGCACGTTGGCCGATTGCTCGATCAATCGGCGCAGCAGCGATGTCACCGCGGCCGCTGCCTCGACGTCATGCTTGCGCGCAGACCTCGAGAGTTTGCCCTCGAGCTCGGCCCAGACGTGAGAGGTGACAAGATAGACGTGGAGCACGTCGGCCCAATCCACCTCGTCGTCGGCATAGAAGGCGCGGCGCAGCAGGAGCCGGCTGGCGAAAGCTGCGACCTGATCCCGCTTCAGCATCGTGCAGGCGTCGATCTCGATGGCCGACTGGACGGCGGGGTCACGGGAAAAATCCCGCCCGGCCGGCAGCCTGATGACGCCGTGAGGCAGGTTAGAATCGAGCGGCCTGAAGACACCATCGTTGCGTGGCCGCGAGTAGCGCGCAATCTCGAAGCGATACTCCGTGCGGCCGGCATGGGACATCGGGCCGAAATGGATGATGTTGAAGCCGGCATCGTCACCGGCTTGCCCGGTCGATGAGGGACAGGACAAGACGTAGATCGTGCGCCAGAATGCTGCACTGCTCTCGCTCGACGTGGCGCTCGGATCGGGGATCGAATAGCGTGTCAGCCCCTCGACATGCCGGTGTCCGTGCAGAACCAGATCAACGTTGAGGGAAGTCGCCGCTTCGAGGAAGGTCGCTGGCGCGGCGAGATACATCAGCGGCTCGTCGGGCACGCCGAGAAACCGCTTTCCCTCTCCGGTCGCCTGCGGCAGCGGATGATGGTGCAGCGCCAGCACGCGCACCAGGTTTTCCGCCGGCTCGGCATGATCGGCGCGGCCGGCCGACCCAAGGCTGCCCGCGAGCTCGACGCTCAGCCGCGCGGAATCCGCAACCATGGCGCTATAGGCCTTCTGGTCGATATTGCCGCTCGCGAGGGTCGTGAGGCTCGCGCGGTTGGAATCCAGCAGCACCAGATCGAGGCCAGCCTGGCGGTAGTAGACGCTCTTCGAGGTCCGCGGCAGATGCAGGTAATCGTAGGCGTCGTAGCGGCCCGCACGCTGGCTCGGGCGCTTGACGTCGTGATTGCCAGCAATTGCCTGGATGTCGGTGAACAGCCCGGTCTGCCGGAAGGACGCGATGACGGCGAGCGCTTCGTCGAGCGCGCGCGGCGTCGGGTCGTCCACGAGATCGCCCGTGATCAGCAGGATGCGATCGGGGACATCCGCGAAGTCCGCCATCCTCTCGCGAATTGCGGCATTGAGCGTCTCGATCGTCGCGAGCAGCCGGCCCGCCCCGTCCAGATGCAGGTCTGAAATTTGTACGATGACGAACGATCTATCCATTTTGCGCCGCTCATTGCGAATGCTGCGCCGCCCAAACGATGAGAGAAATGCCTTCGATGATCCGGTTCAGTCCGGTATCGACACGGGCCATGATGAACCCGGGTAAGTACCGACTGCGCGCCGCGTTCTTGCGCTCGGTACGGGCAGAACCCGCCGGCACAATTTAAAATATTCGTCAATAATGCCACAACCAGAACGCTAGTAAAGCCCTGCGGCCGCGTTCGCGTGAACGGTAGTTCTCAGCCTAAGATACGAGACCTGGGCGATCATGGTTTCGCCGCCCGATCAATATTCGATGGCAAGCCGCTTGCGAATTTCGTCGATGCGCCTGTCAAGCGCATCGAACCGCGCGTGAACGGAGCGGTCGTGGAGATAGAAGACGTAACCGCCGGCAAGGAACGCGAAGATCCAATGATGATGCTCGACATAGCCGAAAATCGCCTCGACGGCCTGGCCCATGAATGTGACCACGCTCCACACAAATTCCATTGCATTTCCTCCCGGCCGGCTTTGTCGTCGGCCGCCGGTGATGTCCGCACCTGAGGGCCGTTGCCGGAACCTAGCATGGCCCCCTTGCTGCGAGTAGCGGCTCACTGAGCGGTGACGGCAAAGCCGATTGCAGCGGCGGCGAAACTCTGCGAAGTCTCGTCCGTTCGTATGACCCGCTCGATCTGACGATCCGGACCCGCCAATGCCTTCTGTCTTCGAGACGTCGCCCACCGCCATCCCGATCACCTTCGTCACCAAGTCGAGCTGGGATCAGGTCGCCGAGACGCTGCAGCCAGCGCAACGCCAGTTCGCCACCGCGAACGCTTTTGCTGCCAAGCCGGGCGGCTATCTCGCGCTGCCTGCGCCCGATGGCGCGATCGCGCAAGTGTTGTTCGGCCTCGAGGACGAAGGTGCGAGATCGCGCGACCTGTTCCGGCCGGGCGCCCTGGCTAGCCTGCTGCCGCCGGGCGTCTATCGCTTCGCCAATGCACCGCACGATGCACGGCTCGCCGCCCTCGCCTTCGCGCTCGGCAGCTACCGCTTCGCCCGGTACCGCAAGGCGGATCGCCCCGAGGTCCGCCTCGTGCCGCCCGAGGGCGTCGACGCGGCCGAGATCGACCGCATGGCGGACGCTGCGATGCTGGCGCGCAACCTTATCAACACGCCCGCCAATGACATGGGGCCGGAGGAATTGGCCGCCGCCGCGCGGGATCTCGCCGCCGAATTCGGTGCAAGCTTTGCCTGCACCATCGGTGAGGACTTGAAGACGAATTTTCCGCTGATCCACGCCGTCGGCATGGCCTCGGACCGCGCGCCGCGGCTGATCGACTTCAATTGGGGCGACCCGGCTCACCCCAAGGTGACGCTGGTCGGCAAGGGCGTCTGCTTCGATACCGGCGGGCTCGACCTCAAGCCGTCGAGCGGCATGCTGATCATGAAGAAGGACATGGGTGGCGCCGCCAACGTGCTGGCGTTGGCGCGCATGGTGATGGATGCGAAGCTGAAGCTGCGGCTGCGCGTGCTGATTCCGGCCGTGGAGAACGCGGTCGCCGGCAATGCCTTCCGCCCGCTCGACATTTTTACTTCGCGCAAGGGCATCACAGTCGAGATCGGCAACACCGATGCAGAAGGGCGCCTGGTGCTCGCCGACGCGCTGGCGCTGGCCGACGAGGAAGAGCCCGACCTGCTGATCGATCTCGGCACGTTGACGGGAGCCGCACGCGTCGCGCTGGGGCCTGATTTACCGCCCTTTTACACCAATGATGAGACGCTGGCTGCCGACGTCGCGCGTTGCGCTCTGAAGGAGAACGATCCGTTGTGGCGCATGCCGCTGTGGCCGCCTTACGATGCGTGGCTGGACTCCAAGACCGCCACCATCACCAACGCACCGTCCGGCGGCTTCGCCGGCTCGATCATTTGCGCGCTGTTCCTGCAACGCTTCGTCGAGCAGGCCAAAAGCTGGCTCCATGTCGACATCTATGGCTGGACGCCCTCGGCGAAGCCCGCGCGCCCCGAAGGCGGTGAGTGCCAGGCCGCGCGCGCCATTTACGCATTGCTGAGCGAGCGCTATGCCTGATCCAGGACACGATTCGAGCCACGATCCGCGGCTGACGCCAGCGCGGGGCGACCTCGCCGCGAAATATCTCGAAGGCAAGGTGCAGGCGGAGCGCTTCGTCACCGGTGAGGAGTTCGAGATATTCGAAGCGATCGCGCCCGTGCGCGAGCAGCCGTCGTCGAACGCGATGCTGATGACACAAGCGCTGCGCGGCGAGCGCGTCACGGTTTACGATCGCAACGGCGAGGGCTGGGCCTGGGGTCAGCTTGGCGGCGATGGCTATGTCGGCTGGCTGCCGGATGCGGCGCTCATGAAGCCCTCGGCCGCGCCCACCCATATGGTCAGCGCGCTCCGCACGTTTGCGTTCCCCGGTCCCTCGATCAAGCTGCCGCCCGCCGACACGCTGGTGATGGGATCGAAGATCGCGGTCGCGCGCGAGGACGGCAGCTTCGCAGTGACGCGCGAGGGACAATATCTGCCCAAGGTCCACCTCGCCCCGCTTGGTCATCGCGAGCCGGATTTCGTCGCAGTCGCCGAGCGCTTCGTCGGTACGCCCTATCTCTGGGGCGGCAAAAGCAGTTTTGGCATCGATTGCTCGGGCCTGGTGCAGGTTTCGCTGACATCAGCGGGCACCGGGTGCCCGCGCGACAGCGACATGCAGCAGGCGGGCCTCGGCCGCTTGCTGGAGCCGCGTGAGCGAAGCAACCTGCAACGTGGCGATCTGGTCTTCTGGAAGGGCCATGTCGCCATCGTTCGCGACGGCAGCACCGTGATTCACGCCAATGCGCATCACATGGCCACCGTGGTCGAGCCGACCGAGCCGGCAATCGCGCGGATCAAGCAGGCCGGCAGCGAGGTCGTGGCGATCAAGCGGCTCTAGCCGAGGCTACGTCGCGACCGCGCCTCCACCTTCGCTCTCAAGCCGGAACGCCGCCGCAAACAGCGCGCGCGTGTAATCCGTCTTCGGATTCTTGAACAGTTCGGCGGCCTGACCTTCCTCGACCACCTTGCCGCCGCGCATCACGATCAGGTGGCTGGCGAGCGAGGCGACGACGCGCAGATCATGCGAGATGAACATGTAGGTGAGATCACGCCGGCGCTGGAGCTCGCGCAGTAGGTCGACCATCTGCGCCTGGATCAGCATGTCGAGCGCGCTGGTCGGCTCGTCCAGCACCACGAAATCCGGCTCCAGCACCACCGCGCGCGCGATGCTGATGCGCTGACGCTGGCCGCCGGAGAATTCATGCGGATAGCGGTGGCGGGTGTCCGCTTTCAACCCGACATCCTCGAGCGCCTTGACGACGCGCTCCTCGCGCTCCCCGCGCGACAGCCTTGGCTGATGCACGGAGAGACCTTCGGCGACGATGTCAGCAACCGACATGCGCGGGCTGAGCGAGCCGAACGGATCCTGAAACACGATCTGCATGTCGCGCCGGAAGGGCCGCATCTCCTTGAAGCGCAGACCCTGGATATCTTTTCCCAGGAACACGATGCGTCCGTTCGAGGAGATCAGCCGCATCAATGCCAGCCCCAGCGTGGTCTTGCCCGAGCCGGACTCGCCGACAACGCCGAGCGTCTCACCCTTGCGTACGGCGATGCTGACGCCGTCGACCGCCTTGATGTGACCGACCGTCTTGCGCATCAACCCGCGCTTGATCGGGAACCACACTTTCAGGTCGTCGGCCGACATCACCACCGGCGCATCCGGCTGCGGTGGCGCTGGATCCGGCTTCGGTTCCGCGGCAAGCAGATCGCGCGTATAGGGATGCTTCGGGCTTTTGAAGACCTGCTCGACCGGCCCCTGCTCGACGATCTCGCCGCCCTTCATGACGCAGACCTGGTCGGCGATGCGGCGCACGATGCCGAGATCGTGGGTGATGAAGAGCAGGCTCATGCCGAGCCGCGCGCGGATTTCGGCGAGCAACGCCAGGATCTGCGCCTGCACGGTGACGTCGAGCGCCGTGGTCGGTTCGTCCGCGATCAACAGGTCCGGCTCGTTGGCGAGCGCCATCGCGATCATCACGCGCTGGCGCTGGCCGCCGGAGAGCTGGTGCGGATAGCTCTTCAGCCGCGTTTCAGGCTCGGGAATGCCGACCTGCGTCAGCAATTCCAGCGTCCGCCTGCGCGCCTCGGCATTGCTGGTCGGGTTATGGAGCTGGATGATCTCGCCGATCTGCGCCTCGATCGTGTGCAGCGGATTGAGCGAGGTCATCGGCTCCTGGAAAATGATCGAGATGTCGCTGCCGCGAATCTCGCGCATCTCCCGCTCCGACTGGTCGATCAGCTCGCGCCCCTTGAAGCGGATGCTGCCCGAGGGATGCGAGGCGTTCGGATAGGGCAAGAGCTTGAGGATCGAGAGCGCGCTGACCGACTTGCCGGAGCCGGACTCGCCGACCAGCGCCACGCACTCACCGCGCTTGATCTGGAACGAGACCTTGTCGACCGCGAGCGTGGTGGCGCCGCCCTGGTGGAAGGCCACCGAGAGGTCGCGCACGGCAAGCAGGGGCTGGTTGATCGCGTCCATTGGTTTACCTGAACGTCTTGCGCGGGTCGAAGGCGTCGCGCACGGCCTCGCCAATGAAGATCAAGAGTGACAGCATGATCGCGACCGAGAAGAAGCCGGAGAAACCGAGCCAGGGCGCCTGCACGTTGGACTTGCCCTGCGACAGCATCTCGCCGAGCGACGGTGAGCCGGGCGGCAACCCGAAGCCGAGGAAGTCGAGGGCCGTGAGTGTCATGACCGACGAGGAGACGATGAATGGCAGGAACGTCATCGTCGCGACCATCGCGTTCGGCAACAGATGCCGGAACATGATGACCTTGTTCGACACGCCGAGCGCCCGCGCCGCCTGGATGTACTCGAAATTGCGCCCGCGCAGAAATTCCGCGCGCACGAGTCCCACCAGCGATACCCAGGAAAACAACAGCAGGATGCCGAGAAGCACGAAGAAACCGGGCACGAGCACCGACGACAGGATCAGCAGCAGATAGAGCGAAGGGATCGCAGTCCATATCTCGATGAAACGCTGGAACAACAGGTCGATCCAGCCGCCGAAATAGCCCTGCACCGCACCGGCCGCAATGCCGACGACGGAGGAGACGATTGTCAAGCAGAGGCCGAACAGCACCGAGATGCGGAAGCCGTAGATCAGTCGCGCCACCACGTCACGGCCTTGATCGTCGGTGCCGAGCCAGTTGTATTCGAGATCGCGGCAGCCTTTGAGGCCTTTCTTCTCGACGACAGGTTTGCACTGCGCTTCCGTCAGCATCCAGGTCGGCGGCGACGGCGCCGGCGTCGGCAGATCGAGATTGTGGGTGTCGTAGGAGTAGCGGATCAGCGGCCAGACGATGATGCCACCCTTATCCCTGATCAGCTTCTGCAAATAGGGATCGCGATAATCGGCCGCCGTTTCGAAGTCGCCGCCGAAAGTGGTTTCCGAATAGGTGACGACGGACGGCCAGTAGAGACGGCCATCATATTTGATCATGAACGGCCGGTCATTGGCGATCAGCTCCGCGAACAGCGACACCACAAACAGGATCATGAAGATCCAGAACGACCAGTAGCCGCGCCGGTTCGCCTTGAAATTCTGCCAGCGCCGCTTGTTGATCGGCGACGGCACGAACGGTTTGCGCGTGATCGGCACGACGTCGCCGAGCGGCGACTTCGCGGTGGCTTCGATCGGCGTGGTGGGGGCGGCCAGCGTCATCAGACCTCCCGCGCCTCGAAATCGATCCGCGGATCGATCCACATATAGGTCAGGTCGGAGATCAGGTTGATCACGAGGCCGACGAGCGAAAAGATGAAGAGCGTGCCGAACACCACGGGATAGTCGCGGTTGAGAACGCTCTCGAAACTGAGCAGCCCCAGCCCGTCCAGCGAGAAGATGGTCTCGATCAGAAGCGAGCCCGAGAAGAAGGCGTGAATGAAGGTGCTGGGAAAGCCGGCGATGACGATCAGCATCGCGTTGCGGAAGACGTGGCCATAGAGCACCCGATTCTCGCTGCAGCCTTTCGCGCGCGCGGTCATCACATATTGCTTGCGGATCTCGTCCAGAAAAGAGTTCTTGGTCAGGAACGTCATGGTGGTGAACGCGCCGAGCCCCATCGCGATCAGCGGCAACGTCAAATGCCAGAAGTAATCGATGATCTTCCAGTACCAGGGAAATTGCGACCAGCCGTCTGAGGTCAGTCCGCGCAGCGGGAACCAGTTGAAGAACGAGCCTCCGGCAAACAGGATGATCAGGAGGATCGCGAACAGGAAGCCCGGAATAGCGTAGCCGAGCACGAGCACGCTCGACGTCCAGGTGTCGAAGCGCGTTCCGTCCCTGACCGCCTTGCGGATGCCGAGCGGAATCGAGATCAGGTAGGTGAGCAGCGTCAGCCATATCCCCAGCGAGATCGAGACCGGCAACTTCTCCTTGACGAGCTGCAGGACGCTGACGTCGCGAAAATAGCTCTTGCCGAAGTCGAAGCGGGCGAAGTTCCACACCATCAGGGCGAAGCGTTCCGGCGCCGGCTTGTCGAAGCCGAACTGCTTCTCCAGCTTCTTGATGAAATCAGGATCGAGCCCCTGCGCGCCGCGATATTTCGAGTTGATGGCATCGCCGCCGGCGCCCAGCTGCCCGGGCGCGCGCTGTGCAAAGTCGCTGCCGCCTGAAATGCGCGAGGTCCCGCCGGTGTCGGCGCCGGACAGCTGCGCGATCACGCGCTCCACCGGACCGCCCGGCGCGAACTGCACGACGACGAAGGAGACGAAGAGGATCCCGAGCAGGGTCGGGATCATCAGCAGGATGCGGCGGGCGATGTAGGCGCTCATGGCTATTTCGCCTGCTCGAGCTTGGCGGCCTTGGCGCGGTCGAACCACCAGATGTCGGGAGCGCCGACGCCATTGGCATAACGCGGCTGCTTCTGCGGATGACTGAACTGATCCCAATAAGCGAGCCGGTGCGTCTTGTTATACCATTGCGGCACCCAATAGCGGCCGGCGCGGAACAGACGGTCGAAGGCACGGCAGGCGACGGTCAATTCCTCGCGGTTGTCGGCCGTCATGATTTTCTCGATCATGGCGTCGATCGCCGGGCTGGCGACGCCCGCGAGATTGTAAGAGCCCTTGGTTGCCGCGACCTGCGACGAAAAGAACGCGCGCATGGCATCGCCCGGCGTCGCCGACATGCTGAAGCGCTGGATCGTCATGTCGAAATCGAAATCTTCCTGGCGCGCCTTGTGTTGCACGGCATCGACGAGACGCACGCTCGCCTCGATGCCGAGCGTCGCGAGGTTCTTGACGTAGGGCGCATGGTGCGGCTGGAAGGAAGGCTCGTCCAGCAGAAACTCGATCTTGAACACCTCTCCGTTCGGCAACACCCGCTTGCCGTCCTTGATCGGAAGGCCGGCCTCGCTCAGCAGTTGCTGCGCCTTTCGCAACAGGCTGCGATCCAGCCCGGAGCCGTCAGAAACCGGCGGTGTAAACGGCGCGGCGAACACTTCGTCGGGAACCTGGCCGCGAAACGGCTTCAGCAGCTTGAGCTCGTCCGGCGGAGGAGGCCCGTCGCTCGCCATCAGGTCCGAATTCTGGAACGGCGACACCGTCCGGGCATAGGCGCCGTACATGATGGTCTTGTTGGTCCATTCGAAGTCGAAAGCATCGATCAGGGCCTCGCGCACGCGCGGATCCCTGAACTTGTCGCGCCGCGTGTTGATGAACCAGCCTTGCGCGCCGGACGGCGTGTCGTCGGGCACGATCTCCAGTTTGACGCGACCATCCTTCACTGCAGGGAAGTCATAGCGCGTCGCCCAGAGGCGGGAAGTAAACTCCTCGCGGTAGAGATAGTTCTTGCCGGTAAATCCCTCGAAGGCGACGTCGCGGTCGCGATAAAACTCATAGCGCACGATTTCGAAATTGTAGCTGCCGCGGCATGGCGGCAGATCGGCAGCCCACCAGTCCTTCACCCGCTCGAACTCGATGTAGCGATTGACCTCGAATTTCCCGACCTTGTACGGGCCCGAGCCCAGCGGAATCTCCAGAGACGTTTCGTCGAAGGCGCGAGATGCATAATAGGCTTTCGAGAAAATCGGCAGGCTCGCGACATAAAGCGGCACGTCGCGCGCCCGTCCCTTGGCAAAGCTGACGACGAGGGTCGCATCGTCGATCGCTTCCGCGCTGACCATGTCGCGCATCTGCACGATGATCAGCGGATGGCCCTTGGTCTTCAGCGCCGTCAGCGAAAACGCCGCGTCGTGCGCGGTGAGCTTCGTGCCGTCGTGGAATTTCGCCTCGGGCCGCATCGTGAAGCGATAGACCAGCCTGTCCGGTGATATCCGCACGGATTTGGCGGCAAGCCCGTACATCGCGTCCGGCTCGTCATTTGCACGCACCATCAGCGGCGCAAACGTCATGTCCATGCCTTGCGCGCCGTCACCCTTGAGGATGAAGGCGTTGAGCGAGTTGAAGGTCTGGTAGGACTGGTTGTACGCGCGCACCGACGGAATCAGCGAGAACGTACCGCCCTTCGGCGCATCGACATTCACGTAGTCGAAATGGTGGAAGTCGGCGGGATATTTGAGGTCGCCGAACGCCGAGATGCCGTGCGCCTCGGCGGGCATTTCGGACGCTGTCGCGCCCCGGAGCCAGGCAGCGCTGAACGCGCCGCCGGCACCCAGCGCCAACACATGCCGGCGTGAAAGCTGCGCCATGCGAGAAATGCCCCTCACGACTTCTTTGCGATCCGCGCCGCCTTGTCTGCGTCGTACCACCAGATGAACGGGAAGCCGGACTGACCGTATTTGGGCAACTCCGCCGGCCGGCCGAAGCGGTCCCAGCGCGCGGTGCGGACCTTCGTATAAGTCCACTGCGGCACCACGTAGTGATTCCACAGCAGCACGCGGTCGAGTGCCTTGGTTGCCGCAACGAGATCGTCGCGCCCCTTGGCGTAGATCACCTGCTCGATCAGCTTGTCGACGGCCGGGTTCTTGATGCCGGTAATATTGCGCGACCCCGCGATGTCGGCCGTCTTCGACGACCAGAACTCGCGCTGCTCGTTGCCTGGCGATTGCGACTCGCCCCAGGAGTTGGTGACGATGTCGAAATCCCACTCGCGAGTCCTGTTCTCGTATTGGGTCGGATCGACGGTCCGTACGCTGACGGCGATGCCGAGCCGTTCCAGCGAGGGCTTGTAGAACAGCGTGATCCGTTCGAAGCTAGGATCCGAGTTCAGCAATTCGATGGAGAACTGAGCGCCGGTCTTGACGTCGATCAGCTTGCGGTCGCGCACCTCGTAGCCGGCTTCCTTGAACAGGCGCAGCGCCTCGCGCAGATTGTCGCGCACGGCTTCCGGACTACCGCCGACCGGATTGCTGTAGGCCGTCGTGAAGACCTCGGGCGGAACCTCGGCGCGGACGGTCTCGAGGATCTCGAGCTCTTTTCCCTGCGGCAAGCCGGTCGCCATGAGCTCGTCGATGCCGTCGAAATAACTGCTGACGCGCTTGTACTGACCGTAGAAGATCTGCTTGTTCATCTCCTCGAAGTCAAACGCGTAGTTGAGCGCACGACGCACGCGCGGATCCCCAAACTTGGCGCGGCGCAGGTTCGGCACGAACGCCTGCATGACGCCCGAGCTGCGATTGGCGAATTCCTCGAGGATCACGCGCTTTTCGGTCACGGCCGGGAAGTCGTAGGCCGTCGCCCAGTTCTTCGCGCTGTTCTCGGTGCGCCAGTCGACCTGATCGGCCTTGAAAGCCTCGATCGCCACGGTGGCGTCGCGGAAATACTCGTAGCGCATCTCGTCGAAATTATTGCGGCCCACATTGGCGGCGAGGTCGCGCCCCCAATAGTCCTTGACGCGCTCCAGCGCGATCGATCGTCCGGCGACGAACTCCTTGATCCTGTAAGGGCCCGAACCCAGAGGCACTTCGAGCGTGGTGGCGGAGACGTCGCGCTTGCGGCCCTGCGCGTCGGTCCCCTCCCACCAATGCTTCGGCAGGACCGTGAGCTGCCCGACGATCTGCGGCAGTTCGCGGTTGCCCGGCGCGTCGAACACGAACTTCACCTCGCGTTCGCCGACCTTCTCGGCCTTCGTCACATGGCTGTAATAGGCCGAGTACTGCGGGTGGTGCTTCTTGAAGGAATCCAGCGAGAAGATCACGTCGTCGGCGGTGACAGGCTTGCCGTCATGCCATTTGGCCTCGGACCGCAAACGATAGGTGACGAAGGAAAAATCGTCCGGGTGGCTGACGGCTTCGGCCAGCGCGCCGTATTCGGTCGAGACTTCGTCGAGCGAGGCCGTTGTGAGGGATTCATAGATGAACGCCACGGCACCGGCGACCTGCCCCTTTACGCCAGAGACGACGATGTTGAAATTGTCGAATGTGCCGACGGCGATCTGGCGCGCGACGCCGCCTTTGGGCGCGTCCGGATTGACGTAGTCGAAACGCTTGAAGTCAGCGGGATACTTGACCTTTCCGAACAGCGAGAGCGCGTGGCGCCAAGTGAGCTCACTGGCAGACTGCGCCTCGGCCGCGCCGACGACGGGAATGCCCGCTACGGAACCGAGGGCGGGCAGCGCTGCGGCAGCAGTGCCGGTGAGCAGGAGATCGCGTCGGGTAATGGCCAAATCAACATTCCTGTCTTGAAGGAGGCTACTCCTTTAAGGTCCCAATATAGGCGAGGTTTCGACGGAATATGTTGCTTTTTCCTCATCTTGGAAGCCCGACCGCCCCTCCCATGCGGCCAAACGCCCCGATAAACTCACCGCGAGGCCCGGATAAGGAAACGGCCAGGCTTTTCAGCCTGGCCGCATATTCCAAGACTGATTGCCGAAAGACCTTATTTCGCCGCGGTGGGCAGCGGCTTCGGGCTGTCGGAGAGGCTGTTCAAATAGGCGATCACGTCGGCGCGCTCGCTATCCTTCGGGATGCCGGCGAAACCCATCGCGGTGCCGGGGATGTAACCCTTCGGATTGGCGATAAACTTGTTGAGCGCATCGAAATCCCAGGCGCCGCCCTTGCCCTTCATCGCGGCCGAGAAGTTGAAGCCGCCACGGCCCTCGCCGACATGATCGCCGACGACGCCGTAGAGGTTCGGACCGACGCGGTTCGGGCCGCCCTTCTCGAACGTGTGGCAGGCGCCGCACTTCTTGGCGGCGGAGGCGCCCTTCTCGACCGAGGCGGTCTGGAGCAGCTTTTCGATCGGCTCGGAGGGCGCAGCAGCGGCCGCAGCACCACCCTCGTGGCCGGCCACTTCCTTCACGGCGATCTCGAAGCCCGGCTTTTCCGGCATCTTGGGCGAGAACAGCGCGCTCGCGGTGAAGCTCGTCACCAGCAGGATGAGACAGGTGCCGAGCACGGCACCGAGAATCTTGTTGAGTTCGAAAGAGTCCATTTCCGGCTAGGCCCCACACCGCAAGAAGGAAACAGCGGCCGAGCGGCCGCCAGGACGAGCCTCGGGAGAATCAAATGGTCCTTCTTGTTTCCCCGAGTTTTGCCATTGAGATATCGGTTTGCCCGGGGTCTGGCAACCCGTATAAGCGACCCCGCCTTGTGCCCGTCCCCACCCCATTTCTCGGTGCGGAAAACGTACCCTTTCCAGGCCCCTGAACCCAAACCTTTGAACCCATGACCGACCCCCGCATCCTGGTGCTGATCCCGGCCCGCATGGCGGCCACCCGCCTGCCCGGCAAGCCGCTCGCCGATATCGCGGGCCTGCCGATGATCGTGCACGTGATGCGTCGCGCCGAAGCCGCCGGCATCGGCCGGGTCGCGGTTGCAACCGACACCGCCGAGATCGCCTCCGTCGTATCCGCTCATGGCGGCGAGGCCGTGATGACTCGCTCGGAGCACCCCTCCGGCTCGGACCGCATCCACGAGGCCATGCGGAAGCTCGATCCGGACGGCAAGGCCGAGATCGTGGTCAATCTCCAGGGCGATTTCCCCACGATCACGATCGACAATATTCGCGAGGTGCTGCAGCCGCTGCAAGACCCCGCCGTGGACATCGCAACACTGGCCTCCCAGATCCACACCGAGGAGGAGGACCTCGCGCCGAGTGTCGTGAAGGCCGTGGGAACCTCGCTCGGAGGCCGGCGGATGCGCGCACTTTATTTCACCCGCGCCACGGCGCCGACCGGGGACGGACCGCGCTACCACCATATCGGTCTCTACGCCTATCGCCGCGCCGCGCTGGAGCGTTTCGTCGCGCTGCCGCCCTCGCCGCTGGAATTGCAGGAGAAGCTCGAGCAGCTCCGGGCGCTGGAAGCCGGAATGCGCATCGACTTTACCGTCGTCGATACCGTGCCTCGCGGGGTCGACACGCCTGCGGACCTCGAGACCGCGCGCAGCATCCTTTCCAAATCCTGAGCCGCTGCTACAAGGCCCGTCATGAGCAAGCTGAAAATCGCATTCCAGGGCGAACCGGGAGCCAATTCCCACATCGCCATCGTCGAGGCCTATCCCGACGCCGAACCGATGCCCTGCGCCACTTTCGAGGACGCGCTGTCGGCGATCTCGTCGGGCGAGGCCGATCTCGGCATGATCCCGATCGAGAACTCGGTCGCGGGCCGCGTCGCCGACATCCATCATCTGCTGCCGGCCTCAGGCCTTTTCATCATCGGCGAATGGTTCTTGCCGGTCCGCCACCAGCTGATGGCGGTGAAAGGCACAAAGCTCGAAGACATCAAGAGCGTCGAGAGCCATGTCCACGCGCTCGGCCAGTGCCGGCGCATCATCCGCAAGCTCGGCATCAAGCCGATCGTGCACGCCGATACCGCCGGCAGCGCCCGCGACATCTCCGAGCGCAACGACAAGAGCGTCGCCGCGATCGCCTCGCGCCTTGCCGCAAAAATCTACGGCCTCGACATCCTCGCCGAGGACATCGAGGACGAGGCACACAACACCACGCGCTTCGTGGTGCTGGCGCGCGAGCCGAAATGGGCCGCGCAAAGCTCCGGGCCGCTGGTCACCACTTTTGTATTTCGCGTGCGCAATTTGCCGGCCGCGCTCTACAAGGCGCTCGGCGGCTTTGCCACCAACGGCGTCAACATGACCAAGCTCGAAAGCTACATGGTCGACGGCAATTTCTTCGCCACCCAGTTTTACGCCGACGTCGACGGCCACCCCGATGACAAGGGCCTCGCGTTTGCGATCGAGGAGCTGAAATTCTTCTCGCGCGAATTCCGCATCGTCGGCGTGTATCCGGGGCACCCGTTCCGGGCGACGATGGAATAGCCTCGGCCTAGGCCGCCTGCATCGCCAATCCGAACGCCTCCGCCAGCAGCGAATAAGACTTCTTTCGCGCCTCGTGATCATACACCGCGGTGATCACCATCAACTCGTCCGGCTTGCTGGCGTCGATCAGCGGCTGCAGCGTCTTCTGCACGGTCGCGGGACTGCCGACGAACAGGCGCGAGCGGTTGCGGAGCATCGAGGTGCGCTCGGAATCCGTATAGGGATATGCCAGCGCTTCCTCCACACTCGGCAGCGGAAGATACTGGCCGCGGTCGCGGCGCAGGCGGTTGAGGTCGAACGAGGTCGCGAGCTTTTCTGCCTCCTCATCGGTGTCCGCCGTGATGATTGCGACGGCCAGGATCGCGCGGGGGCTCGCGCTCCAGGCCGACGGCTGAAAGCGGTTACGGTAATGTACCATCGCGTCGATCGCATCGTGAGACGCGAAATGATGGGCGAAGGCGAAGCCCATGCCGACTTGGGCCGCGAGCTCCGAGGAATAATCGCTGGAGCCGAGCAGCCAGATCGGTGGCAACGGCGTATCGTCGGGCATGGCGACGACGTTGTGGTAGGGATGGCCCGAGGGGAATTCCCGGGTCTGCCACAGGATCAATTCGTGCAGCCGCTCGAGGAAATCGTCGCCTTCACGGCGATCGAGCCGGCTACGCAGCGCATAGGCCGTGGCACCGTCGGTGCCGGGGGCGCGGCCGAGACCGAGGTCGATGCGGCCGGGAAACAACGCCTCCAGCATCTTGAAGCGCTCGGCCACGACCAGCGGCGCGTGATTGGGCAGCATCACGCCGCCGGAACCGACGCGGATGTGGTTCGTCACCGCCGCGATCTGCCCGATCATCACGTCGGGCGCCGGGCTCGCGACGGAGGCGAGGTTGTGATGCTCGGCGAGCCAATAGCGGACATAGCCGAGCCCATCGACATGACGCGCCAGATCGATGCTGTTGCGCAGCGCAGCGGCGGGCTTGGTGCCTGTGGTGACGACCGAGAGGTCGAGGACTGAGAGCGGGATCATGGCGCGCTAAATTAGTGGAGCGCAGCGCGGCGGCAATGGGCAGGCCGCGCAGGTCAGACGTGCGGGCCGCGAGTCGCCACGGCCTGCGCGAGCTGTTGGGCCAAACGACCTCTCCATCATATAAAACTCAAATTGCCCACAACCAGAGCTGAACGAAAAAATTACCCGGCGCCTTATCAACAACTTGAAATATCGAAGTATTTTTCGATGCCAACCCTTCCCACGATTGAACGGATGGGCATCAAAATTCTACATAATGCACGAGAAGTGGGCCACTTCCCATCAGCGATGGGCTGTCGATCAGACCGCCTTTACCCTATCTTGGACGTCCGAAGCTAGAGCTGACCGCCGGCCGCCAAAACCTGGCGAATAATCTGGAGCGAGTGGTGCCCATGACTGACGTGACGATTCCTGCCCAAGCCGACGGGCAAGACGGGCACCTGAAGCGGCCTGCGATCTCCTTCGAATTCTTTCCGCCCAAGACCGAAGATATGGAGCGGAATCTCTGGGACACCATCAACCGGCTGGCCCCGCTCGACCCGAAATTCGTCTCGGTGACTTATGGCGCCGGCGGCTCGACCCGTGAGCGCACCCACTCGACGATCTCGCGCATTCTGAAGGAGACCGCGCTGCTGCCGGCCGCGCATCTCACTTGCGTCGGTGCCTCGCGCGGCGAGATCGACGAGATCGTCGATCGCTATCACGAGGTCGGCGTTCGCCACATCGTCGGCCTGCGCGGCGACCCGCCCGCCGGCATCGGCACGGCCTATTGCAGCCATCCCGACGGATACCAGACGTCCGCCGCGCTCGTCGCCGGCATCAGGAAGCGGCACGGCGATATCGAGGTCTCGGTCTCGGCCTACCCCGAGAAGCACCCCGAGGCGCGCGACTTCGACGATGATATCGACACGCTGAAGGCCAAGGTCGATGCGGGCGCGACGCGCGCGATCACCCAGGTGTTCTTCGATAACGATCTCTACTTCCGCTATCTCGACCGCGTCCGCGCCCGCGGCATCAACATTCCGATCGTGCCGGGCATCATGCCCATGCACAATTTCAAGCAGGCGAGAGCCTTCGTCACCCGCGCCGGCACCACCGTGCCGGACTGGTTCGCCGCGAAATTCGAGGGCCTCGACGACGATGCCGAGACCCGCAAGCTGGTGGCGGCGACCGTCGCGGCCGGCCAGGTGCAGAAGCTCGCCAAGCGCGGCGTCGACACCTTCCATTTTTACACCATGAACCGCGCCGATCTCGTGTTCGCGATCAGCCATTTGCTCGGCATCCGCGCCAAGAGCGCGCAGAAGGCGGCGTAAGACAACATGACCGTATCCACCTCTTCCAAGCGAACCGCCCTGCTCAACGCCGCGCGCGAGCGTATTCTCGTGCTCGACGGCGCCATGGGCACGATGATCCAGAACCTCCAGTTCGACGAGGCCGCCTTCCGCGGCGAGCGCTTCAAGAATTTCCATCGCGATTTGCGCGGCAACAACGACCTCTTGATCCTGACCCAGCCGCAGGCGATCGAGGACATCCACGCCGCGTATTTGCGCGCCGGTGCCGATATCGTCGCCACCAACACCTTCTCCACGACCTCGATCGCGCAGGCCGATTACGACCTCACCGACATCGTCTACGAGATGGCGCGCGAGGGCGCCCGCCTCGCCGGCAACGCCGCAAGGCGCGTCGAGGCCGAGGACGGCAAGCCGCGCTTCGTCGCCGGCGCCGTCGGACCGACCAACCGCACCGCCTCGATCTCGCCCGACGTTTCCAATCCCGGCTACCGCGCCGTCACCTTCGACGATCTGCGCAAATCCTATGGCGAACAGATCAACGGCATGCTCGACGGCGGCGTCGATCTGCTGCTGGTCGAGACCATCTTCGACACCCTGAACGCCAAGGCGGCGCTCTACGCGATCGCCGAGATCACCGAGCAGCGCGGCATCGACATGCCCGTGATGGTGTCGGGCACCATTACCGACAAATCCGGCCGCCTGCTGTCCGGCCAGTTGCCGGAAGCGTTCTGGCATTCGGTGCAGCACGCCAAGCCCGTCACGATCGGCTTCAACTGCGCGCTCGGCGCGGAAGATCTGCGCGCGCATATCGCCGATATCGGCCGCGTCGCCGACACGCTTGTGTGTGCTTATCCCAATGCCGGCCTGCCCAACGAGTTCGGCCAGTATGACGAGACCCCGGAATACATGGCGCGCCTGGTCGGCGAGTTCGCGCGTGACGGCCTCGTCAACATCGTCGGCGGCTGCTGCGGCACCACGCCGGACCATATCGCTGCGATCGCGGCCGCGGTCGCCCCGCACAAGCCGCGAATCGTGCCGAAGATCGAACCGCGCTTGAGGCTCTCCGGCCTCGAGCCGTTCATCCTGACGGACGCGATCCCGTTCGTGAATGTCGGCGAGCGCACCAACGTCACCGGCTCCGCCCGCTTCCGCAAGCTGGTCACGGCCGGCGACTACACCGCCGCGTTGCAGGTCGCGCGCGACCAGGTCGAGAACGGCGCGCAGATCATCGACGTCAACATGGACGAGGGTCTGCTCGACTCCGAAGCGGCCATGGTGACCTTCCTCAACCTCGTCGCCGCCGAGCCAGACATCGCCCGCGTGCCCGTGATGGTCGATTCCTCGAAATTCTCCGTGATCGAGGCTGGCCTGAAATGCGTGCAGGGCAAGCCGGTCGTCAACTCGATCTCGATGAAGGAAGGCGAGGAAAAATTCATTCACGAGGCCAACATCGCCCGCCGCCACGGCGCGGCTGTCGTGGTGATGGCGTTCGACGAGGTCGGCCAGGCCGACACGTTCGCGCGCAAGACCGAGATCTGCAAGCGCGCCTACGACATCCTGGTCAACCGCGTTGGCCTCCCGCCGGAAGACATCATCTTCGATCCGAATATTTTCGCGATCGCGACCGGCATCGAGGAGCACAACAATTACGGCGTCGACTTCATCGAGGCGACGCGCTGGATTCGCAAGAACCTTCCTGGCGCGCACATCTCGGGCGGCGTCTCCAATCTGTCATTCTCGTTCCGCGGCAACGAGCCGGTACGCGAGGCCATGCACTCGGTGTTCCTGTATCATGCCATCAAGGCCGGCATGGACATGGGCATCGTCAATGCCGGGCAGATGATCGTCTATGACGACATCGATCCCGAATTGCGGCAGGTGTGCGAGGACGTCATCCTCAACCGCGACCCCGGCGCGTCCGAGCGCCTGCTGGCGCTCGCGGAAAAATTCCGCGGCAACAAGACCCAGACCAAGGAAGCCGATCTCGCATGGCGCGAATGGCCGGTGGCGAAGCGGCTGTCGCATTCGCTTGTGCACGGCATCACCGAGTTCATCGAGCAGGATACCGAAGAGGCCCGCAAGGGGTCGAAACGCCCGCTTGACGTGATCGAGGGGCCGCTGATGGCCGGCATGAACGTCGTCGGCGATCTCTTCGGCGACGGCAAGATGTTCTTGCCGCAGGTCGTCAAGTCCGCGCGCGTAATGAAGCAGGCGGTGGCCTGGCTGATGCCGTTCATGGAGGAAGAGAAGGCGCGTAACGCCGCCAACGGCATCGACGCGGGCAAAAGCTCGTCCGCCGGCAAGATCGTGCTCGCGACCGTCAAGGGCGACGTCCACGACATCGGCAAGAACATCGTCGGCATCGTGCTCCAGTGCAACAATTACGAGGTCATCGATCTCGGCGTGATGGTGCCCGCAGCCAAGATCGTCGAGACCGTGAAGGCGGAGAAGGCCGACATCGTCGGTCTCTCCGGCCTGATCACGCCTTCGCTCGACGAGATGGCGTTCTTCGCCGGCGAATTGCAGCGCGAAGGCCTGAAGCTGCCGCTCTTGATCGGCGGCGCCACGACGAGCCGCGTGCATACGGCGGTCAAGATCGACCCGAGCTATCGGGCCGGTCCCGTGGTGCATGTCAACGACGCCAGCCGCGCCGTCGGTGTCGCCTCCTCGCTGCTCTCGCCGGAGAAGCGCGAGGCCTATGCCGCCGAGGTGCGCGCCGAATACGCAAAGATCTCCGATGCGCATTTTCGCGCGCAGGCCGACAAGAAGCGGCTGAAGCTGGCCGTGGCCCGCGCCAACCGCGTTCCGGTTGATTTCACCGCAAACAGGCCCGTCAAGCCGACCTTCCTCGGCATCCGCAGTTTTGACGATTACGATCTCGCCGAGCTGGTGCCCTATATCGACTGGACGCCGTTCTTCCAGACCTGGGAGCTCGCCGGACGCTTTCCCGCGATTCTCGACGATGCCAAGGTCGGCGAAGTCGCACGCTCACTCTACGACGACGCGCGCAAGATGCTCGATCTTATCGTCAAGGAAAAATGGTTCCGGGCGCGCGCCACCGTGGGCTTCTGGCCGGCGAACGCGCAAGGCGACGACATCGTGCTCTATGCCGACGAGAGCCGCACCAAGGCGATCGCGACGCTGCACACGCTGCGCCAGCAACTCGAGAAGCGCGAGGGTCGCTTCAACGCGGCGCTGTCCGACTTCATCGCGCCCGTCGGCACCGGCGTGCCCGATTATGTCGGCAGCTTCGTCGTCACCGCCGGGATCGGCGAGGACGTGATTGCCGACCGCTTCAAGATGGCCAATGACGACTACTCGTCGATCCTGTGCAAGGCCCTGGCCGACCGCCTCGCGGAAGCCTTCGCCGAACGGATGCATGCCCGCGTGCGCCGCGAGTTCTGGGCCTATGCGCCGGACGAGGCGCTCTCCAACGAGGAGATGATCCTGGAGAAGTATCAGGGCATCCGCCCCGCGCCAGGCTATCCCGCGCAGCCCGATCACACCGAGAAGGCGACGTTGTTCGAACTGCTCGACGCGGAAGCCACCGCGGGCGTGAAGCTGACGGAGAGCTTTGCGATGTGGCCGGGCAGCAGCGTGTCCGGGCTCTATTTCGCGAACCCAGAGAGCTATTATTTCGGCGTCGGCAAGATCGAGCGCGACCAGGTCGAGGACTATGCCGCGCGCAAGGGCATGAGCGTCGCGGAAACCGAGCGCTGGCTCGCGCCGGTCTTGAACTACATCCCCTCGCGAGAGGACAAGGCCTTCGCGGCGACAGCGGCGAATGACGAGACGGCAAAGGATCTCGCCTCGCATCCGCCGGGCTGCACCTGCGCGGTGCATCTGGTTTGGCAAAAGAAGCGCGCGGGCGCGGGCTAGGTCCGCCCTCACTCAAAAACTGAAAAACAACCCCATGCACAGTAGCGATGGGGTTGAAATGCCTTGGGATTTTTCTGCCCGCGCGCGGCGGTTGCACCGTCGGGCAAAACACCTGTAATATTCCATCATCGTCGGCCGTGGCACTTCCGTATTCCGGCGGATGCGAGTGCTTCCTCATCCCTTCGGCAGCATCGGCTGCTCCGCAATCTGAAACGATGTGGCTCGTCGGAACGCTCGGCATGCGCGCTCAGCCACGCGCCTTGTCGACCTCTCGCCTCAACATTTCGTGTTCTGCGGAAAACGGGCACTTGTGAACTCGATCACTTGTCCGCTCAACCTCGATTCGATACTCTCTCGGCATACTACCTTCAAACCAATATTGTTTGGGGTCGAGCACATGAAACAGTTCACGATGCTGTTCGTCGCCGCGATCGCCGTTTGTCTGCTGCCCACGATTGCCGCGGCCGAATGTCCGGGAGGATACGTGCCATGCGGCGAGAAAGGTCAGCTCTGTTGTCCGGCAAAACCATAGCCTTCAATTGGGCCTGGTTGGCAACGGGATTATTCGTCGCGATCGCGATGGTTGCTGGGACGGCTTGGTACATGTGGCCGCGTCCCGGAAGGGCGGCGATCACAGCGATCGTCAACGATGCCGGATATCTGGAGATCGTCCCCCCGAACACGTTCGGTGGCCCGGGGACGATCAATACGGTCGAATTTTTGGGCGATCAGAAAGTCAAGTTGCATCCGACATGCGATGCCCGCCCCGAACTGCTTGTCAACAAGGTCAAGAGATCCCCAACGATCGCCCGTGACTGGCAACTTTCGATCGAAAAGAAGCTGTCTGCTTCCGAAGAATTCCGGGACAAGTTGAACGCGGGTGTCGGGATCAACGAAATCAGCTCCATCCACCTGAAACTCGAGAACACCACCCTTCAGTCGATTTCCGAGGAATCGATGCTCGTGGCACGTAGAGCCTTGCTGAAGGACACGTGCGAGGAGGTCGTTCTGCTGAACATCTCGACCGGCGCCATGGTGTGCCAGACGCAATCGGTCCTGGAGGCCGATCTTGTCTACGAAATCAAATACCGAGACACGGTATCCGTGGAGGAGCGTGCCAAACTGACGTCGACGGTCGCGGCAAAGCTCAATCTGGATGCCAGCCAGCAGGCCGCCGATCGGATCTCAGGTGCCCAGTTGTTCTTCGGCGTCATACTGGCGCCAAACGCAATCATCGCTGGCGCCAAGCCAGGCACGCTCAAGTGTACCCACTTGAACAAGTAGGGGCAGCCCGCTCGCAATGCCCGTCTCACCCCTTCGGCGGCGCCAAGGGCTGGACGATCTCCATGAATTCCGGTAGCGCCTCGCAGCGCTCAGAATGCGCCGTGAGCGCCGGATAGCGTCCCGCGTCGAACAATTGCGGATGCGCCTCGCGGGTGAAGCGGATCACGCAGGCGACCGCGATGTCGGCATGGCCGATGCGGTCACCCAGCCAGTACGGCGTCGGTATCTTGGCGCGTTCCGCTTCCAGCACGCCAAGCACGTCCGCGATTTGCGCCTGACAGCGCTCGACCCACAGCGCAAGCGGCTCCTTCCGCAGCACGCGTTCATAGAGCAGGCTCACCGCCTTGTCGCCGAGGCCGGAGGCGAGCGCGCAGATGCGAAGGTGCCTACGCCGATCAGCGCCGTCCCGCGGCAGCATCGCTTTCTCGAGTCCCACGAGTTCGTCGAGATAATCCAGAATGATCGTGCTCTCGATCAGGACCTCGCCGTCGTCGAGCACCAGCGTCGGCACGCGGCGCAGCGGATTATACGGCGCGATCTTGTCGGCATCGCCGAAGGTCGACCACGGCCGGTGCTCGAAGGGGAGCCCGTAAAGCCGGAGCGCAAGCGCGACGCGGCGGACGAAGGGGGAGTCGTATTGGCCGATCAGGAACATAGCTGTCGCTCTTCTCGCTTGTTGGATACGGCAGGGCCGATCAGTCTCGACGAGAAGAGTGCCGCCGCACAAGGAAGATCTTGGAAATAGAGCATTGCGCCAGCTGCAATGGCGCTCTCGTCAGCATCACGCCCAAGGCGCGCGTTCTACGCTCAAAGACCGTCCTGGATCGAGCGCTTGATGGCAGCGATGGCGGTCTCGTTGCGCTTGTACATCGTCCACTGCTTGACGCGCTTGGCGCGCACCAGCTTTGCGGCCGTCAGCACCCGCATGTGCTCGCTCAACGTCGGCGCGCTGACGCCGAGCTTCTCGGCGATCAGCAATCCGCAGACGCCGTCCTCGACCAGATCGCCATCGGCCTGCTCGCGAAAATGCTTCCGCGGATCCCGCAGCCATTCCAGGATCTGCAGGCGGCGTTCGTTGGCGAGCGCGCGCAAAGGGACGGCGAACTTCATTTAGCTATTTTGCTAATTACCTAATTGATGTCAACACCCGGATGCGCTATCAAGGACGGCATCATGAGAGCGACAATGGACATCACGCGGGTGCGGATTGCGGCGACCGAAGCGGTCATCCGTCCGCATATCAGGCGCACGCCGCTCATCCAGGCCGATCTTGCCGATTTTGGCCTGAAGCCCCTGCCCGTCACGTTCAAGCTCGAGATGCTGCAGCATTCCGGATCGTTCAAGGCGCGGGGCGCCTTTGCCAATCTGCTATTACGGCAGCTGCCGGAGACCGGTGTCGTCGCCGCATCGGGCGGCAATCACGGCGCGGCGGTGGCTTATGCGGCGCAGCGCCTCGGTGTTCCAGCCACGATTTTCGTGCCCGACATCACCTCGCCGGCCAAGGCCGAGCGCATCAAAGGCTATGGCGCGAAACTCGTGATTACGGGCAGCCGCTATGCGGACGCGCTCGCCGCGAGCGAAATCCATGTCGCGCAGACCGGCGCCATGGCGGTGCATGCTTACGACCAGGTCGAGACCTTGCTCGGTCAGGGCAGCGTCGGAATGGAGCTGGAGCAGGATGCAGCGGGCATCGACACGGTGCTGGTCGCAGTCGGCGGCGGCGGCCTGATCGGTGGTATGGCAGCCTGGAGTGCCGGCAGGACGCGCATCGTGGCGGTCGAGCCGGAGCAATCGCCAACGCTTCACGCCGCCTTCGCGGCGGGCGCGCCGATCGATGCGCCCGCGGGCGGCATCGCCGCCGATAGTCTGGCCCCGCGACGTGTCGGACAATTGATGTTTCCGATTGCGCGGGCCCATGTCGAGCAAGTCGTCCTGGTCGCCGACGACGCGATCCGGCAGGCGCAGGCGGCACTGTGGTCGAGCCTTCGCGTGGTGGCCGAGCCCGGCGGCGCCGCCGCATTTGCCGCTTTGCTCTCCGGCCGCTATCGTCCCTCTCCCGGCGAGCGGGTCGCGGTGCTGGTCTGCGGCGCAAACACCACGGCAGTCAATTTCAACAGCTAGCGAGCTTCGCATGATTGGGTATCGCGGACTCATCCTGACGGCGATCCTGCTGACGTCAATCCTGCTTGCCCTGGCCGGCCACGGCGTCCACGCGCAGGACCGCCCGATCGGCTTTTTGACGCCGTCGAAAAACATCGCCTGCCAATTTTTCGCCGACAACGGCCAGGGCGTGCTCCGCTGCGATATCATGAACCTGGAGACGCGCCCGCGCCGGCCCGCCGATTGCGAACTCGAATGGGGCAACGCCTTCGAGATGAGCGCGAAGGGAGCCGCAGGCCGCATCTGCGCCGGCGACACCATCATGGATCCGTCCCTGCCCGTGCTCGCCTATGGCGAGGTCTGGCAGCGCGCGGGATTCACGTGCCGATCGGAGCAGACGGGACTGACGTGCTTCAACGCGATGCAGCGCGGATTTTCGCTGGCAAGGGCGGAGCAGAAGGTGTTTTGATCGTGCTTCGCGTGCTCTTGATCAATGCACGGGGTCGATCACGATGGGCGCCGCACAGGGCCAGATCGACGTGACTGCCGACAAACCTCCCTCGCTGAGTATCCTGGGCGTCTACTCTTTCAGCGCGGACAAGGCCAACTACGCCCGCATAATCCAGGAACTGGTCGATTCCCACGACCCGCCCAATTTCAGCGAAGAGGTTAAGGCCATCCTGCGCAATGCCGGCAGGGGCAACGAGCTCGTTCCGCTGCCTGATGAGGATCGACAGGAGCTAGAGCGCGATCTGCGATTCTATTTGGACGGCGCCGCCCTTCTCGAGGTGCTGGTCACGAGCCCGGACTCACGATTCACCGTCAGAGACTTTGCCCAGGTCGATCCGACAAACCCCAAGGATCACTCGGAGATGGCGTGGAACGAGACGTTCCTGACCGCGGATGGCGAGACGGTGATCGAGGCCGACTACAGGCAAAGGCTACCTGCGCCGAGCCAGTATCGGGTCGTGTTCGTCATCCATCGATGGGAGCCACGTCTCCCACTGCGCTCCAGCTACGGAGAGCTTCAAGCTCCGCCCACCCTACAGAAGCTGTCCGAGCGATTGTGGCGTCTCGCTCCCTATGATCTTCCGGAACCAAGTGCTCGTGCGATCCGGTGATCCCGGACCGCGTATGCCGATTCGAAGAACGACGGCGGCGGCCCACTTCGTCATTGCGAGCGTAGCGAAGCAATCCAGTATCTTTCCGCGGAAGCAACCTGGATTGCTTCGTCGCAGCAGCGCGACATTGCTTCGCACTTTTGCCGCGAGCTCCTCGCAATGACGGTGCGGAGGCAGCTGCGCGCTCATCAATGATCGGCACATGCCGCGCCGCCGTGCGCGAGTGCCGTCGCGGCGGATCGTCCGCCACCTCAATCTGCCGCCGCTCGCATTCACCAAGCGAAACTCGCTGCGCAGGAATTGTCCGCGGCGATCAGTGAAGCAGATCACAAATTGTAGTTGTAATCGTGCTAGAATACAGGCGGAAGGCAAGTGAGGTAATATATGCAGCCATTCCGCACATGAGCCGTTCGCAACGGTTCTGGCGGATAACAGGGAGGAGTTGCCATGACCGTTGTAATGAAAGTTGGGAAGATCAGCGCTCTCACCGCCATTACCAAGATCCTTCCCGATCATGCGGCGGCTTTACGCCAGACACTCCAGGGGCTCACCGCTGCAAGCGGCGGCAAAATCGCTTCTCTCGGGACGATCCATATCGTGCGTTGGGTCATTTTCGACAATGATACGCGTTTGCTATTCGCGACGAATTTCGATGGCGACGTGGAAGACTATATGCGTGATTTCGCCGAGCGCGCCCCCGAAGGAATCGACGCGATCTGGGGCCATTGCGAGGGATATCCGGGAGCGCGCGATTATCCAAAACTGCGCGATTACATTCTTGGCAGCGCCATCGAAACCACCGGTTATTATTGTGCCTATCCAAATTCCACCGTCGCGGACATCAACAAGGCGCTGGCCTGGAAGGCCAAGTTCGACACGTTCCTTGACCAGATCGGTTGACGGGAATGGCTGCGCAATCCGCTGCCGGCGACCTGGATCGGAACGATATCCAGGGGATGGCGATGCGGCCGTATCGCTTCCCGTTTGCGCATTATCATCTGCTGAACGTGAGCGACCCGGTGAAAGCCCGGCGATGGTTCAGTGGTGTCGCCGGGCGATGCACCAGTGTGGCTGGTCTGGACGCACCGCCTTCGATGGCTTTCAACGTCGCCCTCTCGTGGCAAGGTTTGTCGGCGGCAGGTCTGCCAGAGGCCAGCTTGTCGAGCTTCCCACAGGAATTCCAGCAGGGAATGGCTGCGCGGGCCGATCGGCTCGGCGATGTTGGCGATAGCGCTCCGGCGCGGTGGGATGCACCGTTCAACGAGAGAGTGCACGCACTCGTCGTGGTGAGTGCGATGACGATCGCGGATCGCGATACGGCTTCGACGGCATTGTTGTCTGATTTGCGCGATAACGGCTTGACTGCAGTTGGTGCCATCGATGCGAAATTACTGGCCGGGCCAGATGGCAGGCTCGTTCCGGTCGAGCACTTCGGCTATCGTGACGGAATTACGCAACCCGCCATCGAAGGCAGTGGGGAGCCCGCCTTGCCCGGCGCGGGCATTTCGGACGCAAATGGTTGGCGAGCCCTGAAGGCCGGCGAGTTCGTACTCGGGAGGCCCGATGAGACTGGTGCAGTCCCTGACTTGCCCACACCGGCAAGTTTCACCGGCAACGGCACCTTCGTGGTGTTGCGAAAGCTACATCAGCATGTCTGGGCCTTCCGCAGTTTTCTGCGAAGCTCCGCAACCGATGAGGCCGACGTCGCGCGCGTGGCGGCGAAGCTGATGGGACGCTGGCAAAGCGGCGCACCGCTGGCTCTGGCAGCAGAGCAGGACGACCCGATGCTCGCCAGAGATCCAGTGCGAAATAACGAATTCACGTATTCCGACGACTTGCGGGGAACGAGCTGCCCGATCGGGGCACACGTGCGGCGCGTCAATCCGCGTTCGGGGCTGGCGGGCCCGAATGGTACATCCGTCCATCGGCATCGGCTGCTGCGCCAGGGTTTGCCCTACGGGTCGCGCCTGCCCGCAGATGCGACTGCTGATGACGGCGCCGAGCGCGGCGCCATCATGCTGCTGGTCAACGCCGACATCGCGCGTCAATTCGAGTTTGTTCAGAAGGTCTGGATCAATGATGGTGACTTCGCCGGACTGGAGAATGACAAGGATCCAATAATCGGCGGCAACGACGGGAGCGGGACGTTCACGATTCCGCGTGTCGGAGCGCCGCGGCGTCGATTACCCGGACTGCCGGCGTTCGTGAGTACACGCGGCGGAGAATACTTCTTCCTGCCGGGCATCGCAGCATTGCGATCCCTCGCAGACAGGGCCTCATGATTGATTCAGGCTGAGTTCTCCAATGGCCTTCCAAGGAGAACGAAATGGCGTGGAAACCGAATCAATCGTCGCCGCGGTCGCGCGCCTACCCCTCCCCCTCGTCACTCGCCAGCACGCCCTTCACCGCCCTCGCCCAGCCTGCAAGCTTCCGCTCGCGTGTCGCCTGGCTCATGTTCGGCTTGAAGCGATGCTCCAACCGCCAGTTGTCGGCGAATTTCGTCGGCTCGGGATAGACGCCGGCCTGGAGGCCGGCGAGATAGGCGGCGCCGAGCGCGGTGGTCTCCTGAATCACGGGGCGATCGACGGGGGCATCGAGCAAGTCTGCGAGCCGCTGCATGGTCCAGTCGGATGCGGTCATGCCGCCGTCGACGCGGAGCACGACGCTGGCGGTTTCCGAGCTCGGCCAGTCCGCGCGCATCGCGGCCCAGAGATCGAACGTCTGATAACAAACACTCTCCAGCGCGGCATGGGCGAGCTCGGCCGGCCCGGTGTTGCGAGTGAGGCCGAACAGCGCGCCGCGCACGCGCGGATTCCAGTAGGGCGCGCCCATGCCGACGAAGGCCGGCACCAGATAGACGCTCTGCATGGAATCGGACTGGTCGGCAAGAGGTCCGGTCTCGGCGGCGTGCTTGATGATGCCGAGGCCGTCGCGCAGCCATTGCACCGCCGAGCCCGCGACAAAGATCGAGCCTTCGAGCGCGTAGGTCCGCTTGCCGTCGAGCTGATAGGCGACGGTGGTGAGCAGCTTGTTCTTGGAGACGACGGGCGTGGTGCCGGTGTTGAGCAGGGCAAAACAGCCGGTGCCGTAGGTGGACTTCATCATGCCCGGGCGGAAGCAGGCCTGACCGATGGTCGCGGCCTGCTGGTCGCCGGCGATGCCGGAGATGGCGATCGCGCCGCCGAACAGGTCAGGCGTGCTCTCGCCGAAGCGCGCCGATGAATCCTTCACCTCGGGCAGCATCGAGCGCGGCACGCCGATGATCTCCAGCAACTCGTCGTCCCACTGGCCGGTGTGGATGTTGAACAGCAGCGTGCGCGAGGCGTTGGTGGCGTCGGTGGCGTGTACCTTGCCGCCGGTGAGACGCCAGAGCAGATAGCAATCGACGGTGCCGAACATCAATTCGCCGCGCGCGGCGCGGGCGCGCGCGCCGGGGACGTGATCGAGGATCCAGGCGATCTTGGTGCCGGAGAAATAGGGATCGATGATCAGCCCGGTCTTCTGCGAGATTACCGGCTCGCGGCCGTCGGCTTTCAGTCTGGCGCAGATGTCGGCGGTGCGGCGGTCCTGCCAGACGATGGCGCGGTGCACGGCCTGCCCGGTGGCGCGGTCCCACACCACGGTGGTCTCGCGCTGGTTGGTGATGCCGATCGCGGCGATGTCCTTTGCGGTGATGCCGGCCTGCTCGATCGCCTCGCGGCAAACCATCACGGTCGAGGTCCAGATGTCCTCGGGCTCGTGCTCGACCCAACCGGAGGCCGGAAAATGCTGCGGAAATTCCTGCTGTGCACGGGCGGCGATCGAGATGTCGCTGCGAAACACGATGGCGCGCGAGGAGGTGGTGCCCTGGTCGATGGCGAGGACGAAAGACATGGCGGATTACCTTGGCGGTTTCCTGACAGGGTCGTTGTGTTGCGCCAAAGGGAGCGGATTGGAGGCGGAAGGTCAAGCCCGCCGCGGTCATCGGGGCGAGCGACAACGCATATGGAAGGACTAGGACGGAGACTACGAAAATGCTACACGCTGGGCGTTCAGATGGGGCGGCATGACTTTCACTTCCTTTCAGTTCGGCGTCTTCGTCGCGATCGTGTTTGGCATCTATTACCTGCCGCCACTGCGCAGTTTCCAGGTCCCGCTGCTCGTCCTCGCAAGCGTGTTCTTCTACGGCTTCGGCCAGCCCTGGTTGCTGCCGCTGCTGCTCGTCGCGGTGCTGGGCACCTATCTCTGCCGGGTGCTTGCGTTCGAGAACCGAACCGTCTGGATGCCGGCCGGCATCGTCTTCAACCTCGGCCTGCTGGCGTTCTTCAAGTACAAGTTCCTGTTCGTTGACCCTGCCGCGGCCGATCTGACCGGCGTCGCGCCGATCGACGTCCTGCTGCGGCTGCCGCTGCCGATCGGAATCTCGTTCTTCGTGTTCCACAACATCAGCCTGCTGGTCGACCTGACGCGCGAGAAACGCGCCGTGCGCCTGCGCGAGGTGTTCCTCTACATCATCTTCTTTCCGCAGCTGGTGTCCGGCCCAATTACGCGTGCGGCCCAGTTCATGCCGCAGATCGTTCCCAAGCGGATCGGTGACGTCGCCTTCGTCGAGGCCGCGAAGTGGATCCTCGTCGGCTATTTCTTCAAGCTGTATGTGGCGAACAATCTCAACGAGATGACGTCCTATATGGACTTCCCGCTCTACGAGACCCTGCGCACGCAGGATCGTTGGCTGCTGGTGTTCCTCTACAGCTACCAGATCTACGCCGACTTCTTCGGCTACTCGGCGATTGCGCTCGGCCTCGGCCTGCTGTTCGGCTATCGCCTGCCCGTGAACTTCAACCTGCCCTACATCTCGGTTTCGTTCTCCGAGTTCTGGACGCGCTGGCACATATCGTTGTCGAGCTGGCTCAGGACCTATCTCTACATTCCCCTCGGCGGCAACCGTCATGGACCGGCACGAACCGGTCTCAACATGATGATCGTGATGACGCTTGGCGGACTCTGGCATGGTGCAAGCCTGAGCTACGCCCTGTGGGGCATGGCACACGGGGTTCTGCTGGTGATCGAACGACCGTTCCTGAAACTCATGGGGGACGGACGCCCTGCGGTGCGGGTGATCCGGATGGGCATTGTGTTCTTCTGCGTCACGATACTCTGGATCTTCTTCAAGCTGCCGAACTTCGACCACGCGCTCAGCTACCTCAAGGGCATGTTCGTGGCAACGGACGCGCCCAATCCGCCAAAACTGTTCACCAATCTCGCCCTGCTCTACGCCTTGCCTGTCATCATCCAGCATGTCGGCATCGGTGCGCTCGTCGAGGGCCGGTTGCGGCGATGGGAGCCGTATCTCTATGGCGCGCTCGCGGCGCTCGCTTGTCTCGAGGCGGGGCCCGACAGCACTTTCATCTACTTCCAGTTCTGACATGCAGCAGGAATCGACGGTTTCATGGCTGGTCAAATGCGCGGTGGTTGCCGCCGCGCTGCTGCTTGCCTGCGGCCTCGCCACGGCGCGCTTCGGCTCTGCCCTGCAGCAGCCGGCGGTCACCTCCCGCGGCGGCAGCCTCATCAGCCTCAATAGCTACGTGCGGGATCCCACGCCTGATATCGTGGTGGTCGGCAGCTCGATCGCCTGGCGCCTCAAGGAGGAGTATTTCTCACCTCCGCGCGTCCGCAATCTCTCACTGGCCGGCGGCTCGCCGTTGACAGGTCTCGAGATCGTCGCGAACCGGCCGAACTCGCCGAAGATTGTGCTGATCGAAACGAATGTTCTGAGCCGCGAGCCGGACAGCGCGCTGATCGAGAGATTCTCCGGCGGCGCACGCACGGAAGCGTTGTTCTTGCGCCCGGTGCGAACCGCCATCGCGGGCTATGAAACATGGAAGCACGGTACGCCCAATCCCGCCCGGGCGCAGGTCGAGCGGGATCGCCTCCTCCGCCAGCCGCCGAGTACGTTCGACAACAAGGTCTATCTCGACCGTGCGCTGGAGCAGATGAACGAAGGCGACTCGACCGTGCCGGCTCGCGCCAATGTGGTCCGCATCAGGCAGCTCATCGACGAGCTGCAGCGGCGCGGCACCCGCGCGTTTCTGGTCCACGTTCCGTTTGCGCCGGAGATAGAAGGCTCCCGCATGGTCCGGATGACCAACGAGATCGTCAACGAAGCCTTCCCGGATCGCGGGCTTTGGCTCCCGATCAATCCGCCGCGAAGCGAGCTGCGCTGGGACGACGGCGTGCATCTCGACGAACGTTCGGCCCTGATCGTCGCACGCGCCATCGAACGCTCCTTGGCCGAGCGGGACAGCGCGCGCCGCCCGTAGCGGAGGAGCGGCGACTACGGCGCCGCGGTGGTCACGCCGCCATCGATGACGATGGTCTGGCCCGTCATGAAGCTCGAGGCGTCCGAGGCGAGGTAGGCCACGGCGCCGGCGATTTCGTCGGGTTCGCCGATGCGGCGGAGCGGCGTGGTGGCGGTGCGGCGCTTGAGATTGGCTTCGTCTTCCCACAGCGCGCGGGCGAAATCGGTCTTGACGAGGCCGGGCGCGATGCAGTTGACGCGGACGCCTTTCGGGCCCCATTCGCCGGCGAGCGAACGACACAGCGCGAAGTCGGCGGCTTTCGAAATGCCGTAGGCGCCGATCACGGTCGAGCCGCGCAGGCCGCCGATCGAGGAGATGATGACGACGGAGCCGTTACCGCGCGCGGCCATCTGCGGGATCGCGAGCGCGGAGAGCCAGATGTTGCTCTTGACGTTGCTGCCCATGATCTTGTCGAAGGCCTCGTCGGTGATGTCGAGCAGCGGGCCGTAATACGGGTTCACCGCCGCGTTGCAGACGAGGATGTCGATCTTGCCATAGTGCCTGGTGGCGCCCGAGATCAGCGCCTCGACCTCATCCTTGCGCGCGATATTGCAGGGGATGACGGTGGCCTCGCCGCCGGCCGCATTGATGCCGTCGGCGACCTCCTTGCATGCGTCAGCCTTGCGGGAGGAGACCACGACTTTCGCGCCGAGCTTGGCGAGCAACTCCGCGGAGGAGCGGCCGATGCCGCGGCTGGAGCCGGTGACCACGGCGACCTTGCCGGTGAGATCGAACGGGGTGTTTTTCATTGATGTTGCCTCGCCGCGTCCACTTGTTCGGTGTCATCGCCCGGCTTTGACCGGGCGATCCAGTATTCCAGAGACGGCGCGGCTGGAATCGAGGGGCTGCGGCGTACTGGATCCCCCGCTTTCGCGGGGGATGACAGTCATGGTGTGGTCAGACCAACCCGCCACCATCCGCCACGCGGCGCAGGTGGTAGTCGGTGTCGCCGAACGAGTTCTCGATCATGGTGAGGCGCTTGAAATAGTGGCCGATCTTCGCCTCCATGGTCATGCCGATGCCGCCGTGGAGCTGGATCGCCTGCTGTCCGACAAACTTCAGCGACTTGCCGATCTGCACCTTGGCTGCGGCGATCGCGTTGCTTCGCTCCTTGGCGTCCTCGAAATCGCCCGCCATGGTCGCGAACATCGACATCGACCTCGCCTGCTCGGCGGCGACGAACATGTCGGACGCTCGGTGCTGGAGGCTCTGGAATGAGCCGATCGCGACACCGAATTGTTTTCGCGTCTTGAGGTACTCGACGGTGGTCTTGAGCGATTCGTCCATCAACCCGACCGCTTCGGCGCAGAGTGCGATGCGAGCCTCGTCCACCACACGCTCGATCAGCGCGAGCGAGTCGTCGGGATTGCCGAGCGCGGCATCGGCACCGACCTCGACGCCGGTGAAGGTGATGTCGGCAGCGTGCAGGCCGTCCTGGGTCGGGTACGACTTCTTGGTGACGCCCTTGGCGTCGGTCGGCACCAGGAACACGCCGATGCCGCTCTTGTCGCGGCGGTCGCCCTTGGTGCGCGCGGTGACGATCAATGTGTCGGCGTTCTCGCCGTTGAGCACGACGAATTTTTCGCCGTCGATGACCCAGCCGTCGCCCTTCTTCTTCGCCGTCGTGGTGACGTCGAACAGATCGTAGCGCGAATTCTTCTCGAGCTGGGCAAACGCCAGCGTCTTGCTGCCGTCGACGATGCCGGGCACATGCGCGGCCTTCTGCGCATCGGAGCCCGCATGGCGCAGGAAGCCGCCGCCGATCACGACGGTTGCGAGATAAGGTTCGAGCACCAGCGCCTTGCCGAGCGCTTCCATCACGATCATGGTCTCGACGCCGCCGCCGCCGAAGCCGCCATCGGCCTCTGCGAAGGGCAGACCGAGCAGGCCCTGCTCGGCGAGCTTGCCCCAGACGGCTTTGCTCCAGCCGCCCTTCTCCTTCATGTAGGTCTTGCGGCGCTCGAAATCGTAGGAATCGGTCAGCAGGCCGTCGATGCTGTCCTTGAGAAGCCGCTGCTCCTCGTTCAGATCAAAATCCATGGTTCTCTCCAAATCGGCGGGAATTGCCCTGCCGTCGCCTCATCCTCAAACGTCGTCCCCGCCTTGTGCGCAATTGCGCACCGGGGCGGGGATCCAGTAAACGCAGCCACCCATCGTACTCACGACCGCCGCGGCGTACTGGGTCCCCCGCTTTCGCGGAGGACGACACCGTCATTGTTGATCAAAGTCCCAGCACCGCCTTGGCGATGATGTTGCGCTGGATCTCGTTGGACCCGCCGTAGATCGAGACCTTGCGGTTGTTGAAATAACTCGGCGCGATCTGGGCGGTCCAGTCCATGGCTTCGTTGGAGCCGTCGTCGCCGTGCACATCGTAGGGCGCGGCGAACGGGCCGATCACTTCCATCAAAAGCTCGGTCGTGGTCTGCTGGATATCGGAGCCCTTGATCTTCAGCACCGAGGAGGCCGGATTGGGCTTGCCCTTGCCGTGCTTGCCTTCGTCGGCGACGACGCGCAATTGCGTCAGCTCGAGCGCCTTCAGCTCGATCTCGCAGGCCGCGAGCTTGTCGCGGAAGGCGGCGTCCTGGATGATCGGCTTGCCCGCGGATTCGACCTTGGAGGCGAGATCGCGGATGCGGCGCAGTCGCTCCTTGGAGACGCCGACACGGGCGATGCCGGTGCGCTCATTGCCGAGCAGGAATTTTGCGTAGTCCCAGCCCTTGTTCTCCTCGCCGATCAGGTTCTCGATGGGGACCTCGACGTCATCGAAGAACACTTCGTTGACCTCGATCCCGCCGTCGATGGTCTGGATCGGACGCACGGTGACGCCCTTCGACTTCATGCTGAAGACGATGAAGGAGATGCCCATCTGCTTCTTGGCATTGTTGTCGGTGCGGCAGAGGCAGAAGATCATGTCGGCGTGCTGGGCCAGCGTGGTCCAGGTCTTCTGGCCGTTGATGATCCATTTGTCGCCCTTGCGCTCAGCCTTGGTCTTGAGCGAAGCGAGGTCGGAGCCGGAACCGGGCTCCGAAAAACCCTGACACCACCAATCGTCGACATTGGCGATGCGCGGCAGATATTGCTTCTTCTGCTCCTCGTTGCCGAAGGTGTAGATGACGGGGCCGACCATGCTGACGCCGAAGGCGAGCGGCTGCGGCGCCGGATAGGACTGCAGCTCCTCGTTGAAGATGTAGTGCTGCACGGAGGTCCAGCCGGTGCCGCCATATTGCTTCGGCCAATGGCTGACGCCCCAACCCTTCTTGTTGAGGATGCGCCACCACGTCACCATCTCGTCCTTCGAGAGGTGGCGGCCCTCGACCAGCTTGCGCCGCGTATCTGGCGGCACGTTGTCGCGGAAGAATGACCGCACTTCCTCGCGAAACGCCTGCTCTTCCTTCGTGAATGCAAGATCCATCGGATCCTCCTGTTTCCTCGTCGTCCTGGCGAAGGCCAGGACCCATTTCCACCGGCCTTCGTTTTGCGAAGGCAATTGCCATCTGCGCCCCAAACTCCGGTTGCGGAGTATGGGTCCCGGCTTTCGTGCGCAATTGCGCACTAGGCCAAGACGACAGTGAGTTACTGCAACACCTCAAAAAGTCCCGCCGCGCCCATGCCGCCGCCGACGCACATGGTGACGACCGCGTACTTGGCCTTGCGGCGGCGGCCTTCGATCAGGGCGTGGCCGGTGAGGCGTGCGCCCGACATGCCATAGGGATGGCCGACCGCAATCGCACCGCCGTCGACATTGATCTTGTCGGGATCGATGCCGAGCTTGTCGCGGCAATACAGCACCTGCACGGCGAAGGCTTCGTTCAGCTCCCACAGGCCGATGTCGTCGACCGTGAGGCCGTGACGCTTGAGCAGGCGCGGCACGGCGAAGACCGGACCAATGCCCATCTCATCCGGCTCGCAGCCAGCGGAGACGAAGCCGCGGAAGATGCCGAGCGGCTTGAGCCCGCGCTTCGACGCTTCCTTGTCGCTCATGATCACGCTGGCGCTGGCGCCGTCCGAGAGCTGGCTGGCATTGCCGGCCGTGACCGAAAAACCTTCGCCGCGCACGGCCTTCAGGCCAGCGAGGCCTTCCGCGGTGGTCTCCGGGCGCGGGCCTTCGTCCTGCGACAGCGTCACGTCCTTGAAGGAGACCTCGCCGGTCGCCTTGTCCGTCACTGCCATCTTCGTGGTGATCGGCGCCAGCTCGTCCCTGAACTTGCCGCCCTGTTGCGCTGCGGCGGTGCGGCGCTGGCTTTCCAGCGAGTATTCGTCCTGCCTCTCGCGCGAGATGCCGTAGCGCCTGGCGACGATTTCGGCCGTGTCGATCATGGGCATGTAGACCTCGCCCTTGATCTCCAGCAGCGCCGGGTCCTGGGCGTGGAAGCCGTTCATCTTGTCGTTCTGCACGAGGCTGATCGACTCGCCGCCGCCGCCGACCGCGATCTCGACGCCGTCAAAAATCACCGAGCGTGCGGCGAGCGCGATGGCCTGCAGGCCCGAGGCGCATTGCCGGTCGATGGTGGTGCCGGCAACGGTGACGGGCAAACCAGCCCGGAGCAGCGCCTTGCGCGCGATGTTGCCGCCGGTCGCCCCCTGCTGCAGCGCCGCCCCCATCACGACGTCCTCGACCTCTTTCTGATCGATTTTCGCGCGCGCGACGGCTTCGCCGATGGCGTGGCCGAGCAGGGTCGCGCCCTCGGTGGCGTTGAGCGCGCCGCGATAGGCCTTGCCGATCGGGGTGCGGGCGGTGGAAACGATGACGGCGTCGGTCAAGAGCGACCTCCTGATGCAAGTTGGGTAGCAAGCTGGGTGGATTGTGCTGGTTTCTGCTGCTGGCGCAACTCGTGGCGCGACAATTTGCCAACCGGCGTGCGCGGCAGATCGTCGACGAACGCGACCTCGGCCGGCAGTTCGTGCTTGCCGAGCTTGCCGGCAAGCTGCGCGCGCAGTTCGTCGAGCGAGAACGGTTTTGCATCCGGCCTGAGCTTGATGAAGGCCTTTGCGGCCTCGCCCCGGTACTGGTCGGGAATGCCAAGCACGATCACCTCGTGCACGCCTGATATGGTGTAGATCGCCTGCTCGATCATTTGCGGATAAACGTTGAAGCCGCCGGAAATGATCATGTCCTTCTTGCGATCGACCAGGAAGAAATAGCCGTCGGTATCGACGTAGCCGATGTCGCCGGTGAGGAAGCGGCCGTCGACGAAGGCCTCCGCGGATCCCTCCGGCTTGTTCCAATAGCCCTTGGTGACGTTCGGTCCCTTGATGCGGATCTCGCCGACTTCGCCCGGCGGCAGCACTTTTGTCGGATCGTCGAGCGCGACGACGTCGAGCTCGATCCCGGGCAGCATCAGGCCGATGGAGCCGGGCTTGTCGGGACCTGTAGACGGATGGCCGGTGCCGGGCGAGCAGGTCTCGGTCATGCCCCAGCCGCTGCGCAGCTTCTTGCCGACCTTGCGTTCGAAGAAGTTCGCGATCTCCACCGGCAGCGGCGCGCCGCCGGAGCCGATGGTGGCGAGCGAGGAGAAGTCGCGCTTGTCGAGACCGGGAAGGGCTGCGATCGCGATCCACATCGTCGGTACGCCCGGGAAGTAAGTGGCGCGCTTCACCTCGATGTCGCGCATCACCGCTTCGACGTCGAAGCGCTGATGCAGAGAGATCAGATGACCGCGGCGGAGCGAGGACAGCAGCACCACGGTGAGCGCGTAGATGTGGAACAGCGGCAGCACGCAGATCACGCGCTCGATCACGTCACCGCGCGTCGCCCGCGACGGCTTGCCCCAGACGTCGTAGATCGACACCGCCGAGGTGAGATTGCCGTGCGTGAGCATGGCGCCCTTGGGCAGACCGGTGGTGCCACCGGTATATTGCAGCAGCGCGACGTCGTCCGCCGTCATCTGCGGCCATCGCATCGGCGCAGTCGCGCCTTCGACGAAAGCCTTGAAGGTGACGATGCGGGGATCGTCCGGGATCGCCGCCTGCGGCGTGCCGACCTTGCCCCAATCGTCGTCCTCGCAGACGATCAGGCGGTCGATCAGGCCGTTGTCCAGGAATTTCAGCGCGGTCGGCAGCAGTGCGGCGAGGTTGGAGGTGACGAGCAGGCGCGACCCGGAATCGGAAATCTTGTGCGTCAGCGCGATCTCGCCGTCGAGTGGCGACAGATGCGCGACCCGCGCGCCGGCCTTCAGCGCGCCGAAGAAATTGACGGGGTGGTCCGGCGTGTTGCCGAGGAACAGCGCGATTGACGAGCCCTTGCCATAGCCGGCGCGCAGGAATGCGGCAGCTGCACGCTCGGCCATGGCGGCGAGCTCGGTGTAGGTAATCGGACGATCGCGGAATTCCAGCGCGGTGCGCGGGCCGTATTCGGCGGCGGCGTTCGCCAGCAGGTCAGGCAGCGTGCCCTGTACGATGGATTCGTCCCAGCGCACGCCCTCGGGATAAAACTGTTCGCCGGGATGGGTCATTGGCGATCGATACTCTGCGGACGTAAGGCTGGTACGGACAGACGGGCTCCCTCCCCCCTTGTGGGGGAGGGTTGGGGAGAGGGGTAGCCACAAACTCGGAGCTCGCCCGGAGCCACCCCCCTCCCTAACCCTCCCCCCCAAGGGGGGAGGGAACGCAGGGAGCGTTGCCCGGAGCACGTCATCGCAGCCACCGTTGATCCGATCACGCCGCCTTCGACGCCGCCGCAAGCGAGGCAAACGTCTTGCCTTCGGCCGCGAGCTTCTTCAGCAGCGGCGCGGGCTCGAGGCTGGGGTCGTTGGTCTCCTTGGCGTAGAACGCGAGGCGATCGGCGATGTGCTTGAGGCCGACGGTGTCGGCCCAGAACATCGGGCCGCCACGGTAGATCGGCCAGCCATAGCCATAGAGCCAAACCACGTCGATGTCGGAGGGACGCGCCGCGATGCCCTCTTCGAGGATCTTCGCACCCTCGTTGATCATCGGATACATCATGCGCTCGAGGATCTCGTCGTCGCCGACGATTCGCTTCTTGCGGCCGAGACGCAGCAGCGTCTCGTCGATCAGCTTCTCGACCTCGGGATCCGGCAGCGCCGAGCGGCTGCCTGCTTCATACTTGTAGTAGCCCTTGCCGGTCTTCTGACCGAAGCGGCCGGCTTCGCACAGCGCATCCGCAATCTCGGACTTGATGCCGCGATCTTTCCGCGAACGCCAGCCGATATCGAGGCCGGCGAGATCGCCCATCGCGAACGGCCCCATCGGCATGCCGAATTTTGTCACGACGGCATCGACCTGCTGCGGCAGCGCCCCTTCGAACAAAAGCTTCTCGGACTGCTTGCCGCGCTGAGCCAGCATGCGGTTACCGACGAAACCGTCGCAAACGCCAACCACCGCCGGAACTTTTGCAATTTTGCGCGCGATCGAGACAGCCGTCACCAGGGCATCCGGCGCAGTCTTGTCGGCGCGCACGATCTCGCAGAGCTTCATGACGTTGGCTGGTGAGAAGAAGTGCATGCCGAGCACGTCCTGCGGTCGCTTGGTCGACTGCGCGATCTCGTCGATGTTCAGGTAGGAGGTGTTGGAGGCGAGCACGGCGCCCGGCTTGACGTACTGGTCGAGCTTACCGAACACTTCCTTCTTCACCGCCATGGTCTCGAACACGGCTTCGATGACGAGATCGGCATCGCCGACGTTCTCGATGCCGACGACGCCGGTGATCAGTGCCATGCGCTTGGCGGGCGCATCCGCCGGGATGCCGCCGCGCGCGGCGGTCGCTTCCCAGTTCTTCTGCATGATCCCCAGGCCGCGCTTGAGTTGCTCCTCGCCAGTCTCGATCAGGGTGACGGGAACGCCGGCGTTGGCAAAGGACATCGCAATGCCGCCGCCCATGGTGCCGGCGCCGAGAATGGCGACGCGGTTCACGGGCCGCGATTTGGTGCCCTCGGGGACGCCGGCGATCTTGCTGGCCTCGCGTTCGGCGAAGAAGGCGTAGCGCTGCGCCTTGGACTGATCGCTGGCGACGAGCTTGAGGAAACCCTCGCGCTCCTTCTTCAGGCCTTCGTCGAACGGCAGATCGATGGCATAGCCCACGGCGTCGGCGGCCGCGAACGGCGCTTCCAGGCCGCGCGACTTCTTGGTCATGGCGGCGACCGCATTGGTGAAGATCGAGCGGTCGGCCTTGGCCGCCGCGATCTTGGAATCGTCGTCACGCAGGCGGCGCAACGGACGCTTCTCGGCCAGCAGCTTTCGCACGAAGGCTTCGCCGCCCGCGGCGGGACCTTCGACGATCTCCTCGATCAAACCGTTCTTCAGCGCTTCCGCAGCACCGATTGGATCGCCGCCGACGATCATCTTGACCGCGAGTTCCGGTCCGACCGCGCGCGGCAGGCGCTGGGTGCCGCCCGCGCCCGGCAGCAGACCGAGCTTCACCTCGGGCAGGCCGAGCTTTGCCTCTTTGACTGCCACGCGGAAATGACAGGCCAGCGCGACCTCGAGGCCGCCGCCGAGTGCGGTGCCGTGGATCGCGGCAACGACCGGCTTCGGCGAGTTTTCGATCTCGGCCAGCACTTCATTGAGCCCGGGGGACTTTGGCGGCTTGCCGAATTCGGTGATGTCGGCCCCGGCGATGAAGGTGCGTCCGGCGCAGGTCAGCACGATGCCCTTGATCGCGGGATCAGCGATCGCGGCCTTGATGCACTCGAGAATGCCGCCGCGGACTGCGGCACTCAGCGCGTTGACCGGAGGGCTGTTGACCGTGACGATCCCGACTTCGTCACGACGCTCAAGCTTGACCACTTCGCTCACGGTATCCCTCCTTGGTGGGCTAACTTTGTTAATTTCGCAGTGCGGAATTTAATTCCGCATCTTGACGGCAGGGTTATTTTGAAGCACGTGGCTTGTCAACGACTCCGCGCAAGAAGCAGATCAGGGATGAAGCGTACAGCCAAGAAGACCGCGACCGATCGGAATTTCGTCGTCGCGCTTTCCCGCGGACTAGACGTATTGCGCGCATTCCAGCCCAGCGACGGACTTCTCGGCAACCAGGAAATCGCGGCCCGCACCAACCTGCCCAGGCCGACCGTTTCGCGGCTGACCTATACCTTGACGAGGCTCGGCTATCTGACGCCGGTTCCCCGCTTCGAGAAGTATCAGCTCGCGCCGGCTGCGATGGCGCTCGGTTACGCGGCGCTATCCAACCTCGGCGTTCGGCATTTGTCCGAACCGTTCCGCGAGGAAATGATGCGCGCGACCGGGGGAGCCGTCGCGATCGGCGGCCGCGACCGTCACAGCATGATCTATTTCGGGCAGAGCCGCGGCAGCGAGACGGTCGGCGTTCAACTCGACGTCGGCTCACGCGTGCCTATTGCAACCAGCGCGATGGGCCGCGCCTATTTCTGGGCGCTCGATGAAGGCGAACGCGCAGAACTATCGCGTGTTCTGCGCGAACATTACGGCAGCCGATGGCCGAAGATGCGCGATGGACTGGAACGTTCCGGCGAAACCGTGGCCAAACACGGCTTTGCGATCTCGGTCGGCGACTGGCACGACGATATCGGTGCCGCCGGCGTCGCGCTCAAGCTCAACGACGGAACCGGGCCCTATGCCTTCAACTGCGGTGCACCCGCATTCCGTTTCACGGAAGAGCGATTGATCAGTGACATTGGACCGCGTCTGCTGGCGATGGTAAGGAACATCGAAGCGGCACTCGGGGGTTTGATGCCGCATTCAAAAAAACAAGTCAGCAAAAAGCTGAAATCAGGAGGAAAAGTTGCGCGTGTGGCCGAGGGGATCAGATAGCCTTTGTGATCATCAGGAGCGGTTCGTATCGCCCCTTCGTCCACTCAACAGAGTGGGCGAGACGAGATGACGCAGGCACAGCTCGCGCAGGGGACATCGCCCCTGCTCGCGGTTCGCGACGTCAGCGTCGTGTTCGGCGGCATCGTCGCGCTCAACGGCGTGTCCTTCGACATGCACAAGGGCCAGATCCTCGGCTTGATCGGCCCCAACGGCGCCGGCAAGACCACGCTCTTCAACTGCCTCTCGCGGCTCTATCAGCCGTCGTCCGGCGACATCCTGATGGAGGGCGTGAGCATCCTGACGCGGCCGCCGCACCGGATCGCGGAGATCGGCATCGGCCGCACCTTCCAGAACGTGGCGCTGTTTCCGAACCTGACGGTGATGGACAATGTCCGCGTCGGCGCCCACTCGAAGACCTCCAGCGACATCATCAGCGATTCGCTGAGGCTGGCGTGGGTCCGGCGCAGCGAGACTGACGTCAACAAGAAGGTGCACGAGATCCTCGCTTATCTCAAACTCGAGGACGTCGCCCACACCGTTGTTTCAGGCCTGCCCTTCGGCACGCAGAAGCGTGTCGAGCTGGCGCGCGCACTCGCTGCCGATCCGAAGATCTTGCTGCTCGACGAGCCCGCCGGCGGCCTCAACCACGAGGAAGTCTACGTGCTCGGCGACCTCATTCGCCGCATCCGCGACGACCGCCACATGACCGTGCTCCTGGTCGAGCACCACATGGGCCTCGTGATGTCGATCGCCGACCACGTCGTCGCGCTGAATTTCGGCAAGAAGCTCGCGGAAGGCACGCCGGCCCAGGTGCAGGCGGATCCCGACGTCATCAAAGCCTATCTCGGGAGCAAGGACCAATGACGACGCTGCTCAACGTCAAGGACCTCCGCGCCTATTACGGCCAGGTCCAGGCGCTTCACGGCCTGTCCTTCTCGCTCAGCGAGGGATCGCTGACGACGCTGTTAGGGGCGAACGGCGCCGGCAAGACCACTACCTTGCGCGCGATCTGCAACATGGTGCGCTCCACCGGCGGCATCGAGTTCGACGGCAAGCCGCTGAACAACCGCTCCACCGAGAGCATCGTGCGGTTCGGTATCGCCCATGTGCCGCAGGGCCGCGGCACCTTCACCACCATGACGGTGGAGGAGAACCTCCAGCTCGGCGCGATCACCCGCAAGGACAGCGCCGGCATCGTCTCCGACATCGAGCGCATGTATGCGCATTTCCCGGTGCTGAAACAGCGGCACACCCAGCAGGCCGGCACGCTTTCGGGCGGCGAGCAGCAGATGCTCGCCGTCGCCCGCGCCCTGATGCTGCGGCCCCGGCTGATGCTGCTGGACGAGCCTTCCTTCGGCCTAGCGCCGCTGGTCGTGCGCGACCTGTTCGGCATCCTCGGCAAGATCAACCGCGAGGACAAGGTGTCGATCCTGGTGGTCGAGCAGAACGCCCAGCTCGCGCTGGAACTCGCCGACCAGGCCTATGTGATCGAGACCGGACGCATCGTGATGTCGGGCAACGCCAAGGACATCGCGAACAACGAAGAAATCCGCAAATCCTATCTGGGTTACTGAGGAGCCGGCACGATGGAGCTGTTCACCAACCAAGTGCTTGCCGGGATCGCCACGGGCGCGATCTACGCCTGCATGGCGCTGGCCGTGGTCATGATCTACCAGGCGATCGACCATCTCAACTTCGCGCAGGGCGAGATGGCGATGTTCTCGACCTTCATCTCCTGGCAGTTGATGCAGTGGGGCGTGCCTTATTGGGTCGCTTTCGTGCTCACGCTCGTGTTCGCCTTCATCGGCGGCATCGCAATCGAGCGCATCCTGTTCAAGCCGCTTACCAAGGCCCCGATCCTCACCAATGTCGCCGGCTTCATCGCGCTGTTTTCAATCATCAACTCCTCGGCCGGCCTGATCTGGGACTTCACCATCAAGCAATATCCCACCCCGTTCGGATCCTCGCCGTTCCTCGGCAGCCAGCTGATCTCGACGCACCAGGCTGGCATGATCGGCGTCACGTTGCTGCTCCTGGTCGGGCTGTTCTTCTTCTTCCAATATACGCGGATAGGTCTTTCCATGCGGGCGGCCGCTTCGCTCCCTGAATCGGCGCGCCTCGTCGGCATCAACACGAGCTGGATGATCGCGCTGGGCTGGGGCATGGCGTCCGCGATCGGTGCAATCGCGGGAATGCTGATCGCCCCCGTCGTGTTCCTGGAGCCCAACATGATGGTAGGCGTGCTACTCTATGGCTTCGCGGCGGCCGTGCTCGGCGGCCTAACCAGCCCGCTCGGCGCCGTGGTCGGCGGCTTCCTGATGGGCGTCTTCGAAAACCTTGTCGGCACCTACATCCCGGGCGTCGGCAACGAGTTGAAACTCCCGATCGCGCTCGCGCTGATCATCTCCGTCCTGGTCGTCAAACCCGCCGGCCTGTTCGGCCGGCAGATCGTCAAGCGAGTTTGATCATGAGCGCTGCAGAAGAAGTCGTTACAGAAGGCCACCAGGCGGTCGAGGCCGTTCCGAAGCGGGCCATGACGCTGGGCACCGGCACCTCGCTGGTGGTGCTTGCCGCACTGATCATCATGCCGCTCTTCGTCAAGAACTTCATCATCTTCCAGATGACGATGCTCCTGATTTACGGGCTCGCGGTGCTGGCGCTGAACATCCTGACCGGCGGATCCGGCCAGTTCTCGCTAGGCCAAAGCGCGTTCTACGCCGTCGGCGCCTATACGACCGCAGTCCTGATGGAGTACTTCAACGTCAACTATGCGCTGACCTTGCCGATCGCCGGCGTGGTCTGCTTCGGCTTCGGCTTCCTGTTCGGACAGCCGGCGCTGCGGCTCTCGGGTGTCTATCTCGCTCTCGCGACGTTTGCGCTCGCCACCGCCATGCCTCAGCTTCTGAAACTCAACTTTCTCGAGCACTGGACCGGCGGCGTGCAGGGCCTCGTCGTCACCAAGCCGGACGCGCCGTTCGGGTTGCCGATGTCGCAGGACATGTGGCTGTACTACTTCTCGCTCGCCGTCGTGCTCGCGATCTACATCTTCTCGGTAAACTTGCTGCGCTCCCGTTCGGGCCGCGCCTTCATGGCGATCCGCGACAACGAGATCGCGGCTTCCGCGATGGGCGTCGACGTCGCGCTGTACAAGACACTGGCGTTCGGCGTGTCCGCCGCCATCACCGGCATCGCCGGCTCGCTCGGCGCCATCGCCGTGCAGTTCGTCGCGCCCGACAGCTACACCATCACGCTGGCGATCTCGCTGTTCCTCGGCATGGTCGTCGGCGGCGTCGGCTGGCTGCCCGGCTCATTCGTCGGCGCAGCGTTCATCATCTTCGTGCCGAACATGGCGGAGGGCATCTCCAAGGGCCTGTCCGGCGCGGTGTTCGGCGTGCTCTTGTTCCTCGTCATCTATCTCGTGCCACACGGCGCAAGGCAGATCGCGATCCTGGGCCAGCAGATCGTCGGCCGGCTCAGAAAGAACTGAAAACTCGTTAATTTAACCAAGGAGACCCGAATTGCTTTTTGAAAGAACACTGCGAACCGCTGCGCTGGTCACGGCAACGGCGGTCATCACTCTCACCTCCGGCGCAGCACTCGCGCAGAAGAAATACGACACCGGCGCGTCCGATACCGAGATCAAGATCGGCAACATCATGCCGTACAGCGGCCCGGCGTCGGCCTATGGCATCATCGGCAAGACCGAAGAAGCCTATTTCAAGATGATCAACGACAAGGGCGGCATCAACGGCCGCAAGATCAACTTCGTCACCTACGACGACGGTTATTCGCCGCCGAAGGCCGTCGAGCAGGTCCGCAAGCTGGTCGAAAGTGACGAGGTGCTGGCGGTGTTCAACCCGCTCGGCACACCCTCGAACAGTGCGATCCAGAAGTATCTCAACGCCAAGAAGATCCCGCAGCTGTTTGTCGCCACCGGCGCCACCAAGTGGAACGATCCGAAGGCCTTCCCCTGGACCATTGGCTGGCAGCCCTCCTACCAGAGCGAAGCGCAGATCTACGCGAAATGGCTGATGAAGGAGAAGCCGGACGCCAAGGTCGCAATCCTCTACCAGAACGACGATTTCGGCAAAGACTACCTCAAGGGCACCAAGGACGGGCTCGGCGCCAAGGGCGCATCCATGATCATCATGGAAGAGAGCTATGAGGTTTCCGAACCGTCGATCGACGGACACATCGTCAAGATCAAGGCCGCCAATCCCGACGTGCTGCTGATCTACGCGACGCCGAAGTTCGCGGCCCAGACCATCAAGAAGACCGCCGAGCTCAGCTGGAAGCCGCTCCAGATCCTCACCAACGTGTCGATCTCGGTCGGCAGCGTGATGAAGCCGGCCGGCTTCGAGGCCTCCCAAAACGTGCTGTCTGCGGCCTATGCCAAGGACTCCACCGACCCGCAGTGGGCCAACGACCCCGGCATGAAGAGGTGGAACGAGTTCGTCGACAAGTACATGCCGGGCGCCGACAAGTCCGATACCAGCATGGTCTACGGCTATGGCGCAGCATCGACCCTCGTCAAGACCCTGGAAATGTGCGGTGACGACCTCACCCGCGCCAACCTCATGAAGCAGGCGGCAAGCCTGAAGGATTTTGCACCGGACACCTTGCTGCCCGGCGTCAAGATCAACACCAGTGCAACCGATTTCGCCCCGATCGCGCAGCTCCAGATGCAGCGCTTCAAGGGCGAGAAATGGGAACTGTTCGGCGAGATCATCAGTGGCGACGTCGCCACCGAGTGACAAGCTGACGCAATAATCCAACCGTAAGAAGCCCCCGCGAACAATCGCGGGGGCTTTTTGTTGACGTCGAGCGTCAATCTTGTTCAATGCGGCGCCAGCATTCCGGGTGGAGAAAGATGACTGTCGTTCGATTTCAGGTTGCGGCCCTTTTGGCCGCATTCGCTTTGTGCACTGCGATGAGCGGCCCGGCACTGGCGCAGAAGAAATACGACAGCGGCGCCTCCGATACCGAGATCAAGATCGGCAACATCATGCCCTATAGCGGCCCGGCCTCCGCCTATGCCGCGATCGGCAAGGCCGAGGAGGCCTATTTCAACAAGATCAATGCCGAGGGTGGCATCAACGGCCGCAAGATCAGGTTCATCTCCTACGACGACGGCTATTCGCCGCCGAAGACCGTGGAGCAGGCCCGCAAGCTGGTCGAGAGCGACGGGGTGCTGCTGATCTTCGGCTCGCTCGGCACCTCCACCAACGGCGCGATCCGCAAATACATGAACGAGAAGAAGGTGCCGCAATTGTTCGTGGCGAGCGGTGCCTCGAAGTGGAACGATCCCAAGCAATATCCGTGGACCATGGGCTGGCAGCCGAGCTACGCGAGCGAGGCGCGGATCTACGCCAAATACATCATGAAGGAGAAGCCGGACGGCAAGATCGGCGTGCTCTACCAGAACGACGATTTCGGCAAGGACTATCTGAAGGGGCTGAAGGAAGGTCTCGGGCCCAAGGGCTCGATGATCGTGCTGGAAGACGGTTACGACACGTCGGAGCCGGCCATCGACGAGCACGTCGTGAAATTGAAGGCATCCGGCGCCGACATCTTTGTCAGCATCACCACGCCGAAATTTGCAGCGCAAGCGATCAAGAAGGCGGCCGAGATCAATTGGCACCCCCTCCACATCATCTCCAACGTCTCGGCCTCGGTCGGCGGCGTGCTCGAGCCGGCGGGGCTCGAGATCTCGCAAGGCATCCTGTCGGCGAGCTACACCAAGGACGGCTCCGACCCGCAATGGAATGCCGATGACGGCATGAAGAGGTTCTACAATTTCGTCGCGCAGTACGATCCCAAGGCCAACAAGCTCGATGCCGGCGTGGTGTTCGGCTATGCCGCCGCCCAGACCATGGTGAAGGTGCTGCAAATGTGCGGCGACGACCTCACCCATGAGAACGTCATGAAGCAGGCCGCCCGCCTGAAGGATTTCGAACCCGACACATTGCTGCCCGGCATCAAGATCAACACCGCAGCCGATAATTTCGCCCCGATCGAGCAGCTCCAGATGATGCGGTTCAAGGGCCGGAAATGGGAGCTGTTCGGGGAGGTCATCTCGAGCGAGATCGGCCACTGATATCGCAACTCAAAATCGCCCCCGATTGGTTAATCAACTCAAGACAGCCGCCCCTCTCGCAGCGCACACGAGGACGCGCCTGTTCCTGACTACTAAAGAAGCAGCCCCCGCGACACCGTCGCAGGGGCTTTCTGTTGTAGGCGTCGGGCAAATCGTATTGAATTGCGGCCGCGTCGCCAAAAACAAGCAACACAAGAAAAGGGGCGCACACACACCAAGAAAATAGGGAGATAGGAATGCCCGCTGTCACCGGCAAACTTGCGGTCGCGTCACTGGCGCTTGCGCTCATTGCGGCCTCGGCCTCCACTGCATCGGCCCAGAAGAAATACGATACCGGCGCGACCGATACCGAGATCAAGGTCGGCAACATCATGCCCTACAGCGGACCAGCCTCCGCCTACGGCATCATCGGGCGGACCGAAGCCGCCTATTTCAAGAAGATCAACGACGAAGGCGGCATCAACGGCCGCAAGATCAACTTCATCTCCTATGACGACGCCTACTCGCCGCCGAAGACGGTGGAGCAGGCGCGCAAGCTGGTCGAGAGCGACGAGGTGCTGTTCATCTTCAACTCGCTCGGCACGCCGCCGAACTCGGCGATCCACAAATACATGAACTCGAAGAAGGTGCCGCAGCTCCTGGTCGCGACCGGCGCCACCAAGTGGAACGATCCGCAGAACTTCCCCTGGACCATGGGCTGGCAGCCCAACTACCAGAGCGAGACGCAGATCTATGCGAAATGGCTGCTCAAGAACAAGCCGGACGCCAAGATCGCCGTGCTGTTCCAGAACGACGATTACGGCAAGGACTATCTCAAGGGCCTGAAGGACGGCCTCGGCGCCAAGGCCGCGTCGATGATCGTCATGGAAGAGAGCTACGAGACCTCGGAGCCGACCATCGACAACCACATCGTCAAGCTGAAATCCACCGGTGCCGACGTCTTCATGAACATCACGACGCCGAAATTCGCGGCGCAGGCGATCAAGAAGGTGGCTGAGATCGGCTGGAAGCCGCTGCACTTCCTCAACAACGTCTCGGCCTCCGTCGGCAGCGTGCTCAAGCCCGCCGGTTTCGAGAACTCGCAGGACATCATCTCCGCCGACTATCTGAAGGACATTTCGGATTCGACGTGGAACAGCGATCCCGGCATGAAAGAATTCGTCGCCTTCATGAACAAGTACTTCCCCGACGGCGACAAGCTCGACCACGGCACCATCGTCGGTTACGGCGTGGCCCAGACCCTGGTCCAGATCCTGAAGCAGTGCGGCGACGATCTCACGCGCGAGAACGTCATGAAGCAGGCCGCCAGCCTGAAGAACTTCCGCACCGAAGTGCTGCTGCCGGGCGTGCAGATCAACACGTCCCCGACCGACTTCGCGCCGATCAGCCAGCTCCAGCTCGAGAAGTTCAAGGGCGACAAGTGGGAGCTGTTCGGCGACGTGATCAGCGCCGACGTCGGCGGCTAGCCGCCTGAAGAACGCGACGATGAAAACCCCCTGCGCTGGTCGCGCAGGGGGTTTTTGCTTGCGCGTCGATTATGATCACGCGATTGCACAATCGAATGATGGCAAAGCCCGCTTACGCTTTGGCGCATGATGCGGTAGGCAGGTGAGCGGCGCATTTGCCGCCAGTCTGTTCCGTCCGCCTGGGGCTTTTTCGCCATGACCGACCGACGTCCCCTGCTCCGCGCGCTCTACGACGCCGCCGTTGCCGCCGCCCATCCCAGCACGATTCTGGCTCCGCATCTGCGGCCCGCACCCAGGGGACGCGTGATCTGCCTTGCCGCCGGCAAGGGCGCGGCCGCGATGGCCGCGGCCGCTGAGCGGCACTATCTCGACACGCTCCACCTCGCGCCGGAACGCCTCGTCGGCATCGCCACCACGCGCCACGGCTACGGCGTGCCGACCCGCCGCATCCGCGTGGTCGAGGCCGGCCATCCCGTGCCTGACGAAGCCGGCCTGAAGGGCGCGGCCGACACGCTCGCGCTCGCGGGAGAGGCCGGGCCCGACGACCTTCTCCTGGTGCTGCTCACCGGCGGCGGTTCGGCGAACTGGATCGCGCCCGTGGACGGCATCAGCTTCGCGCAGAAGCAGGCGGTCAACAAGGCGCTGCTCCGCTCGGGCGCGCCGATCGGCGAGATGAACATCGTGCGCAAGCATCTGTCGCGGATCAAGGGCGGCCGGCTGGCGCGCGCCGGCAAGAATGCCGCCGAGATCGTGACGCTGGCGATCTCCGACGTGCCGCATGACGATCCTTCCGCGATCGCCTCCGGCCCCACCGTGGCCGATCCGAGCACGCTCGCTGATGCGCGCGCGATCGTGGCCAGGTACAAGCTTGACATCGATGACGCCGTGCGCCGCGCCCTGGACGATGCCGGCAACGAAAGCTGCAAGCCGGCTGACGCCGCCTTTGCGCGCGCGCATTTCGAATTGATCGCGCGGCCGAAGCAATCGCTCGACGCCGCGGTGAAGCTCGCTCACGAGGCCGGTTATGAGACCATCGATCTCGGCGCCGATCTCGAGGGCGAGGCACGCGAGGTCGCCGCCGAACACGCGAGGCTGGCGCTCCAGGCCCGCGCGCAGGGCAAGCGCGTCGCGATCCTCTCCGGCGGCGAGCTCACGGTCACCGTGCGCGGCCACGGCCGCGGCGGCCCGAACCAGGAATACGCGCTGGCGCTTGCCGGCCTCTTGAAGGACACGCCAGACATCTCTGCGCTCGCCGGCGACACTGACGGCGCCGACGGCGGCGCCGGCAATCCCACCGACCCTGCCGGCGCGCTGATCGACGCGGCGACGTTCGCGAAGATGAAGGCGCAGGGGCTGCAGCCGCAGGCCTATCTCGCCAACAACGACGCGACGACTTTCTTCGAGGCGACGGGTGACCTGTTGTTGCCGGGGCCCACGCTGACCAATGTGAACGATATCAGGGTGATCCTCGTCGACTGACGCGAGGCCGGCGGCTCGCGGAGAGTTCCGCACGCCGCCATGGTTAACGACGTCTGAATCCTCGCCGGGCACCGGGATTTCTATGACCGGGATTGCCGCCTTTAACCTTGCGTTCGCCGCAGTTTCAGGAACCTGCCTCGGACTTGGGCAAATTGTTGAGCTCGTTCACCACCGCCTGCTCTAATCAGCGTCGTCCGGGGGCAACGCGCATGACGGAGAGTGATCAGGAGGTCGCAAGCATTGATCCGCTCGTGCTCGGCGAGCTGCTCAAATGCGCCGCCAATAATCTGTGGCTCGGGATCATCCTGTTCGGCAGCGACCGCAGGGTCATTTTCTGCAATCCACGCTACCGCGAGATGTATGCGCTCTCGCCCGAGCAGGTGCACCCGGGCACGCCGATCAAAAACCTGATCGAGCATCGGCTCAAGCTGGGCCTGAACATCCGCGGAGAAGCCCGCGACTATGTCCGCGCCCGCACCGAAGGCTCGGTGGCCAGCGAGAAGACCGTCCAGCAGTTCGTCGACGGAAGGATCATCGCCTACACCATCCATCCCCTGCCCGACGGCGGCGGCATGGCGACCCACGAAGACATTACCGAGCGCGAAGAACTCAGTGCGCGGCTGCAGGAACGCAATCTTCAGTTCGACACCGCGATCAACAACATGTCGCACGGGCTTTGTTTTTTCGACGCCGACCATCGGCTGCTGGTCTGCAATACGCACTATGTCGACATGTACGGCCTGCCGCCCGAGCACGTTCGTCCGGGCACGCCGCTCGCGGAGATCCTGGACCTGCGCTTCGAAGCCGGCAGCGTCCCGGCGATGACGCGGGAGGAATACGCCAGATGGCGGACCGATGTCGCCACGTCGGCTGAGGCCACGGACAGCATCGTCGAAATGCGGAACGGGCGCACCTTCAAGATCAGGCACCGGCCGATGCCCGACCTCGGGTGGGTGGCGACCCACGAAGATATCACCGAGCAACGCAAGGCGGAGCTGCGAATCGCGCACATGGCGCATCACGACGCGCTGACGGACCTTGCCAACCGCGTCCTGCTCGGCCAGCGCCTCAAGCAGGCCTTCGAACAGGACGGGATGTTCGCGGTTCATCACATCGATCTCGACAAGTTCAAGGCGGTCAACGACACCCTGGGCCACCAGGCGGGCGACATTCTGCTGCAGGATGTCGCCCGCCGCCTCAGGCAGCTCGCACGAAGCAGCGATACGATCGCGCGCATGGGCGGCGATGAATTCGTCATCCTCCAGACGCCGATTTCCGGCCAGAGGGAAGCGGACGCGCTGGCGCGTGATGTTGTCAAAACCTTGAGTGCTCCGTTCGGGCTCGACGGACACCAGGCCATTGCCGGCGCGAGCATCGGGATCGCCATTGCACCCGGCGACGGCGCAACGCCCGAGCAACTGCTGCACAATGCGGACCTGGCGCTGTATCGCGCAAAAAGCGACGGTCGCGGCATGCACTGCTTCTTCGAACCGGCCATGGGCGAAGAGTCGCAAAGCCGTCATGCGCTGGAGCAGGACCTCCGCAACGGCCTTGCCGCGGGCGAGTTCGAGCTGCACTACCAGCCGATCGTGAAGACCGACGGCCGCGCGATCAGCGGGTTCGAAGCCTTGATCCGTTGGCGACATCCACGGCGCGGACTGGTTGCGCCCAACAGCTTCATCCCGCTCGCGGAAGAGATCGGCCTGATCGTGCCGATCGGCGAATGGGTGATCCGGCAGGCCTGTGCCACGGCAAGCCGGTGGCCTGATCATCTGCACATCGCCGTCAACATCTCGGCGATGCAATTCCGCCAGCCCGGCCTGACGGAGGTGATCGTCGGTGCGCTGGCGGCCTCCGGTCTCGATCCGCGGCGACTGGAGATCGAGATCACGGAAAGCGTTCTGCTGCAGGACAGGAATGGGACGCTGGCGACGCTGCATCAGCTCCGCGCGCTGGGCATCAAGGTCGCCATGGACGATTTCGGCACCGGCTATTCGTCGCTGACCTATCTGCAATGTTTTCCCTTCGACAAGATCAAGATCGACCGGTCTTTCGTCAGCGGCGTGGAAAACGATGCGGGCTCCCTCAGCATCGTGCGGGCGGTGGCGGCGCTGGCGCGTGGGATGGGCATGACGACCACGGCGGAGGGCGTGGAGACCGAAGAGCAACGGGACCGGATCGCAGCGGAGGGCTGCACGGAAATGCAGGGCTATTTATTCAGCCCTCCCTTGCCGGCCGTCGAAATCGAGCGCCGTTTCCTCTCCGCGGAAACACCTGCCACGGCCGCCCGGTTCGCCGCGGCGTAACCGCCGCCAACCCGCGCGGGATTCCGGGTTCGACGCGCCGTCGCCGGAACGATGAATTCGTCAGAATTCGTTGGCGATCTTCGAGAGCATTCCGAGCAGGGCTTCGCGGTTGGACTGCCCGAGCAACTCGTTCAGCCGGGCCTCGTGCTTGGTGGCGACGAGCTTCTTGGCGCGGGCCAGCACCGCCTTGCCCTTGTCGGTCAGCACCAGGATATGCGAGCGGCGGTCGTTGGTGGAGCGTATCCGCGCGCAAAGGTCGCGGCTCTCGAGATTGTCGAGCATCGCCACGAAATTCGGGCGCAGGATGCCGAGGGTGGAGGCGATCTCGGTCTGGTTGCGGCCCGGATTTTTCTCGACCAGCAGCAGCACGGAGAACTGCGCCGGCGTGAGCTGGAGCGAGGCCATGCAGCGCAGGAAGTTCTCGAACACCTTGAGCTGCGCCCGCTTCAGTACATAGCCGAGCTGCTCCGAGAGTTCGCCGAGCTGGAGGGCTTCGCCAGACGCCTGACCTTGCACCTCGGCCGCGTCCTTGCGGACCTTGGCCGTATCGGCGGGCTTTTCAGAGGACTTTTCAGAGGTTTTCGAAACGGTCATCGCCTCATGCTCGTAATCCCGCTAAGTTCGGGAGGGTCGTCCGCCGCCCTTGAAGTTATATTTGATAATTGTTATGGACCATATCAAATATCGTCAGCGTTTTTCAATGGCTGTGAGCGGACCGTCCACCACAATCAGGGGACCGGTCCTTAATCTTTGAGGGGGAGCGTCCGGTCTTGAATACCACCATCATGCTGTTCCTGCTGCAGGACGGCATCACCAATGGCGCGATCTATGCGCTGCTCGGCCTCGCGCTGGTGCTGGTGTTCGCCGTCACCCGCGTGATCCTCATCCCCCAAGGCGAATTTGTCACCTATGGCGCGCTGACCTATGCCTCGCTGGCCGCGGGCCAGATGCCGGGGACGGCAAAGCTCGCGCTTGCCCTCGGCATCGGCGCCTTCGCGTTCGACATGTTCGCCGCGCGCAAGGCGCTGCACGGACGCCTGGTCCTGCGCAGCGTTCTCACCAACATCGTGCTGCCGGCCGTCGTTCTGGCGCTGACCATCACCTTCGCCGCCCAGAAGCCGCCGGTTGCGGTTTGCATCGCGCTGTCGCTGGTGATCGTGGCGATGATCGGCCTGTACCTCTACCGCATCGCGTTCCAGCCGCTGGCGCACACCTCCGTGCTGGTGCTGCTGATCGCCTCGGTGGGCGTCCACCTCGCGCTTCAGGGACTGGGCCTTTTGTTCTTCGGCGCCGAAGGCCAGCGCGGACCTGCCGTGCTGTCCGGCTCGTTCACGGCCGGCGCGCTGCGCTTCACCGGCCAGAGCATCACCGTCTATGGCATCACCATCGCCTTCATCGTCGGGCTCTGGCTGTTCTTTGGGCTGACGCTCTACGGCAAGGCGCTGCGCGCGACCGCCGTGAACCGGCTCGGCGCGCGGCTTGCCGGCATCCGCACCACGCTGTCCGGGCAGATCGCCTTCCTGCTGGCGTCCGTCATCGGCGCGCTGTCGGGCATCATGATCGTGCCGATCACGACGCTCTATTACGACTCGGGCTTCCTGATCGGCCTGAAGGGCTTTGTCGCCGCGATCATCGGCGGCCTTGTCAGCTACCCCCTCACCGCCGTCGCGGCGCTGTTCGTCGGCCTCGTCGAGGCGTTCTCGTCCTTCTACGCCTCCAACTACAAGGAGGTGATCGTTTTCATGCTCTTGATTCCCGTGCTGCTGCTGCGCTCGCTCGCTGCCCCCGCGGTCGAGGAAGAGAAGGACTGACGCCAAGATGCAGAGCCGGCTCCCCATCCTCATCTTCGCGCTTCTCATGGCGGCGATCCCGTTCGTTCCGGGCATGCCCCCGTTCTGGATCGTGCTGCTCGACAATATCGGCCTCACCGCCCTCGTCGCGATGGGCCTCGTGCTGCTGACCGGCGTCGGCGGCCTGACCTCGTTTGGACAAGCAGCTTTCGTCGGCTTCGGCGCCTACACCACCGCGGTGCTGTCGACGGCCTACGGCGTGTCGCCCTGGCTGACGCTGCCGCTGTCGCTATTGGTCAGCGGCCTGCTGGCGGTGCTGCTCGGCCTCGTTACGGTCCGTCTCTCCGGCCACTATCTGCCGCTCGGCACGCTCGCCTGGGGACTCGGCCTGTTCTATCTCTTCAGCAAGCTGGAATTCCTGGGCAGAAACGACGGCATCTCGGCGATCCCGCCGCTGTCGATCGGCTCGTTCAAGATGCTCTCGCCCGGCTCGATCTATTACGCGATCTGGGTTGCCGTGATCGTCTCGGCCCTGCTCACGATGAACCTGCTGGACTCCCGCACCGGCCGCGCCATCCGCGCGCTCAGGCGCGGCCATGTCGCAGCCGAGGCGTTCGGCGTGCACACGCCGCGCGCCAAGATGCTGGTGTTCATCCACGCCGCGGTGCTCGCGGGCCTCTCCGGATGGCTCTACGCGCATCTTCAGCGCGCGGTGAACCCGACGCCATTTGGTGCGCAGGCCGGCATCGAATACCTCTTCATCGCGGTGGTGGGCGGCGCCGGCTATGTCTGGGGCGGCGTGCTGGGCGCGGCGATCGTCGTGGTCCTGAAAGAAGTGCTCCAGAGTTACCTGCCACTGATCCTGCCGGGCTCCGGCCAGGTCGAAACCATCGTGTTCGGCATCATGCTGGTCGCGCTGCTCCAGCTCGCACCCGGCGGCGTCTGGCCCTGGCTGATGTCGTTCCTGCCCGAGGCTACCGGTGGCAAGAAGCCGGACACCTCGCTGAAACTGGAGCAGCGCACCCGTGCGCCCGGACAGTCCAGCGTCCTGCTCCAGGTCGAGAAGGCGCGCAAGCAATTCGGCGGCGTGATTGCGGTGAACAACGTCTCCTTCGACGTCCAGGCCCGCGAGATCGTCGCGCTGATCGGCCCGAACGGCGCCGGCAAGAGCACGACATTCAACCTGATCACCGGCGTGCTGTCGGCCACATCAGGCTCGATCTCGGTGCTCGGCAACAAGGTCGACCGCGCGCCGCCGCAGGAGATCGTCAAGCTCGGCATCTCCCGCACCTTCCAGCACGTCAAGCTGGTGCCCGACATGACCGTGCTGGAGAACGTCGCCATCGGCGCCCATCTGCGCGGCCATTGCGGGCCGATCGCCTCGATGCTGCGGCTCGACCGCGCCGACGAGGCCAAGCTGCTCGCCGAAGCCGCCCGCCAGATCGAACGCGTCGGGCTTGGCGAGCAGATGCATCAGCTCGCGGGCTCGCTGTCGCTCGGACAGCAACGCATCGTCGAGATCGCCCGTGCGCTCTGCGTCGATCCGATGCTGCTGCTCCTGGACGAGCCGGCGGCAGGCCTGCGCCACATGGAGAAGCAGCGGCTCGCGACCCTGCTGCGAGAGCTGCGCGACGGCGGCATGAGCGTGCTGCTGGTCGAGCACGACATGGGCTTCGTGATGAATCTCGCCGACCGCATCGTGGTGCTGGATTTCGGCACCAAGATCGCGGAAGGCACCCCCGCCACGATCAAGACCAATCCCGAAGTGATCAAGGCCTATCTCGGAGTGGCGGCATGAGCGCGCTGTTGTCCGTCACCAACGCGCATGTCGCCTATGGCAAGGTCGAGGCGGTGCGCTCGGTCTCGCTCGAAGTCGGCCAAAACCAGATCGTCACCATCGTCGGCGCCAACGGCGCCGGCAAGACCACACTGCTCTCGGCCATCATGGGCATTTTTCCGCTGAAGGGCCGCGTCGCCTTTGCAGGCCAGGACCTCTCCCGGCTCGATATCGAGGACCGCGTCGCGATGGGGCTTGGACTCGTTCCCGAGCATCGCGAGTTGTTCGTGACCATGAATGTCGAGGACAATCTCGAGCTCGGCGCCTTCCGCATCGAGAGAAGCAGGGCGAAAGCCTCGATGGAGCGCGTCTACACGACATTTCCCCGGCTGAAGGAGCGCCGCAAGCAACTCGCCGGCACGCTCTCCGGCGGCGAGCAGCAGATGCTCGCGATGGGCCGCGCGTTGATGGGCGAGCCAAAACTGCTGATGCTGGACGAGCCGAGCCTCGGCCTCGCCCCGATCATCGTCGCCGACATCTTCCGCATCGTCACCGAACTGCGTGCCAGCGGCGTCTCCGTGCTGCTGGTCGAGCAGAACGCGCAGGCTGCATTGAAGATCGCGGACCAGGCTTACGTGATGGAGCTCGGCGAGTTCGTGCTCAGCGGCAAGGCCAGCGACATCGCCGCGAACGAGCGCGTCGCGGCGAGCTATCTCGGCTTCCAGCACGAAGGTGCGAGTGTGATCTGACGTCGCAGCTTGCTCCTCTTCCCTTCTCCCCTTGCGGGAGAAGGTGGCGCGAAGCGCCGGATGAGGGGTTCTCTCCGCATGTGAAACTGCTCGTTAGGATGGAGACCCCTCACCCGTCTCGCCGCCTTGCGGCGAGCCACCCTCTCCCGCAAGGGGAGAGGGGGCACCGAGCGCGCGGCTTGAATTCACCCCGCCGCCTTTTCCCCCTTCAGCGCCGCCACCTCCGCTTCCAGCTCCGCGATGCGCTGGTCCCTTGCCGCCAGTGCTCCAGCAACATCCGCCGCATCGAACTTCTGCGGGATGTGCTGTGGGCAGTTGGTATCCCACGCCGCGATCTTGAACAGGATCACCTGCTCCGGCCGCGCGCGATAGCCTTTCGGCATCAGCGACGTCGTCAGCGCCTCGTCGTCCTCGACCACGCGGGCCTCGCCCCAGATCTTCACCCGGCGGCGATGAGCGTAGTCCATCACGAAGATGTAGGCCTTGGGATTCTCCGTCAGGTTCCCCTGCGTGATGTATTGCCGGTTGCCGGCGTAATCGGTGAAAGCCAGGGTCTGCTTGTCCAGCACCTTCAAAAACCCCTTCGGGCCGCCGCGGTGCTGAATATAGGGCTGGCCGTCGGCCGAGGCGGTGGCGAAATAAAAGCTGTTGGTCCCGGCCAGGAACGCCGCGAGGTCCTCATCGACCTCGGTGCGCCAGCCACGCTGCTCGGCATGAGCATAGCCGTCGCGTGATCCCTTTCGGGTCTGGATCGATTTCACCGCCGGCGTAAACGCCACGTCGCTGGCGTAGGTATGAGTTGCCGTCATCGGAACATCTCCTGAAGATTCCGGCGCATCTCTGCGTCTCTCGCGAGCTAAAATGGACCTTTCCGCGGTTAAAACAATCTGCCCGCTTGACACTTCATCGTTGCATTATATGCAATAATGCGATGGACCGGCTTGAAGCCATGCATGTCTTCGTCACCGTCGCCGATTTGCGCGGCTTTGCGCCGGCGGCGCGCAAGCTGCGGCTGTCCCCTTCGGCCGTCACGCGGCTGATCGCGGCGCTGGAGGAGCATCTCGGCGCGCGGCTGTTGCAGCGGACCACCCGGCAGGTGGGGCTGACCGACGTCGGCACGCGCTATCTGGAGCGCGCGCGGCGCATCCTCGCCGATGTCGAGGAGGCCGACGGCTCCGCGCGGGAGGAGCGCAACCGGCCGAGCGGGCGGCTGGTGGTGTCGGCCCCGGTCGGCTTCGGCCGTCTCCATGTCGGGCCCGTCATGACCGCCTACCTCAAGCGTTATCCCGAAGTCGCCGGCGAACTCAGGCTATCGGACCATCTCGTCAACCTCGTCGAGGACGCCGTCGACGCCGCGGTGCGCATCGGCCATCTCGCCGACTCCTCCCTCGTTGCGCGCCAGGTCGGCGAGATGCGGCGGATCACGGTGGCGACGCCGGGCTATCTGAAGCGCCATGGCGAGCCGAAGACGCCGGAGGCACTACTCGCGCACCAGACCATCGCCTTCGGTCCATCCGCCAGCTGGCGCTTCGTGCAGGATGGCCGCGAGATCGAAGTGGCGCCGACGCCGCGTTTTACCAGCAACAGCGCCGACGCCGCCCTGCAATATGCCGAGGCCGGCGGCGGCGTGACGCGGGTGCTGGCCTATCAGGCCGCCGAGGGCCTGAAGCGCGGCCGGCTGAAAATCGTGCTGGCAAAGTACGAGCAGCCGGCGCTGCCGATCCACATCGTCTACCCGACCTCGCGCCTGCTCTCGGCCAAGGTGCGCGCATTCGTCGATCTCGTGGTGGAGACGGCGGAGTGGAGGTTCGGGTAGGGCTCGTGTCCCGGACGCGCCGCGGAGCGGCGCAGAGCCGGGACCAGAAGGCGGCTGGGTCGCGTTTGAAGTATGGGCCCCGGCTCTGCGGAGCGGCACTTCGCGCCGCACCGCGTCCGGGGCACGAGAGCATCACCCCTTCTTCGGCACCACACGAAACGTCGCGCTGGCACGCGCGATCACGGCATTGTCAGCCTTCACCAGGCTCTGCACGAAGCAGATCGTCTTGCCGGTCTTGATCACGTCGCTCTCGATCGCGAGCCACTGGCCGATCTCGGCGGAGCCGACGAAATCGACCGTGAGCGAGACCGTCACGAACGACGTGGTCCACCCCGTCACCTGTGCGCAGCTATAGCCCATGGCGTTGTCGGAGAGCGATGCGATGAGACCGCCGTGGATCAGCCCACGCCCGTTGGTATGCGGTTTCGCCAGACGCAGGCCGAAGATCACGGCCTTGTCGGTCTTTTTTGAGTAGAGCGGCTCCCAGGGATCGGTGAGCGGGCTCTTGCGGAAATGCGGCTCGAAGCCTTCGGGAATGTCGGTGCTGGTCATGTCTGCCTCGCGTCGTTGGCTGCCGCCATTGAATGCGACGTGGATGACGGTTTCACCGCCTACAAAGTTTTAAACGGAATTTGCGCGGGTGTTTGAAATGGACGGCGCCGTCATTGCGAGGAGCCCTTGCGACGAAGCAATCCAGAGTCCTTCCGCAGAGACGGTCTGGATTGCTTCGCTTCGCTCGCAATGACGGGAGTATGCGGCACCGCCACGTTTCCCCCTAGAACGGCAGCCCCACGTAATTCTCCGATAGCGACGTCATCGCGGCCTGCGACTGCGTGACGTAGTCGAGCTCGGCGAGCTGGATGCGGGCGCCGATGCTGCCGGTGTCGGGGAATTTGTGCAGCATCGAGGTCATCCACCAGGAGAAACGCACAGCCTTCCAGACCCGCGCAAGCGCCTTGGCGGAATAGGCGTCGATCCCGGCGCTGGATTTCTCGTCGTAGAACTCACGCAGCGCGCTCGACAGATAATGCGCATCGCTGGCCGCGAGGTTCAGCCCCTTGGCGCCGGTCGGCGGCACGATGTGGGCGGCATCGCCGCACAGGAACATCTTGCCGAAGCGCATCGGCTCGGCGACGAAGCTGCGCAGGGGCGCGATGCTCTTCTCGATCGAGGGTCCCGTGACCAGGCTGTCCGCGGCCTCCTGGTCGAGCCGGCTCTTCAGTTCGTCCCAGAAGCGGTCGTCCGGCCATTGGTCGACATGGTCGTCGAGCGCACACTGAACATAGTAACGGCTGCGCCTGGTCGAACGCATGGTGCACAGCGCAAAGCCGCGGGCGTGGTTGGAATAGATCAGCTCGTGGCTGACCGGCGGGGTGTCCGAGAGGATGCCAAGCCAGCCGAACGGGTAGATCCGCTCGAACTCCTCGATCGCCGAAGCCGGAACGCTGGCGCGGCTGACGCCGTGAAAGCCGTCGCAGCCGGCGATGAAATCGCAATCGATCTCATGGGTAATGCCGTCCTTGACCCAAGTGACGCGCGGGTGACCGCCGTCGAAATCGTGCGGCTGCACGTCCCTGGCTTCGTAGACCGTGGCCAGGCCGGCGGCCTTGCGCGCGTTCATCAGGTCGAGTGTGACCTCGGTCTGGCCGTAGATCATGACCGTCTTGCCGGTCGCGGCCTTCATGTCGATGCGGTGACGGCGGCCGGAAAAGGCCAGCTCGATGCCTTCATGCAGCAGGCCTTCGGCATGCGCCCGCGCGCCCGCACCGATCTGGTCGAGCAGCGCGACGGTTCCCTCCTCCAGGAGGCCGGCACGGATGCGGCCGAGCACATAGTCCGGGCTCTGCCGCTCCAGAATGACATTGTCGATGCCGTAATCGTGCAGCAGTTGCCCAAGCAACAATCCAGCCGGCCCAGCTCCGATGATTGCGACTTTTGTCCGCAATACTTGCTCCTCCCGATCCTGTAGGCTTGCGTCGCGGCTGCCTGTCGCGCCGAGCCGCACACGATAATTATATCATATAACGGTTGGGGTCCATGACGCGGCGGCAGGCCGCGCCAATTCCGGCTTGAACGCGCCGGCCAATTAGATAACATGTTAATTAACGAGACCGGGCCATCGAAGCCCGCCGTCAAAACAGGGAGAGACGCGTGATGAGGAAAGCCTGTCTGGCTTTGCTGCTGGCAGCAAGCGTAAGCCCTGCGTTCGCGCAGGATAAAACCTTCGATTTGAAGATCTCGCACTGGGTGCCGGCCTCGCATCCGCTGCAGAAGTCGCTGGAGGACTGGGCGGCTGCGGTCGAGAAGGATTCCGGCGGCACCATCAAGGGCAAGGTGTTTCCCGCCCAGCAGCTCGGCAAGGCCTTCGACCATTACGACATGGCGCGCGACGGCATCGCCGACGTCACCTATGTCAATCCCGGCTACCAGCCCGGCCGCTTCCCGATCGTCGGCGCCGGCGAATTGCCGTTCCTGATCTCGGACGCCAAGGGCGGCTCGATGGGGCTGGACGCCTGGTATCGCAAATATGCCGAGAAGGAGATGAAGGACGTCAAATACTGCCTGGCCTTCGTCCACTCGCCCTCCTCGTTCCACTCCCGCACCAAGAAGATCGTGATGCCGGAGGACGTGAAGGGCCTGAAGATTCGCCCGGCCCATGCCACCATGGCGAATTTCGTCACCTCGCTCGGCGGCACCAATGTGCAGTCGTCCGCGCCTGAAGTGCGCGACATCATCGAGCGCGGCGTCGCCGACGGCGTCACCTTCCCCTGGGGCTCGCTGGTGCTGTTCGGCATCGACAAGGTGACCAAGTACGACATGGAGGCGCCGCTCTACACCACGACGTTCGTGTTCGTCATGAACAAGGACAAGTACAATGCGATGTCCGACAAGCAGAAGGCCGCGATCGACAAGAACTGCTCGACCGAGATGGCCGGCGTGGTCGGCGAGCACTGGGGCAAGTTCGAGGATGCCGGCGTCGACAAGGTGAAGGCGGAGACCGATCACGAGGTCTACAAGCTGACGCCGGACCAGACCGCCGCCTGGAAGAAGGCCGCCGAACCGCTGGTGAAGACCTGGAGTGACGGGGCGAAAAAGACCGGTGCCGATCCGGACGCCGCACTCGCGGATTTGAAGGCGTCGCTGAAGAAGTACAACGCGCTGGCGGAGTGACGCCGCGGCGCGATCGGTCCTTCCTCCTCCTCTCCCCGTCCTTACGGGGAGAGGGTTGGGGTGAGGGGCTGCTTCGGCAAAGATAGTGACAGATGGACTCGCGGAGAGTCCCCCTCACCCGATTCGAGCAGCGCTCGAATTCGACCTCTCCCCGCAAGCGGGGCGAGGTGAAGTCCGCGGCGAGACCGAGATCAAACAATGACAGCACACGACGGGCCCACCCCATGAAGCGCAGCTGGATGGATCGCGTTATCGATTCGATCGAGTGGATCGCGGCGGCCTTCGTCGGCATCGTCGCGCTCGACATCTTCCTGTCGGTGCTGCTGCGCAACACGCTGAACTACGCGATCCCCGACAGTTTCGACATCGGCCGCATGCTGCTCGGCATTCTGATTTTCTGGGGCATCGCGGCGACCTCCTATCGCGGCACCCACATCACGGTCGATCTGGTCTGGGGCAATGTTGGACCGCGCTATCAGCGCTGGATCGACGTGTTCGCGACCCTGGTGCTGCTGTTCGTCGTCACGGTGCAGACCTGGACGCTGTTCGACAAGGTGCGCGGCACCTACAACGACAACGTCCAGACCTTCGACATGCACATGCCGACCTGGCCGTTCTTCGCGATCGCCTGGATCGGCGACGCCTCCGCCGTGCTGCTGATCGCGATCCGCACCTACCGGCTGATCTTCCATCCGGAAGAGATGCACGACCCCAAGCTGAAGGCGACGGAGTAATCATGAGCACCGATGCCGTCGCCGTAATCGGCTTCGTTTCCCTGTTCGCGCTGATGCTGTTGCGCGTGCCCGTCGGCATGGCCATGGGCCTCGTCGGCGTCTCCGGCTTCACCTATCTCGTCGGCGCGACGCCGGCGCTGAAGCTGGTCGGCCAGACCTCGATGCGCACGGTCACCGACTACACCTTCGGCGTCATCCCGATGTTCTTGCTGATGGGCTCGTTCGTCAGCAATTCCGGCATGAGCCGCGAGTTGTTCCGCGCCGCCAACGGATTTGTCGGGCATCTGCGCGGCGGGCTCGGGATCGCCACGGTCGGCGCCTGCGGCGGCTTTGCCGCGATCTGCGGCTCGTCGGTCGCGACCGCCGCGACTTTCTCCGCAGTCGCCTACCCCGAGATGCGCCGCTTCGGCTATCCGCAGTCCTTTGCCACCGGCGTCATCGCGGCCGGCGGCACGCTGGGCGCGATGCTGCCGCCCTCCACGGTGCTTGCGGTCTACGGTATCATCACCGAGCAGGACATCGGAAAACTGTTCATCGCCGGCATCATTCCGGGCCTGCTGGCGATGACGATGTACATGATCACGATCTTTCTGATCGGATACTTCCGACCGGACTTTTTGCCCAAGGGCAAGGTGCTGCCGTGGCGCGAGCGCTTCGCCGGCTTGAAGGAGATCTGGGCGCCGGTGCTGCTGTTCGTGTTCGTGATCGGCGGCCTCTACGGCCTGCCCTATCTGCCGCGCTTCACGCCGACGGAAGCCGGCGGCGTCGGCGCGGCCGGCGCCTTCATCATCGGCGTGCTGACGGGGCGCCTCGACCGCGAGAAGATTTTGGCGTCGCTGCTCCAGGCCACGCGCACCGCGGCCGCGGTGTTCACCGTACTGATCGGCGCCTTGATCTTCGGCTATTTCCTCACGGTGACGCAGACCCCGCAGAAGGTGACGGAATTCCTCACCGGCCTCGGCCTCGGTCCCTACGGCGTGCTGGCGCTGATCATGGTGATGTATCTGGTGCTCGGCTGCCTGATGGACGCCATGGCGATGATCATCCTGACCGTGCCGATCATCTTTCCCGTCATCACGCATCTCGGCTTCGACCCGATCTGGTTCGGCGTCATCATCGTCATGACGGTCGAGCTCGGCTTGATCCACCCGCCGGTGGGCATGAACGTCTTTGTCATCAAAAGCGTGGTCAAGGACGTCTCGTTCTCCACCATCTTCAAGGGCGTGATCCCGTTCGTGGCGACGGACCTCGTGCGCCTGGTGATTTTGATCGCGTTCCCGCTGCTGGCGACATGGCTGCCGACGCGGATGATGGCGCATTGAGAGGTTGACCAATGACTACACCGGCGCTGGAGACCAAATACGTCTTCACCATCACCGCACGCATCGGTGACGTCGTCACCGCCGGCGAGACCGGCATCGGCATTCGCCGCATCATCCCGATCCTCGGCGGCGAGGTGACGGGCACGATTACCGGCAAGGTGCTGCCGTTCGGCGCCGACTTTCAGACCATCCGCCCGAATGAGCTGATCGATCTCGAAGCCAAATACGCCTTCGAGACCGACGACGGCGCCGTTGTCTACGTCGAGAACAAGGGCATGCGCTTCGGCCCGGTGGAGCTGTTGCAAAAGCTCAAGCGTGGCGAGCCGGTCGATCCGAAGCTGATTTATTTTCGCACCGTGCCCAAGTTCGAGACAGGGCATGAAAACTACCGCTGGCTGATGCAGCACATCTTTGTCGGCTCAGCCGCGCGGCACGCCGACCGGGTGGTGATCGACGTTCATCAGGTGGTGTAAGGGGGCGAGCGGGCTTCCGACACACTCCGCTCGTCGTCCCGGCGAAAGCCGGCTCCTGCCGTGTGCTCTATCGATTGCGACTGGTGGCAGTATCGAACGAGGAGTTTTCGCCAAACTACTCCCTGCGGTTATGGGTCCCGGCCTTCGCCGGGATGACATAGGATCTGGAGCGCCGGCTTCCGCACCTGACCGCTCCTTTCGGCCCCCTTCGCGGGCATCCGAAGGGCTCCGAACCCCGTCTCCTCCTTGACTCCCCCGGAATTCGTTATACAACATAACTATTCTTACAAGGACGCAAATGACACAGGGAAACGCCGAGACCGCTGACGCGGGCGCCTCCGGACTTTTGAGGATCGAGCGGGCCGACCGGGTTTTGACCGTGGGTCTGAACCGGCCGGCCAAGCGCAATGCGCTGAACGACGGCATCATCCTGGAAATCGGCGAGTGTTTTGCGTCCCTGCCCGAGGATATCGGCGCGGTCGTCATCCATGGCATCGGCGACCATTTCTCCAGCGGTCTCGACCTCTCTGAATTGACCGACCATGACGCGACCGGTGGTCTTCTCCATTCTCAAATGTGGCACCGGGTGTTCGACCGCATCCAGTACAGCCGCGTGCCCGTCATTGCGGCGCTGAAGGGCGCCGTGATCGGCGGCGGGCTGGAGCTTGCCTGCGCGGCGCATATCCGCGTCGCCGAGCCCTCGACCTATTTCGCCCTGCCGGAAGGGCAGCGCGGCATCTTCGTCGGCGGCGGCGGCTCGGTTCGGCTGCCGCGGCTGATCGGCGTCGCCAGGATGATGGACATGATGCTGACCGGCCGCGTCTATTCCGCGACCGAAGGCACCTCCTACGGCTTTGCGCAATATGTCACGGAAGCCGGCAACGGCCTCGGCAAGGCGCTGGAGCTTGCGACCAAGGTCGCCTCCAACGCGCCGCTGACGAACTTCGCCGTGCTCCAGGCGCTGCCGATGATCGCGGAGGCCAATCCCCAAACGGGCCTCTTGATGGAATCGCTGATGGCGACCGTCGCGCAGAGCGACAAAGAGGCAAAACGCAGGATCCGCGAGTTCCTCGAACACAAGACCGCAAAGGTGAAGCCAAAATCATGAGCGCGCAGCCGTCCTCTTCCAGCATGGAGCGCGGCGCGAGCACTTCCCCGCTGCGGCCCATTTCGTTCGGCGATCCCGTCGTCAACATCGAGCGGCGCGACGACGGCACGATCTACCTGCGGCCCAAACAGCCGCTCGGCGACTATCCGGTCCGCATTACCGACCGCCTGCATCATTGGGCGAAGACCACGCCCGACCGCGTCTTCATGGCCGAGCGCGAGGGCGGCCGCGGCTGGCGCAAGATCAGCTATTCCGAGCTTCTCGCCGCGAGCCGGCACATCGCCTCAGGCCTGATTGCGCGCGGCCTGTCGGCGGAGCGGCCGGTCATCATCCTCTCCGGCAATTCGATCGACCACGCATTGCTCGCCTTCGGCGCCTACTATGCCGGCATCCCGTTCTGCCCGGTGTCGCCGGCCTATTCGCTGGTGTCGAAGGATTTCGGCAAGCTCTCCTATCTGATGAAGCTGCTGACGCCCGGCCTCGTCTTCGCCGAGGACGCCGACAAGTTTGCCGACGCGCTCGCGGCCAACGTCTCGCTCGGCACCGAGATCGCCGCGTCCTATGGCACCGTGCCGGGCCGCGACGTCACCACGCTCGCCGATCTCATGGCGACCCCGATCCGCGGCGATCTCGACGAGGTTCACGGCAAGATCGGCCCCGACACCATCGCGAAATTCCTGCTGACATCGGGCTCGACCGGCAATCCCAAGGCCGTCATCAACACCCAGCGCATGATCTGCGCCAACCAGGTGATGCTGCGCGAGACGCTCGCCTTTCTCAAGGACGAGCCGCCCGTCATCATCGACTGGCTGCCCTGGAATCACACCTTTGGCGGCAACCACAATATCGGGCTGACGCTCTACAATGGCGGTTCGATGTATCTGGACGCCGGCAAGCCGGTGCCCGGCGGCATCGAGGAGACCGTGCGCAATCTGCAGGAGATTTCGCCGACGGTCTATTTCAACGTCCCCAAGGGCTACGAGTCGCTGCTGCCTTATCTGCGCGACGACCAGGGCCTGCGCGCAAAATTCTTCGACCGGCTGCATGCGATGTTCTTCTCGGGCGCGGCACTGTCGCCCTTCGTCTGGAACAGTCTGGACGAGCTCGCGCTGAAGGAAAAGGGCTACCGCGTACCGATGCTGACCGGCCTTGGCGCAACCGAGACCGCACCGTTCTTCATGTCGGTCAACCCGCGCACCAGCCGCTCCGGTCATGTCGGGCTTCCCGTATCGGGCAATGACGCAAAACTGGTGCCGAACAACGGCAAAATGGAAGTGCGCTGCAAGGGGCCGAACGTGATGCCCGGCTACTGGCGCCAGCCCGACATCACCGCGAAATCGTTCGACGAAGAGGGCTTCTACAAGCTCGGCGATGCGCTCAAGCCCGTCGATCCCGATGATTTCAACGCCGGCTTCGATTTCGACGGCCGCATCGGTGAGGATTTCAAGCTCGGCAGCGGCACGTGGGTCAGCGTCGGGCCCTTGCGCGCGCGCTTCGTTGCGGCCTGCGCACCGCTGGTGCGCGACGTCGTCATCGCCGGCATCAACCGTGACGAGGTCTCCGCACTCGTCGTGCTCGATCTCGACGGCTGTCGGCTGATCAACCCGACGCTGCCGGCCGACGACCTCGTCGTCGCGACACGCGACCGGCTGGTGCGCGAGGCATTTCGCGAACGGCTGACCCGCTTTCTCGGCGAGGCCACCGGCTCCTCGACGCGGATCACGCGCGCGATCCTGATGGACACGCCGCTGTCGATCGACAAGGGCGAAGTCACCGACAAGGGCTCGATCAACCAGCGCGCTGTGCTCGAGCATCGCAGCCTCCTGATCGAGGAGCTCTACGCTGCCAATCCATCCGACCGTGTGATATCGGTCGGCTAAGAAAATCATCGCACCAGGAGAGCGCCATGTTGTTGAAGGATCAGGCAGTCATCGTCACCGGCGGCGCATCGGGGCTGGGCGCAGCGACCGCGCGAAAACTGGCGGCGCAGGGCGCCAAGGTCGCGGTCTTCGACCTCAATGCCAAGCTCGCCGAAACCGTTGCCGCCGAGATCAAGGGCGTGGCCGTGGCTTGCGATGTCTCCGATGCGGCCTCCGCGGAAGCTGCGATCGCGCAGGCGACCAAGGCCCATGGTCCCGCGCGCGTGCTGGTCAATTGCGCCGGCATCGGCGTTGCCAAGCGCGTGGTCGGCCGCGACGGCCCGATGGCCCTCGCCGATTTCGACAAGGTCATCAAGGTCAACCTCATCGGCACCTTCAACATGCTGCGCCTCGCGGCGACCGAGATGTCAAGGCTCGAGCCGCAGGCGACCGGCGAGCGCGGCGTCATCATCAACACGGCCTCCGTCGCCGCCTATGACGGCCAGATCGGGCAGTCGGCCTATTCGGCCTCCAAGGGCGGCATCGTCGGCATGACGCTGCCGATCGCGCGCGAACTCGCGCAGTTCGGTGTGCGGGTGCTGACAATCGCGCCCGGCCTGTTCCTCACCCCGCTGCTCGCCAACCTTCCGCAGGAGGCGCAGGACTCGCTCGCCGCCGCGATCCCCTTCCCGCGCCGGCTCGGCCACGCCGACGAGTTCGCGGCACTGGCCCTGCACATGGTCGAGAATTCGTACCTGAACGGCGAAGTGGTGCGCCTCGACGGCTCGCTTCGCATGGCACCGAAATAGGGCGCGGCATGTTCGTGAACCGGCGCGACGTCCAGATCCAGTGGGGTGACTGCGACCCCGCCAACATCGTCTACTACCCGCGCTATTTCGCGATGTTCGACGATTCGACGTCGACCCTGTTCGAAGTCGCCGGCTTCTCCAAGCAGGATCTGGTCAAAAAATACGGCCTGGTGGGCATTCCCATGGTCGACACGCGCGCCAAGTTCTACATTCCCTCGACTTACGGCGACTGGATCACCATCGAAACGAAGATCGAGAGCATCAAGCGCTCGAGCTTCGAGGTGAAGCACAGCGTCTACAAGGGCGAGGCGCTGGCGATCGAGGGTTTCGAGACCCGTGTCCTCGTCGGCCGCGACCCCGTTAACCCCGACAAACTGAAATCGGCACCGTTCCCTGCGGAAATGGTAGCCAAATTCACCGGAAGTCAGATCGGGAGCTAAATCGCCACATCACCAAAAGAGGGGGCTGAATTACCCCCCGATTTCTGCTTTCAAAGAAACACATAAAGGGAGGAATAGATGAAACGCTTTTACCTGACCGCCGCCGTCGCCGCAGCCGCGCTGGCGCTGCCGGCCCTGCCCGCGCTGGCCCAGACCGCCGAAATCACCATCGGCATCACCACCACCACGACGGGCCCCGGCGCTGCGCTGGGCATTCCCGAGCGCAATGCGCTGGAGTTCGTGCCAAAAGAAATCGGCGGCGTTCCGCTGAAGGTGATCGTGCTCGACGACGGCGGCGACCCCACCACCGCGACCACCAACGCCCGCCGCTTCGTGACCGAATCCAAGGCCGACATCATCATGGGCTCGGCGCTGACGCCGCCGACCATCGCGGTCTCCAACGTCGCCAACGAGGCCGGCATTCCGCATTTCGGCCTGGCGCCGTTCCCGATCACGCCGGAGCGCATGAAGTGGTCGGTGGCGATGCCGCAGCCGATTCCGATCATGGGCAAGGTGCTCTACGAGCACATGAAGTCGAAGGGCGTGAAGACGGTCGGCTATATCGGCTATTCCGACAGCTATGGCGATCTCTGGTTCAACGACTTCAAGGCCCAGGGCGTGCCGATGGGCATGACTTTGGCCGACGAGGAGCGTTTTGCGCGACCCGACACCTCGGTCACCGGACAGGTACTGAAGCTCGTCGCCGCCAATCCCGACGCGATCCTGGTCGGCGCCTCCGGCACCGCGGCCGCACTGCCGCAGACCGAGTTGCGCGAGCGCGGCTATCAGGGCCTGATCTACCAGACCCATGGTGCTGCCAGCATGGACTTCATCCGCATCGCCGGAAAAGCGGCGGAAGGCGTGCTGATGGCCTCCGGCCCGGTGATGGACCCGGAAGATCAGCCGGACGAAGCCGCCACAAAGAAGCCGGGCCTTGCGCTCAACACGGCCTATGAAGGCAAGTACGGCCCCAACAGCCGCAGCCAGTTCGCCGGCCATTCCTATGATGCCTTCGAGATCCTGAAGCGCGTCATTCCGGCGGCGCTGAAGACGGCCAAGCCCGGCACGCCGGAATTCCGCGAAGCGATCCGCCAGGCCTTGCTGTCGGAAAAGGAACTGGCGGCGAGCCAGGGCGTCTACAATTTCACGGAAAAGGACCGCTACGGCCTCGACGACCGTTCGCGCATCCTGCTCACGGTCAAGAACGGCAAATACGCGCTGGTGAAGTAGACGCGGGATAGTTTCGAAATGACGAGAGCCGGCCCAATGGGCCGGCTCTTTTGTTTGTGCAGTTGATCGCAAGCTGCCGCCGCGGTGTCGCTGTGCCCCCCTCTCCCGCTTGCGGGAGAGGGCTGGGGAGAGGGTGCCTCCGCGTTGGGATTATCTCCGCATTACCGAAGCAGTCCCCCAGAGGAGAGAACCCTCACCCGGCGCTTCGCGCCGACCTCTCCCGCAAGCGGGAGAGGTTGCAGCGAGCCTGCGGACGCACCGAATGCTTCAGGCCGCCTGCCGCAGCGGGGTCCAGGCGAACTCCGGATAGTAATTATCCATCATCCGGTCGACATAGGCCGTGAGGTTCGGAAATCCCTCGGCGCGAAGGCGCAAGGACGATTCGAAGAACGGCGTCAGGATCCCGGCAAGCGCACCGAACGCGGTGGCATCGACGCCGCAGGGCTTGTTGCCCATCAGATAGGACTTGTCGCCGAGTTGCACCGAGAGCGCGAACAGCGAACGCACGGCGAGATCGACGTCGTCATCGGGCGCGTGGCGGCCAAGGCCGGAGAGCAGATAGTTCTCGGCGACGCGGAATTGTGCGTCCTCGCGCAGCTTCTCGCGGCTGTGTTCGGGCGCGCCGTCGAAGAAATGCGCAGGCCCCTTGGCGAAGTTGACCGGATCGACCCAGCGCGCCCCGACCAGCGCAAAATAAACGTGATGCTCGATCATGCGCTCGAAGGCCCAGGCCTGCGCGCGCTCGACCAGCGACAGGCCGGCGTCGAAATCGAAGCCATAGCGGCGCTCGATATGGGCGCGGATGAAGGTGGAATCGGCCACCGCCTCGCCACCATCGTCGATGAACGGCAGTTGCCCCTTGGGCGACGCTGGCGGCATCGCACGCTCCTTCCGGTAGGGCAATCCCGCCATCTTGAGCTGCACCTCCGTCTTGGTGACAAAGGGGCTGATTTCCGGCAGGCCGAAGCCGGTGCCAAAGCCGTAAAGCGTGATCATGCGGGCTCTCCTGATGCAGCGAAAGAGTTGACGGAACCTAGCGGCCGACTGCTGCCACCATGGTGGCAGCAGTCGTGATATCTTCTGCGAAACGGGCCCCTCGCCAGGCGCGGCCCATCACATGGCGGACCAGCGCGTTCGCGGCCTGGATCAGCGAGCGTGTCACCACGCTTGCGAGCGCAAACCGGAGGTCGACGGCCATGAGATCGAGCGAGACGAGGCCGCTGAAAGCCCGGATCTGCCACATCTGGGTCCGCCACAGCGGACTGGCCGGGCCGAAATGAGTTGGAATGATCATGGACAAATCCTCTTCAGTCGACGTGTTGTCCCGGTATAGAACTCCCCTGCTGCCAACATCCTGTCAGCAGCCGCGCGACGCCTTGTGAAAAAACCACTGACAAGAGACCAGTCATGAGACGGGCCGACCGGCTGTTTCAAATCATCCAGGTGCTGAGGCGCACGCGTAAACCGCTGACGGCGGATTCCATCGCGGCCGAGCTCGAGACCTCGAAGCGTACGATCTATCGCGATATCGCGACGCTGATCGGCCAGCGCGTGCCGATCCGTGGTGAAGCCGGCATGGGCTACATCCTGGAAAAGGGTTTTGACCTGCCGCCCCTGATGCTGACACCCGACGAGATCGAGGCGGCGGTGCTTGGCGCACAATGGGTCGCCGGCCATGCCGATTCCGCGCTGGCGCGCGCGGCTGAAGATTTGATGGCCAAGATCGCCGATACTGTCCCCGAGCGCCTCCGTCCCTTCGTTCTCGAGCCGGCAAGCCGCGCACGGCCGAGCTGGAACAGGGAGCCGGACCGCCTGGACATGGGGCGCACGCGCACCCAGATCCACGAAGGCAAGAAAATCATGCTGCGCTATCGCGATGAGCAGGGCCGCGCCAGCGAGCGCATGATCTGGCCGATTTCGGTCGGCTATCTCGAAGCCGTGCGCCTGCTCGCGGCCTGGTGCGAGCTGCGCGGCGACTTCCGCAGCTTCCGCACCGATCGCGTGGTCGATGCGAGCTATCTCGACGAGAGATATCCGGAGCGGCGCGACGTGCTGCGCGCCAGATGGCGGCAGAGCCTGGTCTGGGGCCCGCCAAAGGACACGTGAGGATGATGGAAGAGACTTCCCCCGTCGATCTCTCGACCTGCTGCCAGGGTTGCGGCGCCTGCTGCGGCTATTCGGAGAACTGGCCGCGCTTCTCGACCGAGAGCGACGAGGAGCTGGCGGCAATCCCGGAAGCGCTCGTCAATGCGCGTCAATCCGGCATGCGTTGCGAGGGCGATCGTTGCTCGGCGTTGCAGGGAGAGATCGGCAAGGAGACCGCGTGCGGCATCTACGCAATGCGGCCGGAGGTGTGCCGCACATGCATGCCGGGCGACGCCGAATGCGCAATGGCGCGGCGGAAATTCGGGCTGCCGGTAATCGCGGTCGCTTAAGCCGGAACGGCTTCGCTGACGATCTCGTCGTCGATCTCGTCATCCAGCGGTGCGAGCACCGAGAGCGGCTTGGTCGACAGTGTGATCGGCTTGCGGCCTCCCGACAGCGAGGGCGACGATTTCGCCGAGCCTTCGCGCGCGAGCGCGTAGAGCGTCGAGCCGACACGGCCGCCGTTCTCGATCAAGTCCCGCTCGTTACAGCTGCCTGCAATCGCGACCGCCAGCGAGTGCAGATGGCTGCGGCGATAGCAGAACAACGCCAGCATGGCGCGGACGTCCGGAGTAACAGTCTCAACCAGCCTCGGCAGACCGCTTTCATTGGCGCGATACATCTCGCCAAGGAGTTCGTCACGGACCGGGCAGAAATCGCTTTCAAAGGCGTCGCGGCTTGAAAACATTGCAGTTCTCCCTCGTGGGGGAAGATGCAGTGCAATTCTCTAATGAAAGGTTAACCACGCTGCCCGGTAGTCACCCGGGGTCCTTTCGCCCTGACCGCGAATCAGAGGGCCGGACGGGGTCTTCTGTGGCCATCCTTCGAGACGCCCGCCTTCAGCGGGCCCTCAGGATGAGGTCTGTTTCTGCTGAAAGATTCTCAGCCCTCATGGTGAGGAGGCGCGAAGCGCCGTCTCGAACCGTGCCGGCCCGGACAGCCACTCCAGAGGGCCGCCGGCCTCAGTTCGCCGCCATGAAGATCGACAGGCCGAAGCCGGTCAAATGGTGCAGGGCCTGGTCGACGCCGATCAGGGTCCAGAACCAGGGATGCGCAAGGTCGACACCGAAATTGGCCGAGACAAGTCCCTTGGCCCGGTCGATCGTGATGTGGATCATGAAGTCGATCAACGCCACGAACCAGAATTTGGGCGCCACGATCAGGATCAGCGGCAGCGCAACCGCAAGGTGAATCAGGCAGTGCACCAGAAGCGGCAGGGCCCAACCGTGCTTCAGATCCTTGCCCTGCGCCATCCAGGCGGTCTGCAGGACGAAATCGGCGATGATGTGCTTGAAGGTGAGCAACACCATCCAGCCAATGAGCGCTTCGACCGGAACCGCCGATGACAGGGGTGGAAACGACAAAACAGACGCCCTCATTGACGTGACAGGAAGAATTGGAGCGTTCAACGCAACCTCTCCCTGGACCGGTCAAATCGCCGGGACCTGCGATTTATGACATCTCCCGCGGCGGAATGCAGCCGGGGGGAACCGGAAAATCGCCAACTGTGGCTAACTGGTGATAGGATGACCAATCGCCACGGCCGAGTTGAGTAAGGTTATTTTCGGCTCGAAATTTGCTTTCCGTGACCTGCGCGCTATCATTGTCAGTAGAGATATCGTTCTTTTTTCAGACGTTTACGAATTGCAGGGCGCCCGCAGCGATCACATCCGCGAGCCGCCCGCCACCGGAAGAATAAGGCCAGAGTGCTGCCATGAGTAGTGAGGGCCCTACCTCATCGCCGATCGAGCCACTGCCCCGGCGACCCAAGGTGATCAAGACCAATCAGCAGCAGGTCTTCCTCTACGTCGTACTGACCCTGCTGCTGTCGCTTGCCACCGTCTGGGGCGGCCGCGCGCTGGTGCACAATTCGGAGACGCTGACCTTTGCCGTCGGCGCGCCCAACAGCGACGAGGCGCTGTTCGCGGCCAAGCTCGCCGCTGTCCTGAAGAACAACGCCTCGCGCTTCCGGGTCAAGATCGTCAACAACGCCGACAACGCCAAGGCGATCGCCCAGTTCGACCGCAAGCAGGCCGACCTCGCCGTGCTGCGCACCGACGCCAAGGTGCCGTTGCGGGCGCGCACGATCGCGATCCTGGAGCACGATCTGGTGCTCCTGCTCGGTCCCGGCAACAAGAAGATCAAATCGCTTGCCGAGCTGAAGAAGAAAAAAGTCGCGGTCGTCGCCGAGAACGAATCCTCGATCGCCTTCGTGCGCAGCATCCTCGATATTCCCGACGGTCCTGACGCCGCGAAAATCCAGATGGCGCCGCAGGGCGCGACGCTCGACAAGCTGTTTGCGCCGTCTAGTGGCTTTGGCGCTGTGATCGCCATCGTCCACGCCTCCAGAGCGGTGCGGGACAAGGCCTATGAACAGGTCGCCAAGCGCGGCGGTTTCACGCTCAACGCCATCGACGAAGCCAAGGCGCTGGCACGCAAATTCCCCGGCATTTCCAGCGAGACGCTGACCGCGGGCACGCTGTCGGTTTCCCCTGAGATCCCCGACGACGATCTCGACACGATCGGGCTCGAATGGCTGCTGGTCGCACAATCCAGAATGTCGCCGACCGCGGCCGGCGACCTCGCGCGCATCGTCTACGAGAACAAGTCGGCGCTCGGGCTCGACAGCGGCTTCGCCACCAGGATCGAGCCGGCCTCCGTCGAGAAGGACGCCTACGTGATGGCGCATCAGGGAGCCGCCGACTACATCAACGACGACACCAAATCGTTCATGGATAAATACAGCGACCTGATGTATCTGGGCGCCGCCGCGCTCAGCGTGATCGGCTCGATCTTCGCGGCCATTTACGCCAAGATCACCCGGATCGCGCCGGAGAAGGCCGGCGAACTCTCCACCGCCGTCCTCGACGTCGGCGAACGAATCGAGCACGCCCATTCGCTGGATCAGCTCGAATGTCTCCAGGACGAGCTTGAGGGCATTTTGCGAGGCGCCGTCATCGGCTTGCGAGATGGCACGATCAGCACCGACGGGCTCGACACCTTCAAGCTCGGCTATGAATTCGTCCGCGACGAGATCGGCATGCGCCGCGACTACCTCAAGCGCCATGCCGGCGAAGGCGAGAAGGCCACTCAGGACGTGGCTCCTCCCCAGCACGACGAGAGCAATATTGTGGTGGTGAAGACAGCTCAGAGTGCCTGACCTATCGATTTTGTGGCGGCGCCTTGCCGGCATTCCGCGAGTTAGGAGACCGGTTCGGGAACCGTCCCCCTCTGCAACCGTTGCTCTCGACTACAACCGGAGACCACGCCATGCGTGCACTCCTCGTCATCTTCCTGCTGGGAATGCTGGCGGCGGTTGGCTATTTCGCTTATTCCGCGATGGCGGTCGAAGGCGAGCCGATCCCGACGGAAGGCTATGTCGCGCTGGCGCTGGGGGCCGGATTTTCCGTTCTTGTGGGGGTCGGCCTGATGGTGTTGCTGTTCTTCAGCAGCCGTCGCGGCTACGACGAACCACCGCATTTCAGGTAACGGCTCGCGATCAGCTGCTGCACCGAGCCTGCGTGCCCCCTTCGACGATGTTGCGGGCAGCCCGCGCCCGTCGTTGACGGCTTCGGCCCGGGCAGGCACTTTGGCAGCGAGGTTCCAGCCGGGACCGCAAGAGACAAAACCGAGCCGCCTTCCCGCATGTCCAAGCCGCTGATCTCCGCTCTGGCCCAGTTCGCGGCCGCCACGGCCGGCCGCAACATGACCAAGGCGGCCTATGTGGCAGTCGGCGTCGGCGTGCTCGGCATGGTGCTGCTGACGGTCAACCCGGCCTATGAGACGGCGCATCGTTGGGTCGATGCCCTGCTGTGGACCTGCCTCGTCTACTTCGTGTTCGAATGGGTGGTCCGGCTGCGCCACATGGCGCGACAGGGGCGCCTTGCACTCTACATGTCCTCCTCTGCCGGGCTGGTCGATGCCCTCGGCGCGCTCGCCGTACCGGTCGCGCTGATTGTCGGCGTCGAGCCGAAGACGGCCTGGCTGCTCAGCGTGCTCTGGGTGCTGAAGGTGGTGCCCGGCATTCCCGGCCTGCGGCAGCTTCGCCGCGTGCTGGTGCTGGAATCGGGGCCGCTGGTCAGCGTGCTCGTGATCTTCCTGATGGTGGTCTTCCTGGCCTCGGTCGCCGAATATTTCCTGGAGCGGGACGTACAGCCCCAGACCTTCGGCAGCGTGCCGGCCGCGCTGTGGTGGGCCGTCGCAACCTTGACGACCACCGGCTATGGCGATGTCGTGCCAGTGACGCCGCTGGGCCGCATGGTGGCCGCGCTGGTGATGATCTCTGGCCTCGGCGTGTTCGGCCTCTGGACCGGTATTCTGGCGACCGGCTTTGCCGCAGAGACCCGGCGCGACAACTTCCTCAAGACCTGGGAATCCGTCAGCAAGGTACCGTTCTTCGCAGCGCTTGGACCGGCGGCCATCGCCGACGTCACCCACATGCTGCGGACCATGGAGCTGCCGGCGCGCACCATGATCATCCGCAAGGGTGCGCAGGGCGACTGCATGTATTTCATCGCCGCTGGCGAGGTCGAGGTCGACCTGCCCGGCAAGAAGGTGCAGCTCGGCGACGGCGCCTTCTTCGGCGAGATGGCGCTGCTCGGCAACAATTTGCGCGGCGCCAATGTCTCGACCACCAAGGTGTCGCGGCTCCTGGTGCTCGACCTCGTCGACTTTCGCGTGCTGATGGCGCGGCACCCGGATCTCGCCGAGACCATCGATGCCGAGGCCAAGCGCCGCACGCTCGAAAACAGATAAAAGGAGACAAGGATGTCGGACACAGCCGACGCGGCCTCTGGCCCGGTGCTCGAAATCACGGGTGCACGCGCCACCATCCGCCTGAACCGCCCCAAACATCTGAACCGGCTCCAGGCCGAGGATCTCGGCGAGCTGGTAAACTTGTTCGACCGGATCGAGGGCGATTCCGATATCCGTGTGCTGGTGTTGACCGGCACCGGGCGGGCCTTCTCGGCAGGCTATGACCTCAACTCGGTCGCCGAGCGCGCGGTCAGCGCGAACGAGCAGCAGAGCGCGGGCTCCGCCTTCGAAGTGGTGGTCAACCGGCTGGAGGATTTGGGCGTACCGACGATCTGCCGGCTCAACGGTGGCGTCTATGGCGGCTCGACCGACCTCGCGCTCGCCTGCGATTTCCGCATCGGCGTCGACACCGCCGAGATGTTCATGCCGGCGGCGCGGCTCGGGCTGCATTATTACCGCAGTGGCATCAAACGCTACGTGACCCGGCTGGGCGTCGACAATGCGAAGAAGCTGTTTCTCACCGCGCAGAAGATCACCGCGCCGGAGATGCTGCGGATCGGCTACCTCACCGCCATGGTGCCGGAGGAGACGCTCGACGAGGAGGTCGACAAGCTCGCCAACATCCTCGCCGGAAACGCGCCGCAGGCGATGCGCGGCATGAAGCGTGCGATCAACGAATTCGCCCGCGGCGAACTCGACGAGCGCGCCGCCGACCAGCGCCACCGCGACAGCATGCGCGGCGAAGAGATCAAAGAAGGCATCAAGGCGTTCGCCGAGAAGCGAGCGCCGAGGTTTTGACGCTCAGCCTCGCTTCGACCGCATCGCGCGGACCGCGTGAGCCGCGGGTCTCGCGCCAGCGCCTGATAGCGGCTGCTGTCGACGGCGTAGATGGCGATCCGTCCCTCGCCATCGGCATGAACACCCCAGCCGAAGCGCTTGCCGAGGCTTGACGCTCGCATGCACGCCTGCCCGCGGGAGAAGAATGTTGCACGGGCCAGGTTGCGCTCCTTCTTCGAGGCTTTCGCGTCGAGCTCGCGGCCCGCCGCGGACGTCGCGAAGATCACATCGTCGGACGTGTATTTGTAGGGCGCCTTCGCGACCATCGCATATTGCAGGCCCGCCACGGTCGGCTTTCCCGCGCGCAGCGGCGGTTTCTCGCCGGTCCGCGCAGGACAATCTTCAGCGACCTGGATGAAAGTGTCGGCGAGGTTGGTCGTGTGCAGCGGTTTCGTCATTTGTAGCCTGGATCGTTCAACCGCTCGCAGCAGCGGCATGCTGCGCCGCCATCTCATCGTCGGCCGCATTAATGCGCTGGAACGCCGGTCGCGAGGTCATGCGTTCAGCATAGCGGACAAAGACGTCCTTCTTCGGCACAATACCGAACATCATCGTCCAGCTGAAAGCAACGCCCCACAGCACATCCGCGGCCGTCATGCGTTCGCCGAGCAGATACGGCCCCTTCGACAGCTGCGCCTCGAGCGCGCCCAGCATGGTGTCGTAGTCGGCATACGGCGACTGCGTGATCGGCGCCGGCTCGCGCTGCATGAATTTGTCGATCAGGGCCGGCTCGAACGAGGCGCCGTAATAGGCGATCCAGCGCAGGTATGGACCGCGCAGCGGATCGTTCAGTGCGGGCGTCAGCCCGGCCTTTGGGAAGAGATCGGCGAGATAGATGGTGATCGCGACCTGCTCGGTGACCAGCGCCTCGCCGTGACGGATTGCCGGCACCTTGCCGAGCGGATTGATGGCGAGATAGGCCGATTTGCGCTGCTCGCCGGCCTTCATGTTGAGGACATGGAGATCATAGGGCGCGCCCAGTTCCTCCAGCAGCACCCGCGTGCCGGTGGCGCGGCTTTGCGGCGAATAATACAGCGTGATGCGGTGCGGATCGGTCATGGCAGGTCTCCATCTGGCCGGCTGGCGATGGCGTTGTAGCGGACCATACCTGACATCTTGTGTCAGGTATGATTTAGTGAATCATGCGCGCGAGCCGGATGCTGTCGATCCTCACCACCCTCCAGGCCAAGGGGCAGGTCACCGCGCCCGAGCTCGCGGAGGCGTGCGAGGTCTCGGTGCGCATGATCTACCGCGACATCGACGCGCTCGCGGCCTCCGGCGTCCCCGTCTATGCCGACCGCGGCGCGGAAGGCGGCTATCGCCTGCTCGACGGCTATCGCGTGCGGCTGAACGGTCTGTCACAGAGCGAGGCGGGAGCGCTGTTCCTGACCGGATTGCCGGGTCCGGCCGCGGCGCTCGGGCTCGATGCCGCGATGATCGCCGCGCAGAACAAGCTGATGGCGGCGCTGCCCGTCCACCTGCGCCAGGATGCCAGCCGGATGCAGGAGCGCTTTCATCTGGACGCGCCAGGCTGGTTCGGCGAGGCGGAGGATCCAAAGCATCTGCGCACCATTGCCGGCGCAGTGCTGCGCGGGTCGCTTATAAAAATCCGATACCAGAGCTGGCGCGCGGAGAAGCAGCGCCGCCTCGCGCCGCTCGGGCTCGTGCTGAAGGGCGGCAGCTGGTATCTCGCAGGTTTAGTCGACGCCAGCGTGCGCACCTATCGCGTCGCGCGTGTGCTAGACTGCACGGCACTCGACGATCGCTTCGAGCGTCCCGCCGATTTCGACCTCGCCGGCTATTGGCGAGACGCAACGCTGCGCCTCGAAGCCGAGATGCATCCCAATATCGCAATCGTCCGGCTGTCGCCGTTCGGCGTGAAACTGCTCGATGCATTGAGCCAGCCTTACGTCAGGGCGCGCACGCAACTCGACGAGAACCCCGATGCGGATGGCTGGCGCATCGCCAGAGTGCCGACCGGCAAGACCTCATGGCATGCCGCGGCTGAATTGTTGCGGCTCGGGCCCGAGGCCGAAGTGCTGGAGCCGGCCGACCTGCGCGAGAAGATGGCGGAGCTGACGCAGGCGATGGCCGCGCGCTATCGAGCGGCGCGAAAAGCCTGACGGCGGCGCATTCTGCCGCGACCGACGAAACACTCCTGAAACACGATTCCCGCTTCGCGCCGTGAACGCGTTCGCATCTCGGCCCGACCGAAGAAGCAGGGACACAACAACGGCTTCGCGCCACACTGGAGAATGAAGATGTTTCGTAAGCTTGCACTTGGTCTGATCGCCGCCGGCTCGCTCGGTGCTGCCGCTCTCGCGCCCACCGCGGCTTCAGCCCACGGCTTCCATCATCACTGGGGTCCCGGCTGGGGCTTTGGCGGCATCTACGTCAACACCGGCGTCAACAATTGCTACCAGGAGCGCGTCATCCAGACCCGCCACGGCCTGCGCGTACGCGTGGTGAATGTCTGCGCATACGGGATTTACTGATATTTCACCTTCACGACGAAGCTCCGGTCGCCCCGCGACCGGAGCTTCGCGTTGGCTCAAGCGGATTTCTAGAGTTAGCCGATTTGCCGCTGCCGGCGAAACCAGGCCCAGGTCTCGCGCGTCGTTTGAATGTAGCCGCGGCCGCGATAGACGATCTCGCCGTCGACGATCTCGTTCAGCTTCGGCAGCGCGTGAAAGGGGATCGAGGGATAGGCATGGTGCTCGACGTGATAGGGCATGTTCCACGTGAACCATTTGACGATCGCACCGGTGTAGGTCGTGCGGGTGTTCTCGAAAGCGCTGCGGGTGCGCTCGCAGCCGGTGTGCTCGGCATAGAGATAGGGCCGCAGGAAGAATTGCCCGACCAGCACCGGAACGACCCAGACCCAGAGCAGCAGCGCCGACGAGAACCATAACGACAGCACAAGCAGCAGCACATAGAATGCGACATAGGCACGCGCTTCGGTCACGATGGTCGGGCGCCTGTTCTCGGGAATCCAGGGCACGACGACCTTGCCGGTGACGGCGTGGCCGAGCATCAGCCAGAGGCGGCCGGCGACCTGAAGCAGGCCGCTATAGGCGAGCGCGAGCTGCGTGGCGGATTTGGGCTTCACGCCGACGACCAGCTCCGGATCCTTGTCCGGATCCTGGGTGTATCGGTGATGGTCCCAATGGAACAGGCAGTAATATTCGTAGGGCAATCCGATGATGAAGCCCGAGAGATAGCCGACCACGAGGTTGAGCCTGCGGCTTTTGAACGCGGTCTTGTGCGCCGTCTCGTGCACCGCCATGAACAGGAAGGCGACGAAATAGCCCTGCACGGCCACCAGCGGCAGCGCCCAGAGCACGCCGTAGGTCGCGATAACCTTCCAGATCAGCGCGCCGACCAGCATGATCACGCCGTAATGGCAGAGGCTGCGCGTGGCGCCCTGGACATTGGAGCGGGCCGACAATTCGCGCAGCATCGACGGTGACAGCGGCTTCAGGCGGTGACCGGACTCTGAAACGGTTGCGTCAGTCATGATCGGATGCCTCCTACTTGCCGAGAAGCTCTGCGATCTCGGCCTTGAGGAAGGCCTGATCGCGCGGATTGTTGACGGGGTTGCCGGCGCGATGGCCGTGCAGCGAGGGGATCGGATGCAGCACCGCGGATTTCGCGTTGACCAGCCGGCCGAGTTCGTCCTCGTTGTCGCGGACGTCGAAATAGCGGTCGGTCGCGCCCGGCATCAGCAACATGTGCGCCTTGATCTCACCGAGCGCGCGATCGAAATCGCCGTCGAAGATGGCGCAGCGGCTGACGTCGCCGTTCTGCCAGATGCCGATCTGCGCCAGCAGATCGTTGGCGTCGCGTCGCGCGAACGCCGCGTCCCAGGCGCGGACGAGATAGTCCTCCAGCGAGGCGAAACCCGCCTCGCGCCAGAGCTCATCGCGGTAGAAGCCGTGAGACATCGCCCAACCGGCATAGACGCGCCCCATGGCGCGATAGCCGGCAACGGGCCTCTCGACGAAGCGGCCGTCGCGGAAGGCGGGATCGCCGGTCAGCGCGGCCTTCGCGCCTTCGAGGAAGACGTGATTGTATGGCGCGCAACGGGCACTGCCGCAGACGACCGCTGCGCGCTCGACCATATTGGGGTGTAGTGCCGCCCAGTGATAGGCCTGCATGCCGCCCATCGACCAGCCATAGACGAGGGCAAGTTTTGCGATGCCGAACCGCTCGGCGAGCAGCCGGTGCTGGATGGCTATCGCATCGTGATAGGTCACCATCGGGAACGGCGGCGCGGTATTCGACGGCGAGGACGACAGGCCGTTGCCGAACAGGTTCGGGATGATGATGAAATAGCGCGTGGAGTCGAGCACGCCGTCGCGGCCGATCAGCCACTCGGTGTCAAAATGCTGCGCGCTGAACGAGGTCGGATAGAGAATGACGTTGTCCCTGGCCGGGCTCAACGTGCCGTAGGTCTCGTAGGCGAGCTTGAGGGAAGGGAAGACGGCGCCGGACTGCAGCGTGACGTCGCCGGCCTCGAAAATCTCGTAGTCACGCTCCGCCGTCATGCGTCCAATTCCCGCTCGCGCGGCAAGCGCGCCGCTGAAACGGCGATGCATCGATCATGCCGGTCCCGCAGACGCACCGTTGCGTCACGCTTAATAACTGTACTTATAGTACATTTATAGCGGACCAGCAAGGTGAATCCGATCGCGCGCGACTCAGGCGATGGCCGCGATGTATCGCTCGACCGACGCCGCGAACGCGATCTTGGCCGCTTTGGCGATGTTGCGGCCCCACCAGGCGCCGTAGATGCGGTCGAAGGCGAGCGGCTCGACGGCGGCCGCGATCCGCCGCACCGCGGCGGCGTTGAGTGGCATGTAATTCGGATAGGAGTACATGAAGCTGACGAAGCGGCGGTCCATCGTCACCTGCGCGATATCGCCGGTGAGCAGCGCACCCCTGCCGTCCGCACCGCGCGCATGGTGAAGCATGGTGGCGCCCGCGAAATGACCGCCGGTGCGCAGGAGCAGCAGATCGTCGGAGATGCGATGGCTTTCGCCGGTCCAGTGCACGATCGATGAATGCGGACGCGTCACCCATTGGCGATCGTCCGCGTGCAGATAGACCGGGATGCCGCCGAACGCCTCGCTCCAATCGGCCAGCGCGCCATAGTAATGCGGGTGCGAGATCGCGATCCCCTTCAGCCCGCCAAGCGTTTTGACATGCGCGATCGCTTCCGCCGTCGCCAAAGGCACGCAATCCCACATCATGTAGCCGTCGGCCAATGGCACCAGCAACGCGCGCTGGCCGATGGCAAAGCTCGGCTCGAGCGCGAGGCCGGCGATGCCGAGATCATCACGCCAGACCACGCGATGGCTTTCAGCCAGCGCTTCGCGGGTGAGGAAGGTCTGTCCCTTCCAGTTCACATATTGCCGCTCATCTTCGCAGATTGGGCACGCGGCGGGCGGCTTTCCGCCGTCCGAAAATTGCGCGCCGCAGGCTTCGCAGGTCCAGAAGGGCATGGCCATGATCCAGAAGGAGACCGTAACGGCAATGACATGACATCGCGGTCCTCCGATCGCAAGTGCGGACGGAACCAACGTGATGAGCGCAGGTTACATTTTGGTCCACCCCCGGGCCACCCGGGCCCGCGATCTCCGCCTCATGCGGGATCTCATTCGATCGGCAGCTTCACGTTCAGCGTCTCGATGGCATCGTGCTCCCCCTTCCGAATCTGGCCCCTCTACGCAGTCAACTTCTTCATGGCCGACATGCAGTCGGGCATCGGACCGTTCATCGGTGTGTTCCTGCAGGAGCGCGGCTGGGCGACCGGGCTGATCGGCACCGCGATGACGATCGGCAATGTCGCGGGCATGCTGGTCACGACCCCGATCGGCGGCTTCATCGACTCCAGCCGCAACAAGCGGCTGTGGGTCGTCATCCCCGGCATCTGCGTGGTCCTTGCCTCCGCGGTCATCCTGATCTCGCAAAACTTCTGGGCGGTGACGTTCTCGCAGGTCGCCCAATCGCTGGCGAGCGCCGCGATCGTGCCGGCGGTCACGGGCATCACGCTCGGCATCGCCAGGCAGAAGGGCTTTAATGCGCTGAACGGACGCAACCAGGCCTTCAACCATGCCGGCAACATGGTCGGCGCGGCGCTGTCGGGCTATCTCGGCTATAAGTTCGGCTACATCTCCGTGTTCGTGCTGGCAGCCGTCTTCGGCGCCATCGCGATCGCCTGCGTGTTGATGATCCCGGCCAAAGCGATCGACGACCGCGCCGCGCGCGGCAGCAAGGAGGACGATCCCGACAGCGCACCGGACGCGCTCACGATCCTGATCAAGCACCGGGCGCTGCTCGTGCTGGCCCTCGCCCTCGCCTTGTTTCACCTCGGCAACGCCGCGATCGTTCCGCTCTACAGTCTTGCGGCGGTGGCCGAAGGCCAGGCCAACGGCCCGAGCTTCGTCGCGACCACCGTGGTGATTGCACAAGGCGTCATGGTCATCACGTCGCTGATCGCGATGAAGGCCGCGAGCAAGCGCAACTACTGGCCGGTGATCCTCGTGTCCTTCATGTTCCTGCCGATCCGCGGCGTGCTCGCCTTCTTCGTCACCGGATGGTGGGGCGTCGTGCCGATGCAGGTGCTTGACGGCATCGGTACCGGGCTCCAGACGGTTGCCGTCCCCGGCATGGTCGCGCGCTCGCTCAACGGCACCGGCCGCATCAATCTCGGCCAGGGCGCCGTCATCACCGTGCAGGGCGTCGGCGCCAGCCTGAGTCCCGCACTCGGCGGCTGGATCGCGCAATGGATCGGCTATGGACCGACCTTCCTGCTGCTCGGCGGCTTCGGCCTCGCGTCCATGGCCCTGTGGTTCGCGTTCGGCGCGGCTGTAAAGAAGTATTGAGTCCCGCCCTCTCAGCCGTCACTACGATGTGGGCGAGTTGCGCGCTGCAGCTCTCGCCGAATTCCGCTCAACCAAACTCCACCACGATCTTGCCGAAATGGCCGCCCTGCTGCATCAACCGCAACGCGTTGGGCACGGCATCGAAGGCAAAACTGCGGTCGATCACCGGCTTCATGCCATTGCGACCGATCGCGGCCGTCATACCCTCGAACATACGGCGGCTGCCGACGGAGAGGCCGATGACGTGCAAATTCTTGGAGAACAGGCTCGGGATCGCGATCTGCTGCGAGAAGCCGGAGAGCACGCCAATCACCAGAATGGTACCGCCGACCCGCGCCGCCTCGAGTGACTGCGCAAACGTGTCCTTGCCGCCGACCTCGACGACGTGGTCAACGCCGCCGCCGGTCCACTCTGAAGCGGCCTTGCCCCACTCAGGAACCGAGCGATAGTTGATCGTGTGATCGGCCCCGAGCGCCTTGGCGCGTTCGAGCTTCTCATCGCTCGATGAGGTCACGATCACGCTCGCGCCGGCAAGTTTGGCAAATTGCAATGCGAAGATCGACACGCCGCCGGTGCCCTGCACCAGAACCGTGTCGCCGGGCTGCACCTTGGCCTCCTCGAACAGCGCGCGCCAGGCGGTAAGCCCGGCGCAGGGCAGCGTCGCCGCTTCCTGGAACGAGAGATGCGAGGGAATGTGGCCCACACCCGCCGCGTCGAGCAGCATGACTTCCTGCAACACACCTGGACGCGTGCCGCCGAGCGCATAGCGCCGGCTCGCGGCCGAGACCTTCCCATCGATCCACGACTGGAAGAACATCGGACAGACGCGATCGCCTACCGCGATGCGGACGACGCCATCACCCGCGGCGATCACCTCGCCGGCGCCATCGGAGAACGGGATCAGCGGCAATCTGCTGACGCCGCCCTTGCCCTGTACCGTGAGCAGATCGCGATAATTCAGCGATGCCGCCCGCATGCGCACCGCGACCTGCCCCGGACCGGGCTTGGGCTCGGGTAGATCCGCGAGCTCCATGCCCTCGATCGACCAGTCGCGCGCGATTTGCCAGACTTTCATGGTCAGGCGCTCCGCGTCAGGTCCCAAAATTCTTCTGGATCGCCTTGTCGAGCGTCTCGCTCCCGACGATGCGCTGGCGCAGCTCGCGCTTGAGCAGCTTGCCGCTCGGGTTCTTCGGCAGGGCATCGACGAAGATGACGCGCTTGGGCACCTTGAAATGCGCCATCTGGCCGGCGCAGTGCTTGATGACGGATTCTTCGTCGAGCTTCTCGCCGCTCTTGACCACGACGATGGCGGTGACCGCCTCGATCCAGCGCGGATCGGGCAGGCCGACGACCGCGACCTCGGACACCGCAGGAATGCGATAGACCATCTCCTCGACCTCGCGGCTCGCAACATTTTCGCCGCCGGTCTTGATCATGTCCTTGACCCGATCGACCACGGTGATGTGGCCCTCTTCGTCGACGGTAGCGAGATCGCCGGAGTGAAACCAGCCGCCGGAGAACGCCGCCGCCGTCTTGACGGGATCGTTGTAATAACCGGAGAGCAGATGCGGTGAGCGGTGCACGATCTCGCCGACCTCGCCGACCCTGACATCCTCCATTGCGGTGCTGACCACCCGGGTCTCGACATTGAGCACGGGCTTGCCGGCCGAGCCGGCCTTGCGCAACTGGTCCGCAGGACCCAGCACCGTTGCCAGTGGCGCGATCTCGGTCTGGCCGTAGAAGTTCCAGAACTTTACATTCGGCAAACGGCGCTGAAGTTCGAGCAGCACCTCCACCGGCATGATCGAGGCGCCGTAATAGCCCTTCTGCAGCGTCGACAGGTCGGCCTTGTCGAAATACGGAGAACGCAGCATCGCGATCCAGATCGTCGGCGGCGCGAAGAAAGACGTGATCTTGTGCGCCTGGATCAAGGACAGAATGTTGTCGGCGCTCGGCTTGCCCGTGATCACGCCGGAGGCGCCGAGATAGATCTGCGGTCCCAGGAACACGTCGAGCTGGGCGCAGTGATAGAGCGGCAACGCGTGCAGGAACTTGTCGTCCGCGCTCATGCCGCCGTCGATGATGCAACTGACATATTGCCACATCACGGCATCATGGGTCAGCATCGCGCCCTTGGGCAGGGACTCCGTGCCGCTGGTGTAGACGATCTGCGCGAGATCGCGGCTGTCGACGGACGCCTCCAGGAACGAGCCGTCGGGGCTGAGGAGATCGTCGAAGGTGGTGAGGCCCGCAGGCGCCGTGGCGGGATCCTCGCCCGGCAGCCAGATCATCTTCTCGACCGCGCAATCCCTGGCGCTGGCCGCGCGCGCGGGCTCGACGAAATCAGGACCGGCCGCAAGCAGCTTTGCGCCGGAGCTTTTCAGGATGAAATTGATCTCGTCCGGATTGAGCATGAAGTTGATCGGCACCAGCACCGCGCCGATCCGGGCCACCGCGAACCGGAGCGCCGCAAAGGCGTGCGAATTGCGCGAAAGCACGGCGAGGCGGTCGCCCTTCTTGACGCCGAGGCCGAGCAGACCGCGGCCGAGCCGGTTGCAGATCGCGTCCATCTCGGCAAACGTCCAGCTTGCATTGCCGCAGCTCACCGCGAGCCTGCCCGGGTCGCGGCCCGCCGAACGGCGCAGGAGGTCGCCGATGGAATGCTCGCGCGCCTTCGAGATGGTGGCTGTAAGATCGCTCGGCATTTCCATTCCCCTGAACTCGCAGCTTGCGTGAGTGCCGGCCTCGACGATCATGAGGTCTTCATCGACGCGCTTTCTAGGTTTGCGCGAAGCGTAGTCGGCGCTGTTGGCCGCGTCAAATTGGCTGCGCGATAACGCCATGACGCAAGAATTGACCCGTTGCCGGGGCAAATTTAGGCTCGTGCACCAACTATAAAAAAATCGGGGGAAATGCCATGTATCGGATCGCGCACGCCGCTTTCGCGGCCGGGCTGCTGTCTGCGTCCGTCATCAATCCCACCTCCGCCCAGCAGGCGCCGCTCAAGATCGGCGTGCTCTCCGATTTCTCCTCGGTCTATTCCGACATCGGCGGCCAGGGGAACGTCGAGGCCACCAAGATGGCGATCGAGGATTTTGGCGGGCAGATGTTCGGCAAGCCGATCGACATGGTCTCGGCCGACGTGCTGAACAAGCCCGACGTCGCCTCCACCATCGCGCGAAAGTGGTGGGAGACCGAAGGCGTCGACATGATCATCGACCTGCCGACATCGGCCACCGCGCTCGCGGTGATGGAGCTGTCGAAGCAGTACGAGAAGATCATGATCGTGACGGACGCGGCCAGCTCCGACATTACCGGAAAGTCCTGCTCGCCCTACACTGCGCACTGGACGTACGACACCTATTCCAACGCACACACGGTCGGCAGCGCCATCGTCAAGAACGGCGGCGACAGCTGGTTTTTCCTCACCGCGGATTATGTGTTCGGCCACTCCATCGAGCGCGACACCGGCGATGTCGTGAGGGCTGCCGGCGGCAAGGTGCTCGGCAGCGTCAAGCATCCGCTCAATACGGCCGATTTCTCGTCCTTCCTGCTTCAGGCCCAGGCCTCCAAGGCCAAGATCATCGGGCTGGCGAACGGCGGCGGCGACACCATCAATGCGATCAAGCAGGCCGGCGAGTTCGGCGTCGTCGCCGGCGGCCAGAACCTGGCTGCGATCGTGATGTTCATCTCCGACGTGCACAGCCTCGGGCTGAAGCTCGCACAGGGCCTGATCATCACCGAGGCCTATTACTGGGACCTCAACGACAAGACCCGCGCCTTCGGCAAGCGTTTTCAGGAGCGTGTCAAACGCATGCCGACGATGAACCAGGCCGCGACCTACAGCGCGACGCTGCATTACCTGAAGGCGGTGCAGGCCACCGGCACAAGGGACACGAAGACGGTGATGGCCAAAATGCGCGAGCTGCCGGTGAAGGATGCCTTCACCGACAATGGCACACTCCGCGAGGACGGCCGCATGGTGCACAGCATGTACCTGTTCCAGGTGAAGAAGCCGGAGGAATCGAAGGGGCCGTGGGATTACTACAAGTTGCTGGCCGAGGTGGCCGCCGACCAGGCGTTTCGGCCGCTGAAGGATGGCGGCTGTCCGTTGGTGAAGTGAGGCTCGACGAGGAGTGCCGGGCGGTAACCTTCCGGTACCCCGGAATGATACGGAGTTCCATGTTCGGAACCTGATAACCTTACGGCCTGTAGGTATGAGCCGCGCGCGCCCGACATGCGCGCGCGGCTTTGTTTCATACCGATGTGAGTTTGTCCGTTGCGTATCAGAGCTCTTCGCACCTTCGGCCGCGACAATCGCGCCAACATCGCCGTCATCTTCGCGTTGGCGCTCGTTCCGATTCTCGGATTCGTCGGCGTCGCGATCGACTACACCATCGCCAACAAGCAGCGCACCAAGCTCCAGCAGGCGCTGGACCTCGCGCTGCTCGCCGGCGCGGCTGCGGGCAAGCAGTCGCTCGATTCCGGCGCCAGCCAGAGCACGGCAATCAGCGCGGCAAATGCCGCGGCCAGCAACATGTTCACGGGCAACACATCGGGCATCATCTCCCAGCTCGTCACGAACTTCACCGTGAACGGACTGACGCTGTCGGGAACCGGCAATGCCAGCACGAGCGTCACCACGAACTTCCTCGGACTGATGGGACACCCGAACCTGCAGATGTCGGTGGCGTCGAACACCGCGTCCTCGACGCAGCCCTATCAGAGCGTCTATCTCCTGGTCGACATCTCCTCGTCGATGCTGCTGCCTTCCACGCAGGCCGGCATCACGCAGATGGTCAATGGCACCGGCTGCGCGCTCGCCTGCCATGACCAGACCAACGGCACGGACTCCTATAGCTGGGCCCTGAACAGGGGCATCCAGCTGCGCTACCAGGTCGTGAACCAGGGCGTGCAGAACCTGCTGACCTATCTGAACAGCAAGACGACCTTCAAGAACTATGTGCGGGTCGGCCTTTGGTCATTCGACAGCTCGCTGACCCAGATGTCGGCCCTGACCTCGAACTTCACCTCGGTCTCCTACAATTTTCCGGCACCGGGACTGGCGAGCAACGACTCAGCCGCCGCGACGCCGTTCGACAGCCTGATCAACAATTTCGTCTCGATCGTCGGCAACGGCGGCGACGGCAGTTCGCTCTCCAGTCCGCAAAAGCTGGTGATCGTGGCGACCGACGGCGTCAACGATCCGACGCGCGCCTGGACCAGCCAGACCTCGCTGCGCTCGCAGGTGAAGGTGTTCGACACGAGCTTCTGCACGACCCTCAAGAGCAAGGGGGTCACCGTCGCGATCCTCAACACGCCCTATTATCCGATGACCTGGGACTGGGGCTACAACGCGACGCTCGGCCAACCAGGCAGCCTCGGCGGGGCAACCCGCGTCGACGACATTCCGATCGCGCTGTCGGCCTGCGCCGGCAACTACTTCATCCGCAGCTCGGACCCGGCGGTCATCCAGACCGCGTTCACGACGCTGTTCGCCAAGGCCGCGCCCGTCCGCCTGACCAACTAGGCCGAGGGAGACCGCCGTCCCGCAGCCCGGGCCCGCCAACGGCTCAGAGCTTGTGCCCCTTCTGGCGCAGCGCCTCGACCAGGCGCTGCTTCAGTTCGTCGGCAGCCTTCAGGCTGACGTCCTGGCCGATCTGCACGCCTGCCTGCGCCAGCGCACCCGACTTCTCCAGAAACTTCATCCCGGCCGGCTCGGCATAGAAGGCCTCGATCCGTCGAAGCTCATCGATGGTGAAGCTTTGGGCATAGAGGGCGGCGACCTGGTCGATCATCGACGTCAGGGCCGGGGTGTAGATCTCGGAGCCGGGTGCCGTCATCGCGTCATAGTCGCGCTCGATCTCCGGCCTGTCCTGCGCGATCACGGGCCGGAGCTTGAGCAGGAGTTGCGGCAACAGCGCGCGATATTGATCCGCGATCTTCAAGGTGACCACGAGCTTGCGCGCCGCGCTCATCGCCTCCGGCGACGGCGCCTCTGCCGATGCACCACAGACGAGAAGCAGGAGCGCGCCGGCGATCGTCAACAAACGTCTGGACATGAACCTCTCCACGAGATGCAGGCTGGCGATGCTCAACGACCGGCAGTTGCCGCCGGCGCGCTCTCCAATGTGGTGTCGGCCTCCTCGACCTCCGTCACCTTCACGAACAGGTTCGGCACCCGCCCGGCCCGATTGAGCAGCCAAGCCGCGCCGATCATAATGGCGATGCCGACCGCGGAGACCGCGAGCTGCTCCCAGACGCCCTTGGTGTATTGCGTCAGGATCCAGTGCGCCGAGAACGACAGGAATACGCCGAGGCAGAAGATCGGCAGCGAATGCTGGCCGCAGAGGATGACGGGGCGCAGCCACGCCGTATGCAGCGCCCGCCATTTGCGCGAGACGAAATAAGTGACCCAGATCGCCAGCGCCAGGAAATGTGTGAAGCGCAGCATGTCGAGATCGGTCTTGTCGATCGGGTAGATCAGCTTGATCATCGATTTAGGGATCAGGGCCTCGAGCGCGGGGACGTGCCAAGTCATCACGATCAGGAGCGCGAAGACGAGCCAGACCGCGGCAATCCCCATGACCGCTTTCGACCACACCCAGGTCGCGACCTTGTCGATCTGGCCGATGCCGCACCAGGCTGCGAACACGAACATCAGCTGCCAGCAGAACGGGTTGAAGTACCAGGTCGTGCCGGGCGGATAGGAGGCGATGTTCCAGTCGAACCAGCGCGACAGCACATAGAGCACGACGGAGGCGGCGAGCGTCAGGTTCGGCCGGCGTACCAGGCACCAGACGATGAAGGGCGAGGCGAACACCAGCGTGATGTAGAGCGGCAGCACGTCGAGATTGACCGGCTTGTATTTCAGCAGGATCGCCTGGCCGATCAGCTCGTCGGGATGCGACAGGAAGTTGAAGACGTTGAACTCGTGCTCGTACATCGGGTTGTCGAAGCGGCGCGCGGTGCGGGCGATCTGCGCCGTGAACAGCAGGAACAGCATGATATGGGCGACATACATCTCGGCGGCGCGCCGCCACAGCCGCTTCAGCGCGGCGAGAAACCAGCCGCCGGCGACGATCGGCCCGTAGATCCAGCCGACCAGATAACCGGAGATGAAGACGAAGAACTCGGCGGCATCGCTGAAGCCGTAATTGCGCAAGGTCAGCCAGGCCACGACGTCATGCGGGATGTGATCGAGGAAGATCATCCACAGACCGATGCCGCGGAAGAGATCGAGCCGCAGGTCGCGCTCGACCGGCGCAAGCAGAGCTGACTGGTCCCGTGTGATCATGACCCCGCCTCGTTCGGTGGGCATCGCGCCGTCGCGGCGCCGAAAAATCGGATGCTAAAAAGCTTAAATCAAAAGTAACCTGGCCCTGCGGCTAGGGCCAACGGTAGCCGACCTTGGTGTGCGCGCAAGGGACTTTGTCATCGGAGCGGACCGCAAGCGTGCCGTGCTCTGCGTTGCACAACGGCAGGTCCTTCAAAGAAGGACTTGCAAAAAGGGGTGAAAACAACCCCATGCACAGTAGCTAAGCCCTTGCTTCGCCAGCTGGATTTATTTGACGCGTCGGGCAGATATCGGCCGCGGCGGCGGGTCGGACCGGGAGCACAGTCAGGTCAGTTCGTCGTCCCGTGCGAGCATCTCGTTCAGCATCGCCTCGGCCTTGTGCCGGAGCGGCAGCGCGCCGCTCTCGGTGGCGATCGCGACGGTCGCCCGCAGGGCTGCAAGGATGACCGCCCTGGCCTCCGCATCCGACGGCGGCGTCACCACGGCCTCGCCGAACAGGGCCTCCGCCTCGAGGCCGGAAAACCCCTGCTGCCGCGCCGTGTTGCGCGCCTCACGCAGCATGTTCTGCGCGGTGGAGGCGTCGCCGAGGCGGTGGGTCGCCAGCGCAAGGTAGATCGAGCTGCGCAGCACCGCCGAGGTATAGCCGACCGCCTTCGCCTCCTCGCGCGCTTCAGTCAGCATGCCGCGCGCCCGGTCGAACAGCCCCTGCTCCAGATAGGCGATGCCGAGATGGCAGGCGAGCACCGGCACGAACAGCCGGATGCCGTGTTTCTGCGCCAGGACAAAGCCGTCTTCGAGAATGGCCGCGGCCGCGGCGGGGTCGCCCCGGCCGAGCATCAGCCAGCCGCCGCTATAGGCGGCGGCGACGCGGTCGTAGGGACGGCCCGTCTCCTCCGCGATCGCCGCGGCCTCACGCTGGAGCTGCTCGGCGGTATCGAGCTCGCCCATGACGGTGTGGGTGATGCTGTTCATCATGCAACAGAGCAGGAGCAAAGATCGTGGAGTCGTGCCAATCGGGGCGCTCGCTGCGGGCTCGGCGAGATGGGCGCGGGCCGTGGCCAGCATCTTTTCGGCGTTATGGTAGCGGCCGGACAGAAAATAGGCCTGCCCGAGACCGTATTGGGCGAGATTGCGCCAGGCGGGATTGCCCGAAGTTTCCGCCAGATGCACGACGTCCTCGCCGATAGCGACGGCTTCAACCGGCGTTCCATAGAAATTCTGCGCGCCCGCTCTCATGGTCATGGCCGCGACTTTGCGTCCAATGTCGTTGATCGCATCGGCTCGCCGTTCAGCTTCGCTTCCCAAATCCAGGGCCTCGGCGACACGCCCCGATCCGGCGAAGGCCAAACGCGCCTCCATCCGGAGGTCAATGGCGTCCGCCTCTCGCCCGTGCGTCACCGGGGTCTTGTCGAGAGATCCCATAGCGATCTCGAAATAGTCAACCGCGTCGGCGTAGGCAGAACGAACCAGACACTTTCGAGCAGCGCTCCTGCCGTGTTGAAACGCCTTTTGCCAATCCTTTGCCCTGGTCGCGTGATAGCAGAGCGCGTCTGGACCATCGGCCCATTCCTCGTCGCTCTCAAGAGCAGCCAGTATGCTGGCATGGATGCTTTCTCGCACCTTTTCGACCATCGAGTCATAGGTCACCTGCCGGACCATCTCATGCCGAAATTCCAGCGAGTCTTCCAACTCGCTGTCGATCCTGACGAGCAGTTCGGTGCGGTCGAGCGCGGTGAGGCAATCCTGCAGGACGTCTTCCGGCAAGGCCGCCACTTTCCGCAACATGGCCTGGTTTGTCCGCGGTCCAAGCGCCGCAGCGATCTGGAGAAGCGACCGTTCCTGTCGTGACACGCGATCCAGCCGCGCCGCGATCACACCCTGAATGCTGCTGGGGATACCCAGCTCTTCAACAGGCCGTGCAAGGGAAAGATCACCCCACTGACCAAGAAGCATGCCGCTGTCCTTCAGACTGCGGCAGACCTCCTCGATGAACAGCGGCACGTTGGCAGTATGAGAGATGATCCGATTCTTCAAATCCGTGTTGGTCGTGGCGGGTCCGAGCATGTCCGCGAGCATGGCCCGGCCCGAATCGTCATCGAGAGGCCGCATCGCCACGATCTCCGGGCGACCCCGCGCGATCCACACCGGCATTCCATTGGGCCGCGTCGTCAGCAGCACAAGCAAATCGGGGCATTGCAGCCCGGAGAGGGTGGCCACAACCGTATCGCTGGCCCGATCGATCCAGTGCAGGTCCTCGATCAGAAGGATCGTGCGCTGGCGACGCGCGACGCTCTCGACGATCGCGCAGCTTGCATCTGAAATCGCGCGTCCGCGCGCGTGAGGCTCCAGTTCGTCCCATTGTGGATCGGAAATCGGCAGGTCCAGGACCGAGTCTATGGCTCGCTGGTGCACCGCCGGCAACGCATCTCTGGGATCGTCCGCCCTGGTCTGATCCCTTACGGCCGGCTCAAGGACCGACAGCAACAGGCGTTTGAGGGCGCTGTACGGTGCACCCTGGAGATTCGGACTGCACTCGGCATCGATCAGTCGCCAGCCGCTTGCCCGAAGGTCCTGCGCGAACTCATGTGCAAGCCGCGACTTGCCGATGCCGGCGTCGCCCATCAGCAGAACCGTCTGCCGGCTGGCGGCGACCTTTTCCGTCGCGCGCCACAGCAAGGCTCGTTCCGTCGTGCGGTCGACGAAACGGGACACACTGCGCGCACGTCGCACCCGCCAGCTCGAAAGATCGCTTGCCCCCATGACCCTGTACACAGGCAGGGGTTCGCCAAAGCCACGAAGCGCCTTGCGGCCTAGAGATTCGAAGCGCACGTGCCCGTCCGCGAGCTGCTGGCAGGCTTCGGAGACGTAAATCTGGTTCGCCTCGGCCGCTGCCTCAAGCCGCGCGGCCAGATGCTGGGCGGCGCCGCCGATCTCATAGACCTTGGAAAATTCGCTGGCGACCATGTAGGCCACCACGTGGCCCGAGTGCAGGCCGACCCGAACCTGAAGTCCGGCATCGCCCAGGCTGCCAACGCGCCGGACAAGCTCGATGGCAGCGTGGCAGGCCAGGGGTGCATGGTTGTCGTCGGCGATCGGGGCGCCGAATACCGCAGTCAGTCCGTCACCCAGCTCCTTGCTGACGATGCCGCCGAACTGGCGCACCGCACCTCTCATCGCCACCAGCGCCGGCTCAAGGCGTGACACCGCCTCCTCCGGCTCCAGCTCGGCAACAAGGCCGGTGGAATCGACGACGTCAGCACGCAGGATCGTCACGAACCGTCGTTCGCTGTCGGGATCGACGCGCTGACGGACCGCCGCTCCGCATTTGGAGCACCAGCTGTCGCCCGAACCAACCGCCGACTGACACGCGAAGCAATGCATTCCAGCGCCTTCAACGACTGCCGCGACAGTCCCGCTCCACCCCCGCGAAGCGTCCGATCCAACATTACCTATAGGAAAGGGCATGGCAATCGGGCCTGCGACATACGCGATGTGACTGGATAGTGGACGAGGTACCGTCCTGAGTAGTAGCGTGCCTGTGCACGGTGAACTGTGTGATTGGCCACAAATGACGCGTAATTTCGGCCAGCAGCTACAGATTTTGACAAACCGACATATTGAGGAAACAGGCGATGGCCGGACTGGTATATAGCGGCAAGTCATTTCGCGACTTGATGAACAGCAATTACTTTCCTTTGGCGAATATGAAAAAGAGTGTCGCGAAGCTCAAGGCATCGGACGACATCCACCTGCCGACTTTGGAATACGGCCAATACCACCTGATTTTGAACCCGGCATCGAGCTGGCCGCAGGGAAGCGCCAAGTATTGGCACAAGGAAAAGGGCCGGGCGCGCGTCGATCTCAGCACCCAGCCGAACACGGTCCCCCTGTCCAAGGATGAGCCGGGCGTCATTCCCCTGACCCGATGCGATCTGCTCGATGCCTGTGTCCGGAAGTGCTTCAACTCCGAGCCGCCGATTCCGATGAAGACCAAAATCATCACCCACGAGGCAAGCGATGCCTATGCGCACCGGCACGAGATCAGGCTGGAGTGGGAATACAAGAAGGGCGAGGACAAGGCTCCGACGCTGCTCTATCTGACCATGGTCTGCCCGCACAGATCGTGATCTTCAGAAATATTCTGCTTTGCGCAATAAACGCATTTCCGCCAGCACTACAGGAGCGGGCATATTGTTTGCCGACTGATCGCCGCTGGCCCCAAGCCCCGGTGCTCCGCCCTTCGAGCACGTAAGCCCGAGAACGCCGCGGTCCGCTTCGTGCAGTTCGAAGCTGTCGCCGCAGCCGCGCGCGTGTCGCACCTGTCCCACTCTCCCGTCACGGGCCTGTCGCACGAAGATGATCCGCTCCCTCTATGCGCGCGAGTCGTCTCAACGAGGCGATCGTTGCGTTCGTTTGACAGGAGCGGCCGATGCCCGTTGGACTGCTGGAGGTCGAAGGCACCATCGAGGTCGGCCAGTTCTGGCCGGAGGGGCGGTCGGACGCCGACACCACCAAGGTCGTGGTGAATATCGCGCCGGACGCGATCCGCTTCCGCAAGAACGATTCTTCGCCATTCCAGCCGACCCACGTGTTCGACAATGCGAAGGTCAAGGGCCGGACCAATACGGCGCCGATCAAGAACGGCAAGCTCACCATTCGCCTGCAAGGCATCGACGCGCCGGAGCTGCACTATCAGCCCTCGCCACTGTCGCCCGCGGAGAAGAAGGGGCTCACCGAGCCCAAGCGGCAGGCCTATCACGAGGTCACGCATCCTTACCGGCAACTGCTCGGCGCGACGTCGAGCAAGGCGCTGCATGATTTCCTCGCCGGTCTCGGCGAAGCCACCCTCGCCTGCCGGGTGTTTACCCATGTCGATGCGCCGAACGAAGTGTTCGACACCTATGGCCGGCTGGTCGGCGACATCGAGGTCACGATCGGCGGCCGAAAAATCGACGTCAACCATTGGCTGGTCGAGCAGGGCTTTGCCTATCCGACGTTCTACTCCTCGATGAACGACGACGAGATCAAGGCCTTGCTCGCGCTCGCCAAGTCCGCGCGAACGAAGAAGCTGCCGGTCTGGAAGCACCTCGCCAGGACGATTGGCGCCTTCGACTTCGCCCTGCGCGAGCCGAAGACAAACGAGACCGACGTGCTCGCCACCGACAAGGGCCCGGTGATCCTGCCGAAGCTCTACCGCCGCTATACCAACTGGTCGGCGCGCAAGAAGGCCAAGGTGACCAGCCAGACCTTCCAGAAATTCCTGGACGAGGGATCCGGCGGCAAGCCCGACACCTGCTATGCGATCGACGACTTCCTCGCCAACGGCGTGCACTCGGCGACGCCGCGGAATTTTGCCGAGTTCGTCGAGGGCGGCAAGACGATCAAGTTTCAGCCGGAGGGGCTGGTGTTTGGGGAAGCGCCGTCGCGTTTGGTCGGGGCGGACGGGAAGCCGATTACGGAGTTTTGAAAGCTCTTTTATCGATGCTGGACGAACGCGCCGCGTGCCTCAGAGCTATCGCATAGGACCTTTTGCCGTATCCTGAGCACGCGCCTCTTCCTTCGAGACGACCGCTCCGCGGTCTCCCTCGGGACGAGGCCAATCGGCACGCGGACCCGTTGAAAATGCTGCCGCGCACCTCGCATCAGCCCGCGGAGCGCCTGAGGCGGGCGGTCTCGAAGGACGGCCGTTGGGAAAACCGCTCTCGGAGCAGTCGTTGGTCTAGCTGTCGCTCCGGAAAAACCGGTTCAGCTCCTGTGCAGTCTGCTGCGGATGCTCCTCCGGGAAGAAGTGCCCGCCATCAAACGCCTTTCCTTGCACGTCATCTGCCCAGGTCCGCCATAGCCCCAACGGGCCGCCCTCGCTTGCGTACCACGCGTTCAACGGGCCGCGGCCACTCCAAAGGACCAGGACGGGGCAATCAATTCGGCGGCCGGAATTGCGGTCCGCCGAATCGTGCTCGTGATCAATTGTCGCGGCCGCGCGGTATTCCTCGCAGATCGCATGAACATGCGCCTTATCGCTCAACGCTTCGACATAGGCTGCCCTAACCGTGGGACTGAAAGTGCCTGGTGCAGACCCCCAGCCATGTAGCGCATTATCGATGACGGCATCGGGAGCTGCTGACAATAACCGCTCGGGAAGCGGCTCCGGCTGCGCAAGCAATGACCACGGCCAATAGCCGACCGCCAGGTTCTTGTCGGCGCGCTCCCAGGCATCGGCGATCGGAACGACGTCGAAGACGGCAAGCCGCTGCACGCGCTCGCGATGATCGAGCGCGAGCCGGTAGGCGACACGGCCACCGCGATCATGGCCCGCAACCGAGAAGCGGTCGAAGCCAAGTTTCGACATGACGGACACCATGTCCTTTGCCATCGCCCGTTTTGCATATGGCGCATGGTCCGGGCTGGAGGGAGGACAGCCGCTGCGGCCATATCCGCGAAGATCGGCGCAGACCACGGTAAATTGCTCAGCGAGCAATGGCGCAACGCTTCGCCACATCAGATGCGTCTGCGGAAATCCGTGTAACAGGAGAACGGCCGGTCCTGAGCCGGCCCGACGGATGAAGATTTTCCCTTCGTCCGTCTGAACATCGGCCGCGACGAAATCCTCGAACTCCATTGGACTGGTCCTCCCGAACGACGGCAAACCAACAAAGGCGTACCGGGTGGTCCCGGTAGCCCCCATGTTGACGCCCGGCTCCATCCTCGGTTCCCACCGGGCCGCGCAGAACGATTGCCTGTCGTGCACCGAGGCGGCGCCCTGCCCTGACATGCAAGGAAGGCGAACGTGTCTGTCTTGCCTTTCGCAGGCATAGACAGGCAGAGCTGTCCCGAATTCGGCTTTACCCTATCGGCAAGGCGCCTCGGCGATCATCCGCGCCTGCTCGAGAAAGCTCCGCAGCGGGACGGTCGGCGGATGGCTTTCGTCCTCGCGTGCATCGGTCTCGTACATGTGCACGATGACCATTCCGGACTTCGGAATCGCGAGCATCCACTGGCCGAAATAGCCCCATGCGAAATACGAGCCCGCCAGCACCGAATCGTCGGCCACCTCCGGAATCCACCACAACAGCCCGTAGGACGCCCGGCGGCGAACTGCGGTGGGCGGATGCATCTCTTCCGAACGCGTGACCGGCCTCGTGATCTGGCGAGTCCAATCGGCCGGCACGATTTGACGACCCTGCCATTGACCTTCCGTCAGCATCAATTCGCCAATACGCGCCAAATCGCGCGCCGAAAGATAGAATGGATAGGCCAAGTGGCTCGAACGCGAAGGCTTGCCGCTGCGGTGATGGCGCGCAAGATCGAAGTCTTCCAGGCTCAGCGGAGAGGCGATGTCCTGCGCGAAAGCAGCGTAGATGTTACGTCCCGTACGCTGCTCATAGATGTCGCCTGCAACGTTGAAATCCCAATTGTTGTAAAGGAAGTATCGACCCGGCAATTGTGAGCCGCGGGGAGGCGCGCCCGCCGCATCGTCGCCGGGATTGGCCGCCGGATGATAGACACCCGAGCGCGCAGCAAGCAGATCGCGCACGCGGGCTTGTCGCTCGATCGGCAGCAGACCGCCGACATCGTCGATCCCGAGCTCGGCAAGCGTCGCATCGAGGTTGATGCGGCCGTCCTGCACGGCCTGACCGTACAACATCGCAAGCAGGCTCTTTCTCACGGAACGAACGAGCGACGGTCGCGCAATCGGCCCCTCGCTGAAGACAATCTGGTCGCCGCGCACGGCCATGAAGGCAGTCGTGGCCTGATGGCGCAATTGCTCGCGAAGGCCAGCCAGCACGGCGCGGCATTCGGCACTTTGAGCAGCCTGAGCATCGGTGCGCCAATAGGTCGAAGCCGGAAGATCAGAATTCGCCTCGGTCGACATCCCCGCCGCCTCGGCCGCGGCGGGCCGACTCCATCCCGTCAGCACGGCAAGCACGAAAATAGCGAGAACCCGAGACACGGAAGGCATGATCGACGCTTGACCCGAAACGACCCACAAAACAAAAATGGCCCGCTTGATACGGGCCATTTTTCATCGGAACCGGTAAAGTCCGAATTTGGTTGCGGGGATAGGATTTGAACCTATGACCTTCAGGTTATGAGCCTGACGAGCTACCGGGCTGCTCCACCCCGCGTTAAACCGTTGCTTTGCCTTCGATAAAGTGCCGGGGACGGTGAGGTAAGGCCGGCGCTGTTCGCGTGGCTTGCTCTCTGGTCCCAAAGGCTTCCTTGGAAGGCAACCCCGGGCAAAGCCCGTCGGGTGCGAGGGCTATGTACCAACCCGGGGTGCCTTTGGAAAGGGCTGCGGGGAGGTTTTTTTCGACTTTATGACAGCGAACTGGGCCGATTTCCCGCTCATTTGGTGCGTCCTTGCCAGAAGTTCCACAAACGGCCGGCTTGCGGCAACAAAACCAAGCGGCCAACGCCGAGTCTTCGCCAAACATCTCTGTGGCTACGGGTCCCGGATCGGCCCGCGCCTTGGGCGTGCTTGTCGGGGACGAGGAAGAATCAATTCAGCAAGAACCCGCCATCCACCGTCACCACGCTCCCCGTCATGTAGCGCGACGCCTTCGACGCCAGTAGCAGGATCGCGCCGTCGAGATCGGACTCGGCGCCGACGCGGCGCTGGGGGATGCGTTTTGCCAACCGCTCCCCTGATGGCGTCGACCAGAACGCGTGGTTCATCTCGGTGTCGATGTAGCCGGGCGCCAGCGCGTTGATGCGGATGTTCTGCCCCGCAAGCTCCAGGGCCATCGCCCTGGTCGCCTGAATGATGCCGGCCTTGGAGATCGCGTAAGGCGACACCGCCTTCAACACGCCGGTGCCGAGCACGGAGGCGATGTTGACGATGTTGCCTTCCTGCTTGCGCGCGATCATCCGCCGCGCGATTTCAGTGGCGAGGAAATAGGCGCCCTTGAGATTGGCGCCGATCACCGCGTCCCAATCCGCCTCGGTCTGTTCGGTCGCGAGCTTTTCGATGGCGATGCCGGCATTGTTGATCAGCACCGTGACCGGGCCGAGCGCGGCTTCCGTGGCGTCGACGGCCCTGGCGATCGATGCGGTGTCGGTGACGTCGAGCGCGACGGCGGCGGCACGGCCGCCCTTGCCGCGGATCTCTTCTTCCAGGCTCTTGAGCTTGTCGGTCTGCCGCGCCGCGAGCGCGACGGCTGCACCACGCGCTGCCAGCACCCGGGCAAATTGCCGCCCCAGCCCCTGGCTCGCGCCCGTCACGAGGATGGTTTCTTTACTGACGTCAAATAGGTCTGACATGAGCGACTTCCCTGAGCTTTGGAGCCATCAATACAGACGATTTTAACGATCTGAAACCGGAATGATCGGTTCTGCGTTCATTCGTTCCATGGCAGGCTCTCAGGCATGAATAGTTTCGATCTCACAGTCTATGCGGCGTTCGCCATTGCGATCGGATTCGGTTTCAGGACCGGCCTGCTCGGCAGCGCCATGACGATCCTCGCCTATCTCCTCGCCGCCCCCATCGCCGTCGCGCTGATGCCGCTGATCGTCCCGCAGGTCGCGAGCAATCCGAATTCGCCGCTGCTTCAGAACTGGATGTGGTTCTTCGGCATCTTCGTAGTGGTCGGCATGCTGTTTGGATATATCGGCCGCCTGGCGCTGAGCGACACGATACGCGAGGCCGGCATCGGCGACCGGCTCGGGGGCGCCGCGCTCGGCGCGGTCAGGGTCTGCCTCGTCGCCACCACACTGGTGCTGGTGTTCGACCAGATCGTGCCGGCCAACCACCAGCCGCCCTTTCTCGCCGGCTCGCATCTGCGGCCGCTGTTTTCGACGGTGGGCCGGATGGGCTTCAAGTCGCTGCCGCCGGAGGCGGCCTCCGTGATCGACCGTCTCAAGCAGGAGCGGCGCATCTAGCTCTTTGTCTGGGCATGATCTTTTCGGAAAACCGCTGCACACTTTCCGCTAACGCGCCCTTCGGGTCCGGATCATGCCCGCACATTTGCATCGCCGCGCAAGCGCGCATGCATTTTGATGCGAGCCCGTCCCTTATCAGCGGCGCCAAGGTTGGCTAGAGTGGCGGCCTCTTAAAAACCTGCCTGACATTACGGGAGTGAAACAGTGGATCTTGGGATCAAAGGTCGCCGCGCCATCGTCTGCGCATCCAGCAAAGGCCTCGGACGCGCCTGCGCCATCTCGCTGGCGGACGCCGGCGTTCACGTCACGCTGACCGCCCGCGGCGCCGAGGCTCTCAAGAAGACGGCCGACGACATCCGCAAGGCCTATCCTGACGTGACTGTTACCGAGATCGTCGGCGACATCACGACGCCCGCCGGCCGCGAGGCCGTGCTGAAGGCCTGCCCCGAGCCTGATATCCTGATCAACAATGCCGGCGGCCCGCCGCCCGGCGATTTCCGCAACTGGACCCGCGACGACTGGATCAAGGCGATCGACGCCAACATGCTGACCCCGATCGAGCTGATCAAGGCGACCGTGGACGGCATGATGGCGCGCAAGTTCGGCCGCATCGTCAACATCACCTCCGCCGCGGTGAAGGCGCCGATCGACATCCTCGGCCTCTCCAATGGCGCGCGCGCCGGCCTCACCGGCTTCATCGCCGGCCTGTCGCGCAAGACCGTGATCAACAACGTCACCATCAACGGCCTGCTGCCGGGCCCGTTCGAGACCGACCGCCTGACCGGCACCGCGAAGGCCGAGGCCGACAAGCGCGGCACGACGCCCGAGCAGATCCTGACCGAGCGCGCGAAACTCAATCCGGCCGGCCGCTTCGGCCAGCCCGACGAGTTCGGCTATGCCTGCGCCTTCCTGTGCGGTGCCAAGGCCGGCTTCATCACCGGACAGAACCTCTTGCTCGATGGCGGCGCGTTCCCGGGCACGCTGTAAGGCTGCTTCACCTCGCTCCGACGAGATCACCGCTGCTTGGTGATCTCGTCTTCATCCCGCTGGCTGGGTGAGGATGAATCGGCCACGAGGCCTCCTTCGGTCCAGTCGATGCCGAATTCGTCGAGTCCGTCGGCGAGCAGATCGCCCAGCATCGGCTCGCCCAGCAAATAGTGCGCCGTTTCGCGCCGTGGACTGCGATACTCGGCCCGCGCCTCCACCGCGCGTGCACGCAAATCGTTCCACTCGTCCAAGGTCCCGTCGCCGCGGCCGAGCCACATGAGCGTGACGAGATCGACCTGCTCGTCCTCGTTCATTGCGACGATGAAGCTTCCGATTTCGTTGACGACAGGATCTGATCCGCCGTCCTCCAGGACGTCGATCGCATCGTCGTCAGTTGCATTCGAGCCGGAATCCGGATCGGAATCTCCCTCTTTGACGTCGAATTCACGCGCCTTTTCGATGATGAAGGCGACTTTCTCCGCTGAAATCGCAAGCTCTGGCATGACTCGCTCCTGGGTTCCCGCGATAACGCCGCATCGCGTCAGATGATCCATTGCGCTTGATGGCGGAAAGTGTGCATGTTTTCGGCCAAAGCAAGAACTTCGGAGACGCCGGATGTCGTGGAGGGTCGGCAAGGTCAAAATCACCAAAATCGTCGAGCTGGAGACGGTCGGTTCGACCCGCTTCATCCTGCCGCTCGCGACCAACGATGAAATCCAGAAGTTGCCCTGGCTGATCCCGCATTTCGCTACCGAAGAGGGCCGGCTGAAAATGTCGATCCACTCGCTGGTGGTGGAGACGCCGACCCGCCGCATCGTGGTCGACACTGGTTTGGGCAACGACAAACAGGGCCGGGGCGTGCCGACCTGGAACAACCGCACCACGCCGTTCCTGGAGACGATGATGGCGGCGGGCTTTCCACCCGAGAGCATCGACACCGTGCTGTGCACACATCTTCATGTCGATCATGTCGGCTGGAACACCAAGCTCGTCGACGGCAAATGGGTGCCGGCTTTTCCGAACGCGCGCTACGTGTTCGGCAGAACCGAATACGAGCACTGGCGCGACCACTCCACCGAGCCGGACAAGCAGGCGGTGTTTGGCGATTCCGTGAAGCCGATCGTCGACGCCGGTCGGGCCCAGTTGATCCCGAGCGACCACCGGCTGAGCGACGAGATCAGCATGATCCCGACCCCGGGGCACAGCCCCGGCCATATGAGCATTTTGATCCAGTCGGACGGCGAGCAAGGACTGCTGACGGGCGACGTCGCCCATCATCCCTGCCAGATGGCGCATCTCGGCTGGTCCTCGACCGCAGATTCCGATCAGACGCAGTCGGCCGCGACGCGCCGCGAATTGTTCGGCCGCTTTGCCGACACGCCGACGTTGGTGATCGGCGGGCATTTTTCGGCCGGGCACATCAAAGGGGACGGGGACGCGTTCAGGTTCGAGGCGTTGCAATCGTAGGCTGGATTAGCGAAGCCTCACAGAAGCGCAGGAGGTGGGTTACGCCTCCCGCTAACCCACCCTACAAAAGATTGGCTGCATTGCACCCCTCTTTGAGCGGTTGAATTTCCCCCCGCCCTGTTCCATGAAGCTGTTCAACCGATCGGTCCAGCTCAGGGAGAAACGAGAATGAAGCTTGTTCGTTATGGCGAGAAGGGTGCGGAAAAGCCCGGCCTGATCGACAAATCCGGCCAGTTGCGCGACCTGTCCGCGCATGTGAAGGACCTGACCGGCGAGGCCTATTCGCCCGATAGCCTGAAGAAGCTGGCAGGCCTTGACCCGGCCTCGCTGCCCTCAGTCTCCGGCAAGCCGCGGTTCGGCGCGCCCGTTACCGGCATTTCCAAATTCGTCGCCATCGGCCTCAATTACAGCGACCACGCCAAGGAAACGGGCGCAGCGATCCCGACCGAGCCGATCATCTTCATGAAGGCGAACACCTCGCTGTCCGGCCCGAACGACACGGTCGAGAAGCCGCGCGGCTCGACCAAGCTCGACTGGGAGGTCGAGATCGCCGCAATCATCGGTACCCGCGCGAAATACGTCTCGGAGGCCGACGCGCTGAACTACGTCGCCGGTTACTGCGTCTGCAACGACGTCTCCGAACGCGCCTTCCAGACCGAGCGTTTGGGTCAGTGGACCAAGGGCAAGTCACATGACACGTTCGGCCCGGTCGGACCGTGGCTCGTCACCAAGGACGAGATCAAGGACGTGCAGGATTTGTCGATGTGGCTCGACGTCAACGGCCAGCGCCGCCAGACCGGCTCGACCAAGACCATGATCTTCTCGATGGCCAAGTGCATCTCCTATGTCTCGCAGTTCATGACGCTGCTGCCCGGCGACATCATCACCACGGGCACACCGCCCGGCGTCGGCCTCGGCATGAAGCCGCCGACCTTCCTCAATGTCGGCGACGTCATCACGCTCGGCATCGAGGGTCTCGGCGAACAGCGCCAGGAGATCGTCGCGGCGTAAGCCGACGGTCCTCATCCTGAGGAGCGCGCAACGCGCGCGTCTCGAAGGATGCGCCAAGACCACGGTCGCCCGACGTTCGCGCCGGGTGACGAGAGAGAAGATCCGTCGTTGTCCATCCTTCGAGACGCGCGCCAAGGGGCGCGCTCCTCGGGATGAGGTCTGTATGTTCGGCTAGAGGTTATTTTCCAATGAAGCTCACCTTCTCTCCCGCCTCGCCCTTTGCCCGCAAGGTGCGCATCGCCGCGATCGAGCTCGGGCTGATCGACAAGATCGAGTTCACGCCCGCGACCGTTGCGCCCGGCACGGCCAACGAGGACTATTCGCGCATCACGCCGCTGAAGAAGCTGCCGGTGCTGATCACCAATGACGGCGATGTCATTTTGGACTCCTACGTCATCGTCGAATATCTCAACGAGATGGCCGGCGGCAGCCTGATCCCCGACTACGGCCCGCGGCGCTGGAAGGCCAAGACCAATCACTCGCTGATCAACGGCATGCTCGATTCCATGCTGCTGTGCCGCTACGAGAAGATGGTGCGCCCGCAGGGCCTGCAATGGCAGGCGTGGTCGGACGACCATTGGAACCGGGCCTGGACCGGCATGGCGCGCTTCGAGAACATGCCTGACGTCCTCGACGGCCCGTTCGACATCTCACAGATCGGCCTCGTCTGCGTGCTCGGCTATGCCGACTTCCGCTTCGCCGATTGCGGCTGGCGGAAGGCCTATCCGAAGCTCGACGCTTTCCACCAGAAGATGCTGGAGCGGCCCTCCGTCAAGATCTCGGTACCGCCGGCGGCGTAACACGCAGGGAGTCCCCATGAGCCTGAAATACTCGGTCGGCGATCTCACCATCCATCGCATCATCGAGCAGGAGACCACCTTCCTACCGGCCCTGGAGTTGCTGCCCGGCTTGACGCCCGAGGTGCTGGCCGAGAACCGCTCATGGATGCGGCAAGCGAAAGCTCTGGACGAGCAGGATACGCTGATCCTGTGCTTCCAGTCCTACGTGATCAAAACGCCACGTCACAACATCCTGGTGGACAGCTGCATCGGCAACGACAAGCCGCGACCGCGACCGACATGGAACATGAAGAGCGACGACACCTATATGCGGGCGCTCGACGCCGCCGGTCTGTCGGTCGACGACATCGATTTCGTGATGTGCACGCATCTCCACGTCGATCACGTTGGCTGGAATACACGGCTGGAGAACGGGCGTTGGGTGCCGACCTTCCCCAAGGCGCGTTACGTGTTCGCGCAGCAGGAATTCGACTACTGGTCCCAACAGAATGCGAAGGCGGAGATCGCTCCGTTCGCGGATAGCGTGCTGCCGGTGGTCGAAGCGAAGCGGCACGAGATCGTCGGCAACGATCATCAGATCGGCGATCACGTCCGCATCCTGCCGACGCCGGGCCACACGCCCGGTCATGTCGCCTTCACCTTCGGCCGCGGCAAGGACGACGCGGTGTTCTCGGGCGACCTTATGCATTCGCCAATCCAGACGCTCTATCCGGAGATGTCGGTGAAGTTCGACGTCGACCAGGCCGCGGCGGCAACCACGCGCCGCAGCTTCCTTGAACGCTACTGCGACACCGACACGCTGTGCTGCACCGCGCATTTCCCCTCGCCGTCGGTGGGGAAGATCAGGCGCAAGGGCAGCGGGTTCGTGTGTGCGGCGGTTTAGCGGAACGCAGGGTGGGTCAGCCGAAGGCTTAACCCACCTCTTTAGTTTCCGCAGAGACAGAAGTGGTGGATTACGCTTCGCTAACCCACCCTACGATTCCACCCGAGTGGAGAGACACGATGACTGCGCTCCCCGACATCCCGCTCCCCGCCGGCATCCGCTCACGCTATGTCGACGACATCAACGGCCTGCGCATGCACGTGCTGGAGGCCGGCTTCGAGACCAAGGGGCGGCCGTGCATCCTGCTGCTGCATGGCTTTCCGGAGCTCGCCTTCTCCTGGCGCAAGGTGATGCCGGCGCTGGCTGCGGCCGGCTATCACGTGATCGCGCCGGACCAGCGCGGCTATGGCCGGACGACGGGATGGAGCGCGGCGTACGACGGCGATCTCGCGCCGTTCTCGCTCTTCAACCTGGTGCGTGACGCGCTCGGGCTGGTGTCGGCGTTCGGCTACAGGCAGGCCGATGTGGTCGGACATGATTTCGGCAGCCCGGTCGCGGCCTGGTGCGCGCTGATGCGGCCCGACGTATTTCGTTCGGTAGCGATGATGAGTGCGCCGTTCGGCGGAGCGCCGCAGCTGCCGTTCGACACGATCGACACGCCGGCAAAGCCGCCGGCCGAAGACCCTGTCCATCGCGAGCTCGCGGCGCTGCCGCGCCCGCGAAAACATTATCAATGGTACTATGCGACGCGCCCGGCGAATGCCGACATCCACCACGCGCCGCAGGGCGTGCATGATTTCCTGCGCGCCTACTACCATCACAAGAGCGCGGACTGGACCGACAACAAGCCGTATCCGCTGAAATCCTGGTCGGCGAACGAGCTGGCAAAGCTGCCGACTTACTATGTGATGGATCTGAACGAGACCATGGCCGAGACGGTCGCCAAGGAGATGCCCTCGCCGGCCGCGATCGCCGCCAATCGATGGCTGCCGGACAGCGATCTTGCGTATTACAGCGCCGAGTATGGCCGCACCGGATTCCAGGGCGGCCTGCAATGGTATCGCTGCGGCACATCGGGCGCGTTCAACAGCCAGCTCCAATTGTTGGCCGGCCGCAGCATCGACGTGCCCTCCTGCTTTATCTCGGGAAAGCAGGATTGGGGCACCTATCAGCGCCCCGGCGTGTTCGAGGCGATGCAGGCGCGGACCTGCACGAAACTGCTCGGCTGCCACCTCGTCGACGGCGCCGGCCATTGGGTGCAGCAGGAGCAACCTGCCGAGGTGAGCCGGCTGCTGCTCGAATTCCTGGCCGAGAGCCGCACGGCTTGATTTGACCCGGAAACCCCAACGTCTTATATAGTTTAGAATAATTCTAAACTACTGAGACAGGGCCCCCGTGAAGAACTTTGCCGATCTGACCGAGCGCGAGGTGCTCGCGGTCGCGATTTCCTCCGAGGAGGAGGACAGCCGCATCTACATGACGTTCGCCGAGGATCTTCGCGAGCGTTATCCGGACACGGCAAAAATCTTCGAGGAGATGGCGGAGGAGGAACGCGGCCACCGGCACATGCTGCTCGAATTGTACGAGCAGCGCTTCGGTCCGCATTTGCCGCCGATCCGCCGCGAAGACGTCAAAGGCTTTTTGCGCCGCCGCCCGGTCTGGCTGACCAAGAACCTGTCGCTCGACGCCATCCGCAGGGAAGTCGAGACCATGGAGATGCAAGCGGAGCGCTTCTACGTGAAGGCCGCCGAGCAGGCCCAGGATGTCGGCGTGCGCCGCCTGCTCGGCGATCTCGCCGAAGCCGAGAAGGGCCACGAGGAGACCGCCGCAAAGCTGACGGGCGAGATTTTGAATTCCGACGTGCGCGCGGAAGAAGACCGCACCAACCGTCGGATGTTCGTGCTGCAATATGTGCAGCCGGGCCTCGCCGGCTTGATGGACGGCTCGGTCTCGACGCTGGCGCCGCTGTTTGCCGCGGCCTTCGCCACGCACCAGAACTGGCAGACCTTCCTGGTCGGCCTCGCCGCCTCGATCGGCGCCGGCATCAGCATGGGTTTTGCGGAAGCGCTGTCCGACGACGGATCGCTCACGGGTCGCGGCTCGCCGTGGCTGCGCGGCATCACCTGCGGCGCGATGACGACGCTCGGCGGGCTCGGCCACACTCTGCCTTATCTCGTCCCGGACAGCTGGGCCAACGCATTCTGGATCGCGACGGGAATCGCCGGTGTCGTCGTGTTCTTCGAATTGTGGGCGATCGCCTTCATCCGCTCACGCTACATGGACACCCCATTCCTCCAGGCGGTGTTCCAGATCGTGCTCGGCGGCGCGATCGTGCTGGCGGTGGGGATATTGATCGGAGCGGCGTAGCCGTTCTCCACTGGTCGTCGCCCGCGAAGAGACTCCTCGCACCGCAATGGCTGTCAAACGACGGTTGCGGCATCAGGCCAAACTGCGCATCATCCCAGCCAACGAGAGCAGGAGAATGCCGTGGCCAAATCGGAGTGGAGCTTCAGAAGCGCGGTCGAGCTGTCGGCCGCGCTGACCGCAAAGAAGGTCTCAGCGGTCGAACTGACACAGGACGCCATCGAGCGCATCGAACGGCACGACGGCAAGATCAACGCGGTCTGCGTGCGCGATTTTGACCGCGCGCTCGCCAGCGCAGGCGAGGCGGACGCTGCGATCGGGCGCGGCGAGACCAGGCCGCTGCTCGGCGTGCCCATGACGATCAAGGAATCCTTTAACATAGCCGGCCTGCCGACGACCTGGGGTTTTGTGCCGCAGAAGGATTTCAAGCCGGCCGAGGATGCGCTGGCGGTCAGCCGCATCAAGCAGGCCGGCGGCGTGATCCTCTGCAAGACCAACGTCCCGGTGGGACTCGGCGACTGGCAAAGCTACAACGACATCTACGGCACCACCAACAATCCCTACGATCTCGGCCGCACGCCGGGCGGCTCATCCGGCGGCTCGTCGGCGGCCCTTGCCGCGGGCTTTGGCGCGCTGTCGATCGGCTCCGACATCGGCGGTTCGCTGCGCGTGCCGGCATTTCACTGCGGCATTTATGCCCACAAGCCGACGATCAATCTCTGCCCCGCGCGCGGGGAAACGCCGCCGCCCTTTCCGGCCATTCCGCGCGAGGGCGATCTCGCCGTCATCGGTCCGATGGCGCGCACGGCTATGGATCTCAGCTTGCTGCTCGACGTGATGGCCGGGCCCGATCCGCTGGACGCCGGTGTCGCCTACAAGCTCGAGCTGCCGCCCGCGCGCCATCAGGCATTGCGGGATTTTCGCGTGCTGGTGATCGACAGCCAGCCGTTATTGCCGTCGGACCGGGACGTCCGCGGCGCGATCGACAAGCTTGCCGCCGACCTGTCGAAGGCCGGCGTGACAGTCGCGCGCGAGAGCCCGCTGCTGCCGGATTTTACCGAGGCGTCGCGGCTTTACGTCCGCATGCTCATGGGATTCCTCGGCGCATTTTTCCTGCCCGACATGTACGCGGGCGCGCAGGTCGGCGCGAGCCAACTCTCGCCCGATGATCGGAGCCTTGGGGCCGAGCACCTGCGCGGCATTACCGCAAGCCATCGCGCCTGGGTGCTCGATGCCGGCGCCCGCGCCGCCCTGCGCGCGCAGTGGCGCACCCTGTTCAAGACGTTCGATGCGGTGATCTGCCCGATCATGCCGACACCGGCCTATCCGCACGATCATTCGCCGGACCAGGACGCGCGGCGCATCAGCATTGACGGCAAGGATTATCCCTATTCCGACCACCTCGCCTGGCCGGGCATCGCAACGCTACCCGGCCTGCCGGCGACGGCCGTTCCGCTCGGGCTTTCAAAGAGCGGCCTGCCACTCGGCGCACAGATCGTCGGTCCCTTCCTCGAGGACCGCACGCCGCTGAAGCTCGCCGAGCTGATCGAACGCGAGTTCGGCGGGTTCGTGCCGCCGAAGATGTTCGACGATTAATTCCTTCGTCATTGCGAGCGAAGCGAAGCAATCCAGAAATCTATCCGCGCAAAGACGCTGGATTGCTTCGTCGCAAGAGCTCTTCGCAATGACAGTGCAAATGCTTCGTGGGCGCCGGAGGTCACTGCTCCAAAGTCTTCAGCAGCAATTTCAACGCTGTCGCCGCGAAAATCTGCATGTTGGCGAAGCGGTCGCCGCTACCCGTCTCCAGCGTCATCACCTCTGCTGCGGATCCTGACACTGCCATGCAGCTGTGGCCCGCCGCATCGCCGTAGCGGTTGCCGGTGGGACCGGCGGCACCGGTCTCGGACAGACCCCAGTCGCAGTTGAAGCGGCTGCGCATCCGCTCGGCCAGCAGTTGCGCGTAGGGCTCCGACGAGGAACGAAAGCCCTTCATGCCCTCGTCCGAAATATCCATCAGCACGCGCCTGGCATCGCGGGTGTAGACCACGGCGCCGCCGAGGAAATAGGCGGAGGCGCCGGGCACCGCGAGCAGGCTGGCCGAAATCAGGCCGCCGGTGGAGGATTCGGCCACCGCAATGGTCTGCCTGCGCGCGATCAGTTTCGCCGCGACCTGTTCCGCAATGCCGACGAGCTCTTTCATCCCTAATACCCCTTATTCCTTCGCAACTGAGCTCATCATTCCTAGCATATGACAGAAGCCTTGGCCGAGTTGCGGGCGGCGGGCAGGCCTGCTTGAATGGCGGACAAGGCGGAGCGGTCAAGCGCGGCCCGCGAGAAGACGTGACGAGGAAACGCAAAGGGAGACGTCATGGCGTCCCTGATCGCCGGCGGGGTGGATTGCGATGTGCATCCGGCCGTGCCGCATCTGACCAGCCTGCTGCCGTACCTGAACGACTATTGGCGCGATCAGGTGACGACGCGCGGCATGGTCGATCTCATCTCGCAATCCTATCCGCAGAATTCGCCGATCACGGCGCGCCCCGATTGGCGTCCCGGAAGCGGCAAGCCGGGCGAGAGCCTGGCGGACATGCAGCGCCATGTGCTCGATCCCTTCCAGCTTTCGCATGCCATCTGCAATCCGCTCTATGGCGTGCAGATGGTGTTTTCAGAGGATCTGCAGGCCGCGTTCTGCCGCGCGCTGAACCAGTGGCTCGCGAAGGAATGGCTCGATCGCGATCCGCGGCTGCGCGGCTCGATCGTGATCCCTACGCAAAGCATCGAGAAGGCCGTCGCCGAAATCGAGCGCTGCGCGACGGACCGGCGCTTCGTGCAGGTGCTGATGCTGGTGATGGGCGACACGCCGCTCGGCAAGCGCGCGCTGTGGCCAATCTACGCGGCGGCGGAACGGCTGGAACTTGCGATCGGCGTGCACGCCGGTTCTGCCTATCACAATCCACCGACCGCGGTGGGCTGGGGTTCCTACCACATCGAGGATTATGTCGGTCAGGCCCAGGCGTTCCAGACCCAGCTCACCAGCCTGATCGTTGAGGGCGTGTTCGCCAAATATCCGCGGCTGAAGATGGTGATGCTGGAATCCGGCGTCTCCTGGATCTCCCCCTATCTCTGGCGGCTGCACAAGTTCTGGCGGGGGGTGCGGATGGAGACGCCCTGGGTCGACCGCGCGCCGCTGGAGATTGTGCGCAGCAACATCCGCTTCTCGTTACAGCCATTTGATGCGCCGCCGAACGAGGCGACATTAATTCGTCTGTTTGATCATATGCAGTCGGACGAATTGGTTCTATTCTCCACGGACTATCCGCACTGGCAGTTCGACGGCCAGGACGCGCTGCCCGCAGGTCTCACCCCCGATCTCGTGCGCAAGATCATGATCGATAATTCGCATGCCACCTATCCCCGCCTGAAATGAGCCCGCTGCCAAAGGAGGCAAGGCGATGAATATTCAGTTCCGCGAAAACTCCGAAGCCGCTTCTCCCCTGACCGTCAAAACCGCGATCGCGGACTGCGACATCCATCCGGCGCGCGCCACCCGCACCGAGCTCTATCCCTATCTCGCCAAACGCTGGCAGCATCATCTCGAGATCTACGGTGTCCATGCCTATCAGGGCATGATGGAAGGGCCGCCCTATCCGAAGGCCCAGCCCAACGCCTCGCGCCGCGACGCCTATCCGCCGGAAGGCGGGCCGCAGGGCTCATCGCTGTCCTTCATGCAGAAGCAGCTGCTTGATCCCAACAATGTGCAGCTCGGCGTGCTCAATCCGCTCAACACCGGGCAAGGCATCCGCAATCACGAACTCTCGGCGGCGCTGTGCTCGGCGATCAACGACTGGCAGATCGACAAATGGACCAGCAAGGACAAGCGGCTGAAGGGGTCCATTGTCGTCGGCAATGAGGACGGACTGTCGGCCGCGGCCGAAATCCGCGAGCGCGCCGGCGACAAGAACTTTGTCCAGGTGCTGCTGCTCAGCCGCAACGTCGAACCGCTCGGGCAGCGTCGTTATTGGCCGATCTATCAGGCCGCGGAAGAGGCGGGCCTTCCCGTCGGTGTCCACGCTTTCGGCTTTGGCGGCAACCCGATCACGCCGTCGGGCTGGCCTTCCTACTACATCGAGGAGATGGTGGGGCATTCGCAGTGCCAGCAATCGGCGCTGGCGAGCCTCGTGCTGGAGGGCGTGTTCGAGCGCTTCCCGAAATTGAAGATGGTGATGATCGAGGCCGGCTTCGGCTGGGCGCCGTCGCTGGCGTGGCGGCTCGACAAGGTCTGGCAGCGGCTCAGAAGCGAGGTGCCGCATGTCAAACGGCCGCCGTCGGAATATATCCGCGAGCAGGTGTGGTGGACGACGCAGCCGATGGAGGATCCGGAGCGGCGCGAGGATCTGTTCGACGTCATCAAATGGATCGGCTGGGACCGCCTGCTGTTTGCGACCGACTATCCGCATTGGGACTATGACGAGCCGTCGCGCGTCTTGCCGGCGGGCGTCGGCGAGGATGATCGCGAGGCTTTCTACCTCGGCAATGCGAAGAAGCTGTACGGCATTTCCTGATGGCGAGGCACGTCATTGCCCCGGTGGATGAACTGCCGCCCGGCACGCGAAAATTTCTGGAGATCGACGGGCGGCCGATCGCGGTCTTCAACATCAAGGGGGAGTATTTCGGCCTGATGAACCGCTGCCCGCATCAGGGCGCCGCGCTGTGCGAGGGACCGCTGATCGGGCTCGCGCAATCGAAGGACCCGGGCGACATCGAGTATACAAAACTCGGCGAGATCATCCGCTGCCCCTGGCACGGCTGGGAGTTCGACATCCGCACCGGCCAGTCCTACTGCGACCCCCGCCGCCTCCGCGTGAAGGCGTATGCGGCGCATGTCGAGCCGGGCGCGAGCGTGGTGAAGGGGCCGTACGTCGCGGAAACCATACCGGTGAAGGTCGAGAGCGATTACGTGGTGGTGGAGCTGTAGCCCCACCACCGTCATTCCGGGGCAGCCCGCAGGGCTGAACCCGGAATCCATCGTGCGACAAGTATGCTGGGAGAAATGGATTCCGGGTTCGCCCTCCCGCGCCCCGGAATGACGCGCAGTCAGTGACTCGCCGCCGGCTCACCGACAGCATCATATGTCGGCACCGCCTTGCCGCCGCCGCGATAGACGACCGACGCCGCGATGATGCCGAGCAGCGCCGCCAGCATCAGCCAGTAGCCGGGCGAGGCCTTGTCGCCGGTGTGCTCGATCAGCAGGGTCGAGGCGAACGGCGTGAAGGTGCCGAACAGCGCGGCGGCGAGCGCGAAGGCGAGCGAGAAGCAGGTGGTGCGGACATGCGCCGGCACGATCTCGACGAGAGCGCCGAGCATGGTGCCGCTGTAGACGCCGAAATAGAACGAGAACATCATCTCGACCGCGAGCAGCTTGCCGAAGGTTGGCGCCGCCACCAGCCAGTGCAGCGCCGGATAGGCGGTGACCAGCGACAGGCAGGCGATGGTGATCAGCACCGGCTTGCGGCCGATGCGGTCGGACAATGCACCGCCGACCGGATTCCAGAAGAAGTTGGTCACGGCGACAAGCAGCGTCACCAGCAGCGCATCCTGCGACGACAGCTTCAGCACCGTCTTGCCGAAGGTCGGCGTGTACACGGTGACGAAATAGAACGTCGTCGTGGTCAGGACCGCGATCATCATGCCGAGGAGGACGATGCGCCAGTTGGCGAGCGCGGAGGCGAACACTTCGTTTGCGGTCGGGTGCTTCTTCATGGCGAGGAAGGCCGGCGTTTCCTCCAGCGTCCGCCGCAGGAAGAAGATCAGGGGGATGATCATGCAGCCGACGAAGAAGGGGATGCGCCAGCCCCAAGCGGCGACGGTGTCAGCCGGCATCACCTCGGACAGGAGGTAACCGAGGATCGAGGCCACGAAGATCGCGACCTGCTGGCTCGACGACTGGAATGAGGTGTAGAAGCCGCGATTGCCCGGCGTCGAGATCTCCGACAAATAAACCGAGACACCGCCGAGCTCGACGCCGGCGGAGAAGCCTTGCAGCAGCCGTCCAAGCAGCACGATGACCGGCGCGGCGATGCCGATGCTGGCGTAGGTCGGACAGAACGCGATCACCACGGTGCCGGCGGCCATGATGGCCAGCGTGACGATCAGGCCCTTGCGGCGGCCGATGCGGTCGATATAGGCGCCGAGCACGATCGCGCCGACGGGACGCATCAACGCGCCGAGCCAGAACACGCCGAAGGTGTTGAGCAACGACGCGGTCTCGTTGCTGGACGGGAAGAACGCCTTGCCGATGGCGGCGGCATAGAAGCCGAACAGGAAGAAGTCGAACTGCTCGAGGAAATTGCCGCTCGTTGCGCGCAGGATCGCGCCGATGCGCGACTTGATCTCGGGCGGATTGGTTGCTGGTCCAGCCATGATTTTACTCCCCTTGCAGATACGGCCGGACCGGAACTCGCTTCACGGCAGGCGACGGGATTGTTGCTGCGACAATCTGTCTTACCCCTCTCGCGCGGGGTGCGGCGAGTCAATCGAATTTGCCGGGGAAGCTGATGATTTTTCAGGCCTTATTTTGCGTTGCAGCGATCATCCATTCGCGGAATGCGGCGAGCTTGGGCGACTCACGCCGGCTCTCCGGCGCGACCAGATAGAAGCCGGCATCGGCCGGCAGCGCGATCTTGAAGGGAACGACGAGACGGCCCTTGGCGATGTCGTCCTGGACGTAGGAGGTCCGCCCCATCGCCACGCCGATGCCGTCGATTGCGGCCTGGATGGTCATGAAGATCATGTCGAAGGTGACGCCGGGCTGCCGGGCGATGTCGGCCGGCAGGCCCGCCGCCGTCAGCCACAGCCGCCAGTCGTCGCTGTTGGCGTTGGAGGTGTGCAGCAGCATATGGCTCTTGAGGTCCTCCGGACAGCGCAGCGGCTTGTCGCCGTGCAGCAGCGACGGACTGCACACCGGAAACAACTCGTCCGCCATCAGCCAGTCGGCGCGCAGGCCCGGCCACTGGCCGCGGCCGTAACGGATCGCGGCGTCGACATTGTCGCGCTGGAAGTCGACGAGGCTTGTCGAGGTGGTGATGCGGACGTCGATGCCGGGATGGTGCTCCTGGAAATCAGTCAGCCGCGGCAGCAGCCATTTTGCGGCAAGCGAAGCCAGCGTGGAGACCGTCAGCACCTTGTCGTCGTCCTTGCGCAACAGCCGGTCGGTGGCGAGCCTGAGGTCGTTGAAGGCGGCGCGGACGCCAGGCAGATAGTCGCGCGCCTCCGCCGTCAGCGCCAGCGCGCGGTTCTGCCGGACGAACAGGCGAATGCCAAGCTCCTCCTCGAGCCTGCGGATCTGATGGCTGATCGCGGTCTGGGTCACGTTCAGCTCGGACGCCGCCAGCGTGAAGCTGAGATGGCGCGCGGCGGCCTCAAAGGCCCGCAATCCATTCAGGGAGGGCAATCTGGCAGTCATCTGGCAGCAGGATACATGACTTTATTTCATGCGAAGGAGTACAAATTGTCGTTTGTCGCAACGCACTCAGAGGCAGATAACAGCAGTCAACTTAGCTCCAGGAGCTGAAAATGTCTACTTTAACCCAGAATTCGATGACAAATCATCATGCTCCGGGTCTGATCCACCAGATAGGCGAGACGCTTCATGTCTGGCACGAGCGCTACCGGACCAGGCGTGAGCTCACCAACTGGTCCGCGCGCGACCTCCAGGACGTCGGGCTATCCTGGAGCGATGTGGCCTATGAGGCCGACAAACCCTTCTGGCGGGCCTGATTGGCCGCCAGGCCGGCGCCGCCTGACGGTGGGGGCGCCGGCGGTCCCCTTTTGTCTTTGGTCCCTTTGGGGCACGTATCATGAGCACTCTTCGCCCGGAAGACCTGAAGCAATATTCGGACACGCTACGCACCCGACAGGGCGAGTCGCTCAACGTGCGCTTCATCGAGCCGCGCGACACCGAAGAGCTTCAGCACTATTTCCGCTCGCTCACGACCCGCTCCCGCTACAACCGCTTCTTCGGCGCGATCAGCGAGCTGCCAAAAGGCCTGCTGAGCGAATTCCTCGATGTCGGAGCGCGCGAGCGTTTCACCGTGGTTGCGACCAAGATGGTCGACGGCTTCGAGACGATCGTCGCCGAGGCGCGCTACGCGCTCCATGCCGAGACGTCGACGCTCGAGTTCGGCCTGTCGGTCGACGACCGCTGGCAAGGCCACGGCATCGCCACCGTGCTCATGAAGAATCTGGAATGCCGCGCTGCCGCGCTTGGCGCCGACCACATTTTCGGCGACACGCTGCGCTCCAACGAGTCCATGATCTCGCTCGCCCGCAAATCCGGCTTCGCCTTCGTCAATCATCCTGACGACTGGAAGCTCGTGCGCTTCGACAAGGAGATCGCGGTCGCACCAAAAGACATCCTATGTGCGAGCTGGCGTCTCGCCGCCCTTTCCCGTCAGGCCGAAAGCCCCTCAGCCTCGGTCTGACACCACTGCAAGCCCGGCTCTGGCAACGGAGCCGGGTTTTTTTTGCCAGTGTAAGGTCCGTCATCCTTCGAGGCCTCGGCTTCGCTCCGGCGCCTCGGGATGACGGTGCGCCATTCGGACGCGCGGCGCGTCCTACGGTCTTCATTTCCCCGTGAACACTGCCTTGCGCTTCTCGATGAAGGCCTGCACCGCCTCCTTGTGATCGGCGGTGGTGGTCAGGCGGATCAGCCGCTCGGCTTCGTGATCGCGCGCGGTTTCGAAATCGAACAGCAGGGCCTCGTCGAGATTGTCCTTCATGTAGCGCAGCGCCAGGCGCGGGCCTTCGGCGAGGGATTTTGCCAGTGCGAAAGCCTCGGCCTGCAATTGGTCGTCGGGCACGACGCGATTGACGAGGCCGATGGCTTCGCAACGCGCTGCGTCCACGCGATCGCCGGTGAACAGCAACTCGCGCGCCCGTGCGGTACCGACGAGGCGCGTCAACAGCCACGCGATGCCATAGTCGCCGCTGAGCGCGATGCGGCCATAGCCGGTGGCGACGAAGGCCGATTGCGCGGCAATGCGGATGTCGCAGGCCATGGCGATGGCAAGTCCCGCGCCGGCCGCCGGCCCAGGCAGGGCCGCGATCGTCGGCTTGCGGACCGACACCAGCGCGCCGGTGAGCAGCCGCTGCCGCTCCTGGAGATCGGCGACCTTGTCATCAAAGGACATATCGAGCTTGGCCTTGTCGCGATGCGCGCCCATGCCCTTGACGTTGCCTCCGGCGCAGAAGGCTTTGCCCGCCCCGGTGATCAGCAGCGCGCCCACATCGGGATTCTCGCCGCAGGTGCGGATCATCGTACGCAACGCCGGCGTCAGCGTGTCCGACAGCGAGTTGCGCGCCTCCGGCCGGTTCAGCGTGATCAATGCGACGCGGTCGCGGATGACGCAAAGGAGTTCATTGGTGCCGGTGTCGATGGTGGTTTCCGTGGTCATCGTTGCTCCCTGCTCTCGTAGGGTGGGTAAAGCGAAGCGTGCCCACCATTCATTTGCGCGTCACGATGGTGGGCACGGCGCTATGCGGCTTTGCCCACCCCGCGGCAGATCAATTCAAAACTTCTCCACCCAGGGCCGCAGCTCCAGCTCCCAGCTCCAGGCGCTGCGCGGCTGCTGCAGCACGTTCCAATAGCTCTCCGCGATCGCATCGGGATCGAGCATCGAATCCGGCTTGTCTTCGGGCTCGATGCGCGCCGCGCTGCGGATGCCGCCGTCGATCACGAAATGCGCGACATGGATGCCTTGCGGCGACAATTCGCGCGCCATGCTCTGCGCGAGCCCGCGCAGCGCGAACTTGCCCATCGCGAACGGGGCCGACTGCGCATAGCCCTTGACGCTGGCCGAAGCGCCGGTGAACAGGATCGCGCCGTGCTTGTTCGGCAGCATGCGCCTGGCCGCCTGCTGCGCCACCAGGAAGCCGCCATAGGCGCTGACCGCGATCGCATTGGCGACCTCAGCTGGAACGAGATCGACGAACGGCCCGCGCGCACGGCCGCTGGCGTTGTAGACGACGAGGTCTGGCGCCCCGATCTCGCGCTCGACCAGGCCGAACAGGCGCTCGACCTCCTCAGGCTCGATGGCGTTGCAGGCATAGGCCTTGGCGCCGGTCTCGCTGCAGAGCGCGCCTAACTTCTCGATCTTTCGCGCGGCCAGCGCGACACGAATGCCCTGGGCGGACAATAGCCGCGCCAGCGAGGCGCTCAGGCCTTCGCCGGCGCCGACGATGAGGGCGATCTTGTATTTCGGGTGTTCCATGGCGTGATCTCTCGGAGACGGGAAGCTGCTGATCTAGGCATGGCCGCGCGAACGACCAACGGGGGCGATCACAATTCCGCAGAGCGAATTGCTCCTTCACGGCGATCATGCCTCCCTGACGATTTGCGGCTTTATCCGCATCCGCGGCTGGAGCATGATCGACATCATCCCAAGCGGCAAGCGCTAAGAATTGCCGTCGGGCGGGAACGAAGAGGACGATCATGCGACAGCCGGCCCCAGCGCAGCCAAAACATATCGCGGCCGGGCAGTCCGGCCTGCTGGCGCCAGATACAACTGGCATGAATTTCTATCGCGCCGACCAGTCGCTGACCGACCTCTTGCGCATCCATCTGCCGGAGACGTTGTTTCGCCACATCGAGCCGCATCTCGATCGCCTCGGTGAACTCGCCGGCGGCCCGCTCGACGACTGCGCGCGGCTCGCCGATCGGCACACGCCGGTGCTGCACCAGCGCGACAGATTCGGCCGCGACGTGCAGTGGATCGAATACCACCCGGCCTATCGCGAGTTGGAGAACGCGGCCTTCGGCGAATTCGGCATCCATGCGCTCTCGATCCGCAAGGGCATCATGGGCTGGCCGGACAAATATCCTGTCGTGGCGAAACACGCCTTCACCTTCCTGTTCAACCAGACCGAATTCGGCATGGGTTGCCCGATCAACGTCACCGACGGCTGCGCAAAATTGCTGGCGAATTTCGGCAGCGAGGCGCTGAAGGCAAAATATCTCGATGGCCTGACCCAGACCGACATGAGCAAGCTGACGCAAGGGGGCCAGTTCATGACCGAAAAGGAAGGCGGCTCCGACGTCGGCACGCTGACCACGCGCGCGGTGCAGGAGGGCGATCATTGGCGCCTCACCGGCGAAAAATGGTTCTGCTCGAACGCCGACGCCAAAGTCGTGATGCTGCTGGCGCGCCCCGAAGGCGCCGGCCCGGGCACGCGTGGCGTCGGCCTGTTCCTGATGCCGCGCTTCCTCGACGACGGCTCTCAGAACCACTACCGGATCGTGCGTCTCAAGGACAAGCTCGGCACGCGCTCGATGGCCTCAGGCGAGATCAAGCTCGAAGGCGCGATCGCCTATGCGGTCGGCAAGCTCGACCGCGGCTTTGTGCAGATGGCCGAGATGGTGAATTCCTCGCGGCTCTCCAACGGCGTCAAATCGACTGCGCTGATGCGCCGCGCCTACCATGATGCAATGACGGTGGCAAAGAACCGCGTCGTGTTCGGCAGCCGCATCATCGACCTGCCGCTTGGTCGAAGGCAGATGCTGAAGATCATGCTGCCGGTCGAGCAGGCGCTGTCGATGAGCTTCCTCACCGCCGACGCGCTCGACCGCGCCGAGGCCGGCAGCCAGGATGCGGCTGCGCTGCTGCGTATCCTGACGCCGACGCTGAAATTCCGTGCCACGCGTGATGCGCGAAAAGTCTGCGGGGATGCGCTCGAGATGCGCGGCGGCATTGGCTATATCGAGGAATTCGCCACCGCGCGGCTGCTGCGCGATGCCCATCTTGGCTCGGTCTGGGAAGGCACCGGCAACATCGTCGCGATCGATGCGCTCCGGCGCGCGGTCGGCCGCCACGGCGCGGAATCCGCGCTTGCCGCCGACCTGCACGCGCGGCTCGATGACAGCCCCTCGGTGCCGCAGGCCTGGCGGGACCGGCTACGCGACCTGGTGGATCGCGCGGTGGGCTTTGCGCGCGAGGTCGCGAGCAAGGCCGACAACGAGGCCGATGCGCGGCGCGCGACGAGCCTGCTCTATCACGTCGCAAGCGCCGTTGCGCTGGCCTGGGAAGCGCACCGCATCCACGCCATGCGCGGCGATGCGCGCCGGCTGCTGCTGTCGCGGCTGGTGATCGATCATCGGGTGTCGCCAAGCGATCCGTTCCGGCTGACGGAAAATGCGGCGCAGCAGAGGATCGCAGCGCTACTGCTCGGCGAGCGCGTGGCCTCCATGAGCGAGGTTGGCGAACTGGTTCTGGCAGCGTAGGCTGCGCTCCACGCTCAAACCAAAAAAAAAGCGATAGGGAGTGCTCGATGAAGGCCGCCGTCCTCCATGAAGTCAACCAGCCGCTGGTCATCGAGGATGTCAGCCTGCCGAAGCCCGGCCCGCGCGAGGTGCTGATCCGCACGTCGGTGGCGGGCCTCTGCCACTCCGACCTGCACTTCATGGAAGGGCTCTATCCGCACCCGCTGCCCGCGGTTCTCGGGCACGAATCCGCCGGTGTCGTCGAGCAGGTCGGCTCCGACGTGACTTATGTGAAGCCCGGCGATCACGTCGTCACCTGCCTTTCGGTGTTCTGCGGCACCTGCGACAATTGCACCACGGGCCGCACGGTGCTCTGCACCGACACCACGGTGAAATTGCTGCCGGGTGCCTCCAACAGGATGCAGTGGGCGCGACCTGAGAAGCTGCATCAATTCCTCAACCTCTCGTCCTTCGCCGAGCAGATGCTGGTGCACGAGAACGCCATCGTGAAGATCCGCAAAGAGATGCCGCTCGATCTCGCCGCGCTGATCGGCTGCGGTGTCATCACCGGCTACGGCGCAGTGGTGAACACGGCGAAGGTGACGGCGGGCGAGACCGTGGCCGTAATCGGCTGCGGCGGTGTCGGCATGGCGGCGATCAACGGCGCGCAGATCGCGGGCGCTGGCCGCATCATCGCCATAGACACCAATCCGGCAAAGCTCCAGCTCGCGACCAAGCTCGGCGCGACCGACATCATCAACCCCGCCGACGGCGACGTCGTGAAGCAGGTGCGCGATCTCACCAATGGCGGCGTGCATCATTCCTTCGAGGTGCTCGGCCGCAAGGAGACCGCGGAGCAGGCGTTCGGCATGCTCGCCTCGGGCGGCACGGCCACCATCGTCGGCATGATTCCGTTCGGCCAGAAGATCGAGCTGCACGGCTTTGATTTTCTGCGCGAGCGCAGGATCCAGGGCTCCTCGATGGGGTCCAACCATTTTCGCGTCGACATGCCGCGGCTGGTGGATTTCTATCTGCGCGGCCGTTTGCATCTTGAGGACTGGATTTCGGCCAAGCTGAAGCTCTCCGAGATCAACGAAGGTTTTGCCAGCATGAAAGCCGGCAAGACGCTGCGCAGCGTGATCATGTTTGACAGCTGAAGTGCGATGGGATTGGGCATGACGGAGGGAGCGGCACTATTTGCCCAAATGTCGCGTAAAGATCCGCACCACATGGCCCCTGACCCGCGGCGCCTCGTCGTAGAGGTCTGACGCAAGCCGCTCGATGGTCTCGCGCAGCGACATGAACTGCGCCTGCCGCGCGCTGCTTTCGGTGCCCTGCATGCCCGCGAGCTCGTCCATCGCAGCGTCGCTGATCTGGCACTGCACGATTTCGCCGTCGTTCAGCATGGTGAAGCGAAAGGCCAGCCGTTCGCGATCATGTCCGATGATCCTGTCGCGCATGAGTGGCATCAAGTCGTCCCGGTCGAGCCCCGCGCCGGACAATGCTGAAAATCCCGCTTCTTGTCAGCAGCAAAGAGACCTTCGTCCTACTGGAACGCGACCTCGGCGAAACTGCGGAGCTTCCGCGAATGCAGCCGCTCGGATTCCTGCTGCTTGAGCCGTTCCAGCGCCTTCAGGCCGATCTCGAGATGCTGGCCGACGCGGCGGCGGTAGAATTCGCTGGCCATGCCCGCGAGCTTGATCTCGCCATGCAGCGGCTTGTCGGAGACGCACAGCAGCGTGCCGTAGGGGACGCGGAAGCGGTAGCCGTTGGCGGCGATCGCGGCCGATTCCATGTCGAGCGCGACCGCGCGGGATTGCGACAGACGCCGGATCACCGCCGGGCCGGAGATCTCCCAATTGCGGTTGTCGACGCTTGCGACCGTCCCCGTGCGCATCAGGCGCTTGAGCTCGAAACCTTCGAGCCCGGTGACGTCCTCGACCGCCTCTTCCAGCGCGACCTGCATCTCCGCCAGCGCCGGGATCGGCACCCAGAGCGGCAACTCGCGGTCGAGCACGTGGTCCTCGCGCACATAGCCGTGCGCGAGCACGTAATCGCCGAGCCGCTGCGTGTTGCGCAGGCCCGCGCAATGGCCGAGCATCAGCCAGGCATGCGGACGCAACACGGCAACGTGGTCGGTGACGTTGCGCGCGTTGGACGGGCCGGTGCCGATGTTGATCAGACTGATGCCGCGATAGCCGGATGCGACCAGGTGAAAGGCCGGCATCTGCGGCGCGCGCGCGGGCGCGACACCCGTCGTCGCGCCGCCGCTGCGCGTGATCAGATTTCCGGGAGCGACGAAAGCTTCGAGCCCCGCCTCGCCGGCCTGAAGCCGCTGCTGGCAGAGCTGCGCGAAGGCGTCGACATAGAACTGGTAGTTGGTGAAGATGACAAAATTCTGGAAATGCTCGGGGTCGGTGCCGGTGTAGTGATAGAGCCGGCGCAGCGAGTAATCGACGCGGGCAGCCCGGAACAAGGACAACGGCTCGGGCGCACCGGGCTGGAGCTCGAAAGTGCCGTCGGCGATGGCGTCGTCCATGGTGGCCAGATCAGGCACGTCGAACGCGTCGCGCAGCGATCGCGTGACGGCGGAATTCTCGCTGGTGGTGATGGCGGCTTCGATGTTGATGTCGCGGCGATAGGCGAAGTGAACCGGGATCGATTCGCCGGACTCGCCGATTTCGACCGAGACGCCGTGGTTCTGGATCAACAATCCGATCTGCTCGGTGAGATAGGTCCGGAACAGATCCGGACGCGTGACGCTGGTCTCGTGCACACCGGGCCGGGCGACGAAGCCGTAGGCGAGACGCGAATCCAGCCGCGCATGCGTCGCAGTCGTGATGCGGACGAAGGGATAGAAGGCCCGCACCCGCGTCGTGATCGCCTCGCCGTTGACGTAAGCCTCGAACCGGTCGCGCAGGAATTTCGTATTGCGCTCGTAGATCTCCTCGAGGCGGGCGACGGCGAGGGACGCGTCGGAGAAGGATTCGGTGGCGATGGAGGGTGGGGACTGCATTGTTCGACCGCCGGGTTGCTGGGGCTTGAGTCGAACTATAGCAAAAAGGAGGAGCCGTAGGGTGGGTTAGCGCAGCGTAACCCACCACTTCTGCTTCTGCGGATCGAGAAGTGGTGGGTTACGGCTTCGCCTAACCCACCCTACGAGATCGAGTTTGCCGCGCGTCACTTCTCCCGGAAGGCGCGCATCAGCTGGTCGTGCAACGGCTTCATCAGATAGGACAGCATGGTGCGGTCGCCGGTCTGGACGAAGGCCTCCGCCGGCATGCCGGGGATCAGTTTGGAGTCGCCCAGCTTGGCGACCTCTTCGGCCGGCATCGAGACGCGGATGGTGTAATAGCTCTGGCCGGTGCGCTGGTCGGTGGTGACGTCGGGCGAAACGCGGGTGACGAGACCGTTGAGCTCGGGCGTGGTGCGCTGGTTGAAGGCGGAGAGGCGCAGCAGCGTCTTCTGGCCGATCTGGAGCTTGTCGATGTCGACCGGATTGACCTTGGCCTCGACCTGGAGATCGTCGGCCTGCGGCACGATCAGCATCAGGGCGTCGCCGGCGGTGACGACGCCGCCGACGGTGTGCACCGTCGATTGCAGCACCATGCCGTCCTGCGGCGCGCGGATGTCGACGCGGCGGAGCTGGTCTTCGGCAGCGACCTTGCGCTCGATCATCTCGCCGATCTTGTCGTTGGTCTCGCGCAGATCCTTGGAGACCTCACTGACCATGTCCTTGTCGACCTGGATGATCTGGAGCTCGGTCTCGGTGATCTTGCCCTTGGCTTGCGCGCGCGAGGCGATGTATTGCGCGCGCTCGCCGTTGAGGCGGGCACTGTCGCGCTCGAGCGTGGTCAGGCGGGAGATCTGCACCAGGTGCTTCTCGTAGAGATCGCGGACACCGATGAGCTCCTGCTGCACCAGCGAGATTTCCTTGTCCTTGGCTCGCTCCTGCGCGGAGAGACCCTCGATCTCCTCATTGAGCTGCTGGACGCGCTCGCGAAGCTGCGCCTTCTGGCCGGCGCGGCCGTTGACGCGGACGTCGAACAGCTTGGTTTCGGCGTCGAGCAGCGTCTTCACGTCGGAATCGTTGCCGCGATCCAGCAGCGATCGCGGGAATTCGACCTTGTCGAGACCGCGCTGCTCGGCCTGCAACCGCGCCGTGCGCGCCTGGGCCGCATCGAGATTCTTGGTGACGATGGCGAGGTTGGCCTTGGTGACGGTGTCGTCGAGCCGCACCACGATGTCGCCGGCCTTGACCACGTCGCCGTCGTGGGCGCGCAGCTCGCCGACCACGCCGCCGGTCGGGTGCTGCACCTTCTTGACGTTGGACTCGACCACGATCTGGCCCGGCGCGATCAGCGCGCCCGAGATCAGCACAGTCGACGACCAGCCGCCGAGACCGACGACAAGGACAAGCACGATCCCAAGCCCAAGCATCAGGTGAAACCGGATCGACTGCCGCACGGTCCTCTTGGCGGCGGGCTTCCCGCCGCCGATCGCCATCGTGCTCATGACTTTCCGCCTTCGCTGACGATCTTGATCGGTGCCGGCGGCGTCACGCGCGGCTGGAGCACCTGGGCGAGGACCTGTTCCTTCGGCCCGAAGGCCTGCATGCGGCCGTCACGCAGAACCAGGACTTGGTCGACCGCCTCGACGCCGATCGGACGGTGCGCCACCACGATGACGATGGCGCCGCGCTCGCGCGCGGAACGGATGGCGCGGGTCAGCGCCTCGTCGCCTTCGGTGTCGAGATTGGAATTGGGCTCGTCGAGCACGATCAGGAACGGATTGCCGTAGAGGGCGCGCGCCAGCGCCACGCGCTGCGCCTGGCCTGCGGAGAGCGCGGTGCCCTGCTCGCCGACCTGGGTGTTGTAGCCCTCGCGCATCTTGATGATCATCTCGTGCACGCCGGCCTCTTTCGCCGCGGCGATGATGGCGTCGGAGACGGCGTCGGGATCGAACCGGCTGATGTTCTGCGCGATGGTGCCGCCGAACAATTCGACGTCCTGCGGCAGATAGCCGATATGGCGACCGAGCATGTCGGAGGCCCATTGGTCGAGCGCCGCGCCGTCGAGCCGCACCTTGCCGCGGACCGGTTGCCAGACGCCGACCAGCGCGCGGATCAGCGACGACTTGCCGGAGCCGCTCGGCCCGATCACGCCTAGGCCATTGCCGGCTTCGAGCGCAAAGGTGATGTCCTGCACGATGAGGCGCTGGTCGCCCGGCGGCACCATGGCGATGCCTTCGACCGACAGGCGGCTGGTGGGTGCCTGCAACTGGGTCGGCATCGTCTGCGCCGGCATCTGCTCCAGGAGACGGGTGAGGCGGTGCCAGCTCTGACGGGCCGCGACAAACGATTTCCAGTGCGCGATCGCAAGATCGACCGGCGCCAGCGCGCGGGCGGAGAGGATCGAGCCGGCGATGATGATACCCGCGGTCGCCTCCTGGTGGATGACGAGATAGGCGCCGACCGCAAGCACGGCCGATTGCAGCATCATGCGCAGCACTTTTGCAACCGCACCGAGACCGCCGGCGACGTCGCTCGCACGCTGGTTGCCGCCGAGATATTTTTCATTGGCCTCGCTCCAGCGCGCGTTCATCCGACCGGCCATGCCCATCGACACCATGACTTCGGCATTGCGACGGCTGGAGGCGGCGATATCGTTGCGCTGCGCGGCAAGGCCCATCGCCTCGCGCGCCGGCTGGCGGGACATGAATTCGGTGACGATCGTCAGCCCGACCAGGATGACGGCGCCGATCAGCGCGGTGACGCCGATCATGACGTGGAAGGCGAAGCAGATGGCGAGATAAAGCGGCAGCCAGGGCAGGTCGAAGAACGCACTCGGCCCCATGCCGCCGAGGAAGGAGCGGACATTGTCGAGATCGCGCAGCGGCTGAAGCCCCTCGTTGCGGCTGCCAACCAGCAGCGGCAGGCGCACGATGGTGTCGAACACGCGCTTGTTCAGGGCTTCGTCCAGCGCGGTGCCGACCCGCCCCAGGATCCGATTGCGGATCATGTCGAGCACGCCCTGCGCCATGTAGAGGAAGCTGGCGAGGATGATCAGGCCGACCAGGGTCGGAATGCTGCGGCTCGGCAGCACCCGGTCGTAGACCTCCAGCATGAAGATCGACCCGGTCAGATAGAGCAGGTTGATCATGCAGCTCATCAAGCCGACGCCGACAAACGCCGTGCGACAAGCGCGCAGCGCGTCACCGAGCTCTGAACGGCGGACGCCGGATACGGCTGCCATCAGTCTGATCTCTTTCGGGTGGGGGCCAAAGCCCCTGATTTCAAAGGCGAATTCAGGAGTAATCGACCCGGATTAATATCGCGTTTGCGCTCCTCGCCCAACGCAGCCGAATAATCCGGGACCCCTATGGGCCACATCACCCCCGACCAGCCTCGCACGCAAGTCCGGAATCACACAGTCTTGCGGCTTTTTCTTGCCGACATGTCACCTCTCCCCGGGTGGGGAGAGGTCAAAAGTTCATCAATTGAACTCAGGCGCCGCTAGAACCGGCCGCCGCCGCGCACCAGCCGCACCACCAGCAGCAGGATGACCGCGCCGATCGCGGAATAGATGATCTCCGATATCAGCCCGGTGCCGATGTGGATGCCGAGCTTTGGAAACAGGAAGCTTGCAACCAGCGCACCGGCGATGCCGACCACGATGTCGCCGATGATGCCGAATCCGGTTCCGCGCACCACCTTGCCGGCCAGCCAGCCGGCAACCAGGCCGACGAACAGGATGACAAGCAGGCCTTCGTTGGAAATGTACATAAGTGAGGTCCCTCTCCGTGAACGGCGCCATGGAACCGGAATCGGGATGAATGAGGTGTGAATGCGGTTCCCGCTCCCGGCCGTCCGAGTATTATGACAGCGCGGTGACCGGCTCCGCCAGCACGCACCGTGCCGCCCGGCCCGGTCCGACCTCTATATTCGCCGGCAGTTGCTCCAGGCAGCGCGGCTGGGCCACGGCGCAACGAGGGGCGAAGGAGCAGTTGTGCGGCTTCTGGCCAAGCGACGGCGGGGTGCCGGGGATGGTTTCCAGCCGCTGCCCCCGCTTGGCACCGTGGATGGTGGAGGCGAGCAGGCCCTTGGCGTAGGGGTGCACCGGTGTGCGGACGATGTCGCGAAGCGTGCCCTGCTCCACGATCTGGCCGGCATACATCACCGCGACGCGGTCGCAGATCTCGATGGCGACGCCGATGTCGTGGGTGACGAAGATGACGGACATGCCGAATTCGCGCTGCAGCTCGCGCAGCAGCAGCAGGATCTGGATCTGCACGGTGGCATCGAGCGCGGTGGTCGGCTCGTCCGCCAGCAAGATCTTGGGCCGGCAGGCGAGCGCCAGCGCGATCATCGCGCGCTGACGCATGCCGCCGGACATTTCGTGCGGATAGGCGTCAAGCCGGCGCTTGGCCGAGGGAATGCGCACGACCTCGAGCATTTCGAGCGCCCTCGCGCGGCCCTCCGCATCAGACTTGCCTTCGTGACGCACCACGCTTTCGGCGATCTGCGCGCCGATCGTGTAGACCGGGTCGAGCGCGAGCGCAGGCTCCTGAAAAATCATCGACACGGTCTGGCCGCGGAACGACGAGAGCTGCTCGTCGTTCATGGCGAGCACGTCGCGGCCCATGACATTGACCTTGCCCGCGATCTGCGTGCGCTTCTTCGGCAACAGCCGCATCAGCGCGCGCAAGGTCACGCTCTTGCCTGAACCGGACTCGCCGAGCAGGCCCAGCACCTCGCCGTCACCAAGCGAAAGGCTGAGATCGTTCACGGCATAGACCGTGCGCTCGCCGGTGAAGCGGATGTTGAGGCCTGAAATATCGACGAGTTTTGTCATGACGGCAGTTTCGGCAATCGATCGTGATAGTCGGTGGCGCGCTGGAACGCGGCGCCGATGGTGAGCAGGGTCGCTTCGTCGAAGGAGCGACCGATCAGCTGCATGCCGATCGGCAGGCCACTCGCGGTGAAGCCCGATGGCACCGTGAGCGACGGCAGGCCGAGGAAATTCACTGGACGGGTGAACAGCGTCAGCCGCTGCAACAGCGCCGGCGCGTTCGGCCCGCCGCCGACGTCGCTCTCCGCGATCGTCGGCGCCGGCACGGGCGACGCCGGAGCGATAATCGCGTCAACGCCAGCGGTCGCCGCATTGTGCGCGGCGAGCGCAGGGCCGCGCCAGCGCATCGCCTCGAGATAGGTGATGGCGGGAACGGCGAGGCCATTTTGAAGCCGCATCAACACCTGTGGGCCATAATCCTGCGGACGCTCGATCATCCAGCGCTTGTGGAAGGCGGCCGCTTCGGCCGCGAGCACGAGTTGGCTCGCCGCGGACAATTGCCGCTGATCCGGCAGCTCGACCGTGACGACGTCGGCGCCTTCGCGCTTCAGCACCGCGATGGTCTCGTCGAGCACGCCCGCGACTTCGCTGTCGAGATCATCGACATAGAAGGAGGCGGGCACCCCGATCTTCAGACCCTTCAGCGAGCCCTTGGTCGCACCGACATAGTCGGACAGCGGCTCGTGGCTGGCGGTCGAATCCATGGGGTCAGGGCCGGCCATCAGCGCCAGCAGCAGGGCGCAGTCCTCTGCGGTGCGCGCGAGCGGCCCGACCGTGTCGAGCGATTGCGACAGCGGCATCGCGCCGGCCCGGCTGACGCGGCCGACCGTGGTCTTCAATCCGGTGACGCCGCAGAAATGCGCGGGCATGCGGATCGAGCCGCCGGTGTCGGAGCCGAGCGCCGCATAGGTCAAGCACGCCGCGACCGCCGAGCCCGAGCCCGACGACGAGCCGCCGGTGATATGCGCGACGTTCCAGGGATTGCGCACCGGACCGTAGTGGGCGTTGTGCCCGGTCGGGCCATAGGCGAATTCGGCGAGATGCAACGTGCCGAGACGGACCTGGCCGGCGTCCTTCAGCCGTTGCAAGGCGGTTGAGGTCGTGGTCGCGACGAAATCGCGGCGGATCAGCGAGCCGCAGGTCGCGACATGGCCGGCGTCGTAATACATGTCCTTGTGCGCGAGCGGCACGCCATGCAGCGGGCCGCGGACTTCGCCCTTGGCCATCTCCGCGTCTGCGGCATCGGCCGCCTTCAGCGCGGCCTCGGATTCAATCGACATGAAGGCGTTGAGATGCGGCTGCCACTGCGCGATACGGTGCAAAAGCGCGCGGGTCACCTCATGCGAAGACACCTGCTTCATCGCGATCGCACGCGCGACCTCGGTGAGCGTCATCAATGCAGGCTCAGAGCTCATTTCGAGACCTTCTCGGTCTGAGCGACCACGTAGAGCGCCGGCTCGAGGTCGAATGGCAGCGTGCCGGCGATGGCCGCAAAGCCGTCAAAAGCAGGTCCAATGGAATTGGAGATGCGCGTCGCGATCTCGTCGTCGACGGGAACGCCGGCGACTTGTGCCACAGCCTTGATCTCTCTCGTCGTTGGTCTCGTCATGCGGTTTCCTCTCTCGGCGCGCGGCTATGGCCTGAACCCGGGATCGCCATGTAGCACGCGGCCTCGTGGCCCATTGTATCGAGCGCGGTGAGCTTTGGTGTCGCATTTGCGCAGAGCGGCTCCGCAAACGGGCAACGGGTGTGGAAGCGGCAGCCCGGCGGCGGATCGATCGGATTGGGCGGATCGCCCGTGATCGGCGGCGTCTCGGTGCGCCGGTCGGGATCGGAGGACGGCATCGCAGCCAGCAGCGCGCGCGTATAGGGATGCGCAGGCCTGTCCCAGACCTGGTCGACCGGACCGAGCTCGACGACCTCGCCGAGATACATCACCAGCACGCGATCCGAGATGTAGCGGACGACATTGAGGTCGTGGCTGATGAAGAGATAGGTCAGGCCGAACTCGCGCTTGAGATCAGCCAGAAGATTGAGCACTTGCGCCTCGACGGATTTGTCGAGCGCGGAGACCGCTTCGTCCAGAATCACCAGACGCGGCGACAGTGCCAGCGCACGTGCGATATTGACGCGCTGGCGCTGGCCGCCGGAGATCTCGTGCGGATAGCGGTTCGCGAAGTTTGCAGGGACCAAGCCGACCTTGCCGAGCAGCTCGCGCGCCAGCGCGCGCGCCGCATGGTCCGCCATCCCGTGCACCTTCGGACCGAAGGCAATCGATTCCTCGATGGTGAGGCGCGGATTGAGCGAGGCGTAGGAATCCTGGAACACCATCTGCATGCCGCGGCGCAACTCGCGCAAGGACAGCGTCTGGCCGACGGCCATGCCGTCGTAGATGATGGCGCCGGTATCGCGCGGCATCAGGTGCATCAGCAGCCGCGCCGTGGTCGATTTGCCGCAGCCGGATTCGCCGACGATGCCGACGGTCTCGCCCTTGGCGACGGAGAAGGAAACGTTGTCCACCGCGCGCACGGTGCGCCTTGCGGCGAACAGTCCACCGCGCACGGGGAAGTGCTTGGTGAGGCCATTGACCTGAAGCAGCGGCTGCGCGACGCCGCCGATGTCTTCCACGGGCTCCAGCATGGCGACGGAGGCGTTGGTCTCGCTCATGGCTAGTTCCTGATGTCCATGGCGCTGCGCAGGCCATCCGAGAGCAGATTGAAGCAGATCGAGACCGCGAAGATCATCGCGCCCGGAAGTGCTGCGACCCAGGGATTGACGTAGATCGCGGTGCGCAAGGTGTTCAGCATCAGGCCCCATTCCGGCTCCGGCGGCTTGGTGCCGAGGCCGAGGAAGGAGAGACCGGCGGCTAGGATCATCGACACCGAGATCAGGCTGGTGGCATAGACGAAGATCGAACCGAGCACATTGCCGAGAATGTGAACGCGCATGATGGTGAACGGCCCCGCGCCCGAGGCACGCGCGGCCTCGACGAAATCCATATTGCGCACGCCCGTGGTGACGCTTTCGGCGACGCGGGTGATCTGCGGCACGAACACGACGGTCAACGACACGATGGAATTGAGGATGCCCGCGCCCAACGCGCCGGAAATCGCGATCGCCAGCAGCACGGACGGAAAGGCGTAGAACACGTCGATCGTGCGCATGATCGCCGTGTTGAGCTTGCCGCCGACATAGCCTGCGACGAGGCCGAGCGAGGTGCCGATACAGAAGGCGAGGATGACCGGCAGGATGCCGATGAGGAGCGACAGCCGGCCGCCATAGATCAGCCGCGCCAGCATATCGCGGCCGAGCTCGTCGGTGCCGAGCGGGTAACCGGTTGTGCCGATGTGGCGCAGGCGCCGGATCATCGAGCCCTTGTAGGGATCCTCCAGACCCAACCAGGGCGCAACGATCGCGGAGAGGAAGATCAGCAGCAGCACCAGCGCGCAAACCATGCTGACCTTGTCGCGCCGGATGCGGCGGCCGACGGTGGCCCAATAGCCGCGCGCCTTGGTCGCAGGCGCGGCCTGAAGCGCGGCGTCGCTGGTGACGGACAACGGAAGCTCGCTCATCGGCTAGCCCCGCTTGGATATTGGGGGGAACGGTGCGCGCCAAGGACGCGGTGCACCTCTCCCGCTTGCGGGAGAGGTCGGGGCGAAGCGCCGGGTGAGGGTTCTCTCATCTTGGGGGTTCTCGATGCGGAGACACCCCCACCCCTACCCTCCCCCGCAAGCGGGAGAGGGAGTACACTTCTTGCGTGGCTACAGCTGGGCTCATCGGCTAGCCCCGCTTGATGCGCGGATCGATCGCGGCTTGCGCGATGTCGACCAGCAGATTGAGGAAGACGAAGAACAGCGCCAGCACCAGGATCGTGCCTTGCAGCAGCGGCAGGTCGCGCTGGAAGATCGCCGAATTGAGCAGGAATCCCGAGCCCGGCCAGGAGAACACGGTCTCGATCAGGATCGAGCCGCCGAGCATGTAGCCCAGTTGGAGCCCCATCACTGCGAGCGCGGTGGGTGCGGCGTTCTTGATGACGTGACGGAATACGCCGCGCTCATGCAGGCCCTTTGCACGCAGCGCCTCGACGAAATCCTGGCTGAGGATGTCGCCGGTGAGTGCACGCACGGTTCGGGTGACGATGCCCATCGGGATCACCGAGGTCGTGATCGCCGGCAGCACGAGATATTGCAGATGCGCCCAGTCCCAGGCCCAGGCGGCCGAGCCGCCGGGTCCGGCACCAACGGCAGGCAGCCAGTTCAGCTGGACCGAAAAGATGATGACGAGCACCATGCCGAGCCAGTAATGCGGCACCGAAACGCCGGCGATGGCAAAGGACGTCGCCAGCTTGTCGATCCAGGTCTCACGGAAATAGCCGGCGATCAGGCCGAGCAGGATGCCCATGGTGAAGCCGATGATGGCCGCGGCAATCGCGAGCGTGACGGTGTTGCTGACCGCGCGCATGACTTCGGCGAGCACGGGGCGCCCCGTGGCAATGGAATTGCCGAGATCGCCATGCAGCGCGCGCAACAGCCAAAGCCCGAACTGCACCGGCAGCGGCCGGTCAAAGCCATAGGCGGCGCGGAGCTGCGCCGCGAGCTCTTGCGAGGCGTCGGCCGGCAGCACAGCGACGAGCGGATCGCCCGGCGTGATGTGCACGAGCAGAAAGCACACCAGCGCCACGCTGATGACGATCGGGACGACATAGACGATGCGTCTGGCGATATAGGCGAGCACTGGTGTTCTTTCTTCCTTCTCCCCTTGTGGGAGAAGGTGGCGCGCGATCCGCGCGCCGAATGAGGGGTTGTTTCCGCGAACGTATTGCTTCGTTGAGAGGTCAGCTCCCGCGGAGAGAGACCCCTCACCCGGCTTCGCTAACGCGAAGCCACCCTCTCCCACAAGGGAGAGGGTGCACTGAGTTCGTTGCGATAGTTACGGCGTCAGCGACACCAGCGAGAAGTCGATGAACCAGCTCTTCGGCTGCACGACGCCTGTCACCTTCGGGCTGATGGCGCGGGGGCCGACGTCGTGGGCGACGTAGAGGAAGGCTGCGTCGTCGACCGAGGCCGCGTGCAGTTCGGCGAGTGCGGCGTCGCGCGCGGCGGGATCGAAGGTCTGCCGCGCCTTCTTCACCAGCTCGTCGAATTTGGGGTTGTTGATGAAGCCCCAATTGTTCGAAACCGGCGGCGCCATGCCCGATTGCAGGAAGCGCACCAGCGCGAAGAACGGGTCCATCGCCGCATAGGTGACGTTGGTCGCGCTCGAACCGTTGGCGCTGGGATCCTTGGCGCCGCGGCGCCAATTGGTGAATAGCGTATTCCACTCGATGACGTCGAGCTGCACGTCGAAATAGCATTCGGCGAGCGCCTGCTGGAGATATTCGTTCATCGGCAGCGGCTGCATCTGGCCCGAGCCGGACGCCGAGGTCTGGGTCTTGACCGTCAGCTTCTTGTTCGGACCGAAACCGGCCTCCTGCATCAGTTTCTGCGCTGCCGCCTTGTCATACTTGATCTCGAAGGTCGGCTTGCCCCGCCAGGGATGGCCGGGCTCGAAGGTGCCGGTCGCCGGCACCATCAGCCCCGCGAGCAGGCCGTCCTTGAGGCCTTCGCGATCGACGCAGAGGTTTGCGGCCTTGCGGACGCGGATGTCGTTCCAGGGCGAGCCCTCGACGCGCGAAAACTGCCAGGGCCAGACGTGCGGCTGCTCGTTGGCGTAGAGCTTGAAGCCGCGCTGCTTCAGCTCGGGCAGCGCATCCGGCGCCGGCGCCTCGACCCAATCGACCTGTCCGGAGAGCAGCGCCGCGGTGCGTGCATTCGCTTCCGGCATCGGCAGCAGCACCATCTTGTCGACCTTGGGCACGCGCGCCTTGTCCCAATAGCTCGCGTTCTTGACCAGCTCGAGCCGCTCGCGCGGCGTGAAGCCCGCCATCTTCCACGGGCCGGTGCCCGCGGCATCCTTGGCGAACGCGGTCCAGGCAGCTTGCGACTTCGCCTTGGCGTCGACGCCCTCCGCCTTCTCATAGAAATGCTGCCACTTCGTCGGGCTCGCCATGAACAAATTGGTGAGGTTGATCGGCAGGAAGCTGTCGGGCTCCTTGGTGGTGAGCTCGACCGTCATGTCGTCGATCTTCTTCGCCGAGGCGAGCGTCGGCATGCGCGACGCCGTCACGCCGACCTGGCTGGCGTCGAATTGCGGCGCGTCCTGCTTCAGCACTTTCTCGACGTTCCACACCACGGCATCGGCATTGAACGGCGAGCCGTCATGGAAGGTGACGCCGGGACGCAGCTTGAAGGTCCATTTGGTCTTGTCGGCATCGTCGACCTTCCACTCGGTCGCGAGGCCGGGGATCACCACGCTCGGCTTGTCGGCCGAGGACAGGTCCCAGCCGGTCAGCCCGTCATACATGGTGAGGCCGGTGAAGCGATTACCTTCAAAACCCTGATCGGGCTGTCCCAGCGTGCGCGGAATATCGGCGGCGGTCATCCCGATGCGCAGCACGGTTTCGGCACTCGCCACGCCCGGCCATGCGGCGGCGCTGCCGAGCGCCAGCAACGCGATCAGCGCCGCGCGGGTCTTGTTCTTCTTGATAGGCATCGTCTCAGTCCTCTTCCGGCTTTCAATGACTAATTTTGATGCAAACGTATGCAATGGCTATGCCAATGGGGAAACTTTTTCTGCCAATTGCCCCTGCGACGACAAGTCCTTGTGATCGGACGCCCGAGAAGGCACTCGCTGCCTATTCTGGCATCAAGATTGCAGGTTTGGTTCCGATTTCTCCCTTGAATTTCTCCTTGGAGCTTTGGGCCATGCGTACCCGACTGTCGACCTGTCTCGCCCTGCTTGCGCTGGCGTACTCCGCAATCCCGGCGCGCGCCGAAACGGTGGTGCGCTACGGCATCTCGATGGCGGACATTCCGCTGACGACCGGCCAGCCCGACCGCGGCGCCGGCGCCTATCAGTTCACGGCCTACACGATCTACGATCCGCTGGTGGCCTGGGAGATGGACGTCGCCGACCGGCCGGGCAAGCTGGTGCCGGGACTGGCCACAGAGTGGAAAGTCGACGACGAGAACAAGACCAAGTGGCGATTCACCTTGCGCAAGGGCGTGAAGTTTCACGACGGCAGCGAGTTCAACGCCGACGCGGTGATCTGGAATCTCGACAAGGTGCTCAACGACAAGGCGCCGCAATTCGACAAGCGCCAGAGCGCGCAGGTGAAGACCCGCCTGCCCTCGGTCGCGAGCTACGCCAAGATCGACGATTCCACGGTGGAGATCACCACCAAGACGGTCGATTCCTTCTTTCCTTATCAGATGCTCTGGTTCCTGGTGTCGAGCCCCGCGCAGTACGAGAAGCTCGGCAAGGATTGGGACAAGTTCGCGAGCCAGCCGTCGGGCACCGGCCCGTTCAAGCTGACCAAGCTCGTACCGCGCGAGCTCGCCGAGCTCAGCAAGAACCCGGACTACTGGAACAAGAAACGCATCCCCAAGGTCGACAAGCTGGTGCTGGTGCCGATGCCGGAAGCGCTGACGCGCACCAACGCGCTGCTCGCCGGGCAAGTGGACCTGATCGAGACGCCGGCGCCGGACGCCGTGCCGCAGCTCAAGGCGGCCGGCATGAAGCTCGTCGACAATGTCACGCCGCATGTCTGGAATTATCACCTCAGCGTGCTGCCGGGCTCACCCTGGACAGACATTCGCCTGCGCAAGGCGCTCAACCTCGCGATCGACCGCGAGGCGGTGGTCGGCCTGATGAACGGACTGGCAAAACCCGCCAAAGGCCAGGTCGATCCGTCGAGCCCGTGGTTCGGCAAGCCGAGCTTCGAGCTGAAATACGATCTCGCCGCGGCCAAGAAGCTGGTCGAGGAAGCCGGATACTCCAAGGCAAAGCCGCTGAAGGCCACTTTCATCATCGCACAAGGCGGCACCGGCCAGATGCTGTCGCTGCCAATGAACGAGTTCCTGCAGCAGAGCTTCAAGGAGATCGGCATCGACATCGACTTCAAGGTGGTCGAGCTCGAAACACTCTATACGCACTGGCGCAAGGGCGCGGCCGACGAGATGAACGCCGGCATCACCGCCAACAACATCGCCTACGTCACTTCCGACCCGCTCTACGCCATCGTCCGCTTCTTCCATTCGGGCCAGATCGCGCCGGTCGGCGTCAACTGGGGCGGCTACAAGAACCCTGAGGTCGATGCCCTGATCGACAAGGCCAAGCTGACGTTCGATGCCGCCAAGCAGGACGATCTGCTGGCCCAGGCGCATGCGCTGATCGTCGACGACGCCGTGCTGGTGTGGGTGGTGCACGACACCAACCCGCATGCGCTGTCGCCGAAGATCAAGCAGTTCGTGCAGGCCCAGCACTGGTTCCAGGATCTGACGACGATCGGGGTGGAGTGAGGGCTTCGCCGTCGTCCTGGCGAAAGCCAGGACCCATTACCACTGGCCTTTGTTTTGCGACGGCTGGTGGTCAATGGCCCGGCGACGCAACTGCTCCTTGGGGTAATGGGTCCTGGCGTTCGCCAGGACGACGCCGTTTTTGAGGCACTAGCGAAACTCAATGGCGCGGGCGACTACTTCGTCAGCAGGGCATACGCACCGGTCCAGCCTTCCGCCGGTGGATTGACCTGGAAATCCTTGATGCGCACCTCGTAGAGGTTGAACAGCTTTTCCAACGTGTCGGCGTCCTCGCTCTTGCGGCCGCGCTCGATGGCGTCCAGCGCGCCCTGCCAGTCGCGGCCGCGATAGCAGCCGAGCATCTCGATGGTGATGTTGCGCAGACGCTGGAACGGTCCAGAATGCATCACGTCGTCGCGGCCGGCGATGGCGTAGATCACCTCCGGCTCGGTCTTGCCCTTGACCATGATGAAGTCGAGCTCAAGGATCGCGAACTTGTCCTTGGCCGCGAGCGCGGTCCGGGAGCCGACGATGATCGGGAAACCGTATTCCTTCGACTGGCCTTCGAGCCGCGAGGCCAGGTTCACACTGTCGCCCAGCACCGAATAGTTCTTCTTCAGGTCGGAGCCCATATTGCCGACCACGCCGATGCCGGTGTTGAGGCCGATGCCGACATTGAGCGGGATGTAGACGTGGCCGCCGGAGGCGGCCTCCTGCTCGCGCTCCTTGTTGACCGCGTCGATCCGCTCGAGCATCTGGACCGCGGCCTCGCAGGCATTGACCTCGTGCTCGGCGTCGTCCAGCGGCGCGTTCCAGAACGCCATGATGGCGTCGCCCATGTATTTGTCGATATAGCCCTTCTCTTCGATGATCACGTCGGTCAGCGGCGTCAGGAAGCGGTTCATCAGCGCGATCAGCCCTTGCGGATCGTGCTTGTAGCTCTCCGAGATCGTGGTGAAGCCGCGCACATCGGAGAACATGATCGTCATCTCGCGCTCCTCGCCGCCGAGGACGAGCTTTTCCGGCGACTGCGCCAGCTGCTCGACCAGCACCGGCGACATGTATTGCGCGAACATGCCGCGGATCTGCACCCGCTGCCGCTGCTCGCGCACGAAGCTCGCAAAGATCAGCGTCAAATAGATCGCGGTGGTCGAAAGCAGAGGATAGGTGAAGTCGATCAGGTAGCGGTACTGCGCATAGAAGAACCAGGACACGCCGACCAGAATCGCGGCGAATGCTGCGCCGGCAAGCACAAGGCGAACCGGTCCAAGGTTCGGCGTGAAAATGATGACGAGCAAGCCGATGACGAGCGCTGCGAGCAGCTCGACGCCGAGCGCATAGTTGGGCTGGGAGATCACGGCTTTGCTCAGCACGCTCTCCAGCACCTGCGCATGGATCTCGACACCCGGCATGGTCGAGGACACCGGCGTGGTCTTGAGGTCGTTGAGCCCGACCGCGGAGGTGCCGATCAGCACCAGCTTGCCCGCAATCTTGCCGGGCGGGACGGTGTTGTCGAGCACGTCGGCCGCCGAGACGTAGATCGACGGGTCCCGGCGGGCATAGTGCACCCAGAGCTGGCCGTTCTTGTCGGTCGGAATCTCCACGCCCTTGAGGCGCACGGCCCGCACGCCGGACTTGTCGGTCCTGACCAGCAGCGTCGGCGTGCCGGTGGCGACCCGCAGCATCTCGAGGCTGAGCGAGGGCATGATGTTACCCTGCGCGCGCATGACCATCGGCACCCGCCGGATCAAACCATCGCGCTCGGTCTTGATCGAGAACAGCCCGCGCCCGGCGGCAACCTTCTCGACCACCGGCACGTTGCGGAGCAGGCCCGGGAACTCGAACAGGAAGCGTTCGGCGTCCGCCTCGCCGACCGTCGCGACACCCGTGAACGGAAGCGACTTGTCGAGTTCGGTCAGGATCTCAGGCAGGCCCGTCTCGCCAAGCACCACGCGCGAGCGCTTGACCGCTTCCGAGAGGATCTGGTCGTTGGTCGGCAGCTCGCGCAGCTTGGCGCGGGTGGCGTCGTCGAGATAGCGCATCTGGCTCGCGACCAGATCCGGATTGAGCCTGTCGGCTTCCGAAAACACCATGTCGAAGCCGATCGCCACCGCGCCGTTACTGGTGAGGTTCTGGATCAAATCGGCAATGCGCGTGCGCGGCCACGGCCACTGGCCGAGCTGGGCGAGGCTCTTGTCGTCGATGTCGATGATGGTGACCGGCCGCACTGTCTTGTGGCGCGGATCGATCAACTGAAACATGTCGAAGGTGCGCAGCCGCAATTCCTGGATCGGCGGCGGGTCCCACAGCCGCGCGCCGGCAAACACGACCAGCAGCGCAAGGCACATCAGCCGCGCAAAGCCGAACTTCCGCGCAAACCACCGTCGCAGGATTTTGAGACGTTTCATGGTGGAGGGATATCACGCATTTGCGGTGAACGGCAGTGCGGATCAGTCTTGCAGACGATCGGCCGCGCCCCTCAAGCGGCGATCAGGCATGGACGATAAAGTCACTCGCCTGGACGTGGGCGACGCCCTTCAGAAGAATGGTGTCCGATGCATTGATCGTAATCAGGGTGTCCGCTCCTGACGCGGTCGCGTGCTGATCCAACCAAGCCTGAGTATCGGAGGTCGTGACGACGCTCGACAGGTCAATATGGTCCTGGCCGGACGTGAAATTGGTGACCGTATCGTTGTTGGAGCTGGCGGCGAACACGAACTGGTCCTGATGGCCTGTCCCGATGAAGTCATCCCGCCCCGCCGTGCCAAAGAGCAGGCTAACCGTATTGCTTGCGCTGTGACTGTCGGCCACGGTGAGCGTGACCGTCTGTATGGCCGCACCTTCACTTGCGTCAGTGTAGGTCACGGTCTGCAGCGCGGAATTGATGTACGCCAGGGTATCGGACGTCGACGCCGGGCTCAAATTGCTACCCGAGCCGGAGGCAACGAGCGTGAAGGTTTCATTGGCAGCTGCATCGGCGTCGGTGACCGAGATACCGTGGACGGTGACCTGAGCGCCGTCATGCGTGACGGAGATCTGGCCGACGTCGACGACCGGCGCGTCGTTTGCGCCAGTCACGTCCACCGTGAGTATCGCCATGCCGATCGCATTATGTGCGTCCGTGGTCTGGACGGTGAACGTATCCAGATAGTCGCCGGCCGACAGAGCGTTGATCGCAGCGGCGTTCGGGACGTAGCTGTAGCTGCCGTCGGCGTTGACCGTCAGCGCGCCGTAATAACCCGTCGCCGTCCCATGAATATCTGCGTTCTGGACAGCATAGGTCAGCGTCGCCGTCTCGCCGGTATCGGCATCGGTGCCCGCCAGCGTCCCGGTAAGGCTGGAGAAGGTGTCGGTCGCGGCGGTGTCGGTGAGCGTGCCGATGTTGACATCTGACAGGGTCGGCGTGTCGTTGGCACCGGTCAGGTCCACGGTGTATGTCGCCGTGGTGACTGCGCCATGCGCATCCGTAAGCTGAACCGTGAAGCTATCCGAGTAGGAGCCTTGCGGGAGTGCGTTGATCGACGCCGCGTCGGGGACGTAGCTGTAGCTGCCGTCGGTATTGACCGTCAGCGAACCATAATGGCCGGTCACCGTGCCGGTCGGATGGTGATCCGCGTTCAGTAAGGCGTAGCTCAGCGTGTCGCCGGTATCGACATCGGTCCCGGTCAATTGCCCGGTGAGGCCGGAGAAACTGTCCGCGGCGGCGGTGTCCTCGAGCGTTCCGAGGCTGCCATCGGACAACACCGGCGTGTCGTTGGCGCCGGTGACTGCGACGGTGAATGACGCCGTTCCGGTCGCACCGTAGGCGTCCTTTGTCTGGATCGTGAAAACGTCCGAGTAAGGACCCGCCGACAACGCGTTGATCGCCGCAGCGTCGGGAACATAATCGTAGCTGCCGTCGTCGTTGACCGTCAGGGAGCCGTAGAGGCCCGCAACCGTCGGCACTGCAAGATGATCCACATCCTGAACGGCATATTTCAGCGTCGCCGTCTCGCCATGGTCGGCGTCAGTTCCGACCAGCGTTCCCGTGATACTCGCGAAACTGTCATGGGTGGCCGTATCCACGAGCGGATCCGTGCTCACCGGGGCCAGCGTCGGCGCATCGTTCTTGCCCGTGATTGTGACCGTGACCTCGGCAGTGTCGGTTTTGCCCTGGTGGTCATCGAGCGTGACGGTGGAGACGACCTTTGCGGTCTGGCCCTCGCCAAGGAAATCGAGCACGCCGTCGGCGATCGAATAGCTCCAGCCGACGGTGCCGTTGTTCTTGCCGGTGGTTTGGAGCGTCAGCGCCTGCTCGAGCGCGGCGGTCTCGCCGGCGGTCAGCGTCAGATGCGTGGCGTGGTCGGTATCGAACCAGGTCACCGTCTGGTCTGCAATTGCAACTGTAGCCGTCGGTCGCTCCGTCAGATCGACGTCGCTGAAGTCGATCGTCCCGGTCGCCGCCGGTGCTGGATCGGTCGTCGCTGAGCCGGTGGTGTTCAGGAGTTCGCTGAAGCCGGTGCTCTGCGGCACTTGAGCCGCGTTGAAGTGCGGCGCATCGTCGGCCGCGTTGAACGTGACCAGTGTGCCGCCATGGCCGTCGCTGCTGCCGGCGAAATGCGCATTGCTGTAGTCAGCACCGACGAGCTTGAGCGTGATCGTGTGGCCGTACAAATCGCTCACAATGAGATTGCCGGTGACCGAATCGTAGGTCGCGGAGGTGCCGCCGTCATACTTGATGATCGACAGGTCGATCGTGTCGGTTGCGGACAGCTCGCCGATCGAGCCGCCGAAGGTCGACGTGTCGATCTGAAGCTTGGCGCCGTCGCCGGCAAGGTTGACCGTCTGCGTCACCGAGCCATCGAGCTTCAGCAGCGCACCGGCATCGACGGTGACCGAGCCCGAGCCGGACAGCGAGCCGAACAGCGTCAGTGCCCCGTCATGGACCTCGATGGCGCCGGTATTCGTAATGGCGCCCGAGATCGACGCCGTGCCCCAGCTATCGATGGTCGTGTGATTTTCGATGCTCAGCCCGCTCCCGGAGATCGACGCGCCATGGAGATCGATGTCGCCATGGTTGACGATCGAGGATGCGTTGCCAAAGACGCCGCTGCCGGAAACGGTCCAGGTGCCGCCGGCGTTGTTGTTGAACGTGGCGGAGGCGACCGAGATATTGCCGTTGATGTGGCCGGTGTTGTTGATCGTGATGGCGCCGCCGGTCTCGACGATCGCATAGGTGGTCGAGGTCACGGTTGAGGCGATCGCGGGCCCGATCGTGCCGGAATTGTCGATGGTCGCCGAGCCGGTCGCATTCTCCTGGATGAAGATCGCCGCGTACGCGCTCGGGGCCACGATCGAGCCGGAATTGGTGATGTGCGTCGAGCCGGTCGCGCCCGCCTCGTTCTGCGTGACGCTGATGCCGGCGAGGCTCGTGCTGGTGATATTGCCGTGATTGACGATGGTGACGTCGCCGGCGCCGTTCGCAAGGGCCGCAAGGCCGACCGTGCCGGTGGCGGTGCCTTCATTGGTGACACTGACATCGCCGCCGCCGTGATCGAAGGCGCCGATCGCGGTGCCCGCAGTCGCGGTGACCGACGAGCCCGTGCCGGTCGTGACCGTGATATCGCCGGCGGCCCAGGTGAACGCCTCGATGCCGTAGCCGGCGTCCGCGGTGATCGTCGCATCGCTGGTGACGCTGACGTCGCCGTTGACGGCATTCGAGAAGGTGGAAATGCCGTCGGGCTTGTAGCCGGCGATGATTGCGCCCGGCGTGGTGCCGTCATTGTTCAGCGCGGAACCGGAGTGGATCGTACCATGCGCTTCGACTGAAATCGTGCTGTGCACGTCACTCGTGATCGCCGCCGCGTAGTTGACCGCCACGATGCCGGAGCTGCCCGAAATGATGCTGTCGCCGTTCGCCAGGGTGACGCTGATGTCGCCCGCGTCGATGCTGTAGGCGAGAATGCCGTAGCTGGTCGTGCCCGTCACCGACGCGTTGGCGCCGAGCGTGACGGTGACGTCGCCGGTGCCGCCGCCGAGCGCCTGGGCCCTGATGCCCTCCTCGGCGCCGACGATCGTGGTCCCGGCCGCGTCGCTCACCGTGACGTCGCCATTCCCGTAATTATAGGCGTGAATGCCGTAGCCCGCCGCCGCGGTGACGTTCGCGTGGTTATTGACGACGACGTTGCCGTTGACATTGGTGTTGGCGCTGCTGCCAGTCGTGGCACCGTTGTAGCCGGCCTGGATTCCGGCCGGCGTGTTGCCGCTCTGGTTCAGGCTGCTGCCGGAATGGATCGCACCATAGGCGTTGACGGTGATGCTGCTGCCGGATGCCGCGCCGAGGGACGTCGCCCGGTTGACGGCGACGATCCCGGAGCTGCCCGAATTGATGACGCTGCCGGCGTCGGTCGTGACGATCTCGCTGCCCGCGCCGTAGCTGCGCGCCCGGATGCCGTAGATCGAGCTGCCCGTGATGGTGCCGCCGGCGTGGACGGCGATGTCGCCGCCGCCCTGGGTGAGCGCGTCGATGCCGTAAGCGCCGCCCGCGACGCCGGCGAGCTGGGTGATCGAGATGTCACCGCCATTGGCACTGTTCAGATTTTCGACGAGAATACCGGTCGAATTCGCGCCGGTGCCGCTCGCCTTGCCGGTGACGTTGTTGACCGTGATATCGCCGATGCCGGTTGCGCTGTCGCGCAGCGTGATGCCATCGCCGTTCAGGCCCTTGATGTCTTTCGTCGCCGTCAGCGAAATAGCGCCCGTGCCGTTCTGGGTGACGACGATGCCATTGGCCGCGCCCGTCAGCGCGCCCGTGGGCGTGAGGATGATATCGGCGGGCTTCGCCTGCGTGCCGCCGGTCGCCGTGAAGTCGAGCGCGTCGCCGCTGGAGGTGGTGATGTCCGCCGCACCCGTGATCGTGAACGTGCCGCCCTTGGAGGACTGGCCGGTGATCGTGCCGGTAAAGCCCTGGCCCGCGACCTTGTCGAGTTGAAGCGTGTCGGCGCCGCCGGCGAAGGTCACGGTCTGCGCCGTTGCGCCGGCAAGCTCGAGCGTCGCCGTGTCGTCGATGATCAGCGTGCCGACGCCGGAGAGGCCGCCGGAAAGGTTCAGCGTGCCACCCTGGACTTCGATGGTGCCGGTGTTGGTCACACTGCCTGTGACCGTATCGAGGCCGGCGCTGTAGAGATTGCCGGCATTGCTCAGGCTGCCGCCGTTGATCGAGACATCGGTCAGATAGAGCTTCGAGGTGCCGTCGACCGTGATCGACGCGCCGGTGTTGGTGACGCTGGCCGTCGCCAGCTTCAGCGTGCCGCCTGTCACCGCCTTGATCAGGCCGTGATTGGTGATGGCATGCGCAAGCCCGGGATCGATCGTCAGCGTGCCGCTGGTGACGGAGATCGTGCCGGCGTTGGCAACCGTGATGTCGGCGCTATCGATGGCGCTTGTGCCAGTCGATTCCAGCGTACCGGCGATGGTCACCGTGCCGCCGTCGATCGTCGCGCCCTGGAGGTCGAGCGTCGAGCCGGACTCGACCGAGACATCACCGCTGCCGGTATTGGTGACCGCCATCCCGATCAGCTTCAGGGTGCCGTGGTTGATCGCCCCCAGCGTGCCGGTGTTGGCGACGGCCTCGCCGTTGATGTCGAGCTCGGCGCCGTTGGCCCGAATGATGCCGCCGTTCGTGATGGCTGCCGCAGGAGTTGTCGCCACCAGCGCCAGCAGCCCGCCGAGAGTCGATTCGAGCAGATAGCCGTTCGAGATATTGGCGTCGGTGATCGTCGTGGTGCCGGAGGAAGCGAGCGTACCGACGACCGTGAGCGTGCCGCCGGTCAGGCTCGCACCCGCCAGTGTCAGCTTCTTGCTCGTATCGACCTTGACGGTGCCGCCATTGGTGATCGCGGCGCCCGCAACGGTCGCATCGTCGAGCGTCAGCGTGACGCCGCTTTCGACCTTCACTGTGCCCTGGTTCAGGGTGGCGTTACCGTCGATCTTGCTGTTGCCGGTGACGTCGATCTTGCCGCCCAGCACTCCGCTGAAATTGTTGATGGTTCCGCCGGTGATCTCCGTGCCGGACAGCGTCAGCGTCTGGTTATCATCAACCGCGACGGCGTGACCGGAATTGGTGAGGACGTCGTTGAGCAGCGTCGCGGCGCCGGCGATCTGCAGCGTGCCGTTATTGGTGACCGGCCCGCCCTTGATCGTGGCGCCGTCCTTGAGCTTGACGGTGTTGTCGAGTTCGATGCCGAAATTGTCCGTGATCACCGAACCCGACACCGTGACGCCGTCCAGCGTCAGCTTGGCGTCGGCGGTGATCGTGCTGATGCTGACCGTGGCCGCACCGTCGATCTTGCTGGCGCCGGTGACGTCGATCGTGCCGGCGCCCTTGATGGCGCCGCCGCTGATCGTGGCGTCGTTCAGCGTCAGCGCGGCATTCTCGTCCACGATGACATTGCCGGTGTTGGCGACGGTCGAGCCCTGGTCGATCGTCAGGGCGCCGTTCGCAACGACCTCGATCGTGCCGGTCGAGCTGTTGGTGATCGTTTCGCCGTCGAGCGCGTTGCCGGTGCCGCTGACCTTGAAGGTCGCGTTGCTCTTGAGGATGCCGCCGCTCAGGACCGCGTTGCCGGTCAGGTCGATCTCGCCGTTATCGGTGACCGTGCCGGCACCGCTGATCGTCGCGCCATTGACGGTGAGCTTGCCGGTGGCATCGACGGTGACGTTGCCGGTGTTGGTGACGCTCGAGCCCTGGTCGATCGTCAGGGCCCCGTTCGCAAGGACCTCGATCGTGCCGGCAGCGCTGTTGGTGATCGTCTCGGTGTCCAGCGCGTTGCCGGTGCCGCTGACCTTGAAGGTCGCGTTGTTCTTCAGGATGCCGCCGCTCAGGACGGCGTTGCCGATCAGGTCGATCTCGCCATTATCGGTGACCGTGCCAACACCGCTGATCGTGGCACCGTTGACAGTGAGCTTGCCGGTGGCATCGACGGTGACGTTGCCGGTATTGGCGACAGTCGAGCCCTGGTCGATCGTCAGGGCCCCGTTCGCAAGGACCTCGATCGTGCCGGCAGCGCTGTTGGTGATCGTTTCGCCGTCGAGCGCGTTGCCGGCGCCGCTGACCTTGAAGGCCGCGTTGTTCTTCAGGATGCCGCCGCTCAGGACGGCGTTGCCGATCAGGTCGATCTCGCCATTATCGGTGACCGTGCCAACACCGCTGATCGTGGCACTACTGACCGTCAGCTTGCCGGTGGCATCGACGGTGACGTTGCCGGTATTGGCGACAGTCGAGCCCTGGTCGATCGTCAGGGCCCCGTTCGCAAGGACCTCGATCGTGCCGGCAGCGCTGTTGGTGATCGTTTCGCCGTCCAGCGCATTGCCGGTGCCGCCAACCTTGAAGGTCGCGTTGTTCTTCAGGATGCCGCCGCTCAGGACCGCGTTGCCGGTCAGGTCGATC
>NZ_JADPJG010000003.1:509324-509541 GCF_023073335.1 Bradyrhizobium sp. 21
GAGGATGCCGCCGCTCAGGACCGCGTTGCCGGTCAGGTCGATCTCGCCATTGTCCGTGACCGTGCCGGCGCCGCTGACCGTGGCACTACTGACCGTCAGCTTGCCGGTGGCATCGACGGTGACGTTGCCGGTGTTGGTGACGCTCGAGCCTTGGTCGATCGTCAGGGCCCCGTTCGCAAGGACCTCGATCGTGCCGGCAGCGCTGTTGGTGATCGTC
>NZ_JADPJG010000030.1 GCF_023073335.1 Bradyrhizobium sp. 21
TTCGTCGACATCGGCTTGACCACGATTTCTTCGGTGTGGAACACGCCGTCGACGACGATGCCAAAGGTCTGGCTGCCGACCTGGGTCACCACGATGAAGCCGTTCTCGGGATCGCTGGCCGCGCCGTCGTCGATCTTGAGCAGCTTCTTGAGGTGGATCAGCGGCAGCAGCTTGTTGCGCAGGCGCAGCACCGCGGTGTCCTTGATGCGCTCGATGCGGTGCTCGGAGTTGGCGCGCGCACGGACGAGCTCGACCACCGAGAGCTGCGGGATGGCAAAACGGTCGCCGGCAGCCTCCACGATCAGGGCGGAGACGATGGCCAGCGTCAGCGGGATCTTGATGGTGACGGAGGAGCCTTCGCCAGCCACCGACTTGATGTCGATGGTGCCGCCGATCTGGTCGATATTGGTGCGCACCACGTCCATGCCGACGCCGCGGCCCGAGACCGAGGTGATGGCGGCAGCGGTCGAGAAGCCCGGCGCGAAGATGAACTTGTGGATCTGGGCTTCCGACATCTTCTCGAGCTCGGCCTCGGTGGCCAACCCTGAGGAGATCGCCTTGGCCTTGATCCTGTCGGTGTTCAGGCCACGGCCGTTGTCGGCGATGCAGATGATGATGTGGCCGCCCTCGTGATAGGCGGACAGCCGGATGGTGCCCTGCTCGCCCTTGCCGCCGGCGAGACGCTCGGCCGGGGTCTCCAGGCCGTGATCGGCGGAGTTGCGCACCATGTGGGTGAGCGGGTCCTTGATCAAATCGAGCACCTGGCGGTCGAGCTCGGTGTCGGCGCCGTGCATCTCCAGCTCGATCTGCTTGCCGAGTTCGCCCGACAGATCGCGGACGATGCGGGGCAGCTTCTGCCAGGCATTGCCGATCGGCTGCATGCGCGTCTTCATGACGCCCTCCTGCAGCTCGGCGGTGACGTTGGAGAGACGCTGCAACGGCACCTTGAACTCGGTGTCCTCGTTGCGGCGGGAGATCTCCAGGAGCTGGTTGCGGGTCAAGACCAGCTCGGAGACCATGGTCATCAGATGCTCCAGCGTATCCACGTTGACGCGGATCGACTGGTTGGCGATGCGGTCGCCTTCGGGGGCAGTCTCGTCGACCGCCGACTTCTTCGGCGCGACCTTCTCCTTGGCCTTGGTCTCCTT